>CAVYQC010000001.1:0-331725 GCA_963770555.1 uncultured Acidobacteriaceae bacterium
GTTCTTCTTACAAGCCTTGTAAGTCCAATCAATTTCGTTCCTGGAGCGTGTTTCGATCGCGAATTTCGTGATTGCAGCGCGCTCCGGCAAATTTCTTTGGCGCCAGATTGCAGACCGCGCTCCTCGAGTTTTCCGGAGGAAACCAACCGGAACACGAGTCGACGCCGCGGCAGGCTGCGGACAACCATCCGCCAAGCGCCATCCAAAGCTTGCCGGTGACCATACTGCGAGGGATCACCCGTTCCCATCCCGAACACGGAAGTTAAGCCTCGCTGGGCCGATGGTACTGCACGGGCGACTGTGTGGGAGATTAGGTGATCGCCGGCATTAGTTCAGCAAAAAGCCCTGCCGAAAGGCAGGGCTTTTCTGCGTTTGTGGAACTTGTCCCCATTCCGGTTTTTCGAAAAGGCGCGAGCGCCGGGCCTTTGGGTTGTTTGGCGCCGCGCTCCAATTGCGAGATGTAACCGGTGGTGAGATTGAGATAGCGGGCGAAGGCGGCCTGGCTCATCGCATTGGAATGGCCGGTTTCGGCTGCCCCTACGGGGCTTCGTCTCCATTGGGGCGGCATTCCCCGGGTTGCGCCCGCCGTCGACGCGGCGGACTTCACCCGGGGCTATTTTCCCCGCGTCCCTCCGGGATGCGTCGAACGCGAGCTTCAGAGTATCGCCTCAAACCCCTTGCGCCGGATCACATTGAGCAGCGCCAGCGCCGGTCCTTTCGGCTGCTTGGTTCCGCGCTCCAACTGCGAGATGTATTCCACGCTCAGGCTGAGGGAGCGAGCGCATGGGCGCCGGGTTCATGACCAGAGCCGCTCGGGATACGCGCCTTCCCGCACCAGGCGGCGAATGCTTTCGACGACGCGGGGATGGTCCTCGCGATAGGTGACGCCGAACCACGCATCGCCGGTGCGCAGGACTTTGACGCGGGCCTCGCCGTCGGCCACCAGATCGTTGACCGTGCTGGGAATGTAGCACTCGCGCTTCAGGTCCGCGCCGCTTTGGCGCAGAAAGGCCTCGAACCGGCCGCGAAGCTGGGCGAAGACGCGCGGCGTGAACGCCCACATGTTCATGGACACCGGTTCGTTGCCGGCGAGCACGGTCACGCGGCCGCCGGCATCGGTGTTCTTCACCTGCGCGCCATCGCGCTCGATTGCGGTCATTTCGACCACGCTCTCCAGGTAGCCGCCCGCGTTCACGCGGCACACGCCGCGGGCCACGGAGCCGAACTCAGAGAGCGTGTTGCTGAGAGTGAATCCCACCATCGCGTAGTCTTCGGCGCCGGACTGCAGATGCGCGGCGAGCAGGCGATAGCTCTGGGGGCCATAAAAATCGTCGGCGTTGATGGCGGCGAAGGGTTCATGAATGGCGTCCGCGGCCATGAGAATGGCCTGCGTGGTGCCCCAGGGCTTGGTGCGCCCGGCGGGCACGGTGAAGCCGGCAGGAATCTTGTCCAGCTCCTGAAAGACGTACTCGACCGCGATGCGCTTTTCAAACCGCGCGCCCACGGCCTCCTTGAACGGCTGCTCGATCTCCTTGCGCAGCACGAAGACCAGCTTGCCGAAGCCGGCGCGTAAAGCATCGTAGATGGAATAGTCGATGATGGCTTCGCCGGACGGCCCTACCGGCTCAATCTGCTTGAGCCCACCGTAGCGGCTGCCCATGCCCGCGGCCAGGACCAGCAAAGTGGGAGCTGAAGTGGAATTCATGTCGCTGACAATTGTTCACGGACGAGCGGCAGTTAGGCAAGCACGGGCAGAGTCGGAATCGAGCCCTGCTGTTTGGCTTCGGCCACGACGGCATCCAGATGGTCAAGCACCTCGGCGACGGTCATGGTGTAGATTTCGCGCTGCGCGTCGTAGCCTTCCTCGATGAGTTGCTGGAGATAGCGGCCGGCGATCTGCGCCGCGAGCTGATCGGTGATGACTTTGCCGCTGCGCTTCTTCTGCTCGACCCAGGCGATGCAAGGGAGGGCGATCCACATGGGGCGGCCGTTGACGTCGAAGCGGATGTCGACGGCATCGGCGTGGCGCGTGGCGATGGCCACCATGGTGCCTTTCCAGCGGATGTGCAGGTCCTCACCGGTCCAGCGGTCGGCTACGTGAAAGTCTTCGTACATGCATTCAGCCTAACGCTTTGGCGTGCGCGCGGGCAAGCCATCGCCACAAAGAAGTCATGTGGAGGCCTGTGCTATCCCAGGTCCCAAAGTCGGGACCTGGGGCACCCAGGTTTGTGCAGTACCACGCTTGCCGTAGGAATCCGCCGCGATGGTAACGCCATTTTTCCAATCGCACGCTGTTCGATTGCCCCGGCCTGCCGATCAAGAGAGCAGGGAAACCACAGCCCATGCTGATCACCATAACCATCTCCGACGAAATCGTACGCGAGGCGCAGTCGCGCGGCCTCCCGATGCAGGAATTTGTAGAATCGCTCATCGACAAAGGGCTGTGCGCCGCCCAGGAGCGCCCGACCATGAGCACGGCTATCGAGCGCATCCGCGCTCTACGCTCCAGCGCTCAAGGGCGATAACGCAGGGATCGAATCGCTCTGCCGAGCGAAGGCGCGGCGGAAGGCTGTCGCCGCCGCTTCGGGTCCGCTGGTTAAACGCCATGGCACGCTGATAAACTAATAGGGTTGCATTGGCAGTGCCTCCAACCTGGGTAGTTCAGCCGTTCGGCCCCGCCTGCAAGCCCACCAGCGAAGGACTGGAAGAACCCCGTGGATACACAAACCCGTCATGCCTTGAAGAAAGACAAGTTTGCCCAGGCCGCAGCGAGCAGCGCCAGTTGGCTGAGCGGTCACCGCTCCGGCGTTCTGCAGTGGGTGATCAGCGCAGGCGCTGTTCTCGTCCTGGTTATCGCCGCGCTGGTCTATTGGACCGTGCGCGCATCGGCCGCCGACCTGGCATTGGGCGGGGCTGTGGATGTCTACAATGCGCCGCTGCTGGAGCCCGGCGAGCCGCCGGAGACCGGCGTTTACTCAACGGCCGAGGGCCGCTCCAAGGAAGCCAATCGCGAGTTTGTGGCCGTGGCACACGACTATAGCTGGCTTCCCGAGGCGAGCAAAGCCCGCTATTTTGCCGGAGTGACCTACGAGGAGCTCGGCCAGAACGGCCCGGCCGAAACGGAGCTGAAGGCCGCCGCCGATTCGTGGAACCGCAATCTTTCCAATCTGGCCAAGCTGGCTCTTGCCGGCCTCTATCACCAGACGGGCCGCGACAGCCAGGCCGTCGATCTCTACAACGCGCTTGCGGCAAAGCCGTCTGAGACCGTCTCCGCGGGCGCGGCGCAGCTGGATCTGGCGGACCTTTATGCGGCGGAAGGCAAGCAGGAGCAGGCCCGCGCGCTCTGGGCCAAGGTGAAGGACGCGGACAAGGACGGCGCGGCCGGCTCCATTGCCGCAGAAAAGCTCACCGCCAAGCAGTAAGCCGCGCGCCGGAGTCAGGGACCGGCCGCTCTTCCGATTCCTGCACCCGAGTATGCCGGAGCGGACGCGGCGCGTGTGAGCATTTTCCAATTCGCCTGCGTCTGGTGTGTATGAGTACCAGCCAGGCCATTTACGCAGGTTGGATGGAGATTCCCAACAGCGCCGCGGCCGATCAAACCCGTACCCAGGCGGAGGAAGCGGCGCTTGCGGTTCTGGTGAACCAGTACGCCGGCGCTCTCTACCGGGTAGCCTTTTCCGTACTGCGCAACCCCGCGGACGCCGAAGATGCCGTGCAGGAAACCTTTCTCCGCGTGCTGCGGCATCGCGATACGCTGGACGAAGTGCGCGACCACCGGGTGTGGCTGATCCGGATCGTCTGGAATATCGTGCTGGACCGCAAACGCCGCGCCAAGACAAGGCCGGAGACCGATGACGTTTCGGAGCTGGCCCGGGTTCTGCCGTCCAATGGGCTTTCCGCAGAGCAGATGGCCGCAGCCGCGCAGCACCACGCGCAAGTGCTGGCCTGCGTCGATCGGCTTCCCGCCAAGGAGCGCCAGGTTTTGCAGCTATCGGCGTTCGAAGAATTATCCAGCGTGGAGATCGCCGCGGTTCTCGGCATCACCGAGTCCAGCGTCCGTTCGCGGCTTTTTCGCGCACGCAACCTGATGGCAGGCCTGCTCAACCATGCGAGGAGTCTGCGATGAATCCTAACTCTCAAAATCCGTTTCCCGGCAGCGCCGTTCATGCCGCAAATTCGAATGGCGAAGAAACGCTTCGCCTGATCGCCAATCTTCCGGCTCCCGAGGGACTCGAAGATCGGGTCCACGAAGTATTGCGGTCGGCTCCACGCCGCGGCCGTGTTCTGCCGTGGCCTGCGCGGCTTTCGCCGGGCGGCGGCTGGATGCGCGCCGTGGCCGCGGCAGCCATTGCCTTTGTGGTCGCAGGAGGCGGATGGGGCGTGTACTCCCGCGTCGAGCAGGGCCAGCCGCCAAGGCTCACCGCGATGCCGCACGTGGCTGCTCCAGGCAGCTTTTCAGGCGCGAACGCCATGCGCACCCCGCAGACCCTCAACGGACCGGTGGTCACGCGGCCTGCTAAGGCGCAACCTTCGCCGGGCAAAGCGGTGAAAAAAGCCGCCGTGCGCAATGCGCCCGCCGCGCCCGCGAGCGGACCACCCCGTGCGACCGCCAATGTTGCACCGCAACCCGCGGCGGCTGTTTCCAAATAGAGCTGGTCGGTTTGCAGGCGAACTGAACGGCTACAGCGGTTCCACAATTGCCGTGCCCCGAAGCCGCGGCTGCTGAGTGGGTTTTTCCTCAAGTCTGTCACCGGTAGAACCGACCCTGGAGGATGAAACCGGCAGCGGTTCGGTTACAGTGGGGAGGCGCAGCGGGCACGGAGGTCGATCTTTTTCCTGGTGGATTTGAGCCCGTCCTCAAGTCGGACCCGGAACCCTTGAGCACCCTGGATTGCGCCAGCGGCCGATTCTGGCCGTGGAGCGCGTTTGTCAGATTTCTCTGTTGGGGTTCCACGCCGGCGGCGCAAGGAGGAACGATGGAAGTTCTCTATCCGCATTGTGCCGGTCTGGATGTGCATAAAGACTCGGTGGTGGCCTGTGTTCGCCATATGAGCAACGGCAAGGTGGCGATTCAGGTCAAGACCTTCAAGACAACCACGCAGGAACTGATGTCGCTTTCGGATTGGCTTTCAACCGAGTCGGCGACGCACATTGCCATGGAAGCCACAGGAGTGTACTGGAAGCCGGTCTGGCATATTCTTTCCGACGGCGAGTTCGAACTGCTGTTAGCCAACGCGGCTCATGTCAAGAACGTGCCGGGGCGCAAGACGGACGTAAACGATGCCGTCTGGCTGGCCGATCTGATGGCGCACGGACTCATTCGTGCCAGCTTTGTGCCCGACGAACCGACCCAGCAGATGCGCGATCTGCTCAGAACCCGCAAGCAGATAGTGCGCCAACGCAGCAGTCACACCCAGCGCATCCAAAAAACGCTGGAGGACGCCAACATCAAGCTGGATTCGGTGGTCACCGATATTCTGGGCCTCTCCGGCCGCCGCATCATCGATGCCTTGATCGCCGGCCAGACCGTCCCCCAGGCCCTGGCTTCGCTGGCCCATCGCAATCTCCGCGCCAGCAGCAGCGAACTGGAGGCGGCGTTACGCGGCCGGGTTACCCGGCATCATCGCTTCCTGCTCAAGCTGCACCTGGACCAGATCGATGCTCTCGATGCGGCTATCGCCCGCATCGACGAAGAGGTGCGCGCAAACGTCGAGCCCTTTCGCGCCGCCATCGAACTGCTGAGCACCATCCCGGGCATCAGCCACCTTTCGGCCCAGGTGCTGGTCTCCGAGATCGGTATCGATATGAGCCGGTTTCCCACCGCCGCCCATCTGGTCTCCTGGGCCGGACTGTGCCCGCGCAACGACGAAAGCGCCGGCAAGCGCCGTTCCACGCGCATGCGCATGGGCGCACCCTGGTTGAAGACATCCTTGATTCAGTGTGCATGGGCGGCCGCGCGCACTAAAAACAGCTATTTGCAGACACAATACCTCCGCCTGCGCTCCCGCCGCGGAGCGAAGAAAGCCATCGGCGCCGTGGCTGCTTCCATCCTCACCGCCGCCTATCACATGCTAAAAAATGGCGCCGTCTATCACGATCTCGGACCCAACCACTTCGACCGCCAAGCGCAAAACATCCAAGCCATGCGCTTGGCACATCGACTCAAAAAGCTCGGATTTGACGTTCAGCTCACTCCTGCCGCAGCATAGCTGAGGGGTTGTTTCTTATCAGAAAAACCCACCTTGCATGACGCCAGAAAAGGCACTTGAATTGTGGAGCCGCTCTACGCGTCCCTGGTCAGCGCCTTGATGGCCATCCCCAGCAGCGCCAGCACCACCGCGCCCAGGAACGCCGGAACGAACCCACTCACGTGAAAGCCGCTCACCAGGCTCGACGCCACCAGGATCATCAGCCCGTTGACCACCAGCAGGAAAAGACCCAGCGTGAGAATGGTCAAGGGGAAGGTGACGATCTTCAGGAACAGTCCCACGGTGGCGTTCAGCAGCCCGATTACCAGCGCGGCGATCATCGCCGGCCAAAGGCCATACACGTGGAAGCCGGGCACGAACTTGGAAACAATCAGCAGGGCGATCGCACTCAATATCCAATGAAGCAGCAGTTTGAACATGCGCCGTTCTCCTTTGCCGGGCTGGCGTGGCGGTTGCGGCCGGGTCTCTCGATCCTCGCTTCGATGGCCCAATTCCTCCGGCAATCCATTTCCGCGCGCGCCAGTGATCCTATTATGCTATGGCCGCGGGCCGCGCATGGCTTCAGCCGCCGGCCGGAATCGAGTGCCGGGCTTGGCGATATCAGCCTCCGCAGGGGAGAATGCTAAGGTTCCGCAAATCGTGTTCCGGAGTGCTGTCTGCGCTTGCCCTTGTGGCGCCCGCAGAGGTGCAACCGGAGGCAGGAAGTCCTGATGCATTCTGTATGGTTGGGCGAGTTTATGGGCACGCTGGTTCTGGTGCTGCTGGGAACCGGCGTAAATGCCGGCGTGACGCTGCGCAAGTCGTACGCGGCCGATTCCGGATGGCTGGTGATCGCCACCGGCTGGGCGCTGGGCGTGTTGTGCGGCGTGTTGGTGGCGCAGGCGTTCGGCAGTGCCGGTGCGCATTTGAACCCGGCCATCACTTTGGCGGCGGCGGTGATCAGCGGGAATTATTCGCAGGTGCTCGTCTATTGGTCGGCGCAGTTGCTGGGCGCGATGACGGGCGCGGCGCTGATGGCCCTCCACTACACTCCGCACTGGCGGCTTACGCCCGATCCCAAGGCCAAGCTGGGCGTGTTTTGCACCAGCCCGGCGGTGAGCAGTCCGATGGCCAACCTTGCCAGCGAGATGATCGGCACGGCGATGCTGGTGGTCGTGGCGGGAGCAATTTTTTCGCATGGTGTTTCGCTGAACGGGCCGGCGGCGGGCGTGGGACCGTGGCTGGTGGCGTGCCTGGTGTGGGGCATCGGACTCTCGCTCGGAGGGACAACGGGATATGCCATTAACCCCGCGCGCGATCTCGGTCCGCGCCTCGCGCACGCGCTGCTGCCGATTCCCGGCAAGGGCGGCTCGAATTGGCGGTACGCGCCGATTCCGATCGTCGGCGACCTGGCCGGTGGTGCGCTCGCCGGGCTGCTGCTGCATTACGCGCGGTTGTGAAGATGGGATCATGCGGGTTCGTGCTGTCCCACCCTTTCCACGAAGAGCGTGGAATGGATGGGGCACGGAGCGATTTGGCTGAATGCCAGCCGGCATGGCGGGGTTGTATCCTTTCCTGTTGATCGCAAGCATTCCACCGGAGCAGGAAGGATTGCCCATGCCGGAGACGGTTCTTCAACTCGACGCCCGCGACAATGTGGTGGTGGCGCTGGCCACGCTTGAGCCCGGCTCGGTGGCGCAGTTCGGGCGCGGCGACTCATCGGCTTCGTGCCAGGTTGCGCAGACCATCCCCGCCAAACAGAAAATGGCGCTTGCCGATCTCGATCCGGGCGACGTCATCTTCATGTACGGAATGGTGGTGGGCGAAGCCGTAAAAGCGATTCCGCGCGGAGGACTGCTGACCACCTTCAACGTCCGTCATCGCACCGGCGAATATTCCTCCGAGCGGCGTCCGGCGGCGATTGCGGCGCCGGACGCCACGGCGTGGGCGGAACGCACGTTCATGGGCTATCGCCGCGCCGACGGCCAGGTGGGCACGCGCAATTACTGGATCGTGCTGCCGCTGGTCTTCTGCGAGAACCGCAATGTGGAGCAGATGCGGGAAGCGCTCGAAGAAGAGCTGGGTTACGGGCGCGCCAACAACGGCTATCGCCAGCACGTACGCGATCTGATTCAATCGCGATCGAACGGCCGCGCGGGCGGGGAATCGAATGCTCAGCCCAAAGCGGAACGAATTTTTCCCAATCTCGACGGCATTCGCTTTCTCACCCATCAGCTGGGGTGCGGCGGCACGCGCCAGGATGCGCGCGCGCTGTGCGGACTGCTGGCCGGTTACATTCATCATCCCAACGTGGCCGGCGCAACCGTGCTGAGCCTGGGCTGCCAGAATGCGCAGGCCAGCATCCTGATGGAAGAACTGCGCGCGCGGGATCCCGAGCTGCGCAAGCCGGTGCTCCTCTTCGAACAGCAGAAATCGGGACACGAGAGCGCGCTGCTGGGGCAGGCGCTGGATGAGACGTATGCGGCGCTGGCTGAGGCCAACCGCGCGCATCGCCAACCGGCGCCGCTCTCCGCGCTCACAGTCGGATTGCAGTGCGGCGGCTCGGACGGCTTCAGCGGCATCTCGGCGAACCCTACGGTTGGTTACGTCTCCGATCTGCTAGTGGGCGTGGGCGGCAAGACCATGCTGTCGGAGTTTCCCGAGCTGCACGGAGTCGAGCAGGAGCTGATCGACCGCTGCGCCACCGACGAACTGGCCCGGCGCTTTTCCAATCTGATGCAGGCGTACGCGGCGCGCGCCAGGGCGGTTCAGTCGGACTTCGCCTTCAACCCCTCGCCCGGAAACATTCGCGATGGACTGATTACCGACGCGATCAAATCGGCGGGCGCGGCGCGCAAAGGCGGCGTGTCGAAGGTGAGCGACGTGATCGACTATCCCGAGTACGCCACCACGCCGGGATTGACGCTGCAGTGCACGCCGGGCAACGACGTGGAAAGCGTGACGGCGCAGGTGGGCGCGGGCTCGACGCTGGTGCTGTTCACCACCGGGCTGGGCACGCCCACCGGCAATCCCATTGCGCCGGTCGTGAAAATCTCCACCAACTCGAAACTCGCCGAACGCATGGACGACATCATCGACTTCGACTCCGGCGGCATCGTGAGCGGCGAGACCACCATTGCCGCCTGCGCGGAGAAGCTGCTCGAGCTATCGATTGAAGTGGCCAGCGGCGAGCGATTCACCAAGGCCGAGCAGCGCGGCCAGGTGGATTTCATTCCGTGGAAGCGAGGCGTTTCGCTGTGAATCCTTGACTGCATGATTTCGAGCCCCCGATTCAGGTTCGTGCTGTCCCAGGTCAGGCGCGATGAAACCGCGCCGAACCTGGGGCACCCAGTTTTTGCGGTGAGTTGAAAATCTGGCGGATTCCGGGCGAAGACTTTATCGATTGGGGTCACTCCAGATAGGAAGCAACAACGGCCAGCGCCGCAATCGCAGCGGTCTCCGCGCGCAGGATGCGCGGACCCAGCGACACCGCGCGCCAGCCGTTGGCATCGAAGAGCGCTTCTTCCGAAGGAGCCCATCCGCCCTCGGGGCCGATGGCGATCTCGAGCGACGGCATTTCCTGTTCGGCGGAAGCCAGAGCCTCCGCGAGTGCGTGACGGAGGGTCGTGGTGCGCTCCTGTTCGGCGAGCACGATGCGCGTGGCCGCGGAGACGGCGCGCACTCGCGCGGAGAGCGGAACCGGATCGTGAATCAACGGCACATCGCTGCGCCGCGCTTGTTTGGACGCCTCATGCGCAACGCGGCGCCAGCGTTCGGCGCGCTTCAAGGCCGCCTGCGCCAGATGCTTCTCGGTGCGGCGGGCAATCATAGGCGCAATCTCGGCCACTCCCAGCTCGGCGGCCTTTTCAATCGCCCACTCCATGCGATCGAATTTATAGATGGCGATTGCCAGCGTAACCGGCAAAGCGGGATCGGCCACGAGCTCGGCGAGCAGATTCAGGCGCA
This sequence comes from uncultured Acidobacteriaceae bacterium, assembly GCA_963770555.1. Taxonomy (GTDB): domain Bacteria; phylum Acidobacteriota; class Terriglobia; order Terriglobales; family Acidobacteriaceae; genus Telmatobacter. The sequence goes on from CAVYQC010000001.1 coordinate 10,155, forward strand.
CTTCGCTCGCGTCGCCGGCAAGCGTAACGGCTGCAACCTGGGCGTGAAAGACGCGGCCGCCGGCCACTACGTCCGCCTCCATACCCTCCCGTGCGCGCAGAACGCGAGCCAGGTGTTCGGCCTGCGCTCCCACTAAAGTGGCAGTCGCCTCGTCCCAGTGCTCGGCAATCCAGCGGCGGCGCGTCATTTCACTTTCTCCTGTACGGTTCAGGCAACTGCGGAAGGCCGTCCGGTTTCTTGGCAGGAAACTTTCATCAAGCCACCTTCAAGGTCTTGAAGCCCGCAGCCGCATTTAAGAGTTTTGCCGGCCGCTTCGGAGGCCGCCTCGTCGCGCTCCGACACCCTATGCGGCGCGGCCGGTGTTCTCAGCAGCTCATCAGGAAGTGTAAATCACCGCATAAACACTGAGGGGGACGCTTTGAGCGTCCCCCTGGAGTGTTGCCTTTTTGGTTGGTCGATCCGCTACTTCTTCTTTGCGGCCTTCTTTGCCGCCTTCTTAGCGGGTGCCTTTTTCGCTGCCTTCTTGGCTGCTTTCTTAGTTGCCATTTGCCTATTCTCCCTTTTCGATGGGTTGCATCGATCCTGCAATATTTAAATTGCAGTTGAAGAATGTATAGAATCGCGCAGCATCGATGTCAAGAAAAAAACGTAGTGAGAGTGGAAAAAAGAGCAACAATTCTTTCGCCGCGGAATGGAAGCGAAGCGCGAATCGAATCGCATCGGAGTTCGAATCGCACTTTGCTCGCATCGCGAAACTCGTTTTCGGCGTCGCATCGATTCGATTACGCGCTCCATCCCGGCTCGATCAACACTCGATCACGTTCAGCGCAAGCCCCGCCAGGCTGGTCTCTTTGTAGCGCGATTGCATGTCGAGGCCGGTCAGATACATGGTGCGGATGACCTGATCGAGCGAGACTTTATGCGCCTCCGACTCGTTGAGCGCGATGCGCGTGGCATGCACGGCCTTCACCGCGCCCATGGCATTGCGCTCAATGCACGGAATCTGGACAAGTCCGCCGATGGGGTCGCAAGTCATGCCCAGATTGTGCTCCATCGCAATCTCGGCGGCGTGCTCAATCTGTCCATTCGTACCGCCCAGCGCGGCGGCGAGTCCGCCGGCGGCCATGGAACAGGCCACACCCACTTCTCCCTGGCAGCCTACCTCCGCGCCGCTGATCGACGCATTCTCCTTATAGAGGCTGCCGATGGCCGCCGAGGTGAGGAAGAAGCGCACAATGCCTTCGTGATCCGCATCGGGGATGAATCGCTGGTAGTAACGCGCCACGGCGGGGACCACTCCCGCGGCGCCGTTGGTGGGCGCGGTCACCACGCGGCCGCCGGCGGCATTCTCTTCGTTCACCGCCATGGCGTAAACCGTAACCCAGTCGAGCGGAGCCAGCGGATCGCCCGTCTTGCCATCCGCTTCCTTCTCGCGCAGGCGCTCGGCGAGGCGATGCGCGCGTCGCCTGACATTTAACCCACCAGGCAGAACGCCTTCCGCTGCCATGCCGCGCTCGATGCAGCCCTGCATGGTTTGCCAGATGCGGTCGATCCCATCGCGCACGGCTTCAACCGGAGAACGCCCGCCGCGATCCTTCATAAGAGCGCACTCATTCTCGAGCATGAGCTGGCTGATGGAGAGCTCCTGGGCATGAGCCGTTGCCAGTAGTTCCGCCGCGCTGTGAAAGGGGAACGGAGTTTTTTCTTTTTCCTGGTCTTGGATGAGAGCCGTGGCGCTGGAAGCGGGGTGGTCTTCCACAATGAAGCCGCCGCCGATAGAGAAGAATGTGCGCTCGTCGACGGCGGTGCCGGCCGCGTCCCATGCCGTGAACCGCAGGCCGTTGGGATGCTGGGTCTGCGCGCCGGGCGGAATCATGATCTCGCGGTGGAACAGGAGATCGCGCGGCTCGTCGAAGGAAATGGAATGGGTTCCAGCCAGATCGATGCTATGCGCGGAACGAATCTGCGCGATGGTGGATTCGATGAGACCAGGATCGATGGCCGCCGGCTCATTTCCGGAAAGGCCGAGAAGAACGGCGCGATCGGTGGCGTGGCCGAGGCCGGTGAGAGCCAGCGAGCCATATAAATCCACCTGCACGCGTTCGACGCGATTGAGCAGGCCACGGGGCTCGAGCTCCCGCGCGAAGCGGCAAGCCGCGCGCATGGGTCCCATGGTGTGGGAGCTCGAGGGGCCGACGCCGATCTTGTAGAGTTCGAAAAGGCTCGCTGTCACGAATTCGATTGTAACGGGAGAGACCAAGGACTGAGAGACTAGGGATCAGAGATCAGGGATCAGGGGTCGGAAGAGCCGGGCTGCGTGCGCAGCCGTGACTGCAGCGGTATGAGCGTGGCCCCTTTCTAACTTCTTTCAATTAGTCTTGTCCGCGGATGCCGGCGCTCTCGATCGGCGCGGAGTGTGAAGTGCTGGTTGTCATTCTTTGTGTCTCCTTTTCCAGTCCCTAGATCTGGTTACATAAATATGAATGTTGGTCTTTCAGCGGGCGATGTCCCTTAGGGGCTGAAGCCCGGGTTTTTCGCGGCCTTTGCGGCACGGCTGAAGAGGCTGCGGAAAGGGCCGGATTTCAGGTATAGGCCCGCGAAGCAGGCCGCAGGGGCTAAAGCCTGCGTTCATCTTGCTCGACTTGCGGCACGACTGAAGTCGTGCCCTGACACTTCGCGCTCCACTGAAGCTGCTTTTCCGCAGCGTTTGAAATCGTGCCCATTCAAACCCATCTCTATGCAACCAGTTCTAGTCCCTGGTCCCTATTCCCTCAGTCCCTGTTCCCTATTCCCTGCTTCTGGTACACTCGCTCTCAATCATCCAACCATGCTGTTCAAGGTTCTCAGTGCCGCGGTGTACGGGATCGACGCCAACCTCATCGATGTGGAGGTGGATTACAGCGGCGTGGTCAGCGAGCAGGATCATTTTCACACCGTCGGCTTGCCGGACGCGGCGGTGCGCGAAAGCCGCGACCGGGTGCGCGCCGCGATCAAGAATTCCGGGTACCTGATTCCTCCCACGCACATCACCATCAATCTGGCGCCGGCCGATCTGAAGAAGGAAGGCTCGGGCTTCGATCTTCCCATCGCCGTGGGCATTCTGGGAGCGTATGGCGCCTTGCGCACGGACGATTTGAGCCGCTTTCTTTTGGTGGGCGAGCTGGGGCTGGACGGGAGCGTGCGTCCCATTCCCGGCATGCTGCCGGTGGCGATTCTGGCGCGCGAGAAAAACATTCCCAACCTGATTCTTCCCGCGGCCAATGCGGCCGAGGCTGCGGTGGTGGAAGGCGTGAACGTGTATCCGGTCTCCTCGCTGCTCGACGTTCTGGAATTGCTGAACAGCACGGTGGTGGGCCAAATCCAGCGTGAACCGTTTCGTGTGGCCACCGAGGAACTGCTGGGAGAGCTGCAGCACTTCAGCGTGGACTTCCACGATGTGCGCGGCCAGCAGACCGCCAAGCGCGCATTGGAAGTGGCGGCGGCCGGAAGCCACAACATTTTGATGATCGGCCCTCCCGGCTCGGGAAAAACGATGCTGGCCAAGCGGCTGCCTTCGATACTGGCTCCGCTCACCTTCGACGAGGCTCTCGAGACCACCAAGATTCACTCCGTCGCCGGAGTGCTCGATGCGGGCGCGGGATTGGTGACGCAGCGTCCGTTTCGTTCGCCGCACCACACCATCTCCGACGCCGGGCTGATCGGCGGCGGTATGGTGCCGCGGCCGGGCGAGGTGTCGCTGGCGCACAACGGTCTTTTGTTTCTGGATGAGCTGCCGGAGTTTCCACGCAACGTGCTTGAAGTAATGCGCCAGCCTCTCGAAGATCACACGGTGACCATCGCGCGCGCTTCCATGTCGCTGAGTTTTCCGGCGCGCTTCATGCTCGCCGCGGCAATGAATCCCTGCCCCTGCGGATACTTCAACGACAAGTCGCGGGAGTGCCTGTGCACGCCGCCGATGATCCAGCGCTATGTGGCAAAAATCTCCGGCCCGCTGCTCGATCGAATCGACATTCACATCGAAGTTCCCGCCGTGCAATATAAAGAGCTGCGCGGCGGCGCCGCGGCCGAGGGATCGGCCCAGATTCGCTCCCGGGTGATGGCCGCGCGCGAGCGGCAGCGGGAGCGGTTCAGGAAGTTCGGCGAAAGGATTTATTCGAACGCGCAGATGACCACCCGCCAGATCCGGGCTTACTGCGAATTGAGCGCGGACGCCGAAAGGCTGCTGGAGCGGGCCATGCAGCAACAGGGTCTCACAGCGCGGGCCCACGACCGGATTCTGAAGGTGGCGCGCACCATTGCCGATCTTGAAGGCGCCGAGCATTTGACCGTAGCCCATCTGGCTGAAGCCATCCAGTACCGAACACTGGACCGCAGTTATTGGTCGTAGGCCGATGCGGCCGGCTTCGGGGGGCGGTGCGGACTCCCACCGCGCGGGTTCCCGGACGGGAGCGTCACATCCCTTATCTGCCCGGCACTGCGATTGCTTCCTCCTGATGCTTTCATGGGATTAACTTTGGCTTTCAAAACGGGCAAGTTGCGGCCGATGAGCCGAAAGACTGGAAGGAAAGCGTCTGACTTGCCCCCACGGTGCGGGGCCGGGCCCGCGGTGAGATCGGCAGACAGTTGGGAACGCCGGACTTACGAGGAAATTGGAAGCGCAGTGGCTGCGGCCTGTTCTCTGGGCAGGTAACCAGTCGGATACGCTCCGATGCCTGGCGAGCGGCTGGAACCGGCAGCCAACGGTTTGGGTCCGGGCCTTTCCAAAGTCGAATTGTTACTTCTATCTGTATTATAATCAGCATTTAAGCGACAATGAGCCAGAAGAATACCAGGCGCGGGCCTGGCGCTCACGTGAAGAAAAAACAGTTGACCTGCGCCACCTGCCGGTATACATTCAAGAGAGCCATCCATAAATGGCAGGCTGCGCTGTGCGATTTTGCGCGCCCGTCAGCCAATTCCTGCATCCAACTTGAGCGAGGGCTCTGGAGTAGATTTCCTGGTGGATCTTTGGATCCGCCGGAAATGGGAATGTCGGGCGTCTGGATTCCCGCGCAGGAAAAGTATGTTTGCGATTGCGGATGGCCCGTTTCACAACGTGCGACATTGCATGAACAATTTGAACTACGGACGCTCGGAATGCGTCTAAGAGTAGAACTGGAAAGATTGAGAAAGCAGCCAATGGCATCGCTTTCCTGCTGCACCGGCGGCGCCAAGTAGTTCCGACCGGGCAGGTTATTCAAGAAGGAGATTGGCAAATGCGTTCTGATTTGGTATTTGGGGCACTCTCTCATGTGTCCAATCGCTATCAGCTCTGTCAATTGGCGAGCAAAGCAACCCGTAAGCTTCACAAACCGAATACCCGGCTCCAGGACACCACGAACGAAGTTCTGTGCCGCTTTCATACCACTAATCCCGGGTCGTTTGTGCCTCCGCAGGCGCAGGCTTCCCAGCCCATCGAACGGCGCCGCGCGGCCTGACGGCGCCTTCGACGCACATCGTATTGAATCAGGAAGCGGTTCAAGGCAGTTCCCCGTAGAAGGTGGCGTTTTCTTCCCCCGGCATCTTGATACTCCAGTTGAATTCGGGTGATGCTTGAAGACCGGTTTATGCCGGATGTATTGCCGAATACCCTCCATAAATCCCTGGAGTATTTCTCCCGCCCGCATCCCCACCCCCACATCCCGCCCTTTCGCAGGTGAACAATGACTATCGCTGAACTCAAAGAAAAAAATATCACTGAACTTAGCCGCATCGCCCGCACTCTGGAGATCCCCGGAACCAGCGGACTGCGCAAACAGGATCTGATCTTCAAAATTCTCCAGGCGCAGAGCGAGAAAGAGGGTCATATCTTCGCGGAGGGCGTGCTGGAGATTCTCCCCGACGGCTATGGATTTCTGCGCTCGCCCGACTACAACTACCTTCCCGGTCCGGACGACATCTACGTCTCGCCGTCGCAGATTCGCAAGTTCGACCTGAAGACCGGCGACTCCATCAGCGGCAACGTGCGCCCGCCGCACGAGGGCGAAAAGTACTTCGCGCTGGTGAAGATCGAGGCCATCAACTTCGAGTCGCCGGAAGAGACGCGCAACAAGATTCTGTTTGACAACCTCACGCCGCTCTATCCGCAGGAACGCATCAAGATGGAGACGGTCCGGGAAGGCACCAGCGGCCGGGTGATGGACCTGCTGACGCCGGTAGGCAAGGGCCAGCGCGGATTGATCGTGGCGCCTCCGCGCACCGGCAAGACCATGCTGCTGCAGTCGATCGCCAACTCGGTTACCTCGAACCATCCGGAGGTGGTGCTCATTGTGCTGCTCATCGACGAGCGGCCCGAGGAAGTAACCGACATGCAGCGCTCGGTGAAGGGCGAGGTCATCAGCTCGACGTTTGACGAGCCGGCCGCGCGCCACGTGCAGGTGGCCGAGATGGTGATCGAAAAGGCCAAGCGGCTGGTGGAACACAAGCGCGATGTGGTCATTCTGCTCGATTCGATCACCCGCCTGGCGCGCGCCTACAACACCATTGTGCCGCCGTCGGGCAAGGTGCTTTCGGGCGGCGTGGATTCGAACGCCTTGCAGCGGCCGAAGCGCTTTTTCGGCGCGGCCCGCAACATCGAGGAGGGCGGCTCGCTGACCATCATCGCCACGGCGCTGGTGGATACCGGCTCGCGCATGGACGAAGTGATCTTCGAAGAGTTCAAGGGCACCGGCAACATGGAAATCATCCTGGACCGCAAGCTGGTGGACAAGCGCGTCTTCCCGGCCATCGACATCCAGCGTTCCGGCACGCGCAAGGAAGAGCTGCTCATTCCCAAGGACGATCTTTCGCGCATCTGGGTGCTGCGCAAGGTGCTCAATCCGCTGTCGCCGGTGGAAGCCATGGAACTGTTGATCAGCCGGCTTGAGAAGGTGCGCAACAATGCCGAGTTCCTGCAGAATATGAACCAGTTGTGACGCTGACAGGCAATCGGCTGGATTGACGGCCAGGAAAGATCGGGCCTAGAATCGAAAATCATGAGCGCCATCGAAGACATGCGGCAGGTTCTGCAGGACTTCCTTGCACCCGAGTTGCGGTCGATTACGACGCGACTGGGCGCGATTGACCAGCGATTCGAGGATTTGACTTCCGTCATGATTGCGCGCTTTGATCTGGTCAATACGCGTATTGCGTCCTCGAGCGACTCCTTAAACACGCGGATCGACTCCTTGAGCAAGGAGATTGGACAGATAAAGGACCTTCTGGACTTTGATCGCCGCCTGACACGATTGGAGTCGAAACAATCGCAGGTCGCGCAATAAACAGCGCCACTCATTCGGCAATCTCGCCCAAGATGAAATAGCTCGCCATACCTTTCCGGATTTTCCGGCCGCTGGTAAGATAGATAAGTCGTGGGGCTGTAGCTCAGCTGGGAGAGCGCCTCGTTCGCAACGAGGAGGCCAGCGGTTCGATCCCGCTCAGCTCCACCAAACTTCCCTCCCATCGCACTTGCTCCCGCAGCGGCGGCCGCTTTCGGCAAAGACGCACGCCTGTATACTGGGTCCAATCGAGGTGATCGGTTGTCCCAGACCCTCTCGCCGCCGGGGCCTCCAGTAACCACACTGAGGCCGTTGTGCGTGGATCTGGATGGAACGCTGGTCAAGTCGGATACGCTTGTCGACTCACTGCTGGTGCTGGCGCGGACGCGTCCTTTTCGCGTTCTCGGTCTGCCAGGCCGCCTGCTTAAAGGCAAGGCGGCATTCAAGGCATACGTCACCGGACAGGTCTTGCTCGACGTAGATCATTTGCCTTACAACCGCAAGCTGCTGCAGTTTCTTTTGGAGGAGCGCGGGAAGGGCCGCGCGATTTACCTGGCCACGGGCGCAGACGTGCGCCTGGCCCAGCGCGTCGCCGACCATCTGGGGATCTTCAGCGGCGTGCTGGGGAGTGACGGCGCGACCAATTTGACCGGAGACCGGAAACTCAACAGCCTGCGCAGCCGGCTGGGCGCCGGCGAATTCGATTACGTGGGCAACGACACGCCGGATTTGCCCCTGTTGACGCGCGCTGCCGAACCGCTGCTGGCCAATCCAAGCCTGCGCCTGCGCAGAAAGCTGCGCGCGCGCGGCATTCATCCGGCGCGCACCTTCGAGGAGCGCGGCCGGCTGCTCGAGTCCATGGCGAAGGCGATGCGGCCGCATCAATGGGCCAAGAACCTTCTCGTTTTTTTGCCCGTGCTGCTGGCGCACGTTGTAGCCGTCAACCGGCTCATGACCGCGCTGCTCGCCTTTTGCTGCTTCTCGCTCACGGCCTCGGCCACGTACATCGTGAACGATCTGCTCGATATCGAAGCCGATCGTCATCACCAGAAGAAACGTTTGCGGCCGTTTGCCTCGGGCGATCTGCCGGCCTCCACCGGCCTGGGCATGGCAGTGGTTTTCCTGCTGGTGGCGTTGCTGGGCGCGCGGCTGCTTCCGCTCGGGTTCCTCGGCTGGCTGCTGCTTTATCTGGCCGGCACGCTGGCCTATTCGATGGCGCTGAAGCGAATTGCGCTGGTGGACGTTCTGGTGCTTTCCGGCTTATATACGCTGCGGCTGCTGGCCGGGAGCGCGGCCACGCATTCGCACATCTCGCACTGGCTGGCCGGCTTCTCGGTCTTCCTGTTTTTCTCGCTGGCCATCGTGAAGCGGTTCGCCGAGCTTGAAAACCTGCGCGCCAGCGGCACGTCGCCCAAGAACGGGCGCGGCTACCTGGTGGCCGATATCGACCAGTTGCGCAGCTTTGGAACCTCCAGCGCCTTTGCCGCGGTGATGGTGTTCGCCATTTACATCAGCAGCCAGGAAGTGGTGGCGCTGTACCGGCATCCGCAGGTGCTGTGGCTGCTGATGCCGCTGATGATTCTGTGGGTTTGCCGGGTGTGGCTGCTGGCCTCGCGCGGAGACCTCAACGAAGATCCGCTGGTGTTTGCGCTGACCGACAAGATGAGCCTGCTGATGGGCGCTGCCGTCGCGGCGATCGTGCTGCTCGCAATTTGAGCTTCGCCATGCTTGATATCATTCGCAGCAAAATGCTATCATTGATAGCAACGTGGAGGGTGCGACAAGACATGGCCGCAGTGACCGTCCGAAACCTTTCCGAGAAGACACACCGCGCCCTCAAGCTGCGGGCGGCGCGCAATGGACGGAGCACCGAGGCCGAGATTCGCCGGATTCTGGATGACGCCGTGTCTCCTGATACGGCAACGGGACTCGGCTCGCAACTAGCCGCGTTCGGGCGCCGCTATGGCGGCATCGAGCTCAACTACAAGCGCGACTCAAGACCGGCTGAACCGGCGGATTTCTCGTGATCGTGCTTGACACGAATGTGATCTCGGAGCCGGTAAAGCCGTTCGCTGATGCGGCTGTGGTTGCGTGGCTGGATCGCCAGCCGAAGGAAACGCTCTATCTGTGCGCGCCTGTTCTCATGGAGGTGCTGCTCGGCATTGCGCTTCTTCCCGACGGCAAACGAAAGAGAGGCATGACGACGGCGGTGCAGGTATTGCTCGCGAATTACTTCGCTGACCGATTTCTCGCCTTTGAACGCGAGGCCGCCGCGCGTTATGCCTCGCTTGCAAGCCGCGCGGCAGCCAAGGGCCATTCAATCTCAGTGGCAGATTGCCAGATCGCGGCCATTGCGGCGGTGCATGGATTCGCCGTGGCTACGCGCGATACGGCGCCGTTTCGCGCCGCCGGCGTGCCGATTGTCAATCCGTGGGAGCCGAGCCAAACGTCGCGGGCTGCGCGAGAACTGCGCTAGCTGAACAGGTCTTTCATCTTTTCAATGAGCCCCGGAGACGAGGGCCGGTTGTTGACGGCGAGCGACTCGGAGAGCTTGGAAACCAGCTCGCGCTGGGCGCGGCTGAGCTTGCGGGGAATCTGCACGATGACTTTGACCACCAGATCGCCGTGGCCTTTCTCGTTCAGATAGGGAACGCCGCGCCCGCGGATGCGCAGCTCTTTGCCGCTCTGCGTGCCTTCGGGAATCCTGATGCTCACCGGGCCGTCGATGCCCGGTATCTCGAACTCCGCGCCCAGAACCGCTTGCGGAAAGCTGATGGGAATAACGCAGTGCAGGTCGTGCCCCTGGCGCTCGAAGAAATCGTGCGCGCGGATGGAGAGGACGATGTACAAATCGCCCTTGGGACCGCCGGCGCGGCCCGCATCGCCTTCGCCGGAGTAGCGGATGCGGGTTCCTTCTTCCACGCCCGGAGGAACCTTGACATGGAGCTTGACCTCGTTGGCGGCGCGCCCTTCGCCGCGGCAGGAGGGGCAGGGATCGCCAATGACCGAGCCGGCGCCGCCGCATGCGCCGCAGGTGCGGGCCACGGAGAAGAATCCCTGCTGGTAGCGGAGCTGGCCCCGGCCCTGGCACTGGCTGCAGACGCTCGGTCCGCGGCCGGAGGCGCTGCCGCGGCCTTTGCACGCGGCACAGGTCTCAAGCCGGCGTATCTTTGCTTCGACCTCAGTGCCAAAGATCGCCGCTTCAAAGTCGATGGTGAGATCGAAACGCAGGTCGTCGCCGCGCTTCTGGCGCGAGCCGCGCTGCGACGCGCCGCCCATATTGAACATCTCGCCGAACAGGTCGCCGAAGATGTCGCCGATGTCCATCCCGCCGGCGAACGGGCCTCCCGCGAAGCCCTGGCCGCTGAGGCCGGCATGGCCGTAGCGGTCGTACGCGGCGCGCTTGTCGGCGTCGCTGAGCACCTGGTAAGCCTCGCTGGCCTGCTTGAACTTTTCCTCGGCAACATGATCGCCGGGGTTGCGGTCAGGATGATATTTGAGCGCCTGCTTGCGATAAGCGCTCTTCAACTCCTGGTCCGTGGCCTCGCGGGAGACACCCAGAACGTCGTAATAATCTGCTTTGCCCACACCTGTATTAGAACTCATTGGCTTTGGTAATCAAACTCCCTCGGGGTTGTTGGAACTTATTCGCTGGTCTGTTTGGGATTGTGGACCACGCGCACCAACGCGGGTCGCAGCAGGCGATCGCGCATCCTGTAGCCGCGGCGAATCTCCTCGGCCACGTGCTGGTCGGGCAGGTCGTCGCGATCAACCGAGCCAATGGCCTCGTGAACGCGCGGATCGAAAGCCTCGCCCAGCGCGGGAACCGGAATCACCTGCATCTGGCGCAGAATCTCCTCCATCTGCTTGACGATCAGTGCCACGCCGGAGCGGAGTTGTTCCGCCGAACCGGTGGACTTGAGCGCCAGCTCGAAGTTGTCGACAACCGGAAGAAACTGCTCCACCACGCTTCCGGTGGCATAGTCGCGGAACTCGACCCGTTCGCGCTCGGCGCGCTTGCGGGCGTTGTCAAACTCGGCTTGCAAGCGGGCCAGGCGGTCGAGCAACTGGTCGCGCTCGGCCTTCAACTGTTCGATTTCCGCCGATGCGGGCTCCGCGGACGGCAACTCCAACTGGCCCGGTTGGGATTGGCCGGCGGCCTCGGGCCGGGATTTTTCATTCTCCCCAGGCTCGCCGGCGCGCGCCGATCCGGCGCCGTTGGCGGACTCATCGCCCGCGGGGATTTCCAGCGGATCCAATACGTTCAGGTCAGTTTCGTGTTTCGACATGCTTCGAGTCATACTCCTTCAATTCAACTCCGTCCGGTTCGACGATCCTGCCGGGGAAGTCCGCGGCTTCCGTGCGAATCTCAAATATGTTCAGGGATCGCAGGCGCCTGCGCCCCCGGCCTATTGAGCAGGAACTTCCAGGATGCGCTCCGAGAGCCGGGCGATGTAGCTTACCGCTTGGATCATCTCCTGATATTGGATGCGCGTGGGCGCGATTACGGCGACCGTGCCCAGGCTCGCCCCTCCCAGCCGTGCGGGCGCGCCGATCAGCACCAGGTCTTGCATGGCCGGCGAAGCCTGGTCGAGGCCGACCACGACACGCACCTCCTGCTGGCGCCCGTCTACGTAAGCATTCAGCAATTCGATCAGGCACTGCTTGGCTTCGAGAGCCAGCAGCATCTGGCGCAGCCGCTCGTGGTCCGAGCCGGCGGTGATCAGGTTGGCCATTCCTTCCACGAAGATAGCCGGTGCGGCTTCGCCGCCGGCCAGCGCTCCCTTGCGGCAGAGCTCCTCGACCGAGGCCACCATCTGCCGATAGGCTTCGCGCTCGGCGTCCACGCGCCGCGCAACCTCTGCGCGAATCCGCTCGATGGGCCAGCCGTGGAAGTTTTCGTTCAAATAGCGGGCAGCCGTCTCCAGCTCGAGATGAGTCATCTCGCGGTCCAGCACCAGCACCCGATCCTGTACGGCGCCGGCCTGCGTAACCAGGACGGCCAGCACCCTTCCCGCGGTGAGACGCGAAAAGTGAATGTGCTCCAGGACCTGCCCAGCGGTGGAACTGGCCAGCGCCACGCCCAACCCGCTGGAGATAAGCGCCAGCACGTGGGAGGTGCGCTCAAGATACTCGTGCGAGCTGGCCACGCCGGAAAAGCTCTCCTCAATCTGGCCGCGGCGAGCCTCACTCAGCGGCGTCGAGTTGAGAGCGGCATTGGCCTGCGGTGCGGCGGTGCCCGCATTGGCCGTGGAAGCGGCGCGGCCGGACTGGGTGATCTGCTCGACGTAGAAGCGAAACGCCGCCGCCGTGGGAACCCTTCCCGCCGAGGTGTGCGGCTGCTCGAGCAGCCCGCTCTCGCCCAGAGTGGCCATCACGTTGCGCAGTGTGGCCGAACTCAGGCCGTCGCGATTGGCAAGAAAACCGGCGAGCGCCTGCGAGGCTACCGGTTCGCCGGTGGCGATATACAGGTCGATGATGGCGGTAAGCACCAGCCGCTCCCGCGGGCTGAGGCGCGCTTCGGTCATCTTCGCTGCTCTCCATCCAAGTCCCGCGTACGGTAAAAAGGGAGAGATTCCGACCGCTGCAGGACCGCGCTTGAATTCCCCTAAGAGCTCTTGATTCTGTCACTTAAAGGAAGAAAATCGACGGTTTACTCCTTTCTAATTCTAAAGACCGCACCCCCTGCTGTCAAGGCGCGGGCGGCCTCTGCGGCTGGTTGTAATAGCCCGTATTGGTGTGGGCCGTCAGCCCTGGCCGGCCTATGCGCACCTGCAGCTCGTGGTATTCATTGGGTCCATCGGCGGGAGGGGGCGCAAAGGACAAGGTATAGAAGGGACCGGCATCCTGCATACATCTCGCGATCGAAGACGAGAGGTCATTGGTGGGGGACAGCACCAGTCCGCCGCTCTGGACGGCGAGCACTTTCAGGCTGAGGTTGGACGCACCGGCCTGCTGCAACTTCTTTACCCCCTTCACGAAAGACTGATAAAGGTAGGTGTCAGGCCCGGGCATCCCCTGGGAAATGCTATCGAGCTCGATATGGGCTTCGCGCATAAGGGCCGACATTCTCACGATCTCCGAGAACAGCGCCTGCTGGCCCTTGGAGGAAACATCGATTTCCGGATTGTCCAGCATCGGCCAGCCTGGACCAGCCCAGATGAGCAGCTTTCTGCCCGGTACATGCAGCTCGTTCTGGGCCAGGGTGTCAAGCATCCGGGTAGAAAGCTCGAAGCGTTCGATGGCTCCGTATGCGCCGGCGGCGCGGTTGATGGTGCGCAGCCGGCTGGTGGCTGCATCCAGTTGCGCGGCGAGCGCGTTGCCGTCGGTGGAAAGCTCCTGCTGCTGGTTAATGCCCTCGTTCGTCAGCCAATAGATGGAGACCGGCACGGCCAGATGTCCGCCGTTCTGGCGCAGGAAGTTTTCTGTCTGCTGGCGCGCAAAGGAGACGGCGTCGAAGTCGGTATTGACGGTGTCGAAGAGGAGAATTACCTGCACCAGCGGGTCCGCCGGTTGAGCCGTTCCGTCGCTGGAGCGGAAGGAGAGAATCTTGCTGGGCTGCTTGTTGTCGAGCAGCGTGAAGTCGGAGAGGGTGAGTCCCGGAACGGGCTTCCCCGATTTATCGGCCACCACCACATCGAGGCTGATGCCGGCACCGGCGGGGTTCGCGTTTTCCGCCTGTGGCGCGGGACGCTGAGAGAGAACGACGCCGTTTCCTCCTGGCGCGGGCGGAACCTGAGGCGGCGCGGCTCCCTGCGGAGCGGCTTGACCGGCGTAGGCGAAAGCAGAGAAACAGGCGAGCAGTGCGACACAAATCCGACGTGAAGGTTGCATCGATTTGGACCCCGGTTTACAGCGGTTTTCGAGTGGCCGCAGCGTCAACAACATCCTACATTGCGGCTTCTTCTTCATGAAAGAATCCGCACGGCGGTTATGGCTTCGCCCTGCGCCAACGGGCTAACCGCTATAGAAAGTTCTAAAGCTCCGCAGGAAACCCATCATACTCCCTGCGTTGCCTGACCCGGTTCGCGGACCGCATCCGCTTTCCGATCCTCAGCCGCGACTGGTTACTTTTTGGGACCGCCCATGGGCTTTCGTGCTATTCACGCGCCCGCATTCGATCGAATCTAGTGGTATTGTTAAAGCCTGCCTGAGCCGGCTGCGGCCCGGGCTTGGCCCATTCGCACCGCGGTTGCTGCCTTTTTCTTTGGAGGGCCCATGAAAGTCATCTTCGGCGGGAAATCTATCGTTTGCCTGGCGCTAGCCTGGAGCTTGATCGCATCCGTTTGCCCGGCTCAATCCGCAACCAACCCAACACCCAATCTGGACAAGCACGCGCGCAAGATTCACAAGAGGCTCGCCCGTTATCCCAACGGGACCTACCTGAACGTCGAATTCCGCGACGGGTCAGAAGGCTCCGGGGCGCTCAGCGCCATGGCGCTCGCGTCTTTCACTCTCACCGATCTGGACTCGAACGCGCAGGTGCCGCACCTCTACGCCGATGTGGCCAGGTTAAGCAAGGGCAAGGAATACATTGGCGAAGGCTCGGAGCCCGGACACCATATTCGCCTCTGGGTGCCGGTGGTCGTGGGAGTGGTGGCGGCGGGAGCCGCACTGACAGCCATCGAGGTTCGCTGAGAAGCTGCTTCCCTGACGCAGACCGAGCCCAATTCCCTGGGCCAGGACCCTGCGTGTGCCGGGCTGATAGATTCTAGTCAGGCGCTTATCGAATTCAAAGGCACCATCCGGTTCCTCAATCCCGAATGAATTGCCGGGCGCTTCCACCTTTTCACGCTGCTTGCGGAAAGGATGGGGAGGGGCACGCGCTTCGCCGCGCCAGGAAAGAGTCATGTTCCATCCAACCGAAGACATTCGCATCAAATGGACCAAAGTTGTTCTCCCCCCGGTATTCCTCGAAGAAGAGCGTCCGGTTACCGAGGCCGCCTCGACGACCATCTTCGACGCCCGCAGCCAGATTTGCGACATTCTCAACGGCAGCGACGACCGTTTGCTGGTGCTGGCCGGACCCTGCTCCATCCACGACGCCACGGCGGCGCGCGAATATGCGGGTCTGCTCAAAGCCGCGATCTCGGAGTTTTCATCCGAGCTGCGCATCGCGATGCGCGTTTACTTTGAGAAGCCGCGTACCACCATCGGATGGAAGGGATTGATCAACGATCCCTATCTCGACCAGAGCTACAAGATCAACGACGGCCTGCGCCTGGCGCGCCATCTGCTCATCGACCTGGCCGAGATGGGCGTGCCCACGGGAACCGAGTTCCTGGACATGATTTCGCCGCAGTACATTGCCGGGCTGGTGAGCTGGGGCGCCATCGGTGCGCGCACCACGGAGAGCCAGGTGCACCGGCAACTGGTCTCCGGCGTGTCCTGCCCGGTGGGCTTCAAGAACGCGACTTCCGGCGATGTACAGGTGGCCATCGACGCGATTCTTTCGGCGGCCTACTCGCATACTTTTCTGGGCCACACCAAACATGGGCAGTCGGCGATTTTCGTGACCACGGGCAATCCCGATTGCCACATTATTCTGCGCGGCGGGCGCAAGACGGTGAACTACACGGCTGAGTGCGTGGCCGACACCGCGGCGAAGATGGAGCAGACCGGCGTGGCGCCGCGCATCATGATCGACTTCAGCCACGCCAACAGCGGCAAGGACTATCGCCGGCAGGGAATCGTCGGCCGCGAAGTTGCCGCGCAGATCGCAGCCTGCGACAGTCGCATCATGGGTGTGATGATCGAGAGCAACCTAGTGGCCGGCGCGCAGAAGCTCGTGCCGGGCCAGCCGCTGGTGTATGGGCAGAGCATCACCGACGCCTGCATCGACTGGAAGGAGACTCACGGGCTGCTTGAAGAACTTGCTGCTGCGGTGCGGGCAAGGCGCAGAGCTTAGAGGGCCGCCTTCTCAGCGCGCACCTTCGCTGCGTCGTCGGCTCTGCCCATCTGCTCCAGCAAGGCCGCATGCTGCTTGAGAATCGCGGCCAGCACCTGGCTGTATTTCTGCTTCATATCCGGCAGATTGGCAATCGCCTTGCGATGCGTGGCTTCCGCTACGGCATAGTCGGCCAGCGCCTGATCGTTCTGGCCGAGATTGGCTTCCACTACGCCGCGCCAGAAATAAGGCATGGCGTACTCCTGATCCTTGTCCGTGAGGCATTTGTGCGCCTCGTCTACCGCCATGTATTCCTGCGCCAGCGCAGCCTGCTTCTTGTCGGCCAAAAGCAGCGCATGCCCGTAGAGCTGGAACGATCCGGTTCGCGCCAACTGGTCGCTCGAGGTGAGATCTCCGGCCTTGAAAGACATATCGAGCATCTGTTTGCACGCGTCCACTGCTTCGTTGGGATTCTGCGCCTGCACAGCTTTCATGCAGGTTTTCTCAAGCGGAAACCACGCCTGCGCCGCCTTCTCCTGATCGGCGGTGGGGGTGGGCCCATGCTGTTCAAGGCGAAATGGAATCGTGATCGTGGTGGTGGCCGCCGCGGGGATGCCGTTGGCCATGAACGGAGCGAATTGCCACTTTTTCACGCAATCGAGCGCGGCTTGTTGCAGCATCGGCGCGCCACTCAGCACTTTTTCCGAAGCTACCGATCCTTTGCTATCGATGGCCACCGTGAGGACAACGTCTCCTTCGACGCGGGCCGCCGCGGCGATCGGCGGATAAACCGGATCGGTTTTCTGAGAGAGATGTTGGCGCGCGTCCAATTCGGAGACCGCCGTTGGCGCTTCAGTGTTTTGCGCGCTGGAAATCTGAATTAAAAGTGACAGGCTGAATAAAATTCCACACAGGCGCATAGAGACCTCTCGAAGGATCGCTTCCATCTTAGAGCCTGTATAAAAACTTACGGCTTTGAAAGGGCACGGCTTCAGCCGTGCCGAGGAAGCGGCAAATGAGACCCGGCTTTAGCCGCTGAGGGAATCTAAAGGACTGAAAATACCTTCCCTCGGGGGCTAAAGCCCAAAACTCAACTCGTCATCGAGCGGCACGGCTGAAGCCGTGCCCTTTCAAAACACATGAATCCAACACGTGGCCGAGTTTTTATACAGGTTCTTAGAGAAGAGAGGGCCTGTCAGGGCGAGCCAGTCTCGGCACACAACTCCAGATAGCTGTCGATGCTCTCGCGGAAGGCACGCGACAACTCCCTGGCCGTTGATCCCTCGAAATGAATTACGTCCCTGAGCCCGGCGACGGTTCCGGAGAAGGTATTGTCTTCCGGATCGAAATCGATGGGACCAGAGAGACAGCCCTTGTATTCCATCATGGATTCATCCTCGTTGCGCTTACCGGGTAGTGTCTGAATTGTGCGTTGACGTTCCCCCGGTTGCCCATTGGAGATGATTTGATGTCAATTCGAGTTTCGATGTATGTGGAAGACGAGGAGACGGAAAGCCTCCTGCTGTATCTTGAGAGCCGTTTTGGCGGGAACTATGTCCACAAAATGCGCGTGCTTAAACTAGCGCAAGAATGGCTGGAATTAAAGGTGCCGGGAAAGCTTAGGAAAGCTGGCGCGGAGGAATGTAGACCTGCGCTGGAGTTATCGGCTCACGCGACGCCTTCAACTTGCCTTTAGCTTGCTCATATGCTCTCTCCACATCTCCAGGGTAGGCGCTTGTACCTAGCAGTTCGCAGATGGTCATTACTAGCAGCATGTCGTGATCGTTCATCAACGTTGCCTCCAAACATTCGCCTCTAAGTATATTGTTGTTTAGCAGTTGCGCTTCGCCCGATTCAGGCAATCAATTCCGCAATCGTCCAGATGTGTGCAGTGATGCCTGATTTCATCGCAGGAGTGACGCGTAGTGTCTTGTGAACACGGCAGAAGTTGTAATAGGCAAACCAGAGGGCATACGCAGCCTCAAGGTGTTCCCACTTCTTGCTAAAACACAGCGTGAGCCTTGCCATACGCTTCATGCCCATGCGCACACTGAGGTTCTGCCGTTCGATGTGTGACGTGCAGATGCGATCTCTGACCGGCCTTCCCATGATCTCGACTGGGACTGAATCCACAACTTCTGCAGGGCTGTAACGTTGCTCGCCGTCGCGCGGCGCTCCATAGACTTTGATTAACTGGGCAAAGTCAACCCGATCTCTTAGCAGCATCTTGACTGCGCTCACATAAGGGGTGAATCCGTCAGAGGTCAACTGGTAGCGAACTTTTGAAGTGGCATAGGCCAACTTGCCGATAAAGGCATCTGTTGACTTCGCGGTACGCTTTCCCAAGTGATAGGCCAGTACCAACTTTGTGCTGCGCTCCATACCGATGAAGCAATACGCATCGCCTACTTCGGGGCCATCATCGTCTGACTTGTGGCCTTCTTTTTTGCCGACAAATCCCCAGATTTCGTCAACTTCTACATCCTTTACGGGAAGGTTGCAGACCTTCGCTACCATCAAGGTTTGGCAGCGGTCACTCGCCTTAACCAACAGGCTCATGATTGTGTTGCGGTCCAGCCCGCAAATCCGCTCCGTGCTGCGAATGGAGTTGCCTTCGAGCAGCAATTGCAGAGCGAGAACAGCTTTGTCTTGGGAGATGTACATCGTGTCCAGAACCCGCGCGTGCGCTTCCGTGTAAGTCTTCTTGCAGCTAGGGCAGCGGAACCGGCGCAGCCCATTGCGATGTTTTCCAAATCGCTGGCAAGCCATGTTGCACGCCTCGCAAGTCAACATGTTCGCGGATTTCGATTCGCTCATCATGGTTAGACAATACAGCAAGCGCTCGCTGTTTGTCAACGCAAAAAGTGTGATATGGTTTGGAGTGCGGACGGTGGGACTCGAACCCACAAATCCCCGTCACGAGATGGCGGTTTTAAAGACCGCTGTGTATACCGTTCCACCACGTCCGCACGAGGCGGGGAGCATCCTAAAATGCTCCCCGTTGCTGTTTGTAGGTAGGTGGTGGTCCACGGATTCGCACGTTGCATCTCATATCCCGACGATAGAAGGTAAGCATTGACAAACCAAGGACTTGCGACTACGGAATTTGAGGGACGCGACAGGACATTATAGGGACGTATTAGGGACGTTTTGCCGCTACAGGGACGTTTTGAGGCGCACTTCTTTGCCAAGGCGTGCTGAGAATATTTCTTGATACTTAGCAATATGTTGCTTAGATGGCCGGTTATCACCGCTGATGTGACGCACGACGCTGCGGCGGTCTACGTCTAGGGCTTCGGCCAACTGCTCATTGGTGAGCAGGCATTCCTCCCGCAGTTGCCTTATTTGTTCGCCTATCGACTCAGATGACGCGGGAATCGCTGGACGGGCCTGCGGCAACTGATCGCTAGTACGATTAGCCTGCTCGTGAAGCATGAGCAAGAGCGGCGAAGCTGAAGCCATATCGATTCCAGCTCTAGCGAAGGCGGCGGCTTGTTTACCAGTTAGAGCGATGTGGTTCGCCTCGGGCTTTTTAATGCTTTTCGCGCGGTCAGAAATTGTGCGGGTAATTCTGTCAACATGTGAACGGTCAAGCTCAAGGTAGGTCTCAATTGCAGAGAAATTTCTAAGGCAGTGCAATACCCGCTGAAGTGCAAACGCAGCAGATGCGGGTTGCCAATGCTCCCGATAGTCTGGGAATTGAGAGTAGTAGTTGTAATAGAGATCGTAGAAATCTATTGCGTATGTCCGCGCATATTCCAAGACCGCGTGAGGATCGTAGAGAGAGTGGGAAGACACACAGGGATCTAAGTCCTTCTCGAACAGCCGTTCAAGGTTCAACCGCTCTTTGTGAAACTCCCGCGTGAGTGCGGGCATATCGGAAACTTCAAATTGCTTCCCCACTCGGCACACCCTTGCGCCGGATACAAGAGGGCAGTACGATAGGGGTAACCAGCCGCACTATCGAATTGCCCCGGCCTCGCGCCGGGCTTTTCGTTTGTAATGGGCTTTATTTTACGCGGTCTAGGCGTCTTTGCGTGGCCTACCACCGGCGTTAGTCTTGCGCTTGGCCGCAAGCTGGCGGAAATATTCAGGACCACGCTTTGCGGTCACCGATCCACCCTTAGCGCCGAGAATGGCAGCGGCTGGCATTTTGTCAGTCTTGAGCAGATCGGAAGTAAGCGCCGATGCGGCGGTCAATAGCTCCCTACACCTTGCGGCGTTTGAAGGGCTTTCGATGGAGAGAATGACTTCGGCCTGGGTGAGCATCCGCTTGAGCGCTAATAGCTGTGTCCTTTGCGTAGCCATCCCTCAACGATAGAGGCATCAAACAGCGAAAGCAAGCGGTTGTTGTTTTTCGTCAACGCAGATTTAAGACACTACCCGCTTACCGCCCTCGTCCCGGCGGCGCCGGGCTGGGACGGCCGATCAGGATGCGGGTGCGCTGGCGGGTGAAGGTGACGCGGCACGCCAGGCCATTGCCGCAGGTTCTTTCGCGCAGCCCTACCCATGCAATCTGGTCCTGGCCCAGCATGTACGCAGTTGCGTCGGACGCGTTGTGAGTCTCCTGCATGAAATAGGCGGCGTCCATGTCGGCGTCCGCGGCGTCGGAGTTCCTCTGCATGCATACGTCCTGGTCCGGGGCGGGTGTGCCGGGCGGGTGCCAGCAATAGTCCTCGTCGTGGACGAGCACATATTTCCTGCCGTTGGCGGGGATGAAATAGCGCGGCGAAATGGGGTGGACCTGGGCGAGCGGGGCCCACTGGGTGAAATCGGCAAAGAAATCCGGCGGGAGCTGGCCCATGATGAGCGAAGTGTCAGTCAACTGCCGGGAGAAGATGGCCAGCGTGGGCGTGGGCTCGCCATTGGTTGGATGGAAGTAGATGCCGCCGAGGCCGATGCCTGCCTGGATATCGAACCACAGGAAGCCGCGGCCATTCATATGCTGGCTGGGACCGCCGGCCGTGCCCACCATCACGAAGCGGCCGTCGCGTACGCTGATGGGCATGGGCTCGTTGTCAAGCACCTGGTCCCGCGCATCGGAAAGCGAGATGTCGTAGTGGTAAAAGTAACGCGTCGAGGGCGTAACCTGCTTCTGCAGCTCGCGGAAACGCTTGTCTTTTCTCAGCTCGTCGGGCATCTTGCCGTCGTAGTCCTTGAGGAAGGCGAGCTGCGCGGCGGGGATCGGGTGCTGAAAGTTAGCCGGCGGCGGAGGCCCGGGAGGCGGCAGATCGGCATCGGCAACTGGGGGTGGCGGCTCGGGAGCAGGCGTTTGTGGCTGCGTGGGCGCAGCATTCGACGCGGCGGGCGAAGCGTCAGACTTCGGCGGGTCCTCCGGATTGGGAGCTGACTGTGCCAAGGCGAGAGCAGACCAACAGGCGAGCAGCGCCGCGCCTGCCAGCAGCGATGGACTCATCGATTTCATGTGATTGCCTCAGGATTTCCCAGGATTACGCGCAGACGGTCTGCCGCATTCGTTTGCGCCGAGGGGAAATTTTGCTCTCATTGTAGGCCGGGAGCCTGCATGGCTCCAACAAAAATTGGTGAAGGCGGCTGGCCGGGGACTTGAGCGAAGACTAGATCCGCAGGCAAGCCGATATGATGGTGGGCAGTATCTACATCTGCGGCGCGGCCACCTTCATGTCCCCCACTCTCTTCATCTCGGCAGGCGAAGCCAGCGGCGAACATTACGGGGCGCTGCTGGTGGCGGCGCTCAAGCGGAAGCTGGCGGCAAACGGACGGGCAGGTGAATTCTTCGGCATGGGCGGCGAGCGCATGGAGGCCGCCGGCCTCAGCCGCGTGGTGCATTCCGAAGACATGGCGGTGATGGGCCTGACCGAGGTGGTGCTTCACCTGCCGCGCATCTACGGCGAGTTTCGCAAGCTGAAGCGGGCCATCCGCGCGCGCAGGCCGGATGTGGCCGTGCTGATTGACTTCCCGGAGATCCACTTCCGGCTGGCGCGGGAGTTCCACCGGCTGGGCGTGCCCGTGATTTACTTCGTCAGCCCGCAGTTGTGGGCGTGGAAGAAGCATCGCATCAAGCTGGTGCAGCAATTCGTCCGCCGGATGCTGGTGATTTTTCCCTTTGAGGAGCCGTTTTACCGGGAACGGGGCGTGGACGCCGAGTTTGTGGGCCATCCGCTGGCCGAGCTGCCGGCGCCGACGGTGAGCCGCGCTGAGTTCGCGGCGGAAAGCGGGCTGGACGCAGGGAAGACGTGGATCGGGTTGCTGCCCGGAAGCCGGCCCACGGAGATCAGGGACCATCTGCCGGAGATGTTGAAGGCGGCGCGGAATCTGGCCGAGCGCGCGCCGTCCGCATCCGGGTTGGAGTTCGTGGTGCCGCTTGCCCCCACGTTGAATGCGGCGCAGCGGGCGGAGGTGCTGCGATGGACGCAGAATTACGGCGCCGGGCTGGCGGTGCGGCTGGTGGACGACGCCCGCGCAACGCTCTTCCACGCCCGCGCCTCGGTGGTAGCCAGCGGGACCGCCACGGTGGAGGCGGCGCTCATCGGCAATCCCTTTGTGGTGGTGTACCGGGTTTCGCCGCTCACCTACGCCATCGCCAGGCGCATGGTGAAAGTGCCGCACGTGGCCATGGCTAACCTGATTGCCGGTAAAAGGGTGGTTCCGGAGCTGATCCAGCATGACTTCACGGCGGCAAATATCGTCCAACACCTTGAGCGGCTGCTACCAGATGGGGATGCCCGGCAGTCCATGATGAGGGGGCTGGGGACAATTCGCGACGCATTGGGCGCTCGGCCGATTGGGGACAAGCAGAATGCGCCGGGCGCAATGGAACGGGTGGCTGCGATTACACTTGAACAACTCGAAGCGTCTTTTGGCGCGGCTCCGGGACCTGCGGCAGCGGGCAAAGACGCACCATCGTGACTGGAATCGAGACCGGGCCACGAAACCACTGCCATATCGACGGCGGGAATGCGATGATGACTGCTATGCGTAGAGGAACGAAGAGTTCGCGGGTTGGAATCCGATGGGCCACTCTCCTGATAGTGCTTGGTTTACTTGCGGCTGCAGCGTCGCTCGCCGTTCCGGCTTCGGCCCAGAGGGAGCGGCCGGCGCTGAACATCACCGGATATGTGATCGACGCCGAACTGGATCCGGCCACGCACCACATCACGGCCACGGCGGTGGTGAGCTTTACCGCGCCCCCGAACATGGATGTGGTGAATTTTGGCTTTCATCCCGCGCTCAGGATCGCCAAGATCACAGACGAAAACGGCAAAGTGCTGGACGGCGAGCGAATGGCGGACGGTTCCATCCGGATCACGCCGTCGGCGCCCTTTAGCGAGGGTCAGACTTTGCACTGGACCTTTGCCTACGACGGCATCATCACCGGCAACGAAGACGGGCCGGTGGAAGGGCTCAAGCTGGCCGCCATTCAGGAGCCGGTCAGCTATCTGTTCTATCCGGCGCGCTGGTTTCCCATGACCGGCTACATGACCGACCGGTTCACCGCGGAGATGCACATCCGCGTGCCGCAAGGCATGCAGGTGTTTGCGAGCGGCAGCACGGGCAACCCGCACCCGGTGACGCTGGCCAACGGAAAGCCGGGCGACGAGTACGACTTCAACTGGAAAAAGCCGGGATTCCCCGGTACGGTGATTGCCGGCCGCTACGTGGGGCCTGTCTCGGTGGGCCCGGGAAACGTGAAGGTTTACCTCACGATCAGCCATCAGCAATCGGCCAACCAACTGGCGCAGACGGCGAGCCGGGAGTACGACTTTTTCACCGATAGCTTTGGAGATCTCGAAAGCAGCCGGCTGAACGTGGTGGAGATTCCGGACGACACGCTGGAAGCGGCTTACGCGCCGGAGCTGGCGGCCATCATGGGCGCACACACCGGCGACAAGCCCGGCGTCCGGCTGCTGGCCAATACAATTGCCCACCAGTGGTGGGGGTGCGAGGTGAGCCCGCAGACGCTCAACGACGCCTGGATTACCAACGGCATGGCCCGCTACGGCGAACTGATGTATCTGGAAGATGACAGCGGCCGGAGCGCCTTGCGGGCTGCGCTCGAAGATGTGGCGGCCGGCGCGCTGGCGTACGACACGGTTCCGCTCTCAAGCATGGGCCGGATGGACCCGTTCTCGCCGCAGTTCCAGTCGATGACGCTCGAAAAAGGCGCGATGATTTTCCACATGCTGCGTGGGGAAGTGGGAGACAAAGTCTTTCTGAACATTCTGAAAGGGGCTCTGAGCCAGTACACCGACCGCTCCATTCGCACCTCGGAATTTGAGAAAGTGGCCGAGGCACAGAGCCAGCAGGAGCTGACGCCGTTCTTTGCGCAGTGGATCGACGGCACCGGCGCACCGACTTTTACCGATAAATACGCCGTTTACCGCCTGGGCAATAACAAGGGCTTCCGCACCATTGGGGAGATCGATCAGGACCTCGACCTGTTCAATATGCCCGTGGATTTGCGGATTGAGACCGATGGCAAAACCGAGAACCAGAAGATCGACGTGGTGGGAACCAACTCGCAGTATGTGGTGGATACCTTCGGCCGGCCGCGCCGCATCAGCATCGATCCACAGGACTGGGTGCTCAAGACCACTCCCGACCTGCAGGTGCGCATCGCCATCCTGAAAGGACAGCAACTGGTGGCGCAGGGAGACCTGGTGGGGGCACTGGCCGAATACCAGAAGGCGCTCACCGCCAACCCGCAGAGCTCGCTGGCCAGCTACCGCATCGGCGAAGTGCTGTTTACCCAGCGCAACTACCAGGCCAGCGTGAATTCCTTCCGGGATGCGCTGCGCGGGGACGATGAGCCGGCCTGGACCGAGGTCTGGAGCCATATTGCCATCGGCAAGATCTTCGACCTCACCGGGCAGCGGGACCGCGCCGTGAACGAGTACCGGCTGGCCGTGCAGACCAACGACAACACCCAGGGCGCGGTGAACGAGGCGCGGCAATACCTGCAAAAGCCGTATACGCGGCCGGACAACGATTGAGAGGGTGGGACGGACTGCGATCGCGGCGGAGGGTATTTCCATGAATCGAACCATTGCGTGCCTTGGATTGTGTGCGTGCTTTCTGGCTTGCGGCGCGGGCGCGCAGACGCCGTCTTCCGATCCGGCCGGGCCGGTGCCGCCGGCGATCCGGGCGGCCAGGAAGATCTTCATCTCCAATGCGGGCTCGGACAGCGGGCTGTTTCCGGAGCCGTTCAGCGGCGACCCGAACCGGCCGTACACGGAGTTCTATAACACGCTGAAGGCGGCGGGACAGTATCAACTGATGAACGATCCGGCGCAGGCCGACCTGGTGCTGGAACTGCGGCTGCTGGCGCCAAACGGTCCGCAGATCCCGAACAAGATGAACGGCGCCTCCGATCCGCTGCCCATGCTGCGGCTGGTCGTCTACGACCGGGCCACGCATTACGTTCTTTGGGCGATTACCGAATCGGTGGCCGAGGCGATCCTGCAGAAGAGCCACGACCACAACCTGGACGAAGCGATTGAAGCCACGGTTGCCGATTTCCAGCGCGTGAGCGGAACAGCACCGGCGCCAGCGGCAACGCCTTGAGAGGCGCGGCTATTCCTGCGCCTTCGGCGATTCGATCTCCGATACTTCAAGGCGCTCGCCGGGCTGGAGATAGCCTTTGCGGCGAAACCAGTCTTCCATGGCAGTCTGCAGGCGATCGAGCGGAACCCTGTGGCCGGCTTCGAGCAGGCCGTCGCCGGCGGGAAGCGTATCGTCGAAGACCGCATCGTTGGTGAAGTTGCGCATGGCGAAGTTGTCGATCCAGGCGATGGGGCAGGCGTGGCGCGCATCGGCGGAGTCGATTCGCTGGACGGAGATGCGGCGGGCGAACATGGATTCAATGTAATGGATGGCGCTCAAGAGGCTGTGCGCGGGAGGCACTATTTCGCCGCCGGAATCGTCTTGGCCTCCTTCGACTGCTGGGTCTCTACGCTGAAGCGCTCAAAATCGGAATCCCGCTCGGTGACGTGCTGGCGAAGGTTTTTGAACAGCAGCACGCGGGCCTGCATGTTGGCTTCAGCGCCCGTGGGCAGCCACAGCCCGCCTTCGACCGGGGCCTGGTCGAAACGGAAGTTCGAGCCTTTTTGGACGCTCGCGAACAGACCGCCGGCGATGTGGAAGTTGTCGATGAAACTTACTTCAAGGTGCGCCACCTGGCGGTCGGCTTCATCGATCCAGATGGTCCCCTGGAGTTTCTTCGATGCGTCTTCTACCAGTCCGTGGGTCTTCGCGTCTTTGCGGCCGATGAAATCGAAAACAATGGTGGACCGGCCGCGGAAGACTTCGCGCCGCGGGTTGCGCACGTCCATGATCTCCAGCAGCCGGCTCACGCTCACCGTCTGCCCCTCAAGCGGCTGGCCGGGCGGCGTCTTCTCGGCCTTCTCGACCAGCCTGGTCACGCGCTCGGTCTCTTTTTCCTGGTCGTGGCCGGTGAGCGGCCTGCCGTCTTTCTTTACCAAGCGCTCGATCAGGTGGCCGTTCACAAAGAAGTCGTCGTCTTGCTCCGATTCGGTCTTTTGCGCATGACCGCTGGAATCGATGTCCTCGACGGTCAGGGCGGAGTCGTAGGTGTAGCTCTCGCGCACTTTCTCGAGCTGCTTCTGGTGCTCCTCGACCTCGTGCATGAGCACGCGGATGTCAGGCAACGGAGGGTTCGCCGCTTGCCGGGCCGGCGCCAGCGGGGCGAGAAGCAGCGCAGCCGCGAAACCCGCCAGATGCGATCGGCGTCGAGATGGCATGAGACGGGTTTCTGCGGATGGGCTCAAGATCGGCTTCAAGATTGGCTTCAAGATTGGCTTCAAGGGGGTTGGACCCGGTGCGCGGCGAAACGTCGCGCGGGCGGCGCCGCTGAGTGCGATGGTAACGCAAAGGCCGGGGCCGGCTTTACTATGGAAGCGAAGAGGAGGTCCGTGTGTGCACTCGGCAAAAACGGGATTCGTTGGCGCGGCCATGGCGTTGGCTGCTTTGAGCAGTGCGGCGGCGCAGCAGCCCGCTGCCGCGGCAGGCAAAACAGCGCATTGGGCGATTGTGCTGCACGGCGGCGCGGGCATTCTTCAGCGATCTTCCATGAATCCGCAGACCGAGGCCGCTTACCGCGCCTCGCTTGCGCAGGCCTTGCAGGCGGGCGCGGACGTGCTCGAACGCGGCGGCATGTCGCTCGATGCGGTTGAAGCCTCCATCCGCATCATGGAAGACGATCCGCTGTTCAATGCAGGCCGCGGGTCGGTGTTTGCCGCCGACGGATCCATTGAGATGGACGCCGCCATCATGGACGGCGCGACCCTCAACGCCGGCGCGGTGGCCGACGTGACCCGCACCCGTCATCCCATCAGTCTGGCCCGCGCGGTGATGGAGAAGTCGCCGCACGTCTTCCTCGTCGGCCCGGGCGCGGATGCATTTTCAGTGCAGGCCGGGCTGGAGCAGGAGGAGCCCAGTTTCTTTTTCACCGAGCGCCGCTGGCAGTCGCTCATCAAGCAGCTTAAGAAAGAGGGCCTGCCAATTCCGCCGCGTCCCGCCGGCGCGCCGCCACCGCCGGCTGTGCCGGTAGCCGATATCGAGCCGCCCGATGCGCACAAGTACGGCACCGTGGGCGTGGTTGCGCTCGACCGCCACGGGAACGTTGCCGCGGGCACTTCGACCGGGGGAACGGAAGCCAAGCGCTGGGGCCGCGTGGGCGACTCGCCGGTGATCGGCGCGGGCACCTACGCGTCGAATCAGTCGTGCGCTGTGTCGGCGACGGGAACCGGCGAATACTTCATCCGCCTGGGCGTGGCCCGCGAGGTCTGCAACCTGGTTTACTTCAAGGGCATGCCGCTGCAACAGGCTGCCGACCAGGTGATTCACAAGGAACTCGACGCTCTGCACGGCGACGGCGGGGTGATTGCGATTACTCCCGACGGACAAATGGCGTGGAGCTTCAATACGCCGGGAATGTACCGGGCGCGGCTGGCCGAGGGCGGGAAGATGGAAGTGGGCATTTATAACGATGAGCCGTGAGATGCAGGGATCAGAGATCAGGGGTCAGGGATCAGCAAGAACTGTAAAAAGCAATAAAGAGCTGTAAGGGGCTGTAGATAACGATATCCCACCTTAGCCGCAAACGACGCGGCGAAGGTGGGGCACCCGGAAACTGTGGAAGATGAGCGCGGTGGATCCGTGTCGATCCGCACAGGCGCGCTCGCGCTGCGCGGTTATAGAATGTTCGGCATGGAAACGATCCAGTACAACCTGCCGCAGGACCGCATTCCGCGCGCCTGGTACAACATTTTGCCCGATCTTCCCACCCCGCCGGCGCCGCCGCTGCATCCCGGCACGCTACAGCCGCTCGGCCCCGCGGACCTGGCTCCGCTTTTTCCCATGAGCCTGATCCTGCAGGAAGTGAGCGCCGAGCACGAGATCGAGATTCCCGACCCGGTGCGGCAGATTTACGCGCAGTGGCGGCCGTCGCCCTTGATCCGCGCGCGGCGGCTTGAAAAAGCGCTCGATACGCCGGCGCACATTTACTACAAATACGAGGGCCAGAGCCCGGCCGGCTCGCACAAGCTGAATACCGCCGTGGCGCAGGCTTACTACAACAAGCTGGAAGGCACCCGGCGCCTGGCGACGGAGACCGGCGCAGGGCAGTGGGGATCGGCGCTGGCGATGGCCTGCGCCTTCTTCGGCCTGGAGTGCAAGGTTTACATGGTGCGCGTGAGCTACGATCAAAAGCCGTACCGGCGCGCGCTGATGGAGGTCTTCGGCGCATCGGTTACGGCGAGCCCCAGCAGCGAGACGGAGTCGGGGCGGGCGATTCTGGCCGCGCATCCCGATTCGAACGGCTCACTGGGCATCGCGATCTCAGAGGCCGTGGAAGTGGCCGCGAAGGATCCCGAGACCAAGTACGCGCTGGGCAGCGTGCTGAATCACGTGTTGCTGCATCAGACCGTGATCGGGCAGGAGGCCATCGAACAGATGGCGCTGGCCGGCGAGGAACCGGAAGTGATTATCGGCTGCACCGGCGGCGGATCGAACTTCGCCGGACTGGTGCTGCCGTATCTCGGCCGCAAAATCAAAGGGCAATGCGGGGCGCGGGTGGTGGCCGTGGAGCCCGCGGCCTGCCCCAGCCTTACCAGGGGCCGGTTTGCCTACGACTTCGGCGACACCGGCCATCTGACGCCGCTGGTGAAGATGCATACGCTGGGCAGCACCTTCATTCCTCCGGGTATTCATGCCGGCGGACTGCGCTATCACGGCATGGCGCCGCTGATCTCGCACATCGTCGAATTGGGGCTGGCGGAAGCCGTCACCGTGCAGCAGTTGGACGCTTTTGCCGCCGGCGTCCGGTTTGCGTGCGCCGAGGGCATTGTGCCCGCGCCGGAATCGAACCATGCCGTGGCCGAAGCCATCCGCGAGGCACTGAGCGCGAAGCAAGCAGGGAAGCCGCGGACCATTCTCTTCAACTTGAGCGGCCATGGCCATTTCGACATGCAGTCGTACATCGCTTACCAGGCGGGGAAGCTCGAAAACTACGAGTATCCCGAAGAAGAGATTGCGATGGCCCTGGCGGGGTTGCCGGCGGTGGGGTGAGGATTCCGGCCAGGGGGCGTGCGAATTTCCAAAGCGAAGACGATAAAGAGCTATAGATAGGTTTATCCCACCTTAACCGATTCGCACAGAACGCGAATCGGCGAAGGTGGGGCACCCGTGAACTGGCGAAGTTGGGGCACACTGCGAGTCGGCCAAGGCCGCTACTGCGAGCTGCTGTTGCGCGCCATGGCCTTCTCGGTTTCCACTTTGTGCGCGTTGTCTTCGAGCGCCTGGGCCTCGGGCAGGTAGGTGAGCGCCTTCTGGATCATCGGGTCCCAATCGGCCAGGGCGCGCAGCCCCTGCAACTGCCCGAACTGGATGGTGACGATCTTTTCTTTGATCCGCGCTTTCAGCCAGTCCGATACGCCGTTGAGGTCGGCATCAGTAAACTCGACGTCCTGGCTGGTGAGGAACTTCTTGAAATCCGCAATCACCGCGTCGTCCGCCTGGAAGTCCTTGCCCACCGTGTGATCGGACACGTAGACCGGCGCGAAGTGGAAGAAGACGTCTTTGTTCAACAGTTCGTCCTGGAAGCGGTTGCTCTTCGGCGGCTCGATTTTCTCGTCGGGCGTAATGCCGCCGCCGCCGTACACGGTGCGGCCGGAATCAGTCAATTTCACTTCGCGGTTGCTGGAGTCGGCAGGCAGCGCGCCGGCGTGGTTGTAATAGTCGTAGAGCGAGAGCCCAGCGTAATTGCGCTGGATGAGCCGGCCCGACGGCGTGTAGTAGTGATACGTGGTGAGCGCAAGGCCGGTGTTTTCGCTCAGGTTGTAGACTGTCTGCACCAGACCCTTGCCGAAGGTCGTCTCGCCCACGATCAGCGCGCGGTCGTGATCCTGCAATGCGCCCGAAACAATCTCCGCCGCGGAGGCCGTGTCGCGGTTCACCAGCACCACGATCGGGAAGCTCTTGCCGCCGTTGCCGTGGGTGGCCGTGTAGTTCTGATCCGGATAGGCGCGGCCGCGCTGCGAGACGATGGTCTGTCCCTTGGCCAGCAGATGGTCGCACACATCCACCGCCTGGCTGAGCAATCCGCCGGGATTCTCGCGCAGGTCGAGGACCAGTCCCTTGAGGTCGCCGAAGCTATTGATGGCATCCGACATCTCCTCGCCGGTGGTTTCCTGGAACTGAGTCAAATGGATGTAGCCGACGCCGGGGCGAATTTCGTACTTGAGGTCCACGGAGGGGTGCGGAATTTCGTCGCGCACCAGGTTGAAGGTCAGTGGTTTTGGCTGGCCGTAGCGGATGGTTGTGACCTGCACCTGGGTGCCTTTAGGGCCCTTGAGCGCCTTGGCTACCTGGTCCGACGACCAGCCGTCGGTGCTCTTGCCGTCCACCGCGGCGATGATGTCGCCGGGATGAATGCCGGCCCGATACGACGGCGTGTCCTCGTAGGGCGTGACTACATAGACCTTGTTGTTCTGCTGTTGGATGACCATGCCCACGCCGTAGTAATGGCCGCGCTGATCTTCCCTCAACCGTGCGTAGGCCTTGGGATCGTAGAAATGGGAGTGGGGATCGAGCACCTGCAACATGCCGGGAATGGCGCCGTCGTAGATGGCTGCATCGGCCCGGTCGCCGGTAATGGGCTCGGCGTAATTCTGCTCCACCAGCGCATAGACGTTGGTGAAAGATTTCAGGCTGTCGCGAAGCTGGCTCTCGTCCTCAGAGGACTGCGCCCCGACCCTGCGCTGCAGCACTGTGCCTGCCACGGCGCAAATGGAGAAAAAGACAACGACCGCGAAGAGTGCGCGGCGCGCGCGGGTAGACATAAGCAGACCGAACCTCCGAGCGACGGCGGTGACCGGCGCAACGCCGCGGCTCATCGAGTCCCTTGGTCCGAACCGGCCGCGGAGATGCGGACTGCCGCTCGAAAAAAATTCGCCTTGCCCGAATCCGGCAAGGCCTGGGAACCCAAAGAAACCGCTCTGCGAGCCTGGCAGAGCCATCCTCAGCTAAAAGTATAGCACCGCTTGATTTGACGCGGGCCGCAGGGATTCGGGTAGCCGGTTACCTGGGTTTCAGGCGATTCCGCCTTTTCTCGAATGAGCCCCGCAAAGCCGGGACAGGGAGCTTCAGCGGCGCTTCGAGGGGCCGTTTCTTTGGCCCACGGGCGCGGCGCTCGGGATGCCGGGAGGGCAAGAGATTGGTAGGAAAATCGCGCTTCTGCTCTCCTGGGATTTACAATGGCGTCTATGCATCAGGTGGTGATCCATCGCCGCTCCCGGCGAGCCGAAAACATGAATCTCAAACGCATTCCCGCTCTCGCCGCACTCCTCGCCGGCACTTTGATCGCCGTTGCCCTTCCCGCGCAAACCCTTTCCAATGCGCCGGCCAGCCCATACGGCGGCGTGGCGGTCGAAGACATCATCGCCCGCGTCAACGACAAGATCATCACCCAGTCAGACTACGACCGCGCGCTGAGCGAGATGGACCAGGAGGCTCGGCAGCGCGGCGACACCATGCAGCAGACGTCCGCGGAACACAAAGACCTGCTGCGCAGCCTCATCGATCAGCAACTCTGGCTCTCCAAGGGCAAGGAGCTCGGCATCACGGGCGATACGGAGCTGGTGAAGCGGCTGGACGAAATTCGCAAGCAATACAACCTCAATTCGCTCGAAGACCTGGAGAAAGCCGCCAAGGAACAAGGCGTCTCCTTCGAGGACTTCAAGGCCAACATCCGCAACGGCATCATCACCCAGGAGGTGATGCGCCAGGAGGTGGGCGAGCACATTCAGTTCACGCCCGGCGAGGCGGAGCGCTACTACCAGTTGCACAAGCAGGATTACACGCAGCCCGAAAGCGAGCGGTTGAGCGAGATTCTCATTTCGGCCAATTCCGACGATGAAGCCAAGCTGGCGGCGGCCAAGGCGAAGGCCGACGACCTGGAAGCCCGGCTGCACTCCGGCGGCGACTTTGCCCAGTTGGCGCGCAGCTTCAGCGAGGGGCCCACGGCCAGCGAAGGCGGCGACCTGGGCCAGTACAAGCGCGGCCAATTGCCCAAAGTCCTTGAAGACAAGACCTTTTCGCTGACCGCCGGCCAGTATACCGATCCTATTCTCACCCGCCAGGGCTACATCGTCCTGAAGGTGGTGCAACACACGCCGGGCGGTCCCGCTGCTTATAAAGATGTGCAGGAGCAGGTGGAGGAAGCGCTCTACGAGAGCCGCATGGAACCGGCGATTCGCGACTATCTGAACAAGATGCGCGACGAAGCGGCCATCTTCATCAAGGCCGGCTATGTTGACTCGGGAGCGACCTATGCGGAGCTTCATCCCAGCATCTCCTTCAGCGCCTACGTCCCGCCGTCGCCGAAGAAGAAGGCCAAGGTTGAGCGGACGCGCTTCCGCGAAAGCACGCACACTTTCAGGCAGAAGTCGCCGCAGACCGCGCCGCCTCCCGAGCAGGCGGCGGCGCAGCAAAAGACAAAGAAGAAGAACAAGAACACCGAGCAGGCCACCGAGAAGCCCGGCAAGAAGGAGAAAATCCGTTTTGGCCAGGCTCCGCGGGAGACCCTGCCCGTGGCGGCGACCAATGCCGCGACCGAGAACGCCGGCGCATTGCCGGAGACAGCCGATAACTCCCAGCAGCCGGTGAATCCGCTGGAGCCGACCCGTTCGGCGCAGAAGACGCGATTCAGCGCGCGCGCCCGGGAGCCCAGGAAGAGCAAATCGACAGCCCTGCAACCCGATGCGCTGGCGCCCGAGCCGCCCGATGCGGCCGAGGTTGCCGACCAGGAAACGCAGTCGGCCCCGCTGGGCCTGAGCGGCGACACGTCCGGCAAGAAGAAGAAGAAGGCGTCCGCAACCAGCAGCGAGAAGACGCGCCTGGCCAACCGCAAAAAGAATCCGGCCGAATCCGAGCCACCGCCGCCTCCGCAGCCTACGCCCATCGCGCCCGTTCCCGGAGCGCCGGCGCCGGCTTCGGCTCCGCCGCCGCCGCAATAATGCAATTCAATTCCTTCGCACCGCCGGGCCTGGGCTCGCATACCCAGGTTCGATTCGATCCGCGCTGTGCCCGCGCCGCCCTTGGGAATTCCGTGCCGGTTGCGTTAATCTTCTCGGCAGAATGAAAGACATCTATATTGCCGATCTGGCCGGGTGGGACGAGGGAAAGATCTTCAACGGCTTCTTCCTGGTTCTGGCCAGGCAGCAGCGGACCACCAAGACCAACAAGCCTTACCTGAACCTCATGCTCGGCGACAAGACCGGTCAGATCGAGGGCCGGGTGTGGGAGCCGGGCGACCCGCGCATCGCCAAAGACTTTGACCGCGGCGACGTGGTGAAGGTGCGCGGCTCGGCCACGCGTTTCGACGACCGCGTGCAGATGAAGATCGACCAGCTTCGCATCGCATTGCCGCTCGAGGTGGACAAAGCGGACCTGCTGCCGGCGACCACCTTCGACGTTGCCGTCCTCTGGAGCGAGCTTCTCGCGAGCGTTGAAAGCCTGGCCAACCCCGACCTCAAGCGCCTGCTTACCGCGCTCTTGTCGGATGAAGCGGTAGCCGGCGCCTACCGCGAAGCCCCCGCTGCCCGCCAGCTTCATCACGCCTGGCTCGGCGGCCTGCTGGAACACGTGGTGAGCCTGCTCGGGCTGGCCGAACGCGTGGCCGCGCACTACGCGCTTCTCGACCGCGACCTGCTCGTCACCGGCGTGATTCTGCACGACATCGGCAAAATCCGCGAGCTGAGCTGGGCCATCGGCTTTGACTACACCGTGGAAGGCATCCTGCTGGGCCACATTCAGATGGGCGTCGACCTGGTGGAAAAGGCCATCGCCGCGCTGCCCGATTTCCCTGACCGGCTGCGCACGCTGGTCCTGCACCTGATCCTCTCGCATCACGGCAAGCTCGAGTTCGGCTCACCCAAGCTGCCCATGATTCCCGAGGCGCTGGCGCTGAACTTCATCGACGACCTGGACGCCAAGATGCAAGCCGTCAAGAGCGAGTTCGAAAAATCGATCCGCGAAGGCAAAGGCCCGGATGAGCTGACGGGCAAGGTGTGGTCGCTGGACAACCGCCAGTTGCTGAACACGAAACGCTGGCTGGGGGAAGGCGGGGCTAGGTGACGGCGTTTGCAGCCCGGACTGGCGGCTTTTGTGGACGCGATCCGGGGTATACTGGAGCGCAATTGCGAGCGATCACGCCTGGAAGGAGCGGAAGCGGATGGACCCTTCGTCAGTGCTCATCATTTGCGCGATCCTCGTCTTCTGTTTCTTCCTGGTTAAGAAGGGATGGGATCAATCCAACGAAGAGGCGGCAACGAGGCAGAGGCTCCTTTCTCAGCACCGCTTGAGGGATCTCTACATCTCCCCCAGGGATTCAAGCTTGGTCGGGCTAAACTTCGAAGAGCAAAAGATGATCCTTGGCGCTGGGAAACGCGAGAAAGTCTATGATTTCGCCCTGATTTCCTCCGTCGAGGTCATCGAAAATGGGGTAACTCTAACTTCGACGAACCGTGGGTCTCAGGTGCTAGGGGCCGTAGTTGGAGGTTTGTTCGGCCCGGCTGGCGCAGTTATTGGGGGACTCAGCGGATCATCCCGGACTCGTGGGAGGCTTCGAGGAATAACACTCAAGATATTCGTGGACGACCAGGCGAATCCTGTCTGCGCGATCCCGTTCTTTTGGGACGAGAGCAGCAAGGGCACCGATCCAGACGAGCCCCGGGCGAGGCAGGCAAGAGAAAACGTAGATCGATTCCATGCATATGTTCTGAATGCTATGCGCCAAGCGCAGAAGCAAGGCAGCCCGAATCTTCCCACCGCGAGTGCGTCCGAATTGCGGATGCTTTGGGAAATGAAATTGGCGGGCGCACTGACCGAGGAAGAATTCATGCAACAAAAATCCCGCCTGCTAGGTGACATCGCATCGACTGCTGGCAGCGGCGCAGCCTCAGGCCCCGGGCCTTCTTTGGAGTAATGCGAAGGAGCCATTGAATATGAGCTTGAAGAGCGTCCTCGAATTGTTGAGCAGCGTTCCGTACGATGCGGACTTAACACCGGAAACGCTGGAATTTGCCTCCGGAACAGCCAAGGGCGGAATGCCGGGCAGTCTCTACTTTAAGCGGGGCAGGATTAGGCTGGTTCACCCTGACCGTCCGAAGATCGCAAAGCACGGAATAATTCATCGATATTCGCTGAGCGCAAGAGGCGTCAGAAATTTTAAAAAGTATAAGCGACATCATTGGAAAGCCGAGCGGATTTATGAAGGGCTCAAAAAGCACGGAAACCTTCATTACATAAGATTAGGCAGTAAGGAGACGCTCATTGAGTTCTTTGAGAATAGGCAGGGAAAAATTGTCGGATTCCATCGTTCTCGTGGAGGGCCGATCAAGGCACCTGGCCTGGTGCAAGCTCAGATTGATCTCATGGCACGGGCTGCTGACTCGCGCTCCAATAAGGTGATGAACGCGGTATATCCGTACGCGCTCTCGCATTTCAAATGATTCACTGAAAGCGAATTGTCGAAACAGAATTATTGGCAAATGCTCGGTCCCCCAAGTAGCGATACCGGGACCTGGGAGACCGCCGAACTCAGCCCCCCGGCTTCATCGGGTTGAGGACGTTGAGGCCTGTGAAGCGCTCTTCGTTGTCCGTGACCAGGACGCAATCGTTGGCTTCGGCAATGGCGGCGTAGATCATGTCGACCGGCGCGCAGGAAAGGCCGGCCGCTCCGCGCTCGGAGACCAGGCGGCCCCAGACCATGGCTGCTTTGTCGTCGAAGGTGAGCACGCGGTTGCCGAAGACCACGCGCGGCCCGCGCGGCCCGGCGAACCAGACCTCCTTTTCCTGGCGCTGCTCGCCGGAGGCCAGCGCGAGGATTCCGTTCCAGATTTCGGCCAGGTTCATCGAGCTGATGTAGATACTTTCGTCGGCCTGCGCGTCGAGCCACGCGGCCAAGGGTGCGGATGGATGCGCGTCGAGGATGCTGCGCAGAATGCTCGAGTCCAGCAGATAGCGGGTCACAGGCCGATCTTCCGCCCCCGGAACTGCGGGCGTTCCTGGTTAAGACCGGCTCCCACCGTGGCCGGGCGGCGCAGCGCGGCGAGTAGAAGATTGAGCCGGTTCGTCAAGTTCGTTTTGGCCGCCATATTTCCCTCGATTCAACTGGCAAGGATATCCTAGCCGAAATCAACGCAGAGGGCGCCTTCAAAGGCTTCGGCGGCGGTTCTATTCCAGGTTCACCAGTCCCGGCGCTTCAGGCCAAGAACCAGTCCCACTGCTCCCGGGAGAGCGGGACCACCGATAGCCGTCCGATGACCAGCAGCGGCGAGCCCGCAAACAGCTTTTCAGCCTTGATGGCGGCCAGGGTTTTGGGATGCTTGAGGCGCTTGCCGGCCTTTACGCGGACGATGGGAACCTTGGGGTCGCTGGGGTCCACGGCCACCACCGTGCCGGTGCCGACGGCGGTCCGCTCCTCGCCGGTATGGTAAAAGATCCACTTCGTCCCGGTCTTCATTTCGCGCAGATGCTTGACGGCGGTGGGGTTGGTGACGCCGTCCCACGCGGTCTCCTGGTCGCGCAGCAGATCGTCGAAGGAGTAGACGCCGGGCTCGGACTTGAACAAAAAATAGGGCATGACGGAAATAGTATGCGAGCGAACACGGATTAGGGAACAGGGATTAGGGACTAGGGACTAGGAGTGTGTCGGAGATAGCAGTTCTGCTTTCCGGTATTGGGTCGAGATTTCTGTCTTGCTTGTGCGAGTCGGCGATGCAGCCAATGGTTACGGATCGAGTGGTTTCGCTTTTGAGGTAGCGGACGAGCGTCTGAACGGGATGGAATTGGCACCCTCAAGCGGCCTGCCGGGTCCACCCTGAGCCGAACAGCTTGAGCAGATTCGAGGTCAGGCACACCAGCTTCCACTCGCGGCGAACATTCTGCAGGCCGCGCAAGCTGAATCGCCGAAAACCTCGCTGCTCCTTGATCTGTCCGAAGACCGGCTCGACGATCGCCTTGCGCATCTTGTAAATGGATCGCCCTGCCTCGCTGCGTAGTTTGTGCCGCATTGCTTCCTTGGCCGTGGCCTGGTGCGGCGGCGGCTCGCTAACTGTCTCGATGGTTTCACCGTGCTTCATGCGTCCCGTGGCGATATGCAGATCGATGCCAGCTACGCTTTCATCTGTCGCATTGGCCTCGCTCCAGTAACCTGCATCGGCACTGGCCGCGTCCGGCTGGCGGCCCATGTTCTCTTTCACCTGGCCTAACATCGGCAGCAGTTGGTGGTTGTCCGTGGTTTCCTGCGTGACCTCTGCGGCCACGATTACCTGCGCTGTCGAGTCCACTGCCGCCTGCGCGTTGTAGCCCTGCACGAAGCTGCCCTTGTTGGCTCCGTCGGGCATGATGCGGCTTTCCGGATCGGTGAAGTTACGCTGCGCCTTCGGGGCTGGCGCTGCCTTATCGGGATCGGGAACCTGGGGCTCGCGCCCGCGCTGCTTCTTGCCCGTCCGCTCTTGCCCGTCGCGCCGCGCGGCCAGTTTGGCTTCTGCCTCGGCGCGCTCCCGCTCCGCCTTCTCCCGCGCCTCTTGCTCCAACTCCGCCTTAGCCTGTGCGATCTTCTTCAAACGGCTCTCGCGCCGCGCCAGCTCTTCCGGCAACTGGTCCCCACCACGGCCCTTGCCGTACTGCGCATCCTCGGCCGCGTCCACATCCTCGGCCTGCTTCAGCAGCGCTTCGATCTCCGCCTTCAGACGCTGCTCGGTCTCGGTCATCCGCGCATAGCTCATCGCCTTATGCTTGCTGGCGTTGGCCTTGATCTTGCTCCCGTCGATCGATACATGGCCCAGCTTCACCAGGCCCGCCTTCTCGCACAAAAGCAACGCCTGCGTGAACAAACCGGCCAACCCCTCCAGATGACGCTTGCGAAACTCTGCAATGGTGTCGTGGTCCGGATGCGCGTCGGCAGAAAGATAGCGGAACGCCACGTCGTCGTAGGTCTTCGCCTCCATCTTGCGCGAGCTGTACACCCCCGTCGCGTAGCCGTACAGCAGCACCCGCACCATCATCGCCGGCGCATACGCCGCTTGACCGCGCCCATCCTTCTCCTCATACGAGGCATAGATCGCGCTCAGATCCAGCGCCGACACCACATCCACCAGGAAACGCGCCAGATGCCGCTCCGGAAGCCAATCGTGAAGCGAGGGAGGGAATAACAACGACTGGTTCACGTCGTCAGGAATAAAACTCTTACCCATAGCCAGCATCGTAACTGAGCGGCCAGATAAAATCTTGAATTTACACGCAAAAGGAATCTATCCCCGACACACTCCTAGGGACTAGGGACGTAGGGACCAGGTTGCCGGATGGAAAATGGCTTCTGAGCGCCGATCCCTGAAACCTGACAACTGGCCACTAACAACTGCCTCTCCGTTACAATCAAATCAATATGATCCGTTTTTCGACCGCCGGCGAATCCCACGGCGAGGCGCTGATTGCCCTCATCTCCGGGCTTCCCGCCGGGGTCCCGGTCGATCTCGAATTCGTCAACCGCGAGCTGTGGCGGCGCCAGCAGGGCTATGGCCGCGGCGGGCGCATGAAGATCGAGACCGACAAGGCGCACGTGCTCTCCGGGGTGCGGCACGCGAAGACCATCGGCTCGCCTATCGCCATCGAGATCGTGAACCGCGACTGGAAGAACTGGGAAGAAAAACTGCCGGTTGAGGCCGGCGATCCGGCCAGGCACCAGGCGGTCGCCTCGCCGCGGCCCGGCCACGCCGACCTGGCCGGAGCGCTCAAATACAATTTTCCCGATGCCCGCTACGTTCTGGAGCGCGCCTCGGCCCGCGAGTCCGCCGCGCGCGTGTCCGCCGGCGCCTTTGCCAAGCTGCTTTTGCGCATCCTGGGCATTGAAATCCTGAGCCACGTCGTGCGCGTAGGCCGCGCGGAGCTGGGCCGCACCGCGGACTGGGAGGAGATTGCTGCCGTGGCCGCCAGGGACGAAGTGGTTCTGGCCTGCGTGGATGCCGCGGCCGAAGCCCGCATGAAAGAAGAGGTTGAAGAGGCCGCCCGCACCGGCGACACCGTGAACGGCGTCTTTGAGGTGGTGGCGCACAACGTACCCGCGGGGCTGGGCACCTACGCCAACTGGGATGAGCGGCTGGACGGGCTGCTGGCCTGGTCGGTGATGAGCCTGCAAGCCGTAAAGGCCGTGGAGATCGGCCGCGGCGTGACCGCTGCCGAATCGTTCGGCTCGCAGGTTCACGATCCCATCCACTATGCCCAGGAAGACCACGGCAGGCCGACGCGCTTCACGCGGCCGCACAATAACGCCGGCGGCATCGAAGGCGGAGTTTCGAACGGCGAAGACGTGGTGGTGCGCGGCTACCTCAAGCCCATTTCCACGCTGCGCCGGCCGCTCGAATCGGTGCGCTTCGATACGCGCGAGCCCACCAGCGCCAGCTATGAGCGCAGCGACATCTGCGTGGTTCCGGCCGCCGGAGTGGCCGCTGAGGCCATGGTGGCCATTACCATCGCCGGACTGGCGCAGCAGAAGTTTGGCGGCGACTCGGTTGTCGAGCTGAAGCGGAATTTTGATTCTTACATCGAACAGATACGGGGGTTCTGATATTGCTGGATCGATTGGGTTCTATGTAGATCGATTCGTGGATACAATGATTTAGGTGAGGAGGGTGGCGTGGCAGATTTGAATCTAGATCCGGTTGTGGGCGAGGAAGTTCGCTGGGGAGATCGACCTGGTGTGTTCAAGATTGTCCGCGTTCGGCAGCCGGGCGAAGAGCATCCCAACACAAACCTAAAGACGCATCTGACCGGATTGGGCACGGTGGACTTGAGACGCGAGGGAGAGAATTTCATCCATCAAGCGGTGCCTTGGGCGGTGCTGCGATATGTCGATGAGACGCGTCCCGTTCGTCGAGTCATCGAATGGCTCAAATCGAATCCTCTGGGTAAGAGTTATCCCAAATATGTTGTGGGTTACGAGGTGAAGCTCGGAGACGACCATGCCGATTATCCGTCGATCTTTGTTCGTTTTTTCGTTGATCCGGATTACATCTATGAGAATGGTCGGCCTTCGGAAGAGAAAGTTGCGGAGCTGAACCGATTCCTCGAGGAAGTTCAGAGGGAGCTATTGAGCCTCGATCTGGGCCGATGGACCTACGTTCGCGCCGCGGAAGCGCCGAGGGCTTTAGATGTCGCTAGCTGAGGAATTGCTCGATCACGCGCGATTTCTGGCGAATCTCAATCCACCCATGACTTCGCAGGCAAACATACAACGCGCAATTTCCGCAGCGTATTATGCAGTTTTTCATTTGCTTGCCGCTGAAGTTGCAGCGCAGATCAGTCCAGGTTTCCCGTCAGGGCTACGAGAAAGGACACAACGGGCACTGGATCACCGGCAGATGCTAAGTGCGGCTACCGCTTTTTCTCACGCGGGAGCGAGGCCGGGCAATTTACCTGCCGATATCCAGTTGGCGGATCCGATTTCGGTGGAACTGTCTTCCATAGCCAGCAGCTTTAAGGAGTTGCAGGAGGCGCGCCACGCAGCTGACTACGATGTGCTGAGGCAACTCGATCCGACCGATGCGCTCACATTGGTGCAAAAGGCAGAAAAGGTCTTCAAGGACTGGAAATCGGAGAAGAATTCCAACAACGCGCCCGTTTTTCTGGCGTCGTTAATGTTCGGCAAGTCCTGGAATAAGTAGCGGAAATTGCTGTGAAAGGGTGCGTCTCGAAACTCATCGATGATCTTGAAGATTGTGAAATATCCCGAGCCCGTGCTCTCGCTGCCCGGCGAGCCCGTGACAGAATTCGACGATGAGCTGCGCAAGCTGGTGGCCGACATGTTCGAGACCACCTATGCCGCGCAGGGTGTTGGGCTGGCCGCGCCGCAGGTGGGCGTGTCAAAACGCCTGACCGTGATCGACGTGAGCCTGGGCAAGGACCCCAAAGACAAACTGGTGCTTATCAATCCTGAGATCATTTCGAGCGAAGGCAAGCTTTACGAGGAGGAGGGTTGCCTCAGCTTTCCCGAGATTCGCGAAAAGGTGGTCCGCGCCGCCAAGGTGCGCATCCGCGCCCAGGATGAGTACGGCAAGTGG
This sequence comes from uncultured Acidobacteriaceae bacterium, assembly GCA_963770555.1. Taxonomy (GTDB): domain Bacteria; phylum Acidobacteriota; class Terriglobia; order Terriglobales; family Acidobacteriaceae; genus Telmatobacter. Next base: position 51,956 of record CAVYQC010000001.1, read on the forward strand.
TTTGAGATGGACGGAGGAGAACTGCTTGCGCGCGCCATGCAGCATGAGATCGACCATCTCAACGGCGTTCTGTTCATCTTCCGCATGAGCCCGCTCAAGCGCAACCTGAATCTGCGCAAGATTCGCAAGATGCAAGCCGAGGGCACATGGTAGACGCGCCGCTTGACCGCCAGGCGTCCCGTGCCCCATCCTTTCCGCCGCTCCTTGGCGGAAACGGTGGGAAGCCGGAGCCCTCGACCGGCATTCGACGGTCAGAGGTTCTGTGAAGCTCGTCTTTTGCGGCACGCCGCAGTTCGCCGTTCCGACTCTTGAAGCCTTGCTGGCCGCCGGCCATGCGATTGAATTGGTCGTGTCACAGCCCGACCGCCCGGCCGGGCGCGCACGGCAGCTCGCCGCTCCCGCGGTGAAGCAAGCCGCTCTGGCCGCGGGCCTTCCTGTAATCCAGCCCGAAAAGATTCGCAGCAACGCGGAGTTCCGATCGCAGCTTGAGGCCATCGCACCGGATGCGATTGTGGTTGTGGCCTACGGCCGCATCATTCCGCCGTGGATGCTCGCCGCTCCGCGGCTTGGGTGCATCAATCTGCACGCGTCTTTGCTGCCCAAATATCGGGGCGCGGCGCCGATTCAATGGGCCGTGGCCATGGGCGATGCCTTCACCGGCAACACCACCATGCTGCTCGAAGAGGGTCTCGATACCGGTCCGATTCTGTTGCAACAGACACACGAAATTGCCCCCGGCGAAACCGCCGTGGAGCTCTACGATGTGCTGGCGCGCGCCGGCGCGCCTTTGGTTGTTGAGTCGCTCTCCGGCCTCGCAAACGGAACGATTACGCCCCAGCCGCAGAACCACGAGTTCGCCACCTTTGCCCCGCTGCTCGACCGAGAAGACGGGCGCATGGACTTCGCCCTCCGCGCGGCTCATGAGCTCTACAATCGCTGGCGCGGTTTTCAACCCTGGCCCGGCGCGTTCACGAGCCTCGACGGCAGAAAATTCATTGTGCATCGCATGGCGGTTGCATTCGCGCCGGGCGGTGCGCAATCGCTTTCCGCGGAGCCGGGCCGCATCTGCGTCGAGAACCATCGCCTCTTTGCAGCGTGCGCTGCCAGTACGTGGATCGAACTCATCGAAGTTCAGCTCGAAGGCAAGAAGCGCCTGACCGCCGCGGAATTCCTGCGCGGGAACCCGATTGCCGCCGACGCGCATTTAGGCTGACTCCCGTGTCCGATCTCTCTCCCGCCCGCCGCGCAGCTTTCGAGATTCTCATGGCCGTCGAGCGCGGCTCATCTCATTCCGACGATTTGCTGCGCGGAAAAGCCGTCAGCGCTCTCCCGCCCAACGACCGGAATCTGACGACGGCTCTCGTGCTTGGCGTGCTGCGCTGGCAGGTCCGGCTGGACCAGCAACTCAAAGGCCTTCTCAAGAGACCGGGCGCGAAGCTCGATCCTGAAGTTTTGATTGCGCTTCGTCTCGGCGCCTTCCAGCTTCTCTATCTCGATCGCATCCCGGCGCACGCGGCCATTGGAGAGAGCGTCGAACTGGTGAAACAGGCCGGCCATCGATTCGCATCCGGCATGGTGAACGCGGTGCTGCGCAGCGCTGCGCGCAGCAGCCTTTTGGACGAACCCCGAGGTGAGTTGGCGGCGGTGCAATCGCATCCGGTGTGGATGGTTGAGCGCTGGGTTGCGAATTATGGCGCGGATGCCGCGCACGCAATCTGCCGGCACGGGCAGGAGCAGCCGGCATTGTCGGTCCGCATCGAAGGTCCGGAAGTCGAGGCCGAACTCACCCAGGCCGGCATCGTGCTTGCGCCCGGCGCGCTGCTCACCTCGGCGCGCACCGTCGTCTCCGGCGACGTAGCCGCAACGGCTGCTTTTCACGCGGGCCGCGTTCGCATTCAGGATGAAGGCTCGCAACTGATCGCGGAGCTGGCTGGCTGCACGCGCAGGGACTCCGACCAAAAAGTAGAAAACATCGTAGATGCCTGTGCGGCTCCGGGCGGCAAAGCATGGATACTCGCTGAACGCAATCCACAGGCGCGCATTGTTGCCTGCGAGAAAAGCCCGCAGCGGCTTGCGCAAATGCGCAAACGGCTGGCCGCGCACGCCGGGCGCATCGAATGCAGGCTCGCCGACGCAACCGCGCTCGAAGAGAGCGGCGCCTTCGATCTCGCGCTCGCCGATGTTCCTTGCAGCGGCACCGGCACGCTGGGCCGCAATCCAGAGATACGCCATCGCCTGCGCCTTGAAGATCTCGCGCGCCATGTCGAGCGCCAGCGCGCCATCGTTCGCGCTACGTTGCGAGCAGTTCGTCCTGGAGGCCATGTCGTTTACTCCACGTGCTCGCTCGAGCCGGAAGAAAATGAGCAAGTGGTCGCTGCGGTTCTCGCGGACGATAGAGGTGTTCGCCAGGTTTCGCTTTTAGGACGCGTTGAATCGTTGCTGAACGGCCGGATTCTTACGCGCAACAGCGCCGAGCAACTGCGCACATGCATCACGCCCGAAGGCGCGCTGCGTCTGATTCCCGGCGAGCTTCGCACGGACGGCTTTTATGTTTGCGCCCTGGAGCGCTGCAAATGAGAGACTACTCGTGAAGCCGGCCGGCGGATTTCCCGATTCTTCATCCGATTCGGTTACATTGTCTGCATGAAGTTGCTCTTCGTTTGCAGCAGAAACCGGTTTCGCAGTCCAACCGCGGAAGCTGTCTTTTCCGGTTACGAAAACGTGGAGGCGTTATCGGCCGGAGTGAGTCCCGATGCGGAGAATCCGGTTTCAGCCGATCTGATCGAGTGGGCCGACCTGGTATTCGCGATGGAAAGGGCGCACCGGCGCAAGCTGCAGCACCGGTTTGGATCGTTGCTGAAGAGAAAACAAATCGTCGTTCTCGATATTCCGGACAAATTCGGATTCATGGACGCGGAACTGGTTCGAATGCTCAAAGAAAAAGTAACCCCGCACCTGAGCGGAAGAAAATCGGCGGAGAAATGAATTCTCTGGAAACGTCTATTCCGGCCCCAGCTTCAGCGCCTGGTAGTCGCGCCCCAGCATGGCGCACAGCGCTTCAACCACGAATTCATGATCGGCCCGTTGCGGCAGCCCCGACACGGTCACGCTGCCGATCACTCCCGCGCCCTCTACCGTGAGCGGAAACGATCCACCGTGGGCGGCGTAGTCGGTGATGGCGAGGCCGCGGCTCTCCAGCGATTCGTTCTTCGCTTTCAGGCTCAGCCCCACGCCATAGGAACTGCGATGGAAGCGCGCGACCACATTGCTCTTGCGCCGCACCCACTCGGGATTGTCGGGCGTGGTGCCTTCGAGCGCAGCATAGAAAAGGGGCTGCCCGAAGCGCCGCACATCGATCACCAGGCCCAGGTTCCGTTCTTCCGCCATGGACTTCAGGCGCGTTCCCAGCTCCCACGCCGCCTGTGCGTCCAGGCGCGACAGGTGCAGCACGCGCTCCTGCAGCACAACCCGCTCGATATCTTCGTTCAATCCCATATCGTCTCGTCTCTCCTGATCCACGCGAATGGATTTCCAGCCTGCTGGCTTGCTGACCCGCCGGCTCGCTGACGGGCTGCATGTGTCACTTGGCCACTGTCAGCTTCACGAGGGTGTCCTGGTCCACGCGCGCGCCGGCGGGGGGCGACTGCGCGAGCACCGAGCCGGGCCGTACCGGCATCTTCGGCTGCGCCTCACCGCTTCCAACCGGCGCCACGGGCACGTCAACATAACCGGGCAACGCCGTCTTGATTCCGACCTTGGTTAGCTCCATCTGCGCGGTCACCACCGGAAGCCCGGTCAGGTCGGGCATCACGAATCCATCGGGCGCCTCGTCGTCCGGCGCGGCCACCAGCAAATTGACGGTGGGCTGCTCGATATCCTGCGCATGGGCGGGCGGATCCTGGGCCAGCACCGTTCCCTCGGCTGCGTCCGAGCTGCGCAGGCGCGCGGTCGCGCCCACCTCCAGGCCCGCGCGCCGCAACTCCAGCGCCGCAACCCGCTCCTCGGCGCCCACCGTGTCCGGCACGTCCACTTTCTGCGGCCCCAGGCTCTCTGACACGCGCACGCGCCATTCGCGCCGCACCACCGTGCCCGCCGCGGGCGACTGCGTGAGGATGTGCCCGGCCGCGACTTCGCCTGAATAGTAGCGGTTATCCACGTCCAGGTTCAGCCCCAGCCCCGCCGTCTCGCTGCGCGCATCGGCCACCGTCATGCCCTTGAGCGCCGGCACCTGCACCTCGGCGCCGTGAATGGCGAAATGCATAGTGGTGATGGCCGCGAGCAGCCCCACGGCCACCAGCAGCATCAGCAGCGAGGCGATTTGAAAGAAATTGACGATCGACCGGCTCTTCATGGCTGCGAACGAACCTCGGCAAATGCCATCGCGCGCTTCATCGCGTATTGTCCGTCAGCGGCTCGGGATGGATGGTCACCCGGTAAACCTCAGGACACTCCAGCTTGAAGCGGTCCTCGAGCGCGGTGATGATCTCATGGACGCGGTGCATGGGCAACTCATCGGGCAGCGTGCAATGGCAGGTGAGAAAAATGTGCTCGCCCGCGTGGCTCACCGAGACGGCATGAACATCCACAATCTCAGGGAAGTGTGCGGCCACGTGGCGTATCGCCAGCTCCATCCTGCGGTCTTCCACGACGTCATCCTTCGGCTGCTCGATGGTGGCCGGCTCGCTCTCGATGTGCGTGAGCACCGCATCGATCTCGGGAACCTCGCGCAGAATCTCCGCTTCCAGCCCGCTCACAAAGCCGTGCGCCTCCCGCAGCTTCATATTCTCTTCGATTTCGACGTGCAACTCGACGCGCAGGCGTCCGTGGTGCGACTGGATGCTGAGCTCGTGCACCGAAACATTGTTGCGCGCGGCCACGGCGCGCACCCGATCGAAGATGCTCTCCGCCCTGGTTTGGCGCGGCACGGTGTGAATGACCACGTCGGCCGCCGGCAGCACGCGATGAACGGCCGCGGTAGCCGCCTGCACCAGTTCTTCTGTGTGTCCAAAGGTAAAGCGCCGCGGCATCGCCAGCGTAAGGTCAGCGAAATAACCGGCGCCGGCGCGCCGCACGCGAGCCTGCTCCACGGCCAGCACGCCCTGTACCTTCTGCACTTCCCTCACCAGCTGCCGGCGGGTCTCGGCCGGAGTTTCATCCACCAAGACGTCCACCGCTTCGTGGCCCAACCGTAAGGTCATGCGCAGAATCATGAACGAAACCACCACTGCGGCGAAGGAGTCCGCGAAACGCAGCCATGCGATCCCCAGGCGCGCGCCCTCCCAAGTGGCGCACAGCCCGGCCAGCACCGCCAGCGTGGCCCAGATGTCGGAGGCAAAATGAAAGGCGTCGGTAGCCAGCGCGGGTGAGCCGGTTTTTTGCGCCACGGCGCGCAGTTGCCGCGACCGCCAGGTGTCAACGCCAATCGACAGGAGCAGCACCAGCAGCGGCCACACGGAGTGATGCAGTACCACGGCGTGAAAGAAGATCCGCTCGATGGCCTTCCAGATAATCCACGCGCAGGAGAGGGCCATGAGCCCGGCCTCGCCAAAGGCGGAAAGATTCTCGATTTTGCCGTGGCCGTAAGTGTGGTCCTCGTCGGCGGGTTTATCGCTTACGCGTACCGAGAAGTAGGTGAGCGCCGAGCCCAGCAGGTCGAGCCCCGAGTGCGCCGCATCCGACAGCACGCCGAGGGAGCCGGAAAACAGGCCGGCGGCCAGCTTCAACAGCGTCATGGCCGCCGCGGCCGACATGGAGTGCCGCGCCACGCGCCGTTTTTCCGCGGAAACCGCGGCCAGGTCCAGCATCGGCGCATTCAGATTCGGTGTGCGCGGACCGGGAGCATTCGAGACGGGCTGGCCGGATGCGGACGCGCTGGAAATGGCTTGATTCATCGCTGGTTCTAGCTTACAGGCGCTCGCGTGGCCGTGTACAACCCGGCAATCCCGAAGGTATACGGCTGCCAGGCGCACTCCGCATAGCCCGTTGCGCGCATCAGGCGAAGCATATCGGCGGGCGGCGGAAAGTTGCCGACCGAGGTGGGCAGATAATTGTACGGCCCGGCAAGGTTTCCGGGCACGGGCCCGCAGAGGATGCGGCCGATGGCCGGAAGCACGCGGCGGAAATACACGGCGTAGGCCTTGCCGATCATCCCGCCGGGCTCGCTGAACTCCAAAATGCCCAACTGGCCGCCGGGTTTCAGCACGCGGTGAAACTCGCGCAGGCCCGCTTCGTAGTTGGCGAGATTTCTGAAACCGAATGCAGTGACGATGAGATCGAGCGAGTTGTTGCGGAGCGGCAGACGCAGCGCATCGGCTTCAAGGACGGTCGCTCCGTTGCGGACGAATTTGTGCGCCCCGCGGGCTAACATGCCGCGTGAAAAGTCGGCCGCAAGAATGGGCCGAGCGCCCGGCGGACGATGCCGCACGAGCGCCATGGTCATGTCGCCGGTGCCGCAGCAGATGTCGAGGATGGCCGCATCGGGCCGGGCGAGCACGCCGCGGAAGCGCCGCGCCGCGCGCCGCCACCACAGGCGGTCGACGTTGGCCGAGAGCACGTGGTTCAGCAGGTCGTAGCGCGGGGCGATGGAGTCGAACATCTGCCGCACGGCCTGCGCCGCACCGGCTTCGTCGGCTGTTCCTGTCGGGTTGGCGCCGGTTGCCGGCATTGAGTCGTTTGCCTCGCCTCTGCAATTCCTGTTTTTCTATCGTACCGGGGCAAGGCGGCAGCGGAAGTTCCGGCCGCAAGGACAAAGGGAGAAAGGCCAGAATTTTGACCCGGAATTTGGTATATACTATTGTTATATATCACGGGGAGAGAAACATGGCCGCCAACAACCGTAGAAAACCGAAGCCGGCGGACGCCAAGTTGTTCTGGAACGGCCGCAGCCAGGCCGTGCGCTTGCCCAAAGAGTTCCGCTTCGAAGGCGACCGGGTGCGCGTCAGCCGGATGGGCGCGGGCGTGCTGCTCGAGCCAATTCCCGACGCGAAGAAGGAATCGATGGAAGAGTTGTTTGCGCGGATGGATGCCATGGGAGCAGACCCGATCTTCCCCGAAGGCCGCAAACAGAATCTTGCGCCCATCCGTGAGTACTTCAAGTGAACTACCTGCTCGACACCAACGTCTGCATTGCGCTGATCAATAAAACTTCACCCAAAGTTCGTGCGCGCTCAGCGCAGGCGGTTCGGCGTGGGGCGGCTCTTCGAACCTCCTCGATTGTCGCTCATGAGCTTTGGTACGGAGTTGCCAAGAGTGGCCGCGTCGCTCAAAACGCCAATCGGCTCGCATCTTTTCTTGGGCGCGCTGTCGTTCTACTCGACTACTCAGCGAAGGATGCCCAGGCCGCCGGAGAAATTCGCGCCGATCTGGAGCGCAGGGGCAAGCGCATCGGCGAGTACGACACGCTGATTGCCGGACAGGCATTCGCCCGAAACCTGGTTCTGGTTACCGCCAACACGCGCGAATTCGGGAGGGTGAAGGGGCTGGTGGTGGAGGACTGGACGGTGTAAAACTTCGCGACAGAAAATGGGCGAACGGATAAAGTGAACTAAGGAGCAGGATGCTGAGCGATGGATAAAACGATCCGCAAATTCGCAAGCCACAAGGAGCAAAAGGCCGAAGTCTATCGCTACTGGCGGAGCCGCCCGGCTGCGGAACGGTTTCTTGCCGTCTGGGAAGCCATTGCGGCTGCGTATGCCTTCAAGGGGATCAAGTATGACCCTACCCGAAGATCTGAAGCAACTCTTACTCGCGTTCAACGCACACGGAGTTGAGTACCTGGTGGTTGGAGGGTGGGCGGTAGGTTTTTATTCCGAGCCGCGTTCCACGAAAGATATCGATCTCTTCATCCGCTCCGGCGTAAACAATAGCGGGGCAGTCTTTCGAGCTCTTGCCGAATTTGGAGCGCCTTTGGCGGGGCTTGGTCCGGCCGATTTCCGCGACAGCCCCAGCTCGGTCTTTCAAATCGGCCACGCCCCAGTTCGCGAGGATATTCTCCAGTCCATTGACGGCGTCGATTTCGATGAAGCCTGGCCACGGCGCGTCGAGCTTGCTCTGGAGGGCGTGCCGGTGCACGTTGTCTCCGCCGAACACCTGATCCAAAACAAGCTGGCGTCGGGAAGATTGCGCGATCTGGCGGATGTGGAAGCGATTCGCGGAGCCAATCCGGAAATAGACGGCTGATTCGTAGAATCGATCCAAGGTCTCAAACGCGAGACCTGGAGCTCCAGCAAACCAATTATGCCCCTTTATAGTGGAACGCCTCTGTCAGTAGCGTCGGCAGGATGGAACCCCATGACTCTGGATCCTGCCAGTTTGAAAAATCATAGAGCCTGTGGACCTCAGCCAAACTTGAGACCCAGGCAGGAGCTTCCGGGAGGATATCTTTCTCGATGAGGAGGCAATCGATGGGAATCTTCCAACGCTCGCCTTCCTTCAGGACAAGCGAGACCTCGGTTTCAACCCACCTGCTCCCGATCGAGTTCTTGGAGGCGACCAAGAGGAGCCGCTCCGCCCGGTCGATCGCACGAGTAAGAATCTTGAGCATAACGGTCTCATAGTCTGATGTTGTGTCGAAACGCAGGAGCCGGGCCTCAGTGGAGATATCGTCACGGTCGAACCAAAGCCGGATCCCGCGCTTCTGAATTTCACGCACGAGTGCGCAAACGAACGGTTCGTCCTTATGCGAATAGCTGATGAATACAAACCTTGAGGCAACGTCCCTGTAATCCTCTAAATCGCCCCCAAAGAATCTCAACCCTCTATCTACAGGTCCAGAATCAAGGTACAGAACGTAGCCATTCACATCCTCAATTCGGGTCAATTCCGCGATGAACGATCCTGTAGCAAGAAATCCACCTTCTTTCCTGACCTTGTCTACCATCGACTGTAGTAGCGATCTTCCCTGCGCGATCGCTTCGCTCAATGAAATATCGTTTAAGCGCAACTCAATAGGATTGGCATGTTCGTATTCGTCGAACGCATCGTAAACCTGCTCAACGCCCTTTATGACAAGTTCTTTCATTGCGCATACCTCGCGACTCGCCTAAGCGGCCGTACAGCAGCTCATTGTCGATCCAGAGCCACTCGCCATGAGTGAGGCGTTCCTCACTGCAGCAGCGTTCCCTGCTCCTCGTGGTTGTTGCCGTTGAGCTCTTCGGGCGGAATGATCACTGCTGCAGCTACCTTGTCTTCCGGTTCAAGGTTCAGCAAGCGCACGCCTTGCGTCGCGCGGCCTGCGGCGCGAATCGTCTTGGTGTCGATGCGGATGATCTTGCCCCACTGGCTGATGACCATCAGCTCGCTCGTATCGTCGACGAGCTGAATGGTGTTCACGCGGCCGATGCGCGGCGTGACGGCCATGTTCTTGACGCCTTTGCCGCCGCGGGTCTGCAGGCGATACTCTTCCACATCGGTGCGCTTGCCGAAGCCGTTCTCGGTGACCGAAAGAATGCGATAAGCTCCGGGCTCGTGCTCCTTGGGCGTAACCGCGACGCCGACCACGAAATCGCTCTTCGCAAGATCGATGCCGCGGACGCCATACGCCGGCCGACCCATGGAGCGCACGTCGCACTCGTCAAAGCGAATGGCCATGCCGAGGTGCGTGGCCAGAAAGATCAGTTGCGAGCCGTCGGTGATGCGCGCGGCCACCAGCTCGTCGTCCTTGTCAATGCCGATGGCGATGATGCCGCGCGCCATCACGTTCGAAAAGTCCTTGAGCGGCGTCTTCTTCACCGTCCCTTTTTGCGTGGCGAAGAAGATAAATTTGCCTTCTTCCTCGAGATCGCGCACGGGAAGGATGGCGCGCACGGTTTCGCCCGGCTGCAGATCGAGCAAGCTCTGCATCGATTTGCCTTTGCCGGCTGCACCCACGTCAGGAATCTCGTAGACCTTGAGCCAGTAGACGCGGCCGGTGTTGGTGAAGCAAAGCAGAAAGGCGTGGGTCGAGTTCACGATCAACTGCGAGACAAAGTCCTCCTCGCGCGTCTTCATGCCGGTGCGGCCGGTGCCGCCGCGGCGCTGCTGGCGATAGATCGAGATGGGCGTGCGCTTCAGGTAGCCCTGGTGGCTTACGGTGACGGCAACCTGTTCGTCGGCGATGAGGTCTTCAAGCTGCAGCTCGGCGCTTTCGTCGATGATCTCGGTGCGCCGCTTGTCACCGTACTTGTCGCGAACCTCTTCGAGCTCCTTGACGATGACGGCGCGCAGTTTCTGATCGCTGGCCAGGATCTCCTCGTATCCGGCGATCCTGCGGCGGATTTCCTGGAGATCGTTGAGAATCTCGTCGACCGACAGTTGGGTCAAGCGGTAGAGCTGCAACTCAAGGATGTGGTCGACCTGGCGCAGGGAGAGGCCGCGTTCTTCGTTTGCAAGACGCTCGCGGTCGAGGTTGATGACGATTTCGGTCCCCTTGCCCCAGGCATAGAGGTTTTCGCGCGCCTCGGCCCGCGAGGCCGACCCGCGGATGATGCGGATGACCGTATCGAGATTGTCGATCGCAATCTTGTAGCCCTCAAGCTGGTGCTCGCGCTCGCGCGCCTTGCGCAACAGAAAGACGGTGCGCCGCTGCACCACGTCGATGCGGTGATCGATGAAGACGCGAATGGCGGCGTCCATCCCCAGTTCCCGCGGCTGGCCGTTGACCACCGCCAGGAAGATCATGGAGAAGCTCTCCTGCATCTGGGTGTGCTTGTAGAGCTGGTTGAGCACGATCTCAGGCTGCGCGTCGCGCTTGAGCTCGATGACGATGCGCATGCCGTCGCGGTCGCTCTCGTCGCGTACGTCGCCTATGTCGTCGACGATCTTTTCGTTCACCAGCTCGGCGATGCGCTCAATCAGTTTCGACTTGTTCACCTGGTAGGGAATTTCGGTAACGATGATGGCCTGTTTTTCCTTGGTCAGGTTCTCGGTGGCCACCTTGGCGCGCATCATGAAGCGCCCGCGCCCGGTCCTGTACGCCTCCGGAATTCCGCTCTTGCCGTAGAGAAAACCGCCGGTGGGGAAGTCCGGCCCCTGCACGTGCTTGAGCACTTCGGCCAGCCCGGCATGCGGATTCTTTACCAGCGCGATCGCCGCGTTCACTACTTCAGTGAGATTGTGCGGCGGAATATTGGTCGCCATGCCCACGGCGATGCCGCTCGACCCGTTGACGATCAGGTTGGGAATGCGCGTGGGCAGCACGGTCGGCTCGAGCGTGGACTCGTCGTAGTTGGGAACAAAGTCCACGGTCTCCATCTCGATATCGGCCAGCAACTCGCCGGCCAGGCGCTCCATGCGGCATTCGGTATAGCGCATGGCCGCCGGAGGATCGCCGTCCACCGATCCGAAATTGCCCTGCCCATCCACCAGCGGGCAACGCAGCGTGAACGGCTGCGCCATGCGCACCAGGGTGTCGTAAATGGCGCTGTCGCCGTGCGGGTGATAGACGCCCATGGCCTGCCCCACCACCTTCGCGCACTTGGTGTATTTCTTGTTGTACTCCAGGCCCATCTCGCTCATGGTGTAGAGCACGCGCCGGTGCACGGGCTTGAGGCCGTCGCGGGCATCGGGCAGAGCGCGCCCGATGATCACGCTCATGGAGTAGTCGAGATAGGAGCGGCGCATCTCCTCTTCGATATTGATGGGGATGAGGTTGGCGCCGCTGCCGGGGGGCAGGCCGCCTTCGAGAGGAAGCTGCGGGTTCTGATCGTCTGCCATAAAGGGTGTTTCAGGCCTGCGGGAAGGCGGCAAGAATGGCTCCGGGAAATGCAGGGCCGGATCCGCGGACTGACAGCTCTATTTTATTCTTTCGAAGGGCGTTTTAGCAAGGCGGAGAGAAGTAATTAAGTCTTTATTTTGCTTTAACTTATGTTTACTCCGAGGAGTCGCCTCCGCGGCGCCGTTGAGATCAGGCCGCGCGGCCGGTCCTGGTCTTGGATTTAGCCCTGTTTCCGATCCTCTTCTTGGCCGTTTTTCCACTGCCTCCCTCGCCCAATCCAGTCAACAAGACCGGAGCTTGATCGGGCAGCTCGACCACCAACTTGAGTTTGCCGCCCACACCCTCCACATAGCTCCGTAGCGTAGAGATGTAGAGGTCGGAGCGCTTCTCGATCCGCGAAACTCCCTCTTGCCCGATTTTGAGCTTTTTTGATAAACGGGCCTGGGTGAGCTTGCGCAGCCGGCGCACCTCGCGAAGGCTCAGTTCTCCCGCAATCATCTCCGCCGCGCGTTCTTCGATCCGCCGGCGCCGCTCTTCCGGAAGGCTCTGCAGAATTTCTTCAAGAGAGACTGTCATTTCTTGCTCCGCTCCTCATCAATGCCCTTCAAGAAGCGGCCGTAGCGCGCATCGGCAACTCGTATGAGCATTGAGTAAAACCTATCCTTTGAGATGCCGGTCTTGTTCCCGCCGGTCAAAAGGATGGCTCGGCGTTTCGGGTCAAAGGCAAACGCAATTCGCCAGACTCCGCCCTCAGCATCCACGCGAATTTCCTTCATATTCGGATACTCGGACTCCTTTAGAGTGTCAACGCTTGGCCTTCCAAGGGAAGGCCCAAACATGCGCAACTTGCCGAGCGAACTGAGAACCGCATCCTGAACCACTTCGGCCCAGGCTCCAAACTCTTCGAAGAACTCGTCGTGAAAGATGACTTCCCACTGCTTATCAATTCCTGCCGTAAAGCCTTTTGCTCCGAACTGCCGCCGAGCCATATCGCTCCTGTGTTATAGACTCTAGACTCTGCTCGCCATCTGGCCTTTCTAACAGGGATACAACCGAGTATGCTCTGCAATGCCTAATGTCGTCAAGAGCATTTTGGCGAAGCCCCGCTCTAAATCAGCCCCGGCAAACTCAGCACGCACAGCACGGCCTGGAGCGCGACAATCGCGCCCGCCGCCGCCATCGCCAGCCTGCCACGCGGCCCTTCGCAGGCATCGGCAAACACGCCGCCCGCGAAGGTGAACAGAAACGGCAGCGACCACAGCCACGGACTTCCCGGCGCGCCCGTCATCACCAGCGTCATCAAAACCAAAGCGCACACGAGCGGTGCGATATTGCCGAAGTAGCGCGCTTTGCGCAGCGCCAGGCACAACGCCAGCGCCGCCCCCGCGGCCACGGCGATGCCTGCGTTGGCAAGCGTAGTGAAAAAGCGCGTGGCGGGCTCCATCGAGAACCACAGGAAACCGGCCGAGGAGCGGAACACGTAGCTGAAGGCGTCGGGCGAGAACCCGTAGCAGGCAAACAGCAGCGCCAGCGCTCCGAGCGAGGCGGTTCCAACCACCGGCAGCGCCTGGCTCCTGTGCCCCTCGGCCACCCACAGCATCAGCGCCAGGCCCAGCATCGCCGTTACCGGCAGCGCGGCAATGTGCGAGGACGCCGCCAGCCCGAAGATGACCGTAAGCAGCACGATGCGCGGCCGCCATTTGCGGCGCGGCCCCGGCATGGCGTGAGCCACGCCGATGCAGGTGTATACGCCGCCATACACGCCCAGCGCCGCCAGCACTTCCGTATTCGGCGCAACGCATGCCTTCAGTATCGCGGGACAGAAACAGTAGAGCGCCAGCGCCGTGTACCCGCCCAGGTTGCCGTAGAGCCGCCGCGTCACCCACCAGATGCATCCGCCGAGCACGCACCCGGCAAAAAGAAACGGCAGCCGCAGCAGGAGCAGAATGTGGGTCATCTGGTGGCGCAGCTCCCAGGTGCTCACTTCGCCGCCGGATTCCCACCCCACGAACCAGGAACCGTTCGCGGGGGCCCCGGTTTGCACCACCTTGTCTTCGGGTTTGCGGAACCAGTCCAGCGCGCGCTCCGCCAGCAGGTTCAGCGTGAGTGGCAGGCCGGCGAGCCGGTAGGCCAGGATTCCGTCGTGAATGTTGCCGCAGGTGGTGTAATAGCCGGCCAGGGCCGAAGGCCGTTCCCAGGTCTCGCGCCCGCATCGCGCGTACTGATAATCGCGGTCGGTCAACGTCTGTTGGGCCGATATCCAAAATCCTTGGAGGAGAAAAATCGCCAGCAAACCGGCCGCAATGCGCTGCGGACGATTGAAACGAAAGCGGCGGAGGATTCCAAACCGGCGGGTCATCACTTCGTAGAAAGGCCAATTCCAGTCTAAATCGCGGAATTGACACGGCCGGCGAGGGTTAAGGCAGTTCGCATCCCTGGAAGGCAACCGGTGCTATTCTTTGCAAAGGAAAGACGCATGAGCACCGTCTACACGATCGGGCACTCCGCGCATTCAGTTGAGGAGCTCATCGGGCTGCTGATTGGCCGCGCGATCGATGTGGTTGTCGATACGCGTTCGGCGCCCTATTCCCGCTTTGCGCCACAGTTTGACCGCGAGGTTCTGCGCCAGAGCCTAGTTGAATCCGGCATCAAGTATCTGTTTCTGGGCGGCGAATTAGGCGGACGGCCCAAGAATCCGGCCTATTACGATGACCATGGCCGCGTGCTTTATGGCCGGATGAAGACCGATGAAGATTTCGCGGCTGGGATCGAAAGACTGGAGCGCGGTATCGCAGCTTTTCGAGTTGCGCTGTTGTGCGGGGAGGAAGACCCGGCTCATTGTCATCGGCGGTTACTGGTGGGGCGGGTTCTGGTGGAGAGGGGCCACGAGATTCTCCATATCCGCGCCGATGGAAGATTGCAGACGGATGCCGAGGTCGCAGCCGAGTCTGGGAAGCCTCTGGTAAACGGACAGCCGGCCCTGTTTGCGGAGTTGGATGAGGACCAATGGAGATCTACAGCATCGGTTTCACCCAAAAGAGCGCCAGCCAGTTCTTCGGCGCGTTGAAGCAGAACGGAATCGAACGCCTGCTCGATGTGCGCCTGAACAATACGTCGCAACTGGCGGGCTTCGCCAAGCAGGCCGACCTGCCCTATTTCCTGCGGGAGATATGCGTGGCGGATTACGAACATGAACCCCTTCTGGCCCCGACCCAGGACATTCTCGACGGATTCAAGAAACGCAAAGGGAGCTGGGAGATTTACACCGCAGCCTATCTCTCCCTGATCCAATCCCGAAAGGTCGAGTCGGCCCTCTCAAAAGATAGTTTTCTCAGGAAGACCGTTCTGTTGTGCAGCGAAGCCACGGCGGAGCATTGCCACCGCCGGCTTGCGCTCGAGTATTTGCAGCAGCAATGGGGCGGCGTTAGAATCGTTCATCTTTAAGCGAAGGAACGATTCATGCGCGAAGTGCGGTTCTTGTGCCTGGCTGTTTCCAGGAGGGACGGGGGAAGCTGCATCGCCGGCATTGACCTGGATTCCGGAAAGTGGATTCGTCCGGTCGATGCCAAAACGCACGGAGCGTTTGGGGACCACGAACTTGTTATCAGGGACCCTGAAACTCGGAACCTGAAAATGCTGGCGCCGCTTGACGTTTTGGAACTCCGCGTCGAAAAATTTGTGGGCAATCCTGTACAGCCTGAAAACTGGGAGATGGCTCCCGCAGCTTGCGAAGACCGGTTCGTGGTTCTGCGGCGTTTCGATGGATCGCAGGACGGAAAGATGCTGATTTCCAGTTTGGATCGTAAGCGTCCGCTGTTGCACAGCTACAGCAACAGAATTCCGGCTGACGATCCGCTCTTGAAGCGTACGCTGAGCCACTCCTTATCCATCATCCGGCCTGAACAGCTGCATTGGAAAGTTGCTCCGCACCCAACCTATCGGAATAAACTGCGGGTCGAAGCCGATTTCCGCTTTGATGGCGATCCCTATTGTCTTGTCGTGACAGACCCGATATGGGAGGCGCGGTGCAGGCCTCTCGGTCCGGGCCGGTACCCGCATTCCAGCATCGCAGAAGGTGACGCCGGCCGGGTCCTGCTGACCGTCAGCCTCGCCGAGGCGCCCCTTCAGGGCTATCACTACAAACTGGCGGCTGCTGTGGTGAATCTTCCAAGTTGAGCGCGCGAAATACAGGCGGCAATCGCCCGCGCAAGCGCTCACTCTGACCTTCTCTGATTGGGCCTGCGAGCCGATTCCGCGCCGAACGAAAGCAAGCCGCCCTGTGGGCGGCTTGCCAGGCCTTCAGATGCGATTGCAGCCTAGTTGAAGACGGCTCCAACAGTATCGTTGGTGGTCAACGTGACGGTGCAACTGTTAGGTCCGGCGGCAGTGACCGTCCCGGTGGGCGTGCAGTTGTAAGACCATCCACCGAAGAGTCCCGCTCCTGCCGGCGCGGTCAGGGTGACGGTTGAGCCTACCGGGTAGCTGGCCACGCAGACCGAGCCGCCGAAACCGGCAGCGCTGGATCCGGGACCGCAATGCAGCACATCCGGCGTGCCCGTGGCGGAAGGTGCCGTCACCAGCCAGTTGCTATTGTTCAAGCCTTCGTTATAAACGGTCAGCGTGGCCAGCAGCGCCGGAGCTTCAGAGCCCGGATAGCAGGACCCTGCCGTGGTCAGTGTGGGAAGAATCAGCGGGCAGTTGAACGTGGCCGTAGCGGTCTGGATCGAACCCGTGGTTGGGTCGGTTGCTTCGGCGATGATGACCGCGCCTCCGCTCCCGTAAGCAGTCACAACCCCGGCGTCAGCGCCCGGAAGCGGCTGTCCCGTTCCGTTGGTGTTGACGGGGAAGACACCCGGTGCGGAAGAGAGCCAGGTGACCGAGTTGGTGAGATCCCTGACGGTGGGAGGAGTCGAATAGGTTCCGATGGCCAGGAATTGCCCGGTATCCTGCAGGTTGCCGACCGTGATCGAGGCCGGAATGATGGCCAGCGAAAGAAGAGGCTCGGGCGCGGCTGTAAGGGTTACCTGGACGGTGGCCGCGCTCTCCACCACGCTGCCGTCGGGGTTCTTCAGGATGGCCGTAATCGTGGTTGTGCCCTGACTGGCGCCGGCGGCAAGCCCGGCAGGAGAAGCCGGATAGGTGGATACCGTGGCGATGCTCGGAATGCTCGAGCTCCACGTAACCTGCGATGAGTTGGTTACATCTTCGACAAGTCCCGTGCCTCCCGCAGTGCCCAGCGCGATGAACTGGCCGGTTTGACCCGAAGCGGAAAGCGACTGAGAACTGGGAATGATGGTGATCGCCGTGTACGCCTCCGACGATGCTCCGCCCTGGACCGTGAAGGTTCCAGTGCCGGTCGCCGCGGTTCCGTCGGCGTTCGTGTACAGGGCGGTGATGGTTACGCTTCCCTGGCTGACGGCCGTGGCAAGGCCGGTTGCGGAGCCGATGGTGGCAATTTGCGGGCTGCTTGAAGTCCAGGCGGCATAGCCGTCCAGGCTCACCGTTGCGCCGGAGGAAGTGGTTCCGATCGCGATGAACTGCGCCGTATCGCCGGGCGCCGGGACGGTCTGCGAGGGCGGAATGAGGGAGATAGACGTAACGTCAGTGCCCCCGGTCGCTCCTCCTCCTCCTCCGGTCGGTTGAGTGACGTTGACGGTCATGGTGCCCGAAATGAATCCGTTGAAGCCGGGCGCGCTGGCGGTGACCAGGATATTGCTGCAGATGTTGCCGCCCGAGGTGATCATCCCCGTATTGTCGACGGTTACACACTGGACCGCGGAGCTCGACCAGGTAACCGAATCCGTGATGTCTTTTGTCTCGGCGGGATGACCGGGATGGGTGTAGAATCCGACGGCCCGCAATTGCGCAGTGAGGCCCGAGCCGCCGAAGTTCATGGTGCCGGGGCTCACAGTGATCGAAGTCAATGACGGCGAAGCGACGCAGCCGGTCAGCGGCGCCAGAACACAGGTCAGCAACAATACGCCCAACAACGGACGATAGCGCATAAAGGTCTCCTGGCGATTCCGCCCGGCTGTTTCAATTCGGTCCATTTCCCAGCCCTAGCACAAAAGGATCAGCGACTGCAGTGAAACTGCCGCCTGCAATTGCCGTTTTTTCCAACCTGCGAACTCGCGAACCGCTCTACCGCGCTCGCGCGCACGTATCATCCCTGTTAATGGCGATCTCCCTGCACGGGCAGCGGTTTTGGGCTAATAGTCTGTCGAGTCGCCTCACCATCATAACTGCCGATCTGAGTTAGCGCCATGCTACTGGAAGGAATTTTACCGAGTCAATGACCATTTCGAGTCAAGGTACCTGGATTGTTACGCGCCGACGGGCCGAGGAGGGGGGCTCGCGGCCGATCCCGCAGAACCGCGCTCCTGCTCTGGTAATCCCGCGAAAACAATGCGTTTTCACCCCTCCCAGAACGCCGCCCGCGCGCCCGTTTTGCCCGCGATGCCCGAAACCGCTACACTCTTCGTGAGCATGGTCATCGCCCGCGATAACACGCCGGAACGCCTGGTAAGCGCCGCGCGCGCTGACGAAGAGCAGGGCTTTGAGCTCAAGCTGCGCCCGCGCTGGCTGCGCGAGTTCATCGGGCAATCGAAGGCCAAGGAGCAACTGGCCATCGCTCTCGAGGCCGCGAAATCGCGCGGCGACGCGCTGGATCACGTGCTGCTCTTCGGCCCTCCGGGGCTGGGCAAAACCACGCTCGCCACCATCATCGCCAACGAGCTCGACGTCGGCTTCCAGCAGACTTCGGGCCCCGCCCTGCAGATTCAGGGCGACCTGACCGCCATCCTCACCAACCTGCGCGAGCGCCAGGTGCTGTTTCTGGATGAGATTCACCGCATGCAGCCGGTGCTCGAAGAAAAACTTTACACGGCTCTTGAGGATTACAAGCTCGACATCATCATCGGCCAGGGCCCCGCGGCGCGCACGCACGTGATGGAGATTCGCCCCTTCACGTTCATTGGAGCCACCACGCGCCCAGGGCTGCTCAGCTCGCCGCTGCGTTCCCGTTTTGGAATTCTTCTACGCCTGGAGTTTTACACCGAAGAAGAACTGCGCGTCATCGTGGTCCGCTCTGCCGAAGTGATGCAGATTCCCATCGATCCCGACGGCGCCGCCGAGATCGCGCTCCGTTCCCGCGGCACTCCGCGCATTGCCAATCGCCTTCTGCGCCGGGTGCGCGACTACGCCCAGGTTCGCGGCTCCGGCTCCATTGACCGCCCCACCGCCAACGCGGCGCTCACCATGCTGGAAGTGGACGCGCACGGCTTTGACGAAATCGACCGCCGCCTGCTGCTCACCATCATGCAAAAGTACGACGGCGGTCCGGTGGGATTAGGCACGCTCGCCGCCACTCTCGCCGAGGAAGAAGACGCCCTCGAAGAAGTCTACGAGCCGTTTCTCATCCAGATTGGCTTTCTCGACCGCACGCCGCGCGGCCGCATGGCTACGCGCCTGGCCTACGAACACTTTGGCCTGGCTTTTCCGGGCCGCCAATCGGGACTGTTTTGAAAGATACAAAGGCGGAGTTAGCCGCCGCTGGCGCGGCGTGTTAGCGGAGCTAGGTCTCTGACCGCATGGATTCGTCCTTTTGACTCCGTGGTTTCCCACCCTTTCGCCAGAAAAGAGGCGAAAGGATGGGGCACGGAAGGTCCTTCTTCAAACGGCCAGAGACCTAGTTCAATTACCGCTACCATCTAGCTCCGCTAACTACGCTAGCTCCGTGAACACCGCTAACTCGCTTCAGGAGAATCGTCATGGCACATACCGAATCCACCATGCTCGCTCTCGGCACCGTCGCGCCCGATTTTGCGCTCACCGATGTTATTACCGGCAACACCGTCCGGCGCGACGACTTTCGCGGTAAAGATGCGCTCCTGGTGATGTTCATCTGCGCTCACTGTCCTTACGTGAAGCACATCGAAAGGACTCTTGGCAGCCTGGGCGCGGACTATGCTGGAAAGCCGCTTGCCATCGTGGCTATCAGCTCGAACGATGTCGCCACTCACCCCGCCGACAGTCCAGACGGGCTGAAACGGCAAGCGCAGGCCAATGGATTCGTTTTTCCCTATCTCTATGACGAGTCGCAGGCCGTGGCGCACGCGTACATGGCTGCCTGCACTCCGGACTTTTTCCTCTTTGACGCCGGATTTGGTCTCGTCTATCGCGGCCAATACGACTCCAGCCGCCCCGGCAACGGCGTTCCCATTACCGGCCAAGACCTGCGCGCCGCAATCGATACGGTTCTGGCCGGCAAGCCCGTGCCCACGGAACAGCGCCCGTCGATGGGCTGCAATATCAAGTGGAAGGCATGAATCAGCGAGCCAGCGAGTTAGCAGGTTAGCAAGTCAGCCAACGGGCCACAGAAGCCGCTAACTTGCTAACTCGCTGACCTGCTGGCTTGCTATAACTCCAGCCCCTTCAAGTAAGCTCGGAACTTGTCGCCGAACTCCGACCGCTTGAGCGCAAACTCCACCGTGGCCTGCAACATGCCGAACTTATCGCCCGCATCGAAGCGCTTGCCCGCGAAGGTGTAGCCGAAGACTTTCTCTTCCCTGAGCAGCGCCTTGATGCCATCGGTAAGCTGGATCTCGCCGACCGCACCGGGCGCGGTCTGCTCCAGCAGCGCGAAGATCCGCGGCGTGAGAATATAGCGGCCGATAATGGCCTGCGTCGATGGAGCCTCTTCGTACTTCGGCTTCTCCACCATCCCGGTGCAGTTGTAGATGCGGGGATTCGCGGAGTCCTGCGAGCCGGCCAGCACGCCGTAGGCGCTGATCGCCGGCCCCTCGATCGTCATGGTCGCCAGTACCGAACCGCCCTTCGCGGCAAAGACTTCGATCATCTGCTTCAGGCAGGGAACCTCTGCGTCGATCACATCGTCGGGCAGGATCACGGCGAATGGTTCGTCGCCCACCAGATCTTTGGCGCACAAAACGGCGTGTCCCAATCCCAGCGGCTCCTTCTGCCGCACATAGCTGATGCGCGCCATCTGCGACACGCCGCGCGATATCGCCAGCAGTTCTTTTTTGCCTTTGCGCTCCAGCGTCGCGTCCAGTTCGTAGCTGATGTCGAAGTGGTCTTCCATGGCGCCCTTGCCGCGCCCGGTCACGACCACGATGTGTTCGATACCCGAGGCAATGGCTTCTTCCACGCCATACTGCAGGATCGGTTTATCGACCAGCGGCAGCATTTCCTTGGGGACAACCTTGGTGGCCGGCAAGAAGCGCGTGCCTAATCCGGCCGCGGGGAAGACCGCCTTTCGCACTTTTTTGCTCATTCCATCTCCTTGACGTCAACGAAAACCGGGTGTTCCATCCTTTTCACGCTCTCAGTGAAAAGGGTGGGATAGCACGAACCCCGGCTTCTCGTCCAATCCTCACAGTGTCGGCGAATCATCGCCCAGCATGGCCTCGCGCACAATCTTGATGGGCGGGAATCCCTGGCGCAGAAAATCGTCGTGAAACTTTTCAAGCGAGAACGCCGCGCCTTCCTTCTTTTTCACGTCCGCCCGCAGCTTCATGATCTCCAGCTTGCCCAGCGTGTAATAAAGATAAGTGGGATCGCCCGCGCCGCGCTTGGTTTCCACCGCCGCCGTTTCCTTTGACTGATAGCCTTCTTTCTGAAAGAACGCCTCGGCCTGTTCCACGCTCATCGTGCCGGTATGCATTTCGATGCCGACAATGAACCGGGCGTCACGCAGCAGCGCATCCTGCAATTGCCCCAGCCGCAGGAACTTCGATTCGCGCTCGTCCCTGGCTCCGGCTCCGGGTTGGCCATAACCTTCATCGAGCATCATCTGCTCGCAGTAGTGCGCCCAGCCTTCGATGTCGGTGTTTGCGCCCAGAATTTTGCGCACCTTGCTGGGCGCTTGCGGCAGCCACAGGAACTGAACGTAGTGCCCGGGATAAGCCTCATGCACGGCGGTCGATATCACCGTCCCGATGTTGAACGAATGCATGTATCCCTCCACCTCCGCGGGCGTCATCCTGGGATCGGGCAGAGTCACATTGAAATAGGCTTCGGTGGCGTGGGTTTCGTACGGTCCCGGCGTGTCCATGCTGGCGAAGGTCGTGGCGCGCATGAACGGCGGCGTCTCCTCCACGATGGGCCGCACGTCTGAGGGGATGGTGACGATATGATGCGCCCGGATGAAACTCACCAGGCCGTCAAAGGTGGCGCGAAAAGAATTCAACAGTTGGTCCGGCGCGGGATGATCTTCGCCCAGCTCCTCGAGCACCGCGCTGGGATCCTTGTCCGGTTCCAATTCGTGCGCCACTTCTTTGAAGCGCGCCTGGTTCTTGCGCAGATCCGCCCATCCGATTTCGAGCAGCTTGTCGAGCGGCAAATCCACCATCTCGTCGTATTCGAGTTTCTTCCGGAAGGCATCCGCGCCGATGCGAAAATCTCCGTTCGACCGCGCCAGCAAGTCCGTTTTCAGCCAGCCCAGATAATCGTTCAGCGCCGAGATCACGGCTGCATTGGTGTGCGCAAACTCCGCCTTGAGCGCCGCATCCCTGGCATCGGCAAATGCCTGCGGCACGTCGTGCTCGAAAAAGCTGACGATGTCCGGCAACTGTTCGATGGCGATCTCGGTGAAGATGCGGGGCGGATTCTGGAGATTGACGCGCGCCGCGGCGAGCAGCGCGGGCATCTGCTTTTCGCGCGCAACCAGAGAGCGCAGCCGCTCGTCGGGCGGCGCGAACTTGCGCTCCATCAGCACGAACGCCCCGTTCGCGCAGGCGCTCGAATAGTTGTCAGCGTCTTTCTGCCAGGACCGGATGGTTTCGAGCTCCAGCAGTTGCGAGCGAATGTTGCCGAGCACAATCTCGCGGTCGCTGCGGGGAACGAAATCGGCAGCGGAATCGTCAGGCTGAATGGCCTCGATGCGTTTCTCGAAACTTTTGAGCGCCGCGATCTCCGCATCGATCGTTGTCCGCGAGAAATCTTCGAGCTGCGCGTCGTACTGGTGATACCCAGTCTGCGTCCCGGTCGAAGGCGCGTAGCGGAAGTACACCTGGTCGAAGTATTCGTCGGAAGCCTTCTCAAATTGCTGCTTCCAATCCGGTTGCGCCGCGTGCGCGACGAGTGCGAGTGGCATAAGAACTCCAAAGGTGGCGAGGGCGGCGAATTTTTTCATTCGATCATTCCTCAAATTCCAGTTGTGGTTCAGGCGCTTACCGGCGCGGCGGCTAGACCGGCCAGCAACTCATGGATCTCGAGCAGAACTTCGTCGGGCCGCGCGGCCGTCAATGGATATTTCAGCACTCCCTGGGGCGTAAACTGAGCGCCGCGCTTGGCGTTTCGCGCGACCATCCGCATCAGGATCTGCGGATCGACAGCCGCGTTTTCCGTGAAGCGTATCTGCAGCTCGCCGCGCTTGCGGTCGATTTGAGCAACGCCCATCCGCTCGCATTCCAGGCGGATCAATGCGGCTTCCAACAGGTACACGGTCGCATCCGGCGGCGCTCCATAGCGGTCTTCCAGCTCCGCGCGGATTTCGGCAACGGCCGCCGCGCTCGCGGCGCCGGCAATCTTCTTGTAAAGCCGCAAGCGCTGATTCTCCTCCGCCACGTAGCTCTCGTCGATGCGCAGTGCGATGCCGAGGTTGAGCTGCGTGGCCGCGCGCTCTTCGCCGCCTTCGCCCTTCATTTCTTTCACCGCGGCCTCGAGCATTGACGTATACAGCTCGAACCCCACTGCTTCAATATGGCCGCTCTGTTCACCGCCCAGCATGTTGCCCGCCCCGCGCAGCTCCAGGTCGAGCGCGGCAATCTTGAATCCGGCGCCCAGGTCGCTGAATTCCTTCAGGGCCGCCAGCCGCCGGCGCGCAATCTCGGTCAATTCCTGCTCGCGTGGAATCAGCAGATACGCATAGGCGCGCCGGTTGGAGCGGCCCACCCGACCGCGCAACTGGTAAAGCTCGCTCAGCCCGTGGCGGTCGGCGCGATTGATGAGAATGGTATTGGCCAGCGGAATGTCCAACCCGTTTTCGATGATGGTGGTGGCCACCAGCACATCGTACTCGTGCCGCATGAACGCCAGCATCACGCGCTCCAGCTCCGTCTCCGGCATCTGCCCGTGGCCCACCGCTACGCGTGCCGCGGGCACAAGCTCCTGAATGCGCGCGGCGATTTCGTAGATCGACTCCACACGGTTGTGCACAAAGTAGACCTGGCCGCCGCGCTCCAGCTCCACTTCGACAGCCGAGCGCACGATCTTCTCGTCGTACTTCGCCACTACTGTTTGAATCGCCATCCGGTCCTTGGGCGGCGTCTCGATCACGCTCATATCGCGCAGCCCCACCAGCGACATGTGCAGCGTGCGCGGAATCGGCGTCGCGCTCATCGCCAACACGTCGATCTCCTTGCGCAACTGCTTCAACCTCTCCTTGTGCCGCACGCCGAAGCGCTGCTCCTCATCCACCACCAGCAGGCCGAGGTCCTGAAACTTGATGTCTTTCGAAAGGAGTCTATGGGTGCCGATCAAAATATCCACGCGGCCCGTCTCCACGCGCTCCACAATCTCTTTCTGTTCTTTGGCGGTGCGGAAGCGGGAAATCATCTCTACATGAATGGGGAATTGCGCGAATCGCTTTTTGAAGGTCTCGAAATGCTGGAAGCCCAACACGGTCGTAGGCGTGAGCACCGCAACCTGCTTGCCGTCCTGCACGGCCTTGAACGCGGCGCGCATGGCTACTTCGGTTTTGCCGTAGCCCACGTCGCCGCACAGCAGCCGGTCCATGGGCGTGGCTGACTCCATATCGTACTTGACCGCGCGGATGGCCGCGGCCTGGTCTTCGGTCTCGTTGTAATCGAATGCGTCTTCAAACTCGCGCTGAAACTCGTTGTCCTTCGAAAAGGCCGTGCCCTGCGCCGTGTGCCGTTCTGCATAGAGCTTGAGCAGCTCGGCCGCCATATCCTGCATCGCGGCGCGCACCCGCGTCTTGGTCCGGGCCCATTGCTGCGAGCCGAGCCGGTTCAGCGCCGGCGCCGGTCCCGTGTCGGTTGAGCGGTACTTCTGGATCAGATCGAGCCGCGTGAGCGGCACGTAGAGCTTGGCGGCTTCAGCGAACTCGAGAATCATGAATTCCACGGCCAGCCCGTCCTGCACAATCTCCTTGAGGCCCTGGTACTGCGCAATGCCATGCTCGACGTGCACCACGTAGTCGCCGATACCCAGGTCGCGGAAATCGGAAACAAACGCAGCGGTCTTGGAACGCTTCGGCTCGGGACGCGCCGCGACGTCCGCGTCGTCGGAGAGATCGTTGGCGCCGAACACGATCAGGTTGGTATCGGCAAAGCTCACGCCCGCGGCCAGCTGCGTGCGCACGATGACCGGCACGCGCAAATCGCCGGCCATGTAGCTGGCTTCTTCAAGAATGGTTTCGCCGGGATGAGCCAGGCGGCTGCCCAGCCGGTAAGGAATCTGGTACTCGCGCAGCACCGTCGCCAGCCGCTCCACATCGCCCTGATTGGCCGCAGCCAGCACGATCCGCGACTCCATTTGCATGAGATTCTTCAACTGCCCGGTCAGCGCCGGAATCGAACCGTGAAAGCGCAGCGTGGGCCGCGTGTTCAGCTCGATCTCGCCCAGCGTCGAGTCCTCGTCGAGCACGTCGACCGCGCCCAGTTGATCGAGGTCGAGGCCCATGTGCGCCTGGAGCGCAGCCTGCAGCACTTCAGGCCGCAGATAAATGTCCTCGGGGCGGATCAGCGATCCGATGCCCGAGCGCTCGTGGCGCTGCTCCACCTTGTTCCACCAGCGGTCGATCTGGTTGCGCACCATGGCCGGCTCGTCGACGAACAGCGCGCACCGCGGCACAAGCGAGAGGAGCGATTTCTCCGCACCGGCCACCGAGGAGAAGAACTCCCAGCCCGGAAAGACGCTCACGCCGCCGGCCGCCGCGGCTTGGGCCGCCATCTCCTCGTCTTCACCGTCGATCTCGACGCGCTGCCGGCTCAGCCGGCCGTTGACCGCGGCCAGCAGATGCTCCGTTACCGGCGTTTCCGTGAGCGGTAGCAGCTCGGTCTCGTCCAGGCCGCTCTGCGAGCGCTGCGTCTCGGGATCAAATTTGCGGATGGTCTCGATCTCGTCGCCGAAGAACTCGATGCGCACCGGCCGGTCGGCCTCGGGCGAATACACGTCCAGGATTCCGCCGCGCCGCGTAAACTGCCCCGGCATCTCCACCAGGTCCATGCGTGTGTAGCCCACGCCTGCGAGATGCGCGGCGAGCACCTCGAGATCGACCTCTTCGCCCCGCCGCAGCGTGACGGCCAGGCCGGCGTAATATTCGCGGTCGAAGAGCCGCAGCGCCGCGGACTCCACGGGCGCAATCAAAATATCGACCGCGCCGGTGGATAGTTTCCACAGCGCGGTGGCGCGCTGCTCCTGCACGTCGGGATGCGGAGAAAGATTTTCGAAGGGAAGCACGTCGTGCGCCGGCAGCCGCACCACGCGCGCCGGATCGATGGCGCCGGTCAGCTCGCATCCGGCCTTGAGCGTGGGCTCCAGCGCTTCGGCAGTCTTGTTGTCGGCCACCACCACGATCACCGTCTGCTTGGCCGCCCGCGCCAGCAGCGGCACATAAAGTGCGCGCGCCGTGGCGGTCAATCCGGACACACGCCGCCGCCCCGTACCCAGGCCCAGGTGCCTGCGTACGCGCTCAAACCCCGGGGAGTGCTCCAGCTCCGCGAAAATCTCGCGGACAAACGGGAGAATCATCAGATTCAAGTTTAGCAGCGGGGGTGCACTTCAGGGTCCACAAGGAAGGCTACAGGTAGTTCGCCGGCATCATTCGCTGATGCAGCACGCGCACCACCAGGATTCCATCCGCGCTAATCAGATAAAAGACTACGTGCCGGCTTATCTCGAACCGCCGCAAACCGTTGCGGATTGAGTCGGAGTTGCGGCCGATCAAGGGGTTTTTCGCCAACAGATCGAAGCCTTCTTCAAACTTGGCCAGATACTGATCTGCCCGCCGCCAGCCCCATTCCTCTGAGGTATATGCGGCGATCTGGTCGATGTCGCGCTCAGCCTCGGAAGAGATGCGGACTTTCGCCATGGTTAAGCCTTCCGTGGCGGCAAAGCATATTTCTTGCGCACGCGCGTGAAGACGCCGGGTTTGGCAACTCCGCTGGCGACGCCCTTGCCGATCGCTGCCCGCAGCACGGCGATTTTTTCTTCCTGTTCCCGCTCGTCTCTTTCGAGCAGCCGCAAGGCCGCGCGCATCACTTCACTTGCATTGGCGTAAAGCCCTGCATCCACTTTTGTTGCGACAAAGCTATCCAGTTCCGGAGTCAGATTGACATTCCGAGTCGGCATGGCGCACCTCAACCTTAGAATAATGGAATTGGCCAACTTGGCCAATCGTGTGAAAGGCGGTTCCGGTCACTCCCCGCCCAGCGCCCTGGCAAACGAATAGAAGAAATCCAGCGACTTCCAGTACGAGTCCACCGGAAGGCGCTCGTCTTTGCCGTGGGCGCGGACGTCGTCCAGCTCCAGTGCGACGGCCGAGTAGCCGTAGCAGGGAATTCCGGCCTGCGCAAAATAGATGGAGTCGCTGGCGCCGTTCTCCATAATGGGCGTGATCGGCGTTCCCGGCCAGATGGCGTCCGTAATGCGGGTGAGCGGGCCGAAGACCTCGGGGTTGGGCGGCGGGGGAGTGATGGCTTTGCGATCGGGGGCCGTGTCCGACACCACGCCCGCGTCCGAGACGTACTTCACGGTCAACTGCGGGTCGGCGAAGAGGGTAATCAACTGCTGCCGGATCTCTTCCGGCGAGTGGCCGGGAAAGATGCGGCAATTCACGTTGGCCTGCGCCGTCTGCGGCAGCGCGTTGTTGGCGTGGCCGGCGTTCAGGCGCGTGGCCACGCAGGTGGTGCGGAAGTTGGCATTGAAACTCGGCTCCTCCTGGCTCAGGCGCGCAGCCGCGGCCATGTCCGGAGGCGTGGCCAGGATGGCCAGCATATCCGCGGCCCGTTGCCCGCTCTCCCGCGCGGCAAGATTCTTGAAGTAAGTGCGAGTTACCTCGTTCAGCTCGAAGGGAAATGTGTAGCCGGAAAGCTTGTCGAGTGCAGCCATCAGTTCATAGATGGCGTTGTCCGGACGAGGCAGAGAACTGTGCCCGCCGCGATCGGTCGCCGCAATCTGAAAATCGGAGTAGACCTTTTCGGTTGCCTCCACGTCGGCTACTACGGCCCGTCCATGGTCCAGCTCCACTCCGCCCGAATCCGGATTGATCACAAAGGCGGCGTCCACCAGGTCGCGATGTTTTTCGGCAAGCCACGAGGCCCCGTTGAATTTGCCTCCCTCTTCGTCCGCGGTGAGCGCCAGAATCAGGTCGCGCTTTGGCTTGTACCCCTCGCGATGCAGGCGGAGAAACGCGGCTACCAGCACGGCGTCAGAGTCCTTCATGTCCTGTGTGCCGCGGCCGTAGTAGTAGCCGTCTTTCTCGATAAATTGAAACGGATCGGTCGACCAGTCGGAGCGCAGCGCCTGCACCACGTCCATGTGGCAAAGAAACAGCACAGGCTTTTCAGTGGGCGTTCCCGCGGCGCGGTAGCGGACGACGAGGTCCTGCTTGCGCGGATCGGGTCCCAGCAGATGCACATCCTCGGGCGGAAAGCCCGCGTCGAGAAAGCGCTTCTGCATGGCTACGGTCGCGGTGGTTACATTGCCCTGGGGCGTGTCAGTAGTGTTGATCTCGATGATCTGCTTGAAGATCGCCAGTGCCTCGGCGCGGTCTGCTGCGGAAGCATGAGGAATGGGGGCTTGGGCGGCGGCTGCAAACGGGCCGGCGATTATGAGGGCAATGAGTGTCGAGGCCGCGGACGCGAATCCAAGGAATCTGCGCATGGAGGCATTTTACGGCGTTTGGGACGGAACCTGGGGTCGAAGTTGATTTCTACCAGTTGGTGATGGAGCCGTCGGGCCGGAAATAGGTTTGCGCGCGGGCGGTGACGGGCTCGGTGATCTCGGCGATCTGCGTGAGCTGCTTGAAATCGAGCTCAACGCCCAGGCCGGAGCGCTGGTTGGGATAGAGCTTGCCGTTCTTGAAGTCCAGGCAGACGGGCAAGTGCGGCAGCGTGCGGCCCTGGTAGTTGTACTCCATCAATACCGGCCCGGAAAACGTGCCCAGGCAATTCACCAGCGCCGCGGTTGCAATAGGTCCGGTGAAGTGCGGAACGATGCCGACAAAATGCGTTTCGCAGATGGCGGCGATTTTGAGCATCTCCGTGATGCCGCCCACATTGGGCAGCGTAGCGCGGACGTAGTCGATGTCGTGGTGCTCGACCAGCGTGTTGAAGTCCCACCGGTTGCCCCATTCTTCTCCGGCGGCAAGCGGCACGTTGACCTTGCCGCGCAGAATGGGCAGATCCTGCTGGAAGGCTTCCGTGCGGACGGGGTCCTCGACGAAGAACGGAGCCAGGTCTTGAATCTCATCGCAGCCGCGGATGGCGTCGGACAGGTCGAAGCGCTGGTGAAAGTCGACGATCCAGTCGCCGTCCTTGCCTACGCCCTCGCGCGCCGCGGCGCATTCTTCGCGCAGATGCGTGATGCGCTCCCTGGTGTCGAAGGTGGTGTTGGCCGGCAAATCCATGGCGCCGAAGCGGTAGGCGCGGTAGCCGGCCTCCATGGTGGCGCGGGCTTTTTCCTGGATGGTCGACTGCGGGCCAATCCCAGGGATGATGCCGGCCGTGTTATAGCACTCGCAGTAGTTGCGCACCATGCCGCCGAGTACTTCGTGCACCGGCAGGTTGAGGACTTTGCCGCGGATGTCCCAGAGCGCGAGATCGAGCGCGCCGATGGCGTCGGTTCTTTCGCGGCCGGCGGGATAAAAGAAGGCGCGGTTCATGTCCTGCCAGAGGCGCTCGATGAACTGCGGATCGCGGCCGATCAATCTACCCGCCGAGGGCGAGAGCGTGTCCTTCGATCCGCCCTCGCCAATGCCGGTGATTCCGGCGTCGGTCTCCACCGTGACCACCACGTCGCTCTGGTTCAACAGTGGATTGGGATTGGGCGGGAGATAGGCGCGCACGCGCGTGATCTTCATCTTGGGGAGTGCCGCGAACGCGGGCAGATTGCGAAGCGCCAAGGTGGCGCCGGTTGAGGAAAGAGCGCGGAGAAACGTTCGCCGGTGCATGATTGCTGGCTCCTCTGTCGTCTTGTGCTATCCCAGGTCCCAGAAGCGGGACCTGGGGCACCCAAGGTTGTGCGGTTTACGCGGCGCCAAATTCAATGCGGGCGGCCGGGGAGCACGAAATGCTCCGCGCAGCGCGGCTCGTAGGAGTCGCCCGGCATCTTGATGGGGCTGTCATACGGAGCCGGCTTGCCCTCGATGAGCCGCTGCGAATAGAGCGCACGCGCGCCGCAACTGCAGTAGGCCATGCACTCCGTGATGCCGCCGCCGTAGGCGTTCACCAGCCAGGTCAGATTCAGCATTTCACCGAACGGAATGGCGCGAAAGTCAAGATCGAGTCCCGCCACCAGCACATCGTGATTCTCGTCGAGCAGGTGCTTGGTAAAAGGGAAAAGCTCGCTGACGAACTGGCCTTCGTCGATGGCGATGCACTCTACGCGCTTGCCGATTTCCTGCTCTTTATCGGCAATGGCCTCAAGCACCTCACAGGGATTTGCGGAGTTGAACTCGTGGGCGTGCATCTTGCCGTGGCCGTTCGGATTGCGGCTTTCCACCACCCCCGGCCCGCCCTTGGTATCGTCGCTCGGCTTGAGCACCATCACGTACTGCTTGGCGTACTGGCGGCGCATGTCGGCCCTCCGCAGCAGTTCCGCGGTCTTGTTGCTGCGCATCGGTCCCAACAACAACTCGAGCTTTCCCTGCACGCCCGCGCCTCCCGCCACACAGGTCATCCGTCCTGCTTTCGGATTTCCATCATAACGCGGGGGAGCGGGGTTTGCTGGAGGGTCGGAGATTCCGGCCCTTGCGCCAGAAACAAGGCGCAAGGATGAGACGCCCACAGCTTTGCCGTGAATCGAAAGTCGGGCGGCTGGCGAATCAGGTTTGTGCTCTCCCAGGTCCCAAAATCGGGACCTGTGGCACCCAAGATTGGTACAGGAATATGAAGTCAGAAGATTAGTGGATAGCGGGAACGCCGCGCACCGCGGGCCGGATGGCTGCGTCTACCACAGCCTTCATCACGCCGCAGTTCTCAAAGAATCGGACCAGGTCGGCGGAGAGCGGTTGCCAGCCGTGTGCACCCGCGTTTGCGGCGACGGGTGAGCCGGTGCTTCGCATTCCCACCCTTGCGGCAGAGACTAGCCGCAAGGATGGGACACGGAGCAAGGATGGGGCACGGAGAGTGGTTGCCGGAGCCTGGGCCAGACGCATTTCGCCTGTACCCTGCGCGTCGAGAATCAGCGTGGTAAGCTTGCGCGCCAGGGTGAGCGGAAAGCTCTCCGCCACGAAGACCAGATCGCCGCGCATGGTGATCACCACTGGTCCCTCCTCAGTGGAGTACACCTGTTCCACCGTTGTGTCGTCAGCGGGAGCGGAGGATGCGGCCGCGGTGTCCTGGTGAACGCTCGAATATTTCCGCGCCAGGTTGCCGGCGTAGAGCTTGACGAAGGCCTTGGCCGAGGCTTCGTTTCTCCACACCGAGAGATATAAAAGGGCCAGGGACTTTGTGCTGTCCTGCTCGACCGGCGTCGTGGCGCTGCGCAACTGGCCGGCCCAGTAGAGGCCGCCGTTCCACGCCGGCGTCAGGTCGCTCGCCGCCCCGTCGCCGCCGAAAAGTTCAGCCAGAATGTGCAGATCGAGCTGGCCCACCTGGCCGATGTCGTAGGGCCGGTAAAGCGCGTCGGTCAACGGGTGAATGTCCGGCAGCAGCGGTATAGCCGGAATGCGCTTCCCTTCGTACATGCGCGGGTTGATGATCTCCCAGCTCGAAGTCGGCGGGCGGTCGAGCGCGCCCGCGAAGGCCGCTGTCTGCCCTTCATCCATCCATATGTCCTGCTCGAAGCTCAACCCCTCGCGATAGGGAAACAGCATGGACTCGGACAAGAGCAGCGGCGCGCGGGCCATGACAGGAGAGTTTTCCGATCCGGTCATCTGCTCCTTCAAAATGTCCAGCACCTCGGGATCCTTTACCAGGCTCTTGCCCAGCGGCTTCAGGATGTAGTCCATCATCACCGCGGTCGCCTGGCCCTCGGCCACGGCGTCGCGCGCGGTGTCCATCTCGTCTTTGGCCAGGTGTACCTGGTCTCCGGCCGCATCCGTGGAGACGTCGTCGGGAGTCTGATCGTCCCACTTGTCCAGATCGCTGTGCTGGTCCTGCAAGGCGTGCGTCAGCTCGTGGGCCAATACCGGCTTCTGTTCGTCGGCGTCCACCCAGTCCAGCAGGTTCACGGTCTTGGTCTTCGAATCGTAATAAGCTTCGATCTGCTCCTTCAAGAGCGCCAGCAGAAACGGCTTAAGCTCGAAGTCGCGATCCAGCAGCCCGAACTTCTTGAGCACGATCTCGTCCCGTTGCAGGCGCTTTGCGCCTTCGTCCTCGTTGAATTTCTCCTCCAGATAATTCTCCACGTCGGCGCGGGTGGTCAGTTGGCGCTTGACGGGACTCTTGATGGGGAGTCCGGACTCGTCGGAGGAGAATTGCATCAGCTCGTCCACCAGCGCGAACAATTGCTTGGCCTGCTCGGGCGTGATATGCGTGGCGTCCGGCGAGGCGCCTGCCGGAGGCTTCGATTGCGTGGAGCCCGCGGGCGGCGTTTGCGGGCTTGCCGGCGTCTTCTGGGGCTCTGCGGCCGCGGTTGCCGCGGCCAGGCAAATTGCCGCCACGGGCAACCATGCCAGGCCGGCCCATCGCGACCTTCCGTGCAGTTCGCTCATCGATCTCTCCCTCGGGCTACCCGCGGCGCCGAAGCATCCGGGCCGAGTCTCCGGTCCGTGTTCCCGCCTCTACTTCCAAGGCTATAATCAGGATGCGGTCCCGCGCCAAGTTTGACCGCAAAAAACTGCGCAGGACAACGGAAAAGTTTCCCTTACATGACCGAGAACGACCTTGCCGCCAACCCCCAGGCCACCGCACTGGCCGCCATGCTCGAATCCGCCCGCGCCCCCAGAGGGCTTACCGTCTACCATGGAGCGCTGACCCCACGGGAGTTGGACGCGCCAGAGTTGGAAACAGCGGCGCTGGTTTCCGGAACCGCCCTGCATGACCTGGGCTGGGTGAGACGAGTAACCGTCCGTGGGGCCGACCGCTTTCGCTGGCTCAGCGGGATGGTGACCAATACCGTAAACGATCTGTTTCCGAACAGCGGCGCGTGGAACCTGATTTTGAACGCGCAGGGCCGGATTCAGGGCGACCTGACGGTTTGGCGCGGAGGCGAGGAACTCTCGCCGCAGCGGCGAAATCCCGACCCGGGCGCAGAGAAAAAGCGCGATCCTCTGCTGGGGACCCCGTTTGCCGGAGAATCCGGGCTGGAACTGGAGATTGCGGCCGACCAGTACGACAGGCTGCTGGCCCACCTCAATCGCTTCATCATTATGGACGATGTCGAGCTGGTTTCCATGGGCGAAGAGCAGGCGGGCGAGGCCGGTTCGGAGACCGCCATCGGGATTACCGGTCCGCGGGCCGACGAGGTTCTGGGACGGCTGGGCCTGCCGGCGCTGCCGCAGCCGATGCGTGCAACCGAAGTGGAGTGGAACGGCCTGGATCTCAGAATCCTGCGCGGCTACGGGGTGCTGGCCGCGCACTATGAGTTCTGGTTGCCGTCCGCCGGGCTCACCAAGCTGTGGTCGTGTCTGCGCACCGCCGGAGCGCTCCCGGTTGGCTGCGCTTCGCTCGAGGCCTTTCGCATTGCGGAAGGCATTCCCGCCTACGGAACCGACCTTGTGGAGCGCGATCTGCCCCAGGAGACCTCGCAGATGCGGGCGCTCAACTTCAGCAAGGGCTGCTACCTGGGCCAGGAGATCGTGGAGCGCATTCGCTCGCGCGGCAGCGTGCACCGGCATCTGCGCCCGCTGGAGCTCTCCGGCCCCGTTCCGGCGGCCGGCGCTGAGCTGGCCCAGGACGACGGCAAAGCCGCCGGTCACATCACCAGCGCAGCCGGGCTGCCGCTGGCGTCGGGCAGCCGCATCTTTGCGCTGGGCATGATTCGCGCCGAGGCCGAGCTGCGCGATCAGCCCTTTACCTATGCGGCTGGAGCGGCCACGGGCACAGCCCGCATCTTGGCCTCGCCGCCAAGCCTTTGATCCGTCGCTGGCCGCAGTTGGGGCCGGCGAGTCAGCAAGTCAGCAGAGTGGATAGGGACATTGAGATCATGAGCGATACGCCGAAATTCGAAGTGATCGACCGACGCAAGATCAAGGCGGAGGAAGAACAGGAGACCCACAAGACGCCGGCGACCGAGACTCCGGCCGCACCTGCCGAGCCCGCCACAGGCCCGCGCCTGGTGGTGAACGAGAGCCGCCGCGAACCCGACACGGAAGCGCCGCCGGCAAGCCCACTCGAAGAGGAATTGCCGGAGGAGATGGAGGGCGGCCTGCCTCCCGCGCCCAGCGCCGAGGAGAGCCACGAGCAAAAGGCCGCCTACGACGCTTCGGCGGAGCGGATTGAAGACCTCATCCGGGCGCAGAACCCAGGCGTGGGCAAGCAGCCGCCGGTCGGCTTCGAGCACCTGGTGCAGCAGTTTTACGTCTCCGCCATGATCCAGATGGGTGCCGGAACCCAGGAGGGCCAGCGCCCGCGCGTCGATATCCTGGGCGCGCGCACCACCATCGACCTGCTCGGCGTTCTGGCCGAGAAGACCCGCGGCAACCTTACCGAGGCTGAGGATCGCGCCCTGCAATCGGTGCTGTTTGAAGTCCGCATGGCGTTTCTGGAGCTCAGCAGCATGATCAACATGCAGGGGGTTCAGCCGCCTGCGCCTCCTCCCGCACCGGGCAAACGCTGAATTCAGAGATCAGGGATCAGAGATCAGAGGCCAGTGGCCGGAGATCAGAATGGGTGCTGCCCGAAACAGGAGCCGATGGAAGGCAAGCTGACATTTCTGGGAACGGGAACTTCCATGGGTGTTCCCTCGCTGGGCTGCTCCTGCGCGGTGTGCACCTCGGCCGATCCGCACGACCGGCGGCTGCGCCCCTCGGTTTTGGTGCGCTGGCGCGAGTCCGCGAACGGCGCCGAGCGCACAGTGGTCATCGATACCGGCCCCGACTTCCGCGAGCAGGCCCTGCGCATCGGCCTCAAACGCGTGGACGCGGTCTTTTATACGCACGGCCACGCCGACCACATTCTGGGCATGGACGATCTGCGCCCGCTCAGCTTCGCCGCCGCGCGGGAAGCCGGTCCCATCCCTCTCTACGCCGCGCCGAAGACGATTGCGATCCTCGAAAAAATCTTCGACTACACCTTCTCTCCGCAGGCCACGTACGTCAACCGCGCGCGCGTGCAACTGGAGCCGCTCGCCGGCCACAACCCGGTGCATGGCGTGGATTTTCTGCGCGTTCCGGTCTCGCACGGCGAGCAGGAGATCGACGGATTCCGGTTTGGAAGCGGCGCCTATCTGACCGATGTGAGCGCCATTCCGGATTCGAGTTTTGCGCTTCTCGAAGGGCTCGAGGTGCTGGTGCTCTCCGCGCTGCGCTATCTGCCGCATCCCAGCCACGCTACAGTGGAGCAGGCGCTCGATTGGGCGCGGCGCATCGGCGCGCGGCAAACCTGGCTCACCCACATGGCCCACGACCTGGGCCACGAAGAAACCAACCGCAAGCTGCCTGAAAATGTGAAACTCGCGTACGACGGGTTGAGCGTGCCCGTAACCCTATGAGCGGGCGGAACGAGAGGCCGCGCGATGCGGAGGTGGCAGCCGTCTTCCGCTCGCTCAACGAAATTCCGGCGGGCTTTGGCCCTTCGGTTGCCGCTATCGGCAACTTCGATGGCGTGCACCTTGGCCATCGCGAGATACTTTCCGAGGTGGCGGCTGAAGCGCGCCAGATGCATGCCCGCTCCGTAGCCATCACCTTCGAGCCTCACCCTGAGCGCTTTCTGCGCCCGGCGCGCGCACCCGAGCTGCTTACGCCGCTCTCCGAGCGATTGCGCCTGCTGGCCGGCACGGGCATCGACGCCATCCTGGTGCTCCCGTTCGACGCCGCGCTCGCCCAATTGCCGGCGCGGGAGTTCGTGGAGCGCATTCTCGTTACTGCGCTCGGCGTGCGCAGCGTGCACGAGGGCCGGAGCTTCCGCTTCGGCCACGGCGCCGCGGCCGGGGTGCGCGAGCTGGAGGCATTCGGCCGGGAGCTGGGCTTCGCGGTGCGCGTGCATACAGCCGTGCAGGTGCGCGGCCTGGAGGTTTCGAGCTCCGCCGTGCGCGCGCTGGTGGCGGCCGGCGACATGCGGCGCGCGCGCTGGATGCTAGGCCGGCCTTTTGCGGTGCTCTCCACGCCGGCGCGCGGACGCGGCATCGGCACGCGGCTGCTGGTGCCCACGGTGAATCTTGCACCCTACGACGGCCTGCTGCCGGCCTTCGGCGTTTACGTGACGCGGCTCAATGTCAATCTTCGCGCGGCCGAGGCGGGACGCGCGTTTCAGGCGGTGACCAATGTCGGCAACCGGCCCACGTTCGGCGAGGCGTCGTTCGCTGTCGAGTCGCACATTCTGGACTTCCAGCCGATCGATCTCGACGAGCAAACCCCTCTCGAACTCGAATTCCTGCTGCGGCTGCGCGGTGAGCAGAAGTTTCCTTCGCCGGAAGCGCTGAAGGCGCAGATCTTCAAGGATGTGGCGCGGGCCAAGCGGTATTTCCGGTTACAGCAGCTTCTAGCTCCTCCGGATTAGAAGGTCTACACGATCCCACCCTTGCGCCAGACACCACCCCACGGACCAAGACCTGTCCGTGGGGACCCCGGTCGCGACAAGATGGGGAGCGGGTCAGTCGTGCTTATTCGGGTTCGTGCCGGTAAACCTGAACCCTCAACCCGGCACCGCAAGAGCCCTCACGCCGGTACACCCAGCGCCAGGTTGCTCCACAAGCGCAGCGTCGGCTCCGCCTGGTTGATGGTGTAGAAGTGCAGTCCCGGCGCGCCGTTCCTGAGCAGCGTCTCGCACAGCCGCGTCACCACGCCGACTCCGAAGTCGACCAGCGCCGGCTTGTCGTCCTGCAACTCTTCCAGGCGCAGGCGCACCCAGCGCGGCAGGTCCGCGCCGCACCCCGAGCAGAAGCGCAGCGTATTCGCGCAGCTGGTAATCGGCATGATCCCCGGCACGATGGGTATCTTGATGCCCGCTTTCGCGCAGCGCTCCATGAAGTCGAAGTAGGCGTCGGCGTTATAGAAAAGCTGGGTCAGCGCCGCGTCCGCGCCGGCCTCCACTTTGCGGCAGAAATTTTCGAAGTCCGCGCCGGGATTCGCCGCCTGCGGGTGCATCTCAGGGTACGCGGCCACTTCGATCCTGAAAGCATCCCCGTGCGTCTCGCGGATAAAGCTCACCAGCTCGCTGGCGAAGTGGAATTCACCCGGCGCCGAAGGGCTGAGAGCCGTGGCCGGCAGGTCGCCGCGCAGGGCCACAATGCGCTTGACCCCCGCGGACCGATAGCGGTCGAGCTGGGCCGCCACCCGCTCCTTTGTGGATCCCACGCAGGTCAGGTGCGGCGCAACCTCCACCCCGGTGTGCTCCACCACCGTGAGCAGGGTCTCGTATGTACCATCCTGGTTGGAACCGCCCGCGCCATGAGTGACCGAAAAATAATCCGGCTTGAGCGCGGCAAGGTGCTTCAACACCGCGGGCAGCTTGGCCAGCGCCTCCGGCGTGCGCGGCGGAAACAGCTCAAACGAAAAACTCAGTTGCGCGCTCATACGCGGTGCCCGCTCTAGGTGATTCTAAGTTTGTGCTTTCCCACCCTTTTTCGCCAAGAACGCGAAAAAGGATGGGGCACGGAAATGTCTTTCCTGTTCCCTAGTTCCCTGTTCCCTTGTTCCCTTGTTCCCTTTTCCCTATTCCCTAGTACCTGTAGTGCTCCGCCTTGTACGGCCCTTCCACGGCCACGCCCAGATAATCGGCCTGCTTGCTGGTCAGCGTGGTCAGCTTCACGCCGATCTTTTCGAGATGCAGCCGCGCTACCTCTTCGTCCAGCTTTTTGGGCAGCACATACACATCCACCTTGTAGCTGTCCTTGTTCTTCCACAGGTCGAGCTGCGCCAGCGTCTGGTTGGCAAAGCTGTTCGACATCACGAAGCTCGGATGCCCGGTCGCGCAGCCCAGGTTCACCAGCCGCCCTTCGGCCAGCACAAAGATGCTGTGCCCGTCAGGGAATGTGTACTTGTCCACCTGCGGCTTGATGTTCAGCTTCTCCACGCCCGGCTCCGCGTTGAGACGGTCCATCTGGATTTCGTTGTCGAAGTGCCCGATGTTGCACACAATCGCCTGGTCCTTCATCTTTTTCATGTGCTCGAGGGTGATGATGTCCACGTTGCCCGTGCAGGTGACGTAAATATCGCCGCGGCCCAGCGTGTCTTCCACCGGCGCCACCTCGAATCCCTCCATCGCCGCCTGCAGCGCGTTGATGGGATCGACTTCGGTTACGATCACCCGCGCGCCCATGCCGCGCAGCGAGTGGCTCGAGCCCTTGCCCACGTCGCCGTAGCCGCAGATCACCGCAACCTTGCCCGCCACCATCACGTCCGTCGCGCGCTTGATGCCGTCGGCCAGCGACTCGCGGCAGCCGTACAGATTGTCGAACTTACTCTTGGTCACCGAATCGTTCACGTTGATGGCCGGAACCAGCAGCTTGCCCTGCTCCATCATCTTGTAGAGCCGGTGCACGCCGGTGGTGGTCTCTTCGCTGACCCCGCGCCATTCCTTGGCCACCTTGTGCCAGTGCTGCGGATCCCCGGCATACACTTTCTTGAGCAGGTCCTTGATCACCTGCTCCTCGTGATTGCCGCTGGGCGA
The DNA here is from genome assembly GCA_963770555.1 of uncultured Acidobacteriaceae bacterium. Taxonomy (GTDB): domain Bacteria; phylum Acidobacteriota; class Terriglobia; order Terriglobales; family Acidobacteriaceae; genus Telmatobacter. Next base: position 90,569 of record CAVYQC010000001.1, read on the forward strand.
GCCAGCCCACTTATCGCCCTCTTCCAGCTCATAGCCCTTGTGGATCAACAGCGTCACGTCGCCGCCGTCATCGACAACAAGCTGCGGCCCCAATCCATCCTTGTGGCTCAGCGCTTGGTGGGTGCACCACCAGTACTCTTCCAGCGTCTCGCCCTTCCAAGCGAAGACCGGAACGCCGGTGGCGGCGATGGCGGCGGCGGCGTGATCTTGTGTAGAAAATATGTTGCAGCTTGCCCAGCGCACTTCCGCGCCCAGGCTTACCAGCGTCTCAATCAGCACGGCGGTCTGGATGGTCATGTGCAGCGAGCCGGTTATCCGCACCCCGGCCAGCGGCTTATGCGGCGCGTACTTGTTGCGGATCGACATCAGCCCCGGCATCTCCTGCTCGGCGATGGTGATCTCCTTGCGCCCCCAGTCGGCCAGCGCCATATCGGCCACTTTGTATTCCAGTTCCGTTACTTCCACCGTTGAACTCGCCATGTCGATCCTCTCCTTGTTTGAACTTCTAAATCCGTTGATGTCCTGCATCTCTCTCACGCGCCGCGATGCTGGGTGCGCCAGGTCTCGATTCTCCGGGGTCCCCGGCGACAGGTCTTCGTGGCTGGGGTGGTCTGAGACCTGGGAAAGCAAGACCCTCACTCCGCCGAGACGCCAACTCCCCTAACTCCGCCAAACCTGCTCATCTTTCATCGTCCCATCGTGATATATTGATATGTAACAGAAAACACCCATGCCGTCAACGCCCTCCATTGTGAAAATCTTGCGGGTGGCCGCCGACCCGAACCGGCTCCGCATCCTCCTGCTGCTCAACGGCGAAGAGCTCTCGGTGGCCGAGCTGCAGGAGATCCTGGTCATGGGCCAGAGCACCATCTCCACCCACCTCTCGCAACTCAAGCAGGCGGGCCTGGTCGAAGACCGCCGCACCGGCAAAAATAACCTGTATCGCCTTGCTCCCACTGCGTGGAGCGGCGTTTTGGATCAGATTATCGCCCATTCCGAGAACGAGATCCCCGAATCCCAGGCCGACCAGGCCGCCCGCCGCGGCGTTCTGCGCAAACGCCAGGACAAAATGCGCGCCTTTTTTGACTCCGTAGCCGGCCGCGTGGGCCGCAACTACGTTCCCGGCAAATCCTGGAAGAGCCTGGCCGAAGCCCTGCTGCGCCTCATGCCCGCGGTCACCGTAGCCGACCTGGGCGCCGGCGAAGGGAGCTTCGCTCTTTTGCTCTCCCGCAGAGCTGTGCGCGTGATCGCCGTCGACAGCTCGGCCAGGATGATCGAATTCGGCCGCGAGCAGGCCCAGCGCAACGGCGTCCAAAACATCGACTACCGTCTCGGCGACATGGAAGAGCTGCCCATCGCCGATGCCGAAGTCGATCTGGTTTTCTTCTCCCAATCCCTCCACCATGCCCTGCACCCCGCCCGCGCCCTCGAAGAAGCCGCCCGCATCCTCGCCCCCGGTGGCCGCATCGTCATCCTCGACCTGGCCAAGCACCGCTTCGAGGAAGCAAGAGAAATGTACGCCGACGAGTGGCTGGGCTTCACCGAATCGGAGCTCGAATCCCTGCTCCAGAAAGCCGGCTTCCAAAACATCGAAACCAGCCTGGTCGACAAGGAACCGGAGCAGCCGCAATTCCAGACCCTGCTCTCCGTGGCGACAAAGACCAATTAGCGAGGGGAGACGGGAAGCGCCGTGGGCTGGGGTTGGTGCTCTGGCCCCCTTGCGCCGGACGTTACCCCACGGACGAGGACCTGTCCGCCGGGACCCTGGTCGCGCAAGGATGGGGCACGGACCACTTCAGCTCGCGGCGGCGTCGCCTGGGATGCGGGGCCGGAGTGAGAAGACGGTTGCAGAGAGGCTTGATTCAGCGCGGGAGTTTCTTCGTCGCCGGGGAACTGCTCGTCGTCTTTACCGGCGATGGCGGCCTTCATGAAGGTGATCCAGATGGGCAAGGCGGCCCTTGCTCCGGTCTCTTTTTCGCCCAGCGATTCGCGGCTGTCGTAGCCGACCCACACGCCGCACGTGACAGACGGGGAAAAGCCCAGGAACCACGCATCTGTGAAGTCGCTGGTAGTGCCGGTCTTGCCGCCCAGCGGGTGATTCAACTGCGCAGCCGCCGCGCCGGTGCCGTGGTCGGTGACGTCCTTGAGCAGCGTCATCATGGTGCGCGCCGTCTGCTGGTCAAGGACCTCGCTGACCGCGGGCTTTTCTTCCCATAACTCGATGCCGTCGGCGTTCGAGACTTTGCGAATCAGCCGTGGCGACACGCGCACGCCATCGTTGGGAAACACCGAGTACGACGTGACCTGCTCCTCGAGCGTGATCTCCACCGCGCCCAGCGCCACGGGCAGATATGCGGGGATGTTCGAGGTGACGCCGAAGCGGTGCGCCATATCGATGACCTTGTGGATGCCCACGTGCGCGGCCAGCTTGAGCGCGGGAATGTTGCGCGACTCGGCGAAGGCGTTGGCCACCGTCATGGCGCCCTTGAAGTCGTTCTCGTAGTTGTGCGGGTGGTAGCTGCCGAAGCTCACCGGCGTGTCCATCACGATGTCCGTGGGCTTGACGCCGTCTTCGATGGCCGCGGTATACACATAGGGCTTGAAGCTCGAACCCACCTGGCGCTCGGCCTGGGTGGCACGGTTGAAGACGGAGAGCGCGTAGTCGCGCCCGCCCACCATGGCCAGCACATCGCCGCTGGTGTTATCCATGGCCAACAGCGATCCTTCGGCGCCGGAGTCCTGTTCGAGCGAAGCCCTGCGCGAGGTGCCCTCCAAGGCCGCCGACAGGTGCACATAGATGATGTCGCCGGGCTTCACCAGCGCGTCGGCGTAGCGACTGCCGGTCCATTGCCAGTCAGGGGGAAGAATAAGAATTTCGTGCGGACCCACGCGGGCGTGAATTTCAAGCGGCAGCACGCGCGTGACCAGCGCGTGCACGTAATCGCCGGGGCCGGACTGCACCGCCCAGTCGGGATGCTTGTAGTCTTCAAGCGTGGCGCCGGCGGCAAGCACGTTTTCGAGTTGCCCTTTCCATCCGCGCCTGCGCTCGTAGGCGGCCAGCCCATCGGCCACGGCGCGATTGGCCGTCTCCTGCAGGTCCAGGTCGAGCGTCGTATCCACGCGCAGTCCGGCCTCGTGCACTTCTTCGCTGCCGAAGCGCTTATCGAGCTCGCGCCGGACCTCTTCCTGGAACCACGGCGCCACCGAACCCTCGGGCTGGGTGATGCGCAGACCCAGCGGTGCGCTGCGCGCTTCCTCGGCCTGCAAGTGGGTAATGGCGCCGTCGGACTCCATCTCGCTCAGCACCAAGTTGCGCCGGCGCAGCGCCCGCTCAGGATTGAGGACCGGCGAAAAGGCCACAGGCCCTTTGGGCAATCCGGCCAGCAGCGCGGCCTCGGTCAGGTTCAGGTCCTTGGCGTGCTTCGAGAAGTAGTATTCGGAAGCGGCCTCGAAGCCGTACATCCCGCTGCCCAGGTAAATCTGATTGCCGTAGAGCGTAAAAATCTGCTCCTTGGTAAACGCGCGCTCGATCTGGATAGCCAGATAGGCCTCCTGAATCTTGCGCGTTGCGGTGCGCTCGTCGGAAAGGAACAGGTTGCGCGCCAGTTGCATGGTGAGCGTGGAGGCGCCCTGGGCGCGTCCATGGTTGCGGATGTCGTGCCACGCCGCTCCGGCCACGCGGAATACGTTGATGCCCCAGTGCGACTCGAAGTTCTTGTCTTCGATGGAGATCACGGCCTGGCGCAGGATGGGCGCAAAGCCGTCGTAGCCGACCACCACGCGGCGCTCCAGCGCAAAAGAACCAATAAGGCGTCCCTTGCGGTCGTAAAGGTCGGTGGTGGTGGAGGGGCGATAGTTTTCGAGGTCGTTGATCTGCGGCAGGTCGGCGGAGTAGACCAGCATGAGCCCGGCCAGCGACCCGGTAACCGCGGCCAGAAACAGCAGCACCGCCAGCGCGGAGCGCCCGGCCAGCTTGCGCCGCCGGTGCGCCGGAACGGGCAAGGCGGTGGTCCGGCGGCCGCGTTCCGGATCGAACGAACCCGGACCGCGCAGGATTGGGCCGCGGGGTTCCACTGGACGTTGGGGGGTCGCAGCCAAGGGTGCCTCTTCGGCATCTTCCGGGGGGTGAGGAAGAAGATGCTTTCCTTTAAGGCTAGCATTTTCGCGATCTGCCGGCGCGCCGTTCCGGTGAAATCCGTACCAGCGCGTGCAAGAGGAAGATTACTTCCTTTCTATGGGAATCTGAACGGCCTGGGACCAGACCCGGATTACTTAGGTGCATTGCGGATGAACAGCGTGCAGCGTTCTTATCCCGACAAGGCATTCAGGATGGCCGGGCCCCAGTAAAAGTGAAGGAAATAATAGGTGCCCACGGCGACCACCAGCGCAGCGGCGCCGAGCACGGCAGCCGCCGATCCCAGCAGAACGGGGTGTGGTTTCATCTGCTTGCCGCGCAGGAACAACTCCGCCACGCCCAGATTGGGCAGATAGAAGAGAAAGGACATGGCCACGTCGAACGGGCCTCTGAACTGCCCGGTGTGCCAGACTCCGTGCGCGGCGATGAGCCAGAACCCGTAGTCCATGCGGTAGAGCCACGACCCGATAGCCAGCGCGAACAGGCGGATTGCCCAGGCGCGATGCCGGTCGAATCGGCGGGCAAGCGCATTGCGCCACGCCTGGATGGCGGAGACGACCACGAGGATGCCGTACAGGCCGAATCCGGCGTTCATGGGCGCGCCGCCGATGGTGCCTTTGAAAAAAATAAACGCGAGTCCGCCCAGCCCGGCGATGCCCGCCGTGACCACGTAGACGCGCCCCAGCCAGCGGTGGACGGAGGGCCAGCGCCGGCGTATGCCGCCGATCAACTGGATGGGGCCGAGCAGCAGAATGATGGCGCCCGCGGCCAGGTGCGCGGTCATGGAGGCGAGCGCGGCATCGTTGCCCCTGGCGTAGAGGCCGGGAAGATTCTGGTTCCAGTTTTCGAGATGCCCGGAGGGAATGGCGCCGAGATAAAAGGCGAGGATATAGGCGCCGAAGAGCGCCGCGCTCAGCCAGCTTGCCGCGATCAGGCCAAAGCCCGCCCAGTGCACCGCGCGCTGCGGCAGAGACAGCGCACCTTCACCGACCAGGGGCTCGACAGGCGTGGCCATCAGCGGCAGATTCTCCGTAGCCAGACGGGGATGATCTGATTTCAAAAGCCCGAGCAAGGCTCGGGAGGGAGCACGGGGCGCTCGGGAAAAACCATCGGAAATTGTGAAGAGTCGATGCTACGCGCCCTTGGCTTTGAGCAGATCGAGCGCTTTGTTCAGCATCTCGTCGCCATTGGAGGGAACCACTCCCTCGTCCTCTTCATCCTGCGGCGAGGCCACGGCCACGTTGGGCGTTACGGCGTCGTCCTGAATCTTCTTGCCGTCGGGACTCTCGTATTTGGCCACCGTGAGCATCAGCGCCGAGCCGTCGGGAAGGTCGATGGTCTTCTGTACCGATCCCTCGCCGAAGGTGCGCTCACCCACCACGTCGCCGCGTTTCAGGTCCTCGATGGCGGCTGCCGCCAGCTCTGCGCCTCCGTAGGTTCCGCGGTTCACAATCACGGCCAGCGGCGCATCGGTAAGGAATTTGGCCGGGTCGGCAGTGAAGGTCTGCTCAGGATACTGCTGGCCCTCAAGCGTGGCCAGCGTTCCCTGCTTGATGAAGAAGTTGGCCAGCCGCAAACCCTGTTGCGGATCGTCGCCGGTCGAGTCGCGCAGATCGAGCAGGATCTTGCGGCCTTTGCCGGCGGCCTTGATGCGGGCCGCAATCTCGTCCACGCGCGCCGCAGTCAGCGGGCCGGGCTTCAGGTAAAGGATGGTCGAGTTCTCGTAATCCTGCTGGCTCATCGCCGGAACGGGAATCAAGGCGCGGGTGAGAGTGAGTTTCTCCGGGTCCGGCTTGAGCGGGCGGATCACCGAGATTTCGACTGTGGTTCCCGGTTTGCCTTCGAGCATCATGCGGATCACGGCCAGGGACAGGTCGTGCGTCGATTTGCCGCCGATCGACTCGATTACGTCGCCGTCGGCCAGGTGCTCCTGGTCGGCGGGCGAATCCGGCGCCACGTTCACCACCGTGGCGTATCCGAAGCGCTTGGAGATCGTTATGCCTTCCTGGGCGCTGCCGCCGGTGGGACGCTCCTTGTAGATCGCGTACTCGGCGGCGGTCAGGTAACTCGAATCGGCGTCCAGCGACTCCAGCAGCCCGTGCAACGCGCCCGTGGTCACGTCGCCGATGTTGGGATCGGTCACGTAATCGCTCTGGATCTTCTGCAGCACCTCGGCATAGACCCGCATCTGCTGGTAGGCGCCGTCCTGGTCGTTGCCGGCGTGGACGCCAAACCATCCAAACTCGCCCAGGGCAAATCCCAGGGCAAGGGCGGCGAAAATCGCCACGGAAAGCACGAAGACAAATCGTTGGAAAAATCGGGACACGCACACCACCAGGCATTGGCCCTTAAAGGGGACAGGCCGCACAACCCTATAGACGCAATGATAGCGCAAGCGGTGTGCGAACGGCGCATTCATAGTCGACCGCGCCAGGTTACGCAGGTGCTTGCTGATTCACTTCGCCGGCCGATCCCCTTCGAATTGTGTGGGTTGTGGATTGGTGGCGGAGGACGGGATCGAACCGTCGACCTTGGGTTATAGACATATTCAATTCAAATAGGTGCTTTAGAATCGGTCGACGGAGCATCATTTACCCACTTACTGAGCTATTCGATGGCTTAATCCCTATCGCATCGGACAGCTAGAGTGAGCCTATTTTCAGCGGCTCATTTGCTATACGATTCGCGGATGAAGGACAAATCCCCAGGGCCCGGCCGGGTACGGGTGAGCCCAAGTTGTGTCGGCTTGCTCTCGGTTAGTCGGCCTTCGATGCCGGCGATATATCCGGCTTTGGGTATCCGCCAGTGAAGAGGGCGATTTGGTGACGCCAGCCCTAGTTCTACGCCGCTATGGCGAATTCCAGCTCACTTGCTAGAAGGTCGCTCTTGGAATTCCGGCTAGATGACTGGCTAAACTCGAGAATTTGGTTCCTAATTCCTGCCAGCTCCTGATCTTTCGTATTGACGATATTCGTAACGAGCATTCGCCCAACAACGAAGTTGTTCTGGTCCATTTGCGCGTGGCTTAAGAGCAACAGACGTGCTTGTCTTTGCCGGTCATCTAAAAGTTCAATATTCTCCTGAAGTGTCTGAATGCACTTAGGCTGATTGCTCTCCATTTCAGCAATGCCAAGGACGGTTTTGAGCCGAATCCGTTGATTCAACCAAGGACAGATCGGCAACGCTTCTGAAATCCTTTGGGCTGCAGTTACGGCCTTCCCTGTTTTTACTAAAGCAACCATCAAAGTTCTGAAACCAATCCAATCGATTTCTGATTCGAGCTGGTCTAATCCAAGTTCCATCCCAGCTACTGAATCAGGATTTTGCGACACGTCCAGTGCCATCAGGCCAAACTTTGCGGGGGCGAATTCGGGGAAGATTTGGATGATCGCGTTGTACACTTCTCTGGCCTCAACAAATCTCTTCAATCCTCTGAGAATTGCAGCTTTCGCGCTTAAGATTGGGATGACTCCGGGATTGTCCTGGAGATAGGTGCTGAGGTAGCGAAGTGCTTCTGAGGCTTTACCGGAAGATCGCATCGCGAAAGCCGCTCCAATGACGAATCTAACGTTCGTGCTATCAAGCTTCCAGGCTTGCTGGTAATGGCGAACAGCATCTGGGTACTTTCCGTTACGGGACAGAGAACCGCCTAGAACTCCGCGCGTAACGGAGTCGAGCGGAAAGCGCTTCGCATTTTCAAGGGCCCGCCTGAGAGCAGCGCGATGTTCACCTCTCCTGTGAAGAAGACTGACCTCGCCGTTGAATGCCACTGGATGTTCCGGGAAATCCTCTTGAATGCTCCGATAAAGCGCAGCCGCTTCTCCAAACTTTCCCATCTCCGAGAGAACATTGGCTTTACCGTTCAGTGGGTACGTGGACTGAGATGAAAAACGTTGGATCACTGCATCAAACATGTCCAGCGCAGCAGCGAACCTTCCGCGAGCGCGATAAACTTCGGCTCTCTCAGTGAACGCGACGATATCGTTTGGCCCCAGTTCCATAGCGTATTCGACTAAAGCATCAGCAAAATCGTTCTGATTAGCTTCCAGCGCAGAAGAGGTCAAGTTGCAAAGAGACATCACCGCATATTCCTGCTCATCTCGATTAAGCTGAAACGCCATCAGCTCTCTGACGAATCGCTCGGCGAGCGGCACTCTGCCCGAGGTCAACAGTTCTTTGATCTGCTGAATCTGCTTGTCGACCCTCTCCTTGGCCTCGAAAGAACTGAGCATGACTCGCTGTACGTGCGAGTCAAGAGACTCGGATACCTTAGGTCGAAACGGATCGGGAACCCGTGAAAGATGAATATCGTCGTTTCTCTTAAACAATCTTTTGGTGTTACTTCTCTGCGCACAAGAGTCGAATCCGAAAGCCTGTGTCCTTCGCTGAAATTCTAGAAAAAATGAGCGCCTCGGTCCCGATATGTCCCTTTCGAGAAGCTGGGAGACTACCAAAGAGTTCACCTTGTGCGAATCTTTGGCGGCTACGGCTCGGAGAATCGCAACAAGAAAACCCGAGTCCGTCAATTCTGAGCGCAACGCTGTCATCGAATCTCCGGCGAGGCCAACAGACTCCGTCGATTCAGCAAATAGACGTTCCACCGCCCAGACCTGCGACTGAAAATCAAAGATCTCGCGAAGCATACTTCCCAAGAGGTCAAAATTCTTGGCAACCTGCATCAGGCTGTGTCTATTTACAACAACTTCCGAAGGTAAAGGCCGAGAGAGTATGCGATCTTCCACGAACAATCTGATACCTGGGTCCTGCAAAAGAATTTCAGCCTGTTCCGCCATTAGCACACGAGTGGAAATTGAGATTTGTTCGTCTAGCACCGAAAGAGTAGTGAAGAGGCCGTCAGCGCGGCGCTTCTGGTCCTCGAAGGCGAACCGCAGATCAGATTCCGAAATATCGTGAAGCATCTCATATTCGCCTGCGCCATTAACAGTTCCAAGAACCTCCGGCGGGAACGCGGGTATCCTACCCTCCGCTGACATGGAGAACCACGAACCGCCCACATAGATAAAGGCTTGGTTTTCTCTTCCAGAGATCAAGGCTGCTTCGATCATTGCTCCACCCAGGTCTTTCCTAACGCTGAAAGCCTTTCTTTGACCCAAGCAATCATTGCGATGTCTAACGCTTTGGTCGCTTTGGACGTTCCTTTAATAGATTCAATTGAATCCACGTTGAATGTGCCAAAAATGTGAACCTCGAGAAATTCTTCGTTCTGCCTTGCGTCGGCCTGGGTGACAATGAGACTCGCTACTTCCGAATTGGACATGAACGAAGCCGCTGCGGCGGCGGACGCTTCCGCGTGCGGTTGAACCAGCTTTTTCGGCTATCGGGGTAGTTTGGTTCGCAGAGAAGGAGGATTCTCTGTGAACCAACTACGTCAGCTCATGATTGAGGAGTTGCATCGCCGCAACTTCGCCGCTACCACCATCCGCACTTACCTGCACGGTGTTGAGCACTTCAGCCGATACTTTCATCGCCGGCCCGATCAGCTTGGTCCGGAGGAGATACGCAAGTATCAGGCAGCCCTGTTCACCCAGTTCAAGTTCAGCCCCAACACGGTCATCCTGCGGCTGGCGTCGCTGCGCTTCTTCTACATTCACGTGTTGAAGCGCAACTGGAGCATCGCCGAGACGCCCTATCCGAAGAAGATGCGGCACCTTCCCGGTGTGCTCAGTCAGGAAGAGGTCGCGCGGCTGATCGAAGCTGCGGATACACCCTTTCACCGCATCCTGCTGATGACGCTCTATGCCACCGGAGCCCGCCGCGCAGAAGCGGCCCGCCTGAAGATCAGCGACATCGACAGCCAGCGGATGGTGGTTCACATCCACGAGGGCAAGGGCGGCAAGGACCGCGACGTTATGCTCAGTCCGAAGCTGCTCGAAGAGCTGCGCGTCTACTGGCGCGGACTGCGGCGCAAGCCGAAGGAGTGGCTCTTTCCCGGCAACCGCTGGCACACGGCAAGTTACCCTGTGACAACCAAGGTCCTCTGGTCTGCCTGCCAGATCGCTGCCGAGCGCGCCGGCCTCGACAACAGGCGCATTCATCCCCACACTTTGCGCCATTGTTTCGCGACCCATCTTCTTGAAGCCGGCGCCGACCTGCGCACCATCCAGATCCTGCTCGGCCACCGAGACCTCGAAGTAACGACCATCTATCTGCATCTGTCCCAGCGGCACTTGAGCGCAACCGCCAGCCCGCTCGATGCTCTGTCGTTCCCATCGCAAGGAGCACACAAGCACAGTTGAAAAACCGGCCTCTCGTGGAGATGGCCGACATTGTTCGCTGTGCCGGACAGGCATTTATCGAACACAGCCGCAGGTGGATCAACTGGCAACACCGGAAGGTGCTGCTGGCCATCGTGCGCTGCCGCACGGCCGCGCTGGGCGGGCATCGCGACCGCTGCTCCGGCTGCGGACATACGACCACCATCTCCTACAACTCGTGCCGCAACAGGCATTGCCCACGCTGCCAGGGCAACGCGCGCCGACGCTGGCTCCAGGCGCGCGAACGGGAGCTGCTGCCTACTCGATATGTCCACGCCGTCTTTACTCTGCCGCGGGAACTGGCTCCGCTCGCACTGCAGAACAAAAGGCTGATCTACAACCTGCTCTTTCACTCCAGCGCCGAGACCCTGCTTGAAGTCGCTCGCGATCCACGGCATCTTGGCGCCGAGATCGGCTTCTTCAGCGTGCTCCATAGCTGGAATCAGCGCCTGCAGTTTCATCCGCATATCCACTGCGTCATTGCTGGCGGCGGTCTGGCACCGGACCATTCAAGTTGGATCTCCGCCCGACGCTCCTTCTTCCTTCCCATCGGCGTGCTCAGCCGGGTCTTCCGCGGCAAGTTCGTCGCTGGACTTCGCGACGCATTCCATCGCGGTGAGCTCCAGTTCCACGGCAGCCTGCTGCCACTCGCCGAGCCGCGCGCTTTCGCTCGATGGCTGCGGGTACTGTTCCGACACGACTGGGTCGTCTATTCCAAGAGGCCGTTCGGCGGACCGGAACACGTGCTGCGCTATCTCGGCGCATACACCCATCGCGTCGCCATCTCCAACTCCAGGCTGGTCGCTCTCGCCGATGGCAACGTCGCCTTCCGCTGGCGCGATTCCGCGCACGGCAACAAAAAACGGCTCATGACTCTCACTGTCGCTGAGTTCCTGCGCCGCTTCCTGCTACACGTACTGCCGCCAGGTTTCGTCCGCATCCGTAACTTCGGTTTCCTCGCCAACCGCAACCGCGCTTCGCTCCTGCCGCTGTGTTTCCAACTGCTCGGCGGCTCAGAAAAGATGCCTGCTTCGGTGGCATCACCGTCCACCGATCAGACCCGCTCACTCTGGAACTGCCCAGTCTGCGGCGCAACCATGCGCGTCGTCGAACGGCTCTCCGCCGCGCAACTGATGCTTCGCTCGCCACCTCAACCAGACCGGTGCGCCGCTTGAACATCTGTTCCCACCCTCGGCTTCTACCCGTGCTTCGGCGCGCTCGCGGACTCCTTGTCTCATCCGCGCAAAACCCCTTGGATGCCAGCCTCTCCAGGCTCCAGTTCACCCCTCCGCAAGCCACCATCCTGCTCCATCCGCCCTTCAGGCCTTCAGACTGCACCCAACTCAGTCTGTTCCCAATCCCTCTGCACCCACGCAGACCGATGCAAAGTACATAGGCTTCCGTGAGGGCGGCTTCCTTCAAGTCGCTGTATCCGAAGCGCCCCGCCAAACTGCGTGCAACTGCGCACCGTTGCGTCGCGGGGCGCTCCAGATACAGCACTAAGACTTGTCGGGTGTGAGAAGGTCGGCGAGTTTTGCACACACCAGTTTGTGACGCTCGCCCCAAGCTGCGAGATGCCCGGGCGGCATAACCTTCCCGAAGAGGTTGTTCTGTTTTACAAACGACCAAGAATTCCGCTCCAAAACAGTCGCTCTCGCTGACACAGCTAATTCTCTTAGCTTAACGGAGGCCTCCCCATAGGACGCAGGCCCCCGCCCGTTCACCGACAAAGCTGCGTACGATATCCGGTCACCATAGCTCCCATGGATCGTGCCATCGACTGCCATTCGCATTCTGTCGTTCTCCGGATCGGTAGCCTGGCGGACAGACGCCCTCACTTGGAGCTGGTAGTTGCTATAGAGCGAACTTTCCTTAGAAATGAACTCCTTAACCCTCGATAACGACATGGCGACCACGGCTGCGCTTCTTTTTCCGGCAGAATCCAATTCTGCAGATTGAGCTATCGCTCCCCTAGCTGCTGCTCGATCCATTGCCTCACGATATCTCGCGTCGAGACCTTCCCGCATTTCGGCCGAGTCCGCCAGCCTGACATTTGGTGCACCTAAGTTGGTTCCACATGCAGGACAGGACTCGGATGAAGGATTCGTCTTTCCGCCGCAATTCGGGCAGAGGCTCATTTTGCTGCCATTTCCCATGAGGCCATCATCTTACCTGAGAGCCCCCTGCGCCCGAAACAGGCCGATACGCCAATTTGAGGCATAACCTTACGGTGCGGCGGGGCTCTGTGGGGTCGGCTCGTTTTCCGTGCCCGCCGATCCCTTCGGAATCTTGGTGGCGGAGGGCAGGATCGAACTGCCGACCTTGGGGTTATGAATCCCACGCTCTAACCATCTGAGCTACTCCGCCGGAGGGGCGCAACAATGGCGAAGCCCAAACCTGACGGGCGTGCACGCTCCCTTTCCATACCGCCTCGTTCCCGGCCCGAACGGCGGCAGGCGAAGAACCGCGATCGCCTGGCCATGGGCCTCGATACGCATCGATACGCAATAGACGGGCCGGGCGCGCAGTCGTCACTCGCAAGACCGGCTTTCCGCTGTGACAGGGTCTCTCAACGGGCGAACCCTGCCGGCTGAGATGCATCATCGAAACAGGCGGTAGACGATGCCGGCGTGGAAGCCGTTGGGCGTGATCTCATGCGCGGGCTCGTCGGCGATGTTGGGCGAACCGGGCCATAGCTGGTATTCATATTCCGCGCGCACAGAAAATCGGCGGCCGAGGCGATAGCTTGCTCCCGCACCCGGCGCAAGCGCCAGATAGCTTGCGCTCCCGATTTCGAATGGGTATTGAATTTTGCCGGCGCCCACCAGGAATTGGGCATAGGGCTCAAGCTTTCCAATTCTTCCGATCCGGTATCTCGGCCCGGCCAGATAGCTATCTTCCGTTTCACCGTAAAAGCTGTTGAAACGCAGGAATCGGGCCTCGGCCTCCAGGCCGATGTGGCCGCTGACGCCGAAATCGGCAATCGCTCCAACTCCCCAAAGCCGCTGATTGCTCTGATAGGGAAAACCGGCATTGACGTTCGAGTATTCCGCGCCCAGCCAGAGCGGATGGCCGGGGCCGGTGGCGGACGGAACCACCTGCGCCCGCGCCAGGCCGGCGAGGAGGACCACTCCCAGCGCGGCCATCCCGCTGAGGATGCGCGTATAGGTCACGCGCGCCAGGAAGTGCACGGGCTTGTGTCGCATGGCCTGGGATTTAAAAAAGCGATTTGACATTCAGCGTCACAGTGGCGGTATGAGTGAGGGTTTGGGAATCGAAGGTGACTGTCCCGTTTACGGTGATGGTCTGTGCGCCCGGCGGCGTTCCTCCGGAGAGCGAAAAAGGTCCGCCGCATCCGGAAATGGCCGCTCCCGCAATGAGGCACACTGAGATTGCCAAAAACATGCACCAGCGGCTGCGGACTCTGCGCCAGCGCCTGGGGATAAAGAGCAGCACCAGGCCGGCCAGCGCCGCCACTCGATAGGGACGAGACGCGCTGGAGGCAGTTGTGGTCCGGGCGGGCGCGGTGGTCTGCACCGCCAGCGTTGCGTTCCCGCTGCCTCCCGAGATGGTTGCCGGTGACAACGTGCAGGTGGTGTTGGCGGGCAACGGGCCGCAGGTCAAAGCCACCGGAAGTGTGAAATTTGCGCCGGGCGTAACGGTGACGGTGTACGATGCCGCTTCTCCGGTGTAAACCGAGAGCGATGCAGGCGCGGCGGAGATGCTGAAGGCGGGCGGGTTGATGACCTCCACAACGACGTTCGAAGTGCTGGCAGAGAATCCGGCCACCCCCGGGTAGTGCGCCGTGATGTTATGCGAACCGGCGCTGAGGCCGCTGGTCGAATAGGTCGCGGCGCCGGAGGCCAGGGTTGCGCTTCCCAATAGCGTCGCGCCATCAAGAAAGGAGACTGTTCCCGTGGGCGTACCCGCGGGGCTGGTGACCGTGGCCGAGAAGGTTACGTTGGCTTCGTAAGCGGCCGGATTGGGATTTGCGGTCAGTACAGTTGCCGTCGGGGGATAGGTGACGGTGACCGTGACGGGCGGCGATGAAGCAGAGGGTGCATCGGTGGAAGAGCCGGAGTAACTGGCGGTGATGGAATAGACGCCGACCGGCGGCGTCAAGGTGAGCGCGGCAATGCCGTTTGGGTTGAGCGCTGCCGTACCCAGCGAGGCTGCACCGTTGCGGAAGGTGACTGTTCCGCCAGGAATGCCGCCGGTGGCTGCCGTCACCATAGACGTAAGGGTGAGGGTCTGGCCAACGATCAATGCGGTTGGAACGGCGGAAAGCGTCGTCGTGGTGACGGCGGCGCTCACGGTGACCTGAATGGGCGGCGATGAGGCGGAGGGCGCATCAGTGGACGAGCCGCCGTAACTGGCGGTGATCGCATAAACGCCCACGGCCGGCGTCAGCGCCAGCGTGGCCACGCCGCCGGCGTTGAGCGTTGCCGTGCCCAGCGCGGTGGCTCCGTTCAGGAATGTGACCGTCCCGGTGGGAATCGCGCCGCTGGCCGGCGTCACGGTCGCTGTGAGCGTGAGCGTCTGGCCATAATACAAAGTCGCTGGCACAGCGGTCAGGGCCGTTCGCGTGACGATGGCATTCACTGTGACGGAGATCGGCGGCGATGAGGCCGAGGGCGCGTCGAGCGGAATCCCGCCGTAGCTGGCCGTGATCGAGTAGACGCCGACAGGAGGCGTCAATGTGAGTGTGGCCACGCCGCCGGCATTGAGCCTTGCCGTGCCCAGCACCGCTCCCAGCGTGCCTGTTCCGCTGAGGAATGTGACCGTCCCGTCTGGAACCGGGCCCACCGACGCAGCGACCGTGGCCGTCAGGGTCAGGGTCTGGCCCACGGTCAGGATGGTTGGAACCGCCGTGAGGGTCGTCGTCGTAGGCGAGGCCACGGTGACCGTGACCGGCGGCGAGGAGACCGAGGGCCCGTCGATCGAATTGCCTCCATACGCGGCGGTCATGGAGTAGATGCCCTGAGCGGGCATCAACGTCAGCGTGGCTACGCCGCCGGCGTTCAACGCCGCTGTTCCCAGCACCGCGGCGCCGTTGAAAAAGGTCACCGTGCCGGTCGGGACGGCGCCGCCTCCCGGCGTGACCGTAGCTTCCAGCGTCAACGTCTGGCCGACGAGCAGCGAGGTTGGCAACGCAACCAGGGTTGTCGTTGTTGTTGTGGTCACCGTGATGGTCACAGGCGGGGAAGTGGCTGCGGTAAAGTTTGCATCGCCGGGATACACGGCCGTCACACTGTCCACTCCCACGGGCAGCGTGGTGGTATTCAGCGTAGCCACGCCGTTGACCAGGGCGCCGGTTCCCAGAGCGATGGCGCCGGCATAGAAGGTGACATTTCCGCCGGCGCTGTGATCCTGCGCCTCAAAGGGACTGAGCGTAGCCGTCAGCAGCACCGGCTGCCCCTGGACGATGTTTGTCCGATTCGCAGTCAGGCTCAGCGTTGTCCCTACCGGCTCGGCGGTCAGCGGGATGGCTTGGGAGGTGCTGCCGGCATAGTACGAATCGCCGGAGTAGACGGCCTCCACCCAGTGCGTTCCCGTGCCCACAATCGAGATGCCGGCCGCCGTCGCCGACGAGATGATCGTCCCCGTCTGCTCGGCAAGCAGGATATTCACTTCAACCAAAAGCGGAGGGGCAACCCAGCCCTCGGCAATATCCGAAAGACCGTCGTTGTTGAAGTCTGCCGTTGCCACCGCGAAAGGGTTTCCGCCGGTGAAAATCGTCTGGAGCGGCACAAACGTTCCGTCCCCGTTGCCCAGAAGCACGTTGATTGTCCCTGGACTTGTCGGGACCCCCGATATGCCGTCTTCATTGGCTGCGGCCAGATCGGCCTTGCCATCCCCGTTGAAGTCGCCCACGGCCAGGGAGTACGTGAGTGCACCCCCCACGGGACTCACCGGCGTTTGCGTAAAGGTGCCATCCCCGTTGCCCAGCAGGATCTCGATTGTGCTCGGGCTATCGTTCCCGTTCGGATTCACATTCACCACCGCCAGGTCGAGATTTCCGTCCCCGTTGAAATCTGCTGCAACGATGCTGTTGTTTGTGTTTGGTTCGCCCACGACCGGTGAGGTTTGCGCAACCGGCGTAAAGGTGCCATCCCCGTTGCCGAGGTAGATCGTCATGTTGTTGTATTCGTTGTCCAGCACCGCCAGATCCGGCTTGCCATCGCCGTTGAAGTCTCCCACGGCGAAGTCCACCGGGCTCGGATCTTGCCCGTTCAGCGTGAGCGGCGCGCCCGCGGTGAATGTTCCATCGCCATTGCCCAGTAAGATCGCGCATTGGGCTAAGTCGTTGGTCCCTCCGGTCGGATACAGTAGAACCGCGAGATCGGCGATGCCATCCCCGTTAAAATCCGCCGTAACAATCTGCTGACCCCCTTGGAGAGGAATTGGAATCGGCTGCCCGGCGGTGAATGTGCCATCTCCGTTGCCCAGCAGAATGGTGACCGGACCACCGAAGGACTGCAGCGCGGCCAGATCCGTCTTGCCGTCTCCGTTGAAATCTCCGGCTACGGCCGCGGAAGCCTGAGTGAGCGGCAGAAAATTCGGCAGAAGCTGGAATGTGCCATCGCCGTTGCCCAGCATCACATCCTCTTGGCCGTTCGCATTGAAGAAGGTGGCTCCGTCGCCGGGTAAGGCGAGGTCCGGCTTCCCGTCTCGGTTGTAATCCGCCACCGCGCTTTCACTCGGAGATCCACTCACCTGCGGCGAGCCGGCGTCGAAGAAGCTCAGCGCAAATAACGCGGTCAACTCGCTCACCGGCGCCGTCCCCAGCACGTAATTTGCATTGCTGGTGTCAATGAACGTCACCGTGCCGGTGGGCGGAACCGGGTGACCGCCGGTGATGGTTGCCGTCAGCGTGTAGTCGCCCGGGTTGCCCGTGGCTGTCAGGTCTGTGGTGGTGGGGTAAAGCACCGGCGGCGTAACAATCAAAGTCGACACGCTCGAAGAGCTGCCGGCATTGGCGTGAGTTCCCAGGAAGACGGCTTTGTCACTGTGCGGGCCGACCGCCGGCATCAGCGTGATGGTCGCGGCGCCTGCGGCGCTCAACTGCGCCATGCCCAGAAGATGGATGTCTGTACAGTAATCAACTGTCGCGTCGCAGAATTCCACCTGCCCCGGCGCCACCGCTGCCCCGCCGGCCGTGACGGTCGCGGTCAGCTCAATTGCGTTTCCATACACGACTTGCGTGACCGCATTCCCACCTGAGGTAACCGCCAGCTCCGTAGTGGTAGCGGCGCTCTTCGCCTGAGCGGACACGAGAGCGGCGGTCAACAGAAGGCTGAACGCTGAGACTTGGCGCACAGTCTGCATTGGGGCCCACCCCATTCTCAAAGGGTCGCAGATTCCTATAGCAATTCGAGAGTGACTGTACCCAGGGGCCGATGCCATCCAGTCCACGCGACCATCGGGGAGCGGCGGGCGCCACGAATCCGAAGAGAGCGCGGCACCTCTGGAATTGCCGTAATTGGAGAGCTTTCCTGTTTGCCCATTTTACTCCGCCTGGTGAGCTGGCGGAGTCTGCCGATAGACGTGCAGACCGAACTCCCCGGCTCGATCCTTCTCAATGCCGCCGGATGGCAACTCCTATGGCAAGGGCAATAAAACTCTTGACACACATTTGCGTCAAACGTTTTATTGCCCTTGCAATCTCCGATTCACGCAAAGGGCGGCCGGTCTGATAGGCCGGCTGTCCTGCTTTTCCCCCGCCATTCTGTTCCCGAAGCTACACCGTTTGAAACGACCGGATTCTCCCGATTGGAGTGTTGACTTAACGGAATATAGGAATCCGTTTCTCGGGACCCTTTTGAAACGGGCAGGATCTCGCTAGAGCCTGTTATTAACTTTGTTCCATTGTTTGCATTGGGATAGGGATTTCCGGTCGAAGCTGTTCATGCTCAAGGCATGAAGCCGAATCGAAGGGGCTATCCCAGCGACGTTACGGATGAGGAGTGGGCGTTTGTGGCCCCGTACTTAGCCTTGTGCAAAGAGGAGTCGGCGCAGCGGGACTACCCGTTGCGTGCAGTGTTCAACGCTTTGCGCTACATCGTGCGCACCGGCGGTCAGTGGCGTTACATGCCCAACGATCTGCCTCCCTGGACGGTGGTTTATCAGCAAACGCAGCGCTGGATCCGGGCCCGCTGTTTCGAGACCATGGTGGAGGATTTGCGGATGCTGTTGCGGGAGTTCTCGGGGCGCAAAGGACAACCGACGGCGATGATCCTGGACAGCCGCACCCTGCAGTCGACGCCGGAATCTGGAGCGCGAGCAGGCTATGACGGAGCCAAGCGGCGCAAAGGATCCAAAGTGCATGCGGCCGTGGACACGCTGGGCCATCTGCTGGCTCTGCACGTCACTCCGGCCGACGAGCAGGACCGCGCCCAGGTCGGCGAACTGACCCGCCAAGTGCAAGAGATCACGCAGCAGAATGTCGAATTGGCTTACGTGGATCAAGGTTACACCGGTGAGGCGGCGGAAGAGGCGGCTGCCGGACACGGCATCCAACTGGAAGTAGTCAAACATACGCAAGCCAAACGCGGCTTCGTCCTGTTGCCACGCCGCTGGGTGGTGGAGAGAAGCTTCGCTTGGGCGGCGCGTTTTCGTCGCCTCGCCCGAGACTACGAAAGACTTGCCGCCACGCTCGGCGCCTTCCACTTCCTCGCCTTCGCCTGCCTCATGATCGCTCAACTCTTTAGGTTCCTCGCATGAAGTTAATAACAGGCTCTAGAGCGAACAATCATACGCCCATCGAGACCATTGCGTTCGCATCGGGCAAGCATGGCTGCAATAGGAAGTCTCAATCTGCGCGTAACGCACTCGTCGAGCACCGCAGGCAGAGGAATCTTCGAGTCTACCGATCCACTTGAATCTCTACATGTCAGCCTGAGGTATAGTGCAAATGCTGCAGAGACGTAGATGCTCTTCACAATCTTCAGTCCGTGCAAGCGGATCACGCGAGCTCCCGGTGAACAAGTTTAAGGCAGAATCTCAATCACCAGAGCCTCCTCGGGACCGAGTTCGAGCTCGACGCGCCCTCGATGAGCCGGCAGAATGCGGTCGTGCGCCAGATCGCGCACTCGGCCCGCCGCCTCGACGGCGATACTCTTCGCTGTCGAAAACGGATTGTAGTAAAGAAACGTGGGCGGAAGATCGCGATCGAGGAAGTTTGTCTTCGTCAGATCCCACCGAAGCAGCCAGGGGTTACCTTGCGGCTTGACCATCTTGTCGAGCCACATCGCGTATGCTCCGCCATAGACAGAACGGTGGCCCGCAAAGTCGCCTTCCGCGTAGGGCGTTTTTCCGTGGGCTTCCCGGCTCAACCGTTCATAGGGGACTGACGGATTCAGGTCGGGGCGGCTCTGATTCTCCCGGGGAAGGTACTCCGGGTAAAACCAGCGCAGATTGGCCGCGGCATTCAGGGCGTACCGCGCCACCTCACCCGCCAGGTCGGGGCGAAATCGCAGCGCCGGCATCAGATATGGGAAGGTCACCATCGACTCCATGCTGTAAGCCTGGCCCGGGGGTTCGGTGCAGAACCCCGCCATAAGACCATCGACCGGCACGGATCCCCAGTTGCCGGTGGCCATGAGCCCAATCTTCGCATCGAGCACGAATCCGAGCGCCTTTCGGGTGTTGACGGGGTAGCCCATCGCCTCGAGGCGAGCGGCTGCCAGCACGGCCATTGCGCCCGACGGAATCTCGTACCACGGATTCTTCTGGAATGCGGTGTAACGATCGATAGCCGTCTTGGCCTCGGCGAGACAGTACTCCTTGCCGGTCATCTTCCACGCCAGCAGCATGACGTAGCTGTAGCCTCCCGCCGCATCAGGTTGGCGATAGATATTCTGGCGGGTAAACGGCCTGCCCGCGGCGTAGTCGTAACCCTGGTCATTGAAGTCGTAGCCGATCTGGTGTGCCATGTTGCGCAGGCTGGCAGCAGAGCGCTCCACCCGGCCAAGCCACTCGGGGTCATGCGCAAAACGCGATTGGATAAGCGCGAAGGCCAGCGAGTTCACATTCATCAGGTACCAGTACTCGCACAGGGCCGCCCCCGGGCCGTCGAGGAACAGCCCATACGGCTCGCTGAAATAGGCCTTCAGGGAGCGCGCCAGCTCGTCAAGGCCGCTGCCCCGCAGTTCCTTTCCCATGGCCACGGGACCGTAGCACGTCAATCCGCCCTCGTCGGTGGTTTCGAGCGCCGAAGCGAAATACTGGCGGCCGGTCTTGTCACGAAGGTTGACCCCGTGTGTGGGGTCCATGATGTAGGAATCGAACGCATCGGCGAGGTCGCCAAAATCCAGCGGCTTCTGGTCCGGTCGTGGCGGCAACCCGCTCCATCCGGTCGGCTCCGCCGGCATGGGAAACATGGTTCGCGTACAACCGGCGAGACCCGCCGCCGCCGCACCGGCAAGGAACTTTCTGCGGCTGATCTGCCATCGCACTGCGGCGGATTCCGTGGTTTGTGCGGCCATTTCATCCCCCCAAAAGTTGCTCATGGTTACAGCACACATGCGGCGCTCCGAGCGCAGCGCAGGAAGGGGTGTTTGAGCAAAGTCCATTCTTCACGCCGATGCACGGGCTGGCAAGGGTTTAACACGGCATATCATCGGCCAACAATCGCTTTCCATGTGAATCGCGCAGTGTGGAAGTCTCGCGGAAGGCGTGGGTTTTGTCAAGGCGAGCGAGGCGCTTACGGATGGAGCAGGCGAGTCGCCACAATGGATGTGGCATTGGGCGCTCCCGCAACAGCCTGCGTGCGAATGAGTGCTTCGAAGTAGACAGGCTGGGGTGTCGTGCTTGTGACTCCCAATGCCTGCTCCAGCTTCTGACGATTACCGGCATCCGCCAGAAAGATTCCCGCCGCTTCGGTGCCCTCCTGTTGCAGCCCTTGCAGAATCAGGACGGTTCTATGGCCGTTGGACATGGGTAGGAGCGAGATGGTCGCGTAGTCTTCGCCTGAACTCCCGGTAAACTCCAGCCCCTGGTACTTCTCCTGCTCGCCCTGCCGAGGATGCATGTTGTCAAAGAACTTCATGCTTTCCCCAACCACACCCTCGCGTTCCTGGAAGTTAAGGCTGCTTTCAAATTCAGAGACCCAGGGATTGGAGCTCGGACTGCCAACAAAGACGAAGCTGCCCTCTTCGAGATCGCGTGGCCTTATTTCGCGAGCCGACCGGATGGCGATCGAGTCGCGGTCCGATCCCGCCACGCGCAACAGCGTGCTGACAACAACGAGGTCTGCGTACGACGTGAGCAGTGAGCCCGACAGGTAACGCATCATCCGAATCTCGCGCTCCGTCGGGTGAGCGTTGATAAGGTCCTCGCCATTGCGGTAGGAGGGCCCCAGATAAGTGTCGAGGGTGACTGGGCGCTCATCCAATAGCCTCGTCATGCCGTAGTTAGCATCGGCAACAACCACCTGCACCTGGCGATTGCGCGAAGTGAACAGTTCCGAAAGGGGCCAGGACGCGGAAGCGGGCACGGAAGCGGGAGCGGGCGCGAGAGCCTGAGGCCGGAAGTACCACGCCGCAAGAGTGGTGACAAAGAAGAATGCTGCCAAACCCCAGGGAAGAGCCTTTTGCCAAAGCTGTTCCCTTGCAGGCGGTGCAAGCAGGGCCGCGGGCGCGGACGCACGCTGTTCTACATTGCGAAAAACAGTGGTGTATGAGCCCTTCGGAATCTCCACGATGCAGAGCTCGTTTCTGCCCTCGCCATCGAAGTACTCGTGGAGTTTGAGCCGCAACTGGCGCACGTGCACGCGCACCGAGCTGTCTTCGACGACGCTGTAGTCCTGCGCCTTGCCGAAAACCGCGCTTCCGATGCGGTGCTCGGTCAGGTCCGCGGCGCTGCCTCGCAAGGTTCGCTCGGCCATGTAACGCAGAAGATCGCGAATGCGTGCCGATTTCAGGAACGACGGACTGGCGGTGATCCTTTCGATCAACTGCCACCGGGGATCGATCATCAGTTCCGAATCTGCTTCCGCTTCCGAGGTCCGATCTAATGGATTTACAGCGCGTGACACAGCATGTACCCGCGGGATCACGAAATCATAGCACGGTGGTTACTGCCCGAGCCAGAGTGCGGAAACCCGGGTAGCGTCTCAATTTGGATGGAAAAGATAAACCTTCAAGTAGAGCAACATTGCTCAGATTAGCCGCGCAGATGCGAGTAGGTTAGGGAAAATCATTAGCGCATGAGAGCGGTGCAACATCCTCAAACCGTTACAACCACGCTTCCCACATCGACACAACGTAAACGGCACTCGCGGTTGGTTTTGCGCAGAATGGTCTCGATTCGCTGGGTAAACGCCAACTCACGTTGCGATTCACTTGTTAATCGCATTGATGCTCAATGATTTGCTGCGTGAGTACCTTTTCAAGAGCATGCAGGCTCATCGAGTCTTGTCACCGACCCTCCGTGTCCCCCTTCCCTGTTTTCTGATGAGGGTCCACTCCAAGCACGTCCACAAGGGACTCATGGCTTACGACTTTGCAGAACGCTTCGAGAACAACCCCATCCTTCGGCCGCGCGACGTGCGGCCAAGCGTGCCGGGACTGGAAGTGACCTGCCTGCTGAACCCCGGAGTGTTCCGGTTCCAGGGGAAAACCTGGTTGGTGGTCCGGGTAGCCGAACGGCCGGTCCAGGCGCCCGGAAGGACATCTTTTCCCGTTCTAACTCCTGCAGGCGAAATGGAGATCCTCGAGTTCGATTCGAACGATCCGCGCCTCGACCTGGCCGATCCTCGTGTCATCAGCTTCGACGGAAGAGATTACCTCACCACCCTCTCCCACCTTCGACTCCTCTCAAGCGGCGACGGAATCCACTTCACAGAGGTGGAGAACGCGCCGCTGCTGATGGGGTCTGGCGAACTTGAGACCTTCGGCATCGAGGACTGCCGCGTAGCCACGATCGACGGTACATGCTATTTGACGTACACCGAGGTCTCGAACCACGGCGTTGGCGTCGGGATGCGATCCACCCAGGACTGGAAGAGCTTTGCGCACTGCGGAATGATCTTCCCTCCGCATAACAAGGATTGCGCCCTGTTTGAGGAGCGGATCGGTGGCAAATACTACGCCTTGCATCGGCCGAGCAGCCCCGAACTGGGCGGCAATTACATCTGGTTGGCCGAATCCCCGGATCTCCTCCATTGGGGACGCCACCGCTGCATCGCGCACAGCCGTCCGGGTATGTGGGACAGCGCGCGCGTGGGAGCCGGCGCCGCTCCCATTCGCACGGCCGAAGGCTGGCTGGAAATCTACCACGGCGCAACCTCGGACAATCGCTACTGCCTGGGCGCATTGCTGCTCGATCTGAACGAACCGTGGAAAGTCCTGGCCCGATCTGAAGAACCAATCATGGAACCGATCGCTGCGTATGAACAGGAAGGATTCTTCGGCCAGGTGATCTTCACCAACGGTCACATCGTCGAACGCGATCGCATCACTCTCTACTACGGCGCCGCGGACAGCGTCATCTGCATGGCCCACTTCTCAATCCAGCGCGTGCTGGCCAGTCTTGCGGCAGTTCACGGAGCGAGAGCTTGAATCACTTGCGCAAAGAATTCGAAGTCTTCCTGAGCTGCTCCCGCTCCATGCGCGTGCTCATGGTCTCCAACATGATCTACGCGCTTGTCCTTCCGGTGATTGAGATTTTCGTGGCCGCGTACGTCATGCGGAACTCGCGCGCAGTCGGCGAGGTGGTTACCTATCAGTTGTCGATCTACGCCGCCACGCCCCTGGCCTTCTATCTGAACGGCAAGCTGCTTGACCGGGTGGGCGCCAAGCATTTGTATGCAGCCGGGATGCTGCTTTCAGGGGCGGCAATGATGCTGATGATGCAATTGAGCATTCTGACGCCGATCGGCATCGCCACGACGGGTTTCACCATGGGTTTGGCTACCGGCCTTTTTTGGGCCGGTCGCGGATACCTGGCATTGACGGCGACGAATGACGACAACCGGAATTACTTCTACGGGGTGGAGAATTTCATCGCCTCTTTGGCCGCGGTCGCGGTTCCGGCGTTGATAGGCTGGTTCATCAGCGGCACCACGCTCTACGGCTGGCTGGGCGGAATTCCCGACCGCGCCTACCACATCATCGCCGCGGTTGTCTTTTGCCTGACAATTCTGTCCGCAGGAATTCTTGAACTGGGAACTTTCCGTAATCCGCCGCGCACGCGCTTCGTGTTCTTCCGCTTTCATAAGCTGTGGCGGCGGATGCTTGAATTGGCCCTTCTGAAGGGTCTGGCACAGGGATACATCGTCACCGCGCCGGCCATGCTCATCATGTCGCTGGTCGGCGAGGAGGGAACTCTGGGTGCGACCCAAGCCATTGGCGGCGTGTTCTCCGCCTTCCTCATGTATACGGTCGGCCGGATGGCGGCTCCCAGGCATCGCATCCTGGTCTTCTCCGCCGGCCTGTTGCTGTTCCTGGTGGGCGCCGTGACCAACACGCTGCTCTTCAACGCCGTAGGCGTGCTGGTCTTCATCGCATGCCTGGTGCTGGCCAAGCCGCTGCTCGACCTGGCCTATTTTCCCATTCAGCTCCGGGTCGTCGACGTGGTGGCGCGCTTGGAGAACCGCAACGAGTACGCCTATATCTTCAATCACGAATTTGGATTGTTTACCGGGCGTTGCCTGGGATGCGGGTTGTTTCTGTATATCGACTATCAGTGGTCTGGGACTGCGGCGCTTAAATACGCCTTACCGGTGATTGCGCTGCTTCAGTTGTTGTCTATCCGGGTGGCTGGCCAGATCTTTCGGGGTCTGGACAAGGCGGAAAAAACCTCCTCCGCCATGAGCTTTGCCGGAAACATCGCGGAGGCCTGAGAACCGTTTTGAGAGGAGACACATTATGTTCCACGCAAGTCAAACCGCGCAAAGAACGTGGTGCTTCACGGCCGGACTGTTGGCGGCGTTCTGGCTGGCGGCCGGCATCCCCTGCCTGGCTCAAGCGGGAAGAGGCACTTTGGCCGGTTCCGTCAAGGACACTACCGGCGCAATCGTTGCCGGGGCATCGATCGATTTGAGAGAAACAAATACGGGCAGCTCTTACGCCACGAAAGCGACCGCCGAGGGCCTGTTTACCTTTCCCGAGCTACCACCCGGGACCTACACCCTGACCGTAACTTCGTCAGGGTTCGAGTCCTACACCCAGAGCGGCATCACCGTGGAGGTTGGCAGCACGGCCACCGTCGACGCCGTTTTGAAAGTGGGTGCGGCCACGGCGAGTGTAACCGTCATGAGCGATGCCTCGCACCTGGAGTCCGAATCCTCGGATGTCGGCTACACGATGTCGCCCCAGGTACTGGAATCGCTTCCGCTGCCCTTCGGCGGTGAGATCCGCAACCCCCTCGAGTTTGCGGCACTCTCGCCCGGATTCGCCGGCACCATGAGCAACAACCCCTCCTCGCCCCCCGCCGGAGCCTTCAAGCTCAGCGGCGGACAACAGGGCGGTGGCGACATCCTGCTCGACGGCGCCACCACCGAGCTCGCCTCGGCCAACATGCAGGTCACATATAACTTCAGCGTCGAGGCCGTCTCGGAGTTCAAGGTCATGACCAACACCTTCGACGCCCAATATGGAAGCGCCAGTGGCGGCGTGGTCAATCTCGTCTCTAAGCAAGGAACGAACGACTTTCACGGCTCGGCCTACGACTTGCTCAAGAACCGCGTTCTGGATGCCGACAGCTGGCTCAACGACTACCAAAACGCCGTCTTCGGGCCCACCGCAACCACTAAGCCCATCGACACCCAGAACGACTTCGGCGCAAGCGTGGGAGGGCCGGTGCGCGTTCCCTGGCTTTACAACGGCAAAGACAAGACCTTCTTCTTCTTTAATTACGAGGGCTTCCGGCAAGTGAACGGAGGCACCTCGCTTCTGTCGGCGCCCACTCAGGCCATGCTCGGCGGCGACTTCTCTGCCCTCGAGCAGCCCACGACAATCAACGGCCAGACCTTTCAGGCCCACATCCTTTACGATTACTCGACCTGCACAGGCGCCAACCAGGGACAGACCTGCCAGGCTTATCCCAACAACAAAATCACCCAGTCCCCGGATCCGGTTTTTGCCGCCGCCTCCAAGGTCATGCCCTCCGCCCCCTCCAGCGCCACCAGCCCTTACTTCAACATCAACGACGTCAGTTCCAACCACGAGCAAGCCGACATGTGGTCCATCCGCATCGACGAGAACATCAACACACGCAACAAGATCTCAGCCAGTTACTTCACCGGCAACATGCCTTACATCAGCACCCAAAGCCTCGGGCCGCTTTACACCGGAGGCAACATCCAGGGCAACAAATATGTGCGTGCGGGCTATGACTACTTCATCTCGCCCACCATGCTCAACCACTTCAACGCCGGCTTCACTCGCCGCCATCGCCTTGAAACCTCGGGCGAGGGCGGATTTGGCGGCGACTGGGCAACCAAGTTCGGGCTCAAGGGCGTGGGGGACTCGGTTTTCCCTAAATTCACCTACAACTACCCCGGCAATGGCATCAACAGCCCCAGCGATGGCGACAGCGTCTTCGACGACAACGTATTTCAATATGACGACGTGGTCTCGTGGCAAAAGGGCCGTCACAGCCTCCGTTTCGGCGGCGAATTCCGCGCTGCGCAATTCAACCTCGGCATCCTGACCGGCAGCGCCGGCCAGTTCACCTTCAGCCCGGGTCCCACCAGCACTCCGACCGACACCAACTCAGGCTTTGGCTTCGCCAGCTTCTATCGCGGCGCAGCCTCCAGTGCGTATATTGACATACCCCAGATCAACGGATGGCGCGCCAAGTATGTTGCCTTCTTTGGCGAGGACGACTGGAAGGTCGACAACAAGCTCACCCTCAACCTGGGCCTGCGTTACGACATGCCAATCCCGGTGACGGAGGCGCGAAACCGCATGTCTTATGTGGATCCAACCCTGCCGAATCCAGGGGCGGGCGGCCTTCCCGGCGCTTACGTCTTCGAAGGCAGCGGCACGGGACGCCTCGGCGGCAGCTCCCCGCAGTCGGTCTTCAAAAAGGCCTTCGGTCCTCGCGTGGGCCTCGCCTATTCGGTCAATCCCAACACTGTCATTCGCGCCGGCTACGGCATTTACTTCTCGACCCAGCGCGTCGGAGGCTTCGCCGAGAACGACAGCCAGGGCTTCTTCTCCAGCTACACGTACCCCACCCCGGCCAGCGTTCAGACCCCGGCCGTTGTGCTCTCCCAGATCGCCGCCTATCCCGGCAACCTGCCGCCCTTCATCGACCCCACGGTCATGAACGGGCAGAGCAACGCCCTCTTCCTCGAGTCGAAGGTCGACCGTCCCGGCACCATCCAAAACTGGACCCTCGATGTGCAGCGCCAGCTGCCCTTCCAGACCATTGTTGACGTGGCCTACGTCGGCGCTCATGGCGACCACTTGCAGGCATTCATGCATGACCCCAATCAGGGAAATCCTGTGAACCAGGCGCGCGGCGCATGTCTACAGGCCAATATCAACTCGCAGGCTTCAGATCCGGCGTGCGCGGGACAAACTCCGGTTATGGCGCCCTATGCGGGATTCAGCGGCACGGTCTCTCAGGCCCTGCGTCCCTTTCCGCAGTATGGAACCGTCACGGTGGATTCAGCGACCATGGACGATCCGTTCGGCGATTACACTTACGATGCCTTGCAGGCTCAGGTAACCAAGCGTACCAGCGCCGGACTGACAATATTGGCCAGCTACACTTGGTCAAAAAACATCACCAATGCCGACTCGGAGTATCCGACCGAGGCCGCCTGGGAGGGTAACGACAATTCCGGCGCGCTGAATGTCTACAATCTGAAGGCCGAGAAGGCCCTCAGCTCGTTTGACATCCCGCAGCGCGTCGTCCTGGCCTGGACCTACGATCTGCCCTTCGGCAAGGGCAAGCAATTCGCCAATCAGGGCGGAGCCGTCAACGCGCTGGCCGGTGGATGGAAAATTGCCGCGGTCCAGAAGTATCAAAGCGGCACTCCACTCAGCACAACCTCACCGGGCTGGACCTCGGGCATCTTCGCCGGCGGCGAGGGCGCAACCGGCTCATCCAGCCGTCCCAACATCGTTTCCGGACAAAGCTTTGGCGCGCTGCACGGCAAATATGTCTGGGGCCAGAGTCGTATTCTCAACCAGGCTGCATTCACTCCAGCTCCCAACTTCACCTTTGGCGACGCGCCCCGCGCCCTCGGCATCCGCGAACTCTTCAACAACAGCGAGGACTTCAACGTCAACAAGGCCATCCCCATGTTTACCGACCGGGTCCACACCGACTTCCGCGTGGAGTTCTTTGACGTCTTCAACCGGCACCGCTTCACCGGCTTTGACACGTCAGTGACTTGCAGCACTTCGTCGACGCAAACCTGCAGCCCGCTGGTCAATACCAACTCAAACTTCGGGAACGCTGGGGGTCTTGCCTATGGCCCGAGAAACATCCAGGGCGATTTGCGGGTCACCTTCTGACGCTACCGGGCGAACTTGCCCTGTTACGTCCGACGTTTGAAAACAACCCAATTCTCCCGGACCTCTTCAACGAAGTCCGGGAGAGTTGCATTTTTGTGCGCAACACAAACCAGACAGCAGGATGATCGGTCCATCGGAAAGAAAAACTCCGTACAGGGTCAGGCAATGGCAATCAGTGACGTGAACATAAGCTACCATCAATCCATGTTTCGCATCCGCAGTCTGCGGTTTCCGGTTTTCGCTGTAGCGATTCAAATTGCATGGGTGCTCACATCAACCGGCGCCGCGCAGGTTATCAGTTCACAAATCCAGGATCAAGTTCAGGAACACTTTCTCGCTGCACAGCAGGCACAGCAGCAGGGCCGGCTCGATGATGCAGTCGGTGAATACAAGGAAGTTCTGCGGCTCCAGCCCGGATTACCCGAGGCGTACGCAAACCTTGGGCTGGTTTACTACGCTCAGACAAGATTCGGCGATTCCGCGCGAGCTTTGGCAATGGCGTACAAGTTGAGGCCCGGGATGCGCGGAGTAAGCCTCTGGCTGGGAATTGACGAAGTGCGACTGAACCAGCCGTCGCAAGGCGTGACGTACTTGCGCGAAGCGGTGCGACTCGATCCGAAAGAGAAGTTAGCCCAAAGCTGGCTGGGGACAGCGCTGTGGGATGCGGGGCAGACGGATGCGGCCTTGTTCCAACTGCGCACGGCCGCCGCGCAATTCCCCGACGACCCCGACCTTCTGTTCGCAGCCGGCGAAGCCTACGGAAAGGCTGTGCATCGGCAGACTGAGGAACTTCTTGAAGCCTCAAGGGGAACGGCTCTCTCCGATCGCATCTACGCCGACCTCTACGCCGAAGAGCGCGACTGGACAAAGGCCGAGGGCCACTTGCGCCGCGCCATTGAAAGAGATCCTCTTTCCATGGAAGCGCGCGTGGAACTCGCGGATGTGTTTTTCAGGCAGGCCAGGTTCTCCGATGCGCTCGAGCTTCTGGATCAAGCCGCGGCCATCCGGCCGCATTCCGCGACGGTGCTTGCGCGCAGCGGGGAGATTCTGATTCTCTTGCATCACCCGGCCGATGGTCTTTCGCGAATCGAGCGCGCGCTCGCCATCGACCGCAGCGAAGCTCTCGATGCCCTGGGCCTTCCGCTGGAAGATGAAATCGAACCAGCCAATCCCAAGGGTCCAGACCCGCAACTGAAACGATCCTGCCGGGAATCTGCCGCAATGCTTGAAACGGACCCATCGGCAACGCCCGCGAAGTTTGCGGTTCTGGCGGCATTGTATGCGCAAGCTGGAGATCGAGACGCCTCCGCGCAGGCCTACCGGCAGATCGCGGCGTCCAAACCTGCCGCGGCGCAGGCTGGCGATGCTCTCGATCGCGCCTTGACCGGCTTTCACCAACATGATTATGAGCAGGCGGAGGATGCGCTCGAACGCTGGGTGACGGCTCATCCGGCAGACCTCGCCGCGCGATACGATTTGCTGCTGACGCGCCGCTACTTGTCCATGCGGCAAATCTTCAAGCTGGTTGCAGTCGCGCCTGACTCATACCACGTTCACCAGCTGCTCGGGCAGCTTTACGCTGACCACGATGAAGACAAGAAGGCAATCGATGAGTACCTGCTGGTTGCCGCCGCCCGCCCCGATCTTCCGGGAGTTCATTTCTGGCTCGGACATCTCTACTGGAAGCATGCGGACGCGGACCACGCGCTGCCGGAACTGACGCGCGAGTTGGAACTGGATCCCGGCAATGCCGAAGCCAATGCCGAGCTTGGCTCCGTTCTGGTCGCAGAGGGCCGCGCCCGCGAGGCCATTCCGCATCTTGAATCGGCACTCAGCAGGAGTCCTGACTTGTGGCCCGCCTACGCGCAATTGGGTAAGGCGTATGCGAACGAAAGCGATTACGCGAAGGCCGAAGCAGTGCTAAGGCGCGCCCTTGCTCACGACAGCGATGGCGCGGTCCACTACCAGCTCGGCATGGTCCTGCGGTCCGAGGGCAAAACCGCGCAAGCGCTTCAGGCCTTGGCGCAGGTTCGCGCCATCAAGGATGAAAAAGACGGCGTCGCTTCCCAAGCCACCCTCGATCCAACGGGGAAACCATGAACTGGCGCGCTCTGATTGTCCTTTTTGCATTCTCCGCACCTCTGGTCGCGCAGAACTCAGCTCTTGACGAGGCTGTGAGTCTAATGCGGCAGTCCCGCTTTAAAGAAGCCCTGGTGAAGCTCGAAGAGGCGCACAGAATCTCGCCGCGCAGTGCGACGATTGACAATCTTCTCGGCATTACCGAAACCAGTCTCGGATTGATCGAGAAGGCAAACGCCGATTACCGTGCCGCGATTCAGCTTGATCCGTCGCAGGCCGCGCCGCACCGCAACCTGGGCGTCAATCTTCTCAATGCCGGAGATGATTCGGGCGCCTCAGCCGAACTGCGCGAAGCATCGCGCCTTGACCCCAAAGACCAGTTCGCACACTACTATCTGATGTCGATCGATCTGGCCGCTGGTAAGGATAGCGACGCGATCGAACAAGCATCCCTGTCGGGGAAACTGAGTGATAACGACCCGGAAACTGCGGCGAGCCTGGCCGGCGCGGAGATTCGGACCGGACATATTGCCGAGGCGGCGGCTCGAATCGATCTCCTGGAGCAGGGCGGCATTCTTCCGCCCGATCGGGCATATCGATTGGCTGTGCTTTTCGCGAATCGGGGCGCGTGGTCACAGGCGATCGACTGCTTCCGGCGCATAGCAGCCGATCATCCTGCCTGGCAGAATCGCTACAACCTCGCGCTGGCATTGCTTTACGGCAACCAGTCCGCGGAGGCCTCGACGATCTTGTCGGCGTTGCACAGCGAGCAGCCCGGCAATGCAGACATTCTGATGTTTCTCGGATCAGCCTTTGAAGCACAGCAGAAGATGCCTGAAGCGTTGGACGCATACCGCGCAGCAGCCGCGGCAGACCCTTCCAATCCCGATCATGCACTCGA
Source organism: uncultured Acidobacteriaceae bacterium (assembly GCA_963770555.1). Lineage (GTDB taxonomy): Bacteria > Acidobacteriota > Terriglobia > Terriglobales > Acidobacteriaceae > Telmatobacter. Next base: position 122,435 of record CAVYQC010000001.1, read on the forward strand.
TTACACGCGCCTGCTCATGGACACCGATCGCTACGACGAGGCGGTTCAGGTGATCGAGAACGGGTTGGGCAAGACGGCAGAAACTGCCCCGCTCGAATTGAGGCTTGGCGCAATCGAAATGATCAAAGGCAACTATGACGCCGCCCGCGACGCATTTCACGCCGCCCTCGCCCATCACCCTGAATTGGATGTTGCTTATGTCGGACTGGCGCAGACCTACGCCCGGCAGGCCAACGACGCGGAGGCAATCAAGATCCTCGAGTCGGCGCGACGGACGAGCCCTGGGCATTATCTCCTCGAGTACTACTTCGGCATGCTGGCCAACCGTTTGGGGCGATACGATGATGCGCGCGCCGCCCTTGAGAATGCAGCAAGCTTGGATCCGCACTCACCTGATCCGCAATTCGAACTGGGAAAGTTGTTTGAGTCGCGGCAGGACTGGCAAGAAGCGCGAAAGGCTTTCGAACAGGTGATTGCTCTCCGTCCCGAATTCGCGCCCGCACACTACCAGCTGAGCCGCATCTATGCACGGCTGGGCCTTCACGCCGAAGCTGAAAAAGAGGCCAAACTCACCAGTTCGCTTGTCGAGGCGCAACGCGATCAGGCATTTCGCGACCAACGCGTGCGTGCTGGAAACTTCAAGGCCGGCATTGCCGGGTCGCAGGCTGAGCAATGACTTCACATTCTTTAGTCGAATCTTGACTCTGGCGATCTTACTTCTCCTTCGGAGGAGCCTGGCCTGAGGGCAGGGCGGCGCCACTCCCTTCCGCCAAAGATACAAATCGATCGCCGGGGCCTCCGGGGAATTGTTCGAGCAAGCCGCTGGGCCAAAGGACTTCGATGCGGTCGAAGGAGGCAGCCGAGCCGAGTCCAAAGTGGAGGCGCGGGTCGCTGGTGGAGAGATAGCTTCCTCCGGCGCGGACTTCATCCAGTTGCTTGACGTTGCCGGTGGTGACGGTCACTCGGGCGCCGATCGCCATCCGGTTACTCTTCGTGCCCACCAGGTGCAGCGTGATCCAGTGGTTGTCATTGCTGGTCTCGTTGAGAAAAAGCGAGGGTGGAGCGCCGGCGTTGAAGACCAGGACGTCGAGCCTTCCGTCGTTATCGACATCTCCCACGGCTGTTCCCCGCCGGGATTTCAACGGGCCTGCATTCAAGCCAGTAGCGGCGGCAACCTCGCGGAATTTGCCGTTCGTCTCATTGAGGAAAAGCTCGATCGGCTCGACAAAAGGCGGTTCACCGGGCGCCCCATCGAGCAAGGTTGAGAAGTTACCCGAGGCCATGAAAAGATCCTGCCAGCCGCTGTTGTCGAAGTCTGCGAAGTTTGCTCCCCACTTGACGAGCGGTGAAGTGGGAGCGGCGATTCCGGCGCGATCGGCAACGTCGCGAAACTCATTGTAGCCGTCGTTGATGTAGAGGCCGGCCGGCTGGCCGGCATAACGGGTCACGAACAGGTCGAACCTGCCTTTGTGGTCGAGGTCGGCGAAATCGCATGCCATGTTGCCGTAGGTTTGCCCCATTACCCCGAAGGCGGTGCCTGAATAGAGGCCGATATCCTCAAAGGTTCCGGCTCTTTTGTTGTGAAACAGAAAATTGCCGTACCCATCGTTGGTGACAAAGAGATCGGGCCATCCATCGCCGTCGAAATCTCCCCAACAGATTCCCATGCCGTGCGCCTTCTGTTTGTTCTGGACACCGGCTTTGGCCGCGACCTCCTCGAAGGTTCCGTCGCCCCGATTGCGGTAGAGGAGATTGGTTTCGCCGGGCATCTTATCCGGCAGCTCGGCGAGTGCGTTCTTGTATACCGTCCTTTGAGGGTCGGGAAGATGCCGGGGATCGGTGGAAACATAGCGGGCAACGTAAAGATCAACAAACCCGTCACGGTCGTAGTCGGCCCAGGCGGCTCCGGCGCTAAAGCCTCCGCCGCCAACGCCCGCCCTTGCCGTGACGTCAGCGAATTTGCAGCCGCCAAGATTGTGATAGAGCACATTGTGGCCGTAGCCGGTGACATAAATATCTGGAAGGCCGTCGTTGTCGTAATCGGCGACGGCAATCCCGGTGGCCCAGCCCTTGGTTGTCAACCCCGAGGGTGCGGTGACGTCAGTAAAGTGCAGTGCCTTCCCGTTGCCGTCCTCCCGGTAGAGCGTGATCATGGGATCGCCGCCAGCAAGGTAGCGGTCGATTGAGGAATCGTTCACCACAGCGATGTCCAATTTGCCGTTGTTATCGCAATCCAGAAAGGCAACTCCTCCGCCGCTCATCGTTTCGATCACGTAGCGCCTGTCGAGATTGGTGTGAGGAAGAGTGCGAAGTCCGACCTCGGCCGAAACGTCTCGAAAATGCGGCACAGAGGGTTGCGCGCGCTGCTTGGGCGCGGCCACTGGGGGAGTTTGTGCGCTGAGAGTGAAGGCAGCGAAAAGCAGTACGATGCACGCTGACGTTCGATTCCTCATCTTGCCCGGAATTCTAGCACTGCACAGTGCCCACCAATCGCAGTATGCTGTTTCACCGTGAAGCTTCTCCTTCCTTCCATGTTTCTGCTTCTCTCGATTTCATTTTTTGAAGTTCAAACGCCTCCGACGGCAGAAGACACCCTTGCCAAAGCGCACATGTCCATGAAGCCGGACCACCCTGCCGAGGCCAGTGCTCTGCTGCAGCAATTAGTCATCATGGAGTGACCGGTTCCAGTGCGCTGGTCGTGGGTTAGGCTGTGAGTCGAAGAGGAACACAGTCCAGAGCCACAAGCGGAGAGGAACCGGTCATGAAGGAGAAGGTACGATTTTTGGGATTGGATGTCCATGCCGAGACGATCGCGGTAGCGGTCGCCGAGCAGGACGGGGAAGTACGCAACCTGGGTATCATCGCCAACCGCGCCGAGTCGGTGCGCAAGCTGATCAAGAAGCTGGGCGGGGCGGAGCAGTTACGGGCCTGCTACGAGGCGGGTCCCACGGGCTACGTGCTGTATTGGCAGTTGACGGAGTTGGGAGTGGAGTGTGCGGTGGTGGCGCCGACGCTGGTTCCGGTCAAGGCCGGCGACCGGGTCAAGACGGATCGGCGGGATGCGGCGAAGCTGGCGCGCTGCCATCGCGCGGGCGATCTGACGGCGGTGTGGGTTCCGGATGCCGGTGCGGAGGCCTTACGGGATCTGGTGCGAACACGGGAGGCGGCCAAGCAGGATCAGTTGCGGGCCCGGCATCGGCTGAGCAAGTTTCTGCTGCGCACGGGGCGGCGTCCGGTTGCTGGGATAAAGGCATGGAGCCAGCCTTATATAGCCTGGGTGCGGCAACTGCGCTACGAGCAGGCGGCGCAGGAGTGGACGCGGCTGGATTTGCTGCACGAGGTTGAGCACATGGCGGAGCGAGTGAAGCGGTTGGAGGAGGCGATCCGTGAAGCGGTGAAGCTGGCTCCGGCGGGGATGCAGGAAGTGATCCGTGGTTTGCAGGCCTTGCGTGGCATTGCCGAGATTTCGGCGGTGACGGTGGTGGCCGAGCTGGGGCAGCTCTCGCGATTCGAGGGCGCGCGGCAGTTGATGGGCTACAGCGGCGCGGTGCCCAGCGAAGAGTCCAGCGGCAGGCGGCAACAACGCGGCTCGATCACCAAGACCGGCAACGCGCATCTGCGGCGCATCGCCATCGAAGCCGCCTGGAGCTATCGTCTCAAGCCGGCCGTGGGGCCGGGATTGCGCAAGCGGCAGGAAGGCGTGCCGGAAGAGATCAAAGAGATGGCCTGGAAGGCGCAGCTGCGCTTGCACAGGCGCTACGCCAGGCTGGCCGCGGCAGGCAAGGACCAGCGCAAGATCGTTACCGCCGTGGGGCGCGAACTGCTGGGCTTCATCTGGGCCATCGGCGTGAAGACGGAAACTGCCGCCAGCCAGGCGACGGCGGCATGACCGGCAAAGAGCAACAGCAACAGCAACAGCAACAGCAAGAACAAAAGCCAAAACCTTCCTAAGAAGGAAAAGACAAAAACCTCGAAACCCGATGAGCATCATCAACCATTTCGAAGACAGCGCCAGCCGCAGCCGGAGCAAGCACGAAGGAGAATCCTCGACCGCTCTATGCGACAGGCTCAGCCGGACTCGCGACTTTAGTCCGAGGCAGCTCCCGACGGATCATGACCATGCGGTTCCGACCCGCGAATATCAGACTGATCAATCGTCGCCCAATCTGCCCCGGCTGCTGCTGGCCCTGTCCTCGAAAAAACAAAAACCACCACACGGCCGTGCAGGGATTGACAGGTCACTCCATATCAGAGCGGTTCCGCAGTTGTTATAGCCGTTTCAAGCCTCGGCGTTGGGTGGATTTTTCTTCCACTCCAGCGACGAAGACCTGTCGCTGGGGACCCCGGCTTGAGGAAAAATCCACTTTGCAACCGTGGTTTCGGGACACAGTAACTGCGGAACCGCTGTAGCCACCGCTGTATCGCGTCTCTGAACGGCCTGGCGGCGTTCGTTGGACCTGGACAAGCGGTTCACCGATAAGGCAAGCGGGAAAGACACCAAGGGCCCTCAACTCCAGAATGCTCTCGAATACTTGCGCGAAGGCGACGTGCTCGTCGTCCATTCGATGGACAGGCTGGCCAGGAATCTCGATGACCTGCGCAAGATTGTTTTAGGGTTGACCGGCCGCGGCGTTGCTGTTGAGTTCGAGAAGGAACGGCTCACATTCACCGGCGAAGACAGCGCCATGAGCAACCTGCTTCTCAGCGTCATGGGAGCGTTTGCCGAGTTTGAAAGGTTGCTCATCAAGGAGCATCAGAGGGAGGCAATCGCTCTGGCAAAGAGGGCAGGTGTGTACAAGGTACGGAAGCCATCATTGACAAAGGAAAGAGCCACTGAGCTGCGCCGGCGCGTTCAGGCAGGTGAAAAGAAAGCTGCCTTGGCACGCGAGTTCGGCATCAGCCAGGAGACGCTGTACTCTTATGCGCCGGTGGCAAAGTCTTGAACGAGTTGACCGGACTCCCCGACGAGAGGGCTTTTTGGATGGCTCGGAGGAGGTCTTGATCTCTGAGCGCGGCGCCCCGCGGGCGATATACGGCACTGTTCCCTGATCTTAGGACCGAGTCGCGGCACGAATACCGGACACTGGGGCGTCAGTAGGAATCCGTGGTCCTTGCTGTTAGTTCAGGAATCGTGCGCGACTGGAGACGGGCCCAATCCTTAAAGGTTCTCATGGAGTCTCGCCACTTCGCCGCTCTTGAGAAGGGTGTGCCTCGCATTCTTAGAGGTCCAAACGTACTTGACCGCGACGTGAAAATAGATCGAATCCTGGGATCATGACATTTTGTGTCCATCCTCTGCCGTTTGTGACATAATTTGCTGGCTCCCCGCTCTAAGACTTCAGGATGCCTTCCAATGGAGGAGGCACAGCAAAGGGGCTTGGCGAGGCCGGGTTGTTGTCTTTCTTCCCCCAGACATCAGAGGTGCAATGAGCAACATCAACGGCAAGGTCTATGCGATGAATGCCATCACTCCCATGAAGCCATGGAAGACCTGGATTGTGCGCGTCATTCTCTTCTTGCTCGGGCTTCTAAAGTCGTTGCGGCAAACTGTGATCGACCTGTCCTTCATCGAATTCGCCCGATGGGTGGTTCTGCCCCGCGGAGGATTCCCATACCTCGACAACGGCCAGGTGAAGGAAGATCTCCAATACGACTATCTGCTGTTCTTCAGCAACTTCAATGGCACCTGGAACCAATACATAGATGCCTTCTCCGCGGTCCTGAGCAAGGGCTTGAATCTCGTGTGGCGCTGGAGCGAGAAGTTCCCTGGCGCGGTTCCCGTGACCCTTTTTAAGGAATACATCGCTCTAGTCCAGTTCGACACGGACTACTACTACACAGCATATCCCCACGCCACGGCGAACGACATCAAGTCCGCGCACGTCGTGCAGTCCTCGCTGGATCATCTCGAACTCCTGGCCGAACAGTGCAACCCGCAGCAGTTTGCCGATGCTTACCTCCGCTTTGTGCTGCAAGTTCAGTCCCACCTCGGCGAGACAGGCGACGCTCCCGTCGCAGGATAGAGAAGACATCCATGCCCAACAAAAACGGCAGCGTCTACGGACTGACGATCCTATCACCCATCATCGACGATGAGAAGGCGACACCCTCCCACGATCTGCAGATCCGCGACTACCTGGCCAAACTGTCCACTCGGGAAGACAGCCCTTTCGCGCTCGCTCCGGGAACACATCTCGCCCGGCTGGTTGTCATGGACGATGTGATCTACGTTGGGATGCCTGCCTGTGAGGAGCACCTCAAGTCGAAGTACCTGATCTTTGAGTCGAACTGCGATGGGGACCTGGACAGCTATCTCCACGGCCTTGCCGACAACATATCGGACCACCTTGACGCCATCTGGAAACACTGTGTCGGCTATCCCGGCGCAGCCGACCGGCGGGCTTTCATCAAGTACATGAAGGCCTGCCAGCTTGAAACCACCTTCTATTTTGCAGCCGTCAACGATAAGTCGGTCAGCGAGACACTGCGCGCCCTGCAAACTCAGACCGCTGTCGCCGACTTCATCGCGACTCACCAGGGCGCGGATGCGGCCACGCTGCAGCGCGAATTCATTCAGTTCGTCGCCCATCTCAAATCGCGGCCGCTTCCCAGGCCCGGTTCCATGGGTCCTCACCGCTATATCAAGACGGGTGGCCGAAATGAGTAAGCTCAACGAGACCGACATTCAAGGATTTGTGCTCCGAGGCTACAACCTGCCGGTCGCCCGCTATCTCTTTCTGCGCCTAGAAAACCCAACGCGAGCGCGCAGCCTGATCGCTCGCGTGCTCAGCCACGTAACCACCGGCCAGCGCTGGGACGCAGCCAAGCCACAGAGCACGGTGAACATCGCATTTACGCACCGAGGACTCGAGCATTTGGAACTGCCGGACGCCACACTGCTGAGCTTTCCCGTTGAGTTTCAGCAAGGCATGAAGCATCGCGCCGAAATCCTCGGAGACGTCGGTGTGAACGCCCCCGAGCATTGGGACGAAGTCTGGCGCGAAGATCGCGTCCACGCCTGGCTTGGCATCAACGCCCTCACCCTGGAAGCGCTGGACGCACGCTGCTCGGCCATCGTGTCAGCGATCGATGAGACAGGCGGCGCATTCGTCCTCGGCTCACAGGAAGCCGCCGCCGAGGTCGTCGACAGCAAGCCGACAGCTAAGGAGCACTTCGGCTATACTGACGGCTTGGGGAATCCCGACTACCTCGGCGTCGAACGCGGTTCCCAGCCCGGACAAGGCAAGCTGTTGCCCAACGGAGCCTGGGCGCCCCTCGCAACCGGGGAGCTGCTGCTGGGCTACGCGGACGAAGCAGGCGAGTTGCCCGTGGCCCCTGTGCCGCACCTTCTCGCCAGCAATGGCACTTTCATGGTCTATCGCAAGCTGCACCAGAACCTCGCCACCTTTCGCGACTTTCTGGAGAAACAGGCAGCGACCTACGCAGGCGGTAAAGAGAAACTCGCTGCCAAATTCATCGGTCGCTGGCGAGACGGAACACCAATCGAGCTTGCCCCCGACAACCCCGACCCCTCCATCGCCCAGGATCCGAACCGCAACACTAACTTCATCTATGCTGCAGATGCGGAGGGTACACGCTGCCCATTGGGAGCGCACATCCGTCGCGTTCATCCCCGCGACGCCTTCGGCTTCCATGGCCAGCTCATCAACCGCCGCCGCATTACCCGCCGCGGCCTCCCCTACGGACGCTTCGCTCCCGAAGGCGACTCCGTCTCCGACACCGAGGAGCGCGGCGTCATCTTCATGGCGCTGAATGCGAGCCTCTCTCGGCAATTTGAATTCGTGCAGCAGCAATGGATTCAATACGGCAACGATGCGCATCTCGGCAATGACAAAGATATCCTGATCGGCAGCCACGCAGGCCGCGGCAGGTTTGTCGTGCAAGGCGATTTGAGCCCCACGAACCCTCCCTTCGTTTGCAGCAATCTTCCTGACTTTGTCGAACTGCGCGGCGGGGATTATTTTTTCTTGCCCAGTATCACTGCCTTGGGAATGATCGCAATGGGGCTTGTCGACCCACGTTAAACTCGATACATAAAGATATGTTGACCTGACGTGGATGCAGTAGGCGGGCGGCCCACCCTTTTGCTTTTCCTCAACTTGCCTAAGACCTGGGTGCTCCACCCTTCGCCGCACTTGCGAAGAATGGGCGTTCACCCGACTCCGCGGTTAGGCCCCACAATGCAAGAACCAGGCTGGGCCACTCGCCAACCGCCGCGCTCCCCCACGCTGGGCCGTTTTCGAGGAATGATCCTGCCCGCCGGACTAAAACGGTCAAATTTGGGTGTGGGGAGGCGGAATCTCCAAGCGCCGCCATGCTGCCGGCTTCACGGTCCTTGGCGGGCTATCGCTTAACCAGTTACTGACGAGTAGCCGACAATCCGACCGTAACCCGTAAACCGGACAATGTCGAGGTTGCAGACGTGCTTTGGTCCGTCCTCGTTCTCCGAAGACTCGTCTGGCAGCGATGAGGGATTGTCCGTATAACTTCCCGAATTGCATCGCATCGTTAGCCAGTCGGCTTAGGGCTTTTAGCGCGAACTCACGCAGATGGCCGGGACGAAGGTACTGGTATCGTGGTCAGATCGATCTGTTAATCGCCGAGTGAAATTGCAGGCTTGCCTGCCAGCCGCTCGCTGATGTGCTCACCGATCCGGTCGGCGAAACTGCCCCGTTCACCAATTGTTGTGTTGAGGAGAACTACTGCGGCGTAATCACCCTTGGGATTGAAGAACGCATATGCAGAGTATCCGCCAGTCGCGCCGTTGTGCCAGTAGTTACCCGACTGCGGGTCGAAGAGCCACGCCAGCGCGATCTTCTGTCCGCCAGCGTCGGCATGTAGTCGGTGCGCCTGCACCAGTGCAGCCACGATCGTCTTCGCCGCCGGCGATGCGTCCTGGGCCCTGACTTTCTCCGGGTGCAGGTTGGCTTCGAGATAGATGAGCATGTCGGACGCGGTTGAGCGAATCGCGCCCGCACCGGCGAAGGCGTCGAGGTCCCACGCATGGGTCGGGCGATGGTCGCCGGTATAACCGGGAAGAAAACGCGCCTGCTGCTCTGCGGTCAGTGTAATCGTCGTGTCGTGCATTCCCAACGGGTCCAGCACTTCTTCTGCGAGGAGTGCTTGGTACGCTTTTCCCGCGCGCAGCGAAAGCGCTTGACCGAGCAGGCCAAAGCCTAGATTGCTGTATAGGAATTCTGGCTTGTCGGGCTTCGCGGCGCCATGCTTTGCCAGGTATTCGTAGAGGTTGGCCGCATGATAGTCCGCATAGGGATTGTCCTCAATAGCGGGCTTGAAGTTGTCGTGCATGCGCGGCAACCCCGAGTGTTGCGTGACGAGATCCAGCAGCGTGATTTCCGCCCCGACAGGCTTCTGTACAGTACCGGGCGGCAGTAGTTCACGGACAGGGTCATCAAACTTGACCTTGCCCTGTTCAACCATTTGCGAAAGGATTAGGCCGGTAAAGGTCTTGGTAATCGAGCCGATCTCAAAAATCGAGTCGGGCCTTGCTACACCGTAACTGAAGACGTGGCGCACTCCATGATCAAGCACAGCGATAGAGACGCCTGCACCGGTTGAAGGCGCAAGTTCACCCGACTTGAGGGCGGCAGCAAGGTCACGGTCGAGCACCGATTGCAAATTATCTGCATGAGCAGGTGCCTTCGCAGGACCTTATGAAGGCTGTGGAAGAGGCTTGGACTGCTCATCGGCAGAGTGTTTAGCTGCGGCCATTGGGCGACTGCGCGAGACGTTTCCGAACCGCACAGCAAGACCAAGGAAAACTACTGCGACGATAATCCAGATGAGCTTTTTGGCGGTCGTGCTCATGCTCTCCTCTTACGGTGTAATTCTCTCTCGCGCGGCTGCTCCATGTCTCGCTTTTGAAACTTGGGAAAACGACTAGAACCTTGAAGTTGACAGTTTCGGTCGAATAACCACCCAACCGGCAGTTACTGTTCGAGTATTGACGAACTTCTTACTGACGGTTTGCCGACAATCCGACCGGAACCTGGGACTTGGCCCTCTGACCGTCTGGGTGAATGCCTCGGGCCGCAGAAAGCAGTTGAGGTCCTGCCTTCCCGCTGTGACAGAGACAACTGCGGATCCGTTCGATTGCCAGTGCTTCGCCGTTCCGGCTCGCTCCGGTCGCTCCGGATGACAGTGCACAGGGACGAAGGGATGCGGAATGAAGGAGCATTCGGCAGTAGGTCAAAGCGGGGCCCGGCCCTTCGTGGCTGAAGCCCGGACTCGAATAGGGCTCGTTGTGGTGCGCGACCCTGAGGGTGTCCCACTCATGCCCTGACACTTCGTGCGTTCCCGACGCTACTTTCAGCAACCGTGAAGTCCTGGTCCCATCCAACCTGAACACCATTAAGACGCCCGCACAAAATCGAGATCTTCGGGGTAGTCAATGTCTGCTCGACTTCATCTTCGCAAACAGCAAGAGTTCTTCCTAGTCGCGCTTACTCAAAGACTTCTTGGGCGACAGATCCATGAATAAGCCCCTTTCCGGGATCCTCGGGCGTTTTCCAATACCTATGATTTGAGCGCGGTCCAAACCATGTTTGAATGAGTACGTTGTCAGGACGACATAAGGGTGCTGATGGTTTCGCTGGCCTCGACGGGCGACCTGCACGCGTAGCCCCTGCCGTGCTGCCGGCCCCCCCAGGAAAAGCGGCCGGTTCGCGGCGCCATGTAAGAATGGCTGGCAGACCAGCTATGAGCGCGTCCGGTTCTCCTCGTTCCGTCATTGAAATTTGCGGCATCCACAAGGCCTATGGGGCGACCGTGGCAGTGGCCGACGTGTCGTTCGAGGTGAATGAGGGAGAAATCTTCGGGCTGATCGGGCCGAACGGCGCGGGGAAGACGACCACGATGGAGTGCGTGGAAGGCGTGCGGCGGTCGGACCGGGGCACGATTTCGATTCTGGGGCTGGATCCATTCCGCAACCAGTACGCGCTGCAGAACCGGATCGGCGTGCAACTGCAACAAGCACAGTTACAGAAGCGCATCAAGGTGCGGGAAGCAGTGGACCTGTGGGCGTCGCTGTATACGAAGACGGTGGACGGCGACCGGCTGCTGGAGCAACTGGGGCTGGCGAGCAAGCGGAACGCATGGTTCATGACGCTGTCCGGCGGGCAGAAGCAGCGGCTGTTCATCGCGCTGGCGCTGATCAACGATCCGGAGGTGGTGTTTCTGGACGAGCTGACGACGGGACTCGATCCGCAGGCGCGGCGGGCGATCTGGGAACTGGTGCGCGGCATCCGTGAGCGCGGCAAGACGGTGCTGATGACCACCCATTTGATGGAAGAAGCGGAACGGCTGTGCGACCGGGTAGCGATCATCGAGCGCGGGAAGATTATCGATATCGGCACGCCCGACGAGCTGGTGCGGCGGCACTGCCCGGCGCGCACGGTGGTGCTGGCGACGGAGAGCGCGCTGGCCGAGGAGCGGCTGCGCGCCCTGCGTTCGGTGGAGACGGTGACGCGGCGCGAGAAGCTCTACACCATCGAGGGCCGGGGCGAGGATTTTGTCAGCGAGGTGATCCAGTGCCTCTCGGAAAACCGGATCCGGGTGACGGAATTTCGCACCGAGCAGCCAAATCTTGAAGATGTCTTTTTGCAATTAACGGGCCATTCGATTCGCGATTAGGGGAGACGAAGCATGTTCCGCGGACTGGGCAAGCTGACCTGGCTGGAAATCAAGATCTTCCTGCGCGAGCCGCTGGGGGCGTTCGGGTCGATCGTATTTCCAGTGCTGGTGTTTCTGCTGGTGGGGCGATGGTGGAACGGCGTGCGATCGCCGGGCATCGCCGCGACGGGCACGGTGCTGCGCGTCGAGCTGCCGGTGTTTGTGGCGGTGCTTATCCCGCTGACCGGCGTGCTGTCGCTGGTGACGATTATTTCGATTTACCGGGAGGGTGGGATTCTGCGGCGGCTGCGGGCGACGCCGCTGCGTCCGCAGACGATTCTGACGGCGCACGAGCTGGCGAAGCTGGCGCTGACGCTGCTGACCCTGGGGCTGCTGGTGCTGGCGGGCAAGCGCTTTTACCCCATCCCGATGGAGGTTCCGCTGTTCAGCTTCGCGCTGGCGCTGCTGGTGAGCACATGCAGCATCCTGTCGATGGGGTTCCTGATCGCGAGCCTCGTGCCGACGGCACGCTTCGCGCAGCCGATCGGGGCGGCGATTTTGTATCCGATGCTAGGATTGTGCGGACTGTTTGTGCCGCTGCGCTCACTGCCGCCGCCGTTGCACGCGGTGGCGCGGGGGATCCCTCTGACCTACGCCGTGTCCCTGTTGGAGGGGATCTGGAAGGGCGAGCCGTGGCGGGCGCACCTGGGCGACGTGGCCGCGCTGGCGGCAGTATTCGCGGTGTGCACGGCGCTTTCCGCGAAGGTGTTTCGCTGGGAGTAGTGCGGGGTAGACGATCCTTTGGATCCGTCGGCCAGGAGCAACGGGGGCGAGACTGTACCCCGCGGGCTCCGGTGAGCGCGATGAGGCGTGATTCGAAAAAACACTTCTGGCGACATGGGCGTTTGCGGGCACTGATCTGACGAATGGACGGACAAGTTCCGGCTTGCCCGTGACTCCCCAAGAGCCGCAACCCATTTGCTCGATTGGGGCTTTGGGTGTTCGCATGCATGTTAGAACAGCCGGGCAGGGTTCCTCAAATGCTCGGCACGCCGCCAGTTGTGCGGTTGGGCCGACTCTCGTGACAGCAACGCCTCAGCCGAGGTGATAGCGAAAAGGCGCATCATGGCGCGTGAATCTGCACGAACCTAGCGGCAGACAGCGGTATAAAGCGAGGTTTGTGATCATTTATTTGGCAAAAGACCTCGCGGCCAGTGCGCAGATCGCATTCCGGTGAGACGTGATTGGCATCACTGATCGGCAGCCATCGCCGGTTCGATACTGCGACTTCTACTTAGGAGATCTGCCCGTGAATAGTTTCCGCGCGCGTATGTTCAGTCCCGCCCTGCTCGTTTTTCTCGTTTTGGCTGCTGCCGTCCAACCAGCCATTGCTCAGAAGGCTCATGCCAGGCAGGAGCACCATCAGACGATTCCAGCCGGGAAAACCTGCTCTAGCTGCCACAAGATGACGTATGCCCAATGGAAAGGCAGCCCGCATGGCGCTAACGATGTCCAATGCACCGTGTGCCATGGCGAGATCACAGCACAGAGCGTCGCGGCCACGCCGGCGTTAAGCGCATGCGACACCTGTCACACAGAGCAGGTTGCACAACTGAAGTCCGATCCATTCATGAAAAGCAAGACGTGTGTGACCTGTCATTCACCACACACCTTCATGGGGCACCAGAAGGCGGCCCCGGTAGGCGAGTGATAACAATTTCCAGGCGTCGCATTCTCGAACTGCCGGCCGGCGCATCCGCGCTCACCGCCCTGGAAGCGCGTCATCGCATGCCAAGGGAATGTACGACCGGTTGCCCAGAAAACTAGCAGATCGTGCGCCCGGAAAATTCCGCCAAACACGGGGATGCCCCGCAAGCGCGTTTGCCGCTACTGCGAATCGGAAGCTGCCGGGGCCCCTCTTCTATTTGTCTGTTCTGTTTGGGCAAACGCCGAACGATGAAGTCGCGCAGTTCACGAATTGGTGTGAATATCACCAGTAATCCCGATTTGCGCGATAGCTGCTGGACGTCGACAATCAGGAAATACCCCGATTCCACGCTGCTCCTCGGATAGGTCCCCTGTCGGCCAGCGTCCAGCGATCTGCGTGGAAGCCAGACCGCATTTGTCGACTTCAGGGCCTATCGGAAATCGACGGTCCTGGAGCGAAGAGGCATCCGAAACGGTCATAGACGTGTTCCTCCAAGATTTGTTTTCCGGTCTTCGTCCCATCCAAACACTCAAGTCTCGCTGTCCCGGTGGCAGTGCGGATTCATCTCGTCGTCAGCCAACCCTCAGGCAACTCTCCGGATGATTGACTGGTATTGGTCTCGCCGATGGGGCCGCATGTTACCGGAACTCAAGGCTGCACAAAAGGCGTTCCTGCCTGCCAACGCGCCTGAGCAGGCAGGCCGGAGCATGTCCCGCCGCAACCTGCTGGGCCGTTCTGGATTTGCTCTGAGCCAGTGGGCGTTACCCATGGCCACGAATAGCCGCTGCCAGCGGTGAAGAACGCAGGCTCGCTCGACAGATAAAACGAGTTTGGAAGCGCAACCGGCGAGCCCTGCCAGGTGACGGCGTCGTCAAGATAGTCGTAGTTGCCGTTGATCAGAATGTACGAGCCTGATTTTCCGTCCAGATAAGGATCCTGGCCACCGTTGCCGCCGCTCCAGCCGAGCATGAAGATGCGGGATGCGGTGAAGTCTCCGCTGTACGTCCAACCATTCGCCGCGGTCGACTTTCCCGCGGTCCCCAGCACGTTGCCAACATAAGCGAACCAATAGTTGTATCCCATGGGCCCGGCCGCGCGCAGGGGGCCGGGTGTTTGTTGCACGCAGGAAGCTAGTCCCGAGGGGCAATAATAGCCGTTCCCTGTAAAGTCATCCACGAGCCCGCAAACGCTGGGATCGGTAAAGGGTGTCCTGAATCCAGAGCCCAGGTTCCGGAAAAATGTGATGTACATCGAGTTGCCATGCGTATTGTCGTTATCCAGGTTGTCACCCCAGTTTCCCTCGAACAGAACGTGGTGGGGGCCCGAATAGTGGCTCGCGTTGATCCCCATGTCGAGCCAATAGTCGCCAATGCCCGACTCGGCATCGTACATCGTGTCATCGATGTAGTTATAGGAAACAACCGAACCTGCGCCGCCTGCTCTGGCGACCATTCCTTTCCCGGCGAAGTTGGTGATGCTGTTTGTGATCAGCATTTCGGTCGAGGCGCTATCCAGGGATAATGGATACTCGCCGCCGTTGTTGACGGAGTCCCAGCAATGGTGAACGTAAACCGTGTTCAGCTCGCTGCGAGCCGAATAGGACATACTGATTCCGCCGCCGTACCAGTCTCCGACCTCGGTATTCTTCACCCAGCAGTTGACACAGAGTTCCATTTCCAGGCCCCCCTCCGGAGCGCGGAGAAGAGAGATGTTTTCCACGCCGGCTTGTTGGAGCATGGCAATAGGCGATCCAATTCCTGAATTGTTCCCATAAAGATGGGCGTAGACCTGAGCGTTATGGCCTCCGCTCTGCCGGAAGGCGATGGTGAACGGATCGTCGAAGGTCAGGGTGCAGTTGGCCCCTGGGCATGGACCGGCGCCGATGGAAGCGATCTTGTGCAATTCGGCGGTCGGTCGATCGCAATAGGAATACCAACAGCCCGTTGAGTTGGCTTGATAGGGATACTCGGTACTGCCAAAATCCCAAGAATTATCTTCCGCTTTTGACCACAGGACGCGTCCGGTCGCCGGGCTGCCGGATGGACTGAGCCAGTCGGAAGCGGCCCACACGGACCCATTGCCCGTCCACTGATTCATAGGATCAGCGACCCATCCGGCGCCAGACGCCTCATCGATCAAAACCCACGACCCAGCTGTGAACCCGCTTGTGCTGGTGACTTGAATCGTAGTTTGGCCCTGAGCGGCGTCAGCCGCCAGAGGCGTCGCGCCGCAGCCTGTGCCGAGGTTTGCGCCAACGTTGCCGCATGTCTCCCAACTGTAGTTGTAGTCGGGCAAAACCGGCGCCATCAAAACCTCTGGCTGACCACCATTCGGGCAGGCAACTTCATCCGACGTACTCGTGCCGCACATTCCACCTGTGTAGGCGAGAGCGCCATCGATCACGGTGATGGAGGTCTGGCAGTACGGCGAACTGGCGCCGCTGCAGACGCCTGTTCCGCGCAAAGTAATCCCCGTAGAAATATTGATGGGCAGATCGGCTAGATGGACGCTAAATGCGCCCGCTCCAAGCTGGACCACCTCGCCGGCCGGACAATTGTCGATCGCGTTCTGGATGTTGGCGAAGTCGTCCTGTCCTCCACCGAGCGGATTGACCGTCGCACAAATCGTCGTCCGGTCCGGAATGCCGCCAATCGACGCCAGGCCGGCGTTCTTCCAGTTCGCATAAGTGTCGTTGTAAGACGGCAGCACACCGCTGGTCGGGTCGCTGCCGCTCGATGCATTGACCGTGAAGCTCTGGCTTACAGGCGTGGCCGCTGCATATTGTGAGTTGCCTGCCTGCGTTGCCTGGATGGTGCACGTACCGGTGGTCACGAAGGTTGCGGTTGTGCCGCTGACCGTACAAACGCTGCTCGTCTGCGAGGCGAAGGTCACCGTCAGCGCGGAGCTCGCAGTCGCAACAAGCGTCAACGGCGTGCCCACGGTCTGACTGCCGGGGTTGTTGAAGGTAATCGTCTGCGCTTCGCTCCCGCCCTCAATGGCGAAGCTCTGCGAGACCGGAGTGGCCGCAGCCCAGGTCGTATTGCCAGCCTGCGTGGCCTGAATGGAGCAGGTCCCGGTCGCCAGCAGTGTCACTGTCGTGCCGTTCACCGAGCAGGTACCGGTGCTCATGGACGTGAGCGTAACCGGCAAACCCGAAGTGGCCGTCGGCGTGGGAAGCGTGAGCGTGGGCGCAGCAGAGATGGTCTGGCTGGGGATGGCCGCGAAGGTGATCGTCTGCGGCTCGCCTTGCACCGCGAAGCTCTGCGTGACAGGCGCAGCCCCGGCATAGGTGCTGTTTCCAGGCTGCGTGGCCTGGATCGAACAGGTGCCGATGGCCAGCAGCGTCACTGAGGCGCCGCTCACCGAGCAGACGCTGGCGGTCTGCGTAGCCAATGACACCGGCAGCCCGGAACTGGCCGTGGCCGTCAGAGCCGAAACCGCAGTACCGATGGTCTGCGTGCCGGGATTGGTGAATGTGATCGATTGCGATTTTCCGTTGACCGCGACATCCTGAACCGCATCCGCTTCCTGATATTGGCTGTTGCCGGCCTGCACGGCTTCAAGCGTGCACGTGCCTGAAGCGATCATCGTGGCCGTGCTCCCGCTTACGGTGCAGATCGAAGGTGTATCGGACTCAAACGAGACCGCCAGACCGGAGCTGGCCGTCGCCGAAAGCGTCACTGCAGCCCCCACGGTCTGTGCGCCCAACGCCACAAAGCTGATGGTCTGGGCGGCTGGGCCGCCTCCCTGTCCGGAGTGGCTGCCGCCGATCGCACTGGTACATCCGGCCGCAAGCGTCAAAACTGAAGCGGAAAGCACAAGCGCGCCGCGGCGCCCCGTCACCTTGAACCGATGCATGCATTCTCCTCGTGACGAATCGTCCTCCGACAACGCTGGTTCCGGGCCGAATCGGTGATCGGCTCACCTCGTGTCAGGCAATACAGGAACCCGTGCGGTGCTCTCTGGAAGCGCAGTTTTGCCAAGTCAAGTCCCAGTGACAACAAGTGCTTAGCAGAAGCTTAGCCCTCTCGCTGCCGGACTTTCAACGAAATGGGCCGCGAGCAACATTCCTCCCGCATGACTAAAGTGACCCATTTGTAGAAAGGAACCCGCAACCGGAGCTTGGGCTGGGTGAGTGACTTGGCGATTTTGCGCTCGCCGAGAATGGGATGCTCATTGTCCGAGCTTCAGTCATGCCGGGAGGAGGGCTGCGTCGGCATCGTGCTCTGACGCGAGAGACAGAACCAGGCCCGGGCACGGTGGCCACGGAACTCGACCGCACCGAGTTCCACAATTTCCAAAGCCGATTTGATGGCGAGGGCATGCACACGCGGCATCCTGCGGCATAGCGGACAACTATGCCACTAGCGGCGGCCCAACATATTGCATCTCGTACCGCGCAAATACTTCCGCGTCCATCTTCGGCCCGTTCGGCACCGCCACATACCGGAAGAACTCCTCCATCTTCCCCGCGGGAGTAAACGCAATCAACATGTGCGCCGGTTTCTCGCCCACCCCTGAAAAAGCATGCGGAATCCCGCGCGGCCCCAGGATCGATTCCCCCGCACGCAATGTCGTCCGGCTGTCGCCAACCTGAAACAGCACCTCGCCCTCCATCACGTAGAACCACTCTTCCTGATGGAAATGGAAGTGCCGTGGAGGACCGCCCTTCATTAGGTTCTTGTGTTCAATCATGAGTAAGCCGCCATTGGTCTCGCGTGGCACCGCCTTAAACAGAATCGTGCTGTATCCCAGCGAGTGCGTCTCTCCAAACCGGTCTTGTCCCGCTTCCACCGGATGGATCCCGCCAGTTGGCGGAAGCGCAGCACTCTGGCCGAGAGCAAAGGCCTCGGACCCTGCCGCTGGAAAGCCTGCTGCTGGAAGCGCGAATGCTGCGCTCTTAAGCAAATCACGACGCTTCACTGGCAATCTCCTTTGCTTCAAAGGGGCATGAATCAACCGCGCGGCGAGATTCCATTTCTACAGCCCGGAGATCTGCATAGCGGGAAAACGCCTAAGTATAGAATGGTTTGGCTTCCAACCCTAGGAAAATCGCGGCGCCGAGCGGCTTTTCCGCGTCAGTGCCCCCGATGCGTTCTCAACTGACGAGAACAGGCCAAACCACGTTTCCGGAACTGCGGCGGCTGGAAACGCGGTTTGGCGATTTTGCGCTCACTGACAACTCAAATGCCCAAAATGAAGTGAGTCCTTATCTCATAAGCGCATGGTGCCGTCCGCCGATCACTCGTGCCGCAGCGCTCGCATCGGGTCGAGATTTGCGGCGCGCCGCGCCGGAATCCAACTCGCTACCAGGCCGATCAGAAGGAGCAGCACAGCTGATGCCCCGAACGTCAGCGGGTCATAAGCTTTCAGCCCGTATAGCATGCTCGCGATCAAGCGTGCGAGTGCCAACGCGCTGATTAATCCTGCTGCCACCCCGATCATGGCGATCCGCGCCGACTCGCCGAGCACCATGCGCAGCACCCGCTCCCGCTTCGCGCCCAGTGCCATGCGAATTCCGATCTCGTTGGGACCGAATTGAAATTGGATATATTCGGAGGACCATTCTCTGAGTCATTTCGCACATTTACGGCCGGCTTTGGGGATATCCAAGTGCGGCTCATTTGGTTTTCAAAACGGTTAGGACTGGCGCTCGACTCGTTTGGAAAGCCTGGTCACAAACGCGAGATCTTTGCGGCGAAGGTCTTGGTCGAGGCGTCTGAATTCGTCGGATTGAAGACCGGAAAGCACTATGATGAGCATTTAGCCGACCTGTTTCAATGGATCGGGAAGCGCCCTCTGAAGCGGGATCTATCTGGCGATGCGATCCGAAAGAAGAGAGAATACCTCGCGAAATGCTACCCAAATCTCTACAGAATGGTCTTGAAGCGAATGAGGATTTATCTGGCTGAATCTGTTCACCGCGGTTCATCATAAGCAGCGATCGCCGCGCTATACTCCCGTTGTCCGAGCCGAGGCTTACTTGGATCGTCTTCGTGTACGGCTGCCGCAGAACAACGCGAGGGAGACCATGCTTCGGCATTACCTGAGAAGCAATTATCCCGAAGCATCCCGAAGCTGCGAAAGGCCGGTGAACTCCTGGTCTCGGCGGTTACGCGCTTCCTTTAGGGTCACGTCTGGATAAACGCCCAGGGACAGCCGCTTTTCCCTGTTGTCAAACCTGTACTTCAACCGCCACCACTTACCGCCGGCTGGGGAAATCTCCAAGTACAACCCCCGCTCATCGAAGAGCCGGGTTGTCTTTGAGAGTGGTCTTGCATTGCGAAGCGCAGTGTCGGTCAGCGGCATGGGGGCAACTCCTATTAAGTAGACCCCACTTGCCCCTAAAGTTGCCCTCAGTTGCCCTGGATGTCAACAGATGCTATTGTCCGGTGCTGGATGCTAAACAGCAGTAAAGTTGATATTTAAGTGGATTCTTTGGAAGTTACTGGAAGTGCTTGGATGGAGAAGTGGTGGCGGAGGACGGGATCGAACCGTCGACCTTGGGGTTATGAATCCCACGCTCTAACCATCTGAGCTACTCCGCCGGAAGGGCGCCAAAATGGCGCGGGCCGCATGGGCCGGGCAGGGAAGCGCGCAGCAGACTGCGCACACAATTCCCAATCCTGATGATACGGGCGGCGGAATGGGAGGTCAAACGCAAGTCCAGGAATGGAATCGGCGGCCGGGCCGGCGCCGCGAGTGCATTTGATTGTTGTGAACCAGCCCGGATGAAGCCTCAATCCCTATTCCTTTACACTCGACTGCATGAACCCCTTGCGTATCGCGGGCGTGATTCCCGCCCGGCTCGCCTCCACGCGTTTGAGCGGCAAGGTGCTGCGCCCCATCGCAGGCCGGCCCATGGTGGAGTGGGTATGGCGCGCGGCGTGGTCGAGCGGGCTGATGGATCCGGTGGTGGTGGCTACCGATTCCGAGGAAGTGGCGGAAGCCTGCCGCGCGCGCTCCATTCCCGTCGCCATGACCTCGCCTGCATGCCCCAGCGGGTCCGATCGAGTCCGCGAAGTAGCCCGCCAGATTGACGCCGATATTTACGTCAACATCCAGGGCGACGAGCCGACGCTCACGCCCGATTTCTTCCCGCCGCTGCTTGGCCTTTTCGATCGTCCCGAAGTCGAGGTTTCCACGCTCGCCGTCCGCTGCCCGCCCGAGGAGTTTGCGAATCCAAACGCGGTGAAGGTGGTGACGGCGCTCGATGGCCGCGCGCTTTACTTTTCGCGCGCGACGATACCGTTCGATCGCGATGCCACCGGATTCGCCGCCTACCGCAAGCATTTGGGCATTTATGCGTATCGCAAGGCTGCACTGGAGCGGTTCGCGGCGCTCCCGCCATCGCCGCTCGAAAAGATGGAGCGGCTGGAGCAATTGCGACTGCTCGAGAATGGGATCGGGATTTATGTGGCCGATGCGCCGCGCGACACGATTGGGGTAGATACGGAGGAAGATCTCGCACGCGCCGAGGTCCTTTTGAGGCAGATTGCGATGGGAGTTTGATCGCTGCCCAGGCCGCCCCTTGAAGAGTGACAGCCGCTTGTCGCTTTGTTCCGCGGCCCCCTGGAACGCTGTTATACTTTTGAGCGTTGACGGTTTGCCGAAGCGGGGTAGTGCGATGAGATCTGGATTTCTCGCTCTGTTTCTCTGTGCCCACCTGACAGCTCTGAGCCAGTCTGTTGCAGCCGCTCCTGCGGGCTCTGCGGAATTGGGAAGGAATCAGCAATTCACGCTGCCGTGGACGGCCTGCAACACGCTGTCTCCGCAAGTTTCAATTCTGTGTGCTGCGCCGCATAGGAACGCACTTCCGACCGGTTCGGCGGCGGCGAGTCTCTGGAGCACACCGCAAATCGATGCGAGCC
The DNA here is from genome assembly GCA_963770555.1 of uncultured Acidobacteriaceae bacterium. Lineage (GTDB taxonomy): Bacteria > Acidobacteriota > Terriglobia > Terriglobales > Acidobacteriaceae > Telmatobacter. The sequence goes on from CAVYQC010000001.1 coordinate 143,666, forward strand.
ATCTTCTTGCTTCGCCGTTGTTGGGCAACGGAGAGCCGCTGCCGCGTCCGCAGCTCGCGCTGAACGGACCGCTCATAGTTTCTCCGATGCGGCCCTCGCTGTGGCCCGGCGCGAAGGGCGAACCGATTCCGACCCAGTGGCCCAACGCGAAACTCGAAAAGATTCCCACACAGTGGCCTCATCTAGCCATGGTGCCGATCGGCTCTGAGCACGGCGCATCGTTCGCCGCGCACCCTCCGGTGAAGTAGGCGGGATTCGGTTGATTCTCTCGGGAGAGCGTCCTCCAGAGGGGTTCGGAATTGCGCGCAAGAACCGGATAGCGCGTCCTCTCAATATCGGCGACCATCGATTCCATGAACAGGAATGCACAACTCGCTACAATCCGTGGCCCGGTTCTGAAGCTCGATCCCGAGGCCGCATGGAAACAGGTTCTCGCCCGCGATCCGAAAGCGGAGTTCTTCTACGCAGTCGACACAACCGGGGTCTTTTGCCGGCCGAGCTGCACCAGCCGCCGGCCGCTGCGCGCCAACGTGCGCTTCTTCCCCACCGCCGACGAGGCGCGCGCTGCCGGCTTCCGGCCCTGCCAGCGCTGCCGGCCGGGCACCGCGTGGAGCAATCCGCTGGACAAGATTCGTGAGCACATCGAGAGCCATCTCGACCGCGCCGTTCCGCTGGCCAGGCTGGCGCACCTGGTGGGCCTGAGCCCTTTCACCGTGCAGCGGATGTTCAAACGCGAGATGGGCGTGAGCCCGCTCGAATATCAGCGTGCGCTGCGGGCCGGCGCGCTGCGCGCCTCTCTCAAACAGGAAAGCTCGGTGACCGACGCCATTTACAGCGCCGGATTCAATTCGTCGAGCCGCGCCTACGAGGGGGCGCAACTGGGCATGACGCCGGCCCGCTTTGCGCACGGCGGCCGCGGCGAGCAGATTGGCTGGTGCTCCGCACACTCACCCTTTGGATGGATTGTTGTGGGCGGGACGGAGCGCGGCCTGTGCTGGCTTTCGCTGGCCAGCACCAAAACCGAAGCCGAGGCCAGCCTGCGCGCGGAGTTTCCCGCCGCCACGCTGCGCCGCGATCCCTCGCTCGCGCAATGGGTAGAAGCGGCGCTTGCCTTCGTTCGTGAAGGCTCGGATCTCATCCAGGACCAATCCCGCGCGGAGCGCCTCGATCTGCGCGGAACGGTCTTCCAACTGCGTGTGTGGCAGGCGCTCCGGCAGATTCCGCGCGGCGAGACGCGCAGCTACAGCCAGTTGGCGCGCGAGATGGGCGAGCCCAATTCGACGCGCGCCGTGGCCCGTGCCTGCGCCACCAACCGCGTGGCGCTGATTGTGCCCTGCCATCGCGTGGTTGGCGCCGCCGGCTCGCTCACCGGATACCGGTGGGGCGTGGACCGCAAGCGCCAACTGCTCGAGGCGGAGCGCGCGTGAGCCGGTTACAGGCGGTATCCGCCGGCGGCCTGGATGGCCTGGCCGTTCACCCAGGTGGAATCGTCGGAAGCGAGAAAGGCGGCGATGGAGGCGATGTCCTGCGGCTGGCCGATGCGGCCCAGAGGCGTGCGCACCACGGCCTCCTTCTCGAAGTCGCTGCCGATCAAGCCCGCGGCCTGAACGCCCTCGGTCACCACCATGCCGGGATTCACGGAGTTGACGCGGATCCTGCGCGGACCCAGTTCCTGAGCCAATGCGGAGCTCACTGAGTCCACGGCGCCCTTGGTGGCGCTGTACACCGAGCCGCCGCCGATGCCGTCGGCCGCCACCGAGCCGATGTTGATGATGCTGCCGCCCTGCGGGCTGAAGTGCTGGAGCGCGGCCTGCGTGGTGAGCAGCAGCCCAAGCACGTTTACGTCGAACATCCTGTGAAAGTGCGCGGGCGTAACCGCGTCAATGGGGCCGAACTCGTAAACGCCGGCGTTGTTGACGAGAATATGGATGGGGCCCAATTCCCTGGCGACGGCTGTCACCAGCGGGCCGATGGAATCGGGATTGGCGAGATCGGCCTGCAGTGCGATCGCCTTGCCACCCGCGGCCTTGATCTCCGCGACCACCTGGTCCGCGCCCGCCTTGCCGCCTGAATAGTTGACCGCGACCGCAGCGCCCTGCGCCGCAAGCTCCTTCGCAATCGCCGCTCCAATGCCCTTCGATGCGCCGGTAACCAGCGCGACCTTGCCCTTGAGACTGCTCATGACCCGCTCCTCCAATCGAAATGTGTTCGCTTCGACATTTCGATAACTATCGAATTGATTAGGGAAGGGCGGAATTGGATTCAGAAGGATTGTGGAAATTTTTATGAGACATTCAGCGGGCGTTACCGGGCCGGGCAGGAGGGCTGCTCGAGGGCGGCCAGGCCGCGGACGAGCGAGCGAAGAACCCCAGGGCGCAGGGTGAGGAAGTGGAACTTGCCCTCGCGGCGGACCTCAATCAACCCTGCCGCTTCGAGCTCCTTGATGTGGTGCGAAAGCGTGGCGGCGGAGATGGGCAGCGCGGCGCGGGCTTCGGCGCAGCCCAGCGGGCAGCGGGCTTTGGCGATGCGCTCCAGCAGCTCGAAGCGGCGCGGATCGGCGAGCGCCTTGAGGACGGCGGTGCGGCGGGCGCGGGTGAGGCGCGCGGGCGTGGCCGGCGCCGCGGCGCTTGCTTCTTCAACGGGTTCCGCGATCGGGTTCATGGATGACTCTCGCACATTGGATGCAATGGTAGCGCAGCGGACGCAGGGCAGGTCGCGTACACTGGCCATGCTGCCGGGGAGGGCCCATGGCGCGAATCGGAATGCTCAGGCGCTCGGCTGTTTCCCTGCTTGCCTTTGCGCTGCTTGACGCCGCGGCGTGGCGCAACGCGATGGCCCAGGCGCCGGAGCCGAATGCCGCCGCCGACTCCGACCAGGACGGCATCAGCGACGCGGTAGAGCAGGCTCTGCTGGCGCAGTTTGCGCCGGAGTTCATCATCGGCCGGCATGACTGCGCTACGGCTCCCGCCCAATTTGCGCCCGATTTGCCGTCGCCCACCGCGACCGCCGAAGACGGCACGATCTATGGACAGGTGTTTCCGGCCGCGCCCATCGGCGGCGACCGCTCCGCTCCCGGCATGGCGGTGGAGATTCACTATTACCATCTCTGGTCGCGCGACTGCGGGCCTCACGGGCATCCGCTCGATACGGAGCACGTGGCCGTGCTGGTAAGCGCGCCGGGCCACGACCCGGCCGCCGCGCAATGGAAGGCGGTCTACTGGTACGCGGCGGCCCACGAGAACACGGTCTGCGACATGAGCCAGATTACGCGGGCCTCCACGCTGCACGCCGAAGAGAGCGGCGCCCGGGTCTGGATTTCGCCGGGCAAACACGCGTCCTACCTGAATGAGACGCTCTGCCAGGCAGGCTGCGGCGCCGACAGGTGCACCGATATGGCGCCGCTGGCGCGGGGCAGGATCGTTAACCTCGGCGAGGCCGGCCATCCCATGAACGGGTCGGTCTTTATCGCCTCCGGCGAGTGGCCGCTGGCGGCGAAGATGACCGCTTCGAACTTCCCGCCCGAGGCGCTCGCCCGCCTCAACCAGATGCCGGAGACCGACATTGCGTGGTTCAGCCCGAGCCGCCATCCGGCCCAGGAAATCATCGCCGACAGCAGCGCCACGGAGCAGGCGATTGCCGGCGGAGCGGGGCAAACGGCGGCGTCGCTCTCCAAGGCCGGAGCTTCGACCGGCGTGGCCATTTCCGTTGCGCAGGACAGCACGGGCAACGCGCTCCAAAAGACTTTCCGGAACACCGTTCATGCGCTTGGCGCCAGTGCGCGGCACGTGGGCGAGGCGCTGGGCGGACGCCAGAAACTTGAAAAGCCGAAGTAGCGACGCCCACAGCTCCTTAGAAAAAGTGGGCCGTCCGGCGCGATTTGGGAATGCGAATGCCCGGGCCGAAGCCTGTACTCTGCAAACGCGAATCCGGCCCCTGACCTTCAAGAACCCGTCAATTCTTGAGCGAAACCCTCGGAAAACTGGCCGAAATCGAGGGTTTCTGTTTACCGATTGGTAAATAGGTCTATATAGATAAGTCATTTATTGTATGCTATTTGCCGGAAATTTGGAGTCCGAAAAACGCCCATTTTGGCGGGGAGGGGGTAGGGGGGCAGGACCGGGGTCATGGGTACGGACCGGGGTCATGCGGATTTGGGGTCGCGCGGGAGGGTGCTGAAGGCGACCTGGGCGGCGTAGAGGATCTGGCCGCTGCGGTTGGCGGGGATGGCGCCGATGAGGATGCCGTAGGCGGCGCAGGCGATAAAGTCGCGGATGCCGTCGAGGCCGGCGAGCAGGGGCATGGCACCGCAGTAGGCTTTGGAGGCTTCATCGGCCGCGATGAACTCGTTGTCGGTGCGTGAGTTCTTCATGTAGTCGTTGTAGGCGCGGCGCCAGGCGGCGCGGCAGCGGCGGAGCGCGGCCCGGGTGGTTGGCGAGCCGGAGGCGAACGACAAACCGGAGGCGGGCGAGAGCGCCAGCTCTGCGGTGGGTTGGGCGTGGACGTCGCCGATGACCTTGCGGATGGCGCGCTCGATTCTTTCGTCGGACTCGGACATGGTTTTCTCCTGGTCCCAGTGTGCGCGCGTGGGGGGTAATTCTACGCAAGGGGTCAGGGGTCAGGGATCAGAGACATCGGGAGGGCGGTGGTCGGGAATGGACGGGGTTAGGGCTTGGGTTCTAATCGCGCGGTTGGGGTTCATGCTCTCCCGGGTCTCAGAAACGAGACCTTGGGTACGTAAGGAATGCACCAGGGTTTCTCTGGTGGAGCTGTTCTAGCGGACCGTTTCGTATAAACGAGGATTGTTGGGAGTGGGATTGCTCCACCACCACAAGCAGTTTATCTCGTAGTCGTGGCAGCTGAGAGAATGCGCCGAGTTCGGCGATTGCCCCTGGACTTTCGACGAACAGTAATATGCAGGCTGATAGTCCGGCGAGGTATTCCTCAAGCTCTAGGAGTGTGTCGGAGATAGCAGTTCTGCTTTCCGGTATTGGGTCGAGATTTCTGTCTTGCTTGTGCGAGTCGGCGATGCAGCCAATGGTTACGGATCGAGTGGTTTCGCTTTTGAGGTAGCGGACGAGCGTCTGAACGGGATGGAATTGGCACCCTCAAGCGGCCTGCCGGGTCCACCCTGAGCCGAACAGCTTGAGCAGATTCGAGGTCAGGCACACCAGCTTCCACTCGCGGCGAACATTCTGCAGGCCGCGCAAGCTGAATCGCCGAAAACCTCGCTGCTCCTTGATCTGTCCGAAGACCGGCTCGACGATCGCCTTGCGCATCTTGTAAATGGATCGCCCTGCCTCGCTGCGTAGTTTGTGCCGCATTGCTTCCTTGGCCGTGGCCTGGTGCGGCGGCGGCTCGCTAACTGTCTCGATGGTTTCACCGTGCTTCATGCGTCCCGTGGCGATATGCAGATCGATGCCAGCTACGCTTTCATCTGTCGCATTGGCCTCGCTCCAGTAACCTGCATCGGCACTGGCCGCGTCCGGCTGGCGGCCCATGTTCTCTTTCACCTGGCCTAACATCGGCAGCAGTTGGTGGTTGTCCGTGGTTTCCTGCGTGACCTCTGCGGCCACGATTACCTGCGCTGTCGAGTCCACTGCCGCCTGCGCGTTGTAGCCCTGCACGAAGCTGCCCTTGTTGGCTCCGTCGGGCATGATGCGGCTTTCCGGATCGGTGAAGTTACGCTGCGCCTTCGGGGCTGGCGCTGCCTTATCGGGATCGGGAACCTGGGGCTCGCGCCCGCGCTGCTTCTTGCCCGTCCGCTCTTGCCCGTCGCGCCGCGCGGCCAGTTTGGCTTCTGCCTCGGCGCGCTCCCGCTCCGCCTTCTCCCGCGCCTCTTGCTCCAACTCCGCCTTAGCCTGTGCGATCTTCTTCAAACGGCTCTCGCGCCGCGCCAGCTCTTCCGGCAACTGGTCCCCACCACGGCCCTTGCCGTACTGCGCATCCTCGGCCGCGTCCACATCCTCGGCCTGCTTCAGCAGCGCTTCGATCTCCGCCTTCAGACGCTGCTCGGTCTCGGTCATCCGCGCATAGCTCATCGCCTTATGCTTGCTGGCGTTGGCCTTGATCTTGCTCCCGTCGATCGATACATGGCCCAGCTTCACCAGGCCCGCCTTCTCGCACAAAAGCAACGCCTGCGTGAACAAACCGGCCAACCCCTCCAGATGACGCTTGCGAAACTCTGCAATGGTGTCGTGGTCCGGATGCGCGTCGGCAGAAAGATAGCGGAACGCCACGTCGTCGTAGGTCTTCGCCTCCATCTTGCGCGAGCTGTACACCCCCGTCGCGTAGCCGTACAGCAGCACCCGCACCATCATCGCCGGCGCATACGCCGCTTGACCGCGCCCATCCTTCTCCTCATACGAGGCATAGATCGCGCTCAGATCCAGCGCCGACACCACATCCACCAGGAAACGCGCCAGATGCCGCTCCGGAAGCCAATCGTGAAGCGAGGGAGGGAATAACAACGACTGGTTCACGTCGTCAGGAATAAAACTCTTACCCATAGCCAGCATCGTAACTGAGCGGCCAGATAAAATCTTGAATTTACACGCAAAAGGAATCTATCCCCGACACACTCCTAGGAGGTCGCTGAATAGCTTTCGTGTTCTGTACCACTCGTCGGCCACTTCCGCGAGCTTGACTCTCTCCAGCAGGGCTGGGTCGGGTCGTACCTTTTGCTCGTAAAACTGTGCGCGCAGCGAATGGCCGAGGTCGGTCAACCTGCCACCACAGAGGAAGATATAATTTGGAGGATCTTGGACGGTGGATGGACCGAGGTCGATCGACGAGCTAAATTCACCCACGTGTTTTCTTGGGCTCTCCGCTTGCCCTGATGTGCTCCTTACCTTTGAGAGTAGGCGCGTTGAGGAGAATTTCCTTAGCGCGTTCGGCGCGGTGAGGAAATTCTCCTCGACGCGCCGGTAAAAGCTACCAATCATTTCCGGTCCGGCGAAACGCCAGACACGCCGAATTTCGTCGCAAGTCGGCGATCCACGTAAAGAGCATCTGTATTTTGCTACTTCTGCCGGCGCGCGTCAAGGCAATACCTTGTGACCCGCGGTTCGATCTGCCGCAGCGGATTGGGTGGCGCACTATCTATGCCTCCCGAGCGGGTGCTTCGACAGGTTCAGGGCGGCCTGTGGGCCGCCCGGCCACGCATTTTCGCGGCCGAGGGCTGCTGGACGAAGGCCCGTGGCTGAAGCCGCGTTGATCGCGTGCAGGCTTTCAGTGGCCTGAAGGCCGCTGCTCCCTCCGGACTTTTCAAGAGCCTGAGGTTCGTCGCGCCCCTCCGGGGCGCGAAAATGGGATGGGGATTCTGTCCCAGGGTTGCGCTTCGCTTCACCCTGGGCTATTTTCGCGGCTTCCCTCCGGGAAGCAAGGCGGGCGCGTTTTCGTGGCCGAGGCGATGCTCGGCAAAGGCCCGCGGCTCAAGCCGCTTTGAATGCGTGCAGGGTTTCAGTGGCCTGAAGGCCACTGCTCCCTCCGGGCTCTTCGCGGGCTTGTCTGGAGCGGGTGGGGACTCCGGTTACGTTGACAACCTGTTCGGAACCATGCCATTATTGGCGCTAGCCCTTTCGTACCAGAGAGTTACGGCGTCCTTTGCAGCATCCGCCCCCAGGTCACTGAGCTTCGCAGGGAGAAGGGAATGTCAAACTACTACGCAAAAGCGATGGGCGCGGTCATCGCCATCGCAGCCATCGCATCGTGCGCGGCGCATAGCCAATCTGGAAAATCGCTGCCGCAGCCGGCGCAACCTCCATCCAACAACGCCGCTTCGAGCACCGAGCCAAACGCATCGAGCACCGAGCCAAGCCTGACTCCGCTCGAAACGGTCCAGTACCTCAATGAGAAGATCGCCGACCAAAGCCGTATCCCGGGCGGCATGGACACGGGCTCTGCCACGATTTGGCCTGGGTATTTCGCCATCGAACAGTCGAAGGGCACTTTGTGGTGGGTGCGGGGAGCGCAGACAGGCACGTCAGAATGGGAGATTCGCTACTCCTCGGTCCAGGTAGACCATCTGGATGCCAATCTTCTTGGGCTGGGTGTGGGCCACGACGACTACGAGAAACTCACAATCAAGTGCAAGTTGAATCCCGACGGAAGCACCAACCCTTGCTGGCACAATTGGGTCGCTTCCTGGGACGATCAGTCTTCCGCCCTCAGCGCAGGCCACTTCGGCGATTTGAAGGTGGCGCGCGTGGCGGACCACCAAGACCAGGAGATCCTGAATGGCTATGACGTTTCCGTTTCCCCGCTGCGCAAGCAGATTCTGCTCTTCGACGGCAAATTGAAACAGCTGATCGATCTGGAGCCGACCAAGCCGTTCTCTGAAGTCGAGATCTACCTCGGCGCCGCAGACAGCGATACAGCCGAGAGAATGTTTCGCGCGCTGAAATATCTGCTCAAGACGATGCCGGCAGCGGTGACCGAAAACGACCCATTCGGCCCATGAGTGAAAGCGCACCCTGCGCAGATGGCCCGCATCTCAATCTGCTCAGATCGCGGCGTTTCCGACGAAAGACCGGCTCTAGTCCTGCTCGCCGAGGGTTTGGGCGTAGGTCTTGCCGTATGGGTAGAAGAGATCCTTGCGGCCTTCTTTCCATGCAGTCTTCATTGCAGGCACCTTAGGCGCGATGAAGCCGCGCCGAAGATGGGGCACCCTGTATTCGTGTTGGCGCCCGGTGTTTAGGCGGGCGGTTGATGAGGCTTACTTGGAGCCCGTGTGCACCTCGCCCTGCTTCTCCTCGAGCGCCGCCTGCGCCGCGGCCAGCCGCGCCGTCAACAAACGGAACGGCGAGCAGGAAACGTAATTCAGCCCGATCCGGTGGCAGAACTTGACGCTCTCCGGATCGCCGCCATGCTCGCCGCAGATGCCCACCTTGAGGGCAGACCGCGTGGCGCGCCCCTTGGCCGTGGCCATCTTCACCAGTTGCCCCACGCCCGCCTGGTCCAGCGTGGCGAACGGATCCTGCTTGAAGATTCCCAGCTTCAGGTATGCGGGCAAAAAGTTGTTGATGTCGTCGCGCGAGATGCCGTACGTGGTCTGCGTCAGGTCGTTGGTCCCGAAGCTGAAGAACTCGGCCTCTTCGGCAATCTGGTCGGCGGTGAGCGCGGCGCGCGGCAGCTCGATCATGGTGCCCACCATGTATTCCACCTTGGCGCCCTTTTCCTTGAAGACATCCGCGGCCACGCGGCGCACGATGGCCGCCTGGTTGCGCATCTCTTCGATCGACCCGACCAGCGGGATCATGATCTCGGGATGTGGATCGCCGCCCTTGATCCTGACTGAAACCGCGGCTTCGATGATGGCCCGCGCCTGCATCTCGGTGATCTCAGGGAAGGTGATGCCGAGACGGCATCCGCGCAACCCGAGCATGGGGTTCTGCTCATGCAGTTCTTCCACACGAGCCAGCAGCGTGCGCAGCTCCTTGAGTTTGGGGGAGCGAGGCTTGGTGTCTTCCAGGTGCTGGATCTGCACCAGCAGATCTTCGCGCTTGGGCAGGAACTCGTGCAGCGGCGGATCGATGGTGCGGATGGTCACCGGCAGCGACTCCATCGACTTGAACAGGCCCACAAAGTCGGCGCGCTGCATGGGCAGCAGTTTTTTGAGAGCCGCCCGCCGGTCCTTCTCGTTGTCGGCCAGGATCATGGCCCGCATGTGCTCGATGCGGTCCTCGGCGAAGAACATGTGCTCGGTGCGGCACAGCCCGATGCCCTCGGCGCCGAACAGGCGAGCCTGCCTGGCATCGCGCGGAATATCGGCGTTGGCGCGGATGCGCAGCTTGCGCACCGGGTCGGCCCAGCTCATGAACTTCACCAGGTCGGGATCGTCGGGCTGCGCATCGAGCGTTTTGAGCTGCCCTGCAATCACGCGGCCGGTCGTGCCGTCGAGCGAAATCCAGTCGCCCTGGCGATAGGTGTGGCCCTTCACGCGCAATTCTTTTTTGGCTTCGTCCACAACGCAGTCGCCCGCGCCGGCCACGCAGCACTTGCCCATGCCGCGCGTCACTACCGCGGCGTGCGAGGTCATGCCCCCGCGCGAGGTCAGGATTCCGTTGGCCACTTCCATGCCGGCGATGTCTTCCGGAGTGGTCTCGCCGCGCACCAGGATGATCGACTTGTACGACCCGTTGCCGTGGTGCTTCACCGCTTCCTCGGCGGTAAACACGATCTGTCCCACGGCCGCGCCCGGCGATGCCGGCAATCCGGTGGCCAGCACTTCAATCTTCTCGCCCTTTTCAACCAGGCGCGGAACCAGGAAGTCGTACAACTGGTTCGGCTCCACGCGGAAGATCGCTTCCTCTTGAGTGATGAGGCCCTCGCGCACCATGTCGATGGCCACGCGCACCGCGGCCAGCCCGGTGCGCTTGCCGTTGCGCGTCTGCAGCATGTAGAGCTTGCCGTCCTGGATGGTGAACTCGAAGTCCTGCATGTCGCGGTAGTGCTTTTCCATTCTCCGCGTAATGTCTTTCAACTGCTCGTAGACCTTGGGCATCGCGCGCTCCAGCTCGCTGATCGAGAGCGGCGTGCGCACGCCGGAAACCACGTCTTCGCCCTGCGCGTTCATCAGGTACTCGCCGAAGAACTTGTGCTCGCCCGTGGCCGGATTGCGCGTAAAGCCCACTCCGGTGCCCGAGTTCTCGCCCAGGTTGCCGAAGACCATGGCCTGCACGTTCACGGCCGTGCCCAGCCAGTCGTCGATGCGGTTAATGCGGCGGTAGGTCTTGGCGCGCTCATTCTGCCAACTGCGGAACACGGCGTCGCGCGCCGCGGTGAGCTGATCGAGCGGGTCCTGCGGAAAATCCTTGCCCGTCTCCTTCAAAACCAGCTTTCTGTATTCGGCAATGATCTTCTTGAGCGCGTCAGGAGAGAGTTCGTAATCGAACTTCACCTTTTCCGCGGCCTTCACGCCGTCGAAGATGTGCTCGAAGCTCTTCTTGGGAATATCGAGGACCACGTCGCCGAACATCTGGATCAGGCGCCGGTAGGAGTCGTAAGCAAAGCGTGGATTGTTGCTGCGACGGGCGAGCGCTTCCACGGCCTTGTCGTTCAGGCCCAGGTTCAGAATGGTGTCCATCATGCCGGGCATGGAAAATTTTGCGCCCGAGCGCACTGAAACCAGCAGCGGATTTTCACCCGCGCCCAGCTTTTGACCCTGCAATTTCTCCAGGTGCTCGAGCGCCGCGAGCATTTCCATGTCGATCTTCGGGCTCAGGGCGCCGCGCATGTACTCGCGGCAGGCTTCGGTCTGGATGGTGAATCCCGGAGGCACGGGCAGGCCGGCATTGGTCATCTCGGCCAGGCCGGCGCCCTTGCCGCCCAGCACGTCCTTCATGCCGCCGTTGCCGTCGGCTTTGCCGCCGCCGAAGAAATACACATACTTGGTTGCATTTGCGGTCGAGCCTGCCGGTTGGGCAGGCGCCTGTTCCAGAACGCCCTGCGTCATGGGGTAAAGCCTCCGTCTCTTGGATTGCGCCGGGCGGGCCGATGGCAGGGTGGCGTACGGGAGTCTCAGAAAGGCGAATTGCGTGCGTTCAGGCTGAGTGTATGCGCGTCATCCAGGTCGAGCTGCGCCTTGCGGCATTCATGTCTCACACTACAAATAGCGTTTCAAGTATACGATTGCCTGTGCATTTCGTCACATTCCATTCGCCGGGCGGCGAATGCGGGAATCCACAAGTGGGCACGGCTTTTCGTAATTTGAGACAAACACCCGCGATAGCTCCCTTGGAACATGCAGTCAGGCTGCGCTCAGCTCCAGGCATAGACCGGATTGTGAATTTTCGTCTGCATTCTGAGACGCAAGCAGCCGGTTCACTCCCACCAGCCCCAGAATCTCTTCGACGCGCGGCGTGGCGTGGGAGACTGTGAACCGGTGTCCAGCTTCGCGCGCCGTGCAATAGAGCGTGATCAGCGCCGCAATGCCCGCCGCGTCGATCCGCTCCACCCGCCGCATGTCGAGGGTCACCGACTGATTGAGCAGCAACGGCTTAACCCACTCCAGCAGAGCCTCTTCCCGCCCTCTCACCAGCTCGGCCATCTGCCCTTCGCGCCCTGCCGCCATGGCCACCGTCACCGTGGTATCGCACAATATGCCGTTCATAAGAACCTCCTTCGCGAACCCAGTCCGCGCCCGCCGGTCGAATCTCTTTCACCTTGCCTGCCCTTGGAATGTGCACGCCATCGGCCAAAGCCGCGGCAGGAGAATATGCTTGAAATTCAAGGGGAAACAGGCTGTTTGCCGTTCCCCTTTCCGGCGCCCGGTGTGCGGTTTCTTCTTCCGGCGTCCGCAAATGAACAGTGATAGGCAATACGCAGAGAGAGTTACTTGAGTTCCCTGCCCAATCCGGCCGCCGGCCCGGTTTCCGGCCCGTCCAGCGAGCAGCAGCCCGCGCTGGCCCGCGAACATGCGCGCCTCCTGGCGCAGGAAGCCGGATTCACAGAGGCCGGCCTGGTGGCGCTGCCGTATGCGGGGGAGGAGCGCGACGCGAGCCGGTTCACCGCGTGGATCCGCGCCGGCCGCGCGGGCTCCATGGGCTACCTGGAGCGCGCCGCGGAAGACGGAAGCCTGGTGCGGGCGCGGACGGCGACGCCGTTTCCCTGGGCGCGTTCCGCAATCGTCTGTTTCGCAAATTATCAGTCCCCGCAGCCGCGCTCTATCGATCCGGCTCCCGAGGCATCAGGATGGATTGCGCGCTATGGCTGGAGCGGCCGTGCGTATGCCGATGGGACCCGCAGGCCGAGCGATTACCACAAAGTGCTGCTCAAGCGTCTGAAGGCCCTCGATGCGCGCCTTCACGCCGAATTCGGCGCCTTTGAGTCCCGGGCCTATGTCGACACCGGCCCGCTGGTCGAGCGTTCGCTGGCCGTGGCCGCCGGCCTCGGCTGGACCGGCAAGAATACCTGCCTCATCCATCCCAGGCTTGGCTCGTATGGATTTCTGGCCGTTCTCCTCACAGCTGTGCCGATCCAAGAAGCAAAAGCGCCCACGGCGCTGCCCGACCGGTGCGGAACCTGCCGGCGCTGCATCGATGCCTGCCCCACCGGCGCGCTCATTGCGCCCTACCAGATGGACGCGGCGCGCTGCATCGCGTATTTGACCATCGAGCACAAGGGGCCGATCGCCGAATCGCTCGCCGCCGGCATGGGCCGCCAGGTGTTCGGCTGCGACATCTGCCAGGACGTCTGCCCGTGGAATCGCAAATCTCCCATCGGAACCGACCCCGATCTCGAAGCGCGTGAAGAACTCGTGAATCCGGCGCTCGATTGGCTGGCCGCGATGGACGAGCAGGAGTTCGAGCGCCGCTTCAACGGCTCGCCGGTGCGCCGCGCCGGCTTCCTCGGCCTGCGCCGCAATGTCGCCATCGCCATGGGCAATAGCGGCCTGCGCAGCTTCCGGCCGCGGCTTGAATCGTGGGCCGCTGCCGCGGACGACGGCCTGCGCGCCGCCGCACGCTGGGCGCTCAAGAAACTCGAAGCCGCGGAGAACCCTCCGCATCGGGGAACATCCACGTCACGGCACGACCCGCCGCGCACAGACTATCCTTGAAGAAGCGCGGCCGCGCAGGCGCTCGATGGAGATCGCGCCCACGCGGACCGAGTCGCAAAGTGGGAGTTGTGCGTGGCTGAAGCTTTGAAATCCGACCTGCCGATAGAATCCACGCTGGGGGGCGCGCCTCCGCCGGAGCCGGCGACGCGATCGAAGTGGTATCAGTGGCGCAGGCACGGCACGGCGCTGGTGGCCTATCTGCTGGACAGCGAAGTGCACACCTTTGCCTTCAGCGTGGCGGCCAATGCCATTCTTTCGTTCATTCCCTTCGTCATGCTGCTCTACACGCTGGCGCTGCGCGTCTTTCACTCCCCGCCTAAGGGCCCCATGATCGACGTGGTGAACGACATGGTGAACTACTTTCTTCCCTCCGTTACCAAGCAGCCTGATTGGCTGGCGCACAGCATCGAAGCCGTGGCCGCGTTGTCGTCGCGGCACGGCGTGCAGGCGCTCTCGCTGGTGATGATTCTGATCTCGTGCACGGGAATTTTTCTCCCCCTCGAAGTGGCGCTGAACCAGGCATGGGGTGTGACCAAGAGCCGCAACTACCTCTTGAACCAGACGATCGCATTCGGGCTGGCGCTGCTGATGGTGGCGCTGGGCGTGGGCAGCATGGTGGTGAATGTGAGTGTGGACAAGTTGCTTTCCTTTGCGCTGGTGCACGACCCGAGCAACTTCATCTTCAAAGCGATGGACTATTCCTACGGCGCTCTCAGCTATATTTGGCTGGCGATCTCGACCGGCGCCGCGTCGATCGTATTTTTCTTCTCGGTGTATTACATTCTTCCCCATCGCAAGGTGCCGTGGCGGCCGGTGCTGCGCACGTCGATCCTCACCGGGCTGGTGTGGCTGATCTCGCGTTTCATTTTTGTTTCGGTCCTGCCGCACCTTGACTTGCAGGCGCTCTACGGACCGTTTTACGTCTCGGTCGGGCTACTGTTCTGGGCGTACATCTCCGGCCTCATCCTCTTCGCCGGAGCGCAGTTCAGCGTGCGGCGGCTGGGAGACCGCAAGACATAAACGCGACTCACTGCACTTTGAACGCCTTCACCACGATCGCGTCGGGATCCCGCCCCGCCGGCAGCATGGTAAACAGCGAATCGGACGCAACCCGCACTACGGCCACATCGTCGGAGCGCGAATCCACCACAAACAGCAGGTGGCCGGCTCCGGAGAAGGCCATCGCCGCGGGCCCGTCGCCCACATGTACTGCGCCCACGCGCTTGCCGTCGTCGATCGAATACACGGTCACGTACTGCGAGCGCAGGTTGGCTACATAGAGCAGCGCATTGTCCCGCGAAACCAGCCCCAGCACCGGATCGTCGCCGATCATGTACGTATCGCCCACTTCGTCGGTGGTGTCGTAGATCTCGGAGACGGAATCGGAAAGCGAATTCGAAACGAAGATCTCACCGCCGTCGGGCTTCAGCGCCAGGTCGACAGGCGCGCGGCCCACGTCCATCAGCGCTTCCAACTGATCCGGCTGCCGCGGCCAGGCAGGCGTTTTGCGGGCCTCGCCGGCGGCTCCGGCCTCCGCGGGTCCATCGTCCTTCTGCGCCAGCGCGATGGCCATCACCTGGTGGCCCGCCGAGCAGGCCACGAAGGCCTTCGATGAGTCGGGCAGAATCACCGGCCCCTCCGCCCCTGGGCAGCCCTCGAAGACCGAGCGCACCTGCCGGCTCGCGGGATCGATCAAGGTGACCGAATTGGCGCGCCGGTTGGCCACCACCAGCGTCTCTCCGTCCGGCGCAAGTACGGCCGCTACCGGTTCCTCGCCGGTCCCGATCCGCGCCACCTCGCGCCGCGTTGTCAAATCGAGGACCGAGACAAAATTCGAACCTGAATCGGCCACGTAGGCCAGCTTTCCCTTGGGGTCCACGTCGATGGAAACCGGCTGGCGTCCCACCGGAATGGTCGCCGCCACCACGTTGCGCTCGGCGTCGATCACCGAGACCGACCCCACGCCGCCCGCCGCGCCGGAGTTCACCACGTACACCTCGTTGCGCGTGGGGCTGGCGGCCACGGCCACCGAATTCTCGCCCACCGGCAGCTCGCGATCCACGCGCACGTTCACCACGTCCAGAATGGTCACCGTCGCGCTGCCGCCGTTGGGCACATAGGCATACTCGCGGTAATTGGGCGGGTATTCGGGAAAATCGTGCGGACGGCAACCGGTGAGCGCGGTCGCCAACAGGCCAAGGGTGAAGAGCAGGGTTGAAGTCCGTGCTTTCCCAGGTCTCAGAAGCGAGACCTGGGGCACCCATGGAACGGGTGTCGGGCAGTCTTCCAAGAATCTCGCCTGCAATCCTCTATGCGGCACAGGTTCATCTTACCCGGCGGCTGCTTCCACGCGAATCCCGCGCGGCAAACGGCGCAGCACCACCGGAGCGATCAGTCCGATCTCGCCCATCATCTCGCGAAACTGCTCGGGATAAATCGACTGCGGCCCGTCGGAGAGCGCCGTTTCCGGGTGGTTGTGCACTTCCACCATCACTCCGTCCGCGCCCGCGGCCACCGCCGCCCTGGCCATGGGCAGCACGCTGTCGCGCCGGCCCGTGCCGTGGCTGGGGTCAACCAGGACCGGCAGGTGGCTCACCCGCTTGAGCGCCGGCACAATGCTCAGGTCCAGCGTGTTGCGCGCGTGGTCGGCAAAGGTGCGCACCCCGCGCTCGCACAGGATCACCTCGTAGTTGCCCTCGCTCATCACGTACTCGGCGGCCATCAGGAACTCTTCGAGCGTGGCGCTCAATCCGCGCTTCACCAGCACCGGCTTGCGCAGCCGCCCGGCCTTCTTCAGCAGCGAGAAATTCTGCATATTGCGCGCGCCGATCTGGATGACGTCGGCCCACTCGGCCACCGCCTCCAGCGATTCCGCATCCAGCGCCTCGGTCACAATGCGCAATCCGAATTTTTCCCTGATTTCGGCCATGATGTGGAGCGCTTCGAGACCCAGGCCCTGAAAAGCATAAGGAGAAGTGCGCGGCTTGTAGGCGCCGCCGCGGAAAAACTGCGCTCCCGCCGCGGCCACCTGCTCGGCAATGGCGAATGCCTGTTCCCGGCTCTCGATCGAGCACGGCCCGGCCACCACCGCCAGGTCGCGGCCGCCAATGGCGGCGTCCGATCCCGCGAACCGGATCACGGTGTCTTCTTCCTTCACGTCCCGGCTGGCCAGCTTGTAGGCTTTTGAGACCCGGATGACTTCCGCGACGCCGGCGAGGGATTCAAGGTTCCCGCGGTCCACCTCGCCTTGATTGCCGGTAATGCCGATCGCGGTCCGCTGCGCTCCGGGAAGCGGATGGGCGCGGAATCCCAACTGTTCAATGTGCGCGCAGACGGCCTGAATCTCCTCAGGGGTGGCCTGCGCCTTCATCACCACTAACATGGCTGGCCCTCGAACCCTCAGTCTATAGCATTTTCAGCATGGCTGGTGTGCGCAGCCGCACACTTCGAATCGAAGCGGGCATGGGGCCAGACCGTGGGTTGTGGCAGGAAGCGAATCGGGGAAGAGCTGTGCCGGCCGGCGATTGCAGAAAGGGTGGAGCGTCGAACGGCGCCTTCTAATCGAGGGACGGGCGCCGTGTTCGGGCTCCGGGAGGGCCGGGAGCGGTTCTTGTGGATTGCGCCGGAAATGCAGATCCGGGGAGGCGCAAATCGCACGTTGAAGCGCGGCGCCTACTTGATCTCGCGGGCCGACTCGGGGTTCGAATGAGTGGCAACGATGGCCGGAGCAATGACCATACCGATAAAAGCCAGAGCGATTAAAAGTTCATGCATCGAAGGCATCTCCTTGTGCGGCTGCATTCAGCCTGTCCACATCTGTAATCATCCTTCGCAAGGCAAGAAACTTAAATACCACTAATAAGGCTTTTGATTACAAGTACGTGCTATCGGTTGCCCCACCAAAGTAACGGCGTTGAAGCGGCGCCGGCGGGCCGCCAGGAAACAACCTTGCTCATCGCCCTATTGCTTTGAAAATAATTGGCTTAATGCGAATCGCGGCGGTCCGCCCCGGTTCGCCCCGCGGCGCGCTTCTGGGCCCGCCATTTCATCCCCAGCCAGGCCAGATAGCCCAGTTGCACCACCCAGGTGATCACGTAGGCGGCAACCCGGAATTGGTGGTCGAGAATCGCGGCCTGGTCCATTTCTCTCCTTTTTCTTAGAAAGAGCTCACGCCCTCAGCGCCTCCGCGGCCTCTGCTTCCTCAATTTCCTGGTGTTGCCGCTCCAGCCGGTAGCGCAAACCCAAAATCAAAATGCCCCACGCGAACCAGGCCAGCATATTCCAAAGGAACGCCGGCACCATCGAGGGATCCATTCCGGAGCCGGGCGCGCCGCCGAAGACCGGAGCCGGGTGCTGCGTGCGCCACCACCGGTTCGACATGTAAACAATCGGCACATCGAGCCCTCCGAAGATGCCCAGCACCGCGGCGATGGTCTGCACCTGCGGCCCCGCCGCAAACCGGCGCAGCAGCAGATAGCTCACGTAGATCAGCCACAAGGTGGTGGTGGTGGTCAGCCGGGCGTCCCAGGTCCACCAGATGCCCCACGCGCGCCGGCCCCAGATGGGCCCGGTCAGCAGCACCACCGAGCAGAACACCACGCCCACCTCGGCGCCGGCCAGCGCCCAGGCGTCGGCGGACTGCGCCCATCGCGGCCGGCTGTACCGCCAGGCGAGAAAACAAATCGATGCGGCCAGCGAGATGCCGAAGAACACAAATGCCACCGCCGCCGAGGGCACATGGTAGAAAATGATGCGAAAGATCTCGCCCTGCATTGCGTCGGTGGGCGCGACGTAGATGGCCTGGTAATAGCCCCAAATCATAAGGGCGACGGTAGCCGCCGCATAAACACCGATTGCGATTCGCTTCATCCTAGGGTCCCCAGGGCAATTCCAGTGTACGACGCCCTGGGGCATGCCGATGAGCCGCCTTCGAAAAACCCGGCTGCGCCTCGCCCGGAGCAGTCCGGGTAATGCCGGCGGGTGCTAGAAAATCCCCACCCGCAACCCGGCGCTCACGCCTACGGAAGACATGGCGCCGTAGGTAAATTGCGGCCAGTCCTGGTACTCCACGTCGGCCACGCGGATGTGAATCCGGCGCGTCCAGTGGTAGTCCAATCCGCCGCCCGCCGTTACCACCAGGTAGCGGCCGTGGGCGTAGCTGAAGGGGAAATTGAAGTCGCCGTACCCGACCAGCCCTTTGCCGTAGGGCTGAAAGCGGTGCAAGTTGAGGTGATAGCGGAGTCCGGCCGAGAAAGTTTCCACGTGAACCGAGTCGGTCTGGTGAAATTCCAGCCACCGTCCCTCGGCTTCGATGCCCAGGCCGTGGCTGGCGTCCATGTCTACAAACCCTGAGGCGCCGAGCATCTTCCGCTCGCCATACTGCAGGTAATAGCCTGAGCCGGTGCCGCCCGCCGACAGCCTGAATCCGCCCGCGGTGGCCGCCGCCGCCACCTGGCCGCGCGCCGTTCCTGGAGCACCCAGGCACACGGCCAGCAACGCCGCAGCCAGCGCCGCGCCCCGCCGCGGCCGCACCAGAAGCCCTCCATCCGCCCGTTCACCTGATTTGTGGAATCTCTTCATCTCTTTTCCGCACCGGGTCTTCCCCGGTTCCCGCTCTAATCCGTAATGGTCAGCGAAACATTCTGGTAGTGGGTCACGCCGCTGGTCGAGCCCGTGCCCGTCACCTGAATCACGTAGGTTCCCGGCTTGGCAGTGCTGGAGCTAACCCCGCTGCAGCCTGTTGCCACGAGCGCGCCCGCCGCAAGCGCCAGCACCAGCACCAGGGTCAGCGCGCCCAGGCTCCGCTTGCGCAGCCGCCAGAAGAGCCAGCCGAAGAGCGCGCTCAGCGGCAGCAACAAACCGGCCATCGACGCGCCTCCGGCCCCGCGGTGGTTCATCGCCGTCGCCCCGCCGCTCAGCGGCGAGTTTGTGTCGATGACGATCGACGCGCTCGCGGTCCCGTTCGCCGCCAGTTTCAATGAATCGCTCGAGAAGATGCAGGTCACGCCCGCCGGCAAGGATGCGCAGCCCAATCCAATGGTGTCGGTAAATCCGCCCTCTGAGGTCAGATTGACTGTGACCGTGCCGTTTTGCGAAGTCTTCAGCGAAACCGTCGCGGGCGTTACGGCCAGGCTGAAATCGGCGGGCGCAGTGACCGTCACCGGCGAAGAGGTCGATGGAGAGTGAAGCGAGTCTCCGCCATAGGCCGCGATCACCGAATAGGTTCCCGACGCCAGGCTCGGCGCGAACGTGACCACGCCGCTGGAATCGAGCGTCCCTGTTCCAATGGTATTTCCCGCGCTCGAAAAGGTAACCGTGCCCGTCGGCGTGGGCGGTTGAGTCCCCGTCACTACGGCGATCAAAAGCGTCTGCGCGCTGGCTCCGGTAGTGGATGAAACCACCAGGCCGGTGGTGGTCGGAATCAGCTCCACCGTCAGGTTCACCACCGCCGACACACTGGGCGAGTTGTTGGCGTCTCCGCTGTAGTTTGCGGTGACCGGGTAGGCGCCGACCGCCAGCGTCGAAGTGGTGAAGGTCGCGGTCCCCGCGGTCAGCGTCGCCATGCCCAGCGTGGCGGCTCCGGAAAGGAAGGTGATCGTTCCCGTAGGAGAAACGCCGTTGCCGGCGACCGTCGATGTGAAGGTGACCGCCGTCCCGATGGTCGCGGGATTGGGCGCGATCGCGAGCGTGGTGGTTGAAGTGCCCAGGCTCACGGTAAGCGCGAGCGGCGCGGACGCGCTGCCGGCGTCGTCGGTGTCGCCTGAGTACGTGGCCGCGATCATGTAAGCTCCGGCCGCGAGCGCCGGATTGATGGCCGCCGTTCCGGTGGCGGAGAGAGGCGCCGTGCCCAGCACGGTGGCTCCGGAGGTGAACGCCACCGTTCCGGTGGGCGTGTCCGCGCCCGCCGTCAGTTTCACCGTCGCCGTAATCGTCACCGGCTCACCGGCAATCCCGGGGCTGGGCGCGGCGGTTACGGTGGTCGCGGTTTGCGACTGGTTCACCACCTGGTTGAGGGCCTGCGCGGTTGCTCCGACGCTCGAGTTCGCGTCGCCCGCATAGGTCACCGTGATGGGATGCGTGCCCACGGCAAGAGTTGAACTGGTGTAGGCCGCCACCGCCGGAAGCCCCGCCAGCGTGACCGTCGCAATCGGCTTTCCGCCGTCCAGGAACACCACCTGCCCCGTAGCTCCCACCGTTGCGCTCGAAGCCACGGTCGCGGTGAAGGTCACCGCCAGCCCGTAGTTCGACGGGTTCAGCGACGAGACCACGGTCACGGTGGTGGCTGCCTGCACATCCTGGTTGAGCACCGCCGAAGTGCTGGCCAGGATTCCGTTCGCGGCATCGCCCCCGTAGACCGCCGCGATCGCGTGCACCCCCACCGCCAGCGCCGCTGTGGAGAAGGTGGCCACGCCGCCGGCCAGGGTCGCGGTGCCCAGCGCGGCCGCGCCGTCCATGAACGTCACCATCCCGTCCGGCGTCACCCCGCCGCCGCCGGTAATCGTCACCGTGGCCGTGAAGGTCACGTTCTGCCCGAACAACGACGGGTTCGCGCTCGAAGCGAGCGCGGTTGCGGTGCCCTCGGTCACCACCTGGATCAGGCCGCCGGCGGGCGTCGAATCCATTGCGTGGTTGGTGTCGCCGCCGTAGGTCGCCACAATCGAATGCTGGCCCACGGCCAGCGTCGAAGTGGTG
Organism: uncultured Acidobacteriaceae bacterium; assembly: GCA_963770555.1. Classification (GTDB taxonomy): domain Bacteria; phylum Acidobacteriota; class Terriglobia; order Terriglobales; family Acidobacteriaceae; genus Telmatobacter. The sequence goes on from CAVYQC010000001.1 coordinate 164,913, forward strand.
AATGTCGTCACGCCCGAGGTGTTCAGCGCCAGGCCGGTGGCCAAATTCGTCGTCACCCCTTTGAAGGTGTCCGCCAGGCTCACCGTCCCGGTCAGGTTCCCGGTTCCCACCCCGGTGGTCACCGTCATGGTGAAGGTCACGCTCTGTCCGGAGCCCGACGGATTGAGGCTGGACGCCACCACGATGGTCGTCGCCGCCGCATTCACCACCTGGCTCACCGCCGCCGAAGTGCCGGCGCTGTTATTCGTGTCCCCGGCATAGGTCGCGGTGATCGAATGCGTACCCACGTTGAGCAGCGCCGTCGAGAATGTGGCCACGGCCGGGTTGCCCCCGAGAGCCCCGGACCCGATCTGGTTGGTCCCATCGAAGAAAACCACCGTCCCGGTAGCCGCGGTCGTCGAGACCGAGGCAATGGTCGCCGTGAACAGCACCGTGGCGCCGTAGGTGGAGGGGTTCAGCGACGAGGTGAGGGCAACCGTGGTGGTCGCCTGCACATCCTGGTCCAGCACCTCTGAAGTGCTGCCCACCACCTGGTCCATGGCATCCCCGTTATAGACCGCCGTAATCGGATGCACGCCGATCGCCAGTGCGTTGGTGGTGTAGGCCGCCGAGGTGAGCGCGCCCACCGTAGCCAGCGGCACGGTCGCCAAGGCAGTCGAGCCGTCCAGGAAGGTCACGCTTCCGGTCGGCGTCACGCCTCCGCCGCCGGAAATTGCCACCGTAGCCGTGAAGGTCACGTTTTGTCCCGCCGCCGACGGGTTTACGCTCGAAGTCAATGTCGTCGCGGTCTCTTCGAGCACGGTTTGAATCAGCGCCGGCGCTCCGTATTCGGTCGAAGCGCCGGCAAGGTGACCCGCGTCGCCGCTATACGAGGCCACGATGGAATGCAGGCCCACCCCGAGCGTCGCGGTGGTGAACGTGGCCACGTACGAGGTGTTCAGCGCCAGGCCCGTGGCCAGAACCGTCGTCGCCCCGTCGAAGGTGTCGGCAAGGCTCACCGTCCCGGTCAGGTTGCCGGTTCCCGTGCCCGTGGCCACCGTCACCGTGAACGTGACCGGCTGGCCGAACTGGGATGGATCGGGCGCCGAAGTCACCGTGGTGGTGGTCGAGTTGGCGGCCAGCGCAATGCCCACCAGCTTGATGTCCACGGGCGCATTCACCGTCATGCTGGCAACATCGATATCCGTGCTCAGCGGGTTGTTCGCCAGCGTAGGCGCAAAGATCGCTCCCACCACGCAGTCGTCCCCCACCGCCAGATCGGGAGGGCCCACGGCGCAGGTGGTCGTAAGCGGATCCAGCTGGGCGTTGGCCAGGGGATTGATCGCGGTCAGGTCGAGCGCGGCATTCCCGTCGTTTTCAAGGGTCGCCGGCAGGGCCGCCGATTTCGTGCCCTGCCGCACCGGCGTGGTGTAATCGAGCGCCATCAGATTGCTCTGGATCTGGCGCACTTCCATGTCCAGCGAGTCGGCGATATAAAGATTGCCGCTCCCGTCGAGCGCGATCCCGGTCGGCGCGAACAGCGTCACCGCGTCGAAGCCGCCGTTCACGTAGGTTGTTCCAATCCCATTCCTGACCAAAGTCGATATGTCGCCGCTCGACGCATTCACCTTTCGGATGGCGTCGTTCCCGGTGTCCGCGATATACGCATTGCCCGCCGCGTCCAAAGCCACGCCTTGCGGACCCCACAATTCCGCATTCGCCGCCGCTTCCGTATCGCCTGCGTCTCCGGCCGCTCCGGTTCCCGCAAAGGTGGTGATCGCGCTGGCCGGAGTGATGGCTCCGCCCACGGCCGCCACCAGCCGGATGCGGTTATTCGCCGAATCCGGAATATACAGGTTCCCCGCGGCGTCAAATGCCACCGCGTAAGGGTTGTTCAGCTCCGCGCCGATCGCCGCGATGTTGTCGCCGTTGTAGCCGCCGATGCCGGTGCCGGCCACCGTCGCAATCGCGCCCGCCGTCACCTCGCGGATGCGCTGGTCGGCGGTGTCGGCGATATAAAGGTTTCCGTACACGTCGACAGTCACGCCTTCAGGCTCGCTCAGCGTAGCCTCAAGCGCCGGGCATCCGTCGCCCACCGCGTCGGTCGCCGCGACGCAAACGGTTGCGGCGCCGCCGGCCACCGTAACCAGCTCGCCGGTCGAGGCCACAATCTCCCGCACCATGTTGTTGCCGGTGTCGGCAATGTACAGGTTGCCGGCGCCATCCATGGAGATGCCGCCGGGATCGTCCAGCACCGAGCTCGCGGCCGGGCCGTTGCCGGAGTTGCCCGCAGTGCCGTCGCCGGCAATGGTGGAGATGATGCCCGCGCCCGTGCAGCTGGTCCCGGAGATGGTCGCGCTGGCGGCGCTGGCGCATACCATGCGCACGCGGTTGTGCGCGCTGTCGGCGATGTACAGGTTGCCGGCGCCATCGAGCGCCACGCTCGAGGGCAGATAGAGCTCGGCCGCCGTGGCCGGGCCTGCGTCGCCCACCGCGCCCAGATAGTTGCCGTCCCCGGCCAGCGTGTTCTCGTTGCCCGGAATCGCCACCCCCAGCGGCCCTTGTCCCGTGCCCTGAATGTATGCCGTGCCCAGCACCGTTGGAACCGCGCCGGCCGTGCCCACCAGAACCACCGCGCCGATGCGCGGTCCGAGTGTGGAAGGCGTGAAGGTCACCGGCTCGGTGCACGTGTACGGCAGCGTAATCGGCCCCGGCGCGCAGGTGGGTGTTCCGGTTCCCACGGCGAAGTCCAGCCCCGCCGCGCCCGCCGTCAGCACCTCCACGCTGTTCACTGTGCCGGCGGCCGTCGCCGTCACCGTCACGCTCACCGTAGCCGACGTGGTGCCCACCGTCTCCGGGGCAAACACCGCCTGCGCCTGCGCGCCCGCGGCCGCCAGCAGCCCGGCCGCCAGCCCGGCCATCGCGCTCCTGCCGATTCTTCCTGAGGCGCCGATTGCGCGCCTGCGCATCGTGTTTCCTCGAAACTTCAGTGGAGCAATCCGGTCACTTCCGCGGCTCATGTTGAACTCCGTAGGCAATCTTCCGGCTGTCAACTTCTCTCTGGAGGCAAAAAGGCCGCAATCCAGAAGCGGCCGGCCACTCCAGGGAAAGCTGCCGACTCGTGCGCAAAGCGCCGGCACTTACCCCTCGGTTGGTCCGGCAAATCGATGCGAGGTTACTCATGTTTGGACACGAGACCAAACTTAAGATATAGAGAAATGCGGGCCATAACTTGAAAGATGATTATGAGAGATCAATTTTTGCGTGGAGCTATCTCCGTATATTGTCCAGGTGTACCAATCTGGAACTGTTCTGGCTGGATTTACAACTTTTTTGCCCATAAGCCTGACTTCTGGCGTTATACAGACTCCGGGAACTGCCTACAACCAAGTCTCATGAGACAGAGATCGGAGTGAAGATTCCACCGCGGATCGGGACTCAAAAATCCTGAGTCTCAGAGCAGCCGGTGTGCATGCGCTTGCAAGCGGAGTGGGCGCAATCATGCGCGCAGTGGCCGGTTCCAGGCCGACTTCGGCTCGTTCTCGGATACTCTGAGCTGTCGAATTGGAATGGTGGACGCGGTAGGAATCGAACCTACAACCTGTCGGTTAAGAGCCGAATGCTCTGCCAGTTGAGCTACGCGTCCAGATGGTTGGAGGAAACCGCAAGGCAGGAAGCGAATCAGGCGGTCTCCGCGGGCCGGAAATTCTTCCCGCACCTTGAAAATATAGCATAATCCCCTCGCAGAATCCAAAGCTCGCTGCGCAGGTTGGCGGCAACAGCTCAGCGCACTTTGCCCGATTCGCATCGCCTCAAACGCGGGCCGGATTCTGCGTTCAAGCGCCTGCCTTAAACCATCGCCTCCGTAGCCAGCTTCGCCGTCACTGTGGCGCTTCGCCGCCTGTTCCGGTAAATGGCGGCCACAAACTCGCGGAACAGCGGATGCGGCTCGAGCGGCCTGGACTTGAATTCCGGATGGAACTGGCAGCCGAGGAAAAAGGGATGGCCGGGAATCTCCACGATTTCCACATAAGTCAAATCGGGCGTGGTCCCGCTCAGCCGCAGGCCGCCTCCGGTCAGCAGGGCTTCATACTCGCGGTTGAATTCGTAACGATGACGGTGGCGCTCGCTGATCTCGGTGGCTCCGCCGTAGGCCCTGGACGCCAGCGAATCCTCCTGCAGAATGCAGGTCCATGCTCCCAGCCGCATGGTCCCGCCCATCTCTTCGACGCCCAGCAGTTCGCGCAGCTTGTAAATGATGCGGTGCTGCGTCGCGGGATTGAATTCGCTGGAGTTTGCGTCCTTCAGCCCGCACACGTTGCGCGCGAACTCGATGCACGCGGTCTGCATGCCCAGGCAGATTCCGAAGTAGGGCACCTGCTTCTCGCGCGCATAACGGATCGCATTCAGCATCCCTTCGATGCCGCGCTTGCCGAAGCCGCCGGGCACCAGAATGCCGTCGAATCCTTCTAACTGCGGCTCATAACTTCTATCTTCCGGAGTCTTCGATTCCAGACCTTCGGCTTCGATCCAGGTTATCTTCAGTTTCAGGCTTTGCGAGATAGCCCCGTGAGTTAGCGCCTCCTTGAGCGACTTATAACTATCTTCGTACTCCACATACTTACCCACAATGGCGATGGAGACTTCATCCCTGGGGTGATAGCACCGGTCGACCAGGTCTTTCCAGCGCTCCATGTCGGCCTCCGGCGCTTCCTTGTGCAGGTATTTGAGAATCAGCGCGTCCACGCCCTCCAGCGCAAACCCCAGCGGCACCTCGTAGATGTAGGGCACATCTTTGGCCGCAACCACGGCGCGCTCCTCCACGTTGCAGAAGGCGGCGATCTTCTGCTTCATCTCGCGGCTCAGGTTGCGGTCCGAGCGGCAGAGCAGGATGTCGGCCTGGATGCCGATCGAAAGCAGCTCCTTTACCGAGTGCTGGGTTGGCTTGGTCTTGAGCTCCTGCGCGGCGGCGATCCACGGCACCAGCGTGAGGTGCACAAAGACGGTGTTCTCGCGGCCCAGCTCCTGGCGCATCTGGCGGATGGCCTCGAGAAACGGCAGCGATTCGATGTCGCCTACCGTGCCGCCGATCTCCACGATGGTCACGTCGGCGCCGTTGGCCGAAACCTTGCGCATGGCGTTCTTGATCTCATTGGTGACGTGGGGAATCACCTGCACCGTTTTGCCCAGGTAGTCGCCGCGGCGTTCTTTCAGGATGATCTGCTCGTAGATGCGCCCCGTGGTAAGGTTGTTGTCGCGCGAGAGCGGCGAGTGGGTAAACCGCTCGTAGTGGCCCAGGTCGAGGTCGGTCTCGGCGCCGTCGTCGGTGACAAACACCTCGCCGTGCTGGAAGGGCGACATGGTCCCCGGATCGACATTCAGATACGGGTCGAACTTCATCATGTTCACCTTGAGGCCCCGGCTCTCGAGCAAACAGCCGATGGAGGCCGCCGCCAGCCCCTTGCCTAAACTGGACACAACTCCGCCCGTCACAAAGACATACTTTGCCGACATCGGTGCAACCTCGTTTTTGAATTGTTGGCTTGGACGTACCTGGTGGGCACAATCAAGTATGGCAGAGTTCGGGTTTCGACGGAAGGGGATTATCCGGCCGCTGAGGATAACGCGGCGGATTCTCCCTGTTAAATGGCGTGATTTGAGAGGAATACGATCAAGGATTGGGGGGAAATGCGATGACCGGCAGAATCTCAGTCATCAAGTCCGACATCACCACGCTCGCCGTCGATGCGATTGTGAACGCGGCCAATGAGTCCTTGCTCGGCGGCGGAGGCGTGGACGGCGCAATCCATCGCGCCGCCGGGCCTGACCTGCTCGCCGAGTGCCGCGCCCTCGGCGGCTGTCCCACCGGCCACGCCAAGCTGACTGCTGGCTACCGGCTGCCGGCAAAATACGTAATCCATACCGTCGGCCCGGTATGGAATGGCGGAAACCACCGCGAGCCCGAGCTGCTGGCCGGCTGCTACCGGTCGTGCTTTCAAATCGCGCGCGAGCACGGCCTGCGCACGCTGGCCTTCCCCGCCATCAGTTGCGGCGTGTACGGCTACCCCATCGACCAGGCCGTCGCGATCGCCGTGCGCGAGACCGGCACAGAGCTCGGCGCCGGCGAGGCGATCGAACAAGTGATCTTTGCGTGCTTCGGGGATGAGGTGTATGGGGCCTACGTACGTGCCGCCGCACAAATTCTGCAGGAGAGACTAGGCATCCGACAGCAACTAGAATAGAAACGGGCTATACTAAGCACATGAACGGCGATAGCCAAACCGCAATGGAGACCCAGGAATTCGAGCGGCACTTACGCGAGTTGCTGGCACCCAGTCGGCTGCCAGCAAATGTGAAGTCCGCACGTTACGAACTTGGGACGGACCACATCGGCGAGCCCGCGGTAAAGATCTATCTCGAGATCGAGCCAGAATTCGCCGCAAGACTAGAGAAGGACAAGACGCTCCGCGAGGGGCTGAGCAAGTTCCGGCAGGGCCTGACATCTCAAATTCTCAAGCTTGAGTCCGGGTACTTTCCATTCATCCGCCTGGCTGAAGCGGCATGAGCGCGGAGTTGCTCCCTGAGCATTTGTTGGAGCAGGCCAAACATCTGTCACGGCGTGAGCGAACGCGTCCGAGACAAGCAAGTCTGAGGCGCGCGATCTCAACCGCCTATTACGCCTTGTTCCACTTCCTCATTCGCGAGACCGTCCGGCAAATCGGCCCAAATCTAAGCGAAGACAACTTCAATCGCGCTTATCGCTGGTTTGAACATGGCGCGATGTACCGCGTTGCAAGGGCTTTCTCCCAAGACGTCGTCCGGATTCCGAACTCAAAGGACGTACTCATCGCGAAAAACGACCCAAGGGTCCAGTTTGTTGTTCAGCACTTCGCCGATCTTCAGGAACTTCGTCACTCGGCGGATTACGACCCTGGAGCCATCTTTCTCCGAGCGGATGTTTCGGAGAATATCGATTTTCTCGACACCGCATTTCGAGTCTGGCCAACCGTCAGAAACTCCCCCGAAGCCAACGCTCTTCTGCTTTCCTTCCTGCTCTGGGAGAAGTGGGGTAAGCGCCCGTAATAACGGCCCATTACGCTCACCCCCGCAATCTGCATGGATCAGATCACTTAGAAATTCAAAGTTATCTTCGCCGTCAGCGCCCGCGGAGTTACATAGTGCGTGCCGCTGAACGTAGAAAGGAAGTTATACAGCGCGTACTTGTTGGTTACGTTGATGGCTGTGAATTCGAGGTCCGTCTTGTACTTGTCGGCGTGGAAGAGGTTGTTTTTGCCCACGGTGGCGTCGAACAGACTGCGCGGCGCAATGCGCTGCGGATTTTTGTCGTCGTCCTCCTGATTCGCTCCCGGAATCGTCACCAGGCTTGAGGTGTACTGCGACGCCAGGCACTGGGTAAAGCCGGATGTGGGCGTGGCAGCCACTCCATTGCAGGAGATGCCCGCCTCGAATTCCTCATCGTAGGTAAGCCCGCTCAGGTCCACACCCGGTTGACCGCCGATCGTAATCGAGGTGCCCGAACAAATACTGTTGGGGTCGATCACGCCGTAGCACGGCATCGATCCCGCAACCAGACCGCTGTCGTAGCGCCAGTTAAAGCCGCCCCAAATCCCGTTCAAGAATCCGCTGCCGGGAATCGTGTATTGGAGGTGGGTGGTTTCGTTGAACTTTTCGTCGTGGTCGATGCGGAACGGGTATTGGGTCCCGACAGCGACTCCGCTGGTGGCTCCGGCTCCAGCCACTTGCGGCCCGAAGAAGCGCGCAGCCACAGAGGAGGTTACAAAATAGGCGCTGAATCCGTGAACGGTCGGAACTTCCACATTCATCGCATAACCCGGGATCTTCGAGTTATGCCAGTCGATGGGGAAGGTGATCGGCGTATTGCCCAGCACGCTGAAGTCGAAGGCGTTGTGCGTGTACTTCCAGATGTACTCGCCGTTGAACATCAGATACCTGCCGAAGGCCTGCTGCAGACCGGCATGGAACTCGTTGCGGTAACCGGGGTGCATGGTGCCCGAGGCGCCCGAATTGCAAAGCAGCAGTGGACTCAGCACCGCATCGGAACAGCCGCTGCTGGAAAGCACCAGGTTCTCGTTGAACGGCGTCTCCAGCGTGCGCGCATACGAGATGCGCAGTACCGTTGCGGAGGGTTTGACGTTGTAGGCAATTCCCAGCCGCGGCTCGATTTGATTGGCGTCGGTGAGGCCGTTATAGAGGTCCTCGCGCAGGCCCAGGTTGAAGTCCCAGTTCCCCGTCTTGATCTCGTCTTCCGCGTAGAGGCCAAACTCTTTCACGTCGGTATGGCCGAAGTAGAGATCGTTTGTGCCGCCGCGCGTAAGATCGTAGTTCCCCGACGGGCCGTCTAAAACAACCAGGTAGTTGCCGTTGGCGCTAGCTCCACTGAGGGCAGCGGCGCAATTGTTTAGATAGTCTTGATAGGTAAATCCCGGCAGTGGGTTGCCGTCGATGTCCACGCACGGGGAGTTATAGGTCGGGTCCACAACGCCCAGGCTGTCGTGCTCGCGCAGGAATGTCTGCTCGTATTGCGCGCCGATCTTGAGATTGTGGATGCCCTTGACGTAAGTGAGATCTGTATGCAACCCCGTGTTGGTCAGCGTCCGGTACTGGGAGATGGATGAGGTTTGCAGGTTGGCTGGGCCCAGGTCGGCCAGAGGATTCCCGCTGGGGTAATAGTTATAAAGGTCCTTCCTTACGAATGCGCCCAGATTCCAGACTGAATTGGCGCTAAGCACGCGGGTGTAGGTCGGCGAGATATTGAATGTGCCAATCTTGGAACGCTGGTCGGCATTGCCCACGTTTACGAACGTCGGGTTGGCGCTCGAGCCGCTATTCGCGCCTGTGGTTTCTACGTTCTGCACATTGAGGTTGTCAAAGGAATTCGGCGTCTGGAACCAGGAGCGGCTGTAGTTGAAGTCGAGGTGAATGGAGTTAGCCGAGTTGAAAGCGTAGTCGACACGGTCGAACGCGTTTTCTTCGTTCCCCTTGTCGTGAAAGACCGTAAACTCCGGCGGATCGAGAAAGCGCCCGGTATTCAGTCCATCAGCCTCGATGAAGTTGCCCCAGTTCTTGCCCCCATAAGAGAGATCGAACCCTCCGTTCGCGGACCCGAAGGATCCATAAGAAGCATAGATGTCGCCTGTGGGCTTGGTGACGCCCTGCCCGGAGCGCGTAGTGGCTACGATCACAAGGCTGGTTTTGCCTCCGTACTCGGCCGGCGGTGCGCCGCTGATCACCTCGATGGACTGAATCGAGTTGGCGGGAATCTGATTGGAAAATACCTTGCTCTGCTGGTCGGTAATTGCCTGGCCATCGATTGAAAATGAGTTGGACGCGTGGTCGCCCAGCCCATGAAACAGGCCATTTGAGTCGGCCGCCACGCCGGGAGTGGTCAGCGTAACCAGCGAACTCAGCGTCGAGGAGGCGCTTTCCAAAGGCACCTTGTTGAACAGGTCGCGGTCCACATCGACATGAAAGGTTGGATCGTCCTCAATCAGGTCGCCCGAGGACTCCACCGTCACCGTTTGGCTGCCGCCGGTGACCTGCAGGACAAGCTTGAGGTTTGTTCCGACCGACGAACCGATCTCTACGCTCTGGCTCAGGCTCGCAAATCCTTTCGCGGAAACATTGATCCGGTACGGGTTAAACGGCACGTTGGGAAACGTGAATTGCCCGGTGCCATCGGTGGTGGTTGTGCGGTCGTATTGACTGATTACGTTGGTCAGCTCGACCGTTGCGTTGGGCACCACGGCGCCGGTCGGATCGGTGACCGTTCCGTGCACAGTGCCCGCGTTTCCGCTTTGCGCGGACGCCGCGAGCCCCGCCAGCGCGAGGATGATAAGAGGGAGAATGCGCGACATTGCGCCACGTAGGGATGGCATGGGAAAGACTCCTCAAAAATCGGCTGAAAATGCGGAAGGGTTGCCGCGGTGCGAATCGCGCGGCAGCTTCTTTGCATTGGGAGGCGTCCGTCCGCTTCCGGGTCAGCCGGTGGGGATGCGCCGAAGCCTCGCGGGCTTCTGGCCGGCGAGGCATGGTCAAATCAGGCTGAATTGGGAAGAATCGGAGTGACGCCTAGCAGCCGGTCGGAGGGGGGCGAATATAAAGCCTGGATTGCCGCTTGACGGCCACCGGGGCCGGCTCCGTTTGCGGCGTGGCGGCGCCCACCGGCACCAGAACCACAACCGCGGTCGCAACCGCGGCTGGCGCCGTGGAGTGCAACACCATGCAAATCGGGCAATGGTCGGCATCGTTCTGCGTGGCGTGCAGGTGAGGCACCTGCACCACCGCCAGCAGCGCCAGCAGGGCGACGCAGACCACCGCCCTCACCAGCCAGGAACTGGACCGTGCGCGGAATCTTTCGCCGGATTGTGCCCTGGCGCCTGTCAAGCAAACGATCCTTATGATTCAAGCATACACGAACCCATACACGAGTTTTGACGCCTCGATCCCGTCAAAGGTTTCGCGTAAACCGTCCTTTTTGGCGTAAATGCACACAACGCAAGCAACTCCGGTTCGTCTAAACTAGAGCCTGTCTCCGGTTGCCCGGCTACGGAAATCGGTGCGAATATTCCCGCGGATACTGCTGCGGATACTGGTGCGGATCAATGGTGCAGATGATTCATTGGCGGCCTGTGCTGGCCGCTCTTCTGGCCGGTGCGATGCTGGCCGCGGCCATGGCTGCGGCCCAGTCCGCCCAGAGCGCGCCGCCGCCCGCTTCCACGCCGCTGCCTCTCAAGCCCGATCTGCCCGGAATGGCAAGAAACCACCGCCTGATCCTGAAGGATGGCTCCTACCAGGTGGTTCGCCAGTACCAGATTGCCGGCGACCGCGTGCACTATTTTTCCCAGGAACGCGGAGATTGGGAAGATCTGCCCGTCGACCTGGTGGACTGGGACGCTACCCGGAAATGGGAGCAGGACCACAACACCTCCGCCGATGCGCCCTCGCCGGCCATGAAGGAGGCCGAGGATATCGACAAGGAAGAAGCTGCCGAGCGCGAAGATCAAAAAGCGCGCATGCCGCAGGTAGCCAGCGGCCTGGAGCTGCCCGACGAAGAGGGCGTCTTCGTGCTCGACGCGTTTCAGGGAACCCCGGAGCTGGTGGAGCTGCAGCCCAAGGACCTGAATATGGACTCCAAGACCCGTCACGGCCTGGCCGTCCTGAATCCGCTCGCCGGCCAGAAGGAGAGCCTGGAGCTCGAGGGCAGACACGCCAGAATCCACCTGCACGTGAACGATCCGGCCATCTATCTGTCGCTCGGGGTCAGCGACTCGAACGAGCCGGTGCTCTCGCACCCCTTCACCGTAGAAACCAGCCACGCCCAGGATGAGAGCAACGGCAAGCATGGCGCGCACTCGGCGCAATCGGGATTCGCCATCGTCCAGCTTGACCAGCGCCAGGCGGTGCGCATTGTCGGAGCCATCCACGTTAGCGCCGCGGGCGCCGTCACCCAGGACGAAGACGTGATCCCGGCCACCGTCGACCTGCTGCCCGGCAAGCACTGGCTGCGCATTCAGCCGCAGCAGAAGCTGGTCATCGGCGGCGAATACGCGCTGGTCGAAATCCTTTCCCCCAGCGACATCAGCTCAACCGTATGGGACTTCCGCGTGGACCCCACCGAAGGCGACAACCCAGGCTCGCTCACGCCCATCCTGAAGCAGACCAGCGAGCGCTAACGACGGGTGCCCCAGATCCCGATCTTCCGGGGTGGTTTGGGACCTGGGATAGCACGAACCTCAATCGAATCGCACAAATCACGCAGCCAAAACCGCCATTCGAGACCCGCTTCATCCCTCGCCCAGCAGCATCCTCTGCAGCGCCTCGAGCGTCTGCCCCTTGGTCTCGGGATACACGAACAGCACCACCAGGAACTGGACCGCGGTCATCGCGGAAAAGAAGACAAACGGCGTCGCCGTGCTCATCGAGTGCACCACCACAGGAAACTCGAGCGCAATGGCCGCGTTCATGAACCAGTGGCTGGCGCTGCCCACTCCCTGGCCCTTGGAGCGCACCGAGGTGGGAAACACTTCGCCGATGTAAACCCAGATCACCGCGCCCTGCGAGACCGAGAAGAACGCGATATACGTCACCAGCAGCCACAGCAGCGCGCCGGGGTGCGACCGGCTGGCGAACAGCCACGCCACACCTGCCAGGCAGCTCGAGCAGCCCGCCGCGCCGATCAGCAGCAGCGTCTTGCGTCCCAGCTTGTCGATCAGCGACATCCCCACGATGGTGAACAGAAAATTCGTGGCCCCGATCGCGATCGCCTGCTGGTCGCTCGAAATCTGGCTGAAGCCCGCCGCCGCAAAAATGTTGTTCAGGTAATAGAGAATCGCGTTGATGCCCGCCAGTTGGTTGAAGGCGCCGATGGAGATGGCCAGAAAGAGCGGATAGCGGTACTTCCAGCGGAACACCGGCTCGTGCGCCGAGGCGTGCTCCTGTTGGAGCGCGGCGCGGATATCGGCCAGCTCGGCCTCGGGGTCGGGATCGCCCATCAGCTTGAGCACCGCCAGCGCCTCGTCGATGCGGTTGCGCGAGGCCGACCAGCGCGGGCTGCGCGGAATGCCGAACAGCAGCAACAGAAACGCGACCGCCGGCACGCCCGCCACGCCCACCTGCCAGCGCCACTCCGCCGCGCCCAGGTGCATGGTGCGGATGAAGTAGTTCGAGGTGTACGCCACCATGATGCCGAAGACCACGTTGAGCTGAAACGCGGCCACCAGCCGTCCGCGCCATTTGGCCGGCGCCAACTCCGCAATGTACACCGGCCCCAGCACCGACGAGGCGCCGATGCCCAGCCCGCCGATGAAGCGGAAAACCATGAACGCGGGCCAGCTCCAGGCCAGTCCGCAACCTGCCGCCGAGATCACGTACAGCACAGCCGTGATGCGCAGCGTCTCGCGGCTGCCCAGCTTCTGGCCCACCTGCCCGGCGCCCAGCGCGCCAATCACCGTGCCGATCAGGCCGATGGCCACGGTCAGGCCCTTGTTCTGCGGGCTCAGCCCATACAGCCGCACCAGCGCATCGATTGCGCCCGCGATCACTACCGTGTCGAAGCCAAACAGCAGACCGCCTAAGGCGCCGGTCAGCGTGGCTCTCATCAAAGGAAGGTTGGGTCGCATCGTCTCGATTCTCTCGAAAGTCCCAAACCATCCTACAGACTGAGTCCTCAAGCGGCAAACCGCAACTTGCCGGGTGGTCCAGATTCGGCTGGGCGCCCCAGTTCCTGATTCTGGGACCTGGGATACCACACTTCAATCGCAACGCATAAAACCGGGCGGCGAGAAATCTAACCCCGCCCCTCACCGCCCGGCAACACCGCCAGCACCCGGCAACGGCGCTTGTCGGCCGCGCTCCAGGCCAGCGGCATCTCGCTTTCCATGCAGGCGCAATCGCCCGCCTCCAGCACTTCGTGCATCCCGCCCGCATCCAGGCGCAGCTTGCCTTCGAGTACGTACACCAGTCCGTTGGCCTGGTGCGGGGCGTCCATCGCAATCGACGCGCCGCCGGGAGGAAACTCGATCATCTGCGCCCGCAGCCGGGCGCCATCCGCATCGTTCAGCGGCGTAATCCTCACCGATTCGGGACCCCGCGTGCTCGCCTGCAGGTGGGCCTTGCGGGTGATGGAAAGCGTGTGCCGGGCCGGCTCGGTGAAGAAGTGGCTCAGCCCCACGCCGTAAACCCGGCAAATGGTGGCCAGCGTGGGCAGCGTGGGAATCATCCGGTCCGTCTCCAGTTTCGAGAGCAGCGCCGTCGAGAGTCCGGTCTCGGCCGCCAGCCGCGAAAGCGTAAGCCGCTTCCGCGTCCGCAGCGAGCGCAGTTTCACTCCGATGCAGTAAGGTTCCAGGGACCACTGTGCGTACGAAACCGCCTTGGGCATCGCATACTCCCTTGCATTGCGTTGGATTTCCGTAAACCAGTCTATGCCAGGATGGGCCGCGATCCGGCCGGCCCGTCCATCCAGCGCCAAACTTTAGAAAGTAACCAGAGCCGCGCCGGGCCAGGAAACCCGACCCGCCACGCGCACCCTATTCCAACAGCCTCCCCCGGCCATTTACCATCCTGGTGAGGGCATTCCGGAGCACCGCTCTTCCCGGTTGCCCTCCCGCACTGTTTCCGCGGCAGGTATCTCCGGCGGACGATTCTCCCCCGTGCACCACCCGCCGGATTGTCTACCGCGAGATTTGAGGGATCTCCTGGAGAAGTGCGCCCCGTGCGCAAGCGCCTCGAACGCGCTCTCCACCAGTCCATCGAGAAAGACACCATCGCCATGACCCAAATTTCCATGCGCGCACTACCTGGCCTATGCGGGCGGGGCCTTCGCCTTGCCGCGCTGTCAACGATCCTCGGCGGCAGCCTCATCTGCGCCGCGCAGGCCAAGCCGGCCGCACCGCCCAAGCCGGCGCCCAAACCCACGCCTGACGTGCTGGTGCTCAGCGACGGAGACATCCTGCACGGCAAATTCGTGAGCGCGGTCGCGGGCAAAGTCACTTTCCACACCGAATCGCTGGGCGACGTGGCGCTGGCCTGGGACAAGATCAAAGAACTGCATACCGCCGAGCCGTTTGCGGTCCTTGACTCGACCGTGAAGCTGCGCGGCAAAAAAACCGCCGGGGCCATCCCCTCGGGAACCCTCGATGTGATCGGTCAGGCCGTGATCGTGCATCCCGAGACAGGCCCCGCGCCGCCGCCCATCGCGGTCAAGAACGCCGCCTACGTGGTCGACCAGCCCACGCTCAACAAGCAGGTCTATCACCAGCCGAGCTTCTTCGCGGGCTGGAACGGCGCGGCCACCGCCGGCGCAACCCTGGTCACCGCCACCCAGAACAGCTACACCTTCTCCGGCGGCATCGGCCTGGTGCGGACCGTTCCCACCGTCTCCTGGCTCAACGCCCGCGACCGCACCTCGGCGGACTTCAGCGGATCCTTCGGGAGAATCACGCAACCCGCTTACACCATTCCGGCCACATCCGCTTCAGCCGCCGTCCCGATGCCCGCCGAAAACATCAAGTCCGCCATCACCCACGTGGATGCGGAGCGCGACGAGTACTTCTCGCCCAGATTTTTCGCGCTGGGCCAGACAGCCTTCGACCATAACTATGGCCAGGACCTGCAACTGCAGCAGATTTACGGCGGCGGCATCGGATGGACCGCGATCAAGTCCCCGAAGCTCGAAGTCGACTTCAAAGCCACCCTGCAATACGAGAAGCAGCAGTTCATCAACAACGCGGGGTCCGCGCCCGGCCCCAGCCAGAACCTGGTGGGGTCCACCTTCGCGGCCAGCTCCATTCTCCACCTCAAGCTGTTCACGTATACCCAGGGGATCGGGTTCATTCCGGCATATAACGAGCCGTCGGCGTATTCGGCCACGGAGACCGACGCCTTCGCCTTCCCCGCCTACAAGAACCTGAGCTTCTCGCTGGGAACGCTCGACAGCTATCTCAACGATCCACCCGCCGGGGCCGAGCCGCCCACCAAGCGGAACTCGTTCCAGTTCACCATGGGATTCACCTACGCCATCAAATCGAAGTATTGACGCGGGGCCCCCGCCATGCGGCTGCGCTTCTGCCCGGCCGTTTTGTCCTCACACTCATCATTTCGGGCAATTCACGCCAATCTGTGTAGAATCTGCGCAGTAACGCGGAAGCTGCCGTTTACTATTTGATAAAAAAGTAACCACTCAGGATTACTTCGTGCTCGAAAATATGGCAACCTGAACTCTCCTCCCGGCCCTCCCCATGTACATAATGGAATGCATATTCAAGACTGAGCTCGAAGCAATTTCAGCAACGCGGTAGTTGGAAGCTACAGCGTTCAAGTCACCGCGACCATCGGCCCGCAAGGCTCACGGACAGCTCTTGGTTCGCGGGATGCGGCGTACGGCTGACTTGAACCCGGTGCGGAAGACGCCGCGATTCCTGAAATGACTTAAGAAGCCCAGATGCTGTCGGCACTACCTTTTTATTTCCCCAGATGTTGTGATGCGGGCTCGCGCCGGCTACTCGCCGCAGCGATCGCTGTGCCTTGGGCAATGGAAGCCCCTGGCGAGCAGAGCGCAGAGCACGCAGAAATGCGTTGGTCTCGATGGAGAGGGACAAATCGGCCTCGGCCGGTTTCGTTGAGAAGGGTTGTCGGTTTGGCGGGCTCCGGCTGGAAGCCGACGGAACGCTGCTGCGCGGCACGGCGCCGGTGGCTCTGCCGCCGAGAGAACTGGCCGCACTCCGGCTGCTGCTCGCGCATTGCGGTCAGGTTGTCACTCCCCTTGAATTCAAAGAGGCTCTCTGGGGCGATGCGCACGTCTCCGACGACAGCCTCGCCCGCTGCCTGGCCTCGCTCCGCAACCGGCTCGAGCCGGAAGACTGCATCCAGGCCGTCCCTAAGCGCGGCTACCGCTTTTCCGCCCAGGTCCACCCCCTCGGCGGCGAGCCGGAAGCGCAGCTTCCCCGCCTCGCCATCCTTCCCTTCGCCACGGAGTTCGGAGTCCCGGAATATCTCGGCTCCGCCGTAGCCGAGGAGGCGGGCGTCCGCCTCGGCGCCGTGCGGCCCGCGTTCGTTTCCATCCTGGCCAGGGATTCGGTCGCGGCTCTGGCCAGCCGCGGCCTCGCCCCGCACGGCATCGGCGAGATGCTGAAGGCCGATTATGTCCTCGCCGGCGCCTTATCGGCCCAGCCATTGCAGTACCGCCTGCGCGCGGAGATGATCCGCGTCGAAGACGGCCTCCAGATCTGGAGCGAAGATCGGCTCGTCAACCGCGACCGGATTGCCGCGCTGGAGTCGGAGCTTGCCCACCTCTTGGCCTTTCGCCTCCAGGGTCCGGGCCTGACCATCTCCGCGGCAGCCGAGCCGGACGATGACCTCGAACAGCTTGCCCAACGCCGCGAAGCCTACCAGTTCTACCAGCACGCCCGCTTCGAGTGGCAGTCCCTCGAGCGGAACCGCATGCAGGACGGCCTGCAACACCTGCTGCGCGCGGCCGAGCTCGATCCGACCCTGATCGCCGCTCGCGTTGAGCTTGCCTATCTCTGTGTCAACCAATCCAACTTCGGGTTCATGCCGCCCGCGGTCGCGGCCGGGCACGTGCGCCGCGCCGTCGATTCGATTCCCGATGCGCCCTTCCGCGCGGAAGCCATTCTGCCCGCTCTCGGCTGGATCGATTTTCACGTTCACCGCAACTTGCCCGCGGCGCTCTGGTCGTTTGCCCGCTCCGCCCACCTGCCGCACGATCCCTGGATCACGCGGGTGCGCACCTCCTTCGCCTTGAGCCGGCGCCGCTTCGGCGAGGCCATCGGGTTGCTGCGCGATGCCATCCACGTCGATCCCTGGGCGGCCTGGCCGCATGCGCGGCTGGCCTGGGCGCACCACCTGGCCGGCGATGCCGCCGAGAGCCTCAGCCTGATCCGCGCCGCCCTGAACCGGTTTCCTCATGACGAAACTGTCCGCCTCTACGGGGCCATCGTTCTGGCCTTCAACGGCGAGGCGGCCCAGGCGGTCCGGATCGCGCAGGAACTGGTCCAGCGGATGCCCTACTTTGACCTGGCTTCGTCCGTTCACGCCTATGCGCTGGCCATGGCCGGACGCCGCGCCGAGGCTCGCGCCATCCTGGAGCGGCTGCACTGGCTGGGAAGAGAACGGTACGTCCTGAACACGTTTTCAGCCGCGGCCTATGTCGCTTTGGACGAACCGGCCCTGGCCACTGCCGAGCTGCAGGCCGCCGGCGACATGGGCTGCCCCTGGTTCTTCCAGATGCTCGCCGATCCCCGTCTCAAGCCGTTGCGCGGCCTGCCCGAATTCGAGTCCATGCTCGGAATATTGGCAGGAATGGAAGCCGAGGCCGAGCGCAGCCCGATCGAGGAATGAGCGGCTGGACTGTTCCACTCAAGCCGGCGGTCCATCCCTTCCACGACGCGAAACCCTCTACCGCTCTTCCCGCCGGATTCGATCGAGCAGCTTCCGGTCTTCCGCGCTGAGTTCAGCCCGCTCCAGCAGGTCGGGCCGGTTCTCGAACGTCTTGCGCAACTGCTGCTCGCGCCGCCAGCGGCGAATCTCCAGGTGGTCGCCGTTCATGAGCGTTTCCGGCACGCGCAGGCCCGCAAACTCGGCGGGCCGCGTGTAGTGCGGGTAGTCGAGCAAGCCGCCGGCCCCATGCTGCGAGCGCGGCACGCCTTCCCGATCGACCGCAATCTCCGCGTCCGCTACGCCAAAGCTCTCAAACTCCCCCGACGCCTCGTTGCCCAGCACTCCCGGTATCAGCCGTATCACCGCATCGGCCACCACGGCCGCGGCCAGCTCGCCGCCCGATAGCACATAGTCTCCAATGGAGAGCTCCATATCGCAGTAAAGCCGGTTGATGCGCTCGTCCACGCCCTCGTACCGCCCGCAGACCAGCACCACGCGATCCAGCCCAGCCAGCTCGCGCGCCACCGCCTGCGTAAACGGCCGCCCCTGCGCCGAAAGCAGAATCACCCGCGTCCCCCGCGCGGCGGCAGATGATGCGGGTGCCCCATCCTTGCGCCTTTTCTCTGGCGCAAGGGTGGGAGATGTGGACGCCCGCTCCGCCTTCGTCGCAATCCCCAGGTGCTTGAGCGCCTCGGCCAGCGGTTCCGGCTTCAGCACCATCCCCTCGCCGCCGCCAAACGGCCGATCGTCCACGGTCCGGTGCCGGTCGTGCGTAAAAGCCCGCAGATCGTGCGTCTCCACCGTCGCCAGGCCTTCGGCCAGCGCCCGGCGCACCACGCCGTGCTCGAAGATGCCGGCAAAAAATCCCGGAAAAATGGTGACGATGTCGAACCGCATACCGACGATGATAAAGGCTCACATACGCATCCCTCCCCAATGTGCTTTAATGTTGGCCAACTTCCATGGCCGACATTGAGTCGTTGCTGAAGCGCTGGCAATCGGCCGGCGTCCTCGATGCACAAACCGCGGCCCGCATCCGCGCCCACGAGCGCGAGCAGGCCAAGCCCGGCGGACTGCGCTGGCAGGGGATCACTGCGTTAATTCTCGGCGCCATCCTGCTGGCCTGCGGCGTGGTCCTGTTTGTCTCCGCGCACTGGAATCGGCTTGCGCCCGGCGAGCGCTTTGCGCTGGTGCTGGCCATGGTTGCGGTGTTTCACCTGGCCGGCGGCCTGGCGCGGGACAGGTTTCACTCGCTCTCCACCGCTCTGCACGCCGTGGGAACCATCGCCGCCGGCGCGGCCATCGCTCTCACCGGCCAGATCTTCAACATCGAGGAGCACTGGCCTGCCGCGATTTTGTTGTGGGCGCTGGCGGCGTTTGCCGGCTGGGCGCTCCTCGGCGACGAAGCCCAGCAGACCCTCGCCCTGCTGCTCTGGCCCGCGTGGATGTTCTCGGAGATCTCCTACTACGCCGACGGGCACATCGGCGAGGACATCTATCTGGGCCGCGCGCTCTTCACCTGGGCGGTGCTCTATCTCACTTTTTTTATCGGCTCGCGGCGCAGGGCGGTGCAGGGGATTCTCTTCGCCGGCGCTGCCATCGCCGCCCTGGTTGGAATCGTCCTGATGCTGGAAAACTGGTCTTCCTGGTCGGCCGATCAGACGCTTGTGCCCTTCAGCACGCGGGTCTGGGCCTGGGCCGTCATCGCCGCTCTCACCCTCGGCATCGCCGCCTTTCACGGCCACAAGGGATTGATCCCGCCGGCCGTCGCGGTCGTTTTTTCCATCGCCCTGCCCTGGTGCTATCGGACTGTGAAGGAAGGTACGAATATCCAAACCGAGCCCAACCTGCTGGCGCACGCGCTGGTTGCCGGCTTTGCCGTCTTTCTGTGCTGGTGGGGTGTGCGGCTGGCTTCGCGCATGCTCGTCAACCTGGGAATCGTCGGCTTCGCCATCGCCGTGGCCTGGTTCTATTTCAGCGACATCTTCAGCAAAGTCGGCCGCTCGCTTGGCCTCATCGGGCTCGGAGTTTTGTTCCTGGCCGGCGGCTGGGCGCTCGAAATCACCCGCCGCCGCATTCTGGATGCAATGGCTTCGGCGCAAACCGGCGCCGCGGAGGCGCAATGAAGATCGGCAGGTGTTCGCTCTCGGCGGCTTCCGCTGCGCTTCTGGTCATCCAGTTGCTCCTGGTCTCCTCCATTGCCGCCAAATATCTTTATCAGCGCTGGCGCTGCCCCCGCGTCTGGACGCGCGCCGCAGCCTACGACCCGGAGATGGCGATGCGCGGACGCTACCTGAGCCTGCAACTCACGGTCGACGGCTGCCAGAGTACGCTGCCCTCGGCCGCGCAAGCCGTCTTCCCCCGCGACATCAATGGCGCGGTGGCGCCAGGCCCTTACACGATTCGAGCCAGTCGGCAAACGCAATTCCGGGCTGACTTGAAGGTAGAGAACAACCGGTTCGTGGCCATCAGGATTCCGGACCAGGACAACAGTGCGGCGGGGCAACAGGTTTCCGCCTCGCCGGGTGCGCCCTGCAGCGCTATGTATCTCGATGCGCCGGTCGACTTCTACATCGCGGAAGATGCTGAAAGCCCACTGCCACTGAAATCCGGCCAGGAGCTATGGATCGAAGTCACCGTGCCGCCCAAAGGACCACCCCGCCCGATTCAACTGGCGCTCAAAGACGCTGGGACCTGGACGCCGCTGGCGTTTCAATGAGCCGGCCGGGCAAGGAACCGGCTGCCCAGGATTCAACCCTTCTGCGGCCCATTCAAGTCCACCAGCCCCTCCGGCAGCGCCATCTCCACACGCTTCGCCTCCACGTCGATCCTGCGCAGATAGCTCTTCGCGAACGGAATCAGGACCTCCCCTCGCGCGCCGCGCACCACCAGCAGCGCCACCGGCCCGGCGGTGCGGTCCACGTCTTCAATCGTGCCCACCGCCACCGGCTTGCTCCCGGACACATCGATCAGCGCGCAGCCGATCAGGTCGCCGATATAGGTCGCGTCCTCGCCCAGCGCCGCGCGCTCCTGGCGCGGAATCGCGACCGCCAGGCCGATGAGCGCCTCGGCCTCCGAGATGGAGTTGACGCCCGCAAAATGGAGCACAATCCCGCCCCTGTGCAGCCAGTGCGCCTCAAGCTCTACACGCAACGGAAGCGCCGGGCGTTGAACCGCCGCCGGCCCGTGATGGTGTGCGCGCACCGGACGCTCTCCGGCAACCAGCCAAAGCCGCCGCCGCTCCGCAAATTTTTCAGGAAAATCGGTCAGTATCTCGGCGAAGACCTCGCCTTT
This sequence comes from uncultured Acidobacteriaceae bacterium, assembly GCA_963770555.1. Taxonomy (GTDB): domain Bacteria; phylum Acidobacteriota; class Terriglobia; order Terriglobales; family Acidobacteriaceae; genus Telmatobacter. The sequence continues at coordinate 186,120 of CAVYQC010000001.1, forward strand.
GCGTCCCTGGGGCCGGCGGATCATAGCCAGCCACACCCACCGCTCCGGCGGCATCCATGCATCCGTCTGCTCAGTTACGTCCATCGCGGCCCCGGACCCTGCCGCGGGCTGGAACCCCCGGCATGCTACCCTTCTTCGTCCTCTTCGAGGATGTCGAGCGTGTAGCGATGGTGCAGCTTCATGCTCACGGCTCCGAGTATGGTGCGCACCGATCGCGCCGTCCGTCCCTGCTTGCCAATCACCTTGCCTACATCCTGTGGCGCAACCCTCAGCTTGAGGACGGTATTTTCATCCCGGTTCACTGACTCTACTTCAACGGCTGCCGGCTCATCCACCAGCGCGCGCGCAATCTCGCGCACCAGTTCATCGACTTGGACCATATCCACCTGGGTCATGTTCTTGCCCCTGACCTGTTGCATTCTCAAAAATTGGCGACTTGGCTCGTGCGCGAATACTATCAGCACGCACCAGCCACCGTCAGCAATTCTATGCCCGCCAGCCGTGCACGGCGCGCAGTCGAGGGAACACCGGCAGAAAATAAGTCAGGGATCTCAGGCCGCTGCCGAATCCGCGGTATCACCGGCAACGGGAGCCGGCGCCGGGGCCGGAGGCTCGGGGGCAACGGGAGCCGGAGCCGGGTTCTTGGCCACCAGTTTGCTCACCGTGGGCGAAAGCGTAGCGCCCACGCTGCGCCAGTAGGCCACGCGCTCGTGTTTCAGTTCCACCGTGGCCGGGCTGGTGCGGGGGTTGTAGGTGCCGACCACCTCGATCGATCGGCCATTGCGGGCGCGGTCCTTCTCAATCACCACAATGCGATAGTAGGGCTTCTTGGGGGCGCCAACGCGCGCCAAACGAATCATCACCACGGCGTTACGGTTCCTTTCAAAATCCAATGCTCGGTTGTGGTCTTCCTGCCGTTGCGATTCTCGACAAACGCCGGCGCCGCCTTCTGGTGCGCGCCCAGCCAAACGAAAGGCCAGACGGTTCGTCCGGCCTCGGCAAGACTCAACATCTAAGTATCGCCGAAATCGGGCATTGGAGGCAAATCCCTGCCTTCCGCCGGAAACAGGAACCGCAGCATCGGCTTGACCCGCGCAGCCCAACTGGCCTCGTCGTGCATCCCGCCCGCAACCCGTTCAAAGTGCAGCGTCTCGCCCGGCCTCCAGCCATTCGCAATCAGCCGCCGGTTGAGCTGCTCGGCATTCTCCACCGTGCGTCTCCCTTCGCGGTCGCCCACGTCCAGCCACAGCCGCGGTTTCTCCCAGATCTCGGGCGCGCGCTCGTTCAGGGTGCCGAGAATGCTCTTGTGATTCCACCACACGCTGGGCGAAAGCACCGCCAGCTTTCCAAAACATTGCGTGTGGCGCAGCCCCAGATACAACGTCGCCAGACCGCCCAGCGACGACCCTCCCAGCCCGGTGGCCTCGCGCTCCGGCCGAACCCGGTAGCGCTGGGCGATCCACGGCATCAGCTCCCGCGTCAGCAGCAGCCCGTACCGATCCGCCTCGCCTCCGCCCATCTGCCAGTCGCGCTCCGGCGTGTATTCGGCCAGCCGCCGGTCGCCGGTGTTGTAAATCCCCACCAGGATCAGCGCCTCCACTTCGCCCGCCTCGATGGCCGCATCCGCCTGCTCGCGCATCCGCCAGGTCTGGCCGGGGACGAACGACGTCCGGCCGTCAAACAGGTTCTGCCCGTCCTGAAGATAAAGCACCGGGTAGCTGCGCTCCGGATGGCGGTCGTAGCCGGGAGGAACATAGACGATCACATCGCGCGCATCAGGCAGATAATGGCTCGCAAACGAGCGATGCAGCCGCAGGCGCGGGTGCAAGGGGGCGCCGCCGGCCGCTGCGTCGCCGCTTCTCGAAGACTGCTGCGGTTGGAAGTCGGGATTCAACGCTAACCGGTTTTCCTCGCTCTTCGCGATCGCCTGCGCCGGTCCTTCAAACAGGAGCCCAGGCTGTTACAGTATCAGGAATCCGCCGCGGAGCGCGCAAACCATGAATCGCGAGTATCACAAGTGGTATTCCGGCCGGCTGGGACGGGATATGGAGCTGCTCGTCTTTGGCCACGCGGGTCTGCCGGTCGTGGTCTTTCCCACTTCGGGCGGCCGCTTCTTCGAGTTTGAAGACCGCGGCATGGTCTCCGCGCTCTCGGGCCGCATCGACGGCGACCACCTCCAGCTCTATTGCGTCGACTCGGTGGACAACGAGAGCTGGTACAACCGCCGCGTGCCCCCGCGCTGGCGCATCGCCCGCCACATGCAGTACGAGGACTACCTGCTCAGCGAAGCCGTTCCGCTGGTGCGGCTCAAAAACCCCGATCCGCACCTGGTTTCGCTGGGTTGCAGCTTCGGCGGCTATCACGCCGTCAACATCGCAATGCGCCATCCCGACCTGTTTACCGGCATGCTCTCCATGTCCGGCGCCTTCGATCTCACCAACTTCCTCAGCGGCTACTACGACCAGGATTGTTACTTCAATCTGCCCACCCACTATCTCCCCAACCTCAGCGACCCATGGTATTTCGACCGTTACCGGCAGAACACCTATGTGCTGGCCACCGGTTGGGACGACCAGTGCCTGGGCCAGAACCAGAACCTCGACCGCATCCTCGGCTCCAAGGGAATTTCGCACCGCTTCTACGTGTGGGACTCCCACAACTCGCATGACTGGCCAACCTGGCAGCGCATGGTGCAGGAGTACCTATAGAGACAAGGAGCCGGTCCGGTAGATCCGGGCTGGTAGATTCGGGCTGGTAAGTCCGGACTGGTAGGTCCGGGCTTTAGCCCGGACAATCCGCCACGCAGAATCTCACCGGCCTTCAGGCCCTGCGGAATGCTTCCTTTAAAGGCTCCGGCCGAAATCGGCCCCATTCCTCGCGGCCCGATCGACAATCCGCCGGCATCCATGCACCCTTCAGGAGGCAACACCATGAGCGAACTCAATCCCTACGAAAAATTCCTCGACGGCCGGCCGCTCGAATCCATCCTGGCCTCGACACCCGCGGCATTGGCTGAAGCGCTTGGGACCATCGGCGATGAGAAAGTCTCCACGCCTCCGGCGCCGGGCAAGTGGAGCGCCGCGGAGATCGTGTGCCACCTGGCCGACTGCGAGCTTGTCTTTGGTTTCCGCCTCCGCCAGACGCTGGCCGAAGACAACTACACGATTCAGCCCTTCGACCAGGAGAAATGGGCGGCCACCTACCCCGGCGTTGCAGCCGGACACCCGCTCGAAGTCTTTGCGGCGCTGCGCGGATGGAATCTGCGCCTCATCGAATCGGCCCTTCCCGCCGCCGCCGGCAGGAAAGTGGTTCACCCCGAGCGCGGCGCCATGACTTTTCTCTCCATCGTTGAAACCATGGCCGGCCACGACCTGAATCACCTCGGCCAGTTGCGGCGCATCGCTGCCGCGTAACGGCGGCCGAAACGGGAGGGTTCTCCCGAAACAGAAACCGCGCTCCTGCGCATCGTCCCCGCTGGCCCCGTGCTTGCTCACCCTTTCGCGCCTGTGCAACAATGTGCCTCATGAAAGGCCATCCCAAGGTACTCGAGCAGCTGAATAAGGCGCTCCGCGAAGAACTGACCGCCATCAACCAGTATTTCCTTCACGCCGAAATGTGCGAGAACTGGGGCTACGACAAGCTCTCAAAATATATAAAGAAGCAGTCGATCGGCGAAATGAAGCACGCCGAAGCCCTCATCGAGCGCATCCTGTTTCTGGATGGATCGCCTTCCATGGAGCCGCTTTCGCTCACCGTCGGCGGCAACGTGAAGGAGATGATCCAGTCGGACCTCAATCTTGAGATTTCCGCCGTCGCCATGTACAACGAAGCGGTTCAGATCGCGCTGGAGAACAAAGACAACGGCTCCCGCGACCTCATCGTCCTGCTGCTCAAGGACGAGGAAGAGCACGTGGACTGGCTCGAAGCCCAGATGCACCAGATCGGCGAGATGGGCTATGAGCGCTATCTCTCCACCCAGGCCAGCGAAGAGGAATAGCAGGCAGGATCATCCGGCGCGGGTCTTCTGAGAGCCTGTATAAAAACTCACAGCTTTGAAAGGGTACGGCTGAAGCCGTGCCCTTTCAAAGCAGATGAATCCAACACGTGGCCGAGTTCTTATACAGGCTCCAAGGAATTTGTTCGCCCACTGAGCCAGTGTTCTTTCAAATTGACCCGCTGCCCACGGTCTTCATGGTTCGAACGGCCTCTTGGTTCGCATTCCCGCCGTGCGTCTCGAGTCCCGCGCCCATCTTCCCGGAATCCGCCTGGGAACTTTCTTCCCCGGTCATGGCGTAAAGAATCACCCGTGCCGTCTCGTCCTCGTCTTCGTGCGAGCAGATCATCATGTCGTAGAGGTGCAGGTCGCACCAGTTCTTGCCAAAGCGCTGGTGCAGGTACTTGGCGCGTTCTTCGTCCACGCTGCGGATGCGCTGCTCCACGTCGGCGCCGGGTTCCAGGCGTTTCTTCAGGCGCCTCACCCGCTCCCGCAGCGGAGCGTAAATGAAAACATGAAAAGCATCCGGCTTGTATTGCAGGATGCACTGCGCGCCGCGGCCCACAATCACGCAGTTCCCTCCGCTGTGCGCTTCTTCGATGATCTCCCGCGTCAGCTCGGTCATGATATAGGCGTCGAACAGGTCTCGCTCGCCCAGCGGCCGGCCCGAAGCCACCGCCACGCCTCGGATGGCTTCCTCGTTGATGCGCCGCAGCCAGGAGTCCACGCGCTCGTCGTAATGGCGCACGACCTTCGAATCCACCCGTGCCTCCCGGGCAATGGCCGCGATGATCTCGCTGTCCAGCAGCTTCCAGCCCAGCCATCTGGCGATGGTGTTCGCAATCCGTCCGCCGCCGCTCCCGAATTGTCTTGAGACTGTCAACGTCCGGTACTTCATGTTCACCTCCGGAACAGTGTCCCTTCCGCAAGTTGTGTTGCTCCAGCTTGAAAACTATACGCCTTTTCGCTCCCAAGCGATGTGCCGGCCGGCACCGTGCACCGCCTCCACCAGCTTCGCCCCTTTCCACCACAACTTGGCGTACACTGTAGCCGTGCAAATCCGCTGGGACGCGTGAGTTGCGCCCCGCGCTTTCATTTGAGGATGCCTTCCCGGCTGGGATGGAAATTCTCAGACCTTGTTTCTCAAAGGAGGGCAAGCGCATGAAAAAGATCGGCGTCCTGTTCGGCATGGAGAACAGCTTTCCCGGCGCGCTGGTGGAGCGCATCAACTCCAGGAACGCCGCCGGCATCGAGGCCGAGTTTGTCCTCACCGGCGCGGTGCAACTCGACAAGCCGCCTCACTACGCGGTCATCGTGGACCGCATCTCGCACGACATTCCGTTTTATCGCGCATTCCTCAAACATGCCGCGCTCAACGGAACCGTCGTCGTCAACAATCCCTTCTGGTGGTCGGCCGACGACAAGTTCTTCAACTACACGCTCGCCCGCCGCCTGGGCGTAGCCGTTCCCCCCACCGTGATTCTGCCTCACAAGAAGCATCCTGAGGGAACTACCGACCGTTCCATGCGCAATCTCGAGTTTCCGCTCGACTGGGACGGCGTATTCGCCTACGTGGGCGAGCACGGATTCATGAAGCCCGTCGACGGCGGCGGCTGGCGCGACGTGTACCACGTGCAAAATCGCCTGGAATTCTTCCACGCCTACGATCAGTCGCGCGATTTGTGCATGATGTACCAGAAGGCGGTGGATTTTACCGAGTACTTCCGCTGTTACGTGGTGGCGCAGAAATCGGTCCACATCATGCCCTACGATCCGCGCCGCGCGCACGCCGAGCGCTACGTCCAGAGCGCGGAGCCGGGTCCGGCCGGCAAAAAGCTGCTCAAGCGCATTGAGCAGGACGCACTCAAGCTTTGCCGCGCGCTGGGCTACGATCTCAACACCGTCGAGTTTGCGGTGGAGAACGGCGTTCCCTATGCCATCGACTTCATGAATCCCGCGCCCGACGCCGACCTGCAATCTGTAGGGGCCGCGAACTTCGAGTGGATCGTGGAGCAGGTGGCCGATATGGCGATTGCCAAGGCCAAATCCGCGCCGCATCTTCTCGACCTGCGCTGGTCCGCATTTCTCGGCGCAGCCGCGGGCGCAAAGAAGAAGCCTGCGTCAGCCAAATCCGCGAAAGCGGCAGTCGCGAAAACGAAAGCCAGGAACAAGCTCGCACAAGACGAAGAAGCCATGGCGTCCGCGATGGAGCCGATGGGCAGCGTGGCCGCCGCGGTTGCTCGCGATGAAGGCTCAGCGGTGGCGCCCGCGAAACAAGCCGCCCGCTGAAGACGCCGGATCGCGCTCCCAATCGTCGATTGACAGCGCCATCCTCGAGGCCTGTATAGTAGCCGGCAGAGTGGTCTGACCACATGTTCCCCTCCGTTTTCGCCGCACCCCGGCCGCCCGCTCCCACGAGGTGATCGTATGAAGACTCCCTGGCATCAAGTTTCTTTGCCGCTGCTGGCGCTCGCGGCCTTCGCGCTCTCCGCGCACGCCCAGGACAATATGAGCGGAGCGCCCTATAACGGCTACACCGGCGCGCCCTTTGACACTCGCGCCTATGCCTACGACTATCTCGTCGACCGAAGCCTTCCCCAGGACGACCCGGCCAAAAAGAAATTCAAAACCCTCCAGGCCGCCTATGCCGCCGCGCCCGCCGGAACCGCGGCGAAGCCCACCGTCATCGGCATCAAGCCCGACGTCTACTTCATCCGCGGGACAGACACCGAGGCGGGCATGACGATTACCAAGAACTACATCACGCTGCTCGGTCTCACCAACGATCGCCGCAACGTGGTGCTGGCCGATAATCGCGGCAATAAAGAGGGCGCATCGAACAACGGCTACATTCTCATGGTGAACGCCACCGGATTCACGATGATGAATCTCACCCTGGTGAATTACTGCAACCTGGACTACGAGTACCCCGGCGACCCCGCGAAAGACCTCAAAATGCGCTCGCCGGTCATCACCCAGGCGGTCGCGCTCCAGGCCGACGGCGACAAACACGTCTATTCGCACGTCGCCTTCCTCAGCCGGCTCGACACCTTGTTCATCCGCACCACGCGCTCTTATTTCACCCACGTCTACGTCGAAGGCACCGACGATTTCATCGGCGGCGGCGCAGTAGGCGTATGGGAAAACTCCGAGGTCTACTTCCCCACCGGCAACGGCGTCATGTCGGCCTCCGGAATCGCCTTCATCCATACCGTCTTCCGCGCCGCGCGCGGCCTCGAATTCTACAAGGGCTTTCGCAATCCGGTTGCGCTCATTCGCTGCACCATGCCGGTCAACACGCCTCAATCTCCGGTTGCATGGATGGTGTGGAAGGCTGCCGTGCGCCAGAATCTCTACTCGCTCACCTACCAGACAAAGGACGCGAAGGGCCATCCCGCCGTCCTCTACGACAGCATCGTCGGCCCGCACACGTTCACGCTGTCGCGCGAGCTCTCGGCACGCGAAGCAGCCGCCTTCAATCCGTGGAATCTTTTGCGCGCCACTCCCGGCGGCGGGGCCGACGACTGGGACCCTGCCGGCGTGCGCGAGAAGTATGCGAACGACGGCAGCGATGTCTTCCGCATGACGCTTACGGCTTCGGGCGGCAGTGTACCCGCTCACCCCGCGGCCGCAGCCGCCATTGCAGGCCCCTTCGCCAACGCCGAGCCGCCCGGCAACGCGTCCATTCGGACCGGCGGCGACGCAGCCACTCTCACAGCAAGCGTAACGCCGGCTCGCGCCGCCGACACTCCCATCGCGTGGTCCACTTCCTCAAAATTGATTTCACTCAGTTCCGCCTCAGGAAAAACCGTCGCCGTTCTCGGCCACAATTTGACCGATCACGCCGAATACGCCGCCGTGAATGCCACGACCGCCAACGGCTTCTACGTCACCTCGCACATTTACGTCGAGCCCGCCTACATTGCCCCGCCCGCCTTCACACGCGAGCCCGCGCTCGAAGCTCCCGCCCACGGCAGCATTTCTGTCGACTACGCCTTGAAGCTCGACGGCAGAGACGATCAGTCGATCGTCGACTGGTATCTGTGCGCCGACGCCCAATGCTCCACGCGCCGCGAAGTGGCCGTCAGCCGGGGCGACCAGCCGTTGAAGCAGCTCACCCTGATGCCGGGATTTGCCGGCAACTACGTGCAAGTTTCCATCCGGCCGAAGCACAACATCAGCGATCCCGGCCCCGAGATCGACGTCATTTCATCCGCTCCCATCGCGGCCTCCGCTATTCAGTCGACGACCATCGATCCCAACTTCCGCAACTTTGTCGAGACCGCCAACACCGATGCCGTCAGCGGCCTGTGGACGGTGCTCGGCAACTGGACTTCTTCCGCCGGCGACAACCTCGTCAACGGCTACGGCCTGCGCATCGCCTCGCAGGGCGCCGCGCTCCTGTATCAGGGCGCCGCGCCGGCCGGCGATATGGAAGTGAAAGTCGTCATGACTCCGGAAAAAACCGCGGGGCAGGGATTCGGCATCGCGGGCTCGCCCGATGACAGCGCGGGCGCGCGCAATCAGAAGGCCGACATCTTTATCAAATATGACCCGCGCACCCGCAACGGCTACTCGCTGCGCTTCTGGAGAACCACGCTCTCGGCCGAGAAATGCATGTTCCAGCTCTACCGCATCGTCGATGGCGTCGGGCAGCCGGTCAACGCCGAGCAGCAACTCACCGGCGTCTTCAAACCCAACACCACCATCACGCTGTCCGTCGCCGGTTCCACGTTCACGGCCGTCGGTTCGAACACCGTCGATGGAGACAGGCTGTCGCTCCGTGGAACCATCGATCCCAATCCATTTGGCGGGGCCGGAATCTCCTGGTCGGGATCGGTCCCCTTCGGCAACAGCAACGTGATCAGCCAATTTGAGATCTCCTATCCGAAGCGATAATCGGGCGAAGAGATTGCGGAGCGGGCCTGGCGCGCGGAGCGGCCGGTCGCCGATTCCGCTTATTTCTTGATTCCAGCCCGGTTTTCCAGGCTGGATTCGCAGCGCCCAGGGCTATATTCTGGAAACGCATGACGAATGCAGCGGCAATGCCGATGCACGCCGGACTCCTTCGCGGGGAGCGTGCGTTTTGAGCGGCCCCCGGTGGGGCGCCGGTTTCGCGGCCGTGGCCCGCTTCATCGCGGAGATCGATGCCGCCGCCGCGGGCAACGGCAAGCTCCGGCCCGGCTATGTGCTCGCCGGTGACGAAATTTTTCTCCTCGACCGCTGCCGCGCCGCCGTCCTCCGCGCCTTTGTCCCGCCCGACCTGAGAGATTTTTCGCTCTCCGACCTCGACCTCGCCGAGACCTCCATCTTCGAAGTGCTCGACCGCGCGCAAACCCCCTCGCTGATGGCGCCCTTCCAGGTGCTCTTTGTGCGCAACGTGCGGCAACTCTATACGCGCGGCGCCAAGAAGGACGAATTCGCGGCTCTCGATCGTTATTTCCGGTCGCCCAATCCGCAGGCGCTGGTTATCTTCGTCGCCGACTTCCTGCGCATTCCCAACGACGCGCGCCGCATGGACATGGACGACAAGAATCGCTTCGAGCGGCTCGCGGAAACGCTGGGCGAGCATTGCGGCACGGTGGAGCTGGCGCGCGTAAGCGAGGAAGACGCCATGCGCTGGGCCGTGGCCACCGCGCAGGAGTCTCAAATTCGCCTGGAGCCGGATGCGGCGCGCGAGCTGGTAGACGCGCTGGGCGCGGACATGATGCCGGTCTCTTCGGAATTGGAAAAGCTGCTGCTGTACGCCATGGGGCGTGGACGAATTTCGCTGGGCGAAGTGGAGACCATGGTGCTGGGCGCCAAGCAGCGCTCGCTTTACGAGCTCACTGACGCCATCAGCGCCCGCGACCGTGTGCGCGCTCTGGCTCTGCTCCACGGCCTGCTGAACAGCTCCGATGCCGGCGAGGACGCAGCCATCGGCCACCTTTACATGCTGGCCCGCACCTTTCGCCAGATGCTGGTGATCCTGGAGAAAAACGTGCGCGACTCGCGCGCCATCTGGCAGGCGCTGTGGCAGGGCTTCCGCATTCCGCCCTTCGCCGCCGACGACCTCATCCGCCAGGCCCGCCGCTACAAGAGCCGCCGCGAGCTTACCCGCGCGCTGCGCCTGGTTGCGCGCGCCGATCTTGAGCTGCGTTCGTCGCCGCCCGACAAGCGCCTGGTGCTCGAACGCCTGGTCTACGATCTGGCTTCGGAATCGAAGCCGGCGCCGGCGTGGAGCCCCGCGCAGCTCTCCTTCGAGAGCCTGCCGGGCTGAGTCTTATTTCATTCCGCTCTTCTTCAACCACGGACTGTATTCCTTGTCCGAGTGCTGAATGTGATTGGTGAGCCAGTCGCGGAGAAAGCCGAGCAATTGAATGTTGATGGTGCCTTCGCCCCGCTCGAACCGGGCCTCGAACTCCTCCACCTGCTTGGTCAGGTCGCGATGCTTGATCTGGTGCTGAGCCAGGCCGGGATATTTCGAAGCCGCCATCATCGCCTCTTCGGCGGCAAAATGGTCGCGCGTGTAGTTGAGCAGCTTGCGCAGGATCGGGCCGGTCATGCTCTTTGCCTGCCCTGTCTCCATCGCGGCATGAAGCTCGTTGATCAGACTGAAGAGCACGGAATGCTGATTGTCGACCGTGCGCACGCCCACGGAATAACTGTCGTTCCAGGTCAAAAGGGCCATAGAAATTCTCCTGCCGGCGGAGTCCGGCATTCAAATCTATCGGACAGAATGAAAAAAAGTTGACTCAAAATCTCGCGCGATCCCATTACGTCCGGTCTGCGCGTGAATTCTGGAGCCGCTCTAGCAAACCCCGCGCGCATTCAGCCATGGGCCATAGGCGCGGTCCAGGCGCTCGATATGCTCCATATACCCATTGCGCAAACTGCCGAGCAGCGCCCGCATCCGCACTCCTTCGCCGTGCTGCAAATGGTAAGCGCCGCTGCGAACCTGCTCCAGCAGGAGGCGGTGCGCGGCGCGGTGTTCCTCGAGCCCTGGGAATCCGTTCAGCAGCATCAGTTGCTCTTCATTTTCGAAGTGCATGCGCGTAAACGCCAGCAGCCGCTCGACCAGCTCGCCGATCAGTTCCCCGTCGCTGCCGCGAACCAGCGCAAGACACAGCTCATTGATGGTATCCATGAGAATGCCATGTTGATCGTCCATGGCCAGGACCCCCACGGAACAGGCGTGATTCCAGGTTAAGAGCGTCACTCGCGTCTCCATCTATCGCTCCTGGAAATATCGGCTTCGTCCGGCTGCTTTCTACCCGCAATGCGCGTCGCAGGGTGACAAAGGTTTGGTTTCCCGCCGCCTGGCGCAATCCCGTGTGACAACCGGCACACCCGGCCGTCAATTTACAACTTTGGTTTGGTTCGGCCGCCCGGCTTCCAGCGACAACCGATTCGCCTCGCCCGTGGCGCACAATAGACCCGTAGCGCAGAATGGATGCGATGGCCGCAATCGCAAATCTCGTCACTCCGGCGAACCTGGCCGCGGCCCTGCTTACGCTGGCTCCGTTTCTCTGGGTTGCTTTTTTTTCGCGCGCCGCCGCGGCGCGTGTGCGCGCGCTGCCCTTGCCGGCAATGCTCTTTGGCCCGGCGGCATTGAGCATTCCTTACGCCCTGGTAGCCGGCGCAGCCGGCGTCTTTCATTGGGAGTGGTTGGCGCTCTATGCGGCGCTACCGGTTTCGATCGCAATTCTGTTGTGGCAGGCTGCGCAGATCGATCCGGATCAGCGCGGCAACTGGCGCGACTTTCTGGTGCTCGCCGCGCTCGGCCTGGCCGTTGACCTGCGCTGGTTCGAGGGCGGGTGGCCCGCGCATCTGGCCATCTTCAACAAGATCCTTCTTCTCGACGCGGGAATCTACGCCTTCGTCCTGATTCGCCAACTGGAGGGAACCGGATTCGACCTCCGCCTGCGCCTTGCCGACCTCGCCGTCGGCCTGCGCGAAGCGGCTTTCTACACCCCAATTGCGCTCCTTCTCGGCCTCGCCCTCGGTTTTCTGCACCTGCACCGCGTATGGCCCGGATTCGCCGCCATCGCCGCCGCGTGGATCTTCACCTTCTTCTTCGTCGCCGTTCCCGAGGAGCTGTTCTTTCGCGGCTGGCTCCAAAACCTGCTCGAGCGGCGCTTGGGACGCACGCCCGCGCTGCTCGTCACCGCGGCCCTGTTCGGCCTGGCGCATTTCAACAAGCGCGCCGTTTATTTCAATTGGCGTTACGTGCTGCTGGCCGCCGTGGCCGGCATCTTTTACGGCCGCGCCTGGCGCAGCGGCCGCCGCGTAGGCGCATCGTCCGTGACCCACGCCACCGTGGATGCGCTCTGGTCGCTATGGTTTCGGTGAGGGGTGCACCTGCAAATACAGCCTGTCCGCGTGCCGGCGATGGCCGTAGGTCAGGTAGCCCAGCCCCACGCGCATGTTGTGGTCCACCGGCCCCGGAATGGTGACCGCGACCGCGATGCCCAGAATGGCGTGTGCCAGAGCCAGCGAATAGAGATTGCGGTAGCGCAGGAAAAGCAGGCAGGCCGCCAGCCCCCAGATCAGCGTGATCGGCGTCAGAATCGGATTGGGCAGGTGCGCGGCGGCGAACAGCGTTGCGGCGGTCATCGCCGCCAGCCTGGGGTTGGGAATCAGGCGCAGAAAGCGCAGCAGGAAGAAGCCCTGCAACAGGAACTCCTGCACTCCGGACCAGATGCTGTAGCCCACATAGGTTTCGATGAACGCAATGATCCCGCCGGGCAAATGCAGCGTGCCCAGCCGGGCCGCAACGGCCACGGCCACTCCGGCCGCCAGCAGCGCCGCCGCTGCAATCCACAGCGAGCGCCGGAAATTCGCCGCGCGCAGGCCCATGCTCCTGAATCCCTCGAACGAGATTGCGGTAATCAGAATCACCGCGGCGGCAGCAACCCACCACAGAACTCTTTGCCACGGCCGCGGCGTCCAGATCACCACCAGAATCAGCGCGTAGGCAATGGCAAACTCGGCCAGGTCGCGGCCTTTGCTCCGTCCCGCAATCGCTTTCGCCGTTCCCGTTGAAGCCGGGCCATGCGCCATGGAACCGATAGTAAAGCACATTCCCGCAGCGCATCTACACGAGCCGCACCCTGAGGCCGTCGCAGCACAAACCGCGTTTCGAGAAATGCCTCAGCCTTGAAGGAACGATTCTTGAGTCAGGAGTTATTTCTTGCGGCCCGGCAGCATCGCCGTCAGCTTGCCCATCAATCCCGGCCTGGCCGCGGCCGGGGAGCCCGCACCCGGCTTCGCCGCCGCAGGCGCCGGCGCCGCCGTTAATGCAGACTGACCCGTGCTTTGCGGCGGAGCCGCGGCCGGACTGGTTGTTGCGCCCGCGTCGCCCGGCCCTCCATCCACGATCTGCCCCTTGGTAATCTGCGGCGCCGCGCCGTTGTCGTTCTTCACCAGGATCGAAATCCTGCGGTTCGACGGATCGTAGGGGTTGTTCTTCACTCGCAGCATCTGGTCGGCGTAGCCGCGCACCTGCGTCACCTGGTCGCTGCGCACCCCGTCCTGCTGCATCAGCCGACGCGCCGCGTTGGCGCGGTCCGCGGAGAGCTCCCAGTTGCTGTAGTCCGCGTTGGTCGAGTATTGCGTCGCATCCGTGTGGCCCTCGATCAGCAGGTTGTTGGGCAGCGTCTTCAGCTCCCCGGCCAGCAGCCCCAGCAGCTCCTGACCGCTGTCGCTCAGCCGCGCGCTGCCACTTTGGTAGAAGGTGCCGTTCTTGGTCTCCAGCAGCTCGATGCGCAGCCCCTCGGGCGTAATGGTGATCTCGATCTGCTTGGCCAGTTTTTCCAGCTCCTTCTTGGCCTTAATCTCCTCTTCGAGCTTCTGCTTCAGCCGCTTCAGCGCCTCGTCGTTCTGGGTGACCTCAACGCCGTTGCCGGCCATGGTGGTGCCCAGCAGGCTGGCCGTTCCCTTCGGATCGTTGAAGTAGCCGGCCACCGCCTTCTTCACCTTTTCGCTCGAGCCCATCAGCCACAGCACGATAAACAGCGCCATCATCGCGGTCACAAAGTCGGCGTAGGCCACCTTCCATGCCCCGCCGTGATGCCCGCCGTGACCGCCCTTCTTCTTCACAATGACGATCGGTTGCGTCTTCGCTGTCATGCTCTCCAACTTCTCTCAACTATCCGCGGATGGGAAACCACAATTCTCAATTTCCACTCTCAACCCGCCACAAACCGTGGGTGCCCCAGCTTCGCCGCGTCTTTGTCTTTGCGGCTAAGTCGGGGCAGCAGGAATCGTGGGCGCCCCAGGTCCCGCTTCTGGGACCAGGGATACCGCAACCTTCGACTCGCCAATTCAAGCCGCAAATCTAAGCCGCCGCCGCTTCCGGCGCGGCCGCGTGGCTCTTGCAATTCTTTTCCATCTCGTCGAAGCCCGGCCGCGCGTACGCCGGAATCGCGCGCCGCCCCATCTCGATGGCGATCATCGGCGCCGCTCCCTTCAGAAACGCCAGCAGCAGCACCCGCAGCACGTGCAGATAATCGTTGTGCTCGTCGGCCGACTTGCGCATGTTCGCGGCCAGCGGCCCCACCATGCCGTAGCACAGCAGGATGCCCAGAAACGTGCCCACCAGCGCCGCGGCCACGTGCCGTCCAATCTCCTCCGGAGGTCCGCCCAGCGCGCCCATCGTAATCACCACTCCCAGTACCGCGGCCACAATGCCCAGCCCGGGGAGCGCATCGGCCATCGTGGTCAGCGAGTCCACCGGCTGCATCTCGCCCTGGTGATTCACCTCCATGTCCAGCTCCATCATCTGGTCCATGTCGAACGGCTCCACGCCTCCGGTAATGGCCGTGCGCAGCGTGTCGCACACAAAATCCAGCGCGTGATGGTCGTTGAGAAACTGGGGATAGTTCTTGAAGATCGAGCTCTCCGCCGGCTTCTCCACGTCCATCTCTACGGCCAACAGCCCCTCTTTGCGCACTTTGTTGAGGAACTCGTACATCATCTTGAGCGTGCTCAGGTAGCGCGCCTTGGTGAACGGCGAGCCCTTGAGCGTGCCCAGGACCCCGGCCACGATCGCCTTCAGAATGCGCAGCGGATTAGCCACCAGCAGCGTGCCCGAAGCCGCGCCGGCAATAATCAGCAGCTCGGCGGGCTGCAGCAGCACGGCGATGTGCCCCTTCTCCATTAGAAAGCCGCCGATAACCGCGCCGAAGACAACCAGAATCCCTATGATGGCAAACATTGCTGTACCCCTCCCGCGGACCCTGCTGACGCGGATGTCGTCCGGTTCCCGCCCTCGCGCATACTCAACACCATCGCCTTGCGCGTGCGCTCCAGCAGTTGCGCCAGCGTCTCTTCGCGCCCGCGGTCGGCCTGCGCCGCGCCCACGCTCACGGTCAGCGAGATCCGGTCGCCCCACCAGCGAAAGTCCGCGGTCCGGGCCAGCCCGGCCAGCGTCTGCGCGTGCGCGGCCAGCATCTCCGCCGTGCGCTCGTGCGCAATCACCAGGAACTCGTCCTCGCCCCAGCGCCCGATCTCTTCAGAGGGCCGCAAACCGTTGGCCAGCGCGCGCTGCACCTTCTGGAGCATCGCGTGGCAGGCGCCGGCGCCGTGCGTGCGGCGAAGCTCGTGCGCCTGATCCACGCCGATCCACAGCACCCCGAACGGCAGCCCGCCGCGCTCAAGATCTTCAAACTCGCTGTTCAGCCGGTCCTCGAGATCCGCCTGGCTCGCGGCCACCTCGCCATCCTCGCCCGTCTCACCGTGCGGCAGCGCGTCCAGGCTCTCCGCGGGATGAAACATCGCCGCCATCCCGATGCGCCCGCCCAGCCCGTCGCGCAACACCAGCGCCCGGGTCATCACCGGAACCTCGTGGCCCAGCTTGTGCCGCACCCGCACCAGCGCGCCACGGCCCGCATGAGCCCACGAGCCAGGCCGCAACTCCACCAGCCGCGCCCCTTCGAGCAGCAGACCCTGCAGCATCTTGGGAACCGGCCGCGTCAGCAGGTCCATGCCGGGGTAGCCGGTAATGGCCTCCGCCGCGTGGTTCCACAGCACCACCTCGTCCTCGGCGCCAAAGACCGCAATGCCGTCCGGCAGCGTGTCCAGCGCCGACTCCAGCAGCTCGGTGCGATCGTTCATCCAAACCTCTCTCAGCTTTCCCGGCGGGCCCATTCCAGGGCGCGGCGCCGCTCGTCGAGCAACTCCCGCCTGGGCGCGCCGCGATCGAAAGCGCCTCAATGGCTAAATCGGCCAAAAGCGGCGCAACTTCATCGCGCTCGACGATGATTAAGCAGACTCAAATGAGGAAATGAGTGAATTCAAATGAAGAAAATCTAATCTAAGATCGGCGTCCAGCCGGCTCCAAGCGTCCGCTCAAAGCCTCAGTGACCGACCAGAAATGTTCGCGTACCAACCGCCGCCATCCTCGCCGGCCACCCGCTTAACCCGATCAAGGTGAAGCGAAAAATATAAGGGCCGGATCGCGTCCGGCCCTTGACTGCTATATATGTTGCTTAAGGCTCTATTCCACACCCGGCACACCCGCTGGCTCAATACTCACTTTGAGTCATGCTCACCGAACGTCGGTAAGTTACCAAAAATTCGGCCGCGTCCTCATCGTCTTTCTTTCCGCTGCGCAAGCGCCGGCTCCCGGCACAATGGTAACCTTCCCCCTCCCGCGCGCTGAAAAATCCCCGCAATCACGCCCAACGCAGGACTACGCCGAATAGCTCCTCACCCACTCCAATATCGACCGCACCGCAACCCCGCTCGGCCCTTTGGCGATGAACGGCCGCGCATCTTCCACCCACGCCATGCCCGCAATGTCCAGATGAATCCACGGCGTCTCTTCGGCAAACACGTGAAGAAACTCCGCCGCCGTAATCGCGCCGCCCCAGCGTCCACCGGTGTTCTTGATGTCGCCGATATCGGACTTGATCATCTCCGCGTACTCGTCACCCAGCGGCAGCCGCCAGAACTTCTCGCCGGAGATCTTGAGCGCCGCATCGAACTTCCGATAGGTCTCATCGTCGTTCGAGAAAGCCCCGGCATTCACCATCCCCAGCGCCACCACGCAGGCGCCGGTCAGCGTGGCCGCATCGATCAGGTGCGTCGCGCCCAGTTGCCTGGCGTAGGCCAGCCCGTCGGCCAGCACCAGCCGGCCTTCGGCGTCTGTGTTGATAATCTCGATCGTCTTGCCGGGCTTGTCAGGAGAGGTCGGCATGGCCGTCTGCACGTCGCCCGGCTTCTGCGCCTTGCCGTCGGGCATATTTTCCGCCGCGCACACAATCCCGATCACCCGCGTCTTCGGCTTCAGCAGCGCGATGGCCCGCATCGCGCCCAGCATGGCCGCGCCTCCCGCCATGTCGTATTTCATCTTCTCCATGTTGTCGGCCGGCTTGATGGAGATGCCGCCGGTATCGAACGTGATCCCCTTGCCCACCAGGCCAAGCACCGGCCCGTCCTTTACACCGGCCGGCTCGTAGCGCAGAACGATCAGCGCCGGCGGCTCTTCCGATCCCTGCGAGACGCTCCAGAATGCGCCCATCTTCAGTTCGTGCAATTTCTCGGTCGAGTACACATCCCAACCCAGGCCCACCGCCTGCGCCATCTCCGCGGCGCGCTCGCCCAGCACCGTCGGCGTCAGCTTGTTGCCCGGCTCGTTCACCAGCGAGCGAGCAAAGTTCTGGCTTTCGCCCACCACCGCGCCCTCGGCCAGCGCGGCGGCCAGAGCCTGCCGGTCGGCGCCATCCGGCGCCGCCAGCGTAAACCTCTCCACGCTCTGGTCCTTGCGGTCGCTGCGATAGGTGTCGGCATCGAAGTCGCCCACCAGCGCGCCCTCGGCCGCCGCCCGGACGCTGGCCTCGGCATCCAGGCCGTCCGACTGCGGCAGAGCGAAGACCAGGCTCCGCATTCCGCGCGGCTTCACGAACCGCACCGCGGTTCCCGCCGCATTGCGCACCTCGTGCGCCGTGGCTTTCCCGAGTTTTCCCAGCCCCACGATCAGCAGCCGCCGGGCCTTCAGCCCCGCCGGCGCGTGCAACAGCAGCGTCTCGTTGGCTCCGGCCTTGAATTCGCCGCTTGCGAGCACGGCCGCGGCCGCGGCATGAACCTGCGCGTCGGTCGACAGCAGCGCCGGCGCCGGCTTGGCATCGGCAGCTTTGGAGGTTTGGGTGTCGGCGGCCGTAACCGCCAGCAGTTCAGTCTCGATGGTTGCAAGGGAAGCAAAAGTCAGTTCAGTCTGCATGTTGCCTATTCTTTCACTGAAGCCGTGGTTTGTGGCAAATTGACATGAAGGGCGCGGCTCAGCGCCGGTCCGAGCCGCGGGCCAGCCGATTCAGGAATGTCATTTCTACACATATTGACATTTATGTACATAATGTCCTAATTTGTAGATATGACAACTAATGTCACAATCGACGAAAATGTCACAGCACGGCTGAATGGCAACGGCCGTATCGTCATACCTGCCGGCATTCGCAAGCAAATGGGGCTCAAGCCCGGCGACACGCTGTTTCTCACCATCGAGAACGGCGTGCTGAAGATTGAGTCGCACCGCGCCCGCATCCGCAAGATTCAAGAGGAGTTCAAGAAATTCGCCAAGCCCGGAGTGCTAGCTTCGGACGAGCTGATTGCCGGCCGCCGCGAAGAAGCGCGCCGCGAGATGGAGGAATGGCTTGGATAGAATTGCCGTCCTCGACTCTTCGGCGATTCTCGCAGTAATCTTCAACGAGCCTGGGGGCGACGTTGTTCTCGATCTGCTCCAAACCGCGTCGCTCAGCGCGGTCAATCTGACCGAGGCCTACACCAGGTTGATTCTCAATGGAACGCCGCCCGCATTCGCTTGGAGCCGCTTGCAAAAACTGGGAGTCGAGGTCTGCTTTTTCGATGATGAGCAGGCGCGTCTGGCCGGGGAGCTCGTCGCCGTCACCCGTCCCTTCGGTCTGTCGCTCGGCGACCGCGCCTGCCTGGCGCTTGCCCTTCAGCGCAAAGCCGCCGTTTACACCACCGACCGCACCTGGAAGAATCTCAACCTGGGCATCGAAGTCGAAGTCATCCGTTGATCTTCCTCAATCCCGCGCCGGTCCTCGCGCCTCGTTCTCGTTTGAGAAAAGTGCGGCCCAAGGCCACGCCCAATCTCGGCAAGGCAGGCCGGCTTTCCGCGCACGACGAGCTAAAAGCTAACAGCTGTAAGCCGAGAGCCGAGAGCCGAGAGCCGAGAGCTGAGAGCTGAAAGCTGAGAGCTGTTCTCACCGTCCCATCCGGTGTTTACTCGCGTTCACCGCCGCCCGCGCCTCGCGATCCGCTTCGCGCCGCCGCTCCGTTTCCCGCTTGTCCCAGTCCTGTTTGCCCTTGGCCACGGCCAGCTCGCACTTCACCCGCCCGTTGCGGAAATAAAGCCGCGTGGGGATGAGCGTATGCCCTTTGATCTGCGTCTTCGACAGTAGCTTGCGAACTTCATCCCGGTGCAGGAGCAATTTGCGCGTGCGGGTCTCGTCGTGGTTGGCGATATTGCCGTGGGAATAGGGTCCGATATGCAGATTCAACAGGAACGCCTCGCCGTCCTTGATCAGCCCGTATGCGTCTCTGAGATTGGCCTTGCCTTCGCGAATCGACTTGACCTCGGTGCCGCGCAGCGCCACGCCGGCTTCGAACTTTTCGAGCAGAAAGTAGTTGTGACTGGCCGCGCGGTTGTGCGCCGCATCGCGCTCGCCGCTGGCCACGGGATTGCGTGGCCGCGCCGGCTTCTTGGTCGCCGGCGCGTCCTTGGGAATCACGGCATGGCTGGTCTGGCGGGGCATCGGCGCTATCCTCAAATCTTCATCCTAAAGTAAATCCGTGGACGACGTTCACCGCAAATGGGGCTTTGCTAAAATGAGGCATCGTTGGCTGAAAAAGATCGGCAAACGGAATCGCCTTCCGGGCGGCCAAGGCAGCCCGCAAGAAACTGCGGCAGACCGCAGGCTGCTGCCGATGCCTGGGAGTAGAATGAACCACCGCGCTCAACCCTTCGTCGCCACACGGTTCGTTCTACCGCGAGTCTTTTTCACCATCGCTCCGCTCGCCGTTCTGGCTCTCTTTGCGCTCTCCGGCGCGCGCCTTCACGCCTATGGGGAATCGGGCAACTCCTATTACAAGCACGGCAAAGACGCCGAGGCGCGCCAGGATTGGGACACCGCCTACGACGACTACCAGAAAGCCTTCCAGAAGAATCCCAAGGACCTGCGCTACCAGACCGCGCTCTACCGGGTGCGCGTCTCGGCGTCCGCCGCGCACATCAGCAAGGGCCGCCAGTTGTTCCAGTCGGGAGATTTCGAGGGAGCGCTGGCGGAGTTTCTCCACGCCTCTGAGATCGACCCGGCCAACGAGGAAGCGCAGCAGGAAATTTCCCTCGTCCGCCAGAAGCAGGGCCAGGCCGTGGCGCCCTCCGAAATGGCCATTCCCGAAGAGGCCGGCGAGCAGCAGGAGATTGCTTCCATCGGCGCTCCCGCCGAGCTCAAGCCGGTCTCCACCGAGCCGCTCACCCTGCACATGACGGAAGACGCCAAGATCGTCTACCAGGCCATCGGCAAGGCCGCCGGCGTCAACGTCCTCTTCGATCCCGATTACAACTCCAAGCGCATCCAGGTCGACCTGAACAACGTCACCCTGCTGGACGCGCTGCGCATCGTCGGCACCATGTCCAATACCTTCTGGCGCCCCATCACCGATAACACCATCTTTGTGGCCCAGAATACCCGCGTCAAGCGCACCGAGCTCGACGAACAGGCAGTGCAGACCTTCTATCTGGCCAACGCCTGGCAGCAGAACGACCTGAACGACGTGCAGACCGCGCTGCGCAACGTGCTGCCCAACTCCAAGGTCTACGGCGTGCAAAGCCAGAACGCAATCGTGATGCGCGGCACCCCGGACGAGCTGCTGCTGGCGCAAAAGCTGATCGGCGACCTCGACAAGCCGCGCGCCGAAGTGGTAGTCGACACCGCGGTGCTTGAAGTAAGCAGGAACTGGGAGCGCACCCTCGGCATCTCCTGGCCCAGCAGCTTCGGCATCGCCCTGCAGCCGCCCAACGCCTCCAGCACATCCAGCTCAACCTGCGCCTCCGGCGCCACCAACTGCTCCAGCTCTACCACGTCTCCCACTCTCTACGATCTCTCCCATCTCAAGGCCTCTGATTTTGCCGTCACCGTCGGCGCGGCCACGCTCAACCTCCTTCTCACGGACGCCAGCACCCAGATCCTCCAGGATCCCCGCATCCGCGCCACCGACGGGCAGAAGGCGGAGATGAAGATCGGCTCCAAGATTCCCATCGCCACCGGCTCTTACCAGACCGGCGCGGCCACGGCTTTGGTCAGCTCGCTGGTCAACACCCAGTTCCAGTACGAGGACGTAGGCGTGGACATGGAAATGACGCCCAGCGTGCACTACGACCATGACGTCACCCTCAAGGTCAAGATCACGGTCAGCGCGCAGAGCGGCTCGGTCACCATCAGCGGCGTCACGGAGCCCATCCTCAGCCAGCGCGTGATCGACCAGGTCATCCGCCTGCGCGAGGGCGAAGCCAGCATCCTCGGCGGCATCCAGGATAACAACGACCAGCAGAGCTGGACCGGCATCCCCGGATTGAGCTCCATCCCCATTCTCAAATACATCTTCGGCTCCAAGGACCACACCGTCCAGACCGACGAGATCGTCTTCGTGGTGGTGCCGCACATCGTCCGCTCGCAGAACCTGAACCCGGAAAACCTGCGCGCCATCGACACCGGCACCGGCCAGTCGATCGACCTGCGCCACCTGGATAACCAGTCCGCGGAGCCGCCTTCGCCGTTCAGCGCCGGCGTGCGTCCCACGGCGCTCGAGCAATCGAGCCCTGCTCAAACAAATCCAGCGCAGCCGGCTCCCAACCGCCCAGCCTTCGAGACCGTTCCTGCGCAGAGCGCCGACATCGCCGCGCCGCAGGCGATGGCCCAGATGCGCGCCGCCCAGCAGCCGATTTTCGCCCCGCCGCCACCCATGCCGCCGCCTGCCGCGCAACCCGCTGCTCCGGCCAACGCACCGCCCATGCCGCAGTCCGCCGCGCAACCCAACTCGCAGCCGCCTCTTCGATCCGGCGCGCCGCCCAACGCCTCGGTCATCCGGCAGCCCTCCCCGGCGGCCGGCGCGCAGCCGGCCGCGCCGGCAATCTTCGCCTTCAACGCACCCATCGCCCCGCAGGCCAATGGTGCCAGCTTCCAGGTGCCCATCGTCCTGAGCGGAGGCACGGATGTCTCCTCGATTCCGCTCAAGCTCCATTACGATCCAGCCAGGCTTACGCTCATCAACGCGGCCACCGGCAACTTCCTCAATCGCGACGGCCAGGCCGCGGCTCTCATCCATCGCGACGACGGGGAAGGCAACTTGACCATCGTGGCCTCGCGTCCGCCGGGAACCGTCGGCGTGAGCGGCGTGGGCGTGGTCTGCGTCCTTACATTTCAGGCCAAAGCCGCGGGTCCCACCGCACTCACCATGACCAGCGTATCCGTGGTCAACAGCGCCAATCAGCAGCTGCCTGCCCAAGGCGGGGCAGCCAATATCGTGATCAGGTAGAAGGCAGTATCGATGCGTTCGAACGCGTCCATTCCGGGTTCGCAGCCAATTGCCGGCGCGGCCGCGCCGCGGGTCAAACACGGCGAGCGCGGGCTTACCCTGGTCGAGTTGATCGTCACCATCACCATCCTTTCCATCCTGGCCGGCGCGGCCTTTCCCATCGCGCGCTTCGCTTACAAGCGCCAGGCCGAACGCGAGCTGCGCGGCGACCTGTGGGAGATGCGCGACGCCATCGACAAGTACAAAGACGCCGCCGACAAGGGAGCATTCCAGACCAAGGTCGACAGCCAGAACTATCCGCCCGACCTCGAAACCCTGGTCAACGGCGTCGATGTGCAGGGCAAGAAGCTGAAGTTTTTGCGCCGCATTCCCGTGGACCCCATGACCGGCCACGCCGAATGGGGCCTGCGCTCCATGCAGGACGACCCGGATTCTGACTCCTACGGCGGCCAGAGCGTGTTCGATGTATATTCGAAGTCGGACGGAACCGCCCTGGATGGCACCAAGTACAACACCTGGTAGCAGTATGAGCGCGGTTTGCGGAGTTTACGGAGTTAGCGGAGTTGGCCAGGCGACCGAGCCAGGGGAGTCTAACACCGCTAACCCGCGCGCAGCGCGGCCCACGCCGCTAACTCCGCTGGGGATGCGGTAAATGAGGGTTCAGTGAACCGGAATCGCCGACAAGCCGCGGGCTTCACGCTCATCGAGCTGCTGGTGGTAATGTCCATCATCGCCATCCTGGCCACCATGGCCATACCCCGGTTTGTCGGCGCCATCCGGTCCGCCCGCGAGGCCGTGCTCAAGGAAGACCTGCACACCATGCGCGACGCCATCGATTCTTACACCATGGACAAGCAAAAGGCCCCCCAGTCGCTCGACGATCTGGTCCAGGAGGGCTACCTCCGCGCCATTCCCCAAGACCCCATGACCCACAGCGCCGATACCTGGGTTACTGACACCAGCGACGCCATGTACTCCATTGACCAGACCGAGCCCGGCATCGCCAACGTCCATTCCGGCTCTGAAGACACCGGCGCCGACGGCCAGCCCTATTCTTCCTGGTAACCACCCCGCCCGGCATGGCAAAGTAAGAGCATGAAGCCACGCCGCACCGCGACCTGCCCCCTTGCATTTTTCTGTTTAGCCGTCCTCGCCTGCCTGGCAGCGCCCGCCGGTTTCCTGCACGCGCAGGCCGGAACCGCCATCACCATCCGCATGTTCGACGCCCGCACCGCGCGCGCGCTCATCCCCAACAATCTCCTGGTCCGCGTCGATCATCAGGATGACATTCATAGCGAGACCCTGCGCATCGACGACCAGGGCGTAGGAACGGTTACCGTTCCCGCCGGCGCCACCGTTCTCTCCGTGCAAGGCACGTACAACGACGGCATGGAGATCTACATCAACTGCGATGCAGGCATGGAAAAAAATCTCAACGCCCTGCACTGGTACTCCATCGCCGCCGTCGTGAGCACCGGCGTCATCGCGCCCAACGAGTGCTACAGGGGCAAGTACGAGCGCGACCCGCGCATCCCCCTCAAGCCGGGCGAATTCGATTTCTTCGTCCGCAAGACCAACGTCCGCGATCAGCTCGCGAACTAGGCTTCCGGCCGCATGCCGTCGCACCAAAGCCGGGTACCCCAGATCCCGATTTTGGGACCTGAGAAAGCACAGATCCTAATCAACCGGGCGCCCCGGGCTTAGCGCGTATTTGTTTTTGCGCCCAGCCTGAGATTGCACGACCCTTAACGCACCGGTCCAACCCAGGAAGACCGTCCCGTGCCCCTCGAACCTCTGTCCCCGTCCACCTTCGCCTTCATCGTCCAGGTGGAGCAGGCCTACGCGCGCCTGATGCAAGCCGCCGCCGGCCAGGGCGAGACCGGCCTTGGAGGCCGGCTCCTCTATGCCGGAGATCTCGATGAAGCGGGCCGCGCCGCCGCAGCGGCCGGCAACATCGCCGGCGCCGCAACCCTCGCCGCATCCGCTGACCAGGCGGCGCGCAAGCAGGCCATGCGCGACGGCGTCGTCGACTTCCTCGTTACCTCGCTCGACGAGGCGCTGCGCATTCTCAAGAACCAGGTCCGCAAGCGCGAAGCAGTTGCCGTGTGCGTCGGCGCCGGCCCAGCGGCGGTTGAGCGCGAAATGCGGGAGCGCGGCGTCGAACCCGATCTCTTCCGCTCGAGCGCCGCATCGGAATCTGCCGGCGAATCCCCCCGCGCGCTGGTGGCAATCCGTCTCGCCGGTTGCAGCGCCGACCAACTGATCGCCCTGGGCGAAGCCGCCGCCGAAACCAGTCCCCTCACGTGGCTAACGTGGCGCGCAAAGGACGCAGCGGCGCTCTGGCTGCCGAAGCTGGACTTGATCGCGCTCGAATGCCTCGCACCGGATGCCGCCGTATCCCGCCGCTGGATCGAACACGCGCCGCGTTACCTCGGCCGTCTCGCGCACAACGCCCGCACCCTGCGCACCACCGAACAACTGGCCCAAAAAATCATCGCTCAACTGGAGCAGCGCGTCGCCAACGGCGAAATCCCCGTCCCCATCGAGATCGACCTCGGCCCCTGGGGCCAGTCCGATCGCCGCGCCCTCAAAAGTCCTTCAGTCCCTAGTCCCTAGTCCCCGGTCCCCTCGTTCCCTGCTTTTTCAATCCGCGCCCAAAGCTCCCCGATCCCATACCCTGTCTTCGCCGAAACCGGCAAAATCTCCTCGACCTCCAACCCCTTCTTCAGCGCTGCCAGGTTCCGCGTGCGCTCGTTCCCGCTCAGCCGGTCCACCTTGGTGGCGGCTACCACAAACGCGCGCCCCTCCGCGCGCAGCCAGTCCAGCAGTTGTCCGTCGCCGGGCTGCGGCGCAATGTTCGAGTCCACCAGGCACACGCACAGCCGCAGCGTCGCGCGCTCGCCGAGATAGGGCTCAATAAACTTCGGCCACTCCGCCGAAATGGACTTCGCAATCTTCGCGTAGCCGTAGCCGGGCAGGTCGGCAAAGACAAGCTTCCCGCGCGATTTCTCGTCCGAAAGCAGAAAGAAGTTGATCGCCCGCGTGCGCCCCGGCGTGCCTGAAACGCGCGCCGCCTTCTCGCCCACCAGCGCATTCAGCAGGCTCGATTTGCCCACATTCGAGCGCCCCAGAAACGCAATCTCCGCCGCGCCCGGCGCAGGAAACTGCGCCGCCGCCAAAGCCGACAGCAAAAATTGGGTGTTATATCGCATCTCATTTAGGATACCGGCCCAGCCACAACCGTCCAGGCCCCATCCTTCGGGAGAGCCAACCACGCGGATGCACGTTCACTTGCACTTGAATCAGTTGTAAACGTGGAAATCGACGGCCTCCTGGACTCCAAAGACGCCGTAGTAGAGGCAATCGCCAAAACCCCAAGGCTCTACGAGCTCTTCGTGTCCGTTTAGGCCTAGGTCGTCTGGTGAGAAATTCCACTCTTTGGCCTCATGGGGGCCCAGTTCAAAGTCGCTAATGAATTTAGGGCTCGACTGTTCAATTGCGTTGTAGTCAACAATAATAGTGAATCCGCACTTGTGTAAGTGCAGGTTGCCTTTGTTGATCACCGTCACTTTCATGTTAGAAGTCACACCCATGTCGCTGGACCTGTCCCAATACATCGCGACGCCAGGTCTCTGATAGCCTTCGACGGCGAACAAAACAAGACCTCCGATGACAGTTGCCAAAATGCCTGCCAACCATGTCCGAAAACGCGATGATGGCCTCTCTTCCGCCATTTTGGAGGCAATTCTACCATTCGGTCGTAGCCGGATGCCCCATCCTTCGGGCGCTCTCTGGATGGAGGGTGTGAAGCCACACCCCCCAACCCGCCACCAACCAGCTAGAAGCTAGGAGCTAGAGCCTGTTATTAACTTTGTTCCATTGTTTGCATTGGGATAGGGATTTCCGGTCGAAGCTGTTCATGCTCAAGGCATGAAGCCGAATCGAAGGGGCTATCCCAGCGACGTTACGGATGAGGAGTGGGCGTTTGTGGCCCCGTACTTAGCCTTGTGCAAAGAGGAGTCGGCGCAGCGGGACTACCCGTTGCGTGCAGTGTTCAACGCTTTGCGCTACATCGTGCGCACCGGCGGTCAGTGGCGTTACATGCCCAACGATCTGCCTCCCTGGACGGTGGTTTATCAGCAAACGCAGCGCTGGATCCGGGTCCGCTGTTTCGAGACCATGGTGGAGGATTTGCGGATGCTGTTGCGGGAGTTCTCGGGGCGCAAAGGACAACCGACGGCGATGATCCTGGACAGCCGCACCCTGCAGTCGACGCCGGAATCTGGAGCGCGAGCAGGCTATGACGGAGCCAAGCGGCGCAAAGGATCCAAAGTGCATGCGGCCGTGGACACGCTGGGCCATCTGCTGGCTCTGCACGTCACTCCGGCCGACGAGCAGGATCGCGCCCAGGTCGGCGAACTGACCCGCCAAGTGCAAGAGATCACGCAGCAGAATGTCGAATTGGCTTACGTGGATCAAGGTTACACCGGTGAGGCGGCGGAAGAGGCGGCTGCCGGACACGGCATCCAACTGGAAGTAGTCAAACTTACGCAAGCCAAACGCGGCTTCGTCCTGTTGCCACGCCGCTGGGTGGTGGAGAGAAGCTTCGCTTGGGCGGCGCGTTTTCGTCGCCTCGCCCGAGACTACGAAAGACTTGCCGCCACGCTCGGCGCCTTCCACTTCCTCGCCTTCGCCTGCCTCATGATCGCTCAACTCTTTAGGTTCCTCGCATGAAGTTAATAACAGGCTCTAGGAGTGTGTCGGGGATAGATTCCTTTTGCGTGTAAATTCAAGATTTTATCTGGCCGCTCAGTTACGATGCTGGCTATGGGTAAGAGTTTTATTCCTGACGACGTGAACCAGTCGTTGTTATTCCCTCCCTCGCTTCACGATTGGCTTCCGGAGCGGCATCTGGCGCGTTTCCTGGTGGATGTGGTGTCGGCGCTGGATCTGAGCGCGATCTATGCCTCGTATGAGGAGAAGGATGGGCGCGGTCAAGCGGCGTATGCGCCGGCGATGATGGTGCGGGTGCTGCTGTACGGCTACGCGACGGGGGTGTACAGCTCGCGCAAGATGGAGGCGAAGACCTACGACGACGTGGCGTTCCGCTATCTTTCTGCCGACGCGCATCCGGACCACGACACCATTGCAGAGTTTCGCAAGCGTCATCTGGAGGGGTTGGCCGGTTTGTTCACGCAGGCGTTGCTTTTGTGCGAGAAGGCGGGCCTGGTGAAGCTGGGCCATGTATCGATCGACGGGAGCAAGATCAAGGCCAACGCCAGCAAGCATAAGGCGATGAGCTATGCGCGGATGACCGAGACCGAGCAGCGTCTGAAGGCGGAGATCGAAGCGCTGCTGAAGCAGGCCGAGGATGTGGACGCGGCCGAGGATGCGCAGTACGGCAAGGGCCGTGGTGGGGACCAGTTGCCGGAAGAGCTGGCGCGGCGCGAGAGCCGTTTGAAGAAGATCGCACAGGCTAAGGCGGAGTTGGAGCAAGAGGCGCGGGAGAAGGCGGAGCGGGAGCGCGCCGAGGCAGAAGCCAAACTGGCCGCGCGGCGCGACGGGCAAGAGCGGACGGGCAAGAAGCAGCGCGGGCGCGAGCCCCAGGTTCCCGATCCCGATAAGGCAGCGCCAGCCCCGAAGGCGCAGCGTAACTTCACCGATCCGGAAAGCCGCATCATGCCCGACGGAGCCAACAAGGGCAGCTTCGTGCAGGGCTACAACGCGCAGGCGGCAGTGGACTCGACAGCGCAGGTAATCGTGGCCGCAGAGGTCACGCAGGAAACCACGGACAACCACCAACTGCTGCCGATGTTAGGCCAGGTGAAAGAGAACATGGGCCGCCAGCCGGACGCGGCCAGTGCCGATGCAGGTTACTGGAGCGAGGCCAATGCGACAGATGAAAGCGTAGCTGGCATCGATCTGCATATCGCCACGGGACGCATGAAGCACGGTGAAACCATCGAGACAGTTAGCGAGCCGCCGCCGCACCAGGCCACGGCCAAGGAAGCAATGCGGCACAAACTACGCAGCGAGGCAGGGCGATCCATTTACAAGATGCGCAAGGCGATCGTCGAGCCGGTCTTCGGACAGATCAAGGAGCAGCGAGGTTTTCGGCGATTCAGCTTGCGCGGCCTGCAGAATGTTCGCCGCGAGTGGAAGCTGGTGTGCCTGACCTCGAATCTGCTCAAGCTGTTCGGCTCAGGGTGGACCCGGCAGGCCGCTTGAGGGTGCCAATTCCATCCCGTTCAGACGCTCGTCCGCTACCTCAAAAGCGAAACCACTCGATCCGTAACCATTGGCTGCATCGCCGACTCGCACAAGCAAGACAGAAATCTCGACCCAATACCGGAAAGCAGAACTGCTATCTCCGACACACTCCTAGAGGCTGGAAGCTGTACTTCTCAATCCCCGGCAGCCTCCACCCCAGCAACACCGCGCGCAAAACCATAAACCCGCAAAATGCGCACCACAGCCCGTGGTTGCCCATCACCCGTTCCAGCCCCACGGCCAGCGCCAGAAATCCGGCAAACGCCACCGCCATGCTGTCGCGCAGCTCCCGCGCCCGCGTTGCGCCAATAAAAATCCCGTCCAGTTGATAACCCCACACCGAAACCAGCGGCAGCGCCATCGCCCAGGGCAAATAGCGCAGCGCGAGCAGCCGCACCGGCGCCTGGTTCGTAAACAGCCCCACCAGCGGCGCGCCGGCAAACACATAAAACAGGGAGAGTCCCGCGGCCACCGTTCCCGCTGCCACCGTCGAAGCCCGCAGCACGGCGCGGTAATCCTCCACCCGCCGCGCCCCCACCGCTTCGCCCACCAGCGCTTCTGTCGCATTGGAAAAGCCGTCCAGCGCGTAGGTCGCAATCCAGTGCAGGTTCAAGAGCACCGCATTCGCGGCCAGCGTCGCGTCGCCGGCCCGCGCTCCGGTGCGGGTGAACCAGCCGTAGGCCGCCACCAGGCTCAGCGTGCGCAGCAGCAGGTCGCGGTTCAGCGCAAACAGACGACGCAGGGCCTCGCCATCCGCCAGCTCCCGCCAGCCGATCAGCCGCTCCTCCGCGCGCGGCCACGCCCACCGGATCAGCCCCAGGCCCAGCACAAAGCCCGCGCAGTCGGCCGAGAGCGTCGCCGCGGCAATCCCTGCCACGCCCCAGTGCCGTCCGATCACCAGCCACAGCGCCACCGCCACGTTCACCACATTCACCGCGGCCTGCAGCAGCAGCGCGGTGCGCGCATGCTGCCGGCCCAGCAGGAAGCCAAGGATCACATAGTTCGCCAGCGCCGCCGGCGCCGCCCACATGCGGATTTGACAATAAACCAGCGCGTTTGCGCGCACCGCCGGGCTTGCGCCCAAGAGCGTAATCGCCACGTCAATCAGCGGCCCGCGCAGGGCCACCAGCACCGCGCCGATGAGCAGCGCGATGATGAGCCCGCGCAAAAAATACAGCCGCATGCTCCCCGGGTCTTCGGCTCCGTGCGCCTGCGCCACCAGCCCGGTCGTCCCCATCCGCAAGAACCCGAAGGTCCAGAAGACGGCATTGAACAAGATGCCGCCCAGGGCCACTCCGCCCAGCGCCGCCGCCCCCGGCAAATGCCCGGAGAGCACCGTGTCCACAGTCGACAGCAGCGGCTGGGTAAGATTCGAAAGAATCAGCGGAACCGCCAGCAGGAAAACCCGCCGGTACCAGTTGGCCATGGAGGAGATTGTACGTGCGGCAACGCACAGAGAACGGCGCGTGACCCTGGGCGCTGCTTGTCCGGCACCAGGGGCCGTGAGCGCCGGTTGATCCTGTTCCTCAGGGATATCGGTAAACCCTCGCCGGCATTTCGTTACTTATCGGGTCGTGATCCCAAAAATCGGCAGCGCCGCCGCCCACCCGCCACCGGCCGCGGAATCGCCCGGTCGTTCGATTGCATGTATCGTATTGACCATTCAATTCCCTTCAGCATCGATAAACTTCGGGCTGATCTCAAGAACATCGAGATTCCGGCCGAAGGCAGAACGTGGAGGGAAAGGTATGTTTCACATACTCTGGTATTTGATTATCGGGCTACTCGCGGGGCTTATCTCGAAATCGGTGATGCACGTGCACATGACCCTGTTCTGGACGCTCGCGCTCGGGGTCATCGGATCGGTCCTCGGAGGCGGCGTTACGCACATCTTCTTTCGCCCGAGGAACGCACGATATCATCCAGCCGGCCTCATTTTTTCGACACTGGGCGCCATCCTGGTTCTCTACATTTGCTACAAGCTGAACATCCATTTCCCCGCGCCCTGACCTCGCGTCGCCAGGGGCCGGCAGGATGGTGCACTTGAAGGACCGACCCAAGCCGAAGCCTCGCCACCGGGCGTTTCGCGCCTTTGCGGTGTTGTTTCTGGCTTCGATTCTCGGGTTTCTGGGATGGTCCAGCCGGGTCTACGTGCAAATTGAGAACTATGCGGGCTTGGACCAGGCCGCGCCGTCGGACGCCATCGGCGTTCTGGGCGCGGCGGAGTACGATGGACAGCCCTCCCCGGATTTCCGCGCACGCTTTGGTTACATAGTCGATCCTGAAAAAGTTGCTTTCAGGCGTCTGCGGGCTGCGTTTGGAAGGGGAGTTGCTCTTGTAGGGCCGGAACCCAGCTCCAGATGCGTATGAGGCGGCGCAGGAAATTGCGCCAAAAAGCCCCCAGGAGCTTATGGAAATTCATCGCCGCAGCACTCAGGATGGCATTGAGCGCATCGCCGGCAACACCTTTGAGCCGATTGCGCTCCAAGCGGTGTTCGGTCTTGAGATGTCCGATGCTGGGTTCGACGGCGGCGCGACGCTTCATCCATCGCCAGAGTGCTCGCGACGTGCGGCCTCTTCTTCGTTTGTCCACATGCACCGTTGCTTGGCCGGTGTAATCGTGGCCGCGATAGCCCATGTCCACGTGGACCTCGCTAACTCGGCCGCCTATCAAGTTATCAACCTGCTTTAACTGCGCCCCCAGCGTGTGGCCGTCATACGGGTTTCCCGTAAAACTCTTGGCGCCGAGCAACCATCCGCCCCGGCTGCTCACCGCGACGCTGACCTTGTTGCCGAACTCGTATTGCTTGCCCGCCTTGCCCTTGGCGATGCACTCGACCTCGGGTTCATGCACGCTGTAGACCTTGTTCTTATCGTGCCTTTGTTGCGCGTGGATTCGATGTGCCGTCTCCAGCAGCCTGGCTAACTTCTCCGTCGGCTGTGTAACTTGCCGTTCTATCTCGCGCATCACTCGTCCTAACTGCGTGCGCAGCTTGCGCGTACAGGCCCGCGCCCGCTTCATCTGCCGCGCATGGGCGTAGCGGCTCGATTGCATCAGCAGGCGGCGGCCGACATGCTCATAACTCTGCTTAATCACCAGGCCTTCCCGGCGCGCCGCTTTCACCAGCCGCTGGCGGCAGCGGTTGTAGAGACGCGCATCGGTGGGAAAACGAATTGCCTTGGTCTGCACAGTCGTATCCACGTTGATGCGCTTCAGTTGCGCCGGACGGATGGCCCCCATCTTGATCCCCGTCTCGATGGTGGCGCGCAGCATCTGCTCGGCGCCGGCCTCGCCCAGCCGCTGACGCCAGCGCGTCATGCTGGAGCCGTCAATCGGCGCGCGATGCTGAAAATAACGCTCGCCGCTGAAATGCTGCCAGTAGGGATTCTCCACCCAATGCGCCACCACGTTCTCGTCGCTCAGATCGTGCTGGTATTTGAGATAGTGAAGCGCCACCATCAGCCGCGTGGAGATGCCCGGCGCACCCTGGGTGGGATGATACGTCGCTCCCAACGCTTGTTCGAACGATTCCCAATCGATGCACATCCCCAGACGAACCAATGGGTGATCGAGATCGATCAACTGTTCCAATTCCACTTGGAACAACTCACGCTGTGGCTGCTCCGGCTTTCTCTTCGGGCGCATGCGTTTTCCCCTAGCTATTGGGAGAATTGAGGCTCTTTCTGCGATAATTATAACACGAATGCGCGATATATGTTATTGATTATACATGTAGTTAATAGGTTTTTCAGGATCGACTACATACGGTCTCGCATCTGAAAACTTCTATTCACGAATTGCGCGAGTCTTTCCCCGTTGGGCGTCCGTCAACCTGCCCTTCCACGGCGACCGCGAGCTGCTTCGATTTCCTGTAGACGTTGGCGACAGCCAGCGTCCAGAGAGGAACGAAATCCACTCCGGGCACCAGCTTGGCAAGAAACGATGGCAGAAACTCCCAGTGCCAGCCAAGAAGATAACTCAGCACACCGCCGACAGCGAGGTCGAGGATGTCATCGGCCGGCGACCCGGCGCCCTCGACGAATAGAGGGAAGACGACAATCTGGAAGATGTCCGCGACAATCGCCACAATGAGCGCGGCCCGCATGCGCGGTCCAGGGGAGATCGTGATGGCGCCTTGGTTCACTTCAACTGGATCGCCGGCAATATTGCCTTCAGACCAGCTTAGCGCTTACCCACTGGTTCTGTCCGAAATGGCGGTCACACGCCCGGAACCCCTGGAATTGCCAGGTGGGTGCTCGACTCCGGTCTCGGCGATTTACATTGGCTGCGAGCGGCGGGTGGCCCACGTCTCGGAACAGCCCTCAAGCACGAAGATCGGCGCCCCAGGTCACCGGGGACAGGTTTTTGCTCGTGTGGGGTGAAGATCCCGCTTCCGGGGCCTGGGATAGCACGCCCACAGCCTCAGGAATGGTATCCGCGCCGTCAGCTCGTCAGATTATGACGGCGCGTCTGGCTACCGCCGATCCGAAATCGTCCACGACCCATCCTTCTTGGTGAACGTGAACTGGATCAGATGCGCATATTGCTGCGGCTTGCCCGCCGAGCTGATCGTCGACGTCTCGACGCAATTCCACAGCGCCCGGTCGCCGGCAATGTACAGGCCCGTAACCGGGCAGCTATCCGCCACCGTGGCGTTGGGATTGCTCTTGAAAAAGCGCTGCCAGCCCTTTGCGCTTACCGGCTCAATCCCCGCAGCCTGCAGTTGCTGCATGTCGCGGGAAGCCAGAGCGGTATCGAACCGGTCCAAAGCTTCCTGCACCAGGGTGGCTTCCTGCACCACCTGGCACGCGGCCATCACTCGCGCCGAGGCGGAGTTTTCTTCGTCCTGCGCGGTTTGCGCAAAAGCCACTGGGGCGGTCGCGGCCAGCGTGCCGGCTGCGGCTGCCAGAGCGAAAATCAATCGAAAGGATTTCATGGTCATCACTTCTTTTCTGCGTCCCTCGTTTTGTTCGAGGTTTGCGGAAGTCTGTCGCGTCTTCCCAATTGCTCAGTGCTTCGAAGAAATTGTGCGCCCGGCGCAGGCCTCAGGAAAATGCCACTTTGGCGCTATCCCCCGACGCACCTCGATTGCCAGGACGCCGCGGGCCATCGCCTTTCCAGGCCGCAAAGCTCCGCGCCGCCGTGCTCAAGCGCCGCGACACTCACGAAATCGGCTCCGCGCCACGATCCTTGAAAGGGTTCGGATGCTCGGGAATTACCAAAGTGCCGCGCGAGGCCCCGAGCAGAATGCAAGGGGATAACATCCACCGGCCCAGTCCTTCGCTGCGGACACGGCGCTTCGATCGGCGCATTGGTCTGAAGCCGCCAGGTCAGAGCGAAAATTCCTTACGGAGTGTAGCCGGTGATGCTTCCGAGGCCGATGTTCTAATTCGCAACGGGCGGCAGGGCAGAGAGATTGCGCTGCGCGTTCTCTTGCGTCCCGTACTCGGGGTCCGCATTCTTCCAGATCCCGAGGAGCTGACGCCAGGTCTCGGCGGCTGCCGCCTTGTCTCCCATCGCGCTTTCTGCGCGTGCCAGACCCAACAAGGATTCGGTTCTCCGCGGAGCGCGTTCGAGTGAGGCCTCAAACGCCGCACGCGCGGGCGCATTCCTGCTCTCTTTGAGGAGGAGCTCGCCAAGAAGCTCGTACGAGGGCTTCTCAGGACTTGGGGGGCCGAACGCGTAGGGCAATTCTTCGCCGGCCGCCACCGCTTGCTGCGCCATGGCTATCGCCTCGTTTGCGTGGCCTTCAGCCGACAGGATGACCGCCTGGAGCTGCAGCTTCTGAATCTGCGGGACCCGGCGCATGGGATCGGCTGGTGGCGCGCCGGCAGCATCGAAGGCTGCCGGAGCCTGCGGCAAGAGATCGAGCAGCGTGGCGAGAGAGTTTCGGGCGGTGGGCAGATCGCCGCCTTCAGCGGCAGCAAACCCCGTGGCGAATGCATCGTTGATTTTCGGCATGAGCGCCCCACCCATGTCCACCTTCCACCCGTCCACTTCACCCTGCAAGCGACCGGTGTCGACGAGATAGCGGGCGCGCATCACGACGAACGAGGAGACGCTCGCATCGTCAGGATCGACGGTCCCGCGCGCCTTCGCCGCCATGCCTGATTGCGTCGCTACGTCACGGCAGCCGGCAACCACTTTCTTTGCTGCGCCGATGCGACCCTGTTCGAGGTAGCCGTATTCGAGCCAGTAATGGTAGTGGCCGCAGCGCACGGGCGGCCTTCCTGCCGCGGCGGCCTGCTGGTCCGTCACGGCGGTGGCCGCGATGTTGGCTCGCACCACGTCATCCCACATTCCCAGCGCCAGAAAAATGTGCGAGCACATATGTTGCGCGTGCGCCGCATCGGGCGCGATCTTCGACAACGCACGCGCGGGCACGAGCGCTCCCGCGGCGTGCTGCGGGTCGTCCATCGCATGAATCCAGTAGTGGGCCGCGCCGGGATGGTTGGGGTTCCTCATGAAGACCGCTTTCGCGATCGCCGCGGCCTCGAGGTAGGTGGGCACGTCGCGCACGCCTTCGCTTTTGCCCAGCAGCGCCAGTGCGTAGAAGAGCTGCGCTTCGTCGTCTTTCGGATACGCGCGCGTCAACTGCTGCATGGCCGTCGCGTAGCGGGCGTCGCGCTCGGGCTTGCTGCCGGCGCCGCTAAAGAGAATCTCAACAGCGCTGAACCAGGCTCGTTCGCGTGGATCGGCAATTCGTTGGGCGCGTGCTTCCGGTGTGGGTCCAAATTTGGCCAGAGCGGCCCGCCCAGCCTGGACGTCCAGCTCGTTCCAGACTGGATGATTGAAGGTCATGGCCTCTCCCCAGTACGCCATCGCAAAACCGGGGTCCGCCTTTTCCGCGGCGATAAACGAACCGCTGGCATCGTCATATTCAAAAAGGTGCAGTAAAAGCAAACCGCGCATAAATTCGCGCTTCGCGGCCGCCGAGTGCGTCGAAGTGGGAAAGGTGGCAGTGCCCAGGCCCGGGATCGTTTCTGCGCGGACGAACGATGCGGAGATGAGCAGGAAGGCGAGTAGCGGCAGAATTCCGTTGGTTCGGGGGATCGTCATGGTCATGCCTCCCCGGCACAGTCAACCATACTACCGGCTCGCCCGGACCTTTCGCTACGGCCAGCACCTGGTCGGCAATTCGGAACGCCTGGACCTCGAAGTGCGCCAAATCGCCCATGCGATCATCGAGCCGCGCATGGTGCGGCCAGGCCGGCCACGATGGCCTCGTTCCGGGGATCACCTCCGCCGCCATCCGCCAGTGCGGAGCAACGCGCCCGCCACGAATTGGGTGAACTGGTTACGAGGACGAAAGGGAACTGCCCTATTGCCGCGCCGGCACATTCCCGCTCAGGTCGGGCGGCGGCACGGCCGCCAGCACTTCGGTCTCGGCCGGCAGCGCCGAGGGCAGCGGGCTTTCCAGCGCCAGCGCCAGCACCTCGTCCATCGAATCCACAAAGTGCAGCTTCATTGAGTTCTTGATATTGTCCGGCAGCTCGGCCACGTCCTTCTCATTGGCCTTGGGCAGGATGGTCTCAAAGATGCCTGCACGCAGCGCGGCCAGCAGCTTTTCCTTCAACCCGCCGATGGGCAGCACCTTGCCGCGCAGCGTGATCTCGCCGGTCATGGCGATGTCGCGTCGCACCGGAATCCTGGCCAGCGCGCTGGCCAGCGCCGTCGCCATGGTGATCCCGGCCGAGGGGCCGTCCTTGGGAATCGCGCCCTCGGGCACGTGCAGGTGCAGATCCATGTTGCGGTAAAATTCGCGCGAGAGCCCCAGCGCATGCGCCTTGGCGCGGATATAGCTGAGCGCGGCCTGCGCCGACTCCTGCATCACGTCGCCCAGTTGGCCGGTAATGGTCAGCTTGCCCTTGCCGTCCAGCACCTGCACCTCGGTGGTGAGAATGCTGCCGCCCACCTCGGTCCACGCCAGCCCCGTCACCAACCCGATCTCGCTCTTCTCGTGCACCTCCGAGTCGCGGAACTTGGCCACGCCCAGAAACTCGCTGATGTTCTCCGCGCTTACTTCTTCCTTGTGCTTCGAGCCCGCCTTCACCACCTTGCGCGCCACCTTGCGGCACACGTTGCCGATCTCGCGCTCCAGGTTGCGCACCCCCGCTTCGCGGGTGTAGTTGCGGATGATTTCCAGAATCGCATCGTCCTTGAATACGATGTTCTTCTCGCTCAGCCCGGTCTGCTCGCGCTGCTTCTTCACCAGGTACTGGCGCGCGATCTCCAGTTTTTCGTGCTCGGTGTAGCCCTGCAGGCGCAGGACCTCCATGCGGTCCTGCAGCGCCGGCGGAATGGTGTGCAAAACGTTGGCCGTGGCCACGAACAATACCTGCGAAAGGTCGTAGTCTACGTCGAGATAATGATCCTGGAAGGTGGTGTTCTGCTCCGGGTCCAGCACCTCCAGCAGCGCGGACGCCGGATCGCCGCGGAAATCCGAGGAAATCTTATCCACTTCGTCGAGCAGGAAGACCGGATTCTTGGTGCCGGCGCGCTTCATGTGCTGGATGATCTGCCCCGGCATGGCGCCGATATACGTGCGCCGGTGTCCGCGAATCTCGGCCTCGTCTCTCACGCCGCCCAAGGAGAGCCGCACAAACTTGCGGCCCGTCGCCTTGGCAATCGACATGCCCAGCGAGGTCTTGCCCACGCCCGGAGGCCCCGCAAAGCAGAGAATCGAGCCCTTGGGATTTTTCACCAGTTGCCGCACGGCCAGAAATTCAAGAATGCGCTCCTTGATTTTTTCCAGTCCGTAGTGATCGCCGTTCAAAACCTTCTCGGCGTAGTCGATGGAGCGCGTCTCCTTGGAGCGCTTCTTCCACGGCACCGCCAGCAGCCAGTCAATATAATTGCGGCTCACCGTGGATTCGGCCGACATGGGCGGCATGGCTTCCAGCTTCTTCAGCTCCTGGATGGCCTTGTCGAGCACTTCCTTGGGCATGCCCGCGGCTTCAATCTTCTTGCGCAGCTCGTCGTACTCGCTCTTTTCGCCGCGGCCCAACTCCTTCTGGATGGCCTTGATCTTCTCGTTGAGGTAATACTCTTTCTGCGCGCGCTCCATCTGCCGCTTCACGCGCGACTGGATGTTGCGGTCCAGGTCGAGCTTCTCGATCTCCACGTCCAGCACGTCGGCGATGCGCGCCAGGCGCACGGCGGGATCGAAGATGGCCAGCAGCTCCTGCTTTTCCTCGATGCCGATCTGCAGATTGGCGGCAATCGTGTCAGAGAGCTTGGCCGGCTCATCCATGCGCACCGTGGCGATGATGGTTTCGTAGTTGAGCGACTGCTGCAGCTTCACGTACTGCTCAAACAGCGAGGTCACGCGCTGCATCAGCTGCTCCGCGGCGGAGGTCATCTCGAACTGCGATTTGCCGGTGCGCACGGTGGCCACGAAAAAGCCGTCGCGATCGTTCACTTCGATGGACTTGGCTCGTTCCACTCCCTCCACCAGGACCTTGATGTTGCCGTCCGGCATCTTCACGCTTTGCACGATGGTGCAGATCGATCCCACCTGGTAAATGTCCTTGGCCTTGGGCTCGTCGATCGATGCGTCGTGCTGGGTGGCGAGAAAAATCTTGCGGTCGCCGGTGAGCGCTTCCTCAAGCGCCCGCACGCTGGACTCGCGCCCCACCACGAACGGGGTCATCATGTAGGGGAAGATGACCATATCGCGAATGGGCATCATGGGCAGCTTGCGCGGCTCGGATTTTTCTCGTTGTGCGGTCATGGACACACCTTGCGGATTAGACGCCTGAAACCGGTTCCAGCTTCATGCCGCCGTCTCCCGGTACTCCTGTTCGGATTGTATCGCGGAATCGGCGCGCGACGAAGTCCTGACCAAGTGCAATTCGCTGGGCGTATAGGCGGACGAATCGCGCGGATTTGTCTACCTCGATCCCGATAAGACGAATCGCGGAGTGGCAGTTCCCGATTAGGACCAGCTCAGGCCGGACCAATCCCGCGAAGATGTGTGGATGAAGGCGGACAAAAACTTCGAAATCGTGACCGGAACGGGCCAAAACAGGATGAAAACAGGCCTCCGCGCGGCGGGAAACAGGCCGAATTCGTCTACCCAAAGGCGGACGTGGGCTTTGCGCTCCCGGCGCGCATTGGGGGGCGCGCTGGGCGATAATGATTCCTACAGGACCAAGGAGAATTCCGCATGGCAGAACCGGTGATCGCGCAGAAAGGCCCCTACGAGGTGGAAGTGGAGGCCGGCCAAACTTATCTCTGGTGCGCCTGCGGCCGCAGCGCCAACCAGCCGTTTTGCGACGGCAGCCACGCCGGCACCGGCCTGACGCCGGTAAAGCTCGAGGTCAAGGAATCGGGCATCGTGTTCCTGTGCGGATGCAAGCAGACCGGCGATCGCCCGTATTGCGACGGCACCCACGAGGGGCTGTAGGAGCTGCTGAATCGGTGCTCCTTTCCCGCTCTTGCAAAAGAATCGCCGCAATACAGGCCGCGGAGCGGAAAACTGGCGGGAACCGCACTGCGAAGCAAAACCGTCTGCAATCCAGGCCGGAGTGCAAAGTCATTTGGAAAAGGCATTTCGCGTAGTGGTTTTGGTTCTCACCGTTCTCTGGCTCGCGGAAGCGGCCGCGGGATTGTCGCTGGCCAATGGCGGCATCCGCTCTCTCTGGCACGTCGCGCTGCCGCTTGTCTTGGTATTGATTATGGTGCTCAGCCTGTTCAACGACGGGCTGAATCGCCTCATCCAATCGACAATCGGCGCCGTCGAGTATATTGAGATCCGCTCTTCGCAAATCGAGCAGTCGCTCCAGGCGAGGTATCGATCGGAAATCGAACAGCTCAGGTCCCAAGATTTCGATCCGCTCTTCTACCTCGGAGAATCCTTTTCGCTGCTTCGAGTGTTTCTGGTCTTCCCGGCGCTGATGATCGCCCTCATGGCGCTCAAGCGGGAGTATATGACCATTCAGAGCGGAGCGAAATTTGTCCTCGCCT
This sequence comes from uncultured Acidobacteriaceae bacterium, assembly GCA_963770555.1. Classification (GTDB taxonomy): domain Bacteria; phylum Acidobacteriota; class Terriglobia; order Terriglobales; family Acidobacteriaceae; genus Telmatobacter. The sequence continues at coordinate 225,893 of CAVYQC010000001.1, forward strand.
ATCCGGTCTTCATCGCCAGAGACAAGACCGCCATTGCCTTCCCGTTCGGACTTGGAGTGAAATTTTATACCTCCTTTCAGGACGGCACCGTTCTGGTGTCCAAGAACTTCAAGAACCGCACCCCGAACAATCCCGCGGTCGTGAAGCACGCGCAAAAGGGAAGCATCGGCGATACCTGGGTCGAGCATCGGAAAGGAATTCGGGAACTGGAAGCGGAAGGCAAGCAGATCGACCGTCAATCCAGCTTCGAGTTCTACGCGGACGTCATCCACAAGGGGTAGCCGGCTGCGCGCGAGAGAGAGAAGTTAGGGATTGCGCCGCTCCGACGGTCAGTTTTCAGTCGGAATTTTCGCCGCCTGGTCCACAACCACCATGGGTACGATTTCCTTGCGACTCTCGATGCTCAGCCCGAGTTGATCTTTGAGGGCCCTCTGCCACACCGTGAACATATCGGTACCCAACTCGGGGTGGATGTCCACGCTGAAGTCAAAGATGCCTGCAAGCCCGGTTTCATCCAGCACCGGAATCTGCGGTCCGCCGGCCCTTACCGGTTCGCGCGGATTTTCCGGAGCCGGAATGGATAACTGGACCGTCAGCAGATCGGCGAGCTGATGCAGATCGCCGTGAAAATGAAATCCGGGCTGAGCCTTGGCCGCTTCTCCGTCTTTCATCGGTTGAATTCTGGGGCCTGACTTGCCGGCGACCAGCGCATACACGCGCATCTGGCGCGATTCACTGTGCTCCGCCAGACTGAACCGCTCGGCCAGGAGGCTCCGCAGCATTGCGGCCATCTGCCCGCGAGTTGCGCCTTCCGCGGCTCGCGCGTCGATGTCGTATTCGTCCCGGTCGAGCCAGCCCGGTCCCGCCACCTGATCCAACTGGACACGGTAGGCCTCCGCCACCAGCCGCTTGAGAGTGGCATTTCTGGCGGTGATCCCGATGGGCGAATAGGAGAGCTGATTGTTGTAGTCCGGCCCGAGCATCTGCCGGCTGGCCTTTACGGACGCCACATCAAACGCCGGCGCCGCTGCCGTGGCCTGCGCCGCCGCTGAAGCCGGGAGGGCGAGACACGCGAGTAGAGCCATCGTCCGCATGGCCTTGAGCCTACGCGCCCCACATCGCAATCGGCAAATGAAGAAGGCGCGCAGCAAAAAGCCCTTCCGGATTGGCCGGAAGGGCTCTTCGTGAGAGTGAAGTGCGATTGGCTCAGCCGGCCTTTTCGAGCAGGCACAGCGACAGATCCCGCCGTTCCACCATCTCGCGCGTGATTTCGAGATCGCGCGCCCGCTTGTTCGAGGGCAGGTGGTACATCAAATCGAGCATCAGCTCTTCCAGGATCATGCGCAATCCGCGCGCGCCCACCTTGCGCGCCTGCGCCTCGCGGGCCACGGCGCACACCGCTTCCCGGGTAAAGTGCAGGCGCACGTTTTCGTACTCCAGCAGGCGCTCGGCGCCTTCAATCTCCCACCTAATAGCTTAGACAAGATCGACATAGGGCAGATTCTACGCTCTCGGGTCTGATCTTACGCATCCTCTCGATCGGATAATTCCCTTGACGGAATATCGCTTCCAGGGAATAATTATCCATGGCTTGGGAAGTCGAAGTCAGCGATGAATTCAAGGAGTGGTACGATTCGCCGACCGACGAGGAGTGCGGCAGCGTAAACGGCATCATTGACGCGCTAGCGCAACTGGGGCCTGCTTTGGGTCGGCCCCAGGTTGATACCCTCAAAGGGTCGCGATATCCCAACATGAAGGAGCTGCGCATTCAGCATCAGGGCAGACCTTATCGCATCTTGTTTGCATTCGATCCGCGCCGATGCGCCTATCTGATTCTCGGAGGCGATAAGACTGGGGACGCTCAATGGTACGTGGACGCAATTCGACGTGCGGACCTGATCTATGCCAGGCATCTTGAAGAGATTGGAGGTTGACGCCATGCCGCACAACTGGAAAGACATCCGCAGAAAGCTCTCGCCGGAGCAGGAGGAGGAAATACGGCGGTACGTGAAGTCCGTCGTGGAGGCGACAACCTTGAATCAGCTTCGCGAAGCTCGGAATCTGACGCAGGCTAACCTCGCTAACATTCTCGGGGTCAACCAGGGATCGGTGTCGAAGATGGAAAAGCGCACCGATATGTACGTATCTACGCTGCGCGGATTCATTCAGGCGATGGGCGGGCAACTGCGGATCAAGGCGGTGTTTCCCGAAGGGGAAGTTGAGATCGAGCAGTTCAAGGACGTTGCGATTGCTCCGGCGGAATCAAAGCCCCGCTCGAACTCCAAGCAGGACGCGGCATAGCGTTCGCGCGAGCTTCGCCGACGGCGGTGCAATGCAAAACCCCAGGTCTCGCATTCGAAACCTGGGGCTTTTAGCTTCATGACCGGCGATGGGTGACGCCTGTTCTATCCGGCCTTTTCCAGCAGGCACAGCGACAGATCCCGCCGTTCCACCATCTCGCGCGTGATTTCGAGGTCGCGCGCCCGCTTGTTGGAGGGCAGGTGGTACATCAAATCGAGCATCAGCTCTTCCAGGATCATGCGCAATCCGCGCGCGCCCACCTTGCGCGCCAGCGCCTCGCGGGCCACGGCGCACACTGCGTCCTGGGTAAAGTGCAGGCGCACGTTTTCGTACTCCAGCAGCCGCTGATATTGCTTGAGAATGGCGTTGCGCGGCTTGGTAAGAATCTCGATCAGCGCCGCCTCGTCGAGCTCGTCGAGAATGCCCATCACCGGCAGGCGGCCCACGAACTCGGGAATCAGCCCGTACTTGATCAGGTCCTGCGGCTCGGTGCGGCGCAGCAGTTCAGTGTCGCGGTGCGAGCGTGTGGTCGCGGCATCGGCTTCGGCATCCGCGCTCCTGAAGCCCAGCGCCTTCTTGCCCACGCGCCGGCCCACCACGCGCTCCAGGCCCACAAAGGCGCCGCCGCAGATGAAGAGAATGTTGGTGGTGTCGACCGCAGTGAACTCCTGGTGAGGATGCTTTCTGCCGCCCTGCGGCGGAACGTTGGCCACCGTGCCTTCGAGAATCTTCAGGAGCGCCTGCTGCACGCCTTCGCCGGAAACGTCGCGCGTGATGGACGGGTTCTCGTCCTTGCGCCCGATCTTATCGATCTCGTCGATATAGATGATGCCCTGCTGCGCGCGCGTCACGTCGCCGTCGGCGGCCTGCAGCAGCTTGAGGATGATGTTCTCCACGTCCTCGCCCACGTAGCCGGCCTCGGTGAGCGTGGTCGCGTCCACAATCGCAAACGGCACGTCCAGCATCTTGGCCAGCGTATGCGCCAGCAGCGTCTTGCCCGAGCCCGTCGGCCCGATCAAAAGAATGTTCGACTTCGCCAGCTCCACTTCGTTGTTGCGCAGCCGGTTCATCTGCACGCGCTTGTAATGGTTGTAAACGGCGACGGCGAGCTTCTTCTTGGTCTGGTCCTGGCCGATGACGTAGTCGTCAAGGAAGCTCTTCACCTCTTGCGGCTTGGGCAAATGGCCGGCCAGCGTGGCGGGAGCCGCTTCGCCGCGGTCGTCCTCAAGGATCGAGTTGCAGACGGCTACGCACTCGTCGCAGATGTAAGCGCGAGGATAGTCGCTGGGCGACGAGATCAGCTTGGCCACCGCGTCCTGCGATTTGTGGCAGAACGAGCAGCGCAGCGCTTCTTCAGGTCCCGTGCGCGTTTTCATTGTTTCTCTCCCTTTGGACGAACCGTCTTGGTTCCGTTTTGCAAATCGAGTTACGCAACGCTTTGGACCTTGCGCGTCCTCTCATCCTACGCTCTGGGCCGGTCGATAATCTCGTCCACGATCCCGTATTCCTTGGCCTGCTCTGAATTCATGATGAAGTCGCGCTCCACGTCGCGCTCGATGCGCTCGAGCGGCTGGCCGGTGTGCTTCGCGATCAGATTGTTGGTGATCTCGCGGATGCGCAAAATCTCGCGGGCATGAATGTCGATGTCGGTGGCCTGGCCGCTCAAGCCGCCCATCGACGGCTGATGAATGAGAATGCGCGAGTTGGGCAATGCGAACCGCTTGCCCTTGTTGCCGGCGAGCAGCAGGAATGCGCCCATGCTGGCGGCCTGGCCGATGCAGTAGGTGACCACGCTGTTCTTGATGAACTGCATCGTATCGTAAATGGCGAGCCCCGCGGTAATGGAGCCGCCCGGCGAGTTGATGTAGAGCGAGATGTCTTTCTCCGGATCCTCGCCCTGCAGGAAAAGCATCTGCGCCACCACCAGGTTGGCGATCTGGTCGTCGATGGGCGTGCCCAGAAAGATAATGTTGTCGCGCAGCAGACGGGAATAGATGTCGTAGGCGCGCTCGCCCCGGCTCGTCTGCTCAACCACCATGGGAACTAATGCCATTGCGTGTTCTTCTCGCCCTTCGTTTGAGTGGCCGTTAACTTCCCGTTTCGGTCGTCCCGCGCCCAGTGGAAAATCCTGCCTGCCGCGCGGCGTCGTGCCGCCCTTTTTTCACCCTACGCGGGCAGCCGTTCGTAGAGCAGATTCCCGGTTTTTTCGCGTTTCAGCTGTTCCCGGATTCTAGCCAGACCGCCGTCCTGCGTCAATCGCACTTTCAGGGCATCGACCGGCTCGCGGGACTGCAATGCCGCGATCTGCAATTCGTGGTCCATTTCTTCGTCGCTCACCGTTACATTTTCCTGCTGCGCAATGCGGTCCAGCAGCACATGCGCTTTCACCTCGGCCAGGGCGCTTTCGCGCTGCGCCGCGCGCAGGCGGGTAAAGTCCATTTTGCGCATCTGCTCCGGATTCATGCCCTGGGCGGCCAAGGCGCGCAGGCCGCGCTCCAGGCGGGCGTCAATCTGCTCCTGCACCAGCGACTCGGGAACCGGAAACGGAAAGCGCTCGGCGAGGGCGGCCAGGAGCCGCTCCCGGGTCTCGTTTTCCACGCTGCGCCGCTTGCGGTCCTCCATGCGGACGCGAATATCGTTTTGAAAGTCGGCCAGCTCTTCGTACTCGCCGAACTCTTTGGCAAACTCCTCGTCCAGCTCGGGCACCGTCCGCTTCTTGATGGCCTTTACTTCCACTTCGTAGGCCACGGTTTTGCCCGCCAGCTTGGGCTCGGCGTAATCGGCCGGATACACCACTTCGGCTTTCAGCTCCTGCCCCGGCCTGGCACCGCGCAGCGCGTCGGAAAAGGCCTGCACGGTCTCCTTGCCGCCGATCTCCACCAGAGAATCCTCGCCATCCACGGGGGCGGCTTCGGCCTCGCCTTCAATCCGGCCCTTGTAGCTGATCTGCGCCCAGTCGCCGTCGGTCAAGGCGCGGTCTTCTTCCACCGGCTCGATGGTGGCCCGCGATTCCCGCAGCCGCTCAATCTCGCCCTGGAACTCCTCGTCGCTGACCGCGAAGGATGGCTTTTCGACGGTCACGCTCTGGTAGCCGTCAAGGGAGAAGTCGGGAATGTACTCGAACACCGCCTTGACGTGCAGCGGCGCGCCGTCTTCGATCTGGAGCTGGGTCACCTGCGGCTGCCCCACGGGACGAATGCCCAGCTCCTTGACCGCCTGGTTGAACCGATCCGGCAACAGGCTGTCGATGACCTCTTTTTGGATCTCGGCGGCAAATCTCCGGCGGATGACCGTCTCCGGCACCTTGCCGGGACGAAAGCCGGGAATCTTGGCGTATTTCCGGTAGTTCCCGGCCACGCGGCGATAGGCCTTGGAGACCTCCTCGGCGGGAACGTCGATCACCAGCTCGCGGGTGCACTCCGGGTTGAGGACCGGACCATGCTGGTGGACGTGGCCTTCGCCGGCCTGCGCCTGGCGATCGTGGGCTTCGTGATCTTGGCCCGCGTGGTCGTGATCCTGCGCCGCGCCTGCCGTTTCAGGGTGGGGGTTGTCTTCGAGAGTGCCGGTAGAGCTCAACGTTTTGCCTTCCGGGCGCCCGGTGGGCGCCGTTCAAGAATTTCCCGATTCGGGCGAATCTTCGCAATGCGCGCCCGGATTCCAGGCCGCGCGCCGCCGCCCTTGATTTCGACCGCCGCCCGGTGCCGCCGCCCGTAAGGAAATCAGCACATTGTGGCCGGGGAAATCCCTGATTTCATGGTAAGTGGGATTGCTGACAGGGTCAAACCGGGGAAAGCATTTCCGCGCGCCGGCGCACCGCCAAAGGTACGTTACTGCCCGGTGACCCTCAGACCTCAGAACCGGCAGGCTTGCGCACGTAAGGAAGAAAGCGGGGATGGGCGGCGCCGCAACTGGCGTAGTGGGCCCGGGCTTCGCTCAAGCTCAGTTGGCCGTTCACGGTAAACCGCACCTCTGCGGCGTCGTCGTCTTCCTGGCCGTCGTCTTCCCACCAGCACACCGGGCACAAAGCGAGCGCTCCCGGAACGGCCAGCGTCCTGTATCCGCAGCACGGACAGCGAAATCGGGTTTTCTGCGTCGCCACGTTGAATGGACGGCAAAACGGGCCCGCCGGTTTACCCGGAAACTGCCACAGGAATCACACGAAACGGTCACAGTGCTAGGGCCTGTTCACACTACTGGGGTGGTGGCCCCGGCCCGCAGGGTTGCGGTGCAAATCGGGCCATACTTCGTTCTCGCCCTCGACGGTGGACCCGCCACAGCCTTCGGGCTCGGCCTCGTCTGGCCCGATTTTCACTCGCAACGCCATCCACCCCAGTAGTGTGAACAGGCCCTAGAACCGGATGACCAGTCCGGTGCTGAAACGGCTGTGGTTGGGTCTGCCCGTAGATGCCGGCACGGAGCAACCTGCTGGATTACGGCTTGAACCGGGATCCGGGAAACTGCGCGTGCCGGCGCGCGTAGAATCGGGGCCGGAGGCAATCGAGGGAAGATGCAGAGACTCAGGGTTGTGCGCGCATTCTTGTTGGGCGGCATTGCAGTGCCGGCGTGGATCGCCGTCCTGGCCGGCGGGAGCGCGGCGCAGGCCCAGCCGGCCCCGCTGCGGGTGGCCATCGTGGGCCTCGAGCACGGCCACGTGGAAGGCTTCCTGAAAGCCCTGCCCCAGCATCCGGAGGTCGAGCTGGTCGGGATCGCCGATGCCGATTCCTCGCTGCTGGCCAAGTACGGGCAAAGGTTCTCGCTGCCTCCAACGCTCTACTACAAGAGCGAGGCCAACATGATCGAGCGCGTGCATCCGCAGGCCGTGCTGGTCTACACCTCCATCGGCGAGCACCGCCACGCCATCGGCATCGCCGCGCAGTACGGCGTCTCGGCGATGGTCGAAAAGCCGCTGACTCTCTCGCTGGCCGACGCGCTGGCCATTCGCGAGATCGCGCGCTACCACAAGATCCACGTGCTGGTGAACTACGAGACCACCTGGTACGCAAGCAACCGCGCCGCCTACGACGAATTGCGCCAGGGACGCCTGGGCGAGCTCCGGCGGGTGCTCGTCAACGACGGCCACCAGGGCCCCAAGGAGATCGGCGTTCCTCCCGAATTCCTCAACTGGCTCACTGACCCGGCGCAGAACGGCGCCGGCGCGCTCTACGACTTCGGCTGCTACGGCGTGGACCTGATGACCTGGCTCATGCACGGCGAAGCCCCGCTCACCGTCACCGCGGTCACCAACCATGACAAGCCCGAAATCTACCCGCGCGTGGACGACGACGCCACCATCGTGCTCGCCTACCCACACGCGCAGGCCGTGATTCAGGCTTCGTGGAACTGGCCTTTCGGCCGCAAGGATATGGAGGTCTACGGCTCGACCGGCTACGCCATTACCGTGGGCGCCGACCAGCTTCGTCTCCGCCACGAGCACGACGCCGCGGAGCATCTGACCACCGCTCCATCCCTCGATCCGCGCGAGCGCGATTCCTTGAGCTACCTGGCCGCGGTGCTCAGCGGCCAGGTGAAAGACCAGGGCGACCTGAGCGCCCTCGACACCAACGTCGTGGTCATGCAGATCCTTGACGCCGCCCGCGAATCGGCCCGCGAAGGCAAAGCCGTCCATCTGGAGAAGCTGGGAGAGTAGACGCTCTACGCGGCATGCTTTTTTTGACAGGCATCCGAAATTGGAGCATGATCCTGTCGAATCCTTCAATCTCCTCATGAACCCTGCGTGCAAGCTCTGTGCGGCCGATCTCGACGACGGAGCGGCGGTGTGCGCGCGTTGCGGCGCTACGGCCGCACAGCCGCCCGCGGAAGCGCGGCCGCCGGGTCCCGCTCCATCGCCCACTTCCTTTGTGCCCTCGTTTGCCGCCGGCAAAGACCTCGAAGGCATCGGCGGATGGCTCATCCTGGTCGCGTTCGGGCTGGGGATTGCTCCCTTCACGAGCATCCGCGGCATCTCGGTCGATCTTCGCATTCTGTATGGCGCGAGCTATCAGACCTGGCTCAGCGCCCACCGCGGAATCGCCGCGCTCATTCTTTTTGAAGCCGCCACCAATTCCATCTTCCTGCTCGGCCTGCTCGGCCTGAACCTGCTTTTCTATCGGAAGAAGAAAGCCTTCTCCGGCTGGATGATCACCTATCTCGCCACCCACCTTGCCCTCATTCTTTTCGATCACCTCGTGGCCCTGCGTTTCAGCTCAAATCCCGAAGCGAGCCCTCTCGCATCGGTGTCGATCGGCGCGGCCATCTGGATTCCGTATTTCCTGCGCTCCGAGCGCGTCAAAACCACTTTCGTGCACTGAGGAGACGCCGCCGGCCGCGCCAGGTCTCGCTTCTGTGACCCGGGAAAGCGTCAACGCTCGCGCCCTGGCGGGCGGCGTTCATCCCGCTTTTGACGTGCGGGCCGCCCACTCCTTAACCGACGCGCAAAGGACGCGCATCGGCGAAGGCAGGGCACCCGGGCTCAATGCGAAGGTGGGGTAAACGGCGCCCGGCGGAAAATCTATATGCTGGAGTCAGGAGGCATCGGGAGACCCATGCTGATCCGGCTGGCGTACGACATTCAATTCGAGATACCGGCCACGGCCGCCATGGTGGCGCTTTTGAACGTCCATCCTTCGCGCGTCCAGGACCTGCTGGAGCCGGACGAGCTGCAGACGGAACCGAAGCTCGAAACAACCAGCTACATCGACGGCTTCGGAAACCGCTGCGTGCGGTTCGTTGCGCCCCCGGGACCTCTGCGGCTGAGCAACTCCACGCTGATTCGAGACTCGGGTGAGCCGGATGCGGTAAGACTGTCCGCACGCGAGCCGGGCGTGAGCGAACTGCCGCATGAGATACTCCGCTTCCTGCTCAACAGCCGCTATTGCGAAGTGGACCGATTTTCACACATTGCAATCGAACTGTTTGGAAACGTTGAACCCGGCTGGGGCCGCGTGCAGGCCATTTGCGATTGGGTGCACAACAAAGTGACCTTCAATTATCAGCAGGCCCGGCCGACAAAAACCGCCCTCGACGTGTTTACAGAGCGCGTGGGGGTATGCCGCGACTTCCAGCATCTGGCGATCACCTTCTGCCGCGCCCTCAACATCCCGGCCCGCTACGCCACGGGCTACCTGGGAGATATCGGCGTTCCTGCGCGACTTCCCATGGACTTCAGCGCATGGTTCGAGGCCTATCTGGACGATCGCTGGTGGACGTTCGATGCCCGCAACAACCAGCCGCGCGTGGGCCGGGTGCTGATGGCAACGGGGCAGGATGCCGCCGACGTGGCCATGACCACTTCGTTTGGACAGGCCGACCTGCGCTATTTTTTCGTAGTGACCGAGGAAGAGAATCGAAACTCAATGGAAGCATAGACGCCGGATTCAACCTGAATCCAGGCTGCCTTATTTCGAATCGCCGCCGGGGGCGAAGTAGCCTTCGCGCGTGACCACGGTCAGATCGGCGTTCTTGGCTTTGAGCGCGATCTTGTGGTAACCGCCTTCGTTGTCCACCTGGTCGGGCGTGTAGGTGAGCAGATACTGGCCGCGCAATTCCTCGGCGATCATGCCGTAGATATCGTCGAGGTTGTCTTTCCTTTTGGCTTCGAAATAGCGGCCGCCGGTGCGGGTGGCAATCTGCTCCATGATCTTTCTCCCGTCCACTCCCTGCTCGTTGCCGCCGCGCCGTCCGCCGCCGCCGCCGGGGTAACCGCCTCCGCCTCCGGGCCATCCGCCGGGATAGCCGCCGCCGCCCATGCCGCCATGATGGCCGCCGGGAAAGCCGTTCTGGCTGCGTTCCTCTTCGCCCTTGAAGTAGATGGTGTAGACCGAAAGGCCGGCGTGATCGGCGGCATCGAGAGCCTCGTTGAGCGTCTCCTTGCTGCCCCGGTCCACGCCGTCGGAGAAGACGATCAGCGCTTTCCTGCCGTCCTTGGGTTTCATCAGCTCATCGGAAGCCAGGTAAATGGCGTCGTAGAGCTGGGTGCCGCCGTGGCTATGCGTCTGGCTGCCGCGGTCGTCGCCGCTGGTTTCAGGTCCCTGCGGATTGTTCCGCTCCTCCTCGGTGGGTTCCATCCCGTCGAGTTCATGGTGCAGCTTGTCGCGCGAGTTGGTGAAGTCTTCGAGCAGCTCGACCTCGTGGTCAAAGTGAATGAGAAACGCCTCGTCGCCTTGTTTCGCGTCTTTGGGATCGGCGGGCAGCATGAGGTCGACAAATTTCTCCGCGGCCTTGCGCTCGTTGTCCATGGCGGAGTAGACGCTGCGGCTGGTGTCGACGAGCAGGCCGAGCAGGAAGGGCAGATCGCTTTGGCGCGAAAAACTCTTGATGGTCTGGGGCCGGTTGTCTTCGCTCAGCGTGAAGTCGGCTGCGGTGAGATTGGTCACCAGCGCACCCTTTTTGTCGCGCACGGTGACGGGCAGCAGAACTTCCCGCGCCTGCACTTTCAAGGTCGCAACCGGCTGGTCAGATGCGGGAGCGGGGGCGGCAGCTGCCTGGGATTGGCTGCGCGCGCACAGGCAGGGCAAGGCAAGGACGGATACCGCGAGGCAGGAAAGCGGCAAGATTCTCATAGATTTTCCGATGCGCATACCATCAAACCATTAGACGCGCGAGACCCCCGCTCCGTTGACCGGGATTTGAGCCGCGCCGGGGATGAAGACGGGCGCCGTCTTATGCCGCGCCACGTCCGCGCAATCCATCGGGCAAGCCCCGGCCCGGGAATCGTGGCAGGAGAAAAGCCGGCGGTCCGGGCAGGCCCTCGCGGATTTAAAAGGCAGAGCTGGGGGGAATCGAAGCCAGGTTTCAGATTGAGAATCGAGTATCCTGTCCAACGCTTTCAATCATATACTGGGTGTCTCAAACGATCCGCATTCTGGGTGAGGAGTCAGTTTGGAAGGTCAAGGCCTCAGGGGCTAAAGACCCGACACGTTTGTCAGCCGCCTGCGGCACGACTGAAGCGGCGCCCTGGCACTTTGCGCCTATCCGGCGGAATGTTTCCGCAGCCGGTGTAGCCCGCACCTTTCAAACCGACCCACTACGGCATTCTGACTTGATTGCGCGCGAGATGATACTCTTCGAAGCACCCGAGTCCCTCATCTCCTTGACAAGGAGCTTGCTTATGGCCCTTCGAACGGGTTCCCTTTTCCCGGCCGCAGCAGCGGCCCCGCAAATCGGAGTTTGCCTCGACGCCAGAGGGCTTTTCATTCTCGCCAGGCTTCGCCTCTCGAGAATCCGCGGGGCGAGTTTGCTTTTCCGCGCCGCGGCTTTCCCGATTTTCCTGTGGATGGTGGTCTGCGCCGCTCCGCCGCTGCGCGCCCAGAATGCGGACGGCGCCCTGCGGGGAGCGGTTCAGGACGCGAGCGCAGCGCGCGTAGCCGGCGCCCGGGTGGTGGTCGAGGCCGCAGGCTCTTCCATGAGCCGCGCAACGGCCACCAACGCACAGGGAGAATTTCGCATTGAGGAACTGCTCCCCGGGTCTTATCGCGTGATCGTAACGGCCACGGGATTTGCCCAGGCCACGGCCGACGTGGACGTTGCCGTGAGCGTTGTGCGCGACGTCAACGTGACGCTAAGACCGGAGAGCGGACGCGAGACAGTGAACGTGCAAGGCATGCCTTCCTCGATCGCGGCCGAGACCATCGACACTTCGAGCGCCGTGCATGGCGGAGTAGTTGGCAGCCAGGATCTCGAATCCCTTCCGCTTCCGGCACGCAGCTTCGCCAACATTGCTTATCTGGTGCCCGGAACGGAGCCGGTCGAACCCTCCGATCCCACCAAGGCGCGCATCACGGCCGTCTCGACCGGTGGAAGCTCCGGCTTGAATAACGAGCTGTCGGTCGACGGCGCAGACAACTCCGACGACTGGATCGGCGGCTTCCTCGAGAATTTCTCGCCCGACGGCATTCAGGAATTTGCCGTGCGCACCTCGAATGAAGATGCCGACAGCGGCTGGACCACCGCCGGATCGGTGGTGATCACCACCAAGCGCGGCAGCAACGACTGGCACGGCGACGGAGCATTCTACGAGCGAGCGGCGGCGCTCAACGCGCGCTTCCCGATCGAGAACCCGGCGGAAACCTGCGGCAACGGCGTCTGCGCGCACAATCCCAAGCAGCCGTTCTCAAGGCAGAATTATGTCGGCACGCTGGGCGGCCCCATCGCGAAAGACAAGGCGTGGTTCTTCACTTCGTTCGAGCAAGTCCACGAAGATGCCAGCATCGCCTACAGCCCCGCGAGCACCGAACAATTCGATGCGCTGAGCACGATCGCTTCCCAGGGCTTGATCTCGGGCTTGAGTTCCATCGCCGTTCCCGCCACGGTTCCCATCCCCTTCCGCGACTATCTCGGCACGTCGCGATTCGACTGGGCCCAGTCACCGAAGTCGCAGTGGTTTCTGCGCACATCCGAAGACACCTACCTGACGCACAACGCGCTGGTGGAGCAAGGCACATTGCCCTCGACCGGACTGATCACGCACAACAACTACTGGAACGCGGTGATCGGCAATGCCTATACGTTCAGTCCCAGCTGGCTGGGCAATCTGGTTGTCGCCGCCAGCCTGCTGCACCTGACGCAGACGCGCAACTCGAACCTGGGCTTCGCGCTGGCGTTTCCATTCAGCTCGACAGCGCTGACCATCTCCGGATTCGAAACTTTCGGCGACAACCAGTTCGCCACGCCCATCACTCTGTTCCCCGACCTGCGCAATCAGGATAAATACCAAGTGCGTTACGATCTGAGCCACGAGTCGGGCAGCCACGCTCTCAAATTCGGAGTCGACTTGATTCACGAGCCGGTACTGAGCGGCGCGTTTGCGTCTACCGCGGAGCAGATCGTCGATTATTCGTCCAACCCCGATTGCTACATCAATCCGCCCGGAGCCGACTGCGGCGGCATCACCAGCGCCTTGCCGTTTTATTTCGTTGCCCCCGGCGCGCAGTGCAATCCTGCGCCCAGCGCCGATTCCGGCGTCACGTGCACGTATACTCCCGCCGGCGACGGCAGCTTTTCGCAGAACGTGCAACGATTGGGGCTCTATGGCGAGGACTCCTGGCGCGTTTCACGGCACCTCACGGTAGACTACGGCCTGCGTTACCAGACCACCTACGGGCTCTTCGAGGGATCGGGCCGAACCCAGCTTGAGAACAGCGCGTACATTACGCTGAAGGCGCTGCAGATTCCGATTGCGCCCGCCGCGCCGCACGATTACCGCAAGCAGATTGCGCCGCGGCTGGGACTGGCCTGGTCGCCGGAGAGCAGCGGCAAGACCGTACTACGCGCGGGATTCGGCTTGTTCTACGACGATCTGGCCCAGAACGGATGGGCGACTGCGTTCGAAGGAACCAATGACACCAACGCAACTGCCGGTACGTGCAGCCTGACCGGCGGCCTCGGCACTTACGCGCTCACGGGCGCGGGTTGCCTGCAAGGCGGCGCCGGAGGCACCGGCAACCTGATCGGCTCGAACTACAAAACGCCCTACGCCATTCACATCACGGGCGGAGCGGAGCACGCCTTCAACGAGCACTGGCTGGCCAGCGCCGACTATACGCACGAGCAGGGGAATCACGGCTATCGCGCCTTTCCCTATGGCAGCGGCACGAGTCTGCTGACTCCGCTTATTCCCACTTCGGACCCGGACTATGCCTCCGATGAGACGGACGTGGTGCCCAACGTCAACGTATTCCAATCTGACAATCGCTCCAGCTACAACGCCCTCATGCTCCATGTGCAGGGCAATCTGCGCCGCTTCAGCCTGGTGGCAAACTACCAGCTCTCCAAGGCGCAGACCTGGGGCTGCCTGCTGGGCGAGCTCTTCGATTACGTAGACGGCGTCTGCCAGTTGCAGAGCGGGCCGGACGCCGGACAGCTGGATGCATTCGGACCCGGCGATTACGGTCCTTCCGGAGAAGACGTTCGCCATCGCATTGTGCTTGCCGGCACGGTTCACGTCCCCGGCGGTATGGAATTGAGCGGCGTTTCCCAGCTAGAGAGCGCCCGCCCCATCACCATCACCAACGCAGACAACACCGCGCGCATCTGGGTGAATGGAACGTATACCAGCCTGGACGAATTTCGTGGAACGCCTTACATCCAGACCGATCTGCGCGTCACCCGTCCCTTCAAGATCGGCGAGCGCTGGCAGTTGAATCCGTTCGCGGAGTTCTTCAACATCTTCAACCGCAACAATCCGGGCGCGAATTTTGCCGTGAACGTGACCCAGCTCCCGGTTCCCGCATCCCAGATGCAGCCAGATCAAAACGGCATCACCAACGTCAGCCTGATCTGCACGGTTGCAGACTGTTCACAAACCGAACCCATCACCAGCCTGAAACAGCTTGAAATACCGGAGGGCGCTCTGGGAGACTTCTTCGGCCCCGGCACAACGGTTGGCATTCCGTTCGCCGCGCAGCTCGGCGTGCGCGCGACATTCTAGCGCGGCACTCGAGCAATTGACAGCGGACGTACAAGCAATGACACTCGAAACACCGAAGACCGGAGCCGCTTGAGGCAAATCCGATGATCGTACCCGACACCCCGCTTCCTCAGCCGGTGCTTGCACCGCTTACGCGTGCTGCGATTTTTCTGGTGGTTTGCATCAACCCGGAGCGCGAAAATTACGCGGCGGTGCGTGCGTTCTGCGGCGACCTTGCGGGTCTGGTTCGGGCTGTAGAATTCCGCGACATTGAGGCGGGCCTGACCTGCGTTGTGGGATTCGGATCGGACGCCTGGGACAAGCTTTTTGGGAATCCCCGGCCGGCCGAGCTGCATCCTTTTCGAGAGATCCGTTCGGGCGGGCGCCATGCCGTCTCCACTCCTGGCGACGTGTTGTTTCACGTCCGCGCCAGGCGCATGGACATTTGTTTCGAGCTGGTCATGCAGATCATGGAGCGTCTCGGCGGCGCCGTTTCGGCCGTGGATGAGGTGCACGGGTTCCGTTATTTCGACGACCGCGATGTAATCGGCTTTGTCGATGGCACGGAAAATCCAAGAGGCGATGCCGCGCTTGAAGCTGCACTCGTAGGCGACGAGGATGCCTTCTTTGCCGGCGGCAGTTACATCATCGTGCAGAAGTATCTACACGACATGAAGGCATGGAATGCTCTTTCCACCGAGGCGCAGGAACGCATTATCGGGCGCAGGAAGCTCTCCGATGTGGAATTGGACGATGCGGAGAAGCCGACCTCGGCGCACAATGCGCTGACGGTAATCGAGGAGAACGGCAAAGAGGTTAAGATACTGCGCGACAACATGCCTTTCGGGCGGCCCGGCTACGGTGAATTCGGCACTTTTTTCATCGGTTACAGCCGCACTCCGCGCATCACGGAGACGATGCTTGAGAACATGTTCGTGGGCCGGCCGCCGGGCAACTACGACCGGCTGCTGGATTTCAGCCGCGCCGTGACCGGCAACCTGTTTTTCGCGCCCGCGGCGTCGTTTCTCGAAGGCAGCGGTGAATCGGCGCCGGCGGCCGCAACAAGCGCTGCTCCGGCGGCCGAGGCCGCTGCGCCAGCCATCCCGCCGGCGCGCGACACATCGCTTGGAATAGGATCGCTCAAAGGAGTGAATGATGAATAACCTTCATCGGGAGTTGGCGCCAATCTCAGACGCTGCGTGGGCGCAGATTGAAGAGGAGACGGCGAGAACGCTCAAGCGGTATCTCGCCGGCAGACGCGTCGTCGATGTTCCGTCTCCCGGCGGAATCGCTTCGCCTGGAGTTGCAACCGGCCACCTGCGATCGATTAAGCCTCCCGTCAAAGACATCATCGCCCATCAGCGAGAGGTCAAGGCTCTCGTGGAACTGCGCGTGCCGTTTGAGCTGTCTCGCCAGGCAATCGACGATGTGGAGCGCGGTTCCGACGATTCCGACTGGCAGCCCGCTAAAGATGCCGCCAGGAAGATCGCTTTCGCCGAAGACGGGGCCATCTTCGATGGTTACCGGGAAGCCCATATTCAGGGCATTCGCGAGAGCAGCAGCAATCCGATCGTGACTCTGCCCTCCGAGGTGCGCGAATATCCTGATTCCATCGCGCGCGCGTTGAGCCAGTTGCGCCTGGTCGGCGTGAATGGGCCGTACTCCGTGCTGCTCGGAGCCAAAGAATATACCGAGCTTGCCGAGACGCGCGACTATGGATATCCGGTGCTGGAGCACGTCAAGCGTATTGTCGATGGCAATATTATCTGGGCTCCCGCCATCGATGGCGCGTTCGTTCTGACCACGCGAGGCGGCGACTTCGAGCTGCATATCGGACAGGACGTTTCCATCGGCTATCTAAGCCACGCCGAATCCCTGGTTCGGCTCTACCTTCAGGAAACATTCACGTTCCGTGTCCTGACCAGTGAGGCGTCGGTCGCACTTCAGCCGTCGAAAAAGAGCTCGGCCTGACGATCGGGATGATTGACCGGAGGCGCCTGTCGCTGGGCATCTCATGGATCGCGGTGCAACCGCTTCGGCGAGGCGCCGCTTCGCGCAAACGCCATCCCGGCGCTCGTCCGGTTGCGCAAGCGTACCTGTCGGCAAATCCGGACGCGGATCGTCGCCAGGCGCTGTGAGATCGCATTACGGACAAAAGCAAAGCCCGCTGCAATTGCGGAGTTTACGTCAAACGGCTGGTAGCGCTACCGGGAATCGAACCCGGGTTTTAAGATTGAGAATCTCACGTCCTAACCCCTAGACGATAGCGCCATTGTTTGAATAACTTACAGGATGGAATCGACCTTACTATCCAATTTACTAGCCACTCTGCTGGAATTCAACTGCGGCCGGAGGCTGCCGGACGCGAGTGGATTGTAAGTCTCGTTCACCTGCGTCGCGATGGACGATCGGGAAGGAACAATCGCTTCGTGGATAGCAATTACGGACAACGGGTCAACCTTAAACAGTATCGCCGGTTGAACGGAAAATGGCAATTTGTTCGGGTCGTAAAGCAGAACGGAAAGCCGAACCCGAAACTGGTTCCGATTGGCGGCGAGCCGGTCAGCTTGAAGGGCGGCGTCTTTTATCTCGATTGGCGCGAGGACGGCAAACACCGCACCCGGCCCGTCGGCAGCTCGCCGCATGAAGCGCCCGATGCCAGGCATCTCCAGTGCGGCCTCAGCAACGGCGACATCGAGCCTGAAGGCGAGCGTGCACAGAATGGAACCCGAATCGCCATCGACAAGGCCATCGAGAATTTCCTGATCGACATCAAGGCCAGCAAAGGCGCGGGCTCCTACACCTTCAGTACATCTCCGTCCCGCGCCACCATCTGATAGAGGACAGGGTTCACAAAGAAGCCCAGGAACAGTCGCGAGACCAGACCCGCCACAATCACTATGGCAAACGGCTTTTGCGTGTCGGACCCGATGCCCGTGGAGAGCGCCGCGGGCAGCAGTCCCAGGCATGCCACCAGCGCCGTCATCATGATAGGCCGCAGCCGCAGGAGCGAGGCCTCCCGCGTGGCTGTCCGGATGTCCATGTTCTGCTCGATGCGCAGCTTGTTGATGTAGGAGACGAGAATGACGGCAGTTTCAACCGAGACGCCAATCAGCGCCAGCATGCCCAGCGCCGAAGAAGCGCTGAAGGGCGTGTGCGTGAGCTTGAGCGCCAGCAAGGCGCCCACCGGATCGGTCAGCAATACGCCCAGCAAAACGATAATCGGAAACGTGAAGTTATCGTAGAGTGCGAACAGAATCATCGAAATAATCAGCAGCGCCAGTGGCCCAATCACGAACAATTGCTGTTTTGCGGCCACCAGTTCGTCGTACTCGCCGCCCCACGTCATGCGGTACCCTGCCGGCAGCGACTTCTGAATGTCGGCAATCGCCTGCTGGCCGGCGTTCACGGCGCTCGCCAGGTCGCGGCCCTCCACGCTGTACTGCACGCCGATGTACCGCGAGTTGTTTTCGCGATAGATGAGCGCCGCCCCGCCCGACACGCGAATATCGGCAAGCGCGCTGAGCGGAATCTGCTGCCCGGCGGGCGTTCCCACCAGCAGGTTCCCGATCTGCTGCGCGCTCTGGCGGAACTCCGGCTTCATGCGCACCACCAGGTCGAACAGCTTTTCGCCCTGCACCACCTGCGTGGCCGCCTGCCCGCCCACCGCCGCCTGCACAATCGCTTCCACGTCGGCCACGTTGATGCCGTAGCGCGCAATCTTGGCGCGATCCACGTCAATGGTCAGGGTCGGCTGCCCCAATTGCCTCACCACGGTCAGTTCAGTGAACCCCGGCACCTGGCTGAGCCGCTGCTTGACCACCTGCGCCGTACTTTGAAGCACATTCAGGTCAGGCCCGTAGATCTTCACTGCCAGTGCACTCTTGAGGCCCGTCAGCGCCTCGTCCACCGCGTCTTCGGCCGGCTGCGTGTAGTTGAAAACCACGCCCGGAAATACATCGAGCCGGCGCTGAATGTCGGCCGTCAGCTCCGCCTTGTTGTGAATCGATCCCGTCTTCCACACCGCGTCGTTATACGGCTTGAGCCCCACGTAGAATTCGTCGTTGTAGAACCCCGTCGGGTCGGTGCCGTCGTCTGGCCGCCCCAACTCCGAGCCCACATCCGTCACCATCGGGTACTTCATCAGAGTGTCCCGCACCTGCGGCGAAAATCTGCTCGATGTCTCGAATGAAACGGTGTACGGCATGGTGGCGCGAATCCACAGCGCCCCCTCGTCCAGGTGCGGCATGAACTCGCCGCCGATAAACGGAATCAGCAGCAGCGTGGCAGCGAAGATCAGCCCCGACAGAATCAGGGTGGTTCGCGGCCGGCCAAGGCACCAGTCCAGCCACACCGCATATTTCCCGAGGACCCACTTGAACGGCTTGTTCTCCTTCTCGTGCACGCCCTTCTTGAACCACAGCGCGCAGAGCACGGGCACCAGCGTGAGCGTCAGAATCATCGCTCCCACCAGCGCGATAGCCACGGTGTCCGCCATGGGCTTGAAGAGCTTGCCCGAAGGCCCGGTGAGCGCGTAGATGGGCAGATACCCGGCGATGATAACGGCCACCGAATAAAAGATGGGCCGGTCCACGTCCTTTGCGGCCTTCAGAATCACATCTTCCAGGTCGTATTCCTGGCCTTCGCGCATTCCCAGCTCGCGGAAGATGTTTTCCACCATCACCAGCGTGCCGTCGATGAGAATGCCGAAGTCAATCGCCCCGATCGAAAGCAGGTTTGCCGGAATCCCATCGGCATGAAGAAAGATAAACGCAAACAACAGCGACAGCGGAATGGTAAGCGCCACGATGACAGCCGCGCGCACACTCACCAGGAACGCCATCAGCACCACGAACACCAGTGTCATGCCCAACAGCAGGTTGCGCTCCACCGTATCGATGGTCAGTTGCACCAGGTCGCTGCGGTCGTAGTAGGCGCGCACCTTCACGTCCGGCGGCAGAATGTGTTCGTTCAGTTCCTGCGTCTTGGCTTCCACGCCCTTGAGCACGTTCTGCGCCTGCTCGCCGGTCCGCATCATGATGACGCCTTCCACCGCGTCATCCGTCTTGTTGAAGCCGAACTCGCCCAGCCTCGGCGCATTCCCGATCACCACCTGCCCGATGTCCCCGATGCGCGTGGGCACGCCGTTCTGCGAGCCGACGAGAATGTTCGCGATATCCGACGTATCGCGCACCAGTCCCACGCCGGTCACGTAATCGAACTGCTGGCCTTGCTCGTAAAATCCACCGCCGGCATTCGAATTGTTCACCGAGAGCTGCTGAATGACCGTCGGCACGGTCACGTGATACGCGTAGAGCTTCGCCGGATCGAGCAGCACCTGGTACTGCATCACGGTGCCGCCGAAGCCGGAGTCGTCCGCCACGCCGGGCACCTGCTTGTACTGCCGCTCCAGCACCCAGTCTTCAATCGTCTTGAGTTCCTGCGGCGTACGATCCGGGCTTTCAATCACGTACCGGTACACCAGCCCCGAGGGACTCGCCAGCGGAGCCATCGTCGGCGTCACGCCCGCCGGATACGTCACTTCGCTGAGCCGCTGAAACACCACATCGCGCGCAAAGTAATCGTCAGTGCCTTCGTTGAAGGTCATGATCACGTCCGAAAGCCCGTAGAGCGAGATCGAACGCATCACCGTCAACTTTGGAACGCCATTCATCTCCACCTCGGTGGGAACGGTCACCAGGCGCTCCACCTCCAACGCATCGTGGCCCTGCCACTGCGTAATCACTTCCACCATGGGCGGCGAAAGATCCGGGTACGCGTCTACCGGCATGTTGTGGAAGGCCAGTGCTCCGCCAACCGCCAGAAACGCCACTAGGAGCAGGACAATCGGCTTTTGCTTAAGCGCGAATTGAACGATTCGATGAATCATTTCGGCCTGTCCTCTCAGTGCTGCATCGAGTTGACGACTTGCAGGAACAGGCTGCCATTGCCTACGATCCTGTCGCCCGTCTGTATGCCTTTTACGATCTGCGTCTCACTTGCCTGCATTGCGCCCAGCACCACGTCGCGCCGCCCGAACTGGTTGCCGCCGGTCAGCGCGTACACAAAGGGCTGATTGTTGTCGTCGCGCAGAATGGCCGCGTTGGGCAACGCCAATGCGTTCTTCAGCACCCCGGCCGTCACCGTCGCCGTGCAATACATGTCGCGCTTCAGCTTCTCACCAGGGTTGTCCACCACGATGCGAGCCTGCAGCGTCCGCGTGTTGGGATCGAGCGCCGGCGACACATACGAAATCTTGCCGTGGAAGCTGTTGGGATACGCATCCGTCTGCACGATCACGTCTTCTCCGCTCTTTACGAACTCGAGATCGGCCTGGTACACGTTGGCCAGCACCCACACCGTGCTCAGGTCGGAGATGGTGAACGCCTGTGTCTGTCCCGCCTGCACCACCTGCCCCGGCGAAACCAGCCGCTCCACCACCTCGCCGGCAATCGGCGCCAGCACCGGAATCCGCGCCGACGAGGGCGCCTTGGCCAGCTGCTCTGGATTCTCGATGCCCAGAATCCGCATGCCCTGCTCAGCCGCGTTCAGGTCAGCCTGCGCCTGGGTGCGATTGCTCTCCGCCATCTCCAGGTCCTGCAGCGCAATCGCATGGTGCGCATACAGGTCCTGCGCGCGCGTGTATAACTTGTCGGCCAGCCGGAACGAATCCGCGGCCTTCAAGTAGCCGTCGAGCAACTGCGCGTAGTCCGGACTGCTCACCTCCAGCATGGGCTGATTCATCTTCACGTGGTCGCCCGGAACCACCAGTATGCGGCTCACCGGCCCACCCACCTGCGTAATCACCGGGGTCGTATCGAACGCGTTGTAGGCCACCGCGCCCGTCAGCCGCAGCGTATGCTCCATCGTGCCCGGCTGCACCGTCACCACCTGCACGTGGCTCATCTGGTCGGCGGGAATGGTAAACAACCGCGGTGTTGCCGAGGGCGAGGCCTTCGACGAGAACGAGGTCATGCCGCTCGCATTGTCCTTCGAGTGACAGCCAGCCAGCACCAGCAGCGCAACAAGGGGCCACGCGCTTGGCATCCCGCCCGCGCGGTCGATGGTTCGTGGGTATCTCATGGTAAGCTCCTGGTTCCTACTGCCTCGCGAAGCTGCTCCAGCGCCAGCAGATACGACGCCAGCGATTGCCGGTAGCCGAGTTGTGTCGCCCGGTAACTCCGTTCCGCGTCCAGAAAGTCGAGCAGGCTGGCCGCGCCGCGCTTGTACGCGTATTCCGTGATATCGCGCGACTGCTGCGCCTCGTCGAGATATCCCGAGCGATAAAGCCCCACGATCTCGTCGTTCGCCTGCCAGCCTTCGTATCCATCGCGCACGTCTGTCAGCACCTGCCCCTGCGCGTAGAGTTGCTGCTCCTGCGCCTGCGTAATCGCGAACCCGGTCCGCTTGATCTCGCCCTGGTTGCGGTCGAAGATCGGCAGTTGCATCGACCCGAAGAGCGAAATCTCGTTCAGATAGCCGATGTGCGTGTAGTTGATCTGCCCGGTCACGTCCCGTTTTCCGATTGCCTTCTGCAGTTGGAACTGGCTATTGGCCGCCGCCACTCCCTCGACCGCCGCCTGCAGGTCCGGACGGGTCTTCAGGGCCATGGCCTGCAGGTCCTCGAGTCCGCTTTTCATCGGCTCGTAGCCGAACGATCCGGCCACGTCGTAACCCGCGCTCACCTGTTCGTATCCCAGCAACTGGCGCAGATCCGAGAGCCCCTGCAACCGCGCCAGCCTGGCCTGCGCCACATCGGTCTGGAACTCGAGCAACTGCAGCTTCATCTTCAGCAGATCGTCCAGCCCGATTTCGCCGGCCTTATAGCGCGCCTGGGTAATATCCACCGTGCCCTGGAAGCTCTTCAGGTCCTGGTCGGCCAGCTCCAGCGTCGACTCCGCCAGTTCCACGTTGATGAAATCCGCGGCCACATTGAAGGTCAGCGTGCGCTCGTTGTCCGAGACCTGCGACCGCGTCACGGCGGTCACATCCCTGGCCGCCTGCAGCCGGTGCTGACGCTTCTGCCCGCGCTCGAACAGATAGCTCACGCCCAGGTCGAATTGGGCCACGTTGTCGATGTAATCGGAGCTGAAATTACTGGGCTGGAAGATGGGCAGGAACTGCGAATCTCCCAGCAGCACCGGGTCCGGCCGCAGATTCGCCGTTATCTCTTCCGCCTGGCTCTGCTCGATGGTGGTCCGCGCTGCCAGCAGGTTGTGATTGTGGGTGAGCGCCAACTGGATCGCCTGATCCAGCGCGATTAACTCGGCGCCCGGCTTCTGCGCCAATTGGCCCGCCGCCGGGGCCGGCGCCTGGCTTGCCTGCTGGGGCTGCGCCGGCGCCGATTGCCCGCCGGCGGCTGCTGTGAACAACAAAGGAACCAGCAGCATGGAAAAACATGAGACGGAAGAACGCATAGGCGCTCGACTCCTGATGGGAAGACATAGCCATGGAACGTGCCGCGAGGGCACGAATTAGAGGGAAAGGCTATGCAGGAGGAGCGCGGGGCGGTTTTTCATTGGCCCTGCAACGCGAAACGAAGCCATTCTCGCGGACCGCGTATTCCGCCGTGGCCGCCATCAGTCCGATGGCTCCAATCACTGCCGCCGGGGGAGCGATGGCCAGGTGGCACAGCGTGCAGTTTGCCGCGGAGCACTGGTCATGATGGTGACAAACCACTCCCGCCGTGAGCGCCAATATGAGCACCATCAGCAGGGCGGAAACGATGATACGCCGGATTGGCGCAGGGTGAGTCATTGCGAGTGAAGGTTTCTGCTTCCTCGATACTGCATCCATTCTCAACTGCAGCGATGCTTTACGGAAAACCTATCCGGGATTCGATCAGCCGCGCCCTCACGGAGAAATAGGCCAGCGGAAGGGAAAACTCAAGGAATGAGAGCGTCTCCACTATAAACCCGGGCAAAGGTTCTCTGTAAAGAGTGGTTTCCCCTCAGCGCTTCAACCCCGGCAACTGGAAGAGACCGTTGGACTCGTCTTAGGGCCTGTTCACACTACTGGGGTGGATGGCGTTGCGGGTGAAAATCGGGCCAGACGAGGCCGAGCCCGAAGGCTGTGGCGGGTCCACCGTCGAGGGCGAGAACGAAGTATGGCCCGATTTGCACCGCAACCCTGCGGGCCGGGGCCAATTTTCCCGGCTTCGTTGTCGCTCGTCGCTAGCAGACACCCGGTATGCGTCACTCCTCGCTCCTAGAACCCGGAAAAATTGGTTCCCGGCGCCACCACCCCAGTAGTGTGAACAGGCCCTAAGGCGGCGCGCAACTTCAGAATTCACGACCCCAATGCTGCGACGGGCTCGCAATCGCAAGCACGAGACCTTCTCAAGGGCATATCCGAAGCCAGGCGGATCAGACGATCCGCAGCGCCCGCCGAAACCATCCGGGGAACGCAGCTACGATCCAGGAGCCCGCCGCGCGCACACAGATGGAAGCGCGGCGAGAAGCGGAACAGGTCTCCCGGCCGCCCGCGCTACCGCGCCTTCCCAGCGTTGGACGCGGAGTGCTGGATTCGAGCCTGGGCAATCAACTCAAGAGCGGCCTGGGTGACGGGATCGGCGGGATTGAGCGCCTTTGCGGCCAGCAATTCCCTTTCGCCGTTGTCGAGGTCGCCAGACTGGCAGTCGACGATGCCCAGTTTCCTGTGAAGGTCGGCTTTGGCGGCGCACTCGCCGCACGCGACGATCGCTTCTTTCAACTGCTTGATGGCTTGGGGCCAGTCGTGAGCGGACGCCGCTTCAATCCCGTCGTTTGCCAGAGTGTCCGCGCGGTCCAGGATGCTCCGCTCTTTCTGGACGGCGAGGTAGCGCGTCATCAACCGCCCCGATTCAGCCGGATCGGTGGATTCGAGCGCGCGCGCCAGGCTGAACAGCGCCTGGCTGAACCGCGGATCGATGGCGATCGCCTGCCGCCAGGCAGCCAGCGCATTCGCGGTCTCAGACTCCTGCTCAAGAGATTGGCCAAGCATATACCAGGCCATTGCGTTGCGGGGCTGCAGTTTCACGGTCTCTTCAAACAGACCGGCCGCAAGCGGGAGCTTACCCTCGTTCTTGTCGATGAGGGCAAGAAAATATCGCGGTTCAGGCAGCTGTGG
The DNA here is from genome assembly GCA_963770555.1 of uncultured Acidobacteriaceae bacterium. Taxonomy (GTDB): domain Bacteria; phylum Acidobacteriota; class Terriglobia; order Terriglobales; family Acidobacteriaceae; genus Telmatobacter. The sequence goes on from CAVYQC010000001.1 coordinate 250,704, forward strand.
ATCCAGCCGGCAGGCGGTTTCGAACTCAGGCTGCGCTTCGGCGCTGCGGCCCAGATCGTACAGAACCCGACCGCGAAAGGAATGGGCGACACCGGACTGCGGAGCCAGGCGGACCGCCTCGCCGGTTTGCACCAGGGCCGCGGGCAGGTTGTAACTGGCGGCGAGCGCAAGCGCCAGGTCCAGATGGGCCGCGGCCAGATCGGGCGCCAGATCCACGACCTGCTGGAGGAGCGCGATTCCTTCGCTCACCTTACCCATTTGCACTTTCGCTTTTCCAGCCGTCGACAAGGTGACGGGATCCTTTGGCGCCAGCGCGACGGCTTTGTCCAGTTCCTGCTCGGCGTCGGATTTCCGGTTCTGCTGGGCAAGAATCAATCCCAGGTTCAAATAGCCTTCCTGATATTTCGGATCGTCTTCAATGGCCTGACGGAGAAGCTTCTCGGCCGCAAGCAGATCGCCGTTCCTGGCATCAACCGTGGCCAGATTTCCGCGCGCCTCCGCGAGCTCAGGGTCGAGGCCGAGGGCGGATTCCAGCCACTTGCGCGCGGATTCGAGGTCGCCCGCGGCCAAATCCAGCCGGCCCAATTCGGCCTGAATCTTGGCCAGCTTCGGGTCGATGCCGATCGCCTTGCGGAGAGCATCCTCGGCGCCCTTCCTGTCGTTCAAGGCTTCAAGCGTCAGCGCGAGATTATAAGCAGTCCAGGCGCTGTCAGGGTTCTCTTCGAGCATGTGGCGATAGATCTCTGCTGCCTCTGCCGGCTTGCCCGATTGCAGCAGGTCATTCGCCTTGGTCCCCTCGGATGCAAGCTGGCTATTCAGGGATTCTTCGCCCTGTTCTTTCCGCAACTGCCCAACCAGCTGCGCCGCCTCCTGGGTTTGACCAAGCGTGCGCAGCACAGCCACCAACTGGTACTGGGCCGACCGATCCCCGGGTTTGAGCGCGACAGCTTTCCGCAACTGGGGCAGGGCCCGATCGGGCTTTCCCATGCGCGCCAAAACCAGCCCGAACTGATAGCGAGCCTCAAAATCGCCGGGCGCCCTGGCGGCTCCAAGCTCCAGTTCCGGCTCTGCCTTGGCGTAATCGCCCAGTTGCTGGTATACCGTGCCCAGCATGACGTGCCCCGAGGGATCGTTCGGTTTCCGGCGCACGTAATCGCGGGCGGGCGCAAGCGCCTCAGTATAGGCCGATGCGTCGATGAGCGCCTTTACCTGCGCAGCCAGCGCGACCATATCATTGGGGCTGCGGCGGGTCACTTCCTCGTATTCATCCGCGGCCTCGCGATCGCGGCGCTCGTTCGCATAGATGTTGCCAAGAGTAAAGTATGCAGCGGTCATGTCGGGATGGCTCTTGAGCAAGCCGGTCAGGAGCCGGATCGCGTCGGCCACCCCGGCGCCATCCAGGGCCGGCAGCCCATCGGCCTCTCTGGCCTTGGCAGATTTATAAGTTGCCGTCGCCAAAGCGAGTTGCAAATCCGCAGCGTCCGGTTGAATCCGGAGGGCCTGCCGCCAGGAATCGATGGCGGCATCGTATCGTCTCTCCTTCACCAAAGCCTGCGCCATCCCATCCAGAGCGCAGACCAATTGCGGGTTCTCTGCCAGCGCTTTGCCAAATTCGGCTTCTGCCGCTTTGGGGTCGCCGAGGGACGACCCCAAAGCGCAATGCGCCTGCAGCAATGCAGGATCGTACTGCAAGGCCAGGCGGAACTCGCCGATGGCGGCCGCCGGTTGCTGCTGGCTTAGCCTTACGAGCCCAAGGTCGAAATGCGCCTCGGCCGAGCGCGGCTCCAGCCGCAAGGCCTGTTGGAACGCCGCGACTGCGCAATTGAGGTCGCCTTCTTGCGCGAACCAGACGCCCACGGCGTCATCCACTGTTGCCGGCGGCGTGCCGGCCGGCGCATGCGCAGCCGATGCCGGCGGTTTGCACGTGTCCGGCAGTTGCGCCGCGGCGCGTGCGCCGGCAAAGAGTAGAAGTGCGCTACAGCAAATGAGCGATCGATTCATGATGGATCCGCTGCGGGTATCATTCCAGCCTGGCCACATTCATGGCTGGCTGCCGTTGCGGGGCTCGGTCACTTCGAGTATGCGATCCGCGGCCACATCGTGCAACAACTGGCGCGTGCCCGATGGCCAGCGGACCTCGATTTCCTTCATCGCGCGCGAACTGCCCAGGCCGAAATGGACGCGCGGGTCGCTTGAAGCGGCATAGCCGGTGCTGGTGGTCGCCTCGTTGTAAAGCATCCTGCCGTCGTCGGTGGTGACCCGAATCCGGGCGCCAATGCCCATGCGGTTGCTTTTCGTTCCCACAAGCTTGAGCAGGACCCAGTGATTGCGCGTTTCGGTGACGTTGCGGAACACGCTCACCGGTGCGCCCAGGGCGGTCACTACGAGATCCATCCGTCCGTCGTTGTCAAGATCCCCGTAGGCCAACCCCCGGTGCGGGGCCGGCCGCGTAAAGTCGGCCCCGGCGGTAGCGCTCACATCTTCAAACTGTCCGTTGCCGAGATTGCGAAAGACCGAGTTCGGTTCGGCATAGCGAAAATGCCGTGAAATTTCCCCGATATTGTCCAGCACATTGCTGCGGGCCACCACCAGGTCCTTCCAGCCGTCGTTGTCGAGGTCCACGATCCCGTTCGACCAGCCGGACATCGGCCTGGTCAGATTCGCAAGCCCGCTCTCCTGGCCGGCATTGCGAAACAGCCCTTTGCCTTGGTTGATGAACAAGGGAAAGGTCTCGTTTTCGATCGCCGTGTGCCAGATGTCCGGCAAGCCATCGTTGTTCAGATCGCGGAAGTCGGCGCCCATGCCTGCCAGGGCAGTGCCCTCGTCGTTGTAGGCCACGCCTGCCTGAAAACCCACCTCCTCAAATCGCTTTCCCCCCAGATTGTGAAACAGGAGGTTGGGGCTGTTGTCGTTGGCCACAAACACGTCGAGAAAGCCGTCGCCGTCGTAATCGGCAAAGACGACTCCCATTCCCTTGCCCAGCACGGCCGAGATTCCGGTCTCCGCCGAAACATCGGTGAACGTACCGTCGCCATTGTTGCGGTAGAGCGAGTTGGGAAGCGGAGCAAAGCTGCCGGGGTGACAGTAACCGCGGCCATCCAGGCCCATGCAGACAGGTTCGTAGCGCTGATCCCACTGGCAGTAATTTGCCACAAACAGGTCCAGCAATCCGTCGTTGTTGTAGTCGAACCAGCCGGCCGCGATGGACCACATCTTGCGGCCGTTGTACACGCCGCCGCCCAGGCCCGCTTTCGCGGTGACGTCAGTGAACGTGCCGTCGCCCTTGTTGTGAAAAAGCTGATTCCCGCTGACGTTGGCCAGAAACAGGTCGGGCCGGCCGTCGTTGTCGTAATCGCCCACCGCCGCGCCCATCCCATAACCCGCGCCCGTGACTCCGGCGCGCTCGGAAACATCGCTGAACGTTCCATCGCCGTTGTTGTGAAACAGGCGGTTCGAAAACTTTGGGCCGGTTTTCACAAGGGATGGCATCTCGGCGCCGTTGACCAGGTAGATATCGAGCAGGCCATCCCCGTCGTAATCGAACAACGCGATGCCCGCGGGCATGGTCTCCGGCTGGTGTTTCTCCGGGGTGGGGCAGTTCTCGACAACAAAATGTACGCCGGCTTGTTGAGCGATGTCCTCAAACCGGATCGGCGGGGCCCCGACGCCTGGGCCACGCGCGCGCATGCGAGCTGCGGTGACCGTGAGTGCGGCAGCGGCAACAAAGCGGCGTCGATTCATGGCAGTCATTGAGAGTCGTTCGAGGACCTTCCCTAGACTATTCAGCGATTCATTTTAAATGGCCTGTACAGGTAGTGGGGTAGGGTAGTCGACGAGGTCCACCCCCTCTTGCGCGGAAGGTGGTCCATCGCGAACGCCGGCAATCACAAATGAACAGAACACAGGGGCCGAAAAATCGTGGTGAGCGCGAAACGCGTTCCTCATTGTGATCGGTCAGTCTGCACGGATTGAGATCTCATATTGAAAAGGCATCACTACCGCGATGTTGCACGCGGCAATGATGCCTTTGGAGCCGCAACCGTAGATGCGGGTTAATAGAAGAACTTCAAAGCCATTTGCAACTGCCGCGAGCCATTCCTTTGGCCTGTGATTTGGCCATAGTTCGCGTCGGTGCTACCCGAGTCTGGGTTACTCCAGACAACATTATTGAAGAGGTTGTACGTTTCGGCTCGGAACTCGAAGTATCGCTCTTCGCCGAGCCCGATGTGGAAATCGCGGAACAGCGACATATCCACGTCGTTGAAATGTTGCCCGTTGAGCGAATTCACCTTTTCGTTGCCGTAGGTGTAATTGGTGGGCGCGGTAAAGGCACTGGTGTTGAACCATTCCTTCAAGGTGTGGGGCCCGGAGGTGTTACCCGAGACGTTCATCCTCTCCGTGAGACAGCAACCTACATTCAGAGGATCGCCCCCGGCGTTCACCTGGTAAGGCTGCCCCGAAGTTTCCTGCAAAATGCCATTGAGCGCCCAACCGCCAGCCAGGTTGGCGACAAGCTTATTCGGTGACCGGTCAAATGGCGATGCAGCGGTGAATGCCACCGAGAACACGTTGGCCTCGTTGAGGTCGGAGGTGCCGTAGTCGCTCTTCTTGTTGTAAGGGTTCTGCGATTCGCAGCTTGCGCCCAAGTTGCATCCGTCGGCGTTCGCGTGCGCCAGCGTGTAGGCGGCCATGAACGTAAGACCATGGTTGGCATGTTCCTGCACGGTGACTTGCAGGGCGTTGTAACGGCTGTCGCCGACGCTCTGGTCGAACCATTGCTGCAGCATGTAAGGATACGGCCGGCGAGATTGCTGGTCGCCAGGTCCCGGGGGAGGAACATTCAACGTCGGCCCCCAGTCCTCATGCCTGCCATTCGAACCGACATAGTTGGCATCGAGAGTCATGTTGCCCGGCAACTCACGCTGGATGCCCACGTTCCACTGGTCGAACACCGGTGTCTGGAAATTCGGGTCCACCATCCACTGGCTCACTTGACTGAAGTCGTTGATGGGGTAAACCAACCCTCCACCGCCGCCAAACTGCAGCGGATCGGCAGCCGTCACCGTGGGAACAGCGGTGTTGAGACCGTTGTTTTGGATGGTATTGACCGCCGGCCAGTTCCCGCCGAAGTTCTGTGAGAGTTGGGTGATGTCAGCCCACTCGTCATAGAAGCGGCTATACGCCGCACGAATGACTGTTTTGTCGTTGAGGCGGTAGGCCAGGCCGAGCCGGGGAGCCCAGTCGAACAGCGAGTTCTTGACCACGCGTAGAGTCTTGCTGACGTAGGCGTTCGCGGGAAGCCCGCCCGGAGCCGGCGTGCTCGACGCGGTGTAGATGCCGGCCGGAATACAGGGCGCGCCCTGGGTTGCCGAGCAGTTGGGCGGAAGTGCGTTGAGCTGGTACTGTCCGGTGACGGGGTTGGCATTCCCGGTGTAGTAGTTCCCGTCCCCGCCTTTGTGGGTCCCATAAATCGGCGTCCAGATCATGTCGTTGCGGAAGCCTAGATTGATGGTCAGTTTAGGAGTTGCCTTGAACTGGTCCTCGACATAGATTCCGTCGATCCAGCCGCCCCAGACATCCTCAAAGATGTTCCGATAGCCGGCTGAGCTGGGTATGCCGAGCAATAATGACGCCCAGCTAATGCCGCCGGTGCTGGTTGCCCCGAGGCTTGAGGTCTGCTCTACGTCGAAACCGATGTTCGAGTACGCGATCGGCGAAGTGAAGTTGTTGGTCTCAAAATCGGCGCCTGCCTTGATCGTGTGCCTGCCGATAATCTTCGAGAATGAGCCGCCGAACTGCCAGTCATCCCCCAATCCGGAGCCTTGCAACTGCGAACCAGTCAAACCCACGTAGCTGCTCGCTGAAAACTGAGGCGCATAGTTCGTGTTGTTCAGGACCGTAAAGTAGGGGGACATCCCGGCCGACTTCAAGCTTCCGATAAAGGCCGCATCCTCGCCGGGCCATGATGTGCCGGTCGTGGTGAAACCCCAGTTTCTGCCGAAGTACACGTCCGAGAAGGTCGTCGTATTGTACTCGTGGGTCCAGTGCCCGATGTAATTGTGGCCGGGGACGTGCACGAAAGCATCGCCAATTGTCCCAGAGGGGCTCGTCTTGAACAGATCGAATTGGCTGTAACGGAAATCGACCTGGTTGTTATTGCCGAAGTTCTGGTCAACCCGGAGTGTTCCTGAATTCTGGGTGGCATCGCTGTCCTGGGGATAGAAGAGGTTAACTCCATTGACGATCGTATTGCTGCCCGTCGGGATCAACGGCAGGTACAGCTTGGAGATCGCGTTGAACCGGCTGCTTGGGATGCAGTTGATGTCTCCGCTGCAATAGGCCGGGTTCGGCTCGCTGTACTCCTGGGTGAAGGTTTCACGGGTGTAATTGCCGTTTACGAGGGTCGTCGTCGCGGGGTCATAGATGGGGATCATGCTTCCAGTGCTATTGGTAACTCCGCTGAAGTCCCCGGCATCCATCGCGGCCGTCGGCGCCAGTGCTCCGGTCTCCACTTTGGAGGCAAACCGGTAGCCTTCCCATGCGGCATAAAAGAAGGTGCGGTTCTTGCCGTTATACAGTTTTGGAATGGAGAGAGGACCGCCGGCCGAAACGCCAAACTGGTTCTGCCGAAGGGGAGCGCGGGCTGCCTCGAAGTAACCGCGCGAATCCATCACCTCGTTGCGAAGGTACTCCCAGAGAGCGCCATGGAACTGGTTGGTTCCGGACTTCGTAACCACGCTCACCGCGGCGCCGGCGGCCCCGCCGTACTCGGCCAGATCGTTGTGCCCCTGGCTCTTGAACTCCTCGATGGCGTCCACGATGGGCGCATAGTTGTAGGTTCCGGACAGCGTGTTCAGGTCGTTAGCGCCGTCGAGTATGAACATGTTGCTGCGGTTGCGGGCGCCGTTCACGGCCGGGAAGCTGAACTGCCCGATTGACGCGCCATTCCACCCGCCGCCTCCGCCCGAGTTCTGGTCGGTATTGAGGTTCACGGTACCCGGGAGGATGGTTAACAACTCGGTGAAGTTGCGGCCGTTCAAGGGCAGATCGTTCATTTCCTTTGGTGCGACGACCGTGCCCAATTCCGAGGTCGAAGTCTCCAATGCAGGCGCGATGGCGTTGACGGTAACGGAACTCGAGGTCGCGCCGACTTTCAGCTGAAAGTCGAAGGTCGCGGTCTGGCCAACTTCGAGGGTTACCGGCGGCTGCGACACCGCGGAAAAGCCGCTTGCGGACGCCTGCATGCTATAAGTGCCCGGCACCACGCTCGGGAATTCGTAAATTCCGTCGGTACTGGTGGCTGTTTTCCTTACGACTCCGTATTGACGTTCGTGAGCTCAATCTGCGCATTTGCAATTGCAGCGCCGCTTGGATCCTTGACGACGCCGGTAACGTTCGCGGTTCCTTGTTGGGCCAAGGCAGCCGGGGACATCATGCCTGCAACGCTCAAGAGCATTACAAGCAACCCACGATACCAGTGCCTATCCCGGTGCTTTCCGACCATTGCGCTCATATTGCCTCCTTAAAGTTGGTTGGTGCGACAGCAAGACGGTGAAGTAGGTTTGTGCGTCGGGGAGATCGCGGCAAATACATGGGCCCCTGGAAGGCGGCACCAAGTCCGGATTCAAACTGAGAGAAGTTGACGCTGAACGAAGCTGACCACAACATCCGCCACAACGATTACGTTTACGTAACCGGTAACTTGGCGAATGGTAGCCCTCGGTTGCGCGGTTGTCAAGGCATTTTTCTCAGGCTTTTTCACCACGTCCTGTCACCGGTCGAAAACGCCGTCTCAATGCCGGTTATCAAGCCGGAGCCGCTGTTCCGGCCCGGCGATCGATACCCGTTCGCTATGGGTTACGGGCCGCGCCTGTCGAAAGAAAGGAACGCATGGCGCGCCGTCCCAGGGAGCGAGGTTTTGGACGCAAACCGAACCCGCGGATGGTCATTCGGACCGACCGCAGGGGCATCCGCGGAGCAATCTCAAAACGCCGCGGTTGCCCTTCGTTGTATCGAGTTTCGCCTTGACGGTGCGCACGCGATCTGCTGCGCGGAGACGGCCGGTCGAGCGCCCGCGCGCAGATGCAGGCCGATCGATATCCCGCCAAGTGCCGTTGTACCATGTCCGGAAGAGGTAAACATAAGTTGCGATTCCGCCGGCTTCGCGTTCACACCCTGCGCTCCGTCCTGTGCGGCCGCACCGGGAAATACATGGGTCGACTCTGGTTGCCGTCCCTTCTTCTGCTGTCAGCGGTTTGCGCCTTGCTCGCTCTCGGGCTGCGCATCGCTCCAGCCTCGGTAGCCGCCGCGGGCGGGCAGGAGCAAACTAAAGGCGGCGGAATGGCGAACGCCGGCCCGCAGGCGGCGGAATTCGATAGCCAGCACCGTCCCATCACGGCCGGCGGCTTTGTGAAGACGGGTCCGGTGGTGTTCATCGACGCAACCGAAAAGTCGGGACTGGCGAAGTGGCGGAACGAAACGGGCACGCCGGAAAAACGAGCGATCATTGAAGCCAAAGGCTCCGGCGTCTGCCTTCTGGATTACGACAACGACGGCTGGCTGGATATTTATCTGGTGAACGGGTCGACGCCGGAAGCTTTGGCGGGGAAGGGGCCTTCACCGCATGCGGCCCTCTTCCATAACAATCATGACGGCACCTTCACCAACGTAACCGCGAGCGCAGGGGTGGCCAACGACCGCTGGGGAACGGGCTGCGTTGTGGGCGATTACGACAACGACGGCTGGCCCGATCTCTACGTGACCAATGTCGGCGCCAGCCGGCTTTACCACAACAATCACGACGGCACGTTTACCGACGTCGCGGCGCAGGCCGGCGTGGCCCTCGACGACGGCGAGGCCGACGTGGCGGTTGACCACACCGGCGCCACCTTCGGGGACTACGACGGCGACGGCAATCTCGATCTGTTTGTGGCCGGCTATATCGATTTCGACCTGAAAAATACTCCGCTCTCCGGCTCCGGGACCGCCGGCTACGACTTCTGCCAGTACCGCGGCGTGCAGGTGATGTGCGGCCCGCGCGGCCTCGAGGGAGCACACGATCATCTCTTCCACAGCAACGGCGACGGTACCTTTACCGACGTCAGCAAGAAGCTGGGCGTGGACGGCCCCAGCGGTTATTACGGGCTCGACGCGCTGTTTGCCGACGTGAACAACGACGGCAAGCCGGACCTGCTGGTGGCCAACGATTCCACGCCGAACTATCTGTACGTGAACAGGGGAAACGGCACTTTCAAGGACTTGAGCTACGAAAGCGGCTTCGCGCTGAACGGAGACGGACGCGAGGCGGCCAATATGGGACTCGCTGCCGGCGACTACGAGAATAACGGGCATCTCTCGGTGGTGAGCACGACCTTCTCAGACGATTACCCCATACTTTTCCGCAACAATGGCGCAGGGGCCTTCACCGATGTCAGCTACCAGGCCGGAATTGCCCAGTCTTCCATCCCCTTTGTGAAATTCGGCGATGGATTCCTCGATTTCGACAATGACGGATGGAAGGATCTGTTGATCGTAAACGGACACGTCTATCCACAGGTCGATCAGCACCCGGAGTGGGGACAAAGCTATGCCCAGCGGCCGCTGCTCTATCGCAATCTGGGCAACGGCAAATTCGAGCTGGTGCCCGCGGTCGAGGGAACAGGACTGGCGGTGGTCACCGTCGGCCGTGGCGCGGCGTTTGGTGACCTCTTCAACGACGGCAAGATCGACGTGGTGATGAACAACATGGACGGCGAGCCTACCCTGCTGCGCAACGTGAATCCCGACCACCATCACTGGGTGGAATTGAAGCTGATCGGCGGCGCCAAAAGCCCGCGCGACGCGGTCGGCGCAACCGTCTACCTGACCGCGAAAGGGATGCGTCAGCGGGGAGACGTTTTGAGCGGAGGCAGTTATCTTTCTTCAAACGACATGCGCGTTCACTTTGGCCTTGGAGACGCGGACAAGGTCGATCCGGTGGAGATTCACTGGCCCGGCGGCAGGGTGGAAAAAGTGACACTGCCTGCTGTCGACCGCATCGATACGATCACCGAAGGGAAGGGCATTACCGGCGCGAGGTGCGACGGTAAGCCCTGCGATCCGTTGCATTGAATTCGTCCTCCGGGGACGGCCCGGCAATGGAGAGATCGTCGCGCGAGCCAAAGCGCCTTCGTTCTGTGGAGCGCCGTCTTGTTCTCGCCGCCCGCAAAATCGCAAACGGAAGATCGCCGAAAATCCAGGCGGCGGCGAAACAGATCTACAAATCTGCCGACGATCAATTGACTCCGGGCTGCGGCGCGTACCATTACCAAGTTTGGCAGGAGGGTCACGGGTGGTTATTATGCCATGAGGCGTGGGCTGCCAGGTGGCCGAGCGCCGAGGGAGAATCGACAATGAACCGTCAGGCTGGACTCTTTTTGATTTTGGCAGGTTTGCTGATGCCAGCAACCGGAGTGTGCGCGGCGCAAGGGAACACGAAGTACGAGCCGACGCTTGCGTCGCTGGAGAGTCATCCGCTGCCACAGTGGTATGCGGGGGCGAAGTTGGGGATCTTCATCCACTGGGGACTGTACTCGGTGCCGGGCTGGGCGCCGCTGTCGCATCCTTCGCACGACTTTACGAGCGCGGACTACATCAAGAACAACCCCTACGCGGAGTGGTACCTGAACGTCATGCGCATTCCGGGCTCGCCGACGCAGGCTTATCACCGCGAACACTACGGGGCGAATTTCAGCTACTACGACTTTGCTCCCATCTTCAACCGCGAATCGAAGAAGTGGAATCCCGACGAGTGGGCAAAGATCTTCCGCGACGCCGGCGCGCGCTACGTGGTGCTGACGACCAAGCACCACGAGGGCTTCACGCTTTGGCCGAGCACGACGGTGAATCCGAATCCTTCGATTCCGCAGAACGAGCGGCACGCGGAGCGCGACATTGTGGGCGAGCTGACGGCGGCCGTACGCAATGAAGGCATGAAGATGGGGCTCTATTATTCGGGCGGGTACGACTGGACGTTCAACACCGGCCCCATCGAGACGTATCAGGACTACGAGGCGGTAAAGCCGGAATCGCAGGCATACGGGGACTACGCCTTCGCGCAGATTCATGAGCTGATCAGCCGTTATCAGCCGGCGGTTCTGTGGAACGACATCGACTGGCCGAAGACGGGCCGGCCCATGCAGGTTGAGGCGGACTATTACAACGCCGTTCCGGATGGAGTGGTGGACGACCGATTCGGAATCAAGCACGCGGATTTTATTTCGCCGGAGTATCAGAAGCTGGATAAGATCAGTGCGAAAAAGTGGGAGGAGTGCCGCGGTCTGGGGCGGTCGTTCGGCTATAACCGCGCCGAGGGCGAGGCTGAAACCATTGCTCCCGCCGATCTGATTGCGCTGCTGGTGGACATTGTGAGCAAGAACGGCAACCTGCTGCTGGACGTGGGGCCGGAAGACGATGGAACGATTGCACCGGTGCAGATGGAGAGGCTGAAGGCGCTTGGCGCATGGCTCCAGCAGAACGGCGAGGCGATTTACGACACCGTGCCGTGGGAGCGCGCCGTGGGCAAGACTGCCGAAGGCGACGATCTGCGCTTCACGCGCAAGGGAAACGATCTGTACGCGACGATCTTGGGGACTCCGAAGGCGCGCACGGCGACCATTGACGGTGTGGCCGCGCGGCCCGACATGCAGGTGACCATGCTGGGCGACGCCGGGCCGCTGGACACCAAGGCAGCGGGCGGGAATCTGCAGGTGACGCTGCCGGAGCATCTGCCCGGGTCCTATGCCTATGTGCTGAAGCTGGCCGGTTACGCGCAATGAATGGGATCGAAAACGCTCTAGTCAAGCGCCGAAACATCCCGTTCCAATTGGTTGAGCCGTTCAATTGCCGACTGCACGGCGGGAGCTCCTTCTTCTTTGAGTTTCCGCGCCCGGTCAAGCGCCTGTTCTGCAATGCGGCTTATTTCGTGCAGCAGCTTGCGAATCTCTACCTCCAGGCGGTCCCGGCTTTCCTGAATGCGATTGAGAACATCGTTTTGCACGCGCGCGCTGTTCACTTCCAGCAGGTGCTCAAGAAATTCCCGCGCCTCGTTCACGATTACTTTACGTCCACCCACAAGGGGCAGCAGGACGTCGGCGAGCCAGCGCAGCGGCGACGGGGGTTGCGCGGTTCCAATGAAGTCCTCGAAGACGAACCTGGAACGCACGCGGAGGCCTTTTTCGGGATCGAGCGCATGGGGCATCCGCGTGAGTTCGCTCAGGCCCGCCTCCACCAGCTTTTCGAGAAAATTGTTTCCCATCTCCACAAATCGAAGCGCCACGGCTCGATAATGGCGCTCGCCCTCTTCCTGCTCGAGTTTGAGCCAGGGCGTAACCTTGCTGCGCGAAATCTGCTGGGCGAGGTGCATCAGCCGGCGCCGATCGCGCGGGCCGAAGCCGAGAGGTACGGAGGGCAGTCCCTCAGCAAATTCCTTCTCGGATTCCGTCCGTGCGGAGCGGAAGAACCGCTTGTGCCTTTCAACGAAGAGGTCCGAAATCCGGTGCTGCTCCGCCATAAACAGAAAATTCAGCTCGTGCATGGAGCGCTCGGCTTCGCTGATGGTTTCCTTCATGAGCCCGATGCGACGTTCGGATTCATCGATGGGCCGCTGAAGCGCGTCGCGGTCCTCACCGATCATAGCCAGCAGTTGCTCGCTTAGGCGCTGGAGGCCGCGGTCGCAAGCGGCGCGAACGAGGTTTGTGCCCGAGTCTTCAATGAGGCGATCGAAGCTCGCCAGCAGTTTTTCCCAGTCCCGCAACGGACCGCGGTTTTCCATCCGTTCGGCGGCGCTCACCTCAAGAACTTCGCCCATGGGGCGATGCAGCCGCTTCTCCAGAATCGCGCGCGTGAACTTCGCCGCCGCCGCGCGCTCCGGATCGCTGGTGCGGTCGGCTTTGTTGATCACCAGGATCAGATCCTGAACCTGCTTGCCAACTGCCTCCACCAGCGCCAGTTCCTCGCCCGCAATGGGCGGATCGGCTCCGACCACTACCAGGGCCGCATCGATGTGAGGAATGAACGCCTGCGTGGTTGCCGTATTTCCGGTGAAGACCGAGCCCAAACCCGGCGTGTCGACAAAACACATGCCGGAGGACAACAAGGGACTGGGCACGAATACTTCCGCGCCTTCCACGGCCTTTTTGTTTTCGGGGTTCAGCTCTTCGGTCACGTATTCCTTCAAGTCGGGCATGGCAACGCCCTGCCATGATCCGTCGCGCATGCGGACGCGCGCGTGAAGCTGGCCGCCAAACCGAATTACGGTAGGCACCGCCGTGACCGGAACAAACCCGGTGGGAACAACCGCGTGGCCTACAAGAGCGTTGAGCAGGGTGGATTTGCCTCGCTTGAACTGACCGACGCACGCTACATAGAAACGTCCTTCGGAAACGCGCGCCGCGAGCTCACGTGCTTCCTCGGCTTGAGGCTCAGCCCCAAGTTCCTGAGCCAGTGTGCCGAGCCGCAACAGTCGGAAGGCGCCATCCATAGAAAGTGGTGTCTCCGTCGGAAGGCTGCCGTCATGCCGCACTGTCGAATTCCCCTTGTAATCCCGCATCTGTCGCGGAGGGATGTGATGGCGCCCACCGCCTCATGTCCTTACGCTTTCTCCGGCGCCTTTTCCGCATCGCGTGAATAGCGGATGACATCCACGCGCGACATGGCGATCAAACCCTCTTCCACCATGGCGTCCAAATGCGGGATCAGCTTCTGAATCTGCTCTTCCGTGTCAATAATGCTCAGCATGATGGGCGAGTCTTTGGAGAAGATCCAATGGCTGGCGTGACGAATCCTGGTGCTGGTGCCGTAGCCCTCGATGCCGCGGTACACAATTGCGCCCGCCATGCCCAGCTCCTGGCACTTGGCAAGAATCGCTTCGTGCAGCGGCTTTCCCTGCCACTTGTCGCCTTCGCCGAAATGGATACGCAGCATATTGGCCTGGAACTGCTCTTTCATGATTCAGCCTCCGCACTTGCCGATGGTTGTCCGGAAGGACCTGGGACCTCCCCCAGCTCCACGTCGTGAGCGCGGTAAGAGTACTTGATGATGTCCACGTCGGAGAGAACCACCAGCCCCTCGTCGACCATCTTCTCCACGATGGGCAGAATGGCTTGAATCTTCCCATCCGCGTCGATGACCGAAAGCATGATGGAGGAGTCGTGCGACAGGTGCAGCGGCCGATCTTTATGCATCCGGCGATGCGCTCCATAGCCGAGTATGCCGCGGTATACGGTTACCCCGGCAATGTCGTTGGCGCGCATGGCTTCGACCAGAGCCAGGTGAAGAGGCTTATCTTTCCACCGGTCCGCCTCGCCGATATAGATCCGCATGAGGCGCGCCTTGCCTTCCATCTTCAGATGCGCGGGTGCAATCGCCTTCTTCTGCTTCGAGACCTGGGCGGGTTTGGCGACCGTAGTCTCCTGCACCTCGATCATCCCCGTGCCTGCAAGTTCTTCCAGCTTGCCCAGAATCTCGTTCACCTTTTCGGGGGTCTCGATGAACTCAATCTTGAGCGGCATGTGATCGGAGATTTCGACAATGCCGGCCGAGTGCATGTGATGATCCGCGCCGAAGCCGGCGATGCCTTTGACGGCCGTGGCCCCCGATACGCCGCGATAGAAAAGGAAGTCGAGAATGCTTGAATAGGTGGGAATACCGTGGTGCTTCGATCCCTCGCTGACGTAGATTGAAACCTTGAGAGCTTTCCCCGCTTTCAACATTTACCCTCCCCATCCCTGAAACCGCGGACGGCCCGCCTGAAACTCTTTCAGGAATTTGCAGAATGAACATCCAGGCTCGTGCAGGACCTGAAGAATCGACTCATGCGCGGCCAGTTGCCGATGCGTTCTCACCCCAGCACCTCCGCCAGAAGAGAGCCGCCCCACACAGCGGCGAGTCCGAGCAGAAGGCTGCCGACGGCGTACAGCGCGGCCAGCAGAAAGGCGCCCGACCGAAGCGTCGAAAGCGTCTCCCACTCATAGGTCGAAAACGTACTATAGGCTCCCACAAAACCGATGGGGACCAGAAAACGCCACGCCGGATTCAGGTCGGCTCGCTTGCCCAGATAGGTGAGCGCAAATCCGATGACGATGCAGGCGCTGAGATTGATAACCAGGGTTCCGAAAGGAAACTTCGTTCCGAAGCGGCCGGAGATCGTCGAGCCGACCCAGTACCGGGCGATCGAACCAAGTGAGCCTCCAACGGCGATGAACAGGTATTTCTCCAATTCTTAACCTCCTTGCTGGACCTCGTGTCTCGCCCGGCCTCGTGGTTCGCCCGACCTGGTGCTTCGCCCAACCTCGTGTTTCGTTCAACGTCGTGTTTCCGCCGTTTCGGCGTTCGTCTGGGCGCTCCAATTCAGGAGCAACGAAAGGTCCTGTTCGAGCTCCGGCGAAGGCCTTTCTTCGGATGATAGTTGGCGCATGCGGTTGAGCTGGGCTCGATAAGCATCCGCATAAGAGCTGACCAGCGCGTCCATTCTGCGCGCCGCGTGCTCACTCCATTGACGAAGCGCCAACCCGTAGCGGTGCAGCTCGCCGTGGAACGGTTCGCCAAAGGCCCTTCGAAGACTGCGCCGCGAAAGTGCGCCGGCGGCTGCCCGCCCCAGCCATCTCCAGTACGCCGCGCCAACCGGGCCGGGAATCGAGGCGGTCTCAAATCGCGGCGCGTTGCGAAGCAGGATTCCGGCATCTTCCCCGGACGGCATATCGGACCTTGCAATTTGCCTTGCCACTTCTCGAAGGCCATCCACCGCGTCACGCAGCGCGATCCGCGTCCTTGCAAAAGCCCGGTCTACACGTTCCTGAACCGCGTCGTGCGCCCACTCGATCAACGCCGGCGAGTCAATCCTCTTTTTCTCGCCTGCGCGAATGCGCGCCACTGCCCTTGCGGCCAATTCGTCCAGAATGGCCTCCGGCCGCTCCCCCAATTCAAGAAACGCGCGATCGAGATAAGTCCGCTGTTCACCGATCTCGCCGCTGATATGGCGCAGCCTGGCTTCGATCTCCTGGCCATCGCTTGAGGGTAGCGCGCCACGCTTTCCATGCTGGAGCGATGTTTCAAGCGCGGCAATCACCGATTCGCGCAGTGCGCCGATCTTGCGAGCGGCGGATGCCTGGCGCAAGCTCCGGGCCTGATGAAAGCGCGGAAGCAATTCCTGCTCCAGGAAGCGGTCGAGTAACGCGGAGCGGCTGGAGAGCGCACTGACGGGTTGAACGCGGACATGGAGTGAAAGCTCGCGCTGGACCTGCGCTTCAATGTAAGCGCCGGCACGGCGAAGATCCGCTTCCGCGAGCAGATCGGCTTTGCTGAGCAGAACAATCGCGGGGATTCCGGCCTCGTAGAGCAGGCGCAGGGTTCCAAGGTCTTCATCGTTCAACGTGGAACCGCCGTCGATCATCACAAGCGCCAGGTCGCAATCCGGAAGGTAAGCCATGGTTTCCGCGGCGCCGCGCCTGGCAAGCGAACCGAGTCCAGGCGTGTCCACCAGGACAATGCCCTGGCTCAGGCGAGGCGAAGGGATTTCAACCACCGCGCGAATCACGTTGCGCTCATTGCCCGGATTGCCGACCTCGCTGACGAGATTTCGGAATTCTTCGATCGGCACTTCTTCGTTTCGGCCGCCGGCATAGGCGACCGCAGCGCGAAGCGAGGCGCCATACTGGAGCCTCGTCGGGACTGCCGTGATCGGGTTCACCCCTACGGGCAGAACATCGGTTCCGAGAAGAGCATTCAGCAGCGAAGACTTTCCGCAATTGACCCGGCCGAACAATGCAACTTCAAGATGGTTGTCTTCGAGGCGCGACGCGAACGAGGCGATCCGCGAGCGATATTCCACCAGGCCATGGCGCGTGACGATGGTCTCAATCGTCTGCAAGAGCGCCACGTCCTGGCCTGCTTGTTCGAGCCTTTTCAGGCGCGATTCGAGATTGGCGCCCAGCTCCTGGCGCAGGTAGCGCTCCATGCTTTGGGAAACAGAAAAAAGCTCATGGACGACGCCGTTGAGTTCTTCGGCAACGTCGCCGGGCACTGCGCCTGAGCCGCGCATATAGCTTGGTTTCAATTCCTCAATGGCGATATCCACAAACGCAAGATGTGTGAGCGCGGCGCGGGTCGCGGGGATTTCAGGCGGATCGGGCACCATATTCTGCCACGCCAGAGCGCGAAGAAGCTGCTTGCGAATGCGGCGAATATGATCTTCCAGCACGCGTGTCTGCGCTGGAGTTAGATCCACAACGTGCCGGGGAAACGGGGACTTTGAGGCCGTCTCATGAAAAATTTCCTCCACCTCGCGCAACAGCCTGTCGATGTACGCGCAGGTCACGCTCAGCCGCCGGCGCTGGGCCTCGTTGAGTTCCCCATGCGGTTGTGTTTCCGCGTTCATGGTGTGGATCCCGGGTATGGCTCCTCCAGTTCTTCACCGCGAGGAGTCATCTGCCCGGCGCGTGCAAGTGCGCCATGCCCTGTTTTCGCGCTTGGCCGGAGTACGATGTTCATGGTCAAATCTCCTCTGCGCCACCGAGGTCTCGAACCGGATCGCGAGCAGCGTCGTGGCCAGCCAATCCCAACACAGAACTGAGAAGGCCGGTGCATGGATCGTGAAATAAAGCTCCATCCATTGTGCTCAGGGATCGCCGCCGGGACATGACTCCGCGACGGGATTCCCTGTCAGGAGTCATCATCTGTCCGGCCTGGGAGATGGGACAGCGGTTAAAGGTGAACTCCCTCACCTCAACTTTGCTTGAATCGTAGGATCGCGCGCAGTTAAAGTCAAGTGACCGCAGGACCGTGGGTTGACACATGGGTTGATCCATGAGTCGACCGCCTCTGCAGGCTCACCGCCGAAACCTTGCGCCCAGATGTTACGCGGTTCGCTTCGATCCATGTCTCCACAAACTCGATGCAAGCGCGCCTCTGGACCCGCGGCGTGGACCAGCGGTTCCTGAGCTTCGGTTCCAGCGGCAATGGCGGCGGTCCCCAGAAAGTGCAGGAATGGAGGCGTCGAACAAACGGCGGGCAATCCGCCTGCGCGAAGACCGCAAAAACATCGGCCGTGGCGCAAGGATGACCAGGGTTGGGGACGCGGTATCTGCTGTATGAGCTTCGCAGCGGAGGGGTGTCAGATGCCCAGCTTGCGGACTTCCTCGTTGTAGTACTTGCGGTAGAGGATCTCCCACTCCTGCGATCCTTCGAGGATGATCTTGCGCTGGTTGGCGATCTTGAGCCGCGCGGAAGCGTCGATCTTGGCTTCTTCGGTGAGCAGCGTCTCGAGCGCCTTGCGCGCTTCCTGGCGAATTGTGTTGCGGTCTTCGAGGAATCCGACCTGATCGACTTCGGCCAGGGTATCGGCTACGGTGTGGGCCAGCTTGTTGAGCTTGTCGCGGCTGATCCTCATAGCACCGCCTTGTACTTTTTCGCGAGCTCTGTCTTCACTTTCTTGAACATCTCGGCATACTGCGCGCCCGATTTGCGCATCTCGTCGGAGTAGGCATCGAGAATCACGCGCACCTCGTCGTTGATGCGGTCTTCCAGAGACAGCTCTTCCAGCAAGCCCTGATTGACGCGCTCCTCAGTCACCTTCAAATTGCCGGTGGTGATCATCTTGGCGTCGATAAGGTGCTTGACCGTGCGGCGGGCGAGATACCCAATGTAGTCGCGGGAAAAGATCATGGGTTAAGGGTCAGGATAACGCATGGAGGCCGGTGGTGTACATCGGGGAACGAGGGATCAGGGAACAGGGAACAGGGAACGAGGGAACGAGGGAACGAGGGAACAGGGAACAAGGGAACGAGGGAACGAGGGGACAAGGGAACGAGGGGACCCGAGAACGAGGCGCGCGCGGGTTGGGCGGGCTTCAACCGCGGTGCGGGCAGGTCTTGGTGTTAAGGCATCCGTCGGCGATGCGCAGCCGCTCGACGGGACGGCCGGCCATCAGATGCTCGGCGACGATCTCTTCGGCGTCTTCGGGGCGCACTTTGCCGTACCAGACCGCCTCCGGGTAAACAACGACGGTGGGGCCGTGCTCGCACTGGTCCAGGCAGCCGGACTTGTTGATGCGCACCTTGCCGGCCAGGCCGGCTTCTTTTGTCAACTGCTGCAGCCGGGCGTGCAGTTCGCTTTTTCCATCGCTGGTGCAGGAAGGACGCGGCGCATCGGCGGGGCGGGTATTGTGGCAGACAAAGACGTGGCGCTCGAACGCGGGCAAGCTGTTCTCCTCGGGTACTTTTCCAGAATAGCCGACGGCCGTTGGATGGAGGGCTGGGCGGGGCTGTAGATAGAAGGCTCTGAAAGACCGTAGTTGTAGATATCCCACCGCGGCCGCGATGGAGCCGCGGCGAAGGTGGGGCGCCCGCATTCGTTAACGGTGGGGCGCCCGCATTCGTGAAGGTGGTGAAACCGGCTGCTGATCCCGAAAAAGTTGCGGCGGCGGGAAGTTTCCACAATCCTTATTCCTAACCCGCCCGCATCTGCGAAAATGAGTGCTTGACTATGAGTACCGAAAACCTGCTCTCCCTCAAAGACGACATGGTGGCCTTTATCGAGGGCCATGGACTTCGCCGTCTCCCCGGTTACGTGACCGAGGACATTCCCTCCATCCTTTGGGAGGGACGAAGCAATCCCGACGCCTGGAAGGATTTTGTGGAGATGGCCAAGCACGTGGGCGCTCCCTTTGTGACCTTCAGCGAGATGACCATGGAGCGCGAAGAACTGGATGCGCTGATCGAGGAAGCCGGGGAGATGAACTTCCCCGACGAAGAGGCCACGGAACTGGTGGAGGCCAAGTGGCTGCGCAAGTATGCCGGCATGCTGGGCTACATTCAGCTCGGCTTCGTTTACCAGGGGCTGGTGTTTCTGCACGAGACCACCACCGAGTGGTATGAGCGCTTCCAGACGCTGCTTGAAGATATCGAGGCCTTCCAAGACATTGTCATCGACGACGCCCATCCTCAGGACGAAGAGGAAGAGTAAGGCGCGTGAGCCCCGCGGATACCCAGGATGGTCCGATCGCTTCCGGGCTCGAGCGCGGCGCGGCGCGCAAGCCTCTGCCGGCTCCAAGGGTTCTCGATCGATGGATGGTCGCCGAACCGCATCCCGATGCGGCGGCTCTGGCCAGGGAAGCGCGGCTGCCGCTGGTGCTCGCGGAGTTGCTGGCGGCGCGCGGAATTACGCAAGCCCGCGAGGCTTTCGCTTTCCTTAACCCTGAAGTTGCCCAACTGAACGATCCCTTTCTGCTGCTGGGCATGGCAACGGCCGTGGAACGGCTGGAGCGGGCGATCGCGGCCAAAGAGCCGGTGCTGCTTTACGGCGATTACGACGTGGACGGCACCACCGCGGTGGTGCTGCTGAAGACGGCGATCGAAATGCTGGGCGGCGTGGTTCGCTTTCATGTGCCGCACCGGCTGCGCGAGGGCTACGGCCTGCAATCGAGCGTGCTCGAGGCCGCCTACGCAGAGGGTGTGCGCCTGGTGGTGACGGTGGACACCGGCATGCGAGCGTTTGCCGAGGCCGAAACCGCGCGCGGGCTGGGCCTGGATCTGATCATCACCGATCACCATCTGGCCCAAGCCGGCGATGCGCTGCCGGCTGCGCTGGCAATTCTGAATCCCAACCAGCATGGCTGCGCGTATCCAGAAAAATCGCTGTGCGGCGCGGCCATCGCGCTGAAGCTGGCGCAGGCGCTGCTGGAACGGCGCGACGCGGCGCGTGTGCGCGAGAAGATTCTGCCCAGCTTTCTCAAGATGGCGGCGATTGCGACGATTGCCGACGCGGTGCCGCTGCGCGGAGAGAATCGCGTGATTGCGGCGCTGGGATTGCGCGAGCTGCGCCGGCCTGCCGGCGCCGGATTGCGGGCGCTGTTTGCCGCGGCGGCTCTCGATCCGGCGGCCAAGGAGCTGACCGGATTCGATGTGGCCTTCCGCCTGGCGCCGCGCATCAATGCCGCGGGGCGCATGGACGTGGCCTCGGACGTGATCGAGCTTTTTTCTACGCGCGACACGGCGCGCGCGGCCGAGCTGGCCCAGAAGCTGGAGCGCCTGAACCGGGAGCGGCGCGATGCCGAGGCGGCCGCGCTCACAGCCATTGAAGCGCGCCTTGAGGCGGATGCGGACCTTGCCCGCGAGCGGCTGCTGGTGGTCGAAGGCGACGGCTGGCATCGCGGCGTGATCGGCATACTGGCTTCGCGCGTAGTGGAACGCACCGCCAAACCGGCCATCGTGGTGAGCGTGGAGGATGGCGTGGCGCACGGCTCGGGGCGGTCGGTGGATGGATTCATGCTGCTGAACGCCATCGAAAGCTGCGCCGAGCTGTTTACCCGCTTCGGCGGCCACGCCTTCGCCATCGGATTCGCCATGCCCGCAACGGCCTTGCCGGAGCTCAAGAGCAGGCTGCGCGTGTACGCCGAAGAGCACCTGAGCGCGCGCGAGCCGGAGCGGCTGCTGCGCATCCACGCCGAGTTGCCGCTGGACCGCATCACGCCGGTTCTTGCCGGATGGCTGCGCAAGCTCGAGCCGCTGGGCCACGGCAATCCGGAGCCGCTGTTTGTGGCCCGCAGGGCGCGGCTGGTATGTCCGCCGCGGGTGCTGAAGGACCGCCATCTGCGGCTGGAGCTGGCCCAGGCGCGGAACGGCTCTTCGGGCGCGGTGCGCGCCGTGGGCTGGGGCATGGCGGAGCGCGCGGCCGCGCTGGGGCTCGCGCAGGGCAGCGTCCTCGATCTGGCTTACCGCATTCGTGAGAACGACCACCCGGAGTATGGCGGGCTGGAGGTGGAGATCGCGGGGATGGAGCTTTCAGCCTGACAAAACGGCAAAGCCCACGGCGGACCGTGGGCTTTGCGGGTTGAGTGAGAATCCCGGTGCTTATCTTCCGTGACCGTGGCCTTCGTCTTTGCCCTTGCTTTCGGGTTTGGGGGCGGAGTGCTCTGGCGCGGGCCGCGACTCATTGTGTGTAGCATTGGCCGGGCGGTCGTAGTTGTTGTTGGTCGCGGGCCGGTTTTCGGTCGTCGGCCTGTTGTTATTCACCCGGTTTTCCGGCATCGGCCTGCTGTTATTCACCCGGTTTTCGGTCGTCGGCCTGCTATTATTCACCCGGTTTTCGGTCGTCGGCCTGCTGTTATTCACCCGGTTTTCCGGCATGGCGTGGGTCTCGGCCTGCAGCGGCCGCGATGCCACTACGTTGGCCGGGCGGCCGTGGTTGGCATTGAAGTAGGCACTGTGGTCGCTGCGGGCCGCGACCTCGTGCTGGCTCTGGAACGAGGTTGCGCTTATGTGCGCCTCGTGCGAATAGGTGTTCTCCTGCGCCGTGGGCGCATGGTTGATGCCGCCAGGGCCGCCGCTGAAGGCCACGTGGCGGTCATTCACAATGGTGTTGCGCTCCACAATGGTGCGATCGACATAGACCCGATTGCCGCCCCACGCCCCGCCCATGCCCACGTGCATGACCGCGCTGTTATAGGCAAACACGCCGCCGCGCCACATGCCGCCGGCGAAGCCCACGCCCATGTATCCGAAGCCGTAGTTCACGCCGCCGTAGTAGCCCACGTGGGCGCCCCAGTATCCCGGATGCCACATGTAAAGGCCGCCGCCCCAGCCCCAGTAACCGGGCGTCCACAGCGCGCCTTCGTAAGGAGCCGGCACCCAGGCGCCGGGCACCCAGTAATAGCCATCCGGGCCGTAGGCCCAGTAGCCGGGCGTCCACATCAGGCCGGGCTCAGGGCAGACGGGTTGCACATAAACCGGCAGGACCGGCGGTGCAAATCCGACACTGATAAAGACTCCCGCATGGGAAGTTACCGGGATCAGAGAGACAAGAAGCGCCAGCAAAATAAGGCGCATGGAGCGAAACATTCGCATGAGAATACCTCCTGGTTTGAGTCGATCGGACACAGCTTCAGTTGACGCGCATCCAGTCTATTTGAAATGGAACCCGTCCGGCGCAAAGAAGTTGCCTGGGGACGGTTGAACTTTTGCCTTCTCGGGTCAGGCAAGAGCAATCCAGGGACGCCCGGCGAGGGGGGCCTCTTCGCCGGGAGTTGGAAATCAGGGTCTCTGCGGCGCGCCGGATTCCGCCCGCAGGAGGCGAGCAGACGGCGCCGTCAGGCAAAAATGCAAAAAGGCCCACGGGCGACCGTGGGCCTTGATGGTTGGGAACGAAATTCAAGCGTGGGCGCTACTGCTTTTCCTTCGCCTCAGGCTCCGGCTTAGGCGCGGCATGCGACACCGGCTTCGGAGCGGCCCTTACCTCGGGCTTCGGCTCAGCCCTAGCTTCCGTCTTCGGCGCGGTTCTTGCTTCCGGCCTGGATGCAGTCTTTTCTTCCGCTTTCGGTGCGGTCTTTTCCTCGGCCTTTGGCGCAGTCTTTGCTTCCGTCTTCAACCCCGCCGGCGCCGCATGCCTTTCCACTGCCAGCGGCTTGGCGGCAACCAGCATCTTCGGGTGCCCGCCATTGGCCTTGGCAAACGAGGCCTTGTCGGCCCTGGCTGTGGTCACATGTTGTACCTGGAAGCTGGTCGGCGCCACATGCGGGTCGTGCCGGGCAACCAGCTCCACCGCGGAAGCCTGGTGCTGTACGCCGTCCGGACCGCCGCTGAATGCCGCGTGATGGGGGTTGGCAACCGTGTCTGTCTCGATAATCGTCCGATTGGCGTAGGTGGTATGCACGTAGGTCCTATTCACGTTTACGACCGCCGTGTTATAGGCAAAGTTTCCGCCGCGCCACTCGCCGCCGGCAAACCCTTCGCCCAGATAGCCGCCGCCGTAGTTCACGCCGCCGTAGTAGCCCACGTGGGGACCCCAGTAGCCGTTATTGTAGGCATAGTTGCCGTTGTTCCAGCTCCAGTAGCCGGGCGTCCACAGCGCACCCTCATAGGGAGCCGGCACCCAGGCGCCGGGGACCCAGAAGTATCCGCCGTCGCCATAGGCCCAGTAGCCCGGCGTCCACATCAGGTTGGGCTGAGGGCACATGGGTTGCACGTAAACGGGCAACTCAGGCGGAGCAAAGTTAACCGTGATCAAGAGTTGTGCGTGCGAAGATGCCGGAATAACGAATACCAGCAGGGCCAGCAGGAGCCAACGGGCAGAACGGAATACTTGCATGAGAAGAACCTCCCGGTTCTTTCGTGCCTGCTCCGCTGAGGGAATCGTCTCAATTGTGCGCAGCGCGGACCGAGACACGATAGGACAACGCTAGCCCCGAGTCCTTTTCCGAGTCTGGTCAAATCTGCTCGTCAGGCGATTTCTGCTTCGGCCTTTTCGAGCCGCGCAATCAATAGCGGTAGCTCAGACCGAGGCCGAAGACTTTACGCGCCTGGAGATTGACCGGAATGGAAACCGTAGGTGGATACGGTGCGGGCAGACCGGTGGGAAGCACGGCGGTGCCGATGTTGCCTGCCACCTGGCCGATGCCGATATCGAAGCTGAAGTGCGGATCTTCGGCCTGCGTGATGCGAACCGCGTAATCGAGGGTAGTGGGCAAATGCACGCCGCCGGGAATGATATAGCCCAGGTTCTTTGAGGTGCGCGGCTCCTGGGTAAAGCCGGCTGCCGGCACAATGGCCGTTTTCCATGGGCCGGGCAGTGGAATGCCCAGGCCGCCGAAGAGCCGTCCGCCGAAACGCGTGCTCTGGCCGCCGATGCCGTAGATGGAAGCATTGGTGAACTTGAGCCCGAAGTTCACCAGGAAGGGAAACGGCGGCTTGATCCAGGTCTTGGTCACGGACGCATACACGTCCTCGTTGGTATAAGCCGTGTCGGGGCCGAGGCCGAGCGCATAGTTCAAGTGCCCGGAGACGAAGTGGTCGCCGGTGCGGACGATGACGCCGGCCGCGAGGCCGGGAACCCAGGGGGCGAACTGGCCGTCCTTGATCGCCACCACTTTGCCGCTGAAGATGTTCATCCCGCTGTAATTCCAGAGCTGGCTGAAGGCTCCGTCGGCGGGCACATTGCTGTTGCCCAGCAGGTGCACGCTGCGCGTGTAGCCGGCTTCGGCGCGGTTGGCGAATCCCTCCGCAATGTTGAAGGTCTGGATATCGCCGATAACCTGCGAGCTGTTGATGAAGTGGTAGCCGACGGCGGGGTGGGAAAAGAACTGACCCTTGGCGGTGTATACGACGTAGGCGGTGGGGGTAAGGAATCCGCCGGTTTGGCCCTCGAGGGTGAGGTGCTGGGCATGAAGCGGAATGGCGGCAAGCGCCGCGGCGGCAAAAAGCGTACCGGCCGAGAGGGTGCGGATCGAGCGGAGGAGGATCACTGGTTTTACTCCAGCGGAGGACCCGGCGCGGCGGGGATTTCTCCGGCGATGTTTTTTTTGAAATTCTCCCTCTTGTAACACACTCCGAGCTGCATCGTCTCCTGGATTATCGCGGTGGTAGACTGGAGCCCATGCCGGGGGGATTTTTCATCACGCTCGAGGGCCTGGACGGTTCAGGCAAGACCACGCAAATCAAGCGTTTGGCGGCCTGGTTGGGGAAGCGTGGGCTGTCCGTGGCCGCCACCCGCCAGCCGGGCGGGACGGTGACCGGCGACCGCATCCGCGAGGTGCTGCTGGATGCGCGCTCGGGTGCGCTGGCCCCCATGGCGGAAATGGCGCTAATGTTTGCCGACCGCGCCCAGGCCATTGCCGAAGTGATCCGGCCGGCGCTGGAGGCGGGAAAGATCGTCCTCTGCGATCGATTTACCGACTCGACCGAAGCGTATCAGGGCGGCGGCAGGGAACTGGGCTCCGAGGCCGTGCTCGCATTCGACCGGCTGGTGTGCGGCGGTCTGAAGCCCGACCTGACGCTTCTGCTTTTGCCCAGCTTTGAAGCGTCGCTGGCGCGGGCCCGCCGGCGCAACGACCGCGCCGAAGAGCAGACCGGGAAAAACGAAGGCCGCTTCGAATCCGAGCAGGACGCCTTTTTTCTGCGCGTGTGGCAAAAGTACCGCGAGATCGCCGCCCGCGAGCCGGAGCGGGTGGTGCTGATCGAAGGCGATCTCGGCATCGAAGAGGTTCACGAGCAGATCATCGAGGCGGTCTCGGAACGCCTGCTGCTGGCCAGCCAGAGCGCTTGAAACCGGCAGATCAGTTTTCATCCGTGAAGATCGATTCGATAGTGGTCTCGAAGAGCCGCGCCAGCTTGAACGCCAACGGCAGGCTGGGATCGAATTTCCCGGTCTCGATGGCGTTGACCGATTGGCGCGAGACCTCCAGCCGCCCGGCGAGGTCGGCCTGAGACCAGTCGCGCTCGGCGCGCAGCACGCGCAGGCGGTTTTTCATCGGTACCTCCACGAGACCAGCCCGTAGGAGATGGCGGTGGAGAACCAGAAAATCAGCCAGACCAACATGAGATCCATGTGACGCACATGGGCGAAGTCTTCCAGAAAACCCCACATGGTGGTCGCAACCAGGGTCGCTCCAATACCTCCGAGCAAGGACTGAACTTGCACATTGCGCATGAACTCGTCCTTCTCTTCGGCCAGGTACAAGCCGGTGGCGACGAGAGCCCAGATAATTGGGAGCGTGGGGAAGATGGCCAAAAGATAGGTCAGAAGGCCATGGGGATGACCGCGAAGAATACCCCAGACAGCAAGAATCGTGCAGAGCGGATAAAACACCCCTACGGCGATGCCAAAGCGAATCAGATAGCGGCGTTGCGCAGGACTCTTGATCGAGCAGAACATGGGTGGTCTCCTTTACTTAAAGACAACTTTACTTTACACAATTGAGAGAAATATGTCAAGTATCATTGACAATTTGTTTTCCACAGACCATGCGATTTCGAGTTGATGTGATTTAGATCACACAAGCCGCCAGTTTCGGTGTATGATTGCTACTGCAGCCAGCCCCCACGTCCACCAATCCGCGAAGGCTCCCCCACCCCCCACCTGTAGCAGAATCAAAATCCATTTATGTCTACTGCCGGGTTGGCATAAGCCGGGAGGAATCCCGGCTGTTCCAGAGCGGTTTTACGCTCGTTGTGGTTGCTTAGAGCACTTTCGATTCACATGTAGCCATTTGGAGGTCTCACAAGGTGGCTTTTTCTTAAGGAAAAAGCCACTTCACTTCCGGGTTTCTGTAAAGAGCAGAATCGAAAATGCTGTAGCCAGTTTTCGGTTGTTGCGTCTCCAGCGGCTTCAGCTTCAACACGCGTATCGTCGCTCTCATCGAGCGGCAGCGGGATTTTTGGGAATCGGGTTTTCGTTCGCCGCGAGCATCGCAGACACTATTTCTTTTGAGCACCGCACCCCAGGGCCGCCGCGCCGGCCTGCGGCGCGGCCCGCCCATGCTCTATCCTCAATCCGTGGGCTTTCAGGAATTCCTCGGCAACGCGGCGACCGTAACGCACCTGCGCGAGAGCGTGCGCGCGGGGCGCTTTCCGCATTCGCTCATTCTGGCCGGGCCGCGGGGAGCGGGGAAGTACACGCTGGCGCTGATGCTCGCCAAGGCGGTCAACTGCCTGGAGCCCAAGGAAAGCGATGGGCTGCCGGACTTTTGCGGCCGGTGCGCGAACTGCGTCCGCATTGGTGAGTCGGCCAACCTGGAAGAGCGCGTGGCGGAAGCGGTAGCGGCGCGCGAAGACCTGCGCGAGACCGACAAGCGGGAGACGCGCATCCTGGTGCAGACGCATCCCGACGTGCTGGTGATTCCGCCCGACCCGCCGCAACTGCTGATCAAGCTGGGCCAGGTGCGGCAGGCGATCCATGCCGCCTACTACCGGCCGCCCGTAGAGGCGCGCCGCGCTTTCACGATTTTCACTTCTTCGGCGTTCATGAAGGAAGCGGCCAACAGCCTGCTCAAGGTGCTCGAAGAGCCGCCCGACCACACCACGCTGATCCTGCTCACGGAAAACCCTCAAGAGCTGCTGCCGACCCTCCGCTCCCGCGCCGTGATTCACCGGCTGGGTGCGCTGCCGGGGGCGGAGCTGGAGACGCTGCTCGCCGAGCGGCGGCCGGAGCTGAAGCCGCGGGACCGGGCCTTGGCCGCGCGGCTGGCCGAGGGCGCGGTGGGCCGCGCGCTGACCCTCGATCTGGGAGCGTATCTGGCCAGCCGCCAGGATGCGCTGATCGTGCTGCGGACGGCGCTGCGGGAGCCGGACTTCTCGCAGTTGTTCCGCGCCACGGAGACCTATCGCGCCGGAGCCGACGGCCAGGAAAAGACGGTGGGCCTGCTGCGGGCACTGGGCAGCCTCGTGGAGGATCTGCTCCTGGTTTCGGCCGGCACGCCGGAGCTGATCCGGAATCTCGATCTGGCCGCCGAACTGGCCGCGCTGGCCGAGGGGCTGAGCCTGGAATGGATGGACGCGGCGGCCCGCGCGCTGGTTCAGGTGGAGCAGGGCATGCGGCGCAACCTGCTGCGTTCTCTGTCGCTTGACGCTATGGCCGTAAGCCTCGGACGTTGGTAACTGGACAGCCTTGACAGCAGGGGTAAGATAAGAGCAACCCACACCCTGCGACCGGCATCTTTTCGGGTACGAGCTTTCCCACGCAACGGACCAAATCGGGGATCTGCGAGACATTTTGCCAGTGCTTTTTTTCACGTGCGTACTTCCAGCGCGAAAGGGAGATTTTCACCCTTGAACGGGATTTGAGGCTCTGAGCCGGGTGAGAGAGGCGGGATTCTGCTTCAGGCCGGGGCGGTTTTCGACTTTTTTTGAGAAGGGTGGCTGTTTATGAGCATTTCATCCATGTTGCCTTTGAAGCGGGACGAACCTCAAGCCGGCTCCAGCAGGCTTGGGGCCCGCGCCAGAAGGGGATCCCCCACGCCTTTCCCTTACCGTTTCCCGGCCCAGACCGTGGAGAAGGAGTTCCAGAACCGCCATGCCGAGCTGTTTTACCTGCAGAAGCAGATCCAGTCGCAAACGCCCATGGTGATCGTGCTCGAGGACGGGGAGCGCATCGATGGCTGCATTGAGTGGTACGACAGCAACGCGCTCAAGGTGCGCGGGCGGAACAAGACGCTGGTCTACAAATCGGCCATCAAATATATGTACAAGCTGGGCGACACCGGATGAGGAACTGAGTTGGGACGGACCATCTCTCTCAGCGTTCGGTGTAAGATAAATGGGGAGAGCTCTCTCATGACAATTGACACAGTCACGGCATCGTTGCTGCAGTCGACTCTTGGCTCTCCAGCCGCACTCAGGCTCTTCACCACGATTGCCAAGCGCCGGATTGCAGACGTAACCGGTCTCAAGAAGGCCGATCCCGAAGCGGATCAAGAACTCGACGCGTTGCAAGTGGCTGATCTCATCGGGGCGAACAGCAGCCGCGAAAAGTTCTACATTACGGCAAAGGGACTGAAGGTCGCTCGGGATTTGGAAAAGCTTCCTGTACGGTAGCCCGATGACCGAGCCTCCGGTTGCACCGTCAGTTGATGCTGCGGTCAGTCACCCCGTTGCTTACATCGTCGCACTGGTATTCATGCTGGCGTTCGCTGCGGTTCGTGTGGCCGCCGGAACAAAGATCCAAGTAAAATGGAAGTCATTTCTGAATCCTTGGATGTCCGCCTATCTCGTGATCCTGGCCTTCATGTATAACTTGACAACTGCCGTTGCGCTCGTTTTGATCGCTCCGGCTGGAAAGCCGCCGACCCTTCCGATACCGCCGTTCTTTATTTCGTTGGCTGGGGGAGTCTTCGGGTTTTTCGGCTTCGACATTCTTCTGAGCAAATTGATCATCGGCTTTGGAGAAACGAAGTTGGACATATCGGCGAAAATTCAGGAACTGACGGACCAAGCCGTGGCTGCCACTTTGAAGAAAGAAGTCGGATGAACCGGCCGAATCGTCAAGTGACAGAAATCGCGGCCTCGGCCGTCTTTCAAAGCTCAATGCACAAAGGTCGGCCACCCGTCCCCGATCACTTCCGCGCGGCTTTGCGCAGCCGGTCGCGGATGGCTGCGCCGATGCCTTGAGGCGGGGGCAGCGGACACAGGATCACGGCGCACTGCCGGGCGTCGAGGGCGCGCAGGCCGGCATAGAGCGAGTGCGCCATCTCTTGGGGCGCGGCCCAACTGCCCCACGCAAAAATCCGGCTGGAGGCTAGCTCCGCGGGAAGCGCGACTTCGGCCGGCAGCATCACGCCCAATGGCTGGCCGGCGGCGGCGCGCGCGGCTTCGGCGAGCCTCGATCCCAGTTCGGGCAAGGGCGCATCGACGAGCACCAGGCGGGCCTTGGGCGCGTAGTGGCGCAGTCCCACGCCCGGCGACGGCAGCGCCTGCCCGGGCGCCTCTTCGAAGTCCGCGTCCGTCTTGAAGAATTCGACCGGCCCGGCAACGGAGCGAATCTGCTCCGCCGTGACCGCGCCCGGACGGTAGAGGACCATGGGGCTGGGGCTGGGATCGAGCACCGTGGATTCGACCCCGTGCTCTGTGGGCCCGGCGTCGAGCACCGCGTCGATGCGTCCGTCGAGATCGGCGAGTACATGGGCGGCGGTGGTGGGGCTGATGTGGGCAAAGAGATTGGCGCTGGGCGCGGCGATGGGAACCCCGGCGCGGCGGATGAGCTCGAGTGCAACCGGGTGAGCCGGCATGCGCACGCCCACCAGCGGCCGGCCGGCGGTCACCGCATCGGGAACCGCGGAGGTGCGCGGCAACAGCAGCGTGAGCGGCCCCGGCCAGAAAGTATTCATCAACGGCCGCGCCGCTGCCGGGACCTCGGCGACCAGGCCTTCGAGCATAGCGATCGAGGCGATGTGCACAATGATGGGGTCCCATGCCGGGCGGCGCTTGGCGGCAAAGATGCGGCCGACGGCAACCGGATCGAGCGCGTTGGCGCCCAGGCCATACACCGTTTCCGTAGGCAGCGCCACCAGCCCGCCCGAGCGCAGGATCGCGGCCGCGCTGTCCAGCGCATCGTCGAACGCCTTTTGGGCCTCCTGCGTTGCAGGAGGGGTGGGGCCGGCGGTGAGCCGCAGCGTTTTCACTCCTACATTGTCGCCGCTTGAGCGCGGCGCGGGCCAGCCGCCCGGCGCCTCTATACTGTCTGATACCGATGCCGGTCGAGACGGAGATCAAATTCCGCGTAAACGACCTTGACGCCCTGAGCCGGAAATTGCAGGCCGCGGGCTTCAGGGTGGAAACCCCGCGCAGCTTTGAGAGCAACGTGCTCTACGACACACCGGACCGCAGGATGCGCGACCGCACCGAGATTCTGCGCATCCGCAGCTACGCGGGCCGGTGGACGCTGACGCACAAGCGCCTGCCCGACATTGGGCCGGGAGAAGACCGGCACAAGCACCGCATCGAGACCGAAACCGAGGTCTCCGACGGACAAGCGCTGGCCGAGGTTT
Source organism: uncultured Acidobacteriaceae bacterium (assembly GCA_963770555.1). GTDB lineage: Bacteria > Acidobacteriota > Terriglobia > Terriglobales > Acidobacteriaceae > Telmatobacter. Next base: position 281,989 of record CAVYQC010000001.1, read on the forward strand.
TCCGCTCGGTGGGCCTGGTGGCTGCGTTCCGCTACGAGAAATGGCGCACGGAGTGGAGCGACGGCGAAGGCCATTGCGTGGTGGACGAAACGCCCATCGGCAACTACGCGGAGCTCGAAGGCGCCGCCGATTGGATCGACCGCATCTCACTGCGGCTGGGAGTGGATCCCGTAGAGCACATCACACTGAGCTACGGGCGGCTCTTCGAGGCGTGGCGGCAGCAGAACGGCAGCGCCGCCGAAGACCTTACGTTTGCCGCCGTCAAGGCCGGCAATCCCTCCTGAAGTCCCGCCATTTTTTCCGCCGAAATTTTCTCCGCCGCTCTCAATCCAGGCGCTGCCGCGTATTCCCTTGGTAACCGGACAGCGGGAATCGGCTTCAAGGAGCCAATCCCGAAGCCGATAAGGGAATGGAGTTGTTCCTATTTACAGGAGGACCCAAGAAGTGTCGAAGGAAAAGCATTTTGGGCAGAGTCCGCGCCGTTTGCGCCGGGCGGGAATGAGATTGCTTCAACTGGGCACGCTGGCCTTATTGGTGGCCATGGCGTTGCCGGCCCGGGCAGGCGACGACCGAGCCGTGAAGTCGCGCGTGGCGCCCACTTATCCGGAGATCGCCAGGCGGCTGAAGATTACCGGGGTGGTAAAGGTTGAGGCCACGGTGGACTCGGCCGGAAACGTGACGGATGTGAAAGAGGTAAGCGGAAACCACATGCTGGCGGTTTCGGCCATTGAAGCCGTGAAGAAATGGAAGTTCGAGGCCGGTTCCGGCGATGCAACGGTAGGCGTTCAAATCAACTTCACTGCCCAATAGCTGCCGGGCAGCCGCCGGGGAGGGAAGGGAAAAACCGCCCGCCCTCCGCTTGCCGGTCGGGCCCGAGCTGCCGGACGCTCCGGATTGCGAAATTCTTTCCGAGGCACGCGTTTTCGAGCATCCCTTCCATCTCAGGATAAAATGAGATGTACCGCAGGCTGAGGGGAGTTGCCATAGCGCTATGTCCGACGTTTCCATGGGACAGAATGGCACCGACAGAAGTGTGTTGAATGTTGCTCTCATCGGTCCCGACGAGGAGCGCCGGAACTCGGTTGCGGCCGCTCTCTCTGGATATCACGGCGCGGCGATCCACGAGTTTACTTCCTACCCGGCGGACCTCGAACATCTGCCCCAGTTGCTCGACCAGCGCTACGCCGTGGTGATTGTGGACGCGGACAGCGATCCCGACGGCGCGCTCGATCTGGCGGAAAGCATCTGCTCCAAGGGCCACATGGCGGTGATGGCGTACTCCGCGCAGGCCGACGTGAAACTGGCCATCCGGTTCATGCGCGTGGGCGTGCGCGAGTTTTTCACCCTGCCGGTGGACGCGGCGGAGATCGCCGACGCACTGGGCCGGGCTTCGATTCGCCAGCCGTCGGCGCGGCAGGGCAGCCACACTTCCAGCAAAGTGTTCGTATTTCTCGGGACCAAGGGCGGCTGCGGAGTCACGGCGCTGGCCTCGAACTTCGCTGTGTCGCTGGCGCAGGAGTCGGAACGGAATACCTTGCTCATCGATCTCGGCTTGCCGCTCGGGGACGCGGCCATCAACCTGGGGATGGTGACCGAGTTTTCGATCGCCAACGCGCTCAGGGATTCCGCGCGGCTCGATGCCAGTTTTCTGCGCACGCTTCTGGCCACGCACGGCTCGGGATTGTCGGTTCTGGCGGCGCCCAGCGATTTCCGCTCCGAGCAGACGCCGGACGTGGACGCCATCAACAAGCTGCTGGGGGTGGTGCGCCAGAACTTCGAATACGTAGTGGCCGATGTGGGCTCGCGGCTGGATCTTCTGGGTTCGGGGCTGTTTGACGAATCCTCGGTCGTTTACCTGATCACCCAGGTGGGCATCTCCGAGCTGCGCAATGCCAACCGCATGATTACGCAGTTTTTCGGACGGCGCGCCGAAAGCCTGCAGATTGTTCTCAACCGCTATAAGCCGGCCACGCTGCTGTTCGACGACAAGCACATTGAGAAGGCGCTGACGCGGCCGGCGCAGTGGAAGATTCCCGACGATTATTCGAGCGCGCGCCGAACGCAAAACACGGCGACCCCCATGGCGCTGGCCGATTCGCCCATTTCGTATGCCATCCGGCAGATGGCCAGAACCGCCTGCGGCCTGCCCGCCGATAAGGAAGAGAAAAAGGGGATTTTCAGCTTCTTCCGGTGAAGCGGCGGGCGCAGGCCGCGAAATTTCGTGCGGAGCGGTTGGGGGTTTGCCATCCCAGGTCCCAAAGTCGGGACCTGGGGCACCCATGATTCATAGAGCATTGGACGGCCGATGAGCGAAGCGAGCTCGCGGCTTTTGCGCGCTCAGGACTCGGCGCCGTGGCACTTCTTGTATTTCTTGCCGCTTCCGCAGGGGCAGAGGGCGTTGCGGCCCACTTTATCTGCCGTGCGGCGCTGCGTGACCTGCGTCGATTCGCCGCCTCCCTGGCGGCTGGCCACGGCGAGCTCCCGCTGCTTCTTGCGGTGGAACTCCTTTTCGAGCTCGTCGATGGTGGTGGAAGGCTGGCGGGTGGGAATCGCGATCTCGCGCGGCGCGCCGTCGCCAACCAGCGGCTGGGCGGCGCTCGAGACCGGAGGAGCCTTGGGAACCGGCCCTCGCGGACGCGGCGCGAGCTGCACCTGGGACTCGCCCAGAGGCCGGCCGTCGGGTCCGATGATCTGCATCCGGAAGAGGTAGCGGACCGTGTCTTCCTGGAACTTCGTCATCATGGCTTCGAAGATGTCGAAGGACTCGCGCTTGTATTCCACCAGCGGGTCGCGCTGCGCGTAGCCGCGCAGATTGATACCTTCCTTCAAGTGGTCCATGGCCAGGAGATGGTCTTTCCACAAGCCGTCGATCACGGTCAGCATCACCATGCGCTCGTGGTAGCGCATGGTCTCGGCGCCGAGAATTTTCTCCTTGGCCTGGTAGCCTTCCGTCAGCCTGGCGAAAATCTCCTCGCCCAGCTCATGGCGGCCCAGTCCCCATGAATTCAAGACGGTGGTCGACAGATTGAGCCCGAACTGATCCATGAGTTTTTCTTCCAGGCCTTTGATATTCCATTGTTCCTGGCGTACTTTCTCGCCCGCGAACTCATCGAGGAATCCGCTCAGAATTCCGCCGACATAATCCTCCAGAATGAGTTCTCGCTGGTCCACTCCCTCGAGCAGTTGACGCCGCAGCCCATACACCGCCTCACGCTGCTTGTTCATCACGTCGTCGTATTCCAGCACGTGCTTGCGCGACTCGAAGTTTTGCGCCTCGACAGCCTTTTGCGCGCCCTCGATGCGCTTGGAGATCATCTTCGATTCGATGGGCACTCCCTCTTCCATGCCCAGACGCTCCAGCAGCGTGCTCACCCATTGCTTGGCGAAGATGCGCATGAGGTCGTCTTCAAGGGAGAGATAAAAGCGGGATTCGCCGGGATCGCCCTGGCGGCCGGCGCGGCCGCGGAGCTGGTTGTCGATGCGCCGCGACTCGTGCCGCTCCGTGCCCAGAATGAACAAACCGCCGGAGGCGATCACCTGCTCGTGATCCTCCTGCGCCGCACCGGCGTGGCCTTTCAGGGTTTCCAGCCACTCCGGCTCGGCAACCTCGAATTCCTGGCCCTGGTAATAGAAGCGCAGGAAGCCCGCCGGCGCCATGGGTTTGATGGCCCCTTCGGCCATGCTGATGGCCCGCGCCTTGCTCTTCTTCACCATCTCCTGGCGGGCCATGAACTCGGCGTTGCCGCCCAGCAGGATGTCGGTGCCGCGGCCGGCCATGTTGGTGGCGATGGTGACCATCCCCAACCGTCCCGCCTGGGCCACGATCTCCGCCTCGCGCTCGTGGAACTTGGCGTTCAGCACCACGTGGCGCACGCCCTGGCGCTCGAGGATTCGCGAAAGCCGCTCCGACTTCTCGATCGATGTGGTGCCCACCAGCACGGGCTGGTTTCTCTCGTGCAGCAGCGCGATGTCGTCGGCCACGGCCTTGTATTTTTCCTTTTCCGTCCGGTAGACGACGTCGGCGTTTTCAAGCCGGCGCAGCGGCTTGTTGGTGGGGATGACGACGATTTCGAGCTTGTAGATCTTTTCGAACTCGGCGGCCTCGGTGTCGGCCGTGCCGGTCATGCCGCTCAGCTTTCCATAGAGGCGGAAGTAATTCTGGAAGGTGATGGTGGCCAGCGTCTGGTCTTCCTTGCGGATGACGACGCCCTCCTTGGCCTCGATGGACTGGTGAAGGCCGTCGGACCAGCGGCGTCCGGGCATGAGACGGCCGGTGAAGGTATCCACGATGATGACTTCGCCGTCTTTCACCACATAGTCCACGTCGCGCTTGTAGAGGGCGTGCGCCTTGATGCCGGTTTCGACGTAGTGCTTGAGCTCCCAGTTTTCGGCGTCGGCGATGTTGCCGATGCCCAGCAGCTTTTCGATCGTCTCCCAGCCCGAGTCCGTCACGCCGATCTGGCGCTGCTTCTCGTCGACGACGTAGTCGCCGCTCAAGTACTTTTCGCCCTCGCTCAGCCGGATGCCGAGCTCGGCCTGGCGCCGCGTATCGCTCCACTCCACTTCTTCGCCCAGTTCGAGATCGGGAATGATCTTGCGCACCCGCGCGTACTTGTCGGTGGTCTGGTCAGTGGGGCCGGAGATGATGAGCGGAGTGCGGGCTTCGTCGATCAGGATCGAGTCCACTTCGTCGACGATGGCGTAGTAGTGCCCGCGCTGCACGCAGTCCTTGAGCTCGAACTTCATGTTGTCGCGCAGGTAGTCGAAGCCGAACTCGTTGTTGGTGCCGTAGGTGATGTCGGCGGCGTAGGCTTCGCGGCGCTGGTTGTCGTCCAGGTCGTGGACGATGACGCCCACGGTGAGGCCGAGGAACTCGTAGATCTTGCCCATCCACTCGGCGTCGCGCTTGGCCAGGTAATCGTTCACCGTGACTACGTGGACGCCGTGCCCGGCCAGCGCGTTGAGGTAGCAACTGAGGGTGGCGACGAGAGTCTTGCCTTCGCCGGTTTTCATTTCCGCGATCTTGCCCTGGTGCAGCACCATGCCGCCGATCAACTGCACGTCGAAGTGCCGCATCTGCACGGCGCGCCAGCCCGCCTCGCGCACCACGGCGAAGGCTTCGGGCAGAATCTCATCCAGGGCCGCACGCTCGGCGGTTTTGATCTCTTCGGCGTCGGCAAGGCCTTCAAGGCGGGCGGCGATGCGCGCGCGGAACTCGACCGTTTTGGCGCGCAACTGCTCATCGGAGAGCTGTTGGACGGCCGGCTCCAGGGCGCTGACGGCGGCAACTCCGGGCATGAGCCGCTTGACGGCGCGCTCGTTCGAGGTGCCGAATATCTTGGTGAGAATCTTATCGAACCACACGGGCTACTCCATATACCAGTGTAAATGCGGAGGGCTCTGAACGGGCGGAACGATGCCCGCTCGCCATGGGGGTTTTTGGTCTTGCAACTACCTTGTGCTCAAAGCCGCAGCACGAGAGTTTCGACTCGCTCGCCGCGCCGAATCCGCCGGAACTGGCGGCGCAGATGCTTCTCCGGCGTCTCCGGATCGCCCTGATCGTCCGCCTCCACGGCCTCCTGAAGTCTCGCCTCCACGATGAAGGCGATGCTGGGCCGGTAAAACACCGGCATGCACAGGAAGGCGATTCCCAGTGCGACGGAAGAGGGGCAGAAGCCCAGGCTCTTCCTGCCCTTGCGGCTTCTGCGCTTCCACGCGGCGCGGCGCAGGCAATAGTGCGCGAGAAGGACGGCAATCGCAAGAAACGGAAGAGCGAACGCAAGAGAGCCGCAGAGATAGAGAAAACTGGCGTTCATCGGAAACCCTCCGGAGCGCGGTGAAGAATCAAAGAGAGAAGAGACAACGGCGCAAAGCAGCCAAAGCTGCTCTCAAAACGCCGCATCAATTTCTTTGAGAATTAACCGAGCCGGACCGGGGGCGGACGCTGGAATGTTGCGGGAAGGGCGGGCGCATCGGGCGCACGGCCAAGGTACATATAGGCCATGGGCGACAGCAGGCTCAATGGTGAGATCAGCCCGACAAACAGGATGGGCAGAACTGCGAGCCAGGCCGCGGCGTTGCCGGGGTTGACGTGCGGGACCAGCAAAAGCGCGAGCGCCGCCAGGATGGCGACGGCCGCGATCAGGAGCCGGATTCGCTGCTGCCGGTTTGAATGCATGGCAGAAAGTCCCTTGAGTGGAAGTATACAGCGACGAGTGAATTCTAAGCCGCCGCTGCGCGCTTCCTCGACCGGCTCCTGGAGCGGCCGTTCCGCTTTGCGGCTGCATTGGCTGCGCTTTGGGAATCGCCTCCCGTGGCGCCCGTACGCGCGGCCATCCAGTTTCGCGAGCCGAGAATCCCTTCAAGGAGCGCGGGCAAGTAGACATCGGCATCGACGGCGGGGAAGTGAATGCCGAATCCGCTGGGGGAGATCTCGATTGCATCCAGTTGCGCGGGCAACGCATTCTCCAGGCCCTGGGCGTCGCGCGGCGAAAACGCCACTTCGGCGCCGGTGCTGAGGCGGATGAAGACGCGTTCGACGCGACGGTCGTAACGGGCAGTCATGGCATGAGGAAGCGAAGATTCGAGTTCCTGCGCCTTCCGGTTCGCGGCGTCGATCGGATCATTCCGTTCCATGGATACTGTCCCATTCGCCCAGCAGTCTGGCCAGGTTCTCAAGCAGCCTGCGCTCGATCCGGTCGAGATCGCGCCGCGCAAAGCCGTAGTTCTCGCGGACCGTTGCCGTTTCCTCCGCGCCATTCAACTCGAACACAGCTTCGTGCGCCGGGCCGATGACGTGTACGTGCGCCGGGCGGTGATCATTGGGATAAACGACAATCCGCAAGCTGGAAAACCTCGCAGGCGACTGAGAGTAGGATAAACCCGGCCCAACAAGCTCAACGGCATTTTTCGCCAGGCGGTCTCTGCGCCGGCAATGCGCCGGCGTGGAATCAGCAGGTTCGCCAGACGCTTGATCCGGATGATGCTCGGGAGCGGACGTAGAGAAAACAAAGCCCCCGCGCTGCGGCGGGGGCTTGTGGGTTGTGCGACTTGGATTGTCAGTTGCTGAACAGCAAAATGCCGGCAGCCTTTTCTTCGGTCTCGTCCGCGCTGACCGGGCGATAGAAGAGCTGGTTCGCGTCCAGATAGACTTCGAGGAAGGCCGGACGGTCCGAAATCTGGCCCGCGATCAGTGCTTCCGATAGCGGGTCCTCGACGTAGCGCTGCAAGGCGCGGCGCAGCGGACGCGCACCGTAGCTGCGGTCGATGAGCGTCTTCTCGAGGATCCACTTCTTGGCGTCTTCGGTGACCGAGATGGTGATGGCCTTCTGCGCCAGGTTGGCGTTCAACTGCTGAACCAGCAGCTCGACAATCTGGATCAGGTCGGCGTCGGAGAGCGACTGGAAGAGAATCACCTCGTCGAGCCGGTTGAGGAACTCGGGGTTGAAGGTCTTCTTCACCTCGTTCTTGACCAGCTCCTCCACCTTTTCGCTCACCAGGTCGTCGCGGTCGCTCTGGAAGCCCAGCCCCTGCTTCTTTTGCAGGTGCCGCGCCCCGATGTTCGAGGTCATGATGAGGATGGTGTTCTTGAAGTCGACCGTGTTGCCCAGCCCGTCGGTCAACTGGCCGTCTTCAAACACCTGCAGCAGGATGTTGAAGACGTCGGGGTGCGCCTTCTCGATTTCGTCGAGCAGGACGACGGAATAAGGGGAACGCTTGACGCGCTCGGTCAATTGGCCGCCCTCCTCGTAGCCCACGTACCCCGGAGGCGAACCGATGAGCTTGGAGACGGAGTGCTTCTCCATGAACTCCGACATGTCGAAGCGGATGAGTGCCTTGTCGGAGCCGAAGAGAAAGTTGGCCAGGGTGCGGGCCATTTCTGTTTTTCCCACGCCGGTCGGCCCAAGGAAAAGAAAAGAACCGATGGGCCGGTGCGGCGACTTTAAACCCGCTCTCGAGCGGCGGATGGCCCGCGCCAGCGCGCTGATGGCCTTGTCCTGGGAGATGACACGCTTGTGCAGCTCTTCTTCCACGCGCAGCAGCTTCTGGGTCTCTTCTTCCTTGATGCTGGTTACGGGAACGCCGGTCCAGCGGCTGACCACGTCTTCAATGTCCTCGCGGCCCACGATGCCGGCGGCGGAGTCGTCGAGGTGGTACTTGTCGCGCAGCGCGCGCAGATTTTCGCGCTCCTTGCGCTCCTCGTCGGAGTAGAAGCGGGCCTTCTCGAACTCGTGATTGGCGATGGCCGAATCCATGCGGTGCACGATGAACTTGATGCGCTTCTGGACTTCGGTTATTTCTTCAGGAAGCGAAGTCTGGCGCAGCTTGACTCGCGCGCCGGCCTCGTCGATCAAATCGATGGCCTTGTCGGGCAGGAAGCGGTCGGGGATATAACGGTTGGAGTGCGAGACGGCGAACTCGACCGCGGCATCGGTGTAGCTGACCGCGTGGAACTTCTCGTAGCGGTCCTTGATGCCCATGATGATCTTGATGGCATCCGCTTCGGTGGGCGGCGGAACTTTGACGGCCTGGAAGCGCCGCTCCAGCGAGCGGTCCTTCTCGATCGATTTGCGGTATTCGCCGGGAGTGGTGGCGCCGATGCACTGAATTTCGCCGCGTGAAAGCGCCGGCTTGAGGATGTTGGCCGCGTCCAGCGAGCCCTCCGCCGAGCCCGCGCCCACCAGCGTGTGCAGCTCGTCGATAAAGACGATGGAGTTCTGGCTCTCCATCAGCTCCTTCATGATGGTCTTGAGCCGCTCTTCAAACTGGCCGCGGTACTTGGTGCCGGCCACGATCAGCGACAGATCGAGGCCGAGGACGCGCTTGTCGGCCAGGAAGCTGGGAACTTCGCCGTCCGCGATGCGCTGCGCCAGGCCCTCGACGATGGCGGTTTTGCCGACGCCGGGCTCGCCGATGAGCACCGGGTTGTTCTTGGTGCGGCGGCACAGGATCTGGACCACGCGCTCCAGCTCCCCATCGCGGCCCACCAGCGGATCGAGCTGCCCGTCCATGGCCGCCTGGGTCAGGTCGCGGCTGAACTCGGCCAGCAGGCTTGACTCGCGCTGGCGCTGCTGCGGAGGCGTTTTTTCCTGCGTCACGCGGGCCAGCTCGTCGCGAATCTGGGCCAGCTTCAGGCCCCGCTCCTGCAAAATCTCCGAGGCAAAGCACTTCTCTTCGCGTAAAAGTCCAAGCAGCAGATGTTCCGTTCCAATGTGTTTGTGGCCCAGCCGCTCGGCTTCTTCCGCGGCGTAGGCCAGCACCCGCTTGCATTCGTTCGAAAGCGGCAGGTCCACGGAGGTGGAGACCTTTTCGCGGATCGTGGTGTGGGCCTCAATCTGCTTCCGGATCGACTCCACCGAGGCGTGCGAACGCAGGAAGCGGTTGGTTAACGCTTTGTCTTCGCGCAACAGGCCCAGCAACAGGTGCTCGGTTTCGATGTAGGGCGAACCGAACTGGCTGGCCTCATACCGCGCGAAGAAGATCACGCGCCGTGCCTTCTCCGTATAGCGTTCGAACATGATGTTCTCCCTTAATCCAGGCTATCGGCTGGAGTGGCTGTCCGGTTCAACTTCCCGGCCTCAGCCCAACCTGCGCGCGCCCTTCCGCTTGATTGCCGCCGGAGGCACCCTGGAAAATTCGCTCTGCCCCCGAACAGCTCTTGTGGATGGTTTCGGCTTGTCTTCGCCCCTTCGTCCTTTGGCTCCGTTGCCGCCCAAAGACTTCCATCCTGCCCCGCCCGGTTCGAGACCGATGTTCATCTCATTCCAGGCCCTTGTTGATAAGACTCAAATACCGACGGAAACGGTTCTTGATCGGTTAGACGATTCGCTGCCGCGGTTCCGTTTCCGTACCCGTTCCCACGGGCATAAGCCGCCCGTTTTCAAGACGCAGGGCCCTCGTACACCGGGATGCGAGATCGAGGTTGTGGGTTACCAGAACCGAGGTAAGCCCGTGCGTGGCGTGCAGCCGTCCGATCAGCTCGAAGACCTTCCCCGCGGTGATGCCGTCCAGATCGCCGGTGGGCTCGTCGGCCAGCAGCAGACGGGGGTTGTTGATCAGCGCGCGGGCCAGTGCGACGCGCTGCTGCTCGCCGCCGGAAAGCTCGCCGGGGCGATGCGCGGCGCGATCGTCCAGCTCCACTTCCCGCAGCCAGTTTGCCGCCAAAACCATCGCTTCCGCTTTCCTCACGCCGCGAGCCAGCAGCGGCATGGCCACGTTTTCCTGGGCCGTAAACTCCGGCAACAGGTAATGAAACTGCCAGACATACCCGATCTCCCGATTGCGGAAGGCCGCGGCCTGGCGCGCAGAAAGGGTAGCCACGTTGGTTGACGCGCAGTATACAGTTCCTTGAGAGGGGGCATCAAGGGCGCCGAGAATGTGTAAAAGTGTGCTTTTTCCCGCTCCCGACTGGCCCACGATGGCAACCATCTCGCCCGGCTCGACCCTGAGATTGAGGTTGTCGAACAGGTTCAGCTCTCCGCGCGCCGTGCGGTAGGTCTTGCGCAGGTTCTCCACCTGGATGAGCGGCGAACCGTCTCTCCGGTTGCCGGACGCCCGCGACTCCGGGACCCGCGCTGTGCGGGATGCCTGGCCGGCAGCCGCTGGAGTGGTTTGGGTCATCCGGTTAGCTTCAATTTTACATGGCCGGGGGGTAACTCAGCGCAATCCCACCTAGGGGGGATGCAGTTCCGTGGTAACGCGAAACCCGTTACGGGTAAGATGAGCGCTTCCAGGCCTTCCGTTGCCCCCCGAATCCGGCAAGGCGGCGAGGAACTCGGACGGGTGGCCCAGACGGGTGACGGGCGGCCCAGGTCTCGACTCTGAAATCTGGGAGACCACGGTGACGAAAACGGATATCCCACCAGGAAAAAACCGCGCGCCCCACCTTCATCGCGGCTGGGTTGGAAAATCACGAACCTCAACAGGCCGCATCAATAATCGATCCGATTCGGCGAAACCAGCCACGCCGCAAAGCTGGCCCACGCCTCATCCCCCAGGCATTGCGTTGACGGCATCCGCCGCTCAGAGGCGTTCTTCCGCATCTCCTCGTAGAGAAACGCATCGTCAAATCCCGCGCGGGCGGCATCGGCGGCGCTTGCTCCGAAGTAAACCGCGTCCAGCCTTGCCCAATAGGCCGCGGCCAGGCACATGGGGCACGGCTCGCAACTGGTATAAAGCTCGCAGCCGGTCAGCGTAAAAGTCCCCAGCGCCCGCGCCGCCAAGCGAATGGCATTCACCTCGCCGTGCGCCGTGGGATCGTTGGTCGCGGTCACCGAGTTTGCCGCCTCGGCAACAATCTGTCCGCCGCGGGCAATCACCGCCGCAAAAGGCCCTCCCGCGCCGCTGGTCACGTTCTCGGTGGCCAGCGCAATGGCGCGGCGCAGGAACTCCGGATTGGGCGTGCCCGGCACGATGATGGGTTGACCTCGGAACGAATCGCCCGCAACGAACAATGATTGAATATTGGCCGAATTCAGTATGGCACACGCTCTGCGCCGGCCCAGGCAGACCTGGCTTCGGCGCCGCGCGCCGAGCAAGTGGGGAGGTTTCCGGAGGGCCGGCCATCCACGCTGAACCAGGAAAGAGGAGCCGGGAAAGACGAGGATTTCTCCGCACGCAGCAGCGGCCCCGCAGGCCGCTCGTATCAAGCCAGCCCGGCGCGGCGCACCAGCTCCGCGAAGCGCGGGTCGCCGCGGATCGGGTCGAAAAAGGGATGTGTCTTGAGGAACTGCAGGATGTTCGATTGCTCTTTGTAGGCCTGCTCGAGCCAATAGAAGGCCTGCTCGTTGTCGCCGAGGCCCAGATATGCGTTCACGAACGCCGCCGCGGGAATATAACCCGACTTCCTGCGTTTTTTCAGTTGTTCGAGGGACTGGAGCGCATCGGCGCGCCGGCCGGCGTGCGCGTAGGCCCTGATCAGGATGCCGATCGCGGCAGGGCTGCCTGGGGATAGAGAAGCTGCTTTTTCCAATACGGGGATTGCGTCGGCGGGCTGATTGCCGGCGATGAGTGCAAATCCCAGCCCCAGGCGATCGAATGCGTTCTCCGGTTGCACGGCCAACGCGCTGCGCGATTCGCGGATGGCGTCGTCGTAGCGATGCGCCAGGAACAGAATCCACGCTACGCGGTCGCCGGAGATCCCAACCGGGTCCAGCGCCTGGGCGCCCTCAATCCAGGCTACCGCTTCGTCCGCGCGTCCCTCGCATGCCAGCCACAGAGCAAACCCCGCGCGGGCGTCCGCGTCCTTCGGATTCAATTCCAGGGCGCGCCGGTATTCCGTTTCCGCCTCAGCCCAGTGCCATTCCTGCTGCAGTACATTGGCCAGCACTACATGGGCTTCGACGAGATCCGGATCGAATGCCAGGGCTTTTCGGGCGAAGCTCTCAACCTTCGGCCGCGTCGCCTGCGGAGGAGCCCCTGCAAAGACCGTTCCCAGGTTGGTGTAGGCGTCTGCCAGGCCCAGGTAAGCCGGCGCAAACGTCGCGTCCGTATGCAGGGCGTCCTCGAAATATTGAATGCTTTGCTCATCGCCGGCTTTGTTTCCGTGTCCTAAGGCAAACCGGCCTTTGAGATAGCTCTCGTAAACTTCAGGCGCAACAGCAGGCACCGAGCTAAGCCGCTGCTGTTCCTGCCCGCTGACGGTCACTTCCACTTTTTCGGCGATGGATTGGGCCAGTTCGCTTTCCAGGCCAAGTGCATCGCGCAGTTCGCGGTCATAGGTTTCTGACCAGAAATGCGTATCGGTCGGGCCGCGGATCAGTTGCGCCGTGACTCGAATGCGATCGCCTTCTTTCATCACCGAGCCTTCGACGAGAGCGTCCACGCCCAGCGATTTCGCGATCTCCGGTATGGAGAGTTGCGTGTTTTTGAAGCGCATCACGGAGGTGTGCGAGATCACGCGCAGATCGTGGAGGTTCGCGAGGCGCCCGATAAGGTCCTCGGTGATGCCGTCGGCCAGGTATTCCTGCGCGGGATCGCCCGACAGGTTGCGCAGTGGCAGCACGGCGAGGGACTGAATCCTGGGCTCAACCGCGACCGTTACGCGATGCCGGAACGCCAGCCAGACGGCAGCCGGCAGGCAGACGCAAAGCAGTGCAGCCAGAGCAAACCACAGGCGCGACCGTTGCGCGAGCCGTGCGCCGCCATGGCCCGCGATAATCGGGGAGGTTTCCGTTTCAGCGATGAATCCGGATTCGCCTGCCTGCGAACTGCGGCTCCGGATCCAGGCATCGAGCTCTTTGGCCAGGGCATATACGGAGCCCCGCTTCTCGTGCGCGTGGCGGTGAACCGGCATCCGCTCGCGCTTCTCCCAGCGCTGGACGGTGGTCACGTCGCGGTTCAGGTAGGCCGCGATCTCCTTCCATGAATCGAGCCGCTTTTCCGGCGGCCTCTCCACAGGCGGGATTTCGGTCAGCGAATCACCCATAGCCTCTCCGCAGCAGCCCGGCATTTTTTGCGGGAGTTACGAGCCGATTGTAACCTCGCCCGGCGGAGCGGCAAAAGACCGCATTTGACGGCAAGTGGCTGTTCCCTGAGTTGCCGCTTGACCGGGGTGTGCAAAGTGCCCGATTGTCTTCGCAGTTCAGGCGCAAAGTGACTGAAGTTCGGCTCCCCATTTGCCGCTTCCCGCGAAGCACGGCCTCTGGGCAGTTTGTGAATTTTCTGTTACCCAGGCGCCAATCCCAAAACTGGAGATCCTCATGAAAAGCAAATCCATCCCTTCGGCGGTACGGGTGCTCTCACTGCTCCTGCTGGTTTCAGGCGCCTGCGCCTTGGCCCAGGACCGCCGGCCCGCACACTTGAGCGGCCTGATCAACGACTACACCCCTGCGACCGTGAAGGGTGGTCCGTGGGAAATGCACGGCCAATGGTCGCTGGACCTGCACGGAGATTGGGACAGAGCGGATTTTTCCGCGGCGATGACGATGTCCGACTATGGGACTACCGCCCAAGGAGCCATCGATCCGACCCAGGGCGGCCAGACCCCGCACACCCACCAGATCGAATTGACCAACGTAAAAGTCACCTGGAACATGGACGGCTGCCCGACCTTCAAGGCCCCGGTGCCCCTTCAGGGCTTTCAGATCAACGGCACGGTCAGCCTGTTGACGGGAAATGGAAGCAACGCCCCTTTCGAAACCAATCCGCCTTCCTCGACGCTGCAGATCTGCGTCACCGGTGGGGACAATATCCCGTACTCGGTCACAGACTCGAACATTACGCTGGTGTTTGGCGGGCCTGCGACCAGCCATTTCGGCACCCAGGCCATCCATGGCGTGGTGCGTAACGTGTCCTTCGATCCGCCCAGTGAAGATCGATTCATTCGTTGATGAACGGCCAATCGGGACGATTGCCGCCGCCTCGGGTGCAGGCTGCCGAACGAGCCTGCTCAAACCCAAGCGCGGCGGTCAATCCGGAGATGTTTTCCGCCGGATTTGCTTGCGCGCTGCGCGTGACGCGGTCAGTGCGAAGAATTACCTGCCGATCGAGTATGATCGTAAACAGCAGCTGGAACGGAAGAACAAGTCGTAAGCTTCCCCATCGAAGCCGGCTCGATTCGCCAAGCCTGGCCCGAATGGGGCTCGCCCCCCACCCCCTCCACCCGAAAAATGCCTCATTTTCAACTTAACATATTCTAAATCAATTACTTATCGAATCAGTGACCCTGCAAACCTCGTAAAATCTCTGCACCACCCTGCAAAACCCGAAATCATGCGCTGCCGAAAACTCCCCTTGCGGCCTGAAGGCTCGCGTTGAAGGAATCATCTCCGGAAGGCGTTTATGGCTTTGCAAGATGCGCATCCAGCACTTCAAGGAACCGCGCCAGCCACTTGGGATGCGCCGTCCAGGCAGGGCCGGTGACCAGGTTGCCGTCGACCACGGCGTCGGAGAAATCGACCGGCACAAAGGTTCCGCCGGCCAGCTCCACCTCCGGCGCGCAGGCGGGATAGGCATTGAGCGTGCGGCCCTTGAGCACGCCCGCGGCAGCCAGTAATTGCGGCCCGTGGCAGAGCGCGGCGATGGGCTTGCCCGCGCCGGCGAAATGCCGGACCATGTCGAGGACCTTGGCGTTCAGGCGCAGGTATTCGGGCGCGCGTCCGCCGGGAATCACCAGGCCGTCGTAGCCGGCGGGGTCAATTTCCTCGAACGTTGCGTTCAGCGTGAAGTTGTGGCCGCGCTTTTCGGTGTAGGTCTGGTCGCCTTCGAAGTCGTGAATCGCCGTGCGCACGGTCTCGCCTTTCTTTTTGCCGGGGCAGACTGCGTCCACGGTGTGGCCCACCATCTGCAGGGCCTGGAAGGGAACCATGATCTCGTAGTCCTCGACAAAATCGCCGGCCAGCAGCAATAGCTTTGCGGATTGCATCGCCTCTTCCTCCGCACCAAGTTTGCCACACGCAAAAGGCGGCCCGCGTAAAATTCCACCATGCCCCGCGCCGCGCTCACGCTCAAAACGCTGAACGACCGGATTGTCGGCTGCACGCTTTGCCCGCGTCTGCGCATCCATTCGGCCGAGGTGGCGCGCGTGCGCCGCCGCGCCTATGCCGACTGGGAATACTGGGGCCGTCCGGTGCCCTCGTTCGGCGATCCGGAGGCGCGCGTGCTGGCTTTGGGCCTGGCGCCCGGAGCGCACGGCTCCAACCGCACCGGGCGGCCGTTTACCGGCGACGGATCGGGCGATTTTCTCTACCCCGTGCTGCACCAGGCCGGATTTGCCTCGCAGCCGATGGCCGTTTCGCGCGAGGACGGCATGAAGCTGAGCGGGCTGTGGATCAGCGCGGTGGTGCGCTGCGCCCCGCCCGCCAACAAGCCCACCCCCGCGGAACTGCGCAACTGCGCGCCCTGGCTCGACCGCGAGATAGCGCTGCTCAAAAACCTGCGCGTGGTGGTTTGCCTGGGGCGCATCGCTTTCAATGGCTTGCTGGCGCACGAGGCGCGCAGCGCAAGGTTGCCGGCGCGCTCCGCATTCGTCTTCGCGCATGGCGCCGAGTTCACGCTGCCGAGCGGCCTCAAGGCGATCGCCAGCTATCATCCGTCGCTGCAAAACACCAACACCGGCAAGCTGACAAGGCCCATGTTGCTGGCGGTCTTTGAGCGTGCCCGCGAGCTGGCCGGTTTGCGCTAGAAGGAGATTCGCCGCTGAGGGCCGGAAGGAGGGAAGATGGACATTCTTTCGAGGGAGATTCTGAAGGACGTGGCGCTCGATGAAGTTGCTCCCAAGCCGCGCCGCCCGAAGAGCCCGGTCGATCATTGGTCCACGGCGGTGCTGCTGGAGCGCGCCGCGTATCTGCGCAAGATGGCGCGGGTCGGCGATGGCTCCGCCGCGGAAACTCTCAGGGACTATCCGCGGCACGCGGCCGTGCTCTCGTTCCAGGCCCGCAGCGGCGAGGCCGAGGTGGATGAAAAACACGCCGTGCTCCTTTGCATCCTGGCGGGCAATGCGACGCTGGTGGCCGGCGGCGCGCTGGTGGGAGCCCGCGCAGTTGGCGCAGGCGAAGTGCGCGGCCAAGCCGTTGAGGGCGGAGTGAGACAGGAACTGCGTGCCGGCGACGTGGTGCACATTCCCGCCGGCACGCCGCACCAGTTGCACGTCGCCGGCGAAAAGAGCGTCACCTGCCTGACGATCAGGATTCAGGAAGATGTGTAGAGAGACTCGAGAAAATGCGTAAGGAGCGGGGAAGGGAAAGAATCCATGGAGCGGGAGACCGGGATCGAACCGGCGACATTCAGCTTGGGAAGCTGACGTTCTGCCACTGAACTACTCCCGCCCTTTATAATAAATCACTTAAGTGATTGATCAGAGCCTACTAGCCAACTTACTAGCCATTTTGCTACAATTTGACTCGGAAGTAGGGACCCCCTACGGACCCCAAATTCCCCTTCCGACGCGAGCACGATTGCGTTTTGGCTAGTAAACATGGCTGATCAAATCGGGCGAAAAACCCACCTTAAGAAGTATCTCTCGCACAACGGGAAATGGCAATTTTTTCCCGTCGCCAAGGTCAACGGAAGGCCGAAGCCGGAACTCGTCATGATCGAGGGAAAGCCTCGGCGCTCGACCAGCGGCACCTTTTACCTCCAATGGCGGGAGAACGGCGTGCGTCGCACGCGCCCGGTCGGAACATCAGTGCGCGAAGCCCTCGACGCGTGGCAGCTCCAGTCCGGCATCCTCGCCGGCGAGATCGAGGCGCCGGAAGAAGAAGCCTCGGCTGCATCCACCTCAACGACGATTCGCGCCGCCGTCGAGAGCTACCTCGCCGAGGTGAAGGCCACGAAGGGCGAGGCCACCTGGCGCGCCTATTCGGCCGACCTCGCCTGGTTCCAGAAAGTCTGCAAAAAGCATTACGTGGACCAGCTTGGGCGTTCCGACGCGATGAAATTGTTCGCCGCGGGCCGGGACGAGGATCTCAATCAGAAGACCATCAACAAGCGGGTGATCGTGATGCTCCAGGCCATGCGCCGCGCCGGGGCGAACATCCAACTTCACAAGGGCGATTGGCCGCGGACTGTCGACAAGCGTGTCGAGATCTACGAGCGGGAAGAGCTGTCCCGCTTCCTCGAAGCGTGCACGCCAGATGAACGGCTCATCTTCCAGACCTTCCTCTGTTCGGGATTCCGGTCCCGCGAACTCGCTTGCCTCACGTGGGAAGATGTGGACTGGAAAGCAGGCACGCTGAGCGTCCGGCCCAAGCCGGAATTCGGGTTTACACCCAAGAGCTACGAAGAGAGGGCCGTGCCGATTCCGTCGGCGCTTCTGGAATCGCTGCGGGCGCGTTGGAAGAAACGGCAGGAATCGGTGCTCGTTTTCCCTACCCCAAGTCACCCGAAGCGGCCCAACTACGGCGGCGATCTGCCCGACGCGCACATGCTCGAACTCGGGAAAGAGATTGCATACCGGGCGGGATTGAATTGCAGGCGGTGCAAGACCCAACAGGGAAAATGCAGCGAGGGACCGTATTGCCGGAAGTTCTACCTGCACAAGTGGCGGCACACCTTCGCCACGCAAATGCTCCAGTCCGGCGTGGACATCAAGACGCTGCAAACGCTTCTCGGCCATAAGAACATCGCCACCACTGAGAAGTATCTGAAGTCGCTGCGCCTTGACGATCTGCGCCACAAGGTCGAATCGTCCACCCTGGCGGCTTTGCTGTAGGGTCACGGGCTCTACCGAGTGTGAAGCCGCTGATATTCTGCCATTGATATGGATATCGGTGAGGCAAAGCTCGCGGTTGATCAAATCCTTCACGAGGAATGCCAGCGCCCAACCGTTCATTACGACGATATAGCGAATGATTGGGTGCAGCGCTATAAAGACCTTACGCCCCAAGAGATCGCAACCTGGACAAAAATCACGGGAACCCCGCGTAAGAATCTCTGGGCGCAGCGCAAGGATACGGTGCGTGATGTGAGCGAGATGCCGCACATCTTCCGGTTTGGCGGCACCAATTACAACCTGCTGATGACGATCTACGGTCAGGTTGCGGAAGATGACCGTCCGGAACTGATCGCTCACATTCTGAAGCGTATCGAGCGTGGCGGCACATACGCCTTTAATAAACCGGCTGATTACTCGTTTCCGACTTTCGCTGGCCACGTCTGCGAACTGCCCTTGGTGGCGGAGTTCTGTATTCGCACCGGCAAGGGCGAGCTGCTTTTCGAAGCGGCGGCCAAGGCAAAGGTACCGACGAAATCGCTCGCCATAATGATGATCCAACTCGAAGAGACGTTCGCTCTGCAATGGACCCTTTTCAGCAACGATCAGCTCGCTCATGTCTACGAATGGCTCAAGCCGCTGCGCGAGACCGCAGACAAGCAGACGCACGCTTCCCGTGGCACCAAAGGCAATATGATCAACAATCCCGAATACAAACCCGGGCGCGAGCGTGAAGCGAATCAGATTGTTGAGTCCATCGACCACATCGCTGGGTATTGCCATCGCGCGCGATTTTTCTACTTGAAGGGTGCGCTGCAACAGAACATCAACGTTGAAGTCGAGAACGACAAGGCGAAGATCGAGGATTTCCTAGCAAAACTCGGGTTCAGCACCGTGATGATGCAGGCATTGAGCGAAGCCGAGAAAGATTTTCGCGACTCGGCGTCACCATTTGAGCTAAAAAATTCTCTGAGTCACCTGCGCGGCTTTATCGAACATCTTCATCTGGACGCCGCCCAGCATATCGCAAAGACGATTCCCGGATCGACGCATGACTGGGACACCTCGGTTGCCTTCCTCCGAAAACACGGTTACATCACTGTGCAGCAGGAGAAATTTGCCCGCGGCATTTACGCGCTGATTAGCGACGAAGGTGTCCATCCGCTCATGTCGGAGCGTGTTTTTGCGCGAGTCTTGCGCAATGTCATCATCGAATATGGCTTCATGTTCCTCACGATTATGGATAACAAGGGCATCAGTCTGAAGACGCTCTGAAGAACATGATTCCGAAAGAGTGACGGAAAGGCCGCCAGATCTGCTCACGCGACCAGGTTTCCCCTTAAAACGAATGAGCTGTCATATTCCTCGCAACGAGCGTTGCCTCGTCAGGAAGAGCCGCACTTCTTGTTTCGCCTCGCACCAGAAGCGAGTCGTAACCCAATCGATTGGCAATGCTGAGTCGTACCGACCGATCCGATGAGCATGTCCTGTGGTGGCGTCTTCCGGCACTGCCTCAGGCCGTCTTCAATCGTCTCGCAGCTGTGGCGAGCGTCGGCTCTTTCTTCGAGAGCCACAGAGCCAGGACCGACGGATCGAAATATCGCGTTCCGCCGATCATCAATGAGGGAATCTGCCGCCGCTGCGCCATTCGGTAAATAGAAAAGTGCGATTTTTGCAGAAGCTCAGCCACCTCGCGCACTGTGAGCATTCTGTGGACCGATTCCAGAGCGAGGAGAATGTTGAACATCTCGGGTGCGCCGGATCGAACATCCTCGTGAAAATCGGCGCGGCTGACGGGCATCTTCACTGCCGGAGACGGAGCGGGATTGGGGCGGGACCTGCTTGTATTCCGCATTGGCGATTCTCCATTTGGCTCAGTGGGCGAGCCTTGTCGCAACTCTGCCCTTTCGCTCGGCAGTTGTCCAATGACAGATCGACTCGATGTGATGACGAACGCGCATTAGATCGCCGTGAGCGACGCGGGCTGCAACCGGGAATCAAACTTGACAACAGGCGGGCATCTTTTACAAAATTGTGGAAATCGTAGCCGTTCGGTGGAAAAACTGGACGTATTTGGAAGCGTATTGAACCCTTGGTGAACCGCTCACCTTTTGAGGCAACCTTCCTATGCGTCGCCACATGTCGTTGGGCCTGGACGATCTCCGTACTATTGTCGCTCTTGCCGAAGAGCTGAACTTTCATCGCGCGGCGCGGAAAGTCGGGTTGACGCAATCCGCCGTGACTCGCATCGTGGCGAGAGTGGAGCGGCACGCTGGCACCACGCTTTTCGAGCGTAGTCATAGCAAACGCCAGAGCGTTGCGCTGACTGACGCGGGCCGGCGCTATGTTGAAAAAGCCAGATTGGCGATCGCGCACACGGACGGCGCGGTTCTCGCAGCGCGCGAAACCCTTCACGGTATCGACCACCGGATCGGAATCGGAAAATCCATGTACACGGACCGGCGTTTGATTACGATCCTCCGCACCATGGAACTCCCCTTGTATCCCAAGCTGCAGGTTACCCTCGAAACGAGGCTCCCCGGCGAACTTCCAGCGTGCGTTCGCTCGGGCGAGATTGACCTCGCAGTTGTCAGCAACCCGCTCGACGACACGTTCTTGACGGGCACGGTCGTTCGCTGTACCCCTTTCACGGTGACGCTGCCGGCATGGCACAAGTGCGCCAACAGACAAACGGTGACGCTGGAAGATCTCTCGTCAACTCCGTGGGTTCTTTTTGAGCGGCAGATTCACCCTGCGCTATACGACACGTTTCTGCGCAGAGCACAAAACCTTGGGATCGGAGTCGATCGCATCCACCACATCGCGGATGCAGAGGAAGCGTGCGAAGTGGTGCGCCTGATTGGTGGGGCTGCTTTTCTCAGTCCTCAAGGCGCGGCGCGCGCAGCAACAGATGAAGTGATCCTTCTTCCCCTTGAAGAGAAGGACATTTTCCTTAAGACCCAACTTGTCGCCCGGACAGAGAACGCTTCGATGCTTGTTAGCGAATTCGTCCGCACATTCGTGAAGCGCCTCAAACATGCCGGCCTTTATCAACCTGCTCTGGAGGCGTCCACAAATGTCGCCAGTTGTGCCGCCTGAGGAGAGGCGGATTCATATCGCAACATAATCCATTGAGAATGAAGTCGATGCAGAATTACGTCAAATAAATACACCCAAAAAGTACACCCATCGAGAATTGACTGGAGCCCCAGTGCTGCTTTTTAGAAAGCGGTACCGATAGAATACGCCCGCATCACCGCCCAGAACGGCGCGGCGGAAGCGGCGCGTGGTCGCGAGACGGGCAGGGTTAGAGGGCCGGGGCAGCCCCCGGCGAATTACAATCAGATTTTCAATCCCGATGACAGCGAAAGCCTCTCATGATACGAAGTTTAGGCCCTGAGAGAGCAATGGCGCCAGGAACCGTATGCCCCTGAACGAAGCTGATACTTGCCGGACGTATGTTCTCCCGATGCTGTACAGCGCGGGCTGGGAAGATACGCAGATCAGCGAGCAGAAGAGCTTCACCGATGGCCGCATCGTGCTGGTTGGAAATCGGGCTATCCGTCGCCCCCAGAAGCGCGCGGATTATCTGCTCCGTTATCGAAGGGACTTTCCCATCGCCGTGGTCGAAGCGAAGGCAGTCTACAGAACTGCCGGCGACGGCCTCCAGCAGGCCAAAGAATATGCGCAGATTCTTGGTCTGAAGTTCGCTTATGCGACAAACGGCCACAGCATCATCGAGCACGATTTCCTCACCGGCCTGGATAACGAAATTGAGAATTTCCCGAAGCCGTCCGAGCTATGGGACAGATTGCGGGCCGCTGAGAATATTTCCGAGAGCGTAGGCGAGCGTTTGCTCACGCCCTATTACCATCTCTCCGGCAAATCGCCGCGCTACTACCAGGAGATAGCCATCAACGGCGCTGTGCAGGCAATCCTGCAGGGCAAGAAGCGTGTACTGCTTACGCTCGCCACCGGAACCGGCAAGACGGTTGTGGCGTTTCAGATTTGCTGGAAACTGACAAATTCCCGATGGAACCGAACAGGCGAGTACCGCCGTCCGCGCATCCTTTATCTAGCGGATCGTAATGTCCTTATCGATGACCCGAAGGACAAGATCTTCGCGCCCTTCGGCGAGGCTAGGCACAAAATCGAAGGGGAGGCGATTAAGAGCCGGGAAATGTATTTTGCGATTTATCAGGCCCTGGCCAAAGACGAGCGTCGGCCGGGCCTGTACCGCGAGTATCCGCGAGACTTTTTCGACCTCATCATCGTTGACGAGTGCCATAGAGGCAGCGCTCGCGACGAGAGCAACTGGCGCGAGATACTGGAATATTTTGAGCCCGCTTTCCAGCTCGGGATGACCGCCACGCCCCTGCGTGAAGATAACCGCGACACGTATCGTTACTTCCACAATCCGCTTTACACCTACAGCCTGCGGCAAGGGATCGATGACGGTTTCCTGGCGCCCTACCGCGTACACCGCATCGTTTCCACGGTCGATGCGGCCGGATGGCGTCCGACACCGGGCGAGGTTGATCGCTATGGCCGTGAGATTCCGGACAGTCTCTACTGCACGCCCGACTTCGACAGGCTGATTGCGCTCAAAGCCCGCAGGGAAGCGATTGCCCGCAACTTGACGGACTTTCTTAAGAAATCCGATTGCTTTGCCAAGACCATCGTCTTTTGTGTGGACCAGGAACATGCGGAGGAGATGCGACGCGCGTTGAATAATTGCAATTCCGATCTGGTGAAGCAATACCCCGATTACGTGGCGCGGGTCGTTTCCGACGAAGGCGACATAGGCCGCTCGCATCTCAGCCGTTTTATGGAACTGGAAACCACGACACCCGCGATACTGACAACGTCACAAATGCTCACTACCGGAGTGGACGTGCCGACGTGTAAAAACGTGGTTATCGTGCGAACCATAAACTCCATGACGGAATTCAAGCAGATCATCGGCCGAGGCACCCGCGTGCGCGACGACTACGGCAAACTGTTCTTCAACATTCTGGATTACACGGGAAGCGCCACGCGGCTCTTTGCAGATCCCGACTTCGACGGCGATCCCGTACAGGTGACGGAAGAGCAGATGGATGCAACCGGAGAAACGATAGGAGAACCGACCGTTGTCGAAGAACAGGAAGCTGTCGAGCTGGATGAGTTGCCGCCAGGGACCGGCCTGACCTTTGATGATGACCCAACTCCTCCGCGCAAATATTACGTCGATGCCGGCATCGTTGAGATTGCCGCCCATCTGGTCTACGAACTTGACGCGGATGGTAGACGCCTCCAGGTCAAGAAATTTACAGAATACACCGGGGAGAGTGTGCGGAATATGTACCCCTCCGCCGCCGAACTGCGTGCCAAATGGAGCAATACCGCGGAGCGCGCCGCGATCATCGAGGCGCTGGAGGCGAAAGGCATTTCCTTCGAGGAACTCGCGGAGGCTTCCAAACAACCCGACGCAGATCCGTTCGACTTGCTGTGTCATGTCGCCTATAGTGCCCCCATCCGAAGCCGCCGCGAACGGGCCGAAGCCGCGCGCATCGGCGGTAAGGCGTTTTTCGACAACTTCACGAATGGTGCACGGGACGTGTTGAATGAGTTGCTGGAGAAGTATGTCGAATTCGGGACCGCGCAGTTCCAGATACCGGAAGTGCTGAAAGTACCCCCGATATCCCGACATGGAAACGTCATTGAAATCGCCAACTTTTTCGGTGGACCTGACCAGATGCGGCACGCGGTCGGGGAACTTCAGCAGCTTCTTTACACGGCGTAATTGGGGACCATGGCAATGACGGCAGCGGCTCGCAAGACAGAAGCGCCAAAATCGACGGCACATCAGCTGGGCAGCATCATTAAGGCCTGCCGGGACATCATGCGCAAGGACAAGGGCCTTAACGGGGACATCGACCGTCTGCCGATGCTGACCTGGATCATGTTCCTCAAGTTCCTCGACGACATGGAGCAAGTACGCCAGGCAGAAGCAAAACTCGCCGGCAAACGCTACCACTCGACGATAGAAGCGCCCTACCGCTGGCGTGACTGGGCGGCAAAGCCCGAAGGTATCACCGGTCCGGAACTGATCGCGTTCATCAATCAGGATGAAGCCATGCTCCCGGACGCGAAGAGAGGGCCGGGACTCTTTGCCTATTTACGCGCTTTGGAGAGTCTGAACGGTGACAGGCGGGACGTGGTTGCGCGGGTATTTCAGGGCACCATCAACCGCATGGTGAACGGCTATCTTCTTCGGGATGTCATCAACCGCGTGAATGATATTCATTTCACATCGAAAGACGAGATCCACACGCTCGGCCACATGTACGAAACCATGCTCCGCGAGATGCGCGATGCCGCGGGCGATTCTGGCGAATTCTACACGCCCCGCTCGCTCGTGAAATTCATCATCACTGTCGTGGACCCAAGGCTCGGTGAAACAATTCTCGACCCCGCCGCCGGCACCGGGGGATTTCTGGTAGAAGCCTTCGAGCATTTGCGGGGACAAGCGAAGCGCGCGCAAGACTATGACCGCCTGCAGCACGATACCCTCCATGGCATTGAAGCAAAGCCGTTGCCGTACTTGCTCTGCGAGATGAATCTGCTCCTCCACGGAATGGAGTATCCGGAAATTGACTCGGGGAATGCCCTGCGTTTCCCGCTCCGCGAGATGGGAGACAAGGATCGCGTCGATGTCATCATAACCAATCCGCCGTTTGGTGGAGAGGAGGAGAGGGGGATTCTGTCGAATTTTCCCGAAGACAAACAGACCTCCGAAACCGCGCTGCTTTATCTCCAGCTCATCATGCGCAAACTCAGACGCCCGGTCGGCGGTGCGCGCGCCGGACGGTGCGGCATGGTCGTGCCCAACGGGCTTCTGTCGGGCGACGGGATATCGGCGCGCATCAAGGAAGAACTGATAAAGGATTTCAATCTTCACACTATTGTGCGGCTCCCCAACGGAGTGTTTTCCCCCTACACGCCGATTCCTACAAATTTGCTTTTCTTTGACCGTTCCGGCCCCACGAAAGATGTTTGGTACTATGAGCATCCCTTGCCGGAGGGCAAGAAGAACTACACCAAAACCTCCCCGCTCCAGTTCGAGGAATTCAGGGAGTGCCTCACATGGTGGAAGAAGCGCGAAGAAAATTACCGCGCGTGGAAAGTTCCCGCGAAGGACTTGCTGGCCACCGGCTGCAACCTTGATCGCAAGAATCCAAGCGCGAAGGAAGACATAGCGCACCTTCCGCCGCAGCAACTGGTGGACAGCATCGTATTAAAGCAACAGCGGATCGCAGAAATCACGAGCGAAATCAAGATTCTGCTCGGAAACGACAGAGTATGAGCATTCCCTGGCCGGACACACCTTTTGGCGAATTTTTGAAGCTGAACACACGGCCCTACACGCTCGGGCCGAACGAAGACGCCAACCTTGTAGGCATGCGCTGGTATGGGGAGGGGCCGTTTCACCGTGAATTGAAATCTGCGATGAAAATTGCCAAGAAATCGCATTTCGTCATCAGGACCGGAGACATCATCTACAACAAGCTTTTTGCTTGGAAGGGCAGTTTCGGTGTCGTTCCCCCCGCGCTCGATGGGATGTTCGTGTCCGACAAATTTCCGACCTACGATTTGGATCGGAGCAAAGTAGACGAGAACTGGCTGCGCTGGTTCTTTCGCTGGCCGCCACTTTGGGAGCAGGCCAGGATAATGTCGAAGGGTTCTGCCGCGCTTTCCAAGCTCACTCTGAACCCCCCTAACTTTCTGCACCTGAAGATGCCGCTTCCCCACATCGATGAACAACGCGAGCTTGCGGCCAGACTCGATGGACTTGCTGCCAAGACCCTGGAAGCTCGCGATCTTCAGGACCAGGCGTTGACTGAGTCCGCAAATCTTGTGAAGACGGCCCTTCGCCGCATCGCGACCAACGTCAACGCGACAGACCAACTGGGACAAGTCCTTACCGGAAAGCCTCGCAATGGATGGTCAGCGAAATGCGACAACGTCGAGGGCGGCATTCCAGTCTTGTCCCTTGGTGCGGTGACCGGGTTTCGTTATCGAGCGGCCGAGTTCAAGAGAACCTCGCTCCATGCCGAAAGGGACGGACATTTTTGGCTAAAGCAAGGCGACCTGCTCATTACTCGAAGTAACACACCTGAGCTTGTTGGACACGCCGCGATCTACAGCGGGAGTCCGTCGCCTTGCATCTATCCCGACCTCATGATGAGGCTTCCTCTGGACCTGGATCGGGTAGACCCTAAATTCGTGTGGTACTGGCTACAGTCCCCGCCGGCGCGAGATTTTGTTTTCGCGAAGGCAAAAGGAACGAGTTCCACGATGAAGAAGATTTCCCAGGGCGTCGTCATGGCAATACCTTTCCCCGCACATCTCGGCTTGCCCGAGCAACGCCGCATCGTTGCAGAACTGGACAGGCTGCAAACCGAAGTGGATTCTCTGAGAGTTTTTCAAGTTGAGACTGGAATGGAACTCCGCGCCCTCATGCCTTCTATTGTTTCGATGACGTTTACGGGCCAGCTTGTCGAAGTTGGTGCGCTCCTGAGCAGCAAAGATAAACCGTTCGTTGACACTGCCCTGTCAGCTATATAAGCTGACACCCATGGAAGGAATAGGACCATTCATACGCCGACGCCGTGACGAGCTGGACCTTTCGCTTCGTGAACTCGCCAAAAGATTGGACTGTTCTCCCGCATTTATATCCGACATCGAATTGGGCCGCAGGCATCCGTCCGACAAAGTGCTCGTAGAAATCGCTCGAATTCTGAAAGTGAAAATCGAAGAGCTGCGCGGAATGGATGTTCGAGCGCCCATAGACGACATCAAACGCATCACCCATGATGATCCGACTTTCGCACTGGCATTCCGTACTGTTATCGACAAAAAGATCAGCGCGGATGAGCTGCTGGAGTTCGTAAAGCAAAAAGAGGAGGAGAAGAAAGGCAGGGATAAAAGATGAAGCCATTCCGCGCCGGTCCATCCTCAAAGCAGCCTTACTTCACGCCCAGTCAGATCGACCAGATCTGTTGTGACGAGCTCCGGAAGGAAGGGCTTTTCCCCGGCGCACCGGAAGCGATCCGTATCGACCGCTTTATTGAAAAGCGCTTTCACGTGTCTCCGCAGTACGAGGATCTGCCAGCAGGCGTGTTGGGTTTTACCAGGTTCGGCAAGAATGGCGTGAAGGCCGTCGTTGTTTCGGCAGCTCTCGACGCCGAGGGCGGCAAAGTTGCCGAACGTCGTGTCCGGACGACACTTGCCCACGAGGCGGGGCACGGCTTGCTGCACGCGCATCTCTTTGCGCTCGATGAAATTCCGCTTCACCTCTTCGATAAAGACAGCCATTCCGGGGATCAGATTCTTTGCAGGGATGTGCAGGGCGATGAGCAGAAGACCAGTCGCTACGACGGTCGGTGGTGGGAATTCCAGGCGAACCGTGCGATGGGCGGTCTGCTCTGTCCACGACCCCTCGTCCGGGAGGCGATGAAATCATTTCTCGTGCCCAGCGGTCTGCTTGGAGTTGAAGTCCTCGATGAAGGCCAGCGTGAAACCTCTGTGCGCACCCTGGCGGACATATTCGACGTGAACCCCGTTGTCGCGCGCATACGTATCAGCGAGTTATTCCCCGCGGAAACCGGACAGATGCACCTCTAAATTTTTTTGTTGACTCTGTTCGCACCGTCAGCTTACACTCACGTTAACCCGAGATTGGGCGATTCAAGGACACGGATTCAGGCGGAGGCTATGGAACTCAACGACACGCAGTTGAACCACTTTGTGAACAACCGGCTTAAACCGCCCAAAGGCAAACGCGCCGAGTACCTCGCCCAGGTGGACACCCTCATTGAACGATTCTCCGCTGCTGCCAACGGCGATAAGCTCATCAACATCAAGAAATTCTTGAAAACGGGCTCCCTGCGCAAAGGCACAGTACTCCGTCCTAGCGGCGATGTCGGCGTAGACGCCGATGTGGCGGTCTTCCTGAACGCGAACGGGGCGACCGGCTACGATCTCGCCAATCTGCACAACCGCATCCGGACGCTGCTCATTAAGATTTATCCCACCAAGAAACCCGAAGACTTCACGGTCCAGCCGCGGACGCTCGGCATTGAATTCCTGGTTTCCGGTCTGGAAATGGATCTCGTACCGCTCCTCGCCATAGACGGGCCGGGCGACTACGGATGGCAGCCGTCCTCGCAGGGCGATGCCCCGGTCAGGACCAGCGTGACGAAACAGCTGGAATTCATTCGCACCAGGAAGGACGGGTACGCGAATTTCACCGCGCTCGTACGCATGCTCAAGTTCTGGCGGAACTTTCAAGAACTTAACGATAGCCTACGCTCCTTCACCATTGAGTTGATCCTGAGCCATCTGCAGGATACTGAGGGTGTGCCGCCTTCAATTGAGGAGGGTGTGCTGCGCTTCTTCCGGTACGTAACGCAATCGCAGCTGATGACGCCCATCTGCTTCAAAGGATGCGGAACGCCGCAATCGTTTCCAAAGGACCGGGTAGTGATCCTCGATCCCTGTAACGTAGACAACAATGTGGGTCGTAAGATCACCGATCAGGGCCGCAAAGCCATCATCGAAAAATGCCTTACGGCGTGGGAAACCTTAACCTTTGCCCGCAACCATGGAGGCAAGACCCAGACGCTGGAACTCTGGAAGGAAATTTTTGGACGCTCATTCGTGATCGAGGATTGAACGCATGACCTATACCGAATCGTTAACGCAGAGTTATACCATCGCCGACATCGGCAAAGTCATCGACTGCCTGGCAGCCGACCTAGACATGAACGCGCAGTCCACAAAGTTGCTTACACGTGAGCAAGTGAAGACCTATGCCGCGGACGTTAAGGCAATGGCGCAGAACGGCTACCTTCTTGAAGCGAATATTGTCCTTTACGATTCGTCCGGAGAGCCCATACGCGCTGCTAAGTATGAGGTTTCCACCAACGGCTCTCTGCTGAAGATGCAACGTCCTGGTAACAATCTGTGGCCCCAGACGCCTGGCGGTGAACTCTGCGTCGTAGTCCGTTACAGTCAGAAGTGGCGCGATCTGACGGACACGCGGCGTGCAGCATTCAGGCAGACTTTGAACCCGGTATGGACAACCTCGAATACGGATCTGTCGTTTCCGAAGTTGACCCACTCGGTCGATCGTACTTACGTTAGCAATGGCTGGGGTATGACCAAGAGTGTTTATCAGTAAGTTGAAGGTCAATAACTAAATGAGCGAAGAAATCGAAAAAGGGGCACTGTTCGAGCTGGAACTGGATCTCCCCAACGACAAGATCGCCGCGGATACCAGGCGGCTGGTGGGATTTGAAAGCCGCTACCAGAGACTTCATCGTGACCTGCGCCTGCTCGCTGATCCGCAGGAGCTTGCGGACTGGAGCAAGAAATTTCATCACAAGCAACTGCCGATCTGTGCAGCGGTATCGGAGCGCTATCCGCTGGTCATCTTTGCCGGTGACGTAGGCACCGGCAAAACGGCCACGGCTGAGGGTGCTTGCGACCGTCTGGCGCGCGAGAGCAAGAAGGAAGCGATGTTGTTCAAGCTCAGTACCCGCGTCCGCGGTTCCGGCAAGGTGGGACAGATGAGCACGCTGCTGAACGAGGCTTTCGATGTCGTCGCCAAGCAGGCCGGAAAGACGCGCCAGGCGTTCCTCATCATCGATGAGGCCGATTCGCTTGCCTCAACAAGGGAAACCGCCCAGAGCCATCATGAGGACAAAGTTGCGGTCAATACCATCATCCAGAAGGTCGATGATCTGCGTCGCCATAACGGGCGCGTTCTCGTTTTTCTGTGCACCAACAGGGCCGTCGCCCTGGACCCAGCCATAGTCCGCCGTGCCGCACGGACGGAGGAATTCAACCGGCCCAATGAGCATGAGCGCGAAGAACTGTTTCGCATGGATCTGGAGGGGTCGAACATCAAGGACCAAACTATCCTTGAACTCGTCCGGCTGACCGGAGCCAGAGATGGACAGCCAAGTTTTACCTTTTCTGATTTGCGTTCCAAACTGTTGCCAGATGCGCTTTGTCGGGCCTTTCCGACCCGCGCTCTGACCGCAGAAGATCTGGTGCAGGCCGCCAAGGATGTGCGACCGTCACCGGCAGTGAGAAACGGGCTATGACTGGACTCATCACGACGCCCGGCACCGCATCCTCATGGCTGTTCGGCCGGCGGCTGCAGATCTCGGGGTCGGCAAACGCCAAGACCGATTCGGTTCTCGTCGCGTATGCCCATGAAGTGCTGCGAGGACTTGTGAGGGGAGTCATGAGCGCGGGCGGCGGGATTGTAGTAGGACTTGGAAAGGAGCCCCGGCCCGAGGGGGCCGCGGTCGATGCGCCCAGTTTGCTATTCGACTGGACCGCTCTCGAGACCGCCGCCGACTGCATCGCTTCGGGTGTCAGCGCCTGGCCGAGGAAATTCGGCCTGCCTATTGTGGTGGCGACATCAGAGAAGGCAGAGTCAGAGATACCCCACAACCGGCGCAATCTCTACGACACATTACTCAAGAGCGGCCTCATGCAGGTTGAGTCGATCATGCCGGGATCACGGGCAGCCGCGTTTCTGCGTCAGCGTCAGGCGACGTTCGGCGATGCGCTGGTGATCCTCGGTGGCGGCACGGGAGTTGAGCATTTAGCGGATCTCTACATACAGCGGCGCAAACCTGTCATTCCCCTCGATCTGCCGCTCGGAGCGAGCCGCGACGATGGAACCGGCGGGGCGCTTCGCCTCTCGAAGGAAGCCCGCAGCGATCCTGCTCGTTTCTTTCGTTTTGAGCCTGCTTTTTCAGATACGGAAGGCGCCGCACTGGCCGGTATCGCCACACGCAAAGGCACCGCGCCGCACGCAGACATTTCCGCGAAAATTGCTGAGCTGCTCTCCAGACTCGCCCGACCTACGGCCTTCTTTGTCCGCCTTGTGAATACCACCCATCCGAAATTCAGCACAGTTGAATCGTTCTTCCGTAAGGTTGTCGATCCGATCGTGGAGGATGCAGGGCTTACGCGCGTAGAGATCGGCACGGATATGTGCGAGCATGCCTTTATGAATGTGGCCATTTTCGAGAGCCTGCATTCTTCTTCGATGGCGATTGTCGATGTCACGGGCGACAGGCCGAACTGTTTCATCGAGCTTGGCTACAGTCTTGGCGCCCAGAATCGTGTGCTGGTGACGGCCGAGGAGGGCACGAAGTTGCCGTTTGACCAGGAAATGATACCGTGTCACTTCTGGAGGCCAAGCGGCTCTGTCGCGGACAGGAAGAAGGCCCTTGTCGAATTCTGGGAGAAGAACATCAACAGACCACCGATTGTGAAGAGTCCATGACGAATTGTAGAGGCAAGGTGCAAGAAGTCTACGTATCGGTCGATATCGAGGCCGCGGGCCCCGTGCCTTCCACGTTTAGCATGCTGTCGCTCGGTGCAGTTGCGGTGGACGATCCGAAAAAGACTTTCTACGTTGAACTAAAGCCCGTGAATGACAAATTCGTCCCTAGCGCAATGAAAGTGGTAGGCAGGACGCTGCAGGACTTCGCGAAGAACGGCCGTGAGCCGAAAGAAGCGATGACGGCATTTCGCGACTGGCTCGCAAGGGTGGCAACGGCGGCGAAACCTGTGTTCGTGGGGTTCAACGCGACGTTCGATTGGGCGTTTATTAATTTTTACTTTCACGAGTACCTGGGCGAGAACCCCTTCGGATTCGGCGGAATCGACATCAAGTCCTACTACATGGGTATGACGGGTTGCAATTGGGAAGATACGCGGTCGAGCCGCATCCGGTCGGAGCTAAAGGGGCCATCTCCGCATACCCACAATGCGCTTGATGATGCTGTTGAACAGGCGGAGATGTTCCGCCGTATGATGGAAAAAGCGACGGGGACATGATGAGGCGTTTCAGTACCAGCAATCTCGACAAGTTGGGTACGCAATTCAGTATTCCAATCACCGCTGACGATGATGGTTATCTGGGGAGAGAGTGTCCCGTAGAAGATTGCCTCGGATATTTCAAGATCACCCCTGGTACTGGCGTCAAGGGGCCGGCCCCGTGTTTCTGCGCCTATTGCGGGCATAAAGGCGAGAGCAACACGTTCTTCACCCAGGAGCAGATTGAATACGCGAAATCCGTTGTCTTGAGAAAGGTCACGGACGCGCTCCATAAAGACATGAAGTCCTTGGAATTTGAGCATAAGCCGCAAGGCCTATTGGGGATTGGCCTCAGCCTGAAAGTACAGAGATCAGCGCCGCTCCCTATCCGCTACTTCCGTGAAAAGGAACTCGAAACGGAGATCACCTGCGACA
Source organism: uncultured Acidobacteriaceae bacterium (assembly GCA_963770555.1). GTDB lineage: Bacteria > Acidobacteriota > Terriglobia > Terriglobales > Acidobacteriaceae > Telmatobacter. The sequence continues at coordinate 314,465 of CAVYQC010000001.1, forward strand.
ACTGCACTCTGCGCTATGCCATTTACGGCGTTTTCGGTTGGTGCCCTGACTGTGGCGTCCACAATTCGTTGCAGATTCTGGTCAAGAACCTCGAACTCGCGCGAAAAGAGCTGACGCTTGCCGTGACGGCAGAATCAGATCTTGCCAATCACCTCATAGGGGATGCGCTGGAGAACGCAGTTTCTGCCTTTGACGGCTTCGGACGGGAGCTATGCCAGCGAAAGTCGCTTGAGATACGCTTCCAAAACCTCGCGGCTGCGAGGCGTAAAGTTCAGGATGCGTTGGGCTTCGACTTTGCCGACGCATTGGCTCCAGACGAATGGGATGCAGCGTGCCGCGCATTCCAGAAACGCCATCTGCTTGCTCACAAGATGGGAGTAATTGACGACGACTATATTCAGAAAGCGAATGATGCCGGGGCAATACTTGGACGTAGGATAGCTTTGTTCTTCTCATCGTTGAAGGGGCCGATTAGACCGGAATGTTCTGTTATTCCCTTGCCTGAAGGGATTTCATGGTAGGTATATCGGATTTCTTTTGAATTCGGCGAAAACCAAAGGCATTCAAAATCGGTTGCAAATTCTGATAGCGAATTAACGCGGGGAAAGCCGAGAAAGGTCGGAATCCCAGCCTCTTGTAAATGTTCTGACATCAGGTAGACTTCTTCATTCACCGTCATTTCAATTTGTTCCCCATGCACCTTTGGACGACGAGGAAACATGGCACACGCGGTGACTAGGGCGGGAAAATCATCTCTGCGCGATAAGATGCCGCCTTCACGCGTTTTCCAATAAAAGAATGGAAGGACACGAGAGTAGCGAGTGCTAAGGAGAGCCCTAAAGCGCGGAACCAAGTAGAACTCCACTGTGTGCTCCGACATAAAGCTAGTCATCCCGACATCTCCAGCAATTCAGTATTCCGGGCCTCGACTTTATTTGTCTTCAGCCTTCGGGAATTGCTACGCAGTCTTGCTATTCCCAAATGAACCCCTCTCCATACTTTGAAGGCTGCATGTCAGCGTGTTCGGAAAGAAGTGTTACCTTCAATTTCTATAAGGGTTTCTTTCCTTCGATTTCGTCGCGGAGACGGTGATGTTCATCGCGGATCGCAATGCGTTCTCCAACAAACAGCCTGTCGGGAAAGATGTCGAGGCAGAAGCCGTCGGAATGCGCGGCGCTAGGAACTTTCAGAGCTGAGATTCGTTCGCTCAAGAAACATGTAGCACCGAGTTCCTGTGTTGGCGTGTTTTTGCCCTGGCTGTTGAGGATAAAACGCGAGGGTGTTTCGCTGACCAGTTCCTCGCCGGATGTGCCGAGTTTAGCGCAGAGATCCGGGTCTCTCAGATCGAGAACACAAAGTAGGTTGACCTCCAGTGTCAGAACTAACTCAGGATTGCGCGGCACATCCCGCAACTGACCATCTTCGGTGTCGAAGAGAGCCTGCGTTTCCTTGAACGCGGTGATGCGGCTATTTGCCGTGTAGAGAAGGGAGAATGCCCCTGGCGCATTGTAGCGGCCCCCGCTCTGCAATGCGCCGATAGCGGACAACGGATCGTTTCTCCAACAATCTTCGATGACACGGTAGCTGTAGCCGGAGTAGGTGACGAGCGGCGTGGTGTTCAGAGTCGCTTTGAGGCGTTCAATGGAATACACTCGCTACTCTCTACGTTGGCTGCCGTGCGCTCATCGCGCTCACGTACATCTCCAGGGGAGCCAAATCGCCATTCTCGATGAATTCTATCGGAGCACGGTTCTCCAGATGGCGATTGGGGGCATTAAGAAAGATACGCGCATGGAGCCGGTCGCCGGCGTAGAGGTCTACCAGAGTCACCCACATGCGGTAGAGCTTGCGAAGGCTCTGCTGGATGCTGCTGGCATCCGGGCTCTTGCGCACGCCGGGAGCCTTGCGGCCGATGGCGCCAGCGATCGTGGCTACAGGAACGCCCATCTCCTTAGCAATCCGTGCGGCATCAAGACGGCCGGACTGAGGATTGAAGAGCGCGGCCTCGATTTCTTTGACTGCGACCGTGGCAGGCATGGACACCTCCGATACCTTCGATCATACAGGCACAAAATAGTGTCGTCAAGGTATCCTTATAGTATCTTCTATGTGGCTAAATTGTAGCGTAACAATATTCATGGTGAACATTATAAACATCTTACTGTCTTTCTGCAGCCGGGGTTCATCTCATCCCGATGCTTTGGCAGATGGAGGGAGTTTGAGCCAATTCAATCGCGGAGGTCTTTGTGATTTCCGTCCCGAGCTGCTGGCCAAGTTTAGCGGCATCGTTGGTGAATACAGTCGCGTCGCGGCTGGCGCGGGATACCGAAACATAGGCGAAGCGGGAGTTGATGAGGTCAGGATGTACCGAGGTATCGACATGGACCAGCACGCGGTCGGCGGTTAGGCCCTGGGAACTGTGACTGGTGACGGCGTAGCCGTGATCGAAATGCCGGTTGTCCCGAGTTGAGAACTCAACCATTCGGCCGTCGTCGAGACGAGCGGAGATTTCCTCACGGGCGGAGATTTTCTCGATAACGGCAAGATCGCGGTTGGCGACCTGCAAGCGTTTATCGGGAGCGGAAAACTGAATGCGATCTCCTGTGGCGAATTCGCGCTCCAGTTCTCGGTAGACGCTCACGCCGCGCAGCCGCTTTGGATCGTAGCTAGCAAGCTCCATATTCTGTTTCTCAACGGTGAGAAGATTCTCGACGGGATTGACAGCAACCACGCGAGCATAGGAGCTGCGCTCGATACCCGCATCTTTGCTGCCTCGCGCATAGTGGAGCACATCGCCAGGTTCATAGCGAGAGGCCCATTGCCGTTCTGCGCCGGTGAGTTCCTGCCGGGGAACGAGCACGCGGAGCGGATGATTTTCGAGATTCACGATGCCTCTGGCCTGCAATTCGTAGCGCACAGCATCGTTGATCTCTCGGCGGGAAGCATTGTCGGGGGAGACGATGAGCGTATTTTCGGGATTGCCCGCATAGCTTTTGGCAATGGCTTGAATGCGCTCAACTGGATCGGCTATCTCTCTGACACGTCCTTGCTGCTGGAGCATGTCGATCCCTGCGGCCACATCGCCACGCGCCAGCCGTTCCACTGCGGTCTTCAACTCTGGGTCTTTCTGACGCATGATCTGATCAAGCTGCGCCGTGCGCATCCCAGCCTCTACCAACTGCTCGAAGGGCTTACCGGCCTCGACGCCCTGATGTTGGCGTGTGTCGCCGATCAGCAAGACTCGATCCTGCGGGCCGATCTTAGTGAGAAATTCGCGCATCTGGCGTGTGCCGGCGAGGCTGGCTTCGTCCACCATATATAGATGGCGGCTGTTGGGGTCGGTTCCAGCCTGTTGGCCGCGCGCGAGGAACCCTTGCAGCGTGTCGGAAGGAATGCCCGCGTCGCGGAGCTGGCGCGCGGCACGCGAGGTCGGCGCGAAGCCTTCCACGGCATAGCCATTGCGCTCGGCGCCCTCGCGGACGGAGGTCAAAGCAGCCGACTTTCCCGCCCCCGCGAATCCCCGTAAACTCTGCACACGGTCCCGCGAGACGAGGATTTCCTCGACAGCCCGGCGCTGGCCGGGATTCAGATGCGAGTATGTGTCCGTGTGTGCAATAGCCTGCTGAATGGTCATGGTTTGCGCCGCCTTACCCTGGCCATCGTGCATCATTCGAATCACGTCGCGTTCCGCGCCGAGCACCTGCCGGGTGGTGAAGAGGCGACCCGAAGCGTGCTTCGGCCCTGCAATCTCCTGAAACTCTCCGCTATCGCGGCGGACCTCAAAGTTGGCGCGAATCTCCGGATAGCGAAGCTCTCCCATGCCGCGCCGGAGGGCGTCGCGGAAGATGCCGCGCTCGTCGCCCACGGCTTCGCGCTCGAAAACTTTGTCGCGCGCCCAGGTGACGGCCTCCTGCGCCCGCGTCGCGACGCGCTCCGGGCGCTGCTGCTCGGAGACGGAGTGCGAACGGGCGCGGGCCGCGGCCACGACCTGATCGGCCTGGTTGCCGAACCCGGCCGCGAGTTGTCGGTGCGCGGCATACACCTGGGCAGGTGAGAGAATCTTCTTTGCATCGCGCGTCGAGTGCGCTGCGATTTCGGCTGACTCGAAGCCTTGAAAACCGTGGCGCTCCATGTATTCGCGTATCTGCTGGCTGCGCGGGCTCGATGCGTCAAGGTAATCCTGGGTGTACCCCTTGATCTCCGGCGCGCCGCTGCGTCCAGGCTGGATCTCGTAGCCGAGTTTGCGCAGCCGGTACATCAATTCGGACTGATAGACGGCGCTTGCGAACTGCTGGGATTGAAAGAGGCTCTGGGGTTGGAGGGCGCGCGGGGTCCCATCGGCGCGCTCCGTCATATTGAAGATGACGGCATGCGTGTGAAGCTGCGGCGCGGCGTAGCCATCCACAGGCCGGGCGGTGTCATGCTCGAACTTGGCGGCAACGAACTGAGCCGTCGTTTCAGCCGGATGGTTCCCCCCGATGCGGGCCTGCGTGTACCGTTCCAACTCTGTCAACGCAGCCGTCACCGCTTCGCGGTGGGCCAGGCGTACGCGGTTGTCGCCGCCCACGAGAGCTGTGAGGGATACCGATTTAGGCGCGGCAAACGTGGCGTCCCAACCGGCGCGATGCTCGACCGACTTCACCATTTCGCCAGCGGCATTGCGGTACTCGTGGACCAGCCGATGCTGCACTAGCTGATCCCCGGTTGCCGGGTGCTGCCCCTGCGCAAGCCGTCCAAATTCCTCCGCGCCGACGGCGCCGGCGATGCCGAACCTCTCGGCCAACCGGCCCTGCCACTCGCCCCGCACGGTCTGTCCTCGGCTCCAATAGTTCTGGTCGGGCGAGGTGAACTCGATGCCGTGGTAGTTCTGCGCCTGGCTTGCGTTGAGCGGTTTTGAGATCGTCAGCATGTCAGTACGTGGTCACCGTGGTTCGTGCCTCGTGGGCCTCATCTTGTTTCGCAGTCTGTTCTTGAGCTGGCTGCGGTGTATCCAATTTCTGCAGAGTCTTCGGGTCGAAGTCCAGCTTCTCGCCGGGCAGTTCGCGGGGCTCAAACTGGGTCTTGGTGCTGGGCACATCGAGGTACGGAAAGGAGAAGCGCGTTACAAAATTGGCGTGCTTCAAGAAAGCGTGGAGGTCTTCGAGGCCGGAGATTTCGGACTCCATGACCAGCGGCTCCTCCTGCCGGTCGAGCGAGAAATTCCGGCCGGAACGCGACCCGTCGAAGTGTGTCTCCCGCATCCGCTCGATCTCCACTTTACCGATGAACTCACTCACCCACTGGCCGGCCTTGGGCTCCTTGGTCTTGAGCCAGATATTGGTAGCGGGCTGCGACAGCATCACCTCGGCCAAGTGTCCATAGATGTATTCGAGCTGGGCCTTGCCCTGGAAACCCAAAACGAGTGGATTCCGGCTTTTGCGTCCCTCGGTGATCGCCGTGTGGAGCTGGGGGAGCCGCTGCAGGCTTGCCAGTTCGTCCAGCACAAACCATACCCGTTTCTGCTCCGGCTTGGGCTGATTCAGGAGCCGCATCACCAGTAAATCGATCCAGAGACTATGTAAAGGACGGAGCGCGGCGCGTTGTTCCGGCTGCGAGGTAATAAAGATCCAGCCCTTGCGTTCTTCGGCCCATTCGGTTGCTGTCCAGACAGATTTTGCCTCAGCGCGCGTGGGCACCATGCGCAGGCTGTCGGCCACCAGGCCCAGCGACGCGAGAACGCCGTTGCGCTGCTCCTGCGCGCCCTTGGCGATCATGTACGCCATCTCGGTTCCCATGACACGGCGGTCGATCTCTTCATCGTTCGACATCCATTGCACAAGGTCCTGGGGCGATGGGCCGTAGGTCAGGAGATGCGCGAAAATCTTCTGCGGAGTCTCGATGAAGAACTCGCCTTTCCTGTCCTGCGTGGGCTGGAACAGGGACTCCGCGATGGTTTTTGCTTCCGACTTTCGGCGCAGCTCCTCGGACGGTCCCCAGTACGGGCAGCGCACATCGAGCGGGTTCAGAATGATGTCGCCGCGCTTGGGATCATAGAACCGCTGGATGAATTCGCAGGCCGGGTCATAGACGATGGCCGCGTCACCCCGGCCCTGTATTTGCCGCAGCACCTGAAAGATGATGGTGGTCTTACCCGCGCCCGAGTCGCCGATGATCTGGATGTGCTGCGATTCGGCTCTGGCCGGAATGCGCAGCATTTCTTTCAGGCCATCGACTTTGATGCCGATGCCGTCGCCCTGGAGGGTGCGATTGAACTCTTTTGGCGATAGCAGCAACGGCCCGCGCAAGCGGCGCCCGTACTTCATTTCCTTGCGCCGCCGGATGTCCCTGGGGATCGAAAACGGGAGCTGCGCGGCGAGCGCGAGCAAGCCGAAAAGCAGCGGCAATCGGAAGATCGTAAGCGGCTCACGGCCTGCAAAAACGTACAGTTTGAGATATTCATGCAATCCTTTATTGACGTAAACGGTGGACGTGCTTCGATAGAGAAATTGTGCGCCTTTTGCACGCGCCACAGGCGTCAATTCGAGCGGTAAGGATTTGCCGCCTGGCAACAATGTTTTCCCCGGTGCTACATCGTCATCGGCGGCGAGGCGCACGCCACCAGGGCCACCGGCAACCACGAGAAGCTGGTACTTATCGGTCTTGTGTATCAGGCCCGCGGCCTCAGTTCGCAGGTAGTACGGAAGGTAGAACTGTTGCAACGGGGTCAACGCGAAGCTGAAGCGGAGATACACGAAAAGGCCGGCGGCGATGCAGGCAAGAAAGATGGCGCCATAGGTGTAGATGGGGCTGCGCGGCGGCCAGATGATAGTCTCGGTACGACCCCATTTCGCTGGTTTGGGCATGGCTATTTCTCCTGAATAAGTTTGCGGGCAACGGACGGCTTGAGCTTGTGAACTTCGGCGACGATGCCGTCGAATGCGGCGGCAGTGAGGGGCTGGCCTGCGGCGATTGGTTTGAGGACATTCATCAACAGGAGCTGTACCCCTACAATCTCCTGCAACACCGCATCCGTTGCGTTCGGCTTTTGCTCCGTATTCATTTCGCGGAAGATCAACCCTCGGATAAATTCTCCCGTTGATTGGCCGCGCATTTCCGCGAGTTTTTCCAAGGCCACGCGCTCGGTTTTGGTCAGCTTGGTGCTGGCCGTCTTGGTCCGGGCCATATCGGCGATCGCATCTGTTTTGGGTGGCAAAAGTGGCATCGTTTGGTCTCCAGCGGTTAAAGCGCCGTGCAGCGCCCGAAGGCGCTCAAGGGCGCTCCCGTTTTTTGCAAGTCGCTGATCTGGCATGTCTACGGTCCAGGGCGCTCCATAGCGCCCTGCACGACCCTTTCAGGGGTGGATTGTCGAAATAAACCCGGTGCGCAGCACCGCGCGGGATACCGACGCCGGAATCATGAGCTGCGCGGACGTGAACCATTGCCGGCCTCCATCGCTCTTACGGGATTCCCAGCGCCGTTCGCTGGCTCCGCGGCCGTGCCATTCTGAGGCGAGTGCCGGATGCGCAGACTCTCTCGAACGCGAGAGGCTTCCGGCGTGCGCAGAAAATCCTGAAAGTCGCGGTCCTTGGCGAAGACGTAGCAGAGGGCTTTGTCTACAACTTCATCGGCAGTTGTATGAAGGAACGCCGCGTACTGGTCGATCAGCGCGGCCGTCGATTCTTCGAGGTGGATGGAAGCCGTTACCTGGCGGGTTTGAACGATCTCAAGCAGTGGCATTGGGCATGTCCTTTCCGGTGAAATTGTCCTGGGAATTCATGGCTGAATCGGGGCCGTAAACGGTCTCGACTTTGAACTGCTGGGAGCGCCGGTCGTAGTCGTCTAATCGCAACACTTCGCGGATTACGCGGCGGCCCGGCTCGCGCTCCACATGCACGACATAATCGATAGCCTCTCCGATCTCGGCTTCGATGTCCTCGAACGTGGCCTGAGCATGGCTGCGGAGCACGAGATTCGCAAAGCGCCGCAACGCCCTGGCCGCCGAGTTTGCATGGATCGTGGCTAGTGATCCGGTGTGGCCGGTATTGAGCGAATCGAGCAGCGTCCGCGCCTCCATGCCGCGCACCTCGCCCAGGATGATCCGGTCGGGCCTCCAGCGCAGCGAGGACTTCAACAGATCGTCGAACGTAATGCTCGCCTTGAAGGTGTTGGTCTGGCATTCGACAGAGAGCAGGTTCGGCTTCTGCAGACAAAGCTCCGACGTGTCCTCGATGACCACGATGCGCTGGGCATCGGGAATCGCGGCGGCAAGAGCGCGGAGGACCGTGGTCTTGCCGGTCGAAGTCCCGCCGCTGATGAGCAGCGTTTTCCCGCTGCGAATCTCGGCGGCAAGGAATTCCGCAAGCGGACGCGACAGCGTGCCGCGAGCGATAAGGTCATCGGTGGTGAAATGCCGGCTAGGGAACTTGCGAATGGTCAGCGCCGGGGCCGGGCGTACGACCGGCGGAATGACCGCCGCCAGGCGGCTTCCGTCCGGGAGTTGCGCGTGAAGCAGAGGATTATCTTCGTCGAGCCGTTTGCCGAGCTGATTGGCGATCACTTCGAGGCCGGTGCGCAGCCTGCCGGCGTCGAAGGAAACAGAGGACTCCCGGCAAATGATCCCGTCGCGCTCGAACCACCATGACGCGTCGGGATTGCCCATGATCTCGCTAATGCTTTCGTCGAGTAATAGCGGCTCAATGGGGCGGAGAAACGGGATGATTAAATCGAAGCTCATGGCGGGCGATTCCAGCATTGGAAGCCCGGCGTTGGCCGGGCTTCCGCGAGGGGAAGAGGCGGAACTATGCCGCCTCTTCCTCGGGGTTGAACTCATCGTTCTCGGCCTCTTCCGGGCCGGCCTTCTCGGCGCGATCGAGCTTCAGGATCGAAGTCACGCGCACTTCCCATACGCGCTCGTTCTGGCCGGTCTTCTTGTCCGTCCGCTCGCGGCTCCTCAGCTCGCCTTCGACGGACAGGTGCGCGCCCTTCTTCAGGGTCTTCGCGTATTCGGCCAGCTTGCCCCAGACGATGCAGCGGTGCCATTCGGTGTGGTCGATGTACTTGCCGGTCGTCTTGTCCTTGACGTTCTTCACCTCCACATCCACAAAAGGCTGCGTCGAATCGTTCATGTAATCCGCGATGATGTTGCTTTTGCGCTCCTCGTCGATCACCTCGCGCTGCACGTCGCCATTGAGAAAGTAGAGAGAGTTGGTCTGATCGCGTTCGATGGTGAAGCGATTCCGGCTGAAATAGAGCTCCGCCCAGCGGGTCAGGTAATACTTGTTCTCGGCTTCTTCGGGACGGTATTGGAAGTTGCGATAGTCGATCGCTTCTGCACGGCCCACGTCGTTGATGCGGATGATGAGCGGGTGGAGATTGACAAGCGCCATCTGGCTGCGGACAAGAAGGCCGGCGAGTGCCAGGCAGACCATGGCCAATACCAGAATCGTGACTTTCAGATACGTGTTCATCACCAGTGGATCGCTGTACCGTTCGAGATAGTCTTCCGCTGCGCGGGTGATTTCCGGTGCCGGCTTTGTCATCGTTGCCATTGGAATGCCTCCTTGTCAGCTAAATCCCTCTCAGGATGGCAGCGGTAATTAGCCCTCCCGCCCCGATGCCGTGACCGCCGACATGACCTGAGAACAGCGAGGCAGTCATCGTCGGAATCTTGAGCAGGATGAAGCCGGCGACAAAACAAAGGATGAGCAAACCGGGCATCAACGTAACCAGTGCTCGGGGATCAGACGCGTTATTCGCTCCGCTCGTCAAATATGTGATGAGCAGATGGCTCATTACGCTCAAAGTGGCGGCCGCTACGACCTTATAGAACTCGAACCCAACGAATGCCTTGAGCCATCCCCAAAAGAGGAATTCCGTTTTATCGAAGACCATCCACGGGATGAAAACTGGCCCTACCAAACCAACGATTGTTGCGCCGATGGCTCCGTAGGCGATGATGACCCCAATGAGTGCCGTGAGAATCGACAGGATCACCTGAACCGTATAGGTGCAAAGCAGCGTATATGGTTCTGTCAGTGAAGGAGACAGCGTTCCCACCTTGCTTAAGGCCGTGCGAATAGTGTCTTGAACTTCCTGGGTCGAGTCGTTCCCGATGTAGTCAACCATGTTGCTGGTGCCTTCGCTGACGAAACTTTTGAGCGAGTACCCAATTCCCGGAATACTGCCGTCGTAGAATTTTACGAAGCAGTAGGCGAATGTGATGAGCAGGAAGAAGCTTAGGAATTTCCCGACGTTGAATCCCTGACCACCTTGAGCTGATGCGAGGGCCTCTTGGACACCGAACCAAACCAGCATGATCGTGGCGAGCGACAGGACCATGTGTAGACCGAGCGCGTCGAGAGATGGCGCCGCTGTCGCAGTTAGATTGTCGCAGCCATTCTTAATGAGTATGAGAAAATCCATCACGCCCCCTCCGGTTCAATAGTGGAATGCCCAGCTGGTTCCGGCACTGGTCTGCTGCGGCGTCACAGCATCGAAGTTCTGTTGATAACCATTCGCCGTGATAAAGAGCGACTTCAGATTGTCCTGTTGCACCTTCTGTCCCACGATCTGTTGGAGGGCATATGCCTCGCCAATTTGGTTAGCTTCCTGCTGTTCCTGAATCAGCAGTATCAGTGCCTGATTGATGCGCTGCAGTGTTGCCATCTCGGTGTGTTGTGTGGGATCGGAGGATTGCGAGGCGCTGATGAGAGCGTTGATGTCGGCCTGACGTTTCTCGGCGTCCGCCCGAATCGTGCCGAGGGTCTGCATATTGCTTGAAGTCACGGAATTGTTGAGATCGACCGTGGCTCCCTGCGCTGCGATCTCCTGCTGTCCCAGTGTGCTTAGATTGCCGTAGCCGTTGATTTGGCCGGTCACTGGCATAGAGGCCCGCTGATAGGCGATACTCGCGCTCGCGCCGGTGTTGACGGAATTCGTCCATGGCTGCGAATTGCCGTAGGTGTTGGCTGCCTGGTTCAGTTCCATCCAGTAGGTTGAAGGCGAGAGGAACGGCTGATAGAGGCTCTGCGGTGCCAGCGACATCTCGTGAGCGAGGTTGTACGTAGCAATGGCGTTGTCGGCCAGTTTCACCGAATTGGTGAAGATGTTCTGTCCCTGCTGGATCTGCTCGATGGCATGAGCTGACTGAGTAGGGTCGTAAAGGGATTTCGATGCCGTGAGCCATAGTTGAGCGTAGACGATCCGGAGCAACTGGCACGGCGAATGTCGCCGCGAGGATCGCGGTCGTGAGGGGGAATCTCATTTGTCTTCTCCGTTACTACTTCTTTGCGCGTTCAGCTTGTAGCCGGTTCCAAGCATCGTTGAGCTTCTGCTTTTCGTCGGCACACTTTGGAGTCAGTTTCTGCGGCAAATTCAACATCTCCCCGGAGCAGTCTTTCTGGAACTGCTCCGAGTTGGTCGTATTGCTTTTGGAGATCCGCAATCTTGGCTTGATGACTCTGACATCCGCTGAAGGCAGAAACGAGAAGTGCAAGACAAAGAGCATAGTCGTGCGGCGCATGTGTCATCTCCTCAAAACGACTGCGGAATCGTGTGGTTCTCATACGCAGGCAGCAACATATCCTGCGTGAAGTAGACTTTGACGCGGTGGCCCTCGCGGATCGTGATGGTCGGCGGAATCTGGATGAATCGGTCGAGAACGGTCGTCGCGGACTGCGACACACTGGCGGAGGCTCCGGTTGCAAATGCCTGGGAGCCGCTGGTCGAGATGGTTCCGCCGCCCTCTTCGATCTCGCCGGCGCCGGCGATGACGCCCAGCGCGATGGAAGTTCCGAAGATTTGCAGGTAGTGGTTGTTGACCTTGTCTTTCAGGCCCTCGGCGCCGGATCTGGTCGAGTCCCTGGAACTGGTCGAGGTCCACCGAATAGCCATCCGGCATAATCATGCGGTGAAAGACGACGGCCATGCGGCGCTGCTGGCCGAATCCAGCCGCGCCGATTTTGCGTGCCTCGCCCAGCACAATCGTTCCGGCGGGGATGAGCACATGCTGGCGGTCGTGCGAATAGACGGGATTGGACACGAGCACCTTCACCGGGCCGGGTGCGTCTCCATCAAGCCGATTCATGAGAACGGTGTCCAATGTCGTTCCCTCGTAGATCACATAAGGCTGCCCCGTAGCCGAGTCGATGTTGACCTCCGGCCTGCGCTGTGCCGGGGACTGCGCGGCCGGCGTGGATGAAGTGGCCGGCGGATCGCTCGCCGCTTGCGGCGCGATAAGGCTGCTGACGGCCTGATCCGGGTCTGTTCGATTGGAAATTGCGCTTTGCTGCGGGCCGGTCACGCCTGCGCTGTTTGCCAAGGCAGCAGAGGATGGTTGCTGGGGCGACGGTTCCGGCGCTCTTGTGTAGACCAAATTAGATGCGAATCGCGAGTCGTAAGTTAGCTCGCGGTCTCTTGCGGCGAGCTGTTGCGCCTCCTGCTGCGCCGGAGAAAGTTGTTGCTGCGCGTATGCGCCTTGCTGGGCGCAGGGCTGGCCGGGGATGCACGGGATCGGCTGTCCCGTTCGGGCCGTAGGCGGCAGCCGCGGCCTGCTGCGCGGGCGTCGCATTCGCGAGCGCGGGATCGGTCGTTGACGGCGCGCCCGGCCCCTGCTGGGCGGCCTTCTGCTCGGCGGCGGCAACCTGGCTTTTGAGATCCTGCACATTGTTGTCCGTGGTGTCCTGAAGCGTGGGCTGCGGGGCTTGATGCCCGTTCGCCTTCTGGCCGGAGCTCTTTTTGCCGGTCCCGCTGAAAACTGCCGCCACGATCACGAGTATCGCCGCGCCCAGGTAGAGCATGGGCTTGAGGTTCTTCTGGAGAACGCCCTTCGGCTCCTGTTCCGCACGGTGCAGCTCCGGCTCGCTCGACGCCTGACTCGGAGAGGTCGTCATCGGCTCTGGCATATTCGCCCCCGCTTTATCCCTTGCGCGTAGAAGTCCATCCGCTTCTTGCCCAACTCGACATACCCGGACTGCATCACTTCAGGAATGATGTAGGTCCCGTTTTCGAGCTGATAGGTGACGAGATTCGGTTTGCCGTCGCGCATGTCGTAGATTGAGAACTTCTCCGGCGCGTCGGTCTTGATGTAGGTGAATTTGTCGTCGTGATAGATGGCTTCGATGTCGAAAGGCGCCTCGTTGGCATGGAAGCTGTAGTCGAACTTGAGCGACAGCGGGTAGGCGCTCTTGTACTCATCGACGGCCTGCGTAATGTGAGTTTCGACCGCGGCGAGCTGCTCCTTCGATTGGTCCAGTTGGGCGGCGGGCACGAATTGCGGCGGTCCATCGGACGCGACAATGGAAGAGCGATCGGCGGGAACGACGATCACCTTGAGGTCTGCGGCGGGTCAGTCCGCCTGCCGGTGGACACATCCGTGAGCGTGAACGAGTAGATGTTGCCCTTGTCGGTGATGAGGTTGAGATTCGAGCTGATGCCCGCTTTGGCAGGATGCACGAAGCAGAAATTGCCTACCACGTCCACGATCCAGAAGTCCTTGTCGCCGGTCGCGGCCTCCATGATCTTTTCGGTGGCGGGAAGCTCAATCAGCGTCGTGTATTTCAGCTTCGCGTGGATCGGGATGATGTCCTGCGAGTGATACTGCACGGTGCGGGCCGACGCATCCTGCGCCGTGGCTGCAAGGGGAGGGAGAGCCAGGGCGAGCCCGGCGACGAAGATCCATGTGGGTTTCATGCGGCAACTCCTGTGAGGTTTGGGGTGGTGACGCTGGCGGCGCGGAGCCGGCCTTCGGATTCTTCGGCGAGACGGCGCAGCCCATCGGCGAATCCGAATTGCTCGAAGAACTTCCACTTCTTCAGGTTGTCGTTGGCGTTGTTGGTCGCCATCCAATAGGTAATGGGATCGACGATGAGGCGGACTTTCTTGGAACCGTGCGCCTGGCGAATGACCATTTGCCCCGGCGGAACAAGGCCGGCGATCAGCTCCACTTCCGTGTCGTTCAGATGAAACACCTCGGCATACACCGCGCGGTCCATCTCCGGGTTCGCCAGAAAGATTTTGGTGGGGCAGCACTCGGCAACCACCGGCAGCAGCCCCGATTCCTGCAATTCCTTGAGCGACTGCGTGGCGAGGATCATGGCGGCCTTGTGTTTACGCCACGTCTTTTCCGCTTGCACGATGTAGCTGCGGATGGTCTCGTTCCTGAAGAAGAGCCACGCCTCGTCCATCAGAAACATCTTGAAAGTCCCGAGCTTCGCGGGGTTGGCGATCTCGTTCGACGCGCGGTGGAGCACATAGAACAGCAATGGCTCCAGAAGTTCGGGCGCGTCGCCCCATCCCTGAAAGTTGAAGGTCTGGAAGTCTCTGAACGAGAGTGTGTCCTCCGCGTTGTCGAAGAGGAATCCATACTGGCCTGCGCGGGTCCAGCGGTGCAGGCGGTCCTTCAACTCGCCGATGATGCTGGCGAGATTGGACACAGTGCGCTGGCCGGCTTCGAGCGTGTACATGCGCTCGATGGCGCTCCATAGTTTCTGCTCTTCTTTGAAGTCCATCCGGTAGCGTTGATCCCGGCCCTCGATCAGTACGCGGAAGAAGCTGAACAGGAATTGCAGATTTTCCGGCGACGGGGCGAGCGCGAACGGATTGATCGTGAAATCGCGCGACTCGCGCCCGACGTTGAGGTAGGTTCCGCCGAAGATCGCCGTGACGGACTCGTAGCTGCCGCCGATGTCGAAGATGTACGTCTGCGGCTGGTATTTCTGTGCATTCTGGACCAAAAAGACACTGAAAAAAGTCTTGCCTGATCCGGTTTGTCCAAGGATGAGCGTGTGCCCTATTTCGCCGCAATGCAGGTTGAGGTAGTAGGGCGTGTCGTTGTCCGTCTCAAGAACCGCCAGATATTCCGTCCCAAGGTACGCGTTGGTCTTTTCGCCCGGCAGGATGGTGAACAGGAAACTCAGGTCGGCGTAATTGGTGTTCAGCAGGTACAGCCTGCGCAGATTGAACGCATAGCCGCCGGGAACGATGGCGAAGTAGGCGTTGAGCTGGTTGTAGGTCTCCGCGAACAGGCTGCCGTCCGCATTAGTGAAGATGCCCGCGAACTCGCCTACAAGCCTGTCGAGAGCGTGCCGGTCTTTGCCGTACAAGCACGATGGTCAGCGAGAACTCGCCCAACTGCTGCCCGTCGCCCAGGGCGCGCAGGCAGTCGCCGAGGTTTTCGATGTCGGCCTGCTTCGATTCGTCCACCAGCACATCGCGCGGGTTCGTCTTCGCCGGATCGTTGCCGAGCTGCGAAACGAATCCGGTCTTTGAGATATTGAAGTGCCGGCGGCGCTTGTTCACTTCCTTGCGCGCCGCCGCGGCGGGAAGCGGCACCCACTCGGATACAGCACAGAAATTCGCCGGAATCTTCAGGAGCGCGTCCAGAGCCAGGGGCCGGGTTTCGCTCATGGCCTCCTTCATCGTCAGGATGCGGACGATGTGATCTCCGACGCGCAGATGATCGCGTTCGGATCCAATGTCCGAATTGACGACCTGACGGTCGAGAACCTTCGAGGGATTCGGATTGCCGTCAATCCGCCAGTCGTCGTAATTGAGCAGGCGGCGGAAGAAGCGGAACTGACCCTGGTGGTCGAGAACGTCGATGCGCGTGAAGATCGGCGAGCTGGCGCACGAACGCCTGCACGCGCTTGTTCCAGCCGCGCGAGGTCATGCTCGATCTGCTCCCGCAGCAGCGTTTTCATGCCGTTGTTAATGAACTGCGCCTTCAGCTCGTCCACGGCGCCGGCCGGGTCACGGAAGAGCCGCCCGAGCGCAGCCCGGACGCCGGTCTTCGAGCGCGCGCCCTCAAGCAGGACGCAGTAATAGATTTCGATCTCGAACAGCTTGTCGGCCTTGGCTTCAAAGAGTTGCTGGCGGAAGTCCTGCGATTCCTGCACAATCGGGTTTTTGTAGCGGGCGAAGGGGATCTCCGGCCGGTTCGATTTGAAGAGGTACTGGTAGACGTGGAAGCCGGGGCCGAAGGACTTGAGCGCGGCTTCAAGGCGTTTTACGGCGTATTCCTGTTCGCCGTGGTCGAGGCTCTCGTAGTCCACGCCCGCGACGCGCAGCACCATGCCCAGGTCGCCGCTCTTGGTCAGAAACGTCGTCTCGTTCCAGAATCCGTACAGGTTGATGTGGTCCGAGAGCGTGGCGGCGTCTTTCCACGACTTGGTGACCTTATCGAGGCGCAGCATCAGAGCACCTCCACGCGCGGGATGCTCTGTTTGGCCGCGTCGTACCGGGCTCTTGTACCGCTCGGATTTCGCAAGGATGCGGAGAAACGCAGGATCGGTGTTCGTCACCCAATGGCCGAAAGCGAATCCGCCGATGAAGACGGCTACTCCGGCGAGCAGGCTGTTGAAAAGATTGAACGCGCCCACTGCGCCGACGCATACGAAATAGAACAGCGTTCGCTCGACGCCCAGGTACGTGAGGGGCTTGTGCAGGCTCTTGTAGACCCGGTTCCTCCGGCGGGTTGTCGTGTGTGTCTGCATCGCTGCCCCTCACACTCGAAAGATCGAACGGTGGCGGTTGCGGCTCTGGGATGGTCCACGTTCAGATGCCCCAAAGCCAACTCAGGACGTTGACGGCCATCACGGCGATGCCGGTTCCGGCCGCGACCCCTGCGAAAGTTTTTTTCGCGCCGGGCTCTCCGTGGGCGAACTGGTAGCCGCCGATCACGATGGCGATCAGGCTGGCGACTTTGGCGATCGTTCCGGTGAAGAGGTTTTGGAGATCGGTGAATCCTGTGTCGAAGGGTGTTCCGCTCTGTGCGAGCGCCAGAGCGGGAAAGAGAACGAGCAGGGTAAAGAGGGTGACGGATTGGCGGATTTGGCGCAGCCATCGCCATGAGGCGAGTCGGCGCCGCGTCATGGGCGGGGAAAGGGCAATCATCGGGCACCTCCGGCGGCCGTCGAAAGGGCCGCGATATGCCGTCGAGCGTAGGGCTGGCTTGGTCCGCCGTCCAATACCTTTTCCCGATCAGGTCTTCGGGAAAACCGATCAGCCATGCCTTTGCTTGCGCCGACGGCCGCCTTTAATTCGCCTGACAACGGCAGCTTAGAGGGAGGTTCGCGATTCTCCCTCGATGGATTCTCAGCGGCCTCGGCTTACGCGGAAAGACGCTCATCGGGAAGCTCGTCGAGCAGGGACAGCTGTTCCGGGGCTTTCCCGTTGGTCTTGGCGGGAGGCTTGCGGCTGCCGTTGGGAGCAACGATCACAGCTTCCTTCGCAGGCTTTTTTGATTCTGCCGCAAGCTGACGTTTCAATTCGCGCACAAGCAGGGG
>CAVYQC010000002.1:0-234480 GCA_963770555.1 uncultured Acidobacteriaceae bacterium
GTTGATCCGTCCTACAATAGGATTGACATATCCTATAAAAGGAACTACAACATACGTCAATAGGAATGTCAACAGAAAAGGATCGTCAGCCATGCCTCGGAAAGCGCGCAATATCTATAGTTGAATCGGGAACCGAATTCGAGAACTGAGGACAGGTTGGGGAGACACCGGTATCAGCCAGGAGGAACTGGCGGAAGCAATAGGGACCACGGCCAACACCATTTCCCGGTGGGAAACGGCGACCTATAAGCCATCCATCTCGGATCTGGACATGCTGGCTCAGTTTTTCAATGTGCCCATCAGTGCGCTTTTCCCAGCGATACAGCCATCCTCTCAGATCAATGCCTTGCTCACCGCCACGCGTGGGCTCGAGGCCAACGATCTGGAAGAGGTGACGCTCTACGCACTGTTCAGAAGAGCGCGCCAACCAAAATCTCGCAAGTAATCAACACCCATTCCAACGGAAGCAGCAGGTCGCAGTCGCTGGCGTTCTGTGTCATTAATTGCGTCAATTTGTGTCACGAATTCTGTCGCGAATGTCATTAATTGCGTCAACCTACAACGGTGCAGAAAGCCGCCTTTAAGGAACAGAGCCGCAGTCTGATTTCCTTGGTAGGCAGGGAGAGAGTACTACGCAGATTTACTGAGATGATTAGCGGGAGTATTAGTGGAGCAAAACCTTCAGGTCGGTCGCCAACTGGACGACAAAGTCCTCAGCAACGCCATTCCTGACGAGCGGGCGCGCGAGCCTGGCATCGATGAGTTGAGAAGCATTTATCCTGCTCCCGAACAACACGACCGCAAGCGCCCTGTCATCCTGCCGCGAAGACCAAAGAAAGCCCTGGACGCGGGGATGAGCGGCGTACACTTGTCCCGCCCATCCACGCGTTGCGGGGTAATGCGCCTTGGTCGTGTCGATGAGCTGCCGAGGAGGAATACCAAGTCCCCGCAAAGCGACCTTGCTTAGATCGAGAAGTTGGAAGTCGGTCTGAAACACGAGCGTTGAACACACCCTGCCTGCCAGTCTCCTGGCATCGACATGCTTGAATCCTGTGCGATAGGGAATGTCGCAAAAGACGCTCTCCATCAAGGCGCCGCGGGGCGTGGTCGCCGCATACAGCGTCGGAATCACGTTGCCCGATGGCTCAAGGATTGGACTGAACCGAGCATTGCCTTTGGGACTGGGGTTGAATTGATCGACAGCGTAGATCGCATCATGCACGCGATACATCGTCTGGCCCGAGCCCCAGGCGGTGAGCTTGATCTTCTTCGGGACAATGGGCGCAACGCTGATTGCCGCTCGTTTAGCCATGCTCGTACTCAGCCATCTCATCTTTGGCCGCGGCAATCACGCGCTCGGGATCGGTGGCCAGAACATCCTGCGGACGCTCGTCGTCAAGAAAGCTGTTGAGCCCTGCAAACCAGAATGCCAGTCCCCATCCGTCCTTGGCATCTCCGAAGACGTCTAAGATCTCGGCCATCTCTCTGCGAGGGCGATGATCCGCCGGGTTCAGAGCATAGAGCGGCAGATAATCCTCCCGGCCATGCTGGATCGCGAAGATTTCGCGGCTCCGCTTCCACTTGTTCGGCTGCACGCTCAGGTTGCTGGAACTGAAGCCGGCAAGCTTGGCCACCTCGGTCGCAGGAAGAAAATCCCCACTGTTCAAAATGGCGGTCTTGGCTTCGATGAGCATACGTGCCTGCTCACGAGCCGCCTTTGACGGAGTGACATCGGTCAACAGGAGATTGACCATTTTTTTGAGCGTTTCTTCCTGCCGCTCCTGGATGAGTTGGGGCAGAAACTCCACGACCTGATGGATGACGCGCTCAGCCGCAGCCCCCTGTTCGTTGTCGGCAAAGGTCACAGCCACCGTCCTGCGCCCGGGAGACAGGTTGAGCTGCCGGATGACGTCGCGTCCGCTGCCGCTCAGGACAGCCGACCCAACCTCTTCAATTTGCTTGGCTTGTGCCATGAAAGCCTCCGCTGCGGACTGCCGCTTCCGATATAAGATTATCACGATTTTCGCTCTAACCAAAATAATCTTAACCCAGCCAGCCTCTTGGCTTAGGGCTGCACGCAACGGAAGCAGTCCCGATCAGGCCGCCTCGTCGAAGTCATCCTCGTCGCTGTCGAGATCCTCTTCGTCTGCTTGCGGAGGCATCTCCTCTTCCACGTAGGGATCAGGGGCCGGAATTGCTTCCCGCGCTGGCACATCGAAGAGACTGGCCGCCCTGGCGGGTTCGGCCGGTTTCTGGGGAGTCGGCTTCGGAGTTTCAGCAGCCTTTGCCGGTTCCGCTTTCGGAGCAACTCTCGTGGCTGTGGTCTTCGATTTCGCCCGGACTTCTGCCTGAGCCGCTTTCGCCGCGGCTTCCATCTCGGACTTCGCGCGGTCCAGAGTGTTCTTGAGTTCGAGGTGCGCGGAAACGAAGTTGACCAGCGTTGCCGGCAGGTCGCGGTCGAGTTCCTCCGCCGTGCCGGTCACAGTGACAGGAGTGGTAAGCGCGGCGTTCTCACCGTCCTTAAGCTTCTGCGGGATGACGTTCACTCGAATCTGGTCATCTTCGATGTGGGTGACGGTCAGCAGGACGGCGCGCTGCCGCAGGTAGGGAGCAAGCTCTTTGAACATGGGTGTCTCCTGGTGAAATGGGTCACTTGGGGCGTGACCGTTTCCTCATTGGCTTTTTGAGTTCCGGATCATCCCAGTGCAAGGTATAGCGCCGGCCGAGCGCCAGGTTCTCTTGGTAGGCCATCGGATCGCAGTCTCGCTGCCGTAACAGGCGGTAGAGGTTATTCACAGCCGCTTTCATGATCGCCTTCATCTCTTCATCGGAGATGTGAGAGATTTCCTGATTGCCGTTGCAAAACTTGCATGGTCTTCCTGCATGCAGGTCTTCGATCGGCCCATTGCGAAAGGCCAGGGCGACGAGCGCTTTTGCTTCCTCCGCCAAATCGGGATCGAGCGTCATCTTCATGGGCAGCCTCACGGCTCCACGATACGCCGAAGTCTGCTGGCAATGGGAGATGCTGCTATCCGTTTCCGGAGATATGCTGCCATCGGAGAACGGCCAATGAGCGCGTTGGCCTGACTGTTATCAACGGTCGAGACGTCCGAATAGTTGTGAGTGCACCATCACTCGTTTCGTAGTGCGTTCATGGGCTGGAGCGATGCCGCCTTTCGTGCTGGAATCCAGGTCGCGCCTAATGCAACGAAGAGTAGGACCCCGACCGTTGTCAAAACAGTGAGAGGGTCAAAGGCGCCAATTCCAAATAGCATCGCCCTTACCACGTGGCACAGAGCAAGGGCTACGGCGATTCCGCATGCGAGCCCCACGCCCGTGACGTTCCAGCACTCCCGAAGGACCATTCGACGTACCTGTTCCGGACGCGCTCCCATCGCCAGGCGGATGCCGATTTCATTGATGCGTTGAGCAACTGAATAAGACATCACCCCGTAAATACCCACTGCCGACAAGGCCATCGCGAGCAGACCGAATCCCGCGGTAAGGACGGCGACTGCTCGCTCCAATTGCATCGCCGCGTTGATCTGTTCGCGCTGCGTACGAATATCCGTGATAGGAAGATCGGGATCGACCTGCTGCATGATCTTGCGAATCGAAGGAACCAATGTGGATGCCGGCACATGTGTCCGAATCTGGTACACCATTCGGCCCACCTGCTTCTGTTGTACAAACGGCAGGAAGAATTGCGCCGGGGGCTTGGCGCGCAGATTCACGTAGCGCGTATCCCGGCATACACCCACGATCTGGATCCAGTCGCTCTTCTCATCATCCGCTTTGAATTGCCTTCCAACCACATCCACGGTTCCAAACCGCTTCTGCGCCAGGCTTTCATTGACTATGCCCACCTTGGGCGAGGTGGCGGTGTCCTGGACCCCGAACGCCCTACCCGCGAGCATGGGAATCTCCAGTGTTCTGAAGAAGTCCTTGCCCACCCAGTTCACGTCTTCAGCTTGGTGGCGATGAGGATCATTGGTCTCACCTTCCGGAAGGAAAGTCTCGTTTGACAAGCTGTCAGAGATGTAAGGAACGGAACCAGCGGCAACCGACTCCACGCCGGGAATCGAGGCGAAGCGCTGCTCGACGAGCAGATGAAGATTCATGTCTTTTCCTGCAGGATACCGGCTCACAGGCGGATCGATCTCGAGCAGGAGCAGGTTATCTGGATTGAAGCCGACATCGACAGAACCGAGATTCCAGATCGTGCGAAGAAACACGCCGGCGCCCAGGACCAGGATCGTGGACAGTGCAACCTGAAAGGCAACCAGACCCTTTCCGCTTAGGCCTTTCCTGCGCATCGTCGCCTGCAGGGCCGTGTCTTTGAGACCAGTGCCGATGGGAAGGCGCGAAGACAGCCACGCCGGCGCCAAACCGAAGAGCAGCGTGGTGATGAGGGTGAGGAGCGTCGTGAACGCGAAGACTTTGGCGTCGAATGCGGTGTTGAACCCGGCCCGCTGCCACGGTTCCGTTAACAGCCCCGGCAGAACGTTGCGCCCGCAGTAGGCCAAAACGAGTCCACCCGTTCCCCCAAAAAGTGCGAGCAGAAGACTCTCCGTAAGCAATTGTCGCAACAAACGGCCACGAGCAGCGCCGAGCGCCAGTCGCACGCTCATCTCGCGACGCCGTTGCGTTGCGCGCGCCAGCAGCAGGTTGGCAACATTCGCACATGCAAGCAAGAGTACAAAACCAGTCAGAGCCCAAAGCACGAGGAACGGCATCGCAAACTTCAGATCGGGAAACAGCAAGCCGCGGCTGCCGTCGCTCACAATCAGGCGAGGCATCGTTTCTCCGCTCCGCACCGTTAAGGTGCTGCGCACAGCCGCTTCCAGCGCGACATTGAGTGCCGCCTGGGCCTGCAGGTCGCTTACGCCGCGACGCGAACGAGCCATGATGTTGACCCACCACAACCCGGGATCGGCCAATAAAGAAGTCTTACCCTTCGGATCGATGACCGGCTGCAGACTCAGCGGAACAACAAGATCGGGAGGCTGTTGAGCGAGCTTGAGTCCGGTAAATCCGGGAGGATTAACACCCACGATGGTGATAGCGCACTGATTAAGCCTGATGGTTTGCCCCACTACGGCAGGGGAGCGTCCAAACGAACGTGCCCAGAAGCCATCGCTGATCAAAGCCACCGCTCCGCTTCCGGGCACGGCAGCATCAGCGTTCGTGAGGGCACGTCCAACCTGTGCCTGTATCGCGAGTTGGCCGTAGTAATTTCCCGAAACCATCTCAACGTTCACCCGCTGCGCCTCGCCGCGAATGGTGGCGTTCATTCCGTCGTCATGAAAACCGATGAGATCCTGGAGTCCGTCATTGTGTGCTCGAAGCTGCTGGTACACGGGATAGGAGAAGACCGTGCTGTTGGTGCCTTGACCGGGTGCCGAATCGAAGTCACCCCACATTCCATGCACAGCTTCGTTGCCGTCGCCCCACCAGCGCAGGAGCCGCAGTTGATCGGCGTGAGGTACTGCTAGCGGAGTGTAGAGCAACTGTTTTACAACGGCGAAGAGCGTGGAATTTGCTCCGATGGCGAAAGCCAATGACAATGCCCCGATGATCGAGAACCGCGGATTGCGCCGCATCTGCCGAAAGGCAAAACGCAGATCATCGCGCAACTGATCCATCCACTGAAGTCCAAGAGAGGAACGCATCTCTTCCTTGTGTTTCAGGTCCGGTCCCATGGCGATTCGTGCGCGCCGCACAGCATCTCGTGGTTCGTGACCGGCCGCGATCAGGTCGGAAGTCAGCCGTTCGAGGTGATCGGTAAGTTCTAACTCCATCTCCCTCTCTAGGCTCCGCCTTCGAGCTGCCGCGCGCATCCACGTCCGAATCCGGGCCGCCAGTCCAAGCACCGCTGATATCGGGCTCATATACTCCTCCCCAACCTCACTCCAGGTTCAAATCCCTTTGGGTGTCACACGCAGAATCTGGTCGATAATTCCGGACATCCGTTCCCACCGCTCGGTTTCTTCCCCGAGCCGCTCGCGGCCCAGTCGCGTGAGCCGGTAGTATTTGGCCCTCCGATTGTTCTCGCTCTCGCCCCATTCGCTCGCAATAGCGCCCTGGTGCTCCAGTCGATACAACGCCGGGTACAGCGAGCCCTGCTGAATGAGCAATTCCTCGCCCGACATCTGGTGGATCCGCAATAGAACGCCGTATCCGTGCAGCGGGCCCAGCGATACTGCTCTCAAAATCAACAAATCAAGCGTGCCCTGCAGCACGTCATTCGGTTTATCAGGTTTCATTACGTCTTCCCTAGGAGTGTGTCGGAGATAGCAGTTCTGCTTTCCGGTATTGGGTCGAGATTTCTGTCTTGCTTGTGCGAGTCGGCGATGCAGCCAATGGTTACGGATCGAGTGGTTTCGCTTTTGAGGTAGCGGACGAGCGTCTGAACGGGATGGAATTGGCACCCTCAAGCGGCCTGCCGGGTCCACCCTGAGCCGAACAGCTTGAGCAGATTCGAGGTCAGGCACACCAGCTTCCACTCGCGGCGAACATTCTGCAGGCCGCGCAAGCTGAATCGCCGAAAACCTCGCTGCTCCTTGATCTGTCCGAAGACCGGCTCGACGATCGCCTTGCGCATCTTGTAAATGGATCGCCCTGCCTCGCTGCGTAGTTTGTGCCGCATTGCTTCCTTGGCCGTGGCCTGGTGCGGCGGCGGCTCGCTAACTGTCTCGATGGTTTCACCGTGCTTCATGCGTCCCGTGGCGATATGCAGATCGATGCCAGCTACGCTTTCATCTGTCGCATTGGCCTCGCTCCAGTAACCTGCATCGGCACTGGCCGCGTCCGGCTGGCGGCCCATGTTCTCTTTCACCTGGCCTAACATCGGCAGCAGTTGGTGGTTGTCCGTGGTTTCCTGCGTGACCTCTGCGGCCACGATTACCTGCGCTGTCGAGTCCACTGCCGCCTGCGCGTTGTAGCCCTGCACGAAGCTGCCCTTGTTGGCTCCGTCGGGCATGATGCGGCTTTCCGGATCGGTGAAGTTACGCTGCGCCTTCGGGGCTGGCGCTGCCTTATCGGGATCGGGAACCTGGGGCTCGCGCCCGCGCTGCTTCTTGCCCGTCCGCTCTTGCCCGTCGCGCCGCGCGGCCAGTTTGGCTTCTGCCTCGGCGCGCTCCCGCTCCGCCTTCTCCCGCGCCTCTTGCTCCAACTCCGCCTTAGCCTGTGCGATCTTCTTCAAACGGCTCTCGCGCCGCGCCAGCTCTTCCGGCAACTGGTCCCCACCACGGCCCTTGCCGTACTGCGCATCCTCGGCCGCGTCCACATCCTCGGCCTGCTTCAGCAGCGCTTCGATCTCCGCCTTCAGACGCTGCTCGGTCTCGGTCATCCGCGCATAGCTCATCGCCTTATGCTTGCTGGCGTTGGCCTTGATCTTGCTCCCGTCGATCGATACATGGCCCAGCTTCACCAGGCCCGCCTTCTCGCACAAAAGCAACGCCTGCGTGAACAAACCGGCCAACCCCTCCAGATGACGCTTGCGAAACTCTGCAATGGTGTCGTGGTCCGGATGCGCGTCGGCAGAAAGATAGCGGAACGCCACGTCGTCGTAGGTCTTCGCCTCCATCTTGCGCGAGCTGTACACCCCCGTCGCGTAGCCGTACAGCAGCACCCGCACCATCATCGCCGGCGCATACGCCGCTTGACCGCGCCCATCCTTCTCCTCATACGAGGCATAGATCGCGCTCAGATCCAGCGCCGACACCACATCCACCAGGAAACGCGCCAGATGCCGCTCCGGAAGCCAATCGTGAAGCGAGGGAGGGAATAACAACGACTGGTTCACGTCGTCAGGAATAAAACTCTTACCCATAGCCAGCATCGTAACTGAGCGGCCAGATAAAATCTTGAATTTACACGCAAAAGGAATCTATCCCCGACACACTCCTAGACAATCTAGGAAGATGATAGACAAGTTCTCCTAGACGGTCAAGGGGAGTATCGAGAAGCTGTTTATTTGAGCTCTCGGATAAAATGGAGTATTGGAGGTATGCTCGAAACTGCTATACCAGTCCGGCACTCACCACTCGAAGAGCGCATTATCACCAAGTCACTCACCGAGCCATTGACGAGGAGCCAAACGAGTAGTCCCCAATATTTATCTTGGCAGACTCTTCACGCGCCCAGGGGCCTCTGCCACGTGGAATACGTGGCAGAATTCGGTAGAATCGCCGGCAGTCATCACAAGGGTTTAACTGTCCGTGGACCTGCCTTCCTTGATCGCCGTCGCAACTTCGACCATTCATCGGGATCGACAGGCAATGCGCTCATCTTGCCTGACTTCGCGTTGAAGAAAGCTCCATGGTAGGCGAGCTTGCCGTACCGAAACAGTTGCGCCAACATGGCCAGCGCACTCGCAGCCAGCGCCTGGTTGATGAAGGGCTCCTGCCTGTCCAGGGCTTCAACGGCCGAGCAACTCGGCAACGGGTCCTCACCCGCTTCAGCGTCGATGATCTCTGGGAATAACTCACTCGCAGTACGGAGACGATCCGACTTGCGACGGTTGCGCACGTTCAGCGGCTGGCCGAGTACAAATTGGCCGCTCGCCGCATTGTTGCCAAGGTCGAGCCAATAGCAACAGCGGCTTAAGGCGCGCGAGAACGAATCGTCAATTGCCTTGCGGGCGGCGCGGGTACCCGGTCTCGTAGAAGTAGAGTGTTGGAAAAGCCAGCAGGTCCAATCCCGTCTCGACCAACTTCGGATGGCAGATCACCACCTCAACGCCAGCCTTCAACTGCCGCTCGTACCAGTCCTCCCTTTTGTCGGTTGGAACAGAAGACCGGAGAATCGCGACGCGGATCCCCTCCTGCCGCAGCACCGTCTCCAGGCGCAGCGTGACGTCCTTCTCGCCTGTATAGGTGGCGTAGACCTGGCAGCGCCGACCTTGGCGCAGTTCCTCTTTGACGTCGGCGATTAGAGCGCGCTCCTTCGCGTAAAGCACCTCTCGCGTGAGGTTCGTGGGTTCGGTCACCAGGAACTTCACGTACTCTTTCGTCTGCGGATCGAGGGCCCGCGCCCAGATCTCGTCGAAGTCATAGGGATGATCGGGATAGACCAGGAGTGTGTTGAGCAGGATGCTCATCAGGCTCTTGTTCCCGCGATGCGCTTTCATCGCGGAGCGAATATCCTCCTCCAGCTGCTCGTAAGCCTGCTGCAGCGCATCGTCCATATCGACTGAAATGACGCTCTCGTCGTATCGCGGCAGATTGTCCGAAATGTCCTCAAGCGACAGAAAAGCCGTCGTGGTCATCAGGAATTTGCCGAAGAGCATCGGAGACGCTCCCGGTTTCCGAAGAGCCCGGACCGTCTTCTTGGTCGCCCTCGAACAGGCGTTGTCTGCTTCTTCCACCTTCTCGATGGTTTCGAGAACGCCGTACTGCTCCTGGAAGTCTCGCCTGCCCTGCCCTCCGTATGCGAAGCCCTCGCGCACCATTGCGTGCGGCTCCATCCGGTAGAAGATGTTGAACAGGTCGTCGGCGTAGCCTCCCATCAGGGTCCCGGTGAGCGCGATCAATCTCTGCGCTGCGCGTCCGAGCACGCCAAGTCCGTTGCCTTGCGCTGTGTCGCCGGCCAACTGGTGCAGCTCGTCGGCGATGGCGAAATCAAACCACCCACGCATGCAGCGCCCGATGTACTCGATGGGCGCCATCCGTTGAATGCGCGTGCGGTCGGCCTGCCAAAGCGCGGAGAAGCGTGTGGTGCCACCGCGGGGCGCGGTCAGCGCCTCCGAAACCTTGAGCTTGTCGGTGAAGTCAAGCGCGGTCAGCTTCTGCATCTCCGAATCGAGAATGGCAACGCCGGAGTCGGGATTGACGACGCCGCCCAAATTCGGACCGGACTTCGCCTTGAGATAGACGTGCTCCCAGAAGTAACCCAGCTTGCCTTTGTCCTTGCCCGTGATAAAGAAAGTCGGACCAGGGAAGCGCTTCCGCCATTCCTTGCGGCCCATGCGCCGCATTTCGGCCAGGCTGAGGCGCTTGCCCTCGTAAACCGTCTTGCCTTTGCTCAGCTTCACCTCGCAGATGCCGTGCGGCCGGCTTGGATCGCCGCCATTGCGCATATCTTCGATGAGGAAGGCGCGGGCGCGCGGAATGGTCAGCAAGACCTCGCGCGCCCATTTGTGCGTGATGTGCGATGGGCACATCACCAGGGTCGTTCTGGGCCGCCCATCCGCCAGGACATGGATTGTGCCCAGGGCCATGTAGGTTTTGCCACTTCCCGCGGGTCCTTCAAGCAGGAGGGGTTTCTGCAGTTTCGCCGCCAGGAATACAACCTGGGTCATCACCGGATCGATGAAGTAGCCAGTGGCCGCGAGTTTGCTTGCGAGATCTTCGATTGAATCAAACATCCACTTGTCCTTCCACTTGTTCTGGAATTGGCACCGCGGTTTGCACACCGTGTGCACTTCGGCCCTCAAGCAAAACACCTTGTCGAGGTACCACTTGAGCCCAAACATTTGCCAGCGAGGTAGCCCCTAACGCCGCCAACAGGACCAAGATCCCGCGGCTCCAAAGGTCACCTGACCAAGTCGTCCAAACCGGCCAGCCGTAACAAACAACCACCGCCAAGTCGAGAAACGTCAGCAATACCGCGATGATGAGAAACCTGGGTCGCTTCGTCACCTGGGCCTCCTCAAATGCGGAGACAGGATGATATGAACTCAAAACTCGGTCAAATCCGAATTTTCCCCACTTTCAACGCCTGGACCGGCGGGCAGGGCAGGAGCCGGCGTCGATTTGACCGAAAATCGAATTCGTCCCAAGATTTCCACACTCGCCGGGCCGCACCGGCCCGGATACCCACGATTGGAGGAAATGAAGCCATGGGATCTGCGCTAATGGTGCAGGAAGTAGAGACGGTCGATCCCCTTTTGACCGCCGAGGATGTCGCCCTAAAGCTAAAGGTTAGTAAAGACTGGGTCTGGGACCACTCCTCGCGGAGATTGCCGTATTTGCCGGTCATACGCATGAGCGATGGCGCCTTGCGCTATCGGGCGAGCGGAATCGAAGAGTTCCTGAAAGAGCGGGAACGGGCCTCCTGTTTAAGGCGCAAGCGCCGGTAAAATGGGAACGGCCCGCTTATTCCCCCACACAGAATTTGAGGAATAAATGGGAACTTCGTACCAGAAGGGATGGGTCTCTCTTCGAGGGAAGAAGTGGTACGGCTATTTCCGCCGCACCATCCTCGATCCGGAGACCAATCAACCGAAGACGGTCTCTTCACCGGTAGCTCTTGGCCTGAAATCTGAGATGACCAAATCTCAGGCCCGGGAGAAATTGGCGCAGGAGATCACCCGACTGAGTGGGCACATCACCGAAGACGGCTCCGTGAAAAACGGCACCGTTACCTTCGGATGGTTTGCCCGAAACCGCTACCTGCCACTGAAGGAGGCGGACTGGAGAGAAGAGACTGCCAAGGTGAAGAAGCTGATCATCACGGCAGATCTGATCGTCCCGTTCGAGGACGTACGGCTCGAAAAGTTCGACAAGTACACCCTTCAGAATCACCTCAATCAGCTGGCCAAAACCCATTCCAAGGATCGAGTGTTGCAGATTCGCTCTTACATGCGGGCTCTCTTTGCTGAGGCGGTCGATCAGGACTACCTCCCGAAAGACCCTGCACGTTTGGTGAAGGTGCCGGCAAACCTGCGTGAGGTCGATAAAACCGTCCTCACTTGGGACCAGCTTCGCGCCGCACTCGACAGACTTCTCGAAAAGAATCTTCGCGACTGGTTGCTGCTCATGCTCGACATGTCGAACGCTCTTCGACCGGGCGAAGTGGTTGCCTTGCGTTGGCGAAGCCTTCTGGAAGAACCGTTGCTCCTTGATATTAAGGAGACGTACTACAAGGGGAAGATTCGTCCGTACGGCAAGACCAAGCGGAGCACCTCACAAGTGCCGATCTGTGAGGATCTGTTCAAGAAGTTGGTGGAATGGCGCGAACACTTGAAGACGAAGCGTAAGGATGTGTCGCCAGCTGCGTTTATCTTTCGGGGGCGGTTCGGAGGTCCACTGGATCCGAGCAACTTCCGCAAGCGGGTGCTGCACAAGCTGGCCGAGGAACTGGAATTGCCGAAGTTGACATTCCAGGTCATCCGGCGCACGATCGCGACCTTGGCTCAGAAACTGGGATCAAGCAAGGACGTGCAGGGCTTCATGCGGCATGAGACGACGGACACCACGGAGAACGTTTATATGCAGGTTCTCCTTCCGGGAGTACGTACGACGCTCGATGCAATCCATGCGGAGTTGTCGAAGAAGGCGGGGGCGTCACCTGCACCAGAGCCACCGATGACACCACGCGCGGGAACGGCGACGAATAGCTCGTCCAGGAACGATGTTCTCGGGATGCCTACGGCGATTCCAGAAAGCACTACCACTCAGGTTTCTGCAGTGCCTGCGAAGCCAGCTCGTGGTGTGGTTTTGGAATTTGCGACAAAGATGCGACAAAGTCGCGGAAGGGAGGTGGCGCTAAATGCTTGATGTAATTGGTGGACCTGGTCGGGATCGAACCGACGACCTCTTCCATGCCATAGCCCCTATTAAACGTACTTTCAACAACTTACAGGCCGCTGGGGACTGCCAAACAACGCGGAAATACGCCGAAGGCGGACATTTAACAGGTGATTTTGCAGGCGAAGAATGAACAGGGTTCCTTGGCGTCAGCTATGGCGGCAAGGTTGCACTCTTGCCTGGTCAATCCGCGCCGCAGGAGTTCTTGATGCTCGTGCATGGCCTCTCGCACGATGTTGCAAAAGGCCAACCGTCGCGCGGCAGCGGAGAAAACAGTCCGCAAGATAGAGGCCGGGGCGATGGCCTTTGTAGTGGCCCAAGCCATCGGCCTCAGCGTAGGCCGGTCACACACCTGCCCGGTTAGAATCGTTCAGTGCGAGATCGGTACGCATATGGTGGCCCGCCTTGCGCTTAGCAGAGAAGAGGGGAAGGTTTTCAAATGAGCGAGATGGCCCTTTTCGAAGAACGGCCGGTGCGCCGGGTGTTTCATAATGAGGAGTGGTGGTTTGTTCTCACCGACATCGTCAGCGCGCTGACGGACTCCCCCGCTCCCTCCGATTACCTGAAGAAGCTGCGCCGCCGCGATCCCTCTCTGGCCGAAGCCTTCAAAGGGGGGGGACAATTTGTCCCCCCCCTTGCGCTTCCCTTTGAAACGGAGGGGGGAATGCAAAAGCTCCAGTGCTGGAACGTCCCTGGAGTTCTCCGGCTGATCCAGTCCATCCCTTCCCCCAAGGCGGAGCCGTTCAAGCGTTGGCTTGCGAAGGTGGGCTATGAACGCTTGCGGGAGATCGCCGATCCGGCTTTGGCGCTGGAGCGGACCAGGGAGAATTGGCGCAAGCTGGGCCGCAGCGAAAAGTGGATCACCCAGCGCATGACCGGGCAGGAGACGCGCAACAAGCTGACCGACTACTGGGCCTCTCACGAGGTAAAGCAGGGGCAGGAGTTTGCCATCCTCACCAATATCATTCACGAAGAATGGTCCGGTATCTCGGTCAAACAGCATAAGGACCTGAAAGGGCTTGAAAGCCAGAATCTTCGCGATCACATGAGCGAGGCCGAACTCATCTTCACGGCCCTGGCCGAACTTTCCACGCGTCAGATTGCAGAGACTGAGGCGGCGGTGGGACTGCCAGCCAACAAAAAGGCCGCGAAGACCGGCGGCGGAATTGCCCATCGCGCCCGGCTCGAACTTGAAAGCAAGACCGGTCGAAAGGTGGTTACCGGCGAGAACTATCTGCCGCCGTCCAAAACGAAAAAGGGCCTCAGGCATTGAGAAAGGACTGCTCCCAGGTCCCCAAAAGCGGGACTTGAACGAAGCCGCTGCGGCGGCGGACGCTTCCGCGTGCGGTTGAACCAGCTTTTTCGGCTATCGGGGTAGTTTGGTTCGCAGAGAAGGAGGATTCTCTGTGAACCAACTACGTCAGCTCATGATTGAGGAGTTGCATCGCCGCAACTTCGCCGCTACCACCATCCGCACTTACCTGCACGGTGTTGAGCACTTCAGCCGATACTTTCATCGCCGGCCCGATCAGCTTGGTCCGGAGGAGATACGCAAGTATCAGGCAGCCCTGTTCACCCAGTTCAAGTTCAGCCCCAACACGGTCATCCTGCGGCTGGCGTCGCTGCGCTTCTTCTACATTCACGTGTTGAAGCGCAACTGGAGCATCGCCGAGACGCCCTATCCGAAGAAGATGCGGCACCTTCCCGGTGTGCTCAGTCAGGAAGAGGTCGCGCGGCTGATCGAAGCTGCGGATACACCCTTTCACCGCATCCTGCTGATGACGCTCTATGCCACCGGAGCCCGCCGCGCAGAAGCGGCCCGCCTGAAGATCAGCGACATCGACAGCCAGCGGATGGTGGTTCACATCCACGAGGGCAAGGGCGGCAAGGACCGGAACACGTGCTGCGCTATCTCGGCGCATACACCCATCGCGTCGCCATCTCCAACTCCAGGCTGGTCGCTCTCGCCGATGGCAACGTCGCCTTCCGCTGGCGCGATTCCGCGCACGGCAACAAAAAACGGCTCATGACTCTCACTGTCGCTGAGTTCCTGCGCCGCTTCCTGCTACACGTACTGCCGCCAGGTTTCGTCCGCATCCGTAACTTCGGTTTCCTCGCCAACCGCAACCGCGCTTCGCTCCTGCCGCTGTGTTTCCAACTGCTCGGCGGCTCAGAAAAGATGCCTGCTTCGGTGGCATCACCGTCCACCGATCAGACCCGCTCACTCTGGAACTGCCCAGTCTGCGGCGCAACCATGCGCGTCGTCGAACGGCTCTCCGCCGCGCAACTGATGCTTCGCTCGCCACCTCAACCAGACCGGTGCGCCGCTTGAACATCTGTTCCCACCCTCGGCTTCTACCCGTGCTTCGGCGCGCTCGCGGACTCCTTGTCTCATCCGCGCAAAACCCCTTGGATGCCAGCCTCTCCAGGCTCCAGTTCACCCCTCCGCAAGCCACCATCCTGCTCCATCCGCCCTTCAGGCCTTCAGACTGCACCCAACTCAGTCTGTTCCCAATCCCTCTGCACCCACGCAGACCGATGCAAAGTACATAGGCTTCCGTGAGGGCGGCTTCCTTCAAGTCGCTGTATCCGAAG
This sequence comes from uncultured Acidobacteriaceae bacterium, assembly GCA_963770555.1. Lineage (GTDB taxonomy): Bacteria > Acidobacteriota > Terriglobia > Terriglobales > Acidobacteriaceae > Telmatobacter. Next base: position 15,129 of record CAVYQC010000002.1, read on the forward strand.
CGCCCCGCCAAACTGCGTGCAACTGCGCACCGTTGCGTCGCGGGGCGCTCCAGATACAGCACTAAGACTTGGGGCACCCGGCGAAGTTGCTGGACCGGCTCCGTGGCCAGATCAATGAGAGGGAACAGAAGGCGCTCCTGCGCATGTTCCGCGAAGGTCCCAAGGAATTCAATGGCGGTCTAAGCGCGGGCAACTACAGCACGATCACCGGCGTTTCGCCGGCCACAACGACGCGCGATTTGACGGACCTCACAGAGAAGCGCGCGCTGGCGCGAATCGGCGAGCGTAAGCACGCACGCTATGTACTCAACTTAAACAAAGTCATCGATCTGACTGCGGAATATGGGCAGAGAAACGAAGAATGAGAATAACCTATCAATTTGGTGCCCTGCTAATGCTCGACAGGGTGCGCGTTTGCGGTTGTCACTCATACCTGTGCCCGCCGTCACATACGCCGTTCGCCGCTTCGGCACTAATTGAATGCAATTAAGAATGAACTTCGGGTTCATTGGATAATTTCCCAATCTGCGGTCTTGCGCATTATTCGGAACGAAAGACTCCGTGCGACTCCCTTTGGCATACGTCTCTGTGTAGGCTGACCGTTAAATGAAACGTAACGGACCAACTTCTTCTGAGGTTCGGAGTCTCTTTCAATCCCAATATCATCGCCACCGGAACTCCCTCCGCCCGGAGGCACTTCCGATGACCTTTTGTGTGAAGCTGTATTACCGAAAGGGGATCTGGGGATGAATCCAATCGCAATACTCCCAAGTAGAGTTCTGCTGCCTCCACTTCTGGGCCTGCTGCTCCTGCTATGCGCAAACGCGCATCCAGCAATCGGGCAGCAAACGCAGAGCCAACCTAACGCATCGTCTCAGGTCCAGCCTGTTTCCCTTCCGCACCTCTACTGGCACTTCCTCATCCATCAGAGCGAACTCGACGCCCTGGCAGCGAAGCTCACCGCGAAGGGCCAGGACGGCCAGACGTTTAGCAACGACATGCAAACCAGGCTCGGCTTTTCCGACGCCGACTACGCACCCATCCGCACCGCGTCGCAGCAATTGGCGTCGCAGTTACAGCCCGTCGAAGCGCAGTTGAACGCTTTACAAGGGTCCGCCTGGAATCCGAGCCAGGTCCAGGCACTCATTGCCCAGCGGGAAGCCGACATCAATAACGTGGTCTACAACCTGTCAATCGAATTATCGGCGCAAAACAAGGTGGCGCTGGAGAGCTTCATGACGGGCTTCTTCGCTCCGAAGAGCGTCTCGATCGCCGTAGCCCCGGCCAGCAGCTCAACCGGAAAGGCGGTGCAGCAATGAAAACGATCAGGAAATTGCGCCTCAATCCGGCATGGATGCTCTTGGCCGCGTGCGGCTGGGCCACGCTGCTTCTCACGCCCGCTTCGGCCTCAGGGCAAATCGTTGACGTCTGCTCGAGCGGCTCGGTTTCATACGCGGAAGAAACCGTGTGTGTTTACGGGAGCTTTTCCTCCCCAGCTCAAATCACCGCCACCGCATCGGCGAGTCTCACGGAGTGTTGCTATATCTCTCAGATCGGAGTGGACCTACAGCTGACCAACAACGGGACCTTGGTTGCCGATACAGGGGAGCCGGGCTCTACCTACGAATCAACCTCTGTGGTCCCGAACGGGAGCGGCCCCTATACCGCCACCGGGTGGATCGACGCGTGTTATGGTTCTTCGGGGAACTGCTACTGGGAGGACCACACGTGGAGCTTGAGCGCGACCACGTGGAATCCATCTATCCTCTACCCGGCATATCAGGTCACCTCCATCATCTACTCAGCGCCCGGCAACAAGAGCAGCGACGGATATGTCACCTCAACCACAGACGGAATGACGACTTCCGTAGGTAACAGCTTCACGGCAGGCAGCACCATCACCTTCACCTCAGGCGGCAACTTTCTCGGCCTCGGAGGCACCCTAAGCGTCAATTTTGGGGACTCGATAACGAGCGGAACTAGCACCGCAAATTCAGAAACCTTCACCAACGGGACCGGGGTTTCACTCTCCAACCAAAGCACCAACCTAAATGCCATCAATCATGCCCAGGATCTGTTCCTGATATGGCTAAACCCGGCAATTTCGGTTGTGCAAACCGGGCAGACGACCGCGAATTACAGCGCGGGAACTCAGCTTACATCTAGCGGCACGCCCGAGGAGGTGGATCAGGTTGAAGTTACGGCCGAGACCATGGAGGCGAACGCTTCGGGTGTCACCACTGTTGCTCCGGAAATCTTGGACCCACAGAACGACTCCTCCGGCCATCCTACATTGCCCGGTTTGGCGAATATCTGCGCTAACGTTAACCTCGCGGAATATCAAGCAGGGCAATGCACGTTTTCAGACCAATGCGGATGTACCCCCAACGACTTTAAGCCCATTCTGGGGAATGACCCGGTCCTGGCCTATTCCACCACCACGAACCCCATGAACGCGGACGTATCCGGCGCCAGCGTTTGCGCTGAGAACCCAATCCCCGCCGGCAGCGACTGCCGCTACATTCCCGTTCCGGATGCGCCGGGAAGTACCCAGCAGGAAAATGAGCTGCTCTCCGGGCCGCAATGCACAGGCTGCGATATCCCAGTCAACTCGTTTAACCAATCGGATGCAAACACCACGACTCAAACACTGACCAATACCAACACTCAGACGACGGGATACAGTTGGGAGGTGGATCTCCTCAGTCAGACGGGTGGTCCGAAACTAAAGAGTGCAACGCAATTCACTTGGAATGAAACTGAAAGCAGCGGGGCAATCAATGGGTCGGCAAACACGCAATCAGTCACTTTTTCTTCCTCGACTGTGTACTGCTACGAGGAAATACCCATCTTTGAGGACACCATTTTCCACACATTCGTGTTCGTGCAGCCCTCGAACAACAATAGCTGCCAGTAGGCTCGCGGAATAGAAAGCTGAAAGCCGCTTTGGCTCTCAGCTGCGAACGAGGCCCAATCGCCGGGCGGATTTTCCTGCAACGGAAAATCCGCCCAGACATTTCACGCCTGAGAGGAGTCAAATGAGGCCGCCCATCCCTGTTATCTTACGCAAATTCCCGCCCTCATTTTTCCTCATCGCACTGGCCGCTGCGTTTACTGCAGGCTGCGGCGAGATCGCTCCTCATTCGCCGGACACAACATCGAGCGGAAACACGTCGGTCACCGTCCTGTCCTCGGCTACGGCGAACGACCAGCTCTCTGAATTCAATATTGATTTCACTAGCCTCACGCTGACCAGCCAGTCGGGCAAGACGGTGACCCTCCTCTCTAGTCCGCTTTACCCCGAGTTTGTTCACCTTAATGGCACTGGGGAGCCGCTGATCACGGTAACCGTTCCTCAAGACATTTACACCTCCGCCTCGGCGACGCTCGGAAGCGCTCAATTCACCTGCGTAAGCTACGACTCCTCAGAAAATGAGACCTGGACAAGTACTTTTTCGGACATGGGCGTCCCGGCTGCCAATGTAACCGTGAGCCTGGCTGCGCCCATCACCGTCTCCGGCAAAGGCATGGGACTTTCGCTGGACCTTCTGGTGACGCAGTCGGCCAGTTGGGGCACGTGCGACTCCAGCGGCGTCAACGGTCCCTATTCCATCACGCCGAGCTTTAACCTGACCCCAGTGGCCATCGCGGCTCAACCCACAAACAGCGCGAACGGCAAGGCGAATGGTCTTGTGGGGCTGATCAGCTCTGTGGATGTCGGTGGGACCGGCTTCAGCGTGATTGGTGAGGACGGACCTAATCTGTTTGGCCCCGGATGGCGGTTGAGTACCAGCAGCAGTACCGTCTTTCAAGGAATCGGCGGTTATTCGCAGCTGACTGCCGGTATGCCCGTGGATATGGATGCCGCAATTCAGCCGGATGGCTCGCTGCTGGCCACGCGAATTTCGGTAGAAGACACAAACACGGCTAGCCTAAGCATCTTCGAGGGACCTGTGGAGGGCGTGTATGCCCCTACGCAGGAATTCTCTATCGTCGGGCGGGAGCAACAGGGCTACCTCGACGCCAATGCCTATTATGATGACTCAATGCCATTCAGTTTTGGCACTGCGGTCTTCCAAACTTCCGCTCAGCTCACCAATATTCAAAGCCTTCCATTCTCAGCCAGCTTCAATGCAGTCAACATGGTTGCGGGCCAGGACGTTTACCTCACGAGTCATGCGCTGAGCGCTGCATCTGGACACCTTCCGATACCGGCGACAACAATTACGCTGATCCCACAAACCATCAACGGCACGATCAGCGCCATTGGCAGCGAAGGCGGCTTCACCACCTATGCTGTAACGCTTGCCCCGTACGACCTGTTCCCAGCTTTAGCCTTGCAGCCAGATCAGAGCGCCGAGTTGACGAACCCGAACACGGTCGTGGTCTACGCCGACAGCAGCGCGCAAATGCTCAACACCACGCCGATTGCAGTGGGCAGCGTGGAGCGCTTCTACGGCCTAGTGTTCAACGACAACGGTACGCTGCGCATGGACTGCGCCCAGATCAACGATGGAGTGGCAGAGTAGGTGCACTACGAAGAAAAAAACGGTCGCGTCTCGCCCCCCCGGGGACGGCGCCATCGCGCCTTCTGGGCTCCCCTTGCCGCTCTCATAGCAATCGCAACGGCCGGATGCGGCGGTGTGGCCACTCAGCTCCAGAGCACATCCCCAACAGTGACGATCCTCGCTGCCAGCACCGGAAACGACCGGCCGTTTCAATTCAGCCTGACTATCAATGCCCTAACCCTGACCAGCCAATCGGGTCACACGGTCAGCCTTCTGACCGCGCCCCTCTATCTTGAGTTCATGCATCTCAATGGGACGCCAGAACCCCTGGCCACGGTTAGCGTTCCCGAAGATACTTACACTACTGCGGCTGTATCTCTCGACACAGCGGATTTTACGTGCGCGACCACCGGCCCGAGCGGCGTGCTTGCAACAGACAACTTTCTCTATAATCCAGTACCTGCCGCGGATGTCGTCGTCAACCTGCCCTCCCCAATCAGGATCGCTGGCGGAAGCATAATCCTCACACTCAATTTGCTGGTGTCGCAGTCGGAGAGTTATGCGAGTTGCTACGATGCCGGTGGTACCGAGCCGTTTTCGATCACTCCCACCTTTTCCGTGTCTGCTACCCCCGTATCCGGCAGCCCCACGAATCCCGGGAATGGAAGACTGACTGGCCTGGAAGGAATCATTGCTTCGGCTGGCGGTGCAACCAACAGCTTCTTAGTGAACTCGGCTGACGGTTCGAACTACGAAGGCGGTGGCTCTTCAGGTTTGTCTTACGCTGCAAACGGCCCTAGCTGGCAGATCGCATTCAATGCTAGCACGGTATTTCAAGGCATCGCTGGGCCTTCGCAACTCGTCGCTGGGCTCGCCGTCGACGTGGACGCAGCAGTTCAACCGGACGGCTCACTCCTTGCTACTCGCATCGCTGTCTATGACACATATCCGACCGAGACGAGCCTATGGGTTGTGCCCGCGCTTTTTGAGTACGATCCTCTTGGGACCGTGATGCTAACCGGAGAAAAGGAGCAACTCGGCCCTGTTCAGGGCGGCGACGGTGCGCCAATTGATTTCGGCAACTCGCTGTTTGGTATTTCGCGCCAATTGAACAATCTCGAAAGTCTCCCGTTTCAGCCCAGCTTCACGGGCGCGAACATGGTTGCGGGGCAAAACATCGAACCGACGTTTCACGAGTCAAGCTACGGCGATAGCACCGGGGGCCCCTCACCCAGCACGGTTACGCTCCTTCCGCAGACCGTCAACGGAACGGTCAGCGCCATCGGCAGCGAGGGCGGGTTCACGATTTACACCGTCACGCTCGCGTCGTACGACCTGTTCCCTGCCCTTGCCGTACAATCGGGCCAAACCACCCTGCTCACCGACCCGGCCACCGTCACCGTCTACGCCGACAGCAACACTCAGATGCTCAACACCACGCCGATTGCCGTGGGCAGCGTGGAGCGCTTCTACGGCCTCGTGTTCAACGACAGCGGTACGCTGCGCATGGATTGCGCCCAGATCAACAACGGCGTGGCGGAGTGAGGCGCATAAGCCGCTTTCGGTGGCAATCGCGAAAGGACGCTCGATTCAGTTCGCATACCCCGGTCAAATGGTGGCCAAGGCATTGCCTTTCCTCCGGGATCGTCCTGATGAACTTTGGCCGCAAGTCACACTCAGCCTCACTCCGACAGATGAACTGAGAATCCGCGCGCAGGATATTTGGGCTTTTCTGCTGAATCCTGGCCCTGTGAAGGGCAACCCGAACTGAAACTAGCGATGCGGGCCAAGGAACTTTGCATGACGATGGAGATCGAGACCTTTGATTCACTTTAGGCTTACTGTACGGCGAACGAGCGTCTGGTGCCCATGCCTTCAGATTGGACTGAGCTTCACGGTATGCTGGCGAATACACGGCAGAAGCGGAGTGGGGGATGGGAGCCTCCCTTGCCGCTGATTCTGGCAAAATGGGATTGCACGATACCCATCGAGAAGCAACTTCGGTTCCAGTGATTTTCGAACGCGGTGCGAACAGTCTTCGATCATCTTCGAACAATGTCCGAAGTTGTTCGAACTCTGTTCGATGTCATCAGACCCCGTCATCATCAACCCTCTGAGGAAGCAAAGCAACGGGCGGATGCGCAACGCGGGAAGGCCCGAAAATCCTTGCGCTGATTGTTCGGGCCACTGTGGAGAGACAACGTTAGCCGTCCATTTGCGCGTCGTATGCGCCGCGCTAGACGGCAACGTAGGCCATGCGGTTGTTGAGCAGGTCTTTCGCCCCCACCTCGGTATCCGCGTGGATCAGCACCCGGTCGGCGGTCTGCCCCTGGCTGGAATGACCCGTGACCGCTTAACCGCCTTGCCGTAGCCTGTGACGGCCGCCTCGAATCCCTTGCCGGCCTCCTTTTCTCCCTTCCTCTCCCACGGTTCGATTCGTTGCGGTTCATTCGGCTTCCCTTACTTCCATGCAATGAATCCACCATTTCCTCTTGGCGATTCTTTCAAGCGAACTTCTTTGGGCACAATCGGTTGGAGTATGGTCTTCCAAACGCATATACATATGCTGTAAGATATATCCGAACAAGGAAACCACATGCCCGCTGTGAAGAAAGCCACTGCCCGACCGAAACGCAGAGTCGTTGCTCCCGTGGAGACGCGCACTCAACTCAGGCTGACCGTCGATTCCAAATTCACCAAGAGCCATTTCAGCCAGCTTTTCGCTGTGCTCAAAATCCGCAGAAAGAACGCCCTCGCGGAACACATCATCATGAATTTCAAAACCAAGGCCGCGCAGGCACAGCTTGTTGCGTTCTATAACGGCCCGTGGCTGAACATTCCATTTCAGAGCATTGACACCGCGTTCGTATTCCCATTGACACACGAGATAGCCGATGAACTGGATCGGGTTGGCGGCGAGATTCTCGGCGGAGTAAATCGGTCCAAGACATTTCGCGTGATGGTGGCCTATTTTGCAGCCGTCCACAAACTCAAGACTCCAGTTCAATCCACATTCGCATAGTCTCGTCAGGACATCTTGCTGACGGCGGCCGCATATCCGCGATCATGAGCTACCTGCCGCCTCTTTCCTGCTGGCGTTGGCGCGGATTCGCCAGACGTTGAAGAAGGTGCATGGCGTGTTGCATCTCCGGGTCAGTGAACTGGACGGAGATTCCGTGTTGCGCCGCAATCTTTGTGACCATCCGCTTCCACTCCACGCTGCCGTCAAACGCGATTCGCGGTCCGAATTTCTGGATGGCCATCTCCAATCCGAAGAGGACAGCGGCTTTATCCTGGTTGAGAACGGTGACGATGCGTCCGCGGTCGATGACGGAAACTTGCCCGTTGAGTTCGTAGGACACGTCGCCGGTTTTGCGGTTTATTGTCCAGATGCGGGTCGCGGCGATCTGGTTGGCAAGAATCTGTTGCTTCTGTTCGTCTGCAAGCCGTTGTTGCGCGAACCGGGACCAATCGGCGCTGGTGCCATTCTCGGGAGATGGAGCAATATGCAGCGCGTCTGATTCCAGGCTTGCGTCGATCCGCCGTTGATTCCGCTGGTCCGCATATCGCCATCCGCGAAGTTGTTCGGCGGCGCGTGCGTCCCCTTCGTCGGTCCTGTCCGCGACCCATGAGCGGAGATTCTTCGGGAATGCCTCTTGCCGCCTCTGTTGTACAGACAGCTTCAGTGCGCGTACTTCGAGAACAGATTGAGCCGCTGCCTGGGAAAGCAGAATTTTCTTGTCCGGCCATGACAGCGCGGATGCGCGAATCTCTTTCTTTCTCTGTCTCAGCGACACCATGAGATGTTGACGCGCTTCTCTTCCTTCTGCTGTAAGGCTCTTGCATATTGCCCGTTGCTGGTTCCGGTACTGGTTATAATCGGCCATCAGAGAGCTCCGTTCGGCGTGTCGCTGCGCTTTCCGTTCTTCCCTCAATGCACCATCACGAGCATCATGTTGAACGCTATGTTGTGCGGCATGTTGATCGACCTCATAGCCGGATGTTGAGGCAGGTGTCCAGGCTCCAAGAGCGGTTTCAGTAGCCTGACGGTTGATCTTTCCTGCAAAGTTGTTGCGGAACACGTCGGACGCCTTCACCCGGATGTTGTGGTCAACGGCGAGGACCGTATAGCCGCCCGACTCACCTTTCTCAAGTTTGAGATGGGCCTTCGAGAGAAGTCGATGGAGATCATTCCATGTGACATTCCGTCGGGTAAGCAGTGTGCGCACACGCGGAGCAACCTCCCGTCGCACATAGGATTGGAACGATTCCTGATCCTGGTAATGTTCAAATTGTGCAGCGGCTCCAGTCGGATGTTGTTGGGCCGATCTAGACACATGGCGCTCAGACTTCGATTGCAGTACGGCCTTTTTTGATTCCTCATCCCATCGCATCGGACCGGGCGTGTGTGTCCAGCCATGTTTCGCTTCAAGGAAGCGTACTGCGGCATCGAGAGTGAACCAATCGCGATATGGCGTATGTGCTCTGAGAGTCTCCGGATGAACCTTGTTGAGCATGATGTGGATGTGAAAATGCTTTTTGTCGTCGTGCGCGACGATCATGAATTGATGGCCTTCATATCCGAGCGCCTTCATCGTGTGCAGCGCGCAATCTACCCATTGCGGTCGAGTCGGACGCTCACCAGGAGGCCATGCCAGTTCATAATGGCAAACAGCATCCTTGCAACGATTATTGAGAGATGCAACCCCTTGCATCTCCATCGCCGCCGTGTCGAAGCCCAGAAGATTCTCCGACATGACAACATCTCCTCGCAACAGAAGTTCTCCGGTGTCGGCATCACGCTCCCGCGTAAGGTATTCCTGAAGCCGTTTGAAGCTGCTGGAGTGTTTTCGGGCTGGCTGCACTTTGGCAATCATGTTCACTTCACCGTGCCCGTCTTGAGCGATCTCATTGCATTATGAACAGCCAGCAATGTGGAATTCAGTCCCCTGCGAAGGCCTTCTTCATCGGGGAGATCTTTGATCTGCGTGAGCAGATGCTTTTGGAGTCCACCGAGTCTTGCAAGTTCTCCTGCGGCCTTCTGGTCCATCGTGGAAAGGATTCGCTTGTTCAATGCAGTCCGCCGGATGTACTCGCTCATCGTCAGGCTCGCACTGTTGGCCTGGTCTCGGATTGTGGCTTTCTCCTCTTCCGTGATGCGGATTTCGATCCGTAATGTGGCGCCTTGTGCTCGCCTGGATCTTGCCATTGTCCTCTCCAATTCTGTGGGGTCTCGGGGCGTAGCCCTGAGCAAGATGCGCAACCATTTCTCCGAGTAGCCGAAGGCGGATTGGAAAAATGGTGGTGGCTGGACGAAACCCCGCAAGGGTTTTGTCCGGACAGCGCCTACCTTGCCATTCAGTGTTTAGCTATCCGGCTTTTCGCTCTGAACCCCATTTCTGTTCGCTTTTCCGCCCAACATCAGAATAATACATAGTTGCTCTATATACGCTGAGAAGTGTAATATTAATGCGTATCATGACAAGGTGTGGCAATGAGGAGGCAAAGCGATGGGAACAGAGGGGCGTCGTAAGGTGCAGGTTTTTTCTTCTGAGATTGTGGAGGATGCTCGTATGTTATTGACTCAAAAAACGTCAGAACCCGTGCCGCAACCCGGTTCGTTCATGATGGGGGCGGTGATACGGACGCTGTTGCCTCTTCTCGTGGAGTTGCGGAGAAAAGGCTATTCGCTGACCATGCTGACTCATCTGCTGGCGGAGAAGGGGATAAAGATCAGTCCAACTGCTCTCTCGGGGTACATGGCGAAATTGAGTGGGCCAGTTGAGGAGGCTTCGGTAAGGGCACGGAAAGAGAGGCCGCAAACATCTACAAGTTCCTCGCAGACACGTAGAACTTTTGTGATGAAGCCGGACGTGACGCTGTAGAGGCCCTCCGTATGAGTTGACAGATTGCACGTTCAAAGCGTCATGGGGATGCGAGGTGGGTATGGCGTCAAATGAGAGGCATCGCGAATCGATTACGGTTGCTGAGACTGCACATATGTTGCAGATCCCAATAATGCCAGAGCCGTTTGTGGATGCAACGCGGGCCGCAGAATGGTTGGGAGTAACCTCCCGCCGTCTGCTCGAAATGGCTCGCGCAGGCCAGATTCCGGCTTATCCGTTGGGTGTTGGTTCCCGGAAGACTTGGCGGTTCCGGTTACAGGAGATCAGCACAGCAATCGCGCGCAAGAGGTAGAATCCTGTCCATTTCTCTGCAAATTCGGGTGTATAGCGGGTCCAGACTCGGGGCGCTGCGGAAAAGTGTTTCCATTGTTGCCGGAATGAAGAATAATCGAATTCAGGCAGTCTCCAGCGCCACAAAGGAGACGATCTGAAATGGCGCAAAGGGGATGGATTACCAAGCACGACCGCAAGAAGAAAGGATCAGTCTGGGTGTACCACTGGTACGTCGTCAAGCCTGAAACCGGAAGGAAGGCCGAACACACCTGCGTGGTGGGTTCGGTTGCCAGCTTTCCGCGTGAGAAGGATGCGTGGCTTGAGATTGACCGGCGGCACATCAAACCGCAACTCGACCAGGGCGCAATCCGCACTGGCCGCCTAACCTTCGACGATCTTGCCACCAGCTATATGCAGAACGGAATGAAGAAGCTGGCGGTGACAACCCGGTACACCGTGAAGCACTACCTGGACGACTACCTGCTACCCCGCTGGGGAAAGAGTGTTGCTCTCGACATTCAGCCGCTGGAAATTGAAGGCTGGCTGGGTTCGTTGCCGCGCTCGAATCCGACGAAGGACAAAATCCGTCGCATCATGTCCACCGTCTACACACGAGCACAGAAGTACGGGCTTGTGCCGCGCAGCGACTCGTCCAATCCGGTGCGGTGGGTTGAGCAAACGGCGAAGTCCGGCTATAAGCCGATTGTGCTGGAGCCTGCAACGGCCGCAAAAATCTTCGAGGCATTATCGGGAGCCGAACTGGCGCTCGCGGTTTTGGTCGCCGCCACGGGGATTCGCATCAGTGAGGCGATGGGCTTGAAATGGGAGGATGTTGACTACCAGAAGAAGCAAATCAACCTTCGCCGGGTCTGGGTAAAGGACACAATCGTGGAGAGCCTCAAGACGGAGGACTCCGAGGCTCCCGTACCGCTCACCGATCTGCTGGCCAACTCGTTACGGGACTGGCAAAGGGAAACGGTGTACGGGCGGCCAAGCGATTGGGTTTTCGCCAGCACAAGAAGCAAGGGGCGGACACCGAGGTCGAGCAGCGTTCTGACTGGGGACCATCTCCGTCCGGCAGCGATTGCCGCTGGGGTGAAGCTCAAGAAGGGGCAGCGGTTCGGCTTCCACAACTTCCGGCACGGGCTGGCAAGCTGGCTGGTCAACCAGGGAACGGATGTCAAGACGGTGCAGGGGCTTCTCCGCCACTCGAATGTCAAGACAACGCTTGGCCTTTACACCCACCAAGTGAATTCTTCGATGTTGGCTGCACAAGACTCGATGATGCGGGCGTTGCAGCCCGGATCGCAAACTGTTCAGTAGGGGATAGGGAACGCGATAAAGCGGAAGCAGGTTACGTTTTGCAGGTGAGAAACCGGATGGTCTTCCACGTAAGTTATTGATTTAATTGGTGGACCTGATCGGGATCGAACCGATGACCTCTTCCATGCCATGGAAGCGCGCTCCCAGCTGCGCCACAGGCCCACTTCGGTGGGGATCGAACTCTCTTATTCTCTCCGCTTGCCGGCGATTCGTCAAACCCCCTTGCAGCGAACCGCCTCGAAATGGCGAACCCGGCGGCCATCCTCGCCATGGGCGCCGGCCGCAAACCTGCTGCCTCCATCCACGGCAACCTCACGGCCGGGGAGCGGAATGAAACTTAGACTCAAATCCCGGAGCCCAGACCACTGACCACTGTTCACTGGCCGCTGTTCCAAAAAGAAAGGGCGGCAAGGTGAACGCCCTTGCCGCCGGCCCGTCCCTGGGTTGTCTTGAAAGTACTGCAACTCGAACGCTACTGCAAGACCTTTACTGCAAGAGCTTGGTTAATTCCTGCTGCACGCTGTTGGCCTGCGCCAGCGCCGCAATGCCCGTCTGGCTGAGAATCTCGTACTTCGACATATTCGAAGTCGCCGACGCGTAATCCGTTGCCTGCACCGCGTTCTGCGCCGAGACCACATTCTCCTGCTGCGTGCTCATAACCTGGCTGATCGCGTTCAGCGTGTTGATCTGCGCGCCGATGTATCCATCCTGGGCCGCCACGTAAGTAATGGCGAGGTTCAGCACGGACTCGGCATTCTGAGCATTGCCCGCGGTGTCGAGATTCGTATTGGCCAGGTCGGCCGTCTGGTCGCCGCCCGTCGCCGTCACATAGTTGATGGTCGTGGTCGCGGCGGTGCTCGCCACCAGCGCCGCCGGCGTAATTGCCGTGCTCGTGTCCTCAAATGCCACGGTCGCCGGCGGACCCGCCGCTACTACCGACAATCCGATCGCTACATTGGCGTTGGTATTGCTCAGAAGTATGCCCGTGTCGCCTCCGGCCACCGCGCCATCGCCCACCGCGGCCGCGGAGGTAAAGCTCGCCGTCACGCCCGGAATGCCGTCTTCGTTGATCTCCGAGATCAACCCGCCCACCGTCGTCGCCGTCGTCGTCAACTTGCTGATGGTGCCATCGGGATTGGTGATGGTAAAGACCAGGCTCCCCACCACCGTATTGGCCTGGGTTGCCGCGGTCGTAAGTGAGCCCGCCGTGTCCTTCGACAAATCCACAAACTTGCCCGCATCGCTTTGCTGTACCGATCCGCCGGAGTCGCCCACGCTGGCCGATGTCAACGCGGCAAAGAACAGGTCGTCAATCGATGCGCCCGTTGAAGACGAGTCGCCCGTGTAGATCGCCAACCCCGCTTGCGAGCCCGTAAACACCTGGTTCTGGTTGTAGGTGGTCGTCGAGCCGATGTTATTGATCTCCGACAGAATCGACTGATACTCCTGGTTCGCCGCCGACTCCTGCGAGCTGTCAAGCGTTCCGTTTGAAGCTTCGGTTGCCAGCGTAATCGCGCGATTCAGAAGGCTCGTCACCTGCGACAGCGCGCCATCGGCCACCTGCAGCAGCCCCACTCCCTCGGTCGCATTGGTCTCCGACTGCATCAGGGCCGCCGAATTAGCCGCCAGGCCGTTGATCAGCGAAAGGCCTGCCGCATCGTCCGCACCCGAATTGATGCGCGAACCGGACGACAACTGCTCCAGAACCGTTTGCAGGCTGTTGTTCGTGTTGTTCAGGTTGTTCTCTGCGTAGATTGCCGAAAGATTGTTCAATACACCGAGGGCCATGGGACTCAACTCCTCCTTGGATGCGGATTTCCGTGCCCTGCGCCTCGGGAATCTCTACCGCGGCTGCTGCCGTTCGGGCCTTCTTGCATCCACCCCTTTCATCGGTGCTCCCGAAAATAACTTTAGTCACAATTTTTCTCAGCCGTCCCAATCGTCTCTGTCGCACCCCGATTCAGGTTGTTCCGCTTTCGTTCACTCACTGTCCTAACCTGCGTCAAATGCTGTCCCGGCCCGATCCGCGTGTTTGTCCCACTTTGAACCAATCCATCGAACCAGAGTCCCGGTTCTGCCGGCCCCGCCTCAACGGATTCTGCGGAAACGCTGATCCCTCACAATCCAATCCTGCCGGCTTGCCGACCACCTGACCCACTGATTTGTCCCAAAAAAATCGGCGGCCTGAGGCATCAACCCCAGACCGCCAACGGTCTCGCCCGAGACCGCATTTGCTCTCTGCTTTCAAAAACTATTGCGTATCGCCCGATCCGGGCGCCTGTGGCGCCGGCGCACCTTGCTGGCCGGCCGGCGGCGCAGGCGGGGGGCCCTGCCGGTGGAATTGTCCACCCGGTCCATGCATTCCCCGCCCGCGCATGCCCGGTCCATTTCCGTCGCGTCCCCATGGTCCGCGGTCCTGTCCGTGGTCCTCGCGGAACTGCTGCACCTGCTTCCATTGATCCGCCGTCAGCTTGCTCCGGATTGCCAGCAGAAAGCGTGCATTCGCCTTCTCCAGCTCGGCCCGCGCCTGCGCGATCTTGTCGATCTGCGCCAGAATCGCATTCTCATTCGGCTGGTCGGCGCGCATCAGCGGCTGCATTTCCAGCTCCGCCTTCTCCTCGCTGGCGCGCAAATCCACCAGCGTCACTTTGTGGTCCTGCAGAATCCCGTCCATCGCCTTTCGCTGATCGTCGGTCAGCTTCAGCTTCTCCACGATCCTCGGATTGTTCCAGAACTGTCCATGCGCGCCGTCAAACCGGAACGCCCTTTCCATCGGAGGCCGATGGTCCCCGAACCCCGATCCCATGCCCGGCCCTTGCGCCGCCGCCAACCCGCCGGCAACCATAACTCCCGCCATTGCTAAAACCAACCGTCTCGCAATCGTCCGCCTCATTGCTTTCTCCTTCCGTTCCCTTCGCACTCTATACCCTGCTTATTGGCCCTCATCGCCGTCCATCAGTTGGGCCAGCGGTTCCATCGCCGCCGGAACGGCGCGCGATATGTCGCTGTCCACGGTGGCCAGCAAATCCTCGTCTTCCTCGCGGGCGCGCTGCTGCAGAGCCAACTGCCGCTGTCTCGCCTCCTGCTCGGCCTTCATCTTCGCCACTACCTGGTCGTGATGGCGCTCGTACAGCCCTCCCGCCAGGCTCCCCGCCGCCAGCACGCACCCCAAAGCCCATCCGGCCGCCAGCCGCCAGCTCCGGCGCCTCGCGGCCAGCGCCACGGTCCGCGGACGGCTCAACGCCGTCTCGCTCCAGGCATGTACGCTGTGCCGGAAATTCGTAAGCGCCTGCTCCAGCATCGGGTCAACCATCGAGCCCAGCTCCGCATCCGCCTCCACGCGCGTCCTGTTCTCCATCCAACTCATCGTTTACCCCCCAGCACCGCGCGCACTTTTCCAAGCGCCCGCGAAAGGTGCGCCTTGACCGTGCCCTCGCTCAATCCCGTCGCCTGTGCAATGTCGCTCAGCTCCTGATCCTCCACGTAGCGCAGCAGGAAGACCGTCCGCTGCCGCTGGCTCAGGCCTTCCACCGCCTTCCAAACCTGCTCCACCTGCTCCCGCGCCAGCATCCGCTGTTCCGCGCTCCGTTCGCCGCTCGGCAGCCACTCGCTCGCCTCGTCCAGGTCCACGGCGTTGGTCCGCGTATGCCGCCAGAACTGCATCCGCCGGTTGCGCCAGTGGTCTTTCTGCAGGTTGATCGCAATCCGCATCAACCAGGTCATCGCGCTCGATTCGCCGCGGAAACTCCCCCAGTTCCGATGCGCCTTGAGAAAACACTCCTGCGTCAAGGTTTCCGCCAGGTCCACGTCGCGCGTCGACCCCAGCAGGAACCGGAATATCTGCGGCCGGTGGCTCTCGACTACGCGCGCAAACTCCTGCGCGGCAACCTCTTCCGCCGTTTCCGCCGTCATCGGCTTTACCGCTGTGCCGGCTGCCATCACTTTGGTAGACGCCCGCATACCGCGCAAGTTTACAGCCTCCCGCTCCAATTTCAACCCGCCGATTTTTTGGGCACACACCGCCGCAGCCCCCGGAATTGACCCGCGGCCCATCCTTTCGACTTCTTTCTGTCGAAAAGGTGGGACGGCGCGAATTCTCCCGGCCCCTTTTCTCAGCAAACCCACAGGCAGGCGCCACGCTAAGGTCCGAAGAACGTGATCCTGATCCCTGACCCCTGTCACCGGCGATATAATTTCATGCGGCAACGAAAGCAGAATTGGAGACAGGGATGATTTCTCGGCGAACCTTTGTCAATGGCCTTGCCGCCGGCGTCGCGGGCTCGGCATTCGCATCCACCGCGAAAAGCTACGCGCAGATCGCCGGCTCGAACGACCGTATCAACTTTGCCGTCAATGGCCTCAACGGCCGCGGCCACGCCCATCTCTCCGCGCTCAAGGACCTGAGCAAGGACGCCCGCGTCGCCTACATCTGCGACGTAGACACCAATATCCGCAACAAATTCGCCCAGGACGCGCAACAGGCCCTCGGTTACGCGCCCAAGGCTGAAGCAGACTTCCGCAATGCCCTGGCCTCAAAGGAAGTGGATGCGATATCGATTGCCACGCCCGACCACTGGCACACGCCGCTCGCCGTCCTCGGTCTCAAGGCCGGCAAGCACGTCTACGTCGAAAAACCCTCCAGCCAGAACTGCCGCGAGGGCGAGCTGCTGGTCGCGGCCCAGAAGAAATACGGCAAGCTGGTTCAGGTCGGCGACCAGCAGCGCTCCTCCGATTACACCCGAAAAATGATCCAGCAGATTCACGACGGCTTCATCGGCGACCCTTATCTGGCCCGCGCCTGGTACGCCAACACGCGCGGCTCCATGGGCGTCGGCAAGCCCGCTCCCGTCCCCGCCACGCTCGATTGGGATCTCTGGCAGGGTCCGGCGCCGCGCAGCGAATACAAGGACAACATCCATCCCTACAACTGGCACTGGCTGCGCCGCTACGGCACCGGCGAGACCCTTAATAACGGCACCCACGAAGTCGACGTCTGCCGTTGGGCGCTGCAGTCCGAAATCCCGCAAACCGTTTCTTCCACCGGCGGGCGCTACCAATATAAGGACGACTGGCAGTTTTACGACACCCTGCTCACCGACTTCGGCTATGCGGACAAGACCATCTCCTGGGAAGGCCGCAGTTGCCAGGGCATGAAGGTCTACGGCCGCGACCGCGGCTCGGCCATCTTCGGCACCAAGGGCACCGTCGTCATCGACCGTGACGGCTACGATGTCTTCGACTGGAAGGGCAAGCAGATCGACCAGTACCGCACCGGCCACGTCACATCGACCAGCGACCTGCTCGGCATCGACAACATGACCGACGCCCACTTCGCCAACTTCATCGCCGCCATTCGCGGCCAGGAGAAGCTCAACTCGCCCATCCCTGTCGCCAACGTCACCGTCACCATGCTTCTGCTCTCCAACATAGCCTGGTTCGTCGACCGCAAGCTCCACCTCGACACGGAAACCGCCCACGTCCTCAACGACCCCGAAGCCATGAAATACTGGGGGCGCGCATACGAACCCGGATGGGAAGTCACCGTCTAAAAGGGGTTTTATTCAGACTGGACAGCGGGTGGCACAGGTCTCAATTCTCGGGGTCCCATGCGACGAGTCTCCGTCGCTCGGGCGGTCTTGGGTCTGGGACAGCAAAAATCGAAATGCCTCAGCCCACGTCCTTCTCCAATCCCCGTGCTCTACCCTCTTTTCCGGCAAAATGGTGCTAGGCCAAAGGCGTGGAGGAATCTAGTGACGCCTCAGGAGGGATCGTTGCTTCCCGCGAACCGCAAGATCAGAAAAATTATCGTGACGAATCTTTTGGCCGCCGTTTTCTTCGCGTTGCTGCTCGTCCAGGACCCCCATCGGTGGCCTTTGACGGTTACGCTTATCCCCATTGTCGTGATAGCCAACGTCTCAATCATTAAGGGCCGTCCAGCAATTGGAACTAAACCATCAATTTTTCCTGTTCTTTCCGCCTGCTACGGGCTTGGGTTCGTCTTCATCATTCTCATGATGATCCTCGACTTTAGTTGGTGGGAAATTCCTCTATTGTCCATCCCGGTCGGATTTTTTGTTCTAAGCGTCTGGTACTATCGAACGCGTTCAGTCAGGCGAGGCGCGGAATGATGACATCGCAGAGCCGATGACGTGCCGCAAGACCCATACTCCACAGTTCCCGCACCAAATGTCCCTGGAAACCCATCAAACGATCTGAGGTAGAAGACATGCCGGCAGACACCCAGACCACCCCCGCCGCCCAATCCGGAACCATCACCCTGGGCGGCGACCTCACCGTGAACCGCCTCGGCTTCGGCGCTATGCGCATCACCGGCCCGGGAATCTGGGGTCCGCCCGCCGACCGCGATGCCGCTCTCGCCACCCTCCGCCGCGCCGTCGAGCTTGGAGTCAACTTCATTGACACCGCGGACTCCTACGGCCCCGACGTCTCCGAAGAGCTCATCGCCGAAGCCCTGGCTCCCTATCCCGCCGGCCTGGTCATCACCACCAAGGTTGGTTGGACCCGCCACGGACCCGGCGTCTGGCAGCACAACGCCAGCCCCGCCCACATCCAGGAAGCCATCGAAGGCAGCCTCAAGCGTCTCCGCCTCGACCGCATCGACGTTTACCAGCTCCACGTCCCCGACCCCGCCACATCCTTCGACGCCTCCGTTGAAGCCATCGCGCGGCTGCGCGAGCAGGGCAAGGTCCGCCATGTCGCTCTCTCCAACGTCACGCTCGAGCACATCCGGCGCGCCGAGAAGATCGTTCCCATCGTCTCCGTGCAGAACCGCTACAGCTTCTCCGATCGCGAGTGGGATTTCGTGCTCGACTACTGCGAATCGAGCGGCATCGCGTTCCTGCCCTGGGGGCCTATGGCGCAAGGCAAGAAAGCCAATGAAGCGGTAGAAAGAATCGCCGCCGCGCGCCACACCTCCACCGCCGTCGTATCGCTCGCATGGCTGCTGCGCCGCTCTCCTGTCCTGTTGCCCATTCCCGGCACCAGCTCGGTGAAGCACCTGGAAGAAAACGTGAGCGCCGCCGCCTTCCGCCTGTCGGATGCGGAGTTCGCGCAACTGAATTCGGTGGTTCCCTCGCCCTACTGGCTCCGCGCCTGAACCACCGCCGCCCACAATCCCCAAGGACGAAATCGCGCGTTCAGAAAACCAGGTCTCCGACCGCATAATCTTGCACCAATTTTGGGTGCCCCAGGTTCGGCGCGTCATCGGGGTCCCCACGGACAGGTCTTCGTCCGTGGGGTGATTGGGCGCCCAACCTGGGACAGCACGATTCTCATCGGAAGGAACGAAATCGCGCGATCAGAGGCCTAGTTCCTCAGCAGCATGGTGAGACCATGCGTGTTGTCGAATCCCTTCGACACCAGAAGCTCATACGACTTGGGCAGAAACTCCGGATCGTGCTCGAAATGTTTGACGGCGGTCTGTACAACTTCAACCACGTGCTCGGCGCAGAATGCCTTCTGGTGGCAGCCGGCGACGCCGATCAGCAGGCCCTTGATCAGTGCGAACTGGAGTGCCAGCATTGCGAATTCCTTGCCCGGCTCCGGCGTGGCCGCGGGGTCGAACAGCGTTTTGCCGAAAGGAAACAGGCCGCGCAGGATGGCGTTGATCAGGTAGTTCTCCAGGATGTGCGGGTGCCTCAGGAAAAATGGCTCGTACGCATCTTTGTAAGCCGAGCCGTAGCGCGCCCTCTGCTCCTCGCTCGAAACCTCCGGCCGGTGTCCGATGCCCTCGACGAATGCGCGCAGTCCTTCCAGGAAGCGGAAGCTCATGAACTGTTTTTGCCCGGTCGGCATGCGCAGATTCACCAGCCGCAGCACCATGTCCAGTTGCAGCGCGAGGTCGGAAGGAATGGCCTCCATCGCGGTGCGCAGGCTGCCGGAACCAACCGCGGCTGAAAAATCGCGCAGAAGCCCTGGAAATCCGCGCTCGAGCGTGCCCAGAACCAGGGCATCGAGGCGCCGGCAGAAAACTCCAAGCAGAAACATCCGCTGCCACAGCGGGTAAGCACGGTTCTGCACCAGCGCGATCGCAAACTCGCGGATGGGCCAGAAGTAGCCGCGCAGCGGGCCATTTCCTTCGGCTCCGTCGTCCCAGTTCATCTGGTGACCGCCGCGCTTGCCTGGAGCCCGCAGCAGATGCGGATCGAGGAGCACGAGGCGGGCGGCTTCCGGGCAGGAGAGCGAAAGTGTCTTCTCCTCAAGACCGTCGATGGTATGCGCGGTGCGCGGATAAGTGGAGCAGACCTTGGAAAGATACTCCTCGCCCTGCTCCGCCTGAATCTGGCACAGGCGTTCTTCGTTGAGGAATGGACAGCGGAAGAACGAAGTCAATTGAATGTGCGCGAAAGCCGCCGGACGCGGCCCCTCCGCGCCCTCCGGATTGCGCAGAATGTTTGCGTCGATGAGCGTGCGCAGCGGTCCGGCGGGAATGGTCTGGTATTTCTCGTAAGTGCCTTGGTCGATGCCGACACGCCAGCCCACGCAACAGGAGTCCTCGCATGCGCCGCCGATGCAGCGAAAGCGCGCTTCGTAATCGGGCCGGATCAGCCTGGTTTGCCGCAATCGGAACTCCCGGCAGCGGGCCGGCGCACGGTTGCCCCGGCCCGGCGTGCGTCTCCGGAAAAGGCCGCAAGCGGCGGGCCTTTACAGGCTGGTCAGTGTTAAGAGGAGTTCAGAATTGCCCTGGACGGTCATCGCCTCGATGAAGAAATCTCCTGGATGAATCCGGAATCAATCCGGGTTGAATGCCGGATGAATGTTCGACGACCCCGGTAATCCTGACAATGCAATGACAACCGCGTGACAACTGCCCTATGCAGTGTCCGCTATTTTTCCTCCTGGCGAAGTGGAACTCTCCCGCCTTCGTCTGGAGGAACCCATGCAAGACACCCTCATCCGCATCGCAGCCCGCAAACTCGCAACCCTTGTTCTCACCTGCGCCGCGCTTCCCCTTTGCTGCTCCGCGCAGCAGTACCTCGTAACCGGCCTGGTCGCCGATCAGTCGGGAGCCGCCGCCGCGACCGATCCCAACCTCGTCAATCCCTGGGGACTCTCCCGCAGCTCAACCAGCCCCTGGTGGGCCTCCGACAACGGCACCGGCCTGGCCACGCTCTACGACGGCACCGGAGCCGCGAAAAGCCTGGTCGTTACCATCCCCACCGGCGACGCAAGCATGAGCAGCACCGGCACTCCCAGCGGCACCGTCTATAACGGCGGCACTGGATTTGTCCTCCCTGACGGCAAGCCGGCTGCCTTCATGTTTGTTACTGAAGACGGCACCATCTCCGGCTGGAACTCCGGCTCGAGCGCGGTGATCACCGTGAACACCAAAAGCGCCTCCGTCTTCAAGGGAGTCGCCCTTGCCACGCTCCCCATCCCCTACGGCAGCCAGTCCACCTTCCTCTATGTGGCCGATTTCCGTAAAGGCCTAATCCAGGTTTACGACTCTTCGTTCAATCACATCAACGGCATCGGAGAGCTCTTCCGCGACGACTTCCTTCCCCGCGGCTACGCTCCCTTCAACGTGCAGAACATCGGCGGCGAACTGTATGTCACATTCGCCAAGCAGGACGCGCAGAAGCACGATGAGGTGGACGGCGCCGGCCTCGGTTACGTCGACGTCTTCTCCCCCTTCGGATTCCTGCTGCGCCGTCTTGAGCATGGCCCCTGGCTCAACGGTCCCTGGGCGCTCGCCATGGCCCCCGGCGATTTCGGCATCTACAGCCACGACCTGCTCGTGGGCCAGTTCGGCTCCGGGCAAATCGCCGTGTACGATCCCGTAACCGGCGCCTTCAAAGGCCTGCTCGACAACTCCACCAACAATCCCATCTCCATCGACGGTCTGTGGGCCCTCTCTTTCGGCAGCGGCGGCGGTTCAGGCCCCGCAAACACCCTTTATTTCTCCGCCGGTCCTGACAACGAGGCACACGGCCTGTTCGGAACCATCACCCCGATCCAAAACACCCTGGGCAACTCCGAGTAACCCGGGAACCGCTGCGGTCCCCATCCTGCCGGCTGTCTCCAGTCGGCAGGGTGGGACAGCGCCTCCCGTTACCCTCCGTTATTCGTGCAGGACGTGATTTCTCCGCGTTCCGAGCTGGTCCCATCCACGTACGTGTGCGTATTGGTTCCATCCAGGCTGAAGTTCACGGTTGACGCATTGGGCGCCGCCTTGAGCCTGGCAATGCAGTTGCTCGAATTGACGGACGATGGGCCGGTAATCGTCAGCAGCGTCGATGTGCTGCCCCCGCGCGTGGTGCCTGTCACCGTAATCGCCTGGATGTCCCAGTTGTCGTCGTTCTCGCCGTTGTTGTTATGCGAAATCAGCTGAATGTCCATTCCCGGCAGAACCGGCGCCGGCATTTGCAGATTGAAGATTTGCGGGCTCGGATCGGTGCTGCCGTTGTTCCACCCCTGGCGTCCGTTCTGGTCCCGCGCCGAGCCGCCGTTTTGCGGGCACACCGTGCTTGGGTGCGCGTTGTTCGACGGCTTGAGGCAAAACGGCGTTCCCAATCCCGGTATGCTCAGCCACAGTTCGGTATCGGAGCGTGCATCGTCGTCGCCCGTCCTTATCGTCACGCCGAGAGTCACGATGTCGTTCGGATTCTGCCCCGAGCCGGAGCTGGTCGAATTGAAGTTGCTCGACCCGCACAAGCCCGAACTCGGGTTGCACACCCACAGCGTAAGTGGATCGCCCGAATTCAAAGCCGTGGTCGAGCCCGAAGGCGGACTGAATCCGCTGATCGCAATTGCGCTGTCGCTCCACGACGTCACCGTCATCCCGACCGTGTCTGAGTTCAGCGAGTTGCCCGCCTGCCAGTTCTGTGCGGTGTTCTGATCCTGGACTCCCGCATAGGGCAGGTTTGCCCCGGTTGGAATCACGAAAGCCGAGGGAACGGTTCCAAATCCCGAACCAGTAACCGCGATCGAAGAGGTCGGAAAGCTGCCGCTCATGGTCGCCCCGGTAATCGCGGGCATGGCAGTGCTGCTGAATCCTTTCACGCAAGCCTGGCCCGCATTCGACCAGAACTGCGGCACCTTGACCGTCAGAAATCCTCCCGGCGTCAGCGTCCTCCCCGATTGAAGCGACGCGGTCGGCACCCAGCTCGGCGACGTTGGCGCGTTCATGTCGTCGCAGATGTCCACGATCTCTCCATTGCCGGTGGTCATCACGCTGAACGGGGGCGAAGGATCGGAGGCGGTCTCCACCATCTCGTGCAGCACATTGTGCGTGTAATCTCCGCAATTGAGCGGCGCGGTTGAAACCGAGCTGATGGTGTAGAACGGAGCTCCCTGCTGCGACGCGGCCAGCAGATAGCCCACCGCCGCGCCCACCACCGCGCCCACCCCTGTGGAGCCGAAATAAGTACCGATCGTGGCGCCGAGAATCCCGCCCAGGATCCCGCCGATCGCGCTGCCCGCCGAGTACGGCGATCCATGAAAATGCCAGGCCGTCGGCCCTCCCGTGCACTCCGGCGACGTGAAGCCGAGCAGGTTCCCGAACGAATCGCTCTCCGTCGACCCCTGCGGCAGGATGATGTTATACACCACGTTATTGCCCTGCGGCACGCTGGTATCGTTGTCCAGCTCGCACTGCAAGAAGCCCATGATGGATGCATTGAACGGATCGTAGTAGCCCACCGTCGAAGGCGGCTTGGCCGTGCACGCCGGATTGGGCAGAAACTCTCCGCCGAACGACGCAGCCCCCACCCCGTATTCCGACAATCCCGCAAAATAAGTGCTCCCGGTCACCGCTCCCATCAGGCTGTCGAAAGCTTCCTTCGAGATTCCCGACCCCCCGGTAGCAACATTCGCGTTATCGGCATCCCAGTTGGTGTCCCAATAAAGATTCACGTAAATCGGCGCGGCGATCGGCGTAGTCACAACCCCGATCGTGGGCGACGTTCTCGGCCGGATTCCCGCCTGCACCGCGGCCGTCGCGCCGATCAGCGGCGCGCCCAGCAGTTGATTCTTGTCATCCACCGTAGCCGTGGCCGGGAACTTCGCCATCGCGCCAATCAGGTCGCCGATGACCGCCGCATAATCGGCCGCCGTCGAACCCACTCCGGTCAGCGGAGACTTGTCCGGCTCCAGCTCCGGGCAAGGCCCGCCGCTCAAATTGCACATCAGGTCGTTCATGCGCCGCTTGAACTCCCTCAAGCGCGCGGGATCGTTCGCAACCGGGGCAAATTTCGCGCTGATGCTGCTGTCGCTCTTCAGGCGATCGACAAAATCGCCGGTCACCGCGGCAATCCCCGCTCCGCGCCCCAGCCGATCGTACAGCGATGGATGCCTCGTGCACGGCACATCCACGTGGAAGCTCGGCTGGCTTGCCGTCAGGCTCGCCAGCGGCGCGCCCGTCTTGCTTACTACCTCGGTCTGGTCCACGTTGTCGATCGACAATGTGGCCGATAGCAAGTTCACGTTCCACGAGTCGTTGCTCGGCGGTGCGCCCGGCGCGTCCAGCGTCACTTCCAGGCTCCTCGCTTCGCAGCCGCCCAGTGGGTGCGTCAGCTTCACCGTCGGCGTACGAATCGAGCCCGGATTCCACGGGTCCTGGTTGGCCGCTTTCAACGGAATCTGTTCCAGCACCTCACCGTGCCTTGAGCGCAACGTCGCGCTGGCCGTGCTCGCGCGTGACAGCGGCGCGCTCCCCGTCTGAATCGCGAGCTGTATCTGGTTGAAGCGGACCTCCTGATGCGCGCACCCTGAAAGCGCGAGCACCACCAGCGCTGCGCACACGCGGCTCCCCGCGCGGACGCTTGGCCGCAAGGGAGCATTCTTGGCTGAAATATGGAACCGGGTCTCGATGGGATTCAACGGAACCTCCTCTCGCGCCGCCTGCCGAGCCCGGAAGACTTTCCGGCCGTCTCAGATGGGGTGAGTCTTCTGGAAGCGCTCCAGGCTGACGGATGGCGCACCTTTGATGAGCCGTTGAGGAAATAGTGCCGGAACGATGCACAACGTTACACGTCGCTCGCTCAAGAAGCGATCGCGGATCTCCATCGAATCGTGCGCTCAGACGCTCTATAACTTGCTTCGCGACCGGCGCGGGGGCACGTAATGAAACCGGATCAGATAGATCGTCTCGCCCCTGCCATGCTTCGCTACCTTGAGCAGGTCCAGCACCCCCAGAAACCCCGACTCCCGCGCCAGCTCCGGCGTGATATCCGGCAATCCGATCGTCTCCATCGAATCCACTTCGATCTCGCCTTCCTCCACGCGGTAGCGCCCGCCGACGTGCACATGCGGCCGCATCCAGATGCGCACGGTGCACGTAATCTCTCCGCGTTTCACTCCGTCGCGCAGCCGCTTGGCAAACATCATGCTGCGAGTCTACCCCGGCGCGCAACCCGGCTCACGGCACCTTCGATCCGCGCCCTAACCGCACCGCGCCGCAAGCCTCTACAAGACATCGCCGCTCCTGCTAAACTGGCTCAGTAAACGCTTTCCGCGCCACGCCTCAGTCCAAGGATCGACCCATGCTCCTCGAATCCCTCCGCCGCCAGGTCCTCCACGCCAACCAGGAGATCGCCCGCCGCGGCCTGGCCCCGCACACCTTCGGCAACGCCAGCGGAGTCGACCGTTCCGGCCGCGAGCCGCTGGTCGTCATCAAGCCCAGCGGCGTCGATTACGCCTCCATGACCCCCGCCGATCTGGTGGTTACCGATCTCGACGGCAAAATCGTCGAGGGCGCGCTGCGCCCCTCGAGCGATCTCGACACCCACACGCTCCTCTACCGCGAATTCCACCAGATCGGCGGCATCGTCCACACCCACTCCGAGTTCGCCACCTCCTGGGCCCAGGCCGGCCGCCCCATTCCCTGCCTCGGCACCACCCACGCCGACTACTTCCATGGACCCGTTCCGGTCACCGAACCCCTCACCGAAGAAGAAGTCGCCGAAGCCTACGTCCGCAACACCGGCGCCGTCATCGTGCGCCGCTTCCGCCGCGAAAACCTTGATCCCGTCGCCGTGCCCGGAGTTCTGGTCGCCGGCCACGCTCCCTTTGCCTGGGGCAAATCCCCGGCCGAAGCCGTCGAGCACGCCGACGTTCTCGAATACATCGCCCGCCTCGCCTGGCGCAGCATTCTCCTTAAGGCGCCCGAATCCGGCATTCCGCTGTACGTTTCCGAACACCATTACCAGCGGAAACATGGCCCCAAAGCTACCTACGGGCAGACCAGGGATACCGTTGGCCGCACCTGACGCCGCCGGCCACGGAGCTTCCGCAACTGCTGTTTGAATCCAGCTCGATCGCCGGTCGCCGGTCGATTTCCCATGCCTCTTCCGCCGCAACTTGCCTGCCACCATACGCCTACCGATTCCCGTAGATCGATCCCTTTCTTCGTAAGGCACCTACTGTTTTCTGCATCTATTTCGGGTTTTCACCCCTCGCTCAGTTGACTTTTCCCGGAACCAATAGTCCATATCTCGCGTATTCTCTGTCGATTGTGGATTCCCGCCCACCGGCCTGCGCGCCCTTTCGTCATGGCAACTCACGTGCTGCAGAAGTTTAGGATGTAGAAAGACTCCTATGGAGACGAGCCTCCTTAACCGCGCACAGGCAACGCTGCTGGCCCTGGCTACAGCCGCTCTGTTCGTGTTGGCGATTCTCAACCTCCATCAAGAGCGCCAGATTCCGCAGCGCGACGACGACGGCGTCTGGTGGCGCGAAGTAGCCGGTGGCCTGCAAGCGGACAAGGTCATTCCTGACAGCGCCGGCCAGCGGGCCGGCATTCAGACCAAAGATCTCCTGACCGGGGTCAGCGAGAGTCCGGATGCGCCCGTCGCCGCCGTTTCGCGGATGGCCGATCTGGAGCGGGCGCTCTATCGCACCGGTCCGTTCGGCCAGGTCTACTACACCGTCACCCGCGACGGCATTCCGCTCGATACGCCCATCAAGGTCATTCCCGATCCCGTGGACCGCAGTCTCGAGCTGGGCCTGCGCGTCATCGGCCTCATCTATCTGGTCATCGGCTTTTACGTCCTGTTTCGCCGCTGGGGCGCGCCCAGGGCCACGCATTTTTATCTCTTCTGCCTGGTTTCGTTCGCGCTCTACGCTCTCAAGTACACCGGCGCGTTCGACGGCCTGGACTGGACTGTCTTTTGGGCCAACGTCATCGCCGAATCGCTCCAACCCGCACTCTTCCTGCATTTCGCGCTCAGCTTTCCCGAGGAGCGCTTCAAGAATCTTCACCGCCGCTGGCTGCTGCCGCTGGTTTACGCGCCCGGCGCCGGGCTCTTTGGCCTCTGGCTCTGGTCCATCGCCACACGCGACGCAACCAAGCTGCTCCTCGACCAGCTCAACCGGATTGCCACCGCCTATGACGCCGTGTTCTACGTCCTGGCCGCTCTGCTCTTCCTGCGCAGTTACAGCCGTGCCGACTCGCCTCTTCTGCGCCAGCAGTTGAAGTGGGTCACGCGCGGAACCCTGCTCGCGGTTGCCCCTTTCTCGGTCTACGCCATTTTCTTCCTCTCCGGCCTGCGATTGCCCAGCCTGCTCACCGATCTGGCCGGCCTGTCGCAGATCTTTTTGCCGCTCACTTTCTGCTGGGCCATCGTCCGCTACCGGCTGATGGACACTGACCTGATCTTCAAGCGCGGCGTGGCGTACACGCTCTCCACCGGCCTCATCGTCGGCGGCTCGTACGGCATCATCGCGCTGATCTCCGTCCTGGTTCACAATGCCATGCCGGAAAGAGTGCGGGAATGGGGACTGGTAGCTGCGATTCTGGTCACCGCCGCCATCTTCGATCCGCTCAAGCGCCGCATTCAGGGATGGGTGGACCGCGCCTTCGACCGCCATCGCTACGACTACCGCAAGGCGCTGGTCGAATTCGGCCGCGGCCTGAGTTCGGAAACCGACTTGCAAGCTCTGCTCAAGTCCATCGTCGAGCAGTTGCCGCGCACGCTTCTGGTGGCGCGCGTAGCCATCTTCCTTGCGCCCCCCGATTCAGCCCCGGATTCCCGGCTGCGCCTGGCCGCGGCTCATGGCCTGCCTGAGGAGCTCACAAAGAATCGCCTGGGCGCGGAGCCTCTCGCCCTCGGCTTCCTCGACTTCGATCACGCCCGCGATCACTCGCACATCTTTCTTGAGAACGCTCAAGCCGCCCTGCATCTGCCCCCGGACCAGCAGCGCACGGCGGCCCTTCTCGACCTGAATTATTACCTGCCCTGCCGCCTGGCCGCGGGCGAGCTGCCCGACGGCTCCGCCGCCACGCGCACCATCGCCGTCATCGGCCTCGGCCGCACCCTGGGCGGCGACTTCCTCTCCAGCGAAGATGTTGAGCTGCTCGAATCCCTGGCCAGTTACATCGGCATCGCCCTCCAGAACGCCAGCCTGTACTCCCGCCTCGAAGAGAAGATCGTCGAGTTCGAGCGGCTCAAGGAATTCAACGAGAACATCGTCGAGTCCATCAACATCGGCATCTTCGCCATCGATCTTGACGACCGCATCGAGAGCTGGAACGCCCAGATGGAGGCCATGTACGCTCTCAGCCGTGCTGAAGCCATCGGCCGGCCGCTGCGCACCGTCTTCCCGCAGGTATTTATTGAGGCGCTCGAAGGCTTCCGCGGCGAGCAGGGCGTGCATCGCCTTTACAAGTTCCCGCTCACCACCTGCGCCGGCGAGCAGCGCACCACCAACATCGCGGTTGCGCCGCTGCTCTCGCGCAACTTTGTCTCCGTTGGCCGCATCATCCTGGTCGACGACATCACTGAGCGCGTCACCCTCGAGGCCCAGCTTACGCAGGCCGACAAGCTCAGTTCCATCGGTCTGCTGGCCGCCGGCGTGGCCCACGAAATCAATACCCCGCTGGCCGTCATCTCCTCCTACGCCCAGATGCTCTCCAAGCAATTGCGCGGCGATGCGCGGCTCGGGCCGGTGCTCGACAAGATCACCCAGCAGAGCTTCCGCGCCGCGGAAATCGCCAACGGCCTGCTCAACTTCTCCCGCACTTCCACCACCGAATTCCGCGATACCGACCTCAACCAGGTCATTCGCGATACGCTTTCCCTGCTCGAACACCAGTTCAGGACCGCCCAGATCCTCGTCGATCTCGAACTGGCCGGCGATCTGCCTCCCATCCACGGCAACTCCGGCAAGCTTCAGCAGGTCTTTTTGAACCTGCTGCTGAATGCCAAGGAGGCCATGCCCGCAGGCGGCCGGCTGCGCGTGGCCACCGCGGTCAACGGCCACGTCGAAGCCCTGGTCTCGGACTCCGGAAGCGGCATTGCGCCCGAGCATCTCAAGCGCATCTACGATCCCTTCTTCACCACCAAAACCACACCGAA
This sequence comes from uncultured Acidobacteriaceae bacterium, assembly GCA_963770555.1. Classification (GTDB taxonomy): domain Bacteria; phylum Acidobacteriota; class Terriglobia; order Terriglobales; family Acidobacteriaceae; genus Telmatobacter. The sequence continues at coordinate 44,454 of CAVYQC010000002.1, forward strand.
GCCCGGTGACCGGCGCGGTACCGGCCTGGGTCTTTCCGTCTCCTACGGCATCATCCAGGAACACGCCGGCAAGATTCATGTCGAAAGCGCGGTGGGCGCCGGCACAACCTTTCATCTCCAGTTTCCCATGCTAAGGAATTCCGTACATGCCTGAGGTCGTACTGCCCTTGAACGCCCCCGTCTCCGCACCTGCATCCAATGTCAGCGCCGGCAACGCCAATATCCTGGTGATCGACGACGAAGCGGGCATCCGCGAGTCGCTTGAAGTGCTGCTCTCGCTCGAGGGCTACTCCACCAATATTGCCGCCGATGGAGCGGAGGGATTGCGGCTGCTCGAAGTGGAGAACTTCGATCTCGTTCTGCTCGATCTGGCGCTGCCCGGCCAGAGCGGCCTCGAATTGCTGCCCCAGATCAAGGAGCGCCAGCCCGATCTGCCGGTCATCATGATTACCGCCTACGGCACCGTGGATAACGTGGTGGAAGCCGTGCGCGCCGGCGCCGAGAACTTCGTGCAGAAGCCCTGGGACAACGAAAAGCTTCTCGCCGACATCCGTTCCGCCGTTGCCCGTCATCGCGTCGAAGAAGAAAACCTCCAGCTCAAGCGCACCCTCAAGCAGCGCTACAACTTCTCAAACATCGTAGGCAAAAGCGAGTCCATGCTGCGCGTCTTCGACCTGGTCGGGCAGGTCGCGCCCAGCCGTTCCACGGTGTTGATTCAGGGCGAGAGCGGCACCGGAAAAGAGCTCATCGCCAAGGCCATTCACGCCAACTCGCCGCGCCGCGATAAGCCCTTTGTGCCCGTCAATACCGGCGCCATGCCCTCTGAGCTGCTTGAGTCCACGCTCTTCGGACACGTGAAAGGCGCATTCACTTCGGCAATCGCGTCGAAGAAAGGCCTCTTCGAAGTGGCCAACGGCGGCACGCTCTTCCTCGATGAGATCGCCACCATGGGCATCGATACCCAGGCCAAGATTCTGCGCGTTCTCCAGGACCGCCGCTTCATGCATCTGGGCGGCGTGCAGGAGATTCAGGTCGACGTCCGCATCCTCGCCGCCACCAACGTCGATCTCCGCCAGTCCGTGCGCGAAGGCCGCTTCCGCGAAGATCTTTTCTATCGCCTCAACGTCATCACCGTCGATCTGCCCCCGTTGCGCGCCCGCCGCGAAGACATTCCTCTGCTCGCGCAGCATTTCCTCGACTTCTACACCGCGGAAAACAGCATGCCCCCGCGCAAGCTCTCGGCCGACGCCTTGCGCGCGCTCGTCGACTACGACTGGCCCGGCAACGTTCGCGAGCTCGAGAATTCCATCGAGCGCGGGGTCGTGCTCTCTTCGGGCCCCGTCATCGGCTTCGACCTGCTGCCCGGCCACATCACCGGCCGCAGCTTCCAGGACGCGCTGCTCGACCACAATCCCAACTCCTCGCTCTTCGACATCCTGGAAATCATCGAACGCCGCATCATCGTCGAGAAGCTGGAACGCTGCAACTGGAACCAGACCGACGCCGCCGAGCAGTTCCGCATCCCGCTCTCCACGCTGAACCAGAAGATCAAGCGCCTGAATATCGAGATACGCAAGAAGGGAAGAGATTAGGAAACAAGGATCAGCGATCGACTGACAGGCATCGAGCCGATGCCCCACCTATATATAGCAGCCGGTGCCCCACCTATATCGAGCAGCGGGTGCCCCACCTTCGGCGCGTATTTGTTTTTGCGCTTAAGGTGGGATAGCTCCACCTATCTATTGCATCCTATTGCTTCTACTTCTGCTCCCTGGCCAAAGGCTTTCCTGGACCTGAGTCGCAAGCAAACATCCAGCTTTTGAAGAACACTGCCAACTCCTCCGGTGGTCTCAGCCATACTTCGGCCTGCGTCTCCCGCCATTCCCTCCGCACCAGCACGCTCAATCCGCGCCCTTTCATGGCCGCAAACGCCGCCTCGTCGGTGAGGTCGTCCCCCAGGTAAGCCGCGGGAAAGCTCACCATCCCATTCTCGCTCGCTTCCTGCAAGATTGCCCTCACCGCACCGCCCTTGTCGCGGCCCGCGCGCAACTCCAGCCCGCACTCGAACTCCAGCAGCGTGAGTCCCTCCGTGCGCGCCGGCGGTTCAAACAACTCCCGCGTGCGCTTCTCGATCCGCCGGGCCTTCTCCGGCGCCACGCCGCGCCAGTGCATCACGGCCGCATTGGGTTTTTCTTCAAAGAGCCCGCCCAACGAATCGCGGCGCAGAAGCGTACGCATCTCATCGAGTTGCGCGCGCGCCGCCGGCGCAACCGTATCCATTTCGCGCCGCCCATCCGGATAAAGCCGCTCGGCTCCGTGCAGGCCCCACACTTCAGGCCGCGTCTCCAGGCCCAGCAGCGGCACAATCTCTTCTGCCGGTCTTCCGGTAATCACCACCAGCCGAGTTCGTTTCTGGCTTTGAATGCAATTGAGCAGCTCGCGCACACCGGCCCACGGCCGCGCCTTGAACCGGTCCACCCGAAACGGCGCGAGCGTTCCGTCGTAGTCAAGTAGCAGCAGCGAGGTTGCCGCGCCGGCAAACCCGCCAAAAAAATCCCTCAGCTTTTCTTCGGTTTCATCCCTTTTCGTGCCCGTCAATCTCGGCTCGCTTTCCTATGCCAGTTTCCGTCCCGCGAACTCAGTTGCGGAACCGGCAACGGATTTGGGATGGCTCACCTCGATTCCCTCCGAATCCTCCAGCCGCAGCTCGCGCAGATCGCCCAGCACGCTCGCCGCCCACCGGTAAATATTGTGCTCCATCACCTGGCGCCGCATCCTCTGCATCCGCTGCCGCCGCTCCGCCCGGTTCATCTCCAGTCCGTTGTAGATCGTCTCGGCCGTACCGCGAGTATCGTACGGATTCACCAGCAGCGCATCGCGCAGCTCCACCGCCGCTCCGGTAAACCGGCTCAGCACCAGCACGCCGTCCTCGTCGTCGCGCGCCGCCACGAACTCCTTCGCCACCAGGTTCATTCCATCGTGCAATGAGGTCACCAGGCACAGATCGGCGGCCTGGTACCAGCCTTTCACCTCGTCGTGGCTGCACTGCCTTTCAATCAGCACGAGGGGCTTCCAGTGCGCGGTCTGGTAGCGCCGGTTAATCCGCTCCGCCGCCTCTTTCACCCGCGTGTGCAGATCGGCGTAGCTGGGAATGCGCGTCCGGCTGGGCGCGGCAATCTGCACCATGGTGAGTCTTTCCCGGTAAAGCGGGTGCTCTTCCAGCAGTTGCTCCAGCGCCATCAGCCGCTCCACGATCCCCTTTGTGTAATCCAGCCGGTCCACGCCCAGCGCCAGGCACTCCGCGCGCACTCCGAACTCGCCCAGCAAGCGCCGCCGCCCCGCAGCGCGCTGTTCTTCCGCTTCGGCCTCGTCTATATTCGCGCCGATCCGCGGCACGCCTTCAAAGGCCACGCTGATGGGATACGGCCGCACCGTGGTGACATGCCCATGCCGGCGCACGGTCATGTGCTCGCGGTCGGTGCGCGCCTCCAGCACGCGATCCACAGTGGCCGCAAAATTATGGCAATGCAGCGGTATGTGAAATCCAAGCAGATCGGCGCCCAGCAAGCCGTCCAGCAGCTCGGCCTGCCAGGGGCAGATTCCGAATGCCTCTGGATTCGGCCACGGAATGTGCCAGAAGATCGCCACGCGCGCATCCGGACGCGCCCTCTTGATCAACCTTGGCAGCAGCGCAAAGTGGTAGTCCTGCACAAATACTATCGGCTCTTCGCTGCCCTCCATCTCTTCGAGAACCACGTTGGCGAAGCGCAGGTTCACCTGCTGGTAGCACTCCCAATCGCTGGCGCGGAAGATGGGCCTGGTGTGCGCAATATGACACAGAGGCCACAAGCCTTCATTGGCAAAGCCGTCGTAATATTGCGATTCCTCCGCTTCGGTAAGCCAAACCCGCCGCAGGCTGTAGCGTGGCTCGTCCGGCGGCACGCGCAGCCGGTCGAACTCGTCCACCACCGTCCTGTCGGCGTCGCCGCTGGCGCACGCAACCCACACTCCGTCGCACGCCCGCAGTACCGGCTCGATGGCCGTTACCAGGCCGCTGGGAGGCACCGACCACACCGTCTCCCGCCCCTGCCGCGAGTGAACATACGGCTCCCTGTTCGATACCACAAAGATCCGGCTCGATCCGCCCCGCTCGCGCATGTGTACGGCCAGGCGCTCGGCCGTCCACCAGCGTTCCCCGGCCTCGCGCAGGCGGGCCTCGGTCGCGGCCGCGGCTCGCGCGGCAATCAGGCTCTCGGCCATGGTCTCCACTTCGCGCGCCAGCGGCCTGAACAGACTCAGTTCCGCGGCGCCAGGCTTAATGTCTTTTTCCGTGTGGCCGGTCCGCAGGTGGCGCAAACGTTCCGTAACGCGCTTCATCGGGCTGGTCAGGAACCAGCGCACCATCCACAGCGTAATGGCAACGATCAGCACCACCAGCGTCAGCACGCGCCAGAAGCTCCGCCGCCACAAGGAGATCCCTTCGGAACGGATGTAACCAGCGTCCACCACGAGGGTCAGCGCTCCTTCCAACTGGCGCCCATCGTGGATCGGAAATACTTCCTGCATCCAGCGCCAGTCTCCGGCGTGCCCGAACGCGCCCACTTCAATCCCCTTTTGCAGCGACTTCCCCACCACGCTGCGCCCCAGCGCGCCCATCACCTCCTGCGGCCCCGAGCTGGCCAGCAATTGCCCATGCGCGTCATACACCGCCACTCCCAAGGCGCCCGTCCCGGCCCGCAGCAGCTCCGCCAGGCCCGGAAGCCCCGAGGGATCGCCCGTGGCAAGCGCACCCTCCACGTCCGGCTCGATGCTCACACCCATCCACTTCGTCCGGCTTTCCAGTTCATCGCGCAAAACGTGCCGGTGCGCCAATACATCGAAATAAGTGGAGGCCGCGGAAACAAGCGTGACGCTCGCAATTAGGGCAAGGATCAGCCGCAAGTGAAACAGACGCATCGCTACCTCCTGATAAATGGTTTGATGCGTTTCAGCGGCGGCGTGGGACGCGTTTCCGGCGCATGGGCAGGAATTCCTTTCCCTTCAATTCTTTATGCGAGTCAAAAACACCCCTCAGCGGCCTTCTCTTCGCGGAAAGGGAAACACTCGGCTGCTTCGCCGGGAGTTCGCCATCGATCAATCCTGCGGGAGGGCAGCTCCGAATCGAAGCGCAACCTGAAAGTCTGGCCCGCGAGCGCAGCCCTCGCGCACCCGCAACCGCTTCACTATGCAGAGGGAGCTCCGAAAGGCTCGCTCAGCGCGAATCGCGATCGAGAATGCTCCTTGATCGGCGGCCTGACGGGCCCCCAAACCGCGCCACAGTCTCCGTCAACCCGGTTCCATGCGCTATTCTGTCCTCGGGAGCGGCTCAAACTCCTCAGTTTCTGAGGCCGGCACACACAATGGCGATAAACAGGATCGACCGTACCGCCAGACAAATCGTGCTTACCGTCCAGGACTATTCTCTGTTTGCCTGGCAATCTTTCCTCAATCTCTTTCGCCCGCCCATTTATTGGACGGATTTCCTCCTGCAATCCGACATTATCGGCGTCGGATCGCTGTCCATCGTCGTGCTTTCCGGAATCTCCACCGGCGGCGTGCTGGCGCTCCAATCCGCGGCCACGCTTTCGGCCTTCGGCGCCACCGCCGTCACCGGCCAGTTCGTCTCCCTCACCATGATCCGCGAACTGGGCCCGGTGCTCACCGGAGTCATGGTCTCCGGCCGCAACGCGTCTTCCATGGCCAGCGAGCTCGGCTCCATGGTGGTCACCGAGCAGATTGACGCCATGCGCGCACTGGGCGTGGACCCGCTGCGCAAGCTGGTCACTCCGCGCATCTTCGCCAGCGTCGCCATGCTCTTTTTTCTCACCATCATCTCCGATGCTTGCGGAATCCTCGGCGGCGCCGGCGTTACCGTCTTCATGAACCATCAGAACGGCACCCAGTACTTCTCCATGGCCTGGGAGCACCTGCGCCATCCCGACATCATCCAGGGCCTGATCAAGCCGCTCTTCTTCGGCTACATCCTCAGCTCCATCGGTTGTTTCTACGGCCTCCGGACCACCGGCGGCACCGAGGGCGTGGGCCGCTCCACCATTCAGGCTGTCGTCATCTCCTCGGTGCTCATCATCTTCGTCGACTTTCTCATCACCCACGCGCTGCTTTCCCTCTTTTTCAGCTCATGAGCAGCCTGTTCCCAACCTCGGCGCAATCTCCTCACCTGGCGCCTGAAGCCGGCCCGGTCGTCGAGTTGCGCCACGTCTCCATCGCCTTCGACGGCCCGCCGGTCCTTGCGGACATCAGCTTCACGGTTGCGCCCGGCGAAACCCGCATCCTTCTCGGACCCGCCGGCGTGGGCAAAAGCGTCCTTCTCAAGCTCATCAACGGGCTGCTTCTCCCTGACCAGGGCAGCGTCCTGCTCTTCGGTGAAGACATCTCCTCGCTGTCCGAGGAGCAGCTCTTCCCGCTGCGCGCGCGCACCGGCATGGTCTTCCAGGAAGGCGCGCTCTTTGACTCCCTCACAGTTCGCGATAATGTCGGCTATCAGCTCCTCCAGGATCGCGCCATCACGGACGACGAGATCGACACCCGCGTGCGCCAGGCGCTCCGGTTCGTGGGGCTCGAGCAGACCTTTTCGTTTTTCCCGGCCAGCCTCTCCGGCGGAATGCGCCGCCGCGTGGCCATCGCCCGCGCGCTCATCGACAACCCCGAATTGCTGCTCTACGATTCGCCCACCGGAGGCCTCGATCCCGTCACTTCCACCAACATCATCGACCTCATCGTCAAGCAGCGCGACGTCCACCGAACGCCATCGCTGCTCGTCACCCACCGCCTTCAGGACGCCTTCACTCTCTGCACGCACCGCTTCGACGCGGCGCTGGACGCCATGGTTCCACTTCCCAAGGGCGTCACCGAACCCGACACGACTTTCCTGATGCTCGAAGAAGGCCGCCTCATCTTCGACGGCTCCCTCCACGACCTGCTCCACACCGACAACAAATTCGTCCGCGAATTCCTGGAGTAGCCGCAAGACAATTCGGCCTTCGAGCGCCACCTCTTGCCCGGAGCGTGCACGAGGTTGGCCGTGCTAGACTTCCGGTGCGCTCGATTACGAACGCATCGAGGCTCGAATTACAGCGATACACAGCACCGTTCGCTGCGTACGTCGAGTTTTGGAGGGTATCCATGACCATCCGCCCATCCGGCGCCACTCCGCTCCTGTCGCTCACACGCCGCAACTTCATCAAGTCCGCCGGAGCCGCCGCCCTCCTGCCTGGCAGCGCGTGGGCCCGCGTTGGCCGCGCCGCCGCCTCCAATCGCATCACTCTCGGTGTTATCGGCTGGGGCATGATGGGACCTTCCAATACCAAGGTGTTTCTCCAACAGGACGACTGCCAGGTCGTGGCCGCCTGCGATCTCGACAAGGTCGCCCTTCAGGCCGCCGTCGACACCGTCAACACCCGCTATGGCAACACCGATTGCCGCGCCTATCACGATTACCACGAGTTGCTCGCGCGCGACGACATTGACGCGGTCATGATCGCAATTCCCGATCACTGGCACGCGCTCGTGGCCACCGAGGCCGCCAACCGCAAGAAAGACATCTACGGCGAGAAGCCGCTGGCCCGCACCATCCGCGAGCAGCAGGCCATCGTGCGCGCCGTCGAGCAGAACAACGTCATCTGGCAGACCGGCTCCTGGCAGCGTTCCGAAGCCCCGTTTCACAAGGCCGCGGAGATCGTTCGCAACGGCCTCATCGGCAATGTTGTGCGTGTCGAGGTCGGCCTGCCCGCCGGCCATCACGACTTCGCCGGCACCGAGCCCGCGCTGCTGGCCAAACTCGCTACGCTCCCTGAAAAAATCACCGATCCCTCGCTCGTCGTTCCCGGAACGCCGGCCTGGAATCTCGCCGTCAGCGACCCTCCGCCCGATCTCGACTACAACCTCTGGATCGGCCCCTCCAAAATGGAGCCCTACATCGAAGCGCGCGTCAACAAGAACTGGCGCTGGAACTACAACGTTGGCGGCGGCCAGCTCATGGATTGGATCGGCCACCACGGCGACATCGCCCACTGGGGCCTGGGCTTCGATCACACGGGTCCATCCGAGATTGAGGGCCACGGCGAGTTCCCCGCGCCCGACGCGCTCTGGAACACGGCTACGACCTACCACATCGAATGCCTCTATCGCAAAGAAGTCACCGGCTACCCCGTCGATGTGGGAATGACCATCGCCGGAGGTTCCGGCGCCATCAATATGGGCACAAAGTGGATCGGCGCCGACGGCTGGGTGTGGGTCGATCGCAGCGGTTTCGACGCCTCCAATCAGGACTGGGTGAAGATGGATCAGATCCCCGAAGACCTGCGCAAGATCAAGCTCTACGAATCGGCCGAGCATCGCCGCAACTTCCTCGATTGCGTCAAATCCCGCAAGCCCACCATCACGCCGGTCGAAGTGGCGCACCACTCCACCATCCCCGGCCATCTCGGCCTCATTTCCATGCTCACCGGCCGCAAGCTGCACTGGAATGTGAAAGAAGAAAAAATCGAAGACGACTCCGCCGCCGCTGAATTGCTCACGCGTCCGTACCGCGCTCCTTATCAACTGGCGTGACTCGACTCGCAAAATCGCTGACTCGCTGACTCGCAAACTTGCTGACCCGCTGACTTGCCGGGTGCCCCGCCTGGGTGCCCCACCCTCGCGGCGTTCTTGTTTTTGCCGCTGCAGCGTTTTCGATTCTGCACTGAACAGAATGTGTGAGGTTAAGTGGCTTTTTCCTCAAGAAAGAGCCACCTCGCACGATGTCGTCGATGTCAAGAAGTGAATCGAAAACGCTCTAAGGTTGGGAGGCCGCGATCCCCAACTCACACCAGGCCCCCGTCCAGTCTGCTAGCCTTGGCTCTTAAGCTTATGGCCGCAAAATTCCAGGGCTTCGATTTTCTCCAACTCGATGCCAGCTTCACTGAAGACGAACTCCTCGTCCGCCGCACCGCGCGCGACTTCGTCGACGACCACATCGTCCCCATCATCGAGTCCTGTTTCCGCGAAGACCGTTTCCCGCGCGAGCTTGTCCCGCTCATGGGCGAGCTGGGCTTCTTCGGCGCCAGCCTGCAGGGCTACGGCTGCGCCGGAATGTCGAATGTCGAATACGGTCTGGTCATGCAGGAGCTCGAGCGCGGCGACTCCGGCCTGCGCAGCTTCGTCAGCGTGCAGTCCGCGCTGGTCATGTATCCCATTTACACCTTCGGCTCCGACCAGCAGAAATCCGCCTGGCTGCCGGCGCTCTCCAGCGGCGAAAAGCTCGGCTGTTTCGGCTTGACCGAGCCCGGATTCGGATCGAACCCCGGCGGCATGACCACCCGCGCCCGCCGCTCCGGCGCCGAATACATCCTCAACGGCGAAAAAATGTGGATCACCTCCGGCTCCATCGCCGACGTCGCCCTGATCTGGGCCAAGCTCGAAGGCGAGGAGACGGACGATCCCGAGTCCGGCAAAAGCGTCCGCGGCTTCCTGGTCGAGACCGATCGGCCCGGCTTCTCCGCGCGCGACGTCCACGGCAAATGGTCCCTGCGCGCCTCGGTCACCAGCGGTCTGTCGCTGCAGGACGTCCGCGTTCCCGAGGCCAATCTCCTTCCTGGCGCGGCCGGTCTCAAGAGCCCGCTCATGTGCCTCAACCAGGCGCGCTATGGCATAAGCTGGGGCGCCATCGGCGCTGCAATGGCCTGCTACGATTCCGCACTGAACTATTCCAAGATCAGAAAACAATTTCATGGGCAGCCCATCGCCGGCCATCAGCTGGTCCAGGAAAAACTCGTCTGGATGGCCACGGAAATCTCCAAGGCCCAGTTGCTCTCGCTCCACGTTGGCCGGCTCAAGGACGCGGGCAAGGCCGGCCATCAGCACATCTCCATGGCCAAGCGCAACAACGTCTGGATGGCCCTCGAAACCGCGCGCATGGCTCGCGACATCCTGGGCGCCAACGGCATCACCGAAGACTACCCCATCATGCGCCACATGATGAACCTCGAATCTGTGAAGACCTACGAAGGCACGCACGACATCCACACGCTGATCCTGGGCCAGCATCTCACCGGCATCGCGGCCTACTGAAAAGCCGCGCCGGCATCGGCTGTTCGTGCGCCGCCGCGCAAGGACTTCGAGCAATTAGATCGCCCATCCCTAGCATTCGCCTCCGCTTCGGCATATACCAAAGCCCCGGCGACTGCGCTATTCTGTCTCGTTCTGAATTTCCCGATCCTGGAACACCCGATGTCTTCTCACTCCACGTCCAAGAATCCCGCTGTTCTCTCTTATTACGCGCTGCGCAGGTCCGTGGGCATCATCGCCTTGTCGCTCCCATTTGTTCTTGCCGGCGGTTCAATCCTGCTCGCGCTCATCGGGCCCGGCCATGCATTGCCTCATCCGGTCATCCAGCGCTCCATCAGCGACTACTACCACACGCCCATGGGCGACTATCTGGTCGGCAGTCTCTGCGCCATCGCCGCCTTTCTCATGTGCTCCCGCGGATATGACCGGAACGACGAGATTGCCGGCTATCTCGCCGGCGCCTTCACTCTCGGCGTCGCTCTGTTCCCCTCGGAGAACCCCCGCAGCGCCCACCACTCGCAACTTCAAATCGACATCAACTTCATTCACACCGCATTTGCCGCGCTGATGTTCCTCGCCCTCGCCTACTTCTGCCTGTTTCTCTTTCGCAAGTCTTCCACAGAGAGAATCCGCACCCGCCGCAAGCGACACAGGAACGCCGTCTACGGAGTCTCCGGGGTCGTCATCGTCGTGTGCAACATCGTCCTGGTGAGCGTCACATTCAAGTTCGGCGCCCGATTGCTTCAGCCCATTGATCCGCTCTTCTGCTCCGAATCGCTGGCGCTTGTGGCCTTCGGGGTCGCCTGGCTCACAAAGGGCGAAGGCATTCTGAAAGACAAGCCGCACGAGCATGTGAACTTGAGGGGATCCGTATCCTTGGCTGAGTTCATGCCCTCCGCTCAACCGGAACTTGCCGTTGCGCCGCCGGCTTCCATTCCATCGCCAAGCCTCATCGACGCCGGGCCGCTCCCCGCTCAAATGAGTTCTCCGGCCAGCTTGCCGGTCACCGGGACAAAAGAGTGACGGTCGGCGCACTCCGCCTGAAGGCATCGCTTGATGATCGTCTGCGCTTCGCGGAAAATTGGTCCGTCCGCGCAACCAGCCATCGACAAACCGGGGCTGACGAGGCATAGTCGTATCCATGCGGCAACTCTTCCTGCGTTCCAGTCTCTTTGCTCCTTGTCTCGCGGTTGCGCTGGCCTTGGCCACGGCCTCTGCCCAGCAAGCCTCGGCGCCCATCGTCCTTCACGCCGCGCGCCTGCTCGATGTCTCCACCGGCAACATCCTCTCGCCAGGAGAAATCCTCGTCGTAGGCGAGCGAATCAAAGCAGCGGGCGTCTCCGTCGATCATCCTCAAGGCGCAAGAGTCATCGACCTCGGCGACGTCACGTTGCTCCCCGGTCTCATCGACGCCCATGTCCATCTCTTTCTCCATCCCGGCGCCGAGGACCTGCAGACCGTCGAGGAATCGGTCCCCTGGCGCACCATCCTTGCCGAGCAGGCCGCCAGGGCAGACCTCATGGCCGGCTTCACCGCCGAGCGCGATATGGGCACCGAAGGCGCCGGCTCGGCCAGCACCGCGGTGCGCGACGCCATCGATCAGGGCGTCATTCCCGGTCCTCGCATGCGCGTCTGCGCCAACGCCATCGATATCCTGGGCGGCCACGAAGACGCCAACCGCTTCAATCCCGCGCAGCACGTGCTCTCGAACGCCGACTACGCCAACTCCGCCGACCAGATTGTCGAGGTGATGCGCGAGCAGCATAAAGAGGGCTCGGACTTTGCCAAGATTTACGAGACCGGGCCGGACCGGATGATCGACGGCGTGCTGCGCACCCCCTACCAGTACACTGAGGCGCAACTGGCCGCGGCCGTCGAAGAGGCGCACCGCATGGGCACCGTCGTCGCCGTCCACGCCATGGGCGAGCCGGGCACACTCTATGCGGCCCAGGCCGGCGTGGCCTCCATCGACCACGGCACGCAACTCAGCGGCGAGACCATGCGCCTGATGAAGGAGAAGGGCATCTTCGCCGTCCCCACCTTCACCATCTTCGATTACTTCGCCCACAGCAGCACCTCGGCCACTGAAGCCGCCGGCGAGGGCGCGATGCTCGACTACAAGATCGCCGAATTCAAAAAGCAGGTCGCCGCCGGCGTTCCCTTCGCCGTGGGCTCTGACGTGGGCCCGTTCCCCCACGGCACGCAGGCCCGCGAGCTCACTCTCATGGTCCGCTACGGCATGAAGCCCTTGGCCGTGCTGCAGGCCGACATGATCAATGGGGCCAGGCTCCTCGGCTGGGCGGGTCAGATCGGCGAGCTGAAACCCGGCTACTTCGCAGACGTCGTCGCCGTCCCCGGCAATCCCCTCGACGACATCTCCGTCGTCGAGCACGTGAGCTTTGTGATGAAGAACGGCGAGGTCGTGCGCCAGTAGCGCAATTCGCAAGGTGCGAGCCGGAGGATTGAGCGTAAACTCGCATTTAGGTCTCTGACCGCTTAATCTTGTACGAATTTTGGGTGCCCCAGGTCCGGCGCGTTCTTGTTTTTGCGCCTAACCTGGGATAGCACGAACCTCATTGGAAGGAATGAAATCACGCGGTCAGAGACCTGGCAGGACCCCCAAAATAGAATCCCAGTTACGTCCTTGGCAATCCCCGAAACTGGTTCTTCCAGGAGCAATCGTTATGCGTCTCACCGCTCTGTTACTGCTTGCAATCTCGTCGGCCGCCGGCTTCGCCGCGTCCCCGGCGGCCGATCATCAAAACGACCCTCGCCTCAACGGCAGCTACAAATTCCACGAGGGTGGCTGGACCTACGTGCATTTACAGGGCACGCCCGAGCAGATCGGCTTTCAGCATGGCTATCTGCTGGCGCGCGAGATTGAAGACATCGTCCACGTCTACGTGGTGAAGTTCCCGCACGATGACAAGCGCGAGTGGAGCTTCCTTCGCGGCGCGGCGCAGAACGTGCTGTGGCCGCATCTCGATCCGGAGTACCAGGAGGAGTTGAGGGGAATTGCCGACGGCCTGCAGGCGCAGGGATCGGCGCTCGATTTGTGGGACGTTGTCGCGCTGAACGGCTACATCGAGTTGAGCAACTACTATCTGCCCATGTTGAATGCAAAGCAGGGTGCGCCGAATCCGCCCGCGGCCGTTGCGCCGGGCAAGTGCAGTGCCTTCATCGCCACCGGCTCGGCCACAAAAGACGGCAAAATCGTCATCGCCCACAGCAACTGGTCCTCCTACGCCGAGGGTGAGCGCTGGAGAATGGTCTTCGATATTGTGCCCGCGCGCGGACAGCAAATGTTGATGGACGGGTTGCCCGGCGTGATCACCAGCCAGGACGACTTTGGCGTGAACGCGAGCGGGCTGATGATTACCGAGACCACGCTGCCCATGGCCAAGGGATTCGACGTGAATGGCATTCCCGAGTTCGATCGCTCGCGCAAGGCCATGCAGTATGCCACGTCGATCGATGAGTATGCGGCCATCATGCGCGAGGGAGACAACGGCGGTTATGCGAATTCCTGGCTGATCGGCGATCGCAAGACCGGCGAAATTGCGTACCTGGAGCTCGGCTTGCGCCACACGCCGCTCACCAGAAAGAAAGACGGCTACTTTGTCTCCTCGAACTTTGCCGCCGACCCCGACCTGGTCCGCGACGATACGCCGGGATTCGATCCCCGCAACCCCGAGAGCTCGATGAACGCAAGGCATATTCGCGCCGAGCAATTCGTCAAGCAGCACTACGGCAGCCTCGATACGGCGCTTGCCGAGGCGTATCTCTCAGACCACTACGACAGCTTTGAGCGCAAGATCGATGCCGGCAAACGCAGCCTGTGCGGCCACGAGGATACGTCGCCGGTCGGCGAAAAGGTCTGGGACGATCCGCCCTTCGATCCGGGCGGCGCGGTGACCGGCAAGGTGATGGATTCCGGCATGGCGGCCAGGCTGAGCTTCATCGGCAGAGCGGGTCATCCCTGCGGCCAGGACTTCCTGGTCGCGCCGTTTCTGGCCGCGCATCCCGAGTTCGCCTGGCAGAAGCCCATCCTGCATGACATGATCGCCGGGCCGTGGACGACCTTCACCGCGGATGAAATGCCGCCCATCGACGTGGCGAAGAATTAGCCGGCGGAACTAGACCGCCACCGTAAAGCTCTCCTCGGTGCGGGTCACTGAGCGATAGAGCGTGTCTCGCTCCACCGCAACCCGCCCTGCTTCGGTAATCAGTCTGCAAAGCTCCTTGCGGGTCAGGCCCTGCGGCGTGGTGGCCCCGGCATCGTGATAGATCTTCTCCTCGATCACCGTTCCATCCAGGTCGTCGGCCCCGAAGCGCAGCGCAATCTGCGCGATCTTGGGCGTCATCATCTGCCAGTAGGCTTTGATGTGCGCAAAATTGTCCAGGAGCAGCCGGCTCACGGCAATCTGCCGGATGTCCGTCAATCCGGTGGTCACCGGCAGGTGGTCGAGCGGCGTGTTTTGGGGATGAAACGCCAGCGGAATAAAGGTCTGGAAGCCGCCCGTCTCCTCCTGCAGCGCGCGCAGCTTCATCAGGTGGTCTACGCGGTCGGCATCGTTCTCAATGTGCCCGTACAGCATGGTCGCATTCGACCGGAACCCCATCCTGTGCGCCAGGCGCGCCGTCTCCAGCCACTCCTCGCCGTCGATCTTGTGGTCGCAGATGATCGACCGCACGCGGGGAGCAAAAATCTCCGCGCCGCCGCCGGGCATCGAGTCCACGCCCGCCTCGCGCAGCCTGGCCAGCGTCTGTTCGATGGTCAGCTTGGCCCGCCGCGCCAGGTAGGCAATCTCCACCATCGTGAAGGCCTTAATGTGAACCTTGGGAAACCGCTCCTTCAAGCCCCGCACCAGGTCCAGGAAGAACTCCAGCGGCAAATCCGGGTGCAACCCGCCCACGATGTGGAACTCGGTCACCGCCTCCGAGTAGCCTGACGCCGCCGTCTCCCAAACTTCGTCCAGCGCCATCGTGTAACCGGCCGAATCGCCCTTCTTGCGCCCGAACGCGCACAACTTGCACGCCGCCACGCAAACATTGGTGGGGTTGATGTGCCGGTTCACGTTGAAGTAGGTTACGTCTCCATGCAGCCGTTCGCGCACGTGATTGGCCAGCCAGCCCACCGCCAGCACATCGGCCGAGCCGTAAAGCGCCAACCCGTCTTCGGCACTCAGCCGCTCCTGGGCCAGCACCCTGGCCGCTATCGGCTCCAGGCGCGAATCGTAGGTCCTGAAGGCGCTCGCTTGTCCCGTGCTTTCCGCTATGGTCTGCATATCTGGATGATACCGAACTCCGCGCCCCGGCTCACTTCCTGCCGGTCTCCTCGCCAACCGCATTGGGTCCCGCCACCACGCCGTCATCCAGCGAGGCCGCCACCAGCCGCTCTCCCGCCCCGCGAATCAACGCCACCTGGTAGCCGGTCTGCCACCACTGCCAGGTCATGGTCTTGGGGTCGATGGCATAGATCTGGTCGTTCGACCGCGAGCTCACCAGCATCCGTTTCAGCGCCGCGTCATAACTCAAATCGTCTACGTCGCGGAACGGCAGCCTCTGCATCCAGAGCCACGTCTTGCCCTGATCGTGAGTCAGGTAGACTCCCTCGCGCGCCCCCAGCCACAGCGTCCCATCGGGAGAAAAGACCACCCGGTGAATCCGCGTCAGCATCTTGGGCAGCCCCATCGGCCACCAGGTTTGTCCGCCGTCCTTCGAGATCACCACCCCGTCGTTCCGCGCCGCAACAATCGTGTCTCCGGAAACGGTCACCGAAAGGTAATCGCCCACGCCCATCACCGGTCCGCCCTGCCAGGTGGCGCCCTGGTCCCGGCTGGTCAGCACGCCGCTGTCGGTCGAGGCCGCCCATACGTCCCCGGTAACATCGAGGGAGTTTACCCGCCCGTCCAGCTCCACCACCGGCGCCTTTTCCTGTTTCTCTACGTTCACGCGCATCCCGCGCGCCTTTTCGGTAGCCATCTTCACAATCGTGTTGGCGATCATGTTTTTCGGTTCCCAGGTCAGGCCGGCGCTGACCGCGCCCGACGCGCCCGCCCCGGCCGACACGGCCCCGGCCTCGCCCGGCGGATCGGACCCGTTCGGAGAGTCGGAACCGTTCGGAGGGTCAAGCACAAAGATCCCGTGACTCGTCCCCGCTACCACCGTCCCTTCCTTGGTTTGCCCGAGTGCGAACACGTCGCCTCCGTCCAGCCCCTGGCCCATCTGTTCCCAGCTCACGCCACCGTCCTTTGACCGGAACACCCCGCCGTAATTCTTGTCGTTCACCACTCCCGCGTAAAGGCGCGAAGGATCGTTCCGGTCCACCAGCAACGCCGCCACCTTGCGCTCTGACAGGCCCTCATTCGACTCCGCGAACGTGGCGGCGCCATCCTGGCTTGCCAGCACCCCGCCGCGGTCGGTCGCCAGCAGCACGCGGTTCGAGTCCTTGGGATCGACATAGACTCCGTTCACGATTACGTCCGGCCCCGTCATGCGGGTAAAGGTCCGGCCGCCGTTCACCGTCTTGTAGAGCCCCTCGGTAGTGCCTGCATAGACCACTTCGCGGTTTTCAGGATCCTGCATCAGGGACCGCGTCCTTCTCGCCTCCGTGGGAATGCCTTGAATCTTGTGGAACAGCGCGCCCGCGTTTTCGCTCTTGTAGATTCCGCTGCACGCGCTCAGGTAGACGGTGCGTGTCCGCTCCGGATCGATGATGATGGAGAATACGTCGGAGTCGACGATAAGCCCCTGTTTGATGCTGTGCCAGGTCTTTCCGCCATCCGTCGTCTTCCAAGGCAAATGCCAGGTTCCCGCGTAGACGATATCAGGATTCGTCGGGTCCACCGCCAGCGACTCAACCTCGTGAATCTCGCGGTCTCCTTCCGGACTGATCTGCTGCCAAGTGGCCCCCGCGTCCGTGCTCCGGTAAACTCCCTTGAGCGTCCCGGCGAACAGGATCCGCGCATCGGACTGCGCCTGCGCCAGCGCATGAACCGACTGCCCCTTCAGTTCCGCCGATTCCTTCCAGCTTCGCCCGCCGTCGTGGCTGATCCAAAGTCCGCCGTCGGCGCTGTCTTTCCACGCGCCCACATACAGGGTGGCGGGGTCGGCCGCGTCCACCACAATGCTGTCCAGCACAAACCCATCGGCAGGGTCCAGCTTGGCCACCCGGCTCCACGACGCGCCTCCGTCCTTCGACTCGTAGAGCCAGCTGTTGGTGGTGCCCAGATAAAGATGATTGGGTTCGCCGGGAACCGCGGCAAACGCGCGCGCATCGCCGCCCGCCGGGCCCAACACGCTCCAGGGCTCCTGCGCCCTCGCATTCCGCGCGCAGAACGCACTCAGAATCAGCACCAGCGCCGGCGTCAGAAGCCCGCGCCGCCCCGTCAAGCTAGAAAAAGTCCGCAAGCGGCTCATCCAGACAGAAAACTCCCTCGTTCTTTTAAGAATAGTCAAATTTAGCCCGGCGCGAAACCGGAGAAGCCGTTCCGGAACCCGCCGGGACTCAACTCAGGACCCTGTCTGTCGGCTCTGCGCACACCGGCGCCAAAAGGCTGACCGGTTTGCCGGTCAGCCTCCAGGGCGAATCGGATTGAATCGGAAAAGCAGCGGCTCTGAATCTTGCGCTCGCCGGGCCGCCCTACAGCCTGGAAGGTCCGGCGAGCCATTCCGCTTCCTGGGTCCGGCCTACTGCGCCGCCGGAGCCGCGGACTTCGCATGATGGTGCGGTCTTTCGCCCAGCGCCTTGCGTGCCTGCGGCTTCACCGTGGTCTCGTCCACCGGCGACGTCCCGGTTACGTCGGTTGAGAAGTCTGCACCCGCGGGCACCAGATAGTTCTGCACCGCCTGCCCATCCGTGCCAACCGTCATCACACTGATGCGCGAGGCGTCGATGCCTTGCTCCGTCACCAGGTAATCCTTGGCGTTTACCGCGCGTTGCGCGGCGTCATCCTCAACCTTCGCGTGCTTGTGGTGTTCGGCGAACTTCTGCTCCTTCGCGGTCTTGGCCTTCTCCTTGTCGTTCGATTCGCCCACCAAAACCGCCTTGGCGTCAACCTGCTGCTTCAGGTCGAGAGCCACCTGATCCAGGCAGGCTTTGGCTTCGTTGTCCACGCGGGTCGGCCGCCTCTCGTCGGTGGCGAAACTGATCGAGCACAGCGCCTGCGAATGCGGCGGAGGAGGAGGCGGAGGCGGGGCCAGAATGGTGACCGTTGTGTTGGCCGATACCGAGTGGCTCTTGTCGTCGGATACGTTGCAGGTGATCCCCACTGAGCCGGTTGGGGCGCCGGCCGACGAAAACGTAGCCGTATTGCCGCTCCCCGTCACCGATCCGGCCGAAGCCGTGAAGCTATACGTCAGCGGACGATTCTGCGGGCTCACTGCCGTGGCCGTGATGGAACTGCTGTCTCCCGGCTTGATGGAATCGGGGCTCGCCGAGCAGCTGATCGTCGGCGGCTCGAAGGCCTTCACCGTATAGTCCGCCGAGCATTGCGCGGTTTGGCCGGGCTTCAGACCTTCCTTGCCTTTCTTGCCCTCCTTCACTTCGGCCTTTGCGGTGTAAGCACCGGGAGCCAGCGATGCCGTGCTGACCGTGGCCGAGGTGCCGTTACCCGTTACTCCATCTCCGCTCCAGTTGTAGAGCACATTCGTGTTTTTCTTGGTGCTCACCGACCCTGCTGTCGCGGTGACTGTGAGCGGGTCGCCGGGGAACACCGCGGGAGCGCTCGCGTTGCAGGCGAGCGTGATCGGCGGCTGTTTCTTGCACCCCGATGGCAAGAAAACCAGACAAGTTGCAGCTATAGCCAGAGAGACAGATCTCAAAGTCTGTGAACTCATTTCCTTGTTCCTCCTGATGTCCGCAATCGCGCTGGCACGGTCCTGGGGTGTGCGGTACGAATTGGCCCTGGACTGCGCAACGCCATTGCGCCCCACGTTTGTCGCGGCACGGTGAAGGTCTTCACGAAAGGATTTCTCCGAGCAGCATCTTTTCAGTTCGGCAATCGCCGCGGTGTTTGCCGAGCCGTCGCTCGAAATCGAGATGTGAAATTGTTCTGATGCCCCTGTTTGCTGCTGATCGCGTCGGGATAGATGCAGCGGACAAAGCCTGCACCATCCTGGCGGAAGAGAGGTTATCTTGTTCAAGTAGAGTTACTTAACGCGCGTCCGCCCGGGCTGAAAGCCGCAGTCGATGCCCTCCTCCGGCACTTGCTTTTCAGGGTACCCGCGCATGGGTCTTTGTCGGTGAGACAAAAGTAGTTGCTGCCCCGCGCACTACAAAAATGACTACTCGAAATGTAAAGATGCCTCGGAGCGGTGGAAAGGATGGTTGAGGAAAAAGAAATCCCGGAAATTTGCCGTCTTCGGGCAGGCGGACGCGGCGCACCAAAATGAAAAAGGCTGACCGGGGAGCCGGTCAGCCTTGAAATTGATGTCGATCGGCGGTCTCTCACCTTGCGCACATCGGGCCCTCCGTTTTTCGCAGAGGGCCCGGTGAGCAGTTCAGTGTTTCCGTTCAAGCCTACTGCGCCGCCGCAGCCCTCTTGTGGTGGTGCCTCTCCGGTAGCGGCTTGCGAACCTCGGGCTTCACCGCCGACTCGTTCACCGGCGTCGTTCCGGTCACGTCGGAAGAGAAGTCAGCACCCGCGGGCACCAGGTAGTTCTCGACCGTCTGCCCATCCGTTGCGCTGGTCGCTGCGGTAATGCGCGAGGCGTCGATGCCCTGATCCGTTACCAGGTACTCCTTGGCGTTTACGGCGCGCTGCGCGGCGAATTCTTCCACCTTGGCGCGCTTGTGGTGTTCGGCGTACTTCTCTTCCTTCGCGGTCTTCGCCTTTTCCTTGTCGGTTGATTCGCCCACCACCACCGCCTTGGCGTCAGCCTGTTGTTTCAGATCGAGTGCAACCTGATCCAGGCAGGCCTTGGCTTCGTTGTCCACGCGTGTCGGACGCAGCTTGTCGGTCGTGAAGCTGATCGAGCACAGCGCCTGCGCGTGCGGTTGCGGCGGCGCGGGCGGCGCCTCGATCGTCACGGTGGTGTTGGAGCTTGCCGAGTGTCCTTTATCGTCGGATACGTTGCATGTCACTTCCACCGCGCCCGTGGGAGCGCCGGCCGAAGAGAATTCCGCCGTGGTGCCGCTGCCTGTTACCGATCCTGCCGTTGCCGTGTAGCTGTAGGTCAGCGGCCGATTCTGCGGGCTCATGGCCGTGGAAGTAATGGTGCTGGTGTCACCCGGCTTGATGGTGGTGGGGTTGGCCGAGCAACTGATCGTCGGCGGCTCAAACTCCTTCACCGTAAAGCTGGCCGAGCAATTCGCCGTCTCCCAGGGCTTCATGCCCTCTTTGCCGGCCTTGCCTTCCTTCACCGTGCCCTGCACGGAATAGCTGCCCGGCGCCAGTGATCCCGTGGCCACGGTCGCCGTAGTCCCGTTGCCGGTCACTCCGGTTCCGGTCCAGCTGTAAACCACGTTGTCCTTCGGATTCAGGTTGCCGGCCGCTGCCGTCACCGTGATCGGGTCGCCGGGGAATACTGCCGTCGGGCTCGCCGTGCAAGCCTCGGTGATGGGCGTAGGCGGAGCGATCTCGCCGATATGGAGCACCACGCCGGCGCTCAGCCGCGCCGCATTGATGTTCGCCCTGCCCCCGTAATATCCCTGCCCGAAGTCGACGTGCATGTACTCGTAATCGGCCTGGAAGATCCGGATTGCCAGATGATGGTTGAGCCACGGGGTCTCGTAATCCATGCCTCCGCCCACCGTCAGTGCCGGGCCCCAGTGCGCAGGGTTCTGATACGGGCCGCTCACGTCCGCCCCGCCCGCCAACGCATGAATAAACGGAGTAATGTTCCCCGCCGGGAACCGGGCTATGAGGCCGCCGCCAAATGTCAGAAATCCGTCATCATTCCCCTCGGTTCCGATATTGGTGTCTACCACTCCTTGGCCCCACTCGTGCTCTCCGAACTCGAACTGCGCGCCCAGAAACCGGTTGAAAAAGTACGCGCCGCTGAAGAGTCCCCCCAGATTCACCGCATCGTAGCTGGCAGTCACTTGCCCATCAATAACCGGCGTCGTAACCGAGCCATGCGGAGCCAAGTAGCTGTATCCCGCAAAGATATCCCACCTGGAAGGCGAGCCTTCCGAAGAGCCTTTCGCGGACGGCGCCGCTTGGGCCGCCGCCACCGCCGGCAATGCTGCCACGCAGATCAGGGTGAAAGCCCGGCTCAATATTCCTAAAGCACGAGAAGACATGCGTTTTTCCTCCGCAATTAAACTGGATGTACCAGATGGAAAAGACTGCTGCGAGCACAACTTTCTGGCTCGGGCTCACTCGGCTCCGCCCCGGCGGCGAAGCGCTGAAACGACCCTACAGCATATTCAAATTACCATAGGGCAGTTGGCATAGAACACATTTTTTTCAACAAGTTGTCTGATTGCTAACGTCCTCTGCTGGCCAATCGCCGGTGGCGGGCTCGGCGATTTCCGGTCCCCAAAACCGTCATCGCCGCAGCGCGATTCATCCCGCATTCAGTGTCTTCAGCAGACTGCGGGGTTCGCGCTGTATCTTCTCCTGTAGAAGCGTAATCGCGTACAAAAGTTGCTCCGGCCGCGGCGGACACCCAGGCACATAAACGTCCACAGGAATCACTTGGTTAACCCCTTGCACCAGCGCGTAATTGTTGAATACTCCGCCCGATGTCGCGCAGGCGCCCATGGAGATCACCCACTTCGGCTCCGGCATCTGGTCATAGAGCCGCCGGATCACCGGCGCCATCTTCTGCGAAACCCGCCCCGCAATCACCATCAGGTCCGATTGCCGCGGCGACGGACGGAAGACTTCGGCGCCGAAGCGCGCAATATCGAAGCGCGAGGCCCCCATCGACATCATTTCGATCGCGCAGCACGCCAGCCCGAAGGTCATTGGCCACACCGAGCTCTTCCTGATCCAGTTCACCGCAAAATCCAGCGAAGTCAGAAAGACGCCTTCCGGCTCTTCAAAGCCGTAGCTCACTTCCTTCAGCTTGATGCGGTTTTTCGCGCTGCTTTCCAGCGCTCCAAACAGATAATGGTCGCGCTCTGCCGTAGCCGCCATATATTCACTATAAACCCTCACACCCCGGAAATCTCGCGGCCCGGCGGTGCCGGTCTGGACACGCCGGGCTCGGGATTCCCGCGCCAGCCCTCGATCCACTGCGCTCAAAGCCGCCCTGCCGGGTGCAAAGGGTGCCGCTGACGCCCTGCCCCTCGCGCTCTCCCAGCACTCCACGCATGAAAATGCAATAAGGATTCGCCGAAAACTTGCCCTGGGTTGGGGTTCTTTACGAGAATGATGCCAAAGCGAATTCACTCCTCGTAATCCTCTCAGCCAGGGCCGCCGCAATGGGGGCTCGCGGTCGATGCCTTTACTGAATTCATAACCCGTCGTTCAAGAACTCCAACTTTTTCCTCCGCGCCATGTGCGTGGACATCTTTTTCGGAGCGGAAAATCATGTGCCGACGCATCACCCATCGCCTGCTCGCAATCGCCTTCTTCGCATTCCCGGCCACCGCCCTTGCCCAAGCCGGCTCTTCGCCTCCCGTCACGCAGGCCCAGATCGCAGCCCTTCAGCAGGCCGTCCGTAATGCCCAGTCTGCCGGCGACAACGCCTGGATGCTGGTCTCCGCCGCGCTGGTGCTGCTGATGACCGGCCCCGGCCTGGCGCTCTTCTACGGCGGCCTCGTCCGCCGAAAGAACATCCTCGGCACCATGATGCAAAGCTTCGCCATGATGGGTCTGGTTACCGTCCTGTGGGCCGTCTGCGGCTATTCGCTCGCCTTCGGCCACGGCAGCGTCTTCCTGGGCGGTTTCGAGCATCTGTTCCTGCGCGGGGTCACGCTCACTCCCAATCCGGACTACGCGGCCACCATTCCCGAGCAGACCTACATGATCTACCAGCTCATGTTCGCCATCATCACGCCGGCGCTCATCACCGGCGCCTTCGCCGAGCGCATGAAGTTCAGCGCCATGGCCGTCTTCCTCTCGCTCTGGTCTCTGTTGGTCTATTGCCCCATGGCTCACATGGTCTGGGGCGTCGGCGGGCTTCTGAACGCAACCGCCCACCACATCCCCAGCCTGGACTTCGCCGGTGGCACGGTGGTGCACATCACCAGCGGCGTATCGGCGCTGGTTTGCGCGCTCTATCTGGGCAAGCGGATCGGTTACCCGCAAACCGCCATGCCGCCCCACTCCCTGGTCCTCAGCTTCATCGGCGCCTGCCTGCTCTGGGTGGGCTGGTTCGGCTTCAACGCCGGCAGCGCCCTGGCCGCCAGCCCGCTGGCTACCAGCGCCTTCGTCAACACTCACTTCGCCACCGCCACCGCCGCCATCGGTTGGACCATCTTCGAGTGGTTTCACAACGGCAAGCCTACGGCTCTCGGCGCCATCTCCGGCGCGGTCGCCGGCCTGGTCGCCATCACCCCGGCCTCGGGCTTCGTTCAGCCCATGTCTGCGCTGTTCATCGGCCTTGCGGCCGGCTTCGTCTGCTCCTTCATGGTTTTCCAAGTCAAGAGCCGCTTCGGCTACGACGACTCTCTCGATGCCTTCGGCGTTCATGGCGCGGGAGGCA
This sequence comes from uncultured Acidobacteriaceae bacterium, assembly GCA_963770555.1. Lineage (GTDB taxonomy): Bacteria > Acidobacteriota > Terriglobia > Terriglobales > Acidobacteriaceae > Telmatobacter. The sequence goes on from CAVYQC010000002.1 coordinate 68,160, forward strand.
CCCTGGGAGCGCTGCTGACCGGCGTCTTTGCCGCCAGCGTCATCAATCCGATCTACGGCAAGGGCGTGCCCACCGGCGCCATCGACGGACACTGGGGACAGATTCTCAACCAGCTCGCCGGCGTCGGCATCGCCTGGGGCATCTCCATTGTCGGCACGCTCGTCCTGCTCTTCCTGGTCGACCGGACCGTCGGCCTGCGCCTTTCTCCCAATCACGAAGCCGCCGGTCTCGATCTCTCCCAGCACGGCGAGGAGGGCTACGACTTCAATACCTGACCTATTCCGCCCCGTGCCCATCCTGCAGGCGCTTTCCTTCCCACAGGGTGAGAAAGCGCGAACACCGTCAACAGGGTAACGGAATGAACACCCAAAAACTTTGGGCGGGCAACTGCCAATCGGCCCTCCCGCCTGATACGCTATCGAACGAGGCATTCTGCGTATGCTCAAGATCGAAGCCGTTCTCCAGCCTTCCAAGCTGGACGCTGTCAAGGATGCGCTGCTCGAGGCAGGCATTGAAGGCATGACCATTCTCGAGGCCCGCGGCCACGGCCGCCAGAAGGGCCACACGGAGTTTTACCGCGGCCGTGAATACACCGTCGATCTTCTGCCCAAGGTCAAGATCGAGATGGTGATTCACGACGAGCTCAAGGAGAAGGCCATTCAGGCCATCGTCGGCGCCGCCCGCACCGGCCGCATCGGCGACGGAAAAATCTTCGTCAGCCGCATCGACGAAGCCATCCGCATCCGCAACGACGAGCGCGGCGAAAACGCGCTGTAGAACCCGTCGCATGGGCCGGATTTGAAAGGGCACGGCTTTAGCCGTGCCGCAAGCACGCATGAAAGGCGGGCTTTAGCCCCTGAGGGAAGGGTCCGCAGCAGCGAGCAGGCGAACAATGCCGGTGTCCCAGAAAAAGAAATATATCGAGTCTAACCCTCGTTTTGAACTCACGCAGCCAGGATCCCGTCCAACGCTTCAAAAGGGCCAAATGACAATCATCTACGAGTGCTTGGAGAAGCTGGGGAGTCCGCGCTTGACTGAACTAGCGAGATGCTGCGAGGCCAACGGGTACAGAGACAGATTCAAGTCCGAAACAAACACCAAGAAATCAATTCTCTATCACTTGAAGCGCATGCGCGAGGGGACGATCGGTCGGGTGAAGCATGCTCAGCGACAGATCGTTCATGAGCTGTAAAATTGGGTGCCCCACCCTCGCCGCGTCTTTGTTTTTGCGGCTAGGGTGGGGTAGCACAACCCCAGCCCACCGGCCCCGCGGCTTGATATTTTAGAAATGAGACGGCTCCGGCCCGTTCCAACTCGCGCCGGCGCAATCAAAATCACGGAGCTGCCCGCATGACTCCCCGTTTCATCTCCTTCATCCTCGTACCGTTCAGCCTGAATTTCTGCCTGGTTTCGTGCCTCGCCGCTCAGGACGCCCGCACCGTCCTAGAGCCCATCCTCCCGCCTGTGTGCACCCGGATCGACGCCCGGCTTCAAGTCTCCGGCAAGACTCTCGCCCCCGCCGACGAATCCAAACTCGACACCGCCCGCATTCAAAAGGCCATCGATCGCTGCGGCAAAGGCCGCGCCGTCCTGCTCCACGTGGATGAAACCAACAGCGCCTTCCTCAGCGGCCCGCTCGAGCTCAAGTCCGATGTGACTCTCATCGTCGATCGCGGCGTGACGCTGTTCGCCTCGCGCGACCCCGCCGTCTTCGCCGTCTCGCCCGGCAGTTGCGGCATTGTCAGTCATGTTCCGGGCCCCTCACCCCAACGACAAGGACCCGTCGTTGGGGGCCCCGGCCCGCGCGGCTGCAAGCCGCTCATCTCCGTCGACCACGCGCCCGGCTCGGGCATCATGGGCGACGGCGTCATTGACGGCCGCGGCGGCGAGAAGATGATCGGCTCCGCATACTCCTGGTGGGACCTCGCCGAGCAGGCCCGCGCCGGCGGCTCCCAGCAGGTCCCGCGCCTCATCGTCGCCGATTCCTCCGACAACTTCACGCTCTACCGCATCACGCTCAAGAACTCGCCCAACTTCCACGTCGTCTACAACCACGGCGACGGCTTCACGGTCTGGGGCCTGCGCATCGATACACCCCAGCGGCTGGCTCGCAACACCGATGGCGTCGATCCCGGCTCCGGATCCAAAAACATCACCATCACCCACAGCTACATCCGCACCGGAGACGACAATGTGGCCATCAAAGGGGGCAAAAACGGGGGCGGTCCGGGCGGCGTGACCAACATGACCGTCAGCCACAACCATTTCTACTGGGGCCACGGCATGTCCATCGGCAGCGAAACCGATGGCGGGGTGAGCAAGATCCGCGTCTTCGATCTCTCTCTCGACGGCCCCGACAACGGCATCCGCATCAAGTCCAACGGCTCCCGCGGCGGCCTCACCCACGATGTGGTTTACGACGACGTCTGCATTCGCAACTCACCCAACCCCATCACCTTCGACACCGGCTACACCGCCGCCGGCACGCTCAAGGGCAACTCTCCGCCCACCATGCGCGACATCACCCTCAAAAACATCCGCATCTCCGGCGGCGGAAAAATCACCTTCAACGGTTATGCCAGGGACTATCGCATCGCCGCAACCCTTGACGGCGTGCAGATTACCGACGACGCCCAATACACCTACGAGCTGAACCACGCCGACCTGATCCTCGGCCCCGATCCCACCAATCTCCACTTCCCTGCCGGCCAGGATTCCACCGTCCAGGGAACGCCGGCGGAAGGCGCCCCGGCGGCCTGTGACGACAAATTCGTGCCCTTCCCGCGATGACCCAAATCCTTCTAACTCCTGTGTGAACAATTCCCCGGCCTCATCCACCAGACCGGGGAAAATCCCGAAACAATCGGATCGTTAAGTGCTTTTGCCTCGGAATTCGCCTACCGCGAAACCAAAAATGCCCCCTCCCGGCAATTATGTCTTATGCTGTTAACAATTCCTTCTTGCTTCGGCAGGCCACTCAAACGACATCATGGAGCCAATCGTTCTAGCGGTAGACGATCTTCGGGAGCAGTATCTGCGAGAGATGGCGCTCGTCCGCCAGACCTGCGAACGCACCGGCGACGGCACCGCGGCCATCCGCCGGCGGTCCGCCGTAGTCGACCGTATCCTCATTGAAATGTGGCGAAGGGCCTTCGCCGGACTGCCCCCGCAAAACCTCTCCCTGCTCGCCCTGGGCGGCTACGGACGCAAAGATCTCTTCCCCTACTCCGACATCGATGTTCTCTTCGCCTTCGCCGACGACAAGACCGAAGAACAGTCCCGCGAGTCGGTCCGCGCCATCATTCAGGGCATGTGGGACATCGGCCTCCGCGCCAGTCCCAGCTCCCGCACCGTGAAGGAATGCGCCCGCTTCGACCCAGACAATCTCGAATTCACCCTCGCCACGCTCGACCGCCGCTTCCTGGCCGGCCAGTTTCCGCTCTATCAGCAGTTGCACCAGGTCACCTTTCCCGGTCTGATCCTCAGCGAGTGGACCACCATCACCCAGAAGCTCGGCGAGATTGCGCGCGCCCGCCATGAGAAATTCGGCAACACCATCTTTCATCTCGAACCCAACCTCAAGGATTGTCCGGGCGGGCTGCGCGACTATCATCTCGCCGTCTGGTTCGCCGTCCTCTTCCACCTGAAGGAAACCAAGGAATGGCCCCGCCAGCGCGGCGGAGTCTTCCAGAGCGCCCGCGGCGACGCCGAAGCCGCCTTCGATTTCCTCGCCGCCGCCCGCTGTTTTCTCCATTTCCGCCACGGCCGCGACGACAACACTCTCGACTGGCAGTCCCAGGACGAAGCCGCCGCCCGCTCCATCGGCCTGGAAACCCGTGGCACCGCCGATCCCTCCTACTGGATGCGCACTTACTACCGGCACGCTCGCGTCATCTACCGCCGCGCCGCGCTGCTCATGGAGCACCTCCCCGCTCCGGTCAGCTTCTATCGCCAGTTCCGCCGCCGCCGCACTCCCATCGCCGGCACCGAATTCCTCCTCGATCAGGGCCGCATCGACATTCAGCCCGGCGCCCAGTTCAGTGACACTTCGGCCATCCTGCGCATCTTTTCGCTGATGGCCACCCACGGCTACACCCTTTCCCAGGCCGCCGAAGACCGCATCACCGATGCTTTGCCCGTTCTCGCCATCCACATTCCCGAAGGGCCTTACCTCTGGAACGCGCTGCGCGAAGTCCTGCTGGGTCCGCATGCCGCCCACGCCCTGCGCACCATGCACGCGCTCGGCGTGCTCGAAATGCTCATTCCCGAGTTCCACGGCATCGATGCTCTCGTCATCCGCGACAGCTACCATCGCTACACCGTCGACGAGCACACCTTTCTCACCATCGACAACGTCCACAGCCTGCGCCAGCCCGCGCACGAGTACGAGCAGCGCCTGGCCCAGCTATTGCCTGAGGTCGATCGCCTCGATCTCTTTCTGCTCGCCCTGCTGCTCCACGATACCGGCAAGGCCCGCCGCACCGGAGAACACGCCGGGCAAAGCGTCGAGCTGGCCGACAGCTTTCTGGCCCGCCTGGATTTCGACGCCGAGGAGCGCGAGTCCATCCTCAAGCTCATCCGCCTGCATCTGGAGATGTCGGCGGCCATGCGCCGCGACATCTTCGACCTCGAAAACGTGCGCGCATTTTCTGAGAAGATCGGCAGCCCGCAGCTCCTCAAAATGCTTACCCTCATGACCTTCGCCGACATCAAGGCCGTCAATCCCGACGCCCTCACTCCGTGGAAAGCTGAGAACCTGTGGCAGTTCTACATGTCCACGGCCAACTTCATGGACCGCTCCGTCGACGAATCCCGCTATCACGCCGCCATTGATCCAACCCTGCTCAACCGCATCCGCTCCATGGTCCCCTCCAGCCAGTACGACCAGCTGAAGCAATTCCTCGAGGGCCTTCCCCAGCGCTATCTGCAAACCCGCCTGCCCGAGCAGATTCGCAGCCATTTTCAAATGGCGCTCAACCTCGACAAGGACGCCGTCCAGCTTGACCTGCGCCCCAACCGCCAGCTTTTCGACCTCACCGTCATCACTCGCGACCGCACCCGCCTGTTTGCCGACGTGGCCGGCGCGCTGGCCGCCTGGGGCATGAACATCGTCCGCGCCGGAGCCTTCTCCAACGACGCCGGGGTCATCGTAGACAGCTTCCACTTCACTGACGTCTTCCGCACCATCGAGCTCAACCCCACTGAAAAAGATCGCTTCCTCCAGAACATTCACGATGTGGTCGCGCAAAAAGTCTCCGTCCAGCAGCTTCTTGAAGCGCGCCGCCATCTGAACCACCCCAGCAATCTCAAAGTCGAAGTCCCCACCCGCCTCGAATTCGATTCGGAATCCTCCACCCACTCCACGCTGCTGCAGGTGGTCGCGCAGGACCTGCCCGGCCTGCTGCGCCAGATCGCCCTTACCCTCAGCGCTCACCAGTGCAACATCAAGGTGGCCCTCATCGACACCGAAGGGGAAACCGCCATCGACGTCTTCTATCTCACCAGCCGCGGCGTCAAGCTCCCTCCTGAAGCCCAGCAAACCCTCGGCACCGACCTGACCAGCGCTCTAGAATCCATGCGCGCCCCCGCCGCATAATTACCTCTCGCCCCGCGTCAGCATCCGTCATCCTCAGCAACTCCCCTACAGCGTGTCCTCCCGTGCGACCTTTGTCCGCCCGAGTGGTCGGAGGGCGTCGAAGGACCCGCATTTCAGCGCCTGCACCCGGCGCCAAACCTCCGTGCCTCATCCTGACGGCTTTCTCCTCTTAACTGGGTGGGAATCCGCCATATTCTCTTCCATTCCCCGCCTCTCACCACAAAATTCGCAACAGGTATACAATGTATATGCGAGGTAAACCAATGGCTTCCAGTATGGTTCACATTCGAGTCGACGGAAAGGTGAAGGCGAAGGCCGCAAAAACTCTCGCCGCCATGGGCCTCACAGTTTCTGACGCGGTGCGCCTCCTGCTGACGCGGGTCGCGGTGGAAAAAGCCATGCCGTTTGAAGTCCGCGTCCCGAACCGCGCCACCCGTGCGGCCATCGAAGCCGGCGAACGCGGCGAAGTTTCCAGGGCAAACAGCGTCGCCGCCATGATGGCAGGCCTTGACGCGGATCTCGATGCGGACGATTGAGTGGACCGCGGCCTTCAAGCGCGACTACAAGCGAGTCAAGGCAACGCCGCGGCACAAGGACATCGCAACCCTGCTGCCGGAGATCGCCGGCCTGATCGCCGATGATCGGTCGCTCCCCGAGAAGCACCGCGACCATGCTCTCGGCGGTAACTGGAAAGATCATCGCGAATGTCACTTGAAACCCGACTTGCTGCTGATCTATAAACTGCCGGACGAGTCACTCCTGCGCATGGTGCGAATGGGCTCGCACAGCGAACTATTCGCGAAATAGCGGCTGCCGGTCTCCGAAACAGAGAATCTTTGTCCTTGTGTTTCCACAATTTCTTCGCTATTGTTGAATTTATGACGGAGCGAAGCTATCTCGGCGAGTTCGAAATGATGATTCTCCTCGCCGTGATCCATCTCGGCGAGCAAGCGTACGGAGTGCCGATCTCGCGGGAGCTCGAACGGCATCGCGGCCGCGATGTTTCCATCGGCAGCGTCTACGCGGCCCTGGAACGGCTGGAAGCCAAGGGGTTGGTCGCTTCCAGCCTCGGCGACCCCACGCCGGAACGCGGCGGAAAAGCCAAGCGCTACTTCCGGGTCACCGAAGCCGGGCTTCGTCAGGTGCGCGAAACGCGCCGCGTGCTATCCAGGCTCTGGCGGGGATTGCCCGAGCCGAAAGGAGAGCGCACATGAGACTTGCGGAACCGCCATTCGTCGCCCGTTGGATACTGGAACATCGGATGCCCGGCGAACGCGACCAGGCCCTCGCCGGCGATCTGCTGGAAGAGTTCCGCTCCGGCCGCACTGCGCTCTGGTTTTGGCGCCAGGTGTTGAGCGCCGTCTTTCTCCGCTGTTGGCGCGAACTGCTCATCCATCGATCCGCAATGCTCTTCGCAGTATTGTGGTCCATGCTCACGCCCGCATGGCTGGTGGCCGTTGCTGACCTCGAGGCGCGTTCCAAGCTCAGCGAACGTCTGTCAGGAATGGACTGGCCCTGGTCGACCATCGTCGACCCGGGCTTGCTGCTGGCCACAAATCTGATCTTCATCTGGGCCGGAATCCTCGTCTATCTCCTTCCCGATTTGTGGGCCGCGGGAAACCTGAGGGTCCGTACTCTCGGCCGCGGAATCCTCTTGAGCCTGCCCGCACTCGTCGTCGCCTGGGCGGCGCTGATTGTTCTGCCCAAGGGCTTTCTCGCGGTTCGCGCTGCCGACCGGCAATTCGCCGCTTCGGCCACGCGGCCAATGACTCCGGTCGAGGCCATGCGCCTCTCGCAACAGGCGGTTCGGGCCGCGCGCCTCGGCGAGCAAGCGCCGCGCATCGCGTATGAGGACAATGACTCCCGCCGCGGGCGCGAACCCGGCCCGCGCCATGCAATTACGGATACGCGCGCGGTGGCGATGCTGGTGCGTTTGCCTTTTTTCCTGGTGATTGTTTTCACACTTTGGGGAGCGGCGCCGCTTGCCGGAAAAGGCAGCAAAGGCGTCGCCGCGTAGACGCGCTCGGCGAAGGGAATGCCGATGAACAAGGCAGAGCCTCCATCGCTCGCTACCTGGATCCTGGAACACCTGACGCCTGGGGACCGCGACGAGGCTCTCGCCGGCGATCTGCTTGAGGGCTTTCGCGCCGGCCGGTCCAGCGGATGGTACTGGCGGCAGGCGATTGCCGCCTGCGCGGCCCGATGGCTCGAGAGCCTGCGCGGACGCAAGCTGCTGGTGATGTTCGCTGTCATCTGGTCGATGCCGGCCCCGGTCTGGATTACATTACAGCATCGGATGGAAAGCGGCTCCAGCGTCCAAGGCGCAATGTGGCGCATGGACGGGGCTTTCAACAACGGGTTTTCATCGTTCGTCGTTTGGCTGGTTTTGAACCTCAGCTTCATCTGGGTTGGCATGCTGTTGTATCTCGCTTCCCACACCAGCCTCACCAGAAGTTTCAGCAGAGAGAAGATTCTCGGCGCGTTCCTGGCCGCAGTGCCGGTGTTCCTCATCGCCTACATCGGCACTTTCATTGTGGTCAACCTGCTCGCCTGGCCCGGTCCGGTTGTCGATCGCAGAACTATGCACCCGCTGGGCGAGTTTGCTGACCTGCGGATGTGGGCCGACGTGCTGCGCGTGCCGTTCTTCCTGACCATGCTTTGGGCGCTCTGGGGGACAACGGCCAGGCGCGCAGAACCGCCGGACAGTCGAGCTTTGCGAGCTCAGTCCGATGCGCAAATACCCGCCGGAGAGATTGCGCTTGCCGCTGATCCGGCGCTGTTCGTCGAGAAGCGCTTCCTCGGGTTTCTGGTCGCGGTCGGTCTCATGAATACATGGATCGCCGCCCTGCTCCTCGGCCGGCTTCCGGACTCAACCGCGCCCACATCTACCGGCCTGCTGGTCAGAGCTGCGATCTATGTGATTCTCGCTGCGGCAGCGGGTGTAGCCGGGAGCCGGTTTTATTGGAATCTGCCCTCAGGTCCAGACACGTCGAATTTCCCGATTCCCTTTCGGCTTTTCGCCCTGGCCACTGCCGGAAGCTGGGCCTGGGCGCCATCGGCCGTGCTTTTGTCCCGGCAGGACTCTCCGGCAACGGCCATTATCGCTGGGATGGGAGCTGCCGTGCTCGCGGCAGGACTGAGAAGCTCCGTTCCGTTGGCCGGCGTCTCGGAATCGTCGCAGGCGGAGCTCTTTGCCGAGACGCTCCGCACTCCTCCCGCGGAAGGTGCGGGCTTGGTCATTGCGCTCGCGATCTATGCAACGGGTTATTTTCTTTGGGGCCGGTGGTATCTGAACGCCGGCGCGCCGCTGGCCCTGGCTGCATTTCTTTTTACATGGAAGTGGATGCTTGCTCCCGGTCCGGACTTCGACGAACGCAGGAAGAACTCCCGCGCCACGGCCCGCCTCACTTGGAATGTTGCGGCGGCGATTCTGGTCACATTCTGGGCGCTGATGTTCGGCGTCGGGCATCGCAACCGCATGCTGACTGCGGAGGCATCCGCGGCCGGTGCGAGCGGTTCCGCTTCCAGTCAGAAGCGCGAGGCGGGGAGCCAACCCGGAATCTCCGGCTACGAAAGCATCATCCTCTGGCCGGTCCCTGAAAAAAAGCAGATCATCCCTCCAATCCCGGAAGACAATCTGCTCGCCAAAGGAGCCAGACAGCCGCTCGTCATCCGCTTCGATGGAGCCTACTGGTACTTCCAGCCGCCTGACAAGCGTCCCGGCCCGCTGGCTCTTCAAACCCATGGCACGCCGCTTGCGGCCAGCATTCGCTCCAACAACTCGTTCCCGCTATTCATGGATGCGCATCAGAACCTCGGCGCACCCATTCGCCTGGCGGCCTGCCGCGAGATCCAGGTTGCCGTCGAGAGCCGCAATCTGAGCCCAGGCCCCGTGGCGATGGCCCTGCTCCTCACGGATTCAGCTTCGCCCGGAAACGGCACACTCTACCTGGGACAGCAGACCATCCGCTCCAGCGTAGAAGGTCCCGGGCCGGCCATCTCGCCTCTCTCCAGCGAGCTTCTCCGCTTCTTCATCCCCGCTCGCGCAAACATCCGGAAATTCGACCAGATGACGGTCATGTTTTTCCCGGAGACAGGCTACTTCCAAACCGCCCCGCAGATTGTGATCGATCAGTTCAATCTGATTCCGCGTTGAGACATTGCTTCCGAACCAGCCTTGGCGCCGCGCGAGAAACCTATGCGTCCTTGTGCGCCAGATACTCCTCGAGCAGCACCGCCACCAGCACCGCGGTGGGAACCGCAACCAGCCCGCCCAGGATGCCTTGGAGCGAGAAGCCGAGCAGCAGGGCCACCAGAATGGCCAGAGCCGGCAGGCCGACGCGCGTCTTCATGATGCGCGGAGCCAGGTAGGAATTCTCAATCTGCAGATAAACGAAAAAGAAGATGGCCACTCCCAGCACGCGGCCCCAGGAGTCGAAAGCCGCCACCAGCAGCGCCAGCGCCAGGGAAACGGTGGCGCCCAGCACCGGAATGATGTTGAGCAGCCCGGTCAGCACTCCCAGCGCGTAGGCATAGCGAACGTGAAGGGAGAGAAAAACAATGGTGCTCGTCACTCCCAGAATCAGCATCAGGCTGGCTTGCCCCACCAGCCACTTTTCCATGCGGATGGCCGCGCGTTGCAGCGTGTCGTCAAGCCGCTGCCGGCGCGTCGCAGGCAACAGCGACAGGAACCAGTGGTAGGCCTGGTCGCCCTCCAGAATGAAATAGAGCGTGAGTACGAAGCCGGAGATGACTTCGGCAAAGCCGCCCGCCCAGCTCCTGATGGAGAGCAGCGTGTACGTGGCTGCCTGTTCGGCAAAACCCTGAAGCTTGACGATCAGCGCCCCGGTGTCAATCCGGTCGACGAAGGGAATCTGTCTGAACTTACTCACCAGCTCGGGAATGCGGGTGGGCGCCTCCCCGCTGAGCTCCTGCAGGTCGTGGATGACCGGCGGAAGCGCGAGAAACCCGAATCCCGTGAGAGCGCCGGCCACCGCCAGCAGAAGAAAAAGAATGGCCACGCTTTTCAGTGGCAGCCAGCGCCCGATGCGAATCCTCGACGTGGCGCGTACCAGGGGCGTGAGCACCACCGCAAAAAGCGCGGAAACATACAGCAGCACCAGGACCTCGCGCACCAGCCAGGCCACATACACCGCCGCAGCCAGCGCGAAAGCGAAGAGAATGTCGCCGCGATGCGTGTGCGTGTTGCTGGTGGAATCCGTCATGCGAATGCGTTCCTGCAACAAATGGTGGAAGTGGAACAGCGGCTTGGCACGTCAGCGAGTCAGTGAGTCGGCAAGTCGGCCTTAGACATAGGCCTTGCTCTCCGGGGAGACCCCGGAGGGCCAAAGTTAACAGCCTGGGTGCGAGGCCGCGAGTCGATCACTGATTGCCGTACGCGCTTGCCAGCGTGCTGACTTGCTGACTTGCCGATTTGCTGACTCGCTGACTTCGCCCGCCTTACTGATCCCCGCTCAGGATCGAGCCCACAATCCCGCCCAGCAGGCCTCCGCCCACGGCCGGACCCACTTGGCGCGCGTCGTTGTGGGGCAGGTACTCGCTGATCTGGTGCGCCAGCCGCGAAATGGGCAGCGTCTGCAGCCAGATCGTGCCCGGCCCGGTCAGCACCGCCAGAAAGATTCCGTCGCCGCCGAAGATCATATTCTTGATTCCCGGAACCATGGTGATCTGAAAGCCGACCGAGCTCTGGAACGCTCCCACGTGTCCCGGATGTACGCGCAGCACTTCGCCGGGCTGAAGGGTCTGCTGAATCAACTCGCCGGAGAGCTCGAGCCACGCGGTGCCGTAGCCGCCCACTTTCTGCAGCAGGAATCCGTCCCCGCCAAAAATGCCCGCGCCCAGCGACTGTTGAAAGCCCACGCCGATGGTCACCTGCGGCGTGGCGCACAAAAAGCCGTGCCGGTGTACCAGGTATTCCGGCCCTTGCCCCAGGCTCACCGGCACAATGTGTCCCGGCACTTTGGTGGCAAACGCCACCACGCCCGGATACTGATAAGCCCGGTACTCGGTCATGAAGATGCTGCCCCCGCCGGCCACGCGCTTCAGCACTCCGAACAGCCCTCCGCCGCCGCCCGCCTGGGTGTGGGTCATCATCTGGATGGAGGCGGTCATCCACGAGAGTTCTCCGCTCTCTGAGAACACGCTCTCGTTGGGGTCAAGCTGCACTTCAAGTACGGGCATGGTGGTGCCCTGAATCCGGGTCTGCATAACGGATCTTGCCTCCTGTCAGTGGACAGTGTAACGAATGCACCTGGTGTCGAGTCGTCTTTTTGCGTTTATAGGAGCGGGCCCGAATGCCCGCTGCGTGCCGTGGAGGATTCATCGAATGGGATCGCGAAAGACGTTTTCGTTCGCCGTGGCGAGCAGAGTTTATATCTCATAGGTATCGTTGTCCGGCTTCGAATCAAATGTGGTGCCAAGGATCCAACGCACGTCCGGTGGAATCTTCGTGCCTCTGGCCTTCGAGCGTCTGAGAACAAGCTCGCCGACTTCCCTCCACTGTTCGCTCATCGTTTCTCGAAGGGCGGAGTCAATGGCCAGAAAGCGGCCTTCCTGCAAAGTCATGTGGTTGGTTGCCGGCCACCACTCTGCCTTGTAATCGCCTGCCCACAAAAAATCGTGAGGAAGCGCATGGACCTCGGACCTCTTGATGTAATAGACGTCGATGCCTTTCCCTTGCATGGTTTGCATCACACCCCTGATCTCGGAAGAAGGATCCTCCGGATCGTCGATGAACACGCGCACCACCTTTCCACCATGGTCGATGAAAATTTCCTGGTGGTTCAGCGCATTGATCAGCGCCGGCAACTCCCAAATGTTGTTGACTGTCGAATGAGTCACCCTCGCGACCAGGGGATCTTCCCCTCTGTTGCAGCGCGCGATCTGTTCTGCGGCAAGTTCCTTCCAGAGAGCGCTATAGGAAGCAAGAGCGATATCCTGGCCTTTCGCACTGAAGCCCTGACCATCCGGGAGGGGATTGATCGTAGTGAGGCAGGCTCGGAGAGCCACGCGCCCGATATTTTGGATGACAGGCTTCTGTTTTTTTAGGAATTGCTCAAGGTCGTCGATCCTGTGTCCGGCTCCAATCTCTTTCAGAAGGATTGTCAGTTCCCTCATCTTTGAATCCAGCCGCGACGACTGCCCTTGCAGCTCCGGGACATAGCCTTCGATGGCCGTCAGCGTGCGCCCGTTTTCGCGCGCGCTCAATCGAAGCTGATAGACGGATCCGATCGTGAAAATGACGGCCCCAGCCAATAGGTCTTCGAGCACGCCGCCAACATTCTTCAAATACAGGATGACGGTGATGGCGGCGGAGACGATCACGAGGATGAGATCGACCAGTAGCGACTCATTGAACTTATCCCCCCTCTTCTGTTCTCCATTTTTCAGCTTCATAAAGACGACTCTAAACAGGGGGTAGTCGGGAGTCAATCTTATTTGAAGCCGGCCTCAAGATATACAGCGGATTGCCTTTCCATCATTACTCCGACGGGACGCTCCGCCTCCGGGCGATCCGATAAACGAGGGTCCGGGGGCCGAAAGCGCGCGGCGTCGGCGCACCCCGGAGAAGCGTCGCAATTGCCACCTGCCGGTCGACACCCCGCCGGCAGCCTCATCGTCGCGGTCCCTCGATTCCGGATGGAGCTATCTCGCGCTTGCAATGGTCACATTGTGCGCCTGCGCCAGTTTCTCGAGCACCTGGTAGTGCTCGGCAAGCACGGGCTCGTCTTGTTTGGCAGCCTGCTGAATGTTCGCAGCCTGGCCTGAATCGGCTTCGTTCTTGAACTCCTTCAGGTCGTGCTGCTGTTGGCTGGCCATTGCCTGGATGTAGGCCGTATCGAAGTCCGGCCCGGAGAGCGCCTGCAGCCGGTCAATCTCCTTCTTCTCTTTCTTCGAGGGTCCCTTGGGCTCGCTTACTCCCAGTTGTTTGGCGGCCGGGACCAGTTGGCTGTTCAGCTCGGTGTGGATTTGCACCATCTTCTGGCTGAATTGCCGCACATCGGAACTCGAGGATTTCTGCTGGGCAAGCTGGCTCATCTGCACCTGGGCGTCATTGCCTTCCAGGGTGTCACGGACGAACATCTGGTCGCCGTAGGCTTGCTGGCCGGCCTGGTTCATGTCCGGCATGCCGATGGTCGGCCTGCCTGGAGTGCCGGGAGCGCCCGGCATCTGCTGCTGCTGGCTGGGAGAGGATGGCTGGTTTCCCGGACTGCTCCCCGGCTGTTGCGCACAGGCCGCTCCTCCCGCCCACAGAACCGAAGCCGCAACCAATACGATTCCTTTGCCCGATCGTTTTGAGAACATTTGACTCTCCTCCTCTCTCTTCTGAGAAACTTGGAATGATCGTCCCTGTCCTTGATCGTCCCTGTCCCCCTCGTCGTTCGAGCTCCTCCCGAAATGGGGCCCAGGCTCATCAGCTTGGTTTCGATGCCCTGGGCCGCAACCTCAGTTGTCCTCCGGGGCGGATGCGAATTCGGCAGCCTCCGGTTTTTTTTCACAAAGCGAAAACAAAGTCTCAAACCTCGGGTCTCACCGCTCCAGCGTTTTCGATCCCGCTCTGAACATGACGTGTGGAGCTAAGTGGCTTTTCCCTCATGAAAAAGCCACCTGGCGCGATCTCGCCGAGGTCAGGAAGTGAATCGAAACCGCTCTGATATGGAGTGACCTGTCAATCCCTGCACGGCCGTGTGGTGGTTTTTGTTTTTTCGAGGACAGGGCCAGCAGCAGCCGGGGCAGATTGGGCGACGATTGATCAGTCTGATATTCGCGGGTCGGAACCGCATGGTCATGATCCGTCGGGAGCTGCCTCGGACTAAAGTCGCGAGTCCGGCTGAGCCTGTCGCATAGAGCGGTCGAGGATTCTCCTTCGTGCTTGCTCCGGCTGCGGCTGGCGCTGTCTTCGAAATGGTTGATGATGCTCATCGGGTTTCGAGGTTTTTGTCTTTTCCTTCTTAGGAAGGTTTTGGCTTTTGTTCTTGCTGTTGCTGTTGCTGTTGCTGTTGCTCTTTGCCGGTCATGCCGCCGTCGCCTGGCTGGCGGCAGTTTCCGTCTTCACGCCGATGGCCCAGATGAAGCCCAGCAGTTCGCGCCCCACGGCGGTAACGATCTTGCGCTGGTCCTTGCCTGCCGCGGCCAGCCTGGCGTAGCGCCTGTGCAAGCGCAGCTGCGCCTTCCAGGCCATCTCTTTGATCTCTTCCGGCACGCCTTCCTGCCGCTTGCGCAATCCCGGCCCCACGGCCGGCTTGAGACGATAGCTCCAGGCGGCTTCGATGGCGATGCGCCGCAGATGCGCGTTGCCGGTCTTGGTGATCGAGCCGCGTTGTTGCCGCCTGCCGCTGGACTCTTCGCTGGGCACCGCGCCGCTGTAGCCCATCAACTGCCGCGCGCCCTCGAATCGCGAGAGCTGCCCCAGCTCGGCCACCACCGTCACCGCCGAAATCTCGGCAATGCCACGCAAGGCCTGCAAACCACGGATCACTTCCTGCATCCCCGCCGGAGCCAGCTTCACCGCTTCACGGATCGCCTCCTCCAACCGCTTCACTCGCTCCGCCATGTGCTCAACCTCGTGCAGCAAATCCAGCCGCGTCCACTCCTGCGCCGCCTGCTCGTAGCGCAGTTGCCGCACCCAGGCTATATAAGGCTGGCTCCATGCCTTTATCCCAGCAACCGGACGCCGCCCCGTGCGCAGCAGAAACTTGCTCAGCCGATGCCGGGCCCGCAACTGATCCTGCTTGGCCGCCTCCCGTGTTCGCACCAGATCCCGTAAGGCCTCCGCACCGGCATCCGGAACCCACACCGCCGTCAGATCGCCCGCGCGATGGCAGCGCGCCAGCTTCGCCGCATCCCGCCGATCCGTCTTGACCCGGTCGCCGGCCTTGACCGGAACCAGCGTCGGCGCCACCACCGCACACTCCACTCCCAACTCCGTCAACTGCCAATACAGCACGTAGCCCGTGGGACCCGCCTCGTAGCAGGCCCGTAACTGCTCCGCCCCGCCCAGCTTCTTGATCAGCTTGCGCACCGACTCGGCGCGGTTGGCGATGATACCCAGGTTGCGTACTTCCCCGTCCTGCTCGGCGACCGCTACCGCGATCGTCTCGGCATGGACATCCAATCCCAAAAATCGTACCTTCTCCTTCATGACCGGTTCCTCTCCGCTTGTGGCTCTGGACTGTGTTCCTCTTCGACTCACAGCCTAACCCACGACCAGCGCACTGGAACCGGTCACTCCATGATGACTAAGGAACCTCTGAATAAGTCGATGTTTTGAAAGGGCACGACTTAAGTCGTGCCGCAAGAACCGTAAAATGAAGGCGGGCTTTAGCCCCTGAGGGAACGCCGATGGTTTATTCAGAGGTTCCCTAAGTCCCAACCATTCACCGCTCGGTCTCAACCAACCTGACGCGCGGACTCAACACAACCAGTTCTGCTTTCGTCCTTCTTTTCAAGAGGCTCCCTATCGCCTAAGCCGTTCCGATGCTCTACTCTTGCCAATAACGAGCAGGTCCCAACTCCATGTCCAGGATTCTCGTTCAAATTCGACGGGCGCTTCTCCAGATCCTCGCCCACGATGTGATCAACATCGCAAAGGCCGCGGCCTATTCGGGCATTCTGATGCTGTTTCCGGCCCTCCTGGTCATCACCACCCTGGTGGCCCAGGTACAGGAAGGCGGCACCATGCTCGGTGGGCTGCGTTCCATCTTCGAGCAGTTCCTTCCTGTCGACACCCTCGATCTGCTCCAGTCCTACGTCCTTACCCGCCGCGTCTATTCCACCCAGCTCATCTTCTCCGCCACCTGCCTCAGCATCTTTGCCGGCATGGGCGTCATGCTTTCGCTTATGGAGGGTTTCCGCCGCGCCTATCGGCTGCCGCCCGAGGCCTGGGGCTTCTGGAGCCGGCGCTTGCGCGCGCTCCTGCTCCTGCCCATCTCCATGGTTCCCCTTTCCGTGGCCACCCTGGTCATCGTCTTCGGCCGCCAGATCGAATTCTGGATGATCGATAATGCCGGCCACAACCTGCGCCACATCGTCGTGTATTTCTGGCGCCTGGCGCGCTGGTCCATTGCCTTGCTCACCAGTTCCAGCGTTCTTACCGTGCTCTACCACTTCGGCACCCGGCGCAAGGAGCACTGGCTGTGGGTCGTCCCCGGCGCCGTTGCCGGAACCCTCATCTGGTTCCCCGCCACCCTCGCTTACGGCTGGTACGTTACCCGCATAGCCGATTACTCCCGCTTCTACGGCTCCTTCGGCACCGGCATCGCCACCCTGGTCTGGCTCTATATCACTTCGTTCAGCGTGCTCACGGGAGCCGAACTGAACGGAGTCCTCTATTGGGATCGCCAGGAAGGGCGCGGCGATGGCCCCGCCCCGCTGGCCTCGGCGTAGTCCGCAGGTCCGGATTCGGCACCGCGGCGGCGATTGGGAATCGTGCGCGATTCACTCCCCGCGCCGCCAAATTGCCCGCTAACGCTGTAGGGCCGCTCCCATTTACAATTGGATCAGCGGCTCCTCGTTGATCCCCATAATCCGGCTGAAAAAACTTCTCTTCCCGCAAAATGCTGTTCTGGAGTTGCCCTTATGTCCTTCCCCGGCTTGAGCCAGACTGAATCGTCCGCGCAGCGCCGCGCCAAGATCGTGGCTACCCTCGGTCCCGCCTCCAATTCCGAGTCCGTGATCCGGGACCTGGTTCGCGCCGGCGTCGACGTGGTCCGCCTGAACTTTTCTCACGGCGTTTACGAAGAAAAACTGGCCCTCATCCAGTTGATTCGCAAGGTGAGCCGTGCCGAACGCAAGCCGCTTTGCATCCTTGGCGATCTCCAGGGTCCGAAGATCCGCACTTCCAAGCTGAAAGATCATGTGCCCGTCCTGCTCAAGGCCGGCCATCGCCTCACCATTACCGCCCGCGACGTTCCCGGAACCGCATCCCTGGTCGGCACCACTTTCAAAACCCTGGCTGAAAACGTGGAGCAGGGCTCCCGCATTCTTCTCTCCGACGGCCTGATCGAGCTCCACGTTCAAGAAGTGGACGGGGTCGATGTAATCTGCGAGATCGTCAACGGAGGCCTGCTGGGCGAAAACAAGGGCATCAACCTGCCCGGCATCCCGGTCCGCGTGCCCTCGCTCACGGAAAAAGATGCCGCCGACCTCGAGTTCGCGCTCAAGAACGGCGTCGACGCCGTTGCCGTTTCCTTCGTCCGCACCGCCGAAGATGTCCGGCTGGTGCGCAATCGCGTCTCCGCCCTGGGTAGCGAAACCTGGATCATCTCCAAGCTCGAGAAACCCCAGGCCATCGAGCACCTCGACGACATTCTCATCGCCTCTGACGGCATTATGGTGGCGCGCGGCGACCTCGGCGTCGAGGCTCCTCCGGAGAAAGTTCCCGCCATTCAGAAACACATTATCCGCCGCGCCGGCGAGTATTCGAAGCCGGTCATCACGGCGACGCAGATGCTCGAATCGATGATCGAAAACCCGCGCCCCACGCGCGCCGAAGTCTCCGACGTGGCCAACGCCGTCTTTGACGGCACTGACGCCGTGATGCTCTCCGGCGAGTCGGCCGTCGGCAAGTATCCCGTTGAAGCCGTCGCCATGATGTCGCGTATTGTCACCGAGGCCGAGGTGCACATGAAATTTGGCCAGGAATCCGAGCACCGCGAGCGCCGCAGCCGTCTGTCGATTGCCGAAACCATCTGCGAAGCCACCGCCCATGCCGCCGACGATCTCGACCTGCGCGGCATTGCGCTGTTCACCGAGTCCGGCGCCACCGCGCGCCAGCTCTCGAAATATCACCCCTCGGCGCCCATCTTCGCGCTCAGCCCCGTCGAAGTCACCATCAACCGGCTCAACCTGCTGTGGGGCACGACGCCCATCCGCTGCCCCAAGGTGAACACCACTGAGGCGCTCGTCGATTGCGCGGAAGCTCTGCTTGAAAAAGGCGGCTACGTCCGTCCCCGCGAGGTCATCGCCATTGTCGCCGGAACGCGCACCAAATCCGGCTCGACCAATTTCCTGCGCTTGCACGCCATGGGCGACCACAACCTGGACGGAGCGCGCTTCTTCTCTCCACAACACGAAGAAACAGCCGCCATCGACGCCGACGCCAAAAAGCAAGCCGCCAAATCCGCGCGCCCCCCCGAGCGCCGAAAATAGCCGCAGCCACCCGGCTCGTTTTAACTCTCCACCAATTCCCGGGTGCCCCACCTTCAAATCGTTCTTTGATTCAAGGGTGGGATACCTCGATCCTCAACCCGCCTCCGTCGTCCGCGTCTCACGCTTCAGCAATACCAGCCAGAACACAACCACAACCAGATAGCCGCAAGCCGGCGCATACGACCACCCCACATAGGCACCGGCGTCGTGCCTGGTTATCGCGTGTGCCTTGCCCGCCAGGGCCGCAAGCTGAATTGCCGCAAACGTCGCAAATCCGCCCAGGATGAACGTCAGGTTCCGGGACCGCGAGCTTCTTAAAGCCGCGGCGAAAAGCGCCAGCATCGCGAGACCCATCAAGACTTGTACCCGGTCGGCAAGCTGCCTTTCCGGCAATGCGCCGAGCGCAAGCCACGCCAGCCCGCATGACGCGGCGAACAGCAGTAGCAGCACCACGACGCGCCGCCGCACCCAGCCGCCGCCGTCACGCAAAAGGCGCAAAGCCAGCTCGCCGGCCACCAGCGCCTGCAGCGGGAATTCAAGGAGCGCAAGCGCGTTGAACAGCGAGTCGTAGGCGCCGGAATCCATGCGCCCGGCGAGCGCGAAAAGCATCGCCGCGCGCAGCGGATAAAACAGGATCAGCCCAGCGAAAAACGGGAATTTTCGCGCCACGCCCCGCCGGAATGCCTCCAGCACCAGCGCACATTGCAGCGCCAGCCCGGTGGCCCAAAGCAACCGGTTGGCCGTCATGCGGGAGGGAAGATCGAGCGCCCGGAAGAGCGCGTTCGCCTCGAAGGCGAGAATGCGGATCGCGCCGGCCATCTTCAGTCGTCGTCCGGAGGCCCGCTTGGCTGTTCACGCATCAGTTCCTCCGCCGAGACTTTGGTCTTGATCGTGTTGTACGGCTCCGGCGTCTGCTGGTAATCGAAGCAATCCGCAAAGGCGTCCGTGCCCGCATCCCGGGTTCCCAGGCTGCCCAGCCCAAAGTTGTACTCCACGAAGGCGATAAACCCGCTTGCCTCATGAAAATGGTGCGAGACATACCCATGCTTCGCGTAAGGCGAAACCACCAGCAGCGGAACCCGGAATCCTGGCCCCATCTCATCCATCTTCGGCGGGTCCACATGGTCGTACCAGCCGCCCCAGTCGTCCCAGGCGATGAAGATGGCGGTCGAATCCCAGTACTGGCTGCTGCCGATGGCGTTTACGATCGACGCCACCCAATCCGGCCCTTCGCTGCCCGAGCCCGGATGGTCGGAGTGCGTCCAGTCCGGAACAATCCACGTGACCTGCGCCAGTTCTCCATGCTCGATGTCGGTCAGCACCCGCGTCGAAGGCGAGATCACGTTCTCCTTCCAGTCCTTGCCGAACCGGATGTGGCGAATGGCCTGGTAGGCGGAGAGAACGAAAAAGCTGCTGCCGCTGCCGGGAGCGTAATAACGCCAGGTCACGCCTTTCTCGTCCAGCAGGTCGGCGACGGTCTGGTAATCGAAGCAGGGATAAACGCCGGGCAGCTCCGTACCGTTGGGACCGATCAGCGCGGCCGTAGTGCTGGGATCGGCGTCGCATCCCCAAACCGTGCCGTTGGGATCCTCGGCCACCTTGCCCGACTGCCCCGCAATCATGTACTGGTGGGCCACAAAACTCGGCCCGGTGTTGGACTGGAACATGCGATCGCCGAGCGTATACTCGCCGGCCATCGTCCAGTAGGGCTCCACGTCTTTCTCCGGCACGTAGGAGTACGGCAGCGTGGACGGACTGGCGCTGTCCTGAGCGAAATTGTCCATGTTGCCATGGTCCCAGTCTTTCCACCAGCGCATGTGCGTGTGCTCAATATCACGCGAGTCGCCAAGCGGAACCGGCTTGAGTGGAATCGAAACGCCGTTCAACATGCCGCTCTGCACCGTGTCCGCGCCCGGATACCCGTTAAACAGGTTGTCGAAGCTGCGGTTTTCCTGCATGATCACGACAATGTGCTGGATAGGCGAGCCGGCCACAGGAGACACCGTGCTGGCCGGCACGGCGGGCGACGGCAAATTTAAATACGAGGCCCCGCATCCCGCCAGTGCAGCCAGGGAGCAGGCGCCGCCAATCCGAGTGAAGAAAGAAAAAAACATCCGGCGGCGCTCAGGATCCGCTGACACCGCTGCCCTCTTCCGTTCCCGCCTCCGCCTTTCCCCCATTGCGTACGGTCTCCGGCTCGCCATCCAAAACGTACCGCCGAACCGCAGGGAGCGAAGTGATTCAGATCACACGACCCTCGTGGGCGCAAGACAGTTTGGGTTGGAGCTGAAGAAGCCTACCAAATGGAGCGAAGGACAGTAGCCGACATTCCGCAATCGATATTCTTGCTTTTGTCCGCAAGTAACGGAAACCAGGTAACTGCTTTGCACACGTGTAGCAAAGCCGTAACCTTCCGCCGATTCCAAGGGTCGAAACCGCTATCGGCCGATCTCCGGCGCCGAAGGTCCTAGGAAAAGCTGATAAACGAGCGTGCACCGTGCCCCATCCTGTCGACTTGTCGTTGTAGACAGGGTGGGAAAGTACAACGTGAATCCAACCGCAGTTACTTCGCCGCCAGTTGCCGCAGCACGTACTGCAAGATCCCGCCGTGTTCGAAGTACTCGATCTCCTGCGGCGTGTCGATGCGTACCGTGGCGTTGAACTCCTTCACCGCGCCGTCCGCGCCCGCCGCTTTCACCTTCAGCGTGCGCCCGCCGGCAAGCTTCTCTTTGAGCAACACAGTCAACCCAGGGAACGAAAACACCTCTTCGCCCGTCAGACGCAGCGATTCCGCATTCTGCCCGTCTTCAAACTGCAGCGGCAGAATCCCCATCCCCACCAGATTCGACCTGTGAATGCGCTCGAAGCTCTCCGCAATCACCGCCCGCACGCCCAGCAGCTTGGGGCCCTTCGCCGCCCAGTCGCGCGACGACCCCGACCCGTACTCCTTGCCGGCAAGAATCACCAGCGGCACGCCGCGCTCGGCATACTTCACGCTGGCGTCGAAGATCGACATCGGCTCGCCCTCGGGCAGCAGCCGTGTAACGCCGCCCTCGGTGCCCGGCGCAAGTTTGTTACGCAGGCGCACGTTGGCGAAGGTCCCCCGCACCATTACTTCGTGATTCCCGCGCCGCGAGCCGTAGCTGTTAAAGTCGGCCGGCTTCACACCGTGCTCGGCAAGGTATTTCCCTGCTGGCCCGCTGGCCTTGATCGATCCCGCCGGCGATATGTGATCCGTCGTCACCGAGTCGCCCAGCACCGCCAGCACCCGCGCGTTCGCAATATCCTCAACCGGCGCCGGCGTCTTCGTCATCCCGTCGAAGTACGGCGCCTGGCGGATGTAGGTCGAGTCCGGCTCCCACCGGTACACCTCCCCGGTCGGGAAGCTAAGCCCCTGCCAGTTCGCGTCGCCCAGGCTCACCGTCGCGTACTCCTTGCGGAAGCTCTCGCTGTTCACCGAGCGCTCGATGGCTTCGGAGACCTCCTGCTGCGAGGGCCAGATGTCCTTGAGGTACACCGGCGCGCCGGCCTGGTCGGTTCCCAGCGCATCGGTCTCGAAGTTGTGCCCGATCCGCCCGGCCAGCGCGTAAGCTACCACCAGCGGCGGGCTCATCAGGTAATTGGCCCGCACGTCTACGTTCACGCGCCCCTCGAAGTTGCGATTGCCGCTCAACACGCTCACCGCAACCAGTCCGTGCTCGTCGATGCTTTTCGAAACATCGGCCGGCAGCGGCCCGGAGTTGCCAATGCACGTCGTGCATCCGTAGCCCACAACGTTGAAGCGCAGTTTTTCGAGATACGGCAGCAGGCCGGACTTCTGGTAGTAGTCCGTCACCACCCGCGATCCCGGCGCCAGCGAAGTCTTCACCCACGGCGGCACGGTCAAGCCCTTTTCGACAGCCTTCTTGGCCAGAATTCCCGCCGCAATCATCACCGACGGATTCGAAGTATTCGTGCAGCTTGTAATCGCCGCAATCACCACCGAGCCATGATCGAGATACGTATCCGGATCGACGTGGAACCGCTCCTTCACGGTTGTCGTCACGTGCAACGGCTCTGCCTCCGCAAGCCCTGTATCGGCCACGGTCTTCCGCTCCCACGCCGCCGCCGTGCGCGTGCCCAGCGGTTTGGCCGTGGGCGCGAGCAAACTCGGCAACTGTTGCGCAAAGCTCGCCGCCGCGTCTTTCAGCGGCACGCGGTCCTGCGGCCGCTTCGGCCCGGCCACGCTCGGCTCAACCGCGCCCAGATCGAGTTCCAGCGTCTCGGTATACTCGGCCTCCGGCGCATCCGCCGTGTGGAGCAGCCCCTGCTCTCTGTAGTAAGCCTCCACCAGCGCGATCTGCTCCTCGCTGCGCCCCGTCAGCCTCAGGTAGCGCAGCGTCTCCGCGTCCACCGGGAAGATCCCGCACGTCGCCCCATACTCGGGCGCCATGTTGCCGATGGTGGCGCGATCGGCCAGCGGCAGCCCCGCAATCCCCGGCCCGTAGAACTCCACGAACTTGCCCACCACGCCCAGCTTGCGCAGCGCCTGCGTCACCGTCAGCACCAGGTCCGTGGCCGTCGCGCCCTCGCGCAGCTTGCCGGTCAGCTTGTAACCCACCACCTGCGGCACCAGCATGGAAACCGGCTGGCCCAGCATCGCCGCCTCGGCCTCGATGCCGCCCACGCCCCATCCCAGCACGCCCAGCCCGTTGATCATGGTGGTATGCGAGTCGGTGCCGACCAGCGTATCCGGATACGCAACAGCTCCGCTGTCTGACTCTTTGGTGAAGACTACACGAGCCAAATATTCGAGATTCACCTGGTGGCAGATTCCCATTCCGGGCGGGACCGCGGAGAAATTCCGGAACGCCGACTGCCCCCACTTCAAGAATGCATAGCGCTCGCGGTTTCTTTGATACTCCAGCAAGGTATTGGTCGTAAACGCGCCCGCGGCGCCGTACTCGTCCACCTGCACGGAGTGGTCGATCACCAGCTCGGCGGGAACCAGTGGATTCACCCGCTCCGGATCGCCGCCCAGCGTCTTGATCGCGTCGCGCATCGCCGCCAGGTCCACCACCGCCGGCACGCCGGTAAAGTCCTGCATCAGCACCCGCGCCGGCATGTAGGCAATCTCGCGGCTGGGCTCGGCCTTCGCCTTCCAGTTGGCCAGGAACTCGATGTCCGCGGCCGTCACGTTCATGCCGTCCTCGCGGCGCAGCAGGTTCTCGAGCAGAATCTTCAGGCTGAACGGCAGCCGGCTCAGGTCAAAACCGCGTGCGACAAGCGCCGGCAGGCGAAAAATCGTATAGCTCTTGTTGCCGCATTTCAACACGGCACGGCTCGCAAAGCTGTTCATCGGGGAACTCCCTTTCTATCCGCGCACCCGCGGATGGATCGCAAAACACTGGGTGCCCCAGGTCCCGCCTTTGGGACCTGGGAAAGCATGAACGCAAACTTAGAGCGTGTTTCAAGAATGCGTTCTATATCAGTGCACGGCCGGGAACCCTTTGGGTGCCGTGCCGAAAATAGCCAGAAAAATCGCGGGCTTTGGCCCCTGAGGGGTCGCCTCTGATGTATGCCGGACTGTTTTTTGAAACACGCTCTAGGAACACGGGGCGCCTCAGGTCCCGTCTTTGGGACCTGATAGGACGAAGATTTCGTCGGAATTAGATTACTCAGCGGGAAGGGTCAGCGTCCACGGTCGTGGCGTCCGCGGCCAAAGCGCTTGAGCGGCGGCGTTCCCTGAATCGGAATGGCACAACGGCTATGCATCGATGACGCACTGATTTTATCGCGGGTGGGCAGTGGTTGAAAACAGCCGGGAGCGCAAAAATTCCCACTGCGCCCGCACCGGCAAAAGCCTTTGTTCTGCTGCGCGGATCGCAGGGTCCGCTTCCTCCGAGGGCCGGAGGGCCGGATCCGGAAGTGCCGCGCCATGGCTCACGGATGATAGGCGCTTCGGTAGACTACGCGAGGGGCTCCCTGCACGAAAGCACGGGAATCGGAACCAAAACCGTGAAGAGCGGCGCGAAACGCAACCTTCGCGGGCAAATGCTCCGTGGACCCGCCCGTATACTGGAGATGCAGCTTTCTCCCGAGCGAGGTTTCCCCCGGAATTGAAATATCGGTTCGGATTTGAAGGGCTTCTTACGCGATTATTCGGGTGGCTGGCTCGCAGCATGCCCAACGAGCGGCAACGGCTGCTGGTGATCACCATCGTGGCCGGAGGCGTTGGCGGGCTTTCGGCGGTTGCCTTTCACGTTAGCTGCGCAACCCTGTATGCCCTCCTGATCAATCGCGCCACCTCGGCACCCGGCCATGCCTGGATCTGGTGGACAATTCTCACGCCGGCTCTGGGCGGGCTGGTGGCCGGCCTCGGGCTCACCTATTGGGTTCCGGCGGCCGCGGGCAGCGGCATTCCCCAGGTGAAAACGGCCTATACCTTCCGTTTTGGCGCCATCTCGATCAAGGAAACCATCGGAAAGTTCGTTCTGTGCACGTTGCAGCTCGGGTCGGGCGCTTCATTGGGTGTGGAGGGCCCCACGGTGCAGATTTGCGCCGGGGTGAGCAGCTTCCTGTCGCGCGTGGCCCGGCTCAGTCCCAAGAACCAAAGGCGCATGACCTCGGTGGGCATGGCGGCGGGCATCGCCGCGGCCTTCAACGCACCCATCGCCGCGGTCACCTTCACGCTCGAGGAACTGATCGGCAGCCTGGACCAGACCATGCTCTCGGGGGTGATTGTGGCCGCCGCCCTGGCCGCCGTGGTGGAACACAGCATCCTGGGCTCCAATCCCATCTTCTTTGTGCCGCGCTTGCAAACCTACACGCTGGCCAAGTCGTCGTCGCTGCTGTGGTACTCTCTGCTCGGCCTGCTGGCCGCCATTGTCTCAGTGGCGTTCACAGACTCATTGCTTGGGCTGCGCGCCTGGTTCAAGGGGCTTAAGAAGGTACCTAAATGGGTTCATCCCGCCATCGGCGGCGCGGCCACGGGCAGCTTTGCGGTCGTGTCGCTGCTTTTCTTTCACCTGAACGGCATCGCCGGCGACCCCTATAAGACCCTCACCCAGGCCCTGCTCGGCAATCTGCCCGTAGCGGCCATGGCGGTTTTGTGCGTCCTCAAGCTGGCCGCCACGGTCACATCCTACTCAAGCGGCGGCTCGGGCGGCATCTTTGCCCCGGCGCTGTTCATGGGTGGCATGCTGGGCGGGGCGGTCGGCTACCTGGATGTCACTGTCTTCCACCACCCGGCCGACTCCATCGGCGCATTCGCCGTGGTGGGCATGGGCGCCGTCTTTGCGGGAATCGTGCGCGCGCCCATGACCTCGATTCTCATCATCTTCGAGATGACCGGCGGCTACGGGCTGGTGCTGCCCATGATGATCGCCAACATGAGCGCCTTCGCCCTGGCCCGCCACTGGCGTCACACCCCGGTTTACGAAGCGCTGCTCGAGCAGGACGGCATCTTCCTCACCCACAGGAACAGTCCGCCAGGCCCCGCCAGCCCAGTCAAACTGCCCGCGCAGGAACACGGGTTGCCCGCCGACGCCAGCGTCTGAACCCGGCTCCGGTTCCCCGCTCAGCCTGCTACTGTGGCTGCATGTTATAGAAAAAGAACGCTCGCAGCTCCAGATACGGTCCGTGGAAGGCCCTCGGCAGCGGCTGATAGCTGGAGCCGCTGATAGCGCCCCACGCCGCGCGGTCCAGCGCCGTGTCGCCGGACCGGCCTTCGAGCTGCATATCGACGACCTGCCCGTTCGGTAACACCTTGAACCGGATCGCCACCACCCCCGCTTTGTTGATCGGCGGATTCACCTCGTCGGGAATCAGCGGGTCCCAGGTCCGTTCCGTCACGTAATGCCAACGGGCCAGCCAATCGGTAAAGTCCACGCCCTCGGTCGGCGACAAAACCTGAACTCCGCCCGTTCCGGCGCCGGGATGCATCGACAGTCCCGGCGATGGCTGATCCCCGTAACTCTCTGATCCGCGATTGCGCATCGCGTTCTGCATCGCGTTCTTGAGCTGGTCGACGGGGTTCTGCGACTCCATGGCAAAATTCGGTCGCGCCGGCACTGCCGACGGCCGCGGCGCCTCAACCTGCGCCTGAGGATTGGGTGGAAGCGGCTGCGTAGGCTGCGGCTTGGGCTCGACGGGCGCCTGCGGTTCGTGCTGGGACGGCGGGGGCGGAGCCGGCGCAGGAGGGTTTTCGCGGTTCATATCCTCAAGCGTCTTCTTGTCGATGAGCGGTTTTTCCCGCAACGGCCTCGGCTCGGTCTTGGGGCGAACCGCGCGCAGCGCGTCCGGCGGGAGATCGAGGTACGCCAGGTCCTTTCGCTCCTTAATGGCATCGAACGGATCCACGACTCTGGGGTACAGCCGGGTTGGAAGCCAGAACAAGGTAAACAGCAGAACGATGTGAAAGAGAATGGCCCACAGGATGCCTTCGCGCAACCGCGCCCAGCGCCGCTCGTCCTCGAGCTCGCCGATCATTTCCAGCAGTTCGTGGGTGTTGTAGTCGATCCAGCGCGAACCCCGCACCACGGGCGACGCCGGCCCTCCCGGCTCCGGGTTCGGAGCTGCTTCGGAGACGAGACTCTCCTCGAACGGGTCGACCTCGGTCCTCCCCATGGGCTCGTTCACATCGACTGGCGCTTCGCGGGTCGGCATTCGTTCCTGAGGAGCCTCTCGGGACGCACACCTGCCGGCTCCACTCTTGGATCCTTTCTATCTATTCTCTCATCCCCGTCGTTGTCCTGCGCAAAGCTGCGGCTCGTACAATGAATCTTATTGAATGGACGTATAGTAAGCCGGAAAGGGAACCTGTTTGAAGCAGTTTTTTCTTGGAAG
Organism: uncultured Acidobacteriaceae bacterium; assembly: GCA_963770555.1. GTDB lineage: Bacteria > Acidobacteriota > Terriglobia > Terriglobales > Acidobacteriaceae > Telmatobacter. The sequence continues at coordinate 95,752 of CAVYQC010000002.1, forward strand.
TTTGGCTTATTGGAGGCTCGTGCTCCTGCCCGCCCTTGCCAAGCTGGGTTTTTGGGGGGCAGGCGCGGTTGCGCTGCTTGACTCCTCTTCCATCCCGGTTCCCATGGATGCCTTTCTGGCTCTCTCCATCTGGCACGATAAGAGCCATTTCTGGCTCTATTGCCTCCTAGCCGCCGCCGGCTCGGCCGTCGGCGGGCTGCTGCCTTACGCCCTGGGCCGCGCCGGCGGCGAGCTATTCCTGCTCAAACGCATCAATCGCGAGCGCTTCGAGGCCCTCCGCGCCCGCTTCGAGCGCCAGGAGTTTCTAGCCGTGATGATCCCCTCCATGCTGCCCCCGCCCGCCCCCTGGAAGGTCTTCATCTTTGCTTCCGGAGTCTTTGAGATGCGCATCGTGCCGTTCCTGCTGGCCGTCTTCTCCGGAAGGATGATCCGCTGGCTGATTCTGTCGCTGCTGGTGCTCAAGCTGGGCCCTGGCGCTGCCGATCTGGTCGCGCACCACGCCCTGGCCACGGTGGTCGCCGTAGGCGGCCTGGCGGTGATTGGCTTTGCGTGGTGGTGGATCGGAAAGAAGCGCTCCGGCAAGCTGTTGGAAGGTTAGAACTCCCTCTGTACCGCTTCAATCCAGCAGCTTTTCGATCTCCGCCAGATCGAACCGGCAGGCGCTGCCCGGAAGATCGAATGGCTCCGGCGGCAGCGGCCCCAGCGCCCCGCCGCTATAGCGGAGATGACGGACCTTCTTGGGGTCGATCACAACGATTGTTCGAATCCCCATCCGTTCGTAATCGGCCAGCTTGGTCAGCAGCCGGTCCACCGTGTCCTCAGGAGAGAGAATCTCAAACACCGCTAGCGGTGGCCGCGTAACCACCTGCTGTACCGGCAGATTACGATCAAGAATTGTCACGTCGGGCACGCGAAAATTGCGTGGGGATACCTGCACCCGCAGCTCGGGCCGAACCCGGATGCCCCATTCGTGGGCGCGTTGACCAAACCAAAGCTCGAGTGCATGTTGCCAGGATGAATGGTCGTCTTCTCCCATCGATCTTTCCTCTACCACGCCATCCACATACTCCGCATCCGGCTCGTAGGAAGTGGCCAGGTAGACGTCAAGAGGCACGTGCGTGACTTGCGCGGTCGCCGCCATCCTCCCTCCTTCTCACCGGCTGCCTTCAGGCCCGATTCTCACTTCCCCGCCAGCACTGCCTGCGCCTGCCCCGCGTTCATCCGCCGCACCAGCGCCGGAACGCCGAAGGCCGCGGCCAGGATCAGCCCCGTTGACACCAGGTCGTTGCGGTAAAACGGAATCGCCGCCACGTAGCAGGCCATCAGTCCGGCCGCCGTGTGCGGATACATCCCGTCCCCAACCCAAACCGCGTAGTCCACCACCACAAAAAACGAGGTCGGACCCAGCAGCGCCGCCGCCCCCACGCGCACAAAAGTGGTGCGCGCGCTCAGCAGGATCTGCCCCAGCGCCATGGCCGCCAGGTACCAGATCCAGGTTGTCACGTAAGATTCCCACCGGAACGGATAGTGGTAGGCGTAGACCGTCAGGCAGTAGTCGGTGGCCATCAGCACGGCCAGCGGAGCGAGCATCTCCCGCCACGGCCGCCGCGCGCCGAAGTACAGCAGCGCCGCACCCACCGCAGTGAAATTCATCCACCCCGGATGCGCCAAGACCAGAACCCGGCTCAACACGGCAACCAGCAACAGCAAATATGCGATCATCGACGACCTCGTCTTCTTCAGTTTCCGGAACCATCTTCCGGATTCGGGAACCCTGTATGAATTGCAGTGCTACCTTCATTCTGCGGTGCGCTTGACCCCCGGTCAACCAAATCCATTTTACAGGATGAACAAATATTTCCATCCGGAGCAAAACCTCTCAGTGCTGTTCGCGGCCTCCCATGGCCTCGCCCGCCTCGTCCCGGCCGTCGACGATATATACCCACCCGCTCAGCGGCGTGCGGCCGGCGCCAATGCGCGTCGCCAGAAACGAATATTGGAACCGCAGATCGGAAAACTCCACGGTGGTCCAGTGCCGGTTCGGAGGCAGATTGGGCGGATCCATGCCCGCCACCGGTTCCGGACCCACATCCCGCACCACGGCCCACGTCCCCCAGTCCAGATACACCCTGCCCAGCTCCGTCTGTTTCGCGGCTTCCACGGCTGGCGTGACCGCCGGCTTGTACACCAAGTCCCGCTCCGGGTCGCTGTCGATCGTGCCCGTCCAGGTATTTACCTCGGCAGTCTGATAAAAATCCGCAGTCTCCAAAATCGCATGCCATCGATAGGGATTCACGGGATAGGGCTCAAGCGCTACCCGCTTCACCGGCTCAGAGGCCACTTGCGTATTTTCGATCATCGCCAATCCCTGCGCATGTTCACCCCAGCGCCAGCACCACAGCACTACCATCCCGGCCAGCGCGAAGATCGCCCATCCCTGCCCGCGAAACGGCTTGGGCCGCGCGCCGATCTCGCGATCCGCAAGCCCCAGCACCCCGGGGATCGCCAGGGCCGTAACCAGAAGCGCCCATAGTACCGGTTCTGCAATGAAGACAAAGCTTCCGGCATACCATCGCGGATTGAAAGGGAAAAACGGCCGCAGACCGTAGTTGTTGGTCCAGTCCAGCAGCAGATGGCTCAGCGCCGCCACCAGCGCCGTTAAATAAAGCCATCCCCATCGCACCGGCTGGCGCGCCAGCGAATCCTGACGCGGCAATGAATCCCGGCCCGGTTCCACCAAAGGATCTCCGTGCCCCATCCATTCGCCTGATCCGGGGCCCCCACAGACAGGTCTTCGTCTGTGGGGTGGCGTCTGGCGAATGGGTGGGAAACCACCAACCTCAACCGGCAAATCCTCGCGTGTCTCCCGCCGCGCCCGCAATCGCCGCCCGTCGCGCCAGCGTTCGAGCAGCCACACCGCACCCACTACGGCGCCGGCCACCACCGGCGCTGCGATCAGCGTGTGCGTGATTCCGCGATGATGCTTCAATTCCTCCACCGGCCCGGCAAATCCCCAAAGAATGTCCAGGTCGGCGGCCTCGGCGGCCAACACCGCGGCCAGCGTTGCGTACGCCGTCTTGCGATTGAATCCCGCGCGCCCGATGCACGCGCCGGTAAGGAAGTGGGTAACGGGCTCCATGAACGAGTGCGGTCCTCTTTAGCGGGACGCGAAAAACGCGTCGAGCGCGAAGTCTCGTACCAGGGCACGAGCGGGGTACCGGGGCGCCCTCTGGGCCGGGTCGCGGGCCGCAAAGGTCACAATAGGAACGTGGGCTTTACAAGCTGCGGAAAAACTCTCCGGAAGGAGCACGAAGTGTCAGGGCACGACTTCAGTCGTGCCGCAAGTCGAGCAATTTGAACGCGGGCTTTAGCCCCTGCGGCCTGCTTTTCGAGCCTATGCCTGAAATCCTGCCTTTTTCCGCAGCCTCTTTAGAGGATGACACACGGACGCCCGAAGGACCCGCCTGTCCGCAAAAAGCGCGAAAGAACGGGCCGTCCGGTCGGCGAAGAGCCAAATTCGCTGTTGCTTCACCGTGCCCTCAGCCCGGCAAGCGCCGCGTGACGTGCCGGACCGTCGCCTTCTTGTCGATCACCACCCCGGCCGCGGACTCCCCGAAGGACTGGGTGAAGGTCTGGTTCGCGTGCCCCGGCAGCACCCCATAGCTGCTGTTGGCCTTCTCCACCGTGGAAAAATCCCAATCCACGCACGATGGCTCCGAGCTGTCGACCGTCATCGCGTTGGCCGCAGTGTAGGTAACCCATCCGGCGCCGGAGGAAAGCACGGTTGTGCCCCCATTCAGGTAATCCACGAAGTTCATCTGGAAAGAGACAATCGGCGCCAGGTCGGAGGACGTAACCGTTCCGCCCGGCACCAGGCTGAGCCCGATCAGCGTGATCGTCTGGTCGCCGATGGTCTTGCCGGTGTTATCGCAAGCAATGTACGACGCGCCGGTGATGTTCCCGCTCGAATCGTTTTCGAGCGTGATGATGAGCTGATACCCGGCGGGCAGCTTCTGGCTCGGCAGCGTGGCCAGCGGGACGATGTGATTGATGATCTGGCTCAGGCCCGTCGAGGAATTCGTCCAGTTGTCCACCATGCAGTAAAGCTGCGCCGGCGAGCTGTGCGGATCGAGGTAGATCAGGTACTGCTGTCCTCCGTCGAAGTCGCTCTTGGCCGAGTAGCAGTTCACCTGAAAGCCGAACCCGTCGCTGCCCACAATGTCCTGCGTCACATTCACGGTCACGGTAAGCCCTTTGATGTTGCTGCAGTCGCTCAGGAAGTAGTTTGAATTGCTGCCCAGGCCCGATGCGGGCGCCGCTGCTGCCGCAACCGGCGACGGAAAGCTTCCGCCCACCACCTCCCAAAGCTGGTTGTCGGCTCCAGAGGCTTTCAGCGGATAGGCATCGAGCGACGCTCCGGCTTTGGTCGAGGCCCCCTGTATGTCGATCGCGTAGCCGTTCAGTTTGCTCACGATGAAGAAATAGCCTGAGCCGGCCGGATCCTTGACAAACTGCCAGAGCTGGTTGTCGGTTCCCGAGCTCTTTTGCGGATAGGCGTCGAGCAGCGCTCCCGGCTTCATCGAAGCTTCCTGGATGTCGATCACATTGCCGTCCAGTTGGCTCTTGATGAAGAAATAGCCGGAACCCGCGGGATCGGCAACAAACTCCCACATCTGGTTGTCGGTGCCGCTCGACTTCTGCGGATACGCGTCCAGCAGCGCTCCGGATGTCGTCGAGGCCCCCTGAATGTCGATCACATTCCCGTCCAGCTTGCTCTTGATGAAGGAATATGTGCTCATTCGATCTCTCTCCCCGGCAGAATCCTGCCGCTCGCCCCGCTTCGGTCTCATCGTGAACGGCGTCCGGCGGCCGTTACGACCCTTGCTGCAATTCGTTTCTCGGGCGATTGAGGAAATGAGTCTACACTGCATAACCCGGCCCGAGCCACGGAATCTTTTTGAACCTGTCCCTCCTCCCATACAATCAGGGATTGACAACCGATAAAGGAGACTGAGCGCCGCTATGAACAAACTGCGGAAAGTCCGAATGAACGGAACCCGTATGGCCATGCAATCTCTGATTGCCCTCCTCATCGTCGCGCTGGCAGCCTGTGCGGCGACCGCTCAAAGCGCCGCTGCGAGCTTTGGCCCGGCCAACCCCTTCTATGCGCCCAGCGCGCTCGCGTTTCAGGCCCCGCCATTCGACAAAATCAAGGACGGCGACTACCAGCCGGCCATCGACGCCGGCATGGCCCGGCAAATCTCCGAAGTGGAAGCCATCGCCAACAACCCCGCTCCGCCGACCTTCGGCAACACCGTTGTCGCTCTTGAAAAAACGGGCCAGTTGCTCGACCGCGTGATGCTGGTATTCAACTGCGTAACCGGCGCCAATACCGATGACCCTCTCCAAAAGGTGCAGGAGTACGAGGCGCCCCGTCTGGCAGAGCATCAGGACGCCATCTACCTCAACTCCAAACTCTTTGCGCGCATCAATGCCGTCTACGGCCAGCGCGATTCGCTGCATCTCGATCCCGAATCGCTCAAGCTCGTCGAATACGACTACCAGCAGTTCGTGAAGGCGGGCGCCAATCTCTCCGACGCCGACAAAGCCCGGCTCAAAAAAATCAATGCAGAAGATTCAACGCTCGAAAACTCCTTCATATCCAAATTGCTGGCCGCCGCCAAGGACGGCGCCTACTCCACCACCGACCCGGCAACTCTGGCCGGCTTGAGCAGTGCGCAGATGGCCGCCGCCGTTCAGGCCGCGCACGGGCGCAAGCAGCAGGGCTGGTTGCTGCCCTTGCAGAACACCACGCAGCAGCCGGTCCTGGCTTCGCTCGCCGACCGCGCTACGCGGCAGACCATCTTCCAGAACTCGTGGAATCGCGCCGAACGCGGCGATGCCAACGATACGCGGGCAGCAATTGCGCGCCTGGCCCAGCTTCGCGCGCAGAAGGCCGCGCTGCTCGGCTTCCCCAACTACGCCGCGTGGAACCTCACCGACCAGATGGCCCAGACTCCCGATGCCGCGCTCCACTTTGTCGACGCGCTGGTGCCGGCCGCAACCGCTAAGGCCGCCAGCGAAGCAAAGGAGATTCAGGCGCTCATCGACAGCCAGCACGGCGCATTCACGCTCCAGCCCTGGGACTGGGAGTTCTATTCCGAGCAGGTCCGCAAAGCCAAATACGATCTGGACGAATCCGAGATCAAGCCCTACTTCGAGCTGAACAACGTGCTTCAAAACGGCGTCTTCTACGCCGCCCATCAGCTTTACGGCCTCACCTTCAAGCAGCGCCACGACCTTCCGGTCTATCAGCCGGACGTGCGCGTCTTCGAGGTCTACGATGCGGACACGAAGCCGCTGGCGCTGTTCTATTGCGATTACTTCAAGCGCGACAACAAGAACGGCGGCGCCTGGATGGACGTTCTGGTAAACGAATCGAAGCTGCTGGGAACCTTGCCCGTGATCTATAACGTGGCCAACTTCGAAAAACCCGCGCCCGGACAGCCGGCTCTCATCAGCTTTGACGACGTGACCACCATGTTCCACGAGTTCGGCCACGGGCTGCACGGCATGTTTGCCGACACCAACTATCCCAGCCTTTCCGGAACGCAGGTGGCGCGCGACTTTGTCGAGTTCCCGTCGCAGTTCAACGAGCACTGGGCCAGCTATCCCGAGGTCTTCGCGCATTACGCCCGCAACTACAAGACCGGTGAGCCCATGCCCGCCGAACTCGCAGCCAAAATCAAGAAGGCGCGGACCTTCAACCAGGGCTACATGCTCACCGAAATACTGGCCGCCGCCGAACTGGATTTGCAATGGCACACGCTGCCCGCGACCGCGCCGCTTGAGAATCCCGACATCTTCGAGAAAGAGGCGCTCGAGAAGACTCACCTCTGGATCGACTATGTGCCGCCGCGCTACCGCTCCAGCTACTTTCTGCACATCTGGGCCAACGGCTATCAGGCCGGCTACTACGCCTACCTGTGGACCGAGATGCTCGACGACGACGCCTTCCAGTGGTTTGAAGATCACGGCGGCCTGACCCGCGCCAACGGCGACCGCTTCCGGCAGATGGTGCTTTCCCGAGGCAACACCGAGGACCTCGAAAAGATGTACGACACGTGGCTGGGCGGCAAACCGAGCATCGAGCCAATGCTGAAATTCCGCGGACTCAAAGACGAAAATCCCCAATAGCCAAATAGCTGGGTGCCCCGGGTCCCGCTTCTGGGACCTGGGACAGCACGAACCGCCGGGTGCCCCAGCACGAATCATCGGGTGCCCCAGGTCCCGTTTTTGGGACCTGGGATAGCACAAGCCTCACCCCAGCAAGAATCATCGGGTGCCCCAGGTTCGGCGCGTCTTTGTTTTTGCGCCTAGCCTGGGACATCACGAACCATCGCAGTCCCCACACTATAATCCTTACCTATGACCGAGCCCGATGCCGCGCAAAAAATCGAAAAACTGCGGAACGAACTCCGCCATCACGAGCATCTCTACTACGTTCTCGACGCGCCCGAAATCTCAGACGCCGAGTACGACGCGCGGATGAACGAGCTCAAGCGCCTCGAAGCCGCTCATCCCGAATTGCTCACGCCGGACTCGCCCACGCAGCGAGTGGGAGGCAAGCCGGCCGAGGGCTTCCGCAAAGCGTCTCACTCGCGCCCCATGCTCTCGCTCGACAACGCCTACTCCGCCGAGGAGCTCGCCGACTGGGACCGCCGCGTGCGTGAGCTGGCCGGCAATCTCCCCGTCGAATACACAGCCGAGCTCAAGCTCGACGGCCTCAGCGTGGCTCTGCGATATGAGACCGCCCTCAGCGAAAGCAGCGCGCGCCTCGTCACCGGACTCACTCGCGGAGACGGACAAATCGGTGAGGATGTGACTTCCAACATCCGCACGATCCGCAGCATACCCCTCAGCATTTCCATGGAGCGCCTGATTAAGGCCGGCCTACCGAACGCATTCGAAGTGCGCGGCGAATGCGTCATGCCCGAAGCAGCTTTTCAACGCCTCAACGAAGAGCGCGAGCGCGAAGGCCTTGCGCCGGCCGTGAATCCGCGCAATGCCGCCGCCGGCACCTTGCGCACGCTAGAGCCGAGCATCGTCGCCAACCGCCGCCTGGTCTTCTTCGCCTACTTCCTGCTCGTCGAAGGCGAATACTTCGCCGCCGGCCAGACCGCTACGCTCGACGCGCTCACTGCGCTCGGCTTTCGCGTGAACCCGCATCGCGGCCGCGTGGACACCGTCGATGACATGATTAAGTTTATTAGCAAGGCCGAGAAAGACCGCGCCACGCTGGGCTACGAAATCGACGGTGTGGTCCTGAAGGTGGATGCGCACCAGACCCAGCAGCGGCTTGGCTACACGGGCCGCGCGCCGCGCTGGGCCATCGCCTACAAATTCACCGCTCAGTCCGCAATTACGCAGCTCCAGGACATTCTCATCACCGTGGGCCGCAGCGGAAAACTCACGCCCACGGCCATGCTGGCGCCGGTCTTCGTCGGCGGCGTCACCGTGAGCCGCGCCACGCTCCACAACGCCGATTTCATCGAGCGCCTCGGCCTGCTCGTCGGCGACTGGGTCAAAGTCGAGCGCGGCGGCGACGTGATTCCCAAAGTCGTCGAGGTCGTCGAAGACAAAGACCACCCCCGAGGGACGCGTAAGTTCTCATTCCCTTCCGACTGTCCGGAGTGCGGCAACCCGGTAGTCCGCGAAGAAGGCGAAGTGGACTGGCGCTGCGTGAACGCCGATTGCCCCGCCAAGCTGCGCGAATCGCTTCTCCACTTCGGCAGTCGCGGCGTGATGAACATTGAAGGCCTGGGCGACGCCGTTGTGCAACAGCTACTAGAAAAACAACTGGTAAAGAGCGTCGCCGATCTTTACTCGCTCGATGAGGACACGCTGTCCTTGCTTCAAAAGGAGGTAACGCGTAAGAACAAGGCCGGCCAAAATGAAACGAAGACGGAGCGTTTGCTTGGCCCAAAGGCTGCGAAAACGCTGCTTAAGGAAATCAAAGATTCCAAGAACGCCGGGCTCGCTCGTCTTCTTATGGGACTGGGCATTCGCTTCGTGGGCGAGCGTACGGCTGAATTGCTCGCCCAGGAATTTGGCGATATACATGCTCTAAAGGATGCAAAGGCCGAGGAATTGGAGCGGGTGGAGGAAGTCGGGCCACGCATCTCACAAGCAATTATTGAGTTCTTTACCAAACCGGCAAACGCAGCTCTAATCGACAGGCTAAATAAAGCCCGAGTGGAGATGACAGCCGAAAAGAGAGTGCGATCTTCGCAGCTCGCAGGATTGACATTTGTCTTGACAGGTTCATTACCCACACTTACCCGGGAGGAGGCAAAGGCAAAAATCGAGGGCGCTGGAGGTAAGACCGCAGGGTCAGTGAGCCGCCAAACAAACTATGTGGTAGCTGGCGAAGACGCGGGCTCGAAGCTAGCCAAAGCCCAAGAACTCAAGGTTCCGGTGATCGATGAGGCAAAGTTGCTAAGTATGCTTCAGAGCGAATCAGCCCAAGATTCAAAGCCGGATCAGCACCGATCCGATTAGCCGATTGTCTGCTGTCGCATGGAGGCGCTTGCACATGGATTTTGTGGTCATCGATTTCGAAACTGCCAACGCGGATTTATCGAGCATCTGCCAAGCCGGAATTGCATCATTCTCCGACGGTCGCTTGGCCGACACATGGACAACGCTCGTCAATCCGAATGACTACTTCGACCCATTCAACATATCGATACACGGGATTGACGAGCACCGCGTAAAGGACTCTCCAACCTGGGCAGAGGTGTTTCCGCAAATCAGTTCCCGGCTCTTGAACAGAATTGTCGTGTCGCATACATCCTTTGACCGAGTGGCTATGGCTAGGGCGTGCGACTGCTCCGACCTCCCGAATTTCGAATGTACATGGCTTGATTCTGCAAGGGTGGTAAGAAGGGCGTGGCCGGAGTTTTCGCGCTCAGGATATGGACTCACAAACGTAGCGTCGCATTTCGGCATAGCCTACAACGCACACGACGCCCTTGAGGACGCCCGGTGCGCCGGAATGTTGCTGCTTCGTGCCATTGCCGAAACCGGACTGAGCCTTGAACAGTGGCTGAAACGTGTGAAACAACCGATCGACCCGGCTGGCCAATCGCATGCGAGAGATGGCAATCCAGAGGGCGAGCTTTTCGGCGAAGTCCTCGTGTTTACGGGATCCTTGTCGATTTCCCGAGGCGAGGCGGCAAATGCCGCCGCAGCAGCGGGGTGCTGCGTTGAAGGCGGCGTCACGAAACGCACGACGATATTAGTCGTCGGGGATCAAGACCTTAGGAAGCTAGCTGGGCGGGACAAGAGCGCCAAACAAATGAAGGCTGAAGAACTATTCTCCAAAGGACAGCTCATTCGCATCCTGGGAGAAGGCGATTTCAGACGATTGGTATCCCTATCCGAAGCGGAGACCTAACCGAGACTTAAATTAAGCTATTTCTCAGCCTTTGAGCCACTCGCACGAGCAGGAGAGCCGACCTTCATCTCAGATAAACGAGGCTGCGTGTTCCGTGTCAACGGAAATAACGCAACTGCGGCGAACAGCAGATCCATCCACACGGCAGCCTCCTTCCTCAGCGCACTGTTGAATAGTGCTGCGTCGCTTTCGAGCGTTTCAAAGATGCGGCAAAGTGTCTTTTCCCGCCTGCCCCGGGGTGAATCCGCAACCTGTCTATCAACTTCAGCCGGCGCATCGCGGAACGTCTACGGCCCGCGCCGCGCCATGATATCCGGCCTGCGCTCCGCCGCGCGCAACTCCCGTTCCCGTTCCCGCTCCCACGCCTCGGCGCGCCAGTTGCGCGAAGCAGAACGCGGAGGCTCGCCGAGCGGCGCTGTAAACTCCGCGGTCTCCATTCTTCCCGGCATGGTCAGCAGCTCCGGGTGCGCGCGTTGCGCCGATTGCGCCAGCAACGGCGCGGCCGGCGCAGGAAGACGCAGCGGCGATTCCATCTCCGCGTAGGCCGCCGGAGAGATCAGGCTGGTATCCGTCGCCGCGGTTACCGCCCCAGAGAATTCGGCTTCCACCACTTGCGGCCGCACCGCAATCGCCCTGGCCATAAAATCGTCCATCAGTTTGTGCAGGCAGGTTTGCCCGCACAAGTGCTTCGAGCCCGGACGCATCCGCTGCCGCGAGGTCCATCCGCTCACCCGCAGTTCTCCTGCCTGTTCGTAGGCCACGAACCAGTGGTTGGTCTGCCGCTTCTCCGCTCCGCAAATGTCGCACGAAATTGCCTGCCGGATCACTTTGCCCCCACTCCACGCAGTCCTTCGCGGATATCGCCGATTCCAATCGTCTCTTTCGGCCGGCGCACCCCATACCGGATTAGGAATTGGTGTAGAGACAGTCGATGCTCTCAAGTGCCGTTTTCCTCGCCGGGGTCCCCACGGACAGGTTTCAGTCCGTGGGGTGGAAGTAAACGGCGCCTCGCACGCTGCTGAATACTCACGTGAATTCCTGATCCAGCCTAAGGTAATGCGCCCGCAATCTTCGGAATCGCCTTTGTCTATTTCATCGGGTTGTGGCGCAAATAGTTGAGGCGGTTTGGCAAGGAATCTCGGCATGATTCAATTCCGGACAAATCGCCGCCGAAACTGTCCTGAAAGGGGACAGTCAACGCTTCTCCACGATTCCTGGCTCAATCGAAATTCGCGCGGATGCGCAAAGGAGCGCGGCCATCGCCGCGCTCCACTGGAGTTTCAAATTCGTCCTGAATCCGCAAGCGTGACTCGCGCCGTCATCCGTTCATTGGCGCGGCGCGAAATAACCCGCGCGGGCATGTACTTTATAGCGGCGGTCGTAACAGTAGAGATAAATGGTTCGGAACGCTCCGTCAGTCTTGAAATCGGCAGGAGTGTAGTTCAGTGAATACTGGCTGCGCAATTCTTGCTCGATGTTCTGAAAGCTGGTCGACATCTCTTCCACGCTGGGCGGAAAGAAAGGCTCGCCGCCGGTTTCCTCGGCCAGTTGCTCCATCACCTTGTCGCCCGGCCCGCGGCTCGGCGTCCAGTTGGTGCTGATCGAATAGATAATGGTATCCGCCCTCTCGCACTCCTTGATCGCCTCGCTCAGGTACACGCGGCTCTGGTTGTCGTCGCCGTCCGAGATCAGGATCATCGCCTTGCGCACCGGCTCGGGACCGCGCTCGGTGAGCAGTTTGTCGCGGCATGCCGTGTAAACCGCGTCGAACAGCGCCGTGCCGCCGCCCGGCCGCAGCCGGTTGACCCCCTGCTCCAGCGCGTCCATGTCGTTGGTCCAGTCCTGGGTCACCGTCGGCGTCACATCGAAGCCCATCGTAAAAGCGCGGTCGCCCTTGGCCTTCAGCACCTGCAGCAGGAACTCGATGGCCGACTGCTGCTCAAACTCGAAGCGCGAACGGATCGACGTGCTGGCGTCGATCACGATGCCCACCCGCAGCGGCAGATTGATCTGCTGGTGAAACGAGTTCACCTTCTGCGGCGCCTTCTGGTCGTCGAGCAAGGCAAAATCGTTCTGCGTCAGGTTCGGAATATAGCGCCCGTGGCTGTCGGTTACCGTAAAAATAAGGCTGACCTCATTCACGGGGAGCTTGAAAACAGAGGGGCCCGATTCGCTCGGCGTCTGGTCGGCGGGTTCAGCCTGTTGCGCCGCCGGAGTCTGACCGGGCTGCGCGGCGGAATTCTGCGCGGGTTGCGCCGCAGCACTCGGCGCAGGCTGCTGTGAGGGCGCCGCGGCAACCGCGAGAATTGCCGTCAACGCAAGGCACAAAGAATTTCTGGTCATCACTCCCTCATTTTAACAATCCGGCCTGCGCCATTGCGGCCGAACGCACTCTCCGCCTCAAAGTCAACAACCCGCACTGCTCTCCAGCCGGACCAGAAACGATTCCAGCTCCACCGGCAGCGGCGCTTCCAGTTCCAGAGTCTTGCCGGTCACTGGATGCGCAAACTCCAGCCGCGCCGCGTGCAGAAAATTCCTTCCCAGCTTCAGCTTTTCCGGCTCCGCCTTCCACCCCGGCGACAAAGACCTGTCGCCGGGGGCCCCGGTATTGCGCCGTGCGGCCTTTGAATGCACCGCCTTGAGCGCCTCCTGGTCGGTCAACTGTCCGGCTGCGCCGTACAGTGTATCGCCCGCCACCGGGTGCCCGATCGAAGCCATGTGTACGCGGATCTGGTGCGTGCGCCCGGTCTCGATGCGCACCCGCATCAGCGTAAATCGGCCGAACCGCGTCGCCATCCGCCGCACCACCTCGTAGTGAGAGACTGCCGCGCGTGCGTTTTCGTTTGCCTGCCCGGTAATACGTGTCGTCATGCGCGTCCGCCGCACCGGGTCGCGGCTCACCGCCGCGGCGATCGTCCCTTTCTCCCGCTTCACGTCGCCTTCCACCAGCGCAATGTAGGTTTTCTTGATGCGCCGTCCGGCGAACATCGCGCCCAGCGCAGCGTGCGCGCGGTCGTTCTTCGCCACCACGATCAGCCCGCTGGTCGCCTTGTCCAGCCGGTGCACAATTCCCGGCCGCAACTCGCCGCCCGTGGACGAGAGCGCCTTGAACCGGTAGAGCAGCGCATTCACCAGCGTCCCGTTGCTGCGCGCGCTTTCGTTCTGCCCCGATCCCGCGTGCACCATCATCCCTGCCGGCTTGTTCACCACCGCCAGGTCCGCGTCTTCATACACCACGTCCAGCGGAATCGCCTCGGCCGTAGCTTTGAGCGGCGCCGGATGCGGCTCGCCGGTGATCGTGATCCGCTCGCCGCCACGCAGTTTGTGTGAGGCCTTCTCCCTCGCGCCGTCCACCAGCACATCGCCCTGCTCGATGAGCAACTGAACACGCGACCGGCTCACGCCCTCAAGCTGCGCGGCGAGAAACTGGTCCAGCCGCTGCCCCCGCGCCTCAACGGGCGCATCGAAAGCCCGCTGCCCGTTCATGCGCTGCCTCCGCTTTCACCGTCATCCGCGTCCTCGTCCTTCGCCGGCCCATCCTCAAACCTTCCGTGCCCCATCCTTTCCGCGGCTTCTTGCGGAAAGGGTGGGAAGCCACCCATCTTCGAGGCCGGTTGGCCCATCGTCTCCGCGGCCGTTTGCCGAGTCGCGTCCTCGTCCTTCGCCGGCCCATCCTCAAACCTTCCGTGCCCCATCCTTTCGCGTTCTCTGCGAAAGGGTGGGAAAGCACCGCCCTCGGCGTCGCTTCTGTGCTCCTTCAGCACCAGCGCGCCGCCCAGCACCAGCAGCACCGCTCCAATCTGCGGCCCATCCAGTGCGCCATTCAGCACCACGCCGCGTCCTTCCGGATCGCGCCACAACTCGGTCATGTAGATGGCAAAGCCCGCGCCCAGCATCCAAAGTCCGGCCACATCGCCCTGCCGCCGTTCGATCGGCAGCCATACGAAAAGAAAAATCGAGAGCGCCAAAAACTCGAGCGCGGCGTAAGCCTGCACCGGATGCAGCGGAATCCCCAGCGGCGTGCCGCTCCACAGCGCGGCCAGCGGACTCGAGTACGTCACCGCCCACGCCGCCGTCGATTCGGTGCCGTAGCCTGACCCGGCCAGCAGCGCGCCCATTTGCTCGAAGGCCAGGCCCAGCGCCAGCGGCGCAGCCAGCGCATCGGCAGTCGCCGCGAGCGGCATTCTATGCCCCCGCGCGTACCACGTCGCGCACCCCGCTCCGGCCAGGGCGCCCGCGCCTGCCAGCAGCGGATGGTGAATCATCGCCAACCCCAGCATCCACGCGGGATGCCTGCGCAGCTCGCTCCAGTTCGCCGCCACCAGCAGCAGCCGTTCGGCGGCCAGCGCGGCGCATAGCGCCACCACGCACAGGTTCCACACATGCCCCGCGCTCACACCCGCAATGCGCGCCGTGCGCTGCGCCAGCGCCAGAGCCAGCACAACGCCGATGGCCGCCATGGCGCCATACGACGGAATGAAAACCGATCCGATGTGAAAGAGGACTGGATGCACCTGAGCCAGAATACGCGATCGACAGCAACCGCCGTTCGGCAACCGATGGCCGGGAGCCATCAAACGGAAGAGTAGAAATCCGGCCCACGGGGCCGTGAGCAATGCGCTGGTGAACCCGTCCTAAGACGGTGGAGCTCTCCGCGGTTCATTAGGCATTCCGGACTGGCGGACACGGCACACAGAACCGATTGTCGAGTCGAGCCCCTGTTCATTGAATGTAGGTTCAACCAGCGTTGACCACCCACCTGCTTTGCAGGCCGGTTTCTAATGCGGATAGTAGGGGCATTCCCCGCAAATTGCAAGTCTTGTGCAAAGCAGGCGCGATGTGCTACGTTTTTGGGCCGCCGCATTTGGCAAGCTCAGGCCCTAAAAAACGGGGCCGCTTGCGGTCCGGCCGCGCCTGCAGTCGAATCGCCATTCGAAAGTCTCCATGCATATTGTGATTCGTTCGAACTGCCGATCGATCCGCACCGGCAGCCAGCACCGCCGCCAGGAATCGCGCTCCCGTTCGTCGCGTCCGCTTCCATTTCGCGGGCTCTCGCCCACTTGCTAGAAGCGCATGAAGATGCCGCCCATCGGCTCCGCCGTGTGTGTAAAAATGCCTGTCGAAGGGTAGAAAGAGGAGAGATTGGGAGCCTTGTACAGGTTGTCGCGAAACTGAAACCGCAAGCCGAAGTGCGAAAGAAAGGCCCAATCCACGCCGCCGCCGTAGATGTACACCGGCCTCACAACGGTGTTTACGTTGTAAACGCTGTTGGCCGGCGAAGTGATGAAAAAGCCCAGGCCGCCCACGGCGAACGGTCTGAAGCTGCCAAACTTTTTCGACAGCACCCAATCCAATCCGATTTCGTTCGCCTTCGCTTTCAGAGCCGTCGCCGGGTTGTTGCAGGTATAGTTTAGGGCGCAATTCGGGGGCGGTGCGGGGGCGAAGGTCTGATCGGCGGGGTTGTATGCGTAAGTGAATTCGAAGCCCACCAGCGGTTTATCGATGTAGCGCACTTCCAACATGCCGCCGGCTGAGTTCTTCGGAGTCTGCACCGTGCCATAGCCGCTGCTGCTATGGTTGAACGCTTTATAAAAGCTGGCGCCAATATCGAATTCCGATTCGCTCCCGGCGTTGGCCCGCGGCCGGCCCGCACTGCTGGTCTGCGCCGGACCGGCTGGACTCGTCTGCGTTTGGCCGGCTGTATCCGTCTGCGCTTGGGCCGCCGCACCGCTCAGCGCAGCGATTCCAATCACTGTAAAGACGGCCTGCATCCACTTCACTCGCATTATCATCTCCGTTTCGGGTTGGCTTGGTTTCTGGTGTTTATGCAAGAAACTATGGGTCCCGGGGACTCGAACCAGCCACCGGCCCCGCAAGACCGCAAGCGCGGATCGGGATAAAATGACCCCTTCCGAATCATACATTCCGTATTTCCGCGATATGCTGGCAACACCACCATGCATCTCCGGCTCATGATCTCCGCTCTGGCCGCCCTGGGCGGCGTCGCATTCGCAATTTCAGTCTATGCTGGCGCCCAGGAGGACGCGAAGAACGTGATTCCCTACCTCGATGAACAACCCGTCCGCGCGCGCCACGGCATGGTGGTGAGCGTTCACCATCGGGCGTCGGATGCCGGTGTGGCCGTTCTGCGCGAGGGCGGCAATGCCATAGACGCAGCAGTGGCCACGGGGTTTGCGCTGGCCGTGGTGCATCCCGTCGCCGGAAATCTGGGCGGAGGCGGTTTTCTGCTCTTGCGCACCCGCGACGGCCGCTCCACCTTCATCGACTTTCGCGAGAAGGCCCCGCTGGCCGCTTCCGAGACCATGTACCAGGACGCACAGGGAAACGTGATTCCCGACTCGAGCGTCATCGGCTATCGCTCCATCGCTACGCCCGGTTCGGTGGCCGGGCTGGTCTACGCGGAGCGCAAATACGGCCGCCTGGGCCTCAAGCGCGTGATGGCGCCCGCCATCGAGCTCGCCGGCCACGGATTCGAGCTCACTGAGGAAGAAGCCAGGGAGCTTACCGACCCGGATCTCGCGGCCTTCCCGGAATCGAAACGCATCTTTCAGCGCGGCGGGCAATTCTACACGGCCGGAGAAATCTTCAAGCAGCCTGAGCTGGCCCGCACCCTGGAGCGTATCGCCGCCAATCCCGACGATTTTTACCACGGCAAGATGGCCGAGGAGCTGATCGAGGAGCTCGCCAGGGGCGGATCGCTGCTCACCCTCGATGACTTGGCCCAATACACGGTCGTCGAGCGGACGCCGATCGTCGGCAATTTTCACAACTACACCATCGTCGGCGCGCCGCCGCCCTCTTCCGGAGGGATTGTGCTCTTGAGCGCGCTGAACATCCTGGAAGGATACGATCTGGCCCGGCTTGGCGACCGCTCGCCGGAGTCGATGCACCTGATCGCGGAGGCCTTTCGCCGCGCCTACTTGGACCGCGCCGAATACCTCGGCGATCCCGATTACAACCGTATCCCGGTAGCGGAGCTCACCTCAAAGAGCTACGCCGCAGCGTGGCGCGCCGGTATCGCGGCCGGCGCGGCAACGCCCAGCGCCGCGCTGGTCCGGCCCAAGGGATTTCTGCCGCCCGCGCCCCAGGCCGCCGGCCGCCGCCGCGCCGAATCGAACGACACTACCCACTACTCGGTCGTAGACAGCGAAGGCAACGCCGTGGCCGTTACCACCACGCTGAATGACGCCTTCGGCTCGCGCGTGACCGCCGGCCGGCTGGGTTTCCTGCTCAACGACGAGATGGACGACTTCGCCGCCAAGCTGGGCGTGCCCAACATCTACGGGCTCATCCAGGGACCGGCCAACGCCATCGCCCCCGGCAAGCGCCCGCTCAGCTCCATGACGCCCACCATCGTGCTCGAAAACGGCAAGCTGCGCTTCGTTCTCGGCTCCCCGGGCGGCGCGCGCATCATTACCACCGTGGCCAATATCTTCCTCTCCCTCGCCGAAGGCGGACTGAACGTCCAGCAGGCCGTCGACGCGCCGCGCTTCCACCATCAGTACCTGCCCGACAAGCTGTATCTGGAACCGGGCTTCGCGCCCCAGACCACCGCCACCCTGCGCACCATGGGCTACGAACTCGAGGTCGAAAACCAGCACTGGTCGAACGGCGAGTGCATCGCCGTAGACCCCCGGACCGGCGAGTTGCTGGGCGGCCAGGACCACCGCAGCCACTACGGCAAGGCGGCCGGGTATTAGGACCTGACCCTGTTCCGCGCTCTGAAACCATCGCTAACGCATAGCTATCTCAAGATGAGAGAATAGGTTTAGCGTCCGGTCGAGCCCCCAAAACCATTCCGGAGCGAGAGAACTCCCGATCATGCTGCGCGTCCTGTCAACGCATCTGTTCCTGAACCACCGATTGCACCCCGGGCTGCTGGAGATTGCCGGCCGGTCGGGAGCGCAGGCGGTGGAGATTTTTGCCGCGCGCCAGCATTTTGACTACACCAGCCGCGAGCACGTCGCCGAGCTGGCCGAGTGGTTCCGCTCCGAACCGCTCGAACCTTTTTCCATGCACGCACCCATGTTTCCTGACCGCGAGATGGGCCGCGCCGGCGCGCCCGGCGTCAACGTCCTGCACCCGGAAAAGTCGCGCCGCATCGACGCCATGGACGAGATCAAGCGCGCTCTCGAGGCTGCCGAATACATTCCCTTCCGCCATCTCGTAGTCCATCTGGGCGAGCGCGACGATACCTGGTCGCCCCGCACCATCGAATATGCGCACACCGCTCTCGAGCATCTGGGCGCCTTTGCGCGGCCCCTCGGCGTGAAACTGCTGGTCGAAAACCTGCTCAGCGAGGCCACCACCCCCGATCACCTGCTGCTGATTCTCGAGCTCAGTCACCTCAACAATGTCGGCATCTGCCTTGACCTGGGCCACGCGCACATCACCGTCGGCGTTGCCCAGGCAATCGCCACGCTGGGCGGCCGCATCGTTTCCGTGCACGTCCACGACAATCACGGCCTCAAAGACGAGCACCTGTGGCCGGGCGCCGGCGCCATCGACTGGCCGGCCGCGGCCAAGGCCCTCAAGGCGCTGGCCACGCCGCCCGCCACGGTGCTCGAGATCGGCAACAATCTGAATGACGACAGCCATGCGGCCGCCGCGAAGATTGAGCAGTCCTTCGCCCTCTTCGACTGATCCCGCGCCGCTCGTCCCATGCAGCAGCGGCATGGCGCCGGCGGCCGGCACTCCTCCTACTTGCTCACGCAAACGTAGCTGCTTTCAGCCTTCCTGTCCCCGCTGCCTTTGTACTCCGCGGCTTTGGGATAGGCGCAGATGGGCTGGGCGAACGCAGCGCCCTTGTCCGCGCCGCCGGGATCCGTGTTTCCCCGCGCGATCACCTGCTCCGGCGCGGTTCCTTTTTCCACCCACTGTTCGAGCGCAATCGTAATGTTATGCGCCGCGTCGTCCAGCGCGGGATTGAAACTCGGCCCACGCTGGCCGAAATCCGCCGGCCCCGGCCCGCCCCCGCAGTGCTGCATTCCCGGAACCAGGAACAGCCTCACGAACTCCTGCGTCTGCGCCGCGCCCATCTTCTCCTCCACGCCGTTGTAATAGTCGATCGTCCCCAATGGAGAGATCGCCGCATCGTTCCACCCGTGATAGAGAATCAGTTTCCCGCCCCGCGCCCGGAACGCCGTCAGATCCGGATTCACCGCGTCCAGCGCCTGCCCCGTCGTCTCTTCGGCGGCCTTCAAATCGCGGTCCAGATCGAAGCTTTTCAGCTCCCAATCTGGATTCGCGTACACCAGGTTGCGAAAATACCCCTCCGCATAGGCCGCGCCCGCGCTCGCATTCGGCTTGTCTCCGGTGATCCAGCCCGGCCAGCCGTTGTCACCCAACTCCCCACCCGGCAGCAACCCGTGATACACCAGCTTGCCGTCTTTCAGGTACGAGCTCGCATAGAGCGCTTTCACGCTCTCGGCCTGCGCGCGAGTCAGGCACTGGTCCGTCTCCGCGCCCTTGCAGATCAGCGTGTCGGGCGAAAAATGGCACGTTCGCGGGTCGGCCAGAAACGCCCCCGGCTCCTGCTTGTGGCATGCCGCCAGCACTGCCTCGTTGATGGCCGGAACCTTGCTCGCGGGCAGATAATTCTCCGCACTCGACAGCAGCTCCTCGGTCATCTGCGCGCCGCGGCTCACCAGGCTGGTCCAGTTGTAGGCCGGCGCGCCCGCGAGTATTCCGTCGTAGTCGCCCGGAAACCGCTGCGCTTCCATCAGCGCCTCGCGTCCCCCGTCCGAGCAGCTGCTGAAGAAGCTATATCGCGGCGCGCTGGCATAAAACCTCTGCGCCACCGTCTTGCTCAACTGAGTCATTAAGTGCACCGCGCGATTACCGAAGTCGATCACCTTCTCCGGATGGCCCAGCGCCCACCCCGAATCCGTCGCCCCTCCTGTGTGCCCGGTGTCCGTGCCGCCGCTCGCCGCCCCGCTCAGCACGGCAACCGCAAGCCCGTGGTAGCCGATCGACCCTGCAAACCCGCCGTTCCCCTGGCCGATGAACCTCCCGTTCCACCCCGTTTGCGGCAGCCATACCTCGATCCGTATGTCGGAGTCGGCCGTCGGATGCGCCACCGCAATCACCCTGCAAAAAGCCGGCAGCTTCTTAAAGATGGAATCGGGATGTTCCTGGTGCAAATCGAGCGCACCGGCCTCGACCGTCGCCGCCTGCACAATTTCCGTCTGCGCCACGGTCAGCTTGCTCAGCTCCGCGCACGCGTGGCCGCCATCTCCCGCCGTCTGCCCAAACGCCGCTCCAACCGCGCCTATCGCCATCAGCGGCAAGGCCATCCACTTGCCCATCCCTCGCTCTCCAGCCAGCCGTTTTCGTCCCAACGGCCGGAACCACTCGATCATAATCGGTCGAGCTGTTCCGCTCCGCGCCTGTTCGTCGACTCCATTCACTGGAACTGGTTGCATGAATACGGTCTTGAAAGGGCACGACCGGGGTACCCTCTGGGTCGCGTGCCGTAAAAGGCCGATGAATAGCGGGCTTTAGCCTCTGAGGGATGTTCTGCGACTCCCCAAACCATTCATGCAACCAGTTCTGGATGCCGCCGGCCGTAAAATCCCCTGACCTGCAAACTCGCCCCATCCGTCAGCAAATCCGCGGCAACTGCTCGCCGATCTGCGTAGGAATCACGCGATTGGCGCCCATGGCGGTGCGCGCCACCAACAGGCCCTTGTGCTCCGCGGTCACCTGCCCGATGCGCGCGGCGTCGCGGCCCAGCGGATGCGCGCGCAAAACTTCAAGCACGCGGTCAGCGGCCTCAGGCGCGGTGAAGAACACCGCTTTGCCTTCGTTGGCCACGTAAACCGGGTCCAGGCCGAGCAGCTCGCAGGCCGACTGCACCTCGGTGCGCACCGGCAGGCTGGTTTCGTCGATCGCGATGCCCACGCCGGAAGCCTGCGCAATTTCGTTCAGCGTCGATGCCAGACCGCCGCGCGTGGGGTCGCGCATGGCGTGCAAGGAAGAGCCGGCTGCATCGAGCACCGCGGCAATCAGGCCGTTAAGCGCGGCGCAATCGGAGCGGATCTGGCTTTCGAATTCCAGGCCCTCGCGCACGCTCATAATCGCCATGCCGTGGTCGCCGATGGTTCCGGAGACCAGCACCGCGTCGCCGGGCCGGGCGCGGTCGGGACCCACGATGATTCCGGCGCGCAGCACTCCTATACCCGCGGTGTTGATGTAGCAACCGTCGCCGTGGCCGCGCTCCACCACCTTGGTGTCGCCGGTAACAATCTGCACCTGAGCCGTGGCCGCGGCCTTCGCCATTGCGTCCACAATGGCCGCAAGCTGCGCCAGCGGAAATCCCTCTTCGAGGATGAAGCTGGCGCTCAGGAATTTCGGCTCTGCGCCGGAGACGGCAAGATCGTTGACGGTTCCGTTCACCGCGAGTTCGCCGATCGATCCGCCGGGGAAAAACAGCGGCTGAACCACAAAGGAATCCGTGCTCAGCGCAAGCCGCCTTCCAGCGAGTTCCAGCACCGCGGCGTCGCCCAGGTTTTCGAGAGCGGCGTTACGGAATGCGGGCAGAAAAAGGTGCTCGACCAGCTCGTTGCCCAGCTTGCCGCCGCCGCCGTGGCCCATCACGATGGTGGGATATCCAACCAGTGGAAGCGGGCACGACCAATTCGAAAAGTCGGGCGCGGAGCGGTAGGCCAGGGCTTCAGCCCTGGCATTCGCGGCGGCAAAATCGGTGGGGGCTTCAGCCCCTGCGGTTCGCCGTTCGGGGCTCTCCCGGGAAGGCCGCTCCATTCCCTCGAACGACTCAGGCATGCGCCGCTCCGGTCAGCCCCGATCCCGCGCCCGCCAGCTCTTCGGCCGAAAGGAATCGCCCGTAATTGTAATAAGCCGCGCAGGCCCCTTCGCTCGAAACCATGGTCGCGCCCAGCGGGTGGCGCGGCGTGCATTCCTTTCCGAACGCAGCGCACTGGGCTGGCTTGATCGCCCCGCGCAGCACATCGCCCGAGCGGCACAGTGCCGACTCCCGGGTGTGTATGCCGGTGATCTCGAAGCGCACCTCAGCGTCGAACTCGCGATACTCCGCGCTCAACCGCCATCCACTTTTGGGAATCACGCCGATGCCGCGCCAGGCTCGGTCGGTGACCTCGAAGACTTCGGAGAGCATTTGCTGCGCGGGGCGGTTCCCATCGAAAGTCACCACGCGGCTATAGGCGTTTTCCACTTCGTGCCGGCCGGATTCGAGCTGCGCAACCGTCCGGCGGATTCCCTCCAGCAGGTCGAGAGGCTCGAAGCCCGTGACGACGATCGGCACCCGGAATTTCTCGGCAATCGGCGGGTACTGCCAGTAGCCCATCACGCTGCATACATGGCCCGCCGCGAGAAAGGCCTGAACCTCACAACCCGGCGACTCGAGAATCGCTGCAATCGCCGGCGGCACCAGAACGTGCGACACCAGCATCGAGAAGTTCTTGAGGCCTCGTTGTTTGGCCAGGCGAACGCTCATGGCGTTGGCCGGAGCCGTAGTCTCAAAGCCCACCCCGAAGAAGACCACCTGCTTGCCGGGATTTTTCACCGCCAGCTCGACCGCATCCAGCGGCGAATAAACCACGCGCACGTCGCCGCCCCGGCCTTTCACCTGGAACAGGTCGCATTCGCTGCCCGGAACGCGCAGCATATCGCCGAAGGAGCAGAAGATGACTCCGGGTCGGGCAGCGATGGCCAGCGCCTTGTCGATCAACTCGAGCGGGGTTACGCAAACCGGGCAGCCCGGCCCGTGAACCATCTCGATCCCGGAAGGCAGCATCTGGTCAATTCCATTCCTTATGATCGAGTGCGTCTGCCCGCCGCACACTTCCATGATCTTCCACGGGCGCGTGGCCAGCGTGTGAATCTCCCGCGCCATGCGCTGCGCGATCTCGCCGTCACGAAACTCGGTGAGGTACTTCATGCGCCGGGGTTGCTTCCGTCACCACGGATGCAGGGTGCCCCAGGTCCCGCTCCTGGGACCTGGGAAACCTCCGTGCAGCTTCCGTCCGGGCAGTTCGATTGCGGCGCCCTGGCGGCGCGCGCGAAAGCTTCCTCTTCGCCGCCCAGTTCCTCGTCGAGCGCGCCCATCTGGCGAAAGACCTCGAGGGTCTTCTCGGCGCTCTCGCGGTCGATTTTGGAGAGCGCAAAGCCCACGTGCACTAGGGTGTAGTCGCCTACCTCGACCTCGGGAACGTAGTCCAGGCACACTCGTTTCACAATGCCGCCGAAGTTCACGCGGCCCATGCGCAGGCCGCCCTCGGTGACGATCTCATCCACTCTTCCCGGAATTGCGAGACACATGGCAACTCCTTTATACCGCGCTAAGGGACGAGCGAGTGTGATCTGAATCACCCTCCGGAGGTTCCATCCCGCCTTATTTGGGAACGAAGAGCCGCTCGTACAACAAGCGCAGCGCGAACGAGCCAAGTAGAATTCCAATGGCTGTAAGCCAGAGTTTCAGCAGGTCATGTGGGGGTCTGACGGTCCGGTCCGAGGTCGAGAAAGAAGAGTTGATCATGACCAGCAAATAATGATCGCCCGTGCTCAACCTCTCAACCGCGGTAACCCAGGTTTCTCTTTCTTGCTCGTCACCGGAGTTGCTGTGGGCCTCAATTTTCCGAATCAACCCGGCGATCTTCCGCTCGTACTCGTCTTGATCGTAATTCCGGTCGAATTCCGCGCTTACCTCAGCCATGTCGGGCAGCGTCCACTCGGTTTCGGAAAAATAGAGCATTTTGCGCTCTATCTCCGAAAGCGGAACGGCCTCACGTTCGGCTTCGGCGGCAATTCTTCCGGCCAGGAAATCGAGCGCTTCGCGATCCGTGCCGAATTTTTTCACGCTCGGAATTCCACTCTCATAACTGCGGGCCGACGATCGCGGCCTCAGTCCGAGACCATAATCTCGCCGGGCACGATAGGCCGGGTGCGGGGCAGCACACCGCGCGAGGCGGCCAGGCCGGTCAGAGCCAGCGTTCCCACAAAGACGATGAGCTTGGCCAGGCTGCCGGAGCGCGTTTCAGGCAGCGCCTTCCACAGCAAGAGAAGGACGGTCTGCGCGATCGATACCGACCAGACCGAGCCATAGAAGTATCGCCGCTCGGTGCCTTCACCTCTGGTCGAGCGGCCCACGCGCGGCAGTTTGCCCATCAGCCCTAGAAGCAGAACAAAGGCGCACAGCGGAGAGTAGGCATAGGTGTAAATCTGTCGCAAATGCCAGACTCCGGTGAGGGCGGCGAAGACCAATCCGCTCATATTGAGGATCGCGAAGGTGAGCACGGCGTTCCAGGCAAAGGTGTAGCACACCTTGCGGTAGAGCGGGTTGGGCTTGTCTTCGTCGAAGCGCAGAATGTACGGACGCGGTTCCACGCCCGGCAGTTGCGAATACAATCCGGCGATGCCCGTTCCCAACAGCACTATCGCCAGCCATATCGAATTCCAGCGGCTGAAGCCGTGTGCAAAAAGACTGAACGTGAGTGGACCGGGGGTGAGAAAGAAAACCCAGATCCAGATGGGCCAATGCGCCAGCCGGTAGAGCGTGGTGTTGCGTTCCCTGATCTTGCGCTGCTGGGCGTATTCGAGCCTTCCGCTGTACCCCATGAGGGCGGTTCTCCAGTTTCCAAAGTATTTTTATCGTCCAAGGCGAATTTTACTTCCACGCCCCGCGAGGAAGGCCTGTCGCCGGGGACCCGGGTGAGGAAAAATCCACGCAGCCGTTGCGGCCTGGCTCCGCGCCAGGCGGAGAACCACATGGGCGTGAGTCTCGCAGAGCGGGTGCGCATGAGTCAACTTCCGGCCTCCCAAACCATCCCGATAGCTCTCATTCCCGGCAGCCAAGGGCTTTGTTTGCCGTGATAGACTCCGAGTGCATCAAAATTCCCCCCATTCGGAGGATTCTTCCCTCGATGTTCAAGCGCTGGATCATTTTCGTTTCCATGCCTGTTTGGGCGCTCGCCGCAGGCAGCGCCCACTCCCAGGATCGGCCGCAGTGGGTGGGAACCTGGGCGGCTTCGCCCATGCTCGCTCAAGGCGGCTTCGGCGTGCATCCGTTCTGCGGAACCACGCTGCGCGAGATCGTTCACATCTCCAATGGCGGCGAGCAGGTCCGCGTTCGTTTCACGAATGCGTATGGCGCCGATCCGCTCACCGTCGCCGATGCCCAGGTTGCCCTGAGCGCGGGCGGGGCGGCCATCAAGGACGGCACCGGCCACGCCCTCACCTTTGGCGGCGCGGCGAGCGTGCGCATTCCGCCCGGAGCGGAGGTCTTCTCCGATCCCGTGGCCCTGGCCGCGCCCCCGCTCTCTGACCTGGCCATCAGCTTCTATCTGCCCAGCCAGATCATGCGCGCAGAAACCTACCACTCCTTCGCCGACCAGGATAGCTTCATGGCCGAGGGAGACGTAGCCGGCGCCGGCGCACTGCCCCAGCCCGCAACCTTAACCTCGTGGTATTTCCTCGACGGCGTGGATGTGCCTGCCGAAGACGGCTCCCGCGCCATCGTTACGCTGGGCGATTCGATTACCGACGGCGCGCATTCCACCGCCAATGCCAATCTCCGCTGGCCGGATGTGCTCGCCGCGCGCCTCCAGCACGAGCATGGCCTGGAACACGTCTCGGTGCTCAACCAGGGCATCGGCGGCAACCGGGTCCTGAACGAGGGTGCGGGGCCGAGCGCGCTCACCCGCCTGGACCGCGATGTCCTGGCGCAGGACGGCGTCAGGTACGTCATCGTGCTCGAAAGCATCAACGATATCGGGCGTCTGGCCAAGCTTGCCGCACCCGAGGACGAGATTACCGCCGCGCAACTGGAGATGGGATTGAAGCAGATTGCCGATGCCGCGCACCAGCACGGAATCAAGGCCATCGGCGCAACGCTCACGCCCTACGGCGGGGCTGGATATTTTTCCGAAAAAGGCGAGCAGGTGCGCGAAGACGTGAACAACTGGATCCGCTCCAGCGGAACCTTTGACGGCGTGGTCGATTTCGACCAGATCACCCGCGATCCAGCCAACCTGACTCGCTTCAATCCGGCCTACGACTCCGGCGATCACCTGCACCCGGGCGACGACGGATACAAGGCCATGGGCGCCGGCATCGATCTGAAGCTGTTCGAGAAATAGCCGCTGCGCTCGCCGCCCGCAGGTACTGGCTCCAACCCCGGGCGCCGGGTGCCCCAGGTCCCGATTCTGGGACCTGGGATAGCACGATAGCAAATCGCGACGCTCAAGAATACGCTTCCTAAACACTCCGCTTTGTCTGCGTGATTAGTAACAAAGATGCGCTGTAATCCTGAGCGAAGTTTGGCCGCCTTTTTGGCCAAACTGAGCCGAAGGACCTGCGTTTGGGATGCTCCATTTTTGCAAAGAACCTCTGAGACGCCACACTACGCCTTTGACCGCTTATTTTTGTACCAATACTGGGTGCCCCAGGTCTCGACTTTGAGACCTGGGATACCTCGGCGTCAGATACAAATTCACGCGGTCAGAGGCCTAGATCACTTCATCGCTCGATCCAGCAGCGCTCCCATCGCTTCCGCGATCGCACGCTGCCAGCCGGACCTTCAAGACTTCGTAGACGATGGTCGTTGTGTAGGT
Source organism: uncultured Acidobacteriaceae bacterium (assembly GCA_963770555.1). Lineage (GTDB taxonomy): Bacteria > Acidobacteriota > Terriglobia > Terriglobales > Acidobacteriaceae > Telmatobacter. The sequence goes on from CAVYQC010000002.1 coordinate 122,821, forward strand.
GACGGAGATCCATACCAGAACCGCTTCGAGGGGCAGCCCCGCCCAGGCCCCGATAAACAGCCCCAACATCTGTTGTGGCTCGTAGCCCCACCATCCGTACGGCACGGCCAGCGTTGCCTCCCAGAACAGGCTGATGAGCAGAATCATGAACAGGGTCAGGCTCAGTGCGCGCCAGTTGATGAAAGGCCGCGCCGCAGGCAAGAGTCCGACCGAAGGAATGGTGCTGCCGACGACCAGCGCGATGAAATAATTCGGAAACCCGTCCGGAAAAGGAGAAAAAAACTTTTTGTAAGCAATTGCCGCCGCAATCAGCGCCAGACCCACAACCAGGGACGTGGGATGAAAGCCGAGCAGGCGGCCGATTTTCCGCGCTGCGCCGGGGTAATCCGGCTCTGAGTAAGCGGCCAGCCAATATTCACCTGACCACACGTACAGCAAAAGCACGGCGAGAAAGCCCGTGAAATAGAAGACGTATTCCTCCACCGGAATCGAGCCGCCCAGGGCCGGAGCGCCGATTCCCAGCGTCGCTCCTGGGTTTGGAAACTTGAAGAAACGGTTGGCGAAGAAGAAATCGAGCCCAAACCCGATCGGCACAAGAATCGCCAAAGTCAGCCAGAAGGCGCGCTTCGGGATGGGCACCTGTTCGCTTGGCAGAAACCATCCGCCGATGACCGCGATCGGCACGATGAACAAGAGCAGGCTCCAGCTATATCCATGAGGGGTGGGGTTCGCGCTGGAGATTTCAATCACCGCGGGGGACCGCACGGTGTGCAGCGTGAGGCCTGCCGGGAAAGCGATGATGGCCAGCATGGCCAGGACTAGACGTGCGCTTAGGCGCGGGCTTGGTGCGGCTCCACTCATCTGCATTGAACCTCAACTGCGCAGGGCGATTGCGACGATTCTACTCCTCCCGTCCGCCCGCAACCTGGCCTGCCTGAGAGCCGCATTTCCCCTTCGGGGTTGTCGAAAATAGCAATTGACAAGCAAGTCAATACAGTTCAATAATTCCCCACCAGCTTCATAGCAGAAAACTGGTCATCTCCGGATCGTTTCGGTAAGGAGCGTCGCGAAATGGCTTACGATGTCCCAGGATTGCTGCAGATGACGTCTGCAGAACTCGATTCCCTCTTTTCTTCGAGCCCGGCGGGCGACATTCCCAACGGTCCGGCCAAAGGCACGGCCATCGTCGCATCGGACACCGCGTTCAGCCCGGACGTTGCGGAGTTCGTCACTCTGTTTGTCTGGCAAGGCAAAACCTTCGACGGGCCGCATGGAGTGCTGCGCAACCGCATTCTTCCCTTCGGACTCAGCGCCATCGTCGCCGAGGTTTACAAGGCTCCCAGCCTGTTGGACAACAAGGAGTGCATCGTCCTCGATTACTCGAAGACCTCAGAGGTCGCGCAATGGATTCGCGACGAAATCCGCCTGATCGACACCAATTTCTATCTCGGGCGCGTGTATTGGAGCGGGAAGCCGCTGATTCATTTTTGTCTGCAGTTTGGCGCTGCCGCTGTTCCGGCGTAATCCTGAGCCCGCGCACCGAAACGGAAACCGCTCACAACTCACTAATCAATGAGACCGCGACAGGCGATCAGGAAATGGAACGCCCCAACCCCAGACAGCCGAAGTCTCCATCCCCGTTGCCGGGCGCGCCGCAGTTCGCGCCGGGAAACTCTTGGATCGCGCCGCTATGATGCCGCAATCCAATGTGCTGGTGATTGCCCCGCTCCGGATGGAGCGCGAGGCCGAGCTGCGCTCGCTGCTGGCCTCGATGAACTTCATTCCCGGCCGCGTGAATCCCGCCAACCCGCTGCTGCCCTTCGAGCAATTCCCGCAGCTTCACTTTGCGCGCTTCGTGATTCTCAGTGACCCGACTGTTGACGACATCCAGAAGGCCTACGGCATTTCCCCTCCCGACTACCCGCTCTGCCTCGCCTTTCTGGCCGATTTCGATGGAACGGCCGATGATTTTCGCGCTGACCTTGTTCGGCGCGCGGGCGCGGGACTGGCGCAAATCTTCTCCTTCTGCCAGGACTTTACCCCCGGCACGGACATCGCCCGTTGGATGAAGGAGCGCGACTACCCTCCCGCGGCCATCTACGTCAACTGGCTGGGCCGCACCGTGCAGCAGATTCGCGAAGAGAACGCGCTGCGCCTCGCGCTCGAGAGCCATATCCAGGCAAAGCCCGCTTTCTTTGCCGAGAAGAGCCCCAGGGAAGTGCACGCGGCCCTGCGCGAGTTCATGCAGGCGGAGATTCGCGCCGGCCGCCTCACCGTCACTCCGCCGCCGCCCACGCCGCTGGGCTGGTGGCTGGGCAACGCCGTGCATCTCATCGCCGTCCCGCTCATTCTCCTGGTCCTCGCTCCCTTGTTGATTCTTTATCTCCCCCTCTTCCTGATTCAGTTGCGCCGCCGCGAGAAGAGCGATCCGGAGATCACCACCCCTGTAGCGTTGAGTTACCTTGCGAAAACGGCGGCCCTTGAAGATTACGACGTCACCAACCAGTTCACGGTCATAGGCGCGATTAAACCCGGACTCTTCCGCCTCGGGACGATGCGCTTCCTGCTCTGGGTATTGAACTGGACTGCGCGCCACATTTACATCCGCGGACAGTTGTCGCGCGTAGAAACCATTCACGCTGCCCGCTGGGTCTTCATCAACGACAGGAAGAGAATGATCTTCGCAAGCGACTACGACAGCAGCGTCTACACCTACATGGACGATTTCATCAACAAGATCGGCTGGGGATTGAATCTGGTTTTCAGCAACGCTGTCGCCTATCCCACCACGCGGTGGCTGGTTCTCGACGGCGCCAAGGACGAGCAGAACTACAAGAACAATCTGCACCGGCACCAGTTGCCGACTGAAGTCTGGTACAAGGCCTATCTGGGGTTGACGGTCTTCGATCTGAAGAGGAACACCCTGATTCGGCAGGGAATTGAAAATGCCGGCCTGCCGGAAACGGCGCTTCGGCAATGGCTGGCGCTTTTTTGAAGGAGCGAGAGATGCCTTCCGCGGTGGACTATTCGGATGTGCAGGGCATGGTGCGCTTCGGCTTTGCGCAGATGACCGAAGCCTGCTACCTGTTGCTCGCCATCCGGAATCCGGATGCAGCCCGTGCGTGGCTTGGCCAGGCGCCGGTCACCACGGCGGAGGAAAAAAATCCCGTGCCTTCCACCGCTCTGCAGGTTGCATTTACGCGCCAGGGATTGGAGAGTTTGGCCGTCCCTGAGCATGTCCTCGCCGGATTTTCAGCGGAGTTCCATACGGGAATGGCCGGGGACGCGAATCGTTCGCGGCGCCTGGGCGATACCGGCGCCAACGATCCCGCCGCCTGGGAATGGGGCGGCAAAGGTAAAGTTCCGCACGTGGTGGTGATGCTGTTCGCCGGCCCGGACCAATTGGAAGAATGGCAGCGATCGGTTACGGGTGGGCAGTTCCGGCAGGCTTTCGAGGAGATTGGCCGCCTGTCTACCTCCGATTTGGGCGGGCGCGAGCATTTTGGATTTATCGACGGCATCAGCCAGCCGCAGATCGACTGGGCGCGGACCCGCACTGCCACCGTCAACGGCAATCAGCTCACCTATGGCAACCTGGTCTGCCTCGGGGAGTTTTTGCTCGGTTATCCCAATGAGTACAACCGCTATACCAACCGGCCCTTGCTCGACCCGCGCCAAGCCGCCGGCGGCGACCTCCCCGATGCCGAAGATCAGCCGGCGATGAAAGACCTGGGCAGGAATGGAACCTACGTCGTCATTCGCCAGCTTCGCCAGGATGTGCGCGCCTTCTGGCAGTATGTGGATGATGCCACCCGCTCCGCTCACCAGACCGGCGTCGGCTTCGCGGAAGCCATGCTCGGGCGCACGCTTGAAGATGGCGAGCCGCTTGTGCCGCCAAGCCAGACCCCCTTTCCAGGCGTGGGCACAACCGGAAGCGCAGCCAAGCGAAAGCAGGATATTCAACTGAACCAGTTCGATTACACGGCCGACCCGGATGGCACGCACTGCCCGTTTGGGGCGCATATTCGCCGCGGCAATCCGCGCTCGCCCGATATGCCTGGGAACCCTACGGGCATACTCTCGCAGCTGATCCGCATGCTCGGATTCGGCAACACCAATCTGCGCCAGGACCTCATCTCTTCTACCCGCTTCCATCGGATACTGCGCCGCGGCCGGGAGTATGGACCCGGCCTGTCGCCCGGAGAAGCGGTGCAACCGGCGCCCGCCGGCGATCCGCAACGCGGCCTCCATTTCGTTGCGCTCAATGCCAACATTGAACGCCAGTTCGAGTTCGTGCAGAATGCCTGGATGGCGCGGACAAAGTTCGACGGGCTCACCGAGGAGAGCGATCCGCTGCTCGGCAACCGGGAGCCCGTCGAGGGCTGTCCATTCACCAATAGCTTCTCCATCCCTCAGCAGGGAAAAGTGCGCAAGCGCCTCATGGAGATGCCTCAATTCGTCACCGTGCGCGGCGGAGCCTATTTCTTTCTGCCTGGCATCCGGGCCCTCAGGTATCTGTCGAAAGCAAGCGGCGCGTGAACGGCGCCTATCGCAATGGGGAGGTAATTTCCGTGACTCAAAAGCGTAGCCCCTGGCTCACCGCCTTTCTTGCCGTTGTCCTGGTCCTGGTCACGTTCGGCGCCGCTGCCCTGTTGAGCTGGTGGGTTAGCCAACCCCGGCCGGGACACGTGAAAGACGAGGCCTTGCTCGCGGGCAGGGATGCGTCCACCTTTCCGGCCGCGGATGAAGACTACTTCCACGATATGGATGGAGGCATCGACCTTACCGCCGCCGCGCCCGCGGCCGACAAATCCGCGCTCATCAAGGGCCGCAACACCTGGCTGGTGTGGACGGCGGGCAACGACCATCTCTGGGATACGCTCATCTATCGCAGCGCCGGCGCGCTCGATTTCCTCAAGGTTCTCTCCGATCACCCCGCGCTCCTCAAGATCGACCCCAACTTCAGCCGCGATCATCGCTGGGAATATCTCGGGCTGGTCAACGATCCCTGTTTTGAAAAAGCCACCGGACCCGACCCCGACCGGTGGGGATTGTGGCTCGACCGGCGCCGTCCCGATTGCAAACCCGATCCATTTGAAAACGAACAGAAATATCCCGGAGTCAAGATCGGCTCCCGTGGCACTCAGGTTGACGGCAAGGACTTTCCGGTCGGTTCTTACTACGGCTATGAAACCGGCATCGTCGGCCTTCGCATCTTCCCCAATCCTGCCTTCGACGATGCCGCCGCCAGACGCTGGGACCCGGTTCGCTACTACACTGACCCCTCTTACTACGGCGACAAGACTCTGGTGCGCCCGTACCGCGTCGGCATGTCGTGCGGCTTCTGCCATGTAGGCCCGAATCCCCTCAAGCCGCCCGCCGATCCCGACAATCCGAAGTGGGAAAATCTCAGCTCTGAAGTTGGCGCGCAGTACTTCTGGATCGACCGGATCTTTTACTGGGAGGGCGATCAATCGAACTTCATCTGGCAGCTATTCCATACTTCCCGTCCGGGTTCCCTCGATACCTCGTTCGTATCCACCGACAATATCAACAATCCGCGCACCATGAATGCCATCTATCTGCTTCAGGACCGGCTCGACAATTCGCTGCGCTGGGGCAAGGAAACATTGGAAGGGCCGCAGAAAAACAACAAGCAGTTGAACGATTACGTGAGCAGCGGACCGCTGACCAAATACTTCGTGCCGCCGGCTACCGTCTACACGCCGCGGGTTCTCAAAGACGGCTCGGATTCGGTTGGAGTGCTCGGGGCGCTCAACCGCGTCTTCGTCAACATCGGGGCCTTTAGCGAGGAATGGCTGCTGCACTTCAACGCCCTGGTGGGCGGAAAAACCGTGAGCCCGATTCCCATTGCCACGGCGCGTAAGAACTCGGCGTATTTCGCGGCTACTGAGGCGCAAACGCCCTACATGGCGCTCTTCCTGGTGGACGCCAGCGCACCGCATCATCTGGCGGACGCACCGGGGGGCGCGGCGATCCTGAAGACCGACGAATCCCTCGTGCCGCGCGGAAAACAGGTCTTCGCGGAGAACTGCGCGCGCTGCCACTCCAGCAAAATACCCACTCCGCCCGCGGATGTCGCGGCCATCGAGATCGACGAGGGTGGTGGATGCGCCGGAAAGAACTATCTCGATTGCTGGAACAAGTATTGGGCGTGGACCAACACCGACGACTTCAAGCAGAAGATGACCAAGATGGTCGAGGCTCCCGACTTCCTCGATCATAACTTCCTTTCCACTGAGTTACGCATCCCGGTAACTCTCACCGGCACGAATGCGTGCAGTCCGCTGGCGACCAACGCCATCGCCGATAACATCTGGGATAACTTCTCCTCCCAGTCCTACAAGGATCTTCCCTCCGTCGGAACCATTACCTGGTATCAGCCGTACACGGGCGAGCCAAGGCAGTATGTGATGCCGGCGGGAGGCCGCGGTTACACGCGCCCGCCATCGCTGGTGAGCCTCTGGTCCACGGCGCCGTTCCTCTTGAATAACAGCGTAGGCGAGTTCAACCCCGATCCATCGGTGCAAGGCCGCTTGCAGTCCTTCCAGAATTCCATCGAACAGATGCTCTGGCCGGAGAAGAGAGATAAGGATGAGCTTCTGGGAGACAAGATTCCGGGCAAGATCGATCGCACCACCCAGGATAGTTATCTGAAGATCTCCTTCGGCTATCTCCCCGATGCCCTGCAAAGCCTGCGCGGCATTGGCCGCTTCTTCCCCTGGCTCATCGACGACAAGGACAAGATGATCCAGATCGGGCCGATTCCCAAAGGCACGCCTGTCGGCCTTCTGACGAATATCAACCCCTTGAGCGAGAGCACCGATCCGGCTGAGCGCCTGGAGCACGACAAGCAGTTGCTCGCGCTGGTGCTGGAGCTCAACTCCGATCTTGTGAAGCTCGGGCCGAACGCGACCGATGACCAGGCCCGGCAGGTGTTTGCCAATCTCGTCGAGAAGATGCTCAGCCTCAGCAAGTGCCCCGACCTGATTGTCAATCGCGGTCACTATTTCGGCACCGACAAGTCGCCCGACGGTCATGGCCTGAGCGACGCCGACAAGCGCGCGCTCATCGCTTTCCTGAAGAGGTTCTGACCAACGGCTTCCGCCGCGCTATTCCACCGTGACTGACTTGGCGAGGTTGCGCGGCTGGTCCACGTCGCAGCCGCGGCGGACGGCAATGTAGTAGGCCAGCAGTTGCAGCGGCACGATCTCGATGATTGGCGCGAGCAGTTCCGGCGCGGGCGGAATGTGGATCACGTGCTCCACCAGGCCGCCGATCAGCGTATCGCCTTCGCTGGCCACTGCGATCACGCGTCCGGAGCGCGCCGTCACCTCCTGAATGTTGGAGAGTGTCTTGTCGTAGCGCAGTTTTGAAGCGGGGTCGGCTTCGTCGCGCGTTGCCAGCACCACCACCGGCAGGGTTTCGTCGATCAGCGCGTTCGGCCCGTGCTTCATCTCGCCGGCCGGATAGCCCTCCGCGTGAATGTAGGAGATTTCTTTCAGCTTCAATGCCCCTTCGAGCGCGATCGGGAAATGGATGCCGCGCCCCAGGTAAAGAAAGTCGCGCGCCGTCGAAAATTCCTTGGCCAGTTGCTCGCACTGCGGCGAGCGCGCGCGCAGCACCTCTTCAATCTTGCCCGGAATGCGGCTCAGCTCCTCGATCAGCGCGACCGAATGCGCTTTGTCGAGCTGGCCGCGGAGCTGTCCGAGCTTGAGCGCCAGCAGAAACAGCGCGGTAAGTTGCGAGGTAAACGCCTTTGTCGACGCCACGCCGATCTCCGGGCCCGCATGCGTGTAGATGGCTCCATGCGCCTCGCGCGCCACCATGGCGCCCACCACGTTGCAGATGGCCACGGTCTTCGAGCCCAGCGCGATCATCTCCCGCTGCGCCGCCAGCGTGTCGGCCGTCTCGCCGGACTGCGTGATCAGCAGTCCCAGCGCGTCCGCGCCGGCGATCGGATCGCGATACCGGTACTCGCTGGCGTAGTCCACGTCCACCGGCAGCCGCGCCAGCCGCTCGATCATATACTTGCCGGTCAGCGCCGCGTGCCAGCTGGTGCCGCAGGCGGCGATGTTGATGCTGGAAGCGCGCGCCAGCTCCTCGTCGCCAATCTCCATCTCGCCCAGGAAAACCTTGCCTGAGTCGAGCGATACGCGGCCCAGCGTGGTGTCGGTCACGGCCCGCGGCTGCTCCCAGATCTCCTTGAGCATGAAATGCTTGTAGCCGCCCTTTTCCGCCTGGATGGGGTCCCACTGAATGCGCGTGAGCTCGCGCTCGATCGGCCTTCCCTCAAAATCGGTGAGCTTCACGCCGGAAAGAGTCAGGATCGCCATGTCGCCGTCGGCCAGGAAATAAATATTGCGCGTGTGGTGCAGGATGCCGGGCACGTCGGAAGCAACAAACGACTCGCCTTCGCCCACCCCGATGATCACCGGAGGTCCAAGCCGGGCGGCCACAATCTTGTCCGGCTCGGCGGCTGAGAGCACTCCCAGCGCAAAGGCGCCGGTAAGGCGCTTCACCGCGCGCCGCACTGCAACTTCAAGCGCAACCGGCTCGCCCGCTTCCTCCGCATCTTTCTGCACCTGTTCGATCAGGTGGGCAATGATCTCGGTGTCGGTCTCGGTGACGAACCTGTGTCCCTGCGCGATGAGTTCGCGCTTCAGGTCGAGATAGTTCTCCACAATGCCGTTGTGGACCACCACAATGCGGCCCGTGCAGTCGCGGTGCGGGTGCGCATTCTCTTCCGTGGGCCGTCCATGCGTGGCCCAGCGCGTGTGGCCGATGCCGAATGTGCCCTCGAGCGGATGCTCGCGCAAAACCTCTTCCAGGTTCGACAGCTTGCCCGGAGCGCGGCTGACCTGAAGTTTCGCGCACGATGGACTGCCCACCGCGATGCCCGCCGAGTCGTAGCCGCGGTATTCCAGCCGACGCAGCCCCTCGATGATGACAGGGACCACCTTCTTTTTCCCAACGTAACCGACTATCCCGCACATGAAACGATTCTATGCGAAGCGGCGAGAATCGCAGACGGATGTCCGGGAACGGACCGGACTGGCCGCCGCGACGGAGCTGCTTCAGCCCCGGACGAGTTATTCCTCTATGCGGTATGTAAACTCTTCAATCACCGGATTGGTCAGCACCTCGCGGGCGATGCGCTCCACCTGCGGACCGGCCGTATCGGCGCTCAGGCCGTCGGCCAGCGAAAGCGCGAAATACTTGCCCTGGCGCACCGCGGTAACCTCCGCGAATCCAATCTTGCGCAGCGCGTTCTGGATGGTCTGGCCCTGCGGATCCAGGACCGATGTCTTCAGCGTGACATAGACATGCGCCTTCATGATCCCTGATTATAGAGGGAGAGACGCACAGAGCAGGGACGCGGGGACCAGGGACATAGGGAACGGCGGCCAGGAAACCGTGGCGGTGGAGCACGCGATTTGAGTGGAACTGAAAAAGAGCTTGGGCTCGCACGATTCCCCAAGGTCCCGCAACACCGCAAGCTCCCGCAATTCCCCCAAGGAGAGATAAGAGGCAATGATTAATTATCTGGAACTGCCTGTTGGCGACCGGGCGCCCGAGGTCTTTCGGGCGGTCATCGAGATTCCGCTGGATGGGACGCAGAAGTTCGAGTATGACAAGCAACTGCACGTGTTCAAGCTGGACCGGAACCTGCACTCGCCGGTGCACTACCCCGGCGATTACGGATTTATTCCCTCGACGCTGAGCGACGACGGCGACCCGCTGGACGTGCTGGTGCTGGTGCCGGGCCCCAGTTTCCCGGGGTGCGTGCAGGAGGTTCGCCCCATCGGGTTGCTGGAGATGCTCGACCAGGGCACCCTGGACGAGAAGGTGCTGGCGGTGGGCAAAAACAATCCCCGTTACAGCGATGTCTGGAATTACACCGATACCTATCCGCACCTGCTCAAGGAGATTACCCACTTCTTCTCGATCTACAAGGATCTCGAAGGCAAGCGCGTTGAAGTCAAGGGCTGGCACGATGCTGGCTACGCGCGCGACCGGGTGGCGCGGGCCATCAAGATGTATGAAGAGGCCAAGGCGAAAAAAGCCCAAGCCAAAATCAAGGCCGCCGTGTAACTGGAAAATCGAGCGCTTCGGGATTGCCGCTCTTGCGCGGCCGTCGCCTTTATTCGGCAACTGCGCCGGCCGCCGGGCGCCGGGCCTTCAGCGCGGCGGTAAGCCAGTAAAGCAGCGGGCCGGCCATGCCCACCGCGGTTGCAAAAACCGGCGCCGAGAGCGAGCCAATCACTTTTTCCCCGCGCGATGCGTAGAGCGCGTAGCCGATGAGCACGGCCGGTGCCGCCCCCAGCAGGCATGCAATCGTGAAATTGCCGGCCTTGAAGGGCCGATCCAGCTCCGGCTCGCGCACGCGCAGCACCGCCAGCGCGGCAAATTCCAGCAGCAGGCTCGATCCATAGAGGACCAGGTCGATGGAAATCAGCCGCTCAAAAGGAAGATTGAGCGCCAGCGCCCAGGCCAGCCCGCAGGCCAGCACGCTCACCCAGGGCACGCCGCGGCTATTGCGGCGTTCGAAGATGCGCGGCAGCATGCCGTCGGCGGCCATGGCGATGGGCAGGCGGGTATAGCTCATCATCAGCGCGTTGAACATGCCCAACCCGCAGATGACGCCGCCGGCAACCACAGCCATCGCCAGCAATGGGCCTCCGATTGCGCGGCCGGCGACGGCCCACGATCCGGTCGTAAAGCCGTCGGGCGAGAAGCCGGCCACGGCCATGGCGGTAACCGGAAGCACGTAGCTGACGGCCGTCAGAGCGGCGGCGCCGATCATGGCGCGGGGGTAGTTGCGTTGCGGGTTTTCCACGTCGCGAGCGACCGTGGAGGCGTTGTCCCAGCCCATGTAGTTCCATAGGGCAACCAGAATTGCGGTGGAAAGCCCGAGTCCCGCGTCGGATCCACCCGAGGGACGGCCCCAGTGCATCACGGGGTGCCAGGTAAGGCCGTGCCAGAAACAGAGAATGAAAAAGACGGCAAAGGGCGCAAGCAGTAGCGCGGACATCCACACGGAGTCTTCGCCCACGCGAGGCGCACCGCGCAGGTTCCACGCGCAGCAAAGGACGACCACAGCCAGCGACCAGAGATAATCGCGGGGGGGTGTCGTGAGCGCGGGACTGAATTTGCCCAGGTAAAGAACGAAAATGGTCGGGTAAAGCGCCATGTCGAAGATGCTGGCGGTGAGCGACAGCCAGCCCTCCTGGTAGCCCCAGAACGGGCCCAGCGCGCGCCGCACCCACACGTAGAAGCCGCCTTCGGCGGGGATGGCGCTGGCCAGCTCCCCGATCATCAGCGCCGTGGGCAGGCTCCATACCAGCGGAAGCACCAGCAAAATCGCGATGGCTCTCGCGAAGCCGGCGCCGCCCAGGATGTCCTCCATCCCATAGGGACCGCCCGACACCATGAAGTAAGTCGCGGCCACCAGCGCCAGCATCCGCATCTTGCGCCGCGCCGGTTTCTGTGGGGTGAACACATTGTGAATCTAACAACATCGGCCCTTCGGGAGAAACAAATTATATCGGCCGGCGACCTACAACGCCCCGCATGTGCAACTTCCGGTATAATCCCCCATGAGACCCGGAGAGATGGCCGAGTGGCTGAAGGCGGCGGTTTGCTAAACCGTTATAGGGTCAAAAGCTCTATCGGGGGTTCGAATCCCCCTCTCTCCGCCATGTAATTTAGTTTCAAAGACTTACCACCATGGTGTCCACCATGGTGTCCACAAAACAACGGTTTTGGTGTCCATCGTGGTGTCCACTTCGCCGCGCTTTTTGCGCGAGTTCCGAGAAGGATGGACAATCCCTCCCATGCCGAGATCAGTGGACGATACCCGGGTTCGAGCACACGTCAACGTGCTCAAGAAGGTCCGGACGAATAAGGGTTGCTTGATTGCCATCGCATGACAGAGAAGGCATCAACCAGAATTCGTCTTTTGGGAGATGTTTGCCAGGACGACAGGTGAGGGGCCTAGAGGTGGCGGTAACGGGAGTGCGGAACAGGGAACCAAAACGGAGGTAAGATAAGACATATGACGACGCTCCTTCGGATTGACGCCGAAACATTACCCCGTGTGCTTGTTCTCGATCCGCCGATCTCGGACGCGGAGTTCGAGGCTCTGTGCCGAGAAAATGACAATGTCCGGCTAGAACGCACGAAGGAAGGAGCGGTTATCATGAACCCGCTCACAGGTGGATGGACAGGAAGCGGCAATCAGGAGATCTCGAGACAGCTCGGCAACTGGTGGGCTGCGCAGGACTACGGTCGTGTTTTCGATTCCAGCACTGGCTTCCGTCTTCCGGATGGATCGACGCTGAGTCCGGATGCATCGTACCTGTCCGAGGAGCGCCTGCGCAGCCTTCCTAAGGGCGCGCTTCGAGGCTTTCCCCAGGTCTGCCCGAACTTCGTGATCGAATTGCGCTCGGAGTCCGACGCGCTCCAGGAACTCAAAAACAAGATGAATGACTGGATCGCAAATGGCGCGCAACTGGGATGGTTGATCGATCCCTACGAGCAGCAGGTGACTGTCTATCGCCCGGACCAATCATCCGAAATGGTCAGCGGTGACCTGATTGCCGGGGACGGCCCAGTCCACGGCTTTGTTCTGGACCTCGCCCGAGTCTGGAAGTGCTATCAAGACTGAAGCTCTAGTCCACATCCCCCCTGGTTTGACCAACTGCACATACTTTCTTGTGTTCCGAGGCCGCGCGAGGACATAGCCACGGTGCCCGATTATGCCGCTGCACGGCGGTCATGTCGGACTCCTGTGTACGGCGGGGCTGCTGAACGGCGTTTTCGGACAGGGAGAGGAGCTGCACTTCCCCCGATGGCGCTCGGTCAAGCATGTGACGACGTTTGTGGAACAGGACGGAGAAACCGAGATCATCCACCATCGGGAGCGGTGGGCCAACGAATTGCACCTGGCCTACGCCGGTGGAAGAACGCTGAAGCTCACAGAGACGCCGGCGAAGAAGGAGGGCGAAACCGATGGAGAATGCACACCTGCGGCTCGGGCTGCTTGAGTACGTGCGCATCACCGAAAAGGCCTCGACCCGGATTCGTCTGCGAGTCGATCGCTATATGGGGAAAGATCGGCAGGCACATCTCCTGAGTGTCTTCGGCAATGACTCGGATGTCGGCGCGATCACGGCGGCTGTTCACGAGAAGGCCGCATTTAGCTTGACCTTTCCCGACGGTACGGTAAAGGAAGTATCGCTCGGCGAACATGCCTCCTGCTACAAAGGGGCCGTGACTCTGCCGGATCGGAAACATCCTGTGCGTCATCTGCTGGCGGTGTCCCAGGAACTCCACACTAATGGGAGCGCGGGGCGGACGATCCTGTTGCGATTCCGTCGTGAGGAAGCGTGGGCCACTCTGGTGAGCTTCCTGGGGCTGCCTGCCGATCCGACATGGGCAGACCACATCCTTGGGATCGTCGAAGGGAAAAAGAGGATAGAGGAGATCGACGGCATTGGCTGCCACCCAGTCGTGATCTCGGCGACGACCGAGGAAGTGCTTGAGTGGATCGGGGATGGGCTGCGCTCGCGAGTTCTGAGCTTTCCGGAGAGGAATGGACCGATAGTTTGGCCTCGATTCGCCCTGTCGGCAACACTGTTCCCGGCCCCATCGACAGCGAGATTGATAGGCTCTGGTCTGCCCGTTTCCTGATAGTCCGTTCCTCATTTGCAAAAGGTTTGAGTTTCGCCGAAAACATACTCAGAGCCGCCCCCGAGCAATGCGGCGATCACACCAATCAAGAATCCATCCCGGTGACAAGTCTTAGTGCTGTATCTGGAGCGCCCCGCGACGCAACGGTGCGCAGTTGCACGCAGTTTGGCGGGGCGCTTCGGATACAGCGACTTGAAGGAAGCCGCCCTCACGGAAGCCTATGTACTTTGCATCGGTCTGCGTGGGTGCAGAGGGATTGGGAACAGACTGAGTTGGGTGCAGTCTGAAGGCCTGAAGGGCGGATGGAGCAGGATGGTGGCTTGCGGAGGGGTGAACTGGAGCCTGGAGAGGCTGGCATCCAAGGGGTTTTGCGCGGATGAGACAAGGAGTCCGCGAGCGCGCCGAAGCACGGGTAGAAGCCGAGGGTGGGAACAGATGTTCAAGCGGCGCACCGGTCTGGTTGAGGTGGCGAGCGAAGCATCAGTTGCGCGGCGGAGAGCCGTTCGACGACGCGCATGGTTGCGCCGCAGACTGGGCAGTTCCAGAGTGAGCGGGTCTGATCGGTGGACGGTGATGCCACCGAAGCAGGCATCTTTTCTGAGCCGCCGAGCAGTTGGAAACACAGCGGCAGGAGCGAAGCGCGGTTGCGGTTGGCGAGGAAACCGAAGTTACGGATGCGGACGAAACCTGGCGGCAGTACGTGTAGCAGGAAGCGGCGCAGGAACTCAGCGACAGTGAGAGTCATGAGCCGTTTTTTGTTGCCGTGCGCGGAATCGCGCCAGCGGAAGGCGACGTTGCCATCGGCGAGAGCGACCAGCCTGGAGTTGGAGATGGCGACGCGATGGGTGTATGCGCCGAGATAGCGCAGCACGTGTTCCGGTCCGCCGAACGGCCTCTTGGAATAGACGACCCAGTCGTGTCGGAACAGTACCCGCAGCCATCGAGCGAAAGCGCGCGGCTCGGCGAGTGGCAGCAGGCTGCCGTGGAACTGGAGCTCACCGCGATGGAATGCGTCGCGAAGTCCAGCGACGAACTTGCCGCGGAAGACCCGGCTGAGCACGCCGATGGGAAGGAAGAAGGAGCGTCGGGCGGAGATCCAACTTGAATGGTCCGGTGCCAGACCGCCGCCAGCAATGACGCAGTGGATATGCGGATGAAACTGCAGGCGCTGATTCCAGCTATGGAGCACGCTGAAGAAGCCGATCTCGGCGCCAAGATGCCGTGGATCGCGAGCGACTTCAAGCAGGGTCTCGGCGCTGGAGTGAAAGAGCAGGTTGTAGATCAGCCTTTTGTTCTGCAGTGCGAGCGGAGCCAGTTCCCGCGGCAGAGTAAAGACGGCGTGGACATATCGAGTAGGCAGCAGCTCCCGTTCGCGCGCCTGGAGCCAGCGTCGGCGCGCGTTGCCCTGGCAGCGTGGGCAATGCCTGTTGCGGCACGAGTTGTAGGAGATGGTGGTCGTATGTCCGCAGCCGGAGCAGCGGTCGCGATGCCCGCCCAGCGCGGCCGTGCGGCAGCGCACGATGGCCAGCAGCACCTTCCGGTGTTGCCAGTTGATCCACCTGCGGCTGTGTTCGATAAATGCCTGTCCGGCACAGCGAACAATGTCGGCCATCTCCACGAGAGGCCGGTTTTTCAACTGTGCTTGTGTGCTCCTTGCGATGGGAACGACAGAGCATCGAGCGGGCTGGCGGTTGCGCTCAAGTGCCGCTGGGACAGATGCAGATAGATGGTCGTTACTTCGAGGTCTCGGTGGCCGAGCAGGATCTGGATGGTGCGCAGGTCGGCGCCGGCTTCAAGAAGATGGGTCGCGAAACAATGGCGCAAAGTGTGGGGATGAATGCGCCTGTTGTCGAGGCCGGCGCGCTCGGCAGCGATCTGGCAGGCAGACCAGAGGACCTTGGTTGTCACAGGGTAACTTGCCGTGTGCCAGCGGTTGCCGGGAAAGAGCCACTCCTTCGGCTTGCGCCGCAGTCCGCGCCAGTAGACGCGCAGCTCTTCGAGCAGCTTCGGACTGAGCATAACGTCGCGGTCCTTGCCGCCCTTGCCCTCGTGGATGTGAACCACCATCCGCTGGCTGTCGATGTCGCTGATCTTCAGGCGGGCCGCTTCTGCGCGGCGGGCTCCGGTGGCATAGAGCGTCATCAGCAGGATGCGGTGAAAGGGTGTATCCGCAGCTTCGATCAGCCGCGCGACCTCTTCCTGACTGAGCACACCGGGAAGGTGCCGCATCTTCTTCGGATAGGGCGTCTCGGCGATGCTCCAGTTGCGCTTCAACACGTGAATGTAGAAGAAGCGCAGCGACGCCAGCCGCAGGATGACCGTGTTGGGGCTGAACTTGAACTGGGTGAACAGGGCTGCCTGATACTTGCGTATCTCCTCCGGACCAAGCTGATCGGGCCGGCGATGAAAGTATCGGCTGAAGTGCTCAACACCGTGCAGGTAAGTGCGGATGGTGGTAGCGGCGAAGTTGCGGCGATGCAACTCCTCAATCATGAGCTGACGTAGTTGGTTCACAGAGAATCCTCCTTCTCTGCGAACCAAACTACCCCGATAGCCGAAAAAGCTGGTTCAACCGCACGCGGAAGCGTCCGCCGCCGCAGCGGCTTCGTTCAAGTCGCCTTTCCGGAAATTGACCCATTCCATATCTCATCGTCCCATTCCCCCAATTGCGGGCGAGCATCCTTCGAATTCCTCCGCGCCGCAAGCAACAAAAAAGCCGCCCAAAGGCGGCTTCTTGCTCGACGTTCGGAAAATTGCGAAAGACTATTGCACCGCCCCCGCCGGCGTTGCGCCGGCATCCGACTGCGCTTGCTGATTCCTGTCGCCGAAGTAGTCGCGGTCCCACAGATTCTTGTAAAACACTCCCGTCAGCTCGGCTGCGCGCGGACCGAACGTGGCGCGGCCGCCTTCCAGGAAAAAGACCGTCACCAGGCTGCCCTCCGGCGAATCGGAATAAGAAGCAAACCAGCCCAGGCGGGTTCCGTCGTTTGAGCAGGTTCCGGTCTTTCCGAACACCGGCAACTGCTGGAAGTTGGCGCGCAGGCGCCGCGCGGTTCCATACTCCACCGCGCCCGCCATGCCGTCCTGCAGGTCGGGAATATAGCGGGCGATGTCCAGCGTCCGCTTGATCCGCGGCTGAAAACCGGCAATCTCCTCCGGCGTGGTCGGGTGCTGCAAATAATAGAGCGTTCCGCCATTGGCGATGGCGGCCACAAACGCGCCCAGTTGCAGCGGAGTCAGCGAGACGCCCTGACCAAAGCTGCACATGCGCCCCACGCCGCCGTCCGCGGCGGGAATCTCCTGGTCGGGATATTCTCCCAACTGCTCGCCTTCAATATGGTAGCCCGCCAGCTCACCCAGGCCGAATTCGGTGGCGTAGTGGCGCACCCGCTCAAAGCCCAGCTCCCGGCCCAGCTCCTCGAAGTAGAGATTGTTGCTGTGGGCGATGGCCTGGGTCATGTTCATGCGGAAGCCGTCCAGCTTGACCATCGTGTCGCGCGTCACCAGGCCCTCTGACAACGCAGCCATGGCCACGGTGAGCTTGATGGTGGAGCAGGGTTCGGCGCCCGGCGAAAGCGCCAGCTTCTGGTTCACCATGGCCAGAATGCGCCCATTGGAGGGGTCGATCACCACCGCCGAGCCGTTCATGTCGCCCAGCGCATCGATGGCCGCCTGCCGCACCACCGGGTCTTCGCCGGCGGTTACGTCGCCTGCGCCGATTTCACCCGTTACAAAGGAGCTGGCCGTGAACCGCTCGTAGTAATGATGGCGCGCCAGCGAAGCCCGGCGCAGATGCGCTCCCATCCTGGTGGCCGCCGCGTGGGCCGCGACGTGCGTCGTCGCAGTGTGCACGCGAGACGTGTGCGTGCTTGCGCCATGGGCCACCGCGGATTTCGAAGCCGGCCTGGCCGCCGCATGGCTCGCGGCGCGGTGCGTCTCGCTCAGGCGAGGTTCCGTGCTTCTGGAATGATGCAGCTTTTGCGGAGCATCCAGTGCCGCGGCCCCCATGCTGGAGCCGGCCAGAGCCAATCCAATCGCCAAAACGCAAGACACCTTCATTCCGCCAGGATCCTCGCAGACTCTTAAATTTCGTGCCGTGCGTTCGCCTCGCGGGCGGCGCACTTCCTGCTTATCGGCAGCGCCCGCGTTTCCATTCAATGCATAGTGCGAAATCGGCGCTCTTGCGTTTCAAACCCGGCCCCAGGGAAGTTGTTACGCCGGGCTGCTTGCTGGTCCGGCTCCCACCCTTACGGCTGCTGGCTTGCTTCTACAATAACCGAAGATGCAGCCATATGGCCCCGGCGTTTTCCAAAACCCCTACAACTTTCAGGTGTCTTGCTCTAACTATACAGTCCACCCGGACCGGTTTCAAAACCGGCCGGCTCAAAACTGCAACCTGCGCATGAATGCCGGAACCTCGAGATCGCGCTCCGGTTCTTGGACGCTCTCCTGCTGATGCGGCGATGCCGGCGCGGCGCCCTGCTCTGCCGGTTGAGATGCGCCCACCGGGCCGGAGGAAAAGTCCGCGGCGTAATCCCGGGCGGGCGTTGCCTGGTCCGCATGGCCATCAAAATGTGCGCGCGGCGCGGTCATCGCCTCCGCCGCCGGCGCGGAGACGGTCACCGTGGTGGCCACGGCCGGAGCCGCGGAAGAAAAGAAGAAGGCCTCTTCATCCGCGCGTTCTTCGTCCTCATCCTGGCTGAGGAAGCGCGCCGGGCCTGCCGCCGCGCCGCCGTGTCCGTTCGCCGATCCCTGCGCCGGCTCGCGCAGCCAGTTGTCGGGCGCCACCACCGGCACTGAAACCACGGGCGCCTCTTCCACGCTCAACATGCGCGCGCGCCGCTCCGGCATCTGGTCGCGGAAACCCGTAGCGATCACCGTGATCTTCACCTCTTCGCCCATCTTCTCGTCCAGAACCGCGCCAAAAATAATGTTGGCGTCTTCGTGCGCCGAATTCTGGATGAGCGACGAGGCCTCGTTCACTTCAGAGAGCTTCAGCGAGCTGGAGCCGGTAATGTTGATCAGAATTCCGCGCGCGCCGTCGATAGCCCCGGCTTCGAGCAGCGGCGAAGCCATGGCCGCCTGGGCCGCTTCAATGGCGCGGTTTGCGCCTGAGCGGACCGCCGTGCCCATCACCGCATGGCCCATGCCCGCCATGGTGGTCTTCACGTCGGCAAAGTCGCGGTTGATGATGCCGGGGATGGTGATGATGTCGGAGATTCCCTGCACTCCCTGGCGCAGCACGTCGTCGGCAATGCGGAAACTCTCAAAGAAGCCCGCGTCCTTGGCCACCGCCAGCAGCTTCTCATTGGGAATCACGATCATCGTGTCCACGCTCTCGATCAGCTCGCTCAGTCCGCGCTCGGCCTGCTGCAGGCGCCGCTTGCCCTCGAATCCAAACGGACGCGTGATGACCGCGACCGTCAGTATGCCCATCTCGCTGGCCAGCGAGGCGATCACCGGCGCGGCGCCCGTGCCCGTCCCTCCGCCCAGGCCGGCGGTGACAAAAACCATGTCCGCGCCTTCCAGCGCCTCGATGATTTTCTCCGAGTCCTCGAGCGCCGCGCGGCGGCCCACATCCGGGTTCGCTCCGGCGCCCAGGCCGGAAGTGAGCCGCACCCCAAGCTGCAGCTTGACCGGCGCCTGCGAGAGCTTGAGAGCCTGCACGTCGGTGTTGGCGGTGATGAATTCCACGCCTTCCATGCGCGCCTGGATCATGCGGTTCACCGCGTTGCCGCCGCCCCCGCCCACGCCGATCACCTTGATGCGCGCCCCGCGCGGCGTTTCCTCGTGATACTGAATGCGCATCTCTCCGGCTACCTTGCTCATCGTTTCCATGGCTGCTCAACTCCCCTCTGGTTGAAAACCTCGAACTCGTTCCAGACCCATCAAAAATCCGGGTGCCCCACCTGGGCGCCCCCTTGGGCACCGCGTCTTTGTTTTTGCGGCTAGGGTGGGAATCCAGAAACCTCATTCCCGCGCCGTCCTCAAAAACTGGCCGCAAACAGGTCGCGCAACCTGGCGCGCAGGCTGTTGTCCTCCGCGGCCCGCATCATGCGGGTCCGGTGCGCATACAGCAACATGCCGATGGCCGCGGAGAAACTGGGATGAGCCAGCTCGCCGGGCATGTGCGAAAGACGCACGGGCATGCCGGTGCGCGCCGGCACCCGCAACTGGCTCTCCGTCACGTCCAGCATGCCGGGCAGCAACGAACCGCCGCCAGTGAGCACGCAACCGGCTCCCAACGCATCCAGCACACCGCCGTGGCGCAGGCTCTCCTTCACGAAGTACATCAGCTCGCGCGCACGCGGCTCCAGAATCTCGGCAATGGTGCGCAAGGCCAGGCGCCTCGGCTGCGGATTGTCGATCTCGATCTCGGCCAGTTGCGGCACCGCCGTCACCACCGCGTTGCCGTACTGGCGCTTCAGTTCCTCGGCCTGCGCCACCGGCATCTGCAGACCGATGGCCAGGTCGTTGGTAAAATGCGCTCCGCCGATAGGCACCGACGCGGTGTGCGCCGCCGCGCCCTCAAAGAACACCGCCAGCTCGCTCGAATGCGCGCCGATATCGAGCAGGCATACGCCCAGTTCGCGCTCGTCGGCGGAGAGCGTGCATTCGGCCGAGGCGATCGATTCCAGAACCGCTTCTGAAACCTGCAGTCCGGCGCGGTTGGCGCAGGTCACCGTGCTTTGCAGCGCGCTGCCGGAGCAGGTGGCGATGTGCAGGTCCACTTCGAGCCGCGCGCCGATCATGCCCACGGGGTCGAAGATGCCGGGCTGCTCGTCGAGGATGAACTGCCGCGGCAGCAGGTGTAGGATTTCGCGGTCCGGCGGCCGCTCCACCGCGCGGGCGCGCTCCACGGCGGTGCGCACGTCGTCGCGCGTAATCTCGCGCATGCGGCTGCCCAGCACAAAGCCGCCATTGGTGTTCAGTCCGCGGACATGCGGGCCTCCCACGCCTACCACGCACTCGTCGATATTGGCTCGCGCCACACGCTCCGCCTGCTCGTTGGCCGCGCGCACCGCTTTGGCCGCGGACCCCAACTCGGCGATGAGCCCCTTGCGCATCCCGGCCGACTCCACAACGCCGTGGCCGCGATAGCGCAGCACCTCCTCGTTCAGATCCGCGGCCACCACCCGCGTCTGCGCGCTGCCGATGTCCAGAACCACGATCAGATTGTCTTGTCTCTGCGTCATCGCGCTCACTGGCCCCCGGAAGCGGCCGCAAACGGGCGGGTCGGGTTGGCGGCCGTGCGCCGGATCTCGTCAAGCGCGGCGCGTCTTGCCTCCGCGCGCTTCTTCTTCTCCCCGGCCGCTTTTCTCTTCGCCGCCGAAGAACCGTTGCCCCCGGCTTTGGGCTTCGCGTTTTCCTGCGCCCCATGGGCCGCCGGCTCGCCGGCGGTTGGCTTGTCCGCAGGGGCGCTGCTCGCACCGGCCGCGCTGGGCGCGGCCTCCGCGGTCTCCTTGCCTGAGGCCATCTCCAGCACCACCTGCCGGTCGTAGCGCAGATCCACCGCGGCCAGATGCGCATATTGCTGCCGCCACTCGGCGATATGCGCCTTGTAACGCTGGTAGCGCTCCAGGAAATGGTCCTCGCCGAAATGCGCCAGGATGTCGGCGCCCTGCTCCGGCATCAGCACCCGCGCATCTTCGGGATCGGTGAGGTCGATCTCCGATATCTGCTCGGAGAAGTGCTGGCCGGTCGAGTCCAGCTCGCTCATCAGACGCAGATAAACGGCCATCCGCGCCATGCGCGAGGCCGCCGGATCGCCGCCATCGATGCCGGTGACCACCGGAAACGAGTAATGGTGCCGGGCCATCGCGGCCGCGGGCATCGAAAGCAGAACGCCGTTGGCGTCCACCAGCCCGATCTGCGATCCCAGGCGCGTAAACGCCACCGGCTTGCGCTCCACCACCGAGACGCGAATCTGATCGGGGAGCAGGCGCATCACGGTCGCGCGCTCGATCCACGGGATCGACTCCAACTGCCGGCGCCGCTCGTCGAGAGGAACAAAGAATATGTTGCGGCCGATGTCTTCACCGAAGACGGGAAGCATCTCCGCGCGGCTCACCTCGGTCAGGCCGCTGGCCTGGATGTTTGCTGCGCCCGCAATGCGGAAACGCGCATCCCGCTCCAGCGAGTTGCGCAGCGTGAGCGCCGCTGCGGCCAGTCCGCCGAAAGCGATAGCCGCGCCCAGCATGAGGAAGACGCGCCTGGTTTTGCTCCCCCGGCTTGACCAGCGCCCGCTCGACGATTCAGCCGAGAAGCGGCGCGCGCCCGTTCGCGTGTCCTGCCGCTCGTCCTCGTCGCCGTCCGGATCTTCCATCTCCAGCGGCATGCCGGGACCGCCGCGGCGGATTCGTCCCGGCAGCGGCGCACTCTGCTGCATGCGCCGGACGCGGGATTCCGCGGGCGGTTCATCTTCCCAAAGCATGGGCCGGTTTGTGAAATTGCCTTGATTCGTCACGCCGGAGCCAGGGTCGTGAGAGTCGCCAACCTTCACTATAGCCCGGCGTTGATGTGCTTTTTTCCGCTGCAGGATTGGGGGGAACCCATAGCGTTACGGGCTCGAGAGGTCCGAACCTCAGAAGCTCTGTGACGCTTTACATATAACGCAGTACGTTATACACTGGTTGAAATGATTCAGAGCTTCGAGGACGACGACACCAGGGAGCTCTTCGAGACGGGTTCGAACACAAGGTGGACGAGGATTGAGAGAGTTGCCCGCCGCAAGCTTGACCAGATTGAGGCTTCGATCAACCTGAGCGATTTGCGCGTCCCTCCAGGGAATCATTTGGAGGCTCTTAAGGGCGATCGGATCGGACAGCACAGCATTAAAATCAACGATCAATATCGGATTTGCTCCGTCTGGAAGGCTGACGGTGCGCACAACGTCGAGATCACCGATTACCACTGACAGAACGGTACGGAACGGAAAGCATGACAATCAATAGACCAGCTTCCGGGTGGAATCTTCAGAGGATCAGCACCCATCCCGGCGAGATGCTTCGCGAGGAGTTTCTGATTCCTCTTGGAATCTCGCAGAACGCCCTCGCGTTGAAAATTCGCGTGCCCGCCACGCGCATTGGCGACATCGTAAGGGGCAGGCGCTCAATTACGCCGGATACAGCACTGCGCCTGGCTTGCTTCTTCGGCAATAGCGCCGAGTTCTGGCTGAACCTTCAGCAGATGTACGATCTCTCGAAAGCGAGGCTGGAATTGAAAAAAACGATCGAACGCGATGTGGAGGCTTACACCCGATCGTGAGCTTCGAATTCGGAGCCTGGCTTCCAAGGATCATCGCAGCTAGCGGGGACGTCAACGAATCCGCCGCTTCCCCATGGTGGACTCTTTCAACGCCGCGTTCCTCCTCTTGAATCGCCGATACGGCCTTCTCACCGGGATACCTCCTCCGGCACTGGCCGAGGCTTTCTTGTACACCAAAACTCTGCAGGATGCCCTGCTTTGCGGGAGAAATTTGTTTAGGCCGCATGGCTCTCCCTCATGCCAGCTTTTCTCTGCGCGCTCTCTTATTACGCGCCTTCCAGCGCTGAGAGAATCTGCGGCGCCAGCTGGCTTACGCTGCCCGCGCCCAGGGTGAGAATCAGATCGCCCTCGGCCGCAACGCCGCAAACCGCGGCAATCGCGGTGGAGAACTGGGACGCAAATATGACCAGCGGTCCCTCGATCCGTCCGGCGAGCAGCTCCGCCGTCACGCCGGCAATCGGCTCCTCGCTGGCCGCGTAGATGGGAAGCACGATCACCGTATCGGCGTCTCCAAACGCGCTTCCGAATTCCTCCAGAAGGTCAAGAGTTCGGGAGTACCGGTGCGGCTGGAAGACAACGTGGATGCGCCCATGCCCGCATGCGCGCGCCGCAGCCAGCGTGGCGCGGATCTCCGTGGGGTGGTGGCCGTAATCGTCCACTACGGTAATGCCGCGCGCCTGGCCGCGCTTCTGAAAGCGGCGATCGACGCCCTGAAAGCGCTTGAGCCCGGCCGCAATTTTGTCCGGCGCAACCTCGAGCTGGTGCGCAATCGCCACCGCGGCCGTCGCGTTCAACACATTGTGCCGGCCCGGCACGTTCAGCTCGAACGGACCCAGCGGGCCCGCCGCGGCGGTCACCTCAAATCGCGAAAAACAGCTTCCCTCGCCCGCGCTTCTCCCGGCGTCGAGAAACTCCAGCCGAAATGCGGCCTCCGCATCCAGGCCATAGGTAAACACGCGGCGGCTCACCTGGGGCAGAATCGCCTTGAGCCGCGCATTGTCGATGCAGGCCGTCACCGCTCCGTAAAACGGCACGCGGTCCATGAAGTCAAGAAACGCACGCTCCACGTCGGCCATGTCGCGGTAGCAGTCCATGTGCTCGCGGTCCAGATTGGTCACCACGGCCAGGATCGGCGAGAGCTTGAGAAAGGAGCGGTCGCTCTCATCGGCCTCGGCAACCAGGTACTGCGTGGTGCCCAGCCGCGCGTTCGAGCCCAGCGCGTCCACGCGCCCGCCCACCACCACCGTCGGATCGAGTCCACCCGCGGCCAGCACGCTGGCCACCATCGAGGTGGTCGTGGTCTTGCCGTGCATTCCGGCAATGGCAATGCCGTACTTCAGGCGCATCAGCTCGGCCAGCATCTCGGCGCGCGGAATCACGGGAATCTTGCGCGCGTGCGCCTCCAGCACTTCGGCATTCGCCGAGCCCACCGCGGAGCTGGTCACCACCACGGTTGCGCCGGCCACGTTGGCCGCGGCGTGTCCCTCATGGATCGTGGCGCCCAGCCGCGCCAGCCGGTCCGTCACCGAACCGCGGCGCAAGTCGGACCCCGACACCTTCATGCCCAGGCTGAGCAGAATCTCGGCAATCCCGCTCATGCCGATGCCGCCGATTCCGACGAAATGCACGTGCTGCGAAGTGGCGAACATGGAGGATGAGATTCCACTGTAACAGGGGGATCGGGGGACAGGGACCAGGGAATAGGGAACAGGGAACAGAAGACCAAAACCACACCTGGGAACACCGGGCGCCCCACCTGCGAGCTTCCTGGGCACGGCGTCTCTGTCTTTGCCTCTAGGGTGAAACGGCGCAACCCTCAATCAAGCACGAAAAAACTGACCCCTGAAAACTGATCCCTGATCCCTGATCTCTGTCGCAGGCGCATTGAAACCCTGAATTCCGCGAAAGTTGCGCCCATTTATTTTTGTGCGCCGAGCGCAACCTTCCCCCGCAACCGCTGTTGAATCAGACATAACCGGCAGGCCGGGGGGCAGCAAGAGCCAAGCTTCCAGGCGGCGGAAGCCGGGACGGTTCGGCAACGAACCGGATGGGATGGAGGATTTATGGGCAGCATGAAAAAGTGGATGCTTGCAGCGGCGCTAGTGGCCGGAACCTTGGGTTTGGGTGCATCTCAGGCCCAGGCGGCCAGAATCGGATTCGGCGTGTATGTCGGCGGACCGCGGGCTTACGTTCCGCCTTGCCCTGGACCCGGATATGCCTGGGTCGGCGGCTACTATGCCAATAACTATTGGGTGCCGGGATTCTGGCGCGCACCCGGACCGCGGGTCGGCGTGGTGGTTCGCGGCGGCTACGGGTGGGGACGCGGAGGCTTCTACGACCATCGCTTCGCCCCTGGACGTTTTCGCAGGTAGCGCCCCTTCTGCTGCCTGAATTCAAGCGGCCTCTCGCGTGAGAGGCCGTTTTTTTTGCCATTTTTCGCAATCCACTCCCCGGCTCCGCCCTCGCCGGCGCACTGTTTCCAGGACCGGCGCCGGTTTGAAGGCTTCTGGAGCCCGGTACGCCCTCGCGAAAAACTTTCCATGCGCCCTTCCCCGTCCGCAAACGTCTTATAGAATAGGGCAAACTTGCGGCTGCGCAGTTGTCGTCGTGGTTGCCTGAAAAGACTTTGCCTTCTGCCGCGCGTACAGCCACTCATCGAGACAGACCGCAACTTATTTTCGATAATGTTGTTTACTGATACAGAGCCGGCCGAACAAAAGATTAGAGAGGCCGGGGGTGCTGAAAGCGGAGGTTGACTCCGAATCCGGGGCCCGGAGTTGCGGGACGGAACAGCACACGGAGGATGTCATGCGGAATATCCGCTTGGTTTTGATGGGATTAGCGTTATTGGCTGTGCCGTTTGCGGCAACAGCTCGTGCCCAGGTCGAGGCGGGTGTCGGCGTCGGCCCCGATGTGGTTGCCGCTCCCGACGCTTATGGTCCCCCGGTTTGCGACTGGGGCTACTACGCGTATTACCCTTACGCCTGCGCGCCTTACGGCTATTACGGGCCTAATTGGTTCTACGGCGGCGTGTTCATCGGCGCCGGGCCGTGGTACGGCTGGGGTTGGGGTCGCGGCTACGGCGGCTACGGCTTCCGTGGCGGCTATGGATACGGCGGACGCGGTGGATACGGATATGGCGGACGCGGCGCTTACGCGGGTCGCGGCTATGCCGGTGGAGTCGCTCGCGGCTATGCTGGCGGCGGAGTTGCCCGCGGCTATGCCGGTGGAGTGGCCCGTGGCTATGCAGGCGGCGGAGTCGCCCGCGGATACGCTGGCGGTGCGGCACGCGGATATAGCGGCGGCGGCGCACGCGGATTCTCCGGCGGCGGTGGCTTCCATGGCGGAGGGGGCGGAGGCTTCCATGGTGGTGGAGGCGGAGGCTTCCATGGCGGCGGCGGTGGTGGACGCCGGTAACGACCCAATCAACTGATTCAAAAGGCTCGCTGCTTCGGCATGCGGGCCTTTTTCTTTGTGCCTGAGCCACGGGACAGCACGACCCTCAACCCACCAGCCCTCAACTCGACCACACACCCCGTGTCCCATCCTTGCGCCTTTTTCCTCCACCCCAGCACACAAAACCCGTGTGCTGGGGACCCCGGCCTGGCGCAAGGGTGGGACGGCACGACCCTCAATCTGCGCTCCCTCTTCTCTGCGCCAGCGCGGCCAGCTTGTCCGCAATGCGCTCCGCCGCTCCCGGATGCGCCTGAGCCCGCGCCGCTTTGGCCATTTCCGCCAGCCGTTCCGGGGCCTTCAGCAAGGCGCTCAGCGCGTCGAGCAGCGCGCCCGGAATCTCCAGCTCCTTTTCTTCCAGCATCACCGCGGCGCCGGCGTTTTCCATCACTTCGGCGTTATGGCGCTGGTGCTCGTCCGCCGCGGCGGCAAAGGGCACCAGCAGGGCCGGTTTGCCGGCCGCCGTCAGCTCCGCCACCGTGGAAGCGCCGCTCCGCGACATCACCAGGTGGGCCTGGGCGAAACGCGCCGGCATGTCGTCGACGAACGGCTGCACCTGCCACCGCGCCGGATCGGCGCCGCTCACCTCGTACGCCGCCTGGGTCGACTCGAAGTTCCGCGCCCCGCTTTGATGAAACACCGTGAGCCCCGGAACGGCGTTGAGAAGCGCCGCAACGATCCGGGGCAAATGCAGGTTGAAGATCCGCGCGCCCAGCGAGCCGCCGAAGACCAGCAGGTGAGGCGCGGCGCCGTTGGGCGGCTCTAAATGAAAGAACTCCGGGCGCACCGGAATCCCGGTCACTTCGCCGTTCCGGAACCACCTGGCAGCGGAGGCAAAGTTGAGCGCCGCAGCCTGCACGCGCTTGCCCACCAGCCGATTGGCAAGCCCGGGCATGGCGTTGGGCTCCAGAGCCATGGCCGGAATCTTGAGCCCAAGCGCGGCGGCCATCGCCGGACCGGATGCGTAGCCGCCCACTCCCAGAACCGCGCCCGGCTTGAACTCGCGGATCAGCCGCCGGCACGCAAAGTAGCTGCCCGGCAAGCTCAGCAGGGTGCGGATGCGCGTGGCCAGCGACACATTCTTGAGCGGTCCCACGTCGATCAGCCGCAGGCCGAATCCCGCCTCCGGCACCAGCCTGAGCTCCAATCCCTTGGCGGTGCCCACAAACAGCACCTCCGCCTGGTGACGAACGGCAAGTTCGCGGGCCACGGCAAGCCCCGGAATAATGTGGCCTCCGGTGCCTCCACCGGCAATGAGAATTCGCAGTTCCGCCAAGCCTTTGCCTTCGCCTTTCAACCGTTCGTGCAGTCTGGCCGGATTGCGGCCCCTCACTCCACCGTTTTTGTAATGCTGAGCAGAATGCCGATGCTGGCCAGCGTGCAGAAAAGCGAGGTCCCGCCCGAGGAGATCAGCGGCAGCGGAATCCCTTTGGTCGGAACCAGCGAAAGCACCACGCTGATATTGAAGAATGCCTGCAGCAAGATGGCCGTGGAGATGCCGAAGGCAACCAGCCGCGCGAACGGGTCCTGCGACCGGAACGCCGCGCGCAGCCCGCGAACGCCGAAGACCACGAACAGCAGCACAATGGTCATCGCCCCGATGAAGCCAAGCTCCTCGGCGATGTTGGCGAAGATGAAGTCCGTAGGCGCTTCGGGCAGGTAAAAGAGCTTTTGCATCCCCTCCATGTAACCGCGGCCGCTCAACCCGCCCGTGCCCACGGCGATGAGCGACTGGTTGATGTGAAATCCGGCCCCCTGCGGATCGGCGTCGGGATGCAGGAAAACGAGAATCCGCTGGAGGCGCCACGGGACCAGCAACAGCAGCGCGGCCAGCACCGGCAGCATCGCGCAGGCGGCTCCGAAAAGGTACTTCCACTCCATGCCCGCCAGAACCAGCATCATGGCGGTTACGCCGGCCAGGACCAGGGCCGTGCCCAGGTCGGGCTGCTTGACCACCAGCGCCATGAAAACCACCGGAATGATGGCCGCGCGCACGAGCGTATGCTTCCAGTCGCGCATCGCGTCCAGGCGGGAATGGAGAAACCACGCCAGAAACAGCACCAGCACCGGCTTGGCCACCTCGGAAGGCTGAAAGGTGAAGTGATCCCCGAACCGGATCCAGCGATGGGTGTTGTGCGAGCCGGGAAAGAAAAAGACTGAAACCAGCAGCAGCGTGGTGATGGCCAGCGCCGGGTAGATGAAGCGCGGCGAGTTGTACTGGCTGGGGTCCACCTGCATGAGAATCACCAGCGCCAGTACGCCGGCCACGGCCCAGCCGGCTTGCCGGCCCACGTCGGCGAACTCCGAGTGGTAGCGCGCCTGCGCCACCACCGCCGAGGCCGAAAAGACCATCACCAGCCCCACCACCACCAGCAGCAGCGTGGTGAAGAACAGCCATTTGTCCACCCCTACGCGTTTTGCCATACCTTGCCTCCGCGCCGCTCGCTCACCAGTTCCTTGAACACCCGCCCGCGATGCTCGTAATTTTCAAACTGATCGAAGCTGGAGCAGGCCGGCGCCAGCAGCACCACCTCGCCGGCGTGCGCGGCCGAGGCGGCGGCGTTCACGGCGCCGTCCAGCGTCTCGCAGGAGCGAATCGAGACCACCCCGCGCAGTTGCGACTCGATCTTCGCGGCCGCGGATCCAATGGTGTAAACGGCCCTCACCCGCTCGCGCAGCAGTTGCGCCAGTTGCGTGTAATCGGAGCCCTTGTCTTTTCCGCCCAGGATGAGGTGGATTCCCGACGAAAACGAAGCCAAAGCCTTGGCGGTCGCATCCACGTTGGTGGCCTTCGAGTCGTTATAGAACTCCACGCCATGAATGGTGGCCACGTACTCCAGCCGGTGCTCCACGGCCTGGAATTTCTCGATGGCCCGGCGAATCGCTTCCACCGGCACTCCGGCCAGGCGCGACGCGCACACCGCGGCCAGCACGTTTTCCACGTTGTGCTCGCCCTTCAGCGGAATCTTGCTCAGCGGCATCACCCGCTCGGTCTCCGCATCCAGCGCCGAGCGGTACACCACGTAGCCCTCCTGAATCCACGCGCCCTGCTTTACCCGGCGCTCAATCGAAAACCAATGCACCGGCGCCACCGCGCGCGAGGCCGCCTCGGCCGCGCGCGCATTGTCGGCATTCAGCACCACGCTGTCGTTCGCATCCTGCGCGGCAAAGATGCGCTCCTTGGCCCGCGCGTAGTTCTCAAAACTGCCGTGCCGGTCCAGGTGGTCCGGAGTAATGTTCAGGATGACCGCAATAGAGGGGCGAAATTGCTCAGTGCTTTCAAGCTGAAAGCTGGAAACTTCAAGCACCGACCAGGTGTCGTCGCTGCTCTCTTCGATCAGGCTCACCACCGGCAAGCCGATGTTGCCGCCCACCAGCGTGCGCATTCCGCCCTCTTTCAGAATCTCGCCGGTCAGCGCGGTGGTGGTGGTTTTGCCGTTGGAGCCGGTGATGGCCAGGATTCTCCCTTTCAAAAAGCGCGCGGCCAGCTCCAGCTCGCCGATCACCGGCAGCCCGAAGCCGCGCACCTGCACCAGCTCCGGCGTATTCAAGGGCACCCCGGGGCTCACCACGATCAGGTCCTGGCGCCGGAAGGTGAGCAGCCCGTGCCCGCCGGCCTCCACCATAATGCCTTCTTCGAGCAGCGCCGGAATCTCCTTGGCCAGCGACTCCGCGCTGCGCACATCGGAGACCGTCACCTGCGCTCCCTTGCGGCGCAGAAACAAGGCGGCCGCGAGGCCGGATTTCCCCAGTCCAACTACCAGCACCTTCTTGCCTTTGAGCTCCATCATCCTGGCTCTATCCTACGGCTTCCGCGGCCTCCTTTCGGTGACAAAAGGTCCTATCCGTGCATAGTTTGAAACGTCCCGAGGTGTGGCGGAGCGCGGCCGGGCGGCTCTGCGCGCACCCCGGCGCGCTTCAACTCCCGCCCTGTCCGCGCGGTCCATCCGCCGGGCCCAGCGGGCGAAACAGGCAATCGAATTCAACCGCCGACACATTGTCCGCGCCGTGAAAATTTACGGGCTGGATCTGTGCCGGAACAAAGCCCAGATCGGCCATGAACCTCAGCGCCTCGTGGAACTGCCATTCTCCGTCATAGACGCGAATCACGGGCAGCTCCATCAGGATCCCCAGCACGCGCGCAATGGTCCCCCGGCCGCCTTCGATCACCTGCTTTTCGTAGCCCTGGGTGTCGATCTTCAAGAGAATCTTCCCGTGCAGCCCGGCCGCAACCTCATCGAGAGTGCGGATCGCGACCTCCTCGGTATGGTCCACTGCCATGCGGCTGTCGTGCAGGGCCGCAACGCTCGTCATGGGCAGAATCGAGCTGAATACGGTCAACTCCGACACATGCAGGACGGCCGTTCCCGAAGCCGCGCCCAGCCCGCAACGGTGGACTGCCCAATTCCCGTCCGCCGCAGCCTTTGCGGAAAGCGACTGAAATACCCTCTCGATGGGCTCGAAGGATACGATCCTGCCCCGGTAGCCGCCGGCCCGCAGCAACTCCCCGAACTGGCCCGCGTTCGCTCCCACGTCGATCACCACGTCGATTTCGCGGTCGGCGATGAAATCGATCAGGTCCCGGACTCTCCGCCTTCCCAGGTGGATGATGCCTAGGCGCTTGTATACCGCCCTTAAGAAGCGATTCACCTGTCCATGCCCTTCTCGTCGTCCAGATTGAGTGCAGCAACCGGCGCCGCGCGGAGTCGCTCTACCGCAGTTTGAGCGTGGTGAGCGCAAACAAGGCAAACACCAGCGCCCCGATCCAGAAGCGGACGATCACCTTCGATTCGCTCCAACCCAACTGCTCGAAGTGATGGTGCAGCGGCGCCATCTTGAAAATGCGCTTCTTGCGCAGCTTGTAGCTGCCCACCTGCAGCAGCACGGAAACGGCCTCCAGGATAAAGATGCCGCCGATGAAGGGCAGCAGCAGCTCCTGGCGAATGATCACCGCGATGGTTCCGATGGCGCCGCCCAGCGCCAGCGACCCTACATCGCCCATGAAGATTTCCGCCGGGTGCGCGTTATACCAGAGAAATCCGATGGAAGCGCCCACCATGGACCCGCAAAAAACCGTGAGCTCGGCAATCAGCGGCATGCGCTGCAGCTCAAGATAGTCGGCAAACACCACGTGGCCGGTGATGTAAGTGAGAAAGGCCAGCGCGCCGGCGGCGATAATAGTGCAGCCGATCGCCAGGCCGTCGAGCCCGTCGGTCAGGTTCACGGCATTCGACGAGCCCACCAGCACCAGCATCACCCAAAGTACGAACGGCACAAACATCAGCAGGCCCAGGTGCGGCAGCGTCGCCGGCCATCCGTGCCACAAGAGATCGGGGCGCAGGCTCTTGATGAACGGCACCGACATGCGCGTCGAAAACATCTTGAACTCGTCCAGCGTCACCAGCGCCACGGCGACCAGCGCCCCGGCCACCGCCTGCCAGAACAGCTTGGCCCGCGCCGTCAGTCCCAGGCTGCGCCGCTGCACCACCTTGATGTAGTCGTCGCTGAATCCGATCGCCGCAAAGGCCAGGGTCGAGAATACCGTCACCCACACGAACGGATTGGAAGGATCGGACCACAGCACCGTGGGCAGCAGAATGGCAATGCAGATCAGCACCCCGCCCATGGTCGGCGTGCCCGTCTTCTTCAGGTGCGACTGCGGCCCGTCGTCGCGCACAAACTGCCCGATCTGGAACTCGCGCAGCTTCTCGATCACGTAAGGCCCGATGAACAGCGCAATCAGCATTGCCGTCAGCGAGGCGAACGCGGTGCGAAACGTAAGATAGCGGAAGATCCGGAAGGGGTGGAAGAACGGAAACAGCTTTTCGTACAACAGCCAGTAAAGCAAGGGTCCTCCGCGCCAGCTGACCGGGCAGGTTTCAGCTCAATTTTACAGGCCGCAGGCTTGGGGCCTCCGAAAGGATCACGGAGTCACCTTTAAAGTAACGCGCCTCGTGGCAGAGCTTCGGGCGTGCCAGGGCCTCGTCGATATGGTATATATGTGATATATACATGATATGGGCAAAATTGACCCGCTTGCGGATTGTACGGGCTTCGACTGGGACCAAGCCAACGCCGCAAAAAACTGGGAACGGCACCATGTAACACCGGAAGAAACGGAGGATGTATTCTTCCACGATCCATTTGTATTGCGTTCCGACCCGGCACATTCCAGACATGAAAAGCGCTATTGGGCGCTGGGTAAGACAGAGCGGGAACGAAGGCTTTTTGTCGTATTCACCATCCGGAAAAAACTCATCCGGGTCGTCTCGGCACGAGACATGAGCCGAAGAGAGATCGAGGAATATGAGCGATATGAAAAAAGCGATTCCTGAGTTCAAAAACGAGGCCGAGGAGTTTGAATTCTGGTCCTCCACGGGTCCCGGAGCAGACTCCACCAAATATGTGGATTGGTCAAAGGCGAAGCGCGCTAAATTCCCAAACCTTCGACCCTCTTTGCGGACCATCTCCGTGCGCTTGCCCGTTGCCATGATCGAAGACCTGAAGATTCTCGCCAACAAGCGCGACGTACCGTATCAGTCCTTGCTGAAAGTGTTTCTGGCCGAGCGGCTTGCTGCGGAGCGGAGACTGCAGAAGGCGGGGTAGGGTTCGTGCTATCCCAAGTCCCCGAAGCGAGACCTGGGGCACCCGGCGCACACTCTATCTTCCAACGCTTGAAAGGAGGAGGGATGCGGACCTATCTATTCGACGCATCTGCCGCTGTGGAGATTTATTTACCGCGCAACGAGCGCGTCGCAAAGACGATCCAGTTTATCCAAACTCAGAAACGTCTCCACAAAGCAAAGCTATTCATCCCAAATATCTGCATCGCTGAAGTCTTCAATACCTTCGCTAAGAGGCGGTTTAGGGCAGAGAGACAGCAGGATGTGATCGATGAGCCGAGTTATAAGCGACACCTCAGTAACTTCAGGGACAACATCCATTGGGGAAGAACTCTGTACCCCTATGACCTCAATCGTTACCACATTATCGCGGCAGACAAGATTATCCCCGTTGAGCATCAAATTGCTACCTCACGCGGTGGGGATTATTTGAGCACTTTCGACATCCTCGTAATTGCAATGGCTTGCGAGTTGGCATATACGCATGAATTCGAGGAAACCTTCTTGGTCACTTGCGACCGAAGAATGAAAGATGTGACAGATGCTCTGGGAGCGGGTGGCGCTCGCATCTCAACGCCCGATGGACCACTCGGAAAGATCGAAGACGGGAGATGGCGCCCCCCAAGCTGCATCTGCGTTTTGGACGTGAAGGCAGGAGAGCTTAAGCCGGTAAATGGTCAAGCCCCGCTGAACTTTTAACAGGAGCGAGCCTCCGGCTAAAAGCTGAGAGCTAATAGCTGAAGGCTGCTTTCCTTACCGCGTCTTCGCCACTTCCTCCACCGTCACCGGATCGAGGAACGGCATCTGCGCGCGGAGCTGCTTGCCCACGATCTCCACCGGATGCTTGGCTTCGGCCTCGCGGAAGGCCAGGAACTCTTTGCGCCCGGAGTTCTGGTCGGCCAGGAATCGCTTCGCAAAGCTGCCGTCCTGAATCTCGGCCAGAATGGCCTTCATGGCCTTGCGGCTCTCGGCATTGATCACCCGCGGCCCGCTCACGTAGTCGCCCCACTCCGCCGTATCGGAGATCGAGTAGCGCATGTACGCCAGCCCGCCGCGATAGATCAAATCGACAATCAGCTTGAGCTCGTGCAGCACCTCGAAGTACGCGCTCTCGGGCTGATAGCCGGCTTCGACGAGCGTCTCATATCCGGCCTTGATCAGCGCGCTCACGCCGCCGCACAAGACTGCCTGCTCGCCGAACAGATCGGTCTCGGTCTCTTCCTTGAACGTGGTCTCCAGCGCCCCGGCGCGCGTGCAGCCGATGCCCTTCAAATAGCTGAGGCACAGTGCGTGCGCCTTGCCGGTCGCGTCCTGGTGGACGGCGATGAGTCCCGGCACGCCGCCGCCCTCGGTGAACACCTCGCGCACCCGGTGGCCGGGAGCTTTGGGTGCGGCCATGCCCACGTCGATGCCCGCCGCGGGCAGGATGGTCTTGAAGTGAATGTTGAATCCGTGCGCGAACATCAGCAGCGTGCCCGGCTTGATGTTCGGGCCGATCTCCTCGGCATACAGCCGGGCCGCGGTCTGATCCGGCACCAGAACCATCACCACATCGGCCCACTTGGTGGCCTCGGCGACCGTGGCGACTTCAAGGCCCGCCTTCTGCGCCTTGGCAATGGACTTGGAGCCGGGGGCGAGTCCGACTTTCACCTGAACGCCGGAGTCCTTGAGGTTGAGTGAGTGGGCGTGGCCTTGTGAGCCGTAGCCGATGATGGCCACCTTCTTGGCCTGAATGAGTGAAAGGTCGGCGTCGTGATCGTAGTAAGTCTTGGCCATGATTTTTCTTCTTTTCCTTTGCTAGCTCGATTTGATTGATTTGAATCTTTTGCCGGCCGGCTGCCCCACCTTCGCCGCCGGGTGCCCCAGGTCTCGATTCTGAGACCTGGGAAACCTGAATTCTCCGTAACCCGGGTGCCCCACCTTCGCCGCGTCTTTGTTTTTGCCGCTAAGACGGGAAGCCTCACTTCTCAATACGCCGGGTGCCCCATCTGGGCGCCCTCTGGGCACGGCGTTCCTTGCTGAAAGGGTGGGAAAGCGATGCCGCCGTTCACTCCGGCTCCGTCGTCACGCGATCCTCTTCCGGTTCGGCCGAGGCCTCCGCCGCATCCCCCGCGCCCATGGCCTGCAATACGCTGCTGGTGTGATGCCCGCGGCGCATGGTCATTTTACCGCTGCGGCAGATTTCGAGAATGCGCCCATCGTCTTCGCGCAGCACCTCGATCAGCCCCTCGATCTTGCTCTCCACGCCGGTCATCTCGATCATCAGCGACTCTGAAGTCAAGTCGACGATGCGGGCGCGGAAGACCTCCACCAGATCGAAGATCTGCGTGCGGTTGCGCGGCGAAGCGGCTACCTTGATCAGAGCCAGCTCCCGCGTCACCGATGGCGCCTGCGCGATGTCGTCCACATCGACAACATTTTCCAGCTTGAACAGGCTGGCCCTGATGCGATGGCCGGCCTCGCTCGAAGCCTCGCACACCAGCGTAAGCCGCGAGAGGCCGGGCCGCTCGCTGCGCCCCACGGTCAGCGAGTTGATGTTGATGTTCAGCCGCCGGAACAGCGAAGCCACGCGCGTCAGCACGCCCGGCAAATCTTCCACGTAAGCAACGAATGTATGCAGCATAGAAACCAGCTCCTAGCTCCTAGCTTCTAGCCTCTAGCTTTTCGCGCTCGCCGAAAGTCTGTGCGTACCAGCAGTACCGCCGCTCACGCAATCACAGGCTAGGAGCTAGAAGCTAGGAGCTAGAAGCTGCCTTAAATGTCTTCCGCCGTCTCTTCCAGCGGATCCTTCTCCGGCCGGCGAATCATCTCGTGCAGCGCGCTGCCGGCCGGAATCATCGGGTACACCGAGTCTTCTTTCTCCACCAGGAAGTTCAGCAGATACGCGCCGGGCGCGGAGCGCGCGGCTTCCACGGCGCCCAGCACCTCGCCCCGCGTGCGCACTGCACGGCCCTCAATTCCATGCGCGTCGGCCAGCTTCACAAAATCCGGGCTCACCAGCGGCGTAGCCTCGTAGTTGCGCTCATAGAAAAATTCCTGCCACTGCCGCACCATGCCCAGATAGCCATTATTGATGATCGCAATGTTGATCTTGAGCTTTTCCTGCACGATGGTCGACAGCTCGGCCGCGGTCATCTGGAAGCCGCCGTCGCCGGCCACCACCCACACTTCCTTATCGGGGCACGCAAACTTGGCGCCGATGGCCGCGGGCAGCGCATAGCCCATCGTCCCCAGCCCTCCTGAAGTGATCAGCGTGCGCGGATGTTCGTGATGGAAATACTGCGCCTCCCACATCTGGTGCTGGCCCACGTCGGTCACTACCACCGCGTCGCCGCCGGTGATGCGCCACAGGTCGTGCATCACGTGCGCCGCGTACAGATGCCCGGAGTCGGGCAGGTTCTTGATGTCCCTCACCGCCACGGCTCCCTTGCTCGCTTCGATCGACTTGAGCCACGCCGCGCCGTCCCGCCCCGGAATGCGCGGCAGCAGGTCTTCGAGCACCGCGCGCAAATCGCCCACCAATGCGACCTCGGCCTTGACGTTCTTGTTGATCTCCGCCGGATCGATCTCGATGTGAATCTTCTTGGCCTTGGGCGCGTACGACGAAAGCGTGCCGGTGACCCGATCGTCGAAGCGCATGCCGCAGGCAATCAGCAGATCGGCGTCCTGGATGGCGTCGTTCACCCACGCCTCGCCGTGCATGCCCATCATGCCCATGTTCAGCGGATGCGAAGCGGGAAAGCCGCCCAGGCCCAGCAGCGTGAGCGCCACCGGAATCTGCGCCCGCTCGGCCAGCGTGCGCACCTGCTCCATCGCGCCCGATTCCATTACCCCGTGCCCGGCCAGAATAATGGGGCGCTTGGCGGTGCGAATCAGCTCGGCTGCGTGCGCAAGTCCGGAATCTTCCACACGCAGCATGGGGTGCGGGCGATAGGCGCGCGGCTTCGCCGCCTCGAAGTCGAACACCGCCGTGCCCTGCTGCGCATCCTTGGTGATATCCACCAGCACCGGCCCCGGACGCCCCGACCGCGCGATTTGAAAGGCATGGCGCAGCGCGCCGGCCAGATCTTCCGCGCGGTTCACCAGAAAATTGTGCTTGGTCACCGGCAGCGTGATGCCGGTGATGTCCACTTCCTGGAATGCGTCTGTGCCCAGCACCTTGCTCGATACATTTCCGGTAATGCAGACAATCGGCACCGAATCCAGCATGGCCGTGGCGATTCCGGTCACGAGATTCGTCGCGCCCGGACCGCTGGTGGCAACGGCCACCCCCACCTTGCCTGAAGCGCGCGCATAGCCATCGGCCATGTGCGCCGCTCCCTGCTCGTGGCGCACCAGCACGTGCCGTATGGGAAACTTGCGCAGCGCATCGTAGGCGGGCAGAATGGCGCCGCCGGGATAGCCGAAAACGTCCGTGACGCCCTCGCCCACCAGCGTGGCCCACAAAATCTCCGCGCCAGTCAGGCGCGTAGGCGTGGTGAGGTGCGCATTGGCGGCGGCTTGCGTAGTTGCGTCGGTTCCCATGATGAACTCCTTTTGAATCTGCCTGCCCTTAATCGTTCTCGTCCCTCAGTCCCTGTTCCCTGATCCCTGTTCCCTGTTCCCTGTTCCTACGTCGTCGCCCCTTCCGACGCCGACGCGACTCGATCCACATACTTGCGGAAGACGCCCTTGGGCCAGCGCAGAGCGGGCGGCTTGAAATCTTTGAGCCGCGCCGCCATCTCCTCAGCGCTGATCTCCACGTTCAACCTGCGATTCGGAATGTCGAAATGAATCGTGTCGCCTTCGCGAACCGCCGCAATTGGCCCGCCGACAAAGGCTTCAGGCGCCACGTGGCCCGCGGTCATTCCCCGCGTTGCTCCGGAGAAACGCCCATCCGTAAGCAGCGCCACGTGCGCGCTCAGTTCGGCATTGGACGAGATGGCCGCGGTCACCTGCAGCATCTCTCTCATGCCCGGACCGCCTTTGGGCCCTTCGTAGCGAATCACCACCACGTCTCCCGGCCTGATGCCTCCCGACTGCACCACCGCAAAACAATCCTCTTCGCAATCGAAGACGCGCGCCGGTCCGCGATGTTCCAGCCGATTGGCCGCGGCCACCTTCATCACGCAACCCTCCGGAGCGAGATTGCCCTTGAGAATCACCAGGCCGCCGTTGGGCTTGATGGGATTTTCAAAAGTGGCTATCACCACCTGGCCGGCAGTCTCTTCAGCCAGCGCCGCTTCTCCGGCCAGCGTGCGGCCGCTGATGGTGAGCGCGGAGCCGTCGGCGTGGCCCGCGTTGATAAGACGCTGCGCGAGCAGCCGCGAGCCGCCCGCGGCCTGATAGTCGGAAGCAACATACTTGCCCGCCGGCGTCAGATCGCAAATGTACGGCGTGCGCGTGGAGATCGCGTCAAAATCTTCAATCGAAAGCTCAATGCTCATCTCCCGCGCAATGGCCAGCAGGTGCAGCACCGCGTTGGTCGAGCCGCCGCTGGCGGCAACGCTGGCAATCGTGTTCTCGAGCGACTTGCGGGTGATGACCTGCGACGGCCGCCGGTTGGCGCGCACCGCATCCATCAAAATGCGGCCCGCTTCGCGCGTGGCTGCATGCTTGTTTTTGGCGGTCGCGGGAACGCCGGAGAGATACATGGGCGAGATACCGAGAATCTCGCCGCTCATGGCCATGGTGTTGGCCGTGAACTGCCCGCCGCACGCACCCGCGCCCGGACAGGCGTTGGCTTCGAGCGCTTCCAGGCCGGCGTCGTCAATCCGTCCCGCGGCGTGCGAGCCAATCCCCTCAAAAACATTTTGAATGGTGATGTCCACACCGTTCAGCTTGCCCGGCGCAATCGATCCGCCATAGAGCATCATGCCGGGAATATCCAGGCGGCACAGCGCCATAATGATGCCCGGCATGTTCTTATCGCAGCCGCCAATGCCTACCAGGCCGTCGAAGAGGTTGCCGCGCGCGACCAGTTCAATGGAGTCCGCGATCACCTCGCGCGAAACCAGCGAGGCCTTCATGCCCTGCGTGCCCATGGTGATGCCGTCGGAAATGGTAATGGTGTTGAACTCCATAGGCGTGCCGCCGGCCTCGCGAATGCCTTCCTTCAAGGCCTCGGCAATCTCGCGCAGGTGCACGTTGCAGGTGCCGATCTCGGTCCAGGTATTCGCAATGCCGATGATCGGCTTGTGCAGGTCTTCCTTCTTGAACCCCGATCCGCGCAGATACGAACGCGCCGCCGCGCGCGCCGGTCCTTCGGTCAACGGAATGCTTTGTCGCTTGCCTTCGATAGTCATCGTGTCCTTATAGCGGTTTTAGCGGAGCTAGTTTCAATCCTCGATATTCGGCCTAACTCCGCTAACCCCGCCAACTGCGCTAACTCCGCTTTCATTTTGCTTTCAGCCAACCCGCCTCGTCGTGCCTCGCTTCAAATGTGTCGAGCGCCGCAGCGTGCCGCAGCGTCAGCCCTATATCGTCGAGCCCTTCCAGCAGGCAGAACTTGCGGAAGGGATCGATCTCGAACGTTGCCTTGAATCCCTGCCCGTCGGTCACCGTCTGCTCTTCGAGCGAGACCGTCAATTGATAGCCCGGAATAACTTTCGCGTTGTTCAAGAGCTCCGCAACCTGCTCCTCGCTCAGGCGGGCCAGCACGATGCCGTTTTTGCCCGCATTCGAAAAGAAAATGTCGGCAAACGTAGGCGCGATGACCACGCGGAATCCGTAATCGCTCAGCGCCCACGCGGCATGCTCGCGGCTCGAACCGCAGGCAAAGTTCTTGCCGGCAATCAAAATCCGTGCGCCCTGGTAACGCGGATCGTTGAGCACAAATTCGGGATCGGGATCGCCCGCGGCCGTGCGCCGCCAGTCGAAGAACAGAAATTCGCCGTAGCCGGTGCGCTCGATGCGCTTCAAAAACTGCTTGGGAATGATCTGGTCGGTGTCCACGTTGGTGCGGTCCAGTGGCGCGGCCAGCGCGGTCAATGTCTTGAACGGTTGCATTATGCCTTTACCTCCTCGCGCGCCGATTCGCGCACGGCCCAGTTGCGAATATCGACGAAGTGCCCGGCAATGGCGGCCGCCGCGGCCATCTCCGGCGACACCAGGTGCGTGCGCCCGCCGCGTCCCTGGCGTCCTTCAAAGTTGCGGTTGCTCGTCGAGGCGCAGCGCTCGCCCGGCGAGAGAATGTCCGGGTTCATGCCCAGGCACATGGAGCAGCCCGGCTCGCGCCAGTCGAATCCGGCCTCTTTGAAGACGCGGTC
Source organism: uncultured Acidobacteriaceae bacterium (assembly GCA_963770555.1). Taxonomy (GTDB): domain Bacteria; phylum Acidobacteriota; class Terriglobia; order Terriglobales; family Acidobacteriaceae; genus Telmatobacter. The sequence goes on from CAVYQC010000002.1 coordinate 163,127, forward strand.
CAGGCCCTCGGCCTCGGCCTGCGCCTTCACCTGCTGCGAGCCCGGGACCACCATCGCGCTCACATGCGTGGAGACCTTGTATCCGGCGGCAATCCGCGCCGCAGCGCGCAGGTCCTCGATTCGCGAATTGGTGCAGGAGCCGATAAACACACGGTCGATCTCGACATCTTCAAGCGGCGTTCCGGCCTTCAGGCCCATGTATTCGAGTGCGCGCTCCAGGCCCTTGCGCTCCTGCTCGTTGGGAGCCGCGGCCGGATCGGGCACCGCCGCCGTAATCGGAGCGACCATCCCTGGGCTCGTGCCCCAGCTCACATACGGAACCAGCGTAGCGGCGTCGAGGATCAACTCGCGATCGAACGCCGCGCCCGGATCGGAGGGCAGCTTGCTCCACTCTCCCACGGCCTTTTCCCAATCCGCGCCCTTGGGCGCAAAGCGCCGGCCCTTCAAATAGGCAAACGTGGTCTCATCGGGCGCGATCATGCCCGCGCGCGCGCCGGCTTCGATGCTCATGTTGCAAATGGTCATGCGGCCCTCCATCGAGAGCGCGCGGATGGCCGCGCCGGCATACTCGATCACGCAACCGGTCGCGCCATCGGTGCCGATTTTGCCAATGATCGCCAGGATGATGTCTTTGGCCGTCACGCCGTGCGGCAGCTTGCCTTCCACGGCGATGCGGAAGGTCTTCGGCTTCGATTGCGGCAGCGTCTGCGTGGCCAGCACGTGCTCCACTTCGCTGGTGCCGATGCCGAATGCCAGGGCCCCGAATGCGCCGTGCGTCGAAGTGTGCGAATCGCCGCAGACGATCGTCATGCCCGGCTTGGTGATGCCCAGCTCCGGCCCGATCACATGCACAATGCCCTGCTCGCGCGAGTTCACGTCGTAAAGCTCGATGCCGAACTCCGAGCAATTCTGGCGCAGCGTGGCAATCTGCCTGGCCGCGATCTGGTCAACGATGTTGAGCCGGCCCTCGATCGTCGTCGGCACGTTGTGGTCTACCGTGGCAATGGAGCGGTCAGGGCGCCGCACCTTGCGGCCGGCCAGGCGCAGCCCCTCGAAGGCCTGCGGCGAGGTGACCTCGTGCAGAAGTTGCAAGTCGACATAGAGCAGCGTTGGCTCGCCCTCGGGCTCGACCACCACGTGCTGCTGCCAGACTTTTTCAAATAGCGTCTTTGCTTCGGTACTCATGAAACTCCCAAAAGCAGCCTTTAGCTCTCAGCTTTCAGCTATCAGCTTTTGCGTTGCTAAACCGTTCAACCGCGGAATTGCGAAAAATCAATCCCGTTCGTCGTTGCCGATGTTGCCCATTTCAGCACGATGAGCTGAAAGCTAAGAGCTGACAGCTGAGAGCTGCACTTTCACCGTTTCGCGGACCTTGGCGCCCATTTCTTTCGTCGAGAGCACGCTCAGTCCCTGCTTGTTGCCGCGCGCCAGGTCGGACGTGCGGAAGCCCAGCTCCAGAACTTTGCGCACCGAGGTCTCAATCGCCGCCGCTTCGGCCTCCAATCCGCCGGAATGGCGCAGAATCAATGCGCCGGTAAGAATCGCGCCCAGCGGATTCGCCAATCCCTTGCCGGCAATGTCGGGCGCCGAGCCGTGGACAGGCTCATACAAATTCACTTTGCCGCCGATGGTGGCCGAGGGCAGCATGCCCAGCGAACCGGTAATGACGGCCGACTCGTCGGACAAAATATCGCCGAAGAGATTCTCCGTCAGCACCACGTCGTAATTACGCGGCTGATTCATCAGGTGCATGGCCATCGCATCCACGTACTGGTGCTCCACCATCACATCGGGATACTCGGCCGCCACTTCATTCACCGTCGCGCGCCAGAGCTGCGAGACTTCGAGCACGTTGGCTTTGTCCACGCTGGTCAGCTTCCTGCGCCGCTTCTGCGCAAGCTGGAATGCAATGCGGGCCACGCGCGCCACTTCGTCGCGGGTGTAGCGCATCGTGTTCCACGCTTCGCCAGTCGCCTTGTTCCACTCGCGCGGCTGGCCAAAGTAAAGTCCGCCCAGCAGCTCGCGCACAAACAGAATGTCAGCGCCCTCCACGATCTCCGGCTTAAGCGGGCTGTTCACCGCCAGCTCTTTAAACGCAAAAGCCGGCCGCAGGTTGGCAAACCCGCCCAGCGCCGCACGAATCTGCAATAAACCAGCCTCGGGCCGCTTGTCCGGCGGCAGCGCGTTGAACTCATTGCCGCCCACCGCGCCGAGGAGAACCGCGTCGGAGCCGAGCGCGGCTTCGAGCGTGTCAGCAGGCAGGGGCGTTCCGTCCTGCACGATGGCGACGCCGCCGATCCGTTTCTCAGTGAACGCAAAATCGTGGCCGCCGATTGCGGCGATCTCCTTCAATGCCGCAACCGCTTCGTTGGTCACTTCAGGGCCGATCCCGTCGCCGGCCGTAACTAGAATCTTCAGCTTCATGCTCGTTTTTCTCTTCTCATCGTCGATCGTTGATTGAACTTCGCAATCACTTCAGCTGCAACGAGGCGAAGTCTTCGGCATCACGCTTCTCCCTCCGGCTCATTTGGAACCTTATCAATCTCGCGAAAACAAACAGGGCAACCCATACCTCGAAGCTCGCGAGAATAAGAATGCTCAATGCATAGGTCCCCGCTCCCTCAAACCATCCTCCCCGAGGAGGAAAAATCGTATCAATCCACGACCCGATCTTGATTGCCAGCTCGTTCAACGGCATCGCCAGCGAGATAACGATCCACCCGCCACCCAAAAACGCCAAAAGCAAAATCAAAATCGGTGACGCTACTCCCGTTACGACGAGATCCTTAATGAGACGTTTTCTGACTTCCTGCATCGAAAGCCACCTTTGATCGGCTAACGCCGCTCCCGGCCGTTACGAAAATCTTCAGTTCCATGATTTCGATCGGCCCTCAACTCACCACGCCGCTATTCAGATTCCCGTGTCCTCAGTCCCTGCTTTTTTAATCCAGCTCCGCCACCGACACATGCCGCTTCTCGCGAATCTGATCGGGCAGCAACCCGATCAAATCCTGGTCGTAGATGTTTTTCTTGCGGTCGGCGAGCGCGACAAAACGATAGTACACATGCTGCAGCTCGTCGCGGCTGAGCGTGAAGCCAAGCTGCTCCAGCCGGTGCCGCAGCGCGGCGCGGCCGGAGTGCTTGCCCAGCACCAGATGCGTCTTGGCCACGCCCACCAACTGCGGCGTCATGATCTCGTAGCACAGCGGATTGGCCAGCATCCCGTGCTGGTGAATGCCGGACTCGTGCGCAAACGCGTTGGCGCCGACCACTGCCTTGTTCGGCGATGGCTTGAAGGTGATGATCTGCCCCAGCACTTCGCTGGTCGGGTAGAGATTTTCCAGCTTGATGCCCGTTGAAACCCCGTAGCGGTCGCCGCGCACGTACAGCGCGGCCGCGATTTCTTCAAGCGCCGCGTTCCCCGCCCGCTCGCCGATGCCGTTGATAGTGCACTCCACCTGCCGCGCGCCGGCCTGGATGGCGGCCAGCGAATTGGCCACGGCCAGGCCCAGGTCGTCGTGGCAATGCGAGGAAAGAACCACGCCCTTCTCATCGATGGCCGGAACGCGCTCGCGCACTCCGCGGAACATCTGGCCGTACTCCTCGGGCGTGGAGTAGCCCACGGTGTCCGGCATGTTGATGGTGGTGGCGCCGGCCTCCACGGCCACGCGCACCATCTCCACCAGAAAATCGCGCTCCGAGCGCGTCGCGTCCTCGGGTGAGAATTCCACGTCGTCGGCATGCGAGCGCGCCAGGCGCACCGATTCGCCGGCCAGATCCAGCGCTTCGGCGCGGCCCATCTTCAACTTGTATTCGAGATGCAGATCGCTCGAGGCCAGAAAAACATGAATGCGGGCGCGGTCGGCGAATTGCAGCGCGCGCGCCGCCATCTCGATGTCCTCGGTCTTGGCGCGGGCCAGCGAGGCGATGCGCGGCTTGCGGATGGCCTGGGTAATGGTGGCGATGGCCGCGAAGTCGCCCTCCGAGGCCATGGCAAAACCGGCCTCGATCACGTCCACGCCCAGGTCTTCGAGAGCGTGGGCCATGGTCAGCTTTTCCTGCGTAGTCATGCTGCAGCCGGGCGATTGCTCGCCGTCCCGCAAGGTGGTGTCGAAGAACACGACGTGATTGCTGTGATTTGAGCTCATGTGCGCGCCTGCCGGGGAAGAACCGCTCTCCAGTTCTACTAGTTTCGCTCATCGGAGCGCTATAAGGCAAAGTTATTCTTTTTGTGGAGTCGATTAGATATGCTTATGATGAAACAAAGATCAAGGGTCAGGGATCAGTTTTCCGTGCTCAGCCTGCAATTTGAACATTAGCGACCTACAACCGGATCAATGCGCTTGAATTGCAATCAACCCGATGAGCGTGAATCTGATCCCTGATCTCTGACCCCTGACCCCTGATCTCTGCTCCCTGCACTCCGGAGGAATGCCATGGAACTCAACCAGCTCGAAACCTTCCTCGCCGTCGCCGAGGAGCGCAGTTTTTCCCGCGCCGCCGTTCGCCTGCACCGCACCCAGCCGGCGGTGAGCCAGGTCATCCGCAAGCTCGAAGAAGACATAGGCGAAACTCTCTTCGACCGCGCCGCGCGCGACGGATCGCTCACCGCCTCCGGAGTGCTGTTGCGCGACTACGCGCAGCGCCTGCTCGCCCTGCGCCGCGAGGCCGCCAGCGCCCTGGGCGAGTTGAAGAGCCTGGAGCGCGGCCGGCTGCAGTTGGCCGCCAACGAATACACCTGCATGTACCTGCTGCCGGCCATCGACGCCTTCCGCCGCCAGGCGCCGCACGTGAGCGTTACCGTGCATCGCATGCTGGCCTCGCGCATTCCCGAGGAGCTCGCATTGCGCACCTTCGAGCTGGGCGTCATCTCCTTCCGTCCCGATCCTGAGCAGTTCCGCACCATCGCCGTCTATGGAGACAGCCTGGACCTGATCGTGAGCCCGCATCATCCTCTGGCTGCTCTGGAGCGGGTCTCCATCACCCGCCTGGGCAACGAGCTGTTCGTGGCCCACAATGTGGCCTCGCCGCTGCGGCGCAAGGTCATCGAAGCCTTCCAGCGCTACCGCACGCCACTCAACATGGGCATCGAGCTGCCCACCATCGAGGCCATCAAGCGCTTTGTGGCCATGGGCAACGGCGTAGCCCTGGTTCCCCACCTGGCCGTGGCGCGCGAGCTCGAAACCGGTGACCTGGTGCGCGTGACAGTGGACGAACTGGAGTTGCGCAGGGTCCTGCGCCTTGTGCACCGCAGGCAGGCCGCGCTCTCTTACGCGGCCCGGGCTTTTCTGCACACGCTGCGGGCGCTGGCCAAGGAAAAGGGTCCGCCGTTTTATTACCACGTGGAGCGCGCCGGGTGAATGCGGAGAGCGAGGGAACAAGAGACCGAGGGAACAAGGGATCAAGGGATCAATGGATCAAGGGAACAGCCGGGTTGGCTTGGAGCGATTGCGGCGACGCAGGCACCGGATTTCCTCCTCGCGCGTCTATAGGCTCAGGTGATTCCGCCCCCGCTGACGCCTTGACCCGTTCCGGCCAGTTACAATGCTGAGAGCGGGACCCGGTGGGAGCCGGTGTGCCCAAAATCGACAAGCTCGTTGCCAGCCGGACGCCCGCCGGACGGATGTGCAGTGGTGAGGTTCAGGAACCGAATGAAGAAGATCGCCCTTTTAGCATTCCTGCTGGCCGTGTGCGTGGCCGCAGGCCGCGCCCAGGAAAGCCGCCAGGACGTCAGCCTCAGCGGCACCGCGCTGATTGAACCGTTCATGGCATCGTCCACCGACGTTCAGGTGCACTCCACCACCGCCTACGGCGCGCTGCTCAGCTACCGCTTTATGATGACCCCCACCAGCGCCCTCGAGGCCAACTACGGCATCACTTACGAAAACAAAATCACCTACTACGGGCCTTCCTTTTATAACGGCATCCCGGTGCTGGCGCGTACCCAGGAGATCTCCGGCGAGTATGTGCGCTCCTTCGTCTTGAAGAACCTGAACCCGTTTGTCGAAGCCGGCCCCGGCGCATTCATCTTTCTGCCCATCATCAACTCCGGTACGCGCACTCTCGACGCCAAGCAGCAGGTCGAGGTGGGCGGCGTGTATGGCGCCGGCTTCGCGTATGAGATCAGCCCCAGCTTCGATATCCGCGCCGAGTATCGCGGATGGGTCACCAAGGTGCCCACGTTCAACAACACCGGCACTGACAACTTCACCACCAACCGCTGGTACAACATCTCCAATCCGGTCATCGGCGTCGCGTACCACTTTTAAGGAACCTCTGAATCAGCAGATGTCATGAAAGGGCACGACCTCACAGGCTGCGGAAAAATGCGATTCGAGGCCTGTTTTGTATCAGGGCACGACTTCAGTCGTGCCGCAAGACGCTGAAAAATGAGAACGGGCTTCAGCCCCTGAGGGACGCATCTTGGAAGCTCTGCCCAAACTCCAGCCTTTTTTCCGCAGCCTGTTCAGCCCTGCCGCAAACGCCCGCTAAAATCGCGGGCTTCAGCCACAGCGTGGAACTGAATCGATCTCCGCTGAACCACCTTCGAATCATGCCCTGCAAAATCCGGCCCTATTCCGCGGCCTTTTTCGCCGGATTCGGCGTTTGCGCTTCCCGGTAGCGCCCCAGCTCCTTCACCATGCCGCAATGCGCGCGCAGCGCGTCGAGCGCGCGGTCGCCCTCGACCGACGAGCGAATCTGGCAATCGACATAAAACACGTACTCCCAGGGCTTGCCGTGTACGGGCCGCGACTCGATCTTGGTCAGGTTGGTGCCCAGTGCCGAGAGCGCGCTGAGCGCCGCTACCAGTGAGCCGGGCCGGTTCTCCACCGAAAACGCAATGCTGATCTTGTTCGGTCCGCTCGCGCCCGGCCCGGTATCGGCTGCGGAATCGCCGCTGCGCCTCACCAGGAAGAAGCGGGTAAAGTTTTCCGGATTGTCCTCGATGCCGCTCTTGAGGATTTCGGCGCCGTAGTAGCGCGCCGCAGCTTCACTGGCGATGGCCGCGGCGTGCCGGTCGCGCAGCTCCACCAGTTGCTTCACGCTTCCCGCCGTGTCGTAAGAGGCAAAGGCCTCCATGCGCGGATGCGCGGCCAAAAACCGCCGGCATTGCGCCAGGGCCACGGGATGCGAAAACACGCGGTCGATCTCGCCAACGTTCGCGCCCGCAATCGCAATCAGGTTGTGCCGTATGCGCAGCAGCGTCTCCTGCTCCACCTGCACGTGGTGCGTGAGCAGCAGGTCAAAGTGCTCTGAGACCGAGCCCGCCAGGCTGTTTTCGATCGGGATCACCGCCGCGTCCGCCGCTCCGCCGGCCAGCGCCGCAAACACCTCCGCTGAAAGCGAACAGGGCACAATCTCGGCGTCGGCCACCAGTTTCAGCGCCGCTTCGTGGCTGAAGGAGCCGGGTTCTCCTTGAATCGCAATCTTCATGTGGTGGTTTTCAGCTCCATTCGACGAGCGAAGTCTGACGAGCGAATTCGAGTTGCGGCGCTTCCCTTTCGCACCATACCACACTGTTCTTCTTCAGATGCCGCTCTTGCCCGAAAACCTCGCCCCGGCCTGCCTCATCGAACCACTCACATCGGGCCTGCGGCCTGGGGTATACAATTGGCCACCCCGGAAACTGCAACTCAAACCCCGGCGAAAGATGAGGGCAAATTCATGCTCGGAGAACAGATCGGCGAAACCACAGGCAAAAGAATCGTAAGACGGGTTCTTACCACCGACCCACCCACCGTAGAAGTAACGTTTGAAGACAGCGGCCACATGCTCGGCGTTCCCACCACCGGCATGGGCACTTATACATCGATCGTCAGCCCGGATGGCTCCATTCATGGCGAAGGCGAGGGAATCAGCATGACTGCGGAGGGCGAGACCCTCACGTGGACGGGAACGGGCGTGGGCAAATTCGGGCTCAAAGGCGCCGTCAGCTATCGCGGCATGTTGTTCTTCCGAACCGCTTCCCAGAAGCTTGCGGCCCTCAACAACACATGCGGCGCCTTCGAATACGAAGTAGACTCCTCCGGCGGCACTGTCTCCAAAATCTGGGCGTGGAAGTAAGGCTGCACAGGCCAAGGCCCCAAGCCGGCGTTTTCACCCTTCCGTCAAGCGTCCCTCGCTTGATTTCCTGGTTCGATGCCGGGTTCCTTCTCCGGCATCGAAGCCGACCGCAGAGCGAATTCAGGTCTAAAGCATTTCTCCTTCTGCTGCGTCCCGAAGCCGATGCCGCGAAGTGGCAATTTCCCCAAGCCGGGGTCCCCACGGACAGGTCTTCGTCCGTGGGGTGGAAGAAATTGCCACACTTCACGATGCAACAAGAGCCAAATTTGAAGGAGAAATGCCTTAGATACGCCCGCCCCTCACCTGCGCACCCACAAATCCGCGGCCACGAAGCCCAAAAATACCATCGCAATCACGCCATTCATGGTGAAGAACGCAGCATTCAGCTTGCGCAAATCGCGCGGAGAAACCAGCGAGTGCTCGTAGGCCAGCAGCAGGCCCACGGCGACAATGCCCAGCCAGCCCAGCGCGCGAAAATGAAACAGCCAGCCGAACCAGCAGAGCAGCGCCAGCATGGAGAGGTGCATGGTGCGCGCCGCCCAAAACGCAGCCTTCAGGCCCGCTGCCTGGGGCAGGCTGTAAAGCCCCGCGGCGCGGTCGTGCTCGTAGTCCTGGCAGGCGTAGAGCACGTCGAAGCCGCCCACCCACAGCGTGACGGCCGCGGTGAGCACCAGGATGCGCGCGTCCAGGCTGCCGCGCACCGCAATCCACGCCGCAGCGGGCGCCATGCCCAGCGAAAGGCCCAGCACCAGGTGCGACCAGCGGGTGATGCGCTTCATGTAGCTGTAGCCGAACAGCACCGCCAGCGCCAACGGCGACAGGCACAGGGCAACCCGGTTCAGCTCCCCCGCGGCCAGCACAAACACCAGCGCCGCGACGCACGTAAAGCCAAGCACAAATCGCCGCGTGAGCAGCCCGGCGGGAATGGCGCGGTTTTGGGTGCGTGGATTGGCGGCGTCCAGGTCCGCGTCAGCCCAGCGGTTGAAGGCCATGGCCGCGGAGCGCGCCGCCACCATGGCCACCAGAATCCAGCCCACGGTGCGCGCACCCGGCAATCCATGCGCGGCCAGCAGCACCGCGGTCAGCGCAAACGGGAGCGCAAAAATGGAGTGCTCCCACTTGATCATTTCGAGCGTGGTGCGCGTTTTATGCAGGATCCCAGGCATCGCCGGCTCTGTTTGCCAGTTTAATTGAGCCGGCCGCCGTCGCCTCACGCCCCGAATTCGTCCTCGTCGAACGCAGCCCGCAGCGGAATCACCGTATCCACTTTGGTCATTTTGAACAGTTCCATCACCCGGCTGCTGACCCCGGCCACCACCAGCGTGGCGCCCTTTTTCTGGCAGTGCACGTAGTAGTTGATGATGGCGCCCATGCCGGCCGAATCCATGTACGGAACCCCGCCGAGATCGAGAACCGTAACACGCGGCTGCGGCTCTTTGCGCAGAGCATCCTGAAGCTCGAAGAGATTTGCGAGGGTAAGCGGTCCGGCGAGCCGAAAGATGCGCGTGCCGGCAGCCTTTCCCTCGGCAACCTCGAAGCTGAGCGGCGAATCGGTGAGCATGGCCAGTTAAGTGTAAGGAAACCAACGCCGAATTTGATTACAGTTCTGTAAATGTAGCGCCCCAGGGGCCCGCCGCGCGTCGCGTCCTGTGCGCCCGCTTCCTGAATCTCCTTGTTCCCGGATCGCCTCGTTCCTGAATCGCCTTGTTCCCGGATCGTATTCCTCCTCGAGTAGACAGTTCCCGGGAATTGGCTGAACAGCGAGATGTGACCAGGATCACAAGTTACTGCAGCAAAAAAATGGAATCATCGGGAAGTCCCCTTGAATGCACGCGCAATTCAAGGGACTTGCCTTTCTTGAAGGGAGGCATCCGTGCATCTCGATCCAACCGCATTTGTCGCCGATCCGGAGCTTCTGCTCGCGCTCGCACCGCGCGCCACGCTCGTTCCTTGCGAAGAAGACCACGTCCTGTTCCGGCAGGGAGACGAGCCGGTTGGCCTCTACATCCTCAATCGCGGCGGCGCCACGCTCACCTGGGAATCGCCCGCGGGCAACGCCCTGTTCGCCGTGCCGGCCCTGGCCGGATCGCTGCTCGGACTTCCCGGCATCGTCGGCAACCAGCGTTACACGCTCACCGCCACGGCCCTGGCCGGCGCGCAGGTGGGCTTCATTCCTCGCGATGAGGTCATGGCGCTCATGCACTCCGATCCGGCAGTCTCGCTGAACTTCCTCAAGGTGCTGGCCGCCGAAGTCCGCTCCGCCCGCCGCGCCATCACGTAACAGGCGTCGCGCGTTATCTTGGAACTATGCTGGCCTTGGCCGTTGCTCCACGCCTCGGCGGTTGCCCCGGCTGTCCGCGGCCGGCGCACGCTGAACTTGCGCACCCCCACCTGCTACACTCTCTCGTTATGCTCTTCGCAGCCCTGCCGATTGCGGCCGCCGCTTACCTGCTCGGTTCCATCCCCGTGGGCTACCTTCTGGTCAGGCTCTTCCGCCACCAGGACATCCGCTCCGTGGGCAGCGGCAACATCGGCGCCACCAACGTGCTGCGCGCCGGCGGCAAAGGCCTGGGCGCGGCCACTTTTCTGCTCGACGTGCTGAAGGGATGCTGCGCCGTTTGGCTGGGCGCCGCGCTCGCCGGCGTTCTCGCCCCTTCGCTCAATTATCGCAACGCCGAGGCCGTCGCCGCGCTCTTCTGCGTCCTCGGCCACATGTTTACGCCCTGGCTCAAATTTCGCGGCGGCAAGGGCGTGGCCACCGGTTTTGGCGTCTTTCTGGTGGCCGCGCCCTGGGCCGCGCTGGCCGCCATCACCGTCTTCGCCATCCTGTTCGCCCTTACCCGCTACGTCTCGATCAGCTCCATCGTCGCCGCCGCAAGCTTCCCGGTCTTCGCGTGGTTTCTGGTCCAGGGCGACCGCCCGCCCTTCTTCCTCGCCGTGCAGGCCGCCGTGGCGCTGCTCATCATCGCCAGGCACCACCAGAACATCCGCCGCCTGCTGGCCGGCACCGAGTCCCGCTTCGGCTCCCACGCGCGCCAGGGGAAGCCGGCATGAGCCGCATCTGCATCCTGGGTTGCGGCGCCTGGGGAACCGCCCTCGCGCTCTCGCTCCACCGCCGCGGCGGCCACCAGGTCACGCTCTGGGCGCACAGCGCGGAAGAAGCCCGGCAGATCGTCAAGGCCCGCGAAAACACGCTATTCCTGCCCGGCTTTCCTCTGCCTGCAAGCATCGCCGTCACTGCCGACGACGCGCTCCTTGCCGATGCCGAAATCCTGGTCTCCGTCATTCCTTCTGAGTTTCTGCGCCCCACGCTGCTGCGCCTGCGCCCGCACATGCACAACAGCCAGTTTGTGGTCAGCGCCACCAAGGGCATTGAAGATCGCACCTTTTTGCGCATGACCGAGGTGCTTTCTGAAACCCTCGAGCCGGCCGGGCTGCTGGTCTCCATCGGCGCGCTCTCCGGACCCAGCTTCGCCCTCGAAGTAGCCCAGAGCCAGCCCACCGCCGTGACCGTCGCCTTCAGCGACCCCGACGTCGCCGCTTTCATCCAGCAGGAGTTTTCCTCCGAAACCCTGCGCCTCTACACATCCACTGACGTCATCGGCGTCGAGCTCGGCGGCGCGCTCAAAAACGTCATCGCCATCGCCGCCGGCATCGCCGTGGGCATCGGACTGGGCTACAACTCCACGGCTGCGCTGATCACCCGCGGCATCGCCGAGATCACGCGCCTCGCCGTAGCCTGCGGCGCGCGCCGCGAAACCCTCGCCGGCCTCTCCGGCATGGGCGACCTGGTGCTCACCTGCACCGGCAGCTTGAGCCGCAACCGCACCGTCGGCCAGCAACTGGGCCAGGGCCGCAAGCTGCCTGAAGTCTTGGAAAGCCTGGGCGGCAAAGTCGCCGAAGGCGTGCTCACCACCCGCGCCGCCTTAGGCCTCGCCCGCAAGCAGCAGATCGAAATGCCCATCACCGAGCAGATGGAGCTGATCCTCGACGAAGGCAAAGACCCCCGCGAAGCGATCCGCGACCTGATGCTCAGGCCGGGCAAAGACGAGCACTGATATCCCGAATGTGTGATTGCGATTGTATCGATTGACGTCCGTACCCATGTCTTAAAAATCGAGACCTGGGCCACCCGGCAATGAGAGCCGAATCACTCAAGGACGCCGCGAATCGAGGGGTCCATCAGGACTCTTGATTACAGATTTGCTCTCCTGGCGCCGCCTCGCAAAAGAAGGCTTTCAATTGTTCCAGCACGCGCCCGTCGGGCGGATGGGTGCGGCGCATTTCACTGCGGCTCTCCTCGAAGATCCGGTCGAATTGCTCGGTCATCTCATCCAATTCCTGCGGCCCGGTTTCGCAATGCGTCATGTCGAAGCCTCCGGCGCCGCTGCGCTTCATCCCTTCGTATGCAACCTCCCGCCCGATGATGAACAGGTTGGGCATGGGTACAGGGGACAGAACAAACTCGCAGTTTGCCACTACCTGCGCATCTTCTGCGTTTGCGCCGCGCGCAACGTCGTTCTTGCTTTCGAGCAGTGCGATCAGCCTGCGATAGCGGGCCGTCAGACGATCAGGCAACATCACGTGGGCAAAATGGCGCGGCGGATTCAGCACGGCCCTCAGGTGCGCACCGAGTAACAACGCCTGCCGGAGAGAATCCCGCTCGGCCCGCAGGGCGTCTCTGTACTCGGCCCCAAGTTTTGGATCGCTCGGCTCCTCGTTGCTGATCGACAGAGAGCTCAGGCTCGCAAAAACGCGGATCGTCTTCCCTTCAAGCCCCTTCGAGCCGGCATTATGAATGATGCGTTGCAGATCGCGTACGATCATGAGCGTGCGCGGCAAACGCCCTCGCGTTACGTTCCAGAATTCCCGGTTAGCGCTCTCTTCCTTGGCCTCTTGCAGGCGTCCGCCGAGTTCCATGCTGAGTCTCGCGCGGCCATCGTTGTTGTGCGCGTACACGAGTTGACGATATTGATGGACGTCAAAGGCTTTATTCGGATCGACAGACTGCGTGATGATGACCACGCGCTCCGGCCCGGCGATATGATGCGCAATTCCGAGTTCGTAAAATACGTTTGGATTATGCCCGGTAATGTCTGCCACAACCACGGCTGCGCGCTGGATCTCGTACAGGATCTGCGCCATGATGTTCCCCGGTCTCTTTTCCAGGTCGCTGCGGACGTACTCCAGCCCGGCGTTTGCTGCCGCATTGCGAACGATCTCACTGATATCGTCGAAGTGAGTGCCGAAGGGCATGATCGAAAAACAGGTCTTCATCGGCTGCGTATTCCTTGGTGAAACGCCATTCGGACCCTGTCAGCGCGGCAAGCACGTTGCAAACCATATATAACATGGCCGGCTCTCCCAGCCTTTGGCCGCCGCCTGCTTCAAGTTCGCGGTCGCGGCCGCGGACCGCATGAAGCTTCTTCGCCTGGTGCCCAGGTACCGATTTTGGGACCCGGGACAGCACAAACCTTCCCGCCTCCGCTCTCAAATCCTCAACAGCCCCACAGCGCCCACCCGGGTCTACCGTAGGGAGAACGTGAAAATAGCCCAGGGCGCAAGCCCTTGGTTCTGCATTGAGGCGCCTTGGGCTGTCCACTACTTCATCGGCTTGTAGCCGCACAGCATGCGGGGAATCATGATGGCGCACTTGGGACAGGATTCCGCGGTAGCGAGGTTACCGTAGTTCTCGTGCCGGTCGCGCGTCTCGTACCATATCTCTGACATATAGAGCTTCCCTTTGAAGTTGATTTCGTCCGTCTGGTAGGCCTGCAGCACATGCTGCACCAGCTTGGGACCGGCGCACACCAGATATGTTGCGATGTCAGTTATGTTGTCATGATCCACGAAAACACCTCTCCATACGGCCGGCGCGTGCGTCGATGGCCACATAACTTGCATACTTTGGCTGATTTCAAATTCACTCTGAGGAGTCAGCCAAGTGTTTGACCAGGTAATGAAACGCAGCAATTGGGTATGGATTTACAAGATGGGCCGTTTTGCAGAGGAGCGGCGTGCCTTTCTTTGTGACCTGAACGAGCAGGGGCATAGTATGCAGACGCTCCGGAACGTCAACAGGATCTTGCTTGCAGTCGCGGAGCGAGTGAACGTGCGGCAATCAATCCAGGTCTCGGAAGTACAGATCGTCCGAGCAGCAGGGAGTTGGGCTGCGAAGTCATGCGCGCCGCATTCCAAAGCCGAAACACGCGAGGCCGCAGCGAAACGGTTTGTCTACATCGCCAAGAATTGGCTTCGATTTCTTGGCAAGTGGCGTGATCCGGAACGAAATCCTCAGTTCAGGGCTGAGCTCGACAGTTTCCTGAAAGAGCTACGGGACGAACGAGGATATACAAATCAAACTCTTTCGACGCGCGAATGCGCACTGACACTTTTCTTCGAATGGCTTGGGAAGCAGAGCATCCCTCTAAAGGAAGTTTCACCCCAGACTCTTACGGCGTATTTTCTTGAGAACAAAACCCGAGGCTGGAAGAAGGCAACGATCAAAGTGTATGCGCAGTCACTCCGTGTCTTTTTTCGCTATGCAGAACAGCACAATTGGTGCGCCCCAGGATTGGCGAAAACAATCGAGAGCCCTCGCATCTATTCAATGAGCGGACTTCCGGAAAGTCCAAGTTGGGAGCAGGTGCGAAGTTTGATTGCGAGCCTTAACTCGGATCGCCCGGGCCATATTCGCGACCGTGCCATCATTCTGCTTTTGGCGGTATACGGTTTGCGCATCGGAGAGGTTTGTGCTCTGACATTGGACGATCTGGACTGGATCAATGAAAAGATCCGCGTGCGGCGTCCGAAGAATAAGAAGATTCAGGACTTCCCGCTTACCGCAGAGGTGGGAAACGCCATCCTCAAGTATCTGCAGATGGTGCGCCCACAATGCTCCTCTCGTTTCGTTTTTCTCCTGCTGCGCGGACCTCATCGGCCAATGAAGCCGCGTCATGCTTCCTGCTCTATCTCTCTTCGAGTTCGAACTCTGGGTTGCCATCTGCCGCACTATGGCCCTCACGTTTTGCGTCACGCCTGCGCTACGCACCTGCTGGACGAAGGTTTCTCGCTCAAGGAGATTGGTGATCACCTCGGTCACCGTTCAACCCGGTCGACAACAATCTACGCAAAGGTCGAACGCACGAAACTGGAGCAAGTTTCCGATGTTCGACTATCGACTTTGACGGAGTACTTGCGAACGCAAACGCCGCCAATTACGGCAGACTGGGCAAAGGAGCAACTGAGGTCCCTTCGCGAGGTTTCCAACTTCGGGTTAGGAGGCCTCCAATGAAACTTGCTCCCGCTATTGAAGAGTTCATCCGATACAAGCAGGCACTGGGGAACTCCTATACGACGCCGGCCCGCGCCCTGAAAGCATTTCTTAGACAAACCGGGGATGTCGATTTCGATGAACTCAGCGCGCACGACGTCGATGCGTTCCTGTTAGGCCATGGTGGCAGGGTTACGAGCGCTTGGTTTCACCGGTATTCGGTGCTCGGCTGCTTCTTTCGGTTCTCGACTAGCCGTGGATACATCCAGCACAGAATGCTGCCGAGTTCAATCCCGGAGAAACCGCCGCGCTTCGTTCCCTATATTTATTCGACTGAAGATATGCGGCGGTTGCTGGGAGTTCCTGATTCACACTACTCGCCGACATGCCCATTGTCGCCGGACACCATGCGCACGCTGCTCCTCGTGCTCTACGGTACAGGACTGCGCCTGGGTGAAGCCGCTCGCCTGAAGCATGAGGACGTGGATTTCAGAAGGGCGATGCTGACCATCCGGGAAACGAAGTTCGGCAAGTCCCGACTGGTTCCAATTGGAAGAGATCTTGTCAGCATCTTAAGACTCTACCGAATGCGACATCGGCCGCGCTTCGGGTACGAGCGTCCCCCGACAGTTCTGACCACAAAAATAGGAATGATGATCGGAAACGATCACGCCGATCATCAGTTTCAGTGGATGAGGAAAGAGGCCGGCGTACTGCGATTCGATACCGCCCGTTATCAGCCTCGCCTGCATGATTTTCGGCACACTTTTGCCGTGACTCGTCTCGTGACCTGGTATCGCGAAGGGAAAGATGTTCAGAGGATGCTCCCTCTCCTGTCCACGTACCTCGGCCACTGCGGAATTGACGAGACATCTGTGTACCTCCAGATGACACGGGAGCTGCTTCAGGAAGCCAATAGCCGCTTTGAACGCTACGTGTTCGCGGAGGTGGACCATGCCTGATAACGCCGCTGTTGGCTTCTGGGTCCGCCGCTTTCTATCGGATCATCTGATCCATGAACGCGGGGTGTCACGAAATACGCAACAGAGCTATCGCGACACGTTCCGTTTATTCCTACCGTTTGCCGCCGCCCGGCTCAAATCAGCGGTGGACAAGCTCATAATCGACGATCTCTCGCCCGGCATCGTTTCGGAATTTCTAGCGCACCTGGAACAGACTCGAAGTTGCTCGGTCGCGACGAGGAATCAGAGGCTTGCAACCCTCCACTCCTTCGCCCGGTTCACAGGTGAAAGCAGCCCAGAGCACGTGGAATGGTGCGCACAGATCCGTCGAGTTCCCTTTAAGCGAACATGGACGAATCCGGTTCCGTATATGGAAAAGGATGAGATCGACGAACTTCTTCGTGCACCGAATCGCGCGATTGAGCACGGCCAGAGAGACTACGCGTTGCTTTTGTTTCTCTACAACTCGGGCGCACGCGCAACCGAGGCCGCGGGAATTTTGATCGAGGATCTGACTTGGGACGCAGCCGGCACTGGATCGGTGAAAATCCGTGGAAAAGGCCGCAAGGTTCGGTTCTGCCCACTCTGGAAAAAGACGATGGTTGAGCTCCGGCCGCTTATCCGAGGACGGGATGCATCCAATCCCCTGTTCCTAAATCGATATGGCGATCCCATAACACGGTTTGGAATTCACACGCTTGTAGCGCGTCATGCGGAAAGCGCGGCGACACAGGTCCCTTCGCTGAAAACCAAACGGGTTAGCCCGCATACGATCCGCCACTATCTACCCTTCCTGACTATGTCGAGTGATTTTGCGGAGTCCTTGCAATCGTTCGATAATGCGGGGCGCAGGGCCGATCGAGTCGATCAATCACCCGACATAGTTTTCCTCCGTTCCTAACGCTCTACAGACTGTTGAGGAAACCAAGCAGTTGGTCTCCTGGTTGATATCGCCCTGGCTTGCCGCTCGGCGGTTGTGCTTTCGCAAGGGCCCGCTCCTTCATTGCGAGAGTTGCTTCGAGATAGATCTGCGTGGTCTCCACCGACTCGTGTCCGAGCCACAATGCAATCACAGAACGATCCACACCCGCCTGAAGAAGGTCCATCGCCATCGTGTGCCTCAAGCGGTGAACGGTAACCCGTTTTTCCTTCAACGAGGTGCAAACTTTAGATGCCTTCATTCGATGCTTGGTCAACAGGTACTGCACGCCGTGGACGCTGAGACGGTCGCCCTTGGCGCTGGGAAAGAGCACATCTCCGTCACCGCGTTGCGGTTCTCGAAGCCAGGCTTTTAGCACGGCAAGTGTGGATTTGGCGAGAGGTGTGCAACGTTCTTTGCGGCCCTTGCCGATCAAGCGCAGGTGAGCGCCAGACCCGACGATGAGGTCCTTGCGCTTGAGGCCGGTCATTTCAGATAAGCGTAGACCCGTCTGCACCGCCACGAGCAGAAATGCATGGTCGCGCCGACCTGACCAGGTGAGCTGATCCGGAGCGGCAAGCAAGGCATCGACTTCCGGACGAGTGAGGAACTGGACCAAGGTGCGGGTGAAGCGTTTGCTGGGGATGGCGAGCACGCGCTGGATCTGTGCGGAATGGGCGGGCGCCTCGAAAGCCGCGTATCGAAAGAAAGAGTGAATTGCCGTGAGGCGCAGATTACGACTGCGAACGCTTACACCTTGGCGCTTCTCCAACTCGTCCAAGAAAGCGACGATCAAAGGAGCGTCGACTTCCTCGAATGTCAGGCGAGAAGGCGGTTTGCGCAGCCGTTGTTCAATGAACTTCAGGAACTGACGGAAGGTGTCGCGATAGGAACTGATGGTATGCGGGCTGACCTGACGCTGTTGCATTAGGCGTTGTGTAAAGAAACACTGCAAAAGCGGAGCTAAGCTGGTTGGGGTGATCATGACTGATCCTCCCAGCGATGCTCGAGCCGCCCCATGGCTTCTCGCATCAGTTCCGGAGAACTGCTAAGGTACCACTGCGTGTCCGCGACATGGACATGACCGAGGTAGGCGGACAAGATCGGGAGGAGGCATTCCGGATCCTGGTTAGACCGATACCACGTTACCAGCGTGTTCGTTGCGAATCGGTGTCTCATGTCGTGCAGACGTGGACCATGACTATCGGATATGCCGCGTAGACCGATCTGCCGAGACACCGCGTAAAAAGTTCGATGAATTTCTCCACCATCCAGACGATTTCCCTGGCTGGAAACGAATAAATAACTGGAGACCGGCCTACCCTCCCAATGACGTTTTCGCCGAGCGATGTAGTTGGCAAGCACTTTGCAAGTCGATGCATGCAAAGGCACGAGGCGAGACTTGCCAAATTTGCTGTCGCGGATCGTCAACAGCGCCATCTTAAGATCCACGTCCTGCAGCTCGAGACTGCGCGCTTCGCCAAGACGTAGGCCGGAGACACTCAGTAGTCCGAAGAGACAATAGTAAGTCCAAGGTCGCAGTCTGCCGAATTCATAACGGCAGGGCATATCGAGAGCAGCGCGCAGTAGGCTTCGAATTTCATCGTCCGAGTATAGGTACGGTCGTGCTCGCTTCGGTCGAAATGGCAACAGGCCAAGGGGAGGAATCTGGGTTCGCGGATCGGTCGCACTATGATGGCGCGCAAATCCGCGTACGAAAGTCAGTCGTTGCGCCCAGTGCGCCGGTTGAACGTTTACAGGTTGTTGAGCCCAAGCAAGCGCCAATGAATTGGTAATGTAAGAGGCGCGGTGGCGCTCCATAAACGTGACGAAGTCGAGCAATCCCTTACCTGCTTCCAGCAGCTTGAACCCCAAACTGCGGCGGAGACTCAGGTAATCCTGGACGGCCTGTCGAAGTGTGTTCATCGCACACCTCCTGGCCACGGCAAAGCCAGTGTGCGCAATGCCTTTATGTCGACCTTGGTGTAGATTTTCGTAGTCTGTGGATGGCGATGCCCCAGCAACTCTCCAATCTCGCCCAACGAAGCGCCTTGACGCAACATCTCGGTAGCTAATCCATGGCGAAACTGGTGTGTCCCTTTGGTAGCGGCATGGATGCCGGCACGTTCGAGCGAATGCCGAACCAGGGAGCCAACCCCACTCGCACCGCGAAAGGCGCAGGTCGGGGCTTTAGCGCGCAAAAATACGCGGCGGCTGTCGGTAGTAGGTCGTCCCCTCCGAAGGTACGCGGCGATCGCTTTGCCGACCTCTATAGGTAAAGGCATGGTGGTGCGCCGGCCACCCTTGCTGCGCACGCTCACTTGTCCCGCATTCCAATCAATGTCATCCAGTTCGAGAAATGCCACTTCGCCGGAACGCAATCCCAATCGCGCCAGCAAGAGCAAGATAGCGTAGTCTCGGCGCCCGACCGCAGTGCGCCTGTCGATGCTGGCCAAGAGTTGACGGACATGCTCGGCGGAAATCGCCCGTGGAATCGAAGTCATCGACCAGTTGGCAACGATCGGAACGGCGGCGGCCAGATCAAGCGAAACCTCCCCGAGATATCGCCCATAGTTCAGGAAGGACCGCAGTGCAGTGGTCATGAGCTTCGCTCGCTTCATGTGCAGTCGTGGTGCTTGACGCTGTACAAATCTCACAACATCGCTTGCACAGAGACGCGAGAGCGCGACTCGTCCGGGACCAAAACGGCCTTCGAGGAAACTGCGGATGAACGGAACGTAGTTGATAATCGTCGTATGCGCCAGCGCACGCTCCTCCAGCAAGTACTGCCCGAATGCCTCGGCACAACGCTCAGCCGGAGTCTGTTGGCGTGTTGGTCTCTTTTCGCCGGGGACCATGCCCTCCCGGCGCAAAAAGTCGATGAGATGTCTGAGGGCCGCAGCATCTCCCTCGCAAGGCCGTCGGTGTCGAGCGCGATATCGTAGATACAGAACCAGATGATCGGAGCAGATGCTGGGCAGTCGGACCCCCTTCTGCTTAAGCCATCGGCTAAAACATGCAGCGAGAAAAACCTGTCGATGAATCGATGCCAGACTGTATCCCTGCTCACTCACCGATTTTGCAAACGAGCCGATTTGTGCCGCGAGCGGACCCTCCGGCGGTCGCGATAGAACCACTTGATTACCGATGATGCACTTCATGGTGGACTCCTCCCCGGACGTGCGGGCTAGCAGGAGGAGCTTAGACTATGTCTATCTGATGTCAAGGTTTTGCTAGAAAAAGAGCGGTTGTCGCCGAGTTACAAGACATAGTCAGGAAGGGTAGATAGTGGCGGCTATGTGCCCGGAGACATAGCCATCATACAACCGCCACGCACCTGCTTCGCGCTGGCGTTGACCTCAACACAATCAGAGCATGGCTGGGCCACGTTTCGCTTGACACAACCAATATTTATGCGGAAACGGATCTAGCCATGAAAGCGAAGGCCCTCGCCGCGTGCGATCCCGGAGGAGGCAATCGCAGGACCAAGAAAAGGTGGCGAGATGACCCCAGCGTAATGGAGTTCTTGCACAAGCTCTGAGCCACTTTCTTTCTGAATCGTGGCGACTTCCTCAGGGGACGATCCAATGCGGCGTCCCCTGCTTTTTATGTTGCGATGCAATCCAAGCAAACCAATTCAAGCGAGGGTTTTCGTGAGTCATGACAACATAACTGACATCGCAACATATCTGCGCGCCCACGCGGTCGAATTGGGTTCGCGCATTCTTGAAACCTATCCGCCATTACAGAGCACGAAAGATCCCATTGCGCCGCCGATTGCGTCGCTTCTGCGGAAAGCTCTCCCTGCGCAAGCGCTCGCCATCACGGGTACAGCGAAGTATCTCCGGTCGGCAAAGGCTGCGCGCATCGTCGCCGAGTGCGGCGCGGGTAAAGCTCATTTTGCGATCGAGCTCGATCCGGTCGCCGCTCAATGTGCCTGAGTAGGTGCTTCTTCCAGCCTTGAAGGAAATGCGGCTGCCGTCTACCTGGCCGTCTTCAATTGGCGTCGGCACGTCGCTGCCGCCAAAGAATCCGCCTTCACTGCCTTCAACACTTCCCGTCAGGTTATTTCCGTTCTGGCGGAGCGAAAAGACCGTGGAGCCACTTCCGACGAGGAACTGGAGCATGGGAGCGTTGGCGTTGCCTGAGGGAGGTTCGGGCCGCCACAAGCCCGTTACGCTCCGCCCTCTGCTGTACCTCCCGCTCCCACGCTGCAATCTGCGGCCGAAGTGTGACTGCTTTGGCCTCGATCGTCACGCGCGCGGTGGTAAGTCCCGGTGACGCGGCCTCAACCGTGATCTCTCCATCTTTCTTTAGTGACTGAACTAGCGCCAGGCAGAGGCCGGAGAAAGCCTTGCGTGACGTCCCTTTGTCCGGTGCGTGATCGGTGGGATCACCGTTGCCGACGCCAATGAGCTTGCCCGCGCCCGTGACAGTGAATGCCACTTCGTTGTCGGTGATGGGCACGACTCGGTCGTGCGCGTCCTGCACCTCGACCGCGAACATCGCTACGTCCTCGCCGTCGGCAGATACTTCGTTGCGATCTGCATGCATCACAAGTTTTGCCGCGGGGCCGGTGGTCTCTCGCCTGTCTGTCATTACCACCTTGTCCCCCTTGAATCCGCGCGCTTCAAGGGTGCCGGGCGCGTATTTCAAGATCCAGGCCGGATGTAGATTCTTCTTCACTTCCTGTGTGCCGAGGCTAACGCCGTTCATGAGCAGCTCGACCCTGTCAAGATTCGAGTAGATCCAAACCGCAATCTCCTTGCCCTCCATTCCCGGCCAGTTCCAATGCGGAAAGACGTGCAGCACGGGCTTGTCGGTCCACCACGACTGGTAGTAGTAAAAGGAGTCCTTGGGAAATCCGCAGGTGTCGATAATTCCGTACTGGGAACTGATGTTGGGCCACTGATTGGGCGAGGGCTCGCCACGATAATCGAAGCCGGTCCAGACGAAACCGCCCGCCAACCATTGCTGCGCATCGCAAAAGCTCCACCAGCCCACTGCGGAGGCGCGCCCCGTCGTCGTATAGGGATCGTAAGAGCCGACGTAGCCCTTCGCCGGGTCGGTCACATAAATACCCCGTGTGGCTACGGCGCTCACCGTTTCTGTTCCGATCACCGGCCGGTCGGGATGAGCTTCGTGATACGCCTTCGCTTGCGGGTCCATGTAGTTGTAGCCAATGACGTCGCAGACCGCTAGACCGCCGGTTCCGATGCCGCCGGTGGGAGCGATCGAAACGGGCCGCGAGCCATCCTCTTTGGTCGCCACTTCCTTCATCGCGGTCAGGATCAGCACGCCTCTCTCCCCGTTGGCCTGGCGCTCTTCATTGCCCATCGACCACATGAAGACGCTCGGGCGGTTGCGGTCGCGACGCACCAGATCCCTGAACTGGCTCAGACCTTCCGGATTCGACGACATCATGCGCGTCTCATCGAAAACCAGCATGCCCAGCTTGTCACAGGCGTCCAGCAGCTCCGTCGTCGGTGGATTGTGCGAGGTGCGAATTGCGTTGCAGCCCATCTCTTTCAGCTTGCGAATGCGGTAGTACTGCACAGCATCCGGCAGCGCTGCGCCCAGCCCTGCATGATCCTGGTGATTGCAGGTTCCCTTCACCTTCACGTGCCCGCCGTTGAGAAAAAGGCCCTGCGCGGGATCGAGTTTCAACGTGCGTATGCCGAACGGGGTCTCATAACGATCAACGACTTGGCCGCCAGCTCTTATTTCGGTGACCAGCGTGTAGAGGTTTCTCTCCTCGAGCGACCAGAGCAGCGGACGCTCCACCGCTATCTTCTGCTCGTAGGTTTGCTCTCCTTGCGACGAAATGGCGGCGGGTGCGGTGGCGTCCTTCGCGACGGGCTTGCCGGACGGGTCGAGAATCGTAGAAACGACGCGCGCTTTTGCTGCGGTGCGCCCGTCGTTGTTCACCTCGGTGCGAATGGAGAGGGTGGCTTCAGCCGGGCGCACGTCCGCGGCAACGAAGGTTCCCCATTTCTTCACATGGATTGGAGTCGTTTTCACCAGCCATACGTGCCGGTAGATTCCCGCGCCCTCATAGAACCAGCCGTCGCTCAGGGTGGCATCGACTCGGACCAGCAGAACATTTCTTCCGCCGGAGTTGACGAAGTCCGTCACGTCGAAGCTGAATGGATCGTATCCGCCACTGTGCCGGCCCACGTAAAAGCCGTTGCAGACCACCATGGTCTCGCGGTAGGCGCCATCGAATTCCACATTGATGCGCCTGTTTGCATCCTCAGGCGCAAGTTCGAAGACGCGGCGATACCATCCGACGCTGGTCGCCGGGTAGTTCCGTCCCAGCGGATAAAATCCCTTGCTGGCAAGAGCTGGGTCATTCTGGAAGGGCAGCTCCACAGCCCAGTCGTGGGGCAGATCCACCGGCTTCCAGTCGCCGTCATCGAATGCAATCGAGCTTGCAGGAAGAAAGTTGCCGGTCTTTTGAAAATTGCCTGATTGTCCGAATCCGAAATCAAAATCCTTGGACGGATCGTTCGCGTTACCAAAGTGGAAGCGCCAGCCGAAATCCAAAAGGAGTCGCTCCACTCTGGCACTGCCCCAGATGCGGTGGACCCATGCGCGTGGCGCGCAGATTCACAGCTACCGAATTAGCCTTTATCCGGGAACTCGACTCATCATGATGCCCCGCTCAACACCGGACCAGCGACTTGCTTCACGCACGCCTGCGTATCCGTCTGTTCAAGCCGCGCAAAACCGCCCTCTCATCACACTTTTCCGTCCATATACCACGCTCGACAAGCATGCAATGACCCACATGCTGACCCGCTTCCATCCCCATCGATGCCGATTCATAGCGTCACAGCACCGCAACGGCTCCCCGAAGCTTTTTCAATCTCCATACATCCCAGGCTGATCACCGCGACCGCGGCCCCTGCGGCTTCCTTCTTGTCTCCTAATCGAAACCGACTCGAACGATGATCATGCTCTTCCCCCGGTGCCGTGCCCGAGTCGGTTCCGATGTAGGCTAGCGACAATCCAACCGCGACCGATCAGTTGTATGCTTCGCACTATCGGGAACTCTGCTGTCGCAAGGCATAAAGTCCGGCGAGTTCGTATGAAGAAGGGGTGATTCAGATGGAGGCAGTGCGCATCCACCGTTTCGGACCGCCTGAGGTCGTCGTTGTCGAAGATATTCCAAAGCCGTCGCCAGGCAAAGGAGAGGTGCTGGTGCGCGTTGCTGCCGCGGGCGTCGCTCCATGGGACGCAGTGATTCGTGAAGGCAAGAGCAAGGTAAGTCCGCAGCCTCCATTGACACTTGGTTCCGACCTCTCAGGCTTCGTAGAGGCGGTCGGTCCTGATGTGAGCCAATTTGCAATTGGCGATGATGTCTACGGAGTTACCAACCCGCAATTCTGCGGCGCCCAGGCAGAGTTCGCCGCCGCACTCGCGGGGATGATCGCGTCTAAACCGCGGCGCCTAAACCACCTCGAGGCAGCTTCGGCGCCGGTTGTCACAGTCACCGCCTGGCAAATGCTCTTCGAATACGCCCAAGCGAAAAGCGGAGATACGATTTTGATCACAGGCGCCGGCGGAAACGTAGGCGCCTATGCCGTGCAAATGGCTCTCGAAGCTGGAACTCGGGTGATTGCGATTGCCCGCTCCTCTGACCAAGAGTTGCTCCGCGCATATGGCGTCGAAACCATCCTTGATTCGAGCGCTGTCGGTTTCGAGATTTCCTTGCCTCCGGTCGACGCCGTCCTCGACACCGTGGGTGGCGACACAGTCCGACGCTGTTCTGGTGCAGTGAAGGCCGGGGGGCGGCTCGTATCCGTGGCCTCCACGCAACTACCGCAAAGGGCAGGGATGCAGTCGGTGTTCTTTTACGCTGAGGTTACGAGCGAGAGATTGCGCACGGTTACGGACCTGTTTGAGAGGCGCAAGATCTCCCCCCGAGTCGGTTCGGTGCTGCCGCTGGCAGAAGCGCGTAGCGCACACGAGATGCTCGCCGGTGCACCTCATAAAAACGGCAAGATCGTTCTGCAACTCCTCGGCTGAATCGGGACGGAATGAGAACTCCGAAAACCGGGTTCGGGACCCGGTAGGGACGCTCATCACTGAGCGCCCCCGGACAGACCCGTACGTGCGCGTCTACGCATACGGTTCTTATGAAGGATGAGTGGCGTAAAAGCGTGGTTCAGGATAAGGGTGCAGAACCCAGGGTGATGGTATCCACCTTTCGAAGACCGGAGTAAACTTCTCCCATTTCTTCCGCGCGGTTTGACTGCGGCGAACCAAAACGCTTCGCCAGAGCCGATTGACGCGATTCCTGAAGATGCGCAGCTGGTCGATGTTGCCGGGAACAGCATGGTTTTGGTAGTAGCCGGATACGACCTTGTGGAGCCATACACCGACCTGACTGGTGCGATCATGCTTGCGGCGTTGAAGCTCAACCTTGATGGCTTTCAGCTTCGCAACCATTCGCAGTTTCGCTGTAATACGCCAGACGGTGAAGGACTCTGACTTGTGACGACGCCCGCAGTAGTGGGTGAAGCCCAAGAACGTGAAGGTCTCCGGTTTACCATTGCCTCGCTGCTTCCGATCACGGGCCGCATAGCGCCCGAACTCGATCAGCCGGGTCTTATCCGGGTGGAGTTCCAAGCCGAACTTTGCCAGCCGCTCCCTGAACTCTTCGAGGAACCGCATGGCATCAGCCCGCTGCTGAAAGCCCATCACAAGATCGTCGGCGTAACGGACGATAATGACATCGCCCTTCGCCGCTTTCCTGCGCCAGGCATCAGCCCACAGGTCGAAAGTGTAATGCAGATACACGTTTGCGATCAGTGGTGAAACCACTGCCCCCTGAGGCGCACCTACGCTTGTCTCCGACCACTGGCCGTCCTCCGATACTCTTGCCTTGAGCCATTTCTGGACCAGGCGAAGTATGCGACGGTCAGCCACCCGATGCTCGATGAACTTCTTCGTCCATTCGTGGCTCATGTTATCGAAAAAGCCGCGGATGTCCGCATCGAGTATCCAGTTCACTTTCTTCCGCTGGATGCCCACCGTCAGTGCGTCAAGCGCCTGATGCGGGCTGCGACCCGGACGGAACCCATAGGAGAAGCCCTTGAAGTCGACCTCGTATATCTGATTGAGGATCGTCACCACGGCCTGCTGGACGAGCTTGTCCTCCACAGCCGCGATGCCCAGCGGGCGTTGCCGCCCGTCGGCCTTCGGTATATAGACTCGCCTTGAAGGTTGCGCCCGGTACGTTCCTCGGTGAACCCGGCCATGGAGATCGATAAGCCTATCTTCAAGTCCGGTTTCATACTCCTGCCACGTCACGCCATCCACTCCGGGCGCAGCCCTGCGCTGAAGCGCGTAGAAGCTGTCACGGAGAAGATCGACGTTCAGATGGTGGAGCAAGGAAGTGAACCGTTTCTGCCTTCTTTCCCTTGCTGCTTTTCGCACACCGTCCAGCCCCTGGGACATGCCTTTCCCGCTCTGTGTCGGGTGCATGTTTGACTGCACGGCGTTCTCCTTCATCTGTGCCCTTCCCTCCCCAACCTCCGCCAGAGCGTTCGCTCCTTTGTTCGGCTGGTTCACAGGTACTACGGCGCAGTGTGACTTCTCCACCACGTACACGTC
Source organism: uncultured Acidobacteriaceae bacterium (assembly GCA_963770555.1). Classification (GTDB taxonomy): domain Bacteria; phylum Acidobacteriota; class Terriglobia; order Terriglobales; family Acidobacteriaceae; genus Telmatobacter. Next base: position 189,966 of record CAVYQC010000002.1, read on the forward strand.
CGCATTGCGGTTTATGGCCTTCGCGGACCGGCCTTCCTCTACAAGCGAAGGCGTGCTGGAGATCTCCCGGTTCTCGTGCATGTTGTTTCTTAGCGTGCGCGGGCTCTATCGACTACGCAGGACCGGACAGCCACTCGCGAGTAACGCGGCTGCCGTATTGCCTTCCTCCTACTCGACATGGAGTTGGCATCCTGATCTACCGGTTTTTCGAAGCTCAATCACCCCGCCCACCAATGCCTCCGGCCTACGCTTCAAGCGACAACTCACGATGCCGCCTGCAAGACTAGAGGTCAGGATGGAATCGCTCATTCCTTTCCTGTTGGGCTCTTTCATCCCCTACAACATGCCGGTTTATCCCGGCGCTCGTCGTGTCACCGGCTATTCGGCAGACTACCTGGCAAACGACGGCTTGGCATTCGCCCTAAGAGCCTGTTATTAACTTTGTCCCTTTGTTTGCTTCTGGATAGTGAAAAGTCGATAGTGGCATGACGATGGAGGTATGGAAAAACGTGTCCGGTCTGGCTATCCGAGCGATGTTTCCGATGAGGAGTGGGCGTTTGTAGCTCCTTATTTGGCTCTTTGTCGCGAGGATTCTGCGCAGCGGGATTATCCGCTTCGCGCTGTATTCAATGCGCTTCGCTACATTGCCAAGACGGGCAGCCAGTGGCGCTTTCTGCCCAACGATCTACCGCCGTGGGCAGCGGTCTATCAGCAGATGCGGCGATGGATGGAGGCACGGTGTTTCGAGATCATGGTGGAGGATCTGCGCATTCTTCTGCGCGAGTTTGCAGGGCGCAAAGGCCAGCCCACGGCGGTGATTCTGGATAGCCGCACTGTGCAGTCGACACCGGAATCGGGCGCGCGTGGCGGCTACGATGGAGCCAAGCGGCGCAAGGGATCGAAGGTTCACGCGGCGGTGGATACGCTGGGACATCTGCTGGCCCTGCACGTTACCGCGGCCGATGAACAGGACCGCGCGCAGGTAGAGAAGCTGGCCGAAGCGGTGCAGGAGATTACAGGTGAGAACATCGACCTGGCCTATGTCGATCAGGGATATACAGGTGAAAGCGCGGAGCAGGCCGCTGCCAAGCACGGTGTGCGGCTGGAGGTGGTCAAACATACTGAGGTCAAACGCGGCTTTGTGCTGTTGCCGCGCCGCTGGGTTGTGGAGCGCAGCTTCGCTTGGGCCGCGCGCTTCCGTCGTCTGGCCAGAGATTACGAACGCCTCGCCAAAACACTGGAAGGGCTCCACTATCTCGCCTTCGCCATCCTCATGCTCGCCAATCTGGCGCGGCAACTCACGCAAAGTTAATAACAGGCTCTAAGCGAAAACCCGCTGCGGTCCGCCTCGATGAGCGCCTCGGCCTGTTACCGTCATTCGGGGGCTAATTCCGGATGGCTGGCCCGTTCTCAGATTGATCGGCGAGTCGCCGGCCGTGAACCTCCACAGGCCATAAAGCGGGCAGAGTACGGGGGTGGCGTGCACTATGCCGAGCGTCTGTGCTAATGGGGCCTGCGACGACCCGGACGGCTGAGCCGCGGCAAGGGTGCTGCCTGCCCACAAAGCCACCTGCGAGAGAAGCAAGAGAGAACGTCGCCCCACTGCATGATCTGGTTTCCGGCAGGTGAGCCGTTGCACGCACTCTCCGCCCCTGCACATGCTAAGCGATCAAATCTGTGAAACAATTGATAGATGCTCCAGTTACCAAGAATCATTCAAGGCGGCATGGGAATCGGTGTGTCCGATTGGCGCCTCGCCCAGGCCGTTTCCAGGCTCGACCAACTCGGCGTCGTTTCCGGTACCGCGCTTGACGCTTTGTTCGTGCGCCGGCTTGCGGACGGCGACCCCGGCGGCCACATGCGCAAGGGAGTGGATGCATTTCCGTTTCCTGAGATGGCCCGCCGCATTTGGCAGGAGTACTTTGTTCCCGGCGGCAAGCCTGCCGCCGCGCCCTATCCCGTGCTGCCCATGCATCAGAAGCGCGACTGCCGCAAACTTGTCGAACTGTGCATGGTGAGCAACTTTGTTGAGGTCTTTCTGGCCCGCAAAGGACACGAGAATCCGGTGGGAGTCAATTTTCTTGAAAAAGTGCAGATGCCGCACCTGGCTTCGATCTACGGAGCCATGCTGGCAGGGGTAGGCTACGTCCTAATGGGCGCCGGCATTCCCCTCCACATTCCCGGCGTGCTCGATGCCTTTGCCGCTGGCCACCCGGCCGAGTACCGGTTGGCAGTCACCGGCACGGCCCATGGCCAGTTTGCGGAGTTCGATACTGGCATGCGTCTCGACCCCGCCGAATACGCCGAAGGGCCGCTGCTGGCCATGCACCGGCCGAGATTTCTGGCCATCATCTCTTCCAGCACACTGGCCACCACCATGCTGCGCCGCGCCAACGGTCGCGTGGACGGGTTCATCAATGAAAGCCCCACCGCAGGCGGCCACAATGCGCCTCCGCGCGGCAAGCTCCAACTCAGCCCCCAAGGAGAACCCGTCTACGGCGATCGCGATCGCGTCAGCACCGACGATCTGCGCGCTCTCGGAGTTCCCTTCTGGCTGGCTGGCGGCTATGGCAGCGCACAAAAGCTGCGCCAGGCTCTCGACCAGGGCGCAGCCGGCGTGCAGGTGGGCACCGCATTTGCCTTCAGCCTTGAATCCGGCATCAGGCCTGACCTCAAACAGCAACTTCTCGGGCAGGTCGCCGCCGGCGCCGCTCATGTCTTTACCGATCCGCTCGCCTCGCCCACCGGATTTCCTTTCAAGGTGGCCCAGCTCAGAGGCACCTCCTCGGAGAACGCTATCTATGCGGCGCGCAAGCGCATCTGCGATCTTGGCTACCTGCGCGAGCCCTACGCCGCAGATGAGCACAAGATCGGCTACCGCTGCGCCGCGGAGCCAGTCGAGAATTACTTGGCTAAAGGCGGAAAGATCGAGGACACAGTGGGCCGCAAGTGCCTTTGCAACGCGCTGCTGGCCAACATCGGTCACGCCCAGGTGCGTGACAACGATACGGTCGAGCCGGCGCTGGTCACCGTCGGTGATGACCTGAACACGATCGCGCAATTCCTGGCTCCGGGACGCAAAAGCTACAGCGCTGCGGACGTGGTGGAATCGCTCCTGAGCCAGGTTGTATCAAGCTAGACAGGCTCTAGGATCGTCCTTCGCAATCACCACTTTCCGCGCTGTCAAGCACCATGACGTAGTGTTAAGGTGCCTCAGTTGGCGCATTATCGCCAACGCGTGATTCGAAGTTGGTCGGTCCTGGAAACGCGCTTAGGCCTGTTAGCGTAAACCGACGACTGAGCGGAAGCCGATCGGCGGAGCCTTGCCGACTTGAAGGGGAGTGATCCTAGAAGTTCGACTCAAATGCTTAATTCCGGGAGCTTTAGTTGGAGGGGTGCCTCGTTCATTTCTTCATCCGGTTGGCAATTGAATCCAAGGCAATGGCACGAGGGAAGAGGATATTGTTCTCAAGATGGATGTGTTGATGGAGGTCCTGCTCGAATTCCCTCAAACCGTCATAGAATGCGTGAAAGGTCGGGCAGGCATCCTCTGGGGTGGTGAAATTTCCGCTCAGACGGCGGATTTCGGAAGTCAGGGCGCCCGCAGCATCGTGTTCCTGCGTCATCATCGCGATCGGATTCGCAACCGTGCCAAAGCAACTACGGGGCCTCGGGGTTCCAATGGAAACGGACCGCTCCAGGCCAGCGATGTAGGGGAACAGGACGGCCTCTTCCTTCGCAAGATGATGGGTGAGCTCCTCATCCAATTGCATGAGCGTGTTGGCGATCACTGGCAACTCGGGCTTCGTGGAGCCGTGACGATTCACGACCTTCTCCGCCAGCTGGGCCAGGCGGGGCAGTTCGCGTTTCACATATGCGTGATGTTTCGTTACGATGTACGAGCTCAAGCTCTCCAACGATTTGTCGGCCCAATTTTCAATTTCAGTCCCGGGCTTCTTCTCCGCCGCTTCCAATGCAGCAAGAACCGAATCAATTTCCAGGTTCCCGGCAGCACATGCCTCTGCTAGAGGCTTGCGGCCCCCGCAACAGTAATCGATTCCAAATTGTTCAAAGACACGGATTGCAGTGGGTTGTTCCAGCGCGATTTCGCGGACGGTTTGTGTGGTTGCGGTCATTTCGATCTCCTTGAAACTCAACTTACAGGCATCGCAATGTCCGCCACAGCGACTTTGGTCACTGGGAAGCTCAATATGCCAAAAACTGTTGGAGGTATCTGTGTGACCAAAGTCGCTGAGATCTCCGTTCTGTTCGCCTAGGCTTGCGCTTAGGGGACAGAAGGTCAACTCGAAATGGGCACAGCAGCCATCGCGTCAATCCACAAGCAGGAAGGAAAGAAGAAACTTGTCCGCAGGTCCAGATCGGATGGTTCACAAAGGATCAGGCGAATCGTTCAGTGGCTGTTCGTAGCTTTGAATGGCTGGCTGGGAATCCAATTCCTTCTCTGGGTTCGCTTTTGCGAGCGCGGCGGCACAGGGCTAAGCGTGCCGCGACCCGCAGGGGCCGAAGGCTGGCTGCCCATTGCGGGCTTGATGAATACGAAATACTTCTTGCTCACAGGACGCTTGCCCGCAATCCACCCCGCCGCCATGGTCCTGTTTATTGCCTTCATGCTGATGAGCCTGCTGCACAAGAAGGCTTTTTGTTCCTGGCTTTGCCCCGTTGGAACACTGTCGGAGCATCTCTGGAAGCTTGGAAGGCGCGTATTCGGCCGTAATCTGTATCCACCAAAATGGTTGGATATCCCATTACGAGGGCTGAAGTACTTGCTTCTGGGCTTCTTTGTGTTCCTGATCGGCGCCATGTCCGCCGAGGCAATCCACGATTTCATGTCCACACCGTACGGTCTGGTCGCCGACGTCAAGATGCTGAATTTCTTCCGCGATATCGGGCAAACAGCGGCAATCGTAATCGGTTTGCTGGTTCTGCTTTCCCTGCTGATCCAAAACTTCTGGTGCCGGTATCTCTGTCCGTATGGAGCGCTGCTGGGAATCACATCGCTTCTCAGTCCGGTAAAGATCCGCCGCGACGTCGAAGCCTGCATCGATTGCGGAAAATGTGCGCGAGCCTGTCCTTCCAGCCTGGCCGTTGATCAACTCGTGCAAATCCGCTCCGTTGAATGCACGGCGTGCATGGCGTGTGTCGCGGCGTGCCCGGCCGAGAGCGCTCTGCAATTCTCCTTGATACCGAGAAAGGCAGCAACGCCGGCAGACAGATGGCGTCACCGTGCACTCTCACCCATTGCCGTTTCAGCAGTTCTCGCTTGCATCTTCCTGGGCCTGGTCGTAGTGGCCAAGGCCACCGGGCATTGGCAGACGAATCTGCCACGCGACGTGTATATGGATCTGGTATCCCATGCAAGAGAGGCCAGTCACCCCGGCATGTAAAAAGCCAGACGAACGGATCGTGGACTGCAGGGAACTTCCGGCGAGTTCGCGGAACAAGTCGGCATGACATTTATGCCGCAGGGAGCTACTTCCGTCGGAAACGAAACTCGGTCCCGATCGCCGCGATGGCGTGGCTGTCCAGCACCTGGATCGCCCGTGCAAAAACAATCGTTTCCTCGATTTGGATATGGTCGGAATAGAGTTGCTTGAGGCGCGCGGTTTCGGAATGCAAGAGTCGCGCATCTTCCGGGCCTAAACTGCCCGACTCAATCCAGACCGTGTACAGCCGTTCGACCGAACAATGCAGATCGTTCGCTTCGTGATGATCGTCCTCAAGCCGGGCGATCTCCTCAAAGGATTTCGCGTCGGACTTGCGCAGCCGCGGAAAGAGTGATTCTTCCTCGTCGGCCGTGTGGCGTTGTCCGCCAGTTCGGAAGTACTGCAGCGCAGCCTTGACCGCATCGCGCTCCTCGTCGGTAAGACTCCTGCCTTGTGCTCGATCGACCACAATACAAAGAATGCCGAGGAAGCTCTCAATCCGTCTGTGGCAGTCTTTGAGCATGCCGATCGGGTCGTCAAAACCGCTGTCGGGCTTTCCGCCAATCTGAATTGCCATGGTGTTCACCTCTACTTCATCCGTCTTGTCGATTGTCGCCCATTCGACGGCGATTGCGGCTTCATGCGCCCTGAAGTACATGGAGGGTCGTTACAGTTTTCAGTTGCGGTGCCGGCTGCGTGTAGCCCTTTGGAACATATGAGCAGCAGGGCTCTTCGGCGTACGGGTTTCCAGTCAGGGCATACGCGCGGGCGCGCGATCCCCCGCAGATTTCTTTGAACTCGCAAGAGCCGCACTTCCCCTCTAGCTTCGATGTGTCGCGCAAATCGCGGAACAGGGGCGAGTCGCGATAGATCGTGGCCAATTCCTGCTCGCGGATACTGCCGGCCGAGAGAGGGAGGAAACCGCTTGGGAACACTTCTCCTTTGTGCGAGATGAAGACAAATCCCTTCCCGTCGTTGAGACCGCGCGGTGCGCGCCCAATTGCGTCACCGGCTCTCTCATGCTGTGAGGCGACTTCGATTCCCAACTTGCGTTCAGTGACCCGTTGCTGCAAAAGATAGCGCCTGTAATGCTGCGCCTCGGTCGTCTTGATGTCGAAGCTTGCGGTCTTGGACAGACGGTAGACCTTCGCAAAGACCGATTCGAACTCCTCCGCATTCAGTAGATCGTGCAGCTTTCCACGTCCGGTCGGAACGAGGAAGAAAACACTCCAAAGCGTGATCTTCAGCCTTTCCATCAACGCAACGATGCTGTCAATCTCGTTGATGTTCCTACGGCTGAAGGTGGTGTTGATCTGCACCGGTAATCCGATTTCATTTGCCCAGCGCACTGCATCGAGCGTTCGCGCGAATGACCCGCTCAGCCCGCGAAATGCATCGTGAGTTTCGGCACTGGCGCCATCCATGCTCACGGCCAACCTGGCAAGGCCAGCCTCTTTGAGTCTGACAATGACGTTCTTCGTCAGCAAGGGCGTCGCGCTCGGCGTCAGAGAGACTCTGACTCCAACCGAGCGGGCATGAGCGATCAGTTCAAAAAGATCAGGCCGCTTAATCGGGTCGCCGCCCGTCAATACAAAGACCGGAACCTTCAAAGCCACGATCTGGTCGATCAGATGTTTGCCCTCGTCCGTGCTGAGTTCCATGGGGCTGCGGTCCGGTTGGGCGGATGCGCGGCAGTGCACACAGGCGAGGTCGCATGCCTGGGTCACTTCCCAAATGGCGATGAATGGCCGTTCATTGAAGTCGGTCGTGTTGATTTGCAAGTTCATGAACCTATGAGACAGCCTGAAACGGGCAGATGCAGTGACCAAAGTCCCAGGCTGCTAGAATTCCCGAGTGACTGCTGAGCGCATCGATCTCGCTACGGCACTCGGGAAAACCGCACTCTTGTCGAGTCTCACGCCGACGGAGTTGAAGATGCTGGCTGCGCGAACTGTCCGTAAGCTGTTCAGCGCCGGAGAGTTGCTCTTTTCAGAAGGCGAGCCGTGCAACGGGTTGCACATCATCGCACAGGGCAAGATCCGCATTTTCAAATCATCCATGAGCGGCCGTGAGCAGGTTCTTGCGGTAAACGTTCCGGGCGAATCAGTCGCGGAATTGCCGGTATTCGATGGCGGCCCATTTCCCGCTTCTGCGGTTGCGATCGAGGATGCAGAAATCGCGTTCATCTCGCGGCGCGATTTTCAGGCGTACTGCATGGAGCACCCTGAAGTCGCACTCAAGGTGCTGCAAGTGGTTGGAGCCCGGCTGCGGCGGCTAGTGGGGATTATCGAGGAGCTATCGTTCACGACGATCCGCCAGCGTCTCATATCGGCACTTCTCAAACTCGCGCAAAACGAGGGCAAGCAGAGCTCACACGGAATCGAGTTTCAACTGCCGGCGACCCATCAGGAACTCGCCAATCAGCTTGGAACGGTCCGCGAACTGGTCTCCCGCAATCTCATGCGCCTGCAGGCGGAAGGACTACTGGACGTCGATGCGCGGCAGATCGTCGTGAAGGATCTGGCCGGCTTAAAGGCACTTCTGGAGACTTCGGCTTAGACCTTTTTGCCTCCGAGTGACATAAGTTACTGTGCCCGTTCCTGCATTTCTCTACCGTAGAAGGTGGAGAATGCTTATGCCCACCTCAACACAATCCATCCGCGAGATTGTTTCCACACAGTCATCGGCAGCAGCCGTTCTTGAGCGGTTTGACATCGATCTCTGTTCGCACGCCGAGGAATCGCTCAAGCAGGCGTGCACCGAACTGCAACTCTCAGTTGACCAAGTACTGGAAAAGCTTGCCGACGCCGCAGCAAATGAACCTGGGGCCGAGCCCGCGGATCTCGCGAGCTATTCCATGAGCCGCCTGATCCAGCACATTGTTCGCACTCACCATCGGTACGTGCGTCGTGAATTACCGAGGCTGACCGCACTGGCGCACAAGGTCGCAGGCAAGCATAGCAAGCGTTCACCGGAATTGGAAAAGATTGAGAGACTCCTCGATGAATTGCGGACCGAGATGTTCGCCCATCTCGAAAAGGAGGAACAGGTCCTTTTCCCGTTCATCGCGGAAATGGATCAGAATGCGGTCGCTTCAAGCTCACCGCCGCGTGCATGTTTCCGGTCGGTTGCGCAGCCGATCAGGATGATGATGCTGGAGCATGACGCGGCCGACCGCATTATCGAAGAGTTGCGCAGCCTTACGGATGAGTTTGAACCGCCAAAGTGGGCTTGCGGCACTTACGTCGCATTGTATGGCGGAATGCACGCATTCGAAGCTGATTTCCGGCAGCATGTGCATCTGGAGAACGACCTATTGTTTCCACGCGCGATTGAGATCGAAAGCGCGCTGCAAAGGAAGGGATGACAATGGCGACAATCTCGCAGATCAATCAAATACACTCTCCTGACGCGCCGAGTTTGTGTGGAAACATTGAGTCCCGCGAGCGCTCGAAGAGCCGGATGCTCCGTGCCTGGATTGTCGCCGGGCTCTTCTTTATGGCACTGCCGGGCACCTTGCTGGGCTTTTCAAACCTACTGGCGATCAGCACGCATCATGGTCTCGGCGCTCTTCCGGCCGCGTGGATACAGGGTCACGGCCATGCGCAGGTCTTCGGATGGATTGGGAGTTTCGTTCTTGGGATCGGCTTCTATTCGCAACCCGTCCGAGGACGTTCAGTGCTTCGAATCCCGCTCGCGTGCTTTGCCTTTTGGACCTCGGGCGTTGCCATGCGCTGGGCTGCGAGCATCTACGGCTGGCACTGGCGCTCTCTCTTCGCCGTTTCCGCGAGCTTTGAGACGATCGCAATTCTTCTGTTCCTTGCTGCAGCTTCACGCCACAAATTGCCGGAACCGGCGCAAGAAGGACGGGCGAAGCCGCGGATGGAGCTTTGGATGGTCTCAGTGCTCTTGAGCACAGTGGGGCTTTTGGCGCTGGTCATCTTCAATCTTGTTGAATGTTTGAGGCTGGCGATCGACGGTACCGAGCGTGCCTTTCCCCACGGGTTGGATCAGAGGTTTCTCGCGCTTCTTGCATGGGGATTCCTTGTGCTCGTTGTGTGGGGATTTTCGGCGCGCTGGTTGCCTACGTTCCTGGCGATTCCGAGGCCCGACGCGCGCCTGTTTCGCATTGCGCTCATCCTCGACTTGGCCGGCGTGTTGTTTGGCGTGTCGGGATGGGCTCGGTCGGCGACGATTCTGACATCCGCTAGCGCAGTTGCGATCGTGTTCGCGCTGCATCTGACCGAACGTCCTCACGGCCCGGTCAAGGTCCAGGGGATTCACAAGAGTTTTCCGACATTCATCCGGCTCGCATATGCTTGGCTGTTAATTGCGGGTTTTATGGGGATCTGGGCGGCCTTTGCCGATCAGCACGGAGGTATCTGGGGCGCGTCTCGTCATGCGCTTACCGTTGGCTTCGCCGCCACCATGGTCTTCACCATCGGACCACGTATCCTGCCGCACTTTGGAGGAATCTATTCAATCTTCAGCAAGCGCCTGATGTTCATTAGTCTTGTGCTTCTGCAGACGGGCTGCACGCTTCGTGTCTTGTCTGAGCCTCTAGCTTACGAGGGGCTGCTGCCCTTCGCATGGAAGACGCTGCCGATCTCCGGGATGCTGGAGTTAAGTGGGGTGTTGGTGTTCGCGCTCAACATCGCGCTCACTTTTCTCTTGGGGCGTTCTGCATTTGCGGGGAATAGTTCGACGGAGCGCTCGCTGGCGTAACGAGAGCCAAGGACAAGAGAGCAATCGCCCGTTCTCGAGGGCGCGCCTTAATTCTCAGTCATTCGTCATGCTCCAGAACCCCACTCCCAACCACGGGAGCGGGTTCCGCGGAATTGTGCTTCCCCCACAGGGGATAGGGCACCCCCGCAAGGCGATTGATTGCGAGAGCCTGTGCCGTAAGCAGGATCACTGCGACTTCAATGATGACGAGCTCTCGGGGCTGGGAGATGATGCCGAGCGAAACGATGAGGGTCGTAGCCCCAGCGGGTGGATGGCTCACCCGGAACAGCGCCAAGAGCGCACCCGTAGCTGATAGCGAGAGCGCAGCGGCCAGGACTCTGGCGCCATGAACGCCGGGATGCATACCAAAAGGCGGGCTGGAAGCCACGGTAAGCGCGAAGGCGCCATAACCGCAGATGAGTCCGATTGCGTGACCGAGGATCGTATTACGCGGGCTCGAAGCCTCCGCAAGGGGAGAAAAAAAGAAAAGATACGCTGTTGGGCCGAGCGACGGAAAGACAAAGGGACTGCCCGTAAGAAGAGCCAGCAACGCGAGCAGCCCGATGGTAATGAAGCCGTTGATGCATACATAAATCGCCCACACAACACGCGTTGGAAAGTGCTGTAAGAGCCACTCCAGGCGCAGATGAGCAAGCAACAAAGGGACATGCTCAGTGCTCCTGGGCGTTCCAGTCGCAGAGTTCTGATTATTCATGGGAATCATCAGATATTCGGCAGCAGATCGAAGTACTCATCGTCTTCATTCTTGCCGCCTTCTCCCTTGCCGAGCTTCTTTTCCGATTCGACAAACTCGATGCGCTCGATCCATTTCACCATTTTGTAGCCGAGCTGGTTTTCGACCCGCAGCCGCAGCGGAGCGCCGTAGACTTCGGGCAGCGGCTTACCATTCATCTCGGACGCGAGCAGGCATTGCGGCTTGAGCACATTCTCAAGGCTCTGCGTGTCATAGTAGGATCCGCCGTAGAGCGCTGGGCCAAAGGAGAAGAAGGCAACGGTGCGCGCCTCAGGCAGGGGGCGAACGAGTTCGATCAGAGTCTTCATGGGGATGCCGCCCCATTTAGCAATGCCGCTCCAGCCCTGGATGCAATGATGCATGGCGATGTGATCCGTTTCGCCCAGGTTGCGCAGTTCGGCGAGTGAAAGCTCGACCGGATTCTCGACCAGCCCACCGACCTTGAGCTTGAAATCGCAGAAGCCGCCCTCGGCCAGGCGCTTCCAGTCGTCGCGCACGGGCAGCTTGCCATTCGGCCACATGTAAGGCGAGATGTCCTTCTCCGAATACATCTGCTGCGGCACGAGCCGGTTAAGGGTGAGCAGTTGCATGGGATAGGTGACGACCTTAAGCGTATGCTGCAGCGCGCGCGGCTGATGCCACGAGAGATAGTGAGCAGCGATCCAGCAAACAAACACGACGCCAATGCCCACAAAGCCCAGCCAAATCCCCAGCCGGCTTTCATCGTTGGTGCCGAGCACGATATGGTTCATGTTGCGCGCGAATCCGGTCATGATCACCAGCGTGATGTGAACCACCAGAAATGCCAGAAAACTAAGCATGGTGAGGAAGTGGATGGAGCGCGCCGATTGGCGCCCGCCGAAAATGCGCGCATACCAGGTGAAGTGATTCACAACGGCCGGCGACATGGCGATGCCGGTGAGGATCGCCAGCGGACCAAAGACAAAGACCACCGTGAAATAAGCGATCTGTTGCAGTGCGTTGTAGCCGTAAAAGCCATTCGGTTCCGCCGGGAGATGAAAGGTCGCGTAATGAACCCAGGTATTCCATGCCTGCAGAATCACAGTGGGTGAGGTGGGGATCAGGCGCTTCCATTGTTCCGTAGTGCAGAGCATGGCGACGAAGTAAACGCCGCAAAGGATGAAGCCATGCACGTTGATAAAGTGCCACACGCGCGCCAAGCCGATAGTGTGCCGGTAGCCAGGCGTGCCAACGAGCGGCGTGAGATAGCGGGCATCGTCCTTGGCCGTCCAGAGCCGATCGGTCGGAACCTTGATCGGCGTCAAGCGGATCCACTCGCTGCCCGGCGTGCAGTCGTCGTTGAAGTAGAGCCGTGGATGATCGGCCAGAATCGACAGACCGCTACGGATCAGCATTGTTACGAAGAGGAAATTGAAGAAGTGGCAGTAGCGGACCCAAAGCGGAAAGCCATGCGGGCCAGCAAAGTTGTTGGGGTACACCACGGGGACAGGCGGAATGTGCGGCAGGCCGCCTACGGCTACCTCAATCCACGCCGCTGCCATCGACGCGGCAATTGCGGCGCCGGTTCCGATCAGGATCGAAGGACGAATCCAGAGGCAATGGCGACGATCAGGGGGATAATGAACGGCGGCGTGCTCCGCGTCAAACTTGATCATTCGGTGTCTCCTTTGACGGCTTGGGACTCTTCTCACTCCGCGCGTGCAAAAATGAATCCCTCGTTACCCTTGCCAGCATAAATTTATCTACCGGCCCCTGAAGCGACTTTTGTCACTCGCGTCTCCGTGTGATGATCGCTTGTACTAAATCTGGAAAGATATGCTTCGTTCCGACTCTCGCACCACCGCTCGCCGCCGTCCCAAAAGCAACTCTTGTGCCCCGATGGTCCCGCAAACGCGCCCCGTTTTCCGATCCACAACCGGCATGTTCACCACGCCCGTGGTCGCCATTTCCTCCGCGACTGCCCGGCAGGTCTCATCTGAGTAGGCAAAAGTATCCGGCAATGCCTCAAGTGCATCGCTTGCATCTTCCAGTTCGCCCGACGCGGACAGCTCTGTCATCACGTCCGCTACGCTCGCCATTTCGAGAGGGTCAACGCCATATTCACGCGATAAGTGGTACCCTCGCCGGCTCAGTTTCTCCGTCAGGATCGACCTCGGCATAATCAAAGAAGTCACCAGATAGGACGCAGTACACGCCAATGCAAGCGGCAGTATTGCCGGCAGCGCGTGGGTCAGCTCCAGAGAGAAGAGAATCGCCGTGAGCGGCACACCCAGCGCGCCTGAGAGCATCGCTCCCATCGCCATCAGCGCCCAAAGTGCCTGCGTCTCGCCTGGCATATGCGCCAACTGAGCCGCAGCCTCTCCCAAAGCTGCGCCAATCATCAAGATGGGAGCCAGCACGCCGTCTGAAGTCCCTGAACTGAGAGAAAACGCCCACATCAGCGATTTGGCAACTATGAGGCCGAGCAGAAGAGCCACCGGGGCATTCCCGCGCAGAACCTCGGCGATGTTGTCGTAGCCAACACCTAGTCCGCGCGGGAAGAAGAATCCACCCACGCCGATACCGATGCCCCCAATCGCCGGCCACCACATCCAATGCACGCGCAGGCGGCCGCAAAAGTGCTCAAACCCGTCTTCGAAGCCATACATCAATCGGCTTAGCCCTGCAGAGGCAAAGCCAACGAGTATCCCCAATGGGGCGGCCACGAGGAGAGCTTGATTAAGGTGAATTGCGGAGTGCAGCGTGACGGGGAAAAGCGGCCCTGATCCAAGCCAACGCACACGCAGCGCGCCTGCCAGGATGCTTGCCACTGCCACCGGGACGAGGGAACGCGGGCGCCATTCGAAGAGAAGTAGTTCCACGGCGAGCAAGATCGCGGCAATCGGTGCCGCAAACGTTGCTGACATTCCCGCAGCGGCACCGGCCACCAGCAGAGTTGTCCGTTCGGCATCCGAAAGTTTAAGCGACTGCGCGACCAGCGAGCCAAAAGCTCCGCCGGTCATGATGATCGGTCCTTCCGCACCGAATGGTCCACCGGAGCCGATTGCAATGGCTGCCGAAAGCGGTTTGAGCACCGCAACTTTGGGGTCGACGCGTGCGCCATTCAACAGAATTGCCTCAATGGCCTCGGGAATTCCATGGCCGCGGATCTTGTCTGACCCAAAGTAGGCCATCAGCCCCACCAGCACGCCGCCCACGATTGGAACCAATATCAACAGACCTGGTGAGAGTGGTGATCCGGCTGGCCCGACCATCGCCAGGCTCAGCCGGTGATAGTAGAAGAAGTTTGTTGCGAATGCGATGGCACGCAAAAGAATCACAGCAAGCGCCGCTGCGCCGGTGCCGATAACCAGCGATACTCCGGTCAGGAGCCACACCCGATGATCTACTGTAAAGTCGCGCAAAGCAGAGGGCCGCGATCTCATCGGGGCACCGTACGAGCGAGATCGCGCGCATGAGTCGTTATGCGCTCCAAAACCCGTGCAAGCCGTGGCGCCAGTTCGTTTAACTCCCGTGCATGATTCCCTGTCAACCGACCAAGAACCTGCTTGCCTTTGCCCGTTATTCGCAAAATCGCTCGCCTCTTATCCCCGGGGTCCGCAGTTCGTGCAAGCAGGCCTTCGCGCTCCGAGCGATCAACAAGTTCAACCGTACTGTTGTGCTTCAATCCAAGCCGCTCGGCCGCGTACGCGATTGTCACGGCCGTACTCTCAGGAGCGCCTGCGACCTGTAATAGAAGCTGATGTTGCTTTGGCTGCAATCCAGATTCCAACGCTGCACATTCGCTGAAGTGGAGAAAGCGGCGCAGCTCATAACGAAACTCCGCCAGTGTTCTGAGCAACGAGTCAGGAGCACTTTTCGTGGATCGAGTGATCATCTATATATCGTAGCACGATATATAGTCAGGATACTCCTTGCATTCAACCAGCGATCAAAGATGCCGAGTTGGCACTTGTGATGTGGAGAGAATCTAGGTGGGTTCATGCGGAGATTGAACACCTAATCGTGGATTGAATATTCACACGGAACCGATCTGCCGGTCCATCTCGCAGGATTCTGGATTAGTACCGAAAACGCCCATGTAGCCGGGAGGAATTCTGGCTTCACGCTAAATCGCCGAGTATCAAATCGAACTTTTCGACCGGGGCACCGGCGGCTCGATGAGCGTCTTCACCTGATAGTCGCCAATTAAGAGAGTCTTTCCTCACTGGCTCAATTTAGAACCTCGACCAAGTATGCTTCCATCTTGGGATGAACGGGGCTGTCGCGTCCTTTCCTAAGCAGAGGTCCACTTTGTGAATCAGAATTTCGCCGCAATTATCCTCGGTGGTACCGGGCAGGTCGGCGGTGCGGCCGTCGCGGAGCTGCTAGCAATTCCGGAATGCCGGGAAGTCGTGATGGTCATCAGAAAGCCCATTGCGCCGCGATCGCGGGTGCGCAACGTTGTTCTTGATACCGGCGCCGCTGACTTTGCCGAGCGCACTGCCGCCGTTGCCCGCGAAGTGTTGAGCCAGGGTCCCGCTAGCGCCGTGAGCTGTGTGGGTGTCGGTTCTGGATCGATGCGTTGGAGCGAAGAAGAATTGCAACGGCTTGAACTCGGTGTCGTCGGTACCTTTGCGCGTGGTTGCCATGACGCCGGAATCGCCCAGTTCTGCCTACTTTCTGCGGTAGGAAGTACAGCCCGCAGCCGGTTTCGCTATGTCCGTGTAATGGGCATGAAGGAAGATACTGTGCGCGGCATCGGTTTTGCCCGCCTGGCAATTTTTCGCCCCGGCATCATTGTCGGCAACGCTCATACCCCGGCCTGGGTCGGTTGGCTGGGAAGACTCGTGCCCGGGTCGTTTGGCAATATTGATCAGCGAATTCTTGGTCGCTCCATCGCCGCAGAGATAGCTTTGCACAGTCGAGAGGCTGGTGAAGTTATCCGCGAAAATGCGGCAATGAAAAAACTCGCTGCAGTTCAATAGCGTGCCTCAGGAATTTTCACGTGGAGTGCGTCGGCTGTGCTTTGAAGCACTGGATCGGCCGGATCGCTTAGGGATTGCGCTCTTCGGCAATCGCGGAACAGCCTGAACTCCCGCCCAAAGCGTTGCGATCGTTTGCTCGACCACGAGAGCCTGGTCAGGCAAGTCAGGCACAACCCCTTGGATAACAAAGAGCATGGCGAGGCCAAAGATCGTAAACCACCAAGTGTGGGCTATCACTATGTCATTCCTGCTTGGCAATCCTTCAGCCTTGGCAACCTCAAAAAAGAGCTGCACAAAACGTTTGAACAACGGCGCGCCAAGGTCGTTGATGTATTGTCCGGCGCGGATGCCGTTGCGGTTCTCAGGCCCGAAGAAGACGTTGCGAAACTGCTGTGGATGGGCAACGCAGAATTGAATCAAGCCGCGTGAAGTCGCAAAAAGGCGCTCTTTCGGTCGAAGATATTTTGCGGCAATCGCGTCGAAGTTCTGAATCATCAGCACGATCGTCTCGCGGCTCAACTCGGCAAGAATGTGTGATTTGTCCGGAAAATGCTGATAGATCACGGCGTGCGTATAGCCGATCTCTTTGGCGATCTCGCGAAGCGTCACGGCTTCGTAACCGCGATCGGCGAACATTTTGCCTGCAGCCGCAAGGATTTCGCTCCGCAACCGTTCCTTGCGCTCTACCCGGCGACTTGGCGAGGTGGATGTCATTTTGATAGCTTAGTCCATTTTTACGATTTATGCGACCGATTGTTATTTTATGACCGTCGGTTAGCAACCATCGATTATTTTGCAACCAATGGTTATGCTAGTCCTCTAATAGGAAGATCGCTCATTTCGATGGGCGACCAAATACGCGGCAAAAGGAGAATGCGATGAAAGTTCTAGTGATTGGAGCAGCGGGCAGGAGCGGAGAAGCGCTGGTAAATGAGGCGCTGGCGGCCGGACATAAGGTGACGGCTTTCGTGCGCGGTGCCGCGCAGTACGAGAAGGCGAACGTCAGAGTTGTTGCGGGCGACGCGCTGGATGCGGCCGCGGTCGACGCTGCGGTCGCCGGACAGGATGCGGTGATCGACGCGCTGGGCGGCAAGACGCCGTGGAAAGTGACGACGAGGGAAACGAGCGCGGCACACAATATTGTGGACGCGATGCGGCGCAATGGCGTGCGGCGATTGTTGAAGATTTCGGTGGTTGGTGCGGGCGAGAGCGTCAAGAACGCCGGCTTTTTCAACGAGCACCTGCTCATGAGGACGTTTCTGCGCGGTCTGCTGGTAGACAAGGCGGGCATGGAGGCCGAGATCGAAGGCAGCAACTTGGACTGGACGCTGGTGCGGCCGCCGATGTTGACCGACGGCGAGAAGACCGGCGTTGCCAGGGTGCTGAGCACGGAGGGCGGCGAGAAGGCGCACAAGATCGGGCGGGCCGATCTGGCAGCCTTCATGGTGCAGCAACTGGAAAGCAGCCGGTATGTGCGTCAGGCCGTGACGGTCACGACCACATAGCAAGGCCTCCGCGAGGAGCAACCACTTCTCTTATCGAGGCGATCCGATCGGCTGTGTAAAGGCCTGCAACGATTCATGCGACAGATAACGGTGGAAACTCACGGGACTATAGCGAAACCAGAATGACGGTATACCGAAGCCTCAGCACGCGAGTCGACGCGACCCCAAGGAGCGGCGACCTTGTACAAGGCCCAACAGTGCACACCTATTCTGGTTTCGCTCTAGCGGAGTGCTAGCTGCGCAACTCACAAGCTCTGGCGTTCGCATCGGAGCATCACTTTCGTTCTAACAAGGAGAAATCATCATGTATTTAGTAATGGGCATTACTGGAAAAGTTGGTGGCGCTACCGCGCGGCATCTGCTGAAGCAAGGCAAACAGGTGCGAGCACTTGTGCGCAATCGCGAGAAAGCGGCGAAGTGGGCAGACCAGGGCGTGGAGTTGGTGGATGGAGACTGGAACGATGCGGCAGCCATAGCGGCGGCGCTCAAAGGTGTTGAGGGTGCGTTTGTTATGTTGCCGGCTGTGTGGGCTCCCTCGCCTGATTTCAGAGAAGCAAGGGGCGTGATTGCGAACTATGCCGAGGCGCTGACCAGGGTAGTGCCCCCGCGGGTGGTAGCGCTCTCGTCGATCGGCGCGCATAGAACGAGCGGGGTGGGGATGATCACGGCCTTATCGCTCTTGGAGCAAGGTTTTCGCAGCCTGCCATCTCCGGTCGCATTTGTGCGCGCAGGCGGTTTCTTCGAAAACTTTCTTTTCGGCTTGCAGGCCGCCCAGGGCGGAACACTACCGGTCTTCTACAATCCGACAAACCGGAAATCGACAATGATCGCGTCCGACGACATCGGCGCAGAGGTGGCGACGCTTCTGACCGGGCCGGCGTGGTCAGGGCGTCGCGTCGTCGAGCTGGGTTCGATGGTAAGCGCGGATGAAGTGGCCGCACAATTGGGCGAAGTCCTGAAACTCGACGTAAAGGCCTTTGCAGTCCCGCGGGCAGGGTGGGCGGAAGCGTTCGAGCAGTTCGGCGTCCCCAAGGGCCACACTGGACCTGCCGAAGAGATGTTTGAGAGCGTAAACGCGGGATGGATGGACCTCGGAATCGCGGGTACGGAGCACGTAGCGGGTACGACGTCCGCACGCGATGTGTTTGCGGCTGCGCAGAACGCCGTCAGGGCGTAAATCCGGGGCAAGCAGCTTCAGCGCCCTGGGGGCGGGAACAGCCGGCCGTGGCCACGGCGGCTTCGTGTTCGAACGGCGGTTCCTGCCTTTGCTGCTCAGCCATGGCCGGCTTATTGCAGAACGATTTTAACCATTTAAACCGCAAGAAGAGGATCGCTTTTAATATGAAAACTGAACACACGATCGATAAACCCGCGCGGGCAGGGCGAACAACTCAAATAGCCGCGATGGTAATAACCGGCCTACGAGCCGTCATCTGGGTGTACTTAGGAAGGTTATATCTAATTCACGATCCCGACGAATGGAGGATCGCCAATCAGTAGCTCGGGTACGGACAAGGAACCAAAACAGAGGTAAGATGAACGTATGACGACGCTCCTTCGAATTGAAGCCGAAACACTGCCCCGTGTGCTCGTTCTCGATCCGCCGATCTCCGACGCGGAGTTCGAGGCTCTGTGCCGAGAAAGCAACGATGTCCGGCTAGAACGCACGAAGGAGGGGGCTGTTCGCATGAACCCGCCCACAGGTGGATGGACAGGCCGCGGAAACCACGAAGTAACGCGACAAATAGGCAACTGGTGGGCCACTCATGAGAGGGGTAGTGTTTTCGATTCGAGTACGGGATTTCGCCTCGCGGACGGATCGACCCTGAGCCCAGATGCGTCGTACATTTCCGAGGAGCGCCTTCGCACCCTTTCCAAGGGCGCACTTCGCGGCTTTCCCCGCATCTGCCCCGACTTCGTGATCGAACTGCGTTCCGAATCCGACACGCTCCCGGAACTCAATGACAAGATGGATGACTGGATCGCCAATGGCGCGCAGCTGGGGTGGTTGATCGATCCTTACGAACAGCAGGTTATCGTCTATCGCGCGGACCGCTCACCTGAAGTAGTCAGCGGCGAACTGATTGCCGGGGACGGCCCGGTCATGGGCTTCGTTCTGGATCTCGCCCGCGTCTGGAAGTGCTATCAAGACTAGGGCCTGTTCACACTACTGGGGTGGATGGCGTTGCGCGTGAAAATCGGGCCAGACGAGGCCGAGCCCGAAGGCTGTGGCGGGTCCACCGTCGAGGGCGAGAACGAAGTATGGCCCGATTTCCGTGAGCGGGGTCCCCGGCGCGCGGTTTTTGCGCGCTGGGGCGGAACGCTGTCCGCCCTCTAGAGCCTGTTATTAACTTTGTTCCATTGTTTGCATTGGGATAGGGATTCCTGGTCGAAGCTGTTCATGCTCAAGGCATGAAGCCGAATCGAAGGGGCTATCCCAGCGACGTTACGGATGAGGAGTGGGCGTTTGTGGCCCCGTATTTGGCCTTGTGCAAAGAGGAGTCGGCGCAGCGGGACTACCCGTTGCGTGCAGTGTTCAACGCTTTGCGCTACATCGTGCGCACCGGCGGTCAGTGGCGTTACATGCCCAACGATCTGCCTCCCTGGACGGTGGTTTATCAGCAAACGCAGCGCTGGATCCGGGTCCGCTGTTTCGAGACCATGGTGGAGGATTTGCGGATGCTGTTGCGGGAGTTCTCGGGGCGCAAAGGACAACCGACGGCGATGATCCTGGACAGCCGCACCCTGCAGTCGACGCCGGAATCTGGAGCGCGAGCAGGCTATGACGGAGCCAAGCGGCGCAAAGGATCCAAAGTGCATGCGGCCGTGGACACGCTGGGCCATCTGCTGGCTCTGCACGTCACTCCGGCCGACGAGCAGGATCGCGCCCAGGTCGGCGAACTGACCCGCCAAGTGCAAGAGATCACGCAGCAGAATGTCGAATTGGCTTACGTGGATCAAGGTTACACCGGTGAGGCGGCGGAAGAGGCGGCTGCCGGACACGGCATCCAACTGGAAGTAGTCAAACTTACGCAAGCCAAACGCGGCTTCGTCCTGTTGCCACGCCGCTGGGTGGTGGAGAGAAGCTTCGCTTGGGCGGCGCGTTTTCGTCGCCTCGCCCGAGACTACGAAAGACTTGCCGCCACGCTCGGCGCCTTCCACTTCCTCGCCTTCGCCTGCCTCATGATCGCTCAACTCTTTAGGTTCCTCGCATGAAGTTAATAACAGGCTCTAGTTAATAACAGGCTCCAGACACACAAGGTAATCGGCATTCCGCATGACGCGCTGAACCAGGGACCAGACGCTCGCGCCTCAGTCCCCCCTCTTTCACTCAGCCCGCAACGCCTCTACCGCATTCACACGTGCCGCGCGCGCCGCGGGCGCCGCCGACGCAATCACCGCCGCGGCAAGAATTACAAACGCTGAAGCGCCCAGCGCCAGCGCTCCCGGCTGATCGATTGCCGAGATATAGCTCGCAGCCACGCGCGTCAACGCAATGCCGAGCAACGCGCCGGCGCCCACTCCAATTCCCGCCATCAACAATCCATCCAACAGCACATCGCTGAGAATGTTCGAAGGCTGGGCGCCAAGTGCAATTCGAATTCCGAACTCGCGCGTCCGCCCGCTCACTGAGAAGGCCAGCACGCCGGCCACGCCCACAATCGAGATCAGCAACGCCACGGCCGCGAATCCCCCAAAGACAATCGCGTTGAGCTTATCGGGCGTGAGCACTTCGGCGCGGGCATCGCCCAGCGTCGTCGCCCGCTCCACCGGCTGATCGGCAGACATCTTGTGAATCAGTGTCGCGATCGCCGGCACCAGCGCGTATGGATCCTGGTGCGCGCGCACAAACAGCCTGCCGCTGGTCCACTCCTGGTCGACGGGCTGGTAGATGGTCATAGCCGGCTGAGGAATGATGTTCTCATCGTCGAAGTCCGGCACCACGGCCACAATCCGCCGCGGCTCGCCGCTGATGCCGATGAACTTGATCACCCCGTCGGTCCACCACAGCGTGTGGTTGACCGCGTTCTGTCCGGGATAGAGCTCATTCGCCAGGCTCTGGCTGATAATGACCACCCGCTCATTGCCCTCCTTATCGCCGCCATTGAAGTCGCGCCCTTCAAGAATCGGCGCGCCCATGGTGGCAAAGAATCCTGGCGACACCGGGCGAAACTCTGCGCGGAATTCGTCCTTGCCGTCTTGCCGGTGTGCGCCCTGCGCCGCAAATTGCAGGCTGATGTTCTGTTCCTGTTCGCCGCTCCACGGCACGCTGAATCCCTCGGCCACGTGCTCCACGCCAGGCAGCGTGCTTACGCGCTCCATCACTTCGCGATAAAACTCGCTCACCTGCGCGTCGGTCTTGCCGTAATTCATCACCGGCAAATTCACGGCCAGCACATCGGCTGAGTCGAATGGAGGCCGTGTCTGCTCCAACACGTAAAGCGTCTTCATCAACACGCAGGCGCCGGTGAGCAAAAGGAACGACGCTGCAATCTGCGTGATGGCAAAGATGCGCAGCTTGCGGTTGCTCGAGCCGGTTACGCGCGCGCCGCGTCCGGTCATGCTGTTCGTCGGCGCATCGGGAGACGGCAGCCGTGGAATATAGGCAAGAAAGAACGACGCAATGATGGCCAGCGCGGCTCCGAACCACAGCAGGCTTGAATCGAGCGTAAGATCGGCCGCGCGCACGCTAAAGCGCTGCGCATAATGGCCCAGCACCTTCACCATCGGCATCGCCAGCAACACCGCCGCCACGGTCCCGCTGCCGCACAGCACAAAACTCTCCGCCAGCAGCGAGCGCCGCAGCACCGCCGGGCTCGCGCCCAGCGCCGCGCGAATGGCCAGCTCCGGCTCGCGCCGCACCGTGCGCGCCAGCACCAGGTTGGCCACGTTCGAGCTGGCAATCACAAACAGCAGCCCCGAAGCCGCGAACAGCACCCACAAAACAGTGTTTGCGCGCGCGTTGATCTGGTCATGCATGCGCTTCACGCTGATCATGAAGTGGTCTTCGGGCTTGTAAACCTCGGGATGCGCCTGGGTCATCGCCGAGTACACCGTGTTCAGTTCGGCGCTTGCCTGTTCGAGCGTCGCGCCCGGCGCCAGCCGCCCGAACACCTCGGTCATGCGGTGCTCGCGCCCTTGAACCATGGTGGCCGAAAGATGATGCGGGCTGGTCACCACGTTGGCAATAATCTCAGTGGCCACGGGGTACGGAACCGACGGCTCAAGCACGCCCACAACCGCTGCCGTGCGCGTGCCGCTGTAGCTCTCCAGCCGCACCACCTTGCCCAGCACGTTGGGATCGGAGTGCAGCGAGTCGCGCCAGAACTTATACGTCAGCACAATGGCGCCGGCAGCGTTGGGCCCGTCGTCGGATTGCGTCAACAGCCGGCCCAGCACCGGCCTGAGGCCCATCACCTCAAAATAATTACCGTCCACCACGCCGGCCGGAATCTCGCGTGGAGTGCCCAGGCCGACGATGGTGAAGCCGATCTCGGAAAACGTGCCCAGCTGCGAAATGGTCTTCAGATTCGCGCCGATGTCGTGAATCTCGGGAATCGAAAAAGTGGCGTTGGCAATCCCGATGCCCTGCGCACTCTGGCGCAGATACAAGAGCTGGCTCTCATTGCGATTGGCCAGCGGCCGCAGCAGCACCGCGCGCACCACGCTGAAGATTGCGGCATTGGCGCCGATTCCCAGCGCAAGCGTGAGGGCAATGGTGATCCACAAAGCGGGTACGCGTGCCAAGGAGCGCAGGGCGATTCTGAAATCGCGCAGGAAGGACATTTCTTTGTACCTCCAACGTGGGGAACTCGGGTTGAACCTTTGTAGCACCGCAAGCCGGGAGGAGGCTTGACATATACGTTGATATCAACTAATCTCGTTCCGTGTCAAGTGCCAATGCGCTCCCGTATTCCACGACCCTGCTTGTCCGGGACCATTGCCTTTGCCTCCATGTGCAGCGCGCTGCCCGCGCTCTGGCTCGCCGTTTCGATGAAGCCTTCCGCCCGCTGGGGCTTACCAATGGGCAGTTTTCGTTGCTCATGTCGTTGAACCGGCCCCAGCCGCCGCCCATGGGACCGGTGGCAAACCTGCTGGCCATGGACCGCACCACCCTCACCGCGGCCCTCAAGCCGCTTCAGCGCCGCGGTCTTGTCCGCGTTCAAAGAGATCGGAACGATCGCCGCAGCCGCACTCTGATTTTGACCGCAAATGGCAGGGCCCTGCTCGCTCGCGCCGCGCCCATCTGGCGCCGATCCCACGCTGAAATTGAGCGCCGTCTCTCCGGCGCAAAGCTCGACGAACTGCGCGCCGGCCTGATGGCGGTGTCGTAAATCCGTTCGGTCTCGTTGCTTTCACCTCGCCTTGATGGCGCCCAGGCTGAGAGTCATGCAAATGGATGAAGCCCATCGTCAACTGCGTCTCCTGCTAAAAGCGAAGCGCCGGCCGTGAATTGACCACGGGAGTGCATGACCGCAATTCTATTACTACAGCGTGTTTCAAAAACCGCCTTGGATCAGGGCACGGCTTCAGCCGTGCCGAATACGCCCGCTAAAATCAAGGGCTTTAGCCCCTGCCGGGCGGCAAAGGATACGCCGAACCATCTTTGAAACAGGCTCTTGCGAAATTATTGGTTAAACAATACTTTCCGGCTTGACAAACCTGAATCGCATCTTGTAATCATCCCATATCGCGACGCTTGGATTCGGGCTCCCCAATCGAAATTGCACTGTTCCCATCGGCTGAATCCCTGCTGCTTTGTTCCCAGTCCCAATCGATTACCGACAGGTTCAGCAACTTCGGACGGTCGCGCCCTCAGATCCCCAAAAGGAAACTTCCGCGAAAGTGTGTGAGGAGGAATCATGGCGGATGGCAAAAAGCAGAATCTCCGGCTCGATGAATTCACAGCCAAGGTGGTTCCGGATCCCAAGAATCCCGGAAAAGCCCTGTGCCTGACCGGTTTTCTCGGGGCTGCGTCCGAACCCGACCAGACAAGAATCTACTGGGACCCCTCGCTCACCTCGTATGTCGATGTGGCGAACGCCGATATTCTCCACTCAGAGCCGTTGCCGGCTGCGCAGTCCCCGCTGGGCGGATCCATTCTGTGGGTGTCGAGCAGCGCGGAAGTGACGGCAGGAAGCTCCGGAGGGCAGTCGGCCAAGGGCAAGTTTTTCGAAGGGCCGGTGATGAGCGCGTACGGAGCCGGATTCGGCCCAGCGGCCGGCGCCGCAGCCGCTCCAGCCGCCGCTTTTGAGCCGCCCGTGGTCGCGGGTTCTTACGCGCGCGGATGCTGGTACAGCTATGACGCTTGTCCGACCATGTTCGGCTGCGGTCCGCATCGCACCCCGGCCTGCCCGATGGTCGAGCACGCGGCCGGTGCAGCCGCCGCTCCAGCCGCCGCTTTTGAGCCGCCCGTGGTCGCGGGTTCTTACGCGCGCGGATGCTGGTACAGCTATGACGCCTGCCCAACCATGTTCGGCTGCGGTCCGCATCGCACCCCGGCCTGCCCGATGGTCGAGCACGCGGCCGGCGCAGCCGCCGCTCCAGCCGCCGCTTTTGAGCCACCCGTGGTCGCGGGTTCCTATGCGCGCGGATGCTGGTACAGCTATGACGCCTGTCCAACCATGTTCGGCTGCGGTCCGCATCGTACCCCTGGCTGCCCGATGGTCGCGCACGCAGCCGCCGCCCCAGCCGCTCAATTTGAGCCGCCCGTGGTCGCGGGTTCCTATGCGCGCGGATGCTGGTACAGCTATGACGCCTGTCCGACCATGTTCGGCTGCGGTCCGCATCGCACCCCAGCCTGCCCGATGGTCGCGCACGCGGCCGCCGCCCCGGCCGCTCAATTTGAGCCGCCCGTGGTCGCGGGTTCCTATGCCCGCGGGTGCTGGTACAGCTATGACGCCTGTCCGACGATGTTCGGCTGCGGGCCGCATCGCACCCCGGCTTGCCCGATCTAAACTTCGGCAAGGATAACGTGATCCTCACACCCCAAAATCTCGCCCACTACCTTATCGAGCGCGGAATGGTGACCCGGGAGTCGGTGGTAAGTGGAAGCCTCGAGATCGTTGAAATTTCGCGCCGCAACCGCAACTTCAAGGTCACAGAGCGCAATGGGCAGGGTTACTTCGTGAAGCAGGTTCGCCAGTGGGACGCGGAAGCCACTCGAACCCTGCAAACCGAAGCGGAGTGTTACAGGCTGGCGACGCGCGATGCGGCGCTGGAAGGCATCGCAGCGATTGTGCCGCGCTTCTGCCTGTTCGACCCGCGAAGCTCGGTGCTGATTACCGAACTTCTCGACGGCGCCCAGACCATCGCCGAACACCACTTCAGAAGCGACGATTTCCCCATCGCCGTGGCCGAACAGCTTGGGCAGGCGTTTGGAACCTATCACCGCAGCGCGATGGCCAATCCGCGCGCGGGCCAAAACGGCTTGTTTCTTCGCCGAACGCCTTTGGCCTTATCGATGTGCGAAATGCCCTCGCAGGCAGCTGCGCATTTCAGCGCCGGCATTCATCAGATGCTGGGAATGCTGCGCCAATTTCCGCAGTTTGGCCAGGCCCTTGAGACCTTGCGCTCGAACTGGTCCTGCGAAAGCCTGATCCACGGCGATATCAAGTGGGAAAACTGCGTTCTGTGTCCAGGCTCCAATGGCCATCTGCGCTTGAAAATCGTCGACTGGGAGCTGGCCGACTGGGGAGATCCCTGCTGGGACGTGGCGGGGATCATGAGCGCGTATCTCCTGTTCTGGGTCCAGTCGCTGCCCTTAAACAGCCTGGCCGCTCCCGGCGCCATGGTTGAGCGTGCACGGTACCCCATCGAACGCATGCAGCCGGCCATTCGGTCCTTCTGGAGCCATTATGCAGACTGCCGTCAGGTCTCCGCGCAGGCCGCGCGTGAACTGCTCCGCCGCATCATGCTGTATACCGGCGCCAGAATCATCCAGACCGCGTTCGAAATGCTGCAAACTGCGCCCACCGCAAACCCGGTCACGGTTCTGCTGCTGCAGCTCAGCATGAACGTGCTCGAAAAGCCTGAGGAAGCGATTCGCGAACTGCTGGGGATTGAACCATGAATATCGCTCCGGAGCTCCGCGAAGAACTGGTTCGCATTCTGGATGCTGTCCAGGTTCGCTCGCCCTCGTCTTTCACATTTGCCGGCCAGGATTCGAACGGTCTGGCGCCGCCCATGATCGGCTTGCAACTCCAGGCCTCCGCGGCGCCGCTGATGAATGAACTCACCAGCCAGCTCTACCAGCACTGCTTCTCGAACCGCTTCAAAGGAAAGATCGAATCCAGCGAGACGCCGTTCACGCCCATCGATCCGGTTCGGGTAGAACTGCTCATGCGCGCCAATCAAAGCCGGGAACACTGGGAAGACGGCTGGCAGTCGATCCAGAGCATGCCCAACGGACAGGTCATCGCGACCAATGGAACTCTCACCCGCGTGCTGATGCCGGGGGAATTTGTCAATCTGAGCGGGATGGGAACGCCCTTACCGCCGGCCAGCATGCTTAGAATCTTTGCGCCCCGCGAATCGCAAACCGTTCAGCCCGGCTACTACTTCGCCTTCGGTGAAACTGTCGCCGATTCTTCGGATGAGTCTTCGACGGCTCGCTTCTATTGGAACATCTCGGCGGAAGGGTCGGCTGAGCTGCTCCAACTGCTCTCCCAGCGGCTGAACCGCTGGCAGGTGCCGTTCCGGTTCAAGACCGGCCTGCATTCTTCCATGCATGCGCGATTGGATAGCGCCGTTCTTTACGTGCCGCGGCGGACCGCCGCATTCACTTACGAGTTGCTTTCCGGCATTCACGAACGGGTACGGCCGTCTTTGCGGGCCGAAGTTCCACTCTTCACGCTCCGCCTTGCCGGCGGGCTCGCCTATGCCGATGACACCGGCACCCGCGAAAGCTTCGGCATGTCGCGTTCCCGTCTGCTGGCGCAGGGAATCTGGCTGGCGCATTGTGAAGGCGCGCAACCAACCGAAGAGCGCCTTGCCGCGGTTGACCGCGAGTTCCGAGCCGAGGGAATCTCGCTGGAGCGCCCCTGGCTCGGTGCGGGTCTCACCGATGACCCGCTGTTCGCCGCCGTCAACGAGGAGGGCGCTTGACTGACTTTGCCGATATTGCGTCCGCCATCGCACGAAGAATCTGCCGCGACGCAATCTGGGCCGGCGACGCCTGCAACTGGATTGGCCCCTTCGCGGATTCCTGGAACTCCTGGGAAATCCGCCATCGATCCTTGGGTCCGGAACTCTATTCCGGCACCAGCGGTGTCGCGCTTTTTCTTGCTTCCGTGGCTCAAATCGATTCCGAGCCGCTCTTGCGCAAAACCGCATTGGGCGCGGCTGCGCATTGCTTCCGGCAGGCCCTCGATCTCCCACGCGCGATGCAAATCGGTGTCTACTCAGGCGCCCTGGGCATCGCGTGGTCGCTGATCCGGATTGGAGAAGCGCTCGCTGCTCCGGAATGGCAGGACCGGGGAGTGGAATTGCTCGGCAAAATCGACCTGGAAGCCCATGACGCCGGCTTCGACGTAATGAGCGGTTACGCCGGCGCCATTCCCCTGCTTCTCGGCTTCGCGCGCCGGTTCGAGCGTCCCGCATGGGCCCAGGCGGCTTCGCGCTGGGGTCAGCGGCTCGAGCAAGCGGCCACAAAGTCTCCTGAGGGATGGTCGTGGAAGACCATCGATCTTCCAGCGGCCGCGGCCGGAAAGAACCTGACCGGCTTCTCGCACGGAACCGCCGGAATCGGCCTGGCATTCGCGCAGCTCTTTCGAGCCACGGGTGAGATCGGCTTTCAGGTTGCGGCCGCGCAGGCGTTTCAATACGAGCGGACGTTTTATAGCGCCGAAGTTGAGAACTGGCCCGACTTTCGCGACTATCTTCGCCCCGCCGGATCGCCGCCGGCCTACGGCATGGCCTGGTGTCACGGCGCTCCCGGCATTGCGCTTTCCAGGCTGCGCGCGTGGCAATTGAGCGGCAGCGCACAAGCCCGCGCGGAGGCCGAAATCGCCCTGCGCACCACGCAACGAGCCCTCGCCTCACCCGCCGCGCTCAACGGGGGATTCTCGCTTTGCCATGGATGCGCCGGCAACGCCGACGTTCTTCTGGAGGCGAGCCGCATTCTGAACGAGCCTCAACTCCGCTTGGCCGCTGAGAAGATTGGCCGCATCGGGATGGAAAAATACGAATCGCAAAAAAGGCCTTGGCCCTGCGGGGTTCCGGGGGCCGGCGAAACAGCCAGCTTGATGATTGGCGCCGCCGGAATCGGCCATTTCTATCTGCGCCTGGCAGATGCGCGCGTCCCTACAGTCCTGTTGATCGAATGAATCGGCGCGCTCTTCGGCACAACTCAACCCGCGGCGAGCCGTCCGCTCCTGGATCTGCTTTGCTTACCCCCAGATCGTGGTTCCCGTCAGCAACAACCGGGCCATTTTGTCCCCGGCTAGAATTTTGGTGAAGAAGCGTTTGCGGTTGATCCTATTCGGAGCGAGTTCGGTGCGGAGGCGCTCGATGGACAAGATTGCAGTGGTCGGATGCGGGGTGGTGGGCAGCTCGTGGGCGCTGGTCTTTGCGCGAGCGGGATTGCACGTGACTTTGTACGATCCCTCGCGAGAGTCGGTGGACGCAGCTCTCGAACAGGTGCGGACATCGGCCGCCATGCTGGAGCCGCTGGGCCTGCTCCACGGCCGCACGGCTGAGCAGATTTCCGCGCTTTTGACGCCGGCGGCCAGCCTTGCCGAGGCGCTCCGCGATGCCGGCTACGTTCAGGAGAGCGCGCCCGAGCGGTTAGAGATCAAGCGTGAGCTGTATCGAAGCATGGGTTCGATGGCCGGAGAAAATGTTGTACTGGCAAGTTCCACCTCCGGCCTGCCTGCCTCGGCTTTCTCACGGGATATCGAGGGGCGCGAACGAGTCATCGTAGCTCACCCCGTCAATCCGCCCCATCTGATTCCTCTGGTTGAAATCGTCCCCGCGCCTTGGACGTCTCCCGATGTTTTCGAGCGTACCCAGGCTCTGATGAAGCAAGTAGGCCAGGTGCCGGTTACGCTGAGCCGTGAAATCGACGGATTTATCGTGAACCGGCTGCAAAGTGCGGTGTTGTCTGAAGCGTTTCGATTGGTCGAAGACGGAATCTGCTCGGCCAGCGGCGTTGACGCCGTCATAGCGGATGGCCTGGGATTGCGCTGGTTCTTTCTTGGGCCGTTTGAAACCATCGACCTGAATGCGCAGGGAGGCATTGCCGACTACTGTGCAAAGCTCGGCTCAATGTACTACGAACTGGCGAAGAGCCAAGCCGATCCGAGGCCTTGGGGCAAGGAACTGGTGGCCAACGTTGAAAGGCAGTTGCGCGAGACTACTCCGGCCGGCCGCCTGGAATCTCGCAGGAAATGGCGCGACCGTTGCCTTGCCGCCCTCGTGAAGGCCAGGCAGGATGTCCTGCAGCAATAGGACAAGCCGGCATCGCTTTAGCTGGCTCGGCGGTGAAACCGGTCTGGACGGCGGAGGAGGTTGAGGAAGAAGTGTCCGAGAAATCGCTCCGCAATGGCGCAATGAAAGGCTCTCTGGCCCCGCAGGCGGCCCGGATGGGCGCGCCCCGCGGCTTGGACCTTGGAACCAATGCAAAAGAGATCGCGAGCGCGTCCAACGGGAGTATCTTGGTTCCTGGCCGTGAAGGCAGAATGAGAATTCCAGTTCGCTGGTTGGTGCTCCTTGCCGCGTTCTGTCTATGCGCAGATTCGGTTGCCCAATCCCAGTCCTCCCCGCCGTTCCAGGTCTATGGCGGATACTCCTGGCTCTCCAACTCCTTGAATGGGGTGCCTGGTTCCCGCCAGGCGCTGAACGGCTGGAATGCAGGCGTCGCGTTTCCGCCTTGGCATCACCTGCGCTTCAAGCTCGACTACTCCATGTACCGCGGTAGCAACCAGGGCGAGCCGCAGCACGCTTTCCTGATTATGGGCGGCGGCCAGTATGAGGCGACCATCCACCGCGAGCGCTTCTACGCCGAGGCCCTTGTCGGCGAAGGCGGCCTGAACGGCTCCTGGTACAAGCTCAACACCACCGGCTACAAGAACGGCAATTCCGGCACCATCGCGTCGTTCGCCGAATTCCTCGGCGGAGGCGTCGACACCCCCATCGGCCTTCACGCTGCACTCCGCGTGGAGGGCGGCGTCCAGCACAGCAACTTTGACCCCATCGAGCCGGTCTCACAAGGAAGCGCACCCTATCATCTCGCCGGTATCCCCACCTACTTCGGCCGCCTCTCCGCCGGCATCGTCTGGATCCCGCGCCTCGGATCGGCAATCCGGCCGCCTCCTCTACCCGCATCGCCTGTTTCCGTCGAGAGCGAACTCATCTTCGAGGGCATGAACTCCGTCGGCCACTTCAAAATCTTCGCCAACTCCTGGTGGAGCTATCTCTCCACGGCCGGCATCGAGTACGACCGCCATTCCTGGGGCACGTTCATCGGCGCCCGCCTTGATTATTCCGCTGAGATCCTGCCCGTCGTCATCCTGCGCCAGCCCACCGTAACCGACGAGTGGGGAAACCCCGTAGGCGCCGGTCGCACAAACCGCGAAATCGTGCCCGGCATCGCAATCATGCCCATCGGGATTCGCCTCATCTGGCGCGATGGCGCCCGCTTCAAGCCCTATTACGTCATCAAGGGCGGCATGACCGGCTACACGCAAAAGGCGTTCTCCCAGTTCGCCTCGTACGAAAACTTCGGCCTCGATCAGAGCATCGGCATGCAGTTCCGCATCAACGGCCGCACCGATTTCCGCACCGGCTTCGGCGTCTTTCACCAGTCCAACGGCTTCGTCGTGCCCAGCAACCCGGGCCTCGATGAAATGAACTGGAACGCCGGGCTCTGCTACCACCTGGGGACTGCCGGGCGTCGATCCCCATAAGAATCATTCGCAGAGAGTAAGTATCCGCGGGCGCAGCCAGAGGCTATAGGATTGCCGGCCTCTCAAAGGGGGCCTGAACCAACCCTCGACCCTCCGCAGTGCAGGTCTTCTAACAAGGCATGACTTTACAGGCTGCGGAAAAACTCGCCTTAACGGCGATTTGCAGCGGTTTTGTAAAAGGGCACGACTTCACAGCCTGCTGAAAAACAGCTTCGGCAGAGCACGAAGTGTCAGGGCACGACTTCAGTCGTGCCGCAAACGCTTCAAAGGAAAGCGCGGGCTTTACAGGCTGCGGAAAAACTCGCCTGAATGGCGATTCGCAAGGGTTTTGTAAAAGGGCACGACTTCAGTCGGGCCGCAAAGGTTGCAATATGAACGTGGGCTTTAGCCCCTGCGGGACGCTTGCACAAGCGATTCGATTGCTGCCCTCCCTTTTTCCGCAGCCTCTTTAGCCCTTGGGGAATTCTTTCGCGCATTCCACCTGAAAACTCAGCCCTCTTCGGCAAGCTGCTAGCCGCGACAACCGCCCGAAGAAGTCCCGGCAGGACACGGCTCCCGCCATTGACAAAGGTCCTTACGCGTAAATATTGTCAAGCTGCGTCGACGCTCGGCCAAACGCAATGCAGTCCAGCGGAGTTGTCCTCAGAAAACCGCCGCGTACACGGTGCAGAATCTCTATAGGAATTGTCGGAACGCCGTAAGCGAGGTCCTTCAAGTTTACTGCGACCTTGGGAGTAGCCGATGGACCGTCTTTCCTTACCGAATGAATCGCTGAAGCAACATTACGAGATCGCCGTCGTCGGCTCCGGATACGGCGGTGGAATTGCGGCCTCCCGCCTGGCCCGCGCGGGAAGGCAGGTGGTCGTTTTGGAGCGCGGCCGCGAAATTCAAGGCGGCGAGTTTCCCAATCGCCCCGCTGCTTTTCTTGAAGAAGTGCAGGCCGACGTGCGCGGGGTTCACATCGGCTCGCAGACCGCCTTGTTCGATTTCCGCTTTGACGAAGACATGAATGTGATCGTGGGCTGTGGTCTGGGCGGGACGTCGCTGATTAACGCAAATATCTCCCTGGTCCCCGAGCCACGCGTCTTCGAAGATTCCGCATGGCCTGAAGCCGTTCGCAACGACGCGCGCAATGGTGCGCTGGATCCATATTTTAGATATGCGCAAATCATGCTGGGCGCCAACCCTTTTCCCGGCCAGTCGCCGGAGACGCCCAAGATGAAAGCTTTTACCCGCGCAGCCCGGGGGTTGGGTTTCCCGGTTACGCGGCCCCACATCAACGTCACCTTTCAGGCAGGCAAGAACGCAGCGGGAATTCAGCAGGAGGCCTGCGTTGGCTGCGGCGATTGCGTATCCGGTTGCAATTACAACGCAAAGAACACCGTGCTGATGAACTATCTTCCCGATGCCAGGCGGCACGGTGCGGAGATTTACACCTGCATGCGCGTACGCTCCATCGTGCCCACGGATGGGGGATGGAACCTGCTTTTTGACCAGTCGGGCCGCGTGACTGCCGATACCGTCATCCTGGCGGCTGGAACTCTCGGGAGTACCGAACTGCTGCTCCGCTCCGCAGCCAATGGGCTGCCTTTATCGAGCGCGCTGGGGACCCGTTTTTCCGGGAACGGAGACATGATCGGCCTCACATTCAATGCCCAAGAACCGGTTAGCGGCGTCGGCTTGGGCAGCCGCGGCATAAAAGGGCGCGACCCGGTAGGTCCCTGCTCGGCCGTTTCCATCGATCTTCGCAACCAGTCCAATCTCGATGAGGGCAAGATCATGGTGGACTCCGTCATCCCCGGTGCGTTTGGACCCTTCCTCTCTGAAGTGCTGGCCGCGGGCTTGGCGTTGACTGGAAGCCGGGCCAGGCGAGGATCGTTCGGTTCGCTCAAAGCAAAACTCCGGGAACTCCGCAGCATTGTGCTCGGCCCTTATAGCGGTGCGGTGCACAACACTTTGAACTATCTGGTCGTCGCCCACGACGATAGCGGCGGCAGAATGGTTCTCGAGAACGACAAGTTGCGCATCTCCTGGCCGGGCGCGGGAAAAACAGAGATCATTCGCCAGGCATCGGACCTGATTCACAAGGCGTCCGATGCGCTGGCCGGAGACTTTGTGCCCGATCCGGTGTGGAATCGCTTTACCGACCAGCAACTCATCACCGGACATCCGCTCGGCGGGTGCGTAATGGGGGAGAGCGCGGAAAACGCCGTCGTCAATCACAAAGGCCAGGTATTTTCCGGCACCTCCGGGACAGAAGTCCACCCGGGGTTGTATGTGATGGATGGCGCGGTGATCCCGCGGTCGCTAGGCGTGAATCCACTGCTCACCATTTCAGCGCTCGCCGAGCGGAATTGCGCCCTGCTGGCCGCGGAGCGTGGCTGGCCCATCCCTTACGGCGACTCCACCCCGCGCTGATCGCGGAAGACCGCCATGCCGATCTCGCCATCCAGGGAAGCTGATTCATCCTCGGCCTGACGGGTCGCGGAACGAAAATTCCCGTCGAAAACTGTTCCGGCCGGAGTGGTAACATCGGAGGCAAGTGACCAGGTGTCTTACGAAATCAGCACTGAGATCGAGATCGGCGCGCCGCCCTCGCGCGTTTGGGAAGTCCTCACTGATTTTCCTCATTATCCTGACTGGAACCCGTTCATCCTCGCGGTGAAAGGCGACGTCTACCAGGGCGCGAACATTCATTATCGTTTCCAATTTCCGCGTGGCATCCGCATCTGGACGCCGGCAAATATACTAACCTTCGATCCGGACAGGGAACTCCAATGGGCGGCTCATTTCCTGTCTCCGGCCATATTCAACGGCGCGCACCACTTTATCATCGAGCCCATCGATGGAACCCGCATCCGGTTTCATCACGGCGAGATTTTTACCGGCGTGTTCTTGCCGCTTCTCCTGCCCCTATTGCGAAAAGACGGTCAGCAAATCTATCAATCGTTGAACGTCGCCCTCAAGCAGCGAGTCGAGTCGCTTCCCTAAGACCGGCCGCATAAACGGAGCTTTGAAAGGGCACAGCTTCACATCTTGCGGAAAATCTCTCCGCAAAGAGCACGAAGCGTCAGGGCACGACCGGGGTACTCTCTGGGTCGCGTGCCGCAAACGCCCCAAAACGAACGCGGGCTCCAGCCCCTGTAGGACGCATGCACACGCGATTCGCTCGCCGTTCTCCCTTCTTCCGCAGCCTCTAAAGTCATGCCGCAAGTACGACAAAATAAGCCGACGTTTTGAAAGGGCACGACTTCAGTCGTGCCGCAAACGCCCCAAAACGAACGCGGGCTTCAGCCCCTGTCGGCGAAAAGTGCTCTCCGCCCGAACCGAGTTGAAAAGAAATTGAAGCTCGCGGCTATGCCGCTTTCTTCACCGCTTTACCCGCGCCTTGGAGGATGCCTTGCCGCTCGCACTCGCCGGCGCCAGCAGCGGAATGAGCTTGCCTGCATTGGGAGACCCAAGCCCGGTGCACGCATCCCACCCCGGCCCCGCCTTGAACGCGCCATTGTTGCCCTGGGTTATATCGTTGAACGCCGAGGCAGCCTTGGCTGCGTAGAGAGCCGGCTGAAGGAACCCAACCTGCGCCCCAAGCTGCTCGTTGGCCACCGCCACCAGCCCGGCCCAAAGCGGCGCAACCGCGCTCGTTCCCCCGATCACGCTCGTCTGGCCGTCCACCCGAATCGTGTAGCCGGTCGTTGGGTCGGCGTCGCCGGCCACGTCCGGTACGCCGCGGCCGCCCGTGCTCTTGCTCGCCGCCGGAACGTGCGCGTTCGCCTGCCACGTTGGCAGCGCAAAAACGTTGCTCACGCCGCCCCCGGTTGCGCCCTCTTGGTTGGCCAGCTCGTTCCAAACCACCTCGGAGACGATCGTCGCTCCGTTGGCGTCGAGCTTGGTCCCCCCGCACGCCAGCACATGCGGGCTCGATGCCGGAAAGTCCACGTTGTTGCCCTTTCCTCCATCCGTCGACCCATCGTCGCCTGCGGCAACCGTAATCGTAACTCCCAGGGCCGCGGCCGATTGGCAAGCCGCGTCCATCGCCGTCATCGATTGCTGGGTCCAGCTCGACTCCGGTCCGCCCCAGCTGATCGAAATCACGCTCGGCTTGTGGGTGGTGTCGTGCACCGCGGTTGTAATTGCGTTCAGGAACCCCTGATCCGTGTTGGGCGTGAAGTACACCGCGATCTTCGCGCCGGGCGCCACCGAAGCGGCCACTTCAATGTCCAGCATCACTTCGCCGTCCGCGCTGCTGGCCGTCGATGGCTTGTTTTTTCCGCCGCTCACGCTGACTGCGGTGATTGCGGGCGCGGCCAGCCCCAGCGTCTTGAAGTAGGCGGTTAAATCGGCTTGCCGGTACCCGCCGCCCAGCTCGATGATTCCGATCGTCTGTCCGGCGCCGCTTGCCTTTGCCGGGAAGCCGTACGCCTCGGCGACCTTGGGCGGGGTGTAGCTGCCGGGGGCAGCGGAAGCCGCCTGGGCCTTGAAAACGCGAAAGTGCGGCTTCGCCTGAGGACGGTTATCCAGCCCCACCACCGCCTCCACCACCCCCATCAGCGATGCCGGCAGCTGAATCCCTCCCTCGCGTACCCGGTACTCAATCCCATCGATCGTCTTCTGTTCCAGCGCCACCCCAAAGGCCTTCTGCACATCCGCGGCCGTCCCCGTCAGTTGGATCGTCCGCCGCAAAGCCGACGTCGCATCCGCTTCCACCTTCAGATGGAACTCCCGCGCAAACGCCCTCACCTGTTTGATGGCGTCCGGGTCGGCGCCATGGCGCTTCTTGTACTCAGTCCGGCTCACGCGAACCGGCCCACTCGCGCGTCCGCCGCGCCGGTTCACCTTCAGCGGCTCCTTGCGTTTCACAATCACTGAGACGGTCACCTTTGACTTGGCCGCCGTAGACCTCACGTGGACTGCACTCGGAGCCGGAGCCTTCTCGCTCCCGGGAAGCACCATGCGTGCCTGCTCGGCAAAGAGCGGTGGTTTTACCGGCGTGGACTGCGTGCGTGGGGATCTTGCCATGACTTACCTCTTTCTCGTCCAGGTCTCGTTCTTCGAGCCTCGGACCCGTTGCCTCCGAATGATAGTCCGTAATTGCCTCCACAGGGAACAGCAACTTGCGCTATCCGGAGATTTTTCTCATCCTGCAAGGCCCTTGCTCACCGGGATGGTTGCAAAGCCCGCGGACCTGGCCGGCCAATCCGCTCTCAACGGCCGTGCTCTTCGCATGCAAGCAACTTCCGTGTTTGCCGGCCTGGGAAATCTGCATCGCCGAGCGAGCCGGATTCGTGCTAGCATCGTTGCCACGGTGCATTCCGGCCGAAGCCGGTCGCGGGCTCGTTCCTCCCATCGGTGTAAGAGTTCGCCGGACTCCCGATTAAGGAGGCGGACATGATCAGAATCTCCGCCGTGCATATCGCAACAGCGTCCCTTTCGGCGCTTTTGCTCGCCCCCACCCTGATTGCCCAGGCCGCCCAGCCCGCTTCCATTTCAAAGGTTCGCATCGTGCGTCTCAGTCAAGTCAAGGGCGCGGTCGGCCTCGATCGCGACACCGGCCGTGGTCTCGAACCCGCCATTGCGAACCTGCCCATTGTGGAGAACAGCCGTTTGCAGACCGGTAACGGCGTGGCCGAAGTTGAATTTGAAGACAACAGCTCGCTGCGGCTGGCGCCGGACTCCATCGTCGAGTTCCCGGCCCTTGAACGGCTTGCGAACGGCGCCACCGTTTCTTCCGTTCATTTGGTCAAAGGCATGGCTTACATCAGCCTGATGAAAACGCCGGGCAATGAATTCAGCCTTCTCTTCGGCCAGCAAAACCTGCGCCTTCCGGCTGCGAGTCACGTCCGCTTGCAGGTGGACGGAACCGAGGCCAGGCTCGCCGTGCTCGATGGCGCCGTGCGCATCGACGACCCTGCGGGCGCAATCGATGTTTCGCGCAAGAAGACGGTTACGTTCGCCATGCTCGACTCCTCCAGGCCGGCGGTTGCCAACCAGGTCGCGGCCGATCCGCTCGACGCCTGGGACCACAATGCTGTCGACTATCACGCCCGGTCCGCCTCCATGAGCGCTTTGAACGGCTCGCCCTATAACTACGGGCTGAACGACATGATGTATTACGGAGACTTCGCGAATATGGGCGGTTGCGGCTTCATGTGGCGTCCTTACTTCGCCAGCGCGGCCTGGGACCCCTATGCGAACGGCGCGTGGGCGTGGTACGGAAACACGGGCTACTCCTGGGTGTCTCCTTATCCCTGGGGATGGACTCCCTACCACTACGGAGCGTGGTCCTACTGCGGCGGCGCAGGGTGGGGTTGGATGCCTGGGGGCTCGTGGATGGGGCTGAACAATGCAGGCACAATCGCCGCCACGAACGCGCCGGGATCGCGTCCAATCGCGCCCACGCATCCACCCCTTCGCGGCGAACCCACTATGACGGCCGTGAACCTGAGGCCGCTCGTCCAATCCGATATCGCCTCCTCCAGTTCGTTCGTCTTCCGCAAGGATTCCGCAGGCCTCGGTGTTCCACGGGATGAGCTGGGCAAACTGCAGAAATTCTCACAGCGCACCCTGGAAAGAGGTACGGCGAGCACGCCCATCTTTGTTGACGCTCCGGCTTCTCTTGGAGCCAACGGCCGGCCCACGATGGCCGCCGGCGCCGCAGAGTCGATCCACCGGGGTTCGCCGCCGTCCTCTTCGCAAGCGATGCCTTCGGAAGCCGCCAGACCGAGTAGTGTGGGCGGAACGTCAACCATCTCCAGCGCGCCGTCCGGCATTCATTCAACGGCTTCTACTTCAAGTCGTTCCCACTAGAGCCGTCACTTGGCGATTTTGTAGTCTTCCCCTCGAACTTGGGTGCCCCAGGTCCCGCTTTTGGGACCTGGGAAACCACATATCTACCCACCCCCGGCGCTCACCGGATCTGCGGAAAGGGCAGGTGCGGCGCTCCGTCCCCTTGATCGAGCGCTTCCAGCCACGCCCGCAGGCTCTCCCGAAGCGGTTCCACCGCGACGCCTCCGAACTCCATCGAAAAGCGATCCAGCCGGCGCAGCGATGCGCGCAGCAGAGATGCCGTGCCTGCGGGGTTCTTGCGCTTAAGGTGGTGAAACGCCGCCGCGATCTGGATCAGCGCCTGAAGGAACGTCTTCTCCGGCTCCGGGCTCTTGAGCCAGACGCCCTCCCAGTGCTCGTGCGCCTGAAAGAACTCCCTGCTCCGATAGCAGCGCAGCCCCTCCGCCAGCCCCTCGTCCTTCCAATCGATCCGCATCGCGCTCTCATTTACGGCCGCACCGCCCATGCCAATCCATCGGGACCGCGCACATCCACGCGTCCAACCATTTTGAGCGTCTTCAGGTCGATCGCCGCCACAGAACCGTCGCGACCGCACGCCGCGTAAGCCCGCGCCCCGTCTGGCTGCATCAGGATTCCTCCCGAGGCGTGAACATCGGCCAGCCGCTTCACAACGCTCCGCGTAGCAGCGTCCAGAACCACCAGCGACCCTCCGGCGGAAACCAAAACCAGCTTGCCGTCCGGCGTGAACTTCAGCCGGTTGGCGCCCGGCACGTTGGCTGCCAACGTGGCCACCACCTTCTTGGCGGCGATATCGATGACCGAAAGCGTTCCGTCTCCGGCGTTGGCAACCCAGGCCTCCCTGCCATCGGGCGAAACATCGAAGCCTTCCGAACCGCGGCCCACCGGAATCACGGTAAGCTGCCAGTCGCCTCCCGGCGGTGAGGGCATTGGACCCGGCGGCGGACCACCCCCGGGAGGGCCGACTGGCGGCATTCCCGCCGGAGGTCCGCCGCCCCGGCCCTCGGTCCTTTCGAGAATCGTCACGGTTGCCGAATTTACGTTTGTGGTAAGAATGCGCTTGGCATCGGGAAACACATAGAGCATGTGCGTGCGATTCTGTCCGATTCCCATGATCCAGTCGATCTTGCCGGTGGCGGGGTCGTAGCTGCCTATCGCCTTGGCGGCCTCGGCCGTGAACCACACTTTGCCCTGCACGAACATGAGCCCGTGCGGGCCGCGCAGCGCGCCCAGATCGATGAACGGCATTTGCTTTTCGTCCACCAGGTCGATGACCGCAAGCGTATGGAAGGCCCCGAAGCCGTAGTTCGAAACGTACGCCGTCCTGCCGTCCGACGAAGCAACCACCTCGTGTGGATCGTCGCCCACCGGGACGCGCGCCACAACGTGCAGGTCGGCGGGATCGATAATGCTCAGCGTGTGGTCCTGCTTCGACAACGCCAGAAGCGCCGCTTTCGGGGTGGTCTGGGCCGCTGACCACACCGGGAGAAAAGCGAACAGGACGAGATGCGCCCAATGCAAGCGACTCCGCATGGTCAATCCTCCCCGGACCATCTTATATAAGTCCGGCCCCTTCAGTGCCATTTGCCTGCGTTGTATCGCTCGCCGTGCGGCTGCGGTCCTTCAGAATCTGTGCAAGAACTCACGGCTTTGAAAGGGCACGGCTTCAGCCGTGCCGCAAAGGCCGCAAAAAAGGATGCGGGCTTTAGCCCCTGCAGGGCGGCAGAGTATACCGCCGAACCATTTTTGAAATACTCCCTGCCCGCCTCGCGCGAGCGCGATGAATGGCCATCGTCGCCATACGCATTTTTAACCGCGACACCAACGAGCAGGGGTCCATTGCGAGGACCGTAAAGAACGGGAAGCATCCGTGATAAAGTGCCCTAAGGTGCACCTTTGTTAGTCAAGAAAGCTGTCATTACCGCGGCCGCTCGGTCGCAGCGCGCGCTGCCTCTCCAAACCCTGATCGACGGCGAAGGCAACAGGAAATCGCTGCTCTCCATCCTCATCGAGCAGTCGCTCGCGGCCGGCGCCGAAGAGATTGCCATCGTCGTCTGGCCCGGCGATGAGTCCTCCTACGCGCAGGCTGCCGGGCTGCACGCGTCGTCGGTCCGGTTTATTCCTCAACCGGAGCCGCGCGGCTACGGTCACGCCATCCATTGCGCCCGCTCGTTTACCAACGCCGACCCTTTTCTTCACATGGTGGGCGACCACCTCTACGTAAGCACCACGCCCAAGCCTTCCGCGCAGCGCCTTGTGGAGCTGGCCCAGCGGGAACGCTGCTCGGTCAGCGGTGTCCAACCCACGCGCGAGAGCCTGCTCTGGCGCTATGGAACCGTCGGCGGACACCGCGTCCCCGCGCGCAGCGATCTGTATCGCGTGGAAACGGTCCTCGAAAAGCCGACCCCCACTGAAGCCGAGCAGCGCCTGCTCATCCCCGGCATTCGCACCGGTCACTACCTCTGCTTTTTCGGCATCCACGTGTTGACGCCGGCGGTGATGGAAATTCTGGATCGCATGTTGGCAAAATCCGGCGGCTCGCCGGTAACGCTGGTAGACGCGCTCGCCGAGCTCGCACGCCGCGAACAATACCTTGCAGTCGAGGACGAGGGCCGGCGCTACGATCTCGGCGCACCCTATGGCCTCCTTATCGCGCAGCTCGCGCTGGCGCTGAACGGCCGCGACCGCGGTGAAGTACTCTCGCAAATGATCGAACTCCTGGCCGACCGCGAACTCGCCCGGATCGGCGGAGGCTCAGCCTCGTGAGCCGCTTTACCGGCGTCATCACGGGCAGCGGGGACCAGCGCGATTTGCCGCTCGACGCCCTGTGCCATGGCCTCGACCTCGACGAACTCCTCGCTGAATGCCACGCGCTCGAAGAATTCCGCCGCAACTGCGACAACCTCTACGAGCGCGTCCGGGCTCTCTTCTTTCTTTACGCCATCCATCGCTTTCACATTTCCAGCTTGCCGGCAACCGCCGCGCCGGCGTTCATCCCCTTCGCCGGCTTTGAAAACCTGCTCGAGCGCCGCTTCGAAGAAGCTATCGCGGTTTTCCTCGCCGCCCAGGACGAAGAGGGCGCCAGCGCGGCCATCTCCAGTGCGCTGGCCGCCAGTTACCGCGCGCTCGGTTTCCAAACCCTTGCCGACCAGGTGCGCCGCAGTGTGCGCAGCGTGCGCGGCAACCAGTGGATGTTTCGCATCGGCCACACCGACGACTATCCTCTGCGCCTCCGTCCCGAGCTTCTTGCGGGCGATCCGGTTTTCCCCATACTGCGCGAGGCCACGCCTGTCCGCATGGACCTGACGCACAGCGGATGGAGCGATATTTTCTTCCTCGGCATGGATTTCCCCGAGGGCGCGCGCGTCATTAACGCATCCATCGATCTCGCGGTCCGTGGCGCGAATACACCCGGTGCGCAGCCCAGGTCGCCGGTCGAAGCCTGGTTTCGTGTAATCGATCAGCCGGTCATCCGCTTGACCAGCGTCGACCTGCGCGCGTCCGCTGACGTCTCCTCCATCGCCGAGGTCTTCGACTTTCCCCGCGATTATCTGGGACTGCTCAAGGCGGGTATCATCGCCAGCGGCATCGTTCCTGCGGGCATCGAAGGGGCAGCGCAGCCGCTCGCCGCTCTGCTGGAGCGCCTCACGGGGAAGCCAGGACGCGGCATTGAGATCGTCAGCAGCGTGAACGATATTCCCAAAGGCTCCCGGCTGGCTGTCTCCACCAGCCTTCTGGCCTGCCTGATTGCCGTTTGCATGCGCGCAACCGGCCAGATCCATTCGCTCACCGGGGGCATGGAAGAACAGGACCGCAGGCTGGTGGCCGCGCGCGCCATCTTGGGTGAATGGCTGGGTGGAAGCGGCGGCGGCTGGCAGGATTCCGGCGGCGTATGGCCCGGCATCAAGCTCATCCACGGCGTTCGCGCCACCCAGAGCGACCCCGAATTCGGCATCAGCCGCGGGCGTCTGCTTCCCGACCACAAAATCTTTAGTGAAGCCGAAATCCCGCGCCAGGCGCGCGAGAAACTCCAGCAGAGCCTGGTGCTGGTGCACGGTGGAATGGCGCAGGATGTCGGCCCCATTCTTGAAATGGTCACCGAAAAGTACCTGCTGCGCAGTGAAACCGAGTGGCTCGGCCGCCGCCAGGCAATCGGAATCCTCGAAGAGATCACCGGCCATCTCGAGCGGGGTGACATCCGTGCGCTCGGCGGCTGTTTGCAGCGCAACTACGACGGCCCCATACAGACCATCATTCCCTGGGCCGCGAATCTCTACACCCAATCGCTGATCGATCGTGTCCGCAAAGAATTCGGCGTCGACTTCTGGGGCTTCTGGATGCTCGGCGGCATGAGCGGCGGCGGCATGGGTTTCCTCTTCAGTCCCGAATCCAAGGCGCACGCCCGGATGCGCATGCAGGCCATCATGAGCGAAACCAAAAGCCGCATGGAGCAAAGCGTGCCCTTCGCCATGGAGCCCGTGGTCTACGATTTCGCCATCAACGAGCAGGGAACGCAGGCCGCGCTGCATTGCGGCGACGATGCCCTGATGCCCGCCGGCTATTACACGCAGCAGGTTCCTCCGCTCATTCGCGCTGAAATTCCCCGGCTGTCCCCCGTGCGCCGCGCCGAACTGGAGCGCTTCACCGCGGCATGCCGCTCCAAAGCCGATTACGCAGGCATGATCCAAACTCTGTTTGACCACATGCTCCCGGCCGCCCAGGATCCTGACCGCGGCCAGGCCGGAACGCTGCGGACGCTCCTCGACGCCAACGGCTTTGACCGCCTGCAGCACGAGCAGATTCGCCAGGATCTCCGTTCAGGCCGCATCGGCCTGGCGCAGAACCGCCTGCCGACTACCCGGCTCATCGAAGATGCCCCGGCAGATCAAGTGGACGATCGTCACCGCGCCGAGGGTCTCGATGCGCTTGCCGGTGGCCGCATCGCAGTAGTCACTCTGGCGGGAGGCATGGGCACGCGGTGGACGCGTGGCGCCGGAGTCGTCAAGGCGCTCAATCCTTTCTGCCGGCTCGGCGGGCAATATCGCAACTTCATTGAGGTCCACCTGGCCAAGAGTCTTCGCGTGAGCCGGGAATGCGGCACGCCGCTTCCGCACGTCCTCACCACCAGCTACCTCACGCACCAAGCCATCGCCGCACACCTCGCCGCGGAAAACAATTATCGGTATCCGGGCCCGCTCCTGCTGTCGCCCGGCCGCTCCATCGGCCTGCGCATGGTCCCCATGGTCCGCGATCTCCGCTTCGCCTGGGAGGAGGTGCCGCAGCAATTGCTGGACGCGCAGGCGCAGAAGGTGCGCGAAGGCCTGCATGCGGCGCTGATTCAGTGGGCGCAGAACGCCGGCGAAGGATCCGACTATACCGACAATCTCCCCATGCAGTGCCTTCATCCCGTGGGCCACTGGTATGAGGTCGCCAACCTGCTTCGCAACGGCACGCTCCAAAATCTGATCGCAATGCGCCCGCAACTGAACTATCTCCTGGTGCACAATATCGATACGGTGGCTGCCGACGTCGATCCGTCGATTCTCGGTTGCCACATCCACAACGGCGCCGCGCTCACCACCGAGGTGATTGCCCGTCACCTCGAAGACCGCGGAGGCGGCCTGGCCCGCGTGGATGGCCGCGCCCGATTGGTTGAAGGCCTGGCCCTGCCCAACGAAAAACTGGAAAGCTGCCTTCGCTACTACAACAGCGCAACGTACTGGATCGATATCGACCGCTTGCTCAATCTGTTCGGCCTCACCCGCGATGCTCTCTCAGACGCCGGCCGTGTCGACGAGGCGGTTCGCGCCGCAGCCGCGCGCATGCCCACCTACGTCACCCTCAAAGACGTGAAGAAGCGCTGGGGTAAAGGGCAGGAGGATATCTTCCCGGTGGCCCAGTTCGAGAAACTCTGGGGCGATATGACCGCCCTGCCCGAGTTGGACTGCCGTTTTGTGGCGGTGCCGCGCGTCCGCGGCCAGCAGTTGAAGGAACCCGCGCAGCTCGACGCCTGGCTTCGCGACGGCAGCGCAGCGCACACTGAGTCCTTGTGCGCGTGGCGTACAACGCCGGCCTGACAGTCACCGCCGCGTTACGCTAACAAATTCGCTGGAAAGGAAAATCGGGCGCGCCTCAATCCGTCGTTGCCTGCGCCGACCTCTGCCACAACGCGACGTCGTGGTACCTGCCGAATTTGTAACCCACGCCCCGCAATACGCCGACTTCGCGAAATCCCAAACCTGCGTGCAAAGCCAAACTGGCCGGATTCGGCAACGCAATTACGCCGATTAACTCGCGGAACCCTTTTCCGGCGGCCGATTGAATCAAGGCCGAATAAAGTCTCCGTCCGAACCCTTTGCCTTGGCTTTCCTGCGACAAATAAATCGTCGACTCCACCGTTTGACTATACGCAGCGCGCGGCCGGAAC
>CAVYQC010000003.1:0-1175577 GCA_963770555.1 uncultured Acidobacteriaceae bacterium
GCTTATCCTTCTGCGTCACCCCATCGTCAAACGAACATTGGGAGGTCCGGAATATTAACCGGATGTCCATCGGCTACGCCTTTCGGCCTCACCTTAGGGACCGCCTAACCCTGAGCGGATTAACCTTCCTCAGGAAACCTTAGACTTTCGGCGCGGAGGGTTCTCACCTCCGTTATCGCTACTTATGCCGGCAGGGTCTCTTCTCGAACGCTCCACCAGTCTTCTCAGTCTGGCTTCGCCGCTGTTGAGAATGCTCTCCTACCACGCGCACCCTGAGGTGCGCATCCGCTGCTTCGGTGTACGGTT
Source organism: uncultured Acidobacteriaceae bacterium (assembly GCA_963770555.1). Lineage (GTDB taxonomy): Bacteria > Acidobacteriota > Terriglobia > Terriglobales > Acidobacteriaceae > Telmatobacter. The sequence continues at coordinate 307 of CAVYQC010000003.1, forward strand.
TTAGCCCCGTTGTATTGTCGGCACCGGACCGCTTGACCAGTGAGCTATTACGCTTTCTTTAAAGGATGGCTGCTTCTAAGCCAACCTCCTGGCTGTCTGAGCGTTCCGACTTCCTTTCCCACTTAACCGTAACTTGGGGACCTTAGCAGGCGGTCTGGGCTGTTTCCCTCTCGACGATGAGGCTTAGCCCCCACCGTCTGACTCCCGGATATGTTGTCGCTGGCATTCGCAGTTTGGTTGGATTCAGTAAGCCGGAAAGCCCCCTAGTCCATCCATCTCTCTACCACCAGCGCAATTCGTCCGAGGCTAGCCCTAAAGCTATTTCGGAGAGAACGAGCTATCACGGAATTTGATTAGCCTTTCACCCCTACCCACAGCTCATCCGAGCTTTTTTCAACAAACACCGGTTCGGTCCTCCAGTGGGTGTTACCCCACCTTCAACCTGGCCATGGGTAGATCATCCCGCTTCGCGTCTATTCCTGCCAACTGAACGCCCTGTTCAGACTCGCTTTCGCTTCGGCTCGCTTACGCTTAACCTTGCTGACAAGAATAACTAGCCGGCTCATTATGCAATAGGCACGCGGTCAGGCATTGCTGCATTGTTGCCAATGCGGCCATAGCCCTCCCACTGCTTGTAGGCACACGGTTTCAGGTACTTTGCACTCCCCTCGACGGGGTTCTTTTCGCCTTTCCCTCACGGTACTGGTTCACTATCGGTCAGAGACTAGTATTTAGCCTTACGGGATGGTCCCCGTAGATTCAAGCAGGGTTTCACGTGCCCCGCCTTACTCAGGTATCCGCTTCGAGTCTGGACTATTTTCGCCTACGCGCCTGTCACGCTCTATGGCTCCACTTTCCAGAGGATTCGGCTAACAGCCAGATTGGTAACTCTACTGTCGCGGACCCTACAACCCCCGAAACACCGAAATGTTACGGGTTTGGGCTGTTCCGAGTTCGCTCGCCACTACTATCGGAATCGAGGTTTCTTTCTTTTCCTTCAGGTACTGAGATGGTTCACTTCCCTGAGTTCGCTCACTTCCGCCTATGAATTCAGCGGAGTGTTCCCGGGGTTTGCCCGGGAGGGTTTCCCCATTCGGAGATCTCCGGTTATAACGCCTGTGTGCGGCTCACCGAAGCTTATCGCAGCTTGCCACGTCCTTCATCGCCTGTCTCTGCCAAGGCATCCACCGTGCGCCCTTAGTAGCTTGACCATAGAATTAACTCCGGACAGCAGGGAGCCGAATCGCTTCGGTCCTGATGGGAGCTAACCTATTCTCCGCCTCTGAGACTGGACTTGTATGCTCGCGCATATAGTCTCCATATCTCCTAAAGACACTCTTCTTACTTGAACACTTACCTGAGTTAGTAACTTGCCTAACTCAGTGCATGTGCTCGGCCTTGTATTTTAACGTGTCCGGAGTCTTTCGCCATCGCATGCGCCTCACGGCGAACCTGACGGCACTCCAAACGCGTTACCCAATCAATTTCGTTGTCAAACATCCAAACTGTCTCGCCTGGTTGGCAAGAAAGCCCGCCCTGAGGCGGTTAGAAACCCGCCGGCCAAAATACGTTCATTGGACCGGCCTGTCTCTAGGTTGCCGTCGCCCTTCATGTGCGGCCGCAAACTGGAGACAGTGAATGAAGTCTGGTGGAGCTGACCGGGATCGAACCGGTGACCCCCTGCTTGCAAAGCAGGTGCTCTCCCAGCTGAGCTACAGCCCCAATTGCCAAGATGGTGGGCCTGGGTAGAGTCGAACTACCGACCTCACCCTTATCAGGGGTGCGCTCTAACCAACTGAGCTACAGGCCCGTGTTAGAGCGGTGCCACAATCCGGGAGCCCGGCGGCTCTCACTAATCCTCATTCATTGCTTGAAAAGTTTCGAGGACAAGGTTGAACGTGCTGGGTGGCTACGCCACCCGTGACCATCGTGCGATATCGATCAAGCAAAGAAGGCTTGTATCAGGATTCCCGCTTTCACCGTCAGGGACGGCAATCGCAGGGTAGATGAACACTCCGATCCGCCGCATCCGATTCGCATCGGGAACGGTCCGCCTTCGCGGAAAGGATGGAAGCGCCATCGTTTCTCTTTTAGAAAGGAGGTGATCCAGCCGCAGGTTCTCCTACGGCTACCTTGTTACGACTTCACCCCAATCATGAATTACACCTTGGACGGCTGCCCCCTTGCGGTTGGCTCACCGGCTTCTAGTGCAACCCACTTTCGTGATGTGACGGGCGGTGTGTACAAGGCCCGGGAACGTATTCACCGCGGCGTTCTGATCCGCGATTACTAGCGATTCCAGCTTCATGCAGTCGAGTTGCAGACTGCAATCCGAACTGAGGCCGGCTTTTTCCGATTAGCTCCCCCTCGCGGGTTTGCGACGGTTTGTACCGGCCATTGTAGCACGTGTGTAGCCCTGGACATAAAGGCCATGAGGACTTGACGTCATCCCCACCTTCCTCCCCGTTATCCGAGGCGGTTTCGTCAGAGTGCTCAACTAAATGGTAGCAACTGAAGATAAGGGTTGCGCTCGTTGCGGGACTTAACCCAACATCTCACGACACGAGCTGACGACAGCCATGCAGCACCTATATTGCGGCCCCTTGCGGGGAAGGGATATTTCTACCCCGGTCCACAACATTTCGAGCCCAGGTAAGGTTCTTCGCGTTGCGTCGAATTAAACCACATGCTCCACCGCTTGTGCGGGCCCCCGTCAATTCCTTTGAGTTTCAGCCTTGCGACCGTACTCCCCAGGCGGACTGCTTAACGCGTTAGCTACGGCACGGCGGGATTGGGTACCCGTCACACCAAGCAGTCATCGTTTAGGGCTAGGACTACCAGGGTATCTAATCCTGTTTGCTCCCCTAGCTTTCGTGCATCAGCGTCAGTTGTGGTCCAGTGAGCCGCTTTCGCCACAGGTGTTCCTTCCGATATCTACGCATTTCACCGCTACACCGGAAATTCCACTCACCTCTCCCACACTCAAGCCCGGCAGTTTCTCGTGCAGACTACAAGTTGAGCCTGTAGATTTCACACAAGACTTACCAAACCGCCTACGCACCCTTTACGCCCAATAATTCCGAACAACGCTCGCCCCCCTCGTATTACCGCGGCTGCTGGCACGAAGTTAGCCGGGGCTTCTTCTTCCGGTACCGTCATTATCGTCCCGATCGAAAGGAGTTTACGTCCCGAAGGACTTCATCCTCCACGCGGCGTTGCTGCGTCAGGGTTTCCCCCATTGCGCAAAATTCCCCACTGCTGCCTCCCGTAGGAGTCTGGACCGTGTTTCAGTTCCAGTGTGTCCGTGCGCCCTCTCAGGCCGGATACCGATCACAGTCTTGGTGGGCCGTTACCCCGCCAACTAACTAATCGGCCGCGACCCCCTCCCAAAGCGAATTGCTCCTTTGACCCGTAGGTATTATGCGGTATTAGCTAAGGTTTCCCTCAGTTATCCCCCACTCCAGGGTAGGTTAGTCACGTGTTACTCACCCGTGCGCCACTTTACTCAGGGATTGCTCCCCTTTCTCGTTCGACTTGCATGTGTTAGGCACGCCGCCAGCGTTGATTCTGAGCCAGGATCAAACTCTCGTTTGAAGCCTGATGTCGTACTCACCTGACGGAGGTCAGGATAAGTTCGACCGTGCCCATGCGACTTATCCGAGGATAAGAAAGCACGCAGGACACCTTACCTTGTGAGAATGATCAAGCCAAACCTGATCGCCTCTCACGACTGGCACGTTCAACCAATTTGTCAAAGATCCTTGAGGGTGATCCGCCTGAGCGGGACCCTTTTGGATCGAGGCCCTGACTGTTACATCAAGGTGTCCCCGAACTTGGTGCGCTCGCCCGATTTGCAGTCTCGACTGCGCTCACCGGCGTTTTTGCGCGAACTTTCTAAACTTACTAAAGCTTCGATCCTCTGTCAAGACAGAATCTTGGTTCCACCGGCCCCGCTTCGAGGTCGGGATTATCGCTTTCCAAAGCTTCGCGCAGCGCAAACTCTCAAACAGCGGCCAGCAAAAAATGCCCGAGCCGAATGGGCTCGCAGGAGATCGTCTCCTGGGTCTTGCAATGGCATGTTCTCTCTAGGGATTCCCTACAGGGGTTCAGGGGCTCTTGCCTCACCTGACCCAACGAACCAGCTTCCCACTTCCCTCTAGGGGCAGGCCCCATCCAATTTGCGCTATCGCGCCAAGGGCCACCGGGAGGCTCCACTGCCTCATCTCGTACTTGTCAAGAGTAGCACACGCCACCCCTGTTTGCAAGCGGCGACGGGCTCAATCCAGGGCAAACGCATCATGATTTTTCCCCCGCCAGCAGTTGCCAGAGGAAAGCATCATCCCATGCGGCTTGCAGGCGTTTTCCACGGATGCTGCCCTTGGTGGACTTGTCTTTTCGGATCAGGTTTAGGGCGATACGGTTGAGCAGGGAGAAGTTTTGGGCGGCATTTCCAGCGCGTTTACGGCTCATATCCTCTCCGAAAGCCACATCCAATACCCAGTGGAGCTTGTTTTCGATGCCCCAGTGCTGGCGGATGGCCCTGTTGAGCCGTTTGGCGTCGGGCTTGAGGCTGGTGATGTAATAACGGGTTTCGTTCTCCTGCTTGCCGGTAGCCTTGTGATAGCGGGTGGCTTCGATGCGCACGATGGCCTGCAACGAGGCCCAGTTTTGCGTGTTGTCGATCAGGCTCAGATCGGCCAAGACCGAACAGCGGCGGGTTTCCACGCGCCCGTGGCCGCCATCGATCTGCTCGTCAACCGCGTCGGCGGCCAGCATTTGAAACGAGTCCTTGATGTCGGCCAGCAGCGAGGGCTGGTTTTCTTTGACCGCCAACACGTAGTCGCCCTTCTGCTCCACGATCTGGCCGGCGATGGACTTCTGACAGCCCATGGCATCGATGGTCACCGTTGTGCCCGAGAGTTCCAGGACGCGCAGCAGTTCGGGAATCGCCGCGATCTCATTTGACTTGGCATCGGTCTTGCGCTGGCCGAGCACCAGGTTGTTGGCGCTGGCCCAGGCCGAAACCATGTGCACAATTGGCTTGCCGTCGCTGCCTGCGGTGCCGCGCAAGCTCTTGCCGTCGATGGCCACCACTTCGCCCTGGGTTCGCTGGGCAATCGCGCTCACCCAATTCAGAAAATGCTTTTCCAGCTCGGCCGGGTCCAGAACCTGAAAGACACGGTTGAAGGTGTCGTGCGAGGGGATGCCGTGCGGCAGCGCCAGAAAGCTCTTCAGCCACTCCCGCTTGCTCTTGCCGTAGCGCTCCATGTCGTCCCAGCCCTCGGCCCCGCTCAGGATGGCCGCGACGGAGATCAACACAATGTCGGTCAACAGATGCCGCCGCGTTCGCGGCAAACGAGGATCCTTCAAGTCGGCAAATTGCTGCAGCGGCGGCTCCATCTCCCCATCACATTCGATCTACTCCCCGCTGCATATAGCCGCTATGGTGCGTTTGCCCTGGGGCTCAATCGCCTTCCACCGCTGGCAACCTCCCGAGAATACCAACCGGCCGTCGCAAACACAAGCGCGCAACCTGTGGAAAGCCCGCGTTTCTGTGGGAAACCGCCTATAGTCGCTGTACGACTGGTCTCGAACAATATCCTTGACCAACGGGCTCGACCAACGGTCGTTGGCAACGCTTGAGTCCCTCTCTCACTCCGTACTGCGATCGCACTCCACGACCATGAATTCAGTCCACGTTTTCGCGTCCTCAGATCTCTCGCCGCGCCAGGTGAAATGCGACTCGCAAATATTTGTATAAGTAGCGCGCGTAAAGGGCCACTGCGCCCCACGCTCGGCCTTAAACGTATAGCTGACGGATTGGCCGTCGAACCGGGCTCCGCCCAGCTGCTCCGGCGTGAGGTCCGTCCATGTTCCCTCCAGCGCATTGAACCACTTGATGTTCCACACCTGCTTGGCAGAATCGTAGACGCGAAAATTCATGCCCAGCACGATCACGTCTCCAGACGGGCCTATCATCCTGTATTCGTCTGCGATCGCATAGCCGTCGAGGATGTAGCGGCCCAGCCAGGTTCCGCGAAACGCCTGCCAGTCTCCGCCGGCCGATTGAAACCTGGCGTCGAACCGCCATCGGCCAATGAGAAATGCAAATCGAGAGAGCTCTCGAGGCGCCTTGGGGTTGGGCTCGTCGACGCCGGGTTCGTTTTGCTCCATAGGACGATCCTCCGTAGCGGCTGCTCCCGGCGGCCTGGGCCCGACGAGCAGCGAGAATCCCATCAGCAGCACGTTGCGCCGCGTTTGCCCCCCGCCTGCCCGTTCGGCGGCTCCCTCATCGCCGGTCATCATCCCACTCCATTCGATTCGATGTCCAGACGCGTCTCAACCGGTAGCTGTCCCTACAATCAGTGCGAACGATTCCTGTAGATCATTGCCGGGAAATCACGCCCAGGTCGGTTAAACCGTTGACAAAGAACTGCATCGCCAGCGCCACCAGCAGCAGACCCATGATGCGCACCAGAATGCGGATGCCGGTTTCTCCCATAAAGCCGCGCACCCGGTCCGCACCGGCCAGCACCCAGTAGCTGACAAAGGCGGTGACGGCAATCGAGCCCAGGATCGCGCCCATTTCCCACCCCACCAGCGACGGCACCTGCCCAACCAGCACCATAACGGAAGAAATGGCCCCCGGTCCGGCCAGCATGGGGATGCCCAGCGGCACGATGCCGGCGTCTTCCTTGGCCGCGCCCTCCTCGGCTTCGCCCGTGGTCTCCTGGGTCGGTGAACGCCGGGCCTCCAGCATGTCCAGCCCGATCAGCAGCAGGATGAGCCCTCCGGCAATTTCAAACGCCGGCAGCGTGATGCCGAACATCCTGAAGATGAGCTGCCCGGCCACGGCAAAAGTGGTGAGCACAATAAAGCAGGTGCAGGCCGCCTTGCGCGCCATGCGCTTGCGCCGGGCCACGTCGGCGTCCGCCGTAATGGCCAGAAACGACCCGATGGCCGCGAAGGGATCGACCAGGAAAAAGATGGAGCTCAGCGCCAGCACCGAGAAACGCACAATGGGCGCGGTGCGAATCTCGTTCAACGCTTCCGCGGCTGGGTTCGTCCAGAGCACAGTTCAAGGTTATCGCAGATCGTTTCGCTGCCTGAGGGCAGCTAGCGCCCGCCGGGCCCGAAGATCCCCTGCTCGTACTGCAGCCCAGGCCGGCCCCGATCGTGCATCGGACAGCGCCGCAGATGGATGTCGGCCCCATTCGCTCCGTATACGTGGCCGCAGATCGAGCAGCCAAGCTGATACACCGTCTGGCCGTGGTCCGTGCCGCGAAGGCCGGTGTTGCGGATGACCACCTGGCCCTTGTGATTCACATAGCCCGTAACGGTGGTGCGACCCTTCCGAATCTTTTTCTCTGACGCGATTGGCATATCGTCGCCCCGTTCTACTGCTCATTCAATGAAGTGATGGTCGGGTGCCCATGCGCGTCTTCTACCGGCGCATTTCCCTCCCGCACCAACAGCCGCGTACTGAATCCCGCTTCCCGCGCCGCGTCCAATTCGCGCACCACGTCGGAAAAGAAAATCGCCTCGGAGGGTGGAACGCTCATCGCCCCGGCAATGGCCGCATAGCTGGCGCTCGCCGTCTTCGGCCCTGTCCGCGTATCGAAGTAGCCCGCGATCCGCGACGTCAGGTCGCCGTAAATTGAGTGGCAAAACAGCAGCTTCTGCGCCTCGACGGACCCCGACGAGTAAATCGCGATCTTCCCGTCACGCCCCCACCGCTCGAAGGCCGGCGGCACATCCGAGAACAGCGTTCCCTTCAGCTCGCCCGACTCGAAACCCGCCTTCCAGATCTTGCCTTGCAGGCTTTTGAGCGCCGTCGATTTCCGGTCGCGGTCCATCAGCCACATAAGATAGGCTCGCGCATGCAGCTCGTTCCGGATCTCGATCCCAAAGGTGGGACAGTCTTCGATCAGCTCCGCCCTGTTCTCTTCAGCAAGCAGCGTCAAATCGTTTTGGACTTCGGGCTGCCGCAAGTTCTGCTTGAGGAAATCGGCGAGATGTTTGCGCGCATACGGAAACAACTCCTCCGTCACCAGCGACAGCGGCGCAACCGTCCCCTCCACATCGAGAAGATAGAGCTGCGTGCGCTCCCCGCTCATGCGTTTTGATCGAGAGCAAGGTTGGCAGCAAGTTCCGTCTCAACCCGCGGCCCCAGATAAGCCGGCCCGAAGCACAGCGGCTGATAGCCCTGGTCGACGCCGGAGCCGGTGTAGTACGGCGTCCAGCCCTCGGTCTGCTGGAACCACCTGACCGTGCGGATGCGCCGGTCTGCGCATAGCGTGAACCAATGTGTCGTCCCGCGCGGCACGCGCAGCATGTCGCCCGGTCCCACTTCGACGGAGTAAACCCGCTCACCCAGATGCAGGAAAAAAATCCCCCGTCCGGCGAGAATAAAACGCACCTCGTCTTCCGAATGCGTGTGCTCTTTGTCGAACCGCGCCAGCATCGCATCGAGCCCCGGCGTCTCCGGCGTCACGTCGATCACGTCGGCGGTCACGTAGCCGCCGCGGCGCTTCATCTCGTCAATCTCTTGCGCGTAAGCCGCAAGCACCGACTCAGCAGAAGAACCCGCCGGCACGCGATCCAGGCTCCAGCGCTGGTAGTCGATGCCCACTTCAGCGAGCGCGGTGCCAATCTCTGCCTCGTCGACAATCGTCTGGTTGGTTTCCGGGAAGCGAAGAACAGCCATGTATCCTCCTCGAATCGGCGCGACAACCGAACCCGTGCTCGATCTTTGACCGCTGCACGAACCGGGGTGCCCCAGGTCCCGATTCCGGGACCTGGGATCCCACAGCATTCCATCGTATCGCGCGAAGTCAAAACGCCTGAGGCCTACGTCAAGAAATCCGGCTCCCTCGATTCCTGGCTCATCAGCCGCCGCGCCTCCACCTCGAACAGAAATTCGAGAGCCTCCAGGTGACGGCGCGCCTCGGCCACCGATTGTCCCCAAGTATAAAACCCATGGCGGCTGAGCAGAACCCCATGGGCCTGGGGATTTTTGTCCAGGGCGTCCAAAAGATTGCGGCCGAGCTGGGCATAGTCCTGCGAGTTCTCGAGAATCGGAACGCGTTCGAGATGCGCGTGCGAGGTCACCCCGGAGAGCCCCTTCAGAATCTCGTATCCCTCGATCGGCACATAGGCCTTGGCCGCGTAGTGCGCCGAAATCAGCGTGTTCCAGACGGTGTGAACGTGCAGAATGGCGCCTGCCTCAGGGCGCGCCCGGTAAAGCACCAGGTGCAGCCCGGTTTCGGCCGAGGGCTTGCCGCTGCCGGCCACCGGCCTGCCTTCTCCATCCACTTCCAGCAGGTCGGCCGGTGTGACGATGCCCTTGTCCAGCCCGGAGGGGGTAATCAGCATCCGCGTCCCCACCCGCACGCTGAAGTTGCCGCTGGTGGCCGGGACCCAGCCGCGCCCGTAGCACCAGCGCGCCGAGGCGCACAGCGATTCGGCAGCGGATTCGAGAGTTGCGGGCTCGGGAAACATCCGTGTGTGCAGTGTAACAACTGGAAGAATCCTGCCCGCTCTAAAATAGTTCCTTGCTCACCGAAGCCCATCGCGACCGCATTGAAGTCGTCCTCGTCTCGCCGCGCAATCCGCTCAACATCGGCGCGGCGGCGCGAGCCATGGCCAACTTTGGCTTCTCGCGGCTGACCCTGGTCGCGCCCTACGAGCCGCACTGGCGCGAGGCGCGGTCGGCCGTGGGAGCCGATGCGCTGCTCCAAAACGCAAAAGTGTCCACGACACTCGCCGAGGCGGTGGCGGATTGCACCCTGGTGGTGGGCACCGGAACGGCAACCCGTCGCAAGGCCGAGCAGCCGGTGATTGCTCTGCCCGCCTTGGCGCCGCTCGTCGGCTACGAGCTCGACCGCGGAGGGCGCGTAGCGCTGGTCTTCGGCCCGGAAAAACACGGCCTTACGCGCGAGGACCTGTCCTACTGCCATCGGCTCGTCGCAATCCCCACCGATGCGCGCCAGCCCTCGATGAACCTGGGGCAGGCGGTTGCCGTGTTCTTGTATGAGCTGGCCGTGCGGATGCACGCTCCGGGTTCAGCCGACGAGAGCGCACCCGCGCCTGCCGGGACTGCCGGCGAAACGGGTTCAAGGCAGAGCGCGCCCGCTGGTCTGACTTCAGGCCATCTTGAGCTGCTGGCCGGGGCCATTGAGAACGTGATGCTGGCCGCAAACTATTCCCCGCCGTCCATGCGCCGGGCGAACCGGCACGATCTGCGCCTGCTGCTGCGCCGGCTGGCGCTCACCCAACGCGACGCGCGGCGGATTCTGGGATTCTTCCGCCGGGTCTATAAGCAGTTGCAGCCCGGAGAGCCACCCCCAAAAGGGGAGCGCGTCAATACCGAAAAGTGTTAGGCGCGGCCGAGATTCTTTTCCGCGCCTGGTGCAAAATCCTGTTAGAGTGGCGCACATAGGTCGCCCCCCGATGTTTTGGTTCGCGTACCGCAATCCTGAACGCCTTTCCGTTGCCTCGGCGCCCCTGCTTGAAGCCTCGGCCCTGCTGTGCGTGCTGGCCCTGGGGTTGAGTTTGTCCGCGGCGGCGCAGCAGCCCGCCACCCCCGACCCGGCCCCGCAGCCGGCTCAATCGGCGCCCCAGCCCGCACAACCGCCGCCTGCCGCGCCCGGTCAGGCCGCAGCGCCGGCGGAACAGTCCGCCCCGGCTCCCGCGCCCACTCCCGCTCCTCAATCGACATCCGGATCGACCCAGCCTGCCGCCGCTCCATCACCGGCTCCCGCTCCGGCAGCAACCGGCCAGCCGGTCGCTCCATCAGCCCAGGGTGGTTCGTCCGCTGCGTCCGAGGCCGGCGGCATCACGGAAGACCAGATCAAGCAGATCCTGGTGGGCAAGGAGCTCTACTTGCGCGGCGGTTATCTGGACGATTCGCTCACCTTCAACGAAAACGGCAAGCTGGTCGGCCGCTCGGCGCAGGGGTCTTACACGCTGTGCGGCGTGGAGATCGACAAGGTGCGGCTGACCAAGCATAAGGTGGAGCTCGAAGGCGCGCGCTACGGATTGCACTTTCTGGGGGCGCTGCCCTACGAAGATCCGACCAAGGCCGTGGACCGCGTGCGCATCACGCCCAAGAAGAAGGTGCTGCGCATCACCATCGACCGCGAGGTGGTGGTGAAGCCGAAGAAGGAAAAGGAAAAGAAGGAGACCGCGGCCAAGGGTGTTCCGCCAAAGCCGGGCGCAAAGGCTCCGGCCCCGCCCGCAGCCGCAACCGAAGCAACCGCAACCGCTCCGGCCGCGCCGGCAAATCCTGAGTCAGCCGAACCCGGCGATGCCGAAGAGGCCAAGGCGGAGATTGCCGCCGCGCCGCCCGAAGAGCGCCCCGCCGATCCGGGAAGCGTGACCACGACCACCTCGCCGGCCCACGCAGCCAAACTCCTCAAAGACGCGCTGGATGTGATCTTCTCCGCCGGACTGGACCAGCGCATGATGGCCTCCATGCCCGATTTCTGGAAGCTCTACTACGAGGCTGCGGCGGCCAGGACCGACTACCGGCCCAAGGACCCCGCCGTCCTGCGCCAGAATACGGTAGACAGCAAAGCCAGGCTGCTCACCACCTTCGAGCCGGGGTCGAACGAGTTCGCGCAGGCCAGCGGAGTTGCCGGCATGGCGCTCTACCACGCGGTGATCGGGGCCGACGGCAAGCCTGGCGAGATAGCGGTGGCCCGGCCCATCGGCTTCGGGCTCGACGAAAGCGCCGTGAATGCCATCCGCGGCGCCAGGTTCGCGCCCGCCGTCAAAGACGGCAAGCCGGTTCCGGTCATGCTGGACCTGGTGGTGCAATTCCGGATTTATTCCAAGCGCACGGCGGTGACCGAGACGCCGGAGGAAGCCGAGAAGCCCGCCGCGCCTACGCTGCCCGGGCCCTACAGCATCGAGCATCCGCAGCCCTGAGCACTTAGAGCGGCTGCCACAGCTTCACCCGGTTGCCCTCCGGGCCCCAGAACCATGCGAACCGGCCGTAGGAATAATCCTCGCGATTCGGATCGAGGCGCACCCCCGCCCACTGCCTTTGCCAAAGCTATTCCTCCTGCCGGATGACCTCTTCAAGCTTGGGTTTGTGCTTGGCCTCGCGTCCGGTTCGCGGCCCTTTTTCAATCACCCGCGCGGGTTTGGGCTGGCCTACGCGCTCGCGGGCGTTGGCCTTTACCGCCTTGGCGGCTGAAAACCGGGCTGGCTTGCGTTTCGTCACCGCAAGGATGAGTATGAAATAAATCCTGCCGCAGCGAAAGGGCTGCCGGGATTCCGCCAAGCGGCGCAGGCCCGCGGTTCGATGGATCGGGCCGCCGCGGGATTCGTCGCCGGGGCCATGAGCGGGAGGGCCGCACCACGATGGACGAGAAGGAGTTCTTCAGCGAAACCACGGAGTTGCGGACGCATACCCTTACCTGTCCCAAGTGCGGGCAGGCGGGAGAATACAAAGTCACCTGGGTGGTGCGGCGCAAGCGGGCGCAGCTTCCGCGCGGGGCCGACGAGCGCGACCGGGCCCGCTTCGCCAAAGCGCAGTCTTACATGGTGCGGCGCGACGACAAGCTCGCCTGCGCCAACATGCGTTGCCGTAAACCGTTCGAGATTACCTCGCTGCAGTCGCTGGCCTTCCTGGTGGATTAGTCGGAGCAGGTGTCACTTGGCCGGGGTGGCGGCTGGCCTTACGGCGTCGGCCGCAGCCGTCAGCCCGTCCACGGCAGACGCGTCCAGTTGATAAAGCGCCGGTTCATTCTCGCGCTTTGCGATGTAGTTTTCTCCGGATTTTGCAATCGCAATCCTCTCCACCTGTTTGCCGTCGTTTGAGGTCACCGTCGCCTCTACGTCCGGACTGGAAAATCCTGAGCCGGGAAAGCCGGTGGCGGAGAGATCGCGCAGCTTTTCCACCAGCGACTCAACCGCATCGCCATCCATCTTCTTGCCGTTCGACCACCAGTCGCTGCCGCTGCGCGTAAAAAACCAGGACTTTGCGCCGCTGCGCAATTCGATCTTGCCAGGTTCTTCATAGCCAAGATCGAAGAGTTTCTTGTTGCGGAAATCATCGAGACTCTTGTCCAGCGCCAGGCCGAGGCTCGAGTCGACTTTGTAATCCCCCTCGACGGCCGTGGACTTGGCGTAATAGTCGTCTTTATCCTTGTGCAATTCCAGCGTCTGCGCGCCCCGGTCTCCCGTCAAGGTCACGGTCGCAACCGGGGAGCCCTGCGCAAACTTGGCTGCCGCATCGCTGCCCTCGGCGCCGCCCAGAACCATCCGCGCGTCGGTAACGGCGCGCACCAGCTCGTCGACCGCGAAGCCGTCGGCGCGCATCGGCTGCGGCTTCAGGATTTGCCAGCCGTCTTTGATGCGCGCAAACTCGATGTTCCCGGCCTTCTTCGCCAGCTCCACGCGGCTCAGCTTATCAGGCTCAATCGTCACCAGCCGCTTGTCTCTCAGATCGTTGAGCCCCTTGTCGATGCTGGTCTTGTTGTACCCGGCAATCGTAAAGACCCTTGGATCGCCGGCAAGCATGGCGTACACGTCGCCGCCCGCGGGCGTGCCGTCACCCAAAAGCAGCTTGTGCTCTTTGCCGTTCTTTTCGGTGACCACAATCGTTTCCGCCGGCTCGTCGAGTCCATACTGCTTCAAGTCCTGCGTCTTGTCTTCAACCACGCGGTCCGCATTCAAGCTCGACAACGTCGAGAGCACACCGGAGACCGCATCCTGATCGGCATTCCACGCCTTCGGCGCCGTGATCTGCCATTGGTCTGAATTGCTTTTCTTGAGGGCTCCCGGCGCGGAATCTTTCCCCGTCAGCGTAAGTCCGGTGATAGCTCCCCGATCCAACGACAGGATCGAGGGTGCAGCGCTGGCTCGAGTATCAGGAATTTCCAGGGACGGCTTGCGGTGACTTGACCAGTAAAGCAAACCGCCCAGAACGAGCAGAACCACAACGGCAATGATCAGGCCGCGAAACTTCATAGTAGATTTCGAGATTCGATTCGAATGCTGCTAACTGTTTACCTGCGTTTCCACTAAACTTCCGGGTGCCCCAGGTCCCGGTTTTTGGACCTGGGATACTATGCTCGCTACCTGCGTTTCCACCACACTGCCACGCCCGCCAAAATCACAGCGAACGGGAGTCCGAACTGGCTTGTGAGCCGCACTCGGTTCAACTGGGCGCGGGTCATCGTGATGCGGCGGTCGTCCTGCGGCTTGGGGCGTATCGAGATCAGGTCTTCATCGGACGAAAGCCAGTTGACCGCGTTCAGCGCCAGGTCGCCGTTGCCATTGAATCCGATAAACCGGTTGGCCGCCCACGAGGAACTGCCCACTACCACAAAACGCCCCTGCGAGTTTGGCTTGCCGGTGTCATACGTGCCTCCGGCCGCAAGCGTCAATGGCCCCTTCTTGTTCTTGGGATCGCGAGTATCGATCGAAGCCGAATCCAGGTTGCTGGTGGCAAGGCTGCTGTCGGAGGAGTCGAACAGCTTCTCGACGCTGGTTTTTCCGGTGTCCTTGATCTCCAGCGAGCGCGCCATCGGAATCCCCACGGCCGTCCCTCGCATATCGTTCACGATTGGCTGCGAAGCGTAGCTGGTCACCAGCGCCACCTGCGGCCCGAGGCCCGCAATCTGGCCGATGGGGTTGAAATCCAGGATCAGGTCCTTGTCCGGCGTGACGCCCCAGCTTTCCAGCAGGTTGGTGAGCGCGTCATTGGAGGCGATGGCCGATTGCCCCATCTCAAGCGGCGGGTCGAGCATGAAGAAAGCCCGCCCGCCATTCTCGACGTACTTCCCGATCGCGTCCACTTCCGGCTGCAGGTAATCGCGCGTGGGTCCGGCGACCACAAGGGTCGTGCAATCATCCGGGACTTCGGCCTGCTGGAGCAAGTCGATGGACTTGGCCTCATATTCGTCCTTGGCCAGCATGTCCTTGAATTGCGACAGCCCGTCGCGGTCGGTATCGTCGATCTGGTGCTCCCCGCTGCCGGTCACAAAGCAGACCGTGCGCGTGCTGCCTTTCAGGTCGCGGATGAAGGCCCCGGTAATGCCTTCCTCCGTCATGCTCTTCGCGGTCTCTTTCTTGCTTCCCACTTGCACCACGGCGGTGCCGAAGTCGCGAATTCCGTCTTCCCGCGCCAGCTCGGGGTTCTTATCCGGATCGACGTAATCGACGTGGACCTTTGGCGACAGATTCGAATACTCGCCCAGCAGGTCCTTGCCTTCGCTGAACCGCGTGCTCTGGTTGAAGTAGGTGATGGTTGCGTTCTGCTTGAGCCCCTTCACAATCTTGCCGGTCTGCTCGGAGAGGCTGTAGCGCTTGTTCGAAGTCGTATCCAGGGATTTGTCGTAGCGATTGGCCAGGATATTGAGCACCACCGCTACGGCAATCACCACCAGGATATAGACGCTTGCATACGCCGCATATTTGGTCTGCCGCGCCCTCAGCCACCGCACCGCCATCTACGACCTCCAGCGCAGAGACTCCATCGAACGCGCGGTCGCGAAGAGTCCCAGAAAGATTCCGGTGAGATAAAAGATCAGATCCTTCGAGTCGATCACCCCTCGGGCGAAAGAATCGAAGTGCGTGATGACTGAGAGATAGGCAAGCACGGTGGCCCAGGTCGCGGAATCGTACCCGCTGGCCCACTCCAGCACCCACAGCATCAGGCAAACTCCAAAGGTGGCCGCGCCGGCAATGATCTGATTTTTCGTCAGCGTGGAGATGAACGTTCCAATCGCCAGCAGCAAGCCGCCTTGCAGGAGCAGTCCGAGATAGCCGACCGCCAGCGGCTTCCAGTCCGGATTGCCATACAGGAAAAGAAATCCGAAATTCAACGCCGTAAACAGCAGCAGGCATGCGTAGAGGATCAAGGCCGAGAGCCATTTGCCCAGAATGATTTCGATGTCGCGGATGGGCGACGTCGCCAGCAGCTCGATGGTGCCCGTGCGTTTTTCCTCGGCAAACAGGCGCATGGAGATCATGGGAATGAAAAACAGCCCGATCACGCTCACGTTCGACAGCAGCGGCCGGATGATCTGCTCATTCACGTTCATGGGAAATGTCTCTCCGCGGAGTTGCATTTCCATGCCTTCGATCACGAAGTAACCGAGAGCGTTCCAGAAAAAGAACCCGAATGCCAGGCCGAACATGGTCAGCAGCAGATAGGCAATCGGGGAGGCAAAATAGGTCCCCAGTTCCTTGCGGCAAATGGTCCAGATGTTTCTCATGCCGGCAACTCTTTCGCGGGTTCCTGAATCTCCGCCGGAGCCTGGCCCCCGGTAAGCTCAAGGAAGATTTCCTCCAGGCTCATGCCGGCGGCGCGCAGCTCGTTCAGGTCCCAGCCCGATTCCACCACGGCGCGCGCCAGGTCGCCCCGCACCAGTTGTCCCTTCTCGCTCTGTACTTCGAAAACCAGGCGATGATCTTTGGGGCCTTTGCACAGCACGTGGGCCACGCCCGGAATCCGTTCAAGTTTCTCGCGCACCAGATCGTGATTCAGCGAGCCGTTGCGCCCGGCAACCTCAACCAGAAGCGATTCCACGCCCCGCGTCCGCGCTTGCAGGTTGCGCACCGAATCGGTAGCCACCAGCTTGCCCTTGTTGATGATGATGACCTGCTCGCAGGTCTGCTCCACTTCGGGAAGAATGTGGGTGCTGAGAATGATGGTGTGATCGCCGGCAAGGCTCTTGATCAGATCCCGCGTTTCGTTGATCTGTTTCGGATCGAGCCCCGCGGTCGGCTCGTCGAGGATCAGCACTTCGGGGTTGTGGATGATGGCCTGCGCCAGGCCGACGCGTTGCCGGTATCCCTTTGACAGCCTGCCCAGAAGCTTCTTTCGCACGTCGGCGATGAAGCAGCGCCCGCACACGTAGTCCACGCGCTTTTCCAGCTCGGCGCCCGATAATCCCTTCAGCTTGCCCACAAAGCGCAGGTATTCGGCCGTCGCCATCTCCGGATAGAGCGGAGGCGACTCCGGCAGATAGCCGATGCGCTTCTTCACTTCGCGGGGTTGTTCGAGAACGTCGAATCCGCCCACCGTGGCGGTGCCCGCCGAGGGCGGAAGGAAACACGTCAGCACGCGCATCGTCGTCGTCTTTCCGGCGCCATTGGGGCCCAGAAAACCTACGATCTGGCCCTTGGCGACGGAAAAGGAAATCTGATCAACGGCAGTCGTGCGTGCGTACCGTTTGGTAAGCTCTTTGACTTGAATCATCGTCCCCAATGCTTTTGACGGATGAGGATGGAAGCTCGTTATCAGCACAGGCCGACGGCTTCGCACGAACAGCACCATCCTACAAACCGACCTCCGCCGCTGTCAACGATTGCGGCCATCGGTTCCACTGGCGCGGGAGCGGCAGTATGTGATTGAATCGAACATGTGAGCGGCCGGGCCCGGAGGTCCAGGAGCGAGGCCGGCCAGGAGAATGTGATGGCGAATTCCCTGCTTCCCCCTGAAGAGCGCAATCTGACACCTGACCAGGTGGAGGCTCTGGATAAGCGGCGCGACCTGGGTCACACGCTGCTGGTCATCGCCGGCCAGTTCGGCGTCATCGCCGCCGTGCTGCTGCTGTGGGTGGGCCAGGACCTCACGTATTCGCCGGGCTGGGCGCATCCCATGGCCTATTACTTCTTTCTCGCTCTGCTGCTGATCGTGGTCTTCGGAATTGCGGGTCTGGTGCTGCGCAAGGGAACGCCGCGCATCGACTAGAGCCACCTACGTTTCTCTACGTACCAGCGGTGGGTGCCCCAGGTCTCGATTTTGAGACCTGGGATACGAAGCGCCTCCGCCGGGATTCCCTGAAGACCCCTCACGCTGAGCCGCTCGAGAGGGCATGGTTGCCGATGGCCGCTGCTTCGCTTTCCGCTGTCCCCAAGGTGACTCCCGATTCACCGCTCACGGATAGCTATGGGCGCATCATCCACGACCTGCGCGTCTCCATCACCGACCGCTGCAATTACAAATGCGTGTACTGCCGCACCGGCGAAGTGGGGGCGCAGTACGCGGAGCTCGGCATCGACGAATACCTGCGCCTGATCGGCCTTTTCGTCTCGATGGGCATCACCAAGGTCCGGCTCACCGGGGGTGAGCCCTTGTTGCGGCACGGGGTGGTCAAACTGGTTGAAAAACTGGCCGGCTTGCGCACCCTCTGGGGCCAGCCGCTGGACCTGGCCCTCACCACCAACGGCCATCTGCTTGACTCGCTCGCCGCCCCGCTCAAGGCCGCCGGGCTGAACCGCGTGACGGTGAGCATGGATGCCGTGGACGCGCCGACGTTCGAGCGCATCACGCGCGTCGAAGGCAGTTTCCAGGCCGTACTGGGCGGCATTCGCGCCGCCCGCGCCGCCGGGCTCACGCCGCTCAAGATCAATTGCGTGCTGCTGCGCGGTTTCAACGACGACCAGATCGAGGGCTTCGCCCGCTTCGCCCGCGAAGAGGATGTGGTGGTGCGCTTCATCGAGTTCATGCCCCTCGAAGAAGGCCGGCTGTGGACTCCCGAGATCGTGGTTCCGCTCCGGGAAATCGTGGCGCGCATCAATAATTCGCGGCCTCTCGGGCGCCTGCTGCCGCTGGTCGAGCTCCCCGCCCGCGAGGCCAGCGAGACCGCGCGCCGCTACACTTTCCAGGACGGGTTGGGAGAGATCGGCATCATCGCGCCGGTAAGCCAGGCCTTCTGCGGGGCCTGCAGCCGCGTGCGGCTCACCTCCGACGGCAAGATTCGCACCTGTCTCTTTTCGCAGGCCGAGCACGATCTTTACGGGCGCATGAGAGCCGGGGCCGGCGACGATGAACTGCGCGCCTACATTTTCCGTACCGTGCAAGGCAAGGAAGCCCGTCATCATATTGGGGAGCCGGGATTCCTGAAGCCGTCGCGCTCCATGGTCCACATCGGCGGCTGAACCGAGCCCGCCCCGGTCTGGCAAATGTTACCTTTGGGTCGGTGTGTGAGCGCGGAATCCCCTCCCGGCCGTTTGAAATCGTTTATGACAGAATGAACCATTAGCTTTCCCCAGAAGGCAAGAATATGGCCAACGAGACGGAAGGACGCATCCCGCTCGCCGATCTGCTCGTGTTTCATCAACTGGCGCGCTCGCTCACTTCGAGCTTCGATCTGGATACCATTCTGCGCACCATTCTCGAGCACATGGAGCGGACCATCGAAGCCGAGCTGTGGACGCTGCTGATGCTCGACGAGGCCACCCAGGAGCTCTACTACGCCATTGCCGCGGGCGGTGAGCAGGCCTCGCTGCGCGACCTGCGGGTGAAGGTCGGCGAAGGCGTGGCCGGCTGGGTGGTGGAGCACGGAGAGACGCTCATTCTCCCCGAGGCCGAGGACGACCCGCGGCTGAAGAGTTCGCGCAAGGTGCGCTCGGTCATCGCGCTGCCGCTGCGTGGGCGCAAAGGCACGCACGGAGCCATCGAGATCTTCAATCCCCGCGCCGACCAGATGAACGATTACACCATCGCCTTCCTGCACATTCTGGCCGATCACGCCGCCATCGCCATCGAGAACGCGAGCGACGTGTCGCGCATCCAGCAGTTGACCATTACCGACGATACCACCGGCCTCTTCAACGTGCGCCATCTCTACGATGTGCTGGGCCGCGAGCTGGACCGCTGCCGCCAGAGCAAGCTGCCGGTGAGTCTGGCGTTTCTCGATCTGGACCGGTTCAAGCTGGTCAACGACGAGCACGGCCACCTGGTGGGCAGCGAGCTGCTGGCCCGCACCGGGCAGCGGCTGCAGGAGCTCAGCCGCAAGCAGGACCTGTGCTTTCGCTACGGCGGCGACGAGTTCGTGCTGCTGATGCCCGAGACCGACGCCAACTCCGCGCTGGCGCTCGCCGGTGCGCTGCTCGCCGCGCTGATGGAAACCCGCTTCCAGATGAAGAACGGCTTGAGGCTCGGCGTAAGCGCCAGCATCGGCGTGGCCAGCGCGCCCGGCGATGGAGCCGCCCTGCACGCCGTCATCGGCGCCGCCGACGCGCGCATGTACGAGGTGAAGAGCAACGGCCGCGGCCGGGTCAAGGGCGCCTGAGCCCGCTTCCCCTCCCGATCGCGCCAATCCTGAATTCTCGATCCGCCTTGCACCTCCTTCCCCCGGCTGGATATCTTTGTGAGACAGGTTTGCGCCCTCACGAAAAGAGCTGCATGGAAGTTCTAGAACGGCTATTTGCCCGGTATTTCCGGTTGCCCGCTGAAGACGCCAGTCCGCTGCAGGGCAACCTCGGCGGCTCCGGGCGCGTCATCGTCCGGCTTTCGGGCGGAGGATTGCGCGCCATCGGCATTCTGCATTCCGTGCGCGAAGAGAACGTCGCCTTTCTTGAGTTCTCTCGCCACTTTCGCCGCCACGGCCTGCCGGTCCCTGAGATTTACGCGGAGGACTTGAGCCAGGGGGCCTACCTTGAAGAAGATCTTGGCGATACAACGCTCTTCGATTTTCTGGGCAGCCATCGCGCAGGCGACGTCCTCGCTGTGCAGGCAGTTGAAGCCTATCGCAAGGTGGTCGCGGCGCTGCCCCGTTTCCAAATCGAGGCCGGCCGCGACTTGAATTACAAGGTCTGCTACCCGCGCTCCAGCTTCGATCGCCAGTCCATCGCGTGGGATCTCAATTACTTCAAATATTATTTTCTGCGCCTCGCCGGTATTCCCTTCAACGAGCAGGCGCTCGAAGTCGATTTTGGCCGCCTCACCAAGTTCCTGCTCGCCGCCGGCCACGATTATTTCCTCTATCGCGATTTCCAGTCGCGCAATGTCATGCTGCGCGACGGCCAGCCTTATTTTCTCGATTACCAGGGCGGCCGCAAAGGCGCGCTGCAATACGATATCGCCTCGCTGCTCTACGACGGCAAAGCCAATCTGCCGCCCGAACTCCGCGACCAACTGCTCGCATACTATCTCGACTGCCTTGCGGGATTCATACCGGTCGAGCGCGGCGCCTTCATGGAGCACTATTACGCGTTCGTCTATGTGCGCATCCTGCAGGCTCTCGGCGCCTACGGCTTCCGCGGCTTCTACGAGCGCAAGACGCATTTTCTGCAGTCTGTGCCCTACGCTTTGAAGAACCTGCGCTGGCTCGCCGCGCACGTCAAGCTGCCCATTGCCCTGCCCGCGCTTCTGGCCGCTCTTGAAAGTCTCTCGGAATCGGACAGATTTGAGGGCCTGGACGCTGCAACGCCCGTCCTGACGGTGCGAATCTTCAGCTTCTCTTTCCATCGCGAAATGCCCGCCGACGATTCCGGCCACGGCGGTGGTTTCGTCTTCGATGCCCGGGCTCTTCCCAATCCGGGACGCGCAGAGCAGTTCCGCTCCCTCACCGGCAAAGATCCAGCCGTCATCGAGTATCTCAGCCGTCAGGAGAGCGTCCACCAGTTTCTCGCCCACGTCTTCTCGCTCGTGGATGCAACCGTGAGCAACTACCGAAGCCGCGGTTTCCTGAATCTCATGGTGTCGTTTGGCTGCACCGGCGGCCAGCACCGCTCCGTGTTTCTGGCCGAGCAGTTGGCGCAGCACCTGCGTGGCGCCGCGGGCGTGGAAGCCGTAGTGCGGCATATTCAGCTCGAGAAGATGGGCGCGCTGGAGCAGGCCGTCCGGTGAAGGCGATGATCCTGGCAGCCGGCCTGGGGACGCGCCTGCGCCCGCTCACTGACCACCGCCCCAAGGCGCTGGTCGAAATTGCCGGCCGCACGCTGCTCGAGATCTGTCTGTCGCGCCTGCGCGTCTTCGGTGTCCGCGAAGCCATCGTCAACGTCCACCACTTCGCCGGGATGGTCGTCGATTACCTCCAGGCCAACCAAAACTTCGGCATGACGGTCGAAATCTCGCGCGAGGAGCGCTTGCTCGATACCGGCGGCGGACTGAAGAAAGCTTCTTGGTTCTTCCTCGAGCCCGGCGCGGCCGCACCCAGCGCGGCCGCAAACGAGCCCTTCATCCTCCACAACGTCGACGTCCTCAGCACCATCGACCTCGCGCACATGATTCGGTTTCACAGCGAGCGCAACGCCCTGGCCACGCTCGCAGTCCAGGATCGGCCCACGTCGCGCCCGCTCCTTTTCAATCGGCAGGGGCTGTTTCAAGGCCGCGCAGCGCAGCGCGACAGAGCCCGAGAACCAGCATCATACGCGCCTGCGCCCGGATCCGAGCCACTCGCTTTCTCCGGCATCCACATCGTTTCTCCGCGCATCTTCGCAAAGTTGCACGAGCAAGGCGCGTTTTCCATCATCGACGCCTACGTGCGCCTCGCCGCGGAAGGAGAGAAAATCCTCGCCTTCCCCGCCGACGATTCTTATTGGCGCGATCTCGGCCGCCCCGAAAATATTCTCGCGGCAACGCGCGACATAGAATCCGGAACTTACTCCGAAAACAAGACGTAACGCCGAGACCCTCTTTGCGGCTCGTCAGATATCCAGGTTCTTCACATCCAGCGCGTTGTCCTCGATGAACTTGCGGCGTTTTTCAACGTCCTCACCCATCAGCGTGGAGAAGATTTCGTTGGTCTCGACGATGTCTTCGAGCTTGACGCGCAGCAGGGTGCGATGCTCGGGGTCCATCGTGGTTTCCCAGAGCTGCGTCGAGGTCATCTCGCCCAGCCCTTTGTAGCGCTGCACCTGGTATTCCTTCTTGCCCTGTTCGACGATGTAGGCAAACAGCTCGCGCGCGGTCTGCTTCTCCACCGGCTCGCGCGGGATGCGCGCGCCGCGGCGCGCCGTCTTCGTTTCCCCGCGAGCCTCCACGCTGCCCGGCGCGGGTGCGCCTTCGGCATCGGAATCTTCCTCCTCCGCGCTCGGCTCCGCGGCAGCCGTTTTGAGGTACTCCACCAGGAAGGGCGGCTCGAGAAATTCCTTGATCTGCGTGTACTTCGACATCATCTGCCGGAACTCCGGGCTGGAGGCCAGGTTCCAGTCGACGCAGCGCGCGGCGCCCTGCGAATCGGTGAAGCAGACCGACCAGGTGTGGTGCTCTTCATCCTCCACCGGAACGCTGACCTTGATCTGGAACTCCTGGGCCAGCTCGGCGAGCTGTGCGTGCAGCGCGGCCAGCTTTTCCGGAATTTCGCTCCCGGTCTTGGAAGCGAAATCGGCGCGATGAATCAGCTCGGCGCGGGCCAGCAGCTCCGTGAGCTTTTCGTTGCGGATGCGCTTGTCCACTTTTTCAACAAAGCCCAGGTACTCGTTGAGGGTGCCCATGAAGCGGGTCAGATCGGCGCCCTCGATGCGGCTGGCGGCTTCGCCGTGGCGCACCACCATGCCCTCCGAAGCGCGGCTCACCATCACTTTCACGAACTCGCGATCGTCTTTGATGTATTGCTCGAAGCGCCCCTTCTTGATCTTGTAAAGCGGCGGCTGCGCAATATAAACATTGTCCCGCTTGATCAGTTCCGTCATGTGGCGGAAGAAAAACGTGAGCAGCAGCGTGCGGATGTGCGAGCCGTCCACGTCGGCGTCGGTCATCAGAATGATTTTTCCGTAGCGGATCTTGGTCGCGTCGAAGTCGTCCTTGCCGATGCCGCAGCCGAGCGCCGTAATCATGGCGCGGATCTCCTCGTGGCCCAGCATCTTGTCGTAGCGCGCCTTCTCCACGTTCAGAATTTTGCCCTTGAGCGGCAGGATGGCCTGGAAGCGCCGGTCGCGGCCCTGCTTGGCGGTGCCGCCCGCCGATTCGCCCTCCACCAGGTAAAGCTCGCAGCGGTCGGGGTTGCGCTCGCTGCAATCGGCCAGCTTGCCGGGCAGCCCGCCGCCGTCCAGCGCGCCCTTGCGCCGCGTCAGGTCGCGGGCCTTGCGCGCCGCCTCGCGAGCCCGCGCCGCCTCGATGGCCTTGTTGATGATGCGCCGCGCCACCGGCGGGTTCTGCTCCAGGAACATGCCCAGTCGCTCATTCACGAAGGCCTGCACAATGCCGGCGATATCGGAGTTGAGCTTGCCTTTGGTCTGCCCCTCGAACTGCGGCTGCGAAAGCTTCACGCTCACCACCGCCACCAGCCCCTCGCGCACGTCGTCGCCGCTGAGCGACTCTTTCATGTCTTTGAACAGGCCCATCTGCTGGCCGATGGCGTTGATGGTGCGCGTGAGCGAAGTGCGGAAGCCGGAAAGATGCGTGCCCCCATCCACCGTGTTGATGTTGTTGGCGAAGCTGAACACGGTCTCCGAGTAGCTGTCGTTGTACTGCAGCGCAATCTCGATCTCCACGCCGGAGCGCGTGGCTTCCATCACGATGGGCTTGTCGTGCAGCACCTGCTTGCCGCGGTTGAGGTGCTTCACGAACTCGGCAATGCCGCCCGCGTAGCGGAACTCGGCGCGGCGGGCTTCGCCCGTCTTGGCGTCGGCGGTGCGCTCGTCGGTGAGCGTGATCTCCAGGCCCTTGTTGAGAAAGGCCAACTCGCGCAGCCGCTGGGCCAGCGTGTCGTAGTTGAATTCGGTGGTGGCGAAAATGCTTTTATCGGGCAGGAAGTGGACCTTGGTTCCGCGCCGCTTGCTGGTGCCCGCCATGCGCAACTCGCTGGTCGGCGCCCCGCAGCTGAAGTCCATCTCCCAGGTGTGCCCGTCGCGCCAGATCTCCACGTTCAGCTCCTGTGAAAGCGCGTTGACGCAGCTCACGCCCACTCCGTGCAGGCCGCCGGAAACCTTGTAGCTCGATGCATCGAATTTGCCGCCGGCGTTCAACTTGGTCAGCACCACCTGCACCGCAGGCATCTGCTCGCCGTTGACCAGCGTCTTCATATCCACCGGAATGCCGCGGCCATCGTCGGTTACGGTGATCGAGTTGTCCACGTGGATGACAACGTCGATCTTGGTGGCGAAGCCCGCCAGGGCCTCGTCCACTGAGTTGTCCACCACCTCGTAGACCAGATGATGAAGTCCCATCTCGCCCGTCGACCCGATATACATCGCCGGACGCAGACGGACGTGTTCCATCCCTTCCAGGACCGTGATGTTCTCGCCGGTGTAGTTGCCGTTGTCGCCGTTGCCGCCGGGGGGAAGAGTGCCGCCAATTGCTTCAGTCGCCATAGGATTCCGATCGCCGGGCCATCGCATCGAGCTCCACAAGACCGCGGTTCCCGGAAACGGCTTCCGGAGGGGGGAAAATCTGAGACTAACCGCTTGAAAGACGTGGGCTTTGCGCGAATCCGCCTGCATTAATTTTACCATGCGCGGAAGGGTGCGGGAGGGGTTGAAAAGTAGGCCGCCCGATCCTTTCCAGGGGAATATTACAAAGGAGGAATGTGACGATAGTAACCTCGATGATTACTACTTGCTTATCCCTATGAAAAAACTAGATTTGCTATCAAATCTGGGCTATGATTCGAATTGTGTATTGGAGGGCGGTTGGGCTCAATTTCCGCCCCAGAGGTTACCAAGTATGAAACTCGTGATCCGCTTCCTGGCTCTTTCCGTCGTCGTCGCTGGTGCAGCCGCTGCTGCGGTCACTCCAAAGTCGGCAACCTTCATCCCGAGTCACCAGTCGGCCACCGTCCGTTTTCCCATTCCTGAGTGCTGCCCGGGCATGCCGACCTGTCCCGCGAAGCCCAAAGCTCGGTAACTAACCGAAGTAATGGCACCAAAGCGCCAGATAAAATTCCCCTTTTCATGTTGAGGGATAAGGAATTTGGCGCTATTCTGGGTCAGTCCCCGGAATTGGGTTTTGGTGTCTATGTCTTCAAGTCTTGCAATGGCAGTGATGAGCGCGGCGGAATTCCTGCTCGTTGCGCTGTTCGCTTTCCTCTTCTGGAAACGTAATCTGCAGCGGCGCTTTCCGGTCATGGGGGCATACATAGCGCTGCGGCTGGTCGCTTCACCGGTCCTCTTTTTCCTCCTGGCCATGAGCCAGCGCAACTGCAACGCGGCATGCTCTCCGACTTGGCCCATGACCTATTACCTGGTCTTCTGGGGCGTCTACATCGCCAGCGCAACCATGCTCTTCTTCATCTGCATTGAGGTCTTCCGTTCCGCGCTCTCCGCATTTTCAGGCTTGATGAAGTTTGGAATCGTGATCTTCCGCTGGGCGGTTCTGGTCTCGGCAATTGTTACTCTTTCCACGCTCTCCTTCACGCACCGCGGAATCCTCATCATTCCCGATGTAGCCAACGGGCTGATGCATTCGGTCAGCATCCTCGAGTTGTGCCTGCTCGCCTTCCTCTGCGTGTGCATGAACGCGCTGCGACTTTCGGTGCGCGACATTGCCTTCGGCATTGCTCTGGGCTTCGGGGTGATGGCAGCCAACGATTTTGTTGCCACCACGATCATTTCGAACAACACCGGACTCACCGCTCCCATGCAGTTTGTTTACCAGTCCCTGGTTCTGCTGGCGCTGGGAGTCTGGGCCACCTACTGCGCCCTTCCTGAACCGGCGCGCCAGCCGGTGGTGATGCCCGCCAACTCCACCGTTTACCGCTGGAATGAGATTGCCTCCGCGCTCGGCCACACCGGGACCCAGGTGGCTGTGCAGCAGCCCGCCAACAGCTTCTTCCTCACCGATGTCGAGAAGGTCGTGGACAAGGTGCTGAACCGGAATCTGAAGGGCCGCGAGTCGGAATCGTAAAGCAGGGGTCAGGGACCAGAAATACAAAAGGCCGCGGCTTGCGCCGCGGCCTTTGTCGTCTATTGAGATCGTTCTCCGGAAATCGACCCGCGTTACTCGGCGGCAACCGGCTCTACTGAGGCAAAGCGCCCGCGCCCGCCGCGGTCGGTGAACTTCACGCGGCCGGTCACTTTGGCGAAAAGCGTATCGTCGGAGCCGATGCCCACGTTGACGCCGGGCTTGATGCGCGTGCCGCGCTGGCGCGTGATGATCGATCCGCCGGTGACAAGTTGCCCGGCAAAAGCCTTCACGCCCAGCCGCTGCGCATTGGAATCGCGTCCGTTTGTGGAGCTGCCTCCACCCTTTTTGTGTGCCATCTCAAATCCCTCTCCAGTACAGCTTTCAGCTCGTGCTTGCTCCCGCCAGAATTCTCCGCTCCAGCAAGAAAAGCTGAGAGCTGAAAGCTGACAGCTGGCCGCGAATTAATTCGTCCCTGTATACGTCACGCCATCCGCCTCGATGGCCTTGATGCGCACCTCGGTAAAGTTCTGCCTGTGTCCCTGCAGTTTCTTGTACTGCTTCTTGCGCTTCAGGTGGAAGACCAGGATCTTGTCGCCGCGGCCCTCGCTCAATACCTCGGCGGTCACCTTCGCGCTCGCCGGCCTGGCCACGGTGCCGGCCTCGCCGGAAACCGCCAGCACATCGCTGAACTCGACGGTCCGGTTCTCCGAAGGCACACTCTCGACCCTCAACACATCGCCGGGAGTCACGCGGTACTGCTTGCCGCCGGTGCGAATCACTGCATACATAACAAACCCTCCAGCGCTCCGGCTCCGCCACCAGGCGCATTCCACTCCAAACCATCCTGATTTTGCGGTGGGGCGGATACAGACAGTGACTGCATCGGGACGCGGGCCGCACACACGCCAAATGCGGCGGTGAACCCGGCACAATCCCGCACGCCTCGCGAAAGGCGTGCCTCGCCAAACTCCTCGATTCTATCGTCAAATCGGGGTTGGGGTCAATCGCCGTGGGCCGTTATGCCTGCAATCGTGCAGACCTCGCAATTGCAAGATGCGGGCGGCGCGATCCCGCACCGAGCGCGGGGCTCTTATCCCTTGAACCTCGATTCCACCTCTTCGAGCCTCCCAGGACATTCCTCGATCACCCATCGCCACGTTCTCAGCCGCTGATCCTGCAAATAGTATTGGAGGCATGCCAGCGCGGCGTCCCGGTTCTTCTGCTTGTTCGGAGCCGCGAACCGTGCGTCCGTTGATTCGGGCGTGTAGCCGCCGAAATGGCTGCCCACCAGTGCGGGAACGCCCGGCTTTTCTCCCTTGCTCGCAATCGCCCTTGCAATGGCGATCGGCGCATCCCGTTCCCATGCGTCATAGCCCAGCTTCAGCAGGTCCAGGTTCAACCTGGCGCCGCGCGGGCTGAGCGGAATCTTGCTGCGAATCACCGCCTTGCAAGCTTCCTCGAACGCCGCGCAAAGGCCGCCCGGAGACCCCTTGTCTTCTGCGGCGGTGTCGGCCTGGTTGAACGGAACCGGAACATGCTCCACGCCGGAGAAAACAAACTCGAAAGCGCTCTGGGTTTCCCGATTCCTGGCCAGCATCCATACATCCGTTCCGCCGATCTGGATCTTTCCCGGCAGGATGTGCGCTGCCGCGTGGGGCTCCACCGGCATTCCGTAGCGGGTCATCGTCCGGCTTGAGGAGAAGTTTTGCGGCGGATCTCCCACGCACACCACTTTTCCCGTCAACGCGATGCCCCTTTGCCGCATCAGTGCGAGATACGCAAGCACCTGCACCACTCTGATATTTCTGGCCATGTTGTGATCGAACGCCTGCTGTCGCGGATTGGAGGAGCGCTCGATCAGGCCTTGAAATCTGCCCTCGGCTGCGTATTCGGGATCGGATGGTGGTTTGCGGCCCACGTCTGGTACCTCCGGCGCGGTGATTCCTGCTCAATGGTGATCCGGTTGATAAAAACGTGTCGGCTGCTAACCCAAGAGCCGCCCATCCTGCTCGCTATACTCTCCCACGCTGCCCGTCGACATCGAGCCGATCGAACTCAACAGGGACACGTTGACGGAGTGCGCGACCTCGAGCTTTCTCGCGCATCTCCGGCAGCGGCCAGGATCAAGGCCGGCGCGCGGAGCCGCATCCACCCTGCCCTTCACTCCCGCGGCAGCCGGAAAAAGAGGACCAGCGCGCAAAGCGCCACCCCGAAGCACATCCCCGACCCGGTCAGTTGCACCACGTCCACGGTCCGAATCTCCGCGAACCGCGGCTGGCTCATCAGGTGGAAGAATCCGGCCAGGCCCACGATCAGGGGCACCGCGATCAATGAAAAGAGAGACTTGCGCCGAAACATGCGCAGATTATCCACACCGTCGCCATCTCTGTCCACAGAAAATCGCGTCGTGCCGCCATCGCTATACTCTTCCCATGCAGCCCGTCAGCATCGTGGTGACCGAACTGAACGAGGTCCAGGAGATTGAACGGGGGGTTTCGAGTCTTCTCGCGCAGGTTCCACCGGCCGCAGAAGTCATCGTCGTCGACGGCGGCTCGACCGACGGCACCTGGGAATGGCTGGAAGCGGCCGAGCGGCGTGATTCAAGCCTGAACGCGATCCGCGACGAGACGTGCAGCCTGAAGTTTTCCAAGGGCCCCGTCTCGCGCGGGCGCAACGTGGCCATCGCCGCCGCCCAATCCGTGCTCATCGCCTGCGCCGACGCGGGCTGCACCTACCCGCCCGATTGGCTGCGCAACCTGACGGCTCCGCTCGTCGCCGGGACCGCCGAATACGCACTGGGAGGCTCGTGTCTCGACGCCGGGGAACACACCGTCTGGGATCTGGCCTCCGCCCCGTTTTTCTCCATCAAACTGTCGCCGCTCGAGCCCACCAAATCCTGTACGGCACGGTCCATGGCCTTCACCAAGGCGCTTTGGGAGCGGATCGGCGGATTTCCGGAGGATGTACTGGTGGGCGAGGATACGCTGTTCGACTTCGAGGCCCGGCGGCAGACGGCCCCCGCGTTCGTGGCCAGCGCAAAGGCGATCTACAGGCCGCGGAACACCTTTCGGTCGGCCTGCCGGCAGTTGGCGCGCTACGCCATCAGCGACGGCCAGGCCGGCGTGCGCTGGGCGCGCCTCTTCCGCAACGCCGCCCGCTCCATCCTCGAGGTGCTGGCGCTCGCCAGCCTGCGCTGGACCATGCGCTGGACCACGCGATGGGCCATTGTCCCGCTGCTAATCGTCCTCGCGCTCGAAGCCTGGTTTGCCTTTCACCGCGACTGGCGCTTTCTTTACCGCTATGGAGCGCGGGCCGTGCTGGCGCGGTTTGCGTTCTCCATGGCCGTTCCCTGGGTAGTCGCCTTCAACCAGCTCCGCGGACGATTCAGCGCCAAGGCGCTCACCAACCGGCAAAACCTGGGAAGCTGAACCTCGTCGCCCAATTCGCGGTTCACCATCCGGCTGCCGAACTGCCCCGTGGTTAGAATCCCCAAACAAAATCGAGCCGCCGGTGCCCGGATCCGTGCATGGGTCGGGGCATGGACCTAAGGACCGAACCGTGCGCGTGAACGCCCCTGAAGCTCCCGATCAATCGAGCCGTGCGCAGGGCCTCGCCGGCCACCTCACCGAAATCGCCCTCGGCTATCAGCAGGTGCTGGAGCGCAATCCGCGCCATCCCCAGGCGCTGGTCGGCATGAGCCTGGTGGCGCTGGCCAGCCGGCAAACCGAGCTGGCGGCGAAGATGGCGGCTGCGGGCGTGGACGCATCGGCCCCGGATTCGAATTTGCAGGGCACGGCCTGGGTAGCGTTGGGCCAGGCGCTGAAAGCCGCCGGGCGCAATGAGGAGGCCGAGCGGGCGTACATGCAGGCCATCCGGCTGGACGGGATGAACCCGCTGGCGCGGCTCGGACTGGGAGAGCTGAAACTGGCCTGCGAACTGCCCGAAGATGCGGCGCGGGAGTTCGAGCTGGCGCTCAAGCGCCAGCCCTCGCTGGCCGGCGCCCTGCTCGGATTGGGCAACGCGCTGGCCCTGATGGATCGCAACCAGGAAGCGCTCGCGCGCTACGAGGAGGCCCTGGCGCTGCGGCCACGGCTGGCAGAGGCCGAGTTTGCCGCCGGGTTTGCCCTGTCGCGGTTGGGCCAATCAAAAGAAGCCGAAATCCGCTATCGCCGGGCCATCGCCGCGCGGCCCGACTTCGCCGCCGCATGGATGAACCTGGGCAGCCTGCTGCGCGATCAGGGGCTCGATATCTATGCAGAGGCCGCCTTGCGCCGCGCAACCGAGCTGCGCCCGGATCTGGTCTCCGCATGGATCAACCTGGCTCTCTTCGAACGGGAGCGCCAGCGGCCGGCCCAGGCTGAGGCCTGTTTGCGCCGGGCCCTGGCACTCAATCCCAACCAGGTGGAGACCCTGATTGCGTGGTGCCAGTTTCGCCTCGGCGAGCGCGACTTGGCCGGCGCTTGGGAGTGGCTGCGTTGGGCGTTGGTGCGCAATCCCGACCAGGACGAGGCGGTCAACATGGAGGGAATTCTGCTCCACAACGAAGGCCGGTTCGGCGAAGCCGTGGACCGTTTTGCGCGGGCTGAGTCGCTGGGTAATCGCGCCGCCGCCTCGAACCGCGGCAATTCGCTGCTCGAACTGGGCCGGATCGGCGAGGCGCTCCACGCGCACCAGGACGCCGTCGCGCGCGATCCCGAACACCCCGGCGCACGCTACAACCTGGCCCTCACCCGGCTGCGGCTGGGCGACTGGGAGCGCGGCTGGCCCCAATACGAGGCCCGTTGGCGGTTTCGCGAAGTTCATCGCGCGCCGCGCATCTTTACCCAGCCACGGTGGACCCCGGCCGCCAGTTCCCATGGCCGGCGTGCCCTGCTGCACGCCGAGCAGGGCTTAGGCGACACCATTCAGTTCTGCCGCTACGCGGAACTGGTGGCGGCGCTCGGCTGCATCCCGCTATTGCAGGTGCAGGAGCCGGTGGAGCGGTTGATGCGCTCGCTCGAAGTGGTGCGCACCGGCCGCGCCCACATGGCGGTCCTCGGAGCCTCCCATCCGGAGTTCGATTTCGAGTGCCCGTTGATGAGCCTGCCGGCGGCCTTTGGCACTACGGTGCACACCGTTCCCTTGCCGGGTGCCTATCTGCGTGCGGAGCCGGACGTTGTCGAAGAAAAATGGCGGGCCTTCCCCGATCGAGGTCCTGGACCGCGCATTGGTCTGGCCTGGGCCGGCAATCCGCGCTACAAAGCCGATCATCAGCGCTCCATCCGTCTCGAAGCTCTTCTGCCGCTGCTCGTCGCAGTCCGCGCAACCTGGATCTCGCTTCAGAAAGGCGAAGCGGCCGAACAGCTTGCCGCGCTGCCCAACGGCATTCCCGTGCTCGACGGCTCGAGCCGCGATCGAGACCTGGCTCAGACCGCGGCTCTCCTTGCCACTCTCGACCTGGTCATCACCACCGACACCTGCATTGCCCACCTGGCCGGTGCCATGGCCTGGCCGGTCTGGATCCTTTTGCCCTTTTTGGCGGATTGGCGCTGGATGGAGGAAGCCGAGCGCTCCCCGTGGTATCCCACGGCAAGGCTTTTCCGGCAAGGTTCGCCCGGAGACTGGGCCGGTGTGGTCGAGCGGATTACCGACGAGCTATGCAACCAAGTCTTGCCCGGCCGCAGTCGAGTGGAGCCGCCGCAAATGGATCATCCGTCTGAATCAAAACTGCTTATCAGCAAAGCCTAACCGTCGAGAAACATTCGCAATATTTCTCTTGACAAATTTTACTCTATTTTATAGAGTACTCCTAATAAAGGATGACTCTGAACCAAAAAAGCCAATCTGGAGGATCGAAATGACGGAAAATCTGGAACAGCATGAACTGAAAGACAGGCTCGAACTGATCGAACAGATGATGACCGAGGGCCGTCGCTCCACCGAGAGCTGGGGATGGACCTTCGTTCTATGGGGCGTGGCCTATTACGTGGCGACGGCGTGGTCCTCGGGGCTCGTTCCAACGCCTCTCTGGAGCCGCCAGTACCTGGCCTGGCCGGTAACCATGATCGCCGCCGCCGTGATCACCGGAATCACAGCCTCGCGGATGGGGCACGATCACCCGCCCACCACTCTGGGCAGGGCGCTTGGGTCTATCTGGTCGGTCATGGGCATTTCGCTGTTCGTCGTGCTGTTCGCACTCGGACTCAGCGGCCACTACGACATTCACGTCTACATGGCGATTATCGGCGGAATGCTCGGCGTAGCCAACGGCGCTTCAGGCCTCATCCTCAAATGGAAGATGCAGCTGGCCTGCGCCATCGTGTGGCTGGGCGCGGGTGTGGTGGGATGCTTTGGCTCCGACAACCAGGCCGGAATCGCGTTTCTCGCCGCCACGTTCTTCTGCCAGATCGTCTTCGGAATCTACGTCATGGTCAGCGAGGCGCGCCGGCGCCGCCAGCCCGGAGCAGTCCATGCCTGAGCTGCCGGAGTTGAATCCTGTGATCCACGGCAAGCTGCGCCTGGCGCTGCTCTCGCTGCTCGCGGGCGTGGAAGAAGCGGAGTTCACCTGGCTGCGCTCGAAGACCGGATCGACCGACGGCAACCTGGGCGCGCAACTGATGAAGCTCGAAGAGGCCGGCTACGTCACCGTCGAAAAGAGCTTCGTGCAGCGCAAGCCGCAGACCCTCTATCGCATGACCGAGCAAGGCCGCGCGGCCCTCACTGAGTACGTACAGGCTCTAAAGCAACTGCTGGGCGCGGCGATTTGAAAACAGGGAACAAGGGAACGAGTCACCAGGGGAACGGGGATCAGTGGTTCTGGAGGCCGTTGCGCACCCGCTCCATGATGCCCAGATAATAGGCGAGATTGTGGATGGTATTCAGAGTTCCCGAAAGCGCTTCGCCGGCCTGCATGAGATGCCGCAGATAAGCGCGCGAATAGCGGCGGCACACCGCGCACCGGCAGACGGGATCGGGCGGGTTCTGGTCTTCGGCGTAGCGCTTGTTCTTGATGTTCATCCTGCCTTCGCTGGTGAAGAGCAGGCCGTGGCGCGCGGCGCGCGTGGGCAGAACGCAGTCCATCATGTCCACGCCCAGCTTCGCGTAGCGTTCGATCTCGTCGGGGTAGCCGACGCCCATCACGTAGCGCGGCTTGTCGCGCGGCAGCAGCGGCAGAACCTCTGAAATCATCTCGAGCGTCAACTCGCGCGGCTCCCCCACGCTCAAGCCGCCAATCGCGTAGCCGTCGAAATCCATCTCCACCAGGCGCTCTGCGCACTCCCGGCGCAGATCGCTGTACATGCCGCCCTGCACAATACCAAAGAGGCTTTGGCCGAACAGGCTTTGCGCGCGGCCGCCGAGTTCGCCGCGCCACGCCACTTCTTCACGGTGCGCGCGGAAATGATCGAGTGAGCGCCGCGCCCACGCCATCGTTAGCCGCAGGCTCTCTTCGGCGCGGCTGCGATCGGCCGGATACTCGGTGCATTCGTCAAAGGCCATGCAAATGTCCGCGCCCAGCGCAATCTGCACTTCCATCGAGTGCTCGGGCGTGAAGAAGTGGCTCCCTCCGTCCAGGTGCGAGCGGAAGCGGACCCCCTCGTCGGTGACTTTGCGTAGCTGGCTGAGCGAGAAGACCTGAAAGCCGCCCGAATCCGTGAGCAGGGCGCGCGGCCAGCTCATGAAGCGGTGCAGTCCGCCCATGCGGCGGATCGCTTCATGGCCGGGCCGCAGGTAAAGATGATAGGTATTACCGAGAATGATCTCCGCGCCCAGCGATTCCAGCGTGTCCTGCGGAACGGCTTTCACCGTGCCGGCCGTGCCCACCGGCATGAACACCGGCGTTTCGACCATCTGGTGTGGCAAATCAAGGCGACCGCGCCGCCCGCCCGCTGCGCTCTGGGCCAGGATCTCGAATTGAAGGCTCACCAGTGAATTCTAAGCGGGCCGAGCCGCCGGGCACATTTCGGGCGAGCCTGTCGAAAATCTTCGTGTCAGCCGGCGTTCAGGCCGCCCGCACCAGCAGCCGTTT
The DNA here is from genome assembly GCA_963770555.1 of uncultured Acidobacteriaceae bacterium. Classification (GTDB taxonomy): domain Bacteria; phylum Acidobacteriota; class Terriglobia; order Terriglobales; family Acidobacteriaceae; genus Telmatobacter. The sequence goes on from CAVYQC010000003.1 coordinate 34,848, forward strand.
TCCCAGTGCACGCAACGCGGCATCCACGCGATCGATCCGCGTCCTATGCCGGATATTGGTGAGCCGGTTTACTTCCTGCGGCGTGGTGCCAAGGCGTCGCGCCAGTTCCGCCGGCCGCACCTTCTGGCGCAGCATTTCGTTCAACAGCAGCGCCTTGGCGGCAATGCTCGGAGGCAGCTCGATCAAGCGCTGACCCCGCTTCGGCTTGGAAGGAGCGGGTATAGGACTGCGCGCTTCAAAGTAGAAGTCCAATGCAGACTCCAGCGCATCCGCGCCGTGGCGCAAAGCGTCTTCCACGTCCTCGCCCTGGGTAATTGCCTCTGGAATATCGGGGAAGGTTACGATGTAGCCGCCTTCCTCGGCCGCCTTAAGACGCACCGGATAGCGCATAATCTCACTCCTATTTCAATCCCAGTTGTTTCTTGATCCCTGCGACGAGACCCTTCTTCAAGTCCTTCGAATGCATCGGCAACACGGAAATTCTTCCGTTGAGCTCAACTCTCAAATGCGATCCTTTGGCAGGCGTAAACTTCGCTCCCAGTGCCCCAAGCCATTGCTTGAACTCCCTGCTCTTCGCGCACGTAGTATAAACAATTTTGTTTATTCCGGCGAGAGAGATAAAGAAAAACCCCTTTCCGCGGTGAACGCGGAAAGGGGATGAGCCCCACTACGCTGTGAATGCCGGATCAGTCCACGCGGCCGTTGTGCTTGTCGCGGTAAATGCGGCGCGATTCCTGGTTCTGCTGGTGGTGAATGGTCTGCCGGTCCTGCGCGGTCAGATGGCCGTTATCCTGCGCGCGCATGCCCCGCTCTTCGCGGTTGATGCCCTGTTCCTGATGTTCGACGCGCCCCGTTTCACCGGGAGTAAGCTGTCCGCTGTGCACGCCCTGGGCGATGCGTTGCTGCTGGTCGTATTTGCGTTGGTTGATGTTGTGGTCGTTCTTTCCGGGCGTGGGCGTCTGCGCAACCATCAAGGCAGGTGCTGCAAGAATGGCCGCGAGTGCAATCGTCGACATCTTCATAATGTTTTCTCCTTGGGTGACGGCTGCGCTTGCATCTGCGTCATGCCACTCACACTCCAGGAAACACAGCGTGTGGAAATAGGTTGCGCGGGCCATGAAAAAAGTATGTGGGAACGCAGGGCCGCTTCGATCTGGATCTTGCGCACCAGGCCTGCAACTGGAGCGCAAGCGCAACGTAAGTGCCCGCGTTCCGGATGCAATCAGTCAGGCCGATGGCCCAGTCGATATTGAAGTCCAATGCGCGCAACACGCGGCTGGCCCAGCGTGGTCGTGGGCGTCTTCGAAACCTCAATCGAGCGATCGAGCAGGTTCTCGCCGGCCGCAAACAATTCGAATCGATTACCAAAGTTATGCGACCCATACGCATCGAGACGAAAATAGCCGCGCAGCAGAAAGGCATTGGCGTCATCGTCGAATTGACGGCCGCTCAAGCGGCTCTGCAGGCTGAGTGTTCCGAGCGACGGCTTGAAGGCGCGCACATTCAGCGTGGCCAGGTTGCGCGCGACCTCGGGAATCCAGTTGCCGTAGTCTTGCGTACCGCGCGAGACCACCGCGTGCGCGTACTGGTAGCCGCCGTCAACGGCCAGCCAGGCCCTGGGAGCAAGTCCAAAATCAAGAGAAAAACCGCGGCTCTCGATCTGGCCCAGATTCTCGCGCATGTACCGGTTCGTCGCGATGGTGAGCGCGACGATGGGGCGATTGATTTCCGTAAGGAAGTAGCTGGCGCGGATGGTGCCCCATTTGTGCTCCGTGGCCAGGCCCGTTTCCCAGCCCGTGGCTCGCTCGCTCAACAGATTGCCGTTGGGCAGGGTAAGCTGGCTGCCCACTTGCGTGGCGCGGTAAAGCTCGCTGGGCGTGGGCGCGCGAAAGGCGCGAAATCCCGATGCGGAAAGCGCCCAGTGCTCCGTAAGTTTGCGCGAGAGGCCCAGCCGCGGATCGAAGATCCGCTCGTCGCGCTGCGGCGGCTGCGTAGAGTTCGCGATCCACGCCGTGCCGTTCCACGTGGTTTCGTAACCATCGTAGTTCTGGAACGTGTCCATGCGGCCGGATGCGGTCACCGTCCACGCATGGCGCACCCACATGGCCTCGGCGTACGCGCCGGAGTCGCGCTGATGATCGCTAAGATTGGTCAGCGCAGCCATAGCGCCGAAGCTCTGCTCGCGATCCCACACGCGCACGTCGTGCACGTCGGCTCCGGCCACCAGCAGCAGGCCGGCTCCCAGCGGTTCGCTCCAGTGTGCCGCCGCACCCAACTCGTTGTCCGGAACAAACGAGAATTTTGTGGGCGTTTCGCCGCACCGGTACGAGCACTCCGGATAGGCTGCACTGGGCGCATTTGAAATGCTTGAGAAGGTCTGCCGGTAACGCTCATCGGAACCGTAGAGGCGCACATTCAGCGCCTCGCTCCCCGCGTTCTCCCAATCCGCGCCGGTCGCGTAGCGAATCAGCCGCGTGGCGTTGAACTGGTACGGCGTCCCGTTGTGCCGCGACTCCTCAAAACCGCTGCCGCGCGCGAAGAGCCGCAGCGGACCGCGGTCGCGTTCCACCAGCGCGAGCCCGTTCTGGCTGTGCACGTTGCTGGCCACGTCCAACGGGCCGCGCTGATTGGGTGCTTCCTGGATGTACCCGTCTGTTCCGATCGCTCCACCGGAGAATAAAAGGCCGTAGGCCCCGCGCTTCGTCTGCGCCAGCAGGCTGTCGTCAAATGTGCCTTCGCCGCCGTAGCTGGAGCTGATTTCGGCCGCGTCGGATCCGGGGCGCGCGGAGACCACGTTGATCACGCCGCCAATGGCGCTCGAACCATAAAGACTGGCGCCGCCGCGCACCAGCTCGATGCCGCCAATGGAGAGTTCCGGCTGCTCCTGCCAATGAATCCATCCGCCCAGTGGATCGTTGAGCGGCACATCGTCTTCGGTAAGCAGCGTGCGGCTGGCCGAAGTCGAACCGAGGCCGCGCAGGCTGATGCCTTGCGAAGTTGGGTTCGCCACCAGCGAAGGCGAGCGGCGGAAGAGCTCGACGCCGGGAAGCTGGCGCAACTGGCCGTCGAGCGTGATGGCCGCGGTGGCGCGAAGAGTGCTCGCAGACAGAACGCGCGTAGTGGCCGGGCTTTCCAGCTCACCCAGCGGCGCGCGATACGCGGTCACGGTCACCTGCTCGGCGTTCGCGGCCGGCTCAAGTCGAATCGTCGTCGCGCTGTCCAGCGAAAGAGTCTGCGCCGCGAATCCAGCGGCGGCGATTTGGATGCGGCAGGGCGCCGGACAAACCACCGTCAATTGGCCGGATGCGTCCGTCGAGCCGAGCGGCCTGCCCGCGGCGTCGGTCACGGTAGCGCCGGCAACGGCTGCGCCGCCCGCATCCTCAACCGTGAGCGGGATGGGCGCGGATGCCTGCGCGCGCAGCGTCGCGGGAACCGCCGCCAGTGCCGCAAGCGCCAGCGCGCCAAACATCGCTTTCGACTCGCACCACCGCATGAATCGCGCCTTCGGGATCGGGAAGCAGGCTCTCGAACAATTGTGACACGGTAACTGCGCTGCGCGGATCGCGGATCTGCGGAGCAATCTCATGAAGCGGAGCCAGAACAAAAGCGCGCTGGGCAAATCGGGGATGAGGAATTTCAAGATCGTGTTCGCGGATGGCCAGGTCGCCGTAAAGAAGAATGTCGAGATCGAGGGTGCGCGGGCCGTTTGCAAATCCCGCCGGCCGCACGCGGCCGAACTTGCGTTCCATGGCCAGCAGAGCTTTCAGCAGACGGCGCGGAGACAGCTCCGTTTCGAGCGCCATAACGGCGTTCAAAAACCGCGGCTGGTCGGCAAAGCCGACTGGCGCGGTGGAGTAAAGCGAAGAGCGCCCGACCACGCGCCCAAGAGAGCCAAGCTGCGCCGCCGCGGCGGCCAATGTAGCTTCCGGCACGCCCGCCGGGCCGGGCAGGTTCGCGCCAAGTCCGATGTAAGCGATGGGCATACTCCATCAGGGTAACGCGGAACACTCCGCGTCGCCTCTCATACCATCGCGAGAGTTAATCCTCCCTGAGCGCCTGCATCGGCTGGATGGAAGCCGCTTTCCCCGCCGGAATCAGCGCGGCGGCAAGCCCGATCGTCGAGAGCGCCAGCGCGACCGCCGCATAGGTCCACGCATCGAGCGGATGCACCTCGTAGAGGAAGCTCTTTACCAGCCGGCCCATGGCGAAGGCCAGCAGCAGTCCGGCGCCCAGCCCCGCGCCCACCAGGATCGATCCCTGGCGCAGCACCAGTTGCGCCACGCTGGCGCGGGTTGCGCCCAGCGCCATGCGAACGCCGATCTCGCGGCGGCGGTAACTGACCAGTTGCGACAGCACTCCGTACAGCCCGGCAACCACCATCGCAATCGCCAGCCCGGCAAACGAGCCCACAAGATACAAACCCAGCCGCTGGCTGAAAGTATTCTTCTCCACGGCCTCCTGCATGGTTTGAAAGCTGTCCAGCGCGTAGCCCGGCGCGCTTTCGTGGAAAACCGAGCGCATCTCCGCCGCAATGGGAATGTCGCCTCGCGTTTTCACCGCAAAGCTCACCACCGTCTTCAGAAGCGCCTGGTAAAAGAGCGAAGTGGTGGGAACCTGCTGCTGCGGCAGATAAATGCGCGGCTGCACTGCGCCGCCTACGCTCGAGTCCACCTGGTCGCCGAGCACGCCCACGATGCTGTAGGGCTTGATCATGCCCGTGTCTTTCCCGCCCAGGTCGATCTGTTTGCCAATCGGGTCGGATCCGGAAAAGTACTTTTTCGCAAAGGCCTGGTTCACGATCGCAACAAACGGGGCGCTGGCCGCATCGCCGTCGTCGATCGTGCGCCCGCGCATCACCGGCGTGCCCATTACGCGCGCGTAGTCTCCGCTGATGGCCGTCTCGTCGGCATGCAGATTCACCTTCGGGTCTTGGGGCTGGCCCACGATCGTAAAGCTGCTGCTCACTCCCATGCCCGAGAGAGGCGGCGAGGTGATAAGCGCCGCGCTTTCGATGCCCGGCGCATGACGGATGCGTTCGAGAACCGGCTCGTATATCAGCGTGGCCACGGACGTCGGCGCGCTGCCCATGTCCTCTGAAACCGTCATCGAAGAGAATCCGGCCGAATCGGCGGGCATGACGGTAAATGTGGTCACGTGGGCCGTATTGAAGCCCAGGTGCGCTTGCTCCAGATTCCACAGAGTGTGGAAGAGCAGTCCGGTTCCAACCAGCAGAAGTGTCGAAAGAGCAACCTCGCCTGCCACCAGGCTTCCGCTCAGTTTGCCGCTTACCGTGCGCGCGCCCAGCCCGCGCGAGGCCGATTGCAGCGCGGCCTGCGGATTGGAGCGCGCCACCAGCAGGCCGGGCAGCAGCGACGACAGAATCGTGGTGACCATGGCAATGGCCGCCAGCGCCAGCACCACCGTCCAGTCGATCGCCATTGCATTCCCGCGCGGAATGGTGTCCGCGCGCAGCTTTTCGACCGCGATCATAGCCAGCCGCGCAAACGCCAGGCCCACCCCGCAGCCGAGCAGGCTCAGCGCCAGTCCTTCTGCGAGCATCTGGCGCACCAGCCGCATCCGGCCCGCCCCCAGCGCCGCGCGCACCGCAAACTCCTGCTGGCGGCCCAGGCAGCGGGCAATCAGCAGATTGGAAACATTGGCGCAGGCGATCAGCAGCACCAGCCCCAGAGCGCCAAACAGCGCATAAAGCACCGGGCGTACCTGGCCGGTGAGCAGTTCCTGGTAAATGTCGGCATGGAAGGTAATCTTCGACTCGTCCTTCTTGCGTGGAATGTGCGCGGCGATCGAGTCCAGTTCCTGCTGCGCCTGCGCAAGCGTCACTCCCGGGCGCAGCGAGCCGATCACTTCAAAAAAGTCGTAGCCGCGGTCGTTCAACATCGTTTTTGTGGGCTGCAAGGGCAGCCACAATCCCTTGCCCATATCGCTGCCCATCGACTCGGGGAATTGAAACGACGCCGGCATAACCCCGATCACGGTGTACGAGCGGCCGCTGATTGTCGCCGCGCGGCCGACGATGCCGGGATCGGCATGAAAACTCTGCCGCCATAGACCCTCCGAAAGGAGAACTACCTGCGGTCCGCCGCTCTCACCCTCCGCATCGGTAAATGTGCGCCCCATCATCGGCCGCGCGCCCAAGATCGAGAACAGGTTCGGCGTCACTCGCGGCGCCTCCACGCTCTCTGAGGTGTCGTGACTCACCAGTACGCCAACGTCTTCCGAATACCCGGCCACTGCCTCCAGCTCGCGCGACTGCGAGCGGATATCGCTGTAGTTGAGCCAGGAAGTGGTCGTGAAGCCCGGCTTGTCGTTTGCAGACCCAACAAAAACCAGCCGGTTCGCATGCGGATAGGGCAGCGGGCGCAGCAGCACGTTCTCGATCACAGTAAAGATCGCGGTGTTGCCTCCCACTCCCAAAGCCAGGGTAAGAATGGCCAGCAGCGCCAGGCCGGGAGTCTTGCGCAATTGGCGCAGCGCATAGCGCAAGTCGTAGAAAAGGGTCAGCATTTTGGCTACCTCGGCGACGTGTCGATTCTATTTCTCAGCAATCCTTTCGCCACTGCGGCCCACCCTGACAAGCCCCTCATTTTCGGGTGGTTCCAGCCGTCGGCCGAATTCGTACGCGGTCGCATTCCGTCCGGAAGTGAGGCGGGCTGTCCGCAAATGAACAGCCCTGCGGCTTGGGGCGCCGCCATGAAGACCAAAGTCCTCCAATGTGCGGCCAGTCACAGGACGTTCACACTCCGCCTGTGATAGCATCCGGTTTTCGACGCAGGCGCCGGCGCAGGCCCCTCCACACGCCCCGGCCCGCGCCAGCCTGAGACCATCCTTATGGATGAGGAAGACGGGAGACCCGGACCCCGAGCCCGGCAATCCGGCCACTTGAGCGCCCCCGCGGGCGTTCTCCCTCAGTCTCTGCGCCTCCCCGGCTACAAATTTTCCGTACGGGTGCCCCAGGTCCCCCGGGGTCCCCACGGACAGGTCTTCGTCCGTGGGGTGGAAGTCCCGATTTTGGTACCTGGGACACCGCAGCACTCGGCCCGTCCTATTCAAACGATCCGCAACAGGAGAACCCCATGAAAACGTACCAGGGAAGTGAGATCCGCAACGTAGCTGTAGTGGGGCATGCGCACAGCGGCAAAACCACGCTGATTGCCGCCATGCTGCATGCCGCCAAAATGACTCCCGCCCAGGGCCGCGTCGAAGACGGCTCGGCCGTCACCGCCTATGACGAAGAAGAAGTAGCCCGCGGCGTCACCATGCAGAACGCCGTCGCCTTTGCCGAGTGGCAAGGCGTCAAAATCAATTTTGTCGACACGCCCGGCTTCCACATGTTCACCCATGAAGCCCGCGCCGCGCTGCTCCCGGTCGAATCCGCCGTCGTCCTGGTCAACGCCCAGAACGGCGTTGAGCCGGTCACCGAGCGCGTATGGCGATTCGCCGAGGAAGCCAGCATTCCCCGCATCGTCCTGGTCAACCAGATGGACCACCCCAAAGCCGGCGGAGGCGCCGGATTGAGCGCCCTCATTGAAGACATTCACGAGCGCTGGGGCCGCAACTGTGTTCCCGTCCAGTTGCCCATCTCCGACGCCGCGGGCTTTCACGGCGTCGTCGATCTGGTGACCATGGAGGCCTACACTTACACGCCCGGCGGCGACGGCCGCGGCAAGGTCTCCGGCGAAATCCCCGCCTCGCTGGCTGCCGAAGCCAAGTCCCGCCATGAGGCTCTGGTCGAGCTGGTCGCTGAAGGCAAAGACGAGCTGATGGAAGAGTTTTTTGAGAAGGGCACCATCCCCGAAGATCACCTCATCGCCGCTCTGCATGAAGCCATCCGCGAAGACCGCATCTTCCCCGTGCTCTTTTCGAGCGGCCTGGCCAACATGGCCCTCGATCATCTCCTCGATTTTCTCAAGGTCTACACACCCGCGCCGGTCGAGCGCGCGCCCTTCGCCGTCAAAACCGCCGTGGCCCAGACTGTGCCCGCCGATCCGGACGCGGCCGACGCCGGCGTCTCCTTCCGCAAGGTCGCTGACGGCGAGCCCTGCGCGGCCGTGGTCTTCAAGACCATGAGCGATCCCTTCTCCGGCCGCATCAGCTTCTTCAAGGTCGTCAGCGGGGTCATCAAGAACGACGCCACGGTGGAAAACTACACCCGCCGCGGACAGGAGCGGCTCTCTCATCTCAGCGTGATGCAGGGCCGCAAAGCCGTCGAGGTCCCCGAGCTGCACGCCGGCGACCTGGGCGCCGTCGCCAAGCTGCGCGACACCCTCACCGGCGACACCCTCGGCGTCAAGGGCGCGGAAATTCAGGTCTCGCTCGCCGCCATGCCCGAGCCGGCCATGACCTACGCCATCGAGCCCAAGTCCCGCGCCGACGAGGACAAGCTCGCCCCCGCCATCCACAAACTCATGGAAGAAGACCTGCTCATCCGCTTCTTCCGCGATCCGCAAACCAATGAATTTCTCATCGCCGGCGCCGGCCAGCCGCATATCGAGGCCATCGTCAGCCGGCTCAAGCGCCGTTACCACGCTGAAGTGACCCTGAAAGCCCCCAAGGTTCCCTATCGCGAAACAGTCCGAGGCAAAACCGAAGCCCACGGCCGCCATAAAAAGCAGTCCGGCGGCCACGGCCAGTTCGGCGACTGCAAGATCCGCCTGGAGCCCATGCCCCGCGGCGGCGGCTTCGAGTTCGCCAACGAAATCTTCGGCGGCGCCATTCCGCGCCAATTCGTCCCCGCCGTCGAAAAAGGCATCGTCGAGTCAGCCGCCCGCGGCTATCTCGCCGGTTACCCCGTCGTCGATTTCAAGGTCACGGTCTACGACGGCAGCTACCACGACGTCGACTCCAACGAAATGTCCTTCAAGATGGCCGGCCGCCTGGCCTTCCGCAAAGCCATGGAATCGGCCAAGCCCTGTCTTCTCGAGCCCATCATGAAGGTCGAAATCGAAGCCCCCGACGACTTCGCCGGAACCCTCATGGGCGACCTGAACAGCCGCCGCGGCCGCGTCCAGGGCATGGAGACCAAGGGCCGGACAACGGTCATCAACGCCGAGGTCCCCATGGCCGAGATGCTCACCTACGGCACCCTGCTCACCTCCATGACCCAGGGCAAAGGCAGCTACCGCATGGAAGTAAAGCACTACGACATTGTCCCGCAGTTGGTAGCCGACAAAATCCTCGCCAACGCCAAACGGCCCATCGAAGAAGAAGAGGAATAGGCGCTGATCGATCCAGCGTCGAACAATCGCTCAATCACAGAGCTGTCATCCTGAGCGACCGGCTCGCCGGGTGCCCCAACCTTCCGCAGCCTCATCGCGGAAGGGTGGGAAAGCAACGAACCCCAATAATCCATTTCCTTCTTGAATCGGGTTCGAGTTCTGGCTCTGCTCTCCACCAGCACCTACCTTTGGAATGGTGATCGTCGTTTTTCGACAATACCCAATGCCGTGCCCGGCATCGAAATTTCCAAATGACATCACCGGCAATGTGATATCATTATTTCAGTGAGACTCATCATCGATACGGACGTCGTGGTAGCCGCTATGCGGAGCCCACGCGGGGCTTCGGCAGAGTTATTGCGACGCATCGATCGGGGACGGGCGACAATGCTTTTGAGCGTAGCGTTGGCTCTGGAGTATGAAGCGCAGTGCATGTCAGCTGAGCATTGCATGGCATCGGGACTTACTCGCGTCGAGGCCGGAATCTTCGTAGACAGCATCATCGCCATGGCAGAACCTGTCCAGCTGTTTTACCGCTGGCGTCCTCAGCTTCGTGATCCAGGCGACGAGTTGGTCCTTGAGGCCGCTGTCAACGGTCAGGCGGATGCGATTGTCACGTTTAACGAGAAAGACCTGCGAGAGGCGCGTCGCAGCTTCAACATTGAGGTGCTGCGCCCCGGCGAAGTTCTCAGGAGAATCGAACCATGACCACGAAAGTCGCCACGTTTCCGCTCCGTCTACCGGTCTCGCTGAAGGCAGCGATTGAGACGATCAGTGATCGCGACGGCACCAGCATGAATCAGTTCCTGGTCATCGCCGCAGCCGAGAAGATTGCCGCCATGCAGACCGAGGAGTTTTTCCTCAACCGCCGCAACCGCGCGGACCGCAAAGCCTTCCTGCGAATCCTGAACCGCAAAGGCGGCGAACCCCCTCGTCCAGAAGACATCATCGGATAAGAACTCTCTTCACGGCGATCCAAGACGCCGTGTGCCCCGGGTCTCGCCTCTGAGACCTGGGAGCTTCGCTTCTTAAGCCAACATCATCCCTCACCGCGCCCCAGCCCCATCGTCATACGAGTGCCGCGCCCATCCCAGGTAATGCGCATCGCCGCCTTTGGCCTCGTGCACAGCCGGGTGCTCCACCCTTCCGCAGCCTCATCGCGGAAGGGTGGGAAAGCAACGAACCCCAACGTCCTTAGAACGATCCTCACGGCACCGGGGCGTAATGCGGGCGCTCGCTGCGAAAGGCTTCGACGAGTGCGGCTTCGGACTCTTCATCGGAATCGCCGCTCCGCGGACGATCAGCCTCTTCCATAAATCTCCGCAGCTTCTCTGCCGCAGCCTGCCGCCTTGGCGTATTGACCAGCGGCGGCTCAAACGCCCGCAGACTGATCGCTTCGGCTTCCAGTATCTGCCGTCCCAGGATTTCTTCGATCAACGATTTTTGCTCCGGCGACAATGCCTCCGCCCTCAGGATCATCGACAATCCTACCTTCCACGCAAGCCAGCCATGTGCCTCTGGCCAATTGAGATCATTGTATGCAGAACAATCCTTCGCAACAAAGGCGGTTAAAGTTCCTCAGGTCACTTCTCCGGCGTGGAAGCCAACGGCCCCGGCTCTCTGTGCATCGCATCCGTGAAAAACCTGCCCTCGTCGGTCAGGTCAAAGTCCCAGGACGAAATCATCGTCGGTCCCCATTGCGGGTCGAAGCACCACACAATCCATCCGATGCCCTTCGATTCCAGGTAACTCGTAATCTCGTTCCCGTATTCAAGACCCTCCCCCTTGGGGCCGTAACGGGTGCTGAATCCGATCTCGGTGGCAATCATCGGGTAGGTCGCGGCGGCAAAGCCGAAATCCTCTTCCCACTTGGACGGCCACGGCTGCGGCCTTTTGTTGGGGTAGGGATGGGTGACGTAGCCAATGTTCTCCGCGCGGATGGGACTGATGCGCAGCGGCGTGAGATCGTAAGCCCAATCGAGCCCGGCCACCAGCGGAATGGTCTCCTTGTCATAGGCGCGGATCAGCGCGATCATCTCCTCGTTCAGGTCGCGCCACTCCTCCCAGGTCATGGTTCCCAGCTTGCCGCGAAACAGGGTCGGCTCGTTGAACAGCTCGAAGAAGGCAACGGTGTGGTTGCCATTGAAGTGCGCGGCCATCGTGCGCCAGAAGTTCAATGTCTCGGGCAGGCTGGTCTCGTACATCGGGTCCTGAAAAAGGCCTTCTTTGAGATTGCCGATCGAGTGCCAGTCGATGTCCACATACAGGCCGAGATCGGTCGACCACTCCACCGCCTGATCGAGCAGAACCAGATAATCTTTGGCTCCCCGTCCCCGCCAAGCCACCGGGTGAACGGGAATGCGCACCACGTTGGCCCCGGTCTCTTTCACCTTGACAAAGAGCTCTCGGTTCCAGTGGCCCTGGCTCTCAATCTTGTCGGGATCGGCGATGTTGACGCCGCGAAACAACATCGGCTTGCCCGCGGGATCGACAAACCGGTTGCCCTTCACGGAGATGAGAGGAAGCTTCTCCGCGTCCGGGCTGTTGAGCGGCCGGGTAAGATACATTCCGCGCCACCAATCGTGCAATTGCCCGTCCGCGGGACCGGGCGTTGTGGGCATCGCCGTTCCTGCCGGGCTCGCCGATTGCGCCGGGTTCGGCGTCTGCGCCGGAGCGCGCAAAACCCATACGATTGCGATCGCTGCAAACGCAGCACTGAATCGCTTCATGTTGTCGAATTCCTTCCAGCAGGTAAAGGTGACTGCGAGCCGTTACAGCCCTCGGATGCACGAATGAATCGATTTATCTTATCCTCGCGCAACGGGCCTTGTCGATCTCAAGACGAATGCCTCGGGCCGCGCCAAAGTCTCAATGCGCCTCAAGTACATCGTTATACGAATGCCGCGCCCACCCCAGATAATGCGGATCGCCGCCATTGGTCTCGTCCAGCGCCTTGAGCATCGCCGGCAGCCGATCGCCGTAGTCCGGCGTTCTCAGCCCGATCACCATCCTCGCCAGTCCTGCATTGCCGACCCCGTCATACGCCATCGCCAGATACCGCCGGCTCTCCGTGCGCAGCTTCTCCATCTGCTGCTCCGCCGAATCGCCGTCGCCCGGACTGCTCACTTCGTAGAGCATCAGCGTGAGCCGCGGCAGCGACGCGAGCAGGCTCCTGCGCTCGTCCACGCTTCCCTTGAGCAGTTTGTTCTGGATGTCGCCGTTCACCGTCAGATGAGCCGGCCGCGCCAACGCCAGCACTGCGCTGTACGCATCCACAAGCCCGGGCAGGAAGCGCAGATTGCCCGCGCCCTTGTTCTCCGGCCGCTGCTGCGGCTCGATGTCCAGATGAATCCCGTCGAACGCGTCCGTCGGATGACTCTGATCGAACTGCACAACCTCCCGCACATGATCGAGGAGCTTTTCCCGGTGCGGGCCCGCCTCGTCGGCATCCGTGCTCGATAGCAGGGCTTCCACGCGCACATGCGATTGATGCAGGAGACGAATCAGGCGCGAAAGCGAATCGGCCGGCATCATCGCGCCATGTGACGACACCGAGAGATAAACCTCATTCACGTCCTGCGACCCGCAAAAATCCCGCAGCATCTGGGCGCCGCGCGCGTCCTGTGCAACCTCCGCACCCTTCCACACCCACAAGCCGTGAATCTGCCCCGAAGCCTGCCCCTGTGCTTGCGCAATCAACGGGCGGGCCAGTGCCAGGCTGAGAAACCCGGCAAGCAGCAGCCCGGCAAGCGCCGGGCGCGCCCCGGCGCCAGCGCCGAGGGAAAGAAGATGCGGTCTCCGATGCGGGGCAATCTCTGTCATAAGCAGGGACTCGAAGCTCAATCGATGAGATAGCTGAGTCTGTGCCCAGTCTCACCGACAGTCCCCGGCGATGGCAATTGAAATTGCCGCACCCGTGCAATTTCCTGGTGAAATCCGGCGCTACGCCGCCTCGATCCGCTCCACGTGGATCGTCGCCGCCTCGGTATCGAGTCTTCCCGTCACCTTCACGGCTTTACCCTCAAACGGCTGTGCGCGTTGCGGGTCGTCGAGCCGGTAAATCTTTCCGGAAGAGTCGCGAAGAACGAACTGCTCGCCATCGCGCTCAACGGTTCCCGAAAAGGTTGCGGTTTGCGCCTGGCTCTGTTGCGCCTGAGCGGGCGTCGCGCCGGAGCCGCTCGAGATGAATGGTTTGCCCCAGGCCAGCGCGCAAAGAAACACCAACGCGCTCAGGGAGATGGCCAACACCAGATCACGCTTGAAGGAGGGGAGGGAATGCATACGCGTGTTCCTCGACGTACTTGCTCGGATGGTCTGTGGCGCGTTCGGGGTTGCCAGCCGCCGTAATTGAAATTTGATGAACTCAAAGTGGAGCAAAGATCGAGCGAAATATGCGTTAACGGCGCATAACAGTCACGCTCGCAAGCAGGCGCCGGGGAGCGGACCTGAACTCAGTGTGCATTCCGGCGACCAAGGCGGCGGTGGCTCTCATTTCTTTTCTGCAACGCGAAGACGCGCCGCCAGCGCCCACTTCAGCTCTTCGATTCCTTCGCCGGTAACCGCGGAAATGGCGTGAAATTCGAGTCTCTTACGCTTGATGTACGCGGCGAGCTTCTTGAGCTTCCCGGGGTTTGCCGCGTCGATCTTGGTCGCCGCCACGATCATGGGCTTCCCGGCGAGCGGGTGCTCGCCGGCCCCATCGCCGAAACTGGCCAGCTCCTTGTTGATGATCTTGAAATCCTCCACCGGATCCGGCCGGCCGGATGCGTCCGAAACGTCCACCAGGTGAACCAGCAGCCGCGTGCGCTCGATGTGGCGCAGAAACTGCATGCCCAATCCCTGACCCAGGTGGGCGCCCTCGATCAGGCCTGGCATATCGGCAACCACATACGATTCGAGGTCCGGCTCTTCGCCCACCGTCACCACGCCCAGGTTCGGCTCGAGGGTGGTGAACGGGTAATCGGCGATCTTGGGCCGCGCGGCGGAGATGCGCGCAATCAGCGTGGATTTGCCGGCATTCGGATAGCCGACCAGCCCCACGTCGGCCAGCAGCTTCAGCTCCAGACGGAAGCTGCGCTCCTCGCCGGCCCGGCCCAGCTCGTGCTCGCGCGGGGCCTGGTGGGTGCTGGTGGCAAAGTGTTGGTTCCCGCGCCCGCCGCGTCCGCCTTTGGCAATCACCAGCCGTTCGTCCGGCTGCTGAAAGTCGTGCACCAGCTCGCCCGTCTCCTGGTCGTAGAGCGCCGTGCCCACCGGCACCTGCAGAGTAATCGAGCGGCCATCCAGGCCGGTGCAGTTCGAGCCCATCCCGTGCTCGCCGCGCTGCGCCTTGTGTTCGGGGTTATAGCGGAAATGAATCAGCGTGTTATGCCGCTGGCTCGACTCCATGATCACGTCGCCGCCGCGCCCGCCGTCGCCGCCTGAGGGTCCCCCGCGCGGCACAAACTTCTCCCGCCGGAAGGCCATGCAGCCGTTGCCGCCGTCGCCGGCCTTTACCCGGATTTTTACTTCGTCAATGAACATGGATGGTTGAATCGCCCAGTAAACGTGACCGGCAAACGTGTCCGGCATGCGGGTCCGGCGGATCGGGGATTCCGTGCCCCGATCTGCGCTTTACCGCACAGGCGAGTGCAAGTACCGAGCGCCGTCTCTTCAGTTTAGCGAACCGCGCCGCCCTTCACAGCCGGTCCTATCCGTTGGCCCTTTGTCCTGGGATGAAAAAATTCTTACGCAAATGCCTTTTCACGCGCGCCATTGCGGCATAAGATGGTGTGCAATTTCCCCCGAATTGATTTGAGGACGGCCAGATTCAGTACTCTGCCGCCTTTTGCGCTGCTCCGGTGTGTCGCGCCTGCACACCGGAATTGCGTTTTGTCTCATTTCGAAAGTGTCCCCCGGAAACAGGGATTGGAATGGCCCGATTGAAGCGGCAGGGGATAAGACCGCTTTTGCTTGCCGCGCTGTGGTTCGGCGCGGGTAGGCTGTTTTTTGCCCAATCCGTCCCTGCCCAGCCCGGCTCAATCTCCGGCAAACTCACCGATCTGCGTTCGGCGCCGCTCTCCGGCGTCACCGTAGTGCTGCGCAATGTAGCCACCGGTGCCGAAGCCCGAACCACCACCTCCAGGAACGGCGTTTACCGGTTTGCTGCGCTCGATGCCGGCCAGTACACAATGGAGGCCGATAGCCCGCAACTGGGCCGCGGCCGGCTGGAGGGCATCGTCGTTTCCCCTGGCCACGAAGCGCGCACGCAGGCCGCAATCGAATTTGGGCCCGGCGCCGCGGCGTCGCTTGTCGCTGCGATTCCGGCCAAGATTCCGGCCAAAAAGGAAGCGCGCCAAATCTTCATCAGGACCCCGCCGGAATTTGAGGCTCGGGAGATTGAAACCATACCGGAACCGGCAACGGAGACGGCGCCCACGGAAGCGCCTGCTCCCATCGCCCCGAATCTGCCCGCGCAGACTGAAGCTGTAACCCTGCCTTCGCTGCTGTCTCCACCGGCTGCGCGGCAACTGGCCGCTCTTAAGCCCGAGCCTGGCCCGGTCCGGGCGGCAGCCGCAAGCTCACTGCGGCGCATAGCCGGCGCCGGCGCCGTGGTAGCGCCAACTTTCGCCGCGAGCCTGGCCGCAGCACAAGGCGTGCAGGCCGTTCTGCGTCTCCACCCGCCTTTCATTCGTCCCATCCTGGCCGCCGCGGAGAGAGCCGATCCGGTCGCGCCGGCGGTCGATTCCACCATGACTGCGACAGTGGTTCAGGCGCTGCCTGCAAGCGGGCGGCGCTGGCAGGATTTCCTGCTGGACACGCCTGCGTCCGCCGCAGCCGGCGCATCGGGGGCTTCGCTGCGCGGCGCCAGCCCGCAGTCCACCGATATCACCATCGATGGATCGAGTACGCGACTGGCCTTTGGCGCGGGTGCGATTGCAGAGCCGCGTACAGAGGATTCCGGCTCGTCCGCGGCAGGCGGCGCGCCGAACGGAATGGGCGAGTCCTGGAACGGTGGGACTGGGGCCGGCGCGCGCGGATTCTCGGTGAGCGAGGCCGGCATCCGCGCAGTGCAGGCCGTGGCCGGCAATGTGCAGGCGGAAGGTGCGCGCGCCGCCGGAGGGCGCGTGAACCTCGAGACCGCGCGGGGTGAGAACCAACTCCACGGGCAGGGCTTTCTCTTCGATCGCCAGAACAACTGGGGCGCGCGGAACCCCTACACGCAATGGGTCGAAAACACCGGATCGGGGGCCGCGCCGGTGTTCACGCCGGAGCCCTATACCCCTCCGGATCACGAAACGGTGTGGGGCTTCGGACTGGGCAGTCCTCTGCGCCGCGATCGGCTCTTCTGGTTTGCCGCTCTTGACAGCTACCGACGCAACGATCCCGGCCTGGCCACGGTCAAATATCCCGATGAGTTCTTCTTCGTGCCCACACCGAACGATGCGCAAATCCAGCTCTTGAGCGCGCAACTCGGCGAAAGCGAGAACCAGGCCTACAACGATTACCTGGGAGTTCCAACCGCCGGATACGCGCCGGCCGGCCTCGAGCAATTGGCGAACCTGTTGGGACCGGCGCCGCGCACTGCCGCGCAATGGACCGGCTTTGCCCGCATCGATTGGAAGGCGGCCGAGCGCCACCGCTTTACTCTCGAAGGGATCGGCGCAAGCTGGAATGCGCCCGGCGGCGGCCTCACCCGCCTTTCGGAGTCCTACGGAAACCATAGCTTCGGCGCGAGCCAGGCAAGCCAGCAGTGGCTGCTGGCACGCTGGGAAGCGTTCCTGACCGCGAACCTGCTAGCCACCACTCAGGTTTCGGCGGGTCGCGACATCCTCACCGCGCGGCCTGACGCACCCTCCGGCCTCGAACAGGGGCTGCTGACCGGCAACGTCTGGGGCCAGTTGCCGCAGATCGTCGTCGACTCGCGCTACGGCTTCACCATCGGCAATCCGTCGCGCTTCGGCCAGGGGAGCTATCCTGACGAGCGCCTCTACCACGCGCAGGAAATGGTCGATTGGGTGCGAAACCGATTGCTGGTGAAGGCCGGCTTCGAAGTCGACCACAACAACGACGCGACCAGCCTGCTGCGCAACCAGACCGGCACTTACTACTACTCCAAGGTGCAGAACTTCATCTCCGACGCGCTGGCCTATGAAAAATTCGGCCTCTCCAACGCGCTCGACTTCTCCAACCCGCACAACTGCGGCCCCACCGGCTCCACCTTCGGCTCCATGCCCTGCTACTCGTATTATTCGCAAACCATGGGACCTACCAACTGGCAGTTGAGCACCAGCGACTGGGCCGGCTACGCCACCGCGCAGTGGCAGACGGGCAAGCTGGCCGTCTTCTCCGCAGGCCTGCGCTGGGAGCGCGAGCAGTTGCCGCCGCCGCTCGCAGCGCTCGCCAATCCCGAGCTGCCGCTGGCGGAGAGACTGCCCAGCCTGGGCAACAACTGGGGTCCGCGCGCGAGCTTGGCCATCGGAAACGCCGAAAGCCGCTGGCCGGTGCTGCGGCTCGGCTACGGCCTGTACTACGGCCGCACTGAAAACGCAACGCTCGAGACCGCGCTCACCCAGACCGGCTCCTCCAAGGGCGATCTGAGCTTCTTCATGCGCCCCAGCGACGACTGCCAATATTGCGCCGGGGGCTCTCCGCCGTTTCCCTACGTCTTTGCCGGCGAACCAGCCAATGTGGTCAAGCCGGGCGCAGTCGAGTTTGCGCCCAGCTTCCGCAATCCCGAGGTTCACCAGGCCGTGGCCTCCCTTGAAGAAGCTCTGCCCGGTCACGCTCTGGTTACGGCTGCCGCGCTTTTGAGCCTGGGCCGGCGGCTGCCCGTCTCCATCGATACGAATTTCAACCCGGCGGTGAATCCGGGAACCATAACCTACGGCGTGGTGGACGGAACCGGCCTGGGTCCCATCAAATCCTCGCAGATCACGGTTCCCTTCTACGCGTCATGGCCCACGCCAACCGGGATCGAGGGCCGCCTCAATCCCGACTACCAGCAAATCTCCGAGATCGTGAGCCGGGCCAACTCCACCTATGAGGCGGCCATGGTCAAGATCGACCGCTACGGCCGCCGCGGCTTGAGCCTGCACGCCCATTACACCTATGCGCATGCCATGGACTGGAATCCCAACGAGACCACGCTCGTGGCCGGCAGCGACGTGCTCGACCCTGGTGATTTCAGCCGGGAATACGGAACCAGCAATCTCGATGTGCGCCACTCCGCGGCGGCCATGGTCATTTACGAGGCGCCGTGGAAGCTGCACAACTTCGTCGGCCACATTGCCAATGGCTGGATGCTCTCGGGGATCGGCCAGTTTCGCAGCGGGCTGCCCTTCACCATGCGCACTTCCGGCTCGCTGGCCGAGGAGTTCGACCAGACCACCGGAGCAGCCATCGCCGGCCTGGGTCCGGGCATGAACGGCTCGGGCGGCGATAACCGCGTCTATGGCCTCGGCGGCGACGGCCGCTCCTACAACATTGGACGAAACACCTTCCGCTATCCGCGCGCCTGGAAAGCCGACCTGCGCTTCGCCAGGCGCTTCGACCTGGGCCACATGCGCGAACTGGAATTGCTGGCCGAGAGCTTCAATCTCTTCAACCACCAGAACGTCACCGAGCTCGAAACCACCGGATATTATCTTGAGCCCGGCAGCCTGACCTCGTTCCCCACGCTCAATTTCCTCACCGGCCTCAAGCCCAACACCACCGCCTTCGGCCAGCCGCTCAGCATCAACGCCTCCGATTTCTATCGTGAGCGCCAGATTGAATTCGGCCTGCGCTTCAGGTTTTAATTCCCTCCGCCGGCAATCGTCCCTCAACGCCGGCGCAGCCTTGACAGACGTGCGCGGCGGGCATAGTTTTTTCTTCGTACAAAATCGCCTCCGCCTCCACCGGATTTCGTTGGTTTTTCCGCGGCGATTGCCGCAACAGGCCCTCAACACCTTTGGAGATTTTCATGCAATTCAGCCATCTCTCGTCGCGCCCGGAGGGCCTTCCGCATCTCTCTGCAGTCGCCATCTCCGTGTTCTGCATCTGGCTTTCGCCCTTCGCTGGCCAGTGGGCTCAGGCGCAGCGGGCCCATGTCGCTTCTCCCGGCGATACCCCGTCCATTGCCGGTCCGCTCGCCAATCTCTCGCCCAAACTCTCGCGCCGCGATCTCGCCAAGGCCATGAAGCTGGTGGCCGACTGGCAACTGAACCGCCTGCCCGAGCAGGCGCAAGTTGACTGGACCTGGGCCGCGCTCTATACCGGCTTCATGGCCGTGCCGCCGAAGGTCTCCGGCGGCAAGTACCGGCAGGCCATGATGAAGGTAAGCGAGGAGCTGAACTGGCAGCCGGGGCCGCGCGTGATGGTGGCCGACGATCAGGCCATCGGCCAGACCTACCTCCAGCTCTACCTGATCCACAAAGATCCCAGGATGATCAATCCCATCAAGGCCCGTCTCGATGAAGAGATGGCTACGCCCGACCCCACCGATCCCAAGCGGCCGCTGTGGTGGTGGTGCGACGCCCTCTTCATGGCCCCGCCCGTCTACGCCGACATGTCGGCCATCACCGGCGATCCCAAATATCTCGCCTTCATGGACCGCGAGTGGGATATCACCACCCGTCTGCTCTACGACCGCGACAAGCATCTCTACTTCCGCGATGCGTCCTATCTCGATAAGAAGGAGAAAAACGGCGAGCCGCTCTTTTGGTCGCGCGGCAACGGCTGGGTGATGGGCGGAACGGTGCGCGTGCTCAGGGAACTGCCCCCCGATTCTCCGCTGCGGCCCAAATACATTGCGCTGCTCAAAGAGATGGCCGCCGGGATGCTCTCCATTCAGGGCAAAGACGGCCTCTGGCGTCCCGGTCTGCTCGACGCCGATTCTTACCCGCTGCCCGAAATCTCGGGCAGCGCCTTCATCACCTACGCGCTGGCCTACGGAGTGAATGAAGGAATTCTCGACAAGGCCACCTACTGGCCGGCCGTCGAGAAAGCCTGGGCCGGCATGCTCGCCCACGTCTACGCCGACGGCCGTCTCGGCTCCATTCAGCCTGTAGGCGCCGCCCCCGGCGCATTCACTGAGACCACCAGCTATGTCTACGGCGTAGGCGCCTACCTCTTAGCCGGCTCCGAAATCTACCGCACCGCGAAGTAGCACGAGTTCGCTCTAAACCCACCACAAATCCTGGGTGCCCCAGGTCCCGATTCTGGGACCTGGGATAGCATTACCTTCAACCCGGAAGCAATCCGCCTCCAACCCTTCACAACTCACCGTGCCCCCTCCTGTCGACTTTTTTCTGTCGACAGGGTGGGAAAGCACGAACCCTCACTTCACAATCTTCGAAGCCCCGTTCAAAAACCCCGGATCCATCTCCGCGATATCGACTCGATAACTCACCGTCCGCGCCGTCGGAAAATCAGCCGGCGCCTTCTGCGTCACCGTCCCGGTGGCCGCCCACTCCGTCCCGCGCTGAAACGTCGTCATGAATCCCACGCAGCTCAGCGCAAACACGTCGTGACCCAGCGTAGTGTGAAAGATGCGTCCCTTGCCGTAACGCAGCACCATCAGCATCGGCTCGTCGTGGTCCGTGCCATGGTTCTTCGGGTCGGAGTGCGCCGTTGCCAGCACCGTCATATTCTTACCCGGCCCACGCAGCGCGCCATAAAGCTCATCCGGCGCGTGCATCCACACCGCCGGCAATCCCTTCAGGATTGGGTGATCGGGGTCCCGCGCCGTAACCTGAAATGGAAGCCGCTCCCCGTGCTGGCCCGCCGCTCCCGGCGCCGTGTCCGCAACAACTTTGCCGTCCTTCCAATACCAATAAGGCCCGGCCTGCTCGTTGCGCTTGCGCCATCCGCCGATTCCGATCATCCGGTTGTAGGCGGGCCAATCCGGAAAGGCATTGTCCGCCGCGTGCACAATCACCAGCCCTCCGCCGTCGCTCACATACTTCTCAAATTGCGCGCGCAACTCTTTAGGCCAACTGGGCGCGTCGTAGTTCATCACAATGGCCTGGTAGCGCCCGAACTCCGGCTTGAAATTGCTGAAGTCCCCATCCGCGGCGGGCGCCGTAATTACCGTCACTTCGAACAGTCCGGTCTCTTCGAGCTCTTTTTTGAGAACCGGCGTCGTCAGCTTCCAGTCGTGATACGCGCCGCCGCTTGCGCCGTCCAGGATCGCCACCCGGATCGCTACCTGCATCGGCGCTCCCGCCGCGTACGCCAGCGGAGCGCCAAGCAAAAGTCCCAGACAAACAACCGTCGCTGCCTTATTCATTTCCCATCCCTGTTCCATCGATGTTCCATCGATCCCGGCCCGAAAAGGAAGAATACTCCCGCACGCGCGGAGCCGGGCAACCGCGGCCGGAATGATCCTCGCCAGCCTCAAAAAATCGAGCGAAAACTGCCTTCCGTCTCTGCCGCCGAACAACTGCTCAAAAATGCCGTAGAATTTCCTGCAACCCGATTCGCGAGCCACAGCTATCGATGGAGGAAGAAATGCCGATCGAACAATCGCGCGTGCGGCAGAACTACCTGGCCATTCTCGTGGCCGCTATCGCCTGCTTCCTTTTCGAGGCAAGCTGGTACACGCTTTTCCTCGATGCGTGGATTCAAGGCGTCGGCCGCTCCCGCGAATGGCTGATGAACCAGGGCGTGAATCCCATCCTGCAATATGCCACGGCCCTCGTCTCTGCCGCGGTCATCGCCGCCGCCATCTCCGCGGCCACCCAGCTCACCGGCGCGCAGACGGCTTTCCGCGGCATCAAGGTTGCGGCGTTCCTGTGGCTGGGCTTCGTCCTCACTACCTGGGCCACCGAATACGTATTCGAAATCCGCTCCTACGCGCTGTTCGCCATCAACACCGGCTTCTGGCTGATCGGCATGGTGGCGATGGGCGCCATCGTCGGAGCCTGGAAGAAAAAATAGCCGCCCCCAGCAAGACAGGGCCTTCCTGTTCCCTGTTCACTGTTCCCTGCTCTTCTCATTCCGGCGGCGGATAAAACGGCAGCTTCTCATTCTTCTCGTTGG
Organism: uncultured Acidobacteriaceae bacterium; assembly: GCA_963770555.1. Taxonomy (GTDB): domain Bacteria; phylum Acidobacteriota; class Terriglobia; order Terriglobales; family Acidobacteriaceae; genus Telmatobacter. The sequence goes on from CAVYQC010000003.1 coordinate 57,083, forward strand.
CCCGCTTCACCGTTGCGTCGTCCAGCAGCAGCGCCGGGGCCAGCACCGTCTGCGGCACGTCGCCATAGTAGTTGGCCACCCGCAGGTTTTTCCCCGCCGCCTCCACGCTCGAGCGCAGCGCCCGCTCATCTACATCGTCGAGAACCGCGCCGCGCACCAGCTCGCGCTCACCGTCTGGGCTTACGCGATAGAGCAGCCGCGGCGTCATCTCGCCGCCCAGCGTTTGCACAAAATAAACGCTCTTCAGGCCGCGCTCCTTGGCCATGTCGAGCAGCTTGCGGTTTAGCTCCTCGTCCGTCAGACCGCTTTGCGCTGTCACTTTGAGCACGCCGATCGCCGGCCTGGGCGCACCCGTGATGCCGGCGCGGCCGTGCCCGTTCGATTGCGCAAAATCCTTCACCGGCTCGCGGCCGAGGAGATAATTTTCGAGCTTTCCGTTCTCCACCAGCTTCACAGCCTCAGCCGGAACGCCCTCATCGTCCACATCGTAGGCGCCCAGCAGGCCCTTGCCCTGGTAGCTCTTCATTCCCGGATCATCCACCACATCCATAAACTCCGGCAGCACGCGCGCCTGATAGCTGGACGCGAAGGGCCCATTGGTGCGCGCCTCGGTTCCCAGCTTGGGCCGGGTCGCGGTCACCGCGCCGGCCAGCAGCGACCGCATCGTGTCGGCGCCCGCGTCCGCGCTCAAGAGCAATGGCCCGTGATACTCCTCGTCGACCAGCGGCGCCTTGCGCAGATCGCTCAGCGAGGCGATCTCCTCCACCGCGTGCCGGTTGAAAGCCTCCTCGGAATCGAGATCGCCGGGTGCGGTGCCCGCCGATGCATAGGAGCGGTCCAGGCGCATCCCGTCGTCCGCCTGCGTTCCCGCTCCGAAGGCCTGCTGATATTCCGTGGCGGCCTTGCGCACAATGGTTCCCTCGCTGTTCACCAGCCAGGTGGTGGTGGCGCGGGCGTGAAAGCTCGCGGTCGCGTACTGCACTTGCGATTGCTCTGCATTCACGCTCGCGTCGGTCCGGTAAAGGCCGCTGGCGCGCGCCACGCGCTCCGCCCAAGCCTCCTCGTCCACAATCAGACGCGCCGGCTCGGCGAGTGAGACGAGCGGCTTCTCGTGGCTGAAGTCGTCGGCCTGCGGCGGCGTCTCCACTTGCTTCAATTCCGCCTGCTTCTGCGCGTAGGCGGCCAGCGCGCTCTTGTACGCCTGGTCGGTCGCCGTCCATAGCGCCGACCTCAGCGCAATGGGATCGTCGTCCAGGCCGGCCAGTTCCAGCGACCCATCCCCGCGCCCGCCCGAGCTGTCGGTCTTGTAGTCGCCCACCCGCACCGTCACCCGCGCCACGCGCTGATGACTGCGCGTTGCGCCTTCGCTGGCGCCGTACTCGGCCTTGGTCTCGAAGTCGTCCACCTCTTCAATGCGGTACTGGATGAAAAACGGCTTGGCGAAGCCCTTCAACTGCAACTGGCTCATACTGCGGTCGAGCTCAGTGAGCATGGCTTTCAGCACCGGGTCCTTCTCCGCATCCACGCGAGTGGGTTGCGCATCGCAGAGGGGCGCACACAAAATCGCGAACAGCGATCCAGCCGTAATCATCCCGACAATTGCGCGAGTCCCCCTCATAGCGCCCCTCCATGCTGCTCCGCGGCTTTTCCCGTTCCCTGTTCCCTATTCCCTATTCCCTGTTGGTCTGTCGGAATCGGTAGTATCGGCGGCCGCGCCGTTCCCTGCGGCTGGCGCTGCGTTTCCATCTCTCTCACCAGCATGGCCGGCGCCACGGCGCTCACCGGAATGGTTCCCGACTCCGCGCCGCACTCTCCATTAAACACTTCGCTCTTGTCGCCGGTGGCCACAATCCGCTTCAACGCCGCCTGCGGTGTGCCCACGATGCTCACCCCGCGCACCAGCTCGTCGGGCCGTCCGTCCACGTATACGCGCCACACCACCAGCGGAATCACCTGAAACGCCTGCGGCGAGTTGCGCGTGGTCACCGCGAACCCGGAAGAGATGTCTTCGAAGTAAAGCCCATACGCCTTGCCCTGCGTCTTCGCTTCCTCAATCAGCTCCTTGCGCAGCTCCGCCTCGGGCACAGCTTTGGTCGAGGTCACAATCAGGTTGCCCTGGCGTCCCGTGGGCACGTGGCCGGTCTCCGCGCGGCCGTGGCCGTTCGACTCGCTGAAGTTCGCAATCGGCAGGCGCGACATGAGAAACGTCTTCAGCACGCCGTCCTCAATCAGGTCCACGCGCTGCGCCTTCTGCCCCTCGTCGTCGTACTCGTAACTGCCGCTCAGCCACGTGTTGCCGAACTTGGTCTGCGTGGGATCGTCGGCCACGGAAATAAAGCTGGGCAGTACTTCCTTGCCCACGTCCTTGGTGAATGTCTGGCCCTCCTCGTCGCCGCGCTGGCGCTGGCCTTCCAGCCGGTGGCCGAGCACCTCGTGGAAGAACACGGCGGCCGCGCGCCCCGACAGGATCGCCGGACCGTCGAACGGCTCGGTCACCGGAGCCTTGCGCAGAGCCTCCAGGCTTTCCGCCAGATCGCGGATGGCCGCTTCAAGCTGCGTCTGCCTGGGCAAACCATCCGCCGCTTCCGCCTCGAAGGTCTGCTCGCGAAACAGGTCCATACCGTCGTCGGCGCGCGTCACGGCGACCACCACCAGGCGCGCCAGCGTGTGCGGCGCCACGATCTGGGATCCTTCTGACGAGGCAAAGTAGTCGGTCTCGTTCTGCACCGTGAGCATCACCATGTTCTGGTAAACGTCAGGATAGTCGCGGAAGACTTTCGAAAGCGCGCGAATCCGCTGCTCCCACGCCGCCCGATCGATCTCGACCCGCGGAGCTGCGTTGCCGATGTGCGTCTGCGGCGGCTCTTCGCTGAAGTCCGGTGATGTGTCTTCCTCCTTGGCGCGCACCTCGGCCTCGGTCTTCACCCGCAAGTAGTTGTCGAGCGCCGCGCCGTAGCCGGTGTTGGTCGCGTACCACAGCGATCGCGCCAGCGCTTCCCGGTCGTCGCCCAGCGGCAATTGCACGCTGTTCACCGCGGAGGCCCTATGGTCGCCGTGCGTGTTGTCCAGTTGGGGCGAGCCCACACGCACCTGCACATCGGCCACCCGCACCCGGCCGGCCTCGCTGTCCACCAGCGCTCCATATTGCGCGCGAACGGTCGCAAAGCTCGCATCGCTCACTGAGTAGCTCAGGAAGTAGGGCGGGGCCTGCTTCTCGGTCCCAGGCGCCGCAGGTTTGCCCAGCGACGTGAACGCCCGGTGCAGTTCGGCCGTCATTGCATCTAAGAGCGGCGGCGCAGCCTGTTTTGGTTCGGCCAACGAAGGAATCGGAAAGAGCGAAAGCAGAACCGCCGCGATAGCCAGGAACCGCATTTGAGCGCCCTGCCGCACGGCGCCCCGTAAAGATTTGTCTGGCCTGAATCGGGAAAAATCGAGTAAAAGCATCTGTATGCTCGATTGTCTCAGAGTCCGCCCCCCTGGGGAGATCCGCTTATGACTTTTGCCTGCCGCCCTCTGCTCCTGCTCAGCCTTTCGTTGCTGCTCGCTCTTCTCGCGCCGCTGCCGTCAGCCGCTCAGACTGCTCCAGCTTCATCGAATTCCACCGCCGCTTCAACAACCGCGAATGCGCCGGCCAATCCCAGCCAGTCCTACTCTCTGCCGCCGGACAAGCTCGCCAAGGCCATCGCACTCACCCGCATCCGCAACATCCTTGATATTGTCGGTTCCATTTGGGGCATCGTTGTCCTGTGGCTGCTGCTGGCCACGCGGGTTTGGGCCGGCCTTGAAGCATGGGCCGAACGCTCGGCAAGCCGCCGCTGGATCCAGGGCGTGCTCTTCTTTTTCGCCTTCTTTATCGTCACCGAGCTGGCCGGCCTGCCCCTCGATATGTACGGCCACCACGCCGAGCGCAGCTATCAGATCAGCGTGCAGGGCTGGGGCAGTTGGTTCGGCGACCAGGCCAAGGCCCTCGGGCTCACGCTGGTTATCGGCACTCTCGTGCTTCTGCTCTTCAACTGGATCGTGCGCAAATGGCCGCGCCGCTACTGGTTCGGCATCTGGCTGGTCACGCTTCCCATCCTGGTTTTGTTCATCTTCGTGGCTCCTCTCATCGCGCCCATGTTCGACAAGTTCGAGCCGCTCTCAACGAACTACCCCGCCCTCGTGACCCAGCTCGAGAAAGTTGTGGCCCGCACCGGAACCCATATCCCCCCCGACCGCATGTTCCTGATGAAGGCCAGCCTGAAGACCAACGGCCTGAACGCCTACGTCTCCGGCATCGGCGCCACCAAGCGCATTGTGGTGTGGGACACCACGGCCGGACGCGTCCCCGACGACGAAGTGCTGTTTATCTTCGGCCACGAGAGCGGTCATTATGTGCTTCACCACATTCCGAAAGCCATCGCCGGCTACGCCTTTGCGCTCTTCTTCGTCTACTGGGCCTGCGCCGGATTCGCCAAATGGCTGATTTGCCGCTTCGGCCCGCGCTGGCGCGCGCCCGACCTCGCCTCCCGCACCGGCTTCGTTGTGCTTCTATTCACCATCTCCGTTGCCGGCTTTCTGCTCGAGCCGGCCGCCAACGCCTTCAGCCGCCACTTCGAGCACCAGGCCGATGTCTACGGCCAGGAAGCCATCCACGGCATCGTTGCCGACCCGCAAAAAACCGCCGTCGCCGCCTTCAACGACCTCGGCAAAGCCTGGCTCGACGATCCCAATCCAAGCCCGTTCATCGAGTTTTGGCTCTACAACCACCCCAGCACGCAAAGCCGCGCCAACTTCGCCCGCCAATACGACCCTTGGGCCAACGGCGGGCACGGCAGGTTCTTCGCGAAATGATGGACCTTCTTGACGATTGCAACCGGCTCTCTGCGATTCGCCGCAAGCACCGTGCTTTGGGAGTCAGGCGTGCGTTTTTAGATTGCCAGGGTCGGGCCATGTCCGGATTAGCGGCAAACCAACCGTAGTCCAATCAAAAATGGATTCGACTAATTCCGCAGGGGGGCCTATGCGTCGTCGTTACCTTGCTGCCGCATGTTTGCTCTCGCTATTCGGCGGTTTCGCTGGACAATATTTGTTCGCGGCGTCAGATGATGCGAATAATTGTCCGGTTACTCCGCTTGTAACGGGCCATCCCGGTGGTACTCCGACTACCTCCAACAACCACTGGTATGCGAATGCCGATCGCTCAATCTGGGTCACATTCTTGGGGCAAAGTAGTTTGCGTAGTGCACTGGGCGAACCAGTAGACCCCGTAGCTGGCAAAGCACCCGGCCATAAAGAAGTTTGATACAAACCATCTCACTCCTTGCTAACCGTCACCGGGCGCAGAATAGATGGATATGCACCTCCGGTTGTCTACAACCTTTCGGGTTCCTGACAGATCGAGCCTTCTGAGATCGACTTCCCCGCCGCCGGATGTCGGCAGATCGAAGCAAAAGCGAACACGTCCGAACTACGTTTAGTGGTCTTAGTGAAGCCCGGACTCCTACCCTTTTTCCAATGAGGGCATTTTCTGCCCACTGAATCACCGATTGAGCCTCATGGGAGTATCGCCGACTATCCGGAAACTACTCGGCAACACTGAAGAAGGCGGCCCTTAGGCAGCGCCAATGACCTGTCCGGAATTCGCCATGAGCATCCAGCACGGAAATCAAACCGTCCCTATTCCCCCGGCGCAATCGGCTTTGCAGAAGCCGGCACAACTTCCGGATCGCCCTTCACCTGCAACCAGAGGAAGACGGCCAAAGAGCTCCCCGCTGCGCAATCACGGCAATTGGAATGATCGGTCGAGCGTTAGGCGATAGCCGCAATGCCGTGTTTGGCAGCAAGGGTAAGCAATTTAGCCGCTGGTCCTCGCGGCTGCTTCTCGCCGCGTTCCCATTTGCTCACAACCCCCTTGGTCACGTTCAGATGTGCCGCAAAGACTGCTTGACTCACTGCCGCTCTTGCCCGGATACGCCGGATCGCCGCCGGAGACAGTTGCATGACCGGGGTCAGACATGCTCGATCGAATTCACGCATGGTTTTGCCGTCAATAGCGCCGACCCGATGCAGGTCAGACATGCTTTCGTGCAGCGCTGCGAATGCTTCGCTCTTGTACGCCTTTGCCATGTCCCACTCCTTTCCTTGATGGAGCGATCTCAAAGAGAGCCTTCACCTTCACGATCGCCGTAATCTCTTCTTCGGTGTAATTGAGGTAGATTCTTGCCGCCTTCCGGTATGCCTTCAGTTCATCAGGCTTGATGTTTGCCAAGTCCTTCTTTTCGAAACCGAACATCAACACCGCACGTTGGCCGGCCTTCAGAGCAATCAAGGCTCTCGCGCCTCCGCTCGAACCTTCTCCGCCTCGCGCCAGCCGGTATTTGAAGACTCCGCCTCCGAGATCCGCATCAAAAGCCCCGTTCACGGTATCCCATAATTCTTCATCGCCGATTTCAAAACGGCGGGCAAAACGCATGAATGGCTTTGTTGCAAACACCCGAAACATGCTGGGAGGACTTGCCGACACCTGGATAGTATAGCACTTAGGACTACAGATAAAGAAACTCTACCAGGAAACGGGGCACCGGCGGAAATCGAAACGCCCTACTCCGCCGGCGCAATCGGCTTCGCCGGCGGCTTCAGCACGAACCCCTTGCGCACCAGCGCAAACCCCTGCTGCGGCAGCTCGGCCTGCAAAAGCTGATTGTCCGGCCCGGAGAACAGGTCGGTGTTCGCACCCGCGACGGTCGCCACCAGGTGATGCACGGCAACCGGTTTGCCGTCGAGCGTTCCCTGCTGGTCGGCGTACGTAGCCAGTTGCACGGCCTCAATCGAGCCTTGATTCTTGGGAAGAATGGCCCACAGATCGCGGTTGTTCTGCACGACGGCAAGAGCCAGCAGAGTTTCGAGCGCGCCCGGATCGAAGTCCGGCAGGAACACCGCGCCCGGGTGCGCCGCCAGGCGCGCGGTCGAGCTCTTCCCGCTGGCCGAAATGTTCATGAGGATCTGCGCCTTGTCCGGCGCAGCCACCACGGTCACTGCCGCGCCGTTCACCGTAGCGCTCAACTGCACATGTTTGAGCCGGTTCGCCGAAGACAGCCGTTCGGTCTTCGAGAGCGCGTAATCGAGTCCCTGCATGGCCACCCGCACCAGCGACGTGGAATCGTAGCCGTGTGGCGTTGCTGTGAACCGGAAGGAAGCGGTGCCCACTGCATGGCCGCGCTGTGCAATCTCAAAGCTGCCGGATTGGGCCTGGGATGGGACCGCGGCAAAAAAGGGAATACCGGCTGCCAGGGCAAAGAGAACGGAAAAGCGCATGCGTGTCTGAGCCATCACTGATTTCTTAGACACCAAACCGCGCAATCGGTTGTAGGCAAGGCAGGGACCAACGAATCGATCCCTGATCCCTGATCCCTGTCTTCACCCCTTGGCGACGGCGAACCGCCGGTTCACCTCTTCCCAGTTCACCACGTTCCACCACGCGGCCAGGTAGTCGGGGCGCCGGTTCTGGTATTTCAGGTAGTAGGCGTGCTCCCACACGTCGTTGCCCAGGATCGGATAGATCCCCTGCGACAACGGCGAATCCTGGTTGGCGGTGGTTATCACCTTCAGCTTGCCGCCGGTGAAGACCAGCCATCCCCAGCCCGAACCGAATTGCTGGGCCGTGGACTCGTTGAAGGTCTTCTTGAAGGCGTCGAAGTCGCCGAAATCCGCCGAAATCTGGCTGGCGATGGCGCCGGAAGGATGCCCGCCGATGCCCGCCGAGTTGGCCGGGCCCATCAGCTTCCAGAAAGCGGTATGGTTGGAGTGCCCGCCGCCGTTGTTGCGCACCGTGGCGCGAATATCCTCGGGAACCGCGGCCAGGTCGCTGATCAGGTCATCGACGGATTTGGCCGCCAGAGCGGGATGGCTGGCGATCGCGGCGTTCACGTTGTTGACGTACGCCTGGTGGTGCTTGTCGTGGTGCAGGTGCATCGTTTCCGCGTCGATGAATGGCTCGAGCGCGGAGTAATCGTAGGGAAGCGGTGCCAATTCGTATGCCATAAGGGGAATTCTCCTTCGTTCCGATTGTAATGTGAGGGGCCAGCCCGGTGACGGGGTCGGACCATGCGAAAAATGAGCGGCCTGCTGTGCCGGCCATCTTCCTTCGATGCCTGAATTCGCTCTCCGGTCTCAAAATCCGGGCATTCTCTCCGTCAGGCAGCGGAGTTGGCGGCAGAACTGAAATTGGCGGAGATAAAGTGAACCTCCTGCGGGGTGGGAGCGTCATAGAATACGGAAAGACGCGAATCTGGCTGACCTTTATCTTCCGTCTTCCACGAATCCCCATTTTCACACGCCCTCCAGGAAAGTGACCCGCGACCATGAGCAACGAGCCCTTGTACAAATGGCTGGATCAGCAGGGAGAAGCCTTTGGCGGTCCCGGCATGCAGCCGCGCTGGACTTCGAGCGTGAAAGATGCGGTGTGTACGGCGTACGCAGCCTCGAGCCGGATCTGGTTTACCTGCTCGCACGGCATTCTCAACGAGATCTACCACCCCACCATCGACCGCGCGCAGGTCAGGGACATGGAGTTTCTGATCACCGACGGAGAGACCTTTACGCACGAGGAAAAGCGCGATCTCAGCTCGACTTTCGAATACGTCCATCCTGAAGCGCTGGGGGTGCGCTACGTGAACCGCGATCCGGAAGGACGCTACAGCCTCACAAAGGAGATTATCTGCGATCCGCATCACTCCGTCGTACTGCAGCGGGTGCGGCTCGCCGGACACCCGGACCTGCTGCCGCGGCTCAAGGTTTATGCTTTGCTAGCGCCGCATCTGGACGGCGGCGGAGCCATGAATTCGGCGCGGGCGGTGGACATTGCCGGGCGCCGGGCGCTGCTGGCGTGGAAGGACAAGTGGTCGCTGGTCATGACTGCCAGTTGCGGGTTCTCGCGCATGAGCTGCGGCTTTGTGGGCGTGAGCGACGGTTGGCGCGACCTGATGGAAGACTTCAAGATGGATTGGGAGTTCGGCTCGGCCACCAACGGCAACGTGGCGGTGATGGGGGAGCTGGACCTGAAGGGGCTCATCGTTCACACGGAAGGGCCGGAAAGCGCGGTCGAGTTTACGGTCGCCATCGGTATTGGCGGCGGTCATCACACCGCGGCGCAAAAGACCATGGCCGCGCTGGCCAACCCATTTGCGGAGTCGCTCAGCCGCTACGTCACGCAGTGGCGCCGCGCCGCAAACCCGGAATGGCTCGCCGCAAAGTCGCAGGACGGCGGCAAGCTGATGCGGGCCAGCCACAACGTGCTGCTGGCCCACGAGGACAAGACCTATTCCGGAGCCTTTGTAGCCTCGGCTTCCATCCCCTGGGGCCAGGTGAAGGGCGACGACGACCTGGGCGGCTACCACCTGGTGTGGACCCGCGACATGGTGCAGACGGCCACGGCGCTTTTGGCCTGCGGCCGGGCCGAGACGGCGCGGCGGGCGTTGGTTTATCTGGCCTGCACCCAGCAGCAGGACGGCGGCTTCGCGCAGAATTTCTGGATCGACGGAACCCCCTACTGGGGCGGCCAGCAGCTCGATGAGGTCGCCTTTCCCATCATCCTCGCGTGGCGGTTATGGAAAGCCGATGCGCTGGGCGAGCTCACTATTTTTCCCTTCGTGGAGCGCGCCGCCGGCTTCCTGGTGCGGAATTCGCCCATCACCCACCAGGAACGCTGGGAAGAGAATGCCGGCTACTCGCCATCGACGCTGGCTGCGGTCGTCGGCGGGCTGGTATGCGCAGCGGAGATGGCGCGCGCCCACGACTCGGCCGAGCTGGGCCAGTTCCTGGAAGAGTTCGCCGACTGGATCGAAGGCCATCTCGAAGATTGGACGGTGACCAACAACGGCGTGCTGCATCCTGACGTCAAGCGGCATTACATGCGCATCCGCCCGCCGGAGTGCGGCGCGGCCTATGCGCACGAGGCCTGCGGGAAGGAGAAGGTGCGGCTGTCGAACCGGCCGCCGGGCACGCCTTATGAGTTCGAGGCGCGGGAGATCATCGACGCCGGGTTCCTCGAGCTGGTGCGCTACGGCGTGCGGCGGGCCGGCGATCCGCTCATCGAGGACTCGCTGAAAGTTGTGGACGCGGTGCTCAAGCGCGAGCTGCCCCAGGGGCCGGGCTGGCTGCGCTACAACTGGGACGGCTATGGCCAGCGCCCCGACGGCGGTCCTTACAGGGGCTGGGGCCAGGGCCGGGTTTGGCCGCTGCTGACCGGCGAACGCGCCCATTACGAGCTGGCGGCCGGCAAAGACATCTCGCCCTTGATCCGGACCTACGAGCAATTCGCCACCTGCGGCCAGATGATGCCCGAGCAGGTGTGGGACGAAGCCAACCGGCCGGAACGGCGGTTGCGGTTTGGGCAGCCGGCCGGCTCGGCAGTGCCTCTGGTGTGGGCCCATGCCGAATACCTCAAGCTACTGCGCTCCGCCGTCGACGGTAGAGTCTTTGACCGCATCGAACCGGTGTACCAGCGGTATTGCACGCCGAATGGCAGCCGGCCGGGCCGGGACATCGAGATTTACAGCCGTCACCGGCCTATTGAGAAAATGGAGGCGGGCCGCATGCTGCGCATTTTCGACGACCGGCATTTTGACGTGGTGTGGACCGGGGACGGCTGGCAGACCAAGCAAACCTGCATCAGCCGCGGGCTGGGCAGCGCGGGGTTCTGCGCCGATATCGTTCCCGCGGACGGATGCAGCGAGCTCGAATGGACTTTGCGCTGGACTGAGCAGGACGCCTGGCTTGGGTACAATGTGAAAGTTAAGATTGAAGCTGCCACCTGAATCCCCGGCCGCTCATCTTTCTATCAGGAGTAGGTGCATCGGGTCCCTGGCGGGTGGCCCAGGTCTCGATTTTGAGAACGGGGATAACACAGGCCTCAATCAAGCCACACGCAACCGCGAGGTCGGCGGACCGGCACATTGATCGCGTGCAATCCGTAATTCAATTGAAAGGACGAGTTTCAAGCCATTATGACTTCCAGCGTCGCCTCTCTCTCTCTCGACCAGTTGTCCATCGATACGCTGCGGCTGCTCGCCGTCGACGCCGTCGAAAAAGCCAAGAGCGGACATCCCGGTGCTCCGCTGGGATGTTCTCCCATCGCTTATCTGCTGTTCCACAAGCTGATGAAGCACAACCCGGCGCATTCCAAGTGGCCTGATCGCGATCGCTTCGTGCTGTCCAACGGTCACGCCTCGGCGCTGCTCTATTCCACGCTGTTTCTCTCCGGCTACAAGCTCACGCTCGACGATCTGAAAGGCTTCCGCCAATGGGGGTCGATCACGCCGGGCCATCCTGAGTCGGGCGAGACCGACGGCGTGGAAGTGACCACCGGGCCGCTGGGCCAGGGCATCGCCATGGCCGTCGGCATGGCCGCCGCGGAAAAGCACCTGGGGGCGATCTACAACCAGCCCGGCTTCGAAGTGGTAAACCACTACACCTACGCGCTGTGCGGCGACGGCGACATGATGGAAGGCGTCTCGCACGAGGCCGCCGCGCTGGCCGGCCGGCTGGGCCTCGGCAAGCTGATTTTTCTTTACGACGACAACCTGGTATCGCTCGATGGGCCCACCGAGCTCAGCTACTCCGACAATTACCTGGAGCGCTTCGAAGCCTACCGCTGGCACGTGCAGATCGTGGAAGACGGCAACGACCTGGGCGCCATCGAAGCCGCCATCGAAGCGGCGAAAGCCGAGACCGCCAAGCCGTCGTTCATCGCCGTGCGTACCGTCATCGGCTACGGCAGCCCGCGCGCCGGCACCAACAAGGCGCACGGTGAGGCGATGGGCGCGGCCGATACCGCGGCCACCAAGAAATTCTTCGGATTTCCCGAGGACCAGAGCTTTTATCTCCCTGACGATGCGCTGGCCAACTGGCGCCAGGCCGTCAATCGCGGCATCGCCCTTGAATCCGAGTGGAACCAGCTCTTCGCCGGTTACAAGGCAGCCTTCCCGGAGCTCGCAGCGCAGTTCGAGCGCACCCAGGCGGGCAAGCTCAAAGATGGATGGGAAAAGACGATTCCCGGTTTTCCGGCAGGCAAGCCGGTGGCCACCCGCAACGCGGGCGGCGCGGTCATGAATGCCGTCGCCGAAGTCGTGCCGGAGTTGTTTGGCGGCGCTGCCGATCTGACCACATCGACCAAGACCATCTTCAAGCCGGGCGCGAATTTCCATGTGGACCCGGCGGGCCGGAACGTGTACTTCGGCGTGCGCGAGTTCGGCATGTTGGCCGCGGTGAACGGCATGGCCGCGCACGGCGGCCTGATTCCCTTCGGATCGACATTTTTCTGCTTCTCCGATTACTGCAAGCCGGCCATCCGCCTGGCCGCGCTGATGAAGATTCACTCCCTGTTCATCTTCACCCACGACTCCATCGGCCTGGGCGAAGATGGTCCCACGCATCAGCCCGTCGAGCACCTGACCATGCTGCGCGCGGTTCCCGGGCTTACCGACTTTCGCCCCGCCGACGCCAATGAAACCGCCGCCGCATGGCGGCTGGCTCTGGAGCGCAAGACCCCCTGCTTCATGGCGCTCAGCCGCCAGGACCTGCCGGTCATCGACCCGGCCGCGCACGATGCCTATGCAGGCGTGAGCAAGGGCGCCTACGTGCTTGAAGATGTGGACAACCCGCAGGTGGTGCTCATGGGCACCGGCTCCGAGCTGTGGCCGGTTGTGGAAGCCGCCAAGCTGCTTGCCGGCCAAGGAATCCGCGCGCGCGTGGTCAGTTTCCCCAGCTGGAAGATCTTCGAGGAGCAATCGGCAGCGTACAAGGCAAGCGTGCTGCCGGCCGGCGTGCCCAAATTGGCGGTCGAAGCCGGAGCCACGCTGGGATGGTGGAAGTATGTAGGCCAGGACGGCGGAGTGGTGGGGCTGGACCGCTTCGGCGCTTCCGCACCGGGGTCCATTGCGCTCAAGGAACTTGGCTTCAGCCCGGAGAACGTGGCCGCCAAGGCCAAAGCGCTATTGAAGTAAGAAGGGACTAAAGGACTAGGGACGCAGGGACTAAGGGACGTAGGGACTAAAGGACTAGGGACGCAGGGACTAAGGGACTAGGGACGTAGGGACTAAGGGACTAAGGGACGTAGGGACGCAGGGACGGAGGAACTAAGGGACGTAGGGACAGTTGGTTCCAAAAAAATGCGCCGTGCTCCATCTGGGCGCCCTCTGGGCACGACTTCTTTTTGTCGCAAGGGTGGGAATCCACAAACTTCAACAAGGGGGTCTCTTCCAGGTCCCTATTCCCTTAGTCCCTAGTCCCTTAGTCCCTAGTCCCTTAGTCCCTTAGTCCCTAGTCCCTTAGTCCCTAGTCCCTTAGTCCCTAGTCCCTGGCTCCGGAGGAGTCGCCATGAAGCTCGTCATCAGCGCCGATCACGCCGGGTTTCCACTCAAGGAAGAGGTGCGCGCCTACCTCGCCAAGGCCGGCCATGAACTTGTCGATCTGGGCGCCTACACCGGAGACCTGCCCGACGACTACCCCGACTTTGCCGAAAAAGTGGGTGACGCCATTCGCAACAGCGTGGCCAGGCGCGGCATCCTCATCTGCGGGTCGGGCGTAGGCGTGTGCGTGGCGGCCAACAAGATTCCGGGAATTCGCGCCGGAATGTGCCACGACACCTACTCGGCCCACCAGGGCGTGGAGCACGACGATATGAACGTGATCGTGCTCGGCGCGCGCATCATCGGCCCGGCGCTGGCGTATGAGGTGGTGGATGCTTTTATCGGGGCAAAGTTCATCGCCAACGAAGAGCGGTTTGCGCGGCGATTCAAAAAGGTGCTGGCCATTGAGGCCAAATACCAGTGCGGAGACGGTTCGGCAAATCCAGCATAGCCACGCGGTTTGAAATCGGCGCTCCCGACCAACACCCGGCGGCGCATTCATCAAAACGAAACGCAAATCATCTCCGATGTAGTTCTGGAAGCGCGTGCCGGCGGTCCGTCCGGGGTTGATGAACGCAACCACGGAGCGCTCATTGCGCGGATAAAGAGGCGCCGATGTTTCCCTTCGACGTGATCCTGTTCGACGTAGGCGGCGTTCTGCTGACCAACGGTTGGGACCATCGCGAACGCGCGGCGGCCGCGGAGCGATTTCATCTGGACGACGCCTTCGAAGCCAGGCACCTTGAAGTTTTTGAAGCCTGGGAGCGGGACGAGATTTCGGCGGAAACCTATCTGAACGCCGCCGTCTTCAATCAGCCGCGCAGCTTTTCCCGCGACGAGTTTTTTTCTTTCATGCTCAGCCAGTCCAAGCCGCTGCCGTGTGGCGCATTGCGAACCCTCGAGGAATTGGCGGCATCCAACTCGTGTATGCTCGGCGCGCTGAACAACGAGGCGCGCGAGACCAACGACTATCGCTTTGGTGAATTCGGGCTGCGCCGGTTCTTTAAGGTGGCGCTGAGTTCGTGCTATGTGGGCCTGCGCAAGCCGGAGCCGGCAATCTACCGCCGGGCGCTCGACATTCTGAGCGCGCCGCCGGAGCGCATTCTGTTCATCGACGATCGGCAGGAAAATGTTGCCGGCGCCGCGAATGCGGGGATGAAGACCATTCTTTTTGTGGGGGAAGAGACGCTGAGGCGCGATCTTGTGAATTGGGGCGTTCTCTAAGCCAGGCGGGCTTTGTATCGGTGCGCGACTTTGGAGTGTGCGGAAAAATTCGGCCGAAGAAACACGAAGATTCGGCGCGCGACTTCACGGCTTGGAGACAAATTCGAATTGTCGCGCCTCGTATCGGGACACGACTTCAGTCGTGCCGCAAGGGCTGCAAAAGAAAACCAGACCCTAGCCCCTGAGCGAATGCAGCACTGGAGGTTCTATGCAACTTGGACTGATCGGCCTGGGCAAGATGGGTGCCAATATGGCGGAGCGCCTGCGGCTGGGCGGGCACCAGGTCGTGGGCTTCGATTTCAACGCCGAAGCGGTGGCCACGCTTACCAAGTCAGGCAATGTCGGCGTTTCAAGTCTCGAGGAGCTTGTCCAAAACTTGAAAGCCCGGAGGGCCGTGTGGATCATGGTGCCGCAGGGCAAGCCGGTCGACGAAACCATCGAAAAGCTTGAAGCGCTTTTGAGTCCCGGCGATATTCTCATCGACGGCGGCAATTCCTATTACAAGGATTCGATGCGCCGCCACCGGGAAGTCACCGCCAAGGGCTTTCAGTTTGTAGACGTGGGAACCTCGGGCGGTGTATGGGGCCTGAAAGAGGGCTACAGCATGATGGTCGGCGGCGACAAGGAGCCGGTCGAGTATGTGCGGCCCATCCTCGAAACCCTGGCTCCGGCAGCCGACAAGGGATGGGGGCACGTGGGCCCGGCCGGCGCGGGCCACTTTGTCAAGATGGTGCACAACGGCATTGAATACGGCTTGATGCAGGCCTACGCCGAAGGCTTCACGGTGATGGAGAAGAAAGACGAGCTGCACCTGGACCTGCCGCAGATCTCTCAGATCTGGCGCTACGGCAGCGTGGTGCGCAGTTGGTTGCTCGACCTCACGGCCGACGCACTGGCAGGCAATCCCACGCTGGACGGGCTGCAGGCCTACGTGGTCGACTCCGGCGAAGGCCGCTGGACGGTCTTTGAGGCCTTCGACCTGAATGTCTCGGCGCCGGTGATCACCGAGTCGGTGATCCGCCGCATCCGTTCGCGCGAAGAGAACAACTTCACCGATCGAATGCTGGCCATCATGCGCAACGAATTCGGCGGCCACGCGGTGAAGAAGGCCTAGCGGCAGTGATCAGGGACTAGGGACTAGGGACTGAGAAATACTGAGTTGCTGTGCGACCAGTTCGGAGGAGCACGAAGTGTCAGGGCATGACTTCAGTCGTGCCGCAGATGCCGTAGAATTTGCGCGGGGCTTTAGCCCCTGGGGGATGCGCGCACGAAGCGCAGGAGGTTAAGCAGGCATGGCGACCATAGCAATGAAAGTGCGGCCCGAGGATCTTTCCCAGCTAACCACGGGCACTGAGCGGATTCCCGACGCGGGAATTCTGGTGATCTTCGGGGCGTCCGGCGATCTGACCAAGCGCAAGCTGCTGCCGGCGCTGTTTCACCTGCGCCAGGCCAACCTGCTGCCAAAACAATTCGCCATTGTCGGCGTGGCGCGGCGCAAGCTGGGCGATGAGTTCGCCGCCGACATGCGCGAGGGGGTCGTCGAGTTTGGCGGCGCGGATCCGGCCGACCCCAAGCTGGACGAATTTGTGAGCCACGTCGGCTACTATGCGCTCAACTTCGACGATCCATCCGACTATGCCGGGCTCAAGGCGGAACTGGAGCGCATCGACCAGGAGCGCGGCATCGGCGGCGACCGCCTGTTCTACCTGGCCACGGCGCCGGAGTTTTTTACCGGCATTGTCGAGAACCTGGGCGCGCAGGGCATGGCGCAGCCGGAAAAAGGGAAAGTGGCCATAGTCATCGAGAAGCCGTTCGGCCACGATCTCGATTCGGCGCGCCAGCTCAATCACCAGGTCAACGCAGTATTCCAAGAGAGCCAGGTCTTCCGCATCGATCATTATCTGGGCAAGGAGACGGTGCAGAACCTGTTGGTCTTCCGCTTCGCGAATGGCATCTTCGAACCGGTCTGGAACCGCAACTTCATCGATCAGGTGCAGATTACCGTGGCCGAGACGCTGGGCGTGGAAGGCCGCGGGCCGTTTTACGAGAAAGCCGGCGCTCTTCGCGACGTAGTTCAGAACCACATGATGGAGCTCTTGAGCCTGGTCGCCCTGGAGCCGCCCTCGAGCTTCGAGGCCGAGAGCGTGCGCCGCGAAAAGCTGAAAGTCTGGCAGGCGATTCCCCCCATTCCGATCCTGAACACCGTGCGCGGCCAGTATGGGCCGGGCATCGTAGCCGGCCAGCACGTAGCCGGCTACCGCGACGAGGAACGCGTCAATCCGGAGTCCGGCACTGAGACCTTTGCGGCGCTGCGCCTGGAGATTGAAAACTGGCGCTGGGCCGGGGTGCCGTTTTATCTCCGCGCCGGCAAGCGGATGAAGAAGCGCGCCACCGAGATTAGCATTCAGTTCAAGCAGCCGCCCATGCTCATTTTCAACCGTATGCAGTCGAGCGGCCCCTGCGCCGAAATCCAGCCCAACCTGCTCACTATCCGCATCCAGCCCGACGAAGGAATCGCCCTGCGCTTCGGCGCCAAGGTGCCCACCACGCCGGAGATGAACGTGTGCCCGGTGAATATGGACTTCGACTACGAGTCGGCCTTCGGCAAGTCCAGCGCCAACGGCTACGAGCGGCTGCTGCTCGACGCCATGCTCGGCGATCAGACGCTCTTCTCGCACCGCGACGGCGTGGAGACCACCTGGGCGCTCTATACGCCCATCCTTGAGGCCTGGGCGGCCAAAAAACCCGAGGTCTTTCCCAATTACTTCGCCGGCTCCTGGGGCCCGGAGTGCGCCGATCACCTGCTCGAACAAGACGGCGGACATGCCTGGCGCAACGACCTCGGCCGCCAGGCGTGAAGAACAGGGATCGAAGAACAGGGATCAGGGATCAGGGGTTAGGGGTTAGGGGTCAGGGGTCAGACGGACAAACGCGGGAATCCGGCTGCCCCAGGTCCCGCTTCTGGGACCTGGGATTGCACGAATCTATGCAGGCGTGATTTTGACGAAGGTTCCGTCCGGCAATTCGCCGGGTGCCCCAGGTCCCGCTTTTGGGACCTGGGATCGCACCACCCTACTTGCGGCTGATCGTCACAAAGACGCCCTCGGGCAATTCGCCATTCAGCAGGTGAACCACTCCGTCCTTCACATACCCCTCCAGCACCACCCGCGGACCCTCCCCGCCACCACGCTGAACCGCTGACTCGCCGACTCGCTGACTTGCCGGCCCGCTGACTCGCTGACTCGCTGAACCCTGACCCCTGACCCCTGATCCCTGATCCATCGCCTCATTCGCCAGCCGGTCGGCCTCCCGGTTTCCGCCGCGCAGGGTATGGCGCATCTCCAGGCGCTCCAGCCGCGCCGCGCGGCGCTTGGCTTCTTCCCATAACGGGCGCAGCACCGGGCTCGCCACCTTGTACCGCCCCTTCATCTGGTTCACCATCAGCTCGGAGTCGGAAACCACGCGCAGGCGCCCGGCGCCGTTTTCGAGCGCCCATTCCAGCACCGCCAGCAGGCCGGAATATTCGGCGTAGTTGTTGGTCTGGCGGCCCAGGTACTTGCTCAGCCGCGCCACGATCCGACCCTGCGGGTCCTCGATCACCGCTCCGTAGCCCGCGGGGCCGGGATTGCCGCGCGCACCGCCGTCGCAGTGGGCAGTGAACCACGCCGCGCCTTCGCCCGCCTTTTCCTCTCCGAACAAGGTTCCGGTCATCGGTTCCCAGTGTACCGAAACCCGCCAGTTCGCATTCCGCGCCCGCCTCCTGATGGTGCGCGCGTGACCCGAAAGGGTGACTTTCTTGGGCGCCCGCCCGGATGACAATTGCCGCATTTCGGCGTCTATCCGGTACGCATTGACTCGATCGGGGCGGAGAAATCGATGGCGGCGGACGCGGCAGTATTACCCATTCCCCCGGCTGCAGTTGCCGGAACTTTAGCCTGGCCGGCCAGGCGAAGGGTACAATCCTCAGCAGGAATGGCTGCGACGAGGGCGATGGGCGGAGCAAACCGGGAGGGCGCATCCCAGGGACAGGAGCGCCTGCAGGCCCGCGAAGCGGAGATGGACCTCATCCGCGAGGCCCAGGCCGGTTCGCGCGCGGCCTTCGACGCGCTGGTGCGCCAGTACGAGCACCAGGTGCTGCGCCTGGCGCTGCACCTTACCGGCTCCGAGCACGACGCCGAAGACATCTACCAGGAGGCTTTTCTCAAGGCCTACCGCTATATCGGGAATTTCCGCTTCGAGTGTTCGTTTTATACCTGGATCTACCGGATCGTGACCAACCTTTGCCTGGATCAGTTGCGCCGGCGCAAAACCCGCCGCGAAGATCATGCCGTAGTCGTGGACCGGAGCGGCGACGAAATTGACCTGCTGGCCGCGGTCTCCGACGACCGGTCGTTTTCCAACCCGGCGCGCGAGCTGGACCGCAAGCTGCTGGGGGAAAAAATTCAGGCGGCGCTCGCCAAGCTTACGCCGCGCGAGCAAATGGTGTTTGAACTCAGGCATTACCAGGGCCTCCGCTTGCGCACCATCGGAGAGATGTTGCACACCACGGAAGAAACCGCCAAAAATACGCTCTTCAGGGCGACCAAGAAGCTGAGAACGCAGTTGGCGGAGTTGCGGTAAGAAAGTAACAATCGGCCATCGGCATACTGCTCGCGCAAGCACGAAAAAGCTGGTAGCTGATAGCTGATAGCTGAAAGCTGATTCATTAGAGGCTGGAAGGACGTAGCGATGAATTGCGGACTTGCACAGGAACGAATCGTGACGGCGGCGTATGGCGAGCTTCCCGATGAACAGGCGCATGAGCTGGAGCGCCATGTCTCGGGTTGCGCTCAGTGCCAGAAGGAGCGCGAGCAGGTGCTGGCGCTGAAGACGCTGGCCAGCGCGTATCCCGCGCTGGAGCCTTCGCCGAACCTGGTTGCGCGCGCGCGCCTGCGTTTGGAAGAGGCGTTGGACGCGCTCCCGCCCAAGCGCTGGTACGAGCGCTGGAGTCAGGGCATTGTGAACAATTTTGCGCGCCTGCAGTCGGCGCCCGTGGCCGCGCTCCTGCTGCTGGTGGCGGGAGCTGGAGCAGGCTGCCTGGGCGAGTATGAATACGCGCAAAGCCGTGCCGCTCACGCCGCGCAAACTGCCGTCGCCTCCAGCGAGCCGCCGGCCGCCGCGGCGGCGCCGGAACTGGCCAATGTTGCCAGCGTCTCCGGAATTGTGCACCGGCCCAACAGCGAGATCGTCGACGTGACCTACAATCAGCTCGTGCCGCGCCGCATCGAGGGCTCGCTCGACGACCCCGGCATTCGCCAGTTACTCATGCTGGCTTCGGAAAACTCGGCTTCGGCGGGCGTCCGCGACGACTCGGTCGGTCTGCTGGCCGCCGAGTGCCGTGCCGGCCACAGTTGCCAGCCTTCCGGCATTCGCGATGCGCTCATGGTGGCGCTGCGCTACGACAAGAGCGCCGCCGTGCGCGAAAAGGCGCTGGAGGGCCTGGAGCCTTACGTGGCCCAGGACGTGCGCGTGCGCGACGCGATTCTTGAGGCGCTCTTGAACGACAGCGACCCCCGCATCCGCACCGCGGCCATCACCCTACTCGAACCCGTGGAAGCCGATAGCAGCGTAAGGCAGGTATTGTATTCGGTATCGAATTCGGACGATAATCCCCAAATCCGGAATGTGTCCCGGCAGGTGTTGAGCCGGATGCCGGAGATTCAATAGATCTGTATATCCATCCGGCCACCCCGCCGTTTAGAGAGCGCGGACCGGATCGAAGCAACGCCGGGAGATGAACTTATGAAGCACCTTTTGAGGCCCTATCCGAAACATCATCCTGAAACCGATTGGCTTGCGTTGATCGCAGCCTGCGCGTGCGTGATCGTTGCGCCGCCCGCCGCGCGAGCGCAGAACCTCGTCCAGTTCTTCGAGGATCCCATTCCTCTGCTGGTGCACGGCAGTTCCCACGGCTACCTGGGCGTCTACATCACCGACGTGGACTCGGACAAGGCGCAGGCGCTCAAGCTCAAAGAGGTGCGCGGCGCGGTCATCACGCTCATTGACCACGACGCTCCCGCCGGACAGATCGGGCTGAAGATCAATGACGTGGTGCTGGCGCTGAATGGCCAGAACGTGGAAGGCGCGGAGCAGTTGCGCAAAATGCTCCGCGAGATTCCCGCGGGCCGCAAGGTGAGCCTCGAGATCAGCCGCGACGGCAACATCCAGACCCTGGCCGTGCAACTGGCTGACCGCAAGGAAGTCGATCACGACGTTTGGGACAAGATCGACAACGGCGGAGATGACTTTGCCCCGGCACCCGGAATGGGAATTCTTGGCGGCGGCGGGGGCGATGCTCCGGTGCCCCCCGGATTCCATATGCCCTTTTTCGGCAGCA
Source organism: uncultured Acidobacteriaceae bacterium (assembly GCA_963770555.1). Lineage (GTDB taxonomy): Bacteria > Acidobacteriota > Terriglobia > Terriglobales > Acidobacteriaceae > Telmatobacter. Next base: position 78,071 of record CAVYQC010000003.1, read on the forward strand.
GCCTGAAAGTGGGCGCGCTGGTTGAGCCGCTCACCTCGCAAATGGCCGAATATCTGGGCGTCTCCGGCGGCCTCATGGTCAAGCAGGTGGCGCGCAAAAGCGAGGCGGCCACGGCAGGATTCCGGGCTTTCGACGTGATTCTCAAGGTCGGCGCCGACTCCATCGCCACCGCCGCCGACTGGGACCGCTCCCTGCGCTCCAATGAGGGCAAGCCGGTGCAGGTGACCATCCTCCGCGACCGGAAGCAGCAGACCCTTACCCTGCAGGTGGATTCGAAGCACCACCAGGGTTAAGCGAAGCACGAGACCGGCTCAACCCACCGTGGCCGAGGGTGCTCCATCTCAACTCACTGTGGCCCCGGGGTGCCCTCTGGGCACCGCGTTTTTGTCCTTGCGGCTAGGGTGGGATGGTTCTATACCAACAGGAGAAATGCTTTAGGGTGGGAATCCGCAAATCTCACTCTCCCACTCTCGGCTCTAGTGTCCCGTCCCATATAATTATTGACAATATCGTCAATTCGTGATTCAATGGGAGGCATGTTTGTTGCTGCCGCCGCTTTGACCATCGACCAAGGGCAGAGACATCAGTTGGAATCCCTGCTGCGGACCGGGGCTACGCCGCAGAAGATTGTTCGCAGGTGTCAGGTCATCTTGTTGGCCAGCCAAGGCGTGGCGAATCATGCGATTGCTCAGCAAACTGGTTTGTCGCGACCGACCGTGCTGGCCACGCGGGCTGCATTTGCCAAGTGCGGCACGGCTGGTATTTGCGCGCCTCAGAAGCGCCAGCGGTCACGCCGCATCCTGACTCCGGAACTGGAGCAGAGGATTCTGGATACCACCCTGAAGACCAGGCCAACTGGGGCCACCCACTGGAGCGCCCGCGTGCTGGGCGCCAAGTTGGGCGTTTCCCGCATGATGGTGCAGCGTGTCTGGCAACGCTACGACGTGCAGCCGCACCGCCTGGAGAAGTTCAAAATCTCCAATGACCCGAAGTTTGAAGACAAGGTGCGGGACGTTGTCGGCCTTTATCTCGACCCGCCGGATCGCGCTCTGGTGCTTTGCGTCGATGAAAAGAGCCAGATTCAGGCCCTGGACCGAACCGCTCCGATCCTGCCTTTGCGGCCGGGACTGCCGGAACGCCAGACACATGACTACATACGGCACGGGACCACGACCTTGTTTGCCGCCTTCAATATCCTCAATGGCAAGGTCATCGGCAGTTGCCTGCCTCGCCATCGCGGCAAGGAATTCATCCGCTTCCTGAATCAACTGGAAAATGAAGTCCCTGCGGAGCTCGACATCCACCTCATTCTCGACAACTACAGCACCCACAAGGGCGCCGAAGTCCAGCGTTGGCTCAAGCCCCAAAAACGCCGCCGCTTCCACTTCCACTTCACGCCCACCAGCAGCTCATGGCTCAATCAAGTGGAAAGGTGGTTCGGACTCATCACTGACAAAATGATCCGGCGCGGCACCTTCCATTCCGTGGAGGAACTGGAACGCGCCATCTATGCATGGCTTACGACCTGGAACGACACGCCCAAGGCATTCGTCTGGAAGGCTACCGCAGACGTTATCTTCGACAAGGTTCGCCGCTGTAAAGAATTAGCCGGGACACTACACTAGCACAATCCCGGACACCCGATCTCCGTACTCGCCTTTCCTTTCCCACAGATCTCTCCACAGGTTTTCTTACCCCTCCCTCACGCCGTACACTAAATCTTCGAGGACACGTTACCTATGCCCTACCCCGCCAACTACCGCTATACCCGTGAACATGAATGGATCTCGCTTGAGGGGACCACCGGAGCCATCGGCATCACCGACTACGCGCAGAACTCACTCGGCGACATCGTTTACGTCGATGTTCCGAAAATCGGCGACTCCGTCACTGCCAACGCGACCTTCGGCTCGGTGGAGAGCGTGAAGGCCGTCAGCGATCTCTTCTCGCCTGTCTCCGGAAAGGTTTTGGCCGTGAATGAGGCCCTGAAGACCGAGCCCGACAAGATCAACGCCGCTCCTCACGACACATGGATCATCAAAGTAGAGTTGTCCAACCCGGCCGAGTTCGATGCCCTGCTCACCGCCGCCGCCTACGAAGCCTTCATCGCCGAGGAGACGGGAAGCTAGGGACTAGGGACTAAGGGACTAGGGACTGGAAACCGTGGGGGGATTGCATGGGCGAATCGTTCCGGAATCTCGCGGCCTGGCGGCACGCAATTGAGATGTCGCTGGCAATCTATAAGCCTACGTCTTCCTTCCCGGATTCCGAGCGATTTGGCCTTACCAATCGGTTGCGCCGCGCATCCATCTCCGTCGCCAGTAACATCGCGGAAGGATACGGCCGGTCGACCAGGGGAGAATACATTCAATTTCTGGGCCATGCCCGTGGTTCGAACTCCGAGGTAGAGACGCAGCTTGTGATCGCGAAGGCGCTGGGCTTCGGTTCGAAACAAATGCTCCGAACGGGAGAGGAATTGTGCAGTGAGGTGGGCCGTATGCTGGGAGCATTGATGAAGTCCCTGCGGCCCAAGACCCTAGTCCCTAGTCCCTAGTCCCTTTTCAAAAGGACCGAAGTTATTATGCGTTATCTACCCAAATCCCCCGCCGAACGCGAGAAGATGCTCGCCGAAATCGGCGTGCGCTCGATCGATGACCTTTTCACCTCCATTCCGGCCGAATATCGCTTGGACCGCGATCTCGCCGTCCCGCGCCAGCAGGCCGAGAGCGAGATCATCGACTACTTCCGCGCGGCCGCGGAGAAGAACGGTACCGGCTACGCCAGCTTCCTCGGCGCCGGCGCCTACCGCCACTACCGGCCCGTCATCATCGACTCGCTCGTCCAGCGCGGCGAGTTCCTCACCAGCTACACGCCCTACCAGGCCGAGATCACGCAAGGCACGCTGCAGGCCATCTTCGAGTTCCAGACCATGATCGCCGAGCTCACCGGCATGGACGTAGCCAACGCCAGCATGTACGACGGCTCTACGGGCGCAGCCGAAGCCGTGATGATGGCCGTCCGCGTCACCGGCCGCCATAAGGCCGTCGTCGCCTCCACCGTGCATCCTGAATACCGCGAAGTCCTGGCCACCTACGCGAAGCACCAGGGCCTGCCCTCGACGCTCGTCGGCTATGAGCACGAAACTGGCCGCGTCAACCTCGCCGCGCTCGAAGCCCAGGTCACGGAAGAAACCGCCGCCGTCCTCGTCCAGAGCCCCAACTTCTTCGGCGTCATTGAAGATATTCCCGCCATCGCCCAGATCGCGCACGCCAAAGGCGCTCTGCTCATCGTGTCAATCTCCGAATCAATATCGCTCGGCATCGTGCGCCCGCCCATGGAGGCCGACATCGTCAGCATGGAAGCGCAATCCTTCGGCGTCGCGCTCAGCTACGGCGGCCCCTTCTGCGGCGTCATCGCCGCCAAAGAAAAGTACGTGCGCCAGATGCCCGGAAGACTGGTCGGCCAAACCACAGACGGCGCCGGCAACCGCGGCTTTGTTTTGACCCTGGCGACGCGCGAACAACATATCCGCCGTGAGAAGGCGACTTCGAACATCTGCACCAATCAGGCCCTCGTCGCGCTCATGGCGACGATTTTCTTAACCGTCTACGGCAAGGAAGGCATCCGCGAGCTGGCCCAGCACAACCTGGCCAAAGCCCATTACGCAGCCAAAACACTCAGCGCCCAACCCGGCGTGAAGCTCCTTTTCAGCGGCGCGCCGCGCTTCCACGAGTTTGTGCTCCAGACCAAAGAGCCGCAGTCGCAATGGAGCCAGCGTCTCCTCGAAGAGAAAATCGTCGGCGGCGTCGCGCTCAACCGCTGGTATCCCGAGCTCGGCAACGCCACGCTCTGGTGCGCCACGGAAATGATCACCCGCGCGCAGATCGACAAAGCAGCCAAAGTCCTGGCCGCCGGCCTGGTGGAGGCATGATGCTAAATTGGCCTGGATGAGTCCTTGAGGATTGGTTCGTACGAATTGCTTTGTAACAAGGGCACGGCTTTACTGATTCCTGCATAAGTAATGTCCTATCGAAGACGCAAAGAAAGAGGGCCATGTTGGATGAAGGAGCGCAGCAGCTCTTGGTTGCATTGCAGAGAACGGGTACATCGGCGGGTGGCATCGGCGAGTGGTTCGACGTCATGAATGGCGCGGTTGGCCATGGGGTTGGTTTTCAGCCATGACCAGACATATTCGACGGGGTTCAGTTCCGGGGCGTAGGAGGGAAAGAAGAATGTCGACAGATGGGAAGCGGTCTGGAGATACGCGCGGGTCTTGTTGGCCCGGTGCGCGTTCAGCCGGTCCCAGACCAGGCACCAGTTGGCGTCCAGTTCCCGGCCCAGCGCTTTTAAGAATGCAATACTGCGGTCAGAGTCAATCTCCTTACCAGGGTAGAGGCGAAAGTACAAACGCACCTGGTCGCGCCCGGGTGAGACACACAGCGCCGCAACGGCGGAGACCTTTTTATGGTGACGGCCGCGCTGATAGAGCACCGGCGTCTGTCCCGAGGGCGCCCAGCTGCGCCGCACCAGAGGGGCCAGCAGAAAACCGCTTTCGTCCAGAAATACCAGCCAGGCCATCAGCCGGCGCGCTTTTTTTTAATAGCCGGCCACGCCTGCTTGACCCACTGGCCGATGCCCTCTTCGTCGCGCTCGATGGCCCTGCGTACCGGCTTTTGCGGGCTCCAGTTCATGGCGTGCAACAGGCGGCAGATGTGATCGACGTGATAGCGAACGCCGAAGGTGTGCTCGATGTGCTCGGCCACGCGGGGACAGGTCCAAAGATCGGTGGGAAATCCGGCGGCCTGCGCACCCTTGAGCAATTGCCTCTCCAGCCGCTGGCGCTGGCCGGAAGAGAGTTTAAGCGGCCTTCCGCTGGCGGGAACTGCTTCGAGAGCTGCCCAGCCGCCCCGCTTCATCAGGTCATGCTTCCAGCGGCGCACGCTGCGCGGATCGACATCCAGGCTGCGCGCGATCCCGGCCTGAGTGAGCCCTTGCTCAAGCAGCCGAATGGCATGCTCGCGTTTACGCTGCAACTCTTCTGGACTGCCCTGCGGTCGGATAACTCACCTCCGCACAACCATCACAGCATAGGACATTACTTATGCAGGTGTCAATAGCCGGGCCGCAACAGCAATCGAGAGGAGTGAGGGCTTTAGCCCCTGAGAGAAATCAAATGGCAACGACTGAAACCATCGAACGCAAGACCACCGGCAAAGTCCGCCCCCACCAGACGCAGAACGAAGCTCTGCTCTTTGAGAAGTCCGCGCCCGGCAAGCGCGCCTACAAGCTGCCCCCGCTCGACGTGCCTCCCGTCGATCCCACAGAACTCCTCCAAGAGGCCCGCCGTACGCAGTACGCGGAGCTGCCCGAGCTGAGCGAGATCGAGATCATCCGCCACTTCACGCGCCTTTCCACCTGGAACTACGCCATCGATCTCGGCATGTATCCGCTCGGCTCCTGCACCATGAAGTACAACCCGCGCGTGAACGAGTTCGTAGCCCGCATCGAGGGCCTCGCCGAAGCTCATCCGTACCGCCCCGACTCGCTCGCCCAGGGAATTCTCGAGGTCTTCGACCTGCTCCAGCGCTGCCTGCTCGACATCACCGGCATGGACGCCATCACCCTGCAGCCCGCGGCCGGCGCGCACGGCGAGTTCACCGGCATTCTGCTCGTCCGCGCCTGGCATGAATCGCAGGGCAATCCGCGCCGCAAAATTCTCATTCCCGACTCCGCGCACGGCACCAACCCCGCAACAGCGGCCATCTGCGGCTATCAGGTCGAAAACCTCAAGTCGAACGCCGAGGGCGGCATCGATCTCGACGCCCTCACCCGCCAGGTCGACTCCGACACCGCCGCCCTTATGCTCACCAACCCTTCCACGCTGGGTGTCTTCGAGCACCAGATACACAAGATCGCCGACATCCTCCACGAAAAAGGCGCGCTGCTCTACATGGACGGCGCCAACATGAACGCGCTCGTAGGCAAAGTCCGCCCTGGCGACTTCGGCGTGGACGTGATGCACCTCAACCTGCACAAAACCTTTTCCACGCCGCACGGCGGCGGCGGCCCTGGCTCCGGCCCCGTCGCATGCAAGAAGTTTCTTGAGCCGTTTCTCCCTACCCCGGTCCTCGTCCGAAACGAAGACGGCCCGAAGGGCTGCCCCGATTCGCAGACCTGGGAATCGGCCAATGCGGATGCGCAGGCCGGCGGCTGCCCGCCGCTCTTCCGGGCGCCGTTCTTCGATCCCGCCACGGGCGAGCGCGCCGGCGACGACGATCCACTCCCCCTCCACCCCCACGGCGACTCGCCGCTTCACTGGAACTACGACCGGCCGCATTCCGTCGGCCGCGTGCGCGCCTTCTACGGCAATACCGGCATGTTCATCCGCGCGCTGGCCTACATCCTCGCCAACGGCCCCGATGGCCTGCGCCAGACCACGGAAGACGCCGTGCTCAACGCCAACTACATCCGCAAGAAGCTCGAAGACCTCTACGAATTGCCCTACAATACGCCTTCCATGCACGAGGTCGTCTTCAGTGACAAGCGCCAGGCCGTGCACGGCGTGAAAACCGGCGACATCGCCAAGCGGCTCATCGATTACGGCTTTCATCCCTACACCGTCAGCTTCCCGCTCATCGTCCACGGCGCGCTGATGATCGAGCCCACCGAAAGCGAATCGGTGGAGGAACTCGATCTGTTCATCGCCGCCATGCGCGCCATCGCAAAGGAAGTCGAGGAGACTCCCGATGTGGTGAAAACGGCGCCGCACTCCACGCGCGTTTCACGCCTCGACGAGGTCCAGGCCGCGCGCAAGCCCATCCTCCGCTGGAAGCCCAAGCACTGATCGGAACCGGAGAATTCAGCGAAGAAAAACTGCATTGAAGTGAAATTCCAGGTTTTCCGCATTTGGTCGAGCCCAGGGCGCATTCGGCTCCCGAATCTCGACACCCTCAAGCTTGTAGTAGTCCCTTCCGTTTTCGAACTCGTCTCGTATCCGTTTGCTGACTGAGACTCGCCTGGTGGCTGGGTTCACTGATAAATAGCCTCTGTCGAATAGCCGATGTAGATCGCTCCGCACAAGCAAGCCATTCCACACTTCGTGCTTTTGGACGATCTCATAAGGCTTGATGTGCGCGGCATCCAGAACGGGCAACGTGCGTTCCCCGGTCACGGCACACCGCCTGTCATAGAAGTCGGTAACCAGAATACGAAACAAGCCCTGGCCCAATCTGGGCAACACAATTTGGGGTTTTCCGTACCCCTTTGAGTCAACCGCAGCCAAGGTCGCGGGGCTCTGTTCAATCCTTTCCGGCGCAATGTTCCGGAGACGTTCGCACACAGCTTCCCAAAGGATTCGGCCCTCACCCGACTCCGAGTCGTACCCTTTGCCCTGTTGATTGCTCAGGCTGAAATCGGAAGGTATTGGAATCCAGGCGTTCCGAGGCCAGAAAAAAGGCTCGGCCAGCATGACGCAACCGATTGTGGGGTTTTCCGCAGGCCCAATCCCGGACTTCCTGTAATACTCGATTCGGCTGCGCATCTCCACCAGCGATCTGACTCCGTTCGCCTCCTTGAACACATCCCATGCCATGTTTACCGGAAGGTGAAGAAACCTCGTGAAGAAGCCTCCGCCAGCAATGAAGTTGTCCGGAGAATGAAGTTTGAACAGGAGCAACTCATTCGGTTGTAAAGCCCTGAAGGTGGCCTTTGACGACGGACGCCAAAAGTTCACCTCCTCTACGCCCCTTTTGAGAAGCGTGGAGCTTGAACCAGTCTCCGTCCGTAATGGCGACGTACATTCGCATATTTCTGTGGCGAAAGTATATCGCAGACTTTAGAGACGGGCATTATGGTCGCGTAGACCCCCGGCCGCGTTTCACGCCTCGACGAAGTCCAGGCCGCGCGCAAGCCCATCCTCCGCTGGAAGCCCGCGTAGCGGGCTGCTCAGTTGGCACAAGATACGAAGCCTCTTTTGAAAACAATCCACAGGAGAGCCCAGGTCATTCTTCCGCCTCGTACGGCAGCGTGAAGTAGAACGCCGCGCCCTGATCCACGGCGCTCTCCGCCCATATCTTCCCGCCATGCCGCGAAACGATCCGCAGTGTCGTGGCCAGCCCGATGCCGGTGCCGGGAAACTCGCTGTACGAGTGCAGGCGATGAAAGGGCCGGAACAGCCGGTCCGCGTAGCGCGGGTTGAATCCCGCTCCGTTATCGCGCACGAAGTACACCGTGCCGTCCGCCTCTTCGCTGCAGCCAAATTCGATCTCCGCCGTCTCCAGCTTCGAAGTGTATTTCCACGCGTTGCCCAGAAGATTTTCGAGCACCACGTGCATCAGCCCCTCGTCGGCAATCGCCCGCGCGCCTTGCGCAATCGTGAATCGCGCCTGCCTGGTTCCATCCTCGGCCTTCAGGCCCTCCAGAATCGACTCGGCCATCAGGCTCAGGTCGAGCGGCGTCCGGTGCAGCGGCGTGCTGGTCGAGCGCGAAAGGTTCAAGAGATCGTCGATCAGCAGCGCCATGCGTTCGGTTCCCTCGGTCAGCTTCTCAGTCAGCGCGCGATCTCCGTCGCGCGAACCGGCGGCGCTCGATTTCTGCAGCAGGAATGCGATGTTCGCGATGTGCTGCAACGGCTCTCTCAGATCGTGCGCCACCGAGTACGAGAAGGCCTCCAGTTCCTTGTTGGCCGCGGTCAACTCCACGGTTCGCTCCCGCACCCTTTGCTCCAGAGCATTGCGTGATTCCTCGAGCGCGCGGTCGCGCTCCTGAATCTGCTCCAGCATTTCGTTGAACGATTGCAGCAGGAAGGCCAGCTCGTCGCTGCTGCCGGGCAGGGGCGCGCGCACCGAGTAGTCCTTCTCTTTGCTCACGATTTGCGCGGTCATCGCCAGTTCCGTAAGCGGGTCCGTCACCAGGTGGCGGACGGTCGACGTGGCAAATACCGCGATCGCGAAACAGAGCGACAGGATCAGCGCGGAGAGCAGACCGAACTGCGCCGTGCGCCGCGCCAGCTCGCCGGTCTCGGCAAGCAGATAGACGGCGCCCAGCGGACGGCCCTGGAAATCGATCCTGCTTCCCAGCAGAATATCCGTGCCTCTTGCCCAGTGTTGGCGCGCTTCCCCCGCGGCCAGGGTCGCCCCAGGAACCGGCTGGCTCGAATCGTCGCGCGCATATTTTGCAAACGGCTTTCCGTCCGCGCGCACAATCATCGCCCAGCGGATGTGCGGAGAATGATTCAAGGCCGAAAGCGTGTTCTCGGCGGCCTGCTGATCGTCGAACAGCAGCGGCGTCACGCTGTTTTCACCCACAATTCCGGCTTCGGAGGTCAGCGAGTTGATCAGGTCCTGGCGCAGCGTATAGAGGTCGTATCCCAGGAACGCGACGTAGGCCAGCAGCAGCGCCGTGCCGGTTACCAGCAGGTTGGTGCGCGTGAGTTTGCCGGCGATCGACCGGGGATTCCAGAGGCTCATGGCTGATCCTCCGCCGGCGGCCTCCCGCTTACCGACAAAGCAACCCGCAGCAGCTCCGAGCTCAACACCAGGTGGGTGCGGCACACCGCGTCGAGATTCACCGCGAAGCGCACGCGATCTTCCTGCATCACAAACTGGATCATGCCGCCGTACTTCAGGAATTCGGGCGCGTCGCTCACCGTCAACACGTCCGCCTTGCCCAGCGCCGCGAGATCGAGGGGGATTCCATCGCCCTCGTCCGGGCTGATGAACACCACGTCGCATCCCCTTGCCGCGTAGGCGTCGGCAACCCGCAGTACGCGTACCGGGCGCTCGCCAATCGATTGATTGGCCGCGATGTCGTCCAGCACGTGGCCAATGAGATCGTGCCCCAGGATGCAGATATCGAAGGTCGCGCGGCGCGCAGCAGCTTGTCCGCCTTGCATGCGCATGAATTTTCCAAAATTGTAGAGGTAGGCCGCCTTCACGTCGTAATCCGAAGGCGTGGCCTGCGCAATGGCAGCCGCCGCCGGCAGCAGGAGAAGCATCCCGGCCATCCCCTGCCGCAGCGCCGCGCGAACCTTGCTTCCGCGCCCGGCGCGCACCCGGATCTGAAGTCCGCCCGCAGCTCCCACCGCGGCGCTCAGCCCGCACTCCCGTTCAGCGGCGCCTCTGCCGGCTCGGCGGGCGGAGGCAACAGCCGCCCCACCACCTGCAGCAGCTTCTCCGGCTGCCCCTTGCGCACGAACTCCGTCACATAGGGCGCTATATCCGCCGGAAGGCTCCACAGGTCGGAGAGGACCACAATCGGCGTTGCGGGGAAGATTCCCCGAATCTCCTGAGCCAGTTCCGTAGAAGTTCTCAAAGAGTGCAGCATGTAGTCGAGCAATACCAGGCCAATGCCCTCATTCCGCGGAATATCGGCTCCCGCGAACTTCACCAGCGCGGAAACGGTCTTGTATCCGGCCTGCTCCATGAGAAGCCCATATATCTCCAGGTGTGACGGGTCGTCGTCCACAATCAGCACCGTCGGGTGGCCTGACGTCATCAAGAACCCTCCCGGAGATTAAGCCGCGCAAGTGAGCGTTATGATAGCCACGCTCTTCAGAGACGGTCAAATCGCGTCCACGTGAGACCCGCCCCTTCTCCACCTGATTCCAGCGACTTTTTCGGCCGAAAGGCCAGCTGGAGCCGCCGGGCCTTCAGGCCTTGCAACCCGCGGAAAAATCCTGTTCGGAGGCAGCGGAAGGTTTTAACCACCGCATAAAGCCAACAAAATCAACGCGGACCGCTACGGCCTGTTCACGCTACCGGGATGGGTTTCAGCCCATCCATTCACTCCCTCCGTCCGCCCGCCGTCAATTTCATCTCCAAATCCCCAGTTCTTCGGCAACCTGCCCGGCAACCGGTGCGGCGTAGACCGCCGGTCGAAGTGACGGCCGTGACCCGGTCTGCGCCACCTCTGATTTGAATCTCTTAAGAAAAATGCCCTTCCTGTCCGATTCGGTCAGCCCAGCAGACGCCACCAGACCGCAATTAGCCAGCTTTCATTACCGATAGCTCATATCCTTGCCCGTCTCGCCGCAAGTCTCCCGTTTTCAGAGCCGATGACCTCACTGTGTGAGTTCCTTCTCACGCTGAAATGAAGCGCCCCGAAGACAACCTCAGGGTTGCGCTCCATGCGAGGCCTCCATGCCGAAATTCGGCTTTCCCTCTTTCGCCGCTCCGGTTGCCCGTCACAAGGCGGCATTTCCGCCCGCCACGCTCCTTGCCGCGCTTCTTCTGCCGGTTCTCTTGCTTTGCCAGGGATGTTCTTCTTCGCTGTCCGCGGTCGCGGCTGGTTCCGGCGCCGGCTCCGGTTCCGCTTCGGCTGGGGGTCCGGCGCCGGCCGCTTTGGCCCTCTCGCCTTCCAGCGCCACCATCCAGATCTGGCAGTCCCTTCAGTTCACTTTGAGCGGCGAAGCCGAAGGCGCTTCGTGCACCTGGACCTCTTCGAGCGCTTCCATTCTTCCTCCGGTCGCCGATGAGGAATTCCAGGGCCAGCAAGCGGGAAACGCAACGGTTGCGGTGACCTGCGGCAGCCAGTCCGCCCAAGCCCTGGTGACCGTCGTCCCCCAGGTAGTCGCGGGGCCCATTCAGATCACCAGCGGTGGAACCTACTCCGGAGACTGGAACAGCGACGATCCCGCGACACCTGCAGTCACCATCGACACCGACGATCCGGTCACCATCGAGGACTCCGTGATCACCGGCCGAGGCACGCTGATCCGGGTGAGCGGCGTAACCTCCGGCGCCAATGTAACCATCGACAACGTCACCGGAACGGCGCTCGACCCTCAGGTTCAGGGGCTCCAGCGCGGGGCATTTGTATCGGCCACAAAAATCAATTCGCTAGCCGTCACTCACTGCACCATGACCGGGGTCAGTTTTGGCGTCACCGCCGCGGAGTCGACCGTCTCTTCGATCCAGATTCTCAATAATCTGGCCGTCAATCCTGAAGATCGCCCTAGCGACGGACAGGGCGGGCTGCTGGCCGAGGAGCCCGATCCCGGCCACTTTGTCATCTTGAGCAAAATCGTCGCCCCGGCGGGCGCTGAGATCGCCTGGAATCAGGTCATGCAGACCATGGGCCAAAGTTCCACCACCGACGTCATCAACATCTACCGCAGCCAGGGCTCATCCGGCCAGCCCATCTGGGTGCATGACAACTACATGGAGGGCTACTCTTCGCCCGCCGCCCCGGCCGACGGATTCACCGGCGTGGGCGTGATCGCCGACGGCGGCAAAGACGCGCCGGTGACCGCCTTTGCGCTCTTTCAGGACAACGAGATGGTGCACACCGCCGGCTCGGGCGTCTCCATCGACAACGGACACGACGTCACCGCCACCGGTAACCGCATCGTCTCCTGCGGGCAGTCGAGCTCCGACGCCTGGTTTGCCGCGACCTTCGCCAACGCAGCCTCCATCTGGGACTCCTACGGATCGGGGCCATCGCTCTTCTACAACAACACGGTGACCGATACTGCCGGCGGGCTGGTGCGGCCCAACGCGGAAGGCAATCCCGTGGCCGCCGACTTCTGGGGAAGCGCCTTGAGCATGACCTACCCCGGCAACTCCGCAAGCGGCAACGACTTTACCAACCCCTGTCTATCGGGAGAAACCCTCAACCTGGCCGCTGAAGACGCGGAGCGAGCCTACTGGGCAGCCAAAGTCTCCGCAGCCGCCGAGCTCATAGGCGACCAGCATACCGCCGCACAATAACCAACGCCGCGCCCAAGTGGAATCGGCCGCAACTGCCTTCCGCTGACGCACATTTTTCTCTTGCCGGAAGCTGGATTCGGCCTGCAAAATGGTTGTTCCCTTAGCTTCCACTACTTCCGGGCCACCCATTACCCTCGTCGACCGGGCCCATCCTCCAATAGGTGCCTGCGTCGAATTGCATTTGACGGTGACGGCGATCGTCTCGTCGTGACCCTGCACTCCGGAGGTTGCATGCCAATCGCACCCGTCCCAGAACCTCAGCCAACCGGCCCGGTCGATGCCGTTTCCACCAACGACACTCCGGCAGTATCCGGCACGTCGCTCACATCGGGTCTTTCACCCGCTCCGGGCAATGCCACAGGGGTGATTGGCACTTCAGGATCAGGAGTTGGAGTGGCCGGCATCAGCAGTGCGAACGACGCCATCAACGGATTGAGTCATTCCCCGCAGCACGCCGGCGTTTCCGCCAACAACGACGCAGGCGGATTCGGACTCTGGGCCAGAGCCACCACCGCCGGCTATTTCTTAGGCGACGTGCAGGTCACCGGCGACGCGCTCAACGACGCCTTCAACAGCCTGAGCCATTCGCCGCAGCACGCCGGAGTCTCCGCCAACAACGATGCAGGCGGATTCGGTCTCTGGGCCAAGGCAACCACCGCCGGCTATTTTGATGGCAATGTTCAGGTCGTCGGTGATGTCCAGGTCACCGGCGACGCGCTCAACGACGCCTTCAACAGCCTGAGCCATTCGCCGCAGCACGCCGGCGTCTCCGCCAACAACGATGCAGGCGGATTTGGTCTCTGGGCCAAGGCAACCACCGCCGGCTACTTTGAAGGCGATGTCCAAATGAACGGAGATGCCACCGTTACCGGGACCCTGAATGTCGGGCAGGACGTCATCCTTGAAGGAGCCGACTGTGCGGAGGAGTTCGATCTGCAGGACGCGCTCGACCTGGACCCCGGCACCGTCGTCGTCCTCGACCAGGGCGGCGCGTTGGCGCCGGGCTCGCAAAGTTATGACCGCAAAGTGGCTGGCGTGATCTCGGGAGCAGGCGAGTTTCGCCCCGGCATGATACTCGATCGCCGCAACGCCGGCGGTAAACGCGCGCCAGTCGCCCTGATGGGCAAGGTATATTGCAAAGTCGACGCCGGCTATGGCCCCGTGGAAGTGGGCGATCTGCTCACCACCTCGCCAACCAGCGGCCATGCCATGAAAGCCAGTGACCCGATCCGCGCATTCGGCGCGGTCATCGGCAAAGCGCTTCTGCCGCTGCGCTCCGGCCGGGCGCTCGTGCCGATCCTCGTCGCCTTGCAATAACTCTGGTGCTGGCTTCATCGAAGACCAACAAGGAGCACCTTTCCATGTCGATATCGCTTCGCCAAACCCTCGCTCAGCTCGCCACCCACACCCACGCATACGATGGTCCGGCTTTAGGCTTGATCAACTATCAAAGCTTCCTGTCCTATCCGAGCCAGTATGCAAGTATGCTGATTGCCTGCCGCAATCCAAATGAGCCGCCACCCGGTCCGGCCCAGACCGGACCGCCGGACTATTCAAATGGTTAACGTCCACTCCGCCGCTCGCAATACCGGAACAGACGGCGCCACGCGGCCCGAGGCCTGTTCCCTGTTCCCTATTCCCTGTTCCCTCGTTTCCGGAACACCACCTTCAACTCCCGCCGCCACTGTTCGCTCAGTGCAATCAGTTCCCACTCCACCTGCGGCGAAAGATAGCGCAGCACCGGCTCGTTGGCGGGATGAATGCGCAGTGCCGGCGCCGCCAGCAGCAATCTCGGCTCGAGCGGAGAAACCTCAGCGCCGCTGAAATACCCCTGCCGTTCAAACGCAGAAAGCGGCCTCGAGCCGCCGGATGCGGCCTGCCGGTCCAGGTTGAGGGCCCGCACGCGGATCCAGTAGTCCAGCGCCTGCAGCGGCAGATGCAGGTCTTCATCCGCCTTCAGTTCCAGCACCACCAGCCGGCCGTTGCGGTCGAGCGTCAACAGGTCCAGCATGCCGCGGTCGCCCCGAGAGAGCGCCGGCACCTGCGCGTACACCAGATCGCTCCTCAGTCCTGGAAATAACCCGGAGATTCCTCCGCGAAGCTCCGATTCCAGCCAGCGCTCGGGTTGCATCCGGAACAGCGCGGCCGTCTGGTCGCCATCCGCATGACGGCTCGCAAATAGCCGTGCGAACAGCTCGCGGGCAAGCCCTTCGTTCTCTTCATCGAGCGGAGTCTCATGGGCTCCGGCGCCGAAACTCGCCTCGTCCTGGCCCGCAAAGGAGCTGGCCGCGGCCACATGCCGCACGCGCGCGAATTCGAGGCCGTGCAGCAGCAGCCCCACTTCGGTGGCCGAGCTTGCCCGCATCTCCACCCGCTCCCGCGCCGCGTCGGGAACCAGTGCCAGCAGCCGGCCGATCCCTGCGCCACAACGCTCCATCGCGGCGCCGGGAGAAAACGCGTGTACCAGGCGCGATTCAAGGTTGCCGGTGTCGCGAATATCCACCGGGGCCAGCTCTTCGCTGCGCTCATCGAGCGTAAAGAGCTCGAAATCCGCGGCCGCGTGGTTGAGCCAGGCCATTCGCTCCGCGGTAGTCCGCCAGGCGCCGGCAGGCACAATCACCTTGAGCCCGCCAAAATGCCGCCGCGCGTCCACCTTTTGCCGGCAGTAATCCAGCCACAGAATTCCCAACGTCAGAATCCCGTCCACCGTCGCCGCGGACTCCGCCTCGCCCACCCCGATTACCGCATCGGCCGCCGTTCCTTTCAGCAGCCGGCCACGCACATACGCCGGACCGAAGCTGTGTCCCAGATCCATCGCCGATCGCAGCCCATCCGCTTTTGCGCCGATAAACGCCCGTCCCAGTGCCCGTTCCAGCATCCGTTGATAGTTGCGCCGGGCGGCCTCGCGCGCCGTAGGAGTGCGCCGGTCGCTGCTGGGAACCAGCTCGAGGGCCTGCGGCCGCGCTGCGCCCATGCGCCGCGTCATCAGCCGCAGGCATTGCGCGCGCTCCTGCACCTCCACCACCGTCCGCACCACGTTGCGCTCGTCGCTCCATAGCTGCAGCAGGCAGCGCCCGTGCGACTCGGTAACCGAATAGTGCGCGCTACGCATGTCGAACAGCACGCGGCCGTCCTCGAGCAGCGCCGCTGCCGGATGTTCGTCCAGATAAGTTTCGATCGATTGCGCCAGCCGCGCCGCGGCCGCAGCTTCAGTGCCCGCGGCCATAAGCGCCTCTACCAGCCCTTGCGCTCGCGCAGGCCGGTGATGTGCGCGGTGTGGTGCCGCGAGTGCCATGCGTAGTGCGCCAGCACCTCGGCGAGACGCTGTCGGCCGTGCTCCGGATGGATGTATCCCCGCTCGAAGTCCTGCTCCGGCAGCGATTCGAGCAGCGCCACCCAGCGCTCGTGCATCGCCGCGGTCCACTGGAGCGATCCGTCGATCGGCAGCCGGCTGTCGGCCAGCCTGGCCCAGGCGGCCTCGTCGTAGGGTTTTACGGTGGGCCAATCCTCGGTCAGCGCCAGCTTGAAGCGGATGTAGGCGTTGGCGTGGCTGTCAGCCACATGGTGCACCACCTGCCGCACCGTCCAGCCGCCTTCCCGGTAAGGCGTGTCGAGCTGTGCATCGCTCAATCCGCTTACCGCGGCGCGCAGCCGCTCGGGAAGCCAGCGCAGCGTTTCGAGCTGTTCGCGTCGAGCCTCTGCTCCGCTTTCGGCGGGTGCACTGTACCGGCCCACGGGATAACGCAGATCCTCGACTTCCGTCATGGCAAGAACCTTACCACGCTTTCGCCCTGGCGACGAATGCCCATCGCTTCAACCAAACGGCAAAGGCGGCTCGCCCCGTGACCCGATCGCTCGGGACTCGGATGTTTTGCTGGCGCAGGCTTTTAAGGGAGCAAGACTTGAAGTCGCTTGAAGCGGCCCGGTCCGGCGATGGTGCTGGCACGGGACCGGCTCCGCCTCAGGCGTGGTGGTGGTGATGGTGGTGGTGGCGATGATGTTGCACCTGGTTGCTATGCAGATAATGGTAGTGCTTCTTGGCAAACGCCGGGGTGGCCAACACCATCAAGAGAAGCGCGGCTGCAAGAATTCTCTTCATGCGCCGAATCCTACCACGATTTCGGCGCGTTTGACACTACCCCAAACAGGCCAGCATCAAAGCAGCAACGGGCCGATTCCCGCCCCCGCGTCCGGCTCCTCTTTGGGCGTAAACTGGAATCACGATGAGCAACCCGGCGGTTTCCCCGGCTCCCAGCCACAAGCGCTACTTTTTTGAGAAATTCGGCATCACCGAACGGCTCCTCGAGCGCTGTCTGGGCCAGGCTCTCTCGGCCGGCGGCGACTATGCCGACCTTTACTTTGAGTCGGTTACCGCCACTGCACTGGGCGTGGACGAGCAGATCGTGAAATCCGCCAGCCAGGGCGCCAGCGCCGGCTGCGGCATCCGCGTGCTCTCCGGCGAGCGCACCGGCTACGCCTATACCGACAATCTGAGCCCTGATCGCCTGCTCCACGCCGCCCGCACCGCCGCCCTCATCGCCTCCGGCCCCGCCAAACAGCCCGTCCAGGGATTCACCGAAGCCCGCCCGGCAGACCTTTATCCCGTGCCTCTGGGAGGCTACGACCTCGATCTCGCCGCGCGCCTGGAGCTGATTCTGCGCGCCGACCGCGCCGCGCGCGCCTTCGATGCGCGCGTCGTCCAGGTCCGCGCCGGCTATTCTGAGGAGCTGCGCCGCATCCTCATCGCCGCCTCTGACGGCGCATTCGCCTCGGACATCCAACCCCTCTGCCGCCTCAACGTCCACGTCATCGCCCGAGAGGGCGCAGTCGTCACCAAAGGCGCCGCGGGCGGCGGCGGACGCGCTGGTCTCGATCAGTTTGCCGGCTCCAAGAGCCCGGAGGGTTTGGCAAATGAAGCCGCCCGCGGAGCGATTCTCCAACTCGGCGCCGTCCCCGCTCCGGCCGGCGAGATGCAGGTGGTCCTCGGTCCAGGCTGGCCCGGCATCCTGCTCCATGAAGCTGTCGGCCACGGCCTCGAAGCCGATTTCAACCGCAAAAAGACTTCCGCCTTCACCGGACTCATCGGCCAATCCGTAGCCAGTTCCAAGGTCACCGTAGTCGACAACGGCACCATCGCCGGCCGGCGCGGCTCGCTCAACGTCGACGACGAGGGCTCGCCCACCCAGGAAAACGTGCTCATCGAGAACGGCGTTCTCCGCGGCTACCTGTCGGACAAGCTCTCCGCCCGCCTCATGAACATGCCCAACACCGGCTCCGGCCGCCGCGAAAGCTACCAGTCCATCCCCATGCCGCGCATGACCAACACCTACATGCTGGCCGGCGACGACGACCCTGAAGACATTCTGCGCAGCGTCCAGCGCGGCCTCTACGCGGTCAACTTCGGCGGCGGCCAGGTCGACATCACCAACGGCAAATTCGTCTTCTCCGCCAGCGAAGCTTATTTAATCGAAGACGGCAAAATCACCGCCCCCGTCCGCGACGCCACGCTGATCGGCAACGGCCCCGAAGCCCTCAAATACGTCTCCATGGTCGGCAACGATCTGAAGCTAGACGAAGGCATAGGCACCTGCGGCAAAGACGGCCAAAGCGTCCCCGTAGGCGTAGGCATGCCTACCATCAAGCTCGACAAAATGACCGTAGGCGGCACCGGCCGGTAAGCCAATTCCGTTCGCTCTTCCAATTATCTCAAATTTGAGATACAGTGAATCATGAATTGGTCGGTCGAATTGCTCAATGAGACCGTTCAGGCGGAGATCGACGCACTCCCAGCAGATATGCGGGCGAAGTTCCTGCAAATTGTCGGCATGATTACCGAATTCGGTTTAGAAACGGTTGGGCACCCTCATGTCAAGCATGTTCGGGGCAAGCTTTGGGAGATGCGGCTCAAGGGTAGAGACGGAATTTCACGGGCGCTTTACGTCACGGCGCTTGGCAGGCGGGTCGTAGTGGTAAGGGCATTCGTAAAGAAGACACAAGAGACTCCGGAAAGTGAAATCAATTTAGCTTTACGGCGAGCGCAGGAGGTTTTATGACAATTCCCTTTGAAGTATTCAAGGCAAGAATGCTGGCTGACCCTGAGGTCAAGCGCGAGTACGATGCTCTCGCGCCGGAGTTTGAATTCTCCGCCGAGCTGCTGCGGGCGCGCCTCCGTGCCGGCCTATCTCAGGCAGAATTGGCGGAGCGGATGGGCACCAGTCAGTCGGCCATCGCGCGGCTGGAAAGCGGACAAACGCTGCCCAGCACCAAGACGCTCCTGCGTTTTGCTGAGGCTACGGGGTCGAAGGTCGAGTTGCGCCTGTCAGCGGCGTGATGCGCGAGAGCAGCATCGACCATGACCCCAAGTTTGACGAATGCATAGGCGCCTGCGGCAAAGACGGCCAAAGCGTCCCCGTAGGCGTAGGCATGCCCACCATCAAGCTCGACAAAATGACCGTAGGCGGCACCGGCAGATAGACCGCGCTTTTGACCATTCTCGAAAATGCGGGTGCCCCACCTTCGGCAACAACCCGGGTGCCCCACCTTCGGCGCGTCTTTGTTTTTGCGCCTAGAGCATTTTCGATCCACTTGTTTACATTTCGGCGGCATTGAAAGTGGCATTTTCCTGAGGAAAATGCCACTTTGCCGCGTGGTTCCTGTAAAGAGCAGGATCGAAAATGCTGTAAGGTGGGATATTCCTATCTATAGTTCTTATAGTCTTTAGCTCCCATAAACTCAGGCTACATTCAAGCCGCACAATTCTTCTGCATCAACGGCAATTCCAGTTCGATCCGCTCATGCACAACCTTCGCCGCAATCCGCCCGCGCACACCCCGCTCAAGCTGCACCAATCCATAGTTTTTCATCGTCTTGAGCGTGCGCGAGAGATTCGATTTCTTCCGTCCGGTCAGCGCCGCAAGCTCTTCGAGCGAGCCCGGCCTCTTCTCCGCAATTACCCGCAGCAGATCGCGGTTCGCGGCCGAAAGAACTTTGGCGAAGGACTCCGTCGAAGGAAACCACACTCGGGGCTCGTGCGGACCGAGCTTGCGCTGGCCGCGCGCAATCGCCATGGTCAGCGCCTTCATCTCCTCGTAGCTTGCGATTCCCACCTTCAAAGTGCTCATGACCAAACTCCTTTCTCTTTCAGCGCCGCGTCCACTTCCGTCCAGAAGTTGGCGAGCCGTATTGAGCGGGGTCGCGCTTCTGCGGTCTCGAGCAATGTTATCAGTTAAAGATAACCTCTGCAATCCGAAAGAACGCCCATCCTTGCCCAACCATCGCGCCAACCCGGAAAGCGGGAACAACCGTCCCACCCGCTCCAAGGTTTACCCTAGTGTACCGTCCCGGCTAATTCTTTACAGCGGCGAACCTTGTCGAAGATAACGTCTGCGGTAGCCTTCCAGACGAATGCCTTGGGCGTGTCGTTCCAGGTCGTAAGCCATGCATAGATGGCGCGTTCCAGTTCCTCCACGGAATGGAAGGTGCCGCGCCGGATCATTTTGTCAGTGATGAGTCCGAACCACCTTTCCACTTGATTGAGCCATGAGCTGCTGGTGGGCGTGAAGTGGAAGTGGAAGCGGCGGCGTTTTTGGGGCTTGAGCCAACGCTGGACTTCGGCGCCCTTGTGGGTGCTGTAGTTGTCGAGAATGAGGTGGATGTCGAGCTCCGCAGGGACTTCATTTTCCAGTTGATTCAGGAAGCGGATGAATTCCTTGCCGCGATGGCGAGGCAGGCAACTGCCGATGACCTTGCCATTGAGGATATTGAAGGCGGCAAACAAGGTCGTGGTCCCGTGCCGTATGTAGTCATGTGTCTGGCGTTCCGGCAGTCCCGGCCGCAAAGGCAGGATCGGAGCGGTTCGGTCCAGGGCCTGAATCTGGCTCTTTTCATCGACGCAAAGCACCAGAGCGCGATCCGGCGGGTCGAGATAAAGGCCGACAACGTCCCGCACCTTGTCTTCAAACTTCGGGTCATTGGAGATTTTGAACTTCTCCAGGCGGTGCGGCTGCACGTCGTAGCGTTGCCAGACACGCTGCACCATCATGCGGGAAACGCCCAACTTGGCGCCCAGCACGCGGGCGCTCCAGTGGGTGGCCCCAGTTGGCCTGGTCTTCAGGGTGGTATCCAGAATCCTCTGCTCCAGTTCCGGAGTCAGGATGCGGCGTGACCGCTGGCGCTTCTGAGGCGCGCAAATACCAGCCGTGCCGCACTTGGCAAATGCAGCCCGCGTGGCCAGCACGGTCGGTCGCGACAAACCAGTTTGCTGAGCAATCGCATGATTCGCCACGCCTTGGCTGGCCAACAAGATGACCTGACACCTGCGAACAATCTTCTGCGGCGTAGCCCCGGTCCGCAGCAGGGATTCCAACTGATGTCTCTGCCCTTGGTCGATGGTCAAAGCGGCGGCAGCAACAAACATGCCTCCCATTGAATCACGAATTGACGATATTGTCAATAATTATATGGGACGGGACACTAGAATTGATTGAGAAGGAGGGAACCGCCATGACCTAGAGCCTGTTATTAACTTTGCGTGAGTTGCCGCGCCAGATTGGCGAGCATGAGGATGGCGAAGGCGAGATAGTGGAGCCCTTCCAGTGTTTTGGCGAGGCGTTCGTAATCTCTGGCCAGACGACGGAAGCGCGCGGCCCAAGCGAAGCTGCGCTCCACAACCCAGCGGCGCGGCAACAGCACAAAGCCGCGTTTGACCTCAGTATGTTTGACCACCTCCAGCCGCACACCGTGCTTGGCAGCGGCCTGCTCCGCGCTTTCACCTGTATATCCCTGATCGACATAGGCCAGGTCGATGTTCTCACCTGTAATCTCCTGCACCGCTTCGGCCAGCTTCTCTACCTGCGCGCGGTCCTGTTCATCGGCCGCGGTAACGTGCAGGGCCAGCAGATGTCCCAGCGTATCCACCGCCGCGTGAACCTTCGATCCCTTGCGCCGCTTGGCTCCATCGTAGCCGCCACGCGCGCCCGATTCCGGTGTCGACTGCACAGTGCGGCTATCCAGAATCACCGCCGTGGGCTGGCCTTTGCGCCCTGCAAACTCGCGCAGAAGAATGCGCAGATCCTCCACCATGATCTCGAAACACCGTGCCTCCATCCATCGCCGCATCTGCTGATAGACCGCTGCCCACGGCGGTAGATCGTTGGGCAGAAAGCGCCACTGGCTGCCCGTCTTGGCAATGTAGCGAAGCGCATTGAATACAGCGCGAAGCGGATAATCCCGCTGCGCAGAATCCTCGCGACAAAGAGCCAAATAAGGAGCTACAAACGCCCACTCCTCATCGGAAACATCGCTCGGATAGCCAGACCGGACACGTTTTTCCATACCTCCATCGTCATGCCACTATCGACTTTTCACTATCCAGAAGCAAACAAAGGGACAAAGTTAATAACAGGCTCTAGGTACGCAACTGCGACCTGGAGTTCGTAATGAGCCGTTCCTATCGCCGTCCATTTGCGGCGATCACTGGTCTTGCCAGCGCAAAAAGCGACAAGCGCTTGGCCCACCGAGGTGTCCGCCGCAAGCAGAACCTGGCGCTGAAAACCTGCCCCGATTACGAGAGTCTACTTCTTCCTCATCGCCTGGAATGCGCCTGGAACGACACTAACATCTGGGGCCGCGACGGCGCTCAATGCTACCTTGGCTCCATGTGTAACTCGCAAGACGACTACAGCCAGAAGTATCTTCGGAAGATGCTGCGCAAGTAGCCGGCTGCCTCGCGCTTGAAAGCTGGCAGTCCATCCAAGATCTGCCAGGGTGGGGTTGCACAAATCTACCTAAGCCACGGACTGACTCTCCCGGAGGAAGAGCCCGGAAATAGCCCAGGGCGTCAGGTCTGGGGCCACCCACCCTCAAACCACCCCGTCGCCTAGGAGTGTGTCGGAGATAGCAGTTCTGCTTTCCGGTATTGGGTCGAGATTTCTGTCTTGCTTGTGCGAGTCGGCGATGCAGCCAATGGTTACGGATCGAGTGGTTTCGCTTTTGAGGTAGCGGACGAGCGTCTGAACGGGATGGAATTGGCACCCTCAAGCGGCCTGCCGGGTCCACCCTGAGCCGAACAGCTTGAGCAGATTCGAGGTCAGGCACACCAGCTTCCACTCGCGGCGAACATTCTGCAGGCCGCGCAAGCTGAATCGCCGAAAACCTCGCTGCTCCTTGATCTGTCCGAAGACCGGCTCGACGATCGCCTTGCGCATCTTGTAAATGGATCGCCCTGCCTCGCTGCGTAGTTTGTGCCGCATTGCTTCCTTGGCCGTGGCCTGGTGCGGCGGCGGCTCGCTAACTGTCTCGATGGTTTCACCGTGCTTCATGCGTCCCGTGGCGATATGCAGATCGATGCCAGCTACGCTTTCATCTGTCGCATTGGCCTCGCTCCAGTAACCTGCATCGGCACTGGCCGCGTCCGGCTGGCGGCCCATGTTCTCTTTCACCTGGCCTAACATCGGCAGCAGTTGGTGGTTGTCCGTGGTTTCCTGCGTGACCTCTGCGGCCACGATTACCTGCGCTGTCGAGTCCACTGCCGCCTGCGCGTTGTAGCCCTGCACGAAGCTGCCCTTGTTGGCTCCGTCGGGCATGATGCGGCTTTCCGGATCGGTGAAGTTACGCTGCGCCTTCGGGGCTGGCGCTGCCTTATCGGGATCGGGAACCTGGGGCTCGCGCCCGCGCTGCTTCTTGCCCGTCCGCTCTTGCCCGTCGCGCCGCGCGGCCAGTTTGGCTTCTGCCTCGGCGCGCTCCCGCTCCGCCTTCTCCCGCGCCTCTTGCTCCAACTCCGCCTTAGCCTGTGCGATCTTCTTCAAACGGCTCTCGCGCCGCGCCAGCTCTTCCGGCAACTGGTCCCCACCACGGCCCTTGCCGTACTGCGCATCCTCGGCCGCGTCCACATCCTCGGCCTGCTTCAGCAGCGCTTCGATCTCCGCCTTCAGACGCTGCTCGGTCTCGGTCATCCGCGCATAGCTCATCGCCTTATGCTTGCTGGCGTTGGCCTTGATCTTGCTCCCGTCGATCGATACATGGCCCAGCTTCACCAGGCCCGCCTTCTCGCACAAAAGCAACGCCTGCGTGAACAAACCGGCCAACCCCTCCAGATGACGCTTGCGAAACTCTGCAATGGTGTCGTGGTCCGGATGCGCGTCGGCAGAAAGATAGCGGAACGCCACGTCGTCGTAGGTCTTCGCCTCCATCTTGCGCGAGCTGTACACCCCCGTCGCGTAGCCGTACAGCAGCACCCGCACCATCATCGCCGGCGCATACGCCGCTTGACCGCGCCCATCCTTCTCCTCATACGAGGCATAGATCGCGCTCAGATCCAGCGCCGACACCACATCCACCAGGAAACGCGCCAGATGCCGCTCCGGAAGCCAATCGTGAAGCGAGGGAGGGAATAACAACGACTGGTTCACGTCGTCAGGAATAAAACTCTTACCCATAGCCAGCATCGTAACTGAGCGGCCAGATAAAATCTTGAATTTACACGCAAAAGGAATCTATCCCCGACACACTCCTAGGGACGGCCGAATTCGATCGTCTTGCGCAAAATATCCCCGCTCTCTGGCACAATCCAGGTAGGCCCGGGTTCAGCCTGTCAGGAATGTCCCCGGTCTATACCTGTTTGAACCATCCCCTCCCCCTCCCCGTGCAAATTGGCCCATTTCCGGAGTAAACCATTCTTAATCAGCCATTTACAGAATTACAGCCCCTGCAAAACTCGTTAATTCTCTGCACCACCCTGCAAAACCCGAAATCGCCAGAGCCACTTTCCCGCGGGCGCTCCGGCCAAACTCTGCCCACGCCGGTTCGAAGACGGGCCCGAGAAGTCGGGCCCAGATTTGATAGCTTGAATCCATGCCCCAAACCGCGCCAGTTTCGTCCGACACCGCACTCGATCTCGAATCCCTCACCGCCGACCTGGTCGCCCAGGCCATGAAAGCCGGCGCCAGCGACGCCGAAGCCGTGGCTCGCGAAGGCGACGAGTTCTCGGTCAACGTCCGCATGGGCGAGGTGGAAACCCTCAAGGAGTCCGGCTCGCGCGGGCTCGGGCTGCGCGTGTTTCTGGGCAATCGCTCCGCCTCGGCCTCCACCAGCGACCTCACAGCCGACGGCATCCGCCAGCTCGTCGAGGGCGCCATGGCCCTGGCCAAAGTCACGGAAGAAGACCCCTTCAACGGCCTTCCCGAAACCGACGAATTCGGCTCGCTCTCCGGCGACCTGCACCTCTACTACGACGACGTCTACTCGCTCTCTGGTCCGGAGCGCATCGAGTGGGCGCGCCGCTGCGAGGCCGCCGCGCTCAGCGCCGACCCGCGCATCACCAACTCCGATGGCGGCAGCTTCGACGCCGCCACCGGCCGCAAGGTGCTCGCCAACTCGCGCGGCTTTGTGGGCAGCTACCGCACCAGCTACGCCGGCGTCTCCGCCGCGCCGCTGGCCATGGACGCCGACGGCAAGATGCAGCGGGACGGCTGGTGGTCGAGCGCGCGCCGTCTCCCCGATTTGGATTCACCGGAAGCTGTCGGCGCGGAGGCCGCGCGCCGCACCCTCCGCCGCCTCGGCGCCCGCCGCGCGCCCACCCAACGCGTCCCTGTTGTTTTCGCCGCGGAGACGGCCCGCTCGCTGGTCGGATCGATCTTCGAGGCGGCCTCGGGCGACTCGATCTGGCGCAGCGCCTCTTTTCTGGCGGGTAAGCTGGGTGAGCCAATCGCCGTGCCCGCGCTCAACCTCGTCGACGACAACGCCATGCTGCTGCCCTCGGGCGTCGGCGGCTTCGGCAGCTCGCCCTTCGACGGCGAAGGTCTGCCCTCGCGTCGCACCGTTGTTGTCGAAAATGGCGTACTGTGCAATTACCTGCTGAATACTTACGCCGCGCGCAAGCTGGGCATGAAATCTACGCACAATGCCTCGCGCGGCCTGGCCGGCACGCCCGGCATCGGCTGCGGCAATCTGTACGTTCAGCCGGGCGCGCTCACTCCCGAGCAGATCATCGGCGATGTGACGACCGGCTTTTACATCACCGGCCTGATGGGCTTCGGCGTCAACGTGGTCACCGGCGACTACTCGCGCGGCGCAACCGGACTCTGGATCGAGAACGGCCAGCTCACTCACGCCGTCGAGGAGGTCACGATTGCGGGGAATTTAGCAGAGATGCTGCACAATGTAACTGCCATCGGCAACGACCTGGTCTTCCGCGGCTCGGTAGCCTCGCCCACGCTGCGCATTGACGGCATGACGGTCGCGGGGAGTTGAGAGAGGGTTGTGCTATCCCTGGTTCCGGAGCGGAAACCTGGGGCACCCGGCGTTCTATGGAGCAAATTGCTTTTGATCCGGCTGACCCCAAAGCTGCGTTCGCCGCATTGCCGCAGTCTTCCGCCGTCTTCGCCCTCCATGGCGCCGAAGCCCATGCCGAGCCCTATATCGGCCGCACGCCCAACTTGCGCGCCCGCCTCGAACGCCTGCTGCAGCCATCCGCCAAACATCCTCGCCGGCTGCAGTTGGCCGGCCGCGTGCGCCGCATCGCCTGGCAGCTCACCGGCTCGGAGTTCGAGTCCCTGCTCCTTCAGTTCGAACTACTCCAGGAAGTGCACGGCACGAAGTGCCTGGAGCGGATGCACCTCCGCGCACCTTCTTTCATTCGCTACCTGGGCGGCAATCCTTATCCGCGCATTGTGGTCACCAACCGCCCCAGCCAGCGCGAGGCCGACTGGGCCTACGGGCCGTTTCCCTCGCGCGCGGCCGCCGAGCGCTACGCGGAAGAGGCGCTCAAGCTCTTCCTGCTGCGCCGCTGCACCTTCGATCTCTCGCCCGATCCCAGCTTTCCCGGCTGCGTTTATTCCGAGATGAAGATGTGCCTCGCCCCATGCTACAAGGGCTGCACGGACGAGCGCTACGCGGAAGAGGCCGCCGCCGTCGAGAGCTTTCTCTCCACGCGCGGCGAAAGCCGTCTGGTCACCCTGCGTACTGAGCGCGACCGCGCCTCCGCCGATCTCGAGTTCGAATCCGCCGCCCAAATCCACGCGCAGGTGCAGCGCGTCGAATCGGTCCGCGCTCTCGCGGCCGAAATTGTTCGCCCTCTCAGTCAACTGCGCGCGGTGATCCTGCAGGCCTCCGCGCAGCCTGACGAAGTCTCCGTCTTCCTCTTCGCAAGCGGCCGCCTTCGCGGACCGGCCCCATTCTCGACGCTCGGCATGAGAATCCAGAACGAGCAATCCGGCTCAACCTCGCTCTTCGCGCAGCCCATGGCTATCGAGCCGGTCCCCGAGGAACCAGGGATCAGGGACCAGGGAACGAGGGAACAAGGGGATGAGGGAACAAGGGAACAAGAAAACAAGGAAACAAAGGAACAGCCCGGAGGCAGTTCTGTAACAGGGCACGGCTTTGGCCGTGCCGAAATCGGCCAGCAAGAAGAAGAGGCTGGCAGGGATGGGCTTCAGCCCATCCATTTATCTCCCGAGGCAAACTCCGCGCCGCAAAAAATCCCGCGCACCCTCCTCGAATCCCGCGTGGAATCCGCGCTCTCCGCACTCGCCGAACAAGAAGACGCTCCAACCGCCACGCTCCGCCAGGGCCATCTGGCCCTGCTCAAGCGCTGGTACTACCGCCCTGAAGCCCGCCGCACCGGCGAAATCTTCTTCCCCGACACCGCGGGTCGATGGCCCGTCAAATCCATCCTCCGCGGCGCGGGGCGTGTGGCAGCCGGAAGGCTCAAGCCCGCATCCCCCAGCTCGTAAGACTCACCGACGTTCTCCGCTGATACACTGAGCGGGCAAGGAGTTGTGCATCCAGACCCATGGTCGAGCTTCTGCCCTCCATCCTTTCCGCTGATTTTGCCCACCTCGCCGATCAGATCGCCGCGGCCGAGCGCGGCGGCGGCACCGCCATCCACGTGGACGTGATGGACGGCCACTTTGTGCCCAACATGACCATCGGTCCGCCCGTGGTGGCCAGCCTGCGCAAGGTCACCCGCCTGCCGCTCGACTGCCACCTGATGATCGACAACCCTAACGAGTACATCGCGGCCTTCGCCGAAGCCGGCGCCGACTGGGTCAGCGTCCATTACGAGGCCTGCCCGCACCTGCATCGAACCCTGGAAATGATCCTTCACCATGGAATGAAGCCGGGAGTGGTGTTGAATCCGGCCACCAGGGTGGACCTGATCCGGGAAATCCTGCCCATGGTGCACCATGTGCTCATCATGAGCGTGAATCCGGGCTTCGGCGGACAGGAATTCATCCCCTTTTCGCTGGACAAAATCCGCAGCCTGGCCCACTTGCGCCGGGAACTGGGGCTGGCATTTAAAATCGAAGTAGACGGCGGCGTGGCTCACGACACCGTTGCCCAGGTCGTCCAAGCAGGAGCGGAGTTGCTGGTGGCCGGAAACGCGGTCTTCGGCGCCGGCGAGCCGGAGCGCGACGCGCGTGCGCTGCTTCAGGCTGCCAGGGCGGCCGCGGGCGAAAAATCAGGCAGGAAGAGTAAGATTCTCACCAACAGGTAAGCGACGCGTGACGGCCTGCGAAAACGGCCGCAGCCGCGAATGAGGTGGTATGAACCGGTTGTCAACAAAGATTGCCGCGGCGCTTCTCGCCGTTTTGGTCCTCACCTGCGTTTCGGCCGACGCCAAGACGAAGAAGAAGCCGAAGAAAGCCTATGACCTGAGCGCCAATCCGCTGGCCGGCGTGCAGTCCAAGCAGCCCGACAAGGAGCTCTACGACAAGGCCATGGTTGCCCTCAAGAAGGGCCGCTACGACGTGGCGCGCCTCGACCTGCAAACCCTGCTGAATACCTATCCCGAATCGGAATACCGCATGCGCGCCAAGCTGTCAGTGGGCGACACGTGGTTCAAGGAAGGCGGCTCCGCGGCCCTCACCCAGGCCGAAGCCGAATACAAGGACTTCATCACCTTCTTCCCCAACGCTCCCGAGGCCGCCGAGGCGCAGATGAAGGTGGCCGACATCTACTATGAGCAGATGGAGAAACCCGACCGCGACTACACCAATGCGCAGCAGGCCGAACAGGAGTACCGGAACATGATCAACATGTTCCCGGACTCCACGCTGATTCCGCGCGCCAAGCAGAGGCTGCGCGATGTGCAGGAGGTGCTGGCCGAGCGCGAAGCCCAGATCGGCTTCTATTACGAAAGCCGCGAGAACTTTAACGCGGCCATTGCGCGTCTGGAAACCGTTTCTGACACCTACCCGCTTTACTCCAAGAGCGACCAGGTGCTGATCGGCATTGGCGATGCCTACGCCGGCGAGGCGCACGGTATTCAAATCGCGCCCGGTTTGCCCGGCGCAGTGCGCGAGCGGCTGCGCGCGGTTTATCTGGATAAGGCAGCCGCGGCCTACGCCAAAGTGGTTACCCGCTATCCGATGGCGCCGCACGTTGAAGACGCCCGCGACCGGCTGGTGGCCATGAATCGCCCCGTCCCCGAGCCCACCGAAGCGGCAATCGCCGAGAGCGACGCCGAGGTCCGCAGCCAGACGCCGCTGCACTTTACTGATACGGTTCTCGACATAATCAAGCGTGGCCCGACGGTGGTTGAGGCGGCGCACGTGGGCGAACCCACTCTCGAAGATCCGAAGCGCACGCTCGCCCCGGACGTGACCCAGGAGAATATCGTTCTCTTCAGGGATGCGGTAAATGCCGGCCGGCCTGCGCCGCCCGCTGTGACGACAACGCCCACCGGCCCCAATGAGCCACCGCGCAGCGACCGTCCCTCCGAAGCGCCCTTGCAAATGGGGACGCCTTCCGGCGGCACGGGCGTAGGGGCTGAGATTGTCAGCGCACCGCCCTCCGCAGCCGCAGCCGACCCCAATGCCGTCCTCCAGCCCGTGGGCCCCGTCAGCACCGCGCTGCCCGCCGCGGAAAGACCCGCCGAAGCGCCCATCCAGGTGAACGACATCAAACCCGGCGAAGTCCCGTCCACTCAGCCCGTCCCCCCAGCCGGCGCCAAGAAAGGCAAGAAGCCACCCAAGCCCGATCTGAGCGACGAGTCCTCCAGTAAGAAGAAAAAGAAAAAGGGACTGGCCAAGATCAACCCGTTTTAAGCAGAATCAGCCGCAGAATTGCGAGGGCCGCGCAGAACCGAAGCGCGGCCTTTCTGTTTCATCTCGCCCAGGCCGCCGCGCCCTGCAATCCGAGTCCACGACCATGACCATCGCGGGGAAAAAAGTTGCTCTCGAGTCCATCCTGCCTTTACGGGCGCTCTTCCTTCAGGAAGCCAACCATCAGGTTCGTTATAACACCGTGCACCAGCGCGGCTGGTCCGACTCCTATCTCCTCTTCATCGGCGACCTTGCCGTAGGATACGGTTCGATCAAGGGCCGCGAAATTCCCGATCGCGACACGGTCTTCGAATTTTTCGTCATTCCCTCGTACAGGAATTTTTCGAGCGATCTTTTCCGCCACCTTCTCTCGGCCGCCCAACCGCGCTTCATCGAGTGCCAGAGCAACGACCAGCTCCTTTCGTCGATGCTTTTTGAGTTCGCGTGCAACATCGGTGCCGACAAAATCTTATTTGAGGACCACTCCGTCACAAATCTCTCCGTGCCCGGCGCCGTGGTGCGCCCCAAGCTCGATGCCGATCCGATCTTCGCCCACAGCGTGGAACCGGTCGGTGAATACGTGGCCGAATTGAACGGCGAGATCGTTGCCACGGGCGGATTCCTGCTCCACTACAACCCTCCATTCGCCGACCTCTATATGGAAACGCGCGAAGATTGCCGGCGCCGCGGAATCGGCAGCTTCCTGCTTCAGGAGGTGAAGCGCGAGTGTTACCTGGCCGGCCGCGTTCCGGCCGCACGTACAAGCATCGACAACTTTGCCTCAAGAGCGTGCCTGGGCCGGGCGGGCCTGCGCGTGAGCGGATTCATGCTGACCGGCGAACTCCGCGCGTGATCTGTTATCGCTCCATCTGCTAACCTTGGGGTGTAGTCCCTTCGCGCAAACCTCTTTTTTTTCATGAGGGACTGGCGCGCATTCCCAGGGGGCTTCCTGACCGAATCCATGCCCCACGACCTGCCCAAAGCCTACGACCCAACCGCCATTGAAGATCACTGGGCCGCCTACTGGGTCCGCGAAAATCTCTTCGCCCAGCCCACTCCCCCTCCCACTTCTGCCGACCAAAAGGAAGGCCTGGACGGCCAGTCTTTTACGGTCCTGCTGCCGCCGCCCAATGTTACCGGCAATCTGCACATGGGGCACATGTTCGAGCACACCGAGAGCGATATTCTGGTGCGCTGGCGGCGCATGTGCGGCGACCGGGTCCTCTGGATACCGGGCACCGATCACGCCGGCATTGCCACGCAAATGCTGGTCGAGCGCCAGCTCACGAGCGAGGGAACTTCGCGCCAGCAGTTCGGCCGCGAGGCTTTCGTTGAGCGCGTGTGGGAGTGGCGCCGCCACTACGGCGGAAACATCCTCAGCCAGATGAAGCGGCTCGGCGCCTCGGTCGACTGGCAGCGCGAGTACTTCACCATGGACGGGCGCCTCTCGGTCGCGGTGCGCGAGGCCTTCGTCCGCCTCTACGAGCAGGGGCTCATCTATCGCGGCGCTTACATCGTGAACTGGTGCCCGCGCTGCCAGACTGCCATCAGCGATCTCGAAGTGGTCTACGACGAGCACAAAGGCCACCTGTGGGAGATCCGGTACCCCGTTCTGGATGACTCGGGACGGGATTCGGGCGAGTACATTACCGTTGCGACTACGCGCCCCGAAACCATGCTCGGCGACGTAGCCGTGGCCATTCATCCTGAAGACGAGCGCTACCTCCACCTGCACGGCAAAAAGCTGCGCCTGCCGCTGATGAACCGCGAGATTCCCATCATCCTCGACGAGTGGGTCAGCCGCGACTTTGGCACCGGCGCGGTCAAGGTCACGCCCGCGCACGATCCCAACGACTTCGCCCTCGGCCAGCGCCACAATCTCCCCTCCATCAACGTGATGGACGAAACCGCGCACATCAATACCGAAGGCGGGCCCTATGCGGGCCTCGATCGCTACGTTGCCCGCAAGAAAATCGTCGCCGATCTTGAAGCGCTGGGACTCCTCGCCGGCGTCAAAGATCACACCCACAACATCGGCCACTGCGACCGCTGCAAGACGGTGGTCGAGCCACGCCTCTCCACCCAATGGTTCGTCGCCGTCAACCAGGAGCCTAAAGGCGGCGGCCCGTCGATCGCCGCCAAAGCCATCGCCGCCGTCAAGGAAGGCCACATCCGCTTCACGCCGGAGATGTACACCAAAACCTACCTGAACTGGATGGAGAACATCTACGACTGGTGCATCTCGCGCCAGCTCTGGTGGGGCCATCGCATCCCGGCCTGGCACTGCGCCGTCTGCCACAAGATCACGGTCGCACGTGTCGATCCAACCAACTGCGCGCACTGCGGCTCCGATCAGCTCACGCAGGAGACCGATGTGCTCGACACCTGGTTCTCCTCCGGCCTGCTCCCTGTCTCCGTCTTCGGCTGGCCGAATATCACGGCTGAGAATCGCGCGGACTTCGACGCCTTCTACCCCACCAGCTTGCTCGTCACCGGCTTCGACATCCTCTTTTTCTGGCTCGCGCGCATGGTCATGTTCGGCTGCTGGTTCGCAAGCGACATCCCGATGCCCGACGGGAGCTCACGCTCTCTTGCGGACTCGGTTCCTTTCCGCGAGGTGTATATACACGCACTGGTCCGCGACGCCAACCGCGAAAAGATGTCCAAGACCAAGGGCAATGTTGTCGACCCCATCGAGATCGTCAAGACTTATGGAACTGACGCGGTCCGCTTCACGCTGGCCAGTATGGCCTCACCCGGCACCGACATCGCCTTCAACATAGCCAGAACCGAAGGCTACCGTGCCTTCGCCAACAAAATCTGGAACGCGGCGCGGTTCATCTTCATGAACGTCGACAAAGCCGCAGAACTCGGGATTGAAATTGATCTCGACGAATCAACCTTTCAGCGGGGTCTTCATTTCTACCCGGACGAAGGCAACTTGGAACAAAGGTGGATTGCTTCGAGCTTGGCTAATACCATCGGACTCGTAGACAATTCGTTGCGCGGCTACCGCTTTGATGAGGCTGCCAGTCAGATTTACCAATTCTTTTGGGGAGACTTTTGCGATTGGTATCTGGAGATTGCAAAAACCCGTCTCGATTTCACCCTGAGTACGGACAAAGACGCATTAGCGAAGTCTTTGACCACGTTGCTTGCGGTATTCGAATCTGCATTGCGGCTATTATCGCCGTTTATGCCCTTCTTAACGGAGGAGCTGTGGCATGCATTTTACGGAGGCAGGCCGCCGAAGAAATCTATTGCGCTCGCTGCTTATCCGCAAATGCAGGACGCAACCCTTCTGTCGAGACACTCACTGCGCCCATTGCAGAACCTGATAACAGAAATTCGAGCGTTACGGAAGGAGCTATCCGTTCCAGAAAGCCAGCCTGTGGCTATGAAATTGTATGGCCTCGGATTCAATCTCCAAGTGGAGATGAACGAGATCATCGTTCAGAGACTCGCTCGTGTCTCTGAGATTGAGTTCAGCGACAATCCGCTGTACGGACCAAATGTGCGCAGCACCCCGGATTTTGACGTAGCAGTCGTCTACGAAAGGAAAATCGACGTCCCAACCGAGCGCGAGCGACTCGCCAAAGACATCGCCAAATACGAAAAACAGCTTGCCTCCGGCGAGCGCGACCTGGCTAATCCGAATTTCGTTGCCAGCGCGCCTCCGAAGGTTGTCGAAGGAAGAAAGAAGCTGGTTGCCGAAACCCGCACCCTGCTTGAAAAAGCCCGCGCCGCACTCAACGCGCTGCCCGAGTCATAACAAGGGAATGCCCTGTGCCTGCGAACAATGCGTCGAACACGCGAAGACCCTTGGTGTCGCGCAAAGGCCGGCGAACAAAGCCGCCATTCGCAAGGCATACCGCGCCGCGGCCAAGCTCTGGCATCCGGATCGATTCGAGAACGACCCCGGCAAGCGGCAGGAAGCCGAAGAACATTTCAAGCAGATTCAAATCGCC
The DNA here is from genome assembly GCA_963770555.1 of uncultured Acidobacteriaceae bacterium. Taxonomy (GTDB): domain Bacteria; phylum Acidobacteriota; class Terriglobia; order Terriglobales; family Acidobacteriaceae; genus Telmatobacter. Next base: position 111,788 of record CAVYQC010000003.1, read on the forward strand.
TACCGCGAACTCTTCGAGCACTTCGAAAACCCTAAAGAGTGGCCGGTGGAACCCGCCTTCGCTCCCGCCGCAAAGGTTCGCGATGCGCCCTCCATCTCCTTCGGCGGCGCGCCGGGCTGTTTTGTTGCGCCGGATTTTTCGCTCCTGGCCGGGCAGATCATTGCCGCGCATGTGCGCGAGCCGGACCGGGCTCTGGCCATCGTCGATTTGTCGGGCCCCGGTGCGCCGGCCGGGCAACTTGCGCAATACATTCTCTTAACCTGCCATGGAATCTTTGTGCGCGACGCTCACCAAATCGTCTCTCTGCTCTGGTACGCTCACCTCGGCGAGATCAAGCTCGTGGACAAACGCAAAAACGGAAAGCTGGGACTCCGGCATCGAATCGTCGAAAAGCTCTCCGGCACTGAGCAGAAGTATTCGCTTGAGATCGACCGGCACGACGGAACCCACTTTTTCTCCATTGCCGGCCAGGTGGATGACAGTGTGAAGAAAGTTCTATATAACTTTCTTGAACAACGGAAGGCGCAGCCGCCCGTCTGACCCTCGGATAGAAAAAAATGGATTGGAAGAGCCATCGCATCGACGTATTGCTGGAACAGGCTTTGGTGGAAGACAAGGCCGCGGGCGACGCCACCACCAATCTCACCATCGATCCCGACCTGCGCGCCTCGGCCTGCATTCTGGCGCGCGAAGAGCTGGTGGTGGCGGGCCTGGGCGCGGTGCCGCGCTTCCTTGAAATCTTTGCGCGGCTCGACGCGCGCCCCCAGGCGCACACCCGTTTTGAGGTGGTCAGCCATCCGGAAATCTTCGACGGCGTCCGCGTCCAGGCCGGGCAGGCTCTGGCCGTGGTCCGCCACAATGCGCGCGTGCTGCTCAGCTCGGAGCGGGTCATCCTCAACCTGCTGCAGCACCTGAGCGGCATCGCCACGCTCACCCGGCGCTATGCCGACGCCATTCAGGGAACCCCCGCTCGCGTGCTCGACACGCGCAAGACCGTCCCCGGATTGCGGGCTCTCGAAAAATACGCCGTCCTATGCGGCGGCGGCACTAATCATCGCATCGATCTTGCCTCCGGCATCCTCATTAAGAACAATCACATCTCGCTGGGCGGCGGCCTCAGCAAAGTGCTGGCCCGCGCTCTCGAGTTGCGCAAGCCCGGCCAGAGGGTGCAGGTGGAGGTGCGCAACGCGCGGGAGCTCGACGACGCGCTCGCCGGTGGCGCGGAGGCCATCCTGCTCGATAACATGAGCCCCGCTCAGGTCAAACAGTCCGTGCAAAGAATCAAGCAGGAAAACCGCTGGGTTCCCACCGAGGCCTCGGGCGGCATCGTGCTTGAGAATATCCGCTCCTACGCCGAAACCGGCGTCGACTTCATCAGCGTGGGCGCGCTCACCCACTCGGCCAGGGCAGCCGATATCTCCATGACCATTTCAGCGGAGCCAGGCTAGGCAATGTTCGATCTCTCCGCGCTGGAGGCCCAGCTTGCCGGCTCCATCTTCGCCGGCAAGCTGCATTACTCCGCGGTCACCGGTTCCACCAATAGCGACGCGCTGGCCGCGGCGCGCCGCGGCGCGCCGCACGGTTCGGCGTGGTTTGCCGACGAGCAGTTGGCGGGCCGGGGGCGCGGCGGGCATCAGTGGCATTCCTCCGCCGGCGAGGGTCTCTACGTCAGCGTGTTGCTTCGACTTCCCATCCGCGCCTCCCGGCTGCTCCTGTTGCCGCTGGCTACCGGGCTCGCGACGGCTGAGGCCATTGGCGCGGTCTCCGGCTTGAGCGTCGATCTGCGCTGGCCCAACGACCTGCTCATCGGCCCGCGCAAGGCAGGCGGCATCCTCGTCGAAGCGCGAAATGACTCCAAAGGGCCGCCCTACGCAGTGGTGCTTGGCATCGGCATCAACGTTCATCAGCGCAGCTTCGCCTTCGACCTGGCCACGCCGGCCACTTCGCTCAATCTCGAATCCAACCAAAGAATAGGCCGCCAAAGGCTGCTGGTGGCCCTGCTAGAATCGCTGGAGCGCGAGACCTTCGCGCTGGACTCCGAAGACGCGCCGGCAGCAATTCTTCAACGGGTTGAAGCGGCCTCAACCTGGGTTCGCGGGCGCAGGGTCGAAGTCCACGGCCCCCAGGCCTGCACTGGCGTTACCGCCGGTCTGGACGAGCTTGGATTCCTGAGGGTCGAAACGGGTTCCGGGCTGGTGACGGTGCAGAGCGGCGGTATCCGGGAGCCGGACCGGGAGCCGGAGATAGACTGAAACTATGCTGCTTGCCCTCGACGTCGGTAATACCAATACCGTGCTGGGCCTTTACCGCATCGATGGCTCCGGTCCCGAATTGGCGGCCAACTGGCGCGTGACCACCCACCGCTCCCGCACTGTGGATGAGTACGGCGTCCTGTTCGTGAATCTCTTTGAGATGCACGGCCTGTCGGCCAGCCAGGTCACGCACATCATCGTCGCCTCCGTGGTGCCGCCCGTCGACTCCACTTTGCGCCGCGTCTGCGAGAAGTACTTCCACGTCGAGCCCATGTTCGTTGAGCCAGGCATCAAGACCGGCATGCCCATGCTGATCGACAACCCCACCGAGCTGGGCGCCGATCGGCTCGCCGACGCCGTTGCCGCCTACGCGCGCTACGGCGGCCCCTGCATCGTGGTCGATTTCGGCACCGCTACCAAGTTTGAAGTGGTCTCCGCGCGCGGCGAATATCTGGGCGGCGCCATCGCGCCCGGCCTCGGCATCAGCGCCGATGCGCTCTTCTCGCACGCGGCGCGCCTGACCCGCGTCGATATCAAGCGCCCTTCCAAGGTGATCGGCACCAACACCATCGGCCACCTGCAGAGCGGAATCTTCTTCGGTTACATCGGCCTCGTCGACGGCATTATCGAGCGCATCCTGGGCGAACTAGGGGCGCAGTCGCAGCAGCCGCACATCGTGGCCACCGGCGGCCTGGCGCGCATGATTGCCACCGACTCGCGCTACATCCAGGAGATCGACGAGCTGCTCACCCTCGACGGCCTGCGCATTCTCTTCGAGCGCAATCGCGTGGCGCGCCCCAGGGGACGCGGCCTCGACAACCGGTCCGGAGCCGAGGTCTCGCGAAGCCAAAGCGTCCAGACCGGCGCAGTCTCCGGAGAGCGGAAGCCGTGAACCGCAAGACCTGGGACTCCGCATCCCGTTTTTTGCCGTGAGGCGCCAGGTGCGCAACTACTTCAACTACTTCACTGAGATCGAAGAGCGCTTCCAGCAGCGGCGCGGATCGATTCTTCTGCTCTCCACGCTCGACTGGGCGCTGATCGAGACCTGGCGCGAGGCAGGTATTCCCCTCGAAGCAGCACTGCGCGGCATCGACACGGCTTTCGACAAATACGAAGCCCGCCAGAAACGCGCCCGCATGCGCCGCATCAACGGCCTGGCGTGGTGCGCGCAGGCGGTGATGGAAGCTGCCGTTGCGATGAACGAAGCCTCCGCGGGCACGGCTCCCGAGTCCCCGCCCGCGCACGATTCGGGCTTTGAGCGCGAGCGCGTCGCCGCCCATCTGGAATCGGCTGCGGCAGCGCTCGATGCGTCTCAAGTTGCGCCGGAGGCCAGCGCCGACACAGCCGCTCGCCTTCGCCAACTCGCCACTGAGCTGCGCGACCAATCCAACACGAGCACCGATCTTGAGCAACTCGAACGCAAGCTCACCGTCCTCGAAGAAAAACTCTTCAACGCGGTCAAAACAGACGCACCGGAGGAGCTTCGCGTCGGAATTAAGAAAAATGCCGAAAGCGAGCTCGCACCCTATCGCAGCCGCATGGGTGTTGTCCAAATCCGTCAGGTGATGAGCCAGTTCGAGCAGAAGCAGTTGCTGGCGTACTACAATCTGCCCCGCCTGAGTCTTTTTTACATGAGCCAGCAATGAAGCCGCCCGCACCGCAAGTCGCGCCGCAATTGGCTTCCGCGCCCCGACTCGTCGAGATCGGGAAACCCATCTACGGCGGCGCGTTCCTTGCCCGCGCCCTGGGCAAAGCCCTCTTTGTTCCTCTCGCGCTGCCCGGCGAGCAGGCCCGCGTGCGCATCGTCGAAGACAAGCGCGGCTACGCGACGGCTGAAGCCACGGAGATTCTCGCTCCGGCGCCCGGGCGCGTAGTTCCCGAGTGCCGGCACTTCGGCGCCTGCGGCGGCTGCCACTATCAGCACGCGGCCTACGCAGCCCAGCTCGATTTCAAGCAAGCCATCCTGCGCGAGACATTGGAACGCGGCGGCGTGCGCGCTCCCGAAACGATCTCCGTGCTATCCGCTGAGCCGTGGGCCTATCGCAATCGCATCCGGCTCGCCTTCGATGCCGAGGGCAATTCCGGCTATCGCGGCCGGCGTTCTCACGCCGTTGTCCCAATCGCCGAGTGCCCCATCGCCGCGCCGTTGCTGGTGCGCGCTGCCGAAGCCGCCGCGGAAATCGCTCGCCGGCTGCCGCCGGTCCAGCGGCCGGCAGAGATTTCGCTCTTCTGCAACGCGGAAGAATCCGCGCTGCTGGTGGAAATCTCGACTTTGAGCCTCACAAAGCTTCTCTTCGAAGATTTTTGCCGCGCGCTTGCCGGGAGAATCCCCGAGCTCATCGGCGCCGAATACACCACCACGGACCGCTCCGGCCGGTCCTTGCGCACCGTAGCGCGTTGGGGCGCTGCATCCCTCAGCTATCGGGCCGGGGGCTTCGAGTATCGCGTGGACCACGGCGCATTTTTTCAGGTGAACCGCTGGCTCACCGATGCGCTGGTGGAACAGGTGACGGACGGCCTCAGCGGCGCGCTTGCCTGGGATCTGTTCGCGGGCGTAGGCCTCTTTGCGCGCCGGCTCGCCTCCGGCTTTGCCCGCGTTATCGCCATTGAATCCGCGCCCTCCGCCATTGCCGCCCTGGCGCACAATCTGCGCGGCACCGGCGCATCCGCCGTGAAGGCCACCACGCTCGACTTCTTGCGTAGAGCGCACCGAAGCCGCTCGAAGGGTTTCGAACCTCCCAACCTGATCGTCGTAGACCCTCCCCGCACCGGCCTGGGCGCGGAAACCACCGCTCTGCTCGCTCAAATTGCGGCGCCCGCGCTCGTGTACGTCTCCTGCGACCCGGCGACCCTGGCGCGCGACCTGCGCACCCTCCTCGCCACGGGCTACGTCATCCAGAACATCGCCCTCGCCGATCTGTTTCCTCAGACTTTCCATATCGAGACAGTGGTGCGGTTGCACCGCATTGAACGCCTCGCGCAAACTTCACTTACCGTCAGCTCTCACTCCTGATACGCTTACCCTCAACCTCCCTCGCATCGATCCAGGCGGAATGCAATCCGGTACCCTCACCACCGGCCAGTCTGCAAGCGGTCTCACGGCCGTACCGCTCTTCCACGCCGCGTGGTTGTTTGCGGCCGGTGTGGTCTTCGCGCATTGGTTGTGGCTGCGGCCCAGCCTGGTTCTCCTCGGGCTCGCCGCAAGTGCCGCCCTCAGTTGCGTCGCAGCACTCCGCGCGCTACGCCTCGTCTGGGCTCCGCTGGCTGTTCTCTGGCTCTTGCTGGGTGCGTGGTCCGCGCTCATGGAGCCGTACCCGGCTCCCGCTCCGGCCCTGGCCGCGCTTTCTGACGATTTGCTCCGCACCGTCGAGGGAACCGTCACCGATGCCGGCCCGGTGCGCGCCGAGACCGAGCAGAATGTTGACGAGCCTACCGCCCAGGCGTACTCGCAGCGCGTCGATCTGCGCGTCTCCAGCCTCGAGCTCGTAACCGACTCCGAAGACCGGCAGCTTCCCGTCACCGGCGGCATTCGGCTGACGATTCGATGGCCGGATTCCGCGCTGCCCGCGCAGCCATTCCGTTGCGGCGAGCAGTTGCGCGCCGTAGTCCGCCTGCTTCCTCCGGAGACCTATCACGATCCGGGCGTCTGGAGCCGCGCCGATTACCTACTCGACATGGGGCTAACTTCCACGGCCACCGTAACCACAGATCGCGTGGAGAGGCTTGGTCAGACGCGGGGAGGGTTTCTCGCCTGCCGCATCGCCGGCTGGCAGCATGCCTCCACCGCGCGCTTGCTGGCTTTGCCTGCCGTCATGCGCCGATTCCCTGTGCCGTTCCGCTTGAGCGAAGACGACGCCATCATGCTCGCCGCCATGGTGGCCGGCGACCGCACCTATCTCTCCCATTCCCTGCGCGTGGGCTTTGAGCGCATCGGCTCGTTCCACATGCTCGTGGTCTCCGGCTTTCATCTGGCCGTTGTAGCCGCGGGCATCTTCTGGATCACGCGCCGCCTGCGCATGCCGCGTCTTTCGGCTACAGCCCTCACCCTGCTTGCCTCGCTTGCCTATGCGCTTTTCACCGGCTTCGCGGTGCCCGTCCAGCGCTCGTTGTGGATGGTCACACTCTACATGCTGGGCCGGCTCCTCTACCGCGAGCGCAGCCCGCTCAACACCATCGGCTTTGCCGCGCTCTGCCTTCTCGCCGTGAGCCCGCGCAGCCTTTTCGATGCAAGCCTGCAAATGACTCTGCTCGCGGTCGTCGCCATCGCCGGCATCGCCGCGCCGCTGCTTCAAGCCACCGTTCACCCCTACGTAATCGCTACCCGCGACCTTCGCCTCCTCGCCATCGATAACAAGCTGGCTCCCCGGCTGGCGCAGTTCCGCGTAACCCTGCGGATGGCCGCGCTGCGCCTGCAAGCGGCTGCGAACAGCTCGATCGCCTGGCGCGTTTTTCCCTTCGCGGTTCGCTTCCTGCTCCGGCTGGTTGAGTTCGTGGCCGTCTCCTGCGTAGTGGAGTTGGCAATGACCCTCCCCATGGCGCTCTACTTTCATCGCATCACCCTCTTTGCCCTTCCCGTCAATCTGCTCATCCTACCCTTACTCGTCGTGCTCATTCCTGCGGCCCTGCTAACGCTGCTTGCCCTTGTGGTTTGGCCCGCTGCCGCCGTAATACCGGCCGCGGCCGTGGCCCTGGTGCTTCACCTCAGTGTCCGCCCGGTGCGCCTCTTCGGTTCTCTTGCCTGGGGAGACTTCCGCATTCCCACGCCGCTCCTCTGGCAATCGGCTGCCTTTTGCGCGCTGCTCGCGGCAGCCATCTACCTTGCTCATCGAGGCCTGACTCGCCAGAATCGCTGGCCTCGCAAAATGGCCTGGGCGGCGCTGCTGCTGGCCGCGCTCGTCGCGGTCGCACCCCGGCCCATCGAGCGTCCGCGCGGTGCATTGCTCCTCGAAGCCATCGACGTGGGCCAGGGCGACTCGCTGCTGCTCATCACTCCCGACGGCAAAACCCTCCTGGTCGATGGCGGAGGGTTTGGCGGCGGCCCTCGCCAGGCGCCGCAGGATTACGACATCGGCGAGGAGGTGGTCTCGCCCGCGCTTTGGGCGCGCGGCATCCGCCATCTTGACGCGGTCGCCCTTACCCACGCCCACTCCGACCACATGGGCGGACTGCCCGCCATCCTGCGCAACTTCCGCCCCGACGAGCTCTGGGTGGGCAAAAACCCGCCAATCGCGGCCTACAAGGCGCTGCTCGCCGAGGCCGACGCCTTGGGCATTCGCATTCGCACCCTGCGCGCCGCCGACGCCTTACCATTCGGCCTCACGCAAATCAACGTTCTGGCGCCGTTCCCCGATTACCAGCCCGGCGTCGATCCTTCCAACAACGATTCGCTGGTTCTGCATGTCGCCTACGGCGCGAGCTCCGTGCTGCTTGAAGGCGACGCCGAAGCGCCCATCGAAGATGAGATGGTCGCCCAGGCCATGCAGCCCGGCCAGGGCCTGGCCAGCACGCTGCTCAAGGTGGGCCATCACGGCAGCATCACCTCCACGCGCCCTGAGTTCCTTGCCCGCGTGGCCCCACAATGGGCCGTCATCTCCTGCGGTCTGCACAACCGCTACGGCCATCCCAGGGAAGAAGTGCTCGCAGAGCTCGAAGCCGCGCGCGTCCGCACATTCTCCACCGACATCAACGGCATCTCCTGCTTTGTTCTCGACGGCAAATCCGTCAAGCCCAATTTTGGATGCGAGAGGCCCGAAGATCCCTGAGCGGATTTGCCAGATCTGGCGCTCTAATGCGCGGCGGTCGCCGGCTGGCTCAAAAAGTAAGTAATATCCTGCGCCGCCTTGGTTTCCACACCCGGCTTTTCCAGGAAGCCCAGGTCCCGGAACCAGTCGACGAAGCGGAGCTGCCAGGTTCCGAACGGCGTGCCGTTGCGGTCGGTCAATCCTCCGCTCATGTGCGAGCCGTCGCGGAGCGGGTCGCCGGGATGGCGGCCGTTGGCGTAGATGTGCATCTCGATGTTGGGCACGCCCATGTTGAGCATGGCGCGGAAATAATCGTCGGCCCACTGCGCGTGAACTTTGTCGTCGGAGCCGGCGCACACGATGAAGGTCGGCGGAGCGTTGCGCGGAATCGGCGGCGCAGTGCGCCCCGGCGCGAACGGCGTGGGTCCGGGATAGACGAGGCCCACAAAGTCCGGCCGCGAAGAGATGCCGGCAAGCGGATCGTCCGCGCCGCCATTTTTCTTGTCGAACTGGTCGTAAAGAACCGCAGCGTTCGATGCCAGCTCCCCGCCCGCAGAGAAGCCCATGATGCCGATCTTGCCGGGATCGATCCGCCACTCCTTGGCATGAGCGCGGACCAGGCGGATAGCCTGCTGAAGGTCATAGGTCTCGTCGGTCCCGGGATCGTAGCCGTCGCGGCGCAGCCGGTTGCGCAAAATGACGGCGTTCACGCCGTAGTTATAAAAGAAAGGCACGAAATCCGCGCCCTCCGAGCCGACGTTCAGCGTGCGATGGCCGCCGCCGGGAACCAGGATGACCGCGGTCCCGGTGTTGATGCCGCCCTCGACCGTGTGCACTTCAATCGACGGGTTATGAATGTTGACGATGCTGTTGATGCGTCCCGGCGCGGCCTGGCTCATGTTGTACTGCTCGGCCTCGCGCACCCGCTGCATATTCAGGAAAGCTGACCCCGGCGGGTAGAGAGGCACGACAATGCCGCCGGGCAGAATGGGCTGCGGCGCGTAGGGCGCGTCCGTTGCCGGCCCCGGTTGAGGCACGCCCAGCGGCGCGGGCGCCGGGGCGAGTGCCGCGTGCGAAACAGTCTGCGCCCGAGAAGCCGCGATGGCCACAACCAGCATCAGCGGCACAACGAAAAGCGCCAGTGGCACAACAAGAAGCGCCTGCGGCACGTCAAGAACGGATGAGTTCCTCGATTTGTTCGTGGCGGGGAAAACAGTCATGGGTGGCCCTTTCGCTCGGGTCTCTCATCATAACCGGAGGCCTTGATCGCGCACCAAGAAGAGATGGGGACTCCGCAGGATGCCCCATCCACGACCGCAGCTTCATCTCAGTCACGGCCGGGAAAGCACGAAACCCAACTCCTCACCTGACAAGCTAGGAGCTAAAAGCTAGCAGCTGGAAGCCGCCCTTTGGATCGCCAGCAGCGTTTCGAGCAGCGGCTTCAGCAGCTTCAAGTCCAGCGCATTGGCGCCGTCCGACTTGGCGTTGGCCGGGTCGTCGTGGACTTCGAGAAACACGCCGTCCACACCCGCTGCAACCGCCGCCCGCGCCAACAGCGGAATGAACTCCGGCTGCCCGCCGCTCACCCCGTTGGCCGCCGAGGGCTGTTGCACAGAGTGGGTGCCGTCAAAAACCACCGGAGCCAGCCCGCGCATGACGGCCAGCGACCGGAAGTCGACCACCAGATTGTTGTAGCCAAAGCTGGAGCCGCGCTCGGTGAGCAGTACCCGCTCGTTCCCCGTGGAACGGACTTTTTCGACTGTGTGGCTCATGTCCCAGGGAGCGACGAATTGCCCTTTTTTTACGTTCACGGCCCGGCCGGTTTTGCCGGCGGCGACTAGAAGATCGGTCTGGCGGCAAAGAAATGCAGGTATCTGCAACACGTCGACAGCGTCAGCGGCAATCGCGCAGTGGCTGGGTTCGTGGACATCGGTGAGCACCGGCAGGCCTGTCTCGCGCGCGATCCGTCCCAGGATCCGCGCGCCTTCCACGAGGCCGGGACCGCGAAAGCTTTTCACGCTGGTGCGGTTGGCTTTGTCGTAGCTGGCCTTGAAGATGACCGGGATACCGAGGTCGGACGCGATCCGCTGTACCGCTTCGGCCATCTTCCGCGTGTGAGCTTCGTTCTCGATCACGCACGGCCCCGCAATGAGAAATAGCCGGCCCGCGCCTATATGGACCGGTCCGATCTCAAACGAGTTACCCACAAAGGCGATTCTACCCCGCCCTGCGCCTCCAACCGCGCGGCTTGAGGCAAACGCAAGTTAATCCGTGTGACTCCTCGACCACTCCCACAGCGCACGGTCCAGCGTGCGCAACGGCGTGGGAGCCGGCAAATCGCTCTGTGGCTTGACGATGTTGCTGTCCGCCAGGCGCTTGCAGAAGTCCAGATACTCCTCGTAGAAGCGGACGTCGTGGCGGGCATGGCCGAGCGCTTCCAGGGCCCGGAAATCGAGCACCGTGTACCGCTCCGGGTAGATCGCAGCCAGAATCGCCGACGCTACCGGGAGATCCACCCCGTGCAACTCGAGCAGCGCCTTTACCGCAGCTTCCGTGGTGGCACCGGGCGCGGTGACCACGCCCAGAACCCGCCGGATCTTCTCATTGCTGTTGCCGATAAGATAGTGAACAACGCGCTCCGACTTCCAGCGCACTATAGCTTCTAAGTTGGCCAGCGTAAAGTCGCCATTGCGGATCGATTCGCCGGCTTCAAATGCTGCCTTTTCAAGCTCTTGTTCCCTTTCTCCAGCTTTTTCCCAATATTGTTCAGCCAGCTCCTGAAGCTCCGTTTCCGGCGGCTGGAGCTGAAAATAGGCGACCATCTTACTTCCTTCCTTTCCCAAAAACTTTCACACGATAGGCCTACCACGAAATCGTTGTCAATAACCCGTTTGAGGCCCTTTTTAAGATGACTCGCGGGGCGCGCCAAGGTAACGCTGGTGCGGTGAAATTTCTCTCACCCGCGAGCCCGGATGACCGCACCCCCGTACAGGTGAGAAGCACTCCTCGCACGCCATTGAAAAACTGCCGCAGCTCCTTCTGTCGGCCCTCGGCCGAGACCGGCTTCCGACATCTAAACTCAACAACTGAATTGACTTACCTGTCGAACCGCGGACCGGACGAGCGACAGAAGCCAGGCCGCGTCAAGCGCATCCATCGGGCACTCCTTGTGTGCATCGCGACCGGCCTGGAACTGCGAACCGGGGTACGCGCACGTTGGTTTGATGCCGAAAACCGGAAGCAGGAGCGAATCAGTTTTGCGTTAAGCCGGCACGCGGCTTCGCAGCTTGCATGCATGCCGGGTGAGGCGTAGATCTTGTTTCAATTCCTCAAGTAACCAGCACCGGCCCGAATCACTACCCCCGTCTTTCGCATTTGCCGTGCTCGGATAGAATGGTTCCGGCCATGAACACAGCAACAATTCGCAGCGATTGGGTGGGGTGTGTCGTCGACGGAAAATTCACCCTTCTCCAATGGTTGGGCGGCTCCGGCGAGGGTGGCGTCTTCCTCACGGAACTGGCGGGCGATCGATCGCAGAAAGCCGCGATCAAGCTCATTCCGGCCGATGAGCAGACGAAAGCCCACATCGCCGCCTGGTTGGCATCGGCTGCCCTTTCTCATCCAAACCTGATGCGTCTGTTCCATTCCGGAAGCTGTGAAATCGACAACATCCCGCTGCTCTATGCGGTGATGGAATACGCCGACGAAAACCTCGCGCAGATTCTTCCCGAGAGGTCTCTGACTCCGGCCGAGGTTCGAGAGATGCTCGACCCCGTCCTCGAAGGGCTTTCCTATCTTCACGGCAAGGGCTTCGTTCACGGACGGCTCAAGCCCTCGAACATCCTGGTCGTCGACGAGCAGTTGAAGCTTTCCGGTGACAGGGTTCAATCCGCGAGCGCCACCGGCGCTCCGATTTCGAACCCGACCGTTTATGACGCACCCGAACGCGCTACCGGGGCGATCTCCCCGGCCGCGGACCTTTGGTCGCTGGGCGTCACCCTGGTCGAAGCTCTGACCCAGCATCCGCCGGTTTGGGACCGGTCGGCACAACGGGAGCCGGCTGTTCCGGAATCCATTCCACAACCCTTCACCGGAATCGTGCGGGAGTGTCTGCGGCGAGACCCCTCGCGACGATGCGGCCTCACCGACATCCAGTCTTATCTGGCGGGTAAGCAGCCTCAGCCGGTACCGGAGAAAAGCACCGGGAGCAAACCTCCTTCGAAGCTGATCACTCCCGCGCGCCTTGCGGCTGCGCTGGCACTGCTTGCGCTGGTCGCATTTCTACTGGTGCGAGCGCTCCGCAATGAACCGTCGCCTTCAGGCGGACAAGCCTCCGAGTCCGCGGTCGCCGCGCCGCCGTCTCCATCGTCAACTCAAACGCCTCCCGCTGCGTCTCCGCCGCCGTCGTCAACCCCAGCGCCTCTCGCCGCGGCGAGTCCCGCCTCCAACGGCGTCACGGAAAAGGGTGCCGTCGCCCAACAAGTTCTGCCTGAAGTGCTTCCGGCAGCCCAGCAGTCCATTAGCGGAAAGGTGAACGTGAGAATACGGGTCACGGTCGATCCGGGTGGCCAAGTTTCGAATGCCAGCCTCGATTCGCCCGGACCCAGCAGGTACTTCGCCAGGGTGGCCTTCGAGGCCGCACAGCGCTGGAGATTCAAGCCCGCGCAAGCAGGTGGTCAAGACGTCTCCAGCGTTTGGACGCTCGAATTTCACTTCACGCAAACCGCAACTGAGGTCACTCCCGTCGAAACATCTCCCTGAAAAAAATGCGACAATCCCGAGCGTAACCGCTGGTGGAGTCGTATCCCGCACACCCAGCAGCTTTCGATTTCCGAAAAGCTTTCGCGCGCTACCCGTGACCGATCTCGGATAGGGATTGGCAAGTGTATGGCTCGGGCACGCACCAGATAACTACCGCTTCGGCCGCGATGGGCGCTTGGGCTGTTGGCGTGAACTGAAATCCAGTCCCTCATGAAAGGCGTGGCTTCAAATCGCCGCGCCATTGGTGAAGAGTCGCATAGAAATCGAAGGGCAAGCTTGTGCATTGATTCCATATCTGCGACCTGGAGGCCGCTGGCATGCGCAGAAAGAAAAGGCCCATCCTTCGTTGACGACCTCGGACGATCGGCAAGATAGTTCGCCTGCCGATCTCGGCTGACGTTTATGAGCGGTGATTCCGTTTAATGGACGAAGAAGGGAGCCGTGTCGTTCGGAAGCGCCAGGATTGCCGCCTGAGTTTCCTTCAGCGCGTCCAGAATGTAACGGTGCTTCGGACTGCGCACTGCGAGTCGTTCCAGCATCGCCTGGGCCTGGTCAAGAGTGTCGCGCGCCAGCTCCGGGTGATGAAGGCTGGCTTCGATCCTTCCTGAATATAGGAGAGCCACGGCATGGACCATTCCATTGGAGAGCGGGTCTGGATCGCGCACGGCCACGCTGCGAAACATCGAGTCGGACCGCTGCACAAACACCAGGGCCTCGCGTGGAGAATGCATCAGATAAAGGGCCAGCCCCATCGTCAAATTGGAGGAGGCGAGGTCCGCAACCGCTTGCACGTTCTTCTTGTCGGACTTCACCAGGTCTTCGTTCATCCCAATTGCCTTTTGGCAACGGCTTCGAACCTCAGAAAACGATCCGGCATACGCCAGGCTCTTGCACAGTTCTTCGTTGTCGCCGGCAAGAAACGCCTGCACACTTGTATTGTTCGGGTCGCGGAGCGTGAGCTGATCGGCGATTTGAAGCGCCTTGCGCAATTCATCGGCGGCCGCCATGTACTGGCGGTCGAACTTCAGCGCCATGGCGACCCAGTTATGCGAGATTAAGACTCTGCGGCCGTTGCGCAGGTTGGCCGGGTCGGCGCGGAGAAAGGCTTCATTCATGGTCAACGCCCGGTGCTCGTCGTCGAGAGCAGACTGGTATTCGCCGAGCCAGATCTTGATGAAACCATCGCTAAGCAGAGAATCGGCGATGTCATAATCCAGCTTCGCGGAACCCTGCTTTGCGGCAAGTTGCTCTTCTATCTCCAGCCGCTGCTGGCCGAGATCCGCTGCTCCATCGAGATCTCCAAGTTGGTAGCGGATCGCGCCCACCAGCGCGATTGTCCCGAGCAGATCAACTTGCAAGCTCGAGTCGCCGGGATGCGTGGCAACAAGCCTTTGGCGAATCGCCAGAGCTTTATCATAGAGTTCCTTCGCCTGTTGCAAGGATCCTGCGCCACCCAGGTGGGGATGATTTTCTTCGCTCATGATTCGTCCGAGCCGTTCGTAAGCCGCTGCGAGGTCGCGCAAACTCGCCGGATCGTCGGGAGAATCCGCCTCGATCTCCTTCAGGTATTCCAAGGCACGGCTCACAACTAACTCTCGCGCTGCGGTGGACCCCGGTAAATTCTCAATGGAATCGTGAAATTCGAAGAGCAGCGAATCGGTAAGCTTGCGCAGCGACTCGAAGCGCTGCTCGGCGCGGGCCTCTTGCTTACGCGCGATGCGCGCCTCGCGCACTGTGGCTACCGCTCCGGCAATGACAACCAATGCGAAGACCGTTGCTACGGCGAGAGCGAGTTTATTGCGCTTGATGAACTTGCCACACCGGTAGGCCGCGCTTGCCGGCCGCGCCGCTACGGGCTCATGATTCAGATAGCGACGAACGTCGGCAGCCAGCTCTGAAGCCGCGCCATAGCGGCGAGCACGATCTTTCTCGAGCGCCTTCATCGTGATCCAGTCGAGATCGCCGCGCAACAGGCGCACAAGCTGCTTGGGCTCCGTACCGCGGGCTTCGGCAATTCCGGCCGAGGAATCCCGGTCGGTGATGACCCTGGTGCTCGGCTGCGGCGGATCTTCCTCGCGTAACTTGCGCAGCAACTCGTCCAGCGGCTGCGTCTGCCGTCGCGGGTTCTCAAAGGGCTCCAAGCCGGACAGCAACACGTAGAGAACCACGCCCAGCGAATACACGTCGGTACGCGTGTCGATATCTTGAACATTGGGATCGGCCTGCTCCGGACTCATATATCCGAGCGTTCCGACAAAGTGGCCCAATTGCGTATGTAACGGCTCGCCCCAGACCTGGGGCGTTGTCGCCTTGGCCAGACCGAAGTCAATGATGCGCGGGACCGGCTTGCCGTCTACTTCCACTACCAGAATATTTGCCGGTTTCAGGTCGCGATGGATAACCGCCTTCTGGTGCGCGTGCTGCACACCTTCGCAGGCCTGAATGAAAAGCTCAAGCCGCTCGCTGATCTTGAGCTTCTTCTGATCGCAATACGCCGTAATCGACAAACCGGGCACGTATTCCATTACGAAATACGGCTGCCCTTGAGCAGTCGTCCCGGCTTCAAATACCTTGGCGATCGCCGGATGGTCCATGATCGCCAGCGATTGCCGTTCCGATTGGAAGCGATGCACGACGGACTGGTCGTACATCCCGGCCTTGATCAGCTTCAGGGCCACTTGCCTCCGCACCGGCAGAATCTGCTCTGCCAGCCAGACCTGCCCCATGCCGCCCTCACCCAGCTTGCGGACGAGTTGAAAGCGCTGCGCAAGCACTTGTCCAGGTTCCAAGGCGCCAACAGAATTGATTTCGTTCAACGCTGCGCATAATTCCTCTGCAAGGGCGGACGATTGCAAGAAGCCCTGGGGTATATTCGGGCTGGAAGCAAGCAGGGCTTCAACTTCACGGCGAAGCGACGGATCGGACGAACAAGCGCCGGCAAGGAACGCGGAGCGCTCCTCGGGAGCCAGCTCAAGCGCTTTCTCAAGCACATCGCGAATCTCTTCCCAGCGCTCAGGCGTCATGCTTCGGTCGCGTTGCTCATCTGGTGATGCAGCCAGAGCCGGGCCGTGGCCCAGCGCCGTTTCACGGTGGTGGGCGAGAGATTAAGCACGCTCGAAGTTTCTTCAATGGAAAGGCCGCCAAAGAATCTCAACTCGACGATGCGGCTCTGCTGGCGATCGAGCTCGGCCAGCTCGTTGAGTGCGTCGTCGAGAGCGATCATGTCCAGGCTCTGTGTCTTGCCCGGCACGGCGTCGTCCAGGGTTAACCGGACGCCTCCATCGCGCTTTTGCGCTTTGCGGCTGCGCGCATACTCCACCAGAATCTGGCGCATCAGCTGCGCACAGATGGCCAGGAAATGCTCGCGATTCTCGAACCCGCCTGTGCCTTGCTTTTCAAGGCGTAGATAAGCCTCGTGTACCAGGGCGGCGCTTTGCAACGTGTGGTCAGGCCGCTCCCTGCGCAGGTAATTGTGCGCTACCCGACGCAGCTCGTCGTAAACGAGAGGGAAAAGGGCGCGCAGCGCCTGGTCGTCGCCGGCTTGCCAATTCGCCAGGAGCTGACTGACGGTGTGGGGCGGAAGTTGGGACAACCCAGCCCTCCAAGGCGGAATCCGCGGGATCGTTTGAAGCAACGATAGCTGCATGTGGAACCAAAGTCAATCGATTGAAAACATGGATACTTCGCCACATCTGCCTGCGAATTCAAATGCGCGGGACAGGAGGCGCGAAAAAATCCGGACCTGCTGGACCCAAGCGGACCTGCTTCGGTTAAAGACGAGAAGCTGGGCGAAACTTCCGTTTCTGGCGAGGTGTTTCAGGTTCATTGACATAAGCTTTTCCGCCGGTCGGGCCGTTCCCGAGAGACTCTGAGCAAATATTTCCCCTTGACCTGGACCGATTCTCCACGAGTTTTCGCTTTAGCAGATAACGAGGCTCTCCCGCTTCTCACGGTTATGCCGCGGCCCTGCGTGGACCTGCGGAGAATCACAAGACCACGCTCCGGCTGCATAGCTCGGGACCCAGGAACACTTAAGGAGAAACGACATGAAGAACGGTAAACACGAAGTCATCGCACAGATCGCCGGGCCAGGCTTGGTGCTTGCCGCCCTTGTTGCCATGGTGCTTTCCAACCCCGGCATCGGCCGCGCGCAGTCGAAACCCACGCAGGCTGGGCACGCCGCAGCGCCAGCCAATTCTGCTTTGCTTGCTGAACCCTTGGCCCAGGAAGGCCAGTCGGCAACGCGAGGTAAACCCGATCAAGAGGGAAAACAGGAAGGCATCAAGGTGCACGGCCACTGGACCATCGAGGTCAAAAATCCCGATGGCAAGCTAGTGACCCACCGCGAGTTTGAGAATAAACTGGTCACCGGATCGAATGCCGGCAACCTCTTTCTTTCCACTGTTCTGGGGCGAACGGTTGTAACTGGCCCGTGGCTCATTGCTTTGGGAAACAGTCTTGGAAGCGGCAGCCCGCAGGGAGGGCCAATCTGTCCTGCCAACACGCAATCATTCAACTTTGGCGACCCAGGCGAGTGCTTAATCACCGAAGCGAACAGCACATGGACCTTAACAACAACAAATCCCGGCTTTCCTTCCAATCCCCCGCTCTGCCCTTTGAGCTCAGGTTACTGCTTCACAAGTCTCACTTTATCCACGCAGCCGTGCAGCCCCGGCTTGACCTGCGGAACGGGCACTCTCACTTTGGTTGGGACCTTCGTCGCCCCGCAGGCGGGCAGCATTACCTATGTGGACAGCGCACTCTATGCGTGTTTAGTGAATGTCACAATCACGGGCAATCCGGCAAACTGCGTGACCCAATCTAACTACGGAATAACATCCTGGTACCAATTTACCTCTGCCTTCCTCAGCAGCCCAATCCCAGTCGCCGCCGGTCAAGATGTCGTAGCTAGCGTGACTTTCAGCTTCAATTAGCTGTTTGGCTAAGTCACAACGACATCGAGATCGATGATCTGAGGTAGCGTTTTTCGCGCGGGAGGCTGAACGATGGGCGCCGGAAGAGAAGTTTATCGAAAGGTAGCGGGCGCTTTTGGTTGCTGCGCCATTTTGCTTGCTGTACTGGCGACAGCGGGCCATTGGCGCGGCGTTGCGCATTCCTCGTCCGCCAAATCGGCCGCCGCGAATCCGGCGTCGCACGCTGCATCGGCGCAGCCCCAGTTTCCAACCGCTCCACGACTTCTCGCGGTCCGGCGTCCGGCAAAACTCAATGCCGCACTCGGGCCGGAGGTTTCAGTTCCCCTTAACTCCACAACGGGCTCATCCGCTTCGTTGCCGTCCTCGCGCGCGAGGGTCATGAAAGTGTACGCCGCTCTACCCATGTCCTTCGAGGCCAACCTGGGCCAGTCCGATCCCCGTGTAAGATTCCTGGCTCACGCACCCGGTTACATGCTCTTTCTTACTGACCAGGAGGCCGTATTATCGCTACCCGCAGACTCGTCGGCGCCGAAGACTGCACAGCTCAGACATCCTGCTCCGCAAAGCCCCATTCCGCTTCGCGAAGAAGCGTCGCACATGCCAAGACCGTTGCACGCTGTGCGGCTGAGGTTCATCGGCGCAAGCAAGCCCACGGCGATTGGCGGCCGCGATCCACTTCCCGGCAAGACAAACTACTTCATCGGCAACGACCTGCAGCATTGGCACACCAACGTGCCCAACTACTCCGCGGTCGACTATCAGAATCTCTATCCCGGCGTAAACGCACTCTTCCGCGGCGATAATCGACGGCTCGAATTCGACTTCAACATCGCGCCGGGTGCCGATCCGCGAGCCATTGCGCTCCAGGTGGATGGGGCGCGGCGAATACGCCTGAATCGCGCGGGCGATGTCTTGCTTCGCATGGATGCAGCGCGCGATATCGTCATGGGCAAGCCGCACATCTACCAGCAGTCACCTGAAGGCCGCCGCGAGATAGCGGGCCATTATGTCCTCGGCGGTCACCACCGCATCGCCTTCGCGTTCGGTTCTTACGATCATGCGCAACCGCTGGTGATCGATCCCACCGTGGAATACGCGACCTATCTCGGCGGAAGCATTTATGACTATGCCGAAGGCGTCGCTGTCGACTCCTTGGGCAACGCCTACGTCGCGGGCTTCACGAGCTCGACCGACTTCCCCGAAAAGAACGGTTACGAATCTACCTGCGGAGACTGCACCGGTGGACAGTATGCCGGTGAAGGTTTTGTGACGAAGTTGAATGCGGCCGGCTCGGCCCTCGTTTACTCCACCTTTCTAAGCGGCGTCGATATCTACGCGGTCGCCGTAGATCCCTCCGGAAGCGCTTATGTGGCGGGCGGCGCGGGTTTTGCTGAGGCATCCGGCGCTCCGGGATTCCCGGTCGTCAACGCATTCCAGTCTACGAGCCACGGCAGCATCGAAAACGCGTTCGTGACCAAGCTGAGCCCTGACGGCTCGAGTCTGATTTACTCCACTTACCTGGGCGGAAGCTATTCCGACGAGGCCTTCGGCATCGCCGTCGATTCCTTGGGCAGCGCCTATGTTACCGGACTGACAAACTCCTATGGCTTTCCCACGGAGAACCCAATCCAGGCCTCATGCGATGATTGTGGTTACTCTACGGGTAATCTTTTTGACGGTGACGCGTTTGTCACCAAGTTCAGTGCTGACGGCTCGTCCCTGGTTTATTCCACTTATCTCGGGGGCAGCGAGGAAGATGTGGGCCAGTCTATCGCCGTCGATTCGTCGGGCAGCGCCTATGTTACGGGCCTGACTCAATCCACCGACTTTCCGACAGCAAACCCGTTTCAGGCAGCCAATGCATCGATCCTGCTTACCACAACCGGCGCCAATGCCTTTGTAGCGAAGCTCAAACCCGATGGCTCGGCCCTTGACTATTCCACCTATCTGGGCGGCGCCGATGAAGATTATGGCGCCGGCATCGCCGTCGACTCGGCAGGCAGCGCCTACGTGACGGGATTCGCTCAATCGCACAACTTTCCCACCAAGAATCCCTTTCAGGCGACGATGCTCGGCGACAATGACGCATTTGTGACCAAGTTCAATGCCGACGGCACGTCCCTGGTGTATTCCACGTTTCTGGGCGGGCAAAGCGCCACCCAGGGCAGTTCCATCGCCGTAGACTCATTCGGCAACGCCTACGTGACGGGATCTACCACTTCCAATTACTTTCCTGTGGTCGGCGCCACGCAAACCAACTGCCTCAGCTGCTCCAGTTATACCTCCGCGTTTGTTTCGCAATTCAATGCCACCGGTTCCGCACTGCTGTTTTCCACTTACCTGGGCGGAAGCAATACGAACACGGCCTTCGGTCTTGCCCTCGACCCTTCCGGAAACGCTTATGTGGCAGGACTGACCAAGTCAACTGACTTTCCCACCGTGGCTCCGTTCCAGGCGGCGAACAAAGGCAGCGCCGGCAATGCGTTTATCGCAAAATATTCGTTTCCCCCGGTAACCGCACTTACAATTTCGCCAACCACCATTGCGTCTGGTACAGTCAACTCCGCGTTTTCTCCCGTGACGTTTAGCGCAACAGGGGCCACGGGAACTGCCACCTTCGCCGTTACCGCCGGCCCGCTGCCGCGGGGCATGACCCTAACTCCTGCCGGTGTGCTTTCAGGAACGCCAACCCAGGGTGGGACGTTTGCCTTCACCTTGACGGCAGCGGATTCGGCAGGCGACAGCGGCAGCCAGAACTACTCGCTCCAAATCGCGTGTCCCGAAATCACTGTGGGGCCAGCCGCATTGCCAACGGACACATCCGGTACGGCATACTCACCCGTCACCTTCACCGAATCCGGTGGAATAGGAGCGGCCACGTTCACTGAATCGGGCGCTTTGCCCACTGGCATGACCTTCGCGTCCGCGGTCCTCAGCGGAACGCCCACGCAGACGGGAAGTTTTCCCCTCCAGATCACGGCAACCGACTCAGCCAGCTGCACCGGAAGCGTCAGCGACACTCTCACCATATACCCCGTGGGCGGGCCGCCAGTCATGGTTCCGGATAACGAGACCATCACCGTGTCGGATACCGAGTCCTCAGCCGCTACAGTTCCTGACAACGAGACCATCACCGTGTCGGATACCGAGCCCTCAAACCCTGCGGTTTCAGACAACGAAACCGTCAAGGTGTCCGACACCCTGCCCTATGCCCAAATCGCCATCGCTCCACTCCCTTCATCCTTCAACACCAGCTCCGGCGCAGGAACGCCAGGCGCGATTTACGGACCTGTGACATTCACAGCCAGCGGCGGGTCGGGCACACTTACGCTCTCTGAATCGGGCGGACTTCCACCCGGGCTCACATTCAGCGACGGCATACTCTCTGGCACACTCAGTGCATCTTCCGCCGGTACTTACACTTTTTCCGTTTCCGCGAGCGACGTCTACGGAGATCAGGCCACCGAGCAGGGATATACGCTCACTATCGCCGCGCCGGCTCCTATGTTGAAGATCAGCGCGAACCCTGACTCCTTGACCGTCGTTCAAGGGCGAGAGGGAGCGACCACCATCACCTTCACGCCGTCCGGTGGTTATGCCGCGACACTTGCATTGAGTTGCTCCGGCCTTCCCGCCAACTCGCTTTGTCTCTTCACACAGAATGGCGCGTCCGTCAGCTCCGTCACATTGACCGGCAACAACCAGCCGGTAAGCGTGGCGCTTGAGTTTGAGACCAACGTGAACACCCAACAGGCTCTGTCAGGACCGGCTCAGGCGCCACGGGCTCGGCTTCGAATCTTGTCCATAGTCGTCTTCTGGTGGCCGGGCAGCCTGGTGTTGGGATTGGCCGCATTTAAGCGCCGAAAGAAAATGTCCGTCAAATGCCAAAGATGGTTGGGACTGTGCCTGTTTGTGATGTTCACGGGCGCTGCTGCGGGCGGCCTGACAGGCTGCATTGGCAAGAGCTCAGGCTCCTATGTCACACCGGTGGGCAGCTCCACGGTAACGGTTACAGCGACGCCAGCTTCGGGAGCCGCTCAGTCATTAAGCATCGACATCACGATCCAGCAGTAGAAGAGGCGCCGTGCGCCATTTGGCGGCCGAGTTTCTACCATTCAACTGATGACAGATTGCCAATGCGCTCATCGATTTTGACAATCCAAGTTTGCAGCCTTCGCCCACCCTTGGCGCTGATGCGGCAACTGACCATGATTCATTTTATTTGTCGCAAACTCCGGCCAATCGACCCAGGCGGCGTCTTACGATTCGGCCAGTGTTTCGCATTCCATCCCGATTTCGCGTAGCCACACACTCGCAAAACCTCTCAAAGAGGTTAGGGAAGCGACTTGAAAGCCCGGATGGAACTTGCAGGGAACGGAGAGAATCACCTGGAATGTACGTCGCGCTCACTCCAGGTCCTACGAGCGCGGCAACCTTTCCAGACGAGAGCAGGACGCATGGAGCAAACAAAACCTGCAATTGTGTGGCGGGAAATATGGGTCTCAAAATCAAAATGCAATACGAACAGGGAGCACCCCGACGGAAACTAAAAGCCTTGAAAAATTCCGCACGGTTTCGAGAGACACGCTTGACTGAATTCTCGCAATCCGGAGACTCTCAATCATGTCGCGAAGGTACCTCTGATTCCACCTCTTGTCTCCATTCATTCGAATTACTGTCCCCGAACGAGGTACTGGAGAGTATGCTTTCTCCATGCTTCCCCAGGGGTTGATATCCACAGGCACAACTGGATTTCATGTGCGCGGGGCAGATCATCACCGCGCGGAAAAGATCCTCGTCGTCAGCCTTTTTCTTGCGTTCTCCACATGCGTCAGTCTCCCGGCACAGACGTTCAGCCTGATCACCGGTCGCGAGCCTGTAACTTCTCTTGATGGCCTCTGGCGTTTTCACACCGGAGACAATCCTGCATGGGCCGACTCGAGCTTCGACGATTCAAATTGGCCGCTCGTTCGCTCCGACGAGAGCTGGACGAAGCAGGGGTATCCCGCGTTCAACGGATATGCCTGGTATCGCTTCAAGATTGAGGTCCCCGGCCATGGCCGATCAATCGATCTGTTTCTGAATGAAATCGTCGACGGCTACCAGGTCTATGCAAACGGCAAACTGATCGGCAGTGCCGGCTCGGCCGTGGCTACCAGCGACCCAGTCTTTATGGCGCCCGCGGCGACGTTTCCACTTCCCACGGCGGGTAACGGTAAGCAGTCCATACAAATTGCGCTCCGCGTCTGGACTTACCGGCCCATTGCGTCCTGGTTTGGTGCAGGGTCTCTGAGGGCGGGGGATAATGAGGCAGGAGATCCGGTTCAACTCTCTCAACAACTTCAATTCGTGCAGTCGAGCCGCGCGCGAAATTTTGTGAATGAATATGCGTACGGGCTCTTTGCGGGGCTCATCGGACTCGCGATCCTGGGCCTGTTCCTGCTTCGTCCCGCGGACAAGGAGTATCTCTGGTTCTCAGTCCTGCTTCTGGCGGGATCTGCGGGTACCGCGCTCCATCTGATGCTGAATCTGGGCTCGCTGCCCTTCCCGCTCTGGCGGGCGCTGGCTCTCATTTGCGGGGCGTCTTCGGCGATTGCGGCCCTGGCGTTCTTCTCCACTGTTCTGCATACGCGCCGCAACTTCCTATGGTGGGCAATTTTCTTCGCCGCCGCCGCGAGTCCTCTGACGGTAGGTTTGATTTACTTCCAGTGGACAGGAGTGGGAATCTCCTTTACCGTTGCCGAAGCCTGCGTTTTACCAGCCACTGCCTGGGTCATCGCCCAGCTCATGCTGGGCGCATTTCGCAAGGACACTTCTGCAAGATTGCTGCTCGTACCGGTCCTTCTCTCCTATGGCATCAGTCTCCTCGAGCTTGTTGCTCGGGTCGCGTGGCAACTGAGCGGGTCACCCAATTTTCCCGCAGTCAACATTGACCTCGCGGAACGCCCGTACCCTATCGATCTGCATTCCGTGATTGACTTCTTTTTTTTCCTTGCCCTGTTGATCTTCCTTATGCGGCGGTTCTCTATGGCCCGCAAGGAAGAGGAGCGCCTGGCTGCGGAATTCGAAGCCGCCAAGACTATCCAATCACTCCTCATTCCCGCTGAGACAACGGCCACACCGGGCTTCGCCGTAGAAAGCATGTACCTGCCCGCGCAGGAAGTTGGTGGTGATTTCTTCCAGGTTCTGCCCGCAGACGACGGTTCTTTGCTCATCGTGGTTGGCGATGTGAGCGGCAAGGGGCTGAAAGCGGCCATGACGGTGAGTGCCATTGTGGGTGCGCTGCGAGGCTGCACACTGCGAAAACCGGCTGCGGTGCTGGCCTATCTGAATCGCGCCCTCCGCGGACAGGTAACGGGATTCTTCACTTGCTGCGCAGCACTCATCGACGGGGATGGTCATCTCACGATCGCGAACGCCGGGCATCTTCCGCCCTATCTCAACGGCGAAGAGCTGGCCGTTGCCCCAGGCCTGCCGTTGGGAATCGCCGATGAAAACGAGTACATGGAAAAGACGTGGCGGCTTGGCGCCAGCGATCGCCTCACATTTGTCTCTGATGGAGTTGTTGAGGCACGCGATGCAAGTGGCGAACTGTACGGCTTTGGACGTACCAGGAGCATCAGCGGACAGCCCGCTTCCACAATTGCCCGGACCGCGCAACAGTTCGGCCAAGAAGACGACATAACCGTGCTTTCGGTAACGCGAGAGGCAGCGCTCGAGGGGGTGGGAGCTTGAGGCGGAATCCCGATGCCATGGCGCAGAGCAAAATAGAATCAACAGTTGCATGAACAAACTTCCACTGACGCTCGCGCTGTCCGTCGTGTGTGCGTGCGGCATGGTGTGCGCGCAAACCCCGGCCTCCGCCGCCAACTCCGCAATCCCCGTGGTCCTCAACAACGCTCAATCTCTTGAATGGATGACTGACATCGACAAAGGTTGGCGCGTTCATGAGGGCGACAACCCTACGTACGCACAGCCCGGCTTCGACGACACTTCCTGGCAGTTCGTCGCTCTCGACGACCTCGGCCCCGCGCAGACCGGCTGGCGCTGGTTACGGCTCCACGTCAGGCTCCCCGCCAACCATCCGCAGTTGGCCCTGCTCATTGAAGGCGGTGAAGGCACTTATGCTCTCTACATCAACGGCGCTGCCATGCCCGGCCCGGAGATCCTCCCCAGCTTCGACGTCGGCGTGCCCATAGAGCGCACCGTGCGGCTCAACCTCTCCGGCGACGACCTCGTGATCGCCCTGCGTATCCGGGTGCCGCCCTGTTACGCGAGCCAGCGGTTACCCGTACTCAGGTTCGCTTTGCTCGGCACCCCGATGGCCGTTGAAACCGCACGCCAGGCCCTGCAAAGCGTCCGCCTGTACGCGGCATTTCCATCCATCGCCATCAACCTGCTGCTCATGCTGGCTGGTATCGGGGCGATTGTTCTCTATCGCAGCCAGCCTCGGCACTCGGAATACAAGTGGCTGGGGCTTTACCTTTTTCTCTCGGGGCTCTCCAGCGGACTGTGGGGCTGCCAGCTCAATGGCCTGCTTCCGCTCTCGGCCAATTATCTTGTAGGCGACCCAATGGTCTACCTCTTCACCATTGCCCAGCTCGAGTTTACCTACAGCTTCGGTGGCCGCCGCGTCGGTCGCGCCTGGCGTGTGTATGAGGCGCTGCTGTTCACGCCGATTCTGCTCATTTGGTTTACCTGGCAGGGGCAATTGCCATTCTCAACTTACATCGTCGTTGAAGCCCTTATCGTTGTGCCCGTAGCGCTGTTGCTTCCCATCTTCCTTTTCGCCTGGTACCGGCGCGGAAATCGTGAGGCTGGCTGGCTCATTCTGCCCAGCCTCGCGCTCACAGCCCTTGTCACCATCAGCGATCTTGGCGATGCGTCGATCCTTCTTGGCTGGCACCGCCTTGATTTTTTTCACCGTTGGATCCCGATTGGCGCGGCTCGGTTCCAGCCCAACGATATTGCCGAACTTCTGTTCCTGCTGGCCATCGCCGTCGTCATGTTCTTCCGCTTCACGCGCGTCAGCCGTGAGCAGGCTCGCGACGCCGCGGAACTGGACGCGGCCCGCCAGATTCAGCAGCGGCTCGTCCCGGCCACGTATCCTTCCATCGAGGGCTGGCGAATTGAAGTGGCTTACATCCCGGCACTGGAAGTTGGCGGAGACTTCTACCAGGTGATCGAGGGCGACGGCAAAACGTTGCTCGTCGTCGGCGACGTGGGCGGCAAGGGCCTCAAGGCCGCCATGCTGGTTGCGCTGCTCGTCGGCTCCATCCGCAGCGGAGCGGAGTTGAACACGGATCCTCAATTTGTGCTGAAAGCACTCAATCGCTGCCTGCTTGGCCACGGCGACGCGCAGGCTACGTGCCTTGCGCTAAGCATGGCAAAAGACGGCGCGATCACCCTCGCCAATTCCGGCCACTTGCCGCCCCATCTCAATGGCGAGCCCATTGAAATGCAGGGCGCACTTCCCCTTGGCATGATCGAGGTGGCGGAGCCATCGCTGACCCACTTTCAACTCGTGCCGGGCGATAGGTTGACCCTCATGTCCGACGGCATCGCCGAAGCTACGGATTCCAATGGCCAACTCTTCGGCTTTGAGCGGGTTCACGAATTGCTGCGCGTCACCACGAGCCCTGCAGGAATTGCGGCTGCCGCCCAATCCTTCGGCCAGCAGGATGACATTACCGTGCTGACGGTGGAGCGCACGCCGGCTCTGGAATCCAAATCGACTTGAGGAAGCTCGTTTGAGTTTCGCTATTGATCTTCTGCGCGGGTGCACGTATCGCGCAACAGGCCGCAGCCCCCATAGAAATGGCCACTTCCGGCGATGCAGTCCCGTGCCCATCACGCCAGGTGGGGCGGTCATTTCTCTGACCGCGGTCAGAGATTGAGAGATTGCCTTTGCTCCCGGCACGGAGCAGTGAGGATTCGGCACCGCACTGTAGATATCAACAGCCACCAGAACAGCAACCAAACGATTTTGGCCTCTCCGTTCTGAAGGGAGAAAACTGACTTAAATGTTTTGTTTTGTTGGTGCCGGGAGGGGGGGTCGAACCCCCACGACCTTGCGATCGGCGGATTTTGAGTCCGCTGCGTCTGCCAGTAACTATATTACTTTCAGAATGATAGATACGAGACGCTAGAAACTGTGAAAGAAAATGTGTAAATCTCGACTTTTTTTACAAGAATCAGTTTTGGCCCCTGGCTGATCGCCCTGGGAATCTTTTGCATTAGTTTTTGGGGAAAGGCAGAGGGCTGGAGTGATCTGGTGGCTTGAGTGGGACTTGAACCCACACGGGATTGCTCCCAATGGTTTTTGAGACCACCGCGTATGCCGATTCCGCCATCAAGCCAACAATAACTATTAGACCATAAAAAGGCTGATCCGAAGACCAGAGGGTAGTCGTACACATTCCGACTTGGTGGTTACTTGCTCAGAATACAGGGTTCGCGCCATCGTATTTTCGATTCAAAGCATTACGGGGCACAATAGAGGCAGCTTTGGAGCGATCTGAATGAAGCCACCAACACTGCTTGCTGTCTCCCTGCTTCTTACCTGTCTCGCTGCGGCACAAAATACCCATACGTACGTCGGGCACTATCTTGTGCCCTTTCCCGGCCCGGCGACCTACACGGACCCAATCAGCCGAACACTGTTTTATGTCGAATCTGACGGTCGTCATGTGGCTGCGATCTCGAAGGATGGAAAGCTGCTATGGAATCGAGACCCGTTCGCTGATGCCCATGCTCCGTTCTACCGGACTGATAAACCACAAATCGTGTTCATCGGGCCAGCTTCTAACTCCGATCCCGTGATCCGAGGGAAGCACGAAAGATTTGTCGCGATTACGTTCAATAATTCGCAATTTGGCGTGCTCAAAATCAGTGACGGCGATTTTGTCTTGGAAGGACAGGATTGAGTTAATTGCCGCAAGTTTGCACTTGTGACTGCGTAATCGGTTATCCCCGGAAACAGCACCGATACGGACGGCAGCGACTGCTTTATCCAACGCTCAGCCCTTGCGAAACTTCCACGCCCACCGCCTGCGGCTCGATTTTCTGTGCTACTGCTGGCTCCTGCTGGATCGCGGTCGGGTGCGACACGTTGCGGCGCAGAAACTTCACGGCAGGAATGGCCTCCAGGGGGGCGTAAAGACTTTGAAGGTAGCACTTGCCGGTAATACTATCTCGATCCTGCCAAATAGCTGCCGTCGCACTATACTCTAATGCAAATGAATCCACAGTCCAGAGCAGCAGTCCTTGTCGGGTCATCAGTTGCTCTCACAATTCCATACATCGCATTTGCTGTGTACTTCTCCCTCAAGTTTCCTCCGAACCATTGGCCAGCATGGTTTACGAACGTACTCCTCGTCTGGTTTCTAGCGAATTTTGTTGTGGTTTACCTGATCGGCAGGAGGATGGCTAAAAAGGATCGGCTGGTGAACGCGACGCATCCGACTGAGTCGCGAAAAGCCACTGTTGGAGTATGGATTCTTCGGGTAATTGGTTCTTATCTGGTGATTCTCTGGAGCACCTTGTTCGTTTACGGCGTGAGGGGAACGGTTCGAGGAGAATATCCGTTCGTTCGAGCGATCCCGGCGGGTGCACTCCTCCTGTTCTTTATATTGTTGTTTGGGTGGGGAATCTACCGATCATTTAGGCCAAAAGCATAGGCTGTCGGGTGTCGGGTAATCCATCTGAGTGAGTGGCTGGCGATGTCTCAACTACCCATCAGTTAACATCTGTGGCTGGCAAACCTCCGAACGCTGCACAACCCAAAGCGGAATGCCCGCGAAATCGTGGAAAACCGAACTGGACCACCATCGAAGCAGAGGACGACCAATCGTTAGCCCACGCTCAAGTCTTGCGCGACATGTATGCTTTCCGCTTGCGGCTCGATTTTCTGTGCTGCCGCTGGCTCTTGCTGGATCGCCGTCGGATGCGACACGTCGCGGCTCAGTTCGTATCCCAGCGCCTTCGCGTCGTTCGTGTACATCTGCACGTCGAACTGCGCACGCGACACCGACACATAGGCCATGCGGCTGTTGACGAGTTCTCCGGGAGCCTGTTCCGTGTCCACGTGGATCAGCACGCGGTCTGCTGTTTGGCCCTGGCTGCTGTGGCTCGTCACCGCATAACCGTAATCGAGATGCGGATGCTGCCTCGCGTTGAACTCGACCTCGCGACCCGAGCCCGTGCGGAGTTTCAGATTGCCGTCGCCCTCGATTCGCTCGATGGTCGCCAGTTCGCGGTTAGCGAGTTTCTGTTCGTGGTACGGAGCCGTGAGTTGCACGCGGTCGCCCTGCGCGAATTTGCGCTCGCCGTCACGGTAGACCGTTACACCCTGCAAGCGGCGCGGATCGTAGCTCAGCTCTTCTCCGCCGTGCCGCTTCACCGTGAGCGTGTTGCTTTCGCGGTCCACCTGTGACACGCGCGCGTACTCTCCCGGCTCGATGCCGAGAGGCTTGCTGCCCTTCGAGTAGCGCAGTACGTCGCCCTTCTCGTAGTTCTGAGCGTGCTGCCGGTCCGCGCCGGTCACGTCGTGCCGTGCGTAGAGCACATGCACGCGATGCTCGTTATTGCTGACCTTGCCCTCGTTCTGCATCGTGCGATGGATGGCCTCGTTGATCTCGCGGCGCGAGGCATTATCCGGCGACACAACCAATGTCCGCTCCGGCGAGCGCACGTACTCGCGGGCGATTTCGCTGATGCGTTCCTGTCGATCATCAATTTCGTGCACGCGGCCCTGGCTGTTGAGATTGCCGATGGCTTCGCGCACTTCGCCGCGCGCAAGCTGCTCCACGGCCTCTTTGAGCGCCGGGTCTTTCTGCCGGATGATCTCATCCAGTCTGGCCGTGCGCATTCCCGCTTCCTGCAACTGCGCATAGGGCCGTCCTGCTTCGACCGCCTCATGCTGCCGCACGTCGCCTACGAACAGCACGCGGTCGTTTTCTCTCAACCGCTCAACAAACGTGTGTATCTGCGTCGTGCTCGCCATGCTCGATTCATCGACCACATAGAGCCGCCTCTGTCCGTCGTCTTGTTGTTCGCCGCGTGCAAGATGCATTTGCAGCGTTTGAGTCTCGATGCCCGCTTCGGCGAGCTTCTGTGCGGCCCGCGATGTCGGCGCGAGTCCTTCGACCTGATAGCCCGCGCGCTCGGCCCCTTCACGGACAGCGGCTAAGGAAGTAGTCTTTCCTCCCCCCGCAACACCTTCAAGAGCCATCATGCGGTCGCGACTCGTCAGCACATCCTCTACCGCGTTCCGCTGGCTCGCACTCAAGTGCGGATGCTGCTCCATCGTCTGCTGCCGTACTTGGCCGTCTGCCAATACCTCGCGCGTGCCCTGACCCAGCTTCATCCGCTCGATCAACTCACGCTCGTATCCCTGCATTTCGCCGGTCGTGAACGCGCGGCCTGGGAGACCTGGCCTGCGCTCCACTTCGATCAGATCATGTGACTGCACACGCCGCTCGAACTCGGCGCGAACCTCCGGCAATCTGGCCTCGCCCATCGTGTGCTTGACGGCATCGCGCATCAGCGTTCTTTCATCGGCTACGGCCTCGCGCTCCATGCCGCGCTCGCGCGCATAGCTGACGCCCTCGTGCGCGGCGACTCCCGCTTGCTCCGGCTTCAGCTCGACACCGGGCCGATGCGCCGCCTCTTTGACAACGTGCTGCGGCTGGTGGCCGTGTTCCTGGGCGAGCCTCTGATGTTGCGCCCGAACCTCTTCATGGGATAACGGCTGCTTTGCATCGCGCGTCTGATGCGCCGCGATCTGCGCGGCGCCAGCCCCGCGCACTCCTGCCTTTTCCATATGCTCTTCGATTTGCTGCCGCCGCGGACTCGAAGCCTCCAAATACTCGCGCGTGTAACCCTTGATCTCCGGCTGCCCGTGCGCGCCGCGTTCGATTTCGTAACCAAGCTCCTGCAACCGCGCCGCCAGTTCCGAGCGATACACCGCCGTCGCGTACTGCTGCGTCTTGTATAGCTCCTGCGGCTGAAGAGCGCGCGCCTGGCCGTCTGCTGTCTCCGTCACGTTGAACACGACCGCGTGCGTGTGCAACTGCGGCGCGGCGTAACCATCCACCGGACGGCTGCTGTCATGCTCGAACTTGGCGACGGCCCACTCGCCCGTCGTCTGCGCCGGAACATTGCCGCCCATGCGGGCCTGCGCATATTTCTCCATCTCGTCGAGAGCCACGCGCACGCTCTCCCTGTGGGCATCTCGCACGCGGTCGTCGCCGCCAACAAGCGCAGTCAGAGATACGGACTTCGGCGCGCTGAACGTCGCATCCCATCCCGCCCGGTGCTCCATCGAGCGCACCGTGTCACCATTGGCATTCACGTACTCGCGGGCCGTCTGATGCTTCACTAACTGCTCGCCCGTCTCCGGGTGCTGGCCTTCGGAGAGCCGCGCGAACTGCTGCTCTTGAACCTCGCCGCGCAGACCGTAACGCTCGGCCAGCTTGCCTTGCCACTCGCCGCGCACGCGCTCGCCTTCGGTGTAGTAGTTCTCCCGCGCGTTGGCGAACTCTTGCTTGTGATACGCCTGCGCCTGGCCGCTGCTGATGGGCTTCGACAGAGTAATCATGGCTTCACTCGAAGAACGGATGCCGCTCGCCCTCTTGTGGCTTCCTCGATGGCGCGGCTTCGACCGCTACTTCCTTCTGCTGTTGTTGGACGCTCGCCGGCACTGGCTGGGCAGCCGGCTTTGCCGGCGGCGTAGCCGCCGCGCGCTTGCGCTCGACGAACCTCTCCGCCTTCTCCTCCGGCTCCACGCGCGGCAAGCGCATCCGCACGATGAGATTTCCATGTTGCAGATACCCGTCCAACGGATCGAGCGCGCCGATCTCCGCAGCCGTCACTAGCGGCTCGCGCGTAATATCTCCGCGCAGGCTCCGCGCGTTCTTCGGATAGAAAAAATCCTTCCGCCCCTGCTTCGCACGGAACCGTTCCATCTCTACCTCGCCGATGGTCCTGGAGATCCATTCCGCCATCTTCGGCTCGCTCGCTTTGAGCCAGATCCTCGTCGCCGCCTGCCCCAGCAACGCATCCGTTTCCTGGCCGTACACGGCCTCCATCTGCGCCTTGCTGGGCACCCCAAGCACCACCGGATGATGCAAGCCGCGCCGCTCTGTAACTGCCTCCGTCAACTGCGGCAGACGTTGCAAGCTCCCCAGCTCGTCGAGCACGAACCACGTCTTCTTTCCCGTGCTCGCACCCTCGTTCATCACCCGCAACGCCAACAGGTCCAGCCACAGGCTGAGCAGCGGGCGCAGTTGCTCCCGCGTCGTCGCCTTCGACGTAAGGAACACCCAGCCCTTGCGCGTCTTCGACCATTCCGCCGTGCTCCAGCGCCGCTCCGTTTCACTCTCTTTGGGCAGCAGCCGGAACGCATTCGCGGCTGTTTTCAGCGCGGCTAAAACTCCGCCCCGCTCGCGCATCACTGCGCGCATTTCCGTGTTGCGCACCCGTTGCTCGATCTCCTCGGCCCGGCTCATCCATTGCGCCAGCTCCTCCGGCGTGGGCTTCAGATTGACGAGATGCGCGAAGATTCTTCGCGCCGTCGGATCGCTGCCGGGCAAGAGCGATGCAGCTAAGGTAAGAGCCTCGGCAGGATGCGGAACCTCGTCGCTCGGCGTCCAGTAGGGACACCGCGCGTCCAGGGGATTCAGCAGCACGTCGCCGCGCTGCGGCTCGTAAAACTGCGCCAGATATTCCATCGCCGGGTCGTACACGACGGCGGCTTCTCCGCGCGCCCGCGCCTCGGCAAGCATCTGCCGGACCGCCGCGATTTTCGCCGGACCGCTGTCGCCCGCGAGAACGAAGTGCATCCCCTCCCGCTCACGCGGGATGCGCGCCCAGCCGCTTGAGTTTTTGTTCAAGAGCCTATCGCTCCAGCCCATCTTTTCGTTAGCGAACGCGACCCCATCCGGCAGGTACAGCATCAGCCTTTTCGACCGGCCCAGCCTGGTATTGAACTCCGCCGCCGTGACCAGCTCAGGGCCTTTCAGACGACGGCCATGTTTCAGGATCGCCCGCCGCGCCCGGTCCTTCGGCACGGCCACGAACAGCCCCAGCGCGAACAGCGCCAGTGACCCATAGAAGGGTCTCGCGGCATAGCTCCACAGGTTGCCGTCCCGGTATATCCAGCGGCGCAACAGACCATGCAGGCCCCGGTCGCTGTACACCGCCGCCTGCCACTCAAGCCGCGTCAACCCCAGCCGGATTCCTTCGTCCGTCAGCCGGTAGCCTGGCTTGCCGTCCGCGTCCTTTACCCGCTCCGCTTCATCGCCCAGAACAAGCCGCGCCTGGCCCTGGGCCGTCACGCCATTCAAAAGCACATACCGCCCGTGCGCACCTGGCCACACGCCCCGTATTCCGCTGCGCAAGTACGCCGACAGGTACACCCGCTCGGCCTCGCTCCAGTCCCGCGCATTCTGGACCCACACTTGCGCACAGAACAACAGCGCCGCCACTCCCAGCGCGCCCAGCGTCCACACTGGGTATCGGCTCGGCCACCGGGCGCTCACGGCTTCGCCTCCCCGGTCACGGCTTCCGCCTTTTCAGACTCCTTGCGCGCCGCCTCCAGACGCTCCCGCGCCCGTTGCATCTTCGCGCCGTCGGCCCGCTCGATCAGCGCCCGCATCTCCGGCTCCGGGATCGCCTCGCCCTTCGCCGCACGGAAGAACAGGTTCAGCAGCAGCGTGCGCAGTGCCAGCAACTCCGCCAGCGCCACCCGCCCGGCGAGCGTCGCCTCATCGCCGGGAAGCTCCACTTCCGGCGCGGACAGCAACACCGCCCGCACCCATTCCGACAGCGTCATGTCTGCCGCCCGCGCCGTCGCCTCCAGCGCGGCGAACTCCTCCTCGCTCACCTTCGTGCCGATGGACTTGGTTCTGTGCGGCGCTTTCATCGCTCACCGCCGTTTCGATTGTGCTGGGGATTTTGGCCGCACGCTGGCCGCGTGCCGCAACGTACGTGGCAACGGGCCGAACGGAGCCGTTTTCTTGCTAAGGGGAGGGGAGTCATCAAGTTACCCCTTCAGCAACGCCAGTTTGCTATCAGGGTAACTCGTTTTCAAAGATTTTGCCTCATCGCTCGTCGTCTATGGCCTTAGCTCTGGGCGCTTCGCTGCCGCATCGCGATAGCCGATGGCCCCACCGGAAACGCCACCAAAGATCGGACCTTGGCCCTCGTCATGTGGAACATGAGAAGAAGATATTCTTCTCATAGCTGCAAACCAGCCGCAACGTAGCCGTCAGTCAAGGCCGTGCGCAGCACGCCGCGCAGCGGTCGGAGCGAAGCGGAGAGCCTTTACGGACGGCGTAGCGGAGGCTACACGCGCGTGAGCGCGCCGGGATGCCAGTTCCCGCTCTCGCCTTGTGCTTTCAATAGGTTCCCCGACCGCCAGCAGCAGGTTACTCCCGCAGTAACCGTGAACAGCTCATTTTGCCGTCAACCGTTGCATTATCAACAGGTTCCCGCCGCAGCAACCTTCAGGAACTTTGCAGCACCCGAGCCGGGGTGACGTGTCACCCCTCCTGCCGATGCCGAAGGCAGCGCCGTTCTTAAATCCCGCCGTCAGACATCAATATGCGGTTGGCAACGGAACAAATCTTGGCAACGCCGTAAGCTCCGGGTACCGCTCCACCAATGACGATGCCACCTTAATTCTCCACTCTTCCTCGCTTCGCTTCATCCAGACATCCATCGCGTGTTTGAGAACGGTCACCGCATGTTTAATGTCCCAATGATTCATTGCGCAGAGATGCGAAATCACGACTTCGCCGTAACCGAGTTTGAACGCGCGACCGGCGTGCGCCACGAGATCGCAATTTGAGCAATGAATCTCAAATCCCAGGAGGGTTGCGACACACTGCTTATCGTCGTAACCCCATTTTTCGTGGCAGGTCATGCGCCCCTGACCTGATTTGCAAATCGAACAGCGATTGTCAGCTTCCGCCAGCGCGTCGCCGCGAATCTGCTTTTTCCAAACTGCCTTACTACCCAGCATTTTGTGAGCGCTCCGTCCCCAAAGCGGTCCGGGCACCAATTCGGGCATGAGCAGTGCTGTTTTCCGATACTCCATTGCAATGCGCCTCCAGAAGACCAGGGTGGTCTCGGCATCAATGTAGCAACGCCGCAAAATGGGGCGGTTGTACGAGAATGTCACTTGTAAAATCGAGAGGGAATGGTGTCGCAGACACAATTGGTCGCTGAACTCCAAGAACGTGGCTATCACGTAACCGAGCGGCAGGTGAGAGACTGGCGGGCCAAGGGACTGTTGCCGCCGCTCAATTCACGTAGCCGAGGCCGCGGCTTGGGCGTTCTGCGCTACTGGGAGGGGAACGAGATAATCCTCTCTCAAG
This sequence comes from uncultured Acidobacteriaceae bacterium, assembly GCA_963770555.1. Classification (GTDB taxonomy): domain Bacteria; phylum Acidobacteriota; class Terriglobia; order Terriglobales; family Acidobacteriaceae; genus Telmatobacter. Next base: position 146,857 of record CAVYQC010000003.1, read on the forward strand.
CGATAGCCGTTTCTGACCTCCTTGACAGAAATGGGCGAACAAGGTGGGTACCGTTGGGGTTGTGGTTTGCAGGCTTTGAAGTGAACCTCGGAACCGTCAGAACGTTATGGCTCGAATCACTCGTCCGTACTCGCAAGGAATGGCTCGGAACCGCCCTTTCGAAGGAGGAGTGTGAGGATGCAATCGGTGGGTTATGCCCTCGTCTCGCCAAGGGACTTTCAGATCAGCCTTGGGCCAGAAATGCGCACCTCCCATGGACTCGCCTGGAGCCGCTTCTAGTTGAAGTATTGAATGCTTTCTTCAATCCCCATCCCGATACTGAAATTGCCATCGATAAGCAGCTGGCTGATGCTGCGCGGGCATTGATGTATCACAATCGTCCAGAATGCGAGTGTTCTGAATCCGTCAGTGAATCTGAATTGGAGGAATGGCTCGACTTCATTCGCCGAAATTTTTCTTTCAGCGCGATGCTCAAAGTCATCCCAGAGGCAACGGATGACGATCTCACAGCGGCGCACAATCGATGGCGAGCTGTGTGTGAGGTTTTCACACAGCTCAGTGCCAGCGCCTCTGGTGGCACGCTGTCCGACGACTTGCGCCTGCTAGGAAGACGGGCCGCAATTCAATTCGGTGGTCTTTGCATATTTGGCTTGCTCTTACTTGGTAGGAGCGGCAAAGGCCAATTGCTAGATTCCCGCCTTGAAGAGGCAAGAACGACTCTCGCTGCCCAATTCACCTAAAGTCCGGCCTCTGCGGGCACGACACCACGGCACGTCACGTATCATTGAATCGAAATTAAACCCGTGAGAACTTCGCTGGAGTTGAACAACGTAATGCCCCTGCTCTCGTTAGTGGCTCTGCCTGATTGGTTGACCCAAGAAGGGTACCTGACCCTCGCCACATGGGGACTCGTTGCAGCGACCGTTTTGCTCTTCCTTATCACGCTCTTTCTGTATTTTGACAGTCGCGCCAAAGGGAAGGAACAAAGAGAACGATGGGAGCGAGAGGACGAGTCACGAGCTAGGGAACAGGAAGCACGATGGGAGCGAGAAGATCGACTTCGAGAAGAGGATTCAAAGCCAAAGGTGGTGGTGGAACTCGCCAAGCGTGAAGCATCGCCAGAAGTCGTGCTCAGGTGTTTCAATTTAGGAAACACGATTTTCTTTGTCGACCAACTGATCATCACGGCGACATCCCCAAGACGCTCCGTTAGAACGAGCGACCTCGTGGGGCCTCCTGTTCTTCTCCCAGGTGGGTACTTCTCGACAACCTATGCCTGCGAGGGTTTGATTACGGACGGGTTTCAGGAAGCCAACGCGGTGTTCACAATTCGTGGTTCGCATGGGATGGAACAGACTACTCCGGTTTGGTTCTACGTCAATCCTGATCCAGACCACGGCTACGGCTGGAATGTTGGTAGGCTCGCTGATCGTTTACCGGGAGCCATCGTAGTACATCCAAGGTCCCTTCCAGAGGGACAGTAAACGACCGGACGAAACACAAATACGCGGTCGGAGGGGCTGGTCGGTCAGCCAGCACGAAGGAGTGGCATGATCTATCGAATTGCGATTCTGAGCGCGGCATTGATGGCAGGCATGGGATTCACGACTCCGGCATATGCGATTGCCTCCGCCGAAGTCTCATTTGTGGGCTGCAAATCGGATGGCCAGGTAGGTCCACAGGACGCACCGATCGGGAAGCCCAAGACGATCGCAATCTCCCCGCAGTTGGCTCAAAGGGTCGCCTATTACAAGGCATCGGACGGCGAGGGAGTTCTAGGTCCGCGTGGCTGGTACTGCTTCGGGACCTACGGCTCCAGTGGGTCCAACCTATATGTAACCCCAATGCCGCTCAAATCCGCCGATCTAGTTTCAAATAGCTGGAAGGGCATCTCCAGCTTTGGAATCCAGGTCAGCGTATCCAACGGCGACACATCAGGCCGCTTCGAGGTTGCACAGATCATCGCGCGGGTCTTTCCCGCCCATTCGGCTTTCGTCAGACGGGTGATTGCCGAAGGCGTTGAACCCTCAACCTCGTTCCCCTATGGCCCTTACCCCGCAGACAAATTGACCTACAAAAGCAAAGAGACCGTCGAATATGCAACCCCACCCAACGCCGAAGGCCTGGGCACAAAATCGTTCCTCATCAAGGATGCTGATCCCATAGATGGCGTCGCTCTCCTCACTGGCGAAGAACTCAGCCTGACACATTTGTCAGTCCGCCTCCCGCCCGAGACATCTGATCTGATCCCAGTCATCATCCGGCAAGTTGAACAAGACAGCTCTCAGTCCGCTCCATCAGGGTCTACAACGGCCGGGGGACAAAATGCCACGCCGGAAAGTTGCGCCAAGCTTGGCCAAGCTTTTGAGTACCACGGCGACACGGGCACTTCCTCGTGCGTTCCTCACGCTGGGGTTCAGAGTGAACCTTCCGAAACCTCGGACGCGCCGCCGAATGGCGTCAAAGAATCCCCAGCAGGATGTTTGGAAGCAACAGCCCACACGAATGGTCCGTGTAAGATCACCTATCCGAACGGCAACATTATGGAAACTGGGACGGACGGTACTACCTGGGTCACAATCAAGAAGCGCGATATAAAATTTCAAGTTTTCTCGGGTATTCCGGTAACTGGTCAATTCCAAACCATCATCATCACTAAGCTCCCTGAGGGCGATATCATAGAGGCCCCTCAGTTTGAGAAGACGAGCATTCTCGGAGACTGTCAATCTAAGTCGTATCAAATTATGGGCACCGCAATGACGGACCCGAACGGAGTTTTCGATTCTGGAACTGATCCCGAGAACGTTGCGCGGCGCGTAATACCTGACACGCCGGTGGACATTGTGTTTCATGTTTTTTGCGGCGCTCCGGCCCCAACCAAGCCCTGAGCGGAAGCGCAGCAGGCAGGTGTGGCCCACCCTAAGTTTTGAAATCTCGATTCTCCATCGAAAGTGGGCGGGCTTAACACTCTGCGCGCCCCCCCACCCGCGTTAGAATGGCACAGACAACCTCTTTATGCCATTGGCTGCTATCACCGTTTGATGTGCGGAGCGGTGGTCAACGTGTCGTATCTAGCCCACAGGAGCTTCCAGATTATGAGAATTGCAGTTGTTGCAATATCAGTAATCTTACTTTCTGGGTGCCATCAGCCTCCAGATATCGACAATGTGGCCGCCGATGCGAAAGCTGAATTTCAGCGCCAGTTGAACCAAGGCTACGCCGATAAGCAGGCGACGGTGCAGAAAGTCAGCGTTGTGCAGATTACCGCGCCCAAATACGAGGGTGAGGCAACAGTTGCGGCCTTCAATTCAACATTTACGGTCCCGCTGGTCGTTACTTCTGACGGCAAGACCACGCTCGTAACAACGGATGAACAGAAACTAACCACCGGATTTGAGTTGGCGCTTCAACATGACCTCGCCACTCTGAAGGGCAAATATTCAGATTACATCTTGAGTCCGGCTATGTTTGACCTAATGCCCGCATCGTTGAAGGCGGTCAAAACCGATTTCAGTGCGCGGCTTAATGTTGTCAGCCCCATTGACTCCGACGATCGGTACTATTTTGGAAGCGGCTGTGCGCCCCACGAATGCGGGATGAATGAAGCGGCTTGGGCCATAGACAAAATGACAGGCAAGGGCGCAGCAGTGATTGTGAAATATATTCCCGACAGTCCGGGAATGGCCTCTCACGAGAACTTTCAACTGTACGGCGCGACAGTGGAAACCCTCCCACCTCCACTCGCCGCTTGGGCAGATCAGCAAGGCATGACGAATATGAACGAAGTTCCCGTTATTCCTGCTTATCAACCGCCGCAGAAATAAATGTAAGGGCCGTTTCCGCGCGTTGTTTGGGGATCAGGAACACGAGTGTTTTCTGCAACTTTTGCCCATGCCCCGCGCGGTAAACACAGCTCCGGCCCAGGAGCTCTCCATAATGCGTCTACTCCGTTACGATTCTTGCTTTTCTAGCCCCTGGGATCATTGGTCTGGATGTACACTTGCAGCCTTCCTCAACTCCCGGCCATGTCCACTTGCCATCTACAAACAATCCCTTACTGATTTCATATCGCTTCCCGTTTGCCGCCTGATGCGCAGCATCCTGTTGGGCGTCGGCATCCGAAGGATTGAATGGGTTCTTCATGCACGGCGCGTTCGAATACTTCCATATTGCGTGAGTGATACCAAGAGACGCTTGACGCTCTCTGTCGATTACAGCCCCGGCTCTATTGGCTAGAGTCCTTCCGATTTCAGCGGCCTTCGATCTGGTCATTCCTTCGATGTGCAGGTTCGTCAACTCTGTGCAGAACGAATAGAAGTCCCGGCGTCCCACGATAAAACGCAAAGCAAGCTCGTAAATCTGCTTGATGTGTTTCTTTTCCACCCCGGCAAGCAACTCGACATTTCTTCTTAGGTCTGCTTTGACACTCTGCGTCACCACTGAGGGATCGAACTTGATGGTGGGCATAGCTTCCATGCCATAGCGCACAGACGGAGAATGACGACTCTTCACGTCGACAGGTTTGTGAGCTTGCTGCAAAAGGCGTCGAAACCAAGACATAGTCTTCTCCTGTGAAGTCACCTCTTCTGTTCCGTGCCCGGTTCTCTTACTGTCAACGTCACCCAACCTTGTCAACGGAAGAAATCCATTGCGGTGGAACGTCGTGATCAAACATCAATCCGCAATCGTACTTCAGGTCGGCGATCACTAATGTCGATTTTGCCAACCAGTACGTCCAGACCTGGATTATTTCCCGCACCAGGTTAGGGCACCCATCCGGATCGAGCATGTAAGGGTTCGCAGCAGCCAGCGCCTTCTCTCCCGGAACGGCAAGCTGCACCAGAACGGGTACCCCATATCGTGCCAGCAGCCGCTTTTCAGTGTTGCCGAAAAGGAGGCTGACGACGCATTGATCAAACTCGGAGCCGTACAGCAAGTAATGGTTGAATCCGTTCACTAGTCCCCCGCGCGAAATAGTAGCGTGGACCTGGCCCTCCCGTTTCCCCCAGGATTGGCCTGCACCGAGTTCCTTCAAGACTGCATCGAACTTGGTCTCGCACCACTGTGGCTCGGTGGAGAGCTTTTTACGAAGAGGTTCTCGTCGGCGCTCTGCGGATAGTATGCAAAGTCCCTCTCGTCTGATTGCGTCGATCTCCGGGTCATCGAGCCGCGAACCGTGATACGCAGCGACCGTCTGGGCCTTTATCCAGCCTACAACCGCTGCTGTGAACCTTGCCTTGTCCTGATACACATTCGAGAAGAAGATTTTGGCGGCATCTTCCAGGTACTCGGGCCTGCAGGCGCAAACGGTGGCACTCGCGAATGCCAGCGAGACCATGCTCGAAACATGGTCGGACAATAGAGGGCCCCAGGCATGAATGTCGTCAAAATCGAACGTAATCATTGGTGTCCATTAGACCAGAGCCAGAACGCGGCTAGAGCAGTTCCTTAGTAGTTATATCCGCGAGGGCGAATCGAGGATAAGGTGAAGGTGGCGACAAGTCCGCAACTGATCAGATGCCACGAGCCTATTCAGACGACCTGCGTTCGAAGCTGTTGAGAGCCTATGCAGCGGGGCGAGGGAGCTTGGAGGAACTGGCGGGCCAATTTGGCGTCAGTTATGGATACAGCAAGAAGATCCGCCGCCAGCAGTTGGAGAGGGGGCGGCCGGAGCGGCCTCGCCAGTTGCGCCATGGGCCAACGGGACTGCTGAGCGCGGAGGTCAAGCAGTATCTGCGGGCCGCAGTAGCCCGACAGCCTGATGTGACGCTGGCGGAACTGAAACAGCAGTTGCTGAAGGCCCATCAAGTCGAGATCAGCTCTTCGCGGCTGTGGTATTGGCTGCGTGGCCTGGGCTTGCGGCATAAAAAAAACGCTACGCGCCCAAGAGCAGGAAAGCGGTGAGAACCTGTGGCGGCGGCAAGCGTGGTGGGAACTGGTAGCCGAGATCGACCCGGCCTGGTTGGTGTTTCTGGATGAAAGCGGCGTGACCACGGAGATGACGCGCCGCTATGGCTGGGGTCCCCGCTCAGAACGCGTGCGGGAAGCGGTTCCTGCTGGTCACTGGCGCACCTTGACGGTATTGGCGGCGCTGACCACCGAGGGCGTACTCGCCAGCATGAGCATTGAATCGCCCACCGACGGAGATGTCTTTCTCGCCTTCGTGGAACAAGTGCTGGCGCCAAGGCTCCAGCCTGGTCACCTTGTCATCCTCGACAATTTGGGAGCGCACAAGGTGGACGGGGTGCGCGAACTCATCGAAAAATGCGGTGCGTCGGTGCTCTATCTGCCGCCCTACTCTCCCGACTTCAATCCCATCGAACAAGCCTGGTCCAAGCTCAAGCAACTGCTACGGGGAATCAAAGCGCGGCTGCTCGATCAACTCGAACCGGCCCTGGCGCGGGCCATCGAAGCCATCACACCCCAAGACGCACAAGCCTTCTTCCGCCACTGCGGCTACCGGATACAGCAACTATGAAAATGCTCTAATGCAATCGCGGCGGCTAATGGCGACCGTGCAGCCCAACGCAAATAAAGCTTGGGATCGACTTTCGCTCGCAGCCATCCGATAATGGTATAGGTGTGAGGTTTCCATGACCATCCGTGTCGAACTCAACCCGGAGATGGAAAGACAGCTTGCCGCTGAAGCATTGGCTCGCGGCATTGCGCTGGAAGTGTATGCGCAGTGGCTCCTCCGAGAAGCAATTGCTTCCAGAGGCAAAGTCCACACCCGCGCAAGTCAGGAAGAATTTCGCGCCTTTTTGGACGCGCTTGCCAGCAAAGCGCCGAATGTCCCGCAACTGCGAACAGAGACCTTCTCCCGCGAAATGATCTACGGTGAGCACGCCTGATGCCCGGCTGGTCCTACTTGGTGGACACGAACATTTTGCTGCGCCTCGTTCCCCGCAAGGAGGACTGGCCCCCAGTGGTTTTTGCCCTGATTCCGTGCTACGCTCAGAGTTATGCAGATCACTGTGCAGCTTCCCGATGATCTTGCTCAGCGCCCCGATCCGGCGCGCGAAGCCCTGGAGGCGTTCGCCATCGAAGGGTATCGTTCCGGCGCGCTTTCCGCATATCAGACGCGTATGCTTCTAGGCTTTGAAACCCGCTATGAATTGGATGGCTTTCTCAAGGAGCATGGAGTTTGGGAGCGGGCTTACAGCGTCGAAGACCTGGAGAAGGATGCCGAGGCATTTGAGCGGACGGCATGATCGTTGTTGCCGATACCTCCCCGCTGAATTACCTGGTACTGATTGACGAAGTGGATTTGTTGCCCGCCCTTTTTGGTGAGGTCCTGATTCCGCAGGCCGTCTTTCAGGAATTGAAACACCCCAAAACCCCCGCCAAGGTACAGCAGTGGATCAGCAATTTCCCGGCGTGGCTGGAAGTGCGCACAGTTGCATCCGTACCAAGCCCTGCGTTGATGAAGCTGGATGTCGGAGAACGCGAGGCCATTCAATTGGCGCTAGAGCTTGGAATCAGCACCGTGCTTCTCGATGAAACGGATGGGCGGCAGGAGGCGGAAAACCTCCATCTGGAGGTTCGCGGAACGCTGGGAATTCTGGAGCGCGGGGCCAAATTGGGCAAGATCAATTTCCGCCAGGCCCTGAGCAAGCTGGAGCAAAGCAACTTCCGAATATCCCCAGCCGTGCGGGCGGCTTTCCTAAAGCAAAATCCATAACAAATGCCCGACCAATCGCTGCGGATGCGATGCCGTCCATTTCATTCCATTCTGGAACGATATTGACAACGGCCCGGTTCCGGGCCGGAGTGGGGCCGGTTCCGGCCCAAAAACCATGCCAGGATGGTTCCATCCTGGCTCACTGGATAGCAGTGTTGACGGTGATCAGAAAGCAAGCAGTGCCGGTCTACGCTTCCTCAGCCAAACGGACGGCCTCTACTCGTCCGGGGCCTTTCCTGGGAACCGTCTTCTTCTTCGGCCGTGGCCTCATGATGTTGATGGCGGAAGCATCGAGCTGCGTCTTCAAATGCGCCGCATAGTATTTCTCAATCATCTCGACGCTTGTCCGGCAGTTCTTGGCAATCTGATAGATGTCGGCACCTTCAAGCAGGCGGAGGCAAATGTAGGTGTGGCGCAGGCTATACGCCGTTCGCGGCCTTCCGTCACGATCGGTGCGAAGCTTTTCTTCCTCAAGAATTGCGTTGAACAACTCACGTGGCCATTTCGGGAACAGAAGATCAGTGGGTCCGGGCGCGTGCCACTCACCGTTGGCTATTGATGCGGTACGGCTGCCTGCTCTTCCCGGCCCTCCATCTGGACGCAGGCGCGCTTTCAACCGCTCGAACGGATGCACGGCACCTGTTGTGCTCTTGCAATAACCAACGCCTCGCTTTCCACGTACTTCGATCTCAAGGATGGTTTGGCCGCTCCCCTCGTCTTCGGTCACCGTGACATCGCGGAACTGAAGACGCCTCGCCTCGTCGGGGCGGAGTCCGGTATTGGCGGAGAACAGAACATAATCGTGAAGTTGTTCCGCTTCCCAACGAAAACGGGGCTGCTTTGGGTCCTGGGCGCGTTTCCGCGTTGCCTCATAAAGCTGCCTGTACTCTTCAGGTGAGAACCATGCTCGATGAGAAATCTTCGCGGACGCGCGATATGGCGCTGAAAAATCCGGGAGATGATCGACCCATCCGTGCCGCAGAGCCGTTTTGAAAATCTGGCGCAACGTCACGGTCTCCTGGTGCATAGTGCTATGCGCTGGAGGCTCGCCGCGCATCGCCTTACATTCCTCAAGGCGATGGATGCGATATTCATTGACCTTGCCAGCCGTGATCTCGGGAAGGACCATGCTGCCGAAAAATGGGATCAGATAGCCGTTTGTCCTCGCGTGCTGTCCGCGCGCATAGGTTGGACTGCGCTGCCCCTGCGTCATGATGTCGAATTCGCGCAGGTACAACTTCGCAGCTTCGCGGAACAGTTTGCCGCTTTTCAACTGACCCTCGCGGAGCTTGCCCCGCAACTGCAAATACCAGTCTTCCGCGAACTCCTTCGCTTTCGAGAGACTGTCTTCTTTGGTGGTAGTGCGCCGATTCTTCCCGGCCAGATAGGTTGCGCACTGCCAACTCGAACTGTTCGGACGCTTGTAGACGTGAACTTTGCCACCGAGGATGGTGTGATGCTCTGCCATGCTGCTGCACCTCCTGCTTCTCTATAAGAGTCGCAAAAGTGTGCAAGGGTTGCGCAAGTCCTGCGCCATGCACGGCATCAAACCAAACCATTTATATTCAATTGCTTATAGGGGATTTGATTTTTGGAAAGCCGATTTTGAGTCCGCTGCGTCTGCCAGTTCCGCCATCCCGGCTTGGGTGGTGGGAATTGCGCATTCAAAGTATCGCATAGCCCTTGCGGGCGGCGCTACCGAGGAGCGACACGACGGGTGACCATGGGCGCGCGGCGAGCGACCGGTGAGCATCCGCATTGCTGGCAGCGCAAGATCGATCCCGGCTTTCCACACCCGCCCGCCGGCTCTCCGCAAGACCCGTGCGACAATGGAGGCAACCGTGATGACCACTGCCCCCTCCGCAGTCGTTCCCGAGCCGGCCGCCGTTACCCCGCAGTTGCTCGCCGTGCATGGCATCACCGCGGAGGAGTACAACCGCATTCTCGAGGCGCTGGGCCGGGTGCCATCCCTCACGGAGCTCGGAATTTACAGCGTGATGTGGAGCGAGCATTGCTCCTATAAATCCAGCCGCGTGCACCTCAAGCGCTTGCCCACCAAAAGCGACCGCGTGGTGCAGGGGCCCGGCGAGAACGCCGGCATCATTGACGTGGGCGACGGCTGGGCCTGCGCCTTCAAAATCGAGTCCCACAACCATCCCAGCTACATTGAGCCGTACCAGGGCGCGGCCACCGGCGTGGGCGGCATCCTGCGCGACATCTTCACCATGGGCGCGCGGCCGCTGGCGGTGATGGATTCGCTTCGCTTCGGCCCGATCGCCAACGAGGCCGGCCAAAGCGCGGAAGAACGCAAGCTGGTTCACAAGAATCATTCGATCGTAGAAGGAGTGGTGAGCGGAATCGCCGGCTACGGCAACTGTTTCGGCGTTCCCAACCTGGGCGGCGAAACCAAATTCGAGCCCTGCTACAGCGGTAATCCGCTGGTGAACGCCTTCGCGCTCGGCCTGGTGCGCAAAGACGAGATCTTCTATGCAAAAGCCAGCGGCACGGGCAACCCGGTGATCTACGTCGGCGCCAAGACCGGACGCGACGGCATTCACGGCGCCACAATGGCCAGCGAGGAGTTCCACGAGGGCACCGAGGCTAAGCGCCCCAATGTGCAAGTGGGTGACCCCTTTATGGAAAAGCTGCTCCTCGAGGCCTGTCTTGAAGCCATGAAGACAGGTGCGATTGTCGGCATTCAGGACATGGGCGCTGCCGGATTGACCTGCTCCACCTGCGAGATGGGGGCGCGCGGCGGCGTGGGCCTCGACGTCGAACTCGACCTGGTGCCGCAGCGCGAAACCGGCATGACCGCTTACGAGATTATGCTTTCCGAGAGCCAGGAGCGCATGTTACTGGTCGCGGAAAAGGGCCGCGAAGACGAGGTGCTGCGAGTCTTCGCAAAATGGGGCCTGGACGCGGTCATCGTGGGCTCGGTGCAGCCCGAGCCGCGCCTGCGCATCCGCCACCGCGGCGAGTTGGTCGCCGATATTCCCAACCGATCGCTGACCGACGATGCGTCTCTCTACCATCGGCCTGTCGGCGTCTGGAAAGCGCCCGTCCCACCCGATCCGCCCGAAACCGCGTTGGCTGAATTATCGAAGCAGCGCGACTTCACCGCCGACCTCACATTGCTTCTTTCCTGTCCCAACATCTGCTCCAAGCGCTGGGTTCACGACCAGTATGACTCGATGGTGCAGACCAACACCGTCCAAGGCCCCGGCGGCGAAGCAGGCGTGATGCGGATAAAGGGATCAGGGATCAGGGGTCAGGGGTCAGAAAATCACGAGCGCGGCCTGGCGATGGCTCTCGACGGCAACGGCCGCTGGTGCTATCTCGATCCCAGGCTTGGCGCCATACATGCCGTGGCTGAGGCTGCGCGCAAAGTGGCCTGCACCGGAGCCACACCCGTGGCCGCCACCAACTGCCTCAACTTTGGCAACCCCGAGAAGCCCGAGATCATGGCGCAGCTTTCCTCGGCCATCGACGGCATTGCGGAAGCCTGCACCGCGCTCGGCACTCCTATCACCGGCGGCAATGTTTCTCTCTACAATGAAACCCGCGGCGAAGGCATTTATCCTACACCCGTCGTGGGCATCGTCGGCGTTCTCGACGATGCGGCCAAAGCCGTACCCGCCCACTTCCAGCGCGCGGGCGAGGCCATCATCCTGCTCTGGCCCATTCCGCGCGGCGAACAGCCCGATCCCAATCTCGAAGTTCCGCTCAACCCGCCGCCCATCAGCCAGTACCCGCTCCCCGATTTGGAGCACGGGCCCCGCGCCCACGAAGAAGCCGACGCATCCGACGCCGAAGCCGAGGCAAACCTCGCCGCCTTCGGCTCGTCCGAATTTGCCAAAGTGATCCTCGGCGGCATCTGGGGTCATCCGCCACCGCTCGATCTCGACGCCGAAGCGCGTCTCCACAATCTTTTGGGCACGCTAGCCTGGCAGGAACTCCTCCACTCCGCCTGCGACATCTCCGATGGCGGCATCGCCGTCGCGCTGGCCCAGGCCGCCTTTCCAAAGAGAATCGGCGCCACCGCCGAGCAGGACCAATCGCTCATGGCCCATCCGCTCTTCGGCCTCTTCGCCGAACCCGCTTCCACCGTGCTCGTCACCGCGGCTCCCGGCCACGTCTCCGCAATCGAGAAACTTGCCGGCGAGTTCGGCTTCTTTGCCGCCCGCATCGGTTCGACCGGCGGCAACCGACTTGAAATCCTGGTTGATCGCGAGACGCTTATCTCCGCTAAACTTGCCGATCTCGGCAATGCCTGGTCTTCCGCGCTCGAAGCCAATCTCCGCAACGAGGTCCACGCATGACCCGGCGGTTTTTTCAGGGGGCTCCAGGAATCGCAGACACTGAGCTTTGCGCATCCGAGGCGCCGATCTCTGACCACCGTTCAGTGACCACTGAGTCTGACCCTAAACTCCGCGAGGAATGCGGCGTGGTGGCCATCCACGGCCACGCCGAGGCCGCCCGCCAGGCGTATCTCGCTCTCTACGCCCTTCAGCATCGCGGCCAGGAATCGGCCGGCATCGCCACCGCCGACGGCCAGCATCTGGCCAACATCAAGGGCATGGGACTGGTCTCGGAAATCTTTACCGACGACGTGCTCCAAAAGCTGCCCGGCCCCATGGCCATCGGCCACACTCGCTACTCGACAACCGGCGACTCCGCGCTGCTCAACGCGCAGCCCATTCGCGTGGACTCCACCAAGGGCCTCATCGCCATTGCCCACAACGGCAACCTGGTGAATCTCGGCAACCTGCGCGCGCGCCTGGAGCGCGAGGGCGCTTACTTCCAAACCACTTCCGACTCCGAGATCATTGTCCAGCTCATCGCACACTCCGCGGCGGCTACGCTGGTCGACGCCATTGCCGATTCACTCGCCCAGGTCGAGGGCGCGTTTTCCATCGTGATGATGACCCGCGACCGCGTTTTCGCCGCCCGCGATCCGCGCGGCTTTCGGCCGCTCTCCATTGGCCGCATTCCGAATCCCGGCGCGCGGGACACGGTTGTATTTGCCTCGGAGTCCTGCGCCTTCGACCTTCTTCGTGCCGAGTTTGTGCGCGACGTGCTGCCCGGCGAGCTGGTCATGGTGACGGAAGACGGCCTAACCAGCCGCCAATATGCAACCGGTGTCCCGCAATCCAGTTGCATCTTCGAGCACGTCTACTTTGCGCGGCCTGACTCGCGCATCTACGGCCGCTGGGTGCAGGAATCGCGCGAACAGATGGGCCGCCACCTGGCCCGCGAATCCGGCGTCGCCGCCGACGTCGTCGTTCCCGTGCCCGACTCCGGAGTCACCGCCGCGCTGGGATACGCAGAACAAGCGGGCTTGCCGTTTCGCTTCGGGCTCATTCGCAATCATTACGTGGGCCGCACCTTCATTGAGCCCGAACAGCGCGTCCGCGACTTCGGCGTCCGCCTCAAGCTCAACCCGGTGCACAATCTGCTCGAAGGCAAGCGCGTCATTCTCATCGACGACTCCATCATCCGCGGAACCACAAGCCGCAAGATTGTGCGCATGGTGCGCGGCGCCGGCGCTACTGAAGTCCATCTGCGCATCAGTTGTCCACCCACCATCTCACCCTGCTTCTACGGCGTCGATACTCCTTCGAAACGCGACCTGATCGCAGCCAATCACTCTGTAGAGGAGATTCGCCGCTACATCGAGGCCGACTCGCTGGCTTATCTTTCGCTCGATGGGCTGCTCAAAGCCTGCGAAGGTCCAGAGAACAATGGCTACTGCACCGCCTGCTACACCGGCAACTACCCCACCCAGTGGATCGATGTTGACGAAATCCTGCCCGCCGCAGCAAGCCTTTGACGCAGCGCAAAGCGCAAACATTTGTCGCTCAGAGTCTCGCTCTGTGGCGTGCTACTTGATGCCCACCACCATCGAATCCGGTCCCACCAGGTGCTCGACGCGCGTCTCTCGGAAGCCTGCGTCCTTCAGCCAGCCCATGCAATCCGCTCCCGTGTAATCGAATCCTCCCGGCGTTTCAATCATCATATGCAGGCTCATCATCAGGCCAAACGCATTCTTCGAGCGGTCGTCGTCGATGATCGCGTCGTACACCATCAGCGCGCCGCCCTCGGGAAGAGCTTCGTATGCCTTCCCGATCAGCATCCGCTTCTGTTCAAGATTCCAGTCGTGCAGAATGTGTCCCATCATGATCACATCGGCCTTCGGCAGCGGATCGGTAAAGAAGCTGCCGGCCTGGAACTGCAGCCGCGAGCTCAATCCGTGCCCTTCAACGTACTCTTCGAAAAGCGGGCCCACCTCCGGCAGGTCGAATCCAATACCGAGCAGGTGCTGGTTCTTGAGGAGCACTTGCGTCAGCAGATCGCCTTGCGCCGGCCCCGCGTCAACAACTGATTTGTACCGCGCCCACGGAAACTTCACCGCGATTGCCATGTTGGCGCCACGGCTGACCCCGCTCATCGCCTTCAGAAACTCTTTGAGCCGCGCGGGATCGGCATAGATGGTCTCAAACACAGGAGCTCCACCACTCCGCAATTCGCTCTGCGGAAGTCCGGTGCGCAGTCCCTCGGTTAGAGCGTTTCTAATTTAAGTATAGACAGTTATGTGAGATAATGCTTCCGCCGACGGAGGGGCGGCGGAGATGCAGTCCTATTCACAAGACTTGCGGGATCGAGTGCTTTGGGCTTTGGAGCGCGGAGAAAAACCGACGCACATTGCGCGGCGGCTGGAGATCAGCCGGGGCTGGGTGTATCAGGTGCGTGATCGAGTCCAGGAGACAGGCGAGCGCACCAGTTTTCAGATCGGTGGCCATCGGCGCTCTCGTATCGCCAGCCTGGAGTCGGAAGTGCGCTCCTGGATCAAAGCCGAGCCCGATCTTTCCTTGGCAGAAATCTGTGACCGGCTGGCCGAACGAGGGGTCTCGGTCAAAGTGGGGGCGCTGTGGCATCAATTGAACAAATGGAATCTAACCTTCAAAAAAAACCCTGCACGCCAGCGAGCAAGATCGGCCAGACGTGCAGTTGGCACGCAAGGCGTGGCTGGAAGCGCTGCCCACGATGAACGTAGAAAAGCTCGTATTCATCGATGAAACGTGGACTTCCACCAATATGACCCGCGCCTACGGCCGATCTCCAAAGGGCAGCCGCTGTATCGGTTCTGCCCCTTACGGTCACTGGCAAACAACCACCTTCGTGGGCGCGCTGCGGCACAAGAGGATCTCCGCACCGATGGTAATCGAAGCGCCGATGGACGGAGAGGTTTTCCTGGAATATGTGCGCTCGGTCCTGTGTCCCACGCTCACGCCGGGAGACACCGTCATCCTCGACAACCTCGGCAGCCATAAGGTGGACGGGGTAGAACAGGCCATCGTCGCCACCGGAGCGTCCGTACTCTATCTGCCACCGTATTCTCCCGATCTGAATCCCATCGAAAAGCTCTTCTCCAAGCTCAAGGCACTGCTCCGCAAAGCCGCCCAGCGGAGTGTCGACGCCCTCTGGCAGGAAATCGGAACACTGCTCGACTCTATCTCTTCAGATGAGTGCTCGAACTACTTCCAGTCTTGCGGTTATGTAAACACTTAAATTAAAAACGCTCTAGATGGTCCCAATGCCCATACGACCTGTGATTACACATCTCCAGAATCCCGCCTATATACGACGGTTTCCTCTTGTCCAGGAACACGTCCGACGCCGGAGTGTTGGAATAGATCCCTTCGCGCCGCACCAGAAATCCCAGCGCCACCAACGCGTCCAGAAAGTCCCGTGCCGACCGCGGATGCAATCCCAACCGCCCCGTCAACTCCTCCAAGCCTTCAGGACGCTTTGCCAACTCAGTAAATACCTCCATTTCCACAGCGCTCAACAGGGTCTTCGAGGCCCAGAATCCAAAGCCGATTTGCAGGATGTGTTCGGGCGAAGGCGCCGGCGCGCTTGCGGCCCCGGATGCGGTTGAAGGTGCGCGTGCAGAAAGACTCATCATGATCTCCTTCGGGTTACGTGCCTCTGGCTGTCCATCAGGGGAGAATCCCTTCGAGGCCCGCGGACAGCGCAAGCGCTCAAAAGGAGGGGAGCCACAATCAAGGGGACGGTTGCAGTTTACGCGAACGGCGGCAAGTTGCGAAATGCTTTCTGCGCGCACGACGATGTCGCCCGCCGCTACACTCATCCGCATCGGTTGGCGGTCACGCCGATTCCTGCGCCAGGCTTGCGGAAGGAACGGCAGGTCGCCGGGCCAGGCTTCTGGTCAACGCAACCATCACACCCGCCGCCAGCAGACAAGGCAACACCAGCCCTCTCAATCCGGCCTCATAGCTCCCCGTGTAGTCCTTCATCACGCCCATCCAGTACGGTCCCACAAAGCCACTGAACATGGTTATGGTATTCATCGCCGCAATGCCGGCTGCCGCCGCGCGCCCGGCCAGAAACTGCATAGGGACCGCATTTGCCGGCCCCAGCATCGCCATGAACCCAACAAAACCAGCCGCCAGGCCAGCCACAATCAGCCACGGCTCCTTCGTATAACTCGCCGTCCAATAGCCGGCCGCCATCACCAGACAGGGAACGATGCAATGCAGCGCCCGCTCGCCGCTGCGATCGGAGTGCGCACCATTCAACAGCATCCCCGCCGCGCCTGCCAGCCCAAAACACGCCACCAGAAATCCAACCTTGGTCACGCTCCAGCCGGTCGCCCCTTGGAGCATCGCCGGCGCGGAAAAGTTGTAAGCATAGTTGGCCGTAAGCGCGAAGAAAAAGTACGCGCCAATCATCCACACCTTCGGATAAAGGAGCGCGCGCATCACTCCCGCATCGTGGCCCAGGTGCGCCTTGGCGCCGTCGGCCTTGAGCTGGCCTTCGAGCCACGTCTTCTCTTTCTCGGTCAGCCACGAAGCCTCGGCCGGACCGTCCGGCAGCATCTTCAAAATCACCAGGCTGAATGCCGCCGCCGGCAGTCCCTCCACCAGAAGCAGCCATTGCCAGCCAGCGAGCCCGAGCTTCCCGCCCAGCCCCAGCAACCACCCCGCCACAGCGCCCATCGCCACCGAGCTCAGCGGCAGCGCAACGTAGAACCGGCTCACCGCCCGCGCCCTCATCCGCGCCGGAAACCACAGCGTCAGGTAATAAATCACGCCGGGATAGAACCCGGCCTCCGCCACGCCCAGCAGCAGCCGCAGCACGTTGAACTCGAGCGGCGTGCGCACAAACATCATCGCCGCCGCCAGCAATCCCCACGTCAACATGATCCGCGCCAGCCAGCGCCGCGCGCCAAAGCGTAGCAGCAGCAGGTTCGACGGCACTTCGCACAGCGCATACCCGATGAAAAACAGCCCCGCGCCAAACCCATACACCGATGCGCTGAAGTGCAAGTCCCGGTTCATTTCGAGCGAGGCAAAGCTGATGTTGATTCGGTCCATGAAGGCCAGCCCATAGCCCAACCCGATCACCGGCAGCAGGCGCAGCGCGGCCTTGCGCTGCGCCGATTCGCCAATGCGAGCATCTCCATCCGCCGTCTCGCCCGGCAGATGCACTTCGAGCGCGGGATCGCCGGCGGCCATGGGCGCTCACCTCAAGCGGATTGCACAATTCATCCGGAAAACTTTCAGACACGAGGAAGGTAGAGCCGTGAGCACACTGTACCACAGCAGCGCGTGCCATCGATCAGGCGCCGCCGGTTCCGTTCGCCGCGGCGGATTCGGCTCTGGATCGTGTCAAACTGCTTTCGGCGCGCTACGATCGAACCAGGTTGCATCCCTCATGGTCGCGGCTGCCATTCTGATCTTAATTGCGCATCTCGCCTGGATAGCGCTGGTCATCTTCGGCGCTCTCTGGACGCGCGGCCGGCCACTGTGGAGCGCGCTTCATATCCTCGCCCTGCTGTGGGGAATCGTCGTGGAAACCGGCCCCTGGCCCTGCCCGCTTACGCTTGCCGAGCAGTTCTTTGAAACCCGAGCCGGCCTGGCCGCCTATCGGGGCAGCTTTCTGCTTCATATCCTCGACGCGACCGTCTATCCCAACCTTCCGGATTGGGCCATAACCGTCGGCGGCGTGACGGTTTGCGCCTTCAATCTCGCCATTTACGGATGGCGGTTGCGAAGTAATCTCGCTTGCAGCCGAAAGCCTCACTGATCCGTGTTCTCTGCTCCCTGCCCTTACAAGCCAATCTTCTCAAGAGCCCCTTCGAGCCCGTCAGAATGCTCCGTTTGCCACAGCGCATCGGACTGCGAGGCGCGAACGCATCTTTCCGCATCGGCGGGTCTGCCACGCGCTCCACCCGCCCTTTCTGGTAGCATCGGACTTCGGAGATTCTTGAGCATGGACACCTTGAACGGCGCGGGCCTCGGCGCCCGGCGGAATGAAGATATCGCACTCGACCTGATGAAGTTCGTTGCCGGCACGGCGGGCGTCGGGCGGCCGGCTGTGCCCTCCACTGGATTCAGCGGTTCCGCCGCGGCCAAGCCCGAAGAGCATGTGAGCCAGTTGCTCGAGCTCTACGGCCGCTGTCTGAAAGCCGTGGAAGGCAGGGGTGCAGAGAAAGAGGCCGCGCAATAGCGGGCCAAGCAATCGTGCGCGTTGCCGTGGCGGGCGCGGGCGCATTTGGACGCAACCATCTGCGCGTGCTTCGCGAACTTGAGTCGGCCGGCCTGGGCGCGGCTTTGGTTGCGGCCGTCGAACCGGAACCGAAGCGCGCGGATGAAGCCGCGGCGCTGTATGGGATTCCTGTATTTTCGAGCGTGGATCAGCTGCTGTCGGCAAGCGTGAAAGCCGATGCGGCCTGCGTGGCTGTACCTACCGTGCATCATCATTCCGTGGCCTCGGCGCTGCTCGATGCGGGCCTGGATCTGCTGGTCGAAAAGCCGCTCGCGGCCAGCCTCTCTGAGGCCGACGAACTCCTCCAGAAGGCGGAACAAAACGGGCGCATCGTGCAGCCAGGACATCTCGAGCGGTTCAATCCGGCAGTGCTTGCCGCGCAGCCGCGCATCAGCCGGCCGATGTTTTTTGAGGCCCATCGCCTGAGCGTCTTTACGCCCCGCGCGCTGGACGTGGACGTGGTGCTGGACCTGATGATCCACGACTTGGACATTGTCTTGACCTTCGCCGGCTCGCCGGTCCGCGAGGTGCGCGCCGTGGGGCTGCCCATCCTCTCGCCCAGGGTGGACATTGCGAATGTGCGCGTGGAATTCGAGTCCGGCTGCGTGGCCAACTTTACCGCCTCGCGCGTATCCACTGAGCGGGTGCGCAAGCTCCGCTACTTCGAGCCGCGGCAGTATGTATCCATCGACTACGCGCGGCGCGATCTGCTGGTGATTCGCGTCGATTCCGAGACTGCAATGCCGGCTGAATTGGCGGCCGCGATCGCCGCAGGCAGGGTGGACGCGGAAACTCTCGCCGCGGCCAGACCATCCGGCGCCTTGCCGGGATTCAAGTTCATCAAGCCCGAAGTTGCGCCCGGCGAGCCGCTGCGGCTGGAGATTCTGTCGTTTCTGGAATCGGTTCGCACCCGCCGTGCACCGCAGGTCACAGCGCAGCAAGGCCGCGCGGCGCTCGCACTGGCGCTTGAGATTCAGTCCGCCATGGCCGCTCACGCCCAGCGCGCCGGGCTGGGCGATTTCTTCCGAAGCTCGACAACAGCGCAAGGAACCGGGATCGGACACTAGCTTCAGTCGAGGCCACAGTGCTCGCACACGGCCCACATGATACCGAAGGCGATGCGATTGTCGCCGGAGAGCGGCGCGTTGAAGGGAAAGCGGCGCTGCAACTCGACATAAGGTGATGCTCCGTCGTTGACCCACTTGTCTCCCAGGAGCACCAGCACCTTCCCACTAGCATATTGCCCAAACGGCCCGTTGCCGGCGCGGTAGCCTAAACCAGGTTCCGCGTAAAGCCTGAAAAAGAGCCGGTCATTCTTTGGCCGGTAACGCGGGACCCTGAACACGGGAAATACTCCCGATCCTTCCACCGAAAAGCCGCTTTGGGTGTTGAGGCGGTCGTATTGGAGGTCCATGGTGATCCCTCCCAGTCCGACTTTGACCCCCGCGAACGAAGTTGGCTGGCGGACGGAATCCCACCCGCCTCCGGCTTCAAACGCCGCCATGAGTGCGGGCGTTCCCTCCGATTCGTCGAACGCCGTGCACTCTGCCATTTCTCCCACGCACACGTCGCGAACGTCCGCGCGGTTGAATGCACGATCGGCGCTTTGCGCCTGGTAGTCCGAACCGTGAAATTCGATGGTGCAGACAAGCTGATCGTCGGTCGCCTTCTGAAACACGCACGCCGTTCCGTATTGCGTTGTGACGACGATGTGTGTGCCCTGCGGGATCTTTTCGACCGTCTGCCAGTCAAACTTCCTTGCCCAGGCCGGCAACGCCAGAAAGGCGGCAAATAGGACAATCGCAAGCCGATGGAATTTCATATCCGCATCATAGGGGTCGCGCATTTCCCTGTGGTCGAGGGTTGTGTCAGTTTCCGAACTGTCACAGCGGCCCCAGGGTCCGAATAGCGCTTTGGTTGCAGACACCCCCGGAACAATCGGTGCTAACATCGCCTCTCAGGAGGAGAACGTGACTCTGGGACAGTTCCTGAACAAGCAATTCATCCGCGTCATTCAGTGGAATGAGAGCGAAGACGGCGTGCTCTCGTATCGCTACCCGATGCAGGACATGGAGATCGAGAACGGCAGCCAGCTTACGGTGCGCGAAACGCAAATGGCGGCGTTCATCAACGAGGGCCGTATCGCCGACATCTTTGTCCCCGGACTCTACACGCTGAACACGCACAATCTGCCCATTCTCACCGACCTGCTTAACTGGACGAAGGATTTCGAGTCGCCCTTCAAGTCCGATGTCTACTTCTTCTCCACGCGCCTTCAGCTCGACCAGAAGTGGGGCACAGCCACTCCCATCATGATCCGCGACAAGGAGTTCGGCGCCGTCCGCCTGCGCACTTACGGCAAGTACTCGTACAAGATCGCCGATCCGCGCATCTTCTTCACCCAGGTGAGCGGAACCCGGCAGTCTTATCTGGCCACCGATCTCGAAGACCAACTGCGCGGCATGATTGTCGAACGCATGGCCGGGGCCTTCGCCGCCAGCGATGTCTCGTTCCTCGACATGGCCGCAAACCAGTCCACACTCGCCGCGAAAATTGCCGCCGATATGAAGCCGGGCTTTGCGGCGCTCGGCCTCGAGATGGGCCAGTTCATTGTCGAGAGCGTCTCGCTGCCCGAAGAGCTGCAGAAGGTGATGGACCAGCGCATCGGCATGAGCATGGCCGGAGACGTGGGCAAGCTCACCCAGTTCGAGGCCGCCGAATCGCTCGAAGAAGCCGCGCAGAACACCAGCGGAACCGCCGGCATGGGTGTTGGACTCGGCGCAGGGGTCGCCATGGCGCAGACTCTGATGGGTCAGGCTTCACAAGGCATTGCGGGGCCGAAAGCTGCAGCGACGGCTCCGGCCACTGCCGCAGGCGCGAAGTTCTGCATGGAGTGCGGCAAGCCTCTGCCGCAGGGCGCAAAATTCTGTCCGGAGTGCGGTAAACAGCAATGAACTGCCCAGCCTGCGGAGCCCCCATGCGGGTGGCGACCGGCAATACCACCCTGCGCTGCTACTACTGCAAGAATGTCGTCATCGCCGCGACCAGCGATCCGGGACTGCACTATCTCGACGAGGTCTTTAATGATCTCCACTGTCCGGTGTGCAACATTCCGCTTTGGGATGCGACCCTGGCCGGCATTAAGCTGTGCGCGTGCAAGCAATGCAGCGGCATGCTCATTCCCATGGCGGCGCTCGAACCGCTCATTGAAGAGTTGCGCGACGCGGGCGCGGAAATTGAGATCCCCTCGCCGCCTGACCCCGATGACCTGCATCGCCAGCTTAGCTGCCCCAAGTGCCGCAGGCAATTCGACATGCACTTCTATCTCGGCGGCGGAGGTTCGGTGATCGGCGGCTGCGAGCAGTGCTTGCTCGATTGGCTCGATGGCGGCGTGCTGATGCGCATCGCCCGCGCCCCGCACCCCGGCGACGGGGAATCCGAATTCTGAGGATTCACCGAGGGCACAGCTGCGCAGTCGGCGAGCCTGCCGCTCCATTGCCGTATCTCTACCGCGTCGCTCCTGCGCCCGGCAACCATCGCCGCACGCGAAGGCAGTACGATTCGTACTCCGGCCCGAAGGCGCCTCGCAACACCGGCTCCTCGTAGAACACCACGAACAGATGGGCGGCAAACAGAAACATGCCGCCATACGCCAGAAGAGCCATCGACTCGTAGAACAGTGCGGCTCCGGCAACGGCCAGCCCCGCTCCAATGTACATCGGGTTCCGGACCAGCCGGTAAGGCCCGTGAATTACCAGCCGGCGCGGTGGGTCGAACGGCGCAGGCGTGCCTCTTCCGAACCACACAAAGGCGCCGATGCACCACAATGCAACCACCGCTCCGGCGCCGCCCACGAGCATTCCCGCGATCTGCGGCCACGCAATCGCTGCAGGGCGCGCGACGCCCGTCCACAATAGAATGCGGGCCGGCAGATAGATGAGCAGAAGACTGATAAAAAGCGTCGCGTAGATCGTCGCGCGAATCATCGTAAACATTTTTGCCTCCCCGGCTGCGGCGCAGTGCTTCTCCGCCGCTGCACTCATTCCAATCGCGCCTGTCGCGCGGGCGCCCCGATAAGCGCGTTACGCGATGCCCAGAGCCCGATTCAGGCAGCCCACAATGTACTTCCACACCAGGTAGTAGCCGGCCACGCCTGCGAGGAATCCAGCGGCAATAAGCCCGTACGGAACATGGCAGGTTTGGAACCAGGTCACGCCGTGCTCACCAATCTGCAGCATGCCCAGGCAATGAGCCACAAAAGCGCCGGTGGGCGCACCGAGGAAGGGCAGTATCGCCCCGTGAAGGCCGATGGGCAGATGGGTGCGCGCGTGCGACCACAGGTAAAGAATGTTCCACAGACCGAAGAGCGTGGGCACAATCGACAAGGGAAAGATGAGGAATCGCTCGATCGGAAACGGCGCCGCAAACACCAGACGCGCAGTGATAAACACGACGAGAATTAGCGGCAGCACAAGGGTGGGAACAAAAATTCCTGCCAGATACGCGCGTAAATAAGGATGTGTGTTCATACCTTCCTCCCAGATTTCGGATTCAGACTGCAGCTTCAGATTGCGGTTTCACAGGTAATAGAGAAACACCGGAATCGAGACCGGGAAAAATGCGGCTAGGGCGACTAGTCCTCCCAGCAGCGCCCAGTCGAACCATGGCGGCGCAGCGGGTGCGGCGTCTAGTCGGCGCAGCACAGCGGGCCACAGGTCGCGGCTGGGAGCCTCATCCGGAGAGACGCGCGGCAGCGACTGTTTGAGGAGAGCCTTCATTCGTTCGTGCTCGGCCGTCCGGTCGTGATCGTGAGGGTTCATGGTTTGATTCCCTGCTTTTCCAGGTCCTTTCTCAACATTCGGAGAGCGCGAAAGACGCGCAGTTTCACGGCCGCGACGGAGATGCCGAGCGCCTCGGCCACTTCTTTGTACGGCTGCCCTTCAACCACCGCAAGAACCGCGGCGATGCGCAGGCGGGGCGGCAGCCGGGCAAAGGCCTGCGCGGTCTTCAGCCGGATCTCCGATGTGACGCCGGGGTCGGCAAGCGGCGCGCCGCTAGTCGCCGCAGCCATTTCATCCGTGAGCTCGATTTCCGGCCGGCGGGCACGGAGCCAGTCGAGCGCCGCGCGAGTGGCGATGCGCCGCGCCCATGGTTCGAATCCGCGCACCGGCTCGAAGCGGGCGTGGGCGCGATAGATGCGCCAGAAGGTTTCCACCGTCAGGTCTTCCGCCGTGGCATTGTTGCGCACGATGCGCAGTATCCAGCCAAACACCTGGGCATGATGGTCGCGAAAGACCGACTCAAAGGCTCCCGGATCGCCCTGCCGGAATTGGTTCAATACGTCCATCGAACTTTCCGGCATCTGATTCTTCCTTCCTGTTGATGCTTACGGCGGAAGCAAAAGAAAGGTTACACAAAAATCCGCGTCCGTGCCGCGCGAATGCCTCAATTCTTTCGCATAAAACGATTTTCTAGCCCGGGTACAGCTTGACAGCGAACTTCGGCTGACATTAGAGTGGGGCGCGGACGTGTATTTGCCGGGTCAAAGCGGCAGGGCCTTGCGGCGCGTCAGCACAAGGGGAATTATGAAGACGCTTGGATTGCGGTTGGTGCTAGCGGCACTGTCGGTTTTCGGCCTGGCGCCGATGGTTGGGGCGCAGCCGGATGCGAAACCTGCGTATCTGAATCCGAGCCTGCCGGCGGAGCAGCGCGCCGCAGATCTGGTGCACAGAATGACGCTCGAAGAAAAGGCCGGGCAACTGGTCAACCAGGCGCGGGCCATTCCGCGGCTCGAAGTGCCGGCATACGACTGGTGGAGCGAATCGCTGCACGGCGTCGCAGTGAACGGGACCACCGAGTTTCCCGAGCCGATCGGCCTGGGCGCCACCTTCGATCCTGCGGCAATCCACGAGATGGCCGTGGCCATCAGCATCGAAGGGCGCATCAAGCACGCGCAGGATGTGCGCGCCGGGCACAGCAATATCTTTGAGGGGCTGGATTTCTGGGCGCCGAACATCAACATCTTCCGCGATCCCCGCTGGGGACGCGGACAGGAGACCTACGGCGAAGATCCGTTCCTCACCGCGCGCATGGGCGTGGCGTTTGTAACCGGGATGCAGGGCGACGACCCGCACTATTACCGCACCATCTCCACACCCAAGCACTTTGCCGTGCACTCAGGCCCGGAGCCCACGCGCCACGAGGCCGATGTGACCGTATCCAAGCACGACGAGCTCGATACCTATCTGCCCGCATTCCGCGCCACCGTTACTGAGGCCAAGGCCGGCTCCGTGATGTGCGCCTACAACAGCATCAACGGAGAGCCGGCCTGCGTCAACGAGTTTCTGCTCGAAGACCAGTTGCGCGGCAAGTGGAGTTTTCAAGGATATGTGGTGTCGGACTGCGGCGCGGTGCGCAACATCCTTGATGGGCACCACTACGAGCCCACCCAGGCGCAGGCCTCGGCGATCAGCCTCAAGCGCGGCATGGACAATGAATGCGTCGACTTTACGACGAAAGTTACGGACGATCACGATTACAGGCCTTATCTCGACGCCGTGAAGGAAGGCTATCTGAAGGAAAGCGACATCGATGTGGCTCTGGTCCGCCTTTTCACCGCGCGGATGAAGCTGGGCATGTTCGACCCGCCGGAAATGGTGCCGTATTCCAAAATCGACGAAAGCGAATTGAATAGCCCGGCGCATCGCGCGCTCGCGCTCAAGCTGGCCAATGAGTCCATGGTGCTGCTCAAGAACGACGGCGTTTTGCCCTTGAAGACTTCCGGCACAAGGATTGCCGTCGTCGGTCCGCTCGCCGATCAGACGCGTGTGCTGCTCGGCAACTACAACGGCATCCCCACGCACACGGTCTCGATCCTCGAGGGACTGCGCAAGGAATTTGCCGGCGCAACCATCCAGTACGTCCCCGGGACGCAGTTTCTGAGCAAGGATTATCAGCCCGTACCGGCCGCATTGCTCTCGACGGATGGCAAGCCGGGCGTGAAGGCTACCTACGTCAAAGGCGACATTGCAACCTATCTTGCCGCCAAGCCGAACATCACTGTGCTCACCACGCGCATCGAGCCGGCCATCGACGCATCGGCGCAGCCGCTGCCGGTTGAAGCTAAAGGCGTCGCGCCGCTTGCCATGCGCTGGGAGACCACGCTCACGCCGCGATCGAGCGGCGATTACGACCTTGGCGTCGAGGGCGACGGTTTCTTCCGCATCTCCGTCGATGGCAAGCGAATCGCCAATGCCGACGACACGCGCGGTCTCGAAGCCAAGGTGGGCCGCATCCATCTTCAAGCCGGTCAACCCTACCGGATCGTGGTGGAGTACAGCCAGGTGAACAAGCCCGCGCCACGCGCACGATTGGTGTGGATGAATGTCGGCAGCGGCCCTGACCCGGCGGCGATTGATGCGGCGAAGAATGCCGACGTCACCATTGCAGTGGTCGGCATCACCAGCGAACTCGAGGGCGAGGAGATGCAGGTCGACGAGCCCGGCTTCAAAGGCGGCGACCGCACCAACCTCGAATTGCCCAAACCGGAAGAAGATCTTCTGGAAGCGCTCGCCGCAACCGGAAAGCCGCTCGTTGTGGTGCTCACCAACGGCAGCGCTCTGGCCGTGAACTGGGCCAGCGCGAACGCCAACGCGATTCTCGACGCGTGGTATCCCGGCGAAGAGGGCGGGACCGCGGTTGCGCAAACGCTTTCCGGCCGCAACAATCCCGCGGGCCGTTTGCCGGTAACTTTCTACAAGAGCGTCGACCAGTTGCCGGCCTTCGACGATTACGCGATGAAGGGGCGCACCTACCGCTACTTCGAAGGGACGCCGCTTTATCCCTTCGGTTATGGGCTGAGCTATTCGAAGTTTTCCTATAGCGGGTTGACGCTTCCGGCGAATGGAGTGAATGCCGGCGATCCGCTCACCGCCGAAGCGACCGTAACCAACACCGGACGGCGCGCCGGCGACGAAGTTGCGCAGCTTTATCTCACCTTCCCCAATGTTCCGGGCGCGCCGCTCCGTGCGTTGCGTGCATTTCAGCGTGTTCACCTTGAACCCGGAGCTTCACAGACAGTGCGCTTCAAGTTGAAGCCGCGCGATATGAGCATGGTCACTGAAGCCGGCGAGCCCATCGTGGCCGAAGGCGCGTACTCCGTCTCCGTCGGCGGCGGGCAGCCCGGCACCGGCGCACAAACGGTGACCGGTACTTTCAATGTAAAGGGAACAACAACGCTGCCGGAATAGGAGGAACCCCGAGATTACCTGGTTGGCTAAGGTCTCGAATCTGCGACCTCGGATTCCAAGGAGCTCATCCGCGAGTTACAAACCCAATTGGCGTGAAAGCTAGTTCGCAGACACAGCACTCTCCCGCACGATCTCTTTCATCTTCAGATACACCGCATTCGTCCATCCGAATCCAATCACATTTTCCTTGTATCCCGCGGTAACGGCGACCTGCGCGTTGCCTGCGGCCACGTTGTATTTCTCGCGAATGGTGCCGTCCGCGGCAAATCCCGCATCCACCGTCGCATCGAAATGCTCGGCGATTCGCGCGGCATCGGTGCGAAAGCCCATCTCTTCCAGCCCCTCCACCGCGATCCAGTTCGTCGGCGCCCATCCGTATGGCTCGTCCCATTGCAGGCCGGTATTGGTGTTGCTCGTCGATAATCCGCCGGGGCGCTCGAACAAACTTAGCTTCGCCTCCAACTGGTTGGCCTCCTCGCGCGTGGCCACACCAGCCCAAAGCGGATAGAGCGAAGTGATGAATGCGTAATCCGACGCCTTCGCGTGGAAGAAATCCCAATCGGCGAAGACGCCCTCCTTGGGCCGCCACAGATAACGCTGCATCGCAGCCGCGCGTGCATTGGCGCGGCGGTCCCAGTGCTGCGCGTCCGCAGGCTTGCCCAATAGATGCGCAATGTGCGCCAGGTCGCGCTCGTAGCGATAGAGCAGGCTGTTCAGGCACACCGGCGCATAGTGATGCGCCGCTCCCGAGAATGGCCCGAACCGATCGCTGGTGTCGAAGCCGGATTCGCGCATGGCGCGGTCACCCTTGTAGAAATCGCTGGTCAGACGATAGCCGCCGTACCAGGCGCGTTCGCACACCACGCTCGCGTGCACGTTGCAACTGGCTAGCTTCAGCCGCGCCGCCTCGGCCGCATCAGGATGCTCGGAGCCTTTGATGAGGAACGCATTGCCGGCCGGCGTGGGATGTTCGACCAGCGCGCGGATCACATCCGGAAAATACGTGCTGGTGTCGGCCATCTCCGGCACGGGGCCGGATCCATAATCGTAATAGCGCGCCAGGCCGGTGGTGCCCGCCATGTGCTCGGGCCGCGTCCACAAGCTCAAATCCTTCTCTGCCACTTCGTAGGCGTGTTCAAGCCACGCAAGCGCATGCTCGCGTCCCGCCGGAGTGGCCGGAAAGCTCAAGCGGTCTTCGTAAACGGCGCGGATCATCGAAGTGAGAAACGGCGGCTGCGAGCGCGTGAGGTAGTAGGTGCGATTCGCGTTCAGCACCGATCCGTAATGCTCCACTTCAAAGAGGAAGTTATCCACCATGCCTTTGGCCAATGCTTCCCGGCGATCGGCTTCCAGCCCAAGAACAATAAAATAACTGTCCCAGCCGTACATCTCGTTGAAGCGCCCGCCGGGCACAACGTAGGGATTGGGCAGATACAGCAGCCCCGGCGCTGCAAGCGACTCCGGCATTACGTCTCCCAGTTTCTCGATGCGCCTGGGCAGCGCCATCGGTTTCACATGGCACTTCTGCTCCGCGGCCGTCACCTCCGCCGGCGCCGGAAGCTCCGCCGGCAGATACAGCACTGGGCTGCCGCTCACCTTCGC
Organism: uncultured Acidobacteriaceae bacterium; assembly: GCA_963770555.1. Taxonomy (GTDB): domain Bacteria; phylum Acidobacteriota; class Terriglobia; order Terriglobales; family Acidobacteriaceae; genus Telmatobacter. The sequence continues at coordinate 174,961 of CAVYQC010000003.1, forward strand.
GTCGGCCAGCGAGCCGCAGTCGGTAATCGATCGCGTCAGCGTGTCCCATGCAGCGTGAATGTAGCTGAGAGTCTGTGCCGGTTCGGCAGCGACCGAGACGGGAGCCTGCGCGCTGCTAGCCGTGCATGCAGCCATCGCCGCAACCAGAAATAACCTGCGAAAGAGTTTCATTCCTACTCCAAAGCGAGCCGTGAATGCATGGAGTTTATCGCACCGGCGCGTCGCGCGTACCTTCGCAGTTTCAATTCGCGTGCGTCGGGTACAGTTTGGCCCGGGAACAATTGTTTGGGGAGCGGTGTCTACACATGCACAGTGGTTCCGAACGGGATGAACGGAGGGCCTTGAAGCCCGCTCCGCGCAGTGCTTGAGCGGAGCGGAATGGACAGTTGTGTCCTTGGCGGCTCCGCGGCTCCTGACCGGAGCGATCCAGATTCCACCCGGGAGGCAGGCCATGTTTGAAGACTCCACATTTGAATCCGCAGGCAGAATCCGCACTCGTAGCGCCGGGTGGATGATGGCGACCTTTGCGCTCAACGGCGCCATCCTGCTGGCGCTGATCCTGTTCCCGCTTCTCTATCCCGAGGCACTGCCCCGGATGGCCGAATCCATCCTGATGGAAGCGCCGGCGCCGCCCACGGAGGAAACCAAGCCGCACCCTTTACCGGCACATACCGTGGTTGTGCAGCCGCAGGTGCAGGGCACAAGCATCCAGGCCCCTCCCGTGATTCCGAAAAACATCGCGTATCTGGACAAGCCCGAGGTGCTTTCCAACATTGATGTCCGCAGCTTCGATTCGAACCCGAATGGCGCGGCAAGCCCGGACAATCCGTTGAACGTCCGCAACCGGATTACGGTCGTGCAGTCTGAACCGAAGAAGCCGGTGCGCATTCCCTCGTCCATGATCGAAGGGCTTTTGTTGTTCAAAATCACTCCCACGTATCCTGCCATCGCCAAGGCTACGGGCACGCAGGGAACGGTAGTGCTGCAGGCCACGATTTCGAAAAGCGGAACCATCGAGAATCTGCGCGTGGCGGGCGGGCTAACGCTGCTCGAACAGGCCGCTCTCGATGCCGTGAAGCAATGGCGCTACCGGCCCTACCTGCTCAATGGTGAACCAGTTGAAGTGGAGACAACGGTGAACGTAATCTTCAAGCTCGATTAAGAATTCCGCCGGCGCCGGCATCGAAGCCGGCGCGCGGCAGCACTGGCGCACAGCGGGCCGCATCGACGACAATGGTTTCCGCTATGAAACACCGCTCACGCCGCGAATTTCTTTTGACCACCTCCGCCGCAACTCTCGCCGCCGCCGCGCCTGCACTGGCAAGATCGGACGACACCTCCGCATCGCCCCGCACACGCGTCTTCATCGCATCGAGCGCGCCCGATGGCATCCTCTCCTACGACTGGAACGGCGCAACCGGCGTGTTGACTCCTGCAGGCGTGGCCGCGAAGGTGCCCAAGGTGGCGTGGCTCGCATTTTCGCAGGGCCACCAGTACGTCTACTCCGCGTCGGAGCTCGATCTGTTCGCAGGCAAGCCGACCGGCGAAGTTGCGAGCTTTCGACTCGACAAAGGCGAGCTGCAACCGCTCTCGGCGCGGAACTCGGCCGGCGTGGGCACCTGCCACGTAGCCGCGGATCGCACCGGGCAGATGCTGCTCGCGGCCGATTATGTGGGCGGCAGCGCGGCCAGCTTTCGCATCGCCGAAGGCCGGCTCAGCGAGACGGTCTGGAACGAGCGCTATACCTATCACGGCCCCAACACCGACCGGCAGACGACCGCGCACGCACACTTTGCGTCATTCTCTCCCGACAATCGTTTCGCCTATATCAACGACCTGGGCGGCGACTGCATTCACATTTACAAGCCCGATCCGGCCACCGCAGCCATGACGCCTGCGGGAGCTTATCATGGCGCACCGGGCTCGGGACCGCGCACTCTGCACTTTCATCCCAACGGACACACGGCATATTGCATGAACGAGCTGGTCTCTACGGTCGACGTGCTGGAGTGGCACAAGGCGGATGGGAGCCTGACACTGGTCACGCGCATCGATCTGCTGCCCGCCGATTACCACGGGCCCACGCGCGGCTGCGACACCGTAATCACGCGCGACGGCAAATTTGTTTACTTCGCCAACCGCGACGATAACTTCCTCTACGCGTTCAGCGCCGATCCCAAAACCGGAAGCCTTACGCCCATCGCCCGCTCCAACTGCGGCGGCAAAACGCCACGCAATTTTGTGCTCGATCCCTCGGAGCGCTGGATGCTGGTAGCCAACCAGGATTCGAATCTGCTGAGTGTATTCGCGCGCGATCCGCACTCAGGCAAGCTGGCTGAGGAAGGCGACAGCATTGCGGCGCTCGCGCCCATGCGGATTCTGTTCACCTAGAACGATCTTCAGGAATCCGTTCCGTATCAGGGCACGGCCACACAGCTTGCTGAAAACTTTCCGGGAGAGGCACGAAGCGTCAGGGCACAAGCTCACTCGCGCCGCGAGTCGAGCAACACGAACGCAGGCTTCAACCCCTGCGTGTCGGCAGCCAAGCCGCCGGCGTCTCGTTGTAACAGATCGCTAAACGCCCGCAAATGCGGGCGCGCCCACGGCCGCGCCGGAATGCTCTTCGCGCGGAGCCTCCTCGGCTGGCGCGGTGGCGACCGGCACATGCGCCAGCTCCCAGGCCGAACGGTCCTTGAGCAGGCGGGAGACGAAGGCAGTGTGCATGGCATGGCCGGCGCGCTCGGCCACTACGTGGCCTTCGATGCGGCGTCCTGCCAGCGCCAGGTCGCCGATCAGGTCCAGCACCTTGTGGCGCACATATTCGTCCGCAAAGCGCAGCGGTCCGTTTACCGGCCCCTTGGCGCCCAGGATGATCGCATTCTCCGGGCTCGCGCCGCGAATCAGCCCCATGTCGCGCAACTTCCGCTCGTCGGTCTTGTAGCCGAAGGTGCGGGCCGGGGCAATGGCCGTGCCATACGTTTCAGCCGCCAGGTCGACGCAGGTTTTCTGCTTGCCGATGGGTGCGGGAAAGTCGATTGCATAGGAGATGCGGTAACCGGAGCCGGGATAGACGCCGATGAATTTGTTTCCCTCACGTACTTCCACGGCGCGCAGCACGCGGATCGTCTCGCGCCGGCGCCGCTGGGTGCGGATGCCCACGCGCAGAAAGGCATCCACGTAGGGCAAGGCACTGCCGTCCAAAATCGGCAGCTCCAGGTTATCCAGTTCCACAATCACGTTATCCACGCCCATGCCGATCAGGGCGGAGAGCAGGTGCTCGGTAGTCGAAATCAGGACGCCCTGGCGCATCAGGCTGGTGGCATAGCTCACCTTGGCCACGTTGCGGCCGTTTGCCGGAATCTCGAAGTTATCCAGGTCAGTACGGCGAAACGAAATGCCCGAGCCAGCCGGTGCGGGCAGCAGGCGCATGGTGACCGGAGCGCCTGAATGTAACCCAACCCCCATAAATTCAAGGGGTTCTGCAATGGTTTGTTCCAGGTGAGCAGGTTGAGACAAATGCCTTCTCCGGGAATGAAAATCCGGTTGCATGGTTAGATTAGACGGGGAGCCCAAAATCTGCGCTGTGGCAATTTTGCCACACTCTGAGTACAGAACCCACACCGGATTTTCACGGGGTTTGTCCCGGAAACAGCGTCTTACGGCGATCCTTGCCTGATCTTATCCCTTTTCATTGGAACGCAAACCGGACATTCCGCCTTCCTCGCTCCGAGCCCGGTCGCAAGCCGCCGCGCAGGCTCATGCGGCCGGCTCACCGGGCGCCCACGTCGAGCGCAAGTTTGCCGCGCTCAAACCGGTAGACAAACGCTGCCACATGAATGTGGCGGGCGGCATCAACCGGCCTTCATCAATGGAACGCACGCGCCGAACCATCCGGTTGTTCGAGAAAGCCAGGGACCTGGCCCGCGACGACGGCATCGAGCTCCGAGAGGCAGCGACTGGGGGAGCCTCGGACGGCAACTTCGCTTCGGCGCTTGGTGTGCCCACCCTGGATGGCATGAGCGCAGTGGGCCAAGGCGCGCACGCGTGTCACGAGTTCGTCCTGATAGAGCACCTGGCGCACAGAAAGGCGCTGCTGGCAGGAAATCTGGTTGAGCCGGGTCCCGGCCGGCCTGATAAACTTCCGTGAAGAGCCTCAGTTGGAGATTCCCTCTGCGATGAAACATATTTTCCTGTTGATTTCTCTGGCGGCTGCAACCGCCGCAAGCGCCCAAACCCCTACGAAAGCCGCACACCCCAGCGCCTCGGCCGCCAAATCCACCGCGACCACCACGACCACTCCCACCACCAGCACACTGTCCCCGTGGATCAAGCTTCCCGTCGGCGTGCCCAGGGTTGTGCACGGTCCGGTGAAGATCGCTCTCGCCCTGCACTACGAAGACATCAAGATCGGCACCGGGCCGGAGGCCGAGTCCGATAAGCTCTGGCACGTGAAGTACACCGGGTGGCGTGCCGCCGACGGCGTGAAATTCGACGCCTGGGACGCGCATACCCGGCCGGTCATCGGCAAGGACGGCAAGGTCGTGCTCGGCCCCGATGGCAAACCCAAGATGGGCGATCCGGAGCCGATGGCATTTCCTCAGGGCGTAGGCCGTCTCATCCCCGGCTTCGATTACGCAGTTGCCGGCATGCGCATCGGCGGCAAGCGCCGCATCTTCATCCCCTGGCAGCTTGCCTATGGTACGCGCAATATACCCGACCGGCCCGACCATCCCGGCATTCCCGCCAGGTCGGACCTCATCTTCGACGTGGAGCTGGTCGATGTCACCGACATGCCGACGCCTCCGCAGCGTCCCTTCATGCCCGGCCGGCCGATGCCCGGTACGCCTCCACATCCGGGAACGCCCGGAGCCGCGCCCGGCGCACCGCCGGCACCTGGAGCTCCGGCTAAATCACCGGTCCCGTCTGCCGCACCGGGCTCTCCGGCGCCCCCTGCGGCGGCGCAACCCTCTACGCCGGCTACGCAATCCCCGGCCACAACCACGCCCCCTCAACCCAAATAGCGACCGCGCGTCCAGCAGGAAACCGCGTGCCCCATCCTTTTCGCGGCTTCATCGCGAAAAGGGTGGGGAACCACAGACCCCAACTCGCGAACCTCCTCGACTCGATCACGGAGCGCCAGTCGGCAACTCCGGCGTTGCGGCAATGAGTTGGCGGGTATAGGCTTCGCGGGGATGGGCGCACAGCGTTTCCGCTTCACCCGTTTCCACCAGCCGGCCGCGTTCCATCACCGCGATGCGCGCGGATAGATAGCGCACCAGCGGCATGGAATGCGAGATGAACAGATAGGTAAGCCCGTGTTCGCGCTGCAACCGGCGCAGCAGGTTGACGATCTGCGCCCCCACGCTCACATCGAGAGCCGATACCGGCTCGTCGAGAATCAGCAGCCGTGGCCTCAGCGCCAGCGCGCGGGCGATGTTGACGCGCTGCCTCTGCCCGCCAGAAAGCTCGTGCGGATGGCGCGCCAGCGCTGAATCATCGAGCCCCACTTCGCTGAGCAGCGCAGCCGCCCTGGCGCGAAGCGCTGTGCGACGCCGGTCGACTTCGATCTCGCGGCGGTGGATGAGAAATGGCTCGGCAACAATCTGGAACACGTTCATGCGCGGATTGAGCGCCGCATAGGGATCCTGGAATACGGGCTGCATCTGCCGCCGCAGCCGGCGCATCTCCCTCGCTGGCGCGCGGGCCATGTCCACGCCATCGACGAAGATCGAGCCTCTGCTCGCTCGCACCAGCCCAAGAATCATGCGCGCCAGGGTGGTTTTGCCCGAGCCGGATTCACCCACAAGACCGAGCGTCTCCCCGGCTTCGATGGTGAGCGAGACATCTGCAACCACGGTTTGCCATTCGGTGCGCAAACCTGAGCGCCGCGGATAACTCTTCGATACCGAGTTGACCTCGACCAGCGCCATGAATCGATGCTACACGCGCGGCATTGGCCCGTAGTTGCAGTGCCAATCTCCAGATCGGCTGTAACTGGCGGCGTCCACGCCGCCAGCCGCGCGTTACAGTCTAGGATGCAGCTTCTCAAACCCCGTAGCCTTCTGGTAAGCCCCGGCAAAGGCCACCAGCTTTGCCTCCTGGTAGTGCCCGGCAAGAAACGTGAGCGAAACCGGCGTGCCCGGCCCGCCAATGTCGTCGCTGTTGCCGTCGTCGATCTCCGGCGGCGCGGGCGCATCCGCACCGCGCAATCCATTCGGCAGAATGAGCGCAGGATGGCCCGTCAAGTTGGTGGCGATGAGCTGCACATCGGTTGAAGGCGTCACGATGATGTCTACCTGCTCGAAGAGCGCCGAAACCTGCCGCACCGCCAGCGTGCGCGCGCGGTTGGCCTGGATGTATTCGACCGCCGGGTAGAAGCGCGCCACGCGGAAATCGTTCGGCCAGTCTTCCGGCCCCTGCTCGGTCAGCAGCTTGTCCCGGCCGGAGCGGGTCAGGTCATCGAAGGCCGCGGCCGCTTCGGCCGTGAGCAGCGGAACCATCGCGTCCCAGGGCAGCTTGGGCAGCTCCACCGGAATCAGGTTCACGCCCATCGCGCGCAGCTTGTCGAGCGCGGCCAGTTCGTAGCGGCGGTCGTAGTCGCGGCGGCCGCGCGCAGCCTGCATCTCGGCGTTTGCGTCTTCGCGCTTTTTCCTTTCGTCGGCCGATTCGTCCGGCGGCGCCTCCTTGAGCTTGAGCGGCGGCTGCGGATCGAACTCGCTCTTCAAATAGCCGATGCGCAGCGTGCGCCAGTCGAGGCTTGAGTTTCGATCAAAGCGGACAGGAGCTGCCGATAAATCATTGCCGTCAGGTCCACTAATAGTTTCGAGAACCAGTGCGCAGTCGTCCACGGAGCGCGCGATCGGCCCGAGCTTGTCCATCGTCCAGCACAACGCCATGGCGCCGGTGCGCGGCACCAGGCCAAATGTAGGCCGCAATCCCGTCGTCCCGCAGCGCGTCGAGGGTGACGAGATGGAGCCCAGCGTCTCCGAGCCCAGCGCAAACGCCACGCACCCCGCGGCCACCGCGCTCGCCGACCCGGCCGACGAGCCGCTCGAGCCCTGCGCCGGATTCCACGGGTTCCGCGTTCGACCGCCGAACCACTTATCTCCCATCGCCAGCGCGCCCAGCGTGAACTTGGCAACCAGCACCGCGCCGGCCTCATCCAGCCGCTCGACCACCGTCGCGTCTTCGTCGAAGAACTGATGCTCAAATCCGCCTGCGCCCCACGTCGTGGGATAGCCTTTCACCGCAAGCAGGTCTTTCGCACCCCAGGGAATCCCATGCAGCGGCCCGCGATATTTTCCCGCCGCAATCTCTTCATCCGCCTTCTTCGCCTGCGCCAGCGCCCGCTCTTCGGTCAACGAGATCACGAAGTGCAGCTTCGAATCGTAACGCATCAGGCGCGCCAGATACATTTTTGTCAGGGCAAGTGAGGTGATCTTGCCATTACGTAGAAGCCCGGAAAGCTCGCCGACCGTGGCAAAGGCCACGTCCTCGATTTGGGCTGGCGCATCCGGGATGTTTACAAGGCCGCAGCAATCAATCCCTTGTTTGACGACATCCGCTGCGGTTACCTCCTGGCATCGATGAGCGGTCGCCTCCTCCGCCTTCGCCGCCGGCAGCGGATGAAACACAAACGCCGGCGGCACGGAGTTTGCCAGCTTCAGGGCCCGAATCGGCTCATACGCATCGCGCTGATCCTTCAGCGCATCGAGCATCATCTGCTTTTGTTCGCCGGTAAACGGCCCCACCCCGGCCATCGCCGCGGCCTGGTCGATCATCTCCGGCGTGATCCTCGCTGGCTCAGCCGGCTTCGCGCCCGGCGCAGCCTCCTGTGCCTGCGCGGCCAATGTGTACAGAATCCCCGGCAATAGCGGCGATGCAATCCCGGCCCGCGTGCAGGCATTCAAAAACGCGCGTCGATTGAAAGTCATGCGCAAACTATACCCGATGCGTCCCCGCTCCGGGCAATCTCTCCTTCCGTCCGTCTTTCGAACACATGCCTTGCGGCTGGAACACGATCCGCATCTCCGCCACTTCGACGCCAATCAAAAATCCTCCGCCTCAAAATGCCCTCAAAAATTCTCTTGACATATTCCAATATAGGCATGTATTGTTCGTCTCATGGCACGAGCCGCCACCACATCGGACGCCTTCAATGCCGTCGCCGAACCTCGCCGGCGCCAGATTTTGAGTTTTCTTGCGGTAGGCGAACGCCAGGTCGGCGACATCGTGATCGCGGTCGGCCTCGACCAGCCTTCGGTTTCCAAGCACCTGGGCGTGCTGCGCCAGGTGGGCCTGGTTCATGTGCGCCGCAACGGGCGCCATCGGCTCTACCGCACCAACGCCGAGGCCATTCGCCCGTTGCACGAGTGGACCGGCACCTTCGAGCGCTATTGGCAACACCAGTTGAACCGCATCAAGCAGCGGGCCGAAGCGCAGATGGGACGCACCCCGCAATCCGATCCAACGTCCGCAAAGGAGAAAGAATGACCAATACCACGACTTTAGCTATTCCGGAAATTGAAAGCCTCACTCTGTCGGTGAATCAGGAGATCCGCGTCCGCGCCTCTCTCGAAATCACGTTCGCGGCTCTTCTCGAGCAGCTCGGCCCCTCGAACGAGCGGCCTGACGGCGTCCCGCTTCCGCTCAAACTCGAGCCCTGGCCGGGCGGACGCTGGTTCCGCGACCTGGGCGAGGGCAACGGCCACCTCTGGGCACACGTGCAATCCATCAAGCGCCCCACGCTGCTTGAGTTCACCGGGCCCCTCTTCATGTCCTCTCCGGTCGCCAACAACGTGCAGTACCGCCTCAGCGAGGAGGGCGGTGAAACGCTCATCAAGTTCCGCCACACCGGCTTCGGCCTGGTCCAGGACGAGCACAAGAAGGGCGTCGTCCAGGGATGGAGCTATATTCACGATCAGGTGCGCCGCCGTGCCGAAGGCTCGCTCTGATTTTCAGCTCGCAGTCTTGAAGAACCGCTTTTCCCGAACAGAAGGAGTATCGCCATGCCAATCGCACAGTCCGCCGCCACCATCGCTGAATCGCTGCTGGCAGAGTTTGAGGTGCAGGCGCGCGTCACGCGGAAATTCCTCGAGCGTCTGCCGGAGGACAAGCTAACCTGGAAGCCGCACGAGAAATCCATGTCTGCCGGTCAGCTCGCCTTTCACATCGCCTCCGTGCCCGGCGGAATCGTCCGTTTCGTCCAAAACAATCCGGCGCAGGCCCCCGCGTCCTTCAACTTTCCGCAACCCGTAAGCCGCCAGGAGATCCTCGAGAAGCTCGAGGAAAGCATTGCCACGGTGCGCGAGGTATTGCCCAAGTTCGAAGACCCGGCCATGACGGAAACCTGGCACATGCAGGCTGGCGGCCGCGACGTGTTCTCGCAGCCGCGCGGTCTGTTTCTTCGCGACGTCATGTTGAGCCACTGGTACCAGCATCGCGGCCAGTTCAGCGTGTACCTGCGCCTGCTCAACGTGCCGGTGCCGGCAAGCTGGGGCCCCAGCGCAGATGAGCCGCCGCCCTTCATGTAGAGGCGCAATCGGCCCAGGTCTCTGACCGTGTTTTGCTGTACGAAACTCCGTGCCCCAGGTCTCCGGAGTCCCCACGGACGGGTCTTCGTCCGTGGGGTGGAGGTCCCGCTTCTGGGACCTGGGATACCACCGAACAAAACGGCCAACCAGCCCCCCGATGGTGCAAGACCGGTTGCTCTTCCGGGAGAAGCCCATGTGCCCAGTCTGCATCGCAACCGCCGCGGCCAACGCCGGCAGCGCCACCGGAACCGGCGGGCTGACCGCGTCTCTCGCAAAAAGAAATTGGGAAAAGGACCTTCGCGGTTCCCGTACCAACTGAACGAAAGGAGACAAGCGATGGCAAACGCCACGACAGAACAGAAGCATCCTGAAATCGTCTCGCAGGCCGAGTGGATCGCGGCCCGCAAGGAATTCCTCATCAAAGAGAAGGAGTTTACCCGGCTGCGCGATCAGTTGAGCCGGCAACGCCGCGAACTGCCCTGGGAAAAGGTCGAGAAGCAATATGAATTCGAAGGGCCGGGCGGCAAAGCAGCCCTCGCCGATCTCTTCGCCAAGCGCAGCCAGCTGATCGTCTACCACTTCATGCTCGGCCCCGGATGGAAAGAGGGTTGCCCCAGTTGCTCTTACATCTCCGATCACTTCGACGGCATGGCGATCCATCTGGCCAACCGCGACGTGACCCTGGCCGTGGTCTCGCACGCGCCCTTCGCGGAGATTGAGGCCTTCCGGAAGCGCATGGGCTGGCGCTTCCACTGGTACTCGTCCTTCACGAGCGACTTCAACTACGACTACCAGGTGTCGCTCGCGCCCAAAGACAAGGGCAAAGCGGAGATCTACTACAACTACGAAATGACCTCGTTTCCCAGCGACGAGCGCCCCGGTCTCAGTGTCTTCTTCAAAGACGAGAACGGTCAAATCTTCCACACCTATTCGGCGTACGCGCGCGGCCTCGACATTCTCGTCGGCGCCTACAACTTCCTTGACCTGGTACCCAAGGGCCGCGACGAAGCCGGCCTCAAGCACACCATGGCCTGGGTCCGCCATCACGATAGGTACGGCGACGGCTACTTCGTCGATCCCGATCGGCCCTACGTACAGCCGGAAGTCGTCCAGATCAAAGGCGCAGACTCCGGTTGCTGCTCCGGCGATCACCACGAATGAATCAAGATGTGTGCGGACTGTACACCCACATGCTCAGAAAGCGGCGAAGAGTCCGCGCTACCACGGAAAGAGCCAGGATTTGCGGCGAGATTCTTCCATCTCGACCATCATCGGCATTCCTACATCGCGAACCACGTCGTATCCGAGACGCCGGCATTCGTTGAGTATCTTTTGTGCTTCGACGCTTCCGACGACGTTCAAGGCCGTGACAGGCTTTCCCGAAGCAACGAATGCCAGGCGCCCGCGCGCGCCGTTCTGAAAGAGCGAGTCGTCGACAAACTGAACGCGTTTTACCTCGGATCGCGAAAAGGTGCGCATACCCTTCACGCGACCGCGGACAACGCGGACGATCTCCAGACTCTCACGCGTGCATCGCAGCTCCTTCTTGCCTTTCAGCACAGCCAGAACGAACAGGGCGGCAAGGAAGACGGCTACGACGGCAGCCAAAACGAGGCTGGCGCCCTTTACGCCGGACATGAGTCGAGATACCGAAAAGAAAAACCAATAGGTGCAGACAAGCAGTCCCAGTACGATTCGCACCACCCAATTCTCGCCTGGCGCGCGAGCAGACCGGTCTCGCGTCACCCTCAATTCATCCGCTCCGGCTTCAATCCTGAAGCCTCCAGAGGCGGTAACATCAAGCGAATTGGATGTCGTTTCGCACACCTGCTCTAACTCTGATCGCTTGAAGGCAGTCTAACCCGAATCCCGCGGAAAAGTCAGCCAATCCGCGCGCGAAGCGAATCGGAAGTTACTTCCCCGCCTCCACAACCATGGCCTCCGCGCGATGGAGTAAATCCAGCCGCTTCTGCTTCTCTGCTGCCAGGTCCAGGTGAACGTCGCTGGCGCCACCGATGGTCACCGAGGCATCGTTGAGCCGCTTCACGAAGTCCCCCTCCATCGCTTCAACCGCCGCCTGGGCCTTGGGCAGCACTTCGTGAAAATGCGCAATCTCCGCCTGCGCCCGTTCCGGGTAATAGCTCAACCGATCGCCCGACTGCATCGCAAAGGTCAGCGCATCCGGAGGCATTGCCACCGGCGAGGTATTCTGCAGTGCGTCATATGCCTCGCGCAGCCGCGTCATCGCGCCGGCGAATCCATCCAGCTCGCCGCGGCGCGCCGCCAGTCCCGCGGCCCGCCGCACTTCAATCGTGACCTTCGACGCAACGCTCATCCTTGGCGTCGGAATTATCGTAGTCAGCTTGTTGCCCTCGAAGGTCCATCCGCCCTTACCATCCGGTCCGGCCCGCTTCGCCGGCGCGCCGTTCACCGTGACCTCCGCGGGAGGCCAGTCGGCCGGCAATCGCAGTTCGTAGGCGCGCGTCTTCGGCATTCCGGGATAGCCGCCTTCAACCGGCCCGATCTCCACGTGCAGCGTGTCGCCGGTCTCTTCGGCTTTAATCGGCGTGCGCGCAAAAACGCCGCGCTGGTACTCGATCGACACGCCCGAGTCCTCATACACCGAATAACTCGAGCTTTCGCCCGAAGCCAGCGGCCACACATTCACAATCAGCGGATCGACCGGCTTTTCGCCCGTGTACAGCATCGCCGGTTGCATGGGCACAATCGCCCCGGTCTTCAGGTAAACCGGAATCTGGTCGATCGAAAAGCTGCGCTCCACCTGCGCCGGCCCGTCGAGCCGCTTGCCGGTGGGCCACTCGTACCACTCTCCAGCCGGCAGCCAGATCTTCTCGCTCGCCAGGCGCGTCACCTTGTCCACCGGCCCAACCACTGGTGCAGCCAGCATCTCGTCGCCGAATAGATACTCATTCTTCGCATCGTAAGCAGGCGGCGAATAGGGCCAGTCATAGTAGAGCGGCCGGAAGAAAGCAACGCCGGTATCGTAGGTGCGGCGCGCTTCGGTGTAGAGATACGGCTCCAACGCCTCGCGCAACTGGAACGCCGACCGCAACACCGACGAGTACGGCTCGGGGTATGCCCAAATCCGCCGCTCCGCATCGGGATTCTTGGTTGTATGCGTGCGCAGTATCGGCGCGAAAGCGCCAAACTGCACCCACCGCGTATAGAGCTCGGGATCGACCGCGCCCGGCATGTGGCCGCCGATGTCGTGGCTCCAGTACGCATAGCCCACATTGGCCGCCGTAGCCGTAAACCAGGGCTGAAAGGCGAGCGAATCCCACACGGAAATTGTGTCGCCCGAAAACCCGATCTCGTAGCGATGATTCCCCAGCCCGCCCCAGCGATGAAAAAGCAGCGGCCGCTTGCCCTCGCGCTGCTGATCGGTGAAGTGCACGTAGTTCAGCCAGAAAGTGGGGTTCACGCCGGGCAGCCTGGTCGTGGGCTCCTGCTGCCAGTCAAGCCACCAGAAGTCGATGCCTTGCTTTTCCAGCGGATGAAGAACCAGATTCATGTAGTTGGTAGCCCACCGTTTGCTCGTGATATCGAAAGGCACGTATTGCTTCGTTGCCGGATCGATGCCCATAGCCCGCGCCATCGCCGGATACGCCTGCTCCCACGGCTGGATGCCGGAGGCCGGATGCAGATTGAGCGTGGCCTTCAGTCCCTCCTCGTGAATGTTGTTGAGAAAGTCCCCGGGGTCGGGAAACAGCAGCTTGTTCCACGTGTAGCCGGTCCAGCCCAGCCCCTGCCCTGACTGATCGGTCTCTCCCATCGCCTTGAGTTGCTGCTCATTGATGTGCCAGTCCATGTCGATTACCAACACGTCGAGCGGCGTATCGTTCTCGCGAAAGCCGCGGACTAGCTCATCGAGCTCCTGGTCGCTATAGGACCAGTAGCGCGACCACCACGCGCCGAAGGCGAACCGCGGAGGCAGCGGAATGCGCCCCGCCACGCGCACAAAGTCGCCCAGAGCCTTGCGGTAATCGCGCCCGTAGCCGAAAAAGTACCAATCCGCGTAGGAGCCGGGCTTTTCATTTGCCGGCCGCTCCATTACCCACGGCCAGGGACTCTTTTCGCCCTGCAGGAAGCGGAAGTCGGTGGAGTCAAACAACGGCCGCGTCGAGTCGTCGACCAGCGCCCAGCCGGAGCGCGAAATCAGCCCCTGCTCAATAGGTTCGCGGGTCTTCGAGCCCAGCGCCCCATCGAGCGTCCGGGTCGTGCCCTGCAGATTTTCAGGATTGGCGTCGCCCGGATGCCAGACGACTCTCCTGTTATCGACATTCTTGAGCGTGATGGAGAGATCGTCAGGCGTGAAATGACCGTCGCCCAAGGGCGTATAGGAGAGGATGAGGGCGTCGGTTTCGAGCGTGAGCGCCTTGCTGGGGCCGCTCGCTTCGTTATCCGATTCAAACTTCGGCACTGGTAGCCGGCGATTAATAAAAACAAATGAAGCGTGATCCTCGAACTTCCCATCCGCCGACCACTCCATTCGGATTAGCTGCGGTGTGAGCACCGTGAATCGCGCGTGACCCGCGATCACCACTGCTTCCGGATCGGCCACCGGATCGTCAGCCGGCGGCACGGACGCCGCCGTCGGTGAGGAAGCTGAGTGCTCGCGGCCCTGATCCGGCGCAGTCGTTTGCGCCGGCAAGCACACGGCCCATCCAATCAACAAAACATAGATCGCAAAGCGCTCGAAGAAATTGTGCACAGACTCCCTCCGGCTTTCACTCCAGAGGAAAGGCTAACACCGGCAAGCCCGCCGGTGGCACAGGATGCTATTCCGAATCTTCCTCGCCGCGCCCGTGATCCGCACCCTGACCGCCGGCCAGCTTCTCCAGCTGATTGCGCCAGTCGAGCGATTCAATGAACGATTTCGACTCGCGCCAGCCCGGCTCGACAATCACGTGCAGTTCGAGATAAACCCGAGTGCCCACGAGCGACTCGATCTTGCGCCGCGCCCCTGAGCCTATTTCCTTCAGTTTGCTTCCGCCTTTGCCGATCAAAATCGCCTTCTGCCCGTCGCGCTCGCAGTAAATGGCCGCGGCAATCCGGGTCAGCGGTTTTCTTCCGGTCTTGGGCGACGGAGCAAGCTCGGGTGCGGGCTCCTCGAATTGTTCAATCACCACCGCTGAAGCGTACGGCACCTCTTCGCCGGTCTCGATCAGGATGCTCTCGCGGATCAGCTCGGCCACCATGAAGCGAAGCGGCTGATCGGTATATTGATCTTTGGGATAATAGCGTTCGCCCTTGGGCAGCGCATCCACGATTTTGCGCACCAGCACGTCGAGCCCGTCCCGCTTGCGCGCGCTCACCGGAATCACCTGCGCAAACGCAAACTGCTTGACCAGCGCGTCCATCATCGGCAAAAGCTGGTCTTTTCGCACCAGGTCGATCTTTGTCAGCACAAGGAAGACCGGGCAATCGAGCTTGCGAATCAGCCCGAAAAGAAACTCGTCCTCGCTGGCCCAAACTGGCGGTCTCTTTTGAGCCGTCAATTCCACGAATTTGGGTGCCCCAGGTCCCGATTCTGGGACCTGGGATACCTCGGCTCCGGGCTCTCCCGCGCTCGATTCTGAAATCTGGGAGGGCTTCGCACTCAGCTGCACCCTCCGCGTCGCATCCATCAGCGCCAGCACCACGTCGCACGCTTCCAGCGCCTCATACACCTCCTGCAACATGCGCCGGTCGAGTTGCGTTCCCGGCTTGTGCACGCCGGGCGTGTCCACAAAGACGATCTGCGCAGCCGGGTGCACTCCCTTGCGTGCAGCCACCTCCACCACCCCGGCGATGCGGTTGCGCGTGGTCTGCGGCTTGGCCGTAACAATGGCCACCTTCTCGCCGATGAGGGCGTTGAGCAGGGTGCTTTTGCCCACGTTGGGCCGGCCGAGAATGGCGACGAATCCGGATTTCAAATCGAGTACCTTCTCCAATTCCTTATTATCGCGGATTCGCAGTGTGCGCGGCTCGACGTCGACATCGATATTCGATTGATATCATCACCGCATGACGCCCGAAGGACAAACGCAGCGGCTCATCCTGCGCCCGCTCGACCGCGCCGACGCGGACGAGATTCAGCAGGTCTTTCCACACTGGGAGATCGTGCGCTACCTGCTCAATCGCGTTCCCTGGCCTTATCCGTCCAATGGCGCGCGCCAATACATCGAGGAGATGGCGCTGCCCGCAATCGAGCGCGGCGATGAGTGGCATTGGACGCTGCGCTTGCGCAGCGAGCCAGCCCGCGTGATCGGCGCCATCGGCCTCAAAAAGCTCGAAGCCGACCACCGCGGATTCTGGTTGGGGCTTCCCTGGCACGGCCAGGGACTGATGAGTGAAGCCTCCGCCTGGACTAACGATTTCTGGTTTGAGAGGCTGGGCTTCCCGGTCTTACGCGTCTCCAAAGCCGCCGCGAATCTAGCCTCGCGGCGCATCTCGGAGAAACAGGGAATGCGCCTGGTGGGAATGCACGAAAAGGACTACGTCGCCGGCCGTCTTCCCTCGGAGACGTGGGAGATCACGGCCGAGGAGTGGCGCGCGTGGAAGGCGGGTGGGGAGTGGCCTCGCCGCAATTCTTCGCAAGATTGAGCCAGGCCTTATCAGCAGAGTTCCTGTCTCCTCGCGGCGCGAGCGCGAGAACAAATGCTGCAAGGCAGCATCGAAGCTTCCCACACGCACCAAGCCCGTATTCGCATCCATCACCGAAACTGCGGCTCGTCTTTGGGGAACGGCAGGCGCGCCGCGGGCGGAAACACCCGCAGCCGCTCCACACGCCGGCTCGTTGAAGCCACCACCTCTGTGCGCACGCCCATGGGCTCGATATGAATCACTTCGCCGGCCAGTGGAATGCGCCCCTCGATTTCGCTGATCAGCCCGCCCAGGGTCGTAGCTTCGTAGCCTTCGCCCAACTCGACCGGGTCGCCGAACAAATCCCCGAGCTGATTCACGGGAAATCCGCCCGGCACCAGCCACGATCCGCCGGGCTCGCGCTGCGGGTCTTCGGTGGTGGCTTCTTCCTCGTGCTCGTCGCGGATGTTGCCCACGATCTGCTCCAGAAGATCTTCGATGGTCACCAATCCGGCCACCGCTCCGTACTCGTCGATCACGATGCGCATGTGCTGCTTTTCGCGCTGCATCTCGCGCAACAGCTCGTAGCCGCGCTTGGTTTCAGGGATAAAGGCGGCCGGGCGCCTGATGCTGGCCACGGTGCGGGTGCGCGCCTCCACGTCCGTAATCTGCAGCAGGTCGTGGGCAAAGGCGATGCCGGTTACGTTGTCGAGCGACGCCGCAAAGATCGGGACGCGGGAAAAGTTGTGCTCGCGCAGCAGCTCGAGGAAGCCTTCGAGTGTTACCGACTCGGGGACGGCGAAGATTTCCGGCCGCGGGGTCATCACCTCGCGCACCAGCTTGTCGCCGAACTCGACGGCGGAGCGGACCAGGTCGCGGTCGCTCTTCTCAAGAATCCCCTCCTCTTCGCCGGCTTCGATCAGCGCCTCCACGTCCACGGCGGTTTCTTCCTCCGGACTGGCGGGGTGCTCGGCCAAAGCGCTGACCGAGAAAAAGAAACGGATGAAGACGGTAATGGGGGTCACGAGCCACAGCAGCAGGCGGATGGGCCAGAGCAGCCGCGCTGCCCACAATCCGCGGGTGCGGTTGAATAGCAGCGAGGGAACCACCTGATTGCAAGAAACTACCACCAGCACCAAGCCCAGCGCAGCCTGGGCAATTTCGACCAGCGAGGGCCGCGCCGCATGCGGAACGCGATCGAACAGCGCCGCACCGAACTCGAGCGCGATCGCGCCCAGCGCCAGTTGCTGAAGCACCGTGGCGGAAAGGTAGGCGTGCTCGCGGCTCAGCCCGATCAGCGGCTCGATCCGCTCCTCCCAGGCGTCCAGGTTCTCCTCGACTTCGCGGGCAAGAATCTTGCCGAACTCCGAGTAAACGCGGCTGATGTAGGCAGCCAGGATCTCTACCGCAGCTAGAAAAGCGATGAGCAGAATTTCCACCGGGCTCATGATTTGACCCTCGTCTTGGGTCCAATTCCGACCGTCGCCGCCGTTCCGGCTATAGACCTCCGTGCCACGTCCTTTCGCTTTTTTTCCGGTGAAAGGGCGGGCCTGCCCGTCCGCTCAATCAGTCCCATCGGCAATCCCAACCGCCCGCGCAGAATCCGCTCCCGCCGCGCCATCTGGCCTGAGTCGGTCTCGTGATCGTAACCGGCCAGATGAAGCAGCCCATGCAGGATAAGGACTCTGATCTCCGTCGCCAGTGGATGGCCCTGCTCCACGGCTTGGGCTCGCGCGGTCGGCACGCTGATGGCCAGGTCGCCCGCCACTTTCTTTGCACGCCACACAGAACTCTCCGCCGGAAACGAAAGAATGTCGGTGGGATGGTCTTTCCCGCGAAAGCGCCGATTAAGTCCCCGGATCGCGCCGTCGGTGGTCAGCAGTACAGTCACCTGGCCATGCAGATGAACCGCGGCCTGCGCCTCGCGCAAAAAGCGAGCCAGCGTGCGCAACGGCGGCAGTCGCAGCCTCCGCCCGATTGTAGCGGAACGCGACGCGGCAAAATGCGCTGCACTGCCTGCGGGTAGTGCAACGCCAGCGTCCAGGTCTGTCCCGAGGTCTGGATCGAGAAGGATCATCGTGCACCGGGCGGTCGAGCGTGGGGGCACGGCTCCGGGTCTGCTTCTGATGATACGCGAATCCGGCGTCTCCCACCCCTGCCGCTCAAAGCATGGCAGGGCTGGGGTACCTATTCGGGCGGGCGTCTATTGCGGCTTAGCCGGATGCGCCGCCTGCTCCTGCGCCCGTTCTTCAAGAGCCGGAACCCCAACCTCGATGCCGCCTGAAAGCGGCAGTTCCTGCTGCTGCGGCTTGGCCGACTCGTACGCGCGCACGATGCGCTGCACCAGCGCGTGGCGCACTACGTCCGAGTCCACGAAGTGGCAGAAGTGAATCCCCTCCACGCCGTTGAGGATGTTGATTGCATCCACCAGGCCCGATTTGCGCGGGTTGGGCAGGTCGATCTGCGTGATGTCGCCCGTAATCACGGCCTTCGAATTGTTGCCCATGCGCGTCAGAAACATCTTCATCTGCTCGATGGTGGTGTTCTGCGCCTCGTCCATGATGATAAAGGCGTCATTGAGCGTGCGCCCGCGCATGAAGGCCAGCGGCGCCACCTCGATGACATTCTTCTCCAGCATCTTCTCTACCCGTTCCGGCTCCAGCAGGTCGTAAAGGGCGTCGTAAAGCGGGCGCAGGTAGGGGTCCACTTTTTCCTGCAAGGAGCCGGGCAAAAATCCCAGGCGCTCACCGGCTTCTACCGCCGGGCGCACCAGCACAATGCGGCTCACCCTCTTGGCGTTGATGGCGGCCACGGCCATGGCCACGGCGAGATAGGTCTTGCCAGTGCCGGCAGGACCCACGCCAAAGACCATATCGCTTTGCTCGATGGCCTCCACGTAGCGGCGCTGGTTGAGTGAGCGCGGCTGCACGGTGCGCTTGATGCCCGCCGAGCGCTGCTTGCCGCTGTCGGCCAGCGCGCGCAGCGTAGTGGCCGGATCGGCCACCACCAGGCGCAGCATGCCGTTCAGTTCGCCATTGTGCGGATTGATGCCCTGGCGGCGCAATGCCTCGAAGTCCTGGAAGATGCGCTGGACTCGAGCCACGCCCTCCTCCGGTCCCTCCACGTGCACGGCGTCGGATCGAAGATCGATGTGGACGCCGAGCGAGTCTTCCATCAGCCTGAGGTTTTCATCGCGAGTCCCGAACAAGGGCTCGAGGTTGGGTGTGATCTCCAGAGCGATCTTCAAAGGATTCGACGGCCTCCTGAGCGGCAATTTGCGGTTGAAATGGGCCGGCCGCGGCCGCGGAGGGCGACGGCCGGCGTAGTCTTCATCAATCTATCGGCAAGAGCTGCAGAAAAGTTGCGGGAGCAGGCGGCAGACTTCAAATGGAACCGGCGGATTAAAGACAGGCCGAAGCGAGGGCTTTGCGCTGCCTGAAGGAACCGCGGGTTGGTGTAGGCGACCAAAATCCGGTATCTGGCCTTGAGAGTAGCGCGAGTGTAGCAGCGCGTCAATCGGGGCCGCAACTAAATTTGATGAATCCTGTGCCTTAGCGGATACCTGGGGTAATCGGTCAGGTAATCAATCCCGAGACCCCGGATCGAATTCTGCCCGCGTCTGTTCCGACGCGTTCCGTTCGATCACAATTCGCCGTACCGTTCGCTTTCCCGCCCTCGCCTGCGCTCCGATTGACCAACCACCCCGATTCCCGTAAACTTGAGAATTGCGAGGGGTGCGGCTCCAGTTGCATTCTCTGCCGCATCATTCCCATGAAATAAAGGAAGAACCATGGCCAACCATGTATCGGCGCTGAAGCGCGCCCGCCAGACCGAGACCCGCACCGCCGTGAATCGCGCCAACCGCAGCCGGGTGCGCACCAGCCTGCGCGCGCTGCGCGAAGCCCTCGCCAAGGGCGACTTGAAGGCCGCCCAGGCCCAATACAGAGCCACCGTCTCCGACCTCGACAAGAGCGTGCAGAAGGGCATTCTCCACGACAACACCGCTTCCCGCTACAAGAGCCGCCTCAACGCCCGCGTCAAGGCACTGGCAACCGCCAAGGCATAGCCTGCAGAGCGAAGAATTCAACTGAAGGATAGCGGCCGGGGAATGCGCCCCGGCTTTCTGTTTGCGCAATTGCGATCCCGGAAGCTGCGCTGCGTTGCGCCTTAATCCAGCCGCTCGAAGATCCCCGCCGCGCCCATCCCGCCCCCCACGCACATCGTGACCATCCCGTACCGCACCTGACGGCGCCGCATCTCTGCCAGCAAAGTAGCCGTGAGCTTGGCGCCTGTGCAGCCCAGCGGATGGCCGAGCGCGATTGCGCCGCCATTCACGTTCACCCGCTCCGGATCGAGCCCCAGCTCACGGATCACGGCCAGCGCCTGCGCCGCGAAGGCTTCATTCAATTCAATCAACCCGATGTCGTTGAGCATGAGCCCGGCCCGCTTCAGCGCTTTGGGAATCGCGGTCACTGGCCCGAGGCCCATCTCCTCCGGCAGGCAGCCGGTTACGGCGTAAGCCACCAGCCGCGCCACCGGTGCGATTCCCAGCTCCCCGGCCCGGCCGGCCTCCATCAAAACCGCCGCCGCGGCTCCGTCGGAGGTCTGCGAAGAATTGCCAGCCGTCACTGTTCCCTGCGCATGAAACGCCGGCCTCAGTCTAGCCAGTGCTTCGGCTGAGGTGTCCCCGCGCGGTCCCTCATCGGCTCCAAAAACCATCTCCGTCACGGACGGCTTGCCCGCCTTCTTGCCGGGAACTGCGTTCGTCACCGCAACCGGGATCAACTCTCCGGAAAAGCGACCCGCAGCCTGGGCTGCCAGCGCCTTGCGGTGGCTGGCCAGTGCAAAATCGTCCTGATCCTCGCGGGAGACGTTGTA
This sequence comes from uncultured Acidobacteriaceae bacterium, assembly GCA_963770555.1. GTDB lineage: Bacteria > Acidobacteriota > Terriglobia > Terriglobales > Acidobacteriaceae > Telmatobacter. The sequence continues at coordinate 195,957 of CAVYQC010000003.1, forward strand.
GTGCCGCGCCACACGCTCTGCGGTCAGGCCCATCGTCAACAGCGAGGCCGGATAGTGCTCGGCCATCCATGGATTGGGGCTGGGTTTGAGTCCGCCCATCGGGATCAGGCTCATCGATTCCGCGCCGCCGGCGACCATCACCCGCGCGCCTCCTGAGCGGATGCGCTGATCGGCCAGCGCAATCGCCTCGAGGCCCGAAGAACACAGCCGGTTCACCGTGGCGCCGGGAATCTCTACCGGCAAACCCGCACGCAGAATGGCCCAGCGCGCAATGTCCCAGCCCTGCTCGCCTTCCGGCTGCGCGCAGCCCAGAATCACGTCGTCGATCTCGGCTCTATCCAGGCTTGGTACCTTGTCCAAAGCCCCGCTCAATGCAATTGCGGCCAGATCGTCGGGGCGGGTAGTTGAGAGTGCGCCCTTCGGCGCGCGGCCTACAGGCGTCCGAACCGCGCTGATTAGAACTGCTTCCGCCATCAAATTCCGCTCCTGACCACCAGCATTTTCATTGGATGAATCGCCGAGTCAAAAGTAGCCGACTCACTGATCTGCTGACTCGCCGACTCGTCGCCTCAAATCAATCCGACGTTTGCACCACAGTCCACGCATTCCCTGAAAAGTAGTGATAAACGGTAGTCTGATCGATGATGGAATCCTCCAAAGCATCGTGATCGAGCCGCGGTGGAGATTGCTGCATCCCTGCCTGGGCCTCGTGAACCTGCTCCGGCGTGGCCGGGTCGATGCCCCAATCGAACCCTAGGACCCCGCTAACTCCGTGGAACTGCAGCCGCTCGGTCTCCGGAGCGGAGGCCAGGACCCTGGGCTGCCCGCCGCCATCGCCGAAAAAGACCAGGAGCGAAACCGTCCCATTCTCTGAGCACAGAACCGCCCAGTCCGACGATCCGTGCCGCTCCAGGCTGGCCTCGACCACATTCTCCGGCCGATGCGCCTCATAAGTCTGCGGAATCAGGCAGCCACGGAGACTGAGCAGCTCCTGGATCGCGACCGGCAAGCCTGGAAATGAGCTGGGGGGCAAATGGCGAATGAGGTAGGAGGTGGGATGGCCGGCCACGACGATCTGGCCGGACTCGATCAATGGACCAGGACCGCGTCCTTCAACGGAAAACGGAGTCTGCCCCTCGCAGCCCCACCATGCGATCGTCGCAAGCAGATAAAGCGCGATTGGTTTCATCGGCAAATCCTAATTCCGCAACGGCTTGCCGGTCTTCAACGTAAACGCAATCCGCTCCTGGCTCTTGCGCTCGCCGCACAGGGAGAGAAATGCTTCGCGCTCGAGATCGAGCAAGTACTGCTCGGTCAGCGGGGCGCCGGCGGTCACCCGTCCGCCGGCCAGGATATAAGCAATCCAGCGCGCCACTTTCTGGTCGTGTTCTGAGGCATAGCCGGCTTCGCCCATCAGAAAAATACCCGCCTCCATAGTTGCAAGAGCCGAAGCCCCCGGCGCGGCAATTGCCGTGCGCGGCTGCGGAGCGGCGTAGCCGACCTCCGCCATAGCCGCAGCCTGGGCCTTCGCGTCGAGGAGCAAACGCTCTCGGTTCATGGTGATGCGATCGGCAGGCGCCAGCATTCCCAGGGCTCGCGCTTCCACGGCCGAAGTGGAGGCTTTGGCCATGGCAACGGTTTCAAGCGCGCGCTTGAGGGCGGTCGCCAGTTCTGCGGATTGGGCAAAACGCGACGGCGGATCGCGTGGGTCGGGCGGTGCAAGCGCGGCGGCCGAGTCCACCGCCCGCAGCAGCATTTCTTTTGTCCCGCCGCCGGCTGGAATCAGTCCCACCCCTGCTTCTACCAGTCCAATATAGGTCTCCGCGTGCGGCTGGCGGCGCGCCGCGTGGAGGCAAATCTCCGCGCCGCCTCCCAGTGTAAGGCCGAAGGGCGCCACCACCACCGGTCTTGGGCAGAACTTGATCGCGGCCGTCATCTGCTGAAAGCTGTGGATGATCGCATTCAGCTCGTCGAACTCGCCTTCCTGCGCGATCATCAGCAATTGCATCAGGTTAGCGCCGACCGAGAAGTTCTCGCGGTCGCCGGAAATCACGAACCCGGCAAAGTCGCGCACTGCGTCCGACGAGGGGTTAAGGACCGATGAAATCAACGAAAGAACGTCGCCGCCGATGGCGTTTTTGAGCGAATGCAGCTCAATGCACGCGATCCCGTCGCCGAGATCGACCAGCGAAGCCCCGGCATTCGAGCGCACGACCCGATGGGTGCGGCGGAAGTCGGCTACCCGTGCGTGGCCGGGCAGGGACTCAACCGGTTCGGGTAAGCCCGCAGCCGGCTGGAAGCACTCCCGGCCGTCGTGCGAGTACCACGCCGATTGCCCTGCGGCAAAAAGGAACTCAACTCGTGAGGTGACAGGAAGGCCTAAGCTCTTCATGCGCGAAGCGGCGGAGCCCACCCCTGCCGTGTCCCACATTTCGAAGGGCCCGAGTTCCCAGTTAAAGCCGGCTCGCATGGCGCGATCGATCGATGGAATGTCGGCTGCCACTTCACCGATGCGGTCGGCGGCATAATTCCAAAGCGAACCCAGAAAAGGCCAAAGGAAAGCCGCCGATTTGTCCTTGCCCGGATCGTTGCTGAGCAGCAGACGCAGCCGCTCGGTCGCTGTCGCGGCGTTCTTCGCCATTTCCACGGCTGGAAGCGACGCCCTGACCGCAGGCCGGTATTCGAAACTATTTAATTCCAAAACGTTACGCGACTCCTTTCCGTCCGGCCCGCGGGTCTTCTTATAAAATCCCTGGCCTGCTTTGTCGCCCAGCCAGCCCCGCTTGAGCAATTCCTCCAGGACCGCTGAAAAGCGGCCCGAAGTGACGCCCTGCGGAAAATTCGCAGCCACGTGCGCCAGAATGTCGATGCCTACCAGGTCAGCCAGCCGGAAAGTCCCGGTGCGCGGCCAGCCCAGGGCAGGGCCGGTAAGCACATCCACTTCTTCGATCGTTAAGCCTTTCTCTATCATTAGATTAGCTGCATTGAACAGCACCGCGATGCCGATCCGGTTGGCGATGAAATTGGGTGTGTCATTGGCAAAGACAACCAGTTTGCCCAGCACGCGGTCCGCGAAGGCCGCGAACGAAGCCACCAGCGCCGGATCGGACTCTGAAGTTGCAATCACCTCCAGCAGACGCATGTAGCGCGGCGGGTTGAAGAAGTGGGTGCCGAAGAACCGGCTGCGATGTCCCGCCAAAGCGGCGCCGATACTGGCCACGGGAAGTCCGGATGTATTCGTCGTAAGAACCGCATTTTTAGCCAGATGCGGCAGAACGCGGGCAAGCAGAGCGGTCTTGATGCCGAGGTTTTCAGCCACTGCCTCAATCACCCAGTCGCACTGCGCAAGCGCGGGCAGATCGCGGTCGAAGTCGCCGGGCGTGATCAGCGAAGCAAGCTGCAAGTCATAGAGCGCGGCCGGCTTCGCTTTGGCCAGAGCGGCCAGCGCAGACTCCGCCAGGCTCCGCTCCGCAGTCTCGGCTTTCGGAGGAAGGTCGAGGAGCAGCGTGGGGATTCCTGCGTTGGCCAGGTGAGCTGCAATTCGCGAGCCCATGGTTCCCGCACCCAGCACCGCCGCACGCCGAACCAGAAGCGGTTTGGCGTCAGTCATTTGGGTGGACAGTGCGGCTATGGTCGTCGAGCTCATGCGGGCTCTCCCTATGGGCAGGCCGGAATCGGGTACAGTTCACTGGCCTAAACGCTCGAAGCATACGAAAGGTGCGGGTGCGGGGTCAAGGCGTGACTAGGCACCGTGCCTGAAACTGAGCGCTCGGCCTATCGGTCAGCCTGCAAAAGACTCAAACGCAGCGCGGGCGGCGCCGATGGTGGCTTCTATTTCGGCTTCGCCATGAGCGGCGGAGATGAATGCGGCCTCAAATTGCGAAGGCGGAAGCCAGATTCCCTGGTCGAGCATGGCGCGATGGAAGCGCCCGAAGGCGGACGTGTTCGAGTGCTCGGCCTCCTCGTAGTTGGTGACTGGAACCGGCTTTGGACCGGGGGAAAAGAACCAGGTCCACATGGAGCCGACGCGGTTGAGGGTGAGCGGAATGCCGGCGCGGGCAGCTTCGGTGGCTACGCCTTCGGCGACGGCTTTGGCTGCGGCTTCGAGTTGCGGATAGACCTCGGCGGCGTGTTGTTCGAGATAGACGATGGTGGCGAGTCCCGCGGCCATGGCGAGGGGATTGCCGCTGAGAGTTCCGGCCTGATAGACGGGGCCGAGCGGCGCCAGCTGGTCCATGAATCGGCGTTTCCCACCGAAGACACCCACGGGCAGGCCTCCGCCGACGACCTTGCCGAGCGTGATCAGGTCGGGGTCGAGTTCGTAGAGCTGGCACGCGCCACCGAGCGCTACGCGAAAGCCGGTCATCACTTCGTCGACGATGAGCAGCGCGCCTTCGCGGGCCGCGAGCTCGCGCAGGCCATGCAGGTAGCCGGGTGCGGGCGGAATGCATCCTGCATTGCCGACGACCGGCTCGAGGATGACGGCGGCGATTTGATCGGGATGGGCGTCAAAGGCGGCCTCGACTGCAGCGAGATCGTTATAAGGCAGGGCATGGGTGAGGCGGGCGATCTCTTCGGGCACGCCGGCTGAGCCGGGAATGCCGAAGGTGGCTACGCCGGAGCCGGCTTTGACCAGCAATCCGTCAGAGTGGCCGTGGTAGCAGCCCTCAAATTTGACGATGATTTTGCGGCCGGTGGCGGCACGGGCGAGGCGGATGGCGGACATCGTCGCTTCCGTGCCGGAGCTGACGAAGCGCATTCTTTCGATGGCTGGGTAACAGGTGACAATGCGCTCGGCGAGATCGGCCTCTGCGGCCGTCGATGCGCCGAAGCTGGCCGAATTGCGCGCTGCGCGCTCAATGGCTTCGACCACCGGCGGAAAAACGTGGCCCAGGATCATCGGCCCCCATGAACCGAAGTAATCGATATAACGGTTGCCGTCGGCGTCGATGAGATAAGCGCCCTCGGCGCGCTCCACAAACGGCGGCGCGCCGCCCACCGCGCGAAATGCCCGCACCGGGGAGTTGACCCCGCCGGGGAAGAAGCGCTCGGCGCGGGTCTGCAGAGCTGCGGAGCGGGTGCGTGCTGGAGCCGAAATCTGAGAACTCATGGTGAGTTCAGTATAGGAGGCGGCGCGGATTCAGATCTGTTTCTCGCGGCAGCGGCGGGCGATGCGGAGCGCGAAGAGGTTGATGCCAATGGAAATTCCGAACAGCAATCCGCACAGTGCGTCGAGCCAGGCGTGTCTTGCGCCTGCCGCGGAACGGGTGAAATTCCACACGCAGAATGCAATCGCCAGAAAGATGTTTCCAATGGCGATCATGCGCCTGGCGCTGGAATCGAGATTGCGAAAACATGCGCTCATTGAAGCGGCCCCTTTCAACCGTTGGAGTCAGCCGTTGAAGCGAAACCAGAGCATCATGGACAGCTTGACGACAACCATGGCGAAGGCGACAGCGAGCAGATCCCAGCTGATGAAGCGGTCGTGGAAGTAGCGGAACTCAAACAGGCCGACCGCGACCAAGGCGCCGACGATGCCGGCGAGACTCGTCGAGCGGCGGCGATGTTCGAGAAATCGTTCGTCGACGTGTTTGCCGAGGAACGGGATGCGGCTGAGGATGGGGTGGGTCATGGTTCGGTCTCCAATTGAAAGATTTGGTCTGTCGAGCAGGAGAAGGTGCGGGCGAAGGTGAGAGCCAGCTCCAGGCTGGGCACATAACGGTTGCGCTCAATGGAGTTGATGCTCTGCCGGGAGACGCCCGTAGCCTGGGCAAGCTGTTCCTGGGTCCAGCCGTGGGCGGTGCGAAGCTCCTTGACGCGATTTGTGATGGTTGAAGCCATGTAAAGCTGACTTTCCAAATCAGCATAGCCGGGACAGAGATGGATGTCAAGCCTGCTTTCCATTTTTCCTTGCGCCTCGATTTGAAGGCGGGGCGATAGCGAGACTGCGCGCTGTGGATTTGCCAAGCGCAAATCCTGCTAGAATTCTGGTTTCCGGACCTTCCGCGCCGCGGCAAACTCCACATCCAGAAAGTCCGCATCGTGCCTGACGAATTCAAGTCAAAAACCGTGACGTATGCCGATGCCGGCGTGGACATTGCTGGCGGCGACCGCGCCAAGGAGCGGATCAAGTTCCTGGCGCAGAAGACCTTCAACCGCAATGTGTTAGGCGGGATTGGAGGGTTTGGCGCGCTGTTCCGGCTGGACCTGCAGCGGTGGAAGAATCCCATCCTGGTGAGCTCTGCGGACGGGGTGGGAACCAAGCTGAAAATCGCCTTCGCACTGGGACTGCACCACACGGTGGGCGCGGACCTGGTGAACCACTGCGTGAACGACATCGCGGTCCAGGGCGCGAGCCCGCTGTTCTTCCTGGACTACTTCGCCAGCGGCAAGCTGGACGCCGAGGTTACGGAAGACGTGGTGACGGGGCTGGCCGACGCCTGCAAAGCGAACGGATGCGCACTGATCGGCGGTGAGACGGCGCAGATGCCGGGGTTCTATGCGGACGGCGAATACGATCTGGCCGGCTTCATTGTGGGCGCGGTGGATCGCGACAAGCTGCTGACCGGAGCGGGCATCAAAGCAGGCGACGTGCTGATCGGCCTGCCTTCCACCGGCCTGCACACCAACGGCTACTCGCTGGCGCGCAAGCTGCTGTTTGAGGTTGCGGAGTACAAGGTAACGCAGTATGTGACGGCGATCAAGGAGAAGGCCGGCGCGGCGCTGATGAAGACGCACCGCAGCTATCTGCACGTGATTCAAAAGCTGGCGGCGGCGGGGCTGACCGCGGGGATGGCGCACATAACCGGCGGCGGCATTACGGAAAACCTGCCACGCATCCTGCCCAAGAACGTGACGGCGCAAGTGGAGGTGGGCTCATGGCCTGTGCTGCCCATCTTCGAGCACCTGCGCGAACTGGGGCAGGTCTCACAGGAAGAGATGATGCGCACGTTCAACATGGGGATCGGCCTGATGGCCGCCATTCCCGCGGCCAAATTCATGCGCGCCAAGAACCTGCTCGACCGGGCTGAGGAGAAGTTTTATGTCGTCGGGCGGGTGGTGAAGGGCGAACGCCGGGTGCAGTACACATGAGCGCTGTGAAGCGCCTGGGCATTTTGATCTCGGGCCGGGGATCGAACTTTGTGGCCATTGCCGAATCGATTCGCTCCGGACGCCTTCCCGGTGTGGACATCGCGGTGGTGGTTTCGAATGTGCCGGACGTCGAGGGTCTTGGAAGAGCGCATGAGTTAGGGCTGCCCCACGCAGTGGTCGATTCGCGAGGTCGCAAGCGCGGCGAGCACGATGCGGACGTTGCGGCCTGCTTGACGGCGCACAGGGTGGACCTGGTTTGCCTGGCCGGCTACATGCGGCTGCTTTCGCCGGAGTTCGTGGCGGCGTTTCCGAATCGCATTCTCAATATTCATCCCTCGCTGCTGCCGGCGTTTCCGGGCCTGGAGGCGCAGGAGCAGGCATTCGACTACGGCGTGAAGGTGGCTGGCTGCTCGGTGCATTTTGTCGACGAGGAGCTGGATCATGGCGCGATTGTCGTGCAGCGCGCGATTCCGGTGCTTGATAGCGACGACGCGCATTCGCTCGCCGCGCGCATTCTTGCCGAGGAGCACAAAGCGTACCCGGAAGCCATTGCGCGGGTGGTGAGCGGGGAGTACGAGATCCGCGGGCGTCGGTTTGTGAAACGGGATTCCTGACGCTGTCAAGTTCCGGGCGATTCGCGAACGTTCCAACATCCTGAGAACAAAACTCATTTGCCCCGCGAGCGCATTGCGGGATTTATGCCTTCGATTGGCCAGACTAGAGAGAGATCGAAGGAGCTTTGCGCATGAATCGCATTTCGAATATCTGGAATCACCCCAAAACCTCGGTCGCCGGACTACTGATTGCGGTTGCAACCGTGGCCGGCGTTCTTTCGCAGCAAGGTGTGACGCTGGGAACGGCGGGCACGGGCACAATTGTTTCGCTGGTGAGCGCGGTGGCAACAGCGCTCTTGGGGCTGCTGGCAAGGGATCCTGCCGAGCCGGCGAGCGAGCAAGTCGGCAAGTCTGCGGGCCAGCGAGTCAGCGACTCGGCGACGGGCGCGGGAGGGAAGCTGGGAGCGTGGGCGCTGATTTCCCTGCTGCTGCCGCTGCCGTGGATGCAGGGCTGCTCGGGAACGAGCGTGGCGCAGGACATCGTGAACTGGACGCCGCCGCTCCAGAGTGCAGTGGCCACGGTGGACTCGACTGCGGCGCTGCTGGCTCCGGCAGATGCGCCCATTTTTTCGGCGGCTACGGCGGGCTTCGACGCCGCGTCGAATCTGCTGGCGGCACAGGCCAAGGCGTATCTGGCCAACCCTGGGGCCGGGGCGCTTGCCCAGTTGCAGACCCAGATCGTTACCTTCGAGCAGCAGGTGAACGCCGCACTTCTCGCGGCGGGAAAGATCGTGAATCCTGCCAGCCAGCAACACGCCCTGGCCGCGATTCAGGCGGTGGGAACGATTGCGAGCGCGATTCTGGCGCTGGTGCAGTCGATTTCAAGCAAGGCTGCCGTGGCGCGGATGGCGGCGGATTCGACTTTGAAACTGGCCGCGGTTGAGCCCTATTTAAATCCGTCGCGGGCCGCAGCGATTGTGGCCAGACATTATGACGAGCCGGCAGAGCTGGCACGGGTGCAGGTGACGCGGGCGGAGCGGGCGGAGGTTCTCGCCGGGTTTTGAGGCGGGTTGGGGGTCGTGGTTTCCCAGGTCCCAAAATCGGGACCTGGGGAACCAGGGTTTAGAATGACTGCGTTCGAGTTCGAGGCGCGGTTACGAGTTCGCATCGTGGGCTTCGCCCAACGCCAGCTTGAGCGTTATCTGGCGCCGGCCGCGGAGGATGGTGACGCTGACCACGTCGCCGACCTGGTGGCGGTCCATGATGGCGCTGATGTCCTGCGGGTCCGCGACCTGCTGGCCGTCGATGGCGACAATCAGATCGCCGCCGAGCATGATGGGCGTATTTCCGACGTAGGCCTGCTGGTCGCCGCCGTGGAGGCCGGCGCGATCGGCCGCGCCGCCGGGAACCACACGCTGAATGAGCACACCGTAGTCGGCCGCGAGCCCCATCTGCGAGGCCAGATCAGGGCCAATCGCGTAGGAGAGGATACCCAGCGAAGGCCGCTTGACGCGCCCGTAGCGTGTAAGGTCGGCGAGCACGGCTTTCGCGGTGTTGATGGGAATGGCAAAACCGATGCCGGAGCTCTGGTCGGCGCCGTTGGAGGCGATCATGGTGTTGATGCCGATGACTTCGCCGCGCGAGTTGAGCAGCGGCCCTCCGGAGTTGCCGGGATTGATGGCCGCATCGGTCTGGATGGCGTCTTCAATGGGCGCGCCGTCTTCGTTTTTGATCGAACGGATGGAGCTGATGATGCCGCGGGTCATGGTGCCGCTCAACCCGAAGGGATTGCCGATGGCGTAGACCTTTTGGCCCACGTTCAGATTGGAGGAATCGGCCAGCGTGACCGGTTGCAGGTTAGGCGCGTCGATTTGCAGAAGCGCCAGATCGTGGACCTTATCCACGCCCACCACCTTGGCCGCGTAGCGGCGCTTATTCGATAGCATCACTTCGATGCCGCGGTTGGCACCCTCGATGACGTGATAGTTGGTGAGCACGTGGCCGTCTTTGTCGAGGACGAAGCCCGAGCCCTGCCCCTGCTGCGGCACGGTTCCATAAAAGAAGTTGAAGACCAGAGTGGTGGAAGTGATGTTGACCACCGAGGGCAGCACTCGCTTATAAATAGCGATGTTGTTCTGTTCTTCGGCGTCGTAGGCAGGCGCGGCTTCAGCCTCAGTGAGATGAAGCGGGGAGGCAGCGCCATTATTCCCAAGGAGCGAAAAATGGCCCAGCGAGATGCCGTCAACGCTGGGTGAAAAGTGCGAGGTGAGGTACCAGAATCCGCCCACCAAAACGACGATCAAGAAAACGCGGCGCAGTTTCATGACTCTTAGACCTGAAGGACCTTCCCGTTGCGAGTACGGCGGCCGCCGCGAAACGGTTCAAGGCAGTGCGCGGCCGGCCTCTCCTATTCTTGCCATCTCTTATTCTAAAGACAAGTTCCGCGCGGATAGGTTGCTCTCCGCTTTGAGCCGCGTCCACAAGGCCGCCACCTGCTCTTGAAGCGCCTGCATATCGCCCGAGTTATCAAGCACATAATCGGCCTGTGCGGCTTTTTCTGAGTCGGGAATCTGATGCGCAAGGCGGATGCGGGCGTCGGCTGCAGACGCAGCGCGGTCCGCGAGAGATGGGCTAATGCGGGCGGCGTAGCGGGCGATTTTGACTTCGTCGGGTGCGGTGACCACAACGACGCGATCGATCCTTCGCCGCCAGTCGGCAAGCACGCCCTGTTTCTCGCCTCGGGCGAGGGCGTCGCGCACCACCTCAAAGATCAGCGCCGACTCGACCACGGCCACGGCCGCGGAATCGCGCGCGAAGATCTCGTTCATCCGCCGCCGCTGGGCTTCAATGGTGGCCGGGTGGACGATGGCGTTCAACTGCTGCAGGCGGCCTTCGCGGAAGGCCAGCTCAGCGAGGCGGGCGCGGTTGAGGCGGCCATCGGGTGAAACCACGCCGCTGCCAAATTTGCGCACGATTTCGTCGTAGACGGGTTCGCCCGGCTCCATGAGCGCGCGGCCGAGCGCATCGGCCTCGATGATCTCGGCGCCGTACTCGCGCAGATAGCCCGCGACGGTGCTCTTGCCGCTACCCAGGCTTCCGGTGAGTCCGACGCGCAGCATCGGCTTACAATCCCCGGCGCATTTTCGCCGCGCGAACGGTGTTGGCCATGAGCATGGCGATGGTGAGCGGACCGACTCCGCCCGGCACCGGCGTGTACGCGCCCGCGACTTCAAATGCCCTGGGATGCACATCGCCCACGATCGTGGAACCTCGTTTGGCAAAGGCCGCCTCGCGTTTTGTGTCGCCGGGGAAGAAGCGATTGAGCTCTTCGCGCGTGGTGAGGCGGTTGATGCCTACGTCAATGAGCGTGGCGCCGGGCTTGACCATCTCCGGGGTGACGAATCCGGGGCGGCCGATGGCAGCCACCAGAATGTCGGCCTGGCGGGCGAGTTCTCCGAGCTTTTGAGTTTTGGAGTGACAGATCGTTACGGTGGCATTTTCGTGAAGCAGCAGCATAGCGGCAGGTTTGCCCACGATGTCGCTGCGGCCCACTACCACGGCATGCTGGCCGGCGATGGGAATGCTGCTGCGCTTCAAAATCTCGATCACCCCGGCAGGCGTGCAGGGTGCGAGCGCGGGACGGCCGGCCTGCAAGCGGCCCGCGTTGACGGGGTGAAGTCCGTCTACGTCCTTGGCCGGATCGACGGCATCGAGCAGGGCCTTCGAGTCAATCTGCTTGGGGAGCGGCAACTGGATGAGGATGCCGTCAATCTCGTCGCGGGCGTTGAGAGCCGCGACAAGATCCAACATTTCTTCGTTGGTGACGGTGTCAGGCGGGGTAATGAGATCGCTGTAGAGGCCTAGCTCGGCGCAGGTCTGCACTTTGCTGCGCACGTAAATCTCCGAGGCCGGCACATGGCCCACAAGCACCGCGGCAAGCCCCGGGCGGATGCCCTGAGCGGCGAGCCGTTTCACTTCCTCCGCTACCTCCTGCCGGATGGCCCCGGCAATGGCCGCGCCGTCGAGAATCCTTGGCATTCCACACTCCAAAGATTCATCGTATCGCTTTTGCTGCAGTTTCAGGGTGGATGTGCCCGTTCCAGCATCGTCCGCGCCGCCGGGACTCGGCAATGGGCGGACCTAAAACTGAGGCGGGTACACGGGGTGCGGCCTGGTCGCGTAGCGCTCTGCATCGCGCAGCTTCATTTTGCTGATGTGGACTTCGTAGCCGGTTCCAGGCAGCAGCGACTCGAGCACGAAGGTTTCAGTGGCATTGCTATGCAGTTCGCTATAGCGGTAGACGCCCACTTCGCCTTCGCTGGTCTCCCGTCCGCCCGAAGACACGTCGAGAAAGCGCTGTGCATCGGCGACGGTGGGAGCGGCGTGGGTTGGGCCTTCGGTCAGGCTCTCGGCGGCGTAGGAACGCACCAGCTTGGTCCAATAGCGCGAGAGCAGATCGGTATCGGCAAACAGATCGGCCCACACGATCTCGCCGCGCACAGCCGCGATCACACCTACCGCGTGTTCCTCGCGCAGTTTTTCGAGCACCTGTTGGCGCGCCCCGATCACCGGCGCCGCGGCCTCATCCACCTTCTCGCTGACCGCGCTCGACTGCATGGCCTTGGCATAGCTGGTAGTGCCGATGAGCTGCCCGCTTTCTACCGTCACTGTCTGCGAAACAGATGGCGCGGCGGCCACTGCCATTTGCGAGATGGCTCCATGGACCGAGTCCCACACCTGCTGCTGATCCTGCGCAACCATTGCTTTCTCGCGAACCTCCGGCTGCACCATGAATCCAAGCCCGGGCGCCTTGCCGGCGGCGCCAAAGGCGGCCGAACTGCCAGTCCAGCGGCCCGGCTCGATGCAGAAGACCGAAAGGTCGATGGGATCGGCGTCCACCGGAACGATGCGGTCTTTGGCGATGACGCGATCCTGCTTGCCGCCGGTAACGATTTCGCCGGCGAGCAGCAGCAGCGGACGCCTAGACCGATTGACCAGCACCAGCGTGTTCACCTGGTCGCCGCGATAGTTGTCGATGGGTTGAACGGGGCGGAAACCGTCGTCGGGGTACGGAGGCGTGCCGGCCGGTCTGCGGGGCCGGACCAATCCCTGCACGTTGCCTGCCTCAGTAACCTCAACTTCTCCATTGCGGATGCCTTCGTCCAGAGTGATAAATGGCGTCTCGGCGGGGGATTTGCCGCCGGCGCGGACAACGGGAAACAGCAGCAGATTGCCGCTCTCGATGGGCGCAAGTACGCGATAGGGACCATTGGCCTCGTCCGGCGGCCCACCCGCAGCCTGAGCCCGATGGCCAGGCAGAAGCGACGTAAGCGTGAGAAACAATGCAGCCGCTAAACCAACCCTGCCGGGATTCTCCATGACGCACCTCCACCGGCATCGAATGCCGGCTACTGCCTGGAGAACGCAGAGGCGGCGGTTTCTTGCAAGTTTTTTTTGTGGCGCACTTCTTTCCATCGTTTGACCGCACCTGGGCCTGATGCCGTTTGGGTCAACACGGCTCAGTTCGCGGAGGCCGAATGGCCTTTCGGGTCGTGCGTTCGCGCCTCCGATTCTTTGAGTTTTCTAACTTTTCCTGGCTTTGGTCCCATCTCGCAACTGGAAATAATGTGCGGGTTTGTTTGCCACTAGAGAAAGGCTGCCGGCCAGCCGACAAGATAGGTGGGGCGATGCGAGGATTTCGCAGAGTGCGAGATGAACTCCGCAGAAAAGCGGTTCTACCGAGAGGCATTTCGACAATATTGATGAATGGAGTTTCACAACAGTGCGGACCGGAGAGAAGAACGAAAAACTGAGCAATCTGCCGTGGGCCCATCTTCGCCTTCCGCCGTTTCCACAGGTTGCGGTGCGGGTTCTGGAACTGACCAGCAACGAGAATGTGCAGTTACATCAGATCTGCGACCTGATTTCGTCCGACTCGGCATTCGCCAGCGAGGTTCTCACGGTCGCCAATTCTCTTCTTTACGCCCCGCGCTATCCGGCCAGCAGCATTCTTCAGGCGGTCGCGGTGCTGGGCGCCAATACGCTGCAAGGCATGTGCATTACGGTCGCGGTGAGAGCCTACCTGGGAAAATCCATAAGCCATCCCGCGATGCGCAACTTATGGCGCCATAACCTTGCCTGCGCGCTCATCGCGCAACACATGGCGGGCGGCGGATTCATCGACAAGGACCTGGCCTATACATCCGGCATTCTGCACGACGTTGGACGTTTCGCATTGGCTGTTGTTCAGCCCAATGACTATTCTGCGCTGCTGGAGACGCACAGGGGAACTGCCGACAGCATCCTCGAGCGGGAGCGGGAAATCTTCGGATGGGACCATTGCGAGACGGGGAAGCGCTTGATCGACGACTGGAAGCTGCCTTCCGAATTCGATGCAGTGGTTCTCGATCATCATGCGCCGCCGCGGACGGATGGAGAATGGGGCCTGACGGAACTGGTGAAGGTAAGTTGCAGTCTGGCCGATGCCGCCGGGTTTCCTGCGTTTGCCGGCTGCGAGGCGATTCCTTACCCGGACCTGCTGGAGCGGCTGCCGGCGCGCGAGCGCCACGCCTTCTATTCCGATTTCGAGGCGCTCAACCGCGAGGTGACGGCAGGCATTCACGCCATTGAGTCGGTGTGATATCGGTGGCCTGAGCTCACAGGGCGCGTTGGCGCCCGGCTTCTTAGTCCATTGCCACACATTGAGTTTGAAGCGCGGCTATTGAACCGTGACCTTCACCTGCATTGTCGAGCGGCCATACTGGTTGGTTGCGTTCAACGTGTAGGTGGTGGTTGCGGCGGGATTGACGACAACTTTTCCGCCGCGCACTCCGCCGAGCAGGTCGATAAAGTCGTAGGAATCGTTGGCGGTATCCCAGGTAAGCGTTACAGGCGATCCGGCTGAAACCGTGGAAGGCGACGCGGTGAAGCTGACGATCGTCGGTGGGTTTCCGGTGGGAGCGGTGGCGTCGTCGTAGCCGGGGAAGGCCGGCGTCATCTGTACCACTTCAAAGTTGGACGACTGGATGGAGTCGAGATTTTCGAGGTCGCTGTCGTTCCATCGCGGGTCGGGCACGCCTTGAAAGTAAAAATAGCCTCCGTTGTCGGCCAGGATCATGCCGTACTTCTTCATCGCGGTGAGGATGACCTGGTTGGCGGCGGAGTATCCGGAGATGTCGAAGCCGGCTTTGAGCCGGATGCGCATTCCCATGATGTTGCTCACGCCGTAAACCGTCCCTGCGGCGTGACTCGCCGGCTCAACAAAGTATCCCCCGTTGGCGTCGTTCTTGGTCTGCTGCATCGTGAAGCGAATGGCGTGGTTGATGGCGCCGGAAGCGACCTCGTCGTAGCGCACCAGGCCGGGAAAGATGGCCAGCCCGGCGGCGTCGGCCGAGGTCCAGCCCCAGGGCCGCTGCTCAAAATTCTGCATGTCCCAGATGGTCTCAGAAGATGATGCCCATTGGCCGTTGCAGCGATGGGTGTTGAAGGTCTCGTAAAGAAAGCAGGTGTTGCGGTCCAGCACCAGGACGTGCGAGTCGCCGATGTAGGTGTCCGGCCAGCCGTCGCAATCGGCGGGCGACCCTTCAATGGGAGCGGTGATCGGGAACGGAGCCTGGGCCACATCGCTCTCGCTTGCATAATCGATCACGTCGATGGGGACCAGCGGAGTGACGCTCGAATCGACGACGACGTAAGGGATGCCGTAATTACCTCCGGCTACCGAAGAGAAATCGTGATGCAGATGCAGGCCGGCGAATCCGGCGGCCGAAGTGATGGCATCGTTATTCGGATCCAGAGGAGCCGAGGAAATGTCTGTGTTCCATGCGGCGGTCGAAGGGAACGGAACAAAGCCGTTGAGGCTGGCGTTATCTCCCGTGCCCATGTTGCCGCACAGCGATGCGGACGAGGCCGGATTGATGGTGAGGCTCAGGCCGGCGTTGGCGGTTTGCGCGGTTGGCTTGGTGGAGTCGGTCACCGTGAAGGTCACGGTTGCGGTTCCGGCGGCGCTCTGTGCGGGCGTGCCGGTGATGGCGCCGGTGGAAGCGTCGATGGAAAGAGCGCTGGGCAGGTTGGCGGCGCTGAAGGTGTAGGGCGTGGTGCCGCCGGAAGCCGTAATGGCTCCGCTGTAAGCAATGCCGACGGTCCCGCTCGAAAGAGATGTGGTGGTGATAACGAGTTTCGACGGACTCACCGTGATGCCCAGATTCGCGGTTGCCTTTTGCGGCGTGGGCTTGGCGGAATCGGTGACGGTGAAGGCCACGGTCGCGGTTCCGATGGCGCTTTGCGAAGGCGTGCCCGAAAGGACGCCCGTCGAGGCGTCGATCGAAAGGCCGCCGGGCAAGCTGCCGGCGCCGAATGTGTAGGGCGTGGTGCCGCCGGATGCAACCACGGCGCCGCTGTAAACCTCTCCAACGGTCCCGCCAGGCAAAGATGTGGTGGCAATGACGAGTTTCGCTGGATTCACCACGAGGCTGAGACTGGCGGTTGCCGTTTGCGGCGTGGGCTTGCCCGAATCGGTCACCGTGACGTCGATGGTTGCCGTTCCCGCGGAGTTTTGTGCGGGCGTTCCGGTAAGGTCGCCGGTCGACGGGTCGATCGAGAGCCCGCCGGGCAGGTTGGTGGCAACGAAGGTGTAGGGAGTTGTCCCGCCCGACGCTTGAATCGAAGCACAGTACGCAGTGCCGACGGCCCCGGCGGCCAACGAAGTTGTGACGATCGTAAGTTTACTGGGCGGATTGCTGCCGAGGGTTGTGCCAAAGCCGCATCCGGCGAGAGCAGCCGATGCGCCGAGGATGAGATACGAAACGGAGGTTCGCATGCCCGTCTTCTCCCGTGGCTCCTGGAAGGCGCGCCAAAGGGAGCCCCAGCGCCGACCCGGAACTCTTTGCCGGATCAATCAAGGCAGAACGCGCAACAACGGGTGCAACGGATTCTGACTTGAGTATACCGCCGCATCGATTCGGCGCCTTGCACGCGAACCGGCGAATTGCGTTGTTTGCATCTGAGGAGAATCGGTTCGCACGGCGTTGTCCAGTCCGCAAGAGTTGCATTTCCCAGAACGAAACAGAAGTACGACCGCTGACGCGCTTTCCAACGCAGGGTGAGATTCGTCTCATGAGTGCATTCGACCCCCGTGCGCCGGCCCATCGCAGTAAACTGGTTCGGCTTCGGGAATGTCAGGCGGGACACGACTTAAGGAGTAGCGGCATGGAATTGAAAGCAGCCCGGGGTGACATTCGAGCCGGAGTTTTTCTACTTTCTCTCCTCATTCCGGCGCTGGCGCCGGCCCAACCTGCAACCATGCTTTACGGCACGGTGACAGAAGCATCGGGCAAAGCTGTTCCCGGCGCCAAGATCGCTGCCAAGAATGCGCAAACCGGCGAAGTCGTCGCGACGGCAGCCGACGCCGCCGGGAACTACAGCCTGCCTCCACGCACGCCGGGACTTTACACCGTGTCAGTGGCGGCGGAGGGTTTCGCGACCAGGGAATCGCAAGTGACGTTCACCGGAAGCGGCCGGCAAATGCTGAACTTTACCTTGACCGCGGCCGTCCTGCAACAAGAGCTGCCGAATGCGCCCTCGGCCGCTCCGTCCCTGCCTTCGCTTGAGGATCTCGGTTTCGGAGCTAAACAGACACAGTCCAATCCAAGGCTGCAGGCCATTCTCGACAGACGGACGGAGATGCTGAAGATCCATCAGCGCCTGGGGCTCATCACGGCCGCTCCCATGGCGGCGGCTCTCATCACCGGTCCCATGGCTAAGGCAAAGGGCAAGAACGGCCAGACGATTACGGAACCCACCAACGCGAATCTCGATTTTCACGCCGCGCTGGGCGGGGCAACAACGGTGCTTTACTTCAGCACCGCGTATTTTGCCATGTTCGCGCCGAAGGTTCCGGGAATCCATAAGCACGGCGCCATCCGCGTGCACGAAGCGCTGGCGTTCATCCATGGACCCGGGATGATCCTCACGCCGATCCTGGGCGCTATGGCCTACGAGCAGGAGAACGACGGCGAAAAGGTGCATGGCATTGCCTCGGCGCACGGCGCCGTGGCGGTGACGACTGCAATTGCCTATGGTGCGGCGGTTGTGGCCGTTTCCTGGCCGATTCATCTGAAGTTCTGGGAGAAAAAATGAACACGAGGCTCCTGCTTGCGCTGTGGCTTTTTCCCCTTCCACTGCTTGCGCAGCCCGATTCGCAGTGGGCGGCCGATCAGTCGACGCTCACTTACCACATGTCGCATCCTATGCACGAAGTGGATGGGACCAGCCATGCCGCCAGGGGCAAAGGGGTTTGCCACGCCGGGCAATGCGACTTCCTGATCGCCGTTCCGGTAAAGTCGTTTGACTCCGGCGACACCAACCGCGATCTGCACATGATTGAAGCCACGCGCGGCGCGCAGTTTCCTATGATCGTGGTGCGCGCCCACTTTCCGCAGGCGGAGACCGCTTCTACAGCGATTGCCGCCGATCTCGAGGTCCAGTTTGCCGGCCAGACCGCGCACTACGCGCAGGTTCCATTTCAGCGCGTCATCCAGGGCAGCGAAGTGCGCATTACTGGGACCATCCCGCTGACCTGTTCGGACTTCAAAATCGATCGCCCATCCTTCCTCACCGTTCCCATCAGGAACGAAATCCCGGTGCGCGTGGACATGAGCTGGCATTCGATGTGAGCGCCCGCCGGCATTCATCTGACCGTAACGTAGGGAAGCCATACTGACTGCACCTTGCACAAAAGGGGCATGGAAGATCCTCTGGCCTTTAGACCCAATCTGGCTGCGCCGGGCCTGTTTCGGGCGAGGCTGATTACCCAGGTCACCTATGACACTTTTTGGTCATTGATTTTCGGTGACCGCTTGGATATGCTTGGGAATCAATCGATTGCAGTTCTTCGCGCCTTATCCCGTTGGTGGACGCGCATTCGTTCCTTGGATACCCCCGTCTTAAGCACTCAGGAAATCGTGTGCGTAATTCTCGGCGCATAGAGTCAACGGCCCCCGGAAGTTGTTTTGACTCGGGCGCGGCGCAAGCGGACTCAAACCTTTCCTGAATGGCACAGGAGCATCTATGCGAGCAATGCCGGTACGCGAATCTCTGCTAAAGGCCCTTTTTTTCAGCGCAGCGTTCCTCCCCGCAACTTACCTGATCACAGGCTGCAACTCGTATTCGCTTGGGAACCTGAGCACGGCGGCCACCATTTCGGCGTCGAGCAGCGACGTTCGGGTGAATCAGACCCTGCAGCTGACGTCACAATCGCTAAGCTCCGGAATGGCGTTGACTTTCTACGTGAACGGCGTGCAGGGCGGCAACTCAGAGTTCGGCACGATCAGCAACGCCGGGCTGTACACGGCGCCGGCAGTCATTCCCACTCCCGATTCGGTCACCATCACCAGTTCGTCAGTCCAATATCCCACGGCTCCACAGGGATCTGTGAGCCTTCAGATCTGGAATCCCATACCGGTTCTGGGATCGGTCACGCCCTCCGGGTTTTCCGAGGGGTCGACCACGGTGACGGTCGACGGCTCACAGTTCATCTACGGTGCGGAGATCAGCTGGAACGGAGCTTTGGTTCCGACCACCTGGGTTTCCTCCACCGAGCTGGTGGCGATGATTTCCGCTCCCGATCCGGGGACCTATCCGTTGACGGTGACGAATCCCGATCCGGGATCGGCGAGCGCGCCGCCGATCTCGTTGAAGGTCGGCCCCGGCCAGGTGGTGCTGCAGCTTCAAACGAACGGGAGCACCGACGTACGCGTCTCGAACTCCCTGAACTTCGGGCTGACGGTGAACGGAACCGATAATCCCGCAGTGACCCTGCAGGTGAACGGAGTTGCCGGAGGCAATGCGCAAGTGGGCACCGCGGTGTCGAATAAGGACGGCTCCATCACCTTCACGGCGCCGGCAGTGGTCCCCACTCCCAGCAATATCGTGCAGCTTACGATAACCAGCGTCGACAATCCGGCGGTCTCGATTGCGCAGAACATCTCGGTGATGAATCCGATTCCGATCCTCAGTTCCGCCTCGCCGATGTCGTTCAATCCCGGGTCGGCCACCATCGTGCTCACCGGCCAGAAGTTCATTACCGGCGCGCAGGTGCTGGTGAACGGAACGGCGGCGGCTACGACCTTCAACAGCGGCACGCAATTGACCGCGACGGTGGATTTGACCGAGCCGGGCAATCTCGACCTGCAGGTATTGAATCCCGCACCCGGCCCGGCGACTTCGGCAGATCTGATCGCGCAGGTGCTGGGCACGCCACCGGTACCGGTGGTCACGCCTCAAGACGCGGCGCGTTTTCTGGATCAAGCGACCTTCGGCGCGACCGACTCCGACATCCACAACGTCTCCATGAACGGGATTCAGTCGTGGCTGAACCAGCAGTTCGCTATGCCGCCCACCCCGATGGAGCCCGCCGTGGAGCAGGCCCTGATCGTCAACAATCCGCCCTGCGCCTCGACCGACGTAAAGTGCAACGCGGCGCTGTTCGAGCAGAACAGTTCCGACGAGATTCTGGCCCAGGATGCTTTCTGGCAGCAATCTCTGGCCGCACCCGATCAACTGCGGCAGAGGGTAAAGTACGCGCTGTCGCAAATGCTGGTGATTTCGAGCAATAACTCGACCGCGATCCAGAGCATGCCGCGCGGCGAGGCGAATTATTACGACGTGCTGGGCAACGATGCTTTCGGGAACTTCCGCCAGCTTTTGCAGGACGTGACCCTGAATCCGATGATGGGGCAGTTCCTTTCGATGCTGGGCAACGACAAGGGGAATGCGACCACCGATCCGGATGAGAATTATGCGCGCGAGGTGATGCAGCTTTTCACCATCGGGCTGTGGCAATTGAACGACGACGGCACGCAGCAGCTTGATACGAACGGGAACCCGATCCCGACTTATTCAAACACGGATGTGATGGGCCTGGCGGCGGTTTTCACGGGGTTCAGCTGGGATATTCCGGGCGACGACAGCGACACGGCCTGGTCAAACTGCTGTCTTTATGTCGGGCCGGGACACGGGGAAGAGTTGCTGCCCATGCAGAGTTTTCCCAGCCATCATTCGACCAATGAGAAGGACTTCCTGGGGGTTACGATTGCGGCGGGAAGCGCGGACCCCGATGGAGATTTGAAGA
Organism: uncultured Acidobacteriaceae bacterium; assembly: GCA_963770555.1. Lineage (GTDB taxonomy): Bacteria > Acidobacteriota > Terriglobia > Terriglobales > Acidobacteriaceae > Telmatobacter. The sequence goes on from CAVYQC010000003.1 coordinate 216,732, forward strand.
CTGCTCTGGATACTCTCTTCAATCATCCCAATCTGCCGGCTTTCTTCTCGAAGCAGATGATCCAGCACCTGGTGACCAGCGATCCAAGTCCGGCTTACGTGAACCGTGTAGCGCAGATATTCAAGAACGATGGGACCGGCGTGCGCGGCAATCTGCAGGCCGTGATCACGGCGATCCTCACGGATCCGGAGGCGCGCGATTCGGCCACGGATATCGCCAACCCGCAATACGGCAAGGTGCGGGAGGCGCTGATCCGCTACACGGAGTGGGCGCGGGCCTTCACCGCGCAGTCGCGCACCGGCGCCTACGACGTGGGCACGCTGGAGGATCCGATCTACGGACTGGGCGAGATGTGGTTCCGTTCACCCACCGTTTTCAACTGGTTCAGTCCAGGGTATGTTCCGCCGGGCACGAGCATCGCAGCGGCGGGACTGGTGGCGCCGGAGATGCAGATGACCAATGTTTCAACGGTGGTGGGCTACATCAATTATCTGCAGAACGGGATCAGCGGCACGGCCAGCGGAGGGCCCGATCTTTTCTCATCCTATGCGACCGAGACGGGACTGGCAGCGACGCCCGATCAATTGATGGACCGCATCAATCTGCTGCTGATGGCGGGCCAGATGAGCAGCACGCTTTACAGCCAGATTGAAAGCGCGGTCGAATCGATCCCCATCCCGACCGGCGATCAGAATGCAATCAACGCCGCGCTTCTGAGCCGCGTGCAAACGGCAATCTATCTTACCGTGGCGTCGCCAGACTACGCCGCGCAGCAATAATACCGTGACCGCGCAGATTGGTGGTCTCTCAGCTCTCGAAAGCGAGGCCTGGGTCACCCAAGTTCAGGGGCAGGATTACAAAATCACGGGGTTTCGGCAATAGGAGCCAGCTATGTGCAAATGCAAGCATACCCGGCGGCAATTTCTGAGAACGGCTTCGCTGGCCTCGATGGCCGGCTTCTACGTGAGTCCGTTTATTCTTGAACTCAACTCCCTGGCGGCCATGGCCCAGGAAAGCAGCGGATCGGACTATCGCGCGCTGGTCTGCGTGTATCTGCAGGGCGGCAACGACGGCCATGGTACCGTGATCGCCACCGACGCCGATTCTTACGCCGCGTTTACTCAGGCGCGGTCGGGCGCGCCGGGGCTCGCTTATCCCATGAGCGAGCTGCTGCCGATCACGCTCCAGACGCCGCAAAGCGGGCGCACGTTTGCGCTCAATCCGTACCTCACCGGAGTGCAGAACCTGTTCAATGAGGGCCGCGCGGCGATCGTCGCCAATACCGGCACGCTGGTGACGCCCGCGTCCAAGGATCAGATCAACGCCAACACGGTGCAGTTGCCGGACTCGCTGTTTTCGCACTTCGATCAGACCGCGGCGTGGCAGGCTATTGCGTCGAATCTGGGCAGCGGTGAACATGTGGGCTGGGGCGGCGCGGTTGCCGACGCCATCGAAGCGATGAACATGAACTCGAACTCCATGTTCACCTGCATTTCGACCGCGGGCAACGCGCTGTTTCTCGCCGGAGAGACGTCCTTCCAACTGAATTGCACGCCGGCAGGCCCGATCCCGATCTACGGATTGGCCCAGCCTCCGTTTGGCGCACTGGCGGCGTCGAATCCGCTGAATGCGATTTTGACCGCCGAGGAGACCAACCTCTTCGCCCAGAATTACGAGATCGTGGTCAACCGCTCCATGCAGGCGCAGGCGATGCTGGCCACTGCCATGCCGCCGGCCGGCGTGGGCGGCGTGGCGAATCCGCCGCAGTATCTGGATCCGGTGACGAACATGCTCACCGATAACCCGCTCGCCCAGTCGCTGCAGACAGTGGCGCGCATCATTGCCGGCCGGGGCAGCCTGGGCGTGACGCGACAGATCTTTTACGTCCAATTGGGCAGTTTCGACACGCACAACAACCAGGCCCAAATCCACTCTCAGCTTCTCACGCAACTGGGCGCGGCCTTCGAGTATTTCGATGGATTGATGACCACCATGGGCATCGGCAACCAGGTGACTTCCTTCACGATCTCCGACTTTGGCCGCACCCTGACCTGCAACAGCAACGGCACCGACCATGGGTGGGGGAGCCACCATTTTGTTGTGGGCGGCGCGGTGCAGGGGCAGAATATGTACGGGCAATATCCGATTGTGGGCGTGAACCAGGCCAACGATGTGGGCGCGGGACGTCTGATTCCAACGACCTCAGTGGAGCAATACGCAGGCACGCTGGCGCAGTGGTTCGGGCTTTCCGACAGCCAGATCCGGGAGGTCTTTCCGAACTTCGGGAACTTTGGCACCGACCCGTACATGGGGTTCCTGAGCGGAGGGACGTCCTAGAAGTTCATTGCATGAAATGAGCCTCCCAAATGCGGGTCGTTGGACTGCGCTCGGCTCAAAAAACGAAGCAGATGCCGCTTGGAATGCCGGGCAAATTCTGTACCAGCAGATGTGAGACAAACTGGTATGCGAGGAGCCTTGAATGGCAAGCGGAAAGAAGCGTATGCCGGAGCAATTTGTGCGCCTGCTTCGACAGGGGTGAGGTTGGGGTTGCAAACGGAGAGACAATCCCTGCGGCCTGCCGGGAGGGCGGCATCGCCGAGCAGAGGTAGTGCGGTTGGCGCCACAGTGCTACTGAGGGTTCTACTGCTCGCCCAGCGGGCTAACCGAGTCTCCCCCTTCGCCGAATGAATCCGCCTCAACGGTGCTCTTCCCGGAGGGCTTCGCCGACTCCTCGAACGCAGCGATTGCATCGTGCAGATAGTTGAAGATTCTCGCCGGCCCTATCTCCTCCGTCAAATGATGCCGATCGAATTCAGACCGCAGGTCCCAGGGCAGCCGCGCAAACGCCAACTCAATCCCAGCATCCCGAAGGGACTTCTTCAATTCGATCACCACTCGCGCGGCCGTGTAGTCCACATGCGTCATTGCCTCCGCGTCGATCACCACCCAGCGCACTGCCGAAGGCATGGGCCGTACCACGCTGGACACCTCTTCGAGAAACCGCCCCGCATTCGCATAGAAAAGAGCGGCTCCAAAGCGGTACAGCACCAGCCCAGGCTCAGTGACCACATGCGGCGCCGCCGGTTCCAGCTTCCAAAGCCCGCTTCCATTGGCCACCAGCACGCCGCTGTGGGGGTGATAACTATGCTGCACCACGCGCAACAGCGATACCACCATCGCCAGTACGATTCCCTGCTCCACACCCACCACCAGCACCACCGCCGCCGTCATCACCGCCAGCGCATACTCCTGCGGGCTTTCCGCCCGAATGTCTCCGAGCGCCTTCAAATTGATAAGGCGAAGCGCAACCAGGAACACCAGCACACCCAGCACACAGGTGGGAAGATACTCGAGTTTCCCTGTAAGGAACAGCAACACCAACGCCACCACAAGTGCCGAGGTAAGCTGCGCTACCTGGCTTTTCCCACCGGCATCCTCCATCATTGCCGTCTGGGTGAGGCTTCCATTGACCACAAAAGCTCCGCTGAGGGCCGCCGCGGCATTCGCGGCCGAAAGCCCGAACAGATCGTTGTTCTCGTTCACTTCCTGATGGTGCTTTGCCGCATAAATCCGCGTGGTGGCCGCGCTCTGCGTAACGATCATCACGGCGCAGGAAGCCGACACCGTAAGCAGCAGTTCGATTTCCTTCCAGTTCATTGCGCGAAGGCAGAGCAGGTTTGTCCATCCCAGGTGCGGCAAGCCGCCGGCGACCGGGCCAATGGTTGCAATGCCGTGCCCGGCGAAATCGAATGCCGCGCTTGCTGAAATCGCCGCGACCACGGCGATCAATGCCCCCGGCAGTTTGGGAACGAGCCGCTTCAACACCAGTACAAACGCCAGCACGGAAACCGACACCAGCACAGTCGGCAGATGGGCCCGAGGCAGCCCGCGAAGCGCCTCCCAGAGTTGCAGCAGCGACCTGCGCGAATTCACCGGCACTCCCAGCATTTCACTCAGCACCGAGATCCCCACCTGAAGTCCGACACCGGTGAGAAAACCCACCAGCACCGTGCGCGAAAGAAAGTCGGCAATGAAACCCAGCCGGAGCAGCCTCGCCAAGAGCAGAATCGCTGCCGTCAGGATCGCTACGACCGCTGCCAGGGCTGCATAGGGCGCCACCATGGTTGCCGGCAAACCTGTCATCCCATCCGCAAAGATCGCCGCAGTGGCAGAGTCTGCCGCCACCACCAGATAGCGAGATGAGCCGAAGGCGGCAAAAGCCACCAGCGGCAGCATCAATGTGTATAGGCCGGTCACTACCGGCATCCCGGCGATCTTGGCGTAGCCCAGCACTTGGGGAATATCCATCGCCGCCAGCGCCACGCCAGCCAGCGCGTCGCGCACAACGCCCGCGCGTTGCAACGGCCGTAAGCCTCGAAACAAATTCAGAGTCACAAAACCCCTCGTCATCGGCGAGCCGCAGATAGTTTAGACCCGTGAGTCGCTAAGTCAATTTCCGGCTTTTCCAACCGTTGCCGGGATTGCCGGTGAAGACCCCGTGGATGAAACGCGAAGAAGAGCGCGGCGAATGGTTGCCCGCAGATTCCGGCAAACCCTTTCTTGACGGTCCGGAGGCCGGCCTGGCTCTCTTCTCCCTCGAGCGCCGGAAAGATCTGCTTATACGCGAGATCGCCAGTGGCTCCCAGAAATACAAATGCGTCGGATTGCTCATTCGTCATGCGTTTACCCCACGGCTAGAGTTTATTTCAAGTGCCGCAATCACGATATTCCCGATCGGCGGTTCACTGAGAAGCCCGTATCCCGGGGCATTCGAGAGCGTCATAATCTGGAAAGATCTCCCTGCCGGGTTGCGCGCTTGAACGGCGGAGGCAGATGGAATGCGCTCATCCGGAGTCATGAAAAGCACGGCAGCCGCGCAATGTCGTCCAAAATCGAGAACAGATTCCGACGTTCGATGAACCGATGTTGGCTGTGCGGTGCCGATGTTCGGCAGAGGATTCGAATTTCGCGCACGGCGACTTTCGTTCCGAATCCCGAAAATCCGCCGATGGCCGCTAACTCCGCGTCTCGCGGGTCGGGGCCTGTAAGATTTAGATAGAGATCGTCGGCATAGCCGACCGAATCCGCCACGCCCAAGGGATGAAACGGAGATCGGTTCGAAGGATTTCCGTGTAGCGCCAGAGAAAATGAGCGGGCACAATCGCCGGCCGTGTCCACCGGGCCATGGCGCCGGTCGCTCGGACGGCGGTTGACCGCACCGCGCGAGTCGCACCGCGCCATGACGGCGCTGCCATTCTACTGGAAGCCGCGCAAATTTTGTGGCAACGTTCACGCAACCGCAATGGCCCGGGCATGGAATTGAGGCTGCGCCCGATCGCGCGATCGATGCAAAATCGTAGGCTCACAAGAAGCTCGGAGGTGTGAAATGGGATTAAACCGAAGCAGCATTGCGGAAACGAATTTGTCCACTGAACTGCTGGACAAAATGGACGCCTATTGGCGCGCCGCCAACTATCTTTCGGTCGGGCAGATTTATCTCTACGATAATCCCCTGCTCAGGCGTCCACTGGAACTTGCGGATGTGAAGCACATGTTGCTGGGCCATTGGGGCACCACGCCGGGACAGAACTTTATCTATACGCACCTGAACCGGGTGATCAAGAAGTACGACTTGAACATGATCTATGTCTCCGGACCGGGGCATGGCGGCCCTGCGGTGGTAGGCAACACTTATCTCGAGGGCACGTACAGCGAGATCTATCCGGACATAAGTCAGGATGAGGAAGGACTGAGGAAGTTGTTCATTCAGTTTTCATTTCCCGGAGGGATTCCAAGCCATGCTTCTCCTGAGACTCCAGGATCGATTCATGAAGGCGGTGAACTGGGCTATTCGCTGAGTCACTCGTTCGGAGCGGTGCTCGACAATCCCGATCTGATAGTTGCCTGCGTAGTGGGCGATGGCGAGGCTGAAACCGGACCTCTGGCGACGGCATGGCACTCCAACAAATTTCTCGATCCCGCGACCGACGGCGCGGTGCTGCCCATTCTGCACCTCAATGGCTACAAGATCGCTAACCCGACCATCCTTGCGCGCATTACTCACGAGGAGCTGGAGCAGTTGCTGCGCGGCTATGGCTGGACGCCGATCTTCGTCGAAGGTCACGAACCGAAACCAATGCATGAGGCGATGGCGGCCGCTCTCGACGAGGCAGTAGAGCAGATCCGGAATGTCCAGCAGGACGCGCGCGTTCACGGCAAAACCGGGCGGCCGCGCTGGCCCATGATCGTGTTGAATTCGCCCAAAGGCTGGACCGGGCCGAAGATCGTTGACGGCCTGCAGGTAGAAGGCACCTTCCGTTCGCACCAGGTGCCGCTTTCCGATCCGGCGGTTCATCCCGAACACCTAAAGCTGCTCGAAGATTGGCTGAAGAGCTACCGGCCCGAGGAGCTCTTCGACGAAAGAGGCCGGCTGATGCCGGAACTGGCCGACCTTGCGCCCAAGGGCGACAGGCGCATGGGCTCCAATCCTCACGCCAACGGCGGCATCTTTCTTCGCGATTTGCGCATGCCGGACTTCTGCGACTACGCGGCCGACGTGCCCGCGCCCGGAGCGCTCGGCATCGGCGACACCCGCGTGCTCGGGCCATTTCTGCGCGATGTGGCGAAGCTGAACAGCGAAAGGCGGAACTTCCGCATCTTCGGCCCCGACGAAACCATCTCCAACGGACTTACCGCCGTATTTGAAGTGACCAAACGCCAATGGGACGCCGCCACTGCTCCCAACGATGAATTCCTTGCCGCGGAGGGGAGGGTGATGGAGATGCTCAGCGAGCACCAGTGCGAGGGCTGGCTCGAAGGCTATCTGCTCACCGGCCGTCACGGGCTATTCAACTGTTACGAGGCCTTCATCCACATCGTCGACTCGATGTTCAACCAGCACGCCAAATGGCTCAAGGTCACGGCGGGCCTGCCCTGGCGGCGCAAGATCTCCTCGCTCAACTATCTGCTGGCATCGCATGTCTGGCGACAGGATCACAACGGATTTACGCACCAGGATCCGGGCTTCATCGATCACGTCGTCAATAAAAAAGCTGAAGTCGTGCGCGTCTACCTGCCGCCCGATGCGAACTGCCTGCTTTCGGTAATGGATCACTGTTTGCGCAGCCGCCACTATGTCAACGTCGTAGTTGCAGGCAAGCATCCGGCGCCACAGTGGTTGCAGATGGATGCCGCCGTGAAGCACTGCACCCAGGGCATCGGCATCTGGCAGTGGGCCAGCAATGACCAGGGTGCGTCGCCCGATGCCGTAATGGCGTGCTGCGGCGATGTGCCTACGCTGGAGACTCTGGCCGCCGTGTCCATCCTGCGGGAACACATACCCGAGCTAAAGCTCCGTGTCGTGAATGTCGTGGATTTAATGAAGCTGCAACCGCAAAGCGAACACCCGCACGGGCTGAGCGACATTGAATTCGACGAGCTTTTCACCAGGGACAAGCCGGTCATCTTCGCCTTCCACGCTTATCCATGGCTGATCCACCGGCTTACCTACCGGCGTACCAACCACGGCAACATTCACGTCCGAGGCTACAAGGAAGAGGGGACCATCACCACCCCTTTCGACATGACGGTAATGAACGAGCTGGACCGTTTCCACCTGGTGATGGACAGCATCGACCGCCTTCCGCAAACCGGGGACAAAGGCGTCTACCTGAAGCAGCAGCTCAAGGACAAGCTCATCGATCACAAACGGTACATCCGCAAGTACGGCCAGGATCTGCCGGAAATCCGAAACTGGAAATGGAAAGCGATTTGACCTGAAGCATCGATCGGCTGGCAATGCCGGCATCGACATTCGCTTCACGGAGCGATCGAAGGATGACCCGCTGTGGTTCCCGATTCCGATCGACGGAAAGCGCTGGAAGAGCTGGCAAACGGCAGTGGAATGATGAGTTATGACACAGACCGCGGCACAAAAATTCTGAAGTTGGACTGTCGGGCCGTCTAAACTATTGATAAATATGGTAGGCACGACTGGATTCGAACCAGCGACCTCTTCCGTGTCAAGGAAGCGCTCTAACCAACTGAGCTACGCGCCTCTGAAGCGACTCAGGTAGTTTATCAGGTGCTGAGAAGCGGGGAAAGACGGGCTGCGGCGCTGGCGAGCAACGGAATGGGGCGCGGCGCCAGTTCGTTCCTTGCTGTACCATCAAGGACGTGTGCGATGTGCTCCTTTGCCTGAGCGCGCGCCGGTGTGTTGCCGGAGCGAGGCTCGATTTTGGCTTTTGCCCCAGCCACTTTTCGTTTCGATGCGGGCGTGTGAACGGTTCGTCGACGGAGCCGGACAGCAGGATTGGGGATGCGGCAGCCAAACTGCCACCGCTTGTTCAAGTCCGCTATGAATGACACTTCTAAGCCGCGATTTAACCCGCTCCGGACCGCTCCCAATCTTCTCACCTTATTGCGCATCTGCATGGCGCCGTTCCTGGTGGCCGCCATTTTTGAGGGCGACTATGCACTCAGTTTCGGGCTGTTCCTCGTTGCCGGTCTGACCGACGCGCTGGACGGCACTCTGGCAAGGGTACTCAAGCAACGCTCTGTGCTGGGCCAATATCTTGACCCAGTGGCCGACAAGCTGCTGTTGAGCACGCTGTTCCTGGTGCTGATGCACAAGGGGTTGATTCCGGTTACGGTGACGGTGCTGGTCTTCGGCCGGGATGTAGGCATTCTGATGGTGGCGGCCATCCTGTACGCGGCGGTGGGCCGGCGGGAATTCAATCCCAGCCTGTTCGGCAAGGCCAACACGCTAGCCCAGATCACAGCCGTGGCGGCGGTCCTGCTGCACCAGCTTACGGCGGCCTTTTGGGTAAGCTGGTTCCGCACCATTGCGCTCGACGCGACCGTGGTTCTCACGGTGGCGTCGGGCCTGCATTACGCATGGGCGGTTTCACGGCGGCTCGGAGCTCCGGCAGGCAACGGCGCCGGCGCCAGGTAAGGGTGCTCCAAAACATTTGCAGCTCAGGAATCGTCCGAGACGTTTTCCGTTTCAGCGGAGTCTTCAATCTCCATGTCGCGGAACTCCTCGGAGTCAAAGACCTCACCACACTCCAAACACTCGACAAACTCGGTGTCTTCGTGCCGGGAGACGATTCGAACCTTAGGGTGTCTGCAGGCGGTAGCCATCGCTCGTCGTTTCAGGCGAAATCGTGCATTTCTCCTTCGGATGGACCCTTGTTACGCCGATCCGGGTGTCATCCCGCGCGCCGCAGGGAATGGGCCCAGGGGTACGGCAAAAGGAGGAATGCGTTAGTGCTCTTGCCGCCAGATTGTAGCCGCTTTTGGGGTAAATGCAAAAGCATATTTATTTGAATTCTTCCTTACTTTGGTGCGATTCTCCCCAGGCGGCAAAGGGAAACAGGGCCAATCCGGCCTTGAAAATAGGACATAAATGGTCGTATACTGAACGAGGACCGATCTAGTCGGATATCATGCTCAAGCTGACCAAAAAGGCGGACTATGGTTTGATGGCGCTCAAGTACCTGGCCGAACATCCGGAGACGCCCGCCTTGAGCGCAAAAGATATCGCCGACGCTTACGGGATTCCGGCGCAACTGCTGGCCAAGATTCTGCAAAGGCTTACCAAGACCGGGCTCCTGCGCTCGCACGCGGGGATGAACGGCGGTTACGCGCTTTCAAGGGATGCGCGCGAGATTTCGGCTTTCGAGGTGATTCATTCGATCGACGGCCCATTTTTTATCACCTCCTGCACCAAGGGCGCAAATGGCTGCGAACTGACCCCGAGCTGCACCATCAAGGAGCCGCTGGCGCGGGTGAACGACACCATCGCCGGAGTTCTGAAGAGCATCAGCATTCAGGATCTGGCGGAACACGTACATCCCGAGAGCCGGGTTCACCATGCGAGCGCGCTAGTTTCGCTGACCCCGTAATCGGAGCTTTCCACTCCGCCCCTGGAGCGAGAAAAGGGGCGTAGCCGCAACAAGGATGGAGATTTCAGAGATGAGCACAGTTTTGAGCCAGGTAGAGGTACCGGCCGGCGTGAGCTTGCCGATCTATATGGACAATCATGCCACCAGTCCCCTGGACCCCAGGGTGCTGGAAGCGATGATGCCTTACTTCACCGTCAAGTTCGGCAACGCGGCCAGCCGCAACCATTCGTTCGGATGGGAAGCCGAGCAGGCAGTGGAGACCGCGCGCGAGCAGATTGCCAAGCTGATCGGGGCGACCGCGAAGGAGATCATCTTCACCTCCGGGGCCACGGAATCGAACAACCTGGCCATCAAGGGCATCGCGGAGATGTACCGCGAGCGCGGCAACCACATCATCACTCAGGTGACCGAGCACAAGGCGGTGCTGGACACCTGCAAGCGCCTGGAGAAATACGGCTACCGGGTGACGTACCTGCCGGTGAAGGCCGACGGACTGATCGATCTCGAGGATCTGGCGCGGGCCATGGACGAGAAGACCATCCTGGTGACTATCATGGCCGCCAACAACGAGATCGGCGTGCTGCAGCCGATTCGAGAGATCGGCAAGCTGTGCCATGAGAAGGGCGTGATCTTCCACACCGATGCGGTGCAGGCGGTGGGCAAGGTGCCGGTGAATGTAATGGCCGACAACATCGACGTGCTGTCGCTCTCCGGGCACAAGATCTACGGGCCCAAGGGGGTGGGCGCGCTCTATGTGCGGCGGCGCAACCCGCGCGTGCAGATCGCGGCGCAGATCGACGGCGGCGGCCACGAGCGGGGCATGAGATCCGGAACGCTGAACGTGCCGGGCATCGTGGGCCTGGGCAAGGCCAGCGAAATCGCTCTCGAGGAGATGGATTCCGAGGCGGCGTACCTGCGCGGCCTGCGCGACCGGCTGAAGGCGAAACTGGAGTCGGAACTGGATTATGTTCACGTCAACGGCTCAATGGAACACCGGTTGCCCGGCAACCTGAACATGAGTTTTGTGTATGTGGAGGGCGAGTCGCTGCTGATGGGTATCAACGACATAGCGGTTTCGAGCGGCTCGGCCTGTACCTCGGCCACGCTTGAGCCCTCCTATGTATTGAAGGCTCTGGGGTTGGGCGACGACGTGGCGCACAGCAGCATTCGCTTTGGACTAGGGCGCTTCAACACCCAGGCGGAGGTGGATTACGTGGGCGCCAAGGTGGTGGACATTGTGCAGAAACTGCGCGAGCTTTCACCGCTTTACGAGATGGTGAAGGAAGGCATTGACCTGACCAAGATCGAGTGGCAGGCGCACTGAAGTCAGCGAACAAGGGATCAAGGGAACCAGGGAACCAGGGAACAGGAAAGCATCGGCGGGCAAGGCTGCCGAATCAAACAGATGGACGCGGCTTCCCCGCGGAGGAGATCGAAACCATGGCATACAGCGACAAGGTAGTGGACCACTACAACAATCCCCGCAACGTGGGCACGCTCGACAAGACTTCCGGCGACGTAGGCACCGGGCTGGTGGGCGCGCCGGAGTGCGGCGACGTGATGCGGTTGCAGATCCGAGTGAACCCGGAGACGCAAGTGATCGAGGAGGCCAAGTTCAAGACCTTCGGCTGCGGCTCGGCGATTGCAAGCTCTTCGCTGGCCACGGAGTGGATCAAGGGCCGCAAGGTGGAAGAGGCTCTGACCATCAAGAACACCGACATTGTGAAGGAGCTTTCGCTGCCGCCGGTGAAGATTCACTGTTCGGTGCTGGCTGAGGACGCGATCCGTGCCGCGATCGGCGACTGGAAGAAGAAAAACGGGGTAGCGGAGACAGTTCCGGTTACGGCGGGCGCGGCGCAGTAAGCGTAGCTCGTCTGGTTTGGCTTTGGAAGGGCGCGGCTCAGGCCGGGCCTGATGAAGTGTGGAGTTTATGTCAAACGTTGTCACGATCGAATCGAAGCCTGCGGAGGGCGCAGTTGCGGCGCCTCCGCAGACGGGCGCGCACGGGCCGGCTTCCGCGCAGGGCCTGCAACTGACCGAGCGCGCCATCACGCGCGTTCGTTCGGCGATGGCCAAGGAAGGCGTCTCGCCCGAAGAGGGCGGACTGCGCCTGGGCGTGACGGGCGGCGGCTGCTCGGGGCTCTCCTACTCGATCAAATTCGACACCCGGCCACGCGAGCGCGACCGCATCTACGAGTTCGACGGAGTGAGGGTCTTTGTCGACCCGAAATCGTTCCTGTATTTGCATGGCATGACGCTGGACTACGAGGAGACGCTGATGCGGCAGGGATTCAATTTCATCAACCCGAACTCCTCGCGCTCCTGCGGCTGCGGGTCTTCTTTCTCGTCGTAGGGACTGGCTCGCCCCGGTTTCGGTCTGGTTTCGATCATGTTGAAAGTTCTTGATTCCGCAGTACCGGTCGCATGCTGGTCGTGTTCCGTGGCTCACAATGAGTCCACCCTCTTCTGCCCGCACTGCAGCAAAATCCAGCCTCCCCCCGGCGGCGATTATTTTTCTGTCTTTGGACTAGAACCGCGCTTGAACATAGATCTCGCCGCGCTGGAGCGCGAGTTCCATCGACTGAGCCGGAAGCTGCACCCGGACCGCTTTGCGCGTGCGGGTGAAAACGAACGCGAATGGAGCCTCTCCGACACGGCGCTGCTGAATGACGCCTATCGCACCCTCAAGGACCCGCTGCGCCGCACCGAATACCTGCTCAAGCTGCATGGCGCGGAGATCGGAGAGGAACATAGCGGCAAAGATCGGCGCGACCCTTCGCGCGTTCCCCCCGACCTGCTGGAAGAGGTTTTCGACCTGAACATGCAACTGGAAGAGATGCGCATGGACCGCAAGATGGGCGAAGCGGATGCGGCGCTCGAAGCAAGTTTGCTCGAAGCCAAGAAGAAATTCGACGGATTGCTCGACGCCGTGGATGGCGAATTGCGGAACGCTTGGAACGACTGGGACACGGGGGACGACGCTGTGCGTAGAAAGGCGCAGTCCGCGATGGTGGCCCTGCTCGATCGACGGCGCTATCTCAACAACCTGGTCCGCGACGTAACCGAAACGCTTGGAGCTTGATCAAGAAACATGGCGGAAGGACGCTTGGAATCGATCTCATGTGCGGGCGGCATCGACTCGCCAACTTCATGGACCCCGTTTTGTTGCCGGGGTCCATATGAGGGCAATTAGGCAATGATGGAAAACATGAGATCGGTGGTCGTCGGCATCGACTTGGGAACCACGAATTCCCTGGCCGCATACATGCAGGGGGACGCGCCGGTGGTAATCCCCGGCGCGGACGGCTCGAATCTTGTGCCGTCGGTGGTCGCGCTGGACCCCATCCCTGCCGGAGGCAATGGGCGGCCCACGGTGACCGTGGGCAACAGCGCGCGCAAGGCGCTCATCGAGACCCCGGAGCGTGTCATCTATTCCGTGAAGCGCCTGATGGGCCGCGGCCTGGAGGAAGTGCAGAACGAGCTCAAGCTGTTCCCGTTCCGGCTGGCCGACGATGTAGGAGCGGGCGAGGTTCCGCGCATTCAGCTGGGCGAACTGCGCTTCACGCCCCCGGAGATTTCGGCCTACGTGCTGCGCCAGCTCAAGCGCAACGCCGAGCGGTTCTTCGGTGCGCCGGTTACGCAGGCGGTGATTACGGTACCGGCGTATTTCAACGACGCGCAGCGCCAGGCCACCAAAGACGCGGGCCGCATGGCCGGCCTTGAAGTGCTGCGCCTGGTCAACGAGCCCACGGCGGCGGCACTGGCTTATGGGCTCGATCGCGGCAAGGAAGGGACGATTGCCGTTTACGATCTGGGCGGCGGCACATTCGACATCTCCATTCTCAAACTGCGCGACGGCATCTTCGAGGTGCAATCCACTAACGGCGACACGCACCTGGGCGGCGACGACATTGACAATCTGCTGCTGGCCATCGCGCTCGACGAGATCCACTCCGAGCACGGCGTGGATTTGCGCGGTCACCCGGCTGCCGTACAGGCGCTGCGTAAAGCGGCCATCGACGCCAAGGTGCGCCTCTCGACGGAGCCGTCGGCGAGTTTTGACATTGAATTGCCCAACGGCGACCGTTACCAGCGCGAGATTCCGCGCGCTGTCTTCGAGCTGCTCATCGAGCCGGTGCTCGAACGCACCATGGGCCCCTGCAAGCAGGCCCTCGCCGACGCCGGCATCACGCCGGAACAGATCGACGAAGTGGTGCTGGTGGGCGGTTCCACGCGCATTCCTGCCGTTCGCGAACTCGTCGACGAGCTCTTCCGCTTGAGCGCGCGCGGCAAGAAGCCGCACATCGAGCTGAACCCGGACGAGGTGGTCGCACTGGGCGCGGCCGTGCAGGCCGACATCCTGGCCGGCGCATCGAAGACCACCGAGGAGCTGCTGCTGCTGGATGTGACGCCGCTGTCGCTGGGCATTGAGGCGCTGGGCGGGGTGGTGGCGCGCATCATTCAGCGCAACTCCACCGTTCCCGCCTCGGCCACCGAGCACTTCACCACCGGCGTCGACGGGCAGACCAACGTGGCCATTCACGTGGTGCAGGGCGAGCGCGAGCTGGCCTCCGACTGCCGTTCGCTGGCGCGCTTCGACCTGAAAGGCATTCCGCCGATGCCGGCCGGGCTGCCGCGCATCGAAGTGAAATTCCTGATCGATGCGGACGGCATCCTGCAGGTCTCCGCACGCGAGCAGCGCAGCGGGAAGCAGGCGGAGATCGAGGTGAAGCCGACCTATGGATTGACGGATGAGCAGGTGGAGAGCATGATTCTCGACTCCTTCGATCATGCCGAGGAGGACTTCGCGAAAAGGCTGTTGATCGAGACGCGCAATGAAGCGGATTCGATCCTGACGAAGGTGGAACAGGCCCGCGAAACCGCAGCCTGGGCGCAATTGGCCGGCGAAGAGCAATCAGCCATTGACACGGCCCGAGATCGCCTGGCCGCAGTCAAGCCTGGCGACGAGCTGAAGGCAATCCGCGAAGCGACGGTCGCGCTCGACCAGGCTACGCACCGCCTCGCCGAACTGATGATGGACGCCGCGGTCACCGAGGCCATTCGCGGCAAGACCATGGGCGAAGCCGGCGAGGAGCTGGGCGACTCGATCACCGCGCCTCATCCTATGGCCGCGGCAGAGTTCAATTAGCAGCAAGTCAGCAGGTCAGCGAGTGAGCAAGTCAGCGCTGGGGAAGTTCGGTTTATGAGCGACGCAGAAAACAAAAACATTCCGCCGGAAAAGCTGGTGCGGGTCACCTTCCTTCCCGAAGGCAGGACGGTCGAATTCGAGTTCGGAACCATGCCTTACGAGCATCATGGCAAGCCGATGTCGTTTCTCGATGTGGCGGAGAACTTCAACATTTTTCTCGACCACGCCTGCGGCGGCGTCTGCGCCTGCACCACC
Source organism: uncultured Acidobacteriaceae bacterium (assembly GCA_963770555.1). Classification (GTDB taxonomy): domain Bacteria; phylum Acidobacteriota; class Terriglobia; order Terriglobales; family Acidobacteriaceae; genus Telmatobacter. Next base: position 232,041 of record CAVYQC010000003.1, read on the forward strand.
TGCCACCTTTGGATCAAGGATCAGGCCGGCATCAGCGAGGCGGACGATGACGAACTGGACCGGCTGGACATGGCCGCCGATCAGCAGCTGAATTCGCGCCTGGGCTGCCAGTCCGTCATTGCCCGCCCCGGCAACTACGTGGTGGAGATTCCCAAGTGGAACCGCAATTACACCTCGGAAGGCAAGCCGTTGGCCCTCGCCGAACATAAATAGCAAAGAAGTCTGGGCGGCCGGTTCCTTCCGCGTTTCCGCCGTTGCGGCGGGGAAGGACGGAGCGGTTCAAACTTCAACGCGCAAGTTCGGGCCGAACCTACAGCGTTTTCGATTCTGCTCTGGACGGGAAGTTTGATGCTAAGTGGCATTTTCCTCAAGTCTGTCACCGGTAGAACCGACCCTGGAGGATGAAACCGGCAGCGGTTCGGTTACAGTGGGGAGGCGCAGCGGGCACGGAGGTCGATCTTTTTCCTGGTGGATTTGAGCCCGTCCTCAAGTCGGACCCGGAACCCTTGAGCACCCTGGATTGCGCCAGCGGCCGATTCTGGCCGTGGAGCGCGTTTGTCAGATTTCTCTGTTGGGGTTCCACGCCGGCGGCGCAAGGAGGAACGATGGAAGTTCTCTATCCGCATTGTGCCGGTCTGGATGTGCATAAAGACTCGGTGGTGGCCTGTGTTCGCCATATGAGCAACGGCAAGGTGGCGATTCAGGTCAAGACCTTCAAGACAACCACGCAGGAACTGATGTCGCTTTCGGATTGGCTTTCAACCGAGTCGGCGACGCACATTGCCATGGAAGCCACAGGAGTGTACTGGAAGCCGGTCTGGCATATTCTTTCCGACGGCGAGTTCGAACTGCTGTTAGCCAACGCGGCTCATGTCAAGAACGTGCCGGGGCGCAAGACGGACGTAAACGATGCCGTCTGGCTGGCCGATCTGATGGCGCACGGACTCATTCGTGCCAGCTTTGTGCCCGACGAACCGACCCAGCAGATGCGCGATCTGCTCAGAACCCGCAAGCAGATAGTGCGCCAACGCAGCAGTCACACCCAGCGCATCCAAAAAACGCTGGAGGACGCCAACATCAAGCTGGATTCGGTGGTCACCGATATTCTGGGCCTCTCCGGCCGCCGCATCATCGATGCCTTGATCGCCGGCCAGACCGTCCCCCAGGCCCTGGCTTCGCTGGCCCATCGCAATCTCCGCGCCAGCAGCAGCGAACTGGAGGCGGCGTTACGCGGCCGGGTTACCCGGCATCATCGCTTCCTGCTCAAGCTGCACCTGGACCAGATCGATGCTCTCGATGCGGCTATCGCCCGCATCGACGAAGAGGTGCGCGCAAACGTCGAGCCCTTTCGCGCCGCCATCGAACTGCTGAGCACCATCCCGGGCATCAGCCACCTTTCGGCCCAGGTGCTGGTCTCCGAGATCGGTATCGATATGAGCCGGTTTCCCACCGCCGCCCATCTGGTCTCCTGGGCCGGACTGTGCCCGCGCAACGACGAAAGCGCCGGCAAGCGCCGTTCCACGCGCATGCGCATGGGCGCACCCTGGTTGAAGACATCCTTGATTCAGTGTGCATGGGCGGCCGCGCGCACTAAAAACAGCTATTTGCAGACACAATACCTCCGCCTGCGCTCCCGCCGCGGAGCGAAGAAAGCCATCGGCGCCGTGGCTGCTTCCATCCTCACCGCCGCCTATCACATGCTAAAAAATGGCGCCGTCTATCACGATCTCGGACCCAACCACTTCGACCGCCAAGCGCAAAACATCCAAGCCATGCGCTTGGCACATCGACTCAAAAAGCTCGGATTTGACGTTCAGCTCACTCCTGCCGCAGCATAGCTGAGGGGTTGTTTCTTATCAGAAAAAGCCACCTCGCACGATGTCAGCGATGTCAAGAACTGAATCGAAAGCGCTCTAACCATGAAGGAGCACCACCCCATGCCGCGCGAAATTTACTGGACCGATGCCGAAGAGATCGGGATTCAATTGGTGGAAAAATACCCTGAGGTGGATCCGTTGACCGTCCGCTTTACCGATCTGCATCGCTATGTAACGGAGCTGGACGGCTTCGCCGACGACCCGGCCAAGTCGAACGAGTCGCGCCTGGAGGCCATCCAGATGGCCTGGCACGAAGAGTACGAAGACGCGCAGGGGTAGCTTTCAATCGGCTTTGGCGGCGTGCTGCGAAATGGAAAGCACGTTCCCATCGGGGTCTTTGAACCACGCCACTTTGTCGCCGTTGGGGAAGGTGCAGATGCCCTGCTGGTCCTGGCCCATATTGGGGTAGCGCTCGAAGACCACGCCTTTCTTTTCCAATTGGTCGAGCGTGGACGCAATGTCGCCGCTTTCCCAGCCCAGCACGGTGTGCTGCGCGGCCGTGAATGCGGGCGCCCTGCCGATGCGCAGCATCGTCCCCATCATGTCGAAGACGAGAGCGAAACCGTCGTCGCGCAGGAACCGGATGCCGAGCGTATCGCGGTAGAACTTGAGAGCCGCATCGGGATTTTGCGTAAGCAGAAAAGTGACGACGCTATCCATAGAAGCCTCCGGCGGGTGTTACCCGGACAGCATGGAAATACTACAAGGTCCAGGTCGAGCGGGAGATGTCTTGATGGGTGGGCAAGAACTCAATCCCAGTCTTCGCGCCGCTCGCTCCATCCGAATGCATTTTCGAAGTGGACGAATTCTCTCTCCTGCCCCGGCACCAGGTAGACACTCAGCACGTCGAAGCGCACCTGCGGCGCGGCCTTCCGGGGCAACTGGCGCAGGTAATTACGCGCCAGCCGGCGCAAAATGCGCCTCTTGTGGGAGTCGACGGCAATCTCCGCGGGGCTCAGGTCGCGGGCGGTGCGGGTCTTCACTTCGATAAAACAGAGCAGCTCATCCAGCCAGGCGATCAGATCCACGTCACCCGGCAAGTGGCCCGCCGACCAGCGCCTGGCCACGATGACGAACCCCTTGCGCCGCAGGTAGAAAAAGGCTGCGTCCTCGCCCTCGATGCCGGTCACCAGATGGGCGGGCAGCGCAGTTTCCCGCCCGCGCCACCGCGTCAGCCGGTCCAGCCCTGCCAGCGCGCTTTCCAACCCGTCGACTCTCATGCTCTCGAGCCAATGCATCGCGTACCAACTTCCCCGCAAGACCGAAAAAAGCATTCCTCTCCGATTCGCGGAATTCCAAAGAGCGGCCGGGTAGCGGGTGACGAAGTCTTGTTCTTGATTATGCGACAGAGGCTGCCAAAGTGGAACAAGAGAGTTCAGTTCCGGGAAGCATTCGCCAGAGGCTGTCGCGCTGGGCCGCTTTCAGCCTTCGCGCGGAACGAAACTGAATTCATAAAGAGAAAGGAGATGCCAGCCATGTCTCATGGTTTGCTCGGGGGCCTGTTTTCACAGCGCGGCGCGCAGGCGCCGGCAATCACGGAAGGCGATTTAGCGTCGAGCGGCAATGAATTCGATACAGGAGCGGATCGCAGCTTTGAATATGCGCTGGATGCTTTGCCCTGCAACGCGATGTTCTGCGACCGGGACCTGATCTTGCGCTATCTGAACCGCGCCTCGCGCAAGACGCTGCTTTCCTTGCAGCAATATCTGCCGCTGCCGGTCGACCAGATTGTGGGCAAGTCGATCCACATCTTTCACAAATCGACGGACAAGATCGACAGGATTCTGGGCGGATCGCTCTATCAGGGCAAGCACCGGCTTCCGCACAAGGCCACCATCCAACTGGGGCCGGTGAAGCTCGACCAGGAGATCGAGCCGATGCTGGACGAACATGGAGAATACGTGGGTGCGGTGCTCGTGTGGGGCATCAGTACGCAGCAGAGTGTGGACGCGATGCGGAAGGTGCAGGAATCGCAGCGCAACGACATGGAACACCTGAACGGCAATCTGCAGATGGTGGCTACGGCCACGCACGAGATCGAATCGAGCATCGCGGAGATTGCCAAGAACGCCGTACACGTGGCCCAGGCGGCGGAAAAGTCGCGCGCCGCCAGCACGGAGAGCAAGGCCTCCATTCTCAGCCTGCAGGCCTCGTCGAGCGGGGTAGCCAAGGTGGCGGAGCTGATTGCCTCCATCGCCACGCAGACCAGCGTGCTGGCGCTCAACGCCAACATCGAGGCGGCCCGCGCCGGCGTGCACGGCAAAGGCTTCAGCGTGGTGGCGAGCGAAGTGAGAAAGCTGGCCGAGCAGACGGCGGCGGCCACGGCGGAAATTCAGGCCAAGGTTTCGGCCATAGGCGCCGACATCGGCACGGCCATTGCGGCCATCGATCGCATCGCCAGCCAGACCGAGGACCTGTCAGGGCTTTCCCATCAGATGGCCGCGGCCGCCGAGGAGCAGCATCTGGCCACGCAGGAGATGGCGCACAACCTGGAACGCGCCACGCACCGGACCTCGGAGATTGCGAACCTGCGCATCGATGAGAAAACCGGGTCGTAGGGCTCTGGCAGGGCGAATTGGCGAGGACACGAATAAGGGGCCGGCGATCCTATCTCCAGCCCCCTGTTCCTTCGAAGTTCACGCCAACAATCGCCGGGCCTCATGCAGTGGTTACTTCGACGGCTGCCGCCTGCTCATGTTCCTTTTCCACCTGTGTCAACGCCTCTTCAAGAATATCGAGCGCCACGGTTGCTTCTTCCTTCCCGAGTACAAGCGGCGGCGAGAGCCGCAGCGAGGTTTCGCCGCAACCCAGCACCATGAGGCCGCGCTCGAAGGCCAGGGTTTCCACGCGGTTGCGCAGCTCCACGGCCGGCTCGCGCGTCGACTTGTCTTTGACCAGCTCGATCCCGATCATGAGCCCGCGCCCACGCACCTCGCCCACCAGCGGGTGGGTCTTCGTCCATCCGCGCAGGCGTTCGAGCATGAATTCGCCTACGCGCGCGGCATTGTCGATGGCCTCGCGCTCCAGGATGTTCATGGTGGCCAGCGCGGCGGCGATGGAAACGGGATTGCCGCCAAAGGTGGAAGCGTGGGAGCCGGGAACCCAGTCCATAACCTCGGCGCGCGCCATGCAGATGCCCAGCGGCATGCCGCTGGCGATGCCCTTGGCGATGCAGACCATATCCGGCTCGACGCCGGAGTGTTCGACGGCCCACCACTTGCCGGTTCTTCCGCACCCCGACTGGACCTCGTCCACAACCAGCAGAATTCCGTGCCGGTCGCAGATGGCGCGCAGCTCGCGCATGAAGTTGTCCGGCGCCACCACGTAGCCGCCTTCGCCCTGAATGGGCTCGATGAATACCGCGGCCACCTCTTCCGGAGGCAGAATGGTCTTGAACAGCTTTTCCTCCATGTACCGGGCGCAGCCGAGGCTGAAGGCTTCCTGCTCTTCAAGTCCGCCCGTGCAGCCGCGGTAGGTATACGGATAGCGAATGTGGGTCACGCCCGGAACCAGCGGCGAAAAGCGGCGCTTCTGCTGCGGCTTGGAGCCGGTGAGCGAAAGCGCGCCCATGGTGCGCCCGTGGAAGGCGCCGAAGAACGAGATGATCTGCTGGCGCCCGGTGTGATAGCGCGCCAGTTTGAGCGCGCACTCGATTGCCTCGGCACCGGAGTTGCCGTAGAAGAACTTGTGCGGGCCGGGCATGGGCGCAACAGCGGAGAGCCGATCGGCAAGGTCGGTGAGGTGTTCATTATAGAAATCAGTTCCGGAGATGTGGATCAGCTCGGCGGCTTGTTTCTGGATGGCCGCGACGACCTCAGGATGGCAATGGCCGGTTGAAACCACGGCGATGCCGGCCGCGAAGTCGAGAAACTCGTTGCCGTCCACGTCTTCCACGCGAACGCCGCGCCCGCGCCGGGCCACCAGCGGATAGGAGCGCGTATAGCTGGGCGAGATGAGCCGCCTGTCGGCGGCGATCGCCGCCTTGGCCTTGGGGCCGGGCAGCGGACAGACCAGCCTGGGGCCGTAGTGCGCGTGTAATTCCTGTTGAGTCATACAACCATCTCCTCGGCAGATTCAGTTATGCGGCCCGCGCGTCGCCCCTCCTTGGTCGGATCGGGGAGTGCGGTACAGCCACAGATCCCGGCGCGCGGGATCATCCACTTCCGCGGACCCCAGGCGGGTCCGCCAGGCAGGCGAGGAATCTTCGGCGGACCCGCAGCTAGTCGCCGCCGAAGAGGCTAGGTCGGGTGCGGATGGGCAGCACGCGCAAGTGGCGCCGCGGGCAGATGCAGCGAGCGCGCGAGCGCGACCAGCTTTTGGCGGCGGGTGCGATCGGCATTTCCTTGGCCAGGTGCATCTGCATGGAAACTTCCGCTGTGCTGAGGATAGCATGGGGTGGGCTGAAATTCCATGCCCGCCCTCCGGTCCTGACTACGATGGAATCAGTTTCAATGCCCGTTTCTCCGCCTCAGCCCGCGACGCAGGAACAAAAGGCCGCCACCACGGCCACGATTGTGATGGCCTTTGCAAGCGTCTACTTTTTCTGGGGTTCCACGTACACGGCCATTCGTGTTGCGGCGGCCGAGATGCCCGCTTTGCTCCTGGCCGGGATCCGATTCTCGGTGGCCGGCGTCCTTCTGCTGGCGTGGTGCCGCTGGCGCGGACTGAGGCTGGTGTGGCCGGCGAAAAGCATGCTGCTGTTCTGCCTGATCGGATTGCTGCTTTTGGGCGGTGGAAACGTGGGCCTCATCTACGCGGAAGAAACCCTGCCCAGCGGGATGGCCTCGCTGGTGTTTGCCGTGACTCCACTGTATGTGGCGCTCATGGAGATGGCGCGGCCCGGCGGAGAGCCGCTACCCAGGCGCGGATGGCTCGGACTTGTGCTGGGTTTCCTGGGGCTTTCAGTGCTGGTCTGGCCCTCGCTGCGGGTGGGACTGGCCGGCAACGGCACGCTGCTGTGGGCGCTCGGCGCTCTGTTGGCGGGCGCGCTTTCGTGGTCCGTGGGCAGCCTGGTGTCGCGCCACGCGCGTCTCAAGGCAAATAGCTTTGTAGCCGCAGCATGGCAGATGCTTGCGGCCGGCGCCTTCTCGGCAGCGCTGGGAACAGGATTGGGCCAGTGGCCGCGCGTTCACCTGAATGCCGCCGCCATCGTATCGCTCATTTACCTGATCACGGGCGGTTCGCTGCTGGGCTACACCGGCTTCATTTATCTGCTCGAACACGTGCCGGTTGCCAAGGTCATGTCGTACACGTACGTGAACCCGGTGGTCGCCGTAGTGCTGGGAATGATCCTGCTCCACGAGCGGCCGGCGGCCGAGGAGTTCGCCGGCATGGCGGCCATTGTGCTGGCGGTGTTTCTGCTCAGCACCGCCGAGATGCAGCCGAAAACCGGGAGGCGGCCCATCGAGGAGACGGTCGATATGCATTTGGATTAGGCTACGGAATTGGTCAGGACGGTCCTTTGCCGAACGCAGTTGACGGAACCAGGGGTGTGGCCGGATCCCCGTCCAGCGTCACCGGCGCCGTCTCGAATGCCCGCAGGCTGTCCGCGTCGGCGGCCATCGTCATCCAGCAGGCTGCACCCTTGTTGAGCAGGCTGCAGACGATCTCCAGGGTATAACTGGTTTCGGCATGGCCCTTCAGGCTGCCTTTGGCACGCTCGATCCAGAGCTGATGGCTGCCCAGCGAGTAAGCTCCGTACACCGGCTCGAGCACATCGAAGGCCTGCTTGAGTCCTTCGGCGGCGCCCGATCCCAGCCCCGGAAGGTCCTGCGCGGTCATGGTTTCCCCGAAGCAGTCAAAGGGTACATCCACCACCACGATGACCGAAGACGAATCCAGCCGCTGCGCGGTGAGCGCCACCTGAATGCAGGCGTTTCCTTTTCTTGGCTCAGTGGCCGCGGGCGCCTGCGCCGCCGCGCGATGCTGCGGCTTTGTTTGGACCACGGTCCACTCCGGCGGCAACTGGTAATTGAAGCCCATCTCGGCCATGGGGCCGGTGGGGGCCGGCGCCTGCGCCGTGAGGGCCGCGCAACAGGCGAGCAGGGCCGCGCAAATCAGAGAGCTACGCATGGAACGACTCTTCGCCCGGCGCGATGCCGCATAACGCCCGGGATCGCATTGCAAAGTCCGGCCCTCAGGCGAATTCATTTGAGGAAGAACGCCGAAACCACCGAAGCGATGCCGGCAATCGAAAACACGATGCCCAGATACCAGTAGATGCGACTGCGCGTGAGCAGGGTGACCGAGGTGATGACCAGGCCGATCTCAAGCAGCGCCTCGGCCAGGTCGAAGCGGGAGGCGCGGGCTTCGGCTCTTTCTACCCCGGCTTCGAGGGCATGAGCTTTGTCCTCGGCATCCTTCAGATCCTGCTCCCACTTGGTCTGGTGGTCGGCGTAGGATTTGGCGATTTTGTCGGCCGCATGCTGGTCGGCGATGGTGACCACGCTGAGCAGGTCGGCCTCCAGCTCGGTGTCGTTGGAGCGGATCTTGTGCGCCTGGTAGAAGTTCCACTGGTCGGTGGCCTGGTTCTGGGTCAGGATCGCCTCCGTATGCGTACGATGCCCGAGCACGGTGGTGATGGCCACCATTACAGCGAGCACGGCCATGGTGAAGGCTACCGGCCGCATGCCCGAATCGTGCGATCCGTGCTCGGCGTGTTCCTGCAGTTCCTGCGTTTCGTTGGATTCCATGGGGGACGACCTTCAATTTCTTCGCGCTCAGAGATCCTCAGGCTTGAGGCCAGTGTGCTTGGCGATTTTGGCAAGCATTTTAGAGCCTATCTCCTCGCCATTGTGGAATGCCCACGTGTATTCGTGTGGATAATCGGGGTTTTCGAGTTGTTTATGCGATCCGCCGTGGCTGATCCGCGGCTTCTCCCGCCAGCCGATACGCATCAATGCGCGATAGACATTCTTAGCGTTTGTGGATGGAAACTTACTCATGGTGAGCTAATACAGCCAGCGGTGCGGAGAGTCAAGCAGTTCTGCTTCGGCATTGGCCTGGATTCACAGTATTACGCCACCGCAAACCGGACCTGATCCGGAGCGCTCTGATCGACCTCGATCCGATCCGCGACAACTCGCAACGCCAGAGCTTCCACCTTCGACAGAGCCTCAGCCTGAGTGGCTCCATAGGCAAGCACTCCCGGCAGGCTCTCAATCTCCGCGATCCAGCGGCCATCTTCTTCCCGGTCAAAGGTTATCTCGAATTCCATAGCAAACACCTCCGTGGAGACCCGAGTGCTCTGTTCCCACAAGTCTACCCGATCTCGGCTACCTCCGCTTCCAGCGCACGCCATCTTTCGAGTCCTCGATCACGATTCCTTTTTCTGCGAGCTGGTTGCGGATCTGGTCGGCGCGGGCGAAATCGCGCCGCCTCTTCGCCAGGGTGCGCTCGGCCACAAGCGCCTCCACCTCGTCGTCGCCGATCGATTGCTGCGCCAAGAGCTCCGGCGAAACGTCTCCCATGCGCCCCGCTTGCCGGGCCCATTCGAGAGCGCGCCGGGTCGGCTCGGCGTCGCGGTCCTCGATGACGTCGAAGACTGCGTCGAACCGGGCCAGGACCTCGCGAATCTGGTCCCGGTTCCGGGCGGGAACGGGCAGCTGGTCTTTCGACCTGCGGTCGAGCGCGGTGTTGGCGAAGCGGACCAGGTCGAAGATGGCCGCCCGCGCCTCGGCGGTGTTCAGGTCGTTGGCCAGCGCAGCGTCAAATTTGCTTGATGCGGAGGCCGCGGCTGCACTCAACTCCGGGTCAGCCGGGATGGCCGGATCGATGGCCGAATCGGAAAGGCGGCGCGCAAAATCGCGCAGCCGCTCGATGGCGTTGGTGGCCTCCATGAGACCGTCGAAGGTGAAGTTGAGCTGATGGCGGTAGGGAACCGAAATCAGCGCCAGCCGGATAGCCGAAGCCTTGTAGCCCTGGAGCAGCAGATCCCGCAGGGTGTAGAAGTTGCCCTCGCTTTTCGACATCTTGCGCCCGTCCACCAGCAGGAAGCGCACGTGCATCCAGTGCCGGGCGAAGGGCTGATGGGTCACGCTCTCGCTTTGTGCGATCTCGTTCTCGTGGTGCGGAAACATCAGGTCCTCGCCGCCGGCGTGCAGGTCCAAGGTGTCGCCCAGGTACTCCATCGCCATGGCGGAGCATTCGATGTGCCAGCCGGGACGGCCGCGCCCGATGGCCGTCTCCCAGAAGGTTTCGCCAGGCTTGGCCGCCTTCCACAGCGCGAAGTCGCGCGCCGAGTCCTTCTCGTACTCGTCGAGGTCGACGCGCGCGCCGTCTTCCATGCCGGAAAGATCTTTCTTGCTGAGTTTGCCGTATTCGGGAAACGACGCCAGCCGGAAGTACCAGGACCCGTCCTCGGTTCGGTAGGCGGCTCCCGCTTTTTCCAACCTTTGGATGAGCTCGACCATGCGGGCAATATGCCCGGTGGCGCGGGCGATCTGCTCCGGCCGCTCGATGCGCAGCGCCTCGAGATCCTCGAAGAACGCCTGCTCGTACGGGGCGGTGTACGCGCCAATGGAGACGCCGGCCTGGGCCGCGTTGCGGATGATCCGGTCGTCCACGTCGGTAATGTTCATCACGTGCCGGACTTCGGTTCCGGTGAGCCGCAGAAAACGCCGCAGCACGTCGATTTGCAAAAAAGTCCGAAAGTTGCCGATGTGCCCGTAGTCGTAGACCGTGGGTCCGCAGGCGTACATCCGGAGCGCTTTCCCGTCGGAATGCGTGAGCGGGTCCAGTTGTCCCGACAGGGTATTAAAGAGGCGGAGGGTCATCGTTCGTGAAATCGTGGCCTGGAATCGTCGTTGGGATCGTGCCCGGCGGGCAAATAGGCAGTATTTCAGCCCTTTTGATTGTAGCAGCGGGGGAAACGGAGCGCGGAAAGTGCGGGACGCACTGCTCTCAGACTCGCAGCTCGCGGCGGGCGGTTTCGGCTACGCGTGCGAGGTCGGACGTGGTGAGCACGCGGATGCGGTGTTCTTCCATGGTTTCGACGCCGAAGCGGTAGACGGCGAGCCGCTCCGGCTCTTCGTCGGTGGCGTGCAATTGCACCGCCGGCTCGATGACCGCGGTCAGCTCGAGCTCCGCTTTCTCCACGCGCTCCACGCCCGCCCGCAGCCCGGGAGCGGAAAACGCCAGGACCTTGGCCATCTCCACGCCCGCATCCAGGCTCACGGCGTGAAACATGCGGACCAAACCGTTGGGCCGGTAACCGGCGTCGATGCGTAGCGGGTCGCCAGGCCGGGTGTACTCGGCGGCCGCGATTCGCTTGCGCAACAGGTCCCAGACCCCGGCATGCTCGAACTCGCGGCGCATCCGCGACTGGATCGCCGCCCTGCCGCTCAGCCTGGGGAGCCGCTCCCGGGCCGGCGGGTCGACGTAGAGGCGCATCAGCTCCTCGACTCCGGCGGGAAGGCTTTCGGCCAGATAGGCCTTGGAGTCGGTGATCTGCACGGCGAGGGAGAGGGAGTCTCCGAGAAGAGAAAGCAAGGCGCCTTGGGGCCCTCCCAGGCCAGCCTCTTCCTGGAGCCGGCGGCGCAGTTCGCTCTCCATCCCTTCGAGCAGCGCCGTATCGGCGTCCGGATCGAGGCACCGGACCCGGCGCCAGTCGCGGGTAAAACGCACCTCGGCGAGGGAGCGCCGGCCTCTGCCCGTCCCGTTCGCCGGCGAGGCCTCGCGCAGAATCACCCCGATGTGCACGTACTCATTGCGCACCGCGTCCGGCACATAGCGGAGCAACTGAAACTCGCACGCCCGCCGCCCGCCTTCGCCGCTGCTTTCGCTCTCCATTGAATGCCGCTCGCCTTCGATCTTCCGCTCCTCCGTGCGCACGCGCGGAGAGATGGTGGTTAATGCACGCTCCCGCTCATAGTAGCTCCACAGGGCGAGGGACGCCAGACGTTGGGTGCCGGGGTCGACGCGGCAATTCCCCATTGCGGGAACGGGTTCCGGTCCGACTTTTGAAAAGCTTCGACCAGCTCCCGGATCCGGCCGCGCCGCTCGAGCAGCTTTTCGACCAGCGCTTCCATCTCTCCAAGGTCGCCCCCGTACCATTCGGGCGGGATGTCGCCGGCCGCGGCCCAGACCGTCTCCGCGGCCATGGTCTCCATCCGCGTCAGCCAGGGCTCAAAAGATTCCCATCCATTTACTTTCTGGTAGACAGTATTACGATAATAGACGCCACGCAGGGGCGCGTCCTCGAAGCGCCACTCCCCGGCGTGGAAACAGTACCCGAAATCGATGAACACCGCCCGGTAGCGCCGCTCCCGCTGCCGGCGCGTAAAGACGGCCTGGCGCCCGTTCGCGTTGCCGGTCCACTTGTCGAACGCCAGGATGCCGGCGAACTCACCCAGGTTCTTGACCTCGGACAGCTGCTCCTCGGCCAGGTAGTCCACAACCTGCCCCGGCATGGTGCCGCCGGCAAAGCGGGAACCGAACTGCAATCCGGGTTGGCAGCGCACGCGGTTCAGGCCCAGGTCGATCTCCAGCTCACGAGTGTTCTCGACCAACCAGCTCGAAACCTCAACCAGCTCCACCTGGGGCACCGTGAGGCCAACCGCCACGGCCAGCCGCGAGGCCAGAAACTCGTTGGCCAGAACCCGCATGTGCTGCGGGTTGTTCTGGAACTTGACCACGTAGATGTGCCCGTCGGCGCCCAGCATCAGCTGGCCCTGCGCGCCGCCACGCATCCGCCGGATCTGCTGCACCGCCAGAACCGCCAATCTCGTTCCCCCGACCGTTCCCGGCTCCCATTGGAATTCTAAAGCAGCTTCGGCCGGATCCGTCGCCCTTCCAGCATCTCCGCCCGCGCCGCCAGACCCACCGCTATGGCCATCACCCGATCGTCGTGGGTGCCGGCGCGCGCTCCCGAACTGCCATTCCTCAGCCTGACAAAGCTTCTGCACTCGCTCAGCAGCCTGCGGCTCATGAACCGGTGCGGCTCGTCCACCAGGGCCGACGCCAGCCGCCCGAGAGCCGCGGGCCGGCTCAAAGAAGTGGTGAGCCAGCCCGGCTGCCCGCCCTGCCGATACACCCGTTCATAGCCGCATGGCGCTTCAAGATAGGCCAGCACGCCGCTGCCGTGGTTGTTCCGCTCCACCACCAGCCAGGCCTGGTTGTACTCGGCGCCTAGTTCGCTGGCCAGCCGCGCCAACTCCAGTCCGCCAACGTGCCCGGCAAACTCCGCACATTGCAGGCCGGTCTCCATCTCCAGGACCTGAGCAGCCGAGTAGTCTCCCTCGCTGCCGCCGCCGGCCGGGTCCAGCGCCACCAGATACCGCCGGCCCGGCATCGCCGGCAGCCAGACCTCCAGTTCGCCGTTGCACCGCCGCTCCGCGGGTTCTGGAGTCTCGGCCAGCCGCGCCTCGATCGCAGCCAGCTCGAAGACCGGCTCCCCGCTCGCCCGGAAGCAGCTTTCGGAGTCTTCGGCGAACTCCTGCGCGGCCAGCCCGCGAAATCCGGCGCGAATCTGCCGCCGGTAGGCAATGTGTTCCAAGTTCAGGCGGCGACGCTTCATCAGCGCCCGCTCTTCTTCGCTCAGTGTAGCTTCGGCGACGGCCGGGGCGCGGTAGCGCCGCTCCATCCACCAGGGAAAGAAGTGCCGCACCGTTCCCGTCTCACGAGCCCTGAGCCACTCCTCGTGGAAGCATCCGCCCACGCCGTCCGGCGTCGATTCGAGAATCAACTCCGCTCCCGGCGTCATGGCCGCACGCAGCCCGGCAAGGGTTTCGGCCGGGTCGCCCGGCCACCGAGCCAGCTCTGAGCAGTGCAGGTTCTGGACCGTCAATCCGCGCCCAGCGTTCCGGTCGCCCGCCGTCACCACCCGGTACTGCGCGTCTATCTCCGGAAACACGATTTGCCGCACATTCGACCGCCCCGTCTTGAGCGGCCCTTCGCGGAGTTCTTCCGGAAGCCAGTCCAGAAACCGGTGTACGATCCGGAAGATCTCCTCGGCTGCCTCCTGGGTGTGAGCCACCTGCAGGGTGAGAGTTCCCGGCCGGGTGATGGTCTTCAGGAAAAAGCGCGCCGCGGCCCAGGTGGTGATGCCCATCTGGCGGGCCTTCAGCACGATGTTCCGCTCTCCTCGCCGGCGCTCGAACTCGCCTTGCGCCCGATTGGCTTTGAGCGGCGCCGTCCATCCTTCCCGCGTTCTGACCAGAAGCAACTTTTCGGCCAGCCACATGGCCACGGTCTTTCCGTGCAATTTGGCCAGTTTCCGGTCGATCACTCCCCCGAGGATCTGGAGTTGCTCCAGATCCAGGTCTGCGAGACACAGCTCGCGCCACCACTCCTCGGCCGCTGCGCCTCCTGATTCCGTAGCCGAGCCCACTTCTTCGGCCGGCGGCATTCCGCATTTTCCCGTCCCCGCTTGCGGCTCCATTTACCATCCCGAAAATTCCGCGCTCCACCCCGCGCCGCCCTGGCCGCCCGCGCCCGACGTCGTGTACGTGGTCGCCGTGTATCCCGTCCCGCCAGAAGCCGTGCAGCTTGCCACGGCGCCGCTCGACCACGTCGGCGTGACAGTCACCGCGCCCGATCCGCCGCCGCCCAGCGCCGTCCAGTTGACCGAGGGCGAGCTCCCGCAGCCCGAGCCGGCTATCGCCACACTGCACGAGCTGATCGCCCCGGTAGTCACGCCCAGGGTCAGCACCGGATCGGTGGTGCATTGGTTGCCGCTGGCCACAGAACTCGTGCCCGCCGGCACCGCATACGGCACCGTCAGCGAGCCAGTCGAACTCGATTGTCCCGGTCCCCCCCGGTGTCGATGGTGATCCCATAGGTTTCCGCGGCCTGCGAGGAAAGCACCACAATGCCTCCGCCGCCGCCCGAGCCGCCCCCGGTCGAGTTGGCGCTGGGCGGATTGCCGTAGCCTCCGGCCGCGTCGATTGTGCCCGTCCCGGTGATTGAGGCGCAGATCAAAATAACCGAGCCGCCCTGCTCTCCGGCCGAGCCGCCGCTTGAACCGCCGGCAGTCCCGATTGCGCCCGCGGCCAGGTACATATCGAGACCGAAGCCGCCGTCAACGATTCCGCGTTGATAGCCTGCGGGCATTGCGACTCCGTTGCCGCCGTTTCCCCCGCTGGCGCCTCCCCCTGTGCCGCCGGCCGCCGCCGCATAACCGGTATAAACGTTATTCTGGTAGCTGATATTCCCGGCCGTGCCCGCGGCTGCGCCGCCGCCTGAGCCGCCGCTTGAACCGCCGCCCGCGCCCTTGGGGGCTGTCGCTCCAATCGTCACCGCCGCGCCGTTGGCCAGGATGTTGCCGTTGATGGTGCAGGCGCCGGTAGCATGAACAATCAGCGAACTTGAAACCGTGACCGTCGCGCCGGAAGAGACGTTGAAGGTGGTGTAGTATTTTTCGCCCACCAGTCCCACCGAACCGCTGGTCACCGACTCCGCGCCGTCCGCGCCTGTGCCTAGGTATTGCAGCCACAGTGGAGCTTTGTTGCTGGGCAGGTTCGCGGCAGGAACGCCCGTATCCTGGATGACCGTGCCGTTGGTGGCATTGAACGAAGCCACATCGCCAACGGTGCTGCTTGCCGGTCCATTCACGTTGCCCGTTCCCGCCACGCCGGCATATTGAATCTGCACCGCCACGGAGGGCGCGAGCTCTCCAGCCGCGGGCGGCGTCTCACCGGCCAGGCAGTAGCCGTGATCCACGAAGCTGGCGCCGGTGAACTGCGGCAGCTTGCCCGTCTCGCAGGTGCTCTTGGCCAGAGTGAGCGTGGGCGTGCCCGTGCAGTTGCCGGCGTTGGTGATGTTGTATCCGGAGATGACGCCGGCGATCGCGAAGAACTGTACGGCGGGTTCGGTGGTGCAGCTTCCGCCGGAAAACGTGCCGGTGGGCGCGAAGGTGTAGCCGGTTCCGGCAGGCAGGCCCGTGATCTGCGCGAGCTGGGTGCCGGCCATCACCGCAGTGAGCGTGGGCAGCGAAGACGATCCCATCGCCGTGCGATAGGCGTTATAGGTGCTGCTGGTTAGGCCTGCGACCGTAACCGTGGCGCCGGCCACCAGCGCATAAGGGCCATTGCTGGTGGTCATCGTGGAAGAGGGCTCGCTTTCCGTCTTGCTGCCATCGGTGAAGGTCGATGTCACCTGGTAGCTGTAGGTGATGCCGTCGCCCGCGCTTCCCGTTACCGTGGCGCTCCCTACGGAGGGAGTCGAGGGAATGCTGAGCGATCCGCTGACGCCGGTGTTGACCACCTGGCCAAGCACATATCCGCCGGAAGCCGCGGCCGGCGGCCAGGTCGATCCGCAATCCACGCCGCCGGCGATCGAGTAGCCGCTGACCACGGTGTTGGTGCTCACGCAAACGTAGTCCCCGGCGGTCACCGTGGTGCCTGGGTCCATCGCCAGGGGCACCGCGGCGCCGTTGCCGCCCACGGCTACGCGGTGGGTGTTGAAGGTGTCGAAGAGGCCGTTGTAGGCGATGCCTGCCGGCTGCGCGGTATCGCCGAGCGCCATGCTCTGCGCGTAGCCATTGACGTTTTTGACGGGCAGGTACTGGCGCGGATAATTCGACGTGGTGCAGCTTCCGCAGTTGAGGTAGGAGATCGCGTCCACCTGGCCGGTGGTCGCGATGTCGCGGCACATGGAGAGCACGCTGTTCCCGCTGCGGACATACAGCGGAAGGCCCGCGGTGTTGCTCGCGTCGGCATGGCAAGTTCCGCCGTTGGGCTGCTCGTCGGTAAGGTAATTGAGGGTCGTGCCCTGGGTGTTGATCCCCAGCATGGCGATGCCCATGTAGGCGCGGTTACTGGAGAGATCGACTACGGTATTCACCGGCTCGTTGGCCCCTTCGGTCCGCGCTCCGATAATCACGTCTCCGCCCATTCCAGACGTGGAACCGCCGCACCCCGCGCAGATGCCCTTGTACTGCGACTCGGCGTAGGAATCGATGAGGTACTCGTTGTTGTTGTCGAGAATGAAGCCGATGTTCTGGTTCACCGAGTAGGCGCCGCTCACCACGTCGTTGTTGTAATAGAGGCCGCCGCCTGTGTTGACGACGCCGCCCAGCCGGAAGCCGATCGACGGCGGCGGCATCTGGATAATCGGGGTGGCCGCCGCGCCCGACCCGCCGCCGCCTGAAAAGCCGATGGACGTGCTCCCCGGCGAGCAGCCGGCGCCAAAGTAGTTCGGATACACGGCCGTAATCGAACTGACCGCATTCGCGGTCAGCGCGGCCGTGTAACTGGGAGCGGTCGAGCAGCCGGTCACCGCAACCGTGGGCGCCGACGTATAGCTGCTTCCTCCCGCCGTCATCACCGCGCCGGTCATCCACATTCCGCTGGGCGTCGCGACCGGGTTCACGCCCACACCGTTGATCACGCCATGGTTCTGCGCACCGCCCGCGCCGCCAAAATCCTGCACCGACACGCCGTACTGGCAGTTATGGATCGCCACGTTGGTCAGGCCGGAGCCCTGCTGGCTGGTTCCGTTGAGAACGCCGGTGGCCCAGGGCGTCGTCAGGCAATCCACCCCGATATCGTGAATGCGGTTGAACAGCGAAGAGGTGTCGCCGGAAGGGTTGCTGGCGCTGCCCAAGTTGACTACCACGGTTCCCGCCTGGCTGCTGGCGAGCGGAAACGTGCTCGACGCTTCGATCCACGTGCCGGTGCGCGGCGTGCCGTAGTAGGGATAGAGAGTCTGGCCGTCGATGTCGCTGGCCTCGGGGATATCCAGCTCGCCGGGAATCACATAGGTGCCGTCAAGCCGGATCCTGGTGTTGGTGATCGTGCCCGTGAAAGGAATGGCTGTGAGATATGGCGCGAAAGGAGACACCGAAGCCGTTACCGTGGTCCCGGAATGCCCGGTGTCGCGGAAAAGATTGAAGGTATAAGTCCCATCCGCGTTCACGCCCAGCTGGCAGAGCTGCGCGAAGGCATCCGTGCCGCTGCCGCAGCTCGAAGAAACCGGCGTCGCAATCGTGAACGTATCCACCCACGGCCGCAGCGTATCGTTCACCCCCGCTGCGCTAACCGTTCCCGGCAGACTGATCGAATTGCTTCCGGCCACGGCAGTGCCAGGCAATGAGTAGACGGCAACCTGGTTCGTCGTTCCCGAGTTCACCGTCCCGCTGCCTCCACCGCCGCCACCCGATCCGCACGCTGAGCCGGTATTCGTGATATATCCCGAGTTGTCGACCTGCAGGCAGTTGTCCCCCGACGAGGCGGCCAGTCCCGGAAACTTGATGCTCGTTGGCCCCTGGAATGCAGCCACAAGGCTGGAGCTCGACCCCGAATAAATGTCCGTCTCCGCGCCCGCGCCGCTTTCGTAGTT
The DNA here is from genome assembly GCA_963770555.1 of uncultured Acidobacteriaceae bacterium. GTDB lineage: Bacteria > Acidobacteriota > Terriglobia > Terriglobales > Acidobacteriaceae > Telmatobacter. The sequence goes on from CAVYQC010000003.1 coordinate 250,196, forward strand.
CAACCGGATGTGGCCCGTCGAATTGCTGGCGTCGATATACGTGTCGCCGCTGTTTGTGCTCTGGTAAGCCTTGAAGCTATCAAGACCGCCCACGGCCGAATTCAGCGCCCAGTTATTGCTCGCGTCCTTCAGCATGTACCACTGGCTGTTGCCGTTCCAGTCCTTATAGGTAAACGATCCTTTCTGGCTGGCGGTCAATCCCGGCCACAGGTAGTAGTCCACCTCCGCATCGGCGTTGTTGCGTACGGTCAAGGTACCGGCGGCCTGCGCCGTGCCGCCCACCTGCAACGTGCCGTTGAACTGCGCGTTTCCGGCGTTGCTGATGGTGGCCACGGTCGACTCGCTCGATCCGCCCGAGCCAATCACCACGCCGCCGGTTCCGGCGTTGTTCGATCCGTTCAGCACCACCGCGCCCGAACCGGCTGCGTTGATCACCGTCTGGTTGTTGGTGCTGGAAGCGCCGTTGTTGTACTGGCCGATCTCGAACCGGTAAACATTGTTCAGTTGATCGAGGATCTGATAGTACTGCTCGCCGCCGGTCGCGTCGCTCAGCCCCAGCGTCCAGCGATAGCCGTAGTCGGTCTGGAACTCGTCCAGCAGTCCGCGCTCGTTGCCCGCGCCGGTGCCGAGCCGGTAATGATTAGTGACTGTGGCATCCTGCTGGCTGCCGTACCAGTCGCCGTTCAACCCGTTGAAGCTGCGATGAAAGGTGTCGAGGAAGCTGTTGCGGGTTCCGTTGTCGGTCAGCTTTCCCGTAAACATGGTGCCGCCCGTCATCCAGTTGTTGTAAGAGCTTCCCGCGTCCGCCACCACCTGGTTGGTCGAGTTCTCATTGCGCAGCCCCACGATAGTGTTGTTCTGAGCATTCGCACCCAGGTGCAGAGCCGTCGCGCATCCCTCCACGTCACCGCCGGTAAAGGTGTTTCCGTCGCCCTGTTGCAGATTGATTCCGTAGGTGCCCGCGATAGGACTTCCTCCGCTGGTCGGGCAATCGATATGCAGCCTTACAAAGGTGCTTGCATTCACCCAGTCCGTCGTTGCCGGATTCGAAACCTGGTGCCCGATGGCGTTGATCGCCGTGGCGAAGCCGTCCACCTGGTCATCGAGAAATGTACCGCCGGTGTAATTTCCGGTCCCGTCCAGAGTGATGCCGGTCTGGTTCTGGTTACCAAGCAGATACAGGCTTTCAAGATCCAATTCCTGCGTCCGGTACGCAATCAATCCCTGCGCCGCAGCGCTGCTTGCCGCCGTGGTATTGATCACCACGTCATCCAGGCGAAATCCCGGCGTATCGACTGCGTACGCCGGGTCTCCCACCTGGATCATGGCGCCCGCGCCCGAGTACTCGAACACCGTGCCGCCCTGATTGCCGCTCGACGCGCTTCCGCCGCGCAGCGCGCACCCGCGCAGCGCCACGTTCCGCGTTCCCGCGGTCACAACCACCTGATTGGCCGTCGCAATCGTCGCGCAGGGCAGCAGCACGGTGGTGTTCGCCGTCGATATGGCCAGGTTCGATCCCATCGACAGACTTCCGGTAAAATTGCGCGCATCGCAGGTCCCCCCGTAGCTCGCGCTCACGGCGTTCACGCAGGCCTGAATCTTGGCGCCGATGTCCGCGCCCGGAAATTGGTCGACCTGGTATGCCGTCCCCACCCGGTTGCTCCCCACCAGCGCCGCGTAACTCCCGCCCCCCGGCAGCGTTCCGCCTCCACCATCCAGCTGTGTCCCATGACTTTCAGAACTTGCTGCGTTCCAAACCGTATATCCGCCGTTGCCTTTGAGCAGATTTCCGGCAAAGAAGGTCATATTCTGGCCCCCAATCAGATTCACCGGCGCTGCTGTGTCCCACGTTCCCGCCACAATCAGGCTCGCGGTAGTCGTCGACGAGCAGCCAACGCCGCCCGCCGTCACCGTCACCGATCCAATTGAACCGTTCGTGTTCACCGTCGCCGTGGCGGCAGCCGTGCAACTTCCGCTGAAGATCACGGGCAGCGTCGTTCCATAGGGATCGATTCCCAGTCCGTGCTCTGTGCCCACGGTCACCGCGGTCACTGCACCGCCGGAGGCCGTGACCGCGAGCGCCGGCAGCACCGCATGCCACGCCGGCAGCACTACCGCATTCCGTACTGTCCAACCCTGTTGCGTTCCGGTGAGATCGATCACCAGCCCCGTCGGCGGCTCACCCGTAGCGGCCGAATTTCCCGCCATCGCCACCAGGTTGTCGAGCACATTGTTCGATCCTGCCGCCGCCGTAAACGCGTGTGCCGCCTGGATGGTCACGTTCTGCCAGCGGTTCGAATCCGCATTCAATCCCGCCGGCGCCGTCAACGGCAGAGCCGGAATCGCCACCCCTGTATTGAGCCCGCGAATATCGATGTTGCGGAACTCGCTCCACTGCGGCCACTGCGCCAGGTAAAGCCCGCAAGTGTGCGTGGAGTAGGCGCCGGGATAGGCGGCCGCCATGGGGTCCGTACCCGTCGCCGCAATCTCCACGTTCTCGATCTCCGCCACGCGCAGCCCGTTCCCGCCGGCCCCTGTTGCCGCCGGCATCGCAATGGCGCAATTGCCCACGTCCCATGCCGCCCCCGTTCCCGCCGTTCCAGTCAGCCCGTTGCCGCCGGAAGAAAAGATCGAATTTGCCTCCATCGGCCGGCTCATCGTGCAACTTCCCGCCGCCGCGCGCCCCTCGGCAGGCGTGCACGATACATCCACGCTCTGATCCACATAAATCGTCAGATCGTGCAGCCGCGTGTAACTCAGCAGGCTGGTGCTGTCTGTAACCGATGCCAGCACATCCTCTCCAGGAAATCCCATGAGCGCCGAAACCTGCTTGCCCAGGCCTCCAATCGACTCTCCATGCCAGTTCAGCGAGTGGGTCTTGCACGTTCCCTGCGGAATGGTCAGCGCCACTCCATGCGCCTGGGCATAGTTGATGGCAGCCTGGAGCGCATTCGTATCGTCCGTGGCGCCGTCGCACACCGCGCCAAACTCCTTCACGCTGCGCTCGACCTGCTGCGCCGCCGCGGGTCGCCAGTCCTTGACAAACACGCCATTCGGATTGGTGAATCCATCCGTGCCCGCATATGCAGGTGGAATCTCCAGCGCTCCGGTCGCTCCCGCCGCATTCATCGCTGCCTGCAGCGTGGTCTGCGAAGTTCCCGCAGCTGGGGCCTCGATGCCATTCACCGCCGGCGTTGCCAGCGCGCCGGTCATGCTCCCGCCGGCCAGCGGCACCGACGTCGCCACCTGCGAATCCACGTAGTGCTTGTCCGCCGCCTGTAGGGGCTGGGTTGGATCGCCGTTCAAATAAAGCGGCCCGGTGAGCGTTCCACCCGCCGATGTGAGCTCGCTCGCATCCAACTCCGCAATCGCCTGGTCCACGTACGCTTTGCTCACCGTCTGCACGGCCTGCGCCGCCGGCATCACCTGCGCCTGCACTGCGGCGAGCGTTGCGCTCGCCGCCGCCGGCACCACCCAGTACTGCGTGTTCGTCGAGCCGTCGCTCATGTAATAGACCGCTGTGTAATATTGCCCCGAAGGTGTCGCTCCCTGATTCGGCGCGAGGTTGACGCTGACAAAGCCATCCGACGGGATGGTCACCGTCGTGGAATCCGCTGCCACCAGTTGCCCCGCCGCGGTGGTAAACGACGGCCAGCTCAACACCAGCGTTCCCGAGCCCGGCTGTCCATTGGCAAGGTACACCGTCCCCGTCACCGTCGTCGTGCTCGGCGCCTGCGCCATCAGTACCAGCGACGCAACTGCGACCAGACAAAGTGTCATCCGGCTTCCGGCACGCAACCACTCGCGTTTCGTGAGCTTCATCTTTTTTCTTCTTTCCTTGCGATGGAAATGCGAGGGCCGCGGTCTCCCATTCCCGCTTGCATGGCAGGAATCGGAAACCGCGGCCCATTTCCGCCGTCATTTCCATCTCTGTTGATGTTTTGAATCGAGACGCTATACGCTCACGCGTCAGGATCACCGTTCCATCCGCTTATCTCGGCGTCCGGATCGGGCACTGGCTCTTCCCAGGGCGGCTCCGCCGCGATCCGCTGCGCCATGCTGGGACCGCGCTTCTTTTTCTTCGTGTTCTTGCGCGCCTTGTCCTTTGCGACTCCAACCAGAAGTTTCGCGCAATTCAGGTCGCCCAGGGCCGCCTTATCTCCGATGAGCTTGGCAATCTTGTCCCCGTGTATCGACAGTTGCATCTCTGCCGCAGATCGAAAACTCTCCATGCCGTCTTCAGCGGCCGCCACTCCTGCGTCCGCTTTTTCGCTCGCGTTCTCGCTTGCTTTTGAGGTCTGTTGTTGCTGTTCCGGTTCCTGCACCTGCTCCTGCCCTCGTACTTGCTCTTGCACTGGCTCCAGCTCTTGTTCCTGCTTCGGCTCCTGCTTTTTTCTACTCATCTGTCCGCCATTCCCGTCCAGGCACGGCCTCATCCGCGAGCCAAAGAGAATCGAGAAGAGACAGAACCACGCCAGAGACGCCCCAGCATCACCTCGTTGCAATTGCTTTGAATTGTCGTAGTGGATGCCGGTTTCGTTCTTCGTTCCCGCGCTTGCGCCGCGGAATTACCCCGAAGAAGACGAGGAAAGCCTGCTCGACTTTCCGCCGTGCGATCGCTTCCATGCCGTGTAAATGTCTCTAGCTTACCCAAAACACCCGAAATTCCCTGCAACCGAAATACAAGATTTCTCAAATATACTTTTCAAGTGTTTACGCAAGAACGGGCGTCACCGGCTCTTTGACACGATGCAGGGAAGAGATTGTGGAAAGCGCTTCTCCTTCAGAAGCCCCGTTTGCGGCGCCGGCTCCGGGATCGACGGAGGGAGAAGTGCGTCAGCGCAACGCCAGCGAAGGCTCGGCAGTGAGCCCGGCCGGCGCGAACTCTCCCGCAAGCAGCCGTGGCCACGCCGCCGCGGCTATCATCGCCGCATTGTCGGTAGAAAGCGCAGGCGTAGGGAAAGCGACCCGAACCCCGCGGCGCCCGGATTCTGCCAAGAACCGCACCCGCAACTCGCGGTTCGCGGCCACTCCGCCTGTCACCAGGATGCGCGTTGCGCCTTGCGCCTCCGCCGCGGCGAAGGTCTTCTTCACCAGGTCGCCTACGACCGCATGCTGAAAGCCGGCCAGCAGATCGAGGGTCGCTTGCGAGCAGAGATCGAGCGCCTCTTCATTCGTCTGCGGAGGCTTCGCGATCCCCAGGTCCCCGCAGCCGGCCCGCGGATAAAGCCGCTGCGCACGCGCCTCGGCCTCTGCCCGCAGGCCATGCAGTTCCACGTAGCGCAGCACGGCAGTCTTGATCCCGGAGAAGGAAAACATCAAGCGCGGATCGAGCTGCGCGATCGGGGCTGAATTGGCAGCCTTTGTGCGCGGAATCTTACCCGCCAGGTGTGCCTTCGTCTTTACTTGCGCGAATGAAAACGGCGCGGCCCGGGGGTCGCCATATTGGGCCAGAACATCGATCCACGGACCGCCGGGATAGCCGAGCCCGAGAAGCTTGGACACTTTGTCATACGCCTCGCCTGCGGCATCGTCCACCGTGCGCCCAATGAGATTGTAATGCCAGGACCCCTTCACCAGCCGCGCCAGAAAGAGATGCGTATGCCCACCGGAAACCACCAGGGCCAGCGCCGGCTCGTCATTCGTCGCATCGTCGTCATCCTGAGCGAACTCGCCGCGTCGGACGAGTTGAAGGGCCCGTGTTTCTGGATCCTTCCCCGGCGAATGTCCCTCCCGTTCATTCAGCAGCACCGCATGAATATGCCCTTCCAGATGATTCACGGCAATCAGCGGGAGACGGTTGGCAAACGCCAGCGCCTTCGCATACGTAATCCCCACTAAAAGCGCACCGGCCAGACCTGGGCCGGAAGTCACGGCAATTGCATCGAGATCGGCCATAGTAATTTGCGCCTGCTCGAGCGCCGCACGCACCACCGGCACAATCGCGCGCAGATGCTCGCGCGAAGCCAATTCCGGCACCACGCCGCCATACCGCGCGTGGGTTGCGATTTGCGAAGCCACGACCGAAGAGAGCGTGCGCGCGCCGCCCTGAACGACCGCCGCGGCCGTCTCGTCGCACGAGGTTTCAATGCCCAGAATCAACCCGCGAGTCATACCCCTAGTTTACCGGGCTCGAATCTTATCCCCGAAACGGATTACTCTCATTCCAGAGATGGTTCCTGGAACGCCCCAATTCGAAGCCGCGATCGGCATCGTCAAGAAGCTGCGCGCCGCCGGCCATCAGGCCTATCTTGCCGGCGGCTGCGTGCGCGATCTGCTGCTCGGCCGCTCGCCGGTCGACTACGACGTGGCCACCAGCGCCACGCCCGATATTGTCCTCGACATGTTTCCGCGCACCTTTGCCGTGGGCGCCCACTTTGGCGTTGTGCTGGTCGCCGCGGAAAACGCGGAAGCCGCCTTCGTCACGGAAGTAGCGACCTTTCGCTCCGATGGCGCCTATTCCGATGGCCGCCATCCCGACGCCGTCCGTTACACAGCCAGCGCCGAAGAAGACGTAAAGCGCCGCGACTTTACAATCAACGGCCTGCTCCTCGATCCCTTGCGTGAATCCGGCGAAGATATGGAGGCGGCCGGGGATCTGCGCGCGGCGGTGCTCGACTACGTAGGTGGAGTTGCCGACCTCGACGGGCAAATCATTCGAGCCATCGGCCGTCCGGAGCTGCGTTTTGAAGAGGACCGTCTGCGCATGTTGAGAGCCGTGCGCTTTGCCGCGCGCTTCGACTTCCAGCTCGAAGCCGGCACTACGCGCGCCATTCGCTCCCTCGCGCCGCGCATTCACTCGGTAAGCCGGGAGCGCGTGCGCGGCGAGCTTACTAAAATGCTCACCGAGGGCAGCGCCCGCCCCGCCTTCGAGCTTCTCGATCAAACCGGGCTGCTCAATGAAGTGCTCCCTGAAATCGACCGCATGAAAGGCGTAGAGCAGCCCCCGCAATTTCATCCCGAAGGCGACGTATGGACCCACACTCTCATGCTCCTCGCCCAGCTTGAGCCCGATTGTTCCATGACCCTTGCCTGGGGCGCGCTGCTTCACGACGTCGGCAAGCCGCCCACCTTCCGGGTGGCGCCGGACCGAATTCGCTTCGACGGCCACGTGGAGGTGGGCGTGGCCATGGCCGCCGAGATCTGCCGCCGCTTCCGCTTTTCGAACGACGAAACCTGGCAGATCCTCGCCCTGGTTCAGAACCACATGCGCTTCGCCGATGCCGAACGGATGAAAACCTCCACGTTGAAACGCTTCTTCCGCCTCAGGAATTTTGAAGAGCACCTGGCTCTGCACCGCATGGATGTGCTGGCCTCGAATCGTAACCTTGACTACTGGCGGTTCGTGCGCGATCGCTGGCAGTCCACGCCTGAGGAGGCAGTCCGGCCACGCCCGCTCCTCACCGGACGCGAGTTGATCACTGCGGGCTATCGACCCGGAGCTCAATTCAAGGAAATGCTGCGCGCAGCCGAAGACGCGCAGTTGGAAGGCGCCGTGAGCACCGCCGAAGAAGCGTTAAGTCTGGTGCGGGAACGATTCGGAGCGCCGCCGGAAAGTGACAAGCACGGGACCGATTCGATGCGATGAGGAACGCACACGACGCAATTGCGAAAGCCGGCGCCCTTTACAGCGCGCGTCCTGATGCAACGGCCGAGGCCCAGGCCCACTGGAAGTTGAACCCGCCCAGGTGCCCGGTTACGTCCACGGCTTCTCCGATGAAGAAGAGACCCGGCACGCTGCGAGACTCCAGGGTGCGCGCTTCTAGGCTGGCGGTATCGACGCCGCCAGCCGTCACCTCGGCTTTTTCGAAGCCTTCAGTGCCGATAGGATGAAAAGGCCAGGCGTGCAGGACGCGCTCGCTGGCCGCAAGACCGGAATCTTTCCAGCTCGCGGGTGCGGCGGCCTCGGCCAGAAACGCGGCCAGCCGCTGCGGCAAAACCGCTCGCAGCGCTTGCCGAAGCACGGCCTTGTCGCGCCCGGCTCCGGGTTGGCGCAATGGATCCAATAGCTCGGCTCCTGCCGCGAGCCCGGGCGCGAAATCCACGAAGAGCGGCTCGCCCGGCCGCCAATACGATGATGCTTGCAGAATCGCCGGCCCGCTCAGTCCGCGATGCGTTACCTGCAACTTTTCCCTGAAGCGAACTTTGCCACGGGTACCGGTGCGGAGCCCGCTGCTCGCATCCTGGGCCCACGCCTCTACCTCTGCTGCAACTCCCGCGAGCTCGGTCCAGCGGGCCTCTTCGCCGCCGAGCATCAACGGGACCAGTGCAGGGCGCGGCGCAACTAGAGCCAGCCCAAACTGCCGGGCCAGATCGTAGGCCAATCCGGTCGCGCCAAGCTTGGGAATCGATAGACCGCCGGAGGCTACGACCAGCGCATCCGCTTGAAACTCGCCCTTCGACGATGTGGCGCGAAATCCGCCGCGCGCGCCGGTTTCGACGGCAATTTCGCGCGCATCGAGCACCACTTCCACGCATCCCTGGGCGCATTCGGCGAGGAGCATGTCGAGGATCGCCCGCGCCGAGTGGTCGCAAAACAGTTGCCCGAGCGCCTTTTCGTGCCAGCGGATCCCGTAGCGCTCGACCAATTCGATGAAATGCCGCGGTTGGTAGAGTGCCAGCGCGGATTTGGCAAAATGTGGATTTTGCGAGAGGAAATTCGCCGGCCCGCAGTGCAGATTGGTGAAATTGCAGCGACCGCCGCCGGAGATGAGGATTTTTCGCCCAGGCTGCGAGTTGCGTTCGAGCAGCGCCACGCGGCGGCCGCGCCGGCCCGCGACGGCAGCGCACATCAGACCGGCCGCGCCCGCGCCCAGCACGATGACATCGAACTGGCGCGGCGTGGGCATGGGCAGGTTTAGGATAGCCGGTGAATGGGCGGGAGGGAGGTGCCAGAGAAGAGAGACTGGGGAATGCGACAAGGATCCAATCTTTGGCAATCCTGAAAGAGGATTATGATCCTTCTGGTGAATTCTTCTCAAAGTCGAAAGGAAAAATCACAATGATCTGGTACGAATGCATCGCTTGCTTTTTCGCGGGAGCGTTTCTCGCCAACGCCGTGCCGCACTTCGTGCAGGGAACCTCCGGCGACCGCTTTCCGACACCTTTTGCTCACCCTCCCGGCAGAGGATTGTCTTCGCCAACATTGAATGTTGTATGGGCACTCTTGAATGCACTTGCCGGTTCCTTCCTGTTCAGAATGGGAAAAGTCTCGAGCGGACGCGGTTTGGCGCTGGTTATCTTCTTTGCAGGCATCGCCGCCATGAGCGTGATGTTGAGCGTGGGATTTCAAAAGAAGCAAGCCAGGTAACCGCCCAAACGGGAACCGACGCGCGGTGCCGTGATCGCAAGCCGAAAGGGATGGATCGTGACCTTCGCGATTCCCCGAATGATTTAAAGGCGGCAGATGAGGAGTTCGCGCTCGTAGATCATTTCGGGCGGAAGATGATCGTGCAGGTCGATGAACAGCTCCTCGTGCCCGATCACCTCGGTTCGCCACTGGGCGCGATCGACCAATTGCAGCCGGTCGAACTGTTCCTCAGAAAATTCCAGGCCGGTCCAGTCGATGTCCTGGTAATAGGGAGTCCAGCCGATGGGCGTCTCTTTGCCCTGCGCGCGGCCGCGCACCCGATCCACAATCCACTTGAGAATGCGAATGTTTTCGCCGAACCCGGGCCACAGATAGTTGCCGTCTTCGTCTTTGCGGAACCAGTTGACGTGGAAGACGCGCGGCGTGGAAGTAAGTTTGCGCTGCATCTTGATCCAGTGGCGGAAATAGTCGCCCATGTGGTAGCCGCAGAAGGGCAGCATGGCCATGGGATCGCGGCGCAGCTTGCCCACGATGCCGGCAGCCGCGGCCGTCATCTCAGAAGCCATGGTGGCGCCCATGTAAACACCGGCGCTCCAATTGAAAGCCTGGTACACCAGCGGCATGGTGGTGGAGCGGCGCCCGCCGAACACGATGGCGCTTAACGGAACGCCTTCAGGATCCTGCCAGGCCGGATCGATGCTGGGACACTGCGACGCCGGCGCGGTGAAGCGTCCATTGGGATGCGCGGCCTTGGCTCCGGTGCGGCGCGCAATCTCCGGCGTCCAGAGATTGCCTTGCCAATCGAGGCACTCGCTGGGAGGCGTGTCGGTCATGCCCTCCCACCATACGCCGCCCTCGGGTGTGAGCGCGACATTGGTGAAGATGGTATTGCGCGCCAGCGTGCCCATTGCGTTGGGGTTGGTTTTGGCGCTGGTTCCAGGCGCGACTCCGAAGAATCCGGTTTCGGGATTCATGGCGCGAAGATGGCCCTGTTCATCGGGACGAATCCAGGCGATGTCGTCGCCCACGGTCCAGACTTTCCATCCGTTAAACGCTTTGGGAGGGACCAGCATGGCGAGGTTGGTCTTGCCGCAGGCGGAAGGAAACGCGGCCGCCACATAGGTTTTTTCGCCGGCGGGACTTTCCAGTCCGAGGATCAACATGTGCTCGGCCATCCAACCCTCGTCGCGAGCCATATTGGAGGCAATGCGAAGAGCGAAACATTTTTTGCCCAGCAGAGCATTGCCGCCATAGCCCGAGCCATACGACCAGATCTCGCGCGTTTCCGGAAAATGGACGATATATTTGGTGTCGTTGCACGGCCACGGAACGTCGCTCTGGCCGCGCTCGAGCGGCATCCCCACGGTGTGCATGCAGGGAACCACGCGCTTCAAGTCTTTATCGATCTCAGCAAAAACCGCGCGGCCGATTCGCGCCATGATCCTCATGCTGACGACGACATAAGCTGAATCGGTGAGCTGAACGCCGATCTGTGATGCGGGCGATTCGAGCGGCCCCATGCAAAAGGGAAGCACGTACATGGTGCGCCCCTTCATGCAGCCGTGAAACAGGCTTTTCAATTTGCGGCGCATCTGGAAGGGGTCTTCCCAATTGTTGGTGGGGCCGGTGCTGTCGCGAGAAAGCGAACAGATGAAGGTTCGTTCCTCCACGCGAGCCACGTCGCGAACATCGGAGCGCGCGTAATAGCAGCCCGGCCACAAATCCTGATTCAGGCCAATAAAAGTGCCTCGATCTTCGAGAAGCGCGCACAGGCGATCGTACTCGCGCTGAGAACCGTCGACCCAGTGAATCGAATCGGGCCGGGTGAGTTCAGCCATCTTTTCGACCCAGCGCAGCAGGTGCTTGTTGGTGCTCAGAACTGGACTGGTATGGGACTTGATTGCCATCGCTTCTCCACGTTGTAAAAGCCTGAATGGAAGTCCGCGCGCCATGCGCCCACAATTCAGAATGCTGAAGGACCGGTGATCTATTTTATACATCATTCGCAAAGTTCCGAAGAGTGAGCCGCGTCACGCCGTTCGCGTGCTCTCAGGAGCCGAACGGCTGGCCTCATGGATCGCGGTCAAGAAATTCGCGGGCTACTCCCCGGGCGCCGGCAAGTTCTGCAGGTCGATGCCCAACTGCTGGCACTTCTTGTAGAGATGACTTCTTTCAAGGCCCAGTGCTTTCGCAGTGTGCGTTATGTGCCGGCCGTGCCGCTCGAGTTCCACAAGCACGGCCGCGCGCTCGAAGGCCAGTACGCGCTGCGCGAGCGGTCCGGTCGATTCCTGCGCTGACGCAAGATCGGGCGCGATCTTTGCCGGACCGTGCGCGGCAGGCAGCGCCAGCCGAACATCTTCCGAGCTCACTTCATTTTCCGCGAGCAACAACAGGCGCTCTACAACATTGCGCAGCTCGCGGATGTTGCCCGGCCACGCGTATTGCCTCAGCGCCTCGATGGCGGCGGGAGAAAAGCCGGCGGGCTTCCAGCCGTTCTGGGCGCTCACCTGGCGGGCAAAATGCCCGACCAGCGCGGGCAGGTCCTCGTTGCGCTTGCGCAGCGGGGGCAACTCCACGGGAAAGACCACGACGCGATGGTAGAGATCGCGGCGGAAGCCGCCGGACGCAACAAGTTGCTCGAGATCGCGATGCGTGGCGACAAGGACGCGCACATCGACGGCCGTGGGCCTATCGGCGCCGATGCGCTCCACTTCGCCCTCTTCAAGCACGCGCAGGAGTTTGGCCTGCATGGCTGCGGGCATGTCGCCGATTTCATCCAGAAAGAGCGTGCCTCGGTGCGCCTGCTCAAACTTGCCCGTATGCCGCTGCGCCGCGCCCGTAAACGAGCCTTTCTCGTGCCCGAAAAGCTCGCTCTCAATCAGCTCCGCGGGAACCGCCGCGCAGTTGAGCGTGACGAATGGACCGGCGGAGCGGTGGCTCTTCTCATGCAGCGTTCGCGCCACCAGTTCTTTGCCGGTGCCGGTTTCGCCATAGATGCAGACGCGCGCCTCGCTGGCCGCCACGCGCTCAATCTGCGCCATCACGCGGCGCATGGTCTCGCCGGCAAAGACGAGGGTGTGTTTGCCTACGCGGGCACGCAGATCGCGGTTCTCGGATTCGAGGCGCGTGAGCTTAAGGGCATTCTCGAGCGTCACCAGCAGCTTTTCCGTGGTGAGCGGCTTCTCAAGAAAATCCAGTGCGCCGAGGCGCGTGGCGCGCACCGCCATCTCGATGTGCGCCTGCCCGCTCATCATGACGACCGGAGCCGAAACGCCCGCCGACTTGAGGTCTTCGAGAAGAGCCAGTCCGTCGCGCCGCGGCATGACGACATCGCTGAGGATCAGGTCGAAGGGCTGGCTGCGCGCCAGCTCCAGCGCGCGGACGGCGTTATCGCAGACGGTGGCTTCGTGGCCGGCCAGGCGAAAGGCACGGGACAGGGAAGCCAGGGTGTTGGCTTCGTCGTCGACGATGAGGATGTTGGCTTTCGCGCTCATGAGGCAACCTTCGGCAGCATGATGATAAATGCTGCGCCGGCGCCTGCGCGGCTTTCCACGGAGATGGTACCGGCGTGATCGGCCACCACCGATTGCACGATGGCCAGGCCAAGGCCCGTACCGTGCTGCTTGGTGGTGTAGTAGGGCGTGAACAGGCGCTCGCACTCTTCGGGCGTAAGGCCCTCGCCCGTATCGGCAACTCGGATTTCGACATTGTCGCCGCAGCATTTCGCCGAGAGAGTGATTTTGCCGCCCTCCGGCATGGCATCCATGGCGTTTAACACGAGGTTCGATAGCGCGCGGTGTATCAGGTCCGGGTCGGCCATGAGCGGCATTGGCTCCAGGCCAACTTCCACGCAGCACTCGAGTGTGTGCTGCCCACCGTCGTCGCCGCTGTCCGATCGCTTCCCGCGGACGAGCCAGGGGAAGTGCAACAGTGCAACGCGCCACAGCAGATCGTCAGCTTCCACTCGCTCCAGGGTCGGCTCCGGCATTTTGCTGAAGTCCGAGAAGCGGCCGACGATGGTCTTCAGGTTTGCGATCTCTGCGGTCAGGGTCGCGGTGCTCTCGCGGAAGATTTCGTCGAATTCTTCGGCAGGCAGCGCGCGCGCCCGCGCGAGATTCTCGACCGTAAGTTGCAGTGGAAAAAGCGGATTCTTAAGTTCGTGCGCCAGCCTTCGCGCCAGCTCTCGCCACGCTGCCACGCGTTCGCTCTGAACGAGCCGCTCGCGCTGGCTGGCAAGCTGCCCGGTCATGTGATTGAAGCTGCGCGCAAGCACCCCGACCTCGTCGCCTCCGTGCTCCGGCACATGCACATCCCAGTTTCCGCCGGCTACCTCTTCGGCGGCACGCGCCAGTCGCTCGATGGGGCGCGAAACGCGTGCCGCGATCCAGAGGCTGAAGGCGATGGCGAGCAGAATGCCGCCGGCTGCAACTCCGTATGCAATGGCGCGAATATGCTGCTGCGCTTCCACCATGCCGGCTCGCGAAAGAGCCACGATCAGGACGGCCATTACATTTCCGGCCTGATTCGTGAGCGGAATCGCAGTTGCATTCAAGCTATCCTCGCGGCTGCCGGTAGGGTTGACGATGCCGCTGGCGGGTTGTCCGGTTTTGCGTGCGGATTCAATCAGACTCTCGTAATGCGGGGCGCCGGCGAGAGCGCCGTTGGGGCCGGCGAGGCGCGAAGGATCGAATGCAGCAGAAACTGAGCCCGTATTGAGATTCACCTCGACCGTGTTCCCATTTGTGGATGCATCGGCATCGCTGTAAAGACCCACAGTCATTCCGGGTGCAACCGGCAGGCCGGCCAGAAAGCTCTGGTCGAGCCGTTCGCCCCCGATCAGCCGAACCGCGGGCTCGACGCCGCCGATGGCGCGCACGGCAAACAGGCCCAAAGCCGTTGAGCCGTCAGGCAATTCTTCGCGCTTGAGGAAAGGGGCTTGCGCCGTCCCGGCCGCGGCGGGCTCCGGGTAGCCGAAGCGCGCCGGCCACTGCGCGGAGCTGACCACATTTCCGTCGGACCCCACAACCTCAAGAAAGTCGAGCTGCGCATCCTGCGCCATGGTCTGCGCCTCAGTGAGATAAGGCGCCGCGTCGCCGGAATGAACCAGTTCGAAGGCCATGGCGCGCGCGTGCTCGCTGGCCGCCAGGCGATCGACCGCCGCAGCCACTTCCGCTGAGCGATGTTGAAACTCGCGTTGGAACTGGCTGACGAACAACGCGGTCTCCTCCTGATCTCGCTGCTCGAAGACGTGCCGGATACGCACCAGGACGGTCCACGCAACCGCCGCCACGGCGGCGGCCACGGTGAGCGAAAAAAGCAGGAGCAGCTTCTGTCGAAGGCTCATGGCGCGTCCTCGAGCGAAGCTGAGGCCAAATCCGGGGTACCGTCGCCTCGCAAGCGGAGGTCGCGGACCCGCGGGCCGATCGCATAGGCGCGGGGAAGATCGATGAGCGGAACCAGCGTCTTGCGGTTGAGAAACTCGCGCTCGGCGCGGAACAGCGCGAGCGGAGTTTGCTCGGCCACTGAAACGGTCTCTCCGGCGGCGCGCAGCAGGATCTCGGTTGCGGCCGCAGGATCGGCGCCCTGGACCGGGAGCCGGCACAAGATCAGATCGGAGTTCTGCGCGCGGCTCGCAGCCACGACCTGTACATCGAATCCTGCCTCGCGCAGGTTCAGCGCGATGCGTTGCGCGGCCAGCTGCATGGCGCCGCCCCCTTCATAGCCGAGCGTGAGCGGAGGAGGCGTAAGCCCTCCGCGCAGCTCGCGCGCCTTGCTCAGGTCGCGGTCGGCGGGAAACAGGAACGAGTAGCCGGTGAGCTCTTGCGGCAAGAGGCTGGCGGCAATCTCACCCTGCTTCTCAAAAATGACGTTGAAGAGCGCGCCGCGGTCAACGGCCTCAGAAATGGACGCGCGAAGGGCCTGGTTCGATAGCGCGCCGGAGTCTGAAATCCGGAGGGCCAGCAACTCGACCGGCGGCGATGCGGCAACGGCGAGCCGCTGTTGCTGGGCCTGACGCAAATCTTCAGGCGGAATTTCGACGATGTCGGCGCGGCCTACGCTCAGGTCAAGCCATTGGTCGCGGATGGACCTTCCGGTGAGCACTTCAACCTTGTCGATAAACGGGCGGCCCTGCCAATAGCTGTCGTTGGCCGCGAAAGAGTGCGGATCATCCTGACTGGAAAGCTGAAATGGCCCGGTGCCGATGCAGCACGGTGGAGGTTTTCCATCGCCGGCATCGGTGAGTGAGACGAGGAAACGATTCCCGGCCAATAACCAGGGCAGATTGGGGACTGGAGAGTCGGCGGTGAAAACCACTGAGGAACCGACGGCGTGAACCGCCGTCCAGGGGCAGTCTCCGTTGCACGACTCATTCAGAGAGGCGATGACGCGATCGGGGGTGAGCGGCCAGCCGTTGTGGAAGCGGACGCCTGGCCGGAGCAGGAACTCCCAGCGATGATCGTTATTCCCGGAGTTCCAGCTTGACGCCAGATCGGGCTGGAGGTTTCCATCGGCGTCAATGCGCGTGAGCCCGTCGAGGATCAAGCGCAGGATGGTTGCATCGGGCGATGCGATTCCATTTCCTTCGATCTCCACGTGCAGCGTGCCGCCGTAGCGAGGTCGGGTGCGTGCGAGGGCAGGCAGAGCTAGCGTTGCCAGCAGGAGACTAATTGCACATCGCCGAAACACGGTCCACCTCGTATTGGTTTGTCGACGTGCGCACCACGGCATAGACGCTTTTCGAATCGGGCCCGGGCCAGATCGCAGTCACCGTTCCGTCCATGGGCAGCGGCGCACTCACCGGCAGGGCTTCAAGCGCGGGCAATTCATAGGCGCGCAGGCTGTCGCTGGCGGCCTCGCCTGAGCCCGAAACAACGATTTGCGCGCCCGCGCCGCAACCGGAGCGAAGCACGGCGAGGTCGCTGCCCCAATCGCGCGCTCCGGCCACGGGACTGAGGGCTCCGTTCTCCACCAATTGCACTTTGCCGTCGACGCCGTCAATCAGGAGAGCGGCATTGCCAGCGGAGCGCGGAACTAAGGCAGCCGAGTAAAACGCCGGCAGGTCGACATCGAGGCTCGGCGATACGACGCCGGTAAAGTAATTGCGCGCGGCGTTGTAAAAGGCCTTAAGAGCGGGAGAATTACTGTCTACCGCAGCCGGTGTGTTCACTTGCCCGGACGGCTGCTCAATCGCTCTTGGAACGATGTTCCACGGATCGTCGCTGGCGCCGCATTGCACCGTCCAGTCGCCCGCTGCGCCGGCCGCGGATTCGCTGCCCGAGCACCGCATTCCGGCGAGCCGAGCCTCGAAGCCTGAGCCGTCCGCCGATTCGAGCACCATGCCGCGGGGGTCGCGGACAAGCGGAGTTGATTCTCCCGTGTTCACGCGCTTCTGCTCCTGCCAACCCCCGGCCGCATGGACATAGATCGCGATCTGCTGCGGACCGAGAACCACAAGGCTGTTCACCGATTCGAGAGCAGCCAGGATGGGCTCGCTCGCGGTGAAGACGGCGACTCTGCGCAGCAGAAGCCCGCCCATGACCGGGGTTCGCGCCGGCGCGTCCGGCGGAAGGTCCACCATTGCCACCTGCGTCTCATCGCCTTCGACGATCTCGGCCACCCAAAGCCGCTGCCGCGCGTTCTGGCTCAGCGTGATGCGGACGGTGTTGGCGCTCTCGACGTCGGACGCCGTAACGCCGCGCGCCTTCAGATCCTGCTCCAACAGACGGCGGACGGCGGGAATGTCGTCGGTTGAAATCGAGGAGATGTTGCGGAGGATGAGCCGCGCCTGGCCCGGACCCAGAATGTCGGCAATGCGCGCGGCGAGCGTTGCGGCAGGTTGATCCCATGGGCCGGCGGCAGCACCTGCCATTGGCGCCAGCAGGACCACCATTGCCGCAATCAGCCCGAGCTGACTCATTGTCTTCCTCTCTCTGGGCAATCATTCAGTTGCGCGGATTATATCGTCTGGAGCGAGCTTGTACGGATTCGCGGCCGCGGAGTGCGATTTTCTGCGCTCACCGCACGCGAAAGCTGTTTACGAGATGTTCGACGACTCCGTCCCGGTCGAACGGAACGGTCTCAGGGGGGTTCTGGAACGCGTCCGTCGCGGTAACCAGAAAGAGGCTGGTCCCATGAACGAAATAGACGATCTCCGGGTTCCGATATTCCTTATACGAAGGCCCATCTGCGATCACGTTCATCTCGCTGAGCCGTGGAAACCCCGCGGCGCCGAGCCACTCATCCATTGCATCCCGGGTCAGCAGATTCTCCTTCGCAGCTACCGCATACTGGCGCCCGCCGTATGTGAATCTGTCCAGGCAGGAGAGCCCCCACGCATTGAACAGGAAGGGCGAAGAGGGCACAACGTTCTCAACGGCCGCGCTCGCGGGATACTCGAACTCCTCGCCGCAATCCGATCCGTTGAATCGACTCCAACCGGCGCCGTCCTTCACCGGCCCGACAAAGGCGAAGGATTCGAGCATTTGGTTCATTGCCGCGGTGAGCCTCCGCAGCGTGCCCGGATTCGCGGGCCTCAGACCGGCATCTTTCATGTCCTGCCCCGAAAGGTCCGACTGCGCCGTTACCAGCGCTACTTCAAAACAGACGCCGTCGTGGAGCGTGCGATATACAGAGACGCTTCGTGAGCTGCCTAACCCTCCGTCGCCGGCGTCCGCGTAATGAAACAGAGTTCCGTGGATGGTCCGGCTCCGGATTGGCCGCGAATCCGTTTCAATGCTGCTGCAGTCGGCCTCCGTCTTGTCTTCGCGCAGCACGTTGACTGAGAGGCCGATTGCCTGAATCTGGGTCCGGTCGAGCGCGTGTCCGTTGTATTCAAAGCAGGCAGCGGTCCCTTCGTCGCAGATGGGAAACATCGACTTCTCCGGCGGCCTCACCGGTCCGCCCGGATAGAACGACATTGTGCGCGGATAATCGATCCGGAATCCGTAATCGGCGCTGCGAAAGGTCCTCCACCCCGTCTGCGTCGCAGGTCCCGCCCACGCCGGAGTCATCGTGACAAGGAATCCGGCTGCCACCATCATTCGCATTCGTTGCGTGATCATTGTACCCTCCAGAATGATTTCCCTGCGCGGTCCCGCGTCTCCCGCCGCGCCGAAGAGCGGGCAGGAGACACAGCAGGACCGGCAGCAGCCACGTCATTGCTGTCCGCCGGGCGCCGGTGCGGCGTTCTGCTCGCTATCCATCTCCTGCTTCACCACCGGATTGGAGGCTGCGCCTTTGAAGATGTCGCTGGCGAAGAAGAATTTCCCGTCAGAAGGCACCATCACTACCTGGATCTTGTCCGAGAGCCGCTCGGCCACGATTTTGTTGATGAGCAGCGGCGATTTGTTCAGGAGTTCCGCTTCGCTGGCCATGCGTTGCGCGTCGGCTGCGGCCACTATCTTGATGCGATTGGCCTCGGCGTCGGCCAGCAGGTTGCGCCGCTCGAGCTCGGCCTTGCTGTCAATCACCTTGGCCTGCGCGTCGGCTTCCGCGTTCTCGATCGTGGACTCCTTGCGCGCCTCGGCTTCCAGTTTGCTCTGCTCAATCTGTTTTTCCTTGAGCGGCAGCGTAAACTGCATGGCGTCAGCCTCGCCCTTGGCCTCAACCACTTTGGATTGCGCATCGCCTTCGGCCTCCTTCACCTTCTGCGCGGCCTCGGCCTCGGCTTGCAGCTCGGCAATCTTCACCTGCTTCTGCTGGATATCGGTGTCGACGCTCATCTGGTCGTCCTGCTGCTCCTTGAGCAGGAGACCTTCGAGCCCCTGCGCGTACTCGGCGGGAAGCTGGATGTCGGAGAGCATCACCTCTTCCACCACGATGCCGTCGGCGGCGAGCTTGCGGGTTATGGTGGCGGCGGCGCGCTGGCGCACTTCGTCGCGCTTGGAAGAGAAGATCTCGCGCACGGTGTACTCCGGCGCAAGGTCCCGCCATGCACTGGCGACCACCGGAGGAACCAGTTCCTTATCGGCGGGCTGCGGCAGATGGGCCTGCACGCTGGCCAGCTTGTTGGGGTCGAGCCGGTAGCGCACCGTGATTCCGAGACCGATGTTCAGTCCTTCAAGCGACTGCACGGTCAAGCCTGTGTTCTGGATAGTCTTCTTTCCGCCTTCCTCAAGAATTCCCGCGGTAAAGAGGTGATCGCGCAGGTCGAAGATCTGAACGCTGTCAACCAGCGGCGCAATGAAGTGCACGCCGGGATAGAGCGTGCCGGGAAGCGTGCCGCTGATCTGGCTGATACGCACGCCGCCCATGCCGCTGGGCACCACCACGATGCTGGACGCGATCAGAAGCGGCACGCAAGCCGTGATCGCCAGCGCAATCGAACTGCGCCAGGCGATCTCAGCGGGTTGGGCAAAGGTTTGGTCTTTTGTGATTTCATCTCCAGGGAGTCCGGCTCCTGCGGCTCTTTTGCGCGCGATCGCGATTCTGATGCGCAGCCAGAGACCGTAGAGCGGAAATCCTGCCGCGCAGGCGAGCAACAGCACTCCTGCGAACGTCAACAACAGCTTCAATGCGAGCATTTCCTGCCTCCATTCCGGTTTTTGTGCTCCCCGGTTTGCACCCCGGCGGCAAAGGCCTGTCGCCAGGGGTTTTCCGTTTTCCGGTTCCCGGCCGTGGAGCAAGAAGCAGCCGGACCAGTCCTCCCAACGTCAACTCTTCGAAGAGCAGTCCCGCAGCCACCGGCAGCAGGACCGATCCCAATGCGCCCAATGCGCTGTCAATCAAATCCATGGCGGCCCTCCTTTAGAGAGCGCCCACAACGGCCGCAGCGGAGGCCGGAGCCGATCCAGCCTTTGCCGCCGCTGTGGAGGCGATAACGGGTTCACCGGCGGAGTGGGAAGCAGGCGCAGACGCCGGATTGGTCCTGGCCAACTCGGTTGCCGGTTGCGTTGCGGCCGACGGATTCTCTGTACCGCCGAACAACTGCGCCGTTTCCTCGTTGCGCTCGCCGATGAGCTCCACCGTGTCCCCCACAGCCACCTGGGGATAGAGTTCTTCGAGATCGGCTTTCGCCATCCGAATGCAACCGTGTGAAACGGCTTTACCGATAGAGCCGGGCGCGTTAGTACCATGAATGCCGTATCCGCGAACGCTCAAGCCCATCCAGCGCGTGCCCACGGGATTACGCGGACCCGGCGGAACGATCCGGCCATCGTGCGAGTAGGTGGGATTTTTGACGCGCCGCTCGATGGTGAAGGTTCCCACCGGGCTGGGCGTCGAGGGCTTGCCCACTGCAACCGTATAGATTTTCTTCACTTTTCCGTCTTCGACCAACGCCAGCTTGCGATCCTCCAGGCTCACGACGATCACCGTTTTTCCGGTGCTTGCCGCTTGGTCGCTCGTCGCGCTTTGCGCCGCAGCATGCACCGCGAGAACTGCCGCCATCGCCGCCATCGCCAATCCGTTGTGTCTGAAAGCTGTCATCGCATCCCCTCGATTCCCAATTGCCTGCGCTCAAGAAGAAGTGCAAGCCCGGCGCCAAATGCAGCGAACTGAAAACAAACGGTTTGCAATTCGCACACGGGGACGAAGACGTGTCAGCGCACACACAACGTGCGTGTGCTGACACGAAAGAGTGTGAGCTTGAAGGGCGAAAGGAAGATTGCGGCGGGGTTACTTCGGAAGAAGCGCGCGGGCGATGGAATCGAGGACGCCGTTGAGGAAGTTGATGGATTCTGGCCCGGAGTACCGGCGGCCGATTTCGAGGGCTTCGTTGATCACGATGGGGAAGGGTGTGGACTTGAAGCCGAGCATCTCGGCAACCGACATGCGCAGCAGGTTGCGGTCGACGGAGGGCATGCGTTCGAGGCGCCAGTGCTTTGAATGCCCGGCGATCAACTTGTCAATCCGCTCCTGCTGGTCGATGGCGACGCGGAAGAGGTCTTCGGCGAAACCGCGGATTTCGGGCTCGACCTCGCCCGTGGACTTCCAGAAGGTAGCGCGGACGTGGTCCGGGGTACAGCGGCCGACGTCCGCCTGAAAGAGCATCTGCATGGCCAACTCGCGGGATTTGCGCCGACCCGACGCCCGATGCTGTCCTCGAGTCAAGCGTGACCGCCTTCGCTGAGCTTTCTGCGCAGGCTGACCATTTCGATGGCTGCGGCCGCGGCCTCGAAGCCCTTGTTCCCGGCCTTGACGCCGGCGCGGTTGAGGGCCTGCTCAAGCGTCTCGCAAGTGAGCACCCCGAAGCTGTGCGGCACACCTGTCTCCTGCTGCGACTGACCAATACCGCGCGCGACTTCGTTGTAGATGGCCTCGTAATGCGCGGTTTCGCCGCGCAACAGACAACCCAACGTAACGATCGCGTCTTCAAGACCCAAATTTGCGACGATGCGGGCTGCGGCAGGAATCTCCCAGGCGCCGGGAACGCGAACGATCTGAATGTCGGCACGATGGGCGCCGCTGCGCAGGAAGGCGTCGAGCGCGCCATCCAGCAGGCGATCGGTAATAACCGCGTTCCAGCGGGCAACGACGATGGCGAACTTCATTCCGGCGGCGGAGAGATCGCCTTCAAGAGCCACCGCTTTGCCTTTCGCCGGGTCGGACCAGGACCAGAAGCTGAATGGGTAGCCCGCCTCGGGCTCGACGGTGAAGAGCCGCGATTTCCAATGAGTCCCGGCGATGGGCGAGAGACGCGCGACGGCGCCGTCACCGCCTTCAGCGCGGAGCCAGGCTTCGGCGGCTTGATGGACGGCGTCAAGCGACGTGACTTCGACCAGGACATCGGCCGCGGTCGGGAACCGGCCATCGACAATCTCGAGGTTGCCGAGTGGGGCTAGAAACGAGGCGCCTCGACTCTCTTTCTCCTGCCATCCTTTGCCGGGCGCGAAGCCGAGCGCGGCAAAGAAACCGGTCAGCCGTTCATAAGCGGCTGCGCTGCCGGCGGGACGCAGAATGGAGATGCCCTTGATCATGGTTCGATTCTATCGTGGAGGATGGGATGGGGTGAGCGGGCCAGCGAGTCGGCGATTGGCTCTGAGAATGCGAAGGCCGGCGCTAGGCCGGCCTTCGCGGTGTGCTGGATCGAATCTGTTCTACGTGGTGGAGCGAGGCTTCACGGCAATCGCCGTAGCGGGCACAACGGTTACCGCAGGGTTCGGATTGATGCAGCCGGCATCGTTGCCGCCGTTGGCCACTGGAAGACAGGCAGGCAGATTCGGGCTGATCTGCTGCACATCGGAGGGTGGAGTGGCGGCATTCAAGCCGGGCGGAATGCTGATGTAGTGAATCTCGTTGTCGCCGGCCGTGGAGACGAAGAAGGTGGTGTCATCCGGCGAGAACGCTCCCACCAGGGGGGCGGTGACGGCCGAACCGCCGGTAAATTTGAGTGACCCGGGTGTGCCCGTTCCGCCCGCTGCGGGAAGGTAGTAGGGAAGCTCTGCGCCGCCGGTCGCTGACCCGGTCGCATAGGTGATGAACGCAATGCCCTGAGCCGTGCTCGCAGCAGCCGTTGTGGGGGCTTGGCCGGTGACTACCTGGTCGACGGCAGAGACAGTGACGCCAGCCCCGCCGTTCAAGGTCACCGTTCCGTTCAGAGTGGGATTGGTAGAAAGCGCCGAAAGCGTCTGCACCTGAGTTGAACCAGAGCCGGTGGTTGTCTCAGGACATGCAGTGTTGGGAATGGAGACTCCAATATCGGAGAGCAGAATATTGCCGCCGCTTTCCGTTGCGCCCAGAATGTGCGTTCCGTCCAGTGTGGCCCCGAGCACATCTGCCTGTGCGGTTACGTCGCTGGCGTTGGGGTCCTCGGGGTAGAACTGAATGGTGGAGTTGTTGCCGACGGTTCCTGCTGGACACCAGGTATGCGCTAGGGTTGGGTTTCCGGTCAGATAAGCGCCGACCCCCGGAACCGTAATCGCCGGTGTTTGCGCCATGAGCGACAGGGCGGTGTTGGGCGCAAGGGTGGGCGAGGTATTGGGCGCTGTAGCACAGGAGGGTAACGCCCCGGGCGGCAAGGGCGGGCTCGCCGACAGTGGCTCAACCGTCCAGCCGGTGTTCACGTTGTAGACATATAGTGTGTCGGTATGGCCCGTAATGGGCTGCACATTCGGGTCTGACAGGCACGAAGAAGGAGTATTCAGGTGTGAGTTGTCGATGATGTAGAGAGTCTGCGAATCGGGCGTCCAGGCCGCGGCCGCTCCCATGCCGCCAAAGGTGGTAAAGCCGCCAGCGGCGGCGCTGTACAGATAAAAGAGCTGGCGCGCCTGGTCGTTGATGAGCAACTGCGAGTTGTTCGGCGAGACGGCCAGCACTACCCCGGGCGCAGTTGGATCCTGCTTGGTAAGGGTGTTGGAAACAGTGCTGTAAACCATCAGTTCACGGGGCGAGCCAAAGTAAAGGCTGTTGCCGCCGCGGTCCATCATCATGGAGTTGGGCACATAGGGCAGACGCACGTTGGAATTAAGGGTGCCGGTTAGAAGCTCAATTGGCACAAAGTATTGCGATTGGCCGGGGGACGAGAACCACGCAAATTGGCTGGCGGTTCCCGGAACCGTGATGTTTACCGGGTTCGAGGAGATGGGCAGGCCCGTGCCGTTCAATCCGAGTACGTTGATGGGAGCCGGATTGCAGATGGCCGGCTGGCAGACGGCATTCACCGACGCGACACCGGGAAAAGTGGTGGCGATGGCGCCGCCGCCGCTGGCGGAGATGTCAATCGGGTTGGTGGATTGATAAGCCAGCGTAAGGCCGGAGATTGGATATCCTTTGGAATCGATGACCGTGGTGGTGAGGTTCTGGGGCACTCCCTGGGCGATGGTGCCAGAGGTTGCTCCATTGGCCAGTTTAACGCTGATGGAGGCGGGCGGGCAGGTGGAGAAATAACCGGCCGACGAACCGGAGCCTGCAATGGATGCGGTGATGACCGTCGTGCCGGGCTGCTCGGCGGTGATCTTGTTGGTAGCGGAATTGATCGTGCCCACGGAAGCGGTTCCGACGTTGAAGTTCAAGGTGCCAATGGAAGACTCGCAGGTGGGAACCGAAGTGGAGTTGGGCGCGCAGAACAGGGTCTGCTTTTGGTTCAGATCGTAGTAGGCCGCGGCATCGAGTTGCGAGATGGTGCCTTGCGACTGGCATTGCGCGGGCCCGACGAGAGTAATGGAAGTGACGGGCGCATGGACGAAGACCTCCACCGGGTTAGAGTCGATCGAATCGGCGGATGCATAGATATAGCCAATGCCGTATGGCAGGCCGTTGGTGGAGGGCAGCGGATTGGGAAAATTGCAGACAGTATAGTCGTTTATGCCGCCCCCGGTGTTGCGGTTCCAGGTGCCGGCGCAGATGTTGCCGGTGGGCGAAATGTCGACCAACTGATTGTTTCTGGTGCCGTAGCTGTAGCTCTTGGAGCTGACTACAGCCGAGGCGCCCATGCAGGTGGTCGCACTGGGAGACTGAGCCTGAGTGGTCTGCCCGAAGGCCAGGGAGATGCCGGTGACCGCCGGCTGCAAGGTAATGGAGGCGACCTGGGTATCGAGCATGCCATATCCAGCGCCGTTGCAGTATTTCCCGGCCGGGTTGCGCGTACAGCCGGAAAAGGTAACTCCGGCAGGAATGGCCAGGCACAGCAGAAAAACTAGCGTCAAAAACCGCCGCATGAATCCTCCCCGTTCCGCTTTCAAGAACCGCGGAACGGTTTCCTCAGGACACGTGAAGAAAGATTGAGTTATGACCGGCCGCATCCATACGCAACCATGGCTTGCAGACGGTAAGGCACGCCCCAGCAACCTGCCCCGGCGATGGGCATTTGCATCCCGCCGGGAGGGTGATCGAAACTCTCAAATACTCCAAGAAAAAAGTGTATCAGGACGGACCCACCCTCGGCATGGAGCGATTCCCTTCCTCCATAGACTCCGCAGGGCCCGGAGGGCGAGCAGGACTGGCCATCAGGAACCGGGCGGCATGTACCGGGCGAACCAGCCGGCGGCGCGCTCGAGGACGTCGCGGATGTGGGCCGGATCGACAAAGCCATGCCCCTCGTTGGGATATACAACCAATTGCGCGGGGACGTGAAGATCGCGGAGTGCGTGCCAGAACTCGAAGGACTGGGGCGCGGGGCATTCTCCGTCGCGGTCGCCTACAACCACCAGTGTGGGGGTATGGGCCTGCTTGATGAAGGTGATCGCCGAGCTCTTTGCGTAAACGGCCGGGTCGTCGTAAACGGAGGCGCCGAAGTAGGGAATCATCCACTGGTCGATGGAGTTCTCGCCATAGTAGCTGAGCCAGTCGGAGATGCCGGCGCCGGCGACGGCGGCTTTGAATCGGCCGGTCTGGGTTACGGCAAACATGGTCATGAATCCGCCGTAACTCCAGCCGGTGATGCCCACGCGATTGGGATCGACGGGGTATTTGGCCTCCACCGCCTCGACGCCGGCCAGAATGTCGCGCAGGTCGCCGTAGCCGAAGTCTCTGCGGTTGGCCTGGGTAAAGGCTTCGCCCTGGCCGTAGCTGCCGCGGGGATTGGGCATGAGTACGAAGTAGCCGAGGGCAGAAAGCGCCGTAGCGCTAAAGCCGCCGGCGCCTCCATTCCAGTGGGACATGACCGCGGAGGCCGGTCCGCCGTGGACCTCGACAATGAGCGGATATTTTTGGGCGGGATCGTAATCTTTGGGCAGCATGAGCCATCCCTGAACCTGGAAGCTGTCGTCGGCCCATGCGAGGGAGACCGATTTGCCCCAGGCGGGATGGATTCCGTCGTTGATATGGGTGAGCTGAATCAGCCCCGAGGATACTCTTGCCGAGGATGAGGGCGCGTGAGGCGTATGGAGGGCGTAGATTTCAGCGGGACGGTCGAAGGTGCTGGCTTGGAAGACAGAAACAGATCGATCGGCCGTGGAGGAGAGCCTGGGCTGGAATGGTTCGTCGCCAATGGCTCCGGGAAAGCTGAGCAGGGGCTGGGCGGCGGTGGCGGAGATGGAGCGGCCCGCCGGATTGCCGCCAAGGCGAAGACGGACAAGCTGGGAGTTTCCGCCCGCCAATTCGTTGACCAGCAGGAACTGGTTGCCGTCCCATTCGATCCAGGCGGGTGACGTGGGACGATTCGGCGTGAGGTCGCTGGGCTGGCCGCCGGCGGCGGAAACGACCCAGACATCGCCGCCGGTGGCGCCCTGGTCGCTCATGAGGCCGCCGATGAAGGCGATTGATTTTCCGTCGGGCGACCAGCGCGGAACAGCAATCTGAAGGCCATGAAGCGGGCCGGGGGTTTCAGCAGGCGCGAGGATCGGTTTGGGCGCAGTCCCCAATGCGCTTCGCATCGAGCGCGAAAAAGACGTGGCATCGATCGCGTCAGGCAGGCGTTCTGTATAGAGCTTCGCCACCCACCAGTTGTTTTCACCGGGGGGCTCTGCGGCGATATAGGCCAGGAATTTTGAATCGGGCGACCAGTCGAACTCGTAGACGTGGAGATTGGCGGGCGAGACGAGGTCGGGCTCGGCAGGCGCGGACACGCCGACCTGTGCGACGGCCACACGTTGAACCTCGATGCCCTCTTCGCCGATGACCCCGGACGGAGGCTTCATGGCGGCCAGAGCGCCGGCCGGCCGCGTAGCGCCTTCCACGTAAAGAAAGGCGACGCTGCTTCCGTCGGGCGAAAAAGCGGGTGAGCCGACATAGCCGCGCAGATTGGTGAGGCGGCGCGGAGGATCGCCGTCAAAGCGGGTAAGGAAAAGGTCGTCCTGGGAGCCGGACCGGCCGGGCAGCGGAGCGCAATCGGAAAAGAAAACCAGCGCGGCAGAGTCAGGCGACCACGCGATGTCGTGCTCGGAGCAGCCCCCATCGAACAAATATGGCTCGCCCGCAGTCACATGCTGGCTTTTGGCGAGATCGTCGAACGGGGCCACGTAGATTTTGCCGTCATCGATCCAGGCCAGCCGTTCGCCGTCAGGTGAGATGGCGGTCTGGCCGATAGAGTGGCCGCGGTTGAGGTCGCGGAGGATTTCATCGATGTGGACCGTCTGTGAATCGGCAGTGGATGGTTGCGCGGCGGCGGAAAATTGGAATGCCGCGCTCAGAATGAGAGCGGCGGCGTGGAATGGTTTGCGGAGCGGCAGCAAACGCATGAGGAGATGGTAACAGGCGTTAGCCGCTCTTTCATGCGCTCCGTCCAGCCGTGGAAGTGGGCTTCTTTGTGCCGGAACATAATTTGCGTGCGCGTTGCAGATAATTTCCGGCATTCGCGGTAGGATCGATTTTGTTGAGCAGCACCAGCAGTTAAGAGCGGGTTGCTGCAAGCACAATTGATTGGGCACGGTCCTTCGGGACTGTGCCTTTTTTGTTTTGAGTGGCAAAAAAGGAAGGTGCGCGTGAAGGTGGGTGAGCAGTTAAGGGAGATCTGGCGGCATGCCCGCCACGGCGGGCAGGCTGCAAATGGCCGGCAGAATGATGTTGCCGCGGAGGCGGAGCGGAAGACGCTGGCTCTGCCGGCGATCTTGAGTCCCATACATTTCCCCGGGCGGCACCTGCCCAAGCCAACACCCGTGAATCTACGCCGGTTTGCCGAGACTCCGATGGTGCGCCGGGCGATCAACGTGATCAAGGACCGCATTGCGGCGATGGATTGGCAGGTGCGCGTGCGCCGTGGAGTGGCTCGTGAAGATGTGTCGTTCCTGCCGAGAAAGCTGCGCGCGCTAAGACGGACACTGGAAGAGCCAAACCCGGTGGACAGTTTCAGAACCCTTATGGAGCAGGCGATTGAGGATGCGCTGACGGGGGGATTCGGAGCCATCGAGATGGAGCCGACCGGCGATCCGGAGCGGCCGGCGATGCTATGGCCCGTGGATGGAGCTTCGATTCGGATCAACGCCAGGTGGGACGGGCAGGAAGATTCGCCGCGCTATGCGCAGTTGATGCCTGGACAACTCGAGTCGAGCGCGGTAGAGCTGCGCGACGACCAGTTGATGTACATCCGGATCAACCCGCGGAGCTTTACGCCGTTCGGTCTTGGGCCGCTCGAAGTGGCATTCGAGACGGTCAACCAGTTTTTGAGCGCGCACCGTTTCGCCGGTAAGCTGGCGGCCAACTCGGTGGCGCAATACGCGCTGTGGCTGAACGAAGCTACGCCTGCACAGCACGACCGGTTGATCCGCTGGTGGCAGGACGAGATTGAGGGAACGGGGCGCGTCCCACTGCTCTCGACCGAGCAGAAACCTGAAGTGCTCCGGTTTGCGCAGGGCACCGACGCGGACCTGAGGCTGGCCTGGCAGGAGTTCCTGATACGCATGGTAGCCAATGCATTCGGGCTGCCGCCGCTGATGCTGGGCCTCGAGGCGGACGTCAACCAGTCAACGGCTTCTGAAATGGCGGACGAGGCGTTTCGCGGAGCAATTTCGCCGCTGGCGATGCTCCTGGCCGGGCACATTACCCGGGATCTGTTTGCGAAGTGCATCGGATGGCGGGACTTCGAGTTTCTTTTCAACGAATTGAGCGCGCGTGACGAGACGACCGAGCTGGCTGTGCAGGTGCAACTGCTGCAGGCAGGTGTGCTGACGGTGAATGAAGTGCGCGCCATGCGCGGACTGGGGCCACTGGAGCAGGCAACAGAGGTTGGGGGCCAGGGGACTTAAGGAGCGCAGAAAGACAGACATTGAGCGGGGACTTAGCCGCTTGAGAGATCAGAAGTAAGCAATCGAGAATCGATTTCTAAAGCAAACGGACCTCAATCCTATTCCCTGAGACCCAGGTCACTAATTCCCCTCGTGGAGCGGAGAGCGCATGCGATTGGAAGCGATGGCGGTAAAGATTCCCCACGTAGATGGGCACCCCAATCGGGTGCCGTTCGATGGAGTCTTAACGGTTGTGAATGCAGCCAGCGACAAGGCGCCGGCTGGAGCACGCGGGCACAGGGTCATGCTGACCCGCGAAGCGGCAGAACAGGCATTGCCTTCGTTGCTGGGCATGGCCGTGGATTACAGGCCGGGCTGGGACGGCCACGATGCGCGCAGAAAGATCGGGCTGCTGACCGAGGCGGATGTAATCGGGCAGCGGGTGTTCGTGCGTGGCTATTTGTATGCGCGCGACTTTCCCGAGGTTGCCCAGGCAATCCAGGCCCAATCGCCCGAGGCGATGGGAATGAGTTACGAGCTGTCCGACGCGCGCGTGGAAGATATGCGGGCTGAAGTATGGAAGCTGACCCGGGTTACTTTTACTGGGGCGGCAATCCTGCTGCGGGAAAAGGCAGCCTATCGGGCGACCAGTTTCCGGATGGCGAGTTAGTAAGTTGGCGGCACTGAGAGGGCTAACCGAGTTAGTGAACCGATAACCTCGCGAGCCCCCCAAGCTTGCTTCCCAAACGGCTGTCGCAGATTCGCAAGTTAGCGTGTGAGTGTCATTCGTTTGGGATCAACGGCGAAGAGGAGAAGAAAAGCATGGACAACGAGAAGGAGCTTGTGGAGCGGTTCGAGGCCGCAACCACTTTGCTGGAGCAGGCGCTTAACCGGCTGGAAGAGCGCGTGGCCGCGACGACCGCCCTGACCGGCGAGGTGGAGAGAATCTCGGCAACCGTAGAGCAGAGCCGGCGTGAAGCCGAGCTGGCGGAAAAGCTGGCCTCGGTCGAGCGGGAGCTGGCAGAGGTAAAGTCTACGGCGGCACAGAATGTGCTCAATCCGCTGCGCAAAACGGTGCCCGCGGCTACAACCGAAATGCTGGCGAAGCACGGCATCGGGGAAGGGCCGGTCGATGTTCGATCGCTGGACGCCGCGCTGGCCGGATTAAGCCTGGAGCAGCGGATCGCGGTGAAGAGCCAACTGCTGCGGGCAGGCGCGATCGCGTAAATGCGGTTGTGAGCGATCGGTTGTCAGTGATCAGCGATAGGGGTGCGCCTCGCTCTCGACCACTGGCCGTTCAAGTCAAAAGCGAATAGCTTGCATCCACTATTCGAGCAACGACTGGCCCCACGGAGGGGGCGGAGAAGCCTATGAACGCAACCTTTGCAGACATTCACGCGGCGGCGGACTACATCGGGCCGGGCGCCATTGAGGTTCCACTGTATCAGACGGAGATATTCGACATTTGCCGCCGTTCGAGCCCCTTCGGGCAGCGCATCAAGCAGGTTCCGGCAACAGGTCATCCCTCGCGGTTCTTTCAGGAGTCGGCAATCCCGAATCCGGGCACGGCCGGGTTTGTGAATCCGCGCAGCATCGCTCCTCCGGTGGTCAGCCCCACGCGCGTAGAGCTGAGCGTACCGTTGAAGGCGATCGTAGCCCAAATCAATTACAACCTTTTCGATATCGAGCTGGGCAACCAGCAGCAGCAGTTCGCCTATCTGCAGGCCAAGGATCTGGTAGACACGGTGAGCGGCGTGATGGTGGCCCACGACGTGGCGCTGTGGAACGGCAACGACACCAGCCTGAGCGCGCCGACCACCACGCAGTACATGGGCGTAACGGCGCAGATCGCGGCCGGCGGCAACACCGTTACGGTAACAACCTCCATGAAGATTGTGGACACCATCAAGACCACGATCGCGCAGATGGCAGCCAACACCGGATTCCGCGTGAGGCCGACAGCGATCTACGCCAACCCCGTGCTTCTCGACCTGATCGACCAGGAGATGAAGACCGATTACAACGTGGTGCTGAACACGGATCAGATCACCGCGGGGTTCCGGGTAAAGATGTTATCGACACAGGCAGGGGACCTGCCCTTGATCCCGGATTGGAGCCTGAGCTACACGGGCACGCCTGGATCGGGCAGCGCGGTGCTGCCGGCCTACATTGTCACCGAGGATCTGATCGAGTATCACTGGCTCGGCGATCCGGCGCCACGTATCTTCCAGCTTGGACTGCCGAACTCGATGACTTACCAGTATGTAGCCGTTAAGTTCGGCGCCCCGGTAGTGAAGGGCGCTAGCTACGCTCATTACCAGGTGCTGGTGGACCGGTAAGTAGAGGAGTTAGCACTGCGGGCGGAGGGAGAGAAGACAGCGACGCCGGCGAGTTAGCTCAGGCACCGGAATCGGCGGAATCCAATGGAGCGGAACGGGCGGGGGTTGAGAAACGGCTTCTCCCGCCCGTCCGCCGGAGATGGAAAGAGAAGGTCGAAGTATGGCGTATCTGCAGCCTACGGATTACCCAAACTACGGATTACCGGCAGGAACAACGGCTGACTGGATTACGGCCGCAACGGCTTTGATCAACAGCTACTGCAGGCGGCCGGACCTGAATGTAATCCAATATACGGAGCGCATGCGGGTAACTGCCGGAGCGCAGACGGTACGGCTGAGTTATCTGCCGCTGGCGCCTCTGGGGACGGCCACGTCGCCGCTCGTGAGTTTGGAAGGCCGATACACGCGGCCAAGGCGCGGGGAAATTCTGAATGAACCGCTGTTTGAAATTGCGTGGGCGTTTTCGCTGCCCGGTCAATGGACGGCGATCGATCCTAACACGGTGGACTACGATCCGTGTACCGGTGAGCTGACCTTGCCTTGGAATGTGCTTGGACTGCCCTATAACGAAGTGATGGCAACCTATACAGCGGGGCTGGCGACCATCGGGGACGACGTGAAGGCAGCGTGCGCGCAGATTGTACGCAACGCCCAGTCGACGCCTGCGCTGAACGCCAGCAAAACCAGAATCGACACAATGCAAATGCAGTATTTCTCGAGTTCGCTCATTGACGAAACGGTGCAGGCCTGGCTGAATCCGTACGTGGCGAACAGGCTGGGGTGAGCGATGAGCGATACGGCGCCGCGTAACCCGACGGGAGCGCCGCAGATGCTGGCCGACGCCCTGCTGCGGAGCGTGACAGGAACCACGGCTTTACTTCGCGTAACGGGCACAAACACCGACACGAACATGTCTGAAGTGGGTCTGGTGGCTACTACGTTCGCCGAAGTACCAATCAGCCCGGCATTGATGCGGAAACTGCGGCCGACATGGCAGGAAGGCGGAGAGTCGAAATGGGAGCTGCTGATTTCGGCCACTAGCGTTGAGAAGCAGGTAAGCGCGATGGACCTGTCTTCGGCTCAATCTCTGTTTTCCATGACGCTGGCAGTATCGGTGGCAGGGCAAGATTACCTGATTGAGTCCATCGCTTCGAACGAAGCGTTCGGGCAGGTGTATCTCTACCGGCTATTGTTGCGTGAAGCGCGCCAGCAGGCGGTGTAACTGGTGACGGTTATCAGCCCTCGGTTATCAGTTATCGGACGGCCGTTCTCTACCGCAAATCGCGAGCTGCACGTTATTCCTTGGCTGATAACTTCCATGTGAAAGGCCGATAACTGCACCGCCAGGAGCATTCCTCCATGCAAAATGCGAAAGACTCGTTTTATATGGCGCTGCGCACGCGGTTGGTTGCGATCAACCCAGGGCGAACGATCCTTCTGCGCGGGGCAATGCGGCCGGGGATTCTACTGGAGGAAGCGGAAGCCCCATTCAGCCAGCTTCCGAATGACGTGTTCGTATTGCGTTGGTTGGGCCTGAGCGCGGATATGGATCTCGGCTCAACGATGGCCGCCGAAGAGTGCGAAATCCTCTACCAGACTTGCGGTACGCAAAGCTTCGGCGGACTGGACCGCGGCCGTGCCTTGAGCGAGATGGACGAGGAAGTGCTGGCGATGATCCAGCCGTTCTATACACCCAAGCTCAACTACACCGCGACACCGCCGGCGGCGATGCTGACGGCGGTGTTCTGGGACGAGCCAGGATTCACGCCGGTTTTAGCGCAGCGGGACCGGCTGGGCCGTTCTGCGAAAGTGACAGTTTACAGCTATCAGGAGCAGAAGGAGTAATGGCGGCGAACTGGTTTTGTGCTCCCGCGCCGGTGGCTCGGCGGGCAAGAGCTTATTTTGCTCCGGTCAATCGCGCCGCGCAGACGCCGGCGCTGTTCGATCCGTCGGAGCAGGGCAGGTTCAGCCTGGATGCCCCGCCGGTTCCGTGGATCAGCCTGGGATGGATCCAGGGTTTTGAGCGCAAGCCGACGAGCAAAACCTCGCCGGTGTTGACGGGAATTCCCGCGGCTCCTCTTGAGCAGGTGCGCCAGACACTCCAGGCGCAGGTGAGCTTGCAGTTTCTAAGTTGGACCAAGCTGACCATGGCGCTGGCCACGGGCTCGCAGCATATGAACCTTCTTGCGCCGGCGAGCGGGGCCGCGGCGTCAGCAGATGGAGCGCCTGCGGCTCCCCCGGTGATTCCGCAGAGCGGCTCAACAGCTACTTCGATTCTTCTGTCAACAACCGATGCGTCGAAGTTCTCGATTGGATCGATCGTCGCGCTGGACGTGGACTACGCCGGGCAGACGGGTTACGTGGGCGCGCCGGTGGCGGGAGCGTACGTACGCCAGGCGTTGAGCGACGTCGATTACATTCGCCGCATAACGTTCAACGTCGCATTCGTATCGCAGGTGACCAGCAGCGGTCTAACTCTCGCCGAACCGCTCCTCGGCGGCGCTCCGGCGGCAGGCGCGAAACTGCAGGCGCTGATTGGATTCGTAGATCGCGAGGGAGGAAGCTTCTATCAGGAATGGTCGGCGCTGTTTGTGCTCGAAGGCAGCCAGGGAGAACGAATCTTCTTTTACTATCCTCGCCTGCAGACTATGAATGGAGCGGAAGAGTCGGCCATCGCGCTCAACGGAAAGAATCAAAGCGGGCAATCGAGAGTCCTTCTCAAAGGACAGTTTCTGGCGCTGCCAGTCACAGATCCGCTGGATGGCGAGCGGGTGGTTTGTTACCGGAGCTTCCTGCCCGCCGCGAACGCGATGGTGTAACGCGCGGCTCACGACCGTCGTTCCCGACGAGAGACTCACTATGAAAATTACGATTCAAGGGCAGGACTATACCGCTGCGCTCGACGCTGAGCGTCCTGTGAACATCGAGCGCAAACTCAATGAACCCTCAATTTGCCAGTTATGGCTGAGCCTGCCGGCCGGTGGCAGCCTCACGCCGCCATCGCGTAACCAACAGCTGACAGTGACGGGCGACGATGGCACGTTCTACTTCACGGGATATATCGCGGTAAGTCCGCTCCCCGAATACTCCGGGCTGGGAATTGAGGGTCCGCGCTACAGAACGGCGATCCAGGCCGTCAGCGATGAGCTGCTTCTCGATCAATTGCTAATGCCACCCAGCGCGGGGGCTACCGGGGAAACCGCCGGCGCGCTAATTGACTCGCTTGTAACTCACACCGGATCTGCGGCGTTATCTACCCTAGGACTTACGCTGAATACAGCGATCGGTAAGTTTGTACCCGATCGGGGCGCTAACTGGAGCAAAGGTGCTGGTATGATTGCAGGCATGGCCCGGGCCGCCTATCGCGCGCTGAACGGCGCAATTACACTCACGCCCGTGCAAGCCACGGTGCATTCGCTGAATGAAACGGATGGAAGCCTGAGTTTGGCCGCTCTGGGCTTCACGGCCAGCGTGAAACGTGCATTAGCCAACGACGTGACTGTCTGCGGCGAAGACGAGCCAGTGGCATATGCCACTGAGTATTTTCTGGGTGACGGCGTTACGACGCAGTTCTATCTCGCCGCCGACCCGTATTTTCCGGCCGCATCCAAATCGACCATCGTTGCCGAGTTCTTCAATGAGCAACAGATCAATCAAAGCTTATGGGGTGTTTCCGGCGGGGCCGGCTATCTTACTCTGGGCGCGGACGGTCTGGCGATGAATGGTGGCAACGGAATCGACGGGCAGACGCTGCTTTCCTGGATCGATCCGGTAGAGATGGGCGGAACGCTATTGCTGGAAGCCGTGGGAGTAACCCTATCTCCGGGAAGCACCGGAATCCTGGCCGGGTTGTTTACTGGCCTTGATACATCGGCCGGTTGTACCGCTGGTTTTCAGGCAACGGCACAACTGGGAACCGGCGCAGTTACGCTGCAGCCGATTATCCAGGGCGCCGCGAACGGGACAACGTTCGCAATCAATCCAGCGAATCAATATACGCTTCGCGTCCGTGTACACTGCCCTGAATGCGAACGTGCGCGCGCGGTCTATTACTCGTTTGGGGATAGCGGAGCAATCACTGCCGGCGGCGGCTGGGTGCTTGGTCTCGGCAAAATTCAGGTGGAGATACAGGAGTTTGTCAGTGGAGTGGGCGCGACGCCCGTAACTCTTTATGACGGCTCCGTTGCCAGCTTACCCGGAACCTGTACGGTCGTTGCAGTCAGCAGCATCAACCTCATTGGCGCAATGCGCGCGCTGAATGTAACGAATCTGGGCTCGGGATGGGTAGTAAGTACGCCGCCGGGCGGCGGCCCTTATACGCGGCGCGTAGGCACCACGGCCGAAGCAGCCGAATGTCACTTGGAGCGTACCGGCAAGCTTGCGTTCTATACCGGATATGCGCCAGTTTTGAACGAGCAGATTGCAGTGAGTTATCGCACTACGGGCAGAGCGGTGGGCCGCGCGGTAAATACCGCGAGCCAGGAAGCGCTCACGGAGGCCGGATCGCCGCCGGTCGCGGCGTGGATCGGATCGGTGACGAATCCGCCGGCGCGCAGTTCCGCCGATTGCCGCAATGCGGCGCTGGTGATGGAGCAGGCGGCGGCAAGTGTCAGCGCGTTATGGAGCGGGACATATAAGGGAACCAGGGCCAGCTTCGCCTCCGACGTTTGGCCCGGCGACGCGCTGTTGTTAAATGCGCCATCAACTAACCTGGACGCACAGGTAGTAGTCCGTTCAGTGAAGGTGAGTTACAGTGCGAGTTATCCCGACTTAGTAGAGTACGACATTGCCTTTGCCAACGACTGGGCCGACGATCTGGCCATTAAGACCAGCACTACCGTACCTGCGAATGCATGGCTCCCGGCGCCGGTCGCTCCCACGGTTCTTGAGAATTTGAATGGTCTGACGGTCACGGCGCTGAGCGGCAGCACGGTAACGATCAATATAGGCGCGACACCGCCCACGGGTGGAGGATTCGAGATACGGCTGCGGGATTTTGCATTCATGCCGGGAGCAGATCCCACGCTGGTGATGCGCGGTTCGACAACAAGCCTGACTTTCTCGCGCGTGTCTGCGAGCGACCGCTTCTATATCCGAATGTACGACGGTTCCACGCCGCCCAATTATTCGGAGTTTTCAACGGCGCTGTTTATCAATCTGCCTCTGAGTTTGTGAGCTTTGAGCCGACCGATGACCAAATGCCGGATGGAGTCTGGTGGATGCGGATGATGAACGAATTCGAAGCGCAGGTGCTGAGCGATCTGAGCGTGCTGAAGACGCAGATGTCCGGGCTGATGGGCGACGGCAACGGCGGGCGATTGGCGGAGCTGGAGCGGCGTATGGACCGGCACGAGCAGAACTGGCAGCGAGCGAAGGGATTTCTGGCTGCCATGAGCGTAGTGTTGGCCGTAATCGAAGTGACGGTGGAGGCCTGGCATCGGCGCTGAGTTGTCACCCGGAACGCTAAGAAGTTTCCACGTGCGCGCAGTCGGATTTCCATGAATCCAGCTTTATCGCCGCCCGTATAATCACCCCATGAGCGAACAGCCTTTGGTGGGCGTGGTGATGGGCAGCAAGAGCGATTTCGAAGTGCTCTCGGCGGCGGTAGAGATTCTGCGCACGCTCGAGATTTCGCATGAGGCGCGGATTGTGAGCGCGCATCGCACTCCTGATTGGCTGTTTGAATACGCGCGGACCGCGCGGGCGCGGGGACTGCGCGTGATTATTGCCGGAGCCGGCGGCGCGGCGCACTTGCCGGGTATGATGGCGGCGAAGACGCTGGTTCCGGTGCTTGGCGTACCAGTGCCTTCCACGCAGTTGAATGGCCTGGATTCCCTGCTCTCGATCGTGCAGATGCCGAAGGGTGTTCCGGTGGGTACGCTGGCGATTGGCAAGGCCGGAGCAGCCAATGCGGCGCTGCTGGCGGCGGAGATTCTGGCCGGCACGGACGCGGCGCTTCACGAGCGGCTCGAGGCTTGGCGCGCGGCTCGCACGCAGGAAGTACTCGATCAGAAACTCGACCAGGAGCTGCCTGGGTGAGTTCCATTTCTCAACCGCGGCAAGAGAAAAAATCCGCGATCGCCGGTCCCGGCAGTCTACTGGCCATCCTCGGCGGCGGACAGTTGGGGCGCATGATGGCGATGGCTGCGCGCACCATGGGCTATCGTGTGCGCGTGATGGACCCGGAGCAGGCGTGCCCGGCAAGCTTTGTGGCGGATGAAACCATCGTGGGCCGCTGGGACGACGTGGATGCGGCGCGAAGGCTGGCTGCCGGCGCGGATGCCGTGACGCTGGAGATCGAACAGATCGGCGTGGACGCGCTCTCCGCGGTGGCCGAAGTCGCTCCACTGCGGCCTGGCGTGGAACCGATCCGCATCATTCAGGACAAGACGCTGCAAAAGACGTGGCTGGCCGAGCATGGATTTCCGGTGGGGCCGTTTTGCGTTGTGCGAACCGAAGCGGAGTTGCGGGAGGCGGTGCCTGCGCTGGGCGGGACGGTTTTCGTGAAGATCGGACGCGGAGGGTACGACGGGCGCGGGCAGGCGCGCATCGGCCCTGGCGCTGCGCGCCGCCTTGGCTTTGGAGAAGTTTGGCGGGAACTCGGGCTGCGGCCGTGCGTGGCCGAACAGGAACTCGACCTCGATTGCGAGATCAGCGTGATGGCGGCGCGTAATCCATCCGGCGAGGTGCGCACCTACCCTGCGGCGCGCAATCAGCATGAAAACCAGATTCTGGCGTGGAGTGTGCTGCCTGCCGGCGTGCCGAAAGCACTTGAATCGCGCGCGGAGGAGCTGGCCGCGGCTATCGTTGCCAAACTTGGAATCGAGGGATTGCTGTGCGTGGAGATTTTCGTCACCACCGGCGGTGAGTTGCTTGTGAACGAGCTGGCGCCGCGACCGCACAACAGCTATCACCAGAGTGAGCGCGGGTGCGTGACCAGCCAGTTTGAGCAAGCGGTCCGCGCGGTGTGCAATCTTCCCCTCGGCTCGACAGAACTGATCACCCCGGCGGCCATCGTAAATCTGCTGGGCGAATTGTGGATGAACGGGGTGCCGAATTTTGCGGCGGCTCTCGCCGTGCCCGGCGTGCGGCTGCATCTTTATGAGAAGCACACGCCGCGGAGGGGGCGGAAGATGGGACATTTGTCGGCGACGGGAACTACGCCGGAGGAAGCGCTGGAGCGCGTGCTGGAAGCGAAGCGAAGGGTTTAACGCTTGATCCGATAGAGCACATGACGCCGAAGCGCATGGCCTTCAGGCAAACGCGGATGGTCGAAGTCGTCTGCGGGGTTGTGGGACATGCCAAGCTTTTCCATCACGCGGCGCGAGCGAAGATTGGCCGGAGCGGTGAAAGAAACGACTTCTTCCAATCTTAGCGTTTCGAAGCCGTAGCGGAGCGCGCCGCGCGCACCCTCGGCGGCGAGGCCCTTGCCCCAATGCTCGCTTGCGAGGCGCCATCCGATCTCCACGGCGGGCGTAAAATGGGCATCAAATTCTGGAACGAATAAGCCGATAAAACCGAGAAAGGCGTTCATCTCGATCAATTCGACTGCAAAAGGACCAAAGCCGTGGCGGCTGAAGTGTTCCTGAGCGCGATCGAAGAGTGCGTCAGATGCTTCAGCCGTGAGCAACTCCGGCATAAATTCCATCACCCGTGGGTCGGCGTTCATCTGCCGGAAAGGCAGACGGTCGGACTCGCGCCAGCGGCGCAGAAGAAGGCGCTCAGTTCTCAGTTCGTTGCACATGGGCGAGCGGTGTTCTTGCTCCATCTGAGACCTGGACTACTGCAATGCTTTTTCTGTTTTTTCCCAGCGCTTGGGGCGGCGGTTGGCTTGAAGAACCCTCTTACGCAAGCGCAGCGATTTAGGGGTGACCTCGACAAACTCGTCCTCGGCGATGAACTCGATGGCCTGCTCGAGGTTCAAAGCCTTATAGGGCACAAGCCGGATGGCTTCGTCGGCGCTCGATGCGCGCATGTTGGTCATTTTCTTTTCGCGCACCACGTTCACGTCGAGATCGTTGTCGCGCGAGTGCTCGCCGACGACCATCCCTTCGTAGACCTCAACGCCCGCTCCCACAAACAAAATCCCGCGCTCCTGCAGGCCGTTGAGTGAATACGTCGTGGTGAGGCCCTGGCGGTCGGCGATCAGTGCGCCGGTTGGCCGCTGCGGAATCTCGCCCTGATAGGGAATGTAGCCGTCGAAGAGCGAATTCATCACGATGGTGCCGCGCGTTTCAGTGAGCATTTCGCTGCGCAGGCCGATGAGCCCGCGGCTGGGAACACGAAACTCCAGGCGCACGCGGCCTGAGCCGTGATTGTGCATCTTGGTCATTTCGCCCTTGCGTGGACCGAGCTTCTCGATCACCACGCCGGCGTGGATTTCAGGAATGTCGATGGTGAGATGCTCGACAGGCTCCATGCGCACGCCGTCCACCACGCGGGTCACAATCTCGGGCCGGCCGGCCATCAACTCGTAGCCTTCGCGGCGCATCATCTCGATGAGAATCGCCAGTTGCAGCTCGCCACGGCCGAGCACTTTGAAGCTGTCGGGCGAGCCGGTTTCTTCCACGCGGATGGAGACGTTGGTAAGCAGTTCTTTTTCCAGGCGCTCGCGCAGGTTGCGGCTGGTGACGTACTGGCCTTCGCGACCCGCGAAGGGCGAGTTGTTGACGCTGAACTGGATGGCGATGGTGGGCTCGTCAATGACGATCAGCGGTAGCGGTGCGGGATTTTCGACGCTGGTAATCGTCTCGCCAATGGTGATGCCTTCAACGCCGGCCACGGCCACGATGTCGCCCATGGTGGTTTCCGCTATCTCCGTTCGCTTGAGGCCGGAGAAGGTGAATAGCTTGGTAATGCGCGTCTTGTAGAGAGCGCCGTCGCGCTTGGAAATGTTCACATCGTCGCCGGCGTGCAGCGTTCCCTGAAAGACGCGGCAGATCGCGATGCGGCCAAAGTAATCCGAATAATCGAGATTTGTGACCAGAATCTGCAGCGCACCTTCGCTGTCGCCGGTAGCCGCGGGGATGGTATTCACAATCGCTTTGAAGAGCGGCTGCAAATCCGCGCCCAGCGTGGCCGGATCGGTGGACGCAGTGCCCTCCTTGGCCACGGCATAAAGAACGGGGAACTCAAGTTGGTGCTCGTCTGCGTCGAGATCGATGAAAAGATCGTAAATTTCGTTCAGCACTTCCTGAGGCCGAGCATCGGGCCGGTCAATTTTGTTGATCACAACGATCGGTGGGAGCTTGGCCTCA
The DNA here is from genome assembly GCA_963770555.1 of uncultured Acidobacteriaceae bacterium. Taxonomy (GTDB): domain Bacteria; phylum Acidobacteriota; class Terriglobia; order Terriglobales; family Acidobacteriaceae; genus Telmatobacter. The sequence goes on from CAVYQC010000003.1 coordinate 290,640, forward strand.
AGGGCCTTGGCCAGCACATAGCGCGTCTGCGGCAACGGACCCTCGGCCGCGTCGACCAGCAGCATTACGCCATCTACCATCTCGAGCGCGCGTTCCACTTCGCCGCCAAAGTCAGCGTGGCCCGGCGTGTCCACGATATTGATTTTTCCGCCTCCGTAGTTGATCGCGGTGTTCTTGGCCAGAATGGTAATGCCGCGCTCGCGCTCCAGCTCATTCGAGTCCATCACCCGCTCGGCAACTTGCTCATTGGCGCGAAAGGTCCCCGACTGCCGCAGCATGGCATCCACCAGCGTGGTCTTTCCATGGTCGACGTGGGCGATGATGGCGATATTGCGTATCGTCTGGCTCACAGGCGAGATCTTCCTTTTCCCAGGGTTTACGGCCGTTCTCCAGTGACTGCAGAGCCAAGACCATCGAGCCATGCTGCTTTTTCTTAATGAAAAAGCCACTTGAGAGCTGTGGTTTCGCTCCGCACGAACTGGAGAGGCGTTTTAGCCATGCGGGCCGCCGGCTTATTCAGGAGAGCAAAAAGCAGCAATTGCCGCAGACTTCGGCAATCTTCATTCTAACAGCAACCGGCCGCCGGCAATACGTGAGCGAAGCGTGAAGTGCGAGCCGCGGCATTCGGCATCCAGACGCCATCGATGTATACGTTCAGAGAGTGGTCCGCGATCTTCAAAGCTATGGTCTTCATTGCTCTTTGTAGTTCCTCATCAATCCGCCATCGACGACAAAGGTCGAGCCGGTGACGTAAGCCGCATCGTCAGAAACCAGAAAGGCGACCATGCCGGCCACATCTTGCGGATTTCCCAGCCGTCCCAATGGAATGTTTCCGAGCAGCGCATCGAGTTTCGGCTTGTCCTCGAGAAGCGCTCTGTTGAGGGGCGTAACAATCGCGCCCGGCGCTACGTTGTTCACGGTAATACCCAGCGGGCCCAGTTCCACGGCCAGATTGCGCATGAACATGCGCATGCCGCCTTTGCTGCAACAGTAAGTGGAGAAGCCGGGGAACACCATGTCTTCGTGCACGGAGCTGATGTTCACAATGCGCCCCGGCTTCTTTAAGTCGCGCAAGCGACGAACAAATGCCTGGGCAAGGAAAAACGCGCCGCGCAAATTGACCGCCATCACGCGGTCGTATTCCTCTTCGGTCGTATCCCAAAAGTCGGAGCGGTGCTCCATGCCGGCATTATTGATGAGGATGTCCGCCAAGCCGAAGCGGTTCCATGCCGCGTCCATAATGTTGCGAATATCGTCAGTCCGCGTCACATCTCCAAGCACAATTTCGGCTTCGCCGCCGGCCTCTTCGATGGCGCGCCTGGTTTCCTGCGCTCCTTCCGGACTGCCCACGTAATCGACTACGACCTTTGCGCCCTCCGCGCCCAGCCGTTTTGCGACCTCCTGCCCGATGCCGGTGCCGGCTCCGGTCACGATCGCGACCTTCCCTGCCAAACGCTTCATGGTCTTCCCCCGGCAGCCAAAACTTTGCGCTCGATTGCTGCCTTCTGAATTGTATGCAATGGCTGCGGGGAGCGAACCGGCGTTTTTCCCGATGCCGCGGCGGGTGCGGACGAATTTCCCCGGCCGCACCCGTTCAATTACACTTCTGGAGCCATGCAAACTACCTTTGAATCCCGCACGCATGCTTCGATCCGCCGGCCTTTCGCACGGCGCGGCTGCGTCCTGTTCACCTGCGCATTCTTAATTCTCTTCGTCTCCACGCGGCAACGCGCCGCGGCCCAGACAAAAGTTGGTCATTTGCTCATCTACTCGATCGACGTGGAAGGCGGCCAGTCGACGCTGCTTGTCTCTCCTTCGGGGTCTTCGCTTCTGGTCGATACCGGTTGGCCGGACAATGGCGGCCGCGATGCCGACCGCATCCAGGCGGCGATGCGCGACGCCGGCATTACGCGCATCGATCACCTGCTGATCACGCACTATCACGTCGATCACGTGGGCGGCGTGCCGGAACTGGTCAAGCGCGTCCAGGTCGGCGAATTTCTTGATCACGGGCCCAACCGCGAAGACTCGGCAAGCACGCGCAACGGCTACGCGGCTTATCTCGCAGCCGTAGGAAGCAGGCCGCACCGGGTCGTCCATCCGGGCGACGTCATCGACCTTCCGGGACTTGGCGCGATCGTGCTGACTGCCGATGGCGCGCACATCGACAAGGTACCGGGCATTACGCCCGCGCTCAACCCGTATTGCGCGACGGAACGGCAATGGCCCGACGATCCCAGCGAGAACGCACGCTCAGCCGGCATTCTGGTTACATTCGGCAGGTTCCGCTTTCTCGATCTCGGCGATTTGACCGGCGCGAAAGAGGTTGCGCTGGTGTGCCCGAAGAATCCCATCGGCACTGTGGATCTCTACCTGGTCACGCATCACGGCATGAACTTGTCGAACTCGCGCGCCATTGTAGACGCCGTTCACCCGCGCGTGGCCATCATGAACAACGGCGCACACAAGGCCGGAATGCCGGAGGCGTGGCAGACGGTGCACGACAGTCCCGGCCTGGTGGATTTGTGGCAGCTTCATACGGCGGAGAATTCCGATGCCGCGCACAACAGCCCGGCCGCATTGATCGCCAATCCCGCCGGCGGCGCGACGGACGGCGCGTACCTGAAGGTGGTTGCTTCGCCAAACGGCAGTTTCTCCGTGACCAACTCCCGCACCGGCGAAACCAGGAAGTACGCCCGGAACTGAATTGAGCGCAGAACTGCGCCTTCGGCGAGCAGCGGTTTCAGGCGGATCGCTTCACATGCGCCGGAGATCGGCTTGCACCCGGCAGCCGGCGCCGTTCGCAAACTCCAGCGTTCCACCCAACTGGCGCGCAAGGCTCGCCGCCAGCTTCAACCCCATCGATTGGCTTGCGGCTGGATCGAAGCCCTGGGGCAGGCCGCAACCGTCGTCCTCGACGATCATTCGTACCGCGCCCTCCACACGGTGAACGGAAACGGAGATGGCTCCCCTTCTTCCGTCAGGAAAGGCGTGCTTCATGCTGTTGCAAAGTAACTCGTTCATCAACAGCCCGAAAGGAATTCCGAAGTCGAGCTGGAGCGGAATTTCGTCCGCTTCAAGCAGGAGTTGAATTTGCGCAGGGTCCACCGTATTGGAGGCTACTACATCGCGGAACAAGTCGCGGACATACCTGGAGAGAGGCAGGCTCTCAAGGTGCTGTGTCTGGTAGAGCCGCTCGTGCAGCAGCGCCATGGCGCTCACGCGCTCCACCGTGGTTTCGAACGCCTCGCGCGTGTCTCCTTCCGGCAGCAGCCGCGCCCGCATCTTGAGCAGGCTCTGCACCACCTGCAGATTGTTCTTGACGCGGTGGTGAATCTCGCGGAGCAAGACTTCCTTTTCGCGCAGACTGCGTGACACGACCTCCGCCTGCGCCTGCGTTTCTTCATTCTTGCGGCGCAACTCTTCCACCGTCGCTTCCAATTGCCGGGTGCGTTCGATCACGCGGCCCTCGAGTTCGGCGGCCACTTGTTCCCGCGCGTCGGCGAGGAGCTTCTCCTCGGTCCGGTCGCGCGCCACGCGGACAAATCCCACCAGTGCGCCGGCATCGTCCTTCACCGCGGAAATGACGCCGCTTGACCACACCAGAGCGCCGTCCCGCCGGAGCCGCCAACCGTCTGTGCAGCAGCGCCCGGACGCAGCGGCCTGGGCAAGTTCCCGTTCGGGCATCTCTGCCTTTCGGTCTTCCGCTGTGGCAAACATCGAGTAGGGTTGTCCCAGCACCTCTCCCGCCACATAGCCCAGCATCTCCTGCGCGCCGGCGCCCCACCCGCTTACGCGCCCGTCGGCGCTGAGCGTGTAAATTGCGTGCGCGTCGATGTTCTCGAGAATGACGCGGTATTGTTCCAGCTCGAGGTTAAGCTTGCGCAGGTGCTCCTCTGCGAGCTTGTGTTCGGTGAGGTCGTGCACCACGCGGGTAAAACCGGTGAGCTGCCCTGAGTTGTCGCGAATCGCGGTCAGATTGATCTCGGCCCAGATTCTCTTGCCGTCCGGTCCCAGCCTCCAACCCATGGTGCGATGGCGCCCGGTGCGTGCTGCCTCGTCCAGCATCCGCGCCGGCTCTCCGCGCTCGATTTCTTCCTGCGGATACAGGACAGAGACGTTCTCGCCCAAGGCCTCGGTGGCCGTCAATCCGTGAATGCGCCGCGAGCCCTCGTTCCAGGTGAGAATTCTCCCCCGCGCATCGAGCAGATTGATGGCATAGTCGTGCACGCTCTCGACCAGCGCGCGCACGTGCATGTGGCTCCGCACCAGCATGGCATTCAGCCGCCGGCAAACCGCCATCACATAATTCCGGTCGCCGGAGGTAAACGGCCACAGCGTCACATCCACGGAAAACTGCAAGCCGCGAGCGTCGCGCCCTTTCAAGTCGATGCCCGACCCCATGGTTCGCGGCACAGGAGCCCGTTGATACCCGACGAGATGTTCCTGGTGGAGAGCGCGCACCTCTTCCGGCAGGAGGATGCCGATGGATTGCCCATCGAGTTCCTTCCGTGAGTACCCGAACCCGTCCAGCAAGCGCGAGTTCCCGCCCACGATGCGGCCCCGGTCGTCGGTGACGACGACCATATCCGGATGGCCCTCAAACAGCGCAAAAAGCGGGCCCAGAGCTCCGTCGACAGAGAGCAGTTCTTCGGGGAGCCATCCACCCTCTAAAGAAATCTCGGTTGGCTGCTTTACTGCCTGAGGCATCTGCGGGACTCCACCGGCTCCTGCATCCGCAAGAGCCGTCGAGGCGCTCAATCCAGCACTGGACCGGCCCGGCAGCAATTGCTGGAGGCTGACACGACGATACTCTCGGGATGGAAGAGCGATGGAGCCTGCAAGAGGCAACGCCCGGAAGGCGATTCCCGAAAGGGAAGATTGACTAAACGGTGTCGAATTGGGCCGGCCGCGGCGCGATTCTGAACGCAGGCAACCGCAGCCGGAAAGATCCTTTGCGCCTTCTCAGTTCATCACCCGCTGGCGCTCTATGGTGGCTTGTGCGCCGCCGTGCAGCAGTTTCTGCATCAGGTCGCGCGCAATGCGCGGATCGGGATCCATGCTGAGTCCAGTCAGCGTTCGCCCGACCAGACTTTCGGCCGGCACCCCGGTTTCGTCGAGTAAGGTGCGATTCACGCGCACGATGCAGCCGCTGGCGTCCAGTTGCATCATGGCGATGGGCGCGGTGTGAAACGAATGGCCTTCTTCGAGCGCCTCTTCCACGGCCTGGGTGCGCAGCCGTTCGGCTGCATCGCGCAGCGTCATCACCCACCCCATGCGCTCGCCGGAGTGGCTGGTCAGCGGTGAAACCGAGATATCGACCAGGATGCGGCCGCCGCCATTGCGATCCAGCGCCAGGCCAAACTCCTCCACAGCCGCGTCGGCGTCCCCGGCCTTCGGCAGGCATTGGCAGTGCTCGTCCAGGCTCAGCACTTCCTCCACGGGCTTGCCCTTCGCGTCCTCCACAGCCCATCCAGTCAGATCCTCGGCCGCGGCATTCATAAACCGCACCTCGCGCGCGGCTGAGAGCAGCAACACGCCCTCCCGCATTCCGCCCACCGTGGCCGTGATGGCCTCTTGTTCCAGCTTCTGTTGCGCTTCCGTCCTTCCTCTGTGCAGCCCCACTTCGAGCGCCGCCTTCAGCTCCCGGCGGTGAAACGGCTTGGTCAGGTAGCCATAAGGCAGCTCCCGCGCCGCACGCTTGATGGTCGACTCGTCGCTGTACGAGGTAAGGAAAATCACCGGGATTCCGTAGGCCTCGCGCAGCAGCCGCGCCGTCTGGATCCCGTCCATGCTGCCCACAATGCGCACATCCATCAGCGCCAGATCGGGTCGGCTCTCTTCGGCCGCGATCAGAGCTTCGTCCGCGCTCTCCGCCTGCCCCACGACGCTCAATCCGAGCTGCTCCACTTCCTGTTGCAGATCCAGAGCCACGATGGGCTCGTCTTCGACAACCAGTATTTTCCCCTTCATGCGGTTTCCTCCCGGCGGTTTCGCTCTAGCTCGCTCAAGTCCACGGACGGGCATTGCTGCTACTGCCCGTCTGCACTCTATCGGATGAATTGCGCCATTTCTTGAGTCGGGCGGGAATTTTGTTCGGGTCAAAGGTAATTGAGAAAAAACTAATGAGTGGATTCCCATCCTCTTCTGGCCAACTCGGAATCCCGCCCTCGCCCCTTAACTCCAAACTCTCCAGGGGATATAATCGCTGGCGCAAGCAGAGCGTCGTTCTTTGCCGCTTTCTATCGATCCGGCCCGAGGGCGATCGACTCCTTTGCGATGCTATTCGTGCGTCGCAATTGATAGTGGCGGATGGAGGGGGTAAGAACGCGCAATTGACCCGTTTCAGGTCGGATCGAGAATTGGAGGAAAGAGTTTATGTCCACTTCGCGCCGGGCCTTTCTCGCCGGCCTTGCGAGCGCCGGTGCGCTGGCAGTTGCGCCGCGTGCGGCTTTTGCCGCCCCGGCAGCCGATCCACTCTACCCTCCAATCGATCTCTCTGCGTTCGACGTGCCACTCCACCGCGGGGAGACCGAAATCCGACTTGGCTGCTCGGCCATCACGTGGAGCGACAATGCCGCCCAGGCCATCGCCGACATTGCGGCCGATGGTTTCGCGGGCATTCAGCTGCGCTCGCCCACGCTTGACCAGTATCCCGATCCTCACGCGCTCCGCGACCTGCTGGCGGGACAGAAGCTTACTTTCGTAGCGCTATCGAGCGGCTCCACTTCGCTCGACCCGGCGGCGCGCCAATCGCAGCTCGAAACGCACGTGAGCCACGCGCATTATCTGCACGAGGCGGGCGGGCACTTTCTGCAGCTCATCGGCGCGCCGGCGAAGCCCGCGCAGACCTTTACCGCCGCCGATTACAAACAGCAAGGCCAGCTCTTCACCGAAATCGGCAAGCGCATCTCCGACTTCGGCATTCGGCTCGGCTTCCATAACCACATGAATTCGATCGGCCAGCCGCCGGAGGCGATCGACGCGATCCTCGAGGCCTCCGATCCGAACTACCTCTACCTCGAACTCGACGTTGCGCATTATCTTGAGGGCGGGGGCGATCCCGCGGCGGCGATTCGCAAATACGGCCGCCGCATTCTTTTCATGCATTTCAAGGATGTGAAGAATGCGCCCACCGCGAGCGGTTACGAGTGGGAAGAGCTGGGTGGGGGCCGCGTTGACTTTCCGGCTGTCTTCGCCGCGCTCGACGCGATTCAGTTCCGAGGCTGGGGAATCGTCGAGCTGGACCGCGTGCCGCAAGGACAGGAATTTTCGCCCAAGGAAGCCAACGCCCGGAGCCTTCGCTATTTGCAGGAGAACCTGGGGGTGCATGCATGAGCTGCCCATTCCGGCTTTCCGTCATCAACGACGAAGTCTCGCAGGACTTCGACCACGCCTGCTCGGTGGCGGCCAACGATTTTGGATTGCGCTGGATTGAGATTCGCGGCATGTGGGGCAAGAACGTTACCGAACTCGACTCGGACGAAGTGGATCGCGCGCGCAAGATCCTCGAGAAGTACGGGCTGCGGGTGACCGACATCGCCAGCCCGCTGTTCAAGGTGAACTGGCCCGGCGCGCCGCCGTCGAGATCGGGGCCGCAGCGCGATCAGTTTCACGCCGACTTCGATTTCAAGCAGCAGGACAAGGTGCTTGACCGATGCATCGAACTCGCCAAAGCCTTCCAAACCGACCGCATCCGCTGTTTCGACTTCTGGCGGCTCGACGACCCGAGGCCATATCGCGCGGCCATCAACGACAAACTGCGCCAGGCGGCGCGCATCTGCGCCAAACAAAACCTGATTCTGCTGCTCGAAAACGAGATGGCGTGCAACACCGGCAGCGGCAAAGAGGCGGCGGTGGTGCTGAGCGAGATTCGGGAACCGAACTTCATGCTCAACTGGGACCCTGGCAACTCGGCAACCTTTCCCGGCGACACGCCCTATCCGGACGACTACAGGCTGCTGCCCAAAGATCGCATCGGGCACTGCCATTGCAAGGATACAATCCGCAAGCCGGACGGCAAGTTCGAGTGGGCGCCGGTGGGTGGCGGCATCATCGACTGGGTGGGCCAGTTCCGCGCCTTTGAGCGCGATGGCTACCATTATGCCGTGAGCCTTGAAACGCACTGGCGCGGCGCAGGAACGCCCGAGGCCTCAAGCCGCGTGAGCATGAAAGGGCTGAAAGAGTGCCTGGCTAAAGCTGGAGCGAATTGCTGAACGCTGCCCGCCGTATCGGCAGCTCAGGTTGTGAGCCGATCAATCTCCGGGCGCGGCGATTACCCGGAGATCGATCCGGCGGTTCAAGGCGGATCAGGCGCCGCCGCTTGTGGCGTTCCGGTTCCCGTTGTTCTTTTCGGCGATGGCGAGCGACAGCCGGCTTCCGGCCGCAAGCTTCACATCGTCTTTCTTGGTGGATACGAGCACGCCGGAATTGGCGCCGGCGATTCCGCTGTGCAGGTCCACATCGCTTTCAACGCCGATTTCATCCACGCGCAGTGTCTGGCGGCTCCACGAGGGCGGACCGTCATCGCTCTGCGTATAGCCCAGTTCATCGGCCGGAGCGGCGATGCCAGCAATCATTGCGTGGATAGGAACTGTTTTGCCGTCTCTCAGCTTTGCCTGAGTAAAGCGCAGCGCCAGGCGCGAGGCGCCGCCATGGCGCATTTGATCGGTGGCCACAGTGCCGATGAGCAACGTGCCATGCGGAAGTTCGGTTCCATTTTTCAGATGAACCGTACCGTCCATGATGGCTTCAAATTGAGTGCCTGCCTGCGCTTTTCTGGCGTCGAGAGTCTTTACCAGATGGGCGCTGGCGGACACCATTTGCGCGGCTTCCTGTTGTGCCGCGGCCGGATTTGCGGACGAGCCCACGGCGGAGTGATCGGTAGCCTGCGCATTCATGCTCTCAGCCCCGGCGTGCCGGGGAATGAGTAAAGCAAAACAGGCGACTGCAAATACAAAAGGCATAGAACTACCACGTTTCATGCGAACAAGCTCCTCGATTCGGTTTTACTTGCGCCTCCCTGCCGGAGGCGATCCTGTTGCTAAGTTAGACTTGAGCTTTAGCGGTTAGTTTCATTTACCAGGCCACCTCTAAGTTCACTCCATGAAAGCGAATTGTTTGGTCTGAGGCAACCCGAACAGGAGAATCGAAGTTGCCAGGCAACCCATTCCGTGCCGCGCCTGGCGAAAACAACTCAAATCAATCTTGGACTGGAACCTGCCTCATCGCGCTGCGCGCGTCCGCTCGTATAACTCGGTGAGCGCGTCGCAAGCAGCCTTTACCCCGCTTTCCTGGGCCATTGTGCGTGCTACGCGTTGCGCTTTTTGCTCATATTCTGGTGCGGCCAGCATCGACTTGAGCCTGCGCGCCACGCGCCGTGGCGTGTAGCTCGCTCGCTGGATGACTCGCGCAACACCCAGCCGCTTCATGCGCCGCGCGTTGTCCGGCTGATCGTGCGAGTAGGGCATGATGAGCATGGGACGGCCAGCGCGCAGACATTGCGCTGTGGTTCCCACGCCTCCCTGGTGCACCACCAGCGCAGTGCGCGGAAACAGGGCCGAGTAGGGCGCATACTCGGCCACGCAGATTGAGTCAGGCAGCTGCTGCTGCGGGCGGTTGCGGGAATCGGTGCCGATGAGCAGCACCGCGCGCAGCCCCAGGCGCAGAGCGGCCCGCGCGGATTGCTCGTAGAAATTGCCCGCCGCCAGCACTGCGGCCGATCCCAGCGTAAACACCACCGGAGGCTCGCCCGCGGCCAGGAATGCTTCGAGATCCGGCGGTAGTGCCGAATTGCCGGCATCGGCATCGTAAAAACAGAAGCCGGTGATACAAACATGGGACGGCCAGTCTTTTTGCTCGACGCCCAGCACGCGCGAAAAAAGAGCCAGCACCAGGTTGGGCGAGTGCTTGGCGTCGAAGATGGGATTCGGGCCGATCGGCAATCCGAGTTCGCGCCGCAGCTCGTAAATGGGCTCCGGCCACTTGCGCGTGACAAAGCGCGCCAGGCGCTTGATGCCGCGGCCCATCCCCGGCACAACTTTGTCGGCCCGCGCCAGCTTAGGATAGGGCGGAAGCACCGGCGGATCGAAAGCCGAGAAAAACGAGAACGGCGCCAGTACATAACTCGCCCACGGAATCCCTGTCACCTCGGCGACCAGCGGGCCGGCGTAGTTCAGCTCGCCCAGCAGCAGGAGGTCCGCGCGCTCAGGCCTGGTGGCCGCGTCCAGCAGGTCGGCGTAGGTCTCGCGGAGAACCGGAAACAGAAACTTGCGTAGCCCCGTCTCCGTGCCTTTGTTCACGTCGTAGATCATTTCGACGAGCAGCGTGTTGGTGGGATCGATGTCGGGCCGCAGGGGATGAAACTCGATTCCCAGCGGCGCAATTTTCGGCTGGTAGACGGCAGGCAGCGCCATCACCGGCGCATGACCGCGCCGCTTGAGTTCGAGTGCGATGGCGATCAGCGGATTGATGTCGCCGTAGGTGCCGATATTCGAGAGAACAATGCGCAAGCTCAAGCCCCCGATTGCGCGAATGGGTCGCAGTTCGAGGGTAATGCATGGAGGGCGGGTGCAACTCCGCCTTCAGCCTCATTTAATCTTGCCGGGACCATACTTATATCGGAGATACTTCACTCATGCGCGTGCTTCTGGTGGAAGACGAGGCTCGCCTGGCTGATAACCTGGCCGCGGCCTTGCGCGACGGGCCGGGCTTCGCGGTGGATTGCGCCGCCGACGGCCTCACTGGCGACGAGATGACCGGCTACCGCTGCTATGACCTGATCGTGCTGGACCTGATGCTGCCGAAACTCGACGGCCTCTCGGTTCTGCGCCGGTTGCGTGCGCGCCAGGACCCCACGCCCGTTCTCATTCTCACGGCCAAGGAAGGCAAGGAGGCAATCGTCGAACTGCTGAATGCGGGCGCGGACGACTATCTGGCCAAGCCTTTTGACCTGGGCGAGCTTATCGCCCGCGCCAAGGCGCTCATCCGGCGCGGCAAGGGAGCTGCACACCCGACCCTCAGCGCGCTGGGCCTCGAGGTGAACACGCTCGAACAATCCGTGCGGCGCAATGGCGTCGCTGTCGATCTCTCGCCCACCGAGTATCGTATCCTCGAGTACCTGATCCACCATCCGCGCCGCATCTTTTCAAAACGCGAGTTGCTCGAGCACCTCTACGACTACAACTGGGAGCACCACTCGAACGTGATCGAAGCCCACGTCTCCAACCTGCGCAAGAAGCTCGAAGCCGCGCTGCCCGGCGCCGAGCCGGTGATTGAAACCATGCGCGGCCGCGGTTATCGTCTCTCTCCCGAGCACGGCGCATGACAAAAACGACGAGAAGCATCGCCTTCCGGCTTATCGCGGCCGTGCTTGCGGTCGAGTTGGCCTCGTCGTTGCTGGTGGCCGCGCTTTCGCTGGCTTATGAGCGCCACATCCACTTCAACGCTTTTGACACGATGTTGCGCGGCCGCGCCGACTCCGTGCTCGGCGCCGTGCAGGACGCGGAAGACGCGGACGACAACGTGATGCTCGACCAGGCCGATCTGCACCTGCCCGCCCAGGACATCTACGAGGTCTACGACCAGCGCGGCCGGCTGCTGGGCCGCTCACCCAACTGGCCCGACGCACAAAGCGGCGGCCCGGCCGATTCCACTCCCGCCCAGCTACTGTCAGGAACCGACAACAGCTTCAACCACCTCAAGATGCGCGGCCGCCATTATCGGCTGATTTTGCGTCACGGCACGCGTATCGTGGATCCCGGTGACAGAGGCGGCGGCAAGTTGCGCCAGGTCGCGGTACTCTATGGCGCGCCCACCGGGCCGGTCTGGGGCGCCATACGCAGCGCGGTTGAGTTTTATGCGGCAGGCAGCGTCCTGCTGCTGGCCATTACCGGTCCGCTCATTGCGTGGCTGCTGCAGCGCGGGCTGATGCCGCTGCGCCAGTTGGCCGCGCTGGCCGCGCGCGTCTCGGTGGATGCGTGGCAGTTCTCGCCGCCGGAAAGTGCACGCGCCACTCCCGAGCTCGCTCCACTGACCCAGGCTCTCGAAAGCGTGCTGGAACGGCTGGAGCGCGCCTTTCGGCAACAAAGAATGTTTGTTTCCGACGCAGCTCACGAGCTGAAAACCGCCGTTGCCGTCGCCAAGTCCTCGCTGCAACTGCTCAGCCTTCGCCGGCGGACGGCGGCCGAGTATGAGGCCGGACTGGAGCACTGCGTCTCCGATCTGGAGCGACTGGAAGAGCTGGTGGGCAAGATGCTCACTCTGGCGCGAGTGGAAAACGGCTCCGCGACCGGCGCTGCGGCGGGGCTGGCTTCGCGCTGCGACATCGCGGAATGCCTGCGCCAGTCCATTGCCGAGCTGGAGACAATCGCCGCGCTGCGCCGCGTTGAAGTCAATATCGCCTGCCCATCCGCCGGCACGCTCGCAGTGCCGCTGGCCGGCGAGGACTGCTCGTTGCTGGTCTCCAACCTGCTTCTCAATGCACTTCAACACAGCCCGCCCGAATCGAGCGTTCAGTTGCGCCTCGCAGCAAACTCGGGGCAGGGTGTCGCAGCGGTCGAATTTGCGGTCGAGGACCGCGGCGAAGGCATCGATCCGGCTGCGCTGCCTCACGTATTCGACCGTTTTTATCGCGGCGACCTTTCGCGCACCCGCTCCACCGGCGGAGCCGGACTGGGACTGGCCATTGCAAAGGCCATTGCCGGGCGGGCGGGCGGGTCGATCCTGCTCACCAGCGAACCGGGCAAAGGCACCACCGCAACCGTCCGCCTGCCGCTTTTGGATCAAGCTCCGGGCGATTCCCCCTTCTCTTCAGCTTGATTTAATCTGCGCGTGTCAAACTTGTCACGCGGTTAAATTTGCTTCCTCACCCACAGTTCATGGAGCGCGTTCAATGAAGATTCCTCGCTGTATTCGCCTTTCGGTGCGAACCTCAATCGCTGCGGTTCCGCTGGCTGCGCTGGCGCTAGCCGCGGCCGCGCTGGCCGCGCAGCAGCCTTACCATATCGTCGACCGCTGGAAGATTGGCGGCGAGGGCGGATGGGATTACATGACGGCCGACGGACCGGCGCACCGGCTCTATCTGGCGCATGGCCCGCGTGTGGACGTTGTGGACACCACGAGCGGCAAGCTCATAGGCTCCATCACCGGCCTCTACGGCACCCACGGCATTGCGCTCGATAGCGCCGGCAAGTTCGGTTACATTTCCGACGGCGGCGGCAATGCGGTGATCGTTTTCGATCGTGCTACGCTGGCGACAGTCGCGTCGATCCCGGCGGGGACCAATCCCGACGGCATAGTCTTTGAGCCGGCTACGCAAACCGTGTGGGCGTTCAACGGGCGCAGCCACAACGTGACCGTCATCGATGCAGGCACGCGGCAAGTTGCGGCCACCATCGCCCTGCCGGGTAAGCCGGAGTTTCCCGCCGTCGATGGCCAGGGCGCGGTGTTCGACAATATCGAAGACAAAAGCGAGATGGTTCGCTTTGACGCCCGCAGCAAGACCATCACGGCAACCTGGCCGGCGGGCTGCGACTCGCCTTCGGGTCTGGCCTTCGATGTGGCCGGCCACCGCCTCTTCCCGGTCTGCGACGGCAACAAGATGTCGGTGATCGACTCGCTCGATGGCAAGCTGCTGGCCAACCCTTCCATCGGCGAAGGGCCTGACGCCGCGCGCTGGAGCGCCAAGTACCAACTGACATTCGCCTCAAGCGGCGACGGTATTCTGTCCGTGGTGGATGCGGGCGCACCGGGTTATCCGACCATTGAGAGCCTGCCCACGCAACGCGGCGCCCGCACCATGGCTTACGATCCCGTAACCGACCGCGTGTATGTGGTTACGGCTGAGTTTGGCCCGCGCCCTGAAGCCACGCCGCAAAACCCGCGGCCGCGGCCGGCCACCGTGCCTGGAAGCTACACGGTGATCGTCATCGGGCGGTAGATCCGGTCGCCAAGGAAGAGCGAACGAAGGGCGTAAAGGCCTTGCGGCAGCCGTGTGAAATCCGTGGCCGAATGGACGGGCCTGCGGATCTCCGGACGTCTGCGCTGCGGGTTTATAATTGCGCAATTCCGGGAGAAGCCGCATGAACGAGGCAGAGCAAAACGCTTATTTGCTCGGTTTATTGAAAAATCTCTATTTGGAGTTGGGCATCTACTTGACGTTCGCGGAGTTGGTTAAGCAGATTGTCGGGCAGAATGAAGTGGACGATATACTGGCCAAAGTCCGCCGCGATCCCGATCTCGCGGAAAGTGTTGCTTCCTACCTGCAAGTTTTTTCCTTGACGCTTTCCCATTCCGCGGAGGTCGATCCGGATCTGGCTCTTCAAGCATTCCTGTCGCAATGGCGCGCGCAGGGGAAGCCAAACTAGCTCCAACTCCCGTTCGATGCAGGCTGCTTCATTCGCCGGTCCTGGGTTGCCCGAGATCGGCTTGATTTGTTTCTCTTCGCATTCCAGGCCGGCATTTTGATTTGATCGTTCTTTATCATTCTTTTGGATTGCATGGTCGCTCGTTTGCAAATTGCACCGGGGCCTGTCCATTCCGAAGCCTTCAGAGCATCGGCGCCAGACTCCGGCCCGGAGAACATACAGTCTTCAAGGACGCGGTAGGAGTGAATTCGATGTGGAAGAGTTTGCTGATCGTCGTGGTTTCGGCGCCCCTCTCGATCGCTTTGGGCATCGCCTTCTGGGCCGGGCAAAACTGGAGGGCCGGATTGATTGCCTGCTTCGGCACGTTTGCCGTCTGCCTTGTTTCGGCGACCCTGGTGGCCTTGTTTACCAGGAAGTTCACGCTCTTCGACGTGTTTCTGCCGGTAATTTTTTCCGTTGTCTGGTCGCTGATCCTGATGCCCTTTGGCGTTGGAACCGATCTGTTTACCGCGCCTGCGGCCATCGGCGCCGGATTGCTGCTGTCCCTGTGCCTGTGGAAGGTGTATCACGAGAATGGCGAAGGGAGGAATTGGCTGATCTTTCCCATCCTCGTCTATATTTACGAGATGCTGCCGGTAAATATCCCAGGACCGTTTGACGACTATTTCGCGCTCAGCGGAGATGTTGCCTGCGTGATTTTGTACCAGCTCGCGCATTCGCATCGAAGGCAACTACAGGGCAATTGACTGCGTTGGACCAAATTGCATGAAGCTTCTCCTCGCTTTCGCCGCCGCCGTGTTCGTTGCCGGCTCGTTCTACGCGGATTACAAATGGCGCCAATGGATGGCCGCCCGACGTCGGCCGCCGCGGCAGGACCGGTAGGGCGCAGCTCAAACGCGGCGACTCACCGTCTTCTGCCCGTTACAATGGTTTCAGGGAGCCGTCCAACCGCTATGCCTTGCAGCTTCGCCCCGTTTCGCCGGAGTCGCCGCAATCCTGCCGGCCTTTTCCTTGCGTTTTCCAGCGCCGCACTGCTGATCGCAGCCTCGGTCGCTCACGCCCAGTTCGGCGCGCCGCCCACCACGCAGGTCCACGATGCCACGGCGCTCAAGCCGCCGCCGGGCGCGCGCGTGGCCATTGTCGAATTCGAAGACATGGAGTGCCCCGACTGCGCCAACGCCAACCCGCTGCTCAAGGAAGCCGCGGAAAAGTACGGCATTCCCTGGATCCGCCACGACTTCCCGCTGCCCTTTCACAACTGGAGCTTTCAGGCGGCGGTTAACGCCCGCTGGTTCGACACCAAGAGCAAGAAAATCGGCGACGACTACCGCGACTATATCTTCGCCAATCAGCGCTCGATTGAGACACCCGCCCAGCTCGCGCAGTTCACGCAGAATTTTGCGCAAAGCCACGGCCTCGCCTTGCCCTTCGCCATCGATCCGCAGGGCAAGTTGACGGCCGAGGTGAAAGCCGACTACGCGCTCGGCCAGCGCATCGGGATTGAGCACACGCCGACCATCTGGATTGTGACCTCGGGCTCGCGAGCTGCGCCGTTCGTGGAGGTGGTGGACCGCAGCCGTCTGTTTCAGCTTATCGACCAGGCACTGGACGATACCCGCCATTAGCAGCCTGCTCGCGCGGAAGAGCTTTGCTCCTTTTGGTAAGGCTAAAGAGGCCGAGAATCAATCCCCGGTGTGAATCTGCACCAGTTCCCCGCCACCGCCGGGCGAAATGGTTGTGGTCTGCGGGGCGCGCCAGTGGTCGATGTGGCTGATCCGGTGCACACAGCCGATGGTGCAGTTCGGTGCGCAGCTCTTGGCAGTGCGGAACTCCCGCTTCACATCCTCGCGCGTGTACTCGGCGATGGGGACGCCCGGGTACCCGCGCTGCTGAGAGCAGTAGTGCACCAAGCCGTCCTCGCAGATGTAGAGATAGCGCGAACCGGCGCGGCAACGCCATTCGTTCGGCAAGCCCCGCACAATCGCTTCCTGAAACTTGTCGAACTGCGCGTAATTGGTCTTCTTGCGTTGGGTCATCGCAAAGTAGACCCGCGCTTCTTCCTCGGTGAGCGGCTTCAGTTGCCCTTCGCCGTCGTGGATGATCCCTATGGTCGACTCGAAACCCAGCTCGAGGGCCCTTTTGCCGATCACCAGCGCATCGTTTGGGTTCTTAAAGCCCCCGCCGACCACGGAGTTGATATTCACGTGAAACTCGGCGAGCCGGGCGAGCATCTGCAGCTTCTTGTCCAGGACCTTGAGGCTTTTCTTCGAGACCTCGTCTGGCTCCACGTTGTCGATCGAAATCTGCATGTGATCGAGGCCGGCCCGATTCAACCGCTCGATTCTCTCGCCATTCAACAGATAGCCGTTCGTGATCATCCCGGCAATCGCGCCCGTCCGCCGGATCCGCCGGACGATGTCGTCGAGCTCCGGATGCGTCAACGGCTCGCCACCGGAGATACCGATCATGGCCGTCCCCAAACGGCCGAGATGATCGATGCGGCGGTACATCTCTTCGAGCGGCACCGGCTCGGAGACCTTGTCGTACTCGTTGCAATAGGCGCAGCTCAAGTTACAGAAACGCATGGGGATAATCTGCGCCAGCACAGGGTGATCGGTAGAAGCGAGCGCCCGCGCCACCATCGCGTACTCGCGCACCTTCCTCCGGGCCGCAATCACCCGCCCGCGTGCCGTCGCTCTCCGCGGAGTTGCCATTCTCTCTATTGAATCATAAGACAGTGGCCAGAGATCAGGGATCAGGGATCAAGTGTCGGTTACTGCGAAGGGTCTTTACAGCGTCAATTTCGCGATGGTCGCCAGTTGCATGAACGAGGTTCCCTCGTAGATTTTTCCGATTTTTGCGTCGCGATAGAGTTTTTCCACCGGATAATCGTGGACAAAGCCGGACCCTCCGAAGACTTCGACCGCGAGGCTGGCCACGCGTTCGGCGGTGTGCGAAGCGAAATATTTGCACATAGCCGCTTCTTTCCGGAAATCGAGTTTTGCGTCCTTCAGACGGGCGGCGTTGTAGACCAGCAACTTGGCCGCTTCAACGTCCGTCGCCATCTCCGCAAGCTGAAATTGCATGGCCTGAAAATCGGCGATCGGCCTGCCGAACTGCGTGCGCTCCTTGGCATACTTTGCTGCATGCCCCCATGCGCCTTCGGCCAGGCCCAGCATTTGCGCGCCGATGCCGATGCGCCCCTCGTTCAGCGTTTCAATCGCAATTTTGTATCCCTTGCCCGCTTCGCCGAGCATTTGCGCCGAGTCCACTTTGCACTCGTCGAAGATCAACTCGCAGGTGCTCGATGCGCGAATGCCCAGCTTGTCTTCCTTCCTGCCGATCGTAAATCCCGGCGCGCCCCTCACCACCAGGAATGCGGTGATGCCCTTGTAACCCGCGCTCGCATCGATGGTAGCGAAGACGATGAACAGCCCGGCTTCCTTGGCATTCGTGATCCACAGCTTGCGGCCATTCAGGATGTAGTCGCTGCCCCGGCGCTCGGCGCGGGTTTGGAGCGCGAAGGCATCGGAGCCCGACGCTGCCTCGCTCAATGCATACGCACCCACTGTGTCCGCGGCCAGCCGTGGCAGGTATCTTTCCTGCTGCTCTTCCGTCGCCCAGCGATTGAGCGCCGCGATGACCAGCGTATTCTGCACGTCCAGCAGCACGCCCACTGAAGGGTCCACTGCCGAGATGGTCTCCACGGCCAGCACCGCGTCGAAAAACGTGCCCCCGCTTCCACCGTAACGCTCCGGGACCGCAATGCCCATCAGGCCCTGATCGAACAAGCTGCGCAGCAAAGCAGCATCCATCTTTTGATCTTCGTCCATGCGGCGCACCAGCGGAGCAATCCGCTCCTCGGCAAACCGCCGCACCGCCGCGCGAAACATGGTTTCGTCTTCGCTCAATTGCGTCAGAGGCCCGCCCCACCGAACAGGAATCACGTTCTGCGCCTCCCGGCTGCCCTTCAAACCCTGGAGTATTATGACAGATGAGTTTTGACTCCCCTCCATGCAGATCAAGGATCACGTGTTTCTGGTCACCGGCGCTGCCTCAGGACTTGGCGCCGCGGTGGCGCGCCTGGTCGCGAGCGAGGGCGGACAGGTGCTTCTCGCCGACGTGAATCGCGATGCCGGCGAAGCCATTGCAAAGGAACTCGGTCAAGCGGCACAATTCGCATTTGCCGACGTGACCAGCGAGGCGGATGGCAAGGCTGCCGCTGCCCTCGCGCTCTCTGCCTTCGGCCATCTGCACGGCCTGGTGAACTGCGCGGGCATCGCGCCATCAGAAAGGATTCTGGGCCGCGAGTCTCCGCACCGGCTGGAGAACTTTGCCCGCGCCGTAAACATCAATCTGGTTGGAACCTTCAACATGATTCGCCTGGCCGCCGAGGCTATCGCCAGGGAAGATCCGGGCGACGATGGCGAACGCGGCGTCATTGTGAACACCGCCTCCATCGCCGCGTTCGACGGGCAAATCGGCCAGGCGGCGCACGCGGCTTCAAAAGGCGGAGTCGTAGCGATGACTCTGCCCATCGCCCGCGAGCTTGCGCGTGCCGGCATACGCGTGGTCACCATCGCGCCGGGAGTTTTTGAAACACCCATGGTAGCCGGTTTTCCTGAAGATGTGCAGAACGCGCTGGGAAAAAGCGTTCCCTTTCTATCCCGCCTGGGGCGGCCATCGGAATTCGCAGCCCTGGTAAAGCACATCTGCGAGAATACGATGTTGAACGGGGAAGTGATTCGCCTCGACGGCGCCTTGCGCATGGTCCCGCGCTGATTTCCCAATTCACCAGTCAGGAGCATTGAATGCCCGCTCACGATCCGGTCGTCATCGTCGGCTGCGCGCGCACGCCGATCGGCGGTTTTCAGGGTGACCTGAAAGATCTCGCAGCACCTGAGCTGGGCGCCCTCGCCATTCGCGCGAGTGTGGAGCGCGCCGGCATTGCCTTCGAATCCGTTCAGGAAGTCCTCTTCGGCTGCGTGCTTCCCGCGGGCCAGGGCCAAGCGCCGGCTCGGCAGGCTGCGCTCGGAGCCGGTTTGCCGGTGTCCGCAGGCGCGACCACCGTCAATAAAGTGTGCGGCTCGGGCATGAAGGCTGTGATGCTTGCGCACGATTTGCTTGCGGCCGGGAGCATCGGGATCGCAGTGGCCGGCGGCATGGAGAGCATGAGCAACGCACCGTATCTTCTTGATCGCGCGCGAGCCGGCTATCGTCTTGGCCACTATCGTGCGCTCGATCACATCTTTCTCGACGGCCTGGAAGACGCTTATGACAAAGGCCGCCTGATGGGAACTTTTGCGGAAAGTTGCGCGCGGAGCTACGCGTTTACGCGGGAAGCGCAGGACGAGTATGCGGTGTGCTCGCTCACGCGCGCACAGCGGGCGATTGCCGATGGCAGTTTCGCGGCGGAGATCGTCCCGGTAACGGCGAAATCGGGCAAAATGGAACGCGAAGTCCGGCACGATGAACTGCCGCTGAAGGCGAAGCTGGAGAAGATCCCAACGCTCAAGCCCGCATTTCAGGAGGGCGGAACGGTTACGGCGGCAAACTCCAGTTCGATCTCCGACGGCGCGGCGGCACTGGTGTTAATGCGCCGCTCTGAAGCGGAACGGCGTGGCGCGAAGCCGCTGGCCGTGATTGCAGGCCACGCCACGCACGCTCAAGCTCCCAGCCTGTTTCCCACTGCGCCCATCGGCGCCATCAGGCTGCTTGCCGAGCGCACCGGCTGGACTCTCGGCGAAGTTGATCTGTTCGAGATTAATGAAGCGTTTGCCGTGGTCGCGCTGGCTGCAATGCGGGATCTCGACCTGCCGCATGAGAAAGTCAACGTACACGGCGGAGCCTGCGCGCTCGGGCATCCGATCGGCGCATCTGGTGCGCGCATTCTAGTCACATTGCTTTCGGCGCTCGAAAAATACGGCCTCCAGCGAGGCATCGCTTCGCTCTGCATCGGAGGAGGCGAGGCGACGGCGGTGGGCGTAGAGCGCGTAAAGTGAGATCGGTCAGACTCTCAATCCGGCTGAACGCTCGGGGTCTTTTTCTATTGCACTTCGCTTGCGATCTTGCTATTGATGCGAAGAGGAGTGAGCGGGCGGCTTACATCCAAGCCATCGTCTGCAATCACTTCATTGGCCTGCGCCAGCCGTTCGTTTGGCAGCGGATGGGTGCGGAAATAACCCTCCAGTCCCTCAATCGCCATTTGGCTTAACTCGTCCGCGGGCGTCTCGGCGTGGATCACATATTCGCGGTCCAGTTCGCTGAAGCGTTTCAAGAGATTCACCGCGCCCTGCGGCGAATATCCGGCCGCCGCGGCAAGGCGCAGCCCTTCGCGGTCGGCCTCGAACTCCTCGTCTTTGCTGTATCCTGCCTGCCACAGAGAGATGGGAATCTGTGCCAGATCGGCAACCGCGCCGAGATCGAAATTCCTGAGCTGGGCGGCGATTTGCACGCGCTCCACGGCATGATAGTGATCGATGTGCTCGATTTCGTGGCCGAGCACAAAGGCCAATTCGTCTTCGCTGTCCATCTGGTTCAGCAGGCCCTGGCCGACAAAAACATGCCCTCCCGGCAGCGCAAATGCCTTGATCAGATTCGCGTCCGGAATCAGGTGGAACCGGTAGTCGAGCTTGCGTTTCGCATGGGCGGCGACGCGCCCGCCCACATGATTGATGTAACTTTCGACTTCAGCGCGCTGCGCGGTGGGCGCGGGCAGGGCCGACAAGTATTGCTGCGCCAGCTCATCGCCGATGCGCGACTCCTGCTCATCGGGAAGCCGAGTCAATCGCAGTGGCGCGCGCGTCACGTCCCGCTGCCAGTCGGCTGCCGCATCCACCAGCGCAGTGGCGCTCACCTCATCCGCGTGCTTGCGGTGCTGTGCGAGATAGAGCGCACCTCCGGCAACCAGCAGAACCCCTGCCAGGGCAACCAGCCGCTTCATAGCAGCCGCCTCACCGAGTCGCGATACTTGCTATAGAGCGTCGAGACCAGGGTCAGGGCCGCGCCCAGCACAATGAAAGTGATGTAGCGGTCGCGCTCGCCTAGCATCCATGCGTCGCGGAATACGATCTTGCCTACGCAGAGCAGGAGGAGAAGCAACCCGGTCAAGCGATAACTCCGCTGGCTCGCGGCAAGGCCGAGGAGAATCACGACCACTCCCTCAATGCCCCAGCTAAGCGTAACCATCCCCGGATTCATCTTTACGGCAATCATGAAAGTGATCAGCACGACCGGCGCGAAGAACAGCATCTGCTCCGGGCGGTTGACTGCCAGCAGGCGGCTGAGCGGCGACTCCATTGGCCGGCCGGTGTAGCGATCGCGCAGCCTGAAGGCGATGGGAAGCGCCGCAAACAGCAGTGCGCAAGTGAGCGAGAGCACGGAGAATCTGCCCTGCCAGCCTCCCGCGACAAAATAACTCGCGCCGAAAATGTTGTGCGCCAGGCCGCGCACCGCGATCGCCGCAACCAGCAGGTTCGCCTGCTGAGAGAACACTTCCCTATCAAGTAGAAGGGATGCCCCCAGGAGAACCAGCGCCACCACGGCCCATGCAACCACGATCCACTCCGGGCTCGTCTGGTAATAGAGAAGCGCGGCGATCGACCCGGCGCCGAAGTAGGCGATGAGGTCGCCCGGCTCCCAGCGCCCGGCTTCCGATTTGACCGGACTCGTTTGCATGCGTGCCCACACATAGAAATAAATCACCGCCAGGGGAGCAACCGTATAAATCCGAGAGCTCAGCACTTCGCCCGGCAGCGTGGCCGCGGTAAGGTTCACAAAGAAGATGCGAGCGAAGGATGCGGTCAGCAATGTGTAAGCCTGCAAGCGGAGCTGCTTCTGCCCGCGCCACGCGCCCGCCTCATACAGCAGCAGCCCGAAGACCGCCAGGCCGAGCGCCACGCTCACGGGCTCTAATTCGCTCCACAGCATCCAGGCAACGAGCCCTGAACCCACCCACGTATAGCCATGGCGCGCATCGGAGTCGCGCAGCGGCGCCGGCAGGCGCACCCAGCGCGCAAGGGCGTACAGAACTCCGGCAACGATGGACACCGTGATCAGGCGCAGGTCAATGCCGTGCCATTGGTCCACAAGGAACAGATTCAGCGTGACCGCACGCACTACGGCAAGCAGGGCCAAAACGTGCGCCTGATAGGGCAGTTCCTCCACGTCGAAGATGCGGTCGACGACCGCCAGAGCCAGCGCGAACAACGCCCAGATAGCCGCTAGCCAGGGCTGGGGAGTCTCGCTCCAGGCGAGCGCCGCTATCAGGGCGGTTGCAGTCCATGTGTGCAGCCACGCGGCCGGGCGCCGGTAATCGGCCTCCGATTGCGTGCAGTAGCGCGACACCGCATAGAACGCCGCGGCGCTCAAGAGTAGCGGAACATATCGCGCCAGCGCCGTGGGCGCTTCCAAATTGAATCCGGCAAGCTGGGCGACTCCAGCCACCCCCAGAACATGTTCCTGGTAGGTGAGGTCTGCTAGCCTGAGTCGCCGCGCAATGAGAGCGAGTGCAACCGCCAAGGCGACCCACACCGGCGCAACCCACTGCGGGGCGAGTTCGAGCCACACCAACAATGCCAGCAGCGCCGATCCGGCCCAGAGCAGGGTCGAGCGCACATAGAAGCGCACATCCTTGGCTCTCGAAAGTGCCCACGCCGCCAGGTAGTAAGCGAGCGCGAGAATCGGCAGCGTGACCAGTCGCGCCGCGAGACGATGAGGATACGGAGCGTCAAGGTGGCCGTTTACCGCGACTGCGCGAATCACCACGGCCGCAGACAGAATCCATGCCTGCGCGACCAGATGATTGCTGTCCAGGTAGCGCTTGCCGAGGGCGGCGCCGAGCATCAGCGCGGCCCAGGAGAGCGCGGTCCAGTCCGCGGTGAAGATGGCCCATAGTCCCAGAAACGCCGACACGCAGCCGATATAGCTTTGCGCGGTTGCGATCCGCCCATCGAATCCTTCAAAGAGCGCTTTCCATCTGGGGCGGATAAAGTGCGCGTTCAGGTAGAACAGCACGCTGGCCGTCAGCAGCAGGATGCCGTCCTTGACCAGCGGCGCTTCAGATTGTTGCCGCAGGGCAACGATGTTCCGCGCCTCATAGAGGATGAGCAGTCCGGTGAGCAAGCCGGCAAAGAGGCCCAGGCGGCGGAAAACCACCTCAAATTGCGCGATGCCCGTGACCAACAGCGCTTCCGCCGCGATCATCCACAGCAGAGCGATGTTGTTGCCGCTGAACTTGAACGGCACCGAAGCGAATATGAGCAGGACGCCGATGAGCGTAAGCAGGATGAATGCCGGGCGGCGGCGGCGCGTGGCCGGCAGCTGCCCGAACAGGAACTCCGCCGCGCCGAGCGCAAGCAGCGCATAGAAGGCGAACTCGGGGTGTGTAGCCTGGAATTTCATCACCCCAAGCAGAAGCATGGTGTTCAGCAGGGCCGCGATCGTCGAGATGGTTTCATCGCGAGGTTTCCGAATCTTGCGAGCTACATAAGAAATGCGGAAGATGGCCCAGTAGGCGACGAGGATGAGGACGCTCGGCAGGAATTGCGGAAAGGCATGTCCGGCTACGCCGTCGGGGTAGAGCTTGTAGAGCCAATAAAAGTGGTTCGCATAACTGGCGAGAATTCCGAACACTTCAAGCTCGAACCAGCCCATGCGCAGCGCGATGGCAACAATGCCCAGAGCGAGAATCACTCCGGCCACCAGCGCGTATACGCTGTCTTCGCTGAGCGCGACGGTTGAAAACGCAAGCAGGAACGCCAGCCCGGTGACCAATTGCGATTTGTAGCCGAGCGTGTGCGCCACCATTGCGATTGCGACGCCGAGCATAAGAACGCAGTCGAGAGTATTCGAGGAGATTACGGTCATCGCCGCGACATGGCCCATGGCATAGGTGGTGAAGAACAGCAGCGCCCATCCGCCACCGATCCCCGTTCGCCCCACCAGCCGGTACCGCTCTTTCTTTTCGAGGCGAATTCCACCTGCCAGCATCGCCGCGGCAACCGCATAGATCATCGCCACGCGTTCTCCCGGCCCCATCGAGACCATGGCCAGGCGGCCAAGCAGCGCAAACCCCAAAACCAGAAATACGATGCCGATCTTGGCGAACAGATTCATGCCCAGCACTTCTTCGAGGGGCAGCGTGGCGCGCAACCGTTCGGCGAAACTCTTGCGTGGCTGCGTGGCTTCATACGAAGCAAAGGCAGGAATCGAGTACGCGGGCGGTTCGACGACAGGAGTTCTGGTTGAAGGCGGCTCGGCGGCTTGCGGCAGCGGAGCCGCATCTGCCATTTCCGCTTCCTGCATTATGGCCTGCGCGGACAAAGCTTCCGGAAGCGCCTCCTCAAAAAACGCGCCGGCCTCGGATTCGATCCGCAGCACAACGGGTTCCGGCTCCGGTTGCCGGAACGGCGCCGCGGGAGCCGCATCGCGAATCGTCTGGAAGGCCGCTTCAGGCTCGGCCGCATTGCGGAAATCCGCTGCGGCACGATCAAGCGTGGATTCGGCAGGCGCAGCGGCGTTCACGGGCTCGCGCAACGCCTGGTCCGGAACCTGCGGCGGAGCCGGTCCCTGTTCAGCTACCCGCTCCGAAACCCGCTTCAGCTCACGGCGAAGATCGGCGATCTCTCCGCGCAAATCGGAGATCTTATCGCGAGATTCGTATGCCGAATCTTCGGCAAGCCTGCGAGCGGTTCCCGCTCTAACCAGGGCAACGATTGCAACGATGGGGATTCCCACCACAAATCCGATCGCCAGAAAGAATAAGGAATCCATTCTTGTGCTCCTCAATCGAGTCGGGAACGCATGCCTGATCGTAGAACGAACCTGGCGGCCGGTCTTGCATTCTTTCGCAATGCGGCGCCCAAAGGTATTGAAGATAAAGCGAGTTGAAATCCTCGAAAACGACGATTGGGCAGTATAGACCAATCCGGAAATCCGCGCAGGTATCGACCGGTACGGCAGTTGTGGTAAGCCGCCGCGGCTTACGCCAGGAGCGGGATTGTCCCTGGACCCATACCGTTGCGCCTCACCGTCCAGCCAGTACCGTGGTGCTCCCGCCCAGCCGCGCCGCAAAGGTTGGTTTTGTCAGGCCTGCCAGGATCGAGGCGGGCAGCTTGCGGTCAGGAAAGCGTTGCAGGTAGAATTCGAGCGCCGCAAAGAAATCCCGGCCATCCGAATCCACCAACTGCACGTCCGGCGTGTAGGCTTTCACAATCGACGGATCGGCGACCGCTTCGCCCAAAAAATCGATCGCATCGCCAATCGTGTGCCCGGTAGCCGACTTGTAACCATAGAGCGGCACATGCTGCCGCTCGGCATACTCCGCTATCGGAAGGAGGGCTTGGAGCGCGAACGACTGGTAGTGAATCGAGCGCTCGCTGCGCGCCATCTCCTTTGGAAATGCGCCCCGCTGGTCGATCTCGTCCACCCCGTCCTTGTAAGCCTGCACACCGAATTCAAACAGTTCGCCGTCGGACGAAACCACACCGGTCGCAATCGCCGCCAGCCCTCGCCAGTAGTGGTGGTTGTTGTGGTGTTGCGCCTCCAAGGGAAACCCGATCATGCGGTGCGCTACCTTTTTCATCCAGGCGATGTCGCGGCCCGTTTCCGTTCTGTCCAGCGACTCGTCGTTCACCAGCACCGACTCCGAGGTAGCAACCGAGCTCAGCGTCCACTCCGTCTGGTACCACGATTGCGGGTTTGCGACGGCGTCGTAGCCCATCAACTCGTTGGCTTGGGCCCATTTGTCGATCTGATCCTGGGCGCATTGTGCCTCGGCGTGGCTCGCCGTGGCCAGGAACTGATTCATTCCCGCCGCGACGCGCAGCTCGAACCGCTCATAGACTTCAGTCGCCGCGCGCTCCGCCGGGTTCGTCGGCCCGTGATTGCCGTGCAGATAATGCATCGGAATCCGCATCGGTCCCGGGGCGGGTTCACCGGCTCGAGCCCGCTACAGGTCTTCAATTGCTGGAGCGCCGCGCGCACCCGCTCGCTTGGCGGGAGCTGCAACTCGGCCCGCCGGGCACGCACGTCGACATACGAAGCTCCTGGGTTCAACACGATCCTCGCCGTCTTGCAGAACCCCGCGGCCACGCCGGCCAGGGCAAGAAAGAAGCACCAGGCTCCAATCGGCACTCGCACAAGAATCTCCTCGGTCTGACCGGCCAGTCGCCGCAATTCAACGTTGTGACCCTAACTGACCGAGGCTATAATCTGCAATGCCCCAAAAAACCAACGGGAGGTAACGCGATGCGTTCTTTTCGTTCCTCGCGGGCCTTGCGTCTGCTCCTCGCGACGTTGCTGCTTCCGGCCGTCCTCTCCGCCGCGCAGTCGCCAGCCGACACCGCCAGGGTGGTCAGCCTGATGCAGGCCGACAATTTGAGCTACCAGGCCACCCGTTCCCCTTCCGTTTGGACCATCCATTTCAACGGCAGCCACTTGAGAGACATCAAGGTTGTCGTAGCCGTCGGCGACGAAACCGAAGTCAACCTTGTGGTCTTCGTCACCGTGACCGAAAAGCGGCGCCTGCCGGTCACTACGGACTTCATGCGCGGGCTGCTCGAAGAGAACCACGCCCTCGATCGGGTCAAGATCGGCTACGATGCCGACGGCGATCTCGAAGTGCGCATCGACGCCTTGCTTCGCGTGACCGACGCCGCAGAGCTTCAAGACATCGTCAATCAGGTCAAGAACGCTTCGGATGAGATTTATGGCATGATCGAATCCCAGCTGATCGAATAGCCGCGCCGTTTGCCGAGATCTGCACGCACTTCCGGCAACAGGCCTCCCTCTGGCCTGCGATCCCCTGTTATTCTTGAAGTCGTGGTTTCGCGCGCACACTTCAAGGGTTTGCTGGCACTGGCTCTGCTTTTGCCCAGCGCTCTAATCGCCTGCCACAAAGAAGAGCAGGCCGTCGAGGGCGTTGCCCAGAATGCCGTCAAAGCGGAAAAGCAGGCCCAGGCCACCGCGACGGAGCGCGACCAGGAACGCGCCGAGCTTGCGCAGATCCCCTTGCCCACCAAGAGCCTTTACATCGACGTTCACGAGCCGTCCCAGTGGGAAAACCCCTTTCTCGCCGTAGGAGCCGACACTCTTACTCTGCGCATCCTGCTCCCGGACGCCAATACCAGCGCCGTCGGCCAGGGAACTTTGCTTCGCCCTGAAGCCGCCCGCCGCCAGGAGCTGCAGTTGCGCCCCGCCGACCTGGCCAAAGCCATCGTCGCCATCCCTCCAGGAGCGTGGCATTACGGCCGCGTCATCGCCGTCGCCGAATCGCCGCTGGCCGCGCCCAAGGACCGTCCCCGAGTCCGCCGCAACGTCGAGATCGCCATCCAGCAGCTCAACGACCTCGGCATCGTTGTGGAAGAGTGGCCGTCGCGCTGACCTGCTTCCGGACTCGTTTCGTTAAACGAGTTACCATCTTCGGGTGAGTAATTCTCCCTTTCCTATCCTTGAAGGCCCACTGGCCCATGAGCGCTTCTCCGCTCACCGCGAGCTCGAAGCTCTTCTCAGGCATAATCTTCGCGGTGAAGTCCGTTTCGATCCCGGTTCCCGCGCCCTTTACACAACCGACTCTTCGAACTATCGTCAGCTCCCCATCGGCGTGGTCTATCCGCGCGATGCTGCGGATGTGGAAGCCGCGCTTGCTGCCTGCCGCGCCACCGGCGCAGCCGTTCTGCCGCGCGGAGCCGGAACCAGCTCTGCCG
This sequence comes from uncultured Acidobacteriaceae bacterium, assembly GCA_963770555.1. Taxonomy (GTDB): domain Bacteria; phylum Acidobacteriota; class Terriglobia; order Terriglobales; family Acidobacteriaceae; genus Telmatobacter. The sequence goes on from CAVYQC010000003.1 coordinate 318,712, forward strand.
GCCAGTGCGTCAACGTAGCCGTGGTCTTCGACTACTCCCGCCACATGAACGCGCTCACGTCCATTGACCCTCAAGCCCGGCTCGCCCGTGTTGAGCCGGGAATCGTGCTCGACCGCCTCCGCGATGCAGCGGAAGTTCATCACCTCACCTACGCCCCCGATCCCGCCACCCACTCCCGCTGCACGCTTGGCGGCATGATTGGCAACAATAGTTGCGGCGTGCACGGCCTGCTGGGCGGCAAGGTGGTCGACAATGTCGAATCCCTCGACGTCGCGCTTTACGACGGCACGCGGCTCACCGTGGGCCTCACCCCGCCTGCGCAGCTCGAATCGCTCACATGCTCCGGCGGCCGCATCGGGCAAATCTACGCGGGCCTGGTTGGCATCCGCGACCGCTATGCCGCTCTCATCCGCCAAAAGTTCCCGCGCATCCCGCGCCGCGTTTCCGGCTACAACCTCGATGAGCTGTTGCCCGAGACCGGCTTCAACGTAGCCCGCGCCTTGGTCGGCTCTGAGGGCACCTGCGTCAACATTCTTTCGGCCGAGCTCAATCTTGCCTCCAGCCCACCGCATCGCGTGCTCACCGTACTTGCCTTCCCCGACGCGTTCCTGGCCGCCGACGCCGTACCCGCCGTCCTGGAACACGGTCCCATCGGCCTCGAAGGCTTTGACGCCACCATGGTCAACTACATGCGCAAGAAAGGCCTTGCCGTGGACGACGTGGCATTGCTTCCGCCCGGCGGCGGGTTTCTGCTTGTCGAATTGGGCGCGTGGGATGCAGGCGAAGCGCAAAGCAAAGCCGAAAGCCTTGCCCGCGCCGCGTCGGCGCTGCCGGCATCGCCCACCGCGCGCATCTATTTGCCGGCCCACGCCGCCCGCATCTGGCGAGTCCGCGACTCGGCGCTCGGAGCCACTGTCTTCGTTCCCGGCGAGCCGAACGGCTGCGAAGGCTGGGAAGACGCTGCCGTTCCTCCCGCGCAACTCGGCGCTTATCTACGCAGCCTCACCGCTCTGATGAACGAGTACGGTTACCGCACCCCGATCTACGGCCACTTTGGCCAAGGCTGCGCGCATCTGCGGCCGAACTTCGACTTCCGCACCCGCGAAGGCCTCCGCCGCTTCCGCGAATTCATTGAGCGCGCCGCCGATCTGGTTCTCAGCTTCGGCGGCTCGCTCTCGGGCGAGCACGGCGACGGCCAGTCGCGCGCCGCTCTCATGCCGAAAATGTTCGGCCCCGAGCTCATGCAGGCATTCCGCGAGTTCAAGGCGCTTTGGGATCCGGACAATCGCATGAATCCCGGCAAGCTCATCGATGCCGTGCGCGTCTACGACCCGATCGAAAATCTTCGCTATAATCCGCCCAAAGAAAATGAGCCGGCACATTCGGAACCGGACAAGCACTTTGTGTTTGCGGCAGACAATGGCTCTTTCGAGCGGGCCACGGAGCGCTGCGTGGGCGTGGGCGCCTGCCGCAACATGGAGGGCGGCGTGATGTGCCCCAGCTATCGCGCCACCCGCGAAGAGAAGCACTCCACGCGCGGACGTGCGCACCTGCTCTGGGAGATGCTCGCCGGCTCGCTCCGCGAAGAAGGCTTCAAGAGCCGCGCCGTCTCCGAAGCCCTGGACCTTTGCCTCAGTTGCAAGGCCTGCAAATCCGAGTGCCCGGTCCAGGTGGACATGGCCGCCTACAAATCGGAGTTCCTCGCCCAGCGCTACAAAGGGCGTCTGCATCCGCTGCAGCACTACATCTTCGGCTACGCCGACCGCCTGGCGCGCTGCGGCTCGCTCGCGCCCGCACTCACCAATGCTCTTCTCACCGGCCCCGTCACCAGTCCGCTCATCAAGCGCATTGCCGGTGTCGCCAGAGAGCGCCAACTGCCCAGGCTCGCCGCGGAAAGCTATCAAAGGACCCGCGCCGCAGCCCCGAAGCCCGCGCACCGTCTCTGCGCCCAAGAGCCTTCCGCGGATCTGGTCCAAAAATCCGCCCCACCGCAGGTGGTCCTTTTGTGGCCCGACACCTGGAACAACTACTACCACCCCCAAACCCTCGCAGGCGCCGAGATGGTGCTCACACAGGCCGGCTTCAAGGTTCAAATCCCCGAGAGGCACGTCTGCTGCGGCCGCCCACTCTACGACTTTGGCCTGCTCACCGCCGCCCGCTCTTATCTGGAGCGCGTTCTCGACCGCATGGTGCCGGAAATTGAAGCCGGAGTGCCTTTCATCTTCCTGGAACCGAGCTGCGCCAGCGTCTTCAAGGACGAGTTACTGGAACTCCTTCCAAAGGATGAGCGAGCGCAGCTCCTCAGCCGGCAGGTATGGCTGCTTGCGGACTGGCTCGCCGCCGAAGCTCCGGATTTTGTCTCCGGCGGGCTGGCCGGCGCTCACATCCTCGTCCACGGCCACTGCCACCACAAGGCCGTTTTCGGCGGGCCGGCGAGCGAAATCGCGCTGCTTCGCCGGGCCGGCGCCACGGTTGAGCCCATCCAGGCCGGCTGCTGCGGCATGGCCGGCCCCTTCGGCTTCGAGGCGGACAAGTTCGAGGTCTCGAAAACGATTGCGAATGACGGCCTGCTTCCCGCCGTCGAATCAGCGGATTCCGCCACGCTCATCGTCGCTGACGGCTTCAGTTGCCGCGAGCAAATCGCCCAGCTCTCGCACCGCAAAGCCATGCACCTCGCTGAAGTCCTGGCCCGCGGCTGCGAATGCGGGTGATAAGCCAATCGGCATTGCCCTGCCCCTTGCAACTCACCGTCGTTCTCCCGGCGTCCGGAACGAGGAGGTTGCCCGTGAATTTCCGCGCTTGGGAGCGGCCCGCGCTGATCTTCTGCCCGGCCCGCAATGGCTGCTCATTTGCGGTAGACTGGTGAGTGTTGATACGCTCAGGAGTCCTTGGGGCACTAAAAGGAGAGATTTTATGGCAGAAGAAAGCAAATCATACGGTTTGGCTTGGTTTTTGGCCGGATTGGGCATCGGCGCCCTGGTGGGGATTCTCTACGCCCCCAAAAGTGGCCGTGAGACCCGTGAGGATCTCGCCAATGGCGCTCGCGAGGGAACCGAGTACCTGCGTGCCCGCACCCGCCAGGCCGCCGAAGAGGTCAGCGCCTTCGTCGACAAGAGCAAGGAGCAGGTCGCCGCATTGGTGGACAAAGGCAAAGAGCAAGTGAGCGAAATTGTGGATCGCGGCCGCGAGGCCGTCGATCGCGGGCGCGCCCAGTGGGAGGAGTTTGTGGAACGCGGCAAGAACCTGGTTACCGAGCAGACTGGCAAGGTTACCGCGGCCGTCGACGCCGGACGCCAGGCATATAATTCCACCACCGCCTCGAACGAGACTCACGAATATTGAGTGCCGGCTGTTTAGCGGCGCTCCCTGTTCGGCCACGCAACCCGTTCCGCTGCTGCGTGCGAGTGGCTGGGCGCCACTCGCCGCGTACCTGCTCAAGGCAAATTGCCTGCGTTTGCCCTCGGGTAGCGCGCTTCAGCAATTCTGACCTAATTCCGCTGTTTTCCTGGGCGAGATCGCGACCATGTCAAATTTAGATTCTCATGCCTTCCAGTTCGCCATTGCTGCGGTAGTTGCTCTTGCCTTGCTGATGCAGGCCATCGTTCTTCTGGCTATTTTTCTCGGCCTGCGCAAAGCGACCCGGGCCGCAAGCCAAGAGCTTGAAGAACTGCGCACCACGGTCTTGCCTTTCGTCAAAGACGCACGTGAGTTTTTCACGCGCGTGGCGCCCAAGATCGAGCAGACCTCCTCCGATGTCGCCGCGGTGGCCCAGGCGTTGCGCAAACAAACGGATAACGTGCAGTCTGCAGCTACCGAGATCGTTGAGCGCGCACGCCGCCAGGCCAGCCGGCTCGACACCATGGCGACTTCCGTCCTGGATGCGGCCGATCGTACCGGCGCATTCATAACCGGCGCCGTGGAGAAACCCATGCGTCAGCTCTCCGGCATTCTGGCTTCCATCAAGGCGGTCCTGGAAACTTTCCGGGCGCCGCAGCCGGCGCCCCGCCCCCGCGCGGACCGTCCGCCAGGCGATCCGGAAATGTTCGTTTGACGTCTGCATTTTCGCCGCGGAAGAAAAGCTCAATCGCAATCAAAGCCTACGCGATCCATCCCCCGCCCACCACTTCGTCCCCGTCGTAGAACACCGCTGACTGACCCGGCGTCACTGCCCGCTGGGGCTCGTCAAAGGTCGCAAGCGCCTCGTCCGCGCCGGCCGGCTCCAGCGTGGCCCATGCCGGCTCGTGCCGGTGGCGGATCTTGGCCCGCACCCGCATCGGCCCTGTCAGCGCCGCAATGCTGATCCAGTTCAGCCGCCGCGCGCGCAACGTCCGCGTCGCGAGGTCTCGGTCCGCGCCCACCGTCACCCGATGACTGGCCGGGTCGATATTCAACACGTAGAGCGGCGCGGGCGAAGCCACGCCCAGCCCCTTGCGCTGGCCCACGGTGAAATTGAAAATCCCCTCGTGCCGCCCGATTACATCGCCGTTCGCGGCCACCAGCTCCCCGGCCGTCCCTCGAACCGGCTCGCCCTGCTCTTCGAGATACGCCGCCAAAAACTGCTTGTAGTCGCCGCCGGAGATAAAACAGATCTCCTGGGAATCCGGCTTCTCGGCCAGCTTCAATCCATGCTGACGCGCTACCGCGCGCACCTCGGGCTTGGTCAGGCGTCCCAGCGGAAACAGCGTGTGCGCCAACTGCGCCTGGGTGAGACCGAAGAGGAAGTAGGTTTGATCCTTGGCCAGGTCCGCAGGCCGCTTCAGGATCCAGCGCCCCCGTCCCGCGTCGTATTCATTCACCGCATAGTGCCCGGTCGCGATCCGCGCCGCTCCAATGCTTCGCGCCGTCTGCATCAACTGATCGAACTTCAGGTGGTTGTTGCAGAGTGAGCACGGAACCGGCGTCCGGCCGGCCATGTACTCATCCACAAACGGACGCACCACGTCGCGCTCAAACCGCTCCTCCTGGTTCACCACGTAATATGGAATTCCCAGCTGCTCCGCCACGCGGCGCGCGTCATAAACATCATCCAGAGAGCAGCAGCGTCCCGCCTTCGGCGTGTCGGGAATCCCATGTTTGCCGGCCAGCCGCGTCTGGTCCCAAAGCTGCAGCGTCAACCCCAGCACGGCATCGCCCTCATGGGCGAGAATCGCCGCCACCGTCGAGGAGTCCACCCCGCCGGACATGGCTACCGCAATGGTTGTGCACTGCTCACTCATAGGAGAAAAGACCTGCCTCCAGCTTTCAGTTATCAGCCTTTAGCTTTCAGCTTGTTCGCTGCGAGAACCCACCAGTTCCCCTGTAGACAAGCTGAAAGCTAAAAGCTGTTTCAACCCGCCGTTACCGGCGATAGCGTCCGCAAATGTTCAACAGCCTGAGGAACCACGCGCAAGACATGATCGACATCCGCTTCAGTCGCCGTCTTCAGCAAACTGAACCGCAGGCTTGCCCGCGCCGCGTTCTTATCCAGTCCCATGGCCATCAACACATGGCTCGGCTCGGTGGCTCCGGAGTGGCAAGCCGACCCTCCGCTCACGGCGACACCCTTCAAATCCAGCGCAATCACCAGCGCCTCGCCCTCTACCTGCTCGAAGCGGATATTCGCCGTGTTGGCCGTCCGCGGCGCACCCGCTCCATTCACGCCCGTTCCCTGAATCTTAAGAATCCCCGCCTCCAACCGGTCGCGCAGTCCGGCGACCCGCTGCACGGCTCCATTTTCGAGGCTCTCCATCGCCAGCTCGGCGGCCTTGCCCAGCCCCACGATGCCGGGCACGTTCTCAGTCCCTGCACGCTGCCGGCGCTCGTGGCTCCCGCCCACCAGCAGCGGTTCAATCGGCGTCCCGCGCCGCACAAACATTGCGCCCACGCCTTTGGGGCCGTGCATCTTGTGCGCGCTGATCGTGAGCAGGTGGCAGCCGAAACGCCGCACGTCGAACGGAACTTTCCCGGCTCCCTGCACCGCATCGACATGAAAGAAAGTCCCAGCCACTGCGGCGATCCTGCCAATTTCCTCCACCGGCTGTAGTACGCCGGTTTCGTTATTCGCCAGCATCACGCTGATCAGACGCGTCTGGGGCCGCACCGCTTTCTGAATCTCGCCGGGATCGATCAGCCCATTCGCCTGTGGCGCCACAAAGGTCGTCTCCACCCCACGCTCCGCCATCCGCTCCGCCGCTCTCATCACCGCGGAGTGCTCAATCGAAGTGGTAATCAAGTGGTCGCCCGCCCGCAGCATTCCGAATATGGCCGCATTGTCTCCCTCGGTCCCGCCGGAGTTGAACACGACTTCGGCCTCGCGGCAGTTGAACAATTGCGCCAGAGTCTCCCGCGCGCGATCTACCGCAGTCCGCGCCTGCTGGCCCTGCCGGTGAATCGACGAAGCGTTCCCGAACTGCTCCATCCAGTACGGGCGCATCGCCTCCATTACCTCCGGCATCAGAGGCGTGGTGGCATTCGCATCCATGTACACGCGGAACACGGTGAGGGTTCTCCTCTTTAAATTGTACGGGGAAACCGATAATCACGCGACCCGGCCGCTCCCGCGGGCAACCGCGCGCGCCCGGTTAAAATGCTCAAAGACGCGTTGCCGCACCGTCCGGGAATTATCCGCATGACAGAAAATACTGAAGAAGATGCGATCAATGGCCCCCGCGGCAAACTGCGTATTCTCATTCTTGGCCCTACCGGCCAGCTCGGCCGGGAGCTTCAGCGCAGCTTTTCCAGCCTAGGCCGCGTCACCGCCGCCGATCGCAACTATGTCGATCTAGCGCGGCCCGACCAAATTCGCGCGCTTATTCAGCGCATACAGCCTGGCCTCATCCTCAACGCCGCTGCCTACACCGCCGTCGACCGCGCTGAATCCGAGCGCGAGCTCGCGTTCGCCATCAATGCGGAAGCTCCGCATGTCCTTGCGGAAGAGGCCGCAAAACTCGACGCGCTGCTGGTTCACTATTCCACCGACTATGTCTTCGACGGCGCCAAGCCCGAGCCCTGGACCGAGGCCGACCCTCCCCGTCCGCTCGGTGTTTATGGAGCGTCCAAACTCGCCGGCGAGCGAGCCATCCAGAATGTAGCCGGAAAGCACCTTATCTTCCGCACCAGTTGGGTCTACGGTCCATCGGGTCAGAATTTCCTGCTCACCATGCTCCGCCTGGCGCGCGAGCGCAGCCGCCTTTCCATCGTCGACGACCAGGTCGGCGCTCCTACCACCTCCATCGCGCTCGCGCACGCCACCCATTCGATTGTCGCGGGCATTCTTGCCGGCCGCTTCGGCGCCGCAGAAGACTGGGCCGGCATCTACCACATGACCTGCGCCGGATCGACTCCATGGTTCGGCTTCGCCCAGGCCATCTTTGCCCGCGCCACGGCGCTGCCCGGCGTCAATGCTCCTGAACTCGTTCCCATCTCTACAGCGGAATATCCCACCGCCGCGCAGCGCCCTCGCAACTCGGTCTTGTCCAATGCCAAACTCCACGCCCGCTTCGGCATTCAGCTTCCAACGTGGGAATCGGCGCTGGATGCTTTCTTTGAAACCCTCCGCACCCAATACCCACAATAAGGTTCAGGCATCTCGAATTTCTCTCGCCTTGACACCTCCATCCCGCGTGCCCGGATAATCAATTCCATGCGGCGCCTCGGTTTTTTCGCATCCTTCCTCCTCGCGTCGACCATCTACGCTCAGCAGGCCATTCAGCTCCCCGCTCCAACGGCCGCCGTCGCGCAACCGGCCGACACCTTCCGTTTCGTCTCCGACGGCCCTCGCGGCCCCGGCTGGTCGCGCCCCGACGAGATCGCGCGCAAATACTTCCGCGAAAATCTGCCCGCACTCTTCGCGCGCACGCTGGCCCTCGATGCCGATGTCCCTCCGCGCGCGACGCTCCGCTGGATCTTCACCGGCCCGCGCGCCGGCTTCACGGTCGAGCTCACGTCGAGCAAAGTCCGCATCGCGGAACGCTACTACGACTCCATGGGCCTTTACGAAGGCCAGGGCAATTTCCCAGAAAAAACCACCTTCACGGATGAACGCCAGTACACGGGCCGGCCGCGCACCGTCACCGTGATCGCCGACGCCCATCTCGCCGTCCGAATTCTCCTGAATGGCCGGCAGATTCTCGAAGCCCCGCTCCTTTTCGACGTCACGCGCCACCAGTTGATGCTTGCCGCGTCGCGCACTGCGCACCAGGTGGTCACAGGCGCCCTACTCCAGCCCGATGCGAAAATGGCCACCATCACCCTCAACCCCTCCGAGGTGCACCAGACCATGCTCGGCTTCGGCGGCAGCCCCAGCATTCCCGCCTACGCCGAGTTGAGCGGCGAGGGCAAGAGCGAGTACTGGCGGATTCTCAAGCGCTACAACCTGCTCCTTTCCCGCGAGTACCCTATGGGCACCGAACTCAAGCCCGACCTTAGCAATCTCGAAGACCTGCGCGACGCCACTCCGCACTACTACGGCGACAACTTTCCCAACAGCGAAGTATCGAACTTCGATTACAGCCGGCACATCCAGGATCTTGGCGGCGACGTAATCTACGAACTCTGGGCACTGCCATCATGGGCTACAGTGCCCTATAGCGGCCCCAGCGTTGCCGACACCGGAAACAAGCCCATAAAGCGTGTTGCGAATCCCGACGAATACGCGCGTATCGTGGTAGGGTACTGCCGAAAAGCGCAGGCTGCAACAGGCAAGGCGCCATTGATCGTGGGCGTGGAGAACGAAGTGGATCAGCCTCCGCAGGTCTTCAGCGCCATGGCGCTAGCGCTCCGTCGCGAGCTCGACAAGGCGGGCTTCACGCACACCCGAATCCACATGGCGGACGCGAGCTTTATCACTCTCGGCATCGATCGCGCAAACGAGCTGAGCAAAGACGCCGATGCCTGGCGCGACCTCGACTACGCCACCTCGCACGAATACGACTTCCAGGAATTCGCCGCCAACCCCGACATGTACGACGAACGCATGCAGGCCATGCACGAGGCGGCGCGTGGCAAGCCGTTCCTGGCCACCGAAATCTGCTTCAACGATCCGCACTTGCAGGAGCCGTCTTACCGCGTCGCTTTCGCCGCCGCCCAGCTTTACCACAAGAACCTCACCGAGCTCGACGCGGTTGCCATCCTCTATTGCTGGCTCATCCTCGACGTCGAACAGCCCACCTTCGCCGGCTCGCGCTCGCTTCTCGCGCCCGACCGCGCTAATGGCTGGGTTCCGGCACCGTCGAGCTTCGAGCTGCGCGTGCTTGGCTCGTTCAGCCGCCACATCCTCAAGGGCATGCGGCGCGTGGGCGCGGAAAGCCCAGATCCCGATCTTCTCGCCACCGCCTTCGCCGGCGGCGGTAACGAGACTCTCGTCCTCATCAACCGCTCGACCACCGCCCGCAACGTTGCGGTGAAAGGTGCAAATTTTCCCTGGGCCGAGATAGAGCGCACCGGCCTCGAAGAAGCCAACGCTGTTTCCGCCGTTCCCACCGATCTAAGCATCCAGCCCGGCGAGATCGTCGTCCTCTCCACCATCAAAGCCGAGTAGACTCATGAATCGCCGCACATTTCTTCGCAGTGCAGGCGCCGCCACCGCGACCTCCTGCGTCGCACCGCATCTTTTGCTGCCCCAGACCAACGCTTCCACCGGCGCGCAGCCAATCTCCGCCACGCTCGCGATCGATGAATCGGTAACCCTGGCCACCGTTCCCGCGGATTTCATCGGCCTCAGCTACGAATCCGCCCAACTTGCCAACCCCGCATTCTTCGCCGCTACAAATACAACCCTCATTGCTCTCTTCCGTGAGCTGAGTGTGCAAGGTGTGTTGCGTCTCGGCGGCGGCACCAGCGAATTCACTGCCTTCACTACGCAGGAACTTTCCGGCCCGCCGCCATTCGACGCCGTCGGTCCTGACACCAGCAAAAACGTCAAATCCGACACGCCTATCACGCCCGCGAGCCTGCGCGGTCTCCGCACCTTTCTTGATGCGGCAAACTGGCGCTGCCTTTACGGGCTCAACCTCGGCCGCGGCCCCATCGCGCGCGCCGCGGAAGAAGCCTATTACGTCAAGAGCATCCTCGGCCCGCGCCTTATTGCCTTCCAGCTCGGCAACGAACCGGACGCCTGGCGCAACCGCTATCGCCCCGCCACCTGGTCCTATGCCGACTACTGGAAGGAGTGGTGCGCCGCTCACGCTGCCGTGATTGCGCGTGTTCCCGGCGCAAAGTTCGCCGGCCCCGACGTTTCCAACAAAATGGCGTACGTAACCGGCTTCGCGGAAGACGCAAAGAAGAGCGCGCCCGATGTCGTGCTGCTCACTTCGCACTACTACGCCATGGGCCCCGCGGGCGCGAAAGACGTCACTCTCGACAAATTGCTCTCGCCCGATCCCAAGCTCGAGCGCGATTTGAAGATCGCCATGGACGCGGCCCAAGGCGCCGGCATTCGTTATCGCATGAGCGAGGGCAACTCCTGCTGGAACGGCGGCGAGTCTGGGGTGAGCGACACGCTGGCCAGCGCACTCTGGGTTGCGGACATGATGCTCGACTTCGCTTCGTTCGGCTGCGCGGGCGTCAATCTCCACGGAGGCGGAAACGGCTATTACACGCCCATCGCCGGCAGCCTGGCCGCGGGCTTTATGCGCCGCCCCGAGTACTTTGGCATGAAGCTGGTGAAACTGCTCGTGGGCGCCACGCTCGTCCAATCCGCGCTTGCCTGCGCGAACTTGAGGCTTCGCGCCTACGCGGCCCGAAGAGACGGCAAGCAATTGATTTTTGCCATCAATAAAGTCCCGCAGTCCGCGGCGATACAATCTCCCTTGCGTCGCGCTCGGCGTGAGTGGCTCCTTACCGGCCCGGCAATTGACGCGAAGCAGGACGTCACGCTCACAGAGAGCCCCGCAACTTCATTGCGCAACGGTCTGCTTCACGTTGCCCCATACAGCGCGGTTTTGGTCGAGGAATAGAAGGCAAACGTGCCGAAGCAAAGATGGAGCAGACGCCGGTTTCTTCGCGCCGCGGCGCTATCAAGTGCGATTTTGACGCGGCGCCGCGCCCCGATTGCCTGGGCCGATGAAGCCGGCGAGCCCTCCGCCGGCCCGACGATCTTTTTTGAGCAGCCGGCGGCCACATGGCCTGATGCTTTGCCCGTAGGCAACGGCCGGCTCGGCGCCATGGTCTTCGGCAGTCCTGCCCATGAGCGGCTCCAGCTCAACGAAGAAACGGTCTGGGACGGCGAGCGCCGCGACCGCGACAATCCCCAGGCCGCGCGCACGCCGGAGGTCCGCAATCTCCTCATGGCCGGCAAAGTCCACGAGGCTGAGGCCCTCGCCGCCGAGGTCGTGATGGGCATCCCGGTGCGCCTGCCCGTCTATCAAACGCTCGGCGATCTCTGGCTCGATTTCGACAATGTGCCCGCGGACTTCACCGCCTACCGTCTCGAGCTCGACCTCGATCAAGCCATCGTCACCACGCGCTTCACCGCCGGCGGCGCAAGCTGGACGCGCGAAGCCTTCAGCTCCGCGCCGCGCAATGTGATCGTCGCGCGCATCGAGTGCACGCAGTCCATCGCGTTCACCGTCCGACTCGACCGCCCTGCCCACAGCGAGACCCAGTCTTTAGGCGCCGATCGCCTCGTCATGACCGGCGCAGCGCGCCCGGTCAAGCCCACCACCGATCCGGCTACGCAGGAGCGCCAGGCCGGTGTCGCGTTCCGCGCTGAACTCATAGCCGTCACGGAAGGCGGCGCGGTTCGCGCCGTGAAGGACACCTTGCGCATCGAAGATGCGCGCGCCGTCACGCTGCTGCTCACCGCGACCACCGATTTCCGCGAGCGCGACACGGCTGCGATAGCCGCCGCCTGCACCCGCACTCTGCGCGCGGCTGCCGCACTCGGCTGCAGGCAGCTCCGCGCCGAGCACGTGGCCGACTATCGCCGCTACGCGCGCCGCGCCGGTCTCCAACTCCTTGACGGTCCCGATCCTCTCCGCGATCTGGCCACCGACAAGCGCGTTCTCCGCGTCAAGAACGGAGCAGAGGACGCCGGCCTGATCTCGACGTACTTCCAGTTTGGCCGCTACATGCTCATCAGCAGCAGCCGGCCGGGGACGCTGCCGGCCAATCTTCAAGGCATCTGGAACGAAAGCCTCGATCCGCCCTGGGGTTCCAAGTTTACCGTCAACATCAACACCGAAATGAACTACTGGATGGCCGAGAACGCCAACCTCGCCGACCTGCACGCGCAGTTATTCGACCTGCTCGATTCAACGCGCGCCTTCGGCTCCGAGACTGCGCGCAAATACTTCAATGCCCGAGGATTCCTGGTGAATCACAACACCGATCTCTGGGGCGACTCCATTCCCGTGGATCATGTGCAGGCTGGCATCTGGCCCATGGGCGCAGCGTGGATCTCGTTGCATCTTTTCTCGCATTACGCCTACTCGCTCGACGAAACCTTTCTGCGCGATCGCGCCTGGCCGCGCATCAAGGAGATCGCCGAGTTTTTTCTCGACTACCTTGTCGAAGCGCCCGATGGGTCGCTGCGCAGCGGTCCCAGCCAGTCGCCTGAAAACAAGTACATTCTTCCTGACGGCACGACCGCCAGCCTCTGCATGTCGCCCGCCATGGATACCGAGATCATCCGCGCTGTCTTCGATCGCACGGCGCGCATGAGCAAAATCCTCGGCGTGGAAGACAATCTCCGCGCGCAGGTGCTGGCCGCGTCAAAACGTCTGCCGCCCTTCAAGATCGGCAAAACCGGCGCATTGCAAGAATGGAACGAGGACTACGACGAGACCGAGCCGGGTCATCGTCACATTTCGCACCTCTTCGCGCTCTACCCCGATCACCAGATCACGTTGCGCGAAACGCCTGGGCTCGCCAAAGCCGCGCGCGCCGTGCTCGAGCGCCGCCTCGCAAACGGCGGCGGCAGCACCGGTTGGAGCCGGGCGTGGATCGTCAACTGCTGGGCGCGCCTCGAAGACGGCGAGGCCGCTTACCAAAGCATGCTGGCGCTGCTGCGCCATTCCACGCTGCCGAATCTGTTCGACGTCTGCGGGATCAAGCCCACGTCGTATTACCAGATCGACGGCAACCTTGGCGGCGTAGCCGGCCTGGTCGAAATGCTGCTGCAAAGCCACGGCGGCGTGGTGCGCCTGTTGCCTGCGCTTCCTTCCGCATGGCCCACGGGCAGCTTCCGCGGATTGCGCGCGCGCGGCGCCATCGAGATCGACCTCGCCTGGCGCAACGGCAAAGCGACCGCGGCCACCCTGCGCGCCGGCGCCGACGGCCCCGTCACCTTGGCAGTTCCAGCAGGACAGAGCATCCTCAGCGTCACGCAAAACGGGAAATCTCTCCCGCTTCGAAGCGTCAATCCCGGGCAGGCTTCCTTCGATTTGAAGGCCGGCGGGCAGTACGCGGTTGTGTTTGCGTAATCGCGCTCAACTCCCAGACGGGCTTTTCCAGACACCAGCAGAAGCAAAAAATCGGGGGATGCAATGCGCATCCCCCTTCATTGTTTTACGGCGCGTCCTCAAAAGCGGATGTGAACGCCGCCCTGCAACGACCGGCCGGTGTTCAACTGACCGGTGATGTATGCGAAAGAAGAAGCCGTCGGACTAACGCTCGCCGACGAGAACTGTGGACGATTGAAGGCGTTGAAGGCATCCACCCGCGGCTGCACAATAATCCTGTCGCCGATTGTGAAGTTCTTCAGGATCGAGAAGTCGAAGTTTTTGGTCGCGTCCGAACGCAGCAGGTTTGCTGGGAAGGTGCGGTAGTTATAGGAACCCGGCTGATCGGCGGAGACGCGGTCGAAGCCGGCGGTGTTAAACGAAGCTTGACCGGTGATGTGGGGGTTGTTGTCGAATCCGGTGAAGTTGCCCGAGTAGTTTGCGTTGCCCCAGCCAAGTGGTGTGCCCGACAGATATTGGTAGATGGATGTGAGTTCCCATCCGCCGACCAATTCGTCCAGCAGGTTGGAGTTGTGAAGGAACGTCCGCCCCTTCCCAAACGGCAACTGGTAGAGAGCAATCACCGATGCGTGCAGGGGGAAGTCGGAGGAGGTCTCTTCGTAGTTCAACGGCCCGCCCTGGTTAAGCTGCGTAGTGGTCCCCAGTTGGCGCGACCACTCGAGGTTGAACGTGAACTCGAGGCCATTGGACATGCGCTGGGTCAGTTGCGCCAGCAGCGCATTGAAATCCGTGTACTGTCCAGGAATCAACTGCTCCGTAATGCCGCTGTATTCCGGATACGCGTCAACGAGTTGGCTCACGGTGAGCGTCTTGCTGGTATTCAATCCCGTCGTGTTGGGTACAGCGGCGCCGGTCGCGGACGTGTATCCGGGCATGGTGCCCAGGAAGGGGTTGCTCACCTTTGTGGTCATTGCGTCCGCTACGCTGATGGCATCCGGGCTGTTCGCCGCCGGCGTATGGCTCAGATATTGCACCATGGTGGTTGCGCTCACGTTGTTGCTAAAAGAGCCGTGAATCTGGACAACGCGAATGGCGCCGATCTCGGCCATCCAATTGCGCGCGAACTGTTTCTGCACGTCGAGGCTGAACTTCTCCGCATACGGCACCTTCACCGGCGCGTAATAGACGATGCCGCTGCCCAGGTTGGTGTTGATGCCGAAGTACGAGCCCAGGCGCGGTTGAATCGGGTTGTAATCGGGGTTTGTGGAATCGATCGGGAAAGGATCGTCCATGGTGGTGTCCGGCGTCTCGTTATTGTTGAGCGAGATATCCATATTCGAGGCCTGGGCATAGCCATACGCCTGGCCGTGGTCGTAGTTGCTGAACGGATTTACATAGATCCCGGCGCCGCCCCGGACCGCCAGGGTCCCGTGCGAGAAGCCCGGCGACCACGCGAAGCCGATGCGCGGGCTCCAGTACATGCCCGCCGGCGAATAGGGGCTGCGGTTACTGCCCGTGGCGTAAATGATGCCGCCGGTGGGTGCAAAAGAACCGGGAGCGGGCAGATCGGCGTTTCCGGGAGCTGGCGCGGTCGGGTAGATCGCCGCATAATTGGCCGTTGCCGGCGTTGTGACCACATTGTTCTCGGCGGAGTTCCATCCGCTCACCATCAGATTGTGGGTTTCGACCACCGGGGTTTCGTGCTCAAGGCGCACGCCTATGCTGATGTTCAGGGTGGGCAGGGCTTTCCAGTCGTCCTGCGCAAAGAAGCCCGCATACCAGTTGTCGTACTGGAACTTGGTGCTGAGGTTATACGCTGCGCTGCTGGGAAGTCCGAGTTCAAAAAGGGCCAATGCGCCGCCAAAGGCTTGGTTGACGCCGAGGGCCGCGTTATTTGGCGATTCGGTGACAAAATCTTCGTTGCTTGCCTTAAAAGTGAATTGGCCGTCGGCCTGGCCCGGTGAAAGCACCGAGTCCTTATTCAAGCGAATGTCGGGTCCGAATTTGAATGAATGATGACCCCACGTCTTGTTAAGGCTGGCGAAGAGCTGAATGTCGTCGAAGTATTCTGAATTGCCGGGGTTGCCGCTGAGGCTTGGAATCGCCGCAGAATCCGTGAAGGTCATGTACGGAAGCGCAAGCGCAGTTGAGTTCGAGGCCAAATAGCCCGCAAAACCAACCGAGGTTGGGCTTAAGCCCAGGCTGTCCGGTCCGGAGTTTGTCTCGTAACGGCTGAATCCGAGCCGGGTTTCAAGGTTGAGGCTCGGAGAGAAGGTTTTGACGTTGTCTACCTGCCCGCCCCACAAAACCACAGTGGATGTGGTGCCGGAAAGGGCATTGTTGAAGATGTTCGACTGAGCGTTATCGTAGTAGCTGCGGTGGGCTTCAAAGTAGATTTTGTCGGAATCGCTGATGTTCAAGTCGACGCGACCCATATTCGATTCGTAGTTGTTGATCGTCGGGTCGTAGGCGTAGTAATTATCCTCGCCATCGGGCTTTGCTGCCGGCCCAGTGTAATTGGGCAGCGGGATCATTTTCAGATAGGCCGCCGCGACTGGATCGACCTGCAGCCCAGCGTTGGTGAACTGGTTATCGGGAATGGCCGGACGCTGCCAGTAAGTGCTCGAGCCGTTGGTCACGCTTTGGCCGACGAAGGGATTGTATAGCTGATCGGCCGCGGTGACCCCCAGCAGAGCGGAGAAATCTCCGTTGCGCTCCGCCTGGGTGGGCACGCTGGTGATTGTTGTCGCCGGTGAATTTCCCTTGTACCCCTCGAACGCATAAAAGAAGAACAGCTTATTGTGGCCTTGAACCACGTGGGGAATTGTCACCGGACCGCCAATGGTGGCCGCATACTGATTGAAATGTGTCGAGGTGATGGTTGTACCCGGCGAGGTGAAATACGGCTCCGCCTCGAATGGCCGCGAGCCGTTGTAGTACTCCGAGGCCGAACCGTGGAATTGGTTTGTGCCGGCTTTGGTGGTAATGTTCACGATGCCGCCCGACGTGTCGCCCAGTGCGGCGTTGGCCGAGAACTCATCCGCATGGATGGCGTCGACGGCGTCCAGTTCCGGGCTGAAGCCTGCGGTACGGCCTGAGTCTTCCATATTGGGAACACCGTTGAGCAGCAACTCGTTCGAGGACGAGTTGCCGCCGCCCAAACTGAAATCGTCCGCAGTGGAGTTATCGAATGGTCTCACCTGCGACATCGAGTGCTTGCCTTTGGCCACCGCGCCGTACTCCAGATGCGCGTAACCGAGCGGCGAGCGGCCGTTGCTGGGCAGATCTTCCACTTCTTCGGCGGTCAAAGTCTGGCCGGTGTCGGCGTCCGAAGTATCCACCAACGGCGTCTGTGCGGTCACCGTAACGGTCTGATCCACTGCGCCGAGTTGGAGCACGATGTTTTCCGTCACCGTCTGTTCCGTTTGCAGGACCAGGCCGGTGTGCACGTACTTTTTGAATCCCGTCTGCGACGCGCTTACCTCATACGTGCCCGGGTTAAGGAAGGGTACAGTGTAGTTGCCGGTGCTGTTGGACTTGACCTCGGTCTTGGCTCCGGTGAGCATGTTCGTCACTGTGATCGAGGCGCCGGGCACAATGGCTCCGGTCGGATCGGCCACCTGGCCGGTAAATGTGGCGCGCGTCTCCTGCGCGCCCGCTACGGCGGCCAGGAACACGAAGGCAAAAACAATCGATAGAAATCGCTTCATGTCTCTACTCCATGGTTTGCGGCTCTGGCAAATTGCCGGTTCTTTTTGCACTGCCACATCCGGGCAGTTGGTTATGCGAGCGCGGGGATCAGCAGCGAAAGTCTCATCTTCCCAGCCCCCCGAAAATCCGGTTCCAAGAAAGCTCCCGCTTCGAATGCTTTTGCGAGCCCCCGCATTTCGGTCCCAATTCATTCCACAGCGTGGAATTGAGGCTCAGAAGCGGCTCGCGCCGGCCAGAATCGGCTGGCGCGGGAAAACACCCTGAGGTCAGCGGACCTTCTGTTCCCCCCAAAGTGGCAAAACAGGTCGCAGCGCAACGTGCCGGGCATCCGGCGGGGAACGGCCAGGCCGTGTCTGCACCTCAAGAGAAGGGTCGATCGCAGAGAAGTCTTTCCCCGATTCTGAGATCTATTGGGGAATGCGAGTCCCTAAACGGCATTCAGTCTATTTATGACGCGGAAAAACTGTCAATATGAAAATTAAGAAAATCTATTTCCAGTTTCTAGCCTTAGCTCCCGGCAACACGCATCGCCGCCTCCCAAACCGCCGTTCGCGTCTCTTCCTCCCGCGCCGGCGTCATTCTTACCACCGGCGTCGACAGGCTGAGCGCCGCTACCACCGGCTGCCCGGTGTGCTGAATCGCTGCGCTATAGCAGATGCCGCCCATGATCGACTCTTCCCGGTCGCAGGCAATGCCGCTCTTGCGAATCTGGTCGAACTCCTCGAAGAGCCGCGCGCGGTCCGTGATCGTGTGTTCGGTGCGCCGCGACAGCCCATACACCTCCAGGATCCGGTCCGCCAGCGTGCGGTCCTGGAACGCCGTAATCGCTTTGCCCATCGCGCTGCAGTGCGGCGGAAGAACCCTTCCGATGCGGTTTGACATGCGAATCTCGTGGAAGGTTTCAATCGAATCGAGTACATGGATCCGGTCCTCGTAGAGATAGGCCACGCTGGCCGTCTCGTTGAACCGGTTCGCCAGCCGCTCCAGCTCCGGCCGAGCATTTCCTTTCAGCGTATTGGCCTTTTCAATCAGCCATCCAAACCGCAGCTTCGCGGCCAGCTGATAGGTCCCGTCCACCGATTGTTCCAGGTATCCGTGTTTCTCGAGCGTCAGCAGCACCCGGAACAGCGTCGATTCGGGAAGGCCGGTACTGGCGCTTATCTCCTTCAAGGCCAGCGGCGCCGTGCCGTCAAAGCAGTCCAGGACGTCCAGCGCTCGGCCGATCGAGCGCAAGTAATACTGCTCATTGGCTGCCGCATCCGGCGCGGATTGGAGTGCCCATTTGGGAATCCGGCGGCGCACAGCTTTATCTGAAGCGTAAGGAGGTTCAGTGTTTCCTGCCATCGAGTTTTATCCGCCTCTGGTCGTGAGCGTTCACGACCAAGAACCTTTATACGTTGTCTCCGCGGCTCCCGGCAATAATTTCCATTTTTGTGCATCGGTTTGACACACCATCGCAGCCTGTGTAGAACGGGTCATGTCTGGACTCCTGCCGTCCACTCCGTCCGAGCTGCGCGGCGCGCCTGGGAAAAATGAAAGTTGCCGCGCGGCTCGGTCAGAAATGATCCCTCGAAACGAGGAAGAATGGACCGAAGACAGTTGATGATGCTGGGAGCCTCCGCGATGGTCTCAGGCCTTGCGCCTGCCGCCGCTGCGGCCGCACCCCCGTCCAATTCCGGCGTCGAACCGGTCGAACAGTGGGGTGTCTTCGAGTTCCAGGCGCAAGGCCCTGTAACCGGGAATCCCTTTGTAGATGTTCAATTTAGCGCTCGGCTTACCCTGGCTCACCGGAGCATCGACGTCCCCGGCTTTTTCGACGGCAACGGCGTCTATAAGGTACGCTTTTCGCCCGATTCCGCGGGCCGTTGGACCATGGAGACTCGCTCGAACGCCAAGGATCTCGACGGCCTCACCACTTCATTCGAATGCACTCCAGCGCGTCCCGGCAATCGTGGCCCGGTTGGCACGGCCCACCGATTCCACTTTCAATATGCCGACGGATCCCCCTATTTCCCATTCGGCACCACCTGCTATTCCTACGGCTTCGTCGGCTCGCCGCTCGACCGGCTCACGCTCGAAAATCTGCAGCAAGCCGGCTTCAACAAGGTCCGCATGTGCCTGCTTCCGAAACCCTTGGGCAAGCTTCAGCCGGTAGCCATGCCCTTCGAACGTCTCGGTCCGGCGCCCGCTGCCGCCGAGAGCCTAGCCGACGGAGGCCAGAGCCCTGAGCAATCCGATCGAGTCCAGTTCGATCTGACTCGCTTCAATCCCGTTTACTTCCAGCACGTGGAGCAGCGCATCCAGGATCTGCTCGACGCCGATATCCAGGCCGACCTCATCCTCTTCCATCCCTACGACGCCTGGGGTTTCAAATCCATGGGCCAGGAAGCAGACGACCGGTATCTCCGCTACGCCGTCGCTCGCCTTTCCGCATATCGGAATATCTGGTGGTCCATCGCCAACGAGTACGACCTGGTCAAGTCGAAGTCAATGACCGACTGGGACAGGTTCTTTCGTATTGTCCAGGAGTCCGATCCGCACTCCCGTCTCCGCTCCATCCATCACAGCCGCGTCCCTTACGACCACTCCAAGCCCTGGTGCACCCATGCCAGTCTGCAGGAATACGATTTCGAGAAATCGCCCGAGCGCCTTGCCGCCTGGAACAAGCCCATCATCTACGACGAAATCCAGTACGAGGGCAACATCGCTCGGCGCTGGGGCAATCTTACCCCGGAAGAGATGACGCATCGCTTCTGGCGCGCCACGGTCGCCGGGGTCTACGCGACGCACGGCGAAACTTACATCTCCGTCGACGGCAATCCGGTCTGGTCTGACGCCGGCACGCTGCACGGCGCCAGCCCCGCGCGCATCACCTTCCTGCGCAAGCTTCTCGAACGCTCCGGCACCACGGGTCTGATGGCCGCTGACGACCCCTACTATGCCAACGCCGGCAATCCCGCGGCGCTTTGCCTCTATTATTTCGACTATCACTGCGTAGGCGAGTATGAGTTCCCGCTCCCGCCCGGCACAACTTTCAAAGCCACGCTCATCGACCCATGGGCCATGACCACCACCCCCATTCCCGGTGCTTTCACGGGCAAGAGCACGATCTCGCTTCCCGGCAAGCCTTATATGGCAGTCCTCTTTGAAAAGGCCTAGGTTGAGGAATATGAATCAGCAGCCCGATCCGACTGGTGTGCGCATGTCGCGGCCGATTTACGCCGCATTGCTGGCGCTCATGATCGGTGGCGCTGCGCACGCTGCCCCCATAAGAATCCTCAACGCAAAAAGCGCCACGCCCCGCGAGCTCTACGGCGCCGAGAAACTGCGCGACGCGCTCGCCGGCATAAGCACCGCGCAAACAGGCGCGCGCATCCTCGCCGCTGTCCGAGACGCACCGGAGCTCAAGCGTTTCAATCTCCCCGAGTTCTGGCCGCAAGCCGATGAAGCGTTTCTCATCCGGCAGATTGGCAATACCTGGATCGTCACCGGCTCCGATCCGTCCGGTGTTCTTTACGGCGAACTCGAGCTCGCCGATCGCATCCGCGCCGCGCACGCGCTCCCTGAAGGTATCGACGACATGGAGCATCCCGCGCTGAAGCTGCGCGGAACGTGTATCGGCATGCAGAAGCCCGAAATCACCTACGAAGGCGCCGAGTACGACTATCCATACACGCCGCAGGATTTTCCCTTCTTCTATGACCAAGCCGAGTGGATCGAATACCTCGACATGCTCGCCGAGAACCGCTACAACACGCTCTACCTCTGGAACGGCCATCCCTTCACCAGCCTGCTCAAGCTGTCGAAGTATCCTGAGGCACAAGAGCTGCCCACTGCGCAATTAGACCGCAACATCGCCCTTTTCAAGTGGCTCACCGCGGAGGCCGACAAGCGCGGCATCTGGGTGTTGCAAGGTTTTTACAACATTCATCTTTCTCACGCCTTCGCCCGCGCTCACCACTTGCCCTTTCACCTCTCCGCGCCCAATCCGGTGGCCGCGGCCTACACGCGCTATGCCGTTTCAGAGTTCGTCCGCGAATATCCGAACGCCGGCCTCATGACGACTCTCGGCGAAGCGCTGTCTCCGCGCTACGGAGCCGAATGGCTCACGCAGGTCATCCTTCCCGGCGTCAAAGACGGACTCAAGGAACTCGGCATCGCCACGCAACCGCCCATCGTCGTCCGCGCTCACGCTACCGATATCGATGAAGTGATGAAAGACGCCGTCCCTCTCGACTCCAACATCGACACCATGTTCAAATGGAATGGCGAATCGCTCACCTGGACCAACGTCCGCGGTCCCGTCCTTGACCGATTCAAGATGCTTGCCGAAAGCTCCAACGTCGCCATCGCCAACGTCCACCTTCTTTCCAACCTTGAGCCCTTTCGCTGGGGCGATCCCGATTTCATCCGCTAGACCCTGGCCAATTTTCAGCGCATCGGCATCGAGGGCCTGCACGTCTATCCACTGCGCTACTGGGACTGGCCCTATGCCGGCGACAACACGGCGCCGCGGCTGCTCCAGACCGATCGCGACTGGATCTGGTTTGAGGCCTGGGGCCGCTATGCCTGGAATCCCAATCGCGATGCCGAAAAGGAGCACGCCTGGTGGACCGCACGCTTCGCCGAGAAATATGGAACCACCCAGGCCGGCGAAAAGATCCTTGAGGCCTACACACTCGCCGGCCCATGCCAGCCAAGTCTTCTGCCGCGCATCGGCATTACGGAGGGCAATCGCGAGGCCTTTGCGCTCGGCATGACCATGCCTCAGCTCATCGACCCGGAGCGCTTCAACCCAGCCGTCACGCTGTGGAGCGGCGACGCGCCCGCCGGCGAGCGCCTTAAAGAATATGTTGCCCTGGAGGTCAAACAGGAGCCCCACCACGGCGAAACGCCCATCGGCGTCAGCGACGAAACAGTCGCGGCCTCGCGCCGTGCCCTCGAAGCCGCCCTGGCCGCCGCGCCGTTCGTTACCAGGAACAAAGCCGAGTATGAGCGCGTGGTCGACGACATGCGTGCCATCAGCCTGCTCATGCAGTTTTACAACGCAAAGGTGAAAACCGCAGAGCAGGTTCTGCTCTATGGATACGATCGCGACAGGACGCATCTTTATCAGGCCGAGACGCTTCTCGCCGAGAGCGTTGACCGCTTCCGCGAGCTCACCGCCGTGGCCGGTCCGGCTTATCGCACCGCCACCGGCATGGAGACGGCGCAGCGCCAGATTCCATTCCGCGGCGGCATGAATCAGTTTCCCAACTGGCAGCAGTGTTTGCCCATGTACGAAAAAGAACTCATCACATTCCGCAAACGCATCGCACAGTTGAGTTCCGGTGCGCCTATCGCGGAAAACAAGCCGGTCGAAGCCTTCCCGCAAGTCGCATTCACGCTCCAGGCCGGCGCGGGCGAGTCCTTCACCGTTGAAAAAGGCGCGAGCCTCTTCATCGGCTCCGGTGCCGCGATCACTGAGCTCGCTCCCGAACTCGCCGGCATGAAAGGAATCCGCATCGCGCCCAGCCAGGGCGGAACGCTCCGCTTCACACTGGCTCACGACGCGCAGATTCTTGTCGGCTTCGCAGGGAACGCATCGAAGCAGAATTCCGTCCTCGATCCCGAAACCGAGCAGTGGAACCTGCTGCTCCTCAACGCCGTCGGCGCGGCGAAAATCCCCTCCATGGCCGTCTGGGCGAAGCCGCTCGCAGCCGGCCAGAACGAACTCGATCTGGGAAAAGGACAATACGCAGTCCTGGGCTTTATTCCTGCCGATCTGCACGTAGCGCCGCACGTGAACTTTGCGCACGCCGGCAGCGAGAACAACCCTCCCGATCTTGATTGGCTTTTTGAATGAATGGAAGCAATCCGGCCGGTCTGTTGTCCACCCTCGCATCACACAACCGGCCCGCTTAATGAGTGATGGCGCTATCGTGGCGCTTCATCAGCCGCGCGGCCTCTTCGTCTGTAATCTTGAAAAAACTCCCGTGCTTCGAGCCCACGGGCAGCGCGGTCTCCGCCGTCGCATCCACCCAATGCTTCCAGTCAGTGGTCGCCACAGCCTCGTACCGCGCGCGTGGCGCGCGATAGTGGTCGTAGAACACGAGGTAACGATTGCCCACCTGGATTGCCGACGGCCCCTCCGACCAGCTCTCATTGATGGGCCCGGAGATTTCGCTCCACGGGCCCTCCAACGTTGGCCCCGTCGCAACACGTTCCTGAAAGGTGAGTGGATCGTATGTTTGCTCTTTGAAGATGAGCCGGTACGGCCCGCGCTTCCCGTGAAAAATGGTTGCGTCGATCGTCACATTGCCTGGATCGAAGAAAACGGCCGGTCTTGAAAACGTCTTGAAATCCGCAGAAAGTGAGAACCAGATCCGGTTTCCCTCCGCCGAATCCTTCATCGAGCTCGACCAGATCAGCAGCCATTTCTGTTTCGCCGCATCCCAGTAAATTTCCGGCGCCCATACGTTGTTAGTCTCGGGAAATTCTTCCATGATGGGAATCTCGCGCTGCCCGCTCCACGTCATCAGATCGGGCGACGACGCATAGCCGAGCGAATTGCCCCGCCAGTTCCAGGTCCACACCATGTGGAAAAGCCCATCCGGCCCGCGGGTCACGAACACGTCGCGCATCAACTCGCCCGCCTGCGCCGGCACGACCCACGGCTGACCGTCATTCAACGCCGTGTAGTGGAAGCCGTCCCTGCTCAGCGCCAGATAAATTCCCTGGCTTCCCGGCTCCTTGAAGTAGGCGAACAGCCACGCGCCCTTTGCCTTGCGTACTGCTGTCGCCTGCTGCGGAGCCGGTTGCGCCTGTGCAACCCTTCCCGGCGCTCCGCAGACCAGCGCCAACGGCACCGCCGCGACGTGCAGCGCTCCACGCATTGTCAGGTTCACTTCGGCTCCGCGAAACTTGCGTCCATCAGCGTCTTCCCGCGCCAATGCGACTCTGAAATCTGCCGGCCTTCCGCATCGAAATTCCGCCACGTCCACTCGCCGCCTTCGCCATACGTCTTCACCCACTTTCTGATCCCGTCCGCGCGGTAGAAAACCTCATCGCCAATCTTCCTGCCCATGTGAAACGTCGCCGTCCACTGCTTTGCGCCGCTCTCGTAATAAAACGTCTGCGGTCCCTCCAGCAGAACTCGCCCATCGTTCGCGCGCCCCGTTCCCCACTCCGTCTTCACACGCCCATCCGGCCAGTTTTCGCGGTGCCGCTTCAGGTCTCCAATTGAATTCGCGGGGGCTGTCGCGTCTTCGGCATCCGAAAGTACCCACGCCTCATTCAACTCGATCTCAAAATTCACGGTGTTCTTCGACGTGGCAATGTGAATCACGCCGTCCGGCCCCTGCGTCGCGGTCACATACCCCACGGTTAAAATATTTGCGGGAAGCCGCTTCTGCCTCCATGTTTTCCCGTCGTCATCGGAAAGCGCAACATACGCGCCGTCTTTGTGAATATGCTTTTCGTGGTTGGGATTCAAGTCGGCCACGAAGAACAGCCGCCCCGAAGCCAGTCGGATCACGCTCGGCCGCTCTCCGCTCTCCAGGGGATCGAACGGCGTCTTCGATTTCACCCAGGTCTTTCCCCCGTCCGCGCTCGTTGCCAGCGGCATTCGACCATCGATCGCGGAGTTTTTCCCGCCGAAACCAAGAATCTCCCCATTCCGCGCCATCACGATCGTTGTGTGCCGTCCCGCCGTGCGTCCGCCCGTGTCGTACCACGTTTCTCCATTGTCGTTCGTGGCCCACACCGCGGAGATAGCGCCGTTCCCATCCTCGTCCCGTCCAGTCGAATCTGTGGGAATATAAATAGTCCCATCCTTCGCGCGCACGATCGAGTTGATTGGCTGGGACACGTATCGTCCCACCGGCCCGGTGAGATGAGGAAACTCCACAGGCGCCCAAGTCGCGCCATTGTCATTTGAGGTGGTATACGCGAACGGTGGCGCGCCAATCAATCTCGGAAAACCCCAGAACAGCCAGAGATGGCCGCGATCGTTCCAGAACACCGGCGCCGCGCATGCCGCGTCCGCAAAATCCGGCCACGGCTCCGGCATGTCCCAGTCTTCCGCCCCAGCACGCCGCCTCATGACCAGGATCGTTTGGTCCGGATCGTCTTCCTTGTTCGGCGAATCGTAGTAAGCCGCCACCACATCGCCATTAGCCAGCACCTGGATGGCCGAATTGTGATAGGTTACGCCCAGTCCGCGCGCCAGCCCCGCTTTCCAGCCCACTTCCGGCATCGCTTTGCCATTCAGATTCGGAAACAATTCGTGCACGTGATAGAACGGCTTCCCGGGATCGGGCCCTTCCTTCGCATCGGCAGGCGTCTGCTTCACGTCGGTCCAGAAAAAATAATCGGAAGCCGGCGAGGGATGCCGTGCCGGCATTGGCGCCTGCACTACGCGGAAACCGATGTTGCCTTCCGTCGATTCATAGCTGGGCGCCATGCTCGCCCGATTCGCGGATCGCATGAAGTAGGGCGCCATCGCCGGATACATTTCTCCCGGTTTCGATTTCCTGAAGTCCAATCCGCCTCCGCGCACCACGCGAAAGTATCCGTTTAGCGGCCCGGTCGGATCGGTCTCGGCGCCGGCCTGGTACGGCCCATACCAATCCGCAACCCACTCCGGCGTTCCCTCGCCCATTGCTACGCCCCACCCGTTTTTCTGCCCGCGCGCGGGCGGCGCATCGCCCGTAAAGAAGGGCGTCTGCGTCCCCGCTCTCTCCGCGTATTCCCACTCTGCCTCGGTCGGTAGCCGGTACGGTTTGCCCGTCTTTTTCGTCAACCACGCGCAAAATGCGACTGCCTGCGAGTAACTGATGCCCGCCGCGTAATCCGGATATGCCGCTACGCCCTTGTAGGACGGATCGAATTCCTGAAACTCCTTTGCGGTAATCGGATGGGTGGCAATCTCGAATCCATGCGCGATCGTTACCCGGTGCGCAGGGACTTCGTCAAAGTCTCCGTGCACCGGACGGTTCGACATCACGCCAAGCCCGCTCACCACCGCGGCCGGAAGCGCCTTCTCGTCCGCGCCCATGGTGAACGATCCCGCCGGAATTCGCGTCATCTCAATCGGCGCACCACTCTGCGACGCCAACCGGGCGGCCAGAATTCCGATACTCGCCGCGCAGGCCATTTTGTATCCGAACACCTTTGATAGCTCCTTGAATCCGTGCGCCCCAGAGCCTGCCTTGATTCTGTCGAAGGGTCTCGCGTCCGAGATTCCGGATAACACGATCCCTACTGCGCCACACTCCACTCAGCGCGGCAGTTCAGTCTCCATCGGTCCCAATGTCTCCCGGCTGACTAGCTTCTTGCCGTCGGCAAACAGCATCAGCCCGCGCCCGCGCTTGTAGTGCGCGCCGCTCCGGTCATACACAATCGCCAGCAGTTGCCCGTGATAGGGCAGCCCATCCAGCGCAAAGTAACTCCACGTTCCTGCGGGCAACAGCGGATCGACAACCAACCTTCCATCCGCACGCGGTCGCAGTCCAATGAGCCCCGTAATCAGCGGATCGGCAAATCCCGAATGGTTGTAATAGTTCCCGCGCCCCACTTGCCGATGCTTGGCAATCAGAATATCTTTTGCGATCCACTCATCGGTATCCGCGTCCAGGTCCTCGTCGATCCAGTCGATGACTCGCCCGCTCGGCAACTTGATGTGTTGCGACAAGACGTAGCTGGAGAAGAGCTGATAATACTGCTGCTTCCCGATGTCGGGTTGCGCCGGTCCATTCAAAAGGTCCGCCAGCGCCAGCAGCGTCTGCGTCGTCGCATACGGCCACGACGGCCCGTTCCACGTGCACTGGTCGTCGGACGCGAACCGGAACCGCGGGCTGCGCCGCTCCGCCGTGGTTGGCCCATACTTGCCCGAAAACCCCTCAGGATCGAAGAGCTGTCTCCACGCCACGTCGTGGCTTGCCGCCGGAGAATAATACTCCCACGGTATGTATCCGATCAGCTCCCGAACGCCCGCAAACGCCAGTTTCGTCCCCGGATCCTTGAACTTTTTTTGCGCTCGAATCCCCGAGTTCTCCGCCGGCGAAAGATCCTCATAGAAGTCGTCTTTCGGATTCCACAGTTTCGTCTCGATCAAATGCTCCAGTTTGCCGGCCTTGGCCGCGTATTCGTCCGCAGTCGCCGTCCTTTCCGCAACGCGCGCAAACAGTGCAATCGCCCGCGCGTCGCCCACCATATAACTGTTCAGCGGCGTCCTGTATCCATCCCCGCCGATCGACTTCTCCATCGCATCGCGCGTGTCGATTTGCCAGAACAGGCCCACCGCGGGGTCGAGGTTGCTCGCTTCCCAAGCCTTGTAATTTGCAATCAATTCGTCGAGCAAATCCGTGCCCAGCTTCACATCGCCCGTTGCCAGCGTCACGTTGCGCACGCTATCGGCCCACGGGAAACTGTACTTTCGCGGTTCCGCATCCGGTTCGCCCCACATGCGCGCATAGTCTTCCGCAATTTTTCGATTGCGGAGCCATCGTGCCTCGCCCAGATGAAACGGCGCCGCATCCGGCAGCGCTCCGTAAAATCCGTTCGGATCTGCAGGCCTCGGCAGCCACTCCGTAATCGCGTAGCCGTGCGGAGTCTCCACCACGTGCTTCTCCCACGCATACCAGCGGAAGTAGTACATCTCTTCGAATTGCTTGTCGGAAGAATCGAAGAGCGGGATGTTGCTCCGCATCCACGGCCATTCGTCCGCGGGCTCCTTTCCCGTGGCCTCTCGCTCATCCGCGGCAAATTCCAGCGCATAATGCCGGTAGTCTTCCGCGTGCAGCACTGTGAAGGCGAGCCTCTGGGCGCACGCAGTTGCCGGTATCAGCGCGGCCGCAAACACGATTGAGATGTGACTCTTGGTCGGCATTGCGAGAAACTTCCAGACACCCCTCAACTGTACGCAGGCTTCACACCGCAAAGCTTGAATCGATCCTCGTGGTTCGCCCGTTATCTGTTCCGCGAAGCCATTTCGTGCGCAACCTCGCCGGCCTTGCGCTCCAGAATGCCACGCGCCTCGCCCAGCAAATCCGCCGCGGCCTGTTTCAGGCAGGCAACATCGTTGGTGCAAAACAGCAGATCGATTTCCAGCGAGAGCCAGAAGTCGTATTCCTCCGGTGCGCACGCCGTAGCAATGCATTTGTTGTGCGCTCGCGCGGCGCTCACAATTTTGAGAGCCGCCTCGCGCACCCGCGGATGCCCCGTCTGCGAAGGCACTCCCAGGCTCGCAGCCAGGTCCGCCGGTCCGATGAACAGGTCTATATCCGGAACCGCGGCCAATTCATTCACTCGCTCGAGCGCCGCCTCGGTTTCAATTTGCGCCATCAGGCACAGGTCCGAGTTCAGATGCTGCTGCTTGGCCACCACCCCGCCCGGTATCCCATAGTTGATCGCCCGGGAAACAGAAAAAAAACCGCGGTTCCCCTCCGGAGCAAAACGCGCATATCTGCGCAGGTTGTGCATCTGTTCCGGGCGCTCGATCATCGGCACATCCAGAATGTCCGGCCCGCATTCCGCCGCCTTCAGCACATTCGCTCGCTGCTCGTCCGGAATCCGAATCATCGTCAGCATGCCGGACCCATTCGCCATCCGGCACAAGTCCGCCGCCTCGGCGAAGGTGATGTGGCCGTGCTCCATCTCGATCCAGATCGCCTGGTAACCCAGGTGCGCGCAGATCTCGAGAAAGACCGGATCGTAAAAGTAAACGGCCGCACCCAGGAGAGTTTTGCCGCCGTTGCCCTGCACAGCTTGCCGCAAACGATTCATCGAGTTTCTCCGAGTTGGAATGCCGGAATGGGAAGTTCCCGATGCATCTTATCCGCTGACCTCTGACCCGGTTCGGCCGACGGCTTGGTCCGCAGCCCCGCGCGAAACACCGTTCGCTGCCTCTTCCACCGCCATTTTGCCGGCGGCCATGCGCACCGCCATTCTCATGGCGGCCCTCATGTTGGCGGAGTCGGCCAGGTTGCGGCCGGCGATGTCGAACGCCGTGCCGTGATCCACTGAGGTGCGAATGATCGGCATGCCCAGCGACACATTCACCGTTCCCTCAAAGTCCACAAGCTTCATCGGAATGTGCCCCTGGTCGTGATACATGGCCACGATCAGATCGAAGTCACCGCGCAATCCGCGCACGAAAATCGTGTCGGGAGAGTGAGGGCCCGAGCAATCGATGCCCGAGTTGCGCGCTTCGGCTATCGCCGGAGCAATCACTGCCGCGTCCTGGGCGCCGAACAATCCGTGTTCGCCCGCGTGCGGATTCAGGCCGCAAACCGCAATCCGCGGAGCTCTCCGCCTCAACAACTTGAGCGCGTCGTTTCCAAGCTCGATGGTACGCACAATTCTTGCCCGGTCGAGTTGGCAGGCGCGCTCCAGCGGGATATGCGTGCTCACGTGCACTGTCGCCAGCTTTTCCGCGACCAGCAGCATGCGCGACTCCGTTGCGCCCGTGAGTTCGGCAATATATTCGGTGTGCCCTGAAAATGCGCGTCCCGAGAGCGTCACGGCCTCCTTGTTCAGCGGCGCCGTCACCATCGCCTCCGCCTCGCCGTTCATGCACAGCTCAACCGCGCGGCGCACATAGCCGATGGCGGCCGAGCCATACTCGGCGCGCAATTGCCCGAAAGCCAAAGTGTGATCCGGCGCTAAGCTCCCGGTTTCCACCAGCGCGCAGGGCAAAGTCCGGGGATCGATGCCGCTTATGCGTCCGGCCGCGTCGATGGCTGCTGAGTCGGCCACCAGCAGCCATTCCGCCAGGCCGCCCAGCGCAGGGTCCTCGAGCGCCTTGAGCGCAATCTCCGCGCCCACGCCCGCGGGGTCTCCGATGCTGATCGCGATCCGAGGCCGTTTCTTCATGCCGCTCCTGACAGTCTTTCAACAATCTCGTTAAGCGTGCCGGCCGAGCCAAAACCGCCCGATTTGGTGACGGCGATGCGACCCTGCGCTGCGCCGCCCTCCAATCTTCCCCACGGAATTCCCGGCGCAAACTCGCCGCGAAGAAGAATGGAATGTACGCCCAGCGCATCAGCCGCCATTTGCGCGGTGTCGCCACCGGTCAAAATCAGAGCATCGGGCTCGAATGCTTCGAACGCCGAGCAAATCTTCGCTTCATCGCCGTCCTCGCATGCGATGCGCAAAATTCGCGCGTCCTGGCGTTCCCGAGTTGCACTCTCAAGCGATTCAAGCTGTAGCCTGGTTATTGGGTGCGGCGTTCCCGCAATCACCAGCGTACGCCGAGCGGCAGCCGCAGGCGCATCCGGCGCCGGCGCGGGATGCAAGCTCGCAATGGCCTGAGCAAGCCCCGCCGATCCCGCATACAACAGCTCGTGTAATGGCTCGGCCGCGCGCGCAAGGGCATTTAGCTCGTCCTGCGTTGCGCTGTCGCACATCAGCAGAGTTTTCCCGCACTCGATCGCGCGAGCGACCTCGGCGGCGGTTTTCACCAGCGCAATCCCCTCACTCATCTCGGGCGCAAACAGTTCCGGCAAGCTCACCTGCGTGTTTTGCCCGCATGCGTCCCGAATCTCCAGAATCCCGTCGCGCACCGTGCGTCCAGCCGCCGGGAAACCCGGCGCAAACAGAATGGCTTTTGAGCCCAGCGCCCGGTGCGCCGCCAGCACTTCCGCGGCAATCAGCCCGCGCCCTGCCGAATCGACCTTCTTGAATAAGATCGTTCGCCCATCCCGCTCCAGGCCGGCCGCAGCCCGCGCAACTACCTCGGCCGCTCCACCGGCCGCCAGATATCGTGATGCGGTGTGAAATGCCTGAACGGTCTCCGGAGCCGGAAACAATGGGGTGGCGCCAAACCACACGCGCACGGAATGGCCCGCCGCTAGAAACGCCGCGCCCGAATCGCAGGCGCCGGTTACATCGTCGGCCAGAATGCGAACGCGCGCGGCCAGTTCTGCCGTCATCGTAGGCGCAATTCGGCACGGAGTGGCGGTTTCAAAGTGCATCGCGCAAAGTCCCGGTTTATTTTCGGTAGTATACATTTATTTTCTAAATTGCAAATCAAGCAGTTGTGATCGCCCCGCGTGCAGAACCGGGGATCCGGGATCGGGATCTACGGCGGCGAATGGCCATCAGCCGCTCCAGTGACTCCCATTAACTATCGAAAAATCTTAAAGTTAAAGGATGATTGGCAGACGAATCCGCAACCGGTTGAATGACGACTTTTTCTCGCCCGGTCCAGCGATTATTCCCCGTACGGCACCCAGATGTTCTTCACCTGCGTGGCGTGCTGCAGGAACCAGCGGCCTTCGGCCTGGGCCGGATTGAACCAATCGTACTCGTGGCCGTCGTTGGTCCATACCTGCTTCATATTGCCGATGGAGGCGGCGCGCACCACGGTCGCTTCCTGGTTGCTGCGGAAGCACCAGATGGCCTCGATGCCATCGTGCTCGGCCAGGGTCTTGCCCAGTTCCGCCGGCACGCCTGCCACCAGGTTCACAACCCCGCCGGGCAGATCGCTGGTGTCGAGCACCTGATACAAGTCTCCCTGAATGAGCGGGTAGCGCTCCGAGGGCACGGCAACTACGGTGTTGCCGACGGAGATGGCGGGCAGCACCAGAGAGAGCAGTCCCAGGAGAGGCGCCTCACTGGGGGCAAGTATGCCGATGGCGCCCACCGGCTCCGGCATGGCGATGGTGATATTGCGGCCCGGCGGATGATGCACCTGCCCGTCGTACTTGTCGGCCCAGGCAGCGTAGGTGAAGATGCGCTCGATGGAGAGATCGGCTTCCACTGCCGCCTGTTCCTCTCCCACAGCCGCGGCGAGCCGGTGCGCAATCTCGTCTCGCCGCTGAATCATGTTTTCCGCGATGTAGTAGATCACCTGCGCACGGGCATGCGCGGTGGTTCTTGCCCAACCCGAGGCGGCCCGTGCCGCTTCCACCGCGTTGCGGATGTCTTTGCGGTTGCCGAGCGGCGCTTCGCCCAGCAATTGCCCCGCAGCCCCATATACCGGGAAGGAGTAGCCGGAGTCGGGCCGGGCCTGTTTGCCGCCGATATACTGCTTCACGGTGCGGTCGATGCGTGAGTCGAACGGGGCCCCGGCCGGCTCAAAGCCATCCCGATCGGCGGAAGTGTTGTCGGAGTTATCCGTGCGATCCGCCGCCGATTTGGCGGGAGGCAGCGTGTGCAGCCATTTCGGCGTCAGGTACTCCAGCATGCCCTCGCGGCCGCCCTCGCGGCCATAGCCGGACTCGCGATAGCCGCCGAATCCGCAGGCTGCGTCGAACTGGTTAGTGCAATTCACCCAGACCACGCCGGCCTTCACCTGAGCCGCCAGGTCCAGCGCCACGTTGATGTTCTCGCTCCACACGCTTGCCGCGAGTCCATACACGGTGTTGTTCGCCAATTCAGCGGCCTCCGCCGGCGTGCGGAAGGTCATGCCGACGAGTACCGGTCCGAAGATCTCCTCCTGCACCACCGTAGCCGCCGGATGCACATCGGTGAGCAAAGTGGGCGGGTAGAAACAACCCTTCTCCGGTAACGCATGGCTCGGCTGCCAGCACCGCGCGCCCTCGGCCACACCCGCGTCCACCATCTTGCGGATGGTTTCAAGCTGCACCGGCGAAACAATCGCGCCGATGTCGATCGCCTTGTCGAGAGGCGGTCCAACCCGCAGCGTTTCCATGCGCGCCCGCACCCGGGCATAAAGAGTCTCCGCCACGCGCTCCTGCACCAGCAGCCGCGATCCCGCGCAGCACACCTGCCCCTGGTTAAACCAGATGGCGTCCACCAGTCCCTCAACCGCGGAGTCCAGATCGGCGTCGTCGAAGACCACGAAAGGCGATTTCCCGCCCAGCTCGAGCGAAAGCTTCTTGTGAGAGCTCGCGGTGGCCTTGCGGATGATGCGGCCCACTTCGGTCGAGCCTGTGAAGGCGATCTTGTCAATGCCGGGATGCTCGATGAGCGCCTGGCCGGTGCGCGCGTCGCAGGTGAGCACGTTCAGCACGCCTGCGGGCAGGCCTACCTCCATGGCCAGCTCGGCGAATGCCAGAGCGGTGAGCGGTGTGTATTTCGCCGGCTTGATGACCACCGTGTTGCCCGCGGCCAGCGCCGGCGCCACCTTCCAGGCAAACATCAGCAGCGGAAAGTTCCACGGGATCACCTGGCCGACCACCCCGCATCCTGTGTAGTTGGGAAATTCCGACTCCAGCAACTGCGCCCAGCCGGCATGATGGTAGAAATGCCGCGCCACCAATGGAATGTCGATATCGCGGCTCTCGCGGATGGGCTTGCCGTTGTCCATCGTCTCGAGCACCGCAAGGCGGCGCGAGTGCTTCTGCACCTGCCGGGCGAGAGCATAAAGATAGCGCGCCCGCTCGTGGCCGTTCAGCGCCTGCCAGCCGGGAAGGGCTTTGCGTGCGGCGGCCACCGCGGCTTCCACGTCGTCGGTGTTGCCCTTGGCCACTTCAGCAAGCGTGTCGCCCGTCGAGGGATCGCTGGTGGCCTGGTATTCGCCGCTCGCCGGCGCAACCCACGCTCCGCCAATGAACTCCTCGAACCGGCGATGATGCCGCTCCAGCCACGCGACCGCTTCCTTCGGATCTTCCGGCGCAGCTCCGTACTCCATGGTGTAGAACTTCTCCGCTATGCTCATGCTCAGTCCTTATAGCTACGCAAAAAAGCGCGCCTCTTGTCGATTCATTTCGAAACGAATCTCGAGTAATTCAACGGTGTCCTTTCTTGCGCGATTTCCGACGCTCCACGCTGACCAGACAAACGCATATCGGATCACTGCGAATAAAAAGCTTCCCATCGTGATGGCATAGTCGAAGAAGCCAAAGAAAGGAAGCTTCCATGTTAGGTCATGGAGCGGGAATCCAGCCGCGAAAGGAACGTTTGCTCCAATGCAAATCAGCAGGCAGAGTAAAGCAAATCCCGCCCGACGGGCCATTTTGCGCAGCTCGGCTGCCCATTCCTGGATCGCTGCAAGATGCTCGATTACATCCGCATCGTGCTTAATTTGCGCAGTCTGAATCATGCAATGGGGTGCCTATACGCCGCCGAGTAACGCCCAGTCAAATAATGCTCCAGTTGGCGCTCGATGTCGCCCAACATGCCGCTGGCGCCGAATCGAAAGAGCGACGGCTCCAGCCATGGGCGCCCCAGCTCGTCCTTCATCAGTGAGAGCCAATCGAGCGACTGCTTCGCGGTGCGAATGCCGCCCGCCGCCTTGAATCCCACCGCCATGCCCGTCCGCTCCGCGTAGTCGCGGATGCAGCGCACCATGGTCAGCGATACGGGAAGCGTGGCGTTCACCGCTTCCTTGCCCGTCGAAGTCTTGATGAAATCCGCGCCCGCCATCATCGCCACCCAACTGGCGCGCGCCACGTTGCGCAGCGTCATCAGGTCTCCGGTGCCCAGGATGGCCTTCATGTGAGCCGGCCCGCAAGCCTCTTTGAAGGCCGCAACTTCGTCGTACAGTGCCTGCCACTCCCCGTTGAAGACGTGGGCGCGGGTGATGACAATGTCGATCTCCTGCGCGCCCGCTTCCACGGAGCGGTGAATCTCGTCCACGCGCTCGGCCAGCGGCGACAAACCCGCGGGGAAACCAGCCGAAACCGCGGCCACCGGGATGCCCGACCCCTCCAGCGCCTTCACCGCAGTTTCAACATAGGTGTGGTACACGCAGACGGCGCCGACGGTCAGATGCAGCTCCTCGATGCCTAGACCCTCCACCAGATGCCGCTGCAAGGGGTTGCGCGCCTTGGCGCAGAGCCGCCGCACGCGATCTGCCGAGTCGTCGCCGCTCAGCGTGGTCAGGTCCATGCACGCGATGGCGCGCAGCAGCCACGCCGCCTGGTTCTCCTTCTTCACCGTACGCCGCGCGACGTGGGTCGCCGACCGGCGCTCCACCGCGCTGGTGTTCACCCGCACGCTATCCACCCAATCCAGATTGAGCGCAATGCGCCGGTTGGCCTCGAGCGCGCGTCCGTTCAGAACCACCGCGATCGGTTCAACGGCGCGAACCGCGCCTCCTGCGGATGCTGAAGATTGGAGGGTCATATTCCTGTCTCCTCATGGACCTGAGAAGTCGATTCAACAAAAAAGACTGGCTCCTCGCCTCCTGGAAAGGAGCCGGAATCACGAAGTCAGAACAAGAAGGATAAATCTCCCGTCATCGTAAATCAACCGCCGGGCTGCCTGAAGTGTGTCTTCGGGTGCATGTCTCAAGCCGGGTTGATAGCCGATGCAGAGTACCCTTGGATCGCTTGGTGAAGCCGGCGATTCCAGCCGGCCGTCGGAGACCGGCTTGATTCTTGGAAGGAAATGGCCGGTCTCTTTCGGTGCGGCGCAGGCGCCGTTCCGCTTTGGGAGAAGAGTGAAGGACTTCCCGTATGCCGTCACTACCATAAGAAGCGCGAAGCGCTTTCGCAAATCGCCGCAAACTTAGCGCAAGGGTGGAGGCAGCGGGAGTCAAACCCGTGCTGAGCATTGAAAACACGTAACTTACTTATTCGAGGATTGCCCCAAACTCACAGATTTCCATGAGTGCCAGGTTTGCGTACAGACCGCGTACTAAGAATTCCTGGAACTCCAACAACCGCACCTTCCGGTCCGTTCAGCGGACGATCTGAAGTAATCTCAATTTCTTAAACACCAAATGTGACTGGAATCGGTGGAGAGACAGTTGGAGCCTCCCTGGAACTCGTCGAGTGCAGTCGCTGTGGCCTCCAGAATCTGCGCGCGTGGGAGCGTAAAGCGCTTAAGCACGCGGACATCGACCTAAGCACGATGAGCCGGATGCACATGAACAAGGTTCCGCGGCAATGGATCCATGAGGCGTGGTTCCTATTGCTCAGACAGGGGCCGTGCACGCGGCTAGAGTTAAGAACGTAAGGATACATAGGCAAGAACCCCCGACAGTGTGAGGGACATTCAAGAACGCAATCCGAATCCTTATGGTGGCTGCTGCGGCCCCATGGTTTCTCGCGGCTGCAGAGCATCCCACGCACTACAGGCAACCACGGACACCTCAAAGGGGGTCACGTATGCGTTTACTCAAAACTCTACTCGGCACCACAGCGTTGCTCGCCGGCTTGGCCATGGCGCCAGCGGCTCAGGCGCAAATTGTAGTCAACATCGGCGTCCAACCAAGCTGTGCTTACGGCTACTACGGCTATGCGCCTTACGCGTGCGCTCCCATGGGCTATTACGGACCGGGGTACTTCTACAACGGCATCTTCCTGGGCATGGGCCCGTGGGGCGGCTGGGGCTATAGCCACGGCTGGGGTTCGCACCGTTTCAGCAGTGAAGGTGGCGGAAGCTACCACGGCGGACCTAGCCGTGTATCCTATCACGCCAACGGTGGACAGGCGCGCGGCGGCGGCCAAGTCCGCAGCAAAACAGCGGTTCAACATAGCGGCGCAAAGCCGAGCGCAAGCCGGCCGGCTGCTCGCCCCAAAGCTTCCCAAGCCAGCGCACCGCGTGCAACCGCTGCCCGCAGCAGCGGTGGACAACGTGCCGGCGGCGGATCGCACGGCGGCGATGACGGAAAACGCTAATCCCTTGCTGATGAATCTGGCATCGGGTTGGACAACAAGCGGCGGAGCATACCTGCTCCGCCGCTTTGCGTTGGCTGAAAGATGAGTCGGCGGTTATCTTGCTGCGCGCGTCACAATTCCGCGAATCCATACTTGCCAATCCAGCTGGAACGCCGCGGCGTGTGCTAAAGTGCCGCTGGGGTGTGGCTCCGATAAAGATGCCGCTATTGTTCAGTTGAGTGGACAGTTTGCGCTATCAAGTCCGCCCTAATCCGGTTTTCGTGACTTATCTGGCCGCTGCATTTGCAATGCAGACATAAAGCGCGACGATGCGGTAATCTCTTTTACAAAGTCGCGCTCTGCCGATGCGCCGGGAGGAGACCTTATCCGTGGTTGCGCGTGAAAAGCCCGTGTTCGACGCAGCCAATTTTCTGGCCAGCGCAGGCCTGGGGCGACGAATTGTTCGATTCACGCCTAAGCAGCGCTTCTTTTCGCAGGGAGACGCGGCGGATTCAATCTTCTATCTTCAGAAAGGCCGCGCCAAAGTCACGATCGCTTCGAAAACCGGCAAGGAAGCGACCATCGCACTTCTTACAGGGGGTGAATTTGTCGGAGAAGAGTCGCTCGCGGCGCCGCCTGGTCTGCGTCTGACCACGGCCACTGCCCTCACCACTTGTATTGCACTCAAGATAGCACGGGATGAAATGATTCGCGTAATGCACGAGGAGCATGACTTCTCCGACCTGTTCCTGAAATTTCTGTTGGCCCGCAGTATGCGCATCCAGGCCGATCTGGTCGATCAGCTCTTCAACTCCAGCGAAAAACGTTTGGCGCGCGTTCTCCTCTTGATGGCGGAGTTCGGCAAACCAGGTGAGGCGGAAACGACAATCCCCAAAGTATCCCAGGAAACCCTGGCGGAAATGGTCGGCACCACCCGCTCGCGCGTCAGCTTTTTCATGAACCGCTTCCGTAAACTGGGCTTCATTGACTACAACGGCCGCATCCGCGTTCATAAGTCGCTGCTCAACGTGGTTCTCCACGACTGAGCATCACCTGTGCGATCTGCTCTTGAACTCGATATAAGTAATCCGATCGGGCATTTCGTCGGCGGCGCTGCGAATTGCGAGTTCGGGACTAGCCGGGCCGAAGAGACCCTGAATCAAAGGCGGCTCCAGCGGTTTAGCCCGCACGAGCTGCGGAGGCGCGCATGGCAAGTTTCTCTGCGGCATCGCTCTTGCGCAGTCCGCGAAGCTTCGATAATCCCAAGCTGACGCCGACCACCAGCAGACCCACGAAGGCACAGATCAACGGAGTCGACCATCCCTGGAGCGTCGCTGACCACAGGCGAATGGCGTGGCGCCCATAAGTCACGCCGATCCAGGCAATAAGCGAGTAACGCAGAGTGCGAGCCGCACTATACACGACAAGGAAACGGCTACGCGAAACTCCCAGCGCGCCGGAGGCTAGCAAGAACGGCATGAGCGGAACGGGCGGAGGAAGTAATGCGGGCAGAAACACCGCCAGGATGCGATGACGCTCTACCCATCCAACGATTCGCCGAAGAACACGCGTCGGCACGTAGCGTCGCAGCGCCGCTTCCCCACCTCTTCTGCCGAGACTCCACGTGGAGTATCCACCCAGAATGCTGCCAGCAATGGCATAGGCAGTAAGGAACCAAGGGTCACCGTTGTGAGCCACTAACCATAGCAACAACAAGTCTGTGCTGCCGGGCAGAGGAAGAGGAATGAACGACGAGTCGAGCACGGCAACGGAGAATATCCCGGGCCCTCCCAGGTGCGTGAGCCAGTGCGGCATCAATCGGGGATGCTTGGGGGGCGCAAGAAACAGGGCTGATTGTCGAATAGAAACATTCATACTGAACTGTTGTTGCGTTTGGCAGCCGCGGTGAATGAAACATGACTCATTCGATGCTGAAAGTATGGCGAGTTGCGTCGCGCTTCCCGTACCCATGGCGACAACAGCCCTTCACAGGCGCCGCCAGCGACGGCGAGCTCATCAACCAGTTGCGCCATGCAATGTAAACCAGTAGTACCGCCGCCAGCAAAACATGCAACGAACCGGCCTCAAGGCAAACATGCCGAGCAGGCCATCAACGGGCCGCAACTCGGCCGGCTTGAATTTAAGTGAATTGCAACGAGGGCATTCACGCCGTATCCACAGCAAACGTGGAACCCATGCTGGCCAGGTGCGGTTCGAAAAGTTCATCTCCACGTCTCCTCGCGCCCTGTAGCCGGATTGCGTTCCCGCGTAAATTCCTCAGCCGGACTGGAGTTCGTGTCCAACCACGCAAGCAGAGCGCGTATGCTGCCGGTTGCCAGCGCCATCGACGAATCTGCGGCTCCGTAATAGAGGTTGATGCTGTCTCCATCCGCGCCGATTGTCTGCCCGCATGGAAACACGACATCCTTGACATCGCCGCCTCGCTCATAAGCTGCTTCAGGACTGAACATCCAGGAGTCTCCCCGCTGCAAACAGATCTCCGGTTTCTTCAGGTCAAAGAGCGCCAGGCCCAGGCGGTAGATGCTTCCGGACGCCGTTTGCCGCACTCCGTGGTAGATGGTCAGCCAACCTTTTGCCGTTTCAATCGGTGGCGAGCACAGGCCAATCTTGTTCGCATCCCACCATCCGCCGCGCCGGGCCTCCAGCATAATCTTGTGACCGCCCCAATGCCGCAGGTCGGGCGAGTAGGAGATCCACATGTGCGCGCCCAGCGTCGTAACCGGCCGGTGAATCAGCGCCCATAGGCCGCCAATTCTCCTGGGCAGTAGAGCTGCGTCCTTGTCTTCCGGCTGCATGATTACGCCATAACGCTCAAAGCTCCTGAAGTCCTTGGTCAGCGCCAGCGAGACTCCGGGACCACCTCGGGCAAAGGAAGTGTAAGCCACCGCATATTGCTCCAGTTCCGGGACGTAAGTGATGCGCGGATCTTCAATGCCCCATATCTCTTCCGGAAAGTCGCGGGGATTTGCCGGCAATGTTGGTTCAGGGTCGATACGCCAGTTGTCGATTCCGTTCGCGGAACGCGCTGCGCACAGGTGCGACAGGCCACGCCGGTCTTCCACACGGCAAAGCAACAAGGTATCCCCATCCGGCAGTCTCACTGCCCCCGCGTTGAAGACGCTGTTAATCGGGTAAGGCCAGCTCTCCTGGCTCAGGATCGGATTGCCGGAATACCGCTTGAACAGCGGACATTCGATGCAGGGCTCCGTCTTTGCCTGTTCATGGTCGATGGACTCCGCCGATTCGGCGATTGGAATAATCGAATTCAACCTGAGACGCTCATTTCCTGATGCAGTTGGTCTACGCTGGCTACTTTGGCCACTCGCATTTCGAGCAGGGCCATCAGGAACGAAAGCGTTGATTCCGCCCCCTGGTTTTCATTGATGCGGTCGGGATGAAGGCCGTCTCTGCAGCCGCCCGTTCGCGGGTCATAGACCGGCGTATGCAAATCGTTCTTGCCGAGAAACCATTGGAAGACGCGGTGGGCCTCTTCAAGCCAGCAGCTCTCCTCCGTCAGCCTATATACCTCAAGGCAAGCCGAGACCGTTGCGCAAGCCTCCACAGGCTGCTGATCGAATCGCGCTTTCTCACTTCCTTCAATAAAGAATCCGTTGGACCCGATCGGCACAAAGATGTCCTTGTCGTCGCGGTGCTGCTCGGCGACTAGCCACTTGAGAGAATCCATTCCAACTTCAATCATTCTCTGGTTGTCGCTTCGCCATCCAGCTAGAATGAGCGCCTGCGACAGCCTCGCATTGGAGTAGGAGAGACTTTTCTCGAACCATCTCCACGTCGCGGAGTGACTGCGCTCATAGACATCGAGAAGCCTATTCGCGAGTGTATTTCGGGCGCCCTGAATTGCTCTGTCTCCAGGAAACCAGTCCAGATAGGCTTGCATTCCCAGAACGCAAAACGCCCAGGCACGCGGGCTGGTGAAGGTCAAGGTTGCAGGGACTGCGGCTTCGAAGAGCCTCCCTGCCGCTCCTCTCAATCCTGCATCTTGCGAATGGCCGAGCACTTTTCCAAGCGACCATAAGGCACGGCCATGACTATCGTCCGACCCAGCGTCTTCGCGCCACTTACGGTCGTAGCCAAGAAAATTTCTGAACCTTCCCGTATCGGTGTTGAAGGCGAACCATAAGAAAGCCAGATAGCGGCGAGATAGATTTAGATATTCCTCTCTGCCAACTTGCGGCAGGCAATCTTCCAGAAGCACCGAAACGATGAGCGCGCGTGCGTTGTCATCGGTTGTATATCCTTCGCTCGCATTGGGAACCGAGAAAATTGCATGCTGCAAAATGCCCGTGTCGTCTGTCATCTTCAACAAATGAGCGGTATTCAAGACCGGCAGAATATCGACAGCGCTTGTCGCCAGATCGTCCTTCTGGGCTGCCCTTGGTTGCAAAGTGCGCTCAAAGCGTGCGCGCTGGAAGCTCGCCATATACTTCTGCGCGGTCTTGGGCCAGATAGTTTCGCGCGAATGAAGATAGGCCCGTTTCCGCATGGCGTGCCGCTCGCCGTCGTTATCCAGCAGTTGAAGCACCGCCTCTGCAATGGCACCGGGATTCTCGAACGGTACTATCACACCCCTGTTATTCGCCAGCAGTTCTTTCGCGTGCCAGTAGGGCGTGGAGATGA
The DNA here is from genome assembly GCA_963770555.1 of uncultured Acidobacteriaceae bacterium. Lineage (GTDB taxonomy): Bacteria > Acidobacteriota > Terriglobia > Terriglobales > Acidobacteriaceae > Telmatobacter. The sequence continues at coordinate 359,954 of CAVYQC010000003.1, forward strand.
TCGCCTTTCCTGCGCCGAGCGCAATGGCAAGTGTGCCGGAAACGATCTGCGCCTCCTGCCGGTAAGGTGTGATGTAAACGTCTGCGGAGCCTACCTGCTCAACCAGTTCCTCGGCGCTCACAAAACGATTGAGGAGGATCAGTTGCGAAGATACGCCAAGCTGCTCTGCCAGAGCCTGCAGTTCTTCGCGGTAGCGTTCGCCCTCGCGCCGCCGGATATGCGGATGCGTTGCTCCGGAGACGATATACACCACCTTTGGGTGTTTTGCCAGAATCGCCGGCAACGCGCGAATCACGTTCTCAATTCCCTTGTTAGGTGAAAGCAGACCGAAAGTCATCAGCACAGACTTGCCTTCAGTGCCGAACTTATCTTTGAAGTAATTGGGGTCCATGAATTGAAAATCGGGCACCCCGTGAGGAATGATGTCGATCTTATTGTCTGCAACGCCGTACACGTCGCGCAGAAACTGTGCAGCCTGTTCGCTCATAACAACCACGCGATCGGATAGCCTTGCTATCTCTTCGAGCACGCTGCGCTGATCTCGATCTGGCTCCCGCAGAACCGTATGAAGAGTCGTCACCACCGGCATCTTTAACTTGCGCAGTAATGTAAGAATGTGACGGCCGGCAGTCCCGCCATAGATGCCGTATTCATGCTGTACGCAGACCAGATCGTTGCCATTGAAATTCAGGAATTCCGCGGCGCGTTCATAGGAGGCAGGGTCCTCTTGCTCCAGCTCCAGGCGGACTTGCTCGGGATACTCATAGCGCGACTCCGGATCGTTGACGGGAATCGCAAAGAGCCGGCCGGCACCATATTCGACGGCGAGAGCGGTGCATAAATCTGTTGTAAATGTGGCGATGCCGCATTGACGCGGCAGATAGTTCCCTATAAATGCAATGCGTGTTGGCAACGGCAGACTGCAGCCTCTCGGCGCAACCGGAGAAGAGACCGCGAGTGGAAGGTCCCAGGACAGTTCTTCACGATCGGTCCTATTAGTAAGAGACATATTGTCCTGCTTTCGCTTGTATCGGCGCGGTTCAATCGGTCCCCGTGCAGTTTCATTGGCCCCGACGCAGTTCGAGCCCTGCACTCTGCCTCGCGCTGAGGAAAACGACGGACCTAAAGTGCCAGAACCTCTTGAAGACGGCTCTCCGCGGCACTATCAAGTGAGGCCTGCTTCTGAATGTGTCGCGTGTCGAGCGTTACTCTTGCTATTTGCAGGCCCAGACAATTGCTGATCTGGAACGAGCTCAGCTCGGCAGCGTTGAAGCGGCCCTTGACTTCTTTGAGGGCGCGAACCAATGCCCGGTGGATAGCAGTTTCTGCTGTTCTGCCGACACCTCGAAACGAATGGGAGTCCGTTATCCACATAAAGTGCCAGCCTGCGCCGCGAATACTCGTGTCCAGTTCTGATACAACGACCCAGGTCGCCGCACTCCAGCCTTTGCAGAACGGTTCTGTAGTCAGATGGAATCGACCCGGCAGGACGCAAGTTTCACGAAGGAATACCGTGTGCAGGTTCACGCTTGCCGGCTTCGCGAGACGGTGGACCCGTTGGTCCCGTCTGAATTGCCGGCAATCGGAATTGGAGTGACAGGCGCGCCCAGAGAGGAGTGTCCTGGAATGACATCTTCAAAAAAGGATTCAGTAGTCTTGGCGTTGGCTGTGGGCTCGACCCGGGCGCCGGCTTGGCTCAAGGGTCCTGTCCGGCCGAGCCTCATGGCTCGCCGTTCAGCAAAATGCTTCTCAACGTCGATTTTCTTGATGAGGCCCATTGCCGCTCCATTCGTTCTGTTGCCTGCTTGAACGGTGCTCGTCTGGAGCGAAGCCTGGAGAGCTGAAGGCGAGAAGGAAGGTTTCTTATTGCTCTCTCAAGTATACACCTCAGGGAGTAAATGCGCCTGCATCTCTGCACAACGCACGCCCGTCAAATTCGACCGAGAAGCACAAGTACGAGAACGACCAAGAGGATCAGTCCTAATCCTCCGCTCGGATAGTAGCCCCAGTTCCTGCTATGCGGCCACCGCGGCAGCACTCCCAGGACCGCCAGGATTAAAAGTACAATCAGTATTGTTCCAAGCATGTTTCACTCCTTATTTGTTCGCAGGCAGACAATGGTCTGCCGCACTCTGTTGTATTTGCGTTCTATCTGTTAGTGCGCTCCGCCGGGTTACAAGTCGCGGCTCTTTAATGTCCAACCTTGAACTGGGAAAGATATCCCATCCCGCCGGATATCCTCAACAGCCACACAACTAAACAAATCACAACGACGCCATTCAGGATGCTCTTGATCGTGCCCTGCATCGGTATGAACCGGTTAATGAGCCAAAGCAGCACTCCGACTACTGCGATGATGATGACAACGGTGACTAATGGCATGTGAAACTCTCCAATCGAATTGCTGAGATCGATGAGATACTTGAGGGAGACAACTGACAGGCTTGTGGTGAACCACGGGCCTGTGTGTCTAATAAGAAATACTGCGCTATTTCTTCTCGGGCTCTGACTCCTGTTTGGGCGCCTCCCGTTGCGCAGGGGCCGAACGTTTCTGAGGTGCTGCGTGCTGCGCAGGCGTCGCATGTTTCACAGGCGCTGCGTGTTCAGCAGGCGCCGTGTGCTTCACCTGCGTGACATTCGAAACGGTCGCGACATGGGCCGCGGGAGCAGGTTCTTGCCGAACCTGAGGCTTTGGCGCAGCCTTCACCTCCGGCCGTGCTTGAGTTCTCGCTACTGCCGACGCGAAATGTGCCACGGGCCGTGCTTCCGTTCTAGCCGCTGCAGTGGCGGCGTGCGCCACGGGCTCAACGTGCGGCTGTACTTCGGCCTTAGGAGCAACCTTTGCCGCAGGCCTGGACTCCGCTTTCGTCTGAGCAGCCGGAGCTGCCTTTTGTGCAATCAGCGGCCTGCCGGCATCAAGATTCGCCGGGCGTCCGCCATTTGCCTTGGCATACGACGATTTGTCGGCCTTGGCTGTTGCCTCGTGTTGCGTCTGAATCGCGGTCCGAGGCGTTTGCTTCTCGTGTTCCACCGCCTGCTCGGCAGGCGTGGCCGTGTGTTGAATTCCGCCCGGACCTCCGTTGTACGCTACATGATTTGGGTTCGCCACAATGCCGGCTTCGACGATTGGCCGGTTCACATAGGTGGTGTGAACAAGAGTCCGATTCACGCTCACCACCGCAGTGTTGTAGGCAAATGTGCCGCCGCGCCACTCACCGCCGGCAAACCCGATGCCTCCGAATCCAAAGCCGTAGTTCACGCCGCCGTAATAGCCCACCTGCTGGCCCCAGTAGCCGTCATGAAATCCGTACCTGCCGCCGCTCCAACCCCAGTAAGGCGGTGTCCACATCGCGCCCATGTAAGGAGCCGGCACCCACGCGCCGGGTACCCAGTAGTAGTCTCCATCGGCGTTGGAGTAGGCCCAGTACCCCGGCGTCCACATCAGGTTTGGCTGAGGGCACATCGGCTGCACATACACGGGCAAAGCCGGCGGAGCAAAACCAACATTGATGGCGATACTAAACTGAGCATGAATTGAAACTGCGGTAAGTGTTACCAGCAAAGCAAGCAGAAGTAAACGCACATCGCGAAAAGGTTGCATGAGAAGAACCTCTTGGTTCTTTTTGAGCTCGCTCCACCGGGAGAATCCGTTCAACTCCGTCTGCGAAGGGACTTTGGAGCGACTTAACCAGAGTAGTCAGAATCTTTTTCCAAGTCTGATCAATAGAGCACAGGTGGTCGCACGCGCGTAATCGTCCCGCAATCGCTTTTATGGCTTCGGTATTGGGCCCGCGGGAGAAACGACTGGCTGTTCTGAAGCCACTCCAGCGGGAACGGCGGCGGCGATTCCAGTGGGCACCGCAGCCGGCGGAGTCGCGTCAATTGGATTTTCGGTGCCGACCGGGAAAATGAGAATCTGGATCGAGCCCCAATCTGAATCAGGGTTCGGGCCTGTCTGCTTGCCCATTCCCAGCGTCTTAAGCTGGCTGTCATCAAATCCGAAGTTCTCAACCAGGTACTCGCGTATGACCATAGCCCTGGCCTCGGTCAGAACGAGATCTTTCTGGGTGTCGCCATCCATACCAGTGGAAACCACAACGACCGCAACTCCGAATGGTGTCTGTGCCAGGAAATCGCCAGCGGCGTTGAGAACCTTTTGATCCTTCACTTTGGCGGAATCGCGGCTATCAAAAACTTGCCTGCCCACGTAGGTAAACGTCTTTGCAGGCACGCCCTCAGGGAGCCGTGCGATCCTGTTCGCTGCCAGGTCGGCAGAGTCTTCGTATCCGCGCTTCTTGAAATACCCGCTCAGGAAGAAGTTGTGTTTCAGGGCCTCCATATTTTCCTGGAAGTCCGTCACCCCGGCCTTCGCCTGCAGCATCGTCGCATCCAGGGTAGTCGTGGACTGCTCCACGTTGTTATAGAGTTGCTTGTCGTTCACCAGCGCTCCTACGGTTCCCTGGCCCGAATCGATCTTGGCGCTTATCGAGTTAATATGCGCCGTCGCCAAAGTAGCGTTGTCAATGGCTTGCTGGCTGCTATCCATGATGCCGCTCATCTTTGCAAGCAGATCGGCCATTTGGAGCGGCGGGTCGGTCTGAATCGAGTCGCCATTCTTCACGTTCGCTTGCCCGGCAGATCCAAATGAAATGGCCAGGTATTGATTGCCCAACAATCCCTCGGTCAGGATCGAAGCCACAGAGTCCTGCTTGATAATCTCGTGCGTTGACTGGGCGAGTTCCATGATGACTGTCACTTTGCCGCCTGGCTTATTCGGCAACAAGATGGCGGTCACCGTTCCGCTGTGCACTCCGCCCACCTGCACGTCTGCGCCCTCAGCCAGACCAGCCGCATTATCGAACTGCGCCTTCAGTCGATATGTGGAGCCAAACAGATATTCCTTGCCCCCGATAATGAAAACCCCCGCAGCCAATACTGCCAGGGTTACAACGATGAACGCTCCCAGCCTTGCCAATCTCGACATAAATCCCCCTGCTACTGATTCAGAAATTCCTTCACGAACTCGATGTCGCTATGTTGAAGATCGCCAAATGCGCCCTCAATCACCACACTGCCCTCATTCAGCAGCGCCAGGCGCCCCGCAATCGTCTTGGCGCTATGCAGATCGTGAGTCACAACAATGGACGCCATCTGACGTTCCCTCTGCAGTTTGAGAATCAACTCGTTGAATTCTGCTGAGCTGATCGGGTCCAGGCCGGCGGTCGGCTCGTCGAGCAGCAGGATCTCCGGTTCCAGGGCAAGCGCGCGCACCAGACCAACGCGCTTTTGCATTCCTCCCGAGATGTCTGACGGCATCTTCTCGATGTCGCCTTCCATGCCCACCTCGCTCAGCAATTGCTCAACGCGGTCGGCTCGCTCGGCTTTCGATAGGTCTCTTCGATAGTTTTCCAACGGAAACGCGACGTTGCCGCCGACGGTGAGCGAATCGTAGAGGGCTGCTTGTTGAAACAGAAAACCCATCTTCTTCCGGATCTCTCCCATCCGGTCGAGCCCCAAGCCGGCGATGTCCTGACCATGAATGCACACCGATCCCGAGTCAGGCTTTTCCAGGCCGACGATAAGTCTCAGCAGCACGCTCTTTCCGGTACCGCTGCGTCCCAGCACGGCCAGGGTTTCTCCGCGGTTCACGCTCAGGCTGACCCCTTCCAAAACCGTGTGAGGCCCGAAGGACTTATGCAGGTTCTCAACCGCGACAAACGGCACACTCCTGTCCTGTTAAGTGTTTTCTTGCTTCATCGCATTGTTATAAGCAGTAGCCATATTGGTTTCGCGTGCGCTTTAAGCAACGGTTAAGGAAAGAAAACAAGAATGAACTTCACCAGGACAACGTCGGCCAGAATGAGAAAGAGCGATCCTAATACGACCGAGCTGGTAGCCGCTCGGCCCACACCTGCTGCTCCTCCGCTGGTGCGCATCCCTTGAAAGCACGCAGTGAGGCCGATGATGAGGCCATAGACAGCGGTCTTGAAAGTGGGCGGAAGAAACGCGTCGAAGGTCGCGCCAGTGAAGCCGCTTGAAATGAATTGATGAAACGAGAGAGGTTCAACCAAAGCCTGCGCAAACCAACCACTCAGCAAGGCGCATGCGTCAGTGGCCAGCGTCAGCAGTGGCAGCATCAGGATGCAGGCAAGTATGCGTGTGGCCGCAAGTAGCCTGTAAGGGTTGATTGCAGACGCCTCGATGGCATCGATCTGCTCTGTCACTTTCATCGACGCCAGTTCCGCTCCCATGCCGGCGCCCACGCGCCCGCTCACCACCAATCCTGTAATCACCGGGCCCATTACCTGGACTACGGAGTAAACGAGAGTGGAGGAGAACAACGATTTGGCGCCGAATCGACTTAGACTGTAGCGGGCTTCTAGGTCTCTGACAACCTGAATTTGTTCCTTTTGTAGCCGAACTTCTGGCGCGCCTTTTTGCGCGTGAACTTCCAGTTGATGTCGATGCGGTCGCGATTCATTTTCCGGTTCCATGCTTGCGCTTCGCGGCTCAGGTCTCGGAGCGAAGGAATCCTGCGGTGCCCCAGACACTCACGGCTGAACAGGCTGATCTCGATCTCGGCCTGATTCAACCAGCTACCGTGTTTGGGTGTGTAATGCACCGTAAACCGATCCCATAACAGGCCGCCGATGCTTTCTCCGTAGCGATCGACCAACGCCTTACGACGGTGTGAACTCAGATTGTCCATCACCAGATGAATGGTGTCGGCCTCCGGATAAGCGGCGACGATCTCCAGCAGATAATCGGCGAACAGGGGCGCGGAGCGGTTGGCTGTGACCTTGGTAAAGTGGTGCCCCGCCTTGGGCTCCACGCCGCAGAACGCATTGGCCGTGCCGCGGCGCTGATACTCGCAGTCCCTCCGTGCGACCCCGCCCGGCCGCATGGGGCGCGGCGGGCGAACGTCGGCGTGCAGCACCACCGGCTTTTCATCCATGCAAATCACTGGCTCCTTCTCCAACAGCGGCTTTTCATAGAGACCCAGAACGTCTTCCATGCGCGCGATGTACTCCGCGCTCAACTCCGCGATACACCACATTTTTTTCCCGCCACGGCTTCAGTTCATGGTTCTCCAGCAGAATACGGATGGTTTCCCGGCTCACCGGCGGCCCCAGCTTTCGCTTCGCCGCTTCCTCGGCGATCAGCCGTACGCTCCATTGCGCCCGGCCTTTCGGCGGCGGGCCGCAAACCATGGCCACGATGCGCTGTTTCTGCCTCGCGTTCAGTACCCGCGCCTGGCCCGGACGCGGCTTTTCGTACAGAGCCGAGTCCAAACCCTCTTCTTCGTACCGCCGGGCGATAGCGCGTACCGTCTTCGGCACTACTCCCGCGTTCTCGGCCACCTGCGCCACCCTCTGCCCACCGTCGAGCTGGCGCAAAATGGAAGCCCGTCGCAGCACTCGCGCCGACTCCTGCCCCTTGCTCAACATCTCGGCCACCTGCCCACTGTCCCTCCGACCCAACTCAACATGAACACGGTGATAGCTTTGCATGCTCCAACTATGAAAGCCTACTCGCCTTCATAAAAGTACCTAGACAGGTACATCTTCACATTGTCACAGACCTAGTGAGATGATTACGCCAATTGCGGCCCCTGCCATGACCACCAATGGCAGAGACTTCGACCCAACTTCGTCGAGTTGCCGAATCAGCTCTTGCCATTCATACGGCGGCGTCACTGCCGCTTTGAGAACCTGCCAGGAGAAGACGCCCAGGCTACCGAACCACTCCAAGAATTTGCAGACCAACCGCGAAGCTAGTCCCGCAGCGGAAGTCACGGAGCCGAACCGCGGCTGCGGAAGGGCAGGCGAGACACGCAGCTCGACTGTCTGCTCGGATGGCCTCATCGTCTCTCCTCTGAGCGGCGTCCCCTGTCTCAGGAATGGTCTGGCGGTGTCAATGATGTGTGTCGCCGTTAGGCCCATAGAGATACTTGCAGAGCGCAGACATCAAAGGATGGTCATATTTGATCGGAACCATTGGTCGGCTCTTTTGCAGCCTTTGCGCCGGTTGTGCCCGCAATTCCCGTGATTAATCGTTGATAACTGAGCAATAGTGCACAGACTCGGGTTCCGCTTCAGAGCGATGATGGACAGAGATTGATCGTAACTGCGGTTAACTCCGACGCCATCTGTCTCCAGGTTGCGTCTGCTCTTCAGAATGATTCGAAGTCGAGTTACCCGCGCCAAAATGCGAGCGTTGCGCTCTTGCTCTCGCAGGGAATGCGTCCACCAACATTGTGTCAGTGGCGGCAGTTTCACAGGAGCCTGCGCATCGATTTCTGCTCGCGGGACGTGAAGGTTTCACCACGCGGCTGACTGTCCGCGACGAGGCAACTTTTGAAGACGAATATTGAACCCCAGTTCGACTGTGCCGCCTTTCTTGCCAACGCTGGACTCGGCCGCACCATCATCGACTTGAAGCCAGGACAAACTTTCTTTTGCCAGGGAGACAATGCGGATTCTGTGTTTTACCTGCAGAAAGGCCGTGCGAAAGTCACTGTGGTTTCGCAGAACGGCAAGGAGGCTACCATCACCCTTCTATCCTTTGGCGAATTTGTCGGAGAAGAATCTCTGGCCACAATTGACGGATTACACCTGGCGACAGCCACTGCCGTGAACACCTGCACCGCGCTCAAAATCAGCAGAAACGAAATGACCCGGGTGATGCACGACGAGCCGTCATTCGCCGACAAATTCCTCAAGTTTCTGCTGGCTCGCAGCATGCGAACCCAGGCAGACCTTGTCGATCAACTCTTCAACTCCAGCGAAAAACGGCTGGCGCGAATTCTCCTTTTAATGGCGGAGTTCGGAAAGCCTGGCGAACCGGATGCCTCCATTCCGCCCATTACGCAGGAAACTTTAGCGGATATGATTGGGACCACCCGCTCCCGGGTCAGCTTTTTTATGAATCGCTTTCGCAAACTCGGCTTTGTGAGCTACAACGGCCGCATCCAGGTGCATAAGTCGCTGCTCAATGTAGTCCTGCTCGACCAGTTGCCCGGCGAAAACGCAAAGAAGCCAGCCATTCTCAATGTTCAGTAGGCGGCGCTGTCCCGCATATATCCGGGAATCCTACTACTTGCTGAAAGGGACACCAAACGCCAGAAGAGCTGTGCGAGGCGGCCGGAATTGCGCACCGACAATCCTGGGCTCTCGTCCCATCTCTTGCCAAACCCGCACCGCCGCAGCATTCATATAGAGCAGCCGCATCTGCTCGCGGCTGTCTCCCCGAAGACTATAGATGCTGATTGTGGTCAAGAGCTGTATCTGCCCAGACCTGAGTAAATAGGGTCCAATGCTTACAGCCGGCGCATTTTCGATGTTCTCGACGTCTTCAGCGGATTGCGCAACGATCTGATAGTTCACCTCTGCGTGGGCGTGTTTCGCAACCAGTTCGTGCAGAAGATCGTTCGACGTGGGACCGGAGTCACCCTTGGGAACGCTCATTCCAAGTCCCGCAAAGAGAGCAGGTAATATCGCCGCCAGCAAAACATGCAGCGAACCGGTCGTAGTGCGAACAAGCCAATGAGGCCGTCCAACGAACGCAACTCAGCCGGCTTGAATTTGATCGAGTAACAGCGAGGGCACGCTCTTCGAATCAGCAATATCCGCGGCAGCCAAATTGGCCAGTTCATTGCTTTAACGCTCATTGAGAAGCTCCTTTCCTCGTCATCGTGATTGGTAGCGCCGGCCCGGCGTATGGCTCTCACGCAAAGCGATCCTTCGCTTATCTCGCGTGAACCGCCTGCGGAAACTCTGGGTAAGCAAGCTCCACCGAAGTAGATTGCCTGACCTCGCGAGGATGCAGCTTGGCGATGGCGATGCAAAAGCCTGGATACTGAGCGACGTAAGTGAAATCAAGCTCGGCGGCGCTGAATTGGCGCGGAACTGCGTTCAGCGCGCGCGCCACAGCGCGATGGGTCGCGCTTTCCGGTGTCAGCCCAAAGCCTCTTCGGGAGCACGAACCCGGCATCCACATGGAGAGCCAGCCCGCATGGCGAATCATCGTATCGAAAATCGACGCTGTAATCTCCTCCACAAGGATCTAGTTGTCGCCGAAGGGCTCCCTCACCGGCTCCATACCGCCCGGTAGGACGCACCCCTTGCGCAAGAAGACAGAATGCCGCTTCACGATTGCGCACTTTTTGATGTTTGTGGTTCCTGGCAGCCAGTGGAACCGATCAAATTGGCGGTCGGTGGTGACGATATGTCCGCGATTGTATGTTCCGCGAAATAATCCGTGGCAAAAGGCGATGGACTCGTTCCAATTGGTTCCGGTCCGGCGAATGCGTAGCCGCTTGCATCGGGCTGGCGTTGAGGTGTGCCCAGATGTGTTCTCACGCGAAGGCGGAGAATTCTTTGGTTCTTCACAGCGCTTTTCTTGAAGTTGCTCATGGCGGCTCCAGTCGTACGGTTGCGTGCCTTGAATGTGCTCGTCTGGAGCGAAGCTTGGAGTGCTGCGGGCGAGAAGGAAAAACGGACTACTGTCTCAAGCATACGCTTGAGAGAGCCAGCGTGCGGCAACGCTATCTTTGATGATGCCAACGGCTCGCAGTCACTTTATACCGAAACGCGCAGATCGTTAACCGGATGGCCAATCGCGAAGTGGCACACAGCCAGTTCGCGTTTGGGCGTCAAGTCGAGATAGGGATGAACCACGTCATCGCAGAAGGTGCCGATGCCGGTCGCGCCCAACCCATACGCTTCGGCCGCGGGATACAGTTGCCAGCCCATGACGCCTGCTTCGAAATGCAAGCAGTGAAGCGGATTCGTCTATGTGTTTGGGTTCTGCCAACCGCCGTCTGCAGCGATGAGCGCGTCCGCCTCTTTTGGCCCCCAGGTGCCGCGCCTGTAACGGCGAACCGGGTGATGGTCCCTCAGTACTCGATTGACCACCTCCCATGCGGCTTCAACCGCATCCTCACGAGTAAAGAGCGCGCCGTCTCCTTTCATGGCGTCGCCCAAAAGCCGTTCGTATGGCGTTTCCTCTCCCGGCTGTTCATCCGACAGGTAAAGCTCCCGCTCCTCTCCGATAAACTCCTCGCCGGCAAGCTTCACACGTGCAGCCAGAGCGATGGCCGAGTTGGGGGAGAGCCGGAAGCGCAGGTAATTCGGCCGGCTATGCGGTTGTACTGCATCGGCGAAGAGTTTCTGCGGAGGCTGCTTCAGCAGCACCAAAATTTCAGTCGCGGTGGCTGGCAGATACTTACCCGAGCGCAGATACCACGGCACGCCGTCCCAGCGCCATGAATCAATGAAGAGACGCAATGCGCAATAGGTTTCGACATCGGAGCGCTTCGCCACGTCCGGCTCTTCTCGATAGCCCGCATATTGGCCGCGCACCATATCGTCAGGCTTCAGGGCGCGCATGGCTTTAAAGACCTTGGCCTTCTCGTTCTGCACCTCTTGAAAGTGCCGGCCCGCGGGCGCTTCCATGGCAAGCAGCGCCACGATTTGGAAGAGATGATTCTGGATCACGTCCCGCAGACAGCCGGCGGTTTCGTAAAATCCGCCGCGTCCGGCCACGCCGAAATTCTCCGATAATGTGATCTGAACGCTGGCCACATAGTTGCGATTCCAGATCGGTTCAAGAAACGAATTGGCGAAACGGAAATAAAGGATATTCATGATCGCTTCCTTCCCCAGGAAGTGATCGATGCGGAAAATCGAGTCTTCAGGAAACACCGAATGCGCAACCTGGTTCAGCTCGCGCGCCGAGGCCAGATCGCGCCCAAATGGCTTTTCGACAATCACGCGCGCATTCTTGGCCAGGTTCGCCGCGCCGAGTCCTTTAATCACCGTTTCAAAGAGAGCAGGCGGAATTGCCAGGTAATGCGCAGGACGCCGTGCGTTCCCCAGCGCCTCTTTGATCGCAGTGAAGGTATTAGAGTCTGTATAGTCTCCGCTTACGTACTTCAGCAGCGATAGCAAGCGCTGAAGCGCGCGTTTGTCGTCGATTCCACCCGCTCGCTTGATGCTGTCTGTCGCACGCCTGTGCAGCCGCTCCAGGCTCCATTTCGGAAAGGCTACGCCGATCACCGGAACCTTGAGGTCGCCGCGCTTCACCATCGCATAAAGCGCCGGGAAGATCATCTTATGGGCCAGGTCGCCCGTCACACCAAAGACCACCAGGGCATCTGACTGCGACTCGGCCATCACGCGTCTTCTTTCTGGCCTGCAGCCTTTTCTTCATGGCCGCCAAATTGGAATCGCAGGGCGGATAACATCTTATCGGAGAAACTGTCTTCGCCGCGCGAACTGAAACGCGCATACAACGCAGCACTCAGCACCGGCGCCGGAACCGATTCGTCGATCGCTGCGGTAATCGTCCAGCGTCCCTCACCAGAGTCCGACACGCGACCGGCGAACTTCGCCAGATCCGGGCTGTCGAGCAGCGAGGCGGCGGCCAGATCCAGAAGCCAGGATGAGATCACGCTGCCGCGGCGCCAGACCTCGGCGATGTCGGCAAGGTTAAGGTCGTATTGGTACACCTCGGGGTTGCGCAGTGGCGTGGTCTCGGCGTCCACAGCTTGTTGCTGCTTGCCGACGTTGGCATGGTGAAGAATGTTCAATCCCTCCGCGTACGAGGCCATGATCCCGTACTCGATTCCATTGTGCACCATCTTCACAAAGTGGCCGGCGCCGCTGGGGCCGCAGTGCAAATAGCCGTGTTCGGCAGTGCCACCCAGTTTTTCCCGGCCGGGCGTGCGCGGCGCTGAATCGACGGTGGGCGCCAGGGCGGAAAAAATCGGGTCAATACGCTGAACCACATCCTTTTCGCCGCCAATCATCAGGCAATAGCCGCGTTCAGCCCCCCACACTCCGCCGCTCGTTCCTGCGTCCACATAGTGGATCCCTTTGGGTTTCAATTCATTAGCGCGGCGAATGTCGTCGTGGTAGTAGGAGTTTCCGCCGTCGATGACTACATCGCCCGGTTCGAGCAGCGAGGTAAGGCCTTTGAGTGTTGCATCAACCACTCCGGCCGGCACCATCATCCACACGGCGCGAGGGGTCTTCAATTTCTTGACGAAGTCTTCAAGCGAATTCGTGCCCACCGCGCCTTCCTTGGCAAGCGATTGCACGGTGTCCGGGTGAACATCGTAGACAACGCATTGGTGGCCGGCGCGCATAAGGCGCCGCACCATATTCATTCCCATCCTCCCCAACCCGATCATGCCCAGTTCCATGTGTGCTTTTTCTCCCTTCGGAGCCGCGCCTGATAGCCGCAGCGCTGGCTCCTCACAGTGTAAGATGCTCCGCCGGCCTGCAGGGCTCGTCTCTAATTTTGGGTAAGAAATGTGAGGAGTGCCGGATGAACTTGCACGCTGCCGTTATAGTCGATGAAACCGCGGCCCCTGAAGCTGTTCATGAAGTAGCTCACCCTGGACCGCGTGGTGCCGACCATTTCTGCAAGTGTTCCCTGGCTCACCTTGAAAAGGACCGGCTGGGTCTCTGCGTGCATTCCAATTCCGGCCATCAGCAACAAGATTCGGGCCAGCCGTTTCTCGCTCGAATTGAAGATCTGGTCCAAGAACTCCTCCTCAATCCGTCCCATCCGAATGAGAAGATGGGAAATGAAGACCTTGGCGAACTCCGGCTCGCAATGAATCATGCTTACTATATCTGCTCTCATTACCCTGACGATCGTGGTGCCCTCAATGGCCGTCGCAGTCGAATTCCGAAACGACCGTTTTCTCACACACCCCTCGCCGAAGAAATCGCCCTCGCGCAGAACCGCGATAACCGCCTTCTTCCCGCTCTTTGAGGTGACGGTCAACTTCACATGGCCGTCCCGGACATAAAACAACGCATCGGCTTTGTCTCCCTGGGCGAAGATAGCCTGCTTATTTCGATACTCCAGCGTACTGCTGGGCGTGTCGATCTGCTTGAAGAAATCGATGGGCATACGCGCACTTTGCTTTTTGCCCGCCATAGTCAGCTCCTGTGCACCAAGGCCTTCGGGAATTCTCTAGCCTAGCCGGGCGATGGCGCTCTGTGCTGATCAAGATTGCTCATCCGATTCGACGTTAACGTGGAGGAGACAGGCTGCCTTGTACCGCCCAAACCGGCGATATGAGCAATTCTGATCACTATTCTTGCTCCGGACCTGCTAAAGCTGAATGAAGGGAATACGCGGCCCGGCACGGTGCCGCGGACACCATGCTGCGCAGCCGCAGCCATTCACTTCAAGACCGAGGCGGAGATCCCATGTCAACTCTTATTGCACAATCACAACCGGATGTCGCCTCCGAACCAATCCAATTGGTGCAGGAAAAACCGGCCGAATTCAATTGGGTATTCTTCACGGTCATTGTCACTTTTCACCTCGGAGCCGTTGCTGCATTTTTCACCATCCACTGGTCTTCGATCGCCGTGTTTCTCGCTCTGTGGCTATTGAGCCAGAACGTGGGAATCGCCGTCAGCTATCACCGCCAGCTTACCCATCGCAGCTTCACCACGGCCAAGTGGCTTGAGTATTGCCTGGCGGCCTGCGGCGCGCTGGCGCTGCAGGGCAGTCCCATCTACTGGGTTGCCGTGCATCGCCTGCACCACCAGTACACTGACAAGCCCGGCGATCCACACTCTCCTCGAGATGGCAAATGGTGGTCGCACATGGGCTGGATTATGCGCGGCGCGCTGCACAATGAAACGACCATGCTTTCCCGTTACGCGCCCGATCTCCAACGGGATCGCTTCTATCGCTGGCTGTCGGTCTGGCACTGGCTGCCCATTACGATCGCCGCCATCGCGCTTCTTGCTTGCGGTGCAGCCGTCGGCGGATGGCCGCTCGGAATCTCGTGGGTGCTGTGGGGCGTGTTCCTGCGCATCGCCATCGGGTTTCACGTTACTTGGCTGGTTAATTCGGTAACCCACTTGTGGGGCGCGCGCCGCTTCAACACCCACGACGATTCAACCAATAATTGGTGGGTGGCCTTTTTGACCGGAGGCGAAGGCTGGCACAACAATCATCACGCGCATCCCACTTCCGCCACGCATGGCATGGCCTGGTGGGAACTCGATTTCAACTACTGGACAATACGCCTGCTGGCGCTCGTCGGCCTGGCAAGAAACATCAAAGTGACGCGTCCAAGGTCGGCACGGCTCAGGCTCGAACAGTGACTTGCTGCAATGAAAAGCCACTTTGAGTGGAGATTTTGAACCTTCCGCACCTTTCCGCGCAGATTTGCTGGTCCTCAAATCTGAAACCGGGAAACTCCAGTTGTCAATGGATGAGAAATCGGGGGCGGGTCAGAGAGTTGGCTGGAGCCTCTGTAGAACTCGTCGAGTGCGGTCGACAAACGAAAATTGCCGCTACAGCCCTGCGCTTGACTGCCGTGCGATTTGTCGTTGCTCCTGCTGCTGCCCGTTGCTACAAATACCTATCCTTTATGACATTTAGCCATTCCATCCTTCCGGCCGATTGCTATCCGAATAGACCCAATTATGTTCCATTTTGAATGAGAGTGGGCACAAAAATGGGCACAGCCGGGTGGGGTGACACGCTATGGGATTCGCCAACGCTACCGAGTCTCGACCGCTTCACAAAACGCTTCGCCGTCCTGAGACTAGTATCTAGTTGCATAAATGAGCGAATGGTGTATAGTGCATTGCATGAGAGCACGCAGCATTGCATTGACACCAGAAGAGCAGGCTGACTTGGAGTTGATTGCGCGGCGGCCGACGAGCGCGGCGCGGGATGTGTTTCGAGCCGGTGTGATCTTGCGCGCTGCGGCAGGCGCCAGCAACGAGCAGATCGCTCTGGCGATGGAGACGCGGCCAGCCACAGCGTGCAAGTGGCGGGGCCGTTTCTTGCGCGATCGGCTGCACGGACTGCAGGATGCGCCGCGACCGGGCAAGCCGGCAACCTATGACGCGAACAGCGAACGGCGCATCCTGGCCGAGCTGGATCAACCTCCGCCGAAAGGTTATGCGCGTTGGAACGGAGCCTTGCTGGCCGCGGCGCTGAAAGACATTTCCGACCACCAGATTTGGCGGGTGCTGCGCAAACATGGGATTTCGCTCGAACGGCGTCACAGTTGGTGCGTCTCGACCGACCCCTGTTTTGCGCAGAAAGCCGCCGATGTGGTGGGGCTTTATCTGAATCCGCCGGAGCATGCGCTGGTGTTGAGCGTGGATGAAAAACCTCACATTCAGGCCCTGGAACGGGCTCAGGGCTGGTTGAGACTTCCCAACGGTAAGGCGCTGACCGGCTTTCAGCATGACTACAAGCGGCACGGAACCACGACTCTGTTTGCCGCCCTGGAGGTAGCCACAGGACTGGTCAAAGGCGATCATTACAAGCGCCGCCGCCGCGTCGAGTTTCTCGACTTCATGAACGGCATCGTAGCCGAGCACCCCGGCCGCCAGATCCACGTGATTCTCGACAACCTCAACACCCATAAGCCCAAACGCGACCGTTGGCTGGCGCGGCACAAGGAAGTCCATTTCCATTACACGCCCACCCATGCTTCGTGGATGAATCAAGTGGAAATCTGGTTTTCGATCCTGCAAAGCCAGTCGCTGGCCGACGCCAGTTTCACCAGCCCTGGCCAGCTGCGCAAACATATGGACGAATTCATCTCCGCCTACAATCAAACCGCCCATCCCTTCGAGTGGAAAAAGCAAGTCATATTCCAGAAACACCCCAGAACACTGTACGCCAACTTATGCAACTAGGTACTAGGTTGAAGACCAGAACGATCAGAGCCACCACCAGCAAAATGTGAATCAGGCTTCTATCTTCAGAAGGGCCGAGCAAAACTCAGTGTCGTGTCGGAGAACGGCAAAGAGGCCACCATCGCGCTTCTCTCCGCGGGCGACTTTATTGGAGAGGAGACCCTCGCGATGGTGCCTGGACTCCGCCTGGCCACGGCCACTGCCGATAACGCGTGCACGGCGCTCGTGATTGGACGAAATGAGATGATTCGGGTTATGCATGAAGAGCATTCCTTCTCCGACCTGTTCTTGTCGTTTCTACTGGCCCGCAGCATGCGCACACAGGCCGATCTTGTCGACCAGCTCTTCAACTCAAGCGAAAAACGGCTGGCGCGAATTCTCCTGTTGATGGCGGAATACGGTAAGCCGGGTGAACCGGACACTTCAATCCCGCCCATTACGCAGGAAACTCTGGCGGAGATGATCGGCACCACACGATCCCGCGTCAGCTACTTCATGAATCGCTTCCGGAAACTCGGCTTCATCGATTACGACGGCCGCATCCAAGTACACAAGTCGCTGCTCAATGTTGTCCTGCTTGACCAATTGACTGAACGCAGCGCTTAGATGCCGCCCGTTGTTTTCGTCCCACAGAATAATCTGGACGGACCGATCAGAAAGCTTCATGTGCGGGATACGCGGCTTGTCCCTCATTCCGCATGCGCAGGTCCTCAGCACAGACGATCTGCCACCACAAACAATTTGATTGCGGAGGAATAATATGACTAAGGGCTCTAGCTAGGCCTTTGACCGCTTATTTTTGTACCAATACTGGTGCCCCAGGTCTCGATTTTGAGACCTGGGATACCTCGGCGTCAGATACAAATTCACGCGGTCAGAGGCCTAGAGACTTCACGCGTTGCGCAGCATTCCGCCGTCGATGAAATGGGTGCTGCCCGTAACATACGCGGCGTCATCCGATGCAAGATAAACCGCCGGTTGTGCCACCTCTTCAGGCTTGCCCCATCGCCCCATAGGGATTTCCGCCAGAATTCGGTAATTCAATTGGGCGTCGCTCTCAACATCTTTGTCGATCGGTGTGTAGATAGCGCCAGGACCAATATTATCCACGGTAATTTGATGTGGGACCGGTTCGACAGCGATAGTGCGCATCAAATTGCGAAAGCCGCCCTTGGTCGCGCAATAAGGAGCGTTCGTCGGCATGGGAAGATCTCCATGAATCGACGAGTTATTGATGATGCGGCCGCCGGCCCCTTGCGCTATCATCTGCTTCGCGGCAGCCTGAGAGTATAGAAACGGCTCGGTAAGATTCACTGCCATGATCTTCTGCCATTCTTCCAGTGGGTAGTCGACGAAGGCAAACTTCTTCTCGATAGCGGTGCAGCTTCAAGCTCCAGAGTTGGCACTTGAGCTGGCCTGCACCCTTGCGCCGCTTCTGAGAGCCTGAAATCATAAATGGAACTAGATGCCGGAATTCATACAGATCGGTTTTCAGCCGCCTAAGCGTGCCATCGTCGGTGCTTCGAAGCCGCGCGTCTCAGTGCTTTGGATTCAGGGTGTGACACTCGCATGGATGCTTGTGGAATTCGGCGTTTCTGCATACGCAGCTGTAACGGCTCATAGCCCTGCGATGTTGGCCTTTGGCTCCGACAGCCTGGTGGAGCTCCTGTCCGCTACTGTTGTGCTCTGGCAGTGGATTCCGAGCATGTCTATCTCGGAACGGAGGGCAAGCCGAACAGCAGGAGTTCTCCTTTTTGTGCTCGCTTTCGTGGTTGCAGCGATTGCTGTTGCGTCATTGGCTCTGCAGTTGCGGCCTGCAACGAGTTACGCAGGCATGGCAATCACCATCGCGGCGTTGATCGCAATGCCTGTTCTAGCCTTCCTCAAGCGCCGTGATGCTCGTCGCAGTAGGAATGCAGCCTTGGCCGCCGATGCAGTGCAATCCGCTGCTTGTGCGTATCTTGCGCTCATCACGCTGGCTGGCCTCGCGATCAATGCAGCATTCCATGTCGCATGGTTCGATTCGGTTGCCGCTTTGGTGGCAGTTCCCATCCTCGTGAAGGAGGGTAGATCGGCTTGGCAAGTTCATCGCTGCGGATGCTGCTGAGGGCCTGATCTTCAAACTGAAGCAAGAGCACGGTTGTTGAGATGAGTGCGCGCCGCTAGCCAAGCCGTACTCATTTTGAGTGCAATTGTTCTCGAAATGAGAACGACGCTCACGTCCGTTGGGGATCTGCTCCCCATACACCCGCGCCCGGTGAATCGCGCTCTTGCCCTTGATGAACCCAACCACTGACGACACGGAATACTTCGTCAGGATCGAGATCATCATGTGTACATGGTCGGCCAGAAGATGCCCTTCTTCAATGCGGCACTCCTTCCGCTCGGCCAGCTTTCGGAACACCTCGCCCAAATGCTTGCGAAGGCTCCCGTACAGCGCCTTGCGCCGGCATTTGGGGATAAAAACAATGTGGTATTTGCACTCCCACTTGGAGTGGCTTAAACTCGACCATCGTGGATTCTCCTTGAAGTGTGCTTGGCAGCTCACCTCTCGGAGTTTCTTGGATGGACTCCCGCAAATGTCAAACTGCTACTGCCACCCCGGCAGAGCCGGGGAACTCCCGTTTGATTAGGAAAGACTTAGCGATGGCAAATTTTTTCGCTTTTCCTGCGCTTTTCGTCTGTAAACTATTGAAAATAGACATGTTATTGGTGGAGGCGGCGGGAGTCGGTCGGACTCCGGTACCTCAATCCACGTAACTTATTGACTCTGTGAAGTGCAAATCTGTCATGATTGGCATCATTTTCAGATCTTGGCACAATCCGGTCACAAAATGGGTTCAACTCGGACCCTGCTCACTTCTCAGCACCTTTCCACACTTCCCAATCTGGTTTCATCATTCGAGCACTCTGAAGTGCTCTGGGACCCTTTATACATGATTCGACCCCCGCGGTGAGGTTGTCGGCAGCGTATACGCAGCAAGGTGGACTCTACTTCCCGATGCGGACTGGAAGGGTTTGCAGGTCTGGGACGATCTCCCTCTCTGGCGATGGAAGAGTACGCTGTCCAGCGCAAATATTTCGCATGGAAGAGACAACGGCATCGCACACGATTGCAAAATTTCAGGAGCCCTTCGCCCTCTCTGTGAGGAGAGCGCCTTGTTCAAGCACACGGTTTGATCCGCTCATTTAGATATAATGGTTTCCGCCGAACTTTTGATGCGAAAATCTTAGCCTTCCCTTGTAAGTGCACTCGGTCAATGTTACGCATCGAGTTCCCATCTTTTTGTTATTCCTGGACCTGTTTTCAAGTTCTTGGGCCCTCGGTCCTGACAACGAGAGTGTACTCAATGGCAGAGCTCTCCGAGTACATATTGGAGCCGCTTCGTGAGGCGGCGGACTTCACTCTCTACCGCTGCAGAGGGTGCGCCAACCAGATGCCGATCCTGGCGGTGGCGGTCGCCTCTGAACATCCGTCGCCTCAGAGTCTCCGGCGGCTCGAACATGAATACTCTCTGGCAACCGAACTCGATGAGGCATGGTCAGCCCAGCCTCTTGAGCTGACTCGTCAGCACGGGCGCCCCGTCCTCATTCTTAAGGATCCAGGTGGTGAACCTCTGGATCGGGTAATCGAGCAGCACCATGAACAACCTATCGATCTGACTCGGTTCCTGCGCATCGCTATAGGTTCGGCGGAAGCGCTTGGCCAAGCTCACCGTCAAGGCATCATCCATAAAGACATCAAGCCTGCGAACGTGTTCGTCGACGACTCCGGTCAGGTATGGCTCAGCGGCTTTGGCATCGCGTCCCGGCAAACCCGTGAGCGCCCGACGCCCGTTCCCCCCGAGGTCATTACCGGCACACTTGCCTACATGTCCCCTGAACAGACCGGGCGCATGAACCGTTCGATCGATTCCCGGAGCGACCTTTACTCCTTGGGCGTCACCTTCTATCGAATGCTGACCGGGGCGCTCCCATTTACTGCCGCCGATCCTCTGGAATGGGTCCACTGCCATATCGCCCGTCAACCGATCGCGCCGTCTGAGAGATGCACAGTCCCAGAGCCGCTTTCTGCCATCATCATGAGGCTCCTCGCGAAAAATGCAGAGGAACGCTACCAGACTGCCGCAGGCTTGGAAGCCGATCTTCGGCGATGCCTGGCCGAGTGGCAATTGAATGGCCGCATCGATCCATTTCCATTGGGCACGGACGACTTGTCAGACCGATTGCTGATACCCGAGAAGCTGTACGGGAGGGAGCGCGAGGTCGGCACACTGATCGCGGCGTTCGACCGGGTGGTGGCGCAGGGAACCGCCGAACTCGTGCTGGTCTCGGGGTATTCAGGCGTTGGCAAATCTTCCGTTGTGAACGAACTGCACAAAGCGCTGGTTCCACCGCGCGGGCTTTTCGCCGCGGGCAAGTTCGACCAGTACAAGCGCGACATACCCTACGCGACGCTGGCACAGGCATTCCAGACGTTGGTCCTTCAGATCCTGGTTAAGAGCGAAGCCGAGGTGGACCATTGGCGGGACAACCTGCTGGAAGCGTTGGGGCCGAATGGCCAACTGATGGTCGACCTCATCCCTGAACTGGAGTTCGTCATCGGTAAGCAACCACCCGTTGCAGAACTGCCGCCGCAAGAAGCACGAGGTCGTTTCCAGCTGGTGTTCCTGCGTTTCCTCGGCGCCTTTGCCCGTCCGGAGCATCCGCTGGCGTTGTTCCTCGACGATCTGCAATGGCAGGACACGGCAACTTTGGAATTGTTGGAGCGGCTGGTTACCGATCCGGGCGTTCGGCACGTGCTGCTGATCGGAGCCTACCGCGACAACGAAGTTAGTTCGTCTCATCCGGTGATTCGCACTCTGACAGCGATTCGTGACGCGGGAACGAGGCTGCAAGAGATCAGACTGACTCCTTTGCCGCTCGAAGAGGTTGAGCGGCTCATCGCGGACGCGCTACGCTGCGATACGGACTTGGCTGGTCCTTTGGCGCTGTTGGTCCACGAGAAGACCGGCGGCAATCCATTCTTTGCAACCCAGTTCATCAGCACGCTGGTCGAGGAAGAGCTGCTCAGGTTCGATCGGGCTACGGCGGCCTGGACTTGGGACTTCGATGGGATTCGCGCCAAGGGCTATACCGACAATGTGGTGGATATCATGCTGGGGAAGCTGCGACGCTTGCCGCACCAGACGCAGACCGCTCTCCAGCAGCTCGCCTGTCTCGGAAACCTGGCCGATCTGGCTCTGCTGAGTCTGGCTTTTAGGCAATCCCAAGAGGACACCCACGCTCCGCTGTGGCATGCCGTCCACACCGGGTTGATCCTTCGTATGGAGGCCTCTTATGCCTTCCTCCACGACCGAATCCAGGAGGCGGCCTATGCGCTGATCCCGGAAAGTGCACGCGCCCAAGTGCACCTCAGGATTGGCCGGGAGCTGTTGGCCAGCCTGACGGAAGACGGGCTGG
The DNA here is from genome assembly GCA_963770555.1 of uncultured Acidobacteriaceae bacterium. Classification (GTDB taxonomy): domain Bacteria; phylum Acidobacteriota; class Terriglobia; order Terriglobales; family Acidobacteriaceae; genus Telmatobacter. Next base: position 382,114 of record CAVYQC010000003.1, read on the forward strand.
CAGAACATCTGTTCGATGTCGCCAACCAGCTGAATCGTGGCGTCGAACTGCTGGTCGACTGCGACGAAAGGGCGCAAGTGGCCAGAATTGACCTGAGGGCTGGGCGTAAGGCCAAAGAGTCCGCGGCGTATGCGTCGGCGCGCGAGTATTTTGCGGCCGGTATGGCGCTGTTGGACGAAAGCGACTGGAGCAGTGAGTACGACTTGACGTTGGGCCTGTGGCTGGAGCGTGCAGAGTGCGAGCTTCTGTGCGGGAACTCCGAAAAAGCAGGGCAACTGATCGAGCAGTTATTGCCGCGCGCAGCATCGAAGGTTGACGAGGCCAAGGTCTACCATCTGAAGGTCCACCTGCACCTCTTGAAATCCGAAATCCAGCAGACAGTGGACACCGCGCTTACGTGCCTGCGCGGATTCGGCATTGACTTGCCCGTGCATCCGACCGAGGAGCAGGTCCGGACCGAATACGAGGCGGTCTGGGGTGCTCTCAATGGGCGCACAATCGAGAGCCTGATCGATCTGCCGCTGATGACCGACGGCGAGCTCCAGGCGATATTGATGGTGATGTCGTTAGTCAATGCGCCAGCCTACTTTATCGATTTCCGTTTGTTTTGCCTGCTTGCCTGCCACATTGTGAAGGTCAGCATTCGGCACGGTATGAGTGGCAATTCAGCCAACGCCTTTTGCAACCTCGGGGTAATCCTCGGATCGGTTTTTCACCGTTACAGCGAAGGCTACCGCTTTGCCAGGCTTGCATGCGACTTGGTTGAGAAGCACGGCTTCACTGCAGTTCGGGCAAAAGTCTTCGTCGTGTCCGCGGTCGTGGCCGGCTGGACGCAGCCGGTCGGCGCCGCGATTGACTTCGCTGAGGCCGGCTTTCGCGCCGCGCGAGAGGGAGGCGATCCGGCCTTTGGCTGCTATGGGATGTCGATCGCCATCATGTACCGTCACCTGCGAAACGACCCACTCGACGTGGTGTGGCGCGAATCGAAGATGGCAATGGATTTCGCCCGCAATGCGCGTTACGACGACGGTGCGGCCATGTTCGTGAGCCAACAACGGTTCATCGCCACAATGCAGGGCCGGACCAGGACCTTCTCCACCTTCAGCGACGCGCAATTCGACGAGGCAGAGTTCGAGGCTCAGCTCGCCGGGCGGAATCCGACGGTGACCTCCTGGTATTGGATTCTCAAACTGAAGGCGCGCTTTCTTTCAGGTGACTTCGTGGAAGCGTTGTCTACCTCGGGCCAGGCAAAGCAGTTACTTTGGTCCGCGATCGGCCGTATTGAGATGCTGGAGTATATCTATTACACGGCACTGACGGTATCGGCACTTTACGAGATGGCGTCGGACGACGAGCAGCGGGAATGGCGGGAGATCCTGGCAGCACACCAGGAACAACTGCGAGAGTGGGCCGAAAATTATCCGCCGACTTTCGCCGATAAGCACGCGCTCGTGTTGGCCGAGATCGCCCGCGTTGAAAAACGGGACGGGGATGCCCCGCGTCTCTACGAGCAGGCGGTTGATGCGGCGCGTGAGCACGGCTTCGTTCAGAACGAGGGCCTGGCCCACGAACTGGCCGCGCAGTACTACCTTTCGCGCGGTATCGAGAGCGCAGGCTACTTCTATCTACGCAATGCGTGCAACTGCTACGAACGTTGGGGCGCGCACGGAAAAGTGAAACAACTCGACGAACGCTATCCGCGGCTGCGCGAGGGGCGACCGTCCGCATATGGAGCCATGACTGGCCCGCCAGTCGTGCAGTTCGACGCTGAGGCCGTAGTGAAAGCGTCGCAGGCAATCTCGAGTGAGATGGTCCTTCCCCGGCTGATCGAGAAGCTCCTGCGAATCGCAGTGGAGAATGCCGGGGCCGAGCGAGGGTTGTTGATCCTGGTTCGGGAGGGCGAGGCGCGGAGCGAGGCGGAGGCCATCGTGCGTCCGGGTGCGATCGAAGTCGCGGTTCGGCAGGCAGCCGTGATGCCGTCTGACCTCCCGCAATCCGCTCTGAATTACGTGATGCGGACGCGGGAGTGCGTTCTTCTCGATGATGCCTCGGCCGATAATGTGTATTCAACAGACGAGTATGTCCGGCGAAAGCGCTCCAAGTCCATCGTGTGCCTGCCAATTGTCAAGCAGAAGAAGCTTGTCGGGGCACTTTATCTGGAGAACAACCTGACTTCGGGTGCTTTCACGCCGGACAGGGTAACCGTGTTGCTGTTGCTGGCATCGCAGGCCGCGATTTCACTGGAGAACGCGGCCCTCTATACCGATCTGCAGCGCAGTGAAACATTCCTTGCGCAAGGGCAAAAAATCAGCCGCACGGGCAGCTTCGGCAGGAACGTTCTCAGCGAAAAACTCTATTGGTCGGAAGAAACATACGAAATCTATCAGCTTGATCGATCCGTTGAGCCAACGATGGGGTGGCTGATTCAGCGAATACATCCCGAGGATAAAGTTCGAGTGCAGCAGACGATCGAAACTGCGATCCATCAAAGAACAGGTTTCGATATTGAATATCGGCTAATGACGCGGGGCGGTTCGATAAAGTATCTGCATGTTGTGGTTCAAGCACAAGAGAATGCGTCCGGCGAGTTGGAATTTGTGGGCGCCGTCACGGACATTACCGCGGCAAAGCAGGCGGAAGAGAAGATCCGCCAAAGCGAAAAGGAAGCCCGGGAACTTCTCGACTTATCGCCGCTGCACATCACCGAATTGGGACCTGACGGGGCCCGCCTGTACACAAATCGCGCGTCGCTGGACTATTACGGCATTACTGTGGAGGACTGGCGGGACGCGGACTTGCAGCAGCTATTGCACCCGCAGGATAGCGACATCGTAACCAAGGATCTTCCCAGAAAACTTGGAAGTAGATCGCCGTTTGAGTATGAAGTGCGGCTCAAGAGAGGGGACGGGCAGTATCGCTGGTTCCATTACCGGGTGAGCCCGATGATCGATCAGGAAGGGCACGCGACGCGGTGGTATGCCGCTGGAACAGATATCGACGACCGCAAGCTGGCCGAGCAAAGGCTCCAGGAAGAGAATATTTCGCTGCGCGAAGAAATCGATAAGGCATCGATGTTCGAAGAAATCGTGGGAACGTCCGCGCCGTTAAAAAAGGTGCTTTCCCAAATCTCTAAGGTAGCGCCAACCGAGTCCAGTGTTCTGGTTACCGGTGAGACCGGCACCGGCAAGGAACTTGTGGCGCGCGCCATTCACCGGCGATCCGGGCGATCTCAGTACGCCTTCGTGAGCGTGAATTGTGCCGCGATTCCGCGTGACCTCATCGGGTCGGAGTTGTTTGGCCATGAGAAGGGCGCCTTCACGGGCGCAACGCAGCGCCGTTTAGGACGATTTGAACTGGCCGAGAAAGGCACAATCTTCCTCGACGAAATTGGAGAACTTCCGGCCGAAACTCAGGTCGCTCTGTTGCGGGTTCTTCAGGAACATGAATTTGAGCGCATCGGCGGCACCGGGACGATTCGTACCGATGTGCGGGTAATCGCCGCCACCAATCGCGACTTGGAATCTGCAATTGCAGCGGGAACATTCCGCAGCGACCTGTTTTATCGACTAGACGTCTTTCCCATTGAGCTCCCGCCTTTACGGAAGCGACGAGAAGACATCCCCTTGCTCGTCTCGTACTTTGTGAATCGCTATGCTCGAAAAACAGGCAGGCATTTTACGGTGGTCGACAAGAAAAGCATGAGTCTTCTCGAAGCGTACGCCTGGCCCGGTAACATTCGGGAATTACAGAACGTGATCGAGCGATCCGTCATTGTGAACGAAACACAGACATTTTCAGTGGATGAGAGTTGGCTTTCCCGTCGACCTTCTCCCGACGAGGGGAATGTTCAGCCGAGCCTTTTTAACCGGCCTCCTGCTCAGGAAAAGGCTGCCATTGAGGCTGCCTTGCGCGAATGCGGAGGGCGAGTGTACGGGCCCTCGGGCGCCGCGGCCAAACTCGGCATACCGCGGACCACTCTGGAATCGAAGATTACGGCACTCAAGATCAACAAGAATCGCTTCAAGCCAGATCCTTCAAAAAATAGCTAAATCCTCTCGCCTGATTCTCGTTCGTTACGCCAGGATTTTTGTACGACCCTCGTCAATTGACGAGTGTCGTCAATTTATAGAACAGTCAACCTATGTAGTCGATCCTGAAAAAGTTGCTTTCAGGCGTCTGCGGGCTGCGTTTGGAAGGGGAGTTGCTCTTGTAGGGCCGGAACCCAGCTCCAGATGCGTATGAGGCGGCGCAGGAAATTGCGCCAAAAAGCCCCCAGGAGCTTATGGAAATTCATCGCCGCAGCACTCAGGATGGCATTGAGCGCATCGCCGGCAACACCTTTGAGCCGATTGCGCTCCAAGCGGTGTTCGGTCTTGAGATGTCCGATGCTGGGTTCGACGGCGGCGCGACGCTTCATCCATCGCCAGAGTGCTCGCGACGTGCGGCCTCTTCTTCGTTTGTCCACATGCACCGTTGCTTGGCCGGTGTAATCGTGGCCGCGATAGCCCATGTCCACGTGGACCTCGCTAACTCGGCCGCCTATCAAGTTATCAACCTGCTTTAACTGCGCCCCCAGCGTGTGGCCGTCATACGGGTTTCCCGTAAAACTCTTGGCGCCGAGCAACCATCCGCCCCGGCTGCTCACCGCGACGCTGACCTTGTTGCCGAACTCGTATTGCTTGCCCGCCTTGCCCTTGGCGATGCACTCGACCTCGGGTTCATGCACGCTGTAGACCTTGTTCTTATCGTGCCTTTGTTGCGCGTGGATTCGATGTGCCGTCTCCAGCAGCCTGGCTAACTTCTCCGTCGGCTGTGTAACTTGCCGTTCTATCTCGCGCATCACTCGTCCTAACTGCGTGCGCAGCTTGCGCGTACAGGCCCGCGCCCGCTTCATCTGCCGCGCATGGGCGTAGCGGCTCGATTGCATCAGCAGGCGGCGGCCGACATGCTCATAACTCTGCTTAATCACCAGGCCTTCCCGGCGCGCCGCTTTCACCAGCCGCTGGCGGCAGCGGTTGTAGAGACGCGCATCGGTGGGAAAACGAATTGCCTTGGTCTGCACAGTCGTATCCACGTTGATGCGCTTCAGTTGCGCCGGACGGATGGCCCCCATCTTGATCCCCGTCTCGATGGTGGCGCGCAGCATCTGCTCGGCGCCGGCCTCGCCCATGCGCCGGTACATCGTACGTTTGCTGAGCGAGCGCTATGAGGTGCACGCGGTTGTGGATGGCCGCCAGGCATTGGAAGCAACACAGCGATTGCGCCCGTCTCTTGTGCTGGCAGACGTCATGATGCCGCATCTCGATGGGTTCGGCTTGTTGCGGGCGATTCGCGATGATTCAGCCATCGCCGGCACACCGGTAATTCTGCTGTCGGCGCGGGCGGGCGAAGAGTCGCGCGTGGAAGGGCTCGAAGCCGACGCCGACGACTATCTCATCAAGCCATTTGCAGCCCGGGAATTGCTGGCGCGTGTGGCTGCGCACGTCAAAATGTCCAATCTTCGCCGCGAAACTGCGGAACGCGAAGAACGGATGCGCGGCGAGGCGGAACTCGAACGTGAGAAACTGCGCGCCAGCGAAGAGCGGTTGAGTGCCAGGTCTGCGACTAAAGAGACGTCTACGCGGAAACGCGCTAGGGTTTCAATGAAGCACCCCAGCCGTTGCGAAGACGCATACAGAACCCTATACACACCCGCCGGATCGTCGAAACGGTTGCCGAAGGTCCGGTCTTCCTTGGCATAGGCCCAGTCAGGAACCGCCCATGCGTCGTCATCTCGACCGACGCGGAAAAGCGGCTTCGGGGGCCGCTTCGACTCGAAATTCACGAATTCGCTCCTAACCGCCAACGAGGAAAGCTCGCGCGGCTCCCATGATCTCCGGCGCCACGGTCTCCAGATCGTTTTCCCTCATCAGGCGAAGCGGGACGCGGTCGCCCAGTTCAGGGTTCAGGCCGGTCAGCCAGGATTGGATCACGGTGGGATCTTCTCTTACGGCGAGCATCCGGACCAGTTGGAAGGCGAACCGCAAGCGCTGCTCGGCATCACCGTAAAGCTCGCTTCCCTTCATCCACCGGTCGACGGCGCGCACGTCCCGGACACCGCCTACGTAGGCGGTGAGCTTGCGGCCGATAAGGCCGACGAGTTGCTTGACGATCTCCGGGATGGGAAGGCGAAGCGCTTCACGGTGCGCTGCCAGATCAGGACGAGATGCGGGGACGGTTGCCAATGGAAGCCTCCTGCAAATCGAAATATACACCGTTTCACATCTAAAAAGCAACTTAATTACACATAAATACCGCAGCACCTTGCGGGCCGGGGTCGTCCCGTCGCGCGGAACAAACCCACCCACTGAATAGCTAGATAGATGAAAAATAACGGTTTGCCTTTTTCGGACGCGGGCTCATCAGGTTTCAAAGTCAATGAGGCTATCTAGCTGATTGGGAAAGACTTAGCAATGGCAACGCTCTTCGCTTTTTATGCGCTTGTAGTCTGTAAACTGTTTAAAATAAATAAGTTAATGGTGGAGGCGGCGGGAGTCGGTCGGACTCTAGTCCCTCAATCCACGTAACTTATTGACTCTGTGAAGTGCAAATCTGTCATGATTGTCATCATTTTCAGATCTTGGCACAATCCGGGCACAAAATAGGTTCAACTCGGACCCTGCTCACTTCTCAGCACCTTTCCGCACTTCCCAATCTGGTTTCATCATTCGAGCACTCTGAAGTGCTCTGGGACCCTTTATACATGATTCGACCGCCGCAGTGATGTTGTCGGCAGCGTATAGCGTCGGCACATTGGCGGCCGGAGCGCCAGGAAACGGATTGAATCGTGCGCCTTCCTCCTCGATCTCGATGCGTTTCCCGGTGTTCGGGTTATAGATATTACCCGCACGCGATTTGCTATGGAAGCGCGTCAATGCCGAGCCCGCCTTCAGGATCGCGATCTGGATGACGAGAGCGGGATTTGCCGCGACAGGCGCGGGCGGGCATTTAATAGGCATCGGCGGGACTGGCCGCGGCGCGAGCAAGCGAGAGAACACGTTCGGGATCAGACTTCGGTAGTTCGAGAGGCTTCCGCCCTCCGATGTTCGCGTTGGGAGTAGCAAAGAAGTAAGCGAAGTCCCACCCATTGGCGTGGCTCGGATACGCCTGGATGACCTGCCCAATTGTGGTCAGAGGCTCTCCATCCTGAAACTGGAAGCGCGGATACCAGAGCTGCCCCTCGTATTTCACCGCGAAGATCTTTCCTTCTTGAGCCCAGCGCGAGGCGAGCGCAGCTCGATTCTTCGCAGTACTGGTACTTTGATCCGCAACATCCTTCGCGGTCCAGCTCGGATTGTTCTTCATGAACTGGCTTCGCCATTCCACCGTATCGCGGTCGATCGTTTCCTGAGCTGCAATCTCATCGAAGGTGGCTTTGACGAAGTTCTCCCATCCGGGCAACGGTTCATCGTTCTTTTGTTCTTTCTCTTCTACATGCATGACGAGAGGCATGTTTCGGAATCGCTCGGGAAGGTGAGGCAGCCTGAGATCATCAAGCAAAAGCGTGTCGAGATGGGCCGTGTTGATGTAGACGCCAGGCGATGGCTTCGCTTCTTTCTTTAGAGCGCTCACCGCTGCCTTGCCCGCGAATACCTTTACGATGTAGCGGACATTGCTGTGTTCGAGCACACCGATAAGAGCGTTCCCTTTTTCTCCAGCGCCCACCACTCCGACTTCCATCTTCGAGAGAGCGGTCCATCCCTTCAGATAGGCTTGGACGAACCAACCGGTCGCACTCAGCATGTGTAGTGCCGGGACCCTCTTCGCGGCATGGTAGATCACGACACCGTAAGCCGCGTTGGCATGGCTTTGCTCGGGAGAGACTGCTGCAATGAGTTTGTCCATGGCATGGCGAACATCGAGCGTATGAATGCCTGAAGGCTCAAGGAGGGCTGCAGAAGCTGTTAGAGACTCTGACATGACCGCACTATCCATGATTTCCGTGATACTAATGATCTCCATGATAGTCAAGCGCTCCTTGACATGATCTCTGCTCTCGACCCCAATCGCGAGGCGGGACCCAAGCTAAGTTCTTCCGGGACAAGCGAATAGTGGCCGACTCAAGTCGTATGGCTACTTCATGGGAGTTGCTCATTTTAAACCTCGCCCCAACGCCAATGCCCGAGGAAGGGAACAAGAACAAGGCGGAATAAGGTGGCCGACCGCAACCCCGTGAATGAATTGCTCACAGATTTCAACTGTCGAGCGGCCCGTGCCAGACCATTCGATCAACGAATCGATGGCCCGCATCTTCTAGCCAGGGTTCGGCTATCGAACCGGCGCATAAAGGTTTTGCAGTTTTGACAGCAACTCGTAACCCGCTGATAAAGCAAGGTATTTCCGTCGGATTCTGGTTGCCAAAAGGGGTGGTTTTAGCCCCTCTTGGCACCTTATTGGCAACCTTAATGGCAACCACAGTGCGCCCTTCACGCTTGCCCTGAAAAAGCGGCTTCCATGGCCGCCAAGTCCATCGATCCTCTTCAACCCGGCAGACATCTCGCACCTCGAATGAAGGGATAGTGGCGCAAGTTCGATTCTCGGTCAAATAGGAGTTCCGTCCCACGAGACCCGCTGATCCCGTGCCCGCATCCGGTCCGCTCACCTCGTGCATTCGTTTTCCTTGACGATCACGCGATCGCAGCAGAGCAGGGACTTGGATTCTCCATTCGTGTTCAACTTGACTCATCGCCGAATTCGTTCCATCGTTATCCCAGTCTTTCCTTTCGATGCTCTCTGCTCGTAAGCTCCTCGCCCACACCGCCCTGGCCAGTTGTCTCTGCGCCCTCCGCCCCGACGTTGCCGACCTCACTCCACCCCCAGGCCGGATGCAGAGTTTGCCTCCCGTAACCTGCCGGACGAGCCTCTGGCGCTCTCTCTTGACGTGGGCGTTGATACCCACGAGTTTCGCCCGTGGCACTTTGACGAAATCCAAGCCGTGATGCAGCCGAAGGCTGTCGCCCGAGAAGCGAAAATCCAGACCGAACGCAGGGCGGCACTCGCTGACCTCGCGGCCTACGACCAGGAAATTGAGATCTGAAACGCGATCTAAGTTTTCGCTGCGCAGTGGGGTGTTTGTCGAGATAAGTGCGCACCGCTAGCCAATCTGTACTCATTTTGAGTACAATTGTTCTCGGAATGAGAACATCTCTCACGTCCGTTGGGGATCTGCTCTTTGGCCAGACCAGAGGGAGAGTTCTGGCGCTTCTGTATGGTGCGCCCGACGAGACCTTTTTTGTTCGCCAGATTGCCCGCCAAGTCGAGACGAGTGTGGGGACTGTGCAGCGTGAACTTGCCTTACTCACCGATGCCGGACTAATCAAACGCTCAGCGGTCGGCAGTCAGGTGTTCTATCAGGCCAACCAGGAGCACCCCGAATTTCCGGAGCTGCGGGCGCTGCTCGCAAAAACCACGGGCGTATTCCAGATGCTCAAAACTGCTCTTGCACCGCTCTCGTCCCGAATCAATCTTGCCTTTGTCTATGGTTCGGTTGCCCGCGGCGAGGAGAAAGCCGCGAGCGACATTGACCTGATGGTGATCGGCGGGACTACGCTCGATGAAGTATTGGACGCCATGGGCCCCGTGGAGAAGCAGTTGCGGCGTCCCGTGAACCCAACCATCTATTCACTTGAAGACGTGAGGGCACGGCTTCGCGAAGGGAACCATTTTCTGCAATCATTGAAGAAGATCAAGAGGGTCTTCCTGATCGGCGACGAGGATGAGTTTAGAAAAGTTAGTACAACTCGGTTGCTACAAGGCTGAGCCCAGCAGTCCGAAGGAGATTGCCGACCTCTTCAGCATCGTGGACCGTTCGCAGGCGGACCTCAAAGTGGAGGGCATCTCCGACGACCTTCGCTTTCAGGCGGCCTACAACGGCGTTCTCACGCTCGCCAACATTGGCCTGCGGGCCAGCGGCTTTCGCGTCTCTCTGGGCCAGGGGCATCACCAACGAGTGATCGAAAGCCTCGAACATACCCTGACGACTCAGGATGCCACAGCGCGCGAGAGATGGGTGCGCAAGATCAAATCTCATTCGCAGAAGAGAAACACCACGAGCTACGATTTGGCGGGCGGCGTCTCGCCCACCGATCTCGCGCAGGTCATAAGGGACTTGGGCCTTTTGCGAGAGCAGGTGAATGAGTGGTTGAAGGCAACCCATCCCAAACTTCTCAAAGACGATTCAAAGCAAAGTTGATCCATGCCGCCTGTCCGCATTGTGTGCATTAGCGACACCCACGGCCAGCACGCCAAATTGAGCGTGCCGGCTGGGGATGTGCTCATTCATGCAGGGGATTTCATGGCATTCGGCGACACGCCGAAGGAGATTGTCGATTTCAATCATTGGCTAGGCAAGCAGCCACACCGATTCAAGGTCGTTATTGCCGGAAACCATGATCTGATGTTCGAGCGCCACCCCGGAGCCGCAAAAGAGCTGCTCTCCAACGCAATCTATCTTGAAAATTCCGGTACGGAACTTCTGGGTTTGAAGTTCTGGGGATCCCCTGTTCAGCCCGAAATCAATAATTGGGCATTCAATTTCGCCCGCGGCGCTGCAATCCGGCGCTATTGGCAGATGATTCCCGAAGGCACAGACGTTCTGGTCACACATGGACCGCCGTTCGGAGTGCTGGACAAATCGCTTTCTTCTACCCCTCATCTTGGGTGCGAGGAACTGGCAAAAGCGATTGAACAGATCAGGCCTAGACTGAATATCTTTGGGCATATTCATGGCGGCCACGGGCAAATGACTGCCAACGGTACCCAATTCGTGAACGCGTCCGTGGTTGACGAAGCCTACCGGCTCGTCCATGAACCGCAGGTTGTCGAGATCGACGTTTCCAGCGAAATTGCGTGACGTGGTCGGATTTTCAAGCTGCCCGTAGTGAAGCGCAAATCTCGAAGAACCAGGCAGGCATCGGATAGTCCAGATCCCAGTAAATGCTCATCGGGCGGCTCCCCGAATGAGATACGTAGTGCAAAGGTCCGAGGAATAAGAATGCGTCTTCCCTCTTCGGTCGAACGAACAGCAGAAACCTGGCACCGTTTTCCTGTTGGTGAACATACCGCTGGCCAGTCGGAGAATTCTCGCTCGTAGTGCTCTGGGATTGCCAATGGAATCGGGTCGGACTCAGCGCGAAGTCCTCGTATCGAGTGGATGGTGAGAAAGTTTTCTCTGATTTGTCCAGAGTCACAAAGAAAACTTCGGTATTCAATGCTTCGATCCAAAATCGGCCGGTTTACGTATTGAATGCTCCGACAAGCTTCGCCAGACCCAATCCCACGAGAATTTCATCGCGGGTATATTGCCGGTGGAGAAAGACTGGGCAGTCACCCAGCGTTGGATTTTCGTCGCTATGCAGTTTCATTGAATCAAGCAATGCATCACAAAGCTCTTTGAACTCTGCTTTTGCTCCGCCGTGCTGTCTGAGCCGCGTCAATCCAGCTTCCCATTCGTCCCGTTGCTGTTTCGCCTCACCCTGAAGCAAGCGAAAGGTCAGCATCTGCACCATGCGCTTCTCGAAAGCAGTGAGAGTTTCGGCTTCAACTGTCGTTCCGCTCAGCAAATCTAGGTACAGTCGCAGCCGTTGGATCGAATCGATATGTAATAAGTGCCGAAACTGCTTAATCAACTTTATGTCAGGTTCCGTCGGAGGCTTTGTCAGGAATTGTGCTTCGTTAAGAAGTGCATACCAGCCCCCAATCGACTGCTTGTAAACATCCGAAAGATCATAGCGCGTTTCGGCAAGATACTCGATCAGAGTGGGGCGCCGTCCGAGTTGGCTCGCGAGCGCTCTGAGCTCTGCGACCATCCTTGCGCGATTTGCCTGCAACTGTGCTTTAAGATTCTCCAGGATGACTTTCCGGGACTCTTTATCGAGCCGGAAATAGCAATTTCCCGGTAGACGCGTGATTCCGCTCTCGATTTCCCGAATCACCTGCTGTCTCGTTCCACCAAATAATGCAAGAAACCTCTGGTCAAAGCGGAACTCACGTCTTTGGTTGCCGATGAAATCCAGCACAAGACAGCTAGTCTTGCCCGTATCCAACCTAAGCCCGCGCCCCAGTTGCTGGAGAAAGACCGTCGAGCTTTCGGTCGGCCGGAGAAAGAGCACGCAATCAGCCTCGGGAATGTCGACGCCTTCGTTGTAAAGGTCGACGGTGAATAGAACATTCACTTCTCGATTGCGCAGCAGGCTCGTAGCCTGAGCTCGTTCCTCCGCTGGCGATTCACTGGTGATGGCCAATGCAGGTATTCCCGCCTGTCGAAATGACTCGGCCATGAATTCAGCATGAGCGATACTTACGCAAAACCCAAGTCCGCGGGCCAAATGCCAATCACCATAGAACTCGCAGAACTCTTTGACGATCAGATTCGCGCGGCGGGTGTTGCCGAGGTAGTGTTGTTCGAGTTCGCTGACGGCATACGCACCACGGCTCCAGGAAAGCCCAGACAAATCAATGCCATCGTGAACGCCGTAGTAGTCGAAGGGCACCAGATACTGGCGTTCAATCGCGTGCCAGAGGCGCATCTCATCAGCGATCCGATGATCGAACCACGGCAATATGCTCTCGCCGTCCGTGCGCTCTGGGGTTGCCGTCAGCCCCAAAAGAATCCGTGGCCGCAGAGAAGAGACGATCTCGCGATAACTGTCCGCGGGGACGTGGTGGGCCTCATCGAGAACAACATAGTCCCAGTGATCTGCACCTTGGGATTCGAGTAGTCCCCTACTTCGGAAGCTCTGAATGGTGGCGAAGAGATGGTCGAAACTGCTGGGTTCTTCTCCGCCACCCAACAACTCGCCAAATGATTCGTCGCGCAAAACATGGCGGAATCTGTCGCGTGCCTGGCGCAGGAGCTCCTCCCGATGGGCCAGAAAGAGCAAGCGTGGCCGTGGGCCGATGAAAGGTTGGCGGTTGTAGTCGAATGCCGCAACCAACGTCTTGCCGGTGCCAGTTGGGGCGACCACCAGATTACGGAAATGGCCCCTGTCGACTCGCTCAGCTTCAAGTTGATCGAGCGTAGCTTGCTGATAGGGATGCGGCCTCAAATCGAAGAACACCGGCGGTCCAGAATCCCGGCGACCTGGACCCTGCCGCGCATATTCCAGGGACTGCTTTACACGACGACAGAAGGCTTCATCATCGGGCCGGAATGTTTCAAACTCTTCATCGCACCAAAGGGAATCAAACGCACCTCGGAAACGCTCGACAATATGTGGCGCTTCGACTTCGCTGAGCTTGACGGTCCATTCGATTCCATCTTCGAGAGCGGGTCCGGAAAGATTAGCCGAGCCAACATAGATGCTGCTGAAGCCATTGTCCCGCTGAAAGAGCCAGGCCTTGGCGTGCAGACGGCGCCGGCGGCCATCGAGGGAGATGCGCAATTCAACATTGGGAAGCCGCGACAATTCTTCAATTGCGCGGAAATCTGTGGCTCCTATATAGGTGGTCGTCAGCAGCCTGATCGGAACATTTCGTTCGGCGAGCAAATGGAAGGCGCTCTTGAGACGCTGCCAGCCACGCCATTGTACGAAGCTCACTACCATCAGCACTCGGTCCGCGGTTGCCATCTCGCGTTCAAGTTCAAAGCCGAGACGAGGTTCGTCGAGCGCATTCATCAACAGGCATGTAACGCTAAGAGGAGTGGACGGCGGCACCGGAGCGACCGCACCACTGTAAATGGCGCGGAGGACCTGGCCAGCCTGATCCACGGCATCTGTTTCGATGGAGGTGTCTTGTGTGCGCGCAAAGTCCAAAAGAGTATTCGCTAGCTCAATTTGTCTCTGCTTGCGATCTTCCACTGGCACGGAGCGAAGGACAGCCTTGATCTGCCGGATGAGGTGGCGAGCAAGATAGTCTGGGTTGTCGTTCTCTTCAAGCTCTTCAACCGACGATTTCAGTCCTTGAGCGGCTTGCAGGTCAAGGAACTCCCGGACATGCCGAGTTACTAGCTGATCGTATAGACCCTCTTTGAAATCGCTCATGCGGAACGAGACTCTCCAAAAGCGAAATCATCTCATAGACCAACGGCTTCCGCCTATGTAGATACCCCTCGGTATTTTGCGGATAGAGTGTGTGCACACTAAGCGGCCAATGGGCTGATCGTGCAGCAGAGCGCCGTTTGTCAATATAAATGCACGATCACATGTGCTATGTTATCGTGCATATCCATTGTGACGGAGCCGCAGGTGCAACACGAACTCCAGGAACTCGAGCGCTATGTTCACGACGCACTGGGCGCCACTGTGAAGACTGCGCCTTGGCGAGGAGCCGGCAATTTGCCGCAGGTCCTCAGGGAAAGGTACAAATTCGCGCATGCGGAGTTGCTCGGCGTACGCGTCCTTCTCGTCATCGACTCTAACCCCGAGGCGCAGCCGCAAGCAACGGTACGCAAGCACATGGACATGCTCCAGGCCAGGCAGCAAGCGGACCTGATCTATGTCCGCGCGCAGGTGACGGCGTACAACAGGAAGCGGTTGACCTCTGCAACGACGATCCTCGAGCGGTACCGGCGCTGGCCAGTCTGTCGGTCGTCCCAAGAGCGCGTTCGCAGCGCTCCCTCGACATTCGGCGCTCCGGATATTGGGAGCCATTCATAGGGACAGGCGCATCGATCAATTGCTTGATGCTGCCGTTGGGGTTGCAGACGGGGCAACGCCGGTATCGGCGTTCGGTCAATCGGCGGTATCCTTATTATCTTGGATGGTATGTCGAATTCCGATAGTCAATCGAGGTTGGAAGAGCGCGTAATTCCGGCTGCGGAAGCCGCTTTGTCGCGTCAGCATTACGTCAGCGCCATTGATGTGCTGTGCGGTATGGGACTCTTGCTGCCCATGCACGTCGATTCCTGGCGCAAAGGGCGGGTGGATTGCCTGGAGCGAGTGATTCAAGGAAATCTCCACAAGATCTCTTCGTCGATGGAAATATTCCGGTGTTGGGCTCGGGAAAAAGGCCTGAAGCCAAGTGAAACTGGCTACGTGCGCAGAGTGCGGTCCGGGACCATACCCTTGCAATTCAGTGAGAGCGGAGACCCGGCGATCGAGACAAACTACTCTACGCACTACATATCGCCAGCCCTCCCTGAGCGCAAGCAAAAGAAGCTCCAGGAAAAGCTGGATCGCGTTCCACAGCCTGTCATCGTCCAGATTCTGCGCGACGCTCAATGCTCGGAGTGCGGCGTGGAGATGGGCGAGGGATCGCTCCTCTTGATGGAATCCGAGCAGCCGCTCTGCTTGGCGTGCGCCGGGTTCGGCGACCTGGAGTTTCTTGCCGCGGGCGACGTGGCTTTGACACGGCGAGCAACGAAGCATAGCGCGCGAAACGCTGTGGTGGTCCGCTTTAGCCGGACCCGAAAACGCTACGAGAGACAGGGTGTCCTCGTCGAGACATCGGCCCTGGAAAAAGCCGAGCGGGAATGTGCGGAAGATGCGGATGAACGGGCGGCGGGACGCGCGCGCGAGGCTGTGCGACGACGCGAAGAAGACCGCAAGCTGGTGGCTCGCATGGCGCAACAAATCGGGGTTTTGTTCCCCGGCTGCCCGCCTCATGAACTCGCTACAATCGCCGAACACACCGCCGCCAGGGGAAGCGGGCGAGTTGGGCGGACAGAGGCAGGCAGGAATCTGGAGGAGCGCGCTTTGACTGCGGCAGTGGTCGCAGCGGTTCGGCATAAACATACCGAGTACGACAAACTCCTGGAACGAGGAATGGATCGCGCTGAAGCCCGTGAGAGCGTCGGCGATAAGATCGACGAGATTCTGGCGGCGTGGCGGACATAAGGTCCATTCGACTTGTCATTACCCACCATCTCGCTGGAATCCGGAAATCAGCCGTTTGATCCAAGCCGATGAAACCCACCTTGTCTATGAGCGATTCAATCGCCCGATGTATTGGCCCGTGGCGACGGGCCATGTTGTACGCTCCTGAAGAGGGAACTTTCCTATGCTAATCGAACAGCAGATCGCCGAGCGGCAGCAGAGGGCTGCCGCAGCTCCGCTGAAGATTTTGAAACGGCCTGCAACCGGGCCTTATGGCGATTACAGTGTCAAATCGGCCAGCGGGCGAACCTATAAAGTGGCGATTCGCGGCCTGGGGCTGTTTGAGAATTATTGCTCATGCCCTGACTTTGCAATGAATACGCTGGGAACCTGCAAGCACGTCGAGGCCATGCTTCTGCGGCTGCGGAAGCGCCATCAGAAGACGTTGGAAGCCGCGAAGTTCAAGCGCACGCGCGCATCCATCTCGCTTCAGTACGGAAATACGATTGAGGTGCGGCTGCGTATGCCCGCATCGCCTTCGCCTGCGCTCCTGTCGCTCGCAGCGGAACACTTCGACACCAGCGGCCTTCTGCGCCGAGAGCGTTACCGGGGATTCTCCGAGGTGCTGGAGGCGCTGCGCAACGCGGACGGCCAGGCGATCATCTACAGCGACGTCCTGGATTACATCGACCGCGAAAATGAGCTCGCCGAAGGCCTTGAGCTTGAGCGCAAGCTGCTTCGAAAACTGAAGCGGGGACAAGATCCCACCGCGGGCGAATTGAAAACCAAGCTTCTGCCCTATCAGGCGCGGGGCGCGATCTTCGCGGCTTGCCGCGGTCGTGCAGTCTTGGCCGACGACATGGGGCTGGGCAAGACAATTCAAGCGCTGGCAATGGCCGAACTTCTGCGTCAACGGCGCGGGATCGAGAGAGTGCTGGTGATTGCGCCGGCCTCGGTCAAATACCAGTGGAAGACGGAGATTGAAAAGTTCACCGACCGTTCCGTAAGGATCATTGAAGGTCTGTTGCCGCAGCGCCGCGAGATGTATGCCTCCCCGGAGTTTTTCACTCTCACCAACTACGAACTCGTGCTCAAAGACATCCGATACATGCAGGAATTGCGTCCGGACCTGATCATCCTCGATGAGGCACAACGAATCCGCAACTGGACCACTGCGACGGCGCGCACGATCAAGCAATTGAAAAGCCGCTACGCCCTGGTGCTTACCGGCACGCCGCTGGAAAACAAACTGGAGGAGCTGTTTTCCGTTGTGGAGTTCGTCGATGGCCGCAGGCTGGGGCCGGCCTTCCGCTTCGTAGACGAGCACCGTGTGCTGGACGACAAGGGCCATCTGACCGGCTATCGCGGCCTGGATCGGATTCACGAGCAGTTGGCCCCGATCCTGCTGCGACGCACGCGCCCGGAGGTGCTGAAGGATCTGCCCGAGCGAACCGACAAAGTTTTTCGCGTGCCGTTGACCAGCCAGCAGGCGGAACCTTACTTCGAGCAGAGCGATATGCTGGCGACGCTCATGCGCAAATGGGAACGCCAGGGCTGGCTCTCCGAAATCGATCAAAAGCGCATCCTGTGCTACATCCAAAACATGCGCATGTTGTGCAACTCGACATTCCTCTTCGACAAGCAGACCCACCATTCGCCCAAGCTCCAGGAGTTCCGCGAGATCATGACCGACTTCGTCGTGGGCGAAGAACGCAAAGTGGTGGTCTTCAGCGAGTTTGAACGAATGACGCATCTGGCAGGCGAGGAGTTGCGCAAGCTGGGCATCGGATTTGTGTCGCTCCATGGGGGCGTACCCTCTCGGAAGCGCGGCGCTTTGATCGAGCAGTTTCGCAACGATCCTGCCTGCAATGTCTTTCTCTCGACCGATGCGGGAGGCGTTGGCCTCAATCTGCAAGCAGCCTCGGTGGTTGTGAACTTCGAGCCCCCGTGGAACCCGGCACGACTGGAGCAGCGAATCGGGCGCGTACACCGGCTGGGCCAGTCGCGTCCTGTACACGTAATTCACATGCTCACGGAGAAAAGCATCGAAGAGCGCGTGTGGGAGACGCTGGCCTTGAAGAAATCTTTGTTTGCCGGAGTCTTCGATTCACCCACGGACGAGGTGAGCTTCGCCAAGCTGGGCCGCAAGACGATGCTACAGGCAGTGAAAGAGATTTTCGCCGAACAACCGGGACGGCCGAAGCCGGTAATTGATCACGCTCCCGCCGAGGCGGTTGATCTTCCGCAGGCGCTGCAGGACGTGCAGACGCGGTCGGCGGGTTTAGCAGGTGCAACGGTACCAGTGCTTGCAGGCACTCGTCCTTTGCCTCCGGCAACTCCTGGCGGCAACGGCGTCGAACTGGCTGCGGCCTCGTTCATCGAGGCTGGACTGCGATTGATCGAATCAATCACGGCGGGCAGCGTGGTGGGCGGCACGGCGGCTCGTTCCACGGCCGCTCCCGCACCGCGCGTGGCTCAAATGTTGCCTACACTGTTCACTAGCGATCCCCGGACGAACCGCCCGGCATTGACCATCCCTCTCCCGGATTCAGTGACCCCGGAGCGGCTCACCAGCGCGTTTTCGGCTCTGCTGAACATGTTCGGACAATCCGTGAGCGCAACTGCCACTCCAAAGAGCCTGAGTTGACCGGCATCAACCCAAGAATAAGTTCGCCACCATGCAACCAGTGGTCAAGTTCATGCCCTGGTAGAAGGTTCCAATCAGACGAAGTGAGCGGGAACTGGGATGGCCTGGGAAACGGTTTGGTTACGGGTGTCAGACTTAAAGAAAAGACAGCCGGTCAGTCGCCTGGTCGATTGCGTACCCGATTGCGCTGTAGCCCCTTAATCTGCGCTCGTACATTCTTGCCAGCATCGGGACCCCGTTGTCGATGTAATCATAGACCTGTACGACGCGCTTGTTGTCGTGGAGACGATGGAGGCGGCCAGCGTATTGCTGCAATGTTCCCTTCCAGGAAATCGGCATGGCAAGGAACAATGTGTCCAAACGCGCATCGTCGAACCCTTCCCCGATGTAGCTTCCCGTGGCCAGAATCACTCGCGATTCGTTGTCTGATACAGAAGCCATACTCTCCGCGATATGTCTGCGTTGCTTCTTGCCCATGCCGCCCTTCAAAACAAAAACGTGTTGGGCGGCGCCACTGAGTGTGGTTGCGAAATACTGTAGATGCTCCGTCCTGCCCGTCAGGAGCAG
The DNA here is from genome assembly GCA_963770555.1 of uncultured Acidobacteriaceae bacterium. Classification (GTDB taxonomy): domain Bacteria; phylum Acidobacteriota; class Terriglobia; order Terriglobales; family Acidobacteriaceae; genus Telmatobacter. The sequence continues at coordinate 401,122 of CAVYQC010000003.1, forward strand.
AGGCGAACGTCCTGACTTGATGACATGTACGATGTCATCGGCGATCATTGCATTGCGTAACGCATCATTCGACAGTGCACCGTAGACATCCTGAATCGTCACTTCGGTAAGATCGGGCGGCATCCGGAAATCCGTGTGACGGGGAACCACCCTATGTTCGAAAGGGTTCATTTCCGCCATTGCCTTGGCGCTCATGCTGAACCGGACTGGGCCACACTGCATATAGATAATTGGATGGTGCCCATCTTTTCTCGTCGGGGTAGCGGTCAAACCAACGACATATTTTGCTTTCACCTGCTTCATCACCTGCTCAAACGTAAACGCAGATATGTGGTGGCATTCATCGACGATGACTTGCCCGTATTCAGCAACAAAGTCCTTTACTGCTTCTTTCTGATAGAGGCTCTGAATGACCGCGACATCGATGCGCCCTGTCCGGAGCATCTTTCCGCCGCCGATATGCCCAATCGAGGCTGCGGGCATATTCAGGAACATCGCCAGCCGTTCCCGCCATTGATCGAGTAGTTGTTGCCGATGAACCAGAATCAAAGTATTGACCTTGCGCTTTGCGATCAGCCATGCCGCCACGGCCGTTTTCCCAAACGCCGTCGGGGCGCAGAGAATTCCGTCGTCGTGGGCGCTGATCCCTGCGACAGCTTCGTCTTGGACGGGCCGAAGCTGACCATCGAATTCCACTGTAATAGGTGTGCCTGCGAACCGTTCGTCCCGAACTTCGGGCCGGACGTTGTGCGCATTGAAAAGGGCAATTACCTCCGTCAGGCACCCGCGCGGTACGGCAATGTGCTGGGGGAAATCCTGGCCGCACGCGATCACGCGCGGTTTGGCATATGTCGGAAGCCGCATCGCCTGCGCCTTGTAAAACTCCGGGTTCTGGAATGCAGCCAGCCTGAGCAGACGATTCAACATGGCCGGTGGCAGGGCCTGCTTTTCCACGTAAAGAAGATTCGCGCGAACGATCTGCACCGTTTCAGGGAGCGGTCCCTCAATCGGCCGCTCCATCCGCCTTCGTGAAGGTGGCAATGTCCATGGATCTTGTGCATCTTCGTAATCGGCAATACTGATGCGAACCCCGATTAGATCTCCATTGCGTTGGGCATCGGCGATGACTTCTTCCGCGGCTGTGGTAGACATCCGTCGAATCGTAGAAAGAAACCCCCACTGATCCGGATACGGACGGAGGTTGGCATCGATGAAGACACTGTTGTCCGACTTGCGCGGTGCAAACTGCAAGGGAAGCGCAATCAGGTTTCCGAACCCACCTCTGGGCATCGTGTCCTGGTTTGGGAAGAAGCGGTCATAGGAATCGAGGCCTAGTTGATGCCGGCGTTCCATAGTCCGTGTGAGGACCGCGCATCCAAGTTTGCGTGCGGTGTTTGCCGGAATTGCATGTTCAAAGAAGATCCAAACATGGCCGCCATTTCCAGAGCGAGACCGCTCCAGGGCCGCTGGAACGTTCAACTCCTGGCATGTATCGAGAAACGCGCGGGAGTCATCAGTCCATGTTTTCTTATCAAAATCCACGGCGAGAAACCAACAGGTCTCGTCCGGAAGTAGAGGGTAAATGCCAATAGTCTCTTTTCCGAGAAGATGATTCTCGATAACCACGTCGCTCAACGGGAGGAATTTCCGTGTATTCCGATCAACCTTCTTACGATCCTCCGGCCTGCTTGAGTTGATGGCTCTCCAATCCTTCAGCGCCGCTGGAGAGTATCCAGACCGGCCGTCGGAATTCTCCCATCGCCGCGCATAGACATCTTCTCTCCCGCAAAACAGGCTCCGGAAGAGCGCGATCCGTTTGCGAGCGCGGTCCTCCTTATTTTCCACTGCCGCGGGCGTAATCGTTTGAACCCGACGTGCATCGGCTGGTGTGAACTGTGGAACAGGGATGCCGTGAGCGGCCAAAACACGACGCAGTCTAGCATTCTCTTCCCGCAGCAGCTGGTTCTCCTCGTCTCGCCGCTCGATTGGAACCGATTCTGAACTTCTGCTGGCCATCTCCGCTCACTGCTCCATGCCGCCTGCCAGAACGTTTTCGAGGAACTCGCGCACGTTGTCGAAGACCGCAGCGATGTCCGTCTGCAGCTCACATTCTTCTGCAAGCGCCCGGAAGGGCGTTTGCCAATCCGGCGGCGGTACGCTCAAGCTTGTTGGCAAAGCGTGAGTCCCCCTTCGATCAAAGGTCAGATGCAATGCGTCGATTACTCTCCGCCGGTCAAGTTGGTTGTCTGCGATCAGAAGAGCCAGATCCACCAGATCCTTCACCCGACTATTCGGTGAGCTTCGCGGAAGTGTGTAAGCGTGAATCTTCTCGGCGAATTGCTGTTCCCGAGAGATCATCCGTACACGAGGCTTCTCGATTCCTGCAAACCCGAGCCAGTCATGGCACTCGGCGGTTTCGAGAGGCTGTATCACCACATCGCCAACGCCTGCGTCGAGATGAAACCGGGCGAAGATCCTTCCGTCCATACGTGTCTCGACCGAATAGCGAGCGCCGCCGTAAGGGGCCGCAGTTATATCCATAACGGGTGGTCCAATCGTGTACTCGAACCAATCATCGAATGAGACATCGGCCATCGCCTGCAACATCTCTCGTATTGCTCGGACTGGATCGCTACCTTCCACTGTCCCAACGACGCGCTGCAAGGTCAGGTCGATATCGATTGTGGATCGAGCTGATTTGAAGCGGAGTTCCAATGCATAACCGCCCTTCAACACCCAAGGCGCCGGGTCTTGCCGGAATAACCTCGCCAGCAAACGATCGAAGGACACCTGACGTCTGAGGCGATTGATATCGATCTGCTCCACCTGGGACATGCTCATCAGGCGTTCTTCCAGGGCTCTGCGGAAGGCTCCCGCCGTTGCATATGTTCTCGGAATCGCCATTATGCAGCCCGCCGCAGTGCATCTTCGACCATCTTGCGTGCCGTCTCGCTCAGTTGCGCGTTCCGGAGTTGCTGGCGCGTGATCAGCCCGCGGTCAACAGCCTGCCGCAGCGCCTGGCGTATAAACGTCCGCTCGACCGTGCCGGCCTCTATCAGGTCAAGAATGGTTCGCAACGGCCGAGTGTATTTGTAGCCAGGTCCGGCCTGTATTTCGCTCTTGAGCAGGTCGCGACAATGGAGAACGACAATTCCAGGGATATCGCTGTTACGCCGGAAGTTCGTCGGAACGGTCATATGGAGCTTGGCCGGGTTCAGGTCTGACAGCTCATAGAGGCTCAGCGCCGTCTGATGACTATAGACACCATCGACCTCTTCCTTCCGGTTCCGCGACCAGAGCGACCAAAGCACTAGATCGGGCCGATCCGGCGCTGGGAACAGCGCCAGGCGGTAAATGCCGCGGTGTTCCCGGATCCAGTTCCCAGCCTGCACGTGGTAGGGATGCGTATTTTCGGCAAATCCGGCCGCCTTGGCCTGCTTCGTAGTGAAGAAGCCTTGCTGTTGCTCGGCGAGATCGAAGAGCCGCCGCGACGCCTCTCTGTGAGACTGAGCCATGACACAATACTACAACTTTCTTGTTGTTTTGTCGCTTGATTGCAATCTGCAGTTTGGCATCACAGCTCATACCGGCTGCCCTTCTCTCATTCTGTCGAACTCGATGACCAGATCTCGAATTCGACCCTCGGTGATCAACTGTCGTGGAGAACGTCGAGCAAATGCCTCGAGTGGAGTTGATAGCCATTCTTTCTCCTTAGGGGCAACGACGTAATCATCCATCCGCGAGAGCAATTCGCGCAGGTCTCTTGTTCTCTTGGCCATCTGGCTGGTCCCCTTACCGGCCTCCCAATTCTGCAAGGTTCGCGCGGTCACATTCAGGGCATTTGCCAGTTGCTCCTGGCTCAGCCCGAGCCTTTGTCTCGCTTCTAACAGGGCTAAGTCGTTACTTCCACCTCTGTTGTGCCGAGCGTGGGTCTGAATGTTCCGTGCTTTCAAGAGCTGCCTCAAGTGCGGCCAGTTGAAAGCCCACTCAGCCTCGGCGAACTTCCGACGTCCTACCATCGTTCCAACGCGGAATGCGAATTCTGAAGAATGGTGAGGCGTGTAGACCAGCAACTTCGACACTCTGCAATTTCGTAGCGCAACCAGTGCGTTCTCAATCGTGGTGTCCAGTTCAGGGTTGGAGAGATAAAGAACGTTTACAGTGGCCTTTCCGAAAGCTGTCATTTCGTTGCACGGCGGGGTCTGGAATTTCGGGGCGTACGAAGCGAAAAGGGATTTGGCTTCCGCGAGCGACTTGTGTGGTGCCCAGACGACCAGTTCTCTCGATTCAATTGCGGTCTGCATTTTGGACTCCGAATCTCATTGTCCGCATATTTTCGCACACTACGAAAATATTGATCGTTTTTCCGGGAGGCGGTTCTTCGGAGTGACGGATAGAGATTAGGATCTACTTGATTCTAAGCAGCTTATGTGTGGCAATTTTCTTCGCTTTTCTTGTGCTTTTCGCCTGTAAGCTATTGAAAATAAGTACGTTAGTGGTGGAGGCGGCGGGAGTCGAACGCTTTTTCCACAGGATAAGTCCTTAAGTATCAATAGTTTCTGAAACTTACAAAATGCCAGAAAGTCCACAATGCCGGGTGTAAGTACAAATTTCGTACAAAAAACCGCGATTCGTACAAAAATGCCCCCGAATTCTGGATTCGAGTTTGTACGTACGATCCGTACACGTTTTGCGGACTGCGGTCAGAGGAGCCACCGCGCCTAGCTTGCTGATCAGCATACTCCACCGCTGGTCGCGCTGCGCCGAGAATCTGCGGAGGCCCGCTCGCGGCCCGCCGCCTTCAGTTCGCAATTCCGATTTTGGGTGCCCGTCTCAGAGTCAGAATATCGCCACATTTTTCTGACATGATTTGTGCCTCCGCACAGCATCAGCGATAATGTGGCGATGATTGCCCGGTGCTAGCCAAGATGTACTCATTTTGAGTACAATTGTTCTCAGAATGAGAACGGCTCTCACATCGGTCGGGGATCTGCTCTTTGGCCAGACCAGGGGGAGAGTTCTGGCGCTTCTGTATGGCGCCCCTGACGAAACGTTCTTCGTTCGCCAAATCGCCCGTCAGGTTGAGACAAGCGTGGGGACTGTTCAGCGTGAACTTGCTTTACTCACCGATGCCGGACTAATCAAACGATCAGCGGTCGGCAGTCAGGTGTTCTATCAGGCAAATCAGCAGCACCCCGAGTTTCCGGAACTCCGGGCCCTGCTCGCAAAAACCACCGGCGTATTTCAGATGCTCAAGGCCGCTCTAGCCCCGCTTTCGTCCCGTATCAGCGTTGCCTTTGTCTATGGTTCGGTTGCCCGCGGTGAAGAGAAAGCCGCGAGCGATATTGACCTGATGGTGATCGGCGCGATCTCCCTCGACGAAGTATTGGACGCCGTGGGCCCCGTCGAGAAGCAGTTGCGGCGTCCAGTGAACCCAACCATCTATTCACTTGAAGACGTGAGGGCACGGCTTCGCGAAGGGAACCATTTTCTGCAATCATTGAAGAAGAGCAAGAAGGTCTTCCTGATCGGCGACGAGGATGAGTTTAGAAAAGTTAGTACAACTCGGTTGGTATAAGGCTGAGCCCAGCAGTCCGAAGGAGATTGCCGACCTCTTCAGCATTGTGGACCGCTCGCAGGCGGACATGAAGGTGGAGGGCATCTCCGACGATCTTCGTTTTCAGGCGGCCTACAACGGCATTCTCACGCTCGCCAACATTGCGCTGCGGGCAAGCGGCTTTCGTGTCTCTCTGGGCCAGGGGCATCACCAGCGGGTGATCGAAAGCCTCGAATATACCCTGACGACGCAGGACGCCGCCGCGCGCGAAAGATGGGTGCGCAAGATCAAATCTCATTCGCAGAAGAGAAACACCACGAGCTACGACTTGGCCGGCGGCGTCTCGCCCACCGATCTCGCGCAGGTCATAAAGGACTTGAGCGTTTTGCGAGAGCAGGTGAATGAGTGGCTGAAGACAACCCATCCCGAACCCCTCAAAGACCACTCAAAGCAAAGCTGAACTATGCCTCCGGTCCGCATTGTGTGCATTAGCGACACGCACGGCCAGCATGCCAAATTGAGCGTGCCGGCTGGGGATGTGCTTATTCATACAGGGGATTTCATGGCATTCGGCGACAAGCCAAAGGAGATTATCGATTTCAATCATTGGCTAGGCAAGCAGCCACACCGATTCAAGGTCGTTATTGCCGGAAACCATGATCTGATGTTCGAGCGCCACCCGGGAGCCGCAAAAGAGCTGCTCTCCAACGCAATCTATCTTGAAAATTCCGGTACGGAACTTCTGGGTTTGAAGTTCTGGCGATCCCCTGTTCAGCCCGAATTCAATAATTGGGCATTCAATTTCGCCCGCGGCGCTGCAATCCGGCGCTATTGGCAGATGATTCCCGAAGGCACAGACGTTCTGGTCACACATGGACCGCCGTTCGGAGTGCTGGACAAATCGCTTTCTTCTACCCCTCATCTTGGGTGCGAGGAACTGGCAAAAGCGATTGAACAGATCAGGCCTAGACTGAATATCTTTGGGCATATTCATGGCGGCCACGGGCAAATGACTGCCAACGGTACCCAATTCGTGAACGCGTCCGTGGTTGACGAAGCCTACCGGCTCGTCCATGAGCCCCAGGTTGTCGAGATCGACGTTTCCAGCGAAATTGCGTGACGTGGTCGGATTCTCAAGCTGCCCGTAGTGACGCGCAAATCTCGAAGAACCAGGCAGGCATCGGATAGTCCAGGTCCCAGTAAATGCTCATCGGGCGGCTCCCCGAATGAGATACGTAGTGCAAAGGTCCGAGGAATAAGAATGCGTCTTCCCTCTTCGGTCGAACGAACAGCAGGAACCTGGCACCGTTTTCCTGTTGGTGAACATACCGCTGGCCAGTCGGAGAATTCTCGCTCGTAGTGCTCGGGGATTGCCAATGGAATCGGGTCGGACTCAGCGCGAAGTCCTCGTATCGAGTGGATGGTGAGAAAGTCTTCTCTGATTTGTCCAGAGTCACAAAGAAAACTTCGGTATTCAATGCTTCGATCCAAAATCGGCCGGTTTGCGTATTGAATGATCCGACAAGCTTCGCCAGACCCAATCCCACGAGAATTTCATCGCGGGTATATTGCCGGTGGAGAAAGAGTGGGTAGTCACCCAGCGTTGGATTTTCGTTGCTATGCAGTTTCACTGAATCAAGCAATGCATCACAAAGCTCTTTGAACTCTGCTTTTGCTCCGCCGTGCTGTCTGAGCCGCGTCAATCCAGCTTCCCATTCGTCCCGTTGCTGTTTCGCCTCACCCTGAAGCAAGCGAAAGGTCAGCATCTGCACCATGCGCTTCTCGAAAGCAGTGAGAGTTTCGGCTTCAACTGTCGTTCCGCTCAGCAAATCTAGGTACAGTCGCAGCCGTTGGATCGAATCGATATGTAATAAGTGCCGAAACTGCTTAATCAACTTTATGTCAGGTTCCGTCGGAGGCTCTGTCAGGAATTGTGCTTCGTTAAGAAGTGCATACCAGCCCCCAATCGACTGCTTGTAAACATCCGAAAGATCATAGCGCGTTTCGGCAAGATACTCGATCAGAGTGGGGCGCCGTCCGAGTTGGCTCGCGAGCGCTCTGAGCTCTGCGACCATCCTTGCGCGATTTGCCTGCAACTGTGCTTTAAGATTCTCCAGGATGACTTTCCGGGACTCTTTATCGAGCCGGAAATAGCAATTTCCCGGTAGACGCGTGATTCCGCTCTCGATTTCCCGAATCACCTGCTGTCTCGTTCCACCAAATAATGCAAGAAACCTCTGGTCAAAGCGGAACTCACGTCTTTGGTTGCCGATGAAATCCAGCACAAGACAGCTAGTCTTGCCCGTATCCAACCTAAGCCCGCGCCCCAGTTGCTGGAGAAAGACCGTCGAGCTTTCGGTCGGCCGGAGAAAGAGCACGCAATCAGCCTCGGGAATGTCGACGCCTTCGTTGTAAAGGTCGACGGTGAATAGAACATTCACTTCTCGATTGCGCAGCAGGCTCGTAGCCTGGGTTCGTTCCTCTGCTGGCGATTCACTGGTGATGGCCAATGCAGGTATTCCCGCCTGGCGAAATGACTCGGCCATGAATTCAGCATGAGCGATACTTACGCAAAACCCGAGTCCGCGGGCCAAATGCCAGTCACCATAGAACTCGCAGAATTCCTTAACGATCAGATTTGCGCGGCGAGTGTTGCCGAGGTAGTGCTGTTCGAGTTCGCTGACGGCATACGCACCACGGCTCCATGAAAGCCCGGACAAGTCAATGCCATCGTGAACGCCGTAGTAGTCGAAGGGCACCAGATACTGGCGTTCAATCGCGTGCCAGAGGCGCATCTCATCAGCGATCCGATGATCGAACCACGGCAATATGCTCTCGCCGTCCATGCGCTCTGGGGTTGCCGTCAGCCCCAAAAGAATCCGTGGCCGCAGAGAAGAGACGATCTCGCGATAACTGTCCGCGGGGACGTGGTGGGCCTCATCGAGAACAACATAGTCCCAGTGATCTGCACCTTGGGATTCGAGTAGTCCCCGGCTCCGGAAGCTCTGAACTGTGGCGAAGAGATGGTCGAAACTGCTGGGCTCTTCTCCGCCACCCAACAACTCGCCAAATGATTCGTCCCGCAATACATGGCGGAATCTGTCGCGTGCCTGGCGCAGGAGTTCCTCCCGGTGGGCCAGAAAGAGCAAGCGTGGCCGTGGGCCGATGAGAGGTTGGCGGTTGTAGTCGAATGCCGCAACCAACGTCTTGCCGGTGCCAGTTGGGGCGACCACCAGATTACGGAAATGGCCCCTGTCGACTCGCTCAGCTTCAAGTTGATCGAGCGTAGCTTGCTGATAGGGATGTGGCCTCAAATCGAAGAACACCGGCGGTCCAGAATCCTGGCGACCTGGACCCTGCCGCGCATATTCCAGAGACTGCTTTACACGACGACAGAAGGCTTCATCATCGGGCCGGAATGTTTCAAACTCTTCATCGCACCAAAGGGAATCAAACGCACCCCGGAAACGCTCGACGATATGTGGCGCTTCGACTTCGCTGAGCTTGACGGTCCATTCGATTCCATCTTCGAGAGCGGGCCCGGAAAGATTAGCCGAGCCAACATAGATGCTGCTGAAGCCATTGTCCCGCTGAAAGAGCCAGGCCTTGGCGTGCAGACGGCGCCGGCGGCCATCAAGGGAGATGCGCAATTCAACGTTGGGTAGCCGCGACAATTCTTCAATTGCGCGGAAATCTGTGGCTCCTATATAGGTGGTCGTCAGCAGCCTGATCGGAACATTTCGTTCGGCGAGCAAATGAAAGGCGCTTTTGAGACGCTGCCAGCCACGCCATTGTACGAAGCTCACTACCATCAGCACCCGGTCCGCAGTTGCCATCTCGCGTTCAAGTTCAAAGCCGAGACGAGGTTCGTCGAGCGCATTCATCAACAGGCTTGTAACGCTCAGAGGAGTGGAGGGCGGCACCGGAGCGATCGCGCCGCTGTAGATGGCGCGGAGGACTTGGCCAGCCTGATCGACGGCATCTGTTTCGATGGAGGTGTCTTGCGTGCGCGCAAAGTCTAAAAGAGTATTCGCTAGCTCAATTTGTCTCTGCTTACGATCTTCCGCTGGCACGGAGCGAAGGACAGCCTTGATCTGCCGGATGAGGTGGCGAGCAAGATAGTCTGGGTAGTCGTTCTCTTCAAGCTCTTCGACCGACGATTTCAGTCCTTGAGTGGCTTGCAGGTCAAGGAACTCCCGGACATGCCGAGTTACTAGCTGATCGTATAGACCCTCTTTGAAATCGCTCATGCGAAACGAGACTCTCCAAAAGCGAAATCATCTCATACATCAACGGTTTCCGCCTATGTAGGTACCCGCCCCGCATTCACAGCCGTACGAACGCAGCGCAATTCGGATTGGGTCCTAAATTTCTTCTTTTATCAAGTGCCCCCGCTTCAGGCGGCTTTTTGGCAGAGGCGGTCGGAACCTGTCAAGGCTCTCCGCTCCGCTTCGACCGCTGACGCGGCGCCTGCGGCGGCCTGGACAGAACCCTCCGCGCCTCTGCCGTGCCGCAAGAGCCATGAAGCGGGAGCACTCAACAAAAGAAATTTGGGTTTCTAGCAGTGCTCTCCCTCATGCACGCAAATCGCCCCACAGCGGGCAGCAAATGAGGAACAGAGTCATGCCAACCACTATCAGCAACACAGCCTTCGCCGCCAGCAACGGCACAGCCATAATCAGCAACGCCGCGCCGCACAGGAAAAATGCGGCGCAGCGGACCCGCACCAACTCGCCTTATCAGCAGCGCGCAAGCCAGAAAGAGAACCCCACTCAGGTAATCATCAAGCAAGCCGTGGATTACCTCATCCAGCAGCTTGAAGCAGGCAAAAGCGAAACCTTGACCGCGTACCTCGGAGCGATGGCGCGGTTTCACAATTACAGCTTTGGCAACATCCTTGCCATTGCACGGCAGCTCCCAACCGCCACGCGCGTTGCAGGATTCGGCACATGGAAAGAGATGGGCCGATTCGTGAAGAAGGGCGAAAAAGGAATCCAGATTCTCGCGCCCATGATCGGATACAGGCGGAAGAAGGACGACGCCGAGCAGGATCGCGACGCCAGCGCCAAGCCTCAGCCCATGCTCATTGGGTTCCGTGCAGTTTATGTGTTCGATGTGGCGCAGACCGAGGGCAAAGAGCTGCCCGAGTTCGAGCACAACATCACCGGCGAAGTGGGCGTGCACCTAGACCGCCTGATTGCTTTCCTTGCGCAACAAAACATCGCGCTGGAGTTCAACGAGAAGATTGCCCCGGCCTTGGGTGTCTCCTATGGTGGCAAAATCGCCCTGCTTCCCGACCAGTCGAAGGCCGAGGAGTTCACTACGTTGGTTCACGAAACGGCGCATGAGCTTTTACACAAGGCCGAACGCCGGACCATGACCACCGCAACTGTGCGCGAAACGGAAGCCGAAGCAGTGGCCTTCATCGTGGGGCAGAGCGTTGGCTTGGACATGGGAACCGCTTCGAGCGATTACATCCAGATGTACGCGGGTAATGCGGCACTGTTAGCCGAAAGTCTTGAAGCCATCCAGCGCACCTCCGCTGTCATTCTCGCCGCCATTCAACCGGAAGAATCCGCCCAAGAGAACGAAATCATCTCGGAACTGGCGCAAGCCAGCTAACCACGACATAACAAATCTTGAATCTCTGGACCTGCCTCCAGGCAGGTCCTTTTTTCGTCTGCGCCCGTCTTCCCACCCTTGTCAGTGCTGCCGCTTAGCGTCAGGTCTCGATTTTCCCGCCCGACGGGCTTGTTCGCCGCGGCCACTCCGCGTCGAATAAGGAACACGCAACCGGATGTCTCAATGGTGTCTGGAGTCGCAATGACTCACGGTAGAAGGCTGCTGCCATAAGATGGATTGAAATGTTAATGACAATCACCAGCACGCGCGTACCCGCCACGGACATCGGCTACCTGCTCCATAAGAATCCTGATAAAGTGCAGTCGTTCGACCTTTCATTTGGCAAAGCGCATGTTTTCTATCCCGAAGCGACGCCCGAGCGCTGCACCGCGGCGCTCTTGCTGGACGTTGATCCAGTTGCATTGGTGCGGACTCGCCGCGGGCCGTCCGGCGAAGGTGGCGCACTCGATCAATATGTCAACGACCGGCCTTATGTCGCCTCGTCATTCCTGAGTGTCGCCATTGCCCGTGTGCTCGCGAGCGCCCTCGCCGGGACTAGCAAGGGGCATCCAGAAATGGTCGATCAGGCACTGCCCTTGGTCGCCAGGATTACCGTGTTGCCGTGCCGGGGTGGCCAGGACATCCTGAAGCGGCTCTTCGAGCCACTCGGTTACACCGTGCGCGCCGAGCATCATGCCCTCGATGAAGCGTTCCCGGAATGGGGTGCGAGCAACTACTACACCGTGGAATTGGAACAGAACGTCAGCCTTCAAAATCTGCTGACGCACCTGTACGTTCTGATTCCGGTACTCGATGCCGAAAAGCACTATTGGGTCGGCCAGGATGAAGTTGAGAAGCTGCTGAGGCACGGCGAGGGTTGGCTGCAGGCGCACCCCGAGCGGGAGCTGATCGTGAAACGCTACCTGCGTTACCAGAAGCATCTTGCGTCGGAGGCGCTGGCCCGCCTGATCGGCGATGAAGAGGCCGAACCTGAGGCAGAACAGGAGAAGAAACCGGAGCAGGAGGAAGCCATTGAAAAGCCGATCGCTCTCAACCAACTGCGGCTGGAGGCCGTACTTCAGTCCGTAACTGAGTCCGCCGCCACGCGAGTGATCGACCTTGGCTGCGGCGAGGGCAGGCTACTACGGGAATTGCTCAAACAGAAGCAGGTCCAAGAAATCGCCGGAATGGACGTTTCCCATCGCAGCCTTGAGATTGCCAGCGAGCGTCTGCACTTCGACACCATGCCGCCGAAGCAGAAAGAGCGGATACGTCTCTTTCAGGGTTCACTCATGTATAAGGACAAGCGCCTTGCCGGATTTGAAACTGCAACTGCGGTTGAGGTCATCGAGCACCTCGATCCGCCGCGCCTGGCAGCCTTCGAGAGAGTCGTCTTCGAGCACGCAAAGCCGAACACCGTCATCATTACGACGCCCAATTCGGAGTACAACGTGCGCTTCGAGACTTTACCCGCCGGCCAATTCCGGCACAAGGATCACCGATTCGAATGGACTCGGGAGCAGTTCCAGAGCTGGGCTGGAGACGTGGCCCAGCGATTTGGATACACGGTCGCATTTCGCCCGGTAGGCAACGAAGATGCGGACGTCGGGTCGCCGACGCAGATGGGGGTGTTCAGTCGTGCAGCAACAAACTGACAACCCAAACCTCATCGTCCCTCTGGGAACTCAAGTAGTCATTCGCCAGAATGTCGTTCCAATCGGCGGTGGTTCGCCCGTGCCGAAAGGAACGGTTGGTGAGTTGATTCGAACTCCAGCCGACGCAACACACGCCTATCGAGTACGCTTCGCCGACGGCTGCGAGGGGACCGTTCGGCGCCAGGAATTCTCATTGCTGAAGCACGTTAAGAATGGGCCTCTCGGTGACTCCGAGCGGGCATTGAAGGAATATGACCTTTATGATTTCGTGATTTACAGATGCGTGGTTGGTTCCCAGGCATATGGGCTCAGCCATGAAGACTCAGACGTGGACCGGCGCGGGATTTATCTTCCCCCAGCGAACCTCCACTGGTCGCTCTATGGCGTGCCGGAACAACTTGAAAACGCTGTTGCAGAGGAGGTTTACTGGGAACTTCAGAAGTTTCTGGTGCTGGCGCTCAAAGCAAATCCCAACGTACTGGAGTGCCTCTATTCCCCATTGATTGAAACGAAAACGGAGCTAGCCGAGGATTTGCTATCCCACCGCGATGCGTTTTTATCGAAGCTTGTTTATCAGACCTATAACGGATACGTTCTGTCCCAGTTCAAACGACTTGAGCAGGACCTGCGCGCGACTGGCGCAATCAAGTGGAAACATGCGATGCACCTGATCCGGCTTCTACTATCAGGAATCACCGTTCTGCGTGAGGGCTTTGTGCCGCTCTCGGTGGAATCGCACAGGGATCAACTGCTGTCGATTCGGCGTGGTGAGATGGACTGGGAATCGGTGAACGCCTGGCGGTTGAACCTTCACCAGGAGTTCGAGACCGCGTATGCCATGACCGCTTTGCCGGACAGCCCGGACTACCAAACGGTGAATGACTTTCTATTACGAGCACGAAGGAGCATGGCAAGATGACCTTCGAATTCCCGGATGCAGTCAGGTTGGCTGTCAAAGGTCATCCTTATCCACTCGTATTTGCGACGATCAGTGGCGCACACCTTTACGGGTTCCCGTCTCGCGACTCGGATTGGGATATTCGAGGTGTCCATGTGCTTCCCGCCCGCGAAATCTTTGGCCTGTTTGAGACCCGCGAAACCGTCGAGCAATGTGTGAAGAGCCCCGTTGAACTCGATGTCGTAACGCATGATGTGAAGAAGTTCTTCGGTCTACTGCTAAAGCGAAACGGCTATGTTCTGGAACAGCTTTATTCTCCGCTCATCGTCCAGTCTTCTGCCGAACACTTGGAACTGAAGCAGATCGCAACTGGCTGCATCACCCGATTTCACAGCCATCACTACCTGGGATTCGCCGCGACCCAATGGGGGCATTTCGAAGCCGAACAACCGCCGCGTGTGAAGCCACTTCTCTACACATTCCGCGTTCTTCTCACCGGGATTCATCTGATGAACACAGGTGAAGTTGAAGCCAACTTGATTCGGTTAAATGAGAAGTTTCGGCTTCCTTATGTCGACGAACTGGTTGCTCGTAAGACCCAGGGCCGGGAGCAGGGAACACTGACAAACCATGACGTCGAGTTTTATTCAGCGGAGTACCGTCGTCTCCGCTCTGAACTTGAATTGAGTTCGGAGCGGTCAAGTCTGCCGGAGTCTCCATCGTGCAAACAAGAGCTTTCGGACTTGCTGGTCCGCATTCGTGAGCAGCAACCCTAGACGTACTAAGGAAAATGAACTCGTGAAGATCACCATTCCTGAACTTTCGCTTGTCGTGCTTATCGGCCCATCTGGTTCGGGCAAATCGACGTTCGCACGCACGCATTTCAAGCCGACAGAAGTCCTGTCATCGGACTTCTGCCGCGGCCTCGTTGCCGACAACGAGAACGATCAGACTGTCACTGGCGATGCATTCGAGATCCTTCACTTCATCGCCAGGAAGCGGCTCGCCTTGGGGCGACTAACGGCAATAGACGCCACCAACGTGCAGACGGATTCGCGCAAACCACTCGTTGAACTGGCGCGCGAGTTTCATGTTCTTCCAGTGGCATTCGTCTTCAATTTCCCGGAGAAGCTCTGCCAGGAGCGCAATCGAGACCGTGCGGATCGAGACTTCGGCCCACACGTAATCCGGAATCAGTCCCAACAATTGCGGCGGTCATTGCGGGGATTGGAGCGCGAAGGGTTTCGCCACGTCCACATTTTCAATGACCCCGCCGACCTTGAAGGCCTCGAAATTGAGCGCCAGCCATTATGGAACAACCTGAAGCAGGAACACGGGCCGTTCGACATTATTGGCGACGTCCACGGATGTTTCGATGAAATGAATACGCTCCTCCAGCAGTTGGGCTACGCGGTTGAGCCGGATGGCGCCGACTTTCGGGTCACTCCGCCCGATGGTCGCAAGGCAATTTTTGTCGGCGATCTTGTCGATCGCGGGCCAAAAATCATGGAGGTTTTGCGGCTTGTGATGGGGATGGTGAAGGCCGGAACTGCGTTCTGCGTTCCCGGAAATCATGACGTGAAACTGATGCGAAAACTGCGCGGAAAAGAAGTGAAGATCACTCACGGACTTGCCGATTCACTGGCTCAACTGGAGCCCGAGCCACCCGAATTCAAGCGCCAGGTCGCCGACTTCATCGACGATTTGGTGAGCCACTACGTGTTTGACGAGGGCCGCCTGGTGGTCGCCCACGCCGGCATGAAAGAGGAGATGCAGGGCCGAGGATCGGGGGCGGTCCGCTCGTTCGCACTGTTCGGTGAAACCACCGGAGAGACCGATGACTATGGTCTTCCAGTTCGTTATAACTGGGCTGCCGAATACCGCGGAAAGGCGATGGTTGTGTATGGTCACACGCCCGTTGCCGAGCCGGAATGGCTGAATCGGACCATCGATATTGATACCGGTTGCGTCTTCGGTGGGAAGCTTACTGCGCTTCGTTATCCGGAGAAAGAACTCGTGTCTGTGCCCGCCATCCGGGAGTATTACGCACCATCGAAACCGTTCTTGCAGGAAGGCGCCGCCGACCCGTCCGCGAGCCGATTGACCCAACAGCAAGAGCACGATGACCTGCTTGATATTGACGACGTAATCGGCAAGCGGATCGTTGAAACCCGCCTGCACGGGAACCTCACAATTCGCGAAGAAAACGCCATCGCCGCGCTCGAAGTGATGAGCCGATTTGCGGTAAATCCGAAGTGGCTGATTTACCTTCCGCCGACCATGTCTCCCTCCGAGACGAGCAGCGAACCTGGTCTTCTTGAGCACCCGGCCGAGGCGTTTGAGTACTTCCGCAAAGCCGGTGTCGAGCAGGTTATCTGCGAGCAAAAGCACATGGGGTCGCGTGCGGTCGTGATCGTCTGCCGAGACCGTGACGCTGCGCTCAGGCGATTCGGGGTTGCAGAGGACGAGGCAGGGACCTGCTATACCCGGACGGGGCGACGCTTCTTCACGGATCTCAGTCTCGAACGGGAGTTTCTTGATCGCATCCGCTCCGCGGTAGACAAGGCCGGTCTCTGGGAGGAGCTGAGCACCGATTGGTTGTGCCTGGACTGCGAACTGATGCCCTGGTCAGCCAAGGCGCAGGACCTGCTTAAAAACCAATACGCACCCGCCGGAGCGGCTGCAAAAGTGGGTCTGCAGCAGGCTGTCACTGCCTTGAAACTCACGGCGGACCGTCTTCCGGAAGCTGCTCCTTTGGTCGATTGGTACGAGCAGCGGGCAGGCATGGCGGGAGCCTATGTTGAGGCTTATCGCCGCTATTGCTGGCCGGTAAAATCACTGCTGGATTTGAAACTCGCGCCCTTCCATTTGCTCGCCGGCGAGGGATTCGTCCACACCGACAAGGACCACCAATGGCATATGCAGATCCTCGGCAAATTGGCTGGCGCCGTCCCCGAACTGCTGATCGCCACACCCTACAAAGTGGTCAACCTGAATGAGCAGGAAGCGGTGTCTGGAGCAGTGGCTTGGTGGCAGGAATTGACGGACGCAGGAGGTGAAGGAATGGTCGTGAAGCCGCTCCAGTTCGTTTCCAGAAACAAGCGAGGCCTCGTCCAACCGGCGGTGAAGTGTCGGGGGAAAGAGTACCTCCGAATCATCTACGGACCGGAGTACACGGCGCCGCAGAACCTGGAACGACTGCGCTCTCGTGGGCTTGGGACGAAGCGCTCTCTTGCTCTGCGCGAGTTCGCCCTGGGCATGGAAGCGCTGCATCGGTTCGTGGAGCGCGAGCCTCTCCGCCGCGTTCATGAGTGTGCATTTGCGGTTCTGGCGCTAGAAAGCGAACCAGTGGACCCGCGGCTGTAGGCGTGCTGTGGGCCACTAGAGCAGCTCTGTGGCCAGCGTTGAGCGTCCAGCGGCATCTTGCTACTCCAGATTGCTGCCGCCGGACGCCGCGCTGCTTTGCAGCGGTTGGAGGATGACACGTCATCCCCAACGGGGCGCTGCAAGGATACTGCCGTATACGTTTGTCAACGTCTTCTGTTTCAAGGATTTGTACTTCGCGTTTACGCGCGTAAACACTGGGCGCTTGCGGATTATCGCAGCGAGCGTGAGCGGCGTTAACACGTTCTCTTCCAGTCAGTTGCTGTGAAAACATCCTTAGTGGTTTGACAAGAAAAAGCTGTCGGCGTAGGTTGCGAAGCAGGCGCTGAGCTGATGTCTTCCCCGGACTCCAAGCCGCCTTCGCTGATTCCGCAAGCGGTCACAACCGCGCGGTCTCCCGGCACTTTCCGTGCCAAATCCATCGCCACCCGCCTTACGGATGCAGAGTTTACGGAGGTCGAACAGGCCGCCGCGCGGGCCGGCAAGAAGGTCGCCGAATGGCTCCGCGAAATTGCCTTGGCCGAGGCGCGTGGCAAAGATGAAGGAGATACAGATCCAATTCTGCTGGCTGAACTGATGGGAATTCGAGCCCTGATTCTGAACCTCTTCAGGGAGGGTTCGAGGAATCCAATCAGCGACGAATCTCTGCGCAAGATTTCGGCGTATTCCGAGTCGGTCAAGCAGCAAAAGGCTGACGAGTTCCTCGCGAAGTTGAGAGCACGATCCGGGGCTGCGGAGACTCCGGAGAATAAACCATGAAAGTACCGTCTCTCCGAGCAGCTTTGCCCCCGGTCTTGATTGCATTTGTGATGGTCACCGGGGTTCTCGCCAACCTGCCCTTACCCATGTGGCTCTGGTGGGCTGCTCCACCCGTTAAGCTTTATTACTCCAAAGCGTATTTCAACAGCACCATGGCGCACCGGAACCCGGCCGCTACGACTGCGGTTCAATGGCTCTACAAGACAGCGCCCGGGCGACCCGATCAACTCGTGGTTGAGTCCGATGTTGACGCGGACCGTCCAGGCGACCAGCAGGACGTTCGCTTCCCGATGCACCTCAGTTCCGCCGCCCGAAGTGCTGGCTGGACCGGCTTGGTTCTGGGACCAAGAGAGGAGTACAAGTCTGCAGAACTGGAACCATACCTCCGGGATCAGTTCTACGATGGCAGGAGCTTTTGGCGGCTCTTCGAACCGGTATTGCGCTGGGGATTGTTCGTCCTGTTTGCCCTTCTTGCTGCCCGAGAATGGTTCGTTGGAAGGGCGCGCGAAAGGCGATTACGTCGTCAGGAAATGTGGTCTGAATCAATTCGGGATAATGGGTACAAATGGCGAGTGGAGATACGCCTGTTCGCATGGGCCAGACGGCTACTCAAACGCTGTGCCGATGCCGTCGCCGAATTGATTCGGAAGGGCAAGCCAAGCCACGCTACATTCAGCGTTGCGCAGGCGACCGAAATGAAGTTCGAGCGGCCACGCCAATTGTCTCCGGCGACTGCCCCGGAGCGGCCTACCAAAGCCGTTCCGACAGGTGCCACGAATGCCTTCCCAATGGCCGCCGCAGAACGGCCCGATACGCATTCGCGGGCAGAGACAACGACAGTTCCTCCCAGCCTTCCCAGCCCTCCCAGGAAGCCGGTCAAACCTCATTCGATCTTCCCTGGCAACGCAAGACAGAAGACCGCCGATGAGCAGCCCGCAAGCTGGGACGAATCGCAATGGATTGACTGAGCCAAGGCGCGTCCCGTAGACCACATGTCCAATCTAAGTTGGCTCTGTCTTTGACAGTCCTTCCGAGTGCTCGAAGTCCGATTACAAGATGTTCCATTGCGCGGTCGAAGTCGCCGGATTGAGGGGGCATCGATTGTTGCTCCGGATGGTCACAGCATTTGGATTCGCAGCCTACCAGTTCCTCAATTCAAGACTCAATCGGAAGGCCGTTCCGCGTGCCTTCACACACCTGTTTGTGCCGCTGTTCTGGATGGGTAATACGGCAAGTCTCCGAATGGTGAAAGACTACCTTCGACGCTTCGTTTCGGCAACATAATAGATGCCTGTTCGAACGGTCAAGGTCAGTACAACATCCGAGAGATCCGGACACGAATAGCTACAAAAGGTGCATGAACACTGGAGAAACGCGAAACATAAATTGAGATGAGTGCGCTCACATTGCGAATTGGGGTTAGTCTATGCGTGAAGGCAGAAGCGAGATGCTGCCGCGCACGATGTAGACTTCACGCGCATGTTGACCATCTCCAAATCGTTATCGGCAGGCCAGGCGCAGACGTATCACTCGCGCGAGTTCACGTCTGAAAAACAGAACTACTGGAGCCGTGACCCGCAAGTGCACAGCGAATGGCGAGGTAGCCTGGCGCGTGAATGGGGTCTCAGAGGTTCGGTAGGAGCCGAGCACTTTACGCGGCTCAGCGAAGGCCAGCATCCAGAAAGCGGCGCGCAGCTTGTCAAGCATCAGCCTGCCCGAACCTACGAGAACGAGCGCGGCAAGGAAATTACAAG
Source organism: uncultured Acidobacteriaceae bacterium (assembly GCA_963770555.1). GTDB lineage: Bacteria > Acidobacteriota > Terriglobia > Terriglobales > Acidobacteriaceae > Telmatobacter. The sequence continues at coordinate 420,751 of CAVYQC010000003.1, forward strand.
CGTCGAACATCGCGCGGGATGGGATGCCACGTTCTCTGCGCCAAAGTCGGTCTCTCTGACCGCCCTTGTGGGTGGCGATGACCGCGTCCGTGACGCGCACCGGGAAAGTGTTCGCGTGGCTCTCGGAGAATTGGAGCGGTATACCCAGGCCCGCATCGGCAATGTGCATGCGCCGGAAACAACCGGAAAATTCATTGCCGCGACCTTCGAGCATGATACTGCCCGTCCGGTGGACGGCTACGCAGCGCCCCAGCTTCACACCCACGCAGTCATCTTCAATATGACTGAGCGTAATAACGGTCAGACGCGCGCACTTCAAGAGCGGAGCCTTTTCCAATCGCAACAGTACGTGACAACCGTCTACCGTTCCGAACTCGCCCTGCGTTTGCACGGGCTGGGTTATGAGATTGAACGCGGCAAACATGGCCAGCCGGAGATCAAGGGCTACAGTCAGGAATACCTTGACGCATCAAGCCCGCGCCGGGAACAGATCATCGGGCACTTGCAGGAAATCGGCAGAGACGGTGCTGGCGCTGCACAGGTCGCAGCTCATCGCACGCGGGACAGTAAAGAGCTTCACTCGCCCGAAGAAGTTCTGAAACGGCACCGGGAGCTAGCCGCTCAGTTCGGGCACCAGGCAGATCGTATTGTGGCCGAAGTCCGATTGAATTCAAGGCATCACGCGCAACAACCCGATAGGCAAACGCAGCAGCCTGAGAAAACGGTGCAGCAGTCAGTGACCTATTCCCGGAATCACGTCTTCGAGCGCTCTGCCGTTCAGGACGAACGAGCCATCCTGCAGGCGGCGATAGATCGGAGCATGGGGCAAGCCACATACGGCCAGGTGCGACAGGAGTTTGAGCAGAGGCTAAGGCGAGGCGAGTTCCGGGAGGTTGCTCGAACAGATGGCAGAGCAGCGCCGCAGTACACCACATCCGAGATGGTCCGCATGGAAAAGGAAATCATCGCGCGGATGCATGAAGGCAATCGGCGAGAGTTCCGCGACCCGATGCTGGTATCGCCGCAACTCCGCATTGCGACAGAGGACCGCCATCCTGAGCTGAGCCGATCACAACTCAAGGCAGTGGATGACATATTCGTAAGTCGAGAGAAGATTGTTGGCTTGGACGGCGTGGCTGGCGCCGGCAAAACTACGACGTTGGCTGTCATCCGCGAGGGTGCCGAAGCGCAGGGATTCACCGTCGAAGGGTTCGCCCCAACTTCGCGAGCGGCTCACAAGCTTGCCGAGGCGAGAATTGACAGTTCAACTCTTCAGCATCATCTTGCCAGGGGAGAACGGCCCGATACAGGCGAGAAGATGCTGTATATACTCGACGAGTCGTCGCTCGCCTCCACCCGCCAAATGCACGAATTCATAGAACGGCTTCGACCCAATGACCGCGTTCTCCTGGTCGGCGATACGCGCCAGCATGAGGCTGTCGAAGCGGGCCGCCCTTTCGCGCAACTTCAGGAGGCGGGTATGCGTACAGCGAAACTGGACGAGATTGTCCGGCAGCGCGACCCGGAGTTGAAGCAAGCAGTCGAGCAGTTGGCGCGTGGTGAGATTGGCGCCGCAGTCGAGAGCCTCGGTAGGCAAGGCCGTGTCCATGAGGTGAAAGGGCGTGATGAACGGATCTCCGCCATTGCCCGCGAGTACGCCAAGTCTCCCGAAGGCACACTTGTGGTCTCGCCAGATAACCGTTCGCGTACGGAGATCAATCAGCGGATTCATGATGAGTTGCAGACACGAGGTGTTGTGAGCCGCGAAGGTCACAGCTTCCAGACACTCGTGCCACGCCAGGAGATGACAGGAGCGGACCGCGGTTGGGCTCAGCAATACCAGGTTAATGACATTCTTCGCTACTCGCGAAGCTCGCGTGAAACCGGCATCGATAAGGGCGAGTACTCTCGCGTTGTCTCTGTGAATGCAGAAGAAAACAAACTCACAGTTCTTCGGAACAGCGGAGAACAGACGACCTACGATCCGCGCCGGCAGATGGGCGTCTCTGTATTTCGCGAGCACGAGAAGGTATTCTCCGCCGGCGACCGCATTCAGTTCACGGCCCCCAGTCAAGATCTGAAGATTGCTAATCGCGAGTTGGGAACCGTAGAGAGTATCGGTCAGGACGGTACGATGCGCCTGAGGCTCGACAACGACCGAAGTATCAGCTTCGATCCGGAGCGTCACCCGCATCTGGATCACGGCTATGCCGTGACGAGCCACTCCAGCCAGGGCCAAACGGCAGGCCGAGTCCTAATCAATGTGGATACGGAGTTGGGCGCGAAAGACTTGCTGAACAATCGCATGGCCTACGTCTCTGTGTCGCGCGGCCAGTGGGATGCACAGATCTTCACTAATGACCGAAGCGCACTTGCGAACGCGCTTGGCCACGACGTTTCACACCAGAGCGCCTATCAGCCGTTGCAGGCAATCGTTCCGCTTGCGCAGCAGGTTGCTCATGGCGAAACGCCGCATCACGAAATCGGCCAGGACTTCGGTATTGGCTTAGGCATGTAACGACCCGCTCAAGACCGGCATGACGTACCTATAGTTTGACTTATGCAAACTCAGAACTCAGATTCTCGTGAGGACATTGTTATGCCCGCAGAACTCTTCATCAAGAAGCCAGTTCAAAGCGTCGGCCAAGCCGCTTTAGGATTAGAACGTCACTATTCAGTTGGGGAAGTCGCGGAACGATGGGGCCTCAGCGAAAAGATCATCCGCCGCATGTTTGAGGACGAAGAGGGTGTGCTGAAGTGGGGTAGCCAAGAAACTCGGTGTAAGCGTGGGTACATTACGCTGCGCATTCCGGAGAGCGTAATGTTGCGGGTGCACGTCCGTCGCTCACGACGGGTTAGCTAATACTTGCTAAATCGGATGCGGCTCAAGGCACGTAAGCGTCCGGCTCTGGCCGTATAGACATAGGCGTCTGCGTGGTCGACGATCTTCTTGTGAGCGATTCGATTGAAGTTGGGGCAGGAGGCGGAGGCCAGACGAAGCGAGTACATCGCACGGCGGAGGAGAAGCGGCGGATCGTTGAAGCTACGCTTGTGCCGGGCGCATCGATTGCCCGCGTGGCGCGCGAGAACGGAGTCAACGCCAACCAGGTTTTCCAGTGGCGATACGAGCACCGCAAGGGTGTTGGCTGGGCCTCCGGCGAGTCACGAACTGAGCTTTTGCCGGTGACGCTGACCGGCGAGCCGGCCAGCGTGTTGGCACCGCGTGAAGCCTCGCCGGTTTTGACTCCCTCTGGTTCGATCCACATCGAGCTGCCGGGCCGCGCATTGGTGAGTGTGGAGAGCGGCGTCGATCCCGCACTTGTACGTGTTGTCCTGGGGAGCCTGTTGCTGTGATCGAACTGAAGACAGGCACACGTATCTGGATTGCGGCCGGATTCACCGATCTTCGGCGCGGCTTTCAAGGGCTCAGCTCGTTGGTTGAGACGGTGCTGGAACAGCAGCCTTATTCTGGCCATGTTTTTGTCTTCCGCGGCAAGCGTGGTCACCTCATAAAATTGCTTTGGTTCGATGGCGACGGCCTATGCCTCTTCCAGAAGCGATTAGAGCGCGGACGTTTCGTATGGCCGCAGGCAACAAGTGGAACCGTAGCTCTGACACGTGCGCAGTTATCGATGCTTTTGGAAGGCATTGACTGGCGCCAACCACAGAGAACATGGGAACCACAGTTGGCAGGATGACTCACGCATTTTTGATCTATAACTCCGCGTCATCTGTGGCATACTCACTGCGATGGCTTCTCCTCATTCGGCATCTGCTGATCTGAGTTCTCTGGATCGCGTGGCTCTGGAGGCATTGATTGCTGCGCAGCAGAAGGAGATTCTCACCAGGGACGAAGCGCTGGCCGCCCAGCAAGAGAAGCTCCTCAGCCGCGACAACGAGATCGAGCACCTGAAGCTGGTCATCGCCAAGCTGCGGCGGATGATCTTCGGCACCAAGAGCGAGAAGGTCAGCCGCGAGATCGAGCAGTTGGAACTGAAGCTCGAAGAACTAGAGACGCAAAGAGCCGAGCGCGTCACAGCATCCACAGAGGCAAGCGCTCCAGCGAAGGTCAAGCCGGTTCGGCGCCCACTGCCGGAGCATCTGCCGCGCGAGGTGCACACGCATCTGCCCGCCGAAGATGCATGCCCGGACTGCGGCGGCCAGTTGCGCAAGTTAGGCGAGGACGTATCCGAGATTCTGGAGCGCGTGCCCGCGACCTACAAGGTGATCCGCCATGTACGCGTGAAGATGGCCTGCACCAAGTGCGATGTCATTGTGGAAGCTCCTGCACCATCGCGGCCCATCGAACGCGGACTTGCCGGGCCGAACCTGTTGGCGCATGTGCTGGTCTCGAAGTATGCTGTCCATCTTCCGCTCTATCGCCAGTCGGAGATCTTCGCGCGGGAAGGCATCGACCTGGATCGCTCTACCCTGGCCGACTGGGTGGGCGCTGCCAGCCATCTGCTGGCTCCGCTGGTCGATCAGATTCGCAAGCATGTGTTGGCAGCCGACAAGCTCCATGCCGATGACACGCCGGTACCGGTTCTGGCGCCGGGGATGGGCAAGACCAAGACGGCAAGACTGTGGACATATGTGCGCGATGATCGCCCTGCGGGCCTGGATGTGCCCCCAGCCGTTTGGTTCGCCTACACGGAAGATCGCAAGGGCGAACATCCCCGGCAGCATTTAAGCAGCTTCGCCGGTATTCTGCAGGCTGATGGCTATGCCGGCTTTCATCATCTGTATGAGGGCGGCAGGATTGTCGAAGCGGCATGTTGGGCGCACGTTCGGCGCAAGTTTTACGACATCCAGGTGGCCACCGGCTCGGTAATCGCGGCCGAAGCTATCCAGCGTATCGGAGCACTCTACGATATTGAACGCGAGATCCGCGGCAAGTCTGCCGATCTGCGATGCCAGGTTCGTCAGGCACGGGCTGGACCGCTGGTCGAAGAACTCCATCTCTGGCTGAACAAAACCCTTGAACAGCTCTCACGCAAATCTGACACAGCTGCGGCGATCCGCTATGCGTTGGCGCGCTGGCGCGCCCTCACGCGTTACCTCGACGATGGCCAGATCGAAATGGACAACTCGGCTGCCGAGCGGGCTCTGCGCGTTGTCGCCTTGGGCAGGAAGAATTTCTTGTTCTGTGGGTCCGATGCGGGTGGCGAACGAGCAGCCGCGATCTATTCGCTGCTGGGAACGGCGAAATTGAACCGGCTTGATCCGGAACTCTACCTCCGCCGCGTGCTCGAACAAATCGCCGATCACCCGATCAACCGCATCCAGGAGCTGCTGCCCTGGAATGTCGCCGCACCTCAGAACGATCTCGCCTGATCTCAAGTGTCCACTTCTCATCCGACGTGGACACGTAAAATCTCGATTCGATTTCTGGCGAACGTTATTCTCCCAACGCTTGTGCTCTTGATCTGAAGCGAAATTCTACCTTGTGGCGACGATTCTCCAATATCCACTCGCTGAAGCGTTCGAACATCGGCCGAAGCGTGGGGAGTTCAGTTGCGATCACGTCAAGTCCGCGGTCATCGTACATATGCATAATGATTCTTGCGCTTGAATCGATGACGTAAACCCCACTTGAAATCTTCGGAAAGCCCTGTTGCTCTCGGTTTGCAATCGCCTGGAACATCTGTGCTGCATCGAAGTCCTGCAGCAACACACAAGTCCACGTCAACCGATACCCTGTCTCCTCAAAAGGTGAGACCTCTACCGTCTGGAATTGAGTCGGTCCCGTTCGGAAAATCCCCGGCGTTTTGAACAACGGAGTGTATCGCTGTGCAGGATTCCCATCGTCGGTCCAATCTTGAGACACCAGGACGCATGTTCGGGCTTCAGAAAAGGCAAAATTGAAGAGTTGTGCAGCTCGGTCGACCTGTTCGATGCCGATCTCAAACCGAATTCCAACCGGCCATTGTTCAAATAAGTCACCGCCGAAGTCCACGCGGCCGAAGTGCGAGAACATAAACTCTGGGAGGTCGAACGGCACGGTGGAAGTCATGCTAAAAGGATAATCTACAGAACGGCGTAAGCGTTCTGATCTCCCCTCTGGCTTGACCTCTGTTTGAGGACGACGATGTCGTCATGGCTGATGGAGTGGAAGTGGGGTCTGGTCGCCGCTCTCGCAGGTTTCGAACGGTCTCGGAGAAGCGGCGGATTGCGGAGCTAACATTTGAGCCGGGTGCGAGTGTTGCGCTGGTGGCTCGTGCTCAAGGCGTGAACGCGAACCAGGTGTTCAAGTGGCGCCGTGCTCTGACACGGGGCGAACTGAGCGAGCCGATGGCGGCATCGACGTCGCTTCTTCCGGTCGTAGTTGCCGCTACCATGGAGGCGCTCAGCGCTTCAGGCGAGCCTGATGCCAAGGAACGGTCGGCACCGGACGGCTCGATTCACATCGAGTTTCCTGGCAGGGCCATGATCAGCGTGGAGCGCGGTGCTGATGCTTCACTGCTGAGATCGATCCTTGAGAGTTTGCGCAAGTGATCGAACTTCGCACAGGAACGAAGATATGGTTGGCCGCCGGCGTGACCGATATGCGTCGTGGATTCGATGGCCTGAGTGCGAAGGTGCAGACCGTGCTCGAACAGCAGCCGTTCTCCGGACATGTGTTTGTTTTCCGGGGCCGCAGAGGCGACATCGTGAAGCTTTTGTGGTGGGACGGTGATGGGCTATGTCTGTTTGCCAAGCGTCTGGAGCGAGGACGATTCATCTGGCCGCAGGCCACGGAAGGAACTGTTTGTCTGACTCGTGGGCAGTTGTCGATGTTACTCGAAGGCATCGATTGGCGCCGACCGCAGAGAACCTGGACGCCGGAGATCGCGGTGTGATTGACATGCGTGATTCCCCTTTATTCATGCACCTTTTGTGGATGCATTCTAATTCAACTAATGGCATACTGTGTGCATGGATTCCGCTCCGTTGCCGGACCTCGATGGGCTCGATAGAGAAGCTCTCAAGGCGCTGGTCCTGGCGCATCAGGCTGAACTGGCTGCTCTCGAAGCTGAGCTTGAGAGCCAACGGCACATACTCTCTGAACAGAGTCAGGAACTGAGTTCCAGCAGCGAGCAGATCGAGCATCTGAAGCTTGTCATCGAGAAGCTGCGGCGCAGGGTGTTCGGCGTCAAGAGCGAGAAGATCGTTATTCAGCTTGAACAGCTCGAACTCCATCTGGAAGAGCTGGAGTCCTCGCAGGCCGAGATGGAAGCCGCTGTCGAGCGAGTGAGGCCGGCTGCGGAACCTAAAACGAGATCGCGGCGCAAGCCACTGCCAGAGCATCTTCCTCGCGAGGTTGTCAGCCACACTTTTCATGGTGACTCGTGTCCCGACTGCGGTGGCCAGTTACGCCAGTTTGGCGAAGATGTCTCCGAGCAGCTGGAGTACATCCCCGATAGCTTCAAGGTCATTCGCCATGTGCGGCCGAAGTTTGCCTGCAGCGGTTGTGAGCGCGTGGTTGAAGCGCCAGCGCCATCCCGTCCGATCGAGCGTGGCCTTGCCGGACCAGGGTTGCTGGCCCACGTGCTGGTTTCTAAATTCGCCGATCACTTACCGCTCTATCGCCAGTCCGAGATCTACGCTCGTCAGGGTGTTGAGATAGAGCGCTCCACGCTGGCGGGCTGGGTTGGTGGAGCAAGTGAGTTACTCACTCCGCTGATCGATGCGATTCAGAAGCATGTGCTCGCTGGGGCTAAGTTACACGCCGATGACACGCCTATGCCTGTGCTTGCGCCTGGCAGTGGCAAGACGAAGACCGGCAGGCTCTGGACTTATGTGCGCGACGACAGGCCGGCGGGCGGAGATACTGCGCCGGCCGTGTGGTTCGCGTACTCGGAAGATCGCAAGGGCGAGCATCCACGGCAGCATCTGAAGAACTTCAAGGGCGGCCTTCAGGCGGACGCCTATGCAGGGTTCCATCATCTCTACGGCGACGGCGCTATTTATGAAGTAGCGTGCTGGGCACATGCACGGCGCAAGTTTCACGAGATCCATGTTATCCACGCATCACCCACGACAACCGAGGCTCTGGCCAGGATCGGCGCTCTCTATGCGATCGAAGACGAGGTACGCGGCAAGCCCGCCGATCTGAGGCTGAGTGTCCGTCAGGCGCGAGCCAGGCCATTGCTTGACGACATGCGCAAATGGATGGAGAAGGCACTGCGTTCACTGTCAGCGAAGAGCGAAACCGCGGGAGCGATTCGATACGCGCTCTCGCGATGGCGTGCCCTCACTCGCTACACCGAAGACGGACTGTTGGAGATAGACAACAGCGCGGCCGAACGGGCACTGAGGGCTGTGGCTCTTGGACGCAAAAACTACTTATTCGCAGGTTCCGACTGCGGCGGAGAACGTGCCGCCGCCATGTACAGCCTGATCGGATCGGCAAAACTGAACGGCCTCGACCCCGAGTTCTATCTCCGCACCGTGCTAGCCCAGATCGCGGACCATCCCATCAGCCGCATCGAAGAACTTCTGCCATGGAATCTCGCCGTGTCCTTACAGAATCAATCCTCCCAGGCCGCTTAGACACACTCATCAGGTGCCCACCAAAAAGGTAGTGGGCACTTCGAGGATCACTACTCAGCCAAGTCAAGAGGGGAAATCAGGACGCTTACAGAACGGCCACTGCCGGACGCTTACCAAGGCACGAGTAAACTCGAATGCGCTTTCGCGGCAACTGGCAGAATGAGAACTATTTCGCATAATAGGATCTGAGTTATCTCCGCCATGCCTAGTGCGTCTGGTATAGAAAGTAGCTTTGGAAATATTTGTAACCGTGATGCTTCGCGGGCAAGGTATGACGCTCGCTATAATGCTGGCGTTCACCCCAGACTACCCAAATCAAGCTGCTTTTCTGTTCTCGCAGAAACTCATCGAGTTTATCCTTTCGGTAGAACAAATAGTGTTCACTATCACCGTATGAACCAACCCTTGTCGAAATGCTGTGAACTACGCCAGCCTGGTCCGCTGTTCTCCAACTCGGTAAATCCACCCGTAAGTCAAACAATTCCATGAACTCCCGGGCCGGCACTGATCCGGAAACATGTTCTTCTTCTGCTTCATTGGTGAGGCTAATGGTGCGCACTGGAATGAAGACGGGAATGCTCTCCACGATCTCACGCATCTCGAATTCAGGGACGTCTGGATCGATGACTACATCTTCGCCTCCTATCGCGCCGAAGACGATTCTCAGCTGGTAGCGAGGATCATCGGCGGGTATACGCGCCTTCCGTGTTCCCACCACGAATTCCACCGTTGTCGGATCGGTCTTCGCGAATGTTTCGCACCATGGGACCTCCCCCACAAACGTATGATTATCAGTCGGCGTATCGGGCATCCAACGTCCCCGCGCTTTTTCCTTTGACATCAAGTCGAGGAATCGAGAAGTGTCTGCTTTGAGGAGAACGAACGATTGATAGCGGACGAAGGCCATGCGCTCAGCCTTTTTGTCCTGCTGACTGCAGAATCCATCTAGCATTATCCATGGACCCGCTTGGCTGCCCAGCCTCGCTGCTGACACAAATCGTTCCAATCCTTTGCCAGTGGAACCCTGGACCCAAGTTTTCACACTCCTCTTCCTATTCCCCAAAATATCCGGAATCAACCTAAGCTGAGGTAGACGGTCAGGGAAGCTTGGGTCGATGTCGCATTCGGAAGGCTTCTGGAAATCATCTCTCCATTCGGTCCTAAGTAATCCCAGATCTTCTCGAAGGCCGAATTGTTCAAGATAGGCAATCCGAGCATATTTTTTGCCATAGCGTTCAGCAGACTTGGCTTTCTCCCACCGTCTTTGTCTTGTCGACTCGATATTCCGATCGATCGTTCCAAATGCATTCAATGAATATCCAAGATCATAGATTCTCCAAATAATTCTGCGTAGCACCGATTTGTACTCGGGATGTTCGAAGTCGTAATTGCGCCGTCCAGGGACGAGACCACCAATCGTATAGTTATGGAAATCCATTCCAAGTGGTGAATTCCCATCGCGATAGAGTCGCTCGTTTGGATCGTCAATTTCTTGCCAATCGACTGTTATCGGTCCAGGGTATGGTGGAGCCGCCAATGCCCGCTCTTCAGCGGTCAGTATCTCCGAGTGAGACATCGCAAGATCTATAATCCTGCGCGCGTAGTCTCTCGCTACCACATGCGTGGTACGAAATCGAGCATCACTTGCAAAAAAAAGACGGAAGATTCTGAGTGCGAATGCCGGTAGGAGTTTCGCTCGAAACTGAGTCCGTTTGGGCCTAGCGTGAAGTGCCATGCAGACCCCGTAGGAGGCAGCAAGCATCCTTTCCCGTATATAAACGTCGTTCCCCTTCTGGATGCTGAGCGTCATCTTGAAAAGTGCGGCTGGAGCACCCCAGCCAAACCAGTACAGTGCACGCGTCGCAGCATTCCGGATTTCGTAGGATGTGCTTGTAAGGCACCATGAAAACCAGCAAGCCAGCAACCTGTCTTCCTCAGTACGTCGCGTCACATACATGCGCCATCGCTTTTGTGCGCGGTCGAGATCGAGCATCACATCCGAGAAGTTCTCGCGTAGCCATTCTGTCCAAGCTAGATCTCGCTCGCAGAGGGGCATTTGCGCCAGAACTTCTGTCAAGAATGTCGAGTTCAACGGATGATCCGGTACTCTTCGAACCCGATGCAGGCGGTCAAAAAGAAAGCGTCTCTCTTTGGCAGTAGTGTGAAGCAAATCGCGCAAGGCTTGAACAGTCTCAGAATCGAGAAATGCGCCTTCGAGATCCATAGTTCGCCAGAGCGCATTTGTCCGTAACGGTTGGTCGAGCAATACCCAAAGCTGCTGCCTGTGCAGGCGCCGCGGAACTAGCGCCACAAGGGAACTGAAAATGTCGCTCGCCAAGGGGTGATGATTCCGCCCTGCGCTAGAAAAAGCATCCACGGTTGCGGCATCCGATATCCATGACGCAAAACCATTAGTCCCCTCCCGCGTCAAAATTGCACTAGCGATAAGGTGGCCAGCAAGAGCATCATAGCTCGTGGAATACTCAAACCCATCCACAGAACGTCTTGGAAATTTGAGGAGAATTCCCTCCTGCTCCAATGCACGAATGAGGCTACGATCCCAAGGCAGATTATCCTCTCCAAGTAGAGATCGAAGAGCGCAATATTCCAGCGCTCGGTGCCCCGATTCCCAGAGCGCAATTCCGATCTTGTCGAGCGCGGATCGCACATCCTGCTCGTAGTAGCGGTAAGAAGCCCTAGAAAGCTGAGCGACCCGCTTGATTGACAGATCGACGTAACGTTCGAAAAGTGCAGCGAGAGAGGCAGGCGCAGAGGAAAGAGATACAGCGTGTTTGCGTTCTGGGTTGCTGACTTCGCAGAATATTCGAAGTGTTAGGGGATGGCGCAGCAAATCAATTGGAACTTCCGCGTCCTCCACGCGGATCAGATAATGCCCAAAATATTTTATAATCGCGTCGATGGTATCAGGGCCAAAATTTGGCAGTTCGATCCGCTTGGCATCTTGAGGAACCGCATCATCGACGAAGTCACCTCGAACCGTACCTACCAGGAGAACATACGGGTATTCGTCTGCCAAAACCGCCGCCTGTGCAAGTATCGGCTTCCACGCGCGAGGGTCTTCGGCCTCGTTGAGACCATCAATGGCAATAACTAGTCGTGATTTGGATCGCCTACCAGCTCCATCGACTGCCGCAATGAGCGCTTCGAAAGTTGCACATGGGGTACCCGAAACCACAACATTATGAGCCACATCATTGAGATCTCCTGTGGCAGACAAATCTCTTCCATGAAGAAAGATGCCAGAAGGTCGATTCCCCGAGGCGGCTGTGAGCTCCGCTGCGAGTTGCGTTTTCCCGCATCCAGCATTTGCGACGATAATTGCCAAGCTCGTATTGAGTGATGATCCAATCCTCACAAATAGCCTGGGTAGATCACTCAGGATCACGACCGCATTGGTGGTGAACAACCCCATCCGAAGGCCGGCACCGCGCAATCTACTCGGCAGGAGTGCGACATTCTTGCTGACCGCTGGCGCGCCTTGCAGTAGCCTCTCCTTTAGTAGCTCAAGATCGCCATCTGTCCCCATCTGTTGAATGTCGTCCAGCAAATTCAAAGCACCCGAAGCTTGTTCAATGAATTCCGCAAAAGTCGACTTCAACAAGTGTGGAAGAAGGGAGGAGTCGGCATTAATTTCGGCAAGATATCTCTTCAGGTCGGCGTACAAACTGGCGATTTCCTCCCAAAGATCGCCGCTACCCAACATTTCAAGAACCTCCCGTTGAGCTGATGTGACTTGATGAACCTCTGGCAACCAGCGACTCTTGATTGGTCCGATAGAGACACTGCGAATTCGATCCATCGAATGAGGGGTGAAAATGAGATCTCCGAAATATGTCTGGCGGAATATCTCCGCCGGACCTGTCAACAAGTCATCAACATCGGTTTCCGTCCACTGATGAATACGCATCTTGGTCTTGATGCTTTTAAGCCAGGTTTGATCAGCTTTCGTCAGCGGGTTACGTGTCCAAAGCACCCAATCCGTCAAGTTTGGAAGGTGACGATGTGTCGTGGTAATTGCGTCCGCTATTTTCTTTCTGCGAGTTGTTCCAAGTGCCTTACCTGTAGGAAGGTCATACCAACGGCACTGCCAGCCGTACCAACGCCCTCGACTACCCAACTCACATTTGCTTTCTAACTTAATATGGAATTCGACTCCTGGTTGCATCGATAAGGCAGAGAATGCTCCAACGTGTGCGTAGTGGCGTTTAACCAATGCACGACAAAGCATCTCGAAATTGTGCTCTGCACTTCCTGGCAGATTCCTAAATACATCCCAATTCAGTCCTGGCATCTCTGACCCATCTTGTTAACGCCCGTAGCCTGTTCCCTTGTGAAAATGAGCAGAGAAGACCTCTACTTTCGCACCAAGGTCGATTAGGAGTTTGAGAAATGCTGAAACATCGGATTCATCGGTGGTTATCACTACATCTTTTCCTTTTTCTTCGCTACGGATATCCATCGCGAATTGCTCAACTTCCGATGGGCCGATGCAATGCACTTTAGAATTCGTCAGCAAGGCAAGCATTCCTTCTGAGTAACGATCATTCCGCCCACCGAACTGGATAAATCCGTCATCAACGTCCTTGCTTACCTGCTTGGTCATCTTCTCAATAATTTCCAATGCTTCGGAAGCGTTCTTTGCCTCCTTGAAGTGGCCGATCATTACAAGATTCATCGAATGTTCTGAACCGAATCCTTGCCAAATCTTCATCGTTCCTCCTAAGTTGTTTGCCGCGCCAAGACATCAAGAGCCTCCAAAATGCTGCTTTGTCCTATCGGCGCACCGAGTGAATCAAAGGACGTACGTCTCAATGTCCCTTTAGCATCGATATGTGCATAGGACCGAAGTCCCTGCTCACCGGAACCATCCATGTGGACAGGCAAGCCATCTGCCGCTTCCTCACTTATCGAGAGTTGAAGCGGACCTCGATAAGAACCTATCCAAGCACGAAGTCTCTCCATGGTCGGAAAATCGACGCCAGGAGCCTTATTGGTCTTACGCTGTGGTAACAGCAATATCTCGGAAGCTCCTTCGTTCGCCGCAAATTCACTTAAGGCACTCAGGCCATCCACAGTCATCGAATTGACAACGCAGTTGACCCCGAAAGGTGATAGGGCTCGGATCAGACATATTTTGTTCCTTAGTTGTTCAAAGGATCGGCCACGAATCGCCTCGTATTTGAGGCCGACGGCATCGACGCTTACACGAATGAAGTTGACCTTCCCTCTGAGTGCCTCTGCAATTGATTCGGTGATGTGATGTCCATGGGTAGTAATTGTTACTGCGAGGCGGGTATTCTCGGTCGCGAAGCCGCAAACATCGACAAGCGCGGGATAAAGCATCGGTTCACCACCACCGAAGCCCACTCCAAGGCAGCCGTGATCGCTCAATTCGACTAACCACCTAGAAACAATCGTATTGTCCAAACCGGCACTTATCTTGGGCGCATAGCAAAAGGCACACCTCAGATCGCAGGCGTTGGTCAGAGCGATTGATACTTGGCGGGGGCAACGGGACCACAGACTTGGAGGCACAATCACTTCATCACAGAGGATGTTTGTTCCGCTCTGCCGATCGAAAAGATGGATTCCTGTCGACCCGGCCCGGATTGCGTACTTGGCTGTCATATTTGCGCCTCGAACCGCTGCGACAGTGCACTTGGAAAAGATTCAAGTCTCCGAGCTGCAAACTCTATCTTCAACTGCGACAGATCGCAGCACCAGTATTGAAAGTGGAGTCGATCTATTCCCAAAGTTACGTGGCAATTCTACGGCAACGGTCCTTGGCAAAGAACGATGTCAACGATCCCGTAAAAACTTGCTTCTCACCTATGGCGGTTCAGAACCTGATTATGTCATTTGAGAACCTGTTGCGGTCTCACGTCAATTCGATGGTGGCCCAGCACCGTGAGAACATCTTTATCTGTGAGGCATTGTTCTGACGCAATTGACTCCTTTTTGGGGGGGGCGAGCCAGGCGCAAGTCTCACAGGATGCGCCTGATTTGAAGTCGCCAAAGATCAATGGCGTGCTCGTGCATTATGCTCAGGTGATAGCATCCACGCGGACTGTACGCTCTTCTCAAGCTGATCCTGGCGAGCCCGAACCCATGGTGAGTAGTGCTTCTCGGTAACGCGAACGCTGGCGTGACCCAGCAGGATCGAGACCTGATCGATGGGAACGCCGGCCAGGAGCATTTCGACGGCAAAAGTGTCCCGGAACATATGGCAATGGCAACGCTTTGGGGTGCCGTCCGGCTTGCGGAGATCGGCGACTTTGAAGAGCCGGCGATAAGCGCGCTGCCAGTTGGCGACAAACGTCTTGGGCAGACCGTTCCCGGACCAGAAGAAGTAATTCGGATTCGGCTTTAGGCCGGGCGGGATCGAACGCAAAAGATCGGCGACATGCGGCGGGAGCGGCACAAAGACAGGAATACCGGTCTTGGCCTGGTAGAGCAAGAGCTTGTTTCCATCGAGCCTTGAGCACTCCAGTGTGACTGCGTCACGGATTCGCAGTCCGCTCCAGCGCATCAATTCCGTCAGAGCACGGATGCGGATACCGCGCTTTTCTGGAGCCCAGGATCGCTCCGCATCCTCACCAAGCCGATAGGTGGCACCGATGATGCGCTTGTATTCGTCCGCGGTGAAGTAGTCCGTCGGCACATGCTTGGCGATCACCCGGCCCATCGTTGCCGTGGGATTGTCTTTCAGCCAGCCGTGACGTACGCAGAACCAGAAGAATCCGACGACACGTTCGAATTTCTTCTTTCTCGCCAGCGGCTTGTCGGCCCATGTCGAGCGCCACTCCGTCATGTTGCGGACATTCACATCGCGCAGGAAGATGATTCGATGCTGTTCGGTGAATGCCAGGAGTTGCTTTCTGAAGATGTGTTCGAGTTTTTGGATCGTGGCTGGTGCCAGACCGCGCGCTTCGGCATCGGACAAATAACCTTTGACAGCCTCTTTCACGGTGGGCAGCGTCCGCGCCTCTTTGATTTCGTCTCCGCCCTCCGCGGTGATCTCGTATTTCCGAGCCAGGCTCTCGGCTTGCTCCCAGGACCTTGTCTTCGCCGAAACGCGCAGGCTGCCGGGACGGCCCGGAACCGTGCCCATGATCCACTTCCAGCAACGGCAGCGACGCCAGGCAGGATTATCCTTCTTTGGGCATTTGGAAGTGTGTCGAGTGTAGACCGTAAGCATGATGCTTTCAGCCTAGCACTCGTACAAAATTGGTACAAATTCTAACTGTAAGATTTTTCCACAGTCTAAAGCTATGATTCTATTCAACTTAGTATTGGTGGAGGCGGCGGGAGTCGAACCCGCGTCCGAAATCGCTGTCAGCCGGGAGAGTCCATGCTGTGTCCGGTTCCAAAAGGTTCACGCTATGCGCTCAGAACGGACAAGATGCGCATACCGCTAGTCCGATGATCTTACGGTTGCAACACGGACCGAGCCGCAACCGCCAGCCTGCTGTGCGACGCCCGCTCGCGGCCCACAGGCGAAGCCGCGGCGAACGGCTGCTTAGTTAATTAAGCAGCAAGTGCCAGATTGTCGTTGGCAACTTTGTTTTTGCAGGCGATTACGGGTGCCCACACCCCGACATGCCTCCCATGCCGCAATCGATCCCGTCGAAACCGTGACGCCCCCATCTTGCCACCCCGCAACCCCGGCTCTGCGAGCCACTCGTCGCTGGGAACCTCGGAACCCGGCTCTCCAATGGATGCTCTGGAACGCCGGCGGGTGCGAACCGGACCAACCGGCTCGTGCTGCAACTTCCATTCTACGCCGAATCCGACTTTCACCGGCGCTCGTCCTAGTTTACTGCTTCTCGAGGTCGATCGCCTCGTAGTCGTGGCGCGCTATGCCAGCCCGAATCTCGGCCGGCGTCTTGCCCAGCCTGGTCTGCTGGTAGGCGTAGAAGGCCTCCTCTGCGCAGGTGGAGCACTCAGTTCCATGCAATCCCTCGAAGCAGCTTCGCAGACTGGTGTGCCCCAAGGCCCGGTCGCAGCGGCAGTTACACGGCAACTGGTAGAGCACGCTGCTCACTTTGGCCGCCTGCTCATAGACGTGGACCTGCCACGGATAGCGGAAGTTCTCTCCCGTCAGCCTTGAGCCGGAGAGAATCGGGGCCAGCGCGCTCACCTTGAGCGGCGCAGCAGGATGATAGGCCGGGACTTCGTCGGCCGGATTCGACCATTGCGCATAGCTGGCCGCGGTGAGCGCAAAAACCGCCAGACCGAGAACCCAGCGGCTCTTGAAAAGAAGGATCATGGTGAAAGCCTCAATGCTGTCCATTATTCTACGGCGCTCGGTCCACAGGATGTGATCAGAAACACGGCAAGACCTCTATTTTCTGCGGCATTTGTAAGGGTTTTGCAGAGGTTTCCCGGATACTGAGTCGTGGAGATTGTCATATAAACCATTGATACTAAATTGTTAACTCGTAAGAATGAGGGCTCAATCCGAAACGCATGGGGGGTAGGGGGATGGCAATGGATGAGGGTAAAACGGCCAGTACTAAGCAGTTCCATGATGCGCCAGAGACCTGAAATTAACTGCACGAGGCCGGATGCATTGTACGCAGAAAAAAAAAGACGGCACGAACGGTCGAGCTGTCCGTGCCGGGAGGCCAGTGACGCAAACTACTTCCGGTCTGGATCATCTCCACAACCGGAATAAATACACGATAGCATAGATTCCGAAGAATGCAAGTACAAAATTCAGAATTTATTTTGCTCCGACTGGGACGTCCTTTCATGCTCTCCTGCATCTAAATTGTGGCTGAAATTTGAGCACCATTCGCGGTTTTCTGAGTTTCCACTGCGGGAATGAGGCTTTTCCGGAGGCAGTCAAAGATATGACAAACAACCTGGAATCAGAAATTTCTCAATCTTCTGATGCAACAAAAGCTCAATCGTTGGGTTGGCTGAAAATTGGGGTCCTTACCGCAATCTCAGCACTCGCCGGGGGCGTGGCCGCCGCGTGGTGGTACCGCAAAACCCTGACAAAGCTCCGAGAAACCGGAGAAATCTCTCAGAATTCACAATTTGGTATATTGGATGATCCGCCGTCCGGCGAACCCCGCGACGAGATCTGACTTGATCCCGGTTCCCGGTTTCAGGCCAGCCCGCTGGCTCTCAGCGCCAGGTCAAAGTCCTTCGCCGTCAATCCGCCTGCATCGTGCGTGACGAGAGAAAGCCGCACGCGGTTGTAACGGATATCGATGTCCGGATGGTGGCCGGCCGCCTCGGCGGCTTCGCCGATCCGGTTGACAAACCCCAGTGCTTCGCGAAAGTCCTTGAACTGAAAGGTTCTTACCAGTTCGCCTGCCTCAATTTGCCAGCCCGGCAGCCGGGCAATCCGTTCCTGGATTTCGGGTTGGGTGAGTGCCGCCACGCTTGCGCTCCTTGCGGTGGTTATTCGGAAACAACCGGCAGTCGAATCCAGCGCTCTGGCGGCCTAAATCTCCGCGCTTGGCGCCGTTTCAATATCGAAGGTGGAGAAACGCTTGTTCTGGCCGCTGATCTCCGACCGCAACTCCTGCCAAAGCTCGTTTGGAATCTTCAGGAAGACCTCAACCACGGCGGGATCGAACTGCGTCCCCGAGCAGCGCAGAATCTCTTCCCGTGCGGCGTCGAAACTGCGCGCCTTGCGGTACGGCCGGTCGCTGGTAATGGCGTCCAGTGTGTCACCCACGGCGAATATACGCGCACCAATCGGAATCTCCCGCCCGCGGATCCCTCTCGGATATCCGCTCCCATCGAAGTGTTCCTGATGGCAAAAAACGATTTCCGCCGCTCCGGCCAGAAACGGAATTTTGCGCAGCATATGGTAACCGCGCGTGCAGTGCTCGCGCATCACGTTCTGCTCTTCCGCCGTCAGTGAGCCGGGCTTGCGCAGAATCTCGTCCGGAATCGCCATCTTCCCCACGTCGTGAAGAAACGCCCCGCGCGCGATCACCTTGATCTCCGCCGGCGGAATTCCCATGGCGCGCGCCAATGCAATGGTGTACGCGGTTACCCGCTTCGAATGGCCTTCGGTCTCAGAATCCTTGAGGTCCAGCGCATCGCCCAGCGCTTCCAGGGTCACGTCGTAGGAGTGCTCCAGGTCTTCCATGGCGTGGCGCAGCATCTCGGTACGCGCCCTCACCATCTGTTCCAGGCTCTGCTGGTAATTGTGGTTCTCCTCGAGCGCGTGCCGGTGGTCCATGGCCCGCCGCACCGTATTCAGCAGGTGCTCGCGCTCGAATGGTTTCAACAGATAGTCGTACGCCCCGCGGCGCATGGAGTCGATGGCCACGCTGATGTCGTGGATGGCCGTCACCATCACGACGGGAAGGTTGGGATACTGGGCATGAATCCGTTCGAGCAGCGCAATCCCGTTTACATCCTGCATTACGATGTCGGTCAGCACCAGGTCAAAAGTGTTCAGCTCCAACGTCTCGAGCGCTTCGCGCCCGCTTGAGGCCAGTTGCACCTCATACCCCTGGCGCTCCAGGGTCGAGCCCATCATGGCCCGCACGTGGGTCTCGTCGTCCACCACCAGGATCCGGGCAGTCTTGCGTGTACTGCCGTTGGCCCGGACCGCACCTTCGGCGCCGGAGTTCTCCGCGGCCTTAGGCGTTCCCGGTCCTGCAAGGTTCAAAGCCAAACAGTGTCCTCCCCCTCTCGCGCCGGCCTTTTGGGCTCACGCGAAGAGGTCCGTTCTCACTCTGGCTGCAACCTGCACGCCGGGCTAGAACGACTGGAGCGTCATCCCGCAGTGCCTCATCGGCGACCGCTGCTCCGTCTCTGCCCAATCCGGTTACGCGTCTTCGATCCTTCCGGTTCCTGTTGCTCGAATTCCGCGTCCGGCTTCTCTTGTGGCAGTACAGCAACAGCCTCATCCATGCTCAAGTAAACGACGATTACTTGAATCGGACAATATCAAAAGCCGTACCTGAATCGATTTTCCTTACAAATGAATAAGAAAAGACAATTCGTCCGCTTTTTTGTTTCCGCAACTGTTATCGTTTCCGGAAGCGCTCCCACCCATGTGTAAGGACACGCTACACGCACCCTTGGGTCGGGAGCAACAGATTTCGCACTGGAACAGAAACTTTCGACGCGTAACGGCCACAGCATTTGCGTTGAAACCCTGAAAGTCCAGGTAAGTTGTGTCCTTCGGTCACTTTTTCCCGAGCGCAGCCCGGGATTGGGCTTACTTCGATACAATCCGAGTCCATGCAGATCGAGCGAATCGCAAAGCCTCCCCGCCGCCTGCCGATCCGCTATCTGCTGGTTTTCTGGATCCTGATTCTCAGCGCCATTGCCTTTCTCGACCGCACCAACATCTCCATCGCCGGCGCCAATATCGGCCGCGATTTCCGCCTCGACAATCCCCACCTCGGGTGGGTGTTCAGCGCCTTCCTTGCCGGCTACGCCGCATTTCAGATTCCCGCCGGCATGCTGGCGCGCCGCTTCGGCCCGCGCCGGATGATGGCGCTGGGGCTGGTCTGGTGGGGGGTCTTTACCGCTCTCACCGCAATGGCCCCACCCCATCCGGCCGGCGCCCTGCTCGGGCTGATTCTCATCCGGGTTGCACTGGGCGCCGGCGAGGCGGTGATGTACCCCTCGGCGAATCAGTTCGTGGAGCGCTGGTTTCCCATTCCGGAGCGCGGCAAAGCCAACGGCATCGTCTTTGGTGGCGTCGGCTTGGGCTCGGCCATTGCACCGCCCCTGCTCACCACCATCATCCTCCGCGACGGCTGGCACGCGGCCTTCTGGTTCTGCGCCTTTCTGGGACTCGCCGCTGGCGCCGTCTGGTATCTGGCCGCGCGCGACACCCCGGAAAGCCACCCGTGGGTCGGCCCGGCAGAGCTCGCAACCATCGTCGAAGGCCGCGGCGACCGGTGCATCGCAATTGCACCGGCAACTGCCGGCGCAGCGCGCAGCGCCGCCGTTCCGTGGCGTGCCATCGTTTCCAGCCGCACCATGCTGGCCCTCACCGGCAGCTACTTCACCTACGGCTATGTTTCCTGGATTTTCTTCAGCTGGTTCTATCTCTATCTCTCCGAGGTGCGCGGACTCAGTCTCAGCTCCAGCGCCGTCTATTCCATTTTCCCTTTCGCCGCCATGAGCCTGGGCTCGCTGCTCGGGGGAGTAGCCAGCGACTGGCTCGCCCGCCACTTCAGCGCGCGCGTAGGCCGCTGCTTTTTTCCGGCTCTTGCGCTGTCTCTCACCGCGCTGCTTCTCGGCGCCGGCTCCCGGGTGCATCAGGCGCAATCGGCCAGCCTGGTTCTGGCCTGCGGCGCCGGCGCGTTGTATCTGTCGCAAAGCTGCTTCTGGTCAGTGACGGCCGACTTCGCCGGCACTTTCGCCGGCCCGGTCTCCGGCGCCATGAATATGGGTTGCCAGATCGGCGGCGCCGTCACCGCATCGCTCACGCCGCTGATTGCGGTCCACTTCGGCTGGCAGGCATCGTTCATGGCGGCTACGGCACTCGCCGTGCTTGGGTCGCTGGCCTGGTTCGCGGTCGACCCGAATGCACGGCTTGCCGATGTCCGGGCGGTGGAGAAGCACGAATCTACGCTAAACTGATGAACGACATAGGGATACGACAGAATAGGCATGCGACAGCATGCGCAGTCATCCGCAGTGGAGGCGGCGAAAGCCTGACTGTGGTGGCCGGGCCCCGCTGTTGCCTTTGAGCGCCGGGCCGTGGCAGGGCCGCAACCTTATCCCTGACATCCAGAAAACCAATCCGCCCTGCGCATAGCTCTTATATGTGCAGGAGGAAGATGAAAATGAAACGTGTTCTCTCAGCAATTTGTTGCCTGGCTCTTTGCTGCCTTCCCGCTGTGGCACAAAAGCATCACTCAGCCAAGCATTCGGCATCGGCGGCGATGACGGATCAGGAGTTTGTGGACTTTGCTGCGCAAACCGACATGATGGAAGCCCATCTAGGCCAAATGGCTGCAGATCAGGCCTCGAGTCAAGGCGTGAAAGACTACGCGCAAATGCTGGTGACCGATCACACCAAGGACTATGAACAATTGACCGATGTGGCGACGAAGGCCAACCTTACCATTCCGAAAGGGCTGAACTCCGAGCACGACAAAATGATTGCGCCGTTTGAGAAGCTGAACGGCGCGGCTTTCGACTCCCGCTACGTTCATGAAATGATCGCGGGCCACACCCATGCGATCGAGGTCTTCACCAAAGAATCCGCCGATGCGCAAAGTGCGGATCTGAAGGTCTATGCGAGCGCGGCGCTGCCGACACTTCAGAAGCACCTGGATGGCGCAAAAGATCTCGAAAAGAAATCAGCGAAGTAAGAACGAGAAAGTCAGCGGGCGCGCCGCTACTTCCATACGTGCGGCACGTCGCCGGCCGGCTTATGCTGCGTAGTCTCAGCATAGGCGATCGCAAAATCCTGGCTCAGATCCTTCGGCGTCCAGTTGCGGTCCCGGTCCGGTAACGCCAGGGTCATTTGCGCAAGCGTCTTTCCCGCGTCCGCCTGTTGCTGAACTGCACGGCATAAATCCACCAGAAAATCCCGCTGCCCGGTGAGAATCTCCGGTCCTCCGGCGTCGCCGTGGCCAGGGAGAACGTGCAGCGGTTCAAAGGCCAGCGCCTTATCCAGCACTTTGGGCCAGTTGGCAAGGTTCGCATCCCACAGCTTGTTGCGCGGCCCATTCACCGCGGCGTCGCCGGTGCACAGTATCCGCTCTTTGGGCAGCCATACAAAGCCATCCCCGCGCATATGCGCCCAACCCAGAAAGTAGAAGCGCACCTCGCGCGTCGCGTCTTTCAGGATGAACGGGCTGTCCCGGAAGACAAGTTGCGGCCGCGGCGCGTCAGTGAGATCGAGAGAACGCACGTCGTCGCGCTCGGCTGCCGTCGACCGCCAACGCGCCGGCTCGTAACGGTCCATCTCGTCATCGACGCCCTGGTAGGCGAAGGTGGTCGCCCCGGCCTCGGTCCACACGATGTTGCCGTAGGAATGGTCGCGATGCGCATGGGTGTCGAAGACGAACCGCACGGGCTTGGGCGAGAGTTGCCCGATCTCCTCAACCAGTTCACGCGCCCGCGCGGGAAAATTCGCATCGACGACGATCAGGTAGTCTTTCATCTCGATGACGACGTTGTTGCAATAGCCTTTTGAAGCGTCGCCGGGCACGAACCAGACGCCGTCGGCGATTTTTTGGGCGTCGAGACGGGGGTTTTGCGCGGCCAGGTGTGAAGTGGTCAATAGCAATACGCAGGCCAGAAGTCGAGTTCGGCCTCGTGCGGGAATTCGAGAGCGGTTGACAGAGGTCTGTGCTATCCCAGGTCCCAAAATCGGGACCTGGGGCACCCGGCTTATCTGCTGGGCCGCCGGGGCTATTTGCATGCGTCCTTTGCTGCGCGCTTGGCGCGGCGTGCCGCGGCCCAGCCTTCCTTGGTAATCTGGCGGGCGCGGCCCACAGCCAGCGCGTCGGCGGGCACATCCTTGGTGATGCACGAGCCGGCGCCGATATAGGCGCCGTCTCCGATGGTGAGGGGCGCCACAAGGTTGGTATCGCTGCCCACAAAGACGCCTTTGCCGATGCGCGTGGGAAACTTGTTTACGCCGTCGTAGTTGCAGGTGATGGTCCCGGCGCCGATGTTGGTTCCTTCGCCAATCTCCGCATCGCCCAGATAGGAGAGATGATTGGCCTTGGCGCCTTTCCCCATGCGGGTTTTCTTCATCTCCACAAAGTTGCCGAGATGCGCCTTTTCGCCGACTTCGCACCCCGGACGCAAGTGCACGAACGGACCGATCTCCGCGCCATCGGCCACCGTGGAGTCTTCCAGGATGCAGCTCTGGCGGACCAGAACGCCGTCGCCCAGCGCGCAGTTCTCAATCACCGTGAACGAGCGGATGCGGCAGCCGCTGCCGATCCGCGTGCTGCCCAGCAACTGCACGAAGGGCTCGATGACGGTGTCCGGGCCGATCTCTACGCCGGGGTCGATCACGCAGGTTTCCGGCTTCGCAATCCTGGCGGTAACGGTTTCCTGCCGGTTCGCCCGCTCCGTTTTCGGGTTTGTCACTATCCCTCCTGCCTTCTGCGGGGATCCCAGGTCCCAAAATCGGGACCTGGGGCACCCAGGGTTCGTACGACATCAACCGGCGAAACCCCTTGGTTCGATGGGTCCACGCTCAATGTTCGGCCGCGGCACCTGAAGCATGCGACCCGGGCGGCTGCGGTATGGCGATGTCGATCGGCTTTACCGGTCCTTGTCCGAGGGCCTCCAGTCCCGGCTTGATCTCCGGCCGGTTCCCCACCACCAGCACGGCCAGCTTCTCCGGATGAACATATTTCCTTGCCGCGGCGGTCACGCCGGCCAGCGTCACCTTCTCGATCCCCGCCTGGTAGGTGTCGAGATAGTCCGCCGGGTAGCCGTAAAACTCCAGCTTCTCGCGCTCCTCCAGCACCTTGTCGCGGGTGTCGTAGCGGAAGAGGAACGAGTTGAGGATGTCGTCTTTGGCCCGCTTCAGCTCCGCCTCGGTAAAGGGCTTCGAGTTCAGTCCCGCGATCTCCGCCTCGGCCGCCTTGGTGGCTTCCACGGTGGTCGCGCTTTTGGTCATCACTTCCACGTCGAACGTTCCCGGATGGTCGTACTCCAGGCCGAACCCTCCGCCCACCGCATACGCGAGGCCCAGCTCGGTGCGCACTTTCTGGAAGAGCCGGCTGGCGAATCCGCCGCCCAGAATCTCGTCCAGCACGGCCAGCGCCGGCACATCCGGATTGTGCCGGTCGGTTCCCAGCTCCACGATCTCCACACTCGACTGATCCACGTCCTCTTTGTCGATGAAGTAGACCCCCGGTGTTGGCCCAGGAAACCGGTCGTGGCGCGCGGGCTCGGGCGTAACCGGCGGCAGTCCCTCAAACGCCGCGCGCACCTTGGCCTCCATCGCCGCTGGGTCGAAGTCTCCGCCGATGCCGACGATCAGCCGTCCCTTGATGGTGCGGTCGTGCCAGGCCTGGAGGTCGGCTACCGTTACGGCGCCGATGGTGGCAAACTCCGGCTGCCGCGTGTACGGACTGTCGGGTCCGTAGACCAGCTTGGCCGACTCGCGCTCGGCAACTTCGTCCTCATCGTCGTTGCGCCGCACAATCGCCGTGGCTTCCTGCTCCTTGGCCAGCTCCAGCTTTTCCTGGCTGAACCTGGGGTGAAACAGCAGGTCCATGGCCAGCGCGAAGACCTGGTCCGCATCGCCATTCAGCGAATCCCACTCGATCGAAGTCGAGTCGTCGTCGCCATCGGTCTCAATGTGCGCCGCCTTGGCTTCGAGCAGATCGCCCATGGCGTCGCCGTCCATCTTCGCGGTTCCGCTGGTCCTCCATGCTTCACCGTAGAGACCGATGAGGCCGGCCTTGGCCGCAGGCTCGTCGCGCGATCCGCCAGGGATCAGCACAGCCCCGGAAACGAAGGGAAGCTCGTGGTCTTCCTGAAGGAAGACGACAATGCCGTTCTTGAGCTCGATCCGCTTGGGCTGCTGCGGCTTGAAGGCGTGCAGCCTGGGAATGGGAATCTGTTCCCAGGGTTTGGCCCGCTGCGCGACCAGGTCCGAAGGCGGGATTGCGGCCGCGCAGAGGAGCAGCGCGACGGGGATGAAGCGGCGGCGGAATTGAGCCGTCCCGTGCAAAAAACGGCTTCCGATGGCCCGAAAAGCTCCCGTAAATGGCGTTTTTCGGGGAGTTTTGTTTACTGATTGGTTAATGCAGGAATCTTTGTAAGTTGCTGATTCTTCAAAGAAAATATGGCGATTGGAGGTCGAAAATTCTGCCGTTTTCGGGAGGGGGGGGTAGGGGGGTGGTTCCGGGGGGCGTTCATTCCCAGGTTTCAGCAGATCCGGTTTCAAGATAGCAGAAGATGGGAAATAATTGGCAGGAGCGGCGGCTGACCCAAAAATAGGCGCGCAGGCGCGGCTGGCCTCGAGCGGCTTCGCGGTTCCGGGACGCCTCATTGCGCGCCTCCGTCCTTCTTCGCATCGGACTTCGCGTCGGCGGCGGGCGTTTCGGTGTCAATCTCCGCGGTGGTGCGGTTTGAGGCCACAAAAACCTGGTTCGCAACCCGGCGTATGTCGGCCTTGGTCACCTTATCCACTTTGTCGAGCTGCATGAAGAGCTCCCGCCAATCGCCGTAGCGGGTCTGGTATTCGGCCAGAGAGTTCGCCAGCCCCTGATTGTCGTCCAGCCCGCGCAGCAGATCGGCCCGGGTGCGCGTCTTGTACATCTCGAGCTCGGCGTCCGTGACGTCAGCGGTCTTCAGCTTTTCAATCTCCTTGTGGATGGCATCGCGCATCTCCGCGTTGGTGTGCCCCGGCAGCGGAACCGCTCCAAAGAAGAACAGGCTGGGGTATTTGTCGCCCGGAAAGGGGCTTTCCCCCACGGCTTCGGCGGCGATCTGCTGGGTTTCCACGAGGCTTCGATAGAGCCGCGAAACGCGGCCGTTCGACAGGATGTCAGAGATGGCGTCGTAGACCGCGTCATCGGGATCGCGGTAGCCGGGCCGATGATAGCCTTCGATGTAAATGGGCTGGGTCTGCTCGCGGATCACCACCGATTTCTCCGCATACTGCGCGGGTTCCACGGTGGTCAGGTCTTCGGGCTTGGGTCCGCCGGGAACCCGGCTGAAGTATTTTTCCAGCATGGGCAGCGCGGTTTTGGCGTCCACATCGCCCACGATCGCCACCACGATGTCCGATCCCACGTAGTATTTCCGGTGGAAAGCCATGGCTTCAGTAGCCGTGATCTGGCTGACCTCGCTTGGCCAGCCGATATCGGGCCGGCCATAGGGGTGGGCCACGAACGCGGTGGCGGCAAACTGCTCGAAAAGCCGTCCTTCGGGGCTGGAGTCGACGCGCATGCGCCGCTCTTCCATCACTACGTCGCGCTCCTTGTAAAACTCGCGCGGCACGGTATCGGCCAGCCTGCCGCTCTCAAGCCAGGCCCAAAGCTCCAGGCGGTTCTCGGGCATGGACCAGTAGTACTCGGTGTCGTCGAGCCCGGTCTCTGCGTTCAGGCCCTCGGCGCCGTTGGCCTCGGCAACCTCAGTGAACTGGTTGGGGATGACGTACTTGTGGGCCTCGTCCTGGGCGTCCTGAAAGGCCTTTTTGAGCTCAGCAAGCTTTTTTTCGTCGCGCCCCACGGGCTTCAGGTACTCGGCCTCGTAGGCGTTGTTGGCCGCTTCCACTTTGGCCAGCGCGAGCTTCTCCGCGGGCCAATCCCGGGAGCCAATCTCGGTGGTGCCCTTGAAGGCCAGGTGCTCGAACATGTGCGCGAGGCCGCTTTCGCCGCTGGGATCGTCGACGGCTCCCGCATCGATAAAAGTGGAATAGCTGAAGACCGGCGCATCCGGACGGGAACAGAGGATGAGCGTGAGCCCGTTGGACAGCACCCTGGTGGTGATGCGCTGCTCGAAGCTCTTCAGATCCTGGGCCGCGGCGCGGTGGGCGGCCGCGCACGGCGCCAGGATTGCCAGCAGGGCCACGGCTGCTTGCGCAGACCGTGAAAAAGAACGGCGCATTCGACCTCCGTACAATTTTGGAGAACGGCGGGAATCCACATCACCATTATCCACTTCCACCCGATTGTCCCCACGCCGGCGCGTCATTGCATGCGAGGGGGGTGGTTGTGTAAGGGGAGGCGCCCGCAGGGGCTAAAGCCCACGTTCATTTTGCGACCTTTGCGGCCCGACTGAAGTCGTGCCCTTTTACAAAACCCTTGCGAATCGCCATTAAGGCGAGTTTTTTCGCTGCCTGTAATGTCGTGCCCTGTTAAAAACGTCGGCCTGCCATCGCTTGGAAAGCCGCCGGAGCTACGCCGATATTCATTTTCTTTTTACGCTGTCCAGGCGTCCACGGTCACAAACCGGCAGGTTTCTTTATAGCGATCGATCAGCGCGGCGGCGGCAGCCATCGACGGTCCGCGCTTCCCTTCCCGCTCCCTGTGATTGCCGTCGTGCAGCACCAGATTGGTCGCAAATCCGCGCCGCGTGTTGCGGTCGATCTTGCCGGCCAGCGCTTCCACAATGCGTTCCGCCGAAGGCTCGCTCCAGTCTGAGGTCATCGCGTTCCACAGCACCGGCGTCAGGCCCATTGATCGCGCGATGCGGAAGACCGCGGGACGACGCGCGCCAAAGGGCGGCCGAAAAAATCTTACTGGCGCGCCGATAATCTGTTCCAGCGTTTGGCTGGTGCGGGCGAGCTGCTCGCGAATCTTCGCGGCCGGTGTGCTGGACAGGTGCGGATGGGACCAGGAATGATTTCCGATGCGATGCCCGGCAGCCGCAATCCGCCGCACCAGCTCCGGCTCGGCCTGCGCAAATTGGCCCAGCAGAAAGAAGGTGGCGCGCACACCGTGGCCGGCAAGTAAGTCGAGCAGCTTCGGCGTCCAGGCGGGATTGGGTCCGTCGTCGAAGGTGAGCGCCAGCTCGCCCGGCCGCGCCGGCGCGGTGAGCGCTTCGCCAAACAGGCGCGAGCCAGGCCACCTGGAGGCATACGCCCAGCCGCCGGCTGCGAGTCCGGCCGCGGCCGCCGCGCCAAGCCCGGCATAAATCCCTGTGGCGAGACGAGAAAGCATTGCGTCTTCCAGTGTGCGGCGGGCGGGCGCCGGTCTGCAAGCACCCGTGCTTCCGCGGAATTGAGACGAAGCCGTTTATCCCGCCGCGCCCACCGGCGTATACTTTCACTTGTTCGGGTCGCATCCTGAGTCTGCGGAGCGGCACTGGAGACAACATGAGCCTTGCCCATTTCCCTCGCGGCGCCAATCCCGCAGCCGCCGGTTCTTCCCTGCCAAAAGTCACCATGCCCGCACTGGCGGAAATGAAGCGCCAGGGCAAGCCCATCTCCGCGCTCACGGCTTACGATTACGCCACCGCGCGGCTGGTGGACGAGGCCGGCATCGACCTGGTGCTGGTGGGCGATTCGCTGGCCATGGTGGTGCTGGGCCAGGAAAATACCCTTGCCGTGACCGTGGACGAGATGCTGCACCATACGCGCGCCGTGCGCCGGGCCGTGAGCCGTGCGCTGGTAGTCGCGGACATGCCCTTCGGCAGTTATCACGGCACGCTCGGCGAGGCGATGGCCAACGCCATCCGTTTTGTGAAGGAAGGCGGCGCGGAGGCGGTCAAGATCGAAGGTCCGCGCGTCGACCTGGTGCGCGCGCTCACTGAGGCCGAGATTCCCGTCATCGGCCATCTCGGCCTGACGCCGCAGAGCGTTCACCGCATGGGCGGCTATCGCGTGCAGGCGCGCACGGCGGAATCCGCGCGGCAACTGCTGGGCGATGCGCACGCACTGGCTTGTGCCGGAGCCGGCGCCATCGTGCTCGAAGGCGTTCCCCGCGAGGCGGCCGAGTCGATTACCGAAGCGCTCGAAATCCCCACCATCGGCATCGGCGCCGGCCCCGGCTGCGACGGCCAGATCCTGGTCTTCCACGACCTGGTCGGCCTTAGCTTTGCGCCGGCGGCCAAGTTCGTGCGCCGCTACGCCGAGCTGGGTGCGCTCATCCGCTCCGCCGTCGAGCATTATCGCGAAGACGTGGAACATCGCGCCTTTCCGTCCGACGCGGAAAGCTACCATTTGCCCGTGGCCGCGCGTAAGCCCGTTCACGCGGACTTCGACCATCCCCGTTTCGACGATCCCCGTTTCGATGATTCTGACGGGATCGTGAATCAGGACGCATTGCTCGATTGGGAAGAGCTCAGCCAGGCCTGATGGAGATTTTTCGCACCGCAGCCGAACTTCGCCGATGGTCACGGGAAACGCGCAGCGAAAGCGGCAACACGATTGGTCCCACGATTGGTCTCGTCCCCACCATGGGCGCGCTGCATGCGGGCCATGCGTCGCTTATACGCGCGGCGCGCGGCTCGTGCAGTCAGGTCGTAGTCAGCATCTTCGTCAACCCCACCCAGTTCGGAGCAGGCGAAGACTTCGCGCGCTATCCGCGCACATTTGAAGCCGATTGCGCTCTTGCCGAGGCCGAAGGCGCGGATGTGATCTTTGCGCCCGCAGTGGAAGAGCTGTATCCCGTGGGCGCAACGACCTTGGTGGAGGTCGAGGGCCTGGGCCATCGCCTGGACGGCCAGTCTCGCCCCGGCCATTTTCGCGGCGTGGCCACGGTCGTAGCCAAGCTATTCATCGCCGCCGAGCCCGACCGCGCCTTCTTCGGCCAGAAAGACGCGGCGCAGGTCGCGGTGATTCGCCGCATGGCGGCCGATCTCCGCTTGGGCACGGAGATCGTTGTTTGCCCCATCGTCCGCGAGCCAGACGGACTGGCCCTGAGCTCGCGCAATGTTTACCTGAACCCGATGGAACGCGTGCAGGCGCTTACCTTGATCCGCGCGATTCGCCACGTTGAGGCCTTAGTTGCGGAAGGCGAGCGGCAATCTACGACGCTGATCGCCGCGGCACGTGAAGTCTTCGCCGCCATGCCCGCGGTGCGAATGGATTACGTGGCGCTGCTGAACTGGGCCACGCTGGAGCCGGTCACGATTGCCGTTCCGGGTTCGCTCTTCGCTGTCGCCGCACACGTCGGCGCCACGCGGCTCATCGACAATTCCGTGCTCGGATAACTGCCCGCATGCCTCAACTCAACAAGAATTTCGTTGCGGCAACGCGTGTCGCGGCTGCAATCTGAGAGCATGCCGGAACTCCCCGACATCACCGCCTACATCACCGCGCTTGAGCCGCGCATCCTCGGCCAACGGCTCGAAAGCGTGCGCCTGGCGAGCGTGTTTCTGCTGCGCACCGTCGACCCGCCGCTCGAGAGCGCCGAGGGCAAAACCGTCCGCTCGATCCGCCGCGTCGGCAAACGCATCGCCATCGGAGCTGAGGAGGATTTGTGGCTCGTGCTGCACCTGATGATCGCCGGCCGCCTGCACTGGAAGCCGCCGCACGCCAAGCTCGCCGGCCGCAACGCGCTTCTCGCCCTCGATTTTTTGGACGGGACCCTGACCCTGACAGAGGCCGGCTCGAAGCGCCGCGCTTCTCTCCATGTCCTCAAAGGCGAGGAGGGCCTGCGCTCGATCGATCCCGGAGGAATTGAAATCTTCTCCACCGATTTCGACGGCTTCCGCGCTGCGCTGACGCTTGAAAACCGGACCCTCAAACGCGCGCTCACCGATCCGCGCATCGTGAGCGGAATCGGCAACGCGTACTCGGATGAAATTCTCCACGCGGCCGAGCTCTCGCCGATTGCGCAAACGCACAAGCTCAAACCGGAAGAGTGGGATCGTCTTTTCACGGCCACGCGGGCCACGCTCACACTCTGGATCGAGCGCCTGGGGTCCGAAGCGAAGAAGAAGTTTCCCGAGGGAGTTACGGCGTTCCGGCCGGAGATGGCCGTGCACGGGCGATTCGGCCAGCCCTGCCCGCGCTGCGGTGAGAAGGTGCAGCGCATTCGCTACGCCGACAACGAAACCAACTACTGCGCGCGCTGCCAGACTGCAGGCAAGGTGCTGGCCGACCGCAGCCTGTCGCGGCTCCTGGGTTCGGACTGGCCGCGGACCCTGGAAGAGCTGGAAGCGCTCAAACGGCGTTAAGCGATCCCTCCCAAGTTGTAGGTACGCTGTTGCCTAGGTAACTTACCATGGTGCGATTTGCCTTGACACTCCCTTCCAAATTCCTGCAAGGTGTTGATGCAACTCCCTTTAGGCAGACAAATTTCGTTGACCGCAAATTCCCCCGAACGTCAGTCTTTGGGAGCCAGACAAAACAGCAATGGGGAGGGGTTTTTCGATGCATTTCTTTCACGTGAATCCCTTGGCAGTCCTGATAGCGACGGTGATTCAATGGCTGCTGGGTGCTCTCTGGTACGGATTTGTCTTCAAAGAAAGATGGATGGTGCTGGTAGGCACAAGCGACAGCCAAAAGCCGAAGAACGGATGGTTCGGAATGGTGGCCGCGTTTGTCGGCAACCTGATCCTGGCGTTCGTTCTGGCGCACATCATCAAGTGGGCGGGCGGATCGGCGTTTCCCGATGGCGTATACCTCGGCGCTCTGTGCTGGCTTGGCTTCATGGCTCCGCCGCTTTTTATTCAGCACATCTTTGAGAGACGCCCGGCCAAGCTGTTCGCCATCAACGCGGCTTACTGGCTGCTGGCCATGATGCTCTCCGGCGGCGTGCTGGCAAATCTGAATGTCCACTAGCACTTAGGCGATCCGCGATGGTCGACCCCGGCCGCCGGGCTTGTCTCACCGCGCGGTTTGGGAACTCTTTTCTCTTGCGGTTACAATCGACCTCATGAGCAAGAATGCGATTGAGACCGGGAAAGCGCCTGCGGCCATCGGGCCCTATTCGCAGGCGGTTCGCGTGGGAAATCTGATCTTTACGGCGGGGCAGATTCCGCTGGAGCCGGCCACCGGGCAGGTGGTGGCGGGCGGCATTGCGGAACAGACGGCCCGGGTGCTCGAAAACCTGAAGGCGATTCTGGAAGCGGCCGGGAGCAGCCTGGAACGGGCCGTGAAGGCTACCGTCTATCTTAAAGATTTCAATGATTTTATGGCCATGAACGCGGTGTACGCCACGTTCATGGGGCAGAGCGGTACGGCGCCGGCGCGCACCACCGTGGAGGTTTCGCGCCTGCCTAAGGACGTGCTGGTGGAGATCGACCTGGTGGCGGAAACCTGAGCCGCGCCGGCGCGGATACTTTTCCCGTCTTCAGGCATCGAATGGATGCAAGCCCAAGATTATGCGTGGCTTCAAGGAGTTCCCTTGAGCGAAAATCTGGAGAGGACCGTGCGCAGCGATGCCGAGTGGAAGGCTGCGCTTACGCCGGAGCAGTATCGCGTGTTGCGCCAGAAAGGCACGGAGCGGCCGTTCACCGGCGCGCTGACCGAGAACCATGAGACGGGCAACTATCACTGCGCCGGATGCGGGGCGCTGCTGTTTTTGAGCGGGGCCAAGTTCGACTCCGGGTGCGGCTGGCCCAGTTTCGTGATTCCTGCTGATTCAAAAGCAGTTGAGGAGCACGAGGACCGCAGCCACGGGATGCGCCGCGTAGAGGTGACCTGCGCCCGGTGCGGCGGCCACCTGGGGCACGTATTCCCCGATGGCCCGGGACCGACGGGGCTGCGCTACTGCATCAACTCGGCGTCGCTGACCTTTACCCGCGAAGGCAAATAGGCGCGCGAGGCGCAACAAAACCCCGTCCTCCCGGGACGGGGTCGAGTTACCTTAAACCCTTTCAGTCGATACGCTTACGCCTTGGCGATCTTGCCGCTCTTGATGCAGCTTGCGCACACCCGGATGCGCTTGGGCGCGCCGTTGACCAGGGCCTTGACGGCCTGCAGGTTGACGTTCCAGCGGCGGCGGCTCACGTTGTGCGCGTGCGAGATGTTGTTGCCGAACTGCGGGCCCTTGCCGCAGATGTCGCATGTTTGTGCCATGACTTGAACTCCGGATTTCTCAAAGCTTTTCTGGCGCCGCAGCGGAAATCCGGACGCGCTCCACACACGCCGGCTTCCGGCTTGCCGAAGTTTCAGTATACCCGGAATGCGGGTTGGGAGGCCAGAGCGAGGGACTAAGGGACCAGGGACTAAGGGACTGGGGACTAAGGGACTGAGGGATTCGAATGGGAGTTAGTTTGCGGGCTTGAGCGGGAAGCTGCGACGGATCTCGTAGGTTGAGCCGGACGAGGAGAGATGACTCTCGTAGAGCAGGAACTCCGCGGCTTCAAAGCGGGGGAAGACGGGGCGGGAGCGGGTGCTGGACTGGAGGCCGCGCAGGTCGCGGACGCGATTGGGACCGTTCGAGCGCGCGAGCGTGATGTGGGGATGAAAGGGACGGGCGTCGGGCTTGAATCCGCAGGCTGCGGTGGCGTCTAGTATGCGCTGCTGCAAAGCGACGAGCTGCGGCGTGAGATCGACTTCGGCGTAGAAGATGCCGGCGCGGTCAAAGATGCCCAGCTCGGCCATCTGGATGGGCACGGGCGGAGAACGGAGCTCCGCCAGGCGGGCGACGAGGCAGTCATATTCGCCGG
The DNA here is from genome assembly GCA_963770555.1 of uncultured Acidobacteriaceae bacterium. Lineage (GTDB taxonomy): Bacteria > Acidobacteriota > Terriglobia > Terriglobales > Acidobacteriaceae > Telmatobacter. The sequence goes on from CAVYQC010000003.1 coordinate 454,294, forward strand.
CGGCCACGTTGCCGAGAAACTGCAAAGTGATGTGCCAGGACTCCGGCGCCGACCAGCGCAGATTTCCCGCAGCTGAACGAAGCCGAGCCGTGAGCCGTGCGAGCTCGGCAAGCACCGGGCCGGCTAAGGCGATTCCAAGAAAAAGACGCATCAGGGTTAGTGTAGAGCCGGCGCATCGCGGCGCGGTGCTCTCGACGGAATCGAGTCTCCTGCGAACGGAGCTGCCGGCCTGAGAAGGCCGTAGAACACGGTCGATTTGTGCGGAATCCGATATGTGCTACATGCCGACCTTGCGGGACCGATCTAGCATCAATGAGTGACTCGGCGATTTGGCGCGAATCCAGAACAATCGCTGGCGGGATCGGGGATCTTTTTTGCAAAATCGAACGGTGCCCTGAGTCTCCCCGGTTTTGACAAACCTGGGATTAGGCTGTATCGCAAACAGGTCACCAGCGCCGGGACGCGAACGTCAGACTCGGACTGGACACGCCATTCATGAGCCCGTGGCCGAAGTCCGGCCCCCACTCGCTCTGCCGCCCAGCAGTCCATAGCGTTTCAGCATCACGAACCAGAGGATCACTCCGGCAACAAAGAGCCCCAGGAATAGCGGGAACACAGACCACTGCGTCTTGACCGCGAATTGGACCGAATGGAAATATGGCTTCAGGTAAGCGTCGCGCAGAATGAAGCGCATGATCGACATGCTAAGGATCACCACGGCCAGGATGGCCGGCACATAAAACGCGGCCACGCGGATATTCTGCTTTTGCAGGGCGTCCGACATGAGAAAGATCGCGCCAATGCCGCCGGTAAACCCGATGAGAAGAAGCGTCGTGGCCAGCGGATTGTCGCCCAGGTACAGCATGCGCATTTCCCGCGGCAGGCTGACCAGAAAAACGATGCCCACAACGAACTGCGCCATGGTGGCGTACATGAAAGTCTTGCCGCCGAACTCGAGAAGCTGGCCCGCGTACTCACGATCGCGCTTCCAGTTGGCCAGCGCCAAAAAGACCAGCAACAGCCCTCCCACGGCGACGGCGGCGACAAAGAAATGCAGGGATCGGGGGATCAGCGAAGGCTCAGACAGATTCAGGTGCCACCCGCCTGGGCTCGCAAAGTACTTCGCGCCCCAGCGCGTCGGCGCCTGGCTCAGAGTGATGTTGTTGGTGAACAGGAAGCCGATCAGGAAGACCAGAACTACGCTGACGAGCATCACCCCGCTGGCCCTTCCCGGATTGCGCCCGTTCTGAAACGAAACGTAATAGAAGCCGTAGTAGGCGATGGTGAGCAGCACCAGCACCAGGAACCACGGCCAGGCCATCAGGATCGACGAGGTGTAAAAGAACTGTCCGTAGAGGACCTGCACAAACAAAAGCGGCGCGATGCCGAGGGTGATCGTCGCCGGAAGAAGCACAGGCATCTTCTTCGCCACATCCTGGAACATGCGATTGCCGGTGTCGCGGCTCTTTGCGCGCCACTTCGCCGTCAGCGCTGCCACGCTGCCGCCGAGCATAAAGTTCATGGCCAGAATGTGGAGGAAGAACGTAACAATCAGAAGCAGCTCGAAAACCCAGTAAGGCGCGGGCAGCGGGTTCGGGTCAACGCTCGGAATCAGGTTCGGCTCGATCATCTCAGTTTCCTCCTTGCGCGGCGCTTCCGAAGCCCTGCGCTCCGCGTTGCATATTGATCCAGGCGACCAGCGCGGCGCGCTGCTCATCGGTTAGCTTCAGGTCGGGCATCAGCGGAAAGAGGCTGGTCAGATCCTCCAGGGAGTCGCTGGCGGCCTTCGGATCTTTGACCAGGTTCTTGAACAGCGGGTCATTGGCGCTCACCTGGTGGCACATCACGCAGTTCTGGTCGTAAATGGTCTTGCCGTCCGTGGCGGCCGCCGCGGAGATCGGCTCGATCGAATTCAGATACGCCGCCAGCGCGCCTTGCTCCTGATCGGTTCCGGCAAACGCCGGCATGGCCCCGTTATGCATGAACATAAGCCCGCCGAGCATGGCCTTGATCTTGCTCTGGTCCCATTGGCGCTGCGCAATGAGCTGCTTCAATCCCCGGTATGCGCTTTGCGTATGGCAGCTCTCGCACTCCACGCGGAAGATTTCGTGTCCTACGGCCACCTGGTTGCCTGGCGTCAGAATGCGCCGATCGATCCATTTCGCCGTGGGTAGAACACCGGCCGCGGCGACCTCGTCCACGCTGAAGCCGCGGTCACCCGGGATCGTCGCCGAATAGAGCGAGTTTGCGTAGAGATAATTCGAAATCACATACGGAAGGCGAACCGATTCGCGCACAAACTCGAACGAGCCCATCGCTGCGAACGCCACCAGGGCTACCAGCAGGCTGAAGGCCAGGTGCATCTTCGCGGGCCGCACCAGCGAGAGCAGCCCCAGCACGAACGTGACCGCCAACAGGATCCAGGCGAGCCCCGCGAAGCGCGTAGCCGTGGGCACCAGCCCGCGCGCATCGATCCACACGTCGGCGGGAATCCGGTGGATGTACCACCATCCCAGGCCGGGGAGAACCGCCAGCGAGGGCACGATCCACCATGCACTCCAGCGCACGATCCGCGCCTTTAGCGCCGCGTCTTTTTGAACACTCGCGGTAATCAGCGCGTAGATGCCCGCCAGAGCGAACGCAATCGCCGTGCGGAAGGCGAGCGACGGAAAATAGGTCGGGTTGAAGAAGCCTCTCCAGAACTCGTGATTCTTCACCCAGCTTCCCGAGGTGAGCATGAAAGTGATGATCCCGTTGATGATCACCAGGCTAAGGTAGGCGGCAATGAAATAGATCCAGCCATACCACTCGTGCAGCCCCGGCTCGAGTTTGTCCCATCCGTAGAGATAGAGCAGCGCGGCGGTGATCTCGATGAAGAAGAAAACCCATTCGATCGCCCATCCCCACACGTAGATATGGATCAGGTTGCTGGTCGCCGTAGGGCTGATCAGCCCGATGGTGAACCAGATTCCCACGCCGCTGATCGCGCCGAAGACCACCGTCGCCAGCACAAAGAACCGGGTGTGCCGCTTGAGCCAGGCGAGCAGCTCCAGGTCGTTCTTTCGCCGCGCGCGGCGTTCCGTAACCACCAGGAACAGCCCGCCGCCCACCGCGAAGTGCGAGACAAAGACGTGCAGGATCGCCACAACGGCGATCAGCATTCCGGCGCCAAAGGCGACGTCCCAAATGGGATAGTTCATGCGGCTCCTCCTGTCCACCGGATGGGGCACAGAAACTCATTCCGCGCGGCAAGGCTTTCAGTCTCTCCATTGCCTCTCCTTTTGCAGGGTTCTCGCGGTGACCTGGGTCACAACACTGCGCTGAGGAGATTCCAGAGACCCACCACAAACAGGGCTCAACGAGCGCATCGTCGCCGAGGCACTCGCCACAGGAACAGATGGGTCCCCAAAATGTCGGCCAGTCTCCGCCGATCTGCCTGGGCATGATCCTCGGTTGGCGCTGACAGCCCAAACCGTGATTCCAGCCCTCCATCGACCTGGAAACACACCCAGGCGATTTGGCAACAGGCTCTAGGATTCTGCGCCAAGGGTCGAGGCTGCGATCAGTTTGGCGGCGGTCATCACGGTGTATCTTCTAGCGTGGCCTAAGAAGACCGGGGAATTTGCAAATTGGAAAGACACGACTCCATCTCCTGGCCGCCAGTTCCGGGCGTATTCTTGAGGGGACCGGACGATTGCGAGAACATCGCTCCGGTAAATCAACCTGCAGGCTCGGCAGATCGAGGGTAGCGATGTCAGAAGGTGCTGGTAGAACATCCCCGCAGTCGGAATCGCAAAAGGGGCAAAGAACGTCGCTTGATACCGAGGCGCTTGCTCAGTCATTTCTGGATAACCTGTTCTTTGTACAAGGCAGATCGCTTGAACGAGCAACAGTCAACGACCTTTATATGGCCCTGGCACACACGGTACGCGACCGCATCGTTGAACGGTGGATGTCGACGTTAAAGAACTATCGGGCGCAGGATGTGCGCGTGGTCTGTTACCTATCGGCGGAGTTTCTGACCGGACCCCACCTGGCCAACAACCTGATTAACCTCGGAATCTATGACCAGACCGAACAGGCCATGCGGCAACTGGGTATTGACCTGAACGTTTTGATCGAACAGGAAGAAGAGCCAGGATTGGGCAATGGCGGGTTGGGTCGGCTTGCGTCCTGCTTCATGGATTCTCTGGCCACGCTGGATATTCCTGCCATCGGCTATGGCATTCGGTACGAATATGGGATATTCGACCAGCAGATTCGCGACGGATGGCAGGTGGAGTCCACCGACAAATGGTTGCGGCTTGGCAATCCCTGGGCATTGGAACGCCCCGAGGACGGGTTTGAAGTAAAGCTGGGCGGGCGCACTGAAGCCCAGGCCGATGCCGAAGGCCGGCTGCGGGTGACGTGGATTCCCAAAAAGGTTGTGCGCGGGGTGCCGTTCGATACGCCGATACTGGGCTATCGGACCAATACCGTAAACACAATGCGTTTGTGGGCCGCGCAGGCCGTTGAAAGCTTCAACTTTGGGACTTTCAATCAAGGGGATTTCTTAGGCGCGGTCTCGGACAAGGTGGCCTCGGAGAACATCTCAAAGATTCTTTATCCGAACGACGAGGGTATTCAGGGGAAGGAATTGCGGCTGGAGCAGCAATACTTCTTCGTTTCATGCAGCCTGCAGCACATTCTGGCCATCCAAATTTCGCAAAACCGGCCCTTGGCAGAGCTGCATCGCACCTTCGCCATCCAGATGAACGACACTCATCCGGCGATCGCGGTGGCGGAGATGATGCGACTGCTGGTGGATGTGCATTCCATGGGCTGGGAGGCAGCGTGGCATGTTACCCAACACACCATGTCTTATACGAATCACACGCTTTTGCCCGAGGCCCTTGAGCAGTGGCCGCGCAGCTTATTCAGCTCACTGCTGCCGCGTCACATGGAGATCGTCGAACAAATCAACTCCCGGCACCTGGCCAATGTTCGCGAGAAGTTTCCCGGCGACGAGGGGCGTGTGCAGAGGCTCTCACTGATCAACGAGAACGGGGGCAATGGCGAGAAATTTGTACGCATGGCGCATCTGGCCACAGTCGGAAGTCACGCGATCAATGGAGTGGCGGCGCTGCACACTGAACTTCTGAAGAGTAGCGTGCTCAACGATTTTTATGTGCTGACTCCGGAGAAGTTCTCCAATAAAACCAACGGTGTGACGCCGCGCCGCTGGATGGTGTTGAGCAACCCCCGCCTGGCGGAACTGCTCACAGCGCGGCTTGGCTCGGCGTGGATCCGCGACGTTGAGAGGTTGCGCAGGCTCGAGCCCATGATTGCAGAAGCGGAGTTCTGCCAGGAATGGAGAGCGATCAAGCGGGACAACAAAGTTCAGCTTTCCGCATACATCTATGACCAGTTGGGGATCGCAACCGACCCAGACTCGATCTTTGATGTGCTGGTCAAACGGATGCATGAGTACAAGCGCCAACATCTACAGGTTCTCCACATCCTGACCCTGTTGAAGCGAATCCAGCGCGACCCGAGTACGGTGCAGGTGCCGCGGACCTTTCTCTTTGGCGGAAAAGCTGCACCTGGATATCGCATGGCGAAACTGATCATCAAGCTGATCCACTCCGTTGGCGAAGCGATCAACTCTGATCCGGTTGTAAAGGGAAGGCTGAAGGTCGTTTTCCTGCCGGACTATAGCGTAAAGCTGGGCCAGAGGGTGTACCCCGCAGCCGATATCTCCGAACAGATTTCTCTGGCAGGCAAGGAAGCCTCTGGAACTGGAAACATGAAGTTCGCGATGAATGGCGCGATCACGATTGGCACGCTGGACGGCGCGAACATCGAGATCCGAGAGGAAGTCGGAGCGGATAACTTCTTCCTGTTTGGACTCACCACTCCAGAAGTGGCGCAGCGGAAACGGGACGGCTACAATCCGCGCGACTTCTACGAGTCGAACGCCGAGTTGCGTGAAGTACTGGATTCATTGTCAAGCGGAGAATTTTCCCGCGGCGACAGAGCCCTGTTTGAGTCTCTTGTCAGCTCGCTTTTAACGAACGACGAATACATGCTTCTCGCCGATTATCAGTCCTACATCGATTGCCAGGACAGGGTGAGCCGGGCCTACACAGACCAGGAAGCGTGGACCCGCATGTCCATTTTGAACGTAGCGCGAATCGGCAAGTTCTCGTCGGATCGCTCGATCCGGGATTATTGCGCCGATATTTGGAAGACCTGGCCGGTGAGCATCTCCATCTAGCCAGGACCTCTGACGAAGGAGTGCAACAGGCTCTAGACTGTTGAATGCAGCGCCACCTCTGCCCACGCCACCGCATCTACGTAATTCTTTGCCAGTTCCTGCTGGTTCAAGCCGTCAGCCTGGGCCGCCGCATCACATCCGGCCCAGTCACCGCGCTCGCAGTTCTCAAGCCATCCCAGTAGCACACGCTCCTGGTTCTTGGCTCCCAGAAGCGCCTCGCGAATTGGATCGCCGAGCGGCAATGTTGGAGCAATATCCTCCATCTGCTGGCCCTGCATAGCGGGCAGCAGGCTCAGCAGTCCAAGCAGGTATTGACTGAATGGATCGAGGTTAAGTTTGAGTCCGGCCACTTCGCAGAATCGAGCCCGTACCATCGCCATACACAAGAGTTCGGGCGGTTGAGTGCCATTGAACTCACTTGCAATTGCCATCGTGGCGATGCGCCGAAAGGCATCGTCGCCGACCGCCAGCAGCGCTGCTTCGATCGAGTCCACCGCCTGGTGCATTGCCCAAAGGGGCGAATTTACCAGCCGCAGCAGTTGGTAGGTGATTGGACCGTCGCGCCTTACGAACTCGCTTACTTTGCGCAGATCGAGCGGATTCTGTTGCAGTGCCTTCAGAATATCGATCCGCAAGAGCTGGTTCACGGGCGGCCTGCGGTTCCTCATCGGCACCGGCTCGCAGAAGTAGTAGCCCTGAAATAGATTGAATCCCTCGTCGCGCGCCTTCCGGTGGTCCATCTGGGTGTCAACATTCCTGGCCAGCGTTGCGATCGTCTTTCCTTGCAACTGTTCAATCAGCTTCCGCCGCTCCTCCGGCTGGGTCCGACAAAAGTTCACCTTAACGTAGTCCGCCAGATCAACCAGTGGCTTGTATTGCGGCGAATCTTCGAGATTATTCAACGCGAATCTGAAACCCTCGGCCTTCAACCCCTGGCACACGGCAATCAATTCGGGCGAGATCTCCAGGCCCGCTGGAATCTCCAGAACCGTGATGTTCGAGGGCAACGTCTGCGCAAGTTGATCGCTCAGCGTCTCCACGGGACAGCTCACAAAGGCCGTCATTTTACCAGTCAACTTCTTCATCTCGCTGGGCTTTTGCAGAGCAAAAAACGCCGCGGTTTCCGCCATGGCGCGCGGGACCGGCTCTCCGTTTCCGTTCAGCTCTGTTCCACCCCGAAAAAGCAACTCAAAAGCATGAACGCGGCCGCGTGCATCTAGGATCGGCTGCCGTGCGACAATATAAGGCCCGCCGGAAGAATCAGGTTGGGTACCTTCGGTATTTGAAACCGTTGGAACTGGCGTAGCCATAATCTTAGCTCGAGGCAATGATAGGCTAACGAACTTGAAGCTGGAAACCTTCGTGCCAAACACCAGGGTCATTGACTGCAATTTTGCGGTCTCGATTCGCGATAACAGGCCAATGCGCTCATCGAGACCGGATTTTGGCCACAAAAGCGACACGAACCCGGATAGCTTCTGAGGGACGCATCTACGGAGACTGAGACGATGAGCAGTTGTGCCGGTGGCGACGGACGAAATGGACGCTTCATGCTTGGTCGATAGTGGCTTGGGCTGGTGGGGTTCGCGCTTTCCCACCCTTTCCACTGAGAACGTGGAAAGGATGGGGCGCCCCGGCCTGTTGTGGTCGCTGGCGTTCCTGAAACGCAGGTCCTTCGACTCCCTTCGCTTCGCTCCGGGCGCACAGGATGACAAGTCTATGTGCTGTGCTGCGCTGCGCTCGCTCAGAACGACAAATCCATGCGTGAGCGCCGGCACGCGCAGCTCATGGAAGAGCGGGATTTTCTTTGACTGCATTCCTGTGTACCCTTGATGGGACGGATTGACGATGGGACGGATGGACGCGGCTGCAGCCACGGAGGGAGACGCATGGAGGCGCTGTACAACGAGCGGGGCGCGGTCTACGCATGGTTCCATGCCAGCGGGAACATCTATGGGCTGGGCGGCGAGGCGGTGGCTTTTGTGGATGGAGACAGCGTGTACGACTGGAGCGGCTCTCCCATTGGCTGGTGGGCGGACGGGCACATGCGCGATGCGATGGGAGCGGTTTGCCTGTTTACGGCCAAGGCTACCAATACAGGGGTGGTGAAGCCGGTGGTGGAGGTTCACCAGCTACGTCCGCTGAGCCTGTCATCGCAGGTAAGGCCGCTGAAATGGCCAAAGGCGGCCAAGCCGCCCAAGCTGTGGAGCTGGTCGACAAAGATGCCGTTTTGAGGAAGATGCCGTTTTGAGGGGCTGCGTTGATTGATTTGGATTTGGGTTCGTGCTTTCCCAGGTCCCAGATTCGGGATCTCCACCCCACGGACGAAGACCTGTCCGTGGGGAACCCGGGCACCTCAGGCACCCAACCTGCATTGCTGAATTCGCATGCATGAACGCGGCCCCGCGGCAGCGGCCAGGTTAGATCGCGGACTCGTCGACGATGTTCGCCTGTGGGTAGCTGCCATCGAGCGCGCCGCCGGTGATGGTGAGGTTTCCGGGCTGGTAGGTCAGGGCGTACTGAATGCGCACGGCGACGCTGTTGGCGACGGTTGAACCGGCGGGGATGGGGCGCAGATGCGGCGGGCCGTACACCGCAGTCCAGGATTCGTTGATGGCGTTGAGGGCGTTCCTGACGGGAAAGGTTGCGTAGCCGGCGATGGAAGTTGGATTGAAGGTGAGGCCCTGGGCCTGAGCCTGGGCGATCATCCACCCCATGGTGATGTCGCAGAGGCGGACTCCTCCATCCACCGCACTGGCCTGCGGCGTGCCGCCGCCCACGTCGCCGTGGCAGCCGGAGAACCACACCTGCTGGATGGTCTGACCGCGCGCGGGCGCCGAGGTCCAGAGCGTGGCCGGGAACTGGGCCCGCTGTTCGTCGACGGCCAGGCACTGGACGGCGTTTTTCACGTCGGGGTGCAGGCCGGTGTCGAGAAACCCGTATTGGGCTTCGTCGATGCCGCCGAAGATAGCCGGAATTCCCAGTGCGCCGACCGTGTCCCACACGGCGATCATCTGGATGGGCGCGTTGGAGAGGCCGCAGGCGCCCAACCCGGCAAGGATCGAGGCGCGGTTTACAGGGTCGCGGTAAGCCGCGAAGGCCTGGGCCACGCAATCGTCGGTGAAACTCCCCGTGGGCAGGCCGCAGTTGGCGATCATGCCGGCCAGGCTGCGCGCGGTGTAAGCTCCACGGCTGAAGCCGAAGAGGAAAATCTGGTCGCCCGCTTCGTAGACGTGAGCAATCTGGGTATAGCCGTCCTGGATCTTCTGAAAGAGCCCCTGGCCGAACGCTCCCTGCAGAACGCGGTTGAGTCCGGTGGCGTCGGCGCCGATTCCGTCATCGTAATAGGTCACCTGGTCGGCGGAAAGGGTGAGGGCCTTGTAGATGAGGTAAACGTTGGTGGCGGATGCGGGCGCGTCCCAGGTTCCGTCTGCGCAAAAAACAATACGCTTCGACATACAGGTTCTCCGCTTATAGCAATTCCAGGATAGCCACACGCTGGGCCATTGCGTTCGAGTTGACGCGACCATCAGGGCCGGGGCCCCAACGACGGGTCTTCGTTGTTGGGGTGGAGCGAGCGGCAACCTGGCACGATGTCGGATGGGCGCACCGATCCTGGAATTGCCGTAAGTTACACACGTTGTACCACACCGCGACGCGAACGGGCAGGAAAACTCCTGAGGCAGCCGGAATTCGGGCTTGACAAAGCAGGAATGGGGGTTTTCCATTCAAACATGTTCAGCAAACAGGGTCACACCGCCGCCGGGGCTGCCGGCTTGTGTGTGCGCGCCGGCGCGGCTCTGCTGGTGCTGTGCCTGAGCCTGGCCGCGGCCGGATGCGCCACCACGCAACTGGCCAAGCACGCCACCGCGCTTTCCACCGCTACGGCGCCGGTGGTGGACCAGGCCACCGAGGCCTACCGCGATGCGGAGACAATCCACGAGCTGCGCACGGACTACGACGCCGAAAAACAGTTCGACCAGACCACTCCGGCTTATAACCCCGCCGACACCGAGGTGCTGCTGACGGACCAGGCCATCCAGGCGCGCCTGGCATTGCTTGAAGCGTTTCAGCTTTATGTCAAGCAGCTGGTGGCCATCACCGGCGGCACGGATTCGCCGGCGCTGGATGCGGCGTCGATGTCGCTCGGCGCGAATCTGAGCTCGCTCACCAACGCGCTTGCGCCCACGGTTGAAAGCGCAGTGGGAATCACGCCCGCGCCGGGCACGACCACCCAGACGACCACGACTACAACGACCGGCAGCACCTCCACCACGACAACATCGACGTCCTCGACGCCGGCCGCTGTGGTGAGCTCCGGGACGCAGGTCGCCATCAGCCTGGGGATTGACGCGCTGGGGCAATTCCTGGTGGAAAGAACCATCGACAAGGAATTGCCGCAGAAGGTGGAGACAATGGACCAGCATGTGCAGGCGCTGTGCGAGATGCTCGAAAAGGAGATCGACCTGCTGCAGAAGCAGGAGCAGCGCGACTACAACGACATAATCGACCGGGAGACCGACTTCATCCGCGGAAACCAGCTGGACCCGGTCGCGCGCCGCGCGGAGATCATGAAGCTGCCCGGGTTTGCCCGCCAGCAGCGCGAAGCCCAAGAAAAGCTGACCGAGCTGAAGGGGGCCATCGCTCGCCTGGCCTTGACGCACGACGCGCTGGCGAAGGCCGCGGCCGGCGACAATCCGGAGTCATTCACGCAGAAGCTGGGGGATCTGGCGCCTGCCGGCGATAGCCTGGGCAAGCTCTATACGTCTCTCTCGGCCACGCCGTCCCAGTAATTTTGAGGAGGAACACGCTTGAGCACGACGCCAGGTAACCTGCCCGCCTCGCCCACGATTCCGCTTTCCGCCGATTTGACAACGGCCTATCAGAATCTCTACGACACGCTTGAGGCCCAATACCAGGCCACCGCGGATGCCACGGTGCGGGAAGCGCTGGAGCCCGCGAAGGATAACGTGGACGATATTCTGACCAAAAACACCATGTACCAGCTCAACCAGGACACCGCTCTCTTCCAGGCATTGGCGGGGCAAATCAGCGATACCAACAACGACTTGACAACGCTGCAAGGTCAGATTGCTGCGACTGCGTCGCATTTCGCCATGGCCGGCGACATTCTTGGCGCCATCAACAAGGTGTTCGGGCTGCTGGGAATTTCGTGAAGCGCCTGCTGCGTTCGGACAGGAGTTACACGAAATCGTCGGCTTGTTTCCCATGAGTCTCCGGATGGTTTTCGAGAACGATGGGAACCGATCTGCGGGGATGGGCCTGGAATCGTGCGACGGGGAGATTCTTGACCGCGTTTTGAAATCCCTATATAGTCGTCTCAATGAGCATGGGTCTCGCAAAGCAGATGGCTGTGGCGTGTTGTTGCACGCTGTGCCGGCCTTGCGGGTGAGTGCTTTTCGGACGCAAAAGATTCCCCATCAGGCCGCGTTGCAGTAGATTTGCTGGCGCGGCTTTCGTGTCTTTGGGGTTTTTTGCGAAGACGGTTGCGCGTCGCCGCTTTCACGGAATGCGTGAAAGGATTCGGCGTGGAGACTCCGGCCGGAACCGGACCCTGATGTTGATCGATGGATCGATGAACGTACTCAATGATTCGCGGCGCGTGATGCCTGCCTCCCGGCGGGCGGGTTGTTGTTGTTGCCGCTGATTCCCGCATTTTTCCAATTCCAAATCTGATTCGCTTGAGGAGCGCTGTCTTTGGCGCTCGGAAAGCACATCATCATTTGCCAGCCGCATAGCCGGCGGTCAAACGAAATTTTTTAGGAGACCCAAGTGACACAGACAGGAAGATTCGAACGGATTCTTATTCTATTGCTGTTTGTTCTGCTCGCCGCCGGCGCGGCGGCGCGGGCGCAGATAGTGGGCGCGACGCTGAGCGGGACGGTGCGCGATGCAACCGGAGCGGCGCTGAGCGGGGCGACGGTGACGGTGAAGCAACTGGAGACCGGGGCCAGGCGCACGCTGACAACAGGCGCGGACGGGCGCTACGCGGCGCCCAGCGTGCCGGTGGGCGACTACACGGTGAGGGCCGCGCACGATGGTTTTGCGGCGCAGGAGCGGACGGGCATTACGCTGGTGGTTGCGCAGAGCCTGGTTGTCGATTTCCAACTGGGCGTGGATGCGGTGCAAACGGACGTAGTGGTGCAGGCCGAAGTGACAGGCGTGAACACCACCTCGCAGCAGACTTCAGGGCTGATCGACGAGCGCGCCGTGAAGGAGCTGCCGCTGAACGGGCGCAGCTACGACGAACTGCTGACGCTGAATCCGGCCACGGTGAATTACACCGGCGAGCGCTCGGGCGGAATCGGGAGCTCGAACTCGTCGGTGGGCAACATGTTCAGCGTGAGCGGACGCCGGCCGCAGGACAATCTGTTTCTGCTGAACGGAATCGAGTACACCGGGGCATCGCTGATCAACGTGACGCCGGGCGGAACCAGCGGCGAGTTACTGGGCGTGGATGCGGTGCGCGAATTCAACGTGGTGACCGACACCTACGGCGCGAGCTACGGCAAGCGCGACGGCGCGCAGGTAAGCATCGTGACCACCTCGGGAAGCAACCAGCTGCGCGGGACGGCATTTGAGTTTCTGCGCAACAGCGCGCTCGATGCGCGGAATTACTTCGACCAGTCCACGATCCCGGAGTTCCAGCGCAACCAGTTTGGCGGTTCGCTGGGCGGGCCGATCAAAAAGGACAAGCTGTTTTTGTTCGGCAACTACGAAGGCTTCCGTCAGAGCTGGGGACTAAGCGCGGTCACACTGGTTCCGGACAACCAGGCGCGGCAGGGATATCTGCCCAACGCATCGGGCGCGGAGACCTATGTGGGCGTGAACGCGGCCACCGCGCCTCTCTTGAACCTTTGGCCAGTGCAGAACGGGCCCGAATTGCTCACCAATGGAAACCCAAGCGGAATCGCGGAGGCGTTCAGCCATCCGCCGCAACATATTCACGAGGACTTCGGGACCACGCGCTTCGACGACAACCTGGGCGGCAAGGACCTGCTGTTCGCGGTGTACACGGTGGACGATTCGGCGGCGAACACGCCGTCGGCGAATCCGCTGAGCCTGGTGAACGAGAGCCTGCGCGAGCAGGTTTCGAGCGTGCAGGAGCAGCATGTATTTTCGCCGTCGCTGTTGAACACGGCGCGGTTCGGCTACTCGCGCGCGAGCTACTTCTTTACCGGGTACACGCCGGTGAGCGAAACCGGCTGGGTGACAGGCGAGCCGATCGGCGCCATCGTGATCAGCGGCAGCACGGCTTCGAACGGGGCCTCGCAGATTACGCAGGCAGGCACCAACGTGGGCAGCAACAACAAGACGTCGCGCAACCTGTTCACGGAGGACGACCACGTCTATTGGTCGCGCGGACGGCAGCAGATCGAGGCGGGCGCGTGGATCGAGCGGGTGCAGTCGAACGATCTGCTGGCGCAGGACCAGTTCGGGCAGGCCTCGTTCAGCACCTTGCAGACATTTTTGCAGGGCACGGTGGCCACCTTCACGGTGGTCCCGTCGCCCACCGAGCTGGGATGGCGGTCGCTCGAAGGGGCAGGGTTTGTTGAGGACGTGATCAAAGTGACGCCGCGGCTCGAAGTGCGCGCGGGTTTCCGGTCCGAGTCGACCAACGGATGGAACGAGGCCCAGGGGCGGGCGTCGAACTACGCCATTGTGGATGGCGTTTTGCAGACCCAGCCCGTGGTGGGCGGCTCGGCGCTGGCCGTGAACCGAGCCAAATTCCTGCCCGCGCCGCGCGTGGGCTTTGCCTGGGACGTGTGGGGCAACGGGAAGACGGCGGTGCGCGGAGGCTTCGGCTTGTATCACGGCCTCCTCGACACGCTCGACTATCGCCTCGACCAGACGGCGCCGTTCAATACGGCGGAGTCGATCAAGTCGATCGCGCTCGCAAACCTGAGCATTACGCCGGGAACCGCGCCCCCCGCGGGGACCAAGGTTTCGCCCAGCAATGTGCAGCCCGATATCGCCACGCCGGCGGTGCTCACCTGGAGCCTGCGCATCGAGCAGGAGCTTGCGCCGCACACCACGCTCACCGCGGGCTATGTGGGATCGCACGGCTACCACCAGATTCTGTCCGAAGACATGAACGAGCCGGTGCCGCTCTACACCGCGGCGGGCGCGCCGTATTACACCAGCGGCGAGGCGGATGCGAACCCGGCGCTGGCCAACTCGACCTCCTGGGTGTCGCAGGGCGTGGGGCTTTACAACGCTCTCGAAGTGGACCTGCGGCGCACCTTCGCCAACGGATTTCAGCTCCGCGGCAACTACAGCTACGCGAAAAATCTTGACGATGGGTCGGCGTGGAACACCAGCGTGAGCGGCAATACGCCGGCGTTTGTCGAGTTTCCGCTCGATCCCAGGCTCGACTGGGGGCCGGCGGCGACCGACGTGCGCCAGGCTGCGTCGGTGAATGGAAGCTGGGAGCTGCCGTTTGGAGCGAAGCGGCGGTTTTTCAATCACGCTTCAGCGCCGGTGAGTTTTGCGGCTTCAGGCTGGACGGCGAGTGCGATTCTCGGCCTGCAGACGGGCTTTCCGTTCACGCCCCAACTGGGCTACAACCCCACCGGGAACGGCGACACGCGCAACCCGGTGCGGCCCAACTGGAATGCGGCGTTCAGCGGCAACCTGTATCCGCACACGGCGGCCGAGTTCTTCAATCCCAATGCGTTTCTGGCGCCGGCCACCGGGACCTATGGCACTGTGAGGCGCGACTCGCTCACCGGGCCGGGACTCTCCCAGCTCGATTTCTCGGCGGTGAAGAACTCGCGCATCACGGAGCGGCTGGGACTGGAGTTCCGTGCCGAGTTCTTCAACGTTTTGAATCACACCAACTTCCTCACTCCCAACGAGGTGGTGTACACCTCGGCGACCTCGGGAGTTTCGCCCACGGCCGGCGTGGTGACGGCAACCTCGACGACCTCGCGGCAGATTCAGTTCGGGGCCAAGTTGCAGTTCTAGATTTCTTCTAACAGAACGCGTGCTGGGTTGAGAGGGGTGGTTGAGGGTTGTGCTGTCCCAGGTCCCAAATTCGGGAACTGGGGCACCCGTCTTCGTGCGGGAATTGATGAAAGACGGGGTGGGTATTGTGCTGTCCCACCCTTTCCGCAAACTGAGCGAAAAGGATGTTGCGCCCATTTTCGTGCTGAGTTGAGACGGAGTGGGGCGAAGTTCCGCGGGTTTTGCAAAATCGATTTGTCTACCTGGTTGCGGAACCCTTAAGATGGGCTGTCTGGAGATGAACCGATGAGCATGCGCGTTGCCGCGATTTTTTTCTTTTCTTTACTTCCGCTGTTGAGCCGGGCGCAGGGCCTCGTTGAACCGCAGGCTCCGCAACCCACTGAGGACGAGATCAAGGCCGCGGCGGCCATGCCGTTTCGCAACCCCGCGCTTCCCATTCCGCAAAGAGTGGACGACCTGGTATCGCGGCTGACGCTCGATGAGAAGGTATCGCAGGTGATCGACCGCGCCGCGGCGATTCCGCGGCTCGACATTCCGGCATACAACTGGTGGAACGAAGGCCTGCACGGGATCGCGCGCTCCGGTTTTGCGACCATGTTTCCGCAGGCCATCGGCAACGCGGCCACGTGGGACGCGCCGCTGGTTCACGGCATCGGCGCGGTGGTGTCGACCGAGGCGCGCGCCAAGTATAACGATGCCATTGCGCATGGGAATCACGACCGTTACTTCGGCCTCACCATCTGGTCGCCGAACATCAATATCTTTCGCGATCCGCGCTGGGGACGCGGCCAGGAGACCTACGGCGAAGACCCGTTCCTGACCGGCACGCTGGGCACGGCATTCGTGAAGGGCATTCAGGGCGACGATCCGAATTACTTCCGCGCCATTGCCACGCCCAAGCACTACGCCGTACACAGCGGGCCGGAGTCGACCCGCCATGAAGTGGATATCGAACCAAGCGAACACGATTTGTGGGATACGTATCTGCCCGCGTTTCGAGCCACCATCACCGAGGGCAAGGCCGACTCGACCATGTGCGCGTATAACTCGATTGACCATGCGCCGGCCTGCGCGAACAAGATGCTGCTCCAGCAGATTCTGCGCGGCGATTGGGGATTCAAGGGCTATGTGACCTCGGACTGCGATGCGATTGACGATTTCTCGCAGAAGAACGGGCATCATTACGCGACCAATCACCAGACCGGTTCGGTGGACGGCATCGAGGCGGGAACGGATACCGACTGCGGGACCTCGTACCTGGCGCTCGGCGACGCGGTGCGCAACCATCTTATGCCGGAATCGGAGCTCGACGTTGCGGTGAAGCGGCTGTTCACGGCGCGCATGAAGCTGGGCATGTTCGATCCACCGGAGAAGGTTCCGTATGCGTCGATTCCGTTCAGCGTGGTGAACTCGCCGGAGAACGCCGTGCTGGCGCTGCGTGCGGCGCGCGAGTCAATGGTGCTGCTCAAGAACGACGGGCATTTTTTGCCGTTGAAGGCGGACGCAGGCGAGACCCTTGCGGTGATTGGACCGCTGGCGGCTTCGCGCATTGCGCTCGAAGGCAACTACAACGGGACGCCGTTGCATCCGGTGTTGCCGGTGGATGGAGTCGTCACGGAATTCGGCGCGAGCCACGTGATCTATGCGCAGGGTTCCCCGTACACCATGGGCGGCGCTGTGCCGGTGCCGCGCACCCTGCTGCGCACGGCAGCGGACCCCCATGTGGATGGATTGACCGGGGAATATTTTCGGAGTCCGAGCTTCGACGGCGCGCCGGAGATGACGCGCGTCGACAAGGAGGTCGATTTCGACTGGGCCTTCGCTGATCCGGTTCCGAGTCTTTCGGCCGATACCACGGCCAACAGCTTTGCGGTGCGGTGGACGGGGACGATTGCCGCGCCGGTGGCGAAGACCGACGATTTTCAGATTCGGCTGCCCATCTGCTATCCGTGCGGCGGCATGCTTGCGTTCGCCATCTACCTCGACGGCAAGCCGCTGGAGCCGGCGGCGGCGCAAGCGCAGGGCCAGGAAAAGCTGCCGCCGAGCGGGAGGAACTTTGGCGGGCTCGAACACTTCTCGATTCCGTTCACGGATACGCAACCGCATGCGCTGCGCATCGAGTACGTGCAGAAAGGAAGGATTACGGGCGGCGGCATTTCCTTTGAATGGAGCCCGCGCCACGAGCTGCTGCAGGACGAAGCCGTGGCGGCGGCGAAAAAGGCCGATGTTGTGATTGCCTTTGTGGGGCTGACGTCGCGCCTTGAAGGCGAAGAGATGAACGTGCACATTGACGGCTTCTCGGGCGGGGACCGCACCTCGCTGGTGCTGCCGGACGTTCAGGAACAGATGATCGAGACGGTAGCGAAAACCGGCAAGCCCATGGTGGTGGTGCTGTTGAACGGCAGCGCGCTGGCGGTGAACTGGGCACAGCAGAATGCGAAGGCGATTCTGGAGGCGTGGTATCCAGGACAGGCAGGCGGCCAGGCGATCGCGGAAACGCTGAGCGGGAAAAACAATCCCGCGGGACGATTGCCGGTTACCTTCTACACCGGTGTCGACCAGTTGCCGCCCTTCGACGATTACTCCATGGCCAACCGCACCTATCGCTATTTCAAGGGCAAGCCGCTGTTCGCGTTCGGCGACGGATTGAGCTACACCACTTTTGCGTACTCGCACTTAAGGCTCTCGTCCGAAAAACTGAGCGCGGGCGACACGCTGACGGTGGAAGCGGACGTTGCCAACACCGGCACGCAGGCCGGCGACGAAGTTGCGGAGCTCTATCTCCAGCCGCCGCAGACCGATGTTTCGCCCAAGCTGGCCCTGGCGGGATTCGAGCGGCTGCATCTCGATGCGGGCCAAACCAGGCACGTGACCTTCGCGCTCCATCCGCGTGAGCTTTCCGAAGTGGACTCGAAGGGCGTGCGCGCGGTGGTTCCGGGCCGCTACCAGGTTTTTGTAGGCGGTTCGCAGCCGGAGGGGGACGCGGCGCCGGGCGTGCGGTCGCGGGAGTTTACGGTTGTGGGGACGCAGGAGATTCCGAGATAGAAGATTTGTTTGGCGATCCGCGAGAAAAGGGCTGGTTGAGGGTTGTGCTTTCCCAGGTCCCAGAGTCGGGACCTGGGGCACCCATTCTCGTGTTGAGACCGATTAGACCCATTCTCGTGTTGAGACCGATTAGCGCGTTTCGTGCGCCGATATCTGCTTGAGCTCTGAAACCACGCGCCGCAGCTCTTCGACAAGATTGCTTTCGTGCGTCGATTTGAAAACTTCGAGCAGAGCCTCGAAGTACCAGATCTGCGCATCGCGGCCGCGTTTGAATCGCTTCCAGACCTCCGCGCCGATCTTGCGGTACTCTTCCAGGACCGACCTGGCGTTGTAGAGCTTGTCGGCCGCGGAGATAAGCTGGACGTCTTCCCGCTCGGTACGGAGACGTTCGATGTAGGCCTGCTTGCGCTCCTCCCATGGTCCCTTCCGGTTGGAGTCTTCGACAAGGCTGTCGGAGAGCCCTTCGACCATGCGCGCCACGTTCGAGCCGAAGTTGTGCTCGATATCCCGCAGCCTCGTCTCTCCGCCGTGATCTTCGACGGCGTCATGCAGCAGCGCGGCGATCACCATGTCTTCCGTAACCGGAAAATCTGCCCGTCCCGCTTCGCCCATCACCAGCGCGGCCACACCCAGCAGATGCGCCATGGCGGGAACATCCGTCCCCTTGCGGCGCTCGATGTGAATAATCCGCGCGTAGTCGAGCGCGCTTGAAAACCTTGCGCTCAGATGGAGCTGCTCAGGTTTTTCCGGGTTCTCGCTCTCAGCCATCGCGGCGCCTCTGTGCGCATCCCCAACGGATCGACTATAGCAGCGGGCGCTCAATCGAAGAGCGCGGGCTGCGGCGCAGCAGACGCTTCCGGAGGCTCGTAGAAGTTGCTCAGGCCTACGCCGACCAGGCGAAAGAGTTGCCGCGGGCTCAGGTTCACACGGTCGCGCAGCGCAAGGGCGATGCGTGTGAGCTCGTCGAGAGATGCGGGCGGCGACGAGGGCGTGAGGCTGCGGGTGAGAATTTTGAACTCGCTGGTTTTGAGCTTGAGGACCACGGTGCGCGGGATGCGCGCCTCCGTGCGCGACGCGGCCCAGGTTTTTTCTGCAAGCCGGCAGATGAGCGGCCCGGTTTCAGAGAGCGGAACGTCGCGCTCGAAGGTATCTTCAGCGGAGATGGATTGGGCGGGCCGGTCGGGAACCACGGGGCTGAGGTCGATGCCGCGGGCCAGCTGGTAGAGGCGCTGGCCGTGACGGCCGAAGCGGCCCTCGAGTTCTTCGAGCGTGTGCGTGCGCAGATGGCCCACGGTGCGCACGCCGAGCTCTTCAAGCCGCGCTTCGGTCACCTTGCCTACGCCGGGCAGGCGGCCCACCGGGAAGGGCGGCAGAAACATGTCGATGTCTTCGGGCTGGATGACAAACAGGCCGTCGGGCTTGCGCCAGTCGGAGGCGATTTTGGCCAGGAACTTGTTGGGCGCTACGCCGGCTGAAGCGGTGAGGCTCAGCTCCTCCCGAATCGCGGCGCGAATGGCGCGCGCCACGCGCGTCGCGGTAGTCAGGCCGGTCTTGTTTTCCGTCACGTCGAGATAGGCTTCATCGAGAGAGAGCGGCTCAATCAGATCGGTGTGGCGCTTGAAGATTTCCCTCGTCTGACGGGAGACCGCGCGATAGCGGACAAAGTCCGGGGGAACGAAGATGGCCTGCGGGCAGAGGCGCTCGGCGTTCACGGCAGCCATGGCGGAGCGAACGCCGAAACGGCGCGCCTCGTAGGACGCGGCGCAGACTACGGAGCGGTTGCCCCGCCACGCAACGACCACCGGCTTGCCGCGCAGTTGCGGATCGTCGCGCTGCTCCACGGACGCATAGAACGCATCCATGTCGACGTGGACGATCTTGCGCTGCGTCATCCTGAGGAGAATTCTAATCCGTGTTTTCCCCTGGTTGCGCAGGGACGGTGAGAGTGGCCGATCGTGGGACTTGCTTTCCCACCTTTTCCACAAATACGTGGAAAGGATGGGGCGCCGGAATTGACAGAACATTCGGACGCGGACGGCGACGCTCGACAGCGAAGAGAGCGGCTGAGAAGATGAGTGAGATGGAAAAGACAGCCTGGATTGGCGTGGATATTGGCGGGACCAAAACGGCGGTTGTGATTGCTCAGCAACCGCCGGAGATTCTTGCGCGCTGCGAGTTTGCAACGCTGCCGGAGCAGGGCCCGGAGCGCGCCCTCGCGCTCATCAAGCAATCCATCTCCGAAGTCCTGCGCGCATCGGGCATCGATCGAGCGCAGCTGGGCGCGATCGGCGTAAGCTGCGGCGGGCCGCTCAATCAGCGCGCGGGCGTGATTCAGGCGCCGCCGAACCTGGCTACGTGGGTAGACGTTCCCATCACGGCGATTCTCAGCGAAGAATTTGGGCTCGCGTGCAGGCTGGAGAACGACGCCGACGCCGGTGCGGTTGCGGAGCATCGCTTCGGGGCCGGGCGCGGCACGCGGCACATGGTGTTTCTCACCATGGGAACGGGCCTGGGTGCGGGGATTATCGCCGATGGGCGGCTGGTTCGCGGCGCTACAGGCCAGGCCGGCGAGATCGGGCACGTGCGGCTCAGCGCGGAGGGGCCGGTGGGCTATCGCAAGGCCGGCTCGGTGGAGGGTTGGGCGAGCGGCGGAGGCATGGCGCGGGCGGCGGCGCTGGAGGTTGAGGCCGCGAGACAGCGAGGCGAGGCCACGGCGCTGGCCGCGACGCTCGGCGAATGCGGGGCGCTGACGGCAAAGGACGTGGCCGAGGCCGCTCGGCAGGGGGACGCGTTGGCCAATCGGATTCTCGAAAGCACCGCCGGCCGCCTGGGCGAGGCGCTGGCGATTCTTGTGGATGTGCTCAATCCGGAGCGGATTGTGATTGGCGGGCTCGCGATGCGGCTGGGCGAGAGCCTTCTGGGGCCGGCGAGGCGGGCCATGGAATGCGAGGCGCTGCCGGGTTCGGCGAGAGTTTGCCAGGTGGTGCCGGCCGCGCTGGGTGAGGCGATTGGCGACGTGGCCGCAATCTCAACGGCTATGGGGCTCTGAGCCGGATCGGGACCGGCGCTCATCGTGCCGCGCTTGCTTGCCGCGTCCTGATTTCGCTCCGCTTCGAAAGGGCGCGGATGGAGCCTTGAAGGCCGGTTTGGACTGAGAGTAGAACGTTACCACGTTTGCGAATAGATTGCTTCCCACCCGTTGCTGCTGCTATAGTCCTGCTTTGGCTCCGTACAGGTTGCATGGAGACGGCGCCCCTGTAGTGGCGGGAAGATCGAGCCGCATCCAGGGAAACCAAGCGCCGCAGGGGCGGAGTCGTCTTTTCATTCGGGACATCGGCCAGGGCGTTGCAAGCTAGCTGTTCCTGGAGAAATTGAATTGTCCGAGGTTCCTGGGAATCCAAATCCGGGCAAGGCGAAGCCGCGCGACCGGATGCCGGTTGCGCATCGCAAGCCTACCATGAGCGATGTTGCCCGCCTGGCCGGGGTGGGCACCATGACCGTCTCCCGCGTGCTAAGCGGGACGGTGCGCGTCTCCGCGGAGACCACTCAGCGGGTGCAAACGGCGATCGACCAGTTGAAGTACCGCCCCAACGAGCTGGCGCGCGCCTTTCGCGGGCAGCGCAGCCACTCCATCGGGCTGATCATTCCCTACCTCTACGACCCGTTCTTCGCCAACTGCGCGCACGCAGTAACCGCGGTGGCCAAGGAACACGGGTATTCGGTGATCATCACCACCTCCGGCGAGGATCCGGACACCGAGTACGCCGAGGCGGAGCACATGCTGGAACGGCATGTGGACGGGCTGGTGGTGATTCCCTCCAAGTTCCGCCAGACGCGGCTCTCGCGGGCTTTATTCGGCAAGACTCCGGTGGTGGCATTCGATCGCCCGGTGCCGGATCCATCGATCGACGTGGTGCTGGTGCAGAACACGGCCGGGGCGCGGCGCATCGTGGAGCACCTGATCGTGGAACACGGGCACAAGCGCATCGCCTACATGGGCCTGAGCCGGACGCTGTTCACCATCAATACCCGGTTCCTCGGCTACCGGCGCGCGATGCAGGACGCGGGCCTGGAACCGGACGCGACCTTCGATTGCACTTCCGATGAAGCCACGCTGCGGATTCTCAAGGAAAAGCTGAGCGGGAAAGACGCGCCCACCGCGGTTCTTACCTCGAATACGCTGGCCACGCGCTACGTGCTGGGGGCCATGGCGCACCTGGGCGTGCGGGTTCCGAACGATCTGGCGTTTGCCGGCTTCGACGACTTCGATCTGGCGGAATTCACCTCGCCTCCGCTCACCGTGGTGCGGCAGCCGGCGCAGGAGATGGGCCGCGTGGCCACCAGCCTGCTCTTCGACCGCATTACCCGCGGGGAAACCCCGCACACCGGCAACCGCATCGTTTTGCCTGTGGAGATTGTGCTGCGCCGTTCCTGCGGCTGCAAGCACCGGACCCCGTTGGTCATCAGCTGACCCTGACGCCCGGCGCAAGCCTTCCGAGGCTGTTCAGTGGCGCCGCGCCGGGCTGCGTGCATTGAATCCGGACACACCTTTTTCAGGAAGCGCGAGAGCCGACGGCATTCCCGAAGCGGAAAACGCCGCCGGGTGAGAGATCGTTACCATTTCTGCAATTCGAAACCCGCGCATGGCCCGCCGGGGAACGGACCCGGGAAATTGCGGCAATAAAATCCTGAGCGGATTTGAGGCTGCTTTGGAACGCGGTTGAATAATTTTTCTCCCGCATTCAGCCCTCGGGCGCAGTTACCTGTGATACAAATGGTAACAATCTCAGTTGTGATGGGAACGGTCTCATAGTTGAGGTTAGCGGCGTAACTATGGCGGACGTGCGGAAGACTCGTGTGCTGACTTTCGATGTTGGCGGCAGCCACGTTTCGGCGGCGGTTTGCCTGGGCTGCGATTACCGGCTGGGAACCGTGGTCAGCGCGCAGTACGATTCGGTGCAAACCAGCGACGCGTTCGTCGATCTGCTGGGCAGGCTGGGCAAAGCGGCCGCAGCCGGCTACGAAGACCAAATGGGGGCTACGCTGGCCGTGCCGGGTCCGTTCAATTTTCAGGCCGGCACCAGCCTCATGCGCCACAAGCTCCCCTTTCTCTATGGCGTGGATCTGCGCCAGGCTCTGGCTCCGCGTTTGGGCTGCGAGCCCTTCCAGGTGCAGTTTCTCAATGACGCTGACGCGTATCTGCTGGGAGAAGTCGGCGCCGGCGCCGCGCGCGGATTCGGCCGCGCGGTGTGTCTTACGCTGGGCACGGGGATCGGATCTGCCTTTGCCGTGGATGGGAGGGTCGTTACCCAGGGTCCGGGCGTTCCCAGGGACGGCGAGATCTGGAACGTCCCCTATGAGGGCGGAATCGTGGAGGATTTTGTCTCCGCCCGGGCGATCTCAGCCAGTTATCTGGGCCGCACCGGTGTGACGCGCAATGCGGTCGAGCTGGCTGCCGACGCGCCTGGCGATCCGGCGGCGGGCGAATCCTTTGCCGAATTCGGGCAACATCTGGGGAAGGTGATCGGAACACTGCTCGCCGATTTTCGGGCGGATGTGGTGGTGCTGGGCGGCGGGATTTCCCGTTCCGCGCAGCTTTTCCTGCCGGCGACGCGCAGCCAGCTTCACAACCATTCGCTGGTGTTGAGCGTCGCGCAGCTTCAGGACCAGGCGGCGCTGGTGGGTTGCGGCGTGGCGTGGTTCGACGGCGTGAACGGCGCGTCGATTCCCGATCCGGCCGCATCGGCTTTCGGCGGGGCGATTCCGATTTAGGATTCTCCTTCGCCGCTCCGCTTTCCCGGTCCGCTGCCGCCGGCTCGAAGCTGCGGCAGCCCCTCCGCAGACCGCCGCGAAGAGTCATCCCTGCTTGCCAGCCAGAGCCGCCTCTGCTAACGTTTTGTGGGAACGATAACATCTTTGCAGGCCCGGTGTGTACCGCGCTTCCCTACCCGCATGCGCGGCAAAATGAAGTCGGCCACGATGGCTGCCGAGGCCCATCTTCCCAGCAGTCTCACAGTTCTGGAGTTCCCTCATGAAAATCCAATGCAAAACTCAACTCGCTCAGCCGCGCGGTCTGAGCCGGCTGTTGGCAATCGCCGCGATGGCCGCGCTGCTGCCGGCCTGCGCTCATGCCAGGACTGTGGTCTTCTGGCAGCCGGGTTTCCCGACCGTGGCCAGCCAGCCGTTGGAGCGCGCCTCGCTCGAAAAGGCGCTGGACGGAATGGATGCGCAATTCGCCGATCTGAATGGCCTGAACGATCCGGCTACGCTCAAGGATGCCGATCTGCTGGTTTTGCCCTATGGCTCGGCGGTGCCGGAGGGAGCATGGAAGGCGATCGACGGCTATCTTCACACAGGCGGGAACTTGCTGGTGGTGGGTGGGCAGCCGCTGCGCGTGCCGGTGATGGAAGCGGACGGCAAGTTTCAGGAATCGCAGCCCCAGGAAACTTATTCGCGCGCGCTCGATTTTCGCCATACGTACGAGGTTCCGGTTCCCGGCGATGCGCGCTTCGCGTGGAAGTTCGGGTACGGTTTTGCGCAGACGCCGCAGGTCAAGGCGCGGCGATTCTTCGCCGTAGAGGGCCGGCTGGACGGGTTGGGCTACATGCTCGACAGCGCCGGCCTTGAAGTTGCGGCTCCGGTGATTGTGTCCAGCCAGATTTGGGGTCCGATGATGGGCAGCCGCATCGTGGCGCTCGATTTCGATCCTGAGCCGGGCTATTGGCAGAGCCAGGACGGTGTCGCGCTGGTGCGCCAATGCGCCGATTACGCAAGCCGGGGCGCCACCTCGTTTTCGGTTGAGACGCAGTTCTCGACGATACGGCCGGGCGAGCCGCCGCTGATCACCGTGCATCTGCGCAGCCTGCGCCAGGAGCGGCTGGGCGCACCGGCGGGCGGCGAGGTGAAGCTCACGCTCAGTTCGGATAAAGGGGTCATCGATTCGGCAACACTGCCGATCGGTGGCGCGATTGCAGACCTTGCCGCGCCTTTTCATCAAGCGCTCGGGCCCGGCTTCTACAGGATTTCAGCCGTGCTGAGCGAGGGCGGCGAGTTTCGCGAGTTCTATCAGAACGGCTTCTGGGTTGAAGACGCGGCGGCCGTCAACTCAGGTCCGGCGCTGGGCGTGAAGGGCGACTTCCTGACCAGGGATGGCGCGCCGTTTTTCCCGGTTGGCACCAACTACTTCAGCACCGAAGAGAACGGGTGGGATTTTTCAGGGCCCAGAAATGCGTGGGTCTGGGACAAGGACTTCGAAGAGATGTCGCACCATGGCGTGAGCCTGGTGCGGACCGGCGTGTGGATGCCCAACGCGCGATTTGTGGAAGCGAGCACCGGCGGCGTGAACGAGCGGTTCTTGCGCAACCTGGAAGGCTATCTGTTATGCGCGCAGCGGCACGGGATTGCCGTGAACTTCACCTTCTTTGCGTTTACGCCACGCTCCGGCGGCGGCGGCCGCGAAGATCCGGACGCGCCTTTGCCCAATCCCTATACCGATCCGAATTCCGTCCGCGCCGAGCAGGCCTACGTGCGCTCGGTGGTGGAGCGCTTCAAAGATGTGCCGTGGCTCTCTTATGACCTGATCAACGAGCCCAGCTTCTCCAATCCTCGCCATATCTTCAGGGGCAACTATCCGAATGGCGACCCGACCGAGGAAGCGGCGTGGCGCAAGTGGCTGCGCGCCCGGTATGACGGCAACCTGGCTGCGCTCGCGAGCGCTTGGCGGGTGACTCCCGAACAGCTTTCGAGCTTCGACGCCGTGCCTTTGCCTACGCAGGGCGATCTGACGGCAGGACGCTACGGGAACGCGAATGAGATTCGCGCCGTGGACTATAACCTCTTCGCGCAGGATATGTTCACGGACTGGGTGCGCTCGATGGTAGGGCTGATCCGCGCCACGGGAAGCAAGCAGCTCGTCGACGTGGGACAGGACGAGGGCGGCGTGACCGACCGCCTGCTGAACCAGTTTTATGGCGGCGCGGGCGTGTCCTTTACCACCAATCACACCTACTGGCAGGACGATGCGCTGCTTTGGGATTCAGTGGCGGCCAAGCGCGTGGGCGTGCCCAACATCACCGGCGAAACCGGCTACCAGCCGGTGTGGGCGCCGGACGGCACGTGGCGCTACGACGAGTTCACCGGGCTGGGATTGATCGAGCGCAAATGGGCGCTGGGCTTCGCGGCGGGCAGCAGCGGCGCCATGCAGTGGGACTGGGCGCGCGAGGTCGACTTCGGCATGAAGCGCAGCGATGGCTCGGCCAAAGTATGGGAGAACCAGATGCGCGCGCTGGGCGAGTTTGCGCAGAAGGCCGCGCCGCTGGCCACGGGGCTTGCCTTGCCTGACGTGGCCATCGTTCTGCCGCAGTCGTTTCAACTGTCGGTGGGCAATGCGTATGCGCTCGCGGCCCAGCAAGCCGCGGTGCGCGCGCTCTACGCCTACGCGCGCAGCCAGGCTTACGCGGTGGGCGAATACCAGATCGAATTGCTGGGAACGCCCAAGCTGATCCTGCTGCCTTCGCCGCTGGGCCTGAGCGAAACCGCATGGCAGGCGATCGAGGAGCGGGTGCGGGCGGGCGCGGTGCTGCTGGTGACCGGGCCCTTCGATGGGGACGCGCATTTTCACCCGACCGGGCGGGCGGAAGCGATCGGGATTCCCTATCGAACCGAGGCGCTGACCCTCCGCGAGCAGTCGATGCGCTTTCCCGGCGGCGAGGAGCAGTTGAGTTTTTCCGGCAACAAGACTACGTTTCTGAGCCGCGCCGCATTGCCCGGCGATGAAGACTGGGTGGAAAAGCCGCTAGGGCGCGGCAGGATTCTCTTCGCCGCGCTGCCGCTCGAACTCAACGACAATCTGCAGGCCGTGGGAGACGTCTATCGCTACGCGCTGAAAGTTGCCGGCGCTGCTCCGGTCTACACCACCACGCTCAAGGATCCGGGAATCCTCATCTGCCCCACGCGCTTTCCCAACGCGACGCTGTACGTGATTACATCGGAGTCGAATCGGCAGAACGTCGAATTCGAAGATGTGCGCAGCGGAAAGCGGTTCGCCGGAACGCTGGCCGGCGGCCAAGCCGCCATTTTGCTGGTGGGCGCCGATGGCGCGCTGCTCGCGGCGTACAACTGGGGCGGCCAATAGGCAATTTGACGACAGATTACCGGTGAGAATCGTGCTGTCCCAGGTTAGGCGCAAAAACAAGGACGCGCCGAACCTGGGGCACCCGGCCGTGTGGCGGAAAGAAACCTGCGCCCAAAGACCAACGCGCCGCAAACGCGGCGCGCTGGGTGAGACCGGATGGTTGAGATGCAACCGTCTTGCGTTATTGCACCGTCACGTTGACGGTGAACGGCAACGAGACGGGGTTGTTCGAGCCGTGCGCGAGCTGCCCGGGGCCTCCGCTTGTGGTGGTGCAGTTGGAACCAAGCGGACCCGATGGCTCGCACTGATCGCCCACCTGCTGCGCGGTGACGGTCACCGCGTAGGTTCCCGACGGCGAACTCAATTTCGCCTCGGGCAGAAGGTTGGTGGTGGAGCAAGCGGTGATGCTCGCCGCCAGCGCCGGAGCGATCACCATGAGGGCGACCATCAGCAGCAGCCGTCCTTTCTCGAAAGCTCTGCGCCGGACGAAGAGCCCGATCATACCGAAGCCGAAGATGGCCGCCAGCGTGACCGAGGTCGCGGTGACGTTTTTGCTGGTCGTCGTGCCTACGGTCACGTCGGTGTTGATGGTCATGACGGCTTGCCCGGTTCCCGTGGTCATGACTCCGGAGGAGGTGGTTACCGGCACCGTGGAGGGTGCGCATACATCGCCGCTCGAATCCGTCAAGCCCTCGGCCACTTCTTGCGTCGTGCAGTTAGCGGGCCAGGGGATGTCCACTGCCGTGGAGATGCTGGGATCGGGAGTCGGATAGTAGAACGAACAGGTGGCGTGCGGCGGCAGATTGTCGCAGGAAAGCGTGACCGGGAAGGTGGAATTATTGAGCAGCCCGTTCTTTCCGGCAATGCCGTAGCCCAGGATGGAAGTGAGAGTCAGACTGACGCTGGCCGTGGACCCCGCCGTGACGTTCAAGGTCGGGGGCGTAGTGGCCGACGATGCGGCAGAAGTGGTGATCTGCACCAGCGGCCCGCGCGTTGCCTGCAACAGCGTGGATGCGCCGGTAAAGGTCTGGAAGTTCGCATCGCCGCTATAGACGGGCGTCACATAGTGGGTGTAAACCACCGGGGTGTAAGTGGTGCCCGACGGCACCTGATACAGACAACTGGTCGCGAACGACGTTCCGGAAGAGTTGACAGTTCCGGAATTCTCGAGAATCAGGTTACCCTGAGCGGAATTCTGAGGACAAGCCACGCCCGAATAGTTTGCTAATGCGCAGGTGGCCGTGCCCACGCCCGTGGCCGAAGTTCCCGGCGGGCAGGTTGAGGAATTATCCATCATGGTGATGGTGCCGGTTGGAATGCCAAAGGGCGCTTTGACCGACATGTTGAAGTTGTATTGCCAGGGCGTCTCCGATGAGTCGTAGGGGACGGAGCCGGTGCCGTTGCCCGGCACGACGAACGGCAGGTTGACATCGGAAGGATCAGGGAGCTTGGGCACTGCAAGGGTCGCGATCTGCGACTTGGCTACCGTGGCGGTGATCGTCTTGGTCGACGTGCCGTATACGCGGTCGCCGCTGTAGGAAACGCTGAAGGTGTCGGATCCTGCCATGACCGGCGCCAGGGTGAACTGCGCCTTGCCCGTAGCGTCAAGAGTTGCCGTCACCGTGCTCGTTACCGGATTGATCTGTTGAGGACAGGGCGTGCTGCATGTGACCGTCGATACGGTCCAGGACGTAAAGCTCACCGTGACCTGTCCTGTGGGAGCAAGTCCGGTGCCGCTCTGCGAGGCCACGGTCACCGTGAGCGGCGTGTTGACAACCTCGGCGGTGCCGGCAACGGTAAGGGTGCTCGCCGAGTTGCCCAATGGCAAGCCTACACCGGTAGCGGCGATGACCGTGGGCGCATTGGTGGCATTGCTAGTAAGGCCGATCTGGCTGGTGAGGGTTCCCTGTTCTCCGGGTCCGGGTTCAAAGGTAATGACAGCCTGGCAGTTTGCTCCGGCAGCCAGCGGGCTGCTGGCCACGCAGGTACCGTCGGCAGCGGTGAAATCGACCGAGTTGGTGCTGGTATAGCCGGTGACCGAGAGGGTCGTGTTTCCGGAGTTGACCACGTTGACGGTGGCCGATGTTGCGGTGGTGAGCGAGCTCGGCGAGGGCAGGCTGATAGCGCCGCCGATGGTCACCAGGTGCACATTCAACGCCGTGCCATCGGCCACGTAGATGTTGCCCGACCGGTCAAGGGCCACGCTCGTGGGGCTGGTGACGCTGGCCGCGATTGCGGTGGCGCCGGCGGGAGCGAGTGCGCTGTTGATGTAGGGTATCCGCGTGGTGCCGCCGGCCTCTGAGATGTAGATAGCGCCGGAAGGATCGATTGCCAGGCCGGTGGCGCCGCTCAGATTGTTCAGCCAGGCAGTGGGCGCACCCGAGCCGCCTGCAAGCTCAAAAAGGTTCGCGCCATCGATCACGAAGAGGTTGTTGTTCGAGTCCACGGCAACGGCGGACGGAGCCGTGAATCCAGCGGTAAGGAAGGTCTCCGCCTGTGCGCCGATGGGGGTCGATGCGCCGATGTTGGTGAGCTTCACCACCTGTTTATCGCTGGGGTCGGCGATATAGAGAGTGCCCAGACCATCCACGGCCAGATTCAGGCTGGAGCCCAGGCCGCTCACCAGCGTCACCTGGCCCGCGGCGTTTAAGCCGGTCAGTCCGTATGGAACTTCGTACACGGTGCCGGTGGCGCCGTCGGCGATAAATACATCGCCGGCGCCATCGACGGCGACGCCGCTGGGAGCCGTCAACCCCGTTCCGATGGAAACCCCGGCAGCAGAAGCGCCGGAGCCGGCCTTATACATGAGAACTTCACCCAGGCCGGGATCGGCAACGTAAACATTGCCTGCCAGGTCCGTCGTCACCTGGGTTGGGGTCATCAGGCTGCCGCCAATGGCAGACTCGACCGCGGGCGATACCTGAATATTGGAACCCAACCCGGTGCCGTGAAGCGGGAGCGAGGCCAGAACGTTATTGTTCGCGTCCAGCATCAACAACTTGGCTGAAATGCTTCCGACCGAATGTGGGGTGAACCCGATGATCGCAGTGCAGCCGGAGTTTGCGGCATAGGCCGTTCCCAGAGTGCAAGTTCCGTCGGCTACATTGAAATCCGGGCTGGGTGCGCCTGACTCTACGATCTGGAAACTCGCCGGGGTGACCGCGCCGTTGAATGCAAACGACGCCCAACCTTGATTGACCGAGTTGGCAGAGATAGCCAGTGAGCCGAGCTCCGCGTACCCGAATTGCACTGCGGCCGCATCTGCCTGGTTGTTCGATTGCTTCTGGTTGGTCGGAACATAGAGAGCATTGCGATTCCAATCGATCGCGACCTGACCCTCGCCGGTCACGGGACTCAACATGACGGTGTTGGCGGTTTCCGGGGTTCCCGACGGATTGGGAATCATGAACACGCCTTCCGTCGAATCGCTCACGTAGAGATTGCCGGCAGCATCGACGATGACCGCGGAGACGCTGGGAAGATTGGGATCGACCCTGGTAATCGAAGGATCGGTGTCGGCGGCCAGCTCGTTTGAGCCGGCGGGAACCCGGTAAAGACCGGGGAGTCCGCCCGAATCCTCGACGAAATAGACGTTGCCTTCCGGATCCTGGGCCACCGAGATGGGCCGCTTGGTCATGGTGGAAAGCTGCTCGACGACCACGTTGCCGGAAGACACCGGATTGGTCCAGGCGCCGGTGACGCCCAGGCTCATGATGAAGTTACCGCTGTTCTGGTTCCCGATGAGCATCGTGCCGTTGGCGCCGATGGCCATGCCCCAGGGCTGGAAATAGCCCTGCGAATAGCCGCCGATTCCGTACTGCGCCCAGCAGTTGGTCGCGTTTCCTTTTCCGGAGTTGGTGCAGATGGCAGTGGTCGGATAGGTAAGAGGCACAACTGCGCTGAGGCCGGTCCAGGTGTGCGAAGAGGCGTCCCAGGGAAACATGACCACGCCGTTATTCCAGTTGGCGCCTAGATAGAGATTGTCGTTCGGATCGATGACCACCGCGGGGTTCTCGTAGCCGCCCCCGAGCCCGGCCGCGGCGACCAGGGTGATGGCGGCTTGACCGCCGGCGGGGAATTCGTAGACCGCGCCGTTGGCGTAGTCGTCAACCACCCAGTCGCCTTCGGAATTGATCGCCGATTGCTGGATGGTCCCCCATCCGGTGGGGTGGGTCAAACCAGCGGCGGAAGTCGCGATCACCAGCGGCGCGCCCTGACCCATGGCCTGGCCTGACAGACAAAGGCTGACCAGCAGCAGCGCAGACACAAAACCGGCGAGCCGGCGCAGAATGGTGAACGACGTGGTGGCCATAACATTCCTCCCCAAAAGAACTCGTATTCAGGCTCCGCGAGTTCCTCAATGCCACTCGCGGGTCAAGGCTTCGCTTTTCTATTCGCGCCTTCCGGGAGCCGCCTCCAACTCCCGGCAGGCATGGTTTCTTCCGCCGCTGCTCCGCGCGCTTAATTCACCGTGATCGGCAAGGTGAACATGGGCGTAGTCAGAGAGCTCTGCTGCAACGAATTCAGGTTGTAGGTAATGATCTGTACGCTGTAGGAGCCGGCGGGGGTTGTCACCTTGGGCGCCGGCGGCGGCGTGGAGTAGCCCGCGTTCGTACAGGCAGTCATACCCAGGAACAGGCCCGAAATCATGATCGCGACGCAGATCAGGGCCATGTAGCGGTTGAGTTTCCTGCGCCCGGCGATCACGCCGAGCAAACCAAGCCCGAACAGTCCGGCCAGCGACCAGGGCGCCTGCCGGGCGATGGAAGATGTGGTTCCTCCGTTGACCGGCACATTGGTGCTGATGGTCACCACCACCGTGCTCGCAACTGCACCGCTCTTCCCCACCGGCGAAGTGCCCGTCACGGTATCGGCGTACGCAAAGGTGCATTGCGTGTAGGCCGGAAGCACGGTGGGAGGCGTTGTGGGCGCCAACTGCACCGGCGCATCGGGCGAGTCGCACTCCAGATGCACATCTCCGCTGAATCCGACCAGCGGCATCAGAGTAAGCGTCGCCTGGGCGGGTGTTCCCGGGGTGACGCTCACGGTTCCCGAAGTGGTGATTTGCACGCTGGGCTGAATGACCTCAAACTGGGGCAGGCTGAAGCTTTCGACAGCAAAGTTCACGTCCCCGTTGTAGACGGCGGTCAGGTTGTAGACTCCCTGCACAAGGTTTTGTGTGGAGAATTCAGCTCCCTGAACAGTCTGGTTGTTACTCAGGGTGATGGCGGTCAGCGGAATGGCGCCATTGACGCCCTGGGTGGGATCGGCGGGCTTTCCGTTCTGCATGAAGGTCACGGTTCCCGAGGGCGTTCCCACAGTCGAGGTCACGGTGACCGTAATCCAGATGGTCTGCCCGGCATTCAAATACGTGCTTCCGGCCCAGTTGGTAATGTAATCCTGGTTCGGCGTGCAGGGGTCGGTGGTCGCTGTTCCCTCTTTCAGGCATCCCGCATTTCCCGGCTGGCCGACCACGAAGGTTGGCGCCGCGGGAGCAACGGTGAAACTGTCCTTGACGGAACTTCCTGCATAGCAGGTCGAGCCTGCCGGCACGCAGGAGTTCTGCGTTGAGCCACCCGTGCCGTCGCCGCCGTACAGCGCGTTGACGGTGTAGGTGCCGCCCAGCAGGTTGGTAAATGTGAACGTCGCGCTTCCATTGCTGTCGAGCGTCTGGGTTTGCTTCGGCAACAAGCCATTGGTTGAACTTACCGAGAGGATGACGGAACCGGTCGGCGTTCCATAGCCGGCGCCCGAGGAGACCGTCACCTGAACGGACACGCTACCGGGGTAAACAATTCCGCTGGACGGAGTAAAGGTCATTACCACTGAACTGGCGGGGCGAGGATCCTGGATGACAGTCGACGCCATCGCAATGTTCAAGCCGGCGGTTGCGTTCAGTGCGTTGCTGGCCACCGAAATCGAGGCGTTGTCTTGTCCCGCCACAGTTGCGGTGACCGTCAGTCCGAGATAGCAGGCGCCTCCCGGCGGGGTGCTGTTCGATGGTCCACAGGCCGGAGCATTCTCCGTCGCCGCTCCCACCGTGTAATCGACGGCCGCCGGCCCTGAGATCACGTCGTTGGTCGGGTCGTCTTGCACCGTCAGATTGGAATTGCCGAGGTTGAAGATCTGGGCGTCGGCTTCAAATGGGACGTTGGGATTGATTTCTCCGGAATCGTTGAAGTTGAGCGATCCGGAGACGCCCAGTTGCGCCAGGCCCGCCGTGGAGCCGGAGCCATAGGTGGCATAAGCGTTTTGGAAGGCATCGAGCGCCACGCCATAGGGCAGCGCGGCGCCGCCGGTGCCCAAACCGGTTGCGACCTGGACCTGGCCGTTGATATTCAGGCTGCCGGTCACGGTGTTATAGGGGATCCAGGACAGGCCGCCCGCTTCGGCGACGAACACGGAGCCCGAGGGGTCGACGGCCAGGCCGGTGACCGGAGTCTGCAAGCCGGAGAGAACCTCGGAGGCTACTCCGAACGGCATGGTAATCTCCCACAGGTTCGAACCGTCGGCCACCCACGCGTTTCCGGAGCTGTCGGCGGCGACGGCGGACGGCCCGGTGAATCCGGAGCCGATAGTCTGAGCCGGCAATCCATCGCGCAGCAGCACGGTTTGCGCATTCGGCAATTCAACTACGTCCTTATTATCCTTGTCGGCCACGTAAACATTCCCGGCGCTGTCCGCAGCCAGGTTCAAATGATTGCCCAGGCCGGTGGCGATGGTGGTTTGCTGGGCGGCGGCCAGGGCGCCGTTGATGAACGGAATCTCGATCACTTTTCCGGAGTCGCCAATAAAGATATCGCCCGCCCGGTCGACCGCCACGCCGGTAGGCGCGCTCAATCCGGTCCCGATTGCTTTGCCTGCCGCGGGCGATGTGGAGCCGGCGGCGTATTCCTCAATGGCTTTCAGGCCCGAATCTGCCACATAGGTATTTCCCGCGGCATCGGCCGTCACTTGCAGAGGATCGTTCAACCCCGTAGCCAGCGGCTGGACCGCGGCGGCGGAGACGACCGAAGCCGCGGGCGCCTGTCCGACGCCGGTCAGGTAGGCATTACTGCCGGAGATGATGTTGTTGCTGGAATCCAGCAACTGCACCTCGGCCCCGGCGTTTCCCGCCGCAGAGGGATTGATCGCCACCCAAAGGGCGCACCAGCTATATTGCGCGGGGTTGGTTTCCACTCCGCTGAAGCCTGGGTACGCGGTTCCATCCGTACAGGGAGGATTGGGAGGGTTGGCATTGGGATCGGCAATGGGGTTCGGGGAACGAACAAAGCTGCTGCTGCCCGACCCCGTAAGGGAGAATTTCGCAGGTGTCGTGGGGGTGCTGAATATGTAGAAGAGCGGCTCCGCGGTGCTCGCCGTGCCCGCCGGTGAGGCGCCGACGTTGAGAGTGCCCGGCTTCCACAGCACAATGCTGGACTCCAGACAGGTTGCGGCGACTGTCTTGACGCTGGTGGTATCGCAGGTCGGAGCAATCGAGCCCGGAGGATTGTAGTTGCCGCTGCCGCCGGTCGGAATCCATAGCAGTCCCCTCGGATCGACCAGCACCGGGAATCCCGCCGCGACCGGCGAAATCATCACCGTATCGGCCCATACAAGGTTGGGGGCTGCCGGCGTGCCCTCGTTGGGAGTCATGAAGACCCCGTCCACCTGCCCGCCGTAACCGGTATTGTTCTCGCTGCTCCAGTACAGATTGCCCTGGGTGTCGAAAGAAATGCCCTTGATCCCGTTAAAGCCTTCGCCGGCCGGGTCGATCCGCGTCAGCTTCGATTCCGCAGCCCCGGTGCCGTCGCCGTCGATGGTGGCTGAGCCGGCAGGGATTTCACGAATGCCGGTGACGCGATTGGTAGGCGAGTCGTAGGCATTCTCGATGAAGAAGAGATTGCCGGCATGGTCAACCGCGATATTGGAGACCATGTCCTCCAGACCGGTCGCCATCGCAGTCACCGTTCCTACCACACCGGACTCGTTGACCGTGAACTTGTAGATAGACTCCGTATCGGAGGTGGTTACATAAAACGTGCCGTCGTCGCCGACCTGCATGTCCTGGGGGGGAATCGGGGATGAGACGCCGCTGGAGTTCTTGTACGTGGGACCGGCCCAGATATCCGCGTTGCTGAAGTTCCAGGTTCCCGCGCTCGCACTGTAGGGCACGCGGCAGAACTGAACCGCGGAGCCATAGCGGTCGGTAACGTAGAGATTGTTCCACTGATCGAAAGCGACGGCCGCGTTCCAGTAGGTTCCCGCCGGCTCCAGGTCGGAGCAATCGGAGTGCCCGTTGGTCCCCGCCGGACCCGCGACGGTGGAGGGCGCCGTGGCGCCGGGCGCGATCTGGTAGATCACGCTGGCGGCGGAATCCAGAAACACGATGCTTCCGCTGGGAGAGACCTTCAACGAATAGATCTGGTTCCAGACACCGGTGCCGCCGTGGCTGAAAGGAACGATCGAGCCAACCGTTACCGGCGCCGGCGCCTTGATCGGCAACTGGGCCGTAGCCGCACCACCTGCCAGCAATCCCAGCAGCAGACTCAGGCACGCGCTCCGTGCAGCCCTACGCAACTTGACAGCAGACTCGATGGCCATATGCTCCCTCCAGCAAACTCAATCCAAAATCCTGTTGCGATCGGCTTCACTGCCGGCCGCATTCATGGTTGCGGCATGATCGCCGCACTCTCGTTTCCGAACCGGCCAAGGGGCCATTGTCTGCCTCTACCAGTTCCGCGCCGGGAGACTTGCCGGCCTTGCCCGGCCGGATCCCCGGAAAAAAGCCTTAGAACGAAAACTTCCCTTCAAACTCCACCAGACGGCTTCCGACCTTGATGTTGGCAATCCCGAAGTCCTGGTACTGCAGCACATTTTGCGTGAGCGCCTTTCCTGCCGTGGCGTTCTGGAAGTTGAGACTCAGGTTGGTCGTGTCGCTATTGTTGAACGAAACCAGCGGGTGGTTCAGCACGTTGAATGCCGCCATGCGTACCTGGAGATTCCTTCCTTCACCCATGGCAAAGTTCTTGAGCACGGTCACGTCGTGATCCAGATAGCCCGGGCCGTGGATATAAGGCAGCCGGTAGGCGCCGTTACTGCCGGGCAGAGACAGTCCGAAGGCGAGCGGGTTGATGAACTGATGCGACTTGGGTCCGCCCTTGGGGTTGCCTACCAGAGTGGGCATCAACTGGATGTCGGGCGAGCCCAGCCACACCACCGGGTTCATGCTGGTTCTGCACAGCCCATCGATGCCGTAGTTGGTCTTGCACGTCTGCTCCTCTTGCGGAGGCGCCTGGGTGGTGTTCTGCACTTCCACCGGGGTGATCGACCCGTATCCGAAACCGAAGTTCTCGCCGTTCTCCGAGGCGATGGGGAACCCGCTCATGATCTGCGAAACGCCGGAGACCTGCCAGTTGTTGAGGGATTGGCCAAGAATCCGGCTCGCGCCCTTGTAGCGCCGTCCCAGGTCCAGCAGATAGTGAAGGTTGAAAACCTGCGTGCGGTCGTAGGGCACCGGGTTGTAATCGTTCCGCAGATTGACCGGATCGACGATGTTGTTGTTCCAGGAGGCGGCGGTAGCGAGGTTCTTGGCGAAGGTGTAGTTGGCGCCGAACGAAAACATGCCTACCGGCTTGTCCCACTCCACCTGCGCGCTGCTGTAATTCGAATAGGCGTTGTGCTTGAGCTGGTAAATATGCTGGTAAAACGGATAGGGGCGGTAGAAGTCCTGCTCCGGGGTGTCGAAGCTGCCGATGTCGGAGGTGCCGCCGGCCAGGCCGTTGGCGTTGCACAGATTGCCGCCGTCGTAGGCGCAGAGCGCGCTATAGGAAGAGTCTATGTTGATGAGGTTGTCGCTGGTCATCTGCATGTTCGGGTTCTGGTTCTTGGGGCAACCGGTCTCGATTCCGCAGATGATGTTGAGATCGGAGGCGCTGTTGTAGCTGTTGCTGTTGCTGTATGAACCGAGATTGATGTTATGGCTTCCCACATAGGCAACCGAAAGATGCGAGCGCAGGTAAGGCACGTTGATGGCCTCATCGATGCCGCCGTTGTACTCGTAGTAAATGGGGCGATTGGTGTCCGACGGGGAAAGCGTATAAGCGATGAAATCGGGTGGATTGACCGGTGAATCGTTGTCGATCTGGCTGAACGACAACGTGCCCTGGATGTCGCTGGTCTCGTATCCCTGGGCCGTGGCGCCGGCCAGGGCATAGGGATTGAACTGTTCCTGGTTGCGGTAAATGCCCCAGCCTCCGCGCAGGATGGTTTTGCCCTTTCCCCACACATCCCAGGAGGCGCCCAGGCGCGGCGTGAAGTAGACCGTCTGCGGAGCATTCACTGAGTTGGAAACCCCCGACGACTTCTGCGAAGACCAGGTGATGCCGGGCATGGCCAGGCTGGCGCAAGTGCGGGTATAGCCGCCGCACTGCTGGCTGTAAAGACTGTCGGAGAACGAGGCCAGCCCATTATTGTGCCGGTCGGTCCAGGGGCCGAGATGCTCGATGCGCGCTCCCAGGATCAGCGTCAGGTTGTGGATCTTCACCTGGTCGTTGATAAACCCCGAGAAGGTCAAATAGCGCATGTCCACCGTGGGGGTGAAATTGGTCTGCTTGAACTCGTTTGCCCAGCCCTCAAACATCATCGAGGTGGGATTGATGCAGCCTCCCAGATAGCTGGCGCCGGAAAGGCGCAGCGTGCCGGCGGGGTTGGGATTGGTGCAGCCGTTGTACGGCTCGTGTTGGACGTAGGAGTTGTAGTCGAAGTAGTTGTTGCCGGGATTGAAGTTGTACTGGCCCTGCGGAAAGGCGCCGCCGGTATCCGCAATCCCGTTATAGGTGCCGGTTTCCCAATACACGCCAAACTGCAGGAAGTGGTTCTTGAGCTGCCAGCTCAAATTATCCTGGAGAATCGGATCGACCTTCTTGGTGCGGATGCTATTGGTGTAGAAACCGCCGGGCATGAGCAGATTCGGGTAGCCGTTGCTGCCTCCGCTGTTGATGGAGGGCACGGAATAGTCGCCGGTGTTCTTGTACATGCCGAAGTAATCGAAGTTGCCGGCGCCGCCGTTATAGGTGTTCATGTTGAAGCGCTGCGCCGCCAGCGGATCGCCCATTTTGCCCGGCAGGCTTACGAACGAAACCGCGGCATCGAATTCGTTGGTGACGTTGGAGCCGAAGAAGCGGCTGTAGCGGCCCGACAGAACGTTGGACACGTCGCCGGTGGTGACGTTGCCCGGGTAGGGCACCGAACCGGTGGGGAATGAACCCAGGGACACCGGATCTTCATCGATCTCTTTTTGCAGACCGTAGACGAAAAACAGCCTGTTGGACGCGCTCAGGTCGTATTCCAGCGTGCCTTTGAACTGCTCGCCATTCTGGGTTTGCTGCAGCTGCTGAATGTAGTTGTAGCCGAACGGATTGGTAAATGGATCCGCATTGGGCTTGGGGAACCAGTTCACCAGCGCCACGCCGGAAGAATTGGCATACGGCGCGGCATTGTTGTTGGGGATGGAGGTTCCATCGGGATAATAGTTGTCGGTATCGCACATGGCCTGAATCGCATTGGGGTTCTGGGCGCCATCCGGCCGCCCGCCGCACAGTTCGGCGTCCAGCGAAGCGGCGCTGAAATCGCCTTGCCGTTCGGCCATGGTCGGCACCCAGGCGGAAATCGCCTGCTGGTTGGCTTCGAATACCTGGTTGTAATATTCGAATCCCGCAAAGAAGAACAGCTTGTCGCGGTTGTGGTTGAAATCGGTGAAGGGCAGCAGCAGCGGGCCGCCGAATTGTCCGCCGGGATACAGGTACCGCCCGGCCGGACGCGACTGGCGCAGAAAATTGTCGTACCAGTCGTTGGAGTTGAAGAGGGAATCGCGGGCGGCCATATACCCTTCGCCGTGGAAGGTCGATCCGCCGGTCTTGCTGTTGGCGCTGATTACCGCCGGCCCTTTGGCCGTAGCCGCGCCAAACGAGGAGCTGGTCGCTTTCACATCCTGCACCATCTCGATGTTGATCTGCTGCACGGAGCCGGAGTTGCTGGCGATGTCGGTGAGCGATACGCCATCGGTAAGAGTGGCAATGCCGGTGGGGCCGGAGCCGTTGGCTGAGAATGCGCCGGTGGGGCCGCTCAGGCCGACCACGGCGGTGTTATAGCCGGGCCGGTTGTAGAGGCCCTGGTCCCCGGTCGACATGGCGTAGCCGGGCAGCATGCGCACCAGCTCGGTGGCGTCGCGCCCCACCACGGTCAGCGTGTTCAGGTCTTTGGCGGTGATGATGTCGCTGCGCTCTCCGGTGTCGAGGGCGGCGAGATTCGAGTCCACCTGAGCCTCGACGGTGACCGCCGTGGCGGTGGTGCCCACCTTCATCTTGATGTCGGTGTAACTTAACTGGTCGCCGGCGTGCACGGTAAAGCTCTGCGACTCCCAGGGCTCGAAGTTGGTAGCGGCTACTTCAAACTTGTAATTGGGTCCGGGGGTGATGCCGGCGAACGCGAAGGCGCCATCGCCGTTACTGATCGCAGTGCGCTTGATTCCAGTCTCCTGGTTAACGAGCGTGACGGTCGCCTTGGGAATGACGGCGCCGGTTGTGTCCGCCACGACGCCGGTCACGTTGCCCGTCGCCTGTCCGTAAAGCGCCGATTGCGCCAGCAGGATTACTGCGCTAAGCATCACCAGCAACGAGGCTGTAGGCCTGATCCTTGAAAAGAACTTCATCGTAGTCCCCCCCGTTTGTGTACATCCACGTCTGAGCATCTGGCGCAAAATCTGCTTCGGCCCAGCTTTCCGACAATCTTGGCCGAAGAACCATCTAGGACACGGAACGCAGATTCCCCTTTTGCAGGTTGGAACCGAATTCTCGCGCTTGGCTCGAACCTCTGTCAAGGGAAAAAAGCCTTTTCTTCCTAAGATGGGATCGCTACCGTGCATTTGAACCTCTCCGGCTCTGAGAATGGACCCGGGCACGGGCCGGAGAACGAGCCCGGAGCCGCACTGAGAGTCCTGGTGTCTTGCGATGGGGCTGGCTGGAAACCGCGGCCATCGGACGGCTTGCCGCAGTGCGATTTGACCAGATTTCCAGTCTCCGGGACGGCGCCATAAATATCGAGTTCGGCGGCTGTACTCATCGCGTCGCTGAATCCAGCCGCCGGGCAAGAGAAAAGCGATTAAGCCGCCGAATCTTGCCGCGCGCGGCGTGGCTGCCGTTTGAGCCGCATGCGAGTAACCAAGGTAACTCCGGCCGGCCCTCTTCCAATTCCCCGGCGGCCAATCGACTTCCCAGCCGGGGCCGGCGGTTCGGACGCTCTTGAGCGCTTCTTCGGGATCAGAGAAACGGCTCCTGGCCGTCCCTTTTGCGAAGGCCTATGCCGCCCTTTTCGAGGCGCGCCGCGTGCCGTTCCCAGCGGAATGATTGCGATATCATAAGAAGGGCCAACCGGGCGTCTTGCGCGAGCTCAAAGCGGCGCGCCGCAAGCTTCCACCGGAGAAACGGCGCGGGCGAGAAAAGGCTCCGTCCGGCGTCAAAAAAGGATGATCAAAAAGGACGGAAAGCCGCACTTCGGTTGAACGCCATGGCGGGTTTTGCGCAGCGGCTACACCTCCATTTGAGCGGCGCGCCATGCCTGGTCTGCGCCTCAATCGCCGATTCCCCGATTCTGTTTCACAAGCCAGCGCCCCCAGGCCGGGCTTGCGCCGCATGGGAGCGGTTCCTCCCCCGTCGAAGAGCGTCTCCGGAACGACCGCGGTAACGATACCCGCTAGAACGGCGGATGCGATCACGATCGTTCTGAAACGAATCTCTGCGGTGCGGCAATGAACGCGTTACCCGAACATCGGGCCTCTCTTCAGGCGTTTGGAGCACGGACGCATGGAGAGGCCCGTTCGTTATCCATATCGATTGAAACTCCCTACTCGATCGTCACCGCGAATGTGGCGGTTTGCTTCACCCCGGCCTCCGCACCCGCCGCTCCTGAAGTGGCGGTGACGGTGACCGTGGTTGTAGTGGCCTTGGTTGTGGAAGAGCTGGAGGAGCCGCCGCAGCCGGAGAGCACTCCCAATCCGGCCAGGCCGATCACCAGCAAGAGGAGCAGTTGCAGGCGGTTCCGCTTCTTGAATCCCAGCAAGCACAGCGCGATGGCCAGCGTTGCCGCCGGGAACAACGGCCGCGTGTCGCGGTGGAGAGCGGCGGCCGCCGAGCCGCCGGAACTGACCGAGAGCGTGGTGGTTGCCGTCGCTGCCGCGGTTGCGGTGGTTTGCTGAACCATTACGGTGGCCGGGTTGAAGGTGCAGGTAGAGCCGGAGGGCAGCCCGCTGCAGGCAAACGACACCGGACCGGCAAAGTTGTTTGAAGCGGTGACCGTCAACTGGGTGAGCCCGACGGTTCCCGCTTGTATGGTCATCGAGGGCAGGGTGAAACTCAAACTGATGCCCGGAGCCTGGCCCTTGGCGTTGACGGTGAAGGACTGCGTGACCGCCGGAGCCGCGGCAAAGGTCGCGTTGTCGCCGGGCTGTGTAGCGGTGATGGTGCAGGTGCCGGAAGCGACAAATGTGGCCGCCGCGCCGGAGACCGTGCAGACCGACGAGGTGCTGGATGCGAAGCTGACCGCAAAGCCGGAGGTGGCCGTGGCCGCCAGCGTCAACGGAGTTCCCACAACCTGGGTTCCGGGATTGTTGAAGGTGATGGTTTGCGTCGGCAGCGGAGTGCCGATCACGATCGTTTCCTGAGCCTGGGGCGCGGCCGTATAGTTGGCGGTGCCCGCCTGGTTGGCGTCGATTACAAAGTTACCTGCAGACCCGACGTTCAGGGTGCTGCCGGTAATGGTTCCGGTTCCGGTGCTGGACTTGTCGAGGGTAAACACCACCGCGTTGCCCGAAGCGCCGCCTGAAGCCACGATCGGAACCGTGATTCCGCCCACAATGAAGTAAATATTCTGGGCCGGAGGCGTGAAGGTGATGGCTTGCGCCGCCTGATTCACCACCACGGTCTGTTGAACCTGCGGAGCAGCCAGATAGTCGGCCGTGGCAGGATCGTTGGCGTCGATGATCACGTTGCCCGCCTGGGTCACGGTCAGCGTGCCGCCGGAGATGGTTCCGGCGCCGCTGCTTGCGGAGTCTACGGTGAAGACCACCGTATTGTCCGAGGTGCTGGTCGCGCTCAGCGTGATCGTCAAGCCGGACGTATATGTAACCGGCGTCGCGGGCGCCGTGAAGGTGATGGTCTGCGCAGCCGGGTTGA
This sequence comes from uncultured Acidobacteriaceae bacterium, assembly GCA_963770555.1. Lineage (GTDB taxonomy): Bacteria > Acidobacteriota > Terriglobia > Terriglobales > Acidobacteriaceae > Telmatobacter. Next base: position 496,925 of record CAVYQC010000003.1, read on the forward strand.
TGGTGAGGGTGAGTTGAGTCTGGGTTGCAGCCGAGTAGTAGATGCCGTTCACCAGACCGCCTGCCTGGTTGGCGTCAACCACAATCGTGCCCGCGGTGGTGACCGTCAGCACGCCGCTGGCAATGGTTCCGGCGCCGCTGCTGCTCGAATCAATAGAGAACGTGACTGTGTTGCCGGATGCGCCGCCGCTCGCCGCCACCGGAATGGTTAAGCCCGGAGCGTAGGTGTAGGTCATGGTTGTGGGCGCCGTGAAGGTGATGACCTGCGGCGTCTCCTGGCCTACGCCGGAAACGGCCGCAGACCCTGTGCCTCCGTTGGCGGTATCAGCCGCGGAGAGCGTCCCGGTTTGCGGACCTCCCGAGGTGGCGCTGAAGCTGAGCGTCCCCGTATAGCCGGAGGCGGCGGAGAGCGCGGTCTTGAGAGTGCCGTTCCCCGAGGAGACCGCGATCGACGAGCAGGTGGTGCCGCCGGTTGCGGAGAATTCGGAGTTGGTGGAGGTGAAGGCCAGGGTTGCAGTCTTGCCGCATCCGAAGGCGTTGTCCACCACGTTGAAAGAAGCGGATGTGGCCGCGCCGTCCAACTGGGCCACGGGCGCAACCAGGTTGCTCACCTGGATCTCGCCCAGCGTGTCGCCGCCGGTGCCGCTGTAATACGCGGCGTAAAAGAGGTTGCCGTGGGCGTCGAGTTCCATATCCTTTACGCCCTGGCCCGCCACCACGAATTGATCCGCAATCACCGGACCGCCCGCCTGGGTGTTGGGAATGCCGAAGACGCCGTCGTATTGGGTTGAATAGTAGACGGTGCCATTCGTGGTTGCGACCACGGCATCGAGCTCGTCGTCGTAGCCGGCCGGAGTGGTGTCGCTGAAAGTCTGCAGGAGCGTCGGCGCCGCGGCGTATCCGGTTGTGACCCCGGCGTAGCCCGCGCCTGTGCTGGTGGGCAACTCGTAGAGATCGGACATGGAGCTCTTGCTGGCGTTGCTCGACTGATCGAAGAGCAGGGAGTCGGTGAAGAACAGGTTCCCCCACGGATCGACGGCCAGGGCGCCGGTGTAATACTGCCCCACCGTGGTCGAGGAATTATTCCCGGCCGGTTCCTGGTAGAGCATCACCGGCGCGGGTGAGCCTGAGGACAGGCAAGCCGCGGTGCACTCCCAGATAGACCACGGGTTGTTCCCCTGGTCGTCGGTGCCGATGAACAGGTCGCCGGCTGCGTCGAAGGTCATCGCCGAGACGCCGCCGATGCCGCCGGTAGCCGCCACCGGAGCCATGACGCACTCCGCTGTGTCGCTGCCGGTGCAGTTGGCCGGCGGCGTGCCGCTGGTCGCGTCGGTCACCGCCGAGTAGGCCCCGTTGTTGTAGGGAATCTTGGCAATGATGTTGCTATAGAGTGCGCCCAGGTAGAGGTTGCCCGCGCTGTCCAGGGCCACACCGCCGGTGTTGTTGTATTTGCCGTAGCTGCCAAGGGTCGTCCATTTGCCGGATGTGGTGTTGAAGAGCGCCACCGTGCCGCCGTAGGCGGTCCCCATCAGGACGTTGCCTTGCTGGTTGACGCCGAAGCTGGTGCCGGCCTGGCTGTCCTGGGCGAAAACGCCGCCCGCGGGAAGAGCCGCCAGCCAGGTTTGCTGGTTCATCAGCAACCCAGGCACGCCTGCCGCCGTCGGACTGCTGATGGCGATGGTCACCTTCACCGGCGCCGCCGCGGCATAGGTCGTGTTGCCCGCCTGGTTGGCGTCAACCTCGATGGAACCCGCCCCGACCGCCGTCAGCGTGGTTCCGCTGATGGTTGCGCAGTCCGGGCAGCCGGATGCCGGGTCGATGGAGAAAACGACCGGATTGCCGGAGCCGCCGCCGCTGGCCGAGAGTGTGGTCTGCTGGCCCACATCGAGCGTGGCGGGCGGGGCAAACCCGGTAATGACCTGCGGAGTGAGCGAGGAGGTGGCCGCATAGCCGGACAGATTGATGGTGGCCGAGCCGGAGGGACTGAAGTTGACCGCCCCGGTAGTGGAAATGGCGCCGGCCGGCGTGCCGGTGATGGGCGAGAACACCGCCGTCATCTGGCAGGCCGCGCCGGGAGCTCCGGTGGTTCCGCTGGTACAGGCGTCGGTCGAGCCTGCCGCCAGCGTGAATAGATCGTTCCCAGGCAGGGTAATGGCCGGGGTGCCCAGGGTCGCGGTTTCGTTGCCGGCGTTCTCTAGGTAGATGGTCGCCGGATCGCTGCTGGTGCCGTCGACGATGGTGCCGAAGTTGACCGAAGCGGCCGTGCGCTGAATCGCATAGACGGAGGCTCCGGTAGAATCGGTGGTGTAAAGATCGCCCAATGCGTCAAGCGCAATGCCCAGCGCGGAATCGGGATTCTTCTCGATCGGCAACGCATCGGCGACGGTCAGCGTCCCGCTCTCGTTGGGAACCCGCACGATATTGCCGGTTGCTTTGTCTGAAACCAGCAGGCTGCCGGAGGCGTCGACCGCCACGCCCCAGGGCTTGGTGACGCCGGCCGCCGTCAATGTGGTCGAGACACCGCTGGCCCAGTCCACCAGCACATTGCCATTGCCCGTGTCCGCAACATAAACGTTGTTGGATGAATCCACGGCAACGCCCCAGGGATCTTTGAGCCCCGAGACCGCAACTCCGGATTGCCCGGTGTAGGGGTTCCAGAACACCACGCGGCTGTTGCCGAAATCGGAGATGTACAACGTGCCGTCCGGCCCAACTCCCAAACCGCTCGGCTCGTCCAGCGCGGCTCCGGCAAAGATCACCGAAGACGATATCGCGGTGAATTGCGAAGCCGGCGCCAGGGCGCCGCTCACGTCGGGAATCTCAACGATATCGTTGTTTTCGTAGTCGGCAATGTAGAGGTTCCCGTTGGCGTCGAAAGCAACGGCGGAAGGCTTGCCGAAACCCGAGCCGATGGCGGTCGGTGCGGTTCCCGACGCCGATCCGGCGGGGATCCAGTACACCGCTCCGGCAAAATCGGCAATCGCCATGTCGCCGGCCCCATCTGCCGAGACCGCGTAGGGCGTGGTAAACCCGCTCCCGTAGGACGACCAGATGCCGGGATCGAGAGTGCCCTGCGGGTTCTGGCCTACGCCCATAAGCGCTACGGTTCCGCTGGCGTTATCGGCCGAGTCCTTGATGGTCAACGCCGCGCTGCGCTCGCCGACCGCGGTGGGCGTGAAGTTGGCGGTGACGGGAAACGACGAGAATCCGGCGGCGGTGAGCGGCCCCGTGCTGAACAGACCGTTGGCTCCGCCGAAGGCCGTCGAGCAAGTGGCGCCGGCAGAGGCGGTGAATTCGCTCGAGGACTTGCCAAACTCAGTTACGGAGACCGCCAGAGTAGGCGTGCAGGCAGCGGCGCTGTCAAAGACCGTGGCCATGACTGCGGTGGCGGCCGTGCCTACCGCTGAGGCGCCCAGCGCCACCTTGCCTACCGGGATGAAAGAGACAACGTCTCCGCCGTTATAAGGAATGCCATAAAGGTTGCCTTTGGAATCGAGCGCTACACCCTTTCCACCCTGGGTGGAAACAATGTACATGCCGTTCACGTCGGGCCCGCCCGATTGCGTATTGGGGATAGCAAAAAGGCCGTCGCCGTTGACGGAGATGAACAGCGTACCGGTGCCGGAAGCGGCCAGGCCGCTGATGCCGTTGCCGTAGCCGGCCGCGTTCTTGTAACTCACCACGACGGTCGGCGAAGTGGCGTACGATCCGGAGGAGAGCGGGAGTTCGTTCAGGGCGGTCACTTTGCCCGTGGAATTGTCGCCGTCCACAAAGAAGATATTGCCCCACGGATCGATGGCCAACGCGCCAACCGGATTCGCGTCGGCATAAATCAGTGTCGGAGTCGCAGTGGCGCTGGCGATGCAGGCCACGTTGCACTCGTAGATCGCGTTGGGATCGGTGGCAGGAAGGGTGTTGGTTTCAAAAAAGAAATTGCCCTGTGCGTCGAAGGCCACCCCGGCGTAGCCGGCGGCTCCTCCCCCCGCGATAGACCCCAGCAGGCTTGAAACCGCGGGCGCAAAAATGCAGGCCGCCGTATCCATGTTGCCGCCCAGGCAGTTAGCCGTCGGAGCCGTTGTGAAGCCTACATATTGGCCGGTCGTAGCGTTGTAGGGAATCTTGTAGACGTTGGCGTTGTAATTGCCGCCAAAATACAGATTGCCGTAGCTGTCGAGCGCAGCGTTCGAGGCGCCGATGCCGGCCGCTAACACCGTGTCCGTCCCGGATGGGGTGATCTGCAGAATGTTGGATGTGTATCCGTCACCGACCAGGACGTCGCCGTTCACGCCGACGACAAATGTTCCTCCCACGGGCTCCTGGGAACCGTCCCAACCGCCGCCGGTGAGCGCTCCCAACTGAACCGGCGTGCCGCTCACCACGATGGGCGGGGGCGGGGGGGGCACTGCATTCGCCGGCGCCGCCCACAAACAAAGGGTCAGCACACTCAACAGGGCTACACATCTTTCCGCCGCGAGGGACCGCACTGGACTGCTCAGTTGGTTCAAGTAAGTTGGCATCACTCCTCCTCCGATCTGGTTCTCTCCGAATTTGCGAATCGCTTCCGGCGCGGTTTGCTCCGTGCAGTTTTCTGCCCCTCGTCGGGCCACTCTATACGCCGCACCCGGTCCGGAGCCGATCCGCGGCTCAGGCTGGAGGGCACTTTCACCCGTCTATCAGGGATTTCGAACGACAAACGTTTTTGATTCCCCCACTGGCATCGAGCCATATCCCGGCATCCCGCGGCCCGCACAGGACGGCTGAACCGAGCCCATATAAGGCTTGTTCAAGCTTTGCGATTCCGGGTACAATTCCGTTGCTTCTCCGGGCCTCATTCACACATCGCCGAAGTGAGTCCGATTTAACCGCATGCGTATGCCGGCACCCAGGAATATGGACCCCTAGAATTCCCCGCGGTCCCAGACTCATTTTTGGTAACGATACACCGTACTCGACGAAATTAAGGTTGTCAAGAAAAAGCCGCGGTTCAAGCGATTCATCTTCGGAGGGGGCAGACGGCCATCCGCTCGCCCGCCAAGTTTTCTGATATCGATCTCTTCGCCTTCCTTTCGGGGGGGGAATTGGGCTCCCACGGATGGAAGGAGGCGGGATACTGACGGCTCGGTAAACCCGGCCTGCGCCCTTAGCGTCTTCATTTGCAATCACTTTGGTTTTTCCGGCGCGGATTCGATTGTCGCGATTCAATAAATTGATTTACTATGTGTCCACTCTTGCGAAATCGGGGCGCACACGTCGGTTCTTGAGCCGTTCCATCCCCAACTTCGAAACCGGACCCCAAGCGCAGGACAGCGAGCCGCTGGGTGCAAACGCCGGCCAAGGACGATTTGCGCGTTCATGCGGGTTGTGATTTGCTTTGTCTCCTTCCCGCCGCCCAAAGTTAGCGAAGCAGAAGGTCGATCATGCGATTCAGGATGGCTGGTCTGGCGGTGTCGGCGGCGCTGGCGATTTCAGGATGCGGCGGAGGAAGCTCGGGAACGACCACCCTGCCGCCGGTTGCGCCAACCGTCACATCGGTAACTCCTGGCAACGGTACTGCGGGCGCGGCCATCAACACCACCGTAACGGCGGTTTTCAGCCTGGCGATGAATGCGGCCACCATTACTTCTTCCACATTTACCCTTACACCGCAAGGCGGAGCCGCGGTGGCCGGAACGTATTCGGTGAGCGGAACCTCCGTGACGCTGACGCCGAGCGCCAACCTGGCCTATGGCACGACCTACACGGCCACCATCACCACCGGAGCGCAGGATGCATCGGGGACCGCGCTGGCCTCAAACTTCTCGTGGTCGTTTACCACCGCGGCAGCCCCGGTGCCGCCGGCCGTAACTGCAAATACGCCGGCGAACCTGGCTATGAACGTGTCGGTGAGCGCACCCGGCATCACGGCCACCTTCAGCCAGGCGATGAACGCGTCGACCCTCACCACGTCGACGTTCACTCTCACAGGACCCGGCAACACCGCAGTGAATGGAACCGTCACCTACACGTCGACCGGCTCGGTTGCCACCTTCACGCCGAGCGCCAACCTGGCTTACAGCACCATGTACACGGCCACCATCACCACCGGAGCGCAGGATTCCGCGGGAACCGCGCTGGCCTCAAACGTTTCGTGGTCGTTTACAACTGGTGCAGCCCCCGCGCCGCCAACGGTCATCGCGGTCACGCCGGCCAACGGGGCCTCAGGCGTGTCGGTGAGCGCACCCGGCATCTCGGCCACCTTCAGCCAGGCGATGAACACGTCGACCCTCTCCATGTCGACCTTCACACTTACGCCACAGGGCGGAACGGCGGTGACCGGAACCGTCGCTTACACGCTGGCCGGCTCGGTAGCCACGTTTACGCCCGCAGCCAATCTTGACTACAACACGCTGTACACTGCCACCATCACCACCGGAGCGCAGAATTCAATGGGAACCGCGCTGGCTGCGAACGACTCGTGGAGCTTTACCACGGCGCTGCCTCCGGCTCCTATGGTAGTCGCCACGGAGCCCGGCAGCGGGGCGATGAACGTTTCTGTCAGCAACGATCTCACGGCCACTTTCAGCCTGCCGATGAACGTGTTCACGATTACGTCGTCTACGTTTACGCTTGCGGTCACCGGCGGCGCTGCGGTCACCGGAACCGTCTCCTACTCCGTCGCGAATGCGTTTGCGACCTTCGCGCCCTCGGCGGCGCTGGCTTACAACACCAACTACACCGCGACCATCACCATCGGAGCGACGAGTTCGGCAGGCGCTCCGCTGGCCGCCAACTACGCGTGGACCTTTACAACCGAAACCAATCCAAACCAGGTGACGGTGGACTATGGAACCGCCGATCAGATCATTCGCGGCTTCGGCGGCTCGACCGCATGGCTGGGACAACTGACCACCGCCCAGGCCGATGCACTCTTCAGTCCCACCAGCGGCCTCGGCCTCAGCATCCTGCGCGTGCGCATCGATCCCACCGGTTCCGCCTCAACCAACAGCTGGGCCACATCCAACTGGGGCCAGGAAGTCGCGAACGCCAAGGAAGCCGTCGCCGCCAATCCGAATGCCATTGTCTTCGCCAGCCCCTGGACCGCGCCCGCCTCGATGAAGACCAGTGACACGAGCCAGCCGTACTACTCCGGCACGTGCAGTCCCGCAGCCGGTTATTGCGGTGGCTACCTGGATCCAGCCAACTATGCCGCGTACTCCACGTATCTCGAGGATTTTGTCACCTATTTCAATACCAACGCCGGCTTCGACCTCTACGCCATCTCCATGCAGAACGAGCCGGACTATTCGGCCGAGTCCGGCGAAAATTACGAATCGTGCAGTTGGACTGCCGCGCAGATGGATACCTGGATCGCGGGCAACGCGTCCACGCTTACCGCCAAGCTGATCATGCCGGAGTCGTTCAACTTCAACCCGGCGCAGGCGCTCACGGCTCTGGACGACCCGAGTGCGGAGAGCCTGATCAGCATCGTCGCCGGCCATCTCTATGGAGTGACGCCCGCCCCCTACCCGCTGGCCGGGCAGGACGATAAAGACCTGTGGATGACCGAGCACGCCCTCATGCCTGCCGGAGCGCAGCCAACCATCACCGATGCGCTGGCCGCGGCCGAAGAGGTGCACAACTCCATGGTCACCGGCAGCTACAACGCCTATGTGTGGTGGTGGATCTGGGACGACCCCAACGACGGCGTCAATTACGGCCTGATCGACAACAGCACCACCAGCCCCGCTCCCACCTACTACGGCTACGCAATCGGCCAGTTCTCTCAGTTCATCCAGCCGGGCTACCACCGTTACCAGGCCACCGCCAATCCCTCCGCCGGCGTGTACGTTTCGGCCTACGCCGGGACCGAGAACGCGCAGCAGCACTACGTGATCGTGGCCATCAACTCCACGGCGTCTCCCGTCAGCCAGGCCTTCGCCATCGACAACGCCACCGTCACCTCCATGACTCCCTGGCAGACCGCCTCGGGCGGAGGTCTCGCTCAACAGACCGCGGTATCGTTATCCGGCGGCGCCTTCACCTACACGCTTCCGGCGCAGAGCATCACGACGTTTGTGCAGTAGAGCGCGTCCCGCAATTCGGCCTGTCTTCCGTTGCGGGTGCGTGCAGTCGCGGTCTCCCGAACAGGGCGTGATTTCGATATCATCGAGGGGCATGATAGGATGGCATCCGCGGCGTTCCAGGGAATCCAGCGGTTCTTCCAGGGCAGCGCCCGTCAACGCATCTAACTGCTCCGCACAAACCAAAGGGCTCACGATGAGAATGGCCGGCCGGTATACGGGAATTTGGCTGGGACTTGCACTCAGCCTCTGGATTTCGGCCTGCGGCGGGAGCATCTCGTCTCCTCCGCCGCAGCAGAAAACCACGCCGCAAGTCACCGTAACGCCGTCGTCCCAGAGCATCACCACGGCGCAGCCCTTGACGGTAACGGTCATGGTGGCGGGCAGCCCAACCCCCACCGGCTCAGTCACGCTCTCGAGCGGCAGCTACAGCTCCGGGACGGCCACGCTGACCAATGGCAGCGCCTCGTTCAACATTTCTGCCGGCGCGCTGGCCACGGGAACCGATACGCTGACCGCCAACTACACGCCCGACGCAGCCGGTTCCTCCACCTACAACAGCGCTTCGGGGACGGCCTCAGTGACCGTGACGTCTCCCGTGCTGATCGCACCGGCCGTGACCGTGACGCCGGGTTCGATGAGCATTACGACCGACCAGCCGTTGACAGTGACAGTTGCCGTCAGCGGCGGCAGCGGCAATCCGATTCCCACCGGATCGGTGACGCTCTCGAGCGGCGGCTATACTTCGGCGGCGGCGGCGCTGGTGAACGGCAGCGCCTCATTCAACGTTCCGGCCGGATCTCTGGCCACGGGAACCATCACGCTGACGGCGACTTACACGCCGGATGCTGGCAGCTCTTCCACGTACACGAGCGCCATGGGAACCGGCTCGGTGACCGTGACCGTTCCGCTGATTACGCCGACGGTAACCGTGTCGCCGTCCTCCATGAGCATCACCTCCGCGCAGGCCTTGACGGTAACCGTCGCCGTCAGCGGCGGCAACGGCAATCCGATTCCCACCGGATCGGTGAGGCTCGCCAGCGGAACCTACGCCTCCGCGGCGACGGCGCTCGTGAATGGCAGCGCTTCCATCAACATTCCGGCCGGATCGCTGACTGCGGGAACCGACACGCTGACGGCGACCTACACCCCGGACACAGGAAGCTCTTCTACGTATTTGAGCGCCATGGGAACCGGCTCGGTGACGATTACCAACGCGGCCACTTATGTGCTCAGCGTCGATTCGGCCGGCCCATCGAGCGGCATTTCGATCGGCGTTTCTCCCGCGGACAACAACGGCGCCGGCACGGGAACCACGCCCTTCACGCGCACCTACAATGCCGGAGCGGAGGTGACCCTGAGCGCTCCCGAGCTCGATAACGGGAACTCGTTCGTATCGTGGACGGGATGCACCCCGGTCTCCGGCACGCCGACGAACTGCACCGTGACCTTGAATGCCGCCACCACGGTCACGGCCACCTACAACGGGATCGAGGTCATCTCCATCGCACTGGCCTGCACCACGGTTTCCACCCAGGCTTCGTGCAGCAACACGGCCACCACCGGAACCGTGGCCATCGGCACGCAGGCGCAGTTCACGGCCACCGTGAATGGAACCGGCAGCTACTCGAAGTCGGTAACCTGGAGCATGAGCTGTCCCGCGTGCGGCAGCCTGAGCCCCGGCGACTTTGCCTCGACGACAACGACAACCGCGCTCTACAACACGCCCTATCCGGCTCCGGCCACGGTGGTCATCACCGCCGCCAGCGCTTCGACTCCGTCCATTACCGGCAGCATGACGGTCACTCTGAGCGCGCCCGCGGCAACCGGTCCGGCACTGTCCGTGGACGTGAACACGCCCAACACCCCGAGCGAGAACCCGCACGCCATCAGCCCGTATGTGTATGGGATGAACGCGTATGTTCTCGACCCAGCTTCGGAGAAGATCGCCAACCCCGGCGTCCTCCGCTGGGGCGGCGACGATACCTCTCGGTACAACTACCAAAACAACATGACCAACTCCGCCAGCGACTATTACTTTGAGAATTTCCTGGGCGGAGGGGGGCAGTACCCGAACGCCACCGGGAGCACCAACTTCACCCAGTTCGTGCAGTCAGCCGACAATGCCGGCTCAGCAGCGCTGGGCACCGTGCCGGTGCTCGGCTGGGTTTCGAACAGCACCCAGTACGCCTGCGGCTTCCCGGAATCGCAGTTCCCCGACCAGCAGAGCTACAGCCCCTCCAATTGCGGCAACGGCGAGGATTCGGACGGCACTGAGCTGTTCGGAAACAGCACGACCCAGGCAAACACCAGCATCGCGGAACCGGCGCCCGACATCACCGCCGCTTCGACTCCCGCACCCGGCGCGTCCAACCTGGCGTCGTGGGCAGACGGCACCTGGCCGGGCGGATGGGTGAATTCGCTGGCGACGAATTCCAGCTACGGCAATGGGGCCAGCGGCAAGGGGGCAGCCCTCTGGGATCTCGATAACGAGCCCACCTGGTGGGATTCGGTGCACCGCGACGTTCATCCCGTTCCGTTCACGTACGACGAGGTAACCAACGGCGGCATCGGAACGGCCCTGGCCATCAAAACGGCCGATCCGACCGCGCTGGTGAGCGGACCGGTCATCGACAACTGGTGGGCTTACTTCTACTCCAAGAAAGACATTGAAAGCGGCTGGGACTCGGGTCCCTGCTACCAGCCGTGGAGCGACCCCACCGACCGCGCGGCGCACGGCGGCACGGCGCTGATCGAATACTATCTGCAGCAGTTCCAGAAGTATTCGCAGAGTTACGGCGTGCGGCTGCTGGATTATGTGGACATTCACGGCTACTTTGCACCCGACTACAACGGCAACTCGGTGGCCTTTACCACCGCGGGCGACACCCAGGCGCAACAGACGCGCATGAACGGGACGCGCGTCTTCTGGGATCCTTCCTACACCGATCCCAATTACCCGCAACCGAATTACTCCGGCGCGCCCGCCACTTCCACCAACTGCTCGCCGCCGCTGCAAGCCCCCGACCTGATTCCGATGATGCAGGGCTGGGTTGCAAACGATTATCCCGGCACCAAGACGGGCATCGACGAGTACAACTTCGGCGGCCTCGAATCGATCAACGGCGCACTGGTCGAGGCCGACATTCTGGGCATCTTTGGCCGCCAGGGCTTGGATTTGGGAGCTTTTTGGCCGACCACGAACTACAGCCAGCAGGGTCCCGGCAATTACGCCTTCGCGATGTACCGCAACTACGACCTGAAAAACGACGGGGCGGTGTTCGGCGACGCGTATCTGTACGCGACCAGCACCGGCGCAGGCGGCGATGGCGAAGGGCTGTTGGCGGTCTATGGCGCGCAGCGCAGCTCCGACGGCGCGGTCACGGTGATGGTGATCAACAAGACCTATGGCCCGCTCACCTCAACCTTATCCCTCAAAAACTTCACCACCGCGAGCGCATCGGCGCAGGTTTACCTTTACAGCAACGCCAACCTGAGCGCGATTGTGCCGCAGGCCGCCGCCACCGTGACTCCGCCTTCGGGAAGCGGAACCACCAGCACCATCACGTACACCTTCCCGGCGCAGTCGATCACACTCCTGGTGGCGCCGGACTGAGAATCGGCTGCGAGCCTCGTTGACGCCTCAGCGCGTATTCTCCAGGACCCGCTTCAATGCCTTCAACTCGTCTTCGACCAGCGAAAGGCCCTGGGTGAACGCCTCGTCCGGCATCGCTGCCGGCTTGACGAGCGTGATCGTGTACATCGATGCGCGCGTCCCGGCCTGCACGATCCTTGCCGATACGCTCCACGGACCTTCTTTGGGATCGGCGAATTCGTGATCGAGAATGCCGTACGCAGGCTGAAAATGCGGGATAAAGCGCCCTGCGCCGCGCGGCGTTTCAATCTCCCACACGTCCTTGTCGAGCGGCCGGATCGACCTGACGTTGTGGATCGCCCATTCCGGCATGGTGGCCGGGTCGGCAAGAAACCGGAATGTCTCTTCGGCGGGACGCGAAATCTGAACTGAAAGAGTGACGGCGGTGCTCATGGTTTTCCTCGCTCCTCGCGACGGTTCCTGTTGCGATTTCGGTTTGGGAAATTCTTCCGTATGCGACTCGCCTTTGCGGCCGAAGTAGACCACTTTCCTTCCGGCGAGGAACGCCCAATACCCCACCACCCCCGCAGCGGTGGCGCGCTTCACGAACTCCGGATAGCGGATGGCGTCGGCCTGCGCCGCGCGAATGGCCGCCACGATTCCGTCCGCGGAAAACTCTGCGGCAACGGGATCGAGCTTGAGGATCATGGGCTCGGCGTAGGTTTCGCCGCTCGCCAGATAGCAGGTTTTGCGCCCGGCGGCGAAGTCGACAAGATACGATTCGACACCAATCTCGACCAGCTTGCCGACCACCTGCGGAAAGGTCATCTTTCCTTCCTGCGTGGCTAGTTCCACTTCATGCATCGCTTCCGTATTCATTGCTTCTCCTTCAGTCGGTTGGCAGTTGGTGCAGGCCGTGGGCCCGCACCAGCTTCTTGAGGGTTTCAAGCAGCGCTTCGCGCTCGCGGATGGAGAGGGGCGTGAAGAACTCCTGGTCGTTCAACTCGGCGAGCGCCGCCAGCGAGGGCGCCAGCCTTCGCCCGGCGGGCGTGAGCGCGATGTCCTGGAAGCGGCGATCGGCGCAGCGGTCCTGCCGGGTCACCAGCTCTTTTCCCACCAGGCGGTCGACCAGCTTGGACACCGCGCCGCGCGTCAACCCGGTCAACTCGGCGACCACGCCCGGAGACATCCCGTCGCGGCCGTACATCTCGCGCAGCACCACCCACTCGGCAACCGTGACCCCGCTCTTGAGGAGCTTGCGGGCAAAGGCCTGGGAGACGTGATTGGAAACGAAACGCAGCCAGAAGCCGAGGTGCTTTTTCAGGTCGCTGACCGTGGCGGCGGATGGTTGATTGCGGCTCATGGAAATAGATTACTAGGAAATAGTTTCCATGTCAACTAATATTTCCGCCCGCTCGCGGAAACCGGGTCGCGCGGGCGCCTGCCGCTATCCCCGCTCAAAGCGAAACGTCGGCAGCCCCTCATTCCCGGCGTCACCATCGCGCCGGGGATGACGGCGCCCGGCATAAATTTGCGTGCCTGCGCTTGCGCCGCCCCAAGAGAGATACCACTTACGGGGGCTTTCGCTGCTAGCATGAACCTTGTATAAACTGGCGTTATGGTCACGCGGCTCAAAGACATAGCGGATGAACTCGGAGTGTCTGTGGTCACCGTTTCGCGGGCGCTTCGCGATCGGCCGGACATCGCCAAGGAGACCAAGGCGAGGATCCTGGACCGCGTCAAGCAGTTGAACTATCGCCCCAACCTGATGGCCCGCAGCCTGGTCACCGGGCGTACGTCGCTGATCGGCCTGGTGGTGCCCGACCTGATTCATCCCTTTTTCGCGGAGATCGCCAAGGGGCTGGCCGGCACGCTGAGAAAAAAGAATTACTTCCTCATCGTCTCCTCTTCCGACAGCGATCCGCAGCTGGAGCAGGACGAGATCGAGCACATGCTGGCCCACCATCTGGATTGCTTCGTGGTCGCGTCCTGCCAGAAAGATCCGGAAAGCCTGCGCATGATCGGCGAGGCCGGCGTGCCGCTGGTGCTCATCGACCGCAGCTTTCAGGGATTCGCCTCGAACTTTGTGGGCGTAAACGACTATCGGGCCGGGGAACTGGCCGCCGAACATCTGATCGCGCAGGGATGCAAGCGCATTGCCCACATTCGCGGCCCGATGACCAACGTGGGCAACAACCGGGCCGAGGGGTATCGCGATACCCTGCGCAAGCACGGACTGCCGGCGCCGGAAGAATATGTGGTGGCATCGGGCGAAGCCTCCGACACCGACGGCGAGACGCGCGGGAAGAGGGCGATGGAGGAGCTGCTGGCGCTCAAGCCGCGGCCGGACGGCATCTTCTGCTTCAACGACACGCTGGCCGTAGGCGCCATGGTGAGGGCCATCGAAGCGGGTCTGCGCATTCCCAAGCAGGTGGCCATCGTGGGCTGCGGAAACTTTCACTACAGCAGCAAGCTGCACGTGCCGTTATCGAGCGTCGATCAAAAATCGAAACAAATCGGCGAGCGCACCGCGAAGATGATTGCCACGCTTCTGGAAAAGCGGAGCACGCGTCCGCGAACCGTGATTCTGGAGCCTGAGTTGATTGTCAGGGAGTCTTCCCGGCTGAAATGACCCAGGCTTCTGCCGCTGCCGTGACCGGGCCGATTTGGGGTTTCCCAGGTCCCAGAATCAGGACCTGGGGCACCCAAGTTCCCAGGCAGGATTACAAGATCACCAGGTAACGGTACTAGATGCCGACGCCGAATTCGCCGGCCTGCTGCTCACCGGCGTTCGAGTAGAAATCGTACGGAGTGCGCTTTTTGAACTTCGCGCGGCTGCGCAGTTCGGCGCCCAGGTAGATGCCCAGAGCAGCCACCGCCATGCCCGCAGAGAACCACGTAATCACCCGCAATACGCTCCATTCGCACTTCTCCAGAGCGGTCTCTTCAGCGGGTTGGGGGGAGTCGGGTTCGAGGGACATGAAACAGCCTCCTGTTGCCATCAATCATACCGCAGATTCGGCGAGGATGGCCCGAGGCGCGGGACACGCGAGTAATCGCCGGTTTACTCAATAGTTCCTAGACGGTCGAGCCAGGTCACCTTTTCCTGTTCGGGGAGAAAACTGGCGCGGATGGAGTTGAAGGCCAGCCGCCGCAGTTCTTCGCGGGTAAAATTCTGCTCAGTGTGCGCCAGCAGGTACTCGTTGGCCAGATCGGATCCGAAGAAGGCGGGATCGTCGGAGTTGAGCGTCACCAGCAGGCCCTGATCGAAGTAGCGGCGCAAAGGATGCGCGGCAAACGACGGGCAAACCCCGGTCCTGACGTTCGAGGTGGGATTCAGCTCCATCGGTGTGCTGCGCATTCTTAACTCCTGGAGGAGCACCGGGTCTCGGATGGCGGAGAGCGCGTGGCCAATGCGCTCCGAGCCGATCGAGAGCGCCTCCCAGATGGCCTCGGGCCCGGTGGTTTCGCCGGCGTGGTTGGTCAGTCGCAGTCCGGCCTCGCGCGCCTGGGCATACAACGCTCGAAAAGGCACGGAGCCGGCGCGGCGCTCGTCGCCGCCCAGGCCAATGCCGACGATGGAGGGGAATTCGGCCCTCAGCTCGGCGGCTTTGCCAAACACCCGCTCAGCCTCGGGAACCGTGAAGTGGCGCACGGCGTCGAAGATCCAATACAGCGAGAGACCCAGCTCGCGCTGGCCGCGCAGGCGCGCCCGCTCCAGGCCGGCGAAGATCGGCTCGAAGCATGCCGGATCGTGATTGCGCCAGAGGTAGATGACGCCCACGGAGATGTAGACCTCGGCATGGACCACGCCCTGCGCGGCGAGACGTTGCATCATGCGCCAGGCGGCCAGCTCGTAGTCGCCGGGCGTGGTGAGCAGGCGGGCGACGGCTTTGAAGGCCTCGATGAAGCCGGTGAAGTCCGTGAATTCGTAGAGCCGCTCGGCCTCGGGCAGGGTGAGGGGGCGGGCGTCGTGGCGGCCGCTGAGCTCGACCAGCGTCGAGGGCAGAATGGTGCCTTCGAGGTGCAGATGCAGCTCGGCCTTGGGCAGGCTGCGGATGAATTCCTCGATCCCCAACATTTTTTAAGTTTACCGGGGTTTGGCAAATTCCGAGCGGTGACGGCTGTAGAGGAAGTAAATCACCAGGCCGATGACCAGCCAGATGATGAAGCGGTACCAGGTGATAATGGGCAGCCCGGCCATGAGCAGGAAGCAGAAGATCACGCTGAGCGCCGGAATCACGGAGCCGCCCGGAACCCGAAAGCCGCGGCGGCGCTCCGGATCGCGGTAGCGCAGCACCATGACTCCGATAGAGACCAGAACGAAGGCGAACAGCGTGCCGATGTTGGACAGATCGGCGAGCGTGCCGATGTCGAACAGGCCCGACGGAATCGCGACCACGAATCCGGCCACCCAGGTGGAGAACGCCGGCGTGCGGAAGACGGGGTGAACGTTGGAGAAGATTTTGGGCAGGAGCCCGTCGCGGGACATGGAGAACCAGACGCGGGATTGGCCGATCTGGTAGACGAGGATGGACGAGATCATGCCCATGATGGCGCCGAAGAGTACGATCAGCCTGATCCAGCGGAGAGGATGGCCGCCGGGCAGGAGCGAGAGCTTCCTGAGCGCGTTCACCACCGGCGCCGCATCGCCCACCATCGACTGCCACGGTACCAGGCCGGTGAGACAAATCGCCACGGCCACGTAGAGCACCGTGCATACGACGAGCGTGGCGATGATGCCAATGGGCAGGTCGCGCTGCGGGTTGCGGCATTCTTCCGCCGCGGTGGAGACGGAATCGAATCCGATATACGTGAAAAAGATGATCGACCCGCCGGTGAGTACCCCAGACCAGCCGTTGGGCATGAAGGGGCGCCAGTTGCCGGGATGAATGAAGCTGATGACGCCGAAAACAAAGATGACGATGGCGACCAGCTTCAGGCCCACCATCGTGTTGTTGGTCGATGCCGACTCGCGAATGCCGCGCACCAGAATGACAGTGAGAATCAGCACGATGAGAAATGCGGGAATATTGAAGCCGAAGTGCCAGCCGGGATCGTAGAGCGTGTTGCCCGCCAGGTCCTGGAGTCCGTCGGGCAGATAAGCAGGCGAAATCCATCTGGCCGAGGGATGCAGGCCGAACCAGTCGAGCAAGTCAACGACGTGGGCGGCGAAGCCTACGCTGACGGTCATATTGGAGCCGGCGTACTCCAGAATCAGATCCCAGCCGATGATCCAGGCAATGAGCTCGCCGAGCGTTGCGTAGGTATAGGTGTACGCCGAGCCGGCGATGGGAATCATCGATGCCAGCTCGGCATAGCAGAGGCCGGTGAGCGCGCAGACGATGGCCACCAGCACCAGGGAAAGGGCAATCGCGGGACCGGCGCCGGGACGCCCGGCAAGGATTGTGTGAGTAATGACGTAGTGAATCAGCGGCGTGTCTTTAATGGTAGGGTTCGGGAGCTGTTCCCCGGAGATGGCGGTGCCGATGACGGTGAAGATTCCCGAGCCGATGACCGCGCCGATGCCGAGCGCGGTAAGCGACCACGGCCCGAGGGTCTTCTTCAGGGCGTGCTCGGGTTCTTCCGAGTCCCGAATCAGCTTGTCGATGGACTTGCGCGCGAAAAGTTGGGACCTCGGCCGGTCCTCGATGGGTCGGGATGGGACGACGGAGTGATCCGGCAACGAATGCTCCCGCGGGGAAGACGGATGCAGAGAGTGTAGCTGGTTGGGCAGCGCCAGCGAAAGGGAATCTTCCGGGGCTGATTGGTGCTATAATCAGCTCGGAGGCTCTGCTGAGAGGTTGTCCCCTCCGGGACGGTCTCAAATGCTTTGCCTTCTTTTTGTTTCAGCGGTTACTCGTCACCGTACGGCGCGGGGACAAATACGATGCTATACCAAGTGTGTGGCCCGCCCTCGTCGGTTGATAGGCCCTCTGCCTGAGAGCTGAGAATCCACGGTCCAAACTCATCAGCAATTTCCTTTCGAACACCCGCGTCCATCCCTCTGCTGGGTAACCGGAATCCCCAGTTTATCGCGTAGATACACACGTCGGCGGCCTGGACCGCGCGTGTAAGGCTTGACTCCACGAAAAATGGGACTGGCACAATTGAGTTGGCCCGAAATCGGCCCCGCTGGGTTCGGGTAAAATATCGCTCCATCTGCCGGATAAAATTCCGATCAGCCGATGCGTCCGTCTCATCGAACACAACCAAACCGGTTTCGTGCTCCGGTGCTATGAAGTTGAAGTAACGCTCGAGAAGGAAAACCAAATCCTTCCTAAGAAAGTCCTCCGCTTCGAGGGTACTACTGAAGCGAAAATCCGGGCGTCATGCGTCCGCAGCAGCGCGAAGATCGCACGCGCCATCGCGAGACATGCTTGACCGAAGGCGCGGAACTCGATTTCGGAAGGGGAAGAGTGTTGCAGACCCTTGTTCAGGAAGCCGATACAGTGTTTTCTTCGAGCTACATCATCGAGCAACTCGCCTTGACTCGCCCAGCGAAATTTCTTTCTGTCGAGCAGGAAACTTCCCTTGATTTCCACCTTAAACTCTGTGAGACGCACTCCAAAACAGGACTCCTCCTGTGTGGCGAAATCCTGCACGAAGCGCCATAGCTTACTTGCGTGCAAGACAACCCCACCCCGGACCTCGTAGGGACAATTCCGGTGATCATGCCCGCTCTCATCTAGAAAAAAGAGATAACTCAAGGGGCAGACCTCGAAGTATTTGCCTACGCGAGCCGAACAGAAATTTGCCCGGCTCGCGTCCGTTGAGGTCTTACCGTTTCGACTGGCCGCGGACCATCTTCTTTACCTTCTTTTTGCTGGCACCGCGCGGGGTGGTGCGCTTAGCCTTCGGAGCTGCCTTCTTGCGTGCGGCGCGCTTCAGTTTCTTGCGCTCCAGCCGGTCTTCGACCTTGGTGGTATCGGCCACGTATAACCTCTTTCAATCGTGTGATTTCAGTGCTTCCTGCATTTCCTGATCCGCGACCTTTATGGTAACAGGGAAACGGGGTGAGCGAAAGCGGCGCGAACCAACCCTCTGCCCCGCCCCGGCGCCGGCTCGCCCGCGTGAGCACCGTTTCCAGCGTACAATGAAGATAGACTTTGTATTTGATCCCGCCTGCTCGGCTCCGGCGCTTCCACTTCTTTTGACGAGCTCCGTACCCCACGCTTCAATTACCCGCGTAAACCGGAGTGTGTCAATGCGTTCCGACAAAATTCACCGCGCGCTCGCGCACGGGATCAACCGTTTTGAAGTCTGCCAGCTTGTCTCCAAAGGCGTAAAGGCCACTCATAAAACCGGCGCTCGCTTTGAAGATTCGATCAACGATGTGCTGCAATACCTGGGCACCCACGATACCCCGCAGGATACTCTTCGCCCTGCCGGCGGCAAGAGCCTGAAATCAGCCGCGTGAGAATACAGTGGTCAGGGATCAGTTGGTCAGGGATCAGCTTTCAGTCACCCGTTGACCGGCGCGAATAGGCACACCATGCAAAAAAGGGACGGCAATTATGCCGTCCCTCTTTTGTGTCTGGTTCCGAATCGTCCCGCTTAGCGGTTAGACAACCTGAACGTTCTCAGCCTGCCAGCCCTTGGGGCCCTTGGTCACGTTGAACTGGACCTTCTGGCCTTCCTGCAGGGAACGGAAACCGTTCGACTGGATGGCGGTGTGATGGACGAAGACGTCCTCGCCGCTTTCGCGGGTCAAAAATCCAAATCCCTTGGCGTCATTGAACCACTTGACTGTGCCTTGTTCCATGTGTGCTGCTCCTCTTGTTGCTGATTTACCGCGAACGCAATGTGGAAGTGTTTGCGTGTAGTGCGGTAACACGGAACAGGCAAGGACTTCTTGATCGAATTCTACGATTGCATCAAGTGTAGCACGGATCGGGCCCGCGGCTTGGTGATTTCGAGCGATTCCGTAATCACCGCATCCTGAATCCGCAACTGCCGATTGGGTCCTTCTCGAAAAAACCCGCCCGGCACGGCGTCAAAAAAGGGTGCCTGCACTGGGGAACCGCTCCCATACCCGCTGTTCATTCGTTATGATTGCCGCTTACTAAGCGCCGGCGGCAAAGACTTCTGAGGCTTTGATAGCCGCGCGCAGGCTCTGGAACCACCTACCCTTGAATTGCTCCTGTAGCCAGTCGCGCTGCTTGGGCGTGAATGGACCCTGATAGTATTTCTCGCTGGCGCGAAGCGAAGTTGGCGTGAGCCGGATGTAATATTCCCGGTCGGACTTGGATTTCAGTTTGAGCACTCCCACCCCATAGGCGTCGTCCTGCTCAAGGGAGTCAAAACTCTTGTCCCAGGCCAGCACCTCACAAGCCTCCACTGAGAGCAGCTCCATATCTTCAAGCTGGGCGTACTCTTTCCCGTAAGTCGGGTCGTAGATCTTTTCCTTGTACCGGACCACCCAGTGATTGTCCCAGTAGTACAGGTGCTTGCCATGGATATCTTCAGCCGCCTTTGTATGCTCTGCCATATAAACGTTGGGGGCCAGGTTCAGGACTCCATCGGAGGGATGTTCCGAGACGAAGCCGTTCTTCGGCTTGTGCCGGTATTCGGTCACTCCATTGGCCCAGCTCTTGTCCCAGGGCATACCGAGCCCGAAGGGCGGCGGAGCCACCGCCAGGTAAAACATGCCGCCCGCAAATGACTTGCACTGGGAGGAGGTGGTCTGGTTATCGATCAGCCCGTAAGAGCTGCCGTTCCCAGGCGCCCAGGTCCAACCCAGGGTGCGTGCCTCCGCGGCGAAGGTGGTGTAAAGCTCTTCGAGCTTCCTTTCCTCCGACATCTGATCGACCGCCGGAACTCTCTTTCGCAACGCCTTCATGATCTTGACGCCGTTCAGCGTTGAGCTAGCGTAATCGGACTCCTTGTTTGCAATATCGCCGGCTTTTCCCGTGGCCGAGCCTGTGATCGCGTTGGACAATGAGTTGTAGTAGAACATGAGGCACTCCTTGACTCGCTCAAGCCGGAGTTTCACTCGTGAATTCCATGCCTCGAACAGAATGCTGGCCGAGTATACAAGAACCGCCCTGCCGGTCGCTCACACTTCAAGACAGTCTGCGAAAAGCCCGATAAGTCTGCTTGACCGGGCAGCGTCTAAATCTTCTGCAAGTTCGCGAACTTCTCCATCAGCTTCTTCAAGCCGTGGCTCTGGAAGAGCACGGTGAGCTTGGCGTCGTCGCCTTCGCCTTCGCGCATCAGCACCGTGCCTTCGCCGTATTTCGCGTGGCGCACGCGCTGGCCTTTTTTCAGGTTCGCGGCGCCATGCGGCTCGGGAATCTCCATGGCCGGGCGGGCAAAGGAGCCTGGCTTGCCGGCCCCCGCCTTGCCGCCGAAAAAGCGCGCAATGTTGTCGATCGACTGCGGCGGCGGCGGCGCTTCCGCGCTTTTACTCTTTGGAGCAGATTCGTGGCTGGGCGGGTTTGATTTCGCGCCCGTCATCCACGAAGCCGTGAAGGGCTTCGCGGCGCCACGCCCGCCGGTGGCTGCGCGCGCAGGTGCGTGTGCTTCCTGGCTTTCGTCTTCGTAGTTGTAGTGGCGGCCCTCCTGCTCGCCGGAGGACCGGCGGGGCGCGCCATACCGGGAGCCATAGCCCGCAGCATAGGCCGGCGTGGACCAGGCCGGGCTGCGGCCGCCGAGGTTTTCGACCAGCCCGGCGGGGACCTCTTCGAGAAAACGCGAGGGAATGCTCAGCTCCGGCGCGTCGTTGCCGTAGCGGCGGCGGTAATGCGCGCGCGTAAGGATGAGCGTATTCATGGCCCGCGTCATGCCCACGTAGCACAGCCTGCGCTCCTCTTCGAGCTCTTCGGGGCTGCTGAGCGTGCGCGAGTGCGGGAACAGGCCCTCTTCGAGTCCGGCGAGAAACACCAGCGGGAATTCCAGGCCCTTGGCGGCGTGCAGGGTCATCAGCGTGACGCGCGCGTTGGGGTCGATCTGGTCGGTGTCGGAGGCCAGCGCGGCGTGGTCCAGAAAATCGGCCAGGGTTTCACCGCGCACTTCGGCGTCGCGCGCGGCATTGGCCAGCTCCTTCAAGTTCTCAATGCGGCTGAAGGACTCCGGCGACCCCTCGGTTTCGAGGGCCTTGATGTAGCCGGTGCGGTCGATGAGGAAACGGATCAGCTCGGGCAGCGTGGCCGCGTCGCCGGGCGAGCGGAACCCAGTGCCTTCTCCCTTTTCATCTTCCGCAACCTCTTTCGGGTCCGATTCAAAGTCCGGATCGGGTTGAGGTCTGCTTGTCCCGGTTTTTTGATCCGGCATTTTGAAGAAGGGCCGCTTGGGCGCAACGGCGAAAGGCGAGAAATGCGAAGCGTCGAGCAGCGGCATCTGCGAGTCGCCGGTATCTTGGCCAAATGTGAAATCGCCCGCTTCAGGGGCTGATGCACCGGTCATTTCTTGGCTTCTTTCGGCACGCAACCCGCCCGCTGTGTGGGTTCCCCCGTCGTGCCCTTTCACAGCATCGAGAGAGCCGCCGCTATGGGCAGCTTCTTGTTCCCTTGTTCCCTGGTTCCCTTGTTCCCTGCCTTCGGCGCCGAAGGCAAAGTCCGCATCGGCTTCCTCGGCCTCCGTCTCGGCTACGTCGGCCGCGAGCTTGCCGGCGAAGTCGGGGTCCATCATGGCCTGTGCATCGAGAATGAGCTGGCGGAAGGAATCGAGAGCCATCAGCGCGCGTGCGGGAATCAGCTTGCCGCGCAGGGCCGCCGCCATCGCGTCCCATGTGGACTGGCCGGTTTCGAGAGCCAGCCTTTCCAGGGTCTCCAGCGTCGTCTTCCCGATGCCGCGCGCGGGCGTGTTGATCACCCGCTGCAATGCCATCGAGTCGTGCGGATTGCGCACCAGGCGCAGATAAGCCAGCAGGTCCTTGATCTCGGCGCGCTCGTAAAAGCTGAAACCGCCCACCATGGTGTAGCCGATGTTGTAGCGGCGCAGCGCCTCTTCCACCAGCCGCGATTGCGAGTTGGTGCGATACAAAACCGCGCAGTGCGCCGCTCCGTCCGATGC
Organism: uncultured Acidobacteriaceae bacterium; assembly: GCA_963770555.1. Lineage (GTDB taxonomy): Bacteria > Acidobacteriota > Terriglobia > Terriglobales > Acidobacteriaceae > Telmatobacter. The sequence continues at coordinate 519,595 of CAVYQC010000003.1, forward strand.
GCCGGACTCGCGGAGGAACTTCTGAATCCGGTCGGCGATGAACAGCGCCTCGTTTTCGCCGTCGGGCGCTTCGTAGTAGCCGATCAGCGAGCCGCCCTGGCGGTCGGTCCACAGCTTCTTGCCCTTGCGGCGGACGTTGTTGGCCACCACCGCGCCGGCGGCTTCAAGAATGGTCTGCGTGGAGCGGTAGTTTTGTTCCAGGCGGACGATGCGCGCGTTGGGGAAGTCCACCTCGAACTCCAGAATGTTGCGAATATCGGCGCCGCGCCAGGAATAGATGCTCTGGTCCTCGTCGCCCACCGCGCACACGTTCTTGTGCTCGCCGGCCAGCAGCTTCATCAGCTCGTATTGCGGGCGGTTGGTGTCCTGGTACTCGTCCACAAGCAGATAGCGGTAGCGGCGCTGGTAGCGCTCCCGCACCTCGCTCGAGGCCTTGAGCAGACGAACCGCTTCAAGCAGCAGATCGTCGAAATCGAGCGCGTTATTTTTGCGCAACTCGGCCTGATAACCCTCAAAGATGTGCGCGATGCGCTCGCCGTTCGGGTCCCTGGATCCGAGGTAATACTCCTGCGGATCGACCATGTGGTTTTTGGCCCAGGAGATGCGGCCCAGCACCGCGCGCGGCGTAAGTTGCTTGGTGTCCAGGCCCATCCTCTTCATCACCTGCTTCACGATGCCCTGCTGGTCGTTTTCATCGAAGATGGCGAAGGCGCGGGTGATTCCTTTGTCCGCCACTTTCAGCGCCTCGATGTCGCGGCGCAAAATGCGCACGCAGAGCGAGTGAAAGGTGGCGATGAGCGGTTTGGCCAGTGAAGAATGGCCCAGCAGCCGGTCCACGCGCTCCGCCATCTCCGCGGCGGCCTTATTGGTAAAAGTGACGGCAAGAATCGCGTCCGGCGCCACGCCCTTTTCGCGGATCAGCCACGCGATGCGGCTGGTGATGACGCGGGTTTTGCCCGATCCGGCGCCGGCCAGGATCAGCAGCGGGCCTTCGCTGGCCTCCACCGCGGCGCGCTGTTCAGGGTTCAGGTTGGCGAGGAGCGGCTGCAAGGCGGACGTCCGGCGGGAAGGATCCTGCTACTAGTTTACCTGCGCCAGCCGTTGCGCGCAGACGAGCCGCCGTGGACGGGTTTGCCCGCCCGCTGCGACACCACAAAGCTTTCCCTTCCCGCAAAAGCTCGATCGTCAGATCGGCTTCGGATTGGTATTTTCGGCGCTGGTCACATTGTCGGGTACATCGGTAAACGCTCTGCCCGCCCGGTAAGCGTACTTTTGGAATCTCGAGCCCACTTTGCGGATGGCGTCCTGGGCGCCGTCGTCCCAGGTAACGCGCGCCTCGCCGTTGACGTAAGCCCAGGTGCCGTGAACCGCATGGAGCGTGCGCTCGGCGTCGCCGTCGTCGCTGAGGGTGATGGCGAAGGTGCCTCCGTTGCCGTCGCCCACCAGCCATCTGCCCACAAATTCGCCGCGCGGCGGCAATTGCGCAGCGGCGGGCGCGGCCTCGGCCGCCGCCGGAAACTCGACCCGGACAATGTCCGCCAGATTGAAGGTCTGCCGGTGGCCGTCTTTGAAGACAATCACGATGGTGCCCGAAGCGCTCTTATCTCCCGGAGGAGTCTTGGCAAAAGCGCCTGGGAGCGCGGATAAAAGCAGCAACGCCAGCCCGGCTATAACGACGTTCTTACGCATACGGTTCTCCTTGCGGTGAGCGGCGCAACCCGGCCCGGGCCGGGCCGCTCTTATGGGTTTCTACGCAGCCACGGCGGCAATTGTTCCCACCCCTCAGCAAAGCCAGTCGGGAACCGGAGAGGAAAAGGGCCGAGCACGGGCGCTTCCGGGCGGGCTGGGCAGGTGCTGTCTGCAATGGTTGCGGCCGGCCCGTCCTGGCTCATGAGCCGGATTCGCGTCCGGCGGCTGTATCATTCCTCCATGCCTCAGAAGCTGCGCTTTGGCGTGCTCTCCACCGCCAACATCGGTGTCAGGAAGGTCATCCCCGCCATGCAGCGGGGCCAAAGCACCACCGTCTCCGCCATCGCCTCGCGCGATCTGGCCAAAGCCAAAGCGGCGGCCGAGGCGCTCGATATTCCCACCGCCTACGGCTCCTATGAAGAACTGCTTGCCGATCCGAATGTCGATGCGATCTACAATCCGCTTCCCAACCAGCTCCACGTGCCGTGGACGAAAAAGGCGGCCGAGGCCGGCAAGCATGTTTTGTGCGAAAAGCCGCTGAGCATGACGGTGGCGGAGGCCAAAACGCTGCTCGAAGTGCGCGCGCGCACCGGCGTAAAAATCTGCGAAGCCTTTATGATCCGCAGCTTTCATCAATGGCTGCGGCTGCGCGCGCTGCTCGACGAAGGCCGCGTGGGCGAACTGCGCTCGGTGACCGCATTTTTCAGCTACTTCAACATCAACCCGGCGAATATTCGCAATCGGATGGAAACCGGGGGCGGCGGCGTGTACGACATCGGCTGCTATTGCATTCACGCCTCGCGCTACGCGTTCCGGCAGGAGCCGGCGCGCGTGGTGGCCGCCATCGACCGCGATCCGCACATGGGCACCGACCGGCTGGCTTCTGCGATTCTCGACTTTCCCTCCGGTCACGCCATCTTCACCTGCAGCACCCAGTTGATCCCTTACCAGCGGTTTCATTTCCTGGGCACGAAGGGGCGCATCGAGGTGGAGATTCCCGTCAATGCGCCCAACGACCGGCCTACGCGGATATTTATCGATTCCTCGGGCGACCTTACGGGCAGCGGAATCACGACCGAGACTTTCCCCGCCGGCGATCAATACACCATGCAGGGCGATGCCTTTGCCAGAGCCATCCGCGAAGATACCGCAGTTCCCGTCAGCCTGGAAGACTCGATTGGAAACATGGCGGTGATTGACGCTATCTATAGCTCCGCCGCTTCCGGCCGATGGGAAACTCCACAGCGATAACTTCTTCTAACTGAGGCGCGGATTCAGCCGGGATTGCAGGGCCGCGGGAAGATAAACGGAGGAATTGGGGCGGGATCGCGCGCTTATTTTTGCGCGGCCGCCGCGGCTTTCTTTTGCGCTTCCCAGCGGCGCTTCACGGCTTCCGCAATGCGCTTGCGGCCTTCGGGAGTAAGATTTCTCTTCTTCTTTCTTGCAGGCTTCGCCGCGGACTTAGCGGATGCTGCCGGCTTGCGCGTCCGGCCCACCTTCTTGCGCGGCCGGGCCGGCGTTCCGGCGCCGAGCAGCACGCGCGCCTGCTTCAGCGTTGCGATCTCGCGATCGATGGAAGCAAGAATGTCCTTAATTCCCATAATCCCTCCAATGCCTCTGGCAAACGGTCCGGTCACTGGCGGGAGTAAGTCGCCGCGCGAAGCAGAAACAGCCGCCGCCTCGCAATACCATAACCGCACTCTCTGACTTTCCGCAATGGAATTATTCGCGATCGACAAAAGATATAAGCAAATCGTAAAGACTCAACCGTCCTATCGATTGACTATAAGGATTTATACCTCCGGCTGAAAGCGAAGCGCTCTACATAGAAGATTGCAGCCAGCTCCGATAGCTGCCGAAGTTAGCAGCTAACTTGCAGGAGTAACTCCAACCCGCTGCCGGCGCGAGATTTGCCAGGCGCAGGCAAGCGCGGCGCAGCGAAAGTAAATGCAAATCAGCCCGCGCATTCCCTCAGATCGCGGCAGATAGCTTCCATGCGGGCGGAATCCGTATCCCACGCGAACATGAAGCGCGCCGCGCCGCCGATAAAGGTGTAGAACCTCCAGCCGCGGCTGCGCATCCGCTCCAGGATTTCGTCGTTGGCGGAGATAAACACCGCATTGGCTTCAACGGGCTGCGCCAGGCGAACGCCCGGAATATCGGCGATCTGCGCGGCAAACCGGTGCGCGCATTGGTTGGCGTGACGGGCATTGAGCAGCCACGCTCCACTTTCCAGCATGCCTACCCAGGGCGCGGAGAGAAAGCGCATTTTGGAAGAAAGCTGGCCGGCCTGCTTGCAGCGGTAATCGAAATCCAGCGCCAGCCCGCGGTCAAAGAACAGAACCGCTTCGCCCACCGCCATGCCGTTCTTGGTGCCTCCAAAGCAGAGAACATCGACGCCGCTCTTCCAGGTCAGCTCTGCTGGCGAACAGCCCAGGCTGGCGCAGGCGTTGGCGAAGCGCGCGCCGTCCATGTGCAGCGAAAGCCCGTGCCGCTTGCACACCGCGGAGATGGCGCCGAGCTCATCGAGAGAATACACGCGGCCGGTCTCGGTGGCCTGCGTAACCGTGACCGCGCGCGGCTTGGGGTAGTGTATATCCTGGCGCTTGGTGGCCAGCTCGTGAATGGACTCCGGTGTCAGCTTGCCTGCCGCGCTAGCCGCCACCAGCAGCTTCGATCCATTCGAAAAAAACTCCGGCGCGCCGCACTCGTCCGTTTCCACGTGCGCCTGGTCGCAGCAGATGACTCCGTGGTAAGACTGGCAGAGCGAGGCAAGCGCCAGCGAGTTAGCCGCGGTGCCATTGAAAACAAAGTAGACCTCGCATTCGGTCTCAAACAAATTGCGGAAAGCATCGGCGGCGCGCGCCGTCCACGGGTCGTCTCCGTAAGCCGTTGCGTGGCCGCGATTGGCGGCCTCGGTCGCCTGCCAGGCTTCCGGACAGATGCCCGCATAGTTATCGCTCGCAAACTGCTGAAGCAGGTCCTGCTGCTCAATCACCGTCATCGTAGCGTCCTTTTCTCTTGAAGAATTTGATCCGCCGGACCTGGATGCGGCAAAGGTCCTTCGCGAGGCGCCGGCAATGGCCTCTCGGCGGCCGATGCCATAGGTCGTTTCGCCTCGTCTGCCGGCGCGGCAAAACAGGCTGCGGGAAAACGGCTTCGGCAGAGCCAGTAGTGTCAGGGCACGGCTTCAGTCGTGCCGCAAACGCTTCAAAGGAAAGCGCGGGCTTTACAGGCTGCGGAAAAACTCTCCGGAAGGAGCACGAAGTGTCAGGGCACGACTTCAGTCGTGCCGCAAGTCGAGCAATTTGAACGCGGGCTTCAGCCCCTGCGGCCTGCTTTTCGAGCCTATGCCTGAAATCCTGCCTTTTTCCGCAGCCTCTTTAGCCCCTGCGGGGCGCCCCTCGCGCATTTCATCCAAAAGCCGGTCCTTTTCCGTAGCCTCAAGAGTCGTGCCCCGATGCAAAGCGGAAACGGGAAACACGCTCTGCTTAGAATTATTTCATCCGGCGAAGGGCGAGTTTGGCGGCGTGATAGCCGCACATGCCGTGCACTCCTCCGCCGGGCGGAGTGGACGCCGAACAGAGATACAGATCGGGGGCGCCGGTGGAATAGGCGCGCATGGCGGGTCGAAAGAAAAGCTGGCGCAGGTTGATGGCTCCGCCGGCGATGTCGCCGCCGGCCAGGTTCGCGTCCATGGATTCGAGCGCGGCGGGCGGTGAAATGCGGCGCGCCAGCACGCAATCGCGGAATCCGGGCGCGAATCGCTCGATCTGCGCTTCCATGCGCTCGGTCATGTCAGCGGCCGAGCCGTTGGGCACGTGGCAATAGGCCCACAGAACATGCTTGCCGTGCGGCGCGCGGGCCGGATCGAAGAGCGTGGGCTGCGCGGCCAGCACAAACGGGCGTTCGGCCTCGCGTCCCTGCGCAACCGCGTGCTCCGCCTCGGCAATCTCTTCGAACGTCCCGCCCAGGTGAACGGTGATGGCGCGGCGGCATTCCGGCGCGCGCCAGGGCACGGGTTCTGAGAGCGCGTAGTCGATTTTGAATGCGCCCGGCGCGGGCTCAAATCGCTCAAGCGAGCGCCGGTAACCGGGAGCAAGACGGTCGCCGGCAAGCGCCAGCAACTGCCGCGGCGAAACGTCGCACAAGGCGGGCGCGCAATCCAGATCGCGCAGGGCCTGCGCGTCGATGCGTCGCGAGGTGCGCACCGTTCCGCCCAGCGCGTTGAGATAGCCGATGAGCGCATGCGGAATGGCGCGCGCGCCGCCGCGCGGGATGGGCCAGCCTACCGCATGGATGGTGACGCCGAACATGATTCCGACAGCAGCGCTCAACGGCCGGTCGAAGCTGAGAAAGGAGTGGCCCGCCAAGCCCGCAAAAATCGCGCGCGTGCGCGGATTGGAAAAATGGTTGCGCACCAGCATTTGCGCCGGCTGCAGGCCGGCAAGCCCAAACCTCGCCATCAGCAGCGGGTGACGCGGCATGCGCAGCGGCGGAGCGAGAGTGTCTTCAGAAAATTCCTTCCAGCGATCGGCCGCCGGCCCAACAAGACGCCGCCACGCCTTGCCGTCCACGCCCAGCGCCCGCACCGTCTCGCCCAGGTCGCGTTCCAGCACCACCGCCGAGCCGTCGTCGAGCGGATGCGCAAGCGGCGCATCGCCGTGAATCCACTCCAGGCCGTAGTCGCCCAGAGGCAGCGCGGAAAAAAACGGCGAGCCGCAGGCGAACGGATAAACCGCCGAACCGAAATCGTGCAGAAAGCCGGGAAGCGTGAGGGGAAGCGTGCGCGCGGCGCCGCCCGGTTCGGCTTCAGCCTCGAAGACCTCGACGCCGAGACCGGCCTGCGCCAGTACGATTGCCGCGGCCAGCCCGTTGGGGCCGGAGCCGATCACGCAGGCGCGCCTCATTGCGGCAAGTTTCCGTTCCGTCGGGTGCGGTTCAATCGGGCGCTCCTTCCCTCAGGCTGTTTCTCAATCGTGGGGCGGAAGTTCGCCCGGCCACTCCACCACCGCGTAGTCGCCGTTGGCAGTCAATGTGAGCTCCGGCGCGTAGAGGCCGAGCAGCTCGCGGCGCCACCAATTGCCGGTGCGGCGCTTTTCATCCGCCGATGTAAACCAGTACTGCCACAGTACCGCACGCACATAGCGCGGCGGAATTTCTTTGAAGGGGTCGCTCTTGAACAACGAGAGAACCGAAGGGCTGTTTACCAGCAGGCGCTCTTCGGTGAGCGGAACGATTTCGTTCTGCTGCCAATCGCCCAGCGAGGCGAACCACAGGTTCCAGTCGAAGCGCGGCTGATAGGGCGCGTAAATGCGCGGCGCTTCGTTGAGCGCCTGCGGCTTGTTGCGGAACGGATACGCGGTCCAGTTGGTGCCGTCGTCCGAGCCCTGGAACTCGATCTCGTACCGGCCCCTCGTCATCACCGCAAACAATCCATATTGGTTGGCAATGCGAAAGGGCTCAAGCGCGGCAATGGGCGCGCTGGGCAGCGGAAAATGGCGGAAAGGAAGGCCGATCATCTCCGCCGTGGTGTCGTAGGCAATCCAGGAGAGCAGCACGGCCGCAAGCGCCAGCCGGAACACCCGCCATTGCGCAGCGACACGGGCGCCGAACGATGGGCGTGCGCGGGCGGGCCTGCGCGGCTCCAGAATAGCGGCTGCATCGGCGGGCGCCTTGCCGGCATCATCCACGGCAAGAATTGAGAGCGGCTGCTCTTCGCGCGGCTCGGCCATCGCGGCCCGCTCCGGCTCGCGCGGAGTGAAGCGCCTGGGAACCAGCCGCAGCAGAAATTTGTCGTCGAGCAGCAGGAAGCCCAGCGCCAGCACAAGGTAGTTGAGAAACGTGTAATTGGCGGTGAGGATGACGCCGATCTCCCACGGCGTGACGATGAAGAAGCAGACCAGCCGCACGCGGCGCGGAAAGAAAAGCATGAAAACCAGTCCCAGCTCCAGCGCCAGCGTTCCGGCAACGCTGGCGGCATGGAAGCGGTGCGGAAGGTGCTCGACGTACCAGCCGATCCAGGTGGGCAGCGGGCCGTTCTGGTAGTACTCGTCCATAGCGGTGAAGTTGCGCCACTCCGCGTCGCCGCTGAGCAGCTTCACCATGCCCGATTCGAAGTAGATGCGGAACCACTCCCACTGCAGGAGAAACAGGCTCATGCGCGAAGGAGGGTCGCTGGCTCCCCATCCCGGCAGCACGCCGCGCGGCGCAAAGAAGAGCGCGATGAAACCGGCCTCCAGCAGCATGCCGTCCGATTGATAGCTCGAAAACACGCTGCTGGCGCCGATGAACGAGAGAAAGCATACGAAGCAGACGAAAAAGCTGAGCCGCGGCCAGAGATTGAATAAGGCGATTATCGAAGCGGCCAGCCCAATCCACATTACGGCCATCAGCGCAGTTGAAGAAGCTGAAAACCAGAAGAGCGATGGAGCGTACCAGTAGCGCGCCGCGCCCAGCGACTGCGCGATTGCCTCTAGGTATCGCTGCGCGGGCAGAATGCCTTGGGGGCCGATGAGTCCCTTGATCTGGAAGAGGAGCGAATAGAACGCGGAGAAATAAATGAGGGCCAGCGCGCGCAGAAAAATCCAGCGCGGAACCAGCCGGCCCGGCGGGCCGTGGCGGGAATCGAACAACCAGCGAAGAACGTTCACCAGATTGCGTCCCAGCATCTCTCGAACAGGATAGCTTTTCCCGGCTCGCGTGTCTCCCTGCGCGCGTGGAAGTGCGCCGGCCGGGGCCGAAAGCAAACCGTGGACCGAATTCCGGCGCCCCGGCCCCATGGCCGCGGCAATCGACTATCCTTGACTTGATGCTCGCGCGCTACCGGCTTACGGCGGCGCTTGCTGCTGCGCTCATCGGCAAGACCCATCCATTTTTCAGGCGGTAATTCATGCGGCGGTTCTCTCTGGTTCTCGGTTTCCTTATGGCATGCGCCACCGGCGCGATGGCCAAGCCCGCGGCGCTCTTTTACATGACGGACGGACCGGAGTCGATCCGCTCGTTTCTCGCGCACTCCGGAAAAATCGACCTGCTGGTTCCCACCTGGTACAACGTGGACGAGAACGGCCTGGTGACCGGCGCGCCGAATCCAACGGTTCTCGATGCGGCTCACCGGCAGGGCCTTCCCGTCATGCCCATCGTGGCGCTGTTCGGCAAAAAGAAGTTTCACGATCTTGCCTCGAGCGCCGATGCGCAGCAGCGCATGAACGATGCCATGCTGCGCGAGGCCAGCCTGCATGGCTACGTGGGCTTCCAGTTCGATTTTGAGAATCTCGACTACCTCGATCGCGACGGACTCAGCGCGGTGGTGGCGCGCTCGGCCGAGGCGCTGCACAAAGCCGGACTCCAGTTGACCATCGCCACCGTTCCCAACGCGCCCGGCTATCCCGGCAAAGGCGGTTTCGCCAAGTGGATTTACACCGACTGGCGCGGCGCATACGATCTGGCCGCTCTGGCCAAGTCCGTCGATCTCATCTGCCTGATGACCTACGACCAGCAGACGCGCTGGACCATGCCCGGCCCGGTGGCCGGATGGCAGTGGACGCTCGAGAACCTGGACTACGCGCTCGAATCGGTTCCCAAGGAAAAACTCTCGCTGGGCATTCCGCTCTACGGCTACCACTGGTACACCGGCGCGCCTACCATGGACAAGGCCACGGAACAGGAGCACCCCAATCTCTCCGCCGACTACATCAGCACGCCGGACGCGCTCCAGCTGGCGGCCGCGTTCGGCGGCAAGCTGGATTGGGATGCCGACGACCACAGTGCGTTTTTCTATTTCTATCGCGACCAGCTGCGGGAGTGGATTTTTTATACCGACCTGCGCACTTTCCGCGACCGTTACCAACTGGCTGCGGATCGCGGAGTTGAGGGCTTCTGTTCCTGGGTGCTGGGTTCGGAAGATCCGGAGATCTGGAATTTTCTTCCCGATCGCGCGACCAAGCGATAACCAATCAACTGGATTGAGTGTCTGCGTTCCCAGGTCCCGATTTTGGGACCTGGGATAGCACGAGCCCTGACAGCAGTGATGCCGAGCAACCGCCGCACGTCGAAAGCTAAACCACCAGCACGCGCACGGCGCAGGCGGTAAAGGCGCTCACGGCTTCGTCGGAGATGCCGTCGTCGGTAATGAGCAGATCGACGTCGCGCGGCGGGCAGATCACGGCCGGGCTCACCATGCCCATCTTGCTGGAATCGGCCACCACCACAACTTCGCGCGCCTGGCGGACCATCACCCGCGAGACCGCGGCTTCTTCCGGCTCGATCATGGTGGCCCCGTGCTCCGGGTCCATGCCCGTCACGCTCAGAAACAGCCGGTCGAACACGAACATGTTCAGGGTCTCGATCGCGGCCGGACCCACCAGCGAAAACGCGCCGGCCCAGCGCATGGCGCCGCCGGTCAGCGTGGTGTCGATCGCGGTCACCGAGCTCAGCTCCATGCCGATGTTCACCGCATTGGTAACGATGTGGATGCCGCGCCGGTGCTGGAGCTGCCGCGCGATCAGCGTGGTGGTGGTGCCGGCGGAGAGTCCGATGGTCTCGTGCTCCTTCACCAGCGCCGCCGCCGCGTGCGCAATGCGCTGCTTCTCCTGGGCAAAGCGGTCTTCGCGCACCTGAAACGACGCGTCGAAGCGGAACGGCTCATAGACCGCCTTGCCGGTGAGCATGGCGCCGCCGTGAGTGCGGTACACCAGCCCCTGCTCTTCAAGGCGCGTCAGGTCGCGGCGGATGCTGGCCGGAGAGGCGGTCAGCTCGGCCGTCAAATCCTCCACTGAAGTCTTGCCGTGGCGCAGCAGCAGCCTCAGGATCTCCTTGGCGCGCTTGTCGGTCTTGGAAGACATGCTATCCGTTCACGAGCCGCGAATGGATGTTTTTGCGACCGGGCTCCCGGTCATTGTACGAGAGTCCGGCCGTTGCCGGCCGCGGTCAAACTTCTGCGCAGCTTGCGCACATCTTCTTCCCGCACCACGAAACGAGCCAGCCCGTCGGCGTGGGTGCCGAAGGTGACGGCATGATTCCAGAACGTGACCGGGCTGGTGATGCGCGCGCGCAGGGCGGCGTGCACTTCGCGCACGCCGGTGGTCTGCACGAATTCCTGCACATTGCTGTGCCGGATGCCGCCCGCGCCCACCAGCTCGATTCTGCCGCGCGCGTCCTCCACCAGGCGCGCAATCCGCGCCGCGCCGCGAATTCCGTCCGGCTCGCCGCCCGAAGTCAGAATGCGGTCCGCGCCGCAGCGGATCACGTCCTCGAGCGACTGCGCCAGGTCCGCCGACACATCGAAGGCGCGATGAAAGGTGACCTGCATGGGCTTGGCCGCGGCCACCAGCTCGCTGGTGCGTTCCACGTCCACACGGCCCTCGGGAGTAAGCACGCCGAGCACCACCCCGGCCGCGCCCAGAGTGCGCGCCTCGATCACGTCTTCGTGCATCACGTCAAACTCGTCCGCGGTGTAGCAGAAGTCGCCGCCGCGCGGCCGGATCATGGCGAATAAAGCGATCTCGACCGCGGCCCGCACCTGCCGCAGCAGTCCCGCGCTGGGCGTAATGCCGCCCTCGCGCAGCGCGGAACACAATTCAATCCGCTCCGCACCGCCGGCCTGCGCCGCCACCGCCGACTCCACCGAATCGACACATATCTCTAAAAGCATGATTGCCGCGTCCCATTCTCTTGCGCCGAACCCCAATTCGCACCAAGCGCACTCATTCAAAAGTCCGTGCACAAAAACAGCCGCACGAATCCGGCTGCCGCCCCCTTCCGCGGCAGCCGATTCACTAAAAGTCGTAATGCAGCGAAAATTGCAGGTGACGTTCCTGGGAGCGAGGTCCTGCCAGGGACACGTTGCCGAAGGTCGAATCGGTGATTCCGGTATCCGGATTGCCGTAGCTCACGATGTTGAAGGCATTGAAAGCATCGAAGCGGAAGCCGATGACCTCTTCCCTGAAGGTATGGAAATCCTTGAACGCGGAAAGATCGGTGTTGAAGTATCCCGGTCCACGGATCGCGCCATTGCTCTCGCTGCCGAAGGTGTTGTTGGCGGGAACTCCGAATGCGCAGGTGCCGTTGTCCACGCCCGCCACCTTGCAAGGCGTGGCCGAGGCGTCAGAGCCGAACCAGTTGGCGTTGCTGCGGCCCGCCACCTTCAGCTTGCGGTATTGGTTCACGCGGTTCGATCCGTAGCTGTTGGAATTGCTCGACCCGCCGGTGATGACCTCAGGAAAGCCGGAGTAGGTGACCAGCGCGGTGGAGAGCTTCCAGCCGCCAAGCACCTCATCCATTACCGGGCTGGCTGTGGAGAAGAATTGCTGGCCGCGGCCCAGAGGCACGGCATAGATCGCGGTGCCGGACAAGGCTTGCTGAACATCGTATCCGGCCGGGCCGTAATCGGCGCGGCTGTTGTAGTAGTTCTGAAATGCTCCGCTGAAGCCGTTCACGTTCAGGATGTAGTTGCCCAGGCTGTTGGTCATGGCCTTGCCATAGGTGTAGTTCACGGTGAACTCCAGGCCATGGTTCAGGTGCTGGCGCAATACCGCCTGCAGCGCGTTGTAGTTCATCATGGCGCGCGACTCGGTAATCAGCAGCCCGCCGCTGCCGCCTACGCCCAGCGCGGAGTCCACTCCATTCACGCCAATGTACTGGCTGTTGTAGAACGGAGCCGAGGTCTGATCGTTGTTGATGGTGTACTGGTTCACGTTGCCGTAGTCTTCAATGTGCTGGCCCTGCTCGCCCACGTACCCCGCCTGCAGCGAAGCCGAGCTGGTGAGCGCGTACTCCAGCGTCACATTCCATTGCTGCACATAGGCCGGCTGAATGTTCTGCGGGTAGGCGGTGTACCCATTGTTGGAGCTGCTGTACTGAATCGAGGTGTCGGAGCCGGTGAAGCCCTCCTCGGCGGTGTTGGGCGTGGGCACCGTCGTCGTAGTTGGCGCGCTTACCGAGAAGCCGGCTGCCTGCAGGAAGGGCGCAATGGCCGTGAGACGCTGATTGAACGAGTTGCCTTCAAAGAAGCTGTTGGCGCCGTAGCCGCCGCGGACCACAAGGCGGCTGGTCGCCTGATAGGCAAAACCGAGGTGCGGCATCCATTGCCGGAAATCGGGCTGGTAGCAGGCCAGGTTGCTGCAGATTCCCGAGCCGGGGAGAGCCCCTGCGGGTAGGTGGCCGGCATAGTCGATCTGTCCGGTGGTCAGGTTGATGTTTCCGGTCCTATCCTGCTCCTCGACCCAGGGCTCGTCGTACTCGTAGCGCACGCCGAAGACCAACGTCAGGCTGGGGGTTAGCTTGAAGTTATCCTGCGCAAACCCGGCCGTGCGCCACTGGCGCTGCCCGACGTTGACGCTGGACAGAGTCACTCCTCCCGACGATACGCGGTCCAGCACAAAATCCGCCGGGCCGTAACCGCCGGAACCGTTGCCATTCGAGGTAAAGGCGCCGGAGTAGTTCAGCGAACCCAGATAGCCGTCGTTGTTGCCGGTTGGATAGTTGTTCTGGTAGCGGCGCGCTTCAATGCCCATGCTCAGGAAGTGCCGGCCGCGCTGCCAGGTGAGGACGTCAACATAGCTGTAGGTGTTGTCGATGACGCCGCCGTTGTAGGCCGAAGTGCCCACGTCGCTGAGGCCGCCATTGAGGCCCTGGTTGGTAAAGCCGTTAAACCTCTGGTTGGGGAAGGAGATGCCGACCTTGGCATTGCCTGCAGTTCCGAAGACGCCGGTCGAGTCCACCGGGAAGCCCTGGTTCCAATCGGTGCGCGTAAAGCCGGCACGCGCCGAATTGACCAGACTGGACGAGAAGGTGTGCACCCAGTTCACGCCCGTGATCCAGGTGGGATAGAGATTGATGCCGGGAAAGGTGATGGCCAGCACCGGGGTCGAGCCGTCGTAGGCGTGAGAGATCGAATAGAACCCCGTGATCTGGTCGCCCGCGCGGGGGTCGTATTCGATTTTTACGTCGCCCTGGTTGTTGCCTCTGTAATTGGTGGAAGGAGCCTGGTAGTTGTTGGCCGCGATTCCATCGCTGGGGGTCACGCATTTGCCGTTGCCGGGAGTGACGGGATTATCGCCGCCGCAATCGGGATAGAACTTGGGGTTCGCAAACAGGTACTTGGCTACTGGATTGACGATGGGAACGTTCTGGTTGTCGGTATAGGGCGCGAAGCTGACGTCGCCGCTGTTGTTTTGCGGGTTGTAGAGCTGGATAGGATTGGAGCCGCCGAGCAGCACCGAGAAATCGCCGTTCCGCATGGCGTCCGGAATCACGCTTGCAGTGCCCGTGCCGCCCACATGGTAGCGCGCGCCCAGGTAATCGCCAAAGAAAAACAACTTGTTGCGCAGGATGGGCCCGCCCACGTTGCCGCCGAACTGGGCAAAGGAATAAGGGCTGGTGGGAAGGCCTTCATACCCGTGCGGGTAAGAGTTTGCGTCGAACCTGTAATCCTGCACAAAGCCGTAAGCCGAGCCGTGGAACTGGTTGGTGCCGCTCTTCAGTACGGCTTCCACCGCGGCCCCGTTCACGTTGCCCTGGTCGGTAGGCGAGTCGGCTGTAACCACCCTGATCTCCTCCAAGGCCTGCGGCGCCGGGCTGTAGGAGATCAGGTTGTTGTACGTCTCGTTCATGTCGATGCCGTCGAGCGTGTAGTTATTGGCCTGCGCGCGATTGCCGTTGAAGTTGGGCGTGTCGGAGTTATAGGTGCTGCGCTCGAAGCTCGTCTGGCCTGAAGTTCCATAGGTCGTCACCGCGCCCGGCATGTATAAAGTCACCGCCGAAAAATCCTGCCCGTTTAAAGGAAAATTCGAGATGGTGTTGGCGGTGAACACAGAGCCCACGGTGGGATTGTCGGTCTCCAGGATGGGCGCCGCGGCCGAGACGTTGACGCTGGTCGATGCGCTTCCCACAACCAGCTGCACGTTGAAGTTGGCCGTCTGCTGCACTTCAAGCGCAAAGGGCGCAATGGCTCCCCGGTCGAATCCGTTTGCTTCCACGGTCACCTGGTAGTGGCCGATGGGCAGAAAGTCGATGCGAAACAGTCCCGCTGCATTGGTCGTGGTGGGCGTATCCACGTTGGTGTCCAGGTCGTGGGCTGTTACCTTGGCGCCGGGAACCACGGCGCCGGTCGCGTCGGTTACCTCGCCGGTGATGGCGCCGGTCACCGTTTGGGCGCTTGCGGGTAAGATGCAGGCCACAAAAGCCAGCGCACATCCAAGGAACAACCGGAAAAGATTCGTTTTCATGGGGTCCTCACTTGAAAGGGTTGCAGGTGGTTCGATAGGTCCCGGCGATGTGCGGGCGGAAACGCGTCTCCATCCCCAGGGCGCATTTCTAACGGTGAAAGAGCAGACTTCCACTCAGGAAATCAACATTAGCCCTAAACTGATCGGATTGTCAATAAAAATGATCGTTTCAATCAGAAACTGTCCATCCGGATGCAAGAAATGGACTTGCGGAACAGGGAAACGATCCCAATGTTGGCCTTTGGAGGAAATTCGACGCGTGCGCGGGTTGGCCGGCAATCGCCGGAAAGGCGGAAGGGGGCACCCGGAGCACGGGAGTGGAGGAAGAGGGCGTGCGCTCGAAAAGAGACTTAATCCGGCGGGGCGCGGCTACTTCTTTGCGCCCATTTCCTTGTTCGGGCTCCAGTTGATGACGTGATAGACCGCGGGCGTGGCGCCAACGTTGCGGAAGCCGTGCAGGCTGTTCGACGCGTTGAAGACCACCGAGCCGGCTTCCACCTTCACCCAGACGCCGTTCGAAAGCGTCTCGCACTGGCCCTCTTTCAAGATGATCAGCTCCTCGTTCACATGCCGGTGCGGCGGATGCGATTCGAGCCCAGGGTCGAGCGAGCTTACGTGCATCTCCAGTTGATCGAGGGTCGCGGTCGGCTGCTTGCAGAGCGAGCTGACGGCGCCCACATGGGTCTTGGTCCACTTCATCTCGTCCCAGTGGAAGACCGTGGGGCCGAGAATCGGCTGAGGCTCGTCGGCGGCCGCTGCCGAGCTAAGAACGCCGGGCAGCGCCATGAATCCAAGCAGCGCATCGCGCCTGGTGATTGTCATATCTCTTCTCCTCGAGCTCGTTGCATAAATGGAGCTTTGAAAGGGCACGGCTTTAGCCGTGCCGCAAAGGCCGCAAAAAACGCGGGCTTTAGCCCCTGTGGGGATGCGGCTCGCCCCAGCCGCGACACGGATGGAGCGCGCTCAGGCCAGCCGGTAGGGCGCCCGCTGCGGACGCGACACCATGCTGTTGGCTTGGTCGTCGTTCTTGAAGCGCTCCACCACCGGATCCCAGTAGAGCTTGCGCTTCAGCACCATGGCCATGTCGTGCAGCAGGCACGTGGAGCAGGCGCGGTGGCCCATCTCTACGGGCGAAATCGGCTCCCGCCGGCTGATGATGCAGTCCAGCCAGTTGCCGTGCTGCTCCTTGCTCTCGTAGAGGTGAATCTCGTCCGGCCCGATCACCGATTTGATGATTTTAGGGTCGCTCGCGGCCAGAACGGTAGCGTCGTTGAGCTTGGCCACGGGGTCGCTCTGGGTCACCCGCTCGTTGCCCCGGGAAACGAAGATCCATCCCTTGGCGCCGTAGAACTTGATGCCGTTGGGATAGTCGCCGCTCACGCTCATGTGCACGCCGTTGGCCGACACGTCATTCGGAGCGTAGTTGGCTTCGGTCTTGAATGGCCCGTGCACGTCCCACAGCCCGTGATCGGGAAACTCCGCGTCACCCCAGATCTCAACCGGTCCGGTGTACTCGGTATTCATGCCCCAGTGCGCGCTGTCGATGTGGTGCGCGCCCCAGCCGGTGATCATGCCCGCGCCGAACTGCCGGCAGCGCAGCCATCCGGGGCGGTCGTATCCCTGCTGCGGATGCACGCGGTCCACGGTGTAATACACATAAGGCGTCTCGCCCAGCCACATCTCGTAGTTGAACCACGCGGGCGCGGTCTCGGGTGTTTTGTCGCCGCCGGCCGGGTCGCCGGGCAATCCCACCTCCACGCGCTCCAAATCGCCGATGCGCCCGTTGCGCACCAGTTCCGCCGCGTAGCGAAACTGCACCGTGGACCGCTGCTGGCTGCCGATTTGCAAAATACGCCCCGAGGCCTGTACCGCATTGCTCAGCGCGCGGCCCTCGGCGATGGTGAGCGACGCCGGTTTTTGCAGGTACACGTCTTTCCCCGCCCGCACCGCGTCCACGCCGATGAGCGCATGCCAATGGTCGGGCGTGCTCACCACCACCGCGTCGATATCTTTGCTGGCCAGCAGCTCGTGATAATTCGCGTAGCCGGTCACCCCGTCGTAGGCCGCGCCGGTCTTCTTCGCGTAGTAGTCGTTGACGAACTTCTTGCCGTCTTCCACGCGATGCGCATCGAGATCGCAGACGGCGATGATCCGGGCCTGGTCGTATTGCAGGATGAGCGGCATGTCGTGGCCGCGCGAGATGCGCCCCACGCCGATGGCGCCGATATTGATCCGCTTGCTGGGCGCATATTGTCCGAAGACCGACCCCGGCACGATGGTCGGAAACCCGATTGCCGCCGCCGCTCCCAGCCCGGTCTTCACAAAACTGCGCCGCGAAATTCCACTTACGCTTGTGTTCTTCATGAATACTCTCCGCATTTCCCTCTGCGAGCTGGCCGCGAAAATGGGCGCCCCGCCGGGGTACCCTCTGGGTCCCGCGCTCCTGTTTTTTAGGGCTAAGGCGATCGCACGAACCCCAGCCGGCAGCTCTCCAGAAACCGTTATTCCTTCAGCGTCACGTGCTTGGCATTCATCTGCGCCTTGATCACCAGCTCGGCGGCCAGCAGGCATTGGGTCTGGTCCTGCGCCACGTGGGTGCGGTTCACAATGTCGGCCACAAACTGCGGCCCGAAGGGCAGCGGCATGTTGTTGCAGTCGATGTAGCGGGCCTGGTTCTTGTCCACGATGAACAGATTGTTGCCCTGGTGGCTCACGGCCACGTTGGTGTATTTGCGCACTTCGATGTATCCCTCGGTCCCCAGGATGAACAGCCGCCCATCGCCCCACGTGCCCAGCCCGTCGGGCGTGAACCAATCCAGCCGCACGTAGCCCAGCCCGCGGTCTCCTCGCAGCACCATGTCGCCGAAGTCCTGGAACTCCGGATGCTCCGGATGCCGCACATTGGCAATCTGCGACTCCGCCACCTCAGCCTGCGTCGATCCGGTGTAGAACAGAAACTGGTCCACCTGGTGCGAGCCGATATCGCACAGGATTCCTCCGAACTGGCTGGCATGCCAGAACCACTCCGGCCGGCCCGATCCGCCGCCGGCCGCGCCCCCGTGCTGAAAAATCTGGTGCGGCGCGATGTTGATGGTCTGGATCACCTTGCCGATGGCGCCCTGCTGGACCAGAACCCCCGCGTAAACGGCGGCCTTCACCTCCAGCCGCTCGCTGTACATGATGGCATAGATGCGTCCGGTTTCGGCGATCGTTTTGCGCACCTCTGCGAGTTGCTCGAGCGTGGTGATGCCCGGCTTGTCGGAGAGAAAATCCTTGCCGTGCTTCATGGCCCGCACCCCCAGCGGCGCGCGTTCGTTGGCGATCTGCGAGCTGAGCACGAGTTGGACCTGAGGGTCGTTGAGAATCTCGTCCTGCGTCTGCACGATCTTTACGTCCGGAAATCTCTTGCGGAACGCCGCCAGCTTGTCGTCTTCGCCGGCCCAGGCCGCCACCATCTCGCCGCCGCCGCGCTGGACGGCGCCGATCATGCCGTAGATATGGTCGTGGCTCATGCCGCACACCGCAAACTTGATGTGGTATTGCGGCTGCTGCCCGGCCTGCGCCGCCTGAACCACGGCGTCTTCCATCACCGCTGTGTGCACGCCGCCGAAAGCCATGGCGCCTTCCGGCATCGCGCCCATCATGGCGGCCGAGCCGATCCAGCCGGCCCGCTTGATGAACTCCCGCCGGGGAGTGAAATTTCTATCCATCGTTCCTCCGCATTGCTCCGCTGGCTTCATCTTGAGAGAGCCTTGCAGTTGTCCGGATCCGGCCTGAGCGCCCGCGCCGTTTCTCCGCCGGCTCTTGAGCTGCGCGGCCGCGCAGCGGGTTGCAGGCAGGCCGCGAGGCTATTTTGTATTCGCCGCGAATTTATTCTTTCCGACGGTTCCATGTCAAGGAGCCCGTCCCGCGCGGATGCGTGGCAATGCGCGCCATCGCGCCCCTCGAAATCTGCCCTCAGGATCGTCCTCCTGCCCGCTGATCCTCTTTCATTCGAGTCTCGAATAAATTATAATATCGCTGTAGGTCGTGGGCGTCCCGCAACGGATTTGCCCATCGCCGGGCAGGATACATTCCATGAGCAAGAATCTTTTCGATTTGAGCGGCAGAGTCGCGGTGGTTGCCGGCGGCACAACCGGCCTGGGCTACGCCATCGCTCTGGGCCTGGCCAACGCAGGCGCCGACGTGGTGGCAAGTTCGCGGCGGCTCGACCAGGTGGAGAAAGCCGCGGGCGAAATCGAGGCCCTGGGCCGGCGTTCGCTGCGCGTCACCAGCGACGTCCGCGATCGCGCTTCCCTCCAGGCCCTGCACGATGCGGTGCTGGCCGCGTTCGGCAAGGTCGACATCCTGGTGAACGCCGCCGGCGTGACCCACAACGCCGATACGCTGGAAGAATCCGAGGCCGACTGGTCGCGGGTAATCGAGACCAACCTCACCGGCACCATGCGCACCTGTCAGATCTTCGGCGCCACCATGAAGCGCGCCGGTTACGGCCGCATCATCAACATCGCTTCTCTCAGCACCTTTGTGGGCTTTGCCCGCGTAGCGGCCTACTGCGCCAGCAAAGCCGGCATTGCCTCGCTCACCAAAGTGCTGGCCATTGAGCTGGCGGCGACCGGGGTGAATGTGAACGCCATTGCGCCGGGCGTCTTTCCCACTTCGCTCAATGCCAAGATGGTGAAGGGCACGCTGCGCGGCGGGGATCTGCTTCTGCGCACGCCCATGCGCCGCTTCGGCGAGGCCCACGAGCTGGCCGGGGCCGCGGTTTTTTTGGCCTCCGAGGCTGCATCGTTCGTCACCGGCGAAGTGCTCGCCGTCGATGGCGGATTTCTGGCCAGCGGCGTCAACCGGTAGGGAACCTCTGAATAAGCCGATGTTTTGAAAGGGCACGACTTTAGTCGTGCCGCAACGGCCATAAAATGAAAGCGGGCTTTAGCCCCTGAGGGAACGGTGACGGTTTATCCAGAGATTCCTTAGAGCGGCATCCGTACAATTCCTATAACCATTCGGGAGCGACGCCCCAATGAAGATCACGAATGCGTACGTCAACATCACTTCGCCGGGCCGCAACTTTGTCACTCTCAAGGTTGAAACCGACGCGGGCATTCACGGCCTGGGCGACGGCACGCTGAACGGGCGCGAGCTGGCCGTGGCCAGCTATCTCACCGACCACCTGGTCCCCTGCCTCATCGGGCGCGATCCGTTTCAGACCGAAGACATCTGGCAGTACTTTTATCGCGGCGCGTACTGGCGGCGCGGTCCGGTGACCATGGCGGCCATCGGCGCCATCGATCTGGCATTGTGGGACATCAAGGGCAAGGCGCTCAACACCCCCGTGTACAACCTGCTGGGCGGCAAGAGCCGCGAAGGCGTGCTGGCGTACGCCCACGCCAACGGCAAGGATGTCGATCACGCTCTCGAAGATGTAGCCAGGCACAAGGAGCTGGGTTATAAAGCCATCCGCGTGCAGAGCGGCTTTCCCGGCCTTGCATCCACCTACGGCGTGCCCAAGGGAACAGGCCGCTACGAGCCGGCCGAGCGCGGACTGCCCTCCGAGTACGAGTGGGACACCGAGCCCTATCTGCGCCATGTTCCCAAGCTGTTTGCGCGGGTGCGAGAGGAGTTCGGCGAGGACCTGCACCTGCTGCACGACTGCCATCATCGCCTGACGCCGATCGAAGCCGGGCGCCTGGGCAAGGAGCTCGAGCCCTTTCACCTCTTCTGGCTCGAGGACCCCACGCCGGCCGAACTGCAGGAGGGATTCCGCGTCATCCGCGAGCACACCACCACCCCGCTTGCGGTGGGCGAGGTCTTCAACTCCATCTGGGATGCGCACGACCTGGTGAGCAACCAATGGATCGACTACCTGCGCATGACGCTCACCCATGGCGGCGGCATCACGCCGGTGAAGAAAGCCGCCGATTTTGCGGCGCTCTATCACGTGCGCACCGGCTTCCACGGCGCCACCGATCTCTCCCCGGTGTGCATGGCCGCGGCCCTGCACTTCGATACCGCCATTCACAACTTCGGCATCCAGGAGCATATGCCGCACTCCGATGAAGCCGACGCAGTGTTCCCGCACCACTACTTTTTCAAGGACGGCTTCATGGTTCCGGGCGACGCGCCTGGATTGGGCGTCGAGCTCGACGAAAAGCTTGCGGAAAAGTATCCCTATCAGCGCGCCTATCTTCCCGTAAACCGCAAGTTGGACGGCACGCTGACCGACTGGTGAGGACGAGGCAAGTTGGCAGATTGGCGGAGTTAGCCGGCGAAGGTTTGCGCGTCGATTTGAACTTTTCTTCCTTCGGCGCACGAGTCGTAAATGCTGCGCACCAATTGAAGCGCGCGATAGCCCTCCATGCCGGAAGACGCAGGCGGTCTTCCCGCCCTGCACGCCTGGCCAAAATCCTCAAGCTGGCGCTCGAAGGGAGTGAGCGAAATCGCCATCGGATCGGATGCGCCCGACTTGGCCTGCCGTGCAACCGGAGCAGCTTCGCCGGCGTCGTCCTGCACGTCCCACGCGGTCAACTGATCCCCGGTAATCAGCGCGCTGCCCTTGGTTCCATGAATTTCGATCCGCTCCGGATATCCCGGCCACAGCGCGGTCGCGGCCTGAATCACGCCCGTCGCGCCTGTCGCGTAGCGCATCACCGCGCACACCAGGTCTTCGGATTCGATCGAGTGCAGCGCGCCGAGGTGCCAGTACCCAAACACTTCGTCGACGGCGCCGATCAGGTGCAGCAGCACATCCACCTGGTGAATGGCCTGGCTGATCAGCGCGCCGCCGCCTTCGCCGGCCCAGCTTCCCTTCACCGGGCGGGCATAATAGGCGGCCGAGCGATACCACTTCACATAGGCGTCGGCCTGCACAATTTTTCCCAGCCGTCCCGCGTCGATCGCGCGCTTCAAGAACAGCACCGAATCGTCGAAGCGATGCTGGCTCACCACGCCCAGCTGAATCCCGGCCTCGCGCGCCACGGCAATCATGCGCGCCGCGGTCTCGAGATCGACGGCCATCGGCTTCTGCACCAGCACATGCTTGCCATACTTCGCGCCCAGCTCCACCGCGGCCAGCCTGTACCCAGGGAACGTGCACACATCGAGATAATCCACATCCGCGCGCCGGCAGAGCTCTTCCGGCGTGGCCACGAACGCCGCGCCCCAGGCATCGGCAAACTTTTGCCCGCGCTCGGCCGTGCGGTCAGTGCATGCGGTCAGTCGATAGCCGATATTCTTGTAAGCCTGCGCGTGCTTGCCCGCGATCGCGCCGGTGCCAATCGCTCCAACGTTCAAGAAGACGGTCCTCCCGATGAAATCTGCAATGAAAGGACAATCATAAATAGAAACGGGGCGCCGGATTGACCCGGCGCCCCGCGTTGTTGTGAAACTTCGTTCAGTTTGACTGTTAGAAGACAACCTTCACCGAGCCCTGGAAGACACGGGCCGCCAGAGCGGGAATGTTCGCGAGACTCGCACCACCCGCTTGCGAGGTGATGGTGCCGAACGAGCTGCCCGCCGGGTTGCTCGAGCCCGGATTGCTGAAGTTTGGGTGATTGAGCACGTTGAACGCTTCCAGACGGGTGACCACCTTCCAGCGCTCTGTGACGGTCCAGATGCGCGAGAGCTGCGAATCGAACTGGAAGAACGCCGGCCCGCTGATCAAGTTCCTCTGCAGATTCCCGTAGGTTCCGGGAGCCTCCTGAGGCGTGCAGCTTGACTGGGTGAAACAGAAGGCCGCGGGGTTCAAGTAGCCGCGGTTTGCCTGCGTGGTAGCTATCGATACGCCCCGTTGTCCGCCCGCAATCTTCACTTCGTGGACGGGACTCACGCCCGACACCAGGTTGGGCCGGTCGTTGTTGATGTCGGTCAGGGAAACGTCAGAACCGTCCGTGACGTTGAAGGGCGCGCCGCTCAAGATGTGGAAGAGCGGAGCCAATTCCCAGCCGTTCGCCATGTAGCCTACCAGCCCATGCAGCGACTTGAAGCTGCTGATGGCGACCACGCTGGTGTTGAAGATGTTGCGGTAGTCCGAGCCGCAGCGCCCGTAGTCCAGGCCGATGTTGTTCGGATCCATCGGGCCATTGCCTCCCTGGTCGCCCTGCGCATCGTAAATGTTCATGCAACGGGACCAGGTGTAGTTGGTCAGCAGGCTGAAGGTTGACGACAAGCGGTGCTGCAGCGTCGCCACCACGCCGTTGTAGTTGGCCCAGGCGTTGTCGTTGATGAGGGCCGAGTTGCCGCCGCCATCGTAGAGGTTGCCCTGAACAGGGCTGGCCTCCGTCAGTGCGAAACGCGCATTCTCGTTGGCCGTGGTCGAGCAATTCGCGCCGACCTTACCCCCGCCGGTTGTACCTGCCGCCTGAGCTGCGGGCCCTGTCGTCACCACGGGGCCGCAACCGGTTCCGGCTGCACCCCAAACGCCCGGCGTATAGACCGCCTGGTCGTACGCCGTGCCGATGGGCATGCTGCGCGTCCTGTTTCCGATGTAATCGACTTGCGCCTGCCAGCCGCGCCGGAACTGATGCTGCACGCTCAGCGTCCACTGCAGCGTATCGGACGAATGGAAGGTTGTGGGCAGCACAATGAACTGGCCCTGCGCCGGGAAGGTGATGCTGGATGAAGGAATCTCCGGCTGCGGAAAGGGGCTGGTATCCGTGCCGCCCACCTGTGCGCAGCCGTATCCTGTTCCTCCGGCCAGCCATGGCTCGCTGAAGCACAGCGGGGCGATCTGATTCGGGCTGGAATCGGTAGCAAAGGGCGGGTTCTGGCGAACGCGGTTGGTTGTGTAGTAATTAGCCACGTCGTAGGCCACTTCCATGCCGCCGCGGATCACCGTGCTCCCACGTCCAAACGGATCCCAGGACGCGCCGATATTCGGCTCAAACTGCCAGGGCGTGTTATGCGTGAACCCCCGCGTCACGCCCGGGTCTCCGTAAAAGAAAGATCCCGCCGGCGCGTTCGGATAGACCGCGCTGTGAATGCCGGCCAGGAACGAGGCGTAGTCGAATGTCGAGCCGCGATTGAAATAGTCCGGCGGCATGTACTCCGGCGCCCAGCGAATGCCGCCTACGAGCGTCAGTCGCGGGCTCACATTGAATGTGTCCTCGATGTAGAGGCTGGGTATGTTCCCGCGCAGGGCAAGCTGCTGCTCCTTGCTTTGCGAGTACGCACTTAATGCGCCCCACAGGTAGTCGAGATTCGAGTCGCCGAAAACCGTCTTGCCATTGATCTGGCCGGTCGGCCCGCTGCCGCTGTAGGCGCCGTTGAAAGTAAAGTCGCCGTCCGCCTGGTAGCCCGCTACCTCGTTAAAGTCGACGCGCAGGTATTCGCCCCCGATCACGATGTTGTGCTTTCCCTTCACCCAGGTCAGGTCGTCGGAAACGCCTTGTGCGTCGACGTTGAAGAACCCCGGCGAGCAGGTTCCGCAATAGGTGCTCCAGGTATGGTTGGCGCCGGAGGTCGATGCGGAGATCTGCAGGAAGGCGGAGTACGAGTTGTACGCCGTGACTCCGATGGTGTTGCTGTCCGGGCCGCCCGCCGCGGATTTGCGGTCGTCTCTGCGCCTGTTGGCGAAGACATGAGCGTTGTTCACCAGATGTGAAGAGACGGTCCAGGTTTCGCCGATCACTCCCGACTGCACCCGCTGGTACTGGCCGGGCGCCTGGAAGGTGACCAGGATGTTGTTTGAGTAGTAATACGCCGGGTATTGGTACCCGTCAATCATGTACCGGCCGTAGAGGTTGTGGGCGGGGTTGATATTGTAGTCCACGCGCGAAACAAACAGGTTGTCGTAGACCGCGCCTGGAATCGCGAATTGCACCAAGCCGTTGCCGCCTGCGCCTGCGTTATAGGCCGCCACCCCCGGCGAACTCGCCGTCGGCATGTATTTCATCAACGCCACCGCTGCGGAATTGAATGCCGGCGGCGCCGCGTACTTGTTGCAGGTGTTGGTGGCGGCATCATAGAGGGGTGTGCCCGTGAGAGGGTCGTAGAGCTGAGCGGATTTGCCGGTCGTCGCGTTGACGCACCCCCCGGCGCTTGCACTGTAAACGGCGGGGTCGGTGAAGGAGAAGTCGCCGTTCAAATTGTCCGCAGTGGGAATGTACATCGTGTTCACTGCAGTCGAGTACACCGAGTCCGTCCGCTGGTAGCCGGCGAAGCCGAAGAGCTTGTTGTGGTGCGGGATGATGGGCCCGCCGAACGTGCCGCCATACTGGTTCTGGTGCAGCGAGTCCGAGGCGGCTGAGAAGAAGTTCGTGGCGTCAATGTAGTTGTTGCGGATGAACTCGAAGGCGTCGCCGTGATACTGGCTGGTGCCTGACTTGGTGATCACGTTGACCAGGCCGCCCGAGTGCTCGCCGCCCCGCGCGCCCAGGTCAATCGATTCCACGCTGAACTCCTGCACCGCATCGGGGAACGGGAATGGCAGGTTGGCGTTCGACATATAGTCGCTGTTGTCGGCGCCATCCAGCTTCCATTCCGTGGTGTTGCCCATGCCGCCGGCGACCGAAACCGAGATCGTCTGGTAAGAGTACTTGCTGCCTGTGAAGTCGCCGCCGGGCGCGGGGCTCGATCCGCCAGCAGTGAATATGAGGTTGGTCATTTGACGCCCATTCAGGGGCATCTCGGCCATGTCCTTCTGGTCAACGGTCTGTTTGAAAGACGTGTCCTCGGTCTGCAACGCCAGTGCTTCGGCATGCACCTCGACGGTCTGATCTGTGGCGCCGGCCTTCAGCGAAGGGTTGATCGCGATATTGCTGCCGACCTCGAGCACGATGTTCGTCTGCTCGTAGGCCTCGAACCCAGCCGCGGTCACCTTCAGGTTGTAGGTCGCGATGTCAATGTTGGGAAACAGGAATACTCCGGCGCCATCGGACTGGGTTACATGCGTCACGCCGGACCCAGTGTTCGTGAGCGCTACCTTGGCGTTTGCCACAACGGCGCCGGTCGCATCTGTGACTGTTCCCTGGATAGTGCCCGATCCCGCGACTTGCGCATGCATGGTGCAAGCCGCCAGAAGAAACATCGCTAGGCAGCAGGCTTCGAGGCCGGCCGCAATGCGGCGCATGGTTTGATGGCTTTTGCTCACTGCAAACCTCCAAATGGTTGAATGTTTAGATTGTTCCGCCCCTCTTGCGCCTGCGGGATTTTGCATCTGTCTTCGGCTCGGCGGACATTCCAACTAATCCCGGAAAATCTCGGCTTCCTTCGGACTCACAACAAATAGGTTGGCTCGGCCCGTATATTCTGGTGCCGATTTATATATAGGCGTCTAACCACGATTGTCAACAGGAAAGTTGTTTCCATCGAGCACTCCGCCCGGAGGGAACCCGATGGGTAAAGTGCGGTTCGTATTCGGGGTTGGAATCAGGGCGGCCGCGACGGTCCCCGGATGCCGAAACGGTGAGGCATCTGCATAAAATGGCTCCGGAAAAACCAGAGCTCATTTCCCTTTCCGGCCGTTTCACGCCGCGCCTGCCGAAGCCTTGCGGCCGGCGGCCTGGGGTCATCAAAGCAGGGTTTGAGCCCTACAGTGGTTCTTCGGCGCCGCAAGTGGATGGTCGGCCCAATAAATTTGGCGTTGCGAATAAAATGTCCCGACCCGTACCCTTCCCGCCCTGACGGCCGCCGCAGCAGGGCTCCGGCCGTCAGGCTCCGGCCGCGGCCAATCCGGGCTCCCGATGCGCGGTTTGGCTCAGGTTCGCCTGTTCAAACTCCGCCTGCCGGAACAGGACCTTGTGCAGAACCAGCGCCGCCGCTCCGCGCAGCCGCGCCACATCGCCGTCCATGGCAGCCACCACGCGCGGCGTGCGCGAGGTAAAGGATTTCGCAATCAGCCGGCTCTCCAGCAGCGGGCAGATGCGCGGCCACAATGCCGTGCAATCTCCCACCACGATGATCGCCTCGGGCGCCAGGCCGGCCACCAGCATGGTGAGCCCGCGCGCCAGGTAGGTCATCATCCTGTCGATCGAGCGCAGTGCCCGAACGTCGCCTCCGTTGGCCAGGTCGAGCAGCTCCTGAAATGAAGAGAGCGTGCTTTCCGGATTCAACTCGCGGTAGTAGCGCAGGCCGGCGCGGTTGGAAGCGAAGGTCTCCCAGCAGCCCGCGTTTCCGCAGCCGCAAAGCGGCCCGGATTCCTCCAGAGGCATGTGCCCGAACTCGCCGGCCATGTCGTCGCGGCCGTGCACCAGGCGCCCATCCACCAGCAACCCGGTGCCGATGCCTTCCGATACCGAGACCACGATCATGTTTGCCGTTTCGCCGAAGCTTCCAAACCAGCGCTCGGCAAACAGGCAGGCATTGGCCGCGTTCTCCATCTCGATGGGAGACTCTAAAGCCTTCTCGAGTTCGGCGTGCAGATCGATCTGCGTCCAGGGTGCATTGGGCGAGAACAAAAGGCGGTGCGTCTGCCGGTCCACTCGCCCGGAGACGCTTACGCCTACGCCCTGGAATACGCGGTCGCGCCAGGCCTCGCGCAGTGGACGCGCCGCTTTGGCAATGCTCTGGATCGCCTTTCGGATGCCTGACTTGGTCCCGCCATGCTCCGCATACGCGACCTTGTCCCGGCTCAGGATCTTGCCATTGATGTCCACCACGGCCAGGTTTGCGTTTTCCGGCCGGAGGTCGATGGCCAGCGTCACATGCCGGTCGTTGAGAGTCACGAAGGTGGGACGGCGGCCGCGCGGCAGGCGCCCCAGCGTGCCGGGCAGCACCCAGCCCTCCGCGATCAGTTGGCCGGTGATCACCGAGACGGTCGAGGGCTGCAAGCCGGTCAGCCGCGCCAGGTCAGCCCGGCTCACCGGCTGGTGCAGATGAATGGTATGCAGCAGAATGTCGCGGTTGATCGCGCGGGCCGTTTCGCTGGAAGCGACGCCTCGATGGGGTGGATGATTGTTTTCCGTTGCGCGCATCTCTGTGATGTTCCGCATTCAAATTTGCCGCTTAATGCCGGGGCCCGGCCGCCTGCACAAGGAAAAGAACGCGTTTGCAAAGCCGCGCCGTTCCGCTTCTCGACTGCCGGTGTTCCCCGCAATCAATATACCCGGCGAGAGGCGGCATTCCGAAACCGAAAGCGGGTTCCCGGCCTTCGGAGTCCGCAGGTCTTCGCCCCAAGACAACGCGCGGCAGCCCTTTCGGAAGGAGCTGCCGTGCGAGGAGGCTGGTTCGAGGTTGGAGGTCGAGCCGGCCGCGTGGATTCCGCGGCCGGCTCATGCGCGGAGGCCGTTCCGGCTTCCGCGCTTTAGCGGTTAGAAGGTCACTCGTCCCGAGAAACGCAGCTCGCGGCTGGAGTTTCCCGCCACGCCCGAGATGATCCCGAATGAGCTGGGAGTCGACACGTTCGAGGACGGATTGCTGAATTGGGGCGTGTTGGTAAGGTTGAAGGCTTCTCCGCGGAAGACGAAGCTGAATCGCTCCGTGATTGCGAAGGTGCGAGACACGCTGGTGCTGAGATTGAAGAGTCCCGGTCCGCGAACGGAGTTTCTGCCGGCGGTTCCGAAGCGGCACAGGGCATCCAGAGCGGGCGTCGAAGTGGAGCAGGACGACCCGCCCGAGGCAGCCTTTTGGGCCACGGACGGATCGGCGAAATCGGCTGGATTGAAGTAGGGGTGCTTGGCGTCGTGGCCGCCAAGAATCAGGTTCGACTTGGAGACGACGTCACCGAGCTGCGTACTGCCGTTGGCGCTCAAAGAGCTGGCGCTTCCAGTGATCGTAAAGGGCGTCCCGCTCGCACGGCTCATTGCGCCGCTCAGCCCCCAGCCGCCCAGGATGTAACCTGCAACTCCACCCGGCAGGAAGCTCTGCCCCTTTCCGATGGGAAGCATATAGTTGCCGAACACCTCCATGTTATGTGTGCGGTCAAAGCCGGCTACCGCCCGGTTGAGACGCCAGTGGGGCAGGGCGGCAATCGTCAGCGAAGACGAACCGTCGGCCTGATCTCCATAATCGTTTTGCGCGCGCGAGTAGGTGTAGTTCACTCCTACACTGCTGTCGCCCGCAAAACGGCGCTTTGCTTCGGCTTGCAGCCCGTTGTAGTGTCCGGTTCCCATGGGTATTTCCGAGGTGATGCCGGCGGAGATGCCGTTGGTAGCGTAAACAGGATTGCCCCCTGCGGTGTTGAAAGGCTCTTGCGCGACCGTTTGGCCCGGCGCCTGGTTGGCATTGATGTTGATGCCCGGAACTTCGCGGATGATCAGGTCGCCGACGTAGCCTGCGTTCAGCGTCACCGCGCCGGGCAGCTCGCGCTCGATGGCCAGATTGTAGGTCTCATAGTAGCCGCGCCGGTAATTCAGCGGCAGCGTCGTAGCTCCCAGGGTGCCCGCGGGCGTGCCGAGGGTGCCAAGAGAAACCTGGGGCGAGGTGGGGCTCAGCGTCGGCGGAGCCAGGGCGGGAATTCCGACCGAAAAAGTGTCGGCCACTCCGTTGACAATGGGCGAAACATACTGCGTGGCGCCCTGAATTGTCTGAGACACCACCGATGGGTAAGAGGTGAGTACGTTGCGATAGCTATCGGGGTTGGTCGACAATCCGAACCCGGCTCGAATCACCGTCTTCTGGTCGAACCGGTAAGCAATGCCGATACGCGGCACGATCATGCCTTTTCCGGTATTGATCTTGACGCTCGAGGGCACGCCGCTGGCTCCTTCCACATAGAGGTTTCCATCGGCGGGATTGAAGATATCGAGCCCCGAATGGTCGCGCTTGGCGATCGGATACACCTCGTAGCGGACGCCGTAGTTGACCGTGAGCTTGTCGGTAAGCTGCCACTGGTCCTGGGCATAGAATGCCCAGACGTTCTCGCGAACGGTGGCCGGATTCAGGTATTGTGTGTCCTTTTCAACCAATTGCGGCAGGCCCAGCAGAAAGTCCGCCCAGGGAGTGAATGCATCCGGCGTGGTTACGCCGTTGTCCGCGGTCAGGCCGCCGGAAAAATTGAATCCGCCGCGAGGGCCGTAGGTGTTCTGCGGCTGGAAGTGATTGATCGCATAGTGCTGGAATTCCATGCCGTAGCGAGTCGAGTGCTTCCCCTTGACCCAGCTCAGGTTGGCCGCGCCCAGATAGGTGTTATCCCGGAATTGGAAGGGATTGGAATTGTTTGGATTTCCCAGCGACGAGAGGCCGTTGCTGAATGAAAATCTCGGCATGCCTCCGCACAGGCTGCAGGTGCCGTTGGTGCCGGGAATCTCGAAGTAAGAAAGCCCCCACTCGGTCCCGATATCCGTGTTCTTGGCGGCCAGACCCTGCCTCAGCCATCCGGCGTTGGCATCGAGCAGCAGGTTGGACCGGAAGGTATACGTGCCGCCGAGGCCGAGAGATTGCACGATGCTGGGCGCATTCCCCGGCTGTCCGCCGTCAAAGGTGTTGCCCCCCGCTGCTCCGAACTCCTGAGGGTCGAACAGGATCGACTTCTGAATTCCATAGCGCCCGAAAATCGTGCTCTTGTTGCTCAGGTTGTAGTCGATGCGGGAATCGATATTGTCCCTGGTGTATTCCGCGCTGGCCGAGCCAAAGAAGTTATTGAGGTCGGAGGTGGCGCTGCCGACATTCGGCCCATCCTTGGTCATCAGTTTGACCATTTGCTGCGCGGCGTAAGAGATTTTGGTGGGCGGAATCACGTTGAGGACTCCGTTGTAACTGAATTGCGTGCGGCCGGTGCCATCGGCATTTCCCGTGGTGGGATCGTAGATCTTGGTGGGAAGGGCCGAGAAGTCTCCCGTAAGCATGGGCGTGGTGGGAACCGACGCCAGCGAGGTGGTGTACACCGCCTGTGCGCGCCGGGTGCGTTCCCAGTTGGCGAAAAAGAAGGCCTTGTCCTTCTTGATCGGGCCGCCGTAATTGGCCCCAAACTGGTTCATGATGTACTTCGGAATCTTTGTCGTCGAGGGCACAAAGAAGGTCTTTGCTTCCAGGGCGCTGTCCAGGTTGTACTCCCAGGCGCTGCCATGAAAGCGATTGGAGCCGGATTTGGTGGCGACGTTGATGACCGCGCCGGAAGCAAAGCCTTGCTCGGCATTGAAGCTGTTGGTGACCACATTCACAGAGCCGATCGCCTCCACGGACGGGGAGTATGCGGCAATCTCCGGCAGCCAGGCGTAGATATCGCTGACACCGTCGATGCGCGTGTTGTTGTTGCTGCCCGTTACGCCGTTGACGCTGACAAACAGGGTGTCGCCGGGATTTCCGGCTTCCGAGTGGTCGGTGGTCGGAGGCGTAAAGCCGGGAAGAGTCATATACAGGCTTTGGAAGTTGCGCATATTGGTGCCCGGAGTGGTGATGAGGTTTTGCACCTGCGCTGCTTCCAACTCCGAAGAAACGATCGCGGTATCCGTCTGCAGCTCTGGAGGTGCGCCGGTTACCGTAACCGTCTGCCCCACGGTCGCCGGCTGCATTTGAGCGTCGAAGCGCTGCTCGGTATTGGTTTGAATGATGATCCCCTGGGCCACGGTGGCGGCGAACGTCTTGGCCACGATCGATACCTTGTAGGTACCGGCTCCCAGGTCGGAGAGGCGATAGACGCCGGAGTTATCCGTCTTCCCGGTCTTCATGATGCCGGTGCCTGTATTGGTCGCCTCTACGATCGCGCCGGCTACGGCGGCTCCGGTGGCATCCGTCACGTTGCCGACCAGCGTGCCATAAAGCACCTGCGCCCGTGCGGCGGTGCATGCCGCGAGCAACGCCAGAAGCGCAAACGCTGCCATGGCTGCTCCGGAAATGCACGTAGTAATTCGAAATTCGTTTTTTGGCCTGCCTGTCATAACTTTCCTCCGAATTCTTGCAAAGCGGTCTAGTCGAGCCCCTCGCGTCCGAGAGGCGATGCAGTGGGATTTTGGCCGCACGACGCGCAGAACGGACCTGGCGCGCCGGGGATGTTTCGTTTATTTGTGTCCCGAACTATAGGGGCACCAAATAACGATTGTCAAGCGCAATAAATTGCCTTCTGCGCGGGTAAACGTTTAATCGATTTACCTCGCCGCGGCCCTCGCTGAGGCCGGATACCTCATTGAAAAAAAATAGGTTAAATATGATCCTGCTCAACGTTTCAGCCCGCGAATTGACCTGTCTCCAGCGAAAAAGAGCGTGCGCTGCCATTTCATTCGTGGCATAAAGTTATTGCGGGCACACTCCGCCATCACCGGTGGACTGCGGCCGAAAAACAATCAGGTGGTGGATGGGTCGTTCACGCGCTTCCCTCGCGGCATTCGCGGCCGGACTGCCGTCAGCTCCTGGATCAATCCCTGCACCGGATTCCCGCACCGCCGCAGCCTTACGCAGTGCTGGAGCCGCTTTTGTCCACGCTGAACGCTTCAGTGATATCGATACAGGCGAACTCGCCGGATTGCGAAACTGTCCTTCGGCATGCGAAGGTAGCGGCCCTGGTTGTCGTCGTCGCCATTCAGATTTCTTCCCGGCGTCCAGACCCCGTTGACGAAGCTCCCCTCCCAGATCGAGTCGATGCCGGCGAGATTCTTTCCGCCGGCGCTTGCGCCGAAGGTGACGATCATCCCCGTCCCGGCGACCAGAAATTCGTCTTCACCAAGCTGGACAATCAAACCGCCGTGGGCTCCGGGCGAATCCGTCTCCGCTTTTGCTCCCACTGAAACCGGAGCAGGTTCACTGAACTGGACGCTGAAGGTGAAATCGCCCAGGGTGAACTGCTGCGTTGCCAGGTCGACCGTGCCATCGAACTGCGCGGGGGCGCGAATGCCCACCATCCGCCCGGTTCCCTGGTTGGCGAGGATGAGCGGCGTGAGCTGGTCGAGGATGGCGTAGCCGTCGCCCAGGGCCTGCTGCTCCTGGGGCTTCAGGAACTCCGGCGCATAGACCGAAAAGGCCATGGAATTGAGTTCGCCGTAGGCATAAAACGCGTTGGCCGTCATCTCGGCTGCGTCTACCCGGCCGGTTTCGGGGATAAAGAGCGGATTGCCGGGCAGGGCATACTGTTTCGCCCACTCCACAAAATTGGGGAAGTACAAATCCGGCGAGTAAAAATCGATGGCCGGCGCCGCGGCTCGCCAGATGTCGAACAGGTGCGGCAGCGGTCCGCCGCTCGGATACTGCCCCGGCATCCTGCCTGGCCGCACCAGCGCGGCATTCACATACATGGGCAGTGGATACACAGCTTTGCCGCGGGCTGCAACCTGTCCCGTGAAGCGCCCTTCCGTCCATGCGGTGAACCACTCATCGGTCATGGCGCCGGGGCCGAACGTGTCAGGCCAGTTGGCGCCCGTCTTGTATCCGTGACTCGCCCAGGCATCCTTGAGCCGCGGGGCGAGGGAATCGCGGTTCTTTTGGAGAGAGTCCGTCAGCGCCGCGGGAACCGCAGACAGAAAAGCGGCATTCGCCGCCTCGCCGTGGTCCCGCGCTTCCGGGATCATGCCCACTTCGTTCTCCACCTGCACCGCGATCGCGGTGCGATCGGTGGCATCGATTTCTTTCAGATGCTTCATCAAGGCGGCAAAGGCCCTGGAATCGGCCTCCAGGGTGTCCGCACTCAGCGCCGAAAGGATCTCGAGACTGCTGCCGTCGGATCGCGCCGCCCGCGGAAATCGCCGCTGGTCCCGTTTCACCCAGCCGGGAGCGTAGCTCGACATGCTGTTCTTCCATGCCCCGAACCAGAGCAGAACCAGTTTCACATTGTGCCTTCGCGCGCCGCGCAAAAGGCCGTCCACCGTCCTGAAATCGAAGTCTCCCTCCTGGGGCTCGATCAACTGCCAGTAGACCGGGGCCAGAACGGTGTTGAAGTGCATGGCCTCCACTTTTGGCCAGAGCGTGTCGAGATAGGCCAGGCTCGAGGCCGAGGAGTTTTCAAGCTCTCCTCCACGCACCAGAAACGGTTTTCCGTCGACGACGATCTGGGTCGCGCCGTGCTGCTTTTCGAGGTGCGGCGCCGGCTGCGCCGGGCTCGCGTGGAGGAACGGCGTGCCGGCAACCAGAATCCCGGCCATCGCGCGCGCAACCAGCTTGAGCCGGCGGGAAAGAAAACGGCGAAGAATCTCGCGGCGGCGATTGCCTGGCAGTGGCGCGAAAAAGGTGGCCTGGTTGCGGCCTTGATGTCCGGTCATGAGCGGAAACTCCAGCGGCAGCGCGGCTGCCTGTTGGATAGTTCGAGATTCATAGTCTGACCGCCGCACCAGATAGATTACCGAAAGCCGGCCGGAGCGCACGGCGCGAAAAAAAG
The DNA here is from genome assembly GCA_963770555.1 of uncultured Acidobacteriaceae bacterium. Classification (GTDB taxonomy): domain Bacteria; phylum Acidobacteriota; class Terriglobia; order Terriglobales; family Acidobacteriaceae; genus Telmatobacter. The sequence continues at coordinate 553,687 of CAVYQC010000003.1, forward strand.
CTTCAGCAGAATCATCGTACCTGCACTGACAAAAAACGTGGCAGCTCGCGGGGAGAGTTGCTGCTACACTCTTCTCGGAGGGTGCATCATGACCATGGCGCGCGCCACGCAGCGGTTTTTTCTACTCGGGCTTTTCGGTCTCCTGCCGTTTTCGGCCGCCTGCGGGATTCAGAATCCCGGTCCGTCGCCCGCCGGCAGCAATGCCCGGCTCGAATATGTCGTCCTGCTCAGCCGGCACGGGGTCCGCTCGCCGTTGAACCGGCCGGGAGAGCTCGACAAATATTCCGCCGCGCCGTGGCCCAGGTGGGAAGTTGCGCCGGGAATCCTCACCCCGCATGGATATGAGTTGATGAAGCTCTTCGGCGCCTGGGATCGCAGCCAATTCGCCGCATCGGGCCTGCTGGCGCCGGCCGGCTGCGCCGACGCCGCCCGCGTCACCATCCTGGCCGACACCGATCAGCGCACCCGCGAAACCGGCAAGGCGCTCGCCGAGGGAATGCTTCCCGGCTGCGGCGTCGCCGTCCACGCGCAGCTTTTCGGTTTGAATGACCCGCTCTTCCGCTCCCTCGAAGCCGGCGTAGGCCATGCGGATACCGCGCTCGCGGTTGCGGCCATCGCGGGACGCATCGGCGGCAATGCCGCCAACCTGACTGAAGCATTCCGGCCGCAGTTGGCGGCGCTCGACCGCGTGCTGGCCGGCTGCGGCCGCGTTTCGTCCGCGAACCCAAAGCGCGCATCCATCTTCGACATTCCCGCCAGCCTCGGTCCGGGCGACGGCGATCGTCCCGCTCAGTTGCGCGGCCCGGTGATGTCCGCGGCGACCATGGCCGAAAATCTGCTGCTTGAATACACCGATGGCATGAGCGACGCGGACACCGGCTGGGGATGCGTGGACGGGCCCACGCTCCGCTCCCTGATGCAGCTCGACACCGCGTCCTGGGAATACGGAACGCGCACCCCGGCGATTGCCCGCATGAAAGCGTCGAACCTGCTCGACCGCATTGAAAAGAGTCTTGCCCAAAGCGTCACCGGCCGGCCCGTTGCCGGCGCGCTGGGCAACCCCGGCGACCGCCTGCTGATCCTGGTCGGCCACGACACCAACATCGCTACCGTGGCCGGTGCGCTGGGCATTGACTGGATCATCGACGGCCGCGTGGACGACACGCCACCCGGCGGCGCGCTGCTCTTCGAGCTGTGGCGCTCGCCGGGCGGCCAGCCCTTGGTGCGCCTCGAGTACACCGCTCAAACCATCGACCAGATGCGCCGCGCGCAGCCGCTCTCGGCGGCCAATCCTCCCGGCCAGGCGCCCCTCTTCGTGCCCGCATGCAGCCGCGCGGATACCTCCTGCACCTGGGACGGCTTTTCCGCCGCCGTCGAACGGGCCATCGATCCGGCCTACGTGCGCGCGCAACGCTGATCCGCGATTCCGCTGAAAGCCCGGAAGACCCCTTGCGCGAAGACTTGCTACGCCGTTTCGTGCACCGCCTCAACCCGCGGCCTCCGCCTCCAGCCGAAGGGCATGCGCAGCCGCTCCTGCCGGTTCTCACGCCGGTGAGCGCGCGCGCGGCCCTCCAGCACGTCTTCGGCGCCAATCAGGCCGAGGAGCTTGCCGGTTGTCGGATCCACCACCGGGAGGACAAACAGGCGCCGCATCGCCATGCGCTCCGCTACCCCGCGCAGTGTTTCTCCCGGATAGGCAACCACCGGTGCCGCCGAGGGCTTTCCGTTTTGCCCCGCGCCGTTCGCCTCCGGCGACGAGTTGGCCAGATCGGCAAGCTCGCGTCGGGTCATCACGCCGGTGAGCCGCGCCTTGTCATCCACTACCGGATAGAGGCGCTGGCCGCGCTGATCGCTTCTGCCCTGCCTGCCTTCCATCCACTGCCGGGCATCGGCCGCGCCCAGGTGCGCGGGAAGAACCACCACGCGCGTGCGCATCACCTCCGCAACCAGGATCGTCTCCAGCGGATCGACCGAGTATTCCCGGCTAAGATGGTGCCCGCGGCGGCTCACCCGTTCGGTGAGAATGGAGCGCTTCATCAATAATGCAGTGAACGCATGGGCTGCCACCGCGCTCACCAGCACGGGCAGCAAAAGCCCATAATTGTGCGTGAGCTCCAGGCTCAAGACCGCCGCCGTGAGCGGGCAGCCGATGGCGCCCGAGAGCACTGCCGCCATGCCCGCCAGCGGCCAGACTCCAGTCCCAAGAAATGGCAGCAGGGGCGCAAACAGCGCGCCCAGCGCGCCGCCGATCATCAGCAACGGCGCCAGGATGCCGCCCGAGGTTCCCGAGCCCAGCGAAAACGACCAGATGATGCTCTTGACGATGAGAATGCCGGCAATCAGTTGCCAGGTATGATTGCCGGCCAGCAGCGAATCGATCACGTCGTAGCCGGTGGCCAGCGAGCGCGGAAAGATGAGCCCGCCGATGCCCACCACGATGCCGCCGATCGCCGGCCACCACATCCAGTGAATGCGCAGATGGTTCTCGAAAAAATCCTCGCTGGCGTAGACCGCGCGGCTCAGCACCAGAGCCAGGGCCCCGCCTGCCAATCCCACCGCCAGCGCCCCCAGCAATGCAACCGGCGGAATGGCGTGGTTCATCACCGGCATGGGGAAGAGCGGATCGTTGCTGAGGAAAAAATGGCGTAGCACGCCTGCGGTGGCGGCCGCCACGGCGACGGGAACAAAGGAGCGCGGCCGCCACTCGAAGAGCAGCAGTTCCACAGCCAGCAGAACCGCCGCCAGCGGCGTGGCAAACACGCCCGTCATGCCGGCTGCCGCTCCGGCAACCAGCAACGTGGTTCTCTCCGCGTCGGTGAGATGAAAGAGCTGTCCGAGAAGCGAGCCCACCGATCCCGCGGTCATGATGATGGGGCCTTCGGCGCCGAACGGTCCCCCGGTGCCGATGGCCACCGCCGACCCCAGGGGCTTGAAAATGGCCACCCGCGGGCTGATCCTGGCGCCGTTGATGAGGATGGATTCAAGCGCCTCCGGGATGCCGTGGCCGCGAATCTTTTCCGAGCCATAACGGGCCATCAGGCCGACGACGATTCCGCCCGCCACCGGGACAAAAACCGCCAGCCAGTGCATCTGGTTCTGCGCCGGCGAGATGTAGCTCCAGCTCAGGCGTTGGTAGTAGAAGAGGTTGGTGCAGGCGTAGATGAGCCGCAGCAGGATCCAGGCCAGCGCCGCGCCCGCGAAGCCCAGAATCACTCCCAGCCCGCTGAGCATGATCATGCGCGGGCTGGCGTTGAAGTCGCGCAGATCGGCGCCCGGATTGGCGCCCGCGTCCGTATCGGCGCGGCTCATCGCGCACCTGCTTTCGGCGCAGCCGGCTCCGGGCCGCGCTCCGGGCTGCGCCGGCTCGCATGCAGCACGTGTTGCAGGGCGCGCACCAGCTCGGGACCGGACTGCTCCAGCTCCTGGCTATGAAATTCGGCCAGCGAAGCCAGCATGCGCTCGCCCTGGGGCGTAACCCGCAGCAGGATGCGGCGATGGTCATCTCTATCCGCCGAGCGGCGCAGCAAACCCTGCTCGATGGCGCGGTCCACCAGTTCTACCGCGCTGTTGTGCTTGAGCAACATGCGCGCCGCAACGTTGACAATGGTCGGCTCCACGCCCACCGGCATGCCGCCCACGCACTGCAGCATCTGGTACTGCTGGTTGCGCAGCCCCGCCTGCTCCGCGGCCGCCTGGCTGAAATGCAGAAAGCGGCGCAACTGGAAGCGGAACTCGGCCAGGCGCTGGAGATGGGCAACGTCGAGCGACGGAGCGTGCGCGGCGGGCTTGCGCAAAACCGCGCGTCCGGCGCGGAAACCATTCCTTTGCACGGGTCGACCGGGCGCACTCATAGATATATCGTATCACGATTAGATCGTGTTGCGATAGATTTTCCCAGACACCGGGCCGCGAATTGCCCTGCCGGTTTGAGTGCCCCAGGTCCCGTCTTTGGGACCTGGGATAGCTCGAACCTCAAGTTCGGCCGCCGCCCTCCGCCACCAATCTCGCCCTCAGGCGCTATCATCGACTGCAGGCAAATTGAGCCTTAACCGTCACCACGATAAAAGGAATCGAACATGAATGCCCTTTTGAAGATGGCAGCCTTCGGATTGCTCTTGCCCGCCTCCGCCGCCACGCTGGCGGCCCAGCAGCCGGGTTACTTCACCAACTGGCCTTTGGGCGATACCCCGCAGGAGGTCGGCAAGCGCGTCGCCGAGCACTTCGTCACGAGCCCGCATCAGGGAAATAAAACCATCGAATATAGCGAGGTGGGCACCTGGTACGGCGCTCTTACCTTCGCCCAGTTGACCCACGACGACGCCTTGCAGAACGAGCTCATCCAGCGCTTCCAGTCCGTGATGCCGGGCGGCGCCGAGGCCGACAAAATTCCCAAGCGCGATCATGTCGACGACTCTATCTTCGGCGCAGTTCCGCTCGAGATTTACATCCAGACCAAGGACCCGAAGTATCTTGAATACGGGCTATCGTTCGCCGACCGGCAGTGGCAGGACCCGCTTCCCGACGGTCTTTCCCACGAGACCCGCTACTGGATCGACGACATGTACATGCTGACGATCCTGCAGTTGCAGGCCTACCGCGCCACCGGAGAAAAGAAGTATCTCGACCGCGACGCCAACGAGATGGTTGCCTACCTGGACAAGCTGCAGCAGCCCAACGGCCTCTTCTACCACGCGCCCGATGTGCCCTTCTTCTGGGGACGCGGCGACGGCTGGGTCGCGGCGGGCATGGCGGAGATGCTGCGCGATCTGCCCGCAAACCACCCCCAGCGCGCCCGCATCCTCACGGGCTACCGGCTGATGATGGCGGCGCTTTTGAAGTACCAGGCTGAGGACGGCATGTGGCGGCAGTTGATCGACCATCCGGAAGCGTGGGAGGAAAGCTCGAGCTCCGGCATGTTCACCTTTGCGCTGATCACCGGCGTCAAGAACGGCTGGCTGGACGCGGCTACCTACGGCCCGGCGGCCCGCAAAGCGTGGATCGCGGTGACCGGCTTCATTGACCAGAACGACAACGTGACCAATGTCTGCGAAGGCACCAACAAGCAAAACAGCCTGGAATATTACCTGGAGCGCCATCGCAAAACCGGCGACTTCCACGCCCAGGAAACCATCCTGTGGGCCGCGTCGGCGCTGCTGCGGTAGGCGAAAAGTAGCCAGTTCGCAAGTCAGCGAGTCGGCAGGTCGGCGGGCAGGAAAATCGGCAAGCGAAGAGGCGCCGGGTGCCCCATCCATTCGACGCTCTCGGTCGAATGGGTGGGAAAGCACGAACCTTGCTGACTCGCTGACTTGGCGGGTGGCCCAGATCCGGAGCGTAGGTAAACTGGGTGCCCCAGGTCCCGCTTCTGGGACCTGGGAAAGCACAAACCTCAATCCAGCCGCGTCAGATACGCCTCACCCTCGCTGGGCCGCACGTGCTGCGCAATGTATTCGGCCGTCTCGCGGTTGCCGCCCTCGGGCCGGATGCGCACCCAGTAGCTGTCTTCTCCGGGGAATTCGACCACGTTCGCGTCGGCGTAGGTGCGCAGCAGTTGTTCTTTCAGCTTGAGGGCCTCGCGCTCCGAATGGAAGGCGCCGATCTGCACGCACCAGCGCCCGCCGGTATTGATCGACTTTGGCGTCTCGTACACGTCGATGCGCACCCGCGCCAGGCCCGCGCGGTAAACCCCGGTGGCTTTGGCTGAGGCAATGGTCATGTCCAGGATCCGGCCCTCGACAAACGGCCCCCGGTCGGTGATGCGCATGGCCGCGGACTGGCCGGTCTCGAGGTTGGTGGCCACGATCAGCGCGCCCATGGGCAGGGTGCGGTGCGCAGCGGTCAATGCGGAATCGTCAAAGACCTGGCCGTTGGCGGTCCGGCGGCCCTTGTAAGGCGCGGTATACCAGGTGGCATAACCCACCTGAGTCAGAATCGGCCTGTGCGTGTTCACGTACTCAAGGTCTTCCGCGGTCACGCCTCCCGGCGGCGCCAGCGTGGGAGAAATCCGCGTGGCGGGCGGCGGTACCTGCGCTTCTGAGCCCGCGGCCGGCGGCGGATAAGCAGGCTGCACGGGCGGCGGCAGCGCCTGCGGCGGAGGCGCCTGGACCTGTTCGCGATGCCTGCATCCGCTGGCCCCAACCAGGGCTACGGCCAGCCCCGCCAGAACGGCCAGCCGCGACGCACTCCCGCAGCAAGACCTTCCGAATCGCCGATAATGTCCCGTGCTCCATCCTTTCGCCTGATCCGGGGCCCCCATAGACAGGTCTTCGTCTGTGGGGTGGTGTCCGGCGAAGGGGTGGGAGACCACGAATCCAAATATGTCCGCGCCGCTCAAGAACGCGGATCCTTTCCCGGACCCGGCTCTGCTCCCGGACCTGGCCGCCCGCCGGCGCGCGCATCCATCCGGTCAGCCAGATTCCTCAGCGTATCGGCCACGGTGCGCATGGCGTTGATTGACTCGCGGCGCACCTCCGGAATCACGGCGTCGTTCACATAGGCGACGGCGTGGCGCAGCTCCATCTCGATCAGTTCCATCGCCTCTTCAATGCGCTGGCCTACGCCTCCGGGACCGGGAGGTGGCGGCGGATATGAGCTCATAGCGGATAGCCTTTCCTTGCCAACCTGTTCACGGCAACTTGCCCCCAGTCTGCTCGACCCCTTTACGGCGCGTCAATGCCCCATCGGCCGGGGGTGCCGCAAAGGTCAATATGGCTCGACCGGGCCCGCCCGGCCAATTGGTTAGTTTGAACACCGGCCCGCGGTTTCAGTTGCTTCAACTCCGCCGCAAAAGACCGGCGCGGCGCGGAGACGAAGTCTTCAGCCTGTGAGGGCCGCAATCGGCCACGGAGGCCCGAAAATCCCCGTAAGTGACTTTTTTTCGCAAATCTGCGTCAGACTGGCTATGGCGGTCCCGCAGCCGGCGCAAGCTGAGGCTGCAACTCCGGGGCGGCTTTTACATCGAAGAAAAAGTTTCTTCGCGCGGCCTTGGAGAAACTTGAGTCGCCAGAGAAACGCCGTTTGCGGGTAGGGAATAGGCGTTCTCACCGTCCAGAATGGCGGCCGCCCCTTCCCGGCGGCGGCCGGTTCTCGCCTGCGTGAGATCGGTGAGAATGGAAACCTACCCCAGGAATGCGAGTCCGGATGCGAGGGTCCAGGTGCTGGCAGGCAATGCGTCACACTTCGGCAGGCGTGGTCGCGCCGGGCGCTTCCCTCGGGAACGAGTTGCGCGGGTCGTATTCCCGGCTCTTTTTTCCGCGGGCTACATCTTGTTCGCCGGCCAGGCCCGGGCCGTCGATCCTCCGCCTTCCGAATCTGCTCAAAGCCCGGCTCCTAATCCGGCGCTGCCCGTCAATCCAGATCCGCAAGCCGCGGCCCAGCCCGCGTCAGAGCCCGCGCCTGCGCCGGCCAACCCCTGCGAGGTAAGAAATGCCGGCGCGAGCCTGGCGGCTACTTCAGCCATGCGCGCCGCCGCGGTCGCTTCCGCCGGCTCCTCGCCCATTCCGGAACCAAAGGTGGTGGCCGCGGTCCTCTGCGTTCCCCACCTGCCCATCATCAACTGGTATGCCCGCTTCCTCAACGGACCCCAGGTGAAACCGCTCACGCCTTTGGAGAAAGCCCACCTGGCAGGCCGCAACCTGGTTGATCCCTTCAACCTGATCACCATCTTCGGCGAGGCCGGCATCTCGGTCGCCGCCAACTCCCACTCCGTCTACGGTCCGGGCTTTGAGGGCTGGGGAAGATACTCCGGCGTCGCCTTTACGCAGGATATGGTCGGCGAATTCTTCGGCACCTTTCTCATTCCTTCCATCGCCCGCCAGGACCCGCACTACCACCGCATGCCCAAGGCAAGCATCAAGCGGAGGGTCTTCCATTGCGTGGCCCAGATCGCCTGGACCCAGGGCGACAACGGCAAGGGGATGGTGAACTACGCCGACCTGGCGGGCTTCGCCTTCGACGACGCGACCGACGATCTCTATGTGCCCGGCCAGCAAACCAACTTCCGTGCCAGCGCGGAGCGCTACGGCATCAGCCTGGCCACCGCGCCCATCGACAACTTCGTAACCGAATTCCTGCCCGACATCGCCCGCCGCATCCACTTCCGCGTGGTCCTGGTGCAGCGCATCATCGACCAGGTCGCGCGAACGGACAATTCGGCGCAGTGAGCGCGGCAGAAGTCTAGAGCCTGTTATTAACTATAGGGCGGACAGCCGTCCTATAGTTAATAACAGGCTCTGGGAAGATCGCTCTCACTCGACGGTCAGCGCCACCGTGGCAACCGTGGCCGATGTACTGCCCGAAGTTCCTGTCACGGTGATGGTGTAGGTGCCGGCGGTCGTTCCGGGGTTCCCGCTGCCTTTACTGCTGCCGCCTCCGCAACCCGCAACGCCTATTGAGCCAACGATCGCCAGCAAAACGAGCATCGCGAACCAGCTGCGCCGCCTGCGCGGAATGGCGAGCATAAGAACGACAGCCAGCGCGGTTCCTCCCAAAGGACGCCACAAGGGCCGGGCAGCGGCGCTCGTTGCGGCGGCCGTGGTAACTGTAAGCGTGGAGGTCTGTGCAGTCGTTCCGCTCAACGTCACGGACGACGGAGAAAGCGCGCACGTTGGTGGGTCGTTGGCCGCAACTGGAGCGATGGAACAGGTCAGGTTCACCGTCCCGGAAAAGCCGTTGGTGCCAACCACACTGATTGTTGCCGTATTCCCCGTCGTGGCTCCGGGCTGAATCGAAATCGATCCAGGCGAGTAGCCGCTGGGAGGACCGAAGCCGGGAATGGCATTCACCACTTGATTCAGCGTGCTCGACGTGCTGCCGGTGAAGTTCGAGTCGCCGCTATAGACAGCTGTGATCGAGTCCGTACCGACCGGCAGAGCCGTGGTCGTCAATGTGGCCATGTTGTTGCTCACCGAGGAGTTGCCTAGGCTTGAACCACCGCTGCTGAAAGTCACGGAACCCGTGGCGGCGCCGCCGAACTGCCCCGAGATATCGGCAGTCAAGGTCACAGACTGGCCGGATGTCGAAGGATTGAGAGACGACTTCAATGTTGTAGAAGAGCTGGCCTGGTTGACCGTCTGGCTGACCGCTGCCGAGGTGCTGCCGGCAAAGCTGGAATCGCCGCCGTAGACCGCAGTGATCGAGTCCGTACCCACCGGAAGCGCCGTGGTCGTCAGACTGGCGGCGCCGCTCGTTAACTGCGCCGTTCCCAGTGCGGCCGTGCCGCTCATGAATGTGACGTTTTCGCCGTTCGAAGGTGCGCCGCCGCTGGAAGAGACGGACGCAGTCAATGTGACAGGCTCCTGATAAACCGAAGGATTCGGCGTGGGCACAGGAGTAAGCGTGGTCGTGGTCGCCGCCAAAGTGGAACTGTCGTAGAGGAAGCCGTGCAAGACGGAGTTCGAATCCACGTAGGTTCCGGCAATCATCCCCGAGGCGTTGATCGCCAGTGATCCGGTTCCTTGCTCGGTGCCCGTGCCTGCATTGGGATCGTCGATGCTGGTAATGCTCCCGTTTGCCGCACGCAGATAGCCGTGAAAGACGTAGTTGCCATCGGTGAAGATACCTACGATTTCGCCCGCGGCATTGACGCCGTTCAAAATAAGATTGCCGTAGCTGGCTGTTCCGCTGGGATTGGGGCCGTTTCCGTTCAAAAGTCCGGTGCCATCGTTTTGAACCGCCCCGACCTTGGAAAGCAGGCGCCTCAGCTTCATGAGCGGGCTGTCCGACCTTCTCGGCTTGACGGAAAAACCGTAGCTCTTAGCCATTTGGCGGAGTTTGCTGTTGAGTCGAACGCTTGCGGCACTGCGCGGTGCATCGGACGCGCTTGCGCCGGGAGCGTCGTAGGTCGTAATCGTGCCGCCGGCCGGCAGAACAAAGCCGTGCACCACATTGTTCTGATCCGTGAACGAGCCGGAGATATCTCCCGCGGCGTCGAAGGCATCCGGATAGGTCCCCTGGTAGGTGGCCGTGCCCGCGCCCGGAGCGTCAATCGCGGTGATCGCGCTCGTGGACGCGCTGCGCACAAAGCCGTGAATGGCATTGTTTGTATCCGTGTACACGCCGATTACGTCTCCCGCCGCATCGATGCCGGTGACGACTGTCCCCTGCTCCGAACCTGTGCCGGCGTTCGGAGCCTCGAATGTGGTAACTGTGCCGCTGGCGTTTCGCAGAAACCCATGTTCCGCGCCGATCCCGTCGATGTAGAACCCCGCAACCTCCGCTGACGCATTGATGCTGATAACAAAGGTTCCCGGATTCGTGCTTCCGTAGCTTGCAGGCAGTGGAACTGCGTCGAAGTTGGTAATCGTGCCGCTGGCGTCGCGGATGAAACCGTGAGAAAAGGAATTCGTGCCCGACGAAGTTGTAACCGTAGTCGAGTAGTTTCCCGCGATGTCGCCTGCGCCATTGATGCAAATTGGATAGGTTCCTTCCATCCTGCCCGTGTCTTCGCCGGGAACATCGAGGATGGTAATTGCGCCCGTGGATGCGGCACGCACAAAGCCATGCACCCGGTCGTTTACGTCGCGGTAGATTCCCGCGATATCCCCCGTGGAATCAAAGCCCATGGGGATGGTCTCGATTCCTGCCCCGCCCGTGCCCGAAGCGTCAAAGGGAGTGATCGCACCGCCGGCGGGCAGCACAAAGGCATGTAAATTTCCGCTGCTATCAATGTAGATTCCCGCTACATCTCCCGCCGCATCGATGGCGGTGGCGGCGGTTCCCTGAAGCGCTTTCGTACCCGCGCCGGAAACATCGATTGTGGTGGGGGCAGACTGTCCTTGCGCGCCGGCTGACAGGCAAAGACACGCCAGCAGAATCGGCGCAATTGGCCGAACCTGTTGGCTCAGGAAAGTCCATGCGGCGCGGCGGCTCGCGGAAGCGGAACCGCCCAATCGGGAAGAAAAGATAACGGCGCTTTTCATTGGATAGAGGCCTCGCACCTTTCGAGAGGGACCCAGTTGACTGCGGGAAACGTTGAAGGGGAGAATCAGCGCAAGCATAGAACAGCTCCACGCCATCTGCCAACAGGCTGCCGGTGTGAGTCAACTGGGCCGGCCGCAAATCGTCCGAAAAATCGCCGCTCCCGCCAGCCCGCTCGCCTCATCCCCGGCCCGGAGCGGTTCACCGATTTCGCTCTGCCAAAATGACTTAGCTCGCTCCTGGCGATCCGCGCCGCGTGCCCGTGCCCGCCCGTTCGGCCTCCTCCAGTCCCCGTTCAGGCGGCGATTCCGCCATTCGCTGCTCGGGATTTGGACCGGTCACGCCCGCACATTACGCTGGTAATGAGTTTTCAGCCCCTCGCGATTCTCCGCCGGGGCTGGGCCGGACCTCCGGCAATGCCGTGGATCGTTCAACTCGGATACTCGAAAACTTGAGTCGGCGCGACCAGCAACGAGCGGCGGCTTGGAACCATCCAAAAAGGGCAGGCACTTCCTGAATTTGCCCCGTCACCGCAGGCGAATCATTTCCCAAAGGAGTTCGCACCATGTCGAAAGCCGTAAAGTATGTTGAAAAGACGGCCGTCTACGCGGCCCAAGGCGCGTGGGTGATCTTCGAGCGGCTGAATCGCATCAGCCCCAATCCCGCCTTTACGCCCAAATGGAGCGACAAGCCGCTGCAGAAGTCGTGGCAAAAGGAAAAGCCGCCTCTTGGCTGGCCGCGCACCACGGATTCGCTCTGCCCCAAGTGCGTTCCCGAGATTCGCAAGCAGATCCTCGACGGCAAGCTGCCTCACGAAGTCCTTCTCAATGAAAAGGTGGGCGAAATCAAGGCCCAGATCATCGAGCGCGACGGCAAGATCCTGATGGTCAAGGACTGCCCCAAGCACGGCCACTTTGAAGACGTGATGTCCATCGACCCGGCCTTCTTCAAGCACCTGGAAGAGAGCTTCCCCGGCCGCGATATCCGCGCCCACGGCGAAGGGGACAAGAACCTCCATCACCACGGCACCTCGACCATCACCAACGGCCGCGGCTCGGTGCTCACCATCGACCTGACCAACCGCTGCAATATGATGTGCGACCCTTGCTTCATGGACGCCAACCAGGTCGGCTTCGTCCACGAGCTTACCTGGGACGAAATCAAGCTGATGCTCGACAACGCCATCACCATCAAGCCCAAGCGGCAGATGAGCGTGCAGTTCTCCGGCGGCGAGCCCACGCTCTCGCCCTACTTCCTTGACGCCGTAGCCTACTCGCGCAAGGTGGGCTACAACTCGGTGCAGGCCGCGTCCAACGGCATTGAATTCGCCAAGTCGAAGGAGCTTTGCCGCGCCGCCGCCGAAGCCGGCCTGCGTTACGTCTACCTCCAATTTGACGGCATCGGCAACGCCGCCAACTCGCATCGCAAGGTCGGCAACCTGTTCGACGTCAAGCTCCAGGCCATCAACAATCTTCACGAGGCCGGCGTCGAGATCGTCCCCGTCACCACCATCATCAACGGCATCAACAACGAGCAGGTGGGCCGCATCATCGAGTTTGCGCTCGACAACCCCAGGAAGATCAGCTTCCTCAGCTTCCAGCCGGTCAGCTTCACCGGCCGCGACGAAGATATCACCGACGATCGCCGCATCGCCCAGCGCTACACGCTCTCCCACATGGCGCACGACGTCAAGAGCCAGGTAGGCATTGGCGAGCCGGCCCGCGACTGGTTCCCCATCAGCTTTATGAGCACCTTCTCCGATTGGGCCGACCTGGTGCACGGGCCCACCGCCGAGTGGGGCCAGCTCTCCTGCGGATGCCATCCCAACTGCGGCATCGGCATGGCTGTGATGATCGACAAGGAAACCAAGGAATCCGCTCCCGTCACCGCCTTCCTCGACATGGGCCAGGTGGCCAAGGATCTGGCCAAGGTCAACGATGCGGCGCGCGGCAAGTGGCTTTCGGTGCTCGGCCTCGGCCTTTCGCTCATGCGCAACTACGATCCCTTCCAGGCGCCCACCCACTTCAAGATCACCGACATGATGAAGAAGATGGACAAGACCTTCAACGCCTCCGGCAAGAACTACGGCAGCGTCAAGGGCGACCGCACCATCGAGGACATCAAGGTTCGCCGCCAGGACCGCTGGAACTTCCTCTTCATCGCCGGCATGTGGTTCCAGGATCTGTTCAATTACGACTTCCGCCGGACAGAACAATGCATCATTCCCTACGCCACGCAGGAAGGTGAGATCAGCTTCTGCGCCTACAACACCGGCGTGGGCTGGCGCAACATCATCGAGAAAATGCACATGACGGCCACGCTCACCAAGTGGTACGAGGAGCACGGCCGCCACGAGATCTTCGCCGGCGGCAAGAAAGTCGGCATGACCCACGTCGGCCATGAGCTCGTTCTCAACATGGACCATGTCAACTCCGAGGCCAACCACACGCTCGACAATCTCGGCATCGCCAAAAATGCCCGCGAGGAGCGGCTCCGCGCGCGCGACAAGTCCAACGAAGAAAAGCTGAAGCAGGAAGCCGAAAACGCCCGCATGGCCAAGCTTTACCGCGAGCAGGTGCTGGGCGAAAAGCCGGTCGAGGGCCTGGTCCGCCTCGACTCCATTGCACCCGCCAGGCCGGTCATCCAGAAGGAAGCCGAGCCAGTGGCCGGAGACTGATCGTTCTCTGCCTCTGGTTCTTTCGATAAAGGCCGCCCGCAACAACGGGCGGCCTTTGTTGCGTTTGGCGGCCTCCCTATCAGTGTCATCCTGAGCGACTGGAGCAGCGCGGAAGGAGCCGAGGGACCTGCGGTTGTCCTTGCCTTGAAAGGGCACGACTTCAGTCGTGCCGCAAGCGCCCCACAAAACAAGGGCCGGGCTTTAGCCCCTGCGCGACGCTTGCCGGGCGCCCGGGTGCCCCAGGTCCGGATTCTCGGACCTGGGAGAGCAGAGCCTGCCGTTGCCCGTCGCCGTCACCCCGTCGGAATGAGCCGGCCCATGGACGAGCGGGAGTCGCCGCCCACGCAACCGCAATAGTGCGCGGAGAAAGCGCTCATGCTGGTCACGTAGCTCATCGTCCAGTCGTTGATCAGCGCTGTTTTCTTGGCGCTGTCGTTGGCATAGATATCGATGATGATCAGCGCCTGGCCGTTTACTTCCTTGGCCACCACCGCCACCGCATGGCACGACCAGATGCCCTGCGGCCTGTCTTCATTCTGGCTGTAGGCGAGAATGATTCCGTCCGCCACGGTTATGTCGGCATAGCGAAAGTAATTGCCATAGGGCAGCAGGGTTTTGTCTTCAAGATCCTGGGTGGAGATATTGACGCGCTTGTCGCCGAACAGGGCGGTGACATAGGGGCGCGGGGGGTCCTTCATGGTGCTGCGCTTCGGGCTCCACGTCTCGTAGAGCCCCAACGACTTGCAGCGAACCACGTGCTCGGCGGACTCGATGCAGCTTTTGGGCAGGGACTTGGAGCCGTCGTTTCCAAACAGCAGGCCCGTCGGGTCCCCGCCCCCGCCTTTCGACTGGGCTGAGGCCAGGAAGAGGGTGTGCATGTCCCATCCTCCAAACCGAACCACCCCGTTTGAGGCCGGCTGCAGGTTGGACAGGGAACCTTCCACGACAAAACGCGGAAACCCGCCCACAAAGTTCTTGATCTCGGGCGCACTGCTCAGGTCGACGCAGATGGAGGAGTTGGCTAGGCGATGAAATCCCATTGGCAGTAAGGCTACCCGGACAGCGCGCCGGAGCGCAAGAGGAGTTTCCGATGTGCCGGGCGCCCCTGAGCCGGGGTTCCCAGGGACAGGTCTTCGTCCGTGGGGTGGAGAGCCGGGGTCCCCACGGACAGGTCTTCGTCCGTGGGGTGCAGGGCCTGCACTGAGCGAAGTCGAAGGGTCCGGATTTCGGGACCTGGGGTATCGCGAGTTCAGGCCGGCGTCCGTCCTTAACATTTGTCTCCGGAACCCGGCGATTGCCCGCCTCTTTCCTGGCGAGGAAATCCCATCTCATCGGACTTTTGCCGCAGTACAATTTGAGGCAGTCGGCGCCGCCAACGAACATTCCCAGGAGAGGCCAGCATGCAAGCCAGCGATGTCCCCGCTCACTTCACAGGTGTGCACGTTCACCAGGCATTAGGAGTTCCAATCCACTTTTGTTTTCAGGCTGATGTGGATAACCACACCATCAACATCGTGCAGAATCAGAACGGCATTTCCTTGAAGGTGCAGGAATGTGAGTTCCAGGCGATCGTTGAATGGATCGGCCACGCCAAACTCAGCGGGAGCCTTTACCAGCCGGACCGCTGGCATGTCGGCTTCGTTCAGAATCTGACCGCGGGAGCAATTGTCTTTCGTTATGGCGCGCCCCCGGCCCAGGGCGCGCAGTCGACCGAGGTTCTTGCCGCCATCGCTCCGCGCACGGTTCCGTGCAAGGATTCAGGATCGGCCGGCACCTGGTATGACCCTTCGCCGTTCAGCCTGAAACGCCTCGGCGTTCCCGACGAATTCGCGAGCGAAGTCCCGCTGCCGCAGAATCACCCGGCTCGCACCAGCCCCAACGTGCGCTATATCAAGATGGGCGACGCTCCGGGAACGGGCGCCATTCCTCTCACCGTGCCCTGCGCCTCCAGCCACGATCCGCGCGGCGTGCTCCAGCGCGATTACACGATCTCCTGGACCGATCCACTCAATACCAACCTCCAGGATCCCCAGCTCAAGCGGTTGCACAGCATCGATGGACACTTGAGCTTCCGCACTTGTCTGGCCATGAGCTCGGAGCCGAATATCGGCCGCATCAAAACCACCACGTTGTTTTGTTACCTCTACTACGTCGACTGGGATGTCGACTACTCGATGAATGTGAATCACGGCGTGGTGACCCAGGGTGGCAGAGGCGCCCGAGTTGTCGAGCGGGGACTATGGACCGGCCAACTCGAGAACCCGATCGTCACTGCGCCGGACGCCAACGAATCCGTAAGCGTGCGCTTCCTATAAGCCCCATCGGCCGGCCTCGTCGGGAGCGGACGGGCCGCGCGATCCGACCCTCGTTTACCGCCGGTACACGTCGTACCCGCGCAGGTGCGCCGCGGGCGTGAACTCGGCCTTGAGCGCACCCATCGTGGCGTCGCGCTGTGGCGTGGGGTCCTCCTTGAGCTGCAAATCGCGCTTCACGATCAGCCAGCGAATTCGTCGGGTCTCGACAAGCTGCGCGATCTCGGCAGGCGAGTAGGGGTCGGTGGTGGGGTCGAAGAGCAGCACCGGGAATCGCGGCACGCGGCCTGTAGCGAAGTAAAACGGGTCCTCGCCGGGAACCAGGATCAGTCCGTCATCGATGGGAATGTTGGCCTCGGCGTAGCGCAGCAACTGGTCGAAGTCCGGCAGATACGTCCCCGGCGTCGCCATGCCGGCAAGCTCAGGAAACGCGGAGCGCTCGACCGGCCCGTCGGGAAACTGCGCGTACGAGAGCCGTTCCTCGCTGGCCGTATAGAACCCGCCGCAAACCAGCAGCGTTACACTGACCAGCGCGGCCAGCGCGGGAACGAAAAATCGCGCGCGCCGCACGGCGTCCGGTGGCGCGAGTCTCGCCAGGAAAGCAACCAGTTCCGCGATCAGCAGGATGAGCAGCGGCCAGATGGCATAGGTCGATCCCCAAAGCTGCTGCGACATCATGGTTCCGTGCATCGCCGCCAGCAGCACGACGGGCAAGAGCGCGCGCAGGTTGATGCCGCGCCCCAGGCGGAACAGATTCGCCATGGCCAGCGTTGCTGCCAGAATCAGCAGCAGCGGCCAGAGTGCGAGCAGGGTGTCGCCGCGCTCGTCGGCGTCGTCGTAAAGCCACAGCGAGCAGAGAGTGAACACGAATGGCGCGGCCAGCAGCACGAACGCGAGGATACGCCGCCGTTGGAACGCGAATCCCACCCTAGTCGCAAAAACAAAGACGCGCCGAGAGTGGGGCGCCCACTGCCCTGCCTTGCCACCGCGCAACAGAAGCAACCCCGCCGCCACACAGGGCAGGGTCCACAGCAGCTTCGAATCGTGGTAGACGCCGAGCATATCGCCAAACCCTGGCAGCCGGCGTTGCGCGGCGAACTGGATCGTCCAGTCAAGGTAATTGCCGATGCAGGCTGTGAAATGGAGGATCATCGCCGCGGCCGCCAGGGTTGCGCCCACTCCGGCCAGGGCGGCCCACAAAGCGGCTGCGTCAGGATTTTCTGCATCGCGCGCGCGGCGCCCGGCTACGAGCCTCATCGACAGAATGAGCGCGATCGCTCCGGCAACCGCCAGCAAGAACGCCAGGCCCATATTCTGTTTGAAAAAAACCGGCAGGCAAGCGCTCGCGCCGGCCACAAACCCGCTCAGCAAATTCCCGGCTGTGAGGAGATTTGGGTGCCCCACCCTCGCCGCGTCTTTGTAGTTGCGGCTAGGGTGGGCTTGGGCAAGCCGCTGCAACAGCCAGAGAGCCGCAAGAATCGAAAACGCGCAATCGCAGTCGTAGTTCGGCAGCGGCAGAATGCAGTAGATTCCCACCACCGTGAGGGGCAGAGCCAGCAGCAGCGCCACCGTCCAGGCCGCGGCGTCCGTCCAGGCGGCGGCAAGGCGCTCGCGCAACATTGCGAGCGCAATGCGCCACGCCAGCACCGTGCTTGCGGCGCCCACCAGCGCCGCATAGAGCACAGAATGAAAGAAAACACGTCCCGCGAGCCGGACGATCGCGGCCTGAATCAGGAAAGTGAGCGGCGCGTGCGCGAAGGGAAAATCGCGGTACGGCATCTGCCCGTCGGCAATGCGCACGGCGCTGTCCAGCACATAGCTGAAATCCCACAAAACTACCAGGTGCGCGTTCTGCCAAAGGATGACGCCCGCCGTGGCTAAGAAAAGCCCGGCTGCGGCAATTCCATCGCGCAGTTGCCAAGGGTGGACGGCTGGGCGTGCATTTATCACCGCGTGACCGCGTTGGCTGAGTAGATACGCAGTATCCGTCTCGCGATTCCCGGTCTCTTCCCTCACCATCCGCGATAGTAGAAGTAGCGGGGGGCGGAGAAGATCGACATCAGAAGGGCGACCAACCAGCCGATCCCGGTCCAGCCGAGGAAGATGTTCAGGAGCAGAATACCGGTGGCGTTATGCGTGTGCCGTGCTGCCGCAATGATTGCGGGGAGGAAATA
Source organism: uncultured Acidobacteriaceae bacterium (assembly GCA_963770555.1). Taxonomy (GTDB): domain Bacteria; phylum Acidobacteriota; class Terriglobia; order Terriglobales; family Acidobacteriaceae; genus Telmatobacter. Next base: position 571,764 of record CAVYQC010000003.1, read on the forward strand.
GAGAGCGAGGGCAAAAAACGGAAAGTGCATACCAACTCCCGCCATGAAAACCTACATCTGGTTCCGAAAGTTTTCTACGCAAAGTCTACTCCCCCGGTTCCCTTCTTTGATTCCCTTTCTTGCGGCCTTTTTGGCTGTGCGCCTCTTTGCGGCTTCCGCTGTGTCCGGCCATCCGCGCGCCTTTACAATCAGATGCGTATGCCCACCCGAGTCCGATCGCACGCCAAAATCAACCTGGGCCTGGCCATCGGCGCGCCGCGGCCGGATGGATTTCATTCCCTGCTCACTGTCTACCAGACCCTGGAACTGCACGATATCGTCACGGTGTCGGCGCGGAACGGTTGGCAGGCAAAGTCGACCGAGATCCGGCTGACGTCCAACCATGAGCGAGTGCCGGCCGATGCCCGCAACACCGCATGGAAAATGGTCGAGTTGGCGCTTCAGGACGGTGGAACCGAAGCCGAAGTCGAGATTCATATCGAAAAACGGCTGCCCGTGCAGGGCGGGCTGGGCGCGGGATCAGGCAATGCGGCCGCGGCTTTGCTGGGGCTGGAAACGGAACTGGGCTGGAACCAGCCTCCCGCACCTGGTTGGACTGCGCTCGATCCGTGGAAAAAAGAGGGTATCGGCTCATTCTATTGGCCATCGAGACGGCTTGAGATCGCCGCCCAGGTGGGCTCGGATGTGCCGCTGTTTCTGATCGGCGGCACGGTTCTTGGCCTCGATCGCGGGCAGGATGTCTATCCTCTGCCCGACATCGAGCCGGTATGGTGCGTGGTCGCGCTTCCTGAGACCGGCGTCTCCACGCCGCAGGCCTTCCGCGACTGGGACGCGCTCTATGCCGCCGAAGGTTTGACCGCAGAAGCCGCTGACTATAAACTGGAGAAGTTGAGCCGCGCCTACGCCAGCGCCTTTGCGGGAGGAATTCCGTGGGGTGGGCCGAAGACGGGCTCCTCCGGTGTCGTTTCCAGCGGAAACGACCTCGCCGGACCGCAAGAGTCCGCGCTTGTCCGCACCGGGATCACGAGCTGGATTCAGAACGACTTTGAACGGGTCGTCTTTGCCCAGCATCCTTCCCTTGCAGAAATCAAGCGCCTGCTTTTGGGCCAGGGCACTCCGGAGGCAGCCGTCTACGCCTCTCTGTCGGGGTCCGGTTCGGCGCTCTACGGGTTGTACCGGACCCGCGGAGATGCGGAAGCAGCTTGCGAACGATTGCAAGCGGCCGGAATTCAGAGTCACTTGACCAGGACCCTGCCGCGCCACGCTTACTGGAGCGAAATGCTTTCGTAAAAGTGCATTGACAGGCGATCGTTCCGCGAGAGAAACTCGCGGGCGGTTGCGTGAGTTGGGCGATCGTCTAATGGTAGGACAGTGCCCTTTGGAGGCACTTGTCTAGGTTCGAATCCTAGTCGCCCAGCCAAGTTTGCTGAGTCGATTAAAAGAAGCAGCCAAAGCCAACCAGCTTGGAGGTTTTCTCAACATGGAAGCAGGATCGCTATCAGCGACACTGGAAGACGCGCGCCAGGGCGGACACGAACCGGAGGAGAAAGACAACTCGCGCAAAGACCCGCCGCAGGGACCCGCGCCGGAGTCTGCGAAGCCCAAGGACGCCAAACCGGCCGCCGAGCGCAAACGGGCCCGCAACCTGAGCGAGGACAAGCGCTTCAAGCTCTTCTCCGGCACGGCCAACCCGGAGCTGGCGCGCAAGATCGGCGAGCATATCGGGGTCAAGGTAGGCGAAACCAAGATGCAGCGCTTTGCCGACGGCGAGGTCTTTTTCCAGCTTCTTGAGAACGTGCGCGGCGTGGATGTTTTTGTGGTGCAGCCCACCTGTTACCCGGTGGACCAGCACCTGGTGGAGTTATTGGTGATGATTGACGCGCTCAAACGGGCCTCGGCGGCCAGAATCACGGTGGTGATGCCCTACTACGGCTACGCCCGCCAGGACCGCAAGGACCGCCCGCGGGTGGCCATCAGCGCCAAGATGGTCGCCGATGTAATCACTACCGTGGGCGCCAATCGCGCTCTTTTCGTCGACCTGCACGCCGCCCAGATTCAAGGCTTCTTCAGCATTCCCGTCGATCACCTCTACGCCAGCCCGGTGCTGGTGAGCTACTTCCGCGAATTCAACCTTCCCAATCTGATGGTGGTCTCGCCCGATCCGGGCGGCGTGGAGCGGGCTCGCTTTTTTGCGCAGAAGATGGGCGCGCCGCTGGCCATCGTGGACAAGCGCCGCACCGACCTCAACGTGGCCGAGGTGATGAACGTGGTCGGCGACGTGAAGGGCAAGACCTGCCTCATCATCGACGACATCATCGACACCGCCGGAACCCTCGTCAAGACCGTGGACGCGCTTCTGGACGCGGGCGCCACCGCCGTGTACGCCTGCGCCAGCCACGCCGTGCTCTCCGGCCCGGCCATCGACCGCATTGCCAACTCGCGCCTCGAGCAACTGGTGGTCACTGACACCATTCCGCTGCGCGAGGCGGCGCAGAAAATGCCCAAGATCAAAACCCTCTCCATCGCCGGACTGCTGGGCGCGGCCATCGAGAGCATTCACATGGAAACCAGCGTGAGTTCGCTGTTTAACTGAGAGATCGGAGATCAGGGGTCAGAGATCAGCAACCGCTGGCCCCACGACAATCAACTTCAGCCAGCCATCCGTGGCGGTCATCGGCAATCGGAGCCGCGTTTTTCTGATCTCTGATCTCTGACCCCTGATCTCTGGCCCAACAAAGGGAGCGGAGCTTTCGAGCTCGCCGTAGCCAGGACGAGCCGATAGCTGAAGGCTGAAAGCTGCTTTTCCGTGCCCGATCTTAAAGAAACGAGAAACCGAAATGCCTGAAGTCGTTGTAGCCAGGCCCCGTGAGGGCAAGTTCAACAAGAATGCCGCGCGCCGCGTGCGCGCCGCTGGCAAGATTCCCGCCGTGCTGTATGGTTCCGGGCACGATCCGGTGGCCATCGAGGTGGAACCGAAACAGATCTCCCGGATTCTCTTTTCCGAAACCGGCCACAACACCATCTTCGACGTGGAGGTCGCCGGCCAGCCCGCGGCCAAGGCCATGATCGTCGACTGGCAGCGCGAGCCGATCAAGGACCAGTTGATCCACATCGACTTGAAGCGCATTGCCCTCGACAGGGTCCTGCGCGTCAAGGTGCGCGTCAAGCTGATGGGCATACCGGTGGGCGTCAAGACCGAAGGCGGAATTCTGGACCAGGTGATGCGCGAAGTGGACATCGAATGCCTTCCTGTCGATATTCCCCGCCACATCGATGTGGATGTGAGCGGGCTGGCGATGCATGACGTGTTGCGCGTCAGCGGCCTGCCTCACTCGGAGAAGATCAAGTACCTGAATGCCGAGGACGCAACCGTGGCCCACGTGGTCTCGATCCGTGAAGAGGTGGCTCCCGTGGCGGAGGCGGAAGCGGTGGCAGTGGCTGCCGGTGAAGCCGGAACACCTACGGAGCCGGAAGTGGCCAAGAAGGGCAAGCCCGAGGCCGAGGCCGCGGGCGCCAAGAAGCCCGAGGCGAAGAAGTAAGCGTTGGATCGAGCAAGTGAGATCGGTTTGCGGCGGAGCCCTTTCCTGGTCGTAGGGCTCGGCAATCCCGGCCTCGAGTATCTGTGGACGCCGCACAATGCGGGGTTCATGGCCATTGACCGCATCGCCGAACAGGAAGGCGTTGTGGTGCAGAACCGGCGGTCCAGGGCTCTCACGGCAACCTGCCGCATGGCGGGACGCAAGGTGATCCTGGCCAAGCCGGAGACTTTCATGAACCTGAGCGGGCTTGCCGTAGCCGCTCTGCTTGGTGAGTTTGACGCGGACCCGGCCCAGGACCTGCTCGTGATCTACGACGAGCTGGACCTGAAGTTGGGAACCATCAAAATCAGGGAGCGCGGTTCGGCCGCGGGACACAACGGAGCCCGCAGCGTGACCGATGCCCTGGGAACACAGGAGTGGTTGCGCCTGCGCATCGGCGCCAAGCCCAATGTGCCCCCGGCGTCCGAAGCGGCCCAGGGGGGAAGGCGATCCGGCAAGGATTACTTGCTCTCGTCGCTGCGCAAGGCGGACCTGGCGGTCCTGGATGAAGTGCTGGACCGGGTGGCAAGGGCCACGCGGCTCATCGTCGAAAAGGGACCGGCAGCCGCGATGAACGAGTTCAACCGGAAGGACGAGGAAACAGGGAATAAGGAATAGGGAATAGGGAATAGGGGATAGGGAATGGGGAGCGGGGACAAAGGACCGGAGCGTGTTTTGGTGGCTGCTTTGTATCAGGGCACGACTTCACTCGCTGGGGCGAGCGGAAAGACTGCCTCAGCGGAGCACGAAGTGTCAGGGCACGACTTTAGTCGTGCCGCAGGTGGCTGAAAAATGAGGGCGGGCTTTAGCCCCTGCGGAATGTTTTTGGAGCATGCTGTGATCATTGCAAGCCGAAATCCGGGAGCTGTGAATTAGAGCCGGGGCCGGAAGCGCTCCGGCAGAAGAGGAATACCGATGTCGCGATTGTATGAGGTTATGTTCATCGTTCGGCCCGATATGGCCGAAGAGGATGCCGACAAGCTGATTGCCGGCTTTACCGCCACCGTGACTGCGGGCGGCGGGGTGGTGAAGTCGGTGGAGAAGATGGGCCGCCGCAAGCTGGCTTACATGGTGCGCAAGTTCGTGGACGGCAACTACGTTCTGCTCACCCTTCAAGGCAACGGCGCGGTAGTGCTGGAGCTGGAGCGCCGGCTGCGCGTCACCGAGCCGGTGATCAAGTTCATCACCGTGCGCATGGATGAGGAAGAGAAGCGCCTGGCCAAGGTGAAAGCCCTGCGCGGCACGCGCCGCAAGCTGAGCGCGGAGCCGGCCGTTGCCGCGGCTCCGCCGGCGGCCGAAGTTGCCGAGCACGCACCGGCCGGCGCCTGAGAAGCCGGCCGCGGATTGCCGGGCCGGATGAGCCGGCCGCGGCCTTGAGCGGTTCCGCTGCCGCTTGGATGCAAACACACCCTGCAGCGCCCCAATGGACGCCGGCAGGCGGGAAAAGACTGAAGAGGAAACACTATGCCTGAAGAATCACATGCAAAGGCGCCGGAATCGGGCGCACCTGCCACGCAACAAGCGCCGTCCGGTCCGGGCCCCGGTCCACGCGGACCCGGCCGCCCTTCCGGCGGTCCCGGCGGACGCGGCAAGTTCTTCCGCCGCAAGAAGGTCTGCAAATTCTGCACCGAGAAGATCGACGCCATTCCCTACCGCGACGTGCGCCTGCTGCAGCAGTTTGTAGCCGAGCGCGGCAAGATCGTTCCCCGGCGGCTCACCGGCGTTTGCACCACCCACCAGCGCCGCCTGACCCGCGCCATCAAGCAGGCCCGCAACATCGCCCTGCTGCCCTTCGCCACGCGCCACTAGGAACGGGCGAGCTGCGAAAAAGCTCTCGGGTTGAGCAAGAAGTGTCAGGGCACGACTTTAGTCGTGCCGCAAGCGCCGGCAAATGAACAGGGCTTTAGCCCCTGAGGGAACGCCATCGGGCCGGGCACGCAGAGCACGCGAATTATTGGAGAGTTTCCCATGGAAGTAATACTGAAGGAAGACGTAGTCAACCTTGGCCTTCGCGGAGAAGTGGTGAAAGTCGCCGACGGCTACGGCCGCAACTTTCTGCTGCCCCGCAAGCTTGCCATGCAGGCCACCGAGGCCAACAAGGCGGTCATCGAGCAGATGAAGGCTGCCGCCGCGCGCCGCTCCGCCAGCGAGAAGGCGCAGGCCGAGGAACTGGTCATCAAGCTCGAGCCGGTGGCGCTCAGCTTTACCCGCAAATCGGGCGAACAGGGCCATCTCTTCGGCTCCGTCACCTCGGCCGACATTGCCGCCGGCCTGGCCGCCAGGGGCTTTGAGGTGGATCGCCGCAAGATCCAGTTGAGCGAGCCGCTCAAGAGCCTGGGCGAATTCATCGTCTCCATCCGCCTGCACCGCGAAGTCACCGCGCACGTAAAGGTACAGGTCCAGGCCGAGGCGGCGCCGGAAACCGAAGCGCCCGTGCCGGAAGTTGTAGCGCCTGCGCCAGGCGCCGAGACTGCTGCGCCGGCCGGCGAAGAAACCGCAGCCGGGTAGCTCCCGTCTCCGTCCGCCGCGCCGCCTCCCGCTTGCACGAGAGGCGGCGTAAACTTGGAGTGCAAGCGCTTGAGCGGTTCCACAATTGCTCTACCCCGAGGCCGCGGCCGGCGGGTGGGTTTTTCCTCAAGAAAAACCCACCTGGCAAAACATCGGAAAGGGCAAATACATTGTGGAACCGCTCCAAAGTAAGCCTCTGCTCGAGGGTGGACCTCATCCGATCCCCTGGGAAGGTTGGGCGGGATGTTGTTCCAGGATCGCAAAGACGCGGGCCGCGTGCTGGCGCGCATGGTCGCCGCGCTGCCCAACCTGGACGATGCGCTTGTTCTCGGCCTGCCGCGGGGCGGCGTACCGGTGGCCTTTGAAGTGGCGCGGGCCGCAAATCTTCCCCTCGACATTCTGCTCGTCCGCAAACTGGGAGCTCCCGGGCAAAGAGAGCTGGCCATGGGCGCGGTCGCCAGCGGCGGCGTGGTCGCGCTCAATGCTGAGATTCTCCGCGCCTTCGATGTCACCGAAGAAGGGATGCGCCCGGCGATCCAGCGGGAGTTGGGGGAAATCGAGCGCCGCGAGCGCGCCTACCGCGGTGAATGCGAGCCGCTGAAGATCGAGGGACGCACTGCGATTCTGGTCGACGACGGGATTGCGACCGGAGCCAGCATGAGGGCCGCCGTGCAGGTGGTGCGTCCGCGCGCCAGCCGCGTGGTGATTGCAATTCCCGTGGCCGCGGCCAGCACCTGCCGCGAACTGGAGAGCGAAGCGGACCTTATCCTCTGCGCCGCAACGCCCGATCCGCTTGAGGCGGTAGGCCTGTTTTACCGCAACTTTCAGCCCACCAGCGACGACGAGGTTCGCACGCTGCTCACTGAGGCGCGCCACTTCCGGCAAACGCAAGCGGCCGGGTAGAACTCGGGCCGATTTGCTCCGCGAAGAACGGCAACCCCGCCCCTTACGCGTCCATGATTTTTCCGATGCAATCCTGGGGTTCCCGGTTATTCTTGTGCTTTTCCATTGGTTTGCAAATCCCCGCTGAGCCGAAAAGCATTTTCGATTCCCAGGCCCTCGCTTATAGCAGTTTCGGAATTACTGTAGACCGGAAGCACGAGCTTAAGTGGCTTTTTCCTCAAGAAAGAGCCACCCTGCACGCCCCTTCTTAGGACCACACAAATTCCGAAACTGCTTTAGAAATCTTGGTAGGCAATTTCTCCTCGTGGAAGAGGTTGCTTCGCCCACAGGTTTCTATCGAGAACAGAATCGAGAAAGCCGCATACCTTGAGACTCAAGCTGGTTTTGGTAGCGCGGACGCTGAATTGCCACTATGCCCGTTTCTAATAAAGAGCAGAAAAGCCTCTCTTCGGATCGGAAGCGGGTTCAACCGCCTGGAATGGGCCCAATGAAAAAGCTCCGCGGCTTGCGGAGGCTCAAAGACCTGGGGCTCTACCCCAAAGAGTTTGTCTCTGGCGCGCGCATCGGCTCGAAATAGTTATTTGAATGACGCGCGAAAGGTGAACACCAGCAACCCTCCAATTTCACCAATGGTCGCGCCTCCCAGCCATTTCAAGAATGCGCTGTCGAGTGCAAACCCTTTGAAGTGAAAGCCCTGGAAGAAGATGATTGTGACGGTGGCGGCCAGCAGAAACCCGTAGGCCCACAGCAGAAACGTGACGATCTGCTGTTGAAAGCCCACATGGACGGCGGAAACCCATTCCTTGAGCTTGAGCTGTTCGGGTATCTTCTCCGCCGCTTTGTGGGCAATGCTCATGCACTCACGGGCATTTGCCGCTCCTGCTTGGCGACATGCTGCAGCAGCGGGGTCACCATCACGCGGTAGGTCGACTCATCCTCGTTCACCGCCGCAATCTCGTTCCCATGAGCGGTCTCATCGACGGCCCATTCCAGCATTGACAGGGCGTGGTTGACAAGATCCTTCATGGTGTTCGCGCCGGTTCTGTGTTGAAGAGCCTTCAATGAGTTCATTTGCGTTTCGGTCAGTTCAAGATTCAGCCGCATGAAGACACCTTTCGGGATCCGAATTCGATCCCCTCTCATAGTTTATCGATGCAATGCTTCCCATATACTACTCAATTCCTCCACATTATTGAAACGAATTTAGCGTGGAAAAGTTGCACGCTTTGAGCCGGGTATCTGGCCTCACAAGAACAGCCTCGTCGCGACGAGGCTGTTCTTGACAAAGCCAAGTTGTTTTCTTGCAACATGATTCAGCCGTCCACTGAGAAATGCTGCGGAACTGGCTCAGTGGGTTGGCAACGGCACGCACCCGGAACCGAATCGGCAGCATGGATTGGCCTCCTTTGCCTCTCCACTTGCTTACAACTCCAACTATACACCAATAATAACTCATGTCGACAACCTTTTTGAGTAACTTTTGAGTATTGCAGGCGCTGTCCCTGCTACCTACTCCACCATCGCCAGGGGCTTGCTGCGATCCGTCTCGAGCGTCGGCACCGCGGCCAGCAGGCTTTTTGTGTAGGGGTGCTGCGGCCTGGTCAGCAGTTCGACGCAAGACCCGGTCTCGACTACCTGCCCCGCCCGCATCACGGCCACGCGTCCGGCAATTTGTCCCACCACCGCCAGATCGTGGGAGATGAACAGCATCGCCAGCCCGTGTTGGCGTTGCAGTTCCTTGAGCAGCGCCAGGATCTGCGCCTGCACGGTCACGTCGAGCGCGGTCGTGGGCTCGTCGGAAATCAGCAGCCGCGGCCGGTTGATGAGCGCCATGGCAATCAAAATCCGCTGCCGCTGCCCGCCTGAAAACTGGTGCGGATAATCGCCGTAGCGCCGCGCCGCATCGGGAATCTGAACCTCCTCGAGCGCCGCGATGGCCCTCCTCCTGGCCTCTTTGCCGATCCAGGAAGAAAAGGGTGCGGAAGCACTCTCGGCCACCTGGCGGCCGATCGACATCACAGGATTCAGCGCCGTCATCGGCTCCTGAAAGATCATCGCAATCTCGCGTCCGCGGATGCGCCGCAGCGCAGCCGGCGGCTGCCGCACCAGATCCAGACCGGCGTCTGCTTCGCCGCTTGTCTCCGCGCCGCACAATAGGATCTGTCCCTCGACTCGGGCCGCCGGACCCAGCAATCCAAGAATCGCCAGCGCCGTCGCGCTCTTCCCCGATCCCGACTCGCCCACCAGTCCCAGCACCTCGCCTTTGTCGATGTGCAGGCTCACTCCGCGCACTGCTTCCGTTGCGCCGAAGCGAATCTTCAAATCGCGAATCTCGAGAAAACTTCCCATGCAGCCATCGTAGCCGATCGCGGCTTTCCACCCGCGCAGTCCCAGCAGCCGGCCTTCACGTCCTCACCTGAAGCTCGACCGAAGCGCTGCCCAGCACGGCGTGCCGCGCTTCCACCCGAATCCGTCCCGCTCGATGCCAAAGCGTGCGCACATAAACGGCGCCGGCGCCGCCATTGTCATCGAGCAGGAAGGGGTTGTCGCCCACGATCTCTCCCGGGCCGTCGATGGCGAGCGAAACCTCGCCTATGGCAAACGGCCGCTGCGCGCCATATTTGTCGACCCGCGCAAACGCCACTCGCGTTGCGTCCGATCCGTCACCCACGAGCTCAGTGTCTTCGGCATGCAGCCATAACCGGTCCGCGGATCGATCGGAGGAAAACGAACGCGACAGCACCCGCGCGTTCTTCACGTATCCATCGATGTGCAGCTCCGGATGTTGAGAGCCTTCGAGCATCAGATGCGCTATGAAGGGCGGATATTTGAGATGTGGGAAGCTGCTGCGCTCGGGATGAAGCGTCGCGTGCGGCTGGCCGTCGATCGATAACTCCAGCCGCTCGCAGTTGGAGAAAATCGCCGCATGTTCTCCGGGGCCCGAGGGCGTCTGCGGCCCGAAGTCCCAATAGAAATTCGGCTCGATCACCGGGCGCACCGAAGGATCGACCTGCGCAACGTAGAACGAAGCTCCCAGCTTCGGAATCCGGAACACATCGGCAATGCCGGGGCATTTCACCGCGTTGTACGCGTTCATCAGACTCCCATAATCGAAGGCGCACCAGGCGATGGCTCCGGCGATCCGCGGATGATCCGCCGCGCGGTTGTGCGCCTGCGCATGGAAGAGCGCCTGGTCGGTTTGCTGCGTCCTATCGCCTGCGCGCCGGTAGCGCACGGCGAATCCTTTGCCGGCGCGATAATTGAACTGCCCCACCGTCTCGGCGATCATGTACGGAAATCCTTCGACCGGATCGAGAATGCCGACGCTGCCATCGGGAGCGGAATGATAGTCGTCGTACGCGAATACATCTTCGCTCCATTCCGTCTGCCAGTCTTTACGGGAAGACGGAGTCATGGTCCCCGACGCAGGACGCGAAGCGTCGAGCGATTTTGCCAGCGCCCACGTGCGGCCGTAAAGCTCGGAATCGTTGGCCGACTCGTTGATGCGCACCCCCCAGATCACGATGGAAGGATGATTCCGGTCGCGGCGGATCATCGCTTCCACATCGCGAACCGCCAGATCCTGCCATGCGTTGTCGCCGATGTATTGCCATCCCGGCAGTTCCTCCCATACCAGCAGCCCCAGCTCGTCGCACGCATCGAGAAAAGCCTCCGACTGCGGATAGTGCGAGCAGCGCACCGCATTGCAGTTGAATTTACGGCGCAGTATCTCCGCATCGCGCCGCAACAGCCGCTCGGGCACGGCGAAACCCACATAGGGATAAAGCTCGTGACGGTTCAGTCCGAACAGTTGCAGCCGCCGGCCGTTTAAATAGAAACCGTCGATCTCGAAGCGGGCCTCGCGCAGACCGATGCGCGTGGCATAGCGATGCACCGGTTGGCCGTCGAGGAACAGGGTGACATCGAGATCGTACAAATGCGGATGATCCACTTCCCACAACAGCACATCGTGAAGCTTGTGCAATGTGAGATTGAATCTCTGATCTCCCAAGTCGGGATCGAGTCGCGCAAGAAGCGACCCGTTCGAGAGAACGCGGCCATCTTTGCTGAGCTCAGCCTCGATCCGGATATCTGCCGGCGGCGGGTCCCGGGCATCCACGAGGCATTCGATCTCCACGCGCCGGTTCGGGCCCAGCACATCCACCGGCCTGGCGAACAGTTCGCGCAGAAAAACATGCGGAACCGCGCGCAGCTCGACCGATCCCGCGATGCCGCCGGGCAGAAGGTAATCGATCGAACTTGGTCCGCGCGGCGAGCCGGAAGGCGGAGCGTTGAGCCAGCGGGAATCCACCAAGACAGCCAGCACATTCTCATCGGTTCGGGCAAAACCGGTAATCTCGTAATCGACAGGGAGAAACCCGCCCACCGGCGGCGACCAGGCAGGCGAAGAATTGACCGCGATTTCGGCTCCAGCCAGGATGCGGTCGAAATGTAGAAAGTACCGCAGGCCGCGCCACTCCGGCGGAATGGAAAAATGCTTGCGGTAAATCCAAACATCTTCCCACGCGGCCGGATCCCAGTTTTGCCAGGAGAGATCGGTCACGCAGTGCGGCAGGGTGATCTGCTTCCATGTGCGGTCATCGAATTCCCGGTTGAACGCCAATGGCGCATCGGTATTCTTGCCGCCGAAGAGCCAATGATCGTTCAGGGAAATAACGCGCCGCGCCGGTCCGCTGCGCCCGTCGAGCGGCTTGCCTTCCGCGCCCCAGGCGAGCACCGCCGTTGCCGGCCCCAGCGCAGCCGTTGCAGCGCAACTGCGGATGAAGCTGCGCCGGGAAATGTGCGAGCACACCATCGCCACCAGTCTACTGCTCCGGGAGGCATGAATATCCTGCCCCTTGCGCACGCTGCTATCCCCGACGCGGAGGGCTGCTGATAGCCTTGCCCTGGAAGGAAAGCAGAGGTGCAGACCGCCGCGCCTCGATGCCCGCGTCGAACGCTGAGGAATGAGTGATGACCAAACCACGATACGAAGATTACGAAGCCCTCAACCCATTCTTTGAAGTCGTCATGCAAGGCTTACGCGGACTCGTCGATGGCGATCATTATTTCGATACGATTGCCGAAGATGCGATCTTCGAGTTCCGCTACAACTTCCCAGGGTGGCCTGTGACGATTCAAGGCCGAGCCAATCTGATCGCCAGCTACTCCGGATACGGCAAGACGATCAAGCTTCACAAGGGCGACGCCCTGGTTGCGCACCGCTCTCAGGAAGGCCGCGTCGTGATCCTGGAATACGAGGTGCACGGACGGGTTCTGTCGAATGGGAACTCCTATGACAACCGGTTCATCTCGGTGGTCACGATTGAGAACAGAAAGATTGTGCGCTGGAGAGATTACATGGACTCTTTGGCAGCCTGGACGGCATTGAATCGTCCCAACCGATCCTGAAACGCGGCTTCCTGCCGCGGCCTTCGCACCGCAAAACCCTGCCGCTTGCAAATGACTCGAGCGTGTTTCAAAAATGGCTGAGCATCGATTGGACGAGAGACCGCAGGGCTAGAACAAGCTGCGGAAAAACTCCCCGGAAGGAGCACGAAGTGTCAGGGCACGACCGGGGTACCCTCTGGGTCGCGTGCCGCAAAGGTCGCAAAATGAACGTGGGCTTTAGCCCCTGCGGGACGCTTGCACACGCGATTCGCTTGCTGCTCTCCCTTTTTCCGCAGCCTCTAGAGCGCGCTACCGGGTTGGAATCGCACCATTGTTAGCTCGGAAACGTGCTCTCGATCTGAAAGCTCTGTGCGTGGAGGGCATGGAGAGGGCGCATCGTTTCCACCCGATGCACAATCTGCACAGTCGATTTATTCGCAATTTTGCCGGATTTATAACAGAATCAGCAATTTAGAAGTTTCCTGGTGCCGAAGAAGGGACTCGAACCCCCACACCCTTGCGAGTACATGGACCTGAACCATGCGCGTCTGCCAATTCCGCCACTTCGGCACGAGCACTCATTCAGCGCGTTGCGCTGAACAGGCAGCAATCTTGAGTCTCGCAAATGCGGGAATGCGGTGTCAAATGCGGCCAAACCCGCGGAAACGCCCGCACATATCCTGGTTTATCCGGGAGTCCTGATCTTCTGCCGGAGCATTTCAATCGCCTTGCCGATGCGATTCAGGCGCGTCTCCTCTTTTTTGGCCTCCGCGATCCAGCGGCAGTATTCCTTGCGGTGGGTGTAGCTGAGTTTTTCGAAGTCCGCCAGCAAACCTTCCTTCTTGAGCAGCCTTTGGAATGCCGCCGGCACTGCGACGGTTCTCACCTCTTCATCTTTCCACACCACAACTTCGACGACCTCACCCGGGCCTTTGCCGATCTGCCGGCGGACGCTCTTGAGAACCCCCAGCGTGTGGCCGATTGCTCCGCAATTCATGAGCGAGCCGGTATACGGCACACCATCGATGGTTGCCTTCACCGGCACGTTGCCTCTGGTTCCGAACTCCTGTTGGACATCGTACGGAAACACGATCCCCGCGCCTCCGCCCATGCCCGGCTCGATCTGCGCCTTGAATTTGAATTTCTTCATGACCAATCACCAAAACAAACATCCCGCCCCGCGGCGCTGTGGCTGGAAGCGCTCCGGGGGAGGGATGCCGATTATGAATTCAGGCGATTGCCGCGGAGACGCGCCTACGCCAGCGTGGCGTCGAGCGTGACCTCGGTATTGTTGGCGAAGAGCTTCGAAATAGGGCAGCCGCTCTTGGCGTCGGCCGCGGCCTTATCGAAGGCCTCCTTGGTAGCTCCGGGCACGCTGGCCGTGGTGGTGAGCGCAATCTTCGTGATCGCGAAGCCCGCATCGGTCTTGGCCAGGGTGACGGCCGCGTGGGTCTCGATCCTGTCGGGCGTCAATCCCGCGCCGCCCAACTGCGCGCCCAGGGCCATTGAAAAGCAGCTTGCGTGCGCCGCCGCAATCAGCTCCTCGGGCGTGGTGCCCGACATGGCGCCTTCAAACCGCGTGGCGAACGAGTAATTCGCATTGTTCAGCACCCCCGTCGCCGTGGAGATGGTGCCCTTGCCTTCTTTCAATGATCCTGTCCAAACCGCACTTGCCTTGCTTGCCATAATTCCCTCCTTGGGGGATTCAAATCCGCTGGTTCAAAATGGTGGTTGCAGGGATGGGCGCCGCTAAAGGGGAAGACCTGACGCCCCAGTGTTGATGCATCGGGCACCGGCCGGGATTCGCGCGGCAGGGCGCCCTCACTCCATGCTAATCTGTCGATCATGCTGACGGCGCGGCCAACCGGTCTCGATCCCGATTTTCATGCGGATTTCTCACATGGTGAGGCGGCGGGCGAAGCTCTCGAAGCCGCCGCGCAGCCGGCCGCGCCGGCCATCGATCACCATTGCCAGATATGCCCCACCTGCGGAACCCGGCTCACCGGCCACCGCTGCAAGCTGGTCTGCACCCACTGCGGGTATTACCTGAGCTGCGCGGACTACTACTGAAGGACTGCGCGCCCGGCGGGCTGCGCTTCGCTCTGAAATTACCGCATAAGACGGCCAAGATATGATTGTAATCGGCTGCGGCCAGTCGACGGTTGCAGCGTTCACGACTTGATCGCGCAGCCGCCGGCATGGCGAACGGCACGAGCGCGCTGAAAACCGATTGCAATCAAGTGGACCGAGGCGTAAGGGGTTCGGCCTCTTTTCAAGGAGGAAGTGGGCGCATGCTTCTCAAAGCCCGAATCTCGATTGCCTTTATTTTTCTCTTTTGCCTTTCCATTCCAGGTCAAACGCAGAGTGCGGCGCCGCGGCTGGTGACTGAGGCGGTGGATGCGGCGCAACGCGTTCCGCTGGCTGGGAGCGTGCAACCTTTGGCGCAGGCCGGAAACGATCGCGGGCCAATGAACGAATCGACGCCGGCGGAACGGCTGCTCCTGGTTTTGAACAGGCCGCGGGAGCGGGAAGCCGCGTTTCAGCAGTTCCTGAAGGATGCGCACATGCCAGGTACGGCGTCCTGGCACAAGTGGCTGACGCCGGACCAGATTGGCGAGCGGTTCGGGCCGGCGGACGCAGACGTGGAAGCGGTGACCCAATGGCTGGAGGCGGAGGGTTTTCGCGTTGCGCGGGTTTCGAAGGCCAAGCGCCTTGTGGAGTTTTCGGGAACCGTGGGGCAGGTGAACGCGGCGTTCGGCACGCGGATCGACGAGTACATGGTGAACGGCGAGCTCCACCACGCGAATGCGACGGGGCTGACGATTCCCAAGGCGCTGGCCGCGATCATCGGAGCGGTTGCGCCGCTGGACGATTTCTCGCGTCCGGCGCCGCAGGTGGTGGTGAAGGGGAAGGGTGAATACAGCGGGCTGGACAGGAGATTCGAGCCTGAGTTTACCGGGCCGATGGGGTCGAGTGCACCGTTTTACGCGCTGGCGCCGGCGGATTTCGCCACCCAATACGACCTTGGGCCGTTGATGAATTCCGGGGTGACGGGGACCGGGGTGACGATCGGAATCATCAACGCATCGAATATCGACCTGAACCTGGCGGCGGCGTATCGCAGCGTGTTTGGACTCCCGGCGAACCCGGTCCAGGTGGTGATCGACGGGGGAGATCCCGGTGAAAACAGCAGCGCGACGGAGGCGTACCTGGACGTGGAGATGGCCGGCGCGGCGGCTCCGGGTGCAACGGTGAACCTGTATATCTCGGCCGGCTCGGGATTTCAGGATCCGCTGCTGCTGGCTGCGGCGCGCGCCATAGACGATGACCAGGCGGACGTTCTCAGCGTGAGCTACGGCGAGCCCGAGGACGGAGATCCAACCTGGAACGATTTGTGGGAACAGGCGGCCGCTGAGGGCCAAACGGTGTTGGTGGCTTCAGGCGATTACGGACAGGCGCAGGACCTCTATTTCTTCCAGCAGGTGAACGGACTTGCATCGACGCCGTGGGACGTGGCGGTGGGAGGAACGGATTTCTATTATTTTGACTACGCATCGGGGGCGCCGAGCGCTGCTTCCGACTGGAATGCGACCAACGATCCGGCCACCAAGGGTTCGCTGAAGGCTCCGCTGACGGAGCAGGTATGGAACGATCCGTTCGGGCTGGACGCGATCTCAAACGAAATTGCCGAGGGCCAGGACGGCGCCGGCGGAGGAGGCGCGAGCAGTTGCGCCACGTTCAATTCCTCCACAGGGTGTACGGGCGGGTACGCGAAACCAAGCTGGCAGACGGGCCAGGGAGTTCCGGCGGACGGGGTGCGCGATTTGCCCGATATATCGCTGTTTGCTGCGAACGGGCCGAACTACTCGGCGCTCGCGATTTGCTCGCAAGAAGGGGATTGCACGCCGGACGCAGGCGGGAATTTTTCTGTGTTTCTGGTGGGAGGCACCTCGGCGTCGGCGCCGGGGATGGCCGGGATCATGGCGCTGGTGGACCAGAAGCACGGGCGGCAGGGACAGGCGGACTATACGCTCTATCCTCTGGCCCAGCAGCAGCCGGCTGCGTTTCACGACATTACGCTGGGCGGAAACTGGGACCTTTGCGAGTTTCCCCCGGAATGCGACCTGGGCGTGGATAATCTGGGACCGTATTGGGGCGAGTCGACGGTGTACAGCGCGACGCCCGGTTTCGATCTGGCCAGCGGATGGGGCTCAGTGGATGCGGCGAAGCTGGTGAACAACTGGAGCGCGGTTTCGTTCCTGGCCTCGACAACCACGCTGGCGGTATCGCCTGCGAAGGTGACGCACGGGGCGAATGTGACCCTGACGGCGGATGTGGCGGCGGCATCGGGATCGGGGACTCCGACCGGAGCCGTGGCAGTTTTGAGCAACTCGGATTTGCCGTCGAGCAAAGGGCAAACGGAAATATCGTTGGCGCACGGGAGCGGTTCATCGACCCTGGATTATCTGCCCGGAGGCACATACGAGTTGACGGCGCAGTATGGAGGGGATGGAGTCTTCGCGGGCAGCACTTCGCAGCCCGAGACGATAACGGTGACGCCGGAAAAGTCGACCCTGAATCTTCAGGGCGGGGGCGCCATGTACGGGAATCCGGTGTATATCAGCGCGCAGCCGGTGGGCGTGAATGCGCCGACGGGGGGCACGGACGGGAGCGCTACCGGCAATGTGACGTTCACGCTGGATGGGGCGGCCAACACAGTTGCACTCAACGTGGGCGGAGTGGCTTCGTGGATGCCGAATGCTCTTTTGCCGGGGAACCATTCGTTGAGCGCGAGCTACGCGGGCGACAGCAGCTTCGAAGCTGCGTCCGCAGGACCGGACGCGATCTCGATCAGCAAGGCCTACCCATCGATCGCGGTGAATCCAAGCGCTCCATTCGGATTTTCTGGAGTGAGCGGCTGGCCGGTGTATGCGGGCAGCAGCCTGGTGCTGGGCGTGGAGTTGGGACCCGGTTCGCTGCCGCTCGGGGTTGCGTCACCGCCGGGGACGATAGCTCCCACCGGCACTGTGACGGGGACGTTTTCAACCTACTTGGATGACCTCAACTGCGCCCAGCCGGCAGGCAGCTTCAGCCAGACGGGCACACTTTCGTCGCCGGGCGGCATGTATGCCGAATATAGCTTTGCGCAAATGACTTTTTCGAATCTGCCCGTGGGCACTTGGTTTTTCTGCCTGCTCTATAACGGCGACGCGAACTGGCTCACGCAGGAGTACGCCAACAATGATGGGCTAACGCTGGTGGTGACAGCGCCTCCGGCGGGAATATTGACATCGACGACGACTTTGAGCGTGACGCCGGCAAGCATTGCGGGCGCGCAGACAACCAGTTTTGTGGGAACGGTGTCGGGACCGGCGGGAGCGACGGTTGCGCCGACTGGGTTGCTGGAAGTGATCGACAATGGGAACGATCTGTGGCAATACACACTCACTCCATCCGCTTCCGGCGCGCAAGCAACGGTGACGTTGCCTTCGGTGGGGACGGGGGCTTTCTGGAGCAATGGGACGAATCAACTCACCGCGGTTTACTCCGGCGATGCGAACTATCTGCCTTCGACGAGCGCCGCGGTGGCGCTGAACGTGGTGCAGAGCGGGGCTGATTTTACGCTCTCGCCGGGGCAGCCGCAGGTGAATGTCGCTTCAGGCAGCTCGTCGAGCGCCGTCATCGAGCTAACATCGGTGAATGAGTTCGACGGGGTGGTGGCGCTGGCGTGCACCGCGTCTTCGAGCCAGTTCACGTGCGGCGTGAGTCCGTCTTCGCCGACGGTGAATGGGCAGGCGCAATCCACTTTGAACATCACAGCGGTCGTGCCGGGAGCTTCCGCGGCCAGCGGAAACCGGCCGGCCGGATTGCCGGGCGGAGTCCACGGGCACTGGTTTGGAGCGGTGGGCGGCGCGGCCATCGCGTTCGCCGTGTTGCTCCTTTTGCCATTGCCTGGGCGCCGATGGAGACTTCCGGCCGGATTGGCGATGCTCGCCGTGGTGCTGTTGATCCCCGGTTGCGGCGCGAGCGCCAAAAGCAGCCAGCAACACTCGAATCCGGGAGGCACGCCGGCCGGTACTTACAGTGTGGTGGTCACAGGGACAGGCAACGGCATTGTTCACAGCGTGACGCTGCCGGTTGTGGTCACGGCGGAGTGAAGTGTCCAAGCGCGCGATGCGCGGGGCTATCCATAATTCCAGAGCGCTTTTGCTTCGCTTCCTCACATCGCCGGCATTGTGCGAGGCGGCTTTTTCCCCGAGGGAAATGCCGCTAGACTACGTCCCCCTCCGCCCCCGGTGCAACGGCGTCAAGCGGCGCGGTCGGCAGCAGGTGCGCCCGCGTGAGCACCTTGCGCGTGAGCCCGGTAAGCGCCATGCCCGCGGCCTCGCCCAGCGGAACCCAGCGCCGTTTTCCGCCGGCCACCGTGACCGACTCCACATCGTCTTCAAACACCGTCCGGATGCGCACGTAGTAGCTCACCTGCATAATGGCGTGGCGCAGGGTCATGCGCAGCTCCTTGTCGGGAACGGCGGCCTGGCTGAGCGCGGGCAGTTCCCACAGTCCCGGCATCACGCTCAGTTTGGCCGGCCTCTGCTCCAGCAGCACCTCGCGTCCGCCGTGCGCGCGCGCCTTTGGGCTGGTCCGGACAGAGAGCGCATGGGCAATCTCGCGGCTCAGCATCGGCGCGCGAGGCGGCCTCTTGTGCTCGCCGCGCGTCTTGCAATCGCCGCACAGTGGGCACACCAGGCAGTGCGGATTGCGCGGCAGGCAGACCGTCGCTCCCAGCTCCATGAGCGCCTGGTTGAAGTCACCCGGCCGACGCGGGTCGACCAATGCGCCGGCCAGTTCCCCGATCCTGCGCTTGAGCAGCGCGCCGCCCGCGCGGCTGCCCGCGTCCCAGCCGGCAATGCGGCAAAGCACCCGCTCCACATTGCCGTCCACTACCGCCACGCACTCGCCGTAAGCGATGCTGGCAATCGCAGCCGCCGTGTAGGCGCCGATTCCGGGAAGCAGCCGCAGCTCATCCGCGCTTGCCGGCAGCACGCCAAGGCGATGGTCGGCGACAAACTGCGCGGTCTTGTGCAGCATGCGCGCGCGGCGGTAGTAGCCCAGCCCGCTCCACAGCGCCAGCACCTCCTGCTCCGGCGCCTCGGCCAGCGAGACCAGCGTGGGAAAGCGCTGCATGAACGCCTGGTAGCGCTCCATGACCACCGCCACGCGCGTCTGCTGCAGCATGATCTCGGAAACCCAGATGGCGTAAGGATCGCCGCTGTTCCGCCAAGGCAGGTCGCGGCGGTTGCGCTCGTACCACCCCAGCAGGCGGCGGCGCAGCTCGGCGGCCTTCTCGGATTCGCGGTCCAGACCGATCATTG
Organism: uncultured Acidobacteriaceae bacterium; assembly: GCA_963770555.1. Classification (GTDB taxonomy): domain Bacteria; phylum Acidobacteriota; class Terriglobia; order Terriglobales; family Acidobacteriaceae; genus Telmatobacter. The sequence goes on from CAVYQC010000003.1 coordinate 591,517, forward strand.
GCTCAGATTACGGCTTACCCATCGTGCGTGCGTTTGCGCGGCGCATCCGGCATCCACGCCAGCAAAGCGTCTCCGGACTAACAGTCGCATCGCTTGAGCGGCGAAGATCCGATCGATACAAGCGTGTCCCGATTTCGACTGCCCCGTCCCGTTTTGGATTGAGTCAGAGTTTCGCCGCATGGACTCGATTCTAAATAAGAACAAAGGAACCGGAAACTGACGCAAGCTTCAACGCCAATCGCTGCAGGTTTCATTCACCGGGACTTTGACTTGTCGCGGCGGTTCCTTCGTGGTATACGCTAGATAGTTCCCAACAGCATCCAGTCTATGCGCCGCAGCTTTGTGCCGCGCCAAACATCATCCTCATCTCCGCCGGCCGGCCAATCAAAGGGCGGCAATTTTCCAGGCCGGCGGAACGAACACCAATTTGCCCGGAGGCCACTCGAGTGAAGCGAATTGCATACATGCTCTGCCTTGCAATGCTGGCTGCGCCCATCGCGCTCCAATGCGAGCCAGCCGGCAGCTCCGTCAACCCGCTCGCTGCAGACCCCGGCTCCCATGGCGGAGCCGGCCCGTCCACGCAGTCCGCCAAATCCGCCAAAGCAGCAAGGAAGGCCGAGGTTCCACTCAAGCCCTTCTCTCAGTTTGCCTTGGGCGGAGGCATCTCGCTGATGGGCATCAACCTGCAGGCGGCAACCAACGTAAACCGGTATTTGAACCTGCGCTGCGCCGGCAACGTTTTCAACTACTCGGTCAACAACATCTCGACCAACGGCCTTGTATTGAATGGATCGCTGAATATGGCCACGGTCGGCGCCTCGCTGGATTATTACCCGTTTCCGAAACACGGTTTGCGGGTAAGCCCGGGAGTGCTGTTCTATAACCAGAATCAAGTCGGCGTCAGCGTGCTCGCCACCGGCGGAACTTCGTTCAAGCTGAACGGCGACGAATATTACTCTTCGTCAAGCAGCCCGGTCGAAGGAAATGCGAGCGTCGGCTTCAACGCGCTGAACCCGGCCTTCACCATCTCCACCGGATGGGGCAACATGATTCCGCGCCGGCGCGGCCGCCTGTCGTTCCCATTCGAAATCGGTGCGGCGATTGTCGGCTCACCCTCGGTGAATGCCGCACTCACGCAAGGACAGGTCTGCGATGCCTCCGGCGAGAACTGCGTGAATGTGGCAACCGACACAACTCTGACTAGCGACCTTCAGGCCCAGGTTGCCAAGTATAAGAACGACCTGAACCCGCTGAAGGTCTATCCGATTTTCTCCTTTGGCGTGGCCTACAGCTTCGGAACCCGATAGGTTCTGGACATTGCGCGTCAAGCGCCGCTCCCTCCCTCGCACTCCGGAGCGGCCTTGGCGTTCAATCAACGTTCCGTAACGGCTCATCCCAGCAACTCGCCGACAATCTCCGGCGCGGCCTTCAGCGCCGCATCGATCTGCGCCTGCTCCTTGCCGCCGGCTTCGGCAATCTCCGCCTTGCCGCCGCCCGAGCCGCCCGCCAGTTTGGCAACCGCGCCCACCAGCTTGCCGGCCTGGATGCGCTTGACGAGCGCAGGCGTCACGCCGGCAATCAGCGCCACTTTGCCCTCGGGCTGCGCGGAGGCCAGCACCACCACGCCCTCGCCCAGCTTCTGCTTCAAATTATCGACCAGAGTCCGCAACTGCCCGCGCTCCAGTTGGTCGGCGCGATGGGTGAGCACCTTCACGCCTTTCACCTCCACGGCGCGCGCCACCGCTTCATCGAGGCCCCCGGCGGCGGACTTCATCCGCATCTCTTCGAGCTCCCGCTTCAGCCGCTTCATCTCCTCTTCCTGCGCGGCAAACTTCGCACGCAGCGCATCCGAAAGATTCTCCGTCGAGGGAACGAACTGCCCCGCCACCTGCGCCAATTCAAAATCGCGCCGGAAGGTATCGAGCGATCCCAGTCCGCTGATGGCCTCGATGCGCCGCACACCCGATGAAACCGAGCTCTCGCCGGTCAGCTTCAGCAGGCCGATCTCGCCCGTGGCCGCGGTGTGCGTGCCGCCGCACAGCTCCGTCGAAAACCCATCCGCCAGCTTCACCACGCGCACCCGGTCGCCGTACTTCTCGCCGAACAGAGCCATGGCATGGTACTCGTTTACGGCCACGTCGATGGGCACGTCTTCGAGCGTCTCCACTTTGGCGTTGCCCAGCACCTCGCGATTCACGATATTTTCTATCTCTTGGAGTTCTTCGTCGGCAACTTGAGAGAAGTGCGAAAAATCGAAGCGCAGCCGCTCCGGCGCCACCAGCGACCCGGCCTGCTTCACGTGCGTGCCCAGCACCTGCCGCAGCGCCGCGTGCAGCAGATGCGTCCCGGTATGATTGCGCCGGATCGCATCGCGGCGCTCTCCATCCACGATCGTGTTCACATGGTCGCCCACCGCGATCGGCTGCTTCAAAAGCGCCTTGTGCGCCCGCACGCCCTGCACGGGCAGCACGCAACCCGTAATCTCCGCGACGGTCGTGTTGCCGTCAGTCGAAGTGAACCATCCAAGATCGCCGACTTGTCCACCGGAGTCGCCGTAGAAGCTAGTGTGATCGAGCACAACCTCAACTTCATCTCCGGCAGCGGCCGCGGGAACTCCAACGCCATTCTTCACAATGGCCAGCACTTCAGCATTCGTCGAGTTGAGCTGCTTGTAGCCTTCAAAGACTGTCTTCGGCAAATCGCGAAATGCAGGACTGGCGGATTTCTGGCTGCCGCCTTTCCACGAAGCGCGGGCGCGGGCTTGCTCTTCGGAGCGGGCGCGTTCGAAGGCAGCCATATCGAGGCCAATTTCGGCGTCGCGTGCGGCGTCCAATATGAAATCGAGAGGAAGGCCATAGGTCTCGTACAAATGGAAGGCCTTATCGCCGGGGAACACGGGTTTGGTGCGGCCCGTAGGCTTGTCGCGACCATCGAACCCCAGTTCAGCAAACTCCCCAAGTTTCTGCTGCCACAGATCAAGCTTTGATTTATATTCCTCTGTTTCTTGCTTCCCTGCGGCCTTAAGCTTTTCGAGTTCATCAGCTAACCCTTTAAAGACATCGAATGTCTTCTTCGCTTCGATATATGGTGCGAAGCTCTTTTCAAGATTGTCCAGCCCAGCCACCATCACCCGCGCAAACTGCCTTTCTTCCACCTCAACGACCTTCGCCACGCGATCAGCCGAATCGATCAGTTCCGGATACGCGCCCTGCATCAAATCGCGCACGGCATAAACCATCTCAAACAGAAACGGCTTCTCTTGTCCGTGCAGGCGACCGTGACGGATGCCCCGGCGCAGAATTTTGCGCAACACGTAGCCGCGACCTTCGTTTGAAGGCAGCACGCCGTCGTTAATGAGAAACGTCGCGGCGCGCGCGTGATCGGCGATGATGCGCAGGCTGGCGGTGCCGACGAGCCTTGCTAAAGCGCCCGATTCCATGGCCTTCGCGAGACTCGATGCGTTTGCAATCGTTCCTTCTAACTTGACCGTCTCGGCTAGCTTAGCTAAGGCCGTTTTCTCCATTAGCTCCGCTGCCCTTCGAATCAACGGCGTAAACAAATCGGTTTCAAAGTTAGAAACCTTCCCTTGCAGCACGGCGGCCACACGCTCGAGGCCCATCCCCGTATCGATCGACGGTTTCGGCAGCGGCGCTAGCTTATAGCCAGTCGTCTTGCCGGCCGCATCCATAACCGCCGCGCGGTCGAACTGCATAAAGACGAGATTCCAGATTTCGACGTAGCGCGCCTCGTCTTTTCCAAACGGCAAATCCACGCCCGGCGTCTCCGCCGCTTCAATCCCCATGTCGTAGAAGATCTCCGAGCACGGACCGCACGGCCCGGTCTCGCCCATCTGCCAGAAGTTGTCCTTCAACCCATACTCGCCGATGCGCTCCTTCTCGACGCCAACCTCAAGCCAGTACTGCTCGGCTTCGTCGTCGCGCGGAACTCCGTCTGCGCCCTCGAAGATGGTCACGTAGAGCCGGTCCTTGGGAATCCCGAACCACGCCTCGCTCGTCACCAGCTCCCAGGCGAATTGGATCGCGTCGCGCTTGAAGTAGTCGCCGAAGCTGAAGTTGCCCAGCATCTCAAAGAAGGTGTGATGGCGCCGCGTAAAGCCCACGTTTTCAAGATCGTTGTGCTTGCCGCCCGCGCGAACACATTTTTGAGAAGTGGTCGCCCGCGCGTAGTCTCGCCTTTCCGCGCCCAGGAACAGGTCTTTGAACTGATTCATCCCCGCGTTGGTAAACAACAGCGTAGGATCGTTGGCAGGCACCAGCGAGGAAGAGTGCACCCTGCGGTGCCCCTTCGTCTCAAAAAAGCGCAGAAACAGCTCGCGTATCTCGTTCCCCGTATGGAATTGCATGGCTCTTTTAGTGTAATGGGCCGCGGGGACCCGCGTAACCACCGGCCCGATTGTGCATCTTATGGTCAGCAGATCCGGAGAACAGCATGGATAAGTTTGCGATATTGGCCCTGCTTGAAGCCAAGCCCGGCAAAGAGCAGGAACTGGAAGCATTCCTCAAATCGGCGCAGCCGCTGGCCGTAGCCGAGCCCGCGACCAACACCTGGTATGCCGTGAAGCTGGGCCCGGCGAAGTTCGGCATCTTCGATACATTCAAGGACCAGGCCGGCAGAAACGCCCATCTATCCGGTGAAATCGCCAAGGCGCTCTTCGCCAAAGCCGATGAGCTGCTGGCCACAGCGCCTCAGATTGAGATGCTCGAAATCCTTGCCGCCAAAGCGCCCGCCTGATCTCCCGGCTACTCTTCTACCCGCTCATCGCCGAGATTGTCGAGCGCTGCCAGCGCTTCGTCCGGCACCTGCCACTGACGCAAAATCCTGTAGATGGTGCCGGTCGAGAACCCAGCTGCCGCCAGTCGCCGCATCACGCGCGCGGTTTCTTTCTCGTTCTCCGGTTTGTGGATGCGCTTGCGTTCGAGGTGCGCGCGCGCCAGCGCCTCCTCGTCGGTCTGGTTGTAACGCTCGTCGATGGTCCGTTCGACCACGCTCGCCTGGACGCCCTTCTGGCGCAGATCCTGCCGCACTCTTCGCGCCGCGAGCTTCTCGTTTTCCTGGCGCAGCCGCGCGTAGGTCTCCGCAAAGGACTGGTCGTCGAGATAGCGCCTCTCTTTGAGCTGCGCAACCACGGCCGCAATCGCTGCCTCGCCCCGCTCGCCCGGCTCCGCGCGCTGCCGCAGCAGCCGCCGCATCTCGGCCTCCGAGCGCATGCGCCGGCCCAGCGCCTTCACTGCGTAGTCGTAGAGGCCGGCTTCGTTGAGGAAGGCGCGCGGTTGCGACGATCTTCGGCCCATCGCCATGGCGTTCACTCCAGCGGAATCAGCATGCGAAAGGATCGATTGCGCCGCCAGCGGTAATGCTTGAAATCGCTGTCGAGAGTGAGGATGTCACCAGTGTCGAGTTCATCGGCCAGGTGAATCAAGCAGGCATCCGCGAAATCGGCCGGAGTATCGCGATATTTTTCCATTAAATTCGCGACCGCGGACGCTGAATCAGACAAGGTGAATGGGATTTGAAGGATGCCTTCCTCGACGCTTCGAAGAATTCCCTGGATTGCCCCTGGGACGTTCCGCAACAAGTAGCAAGCCTCGCTCAGAACTGCCTCGCATGTCACCAACTCGGCGAGGCAGGCCTGATAAGTCCGCAGGCATTTGAGGTGCATGGGTTCACGCTTATCGTACAGAGCAACCAGAAAGCCCGTGTCCACGAGCGTGCGGCTCATTTTGTCCGTGCTTTCCGTCTGTTGCCGCGTTCTTCCGGCCGCCTCCACCCCTTACCCATGCTCTTCACACCGAAATCTTTCATGTGCTCCTTGTTCGTCGCAAGATCGCCGACTCCGCTGGCGAACATCCCAATGCCAATCAGCCTGCGCACTCGCGGAGCACTGTGCCGTTCTTCGACGAGATGAATTCCTTCGCGAAGGACTTTCGACGTGCTCCAACCGAGGCGCGAAGCCACTCGCTCCAGCGCCGCCTGCGTTTTCGCATCCAATCGAGCCTGAACGGTTGTGCCCATATGCACAGTGTACTACAAAGTCGATTTCTGTAATACATGCTACGGCTTGCTCGCCCACTCATCCACCCAGTCGTTCACCGTCTTGTACCACAGCTCGGAGTTCTGCGGCTTCAGCACCCAGTGGCCTTCGTCGGGGAAGTAGAGCATCTTGCTCGGCACGCCCAGCAGTTGCAGGGTGTCAAAGAGCTGGAACCCCTCGCTCACATCGAGCCGGTAATCAAGCTGCGAGTGGATGACCAGCGTGGGCGTCTTGAAGTTTTTGGCGTAGAGCGACGGCGACCACTCACGGAACGGATTTTCTTGGTCGGGCTTGCCGTAGTAGTCCCACGGATGGCCGCGGAACTCCCAGATGTTGAACCAGTCTTCCTCCGTCGACCCAAAGGCCGACTCGGCATTGAACATGCCGTCGTGGCTCACGATGCACTTGAAGCGGTCGGTGTGGCCCAGGATCCAGTTGGCCATGTAGCCGCCGTAGCTCGCGCCCAGCGCGCACTCGCGCGATTTATCAATGAACGGATAGTGCTGCTCGGCGTAGTCCAGTCCCTCCATCAAATCGGTGAACGGCTTGCCGCCCCAGTCGCCGTTCACGCCATCGATAAAAGCCTGTCCGTAGCCGGTCGACCCGCGCGGATTGATCATCACCACCACGTACCCATTCGCGGCAAACAGCTCCGCGTTCCAGCGGTAGCTCCAGTCATCGCCCCACGCCCCCTGCGGCCCGCCGTGAATCAAAAACTTCACAGGATATTTCCTGCTCGCGTCAAATCCCGGCGGGCGGATGAGGAAGCCTTGCACCTTCGTGCCATCCCCCGCGGTAAACCAGAAGGATTCCATCTTCGGCAGGTCGAGCTGAGCGAGGAGCGCGTCGTTAAGGTGAGTGAGCTGCCGAAGCTTGTCCCTTTGAGGAATATCCGACGCGATGCTCGCTGCACTCATCTCAGCGGGCGCGTCGACCTTGATTCGACTGGCGACGATTGTGTATCCATCGCGGAGCGGATGAAGGTCGCTGAACTCCCCGAGGCTCGGGAAGAGGTTGGGATCCAAGACGTAAGCGGGGTGTCCGTCGATCGTTGCAAGCATCAGGGGAGATTCGCCCTCTTGGCCAGAAGTGAAGTAAATCATCTTGGAATTCGGGGCCCATGCAATCTCGTCGACCCAATCATTGAATCTCGGAATCAGATCTGTGGTGGTTTTCGCCGCCCTGTCGTACACCACCAGCCGGAACTTGTCGCTCTCATATCCGGCCCGCGCCTGCGACCGCCAAGCCAGCCACTTCCCATCCGGCGAGTAGGCAGGGTTGAAGTTGCCGCCTGCGGAAGTGGAGACCTTGACCGGCTTGGCGTTTGGATCAGTGAGGTCGAGGGTGTAGATCTGAGCGCTGGTCGAGATGGCGGGCACGGGATCGAGATTCTCGGTAAACGCCAGCTCCTTCGAGTCGGGCGAGAAACTGCAGCCGCAACTCGAATCCTCCAGCGAAAACGGCGGCACGTCGTGCGGGTCGCCGGGGTTGAGGTCGCGCATTGCGCCTGTCTCCACCGAAACCAGAAAAAGGTGGGACCTCTTTTCGCCCGTGTAGCGGTTCCAGTGCCGATACAAGAGCTGGGTAAAAATCTGCGCCTTCACCCTGCTGTCGGCCGACGCCCTGTCGCGGTCGGCGTTGCACTTGTCGCCCGTGGCAAAATCCGCGGTCGTGATAGCCGGGCAGTCGGGATAAACCGCCGAGGTAAACACAATCGACTGCCCGTCTGGCGACCAACGTGCGTTGTCAGCCACGGTCGAAATCGCCGTCAGCCTTTTTGCGTTGCTCGCCACGCCCGTCGCCGGACCGAAATCCGCCAGCCAGATCTGTTGGCCGCCCTCTCGACCGGAAAGGAAGAGCACGGAACGCCCGTCCGGCGCAAACTGCGGGCCGGAGTCGCCGGGCTGGCTCACGGCGAGTTTGATGGGATCGCCGCCCGCGATGGCCTGCAGCCACAGCTCCGGCGTCTTTGTGTTCTCCGCGAGATCGACCGTGGTCACCGAATACGCCAGCCACTTGCCGTCCGGCGAAACGGCGGTCTCGCCCAGCCGCTTCATCTGCATCATGTCCTCGAAGGTCATGGGCGCTTCTGGCCGGTGGATTGGGCGGGAGCGATGGAAGCGATCAAAGCCGCGCCAAGAGCGAGAAGGATGAAGAGCCGTGCTTTCCCAGGTCTGAGAATCCAGACCTGGGGCACCCGTTTTCTTGCCGCTCGACGCATATGGCCCCCCTTTCACCGTGGCGGAGAGAAAGCTTACTACGGAACGGTTGTCAGAATTCAGATCCCAGCGGATAGGGAAAGAGGCAAGGGAGCTGGAAGCTAAAAGCTGACGGCTGAAAGCTGGCTTACTTGTTCTCGTTGCCGGTAAGCCGGAAGGTGACGGTGCCCCAGAAAGAGCGGGCGCGCATCTGCACCGGCAGGTGGCGCTCGTCATCCGTATACCAGATCCAGATGTTGCCGCGGTTCTTCACCACTCCGGCGTCGGCGGTGGGCTGCACGCGAATGGTCTTGAAGGTTCCCAGTGCGGTCTTGATCTCTTCGCGGCTCTCCACCTTCATGGTCACCGGCACGGTGCGCTGGGCGTCGGCCACCGGAACCACGAAGCTGTGCCCCAGGTCGAGCGGCTGGGAGGCGGTATAAAACATGCCGGTCAGCAGATCGGTCAGGCAGCCTTTTACCGGCGTCTCCACGTGCTTGGTCTGCCCGGTAACCAGGTTCTTTTCGTCCAGGATCGACTTGTTCTGGCCGTAGTCGAGCTTGAGCGTGGAGTTGATCTGCCGGCGGCCCTCCACGGTCTGCTTGTCGAACTCGTAAGTGCAGCCCTTGGCGCGATCGAAGGTGGTCTGGAAGCGGTCGCTGAGATGGAAGAGGAGGTTGATGGCGCCGCTGGTCTCCGCGGTCGCCGTCAGGCGTTCGCGGTCGCCGTCGGACTCAAAATGCACCTGCGCCGTGGCCACGGGAAAGACGCGCCAGTCCACCGAGTAGGTGAGGGTCTGTTTCTGGGGAAAACTGAACCCGGGGCTGGGCGGCGCAAGCGTGGCCGCTTGCTGGCCATGAGCCACAGCCGCGAGCGCAAAGGCGCAAAATAGGGTCGCTCGAAACGCGCGCATCTTCAACGTCGTGGACGGCTCCTTAGCGTTAAACGCTTGAGTCCGGGAAACGCTCACCGTGACCCGTGAAGGATCGCTGCCACGGCCGGGCGCAAATAGAGCAAGCTGAGGTAAAGCAGTGCGGCCCCTATTGCAGCATTGTACTCGCGGTGTTCGCAATAAAGGGTAAGGGAAAAGCCGGCGGCTCCGGCACCATCCTCTTCGGCGGGTTCGGGTCCCGCGCCTTTTTCCGCGGCGGGATTGGCCCTGGCAGTCTGCGGGCTGGGGCGCGGCACGATGTGCGGGACCATACGGGGGACAGCGCGGCAATAGGCGTCGAATCCGGGGAAGGTTGCGCGCAGAAAGCGCTCCTCCGCGGCGATGACCGGGATGTAAATGGCGGCGAAACCGGCAGCCAGCACCAGCGCCACGGCCCAGCTGAGCAGCGCCACGGCGAATCCGGCAGCCATGAGCATGGAGCCTAAATAGAGCGGGTTGCGGGTGTACGCGTAAGGGCCGGTGGTGGTGAGCTCGCGATTCTTCTTCACATATCCGGAGGCGTAGCCGCGCAGCCACAGGCCCGGCAACACCAGCGCCAGGCTCCAGGCCACGGCCGCCGGCCGGGGCGTGCGCCGCCATAACTCGAAGAGATAAAGAGCGGCGGCAGAGAAGCCCAGCGGCACGCGAATGCGCCGGGCCACCCGCTGCCACCGCTGCGCGGGGCGCCACTGCGTAGGACGGTCTTTTGGAGGAAGAGAGTGCTGGATCATCAGGCCGCTTCCTCAGCCAGCAGCTCGCCGGCGGCCTTGAGCACGTCTTCGGGTGTGATGGTCAGCAAGCCGGCTTCCGGTTCGGCGCGGCGGCTGTGATCGCGCCGGCTTTCCGGACTGCGCAGCACTTTGAAGCGGGTGCCGTATGGCCCATTGCGGCTGGGGTCGGTAGGCCCGTAGATGCCCACCACCGGACGGCCCAGCGCGCAGGCCAGGTGCAGCGGCCCGGTATCTCCGGCCACGCACAGTGCGATGCGCCGGGTGAGTGCGATCAGTTGGCTCAGGGAAGTAGCCAGCGGGATGGCGGCGCCGCTGGCTTCCTTGACAATCACGTCGGCCATCGGTTCCTCGCCCGGACCGGCATTCACAAGCACGCGCAGGCCGCGCGCCATCAGGCCGCGGGCTACTGCCGCGTAGCGCTCCACCGGCCAGCGCTTGGCGCCCCAGCCGGCGCCGGGATTGATGAGCGCAACCTGCCGCGTGCCGCCCGAGCGCAGCAACTCGTCGCACCATTGCTCGGCAGCCGGATCGACGGGCAGCAACGGCGCGGCCGGGGTGAGCTCGTCGCCCGCAATCTGCGCAGCCAGCTCCACATCCTGCTCGATCACGTGCGCACCCTGGGTAACCACGCGCTCGTTGAACAGCCAGCGCGCCGCTCGCTCCCGTGGCGCATCCTCACCAATCAGCCGCCGGCAGCCGGCCATGCGGCCGATCACCGCCGACCGGATCGAGCCCTGCAGGTCGACGACCGCATCGAACCGGTCAGCGTTCAGTTCGCGACGCAGCCCCAGAATGCCGCGCATCGTCTTCGGGCTCAGCGGGTTGCGCCGCCATTCCCGGGTCGGCGCAAAGTGCAGCCGGTCCACGACGGGCAGCGCGGCCGCCGGCATCGCTTGCGCCGGCATCACCGGGTCGCGCGCGGGGGTTTCCTCAGCGGCCAGCAAGGCTCGCCAGCGGGGTTCCACCACCCACTCAATCACCCAGTTGGGGTGCGCCTGGCGCAGTGCGGTCACCGCCGGCAGGGCGTGCAGAATATCCCCCATCGCGCCCAGCCGGACCACCAGCAAGCGAAACTTTGTCCCGGTGTGCAAACCTCGATTTTCGCACAGCCCCAACTGTTCCGGCCGTGATGGGCCGGTTTGCCGGCAGCGCAGCGATATTTGAGTAGGAAAAGTGCGTTTACGATCAATACCGCGCGCCGGCGTCCCGTGCCGCTTTTCTCAGGATGCTTTGCCGCGAAGCTCCTGCTCGGCCCGGTACCAATCGGCTTCGTGGTATCCGTGCCTGTGGCCGCGCTCGGCCCAGTACCGGTGCGCAAGCATCGCTACCTGGTCGTGCGGAAGCGGCATTTGAGTCACATTCGAGAGAGCAGCCTCTTTCTTGGCGGCTGTCTTGCGGGGCTTCGCCGGAGCCTTCGGTTTAGGGCTCGCTTTCTTGACGGTTTCTGCCATATGTTTTTCCTCCTGGAGATTGGGTGGCCAACGTGCCGGCCGTCTTCTCTAGGATAACGGAAATCAACCTGCGGCTCGGACCGAAACGCCCTCAAAGCACCTGCAAAGCAAACCTTTCTTGGGAAAATGGGAAGAACCGCACTGATTCTGCAAAGGTTATCCGCTCGGAGTTCCGCACCGCACCGCACTGTAACTTTTGTGGGATGGGCCCAACCGGCTCATTCGCGCAGCCGCTCGCGGTCATCGCTGCAGCATGTCGATCGGCTGGGTAAAGTCGGTGACGCGGATGTGGCGCGCCAGGGTTGGGTGTTGGCGTTCGAGCGCCAGAAACATCTCCCAGGCTACGCGGCGGTAGCTGAAATGGCCGGCCGGGGCGGATCGCAGTTCCGCAATATAGAGGGCCTCGGCGAAGTCCATTTTGAACAGGCTCCGGACGCGGCTGGCCAGCGGCAACAGGTAGAGAGCCGATTGCGCGGCTTCGGCCGCCTGGCCGGCGGCGATCCGCGCGCTGGCTGCATGGGCGGTTTCGATGCTCGCCCGGTAATCGTCCAGAACGCCGGCTTCGGCCAGGATCTCCACTTCTTCCCCAAGATCGCCGCCGGCTGGGGTTTCATAGCCGTGCTGCGCCGTAAAGGCCTGGATGATCTGCGTGCAGCGGCGATGGCGGTGCATGTCGCGGAAGCCGCCAATGTCCATGAGAATGTCGAACCGCAGCGCCGCTCCCGCGTGAAAGGCGCGCAGCGCTTCGTCGTGCTTGCCGCGGTGCTTTAACCCCACCTCGATGATCTCCGAAACCTGAGAGCATGGAATGCCGGAGACCAGGTCGCGGATCTGGCGGTAGGGGTGGTGGCTGGCCGAATAGAGGAGCGTGGCCGCCAGTTCGATCTCCAAACTCTCGGTGCGCTCAACCAGGTCGACCAGCGGCGCCACCGCGTGGGGCACACCTGCCAAGAGTTCTGCCGCGGCCTGGGAAAGCTCGGCGCGGGTCTGGGTTTCGTAGAGATTGGGCTGGGCGTATTTCACCAGGGTTGGTGCGGCGCGGACCTCGCGTGTAAGCAGTTGCGCGGCCTCCGCAGCCAGCGCGCCTCCCGCATCGGCTTCGAACGCAGCCAGCTTCTCTACGAAGGCCGCCGCGGCTTTGGCGTTCACATTCCAGGCGGCGCCGGTGGCGGCCTCGCGCAGCTTCGTCCCCAGGTCGCGGACCTCAGCGGCGGGATGCGAGAGCAGGCGCGAAACCTGCGTCTCCAGGGTGCGGGCGCTCACAATCTGGCCAAGCGAGGTGTTGGTGGCCAGCGGAAGCAGATACCGGGCCACGTCGAAGGCCCGGGCCCGGAGCGTGCGCTCGAAGGCCTCCGGCTTCACCGTTTCCGGCCGCGCCACTCGCTGGCGCAGAACTTCCTGCACGGCCCCGGTGGTGCGCTGATAGGCAGCGAAGAGATTTTCGATCGTCTCGGAGTAGAGTTGCGCCGAAGGCGAATCCCCTCCAAAATCGGGAAAAAACCAGCCCGATTTGAGAAAATTCTGGTAGCGCGTCGAGCGCTCCTGCCCGTCCCACCGCTGCTCGTCCACCAGCACGATGGCCGCCAGCAGGCTCAGCCGCTCCACCGCGAATGCGATGTGAGCCAAGTCGGCGATGGACCGGTGGCCATATTGAAAATAAAACGTGTTAAGAAACTGTTCGGCTCGCTGGGCGCTGATTTCCGTAAGCGATTCGCGCATGGAGAGCGCGGAGCGGGAGTACTTGGCCATGGCAAAAGCCATCACTTCGGGGTCGGCGCCGTGGACGGCGAAAACTTCAGTTTGGTTATTGGCGCCGGGAGGAATAAAAGATTCGCTGGACATTCCGGTGGTCTCGCGAACAGAATACTTCATTGAGGTTAGTGCGCGAAGCTGAGCGACATTCGGCAACTCACCGAATGGCATCCCCCGCTAGAGCAGGAGCCATACCGGGTACGTTGGAGTGCGCAATGCAGGAATTTCTGGTACGTACGTCGCATAAACCGCGGCCCTTGCCTTCCGGCCGCTGGGCGGTTACCCAGCGGTGGAACGATCTGCTTTATGCGCACTGGCCGGTTCCGCCGTCCGCGATGTCCGCGCTCCTCCCCGACTGGCTTGAGGTAGACACCTACCAGGGGTCGGCGTGGCTGGGGGTGGTGCCCTTTTGGCTCGACCGCATCAAGCTCCGCGGCCTGCCCCAGGTTCCCGGCGTGCGCAGTTTTCCTGACCTGAATCTGCGCACCTACGTCCGCGACCGCTACACGGGAACGCCCGGCATCTATTGTTTCTCGCTCGACGCCAGCAACCTGGTGGCCATCGCCGTGGCGCGCATGTTCTATCACCTTCCCTATTACTGGGCCGAGATGCGGCTCGAACAGCGCTCGGAGCGTGAGTTTGCGTTTTATAGCCGGCGGCTGTTCGCGGGCCGCAAGGTCATCTTCAAGGCGCGCTACCGGGGGCTGGGGCCGACCCACAAAACCGCCGAGCAACGCAGCGGCACCTTCGAATACTTCATCACCGAGCGCATCTGCCTGTTCAGCTCCAATCGCACCGGCCAGCCCGTCCGCGCCAATCTCCATTACGTTCCGTGGCCGCTTGAAGAAGCGGAAGCGGAGATCGAGTGCAACGATCTTCCCTCGACGGTCGGGGTCGATTTGCCCAACCTGGAGCCGGTCCTGCACTACTCCCGCCGCCTGGCGGTTTATATCTGGCCCACCGAGCTGGCCCGACCGGCTCTCGCCGGCCGCCCGGTGACCGTAGCCGCTACACCCTCGGGCTAAGCAGCGGTCAGGCGCGCGCCGCATTCTGTCTTTGCCAGACTTTTCTTGCCAGAACCAGCAGGCCCGCCGCGGCTAACGCGTTCACGATTGCTTTGAATGTGAGATCGGCGCGGGACCAGCCTGCCGTGCTCAAGTACCCCACCGACATGCATGCCATGACGGCTCCAAAGGCGGCCGACCATCGCTGCGCGTCGCCCCATTGGTGCCGCGTGGACCAGCGCAGAAAGAGAACGAAGGCGAGCGCTGCCCAGGCGCAGCCGGCCGTCAAGGGCATCCACACCGGGTAGCGGACAGGCGTGAACACCAGCCCGATGAGCTGGAACCACCCCACTGTCATCGCGAACGCAGCAGTTCCGGCAAGCCAGGGGCTCACGCCGCCGCCGGCATGTTTCCTGGCTTCCTCTCCTGCCCCGCGCAGCCAGTAAGCCGACCACGCCAGCGCAAGCATTGCCGCCACTCCGGCGGCAATTGCGGTCGGCGCCGGATGGTAAGCAGGAGCGTGAAGGCTGGGCCGCGCACGATAGATCCACGCATACCCTGCAATCAGGCTCCCCGCCGCAAAGATCGCGCAGGCTAGAACGGCGCCGCGTTTTCTCAGCCACGGCTGGCTTCGCCGGGCCGGGAAGATCAGCTCCGTGATCTCGACCGGAACCAGAACTACCCACACGCTCTCATAGCCGAGCATGAAGAGGAAGTAGAGCCAGTTCACGCCCCAGGCGCGGCCATAGCTCACGTTCGCTCCGGGAAACGGCAGCGGGGCGAGGGAGGTTTGCTGAATGACGAATTCCTCGGCGATGGACAACGCAAGGCCGAGCAGCAGCAGGCTGGTGCCGCCTGCCTGCCAACGCCGGACCAGTTCCCGGCACAGCAAAGCGCCGCAGCCCCACACCATGATCTCCGGGACGAGCACGAAGAGGAAGCTCAAGCGCGTCGATCCGCTGAGCACTTCGGCGATGACCGGGGCAAGAATCGCCAGCGTCCAGATGGGCCCGGCAAAACGGGCGGCCGTTGCTTCGCTGGAAGCCGTAGCCGCGGCAGGAAACGCGTATTCCATCTCTTCACTCCTCCACCAGGCCCGCAGCCTCGGTGTTGGCCTTGATCTCGGCGTAGATTCTGTCCAGGTTCCAGGCCAGTCTTCCTTCGCGAACGTCGGCGGCCAGGCTCCTCGCCCAGTCGCGCTCCGCCCTCAGCATGGCCAGCAGGTATTCGCTCTCGATCAGATTGATCCGCAACACCCATGCCGACGCCGCCCGCATTCCGGCCTCGACCCGGTCAATTTCTTCGTCGAGCAGCCTGACCCGCTCTTCGAGGTGGGGCGCTGCTTCCTCCGGCGCAAGGTGGACCAGGTAGCTCATGGCCGCCATAAACTCGGCAGACTCGCGGCGCGGTGTGGAAACCATCTTCCGCAGCGCGTCCATGAACTGCTCGCGGCCGGCGCCGGTGATGCGGTAGGTGGTGCGCTCGGGACGGCGGCCGTCTCTGCCCGTCGCCACCGCTTCGATCAGCCCCGCCCGCTCCAGGCGGCCAATGGCGTGGTAGAGCGAGCCGCGCTTGAGCACAAGAATTTCGTCCTTGTGCCGTTCATGCAGCAGGCGCTGCATCTGGTAGGGATGCATCGGGGCCTCGCGCAGGGTGGCAAGAACGGCAATCTCCCAGATTCCAAGATTCATCTTCATATAGCTTAAATGAACTATATCATATGAGATATTCAATTGCAAACAACCAATTTCGACCTGCCCAAAGAACCTTTTTGTCCGGCCGGGTCCCACAGCCAACCGGCCCGGACTTAAGCGCAGTCCTTATAATGGCTTTCGGAAACAGTGCGGCAGCAGCTTCGAGCCGCAGCGGAGGCGCGGACCGGCAATGCCAAACGTGCAGACACGGATCGCCCTGGTAACCGGGGCTTCGCAGGGAATTGGACGCGCCTGCGCGCTGCAACTGGCCGCGGCAGGAGCCACGGTCGCTCTGGCCGCGCGCAACCAGTCCAAATTGGCTGAAGTGGTTAGCGAGATCCAAGCCGCCGGTGGCGAGTCGGCGGCGTTCGAACTCGACATCGCCAGCGAAGAGTCCATCAAAGCCGCGGCCAAAGCCGTCCTCGAGCGCTTCGGCAAGGTGGAGATCCTGGTCAACAACGCCGGCATCACGCGCGACGGGCTGATGATGGTCATGAAGCGCGCCGACTGGGACGATGTGCTGGGCACCAACCTGACCGGAGCGTTTCTCTTGACACAAGCCGTGCTGCGGCCCATGCTCAAGAACCGCTGGGGCCGGATCATCAACGTTTCGAGCGTAGTGGGGCGAACCGGCCAGGCCGGCCAGGTGAACTACGCGGCCTCCAAGGCCGGGTTGATTGGCTTCACGCGGGCCATGGCCCGCGAAGTGGCTTCGCGCGGCATCACGGTCAACGCCGTGGCTCCCGGCTACATCGAGACTCCCATGACCGAGGTCCTGAGCGAGGAGCAGCGCGCTTACATGATGGCCCAGATCCCGCTGGGACGGCCGGGAACCGGCGCTGAAATTGCGCAATCGGTCGCGTTTCTGGCCTCCGACGCCGCGGCTTACATCACCGGCCACGTGCTGGACGTAAACGGCGGCATGTTCATGGGCTGATGCCGTGCGGCCCGTTCCCAAGAATCGTTTTCCGCAAACCTCCATTGCTTTCCGTACCGGTTGAAGTTTTGCCCGAACTCTGCCGATAGACGCAGTGGGAGTGTGCGCATGGCCGCCCAAGTCACACCAGCCGACTCTTCCGCTCAAGTTCCAGCCGAGAATGCGGACGCCCTGCGCTACGTGGCGCGCCAGCCGATCCTGGACCTGCGCGGAAGAGTGCACGGCTACGAATTGCTTTTCCGAAGCGGCCCCGAGCAGGTCTTTCGTGGCGACGGCGACCTGGCGACGCGCACCATGCTCGACAATACGGTGATTTTTGGCCTGGAGAGGCTCACCGGCGGTTTGACGGCCTTTGTGAATTGCACCCGCGAAGCGTTGACCGATAAGCTGGTGGACGTTCTGCCGCCCAGCATGTTTGTGCTGGAAATCCTTGAGAATCTTCAGCCCACTCCCGAACTCGTCGATGCCTGCCGCACGCTCAAAACGGCGGGATTCCGGCTGGCGCTCGACGACTTCCGATGGAGGCCGGACCTCGAGCCGTTGATCGAGCTGGCCGACTACATCAAGGTCGACTTCACGCTTTCGAGCGCAGCGGAGCGGGGGGAACTCCTCAAGCGGTTGAAGGGCGCGCCGGTGGTCCTGATTGCCGAGAAGATCGAGACCCAGGAAGAGTTCACACAGGCGAGCGCCGAGGGCTTCACGCTTATCCAGGGATATTATTTCTGCCGCCCGCAGTTGATCCGGAACCGCAAAGTGCCGGCCAACCGGCTTTCGCACATTGAAATTCTCCGCCTCCTGGGTGCGGAATCGATCGACATGAGGGAGCTCGCCCATCTGGTCAAGCGCGACGCTTCGCTCACCTACCGGCTGCTCCGTCTCATCAACTCGCCGGTCTGCGCCGTTCGCCGGGAGGTGCGTTCCGTCCAGAGCGCGCTGCTCGCGGTGGGCGAGGACGCCGTCCGCCGCATCGCCACGCTGGCCATTACCAGCGAATTCAACGCCGGCCAGCCGGCGGAGATTCTACGCATGGCCTTCGTGCGCGGGCGATTCTGCGAGCTGGCCGCGGGCCTCTGCAACCTCGACCCCACCGAGCAGTACCTGCTGGGGCTGCTCAGCCTGCTACCCGCCATGCTGCGCATGCCCATGCACCAGTTGACGCCGGCGCTGCCGCTGCGCGAGGAGATTTGCATTGCGCTGATGGGCGCGCCCGTCCCCGAGCGCAGGCTCCTCGAATGGATCATCGCGCACGAACACGGCGACTGGGCCGCGTGCGACTCCATCGCCGAGGATTACCGGCTCGATCAGGCGGAACTGCTGCGCAACTATGAGGAAGCCGTAGTGTGGGCCGAGTCCGCTCTCCACTTCGCGTAAAGGCCGTTGTGCGAATTCCCGAAGGAAGAACGGCTTATTGCGCGGCGAGACTCTCGGCGGGCAGCAGCTCGTAACTGACGAAGGCAATCTTCTTGCTGTCCGGCGACCAGGAGGGAACGTTGATGGTTCCCTGTCCTCCGAAAAGCCTGGTCAGCACGTGCACCTTCCTGTCGGACATCGACATGAGCCGCAACTCCACGTCTTTCTCCGCGGGATGGCCGCTTACATCCTTTGCATAAGCCAGGAACACCATCCACTGCCCGTCGGGCGAGATGTGCGGGAACCAGTCATTGCTCGCGTCCGAGATCACCTGCTCCTGATCGCTGCCGTCGGGCTTCATGCGCCAGATCTGCATTTGCCCGGTGCGTTCGGAGTTGAAGTAGATATAAGCCCCGTCGGGCGAGTACTCCGGGCCGTCGTCCAGGCCGGCGGCGGTGGTGAGCCTGGTTTCCGCGCCCCCAGCCGCGGGTACGGTGTAGATGTCGAAGTTGCCGCCGCGTTCGCCGGTAAACGCCAGCGTCCTGCCGTCGGGAGACCAGCCGTGCCAGTACGACGGGCCGTCCCTGGTAATCAGCCGCGGAACGCCTCCCGCCATTGAAACAACATAGACACGCGAGTTGCCGTCCTGCGGCGACCGGTCGCTGATGGCCAGCCACTGGCCGTCGGGCGAGATGCCGTGATCGTTGTTCAAATGCGTCTGCGGCGCGGTGTCGATCGTGGTTGGCTCGCTGGCGCCGAGGGTGAGCCTGTGCAGCGCGCCATCCTGATTGAAGAGCAAGGCCGACCCGTCGTGGGTCCAATTCGGCGCCTCGAAGTGCGCCACCGCAACGTACTCCACGTGCCGGTCGGTGGACGCAATGGGAATCGTCTCCAGCGCGCTCACCAGCACCGGCTTTCCCGCCGCCGGCGGAAGCTCTTCCAGCCGGACGCGGGAAAAAACGGCCTGCTGCAACGCGTCCTTGTTGTGCGCGCAGACGCCAATGCCGATATAGAACGGCCCGGCGAGCACCACCTTCGTCGACGCGCCCGAGGGTTCAAGCTGGCCGTTTTTGCCGGGAACGAACGCATAAAAAGAATCGCCGTGCTTTTCCAGGCGCACGGTTCCGGGCGCTTTCACGTTGGCCTGCACCTCGTGCATCGTGCCGCCGGCCGCATCGCGAAACTGCAGCGACGTCAGGCCGTCCCCATGAATGGCCACATCCACGGCCGCCGAATCGCCCTCGAGCGTCTGCCGTACCATCAGCACCGCCTTGCGATGCGGATCTCCGCCGCTGCCGGGAAGGGCAACATCCGCGCTGAGGGCAAAGTCGCCGGAGACCTTCCGCCACACGAAGTGAAAATCGTCTTCGGCGAACCACATGTTTTCGCCGCTGCCGCTCAGGGTGTAGGCGCCGCCCGCCGCGTCGTAGTGCGCAGAGCCGGCGTGGAGCACCGTGCCCACATCTCCCTGGCCGGTGAAGATTCCCAGCGGTTCCTGTGCGCCGGCCGCCGCGCCCAGCACCAGTACGGTAGCCAGCATGGCCACCAGCCTGGCCGGCCAACGAACCGAAAAAGCCAACATGTATTCCCCCGCGCGCCCTGTTGAGGCGCTCTTCATCCGCATTGTCTCGCCGCAACTCCGGCGTGCAAAGCGCATGCGGCCCCGTTCCCTGGGCGACTACCAGCATAGCGCACGGTTGCGCGGCCAGGCGGCATTTGAGCCGCCGGCAGACCGGTCGACGATCGCAGGCCCGCTTTCAGCGCACCAGCCTCACCACAACAGCTTCAAGGCGAACTGCACCTGGCGCGAGGTAGTGGAAGTGCTGGTAATCACGCCGGCGGTGGGTGAAACGCCGGAGGGCGTGAAGACAACCAGGTTGGGTGTGTTGAAGTTGGAGCGGTCCAGAAGGTTGAAGAGCTCGGCCCGGAACTCGAGCGCCAGCCGATCGTGAATCGACGTGTCCTTGAGCATGGACATGTCCCAGGTAGCCAGTCCCGGCCCGGTGAGCGAGTCGCGTCCCAGGTTCCCGTAAAATCCGCTGCCCGAGGGCGGAGCCAGGAATGCGGACGGGTTATACCATTGCGCAGCCGTGCCCGGAATCCGCGCGCCGGTGAACGTGGGATTGGCGAACGGGCGCACCGGATTCTTGCTGTCTCCGTTGTTGGAGGGGTTGTAGCTCAGCTCGGGCGTGAACGGAAAACCCGACTGCAGGGTCAGGATCGAGTTCGCGGTCCAGCCGCTCGCCAGGGTGTTGGAAAAGCCGCTCGCCCGGCCAAGAAAGCGCTGCCGCTCTCCCAAGGGCAACGCATAGGTGCCGCTGATCACGGCCACATTGCGCACGTCGTAGGTCGCAGGTCCCCAATCGGCTTTCACGTCGAACGGGTTTGAAGCCAGGCCAGGAGCGTTTCCGGCCGCGGTGGCGTTCAGCGAATCTCCGTCGTCGAGAGCCTTTGACCAGGTATAGACGCCGCGCAGCACCAGGCCGTGGCTCAAGCGGTGGTTCAGGTCCACCTGCAGCGCATTGTAGGAACTGGTGCCCACCGAGTACCACGCCCACGCGGCTCCCAGCGCAGGATTGGCGTCCGGCCTTCCCGGAGCGATGTAGTATGCGCCCGCCGGAACCGGTGCACCCGCCAGTGGAGCGGGGAAGCTGGCCGGAAAATCCGCCGGACAGGGAGACGCGGGACAGATCGCGGGAGTGGGTTCGTTGTCATCCAGGCTCACGATCTCGTGGTATCCGTGCGAGCCCACATAGCCAAGGCTGAGAACTGTATTCGGCGTCAACTCCCCTTCGATGCGCAGCGAGTAAGAGATCAGCGTGGGAGTGTGCATGTCTGCCTGCACGCCTGCCGGCGCGACTTTGGCGTTGGCAGGCACTGGAGAAACCGGCAGCGGCAGGCTGGAGACAGCGAGATTGGCAATGCTGTACGACGGATTGAAGGGCGCATTCTGATCCATCCGGTAGCCGAGCGCATCCTCGAGATCGTTGTACATGCCAAAGCCGGCGCGCAGCACGGTCTTCGGCCCCAACGGGCTCCACGCCAGGCCGACGCGCGGTTGGGGCAGGAACCTGGCGCGATTCACGGTGAAGGCCGAACTGGCGATGCGCGGCTGCGTCTCGAGGGCTCCATTGCTCATAACGAAACTTGCGGCGCGCCCGTGCGCTTCGTTCCAGCCGGTGGTAAATTCATCGCGGAAGCCGAGCGAAAGCGTCAGTTTGGGCGTGGCGCGATAGACATCCTCCACGTACCAGGCGCCCAGCAGCGAGCGCCAGTTCATCTCCGTGGGCGCGGGGTCGTAAAGAAAGCTGGATGCCGTGCCCTCTAAAAACTGCTGCAGGCCGGTAAAGGTGGCCTGCCCGAACTGGGTCAGCGCCAGATCCTCGTTGGCCTGGAGCTGCTGCAACCAGACTCCGGCGCTGAACTGGTGGCGTCCATGGGTCAGGATGGCCCAATCTTCGTAGGTGTAGAGATTGCGCGCGATACGCAGGTCGCTGCCCACGTTGCTGCCGGCCAGGCTCACCTGGGCCGAGGGGTTGGCCGCGGCGCTGCCTCCCACCACGACTGCACCCACGGGATGGTCGCCCACGAATCCGGGGACGCCGGCTGCCGGCGTGTCCGGCGTGGGCTCGCCGGTATAAAAATAAGCCGCCCGCGAATAGCCCACGCGCGCGGTGTCCAGCAGCGCGGGAGAAAATGTGTGCATCTCTTCCACGCTGGCCACCTGCTCGCGAAGGCTCTCAAGGTCGGTGCTGTAAAGGTTGGCGGCCGTGGGTGTAGCGTCGGCGCTGTCATCCACGGTGTAGACGCCGGTCAGCGTGTCCTTCTCTGTAAACGTGCGGTCCAGGCGGGCCGTTCCGAAATCGTCGCGGACGGTCTGCAGCGGGTTGTTGAAGGCCTCCGCAATGCCTCCGAAGTCGGGACCGTTGGCGCTCTGCGTGGGCCACAATGCCAGCAGAGGCGCCACGCTGGGCGCCACGCCCACGTCCTCCAATCCGGAGCTGGGGCACGGGTTCGGCGCAGGACTCACCAGCTTGCAGGGCAGGTAGCCGTTGCGGGCGTTCGCATCCGGAACCAGCGCGACCCCGGTCTGGTGCAGGTGCTGCGTAAGTCCTTCGAAGTTGCCAAATAGAAATGTCTTGTCTTTCTCGATCGGCCCTCCGAGAGAGGCGCCGAACTGGTTGCGCTGAAATGCCGGAGCCGAGCCTTTATCGAAATAGTTGGGCGCGTCGAGATCGTTGTTGCGCAGGAATTCGTAAAGCGATCCGTGCGCGTGATTCGATCCGCCCTGGGTCACGATCAGTACCTGCGCTCCGGGCCGCTTGCCGAATTCCGCGCCATAGGAATCGCGGAGCACGTTGAACTCGCGGACCGCATCCACGCCCAGCAGCTCCTGGCTGGTGCCGCCCGGCTGCATGTTATTCTCCGCTGCGCCGGTAAACTCAATCCCATTCAGCAGAAACAGATTCTGCTGCGGCCGGACGCCCGATACCGAAAAGTTGTTGCCCACCGTGGAGTTCGATACGCCCACCCCGCCGGTCTTTTCCGCGGTGAAGTTCACTGTGCCGGGATTCAGAGTCAGGAGCTCATCGAAGCTGCGTCCGTTCAATGGCAGGTCCTTGATCTCCCTTTCGCCCACCAGCCCCGAGATATCGGCGGTTGTCGGGCTCACCGCGGGGGCATCGGCATTCACGCTCACCTGCTGCTCGACCTGGCCCACGGGCAGGCGCAAATCGGCGCTCGCATCCTGGCCCACGGCCAGAACGATTCCGGTCCTGATCTCCTGGGAGAATCCCGGCTTGCTGGCCACAATCCTGTATTCGCCCACGGGCAAAGCAGGAATTTGAAACCGGCCGGCGCTGTCCGTCGTCGTCGCCCGTTCCAGGCCGGTATTCACATTGGTTACTTCCACTTCGGCCGAGGCGATGCCCGCACCCGAGGAGTCGGAAACCGACCCGGAGAGGCTCGAACCCGTCTGCGCCACGGCAAAGGGAGCGCAGCTGAGGACCACGAACAGAGCTGAGAACCGGATGAAGGGACAAGGCCGCGCCAGGCGCTTCCGGCGCACGGTTGGATGC
The DNA here is from genome assembly GCA_963770555.1 of uncultured Acidobacteriaceae bacterium. Taxonomy (GTDB): domain Bacteria; phylum Acidobacteriota; class Terriglobia; order Terriglobales; family Acidobacteriaceae; genus Telmatobacter. The sequence continues at coordinate 614,695 of CAVYQC010000003.1, forward strand.
ACGAGAACCTCCGGGATTGTTGGTTGAAAGGGGAAGTTACGCCGTCAAATCCGGCCATTTCTTCTAATGAATATATACAATTTATCCAAAAAAAGTCATATATAAGCGTCTCAATGCGATACGAATCCGTGCCAGATCGCTCACGATGCTCCGTGCCCCCATCCTTTGCGCGTTCTCAGCGCAAAGGATGGGGGCAGCATCTTCGATCGGAACAGAAAACGCCTTAACGCGCTCTCACCTCGAACTCCGCCGGTCGCGCAATCGCGCTCACAGCGGGGTTGTAGTACTCGTAAACCCGCGACTCAAAGGTGTGCGCCCGGATGGGATATTTGGCGCGCAGTCGGAAGCGCAAGTCGATCCGGCTCCCCGGCGCCAGGGCGTTAAAGTAGAGAATCGCCTGTGTGGCCGTAAGGTTGAATTTTTCCAGGCTGCCGGACTTCGCGCCGGCAGTCTTCTCCTCAAAATCCTGCAGATCTTCGCTCAACAGCTCGAATCCGGGGGGAATGCCCAGATCGACCATGACCATGTTCGCCGTCTTATTCAGGTTGTTGCGAATCGTGGCCGTTGCCGTGACCAGGTCGTTCTGCGCCAGGCTGGTTCGGTCGTAGCTCACGTCGATTGACAGCGCCTCCTGGGCAGGCTTCGCTTCCCAGGGAACAAAATACCGGCCCACCACCTGGTACGCCAGCGAGCCGGTTCCATTGAAGCGTATCCCCACCTGGTTCGCTTCTTTGGGCTCGGCCCCGCTGAGCACGAATTGCTGGAACAGGTCGTTATTCTCCGCTGTCAGCTCGAGCTTTTCGGCCACGTTGCCGTTCAGCGTCACTTCGACGGCTCCGCGAACGTCGGCCGACCCCTCCTCTGAAGCCATCAGCAGCGCGCGCAGCGCCATGATGGTGGCCTGCGTTGTCCCCCAGTCTCCGGAAGCATCTTTTTTCGCGGCGATGTAAGCCAGCGCCTTGCGGACGATCGCCGGCGACTGCCGCCATTTGAGCAGCGCCTGCACGGCCAGGCCGGTGGTTTCGATGGCCGCGCTGGCGCCGGTTGAGTAAACGCCCGTCTCCTCCGAGTTCCACCACACCTGCTCGTCCTTCTCCTGGCGCGCATCGAGAAGCATTTGCATTACCTGCTTCGTGAAGCCCTGGTCCTGGCCGTACTCGGTTGCGAAGTTGGCCAGCACGGCCAGCGTGTAGGCGTCCATCTTCGCATCCATGTGCGCGGCAAGAAACTGCTCGGCCTTCGCGATCGCCGGCCCGCGGTAACCGGTGTTTTCGAGCGCCCAGGCAATGTACGCGGTGATGCGCACCAGATCGGAGTTATAGCGGTTGGTCGCGCCCTCGTTGATGAACGATGTATCCGGCTTCCAGCTTCCGTCCGGCTGCTGCAGGCCGATGAGCCATTGCCGCGTTCGCTCGATCAGCCGCGGGTCCACGTCATAAACCTTCGCCATATCGTTGAACTCCATCAGCCCGTACGCAGTCAGAATCTTGTTGGCCGGCGATTGTCCAAACCAGGAGAATCCCCCGCCCGGCACTTCGAAGGTGAGCAGCCGCTGATAACCGGTGGCGATGTAGCCCTCGGCTTTTGCATGAATCTCCGGCGTCAGCTTGTTGGTGCGCTTCATGTAGTCGAGCGCCAGCACATTGGGATAGGTGCTCGACGAAGTCTGCTCGAAGCAGCCGTACGGCATGCGCAGCAGGCTGTCCATTCCTTCCAACACCTGGCTCATAGGCCCAGGGTAGATGCGGACCAGGATTTTGCTGGCGTCGGGGATCGACTCGGCGGGAAACTGCACGCTGTGCGCGACCGCCTGCTCGCCCGGCCCGTCGATGCGGCCATTGAAGACCATATCCTGCTCGCGGCCGTTGGGAACCACTTCGATCTCGCGCACCACAATGTCCCGCCGCTCGGCCGCGCCCTTCATCCGCGCCGCCAGCGTGAGCTTGAATTTGCCAATGCGCTTGGCTTCGAGCGTGAACTGCGCGCCGCCCACCTGACCGGAATCGACCGTGACGCTCTTCTTGCCGGAGTCGTTCACCAGCGTGTACCAATCGTCGGGCTCCAGCGTGAGCTCCACATTGCCGCGAGCGCCCGCGTAGTTATACACCGCTACGGGGATGGTGACGCGATCGCCTTGCGTCAACGTGACGGGCAGATCGAGGTCGGCAAAGAAGTCCTGGAAGACTTTGAGCGAAGAAGTGCCGGTTCCCAGCGCGCCGTCCTTCGTCGAGGCCAGCATGGCCATGCGCCAGGTGGTGATGGAATCGGCGATGGGAATCACGATGCTGGCTTCGCCGTTGCGGTCGGTCACAATTTCGGGATTGATGTACAGCGCCTCGGGGAAATACGAGCGCACGTGCGCTTCGCCGGCCGAGCCGAACTCGTTCGTCGCTCGATTCGCGCCCTTCAAATCCTGGCGCAGCGCTTTCTGCTCGACGAGCCCATCTACACCCGTCCCAAAGCCGTTGCCCGCGCCGAAGCCGGCGCCGCCCGCGACGCCCATTTCCGCCATCGGAGCGGGTGCGAGCATCGCCTCGTTCATGATCACGAACCGCGGGCCATCGGTCACTGTCACCGTCTGCGTTGTGGCCCCAACGTTCAGCACCGACGCCGCAATAGCGCGATCGCGCGGTTGAAGCGTAACCTGCCCTGAACCGACTTCAAATCCAGGCGCCGCGATCTCGATCTCGTATGTGCCCGGCGGAAGTCCGGATAGCGTGAACCCTCCGCCGGCATTCGTGATGGCCCTGCGCCGGTCTTTTGTTCCGGCCATGCGCACCGCAACTGTAGCTCCGGGAATCACTGCCCCAGTCGCGTCGGTCACCGACCCGGTAATCTCGGCCAAACCGTTGTCCGCTCCCCGGTCGTGTTCCACCTTGATGTTGATGGGCCGCTGTCCAGGGCTGCCAACAACCATTCCCGTACGCGCTTCGATCGTCACTTCCAAATCGTCAGCCGTATTGAACTCCCGGTCGGCCCCCGCGCTTCTTACCTGGTAATACCTTGTGCTGCCCTGCGACCACCCCGCCGGTTCCAGGCGCAGCGCGGTTCCCCAAGCATCTTCGAGCTTCGACGGCGAATTCTGCGCCATCTCCGCGAAGGCCTTCGGCAGGTTTTCGCCGCGCGGACTTTGCTCAAACAAGTCGCTGAGGCTAGCCGAGATCCCCTTCACTTGATCGAGAAAGGCCTGCCGGTAACGCGCGCGGAATTCTTCGGCCTTGGCCTGCGGCAGCGCGCGCCCGAACTCCGCATCCAGTTGGTTGGGATTCGCCATTTCCATGGTGGAGAACAGCGCGCCGGCGTCGCGGTCGCGTTCTCCGCCGTCCGGCGCCGGCGGCTTTTCGACAACATCGTCCATCGAAAGCGAATGAATCTCAAAGCGGGGCTTCATCAATTCCTGCTCCAGATAGAAGAAGACCTTCGCAAATCCGGGCTGTTTTTCGGCCAGCGCAAACACCGCTTCGTCCACTACCTGCAAGCCCAGCGCGGCATGCACGGCATCTCCGTGCTCGTCGGTCACGCGAAACCGGATGCGCGCCTCCGAGCCGGGCTTATACTCTTGTGCGTCGGCCACGGCCTCGATGTGCAGTTCGCCCGCCGGCTCGACAAAAACGATGCGATGGTCGCCGATGGCCTGCGCGTCCTGGCCGAAACGGTACGCGTTGATTTCGAGCGTTCCCGCCATCTCCGGCGTTGCATCCACCGAGAGACTCGCCTGGCCGTTCACGATGTCCACATCGCGGGTGAGAATGGTTTGCCCGTCTTTCACCAGGTCAATATAAGCCGACCCCCGCGGCGACGTGGAAAGAACGTCGAGCTCGATGCGATCGCCGGCGTTATAAACGGCGCGATTCGTCCGCAGCAGGATCTGGTCCTCGCCGTTGCGCGCCTGGAGCGGCACCGTGGCCGATGCGCGGTTGCCGTGCGCGTCGCCGGCATCGATGACCAGATTCACGGTCTCCGCGCGCGGCGCCACGCGCACCACGCCTACGCCGCCCGCGTCGGTTGTCACCGTCTGGTCCGCGGCTCCCGTAACGCGCACGCGCAGCGTGGCCACGGCCGGCGACCCGTCTGGATACGACGCCAGCACAAAGACCCGATTTTCAAGCCCGGGGATCAGCGTGCCGCCCTCCGGCACGGCCGTGAGCAGCATCGCCGATTGGCTCACGGTAATCGGCTCGCCGCGCGTTTCCGCGTGATCGGACGCATCCTTCACCGTGGCCTCGATCAGCACCGGAGCCATGCCGTTGTCGAGCGGCCGGCCGGCGAAATACGTGGGCAACTGCAGATCGAAATGATAAGTCCCCTCTTTGTCCGTGACGCCGCTCGTCGAGCCGGCATCGACAATCGCAACGTCCATGATCGAAGCCTTGACGCTGACCTCGGCACTCGCCACCGGCTCGCCGAAAAAGTAGTTCGCGCGCACCGTGCCGGTCACGCGATCGCCGGGGCGGTAGTCGCGCTTCGGCTTGCCGTCTTTTTCCGGAAAATCGATGCTCACTTTGAATTTGGGCAGCACGTAGCGATCGACCGTAAGCGCGATCTCGGCGGAATTTGCGGGCGCGGCGGCGTCGCCCATCAGCGCGCGCAGGTGATAGGTGCCCAGATTCACCTCGTCGGCCAGCGCGAACTCCGTTGAGGCGATTCCGAAGGCATCGGTCTCCGTCGCCTTCTTGAAGACCTTGTTTCCGCGCGAGTCTTCTACTTCGAAAGTAATCGGCCCCGACGCAGCGCGGCGATCGGCGCGATCGAGCGCCAAAGCCCTCACGTGAATGGTCTGGCCGGGCTGGTAGATCGGTTTCTCGGTCGTCAGCAGGATCGAGACTTTATCTTCGAGTCGCACCGGCTGCGTATATTCGGCGGAGCCGATGGGCGTCTCCGCGGCATAGTGCAACTGGTAATTGCCGGTCAATCCGGCGGGAAAACGGAACTGCGCGTCTACGGTTCCGCGCCGGTTCACGCGCCCCGCGAAGAGATTGCGAGCCGTCTGATCCGGCGCCACCAGATCGATGCGGATCGAGCTGTCGCCGCCCAGGACGTGGTTCGCTTGGTCTGCCACCAGAATGCGAATCGCGGCCTGGCCGCCGGCAAGGTAAGCGCTCTGCCCGAGAATGTGAATCACCGGCCGGCGAAGGATCTCCGATACCTCCCGGATCTCCTCGAAGGAGGGATTTGTCTCGCCGCGGTACACATACCGGTAGCGAATGCGTTCCCACACCAGGTCCTCGAACGCGAGCGGCTGCTGGGCTGCGAATTCGAGGTTCCATTCGCCGTCGCCTTCCGCGGTGCGCGCGTCCTGCTCCGTGCTCCCCAGCACCTTGTCTTCGGGATCGAGCAACTCGACCGTGAGCGTTCCCGATCCGGCGCGCGCCGCATGATAAGGAATGGTCAGCACGATCTTGTTGCGAACGTAGGTTGCGGTCATCGTCTGGCTGCTCGCCTTGCCGCCGCGAGCCAGCAATCCAACCGCCAAGGCAACCAGAAGCAGGTTGGCAATCCAGGGGAAATGGCGACGCATCCAATGGGAATTCATAAGCTCTCCTGCCGCTCAATCGCACCAGGGCAACGCCGTTGCCCGGGTATCTGATGTCAGAACGGGCAAGCTTCGCGATCTTGCAGAGATTCGGCGCGATTTTTTCTCTTGGACTGAAAGATTGCGCGGGTGGTAGCCCGTGACCTTCGCTGGAAGCCGGAGTCCATAGAGCCATAGACACCCGGGCAGCCGCCGTTGTTCCCGGCGGAGGCATAGCGCTGTGCTGGGTTCTGTGGGCTCCGTAATTTTTAGAGAAAGTGCGGGCAGGCGCCGCGCGGACGCCGTGAAAATAAAAGTCGAATTCTACTTTCCGATGCAGAAAGTCGAAAACGCGTGATTCGCCAATATCCATGCGGGCGCTAGAATTGCCTCTATTCTCAGAGTCCCGCTGGAGTCCCAAACGGTGCTGGTGGTTGCTTGTCCCATGGCTGTCCAGTGACAAATGAGGCTACCAGCACCGTTATGGGGCTTGATAAGACAAACGGCCCACCGTAACATTTTCGCAGAAGTGTTGAAAGGCGGGTTCCTGGACTCATCGGAGTTGAACCCAGCGGCAATATCGCCGAGTTGAGCCGGGAGGCAGCACCGCTCAACCGCCAATGAGGGGTACACGATAGGTGCGCCCCCAAAATCAAGGTTGTAACCTGGCTCGGAGCTTTCCCTAAAAGCAGGTTCGTGACTGACTCACTCAACCGCCCCAACCGGCGGTTTTTTCGTGCCCATAACCCGAAGTGACAGCCGCCTTCATGGCCGCCTTTTTGTGCCCGCCGAAATGCGGAAAGGAGAACCATGTCCGAAGAGTTCTTGCGACTCCCCGAAGTGAGGAACCGGGTACCGTACTCCCGAGCCACAATCTACCGGCTGATTGCGTCGGGCGAGTTCCCCCGGCCTTACGGTCTTGGAGCGCGCGCCGTAGCTTGGCGTGAGTCCGAGATTAGCGCCTGGATTGAAGACCGGATCGCAAAACACGATGAGGCCAGACCAACGTCTCTCGGCGCGGTTCCGGAGGTGCGCTGATGACGGCCGAAGCGTTCGGCGATCTGCTTCTAGTGCGGCTCAAAGAGCAGGCCGCCGGACCGCAGAATGCGCGGCGCGCGCGGAGTGTGCGGTGAACGTCTCTTCCGATCTGGCGACAGCGGCGCTCGAGTACGCTGCGCGTGGTTGGCTCGTGATCCCGCTCCACTCGCCAATAAGACAGGGCTGCTCGTGCGGACGGCGAGACTGCACAAGGCAGGCTAAGCATCCCCGCACACCTCACGGCCTAAAGAATGCGAGTCGAGAGGCCGCGACAATTCGCGGATGGTGGAAGCGATGGCCGACGGCAAACATCGGCATTCTCACCGGGCAACCGAGCGGTCTCTTTGTGGTCGACGTGGACGGTGAAGCCGGCCGCGCATCCGTTGCAGACCTGGAGGGACAAGGTTTGACGCTGCCCGCCACGCTCACAGTAACCACGGGACGCGTGGATGGCGGTGCTCATCTTTATTACCGGATGCCGTCTGGCGTTGATGTTCACAACGATCAAAGCGAGAGGATAGGACCGCACATCGATGTCAGGGGCACTGGCGGCTTTGTGGTGGGCGCCGGATCCACTCATACCAGCGGCAAGGTCTATCGATTTGTCGATCCATCCGCTTTAATCGCGGACGCGCCCGGATGGCTAATCGAGCGACTCAAAGTGCACCCGAAAATGCCTACTCCAACGGCAAAGACCGGCCAAGTGGTATTTAAGCACCCCCATCGCACCCGTCAGTTGACGAAAGAGATTGGAGCAATGATCCGGCGCGGTTGGCCCCTAGAAATAATCGAACAGACGGCAATGAAGATAAACGAGGTCCAAAACTCACCACCCTTGAACGAGCTGAAAGTAATTAGAACCGCTCGCGATATGGCGCGGCGGTACAAGGACCAAGGTGTCGAGCGATTCCTGGAAGACTCGGCGCGTGAAGAGGTGAGGCCCGATCTCATCTGTCTTGCGGCCGTAGCGCCGCGAACCGTGGATTGGCTTTGGGAGCCCTACATCCCGGCTCGAATGCTGACCATGATCTCGGGCGACCCCAGTACAGGGAAAAGCTATATCGCGCTGGCCGTGGCCGCCGACCTCACACGCGGACGCCTGCTGCACGGCTCGGCCTGTGCACCTTTCAATGTGCTCTATTTGACGGCGGAGAATCCGACAGCGGAGGTAGTCCGGCCCAGGTTTGATTTGCTTGGTCATGTCGCAGATCGGCCTTGTCCGTCGCCGCAGAGGCGAAGATGCGGTTCGAATCGAGAGCTTCGGGTACGGGTTCACTTTTGCCTTGGGAGTGGCTGTCATTCGCCTCCTCTTCGTGAGGTAGCCCAGCCCGTGGCCGCTCGCCGGGGTTATTTCCGGATAGCCGGTGACTCGACCGGAACTCCCTGGCGGCGTCATTCGCTGTTTGTCTTCACATACCTGATTTGTCCGGCGCTAGACTCTCCAAATGAAAGGCGATCTCTTGGCGCGCACAGGAGGAGGCGGAACGGTACTCGCCTCCTGTCCGGGCCACTACCCGGATGCATATCACCCGCGTCCAATCCGCCGCCGATCCGGGGCAAGCCCGCGTCACCTTCGAGATGGCCGTCGACGAAATCCGCAGCCTCTCCAGCAGCGGCTGCCTCTACGTTTCCCGAGTTCGAAGTCCGTCAACCGTTCATTCCGGGAGTGGTTGGCAACTTCGCTTTGACCCCCGCGTGAGCTTTCGCCTTCGGGATACCGTGCTGATGGCAATCGGTGCACTTCACCCAATGGATGTTCTGAGCGCTGGTCGCGCTTGCGTAGGTCGTGTCCATCTTTTCTACGTCGATTCCACAGTGGGACATTTGTGGATGGCATGTTTTGCACGAGGCCCGTGTGTTCTCGTTGTGCCCATCGTGGCAGGAGATGCAGCTCAGGCCCTCGTGCACGCCCATCGGCGTGCGATCGTCGCCTGAGCCGACCTGGGGTCCCCAGCCGTTCGCCGCCGCCATTGAACCCGCTTCAGGCATGCGCGGCGCGTGACACTGGTAGCAGAGCGCCTGCCGCGAGTCCTGACTGACGGTCACTATTTGGGCACCGTCGTACAGTTGCGGAATGGAAAGCGCCGTTGCAGCGAAGTGAAGAGTCTCCCGGCGGTCGTAAAAGGCAAGCGATGCGGGCACGGCCGCGCCCGTCACGGCGATGCGCGAGGCGGGCTTGGTTTCCTGCGCGCCTTCGCAGTGGATCTGGTGGCAGGTCATACAGGGCATCGCCGGCTGATCGACCAGGCCCGGGCGAATCACGTGCCAGGGCCCTTTCGTGTTGAGCGGCTGGACCAGGTCGCGAATGGAACCGTTAAAATACATGCCATGGCAGCGGAGGCAATCGTCCATGAGCGCTTGTTTGGAGTTTTGTACGGGATCAGCAAATATCTGGCTGTAGGTGGCGCTGTGCGGGCCTGCATGCCAGCTTGCGTATTCTTGCTGGTGGCACCTCCGGCAGTTCGACGTCATCTCCCGCACATCCGCGTCCCGCAGTCGGATGTTTTCAGGAATGGCGCCGAAGATATGAACTCGCATGTGACGCAGCTTGGTGGCTAGGCTTGCCCCATGGCAATCCATGCAACTCTCTGTCCGGTGGGGCGCCGCATGAACCACGCTGACGTAGGCGGCCATTTCGTGACAGCTTGCGCAGCCCCGGCCGTATTGCGATGTGTAGTAATGTGACGCGCCAAACGTGACACCGACCGCAAGCAACGCCACTGAGCCAACGGCGATGGCCGCAAATTTGAGGGGCGGCTTCATGAACGAAATCCCGTACCCTTCCAGTTGCGGACCAATGCATCAGAGGCAAAGTAGGCGATGGCCATGATGGTGAGTGCCGGATTGAAGCCGCCGTTGGTGACATGCACGCTCGAATCAATCACGAAGACGTTGTCCACATCGTGAAGCTGGCAGTTGCGGTTCACCACTGAGCCTTGCGGATCGTTGCCCATGCGACAGGTGCCGGCCTGGTGCTGGCCGGCCGACACAGTCGTGGGCTTGCCCGCGTTGATGAGCGTGCTCGCCGCCCCGGCCTCCTTGAGCCAGGCCTCAGCACGCCGAGCCTGCACAAGGCCGATCTCGAAGGTGTGGGGATGGACGTTGCCGGAGATGCGGGCGACGGGCATTCCCCACCGGTCTCGAACCGCTGCATCAAGAGTCACCCTGGCGTCGGCGGTGGGAATCTGCTGTGTCGGCCCCATGACGACGATGTTGCGTTTGAAGAAGCGGCGCATGGCCTGCTTATGCGCGAGCCCCCAGCGAGGCGTATCGACGGGCATCCGATCGACCATTTGAATCGGAAGACGGATGAATTCATTGGCCAGCATGCCCCCGCCACACAGGCCCGCAGTGCCGTGGTTGTAGTCGGAGATGGCGATGCTGGCGCCGGGCCCCACACCGTCGTAGGTATCGAAGTCGAAGAACCCGATCGCGCCGGTGTAGTGGTGGCCTTGCAGATTGCGGCCTACCCGATCGTAGCGATTTCCCAACCCATTGGGAAAGAGCCGGTTTTTTGAGTTCAGGAGCAGGCGGGCTGACTCGATTGCGCAAGCAGAGACCACGACGATATCGGAAGGCTGCTCCTGCAAACGCCCGGAGGCGTCATAGTAGGCTATGCCGCGCGCTCGTCCCCGGTCGTCGGTGAGGATTTCCCTCGCCATGCACTCGGTGCGCAGCTCGCAGTTACCCGTTGCCAGCGCGGCCGGGATCACGGTGTTTTGCGAACCGTTCTTGGCATCCACTTCGCAGGCAAATCCGACGCACCAGCGGCAGCGCATGCACGGGGCGCGCCCGTTGTAAGGCACGCTGTTGCGAGCCATGGGAATGGGAATGGGATGCAGTCCGAGGCGTTTAGCTGCCGGCTCGAGGATTTGAAACTCGCGATTGGGCGGGAGCGGCGGCATGGGCAGAGGACGCCGGCGCGGACCATGAAAGGGAGTGCCCGAATCATCTCCGGAGATGCCGATTTCGTGTTCGGCCTTCTCGTAGTACGGCTCCAGATCGTCGTAGGAGATGGGCCAGTCTTCGAGCGAACTTCCTGCAGGCGCTCCGTAGATTGAGCGCATGCGGAAGTCCTGAGGCAGATAGCGCCAGGCCATGGCTCCATAGCTCAGTGTCCCGCCACCCACACAGGCGGCATTGTTCTGGTAGCCACCTTCGCTGGGCAGCATGATGCTCGGCACGCCTTCGGCATCGACCAGAACGCGCGGATTGCCCTCATCCTCGGGTCCGAATGCGTTGCCCAGCACCGTGGTGCGCTGATTCCGAAGGTCGTCTTTGCGGCAATCATTCGACGTGTACCACTTGCCCCGCTCCATGAGAACAACGCTCAGGCCTGCAGCCGACAGTTCTTTGGCCACAATGCCTCCGGCCGCGCCGGCACCCACAACAACCGCATTCACGCGTTTCATGAAGCATGGCCCTTTCTCAGGTCGTACTGTGAACGCCCGAGAATGGGCGGCTGAGCCAGACCGAGCATCCGCCAACTCACTGCATAGCGATTGCCGCCGTGCCGCGGCGAGCCGTAATAGCCCTCGAGATTGTGGCTGCGCACCAGATCAAAGAACTTGCGATTCTGCTGTTCGATTGCGCCCGCAATCTCGTCCTGTTGCTGAGCGGGCAACGCTGCCAGATTTCGGCCAAAGCGCTCGTTGCTCATCGCATCTGCCTGCTCCAGCCCATCGCGGTAAGCATTTCGATGGTGCCTGTACGTCCGGGCGAGTTGGCGGTCGATGTAGGTGACGACTCCGGCTTGCGAGGCGCTGGGAAAGTCATCCGCGGGGAGAATCCGATCGCACAGCGCGGCCAACGTCGAGGCCTGGGCGTCGCTGAGGAAATCCCAGCCTCCGTGGCCGCGAGCAGAACAGCCGACAGCGAGGGCCGCGCCGCCCATGGCTCCCGCCGCCACAAATTGCCGCCGCGTGAGACGAACGCTGCCCCTGCTCGATTGCATTGGTTCCTACCTTGAAAAGAACTTAGCCGATGACTGAGAACAGCCTCGGCAATCCGGCGAATTCTTGGCTAGGTTAACCTTGGCGCGTCTGGCCTACCCAGTCTGTGCTGCGAATCACAGTCGAAATTGGCTCTTCACAGTTCTCCGCACAGTGCGACCGTATGGACGGAGGATTGCGCCGATGAAGAAGCGCTTTTTGTTGAGCAGATGGTGGATGTGTTGGAACAGGCTGAAGTGGGCTTGCCCACCCATAGCTCAAGGCGCTCAAAAAGTCCTTGCCGCCTAGAGCGCCGCCGCCAATCGGAACTTGCGGCCGCTAGTACCGTGTCTTCGTGATTTCGTAACGGACCGAATGAATCTGGGTGCCCCAGGTCCCGTTTTTGGGACCTGGGATAGCACGAAACCTGATGGACATGGTACTAGTCGTCTGCGACGAGCTTCTTACCGGAAAGGCTGTTTTCGCCCTCCGGCCCTCCGACCTCGAAGTGGCTGGCGCCGCTCAGCAGCAGGCGAGAAGCCTGAGTCGCTGTGTGTATTGCCCGCCAGTCCATGCTTGCGATTCACCCTGAAATTCGACCCGCACGCAGGGTTTCGCCGAGCACGTTGTATAGAATGGACTGCCATGATAATCTCCGGACGAAAAACCACCCGCCGCCAATTCGTATCTCGATCCGCGCTCTTGACCGGCGGCATCTCCTTCGGCCTGAATTCCGCTGCCGGCAATCTGGTCGCCGAAACGGAAGCCGCATTCTCCACATACCAGCAGCGCCGGCGCGCCGATCTCTGGGGCCTCCTTGGCGATCTGCCCTGGCAGCATGAACCTGCGTCGCCCAAACTGGTCCGCACGGAAGAACACGACCGTTACACTCTCGAACGGCTTGTTCTCGACCTGAATGGGATCGAACCGGTTCCCGCTCTCCTGTTGATTCCCAAGGGGCTGCAGCGCCTAGCGCCCGGCCTTCTCTTCATTCACTGGCACGCAGGAATGTACGGTCTGGGCAAGGAACAACTGCTCGCAGGAACCAGCGTTCAACCCGCCTATGCTCCCGTCCTCGCTGAAATGGGAATGGTCACGCTGGCCATCGACAGTTGGTGTTTTGGTGAGCGCCGGCACGACACCGACGGACACCGCGGAGAGGAAGACGCCTTCAAGCTCATGCTCTGGCGCGGCCAGGTGCTCTGGGGCATGATGATGTTCGACGAATTCCGGGCCCTCTCTTACCTCGCAAGCCGCCCAGAAGTGGACCCGCAAAGGCTCGGTGCGACCGGTATGTCAATGGGATCCACCAAGACATGGTGGCTCGCCGCGCTCGATCCTCGTGTCCGATTAGCCATTGACCTTTGTTGCCTTACCGATTTCGATTCGCTCATCGCTGCACAAGGCCTCAGCGGTCACAGTATTTTCTATTACGTTCCATCGTTGCTGAAGGAATTCGACACCACCGCGATCAACGAGTTGACCGTCCCGCGGCCTCATCTCAGCGTCAACGGTCGTAAGGATCCCCTCACGCCGCCCGCCGGGGTCGAGAAAATTCGCGAAAATCTATTGCCGCTTTATCGGCAACACGGCCGCCAAGAGGATTGCCGCATCGAGCTCTTCGATTGCGCCCACGAGGAAACCCCCGAAATGCGCAGCCTGGTCATCGACTGGATGCGGAGATATCTGGCCACAGGCTAATCCGATCTTCCCCTCGAGGACACTGATGTTCCGGCATTATGAGATTCAGTAGAGCCCTCCACAAACCCGACGTTGATTTTTGATCCGCTTGCTGAACCCTCCCCTCCCGAGGCGCTTGGGCGGTTAACTGTCTTTCGCCGGAGATTGTTTACCGCGACTTTGCTTGAGTCGGTAGGGTCAGCCGAACCGATGGCGCAACATTCGGGGCGGTTGGTCGCCCATCCGTCAGTTACTCATCAAGTAACAGACGCAGTCACCGAATCGACAGGATGGTGATGTATACCCCACAATGACACTGCTGATAGGAAGGGACCTGCTGTCTTCTTGAAGTTCCCCGATAGTGCCCGTGAGCCTATGAAGCGCTGTGGCGATTCGAGACAGGGGAAATTGTCACAGGCGCCTGGACCGTAGGAAGCTTGGATTGCTAACTCTCGAATTCCACCTCAAGCGGGCGCAACATTTCACTCACTATAAAGCCGCCTTGTGGCAATTGATTTTCTCAACGTGACCTCTCCCGAACAAAGGCAGCGGTCAAAGAGGCCGATCGCCGAAACTGGCGGGGCGCTGAAACCGTGCGATCTCAAAGATTTTACTTGACTCTCGTAGCGGGCTTGCTAGGATAGCGCAACTCCCCGAATTTAGGCCCAAGCATTTCTGCGGAGCAAGCGATGGCTGCAGCATCCCACGTTCCACTGGTCGCCCATCCACGCAAGAAGAAGATTGTCCTCTGTTGCGACGGTACCGGGAACGAATTCGGCGCGCCCAATCCTGACCCTGCCAACAAGAACGCCGGTCAGAACTCCAATGTGGTGAAACTCTACACTGCGCTCCAAATTGACAACGATCAGGTGGGCTACTACCACCCAGGTGTGGGAACCATGGGCGCGCCCTTCGCAACGCACTGGTGGTCGCGCGAGTGGTCGAAGATCAAAGGCCTCGCATTCGGCGCCGGCTTCCGCGACAACGTCATCGATGCCTATCGCTACCTGGTGGAGGTTTACAACGACAATGGCGGCTGCGGGAACGAAGATGAGGTCTACATCTTTGGCTTCTCGCGTGGGTCTTATACGGCTCGCGCCCTTGCCGGCTTTCTGCATGGCTACGGCTTGCTCTGTAGGGGCAACGAAGGCCACATCCCTTACGCGTGGCGCATGTACGTGGCTCAGCATGACGACCGCCACAAGAAGCACGTCGAACCGGATACAGCTTTCAAGAGAACCTTTTCGCACAAGAACTTCAAGATTCATTTCTTAGGTGTGTGGGACACTGTCTCTTCGGTCGGCTGGATTTCCACGCCGCTTCGTCTATTCAACCTGGCCCAAAACGATACCATCCTGCGTGGCCGGCACGCCATCAGCATCGATGAGCACCGCTGCTTCTTTCAGGACAACCTGTGGGGCGACCCCGTCAAAGGACAGGACCTAGTGCAGGTTTGGTTTGCGGGGGTACACTCCGACCTGGGCGGCAGCTATCCTCAGCCACAGGCAGGACTATCCGACATTACCCTCCGATGGATGCTAAGTGAGATCGGTCTTCTTCCAGGCGAAGACGGAAAGTATCCAGACAAGCCCGGCATCCAACTGAACCCATCCCGCCGCGATCTCGTGCTTGGCAAGATGCCCAACCCGATCGTCGATCCCGAACTGTTTTACATCCCGCCGACCTCCTGGGAGTTGCACAAATCGCTCACCTGGCAGTGGTGGCTACCGGAACTCATTCCGCACATCTACTTCGACAAGGACAACGCCAAGGAGCAGCGCCGCGTCCCGCTCGGCCTTCGCCGCCGGCAACTGCCCGCCAAGTCCCTCGTGCACGAGAGTGTTGCGAAGCGTATGGACACTCCCGCTTTCAACTACAAGCCTAAAAACGTCTTACGCGGAGAACTGGAGCGACGCGACGGCGACTCAATCCCTGAATGTGCTGACGGTACGCGGTATTACCGTTTCGAGCCTCAGGGGCGCGGGCCTCACGGCAAGCTCTTTGAATTCTTCGACCGGTTTGTCCTTACGTGGCTGTTCTCTATCTTCGACGTGGTGGTTCTTCTCCCCGCGCTCGTTTGGATCATGCTGGTAATCGCCGCGGCTGTGTTCACACTTGTTGCAAAGTTGGTCGCGTTCTTATGGGGCCTGACACCCTCATGGGTTCTGTGGCTCGTTCACGCTTTCGCTCATTGGTTTGTCCTGCTGAGTGCTTCGTTCCTGCACTGCGTACACTGGCTCCATCGCGTTGGATGATGCGCTACCGCCTTCAACTCTGCGTTGCCCATGACTTTGGCACGGTGGGGACAGACAGATTCGCAAACAGTAGTCGACTTCAGATTACCTATCTATCGTCAGTTCGCGCATTGGCGAATTGTCACCAGCGCATCGCAGCCTCCAGCTAGGCATCTCTCAAGAACGGCCAGCCGAGGCCGCTCAGCCCGGCGGACAAACTCCATTCACCGGTGTGATGGGCTTGCGGTGTCCGAGATGCGAGCCGATTCCCGTGCCCTTCTCAACCGATACCTCCGGTTACAGCGGTTCTCCAGTCGCTGTAAGGCGAAGCCCCAGCCGCTAAGTGGCTTTTTCCTCAAGAAAAAGCCACCTCGCACAGCATTGGAAATGCCACTTATTAACTGGAGAACCGCCCTAGAAAGAGGATCAAAGGTCTTTGACCCGCAAGAGAGTCGAGCCCGTGAAAACTGCCGGCTGGGGACCACCCGGCGGAATCCTGACGCCATAGCGGAGACACCAACGAGCGAACGTCAAGCGAGAGCGAGACGGCTGAGAGTGAGGACGGTTATGTCGTCGGTTTGGCCGAAGCGCTGCGCCTGTTCGGCGATGCTCTGAGCCGTCTGAGAGCTGATTTGACAAGTACGCTCGAAACCGAAGAGCTCGCCGCTGGCGCTTTGGGCCTCAACAACGCCGTCGGAGAGCAACGTGAGGCGATCGCCGGGGTCCAGCGCAAGTGTGTTTTCTTCGTAGGCTGTGTTTGGATCGATGCCGAGCGGCAGCGTACCGGTTCCCTGGATCTCACGACCGTTGCAGAACGGGGCGATGTGCCCGGCATTGGCAAAGCGCAAGGTGCCGCAGGGGTCGAGTACCCCGCAAAAACAGGTGACAAAGCCTTCATTTCCGGCGCGCACCAGTTCGGCGTTGAGGCGCATCAGGATCGCAGCTGGGTCCAGGCCTTCAAATGCGAGGGTGCGCAGAGCGCCGATGGCCAGGACTCCGGTCATGGCGGCTTTCAAGCCCTTGCCGCTCACATCGCCCACCGCAACAACAACACTGCCGTCGGGTCGCGGAAGTATCTGGTAGAAGTCCCCGCCAACTTCCTGCGCGGGCAGATAGGCGGCCTCAATGTGGCAGCCGGAGAGCGCGGGGATCGATTTTGGGACCAGGCGCTGCTGGATCTCGCGCGCAGCATCGAGCTCGGCGGTAGCCCGTTCGTGTTCAAGAACGATACGCCGATGGCGGAAAAGCAGGACCGGGGCGATGGAGACCAGGAAGAAGAACATCGACAAGTCGTCGAAACTAAAACCAAAGCGTCCGACACGGAATTCCCTGAACCAGGGTACGGCGATTCCGAGCACCTCGATGGCGCTTGCCAGAAGAAATGAAGGCAGCAGCAGACCGGCCTCGCTGTTTCCGCGTCTCCATTTCCATGCAAGAAAGCCCAGCGAGCCCACGATAAAGGGCACTTGAACGACGAGCAGCGTCACCCCGAATGCCTGGTCGGACAATCGAGGCAGCCATGCGAAATTCTCACTTAAGAAAGGGAGGCCATACAGCACCGGAATGGCCAAGAGCAGTATCTGATAACCGCGCATCCAGCGGTTGAGACGAACCCCGGTGAAGGCCGCGATGAAGCCCACCAGCGGCGCATAGCGGCCGATCATGCCAAGGGCGTCCGTAAGCTCGCCGGTAGGGAACGGAAGCAACGGGTACACATAATTGAAGACCGACTCCAACGACATCGTCCCATCGAGAAAAAGAAAAGCGGCGAACCACAGGTACGCTCGCCCGCGCGGGTCGTTGCGGAATGCCAGCAGCAGGATCGCCCCGCCGAGGAGCTCACCTGCACAGAGCAATGTTTGCGGCAACACCCGATAAAAGCGGGTTGCGTCTGAGGCTGTGCGTATTTCTTCGAGTACAGGCGCTCGGCCGAAGAGCACGTCGCCGTGTTGGGGGATTGTTGCCGGCGAACCCATGGACCCGGCAATGCGAATCGCGATCTGGGCGGGGCCGGTTGGAACATGGACCAGCAACCAGCGCCGCGCGTCGTCTGTTGTGCGGGGCCAGTTGCTGCAGTCGACGGCTTTCTGGCCGTTCACGAATACCTGGCAATCCTCAGCATGGGGATTGACGAGCAAAGCAGGATTGGAAAGCGGTTCGTCCGACGACACGGTGGCGCGGAGCCAGATGATATTGGGGCCCTGGGTTGGAGTGCGTCCGGTGCCGAGCCGGTAAGTTCGGCCAGGGCGAGGATCGGCGGAAGCGATTTGGCCGCCAGGAGGATCGCCTTCGTAGAGAAGCCAGGGACCGTCGAGACGCGCCGGTTCACCGGCGCCGTGCGTCACGATCGCCTGGGCGCGAGCGGGCGGCGCGGCGGCGAGCGGGATCAGTGCCAATCCAATAACGAAACAGGCACGGCGCAAAGAGCTTGGCCTCCGGAGGATATGGGAATCTTGTCATAGAGACCGCGTAGTAGCAAGCAGTCAATCGCTGGAGTTAGCCAAGAAAGGGCTTGCACAATGAGCGTCTGAGAGCGCTCCCTCGTTGCTGCCGCGCATGGCGACGCTCGGTGCCTGCGGCCTAGTTCATTCTGTCAACTGGCAGATTCAGGCCAATGCACTCATCCAGCGTGCTTTATGGAATAGCATCTGGATCAGTCCTGAAAAACGCCGCAGGCTCCGGTAGACTCCTCGGACCCCATCCCGATGGCAGAGCACAAGATTCCAGTCGCAATGCCGGCATTCAGGGAGTAATCCTGGAGAGGAGCTACTTCGACATCGCGTTTTACGGTAGAGAGTTTCGCGCTACCCACCCGAGATCGCGACTGCCATGGTGCCTGGCTTACAGGATCTTTCTCGATTGGTACCATCGCGAGGAGAACGATGTATACTTGCCCCGAATTGGGGGGGTGAATTGGGAATCCGAGATCACCGAATTCAACGCATGATCGGGCTCCGGAAGTACCTCATTAGCATCTTCTCTGCTGTGTTACTTGCCGGAGCTTCCATCTCGTGCGCCCAAACGAAGCCCACTCTGCAGAACCTGGCAGGAAAACTGGGCCTCACGATGGGCGCAGGGGCTAGTGATCCTGAGCAGCTGAAAGATCCTAAGTATGCCGCCATAGCAAGTGCCCAATATGGCGCCTTAGAACCGGGGAATTCGATGAAGATGTATGCCCTGGAGCCTTCCCAAGGTCAATATTCCTTCTCTTCAGCTGATACCGTTGCGTCCTTTGCTCAAGATCATGGCTTGCATGTTACAGC
Organism: uncultured Acidobacteriaceae bacterium; assembly: GCA_963770555.1. GTDB lineage: Bacteria > Acidobacteriota > Terriglobia > Terriglobales > Acidobacteriaceae > Telmatobacter. The sequence continues at coordinate 633,353 of CAVYQC010000003.1, forward strand.
CAGTGCGCCCATCTGGGATGGGTTAGCCACCGACTATGGAACAGGTAATCCTCAATGGCTTATGCAAGGACATTATTCAGCAACCCAGCTCAAAAGCATCCTTGAGAATTACATCGAGACGATCATGCAACACGATCACAGCAAATTTCCCGGTGTTGTGAATCGTTGGACCATCGTCAGCGAAGCTACCCATCTGTGCGGTGTGCTCTGCCAGGGTCTCGGCAAGGACGCCAGTGGTTTTCCCGCATACGTCGCTCTCGCGTACCGGTACGCTCGAAAAGCAGATCCCACCGTTCAGCTTTGCTATGACGACTTTGGCGGTGAGGGCTCGGGGTCCACCTCGGACGCGGTTTACCATCTGGTCTCGTACCTGAAGTCAGAGGGGCTTATCGACTGCGTCGGCCTTGAAGGCCAGTGGGAGGGAGAAGCCTTGGGTGACCTTCCCCGCACTCCTGACATCGTGGCGAATATCAACCGCCTGGGAGCTCTCGGACTGGACGTATATTTCAGTCAGGTGGAAATTGGATTGCCCACTTCTAATCACACCACGGCGAATAATCCGTCAGATCTTACCACTCAGGCCAAAGAGTATGCGAGATTGTTGCAGGCGTGCCTCTCAACCCGTTCATGCACGGGTTTCTTCACATGGGGTATTACAGATAAGTACGCGTTCTGCTGGAAAGCAGGGTACTGTGTACCGCTTCCTTTCGATACCAACTACGACCCGAAACCTGCGTTCTACGCACTGCAAACGGTGTTAGCCCATACTCTCCCCACTCCTGGACCGATGAACGCTGGACGTGGCCGCTGAGTGAAAGTTTTTCTCCTCGAGAAGTGGGATCCCATTCGCGATCATCCATTGCCGGCAGATAGACGCTTGATTTTGGATTCGAGATCCGGGATGTAGCTTGATTGTGCACCGGGCTCCAGATGTAGAGCGATCTGGATGGCTTTTTGCCATGCCGTCTCGGCCATCTGTTTGTCACCTGCTGCTGCGGCTGCGTCACCCAGCGCTGTCTGGGTAATGAGGTTGTCGGGTGAGGTGACGACAGCTTCACGTGCCACGGCGAGCGCTGGTCCTGATTGCCCCTTCGCGAGTAGCGCTTGACTCTGCTGCGCACTTGCGAGAGCGGAGATCTCAGGGATGGCGAGGGTTCCCTGGTAGACAAATACAGAGTCCTCGATCGTCAGATCGGGATGCCCCGACTGAAACGACCTGTAGGGATTGAGTTGACCGCTGGGCCATTCGCACCCACTCAGGTCTCCGGCGCTGATCAGAACGGATCCGGTAACAGAGGGAGGAACGAGTCCCACGCCGCCCCACTGTGTGTCGAAGGTGGGGAGTGCGTGACAGCGAATACCGTAGACGCCCGGATCAATCACGGGCCGTGCGAAGTATGCGAACCAGCACTCCTGATCAGGGTGACGATCCTGCCACTGCTTGACTTGCAGGAGCTGTTGCGCCCAATCCACGCTTGCGTCACTCAGCAGATTGTGTACATTCCCGGGCCCTCCCGAAGCTTCATTGGCATAAGCAATCTCATTAGGAAATACGAGAAGGCTGGAGACGACGTGGGCCACGATAAGGACAGAACAGAGGATCGCCCAGCGGCGATTCATACCGGCGAGCGTCGCCGCTGCGGCAGCGGCGAAGATGATAACAAAGGCGTACATAGGCAGCAGGTGCCGCGCACCAATATTCATTCCGGACATCATCGCCACAGCAAGATAAAAGATGGGCGGAGCAAGAGAATAAAACAACTCGCGGTGTCTGGTTAGCTTGTTTGTGATGGTGGCGAATGTGGCCAGAACAATGAGCAGAAGCAGCCCGAGCGTCGTCTTGATGAGAATCACCAAAGGGAAGTAATACTACAGGCCGTGCGGATAAACCTTACCCAGGAGGAAGGTGGGATAGGCTGGCGACATTAGTTTCACGTCGACGAGTCCGACCAGATACGATTCGGGCAAAAGGTGGAGGCGATACACCTTTCCTACCACGGGAGATGGGCACCCCGCCAAAGCGGATTGCCTCGCACGGGCGAGCTAATCCAGCGGGCATTCTCTATCTTTATCTCGGATCGAGTCCGGTGACGGCTATTTCTGAGGTTCGCCCCTACACGGGCGAACGAGCATGCGTTGCAGATTTCACAACGCGGCGCGGTCTGAGAGTCATTGACTTGGGACGCTGTTTCGCCTCAGCGTAATAGGGCGGTCTGGCGATCCCGGCCGGAAATGCACGTGCCAGCCTCCACCGGCTGGCACCTTTGCGCTGTGCCGGTGCTTTTATGTCAAGGGCGACGGCCGGAGCGAAATTGAAGCAACACCGTGCCGGCCATAGATGGCACGCTACCTGTTGGCAGGACGGGAGCCGGCGGGGTGCTCGGGCCAGGATCTGGGAAGCAATTTGCGAGGGTTTGATTCATCCTTGCGTTCAACCTTCTCGAACACTTTGGCTCAACCCAATTTCTCTGACCTGCTCCACTAGGCCGCGCCGCCCCCAAAGTTGCCAACGATCACCTTGGATTCGGTCACAAGTGAGTCAACGTAATCGGCCCTCCACTGGAGCATCTGTTTCCGCTGCTCCGCATACTCAGCCGGAATGTAGACCGCGCGGATGCCCTCACGCTCGTGACTCAGCGCCTTTTCGATCACGTCCTTGTTAAAGCCCTTTTCCGTGAGCAACGTTGCGCCCGTCCGCCGCAGATCGTGGATGGTGAGCGGGTCCATGTCGAACGTCAACCCTTCCAGGGCCTTATTCAGTGCGTTCTTGGCAAAGGGCTGCGTGCGACTCCCCCGGCCCGGTAACACCAGTTCTGACTCGCCAGCGAGCGCCTTCAACTCACGGAACATTTCGGCCACGTGCGTTGACAGGTAGACGAGGTGCGGCTTGCCGCCTTTGGCGTTCTCGGCTGGAATCAGCCACTCGCCTTTGTCCAGGTCAATATCCTTCCACCGTGCCAGCAGCAACTCCGACTTGCGGGAGAGCGTCAGCAGGATGATGTGCAGGGCCAGCTTGAATTGCCGCCGCATGTTCGACTGATAGATGGTGCGGAGGTAAAGCCGGATTTCGTTCGGCGTGAGCACGCGGGATCGCTTGCGGGCCTTGCCGATGAACCGCGCCGCCACCATCGCGGCGGGATTGACCGTCACCAGCCGTGTCTCTATCGCGTAGTCGAACCCCTGTTTGAGCAGGTTGCGAAGCTGCATGGCTGCGGCCACCTGCCCGTTGTCCCGCTTGCGGTACACCAGCCCTTGCACGTCCAAGGCGTTCACAACCTTGAGCGGCTTTTCCCCGAGTGTCGGGAATATCTCATTGTCGAGATACCGCCGGATGTGCTTTGGGTCTTTCCACCGTTCCATCACGATCTCGCTGTAATACTGCTCCCCGAAATCGCGCACAGTTGGGTTGGTTGGCATCCCTGCCCGCGCCGGCTTTCTCTCCTGGGCGGGTGACTCGCCCCGCGCCACTTGTGCCGCCAGCTCGTCACGCTTCGCCCGCGCTGCCTTGAGGGACAGATCGGGATACCGCCCCAACACCAGCTTTTCGCGCCTGCCATTGAGCCGTTAGCGGTACACCCATGAGCGGACCCCGCCCGGCGTAATGTCCAGCAATAGACCGTTCCCATCGGCCTTGCTGTACCGCGTTGCTGCCTTGGCTTTCAGGCCCTTGATTTGAGCGTCTGCGAGCGCCATTCTTGCCCCTCTCCTGGGACTCCAGGCGGAATTTTGAAGGCCCCCGTATTGTGGAGTCCCACTGGAGCCCCATTCTCGCTGCGCTGTCCTGGGACTCTGAGAGACACAATGGCTCAATATGTTCTGAAAATAAAGGAAACAATGCGATGATTCGATATTCTATGAGACACCCTGAAACCTGACTTTATTTTCCAATGCAGAACGTGGAGAAGATGAGGTTGAGGATGTCGTCGGAGGTGGTCTGGCCGGTGAGCGAATCGAGGGCCGTGAGCGCGCGGTAGAGATCGAGAAGAATCATCTCGTGCGGGATGGATGTGGAGTTGGCGTGAGCGGCGTCAGCCAGCGCATCCAGGGTAGCGGAAACGGCCTGATGCTGGCGCAGATTGGTCAGCATTCCCGGTTCGGCTGCGGCGCCGCCGGTGGCGAGCGCGAGAATTCGGTCGCGCAGCGCGGGGATGCCTTCGCCGGTGAGGGCTGAGGTTTGGAGCGCGGAGATGTGCGCGAACTCAGCGACGTGCGAGTGAGCCGCGCCGAGATCGATCTTATTGATCGCGATGAGCGCGGGACGGCCTTCGACGGCCGCGATCAGATTGCGCTCTTCGTCGTTGAGCGGCTGGGTGGCGTCAAGAACGACGAGCACCAGCGCGGCGTCGGCGAGCGCTTCGCGGCTGCGGCGAATGCCGATCTGCTCGGCCTCCTCCAGATGCCCGCGCGGGCCATCGCGCAGGCCGGCGGTGTCCACCAGTTCCAGCGGGATGCCGGCCAGCGAAATGCGCTCGGTCACCAGGTCGCGCGTGGTGCCTGGGGTCGCGGTCACAATGGCGCGGTCGCGCTCCACGAGCTGATTGAAGAGCGAGCTCTTGCCGGCGTTGGGCCGTCCCACGATGGCCAGCGTAAGTCCGTCGTGGATCACGCGGCCGCGCGCAAAGGAAGCTTCAAGGGCCGCGAGCGGCGGTCTGAGTTCATCGATGCGGCGTGCGATTTCAGCCTGCGAAGTCACATCGATGTCATCTTCGGCGAAGTCGATGCCGGCTTCGAGCAGAGCGATGAGCTCGACCAGCAACTGCTTCAGGGGAGCCACGCGGCGGCTGAGCGCGCCGCCCATCTGGCTGGCCGCCTGGCGCGCCTGCGTGAGCGTCTGCGCGTCGATGAGGTCGCGCACGGCTTCGGCCTGGGTGAGATCGAGGCGCCCGGAGAGAAAAGCGCGCTGGGTGAATTCGCCGGGCTCGGCCAGGCGCGCGCCCAGCGCCAGAGCGCGGCGCAGAAGCCATTCGAGCACCACGGGCGAGCCGTGCGCGGCGATTTCGACGACGTCTTCCGCGGTGTAAGAGTTGGGCGCGGCGAAAAATGTTACCAGCGCCTCGTCGATGCGCGCCGCTTCCACTGACTCGTCCACGATATCGGCAAGCCGGGCGTGGGCGTGTTCGAGTGGCCGGCGCAGGCGTACCAGATCGGCGGCGATCGAAGCGGCTTGCGGCCCGCTGAGGCGCACGATGCCGATGCCGCCGCGTCCCGGCGGCGTGGAGACGGCTGCGATGGTATCGGGTTGCGGCACGGCTCCTGACATGGGCTGGATCCAGTGTAGAAGCTGCGCCTCGCGGTTCGGTGCGGAAGGCCGCCACTGCTGCCGGGTTTGCGTCGAAGGTATAATCCAGAGCAACGCGGCGAATTCTTCCTGATTCCGGACACCGGCTTGATTCAGCGGCGCGCGTATCTCCCTCGAAGGCCTTATTTCTTTGTTCATTCAATCGATCGACAAGTGGTGGCGCGGATTTTTGAGCACAACCGGAGGACGCAGGTGGAGGCATCTGCACGCCCCGCTGCTGGCGGCTGCGCTGGCGGCCGTGCCCGCGCTGTGTGCGCAGCCTGCGGCGCAAATCGCCTGGCGTGGCGTGGTGCGCGACCCCGGCGGCGCGCCGATTGCCGCAGCCAGGGTGCGCCTCTCCGCGAGGGGCGCGTGGGCTGAAGCGGTAAGCGGCACGGATGGAGTTTTCCGGCTGACGCCGCTGGCGGCCGGCGAATACCGTCTTACGGTTCAATGGAACGGGCGCAAGCTGGTCGCAGCCCAGCCGGTCGAGCTCAAGCCGGACGCACCGCCCGCCGCGCTCACCCTTTCCGGCCGCGGCGAGCTGACCGTGAACGTGCTTGAAGGCCAGTTGGCCACCGGCGGCGAGGAGCTTTCGAGCGCCGCGGTCAGCGAGCTGCCGCTGAACAAGCGCGACTTCAGCACCTTGCTTCTGCTGGCCGCCGGAACCATGACCGATACCAACGGCGCCACCAACTTCACCGCCCAGTTTGCCATCAACGGCCAGCGCGGCGCCGAGGCGGTCTTCGCCATGGACGGCGCGGACATCAGCGATCCGGAGATGGGCGGAGCCACGTTTTCCAACTTTAACGTCGATGCCGTCGAAGAGATCCAATCCAGCTCGGGATGGATGCCGGCCGAGATCGGTCGCGGCGCAGCCGGGTTTACCAACATCGTCACGCGATCGGGCGCCGGCGGATTCCACGGATCGTTCTTCGAGTTCGTGCGCAACTCCGCGTTCGACGCGCGCAACTATTTTGACTACGCAACGCCGGCCTATCCGGGCAGGATTCCGCCCTTCCGCCGCAACGAGTTCGGCTTCACCAATGGCGGGCCGGTGCTGCTGCCGCATGGCTACGACGGCCGCGGGCGCACCTTCTACTTTACCCAGTATCAGGGTTTCCGCCAGGTGCTGGGCACCACCCAGGTGATGCCCGTGCCCACCGCGCTGGAGCGCAGCGGCGTGGATGCGGTGACTTATCCCGACGGGTCGACGGATACGCTCACCGTGCCGGTAAACGCGGGCATTGCGGCGGTGCTTGCGCGCTACCCGCTGCCCAACGATACGGCCGGCTCGTTCGGCGCGCACACCTACGCGACGGCGTCCAAGGTGGTCACCAATGCCAACCAGTTCTCGCTGCGCATCGATCACAAATTCTCATCCTCCGACCAGTTCTTCGCCCGCTTCGTCATGGACAATCTCACCGGGCCCACCACCAATCCTGACCAGACCGCGATCGATCCTTCGTTCGGCGTCGAATACATCGACCGCCAGCGGAACGTGGTAGGAACCTACACCCATGCGGCGTCGCCACGGCTGGCGTTCGAGTCGTCGTTGAGCATCGAGCGCGCCACGCCTGGATTTCCCACCATCAACCGCACTGACCCCGCGGTGAAATTCGACGACGGATTATATGAGGCTTTCGACGATGCGGCCGGGACGGTGATGCAGGCCTACGGAAACCTGTTTCAGGCGCGCGAAAACGTCTCCCTCACCGGTGCCCGGCACGCGTTCAAGTTCGGCGCGGAGGTGCGCCTGAATCGCGACAGCACCTATTTCGGCGTGAGCCCGAATGGCGAATACGATTTCGGCGGAGGAACTGCCTATGCCAACGAAGCCATCCCTTCCGCGAGCGGGACGCACAACATCAACCCCGGCGATCCGCTGCCCGACACGCTTTCAAGCTTTCTCGCCGGCAGCCCGTTTGCTTACGCCATATCGATCGCCCCTCCGTACTTCTCGAACGGCGCGCACATCGGTCCGGCCGCCATCAATCGCAACAACGTGAACGCGTATTTTGAAGACGCGTGGAAAGTGACCGCTCATTTCCTGTTGAACCTGGGAGTGCGCTGGGAGTTTTACTCGCCGATCAGCGAGCGGGCCCGCCGCACCGCCGGATTTTTGTGGGCCAACGGAAGCCAGGAGTACGTGGTGAACCCGCAGCCGCGCTACCGCACGGAATGGAAGGGATGGGGACCGCGCGTGCAGGCCGCGTGGCAGTTGAGCGGCAAGCTGGAGGCGCATGCCGGCGGAGCGGTTACCGTGATCCCTCCCAATATCTGGCAGGACAATTTTCTCACCGGATCGGCGCCGTTTGCCGTGATGCCGCGTCTGCTTTCGGCCGCCAATGCGCCCATCGGCTACGGATTTCAAATTGCGCCGTCGCAGTTGCCTGAGACCGAAACGCCGGCGGGCGTAAACATTTTTCCGAACGGGAAGACCAATACCGTAGCCCCCAACACCGTGATGGATGTAAACCGCTACGAACAGAGCGTAGCCGCGCTGACCGCCGGCCACGTAGTCAGCGACCTGACCCTGTCCGGCGTCGATCGCGGGTTTGGCAACGCCACGCTCTTCACATGGACGGCAGGCCTGGAGCGGAAGTTCGGCAACCTGACGGCGGACGCGAGCTACGTGGGCACGGCCAGCGAGCGGTTGCCGCGGGTCAGCTTTCCCAACGCCTATTCGGGCGCAACCGCGGCTTATGCGCCGCTCACAACATTTGATGGCTCCGGCAACGTGACGGGAGGATTCGGCTCGGAAAATGAAATAACCGCCACGGCGCACTCCACCTATCATGCGCTGCAGACCTCGCTGGCGGGCACGGTGGGCCGCGGAGGTCCGGGCGTGCAGGCCAGCTACACGTGGAGCAAGTCCCTCGACGATACCAGCGAGGTAATCGGCGGCACCGGATCCACCGGCGCGGTCGCGCAGGGATTCCCGCAGAATCCCTACGATACCCATCCTGAAAAAGGCCCGTCCGCGTTCGATGTGACCAATGCCTTCGGATTGAGCGCGGCGCAGGATCTGCGCCTCGACAGCGTGGGCCTGCTGCGGCCTGTGGGAAGAAAAGTGACCGGCGGGTGGGAGCTGCTGAGCATCTCGAGCATCGCATCGGGATCGCCGTTCACCGTCTTCTCCGGCATTCAGCAAACCGGCGCGGGTGCCGGCGGCGTCGACCGTCCCGACCAGATCGCCGTGCCTCGTCTCTCCACGGCGCGCAAGGTGCGCGAAGATTACTTCGGCCAGGGCGCCAACAATGCGTCCGCATTTTTCTCCATTCCCATTCACGTGGCCGGCGGGACGGGACCGAACCAGGGCCGCTTCGGCACGCTGGGACGCAATACCTTTCGCGGCCCTGCTTATTACGATTTCGATTTTGCGCTCATCAAGGACACGCCCTTCGGGAAGCGCCCGAGCGGCGCCGAGCGCGTTGACCTGCAGTTTCGCGGCGAATTCTTCAACCTGTTCAACGTTGTGAACATGGGATTGCCCGCCAATATCCTCAACGGCTCAGGCTTTGGCGAGATCAGCAAGACCGCCGGAACCTCGCGCCAGATTCAGTTCTCGCTCAAGCTGATTTATTGAGCGCGGCGCCGTTGTTGCGCGCTTTCCCGGCGCTCCTCACTTCAACACATCCAGCGCTATCGCGGTCATGGCCGTCACGCCGGTAGGGATGGCGGGCGCATAGTCGGGCGCAAACAGCGCGGAATGCAGACTGGGCAGCGGGACGCCGGTTCTTTCGCTCTCGGCAAGCTTGCCGGGGTCGGCCGCGCCCAGCCAGTACATGACGGCGGGAATCTGTCCGTTCAACGAAAAGAGGCCAACATCCTCGCTCCCCATGTGGGGCAGTTCCGGGGTGAGAACGCGATCTTTCCCCAGGGCGGCGATGGCCGCGGCGCGCACGCGGTCGGCGAGCGCAGGATTGTTGATGGTGACCGGCGCGCTTTCGTAAACAGTGACCGAGGGCATGCGGTCTGCGGGGATGTCGTAAGCCGCGGCCAGCCCGTTGGCGGTGCGGCGAATGTCGGCGAGGATGGCATCGCGCTCTTCGCTCGAAAAGGTGCGCAGGGTGAGGCCAAGGTCAACTTCGTCGGGGATGATGTTGTTTTTTGTGCCGCCGTGGATGGTTCCCACTGAAAGCACCGCCGGCTCCTGCGGATCGATCTGGCGGCTGACGATCGTCTGTGCGACAAGCACGAACTCCGCGGCCAGCACGATGGGATCCTTGCCGGCCTCCGGCTCCGAGCCGTGGGCGCCGATGCCGCGGATGACAACGTTGATGGAGGTGGCGCTGGCAAGGAGCGGACCGTCCTTGACGGCGACGGAGCCGGCGGGCACGTCGGGCGTGTCGTGCTCGGCGACAATGAAGTCGGGGCGGCCGAAGCGCTCGTATAGATGGTCGTTCAGCATCGCCTGCGCGCCTTGGATGATCTCCTCCGCGGGCTGGCCGATGAGCATCAGCGTGCCGTGCCATTGGCTCCTGCGCGCAGCCATTTCGCGCGCCACGCCCACCAGCACCGTCATGTGCAGGTCGTGGCCGCAGGCGTGCATCACGCTCACCGGCTGGCCATCCGCGCCGGTCGTGGTCACGTGGCTTGCATAATCGAGGCCGGTCTTCTCCGCCACCGGCAGCGCGTCCATGTCGGTGCGGATCATCAGGCGCGGGCCTGCGCCGTTTTCAAGAATTGCCACTACTCCGTACGCTTGCGTGCCGTCGCCGTACCTGCCCACGTGCTCGGTCACCGTGTAGCCGAGCTTGCGCAATTCCGCGGCCAGAAAGGCCGAAGTCTGTTCCTCGTGGCGCGAGAGCTCGGGATTCTCGTGCAGGTGCTTGTAGATTTCAGTGAGCGCCGGAAGCTGGCTCTGCGCGGAGGCGGCCAGGTCGGCGGCGTTTTGCGCGGAAACCGGCAGAGCGGCGGCGGCAAGCATGGCAATCCATCGAAAAAGCATCGGTGAAGTTCTCCCTTAACTGCAAAATCGGCGGCGACGTTATGCGCCAGCGTAGCACAGCGGCGGAGCGCGGCAATTTTCAGGGAACTTTTCCAGCTCCTATTGCGTTCCCATAGGAAGCGGTGTATGCTCCGTTCTATGGTTTACCCATAGGAGAGGCCGATGGGCGGAAGTGCGGATGTTTGGCAGGGCACGCTGGCGCTGATGGTGCTCAAGACGCTGCAAACCATGGGGCCGCAGCACGGCTACGGGCTGGCGCGTCGCATCGAGCAGACCAGCGGCGACAAGCTGCAGTTGAACTACGGCACGCTGTACCCCGCGCTGCTCAAGCTGGAACAGGAGGGAACGATTCGTTCGCACTGGGGAGTGTCGGACAACAATCGCCGCGCCAAATACTACGAGCTGACCAGGGCCGGGCAGCGGCAGTTGCGCAAGGCCGCGGCCGAGTGGGAGCAGACGACAGAAATTCTGGCGCGCTTTCTGGCGCAGGGCGGTGAAGCGTGATGAAGAAACTGAGAGCATTCTGGCTGCGGCTGTGCGGCCTGCTGCGCGCGCAGCGAGCGGATAACGATTTTGAGGCCGAGCTGGCGAGCCATGTGGCAATGCACACCGAAGACGGCGTGCGCGCGGGGCTGAGCGGCGAAGAGGCGCGGCGGCAGGCGCTGATCCGGCTGGGCGGCGCGGAGCAAACGCGGCAGGCGTATCGCGAGCAGCGGGGCCTTCTGTGGATCGAATCGCTCTTTCGCGATCTCACCTATGGCCTGCGCACGCTTGCCAAACACCGTGGGGCCACGGCCGTCGCGGTGCTCTCCATCGGCCTCGGCGTCGGCGCCAACGCCACCATTTTTTCCATGGTCAGCCGCTTCGTTCTCCGCCCTGCGCCCATGGGCGACCCCACGACCTTGCTTGCATTGCACACCATGCATGACGGGGATCAGTGCTGCAATAGCTTCCCTTATCCCGTCTACACCGATCTTCGCGACCAGGCAAAATCGTTTGCCGGAGTTGCAGCCTACTTCGAGTTGATCCCCGCTTCGATCGGTGGCAGCGGTGAACCGGAGCGGGTCTTTGGCCAGGCAGTCACCAGCAATTTCTTCCGCGTCACAGAACTCCCCATGGTGCTGGGTCGCGGCTTCGTCACGGGTGAAGAGCGCGCGCCCGAAGTTGTGCTGGGAGCTGGTCTCTGGCAACGCCGCTTCAACGCCGACAAGCAGATTGTGGGCAAAATTGTGACGATCTCCGGACATGCATTTACTGTGATCGGGGTGGTTACGCCCGCCTTCCACAGCGTTGACCAGATTCTCGGCACTGAATTCTGGGTGCCACTCGGCATCGTTGGTCAGCTGGCTACCCACGTTCCCACAGAGGATTCCCGTGACGCCCATTGGTTAGCGGTAGTTGGCCGGTTGAAACCGGGTGTCACGCGCGCGCAGGCCGCGGCAGAGCTCCAAACCCTCGCAGGGCGCTTTGCCCTGGGCAATCCAAAAACCGACAAAGGGAATCGCTTTGTCTTCGAGCAGGCCGGGACGGTGCAGCAGGGCAACCGGCGCGCCCTTACGCTCTTCCTCACGGCGCTTTCAGTGGTCGTGCTGCTGGTTCTCTCCATCGCGTGCGCAAATGTGGCCAATCTCCTGTTTGCGCAAGCCGCAAGCCGCCAACGCGATATGGCCGTCCGGCTCGCTCTCGGCGCTACACGCGGCCGCTTGCAGCGGCAAATGCTCATCGAAAGCTTGCTCCTGGGCCTGGGAGGAGGCGTCCTTGGCGTGACTTTCTCCCTGTGGGCAACAAGTGCGCTTTCGGCGCTTCATCTGCCGGCGCCGGTTCCCATCGATCTCAGCATTCGCGTCGACTGGCGCGTTCTCGTTTACTCTCTTGCACTCAGCGTTGTCAGTGGTCTGCTGCTGGGTCTGGCCCCGGCCTGGGCTGCCGCGCGCCCCAGGCTCGCCAACGCTCTCAAAGGCGAGGACACGCTGGCCCGTCCCGGCCGCCGCATCAGCCTGCGCAATCTCCTCGTCGTTGCGCAGATCGCCATGTCGGTTGTTCTGCTCTCCATGACAGGACTTTTTCTGCGCAGCCTTCAGAGCGCCGCCAGCATCGACATTGGTTTTCGCTCGAAAGGATTGCTGCTGATGTCCGTCGATCCGCGCGTACACGGCTACTCGCCCGAGCGTACCGTCGCGTTTCTTACCCTCTTGCAGCAGCGTGTTGCGGCTTTGCCCGGCGTTATCTCGGCGGTCTCAACGGACGTGGCGCCGCTCTCCGGCGGCAACCGCAGCGACGGGTTTACGGCAGCCGGCCTGGCGGGAAAGGACTCGCGCTACGCGATCACCGAGATGTACATGGCGACGCCTGGATATTTTGAGGCGCTCGGGATCCCGCTCCTGGCCGGACGCGGCTTCGGCGGCGAGGCGGCGAACGGTCCTAAGAGCGCGGTTGTCAATCGGGCGTTTGCCGAAAGGCTCTTCAACGGTGCGAACCCGGTGGGGCGGCATGTGACCGGCCCCACCGGCGATTACCAGATCGTCGGCCTGGTCGGCAACGTGAAGGCGCGCACACTGGGCGAGGAAACCCGGCCAATCCTCTATCGGGCGCTCAACCAGAGTATTGCAGGCGATCCGTCGTTCCTCGGCTACACGCTCGTCGTCCGCACTTCCGGCGATCCCGCTGCCTTGGAAGAGGCGGTACGCGGCCAGATCCACTCCCTCGATCCAACCCTGGCCATTTTCAACGCGGAAACCATAGAAGAGCACATCCGCGCCGCCTACTTTCTGCCTCGCCTGGCTGCCACGCTCTTCGGCGCCTTCGGATGCATCGGCATGGTACTCGCCGCCGTCGGCCTCTATGGCGTGATGAGTTACGCGGTCAGCCGCCGCACCCGCGAGATCGGCATTCGCATGGCGATGGGCGCGCAGCCCGGCGCCGTCGAGCGCCTGGTGCTGCGCCAGGGCCTGCTGCTGACGCTCATCGCCATCGTGCTCGGCTGGCCGGCTGCATGGATGCTGTCCAAACTGGCTTCCACTTTCCTTTACGGCATTCATCCGCACGATGCATTCACATTTGCAGTTGTGCCTCCCTTCCTGATCGCGATTGCCTTGGCTGCCTGCTGGATTCCTGCGCGGCGTGCGGCTTCGGTCGATCCCATGCGGGCGCTGCGGGCCGAGTGACGGCGCGGATTTTTTCCGCTGCGCGAACCTGCGCCGCGGCATTTGCGTGTATAAACTGCGCCGGATGGTACACTCCGTGCAAATGAAGTCGAGCAAATCGGAGAGAAAGTGAATGCGGGCCGGCGCAATTGAGTTTCGTCTGCGGATGGTGATCGTCGCCGTCATCGTTGCGTTGGGTTGGTGGGCGCCGTGGATCGAAGAATCGGATTTGGGCCGGCGCATCTCGCTGCTCGAATGGCTGGCGCTCGAAACCAGCCGCGCCGGGCTGCTGCGCTTCACCTATGCCACGCCCGCGGTGATTGTGCTGGGCGCGCTGCTGGCCGCGCTGGGCGCGTGGCTGCGCGTGTGGGGCGCGGCATATCTGGGCTTCAGCATTGTGCAGCACGGCCGCATGCAGGCCGGCGCGGTGATGGCCGACGGCCCTTATCGCTACGTCCGCAATCCTCTCTACATCGGCACCTGGTGCATGTTGGCGGCCATGGCGCTCACCATGCCGCCCACCGGTGCGTTGTTCGCCATGACCCTGGCAACGGTGTTTTATCTTCGCCTGATTCTGGGCGAAGAGGCATTTCTCGCCGCGCAACTGGGCGAGCCGTACCGGGAATATCTGCGCGCCGTGCCGCGCCTCATTCCGCGCCTGCGCGGGAGCCTGCCTGAGGCCGGGAGCAGGCCGCATTGGATGACTGCGATCTTGACCGAGCTCAATCCGATCGGCGTATTCGTCACCCTCGCGGTGCTGTCGTGGTGGTACGACAACCTGCTCATGCTCAAGGGAATTCTGATCAGCTTTGGTGTTTCCCTGGTGGTGCGGGCGCTTATGCCGAGCGGGCAGGCCCACCCCGATCCGGCGTGATTAGTGCATTTCTCCCTAAGGTGTGAAGTGTGGGTGCCCCACCTGGGCGCCCTCTGGGCGCCGCGTCTTTGTTTCTGCGGCTAGGGTGGGATGGCTCTATACCAACGGGAGAAATGCTCTAATCGGTGCGGTTCTTGCCCAGCCGACCCAGATGCGTCCATCCAAATCCATCTCCGTATTTGAGCCCGTAGCCCAGCATGCGGTCCACGCCGATGTGATTGGCCCAGATGAGCGCAATCGGCAGCACTGGACCGTGCAGGCGAAATAGAAACGCGCCCAGGGCCAGCATGGCCGGCGGCACGTAGGTATGGTAGGCGTTGTAAATGCGCGCGCCCCAGCAGGGTCCGGCGAGGTAGCCGAGCATGGAGAGATCGGGCGCAAGCCACAGCGCCGCGAACAGCCACCAGCTTGCTCCGGTGCGCGCGTAGAGCGCGGCGGAGACGCTGGCCACGGCCAGGCCCTCGAGGCGCAGCAGGATGCTAACCGAAGAATGCCGTGCCGGCGCCAGGCCGGGCGGTTCGCGGACTGTTGAAGCCGCTGCCATAGGCTATGGGATGAGCCGAACCGCCGGCAGAGTGCAGAAACTTTGCCCTGCCGCGCGCAGAAAAAACAAGAAGGGGAGAAGCGCTCGCGCTTCTCCCCTTCCAGCCCGCTCCGCAATCCCCAGCACCCGCCGGGGTCGAGTCTGGTGCACTCGAATTGCGGAACCGCGATTGTCCGCAGTCTGGGGATCTTACTTCTTCGGAGGCGCGATCATGTCCTTGGCGGCCTTGGCTACGCGGAACTTGACCACCGTCTTGGCCTTGATCTTGATCGCCGCGCCGGTCTGCGGGTTACGGCCCATGCGGGCCTTGCGCTCTGCCTTCACAAGACGGCCGATGCCGGGGATCACGAACACCCCGTTCTTCTTGGTCTCCTTGATGGCGGTCTCCGCCAGCGTGTCAAGAAATGCGGCGGATTGCTTGTTGGTGAGTTCGAGCTTCTCTGCCAGGTGCCGTGTCAGGGCGGTCTTGGTCAGTCCTGTTGCCATGTGGTGTTCTCCTTCTGGGCGAGCCCTCGGGGCCGCCTTTGTTGACGGGCTTCCGTCGCAAAATGCGCACCGCATGGGAGGAGTACGATCGGGACTGCCTCAGCGCGAAACACCTGTGTTCATGCGGCTTCGAAGAACCCTGCCGAAGGTTACAATGCAGCTTCGAGACAGACAAAGTCAAGGTAAAAAGCCCGTTTTCCACAGGTTTTCTTAGGAATTTGTCTCAAATTAGCAATATTTACGGGGTTTTTGGGGTCTCTTGACCCTCAATTGCCCGGAATCAACCCCCTGACGCCGCGATTTCTCTCCATCTCCGGTTCCTGGGAAATTCGGCTAATGCAGGCCGAAGAGCACCTTTTTCTTCGGCGACTGGGCCGCTGCGATGGGGCTGTTCAACGCATCGACCACCGGCGCCGCAATTTTGAAGGACCGTATGACAGTGGCGGCGAAATCGGGTTTGAGCGCCATCGCGGCCGGCAGCGTGGCGGCCAGCCCCCACTGCCGGCAGCGAATCAGGTCCAGCCCCGGATGCTCGCACGGGAAGCCTTTGGGAGGGCGCGTAAGCGCGTTGCCCTCGAACTCCACAAATGTGCTCCGCACTTTTTTGTTCTGGAGCAGCTTCCGAAACTGTAGATGATTGTCGAGCAGCCAGTGGCGAATGGCGGCCAGTTGATCCTTCTCCGGCATGTAGGCTCCGGCGGCAATCACCACTTCCTTGGCGCTCACGTGGAAGTAGTAGCCCGCGCCCGAAGTCTTCTCGAGTCCCTGGTGCGACCACCACGCGGCCACGTGCGTCTTATAAGGCCGCTTGTCGTGCGAGAAGCGCGTGTCGCGATAGATGCGGAACAGGGACTTCTCCGCCGGCCGCACGAAGTTGGGCGCAAAGTCCGCCATCGCGTCGGTGACCTTTCGAACCACAGCCAGCATCGGCTCCTTCAGCTCCGCCTCGAACTGCGCCTTGCGCGGCTGAAACCACTCGCGGTCATTGTGCCTGGCCAGGTTGCGCAGAAAGGTCAGCGCTTCCGGGCGGAAGTAGGGCTGGACAGTGGTTGGCGCGGACTTCTGCTTGAGAGCCATGACAGAGAAGAGTGTATCGCGGATGGCAGCGAGACAAAACCGGCAACGGCTGCGCGGCTATGCTGCGCGGAGGAGCCAGCCCTTCATCGTATTCGCATCCACAAGGCCGGCCTGCTGGAACTGCAGCTCTCCGCGCGCGAATACGGCAAAATTCGGAATGCCCTGGCCTTTGTATCGCGCGGCGAGATCCTGGAACTTATCCGTATCCACTTTAAGCACGATGGCACGGCCTGCGAGATCGCGCGCCACTTGTTCAACATGAGGCGCGGCCATGCGGCAGGGGCCACACCAGGCGGCCCAGAAATCCACCAGCACCGGCACCTTGCTGTCGCGGATGATTTCGTCGAACTCCGCCGGCCCAACCGCGACGGGCTCGGCCATGGCGGGCATGTCCGCTTTGCAGGCGCCGCATCGCCCGGTGTCGGCAAGGTGCTTGCCAGGAATTCGATTCGGCTTTCCGCACGACGGGCAATTTCGGACGATGGGCATTCCACTTCCCTCTCATTGCAAGATGCGCCAGAGAGCCTTTTCGTCGCTAGCGAATCACCTTCAGCGCCCCGCGAAACAACCCGTCAAAGTCGCCGGCCAGAGATTTCTCCTTCGCAATCGCCTGCTCAACAGCCTTCTCCGCCGCCACGCGCTGGTAGCCGAGATTCACCAGCGCGGACAGCACGTCGTCCACGGCCGGCCCTTGCACCGCCGCCTGCACTGGTGCCACGGCAAAGTCGTCGAGCTTGTCTTTGAGTTCCACTACGAGCCGCTCGGCCAATTTTTTTCCCACCCCTGGAATGCGCGTAAGCTGCGCGTGGTCCTGCGCGCGAATGGCCTGCACCACGCGCTCCGGCTGCAAACCGCTCAGCATCTTGATAGCCAGCTTGGGGCCGACGCCTGAGACGGTGATCAGCCGCTCGAAGAGCCTCTTTTCTTCGCGTTCGAGAAAACCGAAGAGCGCAATCTGGTCCTCGCTGACCTGGGTATGAATGTGCAGCGCAGCCTCCTGCCCCACCGAAGGCAGCGCCGTGAAGGTGGGCACGGAGATGGCCACGTCGTAGCCGACGCCCGCAGCCTCGACGATAGCCTGGCCGGGTTGTTTGTGAATGAGCTTGCCGCGCAGGTGAGCGATCATGGACGGGTCAAGCCGACAGTTTATCGAGATATGTCAGAGCCTGTTGGTAACGCAGATCGTCGGAAAGGGACTTCGGGTTTTCGGCGAGTTGGACTAATTCCTCCAAGTCACGATAGATGATATTCTCCGGGTTCAAATCGTCTCCGCTGCCGTAGGAGCGATTCAGCGATATGGACAGGATCTTGTTCGGGTCGCTGAACAACGCCTTGAGAGCATCTTCCCAAGTTTGAGACGGTGGGGGAACGATACCCTCCATTGGTGAACCAGTTAGCACAAAACCAAGCTGCTCATCGTCTCGAATGAGGATAGCTTCAATATCGTCTTCCAACTTGGTTGCATAGCGGCTCACTCCGAGTACAGCTTTGACGATTGTGCTATCCCGCCGCCACTGGATTTTGCCCTCGCGCGTGCGGACAAGGAGCTTGGCAATTAACAGCGCGGCCTTATTCAATTGCTCATCGCTAACCTTTGGAGTCATAGGTTCTCCACCTCCGCGTCGAGATTTCCGGCCAATTCGTTCAGCTTGCCGTAGATCGCCTGGCATTGCTTTGCCAAAGTGCGTTGTTTGCTCTCAAACACCACGTTATCGGCGGTATAAGTGTTTACGAGCGCGAGAATCCGTACGACTCTCTCCACTTCAGCCAAGTTCGTCTCATGCTTCAGCCCGGCCTGCCAGCCTTTATTATGCGCTAAGACGCCAAACAAATCGGTCGCCGCTCTTTGCGCGCTTTCAAATCGCAGCTCTCGGACTGCCTGAAGCAAGTCCCGCGCGTTTACCGCCCAGCGCGAGAAATCATGGGACAAATTGCGCGTACGAACTGAGTCGGCAGCTTCTCTTGCGGCCTCCTTCGCCTTTGTCGCCTGCACCCACGCGAGCCAGCTAAAGACAACTCCAGCAATGCTTGCCAAGGTCCCAACGATCGCCAGCAGCCAACTCCAATTGGTTGACGTCATCAAGTTTTCCCAGTTCGGCGTGGATGGAACGATTCTACTCCCGTTTCAGAATCCCCAGCCGCTTCGCGACGCGCTCAAGCGTTTCGAGCGCCTGCTCAAGCTGCCCCCGCGTGTGTTCGCTCGACAGAATCGCGCGAATGCGCGCCTTGCCTTCCGGTACGGTTGGAAACGCAATCCCCGTGGCCATCACGCCTGCTTCGAACAGCGCGCGCGAAAACTCCATCGCCGCGCGGCCCTCGCCCACGATGATCGGCGTGATGGGCGTCTGCGTGGCCGGCGTGGTGACGCCGCCGATGTTGAAGCCCAGGCGGTGCAGTTCGCCCTGAAAGTAGTGCGTGTTGTCCCACAACCGCTGAATCCGCTCCGGCTCCTGCTCCAGAATGTCGAAGGCCGCAATGCAGGTAGCCGCCACACTCGGCGGATGCGACGTGGAAAACAGGAACGGCCGCGCGCGATGGTAAAGATAATCGATCAGGTCGCGCGAGCCGCACACGTACCCGCCCAGCGCGCCGATGGCTTTCGACAGCGTGCCCACCTGCACATCCACCATGCCGTGCATGCCGAAATGATCCACCGACCCGCGGCCGTTGCGGCCCAGCACGCCTGAGGCGTGGGCGTCGTCCACCATCATGATGGCGCCGTATTTCTCCGCCAGACGAGCGAGCTTGTCCACCGGGCCAATGTCGCCATCCATCGAGAACACGCCGTCGGTAATCACCAGCTTGCGGCCCGGCGTTTTTTCGAGCTCCTGGAGCAGCTCCTCGCAATGAGCAACATCCTTGTGGCGGAACACCTTGATGGTGGCTCGCGAAAGCCGCGCACCGTCAATAATGCTGGCGTGGTTGAGCTCGTCGGAGAGGATGAAGTCCTCCTTGCCCAGAATCGCGCTCACCGTTCCCGCGTTGGCCGCAAACCCGCTTTGGAAAACCACGCAGGCCTCGACGTTTTTGAAGCGCGCAATCTTCTCTTCGAGCTCCATGTGGATGCGCATGGTGCCGGCGATCGTCCGCACCGCGCCCGAACCCACGCCGAAAGCGCGTGTGGCGGCGATGGCCGCTTCCACCAGCCGCGGATCGTTGGCCAGGCCCAGGTAGTTGTTGCTGGCCAGGTTGATGACCTGGCGGCCGTCGTAGTGGCACACCGGCGCCTGCTGGTCGTCGAGGATGCGGAGATTGAAATGCGTGCCTTTGGCGCGCAGCTCGTCGAGAACCGCCGTCAGGTGGGCCAGTTGCGGGCGCGGAGTTTCCTGGGTCATGGCGATACACCTCAAAGCAGAAGCATAGCGCGGCCGGAAGACCGCGGCCGGAAAACAGGGATAGGGAACAGGGAACAGAGAGGCCTTTCGGATGGGGCCGCTCGAATCTTCACAGAGCGAATGCGGCCGCTCGATTACACTCAAGCCATTGAGGACCATCGAGGAGGTGTAACCATGCCCCTGCCGCAGGATGAGCGCGTAGTCGCGCTGGCCAGCGATTTGTTGAAGGTATTCGATCTGCTCTTCGGCGTGCATCCCGGATTTCGGGCCGCGCACGCCAAAGGAGCAATGTTTACGGGAACCTTTACGCCCGCGGCCGGCGCGCAGGCCCTCACCCGCGCTCCGCACGTCACCCGCGAGCGTACGCCGGTCACGGTGCGCTTCTCCAACTCCACCGGGCTGCCGCTGATTCCGGACTTCGCTCCGGATGCCAATCCGCGCGGGATGGCGATCCGGTTCAATCTGGCCGAGCACGTCCACACCGACATCGTGAGCCACTCCACGGATGGCTTCCCCACCCGCGACGGCGCGGAGTTTCTGGAATTCCTGAAGGCCGCGGCGGCCAGCGGCCCGGATGTGCCTTCGCCCAAGCCGGTCGAGGTGTTTCTGGGGTCCCATCCGGCGGCGCTGGCCTTTGTGCTGGCGCCCAAACCGTTTCCAACCAGCCTGGCGAGCCACACTTACTTCGCAATCACGGCGTTTGCCTTTACAAACGCCTCGGGTGAAAAGAAATTCGGCCGCTACCGCGTTGTCCCCGAGCTGGGAAACGCATATCTGACCGACGCGGAAGTAGCCGCGCTTTCACCCGACTACCACTTCGACGAGATCAAACAGCGCGTGGCCGGCGGACCGGTCCGGTTCAAGGTTATGGTGCAGGTGGCTGCGCCGGAAGACATCACCGGCGACGCTACCGTGCACTGGCCGGAAAGCCGCGAGCAGGTGGAGCTGGGCACGGTCGAGCTTACTCACGCGGTTGAGGATAACGTGGCACAGCAGAAGCAGATTATCTTCGACCCGATTCCCCGCGTGGACGGCATTGAGCCGTCCTCTGACCCGCTGCTGGAGCTGCGCGCGGCCATCTATCTGCTCAGTGGAAGGCGCCGGCGCGCGGCCACCATGGAGGATCCGGTCAGGTAAGCGGCGCAGCCGCAGGCCCGCTGGTCGAACCCCTGACTTGGCGACGGCAGGAAGCCCGCGCCGCAGAAACTTCCCAATTGCCTTCGCGGCCGTCCAAGCATTATCGCGCTTCCTTGAGCCGGGGATGGCCGCCCGCGGGTTGGCCGCCATGCGCCCCGCCGGATACAATGGACTTCTACGCATGGAAACACGGCGATACGCCATTTTTTTTGAGAGTCTGGAGCAGGTGCACGTGAGAGGCATAAGACGCCGCGGTCTGCGGCTTGAGCGGGTTGCGGGTCTGGGCTTGATGCTGGCAATGGCTGCGCTTCCGGCGTCGGCTGCAACCGGCATCGTCGCAACCGAGACTACGCTGAACCTGATCGCGAGCGACCGCACCGGGCACACGCTGGCCACTGTGACGGTGAGCGTAACGGGCGTGGACGGGCAGCCGGCCGCGGGCGCGGTCAGCATTGCAGACGGCAGCCGCATGCTGGCTCAGGTGGCGCTCAACGGCGCGGGCCAGGCCAGCACCACCGTTGCGTTGCCGGCTGGTGCGCACGCGCTGCGCGCCGTGTACGCGGGCGATGCGGCGCACACGCCTTCGAGTTCACCCGTCAGCGAGGTGAGCGGGACGGCGAGTTCGACGCCGAATTATCAGGTCACCGTGGCGCCGGTGTCGCCCTCCACCTTTCCCATGGTGCTTGCGCAGGGGGCGTCCGGCACGGCCCTGGTGACCATTACGCCGGAGAACAACGCCTCGCTCACGGCCCCCTTGTTCGTCACCCTGTCCTGCTCGGGTCTGCCCAACCAGTCGTCCTGTACGTTCACGCCGGAGAGCGTGGAGATTCTTCCCAGCACGCCCACCACCTGCGCGGCCGGGTCGCCTGCTTCAAGCTGCCCGCCCATCAGCACCATGCTGCTGCAAACCCAGTCGCAGGGTACGGCGGCCAAAGCCGTTCCGGCCCGCCCGCCGATCCGGCAAGCCAACCCGGTTGCCTGGGCATTTCTCCTTCCGGGCGCACTCGGCCTGGGCGGATTGGCCTTTGGAGCGCAGCGCCGCCGCTGGCTCGGCCGGATGGCGCTGGTGGCCCTGCTGGGTTTGATCACGACGCTTGGCGCCACGGGCTGCAGCCCGCTTTACTGGTACTACCAGCACGGCCCCGGCGACACTCCCGCCACCCCCGTGGGGAACTACAACATCACCGTCACCGCGCAATCCAACGACGGCGTGACCGCCCTTACCAATTCCACCTCCCTGGTGCTGACGGTGCAGTAGCTCTCCCGATGAAACGCCGGCATTCGCTTCCCGCGGAGGTCTACGCGCTGGTGGACGAGACCCCGGCGACGGTGCTGCTGGACGGCGGAAAACCGGGCGGCGCGAACAACCAGGCAGAACCCCGCGAAGAGCCCTGGACATGCTTGTTCACGGCTCCTTTGTGCATCTGCGCGGCGTATGCTCCGGCAGAGATTCCGGCGCTCTTTCAGGAGATCGAAAGCGCGGTCCGCTCCGGGCTGTGGGCGGCCGGGTTCTTCACCTACGAGTGCGGGAATTACTTTGAGCCAAAAGCGCAAATGCGCCAAAACCCGCAGGGCCCGCTGGCGTGGTTTGGAATCTACGCGAGCCCTCACCGGTTCGACCACCAGACAGGCCGCTTTGCCGATGGCGAGCCGGAAGGGCTGGCGGAGTTGCGCCGGAGTGCGGGCGCGCAAGGCGTTGACGCCGGGCCTGGTCACAGGCTGGGAGTCGAATCCGCGAGCGCGCCCGGAGCCGATGTGGACGCGGAGTTTGCGATTTCTCAAGCCGAATACGCCCGCCGTATTGCGGCGATTCAGGAGTGGATCCGCTCCGGAGACGTGTATCAGCTGAACTTCACCGCTCCGTGGAAAATTGAATCGCGCGTCAGCGTGGCCGCCCTGTATGCGGGGCTGCGCGCGCGGCAGCCGGTGGAGTATGGAGCCTTCCTGCATTGGCGGCAGGGCCGGAGAATTCTTTCCTTTTCTCCGGAGCTGTTTTTCCGCGTTGAGACCGAGGACGGCGCGCGCCGCATCGTCACGCGGCCGATGAAGGGCACCGCGCCGCGCGGGCGCACCGCGCGCGAGGACCGCGAGCGTGCCGAATGGCTGCGCAACGACCCGAAGAATCGCAGCGAAAATGTGATGATCGTCGACCTCGAGCGCAACGACCTGGGACGGCTGGCCGAATTCGGAAGCGTGCGCGCGGAGAAGCTTTTCACCGTGGAGCGCTACCCCACGCTCTGGCAGATGACCTCCACGGTAACGGCGGAGCTGCGCGCGGGCGTCGGCTTCGAGCAGATTTTCCGCGCGCTGTTTCCGTGCGGATCGATCACCGGCGCCCCCAAGGTGCGGGCTATGCAGCTCATCGCCCAAATCGAGGACGCTCCGCGGGGTGTGTACACCGGAGCCATCGGGTTCTTTTCGCCGCGGCGCACGGTTTTCAACGTGGCCATCCGCACGTTGGAGCTCGAAGGCCAGAGCGGAGCTATGGGCGCGGGCAGCGGCATCGTCATCGATTCCGATCCCGCGGACGAGTATCGCGAGTGCCTGCTGAAGGCCGAGTTTCTCACCCGGTCTTCCGCTCGGACGCCGCCCGAGTTTTCGCTCGTTGAAACCATGCTTTGGGATAGTGGATTTCCGCTCCTCGAGCTGCATCTCGACCGGCTCCTGGATTCGGCGGAGTATTTCGATTTCGCGTGCCAGCGCGCTGAAGTCCAAGCAGCCCTCGAAGCGTATGCGCGTGGATTTGCGGCTCACGGGATAGAGCGCGAGGCGGCGCGGAAAGTCAGGCTGCTCCTGAACCGCGAGGGCGAATTCACCATCTCCGACGAGAGACTCTCGCAAAGCGGCGAGGGACGCGCAGGCCGCGTGCGCTTGGCGCGCGTGCGCACCGATCCCGCCGACGCGATGCTCTTTCACAAGACCACACACCGGCCGGTCTATGCTCGAGCGTTTGAGCAGGCCGCGCGCGACGGCTTCGACGATGTGCTGTTTCTCAACCTGCGCGGCGAATTAACGGAAGGCGCAATCAGCAACGTGTTCCTTGAGAAAGACGGCTGCTGGCTCACGCCGCCTGTCGAGTGCGGCCTGCTGGCCGGCGTCTACCGGCGCCATCTTCTGGAAACGCGCGCGGAGGTTCAAGAGCGCGTGCTCTTCCCTGGCGATCTGCTCCTGGCGGACGCAATCTATCTAACCAATGCCGTCCGTGGTGTGCGCCGCGTGCAAATCCTATAGCGCGCCTCTCGGCGGCCTGGACGCAGGCCGCGGGCCGTAGGCCGCGGCGATGGAAAAGAGATCGATAGCGCCGAAACCGGACTCTCTCAGGTTGCGCGTGAAACCGCGAACAACCGAGTCTATCAACCCGCAATCGGCCGCCGCGAAGTGGTAGAACGTTGTAGGGGTCCAAAGCATGGAAATGCGGGCGCGTTCGTGGCGGAGAAAAATCGGTTTCTTCCTGGTCTTTGCGGGCGCTGCGATTCTGGCTGCCGGCGCCGCCGCGCAAACGCCGGCGGCGGATCAGGCGTGGCTGAATTACGCCCTCCCACATCCGCGCATGCTTTACCCGCGTCATGTGCGCGCCCTCGGCAGCGGCGCTCTAGAACAATCCGCCGTTCGGGAGCTCCTGCGTAACCTCGGCAATCTTGCCGCTGATTCGCTCTCGGCGCGTGCGCAGGCCGGTCTCGGCGGGCACACCGTCGTCGGCACTGCGGACGAAGTGCGCAAAGCATTTCCTGCTGTCCCCGTTCCAGCCGGCCTCGAGCCTGAGAGTTTCTGGATCTATTCCGCTCCATGCAGCGATCGTTACAACGGTTGCGGCGAGCATAATCTGGTGGTCATCGCCGGCGGCGATGAGCGCGGCGTCCTCTACGGCGCCTTTGCGTTGTTGCGTCTTGCGGCAAGCGGCGATCGGGGCAAGCCGCCGAGTTTAACGGTGAATCCCATGCGCGGCCATCCCGCCATGCCTATCCGCTGGGTGGACGAATGGGACAACGCCAACGGCACCGTAGAACGCGGCTACGCGGGCCGCTCGATCTTTTTCGAAGACGGCAAGGTGCGCGACGATCTGACCCAGGCGGGCGAATATGCGCGCCTGCTCGCCTCGGTCGGCATCAACGGCTGCAATGTAAATAACGTGAACGGCGCGGCGCCGTTTCTGGCTCCGGACATGATCGAAGGCCTGGCGCGCATCGCCGATGCGATGCGCCCGTGGGGCGTGCGGCTGGGCCTGAGCGTGGACATTGCCAGCCCGCAAAAGATCGGCGGACTCAAGACCTTCGATCCACTCGATCCGGAGGTGAAAGCCTGGTGGGCCGCAAAGGTCAACGAGATCTATGGGCAGATTCCCGACTTTGCCGGCTTCACGGTGAAGGCCGACTCGGAAGGTCAGGCCGGCCCCGCAAGCTACGGCCGCAGCCCGGCCGACGCGGCCAACCTGCTTGCCAATGCGCTCGCGCCGCATGGCGGCGTGGTGCTCTATCGCGCCTTCGTTTACAACAACCACCTCGACTACGACGACCGCAAGGCCGACCGCGCTCGCGCCGCTTACGACATCTTTCATCCTCTCGACGGCCAGTTCGCGCCCAACGTCATTGTCCAGATCAAATACGGCCCCATTGACTTTCAGGCAGAGGAGCCGGTATCGCCGCTCTTCGCCGGCCTGCGCAAGACGAACGAGGCCATGGAGGTGCAGATCACGCAGGAGTATCTCGGCCAGCAGCGCCATCTTGTGTATCTCGCGCCGCTGTGGAAGGAGAAACTCGACTTCGATCTGCGCGCGGAAAGCCGCTCGACGCCCGTGAAACAGATTCTCGAAGGCAAGAGCTTCGATCGCCCGCTGGGCGGCAACCCGGGGGCCCCACGAACGGGCCTTCGTTCGTGGGGTGGTGGCCTGGTGGGCGTGGCCGACGTGGGACGCGACGGATGGCTGGGCGCGCCGCTGGCGATGGCCAACCTCTACGCTTTCGGCCGCCTCGCGTGGAATCCCGATCTCACGCCGGATGCGATTGCGGCGGAGTGGACGCGGCAAACCATCGGCACTGACCCGGAAGTTGTTGCCACGGTGGACAAGATGCTGATGCAATCGTGGCCCGCGTACGTCCACTACACAGGCTTCCTCGGCTCTCAGACGCTCACTGACGTCACCGGCAGCCATTACGGTCCGAACATCGAATCGAGCGAGCGCAACGGCTGGGGCCAGTGGCACCGCGACGACGCCCAAGGCATCGGCATGGATCGAACGGTGGCCACGGGCACTGGATTCATCGGCCAGTATCCTCCTGAAGTCGCGAAAATGTACGAGTCGCTCGCGACCTGCCCCGACAATCTGCTGCTCTTCTTCCATCACCTGCCCTGGACCTATAAACTGCACTCCGGCAAGACGGTCATCCAGTACGTTTACGACAGCCACTACCAGGGCGCAGCCGAAGCGGCGCACCTGGGCGCGGAATGGGCCACTCTGAAAGGCAAAATCGATCCCGCTCTCTATGAAGACGAGAGCGCGCGCCTCGCCTACCAGGCCGGCCACGCCATCGTCTGGCGCGATGCGATCGTGCAATATTTCCTGAAAGAAAGCGGCATTCCCGATGCGCTAGGCCGCGCCGGCCACTATCCCGGCCGCATGGAAGCCGAAGACGCACGGCTCACCGGCTACTCGGTTTTCGATGTGCGCCCGTGGGAGGATGCATCCGCCGGAAAAGCCGTTTGGTGCCGGGGCGCAACTTCGCAACGCGCAGTGGAGCCGAAGATCCAGCCGGTTTTGTATCAGCCAGTTTTGTATCAGCCAGTTTTGTATCAGCCGGTTTTGTATCAGGGCACGACTTCAGTCGTGCCGCAAATCGCCGCAAAAGAAATCGGGGCTTTAGCCCCTGCAGCAACGTCCGCTTGCACCGCCGAATGGACCTACGCCGGCAATCCGGGCCGATTTGATGTAGCCGTCCAGTACTTCGATCTCCAGGGCGGCACAGCGCATTTCACGCTGAGCGTGAACGGAAATTCCATCGCGTCCTGGGCCGCCGACGCTTCGCTGCCCTCGCGCCGGCCGGATGGCGACAACTCCACGCGATACACCGCGCGCGGCGTGGCGCTGAAGCCTGGCGATGTGCTGCGCGTCGAAGGTACGCCCGACGGCGCCGACCCCGCCGCGTTGGACTACCTCGAAATCGAACCCGAACACGCGGCGCGGTAGCGCGTCAAAGTGCGCCTTTACACCTTGGCAACTTCCACCAGCGTGGAGTAAAACGTTGCTCCAGCGCCGATGTCCGTCAGCCGCTCGCTGGTCAGCGCGTTCACGTTGGCGCCGTCAGGATGGAGCTTGGCCCAGTCAAGCCGCGCGGCCACCACGCCCGCGGGCAGGTTGGGGTTCACCAGCGCGGTCAGGTTCAGCGAGCCGCGGTCGTTGAAGATGCGCACCCGGTCGCCGTCGGCAATGGCGCGCGTCTCGGCGTCGGCAGGATGGATTTCAAGCCGCTCGGCGGTGCGCGACTCCATCTTGCGGTGCCCGTCGAGATTGGCGAAGGTCGAGTTCATGTAGTTGTCGCCTTTGCGGCCCAGCAGCTCCAGCGGATAGCGCTTCGCTGCTTCGCTCCAGCGCGACTCGACCGGAGGCACAAAGCCGGGAAGGGGATCGGCGCCGGCAGCGGCAAGAGTCTCCGAATAGAATTCGATCTTGCCCGAAGGCGTTGGAACCGGACCGGAACTATACGGGCGAAATCCCTCGCGATGGAAGGCCAGCGGAACGTGGCCCCGCTCCTCGAGATCTTCAAACGTAATGTGCTCCATGTTCGCATTGGTCGAGTGGCCGTCAGGGCCAACGGCGAGGGCCTGGCGGATGATCTCTTCGGGCGTGTCGCGGAAGCAGGGCTCGGTAAAGCCCATGCGCTCTGCGAGCTCTGAAAAAAGCCGCACATTCGAGCGCGCTTCGCCGGGCGGCTCGATGGCCTGCCTCGATAGCTGCACAAAGTAGTGGCCGTAGGCGCCCTGCACGTCGGTGTGTTCCAGAAATGTGGTCGCGGGCAGGACGAAATCGGCGTAGTCCGTAGTGTCAGTGAAAAACAGATCGTGGACCACCGTGAACAGATCGTCGCGCGCCAACCCGCGCCGGACGGCGTTCTGGTTGGGCGCCACCGCGCCCGGATTCGAGTTGTAAACAATCAGCGCGTAAACCGGCGGACCGTCCTCGTTCTGATCCCTGACCCCTGATCCCTGATCCCTGTCCTTCCCCAGTTCCGTCAGCGCGTGTCCCAGCGTGCACATGTTCACGATGCGCGCCTGCCGTCCCAGCGGCGAGGCCAGAGCGAGATCGGGCCGCTCCACCGCCTGCTTGTTCCATGCAAAAGCGCCGGAAGTGGAAAGCTGCGCGCCGCCGCCGCGATGCTTCCACGCGCCGGTGAGCGCGGGCAGCATGGCGATGGCGCGCGCCGCCGCGCCGCCGTTCTCCGATCGTTGCACGCCGTAGTTCATGCGCAGCGCGGCAGGCCGGGTGGTGGCGTACTCGCGGGCCAAATTCTCCACTTCGGCCGCGGTGAGTCCGGTCCACGCGGCCACACGCTCCGGCGTGTAGTCGCGGACGCGTTCCGCAAGCTGCTCAAAGCCGTGCGTAAACTCCGCAATGTAGGCGCGGTCTTCCAGGCCCTCATCGAGAATCACGTGCATCATGCCCAGCGCCAGCGCAACGTCCGTGCCGGGACGGATGGCGATGTGCCAGTCGGCCAGCGCGGCCGTGCGCGTGCGGTAAGGATCGATCGCGATCAGCCGCGCGCCCTTGCGCCGCGCCTGCTCGATCATCGGCCAGAGATGCACGTTGTTGCCGTGGATGTTCGCGCCCCACGCAATCACCAGCCTGGCAAACCGAAAATCCTCCGTGGGCGTGCCGATTTTCTTTCCGTAGACCAGATTCCAGGCCTGGCCTCCGGCCTCGGAGCAGATGGTGCGGTCCAGCCGGCTCGCGCCCAGGCGGTGAAAGAAGCGCCGATCCATGGAGCCGTAGCCGAGCACGCCGATGGTGCCCGCGTAGCTGTAGGGAAGAATCGATTCCGGCCCATGCCGATCGCCGATCAGCTTGAGCCGCGCGGCGATCGCGTCCAGCGCTTCGTCCCAGCTCACGCGCTCGAAGGCCTCGTGTTCGCTGCCCCGGAACCGAGGACCCTTTTGCGCTCCAGTTTTTCGTCTCAAGGGAAAGAGAATGCGGTCAGGCGAGTACACGCGATCCAGATACTTGGCCACTTTGCCGCACAGAAAGCCCTGCGTCACCGGATGCGCGGGGTCGCCGGCCACCTTCACGGCGCGTCCCGCTTCGTTCACCGTCACCAGCACCGCGCAGGAATCCGGGCAGTCGTGGGAGCAGACGGTATGCACGACGCGAAAGGGCGACGCTGGAGCCGGGGACATGGTGACATTGTAAGCCGATTGCCGAAATGACCGCTTGCGGCGCTTTCGTCCGGATTCGATTGCCGCAACCAGCGAAACGCGGAGCCATTGGGCGCCGGCATTTCTTTTCGACGGACCAAGTTCGGACCGAGCGGCCGCATGTACACTGGTTCCGCTATGAGCTGCGTTTTTTGCAAGATCGCAATAGGCGAGATTCCGTCAACTGCCGTGTATCAGGATGATCTCGTGTATGCCTTCGCTGACATCGATCCGAAGGCCCCGGTCCACATTCTCATCATTCCCCGCCAACATATTGGCTCAATGGATGAGGCCGATAAGAGCAAGCGCCCGCTGCTCGGCCACCTGCTGTGGGCGGCGGCGACCATCGCCAGAGAAAAGGGATTGAAAGACGGCTACCGGATCGTCGTGAATACCGGCGAAAAAGGCGGGCAGACGGTCGACCATCTCCACCTGCATCTGCTCGGCGGACGCCAGCTCACCTGGCCGCCGGGATGAGAACCACAGTTGTCAGTTGCCAGTGTTCAGTGGTCAGTAAAAGCACAGCCGCCGATTCTCTGACCACTGACCACTGATCACTGACCACTAAGCCGGTTGCGGCGCTAATTCCTCTTCCTCTTCCACGCCGTAGCGGCGCAGCAAATTGGGAAGGCTCTGCGAAAAGGCGGAGCGCGGCATCACCACATCGCATCCCGCTTCCACTCCCTTCATTTTCAGGTCGCCTTGCACGTGGCTCAGGAAGCCGATGATCGAAACCGCCTTCTTGAACTTCGATTTGAACTTGGGAATGAGCGTCATGGGCTTGGCGTTCAGGTTGTTCAGGTCGAAGACCAGCAGGGTGGGGCGCTCGCCCTCGGGCGAGTCCAGAATGCGCGCCACCACTTCCTTGTCGCCCTTCACGAACTCCACCTTCACGCCCAGCTTGCGCGAGGTCTCCTGAATTTTCGCCAGGAAAAAGAGATCCTCGATAAAACAGAAGATGCGTGTGGGCGCATCTTCGCGCACCCGCGCCACCGGCTGCGCCGGATACGCGTCGGGATAGTAGCCGCCGTGGTTGCTGCCCGGAGCCTGGATGGTGGAGGGGGGACCGTCGGCTACGTTGCCGTTCACGGCGCGGTAGCTGTGATCCATGGGTCCGACAAACTCGCGCGGGCCTTTCTGCTTGCCCTTGCGCTTGCCCTGCGAATGCCCGGAGATGCTGTTGCCGGGCGAGGGCGGCGGACCTGCATTCTTCTGGAAGAATTTCTTCTTTTTGCGCCCCTGGCCCTGATGCCCGGACTTCTGGTGCGCAGGCTGCGGCGGCGATTGCTGTTGCGGCTGCGGCTGCTGCACCGCCTGCGGCGCCGCCTGATTCTGCGGCGCGCCCTGTTGGCTGGATTTATTCTTGCGGCGGCGCCGGCGGCGCCGATGTCCTTGCGACTGCACCTGACCGTTGTCCGGTGCGGGCCCCAGCTCCGGCTGAGGCTGCGTCGATTCTGTCGTCATGCGTGTACTTCCTGGTGCTGTGCAATATAGTGCATCGAACTGGGGCCCAGCGATACCAAATTAGTGCTAAGCTTTCGCGCCGTTTCCTGTCCCTGGCGTGGAAAGGGAACCCGTCTGCGCCAAACCTATCATCATGCCTTGCCCTTGCGCTTGCCTCACGGCTTGCCGTGCGCTTGAACCGGCTGCCGGAAGCGGCGGCCTGGCGCGCGCTCCATCGCATCTTCGCGATTGCCCTAACGTGCCCCGCGGATAAGGCGCCTGCGGCGGCGCATCTTTCCAGACGGATTCCCGCTCCGATCGTGCGGAATTGTTCCCCTGCCGGGGGCAAACCGGTGCGGACTGGTGGCCCGGCGCTCCAAAATCTCTGGAAAATTCCTGTGCCGCACCTTACGCAGGAGCCGTTATCGAACTCCATCCGCTGGTCCGGATCGATGCGTGGCGGCCGGTGCTTTTCGCAGGTGATGCCCTTCCTATGTGAGCCTTTGCCCCGTGCAGCCTGTGATGGAATGTGCTGTTTGGCGGGACCTGCCGGCTCCGCGGCGAGCTTGCTCTACCCCGTTTCCGGGTGGCCCGCGTCAGCCGCTTGATAGGCAACTTCGATACTACAGCGAAGGGGCACGGCTGGCAAGGGGGAGTTTGTTGAGAAACAGAGAACAGGGAGCAGGGGGCAGAAATCTGGGAATGCGGCCGGTCATTCTGCCGCTGTGAAACCGATCTGCCCCAATCCGCCGCGATCCGGGCTGCCAAGCCGGCAAACCGCGCCCAAACGCACAAAACGCCACTCCCAGGGGAGTGGCATCTCGCGATCCTGCTTGGTCACTGGCCTCCCTGAGCAGACGGTGGGCGGTGGTCAATGCCACTGCGCCGATTGCAGGCTGCCCCTGCCGGCTTTCCCTTTTCTTTTGGGTCCGCTTCATGAGCGGTTGCTCTTGCCGGGCGCCTGCTGTGCTTCAAGCTGCTCGAGGGTTAGCAGCCATAACATCACTGGCACTTTTGTTGAAGCAATCGAGATACCGTTTGGAACAGTCTCTGTTTTCAACGGTTTAGATCACTGTTCGGCTTCTCGGATTCTGGAATATGGGAGACGGAAAGGCGAAAACTACCAAAAAGTGTAGCTGCTCCTTCGGGCTTCCGCCGCAAATTGCGATTTCAATGCTGGCAGCGCGGGCAAAAATGGGTTCCCCGGCCAGCCAGGAGAATGCGGCGGATGGGCGTTTGGCAGCGGCGGCAGGGCTCACCGGTGCGCAGGTAAACGCAATGTTCGAGCTGGAAAAACCCGCGCGCGCCGTCGGCGTCGACGTAATCGGAAACCGAAGACCCGCCCAGCCGGATGGCGTGCGTCAGCACCTCAAGCAAGGCACGGCGCAACCGTTCGAGCTCGGCGCGGTTCAGCCGCCCGGCGGCGCGGCGCGGGCGGATGCCGGCATGGAACAGGCTTTCATCGGCGTAAATGTTGCCTACGCCCGCCAGCAACCCCTGGTTGAGCAGCGCGGCCTTGATGGCCAAGCGGCGGCCGCGGAAGAGCGCGGCGAACCGCTCGGGAAGGATGGTGAGCGGGTCGGCGCCCGGCGCGCTAAAGGGCTGGCAGCGTTCAAGATCGCGGAATTCCAGGCGGCCGAAACGGCGCGCATCCACAAATCGCAGCTCGCGGCCGCTGGCCAGGCTCAGGCGCGCGTGGGTGTGCGGGGCCACCGAGGCTTCGGGGGTGGTTACCAGCAGCCTGCCGGTCATCCCCAGATGAACGATCCATTGGGCCGCCGATTCGGTGGCGCTTTCAGCCGGGAATTTGCCCTCCGCGGGACCCAGTTCGCACACGATGTGCTTGCCGGTGCGGTGAACGGCCAGAAATTTGCGGCCCGCGAGGCCTTTCGACTGCCGCGCCGCAGGAGTCTTAAAAGGCTCCCTTTGCCCGCCGAACCAGGCCTGGACGATGCGGTCGCCGCGCACCCGTTCATGGACGCCGCGGGCAATGGTTTCCACCTCGGGGAGTTCGGGCATGGATTCAGTTTAGTGGGTCGCTTGCGCGGCGGATTCCTTGTGCTCTCCGGGCGTCACAATCCGGTTCGCCTCGAAGCTCACAATCTTCCACACTCCCGGAGGGTCTTCGACATAAACCCGTGTGTAGCGATAGCTGCCGGAGAGATTGCCTTCCGTGGTTGTAGCCTGAACGTCTGCCCTGGACGTGACCAGCGCGGTAGTTCCGTAGAAGCGCACCTTGCGGTCCGAAACCTCGAGGGAGGAGAAGTGGGCGTGGCCGGAGCGGAGATTGGCCAGCGCCTCATCCTTGGTTTGCAAGGTACCCGTGGGGGTAATGGCCATGTAATCGTCGGCCAGCAGGCTGCTCATGGCGGCGGTGTCGCCCTTGAGCACCGCGTCGCGCCACACCTCTTCGAGATGGTCGATCTCGTGGCGCCGCTCGTGCTTCTGCGCCTTCGGGATTCCCGCCATCAGCGGGCCTGCGCAAACCGCCAGCGCAAGCGCTGTGGCTATCGCCCGGCGGGCCGGAAGCCGGCGGATGGTATACCACAAGTGGCTGGCTGGACCCGTCATACGCGTAACGGATGGTAGCCCTGAACAGGCACGCAGGTCAATGCAATTCAGGCTCCGCGACAGTACCATAGGAGGCCCATTCAGGTGCGTTTCCGGGGTTCATCGCCAACCCGCCTGGCCCCGGCGCATCCGGCAGTTGGACGGCGCAAGCGCGCCAAATGAAAGCAGGAAATGGAGCATTCACGCCAGAGCAATCAGATTTTTCAAGTCGCGCTCGCGCATTCTCTGCAGCAGCCCGCCCACCACGTGTTTCTTGAAGTGCGCCGATTCCCGATGCGCGGCCTGCGCGGCATCGTCGCGATATTGCTCGTAGATCAGCACCGTGTCGGGGTCGTCTTGCAGCTGGTGGGGGATAAAACTGACGCAGCCCGGCTCCCGCCGGGAAGCGTCGGCGAGATGGCGAAGATTTTCGGCGATCTCCGCGCGATCTTCCGGAGAGAACTTGAACGTGACAATTAAGCTGACCATCGATGAACTTCCTTTTCGCCTGAGGAGGACCTGGTTGGAGAAGGCTCTACAAGTTTATCCGTCAAGGCCGCTCTATCCGTGAATACGATCGAGCGCCTGGGCAAATTCGGGCAAGAGCATGGTCTGCCCGCGGTCGGGGCCGGTGGAGACCATGCCGATGCGGGCGCCGCTCTCGCGCTCCTGAAAGCGGAGATAGTCGCGCGCGGCCCGCGGCAGCTTGTCGAATTCGGTAATTCCCTCCGTCGGTTGCCGCCAGCCTTTGAGCCTGGTGTAACAGGGTTTGATGCGCTCCAGGCCGTGAACGTCGGCGGGAATCTCGTCTGTCGTCTTCCCGCCCATCTCGTAACCGATGCAGATCGGGATCTCGTCCAGCTCGTCGAGAACGTCGAGCTTGGTCACCACCAGCCACTCGGCGCCGTTCACCTGGTTGGAGTAGCGCAGCAGCGGGATGTCGAGCCAGCCGCAGCGGCGCGGGCGTCCGGTCACGGCGCCGTACTCGTGGCCGCGCGCGCGCAGCGCTTCCCCTGAAGCGTCGTGAATCTCGGTCGGGAACGGCCCTTCGCCCACCCGGGTCACGTATGCCTTGGTCACCGAGACGACGGTGCCGATGGCGGTGGGACCGACGCCGGTTCCGGTCGACGCGCCGCCGGCAGTGGCCGATGAAGACGTAACAAAAGGGTAGGTGCCGTGATCGATGTCCAGCATGGTGCCCTGCGCGCCCTCGAACATCACGCTGCCGCCCTCGGCCAGGATGGTGTTGAGGATGCGGCCGGTATCCGCGACAAAGGGGCGCACCTGTTCGGCGGCCGCGGCATACTCGTCAAACATGGCCGCGGGGTCCAGCGGATCGGTCCCGAACAGCGCATGCGCGATGGCGTTTTTTTCCGCGCAGGCGGCCTCGATGTGCGTTTTGAGCAGCGCGGGATGAAGCAGGTCGACCACCCGCAGCCCGCTGCGCGCCATTTTGTCTTCGTAAGCCGGACCGATGCCGCGGCTGGTGGTGCCGATCTTCTTGCGGCCCGGAGCGCTTTCGGCGGCCAGTTCGATCATGCGATGGTAGGGCAGAATCACCTGCGCGCGATTGGACACGAAGAGCTGCGCATCCACGCCCACTCCCAATTCGCGCAGCCGCCCGACCTCCTTGAGGAACGCCAGCGGATCGAGCACCACGCCGTTGCCGATAATGCCTTTGCACCCGGGTCGCAGCACGCCGCAGGGAATGAGCTGCAGCACGAACTTCTGGCCGCCGACGATCACCGTATGGCCGGCGTTGTGTCCGCCCGCGTAGCGCGCCACGGCCGAGAAGCGCTCGCTGAGTACGTCCACAATCTTGCCCTTGCCCTCGTCGCCCCATTGGGCGCCCAGCACCACCGCCGTCTTTGCTCGCATGTCATCCCATTTCCGCAAAATTGGCCCGCCACAGCCGGCCGCAAAGCCGGCAGCGCGCGAGCGCCTGGCTGGATTGCGACCACACCGGCCCGCAGCCTCTTCGATGATAAACCAGCGCGGGTTCGCCCGCTGTTAACCAAACACCCTCGCCAATCGTTGTAACGGCAGAAGAACATGGAAAGACTTCTCAAGCGAGGGGAAAGATGAACAAGCGCAATGGTGTTTCTGTTTGGCTGCTGTGCGGGCTGATGGCAGCCGGCGCCGGAATGGCCGCGCGCGCGGCGGCCCAGGCGCATCCCGCGAACAAATCGCTGCCGGTGGCAACCACCGCTCCGCTCACCGACCAGGAAGCAGCCGACACCCAGGAGCAGTTGCTCAAACTGCTGCGCATGAGCCCCACGCTCACCACCGTCGTCGCCCGCGATCCCTCCCTGCTGGCCGACGAAAATTACGTGCAGCGCAACAATCCGGAACTGGCGCAGTTCCTGGCCGCGCACCCGGATGTCGCGCAGAATCCCGATTTTTACCTGTTCAGCAATCTGAACCCGCACGGCCGCCGCGATCAGGCGCTGGAGCGCGCGGTGTGGCCGGAGATTGACGGACCGGGCCGCGATCCCTCCGCACCGGTGCTGATCGTCGACAAGATCGTCCCGCTGGTCGGCTTCGCCTGCTTTTTCTTCGCAGTAGTGTGGATCGTCAGGCTGTCGATGGAAACCTTTCGCTTCAACCGCGCCTTCAGGCAGCAAAGCGAGGTGCACGCCCGGCTCATCGATAGATTCAGCTCCAGCCAGGAGCTGGCTGCGTATATGGAGACGGAGGCAGGCAAGCGGTTCCTTGAAGCGGCGCCGGTTTCCATGGCAACGGGCGTGGGGCAGCACATGCCGAACGTGGTGGCGCGCGTGCTCACGCCGCTGCAGATCGGCATTGTGATGGCGCTGCTCGGCGCGGGCCTGCTGCTGCTCCGGAACGCAGGTCCGGACACGCAGGTTCCCATGCTGGTTCTGGGAACCATAGCGCTGATGCCCGGAGTTGGGTTTATTCTGTCCGCAGGGGCCACCTGGGTGCTGGCCCGCCGGTTGGGATTGTTGCCGGAGAAGGCTTCGGATACGCCCGCCGGCTCACGTGAGCGCTTGTGAGCCGGAAGGGATCCGGACGTGACCCCATCCGTAAAGAGGAGACGCATGAGCTGGGAATTCACGCTCCCGACTGCACTGGCGGGCGACCAGCCGCACCCAGCCGCGCCGCCCATGGATAGCGATGCCTTCGCTGCCTTTTACGAGCGTTCGGCGAGGCCGCTGTGGGCCTATCTGGCGCGGGTCTCCGGCGATCCACCGCTGGCTGAAGACCTGATGCAGGAGAGCTACGTCCGCTTCCTGTGCGCCGCGCGCTCCCCGTCGCTCGCCGCCGATGGCGAAGTAGCCGCGCGGCTCTATCTCTTCCGCATCGCAACCAACCTGCTGCACGACCACTGGCGCCGGCCGCGCACGGCGTCCATCGACGAAATCGCCGAGGAGTTCTTCGCCGCGCCGGAATGCGCGGGCGAGCGGGAATCGCGCGCCGTGCTCGCTCCGGCCCTTCGGCAGATGAAGCCGCGCGAGCGGCAACTCCTGTGGCTGGCGCATGCCGAGGGCTACTCCCACCGCGAAATCGCCGCAGTCACCGGCCTGGCCGCGACCAGCATCCGCCTGCTGCTCTTCCGCGCGCGGCGCAAGATGGCAAGGCTGCTGCGCGAGCAGGACGCGCGCGCCGGGAGGGGGCAGCCATGTTGAGAGCCTGTCCCCGCGAAAAGGAAGTCAGGGATCTGGTTGTCCGCGGCCAGTGGCCGCAGGCCTCCGCGCCCGAGCTGCGCAACCATGTGAGCGCCTGCCGCGCCTGCAGTGACCTTGCGCTGGTAGCCGGCGCCTTCCAGCGGGCGCGTGCGGAGTCGGTTGCGGCCATAAAACCCGATGCAATCAAGCTCGCTGGCGCCGGCGCGCTGTGGTGGCGCGCGCAACTCCGCCGCCGCAGCGCGGCCGTCGAGCGCGTCAGCCGTCCGCTGGCCACCGCGCAGATCTTCGCGCTGGCGCTGAACCTGCTGGTGGTGGCGGGATTCGTGGGCCTCGAGGCGCGCCACGGCATCGCCTGGCTCGATTGGCTCGAAGGCCTGCTGCAGTCGGCCGCCACGCAACTTGCCGGCCTCTCCTCATCGGGACTCTTTGACTCGGGATGGTTCTGGCTGCTGTTCGCTTCCGCCGCGGCCGCACTGGCGCTGCTGGCCGGCGCAGTGGTGTACCTGGCCTCCGAAAAACAATAACCCGGACTCTTCGCAATCACCCTGCCCCCTCCTTGCAATTTTTCCTGCCGCGGGGGCGAGGCGGCGCAAGCCCAACCCTCCCAACCAATCCGGCATGAACGTGTCCACTCCCTCGCCCACGCTGCAAGGCTCATGACCCCCGTCTGCTATAGTTGCTCGGTCGGCAATTCGGCCGGTTTTCGTTAACGCTAACGGAAAAGCTTTCGGCTGCTCCTCTACCCCCAAATACAAGGAGACAAAGATGGATTGGAATCAGAACACGAGACGGTCGTTCTTGATGCAGTTTGGCGCCGCCGGCGCCGTGGCGCTCGCGGCTGCGAACGCCGAAGGATTGGGTTTGCAGGCGCCCCAGGCCGCCGCCCCGCCGCCCGACGCCAACTCGCCCGCCGACCTGAAGCAGGCCGCCACGCGCGACGCGCGCATGCAATGGTGGCATGAGGCCAAGTTCGGCCTGTTCATCCACTGGGGGCTCTACAGCGTGATCGGGCAGCATGAGTGGGCCAAGGAAGTCGAAGGTGTTCCCATTCCGCAATATGAGCTCCTGGCCAAGCACTTCCATCCCAAGCCGAACGCGGCCCGCGACTGGGCGCGGCTGGCCAGGCGCGCCGGGCAGAAGTACATGGTGATGACCACCAAGCACCACGAAGGCTTCTGCCAGTGGGACACGAAGCTCACTGACTATAACGCCGCCAAACAAGGACCCGGCCGCGACCTGGTGCGCGAATATGTCGAGGCCGCGCGGGCCGAGGGCCTGCGCGTGGGCTTCTACTACTCGCTCATGGACTGGCACCACCCCGACGGCGCCAGTTGCAAGACCGACGAAGCCGCGCGCCGCCGCTTCGTCGATTACACCCACGGCCTGATCCGCGAGCTGATGACCAACTACGGCAAGATCGACATCCTGTGGTACGACGTGGCATGGCCCCTCACTGCGGATGGCTGGGAATCCGAACGCATGAACGAGATGGTCTTCGAGTTGCAGCCGGAGATCCTGGTGAACAACCGCAACCTGTTGCCCGGCGATTTCTCCACGCCGGAGCAGCACATCCAGGCCGCGGAAACCGGACGCGCGTGGGAAACCTGCATGACCTTGAACGATAGCTGGGGTTTCAATCGCGGCGACAACGCCTGGAAGACGCCCAAGCTGATCGTGGACAACCTGGCCACCTGCGCGCGCGGCGGCGGCAATTATCTCTTGAACATCGGCCCCATGCCCGATGGCTCCATTCCGCCGGAAACCACGGCCGTTCTGGACGCGGTGGGCACGTGGCTCGACACCAACGGCAAGGCCATCTACGGCACCGAGCGCGGGCAACTGGGCGGCAACGTAAATGCCAACTACACGCGCCGCGGCAACACGCTTTATATTCATCAGCACTTCTGGCCGGGCCACACGCCGGCTGCCGCGTGGCTGGATTTCTACAAGCCCGAGGTGGTGGTCGCCATCGGCGGTCTCAAGCCCAAGGCGCTCTCCGCGCGCCTGCTCAAGACCGGCCGGAAGGTCGAGTTCACGCAGGACGAATTCACTTTCCGGCTCACCGGCCTGCCCCTCGTAGCCCCGGATCAGCCGGCCACGGTGATCGAGGTCGAGTGCGACGGCGAGCCCATCGTCGATCACGCCGCCGAGCGCCCGCTGTGGCCGCGCTACAAGGTCGGCATCAGCGTGTAGCCGCGAAAACGCCGGGCAGAGATAGTATGCAACCCCACCCTTTTGGCAAAAAGCGGCGCAAGAATGGGGCAGGGCGGATTCGAGGTAGCGTCGCGGCGGCACTCCGAGCCAACCGTCTTCGGGATCCCGAGCCGTCCGCGCTCCCGGAGGGAGCCACCGAGAATAGCCCAGGATGAAGTCCGCCGCTGCGGACGAAATCCTGGGTCAGGATTCGCCCCGGCAACGTCCCGTCCCGTAGGGCCGGGACGACATTTCCAACACAATTCTTTCGGACGACGTACACAAAGCCGCCCCGCCCCTGTAGGACTTCTACACAAGCGCCGGCACAGGCCGCGCGTAGGTGTACGGGCCTTCGGGAACCAGCACCGCCAGCGCCCCCGCAGGCAGCCCGTCAAGAACTGCTGCGACCGCCTGGTTGAGATCGTTGAAGACGCGCGGCGCAAGGCTGCCGAGCTGCGCGGACGAAATGCCCGGCGTATAAAAGAAGAGCTCGTGCTTCACGCCCACCAGCGCCAGCCGTTCCAGTTGCCACTGGTCCACTTCCACGCGCGCGTCCCGAATCCGATCGAGAAACGCTGTGTGGCCCGGATAGTTCGCGATCATGCGGGTGAATTCGAGCGAGCCCATGCCCTCAGCGCACTCGCCCAGAACCAGCATGCGGCCGCCCGGCTTCACGATGTGCTGTGCCGCGGTTAGGCCTTTGACCGTCTGGTAAAAAGTTAAATCGAGCGGGAAGCCGGCCGCCGAAGTGATAACCGCATCGGCCAGCGCGGGGATGGGCGCAAGCGAAGTAGCCTCGAGGAACCGGACGGCGGCGGCGTGGGCTTTCACCGGGTGGCCAGCGAACACGCCCGAGATTTCTCGCTCCCGCGTCAGCGTCACGTCGAGGATAAAGTCGTGGCGGGCCATGGCGGCAATCTCCACCAGCTCGGCGTGCAGCGGATTGCCCTCGATCGAGCCCTCGGTCACCAGCGGCTCGCGCATGAAGCGCGGCGAGTGAATCACCTTGATGGTTTCCTGTGCGGCCAGGCCCGGAGCCACCAGCTTGCGCCCGCCGGAAAAGCCCAGC
Organism: uncultured Acidobacteriaceae bacterium; assembly: GCA_963770555.1. Lineage (GTDB taxonomy): Bacteria > Acidobacteriota > Terriglobia > Terriglobales > Acidobacteriaceae > Telmatobacter. Next base: position 673,483 of record CAVYQC010000003.1, read on the forward strand.
ATCAGGTGCTGCTCCACAAAGCCCAGCGTGATGTGCAGATCGGCGGCCATGAATCGCTCGTCAATATAAACAGGCGTGCCGCGGCTGGTAGTCCCGAGCGCGCGATGCGCGGCCAGGTTGCGCGCTTCGTGGCTCACCACGCGATACTTTGAAGCGATCTCCGGCCCCAGAATCGCATCGATCTCGTCCGGCGTGGCCGGCCGGTGAAGCCCGGTGGCGATGAGAATCGTAACGCTTTCAGCCGCGATGCCCGCCGCGTGAAGCCGTTCGAGCAGCGGTGGCAGCGTAACGGAGTTGGGCGCCGGGCGCGTGATGTCGCAAACTGAGATGGCCGCGGTGCGCTTGCCGGCCGCCAGCCGCGCAAGCGGTTCGCACCCGATCGGCCGGTCGAGTGCGGAATCGAGCGCGGCGCCGATCTCAGCGAGCGCGGGCGCAGAGCGCGTGTGCGCCACGTGGCAGTCGATGCTCTCAGAAACGTTGACATCGATGCCGGGTTTGCCGAAGGCGAAGCGGGTCTTCATGGCTGAATCGCGCGCGCAAATCGGGTCCGCTTTGCGCGTGTCCGTAGGGTTCATTCTACGCGCGCCCGCGATCGGCCTGTGCCCTCGGTCTCACGACGCTTCCAAAATGGCGTCGGCGATGCGCGCTGCTTCCAAAGCGGGACGCACCGCGTGGGCGCGGATCACCGACGCCCCGTTGAGAATGGCCGCGGTCATCGCGGCCAGGCTTGCCGTTTCGCGCGCGTCCACGGGAGCGGGACTGCCGGCGAACAACGGAGCCAGCGTGTGGCCGAGGAACGATTTGCGGCTCACCCCGGCCAGCAGCGGACGTCCCAGCGCAAGCAACTCGCGCTGGCGGGCCACCAGCGCGTAATTCTCGTCGAAGCGTTTGCCAAAGCCGTAGCCGGGGTCGAGAAGTACTGCCTGCGGCGAAATTCCCGCTGTTTCCGCCGCCGCAAGGCTTCGCGCCAACCCCTCGCGCACGGTGGCCAGCAGCTCACCGGGGGAGAGTTGCGGCTGCGTGCGCCACTCTTCCGGCCGGCCGCGCGTATGCGTCAGCACAACGCCCGCGTGCGCCTCCGCGCAGACCTGGGCGAGCCCGGAGTCCCAGGTGAACCCGCTTACATCGTTGATCGCTTCGGCTCCGGCCGCAAGCGCCGCGCGCGCGGTCCTGGCCTTGTACGTGTCCACCGAGAGAATCGCATCCGGCTGAACCTGAAGTATCCGCTCGATCACCGGCAGCAGTCGCGCCAGCTCTTCCTCGGCGTTCACCGCCGGGGCCCCCAACAACGGTTCCTTGTTGTTGGGGTGGACAGCCGGGGCCCCCAACAACGGGTCCTTGTTGTTGGGGTGGACAGCCGGGGCTGCACCGCCGGCCCGTGAGCCGGGCCGCGTGCTTTCCGCGCCCAGATCGATCAGATCCGCGCCTTCCTCCAGCAATTGCAGCGCGCGGGCGGCAGCCATCTCGGGCCGAAGATACCAGCCGCCATCGCTGAACGAGTCGGGCGTGATGTTGACCACGCCCATGATCAGCGTGCGCGGTCCCAGCTCAAGCGTGCGCGTGCGCAGCCGCCAAGTGGCAGAGCTTCTCATAGCTTCACATGCTCGATGGTACTCTGCGGGCCGAACGCCTCCTGCTAAACTCCGGGCATGAACTTCCTGCGTCGCATCACGGCGGTTGTCCTGGGCAATCTGCTGGTTTTTTCACCGGGCCTCGGGGCGCAAGCCCGGCCGGGGCGCGCCGCGCCGGCCAAAGGCACGCTTGACGAGCGCATCGAAGCGATTCTCGCCGAGCCGGCGCTGAGCCACGCCGAATTCGGCATCAGCGTAACCACGCTCGACGGCCTGTCGCTCTACGGGCTGAATGAGGCCAGGCTGTTTACACCCGCTTCGGACGCAAAACTGACCACCACCGCGGCCTCCTTCGCGCTGCTGCCCGCGGAGACGCTGACCTGGACAACATTTGTGGTGTCCGATGGCGATGTGGACGCCGGGGGCACGCTGCATGGGAACCTGATCCTGCTGGGTGTCGGCGATCCAACCATCAACCCGCGGCATTATCCGTATCGGGAACCCGGGACGGTTCCGGCACAACCCTCCTCCGAAACATCGCCCAACGCAGTTGCGCCGGCCGCAGCTCAGCCCAAGCCGGCGTCTCCGCTCGATCAGCTCGCCCAGCAGGTGGAGGAATCCGGCGTGCGCACCGTGACCGGCGACGTGGTAGGTGACGACACGTTTTTCCTCGATGAACCCTACGGCCAGGCATGGGGATGGGACGATCTGCAATGGGCCTACGGCGCGCCGGTGTCGGCGCTCACCTTCAACGACAACGCGCAGGGACTCACGCTCGCGCCCGATGCTTCCGCGCCCGGCGCGACGGTGGCCTCATGGACCCCGGACGTGGACTACTACACGCTCGACAACACCATGACTCCGGCGCCCACCGGCGAGACTGCGCATCCCGGCCTGGAGCGGCTGCCGGGCACGATGATGGTGCGGGCCTGGGGAACTGCGCCACCCGATGGGGTGCACGTGGAACTGGCCGTCGCCGATCCGGCGCAGTTTACGGCCGAGGCGCTCAAAGAGGCGCTGCTGGCGCGCGGCGTGAACGTGAACGGGCAAGCGGAATCGCGGCACAGGCTCGCCAACGGAACCGGCAACTTTACCGCCGAACGGGAGCAGCCGCTGAAGCTTGCGCCCTCCGATTTGTCCACGGTGTCGGCGACCGTGGAAGGCCGCCGCGTGCTGGCCGCGCGCATCTCCCCGCCCCTGGCCGAGGACATCGTGATCACCAACAAAACCAGCCAGAACCTGCACGCGGAGCTGTTGCTGCGCCTGCTGGGAAAGCTGGAAGGTTCGGACGGCAGCTTTGAACAGGGCGCGCGCGTGGTGCGGCAGTTCATGACCGATGCCGGCGTCGACGACGGCGACTTCATTCTCTTCGACGGCTCGGGCATGAGTCCCGACGACCGGATTGCAGCGCGCGCCTTTACCCGCCTGCTCACCTACGCAGCCAAACAGCCGTGGGGCCGCATGTGGCGCGATTCATTCCCCGTGGCGGGAGTGGATGGAACGCTTCAGTTGCGGTTCACCAACTCGCCGCTCAAGGGAAAGATGTGGGCCAAGACCGGCACGCTGAACGAGGTCAATGCGCTCTCCGGCTACCTGACCGCGGCCAGCGGAAGAACGCTGGCCTTCTCTATCCTGGTGAACGGCCGGCGGCCCGGCAGCGAGGCCGAGGCGCAGGCCATCGACCGCATCGCCGAAGCCATCGCCGCGTCCGAGTGAGCCCGCGCGCAAGCGGATTCCAAAATCTTGCTGCCGGGTGCCCCAGGTTCCGATTCAGGGAGCTGGGAAACCGCGCGGCATCCCGGATCCGCCATTCAGTAGTCGGCTCGCTCGGCGTGCGCTGAGGGCGATCAGCTCCACACCGCGATCAGCGCGATCCCGTAGGTTGCCGTTACATAGCACCACAGCACCGCGAAGGCGGCGTGCATGGCCGTGCGGAACCGGTCGCCTCGCCAGAGGACGGAATCGTAGGCGAAAAACTGCGCCAGCAGGCGGCACAGCCAAAACGCCGCCATGCCGGCCAGGATTGCACGGCTCAATGCGTCCGGGCGCAGCAGTGCGCGGGCGTAAAACAGCGATCCCGCGCCGGCCAGGGTCACGCCGAATCCGATGAAGAACGTGTGCACGAAGAAGACCCGCCGGGTCAGCAGGGAAACGGCTTCGAGCTCCCGGTCCCATCCGAAGTAGCGATTGAAGAAGGCGTGGCTCAGACCGAGCAACACCAACAGCACCCCCACAAACCGCAGATGATCGAAGAGAGTCATGGCTTCCTCCGCATAATGTAGACGCGCACAAACGGCGTCATGGAAAACTCCGTCCGCACCGCCAGGCCCGCGTCCAAAGCCGCTTTCCGCCACGCACTCCGCGCGAAAAAGTGCAGAAAGCCGGGGCCGAAGGCGAGAAAATTCCGCCAGTCCCGGGAATGCTCCATCAACACCAGATCGCCGTCGCCGTCGAGAATGCGCGCAATCTCTTGAAACAACCGCACGCGTTGCACGTGGCGGCGCAACTCGTGTGCGGCAAAGATCGCAAAGGCCGAGTCGAATGCCCCGTCGCTGAAGGGCAATGCGTCGTAACGCACGGGCGTAGCCGGCGCCGCGCAGCAGCGCGTCTGCCGCGCCTGGCGGATGGATGGCTCCGTCATCGCGCGAGCATCGAAGATGTCCACCGTTTGGCCGCGCGCGTCCGGAAAAACCGCGTGCAATAGGCCGCTGGTTTCGTCCAGGCCGGAGTGGATGTTGATCCATCGCCGCGGCGTCCGCTCGAGTGCGCTCCGAATCCAGCTTAGATCGTAGAGCGGAAAACAATCGTACACGTAATGCGACACTACGAGCGACGAGGCCATCCAGAAGAGCGCCGGCGCAAGGCTTACGAGCAGTGCCGCGCGAGCCGCGGCGGGCAAATGCGGCAAAGCGAAACCCGCTCCTGCCACGCAAGCCGCCGCGGCAACATACATCCTCCAGTTGAACTCGAGAATCTGGAGAACTCCCTGATAATGCCCGCGCATTGGAATCGTGTTCATGCCAGCCTCCTTCCGCGCTCCCAGCGGTAAGGCACGTTCTGCACGTGAAAGGCATTTGCCAGAATCGGTGCGGCCTTGCGAAAGGCCTCGCACTCGAGAAACGTATTCCGCCGCACTTCCACCTCCACGGGTTGCGGCTCCCAGTTCTGCCTCACGGCGCGGATGCCGATGATCGCATGGGTCGGTTCTTCGTAGTCGAAGGTATAAGGCAGCGGGCCCGCAAATCGCCTCGCCTCGGCCAGTGTGCCGAACGGAGAACCGGCAGGCAGCGGCGCCGGAACCTCTGTCACCCGAGCCACCACGTCCAGGTCGGCCTCCGCGCGCGGCGTCTTCACCGTCCATCGGATTGTGCCTTCGCGTTCCTCCAGCTCCGCCTGGCAGAGACGGTAGTTGTAGTGCGTGAGCCAATTGCCGGCGCGCACCATCCATGGGTGATCGGTATCGCTGCGCAGGATGCGCAGTCCCCGCCGCGAACGCACGCCGCTCGCAAGCCGGGTAAAGATCCGGTAGCCGCTCAGGAAAAAGTCGCGGCCCATCGCAGCGGGAAGGAAACTGGGCCGCAGCCGTTCGGTTTGAACCAGTGCGATGGCCAGAAACGCGTGCCCGCCGTAGGTATCGAGCACCAGGCCACTCGGCAGCATAGGCTCAAGCACTCGGGGCGGAAACGCGTAGGTCAACACCAGGGAGTGACGGAAGAACGCCGCTATCGGAATGGGGTGCCGCTTCAACAGATAAAGCATGGTTCCTCCCGCGCGGATGTGCGGATCGGACCGGGGCCGCGATTCTTGCGCCGTAGGCCGTGGAGCCCGAAACCGTGCATCGTCATTGCTGTTCGACCGTTATTGAACATGTTCAAAAATAGGATGCGCCCACCGGCGCGCCTTGTCAAGGATTATTTGAACGTGTTCAATTCGCGCCGGCGAACGGTCCGGCCGGCGCGATCGGCCTGTATCATCGAATCCAGATGCCTTCCGGGGTTTGTATCGCATTTTTTCGACCGCAGGTTTATGCCGCGTGCCTTGCCGTCGTTCTCGCCGGCTGCCGGTCGCTTCCGCCGTCGAAGCCCGCTTCCGAATGGTCGCCCCAGGAGGCGCGCGGCGCAGCGGTCTACCAGCAGCGGTGCGCCCGCTGTCATTATCCGACTACGACGCGCGGGCTGAATGGGCCTGGGTTGCAGGCCATTACCAAGCTGAAAGCCATGCCCTCGGGCGCGCCGCCGACTGACGAGCGGCTCATTTCGGTCATTCTGCACGGACGCGGAATGATGCCCGCCACGCCGCTCGATGACCAGCAGTTGCAGGATCTGCTGGCCTACCTGCACACGCTATGACCGGAGAGACCAAATCGGGCGATGCAGAGGCGCGGACGGGGGCAGCGGGCGCCGAAGGCGGCGCTACGCCGGAGCGGCGCGTTCTGCCGCCGCCGGCCGTCGCGGCCATCGCTCTCTACCTGTTGCTTCTGGCCGGGACCATCATTCTGGGCGTTGTGGCTGGAGGGCACTATCCGCCCATTTTCCTGGTATTTTCCGCCCTGTTTATGGCCGCAAGCGCAGGGCTGCTGATGCTCTTCCGATGGGCCTGGGCGCTGGCTTTGGCGGCGGTTCTGCTGCTGGCGGCTTACAACTTGTGGATCTTCAGCGCCCAGCACCAGCCTTCCACCCTGGTGCAGGGGTTGCTGAACCTGGTGTTCTTTCTTTACCTGGTCAGGCCCGAGCTGCGCGAAAAGCTGAAGTGAGGCGCAAAGCGCCCTGGCGCAGCCTTGAAGTTGCTCTGGCTATATTTGGCTTCCGCTCGAGGTCCGGGACCAGGCGCGCCGGCGTTCCTTGAGCGCCTGGGCATCGCTTGAATCCGTTTCATCCGCGGCCGGCACCACCGAGTACCGCTCCACCACGCGCTTCCTGGGCTGTCCGGTCCATGTGAACAAGCTGACGATGGCGGCAAGAAAGGCCCAGACCAGAAAAAGCAGGCCGATCGCGGTACAGGTTACGCCGCCCAGCATGGCAGGGCCGACGGCAGTCAACTCCATGTGAAGCGTGGATCCGGAGAAAGGATAGGCAGCGCTAAAACCTGTGGTTCCATTGCAGTAACCCAGGATCAGGGCCAGGCCGGAACCGAGAAAAACGACGGCGCCTATCAGTGGACGATCGACTCTCATGGCCATCTCCTTTCAAAGCGTCGCGCCATCCGGTTCGTGGCCTTACCGGCGCGGCACTCCTGTCGCGCGGGAGGAGTAACGCGACTGAAAGCAGAGATGCGCAAATCGAGTGAAAGGTTTTGGCGCAAAGCCTGAATCGCCGGGTGCATCCATACCAGACGGTTTTGTTCCCGCTACAATTGAATTCGTGATGGACCTGGTGCAGATCGAGCCCGCCCGGCGCACGCCCGCGCCCAAGCCGGAATGGCTGAAGACGCGCGCTCCCATGGGCGAGAACTATCACAGCCTCAAGACCCTGGCCCGCTCGCTCGGCCTGCACACCGTGTGCGAGAGCGCGCACTGCCCCAACATCGGCGAGTGCTGGCATCACAAGACCGCCACTTTCATGATGCTGGGCAACCTGTGTACGCGCCGCTGCGGCTTCTGCGCCGTGCCCAAGGGCCGTCCAGAGCCCATCGACTTCGACGAGCCGCGCAGGGTCGCGGAGGCAGTGGCTAAGTTAGGGCTGCTCCACGCAGTGGTCACCAGCGTCAACCGCGACGACGACCTCGTGGGCGGCGCCCGGGCCTTCGCCCTGGTGGTCGCCGAAATCCGCCGCCAGGCGCCCGGCTGCCGCGTCGAGGTCCTCATCCCCGACTTTCAGGGCAACGAAGAAGCCATCCGCATCGTCGTGGAAGCGCGCCCCGAAGTGCTCAACCACAACACTGAAACCGTCCCCCGGCTCTATCGCGTGGTCCGCTCGGGCGCGCGCTATGAGCGGTCTCTTGAGCTTCTCCGCTATGCCGGCGAGCTCAGTCCAAAACTAATAAAAAAATCCGGAGTCATGGTCGGCCTGGGCGAAGAAACCCGCGAGCTGCTTGAAGTCTTCCGCGACCTTGCCCGCGCCGGTTGCGACATCCTCACCATCGGCCAGTATCTGCGCCCCTCGCGCGACCACCTGCCCATGGCCCGCCTTTATACGCCCCGCGAGTTTGCCGAGCTCAAGACAGAAGCGCTCAAAATGGGCTTCCGCCACGTCGAATCCGGCCCGCTGGTGCGGTCGAGCTACCACGCCCATGAGCAGGCGGCGTCAGTGGAAATGGCATTGGCGTAGGACCAAGAAACGAGCCGAGGTTTTCAAGAAACACCAGGCGCGGTGATACCCGGCCGGATTCATCGAGGGTAATCCGCTTCCTTTCCATGGCGAAGGGCCTGAATCACGACCTCGGCGTTTATACAGCGGTACAAGACGAGATAGCCGCTTCGCCCGAATGGAATGAACCACTCGCGATATCCGCCAGGAAGCCATCGGATTGGCCTTCCGGCTTCTGGGGCAGTTTTGAGGGTGTTGAGACCAGCGCGAATGGCTCCTACGGCGCCGGCGGCTGCCTCAGGGCTTTGCGCGGCAAGGAAATCGCGCAATCGAAGAAGATCGGCGCGAGCGTTGCCGGTCCAGACAATCCGCGCCATCGCTAAACGTGAAGCGCGGGTGGCTCCTCAAGATGTCCGTCCTCGAGTTCCGCGAGCCAAGTTTCCACCTCGTCGCCGTCCAGGTGCAGCCCGGTAGTACGATAGCTCTCCCAATCGGCTGCCAGTTCGCGGCGCAGGCGTTCGCGCTCCCGATCCCGCTCCGCCGATGCCGCCGCAATCTTTTCGAGCAGACGCTCGATGTAGGTCTCCGGCGAAACTCCATTCGACCGAGCCTTGGAAACCAGCGCTTCGGGAATGGTGATCGAGATTTCCATGATCAAACTCTACCACCGCCTTGGTTTTAGTAGAATAGCCCTTGGCGATTTTGGTTTAGCGAGGACGAAGCATGGCACCATCGAACATGGGCGGCATTCCGGCGCTCAAAGACCTCTACAACGACCTCAAGCGGCGCATGGATCAGTCGGTGACCGATTTCCAGGCCAACCTGGCCTCTACGCGCACCGGCCGCGCCAGCGTGCACATGCTCGACCAGGTCAAGGTGGACTACTACGGCACGCACACCCCCATCAGCCAGTTGGCGCAGGTCTCCGCGCCCGAGCCGCAGCTTATCCTTATCGCGCCCTGGGACCCCACCATCCTCAAAGAGGTCGAGAAGGCCATCCAGTCCGCCGATCTCGGTTTCAATCCCATCTCCGACGGCAAGGTGATCCGCGTCCCCGTTCCGCCCATGACCGAAGAGCGCCGCCGCGAGGTCTGCAAGCACCTCAACAAGGTCCTCGAAGAGCACCGCACGGCGGTTAGAAATGTCCGTCGCGACGGCAACGAAGCCCTCAAGAAACTCGCCAAAGACAAGAAGATCGGCGAAGACGAAGAGAAGCGCGCGTTGGAAGAAGTCCAGAAGATGACCAACGACGAGATCCTCCGCATGGAAGAGCTCTCCCGCAAAAAGGAAGCCGAAGTGATGCAGGTGTGAAAAACCCTACCCGAAGCCATTGAATCTCCAAGGACGCTTGCTATTCGCCCATTATTACCCGATAATTATCGGGTAATAATGGGACGAAACCATGGCTAGGACCAAGAGCCTATCGCCGGGCGTTAAATTCGAGGTGACGCTTTCCGGGCAGTCCGTCGATATGTTGAAGGAACTCGCCACCAGAGGGATTTACGGGAGAACTGCCCCTGAGGTAGGTGGCAGGTTCATTGAACTTGCACTCCAGCAGTTTGTGGAGACGCCCAAACTAATACCGGGAAGAACATCGACAGCTTCCCAAGGGTGATTTTGGCGGGAGGATTGAGCCGATGGCACGCGGACGCGCACACCTCCGAAATGCGCCGATAGTCGAAGCGCTAATCGATTTCCGGGTGCTACGTAAGGAAGAGATATCGGCGGAAGCGTTTGCCAATATCGGCGCGTCCATCGGCGCGCAATACATGAAGGAGTCGTCGATCCAATCCATCCAGGCTAGATTCGGGGTGGATAAAGGCAAGATGTTGGAAACAATCCAGTCGCATACGGAAATTGGTTGGCGATACCGAACGGCTACTGAGGTAGCGCAGTTCAGAATTGATGGGTTTACGTTCAGCAAGCTCGCAAAGTATACGACCTGGGAAGAGATTTCCGAAGAGGCCTTCCGGCTGTGGAAGGTCTACGTAAATGCCGCTGAGCCGAGGGAAGTTTTCCGTGTCGCCGTTCGCTATATCAACCGAATGCGTCTACCTTCAGCGCCAGACCTAGGGGAGTATTTGGAGGCCCCGCCTCAGCTGCCATTGCCAATTCCCCAAACGATCCGGGATTTTCTGTGCCGCGTATCCGTGCGTGATGAGAAACGGAATGCCTCGGCCGTGATCCTGCAAGCGCTCGAACCTCGACTCGATCCGAATGCAATTACGCTGCTGTTGGATATCGATGCGTTTCGTGATGTAACCCTAGCTCCCGACGACCCTGCACTGCTGGCCATCTTCGGAGAGCTAAGGGAGCTTAAAAACGAAATCTTCTTTGCAAGTATCGCAGAAAAGACTGTGGAGATATACGCATGACCACCATGGAAGCAACGTTTGAGGGGATGCCCGGCCTGATTGCACCGGCTAGGTCCACAGCGCAAAGCGACTCAGCCAAGGTGCTCGATGTCATGCTTGAGACGATACGCGAGGAGCTGCTCTACAGCTACGTTATGAGCAGCCCAGCGGGACAGGTACTCGACGAACTCGAAGAGGTTCGCAAGGAGGCCTCACGTGAGGGTTGGGATGGTTACGGCGCTCGACCGCTAAATCCGCTTTCCTACGATTTTGCGATAAGATTCTTGAACGCTTTACCGGCAGCAGCTCCTATACCGGAGATCAGCGCCGACCCCGAGGGCGAAGTCAGCCTCGATTGGATTTTTGGGGAACGCAAGGCATTGACGGTGAGCATCGGCCCAGCAGGCCGATGCACATTTGCCTGGATGCTTGGGCAAAGTACAAATCGAGGAACCGGTTGGATCGAAGATGAGATTCCTGCTCCTATCATTTTTGCGCTTGGTGAATTGGCCCGGGGCACAACTACGAAGCAGGCCCGCTGAACGCAAAGTCGAATCGTCGCTCGCAGTCCCCTACGAGCTTTCCGCCGCCGAGTTGGTTGCCCGTTTTATCTATAGCGAAAGGCGCATAAATAAAAGGCTTGCCAAGCCGACGCCAGACGCATTTTACCCACCCCCGGATAACGAGCTTTCCGTAGTACATTCGACAGGCTTGCCAGATCGTGATGTATGGGCGATTGGCAGGATGCACACCTTGGGAACGCAGTCCGGACGTGATGCGATCCACGGACGCGCAGATGTTCCGGTGAATGCACTGATTGAGAGAAGACTTCGTGCCATACGTGATGACAACCCATTCGAGCGCCATACCAAGGTGGTCGGCTGGCCAGAGCCATCTAATCCCGACGAAAGAAAACAGCAACGGAAATTAATATGCCTTGAATTGAGCCAAGACCTGAGTGTGAAACTCATCATTCCTGACAGCCCAATCATTCGCTCGGCCTGACAACTTTATTGAAAGCAGGATTGCCCTACTTTTTCACCCTCTTATAAAACGGCACCGCCACCTGCTTCGCCCGCACCGGATTAGCCCGGCACTGCACCAGCAAATCTGCACCGGACTCCGCAACCGCCGCAGGCACCAGCGCCAGCGCAATATTCGTCTTCAAAAAAGGCGCCGGCGAGCCCGAAGTCACCACGCCGACCGTATTCCCATCCAAATCCAACACGGAGTACCCATCCCGCCCGATCCCCCGCTCCACCATCTCCAGGCCCACAATCCTGCGCTTCGGCCCGCCCGCAGCCTCGACCGCCAGCAGCGCATCCCGCCCGACGAACTCACCCTTGTCGAGCTTGAGCCAGCGCCCCAGCCCGCCCTCAAACACGTTGATCTCCTCTGAGATTTCGTGCCCGTAGAGCGCCATGCCCGCTTCCAGCCGCAGCGTGTTCCGCGCCCCCAGCCCGCACGGCCTTATGCCGAACTCCGCGCCCGCTTCGAGCAGCGCATCCCACATCTTCACCGTGGTCGCCTCATCGGCCGGGATGTAAACCTCGAACCCGTCCTCGCCCGAGTAGCCGGTGCGCGCAATCAGCACGTTGGGAATGCCGGCCACCGTACCCCACGTGAACCGGTAATTCTTGATCGCGGCCAGATCCACCTTGGTCAGCTTCTGGAGCGTCTCCAGCGCCCGCGGCCCCTGCACCGCCAGTTGCGAGTAGTAGCTCGAGTAGTCGCTCAGGTGAATCCCCGGCCATGCGCCCACCTGCTGCCGCATCCAGGCAAAATCCTTGTCCTTGGTCCCCGCGTTCACCACCAGCAGATAGTCGTTTGCGCTCAGCCGGTGCACAAGAATGTCGTCCACGAACGTGCCCTGCGGCGTGAGCAGCGCCGAGTAATGCGCCTGCCCGTCGGCTAACTTCGCGGCGTCGTTCATGGTGATGTGCTGCACGGCCGCCAGCGCGCCGGGTCCGCGAAACTGGATCTCGCCCATATGCGACACGTCGAACAGACCCACGCCGGTGCGCACGGCCATGTGCTCGGCGATCAATCCGCCGCCAGGGCCTGGATATTCGACCGGCATATCCCAGCCGCCGAAATCTACCATTTTGGCCTTGAGGGCGCGGTGCGTGGCGTTGAGTGCGGTCTTTTTCAGCGCCGCTGCGGCGGGCGCATCGGTTGAAGTCATGGCAGTTCCTTTCGGCCCCTTCCCCTTTCTCACAATAGGGAGTGGGCGCCACCGGGGTCAATCCGGCGCGCCAGCAGGATTAGGATAGATGGACCGGAGATTCACATGGAGGGACGCGCGTGAACCCTGTCCGCGGAGCGCTGATGCTGCTGGCAGCTTGCCTTGCCTTCTGGCAGGGGTGGAGAATTCACAGCGGCCGCTCGGCGCTGATGGCCTGCGGACTGGGCGTGCTCGCATTGGCGCTGGCCGTCTGGCATTTCGCCCGCAAGGCGCCGCGGCCAAGAGCCTGATGCCTTCGAAGGAGGGATTCAAACCGACATGCCAAACCTCTATAACCGCATTCAGGGCCGCAACCTCGACCGCCTGGCGGCGCTGAGCGACGGCATCTTTGCCGTGGCCATGACGCTGCTGGTGCTCGACCTCCACATTCCCTCCGCCGCGCAGGCTCACTCCGGGCGCGAGCTCCTTTGGGCTCTTGGCGCTCTCGGCCCGCAATGGGCCGCTTACGTGATGAGCTTTCTCACCCTGGGCATCTTCTGGGCCGGCCAGCAGACGCAGTTGAACCACATCGGCGAAGGCACGCGCGACCTCACCTGGATTCATCTCGGCTTCCTCTTCGCCATCACCCTCATGCCGCTCTCCACGCGCCTGCTGGCCGAGTTCATCACCTTCCGCGTGGCGCTCGGCATCTACTGGCTGAACATCTTTGTGCCCGGCGCCATGCTCTACTGGAGCTGGGCGCACGCCACGCATGCCGGCCTCACTAAGCCCGACACGCCCGGCGAAGTCCGCAACAGCATCTGCCGCCGCATCCGCATCGCGCAGAGCCTCTACGCCGGCGGCGCCGCGCTTTGCTTCATCAACACCTGGGTCAGCATCGGGGCCATCGTGCTGGTGCAGTTGAACTACGCCATCGCCCCGCGCGCGTGGTGGCGCAAGTCCGCGGAATCCTGATCGTATTCACCGTCCGTCCGCAGTCCGTACGGCCCTGCGATGGCGCCGAGATTCGCTGCAGGTTGGACTGAAATGCGGGAACTATACTTCGTGACTCGAATAAATTCGTGGTACATTGGTGTCGAGGAGTTTTTCTGCCGGTCCCATGCAAACCCTGCGCGAAAAACTTGCCGATCCCTCCCGTTTCCTCGTCGCCACGGAGCTGGTCTCCGTGCGCGGCTCCATGGCCGGCGTCAGCGCCATCAAGGCCCGCAACTTCGCCAACGATCTCGTCGCCAGCCCCGGCATCGACTGGATTTCCATCACTGACAACGCCGGCGGCAATCCCCAGCTCGCGCCCCTCGTCCTCGGCCGCCCCATTCTTTACGCCGGCAAGGAAGTCGTCATCCATCTTACCTGCAAGGATTTGAATCGGAATGGCTTGGAGAGCGAAGCCTGGATGCTCTCGAGCGAAGGCTTCAACAACATTCTGGCCATGACCGGCGATTATCCGGTGGCCGGCAACGATGGCCTCGCCAAGCCGGTCTTCGACATCGATTCCATCGGCCTCATCTCCCTGCTCGGCAAAATGAACCGCGGCCTCGGCTCTGCGGAAACCGGCGGTGGAAACCAGCGCCTCGAAAAGACCCGGTTTTGCATCGGCGCCGTCACCACCAATTTCAAGCTGCGCGAAGGCGAGGTGGTGCCGCAATACCTCAAGCTCAAAAAGAAGATCGAGTGCGGCGCGCGGTTCATCGTCAACCAGATTGGGTTCGACTCTCGAAAAATCTCCGAGTTGCGCGTTTACATGGACGCGCACGGGATGCAAGATACACCGCTCATCGGCAACGTATACCTGCTCGGCCCGCGCGTCGCCGGGCTCTTCCACGCAGGAAGAATTCCCGGCGTCGTCGTCTCCCAACCGCTCTGGGAGCTGTGCCAGAAGCAGGACCGGTCCGCCGATCGCGGCACGGCCTTCTTTCAGGAATTCGCGGCCAGGCAAATCGCCATTTACCGTGGGCTCGGATACCGCGGCGTTTATCTCGGCGGCGTCCATAGTTTTCCCGCCATCGAAAAAATCCTTTCGATCGAGCGAACCTTTGCACCCGACGACTGGAAGCAGTTCTCGCGCGAAATCCGATTTTCGCGCCCCGGCGAATTCTTTTATTACGCCGAAGATCCGGCCACCGGCCTCGCCCGTCCGGAGCGCGAAAATCCGCGCCCGCCCATCTCATCCAAACACCTCACCATCGTCTATCAAATGGCCAGATTGTCGCATGAAGCGATGTTTGTGCCCGGCACGCGGTTCGCTCAATGGGGCGCGAATGTCTGTGCGCACGCTTCGGATCCATTCCAGGGCCCGCGGCCGCTGCGCGCGCTCGAGCACTTGAGCAAGTCCGCCCTATTCCGCTGCAAGGATTGCGGCGACTGCTCCCTGCCCGATATCGCCTATCTCTGTCCTGAGTCGCAGTGCGCCAAGAATCAGCGCAACGGCCCTTGCGGCGGCACGCGCGAAGGCCGCTGCGAAGTGGACGGCTTCGGCGATTGCATCTGGCTGCGCGCCTACGAGCGCCTCAAGCACGAAGGCCGCGAGCAGGCGCTGCTCGATCATGCGCCGGTGATCCAGAATCAGGGCCTGCGCGGAACCTCCGCGTGGGCCAATCTCTGGCTGGGCCGCGATCACGCGGCCAAACGGAAGTCCGCCCAGGCGGAGCTGATGCCCCCGAATGCGGAGACTCGAAAAGAATGAGCAATCGACTGCATATTGTCGGCGAGTTGATGAACAACTCCTACGCCCGTGCGCGCAAGGCATTCCTGGCGCGCGATCCGAAAGGTTATCAGCAGCTCGCCAAACTGCAGGCCGGCCTGGGCGCGGACTATCTCACGCTGAACCTCGATGGCACCCAGCAGATTCAGGTGCGCAGCCGGGAAATGCTCGACTTTTTGCCCGACGCGATTGCGGCCATTCAGGAAGCGACCGCCACGCCCATCGCCTTCGACAACCCCTCCGTCGAGTATCACAAGGTGGCGTTGAAACATTACGACCGCAAGAAAAGCGGCCCGCCGATTCTCAATTCGCTGGCCGCGTCGCGTGAGCACCTGGACGAGATGATCGAGCTGGTCAGGCACTACGACACGCTCGCCGTCGTCATGGCTTCTGAAACCTTTGTGCCCGGTGGAACCGCGCAATGCCTGAGTCCCCAGGATTCTCATCGCGCGGCCAGGCATTTTGTCGAACTGCTGGTCACAAGAGCCGGCCGCCGCAACCACCAGATCATCATCGACCCTGGCCTCGCGCCCGTTGGCGCGGACACCTATGGCCTTGTGAACGTCGGCCTCGATGCCATGCGGCTGATCGGCGCCGATCCCGATCTCAAAGGCGTTCACATGATCGTCGGCCTTTCCAACTTCGCCTGGGGCACGCCCAAAGAAGTCCGCGAGGAACTGGAAAAGGCCTATCTCACGCTGGCGATGGAGGCGGGCCTCGATTTTGCGCTGGCCAATCCCGAAAAAACTCCGGCGCCGCTGCCCACCGATCATCCCATGGTCGCCAGACTGCGTGACGCCCTGGAACAGGGCCGGCCGCTCGCCGGCGAAACCCGCGAGACCTCCGGCTTCCGCCAGGTTGAAGCCGTCATGGCCATCTGCAGCGAGGCCCAGGCCGTCGACTTCTGAACCCCGATTTCCGAACCTCGATCTCTGCAATGAGCCATCCCGATCTCATCCCGTCCGTTACCGATGACCGCCGCATCTGGCTGCGCGTGGGCACGCTGCTCGACGGCGTGAGCGCGAGCCCGTTGCCCAACGCGCACGTTGTCTACGACAAACACCACATTCTCTTTGCCGGCCAGGATTCTCCGCCGGCGGATTTGCTCCGCGGCCGCAGGCGCGAACCCGGCCCCAAACCCGATCTCGACCTGCCGGATTACACCTTGCTCCCCGGATTGATCGAGGCCCACGCCCATTTTTTCCTCCAAGGCGGCGAGCTGGATTTGGACGAGCGCGCAGCCTCTTTGAAGCAAACGCCGCGGGAATTGCTCACGCTCGCAATCCCCCGCCTCAAAAAGCTCGTCCGCCTCGGTGTCATCGCCGTCCGCGACGCGGGCGACAAGGATGGCGTCGGTCTCGCGTTGAGCAGGCTTTATGCGGGCGCCGACCGGCCGCTGATGCCGTACGTTGACAGCCCGGGTGCGGCCATTCATCACCGTGGCCGCTACGGTGGCTTCATGGCCGAGCCAATGGAAGATTTCGTTTCGCCACGGCAGTGCGTCGAGGCTCGCGTGCAGGCCGGAGCCGATCGCATCAAATTGATCCCCACAGGCATCGTCAATTTCAAAAAGGCCGCGGTCACAGCCGCACCGCAGATGACCACGCACGAAATCTGCGCGCTGGTCGAGGCCGCAAAATCGTTCGGCAAACAAACCCTCGCGCACGCTTCAGGCGACGCAGGCATCGAGTGCGCCCTCGACGGTGGCGTGGATTCCATCGAGCACGGCTTTTTTGTCCGCGACGACCAGCTCGCCAAAATGCGCGACCGGCAAATCGCATGGGTGCCCACCTTCGCCCCGCTTCAGAAGCAGGTCGATCACGCCGATTTGGTGGGCTGGGATGCCGAAGTCGTCTCCAATTTGAGGAAGATTCTCGACCGCCACGCCGCCAGCCTGGTCAAGGCTCACGCATTGGGCGTGCCCATCCTCGCCGGCAGCGACGCCGGTTCTTACGGCGTTGCGCATGGTCTTGGCTTGTTCGACGAGATGCAATGGATGGAGCGCGCCGGGCTTGCTCCGCTTGCCGTTATCAACGCCGCCACGGGAAGCAGTTCAAAGCGTCTGGCCTTCAAGGAGAAATTCGGGCAAATCAAGCCCGGTTTTCTCAGCCGCTTTCTTCTCACCCGCCATTCGCCCGTGGATGGCATCGCCAATCTGCGCAAACCGAGATTCGTCGTCTTCGACGGGGTTGTTTTCGAGGGCCATGAAACCGTGGATGCAAGCGGCCTCTAAAACCTGCGGATTGAAATTCCATTCCTTTCATTGGACCGCGCCGGAACGCCGGCAGTATCGGATGCCGAATCCCCGCAATGTGGGAGCAACTTGCCGCCCACGTCCGGGTTTGCTTTTTTACGGCCGGGCACGACTCCAGGCCGGTGGAGGGAAGGACATGTTGACGGCTGCGATGAACGCTTTGGCCATGGTGCGATTCGTCGGGTTCCGCGGAGTTCGCGGCACAGGCGATGCTTTTGCTTTGCTTTTGATGGGAATGGTCGCGATCGGGGTACTGGTTTGGGCGGTTTCGCACTCGGACCGGAACGAATCGCCGAAGAGCTAGCCGCGAATTTCGGCGTTCACCGCCTTCGCGCTCGCCAGAACGAGCTCAAGCCGAGATAAAGGAAGACCACCACCACCAGTGCGGAGGCCCAGAAGGTGCGATGGTCGGGCCCGTGTGCGTAGCTCAGGCGCGTACGCCACAGGGTCGGCGCAAAGGCCAACACCGGCAGCAGAAAGAAGACGCCGGTCACCTCCAGCCACAGGATGCCGCCTACGCGGCGAAACGGGCGCAGAAAACCGCCAACCCCCTTCGCTACTCCTCCCCCGGTCCGCGCCGAGGCCCTCCCTGCTCGCTGCGCCGCTGCTCGTCCGGCATTTCCCGCGCTGTCTCCGGCGGCCGCGGAGGCTTGCGCAACTGCTTGTGGCGCTGCGGGTTGCGCTCCGGCCGCCAGGCGCTGGCCGGCAATGCGTCCGGCCACGCGCAAACCGATGCCCAGGGTGCGGCCAATGGCTTGAGGTCTCATCCCGTTTATGATGGTAGCAGCGATTCACACCGAGCCGCTTTTCCCACGCTTGCCTAGGTTCGCCGGTTGCTCGCCGGCTGCGTTGGAAGTAAGGTAAATAGATCGTGCGCCGCACGCCTCGCAGTCGGATTGCGCAGGCCGCCGCTCCTGGAGGTAACCCTTTGACATCCCGCCTGCGCGAATTGATTCAGCAATTGGGTGAAGCCATCCACGAGTCGGTCATTGAGAGCGAGCAGATCGCCGGCGTGGTCCAGGACATCCGCAAGCACGGCTTCGACGTGCTGCTGATGCTTGAAGCCACCATCGGCCTGAACGAGGTAGGCGCCAAGCTGGCCGAATCCTCCGAGTCCAGCGCCGAAAGCAACGGCGAATCCGGACCCTTTACCCAGAACGACCTGCACTTCCTGCGCTCCCTGCGCATCTCCGTCGAAGGCGACAACGAGCCGGAAACAGACACGGAGTAACCGGCCTCGGGTCCTGGAGGTGCGGCTGGCGGGATGGATGGTTTAGGGCGATAATCACTGCATGGCGACTCTGCCCAATTCGGAAGAACTCTGGACCGTGCAGGAATACCTGCGCACAAGCTGGAGCCCCGACCGCGAGTTCGTGGACGGGCGAATCGAGCAGCGCAACTTGGGAGAGAAAGAGCACTCCATCATCCAGCGGTATCTGACGGTATTGTTTGCGATTAGGCGCGCGGAATGGGGAGTCGAGGTGTTTCCCGAGCTACGCACACAGACCAAGACCAGGAATTTCCGGGTTCCGGACGTGCTCGTGACCTTGGCAGCGGACAAATTCGAACGCTACATAACACGCCCGCCGCTGATTGCCATCGAGATCCTTTCTCCCGAAGACACGCTTCAGAAGATGCAGGAGAAAGCTGCGGAGTATCGACTCTTCGGCGTCGAACATATCTGGGTCATCGACCCCGAGCCGCGCATTGCTTATCGCTACACCGGTTCCGCCCTCGAAGAAGTCGAGACAGGCGAACTCTCCGTGCCGGGAATGCCAATCCGCATCGTGCTCAGCGAGATGTTTGCAGAGCTGGACCGCGCGTAGAAAACCCGCACCGAAATCTAACTCTTCAACGCCACCCGAATATGCAACTCCCTCAACTGCTGCTCGGTCACCGTGGTGGGCGCGTCGGCCATCAGGTCGATGGCCTTGGCGGTCTTCGGGAATGCAATCACCTCGCGCAGATTGGCCGCGCCGGCCAGCAGCATCACAATGCGGTCGAGCCCCAGCGCAATGCCTCCGTGCGGCGGCGTGCCGTATTCGAGCGCGTCGAGAAAGAACCCAAACCGCTTGCGCGCCACTTCATCTGAAATTCCGAGAGACGCAAAAATCTGCTGCTGCACATCCTTGCGGTGAATGCGGATCGACCCCGAGCCGAGCTCGAGCCCGTTCATCGCCAGGTCGTAGCAGTCGGCGCGCACACTGGCCGGATCGCTCACGAGGTTCGCCATGTCAGCCTCGTACGGCGCGGTGAAAGGATGGTGCGCAGGCACCCACGAAGCCGTCGCCAGGTCGTACTCGAACATCGGAAAATCGACAATCCAGATGGGATGAAAGGCATTTCCGCCGTCAAATGTATCCGCAGCCGAGTGCGCATGCGCAGCCTCGACCGTCTGCTCGGTCACCCGAAACGCTCCATGCCGCTCGGCGTACTTCTTCGCCAGCTCAGTGCGGAAGTTGCCCGCCGCCGCGTAAACATTGATCTCACGCTCCGACAGCCGGCCGGGAAATTTTGTATCGCTTGCCTTGATGTGGTGCGCAGGGTCGCCCGCCACCACAATCACGAAATCGGCGTCGGCAGCGCCGGCAAGCTCGCGCACTTTGGCCGCGCTCTCCGGGAAGCTCTTGGCCAGCCGCTTGAAATCGTCGATAAACTTAGCACCCTTCTTCTGGTCGAAGAGCGGATGGTTGTCCTCGCGCTCCTTGCGGCTCAGCTCGCCCACGCCGGGAATGCGCAGCGCCACCACCGGCAGCGCGGAATCCATCTGCAATGCGGCCAGCGCGTCGTCGGTAAATGCCGGGCGCACGTCGGTCAAGCCAGGCAGGCGCAGGTCGGGCTTGTCGCTGCCGTACTGGCGCATGGCGTCGTCGTAAGTCATGCGCGGAAAAGGGATGGGCAAAGAGATGCCGGCCGCCGCAAACCCCGCGGCCACAAACTGCTCCACCACCGCAAACACCGACTCGCGCCGCGGAAAGCTCATTTCAAGATCGACCTGCGTGAACTCAAGCTGGCGGTCGGCTCTCTGGTCCTCGTCGCGGAAGCAGCGGGCAATTTGAAAATAGCGGTCGAAGCCGGAGATCATGAGAATCTGCTTGAAGATCTGCGGCGACTGCGGCAGCGCGTAAAACTCGCCCGCGTGCACGCGGCTGGGCACCAGAAAATCGCGCGCGCCCTCGGGCGTTGACTTGGTCAAAATCGGCGTTTCGATTTCGAGAAAGCCCTGCCGGCTCAGGCTCTCGCGAATGGCCATCGTAATCGCGTGGCGCAGCCTGAAGTTGCGCTGCATCTCCGGGCGGCGCAGGTCCACGTAGCGGTACTTGAGCCGGACCTCTTCATTTTGTATGGCCTCTTCGGAGGGCGAAAACGGCGCCAGCCGCGCGTCGTTCAGCACCCGCAGCTCGGTGGCCTCAATCTCGATCTCCCCGGTCTCCATCTTGGGATTGATGGCGTCTGGCGAGCGCAGGCGCACCTTGCCGACCGCGGCCACCACATACTCCGGCCGCACCTGCTCACCCTTCGCGTGGCCCTCCGGCACCAGTTCCTTGTCCAAAACAATCTGCGCGATCCCGGAGCGGTCCCGCAGGTCGAGAAAGATCAGGTTGCCGTGGTCGCGCCGCCGGTTCACCCAGCCCATCAGCACCACAGCCTGCCCGGCGTCAGCGGCGCGCAGCGTGCCGCACCGATGCGTCCGTTCGAGGTTGCCTAAAAAGTCGAGCACTACCCTACCCTTTCACTCCCAATCTCAATGCATGTGGGTGCCCCAGGTCCCGCCTTTGGAACCTGGGATCGCATGAATTCGCGCGTCGTGAGTCAATGGAAGAGAATAACCTCAACGCAGCTTTCTTTCATTCGGAGAGAAAGTCAACCAGCTCCCCGCGAGCCACTTTGCTCTGCACACCCGTAGCAAAATCCTTCACCGTCAGGATACCGGATTGGACTTCGTCCTCGCCCAGGATCACGATGCAGCGCGCAATCTTGTCGGCAGTCTCAAATGACTTTTTGAGACGGAAGCTGCCGTCTCCCAATTCGACCCGCAACCCGGCGCGGCGCAGCTCACGGGCCAGCGCCAGCGCTGACGGGTTGAGCGCCTCTCCAAGCGGCGCGATGTACACTTGCGCCAATTCGGACTTCGCAGCTTCGAGCGCAAGCAGCGTCAGCACCAGCCGGTCTTCGCCCATGGCAAACCCGATCCCCGGCGCCTTCGGCCCTCCAATCGCCTCGCTCAGCCCGTCATAACGTCCGCCGCCCAGCAGCGCATTCTGCGCCCCGAGGATCGGGGTCCCCGGGGAGCTTGCTCCCTGGGGTGAAAGGCCACCATGCGTGAACTCGAAGGTAGTGCGCGTGTAGTAGTCCAGCCCGCGCACCAACCGTTGATTGCGCGTGTAAGGAACCCCTGCCGCATCGAGCGCTGCGGTCACGGCTGCAAAGTGCGCGCGCGACTCTTCGTCGAGCGAGTCGGCGATCACCGGCAGCGAGGCAATAATCGGCTGATCCTCGGGAACCTTGCAATCGAGCACCCGCAGCGGATTCGTAACCGCGCGGCGCCGGCAATCCTCGCACATCTGCCCAACCACCGGAATCAGCGCCGCGCGCAGCGTTTCGTTGTAGCGGACGCGGTCCGCGGCCGACCCCACGGAGTTCAGCTCCAGCGTCCAGCCCGCGATGCCCAGTTCATCGAGCAGCGTGGCCAGCATCTCCAGCACTTCGGCATCGCGCAGCGGGCTCTCGCTGCCCGACGACGGCGGCCCAATCACCTCCGCGCCAATCTGGTAGAACTGCCGGTAGCGCCCCTTCTGCGGCCGCTCCCGCCGGAACTGCGGCCCAATGTAGTAGAGCTTCTGCAACTGCCCGGTCTCGCCCAGCTTGTGTTCAATGTAAGCGCGCACCACCCCTGCCGTATTCTCCGGCCGCAACGTGAGCGACTGCGCCTTCTCACTCTGCGCCCGCGCCCGATCCTCCCACGTATACATTTCCTTCGAGACGATATCCGTCTCCTCGCCCACGCTGCGCGCAAACAGCGAAGTATCCTCGAAGACCGGCGTGCGAATCTCGCCGAAGTTGTAACGGGCAAAAACAGCGCGCGCCGTCGCCTCAATCCGGTTCCAGAGCGCTGTCTCCGGCGGCAAAAGATCGCGCGTCCCGCGAACGGCTTTCAGTGTGCTCATAACTTGTCTAGTTTAAACGGGCATGCGAGGGAGATCTGCCTGAGAAACTGTATTCCAGGCCGCTTGCGTTATAAATGAGTATGCGCGCTCCGCCGCGCTGGAGCCCGTTGATGATGTTTCATGTGGTTCTGAAAAAAGATGAAGAAGGCTGGATCGTCGCAGAATGTCCCGCGCTTCCCGGTTGCTTCTCGCAGGGAAAGACGGAGCAGGAAGCGTTGACCAACATTAAAGAGGCCATCACAGCGTGGCTCTGGGCAGAGGATCAGAAGGCAGCGGAAGCACTTCCGAGGGATCAGTCGCCCCTTGTCGTCTCCGTATAGACTTGTCCGATATAGACTTTTCGGGTTTTCCACACAATCCTCCCTTTTGCCACTTTGCACACCTTCTGGTGCGTGATAATCGCTATATCACAGCCGCTAATGAAGTTGTGAGGATGCGCGAGTGAGAAGATTGGCGAACATTTCGGGAAAGGACGCAGCCAAGGCCTTTCAGAAGACGGGCTGGGCGGTCCGCGGCCAAGTGGGCAGCCATCTCGTTTTGACCAAGCCTGGTATTCGTGCCAACCTTACGGTTCCGCAGCACTCGGAGCTGGCGCCTGGAACGCTCCGAGGCCTAATCAGAACCGCCGAACTCACGGTTGACGAATTCCTGGACCTTCTCTAGACAGTTCCGCAACGATCGTGGTGACTGACATCCGCGTCTTTCCTAGGACGTGGGACGTTCATCCGCATTCGTCAGAAAGCGATGTATCCTGCCGAATGCACTAACATCGAAATCGCGACGGAGAACCCGCCATGGAATACCGTCTTCTCGGAGGCTCCGGCCTCAAAGTCCCGGTTTTGAGCTTCGGCGCCGGCACCTTTGGCGGCGGCGTGGAGTTCTTTGACGCCTGGGGCGCGACAGACAACATCGCCGCGGCGCGACGCATGGTCGACATCTGCCTGGAGGCGGGCGTAAACCTGTTCGACACCGCGGATGTCTACTCCAACGGCCGCTCCGAAGAGGTCCTCGGCAAGGCGCTCGAAGGCCGGCGCGACCAGGCGCTCATCTCCACCAAGGCCACCTTCCGCATGGGCAACGGGCCGAACGCTCCGCTCGGCGGGCCGAACGACGTCGGCTCGTCCCGCTATCACCTGCGGCGCTCCATCGAAGCCAGCCTGCGCCGCCTGGGCGTCGATCACGTAGACATCTATCACCTGCACGGCTTCGACGCGCTGACCCCGATCGAAGAGGTGCAGGACACGCTCGACACATTCGTCCGCGAAGGCAAGGTGCGCTACACCGCCTGCTCCAACTTCTCCGGGTGGCACCTGATGAAGTCGCTCGCCGTGGCCGACCGTTACGGCTGGACGCGCTATGTCGCGCACCAGGTCTACTATTCGCTCATCGGGCGCGAATACGAGTGGGAATTGATGCCGCTTGCCCTCGACCAGAATGTAGGCGCGCTGGTGTGGAGTCCGCTGGGCTGGGGCCGGCTCACCGGCAAGCTGCGCCGCGGCCGGCCGATTCCCGCAGTCAGCCGGCTGCACAAGACCTCCGAAGCCGGCCCCAGGGTCTCCGATGAGCATCTCTACAAAGTCGTCGACGCGCTCGACGCCGTAGCCGCCGAAACCGGCAAATCCATCCCGCAGATCGCCCTGAACTGGCTGCTGCAGCGGCCCACGGTTTCATCGCTGATTGTCGGCGCGCGCAACGAGGAGCAGTTGCGCCAGAACCTGGGTGCGGTGGGCTGGAACCTGACTGCCGGACAGGTGGCCGCACTGGACAAAGCCAGCGAAACCGCGCCGGTCTATCCCTACTGGCACCAGAGGCAGTTTCCTGAGCGCAATCCCTCGCCGGTATAGAAGAACAGGGTCTACGGACCGGTGATCAGGGACTCGCTGGCTTCTTCGCCGAGGTAGATTGCCACGTAATCCAGGTAATTCTGCGCATATTCGAGAATCAGCGCGCGGTCCTTGTCGGTCAATTCGCGGCGCAGCTTGGCAGGCACGCCGGCCCAAAGCGTGCGCGGCGGAACAACGGTCTGCTCGGGAACCACGGAACCTGCCGCGATGATGGAGCCCTTGCCGATGCGCGCGTTGTTCAGCACCCTTGCCCCGATGCCGATCAGGCACTCGTCCTCCACCACGCAGCCATGTACGGTGGCATTGTGGCCGATGGTCACCCAATCGCCCACTACCACCGGATAAAGGTTGCGCTGGCCGTGGAGCACGGCGCAGTCCTGCACGTTGGAACAGGAGCCGACGCGAACCGAGTTCACGTCGCCGCGGACGACCGCGTTCATCCACACTGACGAGCGCTCGCCAATCACCACGTCGCCGAGGATCTGCGCCGAGGCGTCGATGTAGCAACCGGCGCCGATTTCCGGCAGCCTGCCCTGGTATGCGCGGATCATCTTGAACCTCCTCTGGCAATTCATCCGCTGAAGCGGCGCGAAGCCACCGCCCGAGCCAGACCTCAACCGTCGACCGGCGTTTCATTGGGAAAAAGCAACTTTGCGCGATGCCGGAGACTCTTTTTCCCGGCTGAAGAACTGCCGTAAGTGAGTTTACCCGAATGCTAACAACCGGCTCTGCGCCTGCCGCCCGCCGCCAAGTCGTTTCGCCGCAACGCCCTCCCGGCATAGACGCCGCACGGTGAGCCAAATCCTAGCAGGCTGCGGAAAAACTCTCCGGAAGGAGCACGAAGTGTCAGGGCACGACTTCAGTCGTGCCGCAAGTCGAGCAATTTGAACGCGGGCTTTAGCCCCTGCGGCCTGCTTTTCGAGCCTATGCCTGAAATCCGGCCTTTTTCCGCAGCCTCCTAGGATTATTCCTAGTCTCTTTGGTTTCGACACCAGAACTCAAGTATGATGGATAGAGCCTTTTGGCAGGTTCGGAGGTGGGACTCTTTTGGCAGAGGTTCGCGTTCAGGAAGGCGAACCGCTCGAAAACGCGCTGCGCCGGTTCAAGCGCAAGGTACAGCAGGAGGACATCATCAAGGAAGTCAAGCGTCACTCCTACTATCTGAAGCCCGGTGAAAAGCGCCGCGTCAAAGCGGCACTGGCGCGCAAGCGGAATCGCAAAAAGGCTCGTAAGGAGCAGGATTAAGCTTCTCTTAACCCTGCAAGAATGCACTGACCCAAGCGGCTTCCGTTGCAAGCGGACGGAAGCCAGCTAAAAACCAGTCAAAACCGGGCGGTGGTCGTACGTTTGGCTTGATCGTTCAGCAATTGCTGAATGGTGTTGGCAGACTGTGTCTCCCGGCAGCGCTGGGTAGAAATTGAGTTCGCCGCTTCTTTTTTTAACGGCGGTCCGGGCCCTTGTTAAGGATTACGAACGCAAACAGGGAACCGCGACCGGCACGCTTCTCCTGAGCCATGGCCGATTTCGGTGCTTCGTCCCTGTTCTGGGGAAGCCGGTCATGGAATTCACCGATCGAGTCTTGAAGTGCAGCGACTGCGGCGCCGAATTTGTTTTTACCGCCGGCGAGCAGGTCTTCTTCCACGATAAACAGTTCAAAAACGACCCCAAGCATTGCAAACAGTGCAAGGCGAAGCGCGCCCGCGGGACGCAAAGGGTTCGGCCTGAAACCCGCACCACGTGCTCGGAGTGCGGCACGGAGACCACGGTTCCCTTCAAGCCCACGCAGGGCAGGCCGGTGCTTTGCCGCTCCTGCTTCCAGAAGGTGGGAAAAGTGCAAACATCTCCGCTGCCTAGCGCAGCGCAGAGCTGAGCAGCAGGTCGCCGCGGAAGTCCGAGGGGAACCCGGCCGTGCGCACCAGAGTAGCCAGTTGCGCCCAATGGCGCTGGCTGTGGAACAGCATGTGTCCCCCGACTTTGCGCCGGGAGACGCGCCGTGCCTCCGGCGGAAGCGAGCTGAGGTCAAGCGCAAAGGGCTCGTCCCAGCTTTCGGCCGGGGCGGCCAGCAGGCCGCGGAAGATCTCCACGGCCCGGCGGTGCAGGTCGAACAGCGCATCCAAAGGCCCGGCAGGCATCTCTTCCCGGGCCAGCACCGGCAAAGCGGCCAAACGCTGGCTCCAGCGCAGCTCCACTCCCCAGATGTGCCTCACGAATTCCTGCACGTTGGCGGTTCCGCCAATACTGCACGGCAGCTCCAGAAGCGCGGGATTGGTTTCCAGGTGGCCCTTCCAGAAATCGGCAGACTCCTGATTCCAGGCCAGCAGTTCTTCCAGGGTAATTCCAACGCTGGTGCTCATCGTGTTCCTTTCAGCGCGCGGCGGCCGATGTCGCTACGGTAGTAGATGCCTTCAAAATGAATCTCGGCCAGTGCCTGATAGGCGCGGCCCAGTGCTTCTTCAAGCGATGCGGCAGCCGCGGTTACGCCCAGCACCCGGCCCCCGGCGGTGAGCAGTTGCGGGCCCACCTGCGCCGAGCCGGCATGAAAGATCTGCACTCCCGGAACCTGCGCCGCCAAACTCAGGCCGGTAATCGGCAGGCCGGTCTTATAGCTCCCCGGATAGCCGGCCGAGCTGGCCACCACGCAGGCTGATGCGCCGGGAGCCCAGCGCAGTGCCGTTTCGCGCAGCCGGCCGTCCACGCAGGCTTCCAGCACCTCCACCAGATCGCTTTCCAGGCGCATCACGATGGCCTGCGTCTCCGGATCGCCGAAGCGCGCGTTGAATTCCAGCACCTCCGGCCCCCGTGCGGTCATCATCAGTCCGCAATAAAGCACGCCCGCAAAGGGCGTATCTTCTTCGGCCATACCCCTCACCGTGGGCTCGGCGATGTGGCGCAGGATCCACTCGCTCATGGCCGGGTCCAAAAGCTCATCGGTGGTATAGACCCCCATCCCGCCGGTGTTCGGCCCCGTGTCGCCCTCGCCGATCCGCTTGTGATCCTGCGCGGCAACCAGCGGCGCCACGTGTTTTCCGTCGCTCAGGCACAAAAAGCTGATCTCGTCGCCTTCAAGGAACTCTTCGATCACCACCTGCCGTTCGGCCTCGCCCAGCAGCGCGCCCGTGAACAGCCCCTGCGCGGCTTCCATCGCCATGTGCCGCGAGTCGCAGAGAATGACCCCCTTGCCCGCGGCCAGGCCGTCGGCCTTCACCACCATCGGCGGGTGAAACACTTCGATCGCCTTCTCGAGCTCGGCCGCCGTGGCGCAGATGGCGTACTTCGCCGTGGGAATGTTGTGCCGCTGCAGAAACCGCTTGGCAAAGCCCTTGCTGGTCTCCAGCATCGCCGCCGCGCGCGTAGGACCAAACACCCGCAGCCCGCGCTCCTTGAGCGCATCCACAATCCCCAGCGAAAGCGGCAGCTCCGGCCCTACGATGGTCAGCCCCGGCTGCTCCGCCTCCGCCAGCCGCACCATGGCGTCCAGGTCCTTCAGATTCACCGGAACACAGCGTGCAACCTGCGCGATGCCGCCGTTGCCGGGCGCGCACACCACCTCTCGAACGCGCGTGCTGTGCGCCACCGCCCAGGCCAGCGCATGCTCGCGGCCACCGGAACCAAGGATCAGGACTTTCATGGATGCAGATTTTCCTCCGCGCTACTCCAAGACCAAAAGCATCATCGGCAATGTGGGTGGCGGAAGTCAAACGCGCTTGTCCACGGCCGATCTGCTCGCTTGCAAAACAGCGGGATCGTTGGATCGGCTGTTTAGGTAGCGCGGACAATCTTGAAAGGGACGGGCATGCCGCGAAGATTCTTTCCCACCCGTAAAAACTCATTGCACAGTCGTTGCCCTGGTGTACAGTGGTTCTGCGGAACGCCCCCATTTCATTTCCGCGTCAACAGAGGAGGCAAAAGGCGTGGCTTGGCGAGATCTTAAAGCGCAGTTGATGCGAGGACACTTTACCCTCGCGCTTGCGGGCCGGTTTGGGCAAGCGAAGACCGTCTCGCTGGTCATGGAGGGTGTCCCCCAAAGCCAGATACTCACATTCACCTCCCTCGGAACCGGATCGATGAAGCGCGTGGTCAGGATTGTTGGGCACGATTGGGTGCTCGCCATTGCGGGCGATTCCGACGCGGCAGAGGCCGACATGTTGGGTGAGGTGAAAACGCTCCAGTTGCTCGGGACCGCGGGGGTTAAAGTTCCAATGCCTTTTACCGAGGCCTCACCCCAGGACCTGCTGTTTAAGCTGACGATCCATAACCAGGATATGGGGGAGATGGAAATCCCGTGCTTCCTGCAAGAATTCCTCCCCAGGACGGCCTGGGTTGAAATGGTCAAGCTGGAAGGAGCGCCGGGCTTCGCAAAAAGCACCATGGTGACGGATGGTATTGTGCCGGGGCATATCGGCACGACGGTGACGCGCCTGGCCAAGATTTTGGACCAGATGAAGGTAACGGAATGGGGCGACTTCCAAATCATGTACAACAAGATCGATGGGGAAGTCGTCGTCTTCGATCCCTTGCCGGCCAACACATCGGGCAAGAGCTTTATCCCGCTTGTAGAGGGATGGTTGCGCGACATCCAGGAAGCAAAGGACGCGGCGCTCAAAAAGACTGTTGGGCACACGATCGTCCAGTCAAATCTCGCACAGGCCAATAAGCTGGTATGATCCGTCCGCTCGGCTCGTCCCCGGCGCGGCGAGTCCGCCGGCAGGCCGCCGGCTGCGGAAGCTGAGCGATCGTCGCAAGACCTCCATGGTGAAAACCCGCATCAAGCCGCACTTCGAGCAGGCAGCCGAAGATGCGCGCCGCGCGGAGCAGCGGCGCATCTACCGGCGCAACCAGGCCTTCGGCCTCGTGATCCTGGCGGCGGCCATCTGCGTCTGGTGGCTCTTCCACACCAATCCCCGGTGGATCTTCCCGCCCGGCTGGTGGCGCCCATGAGTGCAGATTCCCCGGAAAAACTTCTCACGGAGAAGCTAGAAGTGTCGGGGCACGACTTCAGTCGTGCCGAAGACCTTGCAATGAAGGGGCGGGCTTTAGCCCCTGCGGATCCTCTCGCCGTCCTCCTCCTCGGCCCCACCGGCAGCGGCAAAACGGCGCTCTCGCTCTCCCTCGCCGAGCGCTTCAACGGCGAAATCGTGAGCTGCGACTCGGTGGCCGTATATCGCGGCATGGAACTGGGCACAGCCAAGCCCACCGTGGAAGAGCGTGCCCGCGTGCCGCATCACCTCATCGATGTAGCCGAGCCCAACCAGCCGTTCACAGCAGGCGCATACGCGCGGGCCGCACGCACTGCGCTGCGCGAAATCGCCGCGCGCAAAAAGCTGCCCATCGTGACCGGAGGAACCGGTCTTTATCTTCGCGCGCTCACGGAAGGCCTTTTTGCCGGCCCGGCGCGGCAGGAAGAGTTACGGACACGGCTCAGGTCCAAAGCGCAGAAGCACGGAAGTGCCGCCTGGCTGCACCGGATTCTTGCGCGGCTCGATCCGCCCTCGGCCGCGCGCATCCACGCCAACGACACGCCTAAACTGATCCGCGCCATTGAAGTTTGCCTCGCCGGCCGCAAGCCGATGTCCCAGGTGCTCGGGAACCAGACGCTGGCGCGCGATCCGCTCACCGGCTTCCGCCTGCTCCGCATCGGCCTGAACCCGCCGCGCCAGCAACTCTACGCGCGCCTGAATCTCCGCTGCGCCCAGATGTTCGCGGCCGGCCTGGTCGAGGAAACGCGCGGCCTGCTCGACCGTTACGGGCCGGTAAAGGCGCTCGACTCGCTCGGCTACCGCCAGGCACTCCGCGTGCTGCGGGACTCCTGGACGAGTGACGAGGCGGTGCGAGCCGCGCAGCAAGGCCATCGCAACTATGCCAAACGGCAGATGACCTGGTTCCGGCGCGAGCCGGCAGTCCACTGGGTTGAGGGCTTCGGCGATGAAGCGAAGACGATGCGTGTGGCGGCTGAGTTGGTAGAGACCTCGCTCAAGGTCTAGAGTTCATTTTGGCTGCGGGCGAGTCTTCGGCAGGGGTCAGGTCCGCGACTTTGTATCCTGCCGGCACTTCGAAGAGCGATGGATCCGGCTCCTCGGTTTTGATGGACAAGATGCCGACCGTCTGAATTCCGCCGCGCACATCGGTGTGACGCTCGAGCAGGTTCATGTGCAGATCTTCCGAATACCAGAACTCGTCTGAAACCTTGACCTCTTTTCCGGTTCCACTCAATTGTGCGGGGACGGTGCGCGTGATGCGCGTGCCCTTGGCCTGCATTCCGTTTAGGATTTGATAGCCGAGATCCTCCGCTCCGGGCTGGTCGAATTCAGAGCGGGGCGAACCGGCAATCTGTTTCCGGGCGATGAGCGTAGCGGGATTCAGGAAATAGCTGATCCGGGTTGCGGGGTCGTAGATGTGCGCGCTCAGGAGCGGAGGCACGCCTTTGTACCCGTCGGGAACCAGCATGTGCAGCTCATTGCGAATGCGGCCTCGGGAATCGCGCGCAATGTTGGCCTGCGAACGGCGGATGGTCACCGAGCCGTCGGGCAAAAGCTGCTCGCTTTCGATCATCACCACGGCGGAAAAGGGCACGCCCGAGATGGGAGTAACAAAAACGCCGCGCACCTGGGTGACAGGGCCGCGGTAAAGGGGCGGAGTGTCGGACACGCCCTGCTGCGCGGACGCAAAGGCCAGGGCGCCGGCCAGCAAAACCGGAGTCAAGAGGAGAGAACGGTGCATCGCGACCTCCCTGCCTGATGGCGACATCATAGCGCAGATTCGAGTTTTTGGACTACCCCTTTGCGGTGCCAGCAGGTTGGTGCGATTTAGACTAGGCAGTGTGCCGGTTCATGAGCCGGTTATCACGGAACGGAGGTCCCCTTGGCAGAGTCAAGCCCAGAGACAATTTACGACGTGGCGGTGATCGGCGGCGGGCCGGCCGGCTACACAGCGGCCATTCGCGGCGCCGAATACGGCCTCAAAGTCGCTTTGATTGACGCCAACCCGAGGCTGGGCGGCACCTGCCTGCTCGTAGGCTGCATTCCCACCAAGGCGCTCTTGTTCAACGCCGAAATCTGGGACCACCTGAAGCGCGCCGCCGAGTTCGGCATCGCCGGCATCGGCACGCCGCAACTCGATTGGGCCGCGGTGCAGACCCGCAAGAGCGGCATCGTCACCAGGCACGTGAAGGGTCTCGAATTCCTGATGAAGAAGCACAAAATTGCAGTGATTGCGGGCTACGCGCGGCTCACCGGACCAGCCGCCAACGGCGTGCATACGGTGGACGTGACGGCAACGGGCGGTGGCGCGAAGAGTCAGGTGAAGGCAAAGAACGTGATTCTCGCCTCTGGCTCGCAGGCCAAGATGCTCCCGGGGCTCGCTCCGGACGATCGGATCCTGACCAATATCGAGATTCTTTCGCTCGCTGAGCCGCCCAGGTCGCTGGTGATCATCGGAGCGGGCGCGGTGGGCGTGGAGTTCGCCTCCATCTTCCGCAGCTTCGGCGCCGAGGTCACGATTCTGGAATTCTTGCCGCGCGTTGTTCCGGTTGAAGACGAGGAGATTTCGAAGGAGCTCGCCCGCGTCTTCAAGAAGCGCGGCATCGACGTAAACACCGGCGCAAAGGTTGAGAAGGTGGAGAAGACCGAGGCCGGCGTAAAAGTCAGCTACACCGACGCCAACGGCAAGCCGCAGGTGAAGGAGGCCGAAAAAGTTCTGGTGGCTGTTGGCCGCGCTCCGCAGACGGCCGACGTGGGCGTGGAAAAGACCCGCATCGAGCTCGACCGCGGATTCGTAAAAGTGAACGAAGCCCAGGAGACCGCCGAGCCCGGCATCTACGCCATCGGCGACATTGTGGCCGGCCTGCCGCAACTGGCGCACTCGGGCGCAATGAGCGGCATGGTGGCCGTGGCCAGGATTGCCGGCCGCAAGTTCAGGCCGGTGCGCCGCGACCGCATTCCCAACTGCACCTACACTGAGCCGCAGATCGGGTCTGCGGGACTCACCGAGGCCCAGGCCATCGAAAAAGGATTGGAAATCAAGGTCGGCAAGTTCCCCTTCGGCGGCAACTCGAAGGCCACCATCGTGGGCAGCCACGACGGCTTCGTGAAGATCGTCTCCGACGCCAAGTACGGCGAGATTCTCGGCGTCCACATCATCGGCCCGCAAGCCACGGAGATCATCGCCGAAGCCGTCGCGGTCATGGAGCTCGAGGGCACCGTGGAGGAAATGATGTTCGTAGTGCACGCGCATCCCACGCTGGCGGAATCGATGCTCGATGCGTATGCCGCAGTGGAAGGCATGGCGATCAACGCCTAAGAAACGGAACTGCCGTTGAGGAGCAGATTCTAAAGCACTTTGCGATGGAATTGTGGCCGAGGGCCCCTTTTCAGTTATCCTTCTACTTCTCCACAAGGATTAGGGCTGGAGCTGCAGTGATTAGCCAGGTGACCGCCACAACGTTTCACAGGTTTCTGGGTAACGGTCGAACCTCTCCCGCCGTCTTTACCTGTGAGGGCTCCAACCTTTCGGCACCTGACCAGTTCGTCGTAAAGCTCAGAGGAGGGCTCGAGCGGCGCGAACGTGGGCTTTCGCATGAGCTGTATGCCTCGTTGCTTGCTACGTATTTTGGCATTCAATGCCCTCGTCCTGCGGTTGTTTTGATCGAAAGGGATCTCGCCGAGGCGATCATTGAGGAGCTGCCAGGGGACCCCCACAGGGCGCAAATTATTCGCGACAGCATTGGGTTGAACTTCGGGAGCCAGTTTTTGGTCAATCTAACAGTTTGGCCCGTCGACAAGTATGTCCCAATCACAATGCAGGAAGCAGCGATCAAGGTCTACGCATTCGATGCAATGATTCAAAACCCGGACAGGTCGTTTAACAATCCCAACCTTGGAAGCCGTGGCGACGACCTATTCATTTTTGACCACGAGTCGGCCTTTTCTTTTTTGTTGGCCATTTTCCCGAGCCAAACCCCGTGGAGACTAATTACAGAGGGCTACTTGGATCGACATGTGTTCGCAAGGGCGCTCAGGCAGGTAACATTTCCCGCGGATTTCTTGCAGTTGCTGAGCGGTTTGTCTAACGACCTGCTGCATGTTCTTTCCGAGCAGATCCCCGACGGGTGGCGGTCGGAGGACCTGCCAAGAATCGGATCGCATCTCGCACTCATAAGGGAGCACGCAGCCGAATTTGCTGAGGAAGTAACGGGGAGGTTAGCATGAAGGAGAAATTCTATTTCAGCCTGCTTCGCTATGTTTATGATCCGTTGACTCAGGAGTTTGTCAACATCGGAGTCGTTTTGTACTCTCCTGGGAATCGCTTTCTCCGGGCGACGTTTACGAGTCGGTATGGTCGGATTTCAAGGATGTTCGGCCGTATTGACCGTGCCTCTTTCCGCTCAACGGTGGGCTATATCGAACGCAAGGTATCTGACGCGAACGAAAGGATCGCTCGCGGGCTTCTCTTCAGCGACCCGAAGGAGAGCTTGGAGACGATTCTCAGCGAAGTACTCCCGCCGGATGACACCGCTATTCGATTCGTCTTCGGCGGACTCGGAATGACCGAGGACCCTGCGAGGTCGCTTGACGAGCTTTTTCAGCGCTATGTCGCTCGTTATGAGAATCCCTCTGAGTACGCGCGTCGGGACGAGAATGATGTTTGGAAAGTCTTCCAAGAACCGT
Organism: uncultured Acidobacteriaceae bacterium; assembly: GCA_963770555.1. Lineage (GTDB taxonomy): Bacteria > Acidobacteriota > Terriglobia > Terriglobales > Acidobacteriaceae > Telmatobacter. The sequence goes on from CAVYQC010000003.1 coordinate 707,467, forward strand.
TGAGGACGAAGGAGGTCTTTCCCCATTTTGCTCCCAAGGTGATAGCGGCACCAAACTATGAGTATGAGTTCGAGCGTTCTTGGAAAAATGGGATTTGGCACCTCTTCGAGCCCGTTTCGTTTGATCTGGCGGACGCGAGCTCAATCTCAGAGAAGGCAAGTAGGTGGGTTGGAAGGGCTGCGAGCCTGTCCGACAGTCCGGAGCGATTCAAGTTGTTCCTATTGCTCGGAGAGCCCTCCGACCCGAGGCTTGGGGATGCTTTTCTGAAGGCCAGGAACCTTCTGGCGGCCAAGATCCCGGTGGAGAGCCAGCTTGTTCGGGAAAAGGACGCTGAACAATTCGCGGAAGAGATTGAACAGGAATTCCAGAGTCATTCTTCGGGGGCTCTGGACTAACTTCCACTCATTGTTTCACCGCGGTCTACCTTTGTGTGGTCTGTCGAATCCACTTCATTTGATTCACCTGAACTAGAGCTCCGTCGATCGGCTCTCCAACAACCCCTTGCACTTGGCGATAAACTCCGCCAGCGGCATCGACCCCTGGTCGCCTTTGCCGCGCGTGCGGACGCTCACCGTTCCCGCCGCTTCTTCCTTATCGCCAAAGACAAGAATGTAGGGCGTCTTCTGGTTGGCCAGGTCGCGGATCTTGGCGTTCATCTTTTCGTTGCGGGCATCGGTTTCCACGCGAAAGCCCGCGTCCTTCAACGCCTTCTCCACTTTTTCCGCGTAGCCCAGGTGCCGCTCGCTGATCGGCACCAGCCCCATCTGCACCGGCGCCAGCCACAGCGGAAACGCTCCCGCATAGTGCTCGATGAGCACGCCGAAAAACCGCTCCACCGATCCGAACAGCGCGCGATGCACCATCACCGGCTGATGCCGCTCGCCGTCCTCGCCCACATATTCGAGTTCGAAACGCGCCGGCAGATTGAAGTCGAACTGCACCGTCGAAAGCTGCCACAGCCGGCCCAGAACGTCCACCAGCTTCACGTCGATCTTCGGCCCGTAAAATGCGGCTTCGCCGGGCATGGTTTTGTAGGGAATGCCTTTGCTCTTGAGCACGTTGTCGAGCGAGCGAATGGCAAGGTCCCAGTTCTCGTTCGAGCCCGTGTAATGGGCGCGGTCGTTCGGGTCCCAGGTCGAGAGCTCCACCTTGAATTCAGAAAAGCCGAAGGTCTTGAGGACAACCTCCGCAAAATCGATGCAAGCCGCTACCTCGCTCTCGACCTGCGACGGCATGCAGAAGATGTGCGCATCGTCCTGCGTAAAGCCGCGCACACGTAGCAGTCCGTGCATGGTGCCGGAGCGCTCGTAGCGGTACACGTTGCCCAGCTCCGCGTACCGCGCCGGCAGGTCGCGGTAGCTCTTGGGCGAGTTCTTGTAGATGAGAATGTGGAACGGACAGTTCATGGGCTTCATGCGATACAGCGCATCGTCCAGTTCCATGGGCGTAAACATGTTGGCCGCGTAAAAGCCCTCGTGCCCGCTGGTCTGCCACAGATTCACGCGCGCCACGTGCGGCGTGTACACAAGCTGGTAGCCGCGCCTCAGGCACTCCTCGCGCATCCAGTCCTCCATGATCTTGCGGATCATGGCGCCCTTGGGATGCCAGAAAATGAGGCCCGCGCCGGCCAGCTCCTGAATGCTGAACAGATCCAGCTGCTTGCCCAGCACCCGATGATCGCGCCGCGCGGCCTCCTCCAGTCGCGCGAAGTGCTGGTCCAGGTCCTTCTTCGAGAAAAACGCCGTGCCGTAGATGCGCTGCAACTGCTGGTTCTTCTCGTCCCCGAGCCAATACGCGCCGGCCAGCGAAAGCACCTTGAAGGCCTTCACGCGGCCGGTCGAAGGCACATGCGGGCCGCGGCAAAAGTCCACAAACCTGCCGTTGCGGTAAAAGCTCACCTGCGAGCCGGGCTCGGTGAATCTGGTCACGAAGTGGGTCTTCATGAAGTCGCCGTCTTTGGCGAACTCCTCCAAAGCAAGCTCGCGTGGCTCATATTCGTGCACGAACCTTTCGTCGCGCTCCACGATCTCCGCCATGCGCTCTTCAATCTCCCCAAGGTCCTCGGGCGTGAACGGCTTCTCGCGGTAAAAGTCGTAAAAGAAGCCGGAGTCCGTAGCCGGGCCGTGGCCCAGCTTGGTCTCGGGAAAGAGTTCGAGAACCGCCGTGGCCAGAACGTGTGCCGCGGAGTGGCGCACCACTTTCAGTGCATCGGGATCGTTCTCGGTCACCAGTTCGAGGCGCGTGTCGTCGGTAAGCGGCGTGGAAAGGTCGACCAGGCGCGGCGCGGCCGCGTCCTCGGCGGTGTACATGGCCGCTTCGGTCGGCTCTTCGCCGGCCGCCGGCCGATGCGCGGCGCCGTTCAGCGGAGTGAGCCGCGCCACCACGCTGGCCGCGGCCAGCCGCGGCGAAATGGAGTTGGCGATTTCAAGTGGCGTCGTGCCCGAAGTAACCTGGCGAATTGCACCGTCGGGCAGTTGTACGGCGATGGTTTGCGTGCTCATGATGACCTGAGTTCCTGCGTCCACAGCCCCGTTGAAACGGGCGGTCCCGCGCTAACACCTTAGGATATAACGGCTCGAAGCTGGCTCGTATCGCGGCGCGTTCGACGGGCCGCCGCAAAGAACCGGTTCGGACCTGTTTCACGCGCGGCGGGCGCGTTCAAGCAGCGCCAACCCCGCGAGGAGAGATTGGAGCTAGGCAATCGTTCCCAAGCCACACTCTTACCTGACATTGGTAACACTATCTTCATCGCCCGCTCTGTTCTCTCCGTTCAGAAGGACGATGTATCGTTTGGGCGCCTAAAAAAAAGGCATTCCCTTGGTAACAAACTTCCGGCCCCTAACCGGGGATGGATGGTGGCACGAAAGAACGCAGTCGTTGCCGCGATGGGGAATGGCCAGCAGCAGTATGGATTGGCTATTGTCATTCTCATAGTTAAAAAAACCGGCCGGTTATACGTACGAGGATTTTGATGCAGGTGCTGTGCAGAAGGACGAACGGGAACGCAGAGTTCCACTGCGGTGTGTGCGGCCAGGGTTTTGTGATGTTCTGGGATCGCCAGTCGCGCACCGAGCGGATGGAAATGCTGCACGAGATTCAGGAGACGCTGCGGCGGCAGCACCGCACGGCTCCAGGACAGGAAGCCCACCCGCAGGGAGGGTTCCTGGCGCCGCAATCGAATGGCGCGCGTAGTTTTTCGGGTGCTGGAATTGCAGGCAGTGCACCCGCTTGGGAGCTTTAGGTCGTATGGAGGATTGCATGCCCGCAAAACAGCGGCATGAGGTCTTCGCGAGGGCCGCGGGATTGGAATCATGCTGAAGCGGTCCTCCATACGGCCTCGAAATTGAGCCGTTACAGCGGTTCCGCAGTTACTGTGTCCCGAAGCCACGGTCACCAAGTGGATTTTTCCTTAAGAAAAATCCACCCAACGCCGAGGCTTGAAACGGCTATAGCAACTGCGGAACCGCTCTAGAACCATAAGGTCGCAACGCGGCTCAATCAGTTGAGGATACGGGTCTGGGCCAGGGTTTAGGTGAGGTAAGAAAAAGATTGATTTTTAAGTTCGCCTCGGAGCTTTGCGGCACGAGAGTGAACATTTAATACGATCAAGGTTTACGATGCCGGTCAGCGACTTTACCCTTTGAGGTCATCGCTGTCGGCGTCGATTTTTTTTGGGGCCGCCTTTGTCGCCGGTCCGGCTCCACCCGCAACCCCGGGACTTTCTGAATCCCGGACCTCCCGTGTATCCCTGTCCCGCAAGCTGATACGAATCCTGAAATCGGCGCGGCAGACCGGCCGCGCCCGGCTCCGGAAAGCAAAAACCTCCCTCAGCCTCCGCGAGCGAGGACAACAGGGAGGTTGGCGCGGGTACCCACCCGCGTGCAAAGGCTTGGCGGCGCATCCGGCGGATGCGTCGGCCTCGATCTTCAACCTGGCGGAAAGAGTTTTGGGGACGCCGGTTGCTAACTGACGGCCGGAAGTCGAATTGGCAGATACACAAAGGGCCGGGAGCAATCCCAGCCCGATTGTGCTTGTTAGCTAGATTCTGCCGGAATCCGGCCGGAGGGCGTTACAGAGGCTGCACGTCGGCAGCTTGCCATCCCTTGGGGCCTTTCACTACGTTGAATTGCACGGCTTGACCCTCTTGCAGACTCTTAAAACCGCTGGAGTTGATTGCAGAGTAGTGCACGAAGACATCTTCGCCGTTCTGACGCGAGATGAAGCCGAAGCCCTTCGCATCATTGAACCACTTCACAGTACCTTGTTCCATTTTGATCGTATTTCCTGGATTGAATTGCGCTGGAGGAATCGGAGCGACCACTGGCAGAATCTTGCTTTGTTGGGCGAGTACTGCTCACGCCCGGTTCGGTTCTAACGCTGACCCTAGTGTATCATCCCTGTCAAAAAAAGAGTTATTAATTCTCCGCCGGGGTTGCGTGGCCCGGCTTTTTGACCACGGAAGCCTTTGAATGGATTACATTTAACCTCGAACGCCGGGCTGTGATACTGTGAAATGTCGGCATGGCTTTCGACCCCGTACCCGGTCTGCTCAGTCGCGCCACCGAGGCGCTGGAAGCGGAATTCGCCCATCTCCCCGCCTACGAGTCTCAACTGGACGAAGCCCAAATGGAGCGCGTTCTGGAGGCAGCCGCGCATCGTTTGGGCGACAATTACCCCTATTTTCACCCCCTCTACGCCGGACAGATGTTGAAGCCGCCGCATCCCGTGGCCCGGGCAGCCTACGCGCTGGCCATGAAGATCAACCCCAACAACCACTCCCGCGACGGCGGCCGGGCCAGCTCCGCAATGGAAGTTGAGGCGGTCGACGAGATCGCCGCCATGTTCGGGTGGAGGGAGGGTCAGGGATCGTACCTGGGGCATCTGGCCTCGAACGGAACCCTGGCTAATCTGGAAGCGCTGTGGATGGCCGGACAAATTGCGCCGGGAAAGCGAATCGTTGCTTCTGAGCAGGCCCACTTCACGCACCAGCGCATCTCGGGAGTGCTGCGCCTGGAATATGCAAGTGTTGCGGCGGACAGCCACGGGCGCATGAGTCTTGAAGCGCTCGAGTCCGAGCTCGGCAAGGGTGGCGTGTGCATGGTGGTGGTTACGCTGGGCACCACTGCGCTGGGCGCCGTAGACCCGCTCGAGGGGATTCTGGCTCTCCGCGCGAAGTACGGCTTTCGTGTGCACGTCGACGCGGCCTACGGCGGCTACTTCGGGCTGATTGCTCAGGGTCTGGACGAGCCGGCGCGCCGCGCCTATGTCGCCATCGCGCAAGTCGATTCGATCGTAATCGACCCCCACAAACATGGCTTGCAGCCTTATGGATGCGGTTGCGTTCTCTTTCGCGATCCCGCAGTAGGGCGCTTCTATAAGCATGATTCTCCTTACACTTACTTCACATCCAGGGAGCTGCACCTGGGCGAGATCAGCCTGGAGTGCTCCCGCGCCGGCGCAGCCGCGGTGGCGCTCTGGGCCACGCAAAAGCTCCTCCCTCTCAAGCCGGACGGGGAGTTTGCGCACGGCCTGGCCTGCGGACGGAGAGCGGCTCTCAATCTGGACCGGCGGTTGCGCGCCGATGCGCGCTTTGAGCCGCTGGCCGCCGGAGCGCCCGAGCTCGATATCGTGGTGTGGAAAGTCAAAGCGGAAGATCCGGATCAGGCATCGCGCCTGGCGCAGGAGATCTTCAACCGGTGCGCTGCGCAGCAGTTGCACCTGGCTCTTGTACAATTGCCGCATTCCTGGTTCGGGAGTTCCGCAGCCGCGCAAAATGGCTCCGGATCGGTAACCTGCCTGCGCTCGGTGCTGATGAAGCCGGAGCACGAGGCCTGGCTGGGCAGGATATGGGAACGGTTGGACGCGGCCGCCGCGGAAATCATGGGAGAGTGAAGGGAAGGCCCAAGGCAGGGATGTGCCGGGCCGGGATAGAAAACGTTCTCATTTGGCAAGTGACTGCGCGATTGCATCTTCCGGGGCAAGCTGGCAGTGCTTGCAGGCGCGCTGCGCACTCATCGAGCGAGTTCTGGCGCGGGAGTTGCGGCGCGCTGTCTGGAAGTTCGAACTCAACAAAGGTAGAAGACTGCAATGCACGACCCAGCACGATTCACTTCGATGCACATCGACCGTTTTCAGGACCAGCCGGCGGTCTTTGCGGCTCCCGGCCGAGTGAATCTGATCGGCGAGCACACCGACTACGCTGAGGGATTCGTCATGCCGGCGGCTATCGATTTCGCCACCCTGGCCGGCATTTCGTCCCGCTCCGACGGCAAGATCGTTATTTATTCTGAGAATTACAGCGAAGAGAGGACCTTCGACGCAGCCTCGCTGCCCGCCAAGCGAAACCGGCACTGGAGCGACTACCCGATCGGCGTGGTGACGGTGCTGGCCGGGCAAGGTCACCCGATTCCCGGCTTCAATTTGAGCCTGTGGGGCGACGTGCCGCTCGGTTCCGGGCTCTCCAGCTCGGCTTCCGTTGAGGTGGCCACGGCCCTGGCCGTCGAATCGCTGATCGGCGCCAGTTACGCCGGCCCGGTGCTCGCGCGGCTCTGCCAGCGCGCGGAAAACGAGTTTGTGGGCGCAAGCTCCGGCATCATGGACCAGTTCATCTCCGTCAACGGGCAGCAAAACCACGCCATGCTTCTCGATTGCCGTGACTTGAGCTTCAGGATGGCGCCGATTCCCGATCGCGTAGCGCTGGTCATCGCCAACACCATGGTCAAGCACTCGGTGGCCGGGGGCGATTATCCCACCCGCCGCCGCGAATCGGAAGCCGCCTGCGCGGTCATCGCCAGCCATCGGTCAGGGGTCCGGTTCCTGCGCGATGCGACGCTCGACGACCTTGACAAGTGGGGCCACGAGATGGCGCCGAAATCGCTTATGCGGGCCCGCCACGTGATCAGCGAAAACCTGCGCACGGTGGCTGCTGCGGAGGCTCTGCTCAAGCAAGACATGGCTGAGTTAGGGCGGCTCATGGCCGAAGCCCACTTGAGTTACAGCCGCGACTTTGAAGCCAGTTGCGTTGAGGCCGATGCCATGGTGGCCCTGGCGCAGGATTTGCCTGGCTTGATCGGCGCGCGGCTCACCGGGGGCGGCTTCGGCGGCTGCACCATCAACCTGGTGGAGCGGAATGAGGCGGCCGCATTTGCTGAGGCGCTGGGCGCGCGTTATGCCCGGCAAATCGGCGTGGTTCCGCAAATTTTCATCTGCCGCGCATCGGGCGGCGCCCACCGGATCGAGTAAACGCCTCGTGAAAGCAAGTTTCCCACAGCGGCCAGGCTGGCCCCACCTTCCCGCGCCATGGCGGATAACACCCCCGTGGTACGAGGAGATAAGACCGCCAAGCCGCTTCCTTGCTAAACTTGAGAGATGTTTCCTCCGATGAACAGCGCGGAGGGGCTGCGTAGTTGTGCCCGGCCTTGTGGGCATTCCGGATGGATGCCGCACCGCCGGCCATAGCATTGCCAGGGTTGCTGCGACCGCAAAGGACCTGCATCCTGAGAATGCCGTGAATGCGCGACGGAGAATCATGAGCATGCAACCAAGATTATCCAGGCCATTTTCTTACGAGCTTTTCCCCAGCACCGGCCACGTCGCATACTTCTCGATGGAAATCGCGATTCAGCCCGCCATGCCCACCTACTCGGGCGGCCTGGGCGTGCTTGCGGGCGACACCCTGCGTTCGGCCGCCGACCAGGGCGTGCCGCTGGCGGCCTTCTCGCTGCTGCACCGCAAGGGCTACTTCCAGCAGCATCTGGATGCCGCCGGTGTGCAGACTGAGGATGTGCAGCCCTGGAATCCGGCCGATTTCTGCACCGAGGAACCGGCGCGGGTGACGGTTCTGGTTGAAGACCGCGTGGTAACCGTGCGCGCCTGGCGCTACGACCTCTCGGGCCGCTTCGGCCATGTGGTGCCCATCTACCTGCTGGATACCGATCTCGACGGAAACTCGGGATGGGACCGCGGCCTCACCGATCACCTGTATGGCGGCGACACCAATTACCGTTTGCAGCAGGAGATCGTGCTGGGCATGGGCGGCGTGCGCATGGCCAATGCCCTGGGTCTGCAAGTAAACATTTACCACATGAACGAAGGCCACGCGGCGCTGCTCACCCTGGCGCTGCTCGAGGGCCAGTTGGGCGGCGGACCGCTGGGCGCGGCCACCGATGCGGACATCGAACAGGTGCGCCGCAAGTGCGTCTTCACCACCCATACGCCGGTTCCCGCCGGGCACGACCGCTTCTCCACCGAGCAGTCCATCCGCATTCTCGGCAGCGACCGCACCGCGCGCCTGCAGAAGCAGGGATGCTTTCACGAAGGCCTGCTCAACATGACCCTGCTGGCGCTGCGCTTTTCGCGCTACGCCAATGCCGTGGCCATGCAGCACGGCAAGGTTTCGCGCGGCATGTTTCCTGAGTTTCAAATCGACACCATCACCAACGGCGTGCACGCGCCCACCTGGATCTCCGAGCCGGTGCAGCAGATGCTCGACGAGCACATTCCCGCGTGGCGGCGCGACAACCTCTACCTGCGCAACGCCATCGATCTGCCCGAGGCCAGGATCGTGGCCGCGCATGCGCAGGCCAAGGAAGAACTGCTGGCCGAAGTCGGATCGCGCACCGGCCTGGTGCTCAATCCCAAGGTGCTCACGCTGGGTTTTGCCCGCCGCGTGGCCACTTACAAGCGCGCCGCGCTCATGTTTACCGATCCTCAACGCCTGGCGGAAATTGCCGCCGCGGCCGGCGGATTGCAGATTCTCTATGCCGGCAAGGCCCACCCCCAGGACGAGCCCGGCAAGGCGCTCATCCAGCAGGTGGTGGAAGAGGCAGCCAAGGTTTCGAGCGACCGGCTGCGCATCGTCTACCTCGAAAATTACGCCTGGGACCTGGGCGCCAAGCTCACCGCCGGCGTGGATGTATGGGTGAACACCCCCAAGCGGCCCTATGAGGCCTCGGGAACCAGCGGCATGAAGGCCGCCATGAACGGCGTGCCCAGCCTTTCTATTCTCGATGGATGGTGGATCGAGGGCTGCATCGAAGGCGTCACCGGATGGGCCATCGAAGACGGCTCGAGCGACGAAGAAGAGGCACGTTCGCTCTACCGCAAGCTTGAAACCGCCGTGGTTCCGCTTTATCTGGAAGCTCCGGAGAAATGGGCGCGCCTGATGCGCACCACGCTGGCCTTCAACGCCTCGTACTTCAACACCAATCGCATGGTCATGCAGTACACGCGCAACGCCTATTACCCCGTGAGCCTGGTGGAGCGCGTCAAGGTGGAAGAAGAAGCCTACGCGGTGTAACCGCCTCCGCAAAACTCCGCGAAACAGGCACGAAGTGTCAGGGCACGACTTCACAGCTTGCTGAGAAACTCGTAGTGGCACTCGTCTTGTATCAGGGCACGACTTCAGTCGGGCCGCAAAACGAGCACAGATGAGCCCGGGCTTCACAGGCTGCGGAAAAACTCCCCGGAAGGGGCACGAAGTGTCAGGGCACGACTTCAGTCGTGCCGCAAAGGTCGCAAAATGAACGTGGGCTTTAGCCCCTGCGGGACGCTTGCACACGCGATTCGCTTGCTGCTCTCCCTTTTTCCGCAGCCTCTTGAGCCCCTGCGGGGCGCCTTCCCAAAAAATCGGCCCCTCTTCCGCCCGTCGTCTCTCCGCTTCCACCCGGCCGCAATTCATCGCCCATTCACAGCCTCCCTTGGCATCACCCGTCGACTGGAGTATTCTGGGTCGCGAGAAATCAATTCATCAATTTGGAGCGTGAAACGTGGCAATTGCTCGGCAGGTTATTACTTCGCTGACAGGCGATGGAACAGACATACTCGGGACCAAGGTGCTGGCCGTCAAAATCGTGGACGAGAGCATCGTTTCGGGCTCGCTGCTTACCGTTGAAAGCAATCATTTCTGCGTATTGAAGTCGCGCGGCGCGGTGTTGAACGTTTATGAGACCGGCCAGTACGCGCTCACCACCCCCGACAAGCCGATTCTGGGCTCCATCGCCTCCGGCTTTTTCGGCGGCAACTCGCCCTGGGTCTATGAGGTCATCTACATCAACCGCTCCAAGTTGCTGGTGCGCAGTGAAGGCGTGGCCACCAGCGAGGAGATGGCCGAGATGGCCTACCAGGTGGACTATTACATTCACGTCGACACCAAGGAAGCCGCGCTCGACCTGATCACCCACCTGCCCTTCAACGGCCATCTCATCGACACCAAGGAAGTGGCCGATTATGCCGGGCCGGCCATCGAGCAGTCCATCAACCAGATCGTCCAGGTCACCAAGATGGAAGACATCAACGAGCACATCGGCGAGGTGCGCGAGCTGGTCAAAAGCCATCTTTCCGATTTCCTGAAGACCTACGGCATCACGCTGAACGATCTGAAGGTCCTCATCATGCCCAAGGACGAGCGCATGCGCGAGCTCATCTCGCTGCAGGCCATCGGGCTCACCCCGATCGAAGCGGTTCGCTATTACCTGGCGCTGAAGATGGCCGACAAGGGACTGGTCTCCGCGCCCAACGCCGCAGCCGGCGTGCCCTTCACCATCGGCGGCCAGGCCACGGGCTTCTATCCGGTGGGCAGCGAGACCGGAATGGCGGGAGCGAAATAGTGCCCGGAAACGCACCCAGCAACGCACCTGCAGATGGATTTTACGACGCGGGCCTCCTGCGCCAGATTGCCACCAACCTGTTCTACGGCTGGGGCTACAACTTCTACCGCAAGGAAAACCAGCTTCGCGCCGACGACCAGATGATCCGCAGCAAAGCAGCGTCGCTGCTGGGCGAAGCGATGACTGGCGTGTCCACGGCCGAAAACGCGTACCGGCGCGAATTCCTGCCTCCGCCCTCGCGCGCCAAGCCGTTTCCCGACGCGGAAGCGGTTGCCTCCGCACAAAAGCTGGAGCGGCTGGGCAAGGCCATCGGCGCCCTCGAAGCGCAGCTTCAGCATCAACCCGTCCCTGAAAACGACCGCATGACGCAGCGTTATCGCCACGAGGCGCCCACCCTCCAGAAGCTCATTGAGTTCGACGAGCGGCTGGTGGGCCAGTGCGAGCTGCTGCGCCGCACGGTAAGCGGCCAGGACGGCCAGTCGATCCTCAAATCCGCGCCCGGCCTGGAAGCCGGCCTGGACGCGATCCGCGAGACCCTGCGCAATCGCGAATCGGTTCTGCTCTGATCGCGCGTGATCGGAATTGCGAACTGAAACCATGCGCGCGCCGCGCGATCGGAAAAATTGCAATTATGACAGCGACCGTATCTCGCTCGAAGTTCCCCCCGCTGCCGGAATGTAGCACTTGACCGTGTAATCCATCACCATGCGGTCGGCGTTGAAGCGCCAGCCCAGCGTCCGGATCGTCCGCTTCATGCGCTTGATCCAGCCCCGCGGCAGGCCGTCGCGGTCGCGGCCGTAGTACAGCGGAATCACCTCGTCGAGCAGCACGCGGTAAAGGTCTGCGCCGTCGCGGCTGTCATGCACGTCCATGCTGGAGTGGGTGCGGCCGGTGCCGATGGCGAATCCGTTCAGCCCGTCGTAGGCCTCGGCCCACCAGCCGTCCAGAACGGACAAATTGAGGCCGCCGTTCAGCACCACCTTTTGCCCGCTGGTGCCCGAGGCTTCAAGCGGACGCCGCGGATTATTGAGCCACACGTCCACGCCCTGCACGAGATGGCGCCCCACGTTGATGTCGTAATCCTCGATAAAGACAAATTTGTCGGCAAAATCCGGGTTGCGCATCATCCGCGCAATCTGCTGCAGCACCCGCTTGCCGGGTTCGTCGTGCGGATGCGCCTTGCCCGCAAAGACAAACTGCACCGGGCGCTTGGCGTCGTTCACCATCGCCGCCAGCCGTTCCATATCGGCAAGCAGCAGGTTGGCGCGCTTGTAGGTGGCGAAGCGGCGGGCAAAGCCGATGGTGAGGGCGTCGGGCGAGAGCACTTTGTCCAGCCGCCTGAGAGTTTCAGCGGGCTCTGCGCGGCGCTCGGCCTGCTCGCGAACACGCCGGCGCACGAATTCGATCAGTTGCGCCTTGAGGCTGAGGTGCGTCTCCCACAGCTCGCCGTCGTCCACGGTTTCAATGGCCGACCAGGTCTGGTCGGCGCCGCTCTGCCGGTGCCAGCCCACGCCCAGATGGCGGTCGTAGAGCCGGCACATCTGCGGCGCCAGCCACGACGGAACGTGCACGCCGTTGGTCACGTGGCCAATGGGCACAGCGTCTTCCGGCCGGCCCGGATAAAGCCCTTTCCACATGGCGCGCGAGACTTCCCCGTGCAGCGACGAAACGGCATTCACCCGGCGCGCCAGCTTCAGTCCCAGCACCGTCATGCAGAACTGCTCTCCGTATTCGGTGGGATGCTCGCGCCCGAAGCCCATCAGGTTTTCGTGCGAGATGCCGAGCTGTTCGCGCAGCGGTCCCAGGTGCTCTTCGATCAGGTCGGCGCTGAAGCGGTCGTGCCCGGCCGGCACCGGCGTGTGGGTGGTAAAGATCACTTCGCGCGGAATCTGGCTGGCGGCGGCGTAGAAATCCAGGCCCTCCTCTTCCATGCGGCTGCGGATGGCCTCGAAGACCGCGAAGCCGCTGTGGCCCTCGTTCAGATGCAGAACCCCGGGTGTGATGCCCATGGCCTTGAGGGCACGAAAACCGCCCACCCCGAGAAGCAGTTCCTGGCGGATGCGCACCCGGGCATCGCCGCCGTAGAGCCGCGAGGTGGTGTCCAGGTCCTCGGGCGCGTTGCCGGCCACGTTGGAGTCGAGCAGAAGAAGATCGCAGCGGCCCACCTTGACCCGCCACACCTTGGCCCGGATCGATCCGCCCCGCGTGGCAATCTCCACCACCACCGGCTCGCCGTTCACGCCGATGGCCGGCTGCATGGGGAGCTGGTTGACGTCGGTCGCCAGATATTCCTCGCACTGCCAGCCGGTCTTGTCCAGCCGTTGCAGAAAGTAGCCCTGCCCGTAGAACAGCCCGATGCCGATCAGCGGAATATCCAGGTCCGACGCGCTCTTGATGTGGTCCCCGGCCAGCACGCCCAGGCCGCCCGAGTAGATGGGCAGCGACTCGTGCAGGCCGAACTCGGCGGAGAAGTAGGCCACCGGACGCGGCCGCAGCACGCCGGCGTGGTTCGCGCCCCAGGTGCGGTCGGCGTGCAGATACTCCTGCTGGCGGCGGTAAACATAGTTGATGCGGCTGTGCAGCAGCAGCTCGCTGGCGCGGCGGTCGATCTCGCCCAGCCGCATCTCGCTCAGCAGCGAGATGGGATTCTGATTCAGTTGGCGGAAGCGGACGGGATTCAGGTCGCGAAACAGGCTGATGCAGTCGTGATCCCAGCTCCACCACACGTTGCGCGCCAGATCCCACAGTTTTTCCTGCGCCGGGGCGATGAAGCGGTCCAGGGTGCGCGCCTCGCTGACGATGGGAGCCACTTGCCCGGCCGCCTCGGTCAACATGCGGATTTCGCTCTCGCGAAAGGTGCGCAGCTCCTTGGTTTGCACCACCAGCACACCCTGCAGAACGCCGCGGTCGATCAGCGGCACGCCCAGAAACGAGTGGTACTCCTCTTCGCCGGAATCCTTGAAGTATTTGTAGCGGGGATGGTTGCGGGCATCGGCCACGGAAACCGGAAGCAACCGTTCGGCCACCAGGCCGGAGAGGCCTTCGTTCAACGGCATGCGCAGCGTGCCGATGCAGCGCGGATGGAGGCCGAGCGTCGCTGCCAGCACCAGGTTGGAGCGGTCCGGCTCCAGCAGATAGGCCGAGCAGACGTCGGTGCGGAAGCGCGCGGCGATCAGCGCCACCACGTTCATCAGCGTGTCGGCCGGTTTGCTCTCCTCTTCCGTGAGGCTGGTGATCTCCTCCAGGGTCAACACCAGATTGGCGTCAGGGTCAGCTTGGAGAGGATTCATCACAGTACCTTCGCCTTTCGTTTGAGATAGAGGATATCGACACCGCTGCGCCGCTCTGGCGTAAAGCAAAGGCAAATTGAACAAAATGGCCGCTTTTTGTGAGACTGCAAGCTAACTGTTTGTAGGGAAAATCCCAAGGTCCATTGATCGGGATAGATTTCACAATAGCATAGGTGTTCAGCCGACGAGCGAAATTCGTGAAGCCCGCGAGTGCCCAAGGTTTCGAGCCGTCCTATCGCGCCCAACCTGGGAAGCCGCAATCATCAACCCACCGCGAACTCACTCGGACTCGAGCTCTAGTCTCCATGCGCCTCTTCCAGTTCGACTCCCACGCGGCGCAGCTTCATCAGCCGCCATTGCAGCCGGTCGAAGAACAGATAGACAACCGGCGTAGTAAACAGCGTGAGCGCCTGCGAGACCAGCAGGCCGCCCACGATGGTGATGCCCAGCGGCTTGCGCAGCTCCGAGCCCACCCCCATGCCGATGGCCAGCGGCAAGCCGCCGAAGAGCGCAGCCATGGTGGTCATCATGATGGGCCGGAAGCGCAGCAGCGAGGACTGGTAGATGGCTTCCACCGGCGGCAGGCCCAGGTCGCGCTCGGCCTGCAAGGCGAAGTCGATCATCAGGATGGCGTTCTTCTTCACGATCCCGATGAGCAGAATGATGCCGATCAGGGCGATCACGCTCAGCTCGGTTCCCGTCAGCAGCAGGGCCAGAATGGCGCCGGCGCCGGCCGGAGGCAGTGTGGAGAGAATGGTGAGCGGGTGAATCAGGCTCTCGTAGAGGATGCCCAGCACGATGTAAACGGCGACCACCGCGGCCAGAATCAGGTAAGGCTCGTTCTTGAGCGAGTCCTGAAAGGCCTGCGCCAATCCCTGAAAGGTAGGGTGAACGCTCGAAGGCATGCCCAGCTCGCGCTGCACTTTCTCGAGCGCGGTCACCGCGTCGCCCAGCGCCACATTGGGCGCCAGGTTGAAGGTGAGCGTGACCGCCGGATACTGTCCCTGGTGATTCACCTGCAGCGAGGTGCGCTGATTCTCGAAATGCGCGATGGCGGAGAGCGGGACCATGGCGCCGCCGGTGGAGGGCGCAGGTGCGGCCGGCGCGGTTGAGGCCGCGGGCGCGAGCGTGGACGGCATGGAGGTGGTGGCGCCTACGGCGTTGCTGGCCTTGATGAAGATGCCGTTGAGCGCGTCGGGACTGCGCTGAAAGCGCGGATCGACCTCCATCACCACGTAGTACTGGTTCAGCGAGGTATACATGGTGGAGACCTCGCGCTGGCCGAAGGCGTCGTAGAGTACCTGGTCGATGGCGGCGGCGCTGATGCCCAGGCGCGAGGCGGTGTCGCGGTCGATCACCAGGTTGGTGGCCAGGCCCTGGTCCTGCTGGTCGGTGGATACGTCGCGCAGCTCCGGCATCTTCATGGCCCGGGCCAGCAGCCGCGGCGCCCATTCGTTCAGCTCTTCGAGGTTCTCGTCCGAGAGCGTGTACTGGTATTGCGCGGCGCTGCCGCGGGCGCCGATCTGAATATCCTGCTGGGCCTGTAAGAACAGCGTGGCTCCGGGAACGCTGGTCAGCTTGCGGCGCAGGCGGTTCACCACGTCGTCTGCGGAGACGCGCCCCGGCCGTTCGCTGAGCGGCTTGAGCGCGACAAAAAAGCGGCCCACGTTGTTGCTCCCGCCGCCGGGGCCGCCGCCCCCGGCAAATCCGTTCACTGACTTCACCGCCGGATCTTCGAGCGTCATCTGCGCCAGCTCTTTCTGCTTGGCCATCATGGCCTCGAAGCTGATGTCCTGCGCGCCCATGGTCTGGCCGCTGATGCGGCCCGTGTCCTGCTGCGGGAAGAAGCCTTTGGGCACGATCATGAACAGGTACACGTTGAGCACCGCGGTGCCCACGGCCACCCCCAGGGTGAGCCATTGGTGGCGCAATACCCAGCCAAGCGCGCTGGCGTACTCGCCGTGCAGCCACGCGAACGCCCGCTCGCTGGCCCGGTAAAACACCCCGTGGCGGCTCTCGTCGCGCGGCTTCAGGAAGCGCGCGCACAGCATGGGCGTGGTGGTGAGCGAGACCAGCAGCGAAGCCGCGATGGCCACCGAGAGCGTGACCGCGAACTCGCGAAAGAGCTTGCCCACGATGCCGCCCATCAGCAGAATCGGCGTGAACACAGCGATGAGCGAGGTGCTCATGGAGAGCACCGTAAAGCCGATCTCCTTCGAGCCCTTCATCGTGGCTTCAAAGGGGTTCATGCCCATCTCCAGATAGCGGGTAATGTTTTCGATCACCACGATGGCGTCGTCGACCACGAAGCCGGTGGAGATGGTGAGAGCCATCAGCGAGAGGTTGTCGATGCTGTAACCGGCCAGCGACATCACGCCGAACGTGCTCACCAGCGACAGCGGCACGGCGATCGACGGGATGATGGTGGCCCAGACCTCGCGCAGGAAAAGAAACACCACCAGCACCACCAGCAGCACGCTGATCAGCAGCGAGATTTCCACGTCGTGCACGCTGGAGCGGATGGTGGTGGTGCGGTCGCTCACCACGTTGATCGCGATGGTGGGCGGAATCGACGCCTGCAGGCGCGGCAGCTCGGCCAGCAGCCGGTCCACGGTGGAGATGACGTTGGCGCCCGGGCTCTTGAAAATGAAGAGCATGATGGCGTCTCTTACCTTGCCCGGCGGCCCGTAGTCGGGATTGAGGCCGGAGACGCCGCCGGTGAGCGTGTTGGCCACGCCATCGTACACTTCGCCCAGGTCGGAGAGGCGCACCGGCGCACCGGTAGTCCGGTTGTATCCGGCGATGATGGGCGCGTAATCCACGGCCTTGAAGATCTGGTCGTTGTCGTAGATAGCCCAGCGATGCGCCTGGTCCTGGAATGCGCCTTTGGGCCGGTTGGCGTTGGCGTTGGCCAGCGCGGCGCGCACCGCCTCCAGGCCCACGCCGTTGTTGCCCAGTTGCATCGGATTCAGTTCAACGCGTACCGCCGGGCTGGCGCTGCCGCCGACAAAGACCTGGCCCACGCCCTGGATCTGCGACATTTTCTGCGCCAGGATGGAGTCGGCCATGTCGTAGATCTCCGCCTTCGGCACCACGTCGGAGGTCAGGGTGAGGATCAGGATCGGCGAATCGGCGGGATTCGCCTTGCGGTAATTGGGATTCTGCGGCAGATACGAAGGCAACTGGGTGCGGGCTGCGTTGATGGCCGCCTGCACGTCGCGCGCCGCCGCGTCGATGTTGCGGTTGATATCGAACTGCAGGGCCACCGAAGCCGTACCCAGCGAACTCGTCGAGGTCATCTGGTTCACCCCGGCGATCCGTCCGAACTGCCGCTCCAGCGGCGTGGCCACTGAGGAAGCCATGGTCTCAGGGCTTGCGCCGGGCAGGCTGGCCTGCACCCCGATCACCGGAAGATCCACCTCGGGCAGCGAGGCCACCGGCAAGACCGAATACGCCACCGAGCCCGCCAGCAGCATGGCCATGCTGAGCAGCGACGTGGCCACCGGGCGCTTGATGAAGGGTGCGGAAAGATGCATCGGTCAGAATCCCTGAAGCGTGTTTTTCAAAAGATCCCTTTCGTGCGCAGTTCGTTTTGTACCGAATCCGTTTTATGACAAGTCCGTTTTGTATCAGGGCACGGCTTTAGTCGTGCCGCAAAAGCCCCTCAGAATTGCGGGCTTTACAGGCTGCGGAAAAACTCCCCGGAAGGGGCACGAAGTGTCAGGGCACGACTTCAGTCGTGCCGCAAGTCGAGCAATAGGAACGCGGGCTTCAGCCCCTGTGAGGCGCTTGCACACGCCATTCGCTTGCTGTCCTCCCTTTTTCCGCAGCCCGTGTAGCCCCTGCGGGAATTCATATCGATCTCCTTGGACTCAAATTCGAAACGCTCTCTGACAAATCGTCTCAATTCGTCGCCTGAGCCCTCCCATCCATTCGCCAATAAGAAGGCTATTGAATCTGGCCCGGAACATTCTTGCACCAGCTCCTAGTCCGCACTCACCGTCTCCGCTTCGTGCATGGTCTCCGTTCCGCGCGGCTTCATCCCCCCGGCCAGCCGATCGAAGTAGAGATAAACCACCGGCGTGGTGAAGAGCGTGAGCATCTGCGAGAAGATGAGCCCGCCCACAATGGTGATGCCCAGCGGCATGCGCAGCTCCGCGCCCACTCCGCCGCCCAGCGCCAGCGGCAGCCCGCCCAGCAGCGCGGCCATCGTCGTCATGATGATCGGCCTGAAGCGCAGCAAACAGGCCTGAAAGATGGCCTCTTCCGCGGTTTTGCCCTCCTCGCGCTCGGCCTGGAGCGCGAAGTCGATCATCATGATGGCGTTTTTCTGCACGATGCCGATAAGCAGGATCACGCCGATGAGCGCAATCACGCTGAACTCCACGTGCGTAATCATCAGCGCCAGCAGCGCGCCCACCCCGGCCGAGGGCAGCGTGGAGATGATGGTGATGGGGTGGATGTAGCTCTCGTAAAGCACGCCCAGCACGATGTAGACCGTGATCAGCGCGGCCAGAATCAGCAGCGGCTCGTTCACCAGCGAGCTCTGAAAGGCCGCGGCCGTGCCCTGGAAGCTGGCGTTGATGGCCGCCGGCAACTGAATGCGCTGCTCAACGCGGTTCATCGCGGTCACCGCGTCGCCCAGCGCCTTGCCGGGCGCAAGATTGAAACTGATCACCGTCGACGGGAACTGTCCCTGGTGGCCGATGGCCAGTTGCGCCCGCGACTGCTCCCAGTGCGCCAGCATGCTCAAGGGAACCTGCGTGCCGTTGCCGGATTTGACATAGAGATTTTCGAGCGTGGCCGGATCGGTCTGAAAGCTCGGAGCCACCTCCATCACCACGTGGTACTGGTTGAGCTGAGTAAAAATCGTCGAGACCTGGCGCTGGCCGAAGGCGTCGTAGAGCGTGTTGTCGATGTCGGCCATGGCGATGCCCAGCCGCGCGGCGGTGTCGCGGTCGATCACCAGTTGCGCGCTCAGTCCCTGGTCCTGCAGGTCGCTGGCCACGTCGGTCACGTCCCGCTCCTTGCTCAGCTCTTCCACCATCCTGCGCGTGTAAATGGCCAGCTCGTTCTGGTTGGGATCTTCGAGCGAGTATTGGAACTCGGTCCGGCTCACGCGGTCTTCCACGGTCAGGTCCTGCAGCGGCTGCAGGAAAAGCTGGATGCCTTCCACGCCGGCCAGCTTCGGCTGCAGGCGGCGAATCACCTCGGAGGCCGAGATTTTGCGCACCGCCAGCGGCTTCAGCGTAATCTGGATGCGGCCGGAGTTGAGCGTGGTGTTGGTGCCGTCCACGCCGATGAACGAGGAAACGTTGTCCACCGCCTTATCCTCGAGCACCACCTCGACGAGTTTCTGCTGGCGGTCGGCCATGCTGGCAAAGCTCACCGTCTGCGGCGCCTCGCTGATGCCCAGGATCACGCCGGTATCCTGCACCGGGAAAAATCCCTTCGGCACTTCGATGAACAGCGCCACCGTAGCCACAAAAGTAGAAATCGTGACCAGAAGCGTGGCCAGGCGATGGCGCAGGATCACCTGCAAAGCGCGGCCATAAGAGGCAATGATCGAGTTGAATACTTTTTCTGACCAGTAGTAGAAGCGGGTCTGCCGCGCCGTCGCCTTGTCGCGCAGAATGCGCGAGCACATCATGGGCGTAAGCGTGAGCGAGACCACCGCCGACACCAGGATGGTCACCGCCAGCGTGATGGCGAACTCGCGGAACAGCCTCCCCACCACGTCGCTCATGAACAAGAGCGGAATCAACACCGCAATCAGCGATACCGTCAGCGACATGATGGTGAACCCGATCTGCTCGCTGCCCTTGAGCGCGGCGCGCATGGGGCTCATGCCTTCTTCAATGAAGCGCGAGATATTCTCGATCATCACGATGGCGTCGTCCACCACAAAGCCGGTCGAAATGGTCAGCGCCATCAGCGTGAGGTTGTTGAGCGAGTAGCCGAGCAGATACATCACGCCGAACGTGCCCACGATCGAAAGCGGCACGGCCACCGAAGGAATAATGGTGGCGGCCAGGTTGCGCAGGAAGAGAAAGATCACCATCACCACCAGCGCCACGGTGAGCATCAGCTCGTATTCCACATCCTTTACCGAGGCGCGGATCGTCACCGTGCGGTCGGTCAGAACACGCACCTGGAGGGTGGCCGGCAGAGCCTGCTGCAACTGCGGCAACAGCTTCTTGATGCGGTCCACGACGGCGATGATGTTGGCCCCGGGCTGGCGCTGGATGTTGACGATGACCGCGGGTTGCCGGTCCATCCACGCCGCCTGCTGGTCGTTTTCGGCCGCGTCCACAATGGTTGCCACGTCGGAGGCGCGCACCGGCGCGCCGTTGCGATAGGCCACGATCACCGGCTTGTAGTCGCTGCTTGAAAGCAACTGGTCGTTGGCGCCGATGGTGAACGACTGGCGCGAGCCGTTGAGCGTGCCTTTGGCCTGGTCCACGTTGGCCGCGGCCACGGCGGTGCGCAGGTCTTCCAGGCTCAGGTCATAGGCAGCCAGTTGCGCTGGATTGGCCTGGATGCGCACCGAGGGCTTTTGCCCGCCGGCGATGGCCACCAGCCCCACCCCCGTCACCTGCGAAATCTTCTGCGCCATGTTGGTGTCGGCGGCGTCTTCGATCTTGTCCAGCGGCAGCGAGTCGGAAGTAAGCGCCAGCGTCAGGATGGGCGCATCGGCCGGATTCACCTTGCTGTAGATGGGCGGGTTGGGCAAATCGGTGGGAAGAAAGTTGGTGGCCGCGTTGATGGCCGCCTGCACCTCCTGCTCGGCCACGTCGATGTTCTCGTCGAGGTCGAATTCGAGCGTAATCACAGAGCCGCCGCCGGAGCTCACCGAGGTCATCTGCTTGAGCCCCGGCATCTGGCCGAACTGCCGTTCCAACGGCGCAGTCACTGACGAAGCCATCACCTCCGGCCCGCCGCCGGGGTAGAAGGTGAGCACCTGGATGATGGGATAGTCGACTTCGGGCAGCGCGGAAACCGGCAGTTGCTGATAGCCCAGGCCGCCCGCCAGCAGGATGGCGGCCATCAGCAGCGATGTGGCCACCGGGCGCAGAATGAACGGCCGGGAAGGGCTCAGGCTCACTGCATTGTCCCCTGGCTTCCGGCGCCGGTCCGGTTCACTGCGGGCAGCCCCGCTGCCGCGCCGCCGCTTCCCGCTTTGCCCGCCGCCCTGCCGCTTGCCGCGCTGGCAGCCGTGCCTGCGCCGGCTTGCCGCGCTTCGCTCGCCAGCACCGCCGCGCCCGGACGCAGACGGTCGGCCCCGTCGACAACCACTTCCTCGCCCGGCTCTACGCCGCTCTCGAGAATCGTGATCTGACCCTGGGCCAGCGCCACCTTCACCGGCTGCATCCGAACCGCGGCAACCCCATTGGCGCCGGCTTCGGTCACCCACACATACGCGCCGTCCACGCCGCTCTGCACCGCCGCCGAGGGAATCACCAGCGCCCTGGCGCGATTTTCCATCACCAGGTGAATGTTCACGAACTGGTCGGGAAAGAGCAGGTTGTCGGTGTTGGCAAAGACCGCCTTCAGCTTGTCGGTTCCGGTGGTGGTGTCGATCTGGTTGTCGGCGGTGAGCAGTTGGCCTGAAGCCAGCTTCTGCACATCGGCGTGGTCGTAGGCGTCCACCGGAAGCTGCCGGTCCGCGGCCAGCTTCCTCAGCACCTCGGGCAGCTCGTTCTCCGGCAGGGTAAAGTAGACGGCGATGGGCTGAAACTGGTTAATCACCACCAGATTGGTGGTATTTGCGGTAATGATGTTGCCGGGATCGACCAGCCGCAGCCCGATGCGGCCGGTGATGGGCGCCTGAATGGTGCACCAGCCCAATTGCAGCTCGGCGGTCTCGATGGCGGCCTTGTCGGCCTGGATGGCGCCCTCGTACTGGCCCATGGTGGCTTCGTCGGCGTCCAGCGTCTCTTTCGAAACTACGCCGGCCTGAAACAGGGCTTTGTAGCGGGCGTACTCGGCCTGCGCGTCCTTGAGCAGCGCCTCGTCGTGCGCCAGCGTGCCTTTGGCCTGGTCGAGCGCGGCCTGATACGGCTTGGGGTCGATCACCATAATCGTGTCGCCCTCGTGCACCAGTTGCCCCTCGGTGAATTGCACCGGAAGCAATTCGCCGCTCACCCGCGCCTTCACCGTCACGCTGTAATAAGGCGTCACCGTGCCCAGCGCGCTCAGAAAGATCGGCATGGGCCGCTCCGCCACTGCCGTCACTTGCACGGGAACCGGGCGATTGAGCAGCTCCGCCGCCTGGCGGGCGCTGTTTTGGGCGTTCCGCTGCTGGTTCTTGTAGATGTGCCACACCATAAATCCCAGCGCGCAGCCGAGGACGAGGTAAACCAGAACCCTGACCCAGGAACCCTTGCGGGCCGCGGGCTCGGCATAAGGGCCAGCGGCGGGCCGATGGGGCTGCGGTGTGGTTTCAGTGGACATGGTGTCGATTGCCGTCGCTTTCTAATCGGTACGCGTCTGTTTGGGAGCGCTTGCCGCGGCCGGCAGCCGGTACGCGACAGGGATTGCGCAATCTGCGTGTATTCCCTTGTACGAATCGGGAATGCCAAAAGTCCCACTGCCCTCGTGCGGCCGTCCCGGATTCCGGGGCGGACGCCTTGAGTTTTGTGTGGGCCGGCTTGCAAAGAAAACTCTTAGCCTGCTGACTCCCCTGGGAATGAATACGCGACCATTGTAAGCGAAACCCGTCCGCCCTGGCGCTTTCCGGAGCTGCGCGCGAGAATTGAAGTTGGTCGATATGCGATCTCGTGCGGCGGGCGCGGGAGGCTTATGGTCCAATGGTCTGACAAAGGGCGTCCGGTATGCAATCCGCATCCGGGAGATTGAACTCCACGTAAGCTGTTCGACTTACGCCCCGTGCCCCATCCTTGAATCGTTCTTTGATTCAAGGGTGGGAAAGCACGAACCCCAACCCGGCGGTCTGGATACACCGCGCAGCTCCGTGCCCCATCCTTGAATCGTTCTTCGATTCAAGGGTGGGAAAGCACGAACCCCAACCCGGCGGTCTGGATACACCGCGCAGCTCCGTGCCCCATCCTTGAATCGTTCTTCGATTCAAGGGTGGGAAAGCACGAACCCCAACCCGGCGGTCTGGATACACCGCGCAGCTCCGTGCCCCATCCTTGAATCGTTCTCCGATTCAAGGGTGGGAAAGCACGAACCCCAACCCGGCGGTCTAGGTACACCGCGCAGCTCCGTGCCCCATCCTTGAATCGTTCTTGGATTCAAGGGTGGGAAAGCACGAACCCCAACCCGGCGGTCTGGATACACCGCGCAGCTCCGTGCCCCATCCTTGAATCGTTCTTCGATTCAAGGGTGGGAAAGCACGAACCCCAACCCGGCGGTCTGGATACACCGCGCAGCTCCGTGCCCCATCCTTGAATCGTTCTTCGATTCAAGGGTGGGAAAGCACGAACCCCAACCCGGCGGTCTGGATACACCGCGCAGCTCCGTGCCCCATCCTTGAATCGTTCTTCGATTCAAGGGTGGGAAAGCACGAACCCCAACCCGGAGCAATCACAGGGAGACCGCAATGAAGGTTCTCATCTTCGGCGCAACCGGCATGGTAGGTCAGGGAGTGCTGCGCGAGTGCCTGCGCGCCGCCGACGTCGATCAAGTGGCCACGGTCGTCCGCCGCGCCACCGGCGCCGAAGACCCCAAGCTGGTGGAGATTGTGCATGGAGACATGGGAAACTACGCCGCCCTCGAAGATCGCCTGCGCGGCTTCGATGCCTGCTTCTTCGCGCTCGGCGTTTCCTCGAGCGGCATGAAAGAAGCCGACTACGAGCGTGTGACCTATGCGGTTACGATGGCCGCCGCCCAGGCACTCGCGGGGCTGAATCCGGGCATGACCTTCATCTACGTCTCCGGCGCCGGAACCGATTCGACAGAGAAAGGCCGCTCCATGTGGGCGCGGGTAAAGGGCCGCACGGAAAACGCTTTGCTGCGTCTGCCTTTGAACGCCTATATGTTCCGCCCCGGCCTCATCCAGCCGCTCGACGGAATCCGCTCCCGGACGCCGGTCTACCGCGTAATCTACGGCCTCGCCTGGCCGCTCATGCCGCTGCTGCGTTTCGCGTTTCCGAACCAGGTGTTGACCACCCGCGACATCGGCCAGGCCATGCTCAACGTAGCGCGCCGCGGTTACGGCAAGCGAATTCTGGAGACCAGGGACATTCGCGCCGCGTTGCAAGCCTGAGCGTCGCTCCTGGACACCGTCCCGGCCCTTTTTTCAGCCGGCGCAAACTGCTCCGCGTGCTGCGGCCTACCCGTGGTAGAGTTGGATTCGACGGAAGGCTGAAATGGCGGCTGCGGCGCAGGTTGCAGGCAACGGTGAGACGATCGATCTGCTCCAGCAGGTAGCCCGGCTGCAGGCGCTGCTCGAGGCCTCCCGCCAGGTGCACTCCACCACCCACGAGAAGGAAGTGCTGGAGCAGGTGCTGCGCATCGTGGTGCGCGAGCTGGAGATGGCCGGTGCGGCGTTTCCCCGCGCCGGACTCAGCTACGGCGAGCTGCCGCAGCCGGACGCCGACGGCTTTGCTCCCTTCAGTTATCCGCTCGACGATCGCGATGGAAAGCGCATGACCGAGCTGGTGGTGGCTACGCCGGACTCACGCCCGCTCACCCTCTACGAAGCCGATTTCCTGGAGGGGCTGGCGCTGCAAGCGGCGGTGGCGCTTGAAAATGCCCGCAATCACAAGCGCAATCTCGAATTCGCGCGGCTGCAGCAGGACCTGGACGCCGCGCGCCAGATTCAGCGCTCCCTGCTCCCGCAGCAGCTTCCCTCCATTCCCGGCTACACGGTCGGCTTCCGCTCCGACGCCTGTTACGAGGTGGGCGGCGACTACCTGGACATCGTTGAGCAGCCGGACGGCAGCCTGCTGATGGCCGTGGCCGACGTGGCCGGCAAAGGACTGGCCTCCGCCATCATGGCCAACGGCTACCGGTCCGCCTTCAGGGCCATGGCCATCACCGGGATGCCTCTCGAAAACCTGGCCACGCGCATCAACCAGCACCACTGGGCCGAGGGCGAAGAGGCCCGCCGCCGCTATGTCACGGCCATCTTTCTCCGCCTGCACCCCGACACCGGCGAGCTCGAGGTCGTAAACGCCGGCCACAATCCCGGCTTCCTCGTCGAGCCGGGCGCGCCGCCGTACCAGTTTCAGGCTTCGGGCACACCGCTGGGCCTGGTGCCGGGAATGCGCTACTCAAGCGAGAAGCGCATGCTTTCACCGGGCGCCCGGCTGCTCTTCTATACCGACGGGCTCACTGAAGTCTTCAAGGGGGATGAGGAGTTTGGGCCGGAACGGCTTCTGGACGAGTTTTTGAGGTGCCCGGCCCAGAACGCCGATGGTATTCTCGATGCATTGTGGTCGGCCATTAGCGAATTCTCAGAGGGTGGCCCGCAGGGAGACGACATGACCGCACTGGTCCTCGCCGCGACGAACCGCGGGACAACTCCGGCGGAGATGCCGGCATGAGCTCGCCAAAGACCACTACCGTCGAAGTCCGGCTGCCCTCGCGCATGGGCTTCGAGAAAGTGGCCATGAGCACCGCGTCGGCGGTGGCCAAGCTCATGGGCTTCCGCGAAGACCGCATCGAGGACCTCAAAACGGCGGTGGCCGAGGCCTGCATCAACGCCATCGAGCACGGCAACCGGCTGAATGAAAAACTGTCCGTGGGCGTAGTGCTTTCGGCCGGCGAGGATTCGCTCGAAGTGAAGGTCATCGACGACGGCAAAGGCATCAAGACGCAGCCTGCAAAGCCGGATATCGACCGCAAGATGCACGGCGAGGAAGACCCGCGCGGCATGGGTATGTTTCTCATCCAGGCGCTGGTGGACGAGGCGGAGTGGGTGACGGGCTCCGACGGCAAAAGCAGTTACGTCCGCCTGGTGATACGGTTGGACAAGGACTCGGAATAACCAAAGGCGAAAATCGGAGGCAATCGACAAGTGCAGAGCGAAACCAAGTCGCGCATTGACCAGCTTACGTCTCCCGCCGGGCACGCCGTCGCCGTCCTCCGCTTTGAAGGCGATATCGCCAGCACCTCGAAGGATGCCGTGCTGGGCGCCTACCAGTCTCTGTCGAAGACCGCCAACAAGATCGTCCTGCTCGATTTCACCAAGGTCGATTACATCAATTCCAGCGGCATCGCGCTGGTGATTCAACTGCTCATCGAGGCCGCGAACTCCAGCCAGAAGGTGTACGCCTTCGGCCTCTCCGCGCACTTCACCAAGGTCTTCACCATGGTCGGCATCACCAAGTACGCCGAGCTGTTCCCCAGCGAGCAAGCCGCGCTGGCCGCGCTCTGAGCTGCCTGCGGAACGGTTTCAAAGTGGTAACAACTGTCGAGTTTTGCACTGGGCTCATCGTCGTCGTAATGCGATGTAGGCTACGATTGGAACATGAGCGCCTCGAGATTCGAACCCGCCGACCTAGCTCTGGACTACGCGCACTTCGAGATCGGGAAGTCGTTAGTCGTACATGCCGATTGCCTCGAATGGTTGGCAAGAATTCCTCCGAGTTCTCTCCATGGAATGGTTACCGATCCTCCTTACGGAGTAAAGGAATACGAGTTCGATCAAATTGAAAAAAGGGCCAATGGGAACGGCGGAATATGGCGCATTCCACCTTCTTTCGACGGCTCCGCGCGGCAGCCGCTCCCGAGGTTCACCGCACTGAATGAACGCGAACGTGAGCAATTGAGCAGGTTCTTCGTCGAGTGGGCTAAGGTCGCACTTCACGCCCTTGTTCCCGGCGCGCACGTCTTCTTCGCGTGCAATTCTTTTCTTGCTCAGCTGGTCTACTCATCGCTAGTGGATGGCGGACTTGAGTTTCGAGGGCAGGTCATTCGCGTGGTCCGCACACTTCGAGGGGACGACCGGCCGAAGAATGCCGAGGAAGAATTCCCTGGGGTCTGTTCTCTTCCACGCGGCGCCTACGAGCCTTGGGGAATTTTCAGGAAACCGATGGAACCTGGAATGAAAGTTGGCGACTGCTTACGCAAGTTTGGCGCGGGCGGCCTTCGGAGGACGCCTGGGGATTTGCCGTTCACAGATTTAATCGAGAGCGGTCGTACGCCGCAGGCCGAGCGCATGATCGCTGACCACCCTAGCCTGAAACCGCAGGCCTTGATGAGGGAGCTCGTATGGTCGGTTTTGCCCTTAGGAAAAGGTATCGTTTGCGATCCGTTCATGGGGTCTGGCTCAACCGTCGCTGCGGCCGAGGCAGTTGGCTATAAATGCATTGGGATAGAGAAACATGAACCATATTACAGATCGGCTAAGAAAACTATAAGGCCTCTTTCCACTATTCCTGTCGAACGGGATCAGTTCGATCTGGCTTTTGGGGACTAACGGGCGCCTTGTAAATCCAATTTTGGGCCATTTTGGCATACCCAACTGGCAGAACGCTGGCGGTGATCGTACCACGGCTCTTTTGACTCCTTCCGGCAAATGACCAGTCTGCCTTCTGAAGCAAGGCTCCGTAAACCGCCAAGAACCTAAACTGCACAAGAGGCGCCTCCTTCAGAACGTCCGTTGGACGCCCAGCTTCAAATGCAAAAACCATGAGCCAAACGTCTTCGGGATTATGCCCTTGCCAGCCCTTCAGATATCGCGATGCCTTGATCTCGATACCGTCGGCCCCTGCATGTTGCGCGGCATTCCGCGCGTATTTTCCTGCCGGGAGGAGGTCTGGGTAACCGTTGTGATACGCATTTTTCGCGATGGTCGGACAATGCTTGGGGAGGTTACTAGCAATAAACTCGCCGACGATGCTACTGAAATTGGCCAGCATCAGCATCTCTTCCAATCGAGCCATATTGTTTTCCACGAGTCGAGTGTCGATGGTTTTCAGGAATTCTGCGAATGCTTCCATCGTCTGGCAAACGTGCTCGAAAGTAACTCCATAGGGAATCTTTGCCTTAGCGTTAAAGTCTCGAATGTGTGGGGCTACTGGCGGAGGCGCAGACAGTGTTTGACCAGGATTCGGCATTCTTTGGAGCTTCTTAACTAATCGGAGTCTACTCATCATCGCCCTGGGCCGCGCAGAGGTCAACTAAAATCAATTCAAACGGCAAGGCCAACTCCGATGCAAGCGGATACTATCAACCCTATGAAGCTTGACTCGATTCAGGCCGCGCTGCGCGAACTCGGCCTCGACGGCTGGCTCTTCTACGATCACCACCACCGCGATCCCATCGCCGCGCGCATTCTCGGCCTCGATGAAAAAGCCCACATCACGCGGCGCTGGTACTACTTCGTCCCCGCGAGCGGCGAGCCGCGCAAGCTCGTGCACCGCATCGAGCAGGCTCGCCTGGACCGGCTGCCGGGCAGCAAGGGCTTGTACTCGAGCTGGCAGGAATTGCACGCCGGCCTTGAGGCCATGCTCGGCGGCGCGCGCCGTCTGGCCATGCAGTACTCGCCCAACAACGACATCATGTATGTCTCCATGGTCGACGCCGGAACCATCGAGTTTCTGCGCAGCCTGGGCAAGCAGATCGTGAGCTCGGCCGATCTGGTCAGCCAGTTTGAGGCCGTGCTCAGCGAGGAGCAGGTCGCCAGCCACTCCATGGCGCAGCAGGCCATCGACGCAATCCTGGCACAGGGTTGGAAAGAGATGGGCCGGCGGCTGCGGCCCTCCAACGGAGGTGCGGGCGCGCTCTCCGAATTCGATATGGTGGTCTGGCTCAGTGAGGCGATGCGGCGCGAGGGCCTGGTGTGGGAGAACGGCCCCAACGTGAGCGTAAATGCGAACAGTGCCGATTCCCATTACGAGCCCACGCCTGAAAAGTCATCGCCCATCCGCGAAGGCGACTTTGTGCTCATCGATCTCTGGGGACGTGTCGATTTGCCCGGCACCATCTACTACGACATTACCTGGACCGGCGTAGTCGGCCGCGAGCCCTCTGAGCGCGAGCAGCTTGTCTTCGAGACCGTGCGCAACGCCCGCGACGCCGCCATTGCGGCCGTCGAAGGCGCCTTTGCCGCCCGCCGCCTGATCTGCGGCTTCGAGGCCGACGATGCGGCCCGCGCCGTCATTCGCGCAGCGGGCTTCGGCGACTTCTTCACCCATCGCACCGGCCACAATATCGCGCATGACCTGCACGGCTCCGGCGCGCACCTCGACAACCTGGAAACGCACGACGACCGCCGCATCCTGCCCCACACCTGCTTCTCCGTCGAGCCGGGAATCTATCTGCCCGAATTCGGCGTGCGCAGCGAGGTGAATATGCTCACCGCACCCGGCAAGGCCTGGGTCACGGGCAAAATCCAGCAGGAGTTGGTAAGGATTTAAGGAACGGAGAGGAACGCGTCCGGCTCATCTTTGCGCAACTTGGTCAAGATCTGGCGCAAATCCGCGGCCGGCGAACTGGGAGTAGCGAAAGCGCGTCTTTATCGTCGAGGGCGATTGCACCATGCGGAGAATCCTGCTGTTGCCGCTGCTGATCGGCGCCGGCTTGCCGGCGCAGCAGGTACCTCTGGCCACCGAGCTGCCCGCCAAGCCGTTCTTCATCCGCGCCACCTGGTTCATCGGCGGGGCCGGCAACTGGGATTATCTGACCATGGACTCGCAGGCCGGCCGGCTCTATATCGCGCACGGCACCTCGATGCAGGTGGTGGACGTGAACTCCGGCGACGAGCTGGGTGAGATCGGGAACTTTTACGAGGCGCGCCAGGTGGCTTTGGACGATACCGGCCAGCTCGGCTACATCAGCGACGGAGGTCAGGGCAAGGTGGTTGTCTTCGACCGGCAGACCCTCAAGAAGGTGGCCGAAATCGACACCGGAGCCAATCCGCGCTCGCTGGTCTACGATCCGCTCACCAAGCTGCTGTTTGTGGTGCGCGCCAATCCACCTGCCGAGGAGCCGGCTGCGCCCGCCGGCCGCAGGCCGGCCGCCGCCCGCGAGGGGTCGCCGGCCGAGGCTTCCACCCAATCCAAAGTTACGGTCATCGACACGCAAACCCAGACGGCGATCGGCGAAATCGCGTTTCCCGGCTTGCTGGGTTATGCCGTGGCCGACGAGAACGACGATATCTACGTTGCCGTGACTGACCGCAATGAGGTTTACCGCTTCGACGCCCAGACCGTGGCGGCGCAGATGCGCCCGCAGCCGGAAGCCGGCGCAATCGCGGTCGATAACACCGTGTCCTCCAAGGCCAAAAAGGAGGCGGCTGCGTGGACCGTGCTCGACTGGACGGGCACGATACACTCACCCAACCCTGCCGACGGCCGCCTGCGCAGTTTCAACCTGAGCCCGGAATGCGCCGATCCCAGAAGCCTGGCCATCGACAGCATCCACCTGCGCGTGTTTGCCGCCTGCAACAACCGGAGACTGGTGGTGTTGAATACCGGGACCGGGGAAAAGGTGACATCGCTGCCCATCGGACCGGACGTGGACGCGGTCGGATACGACGCCGAGCACGGGCTCATCTTCACCGCCAACGGCGGCGCCGAGGGAAGCCTCACCATCATTCACCAGGACGTGACCGACACCTACGCCGTGATCCAGACCCTGCCCACGCGCCAGCGGGCCAGCACTCTGGCCGTCGATCCGCAGTCGGGCGCGGTCTACCTGGTCACCGATTACCAGGGTGTCGACCTGAGCCATCCCGGCGGAATCGGCACCCTGCATCAGGAGCCCGTGAAGGGCAGCTTTCAAGTGCTGCAGATTTCCGACTAATCGTGAAACCCCAAGCTCAAGAAAACCCAACCGCAGCTCACCCAAGCTTTTCTATTCCCTATTCCCTTGTTCCCTTGTTCCCTCGTTCCCTCGTTCCCTGTCGTATCCCTACTTCTGCTTCTGCTGCCCGTTGGGCTGCGCGCCCGACTGCTGGCCGGAGTTGGTGATGTCCTGGCCGTTGTAAAGAATCGTGGTGGTCGAGCCGAAGCGCTTGTAGTCGGTGTATTTCACCGTGTCGCGGATGTGCACGTCCTGGGCCATGTAGCCGTAGCCGCCGGAGAAGTGAAGAATGCCCTCGCCCTTGGTGTAGACCGGGAACCAGTAGTGGCCGTCCACCTGCTGCCGCCAGGTCATGAACGGCGGATGCAGGTCTTCCTGGCCTCGCTTGGTGTCGTCGGGAACCATGCGCCCGTTGGTCACCACGATCTGCAGGTCGGTGGCGTCCACCCAGATGCGGCCGTCAAGATAGCGCTTGCCCTTGAGAATCTGCTTGGGGCTTACGTCAAAGACGTAACAGTCGAGCTCGTCCACTTTTTGCCGGCCTACGTACTTGATGTCGTATTCGGGCAGGTCCGCCGTCGTGAGCACAAACGGGTATCCGTGCGAGATGTCCTGCAGGTCGGAGGGCGACATCATCACCCGGGTCAGGGTATTGGCCGGCGCGTAGACTACCTTTTCCGTGCGCGCGCCGCTGGGATCGAAGATGACGTCGTCCACCTCGTACCACTCGCCGTCCGGCTTGTTGGTGTCGTCGTCGATGGTCTGCACCCGCGCCACGCGGCGATAGGTGTAATGGTTGAGAGCCTCCTGGAACTCCGTCTCCTTGGCGGCGAACTGCTTGATGATCTGGTCCGCCGGAATGGCCGGATCCGAGAGATCCATGCGCCCAAAGCCGGAGTCGAGCGGCATGGGCGTAAAGCTATCTTTGCTTTGCGCCGGGGCGGCGGATGCGCACCCCAGTGCAGCAGCAAGTAAGACGAGCCGTCCGATCCAGCACCGATTGCGCACCGTATCTTCTCCTCCCGCGCCTCGCCTGCGCCATCCGGGAGCGGGAACCCGGACCGGGGTGAAAATTACTCCCCCCTGCAACTTTAGACGGATGTACAGCCCCATAGGAAGATTTCAGAATCTAAAGTGGGGGAACTCTGCCCAGTCACAACCGGTAAACTATGCGCATACGGGCTAACGGCAGCTTCCGCCTCGCGGCAAACCGGGCCCAAGACTCTTAGCATCGAAGAGTAAAGAAATTTGAAGGATTGCATCGATTTTCCGTCCGTGCGACGGAAGGAGAACCACCGCCCTTCATGACCTTTAGCGACCACGCGCCGGCTCTAATGCTCACCGCGCTTCTGCTCCCCGCGTTCGGCTATCTCTATCTGCGCTATCGCGATGCGCGCACTTTGCTCTGGTTTCTGGGCTTCCTGTTTTCCCTTGCCAGTTTCCTGCGTTTCTACGCCCTGGGGTGGTGGGGCTTTTCTCAAGGCGCGCATCCCTGGATCGACGCCGCGGGCGAGATCTCCATCCAAATCAGCTCGGCCTTGTTTCTCGCCTCCCTGTCGCCGCTGCGATTTCGCATCGGCCGGTTTCAGGTCTTGTACGTGTTCCCCTACATTCTTCCCCAGGTGGCCTACTCCATCCTGCTTTACGGTATGTTTCGCGGGGTTGAGCCAAAAGGTCCTTTGTTTTTCGTATTTCCCGCGCTGGGCGTGATCTGCTTCTGCTCCGCTTTGCTGTGGGGCGCGGTAAGAAACGTGATGCCGCCGTGGCTGGGGGTTTCAACCTGCGCCTTGCTTGGCGGCCTCGCCTTCTGGTCGTATTTTGCGCTGGGAGCGGCCTGGGCGCTCAGCTTTGTGGAAAGCGCCAACCTGTTCATGGCCGCGCTGCTGGTGGTCTTCGTCTTCCGGCGGTTCTCGCCGGGAGTGGTTCTCAGCGTGACGGGATTTCTGGCCTGGTCGCTTTACCTTTTGCAGGTGTTTCCGCTCCTCTCCGCCAGCCCTGAGGTCCAGCTCAACTTCAATCGCGTGTGCGTGATGGGCAAGGTAGTGGCAGCGCTGGGCATGATCATGCTGGCGCTCGAAGACGAGCTGGCCAAGAACAAGGCCGCAGAGGAGCGCGAGCGCCGGGCCCGGCACGAGCTCGAGGCCTACAGCAAGCTTATGCTGGCGAGGCGCCGGGTGGAGGACTTCGACAACCAGGGAATCGACATCTGCGAAATGGTGGTGGCGCACAGCCGGTTTGCCCAGGCCGCGCTGCTGTTGCACAGCACCGGGCGGTACCGGCTGGTGGGCGCAGCAGGGCTCGACGCAGCCACCGCCAAAGCGCTTGCCGACGTGGCTGCGCGGATTCCCGCCACCGGTTTTCTGGCTCCCGGAACGGCGCCCCCGGCCGTGGAGCAGAGCCAGACCGTGAACCTGGACCTCACGCCCTGGCTTTGGCCGGGCGACGACCTCAGGCGGTTGCGGTTCACCTCGGTGCTGGCCGTTCCCATGGCCAGCCGGGGCACCACCGAAGGGGCTCTGCTGCTGGCCGGAATGCGTCCATTCCGGAGCAAACCCTCGGTGGGGGGAAGCGAACCGCTGCGCATCGACGACCTGCTGCCCATCGAACTGCTGGTGGGACGGCTGCAGGCCACGCGCAGCCAGACCATGATGTTCGAGCGGCTTATCGACTCGGAAAAGTTCTCCCACCTGGGCCAGTTGGCCGCCAACGTCACCCAGCAACTGAACAATCCGCTCACCGTGGTTCTGGGTTACGCCACGCTGCTTGAAGAGACCTCGACGCTCGATGCGCAGGACCGCAAGGCCGTGGAATCCATCCTGGCCGAAGCCCGCAATATGCGCGTCACGCTGGAGAGCCTGGCGCGCATCTCCCGGCCTTACGGCGACCAGCAGGCTGCGGTTTCGGTGGCCGAGCTGCTCTCCGACATGGGCGAACTGCATCGCTCTGAGTTCCTCAGCCGCGATATCGAGTTCCGGCTCAGCATCGCACCGGCGCTGCCGCGGGTTTTGTGCAGCGCCCAGCAACTGCGCCAGGCGGTTCGGCATTGCCTGCAGTTTGCCATGGATGCAGTGGAAACCCCCACTCCCGCCGCAGAAGAGCCGAAGACCATTCGCATGGAAGCCGCCAGCGAGGGCAATTTGGTGCAGATCCTGGTCGGGCATTCGGGTCCGGCATTCCCCAATCCCGAGCGCGCCTTCGATCCCTTTTCCGTGGCGCCCGCTGAAGGCGAGGCCGCCAGCCTGGGACTGAGTCTATGCGCCACCATCCTCCACGACAACAACGGCCGCGCCCTGGCCGTGAACCTCGAGCCCCAGGGCGCGGCCATCATCCTTGAATTGCGCGCGGCGTGAGATTTACGCTTCGAAATCCAGTTCGACCGGATCGATGAGCGGCACCAGCCAATCGAGAAGCGCGAGGTGCGCCGGGTGGATCGAGTAGGCATCGGCCGCGGCCTTGTCCGTGAACTTCATCATTCCCGCAAAGGTATAGCCTTGCCCGCGCGCTGAAACGTTGGGACCCACGTGCGCCTCGATCAATCCGGGAATGACGCCGCGAAAAGCCAGAATCTCTTTCTCTGCGCGAGCCCTGTCCGCTTCCGTCGCCGCGGGCTTCCAGCGAAATCCAAAGATGTGGATGAACATGCTTTCTGCCTTCCCAAAAACATCTTCCCTGCTCTCGATTTTGTCCTCTGGGCAACTCCTACCCGCCCAGCGCAAATGCCCGCGCCGATGCCGGGTGCCCCATCCTTGCGGCTCTTCTCTGCCGCAAGGGTGGGAAAGCACGAACCCCAACCCCTCGGGCAACCTGAGCGAATTCCGTCGGAGCGGATCCCTTCGCCGCCCCGGCCCCCTCGCCCGACCGGTGCTCACCCTCCCAATGAAAACTCCCGCGCCGACTCCAGCAGCTTTGCCACTGACTCCTTCGAGCACGACTCGGTGTAAATCCGCATCAGCGGCTCGGTTCCGCTGGCCCGCAGCAGCAGCCAGGTCTCGGCCGCATTCGGCTTCGTCGCCGCCTCCGGGTTGTCGAGATAGAACTTCACCCCGTCCAGATTCTCCTGCCGCAGGATGGGCATTCCCGCGAAGACCCGATCGCCGCTCTTCAGCGCCCTGGCTCTTGCAATCGCTCCGTTCTTTGTTTCATCCGGAATATGTAAATCGATGCGGCCGTACTGGTGCTCGCCGTACTCGGCCTGCAGATCGGCCACCAGTTGCCCCAGCGTCTTGCCTTCATCGGCCATCACGTTGGCCAGCAGCAGGCAGTTCAGCAGGCCGTCCCGTTCCGGCAGATGGCGCTGGAAGCCGATGCCGCCCGATTCCTCGCCGCCCATCACGATTTCCCGCTCCAGCATCAGGTCGCAGACGTATTTGAAGCCGATGCCGTGCTCGATCAGCTCGCGCCCGTACTTGCTCGCGATGCGGTCCAGCATCTTGGTCGTATTGAAAGCCCGCGTCACCGCGCCCGGCCATCCCTTGCGTCGCAGAACCCAGCTCAGCAGGACCGAATAAATCTTGTGCGGATCGACGAAGTTTCCCTGCTCGTCCGTAGCCCCGATGCGGTCCGCGTCGCCATCCGTGCACAATCCGGCGTGGCAGCCGTTCGCGGCCGTCGCCTCGCCCAGCGCACGGATGTGCGGCTCGATGGGCTCCGGATTGATGCCCGGAAACAGCGGATCGGCGTTGGCCCGAATCTGCACGTGCTCCACGCCGATGCGCGCAAAGATGTCGGAGAGAATCGTAGCTCCCGCCCCGTACATCGAGTCGATGCAGAACTTCATGCCCGACGTCGCGATCTTGTCGAGATCCGCAAAACTCTCGATGGCCTCGAGATACGAAGGCAGATAATCCACCTCCGTAATCGCAGCCGCACCCAGAGGGTTCCCGCTTGCCTGCGGCGCCGGTTTGCCCAGATACCCTTCGATCGCCGTCATGATCGAGGGCTTGCCCGACCCTCCGTACCACGCCTTGTACTTCACGCCGTTCCACTGCGCCGGATTGTGCGAGGAGGTAATCATGATGCCGCCCGCCGCGCCCCGCTCGCGCACTCCAAAGCTCAGCGCTGGCGTTGGCGTCACCGCGCCCGCCAGCATCACCGGTATCCCGCTCGCCGCCGCCACCTCCGCGCAGGCCCGCGCAAATGCCTTCGACCCGAACCGCGTGTCGTATCCGATGCAGAGCCCTTTCGCGGGATCCTCGTGCGCATGAACATAGGCCGCAATGGCAGCCGCCGCGATGCGCACATTGGCAAAGGTAAAATCGTCGGCGATCACGCCGCGCCAGCCGTCGGTTCCGAATTTGATCTGCGGGTGAGGCATGTTCGGGTTCAGACTTTCTCCTGCAAATGAGTGTAAATAACCGCAGGTAGCTCGCGTGCTCGCACCAGCCCGGCTTCCGAAGATGCGCTCCTCCAAGCTACCGCCGGTCTCCGATACCGCCGATCCCCGCAGGCTGCGGAAAAACTCTCCGGAAGGGACACGAAGTGTCAGGGCACGAAGTGTCAGGGCACGACTTCAGTCGTGCCGCAAGTCGAGCAACATGAACGCGGGCTTTAGCCCTTGCGGCCCGCTTTTCGGGCCTTCGCTGGAAATTCGGCCTTTTTCCGCAGCCTCTCTCGACCGGGGTCCCCAACGACAAGTCTTTGTCGTCGGGGTGGTAGACCGGCCGTAGTGCTGGCCTCCAGGCCCGCACCTCACCTGCGGTCCGCCGAATGCAAAGACTTGAGAGCGGAGAAGAGCGGAAAAAGTAAGCCCGCCGCAACCCTGGGTGGCTTCGGCCTTACTTCTGATTCGGGTCCGCCGGGGACTGCTCATTGGCTGGGTCTTTCGCGGCGTTCGGCGCAGCACCTTGCGCCGGGCTCACTCCGGCCTGCTTTCGGGCCTGCTTCTCGGCCTGTTTGCGCTTGTGGTGCCGCACCATATCCGGCCAGAACTCGATGACTTCGGCGCCCACCACCCCTTCGGCGGAGACCGTCAAACCATCCGTGATGGTGTCCCCGACCGTGCGATCGGAAGGCGGGTAATACACCCTGGCAATGGCCGCCCCAATCAGGTTGCCGGCGACATTGGCGTAGTTCGGCCCCCATTTGCCGTTGTCGCGCTTGCACCATACCGTGCTTCCCGCAGCCCACATGGCGCGTTTGAACGCCGAGCCCGTGTCCTTCTGGAAGAAACGAGGATCTTCATGCCACAGCGCCGGCAGCACCGCATTCCCAAAGAAATTGCCGATGAAGTAATCGGAGTAGGCGCCGCCAAAGCGGGTCGCATATCCTTTCATGCCCTGTCCCCAGGCCGGGTCGTTGTCGTCGGCCTGGCCTATGCCGGCAACCACGGCCGCCAGTCCAAAGGGCCACGGATCGGTGGCGCTCTTGAAAAACAGCCGGAATTTCTGTCCGGCAGACAGTGGAATCGCATCCGGATTCGTAGTGGTATTGAAGCTGGCCATCACTCCCAGCACGCGCTGGTGCTCCTGCGCTTTCAGTTGCTGCTCGGCCTTATCGTGCTGGCTCTGCGGATCGGCGGGCTGCTGAGCGGGAGCCGGCGCCGCACTCGAGCTTTGCGACGAGCTGGAGCTACCCTGCGCCGGCTGGGGGCTGGGAACGGGCTGTGCTTGTTGTGCAGCCTGCGGCTCACCGGCCACGGCGATTTCGATCTGCGGCGCCGGCGCATCGGGAAGCGCTTCCGCGGTTATCGCCACCGCCTGGCCCACGGCTTCCTGCGCCGAGATCGGAGGAGCGAAAGCCGCCAGAACAAGCGCCGCGGCGAACCTCACGGCGATTTTGCGAAGACTTGCGAGCACGGTTTCCTTCACCCGGATCGAAACAGACGGCTGCCGCCGGCGATCAATGGTTCTTGTGAAACAGGTGGGCGTTGATGTCGGGCCAGAACTCGCGAAACACATTGGTCAGCGCGTCGCGGCCGACGGCGTATGCGTATTTCTCCGTGTAGCCTCCGGCGGTCTGAGTCTTGCTGGGATAGTAAGACAGCGATATGGCCTGAGAGGCGCCGCGGCCAAGGATCTCCGATGCATTGAAGCTGTTCTTCCCATGATAATCGGGCGTAATCAGCTCCCGGGAAGCCGCATAAATTCCGCGCTTCCAGAACCCGCCCTCGCCCATGGCGTAGTAGCGCTCGTCCTGGTGGAACACAGTCGGCATAATGGCGTCGACCCAGTAGTTGCCGTCGGTCTTGTCCAGGTAGCCGCGCCAGTAATAGGCCCAGAATCCGCCCACCCCTTTGCCCAGTTGGGAGTGCGCATTCGATCCCTCGGCCAGCAGCGAGGTAATGCCCACAAAGATGAAAGCCGAGTAGTCGAAGCTGTTTTGGGTAGCGATCTTGAACGCCTCGCCGGGTGTGGGCGGCGGTGGACGCACCCCGGCGCTTACCGCGCGGTAATTGGGCATCAGGCCGAGGATGCGTTTCGGCTGCGGCGGCGGAGTCTTCTTCTGCGCAGAATCCGCGCTCGGCTTCTGGCCCGTCTGATCTTGTCCGTTTTGGTTCTGTCCCGGCTGCGTCTGCTGGCCCGCCGATCCGGCGTCCGTAGCCTGCGGAATGGGAGCCTCGGGAAGTTCGGCCGCCAGTGCGATCGTCGGATCGGGGTCGGACTGCGGTGTTTGAGCGAAAGCGGGCAAACACAAAAAGGCTAGAGAGGGAAGAAACACCCCATAAGCAAGGAAGGAACCTGAACGCATCAACTCACCTGTATCGACGGTATTGGAGTCGGCGCCGGTTCACGCGATCCGCGTGAAACCAAGATCGCAGCGGAGCCGCAGTTGAGACAATCGCCCTTCCAGAAGCTTGGTTGCGGGCCCGTTCCGTGGAATGCCACTTGTCAGCGCGTGACGATTCTTCCCATTAGACGCCTTTTCGCGTCCGCTGGACACACTCATTTAGGCCGCCATGAGCCGGCCCATGAAAATCGGCCCGTGACAGGGGCCCCGATCTCATCCCGATCGCAATGGACAAGTAATTGAAACGAATATAGTTATACAGCAAAGTCGATGAACCCGCGCTCCGGGTCGGTGGAAACCAGCTTTACCGTCACCCTGTCGCCTACATCCAGGCCCTTGCCGCCGCGCACAATCATGCCCTCGACGTGCGGATCGAGGGTCCGCGCGAAGGTGCCGTACTGGTTTACCCCGGTGACAATGGCCTGGTAGCTTTGCCCGATATGCGGATGCAGCACCACCGCCGCGATTCGCTTCTCCATCTCCCGCTCCACCTTGCGCGCCGCGTCTTCCATCTGCGTGCAGCGCAGCGCGACGGCATTGAGCGCGTCTTCAGAGTAAGGCTGCGCCTGCCCGCCCAGCCACGCTTTCAGGAGCCGTTGCGTCACCACGTCGGGAAACCGCCGGTTGGGTGCCGTGGAGTGGGTATAGTCCTCGACGGCCAGCCCGAAATGTCCCGGCGAGGGCTGGTTGGGTTTCACCAGCACATACTCGCCCGGTCCCATCAGCTTGACCACCGCCAGCGAAAGATCGGGAAAATGGTCGGGGTCCTTCTGTTTCTGGGCGAGCAGAAAATCGTTCAGCGCCTTGGATTCGGGATCGGCGGGCAGCGTTGTTCCCAGCCCCGCGGCCAGCTCCACAATCCGTTCCCAGCGCTTGGGTGTGCGCACGATGCGCCGGATCGAGGCCACGCCCGCAGCTTCGAACGTCCGCGCAATCACCCCGTTGGCCGCCACCATAAACTCCTCGATCAGCGAGGTAGCCCGGTTCTTTTTGAGGAGCGCAATTTCCACCGCCTGGTCGGCAAGCATCACCGGCCGCGTCTCGATGGTTTCCAGATCCAACGCCCCATGCTGGAAGCGCCCGCCCTGCATTCGCCCTGCCGCCGCGTCCTGCAGCTTGAGCTGCGCGGCCAATTCGGCGTTTGCGGCCACCTTCGCCGGCGCCGGTCCTTTGCCCTCCAGCCACGCGCCCACGCTGTTGTACGCCAGTTGCGCCCGGTTGCGCACCAGCGCCCGGTAAGCCTTCCCGTCGCTCGCAATCCCGGCCGCGTCCACCGCAAACTCGATCACCATCGCCGCCCGGTCCTGGTTCTCGTTCAGCGACGTGATGCCTTCGGAGAGCTCCGCGGGCAGCATCGGAAACACCTTCACGCCGGTGTACACAGAGGTCGTCTCGCTCTGCGCGTGGCCGTCGATCACCGATCCCTGGTGCACGCGCGCGTCCACGTCCGCCACGCCCACCAGCACCCGGATGCGCCCGTCGGCCAACTGCTCGGCCCACTCGATCTGATCGAGATCCTTGGAAGTGTCGTTATCGATCGACGACCACAGCAGCCCGCGCAAGTCCTGGATGCCGCTGCCGGCGGGCAACTCGGTATGAGCCTGAATCGCGGCCAGCTCCTGATCGGTCCCGGCGGGAAAATCGGGCTCGAACCCATGTTCGATCATCGCCGCTTGCGCCGCGGCAACCAGATTGAAATGGAAAGGATGGCCGGATGGATTGGGTGGATTAGATCGATTGGATGGATTGGATGGATTGGGGTGA
Organism: uncultured Acidobacteriaceae bacterium; assembly: GCA_963770555.1. Taxonomy (GTDB): domain Bacteria; phylum Acidobacteriota; class Terriglobia; order Terriglobales; family Acidobacteriaceae; genus Telmatobacter. Next base: position 747,572 of record CAVYQC010000003.1, read on the forward strand.
TCGGAGTGATTGGGATGACTGGACGGACCGGAATGCATCGGAAATCGCGCTCCTCAGCGCGAAGAGCCAGCCTATCACGTCCCGCTCCATCCCCCACGAACGGAAACGGGTGCCCCAGGCCTGTCCTGAGCCTGTTGAAGGATCCCGATTCCGGGACCTGGGAAAGCACGAACTGCCGCGCTACCGGAATTTACTGAATGCCCAGGTCCGCCAGCACCTTGGGTTTGGCCTCTTCCACGGCCAGCAGATTGTGGCAGACCGAGCAGTCCTGAGGAATGCTCGATCCGTCCTTGGCCACGTGGTCGCCGTCATGGCAGCGGAAGCAGCCTGGATAGCTCATGTGCCCAATGTGGTTGGGATGCGTTCCCCAGGTGACTTTCATGAAGGGAAACACGTTCTGGCTGTAAAGCGTAACCAGCTCCTGGCCGGCGGACTTCACCAGCGCCGCCTTGGCGGCGAACACGCCGGGATTGCTGCTCCGGTAGAAGGCTTCGAGCTGCTCGGGAATCTTCTGGCTGGCCTCATCCTGGCTCGCGTAGTCGCCGTTCAACAGCGCCAGTCCCTCCTTGTGTACCCAGGGCAGGTCCGGACTGATGGCGCCGACGGACATGGCCTGGTCGATGGCTTCCTCCGCGGTCACGAAGGTGTGCGCCGCACGGTTGTGGCAGTCGATGCAATCCATCACCCGCCGTTCGCCCTGGGGCATGGCCCCCTTCAACGCCGAAGCTACATAGGTGCTCGTCGAGCCGTCGGGATTGGTTCTCTGCACCCACGGAATCGTGGTGCGCGTCGGGTCGGTGGCGACGTACTCGATGTGCCCCAGGTGCACGCCGTGGATGCCGGTCAGGTGCGAAAGCCCGTCCAGCCCGCCCAGGTGCAGCACCAGCACGTCCTGGGTCTCGGTGTTGGCCTCGTCGTCGGCAAAGCTCGACTTGACCAGCAGTTTTTCGCCCACGAACTTGGCCGGCGTGTGGCAGCCCTCGCAGATCACCCGCGCCGGCCGCAGGCTGGTCACCGGCGACGGAATGGGCGTGGGATAGTCGGGGATGAGCCTGGGCGCGAGATGGGCGATGGGATGAAAGCTCACCTCGATGAGCTGCTTGGTTCCGTTCACCTTGGCGCTGAAGTAGGCCTCCGCGCCCGTGCCGATGTGGCACTCCACGCAGGCCACATGCGAATGCGGGGAGATTTTGTACGCGGTGTATTCCGGGTGCATCACGTGGCACGACTGCCCGCAGAACTGCGGCGAATCCATGTAGGCCGCGCCGCGATAGCTGGCCACCGACACCACCAGCAGGTTCACGATCGTGGCCACCAGCACAATATCCAGCCCATGGCGGAAGATCCGGTCGTTCAAATCGATCTTGGGAAACTCGGCCGGAATCTGCCCCGCCCGTTGCAGCATCCTGCGGCGCAGGTATACGCCCACCGGGATCAGCGCCAGCCCGAGAATGAACAGCGCCGGAAGAATCAGAAAGAAAATGATGCCCAGGTAGGGGTTGTCGTTGGGCCGGCCGAACAGCTCCTCCAGCCAGTAGCCGATCATGGTTACGCCGGAGGCGCTGGTGATGGCTCCGCCGGCAAGGCTGATGGGGTTGTTGCCGAAAAACAGCGCCGGCCGCACCCAGCCCTCGCGGAATCTGTCGAGCAGTGACACGTGGATTCTCCGCTTTGAAATGAGCTCCCCCGCCGGCCGCCGGCGGGCCTTGCCGCGATTCCTGCGCCGATTGTATCTCTTACTTCAGGGTCTTGAAGTATGCCGCTACTTCGTTGACTTGCGCATCGGTGAGACCGGCTATCGGCTTCATCTTGCCTTTGCCGCTCTTAACCGTGGCCGCAACCTGCGCCACCGTGAGCGCCTTGATCGCCGGGTCGGAGACCGGCTTGACGCCCATCAGCTTGGCGATCCCGGGATTGGGGGTGCCCGACGCGCCGTGGCAGCTCTGGCACTTGCTCTTGTAGGTCGCTTCCCCTGAAGACTGGGCGAAGCTCATGGCGGCTGCGGTCGAAATCACTACGGCCAGCACCACCTGGGAACGAAACATCTTGGTCATTGCAAAACTCCTCGGAATTCTTCTCGCCGGCCCGTGCGCGTTCGAGCGCCGGCATCGGTTTCTCATTCGTGCCCGGTCAGCGGTCAAATCTTACTCCCGCTAAACCCGCAATCAGGATTGCGATTGGGGGAGCCATCTCATCTTAACCGGCGCGGCCGGCTTGCTCTATTCGGCCGCGCCGTCTTTCCGCTTACTTCACGAAGGTGCGGAAATAGTCCACCGCATCCTTGATCTGCGCGTCCGTCAGGCTGCTCTTGTAGGCCTGCATCTTGCCTGACCCGTTCCGGACCGCCGCAATCATCGCCGCCTCGCTCAGACTCTTCACTTGCGGGTCGGTGGCCGGCTTCACCTTCATGATCTTGCCCACTCCCGAATTCGCCAGGCCGTCGGCGCCGTGGCAGGTCTGGCATTTGGTCTTGTAAGTTTCCGCCCCCGGGCCTTGCGCAAATGCAGCCATCATCGTCATTGCCGCCATCGCCGCGGCAAGCATCGTTCCAGTCCTGAACCTCATTGCCAGTTTCCTTTTTCTTGGCCTTCGTCCGGCCTCGCTTGCGGTTTCGAGCTCCCGCCCTCAGAACTCGTAGCGCAGAGCCAGGGTTGCCATATTCGCATGAAAGTTCCGCGGTGCGGTCTCGCCGGCAGGCGATATCGTCAGGCCGGTCTGCGCCGCGAGAGAAGTGCAGGGAACAACCACCGAAGTCGTAGCCGTCGAGGTGCTGCAGTTCTCGGGGCCGGAAGGACCGCCTTCGCCGTAGCCGTAGAAGTTGTACTCCGCTCTCCAAATCAGCCCCGGATGGATGGTCCATGCGAACTTCAGAAACGGCGACTGGTACGTGGAAACCAGCGAGCCGTTGACCCCGCGCGCATCGTTGAAGAACTGGCTGCCGTTCACGGCGCTGATGCGATAGCCGGCGCCGTAGCGCAATTTGGCGTTCGGTGACAGGTCAAGAGCCACCGTTCCGAACTGCGTCGGAGCATCCATGAAGTCCCTGCCAAACCAATCCCCAAGCTGGGTCGTCGACCCCCGGGTGAACACGCCGGGGCACACGTTCGGCGCTCCGCTGCTGGTCAACGTCGCCGTACCCGGATAAGCGCCGGGTTTGCTCGGCGCGTTCTGATTGCCGTTGTCAAAGCAGATATTGGTGGCCGCATACACATCGCTGTATGAGTAGTTGAAATCGATCCCGAAGTGCTCGTTCGGCGAAAGGTCCGCGCCCATGCTCACCATCCGGCTATGGTCCACGTGATCCAGCGGGCCCTCGTACGGGTCGTCGCCCGCGGTCACGGCGGACTGGTTGTTGTTGGTGTTGTCGTGCCGCTCCAGGTCGTTGAAGGCGCCGGAGACCGTCGCCCAGGGCTTCGGCCTGTAGCGCGCGTGCACCCGGTAGTGCCGCAGTTGCCGCGGCGACACCGGCGTGAGCGCGTTGTCGTCATAGCCGATCTCCACCGAACCGTTCAGGTCTAGGTTGTCGGTGGGGCGCACCGCGGCGGTAAGCACTCCGGCGTTTTCGTTAATGGTCACCGTCCCGCCAATCGAAGCCCCCACCGGCAACGGAATATTATGCGGGTTGCCCTCGGCCACCACGTGATTCTGATAACGGTAAGTCAGCGAAAACATCGCGCGCGGAGAAACGTCCCAGGAACCGGTCAGGTTATTGGTGATGTACAACTGGCCCGTAAAGCCCGCCGCCGGCGTGCCAATCGCCGGACTGCCCTCAATCGTGGAGGCTCCGGCAGCCGCGCTCGTGGTCGTGAAAGGGCCGGGGTAGTTGATGGTTTCATTTGGATTGGTGGCCGTCGCCACGGTCGTTCCGCTGGTAAAAACTGCCGTCCCGGGTTGGTGCATATTGGAAAAGTTGATCTGGTCTTCGAGGCTGAAGTTGCTCGTTGTCTGCCACACCGCGCCCAGGTCGGCGGCCAGCACCTGGCGCTTCGCGTACGCATTCCCGGCGTAGGTCAGCTCGCGCGTCGCCCCGTTCAAGCCCTGATAGCTGTCGTAGTAGTTGGGCAGGTGCATGTTCGCGTTGGTAAACCGCACATTTCCGTTCATCGATAGGTTCTTCAGGCTCGCGCTCTGCAGGCGAAGCACCTCGGTCGGAAAGATGGCGCGCGTCGGCTGCGATCGCAGATAGCTGGTAACCACGGCGCAGGCCGGATTGATGACCGGCGGGCCGTTTGGCGAGATGGGCGCCGAGAAGATCGTATACGTGGTCGAATTCGTATAAGCGGCGCCCATACTGCCCGTGTTGCAAGCCCCGATGCCATAAGGCGACAGGCTGTCAAAGTCGTTGATCGCCACCGGAGTTCCGTCCGGCTCCTGCGCGATCATCGAGCTTGCGGCCAGGGTGAAGAACGAGTCGCCCTTGTAGTGCGTGATCTGCTCTTCATAGGTGAGCATCGTGCCCCGCACCGGCTTCCAGTCGACCGCCGCCGTGATGTCGTCGGTGCTGTTGCGCTGATACTCGGCCAGCACGGCATTATATTTGGCGAACTGATAGCCGCTCGGGCTCAGGCTCGGACCCTCCATCAGATTCTTGGCGTACGCAATCCGATAGGTCACCTTGGAGAGCGGCGCCAGCACCACGCCCAGATCGGTCATGCGCCGCACGGTGTTGAACAGGAACGGCGATTGCATGGTCTGCGGCCACGCGAACGAGCCCGTAGGCGCATTGGAAGGGCCGATGGGAATCGTCTGTCCGCTGGGAATGTTCGGATTGCCGAGCAGGTCGTAATCGAAATACCGGCGGTCGCGGCGGAACATTCCGGTGAACTCGTAGATCTTGCCCTTCGAGGCGTACATTCTGACAAAGTTGACCGGGTCGCCTCCGAACCCGCTGCCCACAGCCGTCAGAGTATCGACCGGCGTATTCTTCGTGCCCGGAAGCGCGCGCAGCTCAAAGGTCTCGTCCAGCACCCGCGGTCCGGATTGCAGATTCACCATGTTGTCGTACATCGCCCCGCTGCCCACGGTGCCGATCATGCGCCCGCCCACATCCACGGACTGATGAATCGAGTACCCGTTCGGCACACTCATCGGCGCATCCGGCGCGGTCGCTTGTGCGGCCGGAGTCTGGGCCGTTGCTGCCGCCGTCCACATCAGCAGAACCGCCACTCCCATACCGCCGGCGATGCGCTGGGTCATCCGGGCGGGATATTGTTGATTTGACAATCTCGAAAACCAGCCTGTCTTTCTCATATGAAGCCTCACTTCAAGAAAACTTTCTCTTTCGCCTCGAAACCTTCAAACCGCCTGCACTGCTGCTGCGGGCTATCGGCCGCGCCGTCCCACCGGTCCGGAGGACGCGGCCCAAAACCATTCGCCCAAAACCATTCCTGGAGCCATCACCTGAGAAACGCGACATTCATGTTGGAGCCGTGAATGTAGGTGTGGCAGTCCGTGCAGGGTGTCAGCTCAGACGAACCCGCATTCACGCCATGCACCGTGGCTGCGGCTACCGGGCTGTGGCACTGGTTGCACAGCAGGTTGATGCTCGGCATATTCAACAGGCGGGCATTCTGCGAGCCATGCGGCGTGTGGCAACCCATGCACCCCTCGCCTTTCACCGGCGTGTGCTCGTAGACGAACGGCCCGCGCATCTCGGCGTGGCACTTGGTGCAGATCAGGTTCGAATCGTTCCTCGACCTCAGGTTGCTCTTCTCGAAGGTGCCGTGCACGTCGTGGCAGTCGCTGCACTTCACCAGGCCTTCGTTCACCTTGTGGTGGAACGGCATGTCGAACGCCGGCTTCACGTCGGTGTGGCACTGGAAGCACAGCGTGGGCTCCGCAACCTTCAGCAGTCGCTCCGTGTCTTTGCTGGCGTGCACGCTGTGGCAGCTGGTACAGCCCACCCCGGCCTTGGCGTGCGGAGAACGCTCGAAGTCCGGATGCGCTCCCGAGTGGCAGCCCAGGCAGGTCGCATCCACTTCCTTGGCTGATCCTTTGCCGGGGTTGAAAATCTTGGTTACGTCCCCGCCCCCCTCCACGTGCGCCTTGCCCGGTCCGTGGCAGTTCTCGCAGGTCACGCCGTTATCTCCGTGCATCAGCACCATCTTGCTGTGAGGATTCGTGGCGAAGCCCTTCGATTCCGCCTCGTGGCAGGACGCGCACACATCCGCGCCCACAAAGTCCCCCGCTGCGGCTTGCTTCGCGTTCGCGCCCGCCGGCTGATCTTTCGGCGTCGGGGCTCCCATCGCGGCGGCGCAGAAAATGCCCGCGCCCAGCATCAACATCCAACAAGCTCGCAGTCCCGGCCGTGCTCCCGGAGCCGCACCGTTCGGCAATCGCGTAAAAGGCCAACGTCTATCCATGAAAGAAACCACCTTGATTGTTCTCCTCGCAGCCTCCGCCAACCACCGCCAGCGTTTCGCCGTGACCGTGCGTTTCCGCTTCCGGAACGCCGGCATGGCATCTGTATCACTGGATCGCATGCCGCGGATGCTGCGCCTTGTGCGGAGCATCACTTCATGCAGAAAAGATTACGGGGTTGACGGCAGGTAAGCGGTGACGATGGTCACACTCGAAAAACATATAGGTCCCACTTTGAATTGCTTTTCCCAAAGTGACTTGCGCAATCGGGCAGCTGAGGCTGGAGATGTCTCGTCACATCGCCGCTCCGCCGTATCGCCCCCGTTTCGTGTCGCGCTCTTCCGCGGCGCGCCGGTTCTTCCGCAATTCCGGCCCCTGCAACCGCCTGTCCTGATCGTTGTGCGGCCCATCACATCCATACCCGCACCGGTTGCGGCAGAATTTAAATCCGGTGGAGTCTCTTTTCCGGGAATCCAGGGCTCAGGTTTGAGAGCTGGCTCTTGCAACGCGCGCGAGAGACCCTGCGCCGTGCGGCGCCCCGACCGGCGCCGGGCCGCTACGGCTTCAGACAGGCAAGACGATGGACGAAACACCCATTTCGGAAGAATCTGATCTGCGGCAGGCGCACCCGCTGCGCCAGGCCCCGCCCGGATGTGCGGCCTGCTCCAATCGCCGCTCCGGCTGGTTCTGCTCGCTGGGCAGCGCGGTGCTGGCCGACCTCGAGCTGGCCACCAGCACCATCTCCCTGCCCGCAGAGGCTTCTCTCTTCGCCCAGGGCGGCGACGCCCGCTGCCTCTATCTCATCTGCAGTGGCTACCTCAAGCTGACCTCCGGCCGCAGCGGCGACCGGCAGATGATCGTCCGCGTGGCCGGTCCCGGCTCCATACTCGGCCTCTACGCCGTCCTCTCCCATGGCGTCTACGAGGTCTCGGCGGAGTCGCTCACCCCCTCGCAGTTGCGGCCCGTCGAGCGGGAACGCTTCCTCGGCTTTCTGCGCAGCCACAAAGAAGCCCAGATGCGCGCCGTGCAGTGCATCTGCCAGGAATACCGCTTCGCGCTGCAGGACGCATGCCGCATCGCCCTCTCTGAAACCGTGGCCACCCGCCTGGGCCGCCTGCTCCTCGAGCTCGCCCATCAGATTGGCGAGCACCTGCCCAATGGCGAATTCCGCTTCCCGCTCCTGCTCACCCACGAAGAGATGGCTTCCATGACCTCCACCACCCGCGAGACCGTCACCCGCACCCTCGGCCAGTTCCGCAAGTCCGGATGGATCTCCATTGAAGACTCGCTGATCACTGTCCATCAACCCGACCGCCTGCAAATGCTTATTTGAGCGTCGCTTGTCTTTTCCCGCTCTCCACCGGCCCGGTTCCCAAGTCCAAGAGCTAGAATTTAAGTAAGAGCCGTGCTCTTCAGGTGGGAGTCAACACCGCGTATGAATCGTAGTTTTCCTTGCTTTTCTGCTCTCCTCCTCACATGCTGCGCCGCAGTCGCCCAGAATCCAAACTCCGATCCGGCCGCGGCTGCCGCGCCGCCCGCTGTCACCGTACCTTTAGCCGTCACCTCCACTCAGGCCTCTGAGATCGCCCAGTTCCAGAAGATCGAAGACTCCTGGTCCGACTCCGTGAATCGGCGCGACCAGTATGGCCTGGAACTGGTGCTGTCTCCGCTGTTTGTCGATGTCTCGGCCAGCGGCGACATCACCACCCGCAATCAGCAGGTGGCCCAGACCATTGCCGGCGAGGACAAGACGCTCTACCTTACGCAGAAAGTCATCGCGGTGCGCATGCTGGGCGATATCGCCGTCGCCAACGGCACCTACACCCTGCATCACAAGGTCAACTCCGCCCAGGTGGATGAAAAGGGCGTCTTCACCCAGGTCTTCGAGCGCGTCCGCACCGGCTGGCTGTGCATCAACTCCCAGCGCACCGTGTTGCGCGAAGACCCAAGCGGCAAAACGAGGAAGCAATCCACGTCAGCCGAGCCCTTCCACTTTCCGCTCTTTTCAAGGGGCGACAAGAGCGATCAATAGCTTCGCGCGGCCGCGGCCTTTGCGTGGCAAGGGAAATCCCTGCCGGGCGGCCTCATCCGTCCTGGGCCGGGCTCCATTTATCATTGGGTTGAAATCGGATCCATGGCCCAGCCCACCGCAACCCCCGCCATCCCGGAGGCAATCGAGTCTCTTGCCCCGCCGCCGGCTGCGGCCAGGGCGGCCATCAACATTCTCGCCGCGGTCAGCCTCTGTCATCTCCTGAATGACATGATTCAGTCGCTGCTGCCCTCGATCTATCCGATCCTCAAAGTCTCCTTCCACCTCGACTTTGGCCAGATCGGCATGATCACGCTCGTCTACCAGATCGTCGCCAGCCTGCTCCAGCCGTTCATCGGACTGTATACCGATCGCCGCCCCTTGCCCTATGCATTGGCGCTGGGCATGTGCTTCACCTTTACCGGCATTCTGTTGCTGGCCACTGCGTCCCGGTTCAGCCTGTTGCTCCTCGCCGCGGCGGTAGTGGGCACCGGTTCGGCTGTCTTCCACCCGGAATCCTCGCGCATTGCGCGCCTCGCATCAGGCGGCCAGCACGGGTTCGCGCAATCGTTCTTCCAGGTGGGCGGCAACACCGGCTCAGCCGTCGGCCCCTTGCTGGCCGCGCTCATTGTGTTGCCCCTTGGCCAGCGCGGCGTGGCGTGGTTTTCCATTGCCGCCTTGGCGGGAATCCTGGTGCTGATTGGAGTGGGCCGCTGGCGCTCCCATCACCTTTCGCGTACCACCGCGGGCCACCCGCACACCCACCGTTCGCCCGCTCTGCCCCGCCGCTCAGTGGCCCGGGCCATTGCCGTGCTCGCCGCGCTGGTCTTTTCAAAGTATTTTTATCTGGCCAGCATGGTGGGCTATTTCACCTTCTACCTCATCACCCGCTTTCACGTCTCCGTTCGCAGCTCGCAACTGCACCTGTTCGTCTTCCTGGGCGCAGTCGCCGCGGGCACCTTCCTGGGCGGACCCATCGGCGACCGCATCGGCCCGCGCTATGTCATCTGGGTTTCGATTCTCGGCGTCCTGCCCTTCACGCTCATGCTGCCCTACGCCAGCCTCTTCTGGACCGGAATCCTCTCCGCCATCATCGGCTTTGTGCTCGCTTCGGCATTTTCCGCCATCCTGGTCTACGCACAGGAACTCCTTCCGGGCCGCGTCGGCCTGGTCTCGGGCATCTTTTTCGGGCTGGCCTTCGGGATGGGCGGAATTGGCGCGGCCGTGCTGGGGCACGTCGCGGACCTCACCAGCATCGTCTTCGTCTATCGAATCTGCGCCTGGCTGCCGGCCATCGGCCTGCTCACCGGACTCCTGCCCAAGCTGGACAGGGCCTAGAGCCTGTTATTAACTATAGGGCGGACAGCGTTGCGAGCGGAAATCGGGCCAGACGAGGCGGAGGCCGAAGATTGTGGCGGGCCCACCGTCGAGGCCGACAACGAAGTATGGCCCGATTTACGACGCAACCCGGAGGGACGGGGCCAATTTTCCTCATTTCGTCGTCGCTCGTCGCTAAGATACACCCGGTATCTGTCCCTCCTCGCTCCTAGAACTGAGAAAAATTGGCTCCCGTCGCTGCCGTCCTATAGTTAATAACAGGCTCTAGACCGCCAACCGCTTCGCGCCTTGCACCCGGCGCGCTCCCTGCACGCGGATCGACACATGCACCAGGCCCAGCGCCGCCGGCGTCACGCCCGGAATCCGGCTCGCCTGCCCGATGGTTCCCGGACGCACCCGTTCCAGCGTCTCGCGCATCTCCCGCGAAAGCCCGCTGATCGAGCCGTACTCGATCCACTCCGGAATCGAAACCGCCTCGGCCGCCTTGAGCTTTTCGATGGCCTTCTTCTGCTGCTCCAGATAGCCGGCGAATTTGATCTCGGTTTCAACGGCGCGTGCTTCGTTGCGCATGGCGCTCCGTTCCAGCGCACCCGTGCCCTCGTCGTGCGCGGCAACCAACTCGGCCAGCGACGAGTCTTGTCTCAATTCGCCGGGTGCCCCATCCTTGGCGCGTTCTTGTCTTTGCACCAAGGGTGGGAAAGCACGATCCCGAACCATGCGCGCGAACTCAGACAACTCCGGCTCCCGCTCCAGCTCTTCGCGCAAGGCGTCGAGCACGGGCTCGATCGTCACCTCAGGCCGCTTGAGCAGTTGCGCCCAGGTCAGTCCTGCAGTCGCCGTCAACTCGCCCAGGCCCGCGGCCCGCAGCCTTTCTAGGTTCGTCTTGCCGGAATGCAGAAGCTGTTTGAGCGCCGCCATGCGCTCCTGCTTCCGCTCGTACTCCGCCCACGCCGCATCGCCGATCAGCCCCAGCCTGCGCCCGTGCGGCGTCAGCCGGCGGTCGGCGTTGTCGATGCGCAGGTGCAGCCGGAACTCCGCCCGCGACGTAAACATCCGGTAGGGCTCGTTGGTCCCCTTCGAAATCAGGTCGTCGATCAGGATTCCGGTGTAGCCCTCGCTGCGGTCCATGGTGAACGGCGCCTCGCCCTTCAGCCACAGCGCCGCATTGATGCCGGCCATGATTCCCTGGCAAGCCGCCTCCTCATACCCGCTGGTACCGTTGATCTGCCCGGCCAGGTAAAGGCCGGTGAAGGCCTTCACCCGCAGCGTGCGGTCCAGCTCCGTCGCATCCACGCTGTCGTATTCGATGGCGTAGCCCGGCCGCAGCATCTCCGCATCTTCGAGTCCCGGAATCGAGTGCACGATCTGCCACTGCACCTCCATGGGCAGCGACGTGGACATGCCGTTCACGTACACCTCGTGCGTATTCAGCCCCTCCGGTTCCAGGAAGAACTGGTGCTGCGTCTTCTCCGGAAACTTCACGATCTTGTCTTCGATCGAGGGGCAATAGCGCGGCCCGATGCCTTCAATGCGCCCCGAGTACATCGCCGACCGGTGTACGTTCTCGCGAATCAGCCGCAGCGTTTCCGGCGTGGTGAACGCAATGTGGCAGCTCACCTGCGGTTGGACGATTTTCCTGGTGCGAAAGCTGAACGGGGTCGGCTCCGCGTCGCCCGGCTGCTCCTCGAACCGGTCCCAGTGGATGGTTCTTCCATCCAAACGCGGAGGCGTTCCTGTTTTCAAACGGCAAGTCCGCAGCCCCAGAGCCCGGAGGGCCTCGCCCAGCAGCACGCTGGCCGGCTCCCCGCTGCGTCCCGCCGGAAACCGCTCCTCGCCGCAATGAATCAGCCCGTTCAAAAACGTTCCGGTAGTAATAATGGTGGCCCCGGCCATCAGCCTGCGCCCATCGCGCAGCTTGAGCCCAACTACGCGGCCCCGCAGCCGCGCGGCGCGTGGCAATTCCGTTAGCCCATCGAGCCCTTCGTTCCCTCGTTCCCTTGTTCCCTCGTCCCTAGTCCCTAGTCCCTCAATCCCTGTTCCCTGTTCCCTGTTCCCTATTCCCTGTTCCTCCACCACCAGATCGACGACCTCCGCCTGCCGTATATGCAGCCCCGGCTGCGACTCCAGCACCTCCCGCATCTTCACCCGGTAAAGCTGCTTGTCGCACTGCGCCCGCGGACTCCACACCGCCGGCCCCCGCGACGCATTCAACAGCCGGAACTGAATCCCCACCGCATCGGCCACCTCGCCCATAATCCCGCCCAGCGCGTCCACCTCGCGCACCAGGTGCCCTTTGGCCACGCCGCCCACGGCCGGATTGCAGCTCATCTGCGCAATCAGGTCCATGTTCATGGTGATCAGCGCGGTCTTCAGCCCCATGCGCGCCGCGGCCATCGCCGCCTCGCACCCCGCGTGCCCCGCGCCCACCACCACCACGTCGTATTGTTCGGTAAAAGCCATCCCATCCCATTCTACGGACTCCGCGCTCGCCACGCAGCGCAAATCGCATCGGCGCCGGGCATTCGATTCGACCCTTCCCGCGCCCATCTGAATCCAGGAAAAATCCCGATTGCAGTCATCCTGAGCGAAGATCGCCGCGCCGGCCGGAGCCGAAGGACCCGGATCGAATCGTATGTCTAGGCCTGCTGTCCCGGAATGCAATGCCTCGCACTTGGATCGATCCGGGCGGGATGAGTCTTAGCGGTGAGCGCAATCATTCTCGCTCGCGTCCAGCCTGCAATCAATCGATCCGCCCCGTCTTGCGTCCCTGTAAAGACGCAAGCGGCTCTTGCATTTTTCAAAAGGGTGAAACCCGATTCGTTGCTCTCAAACCGAAGCAGCTTCAAGCGGCAACCTGCCGCGGTGCTGACGCGGTCACACTCCGCCGGGCCGTTTGGAGGCCGTAACGACAATGGATTAAAGCTGTTTCCCGGGACATTCTCCCGGAGTATGCTGGCCACATGCTGGCCCGTTACTTGCACTTCCCCTTTGTGTTGGCGGTGGCCGTGTCTGCCTTCACTGCCGCGTCGGCAAACGCGGAACCGGCGCGCCCGCCGGCGCCGCTGACCATCGGCGGACTGGGAGCGGGAGCCATTCCCTTGGGCGGCCTGTGGCAATTCCATGTGGGCGACAACCCGGAATGGGCCTCGCCCGCCTTCGACGACTCCAGTTGGGAACAACTCTCCGCCAACCAGCCCTGGGGTGAGCAGGGCCACGCTAGCTACACCGGGTTTGCATGGTACCGGCGCCATATCGAATACCAGCCGGCTGCGGGCGCCGAAGGCGAGATTGCGCTGTTGATTCCGCACATTGACGACGCATACGAGCTCTACTGGAACGGCGTTTTGGTGGGGCGCAACGGCCAGCTGAAACCGTACCCGGTTTGGTACTACTCCCAGGCGGCGCAATGCTTCCGGCTGGGACATGTGCAGAGCGGAGTCCTCAGCGTGCGCGTGTGGAAGGCGCCGCTGATGTCAGACGATTCCGGCGGGCGAGGCGGCTTTGACGCAGCGCCCTTAGTGGGTAACCCCGATGCGATCGCGGCCAACCGCGCAGCGCTCGATTATCAGTGGCTGCGCAACCGCCAATTCGTCTTCAGCGAAAATCTGCTCTACGCCCTGGTTGGGTTGTTGAGCTTCCTGGCCTGGTGGCGCAATCGCAGCCAGTGGATCATGTTTTGGATGACGGGCTTTGCCCTCGCCACGCCGCTCAACCTCCTGCTGCTCAATGCGCATCGCGTGTGGCCCTACGTCGTGGTAATCGGATTGGCTCAGACCGTATCGTCCATCCAGGATATTTCGCTCTGGTTTCTGCTGCTCTGGCTCCTCAATCTGCATGAGAACCGCGTGCTGTCCCGGCTGACCTGCGTCCTGGCCGGGTTCAGCCTCACCATCAACTCGCTGGACGGACTTCTGGTTGCCATCAGTTGGAGTCCCCGATGGACCGAGCTGGCGCAGTGGGCGGACGCGGCGACGGCCTCGATCAATACGCTGATTGAAGCGTTTCCTCTGGTTCTGGTGGGATTTGCCTTCGCCCGGCACCGTCGGCTGGACCTCGCCCGATGGTTAGTGGCTATTCTGGCGTTCATCGACGAAATGAGTGTGGTTCTACGAGACGCGCTCAAACAAGGGCGCCGATTCACTCATTGGACCATCGCGGCCAAATTCGACGCGCCTCTGTTTACCCTCGGCGGCAATGCGATCTCTGTGTCCACCCTGATCGGCGCGCTGCTGATCGTTTCCATCGTCTATGCCGCCTACAACAGCCTTCGCGAGGACAGGCGCCGGCAGAACTCCCTGGAGCAGGAGCTCAGGAATGCCCAGGAAATACAACAGGCGCTGATTCCCGAGAAGCACCCGCCGTTGCCGGGCTTCGCCCTCACGAGCGCCTACCGGCCGGCTCAGGAGGTCGGCGGCGATTTCTTCCAGCTCATTTCGCAAACAGGCGCAAACGGCTCTACCATGCTCGTCGTCGGCGATGTCAGCGGCAAAGGGCTCAAGGCCGCCATGAGCGTTTCGTTGATCCTGGGTGCAGTGCACGCTTTGGCGGACTTTGTCTCCGGTCCGGCGCAACTGCTTGTCGAACTCAACAGGCGCTTGGTGGGTCGCCTCCATGGCGGCTTTGCCACTTGCCTCGTGCTCCGTCTCGAATTCGACGGCACGTGCATGCTGGCCAGCGCCGGCCATCCTCCGCCCTTCCTCAATCAACAGGAGTTGGAGCTGCCCGGCGCGCTTCCGCTCGGCCTCATCGCTGTGGGCGGCTACGAACAATCCCTCATCCACCTGCAAAGCGGAGACCGTCTCGTTCTTTACACCGACGGGCTGCTCGAGGCGCGTAGCCGGAGCGGCGAAATCTTCGGCTTTCAACGCCTGCAAAGTCTTTTCGCCACGCGGCCGAGCGCCGACCAGGCAGCCGAGGCGGCCGTCAACTTCGGCCAGGAAGACGACATAACTGTGCTCACCCTCACCCGCTTGACCACGGGCGAAGATCCCTCGGTCTTGCGCACCGTGGCTGTGCTTACGTAAAGCAATCGTCCCAAGCAGCAAGCCGGCGCAGGCTCGGTGCCGGTGAATTACCGGATCGTATCGTCGAGATAAGACGATTCCGCGGCGAAGCTTTCCCGCGTTGCTGCCCGGACTTTCTGGACAATCTTCGTCCAGACTGGATTGATCTTCGCCGGATCCCAGGTTCCAGCGGCCAATGCCGATTCGTACGCCGCGGATTCCTCCAGCCCATTCTTGTAAGATGAAAGCTCCCTTACCAACTGGAAGGCCGCGGCGATTACGACGCCCATATCGTCCGTCAGCTCCTCGGGCACACTCGCGTAGACCTCGGACTTATGTTCCTCGATCCATTGGAATGCGATCGGCAGAACGACTTCGCACACCCAGTGGTTATACGCATCGAGAGCTTCGATTCCACCAATCCAGGATGGATGCATTTCCCAATCCGGATGAACCCCGCGCAGGCGAAAACTTGCGTGCTCTTTGGGGATGCAATTGCAGTTTTTCTTTAATTGACCCATTACCGGTTTCCTTTCAGCGACTAGGCTTTGGTTGAACAACAAGGCAAAGGTGCGACGGGGAGGAATCGCTTGATCTACTGGAGCTTGGCTTTATCTGCGCGGCTGCGCAGAGCTGCGTGGAATCTTGCTGGTTGGCGCGGTCTTGTCGGGAATGGGGAGTTCCGGCAGGGCCACCGTAATTCAGACCGAATCGAATTGTCAAGGCACGGACCAAGCCGCGCCGACAGACAAGCGGCTCGATGCATCCTCGTTCAGACGATGCGGCGCTTCGAGCCCGAACCTCGCCATCACCCGATAATCGCCAGCTTAGCTCGTTTCCCCAGCCTGACGACAACTCGAGCCGGCAGCCCGGCCACCGAGACCAGCACACCCTCGGCAACTTCTCCATCCAGCCGCACGGCCTTCTCGGCGATCTTGCGATTCGCCTCAGCTCCGCTCGCAGCGAGCCCAAGCGCGACCAGCAGCTTGGGCAGACGGATCTGATTCGGCTCCGGTCCGGCGACGCTCGCCAAGGGGATTTGCACCTCTTCGAGGTCTTCGGCCGTCTCCTTCTGCTGAAACATCCGCGCCCAGTTCTCGTCCGCGCTCACCGCCGACGCCTGGCCGTGGAAACCCGCAGTAATCGTCCGCGCCAGCCGTTTCTTTACCTCCATCGGGTGCAGCGAGCCCGCCGCCACTGACTCGCGCAGGGCGTCAATCTCGCTTTGCTTCAAATCCGTCAGCAGCACCCAGTACCTCCACATCAGCTCATCGGAAATGCTCATCAGCTTGCCGTACATCTCGCCCGCCGGCTCGTTGATGCCGATCGCATTGCCCAGCGATTTCGACATCTTCTGCACGCCGTCCAGCCCCTCCAGAATCGGCGTCATCAGCACGATCTGCGGCTTCTGCCCGTAGTGGCGCTGCAACTCGCGCCCGCATTGCAGATTGAATCTCTGGTCCGTCCCGCCCAGCTCCACGTCGCACTCCAGGCACACCGAGTCGTAGCCCTGCATCACCGGATACAGCAGCTCGTGCAAACTGATCGGCTGCTCGGCGTCAAACCGCTTGTGAAACTCGTCGCGCTCCAGCATCTGCGACACGGTAAAGTGCGCCGTCAGCCGGATCGTCTCCTCGTAACCCAGCTTGCCCAGCCACTCGCTGTTGTAGCGCACCTCGGTCGCCTGCGCGTCGAGGATGCGGAAGACCTGCTGTTTGTAAGTCTCGGCGTTTGCGTCAATTTCGGCCCTCGTCAGCGGCTTGCGCGTCACGTTGCGGCCCGTCGGGTCGCCGATCAGCGAGGTGAAGTCGCCCACCAGAAAAATCACCGTGTGGCCGAGCTGCTGAAAGTGCCGCAGCTTGCGCATCAGCACCGTGTGGCCCAGGTGCAGGTCGGGCGCCGTGGGGTCGAACCCCGCCTTCACGCGCAGCGGCCGCCCGGTCTTGCGGCTTTCTTCCAGGCGCTCGCGCAGATCGGCCACGCGGATAATCTCCGCCGCGCCCTTTTGAAGCAGGTCCATCTGTTCGTCAACAGGCAAAAAGTCGGGCATGTCTCCACAAGTATAAATTTCACGGCCCCAACCCCACGCGGACACAAGAGGATTCGGCCGCCAGGTCTCCTCTGATTCGATGAGCCGCTCACACCGGCGCGGGCGATTCTCAATCTGATATGGTGTTTGGGAATTGTCCGGCATCGCTGGGGAGACCGCGGAACCGTGATAGAGCAAGATCTTGTCGATCGACTGGCGGAGCATAGAACCCTGGGCGCGGCGCCTCGCGCGGAATTAGAATGGCTCGCCGCTCACGGCCTGATACGAAAACTGAATGCCGGCGAAGTGCTGAGCGTAAAGGGCTGTCCGGTTGAGGCTCTTCACATCCTTCTCTCCGGGCGGCTGGCTTTGTTCGTCGATCGCGGCGCCGGGCCGGATAAAGTCATCGAGTGGCGCCAGGGAGATGTTGCCGGCCTGCTGCCCTTTTCGCGGCTGGTGGCTCCGCCCGGAGATTCGAAAGCCCTGGAGCCGCTAGAGATTCTCGCCATCCCGCGCGAACATCTCCGGGCCATGACCAGGGAATGTTTCGAGGTCACCTCGATTCTGGTCCACAGCATGATCGATCGCGCCCGCCTGTTTACTTCGAGTGACCTGCAAAACGAAAAAATGATTTCGCTGGGCAAACTCTCGGCCGGATTGACCCACGAACTGAATAACCCGGCCTCCGCGATCAAGCGTTGCGCGGCGATGCTCGAAGAGCGCGTCCAGGATTCCGAGGAGTCTGCGCGCGATCTGGCCGCGGCGTCCTTAGGCGAGGCGCAGATCGCGGCCATCAATGCAGCCCGCGCGGCGTGCATGGCCCAGCAGAGCCGCAAGGCGCGGACGCCTCTCGAACAGTCGGACCGCGAAGAGGCGATTGCCGGTTGGCTCGCCCATCACGGCCTGGGCGCAGTGAACCCAGCCATGCTCGGCGACACCGAAGTGACCTTTGAAGCGCTCGACATGCTGGCTGCCGCGGTGGAGCGGCCGGCATTGCCTGCGGTGCTGCGCTGGGCCGCCGCCGGCTGCGCCATCCGCAACCTGACTGCCAGGATTAAGGACTCCGCCGCGCACATTTCCACTCTGTTGAGCGCGGTGAAAGGGTTCACCCACATGGATCAGGCCAACGTGGCGGAGCCGGTTGACCTGGCTTTGAGCCTCGGCAATACGGTAGAAGTCCTCAAATCGAAGGCGCGCGAAAAGTCGGTTGCGGTCACGTTGGAGCTCGAGGCGGAACTGCCTGAAGTTCGCGGTTTCGCCGCCGAGTTGAATCAGGTGTGGGGAAACCTGATCGACAATGCACTCGATGCCGTAGCCGATGGCGGCAAGGTCGAAGTGCTTGCCGTCCGCGAGAACCAGAGCGTCGTGGTGCGCATTATCGATGACGGTTCCGGCATTCCTGGAGACGTGCGCGACCGCATCTTCGATCCCTTCTTCACCACCAAGCCCATGGGAAAGGGCGTCGGCCTGGGGCTGGACATCGCCCGGCGCCTGGTGCGCCACAACGACGGAGCCATCGGCTTTGAGTCGCAGGCCGGCCGCACCGAGTTCGAAGTCAGGCTGCCCGTCGCGGACCGAAAATTCACATCCGCGTAGCCCATCTGCCTGCAACTTCCCCTCGCCGCCTTCATCCTAATCCCAATGAGGAGAGACGCAGCATGCCTACCGTAACCGGCCGTTCCGTGCAGGTCCCCGCCCCCGGCAAAGATTTTGAGCTGATCCAGAAAGAATTCCCCGAGCCCGGCCCCGGCCAGGTGCGCATCCGCGTGCAGGCCTGCGGCGTCTGCCACAGCGACACGCTTACCAAATTCGGCTTATTTCCGGGCATCCAATTCCCCCGCGTCCCGGGCCACGAGATCGCCGGCGTGGTGGATGCCGTGGGCCCCGATGTGCCGCTTTACAAGCCGGGTCAACGCGTGGGCCTGGGCTGGCACGGCGGCCATTGCAACTACTGCAACCCCTGCCGCCGTGGCGATTTCATTCTTTGCGAGAACCATCTCATCTCCGGCATCAGCTACGATGGCGGCTACGCCGATTACGTCATCGCTCCGGCCAACGCCCTGGCTCTCATCCCCGCCGAGCTCGGCGACGTGGACGCAGCGCCGCTGCTCTGCGCCGGCATCACCACCTACAACAGCCTGCGCAACAGCGGCGCGCGCGCCGGCGACACGGTGGCCATTCTCGGCATTGGAGGCCTCGGCCATCTCGCGGTCCAATATGCGGCCAAGAGCGGCTACCGCACCGTGGCCATCGCCCGCGGCCAGGACAAAGCTCCGCTCGCCAGGCAGCTTGGGGCACACGTTTATATCGACTCGACCACCCAGGACCCCGCGGCGGAACTCCAGAAACTCGGCGGCGCCGTTGTCGTGCTCTCGACCCTGACCAACGCGGAGGCGTTGAGCAACGCGGTCGGCGGCCTGGCTCCCGCCGGCAAGCTCATCATCAACGGAGTGCCCGACACGCCTTTCACCGTCAACGCGATTCCGCTCATCCTGGGCCGGTGCTCCATCGTCGGCTGGCCTGCCGGCACCGGCATGGACTCGGAAGATACGCTCAACTTCAGCGCCCTCACCGGTATCAAGCCCATGGTCGAGGTCTATCCTCTCGAGCAGGCAGCCGCGGCCTTCGACCGCATGATGAGCGGCAAAGCTCGTTTTCGCGTAGTGCTCACCACCGGCGCCTGAAGGGCTCTTTGCGGAGCCTGTTTGTCGATCTTCGCTTTACAGCGTTTTCGATTCTGCTTTGGACGGGAAGTGCGATGCTAAGTGGCTTTTTCCTCAAGTCTGTCACCGGTAGAACCGACCCTGGAGGATGAAACCGGCAGCGGTTCGGTTACAGTGGGGAGGCGCAGCGGGCACGGAGGTCGATCTTTTTCCTGGTGGATTTGAGCCCGTCCTCAAGTCGGACCCGGAACCCTTGAGCACCCTGGATTGCGCCAGCGGCCGATTCTGGCCGTGGAGCGCGTTTGTCAGATTTCTCTGTTGGGGTTCCACGCCGGCGGCGCAAGGAGGAACGATGGAAGTTCTCTATCCGCATTGTGCCGGTCTGGATGTGCATAAAGACTCGGTGGTGGCCTGTGTTCGCCATATGAGCAACGGCAAGGTGGCGATTCAGGTCAAGACCTTCAAGACAACCACGCAGGAACTGATGTCGCTTTCGGATTGGCTTTCAACCGAGTCGGCGACGCACATTGCCATGGAAGCCACAGGAGTGTACTGGAAGCCGGTCTGGCATATTCTTTCCGACGGCGAGTTCGAACTGCTGTTAGCCAACGCGGCTCATGTCAAGAACGTGCCGGGGCGCAAGACGGACGTAAACGATGCCGTCTGGCTGGCCGATCTGATGGCGCACGGACTCATTCGTGCCAGCTTTGTGCCCGACGAACCGACCCAGCAGATGCGCGATCTGCTCAGAACCCGCAAGCAGATAGTGCGCCAACGCAGCAGTCACACCCAGCGCATCCAAAAAACGCTGGAGGACGCCAACATCAAGCTGGATTCGGTGGTCACCGATATTCTGGGCCTCTCCGGCCGCCGCATCATCGATGCCTTGATCGCCGGCCAGACCGTCCCCCAGGCCCTGGCTTCGCTGGCCCATCGCAATCTCCGCGCCAGCAGCAGCGAACTGGAGGCGGCGTTACGCGGCCGGGTTACCCGGCATCATCGCTTCCTGCTCAAGCTGCACCTGGACCAGATCGATGCTCTCGATGCGGCTATCGCCCGCATCGACGAAGAGGTGCGCGCAAACGTCGAGCCCTTTCGCGCCGCCATCGAACTGCTGAGCACCATCCCGGGCATCAGCCACCTTTCGGCCCAGGTGCTGGTCTCCGAGATCGGTATCGATATGAGCCGGTTTCCCACCGCCGCCCATCTGGTCTCCTGGGCCGGACTGTGCCCGCGCAACGACGAAAGCGCCGGCAAGCGCCGTTCCACGCGCATGCGCATGGGCGCACCCTGGTTGAAGACATCCTTGATTCAGTGTGCATGGGCGGCCGCGCGCACTAAAAACAGCTATTTGCAGACACAATACCTCCGCCTGCGCTCCCGCCGCGGAGCGAAGAAAGCCATCGGCGCCGTGGCTGCTTCCATCCTCACCGCCGCCTATCACATGCTAAAAAATGGCGCCGTCTATCACGATCTCGGACCCAACCACTTCGACCGCCAAGCGCAAAACATCCAAGCCATGCGCTTGGCACATCGACTCAAAAAGCTCGGATTTGACGTTCAGCTCACTCCTGCCGCAGCATAGCTGAGGGGTTGTTTCTTATCAGAAAAAGCCACCTCGCACGATGTCAGCGATGTCAAGAACTGAATCGAAAGCGCTCTAAGGCAGGCTCTTTTGCTCTGCGTCCGGCAACAGCGCAGCGTCCTTGGCCTTCGAAAGCCTCCGCGTCATCACCTGGAAGTGATAGCCCATCACCGCCAGCGTCATCGCCGCCCCGAAGCAGTGCCGGTACCGCGTGGCCGCCGAAGCCAGAAACTTCCAGTAACTCCACCGCTGCCGCCCGAACACTCCCTGGCGCACGATCGAGTGAACCAGTGCGCGCAGGTTGGCGCGCGTTATCCATGGCTGGTGGGGTTCGCTCCTTACACGTTTCCCCGTCGCTCGCTTGGCAGGCTTGGGCTCGGTGCGGCTCAGGTAGAGCTTCACGCGCTCGTAGTAGGCCTCGCAGTTGTAAATCCTCTTCAGCACCGAGCGGTAACCCTCCACCAGCCGCGCCGCGTCCATGTGGGGCAGAAAATTCAGCCGGTCGCAGGTATTGTCGCCGCCGCCCGTGTCCACAATCCGCCCCTCCCGCCCCAATCTCCGGAAAAGCTGCGTCCCCGGCATGGCTTGCAGCAGACCCACCATGGCAATCGGAATCCCGCTCTTCTGGATGAACTCCACCATGCGGTCGAAGATATCTTCCTTATCGGTGTCGAAGCCCAGAATGAATCCGCCCATCACCTGTATGCCGTAGCTCTGGATCGCCGCCACGCTATCCAGCAAGCTCCGCCGCGTGTTCTGCAGCTTGTTGCTGGCGATCAGGCCGGACTCGTCGGGTGTCTCGATGCCCAGAAACACCGACCTGAACCCAGCATCCTTCATCAGCTGCATCAGCTCCCGATCGTCGGCCAGGTTCAGCGATGCCTCGGTAATGAACTCAAAGCCGGCTCCACGTTGCCGGCGCCACTCAACCAGCGCCCTCAGCAATTCCTTGGCCCGCGCCTTGTTGCCGATGAAGTTGTCGTCCACGATAAAAACCGCATCGCGCCAGCCGGCTGCGCGCAACTGGTCCAGCTCGGCCAGCACCTGCTCCACGGCCTTGGTCCGCGGGCGCCTTCCGTAGATCTCGATAATGTCGCAGAACTCGCAGTTGAACGGGCAGCCGCGCGAGTACTGCACCGTCATGGTCGAGTAGCGCTTCATCTTGATCAGGCTCAGGTCGGGCAGCGGGCTCGCCGCCATCTCCGGCCGTTCCGCTGCCTGGTACACGGGCCGCGCCGTTCCCGCTTCCAGCTCCCGCGCCAGCCCGGCAATCAGGCTCTCGGCCTCGCCAATCACTACGTGATCCGCCTTCAGTTCTCCCGCCGGCAGGCTGCTGGCAATGGGTCCGCCCACCACCGTGCGCAGCCCGCGCGCCCGGCAGCGCTCCACAATCTCGACCAGCGAGTCGCGCTGGATGTGCATGCCGCTCAGCAGAACCACGTCCGCCCACTCCAGGTCCCGCTCGCGAAGCCGTTCCACGTTGGTGTCCACCAGCCGCTTCTTCCAGGCCCGCGGCAGCAGCGCGGCCACCGTCATCAGCCCCAGCGGAGGCTGCGCCGCACGCTTGCCCAGAAACTTGAGCGCATGTTTGAAGCTCCAGAATGTGTCGGGAAATTGCGGGTAGATTAGTAGGGCGTTCATGGGCCGGCTTTCCGCAGGATAAGTGCAGCCGGCAAGCGCGATCGGAAAGATGCAGGCCGTGCTTCCTGGAATGGAAGCAGGTGCGGCCCTGCTCAGTTCTGCAAACTGGTCCTGCAAGCATTGTCCCACCGCAAGGCAGCGATGGGACGGTGATCTGGCTCACAATTTGCAGATTTACTTCGGCTCGCTGTGCGATGAGAGCACTCAAATCGGCTTGAACGCGTCGCCGCTCTGCGCCTCAAGCCGCGCCAGTTTCAGGCGCAGCTCTTCATTGGTCTTAAGCAGCTCGCCGATCATCACCAGCAGGCGCTCTTCCCGCTCCTTGAGCAGCAGAACCCCCTCCGCCGCCGGGCCGGCATCGCTCCACACCTGCTCCATTGCAACCGTCACCTCAAACCTCGTCGATGGTCCGCGCCGCCGCGTCGATGGCTTCGGCAATCTTGCTCACCTGCTCGGCATTCAGCTCGCCGCGGCCGAGGCGCATCTTCAGCGCGAACTTCAGGTTCATGATCGCCCGCCCCACCTGCGGCGAGCGCCCGCGTCCGAAGGCCTTGCCGGCATCCTCGATCCGCCCCAAGATCGCCTTCAGTTGCACCCGGTTCGCCTTCAGATATTCCTTGCCCTGCTCGGTGGCCGCGTAGAGCCTGCGATTGCCCTCCGTGGATGAAACCGTGGCCAGGCCTTCTTCTTCAAGCAGAGTCAGCGTCGGATACACCACGCCGGGGCTGGGCGAATAGGCGCCGGAAAGCCGCTCCTCTATGGCCTTGATGATTTCGTAGCCGTAGCTCGGCTTCTCCGCGATCAGTTGCAGAATCACCAGCCGCAGGTTGCCGGTATCGAAAAACCGCTCGCGCCCCGCGCCGAAACCGTGCTCGAATCCTTCCCAGCGCCCGCCGAATCCGCCGCGCCAGTGCCGGCGCCGCCAATCTCCGTGCTCAAAACCTCTGTCTTTCTCTCCACAATGTCCAAACATCTTCGTTTCTCCCTGATACTCCTATTGATACTCTTAGATATATCAATCGATCTATCCAAGATATATCGTAAGATATATCGAAACTGGCTCTCTGTCAAGCCCCCGGGTGATATTTTCAGCCGAAAGTGGCGAGAGCCCGCACATGGCTGCTAAAAACTGAAAGCGGACGGCCGGTATCGGATTGCCGGGCAGCGCTTCGGCTATAATCCACGCATGCACCACCGCGCTGCCATGCTCCGCGCTCCCGCTGATTGCGCCCTCCGCGCGGCCGCGGCCCGTGCTGCGGCGGTTCCGGCCGCCTAATCCTCGCCTCACCTCATTGCCAATTTCC
The DNA here is from genome assembly GCA_963770555.1 of uncultured Acidobacteriaceae bacterium. Lineage (GTDB taxonomy): Bacteria > Acidobacteriota > Terriglobia > Terriglobales > Acidobacteriaceae > Telmatobacter. The sequence goes on from CAVYQC010000003.1 coordinate 771,524, forward strand.
GATTTGATCCCCAAGATCCAGCATGTTGCTTCTTGTTCCCTCGTTCCCTCGGTCCCTTGTTCCCTTATTCCCTCGGTCCCTTGTTCCCTTGTTCCCTGATCCCTGATCCCTGATCCCTGAACCCTGTATTCTGGAGTCACCATGGAAGAGTTCTCTCGCATTCAGCGGCTCCCGCCCTACGTCTTCAACATCACTGACGGCATGAAGCGCGCCGCCCGCCGCCAGGGCGAAGACATCATCGACTTCGGCATGGGCAACCCCGACGGCGCCACGCCCAAGCACATCGTCGACAAGCTCATAGAGGCGGTGCTCAAGCCCCCCACGCACCGCTACTCGGTCTCCCGCGGCCTGCCCCGCCTGCGCAAATCCATCTGCGCGTGGTACAAGACCCGCTACAACGTCGATCTCGATCCGGAGACCGAGGCCATCGTCACCATCGGCTCCAAGGAGGGCATCGCCCACCTTTGTCTTGCCATCCTCGATTCGCGCGATACCGTCCTCGTTCCCAACCCCAGCTACCCCATCCACATCTACGGCCCGGTCATCGCCGGAGCCCACGTCATCAGCGTGCCGGTGCACGACCGGGAACAGTTCCTCTCGCAGCTTGAAGAGCTCATTCCGCGCATGGTCCCGCGCCCCAAGGCGCTCATCGTCAACTTCCCGTCCAATCCCACTACGGAATGCGTCGAACTTCCTTTCCTCGCCCGGCTCGTTCAACTGGCCCGCGAGTACGGCTTCCATCTCATCCAGGACCTGGCCTACGCCGACATCGCCTTCGACGGCTACAAGCCGCCCAGCGTGCTCGAAGTCCCCGGCGCCAAAGAAGTCGCCGTCGAGTTCTTCACCCTTTCCAAGAGCTACAACATGCCCGGCTGGCGCATCGGCTTCATGGTCGGCAACCCGGTGCTGGTCGCGGCGCTGGCCCGCCTCAAGAGCTACTTCGACTACGGCACCTTCACGCCCATCCAGGTGGCGGCCATCCACGCCCTCGAAGGACCGCAGGAGTGCGTCGCCCAGATCTGCGAGAACTACCGCAGCCGCCGCAACGTCCTGGTCGAAGGCCTCAACAAGGCCGGCTGGCAGGTGGCCCTGCCCAAAGCCACCATGTTCGTCTGGGCGCGCATCCCCGAGCCCTACCGCGAGCTCAAGTCGCTCGAGTTTTCGAAGCTATTGTTGAATGAAGCCAAAGTAGCCGTAAGCCCCGGCATCGGCTTCGGCGACTACGGCGACAACCACGTACGATTTGCGCTGATCGAAAACGAAGAGCGCACAAGGCAAGCCCTCCGCGGCATCAAGCATATGCTGGCGAAGGGCGTGGTGATGAGCTAAGGGCACACCCCCCAGCATCTCGTCAAAAGGGCGGGAGCCCCGGCCCGTGGGCACCCTAAGAGGGGAACCTCCTCCTTGGCCTTGTTGGTACAATTTCCATTCAACCTGCGCGCCTAAAACTTCATGCCGCCGCTGACTCGCGTGTACGCCTATCGGGATGCAGGCTCGATGGGGCCCACAAGGTGGGCTCCCCGGCGAACCGTGTGTACCTCCACTCAAGACCACAACGATCTCCCTGGGAGCATGTATGTGGCAAAGTTCTGCCAGGGATCTCACGGAGCGGCAGCCATGATTTCGGAAGTAGTTTGCCGGGAATTGTTTCGGGCGGGCGGCCTCCATGTCCTTGATGCGGTGTTAGTTGAGGCGTCTCCAAACTTTGCCAGCAGCTGGAACAACACAAATGAAAGCGAGAAGCCAATATTACCCGGATTGTACTTCGGGACTGTATATATTCCCGACGTATACGGCGGTTCGATAGAATCATTGGAGCAGGCCGAATCCCCGCTACAACTTTCCCTGATCTGGCTATTTGACTGCCTCGTCTGCAACATTGATCGCAATATACGAGGAAACTTGATATTGCTCCCGAGGGGAACCCCAACCAAGCTTCGAGTTCTGCCAGCGGACAATTCCGATTGCTTTTGCGGCTCGTTGATGTTTTCTAACGGCCAGTGGATAAATCTGATGAAGCGCCGAGGTGCGGCCAATGGAATCCTCGTCCCTGAAGCAATCGCGGCCGCAGGCGGGGAGATTGGACTCCGAATTGCACTGGAAACAGTACGGACGGCGCTGGGCAGCATCCAAAACAGTTTTGACCAGGTCCCGGAAGAGTGGTGGGTGAGCTCAGGGATTCGCCCAGAACAGATCCAGGAAACTCTCTTGGAACGCATAGATGCGCTTCCTAATCTGATCAACGTGACGCAGTGGGGAGGAGGGTTTACAGGTGGAGAGTTCAACAACATCCCGATCATTCAGCTATAGCGTCTTCAGTTTCATTACGGATGAAATGAAAGGCACAGCGATCCCCATCGGCGTTGCTTTGTGGGGCTCCGAATCCGATACGGTTTGGATGAGATTCGCGGACCAAAGGGAACGCGTAAAAGGGCTCAATAAGATCGCCTATTTTCAGATCGAGGGCATCCGCAAAGAGCTGCTGAGCTGGGTCCGTACAAGCGAGATGCCGTATGCAACTGCCAGCACAGTCCCGAATTCGGATTCATGGTGGAGACATGTAGCCAAGCTGCTGGTTCACCAAGTTCGTGCCGCGGAACCGCGACCCATTGATTGCTTCAATCCCGCGGAGGAGATTGACTCACTGTACGAGGCTATAGTGGGTCCTCGTAGCCCTCACAAAGAGAGGGCTCAGCGCATCGACAGAGCACTAACGAAATGCTTAGGAAACCTGGCGCGTAAGCTCGACCGAGGATCAGTGAGTGGATATAAAGGACGAGAGGTCGAAGTCCATCGATTCAAAACGGGGGCTAATAAATTGTTGGTCATTGACGGGGTGAATCTCGCCTCGGTTGATGCCGAAGAGGAAGTCGACGCACTCGTAAGCAAGCTCTTAAGAGTTAGGGCTGGCAACGAGAATGATCCGGTCCGAAGAACGTTAAAGCTTTGCGTCGGCTACCTCGCGTCTCCACACGGGCTAAACGGGGAAGCCACCTTGGTCGACTGGATTCAAGAAACAGCGGAAGCCGAGACGTTTGACCTCATTCGAGAGAGGGAGAGGTTTCTCTCGGCCGTGGACAATGAACTTGCCGCGATTCAGCCACAGGGCAGATTCAGGCAGGCATGACCGTGCGATTTTGCGAGGTACCCCATCCTCACGGCTCTTCTCTGCCGCGAGGGAGGGACAGCACCAACCTCAACCTTCCTTCCGCGCACTTTCCAAGCCCCAAAAACGACCCCTCACCCCACCCAAAATCACCCCCGAAATACCCCTCTATCTACCTCAAAACAACCAATCCGGCTAACTCTTTTCACTTATCCGACTAAGTTGCACCAACCTTGGTGATATCCACAGAATTCGGCAGGATTTGCACTTGCTTCCACAGATTAGTGAGAAGTAATGTTTCTTTAACTGATGACCCAGTGGGGAATCGGGAGTTGATTGCCGGATCGGCTGGAGACTGCAACAAACGGCGCAAGCCGGAGGCTGCAGGGGCCAGCCAAACCAGAAGGCGGAATCGAAGGCGTGAGCCCCAGACGAGCCGACTGGCCAAGCCAGAAGATTCAAGATTCGGCGCAAGCCGGAAGTTGGTTAGCTGGCGCGCTGGAAAACGGAACCCCCGGTGCAAACCGGAGGCTCACAGCCAGCGCATCCGGAGGTGCAAGGGACGGTGGAAGCTGGAAACTCATCGGCGGTTCATCCGACGATGCAAGGTCCGGGTGAAATCGAAAGTTCACCACAGGCCTGGCCGGAGATGGAAAGCCCGACGCAAGTCGGACGGAACATAGCCGGACGTTCCGGAGGGCATAACTAACGGCGTAAGTCGGAAGTTATCCGCCGGACGTGCCGAGAGAATCAAGATTCCGTGAGAGTCGAGGTAAGTCAGCCAGCGGAGCCGGAAGAGACGGTCTTGGGCGCAAGCCGAAGGTTAGTTGGCCGGTGAAACTGGAGGATCGGGCTCCAAGCGAAAGCGAGGAGCCGGCCGCTAGCGAAGGTCGAGGGACTGGGCAGCCGGTGAAAGCCGGAGGCACCTCCTCAACCGCACCGGAGGAACCGGGTTCGGCGCAAGCCGGAAACCGGACCGCCGGAGTAGCTGGAAGATAGAGCGTCTGGCGCAAGCCGGAGGTTCTATCGGAGGCAGGGCCGAAGGATGCGATATCCGGCGCAAGCCGAAGGTCGGTCATGCGGCACTGCTGGAGGGCATAACTCCGATGAGGATCGGGGGGCTGCTCTTGCGTCGTGAGCGGGAAGGCGCAACCGCCGGTGCAAGCCGGAGGCTGGCGCGCCAGCCGGGCGAACGATAAAGCAGCCGGCGCAAGCCGGAAGCGCATCGCGAGCCTAGAGGCAGGGTGCAAATCCGATTGACCTGCGAGGTCACCACATCTTAGACGCCAGGGACTTCGGTTCCTGGCGTCTTCGTTTTGTGGCCAACTTTTCCCGGCCGCGCCCACCCAGTCCATCAGGCCGTAGTACCATGATTCCGTCCATCCTCCGCGGTGTGCGATCGGCTGCAACGGCCGTTTCACGCAGACCGTGGTACGAACGGGCGTTAGAAGAAAGATAAAGCAAACCCCAGGGAGACCCACCAGGAATGGCCAGCTCGGGCGACGTCTCAAGCTTCTTACCCGCGACCATCGTCTTTGCAACCGATTTTTCCGAGTGCTCGGAGAATGCCGGCCGGTTTGCGTCTCTGCTGGCGAAAGAATTTGACGCCGAGCTGCTGGTCGCGCACGCCTTCGAGCTCACCGAGTCGGGCATGGACGCCGAAGCCAGGGGCGGACCGGGATTCAAATGCGATCAGCGCCGCGACCTGGAAGCGGCGCTGCGCGGCGCGGATGCGCGCTTCTGCGACGGCGCCAAATGCATAACCCCGATCCTGCTCGAAGGCGACCCCAAAATGCGGATTCCGGAGCTGGCGCGATTGCGCGCGCCCTCGTACATTGTGCTCGGGACCCAGGGCAGGAGCCGGATCGGGCGCGGCCTTCTGGGTTCCGTGGCCGAGGAGATCCTGCGCAGCGCCGCCTCGCCCACGCTCACCGTGGGCCCGCAGGTTCCCTTCTTCGAGCACCAGCGGCCGCTGTTCCAGCGCATTCTCCTCGCCACCGGCCTGTCGCCGGCCGCGGCACGTGCCGTTCAACACGCAGTCGCCGTGGCCACGGCCTTCCACGCGGAGATGGACGTGCTGCACGTGATTCATCCCGAAGACGAGGAAGACGAAAACCGCATGCGCGCCATCCGCGAGCAGTTTGACTCCATCGTCGGGACCATTCTTCCCGCGCACGCCGATGCCCTCCGGCGGCCGCGCGCCTCGGTGAAGGTCGGCGACGCCCGCGAGCAGATCCTGCGCTACCTGCGCGAGTCCTCCGCGGACCTGCTGGTGCTGGGAGTGAGAAAGACCTCGCATCTGTGGCTGGAATCGAGAAGATCGGGTGCGTTTCAGATTGTCGCGGAAGCGCCCTGCCCGGTGATGACCATCGTCCGCTGAGGAACCGCGGACCTACTTTGGATTGCCTGCCGCAGCGCCGGCCTTCGAAAAGCCGCGGATGTAATAAATCAGATTCCAGATCTGGTCGTCCTTGGCGCGTCCTTCGGACTCGGGGGGCATCTTATTGTTGCCGTTGCGGATGACATTGAACAGCTCGCCGTCCTCCCTGCCCGCCAGCGACTTGGGGTCGGTCCAATCCATCAGCGTGAGGCCCATGCTGGTGGCCAGGTCGGTCTTGCCGTTGCCGTTATCGCCGTGGCACATCGAGCAGTCGATCCCGTAGAGGGTCTTGGCTTTGGCCTGCGAATCGGCGGTCGGCTTGACGGGGTTCTTGGGGTACGTGACCGCGGGCGTGGGAACGGCGGCGGGAGCCGGCGCCATGGCCGGAGCCGGATTGGCGGCGGGTGCCGGCGCGGGTGACTGAGTCTGTGCGGGCGCCGGGGCCGGTGCAGGAGCCGTATCCTGGCCTCCCTGGCTGGCCGCCGGAGCAATGACAAACAGCGTTCCCGCAAGAACCATCAGAATCGGCTTCAACATTATCGAGCCTCCTCGATCAGCGGGTGTCAGAGTACAGGCATCTCGTTGTCGATTGGAATTTTCAACCACGAATTATAGGCCGATTGGAGCGGGATTGGACGTGAGCTGGATCACAAAGAGTAATTCCCGGGGAGTAATTCCCGGGCCGCCGCTCTGCCCGCACACTGCGCGCCCCGGCTGCCGGAACGACGCAATCCGGCCGTCATCGCCAAACCGAATGCGGCGCGGAGCGAGCACGAGCGGGTGGAAATGCCGGGAGCGAAGCCCTTTTAGTGCACGGCGCCAGGACCCGGTCCCGCGCCGGGCCGGTTCTTGCTGAGCAGAAAGGCCAGCGCCACCAGGCCCACCGACATCCAGCACAGCTCCATGTAGACGTCCTGGTAGCCCTGCATCTGGGCCTGCTGATTGAGCTGGTTGTAGATGGAGGCCAACGCCAGGCCGCCGCCGTTCGGCCCTCCGAATTGCCCGCCGAGGAATCCGGTCAGGGTATTCAGGTGCTGCTGGTAGCCGATCGAGCTGGACTGCATGGCCTGCTGCAGGTGCTGCTGGTGCCACAGCGAGCGCTTGGTCACCTGCGCGTTGGTGATGGCGATCAGGATACTGCCGCCGATGTTTCTGGAAAAATTGATCAGCCCCGCCACCTGGTTCGAGTCCTCCTTGGGCATGCCCACATAGGCCGCGGTGGTGATGGAGATGAAGCAGAACGGGAGAGGCATCATCTGCACCACGCGCAGCCACGACGCAGCGGAAAAAGTCATGTCCAGGGTGGTCACATCGGCGGCGTAGCGAAAGGAGATAAGAAACAGCATGAAGCCCACCACCGTGAGCGTGCGCGCGGAGACCCTGCCGGTGGCGTAGCCGGCCAGCGGCATCATGACCACCAGCGTCACGCCGCCGGCGGTCAGCGCCAGTCCGGCCGTAGTCGCCGTCCAGCCCAGCAGTTGCTGCATAAACTGCGGTTGCAGCACGGTGTTGGCGTTCAGCACCCCGCCCACCAGCATCATCAGGAAGCAGCAGATGGCGAAGTTCTTGAATCGGAAGACCTTGAGGTTGATCAGCGGGTTTTTCTGCCGCCACTCCCACACCACCAGTCCCACCATTCCCACAACAAACAGCGTGGCAAAGAAGCGGATAAAGCCGGAGGAGAACCAGTCGTTTTCCTCGCCCTTGTCGAGCATGATCTGCATCCCGCCCATGGCGATGGTCAGGAAGGCCAGGCCGACGTAATCCATGTTGCGCAGGCGCGAGGGATCGGCCTTGATCCAGGGCGGATCCTCCACCATGCGGGTGACCAGGAAAAACGCCAGGATGCCGACCGGGATATTGATGAAGAAGATCCAGCGCCAGGTAAAGTTGTCGGTAATCCAGCCGCCCAGGGTCGGCCCGATCGACGGCGCCAGCACGGCTACCAGCCCGTAGAGTGCAAAGGCCTGCCCGCGCTTTTGCGGCTCGAAGGAGTCGGCCATGATGGCCTGGGCCATGGGCTGCAAACCGCCTCCGCCCGCGCCCTGGATCACCCGGAAGATGAGCAGCAGCGGCAGCGTGGGCGCCGCGCCGCACAGAAAGCTGGCGACAGTGAACACAGTAATGCAGAAAACAAAGAAGTTGCGCCGTCCCATCACGCTTGACGCCCATCCCCCCAGCGGCAAGACGATGGCGTTCGACACCAGGTAGCTGGTCAGCACCCAGGTACCTTCATCCGTACTCGCGCCCAGCGAGCCGGCAATGTGCGGCAGGGCCACATTGGCGATCGAAGTGTCCAGCACCTCCATGAAGGCTGCCAGAGCAACCGTCATCGCAATCAGCCAGGGGTTCACCCTGGGCTTCCAGCGCACACCCTCCTGGACGTTGGGATTCTCCATCCGCGCAGGCTGGATTTTGGCGCCGGGGGCGGCGGGCAATGCGGCTGCGTTCTCCGACAAAAGTCTTCTCCCTGTGTCTTTTCGGCGTTTTGGTAGTTGATGGCCGGGGAAGTGCGGCGTTCCGCGCCGAATGTGCCCGCAGCCGGCGAAATGCCTGGCCGGACTTCAGACCGCGCTTATTTTAACTAGATTCGAATTCCGGTGGCTGGGGTTCAGGGATTCTCCCGCCCACATCCCAGTTTGCCCTCCGCCTGGCCGCCGATTCAAGCTTCCCATTCGGCTGCCGAAGAACTCCAAAGGAGTCTCGATCCTGTGCATTGGACCATCAAGCGCAAGCTCTTCCTCATTTTTGTCTTTGTCGCCGCCATGATGGTGGGAGGCACCGGTCTGGCTTACTGGGCACAGCTGCGGGGTCAAGCCACGCAGCGGGCCATTGCCGGAACCTCCGCCCTCCTCAAGGACCTGGAGCACCAGGGGTCCTATGTCCGCGCCGTCACTGCCATGATGCGGGCCTATGTCATCTCCGGCGACGACCAGGCCGTGGCCGGGGTTCCGGCATTGCGGCGAGAAGCCGATGGCGTCAACGCGCGGTTGAAGTCGGCGGTTGCCGGCGATCCGGAACTGGCGGCCGACCTGGAGCGCTGGCAGGAACTTCTGCTCGAGCGCCGCGCGTTCACCAACAAGCTGGTTGCGGCGCGGCGAAACCAGGGCTTCGAAGCCGCCAAGACCATCTTCGATACCGGTGACGACGACCGCATGTACACCGCCATGCAGCAAGTATTCGACGGGATGACGGCCCGGGCTACAGCCCAGTTGCGCGTCCAGGAAGCGGTTGACCGGAGGCTGCAGCACGAAGTTGCCTTCATGGAACTGTTTGGAGTGTTGGCGGCGCTTGTGGTGTTGTTCGGTCTCGCCATTACGGTCACCCGCTCCATCGCCAAAAACATTCATATCTCCCTGGAGCTGGTCGAAGCCATGGCCCAGAGAGACTTGTCGCTGGACGACGGCGAGCCCGCCAGCGGCGATGAGCTGGCCGGCGCCATCCACGCCATCAACCGCATGAAGCAGTCCATGGCCGATGCTTTGGGCGAAGTGGCGCGCTCCTCGGCGCAGGTGGCCGGCACCGGAGCCCAGATCGAAGCGGCCGCGCGACGGATCGCCGAAACCTCTCACTCCGAACGCAAGAACGTGGAGCTATTTGCCTCCTCGCTGGCGGAGATGAACTCGACCGTGCTCGAGGTTGCCGAACACGCCGAGCAGGCATCGGTAGCGGCCGGCGATGCGGTTGCGAGCGCCGCCGCGGGCCGTAACCTGGTGCGCGAAACTCAGGATGCGATGAACCGCATCCGCGCATCGGTAGCCAGGGCCTCCATCGATATCACCACCCTCGGCAATGAAACCCAGAGCATCGGCGCGGTGGTGCGCATCGTGCAGGAGATCGCGGCCCAGACCAATCTGCTGGCGTTGAACGCAGCCATTGAGGCGGCGCGCGCCGGCGAGCAGGGCAAGGGATTCGCCGTCGTGGCCCAGGAGGTGCGCCAGTTGGCCGAGCGCACCGCCAGGTTCACGAAAGAGATCGCGGAAAAAATCGAAGCCGTGCAAAAAGGCGCAAGCTGCGCCGTCGATTCGATGCGTGAGGGCGAAGCGGTGGTGGACGAAGGAATGGGTAAATTCGTCGAAGTGAACCAGGCGCTCGAAAAGATCGCCGGCAAGATTGAAGCCGCGCAGCAGGGGATGGCCATGATCGCAACCGCCACCACCCAGCAATCTTCCGCAACCGCCGATCTCACGGAGAACGTCCACAGCCTTTCTGCGGAAGTGAACCAGACCTCCGATCAGGTGGACCGGACGGCGGAGGCCTGCAGCGATCTGGCTAAACTTGCCCGGGGCCTCGAGAATCTGGTCGCTACATTCCGGCTGCCCCCGGAGCCCGACACCGGCGCGGCGCGCGATTCGAGCCCTGGCCGCAACCGCGCCGCGTAAATCCGCCGCCGGCGCCGCCAAAACCCCGGCCGCTGCTTCCCGCCACGCGCCGCGCCGCCGCTCGCGTCAACGATCTTCGCGCCAGGCCCAACCGCTTGGCTGGCTCGCCATCGAAAACAGAACCTCTTTCGCCTGGTTCAGCAGGTCCTGGAGCGACGGATCGGTGCACGTCAGCGCATAGGACGGATTCCCCTGCGCGCACTGCACGTCCACGTAGTCCAGCTCCACATATTGCAGGGGAGCCGGCCCCGTGGTCCCGCCGTAATCGCCCGCCGCCGGCGTTACACCGAAGAACACCGTCAGCGTGTTGTAGGCAGCCGCTTCCGGTGTCAGGTCCTGGCAGTTCTTGGGTTCCTTCGGATATTCCAAGCATCCCTGCTGCTGAATCGAATTCGGATCCGAAACGGCATGGTCGAACTCCGCTCCGCCCAGAATCGGCGGCGATGGAGGCGGCCGGAGCGAGGTGAGCACCTTCAGCCCGGCAACGCCGATGTCCCCCGGCGCAGGAGGGCTCCCTGCCGTCATTCCGCCCACTTCCGAGGCCTTTTCGTTTCTTCCCTGTGCGGCCACAAAATATGTCAGAATTTCGGTCTTCGCCTCGCACGACATGGGAGTTTGGCTGCTGGAGCAGTCCACGGCAAACAGCGTGTTGCCGGGATGTACGTTCACCGGCCCTGGAAACTCGGGCAGCGCATTGCCCGCATCGGGGCTGATCACCAGCGTGATGCCGGAGAATATCCACTCGTATGCATCGATCGTCTGCTTCCAGGCGTCGATGAACGCCTGGTCGGTGATCGGTCGGCCGCGCAGGTAGGGAAACGACTGCTCGATGAGCCTCTTCCAGGCCTTGTCCGCCGGCAGTCCCGATAGCTGCGTTGACCCGTCGGTCGTGGTGGGAAAAATGATTTCCGTCGACGCGCACACCGGGCCCCCCATGGCAATGTAGACCAATGCCGGATTGGAGTTGTAGCGGGCGGCGAGATGAACCAGAAAATCGTCCCACGCGGCAATATAAACCGGGTTCCAGGGCAGCGGCAGCACCGGCCCGTCGGCGCGCTCCTGCTCCTCCGGAAAGTTGGCGAAGGTCGCTTCGCCGCAATCCGCCGGAGCCCACTTTGCGCTGGTGAACAGTCCATCGCAGGAAGGAATCTTCGCGAGCAGCCACGGCGGCGACTGGACGCCCGGCGTAATCAGCAATTGCACGGTCTTGTGAGCGGCATTCGCCTCCATGAACACATCGTCCAGGTAGCTCCAGTCGTACCCGTCGGGGCTCGCCGTGCAGGAGTGGTCGAATACGCACCGCGGGTCGTCCATCTGAATGTGGTCCCAGTGCATTCCAGCCGTGATGCCGGAGATGGCCGGATCGGCCAGCAAACCGGAATAGATACCGCGAAGATACCGGTGCATCTGCTCCGTTGTGGGCGAAGAGCCCGGATAACGGCTCTGCGCCGTCTCGATGTCCAGGTGGGCATAGACGCCCATCGGCTTGCGCACGCCGTCGCGGTCCTCGGCCGGCGCCAGGCCGGCGCATAGCAGCAGAAGCACGCAGCACGCCGCCGGCGCACTCATCTTTTCTTTGAGGAAGAAGGTCGATCCGGAATTGAGATTGCGCCCTGCCCGAACGGCTCCCCGGATCAGGAATCTGAGAAGGTATTGCAATTTGACGCGGACTTTCATACTCGCTCCGTGGGTCCTGATCCTACGGAAACGGCACGAGACTTGGCAACGATTTTTTTCGCGGTTCCTGTTACCGGGAAAGGGCGGAATCTGTTACCTGGGTTCGAGGTCCCCCGATGCGCACCGTGCAAACGGAAGCGGGAATCCGGCGGCTCCAAGGCAGAGCCGCCGGATCCCTTCCCCATTCATCATGGCTCGCGGGCTATCTCCGACCCAAACACCAGCACCTGTTGCGGAGCGTCGACCTTTACCCCCTTGTCGCTCAGTTTCAGCTTGAAGCTCACCACCTGCGGCTTGCCGTCGCCGGGAGCCATGAAGCCCAGCTCGTATTGGTTGTTCAGCCGCCGCTCGATGTCCTCAAAAAACGGCTGGAAACTCACCGGATTGCCGTATCCCTCCCAGTAGTTGTTGCCGCCGGTGGCCTGGGTCACCTGCGTCAGCAGGTTCTGGCCTGCGTCGGTCTCGTACATGCTCCGGTCCGCGCGGCCCATGTTGCGCCAGTAAATGGAGTAGACGATCAACTGCGCGCGCGTGGCATCCGCCATGGCCGACTGGACGTAAGGATCCTCAGGATCGTAGCGCATGTCGTAGTAATCCACGCCGTCCGTAATCATCACCACCTCGCGCCGCGCGCTGCGGTTGTTCGACGGCCAGTGCTGGGCCAGATAGGACAGGCAGAAGTACGGACTGGCGCTGATTCCCGGAACGCCGCCCGAAGGAATGTGCAGGCCGCCTAAGATCTCGGCGCGGTCGAGCGTGAGCGGCCCGGTTAGATTGGCCTGCCCGTTTTCCATGTAGGCGATAGTCGCGCTGGTATTGGCTGGCAGGCTTTGAACGAAGTGGGCGATGTCTCCCATCTGGGTCCCCAGGCTGGTGCGCGCCGCGCCGTCAATGAGAATCACCAGCTCAACCGGGGCATTCGGCCCGTGCAGCGGCTTCCACCGCGTAATGCTGGCTTCCTTGCCGTCAACCTTCACGCTCAGGTCCTGTTGTGCAATGGCCGGCGCCGGCGCATTCTTGTCCCCTAGCACCGTGATCACAGCCTGTCCCTGTCCGGGCATATCCTGCGGGGATGGAAACGCGGGCATGGCCGCGAGCAGCAGCCCGGCGGCCGCTAGAAGCGCAAATTGATTTGATTTTTTCACCATGGCAACTGCTCCTTTTGAGGCGTCGGCCGCATCGGCTTTCCCGGCCAAGTCAAATCGCCTCACTTACCCTTGGTTAGATGGCAATGGAGTGGATTCGGCTACAGGCAGAGACCGAAATGGGCCTCAAAGCCACGGCTCCGGACGCAAATCGCACGGATTCAGCGAAGACCAGGCACTTTACGCAGATAGTTGATTCTGTTGTATTTATTGGTTCTGCGGCGGAGAAGTCACTCTCCGCCTTTTGAGGGGTTATTTCCCCTTGATAACGAGAGTTTCTGGCATTAATGGCGGAATCATCGAGGGTTCGCCTTATATACCCTTTTAATCGCAAATGCAATAGGTGAGTGCGTCCTTTTCCACAAAAAGCTGTTGAAATGTGGAGAAAAGAATTGCATAATAGCGGGGTCTGGTTCATCATATACTCAGGTTGCATGCTCGTTGAGATACGAGCTATCCCCTGGTCCCGGGGTAACGGGCATTGGAGGCCACTGAAAAGTGGCCTTCTCTATTTTGCTTTAAGGATGTTTCGCTGGGAGCTTAACGCAGGCCTTGTGGTACTTCTCTGAGCACCAGAAGGACGTGATCACGGCTCGAGTCGTTCCCTTCTTTGCTACGAGCACTATCTTAAGTGTTGCTCCCTTTCCTTTTCGCTTATATCGCTTGCTATAGACCTCCGTCCCATTATTTCGGATATTGTCATGTATCTCGTCTGGATTCGAGATTATGTCCGTCACCCAAAATAAAGTACGTGGACGCGAAGAGTCTCCAATTCGATATTTGCTTTCATCGAGGATACCGGCACGTAACTGTTTCACAGCCTCGGTTGCTTTGGCATCCACCCACTCCCCTATTTTCTCGTTGTAAAACTCCAGTTTGACTAAGTGAGGAAAATTCTCTGCATAAAAGCGGTTTTCCTCTCCACAGGGGTCTACGATGCAGGTTCCTTCAAGTTGAGTCTCAAATTGTCGAAACAGTTCTGCAATCGACCGATATTTGTTGTTAGGCGGGCAGCCCCTGGCTGGCTTCGAAGACGTTCCGACTCCAACTTTTCCTTTGCTCATATCTGCCTGCCTAATTTGTTGACCTATCGTAAATCGTTGAGGGGGGTGGCAGAGAACGGGTGAATTGAAGCCCACTCCTACCCGAAATCCGCAGGTATAAATCCCCGTTCTGGCACCTGCTAATCGCCCTCCGTCTACCTCGTTCCCTCCCCTAAAGTTGACTTCATAAGCCGTTCGAAACCTTCAAACCACTTCGTCTTGAGCGGGTCCGGCCAACTCGGGTCGAACTCTGGGAACTTCGCCAGCAGCTTATCTTCAATTCTCGACGAAGACGAAGTCTCTTCAAACTGACCGGGCTGCTCTTCTGCTACCTCGCGTCTACCTCCGCCATTCCTACGGCGGCGTGTCGGATTCGTCGTTGAATTCCGCACCTTGTCAGAAACGCGCTTAGAAATTTGAATTCCGCACTCCTGGCACGCTTTAACGAAGAAGCGGATTGCTCGATCCAGGGTTGAGCCGCTGATTTCAAACCGACGGAACGCATCCTCGAGTTGCCCCTGAGAAATCGTTGCGAGTCCAAGGGAAATTACGGATTGGTACTTTTGCTCAATGATCGGCTTCAACAGAGTTTTGCGCTCTTCCGCCGACGCTCTTACCAAAATTGGCAATGGCGGCTGAACCCTGTTTTGCTCATCAATCAGTCCAAGGAAGCGCAATGCCAGCAATAACTGACTCTGTACCGCACCGGACTGGGTGTCCCATAAGGACTTATCAATAATGCCAGTGCTTGGAATTCCGTGGGTTCTCAAGTTGTCGAGAGCAGAGAGAAGCGTAGCGTATGGAGCATATACCGGCGTCGATGTCTTGAGGGGATTCGCGTTTTCCATTCTCTACCTCCAAAAACAACTCCGATATTATCATCTGCCGTACCATACCGTAACGCCGTAATGTCGAGATTCGTGCAGACTTTTCCTCAGTTAATCTTGATAGTACACCGTAACGGCGCTAGGATTCTTTTATCACTTGAGGTGCAAATGATTCGTGGTCAAGTAGTTACGGTGAAACTATTTGGTGGCGAGACGGCTCAACGTCGTGTCGTCGCCGTCAAGGAAAATGTCGTCGTTATTTGTGCAGAAGAGGAATACCAAACCGCAAAGAGACAAGGCAGGGAACCCGAAGGGTTAGGATTTCCATGGGAAGACGTCTTGGAGGCCCTCGAAGCATGAAGGTTGACAAAGACAAATTCGACGTGCTGCTTGGTTGTCTGATTAGCCCCCCGCAAGGAGCCAGAGGCGAAAAGGGAGGCCCCGGCAAGCACCGGAAGGGCGTCTTTCGCGTATTTCCCCAAAATCCAACCTTCTCTCGCTGTCGCTTTTGCCTCCCGCACCCTCGAACGCAACCGACGTCCAACCATTGTTGAAATACGCTTCCTTCACCGATGAGCCGGCGGCGCAGTCAAATACTCGATTGCGTTCGACAGCAGCCTCCTGTGAAACACCGGATGCATGCCCGTAATGCGATGAAACAACAGCCGGCGCCCTTGGCCGGAAAACGCAAACGTGCCTGCGCCGATATTGCGGTCGTGGTCGCGGCTATACGCGGCCACAATCTCAAGGCCGTCACCGGAAACCATCAGTCCATTGGAGTCCGAGCCCTTCACCTGGTACTCGATGCTCATGGCCCGATCCACGGGCAGGCCGTCGTACACCGGATGCTTGCGCACAAAGTACCAGGCGCCCATCCAGGATGCGCGCGAGGAGCCCACCATGCCGGCGAACCGAAATCCGGCCGCCGAGGCCAGTTGCGCGCCCGCGCCGGCAGCCTGGCCGTCGTTCGTGCACACGGTAAACAACGGCGTCCCGGCCGCGAAAGCCTCCACGATCTCGCTGGGAAGCTGGGTGGGCGGAATGGATCGGCTGCGCTTGTCGGCGCCCACGTCGTCGGTGCTCACTGTGTCCGCCGGCCGCGCCGTGGGCGGCGAAGCGATGATCAGGTCGTAACGCCGGCCGGGCGTGAAGGGCAGAAAAACCAGTCCCGGGATGGCCGCCAGTTGCGCCGCGATTGCGTCGTCCAAACCGGCTGTTGCGATGCGCAGATTGTCGAAGCGAATCGGCGTCGGGTCCACCACCCAGATGGCCCGCGTGTGCGCCGCAGCCGCGTTGCCCGCCTGCGCGAAATGCGTGGTCCACACCCCTTCCCGTTCCAGCTTGGGGCTGAACGCACTTCGCTGGACCAGGTACGAAAGCTGATCGGGCGCAAAGTCGGGCGCATCATAGGTGTCGATCTCGTGGCTTGCGCCGCTGGGATCGGTCATCGAGAAGCTGAGCTTGCCTGCGGCGGGGCGGTTCGAATCGTTGAGCAGGTACAGGTCGAAGGCGACCTGCCCGCCCAGCGCGGCCACCAGCGCCTTTTGCTTGGCCACTGGCCGCACCGGCAACAGCGAAGCGCGGATCGGTTCGGGATTCGACTTATAGTCGCGGAAGTTGTCCACCAGGCCGGAATGGTTCTCGATCGCCGTCGATTCCCATCCGCTGATCGTGGAGTAGTCGTTCAGGTCCGAGATGCGAATGTTTTCAAGGTACTGCCCCCACGACTCGTAAGCGCGGCGGCCGATGGATTGAAACAGGTCGCTGGCCGTCGGAAACGCCTTGCGGAATCCCCATGCGTCAAGAAACTTCTCATAGGCGTGCAGAATCTCTTCGTGGTCGGCAAGGTCGTAGCTCTTGCCGCCGTGCGCCATGATCTGCGCGATCAGCTTTTCGTGGTCGTCGATCGAAGCCGCGCCCTTCATCTCGCCCCACTCGACGATCTCCGATTTGTCGGCCGATCTGTAGAGAAAATCGTTCGCGTCGACGTAGTATGCGTCCTGCCACACGTCGGAGGGCGGTCCCTGGTGCTCGTCCCACCAGCCGCCGGCGCCGCCTTCGGCCGATGTGCGCACGCGGTCGCTGTACGGCTCCATCCACGCCTGCGCGGCGCGCGAGGCAAAGCCGTCGTTGGCGACAATGGTGCGGCTCGGGTCTTCGGCGTGCATCCGGCGCAGAATGCGCTCCAGGTTGGGATTCGTGAGGTCGGACCGCGCTTCATTTTGCAGGATGTATTCGATCACCGAGGGATGGCTGCGATAGGCGCGGATCATGCCCACCATCTTGGCTTCCATATAACGGCTGGCGAAGTCGGCCGGCTCGCCGGCGCGGCCCACCGCCTGGTAACCGCCGCCGGGCTCGAGCGCGCGCAACAGGCCTCGCCGATCCTGAAGCGCAAGCACTTCTTCTTTGGCGAGGTTGCGATGGAAGTTGAGGCAATTGAGGTTGAAGTGCCTGGCCGCGGCCACTTCTTTTTCCGCCAGCTCCGGCGTGGGCCACAAACCGTTCAGCGCCCAGTAGCCCCAGGAAATGGCTGTGTAAATGCGCACCCGGCGTCCATTGAGCCGGAAGAGCGCATTCGTGCCGATGCCCTCCGGCCCGAACCAGCGGAAGCCGAAATCCACGTTGCGCGCGGCGTGTCCTGAATCCCGATTGGCCGCGCTCGTCCAGCGCGCACTCATCCGATAGAGATGCGGCGCGTCCAGATCCCACAGCCGCGCCGTCGGGCAGGTCAGCTCGGATTGAAACGTTCCCGTCTGGCCGGCATCGAGCGGCGCAGCAACTTCACTGTGCGCAAGCTCGCGGCTGGTCGCAGGATCGATGAGGGAAAAACGCAATCGGCCGTCGCTTGCCGCGGCGCCCAGGTTTTCCACCTCGGCATGCACCGTGATGCGGCGCATCTCGGGCGTATTCAACACCCAGCTATCGCGGATGCGCACTGGCCCGTGCGCGCTGAGCGTGAGCGCGCGGTCCAGCCCGCCGAAGCCGTGGCTCTTCTGAAACGTCGCATTGCCCCACGTAATGCGGCCGCCGTCCACCCAGTCCAAACGGCCGCCGGGATTGGTGATGCGGATGGCGAGCTGGTTGGGTTCGCCGGCCAGCGCCGCAGCAGTCACGTCGCACTCGAAGGGCAGCTCTTCCAGAATCGAATAGCCCACCAGTTTCCGGTTGAGATAGACCTCCGCGCGCTGCCGTGCGCCGCGAACCCGCAGCGCAATCCGCTTGCCCTTGAACGGCGCGGGAATTTCGAGCGTCCGCCACCACCACGACACGCCGTAATAGGCGCCGTTCTTCACTTCATCGTCGCTGGCCTCGAAGCGGTACTCGTCCTGGTAAGGCCGCATGCCCTGGAGGCCCCAGAAATACTGCTCCACCGTGGAAGGCAGAGTAACCGCAATCCCCTGCTCGGCGTGCAGCGCCTCCCATCCGCCGGTCGGTGCATTCACCGGCAGGCTCTGTATGTGCAAGTCATCGGGCAGAAAAATTTCGTCGTTCTTCCACTCCGCCTGCTGATCCGGCCACATCCGCCATCCCGCGTCGGGAATTTCCAGCGTGGCTTCGTCCTGCACCGATCCCTTCTCGGCGGCTTCCTGCGCGGCAGAGGCCGGCATGTGCGCAGCCACCAGCGCAGCAGCCGAGGCCTGAAGAAACTTCCTGCGATCGAAGCTCGAAGTCGCGCCGCTGCTCATTGTTTTTCTCGCTTCGGACGGAAACTGCGGTCAGCTCCCAGGCCGAGCCACAACGAGCGAGTATAGCAGCGGACACATCTCTACCTCAGTGTGCGCCGAATGCGTGAAGTCATGGGCCACGCAAACTCGACGCCTGCTGCCGCTCGTTCATTCGATCTGCAAAGATCTTGGCAAAAGTATAGATACTCTGCATCGGATTTGCGCCGATCGACGTTGGGAAAATGCTCCCATCCACCACGTACAGGCCCTCCGTCCCCCATACATGGAAATCGCGGCCAACTACGCTATCCTTCGGGTCGGCTCCCATCTTGTCGGTCGCCTGCATGTGAGCCGAGGTCAGAATCGAACGATTGGGGATGAACTGGAGATTCCTTTCCACCAGTTCGGCCTCCTTGATATTTCTCAAGATCGCGGGTTCGAGTTGCCGCTGCTGGCCATGATTGAGGATGTTTTCGGTGGTTGGCAGATAAACCTCCTTAGCGCCGGCCAAGAACATCATCCGCACCGCTTCAGCCACCCCCAGCCGAAACCGCCGCTTATCCGCGTCTGCAAGCTGATATTCAATGCGAGGCTCTCCATGTTCGTCCAATATGAGTCGATTTTCCGGCGACGGGCTGTCAATGAGCATCACACCAAACCCGGCCAGATTGCGGAACGATCGAATGACTTCATACGTATGCAGCGCCGGGCCTGGTGACATCAGAGCCGCGTAGGCAGGCTCGGCCGACATCGACTCAAATGCGTAGCCTCGGTCGATGAGCCGGTCACCCACGTAGACCGATGCCTGAGTTCCTTTGAGAGCGTCGATGGTGCCATCGAATCTTCCCAGCACCGGCATCGAGGGATGCAGAACCACGCCGCGGCCAATCTGGCCATTCGCAACGCCGGATCGAAGCAGAATCGTGGGCGAACCGAGCGCTCCGGCAGCAAGAATCACCGCCCGCGCGTGGACGATGACGGTCTCTCCGGCCGCGATGCCAAGGCCGTTTGGGTCGGCAATCACCCCATCTTCCGGAATCGGCGCGCGCATCCGGAACTCGACACCTACCGCCTTTTGTTTGCCTCCGTTTTTCTCGAACAATACGCGGCGGACGTCGGCATCCGGAATCATGCCGAGCGGGTTTTGCCGGTCCTCCAAAGCCTCGATAAGAAGTTGGCCTTCCGATGATCGTTTATCCGTAACCGGCGATGGCGATTGTCCCGGTGGATAGGTGTTCAGGTCGTAGAGCTTCGGATGCAGGCCCGCGCGCAGCGCGCCCTCCCATAGAACCCGGTTGTTCGCATTGATCTCGGACTGAGAGAGCGTGCGCGTCCCAATCGCGGACCTTACCCATTCGTAAGCAGAAGCAAGCTGTTCTTTGTTGAAATCGTCAGGGCCGATGAGGCCTTCCCTTCGCCAGAGGTCGATCTTCGCCTGGACAGAAGGCAGCAAGGGCGAGAAGCCAAGATCCACGTTGACCTGCGAGCCGCCGCCGACAGCCATCCCATTGTGAATGATGATGCCTCCGTCATCGGAAGTCCGCGCGTCGATCAGATCTTCCACCTGCCGCGACTCCATCGAGCCCGGCACGATGAACGACCCACGTTCGACCAGCAGAACGTGATTGCCGCCGCGCCGCAGCTCGTGAGCCAGCACTGAACCCGCAGGTCCGCTACCAACGATGAGGTAATCGAAAGGGGTGTCGGCGGAGACAACCTCGTGAGTTTTGGCGTCATAGTGGAGCCGTGTTGGCGGCAACTGCGGGCGATGCTGCTCGATCCAATCGTGCGGTGCGCTCAGGTTGATGTGAATGCCCGTGAGCTGCTCCTGCATCGCGCCGTATGCCTTCGCGACATAAAAATTGCGAACTGTGGAAGCGAGCCGCCGTGGCACACTCTCATTGCACGTTGCGAGCAGGAAGAGCACGTGTTCGCGTTCGGATCGCGTGAGAGCCGCAAATGATCCGGCGCCCTCTGGCCGAAGAAAAGTTCGGATGCCGCAGGAGGTTCCAAAGCCACGCAAATCGGCGAATGGGGCCAGAAGCCGAGAGAGGGCCAATGACGAATTCTCCCGCCAGATGTTCTCGCGGTTTTCTACGAAGAGCGCGTGCAGGCGCGAGTCCTGCTTGAGCTCGTCAATGGGGATGAAGGCAGAATAGAGCGCGCCATGCACAGCGCGGAGAGAGTCCTTGATCGAGGAGGGCGAGATCTGTTCAGCCTGCCCGCCCAGAGTGAAAACCGCGGCGACAAGTAGGGCAAATAGATTGCGCAAGGAAGGCATGCAGAGGAGTATAGCCGTTGGCCGGTTGCTGAATTCGAGGGATCCTGCTGGGTTTGCGCGTTCATCGCCGGCAGGCGGCAGCAATCGCGCTTATTCATGATCCCTTTCAGTTGCGTCCGCCCCGTCCAGGCGGACCGCCGTTGCGCGGAGAAAGACACTTATCGCTCGACCGCACTGCGGCAGTATACCCTTAGGGCAGACCATGGCGTCTGCTTCCTCAATGCCATTTTTACAGTTGCTGCCGGCCGAAGCCGCAACCCTTAGGGAGTGTCTTCCTTAGGAAAGCACCACCGATTACAGGACCTGCAATGTCTCGTGGTAACAGTGAAAATGGCGTAAAGCCACAATCGCTCCAGCGCGGCATGGAGGCCTTCGCGTCCCGCGACTTCCGCCGCTACCAGTCGGCGCGCATCGTGGTCGTGCTGGGGGCGCAGGCGCAATCGGTCGCTGTGGCCTGGCAGGTGTACTCGATCACCCACAAAGCCATCGACCTGGGCTACACCGGGCTGGCTCTGTTTTTGCCCGGTCTCATCTTTTTGCTGCCCGCCGGCCACGTCGCCGACCGCTTCGACCGCCGCCACGTGATTCTCATCTGCTATTCGCTGCAGGTCTTCTCCACCGCGGCGCTGGTGGAGCTGGCGCGCGCCGGGACGCGCAATATTCTGGCCATCTACGCGGTGCTGTTTTTCGTCGGCACCGGGCGCGCATTCTCGGGTCCGGCCAGCTCGGCGCTCATTCCCCACCTGGTGCCCGAGAAGCACTTCGTCAACGCGGTCACCTGGGGCGGCGCCATCTTCCAGCTTGCCAACATCACCGGCCCCGCGCTGGGAGGCCTGCTTTATACATTTCCCATCGGCCGGCTCGCTCCGCGCGCGGGACTCGAAGGCGCGGGCCTGGTCTATGTCTTCACGCTCTGCACGCTGGCCTGGTTCCTGGCGCTGGTCGGCACGCTGCACGCGCGCCCCGGACGCATGGAGCACCGGGAAATTTCGGCCGAGGTGGTGCTCGCCGGCTTCCGCTACGTGTGCCGTGCCTCCATGCTGCTGGGCTCCTTCTCGCTCGACCTGTTTGTGGTGCTGCTGGGCGGGGCCACGGCGCTGATGCCCATTTTTGCGCACGACATTCTCAACCAGGGTCCGCGCGGCCTGGGCATGCTGCGCGCCGCGCCCGCCGTAGGCGCGGTGGTCATGTCGCTGCTCATGGCGCGCTTCCCTCTGCGCCGGCGCGCGGGCCGATGGCTGTTCGTCTGCGTGTCCATCTTCGGCGCGTTCACCGTGGTCTTCGGTCTCTCGCACACGCTATGGCTCTCGCTCGCGTCGCTGGCCATCGCCGGCGCGGCCGATACCATCAGCGTCATCATCCGCGGCTCCATCCTCCAGCTCGCCACGCCCCAGCAGATGCGCGGCCGGGTGAGCGCGGTGAACTCGCTGTTTATCGGCGCATCCAACGAACTGGGCGAGTTTGAGAGCGGGCTCACCGCGCAGTGGTGGGGCGCGGTGCGGGCCACGGTCATCGGCGGCGTCGGCGCGCTGGTGGTGTCGGGATTGTGGATGGTCATCTTTCCCGGACTGCGCAAAGCCGACGAGCTCACCTCCGAGTCGCTGCGCGCGCAGTTGGCGGAAGAGGAGACGGCGCCGGAGATGTGATCGCGGTGCGCGCCGAAAAGATCGACAGGAGCGGGCGTTCCAATCCGTCTTACCGGCACAACCATCCTCCATCGACCGCCAGCACGTGGCCCTGCACGTAGTTGCTGGCGTCGGAGGCCAGAAACACCGCCGCGCCGGCCAGGTCCGACGGCTCGCCCCAGCGGCCTGCCGGAATTCTGCCCAGGATCGCCGCCGCGCGCTCCGCATCGGCGCGCAGGGCGGCCGTGTTCTCGGTAGCCATGTAGCCGGGCGCGATGGCATTCACGTTGATGCCCAGCGGAGCCCACTCGTTGGCCAGCGCCTTGGTGAGCTGCGCCACCGCGCCCTTGGACGCCACGTAACCCGGAATCAGGATGCCGCCCTGGAACGACATCATCGAGGCCGTGTTGATGATCTTGCCGCGTCCCTGGGCAATCATCCTGCGGCCCGCATACTGGCTGAGAAACCACACCGCGTTCAGGTTGGTGTCGATGACCGTGTTCCAGAACTCCTCCGAGTGCTCGGCCGCGGGAGCGCGGCGGATGGTGCCCGCGTTGTTCGCCAGAATGTCGATCGATCCGAAGGCCGAGACCGTGTCGTCCACCAGCATCCGGCACACGGCTTTGTCGCGCACGTCGCCGGAGCGGACAATGTACCGCACTCCCGTCTTGTCCACTTCCGCAATCACCGGGTCCAGCACCTTGTCGTAGTTGTGCAGCGTTACGTTCGCGCCTGCCTGTGCGAAAGCGATGGCCATTCCGGATCCGAGCCCCTGGCCCGATCCGGTGACCAGCGCGTTTTTGCCATTCAAGCTGAAGAGATCGAGGATTCCCATTTTCGCTCCGCTTCCAAAAAGAATCGCCTGTCGCAGCAAGCCCCTCATCGGGCCAGCCAAACCTCAACTCCCGTGTGGTTGACCGCGACCTTAAAGAGCCGGAGCGGTTTGGGCGGAGGGCCGCTGACGTTGGCGCCAGTGTACGCGTTGTACGCGCCAAGGGGTCAAGCGCAATGGGTGCGGCCGGCCCGCGGCGCGCATTGCACCGTGCGCTCCAGGCGCGACCGGCTGGGTTTGCACCGCCCGAATTGAAAATTTCCTCGGGAAGTGTTTCAATCTAATTCATTGAAACAGGGGTGCTCCGCAGGTGCGGGGCTGAGAAATACCCTCGAACCCGATCCGGATAATACCGGCGTGGGAAGTTTTCGAAGCCGAGCGGCCAAATCTCTTCCAGTTGAGCTCAAGCTCCTTTGTTTCAGTTCGCACGAAGCAAGGGGAGTCTATGCAGCCAGCCCGGCCCATCTTTACCGTTCCCGTACGAAAATCTTTCGCGCCGGCTCCCGTGCTCGCCGTCTGCCTTGCCCTTGTCCCCGTAGTGTGCGCGCAGGGCGCCCCGTCAGCCCCATCCGCGCAAAACCCCGCCGCGCACCCCGCGCAGAAGCCGGATGCGGCGCAACAGAAGCCGGCTCCAGTATCCACCACCGTCGTGGTTCACGCCGAAATCAACGGCGACTATCTTCCCCAGGCCGTCACCGTGGGCACTCTCGACGGCGCGCCGCTCAAGGAGACGCCGTTCTCGGCCACCGTCGTCACCCGCGACGCGTTGAACGACCAGGTTGCGCGCCTTCTCTCCGACGTGGTCAAGAACGATGCCTCCATCGGCGAAGACTACGCTCCGGTGGGCTACTACGGCGACTACGAGATTCGCGGCTTTCCCATCGATCTGGCCACCGGGCTCGAAATCAACGGCATGACCATCGCCGGCGAGCAGGATGTGCCGCTCGAAAACAAGGAGCGCGTCGAGTTTCTCAAAGGCATTGCCGGCGTGGAGAGCGGCGTGGCTTCGGCCGGCGGTCTGATCGACTACGTCACCAAGCGGCCGGCGTCGATTCGGGCCCTCGACGCGGCTACCGATCAACGCGGCAGCGCGTTCACGGCCGTCGATCTGGGGCGATTCTTCTTGAGCCAAAGCCGGGTGGGCGCGCGCTTGAACCTGGCCGGAGAGAAAATCCAAAGCTACGTCAACGGCGCCGACGGCTGGCGCGCCGTGGGCGCGGGCGCGGCCGACTGGAAGATCTCGCCCAAAGCCACGCTCAAAGGCGACTTCGAGTACCAGCACAAGCGCGAGCGCTCGGTGTGCGGCTATCAGTTGCTGGGCGGCGCCGCGCCGCCTGCGATGAGCCGGATTTACCCCTCCACCATGCTCGGCCAGCAGCCGTGGGAGAAGCCGAATATTTTTGACACCTACAACACCGGCGTGCGGCTTGACTCCAACCTGTCGTCCTCCTGGTCGGCCTTCGCCGCGGGCAGCTTCAGCCATTCGCTCATCGACGACAACGTGGTCTACGCCTACGGCTGCTACTACGAAGCGGAGTGCAACACCGGCTCCGCTCCCTATCCCTGGTTCTTCGCTCCCGACGGAACCTACGACATCTACGATTACCGCGACCCCGGCGAGCTGCGCATCGACGCAGAAGCCGAAGCCATGGTGCTGGGCCACGTGCGCACCGGAGCTCTTGCGCAGGACCTCGCCGCGGGCGGCGCATTGTTTCTGCGCAGCGTGCAGCAGCCGGGGCAACCTCCCTCGGTTGCGCCCGACTGGGTTGTGGATGGCGCAGTGTATAACTTCATCGGCTCGGAGAACGTCTATTCTCCCATAACTCCTTTCGCGGGCGCGACCGACGCCGGCGGCGTGCGCTTGCAAGCTGGTCCGCGCACCCTGTGGGAAGATAGCCATCAGGCCGCCGCCATCGTCCAGGATCGCGTTCATCTTCCGGGCCGGATTCAACTCATCGCCGGCGGAAGGTACGATTCACTGCACGATCATAACTATTCTGCCTACGCTACCGACAACACGGCTTTGCCTCAGCTAACCGACAAGCCTGTATGGCTGCCGACTTATGCGGCCACTTATAGCCCAGCGAATAACTTGACGCTCTATGCTAACTACAGCGTACTGCTCTCGCTCGGGCCGCAAGGGCCGTTCTGGGCCGATAACGGCAGCCAGTTTCTCGCGCCTTTTTTCACGCGCCAGGCTGAAGCGGGCGCAAAGTACGAGCCCGGCCGGCACATTCTGCTTACCGCGGCGTTCTATCGCATGCGCGCCCCGTTCTTCTACCCGAAGGCAATTGAAGCTCCCGACAGCTTTTGTACACCAAACGAGTTTATTGGGCCCGTCGACCAGTGCTTTGAATCGGAGGGCCGCGAGACCCACGACGGCCTCGAGCTGAACGCCCAGGGCAAGGCCGCAAACTGGCTCTCGCTCACCGCCTCCGTAGCCGCCATCCGCGCCATCTCGAACGACACCGGCACGCCTTCGTTCGACGACAAACAGGTCATCAACGTGCCCCATCTGCGCACCGCCTTGTTTGCCGACCTCGCCCTGCCGCACGCGCGCGGCCTGCACCTGATGCCCGGCTGGGGCTACACCGGCAGCAAGCAGGCCACGCGCGACGATGCAGTGCGCGTGGGCGGCTACAACCTCTTCAACCTGGGCGCGCGCTACACCCCAGGCGGCGAGCAGGGACGCATGACGCTGCGAATTTACGCCGACAACATCACCGACAAGCGCTATTGGAAAGACACCGGCGCCAACTACGGCGACACCTTCATTCACCTGGGCGCACCCACCACCGTGCGCCTCTCAGCCCATTACGTCTTCTAGCGTCTGATCTTGTACAAAGCTCGGTGCCCCAGGTCTCGATTTTGAGACCTGGGATAGCACGAACCCGAATCGCAAAACGCGCAACCGCACGTCGGGGAACCGAGAGAGATGCCCGAGGAAACAATGAGCGCAACCGCCAAAGCCCACGGCATGGACGGCACCTTGGTCGAACCCGACTGGACGCCGCTCACCCTCCCCGAATTGCGCACGCTTCTCCGCGAATTTCCCTCCGCCGGCCAGCCCATCGGAATTCTCTCCGTCAGCCCGCGGCCGTTTTCTGCGGCTGGCATGGTCCAGACGTCACGCGGCCCGGTCTTCGTCAAGCGCCATCATCGCCGCGTGCGCAACCGCGAGGGGTTGCTCGAAGAGCACCGCTTTCTTGCCCATCTGTTGGCCCGCGGCGCGCCGGTGCCGCGCGTCTTCGCCTCCGCATCCGGCCACACCGCCATCGAAGACGGCGAGTGGACCTACGAAGTCCACGAAGCGGCAGCAGGCGTCGACCTCTATCGAGACGCGCTCTCCTGGACCCCTTTCCGCTGCGCGCGCCATGCCTGTGCGGCCGGCCGCTCGCTGGCGCAACTGCATCGGTTCGCGCAGGGATTCGACGCGCCGCGCCGCAAGGTTCGCCCCCTCGTAGCCGGATTCACGATCTTTGCCGCCGCTGACCCGGCCGCGGAGATGGAGCGCTACTTGTCCGCGCGGCCGGCGCTTGCCGCCCACCAGGCCGTTCTCGCGTGCGCCGCCCAGGCGCTTGATTTGCTCGCCCCATTCCACGCCCGCCTTGCGCCCTTGCTGCCGGCGCTCGCACCGCTCTGGACGCACAACGATCTGCACGCGTCGAATCTTCTCTGGAGCGATGCCGGCGAAGACGCGCACGCCACGGCCATCATCGACTTCGGGCTCGCCGATCGGACCAACGCTGTCCACGACATCGCGCACGCCATCGAGCGCAACGTCGTGGAGTGGATTTCGCTCGTCGAGCGGCCCGCGCGCCCCCCCGCGCGTCTCCCCGCTAATCCCGAAGACGTGCCCGTGCATTTCGATCATCTCCATGCCTTGCTCGACGGATACGAATCGGTGCGCCCGCTCGAGGAGGCCGAAGCCGCGGCGCTCGCGCCCATCACCGCGCTCTGCCACGCCGAGTTCGCGCTCTCTGAGTCGGATTATTTTCTGGGCGTCCTGAGAGCGGAGGACCGGGCCCCCATGGCCTACGACGGCTGGCTCGTGGGCCATGCGCGCTGGTTCCGTGGCCCCGCCGGCCGCAAGCTGCTCGACGCCATCGACGGCTGGGCCGATGCGCGCGCAAAGGCTTCGCCATGACCTGGACCACCTTATCGACCTACCTCGCCGCGCACGGCCTCGAGATCGCAGGCATGGCGGCCACGGTGCTCGGCATCTGGCTCACCACCCGGCGCCTGCTCATCTGCTGGCCGGTCACCCTGCTCGCCGACTTTCTTTACCTCGTGGTTTTTTACCGCGCCCGCCTCTTCTCCGATGCGCTGCTGCAGATTTTCTTTGTGGCCTTCACGCTCTATGGCTGGTGGCACTGGTGGCGCGGCATCCGCCAGGAGGGTGAAGTGCGGGTCGAGCCGCTCAGCCTGCGCGGATGGATCGCCGGTCTGGCCGCAGGCGCAGTGGGCGCGGCCCTGCTGGGCTGGTTGATGGTGCGTGTGGGCGCGGCGCTGCCGCATCTCGACGCCGCGCTCACCAGCTACAGCCTGGTGGCGAGCTGGTGGCAGGCGCGCAAACACATCGCCAATTGGTGGCTGTGGATCGCGGTCGACGCAATCTACATCGGCGAGTATCTCTATAAAGATCTGCAGGCCACCGCGGTGCTCTATGCGGGGCTGGTCGCGCTCGCCGTGCTCGGCCTGCGCGACTGGCGCCGCGCCGCAGCCACTTAGGAGCACCGCAGCTTATTCTTCCACCAGCTCTTGTTCTTCCGCGAGCTCAGGGTGCCCCTGGTCCCGTTTTTGGGACCAGGGATAGCACGATCCTCAATCTCAGAACATTGAATGCATTGTCGAAGCTCTAAGCCGCCGCCTGCACCACATTCTGCAGCGGTTCGCCGTTCATGTAACGCCGCAGCTCGTCGGCCGCCACCCGCAGTGCGTGGGGCGCGAATCCCGGGCTCGAAGCGCCTACGTGCGGCGTGAGCAGCAAATTGGGGCAGCTCCACAACGGATGCCCTTCGGGCAGCGGCTCGGGATCGGTCACATCGAGTGCGGCGCGGAGTCTGCCCGCGCGCAGAGCTTCCACCAGAGCGTCCGTATTCACCACCGGCCCGCGCGCGGCGTTCACCAGCAGCGCGCCCTGCGGCATCAGCGCAAGCTGCGGCCGATCGATCAGCCAGTGGCTCTCGGCGGTGGAAGGCAAAATCAGCACCACGATCTCCGCGCGCGGCAACAGGCTGTCCAGTTCGCTCACCGCATGCACCTTCGGCTCGCTGCGCGCCGTGCGCGCTACGCGCACCATCTCCACGTGAAACGGCTCCAGCACCCGCTCGATCTCCTTGCCGATGGCGCCGTAGCCTACCAGCAGCACCCGCTTGCCGGTCAGCTCCTCGAGCATCACCGGCGGATAGATCGGCCGCGTGTCGCCGCTGATCGCCGCGTAGTGCGCGCTGGCTTCGAAGCGCCGCTTCCACACCCCGCAGCGCTGAATATCGAGATACAGCGGAAAGTACTTCAGCATGGCCAGGATCGCGGCAATCGCCCACTCCGCCGTGGCCGCGTTGTGCGCGCCGTGCGCATTGCAGATGGTCACGTGCTCGCCCACCGCCTCGGGAATCCACTCCGTGCCGGCCAGCAGCGAAAGCACCAGCCGCACCCCGCGCAGCCGCGGCCACGCCCGCAGCGCGCGCGTCGCGTAGGGATCGGGAATCCACACTTCGATCTCCACATCGTGATCCAGTTGGTCTGAAATGGGAATCAGCTCGACTTCCGCCGGAAAATCGAGCAACAGCTCCGCCGCCAATGTGGAAGGATATCCGACTCGCAACATGGAAAATGCGGCCCCGCCGCCA
The DNA here is from genome assembly GCA_963770555.1 of uncultured Acidobacteriaceae bacterium. GTDB lineage: Bacteria > Acidobacteriota > Terriglobia > Terriglobales > Acidobacteriaceae > Telmatobacter. Next base: position 800,342 of record CAVYQC010000003.1, read on the forward strand.
TGGGTCGCCTGATCGTATGTTACCCCAGCGCATTTCGAGCCGTATTGACGCACCCGGCGCGGAAACGTGAAACTGGCTCTTCGGCCTTCGAACATGGCACAAACCTTGGGTGCCCCAGGTTCGGCGCAGCTTCATCGCGCCTGACCTGGGATACCTCAGACCTTGGGTGCCCCAGGTCCCGATACCGGGGTCCCCGGCGACAGGTCTTCGTCGCGGGGGTGGTTTGGGACCTGGGATAGCACCAACTCCAATCACACCACCGAGGCGGATCGTATTCATGCGGCTCAAACCCAACAAGACCTGGTCGCACCAGCAGCTGGCCATCAAGCTCGGCGTGGGAGCGAAGACAGACGAAGGGCTCTTGAACTGGGAGCGCCGGCGGCTGTTGATCCACGCCGCCAAGACGGCGCTGGCGGCCGCTCTGTGCTGGTGGCTGGCGCTGCGCTTCGGCTTGCACGACGGTTACTGGGGCTCGATCAGCGCCATCATCGTCTTGCAGTCGAATGTGGGCGCCACCGTTACTGCCTCGCGCGACCGGCTGCTGGGCACGCTCATCGGCGCGCTGCTCGGCTTTTCTTTTTCGCTCTTCGGTCCACCCCTCTTGAGCTACATCCTCGCTCTGCTCGTGGCCATCGTCGCCTGCGGCCTGCTCGGCCTGCGCAACAGCTCGCGGCTGGCCTCTGTCACCATCACCATCATCATGCTGGTGCACCGCGAAGGCTCGCGCTGGGGGCTGGCCTTGGATCGCGTCAGCGAGGTAATCCTGGGCATCGTGGTGGCGCTCGCCGTCACCACATTCGTGCTCCCCGACCGCGCACGCCTGCGGCTGCGCGACGGCCTGGCGCAGGAGTTCCTGCTCCTGGGCGCGTTCTTCGAAGGCATTCTGGAGGGCTTTCGCGGCGCGCCCGCTGAAAATCTGCCGGCGTTGCGCGCCGACGTGCAGGCCACGCTGCGCGCCAACAATCAGCTTCTTGAAGCCGCGCGCAACGAGCCTTCCGGCGGAGCGGGTTGGCGCGAGGGGCTCAGCATGCTCTCGCAATTCGGACGCTCCCTTTTTGACACCCTGCTGGCCCTCGATCTCTCCGTCAAAGACAGTCACCAGGACGCCTATGCCCAGCAGCTTGAGCCGGCACTGGGGCGCCTGGCCGCCGATGTGCGCGCCGGCTTCCATCACGTGGCCGGCTGCATTCACAAGTGGAAGTTCGATGTTCCGCCGCAGGGCATCAGCCTGGAGCAGGACATTGCCGACCTTGAAGCGCGCATGGATGCGGTGCGGCACACCGGCATCGGCTTCTCGCAGGCCGAGATCCTGCGCGCCTATGCGGTGCAGCTTCATCTCAAGCAAATCGCGCGCCTGCTCAGGGCCTCGCGCGTAGAAACCAGCCGCGCCGTGGGCGAATCCCGCGAACAATAAGTCTCGAAGCCTCGCCGTACGCCATCCTTTTCGCGCACGTTGCGAAACGGGTGGGATCCGCGCATCAAACCACCAGCGGGTGCCCCATTCTTGCGACGTTCTTGTTTTTGTCGCAAGGGTGGGATCGCACGAACCCCAACCCACCTCTCCCAACCCACCGCAAAAGCCGGCTATCCCCGCCTCACACCGCCAGCAACTCCGTATACACCGCCATGCCCACCACCGCATCCGCGCCCAGCGCGTCGAGCGCGTCCACTTCCTGTTGGCTGCGAATGCCGCCCGCGACGATGAGCTGCCGTGCGGTGAGCGCGCGCAGGCGCGCGGCCGTTTCCAGGGGAAAACCCTGCATCAGCCCCTCGCCATCCACGTGCGTATAAAGAAACGCGGCAACGTGGGCTTCAAGCTGCGGAATGGCCTCGTCCGGCGTAAGCTCCACCTGCGCCTTCCATCCCTTCACGGCGATGCGCCCGTTCCTGGTATCGATGCCGGCCACCACCCGCTCCGCGCCGATCGCTGCTGCGAGCTCCGCCGCAAAGCCCGTGTTCACCGCGCCTTCGGCGGAGAACAGCGCCGAGCCGATGATGACGCGCCTGGCGCCTGCGTCCAGCACCCGGCGCGCGCGCTCAATCGAATGAATGCCGCCGCCGGCCTGGCAGGGCAGCCGCTTCGCAATCTGCCCAACCAGCGCCGAGTTCTCGCCCTGGCGCATCGCGGCGTCCAGGTCGATGAGCTGCACCAGCGGGAAGCGCGCGAATTTTTCAATCCAGTATTCGAAATCGTCGAATGCGAGTCGAAGCTTCTCGCCCTGCACAAGCTGGACAATGCGCCCACCCAGCAGATCGATCGATGGAATCAGCATGGCAGCCTCACCGGAACGCCCGCCTGCGCCAGCTCTTCTTTAAGCGAGCGCGCGCTCTTGACGCCGAAGTGAAAAATGCTGGCCGCGAGCGCCGCATCGGCTTTGCCGCGCGCGAACACATCGGCAAAATGCGCCACCGTCCCCGCCCCGCCCGAGGCAATCACCGGAATGCTCACCGCCTCGCTCACCGCGGCGGTCAACTCGCAATCGAAGCCCGCGCGCGTTCCATCGGAGTCCATCGAGGTGAGCAGAATTTCGCCCGCGCCGCGCTGCTCGGCCTCGCGCGCCCACTCCACCACGCGGCGGCCAGTCGGCTTGCGCCCGCCCTGCACAAACACTTGCGCGTCGCGCACCGCATCGGCGGCTGCGGGATCGCGCCGCGCGTCGATGGCGACAACCACCGCCTGCGCGCCAAAGCTGCGCCCGATGGCGCTGATCAGCGACGGGTCGGCCAGCGCCGCGGAGTTCACGCTCACCTTGTCCGCACCGGCCTCGAATACCTGTTCGGCGTCGCGCGCCGTGCGGATGCCGCCGCCCACGCAGAAAGGCACGAAGAGCTCGCGCGCAGTGCGCCGCACCGTGTCCAGCAGCGTCTGCCGCCCTTCGTGCGTCGCCGTAATATCGAGCAGCACAATCTCGTCCGCGCCTTCGCGCGCATGCCGCGTCGCCTGCGTCGCCGGATCACCCGCGTCGATCAAGTCGACAAACTGCACGCCCTTCACCACGCGCCCCGCGTGTACGTCGAGGCAGGCGATGATGCGCTTGGTCAGCATGAGCTACCCTCTTTCCTGCAAATGCCGAGCAACCAGAGAAGTGAGTTCATTGTGCTCGTCGGGTGTTCTGGCTCGCATGGGAATAATGAGAAAACAATCCTTATTCGTGTAAATCAATGCGATCTTTTTATCTTGAATCACGTCGTAGACGCCACTCCAAAGGACTTTCAGTTCGCTCATTCCTGTGAGCCGACGGGAGATAAATTCATCATTGATTTCTAGAACACTTCGCCGATCGCTTTTGCCTGCATGGAAGAGCTGGCTGTAGCTTCGGCGAACGCCCAAAGCATTTGAAACTGGAATTCCGATGGTAAAAACTAGCGCTCCAACAGCGAGGGCAAAGGATTGCGAAGCGAGTTGCATGTTGTGAATCACGCTGCCCACAACGAAGCCAATGACTGAAATAACAAGGAGAATTGGGCCTGCCCATGGAATCAATCGGCGGCTAAACTTCTGGCGTCGATGAAGTGCGCGAGCAGCCTTGAAGTCAGCCAGTGTAAGTTCGTATTCAATCTTCATCGCCCCATCTCCAGAAAATTCCCCAAAATCTTCAGCCCCGTCTCGCCCGATTTTTCCGGATGGAATTGCACGCCCATCACGTTCGCGCGCTCGACAGCCGCCGCGAATGGTTCAATATACTGCGTGACCGCCGCGGTATCCGCCGTCACCGGTCCCTTGTAGGAATGTGTGAAATACACAAACTCGCCAGGCTCGACACCCTTCAACAGCCGCGAGCCATTCTTCACTTCAAGCGAATTCCATCCCACGTGCGGCACCTTTTCCGCGCCTTCCGGAAAACGCGCGCACATCTCCGAAAAATATCCCAGCCCCGGCTGCTCCGGCGCTTCGTTCGAGCCCGCATAGAGCCACTGCATCCCCACGCAAATGCCCAGAAAAGGAACGCCGCGCCCAATGGCCGCGCGAATCGCCTCTGTAAGCCAGGTCTCGTCCAGTCGGCGCGTCGCCGCAAAATGCCCCACGCCCGGCAGCACAATCCGTTCCGCCGATTCGACCAGAGACAGATCGCCGTCGGTGACTTGCGTCTCCGCGCCCAGATGCCGCAGCGCCTTGAGCACCGACGTGAGATTGCCTGCTTTGTAGTCGATGACCGTGATCATTTCACCATCACCCACCACGCAATATCGCTGAACCACAAATAGGCTGTGACGACCGATCCAACGGCGACCGCCGCTTTCCACGTCTTTCGCAGGCCGGCCAGCGCAAGCACAAGCGCGGCAATGCTGACGATAAATCCGATTTCCGCACAAACCACCATGATGGAATAATGGCCTTCATAAAAGGACCTGCGCATGAGGAGCCTGCAGAAATAAACCAATAAGTTGGCGACGAACAAAATCTTGCCGACAGATCCAGCGTGTCGGCGCCAACTGCTTGTCCTCATAACAGTCCCTTCGTCGACGGCAGCATCTCACCCAGTTGCTTGTCGCGCGAGCAGGCCACGCGCAGCGCCCGCGCAAACGCCTTGAAGATGGCTTCGATCTTGTGATGATTCGAGCGCCCATACATGGTCTTCACGTGTACATTGGCCCGCGCCCCGCGCACGAATCCCTCAAAGAAATCCGTCACCAGCTCGCTTTGCAAATCGCCCACGAGGCGCGTCCTCACCTTCGTCACAACCACGAACGCCGCGCGCCCGCTCAAATCCACAGCCGCAATCGCCAGCGTCTCGTCCATCGGCATCAGAAAATAGCCCGCGCGCAGAATTCCGCGTTTGTCGCCCAGCGCGCGGTCAAACGCTTCACCCAGCGCAATCCCCACGTCTTCCACCGTGTGGTGCTGGTCGACATCGAGGTCGCCGTCGCATTTTAATTCCAGATCGAAGGCCCCGTGGCGCGTGAACAGCTCCAGCATGTGATCGAAGAAGCGGATGCCCGTGGAAACCTTGTAGCGGCCCTGGCCCTCGATCGTCAGATGGATGAAGATGCGCGTCTCGGCTGTATTGCGCTCCACCACGCCGGAGCGCGGCTTTGCGGCAGCGGCCGCTTTCTTGGTAGTCATCGCCCCTCGCTTCCCGCCCGCAGCGCGGCCATCGTTCCGTTGAGCGCCGCCGTTGCGTGCCGCATCTGATCGCGCGTTCCAATGGTGATGCGCACCCGGCCGTCACATCCCGGATCACTGGATCGGTCGCGCACCAGCACGCCCGCATCGCGCATCAGCCGCACAAACTGCGCGTGCTGCGCGCCGATTTCCACCAGGATGAAATTGGCGCGGCTGGGCCAGCGCCGCACCTCTGCCCGGTCGAGCGCAGCTTCGAATTCCCCGCGCGCGAACAGTACTTCGCTCACGTACCAATCGACGTAAGAAGCGTCTTCGAGCGCCGGCGGCAAACAGGCGAGCGCCACCGAGTTCACGCTGTAAGGCGAGAGCACGCGGCGCACCCAGCGCATCAGCTCCGCCGCGCCGGCAAGCACTCCGAGGCGCAGTCCGGCAAGCCCGTAGGCTTTCGAGAAAGTGCGCGCGACGGCGAGATTGGGTAAGGCGCCGATGAGATCGATGATCGTTTCGCCGTGAAAGTGAAAGTAGGCTTCATCGACGAAAACGACTGCATGCGGAGCGCTCCGTGCAATTTGAGTCAGCTGCGCGCGTGTGGCCACCGAACCCGAAGGACTGTTGGGATTGGCGATGGCAATGATCTTGGTCCGCGGCGTGATGGCGGCCAGCAGCCGCTCGAAAGGAAATTCCAGATCGTCCGCGGCCTGCACCGTAACGGCGCGCGCATCGGTGGCCGAGGCGTAGACCTCGTACATGGTGTAAGTGGGCACGGGCAGCAAAAGCTCGTCACCGTCTTCGAGAAAAGCGTCGAAGAGCACGTGAATGGCTTCGTCCACGCCGTTGGTCAGCGCAACCATATCCGCGACCAGGCAGAGATAGTCCGCCACAATGGCTTCCGCGGGCTCGCGCTCGGGATAGCGCGTGAGCGCGCCGGCAGAGATTCTCCCCAGCACTTCGCGCACCCTGGGCGAGCAGGCCAGCGTGTTCTCGTTGAAGTCCAGCCGCAGTGCATCGCGGCCGCCCAGCGGCGGATGATACTCCTTCATGGCTTGTACGCGAGCACGCGGGGTTGGAACAAGTGTGGAAACGCCCTCAGGCACGGGACCTCCTTTGCGTGCGCTTGCGATTTTCTTTCTGCGGCGCAAGCTGCGGCCACGCCGCGGTGGTCAAGCGCATGCGAATCGCCTCCGCGTGGCCCCTCAGGCCTTCGGCCTCGGCCAGCAGAGCGGCTTTGGGACCGAGAGCGCGCACGCCTTCCTCGGTGTATTGCTGCACGGTGACCAGCTTGATGAAATCGTTCACGCTCAAGCCGCCGCGCACGCGCGCCATGCCGCCGGTGGGCAGCGTGTGATTGGGGCCGGAGAGGTAGTCGCCCAGCGGCTGCGCGGACCACCGGCCCACAAACACAGAGCCCGCATTGTTCACCCAGGCCAGGTCGGCGGCCGAGTCCACCGTCAGATGTTCAGGCGCCAGGCGATTGGTGATCGCGCGCGCTTCATCGAGACTGGCCGCGACAATCGCCACCCCGTTGCGATCCAGAGCCTGCCGCGCCACCGGATTGGCACGGCTGCTCTGCCCAGCTTCGGCCACCACTTCTTTGGCCAGCTCCTCGCGCGTAGTGACGAAGATGGCCAGCGCATCGGGATCGTGTTCTGCTTGCGCAACCAGGTCGCCGGCAATCTCGCGCGCGTTGCCGCATTCGCTGGTCACCACAATCTCCGTAGGCCCGGCCAGCATGTCGATGGCGCAGTCGAAGGCCACCAGGCGCTTGGCCGCGGTCACGTAGAGATTGCCGGGGCCCACGATCTTTTCCACGCGCCCGATCTTTTCAGTTCCGTAAGCCAGTGCGGCAATCGCGTGCGCGCCGCCCACGCGGTAGAACTCGGTGAGGCCCAGCAAGTGCGCGGCGGCCAGCGTTTCCGCAGCGGGTTTGGGTGAGACGGCCACGATCCGCGCCACGCCCGCGGCCTGCGCGGGAATCACGGTCATCAGCAACGTTGACGGCAAGGGATGACGGCCGCTGGGAACGTAGCATCCTACCGAGCCCAGCGGCCGCACCAGTTGCCCGGTCGTAACTCCTTCCGCGGAAAAATCGCTCCACGAGGCCGGAAGCTGGCGCTCGGCAAAGCCGCGAATCCGTTCCGCGGCCGTTCGAAGAGCGTCGCGCAACGCGCCATCGAGCGCATTCCACGCCGCTGCCATCTCGTCTTTTGTCACCAGCAGCGCGTCCGCGCCGGCCAGCCCGTCGAAGCGCGCCGCATAGCTGAGTAGCGCGGGGCCTCCGCGCTTGCGCACCTCGGCCATGATGCGCCGCACCGCCGGCAGCACCGCATCGAGCGCCGCGCTGCCGCGCCGTTCCAGCGCGGCGATGGTCATCGCCGCGGCCTGCGCGCCTCGTCCCCCGGTGCGGATCAGCTTCATTGCCCGTCTCCGTTCACAGCACCACCTTGTTGAGCGGGTATTCCACAATGCCCGCGGCCTGCGCGGCTTTCAGGCGCGGAATCACGTCGCGGGCCACGCGCTCTTCGAGAATGGTGTTCACCGCCACCCATTCCGGGTCGCTCAACTGCGAAACCGTGGGCGAGTTCAGCGCCGGCAGAACCGCCAGCACCGCATCCAGGTTCGCCCGTTTCACGTTCAGCATCAGTCCAACCTGCGCCTGCGCATCGATGGCCCCGCGCAGCATCAGCGCCACCTGATCGATCTTCTGCCGCTTCCACGCATCGGCCAGCGCGGCTTTGCCGGCGATCAGATGCGTCTCGCTCTCCATCACCGTGTCGATGATCTTCAGATGGTTGGCCTTCAGCGAGCTGCCGGTCTCGGTCACTTCCACGATTGCGTCGGCCAGCATCGGCGGCTTCACTTCCGTCGCGCCCCAGCTGAACTCCACCTTCACGTTGACGCCCTTCGCGGCGAAGTAGCGCTTCGTGACTTCGATCAGCTCGGTGGCGATGATCCTGCCTTCCAGATCCTCGGCCCTTTCGTAGCCGCTCGACTCGGGAACGGCCAGCACCCAGCGTACCTTGCGGCGGCTCTGCTTCGCGTACGTGAGAGTCGTCACGCTGGGAACATCCAGCCCGCTCTCCACCACCCAGTCGATTCCGGTGAGCCCCGCGTCCAGCACGCCGTGATCCACATACCGGGCCATCTCCTGGGCGCGAATCAGCATGCACTCGATTTCGGCGTCGTCGATCGACGGAAAGTAGGAGCGCCCGTCGGCATAGATATTCCAGCCCGCCCGCTTGAACAGGGCGATGGTTGCATCCTGCAAACTGCCCTTGGGAATGCCGAAGCGAAGTTTGTCAGCCATGGGCGGCCTCCGCATTCTGCGCGCCGATCTTCTCCGCGGCCGACGCCAGAGGGCGGGTGAAGCAGCTCACCGTGCCCTCGTGGCAAACCAGCCCGTCGCCCTCCACTTCCACGCGGAACAGCAGCGTATCGCGGTCGCAGTCGGTCGATGCGGAAACCACGCGCAGCCGGTTGCCGCTGGTCTCGCCCTTCATCCACAGCTTCTGGCGGGTGCGGCTCCAGAAGGTCACAAATCCGCTCTCCAGCGTCTTGGCGTAGCTGGCCGCATTCAGGAATCCCAGCATCAGCACCTCGCCGCTGCGCGCATCCTGCACGATGCCGGGCGCCAGTCCGTCCATCTTGTCAAAGTCGATTGTTTCCCTGTCGTCGCTCATCTCTTTCCTGATTTCGGTTGAGTTTTATGGCACGAAAAAACCCGCTGGCGCTCAGCGCCGGCGGGCTCCTGTGTTTCTTTCCAGTCTCTCTGGCCGCTTACGTCAGGCCATCGCAGTCCGCCGGCATGGAGGTTCCATGATGGTGGTGATGGCCGTGCTGGCGGAGGCTCTGCATCTGTTTCCAAGCTAAGGGAAAGCAGCCTGCGCTGTCAATTCTTTTGTTGCAGACCGACTGCGGGCAAGCGGAAAATAGAGCGGTGCGCGCGCGATGGAAAGCGATGCTGGCGGCTGTGGCGCTCTGCGCGCCATGGGCGGGAGTGGCGCAGAGCGCGCCCGCGACGCCGCCCGGCCAGGCTCACGCCCGCGCCGTTCCGCCGCCCGAGGAGCGCATCGACATCAACCACGCCGGCTTCGATGAGTTGATGAATATTCCCGGAATGACGCGCACCTGGGCTGCGCGCATCGTCCGCTTCAGGCCGTACCGCACCAAGGCGGACTTGCTCGATCGCGGTGTATTGAACAGCGAGGTCTACAACCGGATCAAGGATTACGTGGTTGCGCACCGCGACCCGCGGTGAGCGTGCCCGCCGATCTTCAGCAACCCTCCGGAACCTTCCTCTTCCCGCCAAACTGCTTGAGCAGCGTGCTCAGAATGACATAGAGCACCGGGATAAACACCAGGTTGAGGATGGTTGAAAGCAACATGCCGCCCACAATCGTTGTGCCCACCGAGCGGCGTCCCAGCGCGCCCGCGCCGGTGGCGAAGACCAGCGGCAGCACGCCCAGAATGAACGCGAACGAGGTCATGAGAATGGGCCGCAGGCGCAGCTCCGCGGCTTCAATCGCGGCTTCCGCGATGGAGCGGCCCTTGCGCCGCAACTGCTCCGCGAACTCGACAATCAGAATCGAGTTCTTGGCCGAAAGGCCGATCAGCATCACCAGTCCGATCTGGCAATAAACGTCGTTCGAATAGCCGCGCAGCCAGACCAGGCCGAGCGCGCCCAGAACCGCCATAGGCACGGCGAGCAGAATGATGAACGGCAGCGCGAAGCTTTCGTACTGCGCCGAGAGCGTGAGATACACCACCAGAATGCCGAGACCGAAGATGATCATGGCCTTGCCGCTGGACTCGATCTCGTCGAGCGTCAGGCCGGTCCATTCGTAGGTCATGCCGGGCATCATCATTTTCTGGGCCAGGTTCTGCATAGCCGCCAATCCCTGCCCTGAGCTGTAGCCGGGCGCGGGCGATCCGTCGATCTCCACGGAGCGGAACAGATCGTAGTGGTTGATCACCGGGGGCCCGGCGCTCTCGGCCACTGAAACGATGTTATCCAGCGGCACCATCTGCCCCGAGTCGGAGCGCACATAATAGCTGTGCAGGTCATTGGCCTTCATGCGGAAAGGCTGATCGGCCTGCACAAACACGCGATAGGTGCGGTTGTTGTAGTCGAAGTCGTTCACGTACTCCGACCCCATGAACACGTTGAGCGTGGTCGACACCTGCGAGATGGGAATGCCCATGGCCTTGGCCTTGTCGCGATCGATCGTCACCAGCTCCTGCGGATCGTTGGCGGAAAAGGTGGTGAGCAACCCGGTCAGGTCTTTCTCCGCATTGCCTGCGCCCACGATCTGGTGCGCCACGCGGTCCAGATCCGTGAGCGTGTTGCTGCCCTGGTCCAGGAGCATGAACTGGAAACCGCCGAAGCTGCCCACTCCCTGCACCGCCGGTGGCTGAAAGATCGCCGTCAGGCCGCCGTTGGGCATGAACATCAGCATTTGCAGCTTGGGCGAAAGGCGGGCCACGATGTCCGCGGCCGAGTGGCCTTTGCCGCGGCGCTGATCGGAAGGCTTGGTAGCCAGAAACATCAGCCCCGAATTCGACGCGGCGCCGGAAAAGCTGAAGCCCATAATGGAAAAGGCCCCCGCGATATCCGGGTCCCGCGCGATGATGGCCCCGGCGCGGTCGGCGAGGTTAGTGGTGTAGGCCAGCGACGACCCGGGCGGCGCCTGCACGATCACCATCAGATAGCCCTGATCTTCCTGTGGAATGAAACCGGTGGGAACGCGGCCGTAAATCCACACCGTTGCACCCAGCCCGGCAAAGAAGATCAGCAGCAGCAGGTAGCGCAATCGCAGCGCCGCGTGGATGCCCTTGCCGTAGGTGCGGCCCAGCCACGCGATGGCCGCGTCGGCGCCGTGAATGAATGCCGCGAAGGTCCGCGACACCGGCCGGATGTGGAGAAAATCCAACTGGTGGGGGCGCTGCTCTTCGCCACGCAAAAACAGCGCCGAGAGCGCCGGCGAAAGCGTGAGCGCATTGAAGGCCGAGATGGCGATGGAAAACGCGATGGTCAGCGAGAACTGCCGGTAAAGTATGCCGGTGGTGCCGGGGAAGAACGAAACCGGCACAAACACCGCGATCAGCACCAATGACGTGGCGATGACCGCGCTGGTCACCTCGCCCATCGCGTCCGAGGTGGCTTTGGTGGGATCGCAGTGCTCCATGGCGATGTGCCGCTGCACGTTTTCAATCACCACGATGGCGTCGTCGACCACCAGCCCGGTGGCCAGGGTGATGCCGAACAGGGTGAGCGAGTTGATTGAGAACCCGAAGACCTTGATGAACGCGAAGGTGCCGATCAGCGAAACCGGAATGGTGACCGCGGGAATAATCGTGGCCCGCCAGTCCAGCAGGAACAGAAAAATGACGGCGATGACGATGGCGATGGCTTCGGCAAGCGTGACCAGAACTTCGCGGATGGAGTCACCGACCGCGGTCGTGGAATCGAAAGCAATGGCGCATTGCAATCCCGGCGGAAAACTCTTCGAAAGCTGCTCCAGCGCCGCCTTCGCCCTGCGGTCCACGTCCAGCGCGTTGGCGTTTGAAAGCTGCTCCACGCCCACGCCCATTGCTTCGTGCCCGGAGTACTTGAGCGAGGTGCTGTAGTCTTCGGCGCCCACCTCCGCGTGGCCTACGTCTTTCAGCAGCACCAGCCCGTTCGTGGAGTTCTTCACGATCAGGTTGTCGAACTCCTCGGGGCTGGTCAGCCGGCCCACCACCCGCACCGGAATTTGAAACGCCTGGTTCTCGCTGGAGGGCGGCTGGCCAAGCTGGCCGGCGGGGATCTCCACGTTCTGCTCGGTCAGGGCGTTCACCACGTCGCTCGCGGTAAGGCCGCGGGCCGCCAGCCGCACCGGATCGAGCCACACCCGCATGGCGTATTTGCGTTCGCCGAAAATCACCACGTCGCCCACGCCCGGCACGCGCTTCAGCGCATCCTTCACATACACGTCGATGTAGTTGGAGATGAACTCGCTCGAATAGCGTCCGTCGAGCGTATAGAAGCCGGCGCCGAAGACAAAGTTGAAGTTGGCCTTGGTGATGGTTATGCCGGTGGAGTTCACTTCGCCGGGCAGGCGCCCTTGCGCGCTGGCCACGCGGTTCTGCACGTCCACGGCCGCGATGTCCAGGTCGTAGCCGGTGTCGAAGGTGGTGGTGATCTGGCTGGCCCCGCTGTTGGTGCTCGAGGAGCTGATGTAGCGCATGCCCTCCACGCCGTTGATCGACTCTTCCAGCGGAATGGTGACCGCCTTCTCCACCGTCTCCGCGTCGGCGCCCACGTATTCGCTGGTCACAGCCACCTGCGGTGGCGCCAGCGTGGGATACATGGCCACCGGCAGGGTGGGAATGCACACCGCGCCGGAGAGAATGATCATCAGCGCGCAAACCGTCGCGAATACCGGCCGGTGAATAAAGAAATCGACAAACAAAATGGATCCTCTTTCTTAGCCGTTGGCGCCTGGCTTCCAGCCCCTCCCGAAGAGGATCTAAGTCGCCGCTCGACGCACCAGGAGCTAAAAGCTAGGAGCTGATGGCTGCTTTTTCAGCCGCCCATAGGCATCACCGGCATGCCGTTGACCAGGAACTGCGTACCGGTGACGATCACCCGTTGGCCTGCGTTGAGCCCGGAGGAGACGGAATAGGTATTGCCCACCGTGTCGCCCAGCGTGACCGGAGTCTCGCGTGCAAAGAAATGCCCGCCCTGCTCCTGGGCCACGAACACGAAGCTCTGCCCGCCCTGGCGCGCCACCGCCAGCACCGGAACCACCGCCATGGGCGATGTGCTCCAGATGATGCGCGCCTCCACCAGTTGCGCGTTGCGCAGAACCTCGGGACCGGAGTTGACCGGCGCCTTCACCAGAATCCCCTGCAGGGTGCTGTCCACTTGCGGCGAAACGAAGTCGATCCTGGTCTTTTCCAGCAGCTTGCCGCTGTTGTCGAGCAGGTCCACGGCCAGCCCCATGCGCACCTCGGCGGCGCGCTCGGTGGGCACGTAAATGTAGGCTTCCAGACCCTTGTTCTCGTCCACCGTGGTCAGCACGCTGGCCGGCGACGCGGTCGGGGAGACGTAATCGCCCACGTGTACCGGAATGTCGCCCACAATCCCGTCGAAGGGCGCGCGAATGGTGTAGTAGGCCAGCAGCTCTTCCTGCGTCTTGCTCGAATCCGCCGCCGACTCGTAGTCGGCCTTGGCGTTGGCATAGGCCTGCTGCTCCTGGTCGTAGGCGTCGCGGCTGGTCACGCCGGCCTCAAACAGCTTGCGCTGCCGCTCCAGTTCCACCGTGTTGTAGTCGAAGAGGGCTTTCTTCTGTCGTTCGGTGGCCCGCTGCGACTCGACCGCCGCCTTTTGCTGCCGCGGATCGATCTCCATCAGCTCCTCGCCCGCCGTTACGTGGTCGCCGGACTGGACCCGGATTTCGGTCAGGTTTCCGCTCACCTGCGGCATCAGCGTGGCCGAGCGGCGCGACTTGATGGTGGCCACAAATTCGCTGCTCTGGGCCACCGGCGCCAGCGCCACCGATACGGTCTGCACGGGCAGAGCCTGCATTCCGCCTCCGGCCGCCGCAACCGGCTTTTTCTCGCATCCGGTTGCCGCCAGAAGGGCCAGAATCAACCCACCCACCGCGTACATGCATTTGAACGTGTGTCTCGTCACTCGATTCTTCCTCCACCCGGCCCTGCGGCCCGGCGCCTCCCAATTCCTTTGCCTCAGCCCGCCGAAATCCAGGGTCCGATTCGGCGCTCGCTCTCCGGGCGTTTCTGGGTCGATTTCAGCGCTAACTACAACCACGGTTTCAGTGCCCGCTTCATGGGCGGTTGCAGCTCTTCTTTCAAAACCTGCTTCATCGCCGGGTTCGGATCCTGCTGCAAGGCTGGTTTCAGTGTTGACTTCAAAGCTGGTCTCAAAGCCGGGATCAGAGCCGGGTTCGGAACCGGTCTCGGAGCCGATTGAGCACCGGCTCCCGGAACCCGGCCGGCTGGTTTGCGGCTTCGCGCTTCCCTCCGCCACCTGGGTGGACAACCCCAATTCAGGGAGCGCGCCTTCTCGTTCCGCGAATCACTTTGCTATCTGACGCCCGCAACCTGCCCCGCGACGCAAAAATACGCCGCCTCCGCCGCCCGGCTCACGCCCCGGACCCGAACCCTACGCCTGAAATTTAGTCCCAGGCCTTGAATCGAGAATAGCCGATAGCCCTTCCGCCTAACCCGGATACGCCAGGCCGCTGCCCAGGGTTCCTGGAGCCCTGGCGCCTTAGGTCTTGAAAGGCCCACACTTTGGGTTCCCGAATGGGCTTCGATTTCCTCTACCTTTGGGGAGAATCCTGAAGCAAAGCCCTGGCCGCACCCCGGAGCGCCCCAGTCCACTGGAGCCGCTTTTTTTGACACCCATTCCCCGAGTTGATAGCCTTCGAATGGGCGCATCCGGCCGTTGCAGGCTGCTTCTCTGCCCTCTTCAGCGCGTCCCCGTCGTCTAGCCCGGCCTAGGACACCGCCCTTTCACGGCGATAACACGGGTTCAAATCCCGTCGGGGACGCCAATAAAATAAAAACTTAGATAGAATCAAGCCCATATCGGCCCCTCGGGACTTAAAAAATAATTAAACGGCGCGGACAGCGATCCGGCTGCTTAAGTACAGCAATTCCAGCGGACTACTTGCGGTTAATTCTCATTGCTTGCGCAAAAATGCAGTTAGAGCATAATCACACGATCCAGACAGTTCAATTTGGTTTGTTCCTCGGACCTCCATGCCGGCCGAGTGCCCAGGCCACGAATGCAGAGCGAACTCCCAATCGAGATCGCCGCTCGATGAGCGGTCGTCATCCCACATCTGCACGCAGCCCCGGGCCCACGCTTTTCGACGGGCTCTGGGAGCACCAATGCCGGCGCAGGCTGTAGCTGCGACTCGACCGGCGCCAACAATGATCGCGCGGCTCGCGTTCCTTACCATCCCGTCTGGCCAAAGGCCAGTTGCACGCTTTTCGGGACGGATCGCGCCTTCGATCCAAAATGTCTCTGTCCGGCTCCTTTTCATTGTGGACAGAGCGCGGACCTGATCCAGGCTGCTCGACCGGAACCAGCGCGGGGGAATACAGTTCTGATATGGCAGACCCCACCAAGGCGATCAAAGTCCTGATTGTGGATGACCACCCGGTAGTCCGGCTTGGCCTGCGGACCATGCTGGAGAGCGAGGTGAACATCTCGGTGACGGGCATGGCTGGCTCCGCGAAAGATGCCTTGACGGAAGTCCAGAAACTCCAGCCCGATGTTGTCCTCATGGATCTGCGCATGCCTGAAATGGAAGGCGCCGAGGCGATTGCCGAACTGCACCGCATCCATCCCAACATACGCATTCTGGTGCTGACCAATTACGAGGAAGACGAATATATATTTCGGGCTCTGCAAGCGGGTGCGATGGGATACCTGCTCAAGAACACTCCGCAGGAGGAGATCGTGCAGGCCGTCGAGATGGTCCATCGGAACCAGCGTTGCGTGCCGCCCAACATCGCCAGGCGCCTGATGGAGACGATTGCCCGCGAGGAGTTGACCCAGCGCGAGCTTGAAGTGCTCAATCTTGTAGCCGGCGGGCTGACCAACAAAGAGATCGCGCAGCGCCTCTTCATCAGCGCGAAAACGGCCCGAAATCACGTCGCCAGTTGCCTGGTCAAACTCGCCGTCAATGACCGGACGGAGGCGGTTACAACCGCGGTCCGGCGAGGACTTATCCGGCTTTCCGAATAGTTGAAGGCCTGCGGCGTTTCACTGCGCGAGCGCACTCGACTCATCCACGGGAAAGCCCGCTTTCGAGCGCTTCGGCAATTCCCTGTCTCACCTGGCCCTTATGCACTGTGCAGCGCGGTCCCGCTCTGAGTCACCGCTGAAGGAGGATGCTTCATTTGCTGTTCGTCGAGACGTTTTTCAACCTGCCCATCGCGATGGCAAGAATTCGATTGCGCAACCTCATCGTTTGCAGGCGGGCCTTCACGCGCACCTGTGTTCCCTCGCCTGGAGCGCTGAAGATCTGCAATGCGCTCCCCACGCTGCGGGCTCGCTTCTGCATCCCAAGAATGCCGAATCCTGCCATATCCTGCGCGTATTCGAATCCGCTTCCGTTGTCTTCCACGGCCAGCTCGACACTGCCGTCTTCATAGCTCAACGTGATCTTCAGATCGGTCGGATCTCCATGGCTCAAAGCATTGGCAATCGCTTCCCGGCCGATGTGCAGCAGCGCATCGGCAAGCCGCAGATTGAGAGGCATGGGATTTCCATTGAGTTCCGCGGTTGTCTTGATCTTGTTGCCGGCGGTTTTGTGCGTGGTTTCAGCCAATTCTCCCAGCAGGTTGTTCTGAATGGAAGACGAAGCCAGGCCCAGCATGGCGATGGTTCTACTGGCTTCCTCATGACAACTGCGGACCAGTTGATAGGCCACGCTGAGCTGGTCGGCAATGGTGCGTGCGTCCAGGCGTTCGCCGCGAACTATGCTGCTCCTGATGCCTTGAATCTGATACCCCACTCCGGCAAAACCCTGCGCCATGGTGTCGTGAATCTCATGCGCCAGACGTTCCCGCTCGCGGGTGATGGTATTTGTCTTCCAGGTGGTGAAGCGAAAGTAAGCAAGCTGGATCAGCAGGGCCAGCACTAAAGCGCCGGTGAACAGCATGCCCACGTGCCAGGGAGTCCACCAGGGAGGACCATTCATAATGACCGGGTGCTGCACGCCAGCCGCATGCTGCGCCAGTGCGTTATAGTCATCCCATGTGGCGGGCTCCACGCTGATGTTGCGCCACTGTGCATTGGCGTTCAGGGTGCGCAAGCCGAAACGGCCGCTCTTGATACAGAAGTGCTCGCCATAGGCAATCCACGCGGTTTGAAGGGTGGCCAGGTTGGTTACCGAAGCGGCTATATTGCATCCATACGCTGTGACCCGCAGCCGATACCAGTTGAAAGGGTGAATTCCTCCCGGTATGGTTACGGGCAGCACTTCGATCCACGCATAGTTCGCCCGGCCCAGGACAAGGGTTCCGTCCAGACTGCGAAGTCCGACGAAGTAGCCGTTGTATGCATCCACCCCTCTCGATTCATCGTTGGTGCGGATCACGACGCCCATATCGGCGGCCGGACCGTTGAACCAGATGTCGGTGTTGACCGTGTAGTTGCTCCAGTAGCGCGAACCGGCCAGAAGCTTGGCCCCTCTTTCATAGGAGTTGGATTTCACCGCGCCATCGACAATTTCCCAGCTTCCGCCGAAGGACGTCCACTCCCTGGTATTTCCAGCCTGCAGTTGATAGGTATGCGGAGGCACAGCGCTCTCAGCGCGCCGCCAGTGCAGCCAGAACCATGCGGCGAACGACAGCGCCGCGAGAGCCAGTGCGGCCACTAACAGCCGTGCCGAAGTCGCTTGTGGCCAATGCATCTTCGCACTCTCCAATTCAATTCATCCCTCTGCCGTTGCACATTCCCGTCTCCAGCGCCCGCCGGTGCGGCGGACGCCGGCCAACAGCACGCGATCGGTTCGCTTGGCGCGGCAACATCGGAAAGCTGCGGCCATGGCCGCACCGTAAGCGGCGCTCCGCGGAGCCCACATCCCGGCCGGCGATGCACCAGTCTTCAGTAATCGATGTGCACAAACATGGTAGCGCGACTCTTTCCCGGCGCAAGCCGTAGGTCATTTGACCTACCTGAAATCGGGTCTCCCGCCCTATTGTGCGCGGCAATCTGTCAAGCCTACTATTCTCGGCGTCGAGGCAGGTACAGGGAATTCCGCACTGTAAAGGCTTACAACCGCCGGAAATGCTCTTCAACGCAACACCAACGGCAGGATCGACCATTTTCATGGAGGAGACGTATGAAGCCAAAAATCTGGCAGCTGAAGGCCGTGCAGGATTGCGCTGCACGATGCATCAAAATCGCGGCCCTTTGGGGGGCGCTCGTCATCGTCCTTTCCAGTCCAATCTGCGGGCGCGCGCAATCCATCACCACCAGTCAGATCAATGGAACCGTGGCCGACAATACCGGCGCCGTCGTGCCCGGTGCAACCGTCACCGTAACGAACTCCGCGACCGGCGTCACCTATCACATGGTGACGGACGGTATGGGTGCTTACCACGTTACCGACCTGCTCCCAGGGACCTATACGATGGATGTGGCCAAAACCGGATTTGAAACCGAGCACATCCAGGCGTTTACGCTGATTGTCGGCCAGTTATTCCAGCAGAACATCGCCTTAGCGGTCGGTCAGGCCGTGCAAACCGTTTCAGTCAATGCCGCCGCTCTGCTGCTGAATACAGAAGCTTCGCACGATGAGCAGCTCATTGAAGGCCGGCAGATCGAGGATATGCCGTTAAATGGCCGCGATTACCTGCAACTGGCTCAACTGGACGCCGGTGTCGTGCCCGTGTCCGTCAGCGGCATCAACTCTCCTGCCTCGGCGTGGGGCACGGCGGGAGGCGTCGTCGCGGTCGATATCAGCGGGCTCAAAGAAGACGATAACAGCTACCTGTTCGACGGCATCGAGACGCGCAATGCCTGGTACGGCACCGACGCTTTGCTGCCCGATCCGGATATGGTTCAGGAATTCGTGATGATGAATTCCGCCGCCCCCGCGCAGTACGGAGTGGGGGGAGCGTTTGTTTCCGCGGTGTCCAAGGCGGGAACCAATCAGCTCCATGGAACGGCCTACGAATTCCTGCGCAACAACGACTTCGATGCGCGCAACTATTTCGATGTGGGAGCCGCTCCCGCATTTCACCAGAACCAGTTTGGGGCAAGCGTGGGAGGCCCCATCAAGAGGAATAAGATCTTCTTCTTCGGGAACTACGAAGGGTTCCGTCTGCATCAGCCGAACGACGATTACAATCTGATTCCGGATTCCAGCCAGGAAGGCGGCAACTTCACCTACCTGTGCACCAATGCCGGAGGCTCGTTCACCAGCAACGGCCTCTGCTCGGTTGCAAGCGGCCAGCTCTACAACCCCTATGTCCTCGATGCGTCGACTCCGACGGGCTATGCGGCGCTGGCACAGAACCAGGTACCGAGCCAGTATTTCAGTGCGATCGCGGCGAAGATCCTCGCGCTCTATCCCAAGCCGAGCGGCTCCTACCTCAACGGCACGGAGAATTACTTCAACGTCGCAACAACAACCATCAACTGGAATCAGTACAGCGGCCGAATCGACTACTCGATTTCCTCCAAGGACACCTTATTCGGCCGGTTTACTGCCAATGATCAAACCGTGACAACGCCCGGCATGACCAGTTACAACGAGCAGATCAATCCTTCCCACCCCAAGAACGTGGCGATCGGTTGGACGCATACTTTCTCTCCCAACCTGGTCAACAACGTCCGCTACGGCTGGACGCACACACAAGTTGGCGAGGAGCGCGGAGATGGTTACGATACATCCCTGGCTAATCCGCTCGGACTGGCCAACGAGGAGGACGAGCCGGGCTCCGACGGCCCCCCAAGTATCGGAGTGAACGGATACGGCAACCCTGGGTCCACAAACGGCACCGACCTTGTCCAGGAAGGCTTGAATATGTGGACCGAGTCCCTGCTGATGCAGAAGGGAAAGCATCAACTCACGGCCGGCGTCGACATCCGGTACGAACCGATGTACCTCTATGAGGACTGGTCGGCTACCTCGATTGCCTTCAATGGAGCGTACAGCGGAGATCCGGTCGCCGACCTGCTGATGGGCGTGCCGTTTACCACGCGGACCTCGTTAGGCGGCCCCACCATGAACCTGACCATGTGGTATCAGGCGTACTACCTGCAGGACAACCACAAGGTCAGCCGCAACCTGACGCTGAATTACGGAGTGCGCTGGGAGCATCGCTCGCCGCCGATCGAGGCCAACAATCGCGTCGGCAGCTTCGACATTGCCACCGGACAGGACCTGACCTATCCCGCCACCAGCGCCTTGGGCTTGGGCAGGAACATGGTCAAGCCGGTGTACACGAACTGGTCGCCTCGGTTCGGCTTCAACTATATGCCGTCCCAGAAACTCAATTTGGATATCAAGGGCGGATTCGGAATGTACTATCAGCAAGGAAACATCAACCAGTATGAAGTGGAGGTAGATACCACCAAACTTTACGAGGTCATCTATTTCAACAATCCCGCTGTCGGCGACCCGCTTGCATTCGACCTGGATGGCACGGTTGGCGCCACGCCGGGAATGTATTCCTCCGCGATGACCAACGGGAACTTCTCGGGAGGCGGTCCGACCGTCTCGTTTATCGATCCGAAGGCGAAGACCCCCTACGCCTACGAGTGGAATCTGACCATCGATAAAACTGTCAAGGACTGGCTGTTCGAAGTTGCCTACGTCGGAACCTCGGAGCGGCATTACGAAGAACGCAACGAGATCGACCCGCTCAATACGAGCGGCGTTGCATCTCTCTGGGCGACCTGCGGAACCAATGGCAATATTGGCTGCTACAGCGGCGTCCAGGAAAATCAACTGTCGGGAACTTCGAACTACGACGCTTTGATCGCACGCGCGGAGAAGCGGTTCAGTTCCGGATTCTCGGCAGCGGTCAACTACACATGGTCCAAATGCCTCGGCACTCCCTATCAGGATGAATTCACCTGGCACGTTGACATGCACATCGATTACAGCCACTGCACTGACGATATCAACGATATCTTCACCGCAAATGGCATCTATGAGCTTCCCTTTGGGCATGGCAAAATGTTCGCCAACAACAGCGCTGTCGCGGACGAGATCATCGGAGGCTGGAAGATCGCGGGCATATCGACGCTGCGCACCGGACCCTGGACGACATTGGGTAGCCAGCAGAACATCGGTTTCTTCGATGGCGCTTTACCGGATCTCACCGGTCCGGTCAACAATCACGCGCTGCATGGAGGCCTGGGCAGGAACGGGAAGCTCGGACCTTATATCAATACGCAGAACGTTGTTAACCTCACTGCAGTAGGGGTGCAGGGAACTTCGGAGATTCACACCCTGGAGAACCCGGGCTCCCAGGATTATGATCTCTCGGCCTATAAGACCTGGAGGCTGGGCGAACAACCCACCCTGGACTTCCGTGCTGACTTCTTCAATGCCTTCAATCGAGTCAACTTCGGATCCATTAGCACTTACGACCTTGCCAGCAATTTCGGTGACGTGTCGAATGCCAACGCGGCGCGCGAAATTCAACTCAGCCTGCGGTTCAGTTTCTGATGGCATAAGCTTGTTGTTATGGCGTTAACCGGCAAGCTTCCTCTCATCGCCGTTCTTGCCGCTGTCTGCCTGCCTGGCTGGCAGACGGCGGCAAGGGCGGCAGCAGAGCAAAGCGCCCAGCCGGCGCCTCGGGTTGATTCGGGAATCGGCAGCAAGTGCCCGCCGCGAAACGATCTGGACGCTGCGCTTGGCCAGGCCAGCAGCTTGATGGGTGAAACGCACTATCGGGATGCCGTCGAGTTGCTGCAGCCGCTTTCCGGAGTGAATTGCGACCCTCGGGTCAGTCTATTGCTCGCGGCCGCTCTGGAAGGGGCAGGCGATGCGCCCAAAGCGACGGAAGTGTTGGAGCGGGCTCATTTCGCATGGCCATCCAACAACAGCATCGCGGCCTCGCTGGCGCGTGAATACTTTGCCGGCGGGCAGGTGAACAAAGCGGTCAAGGCGCTGGCGCATTTCCATGCCACCGCGGAGACGCGCCCCCAGGAAATGGAAATGGCGGTAGTGGTTTATTTTGCGGCCCACCAGCTTGTGTCCGCGCAGGCAGTGGCTCAGGCGGCCTACAAGTTCTATCCATCTGTGCATACTCTGCTGCTCTTGGCAAATGCTTTGCAGCTTCAAGGGCGGTACCCGGATGTCAACCGCCTGCTCGCAGGCAAGCGCGGAATGTACACCGACTCGCCGGAGTTTTTCATTACCTTGGCCGAAAGCGAATTCGATGCGTCGATTTATGCCGCTGCCCGCGCGGATCTGGAGCGCGCCATCGCACTCGATTCCAAGTCGTATCAAGCACACTACCTGCTTGGCAATGTCCTGTTCAAGCTGAACGATGCGGATCGGGCCATAGCCGAGTATCGCCTGGCCATCGGTTTGGCCCCCGATCAGCCGCGAACCTACTTTCAGCTTGCACTCGTGTTGCGGTCAAGACAGGATCAAGCAGGTGAACAGCAGCTTCTTGAGCAAGCTCTGGCGGCCGACGACCATTATGCGCCCGCACAGTGCGAAATGGGCCGGATACTTCTTGACGAGCATCGTCCGGCGGATGCCGTGAGTCATCTCAGCGCGGCGATCCAATACAATCCACGTTCTGAAGAAGCCTACTTTCTGCTCGCCAGGGCTTATGCGGGGCTGGGAGAAAAGGACAAGAGCGATGAAATGGTCAAGCGCCTTGTAGCTGTGAGAAAAGAAAACCGGCCAGGCCCGGACAACAGGAACCAACCTCGTTCTGCCGCCAATCCATGACTGCCGGGGACGATATCGAAGCCCGTGCAAGCTCGCATGCGATGGGACCGTGAAGCGGCCGGCGGCGCCATTCAATACCTGAGGAAGAGACCCGTTATGGCGAAGTCGATGTTTGAAAAGATCGATCCGCGGCAACTGCGGGTGATGTTGTTGTGCGCCCTGTGCTTCGCGCTTTGTTCCTGCCTCCAGGCGCAGGAATCCAGATGGACCGAAGAGCAGGCCAATGCCTGGTACGCCCAACAGCCGTGGCCCGTCGGCGCCAACTTTCTTCCCTCTGACGCGATCAACCAGCTTGAGATGTGGCAGGCTGAAACCTTCGATCCGGTAACCATCGACCGCGAATTGGGGTGGGCCCAAGCCATCGGCATGAACACCATGCGCGTATTCCTGCACAACCTCCTTTGGGAACAGGACCCCAAAGGCTTCCAGCACCGCATCGACACATTCCTCGACATCGCCGCCCGGCACCACATCCGGCCTGTCTTCGTTCTCTTTGACTCCTGCTGGGACCCGTTCCCCAAGCTGGGCCCGCAGCATCCACCCATCCCCGGCGTTCACAACTCCGGTTGGGTGCAGTCTCCAGGCGCTGCGGTCCTTTCCGACCCCGCGCAATTTCCGCGCCTCGAACACTATGTTAAAGGCGTCATCGGCGCATTCGCCCACGATCCCCGCATTCTGGCCTGGGACCTGTGGAACGAGCCTGACAACGGCAACGAAAAGTCTTACCAACGAGGCGATCCCAAAAACAAGAACCAGATCGTCCTCAGCCTCTTGCCCCAGGTCTTCGCCTGGGCCCGGTCAGTCCATCCCATGCAGCCGCTCACCAGCGGCCTCTGGCACGGCGACTGGACCTCGCTCGCCACTATGCCCCCACTCGCCCGCATCCAGGTCGAGCAATCTGACGTGCTCAGCTTTCACAACTACGGTTGGCCGGAGGACTTCGAGCAGCACCTCAAGCTTCTCGAACAATTTCACCGGCCGCTCATCTGCACCGAGTACATGGCCCGCGGAACCGGTAGCACCTTCGACACCGTTTTGCCCATTGCCCACCAATACCGCGTCGGGGCCATCAACTGGGGTCTCGTCGCGGGCAAGAGCCAAACCTATCTGCCGTGGGATTCCTGGGTGCACCCTTACGTCCTCGACCAGCCCACAATCTGGTTTCACGATGTTTTCCATCCCGACGGCACGCCTTATCGCCAGCGTGAAGTTGACATCATTCGCAGTCTTACCGCTCAACCCTGAAAGGGCCCTGGGCTCCAGGAGTTTCGGTTAGCCACAACGTATCGATTGCCCGAAGAACGCCCCAGGGTGCAATAGGCCGAGGCCGCGATCGGGATCGTTCATGCTTTTTGCCATGGCGAATATTCCGGCGTTCCCTTTCCGTTACTGACGGTTCGCCGAAGATAGGAAAGCGATCGGTGACCAGCTCGGGGGGAAAACTCTGAGCGAAGAAAAGCGATCCGCGGCCTGCCGACGTGACTTCGGTAACGGTGACGATTCGTTCGAGTCACGTCATTCTATATAGAACAACAATGAGCTCAATTAGCGTAGCTCCCTTGAATTAGCTGAATTTATATTTTCCGATTTTCCTTGGCTATTCCACTATCGATCCGCTGTCGTATATCTGCGGCTCGGAGGAGCCATGCAGCCAGGCTACACATTTACATTGGATGTTGCCCAGTGGGCCGTTGTGGCGTTTGTGCTGGCCATGACGTTCTTAGCGGGAGTTCTCGGAGGTTATCTTTTCGGCCTGACGCACATAGTGCGTCATGGCGATGGCAGTGAGGGCTCCAAATCCATCTGGACATATGAAGACGAGGATTAGATCCTCAAGAGCTCCGGTCCAGCCGATGGTCCCGCCGACGCGAAAAGGCGAATCGTTTCAACCGTCGTCCAGCCGCCGGAACCCAGTTTCCGGTGGATGAATCTGCCCACGCCACGAATCGAAAACGCTGACAGCTTTGCAGAACCGCGTTGCCGAATAGCCCAACTCCCACCCCTTCCCAAGGGGGATTCGCAGCCGCAAACACGCGAACGGTCTGCGTAGGGAAGTATCGGGCCCATCTGCCCGCAACCCGCGGGTATGCGATGCCTGGTACGGAGCCCTCGATAACGAGCGCGTCTTCGCGCTTACCTATCTGGGTAGCCTGTGAAAATGTAATCTCTTGCCGCGACCTTTATGTGGCATTGATAGCAGACCTTCTTGCCAAACGAGCTGTCCGCTCCGTATGGCTTGAACGTACGAGTCGCTGGAGCGTAGAGAAACTGGGCATATCCCCATCCGCTGGTGTCGGGGAATCTCTTCGAATCCTTCTCGATGAAGGAAACCGACCTGAGAGTTGCCGGCACTTCCACCGAATAAGGCGACACAGGGTTCGGCGCCTTCATCCACTCGATTTTGACGATCGCCGCGCCGTCGGGAAATGGCTTGCCGTTTCCGGGAATTCCATCGCGATATGCCTGGATCATCGCGGAATTCCCCAGGATTGCCTTGATCCCGGTGTCGGTTGCACTTACGGCGACGTCCTGCCACTCGTCGTATCCTCTGAATTCTGAGATGGCAATCCCGTTTGGCGCCGTCAGAGTGTACCTGTCCTGATCTGCGAGGGCTGCGCCTGCAACCAAAGCGAACGCGAACAGCGCCGTAATCGCGATCGACCATGAGTTCTTTGGATTCGCGCTGAATTTTTTCA
This sequence comes from uncultured Acidobacteriaceae bacterium, assembly GCA_963770555.1. Lineage (GTDB taxonomy): Bacteria > Acidobacteriota > Terriglobia > Terriglobales > Acidobacteriaceae > Telmatobacter. Next base: position 825,547 of record CAVYQC010000003.1, read on the forward strand.
TTTTGATTTCCTCCGTTTGTGCCTCGCTCTTTTAGGGCGCCATGCGAGCGTTACTCTGTGACCTCAACGATTACTTCGAGTTCAATTGGAATTCCGAGAGGCAGGCTCGCCACGCCGATCACCAGGCGAGCTGACACTCCGTCTGGGCCGAAGACATCGCGAATCAGATCCGAGGCGCCATCGGCAACCCGCGGCAGATCGGAGAAGTCTCCGGAAGTGGCTATGAACACAGAATGGCGAACCATCCTCACCACCTTGTCGAGCGAACCTAGATGCGCTTTGATGGCCGCGAGAGCGCTGAATGCGGCGGTACGAGCTGCATCTTGCCCCGTATCCGCATCAAATTCTTTTCCGAGGCGGCCCAGGTACTTCGGCTTACGATCCACAACTGGAAGCATTCCACTCAAGAAGAGCAGGTTGCCCGTTTGCGAGACCTCGACATAATTGCCCAGCGGCGTCGGCGGCGCGGGAAGTTTTATCCCCAGTTCCTCCAGCCGGGCCTCGGCGCGGACTGGCTGGCGAACCTTCGCGCCTACCACCGGCCCACGTGCGCACCGCCGTCCACGTGCAGCACCTCCCCTGTCACAAAGCGGGCTTCGGCCAAATAGAGGACCGCATCTGCAACGTCTTTCGCCTCGGAGATCGTGCCCATCGGCGATAGGGTCCTCATGTGATCCTTGTCGTCGTTCCTGTGCAGTGGCGTATCGACGACGCCCGGAGCCACGGCGTTGAAGCGGATATTCTTCTTCGCATACTCGCTGGCAAGACTCAAGGTGACCGCGTTCAAGCCGCCCTTCGTGATCATCGGAAGCGAAGCAGGAATGCCGGCGATGGGATTGTCGGCCAGGGCCGCGGTAATGGTTGTCACGCTGCCGCCGTTGTTTTGGGTCAGCATCTGCCGAACCGCGAGTTGAGTGATAAAAATAAACCCCTCCAGATTGGTCGAGGCCAATCTCCTGAAATCCTCTTCTGTGTATTCCGTGAAGGGTTTGGGCTCGAAGATCCCTGCGCTGTTCACCAGGTGATCGATAGAGCCGAATGTAGAGATCGCCGCTTCTCGAATCTTCTCCGCCGTGCTTTTCGCGCCGATGTCTCCATTGACCAGTGCAAGGTTCGGAGCCGGAGTGAACCCCTGATGCAGCGAGCGGAGAGAATTGGCCACAACGTTATATCCGCGATCCAGAAACGCCTGAACGATGGCTGCGCCAATGCCCCCGGACGCTCCGGTTACGATCGCTGTTTTCGCCTTCTCCATCGTGCGCTCCAGTATGTTTCCTCAAGCTCGCGAATCGATTGCCTGCGTACAGCGTGTTTCAGAAAACCGGTTTTGCATCGGGGCACGGCTTTGCAGGCTGCGGAAAAACAGCTTCGGCAGAGCGCGAAGTGTCAGGGCGCGACCGGGGTACCGGGGCGCCGCGCAGCCCGGGGTGCCGGGGTGCCGGGGTGCCGGGGTGCCCTCCGGGCCGGGCCCGGTCGCGTGCCGAAATAGCCCAATAAGACAGCGGGCTTCAGCCCCTGCGGCCTCTCATGCAATCGATGCTCAACCATACGGCTGATGCTTTCGCATTCGGTCCATTCGTCGCCGCGGATCAATCGCAGGTGAGACATGGCTGTTCTCGATTTTGAAGTCTGCGCATCGGGCGCCGGCGCTTTGCTCCAGACAATGAACCTGGGGTTGTTTCCCCGTCTTTAACCCAGTTGAGCCGTTTGCGCGCACGATGCAGCCTGGCCTTGACTGCCGCCACCGTGAGGTCGAGAGTGCGAGCAACCTCTTTCATGGAGCATTCCTGCTTCATCCAGGTTGAAAGTGCGGCGCGCAGCCTGGGATGAAGCTTGTGGACCGCGCGAAGAGCGCAGTAACACCTCTGGCGTTGTTCATAGATCTGCTCGGGATTCAATGCAGAGTCGCAGACATCGAAGGTCTGAGAAGGCTCTTCCGACTCGGAGGGCAAATCGAAGGAAACCTCAGCCCTCGAGCGGCGCTTGCGAAGTGTCATTAATGCCGAATTGATGGCGATCCTGGTCAGCCAGGAGGCGAATTGCGACCTCCCTTCGAAGGTATTGAGCGCAACATAGGCGCGAAGGAATGTGTCCTGCAGCGCGTCCTCGGCGTCTTCGCGGTTTCTGGTCATCGAAAAAATCCGATTGTAGAGACGGCGCGAGTAGAGGCTTTGGAGTTCTTCAAATGCAGCGCTCGACCCCGCTCGTGCAGCGACGACGAGTTCCATGTCCCGGCTGGCTGCATCGTCATTGCCATTGATCCCATCAAACGAAGCAAGAGTGCTTGAGTGCATCACTGACCTCCTTGAATGTGAATCTCAGAAGACGCCCTGAGACTTTGGGGAAGACACCATGGTGCTGGCGTCACGGAGATAACTGAATCGAACTCACGCTAGCTTCTGCGATTAAGCCTGAAGCGCTGAGGCGAATCCATTGGACGAAAGTATCGATTAATACTTTGGTATGCATGCGCGTGTTGCCGTCATGCTCGTTATTTCCCGGCGATTTGGTGCATTCGCTGCGGATTCAAGGCGTTCGTGCGGCGGCGAATTCCAGGTGAAATATTCGATTTAGGGCGTTATTGACCGGGGAATTAAGAGGTCGACCGGAGTATGATGGATGCACGTTCTGTAGCGGGTGCATTTCCCTTTTGAGTTGCGCAGAGAACGTTTCCCCCGGCCGGCTCAGGAACCCGCGATCGAGAGCGCATGCGGGCTCACATTCCAAACGTTGATTGGCGAAGATACGCCTGCCTCAGCAGAGGCCTTGGAGTGTACTGCTCCTCTTACCCGATCGAGATCCTTGTTCGAACAGAGTTTTACGGAGGGGTCGAAAATGACCAGGACACCGTCACCAATTTCTTTGGCGGGCTCTCAGCTTGGCAAAGCTCGCCATATTTGCGCGTTCTTTTCGAACGATGACGAAGAGTATCGCGTGTTGCTTCCATTCATTAAAGAAGGACTTGAGCACGGTGACAAGGCCATACATGTCGTCAATCCCCGGCAGCGGGACGAGCATCTGCATCGGCTGGCTTCCGCGGGGATCGATGCGGCGGCCGCTGAACGGGCCGGACAATTGGAAATCAAGATCAACACCGAAGCCTATCTTCGCGATGGCAAATTCGATCAGGACCGGATGCTTGAGACATTCGAACAGCTTGCTTCCGGAAATGCACCCGGAGGGTTCCCGCTCAGCCGCATCGTCTGTCGCATGGATTGGGTGGTTGGAGACAACTCCCGGCTGGAGAACGTGATTGAATTTGAATCGCGCGTGAACAATGTCTGGAACCGGCACGACGACGCGGTCATCTGCACTTACCATCTTTCTCAATTCAGAGGCGATGCGATAATCGATATCCTTCGCACGCATCCTCTGGTCATTATTGGCGGCATCCTGCATCAGAATCCGTTCTTCACGCCACCGCAGGAATTCCTCCGGGAATATCGCGCACAGCGGTCCGGTCCGCGCAGCTTGCCCCTCCAGGAGTCCTGAGATGGTATCCAGCGATTCTGCTGAGGAGCTGAAGTACCTTCAGCGCTGCATGAGCGATCTGGTCAGCGTGCTCGCTCTCCCCGCGGTTTGGAGGGGGCAGGAGCCACGCCACATCGTGATGACCTTCCACGATGCTCTTCTGGCGGCGCTGAATCTGGATTTCCTTTATACACGTGTGCGGATCGAAGCCAGTGCAGAGCCCGTCGAAGTATTGAAGACCGCGCCGCACTGCGCGACCACACAGAATGCGGATACGATCCGCCAGTCCCTCAAGGAGCGGTTCGGCGAAGACCCAGGAAAGTGGCCGGCAGGGGTGCACAGCCCCCTCGGCGAGCAAGAGACTTCACTCTTATCCATCCGTTTAGGAATCGAAGGTGAAATTGGAATCGTCGTAGCCGGATCCGGGCGCGCCCATTTCCCCACGCAGTCTGAGCGATTGCTTCTGGGCGTGGCAGCCAATCAAGTAACTGTCGGACTACAGCAGGCGCGCCTCTTGAACGAGCAGAAGCGAATCGCCGATGAACTCGAACGGCGGGTTGCTGAACGAACAAAGGAACTTGCCGAATCCAACCAAGAGCTGCAGCTCCAGGTTGGACTGCTGCAGCATCTTCCTGTATCCGCCTGGACGCTCAAGCCTGATGGGACACCGGATGTCGTGAATCAAGTTTGGCTTGAATTCTCCGGCCAGACCCTCGATTTCATCCGGTCGCATCCCCAGGCCTGGATGACCGCGGTCCACCCCGAGGATCGCGAAGCGGCATCGAGGGCCTTTTGGGACGGGGTACGCTCGGGACGGGGTTTTGCGGTGGAAACCCGGTCTCTCCGCGCGCGGGACGGGGCCTATCGCTGGCATCTCAATCAAGCCGTGCCCTTGCGCGATGCAGAAGGAAAGGTCCTCAAATTCGTCGGCACGACCACCGACATCGACGACCAGAAACGCGCTCAAGAGGAGCTGCGGGCGAGTGAGGCCAAGCTGCGGCGGGTAATCGATACGATTCCCTCCCTTTCCTGGTGCAATCTGCCCGATGGCCCGAACGAATTCCTAAGCAAAGGTTGGCATGATTACACAGGCCTGTCTCCTGAAGAGGCGCACGGCTGGGGTTGGGCCGCCGCTTTCCACCCCGACGATCTGCCGCCATTGATGACCCGCTGGCAGGAGTTGCTGGTCTCAGGTGAATCGGGAGAGATCGAGGCCCGTATCCGCCGTCACGATGGAGAGTATCGCTGGTTTCTTATCCGCGTCGCTCCGTTCCGCGATGACACCGGCGCGATTGCGCGTTGGTACGGGACCAGCACGGATATCGATGATCGCAAGCTGGCTGATCAAGCTCTAAGGGCTAGTGAAGCCCGGCTTCGCCAGATCGTCGACAGTATTCCTGGGCTTGTATGCACCATGAGCCTGGCAGGCGAGATCACGACCCTGAACAAACAGCTGCTTGAGTACTTCGGCAAGACAACAGAAGAATTGAAGAGTTGGAAGATGAACGACTCAGTGCATCCGGACGACCTGCCTCGCGTGGTCGCCGCCTTCGACCTTTCCATCAGAACCGGCACTCCCTATGAAGTGAAGCACCGTTGCCGCCGCGCCGATGGTGTCTATCGATGGTTCCAGGTGCGCTCACTCCCCGTGCAGGACAAGGATGGTCAAGTCGCTGGATGGTATTTCTTGCTAACCGATATCGAGGACCGGAAACTTGCCGAGGAAGCGTTGCGGGCTAGCGAGAACGACCTGCGCAAGATTCTCGACAATATTCCCGGACTGGTGTGCACCATAGATTCGTCCGGCCAGATTGAACTTCCCAATCGGCGGCTTTTGGACTATTTCGGCAAAACACTCGAGGAAGTGAACTCCTGGCCGACCAACGATATTGTTCATCCAGATGACCGTTCGCGCGCGGTCGAAGAAGTTATGCATGCGATGGCAAACGGAATTGTATACGAGGGTGAACTCCGTTACCACCGCGCCGATGGTACCTATCGATGGCACCGCGTTCACATTGTTCCTGTGCGAGACGCAAGTGGCAGAATTACGGTTTGGTACGGTCACATGTTCGATATAGACGACCAGAAGCGCGCCGAGGAGGAGTTGCGTGGCAGTGAGGCACGGAAGACGGCGATCCTTGACTCGGCACTCGACTGCATTGTGACGATCGATCACGAAGGTTGCATCACCGAGTTCAATCCGGCCGCGGAGCGCACGTTTGGATATCGCCGGAGCGAGGTCATGGGCAAGCGGCTGTCGGAGGTTATGATTCCGCCGTCTGACAGAGAGAAGCACCGGCAAGGACTGGCCCGTTACAATGCCACGGGCGAAGCTCGAATTCTGGGGAAGCGACTGGAATTGACGGCGATGCGCGCCGACGGCACGGAGTTCCCGGTCGAACTCGCGATCACACGCATTCCGATGGACGGACCGCCGTCTTTCACCGGCTACCTGCGCGATATCACGGAACGCAGACGGGCAGAGCAGGAGTTGCGGCGCAGCGAGGCATTTCTCGCGGAGGGCCAGCGCCTCAGCAGGACCGGCAGTTTCTTCTGGCGCGTGGCGACGGAAGAAATTGCCTGGTCCGAGCAGGTTTATCGAATCTTTGAGCTGGATCCAGGCTTGACGCTGACGCTCGAGCTCATCGGTTCGAAAGTCCACCCCGAAGACCTGCACATTTTGCAGGACATGGTCGAACGGGCTCAATCCGGCAGCGACCTCGAATACGAACATCGTCTTTTGCTTCCCGGAAACAGGGTGAAGTACCTGCACCTGGTTGGCCACGGGTCCAAGAACAACGATGGTCAATGGGAGTACGTCGGCGCGGTTCAGGACGTGACTGAGCGCCGGCTCTCGGAGGAGGCGCTGGACAAGGCCAGGTCAGAACTGGCCCGCGTAACTAGAATCACCAGCCTCGGTATGCTGACGGCCTCGATGGCCCATGAAGTGAACCAGCCGCTCTCAGGGATCATTACCAACGCAAACACGTGCCTTCGCATCCTGAGTAGCGATCAGCCGAACGTAGAGGGTGCGCGCGAAACGGCACGACGCACGATTCGCGACGGGAATCGCGCCTCAGAGGTTGTTGCGCGCCTGCGGGCTCTTTTTAAGGGAAAGGAGGTTGCTGCTGAGCCGATCGACCTGAACGATGCGGCACGGGAAGTGATCGCCCTATCGCTGAGTGAGTTGCAGAGTAATAAGATCCTGCTCCGGCAGGAATTCGCTGAGAATCTGCCGGCGGTGAAAGGCGACCGCATCCAGATTCAGCAGGTCATCCTGAACCTGGTGCGGAATGCATCCGACGCGATGCGGGATGTCGACGACCGGCCGAGACAACTGCTGATCAAAACCGAAAGCGGCGATAGCAGAATCGTCCAGTTCACCGTGCGGGATACCGGTATTGGTTTCGCTCCGAATGCCGCCGATCGGCTCTTCGACTCGTTCTATACAACCAAGAACGACGGCATGGGGATTGGGCTTTCGATCAGCCGTTCCATTATCGAAGCCCATCGCGGCCGCCTCTGGGCGTGGGCCAACGATGGGCCGGGGTCCTCCTTTGCTTTCTCCATTCCGCTTGATTACAGCGCCGAACCCACTTAGAAACAAAGACTTGCGTCGATTTATCGCTATTGGTAACCAATACCTAAGTACAATAGACGCCGCCGGCCATACGGCGGATGATAGTGTTCTGGAGGGTCGCCGGGACGGGACTCCATGGAGACAGACTCAGCCGCGTTGTTGATGTGCAGCCCGTGGTGGTGTGGGCAGATCTTTCGCAACGAGCACATCGACTTCCTCAAACAGCGCTGGAGTGAATGCACGGTTCTCCACGTTGAGCAATGCTGTCTTTAAGTGCGGGCTGAGAAATCCATGATGAATTCACGTTTGCTTGTGTCAATCGTCGACGATGATGAGTCGGTCCGCGAATCGCTGCCGGACCTGCTCAAGGAGTTCGGTTTTGCGTCTCAGACATTCTCTTCTGCTGAGGAATTCCTTGCGTCGGATGGAATCCCGCGAACCAGGTGTTTGCTCCTTGACGTTGCCATGCCCGGAATGAACGGGCCCGAGCTCCAGCAGGAGTTGAAGCGCCGCAAAATCGGTTTTCCCATCATTTTCATTACCGCCCACAGGGACGAGATGGAACGGTCGCGGCTTATCGAGCAAGGCGCGATCGCATGTTTGATCAAGCCGTTCAGCGATACCGCGCTGCTCGAAGCGCTGAATTCCGCGCTTCAGGGCAAATGATTCGCTTTTTTGAAATTCCCCAGCGGATATACAATGGTTTCTGCGAGTGCACATGGTTTTGAAGTGAGGTCCTTCCCCATGGCGCAAACCCCGCCTATCGTCTTCGTTGTCGATGACGACATTTCAGTCCGTGAATCGCTCGAACTCTTGCTTCGTCAGGAGGGTCTGGGCGTAGAGACGTTCGTTTCGGCTCAGGAATTCCTCGACCGTTCACGCGCGACCGGTCCAAGTTGCCTGCTTCTGGATTATTCTCTTCCCGGCCTCAACGGTCTTGAATTGCAGAAGCGTATTGCGGTGGAACGGCACGAGATGCCGATTATCTTCATCACCGGGCACGGAGATATTCCGATGACCGTGCAGGCGATGAAAGCAGGCGCCGTAGAGTTGCTGACCAAGCCGTTCAGCGACGAAGTTTTGCTGAACGCCATTCGCAGAGCCATAGAACGCAGCAATGTCTTACTCGATCGCGATGCGGAGATCCGGGCTTTCAAAGCCCGATATGCCTGCCTCACCGCCCGCGAACGAGAGGTCATGGCGCTGGTGGTTACCGGCCTCCCGAACAAGCAGGTGGGCGGCGAGCTCGGCATCAGCGAAATTACCGTAAAAGCGCATCGCGGCAGCATGATGCGAAAAATGAAGGCTGAGTCCCTGGCGGAATTGGTCGGCATAGCCACGCGTCTTCGCTTGACGCGGCCATCCGGGACCTCTTTGCCCCTGGCAAGGTAATCTCCCTCGGCGCGCACTGCGATCCGTCAGCCTGTCTCCCTTCGAACCGCCTCTCGTTCTCCAATCCTTGTGCACCGGGGGTTTCGCTCGCGGCGGCAGTATTCGCAACATTCCCATACCTCCCCGGACGGATGCGCCGTGAGGAATCCGTGATGGGTCCAAAGGCAGTGAGGTTACCCGTTCTTTGCTAAGTTCGTTGGGGCGCCCTTTCTGGTCCCCGCTCGGGGAGTCCCGCGAGGCTCCCGCCGGTCGGAGCCGCCGGAATCTGCATCGGAACGAGAAAATTGCTGGCGAGAACATAGTCGTAAAGGTGACCGAGCGGCGGCGGCGGATGAAGCTCGCGGGCAGAGACCCATCCGTTCGCATCGGTCCACTGCCAGCGGGTGGCTGAGATGCTTTGAACCGCTTGCTGGAGGTCCTCTGAGCTCATCGGATAAGCATAGATACGGACGTTTTGTGCCAGGAGGCGAGACAAAGCTTCAAGGAAGCTGCCGGGGAGATGATTGTAGCGATATTCCCATATGCGAACCAGCAGTGACAGGCCCACGACAAAGCGGATTGGCTCCTTTGTGTAGCGGTCGACGAGAGCGGTCATGCCGTAGAGTTCTCGTTCACGGAACAGCAAGACATCGCCGCAATGCGCGTGAAGCGCATCGATCCGTTCCAGCAGGTCTGAGATTCCCGGGGGCGGATCTGCTTCCAGGAGCGGCATCGCAGAAAAGCAAAAAAAACCGATGGGCGCAGGATCTTTTTCAGCCAGTTCTCCGCGGAGTTGTTGGATCCCGGAGGCCAGCAGTTGATTATGGATCGCCGCATGAGCGGGATCTACGTGTTCGAACGATCCTGGCGCGAGCACGATAGCTTTCTTGTGGAGGACTTCGATAGGCGGCGCGGGCGGCCCGCTGCATGGGAAACAGACGGCCTCCGCAAGACCTGCGCGCACCAGTTGCGCCAGAATCGCGTACTGATCCCACCCTTCGAAGGCGGCGCCTCGCACTTCCGCATAGTCGATTTCAATTCGTTTCTCGATGTCCTGAGCAACGTTCTCGAAGAAAGAAGCTTTGGTCTCCAATTGATAGTAGACAGCGTGGATGAGGTTCACTCCCAGGATGCCGATGGCCTCCTGCTCCAGAGGATTGGAAGGATCCAGCATGTTGATGTGCAGAACTATCTCGTTCGGTTGGCCGCCAGGCTGCAATTGGAACCTTAGACCGGCCCAGCCGTGAGGTTCATTTGTTCCGGCATAGTTGCGGGCGGAGATGGTATCGACAAAGGAAAAGAAGCGAGTATTCGAGCCGCGGCTTTTTTGCAACTGGTTGATGAGTTGGGCCCATTCGCTATCCAGCATGGCTTCGAGGCGTTCCTTGGAAACGTAGCGCGCGCCGGAACCGTACAAATCGTCGCTGACTTCCTTGTCGTACGCGGAGATCGATTTGGCGACTGTCCCGGAGGCTCCCCCCACAACCAGGAACCATCTCACAACCTCCTGCCCGGCGCCGATTTCGGCAAAGGAACCGAAGCTGGTCGGATCGAGATTGATGCGAAGCGCTTTCTGATGCGTGGTGAGCTTTTCCGCCGATGCCATAAGACGTTCTCCTTATTGCTTGAGTAAATGCCGACGCCGGCCCGCGGCCCTTCCCGCGAAGCGATGAGAATTGATCACATCAGAATCTGCTACACGAAACAATTGGACTAAGGTATCGGGACCTTGGCCTCGAACTCTTCTGCTCAACTCGCAAGACCGCTTGCTTCGGCCTTCGCGGTTGCCTTGACCGATACGAAGGTAGCGACCGATACCTTCGTCTGATAGCGCCTTCGTGGACTTCGCAGCACTCTGGTACAGAAACGATGGTTCGTGGCATCGGCGCAGCCAGGAAACACAAGCTATTGAAACACTTCCCTCACCTCCAGCCTGTAGGTCCACTCTCGCTCCATCAAGCGGGCAAAAGAGCAGGCAATCTCGGGTTTGTCGTCTGCAATTTGTCGAATGAGCGACCGGAGAGTCGCAGAGAATGCGCCGCCGGCGGCGAGGCAAGGGTAGGAATGCCGAGGGAGGAGTTGAGATGTTGTTTCGAACCTGGGCGACGGCGATGCTGCTCGCTGGCCTGTTGTTGGGCGGACTCAGCGCGTCAGCACAGTACAGCGCGCCCGCTACCCCGGCGCCGTACAACCCGATTGCGCTGGCCGAAGTAACAGGAGCGCCGCGGGCAGCCGTTCAAGCCGGACAGAAGAACTATCAGACCCTGTCGCAGAATCCTTACCTGGGAGGAGTTCCTTCGGGACAACTCGGCGCAGCGCCAGTGGAGCTTTCCCTCGAAGACGCCGTCGCCCTCGGGCTCAAGCAGAATCTCGGTGGAGTTTTGGCCTCGGATGCCGTTGTGGATGCCCGAGGAGAAAAATGGCAGGCGCTCAGCGACCTGCTTCCGAACGTAGTCACCGATACGGGTTTCGGAATCCATCAGGTCAACATCAGGGCGGCCTTTGGTCTGACCATTCATGGAGTGCCTCCCATCATTGGACCCTTTGGCTACTTCGACTCGCGGGCTTATCTCACGCAATCGGTCTTTGATTGGGCATCCATCGAGCGGACGCGATCTTCAAACGCGCAGTTGAAGTCGGCAGAGTTCGGCTCCAAAGATGTTCGCGAGCTTGTCGTGCTGGTGGTTGTCTCCAACTATCTGCTGGTGATCGCCGACCAATCGGAGGTTGAGTCGGCCACATCGCAGCGGGACACCGCCAAGGCGCTTCTTCAACAGGCATCGGACCAGAAGACCGCGGGTCTTGCCTCAGCCGTGGACGTTCTGCGCTCACGGGTGCAACTCGAATCGCGCGAGCAGAAGCTGATTAGCGCACAAAATGACTTGGCCAAGCAGAAGCTGGCTTTGGCGCGAGCCATCGGGCTTCCTCTGGGCCAGCAGTTCGAAATAACCACCCGCGTCCCTTACCGGGAGCTGACGCCTTTGAGCCTCGATGAGGCGATCCAAAGCGCCTACAGGGCTCGCGCCGATTTTCAGAGTCAAGTGAATCAGGTCCGGTCCGCTGAGCTCGCGAGAAAAGCCGCTTCTGCCGAGCGGTATCCAACCATAGGCGCGGAAACCGACTACGGTCTCTCTGGAGTCGACCCGGGTTCGTCGCACGGCACGGTTGATGCGGCAGCCACGCTTCGCATCCCCATTTTTCAAGGTGGAAAAGTACACGGGGATGTCCTCCGCGCCGAAGCTTCGCTGTCCGAGCAAAAACAGCGGCTGGAAGACTTGCGAGCCAAGATCGACCAGGAGGTTCGCGACGCTTATCTCGACCTGGAAGCATCTGCGCAGGAAGTGTCTGTCGAGAAAAGCGCGGTAGATCTCGCTACTGAAACTCTGCGGCAATCTCGCGATCGATTCAGCTCGGGGGTCACAGACGACCTCGAAGTCGTTCAGGCCCAGGATGCGTTGGCAATCGCCAATGACGCCTATATTGCAAGCCTCTACAGCTACAACCTGGCCAAGATATTTCTGGCCAGGGCGACCGGAGTCGAGGAATCCCGATACTCAGAGTATTTGAGGGGGAATTGAGCATGTCTGAAGAAAATCCAGCAAAAAATCCACCGCAGGCAACGCCATCGGAGCGAAACGCACCGGCGGGGAATGCCGGCACAGCTGACCCGTTAACGTCGGCTTATCCGAGAAGACGCTCTTACAAACGTTGGATAATCCTTGCCTCCTTGGTGGTGCTGGCCGTCGGTGGCGTTTTCTTCTGGCGCTATCTTTCCGGGTTCGAATCCACCGATGACGCGCAGGTAGACGTACATCTTTACCCTGTGAGTGCACGCATCTCCGGATATATCCAGAAGGTCAACGTCGACGATAACCAATGGGTCGATGAAGGTTCCACGCTCGTGGAAATCGATCCAAGAGACTATGAAGTGGCATTGGCAAGAGCCGAGGCAACGCTCGACGCTTCAGAGGCGGCGGCGAAAAGTTCGAATATCGATGTGCCGATATCTACGGTCGATACCTCGAGCCAATTGAAATTTGCGTCCTCGGATATTCAGGATGCGAAAGCAGCTATTCAGGCAGCCGAAAAGCAAGCCGCGGCCGCCCACGCCCGCGTTTTGGAGGCGCAAGCCGAAAATGTAAAAGCTCAAGATGATGTTACCCGCTATCGCTTGCTGCTCACAAAGGAGGAAGTGCCGCAGCAGATTTACGACCATGCCTATGCCTCCGCGGCGACCGATGTCGCCGCCATAGCTGCGGCGGAAGCAGACGAGGCCGCGGCCGAACAAGCCGTTCAAGAGGCGCACAGCCGCCTTACTGAGGCTGAGGCGCACTACGAAGATGCCCAGGCCGGGCCGCAGCGCGTTGCCTCAACGCGCGACAAGGCGCTTTCGGCCATGGCGGATATAAAGCAGAAAGAAGCTGCTCTCGAACAAGCGCAGTTGAACCTGGGATACACCAGGATCCTCGCACCCGTAACTGGCGAGGTCACGAAAAAGGTTGTCGTCGGATTGAATGTGGACCCAGGCGAAGAGATGCTCACTGTGGTTCCACTGGATCAGGTGTGGATTACGGCGAATTTCAAGGAGACCCAGTTGAAGCATATGCGCGTGGGCCAGAAAGCGAGCATTGAGCTCGACTCGAACGGCCGCACATATAACGGTCATGTGGACAGCATCGCGGCAGGAACGGGCCCCATCTTCAGCTTGCTTCCGCCCGAAAACGCAACCGGCAACTACGTCAAGATTGTCCAGCGCGTTCCGGTCAAGATCGTTCTGGAGCCGGGCGAGAATCGCGATCACCAGCTTCGGCCGGGCATGAATGTCGAAGCGAAGGTATTTTTGCGATGAGCGCCGCCGCAGCCACTTTGCCCGCGGCGCAGGAGTTCTCTCGCCCAAGCGTGAATCCGTGGCTCATCGGCATTACCGTGTCCATGGCCGCATTCCTTGAAGTGCTGGACACCAGCGTGGCGAATGTCGCCTTACCCTATATCGCCGGGGACTTGGGCGCCAGCTACGATGACAGCACCTGGGTGCTCACTTCCTATCTCGCGGCCAATGCGATTGTGCTTCCCGTGAGTGGGTGGCTCGCGGAAGTGATCGGGCGCAAACGGTATTTCATGCTCTCGCTCATCGTCTTCACCGTAAGTTCGCTGCTGTGTGGTTTCTCGCCGAATCTTGCTTGTTTGCTGATCTTCCGTGCAATACAAGGGATCGGGGGTGGTGGACTCCAGCCGATGGCGCAGGCCATCCTGAACGATACATTTCCCCCTGAACAACGTGGCTCGGCCTTTGCGCTCTACGGCATTACCGCGGTTCTTGCTCCCACGGTCGGCCCCATGCTGGGCGGGTGGATTACCGACAACTATTCCTGGCGCTGGATCTTCTTTATCAAGCTGCCGATTGCGCTCCTTGCGCTTTACTTGACCTATACGCTTGTGCACGACCCGTCGTCCGCCAGCCGCGCCAAAAAAGGCGGCATTCGCGTCGACTACATCGGAATTGCGTTCCTGACCCTTGGCGTGGCTTCGCTCCAGGTGGTGCTGGATAAGGGTCAGGAGGATGACTGGTTCGGTTCCCACTTCATTTCTACGCTCGCCGTCACCGCGGCAGTCTGCCTGGTGGCGCTCGTCATCTGGGAGTGGTACCGCAAGGATCCCATCATCGATGTCCGCATGTTCAAGAGCTTCAACTTCGCGGCCGCCAACCTGATGATGTTCATGATGGGTGTCATGCTGTTCAGCACCCTGGTGCTCATCCCCGAATTTTTGCAGACCCTGTTGGGCTACACCGCGGAGCTTGCAGGCCTGGTATTGTCCGCGAGCGGATTCATTCTGCTGTTGATGATGCCCATCGTGGGGCGCCTCACCTCGAAGGTTCAGGCGCGCTATTTGATAGCGGCGGGCTGGTTCTGCCTTGCGGTCGGTTTGTTTTATTCCGCGTATCGAATCGATTTATTCATCAGTTTCGACTTCGCGATGTGGCTGCGCTGCGCGCAGGTAGTGGGCATCGGTTTCCTGTTTGTTCCAATTACAGCCGCCGGCTATATCGGTGTCCCGGCAGAGAAGGGCAACAGTGTCTCGGGCATGGTCAATTTCATGCGCAACATTGGCAGCAGTATCGGCACCTCCATCGTAACCACGATGATCGCCCGGCGCTCACAATATCACCAGCAAATCCTGATCGGTCATATTACGTCTGACGCACCGGCCTTCCGGGGGGCTCTCCACGGCCTGACAAACGGCATCAAGCACTCCGGACTTGGCTCCGTCGACGCACACAATCAGGCAATTGCCAGGTTTTATGCCCTGGTGAATCAACAAGCTCATACGCTTTCCTTCATGGACACATTTTGGGTGTTGGGCATGCTTTGCGCCATTATGTTCGTTCTCGCGTTCCTCTTGAAGAGGAATGATCCCGGAGCGGGCGGAGATGTTGCAGTGGGCTGAGGTAACCACAATGATTCGAGCCATCACGATTGAGCGCGAGTTTGGCTGCGGAGCGTCCGAAATTGCCAGTTTGGCCGCCGGCCGCCTTGGATGGAGTCTGTGGGACGAACGCTTGACACAGGAAATCGCGCGGCTGACCGAAAGCACGCCACAGGCAGTCGAGCGGCGAGAATGGCGGGCCGATCCTGTCCTATACAGGGTGTTCAAAGACTTTCTTCGCGGCGCGTTTGAAGGAGGCTTGCCGCCCACCAACCGGCTGCACGTGCTGGATGCGCGCCGGATCGCTGCTGTTTCGGAAACAGCGGTCCAGTCCGCGTTCTCAAGCGGCCCGTCGGTGATTGTCGGCCGAGGTGCGCAGTATTTCCTGCGCAATCGCAAGGACGTCTTCCATGTGTTTCTCTATGCATCTCGCGATCATAAGATCCGCAGACTGATCTCCAGGGGCGCAACCCAGGACGAGGCAATCAAACAGATCGACACCACGGACCAGGCGCGAGCTGCGTTCGTCCGGCAGCATTTCAAACTGAAATGGCCGCAGCCCGCTCTATATCACGCAATGTTCAATACCGAGATGGGTGAGTCTTCAACGGCAGCCATGCTTCTTGGGTGTGTCAAGCAGCTTGACGGTGAGTGATGAAATGCCTGCCTCCGCGGCGATCGGTTGCCACCGGCCTGAATTCTCCGCATCTGCATTCTCTCGCGGCGGCAGGAGGAGGAGCGGGTGGGTCTGATTGCTAACATCCTCTTTCCGGTAGATTTCTCACCCTCTTGCATCGCCATGGGCGCCTACGTCAAGAAGGCGGCGGCCATCTTTGGCGCTCGGGTATCGATGATCCATGTGTTCGACTCCGCCAGTCACAACGGCCTGGAACTTTACGTAAGAGCCCCTGACGAAATTGCTCAGGAACGGGAAGAACTGGCGCGCAAGAGACTCGATTCCTTCCTCCAGTCTGAATTTCCGGTTTCCCGGTATCCGCGGATTCTCGCTTCAGGAGATGTGGCATCGCAGATCGCCCTGAACGCGAGGAACGGATTCGATTTCATTGTCATGCCTACCCACGCCGGTACTTTCCGGCGGATGCTCATTGGCTCTACGACAGCCAAGGTGTTGAACGATGTTGACTGTCCCGTGCTCACCAGCGAACACGCCGAGAACGTAGCGCCGCGGCCGATAGCGCATCGAGAATTGTTATGCGCCATCGGTCTGGGCAAGAACTCGGAAAGAGTTCTTCGCTACGCGCACCAATTGTCCGCGGAGGCCGGAGCGAATCTGAGGATCGTACATGCCGTCCAGGCCGCGGATTCCGTCGTGTCAAGTCAGTTTGCGCTCGAGGAGCGGGCCCAGTCTGAGGAACGGCAACAGGCGCATGAACGTATCGGCGCGTTGCAAAGAACAGTTGGCTCGCAGGCTCCGATTCGGATTGCGGTCGGCCCGGTGAAGCAAGCGTTGCTCGAGGCCGCGCGGCAATCCGACGCCGACGTGTTGATCATCGGCAGAAGCCCTCAGCCCGGCTTTCAGGGCCGGTTGCGGGATTTGACCTATGCCATGGTGCGCGACTCGCCTTATCCGGTGCTCAGCGTCTGACGCCGGCGAGCTGGGCATGCAGGCCTCGTGTCGAGGATGAGTTCGAGTTCGATCGGCCTTCCCATATCGGCCGGAACTACAGCGGTTCCGCAGTTACTGTGTCCCGAAACCACGGCCGCCAAGTGGATTTTTCCTCAAGAAAAATCCACCTAGCGCCGAGGCTTGAAACGGCTATAACAACTGCGGAACCGCTCTAACTTCGAAAGGCAGGAGCATTGTGCATTCGCTTATCTCTGTGAACGTCGGCCTTCCACGCGACATCGCATGGCGAGGCAAGATCGTGCACAGCGCTGTATGGAAACGATCCGTAGCAGGCAGGGTGATGGCGCGCCGGCTGAATCTCGACGGCGATGGACAGGGCGATCTCGCGGGGCACGGCGGAGAGCACCGCGCCGTGATGGTGTATCAGCTCGACTCATATCGCTACTGGGAGCAGTATCTCCAAAGACATGACTTTGAGTACGGCCAGTTCGGCGAAAACCTGACCGTCGATGGTCTGCCGGATGACGAGGTTTGCATCGGAGATCGCTACAGGATCGGTGGCGCTCTGTTTGAAGTGACTCAGCCGCGCGTCACCTGCTATCGGGTCGGCATACGGATGAACAACCCGGCGATGCCATCTTTGCTGGTTTCGCATGGGAGGCCGGGCTTTTATTTCCGAGTTATCGAAGAAGGGGAGATTGGTAAAGGAGACGAGATCGTGAAGGTCGCCGACGGACCGGAGCGTGTCACTGTCCAGGAAATCAATGGACTGCTTTACCTGCCCGGCCGCGCGCCGGATCGACTGCAACGTGCTCTGCGCGTCCCGGCGCTCAGCGCGGGCTGGAAAGGATCGCTTGAATCGCTGGTCGCGGCCGAAGAGAAGCACAACCGGGGCGGAAACGCGGGCCTCGCCCCGTCTTCCGCGCCACCTCCGATGTGGCGCGGGTTTCGCTCCCTGCGAGTTGCGGCGGTGCAACGCGAGAGCGTCGACGTACTCTCGTTTGTTTTAGAATCGGAGGACCGCAGCCCGTTGCCGCCGCCTCTTCCCGGTCAGTTTCTGGTCTTCAAACTCGAACTGGATATGAACTCAGATCCAATCCTGCGAAGCTATTCGATGTCCGGTCCGCCGGGTGCGGGAACCTATCGCATCAGTGTCAAACGTGCTGCTGGCGCGGGGAGCCGCTACTTTCACGACCGGGTTCGGGCCGGCGCCCTGCTTCAGGTGAGCGCGCCGAGAGGCGACTTCACACTTGCTTCGGGCAACAGACCGGTTGTCTTGCTCAGCGCCGGTATCGGGGCCACCCCGGTTCTCTCCATGCTTCACTCGCTCGCGGATGGCGCCGCAAACGCAATGCGGGAAGTCTGGTGGTGTTACGGTGCTCGAAATGGCGCGCAACACCCGTTTGCGGCGGAAACGCGAGCCCTTCTCGGCGTTCTTCCCCGGAGCTGTTCCTTCGTCGCATATAGCAAGCCGGAGGATGGTGATCTGTCAGGTAGGGATTACGATGTTTCCGGACACCTGAATCTTTCATCGTTGCAACAGCTTCAGGTGCCGGCGGAAGCGGACTTCTATCTCTGTGGACCGGCTGCTTTCCTTCGCGACTTTACCGCTGATTTGAAGTCCTGGGGCGTCCCTGATACCCGTATCCACTCCGAGATATTCGGAGCTGAATCGCGGATAACACCCGGAATCGCGAGCACCACATACGTTTCCCCGCATCCGCCCGCCGAAAGCGTTGCCGCCGGTCCGAAAGTTTCCTTCACACGCAGCGGTCTCACGGTGCCGTGGGACTCGCAGTATGGAAGTCTTCTCGAATTCGCGGAAGCCTGCGATGTTCCCGTCGCGTGGTCCTGCCGAATGGGCGTCTGCCACAGGTGCGAGTCCGGGTTGATTGATGGAAGGATCGTCTACGCGCCCGAGCCGCTCGATCGGCCTGCCGAAGGGAACGTCCTCATCTGTTGCTCAACACCGGAATCACCAATCGAGTTGGACCTGTAGTTTCAGGCTTCCCATGATGCGCCACGTGATTGTGCGACTGCCGCTTCTTTGGGAAAAATCATCCGGCGCACTTGGACGACACGGTCCTGCTTGCCATCGCCATCTTGATCGAAGGAGTTCACAAATGCGTTCTGACATCGTTCCGGGAAACACTTTCCCCGACTATCGGCTGCCTGATCACGCCAGCACCGTGCGAAAGCTCAGCGAACTACAAGGCGATGACCCACTGATTCTTACGCTCGCGCGCGGCAATTACTGTCCGAAGGAGCACCAGCAACATCTTGAACTGGCCTCGTTCTATCCGAAAATCGCCGTGGGCTACACTCAGATCGCTACCATCTCCACCGACGACCATCACACGCTGCAGGAGTTCCGTGCGTCCGTCGGCGCCCAATGGACGTTCCTGTCCGATCCTGGACGAATGGTGCAGAAAGACCTCGACATCCAGGAGTACACCGATCCCGAGCACAATCCGATGATTCCGCACACGCTGGTGCTTAAGCCAGGCCTCGTCATTCACCGCATCTACAGCGGCTACTGGTTCTGGGGGCGCCCCTCAATCGCCGATCTCTGGCGCGACCTTCGCGCTGTCACCAGCGAGATCCGTACAGATTGGGATCTCAGCACCCCAGGACTCCGCGAGGCGTGGAACGCGGGCGACCTATCGCCTTTTCACGGGTGGAACAAGGGAGCAAAGACGCCTCCGGCTGGATCGGGGGAATGGAGCCGATCCCAAAAGCGGTCTGCGCTATCTCGTCGTGCAAGTTGCCGAGTCACGCGTAGTCAGATGGACTCCTGCTTTGAAGGCCGAAGCGCGAGATGCAGGACCTGACGTTCGATGACCCAATGTTCTGATCGCGGTCAAGAAGGCTTTACCCGTTGAAATTGCCGCTCTGCGGTGCGAAAATCTTCACTTGTCTGACCTCAGCCGGCATATACCAATCCACAACAGGCAGATGGTGCTCCACGGTCGGGAGTGCGTCGCGTTCGGTTCGATGAGTGGGTCAATGTCTCCTGCATCCCAGTTGCTGGCGCGATCCGATACCAATGGAAGCTTACAACGCCTTTCGCGCGCGGACCTTCCTGTCAACACGGTCGAATTAGCGCGCTATTTGGTCGGCAAGGTCATCGTTCATGACACAGCGAAAGGCAGGCTAAGCGGACGCATTGTCGAAACCGAGGCTTATCCGGTTGGCGACGAAGCTGGACATGCTTTCCGGGGCAGGACACCACGCAATGGCTCCCTTTTCCTGGAACGCGGACACGCATATGTCTATCTCGTCTATGGCTTGTCGTTCTTGTTGAATGTGACAAGCGAGAGAGCGGGAGTTGGTGCAGGAGTTTTGTTACGGGCTGTTGAGCCGCTTGGCGGTATCGAACTCATGGATCGCGCGCGTCGAAGAAAACAGCGGACGGATATAGGGAGGGGGCCGGGACGATTGACTCAGGCAATGAAGGTTGACCTGAGGCACGATGGATTGGACTTGTGCAGCGCAGGTTCTCCGCTTTGGCTGGCCGCGACGGCGCGCAAGACGCGTCCGATTGGCAAAAGCGTGCGCATCGGTCTGACTCATGGAGCCGACCGCTTATTACGCTTCTACGAACGTGGCAGCGAATACATAAGCGGCCCCAGGAAATTACTCGGAGAATGACGGATAGAGCGATCGTCAACCCATTTTCGCTCTCCTGCCGGGCAAAGCAGTCAGCTTGTGAGGGAATGGGCGAATGAGGTGGATCCCAACTGCCGGCGTTATAGTGTTCTCAAGCAATGTCTTCTCATCTGCACGCGCATTCAACGGGCTTGCCTGACGTCATTTCGACCAACTTGAACGTAGTCTTCTGTGGAATCAATCCGGGGATGCGGTCGGCTGCAGTCGGGCTACACTTCGCCAACCGAAGCAACCGCTTTTGGCGTGTGCTTCACCTCGCCGGCTTCACCGCCAGGCAACTGGAGCCGGAGGAGGCACGCCTCTTGCTCGGTTATGGTTGTGGAATCGCCTCAGCGGTTGCTCGGCCGACAGTCAGCGCAACTGACCTCAGTCGAGCCGACTACATCGCCGCCCGTCCTGTCTTCGAGCGCAAAATCGTGAAGTACAGGCCCGGATACCTGGCGTTCCTGGGCAAGCCCGCGTGTACGGTGTTTCTGAACCAGCGCGGCCTTTCATGGGGATTACAACCAACTGCACTCGGCGGATCTGCGGTCTGGGTTTTGCCCAATCCGAGCGGCCTGAATCGCGCATTCACCATCGGCATGTTGACAGACGCCTATCGGGAGCTATTCGAGACCGTAGCCCTCCGCGGCCGATAAGCGAAGGCGGTTGCAGGAAGCGCTTGGCTGCGCCGCAACTTTCGTTCCCCTGCTACCAAGGTATGAGTCGATACCTTCGTCCAATGGATTCGCCCGCACTTTTCTGACTTAATCGCAAGTGTGATTCCGATTTGAAGCCATCGGAAACGCGCGATCGGAAGTCAGTCGGGAGAGAATGCGCCATGCCGCGATCCGCCATGGTGCAACGCGAATCCAATGACCAAGGCGACCTGCAATACGAATGGGGATATGCCGCTCCCTATCCAGCTCGGGCAGTTGGCCGCACAACCAGACGGACAACTCGTATCTGCAGCCAGGACCGAATCGGGCGGCGCTTTTCGAGAACTGAAGAATCTTTACGCACTGCGGCTTTACAACACAATCGTCCGGATTGCCGGGAACCACGAAGACGTGAGCGACGCGCTCCAGGATGGGTTTTTGCACGTGTATCTCGCACTGTGCAGTTTCGAGGGTATATCCAGCTTCTGCTCCTGGGTAACGCAGATTGCCATCAACTCGGCTCTGATGGTGCTTCGCAAGCGACGTGCACGCCCCGGGCTGTCCTTCGAGCTTCCTTTGGACGGCGCGGATCAACTCTGATCCCATGGCGTGAATAAGAGCAGGACGGGCGATGACGATCTCACCCACGGCAAGCGCGGAATCGAGGTAGAGGGCGGGTGCGTTGAGCTCGCAAGAGCTGCGGCCAGGTAATTCGAGCTATACCGGATAAGGAATCGGGGTAGGGAGAGCCGATGCTCTCAAGTGCCGTTTTCCTCAAGAAAACGGCGCTTTGCACACTGCTGAATTCTTTACGTGAATTCCTGATCCGGTCTGGAACTGGTTGCATAAATGCGGTTTTGAAAGGGCACGGCTTCAGCCGTGCCGTAAAAGGCCCATAAATGGCGGGGCTTTAGCCCCTGAGGGACGTTCTGCAACTCCCCAAAACCATTTATGCAACCAGCTCTAGACTCAGCGGGACAATCGGTAGAGGGCCAGATGGATGAATTAGGGTCAAAGGACGGCCTGCCAGGATCCAGGAGTTGCAAAAGGCAACTTGTCGCGGTCGCTGCTTTGCGCGAGATGCTGACTCTGACGGGAAAGGGAACAGTGTGCGTCATCCTGCTCTCTTGCTCCTGCGTCATTCCAGCGATTGCGCAGCAACATGCCGTGCCCGTCTTTCAACCTGGAACCGTCAGCGGCACGGTAACCGATGTGAATGACGGTATCATTCCGGGCGCTGACGTCATCCTTCAAAGCTCCGCCACCTGGGAAGTGCGCTCGGTGCTGTCGGGCGATGACGGATCCTATACTTTCGACGATCTGCGGCCGGGAGTCGCTTATCGGGTCACGATAAGTGCCGTAGGTTTTGTCACCTGGACTTCGCCCGCCATCACGGTAAGTCCAGGCCGGATTCAATTTGTGACAGGGAGCAAACTTCAGCTCGCCGGGGAAGCGGCCTCGGCAACGGTTTATGCTTCTTCCGAACAGATCGCCGCCGAACAGGTAAAGGTAGAGGAACAACAGCGAGTTCTTGGTATCATTCCGAATTTCTATGTTGTCTATGATCGCGACGCAGTGCCGCTTACGGCGAAGTTGAAGTTCAAGCTGGCATTGAAGGCCAGCGTCGATCCGGCAATCTTCGCTGCGGTGGCCTTTACGGCCGGCGCAGACCAGGCCGGAGATACGCCCAACTACGGACAGGGCGCGAAGGGTTACGGCCAGCGCATGGGGGCTTTATATGCGAACGGGTTCATTGACATCATGGTGGGCGAGGCCATACTGCCGTCGCTTCTGCACCAGGATCCCCGCTACTTCTATCAGGGAACGGGTTCAAAACGGTCCCGCGCATTGCACGCCCTGTCGAACGCATTCATATGCAAGGGAGACAACGGGAAGTGGGAGCCAAACTATTCGAACATCGGAGGCGACTTGACGGCGGGCGCAATTTCAAATCTCTATTATCCTCGATCGAATCGCGGCGCGGGGATTGTGTTCGAGAATGCGCTCATCACATCGGGCGGCAGGATGGCCAATGGGCTGGTGCAGGAGTTCATTTTGCGGAGATTCACACGGAGTGCGGGAAATCGGGCTCCGTGATCCGAAAGGGCAGTTGATGATAAGCAGCATTTTGAAGCTCGCTGAGGTCTTAGTTGAATCGAAAGTCTGGATGACGCGTCAGCCGTGGCCTCTGTCTTTCAACTTCCGAGCTATTCTGGGCTGCCGCGCCGGCCTCGGCATGAGGCCCCACTGTTAGCCTCGCACCGAATTGGAATGGATAAAGGTGGTATGGTGATGACGATTCGAACGGCATTCGCGATCCTGCTCATTGTGCTGAGTACAGCAGTGTCTGAAGCGGTAGAGCTCCGGCAAGATACCCTTGAGGCATGGGACGATTACATTGGCAACGTCAACCTGGACATGGCGCAGCGCGCCGCCGGAAGCAGGACGTTCTTGTGGGTTGACGATTCGCCGGAGATACTGCGGCGCGTCAAGCATGATGAAGTAGTCGTAACCGACCACGATCCGCGCAAGGTGCCTCACGGCCTGATCCATCACTGGTTCGGCGCCATGTTTGTTCCGAACGTAACGCTCGATCAGGTGATGGGCGTCCTGAGCAGTTACGATCGCTACTGCGAAATGTATAAGCCGCTCATCACCAGGGTCGCGGTTCTTAAACAAGGCGAGGACAATGCCGAGTTGACCGTAGTTGCGATGCAGAAGGCCTTTTCCGTGACGGCCGCTGTGGAGACGGACGACGAAGTCAAGATTGTGAGGCCGGCCCCCAACAGGGTTTTAATCACGACCACCGCTGTACGCGTGCAGGAGATCGCCGATTATGGCCAGCCCATTGAACATGTTTTTGTGGAGGACCGGCGGCCGGGATACGTCTGGCGCGCCGTTGTGGTGCAGCGGCTCGAACAGCGCGACGGCGGAGTGTACGTCGAATTTGAGACCATCTCTTTGAGCCGTGGCATACCACTGGAGGTCCGTTGGCTGATCAAGCCGTTGACAAACGATCTCCCGCGAAAGCTCATGCTCGATATGCTCAACGACACGCGGGCCGCGGCGCTGCAGGAATGCAAGGTGGACCGGGTCAGTCATCTTGACTCAGCGGGAGCTTATGAATCACATGGCAACTGAGTCGGCTGGGACAGCTTTGAATGCGACCCTATCCTGCGATGCGCGCGCTCAGGGCAATGGCCAACAAATGATGGTGTGCGACCCTGCGCTCAGCGGATAGACTTCACCACGCCGCCATCTTCTCGCGGCGCCGCTGACCCCTCCTTGATCCATGGCGTTGACAGCCCACCCAGGTATGGGAAATCGCGCACTCAATAACTTGATCGTCTCCGCCGTGCGGCGTTGTCAGGCCCTGGGTTTATGCATCATGGGTGGCCCGTGACAGGCGGTGACATTCTCAGGCTGGATCCGATATGCCAAGCTTTTTCCTCACTTCGAGGAAGGTTTCATCGAACTCGATGAAACTGAGGCCGGCTAATTTGGGAGATTTCAATTAGAGGTAAGCAGTACATTCGCTTCTATCCGCGCGGCGCCATCTCTAGTGTCCCGTCCCATATAATTATTGACAATATCGTCAATTCGTGATTCAATGGGAGGCATGTTTGTTGCTGCCGCCGCTTTGACCATCGACCAAGGGCAGAGACATCAGTTGGAATCCCTGCTGCGGACCGGGGCTACGCCGCAGAAGATTGTTCGCAGGTGTCAGGTCATCTTGTTGGCCAGCCAAGGCGTGGCGAATCATGCGATTGCTCAGCAAACTGGTTTGTCGCGACCGACCGTGCTGGCCACGCGGGCTGCATTTGCCAAGTGCGGCACGGCTGGTATTTGCGCGCCTCAGAAGCGCCAGCGGTCACGCCGCATCCTGACTCCGGAACTGGAGCAGAGGATTCTGGATACCACCCTGAAGACCAGGCCAACTGGGGCCACCCACTGGAGCGCCCGCGTGCTGGGCGCCAAGTTGGGCGTTTCCCGCATGATGGTGCAGCGTGTCTGGCAACGCTACGACGTGCAGCCGCACCGCCTGGAGAAGTTCAAAATCTCCAATGACCCGAAGTTTGAAGACAAGGTGCGGGACGTTGTCGGCCTTTATCTCGACCCGCCGGATCGCGCTCTGGTGCTTTGCGTCGATGAAAAGAGCCAGATTCAGGCCCTGGACCGAACCGCTCCGATCCTGCCTTTGCGGCCGGGACTGCCGGAACGCCAGACACATGACTACATACGGCACGGGACCACGACCTTGTTTGCCGCCTTCAATATCCTCAATGGCAAGGTCATCGGCAGTTGCCTGCCTCGCCATCGCGGCAAGGAATTCATCCGCTTCCTGAATCAACTGGAAAATGAAGTCCCTGCGGAGCTCGACATCCACCTCATTCTCGACAACTACAGCACCCACAAGGGCGCCGAAGTCCAGCGTTGGCTCAAGCCCCAAAAACGCCGCCGCTTCCACTTCCACTTCACGCCCACCAGCAGCTCATGGCTCAATCAAGTGGAAAGGTGGTTCGGACTCATCACTGACAAAATGATCCGGCGCGGCACCTTCCATTCCGTGGAGGAACTGGAACGCGCCATCTATGCATGGCTTACGACCTGGAACGACACGCCCAAGGCATTCGTCTGGAAGGCTACCGCAGACGTTATCTTCGACAAGGTTCGCCGCTGTAAAGAATTAGCCGGGACGGTACACTAGCGGATCGCTGCGACGGTGTTCTGTGGCCGAAAGAAAGAGCCGTCTTCAATCCTTGCTGGTGCTTTCACCGCATACCTGTGATCCGCAATCCCTAGCGCCGCCACGCAACCGATCCCGATCGGATCAAGGACAGCCGTAGGGAGAAGATATGGTTTCGATTTCACAAACGACTCCGTCACCCCATATAAATGCCCACTGCGCGGGATGTTCCCCGGTACCTGCGGAAGCTCGCGCACTTCAAAATCCAACTCCGGATGCCGCATTGCGTAATGGTGAAGACTCGACTCAAGTTGCTTCGGTGTGGTCATCCCGAAGTCAAAGAGAAAGTCGCGATGGACCGCCCGGGGGAAAAGTACATCCAACATCTGTCGGGCAAAGTCCGCGCAGTTCGAGAAGAAAAAGTTGAAGTGCGTCCGGTTAGGTTGATGATTCAACCACTGCATTAGCCGCTCGTCCTGGGCTGTTGTCGTACGCAGGTGAATGCAGATGATCCGCCGGCGATAGGACGCGCCGAGGAGTTGAATCCAGCCGTTATCCGGAGGATCGTGTTCGAAGCTTCCGGGATGATTTGCCCGATACGCCGCGCGCAGAAGGTTGACCTGAGCAATACTGGCTGTTTCCGGAATCTCATCGGACGACTTTACGGCGAATAAGTAAGGTCCCGGAGGCATCGCCACCCAGTCGTATCCATCGATGCCTTTGTATCGGCTGACGACCGCCCCACTCTCACTGGCGCGGCACCAGCGCATGCGGATGTGATCGTCCGAGCACAGATTATCGATCAGGAGCGCCGCATGCCCTGTCGAGCTCACATGCCCCAGAAAATTGATGGGGGCTTCAAGAAACAGGGTCACATCCGCATAAACTCTCGCTCCCGGCAAAAGCAGAAAGAAGAGGAGAATACTCCGAACCGCGGTTGCGGGAGAACAGCCGAGCAGTTCCAGCGCACTGAAGAAGAGGCAAGGGCGAATATGGCTGGCGTCCTTGTGCACTTGTTTGGCTCCAATCTGGAATTTAGTCTGCGCAATCGAACTCCCGCAGATCACATCCGCGATTAGGCCAGAAGCGTGGCCACGAATCTATTGCTCGATGGTATCGATCGATACTTTTGCATCGGTCGAATGGTTCCAAACCGAAGCCCGGACCGCCGATGCGCTCGATCGGACATGAAGCAAAACTGCAATGGGATTGAGCCGGACCCTTCCGCCGGATTTGGGTCTACACCCTCGCCAATAGATAGACTGTGCAGGACTCTCATGCCGTTCAGGAGCGAACACTCGCTCCACAAGGCGACCCCACCCGGTTCGAAGACTGGCTTGCTCAATCAAGCCGGTACTAAGGTATCGATCGATACGTTTGTCTCATATTTCGTCCACAGACATCGCTGCCTCAAGGACATCTCTAATTGAGTGGCGCCTGCACGCCGGTCTTCGCTTCGCAACTCGTCGCCGGACAGTTCGAGGCGCGGCAGCAGCCTCAACTGTGGAAGGACTGCATGGTTCTCAAATTGTTACGCTGATCGAGAAATCGGGAAATACAGATGAATTCATCCGCCAAAGGCACAGGCCTTACTCCAAGCGCCTCTTCCGGCGTCGGCGTTCTCCATCAAGCCGATCGCTTTGCGCACCGAGGCTTTGATCCTCGTCGTCCGCAACCGGGAGGATCACCCGAAGTGACCATGCTGAATCGAACCGATCAGCCCCATGTCGTCGCTCGAAAGAAACCGGCTCGGATTCTTCTGGTCGATGCAGCCCCCGCGTTGGACGAATGGCATCTGTTGCTCCTGCGATCCATTCCGGCCATCGTGGAAACCCTGGCTTCCTGCGCCGATCTGTATCTCCACCAGGAGCACGGTTATGCACTTGTGATACTCGTGCTCCATTCCAATTCAAGAGAAACAGCCGAGGCCGCACATTTTGTCCGCCATCGGTGGAGCGCCGCGAGAATCCTCCTGCTCGAAGGCGAGTCCGCGATGATAGACGACTGGCTCTACGACGAGCGCATTGACCCTCATTCGCATCCGGCGAAAGTGCGCGAGGCCGCAATTCGGCTTATGAACGAAGAAAAATATTGGATTCCAGCATGAACATCGCAGAGTTCCGCCCCTGTTGGATCCCGCGGCATGTTCAGCATCTTCCGTATCGGTCTCAGGCGCGCGCCGTAGTTGCAACATCGATTGGGAAAGCTGGGACGTCAAACTACTCGCTTATGGGCGCTTATTTGCCCGCACTTCTCTTTTGATCCAGACTCCAGCAGTAGTCAAACTTGATGTAGCCGTTTTGCATGTTGTGGTCCGTGGCGTGTTGGGCGCGGCAACTGTCCCGCCCTGGGCATAGGCGGAAGGGTCCAGGGCCGCTCAGGTTGATTCAACACGACGAACAGCCGAGTGCCTCGACCATCGTCGGTACAGGCGCTCCATCCAGTGCGGAAACCCTCGGCGGCAAGCAACAGGCTTTGCTCAGCCGGCTGAGATCCGTCTGCATCCCTTTGTCTTCTCTGAGAACGGCCAGCGTCTCTCGAAGGATCTTGGCTGCGCCTGAATCGGCGGGCACAACGATCTTGTAGTGCATCCACTTTCCTTCGCGCCGCGCGGCGGTAACTCCCGCACGCCTCAGGTATGCGAGATGTCGCGAAATCTTAGGCTGGCTTTGCCCGAGAATCTCAACGAAGTAGCAGACGCAAACCTCTCTGCCATCCATCAGGTTCAACAGTCGAAGCCGGGTGCGGTCTGACAGCGCCGCGAATAAGAGCGCCAGATCGCAGGTCTTGGGGAAACGGTTCACATTCCCATAATATACGTCTTGACAGATATGTCCACGGGAGAATACATTCGCTTTAGCGTATGTAAGGAGCCACTGCCATGAACGCGGCGAGCACCGTCCGGGAACAGGTCAAGGAGAAGTATGGGAGCGCGGCGCGCGCCGTTGCTCGACCAGGCAGCGTGGCAGCGTGCTGCGACCCCGGTCTTCGCTGTTGCGATCCCATTACAACCAACCTCTACAGCGCCGACGAAGAAGGGCGTGTTCCCGAGAAGGCCGTCCGGGCTTCTCTCGGTTGCGGCAATCCCACCGCGCTGATCGATCTTCGGCCTGGAGACGTTGTTCTTGACCTCGGGTCCGGAGGCGGCATCGATGTCCTGCTCTCGGCCAAGCGCGTGGGCCCGGCCGGCAAAGCCTATGGCCTGGATATGACCGGCGAGATGCTGGCGCTGGCACGCGAGAACCAACGGCAGGCAGGCGTCATGAACGTCGAGTTCCTCAAGGGCGAGATCGAGAACATTCCGCTGCCTGACAATTCCGTTGATGTCATCATTTCGAATTGCGTCATCAATCTGTCTGCTGACAAAGACCGTGTCCTTCGCGAGGCCTTCCGCGTGCTGAAGCCCGGCGGACGGTTCGCAGTTTCCGATGTGGTGGTGCGTGGCAGCGTACCCGAACAAGTTCGCAAAAGCATGTTGCTCTGGGTCGGTTGCATTGCTGGAGCGCTTGAAGAGAACGATTACCTGGCGAAACTGACCGCCGCGGGATTCGACCAAGCTTCGGTTGAGCCGACACGCGTGTACAACGTCGAGGACGCACGCCGGTTCCTGACCGAGGCCGGAATTGACGTGGAGGCAATCGCTCCTCAAGTGAATGAGAAATTCTTCAGCGCCTTCATCCGGGCCAACAAGCCCAAAGCCCCCTGCTGCCGGCCTGGCTGCTGCACGCCTGATCTCGCCGGAGCAAAGGAATAAGAAGGATGGCCGATCGTTACAACGTTCTGTTCCTCTGCACCGGCAACTCTGCGCGTTCGATCATGGCCGAGGCGATCCTGAGCCACAAAGGCAAGGGCAAATTCATGGCCTACAGCGCGGGCAGTCATCCGGCCGGGCAGCCGCGGCCGGAAGCTCTTCAGCAGATCGAAGCGGCCGGGCTCCCGACCTCTGGCCTGCGCAGCAAGTCGTGGAACGAGTTCTCGGCGCCGGGTGCGCCGAAGCTCGACTTCGTTTTTACTGTGTGCGACAACGCCGCGAAGGAGCAGTGTCCTTACTGGCCGGGGCAGCCGATGACGGCGCACTGGGGTATTGCCGATCCGGCGGCGGTCAAAGGCGCTCCCGACGAAATCGCGCGCGCATTTCGCGATGCCTTCACGGTGCTTGACCGCCGAATCGGGCTGTTCCTCTCGCTCCCTCTCGCGACCCTTGAGGACATGGCCATCAAGCGCGAAATCGACCGGATAGGCCGCTCCTAGGAGGCATCGGTGAAAAACAGTCGGCTGTCCTTTCTCGATCGTTATCTGACCGGCTGGATCTTCGCGGCCATGGCGTTCGGAGTGGCCCTCGGCTGGCTTGCTCCGGGAGTCGTGCCGCTCCTGAATCGCTTCAGCATCGGCACAACCTCAGTGCCGATCGCGGCGGGGCTGATTCTGATGATGTACCCGCCGTTCACCCGCGTGCGCTACGAGGAATTGCACGAAGTGTTCCGCAACAAGCGTGTTCTTGGCCTTTCGCTGGTTCAGAATTGGCTGATCGGGCCAGTCCTTATGTTCCTGCTCGCCATCGTCTTTCTGCGCGGATATCCGGAGTACATGGACGGCCTCATCATGATCGGACTTGCGCGCTGCATTGCCATGGTCATCGTCTGGAACGAACTCGCGAAGGGCGATACGCAATATGCAGCTGGCCTGGTCGCATTCAATTCGCTCTTTCAGGTATTCTTCTACTCCGTCTACTCCTGGGTTTTCATCACCGTGCTGCCCGGCTGGTTCGGCCTGCGCGGAGCCGTGGTGAACGTGTCCATCGGCCAGATCGCAGAGAGCGTTTTCATCTATCTGGGCATCCCGTTCATCGCCGGCTTCCTGACCCGCGCTGTGCTGGTCCGGGCGAAGGGACGCGAATGGTACCACCGGAACTTCGTGCCCCGAGTCGCGCCGGTCACGCTGGTAGCCCTGTTGTTCACCATCGTGGTGATGTTCTCTCTCAAGGGAAATTACATCGTAAGCCTGCCTCTGGACGTTCTCAGGATCGCTATCCCGCTGCTGATCTACTTTGTGGTCATGTTCCTGGTGTCGTTTTACATGGGCCGCAAACTGGGCGCGGACTACGCGAAAACGGCCACGCTCTCCTTTACCGCCGCTTCGAACAATTTCGAATTGGCGATTGCCGTGGCTGTCTCCGTCTTCGGCATCAATTCGGGCGCGGCATTCGCCGCAGTGATCGGACCGCTGGTCGAGGTGCCTGCGATGATCGCCCTCGTGAATCTGGCCCTTTACTTCCAACGGAAATACTTCGTTCACGCGGATCTTGCTGAGATTGAAGGCGCCTGTGAGGCGCGCTAGGCTATCCGGACACTACTCCTTCGACTACCAGCCGAAAGATGATTACCGAGAACTGGGTCTGGGGTGTATCGAAAAACGGGTCCGTTCTGAAAGCTGATTGGCGTGGACTCCAGCGGGATCGAAAGGGTGTTTCAATAAACCACCGTTTCTGAAACGCTGGCGGGTGCCCATCGAGACTTTGCCCGCAGCGCGCTAAACTCACATTGTGCCTGCTTGTGGGCCACTGAAAGGAGAAGACGATGCGGCAAATTCTAGTAACAAATTCACCGCGAGGCTCGGCAAAGCAATGGCACTGATTCACTGGACTCATGCGCGAGGCTTTGTGATTGTGGCCATCACTGGCTGCGGAGGGGATTTCTCAGTCTACGACGAGTATAAGCCGAACATCAACCTGCAGGAACTGACTCAGATGATAGACAATGGCGGCCTTCGGTGGAACTACGGCATTCCCAATCACGAAATCACCGAAGATCATTCGGCGCTCCTGATTGATTGGTTTCAGGGACAATATGTCGGCGGACGTGGTCTCAAGGTGCAGTCCAAGAATTACGGCGGGTTTCTCGTGAACCTGGTTTGGAACCATACAGACGCTCACAAGAAAAATCTGTTGTTCAATTTCCACGTCGCCATCGAGCAGCAGAGCATGTCAATCGCCACTCTCAAGAGTAGCGGTGCCAACAAAATTAAAGAGGAAGTCGCAATGAAGGCGATCCTTGGCGGTACACAGTTCCCAACGCTCGCCGAAGCGATGAAACAAAAGCAAAAATAGTGGCCGGGATTTTTGAAAAGGAACAGGACCAAAAGGCGCTGCTCGATTACAAGGCGGCAACGGGGCAGGAAGTGGACGCGGACCGCGCCGGAAACCCGCCTTGGGCGGATCCCCGGCGCTGGCTGCGGTCAGTATTCGGACGCAAGCATGATCCTCAATACGCGGACGGTCTGCTGCGGGTCGGTCGGGTCTTCGCCGCCACTGTTCAACGTGCGGCCGTAATAGTCGATCTTCCGGAAGATGCGCTCGCCGTTATGCTCGAAGGCTCCGAAATCGCGCTCTCCGTGCGGGTCGTTGTCCGGCGTGAACACATCGAAGTTTTCAACCTTCTCGCGGATCCCCGCTCGTGCTCCGATACAAGACCCTGTCGCGGCGAGTTTTTCCGCACCCTGTGAAGCCGTGCCCTTTCAAAGCCTCGATTTTTTCTTAGGTTCCTTAGGACTCTCTAACTTCTGGTTATACGATGGCTCCCCGTAGGCCGGGTGCCAAATGAACGAGTGAAGGAACCTGCGGCTCACGTGCAGATTCATTCGTTCGAGATAAGCCCTGAGTCCTTCGCTATAGCACTGAAATGCGATTTGGAGCTTACCGTCCGGGTCGATCGCAACGCTGCGCACAGCAGGGTTCCACCATCCATGCCGCTCGCGAAGAACGAAGGCTTCCTTTCCGTTCAGGACCTCCTCCTCGAGCGATAGTTCGTAGAACTCTGCGGGTTCGGAGCTTTTAGTCGGTTTGTCGGTATTGAAAAGTACATCTAGCATCATCATCATTCGGTTGCTCTCAATGCGCAGGTCAACCAACCCCACGCCTTTGTCGTCTCCTTTTATGAATCCATTCGGTCTGTCTGGGCGGCGCATGGGCGAGCTCCGCGCTACGCTCTGTGGCCTGCACGCTTGGGCGCAGCCTCCCGCTCCGGAGTTACGGACCTCCATCGCCATCGCTGGCATGTGGCCCGTCCACGGCTCATCAAGCCGCACGGCCTTGCGCGGCCGCCCGTTTCCTCCCGGGAGCCCGTGCACAGTCCTCTTTGTTTGGGATTTTGAAGCGCTTCAGAGAATGGAAAGAACTTTTGCGCAGCAATCCAACGTTCTACTTCGAGGGGAATCTGTGTTTCATCCTTCAGTTACGTCTACGTCCATCAAACCTCGCCCAGTAATTTTCCAGGAAAAGGCAACTCCTCCAACACAAGCGCGGCGGCCTGCGCGCCCTTCTCCGGGTCGACAAACAGGGCCGTCGACCAGAACTCCACGATCCCGCGCCGCTGGGCCTCCAGCGCCTGGCGGCAAAGCGGGTCCGTCTCCAGGGCAATCTTGAATATCGGAGCGGTGAGAAAGTAATTCGCATTGGCGCCAAGAATCGCGCCCAGCGCCCTTATCCAATCAACTCTTCGCAGCTCGCCGGCCTCAATTCCTTCCGCAATCGTATTGCCGAATTTCGCAATCGTGGGGCGCAGAATTCCTGCCTCCAGTGCAGCGAGAATCTCCTCGGTTCGATCCGAACGCAAAAGCATCTCCTGCTGCATCAGGCTCATTGCCTCAGGATGTGTGACAAAGCGGTCGAAATGCAGCACCACCGCGCGCAGCAGCCGCTCTCCCGCGCTTCCTGAAGATGAAAGTCCTTCATTGGCGCGCTCGGCGATCTCCTCAACGGCATTCAACACCACCGCCTTGTACAACCCCAGCTTGTTCTTGAAGTGGTAGTACAGAAGCGACGCGTTCACTTCCGCTGCTTCAGTTATGGCCGCCGTGCTGGCTCCGTCGAAGCCGTGACGGCGAAACTCCCGGCTGGCAGCGTGCAGAATGACCCCTCTGGTGTGCTTGGCCTGATCCTGGCGTTTCGGTTTGACGGTTTCCATTTTCATTGATAGAGTGCTCAATCAACTATTCGAATTAAACCTCGGAATCTAACTGGGTGCAAGCAGAAACTTGCGAATTACGAGCACAATCGCCGGACGCACCTCGGGCTTTTTTCATCCATAAGAAAATAGGAATCTTAGAGAAAAGGGACACGTCGAGTTTTTTCAGTGAAGTACCACATAGCGGTAAAGAAAATCGATTAAGCTGCGGGGAAGAAACCCATTCCGCCAAAGGCGCCGGTGGCGACCGGAGACAGGCCGTCCGAAGTCGATCGCGCCTGCGGCATCCGTGCCCGAGTCGGTTTCGCCGCGGATGCCGGCATCTACAAACCCAAGCGGATCGCCGCCAGGTTGAGCTGGCGCAAAGCTTCTGGCGCGCCGAGGAATGCCGCCGGCGCCACCTTGAAAAGGGCGGCGTGGCGTTGCGTCATGCGCCGTGTTTTGTGGCCCACAATCTGGCCCGCTGCGTACAGGTCCACGTCTTGCTGAACCATCCATAACGCCGCCGTGTGGCGCAAGGTGTGAATGCTGGCCTGGGGATGTCGAGCTTTTTGAATGCGCGCTCGGTACGGACGCAAACCCTGAGCGCCATCTCGCCCCCCACACCCTCACGCCGTCAGCGCGCGATACTCGAAGAACATCCGCATCCGCCAGCGCAGGATCATCCCGAAGGCCAGCACAAAAAACAGCGCGCCGGTCTGCTCCATGGAGAGGATCGTATCCAGGTATCCGCGCGCCAGGTAGCGGATAATGGCCAGCACGATCACCACCGTCATGAAAGCCCCGGAGCGCTTCATCATGATGGCGTCGCCCGTGCGCTCCAGGCGCGAGGTGAGCAGCAGCGGGTAAGCCAGCGCCACGGCGCCCACCAGGAACGCGCCCGCCGCCCACAGGATGGGCACGCGGAACGCCGGAACCAGGAACATCGCAAACCCCGTCGCCATCCCCACCGGCGGGATGAGGATTTTTTTGAGCGTCACCGCGGTTCGGCCCTCGCGCACCCGCCACACCAAAATCGCGAACAGGCCCGCGGCCGAAACCACAATGGAAGCTCCGGGATTGATGTGCATGGTAGAGACCTCCCTGCATGGGGGACCCGGATCGGGAACCTGGGTCGGGGAAAAGCCTTTCCCGCCCCGCGGCATGGGGCGATAAGCCTGCTTCAAGGATACCGGGAATCCCGCCCTTCGGCATAGTGCTCAGGGGCCGCATGCGCCGCACTCCGCGCGCCGCGTCCGTGCTTAAAGCTCCGCCCCTCGGCCCTCGGCCGGCCCAATCCAATAGACTGGTCCCATACCAGGACGTTGGGCCGATGAGCATGAAACTCGGAGTGGGACTTTACCGGCACATGTTGAACGGCGAGAACTATGCCTTCGCCGTTCAGGCCGGCTGCACGCACGTCATCGCCCACCTGGTGGATTATTTCAACCAGGGCGAGGCTAACCCGCTCCACAACCAGCCCACCGGCAGCAAAGACAAGCCGTGGGGCGTGGCCGGCGATGCCGATCGCCTGTGGACCGCTGAAGACCTGACCCGCCTGCGCCGCCAGATCGAGGCCGCCGGCCTGAAGCTCGAAGCGATCGAAAATCTCGACCCCGCCCACTGGCACGATATTCTGCTCGACGGTCCCAGGCGCGCCCTGCACATCCGCAACGTGCAGGCTATCGTGAGAGCCATGGGCCAGGCCGGCATCCCAACGCTGGGCTACAACTTCTCCATCGCCGGGGTTTGCGGCCGCGTCAGCGGGCCGTTCGCGCGCGGCGGCGCGGAGTCTGTGGGCATGAATGGACCGGTCGATACCCCCATTCCGAATGGCACCGTCTGGAACATGACCTACGACCGGGGCGCCGGGCAGGGCATTCTGCCCGAAATCACGCATGAGGCGCTGTGGAGCCGCCTCGAGCGCTTCCTTGACGAAGTGCTGCCCGTGGCCGAGCAGGCCGGCGTTCGCCTGGCCGCCCATCCTGACGATCCTCCCGTCCCCTTTCTTCGCCGCCAGCCGCGGCTCGTCTATCAGCAGTCCATGTTTCAAAGGCTCATCGACATCTCGCCCAGCCCCAGCAACATGCTCGAGTTCTGCCTGGGCACGCTGGCCGAGATGACGGAAGGCGATCTTTACCGCACGGTGGAGCAATACAGCCGTCAAAAGCGCCTGGCTTATGTGCACTTCCGCAATGTAAGCGGCAAGGCGCCTCATTATCACGAGACTTTCATCGACGACGGCGACGTCGACATGCTGCGCGTTCTCGCCATCCTGCATAAAAACGGATTCGATGGCGTGCTGATTCCCGATCACAGCCCGCAGATGGCCTGCCCGGCCCCCTGGCACGCCGGAATGGCGCACACCCTCGGCTTCATGAAAGCCGCCATGATGGCGGTGGAGCGCGGTTTCACGCCAGAGCCGATCGAAAACATCTACGTCACGTGAGACCGCATTGGCGAGATCGAAGACAAGGCTATCGAGAAGCTCCGCAAGCGGCGCGAGGACGGCGCGAATCGCCAAGCGAGACGGCCCCCGGCCTGTTCGGCCATAATGAATCAGGCGCGGCAATTTGCTGCCCGGGCGTGCTTTTGCCGCGTCCCTGAAACCGGACCCCTGACCCCTGTCCCATGATTCTCGACAAATTCAACCTCAAAGGAAAGACGGCGCTGGTTACCGGATCGTCGCGCGGGCTGGGCGCAGCCATTGCCGTTGCGCTGGCTGAGGCGGGCGCGAATGTGGCCGTTCACGGCTCCGCCCATCCGCCGGAAGCCACCCGCCGCCAGGTCGTGGCCGCAGGCACGGAGGCGGTCGCGCTGGCCGGCGACGTAGGCGATGCCCAGGTCTGCGCGCGCCTGGTCGAAGAGACCGTCCAGCATTTCGGAACCATCGACATTCTGGTCAACAACGCCGGCACCATCCGCCGCTCGCCGGCCATCGAGCACTCCGAGGAAGACTGGAAAACGATTATCGACGTGAATCTTTCCAGCGTCTTTCGCCTCAGCCAGCACGCCGGCCGCCACATGCTGGCGCGCGGCTCCGGCAAAATCGTCAACATTGCTTCGCTGCTTACCTTTCAGGGCGGCATCCGCGTGCCTTCCTATGCGGCGGCCAAAGGCGGCGTGGGGCAACTCACCAAAGCCTTCGCCAACGAGTGGGCCTCCCTGGGCGTGAACGTGAACGCCATCGCGCCCGGCTACATGGACACCGACAACACTGAGGCGCTGAGGAACAACCCCGAACGGGCGCGGCAGATTCTGGAACGGATTCCCGCCGGGCGATGGGGCAAACCGGAAGACCTTGCCGGCGCGGCCGTTTTCCTGGCTTCGAGCGCCAGCGACTACATCCACGGCCATATTCTCGTCGTCGATGGCGGATGGCTGAACCGCTGAACGCCTTTGCCGGCCGCCGCCTCAATGGCAGGAGCGAATCAATGACCCAAAGCGGAGTGGTTTACACCCCAACCGACGCCGGGTGCCCCAGCTCCCGATTTTGGGACCTGGGATAGCACGATGCGCCGCTTGAAAGACTTCGGAGTAACAATGACCCAAGGCGGAGTGGTCTACACGGCGACCGATGCAACCGGCATCACCGCGCCGGAGCCGGGAATGCTGCGCCAGGTGCTGGCCTTCAGCCCGCACCTGATGCTGGTGCGCCATACCTTCGAAAAGGGCTGGAACGGCGCGCGCCACAGCCATCCGCATCATCAAATGGTGTATGTGGTGCGAGGGCACATCCGCTTTCAAGCCGAGGGCGCAAGCTGGGATCTCCGCGCCGGCGACAGCTTGGTGGTCGACGGCGACGTTGCTCACCAGGCATCGGCGCTCGAAGCCTCAGAGGTCCTGGACATCTTTACGCCCTATCGCGAAGACTATGCTTGATGCGCCGGCGAAGCGGTGCCGCGGGTGCGAAAGAATCACGGGGCGCGGAAAGGTTGGATCGACATGACGAATACGCGGTGGCTTTCCATTCTGGCCCTGGCTTTTCTTCTGGCCGCCTCACCCCGCTTGCGGCCGCAGGCGCCCGCCATCACCGGCATCGCGCACGTTGCCTATCGGGTCTCCGATCTCGATCGAGAGGTCGGCTTCCTGGGCAAGCTCGGTTTCGAGGAGGCGTTCGCCTTCACCAGCGGAGACAAGATGCTGGAGGTCTTCGTCAAAGTCAACGACGACCAGTTTATTGAGGTCTACCCGCAGGCCCAACCCTCCCAGCCTACGGGCTGGATGCACGTCTGCTACGAATCGGATGCGCTGGACACGTTGAACTCACTGTATGTCGCCAACGGGCTCGCTCCCACCAAGGTGGCCAAGGCCGCGGCCGGCAACCTGATCTTTTCGCTCAAGGATCCCGAGGGTAGAATTACCGAATTCACGCAGTACATGCCCGGTTCGCGCCACACCCTCGACCGCGGCCAGCATCTGGGCGAAAACCGCATCTCCGACGAGATTCTCGGGTTCGAGCTGCCGGTCGCCAATCTCCCCGCGGCTCGCCAGTTCTACGTCAAACTCGGATTCGACGTGCTGGATGCCGATGGCAGCCTTCACCTCTCGACGCCCCGCGCTCCCGACCTGCGCATCGTGCTGCACGCACCGGCCCCGGGCAGCCGGCCGCAGCTTCTGCTCCCGGTGCGCGATGCCCGCAAGTCCGCCGACCAGTTGCGCCACATGGGCCTCAAGGTCGTCCGGCAAGACAAGCTGGTCTTCGTCAACGACCCCGACGGAAACCCGTTTGTGCTGCTGGAGACGCGCTCGGCCAGGGGTTTGGGCCGGGCGCTGAGCTGGATTCACTGACCCAGGAACCCCCAGCACCCCGCTCGGCGAGACCCCTCAATGGGACGCCGCGTCTGCGCTCGCGTCCCGCTCCTGCGCCAGCAGCTGCGCCAGAACCTTCTCTGGGCACATGTGCCGCTCCTCCGCTAGTTCCAGCTCCTGCTCGGTCTCAAGCGAGGAGGCGATCGTCAGAAAGCAGTCGAGACAGCGAGTGTTGGTACTGCCGTTTTCATTCTGCGTGCGGCTATACATGGCGCCTCATCGACCATCAAATGCCTTAAGATGCTAGCCTGGAACTCCCTTCCAGGGCGTGATTCCCATCACGCGTGCCTGTGACGCGATCCTCAATTCCCCCGCCGCCGCATCGCACGCAACGTCCGCTTGCGGGAGAATCCCTACAAATTATCCCATTGGTCGGGATGCTGGCGCAGATACCAGCAAGGATCGTAGCCCCCCTGCGGAAACAGCGAAACCGAACAGGGCACGGTGACGGTGCCCAGGTAGTCGTACTCCTCTTTCTGGCCTTTCAGCGGAATCCCCATATAGCGATTGATGGTGGCTGTGGCCATGGGCGAGCCGCGCAGGTGGAAGACCGTCCAGTCGCCCGCGTAGGTTAACAGGAAGCATGCCGCCATCGACACAAACGCGCGGAAGAACCACTGGCCCAGCATCCTCAGCACGATTCAGCCTCTTTCTAACCAGCGTGACTGCTCCTTGAGCGCTACGCCGGTCAGCCGCAGGCGCCGCGCTTCCCTCAGAATACCCTCGAGTTGCGCGGCGGCCTGGGCGTAGCTCAGGCCCTCGGCGCGAATGTTGGAGATGCAGTTGCGCTCGGCGTCCGTGCGGCCTGGCCGCGGCTGCCACGTAATGTAGGCGCCCAGCGAGTCAGGTGAGCTCAGCCCCGGCCGCTCGCCCAGCAGTATCACGGCAATTCCCGCGCCCAGCGCCGCGCCAATCTCGTCGCCGATCGCCACGCGGCCCTGCTCCACCACGCACACCGGCGCCAGTTTCCAGTCCTGCACCCGCGGCAGCAATGCCTCAATCAGCGGCGCGGCGTGCCGTTCCACGGCCAGCGCCGAAAGGCCATCGGCAACAATCAGCGCCAGCACCCGCTCGCTTTGCTGCTCGCCATGCGCCTGCGCGCGTTCCGCCAGCATCTTCCGGCTGCTCTCGTCCAGTCGCCGGCCCAAATCGGGGCGCTGCAGATACGCGGCGCGATCCGCGGCCGCCGAGTGCAGACGCAGCACCTCGCCTCCGGTCAACGCGCCCAGCGCTGCCTTCAGCGCCGCTCCCTCCAGCCTCACGCGCACCGCATCGCGGGCCTGCGCGTGACACCTGTTGAAGTCCAACAGGTCGCGCGTGGCCAGGCTCACGCCGGTGCGGCCCAGCCCCACCCGCGCCGGCGTCAGCGCGCGCAGCCGCCCGGCCCAATTCGATGTCAAATCGGATGGCCTCTCCGGCGCAATCTCCCCGGCCTGGCGCGCAATCTCGCTCATGCCGTCAGCAGCCTTTCCGGATTGCGCGCTTCCAGCGCCAGCCGACCGAACCCGTCGCCCTCCAACCAGGCCTCAAACTCCGGCGCCGGCCTGAGGCCCAGCACGCGCCTTAGGTACAGCGCGTCGTGAAAGCTCGTGCTCTGGTAGTGGAGCAT
Source organism: uncultured Acidobacteriaceae bacterium (assembly GCA_963770555.1). GTDB lineage: Bacteria > Acidobacteriota > Terriglobia > Terriglobales > Acidobacteriaceae > Telmatobacter. Next base: position 865,341 of record CAVYQC010000003.1, read on the forward strand.
CGCATCGTCCGCGCCGGGCACGCCCATGATGTAGTTCACGCCGGCCGCGCCCAGCAGCGTCAATAGCGCATCCATGTCGTCCTGGTCGGCCTCGGCGTGGTTGGTGTAGCACACGTCGCAGCCCATCGGCAGCCCCAGCAGCTTGCCGCAGAAATGGTCTTCCAGCCCGGCGCGCATAATCTGCTTGCCGTCATACAGATATTCCGGCCCGATGAACCCCACCACCGTGTTCACCAGCATGGGCCGGTAGCGGCGCGCCACCCCGTAGGCGCGCGCCTCCAGCGTCTGCTGGTCCACTCCCAACCCGCCGGCGCCGAGGTGCGCGTTAGCCGAGAGCGCCGAGCCCTGCCCGGTCTCGAAGTACATCACGTTTTCGCCGCGCTCCCCGCCGGCGCACACCGCGCCTCTCTGGAGCGACCGGCCCGCCTCGTACGCCTCGTCCAGCAGGGCCAGGTTGACCCCGAAGCTGCGGTTGGCAGCCTCCGTTCCGGCAATGGACTGAAACAGCAGGTCCACCGGCGCGCCGCCTTCGAGCGCCGCCATCTGCGTGGTGATGTGGGCCAGCACACAGCTCTGCGCGGGAATCTCGAACCGCAGGCGCAGCGCCTCCACCATGCGCAGCAGTTGCGTAGCCGTCGCCACAGTGTCCCCGGCCGGGTTGATGCCGATCACCGCATCGCCGGAGCCGAGCAGCAGTCCATCCAGAATGGAAGCCGCGATGCCCATCGGCGAATCGGTGGGATGGTTGGGCTGCAAGCGCGCGCTCAGCCTTTTGGGCAGCCCCACCGTGGTGCGGAACCGCGTCACCACGCGGATTTTGGCTGCCGCCGCCACCAGGTCCTGCACCCGCATCAGCTTGCTTACCGCCGCAACCATCTCCGGAGTCAGCCCCGGCGCCAAAGCCGCAATCCGCTCAGGGGTGGCTTCGTCGGAGAGCAGCCAGTCCCGCAACTCGCCCACTGTCGACGACCGCACCGGCCGGAAGGCATCGGCATGGTGCGTGTCCACAATCAGCCGCGTGACTTCATCGCTTTCGTACGGCACGACTTGCTCCGAAAGGAAAAACACCAGCGGTGCGTCGGCAAGGGCGAATTGCGCGGCCACGCGCTCCTCGGCCGACTCCGCCGCCACGCCCGCCAGCGCATCGCCGCTGCGCAGCGGCGTAGCTTTGGCCAGCAGCTCGCGCAGGCTGCCAAAGCTGTAACCCCGGTTGCCGATGGTGTGAGAGTAGCTCATGCGGTCGCAACCTCAGAATACGGCGGTATTTGTCCAGCCGTGCAACAGGCGCTGGTAAAATTCAGCTTCGCGCAAGGAAGGGTGGGAGATCCGCATGAAAAATGGCCTCAAATTCATCGCTGCCGCGCAGGCACTTGCGGCGCTGCTTGCACTGTCCTCGGGACCCATCCACGCCCAATTGGCTGCCGACGCGCAAGACGATTCCCCTGTCGTAACCACAACCGCCGGCCAGCTTCGCGGAATGGCACGCCCCGGCGGCGGAGCCAAGTTCCTCGGCATTCCCTACGCCGAGCCGCCCATCGGCGACCTGCGCTGGCGCGAACCGGTGCCTGCTCAGTCATGGACCGGCGTCCGCGATGCCCTGAGGTTCGGCTCGCCGTGCGCGCAGCCGGTGCTGGGCGACTGGAACCAGCACGACGCGGAAAACAGCAGCGAAGACTGTCTCTACCTCAACGTGGTTTCGCCGGACTGGCCCGCGAAGCGCCTGTTGCCCGTCATGTTCTGGATCCACGGCGGCGCCAACGTTGGCGGGTCAGGAAGGGGTCCGCTCTACAATGACGGCACGCTGGCCGGCCACGGTGTGGTCACCGTCACTATCAATTACCGCTTGGGCGTCTTCGGCTTCTTGGCGCACCCCGAGCTCACGCGCGAGTCGCCTCACCACGCATCGGGCAACTACGGCCTCATGGACCAGATCCTTGCGCTGCGCTGGGTTGTCGATAACATCGCAAAGTTCGGTGGCGATCCGCGCAACATCACGGTCTTCGGGCAGTCGGCCGGGTCGGTAGATACGGGAATGCTCATGACCTCGCCGCTGGCCATCGAGCTCTTTCAAAAAGCCATCGGCGAAAGTGGCGCGCCGTTCTATCCGCCGCCGGATACTCTGGCCCAGGCGGAGCAGAAGGGTGTGGACTCGGTTGCCGCGCTCAACCTGCCCGCGGGCGCAGAGGGGATCGCGGCCATGCGCAGGATCGGCGCGATGGATCTGCTGGAAAAACTGGGTCCGCGCGCATCGCAGTGGCCGGGAATCGGTCCCGACGTGGACGGATGGGTGCTTCGCGAGAGGCCAATAACCGCGTTTGCCGCGGGACGCGAAGCCAGGATTCCCTTGCTGATCGGGACAACCTCGCGCGAATTCCCCATCTCCATGCCCGATGACGCGCTGATGAAGGCCATCGACCGTGAGGCCGGCGGCTTGGCGCCCAAAGTGCTCGCGATCTATGGGCTCACTCCGAATGCGGATGGGAAAATGAATCCGCCCGTCGATCCTCTGTACGGCGCCGCCGCCAACCAGTGGACTGCCGATGTCATGTTCCATTGCCCCATCGCGAGCGAGGCGCTGTGGCACAGCGCCGCCGGCAACCCGACATACGAATACGAGTTCGAGCACGCCATTCCCGGCCAGGAGGCGCAGGGCGCTGTGCATTCCTCCGATCTGCCCTACGTATGGGGATATTTCCCGAAAGAAGGCAACATCGCCGGCAGCTTTGGCGCTGTGGATACCAAGCTCGCGGAACTGATGGAGACCTACTGGACCAACTTCGCCCGCTCCGGCAATCCAAACGGCGACGCGGTTCCGTTGTGGCCAGACCTGAAGATGGCGCAAACCTACATGCAGTTCACCGCAAGCGGCGATGGCGTGATGAGCACAAAGCCGCTGCGCCCAACCCAATGCCAGGTCTACCGTGATTTCGAGGCAGAAAAGATGAAGCGCGGACAGTAGCCCGTGGCAGACGAAAACTCAGCGATTGCCTGACGATAGGCTGCCCGGCAAAAAGCATCGCGGCCGCGCGCTTGGCCAAAGTTGCGAAGATCTCGCTTGACACATAGTACGAAGCGTACTATAGTACGCCTCGTACTATGCACCCTCCCTCTACCCTCGAATTCGCCCTCGCTGGCCTGCTCCGGCAAAAGCCCCAGTCAGGCTACGACCTGCGTAAAACCTTTGTCACCACGGCGATGCGCCACTACAGCGACAGCCCCGGCTCCATCTACCCGGCCCTGCGCCGCCTCGAGGCCCGTGGCTGGATCGCCGTCAGCCCGGAACACAATCCGCCGCCGCGGGAGCGCCGCGGGCGCACCGCCTACCACCTCACCGGCAAAGGCATTCAGTCGCTGGTCGAATGGCTTTCCTTGCCCGTCCATCGCGACGACGTCATCTGGCGGCTGCCCGAGCTGATGCTGCGCTTCGCCTTCATGGACGGCAACGTCCCCCGTTCCACAACCCTTGGCTTTCTCGGAGAATTCGAGCGCGAGCTGGCAGAGTATCTGGCAGGGCTCGAAGCCAATCTCGAGGAAATGACCTCAAAATTCCCCATGCACACCGGAGTCCTCGCGTTCCTGTCGGGGATTCATGCCATGGAAGCGCAACTCGCCTGGGCGCGGCAGGCCCGTGCCTGGCTTTCGGAGGATGCACGATGAAGACCTTCCCGAAATTTGCACTCTGCTGGGCTGCTCTTGCTTGCGCCCTCTTCGCTGCCGGGGACGCCGCCCGCGCTGCGGCTCAGTCCTCGAACCCGCTCCTCCGCAAGTACCGCAACGGAGAAACCCTAATTTACAAGATGAATGGAATCAACGAGTCCCGGCATTACACCATCCAGGCCGACGGTATCGTGAAGAAGGACCCGGACGGCGCTTACTTTGAGGAGTACCGCTGGACCGACCTGGTCTCCGCCGGCCAGCCCACTCCGCTTTCGGCCGCATCCCAGGCCTTCCGCCAGCGTCTTTCGCTTGACCCCAACTCCACACTGGCCCCGCCCGATCTAAGCAAGGTCGACCCCGGCCTGATCGGGCCCATCACCGACTTCATGACCTTTTATTCCGACCTGTGGCTGGCGGTCAAGACCGGCCAGCTCGCCAAACCCGGCGATCATTTTTACTTCCCCTACGGCGCTCCCGCCTCCTGGGCCGACGGTTCGCGGGTCCTGGTCGGCGAGTCTTCCATTGACTTCGATCTCACCCTGAAATCCGTCGATCCGGCAACCCAGACCGCCATGCTCGTCGTCCGTCACGTTCCGCCCCAAAAGCCGCAGGTCCATCTCTCCGCCACCTGGATGCAGGCGCCCGTCGCCGACACGCCCAACAACTGGGTCCTCATCTCCAAATCGCCGGACGGCAAATTCGACGCCGCCGCCGGCCAGGAAACCTTGACCGTGGAGCTGCATGTGAGCCTCGCCGACGGAAAGATTCTCTCCGCCGGCATGGATAACACCGTAAAGACCGTCGGCCGCACCTGCGACGACCAGGCTTTGACCAAATGCAGCCCGCCCCAGCCGCACGTAATCGTCAGGAAGATCGACATCTCCCTGGTGCAGTAAACGCGGAAGCAGCAGAATCCGCGGGGCTGACAGGAAACAAATCCCGCGCCCCACCTTTTCGACTTTCTTCTGTTGAAAAGGTGGGACACCGGAAATACCCATCCCCGGCTATATCGCCGGCGCGGCGGAAACATCGGCGCCAAACTCAAAAGAGTTGTTGATTCAGGCTCTTGGGGCGCTTTTAAAGCGGTTCCGCAGCTGTTATAGCCGTTTCAAGCCTCAGAGTTGGGTGGATTTTTCTCGAGGAAAAATCCACTTGGTGGCCGCGGCTTCGGGACACAGTAACTGCGGAACCGCTTTTAGCCTAGAACTTCACAGACGCTGCCCGCGGCGAAATCCCGCTCAGCTCCGCGGCCCGCGCCTCGGCATAAGCCGCCGCGCCGATCAGCGCCGTCCGGCTCTCCAGAATCACCCGCACCGGTATGTTCACCAGCAACTGGCTCAGCCGGCCCTTGTCGATGAACGCCTTCAAGAAGGTGCCGTCCTTCAGCTTCTCCAGGATCCGCGGCGCAATGCCCCCACCCACGTAGAGTCCGCCCATCGAAAGTACCTTCAGCGCCAGGTTGCCGGCCTCCGCGCCATACGCTGAGACGAACATGTCCAGCGCCTTTTCGCAGATTTCGCTCTTGGCTTTCAGCGCCAGTTCGGTAATCACGGCGTTAGGGTCTTCAGCGGCCATGCGCTCGGCCAGCCAGGCAGGCTCTTCCACGCCTCGCACCTCGCGCAGAAACTCGTAGCAGTTGGTGATCCCCTGCCCGCTCACCGCGCGCTCGAAACTGATGCGTCCGTTGTACTTCTGCTGCAGGAAGCGCAGCAGGTCGATCTCGTCCTCGTTGCGCGGCGCAAAGTCCGAGTGGCCGCCTTCCGAGGGGTAAGGCACATAATCGCGCCCATCCCAGATCAGAAAAGCCTCGCCAAGCCCGGTTCCCGCTGAGATCAGCGCGCGGTTGCCCATCTGCCGCGCATCGCCCTCGCTGAGCGTGAAAATCTGCTCGGCCGAAAGTTCCGCGATCCCGTACCCGTTCGCCTGCAAATCATTGATAAGAAATACATAATCGATCTTCAGATGGGTCGAGAGCTCACGGCTGTCCAGCGTCCACGGCAGGTTGGTCAACCGCAGCCGCCCTTCGCGTACCGGACCCGGCACGCCGAAACACGCCGCCGTCACCTTCTCCTCAACCACGAACTCCTTGACGATCTCCTCCAGGCCGGAGTACTCCTTGGCTGGAAACTGCTGATCCCGCGTATGTTTCAGTTCGCCGTCCGTAAAATCGTACAGCGCCAGATTCACCTTGGTGCCGCCTACATCGCCAGCCAAAATCATTCTTCCCTCTCCAACACGCCGTAACCCTGCCCGTCCGTAGCGGGCAGCAGTCCGGCCGCAGCCTTGTCCAGTAATAAGGTCAGTATACCGCCCGCCGGCCGGATGAACTGGCTCGGCAGCCGCTCCGGGTCTCGCGGTCCGGTCATTACCTCGTTCAGAATCTGTGCTTTGTCCGCCCCGCCGATGAGAAAGAACACGCTCGCCCCCTGGTTGATCACCGGCCGGGTCAGCGTAATCCGCCACGCGTCCTTGTTCTCCACGTGATTTGCCACCGCCAGCCGGCTCGTCTCGCTCAGAGCCGCTGTGTGCGGAAAAAGCGAAGCCGTGTGTCCGTCCGGCCCCATTCCCAGTTGAACCAGATCGAACCGCGGCGTTTCGGCGCCCTCCAGCCGGAAGCCGTTCCGCAGCTCCGCCTCGTAGCGCGCCGCGGCCGCCTCCGGCTCCAGTTCCCCCTCCATGCGGTGAATCTTCTCTGGAGCCAGCGGCACATGATCCAGCAGCGCCTCGCGCGTCATGCGGTAGTTCGAGTCCGGATGGCCGGGCGGCACGCAGCGCTCGTCCACCCACCACAGCTCCAGCCGGTCCCACGGCATCCGCGCCCGCCACGGCTGGCCCTTGTCGGCCATCAGCCCAAACGCCGCCTTGGGCGTCGAACCGCCGCTGATGGCAATCCGCGCCCGCCCCCGCGCCGCCACGGCCGCCTCCGCCGCTTCCACAAAATGCTGCGCCGCCCGAGCAGCCAAAGCCGCCGCGTCGGCAACCACAAAATATTCCACCTTGAGCTTTTGGGACATGGAGATGACCCTCCGATTTCGACGTTTACAGGAGCGGAAAAGAGTGGCAGACGCTGAGCTGAGACGAAGGAGTTACTTGCCCAGAAACAGCCGGTACTGCTGCTCCAGCACGCCCGAAGCCCGTGCCAGCGCCAACTTCGACAGATTGAATTGGTAGAGGCTCTCCACCAGGTTGCTCTCCGCTTCGGCCAGCGCGGCCTGCGCCGTCACCAGCGGCAAATTGTCGTCCACGCCGGCGTTCACGCGGTCGGTTTCGTCGCTTAGCGCGCGCGTGGCCAGGTCCACATTCGAGCGCCCCACGTCCACCAGTTGCTGGTTCGCCACCACATCCAGCAGCGCCGAACGCACCTGCTGGTCGATGTGCGAGCGCAGGTCGTCGAGCTGTGCATTCACCGCCCGCATCTGCTCGAGCGATGCGTCGGAGTCGCCACGCAGCCGGGCCTCCCGGAAAATCGGCACGCTCAGCGTTCCGAAGGCGCTGAAGTTGCCGTGCGTCCCCGCCCCGTCCACGGTGCTGGTGCCGTAATAGCTTGAAAACTTCAGCGTAGGCAGCCGCTGGCTGCGGTATGCCGCATGAAGGGCCTTGAACTCGACCGCCTGGTTCTGCAGATTCTGGTAGTCCTGCCGGTCCTTGTAGGCGATGGCCAGCACCTCTTCCGGCGTCTGCACGGCCAGTTCGCTGTAGGGAGCCGGATCGGTCAGCTCGATCTTCTGCCCCGGATCGACCCCGATCTCGCGCTTGAGCAGGATCAGGTCCTTTTCGAGCTGGTTCTGGTCCGCGATCAGCGCCTGCTGCTCGGTTTGCAACTCCACCTGCGCCCGCAACTCATCCAGGTTGGCCGCCGTCCCGGCCAGGTGCGCCAGGTGGACGTGATTGAAGAGCACCTGCGCCTCGGCAACCTGCGATTGGGCGTTCTCCACTTCGCTCGCGTCGGCAATCGAGCGCAGATAAACGGTGGCCGCCTGCTGCACCACTTCGCCCCGCGCGCTCATTTTGGCAAAGTACGCTGACCGTTCCGCCGCGCCTGCCGCCTTCCAGCCCGCGATCACCGGCCCTGAAAACAGCGTCCAGTCGAGATGCAGTTGCGCCTCGGTCAGGTCGTCGCGCGTAATCAGCGAGAGCCCCGGGGGCAGCTTGCCGCCGGGAAACAGCACCGAGAATTTGGAGACAACTTTCGGGCTGAACCCCAGCGCCACCAGATCGTGCTGGTAATAGCCGGTGTCGCCGGTAAACGAAACCGTGGGCAAAAACTGCTGCAGCGCCTCATTTCTTTCGCCCTGCAGCGTCAATTCCCCGTCTTCGGCTTCCTTGAGGCCCAGATTGTTTTTGAGCCCGCGTTGCACCGCGTCGTCCAGCGAGAGCTTCAGCGTCTGGTCGCTCACCGGCTGCGCCGTCACGCTGCCCCAATAGGGATTCGCGGCCGAACTTGGACTCTGCGCCTGCGCACAGGCAGCCGCTCCGGCGCCGGCCAGAGCCGCGATGGCCGCAAAAAAGAGCGCCCTCGCCCGGAAACTCGACCCGAAAAGAGACAGACTTGATCCTCGCCGCACGTTCACTATCTTCTCAGATGAGCCCGGCGCCGCGGAGATTCACCCGAACGCCCCGGGCGTCCGGTTTTGCGCGCGCCGCTGCCCTACTCCGCCGGATGAATCCACATCGCATTCCCACCCCCTGAGACCATGTGCACGTCCAGCACCGTCGTCCGGTCCACCGGCTGCCGCGTCAGCGTGGTGTGCGTAGCCTCCTCGGCGGCATCGGGCGCGTCCGCGTAAATCTCCGCCTCATACCTGCCCGGCCCCAGAAAGCTGAGTGGAATCTTGATGTTGCGTTCGTCCCAGTTGGTCAGCGACCCCACATACCAGTCCTTGCCGCTGCGCCGCGCCAGCGCGATCCACTCCATCGGCGATCCGCCGATCGAGCGCACCTCATCCCACGTGGCCGGTACCCGCCTGATGAACTCGAACTCCTTCTGCCCCGCGTAGTGCTCCGGGTAATCCGACACCATCTCCAGCGGGCTCTCGAAGACCACGTATAGGGCCAGCTCCTGCGCCCGCGTGTTCAATCCCATGGGCATCGAGTGCCGCGCCACAAAGTTCTTCAGGTTGCTGTTGCCGAAGGCTCCCGGCGTGTAATCCATGGGCCCGGCCAGCATGCGCGTAAAGGGCAGCGTAGCGTTGTGCGCCGGCGTGGTCCGCGCGCTCCCTTTCAGATACTCCTTGCCCATTACGCCTTCGCGGGTCATCAGGTTCGGCCAGGTCCGGCGCAGGCCGTCGGGCTTGAAGGCGCCGTGAAAGTCGATCATCAGGTGATGCGCGGCCGCGTTCTCCACCACCCGGCGATACCAGTTCACCATCCACTGGTCGTCGCGGTTCATAAAGTCGATCTTCACGCCTGCAATGCCCCACTTCTCGAACAGCGGAAACGCCTGGTCCATATATTTGTCCACGGACGTCCAGTGCGCCCACAGCCACAGCCTCACGTTTTTTTCTTTTGCGTAGCGCAGCAGCTCCGGCATGTCGATCTCCGCACTCGTTTTAGTGATGTCGGCCACCGCCGCATAGTCCTCCGGCCCCTTGCTATTGGCCAGCGCCCAGCCCGCGTCGATCAGCATGTATGGGAACCCCGACCCCGAAGCGAAGTCGATGTAGTGCTTCATCGTCGCCGTATTCATGCCCGCCTTGAAGCTCACGCTGGGAGCGGCGTCGCCCGACCACCAATCCCACGCCGACTTGCCCGCCTGAATCCACGAGGTGTCGGCGATCTTCGCGGGCGGATTCAAATTGAGGACCATATTCGACTCGATCAGCTTGCCCGGTTCGTCCGCGATCATCAGCACGCGCCATGGACTTGCGAACGGCGTTGCCGTCTCCACGGCCACGCCGTCCGGCTCGGCCTCTCCGGCTTCGTTGCGCAGCGGCGCCAGCTCCGCGTACACCGTGCGGCTCCCGAAGCGCGCTTCCTTCCTCAAATACATGCCTGCGTAGTTGTCGATGTCCGCCTCGGTAATCGCCACCCAGCCGATCGCCGGCTCGTTGGCCAGAAAGGGAAGGCCGATCAGCCAGCCCGGGTGCAGCCCGCTCACGTTTCGCAGTTGATACTCGTCTTCGTACGACGATTCGAATCCGTCCAGAATCAGCGGGTAGGTCACCGCATCCTGCGCGAAGGTGAACTCCGTGGTCTCGTGCGCGATCTTCACCTGCCCCAGCGCCGGCTGCTCCGGAACGCTGAAGCGGAAGGCCACGCCGTCGTCGAAGGCCCGCGCCTCGATGGTGAGCCTGCGCCCGCTCGCGTCGGCGAACTCCGCGCGCAGCCCGTTATAGTGGTCGCGCACTGTGCTTGTCTTGCCCACCGGGATGGTGTAGCTTTCGTCCGCGCTCTCCGCCTGTGAGCCGGTCAGGCGCATGCCCGGGCCCAGCGCCGACTGCCCCTCGATCTCCATCCCCAGCTTCGATTCTTCCATCAGCCTCTTGCCGTGGAACTCGACCGCGTAACGCAAATCCCCGTTCGATCGATCCGCCGGGAAGAGCAGCAGTGCAATCTGGCCGTTCGGCGAGCTCACTCGGGCAGCCGCATCGCCCGCTTGCGCAGCGAGCGTTCCGGCAGCTACCAGCGCGGACAGGCAAAGCAACATGGCGCGTGGAGAAGACATGATCCCTCCCTGCAAACCGGATTAGGCCGCTGGAAGTACAAACCTCTCCCGGCCCGCGCCAGTATACTGCTCTCCTCTCGCGGTCTCATCCCGCCGCGACCCGCACACGCATCTTGTCGTCAATGCTCCCGGAGGGGCGGAACGACTCCAAACTGAACCTCGACCGATCCCAAGACGTCAAGTGGGCACGAAGTGTCAGGGCACGAGTTTACTCGTGCCGCAGGAGCAACAAAAAGATGCGGGCTTCACAGGCTGCGGAAAAACTCTTCGGAAGGAGCACGAAGTGTCAGGGCACGACTTCAGTCGGGCCGCAAGTCGAGCAATTTGAACGCGGGCTTTACAGGCTGCGGAAAAACTCGCCTGAATGGCGATTTGCAAGGGCTTTGTAAAAGGGCACGACTTCAGTCGGGCCGCAAAGGTCACAAAATGAACGTGGGCTTTAGCCCCTGCGGGACGCTTGCACACGCGATTCGCTTGCTGCCGGGTGCCCCAGGTCCCGTCTTTGGGACCTGGGATGGCACGACTTCAAATCGCATCACGCGGAATCCGCTGTCAGAGGGCTAATGCTGTTCCAGCGCCCGGCTGGCCTTATCCAGCCCGTCCCGCGCCCCCGCATTGTTCGGATCGCAGGCCAGAACCTCATGGAAGATGCGCACCGCGTTGGCGTAGTCTCCGCGCCCGCGCGATTGCTCCCCGAGTTCGACCAGCCGTTCGGCCGGCGCCGGAAGCGTGCACGCCGGCGTCGGAGCGGCCGCAGCCGTCTTCGGTTCCGCCTCCGCGGCCGTTTTATTCGCCGTCTGCTTCGCCGCGCGGGCTGAAGTTGAAGTCTTACGCGGCTTCTCAACCGATGGCGGCGTCGCGGGCTGGGTTGCCGCGGGAGTAGTTTGCGCTGCCGCCGCCGGCGGATTCGCCGGCGCTGGCTGCGGAATGGAAACAGGCGCGGCGGCCGTTGCCGGAACGGCGCTGGGCGCGGGCTTGTGCGCCAGGTGAATCCCAATCGCGGCTACCGCAATCACCGCCGCCAGCCCCACCCCGCCGAAAATCAGCACACGCGGCGCCGGCAGGCTGCGCATTTGAAACGCAGCCACGGCCCGCTGCACCATTCCTTCGCGGCTTGGCGGTAGATCGATCGCCTTGGTCGCGCCGCTGGCTGCCGTCGCCTGGCCGTCTTTGCCTTTGGGCGCATTGAATCCCGGCTGCGAAGGCAGCGCCGGCGGAAGCGCGGCCAGCGTAAGCTGCGGCTCGGACTGCAGCAGATCGAGCTTCTCTTCGCTCGTCCACAGATACTCGTAGACGCCGAATCGTCCCGGAAACGATTTGAGCGGCAGGCCTTTGATGCCCGTCAACTGCTGGCAAAGATCGTGAGTCATCAGGATCTGCGCCGGTTTCGAGAGCTTGAGAAGGGTAACCAGATCGTGCGAAGGCTCGGGAGTCTGATTCGCAGAAGGTGCCGGCGGCGCTGCATCGCTTCCCGGTTCTGGCTCAACCGTCGATCGATCGCCGGCGCTGGCATCGATGGCGATCGAAACCGCAACCGGCCCGCTCCCGTGCCGGCCGCGGAATCCCTGCAGCCCCAGCTGCACCTGCCGCGAAACCAGCAGTGCGTCGGCGGGTTGTTTCAGGCCGGAGACGTAAAGCTGATCGTGCGTAGAAAGGAAGACGCCCCGTTTGGAAGCCGCCACGTCTTCGATGAGGGCCAGCACGCCGGGATTGTGGACCGGGGCACGTTCGCCGGCTGCCGGCTCCGGACCTTTTGCGTTGCCGCCCCAGAAGCGGAAGACCATTTCGATCTTGCCTTGCGGGTTTTTCCCGGCGAGTGTCCCCGGCGAGAATCCGGTAAGCGTACTGGACGGCAGTTGTTCCATGGCACTTTCGTGTAGGGTGATGAAATATCGATTCTTATTGCGCGTAGTTATAGGAACTTGATACAGTGATGCAAATTATAACATAGGGTTGGGAGCAGCTCGATTGAGGTTACAGTGCTCCCAATTGGAGACCTCCGAGGATCAAATCATGTCGCCTTTTCTCCTTAGGTTTGTCGGGCGGCTTAGACGGTTTTGCTTGACTACATCGATTCTGTTGCTTTGGCTTCCGACTTCGCTGCACGCTAAAACCGCCGGCCTTACAGCCATCGAAATCTATCCGGGACCCGCTGGTCAGAATTACCAGCAGATTGCCGACTTCGTCCTGAGCGGCAAGAACGAGCTATACCTGTGCGCCGGCACAACGGGTATCGACAAGAGCGCCTATCACAAGCTGGGCAAAGTCGTTCTCACCACCGGCATGTCGCTCGAGCGCACCGGCGATGGCGTGCTCATGCTCACCCAGGGAACTATGGCCCCGGCCTGCGTAATTCCGGGAAACCTCAAGTTCGAGAAGGGTGGCTCCTTTTCGGCCGCCGAGCTTGCCGACAAGATCGATATGGAAGGCAGCGTGCTGTCCGCTTCCGATCCTGCGGCCACGCAAATCCAGCCCATCAAGCCGGGCGTCAAGATCGTCTTCGTGGCTGAACCCGACAAGGAACTTGCCGAGTATCTGCGCGCCGACCGCGCCGGAACCATTCCCGTCTGGCAGGCTTATTTTGCGGCCTATCCCGCGGGAGCCCACGCCGCCGCCGCCAAAAAATCTCTGGCCGCCCTGTTCCTGGGAGTGGGTGCGGCCGATTTCACGGCCTACAACACGTCGAAGACCGCAAACGAGCCGGATTACGGCAAGCTGAAGGATGCCCGCCACGCCGCCGATCAGGCGCACTCCCTGGTTCCCGACGATGCCGACATCGCCGACCTGGGTGGAAAGATTCATGCCGAGGTGGTATCGCTCAGCGCCGCCGCCCAGGACAAGCTCACCCTCTATCGCCAGGCTTTGAAGCAGCAGTCTGCCGGCTACGTCAACCTGGTTGCGGCGGAAAAGCTGGCAGACGGAGCCTTCGCCGCTGAGCCTGCCACGCCGGACGCGTCTGCCGCCGAGTCCGGAACCAGGCAGGAGCGCGCCTCGCTCGACGGGATTCTCCACGACACCGAATCGCTGACCACCGCGCACCGCGCCGATGAAGCGGCGCAGAAGATCGCGCCGCTGCACGCGTTCTCCCCGGAATACACGAGGGTGTCCAACGATCTCCTGGCCATTTCCGCCCTGTATGTGGCCCACTCCAAGGTCCTCGAAGAGCAACCCGACTGGCCGGGCGCCGTCTCGGATCTCGAGAAGGCTGAAGCCACCGTCGCCAGCCCCGATACCGAGGCCTTATTGAAGTCCGCACGGGAGCAGGGACTCATTGCCGCCAACAAGGCTGCCGCGGATGCCGCCGTCGCGAAGAGCCAGACCGCGCAGGCGGGCGGCGACATCATCTCCGCCTACGAGGTGCTCGACGACCTGCCTCCCGATCAGCACTCGCTGGTCACCGCCCAGCTCGATGCGCTCAAGACGCTCTACGTCCCGGCTGCCGAGCAGGCCGCAACCGGCTACCAGAAGGCGCATGAGCCCATCAACGGCATCGGCGACGAATCCGGCATCCGCGCCGCTTACCGCCTCCTCGAGCGCTGCTATCAAATCACCAACGATCCGGCCTTGCTTGACCGCATCGCTATTCTCGGCGAGGACCTGAGCACCTACGACCTGGCGCAGGGCAAGCATTACGCTGAGAAGCCCGATGGAACCGGCGTCAATGTCGGCTGGGTGTATCTCGCTGAGGCTCTGCAATACAAGTCCCAAACCGATTCCGGCGCCATTCACGACGAGATGACCACCGCCCGCGCCGCGCACATGCTCAAGTCCGAGCTCTCCGTCAAGGTTGAGTTCCGCGACCAGACCTCGCGCCGCGATGCCGTGGACTTTGCGCAGCAGCTTACTGATTCGCTGGCCACCGGACTCGAGTCTTCCGGCGTCGATGTCAAGGTTGTTCGCCCCCAGGAGACCACCCCGGTGCCGCCCAATTTCCAGATGGTCGGCGACGTTCTGCAACACGAAATGACCAAGTCGGAAGACGTGGAGCCCAAGGAATCCAACTACCGGTTCGGGCAGCAGGAGGTTCCCAACGAGGACTGGAACCTGGCCAACCGCGAATATGAGCGCGCCAACAACGATCTGGAATCGGCGCGCAGCTCTCTTGAAGGTGCGCAGGCCCACGGCAAGAAGGGCGAAATCAATAAAGTCCAGAAAACCGTGCAGGCCGACGAGAAAAAGGTCGAGGATCTGCACGCCAAGCTGGACATGATTCCAAAAACCAAGATGGTCGATGTCGAGCGGCCCTACACCTATTCGCAGATCAACTACCGCCTCAAGATTGTGGTTGCGCTGCAGTTCAGGATCCTCGACAACGCCGGCGACGAGGTGGTGGAAGAGATTCCCATCCGCAGCGACGCGCCCAAGGAATATGCCGTCCTCCAGAACGTCAAGCCCGAGGACACCGAGGGCATCCGCATCGAGGGCGTGATCCCCAACGATAGCGACTTTCTTGAAGAAGACGAATACAAGGCGCGCGACGAACTGATCGCAAAGGCAAAAGCGAGGGTGGCCGAGTTGCCCGGCATCGTGCTCAGCAGGGCAGACCGCAAGGCCGCCGATGGAGACAACGACGGAGCAGCCGAGCTTTACATCCTCTATCTCAACTCCACGCCGGTTGCCGACACCCCGGAACGGCTGAGAGCGCGAAAGTTCCTGGCCGACAATTTCAACTTCAGGGATATCGGACAGGAGGCGCCCTCCGAGTGAGCGCGCATTCACATTTTAGGAGGATGAATATCGACGTAGCTCCGGCAACCTTCCAAAGCGATGGCAGTTTGTTGCTTTGTAACAGGGCGCGACTTCGCGGCCTGCGGAAAAGCTCGCTTTGGGGTTTGTTTTGTAACAGGGCACGACTTCAGTCGGGCCGCAAGTCGAGCAATTTGAACGTGGGCTTTAGCCCCTGCGGGACGCTTGCACACGCGATTCGCTTGCTGTTCTCTTTTTTTCCGCAGCCTCTTTAGCCCCTGCGGGATCTGAACGAGCGCGTGCTCATCCTTTTTTGAAACGCGCCCTAAGCAAATTGCCGCTTTGCAGGATGCACCAGGAGCTATATCTTGAGGGAGAAATGCCGTAGGGCCTCATATATCTTCCCTAGTCAGGAGAGGCTGTGAACGGGCAGGGTAAGCCGGCGCCGGAACGCATCGGAAAGTACGAAATTGTCGGCGTGCTCGGGCAAGGGGGCATGGGCGTGGTTTACCGCGCCCGCGACCCGCGCATTGGCCGCGATGTGGCCATCAAGACTCTCACCGAGGGCTTCTCCGGCGAGTCCGAGATGCTCAAGCGCTTCTACCAGGAAGCCGGGCACACCGGCAACCTGCGCCATCCCAACATCGTAACCGTCTACGATTTCGGCGATGAGGAAGGCTTGCCGTACATCGTCATGGAGTTCCTTGACGGCGAGCCGCTCGACAAGCTCATCCGCCTCAAAGACCAGCTTCATTTGAGCGCCAAGCTCGACATTATCGAACAGGTTTGCGCCGCCCTCGCCTACGCTCATTTGCAGGGAATGATCCATCGCGATGTGAAGCCCGCCAACGTCATCGTGCAGCGCGACGGCCTGGTCAAGCTGCTCGACTTCGGCATCGCCCGCACCGGCCAGCAGAGCGGCCAGCAGCCGGCCGACCGCAGCATGACCCGCACCGGAACCATCGTGGGAACGCCCGCCTACATGGCCCCCGAGCGCCTCAAGGGAGAGCCGTTCGACGGCCGCTCCGACATCTTTTCGGCCGGCGTGGTGCTCTATCAACTGCTCACCGGCGCATTGCCCTTCGACGCCGAGTACCCGGCCATTCTGCACCAGATTCTCCAGCAGGATCCGCCCCCGCTTTCAAACTATCTCTCCTCCTATCCGCCGCTGCTTGAGCAGGTCATCGCCCGCGCACTGGCCAAGGATCCCTTCGAGCGCTACGCCCATGCCAGCGACATGGCCGCCGATTTGAACGCCGTAGGCTCGCAATTAAAGATCGTGCGCGTCGCCGAGCTGCTGGTCGAGGCCCAGGCCGCGGTCGGCGCCGAAGACTACGTCGCGGCCAGGCAGCTCCTCAGCCAGATTCTGCGCATGGACAGCCAGCACCCCGACGCCAAAAAGCTGATGGCCGGCGTAGACCAGTACTTCAACCGCCTCAAGCTGCGCGAGCGCGTCGAGCAATTGAAAAAGTCGGCGGCGGAGGCGCTCTCGGTCCGCAACTGGGATCAGGCCATCGCGCTCGCCGCTGAAGCCATTCAACTCGACGCCGGAAACTCTGAGGTTGCGGCCCTGCTGGCCAGGGCCAATGCCGGCAAGCAAACCACCGAGCAGATCCAGCAGTTGATGCGCGAAGCCGAATCCGCGCGCCATTCCGGCCGTTTCGAGTCGGCGCGGGAATTCGCCGGCAAGGCCGCCGAGCTGGACCCCTCCGACACCCGCATCGTGGCCATCTGCAAAGTCCTCGATCAGGAAGTCGAAGAGGCGCGCCGCCGGGCCCAGCTCCGCAAGCTGCTTTTGAAGGTCCAGGAAAGCCTCGCCGCGGCCCGCCTCGTCGAGGCCTCCGCCGCGCTTGCTGAAGCCGAAGAAATTGCTCCGGCCGACGCCGAGTTGCTGCGCCTCAAAGACGACCTCGGCGACGCCATCCGCCAGGAGGAGCGCAAGCGCCTGGTCAGCGCCATTCAGGACCGCGCCGCGGTGGCTCTCTCCCTCGAGCAGTTGCAGGAAGTCACGGCTGAAGTCGCCGCGTCCCTCGAAAAATTTCCCACCGAGCCCACGCTGCTGCGCCTCAAGATGCAACTCGAGCCGCGGCTCCGCGAGCACGAGCGCAAGCGGCTCATCGCCGAGGTCAGCGACGCCTGCCGGCGCCTCGCTCCCGTCCACGCCCTCGCCCGCATTCGCGAGGCCCTGGCGCAGTTGCCGGGCAATGCCGACCTGCTCAAGCTTGAAGCCGCCATCGCCCAGCGCCTCACCCGCGAGCAGCGCGAGCAGGTGCTGGCCGAGCACATGTCCAAGGCCCGCGCCCTGCTTGAAGACCATCTTTATCTGGAGACGGTGAAGGTTCTCGAACTGTGCGAGAAGGAGGGCTTCACTTCGCCCGAGATGAGCGAGCTGCTCAATCTGGCCCGTTCCGCCGCCGCCGAGCGCATCTCCCAGGACCTCGTCGAGCGCAGCTTTCTTGAGGCCAAGCGGCTGCTCGAAGAGGAGAACTACGAAGAGGTGCTCAAGCTGCTTCCGCCGGTTTTGCAGAAGGTCGATGAGCCCGCTCTGCGCCGCCAGCTCGATGAAGCCGCGCAGAAACAGCAGGTGCTTGAGAAGCGCGTCGACCAGATCCTTTCCGAAGTCGAGCGCCTGCGCGAGATGGAGCTCTTCGACGCAGCCATCGGTCTTATTCGCGCTGAGCCGGCCGGCGTGAGGCAATCCAGGCGCGTCCAGGCGGCCACCGAATCCTGCGCCGCCACGCTCAAGAACGAATCGTCGCGCCTGGAGTCGATCGGAGCCGTCTACGCCGCGCTCAACGAGCCGGAATCCGCCGTCCTCTTTGCCCGCATCTCCGCGGACGACGCCGCCTCGAATGCGCCGCAGGTTGTCTCGGCCGTCCGTCAGCGGCTCGCCGCGCGCGTGCAGCAGATCGCCGACCAGCAGCTCACCCAATCCATTGAAGCCGCGCGCCAGGCCCTCGCCGCGGACGACGCCATCTCCGCGGACAGCATCCTTCAGGGCGCCTCCGCATGGCAGTCCAGCGCCACGCCCGCGCTGCAAGCGGAATGGAAGACAGCCCAGGCCGAAATCGCTTCCTCCAAAAAAGTCCTGCGCTTCAAAAAAGTCCTGCGCCGCTAACCCCCGCGAAATTCATCGTTCGTTCTCGCAATGAAAATGGGTGCCCCAGGTCTCGCTTTTGAGACCTGGGACAGCACGAACCCAAACCCACCGGCGTTGCACCACGAATTCACCGTGCCCCATCCTTTTCGCGGCTTCATCGCGAAAAGGGTGGGACAGCACGAACCCAAACCCACCGGCGTTCCACCACGAAATCACCGTGCCCCATCCTTTTCGCGGTTTCATCGCGAAAAGGGTGGGACAGCACGAACCCAAACCCACCGGCGTTGCACCACGAATTCACCGTGCCCCATCCTTTTCGCGGCTTCATCGCGAAAAGGGTGGGACAGCACGAACCGGATTTCTCCTGCTCGACCGCCGATTTCGGGTGCCCCAGGTCCCGTTTTTGGGACCTGGGACAGCACAACCTACAAATGCACCAGCCCCCGCTGCAACGCCGTCACCACCGCCTGCGTCCGGTCGTTCACATTCAGCCGCATCAGGATCACGCTCACGTGGCACTTCACCGTAGACTCTGTGATCCCCAGGTCGGTGGCAATCTCCCGGTTGCTTCGCCCGCGCACAATCAGGTTCAGCACCTCGCGCTCCCGCGTGCTCAATTCGGAATGCGGAATGCGCGAAGAGAGCGCACGCGTCACCGGCGGGGGAAGAAACCGCCCGCCCGCATGGACGCGGCGCAGCGCGTTCACCAGCGCATCGTGCGGCATGCCCTTGATGATGTAGCTGCGCGCTCCCGCCTCCAGCGCCTGGTGGATGTCCTCGTCGCCCTCGTAGGTGGTCAGCACCACGAACTTGGCCTCGGGATGCCGCTCGATCACGGTGCGAATCGCTTCCACGCCGCTCATCCCCGGCAGCCTCAGGTCCATCAGCGTGATGTCGGGGAGATGCTTTTCGAACAACTCCACTGACTCTTCGCCGCTTCCCGCCTGCGCCACCGTCGTCATGTCCGGCGTGGCCTCGATGATGGCCGCTATGCCGATGCGCATGATGGGATGATCGTCCACCACCAGAACCCGGATCTTGGCCGCCGCCTCTTTCATTTCCGCCTGCTCGTCCACCGCTTCCCTCCAGCTTGCGCCAACCCGGCCCTCATGTGCAAAGCCGATCCTGGGTCTTTGGCCGTTTGTTGTTGCACGACCATGGGTGGCCCAGGTCTCGATTTTGAGACCTGGGACAGTACGAACCCCAAACATATTGCACGAAACCGCGCAGCCCCAACTATGGTGATGCCGGCGTATCGAAGGCCGATATGACCGGGAGCACATTCCCGTCCTGGTCGAAAAAGCTGCGCCCGCCCAGACCGCCCTCGGCGGCCGGCTCCCACCAGAACACCCCCTGGCCCAGCCCGTCGGGCACGGCGCGCACCGCCGCATCCACCGCGCGCAGAAACGCGAGCTGTCCCTGCGGGCTCTCCGCAAAATCCGTCTTCTTCCCGGCCATGCCCCCCGGCGTCCAGTTATAAGCCGTCTCCACCACGATGATCGGCAGATGGTAGCGCAGCGCAAGATCGTGCAGATTGCCGCGCAGCTTCACAATGCCGCCATGCCAGAACGGATAATAGGACAAACCGATCGCGTCGAATGCAACATGATGGGCGATGAGATTGTCGAAGAACCACACCGCCGCATCGTAGTCGCCGCTGCGCTCGATGTGGATCATGATGCGCGGCCTCGGGTACGCGCCGCTACCCGCCTTCACGCCGGCAATACCGGCCTTCACCAGGTCGGCAAAGTTATCCCAGTTATCGGGCAGCTTGCCGTCCGGCCACAGCATCCCATTCGTGATCTCATTGCCTACTTGCACCATCTCCGGCAGCACGCCCTCGCGCGCAAACGCGGCAATCGTGTCCCGCGTGTAACTGTAGACCGCGTCCACAAGCTGCTTGTGCTTGAGCTTGCTCCATGCCGCAGGCATCGGCTGCTTGCCGGGATCGGCCCAGCCGTCGGAGTAGTGAAAATCGAGCAGAATCTTGAAGCCCTTGGCCTTGGCTCGCTTGGCCAGCGCCAGCGTGTACGGCAAATCGTTGGGCAGTTTGTCGGGGCTCGCTTGCGGGTCGTGAAAAATCCGCAGCCGCACCCAGTTGTAGTGGTGCTCCCGAAGCAGGTCGAGCACGTCGATGGGCTTGCCGTTCTCCTTGAACACCACCCCATCCTGCTCGCACTTGGCCAGGAATGAAACGTCCGCGCCCACCGCATAGCCCTGCGCCACCGCCGGCCGGCAATCGCACAGGCCCAGGCAAAAAAGCAAAACCGCCTTAACAAAACCGCGCATAGTGTCGCACCAATGCTGGGTGCCCCAGGTCCCGATTTTGGGACCTGGGACACCGCAACGTTCAAGACCGAACCGTCAGAAACCTAAAAATAATACTTAGCCGCCAGTTGTAACTGCCGATGCCCGGTCTTGTTGTCCACGGTTCCGGCCGTCTGGCCGCCGGTCAAATCACCGTTGCTGTCAAAGCCCATATACATACGCGGGTCCGAGGGGATGAACTCGTTCCATGGATGGTTGAAAAGATTGAACGCCTCGGCCCGAATCTCCAGCTTGCGGCTCTCTCCCATTCCAAACGTCTTGAAGATGCCGGTCGAGTCGTTGATATAGGCCGGTCCATGAATGTAGGGCAGACGATACTGTCCATTCGAAAGATAGGTCGGCCCCGCGAAGCACGTCGGTTTGAAGTATTGGTCGTGCGCCAGTCCCGCGGTCGGATTGCACGTCAGCCTGGGAACCGCAACTTCATCGGGAGTGCCGTCTGCAAAGGAACTGTAGTTGCCCGGCCCGTAGATGCCGATGGTGTTCTGGTTCAGCGCGTATTCCGAGCCGAAGTTATTGCTGATCGGTCCGCCCGGGGTGGCCTGGAAGATGCCCGAGAATTGCCAGCCGTCGAGCGCGCCATTCCCCAGCTTGTGATTGCCGAAGTGCTGCCTGCCGAAGTCCGGCAGCTTCAGGTAGTACGAGAAGCTCACGATCTGCGAGCGGTCGAAGGGCGCCGGCCCGTACCAGCGCTTCATCGCAAAAGCATCCTCGGCGTTGTAGGCCAGCGCCTTGCCGAAGGTGTAGCTGCCCCAGTAGTTCAGCCATCCCTTCTGCCGGGTTACGGTCAACTGCAGCGCGTTGTAGTTGGAGTCCAGGTTGTGGAAGTGCGTCGAGATGTCGCCGTAGTTCGCATAGGGACGATAGAGCTGGTTGTAATAGGTTCCGTAATAGGGGCCGGTTTCGCTGCCCTCCGGCACCGCATTTTGAACCCCGTAGCCCACCAGGTAGTGGGTGGCGTTGCCCACGTAGTTGGCCTCGATTTTGTTGGCGCCCAAAAATGACTGGGAAACGGCCAGGTTCCACGAATAGGTCAGCGGCGCATGATGGTCGCTGGGAAATGCCGTGCCCCACACCGTAGGCAGCGCCGTGGAGAAGTTCAGCTTCGACAGGCTCGAAAGCGAGTAGCCCGGCGAGCCCGAGGCGTACATCTGCACCACTTTGAAGTTCGGGGGCGCCTCGATCGCCGAGTACGCATTGATGCCTGGATCGATATAGTAGTTGGTGCCGAATCCGCCCCGCACCACGCTTCTGCCGCTGCCCGAAAAATCGTAGGCAAAGCCCGCCGAAGGCGCCCACTGGAAGCCCAGCGGCTTGGATCCCGATATCGGCACCGTGGAGTTGGTCGCGTTGCTCTCGATGCCGGTGTAATCCGTGTACGAAGAATCCGCCACGTAGGCCGCCGGGTTGAAGATCGCGATGCGGCCCTCGTGGTCATACCACCAGCCGATGTGATCCACCCGCAGCCCGTAATTCAGCGTCAGCTTCCGCGCCGCCTTCCACGTGTCCTGGGCAAAGAAATCGAAGCGGTTTTCCCGCATCAGCGCCATGATGTTGCTGCTGCTCTGCGTCCATTCCGAGGTATACCCCAGCAGCAGGTCGGCCCAGTCGTTGCCGGTCGTTCCCGAATAGCTCTCGGTCGAAATGGCCCCGTTGTCGTTGCCCGTGGTCAGATTGTTGAAGCGCCCCGTCTGCGCGAAGAACCCGGCCTTCAGAAGGTGCTTGCCTTCGAGCTTGGTCAGCGCCTCGTTGAAGGTGTAGCTGTTCTGCGCGCTCAGGAACGGCGGCGCTTCTCCGCCCCCGATGTACACCTGGTCGTTGTTGATCTGGCTGCTGCCTTCAAAATCCACATTGGGAAGGATGCCCGATGCCGTCGAGAAGAGATTCGGATACGGATAGGCAAGCGCGGTAAGAGAAACCGAGCTCAGGTTCGACAGCGCCTCCTCCAGCGTAAACCGCGTATACGCCAATGAAACCTCGTTGGTGAGCGTCGGGCTCAGCACGTTGGTCATGGTCAGGTTGATCGAGTTCGACGCGTCCTTGCCGGTCTGATAGGCCGGATACGGCACCTGGTTCCATTGGTTGTAGGGACCGTAAGGCCAGGGCACGCTCTCGTTCTCGTGGTTGAAGCGCCCCGAAATGTGCGTGTTTTCGCTGAGCGCGTAATCCATCCGCAGAATCTCCTGGTTGCGCGGGTCGGAGGTGGTGAAGTCGGAAATCAGGTTGTTGCCCTCGTGGTCCAGCGGATCGACATTGGGCAGCGGAAAGGAATTCAGCAGGATCTGGCCGGCGGGATCGATGGCGGTGGGGGCAATGATGCCGTTGCCGCTGCAATAGCTCTGCCCGCTGCCGCAGGGATAGGTCGCCACCGGCCAGTATTCATAATTGTTGGCCGCATTGGAGAGATCCATATCCCATACGTTGCTGAAATCGCCGGCGCGCATGCTGTGCCCGCCGGCTCCGGGCGAATTGGCCGCGGTGGGCACGGCGGCCTTGCGCACGCCTTGATCCACGTGCTGCTGGGCGATCTCGGTCGCGGCAAAGAAAAACAGCTTGGTGTTATCGCGGCCAATCCCCGGCCAAAGCACCGGGCCGCCGATGTTGAATCCCGGATAGAACAGGTTGGTCTGCGCCTTGGGCAGGCCGTTGGCCTTCTGCTGCCAATCCGCGGCGTCCATCGCATTGTCCCGTGCGCTCAGGTAAGCCTCGCCGTGAAAGTCGCGCCCGCCGGACTTGGTTTCCGCGCTCACCACCACAGGCCCGTTCGGCTCGGCGGAAGAGTAGGCCGCGGACTGCACCTTCAGCTCCGCGATCATATCCACGTTCGGCGTC
Source organism: uncultured Acidobacteriaceae bacterium (assembly GCA_963770555.1). Taxonomy (GTDB): domain Bacteria; phylum Acidobacteriota; class Terriglobia; order Terriglobales; family Acidobacteriaceae; genus Telmatobacter. The sequence continues at coordinate 888,608 of CAVYQC010000003.1, forward strand.
ACGGCGGCGCCGCCCGCCGTGTTCAGGTCAGTCACTGAGGCGCCGTCGCTCACCAGTTGCACCTGGTCGAAGCGGTTGCCGTTCACCGTAAACGCGCTGGCGTTCTGCGTGAACCCTGCCTGGTTGCCGTTGTAGGGTCCATTGAAGTTGCCCGTATTGGCCGCGCCCGGCACCAGGCCCAGCAGCTCGATGGCGCTGCGCCCCTCCAGGTTCATGTTGTGGATCTGCGTGTCGGTGATCGTATAGCTCAACTCGCCCGATGTCGTCGGAGTCAGCTCCGAACCCTCCGCCGTCACCACCACCGATGCATTCACGCTGGCTACCGTCAGCACAATCTGCTTCAACTCGATCTGGTCGTTGATATGGACAGCGATGCCTTTGCGCAGCAGGCTGTTGAATCCCGGCGCTGAAACCTCCACGTCGTAGGTAGACACCGGCACGCCCACCAGCGAGAAGAAGCCGCGCCCGTCGCTCGCCGCCTGGCGTGCTACGCCCGAGGCATCGTCCGTAACTACGATCTTCGCGCCCGCGATCACCGCCCCGGTTTTATCGGTTACCGTGCCCGTCAAAGTGGCGTCGTTGTTCTGCGCGGCCGCTGCCGGACCTCCAATGATCGTTACCAGAGCTAACGTCATCCACAAACCGATCGTGCATCCGATTCTTTTCATACTGTGTCCCTCCATGGCGCTCCCACACTCGAAATCCTGAAGCCTGCCCGCAACCTTCCGGCAGATTCACCCCTCTGTTTCGTCGAAATGTCCTGAAGCATCGAATCATATTCCCGTCGAAATTGACCGCGAATCCGACTAAAGTCGGATTCCCGCATTTTGTTTCATCCTGGTTCCAAAAATCCATTTCAACGCATTGTTTACCGTTGAGCTGCGGCTTTGAAAGGGCACGACCGGGGCACCCTCTGGGTCGCGTGCCGCAAATCGAGCCATAGGAACGCGGGCTTTAGCCCCTGCGGGACGCTTGCACACGCGATTCGCTTGCTGCTTTCCCTTTTTCCGCAGCCTCTAAAGCCCCTGCGCGCCGTCGGAGACCGCCGCCAAACCATTATGGATCCACTCGAATCTCGATCTGATATTCAGGCACGAGAGTCGCGCCGTCCAGCTTGTCCACCTGGCCGTTCCCGGCAAACACAGGCTTCTGCTCCAGCTCAAAATAAACCGGCGCATCGCTCCGCAGCGGCAGAATGCTCAGTTCGAACGAGCCTCCGCCCTCTGCATTCAAATAGCGCCCCATTCCGATTGGCCACCCGCGGCCGTTGTAGAAATTGTCGTCGAGCAGTCGATGTCCTTGATAGAGCCGCGCCACATCGCCCTGATACTTGATTTCGAGGAACAGCTCGCTCAGCCCCTCCATCGACCCCGGCGGAATCGCGATGGACCATTTTGCCGCCTGCGGCAGCTCCGTCTCGGCAGGCGCTTCGGCCACGCCATTCGCGCGCCAGCCGGGCGCGGGTCCCAGCTTTACCGGCGGCGCGTCGCCCGCCTCCTGGATCGTGCGGCATTCGAGCTTCACGCTGCGCGCCACGGCCTGCGCCCTGTAGCGATCTTCCTCGGCAGTCGACGCAGCCCGCGTGAGCGGCAGGCTGGCATCCAGCGCCGTCCCGGCTGGAGGCGTAATCGCAAATTCGAAATCGGGCGAGCCCACTTGCTCCAGCCACACGCGTCCGTGCTCCGCGCTCCAATCGGCAAAGAAATCCTGGGCGGTGATCAGCAGATGATCGCTCCCGCCGATCCGAATCTTCCACGCATCTTCGGCCTGCTCCTCAGCGAGCACCACCAGGCGAACCGCCTTGCCCGCGCTCGAAACCAGGTTGATGCCCGACCCCAGACCCGGCTCGACCCCGCTCACGTAAATCGCGCCGTCGCCGGTTGTCTGCTCTCCGCTCGAAGTCCGCACCGTGCGCACGCTCGCCGCATCCAAGGCAAACTCCACTGAAATTCCGGGAATCGCTTCAAAGTAGAGCGTAGTCTGGCCCGCGTCTTCAATCCGCGTGAAGAGCTGCGCAGTGCTGTAGCGGAGGTTCGCGCCGCCCACGCGCAGATTGAACGGCCAGATGAAGTACGCGCTGGAAGGCAGATCGACCGGATGGCGCGGTACCGCCAGCGTGATGCCGGGCTTGCCGGCCGCGGCCGGAAGGCGAATCAGGAACTGCGCCGCAGGCCGCTCCGGCATCGCGTAGTTGCGAACATAATTGTTGAAGAAGATAAATCCCGCGTCGCCTTTCGATCGTACCGCCGCCCGCGGCACTGAAAAATCGTCAGTACCCTTCGGCGTCTCGTCCGGCGCGTGAACCATCATCGGCGCCAGCTCGGCTCCATAGTCGTTCACGAAGTACTGAAAGACTTTCAGCTTGCGAAACCAGGCTCGCTCCTCGCCGTACTCGCCCAGCGGCGCCTGAAAGTCGTACGACTTGATGGGCAGATCGTTGGGATAGCCGGTGCGCTGCGACTCCTCGAGCGTAGTCAGCTTTCCCTCCGGATTCTCGCCGCCCTGAAACATGTACGTCCCGTAAAGGTTCACGCCCGAACCCAGCATCACCGGAAACATCGCGGCAATATCGTCGGGCTCGATCGCCGGACGGCGGTGGTACGTGTCCTCGATGCCTCCGCCGATCTCCGCGGCGATATACGGCAGCTTGTCTTCCGCGCGCAGTGCCGCGCCGTCCGCGCCTTCGCTGCCCGCGTTCAAGTTGGCCGTTACCCGGCTGTGAAACCGGAAGGCATACACCTCGGCGGGCGCCAGCTTGTGGATCGATCCGTCCCAGGGTGCATCCGGATATCCGCCATAGACGGGAATCACCGCGCCGCACGGCGTCACGGCATTGTCCCATCCGGTGACGAAATAGAATGGAACCTCCAGGCCGCTCTCGATGGCCATCTTCTTGAGCGTCAGAATGTGCTCCTCGCCCGCGCCTTGGCCGCGTTTCGAATACTCGTTCTCGAGCTGAATCCCGATCACCGGGCCGCCATCCTTCCACAGCAGCCCTTTCAGTTGTTCGCCAACCTGCCCGTACCACCCGCGCACTGACTTGAGATAAACCGGATCGTTCACCCGCGTGGGTCCCTGCTCGATCACCCAATCCGGCAATCCGCCGTTGCGCACTTCGCCGTGGTCCCAGGGTCCGATGCGCGGCTCCAGGTACATGCCGTGCTGCGCGCAAAGCTCCACAAAGGCCCGCAGGTCGCGCTGCCCGCTCCAGTCGAACTCGTCCTTCACTTCCTCGTGATGAATCCAGATGACGTACGCGGCCACAATGTTTACGCCGGACGCCTTCATCTTGAGGATCTCCTCTTCCCACCGCGCCCGCGGGTAGCGCGAGAAGTGAAACTCTCCCATCACCGGCAGCCAGGGCTTGCCGTCGAGAGTGAAATAGCGGCTGTTCACGCCCAGCCTGCCGTCCGCGGGCGACGTTGCCGAGCCTTCCTCATACGCCGCCGGTCCCGGCTCGGTGAACGCCTGGCTGGCGTCGATGCGAATCGGCGTGCCGCTTTCCGCGCGTAGTGGAATCGCCGCGCACGCCAGCCAAATCGCACCCAATGAAACCGCCGCACTGAGCGCAGCCCTAACCTGAGTGCGACGAATTGGGTGCCCGCCTGGGCGCCCTCTGGGCACCGCGTCCTGGTTTTTGCGGCTAGGGTGGGACGGCACACCATACGCGTCCCAGGATTCACAAAAATGTTCCAGCTTCGAAGCCCGCAAGCCGGCGAATATCGATCGTAAGGAAGAAGACATTCGAATTAACCCCGTGCAGCCCCGTTCCCGTTTCAGCCGGGGCCGCGTTGCCACGCATCGAAAAGCATCACTCTATCCCAATCGCCGCATTTCTAAATCCGCCGAAAGTCGGAGTGCATCCTATTTCCCCGGCGCATCGTCCCGAAATTTGCCGTATACTGAGCGCCGCCATGCAAAAAGTTCTTGCGCTCGCCCTTTGGCTGCCCCTCTGCGCGGCCGGTTGCGCGGCCGCGCGGGCCGATGGTCTGGATGCCTATACGCGCCACGTCTGGCAGGCCTCTGACGGTTTACCCGAACAAACCGTGCAGGCCTTTGCGCAAACTCCCGACGGCTATCTCTGGATCGGCACCACCGGCGGCCTGGTCCGCTTCGATGGCCTGCACTTCACCGTCTTCGATCGCCTCAACACCCCGGCTCTCCATGAAAACAGCGTCTTCTGCCTCACCGTTTCGAGCGATGGCGCGCTTTGGATCGGTACTGAAGGCGGCGGCCTGGCTCGTTACGCGCACGGCCAGTTCCGTTCCTGGACCACGCGCGAAGGCCTGAGCAACGACTTCGTGCGCAGGATCGCCGAGGACGCCGAAGGAAACATCTGGGCCGGCACCGACAACGGCCTGTTGCGTCTTGAGGGCGATCGCTTCGTGCGCGTCGATGGAACTTCGCTCATTCCCTCGCTGGCCGTTCACGCTATCTACGTCGATCGTGCCGGTGGCCTGTGGGCCGGCGGCTCGAAGCTGCTCTGCCTCCAAGGCAATCGCGCCGTCGAGTACACGCTCGGCGGAGAAGCCAGCCAGAACCGCGTCAAGTCCATCGTCCAGACCGCGGACGGATCCATCTGGGTGGGCACTATCTCGGGCTTGAATCGCATGGCTCCCGGCCGCAATGCATTTGAGCGCGTCCAGGGCGTCGCCGGAACCGTGCGCGTCCTGCTTCAAACCTCTGACGCGGTGCTGTGGATCGGCACCATCGGCCAGGGAGCCTTCGAATATCGCGCCGGAACGCTTACCCAGCTCACCGCGCCCTCCTCGCTGCCCAGCAACACGGTCCTGAATTTCTTCGAGGACGGGGAAAAGAATTTCTGGATCGGCACCCAGGCCGGAATGGTTCGCCTCACCCGCGCCCAGGTCAGCGTTGTTCCGCTGCCCAAAGCCAACGACTCCGACTTCGGAACCATCTACCAGGACCGCGACTCGAGCTTCTGGATCGCCTCCACGCTGTTGTTCCAGATGAAAGACGGCGTCGTCGCTCCGCGCAGTCTTCCCGGCCTCGAAGGCGTCCACGTGCGCAACCTGTATCGCGATCGCTCCGGCGCCTTGTGGGTGGGCACCGATGGAGACGGCGTCTTCCGCGTTGCCGCCGCGGGCGCACTGCACCTTACCACCCGCGATGGCCTGTCGAACAACTTCGTCCGCGCCATGGCCCAGGACCGCGACGGAAGCATGTGGGTGGCCGCCGACGAAGGCCTCAGCCACATCTTCGCCGAGGGCGCCGGCGCCCGCATCGTCAGCTATCAGATGCGCGACGGGCTGGCCTACTTCAGCACCCGCGCTCTGCTTGAAGACCGCCGCGGCGACCTGTGGATCGGCACCGACCGCGGCCTCAGCCACATGCACGCCGGCGCCTTCTTGCGCGATGCAGCCACCGAGGCTCTGGCGCAGACCAAAATCTGGGCCATTCACGAAGACGCCGACGGCGGCCTCTGGTTCGGCACCCGCAACAACGGCCTCTACCGCTATCGCGACGGTAAGCTCGCCCACTACTCCGCCGCCGACGGACTGGCCGGCAACGCCATCTATCAGATCCTTGAAGACGGCGCCCGGCATCTGTGGATGAGCGGTCCCAACGGCGTCTCGCTGCTCAACCGCCGCGAGCTCGACGCCCAGGCCGAGTCCTTCCCGCGCCACTTCGCGCTCACCTTCTACTCCACGGCAGACATGGCAGCCAACACCGAAATCTACGGCGGTACGCAGTCCTCGGGCTGCATCACCGCCGAGGGCGATGTCTGGTTCCCCTCCAACCACGGCCCCATTCACATCCCTCCCTCGCGGCAGTCGCTGCTTCCGCCTCCGCCCCTGCGCATCCAGTCCCTGCTCGCCGACGGCCTCACCCTTCCCTTTACCCAACCCCTGGTGCTCAAGCCCGGCATCAGCCGCCTGGAATTTGCCTTTGCGCCCATCCAGCTCCGCTCCCAGGGCGGCTTGCGCTTTCGCTACCGGCTGGATGGATTTGACAAGGACTGGAGCGCCACCACTCAGGCCCGCACCGCCGATTACACCAACCTGCCCGCCGGCGACTTCCGCTTCCGCGTCCAAACCTTCGAGCTCGACAACCCCGACGCGGTCTCTGAAGCTTCCATCGACCTCGTCAAGATGCCGTTCTTCTATCGCTCCTGGTGGTTCATCGCTCTGTGCCTGCTGTTTGTCGCGCTGCTCATTTACGGCATGTACCAGTACCGGGTGCGCCACGTGCGCGCCCGCTTTGAGGCCGTGCTCGAAGAACGCAGCCGCCTGGCGCGCGAAATGCACGACACCGTCATCCAGGGATGCACCAGCGTTTCCGCGCTGCTCGAGGCTCTCTCCATGGATGGCTCCAAGGAAGGCGACGGCCTGATGGACTTCGCGCGCAACCAGTTGCGCACCACCATCGATGAAGCCCGCGACGCCATCTGGAACCTGCGCCAGACCGACGGCGATGCCGGCCGCCTGGGCGAAAAGCTCGAAAGCATGACCCGCCAGGTCGGCGGCGAGTTTCATCTCCCCATCGACTGCTCGGTGCGGGGAACGCCCTTCGGCGTCAGCCATCCCGTCGCCCACGATCTGCTCATGGTGGCGCGCGAAGGCATCTTCAACGCCGCCCTGCACGGCCATCCGGCGCACGTCAAGGTCGCGCTCACCTACCGCAACCGCGAGCTGATCCTGTCTTTACTCGACGATGGCTGCGGCTTCGATCCCCAACAGATGGATACCGAAAACGGCCATCACTTCGGCCTCCGCGGCATGCGGGAGCGCATCGAGCGCTCGGGCGGAAAATTCCAACTCACCAGCGCCCTCGGCAAAGGCGTCCAGATCGAAGTCCGTCTCCCCCGCCATGGCTGATTCAATTGGCCGCTTGTCAAATCTCCGCCGGTAATTCCGAGCGAGATAAGAGCTCTGTCATCCTCAGCGAAGTTGGGAGCGTTCTTTACTCCCAGCGGAGTCGAAGGATCTGCGTTTGGGGTATCTCACGTCACGCAACGGAATACGGCCACGGATCACGGCGCATCTGCCCGGCAGTACCTACCAAATCTCGTGAACCACACTCTTCCGCACCGGCATCAGCCCCGCCCCGGCCCGCTCTTCGCCATCCGCTTGATCGCCGGCATTCACGCTATCTAACTCTTTCTCCGCTCGCGACTTCCGTTCCTCGGGCACAATCCGCGCCACGGCCACGCCGTTCTTGTGCAGAATGAAAGTCGTGCCCTGGTAGCGCGCCCGGTTCACGCAATCGGCAAAGTTGCGCGCCGCCTCCGTAACACTGATGGAAACGCTCCGCATAAAATCAGAATATCAGATTCAACAAATCAGATTATCGGCTTTTCCGAATTGACCGGACCCGCTCTCCATTTCGTATTCCGAACCGCCGCACCCATACCGCTTCCTACCTACCCGGCCCTAGTCCCTAGTCCCTCAGTCCCTAGTCCCTCAGTCCCTCAGTCCCTCAGTCCCTAGTCCCTAGTCCCTCAGTCCCTCAGTCCCTCAGTCCCTAGTCCCTAGTGTCCCGTCCCATATAATTATTGACAATATCGTCAATTCGTGATTCAATGGGAGGCATGTTTGTTGCTGCCGCCGCTTTGACCATCGACCAAGGGCAGAGACATCAGTTGGAATCCCTGCTGCGGACCGGGGCTACGCCGCAGAAGATTGTTCGCAGGTGTCAGGTCATCTTGTTGGCCAGCCAAGGCGTGGCGAATCATGCGATTGCTCAGCAAACTGGTTTGTCGCGACCGACCGTGCTGGCCACGCGGGCTGCATTTGCCAAGTGCGGCACGGCTGGTATTTGCGCGCCTCAGAAGCGCCAGCGGTCACGCCGCATCCTGACTCCGGAACTGGAGCAGAGGATTCTGGATACCACCCTGAAGACCAGGCCAACTGGGGCCACCCACTGGAGCGCCCGCGTGCTGGGCGCCAAGTTGGGCGTTTCCCGCATGATGGTGCAGCGTGTCTGGCAACGCTACGACGTGCAGCCGCACCGCCTGGAGAAGTTCAAAATCTCCAATGACCCGAAGTTTGAAGACAAGGTGCGGGACGTTGTCGGCCTTTATCTCGACCCGCCGGATCGCGCTCTGGTGCTTTGCGTCGATGAAAAGAGCCAGATTCAGGCCCTGGACCGAACCGCTCCGATCCTGCCTTTGCGGCCGGGACTGCCGGAACGCCAGACACATGACTACATACGGCACGGGACCACGACCTTGTTTGCCGCCTTCAATATCCTCAATGGCAAGGTCATCGGCAGTTGCCTGCCTCGCCATCGCGGCAAGGAATTCATCCGCTTCCTGAATCAACTGGAAAATGAAGTCCCTGCGGAGCTCGACATCCACCTCATTCTCGACAACTACAGCACCCACAAGGGCGCCGAAGTCCAGCGTTGGCTCAAGCCCCAAAAACGCCGCCGCTTCCACTTCCACTTCACGCCCACCAGCAGCTCATGGCTCAATCAAGTGGAAAGGTGGTTCGGACTCATCACTGACAAAATGATCCGGCGCGGCACCTTCCATTCCGTGGAGGAACTGGAACGCGCCATCTATGCATGGCTTACGACCTGGAACGACACGCCCAAGGCATTCGTCTGGAAGGCTACCGCAGACGTTATCTTCGACAAGGTTCGCCGCTGTAAAGAATTAGCCGGGACGGTACACTAGTCCCCCAACTGCTCCAGCAACGCGTCGAAGTCCTCCAGCCGCGCGTACTCGATAATCACCCGGCCGTGTCCGCCATGGTCCTCGATCGTCACTTTCAGCCCCAGCGTCCGCTGCAGCCGCTCCTCGGCGTCGCGCACATTGGGATCCACCGGCGGCTCGGCCTTCGGCTCCTTCTTCTCCTTGCCTCCGGGGTGCAGCATCCCCTGCACGTAGCTCTCGGTTTGGCGAACAGAAAGCGAAAGTGAGACCACCCGCTGCGCCGCCTTCTCAATCTCCTCCGCATGTTCGAAGGCCAGTAGCGCGCGCGCGTGCCCGAAACTCAACTCGCCGGCCTCCACCCGCATCTGCACTCCATTCGGCAACTTCAACAAACGCAGGAAGTTGGCGACCGTAGCCCGGTCCTTGCCGGTGCGCTGCGCCATCTGCTCCTGGGTCATGTGGAACTCCCGCGAAAGCCGCTCGAAGGCCCGCGCCTGCTCCATCGGGTTCAGGTCGGTCCGCTGCAGGTTTTCGACGATGGTAATCTCCATCGCCTGCTCGTCCGACACCTGGCGCAGAATCGCCGGAATCGTCTCCATACCGGCCCGCTCTGACGCCCGCCAGCGCCGCTCGCCCGCAATCAGTTGAAAGCGCCCGTTCGCCAGCGGCCGCACCAGCACCGGCTGCACCACTCCGTTGGCCTTGATCGATTGCGCCAACTCCGCCAACTGCTCCTCGTCCAGGTGCGTGCGGGTCTGAAACGGGTTGCGCTCGATCTGGTCGAGAGGAATCTCCCGCGGCCTTCCTCCCTCGGTATCGGCGTGGGGGGTCGCTGGCATCTGCGCCCGCGGCAGCAGGGAGTCGAGCCCCTTGCCCAGTGCGCGTCGTTTTGTCTCAGTCGCGGCAGTGTTCATTGTCTTCTTTCCTTCATCAAGGCCGGGTGCCGGCGCCTCTCAAATCCGGGCGTCTTTAAGCCTGGCGCATTCAATCCCGAATCGTCGTTCACTCCACTCCGAAAACCCAATCGCTGGCCGGCGCTCACGAATACGGCCAGAAGCGCACCTTGGCCGTACCCGTTCTTGCCGGCGCGGCCACCTTGCGCTCCATACTGCGCGGGCTCTCCATCCCGTTCCGCGCCATAAACTCGCCGGCCAGCTCAAAGTAGGCGTCCGCTCCGCGCGAACGGGCGTCGTAGAGCGCCACCGGCTTTCCGTGGCTCGGCGCCTCGGCCAGCCGCACGTTGCGCGGGATCATGGTCCGATACAGCCGCTCCTTGAAGTACTCCCGCAGCGTCTCCGTCACCTGCTGCGCCAGGTTTGTCCGGTCGTCGTACATGGTCAGCAGGACGCCCTCAATGGTCAGCTCGGGATTGAACGCGGACCGGACGCGCTCCAGCGTCGAAATCAGCTCTGAAATCCCCTCCAGGGCAAAATACTCGGCCTGCATGGGAACAATCAGCATCTCCGCCGCCGACAGCACGTTCAGCGTCAGCACATCGAGCGCCGGGGGACAATCCAGGACCACCAGGTCGTACTGGTCCTTGACCGGTGCCAGCGCCCGTCGCAAATGGAGTGCTCGATCCGCCGCACCCGCCAGTTCGATATTCGCCCCGGTCAGGTTCTTCGATCCCGGCAACAGCTTCAGCGAATCGATCTCCGTGGGCAAGATCACCTGCTCCGCCGAGCTGTTGCCCACCAGCACGTCGTACATGGAGTGCCGGTTGTCGTCCCGCTGAAACCCCAACCCTGAAGAGGCGTTTGCCTGCGGATCGCAGTCCGCCAGCAGGATCCTCAACCCCTCCAGCGCCAGGCACGCTGACAGGTTGATCGCCGTTGTGGTCTTGCCTACGCCACCCTTTTGGTTGACGATCCCGAGAATCTTGCCCATGGCATTCCAGACTAAAACGAAGACCGTTGCGCCGGTAGAAGATTGCGCTGTGGAGAACTGGACGCCGCTGTGGAAAGCTTCTTTCGCGGCTTCTGGCGGGCGGGCGGCAAATTCTTAAGCCTGAACGCGTTGGAGCAAACCGGAAGCGCGGCCATTCGGAAGCCCCAAAAATAGCCTCGCAGTGGAAAACTCCCCCTCCCGCGCCTTCGAAACGACCTCCCATTCCGGCTTTGGAACCGGCCCAATTTCGGCCCAGGGTCTCAGGGTTCCACGTGGAACGGAGAGTCGCTTCACTGAGCCCTCTTTCCCCGCCTCTACAACTTTCGTTCCACGTGGAACAGTGGTTGAGTTGCGCCGCTGCGTCGCTGGAAGCTCTTAACCCCGCACCGCCGGGCCTGCGGTAGTCAGCGATTGGACGAACGCTGCGCCAAGGCGAGCAACCGCTCTTCCCCTCCGGGAAGCCGCACCAGTTCGAGCCAGCGAAACGCGCCACCGGCGGCATCGCTGAGCCTTTCAAGCCCGCTGCCGGTCGTCATCAGCGCCAGCCAGCCACCCTCCGCCACCAACTCAGCCCCAACCGCAACCGCCGCCGCCATCCGGTCAACGGCCCGCATCGTCACGCAGTCGAACCGCGTCGCAAGCGTCTCGGCCCGGCCCGCATGAACCCGCGCCGAGATCCCCAGCACGCGCACCGCCTCTTGAAGAAACGCCGCCTTCTTGCCTTGCGACTCGGCCAGCGTCACCGCAATCTCCGGCCGGCACAGCGCAATCGGAATCCCCGGCAGCCCCGCTCCCGATCCGAAGTCCACAAGCGTCCCAATCCCCGCCGGCAGAGCCCGTGCGCAGGCAATCGACTCCAAAAAATGCCGCGCCCGGATCCCCTCTTCGTCCCGGATCGCAGTCAGGTTCATGCGTGCGTTCCAGCGAAGAATAAGCGAAAGATACTCTTCGAACCGTACGGCCGTCCCGGCATCCACCGGTCCCAGTTCCGCCTCAGCCAACAGCGCATTCAATCTGCCGGCTGCCTCGTTGGTCGCGTCCCTCATTCCGGCGCAACCCGTGCGTTGCCCGGCCCATTGGTATTATCTATAATAGAATCTGTAATTTGTGGCGTACTCCATTCCCCGGCTGCGCGCACAAACGCCGCAAAAACGGCCCGCGAAAATCCGCTCTCCGCGTAGGTCCGCTCCGGATGCCACTGCACCCCCACCACGAAATGATCCGGTGAGTCCAGCTCCACCGCCTCAACAACTCCATCCCCCGGCGAAACCGCGCTCACCCGCAGTTTGTCGCCCGGCACGCGGATCGCCTGGTGGTGGCTCGAGTTCACCTGCACCTCGCTCGCCCCGCCAGCCGCAAGCAACCCCGCCAGCCGCGATCCCTGGGCAATCCGCACCGCATGCGCCTCCACCACCGCGCGCCCCGGCTGGTGATTCACTTGGGTCTTCAAATCCTGAATCAGCGAACCGTTCCGCCACACGTTCAAGGTCTGTGTCCCATGGCAGATGGCCAGAATCGGTTTCTTCAAATTGAACCCGTCCTGCAGCAGCAACTCATCGACCGCCGTGCGCGCCGGGTCCGCCTCGCCGCACTCCGGAATCGGCTGCTCGCCGTAGCGTTGCGGATCCACGTCGTACCGGCTCCCCGGCAGCAGAATCCCCTGCACCCCTGCCAGCAGCTTCGCCACGCGCTCCTGGGTCTCCTGGAGCGGCACCACCAGCGCCTCCGCACCCGCGGCCTCAACCGCCTTCACATACGCCGGCAGCGACCGCCCGTTATATTGCGGGTCGCCGCTCGGTTCCGGGATTGCAATCACCAAAGCCATAGCACCAGTGTAAAGATGCACCCAGCCCCCGAACCGGGCCTTCGGCGCGTCTCACTCACGCGTCGGCATGCAGCGCCGCTACTTCGCCCGCTCCCGCGCTGTCGCCGCTCTCCGGCTCCAGCATCCCCGCAATCGCCGCCCGCAGCCGCGCCGTCAATTCATCGGTTTGCCGCACCGTCATGCCTTTCGTCTCCAGCGCATCGCCCACGCTCAGCGTCAGCTCTCCCGGATAAAAGTGATGTGTGTGAATCGGCAGCAGATCGTACACTCCTTTGAGCGCGATCGGCACCAGCGGAACCTGCGCCCGGATGGCGAGGTACGCCGCGCCCGACAAAAACGGCTGCAGCTCGCCGGAATGCGTGCGTCCGCCCTCCGGAAAAACAAACAGCGGCATCCCCGCACGCAGCGTCCGCACCCCCACCCCCAGGCTCGAGAGCGACGCGTGCGTATTCGCCGTATCGATGGGAATCTGCCCCGACCGGCTCAGATACCAACCGATAAACGCAATCGGCCACAGCTCTTTCTTGGCCAGAATCCTGAACTGGAACGGCAGCGCCGCAAACACCACCGGCGTGTCCATGTACGAAGTGTGATTGGATGCATACACCGCCACCGGATGCCGCGCCAGCTTCTCCGCGCCGCGCACCGCGATCCGCGACCCCGCGATCCACACGCACATCCGCGCCCACATCTGCGCAATCCGGTGCTGCGTCCGCCCGCTCTTCTCCACCAGCGACGCCAGCAGCGCCAGCGATCCGCAAATCGCCGTCGCCACCGTCAATGCCGGCGTCTGAATCAGGTTCGTGCGCCACCGGCAGAACCACGGAACCGGATTGGGCCGCCGGCTCATCTTTCTTCCCTCGCCGTGCCCAGGAGCAGACGCCGCGCCGCGCCCACCAGGTACACCGATCCCGAAATCACCGCTGTCCCTTCCGCCGCGCATTCCCCGGCCATGCGCAGCGCCTCACTCACGCTTGCCGCTACCGTCGCCTCGGTTCCGGTCGATCGCGCCGCGGTCATCAGGTCTTCCATCGCCGCCGCTCTCGCGGTTTGAATCGGCGCCAGAATCACCCGCTCAAACAGCGGAAATAGAATCTGCGCCATCTCCCTCACCGGCTTGTCGCGCAGGCAACTGAATACCAGGCATCGGGGATGCTTTTCACTCAACAAACCTCTCAGTGCAGCTCTCAGAGCCCAAACCCCGGCCGGATTGTGCGCCACATCGAGAACCCATTCCACGCCGTCCCTTTGAATCCGTTCCAGCCGCCCCGGCCAGCGCGTTTGCCGTATCCCTTCCGCAATCGCCGCCGGCGTCAGCGGAAATCCATGCCGCTCGGCCAGCTCCACTGCCGCGGCAATCGCCAGCGCCAGGTTGCGGTGCTGGTGCGCGCCCTTCAGCGGCGAATCCACCTCTACCTGCGCGCCCAGCGCTTCCACCGAATAAACACCCTCCGTCTCGCCCATCGCCGGCATGTAAGGCACGGCGCTCACCCCGCACACTTCGAGCTCGGTCGCAACCTCACCCAGCACCTGGTTCGCTTCCGGATGCTGCGGCAGGGTAATCATCGTTCCCTCTGCGCGCAGAATCCCCGCTTTCTCGCGCGCAATCGCCGTGATAGTGTCGCCCAGCCACTCCATGTGGTCGAGCGAGATGTCGGTAATCACCGAGAGCAGCGGGTCCACAATGTTGGTCGCGTCCAGCCGCCCGCCCATGCCCACTTCCAGCACCGCAATCTCCGCGCCCGCTTCGGCAAAGTAGAGAAACGCCAGTGCGGTCAATATCTCGAAGTAGCTGGGCAGTTGCGGCAGCGCGCCCTTCAGCATCAGTTCCTGGGCCGCATCGTGCACGCGAAAATAAAGCCGCGCAAAATCGTCGTCGTTAATTTCGGTGCAGGCCATCTCCGGCCCGGCAATCCGGGTCTTCTCAGTTCCGGCAATCCCAGCCGTCTCCTGGCCAGCAACTTTGGACCTGCTCACGCGGATTCGCTCGTTCGCGCTTTCGAGATGCGGCGAGGTGTACAGCCCCGTCCGCACTCCCGCCGCGGCCAGAATCGAAGCCAGCGTAGCCGCCGTCGATCCCTTGCCGTTGGTCCCGGCAATCAGCACCGCCTTGAACCGCCGCTGCGGATCGCCGAGCTCCTCAAGCAGCACCCGTATCTCCTCGAGCGAGAACTTGCGCCGCCCCTGTCCCGCGCCCGCATACAGCTCCGGCGCCATGGCATTCAGTTGTTCGATAGCCGCCGCGTAAGACATTGGATATTTAGTATAAAAGCCACGCGCTATCATCGGACGGATTAGTGGCGGCTCAGTTCATAATGAATAGCCAATCTGAATCTTGACTGCAGCGAATTAGAAAGCTGTTCATGACCGGCGGAAGAGATTGAGCACTTTATATCTGCAAGAAATCCGTCGCGGGATGTCATTTTGACTGTGCCGCAGTCATGAATAGCGGGCTCCACCAGTGCTGCGCAATCAGGATTAAGCTAGCCCATTTTTGGCACAACATGACCGAAGCTGCGCAGAAACCGAAGCCATCGACTAGCGCCATTCCCCAAAGTATCAATCGAAGCCAAAACGTAATGGTGCCTTTGTGGTGCGAGCGTTTAACCCATCCCTCAGGGTCATTCAGCATCTTTACGCGATCGTCCTGACCCTTTGTTGTCGCAATCGTCAAGTCAAGGGATGGATGCATGCCGGGCAACGCGCAGTTCAGGCCAAGAAGCTCTTCAATTACGGCCTTCCTAACGATCGTCCGCCGATAATACTCGTGAGCCTTTGTGATGGATTGTGATCCGACAAGAGATGTCCCGAGACCAAACGCAAAAAGGAGCGCGATGAATATGTACACGAATGGTTGGCTATCCAGCTTCAGCAGACCAGTGGCTACGCTGAGAATCGCGCTATCTAGAATCAGAAAATACGTAGTCCTATCCCACCCCAGACGTACTTCAAACCGATATTCTTCAATGGCTATCTTATAGAGGTCGAGCAGCTTCTCTCTTGGGAACTGCTCGGCCATGTAAACTCCTTACCGAAATCTCGACTGGTAAAAGCGAAAAATGTGAAGGAACGTAGGTGTGAATTGTCGGCTTCCATCGTCGATCATCTGTTGTACGAGAACAGGGGAGACAAACTCGACCTCTTCGATGTGAGACCGATCCACAACAAACGGTCCATCGTGCTTCGTCGTGAAGACGCTAATAAATTTCAGGCATCCATCGTCCATCATCTCGGTTTTGCCAAGGAAGGTAAGCGGCGGCGCCGTCACTCCGAGTTCCTCGGTAACCCGCCTACTTGCCGCAGCCTCGTAGCTCTCAGAGGCGAAGAGATACGACGCCACTGAGGACCCCCACGCGCCTGGGTTCCGTTTCCGGCCCAATGCGAGGCGCTGGAGGAGTAGTTGTCCCTGTGAGTTGAAGATCAGCACGTGCGCCACGCGAAAACCTGCGTGCTTCGCGAAAACATCCTCACGCCTGACATGCCCGATCGGAACGTCAGTTTGGCTCACCAGGTCAAGAACCATATCCTCGTTGACGACGGGCATCGTTGTCCTTTCCATCTTCCAAGCATTTTCATTCCGGAAGATGTTAAGTTAACTGGACGAAAGTCTACTTGACAATGAAATATACGTCAAGTAGTGTTGACGAACCATGTCTGCGACACGGCCAGTTGGAGAGCTGCGGGAAAAGTCTAAGCAAGTGATTTTAGAGAGATTGGGAAAGCTGACGATCTCTCAAGCCTCGCGCGACCTCGGGATTAGCCGCCAAGCCATTTACGGATTCAAAAAGGGAGATTATTGTCCGTCGCTCGCCATCATCGAAAGGGCATGCAAAGCATGGGGTCTAGAGTTCAATGTTCAAGGAATGATTGTTAACTCACAATCATTCGCGCGGGTCCCGACCTCATCCATACCGGAACCAACTCAACAGCTCACGTTTTTCGATATGTGGGAGCAGCTTGAGAACAAGCGAATGGTGATCGTTCGCGCTAAGAAAGTGAAAGGGGCAGTTGAAATGACCCTGCGGATATCGATTCCGGCTTAGTTCTTAAAATGGGCTACTGTCTACCGCTTCATGCAATGGCGCGCCTCTTTTGTTGAAATCAAATCGAGCACAAGCGCTAATTGGCCTGTTTTCGCTCAGTTCGCCGAAGGCCGCTCCACCGAATCCACCACCAGCGCCTCTACCGGCCCGCGCGTCGCCTCCAGCCTCAGCCCCAGCTGTTGCTCGATCGCCGTAAAAAAGGGCGGGCTGTCGGCATCGGCCGGCGCCACCGGCACCTCGCCGCCGAACTGCGTCTCGTCCGGCGCCCACTCCAGATCGAAATCGTACCGTCCCGTCAGCCCGGTCTTATCCACCACCGGCCGGTCGAGCAGCGCCCGCTGCAGCAGCGACGCAAAATCCCCCATCGTCGCATTGCGCGCCGGCAGCTTGATGTGGTCCGGATACACGGTGCTGATCAGGGCCGCGGGATCCGTCGCCGGCGCCGTGCTTTCCTTCAGCCCCGGCTCCGCTCCGGACCCATATTTGGGCCCGCTCTTCGCAACCTCCAGCGCATAAATCGAGAACTCCTTTGGCTCCCGATGGAAGGCCAGCCTGAACCGGTCGGCCAGCAGGTTGCGCAGCATCGCCATCTGTTGGTCGTGCGTCGGCCTGGCCTCGCCCGGCGTCAGCGCCAGAATGTCGTAATGGTCGGATTCGATCCAGGGCGGCCCGCCTGAAATAACCTTGGGACTCACTTCGTAAGCGGCGGCAATCAGCAGCTTGACGGTATAGTTCTTTCCCACGAACCGGTTCGTGCCCTGCATCACGATGTACCGGCCCTTCTGGGCATCGGAGTCAACCGGCTTGATGGTGGCCACTTCAAACGCGGGCCGGGAAACCGCGGGTCCGCCAGCAGCGGTTCCACCGGTCGCCGGACTCTGGACCGGAGCTTGCGCGAACAGTGGAGAAGCGGAAAAAATCAGGGCGGCAAGCACCATTCGTTTGACCATACGGTTGCACCATCCCCTGCAAATTGTGTACGGCCATCTTCTCACAGGCTTGATTTTGTGCGCTCCGCGGCAAACAAGGGTTTGCGTTGTGCTGACCGGGCGCCCCTCACTCCCGCAGCAGCAGCTCCAGCGCCCGGCGCGCATTCTGCAGGCACTCCCGCGCCTCGTCTTCTGAGAGCAATCCCTGGTGGACTGCCTTCCTCCCGGTGTCGTTCACCTGGTTGGCCACGCGCGGAAAGTCGGCATCGATCCCCGTCATCTGCAGATTGTTGTTCACCTCGTGCAGCAGATTTCCCAGCGTGGCCGTGTTTCTGTACCGCGTGCGCACCTGCCGCGCCAGCCCCTCCGGCAGCCTCTGCTTCACCGCCTCTTCCAGTACAGACCGGCACATCACCGCGCAGGCCGTAAACAAACCCAGAAAGTAGCAGCGCGTGGCTTCGTCCAGGTAGCGGTCGGCCTCTTCCGAGCTCGCCGTGGCCACCACGCACTCGCGCAGGTGCGTCGCCCGCATCACCGCAGGCTCAATCAGCTGCAGCTGCTCCATCGCGAACGCCGCGCGCAGCAGGTCGTTCTGCTGTCCGTCCAGGGCGCGCTGGATCTCCTGCCACACCGGCGTATCTCCGCGCGACCGGTGCTGCAGGCGCGTCAGTTGCGTCAGCCGTTGCCGCGCATGGTGGATGAATCCCTGCCTCATCTCCTGGGCCAGGTTCTTCCACCCCGCCACAAAGCCTGCCGCATCTAATTGGTAACGCGCCCACAGTTCGTCATACACCACCGCCGGCAGTACATCCCGCAACTCCGCAAATCGCCCCGTCCGCGCCAGCTCCGCAATCGCCTCGCAAAACTCCCGGCCCGGCGCGTCCTCAACCGACATCTGCTCCAGAACGCTTTCCAACCGCCCAATGTCAATCGGCATCCGCGAAGGTCCCCTATTGTGAAGAGTTTAGAGTGCAAATCGCTAGCCAGACGGCATCCGGGCAAAGTTCCGCGCTTGAGGTTCAGGTTTGGGAAGCTCACCAACCGCCCTTCCCCGACGGGAACTCGCCAATCCCCGCCCAAGCTTGCCCATCGTTCGCGGCCCATGCAAACCGCCCAATGTGGAATTACCGATCCTTCCAACCCTTTCGCTCACACCGCCCTGGACCGTCTATTCACACAATCCACTCCAAATCCACACCCCTTTTCACGGTCCCTGTGGGAGTGGTGGGAAACCAGGGTCCGCCAACCCCTCCTTTGTCCGGGTTTTCCAAATCTCCTCAAATCCACAAACACGATTTAGAAAACATGATCGCCCATCAACCTCGCCGCTCTCAGCCACTTCTCCTCAATTCCCACTTTTCCTCCCTCCCTACGGGAACTACTAGCTTATTTCTATCTCTCTATACAGATATCCACTCCCCGCCAGCAACCGCACCGACGAACCCCGACGCCAAGGATCCTTCAACCGGCGCACTTGGCAGTCCGGCGCCCAACCATCGCCGCTCCCTTGACGGCCAAGCTAAATCGTCCAGGAATCCAGAAATCCGCCCTCGTTTTCCACCCCCACGCAATCTGCTGGATGAATACAATCAAGAGGAACAAAAGACAGCCGTTTCCGCCGGGCCTATTGCGGTTCTCCAGTTGGTGCAAAGCGAAGCCCTAACTCTTGAGTGGCTTTTTCATCAGGAAAAAGCCACATTGCAGGAAGTTGGAGATCCTACGGTTACTGCAGAACCGCCGTAAAGTGTTATAGAGTGGGGCCAGGCAGAAAAACAGGCTTCCGGACTGAAGGTGGGCGTATGCCGATTGTCGAAACCGAAGTGGAGAAGCCGGCTGCACAGGGGGCAGCGATGGAGATTACCGTAAGCCGCCAGGATCTGGTCAGGGAACTCACGGCCACGCAGAGTGTCGTCGAGCGCAAGACCACCATTCCGATTCTGTCCAATTTTCTCCTCGAAGCCGATGGCGAGCGTCTCAACATCACGGCCACTGACCTTGACCAGGCCATCCGCACCAGCGCGCCCGTCAAAGTCAAAAAGCCCGGCTCCTGTACTGTCCCGGCCCGTAAGCTTTACGACTACATCAAGCTCCTGCCCGATGGCGACATCTCCATCAAGCTGCTTGAAAATCACTGGGTCCAGATTCGCAGCGGCCGATCGAATACCAAGATCGTCGGCATGGCCCGCGCCAACTACCCCCAGGTTCCCGAGTTTCCGTCGATCGCCGTTACCAGCGTTTCGCTGGCCGCGCTCAAGACCCTCATCGCCCGCACCATCTTCGCCATCTCCAACGAGGAGTCGCGCTACACCCTCAATGGCGCCCTGCTCATCGTCAAAGCCGAGTCGCTGGCCATGGTCGCCACCGACGGCCATCGCCTCGCCTTCGTCGAAAAGCCCAACGAGGTCCTGGAAGGCATCAGCGGAGAAAAGCGTGTCCTCATCCCCCGCAAGGCCTTGCAGGAGCTGCAGCAGCTTCTCTCCGCCGCGGAGGAAGAAAAAATCGAATTCGCCGACGACGAGCACACCCTTTTCTTCCGCGTCGGCCATCGCACCCTGAGCACCCGCAAGCTCTCCGGCCAGTTCCCCAACTTTGAGGCCGTCATGCCGCGCGACAACTCCAAGTTCGCCGTAGTCCGCTCCAGCGAGCTCTCTGCAGCCATTCAGCGCGTGGCCCAGTTCGCCGACGAGCGCTCCGGCGCCATCCGCCTCCGCCTGGAAGGCAACGAGCTCAAGATCAGCGCCAACTCCACCGAGTCCGGCGAGAGCGAAGACACCATCGACACGCCCTACGCGGGCGACCCCATCATGGTCGGCTTCAACTCCATCTACATCCTCGACTTCCTCAAGGCGCTGAACAACGAAGGCGAAGTCCGCCTGGAGTTCAAGGACTCCCAATCCGCAGGCCAGATGCGCCCCGAAGACCCCGACGCCGAGTACAAGTACCGCTACGTCCTCATGCCCATGCGCATCTGAGTCTCCGCCCCACCTCGCGCCAGCCACGAATTCCGGCACTTCCGCCGCGATTTGCTGTCATTCATCGCGCCAGCCGGTCAACTCGTCACAAAATACAACCTTCAAGTCATTACGCGAGAAATTTTCTCCTTTACACCAAAGTAAGGGAACCGCATACTCTTTCGTATACCGGGTTCGCTCCTGGGTGTTACCTTTGCCCTGCTCCGCCCTGAAACCGGTAAAACAAAGAAAATTCATTTCCCCGACGCCAGGCGTCGCGGCTCCCTCTCCCAGGCTTCGCCGCCCCTGGGTTCCGCCGGGCAACTTATTGGAGGTAAACATGTTGCGGAATGTCAGAAGCTCTATCCTCGGCTCGCTTGTGCTCGGCTTTGCAATGTTTGCTTCGGGTCAGGGCATCACCACCGGCACGGTTTCAGGGGTTGTCGCCGATTCTTCAGGAGCCGTAATTCCCGGTGCGCAGGTTCAACTCACAAACCTGGCCAATGGCCTCAAGCTCGTCCAGAATTCCACCGCCGACGGCTCATTCAAGTTTTTTCTGATTCCCATCGGAACCTACAACGCGCTCATCACGGCAAACGGATTCGCGAGCGAACAGATCAGTAACGTTCAGGTTGTCTCCGGCGCCACCACGAATTTGAACGGAATCGCGCTTCGCGTCGCAAACGGCCAGACCGTTCAGGTCGAAGTCAACGGCTCCGCTGCTGCATTGCTCGAGACCTCCGACTCGCAGGTGACGACGACGTTTAGTACGGAATCGATGCAAACCATCCCCTTGAACAACGGCTTCGATACCCTGGTTGAGGTGATTCCAGGCGTGGTGGCCACCGGAGACGACAATTTCTCCAACACCAACGGCGACAACTATTCGGTCAACGGGCAGAGCGGGCGCTACAACAACTTCGAGATCGACGGCCAGTCCAACAACGACAACACGATTGCCGGGCCACAGGTTTTCTTCGGCAACCAGGACGCCATCTCGCAACTCCAGGTCATCACCAACGATTACAGCGCCCAGTATGGCCGCAACGCCGGCGCGGTCGAGAACTACATCACCAAGTCCGGAACCAACGCGTTTCACGGCTCCGCATTCGATCTCTACCAGGGCCAGTTCCTCAGCTCGCTGACGAACTCTCAGAAGAACCCGCTCTTTGGCTATTGCCCCCCTGGCGTAAGTCCGTCGACGGGCTGCGCTGCGCCTTTTCTGCCCCGCTATGTCGAAAATCGCGCGGGAGCAACCATCGGCGGGCCGGTCCTCAGGAACAAGCTTTTCTTTTTCTTCAGCACGTATTGGGACAGGGAACGCACGGGCGTGTCGCCGTCTGAGTCTTTCCCCGGTCTCACTCCTGACGCAACCGGCCTCGCGACACTTCAATCGACGTTCTCCGCCGATCCCGGCGCAGCCGCGCTGCTCAATTACGGCCCCTACTCCATCAAGGCGGGCAATCCGCAGTCGCTTTCCGTGCCGGCCTCCTTTTGCCCATCCGCCGACATCTACACCGCGGCCGGCACTTGCCTGGAAGCCGTTACCGACGCCAATGGAGCGACTGCGGCTGTCGAAGTTGCCGGCGTCACTCGCTCGATTGCCAGCCCCTTCAACGACCAGGAGGAGTTGGCGCGTCTCGATTGGCAGCCCACTGACAAAGACCACTTCTTTCTTCGCTACTTTTACCAGCCCCAGTTCGGCATCGCTGCGGGCGGCAACGGGATCGCTTCCGGCGACTGGGTGACGGTGCCCTCGGTTACTTATTCCATCGGAGCCGATTGGACGCATTCGTTCAACGCCCATTTCGTCAACCAGGTCCGCTACGGCTTCCAGGAAGCAAAAGTCCCCTTCGAAGGCGGGGCCTTTCCAAATTGCGTGGTCACGAATTTCGGCGCCTGCCCCGCGCAGATGAATTTCCACGGCGGCATCGATGACCTGACTTTCGGTGGAGACGCTGACTTCCCGCAAGGCCGAACAGTGAAGGTGACTCAGATACAAGACAATGCCACTTGGACCCACGGTAGCCAAACGTTTGTCTTTGGCGGGGAGTTCGATTACCAGAACACCCCGGTTTCAGGAATTTTCTACTATAACGGCTATGCGATCTACGGGGCCCTCAGCAACCTGATGGGGGGGCAGGCCGCTGGGTTCCCCGAGGGTGCATCCAGTTATTCCTATCTGGCCAACGGCAACCTCAATGTCCCGTTCACTGAGCCCGATGTTGCGGCCTATTTCCAGGACGACTGGAAGGTAATTCCCACCTTGACGCTTCATCTTGGCGTGCGCTGGGAATTCTTCGGTCAGGCAATCAACGAGCTGCACAATGAAACCGTGGCCCGCGAATCCAATCCCAGCACCGCTTTTTGGGATACTTCGCTGCCCCTCAGCGATCGAACTGTGAATCAAGTCGCGCAGGTCTATACAAACTTCGAACCCCGGATCGGTCTGGCCTGGAATCCTGACTTCGACAAGAAGCTGGTCGTCAGCGCGGGTTACGCAATCAATGCCAACCCCTCGTTTTACAACATCATTCTCCTCGTCTCCGACGGAGCGCCGGTAACCAACCTTGGCGCATTTCTCTGCGGGCCCAATGCTTGTGTCCCCTCCAACGGCTCTATCCTGAACACAGATTTCCGCGCGCTTAACTTACCCTCTCTGCCCACCGGCGGGGATCCGGGCCAGGATGTCGAGGATACCGTCCCAACCAATTTCCGCACGCCCTATGTGCAAACCTGGACGCTCGGCATTCAACATCAAATCGGCGCCGCCGCGGTGGGAGAAGTGCGCTACGTCGGCTCAAAGACCACCGACGACTTCCAGTCGCTCGATGCCAATCCTTACCTGCTCTCCGTGGCCACGGCCTTCCCCAATTTTTATCCAGCGTCATCGCTTTGCTCGGACCCGAATGCCGACGGCTATGGCCGCCCCAACTGCAACTATTCGAACCTGATAGAGACCGCCAACGGAGCTTGGGCCAGCTACAACGCCCTGGAGCTGAACCTGACCACGCAAGACTATCACGGCCTGAAATCGACCGTTTCCTATACCTTCAGCAAAGACCTCAACAACGCGACCGACGCATTCCGCAGCACCGGTGCCGGAGGCAGCACCATCGCATTTCCGCAGAACCCTCTTAACCCCAGCGCAGGCGAGCGGGGACTTGGCGGCAACGACTTCCCGAATACTTTAGGGTTGGAATTCACCTATGACCTGCCCAAATTTGTCAAAGGCAATGCGCTGCTCGGCCGCTTCACCAATGGCTTTCAGCTGAGCGGCATCTACCGCTATCGTAGCGGCCAGGCCTACACTCCTTATCAACCTATTACGCTCGACGGAAACACCGGCGACACCAGCTTCTGCGATGGAGCTTTCAACGGCGACGTAATCGGCGTTGATACCTGCCGGCTGGTGCTCTCTAACCCGAAGGCGCCGATTAACACCGTCGCCTACCTCAACCCCTACGCCAGCGGATACATCGTTTATGGCAGCGACGGCTTCGATGCGAACGGAAACTACCTCTCGGGCACGCCCACAGACCCCACCGAATCGCATTGGATCATCAACAACCAGGCCTATGCCATGTCTGTGCACAATCCCTATCCTGGATCGAGCCGGAGCCTTCTTCGCGGCCAGCCGTTCAGCGATCTGGATGCAACAGTTATCAAGACAATTCCCATTACTGAGCGCGTTAGCATCCAGCTCTCCATGTCGGCTTACAACGCGCTCAACCAGATGTTCCTCGGCGCCGGCAATCCCTTCGTGGGGGCCAGCAACTTTACTAGCAACGCCGAAAATACCTCGGGCAGCGTCTCCGGCAACAGCTCCGGAAACAGGTTCGTGATACTGGGAGGCAAAATCATCTTCTAGAATCGCCAGGTCACGCCCCCAAAATCGAAAGCCCCGGAGCAGCAACTCCGGGGCTTTTTCTTGGTTCTCGATTCTCTCAACTGCTCACCGCCAGGTCCGGCGCCTTCAAAAACTCGAGCGCCCGCACCAGGTAAGCCTTCAGATCCTTGCGGTGCACCACCGCATCCAGAAATCCCTTTTCGAGCAGGAATTCCGAGCGCTGAAACCCCTCCGGCAGCTTCTGCCGTATGGTCTGCTCGATCACCCG
Source organism: uncultured Acidobacteriaceae bacterium (assembly GCA_963770555.1). Lineage (GTDB taxonomy): Bacteria > Acidobacteriota > Terriglobia > Terriglobales > Acidobacteriaceae > Telmatobacter. Next base: position 912,981 of record CAVYQC010000003.1, read on the forward strand.
CGGTCCCGCAAACCCGATCAGCGCGCCCGGCTCGGCAATGTTCAAATCGCCCAGCATGGCGAAGCTCGCCGTCACGCCCCCGGTGGTCGGATCGGTCAGCACGCAGATGTACGGCACCCTGGCCTCGTCCAGTTGCGCCAGCGCGGTGGAGATCTTGGCCATCTGCATCAGGCTCACGATGCCCTCCTGCATGCGCGCTCCGCCTGACACCGCGACAATGATCAGCGGCTTGCGGCTCAACCGAGCGCGATCCACGGCGCGGGCAATCATCTCGCCCACCACCGCGCCCATCGATCCGCCGGCAAACGCGTACTCCATGGCGCAGAGAAGCGCCGGGTGCGGCCCAAGCTGGCCGATTGCGCTCAGAATCGCGTCGTTCAGCCCGGTCTGTTCCTGCGCCTTGCGCAGCCGCTGCTTATAAGGCTTCACGTCGGTAAAGTTCAGTGGATCGGTCGAGCGCAGCCCGCCATCCACCAGCTCGTAGCCCGGCTCCAGCAGCATATCGATGCGCTGCCGCGCGCCGATCTTGAAGTGGTGCTGGCACTTCGGGCACACATGCAGGTTGGCTTCCAGGTCCGCCTTCCAGATCGTCGCCCGGCAGGCGGGGCACTTGGTCCAAAGCCCCTCGGTGCGCACGCTCTTGCCCCCGCCATCTCCTCCGTTGTCGGGACCGCCGGGCCCCGGCTCGAATTCGCCGTTCTCACGCTTGAACCAGGACATACCGAAACCCATTGTAAATGGATCGCCCGCTCACCGCTCCTCACGCGCTCTTCGCCGCCGCACCGGCCCGCAGATACGCATCGTCGCCGTCAATCCAGTCCTGCCGCGGCGGATTGAAGATATCCAGCGCCACCGAATCCTCGAGAGCAATCACCTCGTGCGGCGCATCCGGAGGAATGCACAGAATCTCGCCGGACCGCACCGTCACCCGCCCTTCCTCCAGCACAAACTCCAGCGCCCCCGCCACCACGTGACTCACCTGCTCGTGAAAGTGGTGGTGCCGCGGCACATGCGCGCCCTTCTTCAGCACCAGCCGCGCCAGCATGGTCTTCGCGCCGGTCAGATACTGGCGCGTCACCAGCGCATTCATCTGCTCCGGCTCAATCTCCGCCCAGCGATAAAGTATGCTCGCCGCCACTTGCGCCTCCTTCGATCTACATGTCTTTCGGGAGCCAAATCAACCGCAACCGCCCCGTGCCCCATCCTTGAATCGTTCTGCGATTCAAGAGTGGGACAGCACAAAACCGAACCCGCCTCGCTCGACCCATCGCAAAAGCCGGGTGCCCCATCCTTTCCGCGTTCTGTGCGGAAAGGGTGGGACAGCTCGACTTCAACAACCCCGCCCCGTCAGTACTCAATCCCCCGCTGCGCCAGAATTCCCTTCTGATACGCGTGCTTCACCTCGCGCATTTCGGTCACTGTATCGGCGATTTCCACCAGCGCCGGATGCGCGTTCCGCCCCGTCAGTATCACGTGAACCATCTCCGGCCGTCCGCGCAGCGCCTCGGCCACCACCGCCGCGTCCAGCATCTTGTAGCTGATCGCGTAGTTGATCTCGTCCAGCACCACCATGTCCCACTCGCCGGAGTAGATCGCCGTCCGCGCCTCGGCCCACGCCTCCTCCACCAGCCGGATGTCCTCGGGATCGGTCTCCGCCCCACCGATCTTCACGAATCCGCGCCCCATCTGCCTCAGCACAAAATTCTGTTGAAAGCCCTCCACCGCATCCAGCTCGCCGTAGTGCCACGACCCTTTCAGAAACTGCAGCACCAGCACCCGCATGCCGTTGCCCACGGCGCGCAGAGCCGTCCCCAGGGCTGCCGTAGTCTTGCCCTTGCCCGGCCCCGTGTTGATAAGAATCAGTCCTCGCCGCGTGTCTGCCATTGCAGTGGTCGGTGATCGGTTCTGAGTGGTCAGCCGCTGGAATTCACGGCCAATGTCCAGCTTACATGGCACAACTATTAGTTGTGAGACCATGGCTGCCCGCACCTTCGAGCCGACGGCTGAAAGCTGAGAGCCGACCACTGACCACTGACCACTGTCCACTGTCCACTGTTCACTGTTCACTGTTCACTGTCCACTGTCCACTGTCCACTGACCACTGTCCACTGTCCACTGACCACTGACCACTGACCACTGACCACTGACCACTGACCACTGTCCACTGACCACTGTCCACTGTTCACTGTTCACTGTCCACTGTCCACTGTTCACCCCCGGTGGTACGGATGTCCGCTGAGGATCGTAAACGCCCGATAGATCTGTTCCGCCATCACCAGCCGCGCCAGCGCATGCGCCAGCGTCATCGGCCCCAGCGAAAGCACCAGCCACGCCTTGTTCCGGGCCTCGCTGCGCGCCTCGTCGCTCCATCCGTCTGCCGGCCCGATCGCAAAAACGATGTGCTGCGCTCCCTCGTCCCGCTGCCTGCCCAGCCATTCGGCAAGCGCCTCTGAGCTCATCTGCCGCCCGCGGCTGTCCAGCAGCACTGGAACGGCCGGCCTTCGTCCGCGCCGCCCGCCCAACCACTCCAACAGAGCCCGCTCCGTCTTGAAGGCCAGCGTTCCGCACTGCGCAAACCCCGAGCACCGCTCCAGGTAGCCCTGAACCAGAGCCTCGTACCCGTCCCTCGCGCCTGTGCGGGAACCAATATGCGACAGCGTGATCTGCATGGAGAGGAGAATACCGCACCCACCGGACGCCGGACCTCAGCCCCGGCCTGCGCACCAAAAACCACAGGCGCTGCCCGTTTTTGGAATATTGACGCAATCTTCTACGCAATTTCATATTCGCATGCCGCAGCCAAGATCGAGGCCATGCAAACAAATCGTTTATTTTCTGCTATTCACGACCAATATCCCGAAATTCTCGGGAATGGCATCCGTCATGCTTCTTGTAAGTTTGTCACTCTGTCTTTTTCTTCTTGTTTTCCAATCCTCGCGCGGCAAGCGCATCTCGGGGAAACGCTCAAAATGGGGTTCTTCGCTTTGCCTTAAGTGCTTTTTCACTTTTCGCTCGTGGATCGGGCTCTCAAGAGCCACCGGATCACAAAGATGCAGAACGCGGATCGTGAAAGTTGCTTTTGAGCTTTCTCATCCCGCACATTCCACAAGGAGTACGATGCGATTTTTCAGGTTGCGCTCCACCATTGCACTTCAACCTGTCTCTGGCGCGGGACGGTGCCCGTCCGCATTCTGTGCTTCGAACCCAATTCAAGGTCTTTAGGAGAGATGGAACTTATGAAGCGTGTGATAAACCTTCTCTGCTGCATGTCGGCGTTGTTTGTTTTGGCATCTTTGCCCGTCTGTTACGGACAGGAAGACGTCTCGGGCATGACAGGCGAGATTACTGACCCCTCTGGCGCCGCCGTGACGAACGCCGTCGTGATTCTCATGAATCCGACCACGGGTTTGAAGTTCACCCAGACCACGAACGCCGCCGGCGTCTACCGATTTTCTGAGATTCCGCCCGGACAAGGGTATGAGGCTCGCATTACCTCCCCAGGGTTCGCTCCGCTCGACATCCGAAACATCTACCTTACCGTGGCCACGGTGCGCACCCAGAATGCAGTCCTGAAAGTCGGCGGGCATACTGAGGCTATTGAAGTGACGGCCTCAAACTCTGAGGTCACCATCGACACCACGGATGCAACCGTCGGCAGCACCTTCGACGTGCAGGCCCTCAACAACCTTCCCGTGCAGCAGAGAAACGACCCCACGGCGCTCTTCACCATGCAGCCCGGTGTCACTGACACGGCCTCCGTGACCGGCGCGCGCGTAGACCAGAACGACGTCACCCTGGACGGCCTGGACGTGAACGACTTCGCCACCGGCGGAGCGGTGCAGAACAACACCGGCGCCGGCGTCTTCACCGGATTTGAAATCGTCGGGCACGCGCCCATCGATTCCGTCGAGGAGTTTCACGCCGACGTGGCCGGCGTGCAGGCATCCACCGGCCCCTCCAGCGGCGGCCAGTTCCAGTTGGTCACCAAGAGCGGCACCAATCAATTCCATGGCAACGTCAATGAGTATCATCGCGACCCGTCCCTGGTAGCCAACAACTGGTTCAGCAACAACTCGGTGCCCATCGTTCCCCGCAACCACCTCATCGAGAATCAGTTCGGCGGCAACATCGGCGGACCGGTCATCAAGAACAAGCTGTTCTTCTTCTTCGATTACAACAACGCCCGCACCATCCGCTCCACCTTCGTGCAGAGAACCGTCCCGCTCGACACCCTCCGCAACGGCTACATCGGCTACATCAACAGCGCTGCAAGCGTCACCAGCACCGGAGCCATCGCCCCTGGAGGAATCACCTACGTTTGTCCCTCCACGTGTACCAGTTCGGCTCCCGGCGCCGTGTATTCAGAAACCGCGGCACAGCTCGACCCGGCAGCGATTGGCGAGGATACGACCTGGGTCAGCGGCTTCAACAAGCGCTTCCCGCACTCCAACAATGCGGTTACCGGCGACGGTGTCAACTCCGGCGGATTCGCCTTTAACGCACCCGACAGCGACTACGAGACCAACTATGTAGGCCGCGGCGATTACAACCTTTCCGATACCCAGAAGCTCTATGCGCGGTTCACCATCGTCCGCGAAAACGGGGTGGAGGATCCGAACGAGTTTGCCGGCGACCCGCCCACCGACCCCGTCGTCGATCGCACCTATGCTTTTGTCATCGGACACGACTGGGTGCTTGGAAACAACAAGACCAACCGCGTTTACCTTGGCGAAACCGTTCAGAAACTCGCCTTCCCCAACACCTACAATCCTGACGGTTCCACCTTCTTCACCTTTGACGACGGCACCGGACCGGCCCTCGCATCCTCCCTCTACCTCAATCCCAACGCGCAATCGCGCCGCGTTCCCATTCCGGTCGTCGGTGACGACTTTACCTGGGCCAAGGGGAGCCATACCTTGCAGTTCGGCGGGACCTTCAAAGATATCCTGGCTCACAATACGAATATCGGCGACTACAACGCCACCGAGCTTGGCATGGGCGGTAATATTTTGTCCCTTTGCGGCCCCACCCCCGCCGGTGCTTCGCCCGCGTGCGGCGGCACCAACCCCGACCTGCGCCCCTCCGATATCTATGTTGCCCCGTCCAACGCGAGCATGGCCCAGACGACCCTGCAGAACCAGGCCGACTATGACTGGGACCAGGCATTCACCTTCATGCTCGCCCGCATCGGTGAAATCTCGGCGGACTTCAACTACACCGCCGCGGGCACCGCGCTGCCTCAGCTTACGGGCGATCAGCGCTTCTACCGCTACTATCAGACCCAGCTCTATTTCCAGGACACCTGGAAGGTGATGCCCAGCCTCACCCTCACCTATGGTCTCACCTATCAACTCTTCTCCGTCCCCTACGAGACGCGCGGTCTTGAGAGCACCGAGCCCTTCAGCTTTGACAAGTATTTCAATGCGCGCGTGGCGCAGAGCGCAGCCGGGCAGACCGGCCCCACCGCCGTCCCCTTGATTCCCTACGTCCTGGGCGGAAAGGCCAACAACGGCCCGCCGCTCTATCAGCCGCAGCACGGGCTTTTCGCGCCGCATGTGGGCTTCGCCTACAATCTCGGCGCCGACAAGAAGACCGTAATCAACGGCAGCGTGGGCATGGTGTACGACCGCACCATCATCAACGCGGTTCAGTTTATCCAGGACGAGGATTCGTATCTCTTCCAGCAGTCCGAGCCCATCCCGCTGGGAGTTTCGGGCGACCCCTACACTTCCCTCAAGACCGGCCCGCGGCTGGACAGCAACAACAACATCTCCACCGTTGCCATTACGCCGCCGGCGACCCCCAAGCCGCCGTACTATCCGTTTGTAGCTGACGGCCAGCCCTACGGTCTCCAGATCGGGTCGGCCTTCAACGCCACCATCGACCCCACCCTGAAGACGCCCTACTCCATCGGCTACAACTTCGGCGTGCAGCGCCAGCTCCAGGGAGACATGGTTCTCAAGCTCGCCTATGTCGGCCGGCTGGGACGCCGTCTTCTCGCCCAGACCGACGCCAACCAGGTCCTCGACTTTCCCGATCCGGCATCCGGCCAGCTTCTTTCGGTGGCGTTCGCCAATGTCACCAAGCAGCTCAGGGCCGGGGCGAACGCGGCAACCATCATTCCGCAGCCCTGGTTTGAGGACATCATGGGCGCAGGCTACACTTCGTTCATGGTGGCCAACTGGGGCCCATTTGCGCAGCGCGGCGACTTCGGCGACACCGTATGGTTCCTCGCCGCCACCGGCGCACCGCTCAACATCGGCTCCGCGGCGCAGTTCTCTGAGAACACCTTCTATGGCAACAAGGGAATGTCCAGCTACAATGCCCTGCTGGTCCAGTTGCAGAAGAACTTCGCCCACGGCCTGCAGTTCGCCTTCAACTACACCTGGGGACACTCCCTCGATAACGTCTCCTTCTTCGCCAACTCCGAGGGCGATACCGGCATCGGCGGCACCGGCCTGGTTTGCGACGCGGTGCGCCCCAACGAGTGCTGGGCCAACTCCGACTTCGACGAGAACCAGATTATTACCGGCGACGCCACCTACGAGTTGCCCTTCGGCAAGAACAAGATGTTCCTCTCCTCAGGTTCTACCTTGGTGAACGAATTGGTCGGCGGCTGGTCCCTCAGCGGCATCAACGACTTTCACACCGGGCAGGCCTGGGGAACCAACTCCAACGCCTTCGTGGCCAGCTACTCCAACGATGCACCCGGCATCCTGATCGGCTCCAAATCGGCGGTCGCTACGCATCTGGTAAAGCCCTCAACCGGCGGAGTCAACATCTTCGCCTCCCAGGCCAACGCCGCCGGAGCCTATGAGGGACCGATCGGCTTCCAGATCGGCGAACGCAACGGCTTGCGCGGACCGCACTACTTCGATGCCGACCTGGGACTGGCCAAGATCTTCCCCATCGTTGGGGAACGAGTCAATCTGAAGTTCCGCGCCGACGCCTTTAACGCCTTCAACCATCCCAGCTTCGAAATGCCTTCGGAGAATGTCTACAACGGTCTGGATCAGCAGGACATCACCAGCAGCACATTCGGCGACATCAGCTACACGGTCGAGCCTCCGGGAAACGAAAACAACGGCGCCCGCGTGCTGCAGCTCTCGCTGCGCCTGGAATTCTAATTCGTAAGGTTGAAAGCAATCGCAAAAAAGGGACCGCTTCGGCGGTCCCTTTTTGCTGCCCATACCGGCATTCGGCAACCCGCTTCGCGAACGCCCACCGGGTGCGGCCTACCTCTTCGCCGCCTTCTTCGCCGTCGGCTTTTTGGCCGCAGTCTTCTTTGCCGCAACCCGCTTCGCGCCGGCGGCCGTCTTCTTGGCCGCCTTGCCCCGCGCCGCGCGCGTTTTCTCCTTGAGCGCCGTTTTCAGTTCTTCATCGAACTCCCCAGGCGTCAGCGGACGCGCCGACTTGCGCAATCTCTCAATGTCGTAAAAGGCGCGCCGCTCGGCCAGAAACACGTGCACCACAAAATCCACGTAGTCCAGCAGGATCCACTCCCCGTGCCGCCGCCCCTCCACCGAGTTGGCGTAGACGCCAAAGTCGCGCTTCAGCCGCAGCTCGATCTCGTCGGCGATGGCAATCGCCTGCCGGTCGTTCGTGGCCGATGTCACCAGGAAAAAGTCCGATAGACCCGAGTCGATCGGGTCCAGCTCCAGGATGCGCGTGTTCTGGCCCTTTTTCTCTTCGCAAACCGCGGCTGCGGCCTGAACCAGTATGCGTGTCTGCTGCGGAATGCGCGTTTGCGCCTGCGCTTGCGTTGTCGTCATGCGTCGAATAAGCTCTCCAATCCACCATCGTAGCGCGTCGCCTTGGCACCGGCAAATCAGCGGTAAAGCCCCCGCACCCGCACATACTCCCGGACCGCCTCCGGCAGCCACGCGCGCGCTGCCGCCGCCTCTTCCGCGGGCGCGCGAAGCTGTTCCCTGACGTCGGACGCACTGATCCGCACGTCCAGCCCGTGGAGCAGATAAAACGCAGCACGCTCTCCCGCCCGGTTGCGGAGCTCAAAAACGCGCACCTCCACGCCCGCGCGCATCCCGCTCCGTTCCTCCGCGGCCTCCATCGTCAATCCCGCCGGCAGCGCGGCCTTCACGCCTTTCAGCGGCTGGCCCGGCCGCGAGGCCACAATCAAAGTGGCCGCAAACGGAATCTCCGCCGCGCGATGCCAGTTCCGCAGCCCGAAAAACGAATCCGCGCCCATCAGGAAATACAGCTCGCCCCCGGCCAGCTCCCGGCCGAGTCCTTCCAGCGTCTCGAGCGAATAGTTCGGCCCGCCCTCCGCCTTGGGCGCATCGGCAAGCGAAATCTCGAACCCCGGCTCTCCCGCGATCGCCAGGCGCGTCATTGCCAGCCGGTCTTCGAAACTCGCCGTCGAGCCCTGCGTCTTGAGCGGCTGCGTGCCCACCGGCGCAAACAACACCCTGTCGAGCTCCAGCGCCGACTTGGCCGCCCGCGCCACCGCCAGGTGTCCCCGGTGCGGCGGATCGAAGCTTCCGCCAAAGAACGCCACCCGTCGCCCGCGGTCCGGCGTGCTGCCTGCCTGTTGCATGGCCTCATCGTAGCAGCAGGCCAGGGGCAGCAAGCCGGGCGGCCACGCGGTCGGTTAGAATCATCTCGGCTGGTTATGCGTTATCTCATTCTTCTTGTCGCACTCCTCGGCGCAGTGGACTCCGTGCTCGCTCTGCGCGTCCATTACGTCACCGGCACCGAACCCTGCGACATCAACGCGAAGTGGGACTGCGGCATTGTGAACCACAGCTCCTTTTCCGAAATCCGTCACATTCCCGTTGCCGCCATCGGCATCGCCGGTTATCTGCTCATCGCCGGCCTCGCGCTCGCCCGCCGGCGCTTCGCCACTTTCCTTGCTGCCGCGGCCGGACTTCTCTTTGCCTTCCGGCTCTCCATGATCGAGCAGTACGGCCTCGGAGTCTGGTGTCTCTATTGCGCCATCTCCCAGGCCATCATCGCTCTGGTCCTGCTGCTCAGCCTCGGCTGGTTCTCCGCCGAGTATTTTAGGCTGAAGCGCGCCGCGCGCAGGGCCTGAATTTGGCTCCCGCCTTCAACCTCCGTTCGCCGGCGCGGCTCCATGGCCGCTGATAAACTTGAATCAGACGGAATGATGTGGAACTGGTACGCACGCAGGATGTACGGGTGGGAAACCCGCCTCACCACCCGCGACGAAAATCGCGTCGTGCGCCCGCTTGAATGGGGCTTCGACTGGATCGCGCCTTTTCTCGAGTCGCACGGCTTTGCGTCGGTGCTGCCCGGCGCTCAAGCCGCGCTCGATCCCGCCGCCGCTGAAGCCGGGCCCCCCGCGGATATCCGGGGTCCCCAGGAAGCGGTCTCTGCTGCCTGGGGTGGGGACAGGTCTTCGTCCGCGGGGTCGGAAGCCGCCATGGTCCGCATCAACCAGCTCCTCATCCGCCACAGCGAAACCTTCTTCGGCTACCGTCGCCCCACCGACTTCCGCCTCGAAGAGCGCTACCCCGAGCTCTTCCCTACCAATGTCCGGCCTGAAACCCTGGCCCACGATCGAACCCTCCGCCGTCAAACAGCCGACGGCCAAGTTCCCAAAGCGCAGTTCCTCCGCTTCACTTCGCCCGAGCGCACGCGCTACCCCGAGAACGACCTCGTCAACGCCCGCTGGTTCCCCGCGCCCGCCCACAAAGACCCCGCGCGCCCCAAGCAGGCCATCGTGGTCCTGCCGCAGTGGAACGCTGACGCCTTCAGCCACAACGCCCTCTGCGCCCTCTTCAACCGCATGGGCGTCTCCGCGCTGCGCCTCTCCAAGCCCTACCACGACATCCGCCGCCCCACCGAGCTTGAGCGCTCTGACTACGCCGTCAGCGCCAACATCGGCCGCACCATCTCCGCCTGCCGCCAGGCCGTGGTCGATATCCGCTGCTGCCTCGACTGGCTCGAAGACCAGGGTTACGTGCATTTCGGCGTCCTGGGCACCAGCCTCGGCTCCTGCTACGCCTTCCTGGCCAGCGCCCACGACGCCCGCCTGCGCGTCAACGCCTTCAACCACGCGTCCACGGCCTTCGGAGACGTGGTCTGGGCCGGCCAAAGCACGCGCCACATCCGCCAGGGCCTGGAAGAAGCCGGCCTCACCCAGCCGCGCCTTTGCGCCCTCTGGTCCGCCATCAGCCCGGTCAGCCATTACACAAGATTCCTCGGCCCCGATGGCCGAGCCGCCGGCAAAAACGTCCTCCTTGTCTACGCCAACTACGACCTTACCTTCCCCCGCGAGTACTCGCTCCAGGTCGTGGACGCCTTCCGCGGCAACGGCGTTCGCTTCGAGCCCCGCATCCTGCCCTGCGGCCACTACACCACCGGCGAATTCCCCTACAAGTACATCGATGGCTGGCACATCGGCTGGTTCATCTACCGCGCCTTCAAAGAGCTGCGCAAAGAAAAGGCCGCAGGCCTTCGCGCGCCTTCTAATGCGAGCCGCAAAGTGGAAGAAGAAGCCCTGTCGCGCTGAGGTTCAGCAGCACCAGCTCACCGTGCCCCGTCCTTTCGACTTTTTTCTGTCGAAAGGGCGGGACACCTCAGAAGCATCCAAACCGCGAAGCCGCAATCAATGCACCCGACTCAAATCCATCTTGAGCAGCTTCGCCGGATCCAGATAAGCCCCCTCCCAGCGCACCGCCCAATGCAGGTGCGGCCCCGTCACCCGGCCCGTGGCCCCGCTCAGCCCCACGCGCTGGCCCTTCGTCACCCGCTCACCGTCGTGTACGTCGATCCGGCTCAGGTGCATCGAGATCGTGTACAGCCCCATCCCGTGGTCGATCGCCACGCAGTTGCCCTCGAAGTAAAGCCCCCGCGCCAGCACCACCACGCCGCTGTTCCCGGCCCGCACCGGCGTTCCCATCGGCGCGCGGAAATCCATCCCCTTGTGTACGCTGGCCAGCTTGCCGTTGAACATCCTCCGCGTCCCGAAGCTGTCGGTCGCCTCGGCCGTCACCGGAGCGCGAAAATCTCCGCTCCACAGCGGCTCCGTCGCGCTCGCGGCAAACACTTTCTCCTTCAGCGCAACCTCGGCCTCGATCTCCTGCATCGCCTCCGGTCCCGGCTCCACAAACTTCGGCGCCACGGTCAGCGTTGCCGTCCGGTAATGCGCCTCGTGAACCTCCACCGTACGGCTCAGATCGCGCTGCGCGCCCTGGCCCGCCGAAACACGGATCCGAAGCACCGAAGCGCCCACGGCGCCCTCCACGTCCACGCCGGCCAGCGCAAACCACGCCCGCCCGTCCTGGCCGCGAAAGAACTCGAGCTTCCGCCCCATCCAATCCCCATCGACCGTCGCCGCGCCCGGCGCTGGAACCCGAATCAACTCCGGCGACCCGGCAACCACCACCGCCGGCGTCAGCATCGCCGCGCTGGTCTGCGCGCTGCACTGTCTGGCCACAAAAGCCAGCGCCGCGCCCAGCACCGCCAGCCGGATTCTCCATCGCTCCGTGAGCCGCATACCCGCAATCATAGCGGCACAAGACGGCGCCCAAGCCCACGCGCCGATGCAGCGTGTCTCAAGGGCCGCTCTTTCCCAACAACTTGCTGAAGAACTCGTGGCGGCATGCGCTTTGTACCAGGGCACGACTTTAGAGGCTGCGGAGAAACGCGACGAGCGGGAAGTCTTGTATCAGGGCATAAGTTTACTCGTGCCGCAAAGACCGCAAAAGGAACCTGGGCTTTACAGACTGCGGAAAAACTCTCCGGAAGGAGCACGAAGTGTCAGGGCACGACTTCAGTCGTGCCGCAAAGGTCGCAAAATGAACGCGGGCTTTAGCCCCTGTGAGGCGCTTGCACACGCGATTCGCTTTCTGTTCCCCCTTTTTCCGCAGCCTGTTTAGCCCCTGCGGGACGCTTGCACACGCGATTTGCAAGGGCTTTGTAAAAGGGCACGACTTCAGTCGTGCCGCAAGTCGAGCAATAGGAACGTGGGCTTTAGCCCTTGCGGTAAGCCTCTGTTCCCCAATCCAAGCCTGTTCGATTCAACAAACACTCCGCTGGTCTCTGCGGGAAATCCGCCCTCACGGCAAGAATTCGCTCACAGACTGCTTAACTCGGCTCCGCCAGGAACCGCGCCATCGTCGCCGCCACCCGCTCCCAGTTCTTGGTCTGTTTCTCGATCTGTTTGCGCCCCCGCCGCCGCAGCGCATAGAATTTGGCCCGCCGGTTGGCCTCCGACACGCCCCACTCCGCCCTGATCCAGCCGCGCTGCTCCAGCCTCAGCAGTGCCGGATAAATCGTTCCCTGGTTCAGGTTCAGCGCGTCGCCGCTCACCTGCTCGATGCGCCGCGCAATCCCATACCCGTGCTGCGGCCCCATCGTCTCCAGCGTCTTCAGCACCATCAGGTCCAAAGTCCCCTTCAGAACATCGCGCTTGCTCACGCCCATCTCCGCACTCCTGTCGGTATTCGATAGAAGTGTGCCTCCATCTCATGTAGAATGTCAACAGGAGAAAGCAAGACGTAGCAGGATGGTTTGAAAAGTAGGTTCTCAGTCTGCGCCTTGAAGCCTCGTATCAGGGCACGACTTCAGTCGAGCCGCAAGTCGAGCAATATGAACGCGGGCTTTAGCCCCTGCGCAAAGCGCTCCTCAAACGAATCGCCACCCCATCCCCGCGCCCTTACTGCGCTGCATCCGGCCTTGGGTGCGCCGCCTTCCACTTCTCCACCCGATCCTGCACGTCGGCCAGCTCGTCGGCCGTGATCCGCGTCCCCACCACCTGCCGGTTGGCCGCGTACTGCGCCTGGTTCGGTCCCTTCACCGCCGCCGCAAGGTCCAGCCAGTAGTAGGCCTCCACGTCGCTGCGCTCCACCCCCTGCCCCAGCGTATACAGCATGCCCAGCGTTCCCTGCGCGCCCGCGTCCCCCTGTTCCGCCGCCTTTCTGTACCATGCCGCAGCCTGCGTCATGTCGCGCGCAAACCCCTTGCCCCCGTCGCGATAAAGCGCCGCCAGGTGAATCTCGCCGGCCACGCTGTTCTGCTCCGCGGCCTTCCGGTACCAGGCCGCCGCCTGCCCGTAATCGTGCCCCGCCGCGCAGCTCTCGCCCACCTCCACCTGCGCCGCCGCGTCGCCCGCATTGGCCTTCGCCTGCACGCCCGCGTCCACGCCCGCCACCGGGCCCGCAGTCTGCGCCAAGGCCGGCAACAACCCGCCCAGCAGGATTGCAATCCAAAGAAATCCGCTTTTTCGCACCCCCGCGCGCGCCTCGCTCATCGTTCAAAACTCCCCCGTTTTTCAGTGTACCCAGTCGGTCAACTCGTGCACCGGCGCAAAACTCCCGTACTCCGCGCCGGGCGGAATCCGAATCCGCCCTTCCCGCTTTTGCCGTAAAATTCTCCCATGACCGACCGCATGTCCCTCCCGCTTGCCCAGGCCGACCCCGAGGTCGCCGCCGCCCTTGACCAGGAAACCCTCCGCCAGCACGAGGGGCTGGAGATGATCGCCAGCGAAAACTTCGTCTCCGAGGCGGTGCTCGAAGCGGCCGGCTCCGTCTTCACCAATAAATACGCTGAGGGTTACCCCGGCCGGCGCTACTACGGCGGCTGTGAATACGCCGACATCGTCGAAAACCTGGCCCGCGATCGCGCCCGCCGGCTCTTCGGCGGCGAGCACATCAACGTTCAGCCCCACTCCGGCTCCCAGGCCAACGCCTCGGCCTACGCCGCGGTCCTGCAGCCCGGCGACACCATCCTCGGCCTCGATCTCTCCCACGGCGGCCATCTCACCCACGGCCACAAGCTCAGCTTCAGCGGCAAGCTGTATCGCACCACGTTTTATCACGTGCGCCGCGATACCGAGACCATCGACTACGACGAGCTCGAAGCCACCGCCGAGCGCGAAAAGCCGAAAGTCATCATCGGCGGCGCCAGCGCCTATCCCCGTCTGTGGGACTTCGCCCGCATGCGCCAGATCGCCGACAAAGTGGGTGCGGTTTACATCTTCGACATGGCCCACATCGCCGGCCTGGTCGCCGGCGGCGTCCATCCTTCGCCCGTCCCCCACGCCCACATCACCACCACCACTACGCACAAAACCCTCCGCGGACCCCGCGCCGGCCTCATCATCTGCACTGCCGATCTCGAGAAGGCCATCGACAAAGCCGTCTTCCCCGGCCAGCAGGGCGGCCCGCTCATGCACATCGTTGCCGCCAAGGCCGTCGCCCTGGCTGAGGCCCTGCGCCCCGACTTCCGCACCTACGCCGCGCAGATCGTCTTGAACGCCAAGGCCCTCGCTGAAGCCTTGCAGGCCGAGGGCTTCCGTCTGGTTTCAGGCGGCACCGAAAACCACCTCATGCTGGTCGACGTATTCGAGAAAGGCATCCTCGGGTCCGAAGCCGAGCTGGCCCTCGGCAAGGCCGGCATCACCGTCAACAAGAATTCCATCCCCTGGGACATCAACCCCCCGCTCAAGCCCTCCGGCATTCGCATCGGCACGCCCGCGCTCACCACGCGCGGCATGAAAGAGCCCCAGATGCGCCAGATCGGCGCCTGGATCGCCCGCGCTCTTGACCAGCGCAACGACGAGGCCGCCCTCGACCGCATCCGCGCCGAGGTGGCCGAGCTCGCTAACCTGTTCCCGCTCTACGCCTGGCGCCGCGCTCCCGCAGCCGTCCACGCCTGAGCGGCAACTCAATTTCCGTTGTTGGGTTCTAACCATGAGGATTAAGATGGCCGTGGGCCGTCCTGCTCCGTTTCTTCACAGGACGCTCCACGCCGCGCACGAACCGTGAATCCTCAAGGAGGGAATCATGCGCAAAACGCAGATAGCTTTAGCCGCTCTGCTTATGGTTTCTGTACCGTGGGTGCTCGCGGCCCCGCCGCGCGGAGGGTCTCACCCTCCCGCGCACGGGCCCAGCGCCTATCACGGCACTCCCAAGACTTACGAGCCGCAGCATAACTTCAGTGACAAGGCCGGCCATCCCGCCGCCCCGCACGTCGATGGCAAAACCTGGGTCGGCCACGACACCGGCCCCGACGATCCTCACTATCATCTCGACCACCCCTGGGAGCACGGCCGCTTCACCGGCGGCTTTGGTCCCAGCCACAGGTGGCACCTCGCCGGCGGCGGCCCGGGACGTTTCTGGTTCAACGGCTGGTACTGGAGCGTCGCACCCTTCGACGTGGGATTCTGCGACGGCTGGCTCTGGGACTCCGACGACATCATCATCTACGACGACCCCGATCACATCGGCTGGTATCTCGCCTACAACGTCCGCCTCGGCACTTACGTCCACGTAATGTATTTGGGAATGTGACCGGCCCCGGCTTCGCCTTGCACCGCGTCCCATCGCCGGCGGTGCATGCCGCGCATCTTCCGTGCCCCATCCTTTCAGCGAACTTTGTTGAAAGGATGGGAAAGCACGCAGCTCACCGTCGGCGTCTTATCCTTCCCTCGCAGCACCGGGGAATATCAGGCCGATAACTACCGCCCTCAGTTAGCCAGGTTTATTTGAGGGCAACTTATCTACGGCGATGCCCATAAGAAACCGGCACGCTCTTTCTCCCAAAAGTTGCACCAAGAAAAGACCGTCGCCGATTCCAACAACATCCATCTCACCGGCAATCCCGTTCCGTAACCTTCATAAGTTCAAAGAAACTTGGCTTCGACCGTGCAAAAATGGCATTCATCCGTTATCCTGCACCTATGGCGATTGACAATATCCTTGCCCTGATCGACTCCGAAATTGCACGGCTCACCAAGGTTCGCTATCTGCTTGCCAATGTCGGAACTGCCGCATCCACCGGTAGCAAAGGAAAGAAGGCGCCCGCAAAGGCCCGGAAAAAGCGGGTGTTGAGCCCCGACGCCCGCAAGCGGATTGCCGATGCGCAGCGCCGCCGCTGGGCCGCTCAAAAGGCGAAGGCCAAGGGCAAGTAACCAGCCGGCATAACTATCCACCTTTTTTATTCGCGTTCACGCTTCTCGTCTGTATGGATTTGGACGTGTGGATTCCGCATCCGTATCTAACCTGACATCTATCTCACGCCGCGAGACTAATACAGCAACCTGAGGATTTTGCAACCTTAACCACGAACTTGGGTGCCCCAGGTCTCGCTTTTGAGACCTGGGAAACCACAAATCTACCCTTTCACCGCACTAACCCGCCCGCGCACTTATCCCATCCCGGCTAACACCAGCATGCGCGGCTCGGTCATCTCCTCGATCGCCGAGCGAACCCCTTCCCGTCCCAATCCCGACTCTTTCACCCCGCCATAGGGCATCGGATCCAGCCGCCAGGTGGGCGTGTCGCCCACAATCAGCGCGCCCACTTCCAGCTCCCGGAATGCGGTCAGAATATGTCCCGCGTCGCGCGTCAGCAGTCCCGCCTGCAAGCCGAACCGGGAGTGATTCACGTCCGCCAGCGCCTGCTCAAAGTCGTCGTAGGGCTCAATCACCGCCACCGGCCCGAAGATCTCTTCGTCGCGCACCTTCATGCCCGGAGAGGTCGCGGTCAAAATCGTTGGCGTCACCATCGAGCCTTTGCGCTCGCCCCCCGTCACCAGCTTCGCGCCGCCGTCCTGTGCTTCCTTGATCCACGCCTCCACGCGCTCCGCATCGTTCAGCCGGATCATCGGACCCACCTCCGTCTCCTCCGCTGACGGATCGCCGGCCACCAGCTTCGCCGCCTCTTCCACCACCTTCCATAGAAACGTCTGAAACACCTTGCGCGCCACAAACACCCGCTGCACACTGATGCACGACTGCCCCGCGTAAGCAAACGCCGCGTGCGCGGTGCGCGCCGCCGCCTCGTCCAGGTCCGGCCAGTCGGAGTCCACAATCAGCGCCGCATTGCCGCCCAGCTCCAGCAGCACGCGCTTGCGTCCGGAGTGCGCCTTCAATTCCCAGCCCACCTTCGCCGAGCCCGTAAAGCTCACCAGCTTGATGCGCTCTTCCTTTTCCGCCAGCCAGCAGGTGTCGGCGTTGTCCAGCGGCATCACCGCCAGCGCTTCCTCCGGCCAGCCCGCTTTCAAAATCACTTCGCCCAGCGCCAGCGCGGTAAACGGCGTCTGCGGCGCCGGCTTCAACAGGATCGGGCAGCCGGCGGCCATCGCCGGCGCCGCCTTGTGCGCCACCAGGTTCAAGGGAAAATTGAACGGGGTAATGGCCAGCACCGGACCTACGGGAAACCGCTGCACCACTCCCCAACGCCCTTCGTTGCCTTCGATCAGGTCCAGTGGAATCGTCTCGCCGCCCAGCCGCACCGCCTCTTCGGCGGCCGTCTTGAAGGTCAACACCGCGCGATCCACCTCGGCCCGCGCCAGCCGCACCGGCTTGCCCGCTTCCGCCACAATCAGTTGCGCGAACCGCTCCTTCTGCTCGATCAGCGACGCGGCCACGTCTTCCAGAATCTCCCGCCGCTTCCAGCGCGGCAGAGACCGCGTGCGCCGCAGGCTGGCTACCGCGTGATGCACGGCCTGCCGCGCGTCGGCCCGCGTAGCCTTGGTCGCGCGCCCAATAATCCCCTGGTCCCACGGCGAGCGCACTTCCAGCGCCTCGCCGTCGGTCCATTCCTTGCCGCACAGCAAAAATCCCGTCTGCGTTCCCGGCCGCATCTTCATCGCTTTGCTGCTCCCAGTTGCTCTACTCCATGTTACAAGCGTGAGTCGGGCGCGCGCCTGCCGCCGTCCCTCGCAGTCTTCGCCAAGTTCAAAATGAAACTGGAACTTTCACGGCCAGGGACCCTATTGTCAGGCTGCGGCGTACTCCCGGCGTGAGCAAGAAGTGTCAGGGCACGAGTTTATCCGCGCCAGACATGCGCATCGATGGTAGCGCCGTCTCCTGACCGGCTGTAGTGCGGGTCTCCAGACCCGCGCCCCGCTTGTCCTTGCGATCTCCACCGCAGGGACGCCTTCGCGCCGGCCGACCTGCAGCCCGGGGTCACATCGCCGCAGGACATTACTTACGCAGCAATCAATAGCCCCTGATGTAACCGCCTTCTTCAATCCGCACACACATCCAAATCACGCCCGCACCACAAACCGCGCCTTCACATCCTCTCCATACCACATGATGTAATTCGTCCCCCACGCATTGTTGAACAGGCACGAGTGAATCCCTTTGCTCAATTCCGGCTGCTCGTTCGAGAAAAACAGCGGACTCCGTTCGCCCAGCGCAACCACCGGCGCATCGATCGTCTCCACAGCAAAGCCATGCCCTCCGCCCTCATGCGCAAATCCCTTCTGCAGGCAGTGCATGTGCCGGTTCCCCGATGCCACCACCTCAAACGGCGAAACGGCTTCGCCTGACTTATCCAGCGACCACCCCTTCACATCCTCCACAATCGGATTGAACGTCAGCCACAGCGCCTCCGGCATCCGCGTCGCCGGTTTGCCAAACCAGCAAGCCGTCAGGCGAATCACGGCCTCATCCTTCGGCAACTCAAGCTCGATAAACGCCTGGCGCGGAAACGCCGCCCGCCCTGACTCGAACGCCTCATCGTCTTTGAACGCCAGCGCGATCACCACCCGATGCCCCGCGTCCGTCTTTTCCACGCTCACCTCGGCCTGTTGCGGTTGCCACTCCTCGCTCCGCGCGCCAAACCTCTCGATATTCGGCTTGCCAAAATCCTTCTGCGCCCAGTCCGCTTTGGTCGTCAGATAACTCCCCATGAAGCGCTGGTAATCCTCTTGCGAAAGTGTTTGATACGTAAGCAGCGCAATGGGATTCTTCTCGCTCGCCCATTCGCGCCCCGTCGCCTTGCTGCGCAACTGCGTGATCGCGCCGGCTCTTGCGTCGATTTGCAGAATGAAATGTTCGCTCTCAATCGGTTTTCCTGGCTCGGCGACAACCGCTTTGGGCGAAACAACGGGCCGCTCCGCGGCCACGCTCCCAATTGCCACATCCGCTTGCATGCGTAGCGGTTCCGGCAGCGTGTTCACGCCGTCCAGCAAATCACCCCGCTTCTCGCCCCAGCTGAACTCCACCACCCTGTAATTCTTCGTCTCCAGCATCCGCGCCAGATCGGCCGGCTCGTAGTTGTCGAAGTCCAGCCAGGTCTTCGTATCCGTTCCCCACGTATGCTCGGCCTCGAGCAGCGCATGCCTCAGCAACTGCAAATCCGTCTCATCGCCAACCTGCAATTTGCCTTCGGCAATCCATCCCTCGCGCAGCCGCGAAACCGCGCGATACCGCGCCACTTTCATGGGATCGCTCGCGCACCCATGAATCCACGTATCGCCAATCTCCTCGGTCACCACCGGCAGCTTGTCGCGATACGGCTCGATCGCCTGCGCCATCTCGGAAAGACTCGCCGCCCGAATCTCCGCATTCGGAAACCGCGCCGCCAGATTGCCGTAAATGCGCGCAATCTCCTCCGCCGTATGCGGTCCGCTGTTGTCGCCGCGCACCTCGGTCACCAGAGCCAGCTCCGATCCCGGAACCACGGCCGTGCCGCCGTACTCGTGGTGATACATCATCGCCAGGCTCGCGCCGCTCGGATCCTTCCACAAAAATATCGGCGGCAGCTCCGCCGCGGTCGATCCGCCATTCACGCCAATCTCCAGAAACGTCACACCCTGCCTCTTGAGCGGCGCAATCGTTCCTCTCGTATGCCCCGGCACATCGGTCATCTTCGCGCCCGTGGTCACCGTGCCGAATCGCCGGTCCAGCCGCCGCGCCAGCGCCACGCTGCCTTCGATCGTCGACGGCGAAAGCATCTCCGTCTGCCAGGTAAACGGCAGCGCGTGCCACGCAATATCCCCGCGCCCGATCGCCTCTTCCATCGTCTTTCTGTCCGCCGCCGAAGCCTGCTCCAGGTACTCGTACTGCAGCCATGAACCCGTCGTCCACACATAGCGCCGCTTGCCCGCCGCGTTTGCCGCCCGCGCCGCCTCGATCGCCAGCGGAAAATACTGGTTGAAGTACTTGTGCACCACGTTGTACTGCGTATCGATGAAACCCGCGTCGAAGTGGCACTTGAACATCACCAGCACCCGCTTCACAGTCTCATCCGGATTCATCTCCTGCGCAGCCAATCCGAGCCCCGGCAGCAGCAATCCCGCACCCGCGGCCGTCATGGTCTTCACAAACTCGCGGCGTCTCATTCTGCAATCTCCCCAGCGCACCGAACCGCAGGAAGTGTACCATCGCCGGATGAGGCGGCATAACCGCCATCGGTTCCGGGCCGCGTCCTGATTCGGCATTGATTTGAAAGGGCACGACTTCAGTCGTGCCGCAAGTCGAGCGATTTGAATGCGGGCTTTAGTCGCTGAGGGAATTCCGGCGCGCTGGCTAGGACACTACCCGGTTCCGGCGCCGGGCGAGTTTCCAGACAACTGGTGACTGATGCGGGATGTGCAATCGGGCGTCAGGGTATAGGCGTCCCTATTTGGTCCGCCTCCCATCACCCCTCGGTGCCATTGAGAGATGTGCAGGCAGGGTTCAGGATTCACCTATGCGCGTCAATCTCACCACTCGGCCGTCCGATCGCCTGGAATCGAACATAGGAACGATCCCGCTTTCTCTCACCATCCGCCCCTCATGTGGATTGCCCGGAGACTACGAGTGCCCCATCGACAGCGCCGCGCTGCTGCGATTGCTCCGCCGGCAGACCGATCTGCCCGATTCCATCCTTCAGCGTTTCGAACAGAACCTCCGCACCCCGCTCGGTGCGCGGCTGCTGGGCGTGGAATTGAGCGAGAAAGTCCTTACCGAAATCGGCTACTTCATCGACTAGGTCCCTGACCGCATAATCTTGTATCTGTAGCGCTGCTCTCCTGACCGGCTGTCGTGCGGGCCTCCAGGCCCGCACTCGGTACGAATTCGTACGGCCAATGACCTAGGTCCCTGACCGCTTGTTCTTGTACTGCTCCCGTGCCCCATCCTTTTGCCTTTTTTCTGGCGAAAGGGTGGGACGCCACGAGCCTCAAAAGGACGAAGTTACGTGGCTACAGCGGTTCCGCAGTTACTATGTCCTGAAGCCATTGACGCCAAGTGGATTTTTCCTTAAGAGCCTGTGTAAAAACTCACGGCTTTGAAAGGGCACGGCTTCAGCCGTGCCGAGGAAGCGGCAAATGAGACCCGGCTTTAGCCGCTGAGGGAATGTAAAGGGTTGAAAATACCCTCCCTCGGGGCTAAACAGGCTGCGGAAAAACTCTCCGGAAGGAGCACGAAGTGTCAGGGCACGACTTCAGTCGTGCCGCAAGTCGAGCAATTTGAACGCGGGCTTTACAGCGGTTCCGCAGTTACTGTGTCCTGAAGCCATTCACGCCAAGTGGATTTTTCCTTAAGAAAAATCCACCATGCACCGAGGCTTGAAACGGCTATAACAACTGCGGAACCGCTCTGACCTGGGACGGCACGAAACCCAATCTCCGCACCCGGGATCGCGCCGTCAGTTCGCTCTGAGCGCCACCATCGGATCGATGCGCGAGGCGCGGCGCGCGGGCAGATAGCCTGAGACCGCGGCTACCGCCGTCAGCGCCAGCGCCATGCCCGCGTAGGTGGCCGCATCCCACGGCGAAGTGGCGAACAGCAGCGAGGCAATCAGCCTGGCCGTGGCCAGCGAAGCCACAGCCCCGAGCGCGATCCCGATGAGCGCCAGCCGCAATGTGCCGGCCAGCACCTGGCGCTGCACGCGGCCCATGGTGGCGCCCAAAGCCATGCGGATGCCGATCTCCTGCGTCTGCCGCGTCACCGAGTACGAGATCACTCCGTAGATGCCCAGCGCGGCCAGAAACAATCCCAGCCCCGCGAAGGCGCCCACCAGCACCATGAAGAAGCGGCGCGGCGAGTTGGCGTGATCGACGAAGGTCTGGATGGGCCGGAATTCGGCGGCGGGCTGCTGCGGGTTGATGTCGCGCAAGGTGCGCAGAACGCTGTTGGCCAGCGAAGCCGGCGGCAGCGTGGAGCGGATGACAAGTTCCGCGCCTATGGGGCCGGCCTGCGTTACGGGATAGTAAATCTGCCAGCCCGCCTCGCCTTCCACGCTCTCTTCGTGAACGTCGTCGGCAACACCGACGATGCGCAGGTCCTGTCCTCCGTTGCTGATCGTCTGGCCCACCGCGTCGCCGTTCGGCCAGTGGGCGTACCCGGCCAGAAAGCGCGCATAGGATTCGCTGATCATCACCACGTTTGGGCTGTTGGGGCCGTCGTCCCAGGTAAAATCTCGCCCGCGCAGCCGTGTGCCCATGGCGCGCAGGTATCCGGGAGTGACCACATAGACGAGTGGGCCGGCCGGCGTCTTGTCGGGCGGTTTCGTACCCTTCGGAAACGGCGTTCCCCAGGCCCGATTCTGGCCCAGCGGAAGATAGTCTGTGATTCCCGCTGCCTGCACGCCGGGAATCGCGCCCACGCGGGCCAGCACCTGCTGAAAGATCTCCGTCCGCCTTTGCACCGTGGCCGCGCGGGTGGGTGCGCTGTCGTCGTATTCCACCTTCACCGCGGCGGCGTGCTGGGGCTCGAATCCCAGGTCGACGTCCAGAACGCGCAGAAAGCTGCGCAGCAGCAGGCCCGCGCCCACCAGCAGCACGCAGGCCAGCGCCACTTCCGTGACCACCAGCACCGAGCGCACGCGCTCATGCCGGCGGCCCTGGCCGGTGCCGGGGCCGGAGTCTTTGAGCGATTCGTGCAGGTTGCCGCCGGCCATGCGCAGGCCCGGAACCAGTCCAAACAGAACCGCCGCGGCAACGGCGATCGCCAGCGTCCAGCCCAGGGCCGCGCCATCGATGCCGAGCGTGCTGAGCAGCGGCAGCGCAATCGCTCCCTGATGCGCGAGCCAGAACACCAGCACATACGCCAGGCCAAGTCCAAGCGTTGCGCCCGCGCAGGATAGCACCAGGCTTTCGGTAAGAAGCTGGCGCACGATGCGGGCGCGGCCTGCGCCCAGCGCGGCGCGCATGGCAAACTCTTTCGTGCGCGCGGTGGCGCGGGCCAGCAGCAGGTTGGAAAGATTCACGCAGGCGATCAGCAGGATCATGCCCACCGCGGACCACAGCACAACCAGCGAGCGGCGCAGGCGGCCGCTGACGTAGTCTTTCAGCGGCACCGGGACCACGTCATCCTTGTACGATCCGCACGATTGCGGCTGCTTGTTGTTCCAGCACATGGTGGGCGCGACCGCTGCCGCATCCTGGCGCGCCTGGGCCAGCGTGACGCCGGGCTTGAGGCGGCCGATCAACGTGATGATGTTTCCCCAGTCCCGCGGAGGGCCGTAGAGGTTGAGCGGCGTGATGGCGTCGATTTTTGCGCCCGGAGAAAATACCGCGCCAAAGTCAAAGCCGGCCGGCAGCACGCCGATCACGGTAGTTTGCTGCCCGTTCATGTCGAAGGCCTTGCCTACGATCGCCGGATCGGCATTGAATTGCCGCCTCCACCAGGCGTCGCTCAGCATCACCACCGGGGCCGCTCCGTTGCGCGCGTCGTCCGCCGTGAACTGCCTTCCCATGGCCGGGCGCACGCCCAGCACCTGGAAGAAATTCGCCACCACATCGATGCTGGTTGCCGGAATAGGCGCGCCGCCCCGGCTCAGGCTCAGGTTGTCGGGACTCGAAAAGGCGAAGTATCCCGTCACGTCCTGGTAAGAACGGCTTCCGGCGCGGAACTCGTCGTACGCGTCGGTTGAATAAGTCGCGCACGACAGCCCGCACTTGCGGGGCGGCGGCGCAATCCACACCAGTTGCTGCGCATTGGGGAACGGCAGCGGCCGCAGCAGCAGCGTGTTGACCACGCTGAACACGGCAACGTTGGCGCCAATGCCCAGCGCCAGGATGAGAATGGCGACCGCCGCGAAGCCCGCGTCGCGCCCGAGCGTGCGGAACGTGTACTTGAGGTCCTGCAAAAGAATATCGAGTCTCATGAGTCCTCGCGCCTCCCGGTGCCTGTCTCTGGCCTGCTCCAGGCCGCCCATGCTCGCCAGCGCCACGCGGCGCGCCTCGGCCAGCGGCAGGCCGCGCTCCAGATTTTCCTCAACGGCCAGCTCCACGTGCGCGGCAAGCTCGGCTTCAAGCTCGGCATCGAGCCTGCGCTTCAAAAAAAAGGCGCGTATGCGGCGAGCCGGACGCCAGTTCATGCCGGTTCTCCGTTTTCGTCCAGCGCATCGTCGGCGTCCATGCGCAGCACGCGGTCCATCACCCCGGTCAGCCGCTCCCAGTAGCGTGCGTCTTCCGCGAACCGGCGCTGTCCGGCCTTGGTAATCGCATAGAACCTGGCCTTGCGGTTGTTGCCGGAAACGCCCCAGCTTGACGCGATCCAGCCGCGCTGCTCCAGTCGCACCAGCGCGGCGTAAATGGTGCCCTGGTTCAGCAGCACCTGGTTGCCGCTCACCTGCTCAATGCGCCGCGCAATGCCGTAGCCGTGCTGTGCGCCCATGGCGGCCAGCGTCTTCAGCACCATCAGGTCCAGCGTGCCTTGCAGAAGATCCAGTTTCGACGGAGGCATTCAGGCTCCCTGTGGCGATACCACATGAGCCTACCACAACTCCTGTGGCATCGCCACAGGAAAATTCCTCCGTGCGTCAGCATCGCCCACTCGATGCGGCTTTACAGCTTTCGGGAAAACCCTGCGGGAGAGGCACGAAGTGTCAGGGCACGACTTAGGTCGTGCCGCAAGTAGCTGGAAAATAAGGTCGGGCTTTACAGGCTGCGGAAAAACTCCCCGGAAGGGGCACGAAGTGTCAGGGCACGACTTCAGTCGTGCCGCAAGTGTCGCAAAATGAACGTGGGCTTTAGCCCCTGCGGGACGCTTGCACACGCGATTCGCTCGCTGCTCTCCCTTTTTCCGCAGCCTGTTTAGCCCCTGAGGCACGTTTTGATTCCCATCGATACCTGTTGGGTTCACCAAACACGGACGCCCGCGCAATGCGGGGAATGTTCGTACTGAAATCAGGACACTTCTCGCCTGCAACCTTGAACCGTCAACCGCATCAAAAATGCTGTAGAATGAAAGGCGAAGTGATTCTTCACCAGCCCATTCCGGCCCTCCTCTAGCGGCGCCCGCCGCATACAGTCGCTCTCTGCTTCTTTCCTTTTCCACTTCACGACTCCAAAACGCAAAACCCCGGAGGGGGGCGGCACATGATCGATCGCCTGGAACAGATGGAGCAGCGCTACAACGAGCTGCAGTCGCAGTTCGCGCTGCCCGAGGTCATCAACGACCACGAGAAATACCAGAAGACCGCCAAGGCGCTGCGCGAGATCGAGGCGCCGGTGGAGAAGTATCGTGAGCTGAAGCAGGTGCGCCAGGGACTGGCCGAGGCGCGCGCCATGCTGGCCGAAAGCGACCCGGAGATGCACGAGCTGGCCGCGGCGGAGATCGCCTCGCTCGAGCCGCGCGAACCGGCGCTTGAAGAAGAGCTGAAGCTGCTGCTCTTGCCCAAGGACCCCAACGACGAGAAGAACGTGATTCTGGAAATTCGCGCCGGCACCGGCGGCGACGAGGCGTCGCTGTTTGCCGCCGAGATCTTCCGCATGTACACGCGCTTCGCCGAGCAGCATCGCTGGAAGGTGGAAGTGCTTTCGCTCTCCGAGTCCGGCGTGGGCGGCTACAAGGAAGTGATCGCCATCGTCGAAGGCGAGCGCGTCTACTCGCAGCTCAAGTGGGAGAGCGGCGTGCACCGCGTGCAGCGCGTTCCCGCCACTGAGACGCAGGGGCGCGTGCATACTTCCGCCGTCACGGTCGCCGTGCTGCCCGAGGCCGAGGAAGTGGACATCAAGATCGAAGCCAAGGATCTGCGCATTGACACTTTCTGCTCGTCCGGCCCCGGCGGGCAATCGGTGAACACCACCTACTCCGCGGTGCGCATCACGCACCTGCCCACCAACACCGTGGTGAGCTGCCAGGACGAGAAATCGCAGATCAAGAACCGCGAAAAAGGCATGCGCGTGCTGCGCTCGCGCCTTTACGAGATGGAGATGGAGAAACAGAACGCGGAGCTGGCGGCGGCGCGCAGATCGCAGGTCGGTTCCGGCGACCGCAGCGAGAAGATTCGCACCTACAACTTCCCCCAGAACCGGGTCACCGATCATCGCATCGGGCTTACGCTGCACCAGCTTGACCTGGTGATGGAGGGCCGTCTGCAGCCCATCGTCGACGCGCTCATCGCGCACGACCAGGCGGAGCAGTTGAAAGGCGAAAGCGACCAGGCGGCGTGACGGCGTGCACACATTGACGCTGGGCGATTCTCTTCTCCAGGCCGAGTCGCGCCTGAGCGAAGGTCCGCATCCGGACCGCGCGCGCAAAGACGCCGAAAATCTTCTCTGCCATTTGCTGCGCAAAAACCGCGCATGGCTCTTGACGCATCGCGATGCCGGGCTGGATGGACCCGAGCTTGAAGAATTCAACCAGCTCGTCGAGCGGCGCCGCGCCGGTGAGCCCGTGCAATACATCGCCGGAGAGGTCGAGTTCTACCGGATGCCCTTTCGCGTGAATCGCGACGTTCTGATTCCCCGGCCGGAGACGGAACACGTCGTCGAATGCGCGTCCCAATTGATCCCCGCTTTCGGTCAAAGATCGAAAGGGCTCTTTGAATTCCGCAGGATCCACCCCGCCACCCACAGCGAAAAACAAAGAGAGAGAAGGGGCGACCCACAGCAGGCGGGCTGGCCGCCTCGCGTCCTGGACGTCGGCGCCGGTTCCGGTTGCATCGCGATCGGCATTGCGCATGATTGGTCCGAGGCTGAGATCACGGCAATTGACTCCTCAACTTCTGCGCTTGAAGTTGCACGCTTCAATGCGGAGCGCCTCGGGTTCGCGGGCCGCATTCGCTTTCTTGAAGGCGATCTGCTCGCCCCCGTCGCCGGTGAGCGCTTCGAGATCGTGGTCTCGAACCCGCCTTACGTGCCGGAGAAGGATCGCGGCACGCTGGCCGTCGAGGTGCGCGACTACGAGCCGCAGCAGGCGCTGTTCGCGGGCGAAGACGGACTCGCCGTCTACCGCCGCCTCATCCCCGAAGCCTTCGGCGCGCTCGTCCCGGGCGGATTCGTTGTGCTCGAGATCGGATTCGGGCAACGGGCCGCGATCCGTGCGCTGCTTGCGCAATCGGGATTCGAGGAGATTGGGTTCACAGCCGATCTTCAGGGAATTCCGCGCGTGGCATCGGCGCGGCGGCCGGCTGCAGCCGGTTGAAGCTGTGCATTCGCTCTCCCGGTTTTGCCGAGCTCGCGATAAAATCCAAGGTCTTTGCCGGTCAGGTTTTTTGCGATGTAAACAATCTGCCCGTAGTGCAG
The DNA here is from genome assembly GCA_963770555.1 of uncultured Acidobacteriaceae bacterium. Classification (GTDB taxonomy): domain Bacteria; phylum Acidobacteriota; class Terriglobia; order Terriglobales; family Acidobacteriaceae; genus Telmatobacter. The sequence continues at coordinate 940,161 of CAVYQC010000003.1, forward strand.
GCCGAAGTGCTCCACCACCTGGTAGACGGCGTCGAGGCCGCGCACATTGTAGCCCTGAATCTCGTAAGGAGCGAGCAAGTCTTCCACGCTGAGACGATCGAGCACGTTTCCGGCTTCGGCGAGGGTGGCCCCGAGGCGTTCAAGCAGCTCGGTTGCCTTGAGACCGCCGTGCGCGGCAAACTCCGCGGGTCGGTCGCGCCTGTCTTGGTCGCGGTTGAACGACGCCACCAGCCACTGGCCCACGTTGCCGTTCAAATGCAGAATGAGATTCCCGATGCTGTTGCTCGCCTCGTTCGGCCGCCACCACACCTGCTCGTCCGTAAGCGCGCTCACCGCTTCTTTGAGGCGCGGCCAGTATTGACCCAGCAACTTGTTCCGCGAAAACGCGAGAAACAGCGCGGCCAGCTCTGCGTTTGTCTCCGCCATTGGCAAATCCATCGTTCCAGCTAAATCAGCTCGTAGCCGGCGAACCAGTAGCCGATCTCGAAGGCCGCCGTGTCTTCGCCGTCGGAGCCGTGAATGGCGTTCTCCTGGATGGAGCCGGCAAACTTTTTGCGAATGGTGCCTTCCTCGGCGTTGGCGGGGTTGGTGGCGCCCATCAGCCTGCGCAGATCGGTGATCGCGTCGTCCTTTTCGAGCACCATCAGGACCAGCGGCCCTGAGGACATGAACGCGCAAAGATCGTTGAAGAAGGACTTGCCTTTGTGCACATAGTAAAAGCCCTCGGCCTGCCGCTCGGAGATGGACTGCTTTTTGATGGCCACGAAGCGGAACCCGGCCTTGTCGATTTCGCTGAGAATGGCGCCGGTGTGCCCGTTGCGGACCGCGTCCGGCTTGACGATGCTGAACGTACGTTGTGGCACTTGCGGTTGCTCCTCCGGAAGAATGCTTTCCGCATTCCATTGTAATTGCGGCGCTATGCGGCCTGTTTGGCGCCGCAGAATCTCGGCCAGACGCAAAGGCCCAACGCAGCGGTGGGCCTTTGTGCGCGCAGCTAGTACCGTGTCTTCGTGATTTCGTAACGGACCGAATGAATCTGGGTGCCCCAGGTCCCGTTTTTGGGACCTGGGATAGCACGAAACCGGATGGACACGGTACTAGCAGCTAAAAGCTAACAGCTGGAAGCTGCTTTTCATGCTTTGCCGATGACCTTGGCCAGCGTCGCGCCGATCTCCGCCGGCGAAACAACCACGTGAATCCCCGCCGCGGTCATGGCCTTCATCTTGTCCGCCGCGGTGCCCTGGCCGCCGCTGATGATGGCGCCGGCGTGGCCCATGCGGCGTCCCGGAGGCGCAGTCTGCCCGGCAATGAAGCCCACCACCGGCTTCTTCACATGCTGCTTGACGAACTCCGCCGCGGCCTCTTCCGCTGAGCCGCCGATCTCGCCGATCATGATGATGGCCTCGGTCCCGGGATCGTCGTTCAAGAGGCGCAGCGCATCGATGTGCGTGGTGCCGATGATGGGATCGCCGCCGATGCCGATCGCCGTCGACTGGCCGATGCCGCGCTGCGTCAACTGATGCACGGCCTCGTAGGTCAGCGTGCCCGAGCGCGAAACTATGCCCACCGAGCCTTCCTTGTGGATGCGCCCCGGCATGATGCCGATCTTGGCCTTGCCCGGCGAGATGACGCCGGGGCAGTTGGGGCCAATGAGACGCGACGGGGAGTTCTTGAGCTTGGCCCACACCTTCACCATGTCCAGCGTGGGAATGCCCTCCGTGATGCACACGATGAGCGGAATGCCCGCGTCTTCGGCCTCGAGAATCGCGTCGGCCGCAAACGGCGGAGGCACAAAGATCATGGTTGCGTTCGCGCCGGTTTCTTTCACAGCATCGGCAACCGTGTTGAACACCGGCCAGCCCTCGTGGGTCGAGCCGCCCTTGCCCGGTGTCACGCCGCCGACAACGTTGGTGCCGTATTCGGCGCAGCCCTTGGCATGGAACGTTCCTTCTTTGCCGGTTAATCCCTGCACGATGAGTCGGGTGTTTTTGTCGACGAGTACAGACATGAATCTTCTCCAAGCTTTCAGCTCTCAGCTTTCAGTTCTCGACTTTGGCGCTTGTCCTTCGATCCCACCTTTTCAATCAGTGAGGTCAGTATCTTCGAGACTTCTTCACTCAGCGCTGCGGCCTCATTCAAAACCGTCGGATCTCCGATTTCCAGCCTCCTGGCCACTACCAGTTGCGTTTTGATTTCAAACGTCGATCCCAGTGCAACTCCTAAGAATTGCCTGAATTCCGCCGGATTCAGTCTCCCCCTCCCTTCGGCAATGTTGCTCGCTACCGAAACGCTCGCACGGCGGAGTTGCGAAACCAATCCGTAAGTCTCTTCCTTTGGAAACCCTCGGGTTAACCGGTAAATGCAGACGGTCAAGTCAATTGCTCTCTGCCAAACGGTCAGGTCTTGAAAATCCTGAGGCATCTCGAAATCCTTGTTCGTGCGGCCCCACCAACAATCTCGCCCAGCACTGGCTGAAAGCTGAGAGCTGATAGCTGAGAGCTCTCAGCCCGCTGCCTTAACCACCAGCTCCGCCGCTTCTTTCATCGTTGCGCCCACCTGGAAATCAAGGCCGGAGTCCTTGAGGATCTTACGTCCCTCTTCGACGTTAGTGCCTTCGAGCCGTAGCACGATCGGCACCTTCACGTTCAAATTGCGCGCCGCGGCCACCACCCCCGTGGCCAGCCGGTCCACGCGCAAAATGCCGCCGAAGATGTTGATGAAGATGGCCTTCACGTGCGCGTCGGAGAGCAGGATTTCAAAGGCGTGCTCGATCTGTTCCTGGGTCGCGCCGCCGCCCACATCGAGAAAATTCGCCGGGCTGCCGCCGGCGTACTGGATGATGTCCATCGTCGCCATCGCCAGGCCCGCGCCGTTGACCATGCAGGCGATGGAGCCGTCGAGCTTGATGTAATTCAGCGCGTACTTGCTGGCTTCCACTTCGAGCGGATCCTCTTCGGCCACGTCGCGCAGGGCCTTGATCTCGGCGTGGCGGAAGAGAGCGTTGTCGTCGAAAGTGATCTTGGCGTCGAGCGCAAAGAGCTTGTCGTCCTTGGTGGTGATGAAGGGATTGATCTCCACCAGCGAAGCGTCGGTTTCAACGAAAGCTTTGTAGAGGCTCTGGAAGAAAACCACGGCCTGGTTGATCTGCGTGGGCTTGAGTCCCAGCGCGAAGGCCAGCTTGCGCGCCTGCCAGGCGCCGAAGCCGACGGCGGGGTCGATGGTCTCCTTGAAGATGGCTTCCGGCGTCTTGGCGGCCACTTCCTCAATCTCCATGCCGCCGGCCCGCGAGGCCATGAAGACCAGATTGCCGGTGGCGCGGTCGAGCACGATGCCCAGATAGAGCTCGCGGTCGATGGCCGCGGTCTCCTCGATCAACAGCCTCTGCACCTTCTGCCCCTGTGGCCCGGTCTGGTGGGTCACCAGTTGCATGCCGAGGATGTTTTTCACATGCAGCTCTGCGTCCTCGCGGGTGCGGGCCACCTTCACGCCGCCGCCCTTGCCGCGGCCTCCGGCGTGAATCTGCGCCTTCACCACCACGCCCGATGCGCCCTCGGCAAACAGTTTGCGGGCCACTGCCGAGGCTTCTTCGGGCGTGTTGGCCACTTCGCCCCTGGGCACGGCCACGCCGTATTCCGCCAGGATTTGCTTTGCCTGATACTCGTGGATTTTCATTTTTCTGGGAACCGCCCCGTCCGCTGTGCAATGGATGTTCGGGGTCCGGCCCTGGGGGATGCTGGGCCAGCGCGACCGTGGCAGCGGTACTCAAATAGTAAATTGGCGGCCAAAGGGCGGGCAAACCGGCCGTCGACGCTGGGCCACGCCGTTACCATGGAGTGGTATGAATTCAGTGAAAGAGTTGCTCAAGCTGCTGGCCGAGGATGGCGCGGCGTTGACCCGCGAGCAGGCGGCCGGCGTGCTCGAAGAGATTCTGGCCGGCGGCGTGCCGGAAGTGGAAACCGCGGCCCTGCTGGCGGTGATGGCCACGCGCGGCGAACAGGCGCCGGAGCTGGCCGGATTCGTCGAGGTCATGCGCGCGCGCATGACGCGGGTTCCGCTCACCGGTGCCGAGCGCGAACAACTGGTGGATGTGGTGGGCACCGGCGGCGGCGGCCCGCTCACTTTCAATATCTCTTCCGGCGCGGCTCTGGTGGCGGCTGCGGCCGGCGCCAAAGTGGCCAAGCATGGCAACCGCGCCGTCACTTCGCGGTGCGGCTCGGCCGACGTGCTGGAGGCCCTCGGCGTGCCCATTGCGCTCGAACCGGAGCAGGCCGCCGCCTGCCTGCGCGAGACCGGATTCATGTTTCTCTTTGCGCCCCACTATCATCCGGCCATGAAAGCCATGGGGCCGCTGCGCCGCGCGCTCGGCTTTCGCACCATCTTCAACCTGTGCGGTCCGCTCACCAATCCGGCCGGCGCACGTTCGCAGGTGATTGGAGTACTCGCGCCCAGCAAGGTGCTGCTGGTGGCGCGCACGCTGGCGGCCCTGGGCGCGAGGCGCGCTTTCGTAGTCCACGGAACCGACGGCATCGACGAGTTGACCACCACCGGCGAGTCCGTGGTGGCGCGTGTGGAGGAGTCCGAAACGGGCGAGCCCGCGCTCAAAGCCGCCCGCGTGACCCCGGAGATGGCCGGACTGCCCCGCGCCACGCTCGACCAGTTCACCGGCGGCGATGTGGAGACCAATGCGGCGCTGCTCAAGGATGTACTTACCGGGCTTCCCGGCGCACGGCGCGATATCGTCCTGCTGAATGCGGCGGCCGGCCTGGTGGCAGCCGGCCTGGCCGGCGATCTGAAGCAAGGCGTAGCCATGGGCGCCGAAGCCATTGACTCCGGCCAGGCGGCGGCCACGCTCGAAAAGCTGCGGCGCTTCGGAGCCAGGCACGCAACCCTGCATTGAAATGGTCAAATTTGGTATATACTATGGTATATACCGACTCGATGGAGAGGTGCGCCGATGGCTCAAACCGCCAAGCTCTTCAAAAATGGCCGCAGCCAGGCCGTGCGCCTGCCCAAGGAGTTCCGCTTCGAGGGCAAGGAGGTGGGAATTCGCCGCGATCCTGCAACCGGAGAAGTCGTCCTGACCCAAGCGTCTACTTCGCCTAAGAGGACACTGGAAGAGTGGTTCGAACTTTTTGACTCGCTCGATCTTCCCAAGGACTTATTCGAGCGTGAGGTTCACATGCCGGATGAACGCGACATCTTCTAAATGCCGGTCCGATACTTGCTGGACACCAACACGGTTAGCCCGCATATCTCACACGCACCGCTTTGAGGCGGTGTTGAGTCGGTCGCAGGGAGAGCGGCGTTGATTTGTTGTCGGCTGGATGGGGCAGATGAGCTTTTGGGGGTGGGCCTGCGGCTTGCTCTTATCTCCAGCACAGCTTTTGCGCGCAGCTCCGCCGGCCGATGACCGCGGCGAAGATAGAAGATGGGGTTTTCGGAGCGATGCGGCGGAGGTCAGCAGCGCATGGCGTCGAAGGCTCTTGCGTAGATTTGTTTCCACGGATAGGAGGAGCTGAGTTCCAGCCATACGCGTCGGGCGCTGATGCGTACCAGGGCGCCGATTTTGAACAGCTTCAGCCGGATCGTATCCACCTGCGCCTCGGCCCACTCGGTGCCCTTCAGCGCCAGCCGCCGCAGCGCTTCGACCAGCGTATAAGCCAGCGCCGACAGGTACAGCCGCAGCTGATTGCCCTTCATTTCTTCCGTCGAGAGGCGATAGGCGAACAGGCACATCTGCTCCTTGATGCGGTTCTCCATCTCGCCGCGCTGGCAGTAGAACTTCTCGTACAACTCGCGCGCCCCCCACTTACCTGGAGTTATCGATGTAACCACGAAGCGCGGGTTCTCGCCCTTGTCCAGATACTCGGCCTTGGCAACTACGCGCCGCGCCCGCGCCCAGCTCGTGTGCGTTTGATAGTCGAACTCGGTAAACACACGCGCCGCCTTGCCGGTCTCGGCGTGCTCCAGCTTGGCCTCGTGCATCTGCTTGCCGATGATCTTCTGCAGCCGGCTGTTGCGTGCCAGTCCGAACAGGAAGTCCACGTGGTTCTCTTCGGCCTCGCACCAGGCCATCAGTTCCTCGCGGCAGAAGCCCGAGTCACCGCGCAACACGATGCGCACCTGAGGCCACCTGGAGCGCAGCTGGGCCACGATGCGCTTAACTTCATCGAGCGCACCGGCGGCTCCGTCGATGTTAGCCGGCCTGAGCCGCGCACACAGCAGTTGATCGCCCGCGAAGATGTATAGCGGCAGATAGCAATAGCTGTCGTAGTAGCCATGAAAGAACCGCTCCGGTTGATGACCGTGGAGCGGGATGTCGGTCGCATCCAGGTCGAGCACGATCTGCTCGGGCGACTCGGCGTGCGACTCGATGAACAGATCGCACAACAGCGCGTCGATCTTCTCCGGCGCGTAATCGATCTTGTGATAGCGCTTGCTGCCGCCCGGAAGCTCCAGCCGGTTGAGAGTACTTTTGCCGGCCAGGGGAGCGTCCAACTTGCGGCGGCCCGCCAGCACGGCCATCAGCGGATCGTGGCGCAACTGCTCATGATCGCAAAGGTCCTCATAGCCCAGCGCCAGCCCGTAGATGCGCTGCGAGAGCATCTCAACAAGCTGGTGCTCGACCAAAAGCGGCGAACGCCGGTCGGTGAAACAAGACGCCACCCGCTTCAGCAAACCGATCTTGCCGTCAGCCTGACGCAACAACAGCGCTCCGCCATCGGTCGACACCTGACCCGCTGTGAAACTGGCCTCCACGCGGCGCGAAAAATGTGATGCAAACGAGAAGACTTCTTGATTACACTCTGTCATAAGAAAGGCCGCCCTTTCCGCAGCCGTAACCACGCTTCGACAACGTAGTTATGACACAGAAAAGACGGCCTTTCCAGCTATTTCCTGCTTCTCGACTCACACCAATCGACAATCGGCGTGTGAGATATGCGGGTTAGTTATGCGATTAAAGGGGATCCGGCCCAGGTTCGTAAACGCCTGAAAGCTACCCCACAATCACTTGTCGCACTTTCCGCCTTCACCCAGGCAGAGCTATTGTATGGTCTGGCGCGCAGGCCGGAGGCGATCCGCCTTCGCGCCCAGGTCGAAGAATTCCTGCTCGGTTTCCCGGTGCTGTCCTGGGATTCGGCGGCCGCGTCTTCATATGGCGACCTCAGGGCCGCGCAGGAACGCAAGGGACGGCCATTGAGCCACGAAGACCTGATGATCTCCGCCCACGCACTATCAATGGGACTCACCTTGATCACCAGCGACCGGGCATTCTCTTTCGTCGATGGCCTCAAGACAGAAGACTGGACCGCTGGCTGATCGCGAATCGCTATTCGGGGCGATTGTGGTACTCTTCGCTGCGGGTTCGGCCGCATACATGGTGCTTCCAAAACTCCAAATTCGCCCGCAGACCATCCGCGAAGAGGCCACCGTCTACGCCGTCTTCGCCATCGAGTAGGGACGCGCGGACCAGCAGTCACAGCAGCCCCGACCGCCCGGCCAATCGCCGCGAATAAAGCCACGAGAGCAGCGAAGCGGCGAGCGCGAATGCCACCCAGCCGGCCGGGACAAGCGCATGCACGGCCGCATTGGAGAGATGCAGTTGCGCAAGCGGCATCGTCCGCGCGGCCGGCGGAGCGGAACGCGCGAGTTCGAACCCGCCCCAGCCGTAGACTGCCGCAATCAGCACCAGGCCGGGCACAGCCCGCCTCCACGGGAAGGGAATCGGCGCAGGCGCGGCGGCTTCTTCGTGTACCCGCTCCATCACCGCCGACAGAAAGCCCGAGGATGGAACCAGCTCCGCATCCGCGGCCAGGATGCTGTCAATGGTTTCGAGTTTTGTCGTGGGTTCCGTCCTGGGGTTCATTGCGAAGTCTCCTTTCCGTGGATGAGAGTGGCCGCCGTTGCCATCGGATCGTTGAGATGCGGAAAGCGCTTGCGCAGCAGATTGCGTGCGCGCCCCAGCCGCGCTTTCAGCGTGCCTTCGGGCAGGCCCATGGTGCGCGCGGCCTGGCCTACGTCCATCTCATGAAAGTAGTAGAGGATGACGGGCTCGCGATAGCGGACCGGGAGCGTCAGCACCGCTCTCCTCACCGCTTCGTGCCGTTCCCGCTCCTCAAGCGCGCGCTGTTGACTGGCAGGCCGGGACGGCTCGGCAATCTCTTCGAGGGGAAGATTCACGGTGGGAATCCGTTTGAGCTCGGAGCGAAAGACGTTGGCCGCCAGCGCGAACAGCCAGGTGGAAAAGCTCGACTCGCGCCGCCACCCGGCCAGGCCGCGCCAGGCCCGGATGAAGGCGTCCTGGGCCATCTCTTCGGCGCGTCCGCGGTCGCGGCAATAACGCCACGCCATGTTCACGATAGGCCCCTGCCAGCGGCGCACAATGGCTTCGAAGGCCGCGGTTTCGCCGCCAAGGACGCGCGCTACGTCTTCAAGGTCGGCATCGGCAGGGCTTTTGTCCGCCGCACTTTGGCAAGCAACATTCAACTCCAGCAGCCTCCGTGCGGTGAGACCTCCACTTCAGCCGGCCGGTTGCATTTTTTCCCGTTCCTGCCGTCCTATGGTGAATGACAGGCTCTAAGGCGCCGGTCTGTAGATGAGCCCGAACGTAATGCCGACGGCGACCCATTCGACGAAATAGGCGATCGACTGTTCGAGCGTCAGCTTCCAGCCGATATTCAGGTTCACATAGTTGTGCACCACGAACGAACCGATCGAGAAGACCCCGATCAACGCGCCGAATCTTGCCCCCGCCGCCAGGCCCGAGCCGGCCGGGTTCAGCCACGCGTAGAGCGCCGCAAGCGACAGGATGGCTACAAACATGGCCGCCATCCCAATCGGCATCACGCTCTTCATGGCTTCCACAGGCCGGTAGACAGACGGGTATTTGAGGAACTCGCTCCTCGCCGAAGGCCCCGCCATCATGACAAATCCGAGGATAAAGTAGGCTGCAAAACCGCCTGCGGCGGCGAGAAGAATGCGCGTGAGGTTCATGGCCCGGTCCCTTCCGCAGATAAAGGTGGCGTAGCCAGTTTACGGGAAATAGCCGGAAGGAGTGGCCTGCGATTCAAGATTTCCGCCCCGGCCGGTTGGGAAACCGGATCGATGCGATCGCAGGTTCGAACCCCTGCGGTGTAACCGTAGATCCGTGTTCCGTTCGTTCTGAGCGCGCCGTTCCCCAACAAAATGCAACCGGCCGCACGGCGAGGCTGTCGTACCGAGCGCAAGGGGAGATACCCCTGGCAAGGAGGATTGAATGGGTGCTCAAACGGCTCCTTTTTACTTTTTGTTTCCGGTAGCGATCATTACGGTAGTGTTCGCGTTTACCGCCGTAGTCCATTTTGTGAACAGCCGGCGGCAGGAGCGCGAGGCATTTTATAGAGCCGAGACGCTGCGGCGGATCACCGAAGCATCCGGCGAAGGGGCCAAAGCGGCCGTCGAACTGATGCGCGAGGATCAGCGAATCAAAGCGGCCAAGGTCTGCGAAGGGGTGAAGCTGGCCGGACTGATCAACGTTGGTGTCGGCATCGGGCTGATGATCTTTCTGCACGCGCTCTTGGGCGGCGGAGGGGGATCGATCCTGCACGGCGGAACCGGCTCGGTGTATCTTTGCGGCCTGATTCCGGGATTGATCGGCGTGGCCATGCTGGTTTACGTCTATCTTCTCGCGCCGCGGCCCGAGAGCGGGCCCAAATGCTGACCCTCCGGCCGCCGGCTCTTAACGGAAATCTCTCCGCGAAAACCGCACCGCCAGTGCAACGATTGCGCGGCCGGGAAAGAGCCGCGCCCGGCTGTGTATAGTGGGGTGTGCGCCGGGCCCCGCCGCCCGCGTTGCGCGACGGAGGTCCCGATGAGGCGGCGCGACGTGTTGAAGCTCGCGGCCCTAAGCGCCGCAGCGCCCATTGTGAACGCCGCCGCGGCGCCGGCCGCGCAGCAGCTCGCCGCCGCAAAGCCGGGGCCCGGCCCGGAGCCCGCGGCAGACGCGTTTGCCGACGCCATCATCGACACCCACATTCATCTCTTCGATCCACTGCGCCCCGGCGGTGTTCCCTGGCCGGAGAAGACCGATGCGGCTGTCTACAAGCCCGCGCTGCCTGAGCGCTATATGAGCGAGTCGGCGCGCTTCGGCGTTGTGGGCGCCATCGCCATCGAGTGCAGCCCGCTTAAAAGCGACAACCAATGGGTGCTGAACGTGGCCGCGGATCATCCCGTCATCGTGGGCGTCGTCGGCGACCTGGTGCCGGGCGCGCCCGGTTATCGCGCCGATCTCGAACGCCTCACCGGGAATCCGCTGTTCCTCGGCATTCGCTACGGCAACCTGTGGGGTTGCGATCTCGCCGCCGACATCGGCAACCCCGGCTTCGTCGATGGGCTGCAAGCGCTGGCCGCGGCCGGCCTGGTGCTCGACAGCGCCAACCCCGACCCGCGCCTGATAGGCGCAATCCGCGTTGCCTCGGAGCGGGTTCCCGATCTGCGCATCGTCATCGATCATCTTCCCCGTGCGCCGGTGCCCGTGGAACCCGCGGCGCGCGACGCCTACTGGGCCGATCTGCGCGCGCTGGCGCAAAATCCCAACGTCTTCGTGAAACTTTCCGGGATTCCCGTGCGCCTGAACGGAAGACTCGAGACCGATCCGCATTTTTATCAGGCGCCGCTCGATGCCCTCTGGGATGTCTTTGGCGAGGACCATGTTCTCTTCGGCAGCGACTGGCCGAACAGCGATCATGTCGCCTCCTACGCGCAGACCTTTGCCATCGTGCGCGCCTATATGGCGCGCAAGAGCGCCGCGGCGCGCGAGAAATACTTCTGGAGGAACTCCGTCGCCGCCTACCGGTGGAAGCCGAGACGGCCGGATCAGCCCCGCCTGTGACCGCTCGCGCCGCAGGATCTAGGTCGGGCTTTGTATCGGGGCATGGCTTTAGCCGTGCCGAAAACAACGCAAGATGAACGCGGGCTTTACAGGCCGCGGAAAAACTCTCCGGAAGGGGCACGAAGTGTCAGAGCACGACTTCAGTCGTGCCGCAAGCACGCGAAGAGAATGGGCGGGCTTTACAGGCCGCGGAAAAACTCTCCGGAAGGAGCACGAAGTGTCAGGGCACGACTTCAGTCGTGCCGCAAAGGTCGCAAAATGAACGTGGGCTTTAGCCCCTGCGGCCTGCTTTTCGGGCCTGTGCCTGAGATCCGGCCTTTTTCCGCAGCCTCTTCAGCCCCTGCGGCATCCGGGGCAATCAACACGCTTCTGCAAGGGAATTGCATTGAACGAGACCACTCCAACTCGAACCGCCTCCGCCCCGGCGGAATCCCTCGCGCCGCGCCCCGCGTTGGACCGCGCTGTCTCCCGCGCCTTGCGGCGTCTGGCGCCCTATCTGATGGTGATGTACATTGTCTCGTTTCTTGACCGCGCCAACGTGGGCTTTGCCAAGCAGGCTCTGGCGGCTTCGGTGGGCATATCGGAGAGCACCTACGCGCTGGGCGCGGGCCTGTTCTTTATCAGCTATTCGCTGTGCGGCTTTCCCTCCAACCTCATCCTGCACCGCATCGGCGCCAAGTTCTGGATCTCCTTCCTCATGGTGACCTGGGGGCTGGCTTCGATGTCCACCATGTTCGTAACCGGCAGCACTTCCTTTTACGTCCTGCGGATACTGCTCGGGATCGCGGAAGCGGGCTTTTTCCCCGGAACCATTCTCTATCTCACCTACTGGTTCCCGAATCGCATTCGCGGAGAGATCGTCGGCCTTTTTTATCTGGGCGTGCCGCTCTCGCTGGTTTTGGGCGGACCGCTCTCCGGGCTGCTCCTGGAGATCGATGCGAAAAGCGGATTGCAGGGCTGGCAATGGATGTTTCTGGTGGAGGGTTTTCTTGCGGTTGTCATGGGCCTCACCGCCTTTCGCTTCCTGGACAACAAGCCCGCCAAGGCCAAATGGCTGCCGCCCGATGAGAAACAAGCGCTGGTGGGCGCGCTGGAGCAGGAGGAGCAGGCCCGCCGCGCTTCCGGCCCGGTGAATCTGCTGCCCATGTTGCGCAATCCGCGCGTGCTGCGCTTCGTGCTCATTTATTTCATGATTCAGATGAGCATCTACGGCGCCATCTTCTATCTGCCCGCCCAGGTCTCCGCGCTCATCCACAAACCGGCGGGCTTTCAAGTGGGCATGGTCACCGCCATTCCGTGGATCTGCGCAACGGTTGCCACCTACTGGCTGCCCAGGCAGGCTGACCGGCAAAGGAATCATCGCAACATGGCGGCGCTGATCCTGTTGGTCGCCGGTTGCGCCAGCTTCGCGTTTCCCTCCGCGGGTCCGCTGGCGGGGCTGCTGGCGCTCTCCGTCGCGGTCTCGGGATTCGTGGCCGTGCAGCCGCTCTTCTGGACCTTCCCCACCGGCTACCTGGCCGACCGCGCCAAGGCCGGCGGAATCGCTTTGATCGGGACCGGCAATCTGGGCGGATTTCTGGCCCCCAACCTCAAGGTCTGGGCCGACCGGTATTTTCATTCGCCGAGCGCCGGGCTTTATGTTTTGGCCGGCATCACGGTCTTCAACGCCGGCCTCATCGCGGTCACCAAAACCGGCCCGCCGCGCGCGCGGGAATGACGGCACAGCAGAGCAAGCCAAAATCCATCGAGTGTACTTCGAAAACTGGCTCGCCGCGGCGAGCGGCAATGACTCCGCGGAAGAGGCACGAAGTGTCAGGGCACGACCGGAGTCGTGCCGCAAGCCGAGCAATAGGAACGCGGGCTTTAGCCCCTGCGGGATAGCGCTCGGGATTTTGGTCGACACCTCGGCCTTTTTCAGCAAGCTGTTCAGTCGTGCCGAAAAAAGGCCCCAAAAAGAGCGGGCTTCAGCCCCCGCCGCATCGGGGGCAATCGATGCTCGGCCATTCTTGGGAAACGCTGCAAGGGGTATAATCGCTCCCATGGCGGCGGGCACACAAACCGGCTTGCCCTTGGCTCATGCTGCGCCGGAATGCGCTGACGCCGATGCGGCGGCCAAGCTCGGCGATCTCGAAGGCCGGCTCGCGCAGTTGGGCAGCGTGATGGTGGCTTACTCCGGCGGCGTGGACTCGGCGTTTCTCGCTGCCACGGCGCATCGCGTGCTGGGCGCGCGCATGCTGGCGGTGCTGGCCGATTCGCCCTCATTGGCGTGCCGCGACATGGAACAGGCTTGCGCCTTTGCCCGTGCGCTGGCCATGCCGCTTCACGTGGTGGCCACCGAAGAGCTGGAACGGCCCGAGTACGCGCGCAACGACGCCAACCGCTGCTTCCACTGCAAGGACGAGTTATTCGCGGTGATGGAGGCCCTGGGCGCAAAGCTGGGCTTCGACCGCATCGCCTACGGCATGAACGCCGACGACACGCGCGATTTTCGCCCCGGCCAGCGCGCCGCCGAGCAGCACGCCGTGCTGGCGCCGCTCGCCGATGCCGGCCTCACCAAGCTCGAGGTGCGTGCGCTCGCCAAAGCCGCCGGCTACCCCATGTGGGACCGTCCCGCCGCGCCCTGCCTTTCCTCGCGCGTCGAATATGGACGCACCGTCACCCGCGAGGTTCTCGAACAGATCGAGAAAGGCGAAGAGAGCCTGCGCCAGTTGGGCTTTCGCGAGCTGCGCGTGCGCCATCACGGCCCGTTGGCGCGCGTTGAGATTGCGCGCCACGAGCTGCCCCGCGCGCTCTCCATCGAGATGCTGGACTCGATTACCGCCGCCCTCAAACAGGCCGGGTTCCAGTACGTCACGCTCGACTGCACCGGCTTCCGCTCTGGCTCCATGAACGCCATCCTGCCCGCCGAAGTGCTGGCCCGGCGCGGCGCGTAGAACCGATTGCATAAATGGAGCTTTGAAAGGGCACGACTTCAGAGCTTGCTGATGAGCTCGAAATTGCGCGCGTTTTGTATCAGGGCACGACTTCAGTCGGCTGGACAGGTAAACTAGTCGATCCTGAAAAAGTTGCTTTCAGGCGTCTGCGGGCTGCGTTTGGAAGGGGAGTTGCTCTTGTAGGGCCGGAACCCAGCTCCAGATGCGTATGAGGCGGCGCAGGAAATTGCGCCAAAAAGCCCCCAGGAGCTTATGGAAATTCATCGCCGCAGCACTCAGGATGGCATTGAGCGCATCGCCGGCAACACCTTTGAGCCGATTGCGCTCCAAGCGGTGTTCGGTCTTGAGATGTCCGATGCTGGGTTCGACGGCGGCGCGACGCTTCATCCATCGCCAGAGTGCTCGCGACGTGCGGCCTCTTCTTCGTTTGTCCACATGCACCGTTGCTTGGCCGGTGTAATCGTGGCCGCGATAGCCCATGTCCACGTGGACCTCGCTAACTCGGCCGCCTATCAAGTTATCAACCTGCTTTAACTGCGCCCCCAGCGTGTGGCCGTCATACGGGTTTCCCGTAAAACTCTTGGCGCCGAGCAACCATCCGCCCCGGCTGCTCACCGCGACGCTGACCTTGTTGCCGAACTCGTATTGCTTGCCCGCCTTGCCCTTGGCGATGCACTCGACCTCGGGTTCATGCACGCTGTAGACCTTGTTCTTATCGTGCCTTTGTTGCGCGTGGATTCGATGTGCCGTCTCCAGCAGCCTGGCTAACTTCTCCGTCGGCTGTGTAACTTGCCGTTCTATCTCGCGCATCACTCGTCCTAACTGCGTGCGCAGCTTGCGCGTACAGGCCCGCGCCCGCTTCATCTGCCGCGCATGGGCGTAGCGGCTCGATTGCATCAGCAGGCGGCGGCCGACATGCTCATAACTCTGCTTAATCACCAGGCCTTCCCGGCGCGCCGCTTTCACCAGCCGCTGGCGGCAGCGGTTGTAGAGACGCGCATCGGTGGGAAAACGAATTGCCTTGGTCTGCACAGTCGTATCCACGTTGATGCGCTTCAGTTGCGCCGGACGGATGGCCCCCATCTTGATCCCCGTCTCGATGGTGGCGCGCAGCATCTGCTCGGCGCCGGCCTCGCCCAGCCGCTGACGCCAGCGCGTCATGCTGGAGCCGTCAATCGGCGCGCGATGCTGAAAATAACGCTCGCCGCTGAAATGCTGCCAGTAGGGATTCTCCACCCAATGCGCCACCACGTTCTCGTCGCTCAGATCGTGCTGGTATTTGAGATAGTGAAGCGCCACCATCAGCCGCGTGGAGATGCCCGGCGCACCCTGGGTGGGATGATACGTCGCTCCCAACGCTTGTTCGAACGATTCCCAATCGATGCACATCCCCAGACGAACCAATGGGTGATCGAGATCGATCAACTGTTCCAATTCCACTTGGAACAACTCACGCTGTGGCTGCTCCGGCTTTCTCTTCGGGCGCATGCGTTTTCCCCTAGCTATTGGGAGAATTGAGGCTCTTTCTGCGATAATTATAACACGAATGCGCGATATATGTTATTGATTATACATGTAGTTAATAGGTTTTTCAGGATCGACTAAACTAAGTCCCGCAAAGGCTGCGGGCTTTACTCGCCGCGGCGAAAAAAACAGCTTCAGCAGAGCACGAAGTGTCAGGGCACGACTTCAGTCGTGCCGCAAGTCGAGCAATAGGAACGCGGGCTTTAGCCCCTGCGGGACGCTTGCCCACGCGATTCGCTTGCTGCTCTTCCTTTTTCCGCAGCCTCTTCAGCCCCTGCGGTTCGACCATCTAAACCGGCCCATCACCCGATTTTCCCATCAATTCGCCCAACAATTTACAATCACAACGCGATGCGTATTGGTTATCTGGAATGCTTTGCAGGCATCAGCGGCGACATGCTGCTCGGGGCACTGGTCGATGCCGGCGTCTCCATCGACCTGCTTGCCGCAACGGCTGCCGCGCTGAACGTGGGCGCGCGGCTTGAAGCGCGCAAAGTCGTTCGCGGCGGACTCACCGCCACCAAGGTGGACGTGTTGACGGCCGGGGAGCCGGACCACGCCGGCGACCATCGCAGTCACGATGACCACGCGCACGGCCACCACCCGCACGAGCACCACGCACACGATGCGCACGAGCACGAACACCACTCCCACGACGCACATGAGCCGCATGCGCACCCTGCACAGGAAGAACACCCGGAACACCCCCACGCGCCGCATCGCTCGCTTTCGTCGATCCTCGCCATCATTCGCGCCGCGCCGCTCGCCGCATCGGTAAAGGACCGCGCCGGCCGTGCCTTTCAACTGCTGGGCGAGGCCGAGGCCGCCATTCATTCCATCCCCGTCGAGAACGTGCATTTCCACGAGGTCGGCGCGGTCGATACCATCGTGGACATCGTGTGCGCGGCCGCCGGGTGCGAAGCGCTGGGCGTCGATCGCTGGCTTGCCTCGCCGCTCAACGTGGGCAGCGGCACGGTCAAGTGCCAGCACGGAACGCTGCCCGTGCCGGCGCCGGCCACGCTGGCGCTGCTTGCCGATGCGCCTGTGTACTCGGCCGGTCCGCCCATGGAGCGCGTAACGCCCACCGGCGCGGCCGTGCTGCGCATGCTCGAAGTGAGCTACGCGCCGCTGCCGGCCATGCGCGTGAAAGCTTCAGGGTACGGCGCGGGCGGGCGCGACACGCCCGGAGAGCCCAACCTGCTGCGCCTGTTGGTGGGCGAGGATTCCGCGCGCGCTCACTCCGCGGTCGGGTCCGCAATCGAGCCCGCAATCGAATCCGGTATCGAGCCCATCGCCGTCATCGAAACCGTGATCGACGACTCGACGCCGCAGTTGCTCGCCTACGTGAGCGAGCTGCTGCTCGAGGCCGGCGCCTGGGACGTTTATCGCGCCGCGGTGCAAATGAAGAAGGGCCGCACCGGTGTGCAGATCACCGTGCTCGCCAGTCCCGATCGTGCGCCCGCGCTGCGCGAGCTGCTCTTCCGCGAGACCACCACCATCGGCCTGCGCTGGCGCATCGAGAACAAGCTCGCGCTCGGCCGCGAGTTCGTCAACGTGAGCACCGCGTGGGGCGACGTGCGCATCAAGGTCGCGCGCTGGCCCTCCGGAGAAGTAGCCAATGCCGCGCCCGAGTACGAGGATTGCCGCGCCATTGCGCGCCGCCATTCGGTGCCTCTCAAAGAAGTGATGCAGGCCGCGATCGAGGCCTGGGCAAACCGCGAAAAGGATGGCAGCTGATGGATCCTCTGGCAATCGAAGCGCTGCTCATTGAGGTGCGCGAGGGGCGCACGGATATTGCGAAGGCGCTGGAACGGCTGCGCCATCTGCCCTTCGAGGATCTGGGCTTCGCCAAGCTCGATCATCATCGCGCGCTGCGCACCGGCATGCCTGAGGTGATCTTCGCCGAGGGCAAGTCGCAGGCCCAGGTGGCCGCCATCTTTGCGCGCATGGCGCACGCGGGCGGAAACGTGCTGGCCACGCGGGCCACGCGCGCGGTCTACGATGCGGTGCTCGCCGAGGCGCCGCGCGCGGAATTTCATGAAACCGCGCGCGCCATCACGCTCGCGCAGACTCAGGCCGCGCCGGGCAAGGGAATGGTGGGCGTGGTCTGCGCCGGCACCAGCGATCTGCCCGTCGCCGAGGAAGCCGCGGTCACCGCGCGGCTGATGGGCAACACCGTGGAAGTGGTTGCCGATGTCGGCGTGGCCGGCATTCATCGCCTGCTCGCGCAGCAGCACACGCTCACCTCCGCGCGCGTACTCATCGTCTGCGCGGGCATGGAGGGCGCGCTGCCCACGGTGGTGGGCGGACTGGTGAATGCGCCGGTCATCGCCGTGCCCACCAGTGTCGGTTACGGGGCGTCGCTGGGCGGTGTAGCGGCGCTCCTGGGCATGTTGAACACCTGCTCGCCCAACGTCTCCGTCGTCAACATCGACAACGGCTTCGGCGCCGCTTGCATCGCTTCGCTCATCAATCATCTCTAAATCGCATCTCTAAATCGGCGCATGGGATGAGGACCTGAATGCCGCACTGTCCCATGAAATTTCGATTCGTGCGTGGCAGGCTTTCCGCGCGCCCGCGCATTCTCGACATCGGCTGCGGCAACGGCTCGCCCTCCCTCACCAGGCGCTGGTTTCCCGCCTGCCATTACGCCGGCGCCGACGTTCAACGCTACAACCTGAACCAGGCCGATGACGCCGCCATGGACGAGTTCTTTCCGCTGGGCGCGGACGGTTCCGGCTACGCCGCGATTCCTGACGCGAGTTACGATTTCGTGATTCTGAATCATGTGGTGGAGCACATGCCGGAACCGGCGCCCATCCTGGCCGCGCTGTGCGCCAAGCTCAAGCCGGCAGGGTACATTTGGGTCGCGTTTCCTTCGCTGCGCAGTCTCTCGCTGCCGCACTCGGTAGACGAGACGCTGCAATTCTGCGACGATCCCACCCACGTCCGCGTGCCGGACCTGCGCGAGATTGCCAACCTGCTGCTGGCCAACGGAGTGAAAGTGCTGCACGCGGGCCGCTCGCGCGAGGGATTCTTCACCACCCTCGCCGACGCGTTCAAGCTCGTCAAGAGGCTGCTCAAGAAGTGGTTCACGGGCAAATTCTCCGGCCGCGGAATGTGGTATCTGCTGGGATTTGAGGATCACGTCTTCGGGCAGCGCAAAACGGGTTAAAGCGCGAGCGACCAGCGGACTCGCCCCGCTCTGCGGCTGCCGGGGACCGAACCGCGGCGACGGATTGAATTTGCTTGCAGGCGCAGGGACTGCTTTCCAAACTTCGCCTGGTTGTGCTTCAATGGGTGCGGCCGTGCGGTAAACGTTTGCTCAGAGCCGTAAACCCGGCGCGCCCGCGGTTGCATGGCCCGCAACATCGTTCCAGGAGGTGAAACCCCGATGTCCCAGTCGCGCAGAACCTTTTTGAAAACCGGCGCGGCGCTGGCCGCCGCTTCCCTGGCCAAGGCGCGTATCGCATCCGCCGTCTCCAGCGCGCAGGCTGCAGGTCCCGCCCCGCTCGACCAGTTCGACTACGGCGACGTGCAACTGATGGAAGGACCAATGCTGCGCCAGTTTGAAAACAACCACGTGCTCTTCCTTGCCATCGACGAAGACATGCTGCTGAAGCCCTTCCGCCTGCGCGCGGGCATGCCCGCGCCCGGCGAAGATATGGGCGGCTGGTACGACGACTCGCTGGACTTCGATCCGCATGGAGATTTTCACGGCTTCATTCCGGGACACAGCTTTGGGCAATACCTGTCCGGACTGGCGCGCGCCTACGCGGTCACGGGCTCGAAGCCGACGCAGGAAAAGGTGCATCGCCTGGTGCGCGCCTTCGCGCCTACCATTACCACGAAGTTTTACGACGGCTATCATCTGCCCGCCTACACCTTCGACAAGACTAACTGCGGCTTGATTGACGCGCACCAGTTCGCCGGCGACGCGTCGGCGCTCGAGGTCTTGAATGCCGCCACTGACGCCGTGCTGCCGCATCTTCCGCCCAAGGCCATGTCCCGCTCGGAACAATACGCGCAACCCCATCCCGACGAGGCCTACTGCTGGGACGAAACCTATACGCTGCCCGAGAATTTCTTCCTCGCCTACCAGCGCGGCGCCGGCAGCCGTTATCGCGATCTCGCGGTCCGGTTCCTCGAAGACGATCTCTACTTCGGCCCCCTCGCGGAAGGCCAGAACGTGCTCCCCGGCGAGCACGCCTACAGCCACGTGAACGCGCTTTCGAGCGCCATGCAGGCCTATCTCGTGCTGGGCAGCGAAACCCATCTGCGCGCGGCGCGCAATGGATTTGCGTTCGTGCGCGACACCCAGAGTTTTGCCACCGGCGGATGGGGTCCCGACGAGACCTTCCGCAAGCCGGGCAGCGGCGGAATGGGCGAGAGCCTGTCAAGATCGCACGCCAGCTTCGAGACGCCCTGCGGCGCTTACGGCCACTTCAAGATTACGCGCTATCTGCTGCGCGTCACCGGCGACAGCCGCTACGGCGACAGCATGGAGCGCGTGCTCTATAACACCATCCTCGGCGCCAGGCCGCTCAAGGAAGACGGCACCAGCTTCTATTACTCTGACTACAACAACCGCTTCGCGAAGAAGGGATTTCACCGCGACAAGTGGCCCTGCTGCTCGGGGACGTTTCCGCAGATCGCTGCCGATTACGGCATCAGCTCTTACTTTCACGACCGCGACGGCGTCTACGTGAACCTGTATGTGCCCTCGCGCGTAAGCTGGACCGAAAACGGCGCGCGCTTCGCGCTGACGCAGAAGACGGACTACCCGCATCGCCCCGAGTCCGAGATCGAAGTGAGCGCCGGCAAGCCGGGAGCGTTCGCGGTCTCCCTGCGCATCCCCGCCTGGGCCGGGCCCGGAACCACGGTTGCGGTGAACGGACAACGGATTCTTGCCGGCCCCGATCCCGGAAAATTCGCCCGGCTCGATCGCACCTGGGCGAACGGCGACCGCATCGAGATCGAGTTCGACATGCCGGCGAATCTCGAGGCCATCGATCCGGAGCACCCGGATCTGCAGGCGCTGGTGCACGGTCCGCTGGCGCTGTTCGGCGTGGGCGCCGCGCCGGCGGCGATGAATAAGAAGGATCTGCTTGCGGCCGCGCAGGTCTCCACCGGCTCAACCGACTGGCAGGCAAAGACCGCAACCGGCGCGCTTACGCTGCGGCCCTTCGCCGCCATCGGCGACGAGCTTTACCGGCTCTACCTGAACGTGGAGAGCTGATGCGCCGGCCCCCGCGCCGAACCCAAGGCGAGATGCATTAAACTGGCGTCTGCGGAGGATTCATTTGTTGCGCAGGCGCGGTTTTCTTGTCTTCCTTGTGTACGTCGCTCTCATCCTCACCGCGCGTTGCCGGGCGCAGCAGGAACAGCCGAAGACGAAGCCGGGCGGCATGGCCGGCGGCATTTCCTCGGGCGTAGCCGCGGCCCCGGTCTACGACGAGCAGAAGCGGCCCATCACCGCGGGCGGATTCGTCGACAAAGGCCCGGTGATCTTCGAGGACGTCACCAAACAGGCGGGACTCTCCGGCTGGCGTCACAAGATGGGCGTGCCGGAGAAGAATTTCATTGTCGAGACCAACGGCTCGGGCGTCTGCCTGGTGGACTACGATCACGACGGATGGCTCGACATCTACCTGGTCAACGGCTCAACCTTCGATGCCCTGGATGGCAAGGAAGAGCCGCCGCACGCCGCGCTGTTTCACAACAACCACGACGGAACCTTCACCGATGTGAGCGCCAAAGCCGGCGTGACCAACGACCGCTGGGGCTATGGATGCTCGGTGGCCGATTACGATAACGACGGCTGGCCCGATATCTTTGTGGGCAACTACGGCAAGAACCGCCTCTACCACAACAACCACGACGGCACGTTTACCGACGTGGCAGAGAAAGCCGGCGTCGCCCTGGGCAACTGGTCTTCGGGCTCGGCGTGGGGCGACTACGACGGCGACGGTCGGCTTGATCTTTATGTCACCGGCTACGTTCACTTCGACCGCAACAACCTGCCCGTCGGCGGCTCCAAGGCCGTCGGCTATTCCTTCTGCCAGTACCGCGGACAGGCCGTCAATTGCGGTCCGCGCGGCTTGCAGGGCGAGCCTGACCATCTGTTTCACAACAACGGCGACGGCACTTTTACCGACGTCACCGCCAAGGCCGGCGTGGAAGACAAGGACCGTTACTACGGCTTCACGGCCATCTTTGTAGACATCAATGGAGACGGCAAGCCGGACCTGGTGGTGGGCAACGATTCCACCCCCAACTATCTCTACATCAATAAAGGCGACGGCACCTTCGACGACCAGAGCTACGTCTCCGGCTTCGCGCTCAACAGCGACGGCCGCGAAATCGCTTCCATGGGCATTGCCGCGGGCGACTACGAAAACAATGGGCTGATTGACTTCTTCGTGACCGACTTCGGCGACGATTACAAGGTGCTCTTCCACAACGACGGCGACGCCAGCTTTACCGACGTGAGCTACAGGGCCGGCGTTGCGCAAACCACCATCCCCTTCGTCGGCTGGGGCGACGGATTCCTCGATTACGACAACGACGGCTGGCTTGACCTGTTCATGGTCAACGGCCACGTCTATCCACAGGTCGACCAGCACGATTGGGGCACGACGTTTGCCGAGCGGCCGCTGTTGTTTCGCAACGTGCCGGACGGAACCGGAAAGGGTCGGAAGTTCGAGTACGTTCCGCCGCTGAAGGGAACGGGGCTCGCGGACTTGATCCCGGCGCGGGGCGCGGCCTTTGGCGATTTGTTCAACGACGGAAAGATCGACGTGGTCGTCAATCCCATCGACGGCCCGCCGGTGCTGCTGCGCAACGTGAATCCCGACCACCATCACTGGGTGGAGTTGAGCCTGGTGGGCGGCCCCAGAAGCCCCCGCGACGCCACCTGCGCCACGGCTTATCTCACCGCCAACGGCATGCGCCAGCGCCGCGACGTGCTCGCCAGCGGCAGTTACATCTCCGCGAACGACCGGCGCCTGCACTTCGGCCTCGGCGACGCGACCGCGGCCGGCAGCGTTGAAATCCACTGGCCTTCCGGCGCCAGGGAGACCCTCAAGCTGCCTGCCGTGGACCGCATCTATACCATCACTGAGGGCAAAGGCATCACCGGCGCGCTGTGCGGCGGAGATCCCTGCAAAGACAGCGCGGCGAAGCCGTGATTTAGAAGCCGCACTCGCGGCGCGCGCCGGCTATTTCTGCACGGTCGGCGCAACCCCCGGCGGAAACTGATCGAATGGCCGCGTCACCGGCTTGCCCAGCAGAAATTTGTCGGCGAAAGCCAGCAACGCGTCCCAGTCGCCCTGCACCATGCCGTGCGGCCGGTCGGCCCAGCTCACCCCCAGCTTGTCGGTCGCGTGCAGAAACGCATACGCGGGCCGCGTCGCCAGCCACGATTGATACACGCCGTTCTGGTTTACGTTCTGGTCGTGGTCGCCCTCCAGGCAGATCAGCGGCCGCGGCGCAACCAGCGCCATCATCCAGTTCTCGTCGAAGGGGAGTTTGTCCGGCTGCCCCCAGAACTGGTGCAGATGCGGCGAGAACCAGTTGGGATATTTGCGCACCATTTCAGTCAGTCCTTCCTTGCCGCCGCGGTCCGGAACCGAGCCGCTGAAGCGGTACGCGGGCGTTCCGCCGCCGGAGCTGGCCACCGGCGCCACCATCGCAAAACGTTCATCGAATGCGCCCGCAATCAGCGCCGATTTTCCGGTGCGCGATACTCCGGTGATGATCAGCTTGTTCCTGTCGATCGAGGGATCGGTGATCAGGTAATCCACAATTCTCGACGCGCCCCACGCCCAGGCCCGCAGCAAACCCCAGTCGTAATTCGGATACGCGGGGAAGAAGCGCGTGGTGCGGTACGCCCAGCTCCCGTCCTGATTGCGCAGCGTGGTGTCTTCGCCGCAATCGTTGTTGTTGAAGGTGACAAAGGCAAAGCCGTGCTTCAGCGCCGGATTGCTCTCCGCAATCTGCTCCGCCGTGCGCGGGCCAAAGGCGCGCATGCGCTGCGCGCTGCCGGGGCCGCCATTCGCCACTGCGCCGCGCGCTGCATCGGGAGCCGCGGGGCCCACCACCAGCAGCACGTCCTGGTTGCGTCCCTGGTTGGCGCCCTGCGGCAGGCGCGGTAAAGGCGTGGCTCCCGGCGGCGTGCCCGAAGGCGAGATGAGCGCCGGGAACGGGCCGCCCTCTGCCGGCGTGAAAATGCTGATATCCAGGCTCAGACTCTCGCTGGGGCCGAAGGTGAGGTGCACCAGGCGGTACTTCACCTTGCCCTCCATCAGCATCTGCGCGCTCACCTCGGTTCCCGTCACGTTGCCCGGCGGCGGTGGCGCCAGTCCCACGGCGTAGTATTCCAGCACCCGCTTCATCTGCGCGCGCCGCTCATTCCACTGCTTCAGCGTCTTCACCTTTTTCCCGTCGTCGAGCGTCATCGCGTCCGGCATCTGGGGGCGAAGAGGAAGCTGATCCACGCCCGGCATGTCGGGCATCGATGTCTTGATGGGCGGAACGGGAATCTCTTTGGGGTCGGGCCGGTCGGGGATTCCGGAGCCCGTCTGTTGCGCGCCGAGCGAGCAGGCAAGCAGGGCCGCCGCCATCGCTCCCAATCTGCTGCCATTCATCTTCATCGAAAGAACTCCTCAAGCTTGAATGCGCAATGCGTCCAATCCATGCAGCCCAATCAATGCAGCCCAATCAATGCAGTCGATAAGGCGCCGCGGGCTCCGCAACCGGCTCCGGCGCCTTCGGCATCTTTCCCTCATCGATCTTGGCCGCGCCCGCAAGCCCGCTTCCCGTCACGTTGTCGATCGAGAGCAGCGGTCCGGTGAATCCGGTCACCTTGATGTTGCGGATCGCGGCGTTCTTCACATTCGCGAGCGCAATGCCGCGCGCGCACGTGCCGGAAACGTTGCTGAGCGAAAAACCGATCAGCGGCTTGCGGGGATGAATCTCGGCCCCATCCACCAGCACCGGCACGTCATGAACGCGAATATTCGAGAACTGGAAATTCCGCACCGTGGGAATGCCCGCGTCGCCGGGAACCGGAAATTCATCCTGCTTGCCGCTGTTCAGCGTGTTCAGGCGCAGGAAACCCTGCTTCGCGCCGGCCACGTCGAAGTCGTCCACGTAGATGTCCTCGATAAATGCGCCGCGCCCTGGCCGGCTCTTGATGTAAACGGCGTAGGTGCGCGCGCCGGTGCATTTGCATTTGTCCACATGCACGCCGCGGATGCCGGCGGAAGTCTCGCTGCCGATGCCGATGCAGGCAAAGTGCGAATCGGCGAAGGTGCAGTTTGCGATGCGCACGTCCTCCGTGGGGCGGTTGATCGTATAACCTTCCTCGCCGCGGCCCGATTTGAGCGAGATGCAGTCGTCGCCGGTCGAGAAGTCGCAGCCGTCGATCGTCACATGCTTTGAGGAATCCACGTCGATGCCGTCGGCGCCGCTGTCGACGGTCACGTTCTTGAACGTAATGTTCTCGCAGTAAACCGGGTGGATGGACCACATGCCGGCCTGGCTGGTGAAGCAGTTTTCCACGCGCACGTTGCGGCAGTTGGTGAATTCGAGCAGCGCGGGCAGGCGCAAACCGGTCGCGCGGTCCACGCGGCCCCTGATCTCCGGGCTGCCGACGATCCTGCCCGGGCCGGCGATGCCGAAATTCTCGCCGTCCATTGCAGAGATGAAGGCGCTGTATCCCTTGATCCAGCGGCCCTCCCAGCGCACCTGGGTCAGCGGGTAGGCCGCCATGTCGGCGGAGCCGAGCAGGCTCGCGCCCTGCTCCACGCGCAGCAGCACGTTGCTGCGCAGCACCAGTGCGCCGGTCGCGTAATCGCCGGCCGGAACCACCACCTCGCCGCCTCCCAGCACGGCGCAGCGGTCGATGGTCTGCTGCAGGGCCAGCGTGTCGCTGCTCTTGCCGTCTCCGCTGGCGCCATAATCTTTCACGTTCAATTGAACTTTCGGCCCGGTCTCCGCGGCCTTATGATCATGTGTCGAGCCGCCCTGCGCCGCCGCCGGCCGTGTTTCCTGGGCCGGCGCAAGTCCGTTGAGCGAAGCCAGTATGGGCGTGGCCAATGCGCCCCGCAGTGCCTGCTGCAGGAAATCTCTGCGCGCGGTGAGTCGATTCATCATCCTGTTTCCCTTTCCTTGCGCTCGCAATGCGCTTTGGATCTGCGCCCCAATTTCGACCGGTAAGCTGCGGCGGAAAGCCTGTCTCCGGCTGCAGTGGTCAGTCCAGAGAAGGCGCGTCAGCCATCTTCAGCCGCCGGCGAAAGACATGTCAAGTGTCCCCATCGGGATCGCCAGGTCCCGGGCTTACTCGACCGCTGTCCTTCGTGTTACGATGGCTGCGCCCTTTTCTCGAACCGGCAAATCGTGGCTCGCCGGCAAGGAGTTTTCATGCGGACTCGGCGCTCGCTCGTCGCGAGGTCAGACCTCGCTAGGCGCCGGCGGAACCGGCTCGCCGGAATCTCTTGGCACAGAAAGGAACCATGACCATGACGCGCAGATTCATAAGATCCATGTCGATTGCACTGTTGATCGCCGCAAGTGTCCTCGCAGCCCAGGAAACGCATCGCACCGTTGCCAGCCCCTCTCCAAATCCCGGCGACGACAGCAAACCCAACAGCAGCGCGGTGCCTGAAGCCTACGCTCTTACCGGC
Source organism: uncultured Acidobacteriaceae bacterium (assembly GCA_963770555.1). GTDB lineage: Bacteria > Acidobacteriota > Terriglobia > Terriglobales > Acidobacteriaceae > Telmatobacter. The sequence goes on from CAVYQC010000003.1 coordinate 966,176, forward strand.
CACTTCGACCGCATCGTGGTCATCCGCCTCAAGTTTGGCGCCAACCTTCTCGACGGAATGAGACGTGTAGTGAAAGAGCAGAACATTCAGAACGGCGTAATACTTTCGGCCATTGGCTCGCTGCGCGGCTATGAAGTGCATCAGGTCAGCAATCGCGATCTGCCCGTGCAGGACACATTCGAGAAGAATCCCATGCAGCCCGCCGATCTGGTGAGCATGAACGGCTATGTGATCGACGGCCGCATTCATGCGCACATGACGCTGGCCACGCCCGATCGTGTGATCGCGGGACACGTGGAGGAAGGGAACGAAGTCTATACTTACGCGATTGTGACCATCGGCGTGATGAACGGCGCCAACCTGGACAAGATCGACGACAAAACGTACCGGTGAGCCGCGCCGCCGCCGGTCTCGTGGTCAGACCAGCCGTTGACAGCCGCCGATCCGCTGGAGTAGAAAGCAAATCATGCGCAGTACCAGCCGCTCCCGGTTCCCGCTGCTTCCCGTTTCGATTGCGTTTTCATTCGCCGCGCTTACCCTTCCCGTCGCGCTTTCCGCAAAAGTCATCGGCGCCAACGTCATTGCCCGGCCCCTCACCCCCGAGCGGACCGCCACGCTCCCGAAAAAGGAGCGCAAGGCCTGGAATGAATATCTTGATCGTTCGGAGAAGCAGAAGGAGATCGACAAACGGATTTTGGCCGGCGAGCAGAAGGCAGCCGGAAACGCCAATCCGAAACATGCGGCGATGGGCCGCGGCGCATTTGCATTGCGCATGGAGCACCCCGCAGACTGGTATGCAGGCGCCGATGCGCTCAAGGCCGCGCAGAACATCCTCACCTACCAGGTGGCCGATGGCGGCTGGAGCAAGAACATCGACATGGTGAGCGATCCGCGCGCGCCTGGCGATCTCTACGATGCCGACAATCTGAATCGCTTTCCCGACCTCGCCGACTTCGACAAGCCGGTGGATGCGAGCTGGCATTACATCGCCACATTGGACAACGACGCCACGTGGATGCAGATCCGATTTCTGGCCCGCGTGGCCACGGCGCTCCTTGCCGCGCATCGCGACGCGGATGCCGCGCCCCTTCGCGCGTCCGTAGAGCGCGGCGTCGAGTATCTTCTCGACTCGCAGTATCCCAACGGCGGCTGGCCTCAGGTTTGGCCGCTTGAAGGCGGCTACCACGACGCCATCACCATCAATGACGACGCCATGCTGCATGCCGTGGAGATTCTCGACGGTGTAGCGAAAGGAGCCTCGGATTACACATTTCTGCCGCCGGCGCTGGTGCGCCGCGCCGGTCTAGCCGCGGAACGCGGCATCGATTGCCTGCTCAAGCTGCAAATTGTGGAGAACGGAGTGAAAACCGCGTGGGCGCAGCAATACGACCCGCTGACCCTCCAGCCCACTTCCGCGCGCAACTACGAGATGGCTTCGCTCTCGAGCGATGAGAGCTTCCCCATTGTCGTGTTCTTCATGCAGTTGCCGGATCCCACGCCGGCTGAGGTCGCGGCCGTGCATGCCGCGGCGGCCTGGTTCGCCAAGGTGGCCATCTACGGCTACCGCTTTGGCAGCGGCGATTTCCGCGCCGACCGCAACAGCCCCGATGCGCGCAAGCTGGTGGCCGTTCAAGGAGCCGGACCCATCTGGTCGCGCTATTACCAGATCGGCACCGACAAGCCCATCTTCGGCGACCGCGACAAAACTATCCACGACGACGTGAACGAGTTGAGCCGCGAGCGGCGCAACGGCTACTCCTGGTTCAATTCGCAGGGCATCGCCGTGCTGGCGCAGTACAAGACCTGGGCGCTGGCGCATCCGCTGGTGATTCAAGTCGACTGAGGCTTGCGGCTCTGCGCCGGAGGCGCCGGGCGTCCGGCTCGGAAGTGCCGTCGTCCTTCGAAGAAAGAAATGCCGTTCGCCCCGGATCCGCGACGCCTTCCACGTCGCGCATCCGGGGCCAACGGCCTATAGCGGAACCAGAGTCGATGTATCTGGAAACCGCAGCATTCAAGTCGACGCGACCATCAGGGAGCGGCGACCCTGAACAAAACCCGACAGGTTACAGTTACTCGGGTTCCGCTCTAAATGGGGGAGACTGCGTCAGCCGCGTGCGTAGCTTTCCAGAGCCAGGCGGCTGGGAATCGTAAGTGTGCATCCGTGCTGCGCCACCAGGCGCCGGTTCTTGAACACTGAAAGCGTGCGCGTCACCGTTTCGCGCGAGGCTCCGATGAATTCGCCGATCTCTTCGTGGGTAAGCGAGAGCCGGCAGCGGGAGCCGCTGCCTAGCTGCGGTCCGGAATCGCTCCAGCGCAGCAGCAGGCAGGCCAGCCGTTCCGGAACTGAAGTGGAAAGACCCACCATGCGCAACTGCTCGCACGCCAGGTTGTAGCTGCGGCTCACTTCGCGCGTCACAATCTCGTAGGCTTCAGGATGGCGGGCAAGAAAATGAAGGAATGCCTGGCGGGAAACGTGCGCGATCTTGGCCGGATACAGCGTGTCCGCCGTCATCTCGTAAGGATTGCCGGAAAGCGTCGAGGAGAGCCCCAGAACTTCTCCCGCCTTGGCGATGCGCAGGCTCAGGCGGCGGCCGTCGCTCGAATTGATGGAGAGCTTCACCTCGCCCTCGATCACCACATGAACGCCGTCCGGGGGCTGCGTTTCGCTGAACAGTACGTTGTTGGCCGGATGCGAAACCGGAACCAGCAGCAGCTCGAAGTCCGCCAGCGCGGGCCCTTGCAACATGCTGAAGAACTCGCTCTTCCTGTACTGCTTTGCGCCCGCTTCGTTGCTTCTCTCGCGCTCGGTCTGCATCTCACGCCTCCGCATCTGTATGGTTGTCGTTCTTGCGCGCGATCTCTTCGGCAAGATACCGGGTCCATGGTGTGCTGGACAGGATTGTGGCTTTTGTCTCCGCGTAGATCGCCCGCAGAGACCGTATCCCGCTAGCGTCGGCATAGGTAGTTTCACGAAGATCGAGAGAGAGCTTTCTTGAAGCCAGTGAGGGCGAGGTCTGTTCCCAAAGGCGGTCAAGTTCGGCCGCCCAGGGTCCAACGACGCGCCCTTCCAGCTTTACCACCATCTCTTCCGCGTTCTCTTCGAGCGTGATTCGTAACGCCATGCCCGCTATAAGGCACGGCGCGTGCCAAACCTTCGCCGCTGCGCCGGTAGGCCCCCGCTGCCTTGAAAGCAAAGTATTTAATCTTTTTTAGACGGGAGGAAGACGGGTGACGAAGCGCGCCATGTGACGAAGTGACGAAGACGGCATTTCGTCACCGCGACTACATAAAGTCGCCGCGTTCTATCCCCAGCTTCTTTATTTTGGAGTTGAGCGTGGTGCGCTTCAGGCCCAGCCGGGCAGCCGCGCCGGCGGGTCCGCCGATCATGCCTTTGGCTTCGCGCAGCGCGCGCAGGATATGGTCGCGCTCGGCCGCCTGCAGCGTGGGATTGGCGTCCGCCGCCGCGTCGTCCTCTTCTTCATCGATATCTTCGAGCTCGGCCAGCGGCACGTGCAGCACCGGACCGCGGGACAGAATCACGGCGCGCTCCAGAAAATTTTCGAGCTCGCGAATGTTGCCCGGCCACTTCCAGGCCACCAGCGCTTCCATCGCCTCGTCCGGGATGATCTCGATGGTCTTGCCCATGCGCCGGCTGTGCCGCGAAACAAAGTGCCGCACCAGGATGGGAATATCGGCGGCGCGCTCGCGCAAGGGCGGCGCAGAGACCGGAAAGACCTTGAGCCGGTAAAAAAGATCGCTGCGGAACTGCTTCTCGGCCACCATTTTACCCAGGTCGCGATTGGTGGCGGCGATGAGCCGGACATTCACCTGGATGGCCCGCGTGCCGCCCAGCCGCTCAATCTCGCGCTCCTGCAGCGCGCGCAGCAGCTTGGGCTGCAGATCCAGCGGCAGCTCGCCCACCTCGTCCAGAAACAGCGTTCCCTCGTGCGCCAGCTCCAGCCGTCCCATCTTGCGCGCAATCGCGCCCGTGAACGCGCCCTTTTCGTGGCCGAAGAGCTCGCTTTCGAGCAGGCCGGCCGGAATGGCCGCGCAGTTCAATTTGATAAACGTGCGCTCGCTGCGCGGACTGAGCCGGTGAATGGCGCGCGCCAGCAGCTCCTTGCCGGTTCCCGTCTCGCCCTGGATCAGCACCGTTGCATCGGTCGGCGCTACAGTCTCAATTTCGCGCAGCACGTTGCGCAGTCCGAAGCTTTCGCCCACGATGTCGTCAAAGCGGTTGTCAAGATTGATTTCTTCTTCGAGATATCGCTTTTCCTGGTTCAGCCGGTCGCGCAGCTCGGCAATCTGCCGGAACGCCATGGCGTTGTTCACTGCCACAGCCATCTGCGAGGCCACCTGGCCCAGCTTTTCCGCATCCTGCCGGCCGAATGCGTTCTCCAAGCGGCTGGCCACGGCCAGCGTGCCCAGGATCCGCTCGCGGTGAACCATGGGAACCCATACTCCCGATCGCATCTCAGCCCCGGTCAGATGCTTCACCGTCTCCGGCGCAAACGGCCCTCGATCCAACTTGTTCAGAATCACCGGACGGCGGTTGCGGAAGGCCTCGCCTGCGGGCGAACCGTCGGCATCCAGCAGCAGCTCGTCGTGGCCGGCGACGGCCTCGCCGGCGGCAAGAACCTGGACGCGAAGATTGCCCGTCGCCTCGTCATAGAGCGCCATGGTGGCAATGTCGTGCGGAACAATCTGGCGCACGCTCTCTGAAAATGCGCCCAGCATCTTGCGAATGTCTACATTGGCCAGCAGCAGGCTGCTGAGCTCGGCAATCACTGACTCCTGCGCCTGCATGCGGCCGGTAATGTCGCGAGTCACCTTCGCATATCCGGTAACCGATCCGGTCGAATCGCGGATGGCCGTCAGCACGCAATCGGCCCAAAAGCGGGAGCCGTCCTTGCGCACCCGCCAGCCTTCTTCTTCCACGCGATCCCGTTCCGCCGCCTGGCGCAGCAACCCGGCCGGGTGGCCGCGCGCGATGTCTTCCTCGACAAAGAAGCGCGAAAAGTGCAGGCCCAGCACTTCGTCGGCCTTGTATCCCTTGATGCGTTCGGCGCCGGGATTCCAGGTAAGAACGTGGCCGTCCAGATCGAGCAGGTAGATGGCGTATTCGCCGATGCTCTCCACGATCGACCGCAAGCGCAGATCGTTCAGCCGCAGCGCCTCCTGCGCCGCCCGCTGCTCGGTGGCGTCGCGGATGAAACTCAGCACCGCCGAACCGTCCTCGGCGGCGATGGGCTTCAGCATGATGTCGACCGGGAATTCGCTGCCGTCCTTGCGCAGACCGAACAGGTTCAACGCCGCGCCCATCTGCCGGGCGCGCGGATGAGCGTTGTAATTCTCCCGGTGCCGTGGATGGCCGGCGCGGAACCGCTCCGGAACCAGCATCTCCACCGGCTGCCCGGTCAGCTCTTCGCTCGTGTAGCCGAACAGCTCTTCGCAGCGCGGGTTTGCGCCGCGCACAATTCCATCCCCGTCCGTAATGACGATCGCATCCGGACAAAACTCGAAGAGACGCTCGATTGTGGCTCGCGCAAGACCGGCCGGAGTGCGCTTCTCTTCGGCCGCCGCGTCCTGCTCAGGGAACTCCGAGGGGCGCATTTTTGGGAACCGACCTCACAGGCACAATACCGCGAGGACCTCGGCCGTTGCAACCGTAAGTGGGCAACAGTGGCGGGGTTGTCCCGATTCGGCAGTGCTTCCGCCCCCAGGAAAACGCGCCCGGCAGTGGGCAGCGATTAAATTCGCCGGCGTCTTGAAGGGTCACGGCTCCACCGCCTGCGGAAAGACTCCACGGAAGAAGCACGAAGTGTCTGGGCGCGATTTCACGGCTTGCTGAAAAACCCGTTTCGGAGGGAGGCGGGGGTTTTAACCCCCGCATAAAGCCAGCGAAATAAATGTGGGCTTTAGCCCCGGAAGGATGCCCTTTGCGTAATTCGCCCGAATTCCCGCCTTTATCCGCAGCCTCTTCATGCGTGCCGGAAATGCACCAACATCAGCGCGGGCTTAAGCTGCTGCCGGAACCCGCGGCTTGATATACTGCCGGGCAATCGCAATTTCTTGCGCGATCTTTCCAGCTAGATCTTTGACCGCTTGTTTTTGTATCAAAACTGGGTGCCCCAGGTCTCGATTTTGAGACCTGGGTTACTTCGGCGTCAGATACAAATTCACGCGGTCAGAGGCATAGCCGCTCGCCCCGGCCGCCGCGCCGGCATCTTCTTCGCAGGGACAAGCACAAATGGCCTTCTTCCCCCGCTTCACCGTTGCCGCTTTCGCGCTTGCCGCGGCCGCCGCGCTCTTCGCCCAGGCGCCGGACCAGACCCCGCCTCTGCCGGCCATGACTCCCGATATTCCCGCCCAATTCACTCCTCCCCGGGTCGGTTACGACTTCGTGAAACGCGTGGCCATGATCCCCATGCGCGACGGCGTAAAGCTCTACACCGTCATCGCCATCCCCAAGGGCGCCACGCACGCGCCCATCATTCTCACCCGCACGCCCTACGATGCCGCCATGCGCCTCGACGAGACGGAGTCGCCGTATATGGCCGAGCAGATGTACGTGGGCGACGACGTATGGGTCGAGGCCGGATTCATCCGCGTCTTCCAGGATGTGCGCGGCAAGTACGGCTCCGAGGGCGCCTACGTGATGACCCCGCCGCCCACCGGGCCGCTCAATCCCACCGCACCCAACGACACCACCGACGCCTGGGACACCATCGACTGGCTGGTCAAGAACGTTCCCGAATCCAATGGCAGGGTGGGCATGATCGGCTCCTCCTATGAAGGTTTCACCGTGGTCATGGCCCTGCTCGATCCGCATCCGGCCTTGAAGGTGGCCGCGCCGGAGAGCCCCATGATCGATGGCTGGATGGGCGACGACTGGTTTCATTACGGAGCCTTCCGGCAGATCAATCTCGACTACTTCACCGATCAGACCACGAAGCGCGGCGCCGGATCCAGGATTCCGCGCTTGAATTACGACGATTACACCAACTTCCTCGAACAGGGCTCGGCGGGAGATTTTGCGCGCTACGGCGGCCTCGACCAGCTTCCGTTCTGGCGCAAGATCGAGCAGCATCCGGCCTACGACGCCTTCTGGCAGGGACAGGCGCTGGACAAACTCCTGGCCGATATTCCGCTCAAGGTGCCCGTGCTGTGGGAGCAGGGCTTGTGGGACCAGGAAGATATGTGGGGCGCAAACCACTCCTACGCAGCCCTCGAACCCAAAGACACCGGCAACGATATGAACTTTCTGGTCATGGGACCGTGGTCCCACAGCCAGGTCAACCGCCTGGGCTGGGCGCTCGGACCGCTCCAGTGGACCGGCGACACCACGCGCCAGTACCGCCACAACATCCTGCTGCCGTTCTTCACCCAATATCTGGTGGAAGGCGCGCCCAAGGCCGATACTCCGCCGGTGATGGTCTACAACACCGGAGCCAATCGCTGGGACTTGCTCGCCCGCTGGCCGCTCAGTTGCGAAAGCGGCTGCCCGGGCAAGCCGCGGCCCCTCTATCTCCAGGCAGGCGGCAGGCTCTCTTTCCACGCGCCGGCGGCCGGCGGCCAGCCGTTCACCGAATATGTCTCCGATCCGGCCAAGCCCGTGCCTTTTGTGCCGCGGCCGTTTGTGGCCACTGACGAAGACGCCTGGCGCACCTGGCTGGTCCACGATCAGCGCTTTGTCGACGGCCGCCCCGACGTGCTCACCTTCGTCACCGATCCACTCACCGCGCCGCTGCCGCTCTCCGGACGCCCGCAAGTGCATCTCTATGCCTCCACCAGCGGAACCGACAGCGACTGGGTGGTGAAGCTGATCGACGTGTATCCCGGCGAAGATCTTTATGACGCGGCAATGGGCGGCTACGAGCTCCCCATCGCCATCGACATCTTCCGCGGCCGCTATCGCGCCAGCTTCGAGCACCCCCAGGCCATCGTGCCGGATCAGCCGCTTCTTTACCAGTTCGGCCTGCCCATGGTGAATCACGTCTTCAAGCCCGGTCACCGCATCATGGTGCAGGTGCAGTCGACTCTGTTCCCCCTCTACGACCGCAATCCGCAGACCTTCGTGCCCAACATCTTCAACGCCCGGCCGGCCGATTACAAAAAGGCCACGCAGCGCATCTGGCATTCGCCCGCCGACGCCAGCTTCATCAGCCTGCCGACAATGACGGCGCAGTAAGCCGCGGCGCCCGCTCACTCTAAGCCTCGCGACTCATCGCTCACAGCTCTGTCATCCTGAGAGCCTGTATAAAAACTCACGGCTTTGAACGGGCACGGCTTCAGCCGTGCCGAGGAAGCGGCAAATGAGACCCGGCTTTAGCCGCTGAGGGAATCTAAAGGACTGAAAATACCTTCCCTCGGGGGCTAAAGCCCAAAACTCAACTCGTCATCGAGCGGCACGGCTAAAGCCGTGCCCTTTCAAAACACATGAATCCAACACGTGGCCGAGTTTTTACACAGGTTCTAAGCCTCGCGACTCATCGCTCACAGCTCTGTCATCCTGAGCATCCGAAGCGCAGCGAAGGGAGTCGAAGGATCTGCGGTTGCTCCTTCTTTTGAATTCCCACCCACGCTGCAACCCTGAGCAACCGCCGCGCAACCCAAGCGCGCCGCGAATGCAGTATCCTCTGAGCGTGGATACGGCTCCATCCAAGCCGGGCGATCTGGTTCTCACTGCACCCGCCGGGCAGCCCTCCGCCGCGGCTCTGGCTTCAGTCGTCCACGCCCCCGGCCCGCCGCCGCTGCTCCTCGAAGAGCTTTGCGCCAAGGCGGAAGCCGAAACTTGCGGGCTCACTCAAGAGGAATTCGGGCAGATCCTTGCCTCCGTGGGCGCAAAGGTAAATCACGGCCTCCCGCCGGGCGCACTGCCCGATCTCGCCCGGAAAACAGCCTTCTTTCGCGGGCTTCATCTCCCCGAGCTGGCGCTCGCGCACGCCTGTGCATGGGGCCGCGAGCCCGCATGGGAGCGATTTCTCCGGCTTTATCGAGCTTCGCTCACCCAGGCAGCCATCGCCATCACCGGCTCCGCCACCCTCGGCCACGATCTGGCTGACTCGCTCTATGCCGAGCTCTACGGCCTGCGCCAGCTCGACGGCCAGCGCCGCTCGCCGCTCGCCTCCTACTCCGGCCGCGGATCGCTGCTGGGCTGGCTGCGCACCACGTTGGTCCAGCGCTTCCGCGACCACCATCGCCGCACCCATCGCGAGGCCCCCCTCGACGACGTGGACACTCCCGCGCCGCCCGCTGCCGCCATCGCCGCCGAGTCATCGCTCCTCGCGCAAGCCGTCGCCCGCACGCTCGGCAATCTCGATCCGGAAGACCGCTTTCTGCTGGTCGCCTACTATCTCGATCGCCAGACCCTTCTTCACATCGCCCGCACCCTCAACGTCCATGAAGCCACCATCAGCCGCCGGCTCAAGCGCCTCTTGGCGGGCCTGCGCAGCCAACTGCTCAAGAACCTCTGCGCCTGCGGCTTAAGCCGCGCGGCAGCCGAGGAAGCTCTCGGCGCCGACCCCCGCGACATCGAAATAAACCTGCGCGCCCTGCTGCAAACTTCGCAGCTTGCGCCGTTCTCCGATCAGACGGTCTCGGCCCCAACCGCCGCATCCGATTGACTATGAGCGAACTGCTCCAATCCGGGCAACATCCACGCCACTCCGGGCTACACCCGGACGTCGACCAGTTGAGCGCCTTCGTTGACCACGCCCTGCCCGCGCACGAGCGTGCCGATGTGCTCGCCCATCTCGCCGTCTGCCCCGATTGCCGCGAGACGGTCGCGCTTTCGCTCCCGCCCGCCGAGTCGCTCCCCATGCCGGCAGGCGCGCCCGCGCGTAAGCCATGGTTCTCCGGCTGGACCGTCTTTCTGCCCGCCGCTGCCGCATTAGCCGGCCTTGCCCTCTTCGTCCTGTACATCGATCGCGCGCCCACCGGCCGTCATTCCGAGGTGGTGCAGATGGCCGTTTCCACAGCGCCTGCTCCCGCTCCGCCGGCCGTGCAGCCGATTGCCCCCGTCTCCGCCGCGCCGGCGCTTAAATCGCTGCCGCCGAGCCGGGAATTGTCCTCGAACCGCCTGGCCGCGGCGGAGCAACCGGGCGCCGCCATACGAACCGGCGCTCCAAGCGGCGCCTCGGCCATCGTGGAACGCGAACAAATCCAGTCCTTTGGCGCTCTTTCTCAAGCGCCCCAGTCCCCGCCGGGCAGAATTCCGGTTGAAAACAAGAAATCCACCGCAGGCGTCGCTGGCGGTCTGGGCGCCGGCGCCGCAGCAAGCTACGCAGAAGCTTCACCGCCGCCACCCGCGGCCTTTGCCGAAAGCCAGCCGCAGAACGCGGCCAAGACCGCTCCGGGCCCCGCCAATTCCGGCGTTCCTCAATTCGCCCCCGCCGCCGCTCCGCCCGCCGTTTCTGCTCCGCCCGCCGCGGCGCAGAGCGTCGCCGTCGTTAACGCTGGGCCTTCCATTGAAACCACTTCCGCGGACGTATTGGATTCAGTCCTCGTCTCCAATCAGCTTCACGGCGCTCTTGTGCCGCACGCGCTGCCCAGCCGGCTGAGCGTTCTCTCCATAGCCAATTACGGCGGCAAGGTGCTGGCCATCGATGCCCGCAATGCCGTCTTCTTGAGCGCCGACTCCGGCCGGCACTGGAAGCCGGTTCGCGCCGCGTGGCAGGGACGCGCCATCAAGGCCGACCTGGTCTCGCCATCCGTCGGCTTCGGCGCGGGCGCTATGTCGTCCCGCGGCAACATGGTTTCGTTTGCCGGCCGCGACCGCTCGCTCGCGCCGGCAGGGAACGCCAGCCTCACCGGAACGGTCACGGACCGCTCCGGCGCGGTCATCCCCGGCGCTACCGTCGTCGTCACCGATCCAGCAACCAAAATCGCGCAAACCGTAAAGACGGATGCGGATGGCCGCTACGTCGCCGGCGGTCTTGCCGGTGGGGCCTATAATCTTGAGGCTCAGGCCCCCGGCTTTGCGGCGTTGCGTCTCGGCGGCGTAAGGGTCGATGCGCTCCAGCCCAATGTGGCCAACCTCACGCTCAACGTAGGTGCGGTCAGCCAGACGGTGACCGTCGAAGCCGCGCCTCAGGCCAGCCGCAGTGTTTCCGCCGCGCGTCTCTCTGCAGTCGCGCCGCCCGCCGCCCTCCCCGCGCTTCCGGTATTCGAAATCACCACCGACGCCGGAGACCGCTGGACGAGCGCCGACGGCGAGACCTGGAAGCACGACTAAGTATTTGGCCGCATTTTGTTAATCCAACCCTGGGTGCCCCAGGTCCCGATTTTCCGGGGCCCCCAGCGACAGGTCTTCGTCGCTGGGGTGGTCTGGGACCTGGGATAGCACCAACCCGAACCGTGAAAAACCATATCGCGCCATCCAACGTCCGGGCGTCGCTGACAAGAAAAATTCCGGCCTTTGCTCATTTCTTGATACCTATAGGGGGTAAGGGCATCTATACTAGAGAAGGAAGCTCCGGAATCATGGAAAACATCATTCAATTATCGATCGAAGGCATGCACTGCGAGGGCTGCGTCCGCAGGGTCACCGGCGCGCTTGCCGCGCTCGAGGGTGTGCGCGTGAGCTCGGTCGAGGTTGGCTCGGCCACAGTGGCGGCAGACCCGGCGCGCGTTTCTCTTGAGCAGATCGCGGCCGCGCTCGATCGGGTTGGCTTCACGGCCCGCGCCGAGCGACGATCGGGGGAGTGATAGGAATGTCGATCCCTTCCGCCGCCACCACACCTTATGGCAGCACCGCCGCATCGGCCCGAGCTCTCGAACGCGTCAGCATCCCGGTCTCCGGCATGACCTGCGCGGCCTGCCAGTCCTTCATCCAGCGCACGCTCGCCGGCGAGCCAGGAGTCCGCGAGGCGGCCGTCAATCTCATGCTTCACAATGCAGACGTCACCTTCGATCCGCGCCTCGTCTCCCTCTCCGCGCTGGTTGAAAAGATCCGCGGCGCCGGCTACGGCGCTGAAATGCCGGTTCCCGCCGCATCCGCATTCGAGGCTCAGGAGAAGAACGACGAGCAGCAACGCAGCGAGTACCGGCAGCTGCGCCTGAAGGCATGGGTCAGCGTCGCAGCCGGCGCGGTAGCCATGATCGTCTCCATGCCGCTGATGAGCATGGCGCGCGCGGGTAGCCTGGAACACATCTCCACGCGCATAAACGACCCGTTCATGAGCTGGTCGATGCGCGTTTTCGATCCCATTCTGCGCGCGGTCTTCCCGTGGATGTATTCGCTCGGTGCAAACGCGCTGCGCTGGTTCCTTCTTGCGCTCTCCGTTTTCGTGGCCGGATGGGCGGGGCGGCGCTTCTATGTCAAGGCATGGTCGGCGCTGCGCAACAGGACGGCCGACATGAACACGCTCATCGCACTGGGCACCGGCGCCGCATTTCTTTATTCCGCGGCCGTCACCGTTGCGCCCGGCTTTTTCCGGGCCCACGGCATTGCGCCCGACGTGTATTACGAGGCCGGCATTCTCATCATCGGCCTGGTTCTCACCGGAAACACGCTGGAAAGCCGCGCCCAGGGCCGCACCGCGCGCGCGCTGCGCAAGCTGGTCGAACTGCAGCCGAAGACGGCGCGCGTTCTGCGCGGCGGCGTGGAATGCGATTTGCCGCTGAACGAAATCCAACACGGCGACTTGATTCTCATCCGTCCGGGCGAGCGCATTCCCGTTGACGGCGCAGTGCTCTCCGGCGCGAGCAGCGTAGACGAGTCGATGCTCACCGGCGAATCGCTGCCCGTTGAAAAAACGGCGCGGGATCGCGTCATCGGCGGCACGCTCAACCAGCGCGGCTCGCTTGAAGTGCGCGCCTCCACGCTGGGAGCCGAAGGCACTCTGGCGCAGATTGTGCGTTTGCTGCGCGAGGCGCAGGGTTCGCGCGCACCGGTTCAAAAACTTGCCGACCGCGTCAGCGCCGTCTTCGTGCCTGCAGTGCTGGGCTGCGCCATGGTCACCTTTGCGGCGTGGCGATTGCTCGCACCCGGCGCGGGCATGATGCAGGCCTTCGCCGCCGCCGTTACCGTGCTGGTGATCGCCTGCCCCTGCGCCATGGGCCTGGCCGTCCCCACCGCGGTGATGGTGGCCACCGGGCGCGGCGCAACCTTCGGGCTGCTGATCAAAGGTGGCGAAGCGCTGCAGCGCCTCGAAAAAATCGACACCGTCGTGCTCGACAAAACCGGCACCATCACTACCGGCCGGCCCCAGGTCGCCGGCGTGCTGCTCGCGCCGTCGAGCGCTTGTTCCGAAGACGAAGTTCTCCGCCTCGCCGCCTCGCTCGAGCGTTCGAGCGAACACCCGTTAGGCGAAGCAGTGGTTCGTTGCGCGGACGAGAAAGGCCTCGCGCTCCAGCGGGCGCAGGCCTTTGCGTCCTTTCCGGGGCGCGGCGTTGCGGGAACGGTCGAGGGCCGCGCCATTCTCGTCGGCAACCCGGACTTCCTCGGCGATCGCGCCGTCTCCGCCCATCCGCTCAGTGACGCCGCCGGGCGCGCGGCGGCGCAGGGTGGAACTCCGTTGTGGGTCGCGATCGATGGCGCCCTTGCCGGCGTCCTCGTTGTCGCGGACACGGTAAAGCCCACCTCCATCGAAGCCATAAGACGGCTTCACAGCGAAGAGCTGCGCGTCGTCATGCTCACCGGCGACAACCAGCGCACCGCGCGCGCCATTGCTGCCCAGGTGGGCATCGACGAAGTGATTGCAGGCGTGCTGCCGCAGGGAAAGGTCGATGCCGTCCGCAGTCTGCAAGCGGAGCGCCGCGTGGTTGCCATGGTGGGCGACGGCGTCAACGACGCGCCCGCGCTGGCGCAGGCCGACGTAGGCATCACCATGGCCGCCGGCTCCGATGTCGCACTGGAGGCCGGTGACGTCACGCTCATGCGCAGCGACCTGAACGGCGTGGCCGCCGCCATTGCTCTCTCCCGTGGCGCCATGCGCGTGATGCGCCAGAATCTTTTCTGGGCCTTCGCCTACAACGTGGTTGGCATTCCCATCGCAGCGGGAATTCTCTATCCCGTCTGCGGTCTGCTGCTCAGCCCCGTGCTGGCCGCCGCGGCAATGGCCTTCAGTTCGGTCAGCGTGGTCACCAACAGTCTGCGTTTAAGCCGGCTTAAGCTTGTATAAGGAGGCCCATGGCTCATAAGAAATCCGAAGCTCTTTGCGGATGCGAACTCCCGGCCGCGGGGCGCAAGGCCTGGGGAGTCGATCCCGCAATCAAAGCGTCCAATCTGCGCCGGCTCAGCCGCATTGAAGGCCAGATTCGCGGTATTGAGCGCATGGTGGAAGAAGACCGCTATTGCGCCGACATTCTCATGCAGGTCTCTTCCGCGCAGGAAGCGCTGCGCGCGGTGGCCCGCGCCCTGATGCGCAATCACCTCGCCCACTGCGCCAGCCACGCCATCCGCACCGGCTCGGAAAGCGAGAAGCAAGCCATGTACGACGAGCTGCTGGAGATGATCTACAAGAACGCCCGCTAGGTTTCCCACTTATGCCTGGGTGGCCCAGGTCCCGATTCTGGGACCTGGGATACCGCTGCACTCAATCACCGAGCAAGAATCCCGCGCGTAACTCATCCATTTCCGCTCAACAAACTTTCCGCGGTGCGATGGTCGGTGATCAGCACGTTGATCCAACGGCCGCGCAGCGCAGCCAGGATGGCGCGCATCTTGGCGCGTCCGCCGGCCACGCCCACCACCCGCGGCGCCCGCTTCAGCACCGCCGGCTCAATGCCGATCACGCGCTGCATAAGCGGCGATTTGATGGCCGCGCCCTCCGCGTCGTAGTAGCGGAAGCAGATGTCGCCCACCGCGCCCTGGCGGCTGAGCTCGGCGCGCTCGCGGGGCGAAAACACGTTGCCGCTGGTCGCCAGCAGGCGCGAAGGCTCCATGGATCCGATGCCCACGAGAGCGAGATCGAGATGTTCGAAAAGCTCCGAAGCCTTGCGGACCGAGCCGTCGCGGGCCAGCACGCGGCGCGCCTCCGCCGATCCCACAATGCCGGGCGCCTGCAGCAGAACCGCGCTGGCGCCGATGAGCGCGGCCAGACGCTGCGCTAGATACGTGGCGTGGTGTGCCGTGCCCACGTTGCCCACGCCGCCCAGAATCTGCACCACTTTGCCGCCGCGGCAAGAGTCGCCGGGATGCAGCGCGTCCACCATGGCGAACAGTGACCGGCTCCAGGATGAGATGCCGATGGACGCGCCGGGCTTGACCGTGGTCTCAAGAAAGTAAGCGGCCGCCGCGCCCAGGTCGCGCACCATGGGCTCTTCTTCCGCGGGGCAATCCACAACCACGGCGTCCTTCAACTGATACTGGGCCGTGAGCCGGTCCTCGATCTCGGCGAAGATGCCGGGCGGATTGTTGACGCTGATGCGCACCAGGTTGGCCTGCCGCGCGCGCTTCAGCAGCCGCGAAACCGTGGACTGGTGCACCTGCAGCCGCTCCGTGATGCCCTGCTGGCGGATGCCCTGCACGTAGTACATGCGCGCCACCTTGGCCATCAGCCGCAGTTCATCGAGTCGGGACATATTGAGCATTCTGGCACAGGAGGAGAAAGTTGCGGCAACAAATTATGCAGCGGCACATATCCATGCAAAGCGCTTCTTGCCCTTTGGTGAAGCCGTGACGCGCGAATCCCCTTACGGTAACGCAGGCAGTGAAGACGGGCGGTTGTGGTGATACGTCTGCCAGCCGAGATACCGGCCCAGCGCTTCGGCAACGGCCGCGGCAGTGTGGCTGCGGTTCATGGCCGCGTGGTGCTCAAAGCCGTTCTGGCAGATCATGTGCATCAGAGCCGGCAGCGACTGCACTTTGACCACCGCGCGCGTGCCGAAAGTCTCCAGCGGATCGTTGGTGAATTCGCCTTCGCCTACGTAAGCTGTCATCTTGCCGGTCAAATCGTCGGTGCTCACCCGGCCGAAGGTGACGGGTCCGGCGAGGGTGCGGCCTTCTAGCGCGCCAAAAGTGTTTTCCTCGCCCAGCGTCGTGCCCAGAATAGGCGCTGTGGCAATGCGGATGTCGGGCAGAAAATCCTTGGCCCAGTTGCCGCAGTGAAAAAAGACGCACTTGTCGGCGTCGCCGCCGTAGTTGTTGTTCCAGTCCACCAGCGCGCTGGGCGTTCCGCTGGCCAGTTGCAGCGCGTACATGCCCACCACTCCTGCGATATCCACTTCGCAGGCCGAGGGAAGCATCTGTTCGCTCATCATCGACATGATGGTGCAGACGTTTACGCCGAAGTTTTTCTGCAGCGAGCTCCAGCACTGGATGGCGGTCGCGGTGATGGAAAGCGATTGCATCCAGTCGTCCACCACCAATGCGAACTTGGCCATGCGCACTATGGCCTCGTCGGGAGCCTTCGATGCATCTGCATACGACCGGATCTGTGCGATGCGGCGCCCCACGCGCGCATCGTCATTCGATATCTTCGCGGCATTGCCGAAGACTTCTGAGAGATCGATGGTGTTCACGGTGATGCCGGCGGCTTCCAGCAGTTTTTCACTGTAGCGCGTGGTATTGAAGGCGTTGGGCCGCGCGCCCACGGCGCCGATGCGCACCCGGCTCAAGCCCCGCACCACCCTGGAGGTTTGCATGAACTGGACCAGGTCTTCGCGGAAGCGCGGATCGAGCACGGCTACCGTGTGATCGCGCGTAAGTGAAAACGGAATGCGGTACTGGCGAAGATTGTTAGACACCGATATCTTGCCGCAGAAGGCGTCGCGTCGCCGATCGAGTCCGAACTGGTCCAGATCGTCGGGGCAGGCTTGAACCAGCACCGGCACGCGCGTATCGGCGAGGCGAATCGAATCGGCAACGCCTTTTTCATCGCCGAAGTTGGGCAGGCAGACCAGGATGCCGTCGATGCATTCGCGGTTGCGGCGGAACAGCTCGCCGCACTTCTGCGCGTCGGCCCAGGTTTCCACCGCGCCCAGCTTCGAGTCTTCGCTCGAAAGCCAGACCGGTTCGATGGAGAGCTCGGCGAAAAGTTGAATCAGGTCGCGGCGCGCTTCGGAGACCAGCACGTCGGGAAAGAAGTCGCGGTTGCCGAGAATGACGCCGAGCGTCGCGGGTTTTGTCATCGTCTGTTACCTTACCTTTTCAAAGTTGCTGTAGTCTGCGGCGTTGGCCCGGGTGACCAGATCGCAGGGAATGATTTGCTTCTCCGGCTTGCCGGTGGAACCGGTCTTCAAATACCGGTCGGCCTCGTCGACGGCCAGCCGCGCGATGAACACGGCGGGCTGCAGCGCGGTGGCTCGCAGCTCGCCGCGCTCAATCGCATCGATCGCGTCGGGGCTTCCATCGAAGCCGGTAATGACCATGCCGCTCAGGCCCGCCGACTTGACCGCGGCTGCCGCGCCCAGTGCCATCGTATCGTTGCCGGCGATGATTCCACCGATCTTGCCGTGCGCTTCGAGCATCGTCTCGGTCTTTTGAAAGGCCTCGGCTTGCGACCAGTTGGCCGACTGCGCGGCCACCAGCCTCAGTCCCGGGTCCTTGTCCAGCACGGCATGAAATCCGGTGGTGCGGATTTGCGCATTGGTGTCCGATTCGCGGCCCAGCAGCTCCGCGTACTCTCCCGTGGTTCCCATCGCGCCGGCGAACTCCGCCGCCACCAGCCGCGCGCCCTGCCCGTTGTCTGAGACGATCTGCGCCTTGGCAATGCCCAGCGCATCGATCTCGCGATCGATCAGGAAGACGGCGATCCCGGCCCTGGTGGCGCGGCGCACCGCGGCGATGGATGCATCGGAACCCGCATTGTCGAGGATCAGCGCGGCCGCGTTGGAGGCAATGGCGGCGTCGATCAGATTATCCTGCGCATAAGCGTCGTCGTCGTGCGCATCCACGCGCACCCGGTAGCCAAGCTCCCGTGCGCGCGCTGAGGCCGCGTCCGCCTCGGCCTTGAAGTAGGGATTGTCCTCGGACGGAACGATGATGGCGATCAGTTTTTCGCGCCGGTCGGGGCGCCGGCAGCCAGCGCTCGCGCACGCGACTGCGGCCGCAAGCCCCAACAGAACCATCGCCCGGCGCGGCATCAATCGGCAGCCTCCGCATCCGCCTTCGCCAGATAGGGAAGAATCCTGTTCTGCAGGCGCACCTGAAGCTGGTCAAGTCCGACGGCGACTACGATGACCACGCCCTTGATCACCATTTGCCAGAACTCCGAAACGCCCAGCATCACCATGCCGTCGGCCAGTACGCCGATGACGAACGCGCCAATCAACGATCCGCTCACCGAGCCTCTGCCGCCCATCAGCGATGTTCCGCCCAGAACCACCGCCGCAATCGCGTTGAGCTCGAAACTCTCGCCGGTAGCGGGATGCGCGGCCTCTAATTGCGAGGCGATGATCAGGCCCACCAGCGCCGCGCAAAATGAAGAGAATACATAGGTGGCCACCACCACTTGCCGCACGCGAATGCCGGCCAGGCGCGCCGCGCGCTCGTTGCCGCCAACTGCATACACGTGGCGCCCGAACGGGGTTTTGGCCGCGACCATCCATGCGATCGCGAACAGCACCGACATCATCCACACCGGCGATGGAATGTGCAGCATAAAGCCCTGCCCAAACGCGGGAAAGCCGGTATTGCCGCGCGCCGCGGCGCCGCCGAGACCGGGAAATGTCTTGCCATTCGAGATAAGCAGCGCCGCTCCGCGCGCAATGTACAGCGTGCCGAGCGTGGCAATGAAAGGCGCCACTCCGGCTCGAGCCACCAGCCATCCATTCAGCGCTCCCACCAGCAGGCAGACGCATAGGGTGAGCAGCACAACCACAGGCACAGAAGGGTAGTGCACTGTTCCCGCGGCGCTGATGCCCTGCGTGAGCAGGTAACCCGCAACCATTCCGCCTAATCCGGCAATCGAGCCCACCGAGAGGTCGATGCCGCCCGTGATCACCACGAACGTCATGCCGATAGCCAGCAGCGCGGTGATGGCCACATGCTTGGCCAGAATGGAAAGATTGTTTGCGGTCAAGAACTCAGGGGCAAGAGCGGAAAAGAGTACCAGCAGCAGCGCCAGCACCAGGACGGCGCGCGCACGAAGCAGCAGCAGAACCACGCGCGCCGAGGCGCCGGCGATGCGGCTGGCAGGCGTGAGGTCGCGCGCGGTCGTCCTCATGCTCGACCTCCCGGCGCTTCCATCGTCGGAATCGAACTCATTCCGGCGCTGACCACGGCGGGGCTCGCAGCGGCGAACAAGCCCTCATCGGTAAGCTCGTCGTGCGCGAACTCGGCGGAGATTTTTCCCTGGCAGAGCACCAGCACCCGGTCGGCCAGTGCGCGCGTCTCTTCGATCTCCGATGAAGTAAACACGATGCTGAGCCCCTTCGAGGCAAGTTCGCGCAGAATGCCGTAAATCTCGGCTTTCGCGCCCACGTCCACGCCGCGCGTCGGCTCGTCCATCAACAGAACGGCCGGCGAACGCATCAGGCAGCGCGCCAGCAAAACTTTCTGCTGGCTGCCGCCGGAAAGGGTTGTGACGGGCAGCTCGAGATCCTTCACTGCGATGTGCAGGTCGGCCGCGAGCCTGCGCACGCGCATCGTCTCCTCGTCGCGCGAAAGAAACACTCCGCGGTTCGCGGCCATCACCACGTTCTCGCGAATGGAAAGCTCGGGAAACAATCCGTCCCGCTGCCGGTCTTCGGGCATCAGCAGGATGCCGGCTTTCAAAGCGCTTCTCACGCTGTCGATCCGCGCCTTTCGGCCGCGCAGCACAATTTCTCCGGATGCAATCTTCCTGAATCCAGCCACCGCTTCCACCAGCTCTGTGCGCCCCGAGCCGAGCAGACCGTAGATGCCCAATATCTCGCCTTGGCGCAGAGTCAAACTCAACCCATGCAAGGGCGCCTGCGCCGCTTCGTCTCCAACCGATCCCGTCAGCGTAAGTCCGGCCACGGAAAGAACTGCGGGCCGCGTGGAGGGTTCTGCGCGCGGCATGGATGTTTGCAAATCTGCCCGGCCTGACATCCGTTCCACGATCCACTGGCGCGTGACCTCCGCCCGCGTCGATTCGCCCACAACCCGGCCAGAGCGAAGCACCGTGAACCGATCGCCCAGGTGCAGAAGCTCATGCAGCCGGTGCGAAATGTAGACGATAGTTACTCCCGACCGCTTCAGATCGGCGATGACATCGAAGAGCGACTCGGCTTCAGTGGCCGACAGCGCGGAGGTGGGCTCGTCCAGGATCAGAATTCTCGAGCCCTGGTCGAGCGACCGCGCGATCTCCACAACCTGCCTGCACCCCAGCGGCAGGCGCCCGGTCTGGGCCCTCACGTCCATCGGTTTGCGCAGACGGCCAAGTGCGGAGTTCGAGCGCACCTCCTCCTCCGGCCGGTTTACAAACAGCGCCGCGCGGCGAAGCTCGCGTCCCGCGAAGATGTTCTCGCTGATATCGAGATTGGTGAGTGCGAGCAGCTCCTGGTGCACAATCGATATTCCATGCTCCGCGGCTTCGCGCGGAGAGTGCAGCGCGATGAGTTGTCCATCCAGGAACAATTCGCCTTCATCGGCGGTCTCGATGCCCGCCAGAATCCGCATCAGCGTGGATTTTCCCGCGCCGTTTTCGCCAATGAGCACGTTCACCTGGCTGCGGTGCACGCGAAACGTCACGCCATCGAGCGCGATGTTGCCGGGAAAGCGCTTGGTAATCTTGCGCGCCTCCAGGACAATCTCCGGCCCGGTTGAAACAGCGCCGTTCATGAGTCACGCTCCGGGGCCAGCCGTGCACGCGCCACGGCCAGCCGCCATGCGCCGCGCAGGCGGTCGCGCTCAGCCGCATCCATGCGCGGCTCGAAGACCTGAACCTCTTGCGGCAACTCGGCGCCATCGTCGAGCGAGCGCCGCCAGCCGAGCGCGAGACCGCCCAGCCGTGCTGCCCCGGCCGCGGAAAGATTTTCCTCGCTGGAGCGGTGCACGGGACGATTCACGATGTCGGCCTGCCTCTGCATCAGCGCATCGTTGCGCGTAGCGCCACCGTCGGCACGCAACACGGTGGGCCTTACGCCCGCGGCGTCTTCCATGGCCTCGAGCACGTCGCCCACCTGAAAGGCGATGGCATCGAGCGCGGCGCGGGCCAGGTGCGCCGCGGTGTGCGAGCGTTCCAGATGGGCCGCGATGCCGCGCGCGGCTGCGTCCCAGTAAGGCGCGCCCAGGCCCACCATTGCAGGCACCAGGATGAGGCCGGCCGCGTCCGGCACGGTAGCGGCCAGGGCCGCGGCGTCTTCAATCGGATGCGCCAGGCCCAGGAACTCGCCCACCCACTGCACCGCCGCGCCGCTCATGGCGATGTTGCCTTCAAGCGCGTAGCGCGCGCCTGCCGCCGTGGACCAGGCCACCGTGCGGGCAAGATTCTTTTCCCCGGCCAGTCCAGGCGTCAGCATCATCAGAGAAGAGCCGGTTCCGTACGTGGCTTTCACTGTCCCATCCTCGTAGCGGCCGTGTCCGGCGAGCGCGGCGTGGGAGTCGCCGATCATGGAGACGATGGGAACCCCGGCCAGCGCGGGAATCGCGGCGCATCGCGCGAAGATGCCGCTCGAGGGGCGCACCGCGGGCAGCGCGGCGCGTGGAATCTCGAACAGGTCCAGAAGGGCCGCATCCCAGTCCAGCGTGTTCAGGTTCAGCAGCGCGGTGCGCGAGGCGTTGCTGTGGTCGGTTGCGTGCAGCCCGCCCGCGGTGAAGTTATAGAGCAGCCAGGAGTCGACCGTGCCTAGAAGTATCTGGCCCGCTTCGGCCGCGGCGCGAAGCTCAGGCCGGCGATCGAAGAGCCACGCCCATTTGGTGGCGCTCAGCAGCGGATCGAGCGGGAGTCCGGAGATCGACTTGATAGTGGATGCATGGGAGCGAAGCCGCTCGCAGATGGGCGCGGAGCGGCGGCACTGCCACGTGATTGCGTTTCCCACCGGCTCGCCTGCCGCGCTTGCTCCCGCGCTGGCCCCTCGCCACGCGACAGCGGTCTCGCGCTGATTGGCAATCGCAATGCCGGCAATCGTTGCGTGTTCCATCTCCGCCCGGCGCACACAAGCCGCGGCGGCTTGAACCACGGATTGCCAGAGCGCAAGCGGGTCCTGCTCCACAAATCCGGGTTGGGGTTGAAGAATTTCAAGCGGAACCGAGGTGCGGAAAACCGTGCGCCCTTCGCGATCGGCCAGCAAGGCTTTGGTGTTGGTCGTGCCCTGATCGATCGCGAGAATCCATTCGCCGGCCATTCAATCCTCTTCGAGCAATTCCAGCGCCGCGCGTTCGATGCCGGACGAAGTCAATCCGAAATGCTCGAGCAGAAACTCGGCCGTGCCGGTGGGCGCAAACGTGTCGGGCACGCCGAGAATGCGCATGGGCGCGGGATGTGCGACGGCAACAATCTCGGCAACCGCGCTGCCCAGCCCGCCCGCCGCCAGCGCTTCTTCCGCGGTCACAATACCGCGCGTGGTGCGGGCCGCATCGAGAATCGCCTCTCGATCGAGCGGCTTGACGGTGCTCATATTCAGCACCCGCGCCGAGATGCCGCGGGCTTCGAGCGAACGCGCGGCATCGAGCGCGCGCGAAACCAGCAGGCCGCAGGCGATAATCGTGACGTCCGAGCCTGCGCGCAGTTGGACTGCTTTGCCCAGCTTGAATTGGTAATCGCCGGCATGGACCTGCGGCGCCGGAACGCGCGCGATGCGTAAGAACATCGGCCCCTCGTGCTCCAGCGAGTAACGCATCGCGGCGGCGGTTTCAACCGGGTCGGCGGGAACCACGACGGCCAGATGTGGAAGCACGCGCATCCACGCAAGGTCTTCAATGGAGTGATGCGTTGGCCCCAGTTGTCCATAAGCCATGCCGGGCGACATGGCACACAATTTCACATTGGCCCGCGTGTAGGCAAGATCGACCTTCACCTGTTCCATCGCGCGCGCCGTAAGGAAGCACGCCGCGCCGCAAACGTAAGGAACCATGCCGCCGTTGGCCAGGCCCGCGCCCACGCCCACCATGTTCTGCTCGGCAATGCCCACGTTGACGAAGCGCGCGGGAAACCTTGCCTTGAAATTTTTGAGCTTGGCGGAAGAAAGCGAATCGTTGGCCACGGCGCAGACGCGCTCGTCGCGGGCCGCCATCTCTTCCAGGGCGCTCATGTACGCCTCGCGGCAGTCGAAGAGCTGGGAGCCGGGCGTGGCCGCCATCTGCGCTTGCCCCGCGGTCACCATGCGGCCTCCACGCCCAGTTCCACGGCGGCCATTGCAAGCTGCTCCGCGGTGGGCACGCCATGATGCCATGCGGGCTGGTTCTCGGCGAACGAAACCCCTTTGCCTTTCACCGTGCGGGCGATGAGGCAGGAAGGCTTGCCGGGCTCGAGGGGTAGACGCGCGAAGCCATCGAGAAGCGCCGCGGCCGAGTGGCCGTCGATCTCTTCCACCGCAAAGCCGAAGGCCCTGAAGCGGCCGGCGAGCGGTTCCATGCGAATCGTGTTCTCGGTAAAGTCGCCCTGCTGGATGCGATTGCGATCGACAATGACGGTGAGATTGTCCAGGCCGTAGTGCTGTGCGGTCATCGCCGCCTCCCAGTTGGAGCCCTCCTGCAGCTCGCCGTCGCCGGTGAGCGCGAAGACGCGCCACGATTCCTGCCTCATGCGCGCGGCAAGAGCCGCGCCCACGGCCACCGGCAGTCCGTGGCCCAGCGGCCCGGTGTTGGCTTCCACGCCGGCGAGCTTGTTGCGGTCGGGATGACCGTTGAGCATGGAGAGCGGGTCCATGTAGGTCTTCAGTTGCTCCACGGGAAAAAATCCGCGCGCGGCCAGCGTGGAATAAAAAGCGGCCGCGCCGTGGCCCTTCGAAAGGATGAAGCGGTCGCGCTGCGGCCAGCGCGGCTCAGCCGGGTCGAGGTGCAGCACGCCTCCGAAGTAAAGCACGGCCAGAATGTCGGCCGAAGAAAGATCGCCGCCGGTGTGGCCCAGGCCGGCGTGGTGATTCATGGTCATGGCGCTGAGCCGGATCCAGTTGGCCTTGCGCTTGAGCCACTCCGCGCTCTGCGCGGCTGAAGGCGGCGCATGCGGCTGCGATTCAATCATTCCCTGCACCGACCATTCTCTCGATTGCCCATGGCCCGCCGATCGGCGGACCGGCGGCAAACACCAATACACGGCGATGGTATTTGCCCGCCGCCGCGCGGTCAACATAAAATACCCATTCTGCATAAATATGCAATCGCTGGGCGGCGCCGCGCGCCCTCCCTCCCCAGGGCGCAAACCGGGCAGGCCGCGAGGGCCCCGAATTCCAGCCGGCGGCCGCTCTCGCGGCAGCCGAAATTCACGCTTGCCAATTCCGGAAATCGGAATATACTTGAGCGCCAACGGAACCCAGCCGCGGGAGGAAAAGGTGACTGGACGCATCAACGAGCAACTGGCCGGCGTGGCGGAGCGGGCGCCCGGCATGGCCAGAAACGGCGAAGACCGCAACGGAGACCGCAACGAGTCGCAGACCGTGCTGCGCGCTTGCGAAGTGTTGAAGGCATTTCGCCATCTGGGCGAGGAGCTGCAGCTGGGCGAAGTGATGGAACGCACCGGATTGCCCAAGACCACCACCTTCCGGCTGCTGCGAACGCTCATTCATGGCGGGCTCATTGAGCGGGCCAGCGCGGGCGTTTACCGCAACAGCTTCGGCCCCATCACGGCGCGGCCCTTCCGCATCGGCTTTGCTTCGCAGGGCGACACCGAGTTTGCGCGCGAGGTGACCCGCAGCATGCAAACCGTTGCCGCCCGCGAGCACGTGCAGCTGATCACGCTCAACAATCGCTACAGCGCGCGCGAGGCGCTGCGCAACGCCGACGTTCTCATCCGCGAGCGCGTGGACCTGGTGCTGGAGTTCCAGACCTACGAGCGCGTCGCGCCGGTGATTGCATCCAAGTTTCTGGCCGCCAATACGCCGGTCATCGCCATCGAGGTGCCGCATCCGGGAGCCACGTATTTCGGGGCCGACAACTACAAGGCCGGCCTGATCGGCGGACGCGCGCTGGGCCGCTGGGCGCGGGAAAACTGGGACGGTCGGGTGGACCAGCTGGTGCTGGTGGAGCTGCCCATCGCCGGGTCGCTGCTGGAACTGCGGCTGGCCGGATTGGTAGATGGGTTGCGCGCGGAGCTGCCCAGAATCGTGGAGACGCCGCTGGTGCATTTGAACGGACGCGGAAGTTTCGAGCAGGTGCTGGACGTAATGCGCAAATATCTGCGCCGCCGGACGCCGCGGCGCACGCTGGTGGGCACGGTGAACGATGTCTGCGCGCTGGCGGCGCTGCGCGCATTTGAAGAAGCGGGCGCTTCGCACCAGTGCGCGGTGATGGGCCAGAACGCGCTGCGCGAGGCGCGCGCGGAACTGCGCCGGCCGGGCACGCGCCTGGTCGGCTCGGTGGCCTATTTCCCCGAGCGCTACGGAGAGGAACTGATCCCGCTCGCGCTCAGCATCCTGCAGCACAAGCCCACGCCCGCCACCATCTTCGTCAAGCACCAGTTGCTCACGCCGCGGAATGTGGATCTGGTTTATCCGCTGGACGAGACGGCAGCCGCCGGCGGGGCGGCCCGGCGCGCGATGGGTAGCCCTGAGAATTCCGCAATGCGGAATGGCAAGACGGTCGAGAAATGACGTTTTTCGGGCCGCGATCGAGGCCATAGGGTGCCGAGGGAGGAAAGGCTCGCCGGAATGGGAAGCGGAGTTTCACGCAGGGAATTTCTGGCCGGCGCTGCGGCTGCTGCGTGCGCAGCCGGCGCTGCGATTGCGTCCAATGATCCGTCGCAGCCGCTTGCCGAGTTCGACTACGGCGCAGTGGAACTTACAGGAGGGCCGCTCCAGGAGCAATACGGCCGCCTGCATGCCTTCTATCTTTCCATCGACAACGACCGCCTGTTGAAGGCCTATCGTGAACGCGCGGGACTGCCGGCCCCGGGAGCCGAAATGGGAGGCTGGTACAACCGCGACGGCTTTGTGCCCGGCCATTCGCTTGGCCAATACATTGCAGGTCTGGCGCGGATGGGCAAAACCACCGGCGACCCGGCGTGCGCGGCCAAGGTCGGCGCGCTCGTGGATGGATTTGCCGCGACTCTGGGCGCGGACGACCGGATTTATGCCGGGCCGAACGCGGAAAAAGTGTGGCCCTGCTACGTTCTCGATAAGCATCTCGCCGGACTGATGGACGCCTTCCATCTGAGCGGGGTTGCGCAGGCGCGCGAGCTTGTGCCGCGCGTGTTTCACGGGGCTCTTTCCTTCATTCCCGAACGCGGCCGCGACCGCGTGGGCAAAAAGGATCCGCCTTACGACGAAACCTATGTGCTCCCGGAGAGCCTCTTTCTCGCCTACGAGATGACCGGCGATCGCGCGCTGCGCGACCGCGCCATGGCTTACCTGCTCGACCGCGAGTTCTTTGATCCGCTCGCCGCGGGCGCGGATGTGCTCCCCGGCCGTCACGCTTACAGCCACGCCATCGCGCTCAGCTCGGCCGGCAAGGCGCGGCTGGTGCTCGGTGACGAAAAATATCTGCGCGCGATGAGCTATGCCTGGGAGCTGCTCAGCAATACCCAGCAATATGCCACCGGAGGATGGGGACCGAACGAGACCTTCATCGAGCCGCGCACCGGCGCGCTGTTCGCGAGCCTGCGCACCACGGCGGATCATTTTGAAACCCCCTGCGGAAGTTACGCGGCCATCAAGCTGGCGCGCTATCTGCTCTGCGCCACCGGCGATGCGCGCTACGGCGATGGTCTGGAGCGCGTGCTGATGAACGGCGTCCTGGCCGTGAAAGACCCTGACGTGGAGGGAGACTCGCCGTATTATTCCACCTACAGCGCGCGGGCGCGCAAAGTTTTCTACCCAAGAAAATGGCCCTGCTGCTCGGGAACGCTGGTGGAAGGCGTGGCCGACTACGTAAAGGACATTTACTTTCGCGCTGAAGATGGCGTGGCCGTGATTCTCTATGCGCCCTCGCGGGTGCGATGGAATCAGAACGGCGTGGCGGTTACGCTCGCGCAGGAGACCGGGTATCCGCTGGGCGAGACGGTTCAGCTGCGCGTCGAGTGCGCAGCGCCGGTCGCCTTCGCGCTCCGGTTGCGAATTCCGGCCTGGCTGGAGCGGGCGCCGGCAGTGCGGGTGAATGGAGTGCCGGCGGATGCGGCCGTACGGCGCGGTTTTGCCGTGCTGCGGCGGCGATGGAACCCCGGAGACACGGTCGCGTTCGAGCTCCCCATGGAATTCCGCACCGAGGCAATCGACGAGTCGCACCCGGAAACGGCAGCCATGCTGCGTGGGCCGCTGGTCTATGTAACGCAGAACCCGGCCGAGGAACCGACGAAGCTGCCGCGCTTGGACGAGCTACGCGCTGTCGATGCAAACGCGGGTGTGTTTTCTTCCCAAGGGCGCGATGAGCGCTACACGCCTTTTTATTGCGTGCGAGACCAAAGTTACACCATGTACTTCGAACGGAGCTAGAGACAAGACCATTGAATCACCCAAACGCAATCACGGAACGCGTCGAGGCCCGCTATTGGATCGAGACCGCGTATCCGCTCGAGGATGCCGCGGCCATCATGGCGGGCGAGCAATCCACCGGAACGTTTGTGCGCGTTCCGGGAGAAACCGATGAGCTGCGCGAGCGCTATGCGGCGCGCGTAGAGCGGATCGATGAGCTGGGCACGGTGGATGCGCCTTCGCTCAGCGGCTCCGGCTTGCCCAGGCATCCCGCGGGTCCGGCGGTGCGGCGTACAGCGGAGGTCACGCTCTCCTGGCCCGTCGCCAACATGGGCCCGTCGCTGCCCAATCTGCTGGCCACGGTGGCGGGAAATCTCCTTGAGCTGAAGCCGTTCTCGGGCTTGAAGCTGCTAAACGTGACGCTGCCGCCGATTTTTCTATCCGCCTACCAGGGACCGCAGTTCGGCGTGGAAGGAACGCGGCGATTGACGGGCGTTTGCGGCCGTCCGGTGATTGGAACCATCCTCAAGCCCAGCGTGGGAATGACGCCGGAGCAAACCGCGGCGCAGGCCAGGATGCTGGCCGAGGCCGGCGTCGACTTTCTCAAGGACGACGAGCTGCAGGCCGACGGACCGCACTGCCCGTTCGATGAGCGCGTGCCCGCCGTGCTGCGCGCGCTCGATGAACACGCGCAAAAAACCGGCAAACGGCCGATGTATGCGGCCAACATCACCGGCGAGATCGACCAGTTGCTGCACCGCCACGACCTGGTCGTTGCCCAGGGCGGAACTTGCGTGATGGTGAGCGTCAACAGCGTGGGATTGCCGGCCTTGACCGCATTGCGCCGCCACGCGCAGGTGGCCATTCACGGGCATCGCAACGGATGGGGGATGCTGGGCCGCTCGCACGCCATCGGCATGAGTTTTATCGCGTTTCAAAAGTTCTGGCGTCTGGCTGGCATCGACCACGTCCACGTGAATGGACTGCAAAACAAATTCTGCGAGGACGACGCCAGCGTGATTGCCTCGGCCCGCGAATGCCTCACGCCGATGTTCGCGCCGCCGCACCGCGGTTGCGAAATCATGCCGGTGTTTTCTTCAGGGCAGTCCGCGCGCCAGGCGCCGGACACCTACAAGGCGCTGGGATCGGCAGACCTGATTTACGCCTGCGGGGGAGGCATTCTTGCCCATCCCGCCGGTCCTGCGGCGGGCGTGCGCAGCCTGCGCCAGGCGTGGCAGGCAGCGGTAAACGGCGTAGCGCTGGCCGAGTACGCGAAGCATCACGCCGAGCTGCGCGCAGCGCTGGAGGCCTTCGCCGCGTGACCGCTCCCGCGCAGACCGGCCCGCTCCACGGCAGGCTGTACGCCTGGTACGGCGACGACTTTACCGGCTCAACGGACGTGCTGGAGGCGCTGGCGCTCTACGGCGTGAAGGCGGTGCTGTTTACGCGCACGCCGGACCGCCGCGCTCTGGCGGCGTTTTCCGATTGCCCCGCGATCGGAATTGCGGGCGAGAGCAGGAGCCGCAATCCGCAGTGGATGGATCGCAACCTGCCCGCGGTCTTCGCTGCGATGCGCGCGCTGGGCGCGCGGGTGAACCACTATAAGGTGTGCTCAACATTCGACAGCTCGCCTGGGGTGGGCAGCATCGGGCGCGCCATGGAGCTGGGGCGCGCGGCGTTCGGCGCGGAGTTTGTGCCCGTCGTGGTGGGCGCGCCGCATCTCGGCCGCGCCGTGGTCTTCGGAAATCTTTTCGCCGCGGCTGACGGCGCAGTGTATCGCATTGACCGGCATCCGGCCATGCGCCGGCATCCGGTCACGCCCATGACCGAGGCCGATCTGCGCTTGCACCTCGCCAGGCAAACCACGTTGCGCATGGGACTCGTGGATTGGACGGCATTCCAGGCCGATGCGGCGGGCTCGCGCCTGCAGACCGAATTGGAGGCGGGTGCTGAAGCCGTGGTCTTCGACGGATTCGACGACGCCACCCTCGATGAAACCGCGCGCCTCATCTGCGAGCGGGCAATTGCGCGGCCGGTGTTTGCCGTGGGCAGCTCGGGGTTGACCCACGGCCTGTTGCGGCACTGGCGAAAATCGGCGCGCATCGGCGCAGAGCCAACGCTCGAGCGCCCCGCGGCCCTGGCCCGCCCATCGGCTGTGGACCGCCTGCTGGTGCTCAGCGGGAGCTGCTCGCCGGCGACGGCCGCGCAGATTGGCCGCGCCCAACAGCTCGGATTCGCCGCGTTGCACTTAGAGGGCGGCGGGCCGTGGCGTGAGCAGGCGGCCAATGCGCGCGCGGCGCTCCGGAGCGGCGTAAGCGTAGTTCTGTATACGGCGCTGGGGCCGCAGGCCATGGACCAAGAACACGGCGAGGCGTTTGGAGCGGCGCTGGGAAGATTGCTGCGCGAGCTGGCTCTTGAAACATCCGTGCGGCGAGTGTTGATCGCCGGCGGAGATACGGCCACGCACGCGGTCAAGCAGTTGGGCCTCGATGCGCTCACGTTTGCGGCGCCGCTGGTGCCCGGTGTCCCGTTGTGCCGGGCGCATGCCGCGGGGTCCGCGCTCGACGGGCTGGAGCTGGCGCTCAAAGGCGGCCAGATCGGGCCGGAGGATTTCTTCGCGCAGGTGCGGGACGGCGGATAGTGCGTTTTACGCAGGCTGCGCAAGCGCGTCTGCATCGAGCGTCTGTTCGCAGTCGATGCGCGTGAACAGGAATGCGCTCGCCAGCACCATGCCGGCAAGAAAAAAGAGCGGCAGGTTGTAACTGCCGCTCAGGTGGACGATGTAGCCGAACAGCACGGTGCCCAGAAATCCGCCCGCCTGGCCGGCAGTATTCATCATGCCTGTAGCCGTGCCGCTCCAGCGCCCGCCCACGGCCAGGCACAGAGCCCACGCCGAGGGAAGCATCAGGTCCATGATGCCGAAGCCGAGACTGGAGAGCGCCACCACCGCGACCTTGCCATGAAAAAGCGCCATGGCCGCAAGCACCACAGCGGTCAGCGCAAGGCAGACTGCGGGAATCAAGCGCAGAGCGGTGCGCGCGCCCCAGCGCAGTGTAAGCCGGTCGCCGAGGACGCCTCCGGCCAGGTTGCCCGCGCAGCCCAGCAGGAAAGGCAGTGCGGTAAAAAGCACGCCGTTCAGCGAGAAGCCCGCCGCGTGGACCATCCAGGTAGGAAACCAGGAAAAATAGAACCAGCTTGCGCAGCCGTAACAGCCGTAGGCGGCAACGATGAGCCAGAGCGCGCGCGAGTTGAAGAGTTTTTGCCAGGCCACCGGCGCGGCGCCGTGCGCAGAGCCGGCTTCGCCGATCTCCTCGAGCTCCGCGGCGGTGATGGCGGGGTGGTCCTGCGGGCGGTTGCGAAAGCGCGCGTACCACACGGCTGCCCACACAAAGCCGGCCAGCCCCAGGATCCAGAAAACTGAGCGCCAGCCGAAGTACCGTTCCAGCGGCACAATGAGCAGCGGAGCCAGCGCTCCGCCCAGCCGGCTCGCGGCCCATACAATTCCCTGGCTGCGCGCCCGTTCACGCACCGGAAACCAGCGCGCAATCACGCCCGCGGAGTTGGGATACGCGCCGGCCGCACCCATGCCGAAGAGAAAGCGCACCGCCACAAGCTGCCAGAAGCCGCGGCACCAACCCGTAAGCGCCGTGAAGGCCGACCACCAGGTTACGATGCGGGTGAGTTCGCCGCGCTGGCCGCGCCGGTCGCCGAGTGCGCCCGAGGGAACTTCGAACAGGCCGTTGGCCAGAACGTAGGCGCTCAGGATCCAGCCCCAGTCCTGCGGCTGAATGTGCAGTTCGGCCTGGATGCCGGGACCGGCCACGGCAATCGCCAGGCGGTCAAGAAAGGTGAGCACCGAGAGCGCGCCGAGCAAGCCCAGCACCTTGTGGCGCTGCTTCAAGCCCTGGCCCTCACCGCCTCAGGTAACGCCAGCGCCTGGCGCGCGCGCTCCACGGCCAGTTCCGGGCTGGAGAGCACCGGCGCCTGCAGCACGCCGGGAGCCAGCGTAGCCACCACGCGCGCCATCGAGGCTTGAGCCAGCACGATCACCTCCGCTCCTTTCAGGTCTTCGATGAGCGCCTGGCGCAGCATGCGGTCGTGGGTCGCCGTGTCGCCGGCCAGCACGGCAGGAAAAGCGCCTTCGCAAAGACACTCTACCAGTTCCACGCTGCGCCCGGCTTCGGCGGCCTTCTCGCGCAGCAAAGCCGAAGTCGGATCGAGCGTGGAGCGAAGCGTAGCCAGCACGCCAATCACGCGCGCCTGGCGCACCGCGGTCTCGGCCATCGCTTCGTCGATGCGCAGCACCGGAATGTCGAAGAGTTGCTGTGCCAGAGTCACTCCCGGGCCGATCGACGAGCAGGTAACCAGGACGGCGTCTGCTCCCGCCGCTTCAGCGGAGGCAATCTGGCCCACCAGCCTGCGAACCGTCTCCTTGCGCAGTGTGCCCGCGCGCACCGTGTCCTGGATCAGGCTCTCATCCACCATGTGGAAGACATGCGCCTCGGGAATGTGCCGGCGGCAAAGCGAATTGAACGTGGGCGCGAGCGTGGGACTGGTATGAATGAGGGCCAGAGTCGGATGGGATTGAGTGGACAACGTATCGCCTCTCGGTGCGGCAGTCTCGTCCAGCCCTCGAGCCCAAACCGAAAAATCGTCGAACCCTTGAAGAAGAACCAGCGAGCCGGAATTCAATTGTCCCCTACGTTACCGCATCCGGGCCGCGCTGTGCGACCGGCGTTCGGCAACTGCCATGGAATTCCGTTTTGCGGAATCGCGCTGCGGTTGGACGGCGCAAATTTTCTTGAGCGGCGATGCGAATCGTTCCATTCCGCTCCGCTTTGAGACCCGCGAATCGCGTTCAACCGGGCGTCCTCGCCTCCCGCGCTCCGCCTGCCCAGGGCTATGTGTGATACAAGAACTTCGAATGAGAATCACGGCTTCCATTCGCATTGCCCGCGGTGCGCAAACCACCCGGCCGGCCCTCCCGCTCGGCATTTTCGCGGCCCTGATCCTCGCGGCGCCGGCGCTCGCGGCCCAGGCCGCTCCGCAAAGCTCCGTGCCCGTTCCCGCCCCGCCCGAGAGCGGCGCAGGCGCTCCGCCGCTGCTGCTGGGCGCTGCGTGGTACCCCGAGCAGTGGCCGGAATCGCGCTGGGATTCGGACCTGCAACGGATGGAGGATGCGCATCTGCGCGTGGTCCGCGTGGGTGAGTTCGCGTGGAGCGCCATGGAGCCCTCCGAGGGCCGCTTCGATCTGGATTGGCTCGAGCGTGCCGTGCGGCTGGCGGAGAAACATCGCATCGCGGTGGTCATCGGCACGCCTACCGACGCGCCGCCCGCGTGGCTCACCGCGGAGCATCCTGACACCCTGCGCGTCGACGCCGCGGGCCGCCGCGCGGAACACGGCGGCCGGCGCCAGTTCAACTACGCCAACGCAGGTTACCGGCTTTATTGCGCGGCCATCGCCCGGCAACTGGCGATGCGGTTCGGCCACGATCCGGATGTCATCGGGTGGCAGATCGGCAACGAATTTACCGACGAGTCGTTCGATGCGGACACCCGCCGCCAATTCGACGAGTGGCTCGCGCGCAAGTACGGCGCGCTGGACGCGCTGAACCAGGACTGGACCACCGCCTACTGGAGCCAGACCTACGGCCGCTGGGATGAAATTCCGCTGCCCCTGCCGGGCGCGGGCGGCAATCCCGGATTGCTGCTTGACTACCGTCGTTTTGTCAGCGACACCTGGCGCGACTTCGAGCAGGAGCAGCTTGAAGCGATCCGCCCCTATGCCGATCCGCGCCAATTCATCACCACCAATCTCGGCGGGCTGGGGTGGTCCGATAATTTCGATCATTACGAAATCACGCAGCCGCTCACTCTGGCCGCTTGGGACGATTACGTCGGCGAAGGTCACCTGAACGCCGCCCGCAATGCCGCCATGCACGACTACGTGCGCGGCTGGAAGCGCGCCAATTTCTGGGTGATGGAGACCCAGCCGGGCTCGGTGAACTGGGCCCCCGTGAACACCTCGCTCGATCGCGGCGAAACCCGGGCCATGGCCTGGCAGGCCGTCGGGCACGGCGCGGACGCGGTGCTCTACTGGCAGTGGCGCGACGCGCTCAACGGCCAGGAGCAGTATCACGGCGCCATCGTAGGACCCGATGGAGAGCCGCTGCCCATCTACGCAGAAATTCGCGAAACAGGCGCAGAGTTTGAGCGCGCGGCGCAGGCGCTCGCGGGCACAAAGCCTCAGGCGCAGGTGGCGTTGCTCACTACCTATGACAGCCGCTGGGCCATCGACTTCCAGCCGCACAACAAATACTACGATCAGTTGGATGTGCTGCTCGGCTACTATCGTCCGCTGCGCGCCCGGCGCCTCACAGTCGATATCGTGAATGCCGGCGCACCCCTCGATAGCTACAAGCTGGTGTTTGCGCCCGATCTGAATGTGATTCCAAAAGATCTCGCGGACCATTTGCGCGCGTATGTCGAACAGGGCGGACATCTGGTGCTGGGGCCGCGCTCGGGCATGAAGGACGAGCACAACGCGCTCAACGTGGAGCGGCAGCCCGGCCCGCTTGCGGACGCGCTGGGCGGGCGCGTGGAGCAGTATTACGCGCTCGATGCGGATGTGCCGGTAAGCGGTGCGCTGGGCGCGGGCACGGCTTCGCTGTGGGCCGAGCAGCTTTCCGCGTCCGCCCCGGACGATGAAGTGCTGCTCAAATATGGAAGGTCGAATGGCTGGCTCGACGGGCAGCCGGCCATGATCGCGCGGCGCTTGGGCCGCGGGCAAATCGCCTATCTGGGCGCGGTGCTCGATCCGGAAACGATGCGGCGCGTGATCGCATGGGCGGCCAACGGCGCGCAGTTGAAGCCGGAGTTCGGCGCCGTTCCTGAAGGCGTGGAAGTGTGCCGGCGCGTAGACGGCAAGCGCACCGTGTTTGTGCTCATCAATCACAATCTTGCCCACAACTTGGCCGGGCAAATCGCCACCAACCTGCATATCGCACTGCCTGCTCCGATGAAAGATGTGCTCGCCGGCGGACGCACGGCGACCAGCGTGGACCTTGCGCCGCAGGGCGTGGCGGTGCTTGAAAGCGATGCGCCCTGATGCGCCTGAGGTGTCTCAACGCGTGGCTCGCGATGAATTGATAGAGAGGTTTTCGGCTGCTTGTCGTCCTGCCAATGCCGGGTGCCCCAGGCTCGGCGCGTTCTTGTTTTTGCGCCTGGCCTGGGATACCTCGAACCTCAATCGCAACACTCAAAATCGTGCGGTCGGAAAGCGAGGACGGTTGAGATGAGCGCGAAGATCACGCGTCGCAAATTTGCGGGCGGATTGGGAATGTCCGTGCTGAGTCTCCCGCTGTTCGCCAAAGCGGACGCTGTGGAAGAACGCTTCACCGCCTCCGAGATCGCGCCGTTTCGCACCCCGTACAAGTACGGAAAGCTGGTGCTCGCGGCTTCTCCCGCCCCAAACGCGTTCGACAGCCGCAGCGTGGACGATCCCTTTGTGTTCCTGCATGAAGGCGCGTTTCACATGCTCTACATCGGCTTCGACGGCACGGGCTATCAGACCGGCCTGGCGCGCTCCACTGACCTCAAGAACTGGGAGCGCGTGGCCTGCGTGGCGCGGCGCGATCCGAATTCGAAGTACACGCGCTACAACATTGCTCTCAGCTCGATTGTGCGCCAGGACGAGCTCACCTCGCCGGGAAAGCTCAAAAAGGTGCGCGGCCGCTATCTGGGCGCGTGGAACGCGTATCCCGGCGCCGGCTACGAGCAGGGCTCCGCGGTCATCGGCCTGGCCTGGAGCGACGATCTGCTGCACTGGGATCTGACCGATCCGATTCTGTTTCCCGCAGACGGCGCGCCCTGGGAGCACGGCGGCCTCTATCGCCCGAATCTCGTCGAGCAGGACGGGGTCTTCTATCTCTACTACAACGCCAAGACCGATCCGCTGCCCAGGAGCGAGGGTGGAGGGTGGCGCGAGCAATCCGGCGTGGCCACTTCGCGCAACCTGACGCATTGGACTCGCTACGCAGGCAACCCGGTGCTACCCAACGGCGGCCACGACTCGTGGGACGCGCGCTTTGCGAGCAATCCGTTTGTGGTCCGCCACAAAAGCCTGTGGGGAATGTATTATTTCGGCTTCGACTGGAAGGGCAAGGCGCGCGAGCTGCTGGCGCTGGGCCGCGACCCCTACCACTTCACCAAGGTGAACGAGATCCTTATCGATGTGGGTCCGCCCGGAACCGTGGATGAGACCTTCGCCCACAAGCCGTGCGTGATCTTTCACGATGGAGCCTTGTATCACTTCTATTGCGCGGTTTCGCACCAGTGGCCGCACGAAGTGCGCGGGATATCGGTGGCGCGATCGCAGCCCTGGTAGCGTTTTACTGCTCCGCGTTCGCGGCGCGGATACGGTAATTGCCCGAGCCAACAACAATCTCAATCTTGTTTCCCTCCACGCGCGTTGACAGCACGCCTGGAGCCTTCGCTGCCGGCGCGTTGTTCACCGTCGCGGCGCCGGGTGAAGCCGAGTCGATTTCGAGTGTGGCCGTCGCGTTGGGCGGAATGGTGAAGTTGTAACCGGTTGCCGTGGTTCCGCGCTGCCAGCCGCTCTCGATAAGGCCGGGTGCGGATTGGTAGCGCGCCCGGACCCACGCGATTTTGCCCACCACCGCCGGATCGAGCACGATGCGCTCCGCGCCCTGCCGCGCAAGATCGACGTCGATGCCGCCCAAGCCGCGATAGAACCACTCTTCCGCGTCGCCGAGCATGAAATGGTCCTGCGAACTGTTCGGATTCGCGTCCCAGGCTTCGGTCAGCGAAGTGGCGCCCTGCGCGAGCTGATACCCGTAGCTGGGTGCGTCGGTGCGCTCCAGCATATCGAAGAGAACATCGGAACGGCCGCCATCGAGCAGCGCGTCCACAACATAGTGATAGCCGATGTCGCCCGCGGTGGTGTGGTTCCCATGCGCGCGGATGTCGGCCACCAAGGCATCGAGAACCGCGGCACGCTGATCGCCGGGAACCATGCCCAGCGCCAGCGGCATGGCCTGCGCGGTCTGGCTGCCCTTGTCGTACCGGTGATGAGCAGCGTCGAAAAATCGCGCGTTGAAAGCCGCGCGCACACTCTCGGCCTGCTCGCCGTAGACGCGGCTTTCGGCCTCCATGCTGAGCAGCGCGGCGGTTTTTTCCATCGCCTTCAAATCCTGGTAATAAATCGCGGTTGCCGTCACGCCGGCCGAAGTCAGCTTCGAAAATCCCGGCGGGCCGGGTCCGATGTCGTACCAGTCGCCCAGCCCGTAATCGATGATGCCGCCCTGTGCGCGCGTAGCGAGATATTGAACGTAGGCGCGCATCACGTGAAACTGCGCGGCCAGGAACGCGCGGTCGCCGGTGCGCTCGTAGACATACCAGGGCGCAAGAACGGCGGCGCTGCCCCACTCCGGCGAATCGTTGAAGACCGCGGCCTTCACCGGATCGAAGACCACATATTGCGGTGCGATCTCCGCAACCAGGCCTGCCTGCGGGCCTTCGCTGCGCTGCTCGTCGGCAATGTTGCGCGCGGTGGCGGCGTAGAGTCCGGAGAAATCGAAGTCGTAAAGCATGGAAGGCGCGAGCAGGTGCGCCTCCTCGAGCCAGCCCAGCTTTTCGCGGTGAGGGCAGTCGGTGAACAGGCTCACCGCGTTGTTCTCAATGGCATGCAGAATCAGCGCGTGGATGCGGTTGAGCAATGCGTCGGACGAAGAAAATGCGCCAACCTGTTCGGATGAACTGTGAACGGCGTCGCCGCGCAGGCTCAGGATGCGCGCGCTGTTTTTCGTCGCTTCCATCCCCGCGCCCTCCACCTGCACGTAGCGAAAACCCCAGTAACTGAAGCGCGGATGCCAGGTTTCAACGCCCTCGCCGCGCAGCGTGTAAGAAAACCACTGCGGGCCCTTGGAACTGCGCTGCGTCACGAATCCGTGTTCATCGAGCAATTCGCCGCCGATCAGCTTGAGCGTAGCGCCGGCAGGTCCTGCGACCGTAATCGCAGGCCAGCCGGCAAAATTCTGCCCCAGATCGTAAACCAGCACCCCGGGCTTGGGATGCGAAACTTTGACCGGCGAGTAGATGTGCATCACGCGAATCGGCGGCGCGTTCTCGGGCAGCAGCGTGCCGCCCGGCCCGGGCACTTCAACCGCCGCCGGCCATGCGGCGTCCTTGAAGCCGGCGCGATCCCAGCCTTGCGGCTCAAGCCGTGCGTCAAAATCCTCGCCGCCATACGCGGATGAGAATGTGATGGGGCCGGGCGCGGCCTTCCACGTGCCGTCGCTCAAAATTTCAGTCGAGCCGCCGCCCGCGAAATCGACGTCGAGCTGCACCGTGCATTTTGGCTCTCCGTAACTGCCCGTGAATTTGGTGTAGCGGCCCGCCGTGCGCAAAACGCGATACATGCCGTTGCCCAGCAGCACGCCCATTGCGTTTGCGCCGCTGCGCAACAGGCTCGTCACGTCGTAGCTGTCGAAGTAGACCGTCTTGCGGTAGTCGCTCCAGCCGGGCGTAAGCACGTCATTGCTGACTTTGCGGCCCCCAACTTTGCGGCCATTGATGCGGATTTCGTCCTGTCCAAGTCCGGAGACGTAAACCATGGCGCGGGCAATGGGCCGGTCGAGCCGGAACGATTTGCGAAACAGCGGCAGCGGCTGGTTCGCCTCCCCGCCTTCGGAACTCCGGGCGGCAATCCACGCCGCATGCCACACCGGCGTCTGCGTCCAGTGGGCCGTTGCGCTCCAGCCGCTGGCGCGCTGCTGCTCGTCCCACACTTCAACCCGCCACGCGTAAGCACGCTGCGGCTCGAGAACTGCTCCCGCATAGGCAATGCCTGCAGTCGCCGCGCTTGCAATCTTGCCCGTGTCCCAAAGAATGCCTTGCGCGCCCTCAACCGGAGCAAAGCTGCCCTCGGACGCCGCAACCTGGATGCGATAGGCTGACTGGCTCACGCCGTGCAACGCCGGCGAAGCCGCGGCCAATCGCCACGAGAACTCCGGATGCGCGTGCGCAACTGCCGCGGGTTCGCTCTTCCCGTCGCAGCGCAGCGCCGAGGGGCGCAGCAGATGCGCAGCCCCGGCCGCGCCCGCGCCCGCATGAAACCATGCGGCCAGAATCAAAGCCGCGCCGCAACGGCGCAGCTTGCCGGGCAGCGCGACGCGATGAACCTGCGCGGAAATCGCGATGGCGGAAACAGGCATCAATCAGGTGATACAGCAGCCGGCCGCCGGAACGCAATGTGCGCGGCCGATGAGGAGTGATAGCTTGAGGACATGAGTCGCGTGGCGCCCGGGAACGATTGGTTTTTTGCTTTGGCGGCGTGCCTGGTCTTGGCGCAGGCTGCCCCGCTGTGTGCGCAGCAGCACGCTCAAGACGTGCGGCGGCAACTCGATCGCGTCGAGCAGGGAACGCGCGGCCAGCCGTTTCAGCCGGATTGGGATTCGCTGGGCGCCTATCGCGTGCCGCCGTGGTTTCGCGACGCGAAGTTCGGCATCTTCATTCACTGGGGCGTTTACTCCGTTCCGGCATTCGGAAACGAATGGTATCCGCGCACCATGTATCTTCAGGGCAGCCCGGCCTTCCTGCATCACGTTGCAACCTATGGTCCTCAATCGAAGTTCGGCTATAAGGAATTCATTCCCATGTTTCGCGGCCAGCGTTTCGACGCCGATGCGTGGGTGGATCTGTTCGCGCGCGCCGGAGCGCGCTACATCGTTCCGGTCGCGGAGCACTGCGACGGCTTCCCTATGTACGATTCGGCGATGACGGACTGGGACGCCGCCAGGATGGGGCCGAAACGCGACGTGGTCGGCGAGCTTGCGGCGGCCACCCGCAGGCGCGGGCTGCATTTCGGCGTCTCCTCGCATCGCGCCGAGCACTGGTGGTGGTACGGCGGCGGAATGAAGTTCGACTCCGACGTGCGCGATCCGCGCTACGCCGCGCTCTATGGCCCGGCGCAGCCCATGGCGCTGCCCGGCGACGACGACTCGAAAGAGCCGGACCCCGCGCATCTCGAGCGCTGGCTGCCGCCGGACACGGCCTTTCGCGACGACTGGCTGGCGCGCAGCGCGGAGCTGGTCGATAAGTACCATCCCGACTTTTTCTATTTCGATTGGTGGATCGGCCAGCCCGCGTTCCAGTCCTACCTGAAGCGCTTTGCGGCCTATTACTACGACCAGGCCGCACTGCGCCGCCAGGGCGTGGTGCTCACTTACAAGCAGCATGCTTTTCCTGAGAACGCGGCGGTGCTCGACATCGAGCGCGGCAAGCTGGACGTTCTGCGCCTGCTCCCGTGGCAGACTGACACGTCGGTGAGCATTCATTCCTGGGGCTATGTAAACAACGACCAATACCGCGATGCCAAATCGCTGATCGACGAGCTGGTCGACGTGGTGAGCAAGAACGGAAATCTGTTGTTGAACGTGGGGCCGAAGGCGGATGGGACCATTCCCGGCGAGGCGCGCGCCACCTTGCTCGGCATGGGCGCATGGCTCAAGACCAACGGCGAAGCCATCTACGGGTCGCGTCCGTGGCTCGTATTCGGCGAAGGCCCCACCAGGGTAACCAGCTCGGCGTTAAACACCGACGCCCAGGAGTTCACGCCCCAGGACATCCGCTTCACCACCCGCGGCGGCGTGCTCTACGCCATCGCGCTGGGCTGGCCCGCAGGCGGAGAGCTGCGCATTCACACGCTCTGGAAAGGAAATCCGTACCTGCGCGGACCGGTGTGCGCCGTGGAGCTGCTCGGCTCTGAAGGCAAACTCAACTGGCGCCTGGCAGAGGATGGATTGCGCATCGATTTGCCGCAGAACCGGCCGGAAGAGCCCGCATTTACATTCCGGATTTTGGAATCGGAGGGCCAGTCGGGCCGGTGCGGAAGCTAAAGTCTAAACCCCGCGCTTGAAAGCCGCGCCTGCAAACACCGGCGGCAGCCCCGGTCGCGCGCCGGAACTCCAAATCAGCCTGGCAACAGATGGTGGAAGCGTGCCGCTGAGCATGAGCCGACAATGCGCGGTGGAATGGTCCGCCGCCAAGTAATTACGCTCTGTCTGCGCGCATTTCACGCGCGGCAGAACCACGCGCGCGCAACCGCAATCCACGCCGAAGCCGGCGCAAATCGGACCCGCTTCAGCGCCTCGGCTAGCGCTCAACCGGTTCCGCATTGCGGATTTTCCCGCTGAATTTCCGCAATCGCGTCGATCCATCTTCAGGCCCGACGGAGTCACCGCCCTTTTCGCGCCCCGGAAAAACAGATTTCGTGTTGACATCGATTTCGAGATTTCCGTAGTGTTCCCCCGCAAATACAATTCTGCGTTCTCAAGGTTGCGAGGGATTTGAAAAAGAGGAGCGCAGGCGCAAGGAGGCCTACATGAGTCTGAATCGAAGAATGAACATTCTGCAATTGGGTGTGGCGCTGAGCCTGCTGTGCGTCACTGCGTGGGTTCACGCGCAGGACGTAACCAGTTGCGCGATTGCCGGCACCGTAACTGATTCGACGGGAGCCGTGGTGCCGGGCGTGGAAGTAACGGTGACCAACCAGGCCACAGGCTTGTTGGAAACCGAGACCACCAACAGTGCCGGCTACTACACGGCGGAGTCGCTGGCCCCCGGCGACTACTCGGTAAGCATGAAAAAGACCGGATTCAAGAACGTGGTGGTCAGAGATATTCATCTCGATCCGGGCCAGCGGCGCGGCGAAGACGTAAAGCTGGAAGTGGGAGAGGCGGCCGCGACGGTGACCGTGGAGGCTGAAGCGGTTGCGGTTCAATCCGAGAGCGCGGAACTCGGCGGCACCGTTTCAGAGAAGGAAGTCGCCAACCTGATGCTCAACGGCCGCAACTTCCAAACGCTGGCGCTGATTGTGCCCGGAGTGAGCTCGGCCAGCGGAGCCAATGCGCTGCCCAACTACGGGGAGGGCGGCTACCTGGGCCAGACTGAAATCGTGGTGGGCGGCACATCGATTGAGAAAACCACTTACTCGATCGACGGCCTGTTCGACATGGACCCCAATGCGCTGATCAACGTGAATGTGCTGCCGGCTATCGATTCGATATCGGAAGTCAGGATTCTCAAGGACAATTACAGCGCCAGATATGGCATGGCCGGGTCCGGGCAAATCCTGGTGGAAACCAAGAGCGGCGGAAACGAATTCCACGGCGGCGGCTACGAATACGTGCGCAACAGCTACATCGGCACCGCCAAGCCCTACACCACGCCGCCCACGCAGGGCATCGCCGCTCTGCACTACAACATCTTCGGCTATACGCTTGGCGGACCTTTGACGATTCCCCACGTCTACAACAGCGGCCGCAACCGCAAGACCTACTTCTTCGCCGGCGGCGAGTGGCGCATCAATCACTACCCGGCGGCCATCCATACCCGCAACATGATTCCGCAGGCCATGCGCAACGGCGATTTCAGCGCCAGCCCGTCGGATACCATTACGGCTGCCGGCAGTTGCCCAGGCGGGCTCGCGCCCTGCCTCGTGCTGACGCCGGGCAGCGCGAACCTGTTGAGCAACTATCGCGGCCTCGATCCGTCAACCTGCATCGCGGCGGACTCGGCCGGCCGCTACGACCAGTTGAACACTGCCTGCATGGACCCC
The DNA here is from genome assembly GCA_963770555.1 of uncultured Acidobacteriaceae bacterium. Taxonomy (GTDB): domain Bacteria; phylum Acidobacteriota; class Terriglobia; order Terriglobales; family Acidobacteriaceae; genus Telmatobacter. The sequence continues at coordinate 1,008,228 of CAVYQC010000003.1, forward strand.
ACCGCTGTAGCGCTGATGAAGGCTTACTGGCCGCTGCCCAACGATCTCGGCAGCAGCGTCAACTACATCAACAACGGCACTGAGCAGGACTCTGAGAACGACTACAACTACCGCATCGATCACAGCATCAACGACAGGAACCTGATCACCGGCCGGTGGACCACCGAAGAGGTAAACAACCTGCGCCCATCGCGCAACTACAACGACCCTGCGCCCAATCCCGGCTCGACCGTCTATAGCCGCGGCATGAATACCATGGTGCGCTGGACGGCCACCATCAAGCCCACTCTGATCAACGCCATGCAGGGGGGTGAGACCTTCAACAAGTGGTTGCTGGGAGTGACCAATTTCACCCTGCCCCCGGGCGCCTCGATTGCGCAGCAGTACGCCAACGCCGATCCCTTCGACCGCATTCCCGATATCAGCGTGAACGGCGGTGGGACCTGGGCCTGGCTGGGCGTGGGAGCGCAGCCCAACTTCGTCCACGATGGCGTGGGGATCGTATCGGACGACTTGAGCTGGATGAAAGGGAGCCATCTGCTGCAGGCCGGCATCCTGTATCTGTTCACCATCCGGCATATCAATGCCAGCGCGTTTCCCATGGGCAACTTCAGCTTCACCGGGGCCAACTCCGGTGACTCGGCCGCCGACTACATGCTGGGCCTGGATGCAACCTATCAGCAGACCAACGAACAGGCGCAGGGGCGCTACCATAACCGGTGGTTCGAGGCCTACGTGCAGGACGACTGGAAGCTGAACCCGCGGCTCACGCTCAACCTCGGCCTGCGCTGGAGTTATTACCGGCCCACCTGGCAGGAAGGCGACCAGGTAACCAACTTCAACGCCAGCACCTGGGTCGCATCCGAGGCGCCGGCCATCAACATCGGCGGGCATGAGACGCTGAATGCGTCCAATCAGCCGCTTACAACCTCCGGCACGGTGGCCAGCCTGACCAACGGCCTGGTCTTTGCAGGACTGGGCGGCACGCCGCGCGGCTTCGACAATCCCACCAAGGCCAACTTCGGACCGCGCGTCGGCTTCGCCTATCAACTCACGCCGGACGGCAAAACTTCGCTGCATGGCGGCTTTGGCGTGGGCTATACGCAGATCGCGCTGCTTGAAACTTCGTCCCTGCTCTCCAATCCGCCTTTTGTGCAGAGCACCACCATCACCAACAGCCTGCTCAGCCTGCCTACCGCCGGAGGAGCGGCGGGCGCGCCCGGCATTCCCAGCCTGACCGTGATCGGGCCCGATTACCGGCCGACCGAGACCAAGACCTTCAGCCTGGCTGTCGAGCGGCAGGTGCTGCCCAACGCCGTGGCCCAGGTGGCCTACGCGGGCAGCGTCTCGCAGCACGTGCTGGCCGAAGGAAACAACTACAACTTCCCGCTGAATGAAGCCACCTCGGGCACCGCGGGGTGCGCGGCCAGCACCAACAATCCGCTCAACAGCACCGCCAGCCCCTACAAGGGACCCCCGGCGACGACTTACGGCTTCGACCCCTGCCTGAATCAGGGCTCGACCTCCAGCCTCTACTACGAGCCCTACCCCGGCTACGGAAGCATCAGCGGCACAAGCAATGGCGGCGTGGCCAACTACAACGGGCTGCAGTCCGGGCTGGTGTGGAAAGCCAAGGACCTCACGTTGAACGCGGCCTACACCTGGAGCAAGGCGATTGAGGACGTGCAGCCGTCCAATCCTGGAGCCAACGGCACCGGAGTCGGTTACGATCAATCGGCGAGTTTCCAGAATCCGCGTAACAAATTGGCCGACTACGGTCCGCCGGACTTCGATCGGCGCCAGGTATTCACCTCCGCCTGGGTCTATGAAACGCCCTTCTTCCGCCACTCTGACAGCCTGCTGGTGCGCGAGGCGCTCTCCGGCTGGAGCACTTCGGGGCTGGCCGTGCTGGAGAGCGGATTGAATGTCACGCCGTCGCTCTCGGTCGGCAACGCGGGCCTGGCCACGCGTCCCAACCAGATTGCCGCGGTCACGCATCCCGGAGACGGGAAAACCAACCTTGGCCATGTCAGCTACTTCAGCGCGGCCTCGTTCCAGGCGCCGGCCTGGGGCGAGTTTGGCGATGCCAGGCCGGGCGATGTGCGCGGTCCGAAAGAAGTAGCCTTCAACACCGCTCTCGACAAGAGTTTCCCCATCGGCGAGCGGATCGCTTTCAAGCTGCGCATTGAAGCCTTCAATGTGTTCAATCACCCCAACACCATCGTGCAGGGCGTCTGGTCTGGACCGACAAGCAGCTTCGGAGACGTCATCGGCGCGGGCGATCCCCGGCAAATGGAGTTCGCGGGCCGGATCGTGTTCTGATCTTTCCCTGGATCGCGCGGCAAAAGGGGGACAGAGGCCGTCGGCCTTCGTCCCCGTCTTATTTCGCGAGGGCGAACGAAATTCGTTGCGTCATTTTGCCGTGATCGCCGTCACCGCAAACGGCGCCAGCGTCATCGCGGTTCCGCTCCACTCTTTTTCAGCCGGGCGCGTATCGCCGCTCGATTCATCCACCGTTACCGATGTGCCCTGCGCGAATTCGGCCGGAAGCTCGACGGCGATCGGCCGGTCGCGCTTGTTCACCAGCAGCAGAACTCGTCCCGACCGCCCCTTCAAAGCCAGCGCATCGATGTCGGTGCCCGGAAACTTTGTCGTTGCGCGTTCCGAGCCGGGAATCGCGTAATCGTGCAGCAGGCGCAGCACCTCAAAGCGCGCATTGGGCTTGCCGCTGTTCCAGTCCACCATGGTCACCGAGGGAAACTGCGACGGAAACCCCACCAGTTGCGATTCGCCCACAGCGTCGATGCCAAGCTTGGCCGCTTCCAGATAGAAATAAGCAAACAGCGCGCCCGACGCGTTCCAGTAAACGGGCGGAATCGGCGGGCCCGGATTGTAGGGATCGTCCGGGTGCCAATCCGTGGGCAGAATCGTCCCCACCTCGTCCATCGTGGTCCGCGTCCGGGGTGAGAGCCGCTTGCGCATCTGCTCGATAAACCGGATCGTCGCAATCAGCCGGTCCGCCTGGTCGAAGAGCGTATATTGCCAGTCCTCCACCGTCTGCTCGCGCGTGGGCACGGCATAAAAATGGTAAGAAATCATATCCACAGGGATGCCCGCCTGGTGGTGCGCGGGGTCGAGAAAGTATTCCAGCATCTCGGGATGGCGCTCGGGGAAGGCCAGCGCCAGGCCCACGAACTTCATCTTCGGGTCCAGCGTATGCAGAGGCCCCACGATCGCGTCGTAGCAATCCGTGTACTGCTCCGGCGAGGGCTGATGCTCCACGTCGATCTCGTTGAACACCTCCCAGTATGGGATTGTGTAGTGAAGGCCGGACTCGTGGCGCTGCCCGAGTTCGTCGGTAAATCCACCCTGCGTGTACCACTCCGCCACGCGCTTGTAGTAGGCCGCGAGCTCGCCGCAGGTCGCATCGCGCAGCTCCTTGCCCTGGATGTAATTCCAGGTGAGCTTGCTCGGATCCGCCGGATAAGCCACCGGCTTCTCGGTCTTGTACATCCACTCCGGAATGGTGCTCATGCTCAAGATGACGCTGTGCCCTTCCGTGGCGTGAAAAAAATCCGCAACCAGCGGATCGATCAGGCTGAAGTCCCATGAGGTTTTCGCGGCCGTGGGCGCATCGAGCTCGGCCACGGCCAGCTTGGGATAGGGATGCCAGAACGCGAATCGCACATCGTCCGCGCCCAGCTCCTTGAGGTCCGCAAACGCGGCATCGTGAATCGGCGAGCCGCGCAAAAGCATCGGATTTACCACCGCCTGCAATGTGGGCGTGGTGCGCAGCGGCTCCGCGCTCGACCAGTCCACGTGAATCGCCACCGGCTTTTGCTGGGCAGCCGCAAGCGCGCTTGCGGCCATGACCAAAAAGCAAGGCAGCGCCCGGCGAACGGAAAAGCGCAATGCCATCGAAACGGGAATCATGCCCCGACCTCAACGCAATCGAGTGCTCACTTCAAGCCGGCCTTGCTTCGGCCGCTTCAAACATTCGAGAATACCCTGCGCAATCCCGTGCGCGGTAGCAGGCCGCCCGGCCGCAGAGCCCGAAATTCCGCCCGCCGGAACCCGCCGCCGTACCGCCGCCTTCGCGATACGATGAATCCGTGCCCAAACAGAGCGCAGGCTTGCTGGTTTATCGCCGTCGCCGGAGCGGCCTCGAGGTTTTTCTGGTTCACCCCGGCGGTCCTTTCTGGGCCAGCAAGGACCTCGGCGCGTGGTCCATCCCCAAAGGAGAGTTCCTGGAAGGCGAAGAGCCGCTCGCCGCCGCGATCCGCGAATTCCAGGAAGAAACCGGCTTTGCCGTAAGCGGCGACTTCCTCGACCTCGGCGTCATCCGCCAGCCCAGCGGCAAGCTCGTCTCCGCCTGGGCCATCGAGAGCGGTGTCGAAGGAGACGTCGACCCCGCCCGCCTCGTGAGCAACGAGTGCGAAGTCGAGTGGCCCCCGCATTCGGGCCGCCTGATCCGGATTCCCGAAGTCGATCGCGGAGCCTGGTTTGCGATTCCTGAAGCCCGCACCCGCATCCTCTCGGCCCAAGCCGATTTTCTCGACCGTCTTTCGCGTCTTCTCGCCAAAGACCACGCTACAGAGGCCTGACCCGATCCTTGAAGGCCCGCCTGCGCTGAAACGGGAGCAGATTCTCGGGCCGTATACCCGGCATTCATCAACCGCCCAGCCAGATGGAATAACATTTCAGCACAGGTGAGGAACCAGACGGCCGGTTTTTGAATCTCATAAGTGTTGCCCGGCCCGCACCTCGAAGGTTCGGCGAATTCGCAAAGGGAGAGACTGATTATGTCGACACCAGTAATTGAGGGGATTCAACCGCTTACCGGGCGCAAGGCGTGGAAGGCGCTCGAGGCTCATTTCGCGGCCATTCACGACACGCACCTGCGCACTCTCTTCGCCAACGATTCGACGCGCGGCCAGCGCATGACAGCCGAAGCCGCCGGCCTGTTCCTGGATTATTCGAAGAACCGCGTCACCGATGAAACCCTCCGGTTGCTCATCGAACTGGCCGTCGAATCCGGCCTGCACCAGCGCATTGAAGCCATGTTTCGCGGCGACAAGATCAATATCACTGAGAAGCGCGCGGTGCTTCACGTGGCGCTGCGCGCGCCCGCGGGCGCGTCCATTCTGGTGGACGGCGAAAACGTGGTGCCCCAGGTGCACGAAGTGCTCGACCGCATGACTGCCTTCGCCAACCGTATCCGCGGCGGGGAGTGGAAAGGCTACTCCGGCAAGCGCATCCGCAACGTGGTGAACATCGGCATCGGCGGCTCCGACCTGGGGCCGGTGATGGCCTACGAAGCGCTGAAGCACTATAGCGACCGGGCCATGACCTTCCGCTTCGTCTCCAACGTCGACGGCACTGACTTCGCTGAAGCCGTCCAGGGTCTCGATCCCGCCGAGACGCTCTTCCTGGTCTCCTCCAAGACCTTCACCACGCTTGAGACCATGACCAATGCCCAGTCGGCGCGCGCCTGGTTCCTGAAAGGCGCCGGCGCGAATGAGAAGGCCATCGCCAGACATTTTGTAGCCGTCTCCACCAATGCCGCGGAAGTGGCCAAGTTCGGCATCGACACCGCCAATATGTTCGGCTTCTGGGACTGGGTGGGCGGGCGCTATTCCATGGATTCAGCCATCGGCCTCTCCACCATGCTGGCCGTCGGGCCTGAAAACTTCCTTGCCATGCTCGACGGCTTTCACCAGATCGACGAGCACTTCCGCACCGCGCCCTTGGAGCGCAACCTGCCCGTGCTGCTGGGCCTGCTCACCGTCTGGTACACCAACTTCTTCAACGCGCAAACCGTCGCCATCCTGCCCTACGAGCAGTACCTCAAGCGCTTTCCCGCGTACCTGCAGCAGTTGACCATGGAGAGCAACGGCAAGCACGTCACGCTGGACGGCCAGCAGGTGGATTACTCCACCGGACCCGTCTACTGGGGCGAGCCCGGCACCAACGGACAGCACTCCTTCTACCAGTTGATTCACCAGGGCACGCGGCTGATTCCCTGCGACTTTATCGCCTTTTACCGCACCCTCAATCCGCTCGGCCGCCATCACGACATTCTGCTCGCCAATGTCTTCGCGCAAACTGAGGCGCTGGCCTTCGGCAAAACTCCCGAGCAGGTCAAGAGCGAAGGCACCCCGGACTGGCTGGTGCCCCATCGCGTCTTTGAAGGCAATCGTCCCTCCAACACCATCCTCGCCGATGAGCTCACGCCCGCGGCGCTGGGCAAGCTGGTCGCGCTTTACGAACACTGCGTCTTCACCCAGGGAACCATCTGGCAGGTCAACTCCTTCGACCAGTGGGGCGTGGAGCTTGGCAAGGCCCTCGCCCAGCGCATCGTTCCCGAGCTCGAAGGCAAAGCTGAGCCGGCGCTCCAGCACGACAGCTCCACCAACAACCTGATTCGCCGCTATCGCAAATCCAAGGAGTATTAATGGCTCCACGCGGGTTCGACCGTCCGCTTTACATCCTGCCTTTCGACCATCGCGGCTCGTTTGAAACCGGAATGTTCGGCTGGCATGGCGAGCTGAATCCGGAGCAGACCGGGCAGATTGCCGCTGCCAAGCAGGTAATCTACGACGGCTTCAAGGCCGCCGTTGCCGCCGGCGTGCCCAAGCAAGCCGCCGGCCTGCTGGTCGACGAGCAGTTCGGAGCCGCCATTCTGCGCGATGCCGCCGCCAACGGCTATCAGATCGCCTGCCCGGTGGAGAAGAGCGGCCAGGAGGAGTTCGACTTCGAATACGGTGACGACTTCGCCGCCCACATTGAAGCCTTTCATCCCACTTTCTGCAAGGTGCTGGTGCGCTATAACCCCGAAGGCGACGACGGCTTGAACTTCCATCAGGCCTCGCGGCTCAGGAAGTTGTCCGACTATCTGCACGCCGCCAACCGCAGCCTGTTCATGTTCGAGCTCCTCGTGCCGGCGGAGAAAGAGCAGCTCGAAAAGGTGCATGGCGACCCTAAAGCCTACGATCTCGAAATTCGTCCCAAGATGATGGTCGAGGCCGTCCGTGAGCTTCAGGACAGAGGCGTGGAGCCGGACGTTTGGAAGATCGAGGGACTCGATCTGCGCCTCGATTGCGAAAGAATGGTGGCCGCGGCCCGGCGCGACGGGCGCGACAAGGTGAGCTGCATCGTGCTGGGACGCGGCGAGAACGACGAGAAGGTGCGTGAGTGGCTCACCATCGCGGCTTCTGTTCCGGGATTCATCGGCTTCGCCGTGGGCCGCACCGATTTCTGGAATCCGCTCGTCTCCTGGCGCAGCGGCAAGTCCACGCGCGACCAGGCCGTGGCCCAGATCGCCGCCCGCTACCGTGAATTCGTCGGCGTCTTCGAATCCGCCCGCGCCGGCTAGGTCTCTAACCGCCTAGGGTTGTGCCAATCCGGGGTGCCCCAGGTCCCGATTTTGGGACCTGGGATACCACGAAGTTCAATCGCAACACACAAGACCAAAGGTCAGAGACTCGGTCTCGCAAAGCCGGCCAGCCGGGAATCGATCTCATCATCCCCCGTCTGGAAGCTCGAATCGGGGTTGCGGTATACTGGCGCAAAGGGCAGCATCCTTTGGGTAGCCCGAATCGAGGTGCGTCTTCCGCAGGGACTCCGGTTCACTGACGCTCGACGTTCCGCCGTCGCCGACTACGCGCTGGCGCGCCGTAGTTCGCGTGCTGCGAAGTCCTGTGGATGCCTTGAGTTGTGCCCTCCTTCCCTCTTCCTGCGCTCTTTGCGGCTCGCCCCTGCCGCAGCTTTCTTCCGTGCCCATCTGTAACCCCTGCTGGACCGGCTTTCCGGCCCTGAGCCCCGGCGCCTGTGCGCGCTGCGGCGACTCCTTGAGCGGCTCCCTCGACGCATGCGCAAACCCGGATCTATGCCGTTCCTGCCGTCTTACGCCGCCTTCTTTTGTGCGCGCGGTGGCGTACGGAGATTACCAGGGACGCATGAAAGACGCGATTCACGCCCTCAAGTATGACCGCCTGCATCCGGCGGCCCGCGGCTTGGGCCGCATGCTGGCCCGCGCCATCGCGCAGCTTGCGGACCAGGCGCCCGGCGCCATGCTGGTGGTGCCGGTGCCGCTGCACCGCGCCAAGCTCGCCCAGCGCGGATTCAACCAGGCGCGCATGCTGGCCGGCGAGGCGCTCAAGTTGCTTCAAAAGAGCCATCCTGCATGGCGGCTCACATTGGCTCCGGGCGTTCTGGTGCGCCTGCGCGCCACGGAAAGCCAGGCCGGGCTCACTCCGTGGGAGCGGCGCATGAATCTGCGCGGCGCGTTTAAGGCCGGCGATCCGGCCGCGGTGAAGGACCGGGACGTTCTCCTCATCGACGACATTATGACCACCGGGGCCACCGCGCGCGCCGCCGCGCGAGCCTTGATCGAGGCCGGCGCTGCGTCCGTTTGGGTAGCCACGCTGGCCAGGGCGCGCCGTTCCGGCCCCGCTTCTTTCCACCCCGCCGGCGAGGCGGAAGACGAATCTTCATCGCAAGCGGTTTCATCCGATCGGTTTTCATCCGAAGGGCAACCATCTTTTTAACAAGGGGAAAAGAGATGTCGCTGGGAAAAGCCATGATTCATGCCCGCAAGCAGAAAGCGATTTCGAAAGCCGTGGCGCTGGCCGCCGATCACGCCTCCGGAACGCATGCCCTGCAGCCGGTTCACATGCTGCAGATGCCGGTGCTGGTGCTGAACGCCTCCTATGAGCCCATCAACATCTGCGGCGCGCGCCGCGCCCTGGTGCTGGTGCTCAAAGGCATTGCGCGCACCGAGGAAGAACATGGGCTCACTCTGCACGCGCAGCGCAGCCGCATCGCCATGCCCTCGGTCATCCGCCTGCTTGAGTACCGCAGAATTCCACACCAGACCCGTGCGCTGTCCCGCAAAAACATCCTGCTCCGCGACCGCAACACCTGCCAGTACTGCGGCGAGGCGCTGCCCCCCAGCGAGCTCACCCTGGACCACGTGGTTCCCCGCTCCCGCGGCGGCAGCTCCACGTGGGAGAACCTGGTAGCCTGCTGCCACGCCTGCAACCGGCACAAAGGCAACCGCATGTTGCACGAAATCGACGACATGATCCTGCTGCGCGAGCCGCGCCCTTTCTCGCTCCACACCAGCCGCCAGATCATGCGCATGCTGGGCCGCAGTGACGACCGCTGGCGCAAATACCTTTTCTATTAGGGCACAACCGTATCGAAATGTTGTGGAAGGACGACCTCATGCCCGCGCAAAGGGCTCTTAAGAGCGAAGCTACAGCATTTTCGATTCTGCTATTTAAAACAACCTGGAGTCCGCGCAGTCTTTTCCTCTGGAACTGCCGGCCTTGCGCCATCTCCGAGCGGCAGCATGTGAATCGAGAATGCTGTAGGTCGGTCTATCTGGCTCTTTTGGCCTTCGCCGTAATTCTCTTAAATCTGGCGGTAGCTGGCTGCGGCGGAAGCGCGTCCATGTCGTCCCTGCAAGAGAACAATCCGGTGCCCTCCATCACCAGTTTGTCACCCGCTTCGGCCATAGCCGGCGCCGCCGCTCAAACGTTGACCATCAACGGGACCAGCTTCCTTTCGGCCTCGACGGTGACATTTAACAACGTGTCGCACGCGGCCACCTTTGTCAGCTCTGCCAAGTTGACCATTTCTCTCACCGCGAACGACCAGTCCGCTGCGGGCAGCTTTCCGGTAGTCGTCACCAACCCCGCGCCGGGCGGTGGATCGTCCAACGCGGTCGACTTCACCGTAACGGCGACGAATCCTGTGCCGACCATCACCAGTTTGTCACCCGCTTCGGCCATAGCCGGCGCCGCCGCTCAAATGTTGACGATCAACGGGACCAACTTCCTTTCCACTTCGACGGTGACGTACAACAACGTGTCGCACGCGGCCACCTTTGTCAGCTCTGCCAAGTTGACCATTTCTCTCACCGCGAACGACCAGTCCGCTGCGGGCAGCTTTCCGGTAGTCGTCACCAACCCCGCGCCCGGCGGTGGCGCTTCGAATGTGCTGGACTTCACCGTCACAGGCAGCAGTAGCGGCAGCGTGAGTCTTTCAGCCACCAGCCTGACCTTCCCCAGTCAACCTTTCCTTGTGACCAGCGCCGCCCAGACCGTCACCCTGACGAACAACGGTAGCGGAACCTTGAACATTACCAGCCTCGTCATCGGTGGCACGAATGCCGGCGACTTCGCAGAGAGCAACAATTGCGGCAGTTCGGTCACGGCTGGGAATAAATGCACCATCGGCGTCACATTTTTCCCCACCTCCACTGAAACTGAATCCGCGGCAGTCACCATCACCGACAGCGCCAGTGGCAGCCCGCAGACGATCACTCTCTCCGGCACGGGAGTGAATTCATCGGATCAGTTCATGACCCTCGACCCGACCAAAACTTACCTTGTCAACTCATTCACCAATACGCCGGTATACATCACGGGAGAAGACGGCTGGTCTCTGGCCACGCAGCTCGACAATGCCGATGCCGATACCTACCTCTCGACGCGCGCGTCGCAAGGCTTCAATTTGGTCTGGGCTGTGGCGGCGGATAACGTCTACCAGAGCAATGCGCCGGACGATTATTACGGGTACGCGCCCTTCTCAGGCAGCGATTTCACCAACGAGGATGCGAACTATTGGACGCATGTCGATTCCATCCTGCAGTTGGCGGCCTCTTACGGCATCGCCGTTGGACTCGACCCTGGATTTGCGGGTCTCAGCAACGCCGATGGCTACCGGGGCAGCTATCTCGGCAGCAGCGATGCGGTCGTCAATGCCTATGGAGTCTGGATTGGCAGCCGTTATCGGAACTATCCGAATATTGTGTGGATCCTCGGTGGAGATGCCGACCCCACCGATACCGCGCTTTACGAGAAGCTGAATCAGCTGGCAACGGGGATCAGGTCAGCCGATTCCGTGCACCTGATCACTTTTGAGGCCGCGCGCTTCTACGAAAGCGGAAGCGCTGCTCCGAACGGGGGCTGGTCGAGTTTGGATGCCTGGGGAAGTCCGGTGAGCGGGGCATATACTGCCGCAGGCTTTCCACCGGCCTGGCTCACGCTCAACTGGGTCTACGACCCCTACTCCGGAATGCAGGCGGGATGCTCCAGGAACTATTCGTCCTATATTACGGCTTCTCCGAATATGCCCCAGCTGGCAGGTGAAGACTGGTACGAGGGCGAGCACTCCATGACCGAGCTGCAGCTTAGGGAGGAAGCCTATTGGGAAGTTCTCTCCGGATGCACGCTGGGTAGAATCTTCGGCAACAATCCGATCTGGTGCTTCAATTCAACGTCGGGCGTATCGTCCTGCGACAATTCCCTTTCCTGGCAGACTGAACTGACATCGAACGGCTCGCTTACGCAGCAGTACATGGGCGCGCTGATGCGGTCGCGCGAGTTCTGGAAGATGGCGCCGGATACGAGCAATGCGGTGTTGACCGGGGGCTACGGATCGGGAACCTCGATCTCCGTGGCCAGTTGTACGTCGGACGGCCAGACCTGCATCGTCTACGATCCGGTCGGCAACGCGCAAGACCCGCACGTTGCCATGGGGCACTTCTCGGGAACGGTTCACGCCTGGTGGTTCAATCCACAGACCGGGACGGCAACGGACCTGAGCACCTTTTCCAATAGCGGTACGGAGACTTTTACTCCGCCAGACGGAAACGACTGGGTGCTGGTGCTCGATCTTGACTCCGCGAATCTGGCCGCGCCGGGAAGCGCCGATTTGTGAACCGGAACACGTCCTCGTGGCACATTCTGCCGCCGCCACTGAGGCGAAGTGAAGGGACCCGGCGCAGCAACACGATCTGGAAGTCAGACGGCTACTTCGTGAGCTTGCACTGCCAACAGAGAGAGCACACTCCTCACCGCTTTTTGCGGATAACTGCGAGTGCACACTATATTTCGGTGCAGCGAAGGCTTTAAAATGTGCTGAAGCGATGAAGTCGCAAGATGCGGATTCGTGATCCTGGGATTTTCCTTGCCTGCGCTCTAGCATTTTAGGACATGGAGTAGTCGAAGCCACTGTCCGCGAATCGACGTAGCCAACGGAACCGGGGTCCCCACCTTCAGGTCTTCGTCGTTGAGGTGGAGCGAGCGGCGACCTTGCGCGAATTCGGCTGGGACGCAGTATTTCCTAAAATGTCGCAGGCTCTTCGCTCCGTTCGCATTTCGAATCAACCCAGGGGACGAGGAACCGCATCATGCCCGAATCCACCGCCGCCTACCCTTACGAAACGCGTCTCAATCTCCTGCACGGCCCGCTCGAGGTCGTCGACGTCAAAGCCCTCGCTGCCGCCTGCCAGTACAAATGGTTCAACCAGACGCTCTGCAAGGTCAACGGCTCGGTCGTCCGCGTAGGCGTCGTCGAAGGCGAGTACCACTGGCACAAGCACGATGACGACGACGAGTTCTTCTTTGTCGTCGAGGGAACGCTGCTGATCGACCTCGAGGACCGGGTCGTCGAGCTTGCGCCTGGCCAGGGCTTCGTGGTTCCGCGCACCGTGGTGCATCGCACCCGCGCCCCGCAGCGCACCGTGATCCTGATGGTCGAAAACGCCGGCATCATTCCCACCGGCAACTGAAACGGGACGCCTCAAAAAACCGGGTCCGCGCGGAGACAAGCGCCGGGCCCGGTACTGTATAGTCAAAAAGGAATGGGAACGGTTCCAAACAAGGCCGCCGCCGCAAGGCAATCTCAGCAGCAAGGATTCGTTTATCTTCCACTCATTGCCGGATGGCTGGTGCCCGGAGCGGGCCATTTTCTGCAGCGCAAGTGGGGACGCGGCGCACTGCTCGCCATCTCCATCATCGCCCTGTTCGCGCTCGGCTTGGCCATGGACGGCAAGCTCTACACCGGCGCCCAGGACATCCTCGACCTGCTCGGCCTGGTGGGCGACCTGGGCAACGGGCTGATGTTCTTCGTCAGCCGCTCGCTGGGCCTGGGCGGCGATCCGGTGCAGTTCACCACCGCCGACTACGGCACCAAGTTCATCGTCGTTGCCGGCCTGCTCAACGTCATCGCCGCCGTGGACGCCCACAATCTGCGCACCGGGAGGAAGTCCTAAAGCATTTCTCCTTCTGCTGTGTCCCGAAACCGATGCCGCGAAGTGGCAATTTTCTCAAGAAATTGCCACCTTGCACGAACCAACAAGAGCTATATCTGAAGGAGAAATGCCTTAGTGCTGCTGCGGCCCTCCCATTTTACGGCGGTGCTCCTGTTTGCGCTCTTCGCCTCCACCGTCTTCGGCATCACCCAGCGCGAGACGCCGCGCCGCATGGTGCGCTACGGAATCTACTGCTTCGTGCTCTTCGCGGGCTCGGCCATCGTGCTCAGCTGGGTGATGTTTCTCATCGCGCGATAGCGCTTCCTATCAAGCCGTTTGGAGCGTCGGCGATTCAAGTGTCATCGGAACTTTGGGTGCCCCATCCTTTGTGCGTTCTTTGCACAAAGGGCGGGAGACCGCTGACATCCATCTCAACCGTAAGCAGCCAAACCATGATTTCGACAGCCATTCTCACCCAATTCCCGGCCGCTGCCACACCGCCGCGTCGAAGGTGTGCGCGCAAACGTAGCCCTCGGCCAGATAAAGATCGATGGCGTCGGTGTTGGCTTCCGTCACCGTCAGCGAAATCTCCGTAGCCCCCTGGCGCATGAACCAGTAGGCGGAGAGCGAAAGCAGCATGCGGGCCAGGCCGCGCCGGCGGTATTGCGGATGCACGCAGACCTGCGTGATGTGGCCGCTCTGCGGGCTTACCCGCGAGCCCAGGATCAGCCCCACCAGCTCGCGGCTGGTGCGCTCCATCACCACGTGCGACACCTGCGGCGAAAACGTGCCGCAACCGGAGTAGCGCACGATGTTGTTGAGGAAGCGCATCGAGCCCTGCACCGAGCGGTATTGGTCGTTGATCAGGCTGTCGGGATGGCCGGAGTAGGCCGCGGCAATCAGGCGCGCGGCCGGCGCCAGGTCCTCGTCGCTCCAGGCGCGCAGTTCCAGGCCGCCGGGCAGGTTCACGTGCGGCGGCTTCCACAGGTCTTGGAGCGTCTGCACCATGAACAGGCGGCGGTAGATCTCGAATCCCGCCGCCCGGAACGTAGCGGCGTGCAATCCCGAGGGGTGCAGCAGCAGTTGCGATTCCACGCGGTCCACCTGCGGCGAGTTGAGCAGCAGCTCCAGAAGATGGCGCAGCAGCGTCTCTTCCACCGCGTGCGCCGAGTCGCCATTTTGTTGAGCGCCGGGCAAGGCGAACACGTCGCCGATCACCGCTTTGGTCTCCTCGTAGACGCAGAAGACGTAGCCGGTCACCTGTTCGGCTTCAAGCGCCGCGTAGCCGGGCAGCATGTGGTTGTCGAGATACTGCATCAGCAGGCGCGCCGAAGTGCGGTAGTCCCAGTGCAGGCGCTGCTTCCACAGCTCGCCTTCGGCATCCAGCACCGGGCGCAGCAGCGTGGCCGCGAAGTGCCGCAGGTCGAGAATCTCGATGGAAGCGCCCAATGCCATGTTTCTCCCCTTGCGCGCGGGACGTTTTCGCCGCACAGCCGCAGCAGTCGATGCGCGGCCGCGCTCGAAGGAAAAGCCCACCCCGGCTCTCCTCGCCCGCGTGTCACAACATTCCGCCGGCCAAGCCGTCCGATTCAGGCCGGCGCGGTCTTCTGGGAAGCGGCTCCCCTGCGGCAATCCGGGCGAAATCGCGCAGTTTCCCCCAACGCCCCAAAAAACGCCCTTGCGTCACTTTGCCACGAGTGCGAGCCCAAGTGCAACTTGAAGCGCGAGTTATCGCGCTCCCACCAGGAACACTTCCAGGCCCTGCTCCGGCCAGTCGAAGAGCAGCTCGTAATGCCGGCCCTCCAGATACTCCGCCAGCGCGTCCGTGGTGTGGAGATCGGCGCCATGGCGCCCGGAGACGCGCACAACCAGCAAGTGCTGCTCGTCGGGTACGCCGCTCTCTTCGTAGTTCACCACCTCGCGGTTGCGGTAGAACGAGAGCCCATATTCGGTGTCGCGCCGCACCCGAAACACCGCCACAATTCCGTCCGGGGGCACGAATTCCGCCAGCCGCTCGGCCAGCGGACGGGCCGAGTACGAGCGGTCGAGCAGGCGAATCACGCGTTTGGTCGAGCCAATTTGCGGAATGCCGAAGAACGGACCCACGCCGTAAAGAAAGACCATCAGCACCACCAGCACGCTGCATGTGGCCACGCGCAGGCGCGCCACGCCAAAGCCGTTGGTCACCACCAGAATCAGCAGCGCCGCGCCCACCGCGGCCAGGATTGCGGCCGCGGCGGCGCGCGCCGGTGGTATCTGCGCGCCGTGCGCCACAAACCAGGGCAGCAGCAGCGCCGCCATGGTCAGCACGCCGCACAGCGTGGCGTGGCCCGCCAGAATCCAGCGGTTCAGCCCCGGACCCCGGCGGCGGAACAAAAAGTCTCCGGTGAGGATGGCGATGGGAGGAATGGCGGGCAAAACGTAGCCGGGGAGCTTGGATTGTGAGAAGGAGAAAAAGACGATGGGAATCAGCGCCCAAAGGACCAGGAACTCCGGAAAGGCGTCGCCGGGCCGGTTGATTTTCCGATTCGGCTTGGCGTCGCTGGCGCGGCGCAGCCGCCACTCGGCCACCGAGGTCAGGATGCCGTCGGCCAGCGCGCGCACCGCCACCACCGTCCAGGGCATGATGGCCAGAATCACCACCACGATGTAGTACCAGAAGGGCTGCTCGTGCTGGTAACGATCGGTGGCAAAGCGTTCCAGGTTGTGTTCCAGGAAAAATTCCCTGAAAAACGTGGGGTTCTGGTGCTGTACGGCGATGAACCAGGGCAGGACCATGGCGAAGTAGAGCGCGATGCCCGGCCACCACAGCGAGCGCAGCAGGATGTGCCACTCGCGGCGCAGAAAAGCGAAAGCGAAGATGATGAGCGCGGCCAGCAACGGCGCCACCGGCCCCTTGGCCAGCGTGGCCAGCCCGGTAAAGAAATAAATGTCGTAGAGCCAGAATTTTGAGCCGGTTTCGTACCACGCATACCAGCCCAGCAGCCCGATGGCCAGCGGCGCCGCCATCTGCATATCGGTGGAGGCCCCGCGCGCAAAGCCGATAATGCCCGCGCAGGCCACCGTGATCAGCGCCGCATCCAGGTGGCCGCCGGGCCGGAATCGTCGCATGTGCAGGTAGATCAGGCCGATCATCACGAACGCGAACGTAGTCGAGGGCAGGCGCGCGCTCCAGTCGTGAACGCCGAAGTCCTGAAACAGAAACATGGCGCGCCAGTAGTAGAGCGCCGGCTTCTCCAGCCACGGCCGGCCGTAGAGATACGGCGTGACGCAGGCGCTCAGGCGCTCTTTCACCGTGTGCGCGGAGTCGAACCGGTCCAGCATCTCGTGGGCAATCTGGGCGTAGCGCGGCTCGTCGGCGCCTACCAGTCCCAGGGCGTCGCCTCCCAGAATCGGAGTAAGTCCGTAGAGAAGAAAGAAGATGGTGAAGGCCAGAAATACCGATACCTCGGATACGGTAGCCCAGCGCGGCAGCCGTGTTTTCCGGTCTTGCGGCGGCTCCGGGGCAGGTTCGAATGCAGTTTCCATGTGCAGCAGGTCTCCAGCGGGAGGGCGCCAGGCTGTTCTCAACCCGGCGCCTCGATCCGGCTCTTCAGGAACAACGCCGGGTGCGGCGCGGACAACAGCCGGTCTCATCGATGTCTGTGCGCCTCCGTCGTCGACGATGAAGCCCGCTCCCAAGGCGGGGCTCATGCTTTCCGCAAGTCGAGGCGGATGGTTTATGAGACCGGTTCAAGGCTATCAGATCGCCGCCGAATCTCAAGGGCGGAGGTAATGCTGCAGTTTGAATTTCCACAAACCAGCGCGGTGTGGCTGGCGGTGCGATGATTGCCGCATGAAGAAAACTGCGAAAAAGAAAAACCCGCTACAAAGTCGAAGCCAGCAAGGAAGAGAGCGCCGCGCGAGGATTTAAACCAGGCCGCCGCGCGGGTCGTTAGAGAGGCGACGAAGGAATAGCCAATTCCAATTGTTCTGGCCCTGGAAGAAACGGGTCTGGTATTCGCCTTAAATATTGGCGTCTAAGTCTGTCGAAAATCGCTTTTATTTGATTTGACCCTACATAGATGCGCCCACGACGCTCTCCTACGGGCACAAGCAACTTAGCATCAACGGCGTTTTTCAAGTCGCGACTTGCAACTGTATTGTTGACTTCGGCAAGGTTGCGATAGCTCGCGCTACGTACTCGGTACCCAATTGCCGCATCGGTTACAGCAAAGAGAAGACGCTCGGGTAAACTCATGTCCTTAATAATGTTGCCAATTTCCTCCCATAACAAATCCATTACCTTCATTCGATCAAGCAAAGTCATCGCCTGTCGAAAATGGGCAGTTAGATTGAATTGAATCCATTCCCTCGTGCTATTTTGAGGGCGCCATTTGCCTTCGCCGGTCTTGGCTAAAACATCGTAATAACCCTGCGTGTTCCGGCCAAGGTATTCTTCAATCGAAGAAAATTCAGACTCTAATATTCCTTCACGGGCGAGGACCAGTGTTTGCAGGCACCGCGCCATGCGTCCGTTCCCGTCTGAAAATGGATGGATCATGACCAGATTTAGATGCGCCATCGCCCCATTGATTAAGGCGTGTGGGCACTCGTCTTCGCAGTTTAGTGATTCGATAAGCTCCTCAATTAGCCCAGGCACCGTCTCAGCATCTGGCCCCTCATAAACGACTTCTCCGCTGGTTTCATCGCGAACGTAAATTGTCCCTGGTCGCCAATTTCCGGGGTTCTTAGACAAGTCATGCTGAAGCATCATGAAATGCATGCTTCTGATGAATCCTTCGTTATAAACAAAACTCTTGTCTTTCGCGAGTTGGAGCACGAATGTTAAGGCGGTGCGATAACCAGTCACAGCAAGCCACGCTTCACGGTCAGCATCTAAAGGCTCTTCTCCTTCAGCGGCGGCTATTGCATCCTCAGCAGTAACATTGAATCCCTCAATGCTGTTTGATCCTCGGATCGCACGAGCAAGAGTGTTGCGGCGCAGCTGCCCTGTCCATCTACGAGGTCGAGCAAGATTGTGCCGTAATTTCTGTCGAACGGCTTCTATCCTCTCAATAACCTCCTTTTCCTTTTCGCCGATATTGGGCAGCCTAAAAAGCACATTCACACCATATAGCGATTGGAAATGAAAGTCAAATACTATTTGCTTTTACGCAAATAATATTGTATTATTTTTTTCAGGTTATCCCTTAGGAACCGCTTAAGCACCGAAAAACGTGTACAAGTTGTTTCGGCTCTATTAGAAGGGAGCAGCATCAACTCTATCGTTCGCATGACGGGCGCGGCAAAGCACACGGTTCTAAAACTGCAAGAGGAAATAGGCTGCGCATGTGCCGCATATCACCATCGCCACGTTCGCGGCCTAAAGGCGCGCCGGATTCAATGCGATGAGATTTGGCAGCTTGCTGGGGCGAAGCAGAAGAACACTACATCGGAGCAGAAAGCGGCAGGATGGTGCGACGCGTGGACCTGGACGGCCATCGACGCCGAAACCAGGCTCTGTATTTCATATCCAGTTGGTGGCCGCGATACGGGACGGGCGACCGATTTCGCGTTCGATATTCGTGAGCGGGTTGTTGGCCGTCCGCAGATCACTGCCGACGCTCACAAGCCCTGCCCGGCTGCGATTGAAATGGCGTCTGGCAAAGACGTGGACTACGCGCAGATGCACGAAATCTATGGAGCGTCGGGAGAGCCTGAGACGCGCTACAGCCCGGCAAAGTGCATCGGCTGCGATATGAAGACAGTCATTGAAAGCCCCGACTACGAACACGTGACCACGTCCTATGTCGAGCGCCAGAACCTGGCCATGAGAATGCAAATGCGCCGCTTCACTCGCCTGACAAACGGCTTCTCAAAGAAGATCGAAGACCACGGCCACGCTGTGGCGCTTCACTTCATGTATTACAACCTCGTGAGAGCTCATATGACGCTGCGGGTGACGCCTGCGATGGAAGCAGGGATCGCGCATCACGTCTGGTCTATGGAAGAACTGGTTTCTCTTCTGGACACGAAAGCGAAAGAGAAAGCGGCCTGAAGTGATTCCCTAAATTGGGGGTAAATCTTCGGTTCTTCATCGGGTTTTTATTTTGATTTCTAGATTTGCGTTGCGCATACCGAAGGATAGCCTTTTGGAGGTGCCCAAACGCACAAAAGCCGACTGCGCTAACAGCGGGCTCCTGCGTCTTCCGCGGCGTGCGTCACGGCGCGCCGCAGTTCTTCCAGAATCTCGCCGAGCGCGCGCTCCAGCGGTCCGTCCAGCGTGCAGCCGGACGCGTTTTCGTGCCCTCCGCCGCCCAGCTTCTCGGCGATCGCCGCCACGTTGATCCCGCCCTTGCTGCGCAGGCTCAGGCGGATGCTCCCCTCCGGCAGCTCGCGCAAAAACACCGCGGCCTCAACCCCCGCGATGCTCAGTGCGAAATTCACAATGCCCTCGCAGTCCTCCTCTGCGGCGCGGGTGCGCTCCATATCCTGGTGCGTGATCCACAGCCAGGCCAGGCGGCCGTCGCGCTCCAGGTGGCTGAGCGCTGCGCCCAGCAACAGGATCTTCGAGGCGGGCGCGGAAAAATAAATCTCCTGCGCCAGCGCGATGGGATCGGCCCCGGCCAGCACCAGCTCGCGGGCCAGCGCAAAGGTAGAAGCGTTGAGCGCGCCGTACGTAAAGCTGCCCGTATCGGTAAGCACCGTGGTGTAGAGGCACGCTGCCATCGCCGGCGTTACGCTCACCCCCGCAGCCTTGGCCAGCCGGTAAACCAGCTCTCCCACGCTGGCTGCGCCGCGGTCGATCCAGTTCAGGTGCGCGTACGGGCGGCCGCTGATGTGGTGATCGATATTGATCAGAAAAAACTCTTCCAGGCCCCTCAGCCGGGTGCGCTCCAGGCTGTCGCATTCCAGCAGTATGGCCGCATCGTAAGGCCCGTGGACGCGCAGCGCCGAGCGTATCCCGTCGGCTCCCGGCAGGCGGCGATAGACGGCCGGAATCCGGTCGGCCGTCACCAGGTCGGCGCGCTTGCCCATCTCTTCGAGCAGGCTGCCCAAGGCCAGCATGCTGCCCACCGCATCGCCGTCGGGGCGCGTGTGCGAGCAGACCAGGAAGCGCTCGCCCCGGCGCAGCACCTCGAGAATCGCCGCCGCCGGATCGGCAGGGTTGCTCGCGGACTCCTCCGCGCGCGGCAATGCCGATGCCTGCGCCTGCGGGTTGGGTGGGGGAGGAATCATTCGTCTATGCGAGCGGTGCTTCGTTCTCCGAGGAAGGCGCCTTCGCGGCGGAGGTCTTCGGCCGCGTGCCGGCCGCGGCGTGTTTCCCCGCCCCGGCGTTCTTGCGCGACCGCCCCATCAACTCCTCGATCCTCGCCTGGAAACGCCCCGAGCGATCGGCCAGAAAGCTCAGGTCGGGCACGTGGCGCACCCCCATGCGCTCCTTCAGCTCGTAGCGGATATAGCCCTTGGCCGCTTCCAGCCCGGCGATGGTGTTCTCCTCGGCCAGCGCGATGTCTTTCACCGCGTTGTCCACGGCCACGTAAACCCGCGCCGACCGGCCGCCCGGATTCAGCGCCACCTCGGTCACGTAACAGAAATCGATGCGCGGGTCCGAGAGCTCGCCCTCGATCATGGCGCCGATCTCCAGCCGCAGCGTTTCCGCCACCCGGTCCTGATGATGCTTGCGTGCTCTGTGCTCCGGCATGGCCCCCTCCTCACCCTGGGGTAAACCCATCAGGATAACAGGACAGTCGCCGCATCGCAGCCCTCCCGCGGTCGGCTGTAGATACAATGTTGCGCCATCGCAATGGAAAACGCTAATCTAATGACTGGGCAGCGAACCGCATATGAAAGTAATGGTCAAAAAGTGGGGCAACAGCGCGTCGGTGCGGATTCCCGCAGCGATCATGGAATCGGCGCGGCTGGCGCTGGATGACGCGGTCGATATCCGCGAAGAGGAAGGCAGAATCGTCATCGAGCCCCTGGATCGGCCGGAAACCGACATGGACCGGCTCGTGGCCGGAATAACGCCAGCCAACCGGCATGGGGAGATCTCGTTCGGGCCACGGGCTGGTCGAGAGCTGCTCTGATGGCCGGCTATGTCCCCGAGGCCGGCGACATCGTGTGGCTCAACTTCGACCCCCAGTCCGGTCACGAGCAGGCGGGACATCGGCCGGCGGTCGTGCTCAGTCCGCAGAGCTACAACCGCGCGGCCGGACTCTTGCTTTGCTGTCCCTTGACCACGCAGATCAAGGGTTACCCATTTGAGGTGACAATCGTCGGCGCGCGTCGGAGCGTGGTTCTGGCCGATCAGGTGAAGAGCCTCGACTATGCGGCGCGCCAGGCGCGTCTTAAGGGAAAAGTCTCTTCGCGAGAGCTTTCCGAGATTCGCGCCAAGGCTGCCGCGCTCATTGGAAAGCCCTGACAAGTGCTGGCCGCCGGATCGCTCTCGGCCCGCAGCCCGGAACCCCAGGGGTCCGATTGACGGCCAAACCGTTTGCCCTGAGCCTGCATCGGGCCGGCCGATGCTCCCCGATTCTTGGATTCAGGACTTTCGCAGGTCCTTTATGCCTGCGCCGCCCGCTCCAGCTCCGCAAGGTCGATCTTTTTCATCCCCATCAAAGCCTGCATCGCCTTGGGATTCCGGATCAGATCCGGCAGCCGCGCCGGCACAATCTGCCAGCTCAGGCCGAACTTGTCTTTCATCCACCCGCATGCAATCTCGCTGCCACCGGCGGTGAGCCTTTCCCAGTAGTAGTCCACCTCCTCCTGCGTATCGCAGCGCACCACAAACGAAACCGCCTCCGTGAATCGATGCGCGGGGCCGCCGTTCAGCGCGGTGAAATTCAACCCGTCGAGCTCAAACGAAATGGTCAGCACGCCGTCCTTCGGCCCCGGCGCGCCGCCCGTATTGCGCAACTCGCCCAGGCGCCGCGAGTTCCTGAAAATCGACAGGTAAAAATCGACCGCCTCTTCGGCGTTCCCATCGAACCAGAGAAAGGGTGTAATGCGTGGAGAGTTTTCAAGAGCGCTCATGAGACACCACCGGAAATGGAATGGGCGTCCAGCGCGGCATCCATGCGGTCGCAGGTCAGTTTGAAAGGTATGAGCTTCACAGGCCGCGGAAAACAGCCTCAGCAGAGCACGAAGCGTCAGGGCACGGCTTCAGCCGTGCCGCAAACCACGATAGGAACCTGGGCTTTAGCCCCTGAGGTTTTGACCTTTCAAATTGACCCGCCACCCGCTTCACTTCAGCGCGCGCCGGGCGCAGATTCATTGCTATCATTCTTAGGTTGCAAGTTGCAAGTGAACTCGGTACGATTCTTGCGTGTCCGGTAAATCCAGCCCGCAGCCGCGCTCCCGCTGCCCGGTCAGCAGGGCGCTCGATCTGTTCGGCGACCGCTGGTCGCTGCTCCTGGTCCGCGACATCATGGTCCGCGGCTACCGCACCTTTCGCGAATTTCAGCACTCCGGCGAAGGCATCGCCAGCAACGTCCTCGCCGACCGGCTGCGCCGCCTTGAAGCCGGAGGCCTGCTAACCGCCGAGCCCGCCGCCGCGGACGGCCGCAGCCATTATTACCGGCTCACCGAAAAAGGCATTGCGCTGGCTCCGGCCATGCTGGAGCTGCTCATCTGGGGTGCGCGCCACCAGGAAACCGATGCGCCCTGCGCCGTGATCGAGCGCATGGAGCAAAACCGCGCCGCCGTGCTCGCCGAAACCTATCGCCGCTGGAAAGACCGCGATCCCGAGCCGATTCTTCCCCCCTTTCCGTCTCAATCCCAATCCAAATCCCCGAAAGGAACCCGCAAACGATGAAGGTGAACACGTATCTCAACTTTCCTGGCAATTGCGATGAAGCGATGAGCTTCTATGAGAAGCACCTGGGTGCCAAGGTGCTGGTGGTATCACGATTCGCTGACATGGGCGGCCCGGGCGGACCGCAGAATCTGCCGCCAGGTCTCAACCGGGATGGCGTGATGCACGCGCGCTTCACTCTCGGCGACACCGTGGTGATGGCCAGCGACGGCCCTGCGGATAAGTGCCAGCCCATGCGCAGCGCCTATCTTACGCTCTCCGTCGACTCCAACGAGGAGGCCGAGCGCATCTATGCCGCGCTCACTGAAGCAGGCGAAGTCTTCATGCCAATGGCCGAAATGTTTTTCGCGCACCGCTTCGGCCAGTTCCGCGACAAATACGGCATCAACTGGATGGTGATCCACGAAAAGCCCATGCCCAGAAGCGCCTGAACCCCGCCTGCCCCACCTTCGGCCATGCGCGTTCCATGCGCATCGCCGAAGGCGGGAATCGTTTTTGAATCAGGGCACGGCTTCAGCCGCGCCGCCAGCCGCAGAAAAAAGCGAAGGGAGCCGGATGGGTTAAAACGGAGGGAGGCGGGGGTTTCAACCCCCGCACAAAGCCGCCAAAATCCGCCCGGGCTTCAGCCCCGGAATACAATCCGATCCCCCGCGAACATGGGTGCCCCACCTTCGCCGCGCACCTGTTTTTGCGGCTAAGGTGGGAAGGCACAAGCCCGACCCCGCCTTGTATCAGGGCATGGCTTAAGCCGTGCCGCCAGCCGCAGAAGAAAACGGAGGGAGGCGGGGGTTTCAACCCCCGCAAGACAGCGCCAATCAAGAGAGGCCTTCAGGCCCGGACCTCTACTCCCAGCTTGCGCAAAACCGGCCGAAAGAGGCAAGAAGTATCAGGGCATGGCTTAAGCCGTGCCGCCAGCCGCAAAAAAAACACGGAGGGAGGCGGGGGTTTCAACCCCCGCAAAAAGCCGGCAAAACCCACGCGAGAGGGAGTCTTTCGCTCGCTCACCGAAGTCACTTCGACTCGTTAGACGCCGCCTAACCGACGGGCGCGGGCAGCAACGGAAGCGCCCCGAGTTCGCGGACGAGGCGGACGGTTTCGAGGCTCACGGTCACAACCTGGCCGATGAGGCGGACGATGTACTCGGGGTCGTCCGGGCGGTTGGGGTCGTTGACGATGCCCGAGCGCTTGTCGGTTGAAACACGATACTGATCGACCACCCATTCGAGGGCGCTGCGATTGCCGAGACGGTAATCGTAGACCTCGGGCGGAATGCCGCTTAGAGTCAAAAAGTCGTTGTACTTCAGTTGAGTCTTGTCTTTCGAGAGCGACATCTTCTCAACGCGCCAATTGAGTTTGCCGGTTTCGCGGCGTTCCAGCGGGTATTCGCGCTGCTGCTCGTATTCAAGATGCAGCTTCATGAGGTCCGCGCCGATGCGGGCGTATTCGGCGAAATTGGGCGCGAAGGGGACCCGCGGCAGTTCGCGCTTGAGGTTCGCGGCGTAGCGGGTGCGGTACTCGGGGTGGTGGAGCAGGGCGTAGGTGTAGTGGAAGATTTCGCGCTTGGTGATGGATTTCTGGCCGTAATGGCTGCGGAATTCGGTCACGGCCCAGTCGGTGATGTTTTCGCGGCGGTTGGTGCCGTCTTTCCCGTAGTCGTAGAGGGGAAAGCATTGGCATTTCTCAAATGCCAAGTCGAGCGATGGGATCAAGTTCGTCGCCAGCGCTCCAAACTTCTTGCGGTTGCCTGGTCCCGGTGCATTTATTACAAGGTTTTCTTGGAAAGATCCGGTGGGAAATATCTCCCTCAAATGCGCACGACGATGAGTGAGTAGCGAATTGAAATAAAGAAACTCTCGAGCGAAGGGCCTGTAGATCGCGGGGCGCAGATCGCTTGCCTCGAAATCGCCGGCGATATTTCTCTTGAGGAATGCTTTTAGGCTGCTGCTCCACTTGATCTTTTTTCCGTCCTTTGTGAGGGAGCCGAAGTTCTTCAAGCGCAGTTTATGAAACCGCTCTCGTTCCTCGTTGTAGACCTCTAGCCCGCATATCTCACACGCACCGCTTTGAGGCGGTGTTGAGTCGGTCGCAGGGAGAGCGGCGTTGATTTGTTGTCGGCTGGATGGGGCAGATGAGCTTTTGGGGGTGGGCCTGCGGCTTGCTCTTATCTCCAGCACAGCTTTTGCGCGCAGCTCCGCCGGCCGATGACCGCGGCGAAGATAGAAGATGGGGTTTTCGGAGCGATGCGGCGGAGGTCAGCAGCGCATGGCGTCGAAGGCTCTTGCGTAGATTTGTTTCCACGGATAGGAGGAGCTGAGTTCCAGCCATACGCGTCGGGCGCTGATGCGTACCAGGGCGCCGATTTTGAACAGCTTCAGCCGGATCGTATCCACCTGCGCCTCGGCCCACTCGGTGCCCTTCAGCGCCAGCCGCCGCAGCGCTTCGACCAGCGTATAAGCCAGCGCCGACAGGTACAGCCGCAGCTGATTGCCCTTCATTTCTTCCGTCGAGAGGCGATAGGCGAACAGGCACATCTGCTCCTTGATGCGGTTCTCCATCTCGCCGCGCTGGCAGTAGAACTTCTCGTACAACTCGCGCGCCCCCCACTTACCTGGAGTTATCGATGTAACCACGAAGCGCGGGTTCTCGCCCTTGTCCAGATACTCGGCCTTGGCAACTACGCGCCGCGCCCGCGCCCAGCTCGTGTGCGTTTGATAGTCGAACTCGGTAAACACACGCGCCGCCTTGCCGGTCTCGGCGTGCTCCAGCTTGGCCTCGTGCATCTGCTTGCCGATGATCTTCTGCAGCCGGCTGTTGCGTGCCAGTCCGAACAGGAAGTCCACGTGGTTCTCTTCGGCCTCGCACCAGGCCATCAGTTCCTCGCGGCAGAAGCCCGAGTCACCGCGCAACACGATGCGCACCTGAGGCCACCTGGAGCGCAGCTGGGCCACGATGCGCTTAACTTCATCGAGCGCACCGGCGGCTCCGTCGATGTTAGCCGGCCTGAGCCGCGCACACAGCAGTTGATCGCCCGCGAAGATGTATAGCGGCAGATAGCAATAGCTGTCGTAGTAGCCATGAAAGAACCGCTCCGGTTGATGACCGTGGAGCGGGATGTCGGTCGCATCCAGGTCGAGCACGATCTGCTCGGGCGACTCGGCGTGCGACTCGATGAACAGATCGCACAACAGCGCGTCGATCTTCTCCGGCGCGTAATCGATCTTGTGATAGCGCTTGCTGCCGCCCGGAAGCTCCAGCCGGTTGAGAGTACTTTTGCCGGCCAGGGGAGCGTCCAACTTGCGGCGGCCCGCCAGCACGGCCATCAGCGGATCGTGGCGCAACTGCTCATGATCGCAAAGGTCCTCATAGCCCAGCGCCAGCCCGTAGATGCGCTGCGAGAGCATCTCAACAAGCTGGTGCTCGACCAAAAGCGGCGAACGCCGGTCGGTGAAACAAGACGCCACCCGCTTCAGCAAACCGATCTTGCCGTCAGCCTGACGCAACAACAGCGCTCCGCCATCGGTCGACACCTGACCCGCTGTGAAACTGGCCTCCACGCGGCGCGAAAAATGTGATGCAAACGAGAAGACTTCTTGATTACACTCTGTCATAAGAAAGGCCGCCCTTTCCGCAGCCGTAACCACGCTTCGACAACGTAGTTATGACACAGAAAAGACGGCCTTTCCAGCTATTTCCTGCTTCTCGACTCACACCAATCGACAATCGGCGTGTGAGATATGCGGGCTAGCGTGCGGGTGATATTAGCCGCAACTTCCTCTGGGCAAAAGTTAAACGCCCAAGCGTCTCTGTTCGTGTTGACGCCCATGCTGTGCATTCGGAAAATGCCACTGGTCCCCCCTACGCAGGCGATCGGCATCAGGTTTTCAAAGGATGCGTCTGCGCCATCCTGTATCCACGTGTGATCCCGGCCCGGGGAGAGCGCTTGCCACTTTACCTTCAGTGCGGAAATCTGGTCAGTAAGGAATCCGTACTTCTGCTCTTTGCGCCAATACTCGTCCACATTCGCGTAGAAGATCCCGCGGCTATGCTCATCTTTCTGCGGGTGCCTTACGAGGAAGTTAATTGACACGCCTGGTTGGATGCCGAACACGTTATGTGTCGTTCCCGAGAGTTTTGGGTTTTCTCTGACATCGCCGCCGAGGTCAAGAACGTAAAGACGGTCGAAGTCTTCGGCGAGACAACTCCTCATCCCGTCGAATACCCGCTTCTTAATGAAGCCGTTGTTTGTGACGAACGCAACGATCCCTTCACCCTCAATTCTGTCCGTGGCCCAACGAATTGCCCTGACGTAGAGGTTGCCAAGTTTAGTTGTGCTCGAGGCCTTGGAGCGGGCTCGATATGTTTCAGACACGCGGCTGTCAACCCAGTCGTGCTTTGGATTTGGGTTTTCGTCGTTTTCGTCTTCCTGGCCGACATTGTACGGGGGGTTTCCGATGACTACTGTGATTTTCGAGGCCCTCTGTCGCTTAACGCGAGCGAGATTCTCCGTGACGAAGAGCGTGCCTTGTTTCGCGTCGGCTAATTCGAAAGTATCTACAAAACAAATGCCTTCGAATGGCTCGTATTCGCCGGTGCGATCTAGGTAGGCGTGCTCGATGTTCATGCTAGCGATGTAATAGGGCAGCAGCATGATTTCGTTGCAGTGCAGTTCTTCTTTGTATTTCTGCGGAAGGCGGCTGGTTTTGATCTCTTGCATGACGCGGGTGATGAAGTTACCGGTGCCGACGAAGGGATCGAGGATGTGGACGTCTTTATCCGACAGGCTGCGGCCGAACTCGGTTTTCAGGATCTCTTCAACGCTGCGGACCATGAAATCGACGATGGGCTGGGGCGTGTAGACGATGCCGTGGGTATCGGCCTGCTTACGGTTGAAACCCTGAAAGAAGCGCTCGTAGATGGTGTTGAGAAATTTTTGCTTTTCGGAATAGTCCTCGACTGTTGAAGCTGCTTGCTCGATGGCTTTATAGAATGGGTCTAGTTCGCGAAGAAATTCGTCACGGCCGAAGTGGCGGCTTGTGAGCGAGTCGATGACCTTCTCGATTTCGATGGCAATGACGTTGCGGCGCGTGAACTCCTGATTGCGGAAGATTTGGCGGAAGATTCGCTCAGTTAGGAGGTGCTGGACAAGCATCTCTTCAACGGCTTCATCTTTGAGGTCGGGATTGATGGATTCGCGGCAGAGTTCGGCAAAGGCGGCAAAGCGCTCGACAAAGGCGCGGTTTGTGCGGCGCTCCTCGTCGATGAGTTTCATTGCGCCTTGGGCGATTTCCGGGATGCGCTCGGAGAACTCGCTTGCGGCGCGGTCCCAACTGTCGTGGTCGGGCTGACGCCACTCAAAGAAGAGGCGGAGGACTGCGACGAGTTTTTCCGCGTCCTCGATAGAGTCGTTAAAGGCGATGTGGCCGTCCTGGAAGAGCAGGGCTCGGTCGGGGCGCTGGAAGAGGATGTTGGAGCGGGGATAGCCGACTTCAAACTTCTTCTTCATCTCGGCTTCGAGCGAGTCTTTGGTGTCCTTGGCTTCCCAGTAGCCGCGCGGGAGATTGAATGCGTCGAGGAGGGCTCCGTCCACGCTGAGGGGATTGCGATCCTTTCGCGGGATGGAGTACTCGGGGACGAGGGTCCAGTCGTATTGGCGGGCGCAGTGTTTAAGCAGGTCCTCGAAGGCTCCGCGGATATTGCCCTCCTTGTCGAAGTGGCCGCGGGCGAAGTGCAGGAGGGTCGCGTAGTATTTCTTGACCGGCGCGTGAGTCGGTTTGAGACCAAGAATGCTCATGGCGCTTCTTGATTAGAAGAATAGCGCAGGCAAGTTAGCGTCCCGCCGTGCGCTGGCTGGGCCGATAACCAAGGGGCGGCCGGGAGACTACCTCCCTCACCCTCCCCAAGCCCCCGCAGCCGACTCACCCTCCTCCGCTCAATCCTCCACGGCCTTGCTGCCTCGCTGACTCGCCGACCTGCCGACCCGCCAAACGCGCTAACCCCGCTGACCCCTGATCACTGATCCCCCACTACATCCATACCCCCACAAAATCGACCCCTTTTGGGTCGAGAAGTCGGCCAAAAACAGCCAGAACAGGGCCATCCAGGTCCTGATTTGAACGTTTTTGTCCGCCCAGGCCTCGACCTTTCCGCGAGAAATCTCCGCCCGCACCCCGACGTTTTTCCGGAAGGACCGACGCCCCGCCAATCCGTCCACCCGCAGGCCGACAAAACCACCCCAATTCGTCCACCCATACCCCCACTCGCTAACTCGCTAACTTGCCGACTCGCTAACTCGCCGCTCCTAGTCCCTGGTCCCTACGTCCCGAGTCCCTGGCGTCTTTTCCCTGATCCCCGGTCCCTGACCCCTGACCACTGTCCACTGTCCACTGACCACTTTCCACTGACCACTGACCACTGTCCACTGACCACTAGGGATAAATCCGGTGCAGCGTCCGTGCAAACGGAATCGTCTCCCGTACGTGCTCAAGGCCGCACACCCACGCCACCACGCGCTCGATGCCCATGCCGAACCCCGAGTGCGGCACGCTGCCGTAGCGCCGCAAATCCAGGTACCACTGGAAGGCTTCCTTGGGCAGCTTGTGCTCGTCGATGCGCGAGTTCAGCAATTCAAAGCTTGAAACGCGCTGCGAGCCGCCGATGATCTCGCCATACCCCTCCGGCGCCAGCACGTCCACGCACAGGGCGTACTTGGAATCTTGCGGATCGGGCTCCATGTAGAAGGCCTTCACGTTGGCCGGATAGCGATGGACCATCACCGGCCGGTCGTATTGGCCGCTCAGCCAGGTCTCGTCCGGCGAGCCGAAGTCGTTGCCATAGGCAAAGGGCTGTTCGAGTTGGCCGTCCTTGTGGGCCTGGTTCAGCATCTCCACGGCTTGGTCGTAGCGCAGCCGCGGGAAGGGCGGAACAATCGTGGCCAGCTTTGCGGTATCGCGTCCAATCACGGTCAGCTCCGGCTCCCGGTTTCTCAGCACGCTGCCAACGATATGCGAAAGAAAGTTCTCCGCCAGCTCCAGCAATCCGTCCAGGTCCATGTAGGCCACCTCGGGCTCGATCATCCAGAACTCGGTCAGGTGCCGCCGGGTTTTGGATTTCTCGGCTCGGAAGGTCGGCCCGAAACTGTACACCTTGCCCAGCGCCAGCGCCGTCGCCTCGATGTAAAGCTGCCCCGATTGAGTGAGATACGCCGGGTCGCCGAAATAATCGACGGGGAAAAGCGTGGAGGTTCCTTCGCAGGCTGCCGGGGTCAGGATCGGCGGATCGGTGCGGATAAATCCGTTCAAGTCGAAATACTCCGCCGCCGCCCTCATGATCTCGGCCCGGATGCGCAGAATCGCCGATTGCCTTGGGCTCCGCACCCACAGGTGCCGGTGCTCCATGAGGAAGTCGACGCCGTGCTCTTTCAGCGTGATGGGGTAGGGATCGGTTTCCGGCACCCGCTGCACAACCTCCAGGTCCTCGACGTCGAGCTCGTATCCGCCCGGCGCCCGTTTGTCCGCCCGCACCCGCCCCTTGACAATCACGCTGGACTCTTGCGTAAGTCCTTTCAGCGCCTCAAATACGGCTGGAGGCACACTCTTGACGTGGGCCACTCCCTGAATCGTTCCCGTCCCATCGCGAAAGATGGGAAACAGCAGCTTGCCGGACTCGCGGAGGTTGTAGAGCCACCCCCGGAGCGTGACGGATCGGCCCTCAAACCCGCCGATGCCGGCGATGGTTGCCGTTGGAGCGGAGCTTTCGTCGGTCATGGATTTCCTTTGCTTTACGCGGTCGCGTGATGAAGCACGCTCTAGGATAACGCGGAGCGGACCGGCCGCAGCTACTTGGTAAAATAGGAAAAGTTTTTGATGCGGACAATAACGACCGGAACGGCATCCTACTTCAAATGGGAGGAAGCGTCGGCGGCGATGAGCGAGCGCACTGAGGTAAAGAGCGAGGAGATGCAGAAGACGCAGGTGGACCCGGAGACCGCGGAGCGATTTATTGCCGAAAAGCGGATCGGGGAACGGATCAGGCGGCTGCGTTTGAAAAAGTCGATGGGTCTGGTGGAGCTGGGCAGGCACACCGGTCTTTCGGCCAGCTTTCTATCGCAACTGGAGACGGGCCGCGTGGTGCCGACGCTCAGGAACCTGGCGCGGATCGCGATGGTGTTCTCGAAGGACCTGTCGTACTTCTTTGAGAGCGAGCCGACGGCGATGTTCCGCGTACACCGGCAAAAGGACCGGGTGCGGCTGCCGCAAACCGGAGTGGAGCCGCCGACCTATACGTTCGAGAGCCTGGGTTACATGGTGCCGGACCGCCACATGGACCCGTATTTCGCTGAGTTTATTCCGCCGGCGGGAAATGTAGAGCCAAAACCGCACATGCACCAGGGTTTTGAATTCCTATACGTGCTCGACGGGGTGCTGGAGCTGAAGCACGGCGAACATCAGTGCACGCTGGAGACCGGCGACGCCGTGTACTTCGACGCGGGCACGCCTCACTCGTACCGGTGCGCGGGCAGAAGGCCGGCCGGGGCCATCATTGTGACCATGCACCAGCCGCCGCAGGGGCAAGCATTGCCGTTGCGAATTTCGGCCGCCGCACAACGGCCGCTGCCCGGCGCTCCCAGGACGAACGGAGGAGAGGAACGGACGGAAGCCGCGTTGTAACACTTAGTTCGTGCGCTTGCCGCGCAGTTAGATTTGCTTGCTTAGATGATCTTAACTTGAGTTACTTGTAAGTTAGAGCACTTTGGCTTCAATTGCAACCGTTACAACTGCATGCGATGGAAACGTTCAAAGTGAGAATGCATTGATTCCCTCACTCAGTTGTTCCGGTATCTTCTTCGGGTAACATCTGGTAACTTACGAACGCGAGACCCTTGGAATCAGGCGACCAGTTGGGCACATTCATAGAGCCGTCGCCGCCAATGAGATTCGTGAGCACGCGAATCTTCTTATCCGGTAAAGATAAAATGCGAAGAGCGATATCCTTGTCGGCAGCATGTGTAGTTACGTCGGGATTGTAGGAGATAAACACAATTGACTTACCGTCGGGCGAAGGGTGCGGCGTCCAATTGCGGAAATTATCGAAGGTAACTTGCTCCACCTGGCTGCCGTCGGGCTTCATACGGGCAATCTGCATACCACCCCAGCGGTCGGTGTTGAAGAAGATGAATTGGCCGTCGGCGGAAAAGTCAGGATCGTCGCTGATGCCGGTACCGGCGGTGAGCGCTGTTTCAGGGCCGCCGTCGACCGAAATCGAGTAGATGTTGCCGGCGCCCTGATTGGCGCGTGTAAAGAGGATGGTCTTGCCGTCCGGCGACCAACTGTGGAAGTAAGAACCGGCGGTCGCGGTAAGCAGGCGCGGCTGGCCGCCGGCGGAAGGGATGATATAGACGCGGCGCCCCGGATTCGAAGGCGTGACACAGGTGATGGCGAGCCATTTGCCGTCCGGCGAGAGCCCGTGGCTGCCGGAGCAATCGGTGGCGTTGCCGGTATCAATGGGCTGTGGAGTTCCCTTGCCGTCAGCGGAGACTGTATAGATGCCTCCGTCCTGGTTGAAGATGAGCGAGGCGCCGTCGCGCGACCAGTTGGGCGCCTGGAAGCGGGCGCGCGCGGTGTAGGCCACGGTGGAGCGGCGCGAGGCGGGATCGATCTCGATGGCCTGGAGTGTGCTGTAAAGCGCGAGCGCGGGAGGCGTGGCAGGCGGCGTGAGCTGATCGAATTCGAGATGCGAGAAAGTAGCCGTTTCCACCGCGTTCGGATCGTGCGCGGAAAGACCGATGCCGGCGTAGAAAGGTCCGTCGAGATGGAGCTTGACGGCCGCGCCGGACTGGCGCAGCCGCTCGCCGTGCAGGCTCACGAACATGGTGAAGACCTCGCCGCGCTTCTCGATGCGCAGGCGCCGGGGCGGATCGATGTTGAGCTCGATGCTCTCGGTGGTGTCCCCTTTTGTACGGCGGAACTGAAGGCCGGTGAGCCCGGAGCCGTGTTGCGCCGCGTCAACGTAAGCGCTGTCGGCGTCGAGGGTCTGGCGGAAGATGAGGACAGCTTTGCGGTGCGGGTTGTGGGTGCCGGTCTTGACCGGGAAGTCGATGTCGGCGGTGAGGGAAACGTCGCCAGAAACCTTCTTCCACAGGAAGTGAAAGCCGTCGGTCGTGGACCAGAGATTGGCGCCGGAAGAGGTGATGGTGTAAACGCCGCTGGAAAGCTCATAATGCGCGCTTCCCGCGGGGATCACGCTGCCCACGTCGGACTGGCCTTCGAAGATGCCGATGGACTGCGCCGCGGCGGAGGGCCGGTGAAGGGAAAGAGCGAGCAACGAGAGAACGCAGACTGGACGGAAGAGTTTTGCAAGCACGGAAAGCGCCTCCGATGTACACCAGGAGTGGCGAGCAAACTATAGGGTGGGCGCGCGGGGTTGTCAAACGTGAAAGGCACAGCGCAAGCTGAACCGCCCGCCGTTTCCATGGCTCGGCAGCCGATCGAAAGGCCCGGCCGCGGTGCAAAATGCAAACCGCGCGCCGGGTTCCGCAGGAGCGCGGGAACTCAGGAAGAAGGTCCAAGAGAATCGGGCAATTCCGCGAAGTATTGCTCCACTTCCAGCCAGTTGCTCACCCGGACGAATCCCGTCGTCGCGAGGTTGTGGGGCGCGGAGTAAAGCAGACCCTGGCCTGCGAACCGTTGCAGGTTGCGGGGCTGGTCGTCGATGAGGAAGTCGGCGCGGAGGATGGATTTGTCGCCGCAAAAGACATAATGGGCGGGCGGAACGAAGGGGAAATGACGCTGGAGCCAGCGATACTTAGGGCCCAGCGAATTGGGAACCGCCATGGCCTGGGTGGCGATGAAGATCTCAAAGCGCGCGGAGAGGCTTCTCAGCACACGCTGCGCATCGGGCATGAGGGGAAGGTCTTCAAAAAAGTCTTCCGCGTCCAGGAAGGCGCGGAGCTGCTGCTGGCGGTCGAGGGGTGCAATCTCCCACAGGCCTTTACCGGCCAGGTCTTCAGTGGTGATGTCTTCGTCGAAGGCCTGGTTGTAGCGGCGGAGGTGTTCGGCGAGAGTGTCTGCCATCACTTCATCCATATCGACACAGATGCGCCGCACGAGTCAGCTCCTGGAGTTTTGGTCTTCCAAAGAAAAGGGTAGCAGGAACGGGGTGGGAGGTTGATTTTTCCAGGTCTGCCGCGCATGCAGTGCCCTGGGGACGCCCCACGTCGAATAGCGCAATGCAAAAAGCCTTGCGCCATGGCAACGCCGTTATAGACTCACTTCAAAGGAGCGTCTCATGGCATTCAGCGCGTATTTGACATTGAAGGGCCAGAAACAAGGCGCAATCAACGGACCCGTAACCCAGAAGGGACGGGAGGGCAGCATTCTGGTTCACGCTTTCAGCAACGAAATTCTCAGCCCGCGCGATGCCGCGTCGGGCCTGCCCACCGGCAAGCGGCAGCACAAGCCGATCACGATTCTGAAAGACGTGGACAAGGCTTCGCCGCTGCTGTGGAATGCGTTGGTGACCAACGAAAATCTGATCACGTGGGAATTGAAATTCTGGACGACTACTGCGGCCGGCGTCGAGACCCAGATCTACACCGTATCATTGACCAACGCCAGTATCGCTTCTATGAAGGAGTCGATGGCCGACAACGAAGATCCTGCCAAGGCCAACCTTCCGCTGCAGGAACAGATTTCCTTTGTCTACCAGAAAATTGAATGGACCTGGACGGACGGCGGAATCACAGCCGTGGACGACTGGGAATCGCCCGTGGTGTAGAGAGCCCGGTTCTCCCATTCTTTGCGCACCCATCAGGGATGCATGGGAGATCGCAGGCCCCGCCAGCTTCCTTCTCCGTGCCGTGCCCGCGGAACTTGCTCTTCCCCGCCATAATCTCTACGGCATTGCAGCGCCGTTATGCACCGGCCTCGCGTGGTTTGCGGATGGCGCGGCCGGCGCCGGGGAGCGGCTCGGTCTGTGGAGCTTTGGGTGGGGGCGCCAGGGCGGGATCCCAGTAGAGCAGGCGGCTGCAACTGTCGCAGGTGAGCAACTCGCCCTCGCGGAGTTGGTTCCAGGTTTGGGGCCGCAGGCCCATGCGGCAGCCGGTACACTGCTGGTTTTCGGCGCGTGCGATTCCGGTGCCGCGCGCGGCGGCGAGGCGGTCGAAGCGGTCCAGCCAATCGGGCTCGACGAGCGCGCGGACGGATTCTCGGTCGGCATTCAGAGCCGCGAGCTGCGCGGCGAGTTCCTGCTGGCGTAAGGCCAGCCGGTCGCGGGTCTTCTCGAGTGCGGCGGCGAGGGACTCGACCTGGGCGCGAGACTGAGCGAGGACGGATTCCTGGCCTTCACTGCGCTCCAGGCTCGCAAATTCTTCGTCTTCAAGGCGCTTGATCTCGCGGGCAGCGAACTGGATCTCGTGCTCGATGGCTTCTGCCTGGGCGGGCGTTTTCACGGAGTCGAGCTGGGCGCGGAAGCGGGCGGCCTTCTGGCGATGGGCTTCAATTTCGCGCTCCAGCCGGTTGCGGAGCGAGTCTTCGCGGCTGAGCGCGGCCGAGGCATCGGCGGATTGCCGCTCGGCGGCCGATAGCGCGGCTTGGGCAGCCGTGAGCTCGGCGGGCAGTGAGCGCGTCTCAACAGTCAGGCGGCCGCGTTCGAGTTCGACGGCTTGCAGCTTTACCAGGTTTTCAATCAGGGTTTGCATCAATATGTAAGAAGTCTACGGCATTTGGCATCTATACATGAAACGGGGTGTCCCGGTTTGCAGATTGAAATGCAGACTTCTGGCGGATTCTTAGCCGCCTGCTTGATGTTTGCGTTCCCCCGCCCCCGCTCGAAGGAGCCCCCGAGGCCGGTTGAAAGCGGTTGGCGGCAGGCTGCGAGAATGGATGGGAGACGGAGTACGGGTTTGGTCGAGATGCGGGAATCGTTCTGGCGCCGGCACTGGGTGCTGAAGTGGACGGCGATCGCAGTGCTGGCGGCGTTGGTTGCGCTGGCCGCGGCCATGTCCGTGCTGTTGCATCGCGTCGAGCCGATTATGCGGGCCCGCATCGTGTCGGAACTCCAACAGCAATTTCATGCACGGGTTGAGCTGGACAGCTTTCATGTGTCGCTGGCCAGCGGGCTGCAGGCGGAGGGCAGGGGGCTACGCATCTGGCCGCCGGCCGAGGTGCAGGGCGTGACCGTGCCGGCGCCCAACCCCGACAAGCCGCTGATCAGCCTGGATGAGTTCCGGTTCCGCGCGCCGCTCAACTACAAGCCGGGCGAGCCGATTCGCGTCTCCGTGGTGCAGTTGCGGGGGCTCACGGTAGACATGCCGCCAAAGTCGCGGTTTACGCACAAAATCGAAGAACAGCCGAACGCCGGCGCGAGCAAATTCTCGGTCGGCCAGGCGCTGATTCATTTCTCGGTGAGCAGCATCGCTTGTACTGGCGCGCACCTGATTCTGGAGACCAGCAAGCCGGGAAAACTGCCGCTGGAGTTTGAGATCGCGAGCCTGAAGCTGACCGGCATTCAGCCAGGATGGAAAATGCTGTACAGTGCGGACTTGACCAATGCGCTCCCGGTGGGAACCATCTTGACAAGCGGAAACTTTGGGCCGTGGAAGGTGGAGGATCCCGGCGAGAGCGCGATTGCCGGGAAATACGATTTTGAACACGCAAACCTGGGCGATTTCAAAGGCATTGCGGGAATGCTGAACTCGACCGGAAATTACCAGGGCACGCTGCGCGACCTGACTGTAGATGGCGAGACGGATACGCCCGATTTCCGGCTGACGCACTTTGGAGCCCCCATGGCGCTGCACACGCAGTTTCACGCGCTGGTGGACGGAACCAACGGGGACACCCGGCTTGAGCCGGTGGCCGCTACGCTGGGGCAGTCGCATTTCACTGCGCAAGGCCAGATTGTGGGAGTTCCGTTGGAGGGGAACAGCAAGGACGGCGAAGGAAAACCCCAAACGGCAGCGCAGTCGAAAGGACACCTTATTTCGCTGGTGGTCGACGTGGCGGGAGGCCGGATGGAAGATTTTCTCCGCCTGGTAAGCAAGAGCGGAACACCGCTACTGACAGGCACGCTGACCTTGAAAACTTCCCTCGACATTCCGCCGGGGAACCAGCCGCTGGAGGACCGCATCAGGCTGAAGGGCACGTTTTCGCTCGAGGATGCGCAGTTCACCGATGCCAAAATTCAGGACCGGATCGCCGGCCTGAGCCTGCGCGGACAGGGCCGGCCGAAGGATACGAAAAACAGCGACGACAAGGCGGAGGTGCGTTCGACGATGCAAAGCGACTTTGAGATGGCGGGCGGAGTGGTGACGCTGCCCGATCTCGTCTACACGATGCCGGGAACGGATATTGAGATGAACGGCACATATGGCGTGGAGCAGGGCGCGCTCAATTTTTCGGGGACGGCGAAGATGCAGGCCACGGTTTCGCAGATGATCGGGGGATGGAAGGGATTGCTGCTGAAGCCGGCTGACCGGCTCTTCAAGAAAGACGGAGCGGGGACAGAGGTGCCGATTCACATCGACGGTACGCGCCAGGATCCGCATTTCTCAGTGGATTTCGATCGCATGAAAAACAGCTCGGCGCAACGGCCCGATCAGTCGCCGTAGCGAACATCCTGTTTATTCCGTTCATTTTCAATCTCTAGAGCGATGGAGGGCGGGAGTTCCTGCGGGCGCCGCGTCCCCGGCGCCCAGGGCTGGTTCCGCTTTGCCGTGTACTTATCGTAGAATTTGTGCTGGCAGACGCGGCACTCCAGCTTACGGGGTTATGAGCCACCTCGGAACGAGCCAAGGGTGCGCCCGGAAGTCTCCGTGCAATTTCCACTGGCAGCCTGTTTCGCGCTGTGAACTGGTTCTGACTAGGGAGGAAGTGGATTGGAACACGTGGACACTCGGCCACATGGTGAAGCGACCCTTCCTGCCCAGGAGCAGTGCGAACGGCAGATCCAGAGAATCCTGCGCTCGGCCACATTTCGCAATGCGTCCATGCTGCAGCA
Source organism: uncultured Acidobacteriaceae bacterium (assembly GCA_963770555.1). Lineage (GTDB taxonomy): Bacteria > Acidobacteriota > Terriglobia > Terriglobales > Acidobacteriaceae > Telmatobacter. The sequence continues at coordinate 1,046,066 of CAVYQC010000003.1, forward strand.
GCTGCTTCAGTTCCTGGCTGCGAAAGCTTTCGACCATGGCTCGGAAACGCTGAAGGAATACACCATTGGCGTGGAGGCGCTGAGCCGGCCGCAGGATTTCGATCCCAAAACCGATACCATTGTCCGCGTCCAGATTCACAGGCTCCGGCAGAAGCTGAAGGAGTATTACGACAACGACGGCAACCGCGACCCCATATTGGTGGACATCCCCAAAGGCCACTATCTCCCCAGTTTTGAAGCGGCGACCATCACCGATCCCGATCTGGATCATAATCCGGCGCCGCAACTGGAGGCGCAGGTTGCCGTTCCGGCGACGTACATGGAGCACAGCCAGGAGAGGCGCGGGCTGGGAGCCGACGCAGAGCAACCGCGGCTCGGCCGGCCGTTTTTCATTCGCGCTTCAATCGTTGCCGCCTGCGCGATCCTGGTTTTTGCGTCGGGTCTCTGGATCGGAGGCTATCGCCGCCGTTCAGAAAAGGAGACGCTTGCAACAAGCTCCGCATCGAATCTTGCCCGGCCGGCGGATCCGGTAAAGGCGTTCTGGACCAACTTTCTCGGCAACGATACAACGCCCGTGATCGCCTATCCGGACGCCGTCTTTCTGCTCGACAATTTCAACGATCTCTTCCGTTTCCGGAGGGGAGCAACCGACGACCGCGGCGCTCCGGTCGATCCTCATCTGGCCCAGCAATTCGCTTCGAATCCGGCGCTCGTTGCCCGAGCCGGCCAGCTTTATTACGAAAACTCGTATCTTGGCTTTGGCGAACTCAAGGCAGTCGGCATGTTGTCGAATCTGTTCGGCCAGATGGGTCTGAAGCCCGTGATCAAGCCCAGCCGGGAACTGACTGTAGACGATCTCAAGCAGCATAACGTGATTATGCTTGGCTCTTCGTCTCAGAATATTGCCGTTGCTCAATTCAGCACCATGGGCGATTTCAGCTTCAAGAATCCGTATTCGCAACTGGAGCAATGGAGGGGTGAGATCGTCAATGCCCATCCCCGGCCCAATGAGGCCTCGACCTACCGAACCGAACGCGATCCAAACACCCAGGTGTTGAAGGCCGATTACAGCCTCATCACCGTCCAGCCCGGCGTTGTTCCGGGAAGGTACATCGCGGACCTTGGCGGTCTGGACACCACCGGGTCTGAGGGTGCTGTTCTGTTCGCGACCTCAAAGCAGGGAATCGACGAGCTTTCCCGGATCCTTGCAACTTCAGGGGAACCTGTTGGCAGGGACGCTTTCCCTACCTTCCAAGTCTTATTGAAAGTTCGTCTGGAAAGAGGCTACGACGTCCTGGGCGCATCCTTGGTAACGGTTCACATGCTCACCCCGGAGCATGGTGGCAGCCCGGACGGCAGTATCTCTCCGGCATCGACCCAATAGCCGGCGCCGGAAGCGTGATCTTGCCGGCGGACTGCCGCGCTCCGTCACCGCCCGGGCAAACGCGACGGCGTGAATCATTCGCGGTCTGCCTGTCGGCGAAATGCAGAGCGTCTCTTGGTACTGACGAACTCGCAAGAAAATGCGAAGGGCGTGCGCAGGATGATAGAAGAATGCGCGGATCCCCAGTCTGCGCCTGTGTAACAGCCGCCGTAACCGCGCTGAAACATCTTTGACTATCGAAATCGGCTCCCTTGTTTCACAATCCTGTAACCCCTGGGTAACTAGGCAGAAGTCCAACTGCGCCGCTATGTTCAAGAGCGAAGTCAGCACAACCTTCATCCTGTTTTGCAGGTCTGAATCAAGCCTCGGGCAAGCTCGGTGGGCTTTTCCGCAAATACATTGCCGGATCGCCGAAAGGAAACGACAGTGCCGATGAATCGGAGAAGATTCCTGACCGCGCTGCCGGCTTCGTCCGTAGCATCCGGTCTGTTGAACGCACTGCAGGCTGCTCAGGCGCCGCGCAGCCTGGTTCCCGCGCAACTCTCAATCGCTCCGAATTACTGGTGCACCTGGGCCGCCCAGAATTACATGTATGGCCACAACCTTAGTGCTCTCGATCCGAGGGTGCTCGAAGGCGATTCGGGAAGCAATCTGGCGCACAGCGCGATGCGGGACCAGGTTCTCTTTGAAGACGCAGGCTGGGCCAAGAGCTTCTATGCGCAAGTCCGAGGAGACCTGTTCCTGTTGCTCGACGACGGATGGCAAGTGGGAGGAACCAGCACCTTTGTCCTGGATCCGGCCAAGTTTCCCCGCTTTGCCGGATCTCCTCTTGATCGGCTCGCGCAGCTTAACCAGGCCGTGGAAGCAGCGGGATGGCGGGGCGCAGCGCTGTGGTGCCGAAACACGCCTGGAGGCGATGCGGATCGCCGCCTCGAAATCTTGAGCCAGTCGGCCGGGATCCGATATTGGAAGGTCGACATGGGCGATACTCAATTCAACCTGGTGCGGCTGCGCGACCAGACGCACGCCCCGCTCACATTCGAACACGTTCATGGCGAGATGCCGGTAAATGGCGAATGGAGCGTGGACGGCCGATTTGAAAAGCAACGGTGGGGATCGCCGCGCATCGAGATCCTGAAACACACGGATGTTTATCGAACCTACGATGTCACCTCCATTCTTTCCTTGCCGACCACGCTCGATCGAGTGGCGCAAATGTTGATGGCCGCGCAAGGCCATTCTGAAGTCCACGGCCTTCTCAATGTCGAGGATGAAGTCTATGTCGCCGCAGTGCTGGGATGCACCATGGGAATCATGCGGCATCCGCTCACCGGGATGCGACCGGGCAAGGACGTAGACCTGTTCTTCAACGGTCCAAGGCAGGCGAAGAGAAGGATGGATGAAGTTGTGCGGGCGGTGCGCTGGCAGCGGATCGCTCCACCGTTTTCTCCGGGATACGGTTCAATCGAGATCAGCGGCGAAGTTCTCACGGACAGTTGGACCTTTGAGCGGGGTCAAACCTGGCAGAGAGAGATTATCGGCCAAACGGTCCGGCAAGGGGCACCGGCGCGCCTCGCCCGCGGCATCGCATTGCCTGAGGTGACGGCGCAAGGCGAAAAGCCGTTTTTATACGCGGCCAGGTTTCCCAACGGCGCGGTCGCAATCGGCGCACAGGAACGGACCCATGACGGGAATGCGTGGATCATGCCGGCGTGCGACGTCAGCCTCTTTGTATCCGATGCGCCCGGACCATTTGGCGTGTTTGGTTCATTCGGAAGCCTTACATTGATCTTTGACAGACTGCTTCGAAGGAAGCAGATCATGGCGCAGGACCTGGCGGGAGACGAGGCGATCGACATAACGAACCGGGTGAGTCTGCGCGGAGACCGCTTGCACATACCGGGTGAAGTGATTCGCTCTGCCGGTCTCTCAGGCCGAACAGAGGGCGACTTATCCGCTCCCGGACTGGTAATTGCGATGATCTAAGTCAGGCGCCGCTAACTCATCGATAAGTAAACCAGCTCGATCCCTTTGCCGTGCAGCGGGTCTTTGTTACGCGAGTATTGCCGGTTCTCTTCGTTATCCCAATGCTCAAACACACCCAGGCTGGTTACCGGTCTGCCATTCTGACGGTAAGCAGTTCCTGAGGGAGGATTCCCGGCCAGCGACTCTTCCGCAAGATAGTCTTCAGCATTCGCGCGGATCATGATTCTCGGATGGCCGCTTTCATCGACGTTATTTTTCGTTTGGGAATACAGGATATCCAGTCCCACCGAATCGAGCGCAACGCCATCCAGGGAAGCCAGGATGCTGGATGGCCAATCCGTATTTTCATACGGCTCCACGCGGTTGTGAAACGGGGCATTGGGAAAATGCAGCGGGTACGACATGTGCCGCCGTGCGCAATAGAGACCATCCAGCATGTAAAGGATCGTCTTGCCGCCCAGATTCGGCGAGGCCGACAGATCCACCAGCGGCGAGTACGCGTGCGGCGTCCCTCCTTGGTTCGTGTTGATGATCGAGTGCAGCTCGCCCGGACCCTTGATCGAGCCGAAGTGATTCTTTGCGGTGAGCGTCACGCCTGTCTGCCCTTCGTCGCCGCCTTCGGATGCTGCATACGGATACGAGTGCGCCTTAACCAGCGCGATGTTCACGATGTAGCTCGCCTCCATCACCTGCTGCGGGATGTACCGCGCAGTGTCGAAGTGGTCCGCCGAGTAGCTCTGCCCCAGCACCCAATTTGCCTGTTCCAGGCCATGAATCGCCCCGAACGCCGGATGCTTCTGGTGCGCCGGATCGGGCGCATTCTTCTGCACAAAGCACACATCGCCGTACTCGTTCCATATCCGGTCCAGCATGCCCGGCCAGATGTCGCGCTGCGCGTCGTAGACCAGGATGTCGCTCGGCCGCACGCCCACATGCTTCACCAGTTGCCGCACCATCCCTAGCGCCACCTGCGGCGAAACGTTCACCAGGTTGGTGGGCACCACCGGTTTGCTGTTGTTCAGGTTGATCTTTACGGCCACAATCTCGCCCGCGCAATACTTCTTCGCCGCCTGGCCGAGGGTCTGCCGGCCGTAATAAGCAAAGATGGCGTCCCACGCGCCCTCATCGGTCGCGGCGCCGGTGATGGTCCGCAAAACCAGCGAAAGCATCGCATCCACACGGGCTTGATCGGTGCTCGCGTCCATCCACCACTGATCGGGCACCGATTCCCGGTCGCCGCTCCAGTGCGCGGCTTTCGGGTCGCGCGCCCAGGCCACCCGTCCGGGATGGATTCCCCGCGCCACGCCCAGCGGCACGTTCCGCTGTTTCGGAGCATAGTTATATTGAGTGACCAACTCCGCCAGAGCTTGCCGATCGAGCGCATTGGGAATTCCCAGCAGGGCCACCGAGGCCGCAGTGGCCTTTAGCAAATCTCGGCGAGAGCATTCGTTCTTCATAGCCACCTCCTATAGGTTCCTCGGTTAACCCATCCGGCCGTTCTTTCGCTCCGATTTGCGATCTTCACCGTCCACGCCATAAGCGTTGCGATGTCGCGAAATTCACTCAAGAGCCGCGGGCCGCCTCTCCAGTTGAGCTTTGCCGGACTCATCGCGGCTGATTACGTAGTCATACGAGAGGCCGTGCAGCTTGACGCCTTTGATGGTCACGCCCTTCCATGCCGATGGCAGAACCGGCCGATAAACTGCCGTCAAGCCCTGATCCGTAAGGCGCACGCCGGTAAAGCCGTAGAGGAAGTTTTCCAGAAACCCGCCACTGACGCAGAGAATGTAGAGATGATTGTTCCCCGGGGTCTCGCTCCTCACGTTGAAGGGAGGTTTCAGAAAGGGCCCGTTGCTGAATTCGAGGCCTTTGTACGCCGCCGCCGCGTCGCCAACCTCCGCCGCGTCGATACTGACGATGACGGGAACCATATCGTTGATGCCGCTCGTATTCGGAGTCAGATCCCCCAGGGATTTGACCGCGAAGTTGTAGTCATTCCGCCGAACTTCACTGCTCATGGCAAGATCGAGTGGTGGATAAGACAGCCACGCAAGCGAGCTGCCCATCCAGGATTTCTGGGTGTGGAGAGCCGTCTCGTCGAAATCCAGGTGACGCTGCTCTTTCTCAGAAAATGGAATATACATTTTCTGCGCGATCCGGGCCCATTGCGGATCGGGCGCCTCCCCCACCGCGGCCGCAGCCGCCACAGCGGCCCGCAGCGCCTTTTGCGTCACGGCATTTGTGAACGAGTCGTTCGAGACGTCGTTATAAATCTCATCGCCCGAACAGACGTGCAAAATTTCATAGCGGTCCTTTGCGCGGTTGTACGTGACGCGGCTGGTCAGGAACTCAGCGGTCTCGCGAATGACCTTGTACCCGTAATCGCGCAACCAGGCCGTATCGCCGGTCGCCAGATAATACTGCCACTGGCTGATGACAATATCGCCGTCGAGGTGCATCTCACGAGCGGCCTTCGGAATAAAGTCGTGGTCCGTCGACTCGATGCCCTTTTGCGGGTCGGACTCCCATGGATACATTGCTCCGCGGTAACCGTATGCCTTGGCGCGCGCTTCTGCAGCGGGCAGAGTGCGGTATCGAAACATGACCAGCGACTTTGCCCTTTCCGGGTGAAGCAAGACCAGAGCAGGAAGATCCCAGGAGTCGCTGTCCCAGAAGACGTGACCCCAGTAGTTGGGACTTAGACCGCAACCCTCCATCGCCCAAGTCGTATTCACTGTCGAGTTCTCGTAAAGGTAAAAGAGGTCAGAGTGAATGACCTGCTGAATCTCGGGATCGCCTTCGACGACGATGTCGGACTTCCAAAGCCCATGCCATGCCGACTGGTGTTTCGCAAGCAGCGCGTCAAGGCCTTCGCCGCGCGCCTCTTTCGCCCAGTCGATGACCGAGCTTTTCAAGTCTCCTGCCGGGCTTTTCAAGTCTTCCCAATTTTCTTGGGAGGCGGCGACATATTTCGTGAATGTGTAGGTTCGTCCACGCTCAACCCGTAAGGCGACTTCAATGGATACAAGTCGCGGAGATTCCTGCCGCTTGGACTCGGTGACTGCGGCGCCGGCAGGCATCCCGATGGCAGCCGCCTCCGCAATCTGCGGGCCGTCGACGCCACGGCCGGTAATCCAAAGAACCCGCTGAGCCTCGTCTGCGCCAAAGGATTGGATATCGACGTAGCCGGGGTACCATTCTGCTCCCCGCTCAGGCGCCAGGGGATCGGCGGCTCGAATTTCCGCCTCCGATTCGGCTTCGGCTTTGCTCAACTCTGCGTGCGGAACCGTTGCCAGAGCAAAGCGATGGGCCGGCGCGGGGTGCGGCCGCAAGGTGAACCGCAAGCGCACCGTTCCGGTAAAATCTGGCGTCAGGCTCAGGCTGGTGACGCCCAGGTGAGCTGCGTCTTCGCTCACAAAGGTGATAACGGCGACACGGGTCGCATGGCCGCTGTTTGCAAAAACATACTGCGTGCTGAGGACCCCATCGTACATTTGCAGAGTCTGGCGATAATCTCGAAAGCTGCTCGCCGTGACCGGGGTGGCATTGAGCCAGGCTGTGCCGTCGAAATAATCCATCTCCGTCCAGCTCGGCAGCGCCGCGGGGCGCGGCACGTCGCCCGGCGTATAGTCGATCGCTCCCACCATAAAACTCAACGTCGGGTCGGTGCCGCGCAACGAACTGCTAGTGGTGAAAAAGCCATTGGCAAGGTAGGTGGGGTAGTAGAGGCTGAAATTTTCCTGAGTCGCGGTCAGATCGAAGTTGGGAGGGCCGGCAGCGAGGATTTCTGGAGCGAGGAAAACAAGAAACAACAAGACGATAAGAGAGTACGTCTTTGTCATTTAAGTACTCCGAACATCGGTGTGGGTGTCGATGCTTCGTGGCAGGGAAACAATTCCTGTGCAGGGCCGGCATTGAAGGCAGAAAACCGGCGCCCTAGGTCTCTGACAACCTGAATTTGTTCCTTTTGTAGCCGAACTTCTGGCGCGCCTTTTTGCGCGTGAACTTCCAGTTGATGTCGATGCGGTCGCGATTCATTTTCCGGTTCCATGCTTGCGCTTCGCGGCTCAGGTCTCGGAGCGAAGGAATCCTGCGGTGCCCCAGACACTCACGGCTGAACAGGCTGATCTCGATCTCGGCCTGATTCAACCAGCTACCGTGTTTGGGTGTGTAATGCACCGTAAACCGATCCCATAACAGGCCGCCGATGCTTTCTCCGTAGCGATCGACCAACGCCTTACGACGGTGTGAACTCAGATTGTCCATCACCAGATGAATGGTGTCGGCCTCCGGATAAGCGGCGACGATCTCCAGCAGATAATCGGCGAACAGGGGCGCGGAGCGGTTGGCTGTGACCTTGGTAAAGTGGTGCCCCGCCTTGGGCTCCACGCCGCAGAACGCATTGGCCGTGCCGCGGCGCTGATACTCGCAGTCCCTCCGTGCGACCCCGCCCGGCCGCATGGGGCGCGGCGGGCGAACGTCGGCGTGCAGCACCACCGGCTTTTCATCCATGCAAATCACTGGCTCCTTCTCCAACAGCGGCTTTTCATAGAGACCCAGAACGTCTTCCATGCGCGCGATGTACTCCGCGCTCAACTCCGCGATACACCACATTTTTTTCCCGCCACGGCTTCAGTTCATGGTTCTCCAGCAGAATACGGATGGTTTCCCGGCTCACCGGCGGCCCCAGCTTTCGCTTCGCCGCTTCCTCGGCGATCAGCCGTACGCTCCATTGCGCCCGGCCTTTCGGCGGCGGGCCGCAAACCATGGCCACGATGCGCTGTTTCTGCCTCGCGTTCAGTACCCGCGCCTGGCCCGGACGCGGCTTTTCGTACAGAGCCGAGTCCAAACCCTCTTCTTCGTACCGCCGGGCGATAGCGCGTACCGTCTTCGGCACTACTCCCGCGTTCTCGGCCACCTGCGCCACCCTCTGCCCACCGTCGAGCTGGCGCAAAATGGAAGCCCGTCGCAGCACTCGCGCCGACTCCTGCCCCTTGCTCAACATCTCGGCCACCTGCCCACTGTCCCTCCGACCCAACTCAACATGAACACGGTGATAGCTTTGCATGCTCCAACTATGAAAGCCTACTCGCCTTCATAAAAGTACCTAGACAGGTACATCTTCACATTGTCACAGACCTAGCGGGAAGATTGCTAACTCTATGACGCGCGCCGAAACAGCGGGAGCCCATTCGGAAGACCAATCCGAATAAGCTCCCGCAGGTTGGTTTGCAAATCGATAAAACGCGCAGCACTCAGAACGAGAGGGTCATTCCAAGCTGGCCCATGCGCGGCAGAAAGTCGCTGCTGATTACTCCGAAATTGGAATCCGGCTGATTCGTGTCCGGGGGTTGATAGTTCACATGGTTGAAGATATTGAAGAAGCTGGCCTGGAATTGCAGTTGCATGTGCTCGGCCAAATGGACCGCCTTGGCAAAGGTCATATCCCAATCCTGATAGCGTGGCCCATAGATATGGCCTGCTCCAACCGTGGCGTTGCCGAAGACGAAACCGACCGGCTGCGTGAAGCAGGTCGTCTGGAACCATTCGCTGGTGGTATGAGGACTGACAGGAGACGCGCAGTTGTAATTAGCGCGCTGCCCGCCATTCTGGGGCAGCAGGTATTGGGAGCTCGCGCTCATCAGCAGAGGCGCGCCGGAGCGGAAGTTGGTAATGCCGCTGATCGACCACCCGCCCACGATGTCGTCTTCCAGGTCAGAAGTCGAGTTGGCGAATTTTTGCCCGCGTCCGAACGGCAGCGTGTAGACGTACGTGAGGGTGACGACATGCGGGTAGTTGTTGTGTTGCCAGCCCGCCGTGTCCAACTCTTCCTTTGTCCAATAGGAATCGAGCGGGTTATTGATGTTATCCATCATCTTCGACCAGGTATACGCCCCGGTGAAGGTCAGGTTTCTTCCGGTGCGCCGCTGGAACAAGACCTGTGCGGCGTTGTAGTGCGACTTGCCTCCGCTGTTGCGGAAATCGATGGTGGAGACGTTGGGAGCAACGCTGTAGTACGGCATACAATTCGGGAAGCTGGGATACGTTGTGGTGCCGTATTGGGCCTGCAACTCCGCATACGTCGGACCAACGCCAAACGCCGTCGGGTTGCATTGGTTGAGCTGCCAATCGTGAAAGAGATTGCTGCCCGAGGTGCCTACGTAGGCGGCATGGATCGACATGTTCGAGCCGAGCGAACGCTCGATGCTGACGTTCCAGTTGACCGCCTCGTCCTGGCGGAAGTTGCTCGCCACTTCGTACACGCCGAAGCCTGGAGGCGGTGCAATGTACCCGCCCGCCGTTACGGAGGGCTCCACCAGCGGCTGGTACACCGGCGATCCGGTGGTCACGTTGCCCGGCAGGCCATTGGCCAGGATCAGCGAGCCGCAGGGCGAGTACTCCGCCGGACTGGGGTTCATGTTTCCCTCGGCTCCCGTATAAGGGGTCAAGCAGTTCCCCATTGTCGCGCTGTTGTTTTCCTGTTCGTCGAAGGGATAGTTCCTCTCCAGCGTACCGCCGTCGGCGCCAAAGTTGTCAGGGAAGTAGCTGAAACCAACGGCTGCCCGCAGCGCCGTCTTGCCGTTGTCGGGGGTATAGGCAAAGCCCGCACGCGGCGAAATATTCCACTTCTCCGTATTGACGTTCGGACTGCGGTTGCTCGAATCCGCGATCTGGTTCAGGCCCGCATCGGGGCCCGAAATGACGAAGTTGCTCTGCTTGTCCTTCGTATCCACGGGGGCCGTGTAGACGTCGTAGCGGACCCCGAGGTTCAAGGTCAGCTTGCTGCTCACACGAAAGTCATTCTGAGCGAAGAGGCCCGTCCACTTTACCCGCGTGTTGGGCACGTCGAAGAATTGATCGCGATGGGAACCGTTGAGAGCGCCCACCAGCCAATCGGCAATAGCCGCGCCATTGGAGCCGGTGCCGGTATAGTTGCCGGTGGCATAGAACTGCCCGCGAGGATCGTTCTGCGGATTGTAGCAGCGCGCCTGGATGGGCTGGAAGGAGATGCCGAACTTCCAGTTGCTCCGGCCTTTAACCAGCGTGAACGCGTCATTGTACTGGTAAATGTTGGAGAGTCTGCCCAGGCCCTGGGGCACCCAGCCCGGGTCTCCGGTTTGCAGGAACCCGCTGATATCCACGTCGGCGATGCCGCTGGTATCCGGAAAAGCGGTGATATTGCCGTTGGGAACGCCCAGCGCATTGTTCTCGGCAATTCTGTTGGCGGTGGACCACTCAGAGCTGGCGAATCGACTGAAACCGATGCGGAACTGATTCATCATGGTGGCGGAGAACGTGTGATCCCAACCGACAACGTCGTTCGTGGTTTGGTTGGTTGCGTTGGCGTTTCCATTATTCATGAAGACGGCCGGCGACGCGCTGCTCCCGACCAGCAACGGCTGTTTGAGGTTCCGGTTGGCATAGGACATGCGCGCAAAGAAGCGGTCGTTCTGCGAGAACGCCCAATCGACGCGGGCGTCCTCCTGCGGCATGGATGCATCGTTCAATTGCACATAGGTGGCGTTGTTGACTTGCCCGGAAAGGTTGGGCAACGGCCACACCGATGACTGCAGGTAGCCCGATGCCGATCCCGCGATGGGCTCGATATCGGCGGCCGGAATCGTGTCATAGGTCCCGGCAACCGTAACCCCCGAACTGGCCGTACACGGCGCCGCACTGGTAATCCCGTTTGCCGCGGCGCTCATTTCACAGGCCATGGCATTCGTAATCGGGCCTGCCCCGCTCACGTCGAACCCTGACAGGTTGCCGCTGCGGGCCGCCGCCGTGGGCACGCTCGTAATGCCTGACGATCCCTCGGCGATCTTGAGCCACTGTAAATCTGCTGAGAAAAACAGCTTGTCTCTGAGGATCGGGCCGTCCACCTCGCCGCCAAACTGGTTGGAATGGAAGGGCGGATTGATCTTGCTGAAGTAATCGGGCTCATTGAAGTCATTGTTGCGGTTGTATTCAAAGACCTGGCCGTGAAACCTGTTGGTGCCTGTCTTGGTCGTAATGTTGGACACCATGCCGCCGAAGGTGCCGTATTCCGCGGTGGGATCGCTGGTTTCGAGCTTCATTTCGCTCACGAAGTCGAATGGAATCTGGAGCCCCATATAGGCGTTCATCAGTTCCACGTCGCTCACGCCATCCACCAGGTAGAGATTTCCCTGGAAAGGAAAGCCGTTTGCGGATGTATAGTCGCCGCCGCCGCCGCCGCCTGGAGCCGTCGATGCAGCCCCGGACGCATCTTCGGGATTGCCGGCGCCCCATGCCGCAGGCGTGGTTCCGGGAGCAAGCTGCATGACCAGCGCTACCAGTCTCCCGTTGACGGGCAGGCTGCTGATTTGTGTCTGGTCAATCGTTTCGCCGAGGTCGGAGCTCGTGGACTCGACCAGCGGCGTCGAGCCGGTTACCGTCACTTCCTGGCTAACCTGCCCAGGGGAAAGCGTAATATCGACGCGAGTAGACTGTTCGACCAAAACCTCGTTGTGGCTTGCAACCACGGTTCGAAAACCGCCGGCCGCTACCGTTACGCTATATTGTCCCGGCGTCAGATTGGGAAATGTGTAAAAGCCCTGCGACCCCGTGGTTGTCTTGTTGGAGACGTCCGTGCCTTCGTTGGTGAGGGTTACCTTGGCATTGGGAACCACGGCTCCGGTGGAATCCTGAACCGTGCCCAGCAGAGTTCCGGTTACTGCCTGTCCGAGCGTCGCCTTCGCGCAAAGCGAAAGGAGAACCAGCAGCCCGGCGGCCGCGTAGTGCACCATCCATCGATTTTGCATGTTGCCTCCAAAGGTTCGGTTCGTGGCCAGCCCGTGCCCAATCGCCTCCCGCACGAAAGGCGCCATCAGAGCGCCCCGTTTCCATTTACGAACCGGGGTTGCAGCCTGGTGAACAGGCTTTTGTGCAACACCGCTGAACATATTGGTGGGATAAAGCGGCAACTGGCTAGTTACCGCGGGGTTACGAGTTCTTGAAACATTGAGGCGGCAGCCGCCGGGCCGCGAGATTCCAAAAGAGATATTTGCACATTTCGAAAACGTTAACGGGCGTGTTACATCCGTATCTCCCGCGCCGGCAGATGGTTGCGGGATGCTGTGGAGGTAAGATAAGCTGCGCTTCTGCACCTGAAACGGTTAATTGGCAGCGAAACCAGAGGGCCTTCCCAAGGGCTATTCTGCAATCCCGACGCTTACCGAACCGCCAGCGCCGACGGCCACCCGCACTGACGAAATCGCCCGCCCGCGCGCGTCAGTCTCGGTCCTGGCTTCCCGTTGTTGTCCGTTTACGAACAGTGAGGCGTGCTGCCCGTCGAACACCGGCCGCCAGATAAGCGCAGGCCCGCGCTGGTTGGTCAGGGTGGTCTTGCGGGCGCCGTCGTGGCGGACGGTCACGTCGCTGGCGCGAATGGGAAGGTTGCGCATCTCGGCCCAGTCGATGGTCGTCCCCAGCCCGGATAACGTCCTGACCGTCACTTCCACCCAGTCTCCGTCAACCGCCGAGAGCAAAGGGGAACTGAACTCCAGGTCGACCCCCATCAGCGTGGTCACCAGGTCGCCGATCCTCGAAAAGGAGACTTCCGGATACTCCAGGCGGGCATGGCTAAGATCGAGCAAACGGGCCACCTCGGCATCGCTGTCTCCGGTTCCGCCAGACCCTCCGGCGTCGGGGGCCACGTCCATGCGCCAATCGGCGTCAAGTTGGTTGTCTTGGCGGCGCCCGCCACAGCCCTCCAGTTGATGATTCTCATTGAGCCGCTGATAGAAACACTGCCCCGCCTTGTTCCACCAGGTGTTTTCGATCAGGCTCTCGACAGCTGCGGCTTTCTTCAGGAATTCGGCTGCCCGCTCCGCGTTCCGGCGGGCCTGCTGAATGTGTGCGTACGCAAGGTAGGCAGCGCGCTGGGTTGCAACCACGTCGAAGCCCAGCACATACGTGGGGTCGCCCTCGTTGTAGCCCGGAATTCCCCTGGCGCGCGGAAACTTCCGTTCCGGGTCAAAGATGCCGCGCACATTCATCAATCGGGGGCGCGTCATGATGTGGTCGATATCGAGACCCCACCGTTCCACGTACTCGTATGCAGTACGGTCGTACAGATTAAGAAACACCGGATCTTCGATGTAAGTCTGGTCGCCGGTCCACACATACATCCTGAAGCAGCAATCGAGCAGGTCGAAGTTGGCGGGGAGGTTATACCAGAAAGCAGCATCGCTCTCGTAATCCACCGGTGCAGGCTGGTTATAACGGTCGATCTCCCAATAGCTGCACCAGTCCTTCGAATCGGAGATATTCTCGGCAAATCGACGCAACATATTCAGGTTGAAGCGCGCCAAGCCCAACGCCTGGGCGCCGAGCGCCTGGTGACAGGTGTCGCGGATACAAAATCCTTCCCGTCCCGGCTCCACGGCTTCGTACCAAGGACCTACCGGATCGCCCTTATCGAAGGTGTAGGCCAGCGCCTGTCTTCTGGCCCAGCCGAAGACATCCACCAGCTTCGCACTCGACGAATCGATTTCGAGCCTGGATTGAAGCTGGCCGGCGCCAGGCTGCACCTTGCTCAAGCCGGTAACCAACTGCGCCGCAGCCGAGCCCATCATCGGCCCGAACAGCCCCAGGCCAGGAAGGGCCAGGCAAATCTCACGCCGGGTTAGTTTTTTCATGCGGAAAATAGTACCATTGCCCGGCCGCCGGCGGAAAAAGGCTGCTAAGATCCCTGCGCGAAAGACCAGCGGTCACCCAGGCAGAAGTTGACCACGGAACAGCACAGAATCGCGATGCCGTTCGAGGCGAGTATGGGGATTCGCGCGTAATGAACCAGGATTCGCATCAGGGCGAGATTTCCCGACATGGAAACCAAGCCGTTGCCGAGATGAAACCGGATGAATTGTGCGAGGCGCGAGGAGTTGTCGCGGCGGTCGCGCCATGTGTAGTTGAGGTGCCAAACAAAGTTGTGCAGCAGCGTGAGCTCCAGCGCCGCAGCCGACGCACAAAGATAATGGCCCGCGGCCCAGCGGCTGAAGACAGCCAGCGCGGCAAGCTGAACAACCATCCCGGCTGCTCCCACCAGGTTGAATTTGCCCCACCGGATGAGCGCATTCATGGCAGCGGTTCCTCGCGATAGAGTGCGGCTGTATGGCGCGCCGTGATATTCACAGCCATGGCCAACATGCCGAGGGTTGCTATCGCCCCACCCAGATCGAAGAGCAACATTCTGTGTCCGAACAGCGTCGAGTAAGGGCTGCGCAGCAGCGCGAGATTTCCGGCGATCAGCAGGATGCGAATCTCGGTGGGGCCGAAGACGCCTTGCGAAAGCTGAAAAGACGCGAGCGTGTAGGTGGCGAGATAGCTTTCGCCGGAAAGGATCAGAAACGCGACCAGCATCGCCATCGCCGTCTGCCAATGCACGAACCCGGAGCAGCCGAGCCCGCACATCAGCGCGGCCGATCCGAAGATGTCCGCCATGTGATCCACATAAAAGCCATAGCGCGGACGTTCGATGCGGCGCACGCGGGCCAAAGTCCCATCCAGACTGTCACCAAGCCAGTTGAGCGCAACGCACAGGATGGCCAGTAGCAGCGCGCGGCGGTCGAAGCGCGACAAGGCATAGCAGACGCCGGCTCCAATCTGCGCACCGAAACCCAGCAAGGTGAGCTGGTCCGAGCTGACCCAATTCGGCGCGCGCTCGGCCATCCACCGCAATGCGCGCTTCTCCAGTGAAGCTGTTAACGCCTGGTTGACTCGGCGCGCGGTTCGAAATTCCGGTTCATTCTTCATCGTTGCTGCTTTCGCGCTCATTCTCGTGTCCTTTCCGATTGCTGTTTCTCTTGGGTATTGCCCGGTGTACCGAACAAACTATCTGCGCAGCGCACTCGATGCAGAGCGCAGCGTGAATTCCAGCGATTCGCGCGGAACGCTCTTCACAAAAGGCCCTACGGCCCAGCCCAGACCGGTTGGAATGGAGCGCGTGAGCGAGACCGACTCAATCTGCATGTAAAGTCCGCCATCCCGCTCCTCGTAGCTCCAGTAAGTGTTCTGGCGCCACAGGAAGCCGTGATCTTGTTTCGAATCGAGTGCGTGCTCGTCGGCGGCGCCGGCGGAGCCGACCTCGGAAATCCGCGTGCTGCGCGAGGTGCTATATCCGTTCTGTGCATCAATCCGCTCAAAGACGATGTCGTATGTCGTATCCAGGACAACCGTGATGACATGCCGCTGGCGCACCCGCAGCAAGACCTGAAAATGATCGCCGTCCTGCTGACCATCGCCCCGTGGCGAAAGCACTCTTGCCTCCAGAATCTGGGGCGAAAAGAATTGTGGATAGGCGTTGAAATTCTTCAGCAGCCGCTCAAACTCCGCGGCCGTGGCGCCGGGGACAAACGCAGTCCCGCGCCAGTGGTGCAGCAGGGCCCCGGGCAATTCCGCGCCCGTGGAAGGGGTGAGTTCTTCAATGAGGAGCTCCCCTTTGCGCAGGAGAATCCGGTTTTGCTCGGCCGGCGCCGCGAGGGCCAGGAAACCATTTTGCGACCGATGCTGCTGCGCGAGGCGCGACTCAACCGCCCCGATATACGCGTTGAAAGCCGCCACGGCTTGCGGCGCGGGCTCTCCACTGGCGCGGCCGGAAGCGGTCCCGAAGATCAAGAGCCACCCAACGGTTGCGAAGGCCGCGGTACTGGAAGACCATACGAAATCCGGGTAATGGCGTCGCTTCATGGGCTCGATCGTGCACCGGGCCGCATGTTGAAGCAATGCATGGAACCTCATCGGTTGAAGATTGTTTCTCACGGCGCAAGCGATTCAAACGATTCAACTTCCGAGAAGTTGTACATTGCTCTGCCGGCTCGGATCGAACTCGGAATCGGATACACTGGAGAAACTGAGGACATGACGGATCAGATGACGGACTTGCGGCCAGCCCGGCGCTATCGATTCGGAGTTTTTGAGGCGGACGCGGTTACGGGAGAGCTTCGCAGGCAGGGAGTCCGCATCAAGCTGAACGCGCAGCCTTTTCAGGTGCTGCTCCTGTTTCTGGAGCGCCCCGGCGAATTGCTCACGAGAGAGGAAATCTGCCGCGAGCTGTGGCCTGAAGGAACTTTCGTCGATTACGAACACGGCGTGAATTCGGCGGTCAACCGCATACGCGAGGCCCTCGGCGACACGGCAGGCAGTCCCCGATTCGTCGAGACCCTGGCTCGCCGCGGCTATCGTTTTGTGGCTCCCGTGGAGCGCATCGGAGTGAGCGAAGTTTCGTCACCGCAGGCGCCCGAGGCGGTCACCGAATCCCCACGCACCGAGCCGAAAGAAGAAACCGCGCCTCCCGCGCAGCCCGAGCGCAAATCGCGCACGCGCATTCTGGCTTCGCCGGAGGAGCTTCCCAAGGCCCCGTATCCGGTTGTGCAATCTTTGTTCGTCTTGTTGCAGCTCATGTATGTGGGCTTTTATGTCGGAGCGCTGGCGAATCTGGCGGAGATTGAAGATCTCTTCTCGCCGCTGCCGAAGGCAACGCTGGCGCTCAATATCCTGATTGTGACCGCCGCGATCCTGATTCCCGTCCGCGCCTTCGTGCTCTGCGCCGCGCTCTTCCATGCTCCCGGAATCCGCGAAAAATTCCTCAAGCTATGGCCGTTTCTGCTCGGCTTCGATGAGCTTTGGTCGCTCTCGCCATTCCTGTTGCTGCACCACCTCGAATTCGGACTGGCCATCGCGTGCACGGCGCTTCTCGTCTACTCGCCCTTCGCCCAGCGCTCGCTGGTCCTGATGGGCGCCGGCGAGGCCGATCGGGTTTCGGCCGCCGTGCGCTGAGCGCAGCGCGCGTTCCATCATGGGCTCTCCCCATTTGCACAGCCGCAAAGCATGCGCAGCGGACCCGCCGTGCGCGCGGCAAAGCGGTTCCAGGCGAACGAAATCATGCATCTCCCTCGCCTGCCTGCGCGCTTCTCACTTGTCGTCCGAAAGCACCCGGCGTAGTGCGGCGTAATCCACCTTTGCATTGTGGCGCTTGTCCATGGGGATGGAGCGCAGGATGCGAACGTCGTCGAGCTGAGCCCACTCGAATTTGCCGCGGGCGGTACCCGCGGCGCCCGAGACATCGGTTTCGAGCGCCAGTACCCTCCGCCCTTGAACGGCCAGAATGGCCGCGCGGCGCACGCCCGGAATCTGCCGCGCGGCCAACTCCACGGCGAACGGATAAAGTACGCCGCGGTCGTCGTGAATCGCCGCCGCCGCAAGCCCCATCAGCCACAATCGGCCGGCGCGGTCCATCCATCCAAGGTCTCCGGTTCTGTGCCAGGGAACTCCCGCCACGCGGAATTTTGTCTCTGCATCGCCGGCCCCGTTCAGATAGCCGCGCAATACGTGCTCTCCCGAGACAACGATTTCGCCCACTTCTTCCGCGCCGAGGCATAGGGACTGGAACTGCAGCTCGTCGAGCGGCGGAATGGGAGTGCCCCATTGATTGCGGAGAATACGCAGCGTGATCGAAGCAACTGGAAGTCCTGCAAGCAATCCGCGCCCCCGCGCCATGGCGTCAAAATCGTCACTCGTAATGGCCGAGAGCGACACTTCGGCCATGGGCTCGGCCTCAGTTGAGCCATACACCGCGGTGACTTCAGCTTGAGGGAATGCATCGCGAGCCTGGCGCAGATCTTCGGGAAACACGGGAGCGCCGCCCATAAAGACCTGCTTCAGCGACGCCACGCGCAGTCCGGAACCGCGGCACTCCACGGTCAGCCGCGAGACGAAAGCCGGCGACGCGGCCATGGTGGCGACGGAAAGGCACTCGAGCTGCCGCAGCACGGGGGGCGCCGCGATGCGCCCTGGTTTGGTCATGTCCGCATCGGGGATTACGCTGGTGATACCGGAGGCCAGGTTGGCGAGCACGAAGACGGGCAGCGTAGTCATGTCCACCACCCCGGCGCGATGGTGCAGGCTGGCTTTGAGAGCCCGATGCTGCGCCACGAGAAAACCGTGCGAGCGCATGGCGGCTTTCGGTTCGCCGGTACTACCGCTGGTGAAGGTAATCAGCGCCGGCGCCGATTCGGCCGCTGCGGCAATCGTCGCTCGCTCCGCGCCCGGCGCGCTTAACCGCAGATGCACCGTGCCCGGCAGTGCCGTGGTGCAAAGAGCCGGAGAGATGCGGCGCAAAGCCGGAATCCAGAGACGAAGCAACTGTGCTTTGGCGCTGCCGAAGAAAGCCTTGGGCGGATAAATCTTGATGCAGCGCTCGACATGTTCGCGGCCGGCGGAGGGATCCAAGAACATGCCCACGGCTCCGATGCGAAATAGCGCAATCAGGAACGCGTACAGTTCGGCCGCCATCGGATACAGGATCAAGACCGCGTCGCCTTCTCCGATTCCGAGGCGCGCAATTTGTTCCGCGAATCGCGCGCCGGCCGATTCCAGCCCGCGAAAGCTCAGCACCCGGTCGCGTCCATTGCGCCCGTCGATCAGCGCCGGTGCGTCGCCGCGCTCCGCGGCCTGGCCGCTCAAGATCTGCGCGATGTTCATCCGGCAATCTCCCGGCCGTAAAGCGTGTACCGGCGCATCGTGGTTGCGTAATGGCTGCTGATATTGCGGGAGACGTTGTTCTCGTGCATCAGGGCATGGATGCAGCGGCGAAACCCGAGCCTCAGGCCCGCCTGGTGCGCTTGCGCCACCAGCAAGCCGCCCAGGCCGCGCAGTTTCGGGTCGGGCAATATGGCGACTGTCTTAATCAGGAACGTATCCATCGCGCGGCCGCGGGCAGCTTGCGCAAAGTCAGGAAGGGCAAAGAGGTAGCCGGCCAGTTCTGCGCCGCGCTCCGCCAGAAGCAGCAAATCCGGATGAATGCGGCCGAGCAGCGGTGTGTATTGGGCAAGAAAGGCCTGCTCCGGCAGCTCGGTGTAGAGAAAGTTCCGGGTAAACGCGATGCGGCTGAGCTGATAGATGCGCTTGAGCTCATTGCTCAAATCCGAGCCGTTCGCGGAACGGATGCGCACGCCCGCGTTCTCCAATCGCCAGGCAACCGGTGCAATCCGCTCGTCGGCGCGCTCGAGGTCGCTGTTCAGAGCCGAATAATACTCGGCAAGCCGCGTGAATCCGGCCCGCTCGAATTGACTCGGCCATTCCGGCGGGTTCGCCGGCTCCAGAAAGAACGGCGGTTCTTGCGGTTCATCGGGTCCGGCATCGGTGACGAAGCGATAGCGCCTCCATGTGTTTCCGTCCATGGGACCCACTGCCAGCGTGCAGCCGCTGGCGCGAAGACGGGCCAGGGCCGCGTCGAGGAGCGCAGCCGCTGCCTCGTCGCCTGCGCTTGCGTAGTGGCCGATAGCGCCGAGCCGGTGCGCGGAGAACGACGGAGACTTGCGCCACCACAGCGAACAATAAGCGCGAATCTCGCCGTTCAAATCGAGCGCGCACAGGTGCTCATCGGCGGCATGATCGCGGATCTGGCCCGCATCGAATTCGGGCAATGCAGACGCCTGCGAAAGCGTAGACCGCTGCTCCGGCGATTCGCAAAGTACGACCTTCATTGCGAACCTCCCAGCAGGGCCAGCGGCGCCGTAAACAGAAGCACCAGGGCCCCTTCGCGCAGCCAGCGCCAGCCGTCGGCGCAATAGAGACCATCCCTTCTGGGCTCGAAGATGCAGAAGACGGCAAAGGCCAAGCCGCACAGGGGCAGCGCCGCGGCGGCTCGCGCCAGTTCCGCCATTGTGGGCACGCGCAAGAACAAATAGGGCGCAAACATCAACACCCAGCACCGGATGAGGAGCATCGGGCCGCTTTTCCACGGGCTTTGCGCGGGGTCGCGAAGAACGCCGAGAGTCCAGGCGAGAATGGCGAGATGGATGGTGTAGCCGACCGTATAGGGAAAAAGGAATCCCGCGTGTCCGTCCAGCTTTGCCAGGTAAAGCCAGAGCAGGCCGGCGGAAGCTACGCTGGTCACCGCGTACACGTTGTCTTTGCGCGCGTCTCTGAGCAGATTTCCGGGTAGAAAGTAGGAGTAGCAGGCGAACAGGACCGCCGGCGCAATGAGCCAGGGCCAACCGCCCACACCCCAGGATGCGTAGAGCACCAGCGCGGAGGCAAGCAGGGCGCTGGCCTCAAGCGTGGTTCGCCGGCGGTAGAGCAGCACGAACACGAGCAGAGCGCACGCGGCGATGAAGCGGTAGACGAGAAGCCCCTCCGGCATTGCCGTGTAGATATGCAACAGGAGAAAAACGCCTAGAGGGATGATGACATTATCCAGCCCGCGCCAGGCCACCGCTTCAAGGAGGGTAACCACCATGGCGATGTCGAGCGCCACCAGCAGGGTCTGCGGCCGGCTCAATTGGCTGAACAGCAGCAGCGGAACGTGCACCGCAAAAAACGTCACGGTGAAGAAGGCTACCGAACCCTCCAGGCTCTTGCTGCCTCCCATTCCGGCATAGGAAACCTTGGCGTAAATGGAGCCGAGAAATGCGGCGACCGCATCCGCAAACGTCAGCACCAGGAGCGGAATGAGATACAACAGCCTGTCTCCGCGCGCGAGACCGAACAGCACAGCGACTGCAATGGGAAAGTAAAACTCCCCATGAGAAGGCCGATCGACCGCGTAGAGGCTTCCGCCCAGCCGGTCGCGAAGAGCGGGGAGGCTTGACACGGCAACCAGCAGCAGCAGCGAGAGCCCGCAGACCAGCAGAACCGGAGCGAGGGACGAAAACAGCCACGGGAAGAGCAAGGCGAGCCCGCCGGTGCCAAGATGAGCCAGCTTGCGCAGCCCTTCGGAACCGCGAATGAATCTCTTTGAGACGCCGAGCAGCCCCAGCATGACCACGGCCGCTCCCAGCACGGCTCCAACTGCCAGAAGGTCAGCCCGCGTCATCGCATCTGCTCCACAATAAAAGCGCTATAGAAGAACGCCTTGTCGCGCGCGAACAGATCGGAGCTGAGTTCGGTGAGCGAATCCAGTATGCCGGCCAGTTCCTCAGGCCGGCTGCGCGGCGTCAGCATGTTCCAGTAAGCCAGTCTCGCGCCGGCTCTCGCCATGGATAGAACTCGCCCCAGCTCCTGCGCGTAATTTTCCTGGGACATGTACTCGAAGATGTCGCTCAGGTTGAAGCAATCGAAGCTCTGTTCGCGATCGACGACGCTTTCCAGTGCCTCTTGCCTCCATTCCAGCCGGTCCAGGTTCCGGCGGATGGATTCGAAGTTCTCCTCCCGCAACGCAAAGGGAAAAACGCCGCCGTGCCGCCCGTTCAAGATCCAGTGCAGGTAGGGGTTTTCCGCCGGCTCGAGCTCGGTGAGGGCATGATAGGTTCGTGCCAGAATGCGCTTGGCGACACTACCCTCCACGTAGCGAAAAAACTCCGGGTCGCGTCCGGCTGCGCCCATGATCCGCCGCGAAAAGAAGATCTGAAACAACGCTCTCCACCGCCAATTATCCCAGGCGCGCTGGTAAAAGGCGATTCGCTGTTCGCGCAGCTTCGACTCCAGCAGTTCGCGAATCCGCCTTCGCCCATGAATCAGCGGCAGCACGTTTTCGCGAAAAATGCGGAAGTAATTCTCGAATTTGCCCGCGTCTCCAATGCCTCTCTCGATCAACTTGCTGTGCTGGTCCCAGAAAGATATGGATTGCGCCGTCAAAGAATCCCGACACCGGCGGTAGAGTTGGAGGCGATTGTCGCACGTCCTCGATCCCACCAGTGCGAGCAGTTCCGGGTGTTGAAGGCAGCGAAAGGCGGCCACCCGAAGCTCCAGGCAGGCCAACTGCGCCGGACTCAGATCGATGGCCAATACATAATCCGGGGAGCGCGCCAGCAAAGCCAATGTGTTGTCACCCGCGCTGGCGATGGACAAGCACCGCTTGCCGGGACCCGGGACCAACGCCTCCAAGAGAATGTCCGCGTCCTCCCAGCATTGGGCATAACGAATCTTGGAAAAGTCCGCGCGCTCGGCCGCCTCACTCTGCATGGTTCTCCTCGAGCGCGATGCGCCGAACTGTTCCACGCGTTCCGTCCAGTTCCACCAGGTCGCCATCGTGCAGCCAGCCTGTGAGGCCGCGGATGGAGACAACCGCCGGAATCCCCAGTTCGCGAGCGACAATGGCAGAGTGCGAAAGCAGGCTGCCGCGCTCGACGAGCAGCCCGGCGGCTGAAGGAAAGAGCATAATCCAGCCGGGGTCGGTGTGTTCGGCAACCAGGATGCGGCCCGCGGGCAACTGTGCGCCACGCGGGTCGCGGATGACTTTGGCAATACCGCGCACCACGCCGGGGCAGCAGCCGATGCCGTGCCGCTCCTCCCCTAAGGCGTCTGCCGCTGCATTTTCTGCGGCACTCGCGACCTTTGCCCGATAATCCTGCGCGTGATAAACCGGGCCGAGGGTTTCGAAGCGCTCCGGCGGCGCGCTCTCCGCTTTGTACTTTGCGAATTCCGTCTTGCGCAACTCGGCCAGGACGCCAAGATCGGCTGTCACGGCGGTGCCATTTACGTAGGAGAGAATCTCCTCGATCTGCAGATAGAAGACGTCGTCCGGCGCCCGCAACACACCCAGGGCGTGAAGCCTTCTGCCCGATTCCCGAAAGACGCGCCGCACCCGGCCGAAGAGCCTGGTCCGTTCAAAGCGAAGATTCTCCCGCTGACGCACGCGAGTGCGCGCATTGCGTAGCACCCAAATCAAGAACATCCGCCTGAGAGGTGAACCGCGCAGACCGGAGCGAATCGTCTCTTCGGCGTGACGCGCGAAATCCGGCGTGGGTGCATCCTCCTGTTGGCTTGCAGGCGGGCTTCCGCGCGCCAACTCGCCCACGCTGCGCAACAGAACCATAGGGTTTTCGTCGAGCGTCTCGCTTTCCAGCTTCAATTCCTCCAGGCACCGGTCGCCGAAATTCTCAAGGTAAGCCTGGTAATAAAGGCGAAACTCCGCGTGGCTGGACGCGCAGCGCATCGCCTCCTCCTTCGATCCCTCGCATAGACATCGAACGAATTCCGGATCGGCCGCGGCGATTTGCGCAAGCCTCCGCACCCGTGCGGCGGGCTCCGCGCTGATGAGGCCACCCTCGCCGCGAATGGCGTCGTTGGCCAGCATTCCGGTGTCGTCGCCGAGCCATTTCTGCGTCAGCTTGCGCAAGGCGCCGTGAAACATCATGGCGAAGAAATCGTTCACCAGCGGCGCGTCCCAGTGGTGCAGCAGCTTCTCCTGCAATTGCGTGTAATAGTCGGTCAATTCGTCGAGCCGCATCTCGGATAATGGGGGCGCAGGTTCCCGCAACGCGTCGTTCAATCTCGCCAGGAAGCGTTCGATCTGGCGCTCCAGGCCGAAGAGGTTCTTCACCAGAGCGAAGGTCATGCCGGCCAGGCTGAACAGGTCTGCCACCCGCTCTTTCGTTGAGGCCGTTCGCAGGCCTGAGGCAATCTCTTCAGGCAGGCTCTCGCGCACGCCCATCATCTGCTCCATGAAGCGGCGGTTGACGGTGAATCCGGGTAGCAGCGCCAGCACGCGATACCAGTTCAGCAGGTTGTAATAGACTCGACCTTTCACCAGGCCAAGCATGCGGCTGAAAGTGAGTTCGCTGGCCGCGATCTTTCTTCGCGGCACCTTGAGAATCCGGCAAAACTCGCGATAAACGCCTTCATACACTGAGCGCGCGAAGGAGAAAGTGAGCGGCGTAGTCACTCCGCTGTAACTCTCGATGATGTTGCTGTTATCCCAGATATTCAGCACGCCATCCGGATCGGGAATGTTGCCGAGAGTCGTGATCGGCCGCGACTGAAGCAGATAGAGACGATCGCCTTCAATGGCCCACTCGATGTCCTGGGGCTGCCCGAATTTGGCAGAGGCGCGCCGCGCCAGCGCCGCAACCGCGGCAGATTGCTCGTCCGTAAGCACCGGTCGATCCCGCAACTCCTCCGGAACCGGGACAGCCGAAACTCCTTCTTCCGCCCGCGAATCGAAGCGATGTTCGATTTCTTTGCGAACGATGCTCCTTCGTTCGATGTCGCCGGAGCGGTTCACCAGGTATGCGTCCGCGTCCGCTTCGCCCCCCACCAGCGACGTGCCCATTCCATAGACCGCGGACACCACGGCCAAGCCGCGCCTGCCGCTCACCGGATCGGCGCTGAAGGCCACACCGGAGCTCGTCGCCTCCACCATGCGCTGCACCAGAACCGCCGGAACCGCGGCTGGGCCGGCGACCAATCCCCGCTGCCGGCGATACTCCAGAATGCGATCGCTAAAGCCTGATCGCCACACGTCGGCCACCCGGCGAACCACCTCGTCCGCCGCCACGAATAAGTAGCTCGCGAGTTGTCCCGCAAAGGAGTCCTCGGTTCCGTCTTCCTCTACGGCTGAGGACCGCACCGCAAACCGCGCGCCGGCAAATCCCTCGCCGGAGAGACCAAGGATCGCATCCGATATCTCGCCCGCCACGTCGGCGGCGGGTTCGAGATCCAGAATCGCGGAGCGGAATCTCTCGATGTCTCCTCGCGACAAAGCCGTCCGCTGCCCGTCCGCAAGGCTGCGCTCAAATGCCGCGGGAGAAACCGCGAACCACTGCGGGATCTGCAGCCCCGAGCTTTCCAGGCGTGAAAGAGCGTAGGCTTTTCCACCCAGATTCTCCCGCGTTCCACTCCTGAAGATGCAGCTCACATACCCCTCCAGTAGCGAACGGCCATGGGAATTACGCCCAGGCTGAGGTAGAGGAGCAGGCTCCAGATGCCCGCGAAAGTTTCCAGCCGCTTGCCTTCTCCGGTTCTGAGCGCGCGGAGAAACTTGAGCGCTAACGCCGCCGCAATCGCAATCATGGATGCCAAAACAGCAAGCACCGGCCATTCGAATCCGATCTCTCGCGCCGCCATGCAGGCAAGGCCCGCGGTTGCGGTCATCATCGCCATCCATACCAGCACAGCACGCCCGCGCCCCCAAAGAAAGCTGTAGGTTTCCACGCCCTTCTCTTCGTCCTGCGGCGAGCGGATCTTGCGGCCGATCTCAATGACCACGCCGTTGAAGAGGCTCACCAGCAGGAACCAACCCAGGCCTTTTGGCGGCCGCGCATAACCCAGCGGCATCCAGTCGCAGCCCGTGGCGTAGAAATCGACGAGTGGCATGATGGCCATGTGCGAGATCATGTACGCCAACGGCCGCGCTTTCAGCCAGCGGCGGGCGTAGAATTCCTTGGTCATCAAGCCGAAGTAAATCCACGTGACCGCAAGCAGAATCACCAGCCATGGATCGAGCCACAGGCACAACGCCAATTGCAGCGCCATGCAACCAGCCCAGACCCATGCCAGATCGCGCAGCTTGACCAGCCCGCGCGGCACCGGCCGATAGGGCCTGTATCGTGAGTCCTCGTCGAAATCCTTGAACTCATCGGCGATCCTAAGCTGGAAAAAGGAGAGGAACGAGCTCAAAAATGCCACCAGGCAGGGCTTCCATCCGGGAAAGCTGCCGGCCCCGCGCAGCAGTGCCGAATACCCGATTGCGGAAAGGCTGAATGCGAGAATAACCGGTACGTGCGCCAGCACGGGAAAGCGCTCGCGTTGATAGATCCACCACCGGTTAGCGATGGTCACCTCTGCCGGCTGCACCATTGCCTCGCGCGAGCTTCTGGTGCGCACGTGTGAAGTCTCCCGAACACAAGGCGGCAGTGATGGACAGCTCTCCGGCCAGCGCCAGCCCGGCGCACACTTCCGCCAGCGCCTGTGCCTTTCTGTCGCCGGCCAGGCCCATGATTTCAAGGCAGGCATGCTGGCTGGGCAATGCCGTGGCCCCGCCCACTGTGCCCACCACAATGCTGGGCAGAGTGACTGAAGCATACAGATCGCCGCTCTCCGTCACGTCAAAACGCGTGACCCCGACCGCACTCTCGGCCACGCAAGCCGGATCCTGGCCGCAGGCGATGTAAAGTGCCGCCAGCGCGTTGGCAAAGTGTCCCTGGACGCCAATGCTTCCGCTCTGAATGGCTCCAATCGCGGACATCTTCCAATACCGCTCCAGTTCCTTGGGCGTGGTGCGCAACCGCGATGCAACCAGATCGGAAGGCAAGGTCACCTCCGCCGAGACCTTTTTCCCGCGCACAGTCACAAACGAATGCGCGGTTGCCTTCTTGTCTCCGGAAAGATTCGCCTCCACAAAGAAGTACTCCGGCCGCACGGTCGCGTTCTGCATGATGTATTCGCACACCGCTTCGGTTGCAATGGTCACCATGTTCTGCCCGGAAGCGTCGCCGGTGGTGTAATCGAGGATCAGATAGACATGGTTGCCCTCTACGGCCATGCCGATATCGATCAGCTCCCCATGCCGCGTGGTGGCCGCGGCAGCCGCGCGCAATGCGTCGCTCTTCTCCATGCACCAGATTGCAAACAGTCCGGATTCGGTGAGGCTTCTCAAGGCGAAGCCCGGTGTGCGGCGCATACCCTCGTGGAGCAGAATGCTTACGCAGCCCCCTGCTTCGGTTATGGCCCTGGCGCCGCGCGCATAGGACGCGACAAGAGCCGCTTCGGTCGTCGCCAGCGGGATATAGAAATCGCCGGAGGCAAACATCCCGCGTATCCGCAGCGGACCGGCCAATCCCACCGGGACCTTCACCGTTCCTATGCAGTTTTCAATATTCTGCCGGTAAGGTTCGAGCGCCTCAGGCTGCGCTCGATCGTAGAGCGCCCGCTTGCTCGTCTCCGCAACTTCGAGCAGTTGCCAGCGACTTTCCACGTCTTCATCCGATACCGAACTGCCGCCGGGAATGCGCCGCGGAATCGGTCTCTCATCGCGCGCCAGAGATTGAAC
This sequence comes from uncultured Acidobacteriaceae bacterium, assembly GCA_963770555.1. Lineage (GTDB taxonomy): Bacteria > Acidobacteriota > Terriglobia > Terriglobales > Acidobacteriaceae > Telmatobacter. The sequence continues at coordinate 1,073,167 of CAVYQC010000003.1, forward strand.
GATCTCCAGAGCCGACCGGCGTTGAAGAAGGCGCCGCAGGAATCTGCCGATTCGATCTTCATTGCTGGCCATCGGTTCTCACCAGTCGGACCCGGCTTGGGTTTACCCGGGAAATCGGAAGTCCCAAGGCCGGCTTGATCGAATCGAACGTGAACAGCCCCGGCAGCTTCAATGATTTCCCGAGTTTAGTGCGGAGTGTAACACAACCCTCGTGAGGGATGGACGCCAACCCCAGCCATGCGCCGCCGGCGCAGGAGGCTCATATTCCGCGGACCAATGCGATGTCGTTGGACGCGGCCCACTGGCCGATATCCTGGCCGGTAAGGGAGGCGGCCATCAGCTCCGGAAACCGGTCCGGCGTGCATCCGAATACCGGGCAGCTCATCGCGGCGATCTTCGCCGCGTGGTTGCTGTCGTAGGCGGGATGTCCGTCGTCGGAGAGCGCAAGCAGAACGATCACATTCACTCCGCTCTGTTTCAGGGCCCTCACGCGGGCCAGCATCGACTCCGCATTGCCGCCTTCGTATAGATCGCTGATCAGCACCAAGTGGGTTTTGGAAGGATGCGCGATACGCTGAGCGCAATACGCGAGGGCGCTGTCAATGTCCGTTCCACCGCCCAGTTGCACGCCAAACAGCACATCGACTGGATCACTCAGTTGCTCGGTCAGGTCCACCACTGCTGTATCGAAGCAGATCAGCTGCGTTTCGAGTTCTTTGAGCGAAGCGAGTACCGCTGCAAAGATCGACGCATAGACAACTGAGGATGCCATCGATCCGGATTGATCGACGCACAGCATCACTTGGTGAAGATTGGCGCGAGTTCGGGCCTTTCGCTGGTAGCCGATCAGCGTCTCCGGAACAATTGTGCCGTGCTCGGGCTGGTAGTGGCGCAGATTCGCGGCGATTGTCCGCCGCCAGTCGATGTCCGCGGCGCGTGGACGGCGCGTCCGTTGCGAGCGATTGAGCGCCGCGCGCAGCGTTTCAACCGTATTGCGCTCCAGACGCGAAAGTAGCTCATCCGCTACCTTGCGCACGACCATTCTTGCTGTCTCCTTGGTCTTCTCCGGGATCGCGGAACGCAGCGAAATCAGGTCGGCAACCAGGTGCACGTCTGCCTCTAGAGTAGACAGAAACTCCGGTTCGAGCATCAGCGACTTCAGATTCAAGCGCTCGAATGCGTCTCTCTGGATCACCTGCACCACGGGAGTGGGAAAGAACTCGCGGATGTCCCCCAGCCATCGGGAAACCTTCGGCGCAGAGGCGCCCAGGCTTCCACGTCCCTTTACTTGCGCCGGAGTGCAGTACAAGGCATCGAGAGCGGCTGAGAGCCGGAGGTCGCGCTCCGACAAGTCGCCGCGCTCTTCGCCGCCCAGCGCCAGTCTCCAGCGCCGGGTTCTCTTTTTCATCGATTCGGCCGTGGAATTCATGCCGCGCCTCCCCCGTCTGCTTCGATTCCCAGAATGCAGTAGAGCAGCGGCAGCGCATGGGCGAAACCGTCATCGGAATCCGCATGCGGCTGGTGCAGTCCAGAGGCGGTCCGCGGACCGTGCGCAATCTGCTCGAGCAGGCGCCGACGCGCAACCGCATCGAAGCTCGAAAAGCTGCGCCGCACGAGCGGCAGCGATTCGACGAACTCCTCCTCGCGCAGCCCGCACAGCCACTCGTCGATGAGATCAAGCAACGCCACGTCCTGCAACAGCACTTCCGATCCGCCCCCGAGAAAGCACTCCAGAAACGCGCCGGCGCGCTGCGGCGTCTCGCCTAAGGTGTGCCGCGAGAACGCGGCGCTGACTTGAAACAGCTCCCATGCCTTCAGGTCATGGAGCCGCCGCAGACTCAGGCCTGCCACCTCGGGAACAACCTGGCCGTCCTCCACCATCTGCTCGAGGCGGTCCTGCCATGACTCCAGCAGCGCGCTGTCGCCAACGAGATGCAGCGCCTCGTCAAAGGCACGCATCGCCCGCACGCGCTCCGCGGCCGTGTCCTGGTCAAGGTTGTGCGACCCCAACCGAATCCCAGCGTTCACTTCTACGCTCAACGCATAGATGAGGGCGCGCAACGGCTCCTCCGGCAGCTTGCGCGCGGTCCCGTAACGCGGCACGCGAGCCAGTGGGACCACGGCCTGCATCAGCTCAGTGATCTCGCTGGCCTGAACCGCGGCAGCCTGCAACCGCGCGATGCACGCGGTTGCCGCATCCGGCAAATCCGCAATCAGCGCCGCCCGGATCATCTCCGCGAGCTCCGCAATCGACGATGAGTTGGCGGCGCGCTGGAGTTGGGAATTCGCGGCGGCCTGCTCGATCATTCCGCCGTAGACCAGCGCCTCAGCCAGCGCAACCGACAACTCCGGAATCCAGTGCAGCCGCCAGGTCTCGCGAAACGTTCCACGCCCGCTATCCGCCTCGATCAGCTTTCCCCACGGCACATTCAGAATCGCCAGCCGATGCAGCAGGGTGGACTTGAGCAGCCCCGCTTCGCTGCGAAGATCGACGCGAAGCTCCGCTTCCACATCTTCTGGCTTCAGCCGTGTCCGTTTCTGCCACAGCGCGAGATCGCGGGCCAGCGGCATCTGCGGCACGGCGGGATCGATCTCTCCCACACGCTCGCCGACATAAAGTTTGCGCTCGATGATGCGCAGCTGCGCCTCATCGCCGTGACACCACGTGGCCAGCGCGCCCTCGCGCATCTCTTCCATTCCCGCTACTGGCCGGGCGCGCATGGCAGCCAATGCAAGCGAGAGACGCGCGGCCTCGATGGCAGCCGCCGTCGACGCCGCGTATCCCTCCTTCCTCAGCAGCGCGGCCGTCCTGGCCTGCCATTGGGCGGCGAATTCTTCCGCACCGGTCGCCTCGTCGTTCCTGTAGAGATTCCACAGGTGCATGTACCAGCCCGGCGAAATCACTCCCGCGCCGTAACCGGAGGCCGCGGCCAGACGGCTGTCTGTCCAGGGAACCCAGGTCGCCTCAACCTTTTCGCGCGCCAGGTCTTTGACCATTTCCTTGTCCGCGGCGGCGCTCGCCAAGGAACGAAGCGCGCTCGTATGCCATGCCCCCACCACCGCGGCAATCGTCCCTTCGCACTCCTTCAATGCCTGGCGAATATGGATGCGCATCCATGCTTCCCTCTGTGCTTCGCGCATCTGCGACTCTTCACTTTGAGCCTGACCGGCGCCGGCGCGTACGGCGGTCATCGCGCTCTCAATCGCGCTGAAGATTGCGAGAACCTGCGTCCCGGCACTTCCAAAGTCTGCCCGTCGCAGCCGTCCCTGCTCGATGAGCGAATTCCAGAACTCTTCGCCATCCAGGAATCCGGCGGCATCGGCCAACGCATCGAGGGGATCCGTTGCAAGCTCCGCGCCCGGTTCTGCTTCTTTTTTCTCCGCGGCTTTCTCCTTTTCCTTGAGCAGGCGATGAATCGAAATGCCCGCCGGCCCATCGATGAATCGAACCCGACGATCGTGCTTCAACGCCCATCGCATGGCCTGCCATTCCGGCGAGAACTCCGCGAACGGGATGAAAATGGCCGCATTTGTATCCGCGCTCGCATGGATCAGGAGCGCAACCGGCGGTTTCATTTGAACGGCTCCGGCATAACGAATCAACGGGTCCGCCTCGGGCGGACCCTCGATCAGAACGCACGCCGGATCCAGTGCCTCCAGGGCGCGTTGGAGCAGCGCCGCCGAACCCGGTCCGTGATGCCGGATTCCCAGAATGTGCAAGCGGTCATGCATCGCGGTTCACAGCACCTCGCGGATGGCCCGGTACAGATCGTCCCAATCCTCGCGCGATCGCACCACGTTTTCCAGGTATTCTTCCAGCGCCACCGCATCCTGCACGGGATCCTTCACCACCGCGCCCACCAGATTTGCGGCCATGCTCTGCGCGTCCATGGCTCCATCGCCGAAGTGCGCGGCTTCAGCCCACGCGCTCACACCCACGGAGATGGCCTCCGCGGTGGAAAGGGAACCGGAAGATGTCTTCAGTTTGGTCTTGCCGTTGAGGGTCTTGCCTTCGCGCAGCTCGCGGAAGAGCACAACGATGCGCGCAAGCTCCTTCTCCGCGGGCTCGATCGGCGGCAGGCTAAGGCTGCTGCCAATCTCGCTCACGCGCTTGACCACGATGCCGGTTTCCTCTTCCAGCGTGGCCGGCGAAGGCAGCACCACCACGTTGAAACGCCGTTTGAGCGCGGACGACAACTCGTTCACGCCCTTGTCACGGTTGTTGGCCGTCGCGATCACGTTGAATCCGCGCACCGCTTCGATGGCCATATCGAGCTCCGGAATCGGAAGCGTCTTTTCAGAAAGCACCGTAATCAGCGTGTCCTGAACATCGGAGCCCATCCGGGTGAGCTCCTCCAGGCGCACGATGGTTCCCTCTTCCATTGCGCGCGTCAGCGGAGTCTTCACCAGCGCCTCGCGCGACGGGCCCTTGGCCAGCAGCAGCGCGTAATTCCACCCATAGCGAATCTGGTTCTCGTCGGTGCCCGCGGTGCACTGGATCAGCCGCTGCGACGAGCCGGAGATGGCCGCCGCGAGATGCTCCGAGACCCACGATTTCGCGGTTCCCGGCAGTCCCAGCAACAGCAATGCGCGATCGGTGGCCAGGGTTGCCACCGCGGTCTCAATCAGCCGTCGATTGCCGATGTACTTCGCGGAAATCGGCCGGCCATCTTTGGCTGTGCCGCCCAGCAAGTACGTCACCACGGCTTGTGGCGAAAGTCTCCAATTGGGAGGCCTCTCGCGATCGTCGCCGCCTGCCAGGGCTTCGAGCTCTCCCGCGTAGATTTCCTCCGCGCTCAAACGCAGTCTGCTTTCGCTCATCCCATCTTCTCCAATCCATCCAGAATCTCCAGCAACAGCAGTCCCTTTTCTTTCCGCTCCATTTCGAGCGGCTCAATCTGCGCGCGCAATCTGTCGCGCAATCCGGCCGGGCACAAAGCGCAAAAAACCTGAACCACCTCCGACTCGGGCCTCTTCTTGTTTTCCAGCCGTTCCAGCCACCACTTCGACGCGAGCACCTGCTCCATGACGGGCGCCGGCAGCTGCCCCTCCACGCGCCGTAGCAGCCAGCTCGATGCGGGAAACGGGGCTTGCGGCATCCACATTCGCGGCCGAACTATGGTTTCGATCCAACGTGTCCGCTCTTCATCCAGTTGAAAGCTTACGTCGTCAAAACTCGACTCGCTCATCCTGCACCACGCGTCGGGGAGAGCGGCGAAGGTTTTCTCCATCAGATCGAATCGCTTTTCCCGCGAGACCACGAGCGAGAGGGCAAACAGCAGATGCTCATCGCTCTCCGCAGCTTCAACGAGTGCTTGCCCGGAAACTTCCAGCGCGCGCGCGAGCTCATCGAAACCTACATCTGCGAACTGTTCCTGTATCCAGCGATTCGCCGCAGGCTCTTTCACGGTCGCCGGCAGCTCGAGTTTGAACGCATCGCGTTTCTTGAGCAAACCGGTTTTGGTCTTCAGAATGCGCTCCATGCAGGCGGCCAGCGCCGGATTCTCGCTCCGCGCCGGGTCCAGGCGCGCCAGGAACCGGTGCGCGAGACTCCTGACCCGCGGCGCGCGATCTTTTGCAATGCGTTCAAGAAAGAGTTGATCGCCGCTGGAGAGCCCGGCTTCGAGCGCCGAGAGCAGGCGCAGGCGCGCCTCGGCATTTTCCGCGCCCCAGGCCGATTCGAGGAGTTCGCGCCCTGCATTCGAATCGCGTCCGCGCAGCACCTCGAGGAATTTCGTCCGCCGCCCCAGTGGAGCGTCCGTCCAGTTTTGCTCGCTCACGACGTCGGCATCGAAGTAATCGCTTCTCCGCTCGGCAGGGACGTCCCGCTGCGCCCAAAATTGCGCGGCAACTCCCAAGAACGCGGCGTGCCTGCGCACAAACCCATCCATTTTCGGCAAATCGAATGGATGCGGCCGCAGCTTCCGCTTCTCCAATGCCCACGCCAGAGCCAGGGCCGTGTCTTCAGTGCATTTCGATCCTTCGAGTAGCCGCAAGACCACGGTGCGCATCGCCTCCGGAACAATAGCCCGTTCATCGCGCGGCCATCGCTCCACGGCAAACTGCGCCGGCGCGGAAGGCCGCTCGAAGCGCAGCGCCTGGCCGGTCAGGCTAAGTGCATGGAGCGCCGACCGAGGATCGTCCGCGCGCAGATTCGCGAGTTCCGGTGGAATGGTTTCGCGGCGAGTTCCGCTCAGCAGAACAGGCAACACACGACCCTTCAACTCCCGCGCATTCATTCGCTCCCCCATCGTCCGAACTCGGTTTGAGCCAAGCACAGCCGGAGATAGTTGCCATCCCACAGCCCGACGCCATCGATGCTCTCCAGCGCGAGCAAAGGCGCCGACAGATGGGCCTGTGCCGGCAGCAGCGGTAGCGCAACCGCCGCGCCGTCCGCCGGGCACAAGAATAATTGTTCGCCGCTCCGCCGCAGTTTTCCCTTGCGGAAGCTCATCGGCCACGCGCCCAGCCACGGCTTTGCGCACAGCGCGCGGTCGTACGCGAGCAGCGCGGCCTCCAGGCCGTCTTCGGGCAGTGCAAGGTCTTCCGCGCAGGCCTGCGCCGGAGCCGACACTTCACCAATCAACGCCCGCATCGGCGTATCCGATGGATAGAAGACCAGCGCGGCCTTCAACCGCTCTCCCAGCAGATAAGCGCTGCGCGCCGTGGCCACAACCGGAACGTAGTCGATGAGAACGGCATAGCGTGGACCCTCCTCCGCATCTTCCCGCATCAGCCACGTTTCCACCCGCCGCAGCCGGTCCGGTTGCACTTCGCTGAATGTGCCGGCCACGCGCCAGGTCGCCGTCACGCGCAGTGCAGTCTCATCGGCCAGCAGCGATTCGCGCGTCGGCGCCCAGCCAATCTCGCGGCGAACATCGGCGCGCAGATCGGGGGCCAGCGCATCCTGGCGGCGGTAGGCCTCGGCAAGCAAATGCAATTGTCCCAGTTCTTCCACGGCCGCGCGGGAACGCCGTGCCTCAGGAAGCGCGTACAGCCGCGCCGGCAGGCTCTCAATGCGTCCTGCAAGTCCAGGCGCTTTGGCATCCACAAGGCGTTGCGCAATCACCCGGCAGGATTTAGCCGCGTGCGCCGCGAATCCCGCCAGCCCGGTCTCGATTTGATCCGCGAGCCACTGCTCCAGGTCGTCAAGCCCGGCGGCTATCGCATCCTCGCGCTCCTTCCGGCCCCGCTCGCGCGCCGCCGCGGCGCGGGCCTCCGACTTTGGGTCAGATTGCGAGGGCTCTTCCTTTGCTGTGAGAGCAATGCTCTTCGCGCGGCGCTCGCGCCCATCTTCATCGCCTGCATTCGGGCTCGCGTCGGCGGCAGCGCCAGGCCTGCGGCGCCGCAGCCAATCCTGCACCCACTCGGGAGCGGCGCCGGCGCCGAACGCAGTCTTGCCCTCGGCTCGCATCCACATCAGCGCAAGGCAGTGCTTGCACGGAAATTTGCGGCTGGGACAGGTGCATTTGTAACCCGCATCCGTCTCGGAGATCGCTACGCGGTAGGGCGTTGCGCCGGAGCCCTGGCACTCACCCCAAGCCAGCTCCGCACCATCCGACTGGAGCCCCGACCAGACCCCCGGCTTCAGCAGCTTGCGGGCCGCACTCAATGAAGCCTGGTCCGGCGCGATCGCTTCAATCTTCTCCAGGCTCAATGCCGCCATTCGCCGGATCCTCTTCGTGCGCCCTCGATTCGCTTGAAAACGCCTCGAAGAAGAATTCTATCTTTTCGGGATTCAATGTGCGTGAACCCTTTATGCACGTGCGCGTTCAAGCGCGAGGATGGAGCGCCAGGAGAGCAGCAGAGGAACGCTTCCCGCGACTCCGAAGCTGCAATCGACGAGACGCCATGCAAGCGGAATGCCCCGCATAGGTCCGGCGATCAGTGCCAGCGGGATGACACCGGCGCAGGCGATGAGCCCGAACGCGACCACCCACTTGTTGCGCACCGGGTCGACGAATGGGCCGATGAACGCGACGGCGATGACCAGATGAGCGAAGGCCAGCCAGTCCGTGCCGTAGGCAAGGAAGGGATATTGGCCATTTGTGGCGATGAACGCACCGTCGACGCGCTCGATCCAGGCAAGCAGGTGCGTAGCTTGAGCAATGGGCAAAAGGAAGCCTGTGTGCAGCAGCAAGACGAGCCAGCGCAGCTCCGACTGGAGCGGAAAGGCCGTGATGCCGCTGAGAACCAGCCCGGCTATGAAGGCGCCGAGCCAGAGCCGGATGCGCAGAAGATGATCGGTTTTTTTCATGGGCACACACAGAGTAGCTAGTTGTGGTTCACAGCGTCGACAGGATCGTCAGATTGCGCCATTTCCCTGCAGGCTGCAAGTTCCGGGCCGGCTGTTGTGGGATGCAGAATCGGAAGGATCTCCGCGGCATTTTTCTTACCGGGTTCGTCTTTCACGCGCGTTACGCGCGACAGCACGCCTTCGAGGAGCGGCGTGACGCGGGTAAGCTGGCGGGCGCGGATGATCATGTCCCAGAGCGGCTCGAATTTCTTCCAGCCGGCGGCATAGAATAAATGCTTGAGTTGGTGCTTCAGCGTGCCATGGCGCAGCGGTCCGCGCGCGATCGAACCCCAGCGGTAAAACTCCCGATACGCCCAATCGTATCCATCTTTGAGAGTTTCGGGCTTGAGTTTTGCCGGGCGGTAGACCACATGCCTGGTGTCGTACAGGGTCCAGTCGCGGGTGAGCATTCGGCCTTCCCGCCCCATGCGTGCGTGCAGCAGGGTGCCCGGATACGGGGTTTGAATGTGAAACGTGGCCGTTGTGATGCCGTGGCCTATGGCCCAGTCGACGGTGCGCCGGAATACGTCTTCCCCGTCGTCATCCATGCCAAAGACAAAGCTGCCGTTGATCATGATGCCGAGCGAATGCAGCCGGTTTGCAACGGCCTTGTAGTCGCGGCCGAGATTCTGCCGCTTGTTGCTGCGCTTCAAATTTTCCGGGGTCAGTGTTTCAAACCCGACGAAGATGCTGCGCAACCCGGCCTCCGCGGCGCGCTCAATAAGATCGCCGCGCAGGATGGAGTCGACGGTGGCTGCGCCCTGAAACAGCCTGCGCATGCCTCGCATGCCTTGGAACAGCGCCTCGGCGAAGCGGCGGTCGCCGAGCAGATGATCGTCGAGAAAATAGAGATGGCGTCCCGGCAGCCGGTCGATCTCAGCCAGCGCATCGTCGACGCGCTGCGTGTAAAAGCCCCTTCCACCCTGAAAAAAGGCATCCTTGTAGCAGAAATCGCAATGCTGCGGGCATCCCCGGGTGACGACAATCGAGTTCGGCACCAGATAATAGCTGCGCCGGATGAGCTCGCGGCGGATGGGAGGAACGCGGTCCAGCGTGCGGCCCGCGGCTGAGGTGTAAACCCGCTGCGGGTTTCCCGCGCGAAAGTCCTCAAGAAACTTTGGGAAGGTCTGTTCGCCGGGTCCCAGAAAAATGGCGTCGGCGTGAGCAGCCGCCTCCTCGGGAAGAGAGGTTACGTGCAGTCCGCCGAGGCACACAAACGCGCCTTTGCTCCGGTAGTGGTCGGAAATCCTGTACGCGCGGTAGGCGTTGGTGATGTAGACCTGAATGATCACCAGCTCTGGTGTGTCGCTCAGCGTGAGAGGTTCCACATGCTCATCCACAATTACCGCGCGGTCGTCCGGCGACAGATAGGCGGCGAGCGTGGCCAGGCCCAGCGGCGGGAAGAGCGAGTACTTAATCGGACGCCAGTACGGATCGGTGGCCTCAGTGAGCGCGGGCAGGATGAACTTGACCCGCAGGGAACGCGAAGCGAGTACGGTAGGTAAACGCGCAGGCTGGCCGGTCATCGTTCACCGCCCGGTGAGGCCGCCATTGCCGGCGCAGTGCCAAAGCGGCGCTCCCTGCGGCCAAACTCTTCGAGCGCGGCTTCGAGATCGGCCTCACCGAAGTCCGGCCACATCCGCTCCGTGAAAAGGAGTTCGGCATACGCCAACTCCCACAAAAGAAAATCCGAAAGACGCTGCTCGCCGCCGGTGCGGATCAGCAAATCCACGTCTCCGCCGTCCGCATTCAAAGCCTGCCTCAGCACTGAACCAAGCGAGTCGGGTGAGAGCGGCCTTTGCTTCAAGAGCTTCGCGTTCGCGCCAGCCGCGGCCTGTGTGATCGCCTCGCGCGAAGAGTAGTCGATGGCAACTCGTAAATGAAGGCGCCGGCCCGCAGCTGTCGACCATTCGGCCTTCTCGATCTCCTGGAGCGCCGGCTTCGGCAATCGATCGCGCCTTCCGATCGCCTGCAACCGCACGCCGCGCTGGCGCAGCCGTTCCCGCTCCAGGCGCAGAAAAGCGCGCAATAGCCAGAAGATGCTCTGCACCTCGGCGGCGGGCCGGCGCCAGTTGTCGGACGAAAACGCGTAGAGCGTCAGCCGGCCGATGCCCAGATCAGGCGCGCACTCCACCACGCGCCGCGCCGCCAGCACGCCCGCGCGGTGTCCGGCAGCGCGCGGCAATCCGCGCCGGGTAGCCCAACGGCCATTGCCGTCCATGATGATGGCGACATGGAGTTCTTTGTTGCCGTCACTTTGCATTGTAAAGTTACCTCGCACGGAATTTACTTTGCGTTGTAAAGTAATTCGCCAAAAAATTTTAGGCCCGCGACGGTGAAAGGCCCCGCGCCAGCCCCGGCGCCGGCTCTTTCGCGGCCCCCTTGGCCGCATCGCGCACCACCTGCTCAAGCGTGGAGAGATATTCGAGATAGCGCTTGCGGCCCGAGGGCGCAATGCGGCAGACCGTCAGCGGCCGGTTGCGATCGTGCCCCTTTGCAATCTCCACCATCTTCGCCCGCTCCAGCACGCGCAGATGCCGGCTCAGATTGCCGTCGGTCAGCGCGCACAGCTCCTTGAGGTCGTTGAATGTGAGTCCTCTGGGATTGGCGATCAGAGAGGTCAGCACACTGAGCCGGGCGCGCTCGTGAATCACGCGGTCGAGGCCCTCGTAGGCAAAGCGGCCTTCGCTCGGGCGTGCGGCCGGGTCTGCGGATTTAGCCTTCATCGCCCGCCTCCCGCGGCCTGAAAAACAGAATTCCCGCAACCAGCAATTGTCCCGCTCCAAAGGGAATGCCCATGGACCAGGGCGAAAAAGCGCGCGCGTCCGCGAGCCCGATGCAGAGCAGTCCGGTAAGCAGGTACCACGCGCCCGCCGCGACCATCGGCCGGGGAAGAAACCGGCAGGAAGAAAACACGCCCAGGCTGAAAATGACCTGCCAGAGCCCGGGAAGCATCCATAAGGCCGCTGGAGCAAATCCCGCGAGCACGATCGTGACCAGCGCGCCCGCCGCCACCGCGGGCAGGAACTGCTCGACGGCCATGCGAATCATCTCGTCGGCCATTCCTGAGTGCATGCGGCGCGTTCGCGCCAGCATCTGGGTGGCGATCAGCGCCGCAGAGACCAGGGCGGTCGTGATCCAGATGGCCAGGTAAACCGGAATCGCTCTCCGGGGATCGGGCAGCCACAGCGCCTGCGCCTCCGCGGCCAGCATCGCAAAGACACCCGTCGCGGCCAGCGTCGCCGGGCCGTACCCGCGAAACTCCGTGCTGCGCGCCATCTGACGGCGTATGCTGCTGATCTCTCCCAGCGCTTTGTTCAGGTCATCCATGTGCAATCAACTTTACATTGCAAAGTAACCAAATCGCGTCCCGTTGTCAAGGCCTGAGCGAATTCCGGGCAGGTCCGCGCTTTGAATGAACGTGCGGCTTTGGGCGGCCCCGGACTTCGAAACGCAGGCGAATGCCAGAACAAAAGTGAATGCGGCTTGAGAGAAGCGAGTTCCCTGCTTCAACGTGTTCTCCTGCTTGAGCCATCCGGGTCGCACAGGAAGTTCTCAATCCATCCCGGTCCGCATATTGAGCGACGATCTAAATATATTCCCTGAACAGCTCGGGCGCGGGCGCGGCGATCACCCCGCGGCCCACCAGCATTCCGTCTTCAGCGGCAGCCTTGGACCCCGCCGCAACCGCGGCCTGCACGCTGGAAACATCACCGGCCATAACCACGAATCCCTTGCCGCCCAGGGCCATCGCGAGGTGAATCCGCAGCAGAGTCACGTCGGCGGATTTGACCGCGGCGTCCGCCACGTCGATGATGCTGGCCGCGGAAAACGTCTCGATCACGCCGATGGAGCGCAACTCGCGGGGGTCGAAATCCACCGACTGCGAAATGGCGGCCAGCACCGTAGGGTGGACGCGCGCGATCCGCCGGCGTTCGATCAGCGACGCGCCCGCGACCGACGCACCGGCCAGCAGCGCGGAATCGACTGAGGTTACATCGCCGGAGACGACAATGAGGAATTTGCCCGAACAAATGCTCCGCGCCAGCAGAAGCTGCACGGACCCGGCTTTGAGCATGGTGTCTTCCACCAGCAGGCCGGTGGCCACGCTGGATAGCTCGATGAGTCCGATGGAATCGATTGCAGGCATCTCTCTGGCTCCTTTTCACTGCGCTTCGATGCGGATTCGGTCCTTCTCGACCGTAACCACGCCGTCGATGCTGGCGTGGATGCGCGCGCCCAGCTTGCCCGGTTCGGGCGCGGCCAGCAGGTCTCCTGCGCGCACGCGGTCGCCGCACTTGACCACCGGAACCGCCGCCACGCCTGCATGTTGCTTGAGCGGTACCCTCACCGTCCGCGCCGCGAAGTCGTGTTCCTTCAGGGGGCCGGTGTTGTTGAATTCGCCCAGCCCCAATTTGGCCATCAGCCTGCGCATCGGCACGCGCCGGAACTCGGCCATAGGATGCGGCGCGACTGACTCCGGCGAGCCCTTGAAGGTGAGGCCGCGCTCGCGCGCCACCGGCTTCGATTGCACGCACACGTTCTTGGGATCGAGATCCTCGGGGCAGGCGTACAAGGTGCACAGGTTGCATTCGCAGCAGTAGAGCGTGCCGGCCACCATCTGGTCCGCGCCGCTCGCAAAGCCCAGCGACTGCATGGCGCGATGCGGTTCGATGGGATGCCCGAGCAGATAGCGCGGGCAGAATTCCGTGCAGAAGCGGCACTGGTCGCAGGCCGAGCGTCCGATCCTGGCCACATGAATCCACGGTGCATTGTGGCGGCGGATCAGGGCGTGCTCGGCCGGCAGAACAATGATGCCACCGGTGGTCTTGGTCACCGGCTCCTCGAGATCGGCGGCCGGCTTGGCCATCATCACGCCACCCAGCAAGACTCCAAAATCCGGGACCGTGGTCCCGCCGGCGGCCTCAATCGCCTCTCCTATGGTCACGCCGACGGGAATCCGCAGCGTCACCGGCTCGGCAACCGCGCCGGCAACGGTCAGGTACTTGTGCGTCACCGGCCGGTCCAGCCCGATGTTCATCAGCGTCTCGACGTTCGCCACCACCGCGTCCACATCCTTCGGCAGCCCACCGGGCGGAATCACGCGGCCCGTCACCAGATGCACCAGGATGAACTCATCTCCGGCCGGATACACGTCGGGCAGCGGAACCACGCGTACCCCTGCGGGCGCCTGCCGCTCCAATTCCTCGATAATCTCGCGGTATTTCTCTTTGATGCCGACCACGCCTTCGGGCGCGCCTGCCAGCTGCATCGCCGCCTGTAATCCGCGCAAAAACGGCTCCGCATAATGCAGCAGCAGTTCCTTATCCTTGTGCAGCAGCGGCTCGCACTCGGCCGCGTTGGCAATCACGGTCGAAACCCGGGTCCTGAGCTTCGCGGCCGTTGGAAAGCCGGCGCCACCGGCGCCCACGATTCCCAATTCCTCGATCCGCTCCAGGGAACCGGCAGCTCCTGTAAGCGTAGGACGTAGTTTTCCCGTTTCTGGCGTCATATTTCCTGTTTTCCCTCAAAATCCACCAGAATATTGCGATTGACTCTGGCAAATACTTTATCGTATCATTCAATTTCGATCAAGATCAGTCAATAATGAAGTGTTTGATTCCAAATATCGGTAGCACCTCGTTCAAGTACCGGGTCCTGGACATGCCGAAGGAAACCCTTCTGGCGCAAGGCCGCGTGGAGCGCATCGGGCAGCCGGACGGCGAGTGCGCCAGCTGCCCGGAAGCCATCCGCAAGTGCATCGCCGAGGTTGCGGGACCGGGCAAACCGCTAGCCAGCCTGGCTGAGATCGGCGCGGTGGGCTTCAAGGTGGTCCACGCCGGGCCGCTCAACGAGCCGCAAATCATTGATGAAGCATTCCTTAATGCCATGGAGGAGTTTTCCTTTCTGGCCCCGGCCCACAATCCGCCTTATCTTGCCGCGATCCGGGCCTTCCAACAGGAGCTTCCGGGGGTCCCGCTGGTCGCGGTGGTCGAGACCGGCCCCTACAGCCGGATGGACGAAGCGGCCACAACCTATGCCGTCCCTTGCGAGTGGCGAACCGAATTCGGCGTGCGGCGCTACGGGTTTCACGGCGCCAGCCACCGCTCGGCCAGCGAACGCACTCGTACGCTGCTGGGCGGCGGCGACCTGCGCCACATCTCCTGTCATCTGGGCGGCAGTTCCAGCGTTGCGGCGTTCTTGAACGGCACAGCGGTGGATACAAGCTTTGGCGCATCGCCGCAATCGGGTCTGCCGCAGTGCAACCGCGTAGGCGACGTCGACGTCTTCGCCGTTCTGTACATGATGAAGAAGCTCTCGCTTGGCCCCGACCAGATGGCGGCGCTGCTGGGCAGCCAATCGGGCCTGGCCGGCATCGGCGGCGGCTGCGGCGACGTGCGCGATCTGAGCCAGGCCGCTGATGCCGGTGACCGCCGCGCACAACTCGCGCTGGACGTTTTCGTCCGCGCCATCCGCCATTATCTGGGAGCCTTCCTGCTCGAACTCGGCGGAGTGGACGCGATCTCGTTCTCCGGCGGCATTGGCGAGAACAGCGCCGAAATTCGCGCCGCGGTCTTGAAAGATCTCTCCGGATTCGGCATCGAGCTCGACGAAGAAAAGAATCGGACCATGAAGGGTGAGGGCGCAATCTCGGCCGGGAGCTCGCGGGTGAAGATTCTGGTGGTCCCGGCCGACGAGGAGACGATTGTGGCGCGCGAAACCGTGGCAGTGGTGAACCGGGCCAAAAGCGCGGCTCAAGCTTTGATAAGCCGGACAGCCTGACAGAGAGAGCAAAAAAGGGGCAGAGTTAAACAGGATCGTTATGGCCAGCGCGGCAACTTCAAACCCGGCAGGCGCAATCGACAGGGCACTGGTAGAGCGGGTTGTGCGCCAGGTGGCCCTTGAATATCTGGCCCGCGAGCGCGGAGCGGCGGCCAGCGCGGCGCCGGTACTCACCGTGCAAACCTCGTCGCGCCACATGCACGTTTGCCGCGCGGATATGGACGTTCTCTTCGGTCCCGGTGCGGAGCTGACCTTCGACCGTCCGCTGTTCCAGGAGGGCTTTTTCGCGTCCAAGGAGACGGTGACCATTGTCGGACCGCGCAGCCGGGTCATCTCCAATCTGCGCATCCTGGGCCCCATGCGCAAGCAGTCGCAGGTGGAGCTGGCGTTTACCGACGCCATCATGCTGGGCTTCAACGACCTTCCCGTGCGCCTCTCGGGCAACCTCGCCGGCACGCCCGGCGCGGTCATCATCGGACCCAAGGGCGTTGTCGAGCTGAAAGAAGGCGTCATCCGCGCCGCCGTCCACGTGCACATGAGTCCCAAGGAGGCCGCGTACTTCGGAGTGAAGAAAGGCGACCTGATGAAGCTGCGCGTCGGCGGGCCTTCGGGACTCACCTTCAATAACGTTCATGTGCGCATTGACCCTGAATCCCGCCTCAACGTCCACATGGACACCGACGAGGCCAACGCCTGCGGCCTGCACCTGACCAAAGACGTGGAGCTGTTCAAGTAACTTTACGCAAAGAGAGGAAGCGATGAAGCAAGCGCTTGGAATGATTGAGACCAAAGGCCTGGTTGCGCTGTTTGAGGCAACCGACGCCATGCTGAAGTCAGCAAATGTGACCTTCGCCGGCTGGCAGACCGTGGGTTCCGGTCTCGTCACCGCCTTCGTGGAAGGAGACGTGGCGGCCGTGAAAGCCGCTACCGACGCGGGCGCGGAGGCGGCGTCCAGGATCGGCGAAGTGGTGAGCGTGCAAGTCATCTCACGCCCGCACGACGAGTTGCCGTCTTTCGTTCAACCCAGCAAAGCGGCGCCAAAGAAGGCGTAAGAGCCGGCCGTCAGCTCTTAGCTGTTAGCTCTTAGCTAGGAGCCGAATCAGCGGAATGTTGGACCTTCGAGAAGCGCCGGGAGAAAAGGCACACGGGCAAACGCAGCACCCTAAAGCTAATTGCTGAAAGCTAAGAGCTAACAGCTGGATCAAGAGGAGACGAGATGAGTCAGGCAATCGGATTGATTGAAACCAGGGGCCTCGTGGGACTGGTCGAGGCCAGCGATGCGATGGTGAAGGCGGCCAGCGTGGAGCTGGTGAAGACGGTGCAGATCGGCGGCGGTTATGTCACGGCCATCGTACGCGGCGATGTGGGCAGCGTGCGCGCCGCGGTAGACGCTGGGTCTGCGGCTGCCAAGGTGGTGGGCGAGCTGGTAAGTTCGCACGTCATCGCGCGTCCCCACGACTCGCTGGTTGAAAGCATGTTGCAGTAGCGAAAAACCGCAAACGGAGTTCGGGAGAACCGGAAATGGCGAATGAAGCGATTGGAATGATCGAGACCAAAGGTCTGGTGGCCATGGTGCAGGCCACGGACGCGATGCTGAAGGCGGCCAGCGTGAAGTTTGTGGGCTGGAATAAGGTGGGCAGCGGCCTGTGCTCGGTCTATGTGTCGGGCGACGTGGGCTCGGTGCGCGCCGCCGTAGACGCGGGCGCCGCTGCCGCGCGCGCCGCCGGTGAGGTGCTGAGCGTTCACGTTATCGCGCGCCCCCACGATAACATCGGAGCCGTATTGCCGAAGTAATTCGCCCGGCGGCCGATATCTGCGCCGCCGCGGTGCACAAAGGTGAGCCGGCATGTTTATAGCAAAAGTCATCGGCAACGTGGTCTCCACGCAAAAGAACGCGAAGTTTCGCGGCATGAAGCTGCTGCTCGTTCAGCCCTACATCGCGAAAGACAACAAGCTGCAGATCTCGGGCAGCTCCGTGGTCGCCGTCGACAGCGTGGGAGCCGGCGTAGGTGAGTGCGTGCTGTTCACGCAGGGCAGCTCCGCACGCCTGACGCCCGCAACCAAGGATGCGCCTGTCGACGCGGTGATCGTGGGTATTGTGGATACGGTCGAGTTGGAAGGCGCAACGCTTGAAAAGCCGTAGATCAGGAGAGGCGGCCATGCAGATTCAGGAGCAAGTCATTGCGGAGATCGCCAGGGAAGTGGTGGCGCGATTACGCATCCCGGTGCAGCCGCCACAGGTCTCGCGAGCTCCCGCGGCCGGCGGCGCAGTTCTCGGCGACGGAGTCTTCGCGTCCGTAGACGAAGCCGCAAGCGCGGCTTATGATGCGCAGAAAAAGGTCGAGGCAATGACGCTCGAAGAGCGCGGCCGGATAACCGGCATTATTTGCCGGATTTGCAACGACCGCCGCGAGGAACTGGGCCGCATGGAGCTCGAAGAAACCAAAGTCGGCCGCCTCGATCACAAGATCCTGAAGCTCACCAACATGCGCTTTGTGCTCGGGGTCGAAGCCATGCACAGCGAAGCGCGCAGCAACCACACCGGACTGTGCGTCATCGAGCACGCGCCCTGGGGCGTGATCGGCATGATGCTTCCGGTGACGCATTCAGTTCCCACCATGGCCTCAAACGCCATCAACGTTCTGGCGGCGGGCAACACGGCGGTCTTCGGCCCGCATCCGTCGGGCGCCAAGGTGGCGCAATATGCGCTGCAATTATGGAACCGCGAGATCGAGCGCGAGCTGGGTGTGAAAAACGTGCTGACCACCATTGCCGAACCCAGTATCGAGGCCGCCGAGCAGATCTTCAATCATCCCAAAATCGCGCTGTTAGCCGTCACCGGCGGCACTGCGGTTGTGAAAGCAGCCGCAAAATCCGGAAAGCGCGTGATCGCCGGCGGACCCGGCAATCCTCCCGTGGTGGTGGATGAGACCGCCGATCTCGATCGCGCCGCGCGCTGCATCGTCGAGGGCGCGGCCTTTGATAACAACCTGCTGTGCATCGGCGAGAAGGAGGTCTTCGTTGTAGCCTCGGTTGCCGATGCATTTATCGCCGCCATGCGCCGCGCCGGCGCCTTTGAGCTGGACAAGGGAGGGATCGAAAGGCTCACGCGCGCGGCCTTCACCTTTGAAGGCGGCGGAGGCTGTGCGCGCGCCCATGTGAAAAAAGATCTTGTCGGCAAGGATGTGTCGGTACTTGCGGCCGCGGCCAGTGTGCGCGTGCCTTCCGATGCGCAGCTCCTTTTTGGAGAAACCGGCGAAGATCATCCCTTTGTCGTCGAAGAGCAGATGATGCCGTTCATTCCGGTGGTGCGCATGAAAGATGCCGACGCAGCCATCGCCGCGGCGGTGAAAGCCGAGCATGGATACCGGCACACCGCCATCATTCATTCCAACAATGTTGAAACCGCAACCCGCATGGCTCGCGCCATGAACACCACTCTTTTCATTCAAAACGCGGCCTCGCCGGCTTCGCTGGGCGTGAACGGGCCGGGCTACTTCAGCCACACCATCGCAACCCCAACCGGCGAAGGAATTACCACGCCGCTCACCTTCACGCGCGAACGCCAGATGGTGGTTGGCGGCGCGTTACGGATCATCTAGCTATGTTTCTGGCCCGCATTGAAGGCACTTTGACGGCTCCCGTCAAGCATCGGACGCTGGATGGCTGCCGCTTCCTGGTTGCGCAGAGGCTGGAAGCGGACCTGAGCGCGTCGTTGGAACCGATCGTGGTGGTGGACTGGCTGGGCGCAACGCGCGGATCGACGGTGATGGTTTCCACCGACGGCGATATCGCGCGCGAGAAACTGGGCAATACCACGCCGGCGCGCATGGTGGTGGTGGGCCTGGTGGACGCAGTGCAATCCCTCACGCAAGCGGGAAAGGCAAACGCATGAGGCTCGGCATCGTTCGCGGACACTTGACGCTCACGCCCTCCATCGAATCGCTCCGCGGCAGAACATTGGCCATCGTAGAGCCGGTGACAATGGAAAATCTGCGCGCAAAAAACGGACTGGGCGGAGGCAAGGCGCTGGTTGCGATCGATGAGCTGGGAGCAGCCAATGGCCAGGTGGTTGCGTTTACCGAGGGTCGTGAAGCTTCGAACCCCTTCTGGCCGGACGCAGTACCGGTGGATGCGTATTGCGCACTGATTGCCGACGCCATCGACGTAAAGCCTTAGAGATTTTTTCAGAGGTGCGGAAGTGAAGAGCGAAGAGAAGAGCATCGAAATTCCGGGCCGCAGGCTGGTTTCCGTGCGCGATGTGCAGGACGCTCACGCGGCGGGCGCGCGCCGCATCCTGGTTGCGGAGAACTGCGTCGTCACGCCTTCGGCTCGCGATTTTCTTGAACGGCACAAGATCGCTCTGGAAACCGCCGGCAGCGGCGCCACTCCCGTGGCCGCGCCGATTGCGCCGGGCAGTGGCCTCGCGTCTCCTGTCCGGGCCGCCTCGAATCCCAGGCTCTTCTTCACGCCGGAAGCCGAAGCCATCAAGAAAGAGATTTGCGCCGTTGGCCGCAAGCTTTGGATGCGCCAGTTTGTCGACGGCAACGGCGGCAACATCTCCTACCGCATCGGGCCCAACGAGGTTCTATGCACACCTACGCTGGTGAGTAAATTCGATCTGACGCCCGAGGATCTGTGCATGGTCGATCTCGAAGGCAATCAGATTGCCGGAACCAAGCCGCGCACCAGCGAAATCTTCCTGCATCTCGAAATCTACAAGGCAGTGCCCGAGGCAAAATCCGCCGTTCACTGCCATCCGCCGCACGCCACCGCGTATGCCATCACCGGCCGCGTGCCTCCCAACCTCATCATCCCCGAGTTCGAGGTTTTCGTAGGCAAGGTGGCCATTTCGCCCTACGAAACGCCGGGCACCTCGGAGTTTGCGCAGACCGTTCTGCCTTACGTGAAGCAGCACAACACCGTGCTGCTGGCGAATCACGGCATCGTGTGCTGGGCGGACACGGTCACCCACGCCGAGTGGTACGCCGAAGTGCTGGAGACCTATTGCTGGACGCTCATGCTGGCCGCGCAGCTCGGCGTTCCCATTTCCCACCTCTCCGAGCGGCATGGCTCCGATCTGCTGGACATCAAGAAGAAACTGGGACTGCCCGACATTCGCTTCGATACATCGCGGATGCAGGAGTGCCGGCTCTCCGACCTCGAAGTTCCAAGCTCCATTGCGGTACCGCCTACGCCCTGCGACGGCAACATCGGAAATTCAAGCAACGCCGAAGTGGAGATGCTCGTGAAGTCAGTCACGGACGCGGTGATGGAGGCGATCGGCGCGAAATAACCGAATTCGAATTGGACTGAAGGCACTGCGTCGTGAGGTCGTGGCGCCGAGCCGCACCAAGATGAAAGCTGCTGAACGGCAACTCAGAATCCGCCAGATGCTCGAGTCCAGGGACTTCCTCGACCTGGAGACTCTATGCCGAGAGCTGGACGCATCCGAATCGAGCGTGCGGCGCGACCTCGACATTCTGGAGGAAGAAAAAGCGCTCAGGCGCGTCTATGGCGGAGCGGTGTCCGTGCAGCCGCCTCCCAGCCGGGCTTTCGATTACGCGGTCGAAAGCGTGCGCCTGAGCGGCGAGAAGGACCGCATTGCGCGGCTTACCGCGGGACTGATCGAAGACGGGCAGACCGTGATCCTCGACGGCGGCTCAACCGTTGCTGCCGTGGCGCGAGAACTTTCTTCGAAGTCGCTGCACATCGTCACCAATTCCCTGCCCATTGCCGAGAGCCTGGAGTCTCTGCGCAACATCGAGCTGACCCTGACCGGGGGCTATCTCGACCCGCGCCTGCGCGTGATGCTAGGTCCCTTTTGCGAGCAGATGCTGGGCGCCATTCGCGCCGACGTGCTGATCATGGGCATTGGCAGCATTTCAGAGTCCGGCTTCAGCAACAACAACACACTCGTGGTGGGGTCGGAACAGAAGATGATTGCCGTTGCCGGGAAAGTGATCATCGTGGCAGACCACACCAAATTCGGCCGCGGTGGCATGATTCCCGTGGCCTCGCTCAGTGCCGCGCACATCGTGGTAACCGACACCGGCGCGGCGCCGGAATCCGTTCGCCTGTTGCGCGACAATGGCATTGAGGTGCTTCTGGCATAATCTTTAGCTGTCACGCGGTCGCATAATGCGCGCAGGAGACCCGATGCGAATCGAAGCGCACGACGTTCTCATCATCGTCGATGTGCAGAATGATTTCTGTCCCGGCGGCGCGCTTGCCGTTCCACAAGGCGACGCGGTGATCGAGCCCATTCATCGCATTGCGCCGCGCTTCGAGCATATCGTTCTCACTCAGGACTGGCATCCGCCGAACCACACTTCGTTTGCCGCGGCCCATCCCGGCAAGCATCCCTTCGATTCCATCGTGCTCGCCTACGGAGCGCAGACCTTATGGCCGATCCATTGCGTCCAGGGAAGCAGGGGAGCGGAGTTTCATCCCGCGCTCGACCTGCCGCAGGCGGAGCTGATTCTGCGCAAGGGCTTCCGGCGCGAGGTCGATTCCTATTCCGCGTTCTTCGAGAACGACCGCACCACCCCCACCGGCCTTGCCGGCTATCTGCGCGATCGCAAATTGACGCGTGCATTCTTTGCCGGGCTGGCCTACGATTTCTGCGTCGGGTACTCGGCGCTCGACGCGCGCCGCCTGGGTCTCGAAGCGTTCGTTCTCCGCGATGCTTGCCGCGCCATCGATCTGCGCGGCTCCGTGGCCGATATCGAAGCAGAGTTTGTCCGTGCTGGCGTCGCGGTTGTCGAGGGCGGGGAGCCGTTCGAGACCGGCCAATCCACGTAGAATCGCTAGAGGCGCGACGGTCCGCCTTCACCCTCAATGTCCCGTAATTTCTACATTCTCGCCGCAACGCTTTTGCTCTTCGCGCTCGTCTCGGCGGGCATAGCGCTGGTGCCGTCGAGTTTTCAGCCCGGACTGCCGGCCAATGGTTCGCTGTGGCGCACGGTGGCGCTGCTCCTGCTGCTGGCGGGACTGCTGTCCGGGCTGATCGGCGTCATGAGCCATCTCTTTGAGCAGGTGGACCGCCGCAGCGAAGAGGCGCGGCAGGACGCGCGGCGCAAACGGCGCCGCGATCGCCCGTAATCACCCGAACCCCGCTAGAATAAAAAGATGCGGGAAAGATTCCCGCGCGAGCGATCCCACCATCTCCGCATCCCGATGCCGCTGCACGTCGGCGGAGCCGGCACATAGATTGTGGAAGCGCTCTGGAATCGAGCGAACACCCATGTACGAAGTCACCGTGGAGGCCAGTTTCTCCTCCGGCCACTACCTGCGCAACTACCGGGGCAAGTGCGAAAACCCGCACGGCCACAACTACAAAGTCCGCGTTACCCTGGCCGGGGCCGCGCTGGATGAGGCCGGCCTGTTGCTCGATTTCAAACTGCTCAAACAGGTAATGCGCCCGGTCATCGAGCGTATCGACCACCACATGCTCAACGACCTTGATCCCTTCACGGAGCTGAACCCTTCGGCCGAAAATATCGCCAGATATTTTTTCGACCAAACCAACCGCCAGCTCGCCGGAATGACCGCCGGCCGCGTGCGCGTAAAGGACTGCACCATTTGGGAAACCGACACCACCACAGCTACTTACTACGAGTAGGCAGCCGGCGCCGCGCAACAGACCTCAGTTCATCTGGCTGGATTTGGAGGTGAGGTACTTGTCGAAGGGAATCTCAAACGAGAACAGCTCGTTGCCGTCGGCGTCGCGCAGCACGCGCAGGTAAAGTTTGGCCCCGCGCAAGGGGTGGTCGAGATCCGAAACATCGTAAAATAGAAATCCGGCGCGCGTGGTGTGCGGCTCCACCACTAGGGCCTGGTATTCGAAGGTGTCGAAGTCCTGCTCGATCTCCTTGTTGCTGGCCTTGGGCTTGGTGTGGATAGGCGGGATGGGGCCGGGCATGGGAATCTTGGTTCCCTGGCGCTCCTTGCGAGTCATCAGCCGTTCCACGTCCTCCGGTTCGGCCGCCTGGATGCGATCACCGGCCTCGGTCTCGAACAGGATCCGCGCATCGCGAAGCGAAATGGGCCGGTCGCCCAGATTGGTCACGATCAGCCGCACCGGCATCACTCCGTGGCTCAGGTAGTCGACGCGAAAGATAGACTCTTTCTGTTTGGTATCGTAGGGTTCGGCGGCGATGGCCACCTTCTCTTTGTCGTGTACTTCCACCGCGGCGAAGGAGGTGGCGGGCTGCACGGGAGGCGGCGTGTGGTCGACCGCCATGACCGGAATCGCCAGCCAAAGCATAAACGGGGGGATTGCCCGCGGAGTCCTCATCGTGCTCGAATGTATCATCTTAGGCTTAGACCCCAGGAAGGCGAATTCGGTCACGGGATGATTATCTTTTTCTATAACCTGGCCCTGTTGGCGGCCTTTGTGGCCAGCTCGCCGTGGTGGCTTTGGCAAACGATCACCACTCGCAAGTACCGCGAAGGCCTGAAGGAGCGGATGGGAGAGGTTCCGGCAGCGCTGGCCAGAAGGCGCGCTGCCAGTGACTACCCGGTCATCTGGCTCCATGCGGTCTCCGTGGGCGAGGTTCTGGCCGTGAGCCGGCTGGTCAGCGAGATGGATTGGGCCTTCCCTAAATTCCGTCTGCACATCTCCACCACCACCCGCACCGGCCAGGCGTTGGCCCAGGAGCGATTCGGCGCCCGCCGCGTCTTCTATTGCCCGCTCGATCTGCCCTGGGCCGTGCGGGCGTATCTGAATGCCCTTCAACCCCGCCTGCTGATTCTGGCCGAGACCGAGTTCTGGCCGAATCTGCTCAGCGGATGCTTTCGCCGCGGAATTCCCGTTGCCGTAGTCAATGCGCGCATCTCCGATCGCTCCTGGCCGCGCTACCAGATGCTCAAGCGCCTGTGGCGGCCGCTGCTGAGTCAACTGGGCGCCGTGCTGGCGCAGAGCGAGACGGACGCACAGCGAATGCTCGCGCTGGGCTGCGTGCCGGAGCGGGTCTCCGTGGCCGGAAACCTGAAATTCGATGTGCGCGCCGCGGAAGAGTCGGATGCGACGTTGCTGCTCAGGGCGCTGGCCGTCAATCTGCGCCTGATCGTTGCCGGCAGCACGCTGGAGGGCGAGGAAGCGGCCTTGCTGGAAGCCTGGCCGAAGTTGCTCTTTGCCGATCGGCAACTGGTTCTCGTACTGGCTCCGCGCCATCCGGAGCGATTCCGCGAAGTGGCCCATCTCGTGGAGAAATCCGGGATGCCCTGGGTCAGGCGCTCGGACTGGCCTTCGCGGCCGGAATACCTGATTGAACCGCTGCGCCCCGGCGAGGTGGTTCTTCTCGACACCATCGGCGAGCTGGCCTCGGTGTACTCGCTGGCGTCCTACGCCTTTGTGGGCGGAAGCCTGGTGCCGGCCGGCGGCCACAATCCGCTGGAGCCGGCGCAGTTCGCCACGCCCATCGTGATGGGCCCTCACTACGCCAACTTTCGCGTCATTACCGACGACCTGCTCGCCCATCGCGCGCTGCGCATCGCGGAGCCGGACAAGCTCGCCGCCACGCTGATCGACCTGATTCAAAATCCCGCCGAAGCAGTCGCGATGGGCGAGCGCGCCAGGGAAGTCTTCGAGCAACAGGCCGGGACCACGGACCGCTGCCTGGCCGCTCTCCGCACGCTGATAGAGCAACCCGCACCATGATCCAGCCCTCGTCCGCGCGTCCCTGGCTCGCGCCCCTCGTGCCGCTTTACCGGTTGGGGCTTTTCGCGCGCGAGCTGGGGCTGCGCACAGGGCTCAAGCCGGTCCGCCGGCTGCGTTGGCCGGTCGTCAGCATCGGCAATCTCTCCACCGGCGGCGCAGGCAAGACTCCGCTCGTCATTGCGCTGACCCAGGCCCTCACACGCCGCGGCCTGCACATCGATGTGCTCTCGCGCGGCTACGGGCGCTTGGGCCGGGTTGCCGCGCGCGTCGATCCCGATGGGACGGCCGAAGAATTCGGCGACGAGCCGCTCGAGATCGCGCGCGAAGCCGGCGTTCGGGTTTACGTTGCGGCCCAGCGCTACCAGGCCGGCCTGCTGGCAGAACGCGAAGCAGAAGAGTTTGGGAAAACGAAGGGTACGGGCTTGAGGCAGTGCGCAAAGCCATCAAACATGGCCGGGACTTCAGCTCCGGAGACGAACGATTCGAGAGGACAAGAAGTGTCAGGGGACGACTTGAGCCGTGCCGCAAATGTTCCAATTTCGGAGCGGGCTTTAGCCCCTGCGGGAACCGTCTCCGGCATTCACTTGCTCGACGATGGCTTCCAGCACCGCCAGCTTCATCGCGACATCGACATTCTGCTCATAAATCCGAGCGATGTCGAGGACCGATTGCTTCCGGCCGGCAATCTGCGCGAGCCTCTGCGGGCCGCGCGCCGGGCCTCATGCCTCGCCATTCCCGCGGACAATCCCGAAATCGAATCTGCCATGAAGGCCTGGGGCTGGCAAGGCTCCATCTGGCGTCTTCACCGCAAAATGGAAGTACCGTCCATCGACGGCCCGGTGGTCGCTTTTTGCGGCATCGCACGCCCCGAGCAGTTTTTTGCGGGATGCGAACGCAGCGGTCTGCATCTCGCCGCGCGCATCGCCTTTCCTGACCATCATCGCTACACACCGCGCGATCTCGACCGGCTCCTCAACGCCGCGCGCGGCTCCGATGCCACCGTCTTTCTCACAACGGAAAAAGATCGCGCGCGCCTGGGAAGTCTCGGAGCCGGATTTGCCGAACTCCACGGGCTCAAAACAGCAGCCCTGCACATCGAAATCGAAGATTTGGCCCTCGAATGGTTGATGGGCAGGCTTTTGTCCCGCCTGCCGGAACCGCACCGATGAGAACCTCTACTGCTTCGGTTGGACCGGCTGAAGCCACGCCCCGTCGCCGGCCGAGTCCCACACATCGAACCGCACCCACTTCTTGCCCCTCGCGTCGAAGGGAATCCTGAAGTTTCTGGTCCCGAACTGCTCGGTATCGGTGAGATTGATGATCTTGCGGTCGACCTTCGTGCCGTCGCTCCACACCAGCTCGGCGAATTCGAGCGGGAAAGTGTACTCGATGCTCGCGGTATAGACGCTCTTTGCGCCGGCCCCCTCGATGCCCCACGCGTGAAACAGAATCTCGCCGGTGGTGCCGAAGAAGTTTCCCGCGCGGATGCCCTCGACGATCGGAGCCCAGCTCTCGTTATAGGTCGGCACCTTGTCGAGCTTGAGATAGTTGATGGCCAGCAGCGGATAGGTGTCGTCGCTCGGGACTTTCATGTAGGTGTCGCCCTCGGCCAGCATGAACTTCGGCTTCGGCGCCCAGTTGCTCATGTCGTCGGTCACGCCGAAGCAACGCTCTTCGCACAGGCGCTTCTGGGAGAGATCGACCGGTAGCGACTCCCACGATGCGCCGATGAACCGGTCGCTCAGGAAGAAATCCTTGTCCTTGTAGAGATCGGGGTACATGGCCGAACTCTTGGTGCGCGGATGCGCCGTCCAGAGGATTCCCTGCTCACGATCGATCATGTTCACCACATCGTCGACCGAGCCAAGATGGTACACATGTCCGTAGGTCGAGTCGTTCTCTTCAAAGCTCTGCCCGTCAGGCCGCGGAATGGCGTGTGAAAAATAAACCGGCCTGGGCAGCATCAGGTACCAGTGGCCGCCGAGATAGGAGTTTACTTCTTCGGCCGGAATCACCAGAAAATTCTTGTCGCTCACCTTGCGCGCGCCTTCGAAATAAAGCTCCTGCTCGTAGAATCGCTTGGGCCCGGGATCGTTCAAGTCCGAGTCGTCGTGAAAATCGCCGAGATACACAATGTTGATGCCCAGGCCGCGAAAGACCGGAACCCACGTGGGCATGAAATCCGCCGTGACGCGGTCGCGAATCATCTCGTTGAAGTCCAGGTGAAAGTGGCCGGTAACGGTCTTGAATCCGGGCAGCGGCTTATACGCATCATCGTGCGTGAAGGCCAGCACGCGGTCCAGCGTGGCGCGGTCGCCCTCCGGGCTCAGGTAGTAATAAACGGCCATCCGCTGCACGGTTCCCGGAGGCGCATTGTAGAGCGCGTAGTTATAGATCTGGCTCCGCGCCACGCGCACGCGCCGGTTCCATACGGCATCCGTCTCGCCCCACGGCGCGTAGCCCAAGCCATGCTCGGGCTGCATCACGCCCATCGAAAATGATGTTTCGCCGTCTTTGCGATAGTAGACGGAACCAAGATTCACCTCATTCTCGCGCGCGAAGAAGAATTTGTGCGGCGGCGGAAAAATCGCCAGCGAGCCCGCGCCCGCATCCAGAATCTCCAGCCGGTTGCGCGCCTCGAGATCCACCGGCTCCTGATTGGCCTCGCCGCCAAACTCGTACTGCTGCCACACCTGCGCCGTATCGCGCCACGCCAGCTTTGTATCCGGGTCGATCGCGAATCCCTTGAGGCCGGCCTTGTAGATGAATGCCACATCCTGTGTGCCGGTCTTCGCCATCGCCTCCTGGCGCAGAAGATTCGAGCCTTTATACACCGTGAATTCAAGGTCGCCGGCGAAGATGCCCAGCGTGAGACCGTTGAAGATCACGCTCACGCGATCGCCCTCGCTCTTCACGCGGCATGCGCTTGAGTTGTAGCTCACGGTCGCACGCTTCACTTCATCCGCGGTACGGCCAGGACCCACTAAATGGCCGTCCGCCGTGCCCGGAATCGCCAGCGGCGCGTCCCAGAATACATTCCACTTGTATTCGTTCTCCGCTTCCGGTGTTTCGTTGTAATTCTTCTTCAGAATCTCAAGTTCCGTTGTCGAAATGCGGCGGCGTCCGGTGGTCACCTGAAACTCCGGCGTCAGATTCTTGCCCAGCACAATCCATGCGCCGCCTGCCTTGCGCGCCGCCAGCTCCTCAATCAACGGCTGCCCGTCGCGCAACGCGAAGCTCGCGCGCAATTGCTGTCCCTGTTCGCCGGACCACGCGAGCTCAACCGAATCGCGGCTCGCCGTGACGCTGATGCCCGCGATGCTTCGATAGTCCTGCAAATTGCATTGGAGCCCCTGCGCCGCGGCCAGACTGCCGAGGAGCGCGAACGCGAATACAACCTGTACCGGCTTCATTCGAATCTCCCGAGTTTTTGCCGTCCTGGTTCAGGAAGGCCGACCATGGTGCGTCAGACTCCGAGTCGCCTTACACCTTCAGAAAGATCTTTTTCCGGTAAAGGATCCATACCGGGATAAAGCAGATAGCGGTGAATGAAACCGAATAAGCAAACGCAGCCCAGCCCGGATCGGGGATCCATGCGGCGAGATGCGCGTTCAGATACCACAGTGGGCTAGTCGGCCGTCCGCCGGTGTGGAAATGGATCAGGTCCAGCACGCCGGGCAAAAGCTCGCTCACCATGTAGGCGGCAATGGCATTCGACCCGAAGACCAGCCACGGCCACGCCAACCCTTTGCTGAAACCGTTCTTTCCCCAGCCGCGCACTTCCACGGCCCAGTAGATGAGGGCGAACAGAAGCAGCGACCATCCCGCAGCCACCAGCACATACGAGCTGGTCCACATTTTCTTGTTAAGCGGAAACCAGATCGACCAGAGATAGCCCAGAGCCAGGCAAACCGCCGCGCCCGCGGCCAAACCGACCGCTTTTCGCCCGACCGTTTTCTGCCCGCGCAGCCAAAGCCCCGCGAGCAACCCGATCAGCGTAGTGCCCAGCGCGGGAATATCGCTCAGCAGCCCTTCGGGATCGCGCAGATTGTGCAGCGTCCAATCTTCATAAAGGTGGCCAGGCATCAAGTGCCGGTCCAGCCACGCCACAATGTTCAGGTCTTTGTCGAGGAAGGGAATGTCGCGGCCGGGCATGCCTGCGCCCGGCACCGGAACCCACCGCACCAGCACCCAGTAGCCCACAAGCGCCACGATCAGCACCGCAGCCTTGGTACTCACGCGCCGGTCCCAGAGATAAGAAAGCTCCACGATGAGATAGCAGATGGCAATGCGCTGCAGCACTCCGTAGAAGCGCATGTGAGCGAGATGAAAGTATGGAAAACTGTTGACCACGATTCCAAAGACAAACAGAATGCATGCGCGGCGCACTGTATGCCAGGCCAGCGCCGTGCGCGAATCGCCGCGCATGAGCCGCGCCTCGGTTGCAAACACGATGGACACGCCCACCACAAGCAAAAACGTGGGAAACACCAGATCTGTAGCCGTGAAGCCATTCCACTCGGCATGGTGCATCTCGGCCCACGCGCCTGCGCCGCCATTGTTGTTCACCATGATCATGAAGGCGATGGTGACGCCCCGCAGAATATCGAGCGAAATCAGCCGCTTCAAAGGCGCCGGGCCCAGGCCAGGATTCTCCATTCGCTTCTCCGATCGCCCGAATTCGAGTCGATAGCCGTGCACAACTTCGAGCGATGCTCATAACCCTACGCGCACAGGCGGCTTCTCGCCAAGGGCGCGCCGGCTCGGCCGGTGACGCCCCCACCAATCAGACGCCGGCGCACTGCCGGAACGAATGATTCTCAAGCCCGCGCAATCGCAATCGCATGGGTTGGATGGTAAAGGCCGACCAGCCCTCCGCCCGGAAGCTCGATCCGGGTAATGGAACCCCACCGCTCCATTTGCACTGCCGAACAGCGCACGCCCTTCGTTTCAAGCACCGCAGTTTCACCCTGAAGATCGTTAGTCAGCAGGTAAAGTTCGTGCCGGCCGTTCTCTTCCGCCGTATGCACGGCGGCTTCCGCCGGGGGCAGCGCGAAGATCAACCACCCGTGGCCCGCGTCCACCGATGAAAAACCAAGCACGTCGCGCAGGAACACGCGATCGGCTTCCGCATTCCTGCTGTATAGGATCACATGAGCGCCAAAGATCACCGCGATTCTCCTTTCCAACGTCTCCATGAGCTTGCCACAAGCCCCGCGCTCTCCGGAAGCCGATCCGCCAATCGAGAATGATCGGCGGCCTCTCTTGCGCATGCCGGGGCGCCGCCCCCTGCATTCATGCTGTCATTCCGGCAGTAAACGCTGGTACACTCTGCCTTCAGGCATTTCGCGCAAATTCGTTTGCAAGCATTGGAGGCTGCCAGTGCCGGACTTTCAGCCCTTTGTTCCGCCCAGCGAGACTCGCCCCGAATTCACGCTCCGCGCCATTCTGCTGGGCTGCTTCTTCGGCCTTGTCTTTGGCGCCGTCACCGTTTATGTGGGCCTGCGTGCCGGCCTCACCGTGGCCGCATCCATCCCTATCGCGGTGTTATCCATCAGCATTCTGCGCGCCTTCGGCCGCGCTTCCATCCTCGAAAACAACATCGTCCAGACCACCGGCAACGCCGGTCAATCCATCGCCTCCGGCGTCATTTTCACGCTGCCGGCGCTGGTCTTTCTCGGCTTCGATCTCGAGTACTCGCGCATCTTCATGCTTGCCCTCATCGGCGGATGGCTGGGCGTGCTCTTTATGATTCCTCTGCGCCGCCAGCTCATCGTGCAGGAGCACGGCGCCCTGCCCTATCCCGAGGGCACCGCCTGCGCCGACGTGCTGATCGCCGGCGAGCGGGGCGGCTCCTTCGCGAGCCGCGTCTTTCTCGGTCTCGGGTTGGGCGGCCTGTACACTTTTTTCCAGAATGAAAATCTCTTCAAAGCCTGGCCCGGCGCTCCGGAATACCGGCCAGACTACGGTCCGCAGCATGTGCTCAAAGGCGCGGAAATCAACGCCGACGCCACGTCGGAGTACCTGGGCGTGGGTTACATCATCGGACCGCGCGTGGCCGGCGTCATCTTTGCAGGAGGGGTCTTTTCCTGGCTCGTGGTGATGCCGCTTATTTATTTCTTCGGCAAGGAGCTCGGCCATCCCGTCTATCCGGGCCAGGTTCCCATCGCCCAAATGAGCCCCAGCGACCTGTGGGCCGCCTACATCAAACCCATGGGCGCGGGTGCGGTAGCGGCGGCCGGACTCATCACCCTGCTCAAGACGCTGCCCACCATCTTCGGCGCGCTCGGCTCCGGCTTCAAGAACATGCGACCCGGTGCCGCGGGCACAAAAACCAGGCCCATCCGCACGGAAGACGATCTCTCCATGAGCGTGGTGCTCATCGGGTCGCTGCTCATTGTCGCCTGCATGTTCATCTTTCTTGAGTTCAAGCCCGTGCCCGGCGCCTATGTAAGCTGGGAAGCAAACCTTTCCGCCTCGCTGCTCATCGTAGTCTTCGGATTTCTCTTCGTCACTGTCAGCTCGCGCATCGTGGGCCTGGTCGGCTCCTCGGCCAGCCCGGTCTCTGGCATGACCATCGCCACGCTCATGGCCACCTGCGCCATCTTCCTTGTCAAGGGCTGGACCAGCCCCGCCTTCGGCGCGCTCGCCATCACCATCGGCGGCGTGGTCTGCATTGCCGCATCCAACGCCGGCGACACCTCGCAGGATTTGAAGACCGGCTACATCGTCGGTTCCACGCCGCGCCTGCAGCAGATCGCGCTGATGATCGGCGTGGTCGTCTCCACGGTAGTCATCGGCTTCACCCTCAACCTGATGAACAGCGGCCTGCAGGAGTTCCACGCCGCCGCGCAGCCCTGGGACCTCCACGCCGCCCATCCCGGCGTCGCCATTCAATCGGACGCGCCGGGCCTTCCTGCGCAGATTCGCGTAGAGGCCGCCGATACCACCACCACGCTCCACCAGCGCTCGGAGTACATCGTCCTCAACGCCATCGGGTCCACCGAATTGCAGGACGGAAAATATCTCTACTCGCCTTCCACCGGCCGCATTGAAGTCCATTGGGTGCAGGGAATCGGCAGCGCCAACGCTCCCGCGCCGCAGGCCAAGCTCATGGCCACGGTTATCAACGGAATCCTGAGCCGCAAGCTGCCCTGGGGATTGGTCCTGCTGGGCGTTTCGCTGGTGGTCGCCGTGGAATTGCTGGGTGTCCGCTCGCTCACCTTCGCCGTCGGCGCCTATCTGCCCATCGGCACCACGCTGCCCATCTTTGTCGGCGGGGTAGTCCGCTGGCTGGCCGACCAAGCCATCAAGAAGACCGGCGGCGCAGCGGAGACCGAGAGCGAAATCTCCTCCGGCTCGCTTTATGCTTCCGGCTTGATCGCCGCCGGCGGCATCGTCGGTCTGCTCGGCGTCGGCCTCAAGCTCTACGAAACCACCGTCAACAAAGGCGACATCCTCAACTTCCCGCATACGTTCCTCGATAACAATGTGGTCTCGGTGCTGGCCTTCGCCGCGCTGGCGTTTTCGCTGTATTACTTCGCGCGCAAGCCGCTGAACAAGTAGAGGGTTCCATCCACTCTTGAGACTGTCGCGGTGCCGCCAATGAATATTGCTCGGCAACAATTCGTTGCCTTTGTAGCATGGTAAAGACAGGGAGGTGGCATCTGTGTGAAGTCCAGTAGAAAATTTACCGTCGTGATCGAACGAGACGAGGAGGGCTATCTCGTAGCCACCGTCCCTGCCCTTCGCGGATGCCACACGCAGGCTAAGAGCCTCGACACCTTGATGAAGCGTATACGCGAAGTCATCTCCCTTTGCCTCGCAGAGGAGAAAAACCCTCCCGGAACGCTTGATCTTGTAGGCATTCAGCAAGTTTCAGTATGACCCGCCTTCCACGTCTCAAGGGAAGAGAACTCGTCCGCGCACCCCAAAGAGCGGGGTTTAGCGTCGGCCGGCGCCGCGGGAGCCACGTCTTTCTTAAGCATCTGGACGGCAGAGTCACGACCGTGCCCGTCCATTCTGGTGAGACGATTGGTCCCGGCCTATTGCGAGCGCCCTGCGCGATGTGGAATTGTCTGTGGAGGAGCTGGTGGGCTTGCTTTAGTGGGCCTGCCGCTTCTACGCCAACCACGTTGTGATCTTGGAGTGCTGGCCTTCGCTGCGCTGGCGTATTCGCTGTATTACTTCGCAAGGAAGCCGCTGAAGACGTGATTCTCCGCTGCGCCGTTTTCTCCCGACATACCTGTCAACCAGAGTGTCCCACCTTCGGCGTGTCTTTCTTTTTCGCCTAAGGTGGGATACTCCTATCGATTGCCTTTGATAGCCGGTCGTCCATCTCTCGCGCACTATGCCAAGCGCCGAAGAATGGAATGCCGCCGTCACAACCTGCAACTTCACGCATTCATGTTCCTGCAAGCGCGCGATCATGTTGAAAATCTTCGCCGCGGGATTGCGCTTTGGCCAAACTATTTGACACACCGAGCCTCTGGACTTACCCGGCAATTTGCCGTACACTAAAATCCATAGCCGGGGGATCGACCGCCATGTCCTCAACCCAAACCGTCCGAGCCGCACGCCTGGAAGCGCGCATCTCTCCGGACCTGAAGCGGCGCCTGGAATACGCAGCCTCGCTGCGCGGCGCGACTCTCACGGAATTCGTGGTCCAGAGCGCCCAGGAAGCCGCCGCGCGGACCATTCGCGAGAATGAAGCCCTCGTCCTCAGCGAGCGTGCGCGCGTGGCCTTTGCCCAACTCCTGCTCAAACCGCCGCGCCCAAACCGCAAGGCCCTGGCCGCCGCCCGCCGCTTCAAAGACGAGTTCGTCAAGGGTTAGGGCCGAATGGCAGCGCAAGCACAGAATTTCCGCGCTGGCTCAAGCAAGAAGGTCCAAGCGTGAAGATCGAACCGCTCGACAAGAAACTCCACGACCGTTCTGCCTTTTCCTGCGATCTTCCCACTCTCGATGTTTATCTCCAGCGCCAGGCGGCGCAGGACATGGAGAAACACGCCGCCGTGGTTTACGTAGCAGTGATTGAGCCCCCGGCCATCGCCGGCTACTACACGCTCTCGCAGTTCAGCATTGACTTGGTTCACATCCCCGACGCTCTTGCCAGGAAGCTCCCGCGTTATCCCGTGGTCCCGGCTACCCTCCTGGGCCGGCTTGCCGTAGCGAGCGCCAACCGCGGCCAACGTCTTGGCGAAACCTTGCTCTTCGATGCGCTCCACCGCTCCCTGGGGCAAAGCGCTCACATTGCCTCAACAGGCGTGGTGGTAGACGCCAAGGACGAGCGAACTGCCGCCTTTTATCGAAGGTATGGCTTCACATTTATCCTCGACGCCGGCCTACGCCTTTTCCTGCCTATGAGGACCATCCAGCAGATGTTCTAAGACGCGAGTAGCCCTTGCCGCCGATTGCCTATTCTTTGCCGCGCGCTCATTGCGTTGGGTGGGCAGCGGCTCGCTCCTTACGGCTCCGCCCCCGCCGGCACCAGCAACGTGAGCGCGTCGGGGACGGTTTCCATCCGAGCCGGCAGATGGCCGAGCACTTCGCCATCCGCTTCCACGAACAGCGTGTCGCGCGACCCGTTGCGGGCGCGACAATCTACCGTTGCAGTCTCCACCAGCTCGATGTCGCGCGCAAAGGTATGCCGGCCGGCCAGCACGGCGAGCAGGAAGCGCAGATAGCGGTAGCGACTGCGCGTGCCGAAGGCCACCAGGTGCAGGGTGCGGCTGCGCAACGTGGCCCCCGGAGCGAGCTGCCGCAGAGCGCCGCCAAAGGAGCGCACGCGCACCGCAAGCAGTTGCGAAACCGCCGTCACCCGCTCGGCCCCGCTGCCGTTCGAGGTAAAGGCCGCCTCAAACAGCGGCAGCGGGTCGGTGGCCCAGATGCGGAAGGCCTCAATCAAATAAAGCACATACCCGAAGCGCCGCTTCAGCTCCGCGTCCAGCCGGTACATCAGCAGCGCATCGGCCCCCACCCCCGCGGCCACCACAAAATAGCGCGACTCCGGAGCGCCGCCGCCGTTCTGGAAATAGATGCGCCCCACCGGCATCCGCGTCGGCGAAGCGTCGAGCAAAGCGCGCGCCGCCTTGGCCGGCGAACCGATCAGGCCCAGGTTGGAGGCCAGCGCATTCGCAGTTCCCAGCGGAACCACACCCAGCGCCACCTCGGTTCCCACCAGGCTCTGCAGCACCTCGTGCACCGTGCCGTCGCCGCCGCAGGCCAGGATGGCGTCGTAGCCCTCGCGCACCGCCTGCTGGGCGTGAGCCGTCGCGCTGCCCGGCGTATCGGTAACGAACGCCTCGGCTTCCACGCCCGCCTGGCGCAGCACATCCAGAACCTGCTGAACCGCCGCCTTCCGCCGCGCGGAGTACTGGCCGGAGGCCGGGTTATAGATGAGCGCAACACGTCGCATCGCGAGTTTCACCTCGGCAAGCTCTGGCGTCAAAAGGATTCAGCCCTTGGGCGCTGCTTCTATCTTCGCAGGTCGAGGCCGTCAAATCGAGCCTCATGCCGAGGATGGACGTTACGATTTGGGAATCGGGAGGGTTTCACGTTTCCGGGAAAGAATTCCTTTTGCCTATCTGGCGGCTTTGGCGCGCGCCCGGCAATGCAGACCACTCTTTACATTCATCCGATTGCCCAGGCGGCGGAAAGGAATGCCACTGCGTTCTATCGAACCGCCGGAAAACCGGCGTTGCACGAGCATTTTTGAATTTTCCGCTAGCGGTACACCAAATGCCAGATTCCATAAATAGCGACAGCGGCCACAGCCTCGAGTGACAGCGCCCAAGCCAGGCCACGCCAACACCGGACGGCAGTGGGGATCTCGTCCGTCTCGCATTCTTCTTCCCAATCGAGGTTTTCGGGCTCGCGCACGGCGATCCTCATCGCCGGACCGGCGTAGCCGCTCATTTGCACCGGGAATGGAAATGGTTCCAGCTCGGAGCTCTCGAATGTGCGAACTGACATACTCATCCCTCGTGCCGTGAGGCTGATTGGCAGTGCATGGACGCAAGCTACGGCAGACGCACCTCAATAACGCCTCAATGGTCCTCGAACGACGACCGTAAATCGCCGTCCGGAAATCCATTGTGCTGCCTGTTCCTTCTTGAAGGAAGTGACAAAGATCACTTGTCCAAGGCAAGTGCGATCCAAATCCCGGCGAAGCCGGAAGTCTCGATTCGATCCCGTCTGCGGGCCGCTTCATGGGTCCCCGCGGGCCTGAATCCGGCCGGGTGAACCAATTTCACAAACGGAATTCACCAATTTCCCTATTATGCCTCCTGGAAGGGAAATTCTACGCAATGAATCTCAGTGGAAATACCCTATTAATTACCGGCGGCGGATCGGGAATCGGGCGCGGGCTGGCCGAAGCCTTCCATGCTCTGGGAAATCAGGTCATCATCGCCGGCCGGCGCAGGCAGCCGCTCGCTGAAACCACGGCCGCCAATCCGGGCATGAAATCGCTCCTTTTGGGCGTCGAAGATCGCGCCGCGCTGTGCAACTTTGCGGTGCAGGTCGTTGGCGAGTTTCCCTCGCTCAACGGGCTCAACTCTCGATTCGCCGATGCAGTAAGGGAACCCAGTAAACGGCGCGATTCTCGCGGCGCGGCGGGGCGTATAATCCAGGCAAATACTTGCTGCACAAACAGTGTTCGGCAAAGCCAAATCAGCTTCAAGCACCATATACCAAGAGAAGCGCAGGCAGCGAAGTGAAACGAATTGCTCTGTTGTTCCTTCTCGGGAGCGCACTCGCCCGTCCCGCCACCGCTCAATCTCAGTACGCTCCGCTGGTTACCCAGCCGATCGATGAATCCAGCCTGGTCACGCTCGAAGGGAGCCTTCAGCCGCTCGCGCAGCCGCGCTACGATCGCGGCGCCGTCGCCGATTCGTTTTCAGTGCCGCGCATGCTATTAATGCTGAACCGGCCGCCGGAGCGGGAGTCCGCGCTCCAGCAGTTTCTTCAGGCTGCGCACACCCGCGGCTCGGCCGGCTATCACAGATGGCTTACTCCGGACGAGTTCGGCCGGCGGTTCGGTCCCACCGATGCCGATCTTCAAACCGTGTCGGCGTGGCTCACTGCGCATGGATTTCTGGTTACGAAGATCGCAAAGAGCCGGCAATTCATCGAATTCTCCGGTACCGCTGGAGCCTTGCGCACGGCCTTTCATTCCGAGATCCATCAATACGAGATCGACGGCGACACCCACTATGCGAACTCGAGCGATCTTAAGATTCCCGCTGCCTTGGCGCCGCTGGTGAAAGGCGTTTCGCCGTTGAACGACTTCCGCGCCAAACCAGAAGTCGAAGATTTGGGACAGGGGCTGATTGCGCGCGGCTCCAAGCCGGCCACGCCGCAGTGGACCGCGCCCAACCAGTACGGCACTTCGAACCCCTACGAATTCACGGTGGCGCCGGAGGACTTTGAGACCCAATACGATCTGGCTCCGCTTTATCAGGCCGGCATCGACGGCGCGGGGCAGACCATCGCCATCATCAACGAATCGAATATCGATTTGAGCCTAGTGGAGGATTTTCAAAAACTGTTCGGCATTGCCGGCGCCGCGCCGCAGGTGGTCATAGACGGGGACGATCCCGGCAATTTGGAAGGAGTAGACGTAGAAGCATATCTCGATGTTGAGACCAGCGGCGCAGTAGCGCCCAAGGCCACGGTGGATTTGTACATCGCCAGCGCCGGCAGCCTGGTGGAACCGCTCGAGCTGGCCGCGCTGCGTGCCGTCGAGGACAACCAGGCTTCGGTGCTGAGCGTCAGCTTCGGCCAGTGCGAATACTTCCTGGGCAGCGCCGGCAATCAGTTCTGGGCGAGCTTATGGGAGCAGGCGGCCGCGCAGGGGCAAACGGTATTCGTTTCCTCCGGTGACAGCGGCTCCGAATGCGACTTCCAGCCTCTCTGGGTCAGCGGCCTGGCCTCCACTCCCTGGAACGTCGCAGTGGGCGGAACGGATTTCTACTACTCCGACTACGCCTCCGGCGGCGCCAGCGCCAACTCGCTCTGGAACACAACCAATGACGCCAACCTCGGATCGCTGAAGGCGCCGTTGCCTGAGCAGCCCTGGGACGATCCTTTTGGCCTGAACGTAATTCCAAACAGCATTGAGCGCGGGGAAACCGCGGCTGGCGGCGGCGGCGCCAGCGGTTGCATCACCGTAGCTTCCGGCACGGTTACGTGCGCCGGCGGCTACAAAAAACCCTCCTGGCAATCCGGACCCGGCGTGCCCGCGGACGCTGCCCGCGATATGCCCGACGTATCGCTCTATGCCTCCAACGGCGCCAACCTCAGCGCCTATGCGATCTGCGCCTTCGAAGGCCAGTGCGCGTCCGGATCGGGAGCCAACGCCCAAGTCGAACTGGTGGGCGGCACCAGCGCCTCGTCTCCCGCAATGGCCGGAATCATGGCGCTTATAGACCAGAAATACGGCCGCCAGGGCCAGGCTAACTTCACGCTCTATCCACTGGCGCAGCAGAAACCGGCAGCGTTTCACGACATCACCCTGGGCAGCAATAGCGTGCCTTGCGGACTGCAAATCGATGCGAATTGCGTTCTGCAGGCGAACGGCTTCAACGGCACCCCGCAATATCCCGCGGGCCCCGGTTACGACCTGGCCAGCGGTCTGGGCTCGGTAGACGCCAACTTGCTGGTCAACGACTGGAACGCAATCACCTTCCAGCCCACGGCGACCACCCTGCGGCTTTCCAGCGCCAGCATAGTTCACGGCACGCCCGTCACCATTACGGCATCCGTGGCGCCGTCTTCCGGAACAGGAACGCCTACCGGCGACGTGGCCGTCCTTACCAACTCGGCTCTGCCCGCAAGCCAATCGCAGTTGTTTATCACTTTGAACGGTGGAACCGGAAACGTCAGCGGCGTCAACTATCTTCCCGGCGGGGAATACCAGTTGACCGGCAGCTATGGCGGAGACGGCACCTATGCGAGCAGCACCTCACAGCCTGTGCCTCTCACGGTCACGCCGGAAGCCTCGAACATCAACTTCTCGATGACCAGCATTACCACCACCGTGGGCGCCGGCGGCTCGGTCTATTACAACGCGCCCTTTCAATTAAACATTCAGCCGGCCGGAACAAGCGCCGGAGGTTCCGGCAAGACCGACGGCATCGCTACCGGGAGCGCCACATTCATCGTAGATTCCACCACGGCAACGGTGGCGTTGAATGGCGCGGGGATCGCCAGTTGGCTTCCTCCCGCGCTCTCCATCGGGACGCACACCGCCAGCGCCACCTACTCCGGCGACTCGAGTTTCAAGGCTTCCTCGGCGGCTCAAGTCAATTTCTCCGTGGCCAAAGGGGCGCCGTTCGTGAACATGTATATCCTCAATCCTGAGTCCCAGCAAGCGCCGGAATACGACATTGCGCCGGGGGGAAGTCTGACGGTTTCGGCAATTGTGGGACCCTACGTTGGCTTACTCACTGGCGGCGTTTCTCCAATTGGCACAGCTGCCCCTACCGGCACGGTTACGTTTTGCCTCACCACCAATCCGAACGTAGCCATTCAGGCCTGCACATCTCCCGTGTTCTCCCAGACCGCCGCACTTGCCACTCCAAACGGGATGTACAGCTTATACGCAACCGCAACCGCGACTTTCTCGAACCTGACCACGGGCTATTATCAGCCGGAATTCGTGTATAGCGGCGACACAAACTGGCAAGCCGACGGCCTCGATTACCTTGTAACAGTTGCGGTTCAGCCCCTTATGCCGCTGGCCCCTTCTACCGTCTCCTTGAGCATTTCGCCGGACAGTATTTCGGGAACACAGGATGCCCAGCTCACCACCAGCGTCACCGGAGGACTGGTGTTAGCCCCGACAGGCGAGGTTTTCTATTACGACAACGATGTTTTCCTCGGCTATGACATCCTGGTCCCCGCAACCACGGGGGCCACCAGCTCGGATCAATTCCTGCTGGGTACGGGGTCGTTCTGGAACAGCGGCGCCAACCAGCTCACGGCGGTTTATCTGGGAGATGGCAACTACGCGCCTTCAACGAGCAACGTGCTGAACGTCACTGCTACGCAGACGGCGATCGGCGATTTCACGCTCGCTGCGCAATCCCCGCAGCTTTCCGTCGCCTCCGGAGCCTCGGCGACGATGGGCTTGAACCTGGCCTCGCTGAGTGGATTCAACGGCTCCGTAAGCCTCGCGTGTACGCCGTCTTCCGCACAGTTCAGTTGCAGCATTGCGCCGGGCTCGGTCACGGTGAGCGGAGCCGCCACGGCAACGGTAACTATCGACGCTACCCTGCCCACAACCGCGCTCGCAACTCCGTTGCGGCAACCGCATTCGCGCTGGCCACTGGCCGCGGGGACGCTGGCCTTCTGCATGCTGCTTGTGCGCCCCCGAAAGGGTCGCGCGTTTTTGACCAGCGCAATGCTCTGCCTCGCCCTGTCGGCGACTATGGCAATTTCCAGTTGCGGCGGTGGCAGTTCTACCGGCTCCAACAAGCCACCCCCCGCGAACGGAACGCCCGCTGGCACGTACAGCATTCTGGTTACCGGGACAGGCAACGGGATCGTGCACGACGCAAAGATCGGCGTGGTTGTTCACTGATTGCTCGATCTTTGCCCATCGAAGACGGCTTTGACAGTTCGAAGGCGAAATCGGGCTCGTGCCGCGATGGATCTGAGAGGTTGTACCGGAATTCAATTGGTAACTTTTGCAAATCTCCTTCAACAGACAGGGCTTCGGCCCCGCCCCGCCGTACTGCGCGATTTCCCACACATCAACTCGGCGATTCACATGCCTGCGGCAACCCAGGATTGTCCTAAACTCACCGTTATGGCCACCATCCCCGATCTGACGCTCGAAGCCGGTCTGCCGGCCAACCTCGACGCTGAAAAGACCATCCTGGGCGCGATCCTGCTTGACAACTCCGCCCACTCCGAGGCCTCGGAGCGGCTCGACGCGGACGACTTCTCGCTCGATTCCCATCGCCGCATCTTCCTGCGCATGAGCGAGTTAATGAACTCGCAGCGGGCGGTCGACATCGTCACCCTGGCCAACGAGCTGTCCCGCTACAAGGAAGTGGAATCCGTAGGCGGCGTGGCTTACCTGGCTTCGCTTACTGAGGGTCTGCCGCGCCGGCCGGTCATCGAGGAATACATCCGCATCGTCAAGGATAAGAGCCTCTTGCGCCGCCTCATGTCCATCTGCTCGGCGGCCATCGCCCGCGCCGCGGACCAGAGCGAGACGGCCCTTGAGGTGATCGGCGCCGCCGAGACACAACTGCTCGAAGCCAGCGAAAAAGGCATCGTCCACGGCCTGCAGCCGCTCGACGTCATCGTCCAGCACTCCTTTGGCACAATCGACAATCTCTACAGCCAGAGCCGCGAGGTCACCGGCATGGCCACGGACTTCACCTCCTTCGACCACATGACCAGCGGCCTGCAAAAGGGCGAGCTCGTGATCATCGCCGCGCGCCCTTCCATGGGCAAAACCGCGCTGGCCATCAACATTGCGCAGAACGCCGCCGTCAACCACGCTGCAACCGTGGCCGTCTTCAGCCTGGAGATGAGCAAGGAGTCGCTGCTGCGCCGCATGCTGGCCTCGCAGGCCTGGGTCGACCAGCGCAAGCTCCAGACCGGCTTCCTGGGCCGCGAAGATCACGACAAGCTGCAGCGCGCACTGGAGCAGCTGATTGAAGCGCGCATCTTCATCGACGACTCGGCCGGCATCTCGCTGGCCGAGATGCGCGCCAAGGCGCGGCGCCTCCGCCAGACCGCCGGCAAACTTGACCTGGTGGTGGTGGACTATCTGCAGCTTATGTCGGCCACACTGCCCGCGGCCGGAGGCCGCCGTATCGGCTACGAGAACCGCGTCCAGGAGGTTTCGGCGATCTCGCGCGGACTGAAAGCCCTGGCCAAGGAGCTGAACGTACCCGTAGTCGCGCTCTCGCAGCTCTCCCGCTCGAGCGAGAAGCGCGACGACAAGCGGCCCATGCTGAGCGATCTGCGCGAGTCTGGATCCATTGAGCAGGACGCCGACGTGGTGGCCTTTATCCACCGCGAGTCCTACTACAACCGCGACGAGGAGATGAGCGAGTCCGACAAGGCCAAGTCCGAGATCATCATCGCCAAGCAGCGCAACGGTCCCACCGGCATTGTCCATCTGAACTTCATTTCGAAGTTCACCCGCTTTGACAATCCCGACGCCGGCCACGACCTCTGACATTACAGTTCGTTCAGCATCAGCGCCACCCGGCCGGCCAGCAGATCGCCCGGCGATTCCCATTGGTCCAGGTCGATGAGTTCCACCGGGGAAGCCAGGCTCAGGGGCCGCAGCACCAGCCGGTTCAATTCAAGGTCCACGTAGCGCAAACGCAGGTGCGAGCCCTGCCGCACCGCGTAGAGATTGAAATGGCCGGGCCGATAGGGCGCGAGCGAGTTGTAGTGCCGGTCAAGGAGGGCGATCGCCTCCGGCAGCACCAGCGGCTCCATGGCCAAGGCATCGGCGGCGTCGATCCGCACCGCCACAAACCGCTGCCAGGCACGCCGCGAATTCGACGTCCGGGTGCGCATCGATTCAAGCAGCCGCGCAGGAAAATGCAGCATGGATTGAACCGCCGAGGGCCGGATATTCGGCTCGAAGAGCGCCGCGGCATGAGAGACCAGGGGCACCATCCCGTCTTCCCCGGCCACCGGTTCGGCCTTGCCGCGCGCCAGCGCGGGCAAAAGATCGGCTGCCGACAGATGCTGCGCGGCCAGAATCCTGTCCATTCCTGCCAACGAAAGCTGCCGCCGCCCGCGCAGGAAATTCGACAGATGCGGCTGCCCGAAGCCCGTCTGGCGGGCCAGCAACGAGACGCTGAGGGTGCCGCGCTGGATCCGGCGCAACAGTTCCAGACGGAGCCTTTCGTGGATCTGGGTGAAGTTCATCTGTGGAAAATTTGCCGCCGGCAATGAGATCCGGCGAGCTTCGTTTTCTTCTGGAAAATCTGTTGGGGGGGATTGGCCTAAATTCTTGGACTTTGTTCATAATTTGAAAAGGACACAACCTTAAGACTTCCTGCACGTGTTGACGTAAGAAATGCCTATTCTTAGATTAAGTTTACTTAATCTTACATTGGCCTGTGGGAAACCTGCACGAAGCTGTTCGCGGCCGAAAAGTCAATCGCGTGCGAACCCCTGCCTCGCCAACGGTTTGTGAACAAATACGGATGAACGAGTTGCAGATCGATTTCGATACGATTCGCTGGTTCCAACCCTGTGCGGGTTCCTTCAAGAAAAACGTGCGGTGCAGGCCAATCGAGAGAATCCCAAGATCGGCGTCCTGAGTTTATGACAAACAACTGGAGAGCAAAGCAGACTTATTCCCCCGTCGGGCTTGGAGAAGCCCTTCGGTCCGGCCTGGTGCTTGTCACCCCGTGGAACGGCCAGAGGCACGTGAGTTCCCCGGGAGCGGAAGCAGTAATGGAGAAGGGCAATGGAGCTGCGTGTGCAGTTAAAAATTTGCGAAGGGTGCGGAAGCCTTTTTTACCGCGCCCAATTTGAAGGGAAGATTTATTGCCGCGGCTGTGAAACCAAGCTGAAAGATTTTCCAACACCGGAGAGTCGCAAGCGGCGGGGCCGTCCCGGCCGCAAGACGCTCCCCAAACTTTGGGCGGTGGCCGCGGCAATCGGAGGTGCCAAATGAGCGCGGCCCTCCAGTTGACCTCGCTCTGGGCAGCCAGTGCAGCACAAGCGGAATGGCGGGATCGCCGGGAGCAACCCGCCAGAAGCAGTCCGGAAACGAACACGGCCGGGCCGCCGGTAAGCCTGGCCTTCTACAGGAAGCATACTGAGAAGATTCTGCGGCGCTATCTGTACGCTTCCATGCAGGTGGGCCGGGCCCCCTCCATCCTCTCTGACCCGGTCGGCCGCGGCTGGGCATCCAGCCGGCCCATCCGCACCTTCGAGGACGCGGTCATCTTCGTGCTCGATGTGGAACGA
Source organism: uncultured Acidobacteriaceae bacterium (assembly GCA_963770555.1). Lineage (GTDB taxonomy): Bacteria > Acidobacteriota > Terriglobia > Terriglobales > Acidobacteriaceae > Telmatobacter. The sequence continues at coordinate 1,116,872 of CAVYQC010000003.1, forward strand.
TGCATTGAACAGCTCGGATCGCTGGACCGCCTGCTGCTCGGCCGGATCGTGCTCCAGGAGTATACCCAGGCCGAAGCGGCGGTTTTGATGGGAATGAGCGTACGCACCATCTCCAACCGATTCCCGCGAGCCCTGGACCGGCTGACCGAAAAGCTCCTCGAAACCGGCCTGCTGGTCCTGCCCCACTAACGAAAACCCAACCAAAACCGGCCGGTGAAGAAGAGCGCGTACTGCGCTCTTCCTCGTCGGCCGGCGAATCATGTATCGGGAATAAGCAGAATTCGAGCTCCGCGATAGACCGTGCGGGTGCGTCTGGTATCGTGGACGGGGTTCGCGCATCCGCTCCAGGACGCGCGTCTACTCCACAATCTCCTCTTGAGGAGCCGCATCCATGATTTCCATCCCGCGTCCAGCCGCACTCGTTTTCTTCGTAGCCTTAACCGCTTGCGGCGCGCAGCAGCCCTCTCCAACAACCGCGGCCACGGCCGCGAATTCTGACACCAGCTACATTGACGCCCAGGGCACGGCGCACGTGACGCGCGTGGTCCCGATACCGGAGACAATCAGCCCGCAGGCGAAGGCCTCGCTCGCCCGTCCCGTGCCCGACCAGGGCCCGCCCGAATCGCTCGACCAGCGCCGCGCCGGCACCGACGCCTACACTGCCCAGGCGCGCATTGCATGGACGAAAATCTGCCCCAACCAGCTTGTTGAGTCCACCATCGCCGGAGTTCCGGTGCGCATTGTCACGCCCGAAGGAATGCCCGCGGCGAACGGCGACAAGGTGCTCCTGAATCTGCACGGCGGCGGCTTCAATTCCGATTCCGGCTCCTACACCGAGTCGATTCCCATCGCGTATTACACCAAAATCAAAGTCGTCGCCGTGCTTTACCGCCTTGCGCCCGAGCACCCGTTCCCGGCTGCCGTGGACGACGCGGTGGCCGTCTACAAGGAGCTGCTGAAGACCCACAAGCCCGGCCGCATCGTTATCTACGGCACCTCGGCAGGCGCCATCCTCACCGCCGAAGTGGCCGCCAAGATCAAGCAACTGGGCCTGCCCATGCCCGCTGCCCTGGGCATCTTCAGCGGCCTGGGCGACTTTGCGCGCACCGGCGATTCATGGGCCATCTACTCGCTGCGCGGCTTCTCCGGCCATCTCGATCCGCCCCAGCCCGGCGCACACGATCCTTTCTATCTTGGCGGCACGGACCCGCGCGATCCCGTGCTCTCGCCCATTTACTCTGACCTGCACGGCCTGCCGCCTACGCTCTTCGTCACCAGCGAGCGCGACGCGCTGCTGAGCGGCACCGTGAACCTGCACCGGGCTTACCTGCATGCCGGCGTCGATGCCCATCTGGTGGTCTTCGACGCGCTCCCGCACGCCTTCTGGTACGACCCCAAGCTGCCCGAGTCGATCGAAGCCAATCACCTGATGGCCGACTTTTTTGTAAAGCACTTGGAACCATGAGCCCGCCAACCTGATTTCGCAAAGTAATCTCAACGAGTAACCCGAAAAACAAACTCCGGATCGGGTCGCGCCGTCAAGCCTCATTGACTTGCAGCCGCGCCGCGGAGCATTCTATCGTCTATAGATCCCCCCAAACTTTGTTGATTTTGTGCCTGCGACCTCGGAGTGGAAACCCTGTCGACGCCTCTTACAACTTCTCTGGCCGGCGCGCATGCCGCCGTGGTCGGCGATCTTCTCATGCTGCGCAAGGGCGTTCCTCATCTCACGCCCGGCCAGCAGTGGGTCAAGCGCGGCGCCGATATGGCCGGATCGCTCCTCCTCCTCGTTCTCACCGCGCCCCTTTTGCTGCTGGCCGCTATCCTCATCCGGCTCACCTCCGCCGGACCGTCGATCCTGGTGCAAACCCGCGTAGGCGCCGGCGGTCGGGAATTCTCACTTTATAAGCTGCGCACCATGATCGCCGGCGCTGAGCAGGACACCGGCCCGGTGATGGCCACCGCCGCCGATCCGCGCATCACCAGGATCGGCCGCCTGTTGCGCGCCACGCGCATCGACGAGCTGCCTCAGTTGTTCAACGTGCTCTTCGGCGAGATGAGCCTGATCGGGCCGCGCCCGGAGCGGCCGCACTTCGTCAAGCTGTACCTCGACCGCTTTCCGGCCTACGAACTCCGCTTCGCCGTAAAGCCCGGCATCACCGGCCTGGCGCAGATTTACTGCCGCTACTCGACGGCGCCGGAGCTCAAGCTCCACTACGATTTGAAGTACATCTATAACTACTCGCCGGCCACCGATATCCGGATTCTGTTCCGGACCATCCTCACCGTCTTGCAGCCCGGCCGGGCCGAAGGATTCAAGGAGCAGCCCGTCTGGCCTCCCACCGCCAACCAGGGTTGAAGGCTTCACAGCGCGTCTTGTTGACGGAGTCTCCGCTTGCGTGCTCTTCTGATTGGGATTGGCTCTGCTATAAACACTCCATGTTGATCCGTTCCCGAGCGCCGTTGCGACTTGGCCTCGCCGGAGGCGGAACGGACGTCTCCCCTTACTGCGACGAGTTCGGCGGTGCAGTCCTCAACGCCACCATCGATTACTACGCTTATGCCGCGCTCGAGCCGCTGGAGGCGGAGACGGTTGAGTTCGTCTCCGCCGACCTGGAGCGGAGAGCCAGTTATCCGGCGGCGCCGGTACTCGAAAGCGATGGCTGCCTCGATCTGTTCAAGGCCGTTTATAACCACGTTGTCCGGAACTACCACCAGGGCAAACCGCTCAGCCTGCGCATGAGCACGCGGGTCGATGTGCCCGCCGGCTCCGGGCTGGGCTCATCGTCCACGCTGGTGGTGGCCATGCTCGCGGCTTACGTCGAATGGCTCAACCTGCCTCTCGGCGACTACGAGCTGGCGCACACGGCCTTCGTTATCGAGCGCCAGGAAGCGGGCCTGCAAGGCGGCAAGCAGGACCAGTACGCCGCCGCATTCGGGGGCTTCAACTTCATGGAGTTTAGCCGCAACGGCAGCGTGCTGGTGAACCCGCTGCGCGTCAGGGAATGGGTGATCTCTGAGTTCGAAGCCTCGCTGCTGCTCTATTTCACCGGCGACTCGCGCGCTTCGGCTGAGATTATTCAGGAGCAATCGCGCAACGTGCTTCTCCGCAACGGGCCCGCGCTCGACGCCATGCACGCCATCAAGGAAGAGTCGTTTCGCATGAAAGAGTGCCTGCTGCGCGGCGACTTCAAGCGAATGCACGAAGTGCTGCGCGGCAGTTGGGAATCGAAGAAGCGCATGGCCACGCTGATCACCAACGAGCACATCGAGCGGCTCTACGCTTGCGCTCTCGAGGCCGGGGCTTATTGCGCCAAGATATCCGGGGCGGGCGGCGGCGGTTTTATGATGTTCCTTACCGACCCGATTCACAAGGACAAAGTCGCGGCGGCGCTGCGCGCGCATCACGATGGTGGCGCGGCCTACGGGTGCCATTTCACCGCGGGAGGGATGCAGGCGTGGAGAGTGCCGTGAAATCCGATCGAGCGAGCCTGGTGCGCGAAGAACTGCTGGCGGCCCAAGCCGCGGTGCAGGCGGCGGCAAACGACCCCGCGCTGCATGCTACGCTGGCCCAGGCGGCTGAAGCAACGGCTGATGCTCTGAAGGCCGGACACAAATTGATGCTGGCCGGCAATGGCGGCAGCGCTGCCGACGCGCAACACCTTGCCGCCGAGTTCGTCAGCCGGCTTTGCGAAGACCGGCCGCCGATGCGCGCCGTCGCGCTGACCACCGATACTTCGATTCTCACCGCGGTGGGCAATGACTACGGCTACGAGCGCGTGTTTGCGCGGCAGATCGAGGCCCTGGGCCAGCCGGGCGATGTGTTCATGGCGATCTCCACCTCGGGTAACTCCGCCAACATCCTCGCCGCCCTTGAGCTGTGCCGCAAAGTGGGCATCGCCACTATCGGATTGACGGGAAAAACCGGCGGCAAAATGCTCCCGCTCTGCGATCACCTGATGCGGGTTCCGGCAGAAGCGGCCATGTATATTCAGCCCACCCACCTGGCCCTTGAACACATCTTCTGCATGCTTGTGGAACGGAGTTACTTCGATAACACTTCAACAAGCTCACATTGAGATGGGCTCGGGTTTCATCTACTGCGGCAGGATTCATTGAAGCAGAGGATTGATTGTTTTGAAAAGGCACGACTTGAGCCGCGATACTACAGAGAGCAAAAAGGCTGCGGCTTCAGCCCCGAGGAAATTTTGACCTGATGGAAGCAATTGTTCTCGCCGGCGGACTGGGTACGCGCCTCGCCGCGCGGCTCAGCGGTGTGCCCAAACCGATGGCGCCCGTGGCCGGCCGGCCGTTTCTCGAAATCCTGCTCAACCAGCTCGAGCGCGCCGGCTGCGCGCGCGTGGTGCTGTCGGTCGGTCATCTTCACGCGGCGATTCAGAATCATTTTGGAGCGGTATTCCGCGGCATGCGCGTGGACTATGCGATCGAAAGCGCGCCGCTCGGCACCGGAGGCGCAATCCGCGCCGCGCTCAACGAGGTGACGGAAGGGTCGGTTCTGGCACTGAACGGCGACACGTTTCTCGACGCCGATTACGCCTCCATGATGCGTTTCCACCACGTCGAATCCGCCGGCCTGACCATGGCCATCACGCACCGCAACGATGTTGCGCGTTACGGCGGCGTGATCGTCCGCAACGGCCGCGGCGAAACGCGGGCCAATTCACGGATCGTGGGCTTCGAGGAAAAAGGCCGCTCCGGCCCAGGCTGGATCAACGCCGGCGCCTACATCATCGACAGAAACATGCGCTGGCCTGTGAATCTGCCGGAAAAATTCTCTTTCGAGACGGATTTTCTAACGCCGGAAATTGCGCGCCTTGCTCCGGCTGCCTACGAAGTGAATGGCTTCTTTCTCGACATCGGCGTTCCCGAAGATCTGGACCGCGCGCAAACCGAGCTATGTGCGTTCTTGCCTTGATCCGGCACCGCTCCGGGGTGCCCAAGGTTTCGACTGTGAGACTTGGGATAGTACGAACCACAACGGACCGGAACGCTCGAAGTTACGAGGACTACACCACCGCATTCCGCGCAATCACCTGCTTGTACCACTCCGCGCTCAGCTTCGGCGTACGTTTCTCGGTCTTGAAATCCACATAGTGGATGCCGAAGCGCTTGCTGTATCCGTCGCACCACTCGAAATTGTCGAGCAGGCTCCACAGGAAATAGCCTTTCACGGGATAGCCCTCCGCTGCCGCGCGCTGCAGATTCGCCAGGTGGTTGCGCAGATACATCAGCCGGTCAGTGTCTTCTATCCGGCCATCGTGCCTGACCACATCGTCCGCGGAGCAGCCGTTCTCCGTAATGTAAACGCCCTGTGGACGCCACAGATCGCACACATTGCGGACGCCCCAGTAGATGCATTCGGGCCCGATCGTCAGCCACGGCGAAGCCATGTGCGGATACGAGGCCTGGTCCTTCTCGATCGCATATCCCTTCGCCGAGCCGTCGGCGCGCACGTACTTGGGTGTGTAAATGTTCAGGCCGACAAAGTCGAGCGGGCTGCCGATGGCCTTCAAATCGCCGGGCTCGACGCGCGGCGCGTTGGCGCCTTCGTGCTCGAGATACGCATCCGGATACTTGCCTTCCATCAGCGTGGTGAGAAACGGCGCATTGCCCATGCGCGTGGCACGGCGGGCTGCCTCGATATTCGCCTCATCCTCGATCACAGGCACATAGACGACCGCGTTCTCGGCGAGCCCCACTTGCACGGCGCCCTGCGCGTTGGCCCGAATTGCCTGCACCCCGAGTCCATGCGCAAGAATGCCATGATGGCGCACCTGGTTTGCCGGCCCCGCCGCCAGCTTGATCCCCGGCGCAAACCGCCCCTCGCGGTAACCGAGATCGGTAAAGCAGGTGAACTCATTGGTGGTCATGAAGTGGTGCACACGATCGGAAAGATGCCTGGCCACGAAGCCGGCGTACTCGGCGTAGGCGAGCGAAGTGTCGCGCGACTGCCAGCCGCCGTCTAACGCTTGGGGCAGATCCCAGTGAAAGAGCGTGATATACGGAGTGATATTGTTGGCCAGCAGTTCGTCCACTACGCGGTTGTAATAGTCAAGGCCCATTGGATTCGGCTGGCCCTTGCCCTGGGGAAAGATCCGCGACCAGGAAAGCGACATGCGGTAGCCGCCGACGCCAAGATCTTTGAGCAGCCGCACGTCTTCCTTGTACAAATGGTAGGAGTCGTCCGCCACGTCGCCCGTGTCGCCGTTGTGCGTCTTACCCGGCGTGTGCGAAAAAGTATCCCAGATCGACGGTCCGCGCCCGCCTAGTTTCGCGCCGCCTTCAATCTGATAAGCCGCCGTGGCGCATCCCCACAAGAAGCCCTGCGGAAAGTCACGGCTCACAGGATGGGTCTGCGTCTGGCCGAAGGAGAATTTCGGGAGGGGAGTCCCGGCAAATGCCGCAGCGGCTGCCACGGTCTTTCCAAATTGACGGCGCGTGATGCCTCTCATCGACGATTCACCTTGGTCGAGCAGCAAGGCAAAACACCCCGCACAATTCCTTGAGTTGAATTTGCGAAGCCGTCTGCCTCGAGCAGAATCAAAGGCCGATTATAACCGAAAGGAACTGCTGGACGGGAACGATACCATGACCCGGCAGGTGAGCACGCCGTCGCTGACGCGGGTAGGCGCAAAAAAGCCGCAGCCCCTTCCAAGGCTGCGGCCCTCATCCGGCACAAGTTCAGCCGGATGCTTACATCTCCTTCACACCTTCCACGAACGCCTTCAGCTTGCGCGAGCGCGAAGGATGGCGCAGCTTGCGCAGCGCCTTGGCTTCGATCTGCCGGATGCGCTCCCGCGTCACCTGGAAGCTCTGTCCCACTTCTTCGAGCGTGTGCTCGGAGCCGTCTTCGAGGCCGAACCTCATCTTGATGACTCTTTCTTCCCGAGGGGTAAGAGTGCGGAGCACCTGCGAGGTGTACTCCTTCAGGTTCACGCTGATGACCGCTTCAGACGGCGAAACCGCCTGCCGGTCTTCGATGAAGTCGCCCAGGTGCGAGTCTTCCTCTTCGCCAATTGGCGTCTCCAGCGAGATGGGCTCCTGCGCGATCTTGAGCACCTTGCGCACCTTGGCCACCGGTATGTCCATACGCCGCGCAATCTCCTCGCTCGAAGGCTCGCGGCCCAGCTCCTGCACAAGCTGGCGGCTGGTGCGAATCAGCTTGTTGATGGTCTCGATCATGTGCACCGGGATGCGGATCGTCCGCGCCTGGTCGGCGATGGCTCGCGTAATCGCCTGCCGGATCCACCACGTGGCATACGTCGAAAACTTGTAGCCGCGCCGGTATTCGAACTTGTCCACCGCTTTCATCAGGCCGATGTTCCCCTCCTGAATCAGGTCGAGGAACTGCAATCCGCGGTTGGTGTACTTCTTGGCGATCGAAACCACGAGACGGAGATTCGCCTCAATCAGCTCGCGCTTGGCCTGCTCGGCGTCCATGTCGCCCTGGATCATCTCGCGCTGGGTGCGCTTCAGCTCGCCAATCAGCACGCCCGCGTCGCCTTCGATTTTCTCGAGGTCGGTGCGGCAGTTCTTCTGCTGCCGGCGGTACTCCTTCTTCAGCTCCTCGCTCTTCGAGGCCTCGAACTTCTGATCCAGCGAGCGAATCTGGCGCTCCAGCGTGCGCATCGTGTCCACGGTCTTGTTGACCTTGTCCAGCAGCCGCTTGCGCTCCAGAGCCGTGTATTTCAGCTCGCGCACAATGCGCGAAATGTAGACCCTTTCGCGCGCGATGGCCCAGCGCAGCCGGCGCGACTCCTTCACCTTCGCCTTCACTGAGGGCGTAGCCAGCTTCTCGTCGATCTGCGCAATTTTCTTCTGGTGCTTCACCAGCGCGTCGATGCGCGCCACCGTGGCCTTCACGCGCGCCTGCACCACGTCCTCGGTGAGCTCTTCCTCGTCGAAGATCACCACTTCCTTCACGTTGCGCACGCCGCGCTTCAGGTCCTCGCCCAGCGCTGCAATTTCCCGGATGACAATCGGTGAACGCGAAATGGCCTTCAGCACGCGCATCTGCCCGCGCTCGATGCGCTTGGCGATCTCCACCTCGCCCTCGCGGGTAAGCAGAGGCACCGTGCCCATTTCGCGCAGATACATGCGCACCGGGTCGTTCGTTTTTTCGAGCGTCCCTGGGGTCAGGTCGAGCTCGACATCCTCGCCCTCTTCCAGCTCGAATTCCTTGTCGCCGGGAAACTTCGGCCCATCCAGCAGGTCGATGCCCTGGGTGCCGATGGTCGTGATCAGATCGTCCAGATCGTCGGCCGTGCCGATCTCATCGGGCAGAATCTCGTTTACGTCGCCGTAGGTGAGATAGCCCTTTTCCTTGCCCACTTCGATCAGGTTCTGAATGTCGTCGTCGAATTTGTCCTCAATAGGCAAAATGCCACCACTCTCTTCGGCAGAATCCGCGATTCCGCCCGATTCCAGATTTGGCCCCGCGGCTCGGCTTGGGCCAACCGCCAGGACTTCAGCGCCACACTTCCGGAACGAGTTCCGGAACGCAATGGCCCCGCGCAAGAAGCCAACCGCCGGCTTGCGCACCGGTGCCGGGACCGTTCCAGGCACGCACAAAAAACGACTTCCAAGTGGAAATCTTCGCGCCCGGTAGAGACACGTCCCCGCTCGTCTCAACTCATTTGCTCGGAACAGGATGGCAGCGCTTCAGGTTTGTCCTGGGTCGCCCGCGAGCCGCAGCTCATGTGTGGGGCAAAAGGGCGCGCATCCTCACAGAGATCAACAGACTACCACAGTCCACCTTGCGTTCGCCAGCAAAATCGGCGGAATTTCGGCCCTCAAAAATGGACTCCGACGAGCTATTCCCGGACTGGGCCCGCAAATCCGTTCTTGCCGCCCAATCCTGCTCCTTCGCATTAGACTCCTCACTCCTCTAATTCGATGCAAGTTGCCCGGAATACAGCCCTCTTCGAGTGTTCAAAGGCCCTACTCTTCCGGCGGTTTCCGGTTGTGCAACTCCCTGAGCGCCCGGTCCAGCTCCAGCTTTTTCTGCGTCGCGAGGGCCAGCTCGGCAAAATCACCCGTTCGTTCCGCCCCGGCGATCTGCGCCCGCACGTCGCGCAGCCGGTTCCCGATCCACCTCTCCTCGATCTCCTGGATCGCACCCTGCACCTCACCCAGTTCGGGAGGTCTCGTCTCGCCGAGCAGAGTCTCCGCCAGCAGCGCCCGCTGCGCCTCGTCGTCTACTGCGTCCATAGGGTCGCGGGCCTGGCGCGCGGCTAGCGCCTGAAGCGCCGGATACGCGCCAAGATGTTCAAACCAGGAGGGTTCTCGAAGGATGGCCTCGGCTGCGGCCCGCCGCGCCGGCTCAAACTCCGGATCGGTAACCGCCAGCGCCCGCAGCAGCACCTTTTCGACTCCGGTGAGTGTCGCGGCCCGAACTTCGATGTGATCGAGCCGCTTGAGCGCGGCCTGGCGCAGCTCCCTGCGCAGCACCGCCGAATCGATCCCCAACTTCTGCGCCGCATCCGCAGCAAACTGGTCCCGCGCCAGCATCTCCGGCATGCGTTGGATGTGCGGCAGCAGAAAGTTCATAGCCTTCACCTTCTGCTCCGCGGTGGTGCCGGGAAACGCAGCCTTGGCGCGTTCGATCAGGTAGTCGGCGTGCCACTGCGCTTCACGAATGGCTTGTCTGTAGGCGTCCCAAGGTCCAGCACTGTTTGGGGGCGCTCCTGCTCGATCCTCACGCTTGTTGATTGCTTCCGCATAAGATCCAATGCCACGTTCCCGAGCGAATCGATCCGGATCAAGCCCGCTCTCCCGGAAAGACCGATTGACTATCCTGATCCTAAAGCCCTCTTCCGTCAGCAGAGCTATAGTCTTCTCTGTGGCGCTCGCCCCTGCCGTATCCGGGTCGAAACTCACAACAACGTTCGATGTGTGCCGCTTGAGGATGGCCACCTGCTGCTCGGTAAACGCCGTCCCGCTGGTCGCAATCACGTTCTGGATGCCGCGCAGAAACACGCTGATGCAGTCCATCTGCCCCTCTACCAGCAGCGCAAACCCCGCCTGGCGGATCACGCTCTTCGCCTTGTCGAGGTTGAAGAGCACTTGGCCCTTCGAAAAGAGCGGCGTTTCCGGCGAGTTGAAATACTTCGGGCCATCCTTCTCATCTGTGCCCAGCGTTCGCCCGGTAAACGCAATCACGCGCCCGCCCTCGTTCGCAATGGGAAACATCACCCGTTTGCGGAAGCGGTCGTAAATCGGTCCCTGCGTACCGTCGCCCTGCTCCTTCGAGCTGAACAGCCCGCTTGCCCGCAGAGTTTCTTGGTCCGCCATGCCGCTCAGCCGGTCGCGCAGCGCACTAAAACTATCCGGCGCGTATCCGATTCTGAATTTGGCGATGCCTTCGGCCGAGAGTCCGCGGCCTGCAAGGTACTCGCGCGCCACAGCTCCGCCCGGCGAGCGCAACTGCTCCTCAAACCAGGCCGCGGCGGTCTCGTGCAAATCAAGCAGCTTGCCGCGCAGGCGGGCTTCCGCAGCCTGCTCCGGCGAGGAGAACTCCTGCTTGGGCAGGGGAATGCCGCACTTTTGCGCCACAATCCGCACCGCCTCGGGAAAGGTCACGTTCTCAATTTTGCCCACAAACGTGAAAACGTCGCCCGACACCCCGCACCCGAAGCAGTGAAAGAACTGCCGTACCGCATGCACGTTGAACGAAGGGGATTTTTCCTTGTGAAACGGACACAACCCCGAGTAGTTCGTGGCCCCCGCCTTGCGCAGCTGGATGTACCCCTCGACAATCTTGACGATGTCGGCCTGCTGCTTCACGGCTTGTGCAAAGTCCTGCACGGCGAATCCCTACATGAGCATAAGGCCGCCGCTCCCGCGTGGGTGTGGAAGAGGTGGATCGTAAAGCAACTTCCCGGTCGTAACAGCAATCTAACGCATTCAGCGAGATGCCGGTTACCGCGGTCCCAGAGGTGCGCGCCAGCGCGGCCGGCATTCTGTATCGGGGCCGCGACTTTGCAGGGCCCACGCACACGAAAATCCCCACGGAGGCTGCGAAACATGCGCTTTTCATTTTGGCGGTTTGTTCGTTCTTTGGTGGCTGCAGTGCTCGTCCCCGCGTTTATCGTTCCTGAAAATCTTGTAGCCCAGGAATTCGTTGCCCAGGCGCCACAACACCTGGTCAGTCCCACTGACCTTCAAAATGCCGCGATAGACGCATCGCGAGCCCGCCAGCAAAACGTCGATACTCTCGACAGGTTTCTTTCCTCCGATCAAGCTCGGCAGGCGCTGGTAAAGGCGCGCATGAATCCCGAAGAAGTGAAGAAAGCGGTCGCAGGTCTCAGCGATCAGGAACTCGCCACGCTTGCTACCCGGGCTCAGAGAGCTCAGGCCGACTTCGCCGCCGGCAACATGAGTGACCGCGACCTGCTCATCATCCTGGTGTGCATTGCCGCGCTCATCCTCATTATTGTCGCGGTACGCTGAGAGCCGTTCACGATGCCGCGCAAGATACTGAGAGTAATTTCACTCGTAATTCTCTGCATGCCGACAGTTGCAGTTTCTGCGGGCGTCGCCAACCTCTGGCTCGACGTCCCGTTTGTCCGGCAGCAGAAAGACGGGTGCGGCGCCGCCAGCATCGCGATGGTTATGCAGTACTGGGAAAAGCAGCAGGGTCAACCCATGCGCCCCGAGGCCGAACCGGCGCAGATTCTCCGCGCATTATACTCGCCCTCCGCGCACGGCATCTTCGCCTCGGCGATGAACGGCTACTTCCAGGCTCACGGCTATCGCGCCTTCGCCTTCGCGGCAAATCGGATTGACCTCGAACGCGAACTGCACGCCGGCCGCCCGCTGATCGTTGCGCTCAAGCCAGCCCCCGGCCCTGATCTTCACTACGTCGTGGTCGCGGGAATCGACGAGACGCAGCAACTCGTGCTCGTCAACGATCCCGCGCAGCGCAAGCTCCTCAAAGAGGATCAATCGCAATTTGAGCAAGAATGGAGAGCTGCCGGCAACTGGACCCTGCTCGCCGTTCCTGAAACGAGCGCGAATTGAACGCATCCCGGCGCTGGACACTGCGCGCCGTGCTCCTCTGCAGTTGCGCGTATCCACACGCGCAATCCGTTCCATCGCAAGACCCATCCGTGCAACAGCTCCAGAATCTCGCCGCCGCGCAGCGATGGAGCGATATCGTCGCTTCGCTGTCGCCGGTTCCGGTTCGTTCGGCAGAGATGGATTTCTACCAGGGAATCGCACTCGCGCAACTGGGGCGATTGACCGAGGCGCAAACCGCGCTCGAAACCGGACGCCGCCTCGCGCCCGCCGATCCAAGATTTTCCGTTGAGCTTGCGGGCATCGCATTCAGGCAGAAAGACTATCCACTCGCAGTTCGCCGGATGCGCCGGGCTCTCCGCCTCAATCCCGGCGACTCCTACGCCAACGATTTCCTCGGTACAGTTTATTTTCTCGAGGGCAATCTCGAGGCCGCGCTGAAATACTGGAACCGCGTGGGCAAACCCTACGTCGCGAACACGCGCGAAGATCCCAAGCCTCGCATCTCCGCCGCGCTGCTCGATCAGGCGTTTGCCTTTTCCCCGGCCAGCACGCTCACCCTGCCTCAATTCCAGGACTCTGCCGAGCGTCTTCGCGGTCTAGGAGTTTTCCCCCAATTTCACTTCGATCTCAGCGCGCTCCCTGGCGGCGAATTCGATCTCATCTTCCGCGCCCGTGAGCTCGACGGTTTCGGCGACAGCAAAGTGGAGGCGCTGCTCCGTTTCTTTCAGGGAGCTCCGTTCCAGGAGGTGAATCCCAGCTTCTATAACCTGCATCGCGAAGCCATCAACTTTAATTCAATGTTTCGCTGGGACGCGCAAAAGCGCCGCATTTTCGTTGATTTCTCCGGCCCCTTTGAACACGGCGCCAAAGAGCGCTGGCAGCTTACCACCGATCTGCGCAGCGAGAACTGGGCAATTCGCAATGGGTCGGCCGGACCGGCCCCCGTGCTCGCCAGCTTCAACATGCGCCAGGTGCGTTTGGCATTCGATCTCGCCTCTAACGCGAGCGCGCGGCTTGGGTGGTCTCTCGGTGCAGAAGTCTCTCATGGCGACTTTCGCAGCGTCGCTCCCGGAGCCGTGTCCGGTTCGACCCCGACCCCGGTCCTTACACCGCAGATGCTCGCCACCGGCTACCAACTCAAGCAGCGCGCGCAGTTCAGCAGCACATTGTGGAGCGTTCCTGAGCGCCGATTCGCGCTCTCCGCTCGAGCCGCATCCGACGCAGCCCGCTTGTGGTCGCAGCCCGCGGAAACCTTTGAGAAACTTGCCGCCTCGCTTGGATGGCACTGGTTCCCGCAGGCAAAAGGGGACGACTACGAAACTTCGCAACAACTCCGAGCGGGCTGCACTTTCGGCCAGGTCCCGTTCGACGAGCTCTTCATCCTCGGACTGGAGCGGGATAATGATTTGCCTCTCCGCGCTCACATCGGCACGCGCGACGGCCGCAAGGGCAGCGCTCCGCTCGGCCGCAATTACCTGCTCGAAAACTGGGAAACCAACAAGAATATCTATGGCAACGGGATCGTCGAGCTCCAGGTCGGCCCTTTCTTCGACTTCGGCAAAATCACTGACATCGGAACGGACCTCGGCTCGCATCAATGGCTCTTCGACACCGGACTACAGGCCAAGCTCCGCGTTTTCGGCACCGGCCTGATCTTCTCCTACGGCAAGGATCTGCGCACCGGCAACAACGCCTTCTATCTGACCCCCTTTGAGTAGCAGGACTCCGGGATTCGCTCCGGCATAATAGTTGTTGCAACGGATATATCTCTCGAGCATCCAAGGGTGTGAAAGGAGCAGATTCAATATGTCGACAACCACCCCGAGCACCACCGCCACCACTACCTGGAACATCGATCCCGCCCATTCCGCGGCCGAGTTTAAGGTCAAGCACATGATGATCTCCAACGTCAGAGGCAAGTTCAGTGGAATCAGCGGTGTCCTGCACCGCTTCGAAGCCGACCATACCAAGTCCACCCTGGAGGTCTCAATCGACGCCAGCACTGTGAACACCCAGGACGCGCAACGCGACGGCCATCTCAAGAGCCCGGAGTTTTTCCACGTGGAAAAATTCCCCGCCATGACGTTCAAATCGACGCACATCGAGCAAAAGGGCGATGGCTTTGCCGTTACCGGCGACCTGACCATCCGCGGCGAGACCAAGCCCGTGATTTTGAACGTCGAGGAAGTAAGTGAACCCGCCAAAGATCCCTGGGGCAACCTGCGCATCGGTCTCTCCTCCACAACCAGGATCAACCGCAAGGATTTCGGCCTCACCTGGAACTCGGCCCTCGAAACCGGCGGCGTGCTGGTGGGCGAGGACGTGACCATCACTCTCGACGTCGAGCTCATCAAGGCGTAAACAGAGATCAGGGATCAGAGGTCAGTCTCCTCGTGCAGGCGATCGATTCAAGCCGCCGGTACCCGGAAATCCAGCGTGATGAAGTTTGCGGGATTTCCCCCGGGGCCTTGGCACCGCTGATCTCTGAACCGTTCTCTGATCTCCCAATAGTCGTTGCAACGAATATCGTCCTGGTGAATCTAATTGCTAGGGTTCCTGTAGGAACGAGGAGGTCAACCCATGTCGCTTCGCGCGGTAAAAGAAGTACTTGAAACCAAACCCACCATCGAAGGGGCGGGCGTCAAGCTGCAACGCGCCTTCGGCTTCGGCAAGACGGCTGAGTTCGACCCGTTCCTGCTGCTCGACGACTTCCGCAACGAGAATCCGGCCGATTACCTGGCTGGTTTTCCCTGGCATCCCCACCGCGGCATCGAGACCATCACCTACGTGCTGGCCGGCGAAGTGGAGCACGGCGACAGCCTGGGCAACAAGGGCCGCATGACCGCGGGCGACGTCCAGTGGATGACCGCCGGCAGCGGCATTCTGCACCAGGAGATGCCCAAAGGCGACGAGCGCGGACGCATGCACGGCTTCCAGTTGTGGGCCAACCTGCCTGCATCCTTGAAGATGACCGAACCGCGCTACCAGGACATTCCTTCGAGCGCCATCCCCGAAGTCACCGAGGACGACGGGACTAAGGCGCGCATCATCTCCGGCGAGTTTTGGGGCCAGCGCGGACCGGTCGAGGGCGTAGCCGCGGAGCAACACTCAGTAGATGCGCGCTACGTCGATATTTCGGTCCCGCCCGGCATCCGCAAGCGCATCCAGGTGGAGACGACGCGTAATGCCTTCGCCTACGTCTTCGCCGGCGCGGGGACCTTCCGCGATGCCTCGGATCGCAGGGCTGTGCTCACGGAGTCGGCAGTCGACCCCAATACGCAGCCGGTGTACGACGCGAAAAACCACTCGCTCGTGCTCTTCGATCGCGGCGACGAAATCGTGGTCCAGGCCGGTCCGGAGGGCATCCGGTTCCTGCTGGTGTCGGGCAAGCCGCTCGAAGAACCGGTAGCGTGGTACGGGCCCATCGTGATGAACACCGACGCCGAGCTGCGCCAAGCCATGCGCGAACTGCAGAACGGAACCTTCATCCGTCACGGATAAGACCTTCCGTCCCACCCTTCTGCCGGAAAGCTTGAGAAGGGTGGGAAGGAGCTTTCTATTTCCCAATAAGAACAATTTCCCAATCGATAGAGAGCGGGTGTATAAGGTTTGTGCCATCTCGTCGGCAGGGTTGTGTCGCGGCCCTTGCAATTTCCCCCGCTGACGCCGGGCGGACCGGCCTCAGCTTCGAGCCAGCATCAAGGAGACGCTTCGCCATGAGCCTCCGGGCACTCTCCGCACTCGTTCTGTCCATCCTGCCTCTGATCTCGATTGCCCAGAACGCGCCTCCTAAGACCTGGGTGGACAAAGACACCGGGCACCGCGTCTCGCGGCTCAGCAACGAACCCAACTCCGGCGGCTTCTACTTCAATGTGAATGCCTATACTCCCGACGGCAAGCAGATGATTTACACCGCTCCGGACGGCATTCACGTGCTCGACATGGACACCCGCGAGTCCAGGCTCCTGGTCGCGAATCCGCCGCGGGAGGCCGGAGCGCAGCAGGAGGGCGCGCGCGCTCCTATGGCGGGGATGGTTCACGCGCTGGTGGTGGGCGCCAAAACCAACAGCGTCTTCTTCACCAAGACCGATCCGGCAACGGGAGTGAGTTCCGTTTACAAGGCAGACACCCATACCGGTACGGTTCGCAAGCTCGTGGATCTGCCGCCGCACCGGATGATCGTAAGCGTGAATGCGGACGAGACGCTGGCAGCCGGGACCTACATCGAGGGCGACGCTACGGGCCGGGAATACGGTTCCAACCTGCCAGCGCCGTCGCAGCCCGCAGCCGGCCAGGACAACCGCATTGCCAGCGCCGCGCAGGGCCCGCATTATCAGCCCTCCAACAAGGGCGAAATGATGGAGCGGCGGCTGGCCGCGCGATTGCCGCTGGTGCTGTTCACCATGCGCCTGGAACCCGGGCCGAACGGTGAAAAACCGGGAGACATCAAGGTTCTGCTGCACTCGACCGATTGGGTGAACCACCTGCTCTTTTCACCTACTGACCCCGACCTGCTGATGTACTGCCATGAAGGACCATGGCAGAAAGTGGACCGAATCTGGACGATCCACACCGATGGCACGCACAACACCCTCATCCACAAGCGCACCATGTTCATGGAGATCGCGGGGCACGAATTCTGGGGTCTCGACGGCGAGACCATCTGGTACGACTGGCAGTATCCTAAGGGCGAGGATTTTTTCCTGGCCAGCTATAACCTGAAAACCGGCGCGCGGACTGCGTACCACATGCAGCGGAATGAGTGGGGCATTCACTTTAACCTGACCCGCGATCTTTCGCTCTTCTGCGACGACGGCGGCGACCCAGGGCAGGTGGCCCGAGCCAAAGACGGCGAGTGGATTGAATTGCTGCATCCGCAAATGATTACCGACGGGCCCGGCGCGCTGAACGATCCGGCCTTCTGGCAACCGGGCGTCTTCCACTCCGAGCATCTGGTGAACATGTCGCACCATTACTACCGCGAAGAGCCGAATGTACGCTTCTCTCCGGACAAGTCGATGGTGATTTTCACCAGCAACATGTTCGGCCCCAGCTACGTGTTCGGCGTAGAAGTCGAGAAGGCAGTCAATCCTCCGGCGGAGGACGTGCAGTCGACTCCTGACCTGGCGCGCAAATTCAACCCCACAAACCCTCCCGGCGTTCCTTTAGTGCAGTAGCCCGCGCTTGGCAGCATTGCGTCGTCACTGACTCCGGTTGCAGGATGCTTGGGTGCCCCATCCTTGCGAAGTCTTTGTCGCTGTCGCAAGAGCGGGACAGCACAGAGCCCCTTCCCCTTGTTTCCCCGTTCCCTTGTTCCCGGCTTTCATGCTTCCGCCGGAAATTCTGCGGACAGGATACACATCGGCGTCATCCCCCGCTGGCGCAGCGCGCGCAGACTCAGCGCATCGTGGCGCTTCGCAAGCCGCCGCCCATTGCGGTCCACTACCAGCCGGCAGTGATACCACGCGGGATCTTTGAAGCCCAGTGCGCGATTAAGCAGAATCTGCCGCGCCGTGGACTTCAGCAGACCCGCCCCGCGCACCACCTCCGTGATCTCCATCGCCGCGTCGTCCACTACGCAAGCCAACTGGTAGCTGGGCCCGCCGTCGCGACGCCACACAACAAAATCGCCAAAGTCCTGGCCGGCTACGAATCGCTGCGCACCCAGGTTCCGATCCACAAACTCAATTGCTTCGCCATCGGGCACGCGGAACCGCCAGTTGCTTCCGGCGGGTGCATCCGGCTCGATTTCCCCCGGACCGGACCGATGGGCTGCGCGAGCCTCGAAACGCCGGCAGGTTCCGGGATAGATTGGCTCGTCGTCCAGCACGTCAGGCTTCGCCGTCGCACGCTCGTGCGGA
The DNA here is from genome assembly GCA_963770555.1 of uncultured Acidobacteriaceae bacterium. GTDB lineage: Bacteria > Acidobacteriota > Terriglobia > Terriglobales > Acidobacteriaceae > Telmatobacter. The sequence goes on from CAVYQC010000003.1 coordinate 1,134,775, forward strand.
GCGCCAAGTGCGGTTTCGAGGTCTTTGCGGGAGCATCGGCAGCGAAAGAGAGCACCGCCCTCGAGCAGCCGGCGCCACGCCGCGAGATAAAGCGCGCCGCGCTCGCTCTGCACGTAGGGCGCAAACGGGCCTCCGATGTCCGGGCCCTCCTGCCAGCGGATTCCCAGCCAGCGCAAGTCTTCGAGCGCGGCCTCGGAATAGACCGGCTTGCTGCGCTCCCGATCCAGGTCTTCCATGCGCAGAATCAAGGCGCCGGCAGCGTCGCACGCTCGTTGCCACGCAGTATAGAAGGTGCGCGCGTGGCCCACGTGCAGATAGCCGGTGGGCGAAGGGGCAAGGCGCCCGCGATAATTTGAAGTCGGCGCTGGAGCCAGGCTGGCCATGCTCAGAATGATTCTAGCCAGCTATCGACGCGCGGCATAGGGCAGGTTTGGCAACGGCAGCATAGGGCCGCTCTAGTCCGTCACATCTCCATCGTGATGCTCATACTTGCCGATGCTTTCGTTCAGATGGTCGGGATCGACCGAAACTTCGACCACGTCCAACTCGTGCCCCTCGAGATCGAGCACGAAAAGCTCCATGCGGTCGCCGCGAGGGCGCGCGAAGATGAGCGTCTGCTCGCCGCATTTCCTGCTGGTCACGCGAATCATCCGTTCCCATCCCTGACCCAGCTTTTGCTCGACGATGCCGTTCAGCTCGTCGCCATCCACCTGCGCGGAGAAGTTGTCGAACTCCGCCACCTGCACTCCGCGCACGCCGCGCGTGGCCTTGCCTGCAATCAGGCTCACGACGCCAAGAAAGGGAATGCGCGTGGCCCGCGCGTGATACCGGCTCTCGATCGAGTTCACCACGCCGTCAAACCCGCTGTCGCCGCGGGCCAGCACCGCCACCGGCACGGCCAGCGCCGCTGCCAGGCAAATCGGGATCCACCAAAGCCGTCTCATTGGCTGCCGCCTTTCTTCCCTTTTTCATCCGCCTTGGCTTTATCCTTCGTGCTGTTTTCCACGTCGCCCAGCGCACTCAATCCGCCGATTCCGCTCAGCTTGCCGAGCTGGTCCATGCGGATCGGTCCGAGGATCAGCACGATGCTCAACTCTTTCGGCTCAGCCGACAAAATGAACATGCCGTGCGACTCGCCGTTCACCATCTTCACCATCACGTCGGTCGATTCTCCGCTCTTGCGTTCGTGCTCGCGTACGATCGGCGTCCACTCGCTGGTTTCGAAATACTGGCGCAGCTTGTCCACCTCGTCCATCGAATACTCGCCTTCCCTGTCGAATTCGTACTCGCGAACGTAGATCCCATCCAGGCCCTCGATGAGCTGGCGCGTCGCAGCCTCATCCGAGTCCTTGCCGTTCATGAACTTGGCCGCGAAGTCGAGCATGTTCTTGCCCAGCGTCACCTCGGTGACGTTTGCGGCCTTCGCGGCCAGCTCCTTTTCGACAGGCGGCGGCAACGGCAGCGGCGATGGAGGCGATGCGGTCTGGGCAAATGCAGAAGGGGCCAGCGCAACAAAGCCTAACACAAATATGAAGAGGCGATCTTTCATGAGACTTTCTCCTTGATCAATGTCGATCAATTTGGGCAATCTTCCAAACCCGATCGTAACGCCGTGCTTTGTATCAGGGCCCGACTTGAGTCGTGCCGCAGCAGCCGCAAAAGAACCGGGCTTCAACCCCTGAGGGGTTCGGTTCTACAGTTCTCCTCTTTACTGCGCGTCCCGGCCGCGGGCCGCGAGCTGCGCATTCATCTCGCTGAGCGCGTGACTGGCGATGCGCAGCGCGGTGAACACCTGCTCGCGCGCCGCTTCGCCCTTGTGCCGCTCCTCGTCGCTGTGCCACGCGAATGCCCCGCACACCGTGCCGGCCAGCACCACGCAGGCCGCCAGCCGCTGCCAGAACACGACGCAGCGATGCAGCCTTTCCGTGTTCTGCCGCCGCCTGCGCTCCATCACTTTGCGCTTTAGGCTGGGCGGCGCCGGCCGCCGCTCGAACGCCTGCCGAAGCTCGCGTTCAAACTCGTCCGTCCATTCAGGTTCCACGCATGTACTCCTTCAAATGGCTTTCGGCCTTGGCGCGCAACAGCTTCAATCCCCGCTGCAGGTTGCTCTTCACCGTAGCCAGCGGCGCATCCAGCGTGGCCGCAATCTCCTCCGGCGTCAGGTCCTCCTGGTAGCGCAGAACCAGCGCCGCGCGCTGCGGCGCCGGCAGCGTTGCCACCAGTTGCTCGAGGCGCGCGCCCAGCGGCGAGCTTTGCACCTCTTCAGGCGCGCCGTGATCCTCCTCGATCTCCACCCACAAATCCACGCCGCGCACCCGGCGCCGGCGCAGCGCATCCGCCGCACGGCTCATCGTAACCCGCCGCAGCCAGAAGCGGGCGTGCAGCGGATTCTTGATCTTCCCCAGATTCTTGTCCAAAGCCAGAAAAACATCCTGCGCGATCTCCTCGGCCAGCCCGCGATCGCCGGTCACGCGCATCGCCAGCGAAAAGACCATCGACTGGTGCTCGTCGACGAGTTGTTCGAACTCCGGCTGCCAGTCGCGGGCCATCAGGGTCGCTTCTACTTTCTTATCCGCAAAGGCGTGCGGACCGGGATGCAAAGATTTACGCAAAGCAGATAGAAAAGTTCAGGACGGTGGATCGGGGGGTGGTGAGCCGGGACTGTGGTAGGCCGGGACTTCAGTCCCGGCACATACCGAGCCAAGTGAATCCAGCCTTCAGGCCCTGAGGTGCGCCTATGCACGGTTTAGCCCTACACTGATCCGTATGCGCAACCTGGTTCTCCTCCTTGGACTCCTGACTGTTACCTTGAGTAGCATTCACGCCCAATGGGATCTCGAATCCACCGATACCGACCGCAACTGGAACGCGCTCTCGCTGCCTTTCGTCGTCGGCCCGCACGGCCGTATCGGCAGGCTCAACCCTCGCGGGCTCGCTCCATAACGTTGCCCGCGCGAAGGTCGCTAGATACACTTGCGTCTGGAGCGTGAGAGATGGCCGGAACACACGCGCACCTAAGCCGCAGATCGTTTCTCAGGCAAGCAGCCGCGGCGGCCGGCGTCTCCTGCGCCGTCCGCGCCCCATTTGCTTTCGCCGGCTCCGCCAACTCTACGCACATTACCCAGGTCTTCCCCGACCTCGACCACATTCACAAATGGGACTCCTCGAACGGCGACACCTGGGATCCCTTCTGGGCCAACGACGGAAATCTCTACGCATTCAACTGCGACGGCCGCGGCTTCGGTCCGCAGGGGCGCGGCCGCAACCTGGCCTTCAACAAACTCGCAGGCGACGCCGCAAACGCGCTCACCGGCTCGCAGGTCAACAGCATGGACGAATATGGAAAGGGCGGACAGAAAGGCCCCGATGGCGCAACCTGGAAGGCCTGCGGCCAGGAGTGCATCGACGGCGTCTTCTATGCATTCGTCTCCAGAAACACCTACGGCAGCGAGAGCGGCGACCCGCTGCTGCGCCAGACCGCAGTCAACAGCAGCCTGATTCAATCCACCGACCGCGGACTTACCTGGACTCGATCCGCGGATGAAAACTACGCGCAGCCCATGTGGCCCGGCACCGTGTTTGGCGCGCCCTTCTTCGTGCATTACGGCCGCAATGGAGCAAGCGTAGCGCGCGACGGCGCGGACCGTTATGTCTATGCCTCGTCTACCAACGGCTTCTGGAACGACGGCGACCGTTATATTCTCGGCCGCGTGGAGCGGTCGAAGCTTTCCGCTCTGCGCAGATCCGACTGGTGTTATTACGCCGGCGGGGACGGCAACCGCGATCGAAGCTGGTCGAAGGTCATCGGCGATGCAGAGCCGATTTTTTCTTCACCCACGCATTGCGGCCAGGGACCGATCTGCTTTATCCCCGCGCTCAATGTTTACCTGACGATCGCCTGGTATAACACGGCAAAGATGACCAAATGGTTCGAGCCGAACCGCATGCAATATGACTTTTACCAGGCTGAGCATCCATGGGGTCCATGGATGCTCATCAACTCCTTTGACGATCGTTTCATCTCCGCCGGCCACATGTACGGCCCCAGCCTGTGCGCGCAATTCCAGGAGCGCCGTGGCTCCGAGGTGAGGATCTCGATGTTCACTTCCGGCTGCCCGTTCAAAGACATTCCCTCCGGTCTTTACAAGATGTGGGAGATTCCGCTGGTCCTGCGCACCGCGCCTTCGCCTTTAACGGTCGCGATTCCGGGTGAAGATCCGCGCATTGTGTATAGCGGCGCGTGGAACGGCGGCGATGAGAAACTGAAGGCCCTCAAACCGCAAACCCGCTACACCCAAAGCGAGAATGCCGCGGCCGAGTTCGAGTTTCACGGCACCGGCGTGGCGCTGATTGCGGAAAAGGGTCCGGAGTTCGGTGCGGCGGACGTCTATCTCGACGGTCATCGCATGGCCAGCCTTGACCTGCGCACGGAAAACTTCCCGCGAATCTCCTCAGTCCAGATCTTCTCCGCAAACGGCTTGCAAAGAGGCGAGCACACCATCCGGCTGGTCAACACGAGCGCCGATTACGCAGCCATCGAAATGTTTCGGGTTACCGAATAACTCCGCAAATCGCTTCATCGGTCAGCCGGTCCTGCCATTCCCTACTCCCTGTTTCTTGTTCCCTGCCTTCAAAGCAAATCCGGAATGCTGTGAAACGCAATCCGGGTGGGCGCGGCTTTATACGCGGTCAGCATCGTGGCCGGCGCCAGCGTGCTCATGCCGTACTTGTTGTTCAGCTCGTCCATGGTCCGGAGCAGCCGCGTGCGGCTTTGCTCGCCTTCGAGCGCATCAAAGAGGTTCAAGGAGTGCAGCCGGTCGGGAACCAGGCCGTCAAGATGAACGCCAATGAAGTAAGGATGGTCGTACTCCCCTCCGGCCGGGCGCGACTCCCACAAACGGCGCAACGCGGCAATCAGCGTGGGGTTGTCCTGGCATTCGCTCAGCTTGATCTCGCCTTTCCATCCACGCGTCGGAACGCCGAAACTCGAAACTGGAGTATTCTGCCCGCGCGGCGCCGCAAAGCCGATGGCCAGACCGATGCCGCTGGCCCACAGCCCATGCGCGCGCAGCCGCATGGCGGCTTTGTGCAGCAGCTTGTGCGCCACGGCCCAGGCTTTTTCCGCAGTGCGCATCTCAGGCGCCAGCACATGTTGATGGCTGATCGACTTCAGGTGCTCGGTGTCTGCCATCTCGAAATCCTCGCCGCGCAGCCAGTGCCACAGCCGCTCGCCCCACACCGATCCCCACAACTGGCCGGCCTGTTCGCTATCGAGCGCCAGCAGATCGTCCATGGTGCGTATGCCTTTTTCGTTCAGCCGCTTCTCAGTCCGCGCGCCCACGCCCGGCAGGTCGCGCAGCGCCAGCTGCCTGAGCGCTTCGGGGAGAATGTCCAGCGTAAGCGCGACCAGACCGTCAGGCTTCTCCATGTCGCTGGCTACCTTGGCCAGATAGCGGTTGGTGGCCAGCCCCACCGAGCTGTGCAGCATCGGTCCGACTCGCTCCCTGATGCTCGTCTTCACCCGCGCCCCCAGCTCCATGGCGGCCAGCAGCGGCCGTTCGCGTCCCATCAGCCGGCAGGCCATCTCGTCGATGGAGCACACCGCGGTCACCGGCACACAACTCTCCACGGCTTCCACCACGCGGTGATGGTATTCGGTGTAAAGCTCGTGGCGCCCTTCCACCAGCACGATCTCCGGGCACATCCTTTTGGCGTCCGCCACCACGGTGCCGATCCTTACGCCGTATGCCTTGGCCTCGTAACTTGCGGCGATGCAGACGGTCGTATCGGCCATCATCGGAACCACGCCCACTGGACGGCCGCGCAGCTCCGGCCTTACCTCCTGCTCCACCGACGCAAAGTAAGAGTTCAAATCGACGAAAAGCCAGTTCACATGCGGCCCGCTCTCCGCTTGCTGCTGCGGGGCGCACGCCGTCGCAGGCTCCTTGAGCCACTCCTCAGGAAAGGTAGCCGGCAACGGATTGGACGCCGAAGCGTTCATGGCTTGATGGTTCCCATGGTAACTAGTTTCGTCTTCTATTCGCTGTTCTGCAAGCGAAAAACTTCCGATGATCTACACAGACCAGACTGCGCCGCGCCGCAAGGGTTAAATCAATTGTTGAGGAGATTTCCGGCGTATCCGGTTATCATTAGGTTGCACACTACCTATGGATCGGTACACCGGATATGCATACTTTTATGCACTGGATCGGAATCAACGGAAATGTACTGGCCGTCCTGATCACGGTGGGCGTTGCCGTGTTGCTTGTCTGCTGCCTCGAGTGCTCCAATTGCGGGTGCCGCGAGAAGGACGACCTCTTCAAGCGCCGCGAAGTCTGACACCGGCTGCCGCTCCCGCACCCACCCTGCACTCACTCCACCGGCGGCATCAGATACTGTTCAAACTGCGCCAGAATCCGTTTGTACAAATGCGTCCTCACGTCCGGGCCGAAGATCGAGTGCGTCTTGCGCGGGTAAATCTGTAAATCGTAGGGTATGCCGGCTTCGATCAAACGCTGGATAAACTGCACGGTGTTCTCAATGTGTACGTTGTCGTCGCCGGTTCCCACCGCCAGCAGCAGCCGGCCTTTCAGATTGGCCGCCGAGTTGACCACGGAATCATCGCGGTAGCCGTCCACGTTCTCCGTGGGCAGGCCCATGTAGCGCTCCGTGTAGATTGAGTCGTAGTCGCGCCAGTCGGTAACCGGCGCCACCGCAACCCCAACCCGGAAGCGATCAGAGTGCGTCATGGCATAGAGAGTAAACGTGCCGCCCCAGCTCCACCCCCACCATCCCAGGCGCTTGGGGTCCAGTTGCGGATACCTGGCCAGCGCCGCGTCCACCACCGTCATCTGGTCTTCGAGCTGGATGGGCCCAAAGTCGCGGTATGCGGCCTGGGCAAAGGCGCGGCCGCGCATCCCGGTGCCGCGATTGTCGGCATGCAGCACGGCGAATCCATGCTCGGCAAGCAGTTCGTCGAAGGGCAGCGCATCTTCCCAGCGGTTGGCCACCGACTGCGGTCCGGGCCCACCGTAGGGATTCACGATCAGCGGCACAGTGGCCGGTTTTTGGGAGCCCGAATCTTGTGAATCGGGCGGCAGCAGCAGTGTGGCATAGAGCGCGGAGCCGTCGCGCGCTTTCACTTCCAGCGGCTCCGGCGCGCGCAAGCGGTATGGTTCCAGCGCCCGGGTCTGCCAGAAGACACTACACTTCTGCGCGGACTGGCAAAGCCGCAGCGCGGGCGGATCGAGCCGCGTCGATTGCTTGTCGACAAACCCGCTGCCCACGGGAGCGAAGTAACCGTCGTGCGATCCAGCTCCGGAGCTCAACTGGCGACGTCTGCCGTCGAATCCCACCTGCCACAACTGCTGCTCCAGAACATTGGCCTCGTTCGAGGCGTAGTCGACAAATTTATTTTCGAAATCGACGCGGTACACGTCGCTCACCTCAAAATCTCCGCTGGTGAGCTGCTTCTCCAGCTTGGCAGGCGCGGCCATGGGGTTTCGCCGGTCGTAGCTATAGAGATAGAGATGATTGTGGCCGTCGCTCCAGTTGCTGAGCACGATATAGCCGTCGCCGGCGTTGACGCTGTAATTCTCGTCGACGAACTTGTCGTCCTTGATTTCGAGCGCCAGGCGCGCATCCCCGCTGCCGGCGTCTGCAAAGAAAATGTCGCGGAGTTTGTGATTCCGCTTGAGGGTCTCAATCCACAGCGTCTTGTCATTGATCCAGCCAAAGCGGGGAATGTAATCCTGCCCGGCCTCGATCGGCAGCCTGATCCAGTTTGCCCTGCCGCCCTTGGCGCTTACAATGCCCACGCGCACGTCGGGGTTCTGGTCGCCGGGTTGCGGATAGCGCTGCGGCTCGACGGTAGCATGGACCGGAATCCAGTCGGTGAGCGGATACACCGGCACCTGCGCCTCGTTCATCTGTAGAAAAGCCAAATTCTTCGAGTCCGGCGACCAGAAATAATTGCTCCGCACATCAAGTTCTTCTTCGTACACCCAGTCCACTTCGCCGCAGAGCGTCGCCGGATTGGGCGCCGGCGCAACCATCGCCGTCGGCGTTCCGGGCTCACTGAGCCGGATTATCGCCAGCCCGTGATCGCGAATGAAGGAGATGGCTGAGCCGTCGGGTGCAAATTTGGGATCGTCGCCCGACGCCGCACCCGAATAGCCCATCTGCAACCCGACGCCATTGCGCAAATCGTAGAGCCACAGGTGTCCGTCCGAGTCGAACAGCACATGGGTCGAGTCCGGCGCCCACACGTAGCTCGACATTCCGTAGCGGTCGCGATGATCGCGGTCCCTCTCCGAGCCGCCGCTGGTCATCAGCGGCGCCATCTTCTCGCGGCTTACCAGTACGTGGGGTCTGCCGGTGCCGGGATCCAGATCCACCAGCTCGCCGCCATCGAGATAAGTGAGGTGCTTCGCGTCCGGCGACCAGTCCAGTTCAGCGGGCGGGATTCCGGTCAGCGATCCGTGCCCGTAGATGGCCTCTACCGTCAAAGGCCGCGGCGGCCCCTGCGCGGCCAGAGCCGCGCATGCCAGGGCCAAAGCGGCAACGCACGAAAGCAGAGTGGCGCCTGCACGCGTCAATGCGAATCCTCCGATGGGCTTAGTTTGCCCAGGGGTCCGGACCGCCAGAGCAGCGGCCGCGAAAGGAGCGGGACTTACAAGAAAAAGTGTAAATCACCGGAATTGCGGCGTTGCACTGAGCAGGCAGCGAGTATATGTTCCGCCAGCGGTTCTCCAATTGCTGTACTCTGGAACCTCGACCGCTTCGTAGCTCTTTCATGGAGAATGAGCTGCCTCGCACGCCGGCAGAAGAAACGAGGAAGTTGGAGAACCGCTCGATGACTTGGACGACCCCGCAGGAACGGCGCAAATTCGGCCAAACGCGGCGCAAGCAGATCGGCCGCCAGCAACACGATGTGCTGCAACCCAAGGCGAGACCCGCCTCATCACTTGAATTGCTCGACCGATCCATGCACGGCCGCGTCCCTTTGCTCATCAAGCTGAAGTACGATTTGATGGCCGAGTCGCCCTTCGCTTATTTTCGCGGCGCGGCGCCGGTGATGGCCGCGGACCTGGCCGTGGCGCCTTCGACAGGCATCGTCTGCCAGCTCTGCGGCGACGCGCACGTGCGCAACCTTGGAGCCTTTGCCGCTCCCGACGGCCGCCTCGTTTTCGACATCAACGACTTCGACGAGACCATCCGCGGTCCGTTCGAGTGGGATCTCAAGCGCATGTCTGCCTCGCTGGTGCTGGCCGGCCGCGCCGCCGGGCACAAGGAAGGCGCGGCGCGCAAGGCCGTGGAAGCATGCATTGAGCGCTATGCCGCCCAGATGCGCGATTTCGCCCGCATGCCTCTGCTTGAAGTGGGGCGCTTCCAGGTGCATCGGCTCGGACTGGCCAAGCCCGTGCATCTGGCGCTGGCCAAAGCCGAGCGCGCCACGCCGCTGCACACGCTCGAGCAGCTTACCGAGTCCGTATCCACTGCCATTGCCGCGCCGCGCCGCTTCAGGGAATCGAAGCCCATGCTTACCCGCGTCAGCGCCGCGCAGGCCTCGGCCGTTCTGGCTTCGCTCGCGCCCTACAGCGCCGTGCTCGAGCCGCAGCGCCAGCATTTGCTCTCGCTCTATCGACCCATCGACGTGGCCTTCAAGGTGGTCGGCACCGGCTCAGTGGGCCTGCGCGATTACTGCATTTACCTTGAAGGCAACGGCCCGGCCGACCCGCTCTTTCTGCAGATCAAGGAAGAAACCCTCTCGGCCTACGCTCCCTACCTTCCTGACGCGCATCCCGCCCATCACAACGGCCAGCGCGTAGCGGATGGCCAGCGCGCCATGCAACTGCAAACCGATCCGTTCCTGGGCTGGACGCACATCGGCACCCGCACCTACCTGGTGCGCCAGCTCAACGATCACAAGGGCTCCATCGAGCTCGAGGACCTGGCAGGAGCCGGACTGAAAGCCTATGCCGAAGTGTGCGGCGAGCTGCTGGCCCGCGGTCACGCCCGTTCCGGCGACCCGTTGGCCATCGCCGGCTATCTGGGCCTGGGCGAGGGCTTTGCCGAAGCGCTTGCCAGGTTCGGCTCGCTCTACGCCGACCAGACCGAAAAGGACTGGGAAGAGCTATGCCGCTCGCGCAAGGCGAAGCGCAGACCGTAGGTTCCGGCTTCGGCGGGCCACTCTGATTCCGCGGAATCGAAACCCTTGGGAACTCCCGCTCAGGAGACACGATGAGATGGAACGCGATTGCCGCAGACGCGGTTCTGTTGCCGGCGCTGCTTGTGCCGGCTGCGCTCGCGGCTCAGTCCGCGCCGGGTGCGGCGAACCTGCTTCGTCTCGAGGGTACGGATGCCGGATCGGGGATTCATTACCTGCGCTTGTCGCTCGCTGCTCAGTCCAGCGGGCAAACAGCGCAGGATCTGCCTCCGCGTTTTACGGTTGAGTGCCGCGACGATAAAGGGAAATACGATCTTCGCTGGTTCGTGAGCTTTGGGAGCATCCCAGTCCAGAGCTTTGATCCGCCTTTCCATCCCACGCAAACCGATCTTTTCCCGCCCCAATATCCGCACTTCAAGTTGAAGATGTTCTTTGAGGGGTACATGCGGTCGAAACCTTTCACAAGGGCGTGGGTGTGGCTGCCGTCCGGCGAGTTTCTCTTCTGCAACTCGGGGGTGGGGTGCCCCAATATGGAGAGTGCGCGGGATTTCGTCCCGTTCCTCAACGCTCTTCCCGGTCTGCGCATCCTGCCTTTGAATGCGCCCGCACCCCATCCCGCGGAAGTGTTCTTCCAAACTCAGCCGCTGCTCGACGCGCTGAAGAAGAGTCCAATATGCGAGCCGTGACTCTTGTTCCTATGGGAGGACGAATTGTGCCGGGCCGAAATTCGATCACGAAGAATGCAATGAGATGGATCGACCTTGCTTTCGGCATTGCCGGGGTGCTTGCTCCCGTTGCCGTCGCCGCTCAGCCTGCCGGCGTACTGGGCGATTGGAAAGATCCCACCGGCGCAGTCATTCGCATCGACCGCTGCGGCGCCGAGGTCTGCTTATGGCTCGTCTTCCTCAGCCCACAGGCGCCGGCCACCACCGACATCCACAATCCACAAATTGCCGAGCGGGGGCGCGCTCTCTGCGGCCTCAAAATCGGAAGCGGTTTTACCCTGCGCGATCCCGACCATGCCGGAGGCGGAACTCTCTACGATCCGAAGACCGGCAAGACCTACCGCGGGACGATGACCGCTGGAGGGACCGCGGACGGTCCCAAGCTCGACCTGCGCGGATACGTTGGCATCCCTTTGTTCGGCGAATCTCAGATCTGGACGCGGCCCATCCAACCCGTCCAGGACTGCAAGGGCGCGGAAATGGAAAAATAGCTTTGCAGCGCGGGTTGCGTCGCAAACTTCGGCCACGAAGCTTATCGGGAAGGGAATGAAGCGCTTCAACCCGCGATTTACCCGTAAATCGCCATCGGAAATCCGTCGATTTACCCGTAAATGCATCGATCATTTGTTTCCCTCCATTTGAGCCTAAAACGGCTCGCAACTTCGAGTCACGTTCAGCAGTTACTCCATCGGATTCGATCCACCGGTAAATTTATCCCCGCCTTACGTTTCCAACCGTTCGTGTCCGGGCATTCAATTCCTGTTGTTTGAGAGATGGCGGCTGCCGCGCCCCCCCGCAGGCAACCGGCTTCAGAAGCATGTTGGGATGTCGAATATCCCTTCGGACCGGGGAAAATGCGTTCGTTCAAGGTAAGCAGCCCGACGCCAAACCGGCCATGAGAGGAAACGATCGGGAGAACGAAGCGCATTGGCCCGCACGCCCAAAGTGATCTTGGTGCGGCTTTAAGGAGGATTGACCATGATAGGCAAAAAGATTCTGGCTCTCACAATACTCACCGCGCTCGGCTTGGCAGGTCCTCTGTTCGCGCAGTCTGATCGCGGAACCATTACCGGCACGGTCAAAGATTCCTCCTCAGCCGTCCTGCCCGGCGTGGAAGTTCGGATCACGAATCTGGGCACGAACCAGGCGGTGACCACGACCACCGACGGCGCCGGACTATACCGTGTGAGCGACCTCCCCATCGGCAGCTACGCGGTGCGGTTTGCGAAAATCGGATTCGAGACCCTCGACCGTACGGGCGTTACCCTGCTGATCGGCCAGATCGCGGAGATCGACGCCGCGCTACGCGTGGGCGGGGCTACGGAGACGGTCGAAGTCACCAGCGCCTCGCCCATCCTGCAGACCGAAGATTCCACCGTCTCCACAAACCTGAACGGGGAAGCCGTGAGCGAGCTGCCGCTGAATGTGCAGGGCAGCCGCAATCTGTCGAACTTTATCTTCGCCTATGTGCCCGGCGCCGAGGGCTCGGACTACAGCTCGCACATTGACGGCAGCATCGCCATGACCAAGGAAGTGCTCATCGACGGCACCTCGGCGGTCTCGCAACTGGGCGGCTACATCAGCGAGTCGCAGCCTCCCATGGAAGCGGTGGAAGAATTTGAGACCGATACGGCCGGCATCAGCGCCGACGCGGGACGTACTGGCGGCGGCGTCTTCCGCTACGAGATGAAGTCAGGCGCAAATAAGGTGCACGGCTCGCTCTTCGGCTTTCTGCACTCCACGGATCTCGATGCCATCAGCGCATCGAATCACCTTTCCGCCATCACCGACCCGGCCAATGCTTCGGCCTATCTGCACAAGAGTGACTCGCTTTCCGACTGGGGTGGCAGCTACGGCGGCGCCATCAAAAAAGATAAGCTGTTTTACTTCGTCTCCTTCGAGCGCTATATGCAATCGATGTGGAACCTCGGCGCCAACTCGCGCACCGTTCCCACCGACGCCATGATGGGTCTCGATTCGAGCGGAAACGTGACCTCGTACGCCGATTTGAGCCCCATGCTTTCGCCCAGCGTGCCCGTGTTGACCTATGGCGGCGCGCCGGCCGTGGATAACTGCGGCAATCCCATCTACAAGGGCGCCATCGTCGACCCGCTCACCAACAGCCCTACCGCCTTCGGTTGCGTGTTCGTCAACAACCAGATTCCCACCAGCCGCATCAGCAAGGTCAGTTCGCAGATTCTTCAGCTCTATCACCAGTACTACAAGCCCGAGTCGTCCTTGACCGTTAACGACGCCGGGCCGGGTTACAACCCCGATCCCTGGTTTCACAACACGCAATCCAGCGTCAAGATGGACTACTACATGAGCAGCCGGCAGCACCTCGCCGGCTCGTTCTACTGGGACGACTATCCGCGCATCAATGCCGACCAGGGCGGCGTGTGGTCGCCCACGGCGCCCTACGGCGGGCCGATGGCCAACTCCTACTGGCACAACACTACTGCTCCCGGCGCGCGGCTGAGCGACGCCATCACTATCTCGCCCAATCTGCTCAACACTGTTTACGCCACCTTCAACCGCTTCCGCAATCCAAGCATGGCGGTCTCACAATCGGGCCATTGGGACAGCAAGCTCGGCCTGCTCAACGGCGCCGGCAACTTCCCGCTGATTTATTTCGACTCCGGCATGTACTTCGGCGGCGCGAACTACCAGAACGGCTGGAACTTCTCGCCGCTGGGCAGCCAGTACAACGACTACTACGCCGGCAACACTTTCATCTACGACGACGAAACGGTGTGGAACCACGGCCGCCACAATGTGAAGTTCGGCGTCGAGTTCCGCGCCATGCAGTTCAATTACACCACCGACGACGGTACTTTCACGGGCGGCTATCCCATCATCTTCGATCCCACCCAGACCGCTCCCGCGTGGTACGACTTCAACGCCTACGACGAGATCGGCAACTCCTTCGGCAGCTTCCTGCTGGGCGACGTCTACAACGCCGAGAACAACAACCCTGACAACGAGTACGGCCGGCGCAAGGCCTTCTCGTGGTATGGCAGCGACGATATGCGCGTGAACAGCAGGCTCACGCTCAACCTGAGCCTGCGCTGGGACTTCAACAATCCCTACAAGGAGAAATACGGCCACTGGTCCAACTTCGTCCTCAACGCGCTCAACCCGGTTACCGGCGAGATGGGCGAGTATCAGTATCTGACCAGCGGCAGCCAGTCTTTTGAAAAGCGGCAGGACTGGTTCAACTACTCGCCGCACATCGGCGTGGCTTACAAGATTAATGACAAGACTGTGGCCCGCGCCAATCTAGGCGTCTTCTTCACGCCCCTCAACATGAATACCTGGGGCGGCGTTCCCTACCAGCAGGCCGGCGATGTGGGCTTCCACCCCGTCACGCAGGAAGGCAACTTCAATTGGGATAGCGGCTACAAGCCCACCTCTTCCCAGTTAAAGACTCCCGACTATACTCAGGCCGACGTGGTCAGTGTCGATCCGCGCTCACTTACGCCGGGCAACGTGCAGCAGTACAACGTGGGCGTGCAGCGCGAGCTGGATCACGTGACCGCACTGGACGTGAACTGGATTCAGAGCCATAGCTATCACCTGCAGAGCGGTATCTTCCAGACCAATCAGCCCACCGTGGCGAACATGCAGAATTTTCTGCGCAATGGAACGTTCCCTTCCACCTACAACGGATACTGGGGTGGAGCGGGTCCGGGCTGGGAGGGAATTACGCCTTATCCGCAGGCCGAAGCCGGCTACGGTCCGCTGCTCTCTGTGGGAGTACCGCTGGGCAACGGCGACTACAAAAGCATGCAGATCAGCGTGACGCGCCGCGCAGCTCACGGGTTGTCGCTCCTGGGCAGCTACAACTGGTCACGCACCCATGGCGACATCGACACCGACTTCCAGGAGCTGTGGGGCACGGGATCGCTGCAGAACACCTACGACCTGAAGGACGAAGCCAAAGACATCTCCGACTTCGACGAGACGCACATCGTGAAGGGATATGTGATCTACAATTTGCCCTTCGGCCGCGGCAAGCAGCTCTTCTCATCCGTCGGCCCGGTGACCGATGGATTCATCGGCGGCTGGAGCCTCGATGGCGATTTTCATTACGACACGGGCACGCCGATCTCGGTCCACTCAACGAATTACTACGATGGCTTCAATGCCGTCTACGCCAACCTGGTCTCCGGTTGCAAGCTGACCACGGGCACGCGCAAGCTCTTCCAGCCGTTCCTGAATACGGACTGCTTCCAGAATCCGACGAATTATACGTTGGGCAACGGCGGCAATTATCAATCGCAGGTGCGCAACCCCGGCCTGGCTACGGAAGACCTCGGAATACACAAGAGCTTGGCCATGGGTCCGGACCGCGCCTACAACCTGACCCTCCGCATGGAGTTCTTCAACGTCTTCAATCGCGACGCGCTGGGGGGGCCGGACACCAACATGGCCGACGGCACCTTCGGCCAGATCATCAGCTATGGCGGCGTAGGAGGGCGCATCGGCCAATTCGGCGCACGGTTGACGTTCTGATTTTCCGTTCGCATGTTTCTGCACCGGCTCCGGGTGGCCGAGGTCCCGCCATCCGTGGTCCCGAGCGACAGGTTTCCATCGCTGGGGTGATGTGGGACCTGGGATGGCGCGGCGCTCGATGTGGAAACAGGTATAAATCGAAAAAGACCCGAATGGAAACCCCTCCTATGTCCGATTCGTTTGAATTCCGGCTTCGCTTCTCGCTCGCCGTAAGCTTCTTGATGCTCGCCGGCTGCGGCAGCGGTGGAGGTTCGGCGCCGGGCAATCCTTCCAGCCCGCAGGCGGCCGCGCCCACCGTCTCCACTACGGCCGCGCAAAACGGCGCCGTGCTGGTCAGTCTGGCCACATCTACCACCGGGGCCACCATTTATTACACGGTCGATGGCTCCACGCCCAGCACATCGTCGCAGAACTACGAGGCTCCGTTTCTGGTGGCGTCGAATCTGACCCTCAATGCAATCTCCGCGGCCACGGGCGACACCAACAGCCAGGTCACGTCGAAGAGCTTTACACTCAACATCCCCTCGGGCACGCTGGTCTGGTCCGACGAGTTCTCGAATTCCACCGGAGCCAACGCCCAGCCCAATCCACTGGTGTGGACCTACGACACCGGCGCAGGCGGCTGGGGCAATGACGAGCTCGAAGACTACTGCGGCTGGAACTCCTCGGCTTCCCCATGCAACACGGCAAACCCCAACGTCTACGTCGGCTCCGACGGCTATCTCCACATCGTGGCCCAGCAGCCCTCAGCCGGCGTTTATACTTCGGCGCGGCTCAAGACCGAGGGACTGTTCAGCTTTCAATACGGACGCATCGAATTCCGGGCGCAGGTGCCGGAAGCGCAGGGTTACTGGCCAGCCGCGTGGCTGATGGGCAACAACATCGCCGCCGTCGATTGGCCGGCCTGCGGCGAGATGGACGTGCTGGAGCGCGTGAACGCCGCGGGCACGCCCGACTGGAACGAGGGTTCCATTCATGGCACCGGCTTTACCGGCGGCAATCTGGGCACGCAATTCGACTTCCCCGCCGGTGAGACGGCCGCCGAATGGCATACCTACGGCATGATCTGGACGAAGGGCAGCGTTGCCTACTACGTCGACGATCCCACCCAGCCTTACGTCACGTACACCACTTCAAGCATAGGCGGTTTCAGCGGCGCGGTCTGGCCTTTTGACGCCGGCCAGGCCAACTTCATCATTCTCAATCTGGCTATCGGCGGCTCCTGGCCCGGAGCTCCGAATGCCGGCACGCCGTTTCCCTCGCAGATGCTGGTGGACTACGTGCGCATTTACACCAACTGAAGATCACCTTTCATTCATGCATATCCGAGAAAACGCTTCATACGGCAAGGACGGCCCGATACCGATGCAGGCTCCCTCACCCAGAACGGAAGGCAGCAAATCAGGATCCTGGTTCGCGCGCAGCGTAGGCGTGTGCGCGCACTTTATGCTGGCAGTGAGCACGATGGCCGCGCACGCTTCGGGGCCCCCCAAGCCGCAGAGCACCGATTCAGCCTCTAAAAACCGCGCGCTGATCTGGAGCGACGAGTTCAACGGACCTGACGGTAGCCTGCCCGATCCAGCGAAATGGCAGGTCATCGAGAACGGCTCCGGATTCGGCAACCGCGAACTCGAATACTATACCGGCCGGCCCGCCAATATTCAGGAGGAGAACGGCAAGCTCGTCATCACCGCCAGAAAGGAGTCCTTCGCCGGCCGCGACGGCATCTCCCGCGACTACACCTCCGCCCGCATAGAGTCGCAAGGCCGCTTCGAGCTCACCTACGGACGCATCGAGGCCCGCATCAAGCTGCCCAAAGGTCAGGGCATCTGGCCCGCATTCTGGCTGCTGGGCACCGACTTCGACCACATCGGCTGGCCGGCCTGCGGAGAGATCGACATCATGGAAAATGTCGGCTACGAGCCCTCGCGCATTCACGGCAGCCTGCACGGTCCCGGCTACTCCGGAGGCAGTCCGTTGACCGGCACTTATTCGCTCCCCAACCAGGCCCGCTTCAGCGACGGCTTCCACGTCTTCGCCATCGAATGGGAGCCGCAGACGGTGCGCTTCTACGTGGACGACATTCTCTACGAGACGCAGACCGCGGAGAACCTGCCTCCGGGCACTCATTGGGCCTTCGACCATCCATTCTTCGTGGTGCTGAACGTCGCCGTCGGCGGATACTGGCCGGGCAATCCTGACTCCACAACCCCGTTTCCGGTCAACATGTTGGTCGATTATGTGCGTGTTTATAGGCTCAGGGAAGAAAGCGCAGAAAAAGGCAAACCCTGACCCTATAACCTCGTTACTTCCTCGCTTCCAGCCGCCGCAGATAATCCTGGTATTCATTTGCCCGTTGCCGAAATGCTATGATTCCAGCTTACAAATCTCTGACTGGACGCTGGCAGCGTCAGCCTCCACGGGCAGCTTCCGATAGTTGCGTGCTGCCGGGATGGCTCGGTAGGCGAGAATGCACCCTGACGCATCGTGCGAGGGAGTCGAAAAGTCCGCCGATTCTGCCTCCCCTGAACCGGAGGGCGCCGCTCCCACGGATTTTCGCGAGGAGCGCGAAGAGCTCGAACGGGTGCTCAATTCTCCCGAGATCAGCCGCTCGACCAGCCTGGTTCGTTTCCTTTCGTTCATCTGCAATAAATACTTCGAAGGCCAGGCCGAGGACATCCGCGAGTACACCATAGCCGTCGCGGCGCTGGGCCGCAAAGAGTCCAGCTTCGACTCGCACATCGACCCCATCGTCCGCGTAACCGCGCGCTCGCTGCGCAAGAAGCTATGGAATCTCTATCAGACCGAGGGGCAGAACCATCCTCTGCAGATTGTGCTTCCGCTCGGCCACTATGTGCCGCAGTTTGTGCGCCCGAATGCGCCGGGCGCGCAGCATTCGATGCCTCCGGAAGAACCCGCGATTGACTCCGTCGACGCGGAAGGCGCCGCTGCCGACGAAGATGCCGCTGCAAACGAAAACGCCCCAGCTCCAAATTCGCCGCGGCTCGCCTCAGCCGCATTCTTCGGCATGCATCGCCGGACCTATTTGCAGCTCGCCCTGGTTCTTTTCGTCGTGCCGGCCATCTTTCTCGCCGGCTATTTCTTCGGCCGCCGCACTGGCCGGAATGTGCCGCCGGCTACGCAATCGTTCGCATGGGGCGATCCGGCGTGGAGCGACGAATTCGACGGAGGAGCGGGGCAGTTACCCGATCCATCGAAGTGGGCCTATGACACAGGCAACACGGTGTGGGGCAACAACGAGCTGGAGACCTATTGCTCGCCCCGCGGCGCGAACCCGCGCGGCTGCGATCCGCATCGTCCCAACGCATTCCAGGACGGAGCAGGCCACCTGGCGCTGCGCGCGCAACGCAACCCCGACGGCTCCTGGACCTCGGCGCGGATCACGACCCGCGGCTTGAAGGATTTTCAGTACGGGCGCATTGAAGCGCGCATGAAGCTCCCGGTCGGCACCGGCCTATGGCCGTCCTTCTGGATGCTGGGCGCAAACTTCCCCACCGTCGGCTGGCCCGCGTCAGGCTCCGTCACCATTGCAGAAAACATCTCGCTCACGCCGCGCTCCAACGGCCTGGGGCCCACCATGATCCGCTCCACGCTGCATGGGCCGCGCTATTACGGCGGAAACGGCCTTTGGCACGACTTCAAGCTCCCCAATGGCGCGCGCGTCGACGATGGCGGCTTTCATACTTATGGGATTATCTGGTCGCCGGGCATGATGCAGTTCTATGTAGACGATCCTGCAAACATCTATTTTGTGCAGGACGCGAACGACCTGCCGGAAGGGGGCGAGTGGGTCTTCGACCATCCCTTCTATCTAATAGTGAACCTGGCCATCGGCGGCGATTGGCCGGGTAGTCCCGACGCAACCACACCCAATCCCGCCGAAATTCTGGTCGACTACGTGCGCGTTTACAAGATTCCCAGTGTTCCGGCGCCCACCATCCAGTGGCAGCCGGTACCGGTGAAGGCCGGCTCGTCCGTGGCTAGCATGGTCACCTTGCACGCTGAAAACTATTCCGGGCGCGTGCACCTTGCATGCTCCACCGAGCCGGCCACCGCGGCTTGCGGATTGGCCGCCTCGGTGGTTGACTTCTCCGGCACACTCTCGCAGGAAGACAGCCTCACCATCTCCACCGATTTCTTCACCGACAAAGGCAGGGTGGTGGCGCCTCCGGGACGCTACAAAATGACCATCACGGCTACCACCATCAGTGGCGACCGCTCGCAGTTGACGGTGCCCTTCGAGGTGCGGAACTCCGAGTGAACAGAACACTCAGCCATCACGCCTCCGGATATGCATGCACACCGCGCGTTTTAGTCGCTCTTTTCCGCTGAAAACTCGGGATTTCACGGTGACCGCGCTGATGTTGAGCCTGTTTGCCGCCGCGCGATGCGAGAGTTCCTCAAGCAAGCATAACTGAACCGCTGGCCTGGATACGGAACTCAGCTTCTCGATTTCGCTGCGCAGGAGCCATTCCATCTCCTCGCGCTCGCAACGCTGCTCGGGATTCTCCGCGGGATGAGGAAAATCGCACTGCAGCGCACCGCCATCGGTGGGATGCGCCTGTTCGAGCGGAAGGTACACGCGTCCTCTCTGGCTTCTGAGCCAGTCGCGCGCCGTGTTCTGGACAATGGCGCGCAGCCAAGTGCTCATCTGCGCATCGCCGCGAAAATGCCTCAGGCTGCGGAATGCCTTCAGGAGCGCCTCCTGCACAATGTCCTCGGCTTCCTCGCGAAAGGGCGTGATGCGCTGCGCCAGCCAAAGCAGTTGCGCGCGATGTTGTTCGGCAGTTTCCACAAAGGTGTCGAGAGTATCGGCAGAAACGGCTCGCGTCGACTCAATTTCCCCCATAGCCGTGTGAGAAGCGCTCATGCTGCCTCCTTGCGGCTTGGCAGCGCCGGAGCGCCGGAAGCAAAGCTGTGCGGCGGAAGAAGGGAAGGGAGTTTCCCGAAAAATCCGCGCCATGCGGATGGCGAGATCGGCCGATGCGCGGATCGCGGCCCTGAGGTTCGGTTGGCGAACGGAAAACTGAGCAAATGAGGCCCAATGGAATGCATGATGTGCTCCTCCACGAAGTACGGCTTCCAGATGCGGTGCATTTGTGGAGCACGCGGCAAGGGCGCCAGCAAGGACGCGAAACCGCGGTGCCGACTATGCCGGAAGGAAGTTTTGTGGTGGGGGCGAGCGGAATGGAATCAGGAAGTTGAAGGATGCAGGCCGGTGTGTGCGCTCGGGGAGCGCCCAGGCGACTGCACCGTCAAAGTGTGGAAACCCTTGGATCGATGCGGGAATCGCCGGTGAGCCGGCAGTGAGGTGGGAGTTGGCTTTGAGCGCGGAAACTGCCGCGAGGCAGCCGTTGCGCGGTTCCACCCAGAACTTCGCAACCGAGGCCCGCACCGACGGAGCGGGGTGGACGAGATAAAGCGATAGTTTATAACCGAATCCCCATAGGGTGACGGCGATCGCCAGTCCCACCAGTCCCAGTGCATAGGGTCTGAGGATTTCTTTCCACGCGATATCCGGGTTCCCCGCCTTACATCCCATCCGGACGGTGTACGTCTCAGCGGTGCTGGCTGTGGTCGTAATTGGACAACGTGCGGGCAATTTCGAACCGTGCTTTCAACCTGCGAACATCAAGAACCTACAGTATAGACTCCGGTCCATCCGTAAAGGTATCGCTCTTTGGCCGCATTGCTGTCTCCACGGTAACCAGGGGCTGGCCGTGCCTTCCTTTTTGAAGTGCCGCGTGGAGTGGCCCCGCGTAGCCGCAAGACGGGCAGGCCTGAAACGCTGCACGCCGCCGCGGCTGGCAGGCAATAAGATAGGAGTGTCGCCGAGTGACCTGCCTTTGCGCAAAGCGTCTCGGGAAGGGAGCCACTCCATCGAAGGCCATGAGACTCAGAAGAAATTCCCGACGCCCGGAGGCGAAGGCGCCCCGCCCTTACCCGGCCGCGCATCTACGCTGGAGAGTGGCTTCCGTATGCTTCGTATGAGCTTGAGCTCTTCCACACTCTTGATCGCAGGCGGGCTTCTTCTTGCTCAGGCGCAACCAGCCAACCGATCCAACTCGTCCGTTGCGCAAATTGAAGCTCTGATCCGTTCCCGGCAGTACGACCTGGCCTTGCAGGTCACCCGATCCTCGCTGGGCGAGACGCCCGGAGATTTCCGGCTCTGGACGCTGGAAGGAATTGTTTTCTCCCTGAAGGGGAGCAGTCCCGACGCGCTTGCCGCCTTCGACAGGGCGCTGCGGCTCTCGCCAAGCTACGTTCCGGCCCTCAAAGGCGAGGTCCAGCTCTTCTATGAGGGAGGAGACAAACGCGCCGTTCCGCTGCTTGAAAGGATACTGAAGGCCGATCCGGGTGACCAAACTGCGCATGAAATGCTGGCGATGCTTGAGAAGCGGCAGGGCGCGTGTCCGGCGGCGATCGCGCAGTTCCTTCTCAGTACCGACGTCATCGAGACGCATCCCGATTCCCTTGAAGCATACGGCTACTGTCTGGCGCAGACCCATCAGCTCGAAAAAGCGATTGACGTTTTCGAACAACTGATTGCCCTGCGCTCGGACCGCACCTATCCCAAATACGATCTCGCGGTCATTCTGGTCGAAACCAAGCAGAACGTGGCCGCGCTCAAGGTCCTCGATCCGCTGCTTACCAGCGACCAGCAGGATCCGGACATTCTTAGTCTGGCTTCCCAGGCGGACGAAGCCGTGGGAGACACGCCCAAGGCAGTATCCCTGCTTCGGCAGGCGATCGTTCTCAGTCCCACCACTGCCGATTACTACGTTGCCTTTGCCGCGCTCTGTCTGGATCACGACTCGTTTCAGGTTGGAATCGATATGATCGATGCCGGCCTCCAGCGCATTCCCAACGACCCTTCCCTCTACCTCTCCCGCGGCTTGCTGTACGCGCAGCTTGCGCAGTATGACAACGCCGATGCGGATTTCACCAAGGCTGAACAACTGGATTCAACCGGGAGCCTGAGTTTCTACGCAGTCGATCTTACCGAGCTTGAAAAGAATAACCCCGATCAGGCGCTCGCAAGGGTGCGATCGCAGTTGAAGTCTCATCCGGATAGTCCGCTCTTGAATCTTCTCCTCGCGCGGTTGCTCATGAACCAGGCTCCAGCTCCTGAAAGCGCTTCATATCGTGAGGCGATGAAGGCAGTCCTGCTGGCCCTGAAGTTGAAACCGGACCTAGCCAAGGCCAGGGATGTGCTGGCCAGCATGTATATGCGCTCCGGGCAATATGGCCCGGCCGTCGAGCAGTGCCGGCTTGCGCTTCAGTATGACCCCTCCGACGAGACCGCCATGTACCACCTCATCATCGCTCTGCGACATTCCGGGCACAACGACGAGCTGCAGCCGCTGGTTAAGCGGCTCTCGGAGATGCACCAGGAATCGATGCAACAAGAGACGGGCAGGAAGCGGTTCAAGCTCGTTGAAGGGGAACCCCAACCTCCGAAACAGTAGGGACAATGCGTGGAGCGGCCTGGCGTCGCCAGCAGTCTGGCGGTGCCAGAATCTTCACCGTGCGGACCTGCGCAACCCCGGATCCTGCGGAGATGTACAAATCTAACAATTGTATAATGAATAAGATATCGGATTATATACAGTAAGACACTGTGCATTACTTGCCAAGACTCATTGCTCGGCCTAGACTCCGTGCGAATTTCAGAAACACCATCTCTGCGCTCCAAAGCTTCGGTGCGGATTTGAATTGATTCGCACCGGTGAATCGAGATTGCCGGGAGCAAGAGCGCTCCCAGCCGCTTTTTTGACGCCGGAAAAGCTGCATGCGTGAAATGCGCAGCTGGTTTCTGCCTAATCTCGGTAAGCGTTTCCTCAGTTGTCTGGATTGCAAACCGCTGAGGTCTCCGAACAAGTTCAAGCAGTTTTGAGATGCCGCTTCCTGAGGGAAGCACAAAAGACGGCAGCCCGCTGCCCTTCTACGCCGCCCAAGAACCGGGAAGATTGCATGAACCACGACAAGGGTCTACCGGATTTCGATCTTTCAAAGGAGTGTCCATGTCCACCGCGAAGTTTCTGACCAGAGTTTCCATCCTCGTACTCCTCCTTTCGAGCTATGGAGGGTTATCGGCATTTGCTCAGTTCTCCAGCGGAATTGAAGGCGTCGTGCACGATACAACCGGGGCAGTCATTGCGGGAGCGAAGGTCACGGCCACCGATACCCGGCTGGGCGTTTCGAAGACTGTCGTCTCCGGTCAAGACGGTTACTTCCGCATCGATGGTATTGCCGCGTCTACTTATACCGTCGAGATACAGATGGCCGGCTTCGAAAGCTGGAAACAGGAGGGGCTGGCTTTGCAGATCGCTGAGATTCGCACCCTCACGCCCGCTCTGAATGTGGGCGCGGTCTCGGCCAATGTCGAGGTTTCCGCAACCGCGGCCCAAGTCGATCTCATAACCCCTGCCACGGGGTCAGAGATTTCCAACGTGACCGTGCAAAACACGCCATTGACCGGGCAGAACGTCTACAGTCTCGCATCGTTGACTCCGGGCATGACCGGAGGCGGCGTGGTGACGAGCGGCCAGGACAATTTCACCAACGAATACGCCATCAACCTCAACGCGGCCGGACTGCGCCAGGAGCAGAACGGTTACGAGATCGACGACGCCTACACCAATACCCCCTCCCGCGCCGGCGCCACATCGATCTCTCCCAATCCCGAGATCGTTCAATCCGTTGACACGCTCGTCAACAACTTCGACGCGCAGAAGGGAAGGAACGGCGGCGCGACCATCGACGTCTACACCAAGTCCGGTTCCAATGAGTTCCACGGGAACGTCGACTACTATTTCACCAACAACGATCTTTCGGCAACAACGCACTTTTCAGGGAGCACGCTCCCGAGTTCTACCCGCAATGAGGTCAGCGCCGTCATGGGCGGGCCGATTTGGAAGAACAAGCTCTTCTGGTTCGGAGCCTATAACGTGCTGCGCTCCAGCGTGGCCAGCGCCTACACGCAAACCGTGGAGACGCCGGACTTCCTCACATGGGCCAAGACCAATCTGCCCAACAATATTGGCACACAGATTCTGGAGGCGGCGCCACCGCAGAACAGTCCCACCACCGGCATTGTGACGGTGTCCAACTATTTGTGCTTGAGCGGTCCCCCATGCGCGCCAGGGTACACTCCCGGCTATTACGCCCCACCGGACGGCATTCCTTCAACGCTAAACATCATTGGGGTCGGGAACGTTAGCTTCAGCTCTCCCAAGGACGGGTACCAGTGGAGCGTCCGCGGCGACGCTTACATCCGCAAGAACGACCGTCTCTACGTCGACGTGCTGCGAACGAACGTCAGCGCCGAGCAACTCGCAGGCCGGCCGGCAATGGATGGCCCGGTGGCCTACACCTCCGATTTTGTCAACCTCAACTGGACCCACACCTTCAACACCCATCTCCTCAATCAGGCCGGCGGCAACGTTATCCGGCCCTATGGAGCGAATGAGGCGTTCCCGAACGATTTTATTCCGTACGTCAACGTCACCAACCTGTCCGGTTTTGGAACCTGGGCGCCGGGCAACTATTTCCAGACCACCTGGGGCTGGCACGATGTGATGACGGCGACCGTCAAGACGCACACCCTGAAATTCGGAGCCGATTTCTACAACATCCGCGAAGTCGACCACCAGGACGGCGCCTTCGATCGGCCGACCTTCAACTTCCAAAACCTCCTGGATTTGGTCCAGGACGAGGCAGTTTCGTCGAGCGGGCCCGCCGTGAACCTGGTGACGCACGAGGAAGCGCCCTACGATCGTATCTATCGAGGGCTTTACGAGGGGTATTACCTGCAGGACGACTGGAAAGTGACGCCGCGGCTGACGGTGAACCTTGGCGTACGCGACGACATCATGGTCAATTTCGCTTCGTTCTTCAGCCCTCATCTCACCAATTTCATCCTCGGATCGGGCGCAACGACGAATGCCCGGATCGCCGACGGCTCGGCAATCCTGGCATCCTCGCCGAAAGTCCTCAATCACAACATCGGCGGGTTTACGCCGCGCATCGGGTTCTCCTGGGATGTCTTCGGCAAGGGCACAACGGCGGTACGCGGCGGCTTCGGCATGTTCGAGGACCAGCCGCCCTACCTGCACATCACCGACATCACCTCGGGCAATTTGCCCAACTACTATACGCCATCAGACAACATCCGTTCCGGAACGATGCCGAATTTCCAGCTTTGCAGTAAATCGGTGGGCTGGGACGAGGCTTGCCCGATCGCCAATACCAGCTACGCCACAATCGGGTCCAACGGCCAACTCCTGATCGACGGCGTCGTGCAGCGAGCCGGCATGGGCGGATACGACCCCAACCTGAAGATGACGCAAGTGGTCGCCTTTTCGTTGAGCGTGCAGCACCAGTTCCAGAACAACCTGATCGTCGAGTTGAACTACTCCGGCACAGAGTCTCATCACCTGGAGTCGTTTGATCCGGATAGCAACCGATTTGCGGGCGACCTGATTCAGAACAATGGCACCCAGACGCGCCTCAGCCCGTATTTCGGCGGCATCGCGTACGCCTTTACCAACACCAATTCCTCGGGCAACTATGGCACTTTGATGGCCACGAGATCGTATTCTCATGGACTGGCCCTGCAAGGCATCTATACCTACGGGAAGAGCCTTGACACTATGAGCAATGCCCAGACACTGACCGAAGGGACCTTCGCCACCAACAGTTACAACGACAACGTGATCGAGACGCAGAATTTTCCATTTCAGCGCGGCCGTTCCGACTTCGACATTCGCCAGCAATTCCAGGCCGCCGGCACCTGGGATGTTCCGCACAACTATTCCAGCGCCGTAGTCCGGAACATTCTCGGCGGATGGCAATTCGGCGGCAAGTGGATCGGGCAAACGGGAATTCCATTCACCGTCTACACCAGCGCCCCCTTTGTTCCGGTATGCAGCGGCGGTGCGCTTCTCGTTAATGGCGGCTGCCCGACAGGCTCCACGATCGTTGGCAATGCCGGAGGCGATTACAACGCCGACGGCACAGCTTACGATGTGCCCAACGTGCCCTCCTTTGGGCGGCACTTGAGCGGCCAATCAAAGGGCGCGTTCCTGAAGGGGATATTCAGCGCCTCTTCGTTCCCAACTCCAGCCCTCGGTCAGGAAGGAAACATTGGCCGCAACACCTATGATCAGCCCGGATACAAGGACATGGACTTCACTTTCGAGAAGTACTTCAATGCTCCCTGGTTCTTCTCGGAAAAGGTGAAGATCGAGGCCAAGGGCGAGGTCTTCAACCTGTTCAACCGCTCTAACCTCTGGCAGGTTGATGGAGGTCTTAACGACAGCACCTTTGGAGAGGTCACGAACCAGCTACCGGCTCGCTACTTCCAGTTACACTTGCGCGCCAGCTTCTGAGTTTGCAGCATCCTGGGGAGAAGTGGTGGAAAGCAACGCGCCACTTTTTTTTGAGACGGCGTTAGTCTCACCGCTTCTCCTCTCCTTTCTTGAATTGAATTGCGGCGCGTTTGTCTCGATTGCGTGCCGCTGTCTACGGCGCAGCGCGTGGCTGGGTCTTACCGTTCGTGTGCGCATCTGAGGGGAGCGCGGAGATGAAGACTTTCATTTGCCGAACCGGCATCATGTTCTGCTCGATTGCTATCCTGTTCCAATCCGCGGTCGTACATGCACAGGGGAGCCAGGTTGTGCTGGCGCGCGATGGCAGCACCATTACTCTTGAGCCGTACGCGCCCAATATCGTTCGCGTGACGCTCAGCAAACTGAAGGACAAGGCCACATCGCCTCCGGGGTATGGATTTGTCGGCTCTCCTTCGGCAACCGGATGGAAACAGGAGCAGGACAGCCGCGGCGACGTTTACGCCTCGGACCGGCTCGTGGTTTCGGTCGAGGCGGCTCACGCTCCGCATCTGACCCCCGACGATCTGCAACTGGCAAAGTTTTTTGACTTCCTGGCCGAACCGCGGGCTCATATCACCATCAGCACGCCGGAAGGCAAGACCCTGCTCGACATGCTCGGCTGGTCCATGTCCGCGCCCAGTGACAGCGTGGGCAATGCCGACATACTGAACGACCGGCGCCCCACGGACGAGCCGTTTTACCGGGTCGGCGCCACTTTCGCTTCTCCCGCCGACGAGCACTATTATGGCCTGGGCCAAAACCAGGAAGGCTTCCTCGATCACCGCGGCCATCCGGTCAACTGCTGGCACGAGTACTTCGCTCCCGGCGGCGAGAGTGTTTGCGTGCCCTTTCTGGTCTCCAATCGCGGCTATGGCCTGGTATGGGATAACCCGTCACGGACCACAATCGAGGCCGGCTTCAACGAGCGGACAAAGTGGACATCGGAAGTGGGTGACCGCGTTTCCTTCTTCGTAATTGCCGGCAAGGATAGCGACGAAATTTATGCGGGCTATCGTAAGCTGACCGGTGCGGCGCCGATGCTGCCCAAAGCGGCGTACGGGTTCATCCAGAGCAAACAGCGCTACGATTCGCAGGATGAGATCCTCGCGGTAGCCAAGGGTTATCGCGACCGCCATCTGCCCGCCGATATGATCGTGGTCGATTTTCTGTATTACACCAAAATGGGGCAGATGGACATGGACCCCGCGAAGTGGCCCGATCCGGAGGCAATGAACCGCCAGCTCCACGCCATGGGCTTCCAGTCGATGATCAGCATCTGGCCGCGGTTTGCCGTCGGTTCGCGGTATTACGAGATGTTGCGGCAGAAGGGCTGGTTCGAACATCACGCCGATGGGACGCCCACCAACGACAATCCCAAAGACCGCGTCGGTTCAGACATCGACACATCCAATCCCGACGCCGCCCGCTGGTACTGGGAGACCATTCGGGACAAGTTCGTTGCCAAAGGATTCGACTCAATCTGGCTGGACGAGACAGAGCCCGACCTGCCTCCCGACGACAGTTACTTTTTCATCGGTCCGGGCCGGCGCTTTTACAATACTTATCCGCTCTTCCACACTGCATCGGTTTACGACGGCTTCCGGCGCGACTCGCAGAATCGGGCGCTGATCCTGGCTCGCGCCGCGTATCTGGGAGCGCAGCGCAACGCAACCATTTTCTGGTCTTCGGATATCTATCCCACCTGGGACGTTCTCAAGCGGCAGGTGCCCGCGGGTCTCGACTTCACGGCCTCCGGACTCCCGTACTGGTGCAACGATGTCGGCGGATTTCTGAACCTGCCTCCGGTGCATCATCCTCTGCACCCGCCGCTGATCGATCCAACCGACGCGCGAGAAAACGTAGGCGGATACGACGACTACCCGGAG
The DNA here is from genome assembly GCA_963770555.1 of uncultured Acidobacteriaceae bacterium. Taxonomy (GTDB): domain Bacteria; phylum Acidobacteriota; class Terriglobia; order Terriglobales; family Acidobacteriaceae; genus Telmatobacter. Next base: position 1,163,483 of record CAVYQC010000003.1, read on the forward strand.
CTCTACGTCCGTTGGTACGAATACGGAGTCTTCGAGCCGATTTTCCGCACCCACGGCACGCGCAACGCGAACGAAATCTGGTCTTATGGAAAGCAGGCAGAGCCGATCCTCGAAAAGTATCTGAGGCTGCGATACGAGCTGCTTCCGTATATTTATTCGCTCGGTTATCGAACCTATACGACCGGAGCTCCTTACATGCGGGCCCTCTTCATGGACTTTCCGGGCGATCCCAAAGTGGACGACATCGCCGACGAATACATGTTCGGTCCCGCGTTTCTGGTGGCTCCGGTTACCGACCAGGGCGCGACCAGCCGCCTGGTCTATCTGCCCGCGGGGGCCGAGTGGTACAACTATTGGACGAACCAACGTTTCGAGGGCGGCCAGACTATCCGCGCCGACGCCCCCATCGATACTATCCCTCTTTTTGTGCGCGCCGGCTCAATCCTTCCCCTGGGCAAACAGATCGAGAGCACCGAAGAGAAGCAGGATCTAGCGGAGATTCGCATCTATCCCGGCGCAGACGGCGACTTTTCCCTGTACAACGACGACGGCAAGACCTACGCCTATGAGAAGGGAGACTACCAAGTCACGCGCCTGCACTGGAACGACGCAGCCGGGAAATTGGAACAATCAGGGGCAGAGGGGTTGAGCGGGGAGGCGATTCTCACTGTAGTTAAGGCGAAGTGAGCCGGGTTCGGCATGCAAGATGGAGTTGCGGGCTGCAGCCAAAGAGACCGCAATGCAGGCCCACAGCAGCTTGAGGCGCGTGCTCTACCAGAAATAGGCCGCCACCACGTGAGGAGGGCCCGGAATGGTATCCGTCACCGCGGTCTCCAGGACGAATTCCGAATTCCTCTTTTCCCAGCCGGCCGGGGCATTGCGAAGGCCCGCCTCCAGGTATTCCTGATTGGACACGAATTCGCCCGCGGCCTGGGTTCCGCTGTCTCTGATTCCGGCCGCGGCAATGGTGAACTGACCGGTTTTCGAATCCAGCAGCCGGGTGACCAGAGCAAAATCCTCCACAAGCACACCCGTCTTGCTGATCTGGGATTCCCAGGTTCGCCCTCCCTGCGCTTGCTCACGAATCATCAGGCGTCCATCTTCCTCCACAAACGCGAAGTGCAGATTCGAGGTAATGACCATAGTCCACTTGTTGTTAAAGGCCCCAACCACCACCGCCGGGGAGTTGCGGAGATCTTCAAACGAGTAATTCGGCCCAATCCTCAACTGGTTGGGTTTGCCGATTGTCCCCAGCAGCGCAGAGAGTCTAACCGCCGTGGTTACATCTCCCGTCGCTACTCCATATCCGTCGTAGTAGAGCATCTCGTTCCAGGAGATCTTCTCATTCGGGTCCAGAGGCAGCGGCTCGTTCGATCGATCCACTTCAGTCTGAAACGTTCCGGGATGGGTACGGGCGTAGCGCTGGTACAGCTCCAGACTCGGCCGGTAGGTCACGCCCTTCGCCAGGCAGATCAAGGCCGGCTGTTGAGTGGCAAAGACGGGGTTCCAGAATTGTCTCAGCACCGAATCTTTGTGCGCTGACCGGTACATCGTCAGAGCGGCGATGCCCGCTGCGAGCGTGAGCGCCACAATCAGTCCCACGATACCCCAGCGTGCGATCGGCCGCCTTTTTCGCTCAAACTCCGATGCAGGCAAACGCGGACGATCGGGCGGGAGGTGAAACGGAACCAGAGCTGAAGCCATGTGGAACACGGGGGAATAGGAGCCGACAGGGAGTTCGATCCGCACCGCGGAGTCATCCGGCGCAGACTGGTAATACTGGTCGAGTCTGCGACGCACTTCACCGGCCTGAACGCGAACTACCGGATCGTCTCCCGTTGCGTAACCTGCCGGCCGCAGGAACACCTCAGTTCCGATGGTCCGTTCCTTGAGCAGCTGCGAATGGCCTTCCAGCTGGTTTTGAACAACATATTTCAAGAATTGCTTGCTGCGGGCGGCGCTTCGGAAGAAGGGACTGGCCAGAATCTTCTCGAGCTCGAGAAGAATCACCTCGCGATGGTCGCCTTTTCCATTCGCAGGAAAGCTGGATGCGGGCTGGTTCTCCGGTAATTCAACTTGTGCTTTCATCGGTTCCCCAATGGCGTCGCGGAAGCGCACTGCGGAAATGCAGTCCTGGCAGACTGTCTCGATTTATTCCGGCCAAAGGCAGAGTCCCGGGTGTCGTGCGCCACGCCAACGCGAATGCAAGAGGATCATCAAAAAGAACTCGGGATTGTGAGTGAATCTTCCGAATCATACATCCTTCCCGCTTCCTTAGCCAGCCGGGAAGAGACGAGTCGTTGGTCAGGAACGGCTGTCCGGTGGAAACGTATTCCCATATCCGCGCCACTCTGCCACGAACGGAAGTAAATCGGACCGCGTGCGGCGTTGTCAAGAGCAACTCCCGGAGCCAGGCGCACGTCCCGCGTGGGTATGGGGCCGGGAGCGGAAGCTCAATCAGGACGTAACCGATTCTATTTCAGCAGGATAAGCCTGCGTCATCCGGAAAACGATTGCCCGTGGGGTTGCTTGGATTGATGCGAGTGGCGCAGCCGGTGCAGGTGGTTTCAACCGGCACAAAATTTCCTCGGGCCCGGCGGCTGCCCATTCAGCCCTGCTTGCCGATGCCAAGCCGCGACTTCAGAGATTGAATGCGATCGCGAGCCACGGGAAGCTGCGTCTGCTTGGAATCCTTGAGAGAGAGTATGACCTTTCCCGCGAACCAGGAGTTCACTTCGCGAATCCAGTCCACATTCACGAGCGCGGCGCGATGGATGCGCAGGAACTTGGCCGGGTCGAGCCGCCGCTCCAGTTCGGCGATTGTCTGGTCGACACAGTGGCGGTGGCCGTTTACTTCCGCGTAAGTGAGCTTGTCGTGAGCCACAAAATGAGTGACTGCGTCCAGGTCCACAAACGAGATGCGGTCGCCGAGGCGCGACGCAATGCGGCGCGGGTAGTTGATCTGCTGGCTGCGCAGCGATGCCGAGAGCTCCTTGAGGAGTGCGGGCAAATCCGGATCGCGCTGCCAGTCCGGCCGTGCGGCGGTGCGGAAGCGGTCAAGCTTCTTGAGCGCGCGCGCCAGTTGGGCCGTCTCGACAGGCTTGACGAGGTAATCGATGGAGTTGACCTCGAAGGCCCGGAGTGCATATTCGTCGTAGGCAGTAGTGAAGATGACGAAGGGTTGACGGTCGAGCCGCGCCAGCAGTTCGAATCCGTTCATCTCCGGCATCTGGATGTCGAGGAAGAGCACGTCGATGGATTGGCCCGATTCGCTGCAAAGATAATCAAGGGCCTTGGCCGGGTCGGTGGCGCTGCCGGCGATCGACAGGGTATCAAAGCCGGCCAGCAGCCGCTCGAGGCGCTCGATAGCCAGCGATTCGTCGTCGACGAGATAGGCGCGAAGAGGAGCGGCTTCCATGGGCACCACGCTTCATGCAGGGAGCGAAAGACGGACCGAGGTCTTGTCGCCTTCGCGCGCAACTTCCAACTGGGCGGCATCGCCGTAGAGAAGATCGAGGCGGGCGACGAGGTTGCCCAGGCCGTGTTCGGGAGTGATGGCGTCCAGTGAGAAGCCGGGGCCGTCGTCGAGGACTTCAATCCGGATACGGTTGGAGTTCTTCGCGCCGGAAATCGTGATCTCGGCCCCCTGGGCTCGCTGAGAAACCACATGTTTGACGGCGTTCTCCACCAGCGACTGGAGCGCCAGTGGAGGCACCCCGACATCGGCGAGAGTTTCCGGCACGGCAATCTCGTAGCGGAGTCGCGAACCGAAGCGGGTTTTTTCGATCTCCAGGTAGTCGCGCACAATTTTCAGTTCCTGTCTGAGCGGCACCAGTCCGCTCTGATGGGCGTTCAGCGAGAAGCGGAGCAGCGAGGCAAGTTTGCTCACCGTTTCTTCGGCACGTTGCGGATCGGAGGGGATGAGCGCGGCAATGGAGTTGAGCGTGTTGAAGAGAAAGTGGGGATGGATGCGGGATTCGAGAGAAGAGAGGCGCGCCTCGGCCAGCAGCTTGTTGGCGCGCTCCTGTTCCACCTGCCTGGTGCGAAGTGCGAGCGCCGCCGCCTGCAACTTGTAGCGCATGGTTTCAAAGGTTGCGATGCTAAGGCCGAACAGAAGCGTGATGACGATCGAGAAGGGAAGCGATCCCCGGAATTCCTGCCAGTACCAGCGGCGTGGAACCATGCCGACGAGTTCGAGAATCAGGTCGCCGGCAAGCGTGCCGGCGGTCGCCGTCGCGACCAGCGCCAGGGCATGCAGCAGAATCACCAGGCGGGGGAACGCGCCGCTGAAGCGATGGCCAATCCAGTTGAGCAGAAGCATCGAAGGGATGGCGATCGCCGCGGAATAAACAAACGTCCCCACCAGCTGGTTGCCGCTCTGGGAAAGCCGGATGCGGCCCGAGGAGAGAAAGATCAGGACAATCAGCAGCGTGGCGCCGGAGACGATCCACACCGCCCGCAGAAAGAATGAGCGATAAGCGTTCGAGGCCTGCCGGACTTCAGCGGAGCCGGGCTTGCACGGATTGGATGGGTTGGTCATAGCTGGAACCGGATCCCCGCTGAAGTGGCCGCGGAGTAAGGGGTCGCGCCATATTCCGTGGTCGCGCCGCCGGCCGGGATTTCCATATGCAGATAGGATGAGAAGCGGCTGCCGAATCTTCGATTGGCGTCGAAGATGACGGTGGCGCTGGGGTCGTTCAAGTTCGCCACGGAGGAAACCGACAGATCCCATTCCTTCCAGCCGGGCAATTCGCGCAGGCGGTTCTTTCCCGCGGCGAGGAAAAGATAGTGCTGGCGCCCGGCGAGCGGCGAGACGGTCATGTCCCGATAGTACGGGATGTTGGGCGGAGTGAAGAATTCTGAGAGGAACGTGATGCCGGAGCGGGTGGTGTATTTTGCGCCCAGCAGAATCGCCCCGTGCTCGCGCCATGCGGCTTCGCCGTGCAATTCCCATGCTTCGCCCAGGACGCGGGTGAAGGTGAGACCGCCGAAAGCGTCGCCGCCGCGGTCGTCGCCTGCGATCAAGGCTGTATCGAAGCCGTGCACCAGAACGTTATACCGGAAGGCGGTCGTGTCGTGAAGATTTGCCGAGCGCGGCGCTAGCGCGGCGGTTGACCACGCCAGTGAGAACGCGTGCGGTCCGTGCACGTAGTCGGCCTTGAGCATGTCGCGGCCTTCATACAGGTTCAGCCGGTCGGTGGGATTGGTGGGATCGCGCGGCGGGTCCAGCACGCCGGCCGCGGTGAAAGCGTAGCCTGTGCCCCAGCGGACGATGCGCCGTCCGGCCATAAAGTCGAAGTCTCCCGCGGAGAGGCCGGCGTAGGCTTCTTTCACGCGCAACTGCGTTACGGTGCCGCTCGATGTGTCGGCCATGCCCGCCACGCTCGACGCAAAGCTCCAGCGGTCAAGGCAGCGGAGCGTGAAGGAAGGCTGGAGCAGGACCTGGTTGAGAGTCTTTGGCTCCGGCACTTGAAGCTTGCTGTAGAGGGTGGTGTCGTTGACGGCGGAGATAGAGTAACGGAAGTCGCGGCGGGGCTCAGGAGCAGAATTATCCTGAGCGGGGCCGTCCTGCGCTGCCAGTTGCCAGCAGGCTGCGGCAAAAATCATCGGAATGAGAAGCCCGTATTTCATGCGCTGTAGCCGGCTTTTGTTGAATGGTTGAGAGACGCGGCTGGAATTTGTGGTATTCCACCGTTGCGCCGCAAAAAGCGCACGGATGGGTTGCTTTCTGTCGCATTCAATAGCGGTCTGAGCGGCCCTGGTAGAAGAGTTTGTCCGGTAGTTCGCGCGGAGCAATGTTGGAGTACACAAGCACACTGTGGGAATTGCGCCGGATTTCGTCGTGGAGCGTCATACGGCAAAGCTGATTTCTGCCGTCCACGGTGATGTAGTCGTCGAAAGTGGCGGACTTGATTTGCTTGCCGGAAGTCAGATAGAACTCGGCTTTGACAGGACGGTCGTCCTGAACGCGGACCCAGAAGAGAATGCGCTGGTAGGTTGCGCCCTTTCGCTTGGCGGTCAAATCAAGCACGTGACAGGTTTCGCCGTCCACGTTCTCGGTGCGCACATAGACCGGTGTGTAGTCGGCGGCATAGTTGGTGCGGGCCACGTCGCCATTGGAGGCGTCGCCGGAGAGGCGCTCGAGCGGCGTGATGCGAATGGGTCGGCTGGCGTCAGGAAGATACACCCACATATCGTCACCCAGCATCAGCAGGTGCTGGCCTTTTTCGCGTGGGCTCATGAACTCCACGTAGGTTTTTTCAGTGCCCTTTTGCGAGACTTCGTAGAGCTTTTCCTCGTCCGCTTTGTCTGACTCGAAGTTGGTGATCTTTACGCGCAACACATAAGAGGGCCAGCCGTTGCGAAACGTGTCGGACTGCTTGAGAATGGCTTCGGCGTCGGGATTGGCGGCCGTGGTTGCCGCGCGGCCGGCCTCGACGCAGGACAGCAGAAAGCCGACCAGCAACACGAGCAGAAGAGTGCGTACTATGCAGTTGGTCCTATACATGAGCTAATGCCTCCGCAATTTGCAGCCGCGATGCGCGGATCGCCGGAAGGATGGATGCAAGCGCCAGCGACGCGATGACCAGCAGCGAGGAGCCGATCATCAGGCTGGGAACATGGAGAACGCGGAAAGCCATGGGAACTGTAGTTCCCGGCGGGGGCGGCAGGTGCAGCCCGGAATGGTTGAGCAGAACTCCAAGCAGGTTGCCCGCCGCCACGCCCGCCGCGGCCCCAAGCACTCCCAGCAGTGTGGCTTCCAGCACGAACAGTGCAACGATCCACGAACGCGGTGTGCCCATGGCCAGCATGGTGCCGATCTCGCGCGTGCGCTCAAACATGGCCATCAGCAGCGTGTTCACACTGGACATGAGGACCATGAAGAAGACGATGACGCCCAGAAAGATGAAGATGGTGCTGAACAGCGAGCGGACCTGCTTGTAATACGCAGCCAGGTCGATCCATTTCTTGAGGACCAATTGCTGCGGCAGGCCGTGCAGGCGCGGAGTGAGGGCGGCCGCAACCAGATCGGTGTTTTCGGTTCTGTCCAGGCCCACCACCAGGTTGGTCACGCGGTCGCTTTGCAGCAGCCGCTGTGCGGAAGGCAGCGTGATACGCAGATAGCGGTCATCCACCTCCTTGAAACCGGTGTTGACCAGGCCGGCGATCTGGACGTCGATTCCGTTGAGCGCGCCGTCGGAGGTGACGGCCAGGAGCGTGAGCCCGTCGCCCGGCTTCACGTTCATGGAGCGAGCCACACCGGTGCCGATCAGCGCCTCGGTCTCGCCCCCAGGCTTCGTGTCGAGGTCGCGTCCCGCGGTAAGTCGCGGTGAAAACCCCAGGCTGTTCTCCGCAACCGGATCGACGGCGCTCCCCATGAAGACTCCGGATTTCACTCCGTTCGAAAGCATGCCGTAGAACTCGATGCGCGGCGCCACGCCGCGCACGTGGCCTCCGGTGGAGATGGTTGCGGCCACCTGGCGCCAGTTGTCGATGCCCGTGTCCAGGACGTGTTTTTCTTCGCGGTTGAAGTGCTCGGCGGTGAAGATCTGCAGGTGTCCGAGGCCGTCATTGATGGTGCTTTCGCGCAGGCCCCAAAACATGCGGGCAAAGAATCCGCCCACCAGCAGCAGCCCGGTCACGCCTCCGGCAACCATGATGAGGGTCATCATCGTGCGGCGGTGGTTGCGGAAGATATTTCTAAACGCTAAGAGCAAGAACTTGCCCATGGGTGGCTCCTTCCAGAGATGTTTCTACGGCAACGGTTCCCGCCGCGTGCGTGTCGGAGACGATCTGCCCGTCGCAAAGGCGGACAATGCGAGGGGTATGTTCGAGCAGGCGGGCGTCGTGGGTGGAAAAGATGAAGGTGAGTCCGAGGCTGCGATTGAGGTCGCGCATCAGGTCGATGAGCTGGGTAGCATTGCGCGTATCCAGGTTGGCGGTCGGTTCATCGGCCAGCACCAGTGCTGGTCGATGCACGATGGCGCGGGCCACGGCCACACGCTGGCGTTCGCCGCCGGAGAGCAAGTCGGGACGGTGGTTGGCGCGCGCGGAAAGTCCCACGCTCTCGAGCGCCGCGGCCACGCGTTCGCGGTGCTCGCTCCTGCTCACGCCTTGCACCAGCAGCGGAAACTCGACGTTTTCTGTAGCCGTGAAGACGGGGATGAGGTTGAAGGTCTGAAAAACGAACCCGATCTTTTCGCGGCGCAGCGCGGTCATGCACAGAGGATTCAGCCTGGTTGTATCCACTCCGTCGACGAAGATCCGTCCGCTGGTCGGCTTATCGATGCACCCGATCAGGTTTAGCAGGGTGGATTTTCCGCTTCCGCTGGGTCCTGCAATGGCCAGGAATTCGCCGGCGAGCACGCGCAGGTTTACCCGGTCCAGCGCACTGACGTAGCTATGGTCCAGTGGGAATCTTCGGCTGACTGCTTCGACGCTGACGAGTTCATCCATTGCGCTTTCCCTTTCCGCATCGTTTTCCGTTCTTCCGCAAAAGTAGTCGAGGCGATCGCCGGGCAGCGCGGTATTCCTGACCAAAGGCCGGAACCGCGGATGAAGGGTGGAAATGCGGGGATGAATCGGGAGCGAAGATGGCCGCAGTCCTGCCAAAGTGCGGCCAAAAAGGCTTCCTGAATTCGCGCGCGGCTTCAGCCGTGCCGGAATGGACCGGGAACAGCCGGCATGAGGCCCCGCGGCAGGCGTTTTCTTTTCTCCTTGACAGCTTAGGAGAGTTTGCGCTACTCTCCTGATCATCTTAGGAGGGAAAGTGCCCGACCAGGCTCAGCTTCTTCCCGGCACTCTCGATCTGCTCATTTTGCGGGCGGTCTCGCTCGGCGCCCTGCACGGGTACGGCGTCCTGCTGCGCATCGGGCAGATTTCCGGCAATGCCCTGCTCATCGAGCAGGGCGCACTCTATCCCGGCTTGTTCCGGTTGGTCCGCGAGGGTCTGCTGAAGGCGAGCTGGGGCACATCGGAGAACAACCGGCGCGCCAAGTTCTACTCGCTCACCGCTGCCGGCCGCCGCCGTTTGCGCGAGGAGACCGACAGTTGGAACCGGCTCGCCGCGGCCGTTGCTTCCGCGCTCTCGCAGCAACCGGAGGAAGCATGAGACTCTTCGATCCGCTTCGCGTACGCCTCGCCGCTCTATTCCAGCGCTCGCGCGTGAATGCCGAGATGGAGGAGGAGCTTCTCAGCCACATCGAGCACCGCGCTGACGACCTGGAACGCTCCGGCCTGAATCGCGCCGAGGCGGAACGCCGCGCCCGCATCGAGTTCGGCGGACGCGAGAAGTTCAAAGAGGAATGCCACGAAGCGCTGGGCGGCAATCTGATCGGGACTGCGGTGCAGGATGTCCGCTTCAGCCTGCGCGTCCTGCGCAAGTCTCCGGGATTCACCATCGCCGCCGTTTTGACGCTGGCCCTGGCCATCGGCGCCAACGCCGTAGTCTTCGGCCTGTTGAATGCGCTCATCCTGCGCCCGCTCAATGTGCCTCACCCGCAGAGCCTCTATGCCATCCAGCACGGACCCGACAAGAACGCAGGCGAGTCATATCCCGACTATCTCGATCTGCGCGATCGCAATCGCAGCTTCGACGCGATCGCCCTCTACAACATCGTCTTCGTCGGACTCGATACGGGTGGAAGCCCATCCCAGGTCATGGGCTACGAGGTGAGCGGGAATTACTTCAATACGCTGCAGATTCAGCCCTATCTGGGCCGATTCTTCCACGGCGCCGACGAGCATGGCCCGAACAGCGCTCCCTACGTGGTGATCAGTTACCCATATTGGCATAGCCACTTTCAGGACGATCGCGGGGTAGTGGGCCGCGTGGTCCAGGTCAACAAGCATCCTTTTACCATCCTGGGCGTGACGCCGCCTTCATTTCAGGGGACCTTGTTGTTCTTTTTCCCCGATTTCTGGGCTCCGGTGGTCAACGATGAGCAGTTGACCGGCCGCGACACCCTCTACGTGCGAGACGACCAGGACTTTATCATGGCGCTGGGACATGTGAAGGCGGGCGTCACGCCGGCCCAGGCTATCGACGATCTGAACCGCGTTGGTTCGTGGCTGGAAAAGACCTATCCCAAAACCGACGCCCAAATGACCTTCAGCCTGGCGCGTCCCAGTCTTGCCGGCGATATGCTCGGCGCTCCGGTACACGGATTCATTGCCGGGCTCATGCTTCTTGCCGCCTTGATTCTGCTGGCAGCGTGCGCCAACCTGGGCAGCCTGTTTGCGGCACGCGCAGCGGATCGTTCCCGCGAAGTTGCTCTGCGGCTGGCGCTGGGATCGAGCCGCAAACGCATCCTGCGCGCGGTCTTCACTGAGGCTGTATTGATTGCACTCGCCGGAGGCGCCGTAGGACTGGCAGGCAGCGTGGCGCTGCTGCGCGAGCTGAGTGTGTGGCGTCCAATTCCCATGTATCCCATCATCGTGCCTGTTTATCCGGATAGCCATGTATATTGGGCCGCGCTGCTGCTGGCCCTGGCCAGCGGCTTCCTCTTTGGCGCGGTCCCGGTGAGGCAGATACTCCGCACCAATCCTTATGAGGTCGTCAAGGCCGGATCGAGTGGCGTCATAGCGGGCAATTGCGGGCGGCGGCTGACCACGCGGGACGTGCTGCTCGTGACGCAAATCGCCATCTGCGCGGTGCTGGTGACCTCTTCCCTGGTTGCCGTGCGTGGGTTGTTGCAGTCGATGCACAGCAATTTTGGCTTTGAGCCGAAGAACGCGATGCTGGTAGAAGCCGATGTTGGCATGGCCGGATACAGCGGCGACCGGGTGCCCGCCATGCAAAGGCGCATGATCGAGGCGCTGGAGACGATTCCGGGAGTAAAGTCGGTGGGATCGATTCATCAAATCCCCCTGGGAGGGGGCGGGCCGAACGAAGATGTTTACAGCGACGAAACCACGGATCTGAGCCCGTCGAAGGCAGTGGCGCACTCCATGGTCTACAGGATTTCTCCCGGTTACTTCCACGCTGCAGGAACCGCTTTGTTGCAGGGCAGGGATATCTCCTGGCATGACGACAGAAGCTCGACCCCTGTGGCTGTCATCAACGAAGAGTTTGCGCGCAAGGTCTTCGGCTCACTCAACGTGCTGGGCAGATACTACAAGCAGGAGCTGGATGGCACGCGGACACAGGTGGTGGGGATCGTAGAAGACGGGAAATATTGGCAGTTGACCGAAGACCAAAAGCCGGCGATGTTTGTGTCCTTTCAGCAATCGCGCTCCAACACAATCTGCCTGGTGGTGCGGACGGATCGCGATATGGGGCGCGATTCGCAGCAACTGGCGGCGGCCATTCGGGGTTCGCTACGGAACCTGGATGCGGGTCTGCCTTTCCAACTCCATACCTGGACCGACGCACTGTCCATCGCGCTGTTCCCTTCGCGCGTGGCCACGGTGGCGCTGGGCGCGCTGGGCCTGATGGGCTCGATGCTGGCCCTCACCGGCATCTTTGGAATGGCTGCCTATTCCGTCAGCAAGCGGCTTAGGGAGCTGGGCATTCGCATGGCCCTGGGCGCGCGGCGGAGGCAGATGCTGCAGGCAGCGCTGGGACGCGCAGTCAAATTGCTGGCGCTCGGTTCGGCGGCGGGCTTGCTGCTGGGGGTGCTGGCGACTCGCGTGCTCGCGTTCATTGTGTATCAGGCCAATCCGCGCGATCCGCTGGTGTTGGCCGGGGTGGTTCTGGCCATGGCCATGCTGGGGCTGCTCGCCACCTGGATTCCGGCTCAGCGTGCGCTGTCGGTCGATCCTCTCGTCCTGCTGCGCGAAGAGTAATCAGCCGCGGCGATCGAGCGAGCGCCTAACGCGGCGGGAAGAAGTGCGGCCGCCTTCCATGCCATAAATTGTTGAGAAGGAAATGGAGGCGCGGGCCGGGATCGAACCGGCGCATAAAGGTTTTGCAGACCTCTCCCTTACCACTTGGGTACCGCGCCTTGGCAGGGCTGCCTTCCTTCAGGAACCGGTCCAAACCGCCCTAGCCAACCCGGCCGGCAGCCGGAGGGCGGATTGGAGCGGGAGACGAGATTTGAACTCGCGACCCTCGCCTTGGCAAGGCGATGCTCTACCACTGAGCTACTCCCGCT
>CAVYQC010000004.1:0-1615645 GCA_963770555.1 uncultured Acidobacteriaceae bacterium
GGCGCGGGCCGGGATCGAACCGGCGCATAAAGGTTTTGCAGACCTCTCCCTTACCACTTGGGTACCGCGCCTTGGCAGGGCTGCCTTCCTTCAGGAACCGGTCCAAACCGCCCTAGCCAACCCGGCCGGCAGCCGGAGGGCGGATTGGAGCGGGAGACGAGATTTGAACTCGCGACCCTCGCCTTGGCAAGGCGATGCTCTACCACTGAGCTACTCCCGCTTTCAGCGGCACTCCAGTCTAATCGACGGTCCGTCGCAGGGCCAAATATCTCTACAGAAAAAGGCCATCGCGCGGCTGAAACTTCCGCCCTGAAACGGCTGGAGACCACTGTAACGCAAGTTCGAGTATACCGGGCGGCTGAAACCGGGTCAAACCGCGGCGGCGGCCCGGCCTGCGCCCATTTCCTCGCCGATAATTCTTCCGTCGCGCATAGTCAGGATGCGGCCGGCAATGGCGGCGGCATCGGGATTATGCGTAATCATCAGCGTGGTCTGGCCCAGCTCGCGATTCGACCGCACCAGCATCTCGAGCACGGCGTCGGAATTCTTTGTGTCCAGGTTGCCGGTGGGCTCGTCCGCCAGCACGATCGCCGGCCGGGTGATGAGCGCGCGGGCAATGGCCACCCGCTGTTGTTCGCCGCCGCTCAGCTCCGCCGGCCGGTGAATGAGCCGCCCGCGGATCGACAAAAGGTCGCTCAGATGGTCCAGATACTTCAGATCCATCGGCACTCCATTTGGACCGGAGGCGCGCCCGCTCACCGTATAGGCAATCTCGATGTTGCCCATGGCCGTGAGCGTCGGCAGCAGGTTGAACTTCTGGAAGACGAAGCCGATGCGGTGCTTGCGCAGGCGGGTGCGTTCGCCGTCGCTGAGCGAGGCAAAGTCGACCCCGTCAATGATCACCCGGCCCTGCGTAGCCCTGGTAAGCCCGCCGAGCAGGTAAAAAAGCGTGGATTTGCCGGAGCCGGAGGGCCCCACAATGGCCACAAACTCGCCCGGCTGAACGGCAAGAGAAACGCCGTGTACCGCAGTGACCTCAATCCGGCCGGCCGCGTAAACCTTGGTCAGATCTTCGGCGAGGATAATCGGCGACGACGCTTCAGAATGCACATTCCGTATTGTAGTGGAGCTTTTCGCCCTGGCTGGCCTACGATTTCATCTCTTTACCCGCGACCTTGCGCGTAGCCAGCGCCAGTTCGACTCTCTCGAGCCTGTCCTGGAAAAGGCCGATTTCGGAGGTAAGCTTTTTGATCCCCTGGTACGCAAATCCTATGTCTATCCAGAGCTGGTCAACGCCGCACTTCTTCCAGTCAAACTTTTCCGCCTCTCCGTCCAGAATGTTGAGCAGCCTTTCCGCACGAAAGTCATGGAGTTGCAGGACCGACTGCAGCACGTCGGCATTACCGATCCACTGGCGCAATATCTCTTGCACCTTCGAATCATCCACCGCCTCTACCAATTCTCTGGCGTCGGCAAGGTAGCGGGCCAGAAGCTTGAGCAGATTGCGCAGGATGATGCGCGTTCCTTCGAGCGCCTTTTTGGAAACGAACAGTTCATATTGCTCGTCGAATTTCAGCCACGCACCGCTGTTGTCGGCCGACCGGTTGGTCCCCTTCAGCGCCTCAAAGAGAACGGTAAGCTGACACACCCCGGCAAAGCCGGTCACCATTCCCGACCCGGCCTCCGGATGCGGCGTTACCGCGGCGTCTCCTACAATCACGGCCGGAAAATCCCGGCTGTAAAATTGCCGCGCCCTTTGGATCGAAACCTTGAAAAGTCCTGTATTCTTCTCCACCTCTTTGATCTCTCTGAGCAGGTTGGATTGAAAGCCAGTGGAGATCGCCGTCAACAGGGTGTGAAAGGCCTTTGTGTTCCGCTGCAGGTACTTGAAGTCGTCCCTCGTGCATTGCGAGAGGGTAACCAAAAGGTAGTTGTGATCGGCGGTGGGAAAGGCAATCTTTCCCGACACGATTTCGTTGGTCAGCGCGGCGAACCGCGACTGCTGCGCATAGTCCTTTTCGCCCACGCTTTGTCCGGGCGTGAAGATTCCGTAGGCCGCGTAGTTCTTCGCCTTGAGCATGGTGAATTGGAATCCCAGCGTCTGCAGGATGAGCGCATCGCGGGAGGCGCTGCCTCCCGAGGCCACAACCAAAAGATCTGTGAAGATCTCTCTGGTCGCGGCATGGGGCACAATGCATTTGTTTTTCTCATCCCACGGCGCCAGAGTGATCCTTATCCGCTTGAAGCGGCCGTTCGCCATCTTCGTTTCGCCCAGGAGAGCGGAGATGGTAAAGCCGCGCTCCATGGTCACGCCGATGCCCTGCGCTTTTTGCCAGAGGGCTTCCTCGATTTTTGAGAATGCGATGGGATTGCCGGTAGTGGGCGGTAGGCCCGGCGGACTCTTCGGCCACAGCGCCTCGGCCACTCCGATTTTTTCCAGATGTCCCACCAGTGCGTTGTTCAGCGATGGCACGTTGGTTCGTGTGTAGCCGCTGCGCTTCTCAATGATGACCACGTTCTCAAAGCATCGTTTCGCTTCGATCGCGCATAACAGGCTAATCGGCCCTCCACCGAGGATGACAACTCTATTGAATGGCATCGCGCTCCCCCGCGGGCAGAAGCTTATCATTGTGTTCCGCAACTCTCAACAGTACAAAGGGACAGGCGCAGGGACGCACCGCGACTCGCCAATTGGCCGGAGTTCGTCCGGCAGCTCGATCTACTCCGTTCCAAGGACCGGCAGACCGGGCAAATGCTCTAAAATGGACTCGCATATATCTCTGACCGCAGGACACCCGCACATGGCCGCCGACCTGAAAACTTCCCTCGTCTCCGCTCTTGAATCGGCCGCCGCGCAGGCCGGCCTGGTTCTGGTCTCCGTGCAGCAGGGCACCGCCTCGAACGGACGCCCCACGGCTATCTTTCTGCTTGGCCTGCCGAACGCGGAAGCCGGCAAAACCCTCAAGCTCGAGCTGAGCGAGGTCTTCGACTTCGACAGGTCCCATCTGCTGCCAGAGATGACGGCTCACCTGGCGGCCGAGGCCAAGCGGCTCCGCAATCCGCGGCCCGAGTGCTACGTCACGCTCGGCGGCCTGCCGCTCGCCTTCGGGCAATTCCAGTGGCCCTTTCACGGCTCCACATCGGGCGCCGACACCTATATCGTGCACGGCGAAATCCACCTGGCCGACGGAGGCGAGCACAACCTGCACGCCAAAGTGGCTGCCTCCGTTACGCAGACCTTTGCCGAGATTGTGCCGGCCATGGAACAGCCTTACGCGGAGACCTTCGTGTATAACGCGGTGCGCAAGACCGTGGACCTGGGCCAACTGGAGTTTCTCAAATCCGGCAACCGCCAGCCCGTGCCGGTGACCACGCGCTACTGGAGCCGCTGGAAGAAGACTTTCGTGTTTACCGATACCGACGACGCGGAGCGCCTGAACTACCTGCTCAGCAAGGTCTACTGGCTCTCCGGCGTATTGGGCGCGGGCGCGCCGGTGTGGATCGCCGATCCGCGCGACGCGCAGTATCTGAATACCACGGAACAGGATCTGCTGCGCATGGCCGGCGACGAAGCGGGCCAAGGATTGATGACGCTCGAGGGCGAGTTTGCCGCGGCCACGCCGGCGCTGATGGCCAGCGCCGCGGATTACCGGCAATCGCTCGAAGCCGCGCTGGACTTCACCAAGCCGAAGTTCAATGAGTCGATGCGGTCCGGCCACGCGAACATGTAGGGCTGTGCATTCCCATGCCCCAAGAGCGGGACATGGGGCACCCACCGAATTGCGGACAGCAGGACTTCGGGTTTTGCAGGCTCGTGCAGAGAATTAACGAGGTTTGCAGGGTCGCCTATTTGGTAAGTGATTGATTTACAATTAGTTATCCACAGAATGAGCCATTTTGGCGGGGGGGTAGGGGGGAGCAGGGACCAAGGGAACGAGGGAGCGACGGAGCGGGCCTGGAGAAAGTATGCACTGGGAGGGGGAAATCTTCTGCAAACTCGAGTAGTGAGCCAGTTTGAAAAAAGTCAGGGAAGTTGACAACCGGTGATCGCGCACACGGCCGCGACGAAGGCTTCTAGCACTTGTTCGTCTGAAAGTGTCTTGTTGAAGATGGGGAAGTCCGTGGGATTTCCTCCTGACCCTTTTCTTCCGCTGTCTATTCGGACGACACTCAAATACCGACCGGTCCCGGCCCAATCTTTTTTAGGGTCGGTCCTGTGCTGAATCCAAGCCCGCTTATTTATGCCTTTAGCTTTCCCACCCTGTGCCCAATCAATATAGGGCTGCCCCTTGGTGTCAATTTGTATTTCCAGCATTGCACACCCCTATTATGCCAGCATCGCGATCTCCTCATAAAGCCAGGCGTGATCCGGGATGCCAGCGGCCGTCGCTGGAGTAATCCGCAAGGTCTTATGGATGCGAGCGAAGTTGTAGTGAATGAAGTGTAACGCAACGGGGGCCGCATGATTTTCCACTTTCTTGCTGTAGGCATTGGTGAGCCGGGTAAAGCGACGCATCGACATTCTCGTCGTGAGGTTCTGGCGCTCTGCGTAGGACGTGCTTGCGTGTTTCGGATCGGGGTCGCCGAGGACCGTCTTCATTTCGCAGCCGATGCACTTTGCAGGGCTGTACCGTTTCTCGGGTTCATTCGGAGCGCCGTAAGTCTTCTGGAGTGTAGCGAAGTCTACATCCATTCCAAGGGCGTTCTCGACCGCTTCAAGATGGGGCTTGTGGCCGTCTGTGGTCAGTTGAGCCCGGCGACGAACGCGACAGGAAACGCCCTGCATAAAATCGAAAGCACGTGCGCTATGACGTCCGGCGACCATGTAGGAGATGCAAAGCCTCGTGTCGGGATCAATCACTGTCCACGTCAAAACATCTCCACGTCCATCCGCCTTTTGCTCCGGGTTAAAGGCAACATTGCAGAGGCGGGATGCGGAACGGAGAGAGTTGCCCTCGATTAGAGCGGCAATGATTCGGGCACGTTCAGATGTGCTTAAGCGGATCATGCATATATACATGATCCGCTTAAGCATTGTTAAGTAGAAAACTATCTAACGGAGTCGCCTGAATGCCGTAGTACCTCCGGAGACACTTACATCGTCGTTATGGCGGATTTGCTTCTTCGACTCCGGAGTGTCGAGACCATAGGCCGAAGGCCGAACTGCGCCAGTCTGGCGAAGGCTCTTGAGAGCTTCTTCACCCTTTTTGAATTCCTCAAGATCAATGTCCGGATTGTCCGCAACAATCATGTCCAGGTCGATTTGTGAAGGCATCGTGAAGAACTCCTTTCTCAGCGAAGTGGCGTGAATTGTTCGCGGGTTTGAATCACCCAGGAATGCTGGACGGTTGAAAGATAATCTTGCAGCAACCGATGGTAGTCTTTGATGCGATCATTGAGATTGGCAATTTCCCCAAAGTCGCGGATCAACAGCTTGAGGTCTTTGCGCAAGACCGCCATATGGATGCCGCGTCCATGCGAGTTCCATTTGTCGATCTTGTTTAGCATCTTCGCTATTTCCTCGGCGCGGTTGACGCGCATTGCCTTGGTCACCATCAGTTTTCTTGTTGCCGTCTTCTTCCAATTCTTAAACTTGTACTTGACCAGCCAATCCTTCAACAGCGAAATGGATAGCTCTCTAGCTTGCTCATACATGTAGAGTTCAGCGGGATCGAATCGGTTTATTAAAAACGCAAGTTCCGCTGTGCTTAACTTTCCATCTTTCGATTTCTTGATAAGCCGTTCGTACTGTTCGAGGTAGCCGAGAGCTGGTACCATTTTGTCGTCTTTATTCAGCTGGGGATCAATTGGCCCGAGCACTGAAAAGTAGTCCATGTAAATCTCGTCTCCGCTCATGGCGAGCACTGTGCCGGCGGAGTAGGCGCAGTTAGGGATGATGAACTCGACAACCCGATAAAAGTGCCTGAGCGTCTGAGCGATTCTCTGGGTTGTCTCGATAAACCCGCCCGTTGTTTCCAGGAGAACGCTAAGTTTGCGCTTTTTGTCTGGCAGGCTATCGAGAGCCTCTTTGACGATCACGTCCAGCCCGAACCGGATCGGGGCGCAAAGCACCAAAGCGTCGCCTCCGGTAGCCTTTTCTATCGCGCACAGCCTTTCTTTAAGCTGGTCGATAATGATGATGTTGGAGCTAGTCCTTAGCGACATTATGGAGGTCCTTCCATCGCGCCTCAGCAGCTAGCCGCGCGATTTCGGATTTCCGTTCAGAGGATAATTTCTCGGCGCGTGCTTTGCCGCCCTTTATACCACCCCTACGGCCGATTGTCGCCAGGTATTGTGAGACTGCACTCACAAACTCTGGTGAGGGCACTGGTTCTTCCGTTGCAAGTTTAACCGTCGGCGCAGCGGCCCGGTTCGGATCGGATGGCATCTTGCTTAAGCGCCTCATGCATCCAGTATCCCACGCTTTGCCTTAATTCTGCAAGCCTGACCGGCTCAAGCAAAATCAGCCGCTGCCCAGATTCGGTTGGCGCTGCGCGGCTGGGGCCTAAAGCGCAGCGCCGCACGAGCCGCAGAAGCGCGCGCCGGTTGGGTTGGTCTGCTGGCAGCGCGGGCAGGTAGCTTGCGTGCCGGCGGCAACCAGCGAGCCGGACTGGACCAGTCCCGCTGCGGCCGGCGGCATATTCACGGTCACATTGACCGGTTGCCCCGCGCCCCATCCCGGCACCGCGATGCCCAGCGCCGCCGCTATGCCCGCTGCCTGAATGGCGTTGAACTCGCGCACGCGGCCGGGCATGAAGAAGCACTCGATGAAGCCGAGGATCGACGGGATTCCCGTCCAGAAGAGGAAGCAGTAGAGAACGCCCAGCCCGGTGCGGCGCAGATAAAAGTGGTGAATCCCGAAGGTGCCCAGAAACAAGGCCAGGAGAATGCCCACAATCTCGTCGCGGCGCACCGACTCGTACTGCTGATAAAACATGGCCTGCTGATTGGGGTAAACCTGGCTGCCCATGGGTGCTTCCTCCCTTGCTCTCCCTCGAAGATACGCAGTGCGGCCGCACACGGTTCCCGCCTGCTGGGCTGCACGGATGCGTCTGGCTATGTCGATAGAACCTGACCCGCGTTCATCCCCTCAGCCGGCCCGAACGATTCTTTCCATTGTCACAGACCTGCGCCGGGGTTCCGGGTTACGCTGTTGCCGGAGAAACTTCATCCCTGGATTTTGTCACAGTCAGGTGGCACAATGAAGATGACTTACCGGAATGCCATGAATATGCGCGGCTCTCGTTCCACTGCCCTCATCCTGCCGTTTTCGCTCATTCTTCTTGCCGCGGGCTGCGGAGGCTCGTCGGGCTCGCCGGGCTCGAAGACCGGCCCCATTGCGGGCGAATCGACCACGGTGGCCATTCAGCTTTCGAGCGCGGCAAACGACGAGTTCGTTCACTTCAACATGACCATCAATTCCATCACGCTGACCAACAAGGCCGGGGTGGCGACCGTCATCTTCAATACGCCGACGGATGTCGATTTTATCCCCGTGAATGGAAATGCGGCTCCGTTCGCGACCGTCTCCGTTGCGCAGGATGTGTACACCTCGGCGGCCGTCTCCGTTTCCAATCCGCGATTCTCCTATGTCTTCATGGGCGCTCAAGGCAGCATCACGTTCAGCACCGACGCGTACGGCTACACACCCACGCCGCCGGTAGTGAATCTGGCCGGCCCCATCACCGTGAGCGGGACGGCGATGGGCCTGACTATGAGCCTGCAGGCCGCGCAATCCGGGTCCTATGCAGGAGTGGCGCCCAACCAAACCTACACCATCAACCCGACCTTCGATCTCACTCCGTTTGCCATCCCCGCGCAGGCCACCACGCCGCTGAACGGCAAGTGCATCGGCCTTGGCGCCCAGGTGACGTCCATCTCGGCGGACTCGATGACCGCGACACTTGCCGGCAATCCCTTGACCGGCACTCAATCGGTGACGGCTGCGCTCAACTCCTCTACGGTCTATCAGGGAATCGCCTCGGCCTCCGATCTTTCCGCCGGCAGCCTGGTGAACATGGACATCGCGCTCGAGCCCGATGCCTCTTACGCCGCGACCCGCGTGGAGGTGCAGGACGCAACGGCGACGAACATCGACGCAGGCCAACTGGTGGAGCTCGATCCCGCGTACAACTACCTGGCGACCGACGCAACCGAACAGCAGGGAAACATCCTGACCGCTTTTCCGGTCGGGATGGGTTACGGCTACGAGTTTGGCGGGGCGACGAGCTTTCTGACTTCGGCGCGTTTCGAGGACCTGAGCAGCTTGCCTTTCAAGGCCAACTTCAGCGGCTCATCGCTCGCGGCCGGCCAGACGGCCGCAACGGGTTCAACCACCATCGCCGAATTCGGTGGAACCTGGACGCAGCCGACCAGCGTGATGCTTATGCCGCAGACCATCGATGCAGCGGTGACGGGCGAATCGACCAGCGGCGATTACACGGTCTACACGGCACAACTGGCTCCTTACGACCTGATTGTGCAGATGAACAGCCCGCTGGGCGTTGCCGCCAGCACGCTCTTGCCCAACGCGAATACAGTTTATGTGTACGTGGATTCGAGCGCGTCGATGCTCAACTCCACGCCGCTCGCCGCAGGCGGCACGTACCGCTTCGATGGACTGCTGTTCAACGATTCGGGCACGCTGCGCATGGTTGCCGACGCTGTAAACGACGGAGTGCCGCAGTAATCCCCGGCAAAAGCAAACAGGTATGATGCAGGGGGAGCATTATGAACCCGAACCCTCCTTCTGCCTCAGCCGGCGGCACGTATAAGATCGGCGGCGACCTGCCGGTATACCGGCTGGGCTACGGAACCATGCGCCTGGTGGGCGAGGGCGCGTGGGGCGAGCCTGCCGATGCGGCCGCAATGCGCCGCGTATTGCTCCGCGCCGTGGAGCTGGGCGTGACGCTGATCGACACCGCGGACGCCTACGGTCCGGAGATCGCCGAGCGGCTTATCGGCGAGGCGCTGGCGCCTTACCCGGACGGCGTGGTCATCGCCACCAAGGGCGGCATCACGCGCCAGGGCCCCGCGAAGACCGAGTACGTGGGCCGGGCCGGCTATCTGATTCAATGTGTCGAAATGAGCCTGCGCCGCCTCAAGCTGGAGCGCATCGACCTCTACCAGTTGCATCGCATCGATCCGCGCACGCCGCTCGAAGAGTCTCTCGGCGCGCTCAAGCGCATGCAGGAGCAGGGAAAGATCCGCCACATCGGCCTCAGCGAAGTCACCCCGCCCGAGATCGAGGATGCCGAAAAGATGGTTCCCATCGTGACCATCCAGAACCGCTACAGCCTGGCCGACCGGCGCCACGAAGAGACGCTGAAGTATTGCGAGCGGCGGGGCATCGGCTTTCTGCCCTGGTATCCCATCGCCGGCGGCAAGCTGCTGAAGCCGGACCACTCCTGGGCCGCATTGCTCGCCGCCGTAGCCGCCCGCCATGGCGGCTCTGTTTCGCAGCTCTCGCTGGCCTGGCTGTTGCAGCGTTCGCCGGTGATGCTGCCTATACCCGGCACCTCGAAGATCGCGCACCTCGAAGAGAACGTGGCCGCCGCCCAACTGAATCTGAGCGCGGAGGAATGGGCGGAGGTTGAAGCAGCAGTTGTGTGAGCCGCCGCTCTGCCGGGTTATTCTTTCCTCGATGCCTCAAACCCTTTCCGTGGCGATCGTGACGCTGAACGAGGCGGCGAACCTTCCGCGCACACTCTCGAGCGTGCGTTTTGCCAGCGAAATCGTCGTCGTCGACTCCGGCTCGACCGATGCCACGGTTGAGATTGTGGAGAAGACCGGCGCGCGCCTTGTCGAGGAGCCATGGAAGGGCTTCGCGCGGCAAAAGAACTCCGCCCTCGCGCACGCCACCGGCGATTGGGTTTTGTCGCTCGACGCCGACGAAGAGGTGAGCGCGGAGCTGGCTAGCGAGATCGAAGCGCTGCTGGCCGGCAGCCCTCCGTTCAGCGCCTACCGGATGCCGCGCCTCAATCATTTTCTGGGCCGCCCGCTGCGCCACGGCGGGTACTGGCCCGACTGCAAGCTGCGCCTCTTTCGTCGAGGCGTCGCTCGTTTTGAGGACCGACCCGTGCACGAGACGCTGAAGGCCGAGTGTCCCGCCGGCCTGCTCAAAGGACATTTGATTCACCATTGCTATCCCACGCTCGAGGAGTACATCGAGCACATGAACCGCTATAGCACGGCCAGCGCGGAGATGCTGGTGAACGCGGGCCGCAGCAGCCGCTCGCTGTTCGCGTTTCTATGGAATGCGCTCGTGAACCCGGCCGCGACTTTTATGTATAACTACGTCTTCCGCCTCGGATTTCTCGACGGCCGTGAGGGGCTGCTGCAGCACCTCAACCACTCGGTCTATATTCACTGGAAATTCGGGAAGGCCTGGCAGGCGGCGAAACGGGGCGCGCCTGCGAAACCTTAATATCGATGCCGTCCGTGTCCCGCGACGAAGACGGCCATGCGCAGCAACAGAACCAGCACAGCCACGGCCGCCAGAATGACGATCAGCAGATTCCGATTGCGCGGCTTGGTCTTGCGCTTCATGCAGCTAAGTGTAAGACTTTTTGATTTGCCGCATTGCGGTTGAGTACCGCGGCGTCCCAGGTCTCAGAAGCGAGACCTGGGGCACCCGGCTGGCAGCTGCTTCTACGCCACCGTCCGCGCCGGCTTCGATCCCGACAGACCGTAATAGGCGATATAGAGGTAGCAGAACATGGGGATCACGAATGCATGTTGAATGCCCCATCGATCCGCTGCCGCGCCCAGGAGATACGGAATCACGGCTCCGCCGACGATCGCGGTCATGATCAGCCCCGAGCCCTTGCTGGTCATTGGGCCGAGCCCGGCGATGCCCAGCGCAAACACGTTCGGAAACATGATGGAGTTGAAGAAGCCGCACAACACCAGGGTCCATATCGCCACGTTTCCCGAGGTGAACATCGACACCGCAATCAGCGCGGTCGCGGCGAATCCGAAGATGCCGAGCAGCTTGCCGGATTTCACCCTGGTCAGGATCCAGGAGCCGAGCAGCCGCCCGATCAGCGCGCCGAACCAGTAGAGCGAGACCAGGAACGACGCCGTTTTGAGCGAGCTCATTCCCTGCTGCTTGAAGTAGTTCACGGCGATCGAAGCCAGGCCCACCTCCACGCCCACATAAAAGAAGATGCCTACCGCGCCCAGCACCGTGTGCCGGTAGCTCCAAATGCTGCGGCTCAGCAGCGCATCGCCCTCCTTGCCCGGCCGGAATTCCTGCGTGGTTGTGACCGGCGGCAAATGTGAGAAGGCAACGGCCAGGCCAAGAATCAGCAGCGCCGCGGCAATCGCAATATACGGCCCGCGCACGGTGTTGGCAATCGCGGCCTGGGTCTCAACCTTGTTGGGATCGGCAAGGATGAAAGCCCCCGCCACCAGCGGCGCCAGGCTGCCGCCCAGCGAATTCAGCGCCTGCGCCAGCGTGAGCCGCACAGGCGCACTGTCCTCCGGCCCCAGAATCGCCACGTAAGGATTGGCCGAAGTCTGCAGCGCGGTGATGCCCGCGCCCACCACAAAGACCGCCGTCAAAAACAATGGAAAACTGACCAGCCGGGCGGCGGGAACGAACAACAGGCAGCCGACCACCTGGATGAACAGCGAGACCACCATGGTGCGCTTGTAGCCGATCATCTCGATGAGCTTGGAGCTGGGCGAGGAGAACACAAAATAGGCCAGGAAAAACGCCGACTCGGCCAGCATCGCCCAGGCATAGGGCAAATCGAAGATGGAACGCAGGTGTGGCACCAGCGCCATGTTCAGATTGGTGATAAATCCGAAGACGAAAAACAATGCGGTGACGGTGATGAACGGCATGAGGTATCCGGGCGACGTGAGCGCGCCGGAATGCCCCGATCCTGACGGTTTGATTTCTGTTGCCATAGAACCTGCTTCCCCGTTTCTTTAAATTCGCTTCTGCCCGTGAGCGGGCCGTTTCTCCTGAACTTGAATCACGAAATTTCATTGAAGGCAACGGGCGTCGTTCGCACGCTGGTTTATCGTTATCATTCGCGAAAAACCGGCCTTCTTGCTGCACACAACACTATACGTCAGACCCTCCCGGTGGATAGTATCTCCGCGCGCTCAACAGCCTCCGGCGATTGGGTTCTTGTGCCGGGGAACGGCTTCACAGCTTGCTGAAAAAGGCGGGAATTCAGGCGAACTACGCAAAGAGCGCCCCTCCGGGGATAAATGGATGGGTTAAGACCCATTCCTACCAGCCCACGTTCGTTTTGCCGGCTCGATGCGGGGGTTGAACCCCCCGCCTCCCTCTGGTGCGAGCTCTTCAGCAATCACCCGGCTCTACCCCCTCGCGGCAGTTTCCGCTATGCTCATGGGAAAGCGAGGAAACCCGAGATGCCCATTGCAACGCCGACCAGCGCAAGGGTGCAAAAGATTCTGGCTGCTCTCGAGGGCAACTGGCTGGCGGAGATGGAGGGCTACCACACCTACCAGGCTCTGGCCGACCGCGACACTGAGCCGGTGCGCGCGCAGGTGCTGCGCCACCTGGCCCAGGCGGAGCTGGAGCACGCGGCCTTGTGGGCAGAGCGCATCCGGGAGCTGGGCGGCCCGGAGCTGGTCTATTCGGGAAGCCCCGGCGGCGAGGCCGATTCGCTGGCCAATCGCGCGGGCGGCATTCGCATGGCGTTGCGCCGTCTCGAGATCGAGGAGAGCCGCCACATCGCCAACTACGGCGAGCAGCTCAAGGCGCTGGGCGACGAGGGCTCCCTCGCCATTCTCGATCATGTTATCGAAGACGAAAAGGAGCATTACCGCGAGCTCGGTTCGCTGCTGCGCGGCCACTACTCCGCCCCAGCCGGCACGCCCAAGATCGATCCCAAAGCGGTATTGGCCGAACTGCTGGCCAAGCGCGACCAGGGACGCAAGCAGCCCGGCGCATGGATCGGCGACGCCATATACGGCGTTAACGACGGCCTGGGCGCCATCTTCGGCATCGTCTCCGGCGTCTCCGGCGCCACGCTGGGCGACCCCGCCCAGACCAGCCACTATGTGCTGCTGGCAGGGCTTTCGGGCATGATCGCCTCGGCGCTCTCCATGGGTTCGGGCGCGTACCTGGCTGCCAAGAGCGAGCGCGAGATTTACCACGCCGAAGTAGGCCGCGAGCGCGAGGCCATCGCGATGAACGGACCCGAAGCCCGCGAGCTGCTCTCGCTCTACTACCAGGTGAAGGGGCTGCCCGAGGAAGACGCGCTGCACATGGTGAACCACATCGCCAGCGATCCCGAGCAACTGCTGCGCGCGCTTTCAAGCGAGCGGCTCGGCTCCTCTGAAGAAGCGCTCTCGAATCCCATCGTCTCGGCCAGCTCCGGCGCGCTTTCGACGGCCGTCGGCGCCATCATCCCTGTCGTCCCGTTCTTCTTTATGCAGGGCATCGATGCGGTCATCGCGGCGGCCATCGTCTCGCTGGCCGCGCATTTCGCCGTCGGCGCCGCCAAGAGCCTTATCACCGTCCGCTCCTGGTGGGCCTCCGGCCTGGAGATGACGGTGGTCGGCGCGCTTGAGGGCGCAGTGACCTACGGCATCGGTATCCTGCTGGGCAAGGGCGGGATGTAATGGGAGGCCTCATCCCTCTCGGCGACGCGTCGCGCCGGCCGCGCGGGGCAGCTGTCGTCACCCTGCTGATCATCGCCGTCAACGTCTTCGTCTTCTTTCAGGAACTGGCCGGCGGCAATGCCTTTGTGCGCGCCTGGTCCGCGATTCCCATCCGCATCACGCACGGCCATCACGCCATCACGCTGCTCACCTCCATGTTCATGCACGCCAGCTGGATGCACATCATCGGCAACATGATCTTCCTTTGGGCCTTTGGCCCGGCCATCGAGGATGCGATGGGCCATTTCGCCTATCTCTTCTTTTATCTCGCCGGCGGGCTTGTGGCCATGATGGCGCAGGTTCTCGGCGACCCGCTTTCCCGCATCCCGAGCCTGGGAGCCAGCGGCGCTATCGCCGCAGTGATGGGCGCATTCCTCATCACTTATCCCCGCGACCGCATCCGCACCGTACTCTTCCTCTTCATCTTCTTCCGCGTCACTTTTATCCCCGCCGCTCTTCTCATTGGCTTCTGGTTCCTCATCCAGGTTTTCGATTATGGCGTGGTCGCCAATGTCCAAACCGGAGGCGTGGCCTACCTTGCCCACATTGCCGGATTTCTTTTCGGGGTCGTAACCGCCCATTTCTTCGTAGACAAGCGCCAAATGGCGATGCGTTCGGACCCGTACGTATAGCCTGGCCCGTGGTACAAGTCGAAATGCCTGCTAATCCGCTGACTCGCCGACTCGCTGACTGGCCAGAAATGCGAGCCACTTTTCCATCCCCGCACCGGTCTTCGCCGAGGTCTCAAACACCCGAATCCCCGGCCGGATTTCGTTGATGTTCCTGAGCGCCAGCGCGCGGTCGAACGCGCACGGCTCCGCGATATCGATCTTGGTAATCACCGCTGCGTCGGCGGAGTTGAACAGCGTGGGATATTTGAGCGGCTTGTCTTCGCCTTCGGTCACGCTGAGCATGGCTACGCGAATCCGCTCGCCCAGGTCGTAGCTTGCCGGGCACACCAGGTTGCCCACGTTCTCAATGAACAGATAATCGAGCCCGGCAAGCGGGACACCATCCCGGCCGGCCAGACCTTCCCAACTGTCCAGATGCTTGCCCACCATTTCCGCGTCCAGATGACAAATTCCATGGGTATTGATCTGCCGCACCGGAGCGCCGCTCGCGGCCAGCCGCCGGGCATCGTTGTCGGTTTCGAGATCGCCCACCAGGGCTGCGGCGCGGACGCCGCCCGCCAGCAATTCCCGCAGGGTGAACTCGAGAAACGCCGTCTTACCCGTCCCCGGGCTCGACACCAGGTTCAGCACCAGCACCCCGGCGGCCTGGTACCGTTCCCGCAGTCCCGCAGCCAACTCATCGTTTTTCTTCAAGATGCCCCGCCGCAGCTCCACAATCCGCGTGGTCATACGCGCTCCTTCAACCCGTCCGGAAGCGCGCTTGGCCCGGCGTCCGGCTCTTCGATCTCGATCGACTCGATCTCCAGCTCGCGCCCCTGGCGCAGGTCGCCGGCCGGCTCGCCGCAGTGGGGGCAACGGAAGCCGTACATGCCTTCGATCTCAGCGTCCTGCCCGCACGGCCCGCAGCGCACCACCACCGGCAGCAACTTCACTGCCAGCGCCGAACCCGCAAGGGGCGTGCCTTCCGTCGCGATTTCCCAGCAAAACCGGAGCGAATCCTCAATCACCGCCGCCAGTACGCCCACCCGCAGCCGCACTTCCTTTACCCGCGCGCCGGGGTAGGCGGCCACCGACTCCGTGACCGCCTCCACAATGCTGGCGGCAATGGAAAGCTCGTGCATCCGGTCTGCCTCTGCCAGCACGATACTATGCCTTACCTCGACCCTCCGGTGAGCTGGCTCACTGGTTTGCCGCCTGGAATTCACGCCGGAATGTAAAATAAAGGGCGAAGGATCTTCCCCGTGCCCAACACGTTAGCCGACGCCTCCACCACCCCGGCCGCCTCACGACTCACGCTCAGTCATCTTGCCCCGGATACCTTCCAATCCGAAATCCGAGCCATGACCACCGAATGCGACCGCATCGGCGGCATCAACCTCGCCCAGGGCGTTTGCGACACGCCGGTACCCCCGCTGATTGAGGCCGCGGCCATCCAGGCCATCCGCACGGGTGAGAACATCTACACCCGCTGTGACGGCATCGCCCGCCTCCGCGAAGCCATCGCCCAAAAACAGCTTCGCGATTACGGCCTCCGCTACGACCCGGAGCGCGAAGTGATGGTCGCTTCCGGCGCCACCGCCGGCTATCACGCCGCAGCCATGGCGCTCTTGAATCCGGGAGACGAGGTGCTCATCTTCGAGCCCTTCTACGGCTACCACGTCAACACGCTCAAGTCGCTGCGCGTCAATCCAGTCATCGTTGCGCTGGCCGAGCCGGACTGGCAGCTCGACGTGGACGCGATGCGCGCCGCCGTCACCCCGCGCACCCGCGCCATTCTGCTCAACACGCCTGCCAACCCCAGTGGAAAAATCTTCACCCTCCCGGAACTCGAAGCCGTAGCCCAGCTTGTGCTCGAGCACGACCTTTTCCTGCTGACGGATGAGATTTACGAGTACTTCGTGTACGACGGCGCGCGCCACATCTGCCCTGCTACCCTGCCCGGCATGAGGGAGCGGACCATCGTGATTTCAGGATTCAGCAAGACATTTTCGATCACCGGCTGGCGCGTGGGCTACGCGGTAGCGGACGCGCGCTGGATGCCGGCCATGGCCCACTTCCACGACCTAACTTACGTTTGCGCGCCGTCGCCCTTCCAGGTGGCCGCGGCCGCCGGACTCGAACAACTTCCGCCCGGGTTTTACGCGCAGATTGCCGCCGACCACCAGTCCAAGCGCGGCCGCATGCTCAGCGCCCTTGAAGCCGCGGGCATGGAGCCCGCCGTGCCACCCGGCGCCTACTACATCCTGGCCCGCGCCACGCACCTGCCCGGCAAGACCGCCGCGCAAAAGGCGCGATCCCTGCTTGCCCAAACCGGAGTAGCCGCCGTGGCTGGTTCAGCCTTCTTCCGTCCCGGCCGCGGCGAGGACCTGCTCCGCTTCTGCTTCGCGAAGCAGGACGCCGAACTGGACCAGGCATGCGAGCGGCTGCGGAAGTTATAACCCGAACGTCAAAATAATTTAGCACGCGGAGTGATTGTCTGCCGCGGGTGCGTGGCATCGCTGCTTCAATGCGATCCTTTGTGACCGGATCAAAGCCTCTCTGCGCATTCTCAAAAAACGCAGGCGAATTCATTGGAGGGACATCCCTGCCTCGAAGTCGAAATTGATCGGCCTCGCCCTGCACGCTCTCCGGTAAACCAGCCGCAAGCGCTTTAGGTTGCATCTTAACAACTGTCAGGAATTCCACCCCGGCCATTGAAACGAAGTGTGGCAAATTTCCACTATTCAATATCCCGCGCGGGTTATCGTGCCCGCGCGCAGCCGGGATGTTCGACTAAACACTATCTAAAGCAAGTCCTGACGCTCCATTAGATGTACTCTGCTGGCTGTGCCCGCGGGAGAGAGGCCCAAAGGCACAGCTAAAAAACTGCGCCAGTCCGAATCGAGGCATTTCTTACCGGAGCGCCGCGCCGATTGCCAGATTCAATCCCACCATCAGCACCGCCGAAGCCGGGATCAGCAGCAGCGCCTTCTTGAGCCGCCGCGGGTCGCCGCCGGCAATCGCGCCGATGATCCTGGAGCTGACCGCGAGGCCGGCCCAGCCGCAGGTAATCACAAAGCCGATCGCCGTGCCCGTCATGCGCGGAAAGGCTGCGCCGGTGATGGCCAGAGCGGTGGGAAAGACCGGGGCCATCGAGAGTCCGGCGATGAAGACCAGTACTGCGGCGGCCGCGGGCTTGGCGGTGCGCAGCATGAGGAACGTGGTAACCGCCATGGCGACCGACGCGGCCAGCGTGACCTGGACGGCCTGCACGCGGATGAGAATGGGCGAGACGCCGATGCGGCCGACGAGCAGGCCGAGCGCGAATCCGAGCGAAAGGATGTTGAGCGCGCGCGCCTCGGGAATGCCCTGGGCGATGAGATGGCGCGGCAGCCAGTTCCACACGCCCACTTCGCAGGAAACGTAAAGAAAAAGGAAGAGCCCCAGCAGAAAGAGCAGCGGGCGGCCGAGAACGGGCGCAGCCTGGGAGAGAACAAAGCCCGAAGCCCCTGCCGGCGCAGGCATTCGCGTAACCGTTTGCACAACCAGGGCAAGAACGGTGAGCGAGGCCACCGTGTAGCAGAGCCGGACCCAGTTGCGCTTGAAAAGATTGGCGGAGATAAACGGAGTAGCCAGTCCGCCGAGACCGAAAAAGAGGTTGACGAGGTTGAGGGCCGAGGCCCGATGCGCCTCGCTGACGCCGCTTACCAGCGCGTTGGCGCCGGTGACCACAATGCCTCCGCCCACACCCAGCAGAAACAGCAGAATCGCAATGCCGGCAAAGCTCTTTGCCCAGGGCAGCCGGAACAGCGCCAGAACGATGAGCGCCAGGCCCAGGATCAGTCCGGCTTTATCGCCTTCGGTGTCGAGCAGCGGGCCCACTCCAACCGATGCGATCATCAGGCCCAGCGCCTGCGCAAACGCAATCGACCCGTTCTGAGCCGGGGTAAGGTTGAAACGGTCCGACAGGTCGGGCAGAATGGTGCCCAGCATGGCGGCGATCATTCCGTACACAAAGATGGCAAGAATTGCGGCGAAGATTAGCACCGGGGCAAGCGTCCTTTCCCCAAACCAGGCGAATGTTCTTTTTACAGCATGGGCGGCACGCTTGGAAATGCCTTTTCGCGCACCGTGCGTCAGAGTTGTAGCATTTGGGTTCAGTGCCGGATTCAACCAGCCACAACAAGCGCGGGAAAAACGGAGCGGCCAATGGGCGATCTCTGGAATGACGTGAAGCACGCGCTGCACCTGTTCTGGAAGAGCCCCGCCTTCACCATCGCCGCGGTCTCCGCGCTGGCGCTGGGCATTGGAGCCAACACCGCGATCTTCAGCGTGGTGAATACGGTGCTGCTGAAGCCGCTCGCCTATCCCGACGCGGACCGCATTGTCGAATTCATGCTCACCGGGCCGGGTGGCGAGAGCGCCGGCGCCTCCATCCCCAAATTTCAAGTTTGGCAACGGCAAACCAGCGTGTTCAAAGAAGTGGCCGCATTCGATTTTATGGGTCCGGGCTTCAATATTACGGGCGACCGGCCGGAACAGGTGCATGGCCTGCACGTGACGGAGGGGTACTTCCGCCTGTTCGGCGTTCCCATTGTGTTGGGCCGCACCTTTACCCCGCAGGAGGACTCGCCCAACGGCGGCAAGGTGGTGGTGTTGAGCTACGGCCTGTGGCAGCGCAAGTTTGGCGGCGACAAGAACATCGCCGGCAAGGCTCTCTCGCTCGGAAATGAGGCCTACACGATTGTCGGCGTAACCGGCAGGGATTTTCGTTCCGATCCCGAAGCCGACATCTGGCTGCCCTTTCAGTTTGAGCCCAACAGCACCAACCAGGGCCACTTCTTTCTCGCCGCGGCCATGTTGCGGCCCGGCGTCACGCTTGCCCAGGCCAACGCGCAGATGAAACTGGCGGCGGCCGAATACCTGCGCGCGTTTCCGATGGCGAATCGTCAGCAGGGATTCGCCGTGGCGCCGCTGCGCGACTCGATCGTACGCGATGTGCGCTCGTCGCTGCTGGTGCTGCTGGGAGCGGTGAGCCTGGTGTTGCTCATCGCCTGCGCCAATGTGGCCAACCTGCTGCTGGTACGGGCCACCGGCCGCAGGCGCGAGTTTGCCATCCGCGCGGCCCTGGGCGCAGGCCGCGCCCGCATCGTGCGCCAACTGCTTACCGAGAGCGTTCTGCTGTCGGTCGCCGGCGGCGCGCTTGGCCTGGCGCTTGGCTTTGCAGGCGTGCGGGCGCTGTTGGCGGTAAGTCCCGCGGGGCTGCCGCGCATCGGCGAGAACGGTGCAGCCGTGGGAGTGGATTGGCGCGTGCTCGGCTTCACGCTCGCCGTTTCCATGCTCACCGGGATTCTCTTCGGTCTGTTTCCAGCGCTCAGCGCCTCGCGCGCCGACCTCAACTCATCGCTCAAGGAGAGCAGCAGCCGCGCGGGCACCGGCTTCCGCCAGGGCAAGGCGCGATCGCTCTTGGTCATCAGCGAGGTTTCACTGGCGCTGGTGCTGCTGGTGGGCGCGGCGCTGCTCATCCGCACCTTCATCGCGCTGCGCGGCGTCGATCCCGGATTTGACGCGCACAACGTGCTCACCCTGGAGATGTCTCTCACCGGCGACCGCTATGCGAAGACCGCAGCCGTTGCGCAATTGATCCGCGATGCCCGCGAGCGGCTGAATGCCATACCGGGCGTGGAAGGTTCGGCCCTGACCTGCTGCCTGCCGATCGAGGGCCAGTTCGGCCTGCCCTTCACCATTGTGGGAAAGCCGGTAACCAATCAGCGCGACACCCCCGGCGCCGGATGGATGAGCGTTTCGCCGGGCTACTTCGGCGTCTTCAAAATTCCCATTGTGCGCGGGCGCGACTTCAACGACCATGACGAAGGCGGCGCCACTCCGGTGGTGCTGATTAACCAGGCCCTGGCGAAGTCTTACTTCGCCAACCAGGATCCCGTCGGACAGCAGATCGTCATCGGCAAAGGTGTGGGCCCGGAATTCGAGGAGCCCGCGCGGCTGATCGTGGGCGTGGTGGGCGACACACATGACGGCGGGCTCAATCGCGATCCGGGGCGCATGATGATCCTTCCCGAGGCGCAGGTGACCGACGGATTGACGGCGCTGAACAATCGCATTCTGCCGATGATCTGGGCGGTGCGCACGCACGGCGACCCGCACCGCCTGGCCGCGCAAATTATCGAGCAGTTGCGCCAGGCCAGCGGAGGTTTTCCGGTGGCGCATGTGAGAACGATGGACGAGATCGTCGCAGGCTCCACGTCGCGGCAGAGCTTTAAAATGCTGCTGTTCACCATCTTCGGCGCCATCGCCCTGGCGCTGGCGGCCATCGGTATTTACGCGCTGATGGCCTATTCGGTGGAGCAGCGCACCCAGGAGATGGGCATTCGCATGGCGCTTGGCGCGGACCGCGGCGCCATTCGCAAACTGGTGGTCTGGCAGGGCATGAGGATGGCGCTGGTTGGTGTGGCGATCGGCGTCGGCGCGGCTTTCGGATTTACGCGGCTTATCGCCAGTTTCCTGTTCGGTGTAAAAACGTGGGACCCAGCGGCGTTTGTCGCCGTGCCGCTCATCCTGTCGGCAGTGGCGCTCTGCGCCGTCTGGCTGCCGGCCGCGCGGGCGTCGCGGCTCAATCCCATGCAGGCTCTGCGGGAGGAATAGTGATTCTTCCCTTCGTGCTTCGGCTGCCCACGCGCAGCGGCTCCAGTAGACTGTAGGCAATGAGACGAGTGCGACCATGGGTCTGGGCCGCGCGCGCGGCCTTCACCGCTGCCGCGCTTGGCGGCGGGCTGGTCCTCAGCGGTTGCGGAATGCCCGGAGCTCCGCAGCCGCCATCTCTCAACCTGCCCGACCGAGTCACCGATCTCTCCGCCACGCGCGCCGGCAATCAGGTTGCGCTGACCTGGACCATGCCCAAGCGAAACACCGACAAACTGCTGCTGAAAGATAATGTGCAGGCGCGCGTATGCCGCAGGGAGAAGGCTGGCGGCGCGTGTTTGACGGTGGCAATGCTCGCGTTTGCGCCGGGAGCCGACGCTGCATTTACCGAGACGCTGCCGGCCGCGCAGGCGTCGGGCGCGCCGCGATTGCTCACCTATTTTGTCGAGCTCGAAAATCGCAAGGGCCGCTCGGCGGGACTCTCGAATGACGCCGATGCGCTGGCCGGCGAAGCGCCCGCCGCAGTGACCGGACTGAGCGCTGAAATGAGCAAGGACGGGGTGCTGCTGCGCTGGACGCCTGGCACGGCCGAAGCGCCGCCGCCGGCGATCCGGCTGGAGCGGAAGCTGCTGACCCCGCCCTCCAAGCCCCAGGCAAGAACAGAGCAAAGTCCGCTCGCGCCGCCTCCTGAGCCGGTGATGCAGACCCTGCTGGTGCGGGAGGGTACGCAGCAAGGCCGCGCGCTCGACAAGGACATCCGTTTCGGCGAGAGCTACGCGTATCGCGCTCAGGGCGTGGCCGAGGTGACTCTGGACGGGCAAAAGCTGGAGCTGGCCGGACCGTTTTCCCCGCCGGTACGCATTGACGCCACGAACATCTTTCCGCCCGACGCGCCCAAAGGGCTGGCTGCGGTGGCAACCGCAGGCGACACCGCCGGCGCAGCGGCAATCGACCTGAGCTGGCAACCCAACACCGAGGCCGATCTCGCCGGCTACATCGTCTACAGGCGCGAAGACAACAGCCCCTGGCAGCGCATCTCGCCCGCGCAGCCGGTCGTCGGCCCGGGCTATCATGATCCCGGCGTGCAGCCGGGCCGGACTTATTTTTACGCCGTTACCGCCATTGATCAGGAGGGCCTGGAAAGCGCCCGCTCGGCCGAAGCGCAGGAGACGGTGCCCGGGCCGTAAAGGCAGCGTCGCAATTTTGATAAAATTCTTGCTACGCAGAGCGGAACCGTCGGCGAACGCGAGGTGCATGATGGATATTCAAATCAACGCGGAGTTGGAGCATCGAATCGTGGCCAAGGTCCAGAGCGGACGTTACGGTTCGCCCGCCGAAGTGATTCAGGAGGGCCTCGATCTGCTTGAGGCACGGGATGCCTCGTCGCCGGCCTCTTCCATTCCCGATGCTAATTCGGTTTGGAAAACGATCGTCCGTCTCGGCCTCGAAGTGCCTGAGGAAGAATGGTCGAGGCTTCCTCCCGATCTCTCGAGCAATGTGGATCATTATCTTTACGGATCGCCGAAAGCCTCCGAATGACGCGCGTCTTCGTGGACACCGGCTACTGGATAGCGTTGCTCAACCCGCGCGACAAATTGCACGGACGCGCAAAAGAAGTTTCGGAAAAACTGACGGGTACTGGCGTCGTCACGAGCGATTGGATCCTGACTGAACTCTTGAACAGCTTCGCGGAACGCGGACCTCACCTCCGCGCCGCCGCTGCAAGCGCCGTTACTGCTCTGAAGATGAATGAAAGTGTGATTGTGGCGCCGTACACAGGAGAGTTCTTCACGGAGGCGCTGAAGCTGTATCGTGAGAGAGCCGACAAAAGTTGGAGCCTGACGGACTGTTCGAGCTTTCTTCTCATGCGGCAATTCGGGATTGACGCGGCCCTCACCTACGATAGACATTTCGAACAGGCCGGTTTCGCTGCCCTGCTGCGGTAGCGAATCCGCGGCTCATCCTCTCCACCCCACCGGCAAAGGAAGGTCATGAAGTATTGCCGATTTCTGCTGAACAACCAGGTTCACTACGGCGCCGTGGAGAACCTCGGCGGCGAGTTCTGGATTCTGGGTCCGGCGCCGACGCCCGCTGAGGACCTGGTGTACCGGCTGGGGCTCGAACAGGGTGAGATTGTGAATTTCGACTTCGAGCCCATGCCTCTGAGCGCGGCCGAACTGCTGCCGCCGGTCACGCCCTCGAAGATCGTCTGCGTAGGCCGCAACTATCGCGAACACGTACGCGAGCTGGGCAACGAAATGCCGGCTGAACCGCTGCTCTTCTTCAAACCGCCCTCCTCGCTGCTCGCTCCCGGCAAAGCGGTCCGGCTTCCGGCAATCTCAGCCCGCGTCGACTTCGAAGGCGAGCTGGCGCTGGTGATTGCCCGCCGCGTTCGCAATGTGGAGCCGGATGTGAACTGGCGCGAGGTGGTGCGCGGCTTCACCCTGGCCAACGACATCTCGGCGCGCGACCTGCAGAAGAGGGACGTACAGTGGACACGCGCCAAGGGATTCGATACTTTTTGCCCGGTCGGCCCGGTGGTGAGCGACGAACTCGATCTCGATGCCGGCCCCAGCATCGAAACGCGTCTCAACGGCGAGGTGCGGCAGCGCGCCTCCACCTTCGATTTCATCTTTTCGGTTCCCGAGCTTCTCAGCGCCATTACCGCCGCGTTCACGCTCGAACCCGGCGACCTGATCCTCACCGGCACGCCCTCCGGGGTGGGGCCGCTTGCTCCCGGCGACCGCGTAGAGGTAAGCATGGCCGGCCTGGGCGTACTGGCCAATACGGTGGAAGCGGATTGAGCGCATAGCCCCCAAAGGCCGCAACCTGCATTTACACGCCGCATCCTAAGAAGGGGTACACTGTTGCCGTAAGGCGCTCGATGCCGACTTTTCATCCCCCAGGAGGGATCATGCCGCAAAATCTTCTCGAGCAGTTGCGCAAGTTCACCGTGGTGGTCGCCGATACCGGAGACATCCAAGCCATGGAAGAGTTTCGCCCGCAGGATGCGACGACCAACCCGTCGCTGATCACCGCGGCGGCGCAAATGCCGCAATATCAGCCCATTGTGGACGGCGTGCTGATGGAGGCGCGCAAGGAGCTGGGCGACGGGGCCGGCGATCAGTCGGTGGCCAATCTGGCCTTCCAGCGGCTGGCCATAGCCTTCGGCAAGAAGATTCTGGCCATTGTTCCCGGCCGCGTTTCCACTGAAGTGGACGCGCGCCTTTCTTACGACACCCCGGCCACCATCGCGCAGGCACGCAAGATTATCGGTCAATACGACCAGGCGGGCATCGGCCGCGACCACGTGCTGATCAAGATCGCCTCCACGTGGGAAGGAATTCGCGCCGCCGAAGTGCTGGAGAAGGAAGGCATTCACTGCAACCTTACTCTGCTCTTCGGGCTGCACCAGGCCATTGCGGCCGCCGATGCAGGCGTTACGCTGATTTCTCCCTTCGTGGGCCGCATCCTGGACTGGTACAAGAAAGATACCGGCAAGGACTTCCACGGCGCCGACGATCCCGGCGTGCAGTCGGTGACCAGGGTCTACAACTACTTCAAGAGGTTTGGCTACAAGACCGTGGTAATGGGCGCGAGCTTCCGCAATATCGGCGAAATCACCGAGCTGGCCGGCTGCGACCTGCTCACCATCTCGCCGGCGCTGTTGGCGGAACTCGAAAAAACCGAGGGCGATCTGCCGCGCAAGCTCGATCCTCAGGCTGCCAAGAGTCTTCCCATCGAGAGGATCGCGATGGATAAAGCCATGTTTGAAAAGATGCACAAGGAAGACCGCATGGCCACCGACAAACTGAAGGAAGGCATTGAGGGCTTCTCCGCGGCCCTCGAAAAGCTGGAAGGGCTGCTGGCCGCGCGGCTGGCGGCTCTCGAGTCGCGCACGCCCGCGGCGGTTTGATCCGACCCCGGCGCAGTTCCAAATCCAGGCCACCATCGAAAGAGGCAGCCCATCCGGGTTGCCTCTTTTGTGTTAGATGTTTGCAATCAATAGGCCACTCTGCCAACAAAATTGGGGATTGCCTATTGATAGTCAGATTAATTCCGATACATTCAGTGTTACAGCATCTTAAATAGGCAGCGGCTGCACTTCTTGAGGCACGCGCGCACGGGTGGGCAGCCGAAGCTTTATAAGAAACGGCTGATTGCTCGCGCACAGCCACGGGAGGCGTATATGCAAGCTCAGAGTCATCCGCTCGAACCTTTCTTCCAACAGGC
Organism: uncultured Acidobacteriaceae bacterium; assembly: GCA_963770555.1. Lineage (GTDB taxonomy): Bacteria > Acidobacteriota > Terriglobia > Terriglobales > Acidobacteriaceae > Telmatobacter. The sequence continues at coordinate 25,152 of CAVYQC010000004.1, forward strand.
GGTCCGCAACAGCTACGAAGGCAAGCTGGGACTGAACGATCCCGACGTGACCGGCTATGTGGCGCGTCTGCTCTGCGAGTTCTCCGAGGCCGACAATCTCTACCGGGTTCGCGACGAGATGGGCCGTCCGATTGCGGAGCTGGAGGAGATGCTGAACGCATCGGACCCGATTCACGGCACCGCGCCCTCCTTCGATGCGGAGCGGGCTTTGCGCAAGCACATCGGCGACTATGCGCTGTTCGTGGCCGGCATGTATCCGGAAGCCACCGGCTCGAATCGCCGTTTGCGCCGCCATTATCCCAGCCTCGAAGAGCTCATCCAGGCCGGAAAAGAGAGCTATTTCATCGTCAGCCAGTTCAATCTTTTCGAATATGAGCAGGAGGCCCCGCTGTTCGCGCGCCTTTCCGACCGTTTCGAGCGCTGCATTCTGGGCCTCACGCTGGTGCGCGAGGAACTGGGCCCGCGCAAGCCGCTGATGCTTCCGCCGCACGTGAACTGAAGCCGGCTCCTCGAGCTTCTACCGCTAGGATTCGGAATTCAGCGACGCCTGCCGGTTGAAGCCGCCCGCCCCAGGGATGATACTGGTAGCAGCGGGGTGGGCGATGAGCGAGTATGTGAAGCTGCGCGCGCCGGACGGGCAAGAGCTGAGCGCGTATGTGGCCTTGCCGGAGGGTGAACCGGCGGCGGCGCTGGTCGTCATCCAGGAGATCTTCGGAGTCAACGCCCATATCCGGTCCGTGGCCGGCGGCTTTGCGAAGGACGGCTTTCTGGCCGTGGCGCCGGCGATCTTCGACCGCATCCAGCCCGGACTCGAACTTGGCTACGAGGCCGCCGATATCGAGACCGCAATGAGCCTCATCCCCAAAATTCATCCGGAGAAGACGGTTGCCGATATTCAGGCCGCCATCGAATACGCCGCCAGCGCATCGGGCGGGAAAGTCGGCGTCGTCGGTTACTGCTTTGGCGGAACCATGGCGTGGCTGGCCGCAACCCGCCTTCGCCCCGCAGCAGCCGTCGGTTATTACGGCGGGCGCATCGGTACCTACGCCGCGGAGACGCCCTCCTGCCCGGTGATGCTGCACTTCGGCAAACAGGACGCGCACATTCCCGCCGAGGAGGTGGAAAAGGTGCATGCCGCGCACCCCGCGGTGGAGATTTACTGGTACGAAGCCGGCCACGCCTTCAACTGCGATGCGCGCGCCAGCTACAACGCCGCCGCCGCGCAGGAAGCGCGCGGCCGGACCCTGGCCTTTTTCCAGCGGCATCTGACCTAGGAGTGTGTCGGGGATAGATTCCTTTTGCGTGTAAATTCAAGATTTTATCTGGCCGCTCAGTTACGATGCTGGCTATGGGTAAGAGTTTTATTCCTGACGACGTGAACCAGTCGTTGTTATTCCCTCCCTCGCTTCACGATTGGCTTCCGGAGCGGCATCTGGCGCGTTTCCTGGTGGATGTGGTGTCGGCGCTGGATCTGAGCGCGATCTATGCCTCGTATGAGGAGAAGGATGGGCGCGGTCAAGCGGCGTATGCGCCGGCGATGATGGTGCGGGTGCTGCTGTACGGCTACGCGACGGGGGTGTACAGCTCGCGCAAGATGGAGGCGAAGACCTACGACGACGTGGCGTTCCGCTATCTTTCTGCCGACGCGCATCCGGACCACGACACCATTGCAGAGTTTCGCAAGCGTCATCTGGAGGGGTTGGCCGGTTTGTTCACGCAGGCGTTGCTTTTGTGCGAGAAGGCGGGCCTGGTGAAGCTGGGCCATGTATCGATCGACGGGAGCAAGATCAAGGCCAACGCCAGCAAGCATAAGGCGATGAGCTATGCGCGGATGACCGAGACCGAGCAGCGTCTGAAGGCGGAGATCGAAGCGCTGCTGAAGCAGGCCGAGGATGTGGACGCGGCCGAGGATGCGCAGTACGGCAAGGGCCGTGGTGGGGACCAGTTGCCGGAAGAGCTGGCGCGGCGCGAGAGCCGTTTGAAGAAGATCGCACAGGCTAAGGCGGAGTTGGAGCAAGAGGCGCGGGAGAAGGCGGAGCGGGAGCGCGCCGAGGCAGAAGCCAAACTGGCCGCGCGGCGCGACGGGCAAGAGCGGACGGGCAAGAAGCAGCGCGGGCGCGAGCCCCAGGTTCCCGATCCCGATAAGGCAGCGCCAGCCCCGAAGGCGCAGCGTAACTTCACCGATCCGGAAAGCCGCATCATGCCCGACGGAGCCAACAAGGGCAGCTTCGTGCAGGGCTACAACGCGCAGGCGGCAGTGGACTCGACAGCGCAGGTAATCGTGGCCGCAGAGGTCACGCAGGAAACCACGGACAACCACCAACTGCTGCCGATGTTAGGCCAGGTGAAAGAGAACATGGGCCGCCAGCCGGACGCGGCCAGTGCCGATGCAGGTTACTGGAGCGAGGCCAATGCGACAGATGAAAGCGTAGCTGGCATCGATCTGCATATCGCCACGGGACGCATGAAGCACGGTGAAACCATCGAGACAGTTAGCGAGCCGCCGCCGCACCAGGCCACGGCCAAGGAAGCAATGCGGCACAAACTACGCAGCGAGGCAGGGCGATCCATTTACAAGATGCGCAAGGCGATCGTCGAGCCGGTCTTCGGACAGATCAAGGAGCAGCGAGGTTTTCGGCGATTCAGCTTGCGCGGCCTGCAGAATGTTCGCCGCGAGTGGAAGCTGGTGTGCCTGACCTCGAATCTGCTCAAGCTGTTCGGCTCAGGGTGGACCCGGCAGGCCGCTTGAGGGTGCCAATTCCATCCCGTTCAGACGCTCGTCCGCTACCTCAAAAGCGAAACCACTCGATCCGTAACCATTGGCTGCATCGCCGACTCGCACAAGCAAGACAGAAATCTCGACCCAATACCGGAAAGCAGAACTGCTATCTCCGACACACTCCTAGCAACTTATGAAATGGGGTTTCCCAGCGCACGGGGTCCCCACGAACAGATTTCCGTTCGTGGGGTGGAGATCCCGATTTTGAGACCTGGGAAGCCGCAAGCTTTCAACGGACCGGCTCGCGACCGGCGCCTATTCCGACCAGACAGCGAGCACGTTCCCCACTCCGTCGGCGAAATGAAAACGCCGGCCACCGGGAAATTCGAACGCCGGCACGACAATGCTGCCGCCCGCGGCCACGATCGCGGCCTCCGTGGCCTTCAAATCCGCCGAGTAAAGCACAACCAGCGGGGCGGATTCGCCGCTCGTCTCGCCCGGCTTGACGGTTCGGAATCCGCCGTTGCTGCCGGCCTGTTCCGCGCTGAAGCTGATGTAGTCCGGTCCCCAGTCCTCAAAGCTCCAGCCGAAGACGGCGGCATAAAACTGCTTGGCGCGCGCAACGTCGGCCGCGGCGAATTCAATGTAATTGATGGTGTGGTGTATTGCCGAAGGACTCATGGCTTTTCTCCTCTGCGTTGGATTGCGTTGGGTCGAAGGAAAGGCGGCGCGTATCCGAGGCGCAGGCACACCTTTCCAGGCGTGCTTCTGAAGCGCCTCCATCCGCAATCCCTCAGAAGCAGGAGAAAGCAGGTAGAGCCCGCTGGTTCGAATGCCAGGCGCGGACTCGCGAGGTACGCGATTACCTTAACAGACTTCGAAGCGCTGTGAACAAGGAATTTCGAAGCAGGCGGGCGCGATGATATCGACCGGCTCACGCCGGACGACCGATTGACAAGAACGCCACAGTAAATAGCAGCGCCGGCGGGCCGCCATTTCCTTGCGCGCCTGCCGGCTCTTATCGTTCTATTCCGTTCCTGTTGGGTCCGCGTCTGATAGGTCTGAGCACCGCGGAAGGTTCTGGTTCAAGTTGAAATGATTATGCTTTACCGAGGGGATGCGCGGCATGTTCGCGATCCTGTTCCGCCGGCCGGTTGGCTTCGCGCTCCCGCTCTGCGTCGTCCCTGGCATCGCGGGCAGCGTCTTTCATAGTGCCCCAGGCCTTTTGCAGTTTTCCCTTGGCCTGTTGCGCGGCGCCTTCCACCTGGGCGTTTGCATCGCCTGTCCACTCACCCGCCTGCCGCCTGGCACGCCCCGCGGCGTCGTTGACTGCGCCTTTCACTCTATCTTTATCCATGATGTCCACCTCCGTGGATTGGATTTCACTGCCTGTTATGGCTCGAGAAAACGCTCAAGCCATGCGCAGGCCCCGGCGGGGGAAGCGCACCAGCCCGCTGCTATACCACGGGCCTGCGTCCCGCGATCAGCTGGATCAGCAGCACTACCAGCGCGATCACGAGCAGAATGTGAATGAATCCTCCCAGCGTATAGGACGTAATAACTCCCAGCAGCCATAGAACCAGCAGAATTAGAAAGATTGTCCAGAGCATCTTCAACCTCGCTGTGCTTCTCTTTCTTCCACAACAGACAGCTTGGACGCCCTGGTGTTCCGCTGGGTTGTTCGCATCGCCGCGATGGGGATAGAGCTGGTTGCATAAATAGCCAGACGCGACCTTGGAACATCCCTCGGGGGCTAAAGAGGTTGCGGAAAAAGGGAGAGCAGCAAGCGAATCGCGTGTGCAAGCGTCCCGCAGGGGCTAAAGCCCGCGTTCAAATTGCTCGACTTGCGGCACGACTGAAGTCGTGCCCTGACACTTCGTGCCTCTTCCGGAGAGTTTTTCCGCAGCCTGTAAAGCCCAGTGTTCTTGCGGCTTTCACGGCACGGCTGAAGCCGTGCCCTTTCAAAACCGGATTTATGCAACCAGATCTACAAAGATATTTGCGTGCAACCGCAGATCGCACAGTTGCATCGCGGCGCGCACTCTTTCGTTCGCGGGCAAAGTGTGCGCTGCCGCGCGGAGTGGGCAAACGATTGAATATTCCGCAGGTGCAACAACAAGCCCGTTGTGCGGTCCCGGCATCAGCCCGATTCTCGCCATCGCCGTGAGCCGCGGCGATCCGATTCGCGCCGCAACCCAAAAACTCAGGACATGAAAAAGGCGCCGCATCGAATCTCTCGAAGCGGCGCCTTGGTTCCCCTGCGCCCGCGGCTATGCACTGAGCGATGCGCTAAAAAACGCCGGCCATATACGCTTCGACAGGCCGCGCCTTCTGAGTCTTCGATCCGCAGGAGGCCAGCACCACCGGCGACAGCGTAAGAACCGGACAGGTTGCGTGGGCCAGCACCTTGTACACCACGCCGTGGCGGGTAATAGCGGCAAAGGCCGACGCGCCCTGCGCGCCCAGCACAATCAAGTCCGCCTGCTGCGCCCGGCTCTGGTAAAGCAGCTCCTCGGTGGGATCGCCCGGCACCACAATCGTTTGAATCGCGATTCTGCCCTGCAGCTTGACGGGAATCAGCGCAAGCAGGTCGGCTTCCACCTGGTCCAGCGAGCGGCCGGCCAGAAATTCCGCCCGCTCCTGCGGCCGGATCACGTGCTGCAGAATCAGGCGCGCATTGTGTTGCTCGGCCAGTTCCGCGGCAAAGCCGGCTACCACGCTGCTGGCCTCCTGCAGGCTGGCGGCGCAGAGTATCGTCCGGGTGGCGAAGTCGCGATAACTGCCGTCCACCACCTCCGGGCCGACGATATACACCGGCGCTTTGGCGCTGCGCAGCACCGCTTCGGCCACCGACCCAACCAGCAGCTTGCCAATCGGGCCCGGGGAGTGCGTGCCCATCACGATACGGTCGATCTCGCGCTCCCGCGCGAAGGCCAGAATCTGATCCGCCGGCAGTCCGGGCCGCACCACCACTTCGCAGATAAGCCCTGCGGCACGAACGCGCTCGGCCATCGGCTCCAGCTGATGCTTCTCGACGCGCGCCGCCGCGGCGTAGTCGTAATAGCGGATGCCCGAAGTCTCTGACGCGGAGACCACCAGCGTGTCATAGACATGAAAGAGAATGAGATCGGCGCCAAACTCTCTGGCCTGCGCGAGCGCGAACGAGAAGGCCTTCTGGTTGGCCGGTGTTTCCGTTGCGAAGAGGATGGTGGAGGGTTTGCTCCAGCCCGGCTTCAGTACCACTGCCATGGTAACCTCCTTCAGATGCGTTCAAACTATCGCACCCCGGGTGGTGGGTTCGCGGTGTCCGGACGCACATGAAGTTGTGATTTATCTCACTCAAAAGGAACCGGATTCATTGATTCGGCCGGTTCAGCTCACGCGTCACAGTCAATGATGACGCGGGTTTTCGCGAAATCGCTCACAAGTAACTCATTGTGTTCCGATTTCAGAACTTTGTCTAGTTACTACTGGTTGAGGTTCTCTTTGTGCAACGAAACGTGATCCCAATCACAGCCTGAAGGCGACAAAACTGTTCTTCTGATGCTGAATCGTGGCACTTGGGAGCCAGTTTCCCGTTCGGGGCTGCCGGATTCTTCGGCAACGTCCCGGTTCTCTTGAATGGAAGCCGCTCCACTTCCCGGCCTGTGAACCTGGTTCCCGGCCGGCCCGCCGCAGCTCATTGGAGGCCTCATGCAGCCGATGCACAACATCCCCTCCCGGGCCGGGATCAACTACGATGAAACGCCGTTCCTGGCCATCTGGGAGGTCACGCAATCCTGCGATCTGGCCTGCAAGCACTGCCGCGCGGCCGCCCAGCCCATCGCCCACCCCGACCAGCTCACAAACGCTGAGGGCAAGGCGCTTATCGACCAGATTGCGGAAATGCACATCCCCATTTTTGTGTTCACCGGAGGCGACCCGCTGAAGCGCGAGGACGTATTCGACCTGATCCGCTATGCCGCCGGTAAGGGCGTTCAGGTTGCGCTCACACCCAGCGCCACGCCGCTGCTCACCCGCGAGGCGATCCAAAAGCTCAAAGAGGCGGGCCTCGTCAGGCTAGGCATTTCGCTCGACGGCTCGACCGCGGAGATTCACGACGCCTTCCGCGGACTGCCCGGCGCCTGGGCGCGCACCATTCAGGCCATCGAGTGGGCCAACCAGGCCGGCATTCCCATCCAGGTGCATACCACCGTCAGCCGCCACAACGCCCATGACCTCGATAACCTGTGCAACTTGTTCGAAAAGCTGGCCATCGTGATGTGGAATGTCTTCTTCCTGGTTCCCGTGGGACGCGGCCAGCTCGCCGATCTGCTTTCCGGGGACGAGTTCGAGCAAGTCTTCGGCAAAATCTACGAGCTCTCCCAGCGGGTGAATTTTCAGATCAAGACCACAGAGGCAATGCATTACCGGCGTTACCTGTTGCAGCACAATTTGGAGGAGCGGCGCATGGGGCACGGGCACGGCCATCCGCGCACCGCGGCGGCCGGTTACGAGCCGGGCGCGCCCACCGCCGACTCCAAGACCCGCACCATGGGCTGGGCCACGCGCCGCGTAAACGACGGCAAGGGATTCATGTTCATCTCCCACGTTGGCAACGTCTATCCGAGCGGCTTTCTGCCCATTCACGCCGGCAATATCCGCGAAACCCCGCTGGCCGAAATCTACCGCAACGCTCCCATCTTCAAGGCCTTGCGCAACACCACGCGCCTTGAGGGCAAGTGCGGCGCCTGCGAGTACAAGGAGATCTGCGGAGGCTCCCGCGCTCGCGCCTACGCCCTCACCGGCGATCCGCTGGCCCAAGAACCCTGCTGCACTTACCAGCCGCGCAACTGGACGCCGCGCCAGGAGCAAGAGGCCGAGGCCCTTCGCCACCGGGCGCAGTCCGAAACCCTGGTGACGCTGTAGGCAGCAAGCCCGGAATCACGCTGTCAAATAACTCTTCTGCAACGAGCCTGCGGCCCGGATTCTGACTCCCGGGGGACGTATTCGCGGCATGGCGTTGCAACTTTCTCTTTCCGGCGCAAGCTCCAAGTTCGTACATTGCTGTAGGAAGGATAAGAGGTACCGGGAATGCGGATAGCGATCCTTGGCGGCGGCATTGCAGGACTCGCCGGCGCCTATGAGCTTGAAAAAGCGCGCACCGCCGGCTCACCGGTTGAGTACACGCTCTTTGAGGCCCGTCCGCAACTGGGCGGCTCGCTGGCTTCAGAGATCGTCGACGGCGCGGTCCTGGAGCGCGGTCCCGACTCGTTCCTTACCGAAAAGCCCGCGGCAGCCGAGCTCTGCCGGGAATTGGGCCTGGGCGGTGAGCTGATCCCCTCGAACGATGCCGCACGCAAAACCTGGATCGTGATCCGCAACCGCCTGGTTGCACTGCCGGACGGGCTCATGTTCCTGGTGCCCACCAAGCTCGTCCCAACGGCCCTCAGCGGACTGTTCAGTTTCTCCACGAAGATTCGCATGGCGATCGAGCTGCTTCATCCGCCGCGCGCGGCCCAGGGCGACGAATCCGTGGCTGCTCTGGTCGAGCGCCACTTCGGAGCCGAGGCTGTAGACCGGCTCGCCGACCCCCTGCTCAGCGGCATCTACGGCGGCGACGCTGCCCAGCTCAGCGCCCAGACCGTGCTGCCGCGGCTGGTGGAGATGGAGCGCAGATACGGTTCGCTCACCCGCGGCATGCTGGCCGCACACCGCCAGATGCGGACACGCGCCGAGTCGTCTGCCCAGAACGCAAGCAGCGGCGGCGGCGCCATTTTCACCACCCTGCGCGGCGGCATGCAGCAGCTTGTCGCCGCCCTCTCCGCCCGGCTCGATCCTGCGTCCATCCGGAGCGCCACCCCGGTGAGCGCCCTTTACAAGGACTGTGAAGGCTGGCGCGTGGAGGCGGGCGGCGAATCGAGCGCTTTTGACGCGGTCATCGCCGCTTCGCCCGCCTGGGCCGCGGGCGTGCTTCTCAGCCCCATCGACCCGGAGCTGGGCGCAGAGCTCGGCGCTATTCCGTATTCCTCGTCCATCACCGTCAATCTCATCTACGACGGGTCGCGCCTTGGCCCGCTGCCGGATGGTTTCGGCTTCCTGGTCCCGGCCAGCGAAGGCCGCGCGATGTTGGCTTGCACCCTCGTGCACCGCAAATTTCTCGGCCGCACGCCGCCCGGCAAAGCCGTATTGCGCGCCTTCCTGGGCGGCCAAAAAAACGAAGTTCTGCTTGCCGAGAGGGACGCCTCGCTGGTGGCGACGGTGCGCCGCGAGCTGGGCGAGATTCTCGGCGCAAAGGTCATTCCCCCGAACCTTGAGCCCGAGCACGCGCAGGTCTCTCGCTGGCGCCGCGCCATGGCCCAGTATTCGGTGGGACACAAGGAGCGCATGACGCGCATCGCCGAGCGGGTGGCTGCGCTGCCCGGCCTGCGGCTCGCCGGAAATGCGTACGACGGCATCGGCATCCCTGACTGCATCCGGCTGGGACGGCAGGCGGCGCGGGAGCTGATCGCGCTCGACCGAGACGCGCCGCTTTCAACACACTGATTCGTACACATCCCCGTATACTCAACCCAGGGCATGACCACCTGGCCAAACACATTTCTCGCCACGATTCTGGCTTCGACGCGCCTGACCGTGGCGGCCAGCAAGGGCCGCGTGGCGCTGGCCGAGCTGGAGCGCCGCGCCCTCGAGCACCATCCTCGCGGATGGGCGGCCGCGCTGCGCCGCCAGGCCGCCGCCGGCCCGGCGGTGATTGCAGAAATCAAGAAAGCCTCGCCTTCGAAGGGCCTGATCCGCGCCGACTTTGACCCTGCATGGCTGGCGCGCCGCTACCGCGCCGGCGGCGCCGCCGCGCTCTCCGTGCTGACCGATGAGCCGTATTTTCAGGGCAGCCTGCGCAACCTGGAGCAGGCCTCGGCGGCCACGCCTCTGCCCTGTCTGCGCAAGGACTTCACGATCGACGAGTATCAAATCGTCGAGGCCCGTGCGCACCGCGCCGACGCCATCCTGCTCATCGCCGCGGCCCTCGCCGACCCCGAGCTCAAGCACCTGGCCTCGGTTGCCAGCGGCTTCTCGCTCGACGTGCTTGTCGAGGTGCACACGGCCGGCGAGCTGGACCGGGTGCTTGAAGTGCTGGGCGAACGCGGCGCCGACGCCATCGGGGTGAACAACCGCGACCTCACTACCTTCGAGGTTGCGCTCGACACTTCGCTGGCCCTCATCGAGCGCATCCCTTCGAGCGTTCTGCGGATTACGGAGAGCGGAATCCTGGCCGCGCAGGACATCGTGCGCCTCCGCCAGGCCGGATTCGACGCCTTCCTGATTGGCGAGAGCCTGATGCGCCAGCCCGACCCCGGCGCCGCGCTGGCTGCGCTGCTGGCTGAAGCTGAGGTTTCTGCATAGTGCCGCTCTGGATCAAAATATGCGCCACCACCTCGCTTGAGGATGCGCAACTGGCTGCGGAAGCCGACGCCGTGGGGTTCGTCTTTGCGCCCAGCCCGCGCCGCGTGACGCCCGCGCAAGTTGCGGCCATTGTGCCGCACCTGCCGGCCGCGCTTGAAAAGATCGGCGTCTTCGTCGACGCTCCTTTGGCGGAGATCGCGTCCACCGTGGAAGCCTGCGGCCTGACCGGCGTGCAGCTTCACTTCGATGCCGCGCCGGAGATTCCGGCCGGGCTTCGCGCGCGGTTCGGCCGCTCCTTGCGGATTCTGCGCGTGGTGCATTTCGATAGCACACGAATTACAGATTCTGCCGCGGAGCATGAAATTCTTCCCGCCGATAAAGGAGCGGACAAGATATTGACTTTCGCTTCACCGTTCCTAGATTCGAACGTGGATGCGATCCTCGTCGACTCCTACTCGCTCACGACGCGCGGCGGAACCGGACAGAGATTCGATTGGGGCCTGGCGGCGGTGACGATTTTTCAGACCACAGGCAAACCCAAAGTTGCGGCGGGCGGGCTCACGCCGGAGAACGTAGCCGAAGCCATCGCGGTGCTCAAGCCCTGGGGCGTCGACGTCGTGAGCGGAGTGGAAGCGGCTCCGGGCCGCAAGGATCCGGCCAGGGTGCGCGCCTTCATCGCCAACGCCCTCGCAGCGGGGCGGGCGCTCAAACGTTGATGAAGGCCGTGCCCTTCTGCGTGGATGAAAGAAATGTTCACCTCAGCGGTGCGGCGTAAGCTCCAAATGTGCGCTTAGAGGGTTGTGTCTCCCGCTCGAATGTTTGCCCAGGAGGTTGGAAATTTTTGAGGGGTTCACACTTTGCGCTACCCGAATTCGCAGATTGGCCGTTGGCAAAGTTGCGATGGGAGCAAGAAGGCTGTAGAGAACTTCACGAAGATGCGCCCAAAGCGCTTTATTCCGCTGGAAAAACGTGCATTTTTGCCCTGTTTGCGCGCGTTTTTCCGCGCTGAGCCTGACTGTGGGTCTGCGCTCGCATGAGAGACGAGGACGATCCGTGCTCTCACGATTCGTAGAATCCGGCGGGCGCAGACATTCATCCATAAAGAGAGTCTCCTGGCCTCAAGGCCTGTTCGAGTGGAGACGAATGTAACCTCGCGGGCCGGCGGCTCGTAATCGTGTGGGGCGCTCGCTGCTCCATCGTCCGGTCCGCCCCTTGAAGGGGACATCGGTCCCCCACGAGCATTTCAGGAGATCATCAAAATGGCAACGTTTCTTCCTCCCATCGAAAGCCCGCACGGATTGATGAAAAAGCTGGCCTATGCCGGCACGCGCCGCCAGTTCGGCAAGGTTCTAACCCCGGTGAAAGTGGTCTACTCCCGCATGCCTACCGCCTTCGGGCTGTTCGTCTCCAAGATCGCCAAGCTCGACAAGAAGCTGGAATTGCCTCAAGAGACGGCGATGCTGGTCCGCGAGCGCGTGGCGCGCCTCAACGTCTGCCTGTTCTGCATCGACATCGGCCGTGCCTTCGTGATCAAGGCAAAGATGAACGAGGCCAAATTCGACGCCCTCGAAGACTACGCCACCAGCCCGCTGTTCTCCGAAGCCGAACGCGCGGCGCTGGACTATGTAACGGAATTGACGCGCGACAAGAATGTGAATCCGGCCACGTTTGAGCGGCTCGCCCAACATTTTTCGGAGCGCGCCATCTGCGAGATTGTGTGGCTGGTGGCGAGCGAGCATGTTTACAACATGACCAATATCGGGCTGAATATTCATTCCGATATGCTGTGCGATATCAGCCGGAAGAAAAAGCCGGCTTGAGCCGTTTGACTGCGTTGATGAGAAGTAAGACGAATCCTAGGTCCTGAAATCGAGACCCGGGAGCTTCACCTGACGCGCTGTCGTCAGGCCGCCAGCGGCTTGATCTTTCGGCGTCTTTTCTGCGATTCGATCCACAGGTCGTACTGAAGTTGCGCCTTCGCGAAAAAGTCGGGGGACAGAGCCAGTGCTTCGCCGAGACGGACACTGAGGTCCATCGTAACGGCAGTGCGGCCATTCAGGATGCGGGAGATGGTGGCGCGCGCTACGCCGATGTGTTCGGCGAGCTGAGTTGCCGTTCGGTTGCCGAGGAACTCCTTGAGCAGTTCGCCAGGGCTGGCCGGGTTGTGCATCATCGTCATAGTCATAGTCCCCTTAGTGGTAATCCCGATAGTCCACGAGAACCGCATCCCCGCCCTCGAAGGTGAAGGTCAACCGCCAGTTGCCGCTGACGCTCACTGCCCAGTGTCCTTTGAGGTCTCCTTTCAACGGATGCCAGTTCCAGCCGCTGCGGTTCATATCGAGCGGTGTCGACGCCAGATTCAGGGTGGTAAGCAGGATGCGCAGCCGGGCCTCATGTTTCGGTTGAATGCCCGCCTTTGAGCCGGTCGTGAAAAACCTCTCAAGGCCATCATGCCGGAACGTCCTGATCACAGCCTTAGTGTAACACGTAGTGTTACATTCTGGCGAGGGTAAGTTTCGGGTGAAGAAGGCGGCGTGAAGCCTGAACTATAGCCAAGCTCGGCGTACGTTCAGGAGTTTGGCACGAAGTGGGCCTCTTCAGCCTCTTTTATAAGAAGGTAGGAATCTCGCCACTCGTCGTGCTCATTACAAATTGCGATAATCTCCTGCATGCGTTTGAACTCCGCGCTGAGTAGATGCTGGCCCTGGGTTCCTGAGAGTTGCCGTCGGACGTCCATCGATGCCTTGTCTGTGATTTGGAATTCGATCACTCTTGCTGCCCATTTTCCGGCTATGCGGTCCTGCCAGGCACAATATAATTCCGCTCCGGCTGCCCACCTGAACGGACTATCCTTAACAAACAGCGAGGAGCACATAAGGCACGCCATGGCTGCGTGGAAGTCTCTCTCCTCTGCGAGCTTGATGCCAATCTGGTTGAACATGATGGATACTTCCCAACGAGAGGGCTTCATGCCCGAGCGGGCTAAGTTGGGCCAATAACGATGAAACTTCGCTGCTAGACCGGGATATTGTCAAAGAAACTCATATAGAGCAATCCGGTTCATATCAGCATCAAGCAGTGCGGCTGCTTCAGACGAGGCTTCGGTCTTGCCTCGTTTCTGGAGCTCTAGGTGAACTGCTTCAGAACGCTCTGTGTCCATTTTCTCCTGTTCTTTTATGAGTCCCCGTTTTCGCATGTTATATATGAATCGCCCCGTAATCATTGCAAGGACACCGGAAACAGGTGCGAGCCAGATCAGGTGCCAGGGGCTTGCGCCTAGAGCGAGCACCGTAATGGCCGCAATCAGCTGCCATATAAATACTTGCCCGGCCGTATACAACGCCGGGGTGCCGTCGGGAAAGCGTCTAGGTGCCCAATAAAGAATCGACCCTACGCATGCGACGACATTTAACCACCAAAAGCCCCAGGCAAATGATGAGTGCATCGTCCCCCCAATGGGCTGAAGCGATAAAACACCGAACGAGTCGGGTCTCTGTGTCAAACGCTAGACTGACCCGACTCGTTCAGCTAGGAGTGTGTCGGGGATAGATTCCTTTTGCGTGTAAATTCAAGATTTTATCTGGCCGCTCAGTTACGATGCTGGCTATGGGTAAGAGTTTTATTCCTGACGACGTGAACCAGTCGTTGTTATTCCCTCCCTCGCTTCACGATTGGCTTCCGGAGCGGCATCTGGCGCGTTTCCTGGTGGATGTGGTGTCGGCGCTGGATCTGAGCGCGATCTATGCCTCGTATGAGGAGAAGGATGGGCGCGGTCAAGCGGCGTATGCGCCGGCGATGATGGTGCGGGTGCTGCTGTACGGCTACGCGACGGGGGTGTACAGCTCGCGCAAGATGGAGGCGAAGACCTACGACGACGTGGCGTTCCGCTATCTTTCTGCCGACGCGCATCCGGACCACGACACCATTGCAGAGTTTCGCAAGCGTCATCTGGAGGGGTTGGCCGGTTTGTTCACGCAGGCGTTGCTTTTGTGCGAGAAGGCGGGCCTGGTGAAGCTGGGCCATGTATCGATCGACGGGAGCAAGATCAAGGCCAACGCCAGCAAGCATAAGGCGATGAGCTATGCGCGGATGACCGAGACCGAGCAGCGTCTGAAGGCGGAGATCGAAGCGCTGCTGAAGCAGGCCGAGGATGTGGACGCGGCCGAGGATGCGCAGTACGGCAAGGGCCGTGGTGGGGACCAGTTGCCGGAAGAGCTGGCGCGGCGCGAGAGCCGTTTGAAGAAGATCGCACAGGCTAAGGCGGAGTTGGAGCAAGAGGCGCGGGAGAAGGCGGAGCGGGAGCGCGCCGAGGCAGAAGCCAAACTGGCCGCGCGGCGCGACGGGCAAGAGCGGACGGGCAAGAAGCAGCGCGGGCGCGAGCCCCAGGTTCCCGATCCCGATAAGGCAGCGCCAGCCCCGAAGGCGCAGCGTAACTTCACCGATCCGGAAAGCCGCATCATGCCCGACGGAGCCAACAAGGGCAGCTTCGTGCAGGGCTACAACGCGCAGGCGGCAGTGGACTCGACAGCGCAGGTAATCGTGGCCGCAGAGGTCACGCAGGAAACCACGGACAACCACCAACTGCTGCCGATGTTAGGCCAGGTGAAAGAGAACATGGGCCGCCAGCCGGACGCGGCCAGTGCCGATGCAGGTTACTGGAGCGAGGCCAATGCGACAGATGAAAGCGTAGCTGGCATCGATCTGCATATCGCCACGGGACGCATGAAGCACGGTGAAACCATCGAGACAGTTAGCGAGCCGCCGCCGCACCAGGCCACGGCCAAGGAAGCAATGCGGCACAAACTACGCAGCGAGGCAGGGCGATCCATTTACAAGATGCGCAAGGCGATCGTCGAGCCGGTCTTCGGACAGATCAAGGAGCAGCGAGGTTTTCGGCGATTCAGCTTGCGCGGCCTGCAGAATGTTCGCCGCGAGTGGAAGCTGGTGTGCCTGACCTCGAATCTGCTCAAGCTGTTCGGCTCAGGGTGGACCCGGCAGGCCGCTTGAGGGTGCCAATTCCATCCCGTTCAGACGCTCGTCCGCTACCTCAAAAGCGAAACCACTCGATCCGTAACCATTGGCTGCATCGCCGACTCGCACAAGCAAGACAGAAATCTCGACCCAATACCGGAAAGCAGAACTGCTATCTCCGACACACTCCTAGGCGTCTCCTAATTTGGAATCGACAATTTGTAATGATCTATTACTGCTTTCCGAATTCTCGCCTCAAACCTACGTCGGACTTCAGGCGTCCTCGGCGATGGGCTGTTTGTCAGCTCTTCCTCGCTGACCCTCATAACGACGCGTCGATTCACATCCAAAATGTACCAATGATCGCGCCTCCTTTCGAATGAGAAGCTGTTGATGTCGGGACGAGAGAATTCCTTCGATACCTTGTTAATGGTTTCCGCTATGATTTTCTTGCCAGCTTCCCTCTGCTGATTGATCCGCTGTTCATCTTCTTCCATCTGCTGTCTAACATCCCGCTTATCTACCTGTTGAATAGCCATTGCTGTAGCCCTCCTATACGCTTTTTATTTGAGGACAAACCCGACCGCAAATCGCGGCCTCGGCAACCACTCGTGAACGATTCTAGTACACTGAGAAGTTAATTTTTCTTTTTTTGAGCAATCCAGTTAGGTGATCCCCATGGCATCTGTCATCCTTCCATCCGCTCCTTCCGAATCGCGGCCCGGCCGCTTTGGCGTCTACGGCGGGCGCTATGTGCCGGAGACGCTGGTGGCGGCTCTCGACGAGCTGGAGCATGCGTATGAAGAGGCCAAGGCCGATGCCGCGTTCCAGGCCGAGCTGGCTTCGCTGCTCACCGATTACGCCGGCCGTCCCACGCCGCTCTATTTCGCCAAGCGGCTGACTGAAACGCTGGGTGGGGCGAAGATTTACCTCAAGCGCGAAGACCTGCTGCACACCGGCGCGCACAAGATCAACAACGCGCTGGGCCAGGGGCTGCTGGCCAGGCGCATGGGCAAGAAGCGGGTGATTGCCGAGACCGGAGCCGGCCAGCACGGCGTGGCCACGGCGAGCGCCTGCGCGCTGCTGGGCCTGGAATGCGCGATCTACATGGGCGACGTGGACATGGAGCGCCAGGAGTTGAACGTCAAGCGCATGCGGCTGCTGGGCGCGGAGGTCCGCGGCGTTTCTTCGGGCTCGAAGACGCTGAAAGACGCCATCAGCGAGGCGATGCGCGACTGGGTGACGAACGTCCGGACGACCTATTACCTGCTGGGCTCGGCGCTGGGCGCGCATCCTTATCCGACCATGGTGCGCGACTTTCATCGCATCATCGGCAAGGAGCTGAAGGAGCAGATCCTCGAGAAGGAGGGCCGACTGCCGGACGCGATCGTGGCCTGCGTGGGTGGAGGGTCAAACGCCATCGGCGCATTTTACGAGTTCATTCCGGAGCGCCAGGTGCGGCTTATCGGCGTGGAAGCCGGCGGGCGCGGAACCGCGCTGGGCGAGCACGCAGCCCGCTTCAAGGGCGGCGCACCGGGCGTGCTGCAAGGGACTTACTCCTACGTCCTGCAGGATGAAGACGGCCAGATCGCGCTCACGCATTCGGTTTCGGCGGGACTGGATTATGCTTCGATCGGCCCCGAACACGCCGCGCTGCACGACTCGGGGCGCGCCGAGTACGTTGCGCAGGACGACGCGGCGGCGCTGGACGCGGTGGTGAAGCTGGCGCGGAGCGAGGGAATTCTGGCGGCGCTTGAAAGCGCGCACGCCGTGGCTGAGGCCATCCGCATTGCGCCGGCGCTTGCGGCGCGCGACATACTGGTGGTGAATCTCTCCGGCCGCGGCGACAAGGATATGGGCATTCTGGCGCGCGAGCTGAAGCTATGACCGGCTGCGGATAAGGAAAGAACAGCAAGCGATTCGCGCGTGCGAACGCCGCGCAGGGGCTAAAGCCCACGCTTTCCTTTGAAGCGTTTTCGGCACGACTGAAGTCGTGCCCTGACACTTCGCGCTCTGCCGAATCTGTTTATCCGCAGCCTGGGAGGGCCACCCCAACAAACAAGGATCGGTTGTCGGGGACCCCGGTGAAGTCGCGCCCTTTCAAGACTTCCTCTCTGCTGCCAGTTTGAATCACTGGAACCGCGATCCGGGTTAAGGGTCGGGGGTTGAAATCCGTGGGAGCAAGTTGCTTTACGATCAACTCATGCTGCGCGTGAAGATATTGGCGGAGGGGGCGCGGGCGCCGGTGGTGGCGCATCCGGGCGAGGATCTGGGCTATGACGTGTTCGCGCTCGAAGCGGCGCGGCTGAGCGCGGGGGAGACGGTGAAGGTAAGGACGGGGATTGCCGTGGAAGCGCGGGACCCGCGAACCGGCGCAGGGCTGGGATTGCTGGTGCGGGACAGGTCGTCGATGGCCGCGCGTGGCATCGCGACGACAGGTGGGGTGATCGACGCGGGATATCGTGGAGAGATTCTGGTGCTGATGACCAACCTGGGAGATGCGACGGTGGAGATTGCGGCGGGCGAGAAGATTGCGCAGATGGTTCCCGTGCCGGTTCTCACGGGTCCGGTGGAAGAAGTGGAAAGCCTGGAAGGCTCGGCGCGGGCGGGGAAGGGGTTTGGGAGTTCGGGTTAGCGGGTTAGAGCGCTTTCGATTCACTTCTTGATATCGTTGACATCGTGCGAGGTGGCTTTTTCTTAAGGAAAAAGCCACTTAGCATCACACTTTCCGTCCAGAGCAGAATCGAAAACGCTGTAGCGCCGCTGGCGCGGCGTTCGCGAGTTAGCAAGTTAGCGAGTTGGTGGTGAGATGAGGGGCGTGCTGTCCCAGGTCCCAAAGGCGGGACCTGGGGCACCCGGCACCCGGCGTTTATGATGCGCGCGCTCGAGACATAGGTCTAATTCCTACCCAGGCCGTCGTTCTGGTGGTAGTTGGGGTAGGGCGGAATGGGGACGACGGGGATGGGATTCGCCTTCAATTCGTCGAGCACGATTTGCACGCCGGTTTCGAGCTGGAGGTCGTGACCGGCGGCTACGTCTTTGGGCAACTGTTCGACCGGGACATCGGGAGCGACGCCGTGGTTCTCGACTTCCCATTGGCCGTTGAGGCCGTAAATGGCGTAGCGCGGGGCCATGACGTAGCCGTTGTCGAGCAGCGAGGGATAACCGCCGATGCCCACCAGGCCGCCCCAGGTGCGCGTGCCGACCAGCTTGCCGATGCCTGCCTTGCGGAAGTACCAGGGCATGGCGTCGCCGCCGGAGCCGGAGTTCTGATTGATGAGCATGACCTTGGGACCGAAGATGGCGCCCACGGGATCGTGGACGGGCTTGCCGTCGCGCTCGATGGCCCCGGAGAGCCGGTTGCGCTTGAGCACGTCCACGATGTAGTCGGCGATCAATCCGCCCTCATTCCAGCGCTCGTCGAAGACCAGGCCCTGCTTGTCGAGCTGGGAGTAGAAGTAGCGGTTGAAGTTGGTGTAGCCCGAGCCGCCGGTGTTGGGCATGTAGACGTAAGCCACTTTGCCGCCGGAAAGCTGGTCGACCTTGCGGCGGTTGGACTCGATCCAGTCGAGGTTGCGCAGGCCGTCTTCGCTGGGGATGGGAATGACGGTGACGTCGCGGGCGCCGGAGCCATCGGGATTGGGGCCGACGTGCAGGACGGTCTGCTTGCCGGCAGTGCCGTCGAAGAACTGATAGAGATTGTCGGTTGCGTGCAGATCGCGGCCGTTGACGGCGAGCAGATACTCGCCTTCCTTTACGTAGACGCCGGGGAGGGTGAGCGGCGAGGCAAGACCGGGGGTCCAGTTCTGGCCGCCGAAGATTTTGGCGATGCGGTAGCGGCCGTTTTCGATTTTGTAGTCGGCGCCGAGCAGGCCGGTCCTGGGAAGGTCTTCGTGCTCGTGCGGGCCGCCGACGAACATGTGGCCGACGGTGATTTCGCCCAGCATTTCGATGGAGAGATAGGTGAACTCCGAGCGCGAGCCGAGCGCGTCAAGATAGGGGCTGTACCTGGCCTCGATTTTGGGAATGCTGAGGCCGTGAATGTTGGGATCGTAGAAGAAGTCGCGCTCGATGCGCCAGGTTTCATTGAACATCTGCTTCCACTCGGCGCGCGGATCGATGGTGGCTTCCATTCCGCCGAGGTTGAGCGGCTTGCCGGGACTGCCGTCCCCGGGCTTGAGGTCCGCGGCCTCGGCGATGGTCCAGCCGCCCTTGCGGGAGTAGAGCACTTTGCCGCCGTCGTAGGAGACGGTGAAGGCGTCGACATCGTCAAGCACGGACTCGGTTTTGCGCTTCTCGAGCGTGAACCGCCAGACGGCGCGGATGCCGGGACCATCTTCTTTGGAGGGTCGGCCTAATGGCGAGGTTTCAGGCAGATAGAGAACGCCGGTCTTGCCGGCCAGAATGCCGGCGTAGTTGCGGGGCGGAATGGGAAGCGAGAGGATGCGGTTGCCGATGCCGTCGAGGTCGATGATGACTTTGACCGGTTGATCCTTATCTTCTTTTTTGTCGTCTTTCTTTTCGTCCTTGCCGGCGCTCTTGTCTTTGTCGGCCGATTGATCGTCTTTCTTGTCCTTATCGGCAGCGGTTTTCTGGTCGTCTTTCTGTGGCTCGTCGGTGCTTTTGCCGTCGTCTTTCTTCTCGTCTTTGACCTTCTCCTCGTCGCTTTCGGGAGGAATGGGCGAGGCGCCGTCCTTGGCCAGGACCACGACATAGGCGGCGCTGGTCTGGGCGCGGTCGAGCGACGATAGGTCGATGCCGGCCTGGGAGGGACCATCGTCGGTGGAGGCGATGAAGTAAAGATACTTGCCATTGGCGTCAAAAGCGGGGCTGGAGGCATCGCTCATGCCATCGGTGACCTGGGTGAACTTGTGCGTATCGAGCGAGTAAAGGAAGACGGCGTGGAGTTGATTGTCGAGGTCGCGATCGTAGGCGATCCATTTGGAGTCCGGCGACCAGACGGCGCCGAAGTTGGAGCCGAAGCTGCCATAAATGCCGTGGTCAATGAGCACCGGCTTGCCCGCCGCGGCGGACGGAGCCGTGGGCACATCGACCATCCAAAGACGCATGTGCTTGTCGGCATAGACGATGTGCTTGGAGTCGGGGGACCAGACAGGGCTATAGAAGAAGCTGGGATCGGGGCCGAGGTCGATGACGGTGGGCGGCTTGAAGCCGGTCTGGTCGTGGAGGTAGAGCTGGTACTCGCCGGACTGGTCAGAGAAATAAGCGATGGTCTTTCCGTCGGGGCTCCAGGAGGGGTCGCGCTCGGCGACCGCGGGGGTATTGGTGAGGTTGCGGGTGTCGCCCTTTTCGGCGGGAACGGTGAAGATTTCGCCGTGGGCCTCAAAAACGGCGCGGGCGCCGGTGGGGGAGAGTTCGGCGTTCTGGATCTCGTCGGGCGCGATGGCAGCCAGATGGGGCGCAAGCTCGGGGAGCTCGCCGTGAATCTGGATGGAGACGGTGGTGTCGGCGTTGGTGGCGGCGTCAACCAGATGAATGGAGCCGAACTGCTCGTAGACCAGGCCGCCAGGACCGGCCTGCACCGATTTGAGGTCGTAGCCATGGTTGGGGACGACCGGGGTTACCTGCTGAGACGCGATGTCGTAGCGGAAGAGCGAGACCGGTCCGGAGCGGTCAGAGAGGAAATAGACCTGGTTGCCGACCCAGACCGGATTAGAGTCGTTGGAGTTGTCGCGCGGCACCTTGACGAGGTCGAGAGTCTTGAGATTGACGATCCAGATGGGGGTGGTCTGGCCGCCGGCGTAGCGCTTCCAGGCGGGCTCCCACTTGGTGACGGGCTGGTAAGCCAGCGACTGGCCATCGGGCGAGAAAGAACCCTCGAAGCCTTCGGGCAGAGGCAGGGGCTCGGGCATGCCGGAGCCGTCAGCGTGGACGCGAAAGAGCATCTGGAAGTGACGGTAGCTGGCTTCGCCGCTGGCGATGAGGAGATCCTTGCCGTCGGGCGACCAGCCCACGACCGTGCTGCCGGCCGGGTGCCAGGTAATGCGGCGGGGCACGCCTCCCGCAGCGGAGACGATGTAGACGTCGGTATTGCCGTGCAGGTGGGCGGAGTAGGCGATCTGGGAGCCGTCGGGCGAGTAGAAGGGGCCGGCGGTCACCTTGCCATCCGAGGTGAGGCGCTCGGCGGCTCCGCCGCTGCGGCTCACCGTCCAGATATCGTCGGCATAGCGGAAGGCAATCTGCTGCTGGCTGAGCGAAGGGCTGCGAAGCAGCAGCGGCGGCTGGCTGGACTGAGCAAGGCAATTTGCGGAAGCGAAAACGGCGAGAGCGCAGAGAGCCGTCGCGAAGGGGCGCATGCGAATCATGAATCCTCCGATGGAAACCGTACCCGGAAATGGCATAAGAGACAGAGCCAGGAGAATTTTCGGTTCCTCCATGCTACGACGCCGGAGTGGGCGAGGTTCAGGAAAATTGACGGACGGTGGTGGTTTTGCCGTGAATTCCGGGCGGGAGGAACCGCTGGGCGGAGCGGAGCGTATGAAAGAGGGTGGTTGGGGAGGGTGAAGGCGAGGGAACGAGGGAACTAGGGAACCAGGGAACGGGTGGAATTGGGGTGGGATGCGCGAAGGACATGCCTCAGGGGCTAAAGAGGCTGCGGAAAAAGGCAGGATTTCAGGCATTGGCTCGAAAAGCAGGCCGCAGGGGCTGAAGCCCGCGTTCAAATTGCTCGACTTGCGGCACGACTGAAGTCGTGCCCTGACACTTCGAGCTCCTTCCGGGGAGTTTTTCCGCAGCCTGTAAAGCCCGCGCTTTATTTTGAGGTGTTTGCGGCACGACTGAAGTCGTGCCCTTTCAAAACGGGCGATCTCGTCGCTCTGATGAGCCTTATTGCGGCGGGTGAGATGGGAGCGGGCAGAACGTGCTCAGGAAACATTCGGTACACTGAGTGGACCGGGCGGCGGGACGAGCGGAGAAAGCGGGAGCGATGCAATTCAGCGAGGCGATGAGACTGGCGCTTCAATCCCTGTGGGCGAGCAAGATGCGCACCATCCTGACGCTGCTGGGGGTGGTGATCGGGATTGCGTCGGTGATTACGGTGGTGACGCTGACCAACGGCGCCAAGCAGTTTGTGACCTCGAAGATCAACTCCTACGGCGCAGCGGTGGTGACGATCAGCAAGATGCCGCAGACGTTCCTGACGCTCCAGGAGTATCTGGAATACCGGAAGCGGCGGGACGTGACGATCGACGACTACCGGGCGGTGGTTTCCTATTGCAAGTCGTGCGTGTCAGTGGGCGCGGAGCGGACCACGACGGGCAATGTGGTGTACCAAACGAAGTCGACGACCGATACGCAGATTCGGGGCTGGACGTGGACGATGCCGCCGATCTCGAACCTGAACATTCCACTGGGAAGGTCGTTTACCGAATCGGAAGACCAGCACGCCGCGCGCGTGGCTGTGGTGGGCGCCGACATTGTGAATAATGTGCTGGGCACGGGCGATCCGCTGGGCAAGGAGATTCGGGTGGACGGCGAGCCCTACACGGTGATCGGCGTAGGCGAGGCGAAGGGCAATCTGTTCGGCTCCAGCCTGGATAACTGGGTGGCGATTCCGCTGAACCAGTTTCTGCACAATTACGGTTCGAACGCCAGCCTGGAAATCTATGTGGACACGGGCGGGGGCGGAGCGGTGATGGAGTCGGTTGCCGACGAACTGCGCGTCATCATGCGCGTGCAGCGCCACCTGGCGCCGGGAACGCCGGACTCGTTCAACGTGGATTCGAGCGCCACCTTCACCGACATACTGGGCAAGATCCTGAACAGCTTTGGCGCGGTGGTAGCCGCGATTGCCTCCATTTCGCTGGTGGTGGGCGGCATCGTGATCATGAACATCATGCTGGTGAGCGTGACGGAGCGGACGCGGGAGATCGGGGTGCGCAAGGCTCTGGGAGCGCGGCGGCGGGATATCCTGCTGCAGTTTTTGATCGAGTCGGCGACCGTCTCGCTGGTGGGCGGGGTGATCGGCGTGGTCGCGGGGATTTCCGTGGCCAAGGGCATTACCCTGGCGATTGCGTTTCCCTCCCAGGTAGAGGTCTGGTCAATCCTGGTGAGCCTGCTGGTGGCCACTTCGGTGGGGCTGTTCTTCGGCATCTATCCGGCGCACAAGGCGTCAATGCTCGACCCGATCGCCGCGCTCAGGGCGGAGTTATAGCCATGCGCATCACGCACGCGAAAGAAGCCGTGAACCTGGCGCTGGATACGCTGCGCAAGAACAAGCTGCGCTCGGGGCTGACGATTCTGGGCATCACGATCGGCATTTCGACGGTGATCCTGATCTCTTCGGCGATCAACGGTCTGAACACCAACATCGCCGATTTTATTCGCGCGCTGGGCACCAACGATTTGTGGATCTACCACTTTGAGGCGTTTGCGCGGCGGCCCACCACCGAGGAACTGAACCGCAAGAAGCTGACCTACGAGGACGGCATGGCGCTGCGCGGCCTGCCGCACGTGGTTGCCGTGGATACCGAACTGGTGTCACAGAATTTTCAAACCGGCATGGGCAACTTCTCGCTCAAGGCGGGCACGCACAGCATTCAGAATACGGTTCTCGTCGGCGCCACATCGGCGTTCAAGGAGACGCGCGACCTGAACCTGCTGGAAGGCCGCATGTGGACGGACCCGGAAGAGGAGCGCAGCGCGAAGGTGGTGGTGCTGGGTCACGACGCGGCGCAGGACCTGTTTCCCGATCAGGATCCGCTGGGCAAGGACGTGGAGTGCGACGGAGAGATCTTTACCGTGATCGGGGTCTTCGACCTGCAGCCGCAGCCGTTCGGCAGCGGACGGAATCCGCAGGACAACTCGGCCTTCTTCCCGCTGGAGACCTTTCGCCGGCTGCATCCGGAGATTCTGGATTACCGGATCGTGGTGAAATACGATACCGCCGCCAACAAGGACCTGGTGATCGAGGAGGTTCGCGAGATGCTGCGGGTGCGGCGCAGGGTGCGCACCGAGCAGGACGACAACTTTGCCATCTTCGGGCCGGATGCGCTGACGCAACTGTGGAACTCGCTGACCGGGGGATTGTTTCTGTTCATGGTTGCGGTCTCCTCAGTGGGGCTGATGGTGGGCGGGGTGGGGGTGATGAACATCATGCTGGTGAGCGTGACGGAGCGGACGCGGGAGATCGGAGTGCGCAAAGCGATCGGCGCGACGCGGAGCGACATCCTGCTGCAGTTCACCATCGAGGCGGTGACGCTGTGTATGGTGGGGGGATTGCTGGGCATCCTGGCCGGGGCGCTGTTCACGCTGATTCTGCACTATGCGGTGACGTTTCTCCATGCCGCTCTCTCCGCCATGTGGGTGATGATCGCGTTTACGGTTTCGTGGGTGATCGGGCTGCTGTTCGGGATCTATCCGGCGTGGAAGGCGGCGAATCTGGATCCGATTGAGGCGTTGAGGTACGAGTGAGGCGGGGAACGAGGGAACAAGGGAACAAGCGAACAAGGGAACGAGGGAACAAGGGAACGAGGGAACAAGGGAACGAGACTTAATCGAGGTTTGGGGCAGGCCGGCAATCTTCTCACCGGCTTATCCTTGAATGAAGCATCTTAAGGAGCCAAAAAGAAGGAGTGGGCCGTGGGTGCATCTTTCAAGGATCTCGTCGTCTGGCAGCGAGCGGTTCAACTTAGCACAGAAATCTACCGCCTGACTGCCTCGTCTCCGCCGTCGGAGCAATTCGGCCTGATCAATCAAATGCGGCGCGCCTCCGTTTCCATTGCGAGCAACATCGCGGAGGGTTACGGCAGGACGACAAAAGGCGAGTATCTGCAATTCCTCGGGCACGCGCGGAGCTCGAATTGCGAAATGCAGACGCAGCTCATCATTTCGAAGGCGCTCGGGTTTGGCGCTATGAAGGCATACGAACCCGTTGACGGCTGTCCGCGGACGTGAGCCGGATGCTGATTGCGCTTATGAACAAGCTGAAGAAATGAGCCTTCTCGTTCCTTCGTTCCCTCGTTCCCTTGTTCCCTGACTTCCTGCTTCTTTCGACTACACTGCTCATGTGATGCCGCACGGATTGGCCTTCGCTGTGGAGATTGCGACTACGGTGCTGGCCGTGGCGGGGATGGGATACTTTGTTGCGGCGCTGATTGCGGCGCGGGTATTTTTGTGGCGGCGCACGCGGTGGGCGGGCTATGCGCCGGACGTGAGCGTGCTGAAGTCGCTCAAAGGGCTGGATCCCGGCATGATGGATGGGTTCCGCAGCCATTGCCGGCAGAGCTACGCGGGCGAATATGAGCTGCTGTTTGGCGTCAGCTCGCTGGACGATCCGGCGGCGGCGGCCGTAAAACAACTGAAGATCGAGTTTCCGGAGCGGGCCATCCGGCTGGTGGCGTGCCCGGAGCGGCTGGGAACCAACGGCAAGGTAAGCACGCTGGTGCAACTGGAGGCTCATGCCGCGCACGACTTCCTGCTGATCAACGATTCCGACATTACGGTTGGTCCGCGGTACCTTGAGCGGGTGATGGCGTGCTTTGGGGCGGAGGCGGCCGGGGCTGAAGCCCGCAGTTCTAATGGGGTCGATTCGGCACGACTGAACGTCTTGCCGAAAGAAGACCGGATCTCGACCAATCCCGAGGAAAGCACCGCGCAGGGGCTAAAGCCCGATCCTCCTGTTCTCGAGCTTGCGGCACGACTAGAGTCGTGCCCTGATACTTCGTGCTCTGCCGAAGCTGTTTCTCCGCAGCCTCTGAAGCCGTTCCCTGATACAAAGCCAATCTCAACAGCCCAAAGTGAAGGACAGAGCGATTCTGCGGGCTCCGACTTTCCGGCTGAAGCCCGAACCCTTCAGTTGGAGCCTGCTGTCCGCGCGGCGCGTGAGGTGGGATTGGTGACCGCGCTCTATCGCGGGCGAGCGCATGGGACGTTTGGCTCGCGGCTGGAAGCGCTGGGGATTGCCACGGATTTTCAAGCCGGGGTGCTGCTCTCGAAGATGGTGGAGGGCGGGCTGCGCTACGGGTTGGGCTCGACGCTGGCGGTGCGGCGCGAGGCGCTCGCCCAGGCGGGCGGACTGCGGGCGCTGGTGAATCACCTGGCCGACGATTACGAACTGGGCGCGCGCGTGGCGCAGGCGGGGTATCGGGTGGAGCTGAGCGCGGAGGTGGTGGAGACCAGCGTTCCGGCGTATGGATGGCGTGGATTCGTGGACCACCAGCTGCGCTGGATGCGGACGGTGCGCGATGCGCGGCCGGCGGGTTACGCAGGGCTGGTGGTTACGCATGGGCTGGGATGGGCGCTGCTGAACGTGGTGGCGAGCGGGCTGAGCCCGGTGAGTCTTTGGCTGCTGGCCTTGAGCTTCTTCTTGCGCATGGCGCTGGCCATGACGGTGGGCGCGGCGGTGCTTGGCGATCGCCAGGTGCTGGCCTATCTGTGGATGCTTCCGGTGCGCGACGTGGTAGCGATGGGGTTGTGGGTGGCGGGGTTTGCGGGAAATACGATTGTGTGGCGAGGGGAGCGGTTTGTGTTGAAGGAGGGGAAGCTGGGGAGGGCAAGCAAACTGTCGGGTCAATAAATTGTAGATGCACCTTTCACGAGGTGGCCTGGACCTTAGCTATGAGCTCGTCTCAGCGCTGTCTTCAGTCCCAGTGGTTCCCTCTGCCTCAGCGCCCTCTTCTGTCTCGGCGCTCTCCCCATTGCGGGAGCACTCGGAAAGTTGTGGGCGGAGCATCATTGACGTTTCAGCGGAGAACTCGAACATTCTGCGACATTCGAGCCAAGTCCAAGCGGACTGCCAGACGAATAGCCCAATCAGAGCGGTGATCGAGACCCACCACTTCCAAACTTGCCATGCAAACACTTGAATATGGAATGCGTGTGCGAGAGGAACGGAGATGCTCAGGGCTGTAATGCATTGGGAAGAGATATTGAACGCATTCCATCGACGCACCTGCCAGTTGTGAATCTCCGGCCTAACGTGGGCGTGATCAAAGGCGCATGCAGCACAAAAGTCGAGCGTTCGGGCGATTGTTGAGGCACCGAGATGCTCTCGAACTTTATTTAGGACCTCGTCAGACATTGGCAGCTCATAGCTATGATGGACCCCCGGAAAAAGATGGCAAAAGCCAAGGACTCTCAGCGCCATGATTGTCACAACGCCGATGAAGTATCCCACCGGGAGCGTCGCAATACCAAGAATGCTCAATATCGATACGTCGAGCCGAACAGTCGCTGCGTCGTTGCCTTGTGCGGTTGGCTGCAGATAGGGATAAAGCTGGCCGCTTAGATATGCTCCCCACAGTAGAGCCGCAAGCAAAAAGAAAGGTGGGATAAGAAATCGGATCTGTCTATCTTTGTCCATCTTGCAATCCTCCCTTGGAAGGCGGCACCGGGAGAAATCGATATCTGCGTCGGCGCATCGTCGAGCAACAAAGCAGCAAGCAGAATTAGGCGGAGAACATCGGAATTATACATCTCGGACAGCGAGCAGTGGCAGAGGGTGTTTGCGCAGCGGTCCACGCAAGCTCGTAGTGCGCGAAAGGATTGTCCTCATTCGTCACAGTTTGCCGACGGCCGACTCCCCCGCTCAGTCGGCGGCGGCGGCGCGGGATTCTTCTTCTACGCGGATGGCTTCGCCGTCGATGGAGAGGCAGGCGCCGAGCTCGCCGAAATCCTTCTCCCAGCGCGGGCGAAGGTCGGCTTCAAGCGCGGTGAGCGCGTAGGCGGAGGTGCGCAGGATCTCGTACCAGATGTTCTGCGCCTGCCAGAGATTGAGTTCGAAGGGAAGCTCGACCAGGGTGCGGGCGAGCGACAGAGCGCGGTCGAGGATTTCGAGCGAGCCGGCCGACATCTGCAGCTCGACCATGGCGCGCTTCATGCGCAGATCGGCGATATAGGAGAGGGTGGCGGTGTCGAGAGGGACCTGGTCGGCCTTGGCGAGCGAGAGGTAGGAGCGCAACTGGGCCACGTCAATGGGTTCGCTCTCGAGGGTGCGGCGCAGGCCGGCGTTGATGGCGAAGCCGGCGGCGAGGGCCAGCGCGGGCGGCTTGGGAAGTCCGGCCTGGGAGAGATAGTGGAGCAGGCTGGCGTGATCCTGATAGATGGTGGTGAGCGAGTTTTCGATGTCCCAGAGGGTGGAGTTGAGAATGAGCTGCACGATGCGGCGCTGCTCGTCAGAGAAGAGCGAAGTGAGCGAGTAGCCGGCGTGGCCGAAGGAGCGGTCGAGGAGGCGAATGACCTCAGGGAAGTCGGCGCGCTGGACGTACGAGGCGGCTTCCGCGGCGAAGGCGTCGAAGGCGAAGGCATCGGATTCGCGGTAGGCTTTGACGGCGGCGGTGATGTTCTGGTCGCCGAAGTGAAGGACGGCGAAGGAGAAGGCCTGCTGCCGGCCGGTGATGGCGCTGGCGATGTGAGCGCGGCCGAGAGCAAGGCGTCCGCGGCCGGAGGTGTGGATGTCGTAAGAGATGCGGCGGACGCGGTAGCAGTAGAGGTCGGTTTCGTCGGCGAACGAGGAGAAGACGGAGCTGATGGCGTAGTGGGCCGCGACCTGTTCGAGGTCGAGCTCCATGGTGCGGACGCATTTCTTGTGGATTTGCGCGCCGTCGCCGGCGGCGGGATTGTTGGATTTGGCTTCGGCGAGGCGGGCGAGAAAAGCGGGCTCGAGGGCGGAGGCCAGCTGCTCAAAGAGCTGCTGGGCAAGCTGGAGGACGCGCGCTGCGTAGGCGATGATCTGCACGGTCTCGATGCCTGCGACGTCATCAAAAAACCAGCCGCAACTGGTGTACATGAGCTGGGCGTGGCGCTGCATTTCGAGCAGCTGGAGGGCGCGGACGCGCTGGTCGGCAGAGAGCGCGTGGGATTGGTGGTCGCGGAAGAAGCGGTCGGCTGATTCGGGAGAGCGGTCGAGCACCACCTGGATGTAGGCGTCGCGGGCGGCCCAGACGTCGCGGAAGAGCTTACCGCCCTCCTGCTCAGTGAGCGGGACGAGGGCGTCGCGCAACTCGTCGAGGGCCTGGCGGAGCGGCGTGCGCCAGGATTGGCTGTAGCCGGGCTTGCCGCTGTTGCAGCCGCAGTTGGAGCGCCAGCGTTCGACGCCGTGGACGCAGCTCCATGAGGTATTGTCGACGATTTCAGCTTCGAACTCAGGCGGGAACCGGTCGAGGAAGCTCGAGTAGTTGGTGAGCTTGACGGTGGAGTCGCGTTCGAGGAGAGAGAGCGCGTAGGCGAGGGCCATATCGCCGTATTTGTGGTGATGGCCGTAGGATTCGCCGTCGGTGGCGACGTGGACAAGCTGCGGCTGAGCGCCTTCCTTGAAGCCGGCTTTGAGGCGCGCGGCGAAATCTTCTCCGGAGTTGAGCAGACCTTCAAAGGCGATGGCGCGCGAGGTGGGGCCGTTGTAGAAAAAGACGGCGATGGAGACGCCGGAGGCAAAGCGGACCAGATAAGGACGGGTGGTATCGACGCTTGCGTTGGGAGTTTCGATCCACGCGCCGGGGGCGGGGAGGACCGCCTCAGCGGGCACAGAAGCGGAGTCAGAGGCTTTGAGCGCGCGAATGCGCCTGCACTGGTGCGGGGCAAGAATCGTGAAGAGAATGCCATTCTGGGCCAGGGCTTCGAGCGAGGCGGCGTCAGCGGCGGTCTCGGCCAGCCACATGCCCTGTGGATGGCTGCCAAAGTTGTTCGCATAATCGGCGATGCCCCAGCGAATCTGCGTGAGGCGGTCGCGGGGGCTGGCCAGTGGCAGGATCATGTGGTTGTAGACCTGGGCCATGGCGGAACTGTAGCCGCGATAATGCTTGCGGCTGGAGCGCTCGCCGTCGAGGATCATGCGGTAGGTGCGGGGAGCGTTTTCCTTGAGCCAACTGAGCAGCGTGGGGCCGAAGTTGAAGCTGATGCGGGAGTAATTGTTGACGATGCCGATGATCTGGTTTTTGCCGTTGACGATGCGGGCGGCGCCGTTGGTGGCGTAACACTCGGCGCAGATGCGCTCGTTCCAGTCGTGGTAGGGCGCGGCGCCGTCCTGCGTTTCGACGGTCTCAAGCCAGGGGTTCTCGCGAGGCGGCTGGTAAAAGTGGCCGTGAATGCAGATGAATCGTTGACTGGGCGGCATGAAGTTTCCAATGCAGACGGCGAGCGCGCCGGCCGCATAGATCATTTTACGGCGAAACGGGAAGTGGTTCGACCTCTCAAGTCAAGTTCGGGCGGAGCGGCCGGCGGGCGGTGTGTTTTTGGCCAGATCGCAGGCGCGCCAGAGATACCAACTGGCGACGGAGCGGAACGGGGCCCAGCGCAGGCCGCGCTTGAAGAGAACATCCGGCTTGGGAAGGTCAGAGGCTTCGATGGGGCGGGATTTGGGCAGGCGCTGGAAGGTGAGCGCGTAGCCCTTGCGCACGCCGTAGTCGGTGACCGGGAGGACGTCGGGCCGTCCCATGCGGAACATGAGCAACATCTCGACGGTCCAGGGTCCGATGCCGCGCACTTCAGTGAGGCGCTCGACGATGTCGGCGTCCGACATTTTGAGGATCGCTTTGTGGGTGGGCACGGTGCCGTCAAGGGTGCGTGCGGCGAGATCGCGGAGGGCCTTGATTTTGTTGAAAGAGACGCCGGCGGCGCGGAGGGGCTCATCGGGCGTGCCGACGAGCTGTTGAGGGGTGGGATCCCCGCCAAAGAACTGGCGCACGCGGGCGTGGATGGCGGCCGCGGCTTTGCCGTGCAACTGCTGGTAAAGGATGGATTCGAGCAGCGATTCAAAGGGCGAGGGCCAGGAATCGAGGCGCAGGGTGAAAGGGCCGGCGCGGTCAATCAGCGCGCCGAGCCTGGGGTCGCGGGAGCGGAGGTGGGCGAGGGCTTCGTCGGGATCGAAGGGGAGCTTGCGGCTGCCGTCGTGGATCATGGGAGGAAGTTTATCGCAGAGGGCTTTTGCCGAGGTGAGTGGGGAGCGCCGGGTTAGGAGGTTGTGCTGTATCAGAATCGGGACCTGGGCCACCCGGGGTTAGGGGCGGGATCGTGGGTTCACGCGGACCGATTGATGAGGTTATTCCCATCTATTTGCTGGAGCTGCGGCGCGCCGATTGCCCTGCACTCATCCAGGAGGGCGCGATGCACATCCACGGGAGCTTCGGAATCCAATCCGCCAACCTTTACTCGGCCGCCAACAGCGAACGCGCGGCGGCCGCGCAGCGCGCCGAAGAGACGCGGAAGAAGCTGCTTAGGAAGGCGCAGGAGATCGGAGGCGAATCGAGCCCCGAGGAGACGCTGCTGATCGGCCAGTGGCTGGATGCGCGGCACAGCCAGGTGCTGAGCGGGGACGAGTACCACACGGCGGCTTCGGGCAAGAATTCAGAGTTCGATTAGGCGAAGGTCGATCGTGCTGGGGTGGGCGGATGGTCGGCTGGAGCGGAAGGGTGTTCCCGGAGCGACCTTCGTGGAGCGGTGTTCTCTATGATGGAGGGAGCGCCCAGTTCCGATTTCCGCTCCGATGCCTGCGACCGAATCTTCAACCCGCGCGCTGCCCAGCCTGCACGAGTTTTTCGCGCCGGGCGGGATTCTGGCGCGCTCGCCGCTGCCATACGAGTACCGGCCCGGGCAACTGGAGATGGCCAAAGCCGTGGAGCGGGCGCTGGCCGAGCGGCGCCACCTGATTGTGGAAGCGGGAACCGGAACCGGCAAGACGCTGGCTTACCTGCTGCCGGCGCTGCGCACCGGGCAGCGCGTGATTGTTTCGACCGGGACCAAGGCGCTGCAGGACCAGCTTTACTTCCGCGACATTCCTTTCCTCGAAACGCTTCTGGGCGAGCTCAAAGTGTGCTACATGAAGGGCCGCGCCAACTATCTTTGCCGGCACAAACTGGCGGCGCTGCGCGACCAGCCGATCTTGTCGGGTCTGGAGGAGATCGACCAGTACCGGCAGATTGCCGAGTGGGAGCGGGAGACGGAGACCGGCGACCGCGCCGAGCTTTCCGGCCTGCCCGAGTCGAGCGCATTGTGGAACAAGCTGGACGCGCGGGCCGACGCGTGCCTGGGGTCCACGTGTCCGGATTATCGCCGCTGCTTTATCACCGAGATGCGGCGCAAGGCGCTGGAGTCGGACATCATCATCGTGAACCATCACCTGTTTTTTGCCGATCTCTCGGTGAAGCGGGAGGCCGCGGGCGCGCCCGACGCGGGAGTTCTGCCCGAGGCCGCGGCGGTGGTCTTCGACGAAGCGCACGAACTCGAAGAAGTGGCGTCGAGCTATTTCGGCATCTCGGTGAGCAACGTTCGCTTTGAAGAGCTGGCCCGCGATACCGACGTTCTGCTGCGCGGCAAGGAAGGCGCCGGGCACATGCCGGCGGTGACGCAGCAGCTCCGCGACCGGGCGCGCATGTTTTTTGCCGCGCTGCCGCTCTCGGGCGACGGACGGCAGCCGTTTAGCGGGCGCGAAGAGTTTCTGGAGTCTTCCGGCGATCTTTATCTGAGCGTGGTGGCAACGCTCAAGCAGATGGAAGCCGAGATGGAGCGGCTGACAGGCATCGAAGAAGCGCCGGGATTGAAGAAGCGCGTGGCGCGGTTGCGCGGCGAGCTCGAGTATCTGCTGGAATCGAATGCCAGCAACATGGTGTATTGGCTGGAGCGGCGCGCGCTTGGCGTGGCCACCACGGACAGGTATTCGTCCGTGGGGAGAATGGGCGGAGGAGCAGAAAGAGGCGCGGCGAGCGGCCGATCGTTTCGATCGCAAGGGCGGACCACCTACGTGCAGGCCACGCCGATCGACGTTTCCGAGCTGCTGCGCGAGCTGGTCTTCGAGCCGATTCCCACCGTGGTGCTGACCTCGGCCACGCTCACCGTGCAGGGCGGATTCGAGCACCTGCGGCGCCGGCTGGGAATGGGCGATCCGGGCCAGGGGGCGCGCGAGCTGGTGGTTCCATCTCATTTCCGGTACGGAGAGCAGGCGCTGCTCTACCTGCCGCCGGAGATGCCCGACCCGCGCGCCCCGGAGTTTCCCGAAGCCGCGGCCCAATGCATCGAGCGGGTGCTCAAGATCACGCGCGGCCGGGCCTTTTGTCTCTTTACCAGCTATAGCCAGATGCGAGACCTTTACGAGCGGCTGCTGCCGGTGCTCGACTTTCCCATCCTGCTGCACGGGAGCGCGCCGCGCAAGGCGCTGCTCGAGGAGTTTCGCGCCACGCCGAATGCGGTGCTGTTCGGCACCTCGAGCTTCTGGCAGGGCGTGGACGTGCAGGGCGAAGCGCTGAGCTGCGTGATCATCGACCGGCTGCCCTTCGCCGTGCCCAGCGACCCGGTGGTGCAGGCGCGCATGAAGGCGATTGAAGAGGCCGGCGGCCAGCCCTTCTTCGATTACCAGGTTCCGGAAGCGGTGCTGACGCTGAAGCAGGGGTTCGGGCGGCTGATCCGATCGCTGGAGGACCGCGGAGTGCTGGTGCTGCTCGATCCGCGCATCCGCAAACAGAGGTATGGGCGGACGTTTCTGGCCAGCCTTCCGCCGTATCGGATGACGGCGGAGATTGCGGAGGTGGAGAAGTTTTTCCGGGAGTGACGATCAATCCCGCGTGCATTGCGCGACAGAATCTCTGCCGAGACAGTGAAACCGGGCGAGGACGCCGGGCGAAACGCAAGTCCGCTTCGGTAGCCTGACTCAACCCTTCGATGGAGGCGTGACGGGAACGGTCACGGTACACTTGCTTTTCCCCGGAATCGAGCGCACACGGTGCGTGCAAGATGGCGTGATCGATCGGCGGGAGCCTCGCAAGTCCCGACGGGCCCGGGAACCGAACCGACGGTTGTACCGGTGCTCGATTTTGCGGTGGGCGGGGACGAATTCATACTCATGGCGGGGCCGTGCTCGGTAGAGACCGAGCTTCAGATCATGGCCACCGCGCATCACGTACGCCGCGCGGGCGCGCGCATCCTTCGCGGAGGCGCCTTCAAGCCGCGCAGCTCTCCTTATGCATTTCAGGGTCTGGGACTCAAGGGCCTCAAGCTGCTGGCCGCGGCGCGCGCCGAGTGCGGCCTGGCCATTGTGACCGAGGTGATGTCAGAGTGCGACGTTGCCATGGTCGCCGAGTACGCCGACATTCTGCAGATTGGCGCGCGCAGCATGGAGAACTACTCGCTGCTGGAAGCGGCAGCGCGCAGCGGCCGGCCGGTGCTGTTGAAGCGCGGCATGGCGGCCACGATCGCCGACCTGCTGCGCTCAGCGCAAGTGATCCTGGACAACGGAAATCCCAACGTCATCCTGTGCGAGCGGGGCATCCGCACCTTTGAAACGGCGATGCGGAACACCTTCGACGCGGGGGCCATTGCGCTGCTCAAACAAACCACGCATCTGCCGGTGATCGCCGACCCCAGCCACGCTGCCGGGCATCGCGACCTGGTTCCGGCGCTGGCGCGCATTGGCGTGGCCGCCGGCGCGGACGGGCTGCTGGTGGAAGTGCACCCCAATCCCAGCCAGGCGTGGAGCGACGGCGAGCAGTCGCTGGACTTCGCGGGATTCGACGCGATGATGGCCGCGCTGGAGCCATGGATCGAATTGCGGGCGATCGAGTTGCGAGGAACGGAACCGCGGGCGATGAAGCCGCGCGGGCCGGAGTTGAATGGGCACGAGGCCGCCGGTGCAAGGATGATGGAGGCGGTTAGGTGAAAGCGCCCGCACAAATGTTGGCAATAGCCGCGTTGGCTGCAGCGCTGATTCCGGCTTGCGGATGGGCGCGCGGCGCGGCGAAGGCGCCGGAGGCGGACATGATCGTGACGGCGGCGCCGGTGTACCGGCCGCTGGCCGCGCTGCGCGGAGAGGAGCGATTTCCCGAGGGCGCGCAATTGCTGCTGGTTCGCGCGGGCAAGGCGGCGCCGCTGGTGACGGGGTTTTGGGCCACGGCGGACGCCGATGTTTCCTTCGATGGCGGCATGGTGCTGTTTGCCGGCAAGCGGGCCGCGGGCGATCCCTGGCAGATTTGGGAATTCGAGTTCAAGGATCGCTCGGTGCGCCAAGTGATTGCGACCGCAAGCGACGCCGAACGGCCGTTCTACTTGCCGGGCGGGCGGATGGTGTGGGCCGAGCGCACGGCGGCGGGATTCGAAATCGATTCCGCGGAGGACGGCCACCCGCCGGACCATCTGCTTCTGAATCCGACCGCCGGCCCCGGCGTGCTGGCGCTGACATACATGCAAGGCAGCGCGTTCCCTTCAGATGTGCTGCAAGATGGGCGCATTTTGTTTGAAGCCGGTTACCCGCTGGGGTCGGGATCGACGCCGGAGTTGTATTTGGTGTACGCCGACGGGTCGGGCGTGGAGTCGTACCGCTGCGATCATGGGCGGGCGCGCTGGGGTGGAAGGCAGTTGGCCTCGGGCGACGTGGTGTTCACGCACGGCACGTCGCTGGCGCGGTTTACTTCGCCGCTGGCGCACGAGATTCCGGTGGCTGCGCCGCGAGGCGAGTATGCGGGCGCGATTGCCGAGACCAACCATGGAGACTGGCTGGTGAGCGTGCGGGCCGGAGCCGGCGCGCATTACGCGATCAAACGGTGGAATCCCTACTCTTCCGCGAAGTCCGGATCGGCCTGGCTCGAGAGCGTGCTGGCCATGAGCGAAAAGGACCTGGTGGAGCCGGTGCTGGTGGCGGCGCGCGTTCCACCCAAGCGGCACCCCTCTGGGCTGCATCCCTGGAGCTACGCGAATCTGCTGGCGCTCGATGCGCGCCTTTCGCGCGACGGGGATTTGAAGACGGCTCCGGCGCGGGTGCGGCTGGAGACGCTGGACGGCGAAGGCCGGGTGGTGGCCAACGGCACGGCGCCGGTGGAGGCCGATGGTTCTTTTTTTGTGCAGACCCCGGGCGACAGGCCGATTCGCTTCGCTTTGCTCGATGGGAGGGGCGCGGTACTGCGGCGGGAGCAGGGATGGTTCTGGATTCGAGGCGGCGAACAGAGGATTTGCGTGGGCTGCCATACGGGACCGGAGCGCGCCGCGGAGAATCGCGTGCCGGCCGTGCTGTTGCGCACCACTACGCCGGCCGATTTGACCGGCGCAAAGGCCGTGGCGGGTCTGCAGGCCGGAACGCCGGGGAGCAGATGATATGAAGTTTGGCTTCCTTCTGTTTTTCGGGGCGGTTTCGCTTGCGGCAGCGCAGAGTGCGGCTGGGGCGCAAGAGACGGCCGGCGCGGGGCTGGAACGGGCGGCGACGGCTGCGGCGGAGACATCGCATCAGCCGGTGATCCGCTTCGAAGACGCAACCGACGCGGCCGGCATTCACTTTACGCACAGCTTCGGGTCGCGGCAGTTGGGATCGCTGCTCGAGGGCACCGGCGGCGGCTGCGTGTGGATTGACTACAACAACTCCGGCCTGGAGTCTCTTTACGTGGTTAGCGGCCGCCCGCTCGACGACTCGATGCATCCCTATCCGCTGAAGGATAAGCCGAATCCGCCGCCGCACAATCATCTCTACCGCAACGACGGCAACGGGCATTTTACCGACGTGACGGAGCAGTCGGGTTTGAATCCGGACATGTATTCGATTGCGGTGACGGCGGCGGACTACGACAACGACGGCTTTGAAGACCTGCTGGTGACCGGCTACGGCAAGGCGGTGCTCTATCACAACGACGGCAACGGCCACTTTACAGACGTGACCGAGAAGGCCGGCATCAAGGTGAACGGCTGGGCGATCAGCTCCACCTGGCTGGACTACGACAAGGACGGCTGCCTGGATTTATTTGTGGGCCGCTACGTAAAGTTCGATCCCAAATACCGCAATTACTATGCGGCGGACAACTATCCGGGGCCGCTCGACTATGCGGGCGAGACCAACATGCTGTTCCACAACAACTGCGACGGAACGTTTACCGACGTGACGGAGAAGTCGGGGATCGGCGCGTACGTGGGCCGAACCATGGGGGTGACGGCGGCGGACTTCGACAATGACGGGTGGGACGACATTTATGTGGCCAACGACCGCACGGAAAATTTTCTCTTCCACAACCGGCACGACGGGACATTTGAGGAAGTGGCCAACGATACGGGCACGGCCTTCGGGCAGAACGGCGAGTCCACTTCGTCGATGGGCCCGGTTTTTGCGGACTTCGAAGGCCGGGGCATTCTGGACCTGTGGGTGACCGACGGGAACTACAACCGGTTCCTCAGGAACGAGGGGACGACGGCGGACGGGTCTTCGACCGTTGGGTCGAACATCGACAGGAAGGGATTTGAGGACATGGGCGCGTCGAACGGCATTTCCCAGACGGACGCGCAATACGTGAGCTGGGGCTCGGGCGTTTACGACTTCGACAACGACGGACTGCTCGACATTCTCATTTTTCACGGCGGGCTGATTCACCTGATTCCGCAGGAGCACACGTTGTTTCGCGGACTCGGCAATGGGAGATTCGCCGATGTTTCGCGCCAAGCCGGCCCGGTATTGAGCGAGCGCAGCGTGGCGCGGGGTTCCTGCTTCGCCGACTACTTGAACGATGGGAAGGTGGATGCCTACCTCGTGAATCTGGGCGCCGAGGGGACGCTGCTGCATAACGTATCGACCGATAGCGGGCACTGGATCGCGGTGAAGCTGGTGGGCACGAAGAGCAATCGCGACGGCATCGGCGCGCGCATTGAAGTGATTGCCGGGGGCAGGCGCCAGACCGCGGAGCGGGTGGCGAGCTCAGGGTACTTGTCGCAGAACGAGGGCCGCGTGCACTTTGGGCTGGGCGGGGCGGCGCGCATCGACAAGCTGATCGTCCGCTGGCCCAGTGGGCGCGAACAGACGCTCGAAAACCTGGGCGTAGACCGCGTGCTGACCGTCGAGGAACCGAAGTGATGGCAGCCGGGACGAGGGTGCGCGGAGCACGGCGGCGCCGCGCGAGCCGGGCGGCGGGGGCCATGAGAGCCGCCGCGGCAGTGCTGCTGGGGATTGCGCCGTGGCCGGCGCTCCTTGCGGCCGCCCCAGCGGATACGCGCCCGGTTGCGGCGGACGCGGCCGACTACGCATCGCCGCTCGAAGTGCTGCTCTCGCCCGATGGCGCGCGCCTCTACGTGCTTTGCCAGCAGAGCGAAGAAGTGCGCGTCCTCGATGCAGGCACGTATGCGGCGATCAAGACCATTGTGGTGGGGCGCGTACCACGCGGCATGGCGCTTTCCGCGGCGGGCGACCGGCTGTTTGTCACCAACTCCTGGGACGACACGCTTTCGGTGATCGATACGCGGACGCTGAAGGTGATTGCTACCTGGAGCGTGGGCGCGGAGCCCTCCGGGGTGGTAGAGGACCGCGCGGGCAAGCGGCTGTTTGTGGCCAACCGCATCAGCGGCGATGTGGCCGTGCTCGATGCGCGCACTGGCTCGGAGCAAGGGCGCCTGCTGGCCGGACGCGGCGCCAGCTATCTTACCCTCTCGCCCGACGGCAGCCGGATTTACGCCACGCACATTTATCCCAATCTCGCGACGACGCAGACGGGCCTGGAAAATCGCAGCGCGCCCGAATCCGAGATCACGGTGATCGACGCCGCGCGCGCCACGGTGGTCGATCGCATTCCGCTGCACGCGATCGCCGGCGTGTTTCATCTCGCGCTCTCCGCCGATGGACGGCTGGGCGCGGCGGCCGAGTATCACCCCAAGAATCTGGTGCCGCTGGCGCATCTGGAACACGGCGGCGCCTTCGCCTACACGCTGACACTCTTCGGCGCGGACGTGGGCACACCGGTGGAGATTCCGCTCGACGAGCTGGAACGGTACGCCGCGCAGCCATTCGGCGTGGCGATTGCGCCCGACAAGCGGCGGCTTTACGTGACGCTGGGCGGCGCGGAGAGCGTGCTCGTCATCGACGTGCCGCGCCTGCTCCAATTCGTCCACGCGCGGACGCGCCCGGAGTCCGGCTCCTTTGCCGACGATCTGTCGGCCAGCGCGAATTATGTGGTGGCGCGCATACCCGTGGGACACAACCCGCGCGGCCTGGCGCTGAGCCGCGACGGGCGCAGGCTGTTTGTGGCCAATCGCCTGGATGACTCGATCAGCGTGATCGACACGCGCGCCGGCCGCGCCGTCTCCACCATCGCGCTGGCCGGGCCGAAGACCGTGAGCGTCCTGCGCCGCGGCCAGCAGACCTTCTATACCGCGCGCTACTCGTTCCAGGGCGAAATCAGCTGCTCCAGTTGCCACATCGATTCGACCTACGACGCGCTCACGTGGGACCTTGAGCCCGACGGCTTCGGCCGCGACATCGTGGCCAACCGGCTGCTCGAAGATTTGAAAGGCACCGAACCCTACAAGTGGAACGGAGGCAACCCCAACCTTCCCACGGAGTGCGGCCCGCGAACGGAGAAGTACTTCTGGCGCTCGGAGACCTACGACGACCTTACGCTGACCGACCTGGTGGTGTACATTCGCAGCCTTCCCGCGCGGCCCAACCGCTGGCGGCTGCCGGGCAACGAGCTTACGCCGGCGCAGGAGCGCGGCAAGGCGATCTTCGAGCGCGCTGTGGACAAATTCGGCAAGCCGATTCCGTTGGCCAATCGCTGCTCCTATTGCCACAGCGGCCCCAAAGGCACCGACCAGAAGTCCTTCGACGTGGGCACGCGCAAGCCGACCGACGATTCGGGGCTGCTGGACACGCCGCAGTTGACCAATGTGGCGCTGATCGCGCCTTACATGCACGACGGGTCGGCGCGCACGCTTGAAGAGATATGGACGGTGTACAACCCCGAAGACAAGCACGGACGGACGAACGATTTGACCAAGGACGAGCTGAACGACCTGATTGAATACCTGAGGACGCGATGATGAAAGGCGCATGGATACAGTCCGTGACGAACGCGGCCCGTAGAGGCTCGTGGTTTCCCACCCTAGCGACAAGAACAGGAACGTCGCGAGGGTGGGGCACCCGGCGAGGGTGGGGCACGCGGTGGCTATTGTCGATCTGGGCGTTCGGGTGCCTGGTGACGTTGGCGCCGACGGCGTTTGCGGCTCCGCCGGAGATGCCGCACTACCGATTTGAAAATTTCACCACCGCAAACGGGCTGCCGGACAATCACGTGTTTGCGGTGCTGGTGGATGGAGACCGGGTTTGGGCGGGCACGGAAAACGGGCTGGCGGTCTACGATAATCACATGTGGAAGACCTACACGACCGCGGATGGACTGGCGCACCGGGCCGTGCTTTCGCTGGCGCTGGACAAGCGCAATGGCGATGTGTGGGCCGGCACGATGGGCGGGTTGAGCCGGGTTTCGGCCGGGCGCATCGTGAGCTACACGCAGTTGAACTCGGGGCTGAGCAACGATGTGGTCTACGGCGTCTCAGTGGAAGGCGAAAA
The DNA here is from genome assembly GCA_963770555.1 of uncultured Acidobacteriaceae bacterium. Lineage (GTDB taxonomy): Bacteria > Acidobacteriota > Terriglobia > Terriglobales > Acidobacteriaceae > Telmatobacter. The sequence continues at coordinate 65,471 of CAVYQC010000004.1, forward strand.
CGTGTGGGTGGCGACGGCCGCCGGCGCCTGCCGCCTGAACCTCGACACCGGCGAGTGGTCGCTCTACAACGAGCGCAATACGCCCATGGACGAGATCTGGGTCTACGGCGTCTCGGCCACGCCGACCAAAGTCTATTTCGCGGTGTGGGGCAGCGGGTTGCTCGAATACGACCAGCGGACCGGGAACTGGGACAAGTACGAGGACCCGGACCGCGAGACCGAGATGGTGCTGTTCAAAGATCAGGGATTGATCCACGATATCGTGTCGTCGGTGAGTTACGTGGACAACATTGTGTGGGCGGCGACCTACTTCGGCGACAGCCGCTACGACGGCCGCTACTGGCACAACTTTTTAACCAAGGACAGCGGGCTGCCTTCGAACTTCACCAACTTTGTGAAGGGAGTGGACGCACATCGCGCGTGGTTCTGCACCGACAAGGGACTGGCTTATTACGACGGCGCGAACTGGGCCGTCTATCGACCTTCGCTTACCACCGGCGAGCCGGAGATGCTGGTGCGCGACGCGCAGGGTCATGTGGCCCCGGTGCCTGTCACCACCGCGCCGGCGCACAACTACATTCTGGGAATCGATTTTCAGGGCAGCGACATCTGGGTGGCGACGGCCAAGGGGCTGAGCCACGGAATTCTCGAACAGCAAGGCAATTCAACGAAGAGCAAGGAGCTACGACCATGAGCGCATTTGCGGAGTTACTGGAGACCATTGCGGGCGCGCCGGTGAAAAAACGCGCCATCACCAATCACGGAGTGCTCAACGAAGCATTCGCCTATCCCAAGCCGAGCTCGTTTTCGCGAGGCATGCGGATCGATTTGAACGGACTCGCGATTCTGCTCATCTCCGGCACGGCGTCGATCGACGAGTACGGCCAGAGCGTGCATAGCGGCGACTTCCGCGCGCAAATGCGGCGCACCCTGGCCAACATTACGGGACTGCTGGAGAGCGAGGGCTGCACCTGGCACGACATCGTGCGGACGACCTGCTACCTGCGCGACATCGAGCGCGATTACGAGGCGTTCAACGAAGAGCGCACCGCGTTCTACAGGGAGCAGGGGCTGGATCCGCTGCCCGCGTCTACCGGCATCCAGGCCATCCTATGCCGGCCGGAGCTGCTGGTGGAGATCGAGGCCATCGCCATGTTCCGCACCGACAAGACGGCGGAGCAAGAGGAGTAGCGGCCATGCGCAAGGGATGGTTGTTGGCCGCGGCGTGTTTGTGGGCCGTGGGCGGCGCGCCCCGGATCCTGAGCCAAAGCTCGAGCCAGGATTCGAGGAAAGGCGCGCAGGTGTGCGCGTGCGGGGCGCATCCGCCCGCTCCGCCGCGGGATCGCGCGGTGGCGCCTTATGCGGGCGAGCCGGCGGACTTGAGCCCTTACGCAAAGTTCGCCGCGCCCTACGACCTGAACTACGTCCATCCGAACATCTACACGGGCGCCGCGCGCGACGTGCCGGAGCCGAAGGACCTGAGCGAGGTGCGCATCGGCTTCTTTGCGCCCATCGAGCACAGCCCGGACCAGGTTTTCGGACTGCGCATGCTCCACGGCGCGCAACTGGCCGTGGAGGAGTGGAATGCCCGCGGCGGCTATGGCGGCAAGCCCTTCAAGCTGATGCTGCACAACGACTACGACAACTGGCAGGCGCAGGCGGTCTACGGCGACGACCGGCCTACCGATTCGGCCATCTGGGGCTCGGCTTCGAACGAAGTGGTGAAGATGGTCTACGACGACCAGGACTGGGCCATCTTCGGGTCGATCAGCTCGGAGTCGACGCACATTGCGCTGCGGCTGGCGCTGAAGGTGGAGATTCCCATCGTCAACTCGGCTTCGACCGATCCGACCATTCCGGAAACTTACGTTCCCTGGTACTTTACCGACCTGCAGGACGACCGCGTGCAATGCCTCACGCTGGCGCGCAGGATCTATACCGAACTTGGACTGAAGCGGGTGGCGATTCTGCGCGTGAACAACCGCTACGGGCGGATGGGGGTTCCGAAGTTCCGCGATGCCTCGCGACGGCTGGGCCACGCGGTGGCGATCGAGCAGAAGTTCATGCCCGGCGACACGGACTTTACGCGCCAGTTGCAGGTGATCCAGGAGTCGCGCACCGACGCCGTGTTGCTGTGGACCGACGAGATTCCGGCGGCGCTGATCCTGAAACAGATGCGCAGCCTGGGGATGAAACAGCGCGTGTTTGGCTCCTACCGCACGCTGGGGCCGGATTTGCTGCGCGAGGCGGGAGGGGCCGCGGAGGGATTCGAGGCAGTGTTTCCTTACGATCCGACGCGCAACGACCCGCGCTGGGTGGATTTCAACCGCCGCTTCGAGGAGCGATTCAACGAGAAGCCGGAGCAGTTTGCGTCTCTGGCTTATGACGCCATGAACGCGCTGCTCGACTCCATCTGCAAGGCGGGGCTGAATCGCGCCCGCATTCACGATGCGCTCGCCGATCTGGAGCAGTACGACGGGGTGACCGGACACATGATCTTCGACCCCAACCTGAAGAACGTGGCTCCCATGTACCTGGGCAGGGTGCACGACGGCGCCATCGCATACCGCTTGGCGACGATGGAAAGACAGCGGGTCAGCGAGTCAGCGGGTCAGCGAATCGGCGAGCCGGCGGGTCAGGGGCCTGGAGTGGGGCCGGCTACGCCGGCGCGGGAGAATGGTTCGGCGGAACAGATTCCCTATGCACGGGTTGGCGAGGACGGAGTGGAGTACTCGGGCCCGCATGGAGCAGATGTGCCGGAGGGTCCGGTATGCGTGGTTCTGTTCGGACCCGGAGCGGTGGAGATCGCACAGTCGCCGGAGGTGCTGGCGGCGCTCGGCGCGGGAGCAGCGCGCGGACGGGCGTGGACGGCGCTGCCGGTAGAGAGCAAGCAAAGCTGGGGTGCGGCTTCAACCCAGCTGGTACACGCATTGATGGACCAGCACGCGCTGGCGATTGTGGCGCTGGACCGCGACTCGAGCCATCTTTCCGAGCAACTGGCGCTGAAGAGCTTTGTCCCGGTGGTGGCTTTGAGCGACGACCGGTCGCTTACTTCAGCCGACATTCCCTGGATCTTCCGGCTGCCGGGGGGAACCGCGCCCGCGGCCGCGCTGCGCCTGCTGATGGAGGCAGAAGCCGAGAGTGCGGCGAACCCGGAGCAGGTAAGGGATGTGCTGGCATCGGGAAGCGTGGTTTCCGGAATGGCCTTTGGACCGACGGGCGAGCTGCGCGGGCGGTAAGCGGGAAGGGGTTCTCAACTTGTTTGGTCGCTGGGGCCGGATTTGAAGCGGCAGCGGTTCCGGCGCCACCGAGCGAGTATAGTGTTGGCAACCGATGCGACCGAGCTCCCGATCCGGAAATTCAGCCGATGCTTGCATTAAGAGGCCTGTCTCCAGAGTGCGTGCCGGCACGCGCCGCGCCGGTGTTCGATGGGCGCAGACTGTTGCGGCGGCGCTGCTCGGCTCAACCAGTCTCCAGGCTCAGACGGCGACCTGGCAGGGCGAAGTGGCGCGGGCGGCGCGCGCGACGCCGGAGGCGCGCATTGTGGTGCTCGACGTGGCCACCGGGAGCATGCTGGCTGCACACCGGCTTGGGGAAGCGGCACAGACGCTGGCGGCGCCGGGGTCGACGCTCAAACCGCTGGTTCTCTATCAACTTTTGGCGAGCGGACGCTGGAATCCTGAAGACCGCGTGGCGTGCAACCGCAACCTGGTGGTTGCCGGGCACCGGCTTGCGTGCTCGCACCCGCCGGCGCAGCCCTTCGACGCGCGTGAGGCGCTCACCTGGTCGTGCAACAGCTATTTTGCCCAGGTGGCGCGCACGCTCGAGCCCGGCGAACTGGGGCGCTTGCTGCGGCCAACGGGCTTGTTCGGCCCTACGGGACTGGCAGGCGACGAGGCAACCGCTGAATTCAGAGAGCCGCGCACCACGGATGACGAGCAATTGGCGTTGCTGGGAGTGGTGGGCGTGCGCGTGACGCCGCTGGAGCTGGCCGCGGCCTATCGCTGGCTGGCGCTCAGAATTGCCGCCGATCCGGATTCCATTGCGGCGCAGACCGTCAGCACGGGGCTGCGCGACTCGGCGGACTTTGGCATGGCGGGCGGGGCGAGCCTGGGCGGGGTTGCCGTGGCGGGCAAGACCGGAACGGCCGAGAGCGAGGCCGCGAGCTGGACGCACGGCTGGTTTGTGGGACTGGCGCCGGCCGCGAACCCGCGCGTGGTGGTGTGCGTCTACCTGCCCGCGGGCCGCGGAGCCGATGCCGCACACCTGGCCGGTGAGCTGTTGGCGCACGCGCCGCTTGAGCACGCGGGCCCGGCGGCGACGAGTCCGGAGCGGCCATGAATCGCGAGCTTTGGCAGCCCGGGGTTTTGGGCGTTGCAGTCGCGGCCGCCGTGGCTTTGAGCGGCATCGAGATCGCGCGGCAGCCCTCCGTGTTTGCGGCCGCTGCGCCGCCGTCCGCGCGCGAGACGCTGCGGGTGGGCATGTGGACCTTGTGGCACGACCGCGAGGTGCGGCTCACGCCGGCCGCGTCACCACGCAAAACGGAACTGCGGACCTGCGCGCAGTGCGCACCTTTGAATCTGACTCAGCCGGCTCAAATCCGCGCGGAGGGCGACGCGCTAGCCGTCACAATGGCCGGTAAAACATTGCACGCCGATCGCGTTTGGATTGACGGAACGACAACGCTCGCGGCGCACGGGGAAACGGTGACGCTCGACAATCCAGTGACGATCGCGGCACGGGGCGCGGCGCTGACGATCGCGGTTACGCTGCCGGTGGAGAGTTATGTGGAGCGGGTGGTAGCGAGCGAGAGCGGGCCGGCGGACAGTGTGGAGTCGCTGAAGGCGCTGGCCATCGTGGTGCGCTCGTTCGCCCTGCATGAGGAGCACGGGCACGCCGACTTTGACGTTTGCGACTCGACCCATTGTCAGCTCTTGCGCTGGAATGGAGCGGGCCGCGAACAGGCTGCGGCCCATGCGGCGACGCTCAAGACGGCCGGCGAGACGCTATGGTTCCACGGGCAGCGCGCGTTGGCTTACTTCAGCAAGGATTGCGGCGGGCACACGGCTTCGCCAGAGGAGATCTGGCCGAAGGCGCGTCCCGAAGCGTACCTGCCTTCGCGGGCCGACCACTATTGCACGGCGGATGGAGGGAGTGAGTGGTCTGCTGAGTTGACGCGCGCGGATTTGACTGCCATTCTGGCGGCGCGCGGACTGGCCCGACCCGGCTGGCAAAGCGTTTCGGTCGCACGGCGCGGCGAATCGGGCCGGGCGGTTACTCTCAAGATCGATGCGATGGAGGTGGACGCCGAGGAGTTCCGGCTGGCGGTGGGCCAGGGGCTGGGATGGAACCGGATTCCGAGCACCCTGTTCGAGGTGAGCCGCGACGGCGACCGCTTTCTCTTCCACGGCCGGGGATGGGGCCACGGTGTGGGGTTGTGCCAGAAAGGCGCGGCGGCCATGGCGGCGCAAAACTTTGCCGCAAGCCAGATTCTGGCCCAGTATTTTCCGGGCGCGGAGGCAGCCGATGAAGCGTCCGGTCTCACCTGGAGGAGCGACGCGGGGAGTGGGTTTGTGCTGGAAACGCTCGATGCCGCGGACTCGGTTTATTTGCCGGAGCTCGACCGCACGCGCGCTTTAGCAACGGAGCGCTCGGGCTTGAACTCCGCGGATCCGATCACGGTGCGCGCCTTCGACTCCACGCCGGCGTTTCGTGGCGCGACTCTCGAGCCAGGATGGGTGGCGGCTTTTACCGAAGGACAATGGATCGGGACGCAGCCGTTGCGCACGTTGGCCGCGCGGCATCTGCTGGATGAAACGATGCTGCATGAGTTTCTGCACGCGCTGGTGGAGCGCGAAGCCGGAGCACGGGCGCCGTTATGGCTGCGCGAGGGATTGGTGGAGGCGTGGAGTTCCGGCAATTCCGGCTTGCGGCGCGCGCCGGCGATCAGGCTCGAGGCGCTCGACGCCGCGCTGGCCCAATCGTCGAACGAGGAGGAGTCAGAAGCCGCGCATCGCGCCGCGGGGTGGTACTCCGCGCGGCTGCTCAACCAGTATGGCCGTGCGCAGACGCTTGAATGGCTGAGGTCAGGCGTTCCCGGAGGGGTGGTTTCTTCCCTGGGTCTTTGACCGCTTGATTTCGGTCTTTTGGGGTTCGTGCTGTCCCAGGTCTGAGCATCCAGACCTGGGGCACCCTCGGTCGTGCTGGATCGATGAAGATGATGTTGGGGTTCGTGCTGTCCCAGGTCTGAGCATCCAGACCTGGGGCACCCTCGGTCATGCTAGATCGATGAAGATGATGTTGGGGTTCGTGCTGTCCCAGGTCCCAAAAGCGGGACCTGGGGCACCCAAAGTTGGTGCAAGATTACGCGGTCCAAGACCTATGGCAGCGGCAAGCCGACTGAGTCTACGCGGGGCCCGCCAACCGGCACGGGAATCGGCACCAGGGAGTCGCCGCCGTCAGGATTCGCGGCGGGCGCGGCGGGGTTGAACAGGACCGCGGCCCAGTCCAGCAGAAGCACCCAGCAACTGACCGCCAGCAGGTACGCGCCGGCCAGCTTGAGAATCACGGCCCACACCTGATGCGCGACCGACCCCTGCGGAAGGCCGGCAAAAAAATGGCCCGGCAGCGCTACTCCCAGCAGCGCCGCCAGCACCACCGCCCGCCACCAGCGCCAGTTGAGCAACAGGCGGATGAGCTTTCGCCAGGGCAGCCGCCAGCCCCACTGCGCCGAGGCCATGGCGCAGGGGATGAGCTTGGCGGGGATCACAATCCAGCGCAGAATCCACTCGGCCAGAAAGAGCCAGGTTTGAATGTGCTCGTAGCTGTAGAGCCTGCGGGCGCGGGCCCAGGCCTGCGAGTTGAGGTACCCGGCCCATTCCGGAATCTGATCGTCGCACCAGTCGAGCAGCGCCCAGGCCGCCCAGGCCAGCGCCACCCACGCAAGCAGCGTACAGGCGCCCCACACCAACTTGACGCGCCTGCCGTCGTCGTCAACCAGGGAGCGCATGGTGGCCGCTTCGAGCTCGAGCGCCGCGATCAAGAGCAGGAGCGGCGCGATGAGCGTGAGCGCCACCTGCCAGATGCGCTGATCGGGCAGGCGGGTCCAGGCGATTCCGAGTAGAACGAGCAGCGGCGTGAGCCAGAACTGGGCCGCGACCCAGGCGCGGCTCCGACGCAGGCGGCAAAGCAGGTCACCGATCGGGCTGAGGGCTTGAGGATCGCTCACGGCAGCACCTCCAGCGTGGCGGGATCGGTGGTGGTCAAGATATTCGACTGGTACATGGGGCCGGCCTGCGCGGGGCTGATGGCGAAATTGCCGGCGTTGACCACCTTGAGCAGGTAGACGTACTCGGTGCGCGGGCCGAAGTCAGTGTTGAAGAAGGCGGCGCGGTCGTCGTGAAATTCCTTGCGCGTAAACCAGTCGGCCCACCAGTCGGGCTTGTTGTTGAGCGTGTAGAGGCCGGAGTTATCCAGAAATTCAGTGCCAGCCGGGATTGGATCTTCGGCCAGCAGATACTTCCAGCTTGTGCCGTTCAACGCCAGGCGCACGGCGACGATGTCGCCCACGTGCACCGGACCTGCGAGCGGGACGAGGTCGTAGGTGATCGGGTCTGTGGGCTTGTCCTGGCGCTTCTTGAGCAGGTAATAGTCGCGGGTGATGTTCAAGGCCAGCTTGCCCTGCTGGAAGGACTCGCGGTCGGCGGAGAACCAGGTGTTTTCGGCGCTCCAGTACGTGATGCCGTTGCCGGATTTGCGGATGGTGACCTGGCCGCCGGAGCCTGCCTGCGCCGCGGAAAGCTTGATTTGCCAGGGCGGAGAGAAGCCGTCTTCGGGGGCGAAGTGCCGTTTGCCCGCGCTCACGCCGTTGACCAGCACTTCCACGTCAGAGATGTTGGCCAGCTCGCCGCTCAGCTCGAGGTAATCGGTGAGACCCTGGATCACCATCGACGTCTGCTTGGTCGAGTACCACTCATCGCCGTCGCGATGGCCGGCCAGCCACTCGGCCGCCTTGGGGATCAGGCCACTGCCACGGTCTTCGCGGATGAGCAGCTTGAGCGCGAAGGCCGTGGTCTCGGCCGAGGTGTCGTCCCAGTATTCGAGTAGGCCGTCGTAGCTCGACTCCCAGTGCGCGTCCGAATCGCTGGTTTTGGCCTTGGTCTCGAGCAATTGCGCAGCTTGTTTGGCGCGGCCGTCGCCGGCTGCATCGAGCGCGAGGCCGGCCAGGGCCAGGCCTTCGTCGCTCAGCTTGTCGCGGCTTTGCCAGGTTTTTTCGAGTGCGTCCTTGGGCGCGCCGCCGGTGGCAGCGAGCGCAAAGACAGTGTAGGCGCGCAGATCGGGAATCATGTCAGGATGCGCGGCCAGCGCTGCCGCGAGCCACGCGCGGCCGCGGTTGAGGCGGACGTCTTCAATTGTGTAGCCGGCGGCTTTGGCCTGGCCCAGACCGCTCACCACGTAGGCGGTCATGAAGACGCGGCTGGGATCGTCGGGCCACCAGCCCCAGCCGCCGTCGTCGTGCTCGAAGCCGTTCAGCTTCTCGATGCCCGCGCTCACCATGTCGTTCAACGTCTTGCGATCGATGGGCGATTTGAGATGCAGCTTGTCGACGGCCTGGGCCACGATGAGGTCGGGCAGGAAGCTGGACATGGTCTGCTCGGTGCAGCCCCAGGGGTAGCTGGTGAGGTAATCGAGCGCGTCGAAGACCGTGCCCGCCACCGAGGGCGCTACGGTGATGGTGAGGGCGCGGGTTCCCGCATCGGAGCCGGCCGGGTAGCTGTACGGCCACTGGTTCTGTCCCGCTCCGGAGAAGACTACGCCTGAGCCGGCAGCGCGCTGCTTTACGCCATAGGGCAGCACGGGTAGCGTCATTTCCAGCGCGTCCGATTCCTCATTGGTGAGCGCCTTGGCAGTCAGCACCGCGTTGCCGGTTGCGCGCACCTTCACGCGCCATTCCACGAAATTCTCGCCTTTGGCGGGAATGTTCACCTTCTGGGTCTGTCCGCCGATCACGTCTACGCCGCTCACGTCGAGGGTGAAGGTCACGTCCTTGGCGTCGGCCAGGTAGTTGTGCGCGATGACGCGCAGCACGGTCTCGTCGCCCTGGCGGAAGAAGCGCGGCGCGGCCAGGCGGACGATGAGATTCTTGCGCACCAGCACGCGCGTAACTACGCCGCCGGCCTTGCCGTCGTCCGTGATGGCGCGAAGGGTGGTGCGCCAGGTGGTGAGCGCATCAGGAAAAGCGAACTCGACGCGCGCGTGGCCGTCGGGGCCGGTGTGCACGCTGGGATTCCAGTAGGCGGTGTCAGGGAAGGCCTTGCGCACCTTGGGCACCACCAGGTCAGAGCCCGGTTTGACCTGCGCCATGCGCGGATGGAACAGCCCTTTGCCGTCAAGAGAAGCCAGCAGCGGGCTCCTGGTTCCCGCCTGGCCGGAGAAGAAGAAATCGAACGAGGTTTGCGGTTCGAGGTCGACGTATCGTTCGGGATAAAAAGCGGCCACGATGTCGCCGCTCTCGTCGGGCCGCACCGAGTAGAGCGCCTCGTCGACCACGCCAAAGCTCAGGTCGGCCTCCACCGGCTTGCCTTCGGAATCAAGCGCCAGCACGTCGAAGCTGCCCGTTTCTCCGGGCAGATATTGGCTCTTGCCGGGAGTCGCGGTCACGGTGAGGGTGCGTTCCACGGGCGGAACTTTCAGGCTCTTCTGCGCGGTCATTACCTGGTTGTCATGGACGATGACCGCGTTGACCACCAGGTTGGGCTGGGCCTTTTGGGTGATCGGTATGTCGAAGGCAAAGCTCTGGCCGGTGGAATGAATCAAGCGCCGCATCTGCACACTGTCGCCTTCGGCCGTGACTACGGCCCAGGACTCGGACAATCCCGTGACCAACAGCAGATGCGCGGTGTCGCCCACTTTATAAGTCTTTTTGTCGGCCACGATCTGCGCTTGCGCATTGGGGTTGTACCACTCGCCGGCGCCGGCCCAGATCCACACCCAGGTGCGTCCGCCGACGGTTCGATCTTCCGGCGTTTGCGCGCTGGCAGAGACTTGAAAATCGCCGCTGCCTGTGATGGGCAGGTCGACCAGCACCGTGCCGTCCGCGCCGGTGGCGGCGTCCTGGCTGGCCACCGGAGTCTCGGAGCGCTGGTGGGTCACCGAGTCCCAACTCTCGCGCGAGGCGCTGAGATGCACCGGGGTCTCGACCGGCTTGCCGTCGTAGTCCTGCGCCGTGACTTTCACGCGCACCGGCTGGCCGCCTTGAAAGATATAGCTCACCGGCTCCACGCCGATGCGAAACGAGCCATAGGTAGCGAGCACCGTGGCGTGGCCGCTGACCTCGCGGTCGCCCACGTCGGTGACCCGCGCCTCGATGCGGTAGTCCTGGTCGCTCTGCTTCGGGTCGAGGGCCACCGGCACGGTGACCGTAAGCCGGCCGTCGGCATCGAGCACGCCTTCGTGCTCCTGCTGCTCGGTTTCGCCGTAGGTGTCGTCATCGGAGTCGCCGGATTGATCTGAATCGCTGTCCGCCTCATCGCCGCTCTGGTCTTCGTCGTCTTCGTCCCACCATTCGTGCGTGGACGTGTGGACAACGTAGGTCACCTTGGCGCCCGCCACCGGCTCGCCGAAGAAGTAGCGCGCCTCGATGACGGCCTGAATGGCGTTGCCCTGGAGCACGCGCGGCGCGAGCGGCTTCACCGTCACCTGGTACTCGGGTTTCTTGTAATCTTCGACGTAGAAGCTGCCTGCGAATTCGTTGCCGCCGACCAGGCCGAAACTGTAATAACCGAGCGCGGCATCGGAGTCGAGGTCCAGGTCCGCGGTGACGGTTCCATGCGCCGAGACCGGCAACTCCTTGTCGAAGGCCACCTTGTTGTCGGGTCCGTTCACGCGCAATTCGAAGGTGCGCTCGGTTGGAAGCAGCAAGGCATCGTCCTGGGTGCGGCGCACGATGACCTTCATGTGCACCGTGTGGCCGGGACGGTAGACGGGCCGGTCAGTGTATGCGTAGGTGGTGAGATCGGATTGCGCGTTGACGCCGAAACTGTAGCCCAGCGGCGTGACCAGCGCGGCGTCGTCACCGCGGCGGGCCATGATCCAGACGTTCTCCGGCTCGGCCCCTTGCGCACCGCCGCGCACGGTCATTGTGAGCGTGGCAAAGCCGTCGGCGTCGGATTTGCCCGACGATTGCAAACGGCCGTCAGCCCAAAGCGCCACCTCGGCATCGGTTACCGGAGCGCCGGTTTTGCGGTCGGCGACGTAGAGGTCCGCGCGGCCGTTCGCGGCGCGCTCGACCACGGCAATCCTTGTCACGATGGCGACGGTGTAGGCCTTGTACGTGCCTTCGGTGGCCTCGATGAGGTACGTGCCTGCGGCGAGCCCGTCGATGGGCAACTGCTGGGTTTCGCTCACCAAGGCCGGCGGGATTTCGAGCTTCCATCGCGCCACAAGCTGGCTCGAATTCAGAATCGGGACGCGCGCAAACTGCGCCGCGCCCACTACGCGGCTGCGCTTGCCCAGCTTGCCCTGTTGCTCGCGGAAGCTGTCGCGCGCCTCGTCAGTGAACTGGCCGCGGAAGAAATGCCGCACCAGCCACCAGAGATGAGCCTTGAAATCGTGCAATCGCTCGATCCAGGTGCGCTGATCGATTTGTTCACCTGGTGAAGAACTCTGAGCTCCGAAGCTGTGCAGGTCCTTGAGCCCCGCGAAAAACTTTTGCGGATCGCGCACCTTGTAGACGCGAAACTCGAGCTCCGGCACATTGCGCGCAAAGAGCTGGATCTTCACGCTCTCGCCGGGAGCAAAGGTGCGCGATGTAGAGAGCGAGAAAGAGCGCGGCGGATCCTTTGCCGCGGCGGGCAGCGGTGCGGCGAGAGGCAGAAGCAAAACGGCAGCCAGCAGCTCGCGCAGCCTCATGGGGTCCCTCGCAGAATATTCCAGCGGTACACGCCGAGAAAGTTGGGATTGCCGGGGAGCGGCCGCCATTGCGGCTGGGGATGGTCGAGCAACTCGGAGAGCAGGACGCGGCGTAGTTCTCCGGGGTTGCCGTGGTCTTCGCCGGTGTCGTACACCACCTCGGCCTGGGGTCCGACCTGGGTGACGATCATCGAGTGCCAGGGCGACGACTGGCCGAACTGGCGATAGAAGAGCAAGTCGCCGGGCAGCGCCGAGCGCACGTCGCGGCTGACAAGAAATGCGTTGCGCTCGACCAGAGTTTTGGCGTCGGCAAACTGCGCAAAGGCGCCGTTGGTCACATCGGCGGGATCGAAGGCGCCCGGCCGCACCCGGAAGAGCGCCGCGCCCAGCGGGGTGTGCGGATAGCTCCAGGCGCGAATTTCGCCGGGCAGCGCCGGCAGCTCGATTCCGGTGGTCCCAAACCAGCCTTCGTCGTGGCGCTTGAGGGCTTCGCGATAGGCGTAGCGGAGCAGGCTCGCGCAATCGGCGATCTCGGCCGGAACCTGATTCCTGGGCCGAATGGCCTGATACTCGGCGATGAGCGTGAACCAGCGGCGAAAGGCAGCCTGGTCAGCCGGATCGGCAAGCCGCAGGAAATCCGGCGTGCCATCGCCGAAGCGGTCCGTCCAGGCCAATGGAGCTGCAGCCGGCGCCGCTCCGCGGCTGCGCGGCGCGTGGCGGAAGCTGTGAACCATTAAGCCGGCCATGCGCGGAAGAACGGCCAGCACTCCGAGCGCCGCAAGCGCGGCCAGCACGACCCGCGGCATCGGATGGCGGGCCGCGGCAGGCTGGGTCGAAAGCAGAGATCGGGCGCTCGAGCTCACGGAGGTGTATAGAAGAGAGTCGCACCTATCCTAACGCGTCCGAGGCTGGCAGGCGGAGAAAAGTCGTCGATGAGCAAAGGAGTGTGAGGCAGAGCACTGAGACCGGGCGGCCGGGGTTCATTCAAACCTGTGCGGACGGCAGGACTCGAATCTTCATGCAATCCGCCTTCGTAGCGCGGCGGCTGAGGAAAAACCGCCAGCCCCGCCTGGCGGCCGCTCTTCATCCGCGAAGGGCGAAGCGTGGATCGCCTTCGGAGTCGGCGTACAGGTAGCGGCTCCACTCGTTCACTTCCAGACCCATCGACCGCAGAATGAATCGGCTGGTGTGAATGCTCGCGGGCAAGGGCGGGCGCAACAGCGGCATGCCGGCTTCCTCCGGCGTTCGATCGGCCTTGCGGTGATTATCCTTGCGGCAGCAGGCAACCAGATTCTCCCAGGAATTCTTTCCGCCGCGCGCTCGGGGAATGATATGGTCGAGAGTCAGCTCGCTGCCATGAAACTTGAGCCCGCAGTACTGGCAGCGGTAGGCGTCCCTCATAAGAATGTTGCGGCGCGTAGTTACCTGCATCCGGACAGGAACGTGCCTGTAGACAAGCAAGCGGATAACACTGGGCAGATAGATACCAGGGTAGATCATCCTGCCGGTAGCTAACTCCACCGTGGCCTTCCCCGAAGTTACAAGCTTGAGCGCCCGCATAGCTGGAATGATGCGCAGGGCCTCATAAGTCGCATTCAGTTGTAACATCGGCCTGCGCATCAAACTCATTGCCGTTCTCCTCATAGTTGAACGAACCGGAATTGATTTACACCTATGGCTCCGAGAGCCGGATGCGAACAGACACCTCTCTGTTTAACGGGCAGCCGTTCTGCCGTTGAGCTATCTCGGGATGTTACGCAAAGACATAAAAACCCTCTGGCCGGATCGGCTCAGAGGGTAAATGGGATCCTGATTCGGAATTCTCCGAGCAATCACATAAGTACGCCCTGGCGCGGCTGGATCGTCGCTCCAGTAAATCCGTGATTGACGCGGTTGATCATGGCAATTCGAGCTTATTCCGAAATCCAATATAAGTCCAGCGGCGCCCTTTGAACGTTTGCGTTCGAAATTTCCGCAGAATAGACAACCACGCCGTTCTAACTTCGTCTCTAATAAGAGGGGGTCTGCCTCCTCCCGGGGGCCGATTTGAGGGGATTGGCAGGGAACGAGTGGGATTGCCAGGGTTTGGTCTTCAAGAAGGGGATTTCCGATACAGCCAGAGAGGTGCGATGCGTCTGCCGTCTTATTTCGCATGTGCCGCGATTTTGTGTGGCCTGATGCTGAGTGGCTGTTCACACCCGGTGCCCTACGAAGGAGGCGTTGGTGTAAGCGGCGGCTCCGGTGGATCAGGCGGCTCAGGGGGCCTTCCCACTTCAGGCGGCGGCGGTGGAACCTCCGGCGGCGGAACGGGCACTTCGGGTGGCACTGGCGGTTCTGGAGGCACTGGCGGCTCAGGAGGGTCAGGCGGTTCTGGCGGGTCAGGCGGATCTGGGGGTGGGTCGGGCGGAGATGTTGCGACCGGCCACCGTCCGGGGCAACTTGCTTCCAGGGATTCAGACAACTCCGACGCAGACGACATTCCTTCCCGGGCGATCCAGGGGCTGGTGAATGGGGGCCAATCGCGGGCCGTGGCGGGCGGCAGGGTTTACGTTCTCCAGGCCAATACCTCCAGCTACGGCAGCTCATCGGCTTCGCTGCTGACATCGGCCACCGGCAATCCGGTGGATTCGATCGGCTACTACGCCCTCACCAGCAAATACGGGGCATTCTCGATTGCCGGCGACTACACCTGCGCACCCGGCCGCCAAGTCTACCTCTACGTGCGAGGCGGCAATAGCGGGAGCGACGGCGCCAATTCCGCCATTGGCCTGATGGCCTCGCTGGGCGCCTGCCCGCCGGGGGGGAACTTCGACGCCGCGGAGCCCTTTGTCTTTGTCAACGAAGTAACCACGGTGGCGGCGGCCTACGCAATGTCTGCAGGCGCCACGGACGCGACGCACGTCTCCACCCTCGGACCGCTTGCTCCGCGAAGCGGAATTGCCAGCGCCGCGGACCTTGCAAGCACCGCCACCGGATTCGCCATCACCGCTCTTTCGGCACAACCGGAGGGCCAACTGGCGCGGGGCAAGCTGCATACGCTGGCGAATATCCTATCCGCGTGCATCAACTCCGGCTCGCCGACCTCCGATGGCTGCGCCACGCTCTTCGCCAACGCACAGAGCAATGGCACTGCCGGTGCAAGGGCGCATGACACGGCAACAGCGGCGATCTACATCGCGCGCAATCCGCACGCCCATGTGGCTGCTCTTTATAGCCTTCAATCCCGCGTCGCCCCCGCGTTTCTTCCGGCTCTGCAGTCAGCCCCGCGCGACTTCACGATCTCGCTTGCCGCTCACGCTCCAGGAACCGCCGTCGCCGACGCCGACTTTCGACCGGAAGCGAATCGGGTCGCGCCAGGGAGCGGACTGCAATAGAACAGGTTCTCCTGCCGTTCCTGGACCGATGATGGAGAGCGTTTGAGCTTCGGCACCGGAAGCACACGCACAGTAAGGCTGAGACAACGGATGGTGCGAGCGCAATGTGAGTGGGATTGAAAGTATTGGAGAACCTGCTTCGCGTGCCTCGAAGCTAGCGGGTGTAAGCATTCCTGGTTTCAAAGCCGGACGGGACAGCAAACCACGAGGGGTCCGGATCTCCGCGTACCAGATTGGTGACGGTCAGTTCGAGCTGTCCCATTTGCGGATTGCTGCGAACCACGGAGATGTCCATGTGCAGGTCAGGTGAGTACCACAGATCGCGGTGGCTCACGATCACCCGGTCGCTGCCGTTGTCGCCTGCGACGGAAGTGGCGGTTTCGCGAGTTCCCACCACGCGCAACTGGTTCATGGTCTGCTCGCCCAGGCTTACGCGCTTGAGATTTCCACCGCTTGCGGGCAGCGGCCCCCCTGCCTCATCTACAAGAGACACGCGCGGGTGGAACACGCTGGTGGTGCACGTCATGGTCGCCTGTGTGCAGGTGGTGCGGGTAGCGGCCACAGGGTCGGCGATGCTGAAACTTTTGAGAGGCGGTTCAGCGCCGGAGTTGGCGGGAACGAAGTCACGGGTTTCCCGGTGCACGCGGCCCTGGGCGTCGCGCGCTACCAGCGTGTAGTACTTGCGCGAGATCGTGCCGCCGCCGACCAGAGGCTCATCCCAGGTTACGAGGATCTTTGCGGTGAACGGGGCGCCCTGAATGGCAGGAATATCGATGCCTTGAATGTGAGTGCGAATGCTGCCGTCCGGACCGCTTGATTGCGCAATAGCCTGGGTCCCAGCGAGGGCAAAACCAAGGAAGAGGCTGAACAGAAGGGAAGCCCGCATGTGTATACTCCGTCGGACTATCGCCACATAGTATGCCGCATTTCGGGAATGAGCAGCAAGCCGGGATGTTTCCCGCTCTTTTCCTGCGTCTCATCCGCCGCCCGGCCGGCTTTCCGCCCGGCGTTGCAAACTTGTATGATGGCCGCGGCAGTGATTGATGGGGAGACCGGGAGACGGATGCGGCATCACCGGCTTGAAATCCTGGCCGCCGTGTGTGCGGCTTTCCTCTTCGTGGGCATACCCCGCGGCGCGGATGGACAAATGAAAGCCGACCTCCCGGGCGCTCAAAGGTACGTGGAGTACTGCACGGGATGTCATGGTACGGACGGCAGGGGCGGCGACAAGGCCGTCTCGCTTGCCACCACACAGAGCCTTCTCAACCGCTCCGATGCGGAGATATTCCAGATTGTGCATGACGGAACCGCCGGAGGCATGCCGCCGTTCGCACAGATCGGCGCGGCCAACATCACGGTTCTGGTGCGCTATCTGCGCGCTCTCGAAGGGCAGCCTGGGCCGGGCGACGCCTCGAGTCCCGTGACCGGCGACGTGAGCGCCGGCCGCGCGCTGTATTTCGGCAAGGCTCAGTGCTCCACCTGCCACATGTTTCAGGGCGCCGGCGGATTTATCGCACCCGACCTGACTTCTTACGGCCGGTATCGCACGATCGATGCAATCGTTCGAGAGATCACAAAGCCGGATCGTCCGCTGGCGCCGTCATCGCGGGTGGTGAGCGTGACGACCGCGACCGGACAAAGACTGACCGGAGTGTTGCGGAATGAGGATAGCTTCAATCTGGAACTCCAGACCGAGGATGGCCGCTATCACTTCTTCGCGAGGAGGGAGCTGAAAGAAGTGCGCTACACAGAGCACTCGCTGATGCCGCGCGACTACGGCTCGCGCCTTACGCCCAAGGAGCTGAACGACATTGCAAGCTTGCTGGTTGCCGCCGGCCGCAGCCCGCGATCCGCCGAGGAGCCGGCTCCATGACGCGCGCGCGCGCCCGCCTCTTGCGGTCGCTTGCGACCGCTTGTCTGCTGGCGGCGGTTGGCGCGGGCAGTTTGCCGGGGCAGATGGAGAAACGCTCACAGCCTGCCGCCAGGGCGCAAGACGATGGCGTTGGTTGGATCGATGTGCGGCAGAGCGACCTGCTGCAGAAGCGGACGGCAGACAACTGGGTCTCCTACAACGGCGACTATACCGGCCGCCGCTACAGCAGCCTGGCGCAGATTACGCCGGCAAACGTAAGCCGGCTGGCGGCGCAATGGGTCTTCCATCCGAGAGTCGTAAGCCCGCTCGAAGTGACTCCCGTGGTGGTAGCGGGCGTCATGTTCGTCACCAGTGCAAACGATGCCTGCGCGCTCGACGCCAAGACGGGCAAGCTGCTGTGGCGCCATGAGCGCGACCCTACGCGGGGCCTGGTGGACGATGCCGGCGAGCATCACAATCGGGGCGTAGGCGTCCTGGGCACGCGCATTTACATGGAGACGGATAACGCGCACTTGCTGTGCCTGGATGCGCGCTCCGGCGGACTCATCTGGGACGCAGCCTACGCAACCGGCAACCGGAACTATGGAGCCACCAGCGCGCCACTGATCGTGAAAGACGAAGTGGTGGTAGGAACCTCAGGCGGCGATGACGGCGTGCGCGGATTCCTGGCGGCCTTCGATGCCCGCAGCGGCAAAGAGAGATGGCGCTTCTGGACCATCCCCGGCCCCGGCGAAAAAGGAAACGAGAGCTGGCCGGGCGATATGTATCTGCACGGCGGGGGCGCGACATGGATGCCCGGCACCTACGATCCGGA
This sequence comes from uncultured Acidobacteriaceae bacterium, assembly GCA_963770555.1. GTDB lineage: Bacteria > Acidobacteriota > Terriglobia > Terriglobales > Acidobacteriaceae > Telmatobacter. The sequence continues at coordinate 83,442 of CAVYQC010000004.1, forward strand.
ACTCAACACGCTTTATTGGGGCACCGGCAATCCTTCTCCGGATTACGACGGCAGCGTTCGCCCCGGCGACGACCTCTACACGAGCTGCCTGCTGGCGCTCGATCCTGACACCGGCGCGCTCAAGTGGTATTTCCAATACTCTCCGCACAATCTGTACGACTATGACGGCGTGCAGACTCCGGTGCTTGTCGATGCACCTTTCAGGGGCAGGCCGCGCAAGCTGATCGTCACCGCCAACCGCAACGGCTTCCTTTATATTCTCGACCGGACCGACGGGAAGTTCCTGTTCGCCAAACAATTCGTTTCCCTTCAAAACTGGGCCAAAGGAATTGACGGGAACGGCCGGCCCATCTCCGCGGGATTGGTTCCCGACGAACAGGGCGTTCAGGTTTGCCCGGCCGACGGCGGAGCGACCAACTGGTACTCGCCGAGCTACGATCCGGCAACGCACATGTTCTATTTTCGCTCTTTCGAAGCATGCGCTCTCATCAAGGCCAGGACAGAGCCGTTTGAAGAAGGGAGCTCCTACTATTCGACCGGGATGCGGGTCACCGGCGGCGAGGGCAAAGGATACATCAACGCCTTTGACCTGAGAACGCTCGATTTCGCCTGGCGCGATCTTCAAATCGGCAGCAACAAGGGGTGGGGAGGCGTGATGTCCACGGCCACCGGACTGGTGGCCTATGGAGACGACGCTCGGAATTTTGTCATTGTCGACGGCCGCAGCGGCGTGCCGTTGTGGCACTTTCACGTAGGGCAACTGTTTCACGCATCGCCCATGAGCTACGCCATCGACGGAAAGCAATATTTTGCGATTGCCGCGGGAAGCGACGTGTTTTCTTTTGCGCTGCCTCAGGCCTTTTGAATGGCAGGAGATTCAGGGCGCGCCGTACGCCACAGCGCGAGCACCAAAGCATTTTAAGAAGATGAAGATCCTGCTTGCTCCGGCGGGTTTTTGAAATACGTTGTAGTTTATTGCCGATGAGTCGGCGAGCTCGGTTGGCGGCTTCAAAGAGTGCTGGAGCGAAATTGTGACATTCGGAATTCCGCAAATGCAAACTCGCGCCCGCTGCATCGCTTCGCGATCGCTCGGACGAATCCATGATTCTTCAATTCGACTTCTCTTTGCGACCCCCCTCCCGAACGCCCAGAATGCCGGTCTCATAAGTCCGCACGGCATCGATCCATTCGATCCCGGCGGGAGTTCCCTTGCTCAGGCAGTAGTATTCCCACACCGCGGGCCAGGGCATCGATTTCTGCTCTTCGAAGAGCGCCATGCGCGTGGCTCCGTCCGATCGCTTTTCCGCCTCGATTTGACTCGGCGACGGTTCCAGCAGAGCGCACAACAGAGCCTTGCGCATGTTCCTTGCGCCGATGATCCAGGCTGCGATGCGGTTGATGCTGGCATCGAAAAAGTCGAGCCCGATGTGAACCCGCGACAGCGCGCCGGCGCGCACAATCTGCTGCGCGATGGCGAGAGTTGCATCATCCAGCAGAACCACATGGTCGGAATCCCAACGCACCGGGCGGGAGACGTGCAGCAGGATTTCATCCAGAAAGCACAGGACCGTTGAGATTTTGTCGGCGACGCTTTCCGTGGGGTGAAAATGGCCCGCGTCCAGGCAAAGAAGAATCTGCCGCGTTGCGGCGTAGGCCAGATAAAAGTCATTCGAGCCTACGGTGTAGCTCTCCGCGCCGATTCCGAATAGCTTGCCTTCGACAGCCACAGAATGATGTGCGCCAATTGGCGAAGCGACGATCTCGTCCAGCGCGGCGATCAGCCTCTTCCTGGGTGCGAGCCGGTCCGCGGGCAGGTCCTTGTCGCCGTCGGGGATCCAGATATTCATGATCGCGGGCGTGCCCAGCTCGGTTCCAAGGTACTCGCTGATTCTTCTGCTGGCCAGGCAGTGATCGATCCAGAACTGCCGCACTCCCTGGTCAGGATGGCTCAGCGTGCCTCTCGCACTCAAGGGATGAGAGAAGCAGGTCGGATTGAAGTCCAGGCCGAGATCGCGCGCTTTGGCCCATTCCACCCAGCGCTTGAAGTGCCGCGGCTCAATGGCATCCCGATCTACCGGCACGTCAGCCTCGAGATAGATGGCGTGCAGATTGACCCGTTTTCTGCCGGGAATTTGCGCCAGGGCAATTTCGAGATCGGCCCGCAGCTCATCTCCATTGCGGGCACGCCCCGGATAGTTTCCACTGGTCTGGATTCCGCCGGTCAAAGTTCCATTGGGATTCTCAAAACCCCGAACGTCGTCGCCTTGCCAGCAGTGAATGGAGATGGGGATTTGATCGAGCTCGTGAAGGACGCTCGCCGTGTCAACTCCAATGGCGGCGAATCGTTCGCCGGCCAGCTCGTACGCCAACTGAATCCTTTCCGCAAAATCCTGCATAGAAACCCTCCCGCGCGCCGATGGCTACAGTGCCACACGGCCACTCGCGTCGCCAGTCCGGAATCACTCCCTTCAACTCGTGCGCCGGTTACGCTCTATTGCGTTTGGGAAGCCGTATCGAAACGCCAAATTGTAACCGGTCCCAGCAAACCGGATTCCTGCAGCGGTGAATTCGCCCGGTACGGCTTCACGGTTGTGAAAGTGTATTTGGTTTGCGCATCGGGTTGCTGATCGCCGATCAGCCGATTGACCCATGCATCCGTCACCTCGATCGACAGCTCGTTTGCGCCTGGCTTGAGCACAAGGGTTGCATCAACCCGATAGGGCGTGTGCCACACGATGCCGAGCGGCTTGCCATTCACCGCGACCTCGGCGAGGTTCTTCACGGCGCCCAGGTCTATCCATAGATGGGCGCCTTTCGCAAACCAGTCCTCCGGAGCGGCGATGGTCTTGGTATACGTGCCGGTTCCGGAGAAGTACCTGACGCCGGGATCGGAGTTCGTGCTCCAGGATGCGAGGCTCTCGAGGGTGATCGACGGCGGTGCGCCCCAGTTGGGCGGGAAGCTGACCTTCCATGGGCCATCCAGCGTGACGAGTTGCGTCCTGGTCACGGCAGGCAGCGTACGCGAGGTCGCAGCCGTAGCTTTGCGGAAAACGACAAAGACCGTGCCCCATGGCTCCAGCCTGAGGGGTACCGTAGTGCGGCCGCCGGAGATTGTGAAGGACGCAGGCTCGATCTTGCCGCTATCGGGATGCCACAGCTCGGGCGTCTTGCCGGTTACGCGGAAGGTTGCATCCACCTGCTCGCCGCGCGGATTGCGGTTGTCGACAAAGTAGAGGTCGGCGGCGGCGAGTTTGCGATGCACAAAGAGCAGGCGGGCATCGGATTCGGGCTTGGTGTAGTCGAAGTCGGGGGTTATGTGCAGCGCGCTTAAAACATCGGCCAGACTCTGGCCCGCATACACGGCGCCTTTGCCAACCGTATGCATGCCCGTGCCGTCGCCAAACAACTCCTCGTTCAAGCGGGCGAACTCCGACTGGTCGTCGGCCAGGCTGGGATCGTCGATGGGCTTGGGCCCTGCGACCACCGCCCCGTCGACCACCAGTTTGTGAATGGCCCGCAGCACGGGCAAAGACATGTGGCTGCTGTAGGGATCGAGACCAAGAACGCGATAGCTCATGCCGCCGGGAGTTTGAATGCGGCCGCCCATGACGCTGAGCTCGTGAATCAACGCGTCGGCATTGATGTAATCGAAGCCGTAGCCGGCCGGCACGGGGGGCGATTTATCGGCAAAAATCGCGGTCAGGTTAGAGTCCTCGCCGTAGAAATAGATCACGTCCGCGCCGAAATGGCCTTGCTGCAGAAGGTAACTGCAACGGGCCAGGTAATCGATCCAGGGACCGGCCTGCTCGGCCCAGGTCTCGTTGCGGTTGAACCACTGGCCGAAGGGCCCGAGGGTGAGGCCGGGCTTCTTGTCCAGCAGCGGCTGGTGTGCGGACTCGTGAATGTAGAACCGGTTGATGCCGTTAAGAAATTCCTGGTCTGCAGTCGGCTTGAGAGTCGCCGGGGACCAATACCAGGGGCCGGCTGCAGCAGTCATGGATTCAGCAGCAGCAATGTTCTGGCCGTAGATATGAGCTACAGAAGCTGATTCACGATCGTCTGCATTGTATCCATACTGGGTGTTGTTCACGCCGGGAGACTGGGTCCACATTGCAGCCATGGGATATTCGCAGAACTTCTTCACCTCCATTCCATCGGCGACAAAAGCCCTGCCCTCTTCGTCAGACTCGCAGTACTCGGCCAGGTGCCATTGGTTTAAAACTTCGTGCGAGACGCCATAGTGCTCGTCGGCTATGAGATCGCCAATAGTTTCGCGGAGGTCCCAAAGAAAACGATCACTTTCGGCGGCGCTGCCAACAATTTCGCCGGTCAGAACCGGCATCCAGAGAAGAGGATCGTAGCCACGTAGCCGCTTAAAATCGGCAACCATGTTATCGGTCCAATTCTGCGAACCCGCTTCCCAACTGTCATAGGTGATATTGTGAAGTCCTTGCGCTCCCATATTGCTAGCGCCCACGGCGTTCTTGTAGCTGTCGAGATAGTTCTCGGTGTACTTTCGAACGGCCTCACCATTGAGCTTATCGACCTCAAGCCCCGTCGCTTCCGCAGTCGCTGGATGATTTGTAATGCCGAGCAGGCTGTATCCGAAACGAAGCACAACCCATCGACCCGGAGGCGGAGTCCAGTCAAGAGTCCCATCAGGGCGCATCTTCGATGTCAGATCGACTACGTCAGACTTATTGACGACATCGTTGGAATCGACCGGCGCCGTGGCATAGCCGTAAAGATCTGGTGTTGGCACAAATGCCGCCTTCTCTTCAAAGTGATTCACCCGGGCGCCGGGATGAAGCACCAGTTCAGAAATCTGATAATCGGTGGGAGCGGAGCCGAAATTCAGTCCGAATGATTTTGGATCGATGCCGGCGGCCCAAGCCGGAGGTGGAGGAGGCGGCACGCGAAGGAATGTAACGCGAAAATACTTCGCTGTCACCGCGGGGAATGAAATCGTTGTCTCCGGAGATTCGCCTGTAGGGAGCTGCGCGACGGTACGCCATGTTTGGCCGTCGTCGCTGGCCTCTAGTGCTTTCTCCGGCGGCGCGATGCCGAAGATCATGGAGGCAATTCTGTTTGGATCGTTCACGACCAGTGTGATAGCGCGAATCGTAACAGGTTCCGAGAAGGCATATTGGATCCAAGCCTTCTCTCCAAGCGGAGGTATCGGAATACCGGTTGACTTCGTGAGATCGCCATCCGTGAGCATTTTTGTATCTGGAGACCCGCCACTTGCACTGATGGTCGGATGGAGGGATGCGAGCGAGACGTCTGTCGCCGGCTGCCGATAAGCAACCACAACGCTATCGGCGTAGAAGGCGGGCGCGGGCTTGGCCCCCGGACGACTGCCAAGCGCCTCCCGAACGCCAATATTCTGAAATGCGCCAGTGGTTTCAGGTGGGTGCGCGAGTACGCCGTTGAATGGCTTGCCACCTTCAATGTCGGTCTCGCTCCAGACGTATTTCTTCATACCCTCGGATGGTGGAACCCATGGACCGCCCGTTTCGCTCCAGCCTGGAGAGCTATTGATCGATTCCTCCATCCCGTACTGTTCGCCCAGCTGGGTGGCGTAGAGAAAGTCACTCTTCCACTCTTGGGTCATGTAAACGATGCGGTGATCGACTACCTGTGGAGTAGACAGCGAAGCATCGATGGTGTCGAATCCGCCCAGACCGACACTATGCATCCAGTCGAGGTCATGCTTGATGCCTTCCTTGGTGATGTTGCCATTCATCCAGTGCCACCATACACGCGGCCTGGCGCTCTGCGGCGGTTGCTGGAAGCCCTCCTCCAGGCTGATTCCGGCCGGCGGCTTGGAGGGCTCCGCCTGCTGTGCCGGGACTGGGCCCGCGATTCCCGCCATTACCAAGAAACCTATGACTCCGAATGCAAACTCAGAAACCTTCATGGCGCTTCCTCCGTGCCTTCGACGGCACCGCGTAGATCGATTTCGGCCATCCGCTCCTGGCCGCTTGCAGAGCCCGCACCGCGCAAACGAAATGTTTACTCCGGTTCCGATGCGGCGCCCGCATCGAGCTTTTGCGGCGTGACTTCGTCCGTCGCGTTGGGCGCGCGCAGCGTAGCGGGCGTGACGTTATGAATCTTTCTGAAGGCAGCCAGCGCCTTCGCCTGTCCTTCCTTGTCTCCGGTTGCGCGCCTGGCTCGCGCCAGCCGGTACCAGGCAACCTCGTCCCCGGGCCGCAGGCGCGTGGCACGTTCCAGCAGAGGAACAGCCATCCGCGGCAACTGGCTTTCGAGATAGACCCCTCCCAGGCCCACAAGAGCTTCTTCAAAATCCGGGAATCTTTCCACCACCTGCTCGAATCGTTTGCGCGCATCGTCCAGGTTGCCGAGCTCCGATTGCAGGTTCGCCATTTCGTAGGCGGCATTGCCATTGCCGGGATCGACGGCCAACTCCGCCGCGAATTCGCGCATGGCGGCGTCGCGGTCTTCGGGCTTCTGCGCGTCCCTGAAGCGCGCCAGATAAACCCGCCCAAGCCGGTAGTGAATGCCGGGGCGGGTGGGCTCGATCTGGAGCACGTGGTTAAACGCGACAATCGCGGCGTCGTAGTCCTTCTGGCTCTCGTTAACTTCGCCCTGCGCCTGGAGCATCCAAACAGAGTTCGGAGCCTTGTCGTGCAACTTCTCCATGACCAGGTAGGCAAAGTTTCCGTAGATGCGGCCGGTGTGATAGAGAACCTCGGGATCGTCGGGATAAAGCCGGTTAAGTTGGAGCGCCGTCTCGACGGCGTCGGAATCGCGGCCAAGTCCGGTGTAGGCGCGCAAAAGCTGGAGGCCGCACATGCGCCTGACCTCGGCGTCCGCCGTTTGCTTGAAACCCTTTTCGAGACCGGGCAGCGCCTGCTCGAAGCGGCCGGTTTCAGCCAGCGAAAGCGCGAGAAGGCTGTCGAGCCGAGGAAGCCCGGGCTTGAGCTTTTGCGCGCTGCGCACCTCGCGAATCGCCTGCTCATACTGCCGTTGCTGAAAATAAATGGCAGCGAGAGTCGCGTGCACTTCGGCCACTCCGGGCTCGAGCTTGGCCAGCTTTTCAAAGTCGGCTTGAGCATCGGCGTAATGTCCCTGCGCCAGAGCTTGTTGCCCCTCATCGGCATATTGCGCGGCCCGGTCGTCGACGCTGGCTTGGGCAAGGGCCGCGATGGGCGAAAAGCAAAGCAACGCCAGCACGCAGCCCAGGCTGAATCGGTTGTCGATCATTGCCAGAGTGTATCTCCGGTGAAGAAAGTTCCGCCACGCCGGTGGGGCGTGGCGGAGTTGAAGTGGAGCCGGGGTTGGCGGCTCAGAAGGTGATCTTGCCGCCGAGTTGAAGGATGCGGGCATCCGATGCACTCGTAATCAGGCCGCCGGTGGAGGAGCCCACGCCATTCGAGATGGTCTCGTTGCCGCCCGATCCCTCGACCAGCAGGCCGCCGACGTCGCCAGCGTACTGGTGATGGTTGAAGGTGTTGAACGCATCGGCCTTAAACACGAATCTGGCGCGCTCGCCAAGCGAGAACCCCTTGCCAATGCTCATGTCCCAGTTGTTGATGCCCGGCTGGGTGAGGAAGTTGCGGCTTGAGTTTCCATACGTGCCGAGCCCTGGTTGAGTAAAGCAGTTGATGTTGAGGCGGGAGAACTGTGCCAAACTGCCCGTGTAGTTATTCGTATGCAGATTGCATCCCGGCGTGATGTTGGCGCGCGGAGCAACGGTGCCCTGGATGCTATCGATGTCGCTTGCGGAAATACCGTAGGGAAATCCCTTTTGGAAGGTGGCAATGCCGGTGAGTTGCCAGTTCCCGATGGCCAGGTCAGCGACCTTGTTGATTTGACTGGCGAACTGTTTGCCGCGCCCGAATGGGAGCTGATACACATAGCTGGTTACAAACCTGTACGGCACGTTGAAGTCCGAGGGACCGTAGTCCAGCACCGGGTCGTGGTTGTTCATGAAGCCCTGGTAGCCGGTACCGGAGGCGCCTGCTCCGGCGGTTGCCGACTTGTCATCGAGGCTCTTGGCCCAGGTAAAGACCGAGGTCAGGGCAAGGTCACGAGCGCGATGCTCGAGCTTGACGTTCCCGGCCTCGTAATGGGAGTAGCCGTGGAAGTCGCTGTCGATGTAGAACCCGTTGAAGTTCGGATACGGCAGCCGGCTCGAAATCAGGCACGGTGCAACACCGAGGTTGACGTATTGTCCATTGGACTGCTGCTGGCAGAACGACACGCTGGAGGCCGGAACGGGGTAGGGCTGGGAGATATCGCGCCGGTCCAGCAGGTGGGTTCCATGGTTGCCGATGTAGTTCACTTCCAGGGTGGTGTTGCTCCCCAACTGGCGTTCCACCGACAGCGTCCAGGTTTGAACGTATGGATCGAGCGGGTTTTCCGACTCGATGACGGCGATAAAGGAGAGTGTCGACTCGGGGAACGGCCCCAGCGTAGTGTAAGCCGGGAAGAGTTGGTTGCTCAGCTTGGGATCGCTTGCGGGAATGGGAACCGTCGCAGGGGTGAGATTATTGCGAACGCTGTACGGATAGATATCCGCCGAGTCATCGATCTCGCGTCCCTCATAGGAGGTATAGAAGATCCCATAGCCGGCGCGTACCACCGTCCTATCGTTCAGACGGTAGTTGATGCCCAGCCTTGGCGCGAAGGGATTCTTCTGTCCCGGACGCGGCACCGAACCGCAATAGCGAAGGATCGGACCGCCGTTGATTCCCACTCCGGGAGCGACCCCGTCTGTGGAGAGCTTGGGGTCGGCGTAGCACAGGCCGCCTTGGGTGTTCTTGGTGTCGAGCCAGAAGAACTTGTTGTTTATCTCGTAGGTCGCGGCGCGGAAGTCCCAGCGGAGGCCGTAATTGATGCTCAGCTTGGGGGTGATCTTCCAGTCGTCCTCGCCGTAGGGAGCGAAATAGTGGTAGACGTGGTCTTGCGGGTTGCCGGCCTGGGTGGTCGGGCTCAACGGCCCAGGTACGAATCCACCCACGTTACTGTAATACCCGAGCATCATATCGGCGATCGCGTTGCCGGTGCCGCACAAGGGAGTAGGAGCCGCATCACCGACGGATACCGGCGCGTTCGGACAACTTGACGCGCCCGCGTTGGGGTTGCCGGCCGGAATGGGAAGGTTGTTGGTGACAATGGTCGAGGAGTTGAAACCCCAATCGCCGTAGAAATCGTCGTCCAGGTTGCGGGTGATGGTCCAGTAGCGGTAGTCGACACCGAATCCGAGGGTGTGCCTTCCGTGGACCGAAGTGAACGAATCCCCGGTGTCGGCCAGTCTTTCCGTGGCTTTATCAACGGTGGCGCCCAATATCTTGTGAACGTCATTGGCACCGACAGCATGACGAGCATTCAGAACACACTCAGCCAGGCGCAATCGACGGAAGGCCCCGGCATGACGAAGGCGGTGATGAACCCCTATTACGCCATCGTCTACGCCCTTATTCAAGTGCTGATTGCCGTCTTCTCCGCCGTGGTGAGCGCCGTCGTTGCCTATGGCGCAATTGCCAGCGCAGTAATCGGCCTGCTTGGTCCGATCTTCATCCCCTTTCTTGTTTTTGAGAAGCTCGAATTTCTGTTCTGGGGATGGCTCAAGGCATTCATCGGTTTCTGCTTTTACAAGGTGCTTGCAGCGGCAGTTTTGAGTATTCTTGCTCACCTGCTGGCGCAGTATTACACGGAGATGGTGAATTTCTCCGATCCCGGCACGATGGTGCAGGAGCTTCCGCTTCTCATTCTCTTGGTTCTCACCAACATCTACATCCTCTTCAAAATTCCGGCCATGACCATGAGCATTTTCTCCGGTTCGGCCGGTGGACACGGCGGCGGATTAGGCGGACTGATTACAGCCGCAATTATTCGGGCGGCATAGACAGGAGGCGTTCACGTTATGACCACCACTACAAAGCCCTCACCCGACATCACCCGCGCGGCGGAACGGTATCTCGAACAGTACGGCGATCCGCTGGTGATGAACACCTATTTGAAGGTCACAATTCTGGTGCTTGCCGTGGTCTGCCTGACGCTCGCTGCACTCGTCTTCCGCAGCCAGATGGCCCTTGCCAACAAGCAGCCATTCATCATCCGTATCAACGACGTGGGCCGAGCGGAAGCGATCGACTATCGCAACTTTCAATACCGGCCGCAGGAGGCGGAGAACAAGTACTATCTCACCCGCTGGGCGGAACTCTATTTCAGCCGCAATCGCTTCTCCGCCCCATCGAACCGCTGCTGCTCGACGAGAGCATCAGCGAGATCATGGGCAATCCCGATGCTTCGTGGTGGTACGAACGCGATGGGATTATCCGCCGCGAAGCATCCGTTTCCTTCGACGCCGGCAAACTTCGCACCGGCCTCGAAGTGATCGCCAGGCACAACGTCAAGCAGCGCGAAGCGAAGGAGCGAGTTGCGGCTGACTGCTAGGCGCATCATCGTCTTGGTAGATCTGGCCTACTTAAACCCGTGGTCAAGCATTTCCGACTTGGAGCAGAAACTGATGGGTTGTCCGAAATGTGGTTTGGAAGGTCCACTGAACGTGGAGATTCGGGATGTTACCGAAGTTGATGTAAACGACTGCGACTCCCGAGGGGGCGGATCAAGCGGTCAAGGGTAACTTGTTTTGGACCGGCCTCCGTAGACTATCCAACTTTCGTGCCGCCGCTCTTACAAATTCATTCACCAGGGATTGCAAATTCGGATGGTTGCGGTGGCCCGCAACGTCTCGAATTTCTCGTAATCCCTTTTACCCGATCCCTCGCAGCGTAGTTCTGACCTCTGTCACTCCAGAAGCTCGCCTGGTCGGAATTCATTGAAAAACAAACACTAAAGGCGATCAAGGCACAAGTGGGCCTTGAGGTTGAGCCGCACTACGAAGTGTCCTAGCATCAGACTGTATCCGATTATCTATCGTCCAGTTGACAGATTAACGTCGCGTATCTACCATCTTGTTGAGAGATTGATGCTATGGATGAATCCCTAATTTCTGCAGTCCAGCAGCCTGTTCGGCCCCAACGACGCATGAACGGCCCTGAACGCCGACAACTGATCCTTGAAACAGCTACCCACATTGTGGCAACGCGGGGGCTTGAGGGATTCAGAACTCACGATGTCGCGCAACGAACCGGAATTACGACGGCGACGCTTCTCTACTATTTTCCGACGAAGAATGCGCTTATCGAAGGCGTTGCCGAATATCTGGAGAGTCTTTACGCCCAGGAAAAGGCCCCGCCCGTAATCGAGCGCGACGATGAGCCCCCTTCGCTGCGCGCAATGAGGCAAGAATTTGCTGAGGCTCGGTTTCTTCGCCAGCGAAAGCCAGAGATGCTGGCTGTCTCGCGTGAATTCGCGCTGAAAGCAAGCCGGGATGATCAGATCCAAGCGTTGGTCAATCGGCTTACTACTCAGTGGCGAACACAGGTGGAAGCCATTCTCACTTCGGGCAAGAGTGAGGGGGCGATCAGGGCTGACATTGACCCAAAGGTCGGGGCCGGGATCATAGTCAGTTCAATTTGGGGCGCAACAGCATTGCTCGGGATGAGTGACGGCGAGTTTGAACAGCATTGTGATCAGTTGATGCAATGGCTGATCACGAGTCGCAAGAAAGAGAGAAGGGCGAAATGAATTCTGAACTCCTGCGTGGCCGGATTGCGATCGTCACAGGCGCAAGCCGCGGAATCGGTGCAGCAATCGCGAAGAGCCTCGCATGGAACGGAGCCAAAGTCGCCGTCAATTATCTCCAGAGCCGTGATGCTGCTGAATCAGTTGTGGCGGAGATTAAGGAGGGTGGGGGCCACGCTATCGCAATACAGACCGACGTAGGCGAAGTCGGGGCCGTCGAACAGATGTTCCTACAGGTCAGGGAATCCCTTGGCTCGCCGGATACTCTCGTGCTGAACGCAGACCGAGGGATGTTCCGTCCTACACCCTTCTTACAGCTTGACTTTCCCGCTTACGAAGATCGCCTTCTCAGTGAAATGAAGCTTGCGATCATACCGACGAAGACCGCATTACCGGACATGATCGCCATGAAGCGCGGCTGCATTATTGCCATCAGCAGCGCTCTGTGCCGTACGCCAGTACCGGGATTCTCGACCCTGTCCGTCAGCAAGGCTGCACTTGAATCCTTCATTCGAGCACTGGCCGCCGAAGTAGGCCCTTTAGGCGTGCGCGTGAATGCGGTTGAAGCCTCGCTCTACGAAGCGACAGAGCAGGGATAACGGAGACGGAAGTCTTGCATTGTCGGCAACGTCGCACAGTACCCAACCAAAGCTCAAGCACAAAAGGCCGTCGAAGCTCTTCTCCTAAAACTCAACTCTGAAACTCCACAGCAGCGTTTGGCGGTGGTGACGTTCGGCGCGATATGCGACCGCTACCTCAAGGAAGAGATGCCGGAACGGTACTCCACCTCGAAATCGTATCGATCAAATATCAAGAACTATCTCAAGCCGCGCTGGGGTGACTATCTGCTTGACCACATCCGTCCGATGGCGGTCGAGGACTGGTTGAAGAAGCTCCCGATGGCTCCTAAATCGAAGACCCATATCCGCGGCGTGATGCACCTGATGTTCGAGTGCGCCACCCGCTGGGAGCTCTTTACCGACAAGAGGAACCCGATCGCGTTGGTGCGCATAAAAGGCGGCAGCAAGCGCCGCCAGCGCCCGACGATTTTGACTGTGGACCAGTTCGAAACCATCGTCGCACTGCTGAAAGGGCCGTGCCGCACGATGGTCTACATTGCCCAATGTCTCGGTCTTCGCGTAAGCGAGATCGCGGCGCTTCAATGGGACGACTTCGATTTCGACAAGAATCAACTGCTCGTTCAGCGCAGTTTCGTGAGCGGGCGCGTGGATGACGTCAAAACCGAATACTCCCAGGACTATGTTCCCCTGCATCCATCGTTGACCGAGACCGTGCTGACGTGGGCGAAAGAAGCCACCGCGACAGAAGAAGGCTGGGTCTTTGCCAACCCCATCACGAAAAAGCCGTACTACCCAACAGAGATCCAGAAGCGGCACATCCGGCCTGCCGGTTGTTGCCTTGTGGATTGTCCGACGTGTGGCGCGGCCGTGGGAGTTTGGTGCCAGCAAGAAGGGTCGACGCCGAATGGCAAGCGGCTGCCGGTTCACGAGAAGCGGATCGAGGCGGCAGGAAAGTATGCCGCGCTCGGCTGGCATACGTTCCGCCACACGTATCGCACGTGGCTGGACGAGACCGGTGCTCCGATGAAGGTGCAGCAGGAACTGATGCGTCATGCCTCGATCCAGACGACGATGAACATCTATGGACAGGCGATGTCGTCATCGAAAAGAGAAGCAAACAAGAAGGTCGTCGAGATGGTGCTCAAGCCGATTGCGGCGAGCGCCTGAAAGGCGATTTTTCTTATCGGGAGTTTTTGGGAGTTTGTCGGAGTGGCCGAATCTTCGTAAGTTGTTGAAAGATTTGGTTGCGGGGGCTGGATTTGAACCAGCGACCTTTGGGTTATGAGCCCAACGAGCTACCGGGCTGCTCCACCCCGCAGTTTCAGTTTATCAATAAGGGAAGAGCGGGGTCAATGCGCGCTCGCCTTTGGCCCAAAATGAGACGGACGTGGGGGTTCGTTCGGAGCGGATTGGTGGAGGGAGACGAAGCCGCGGGAAGGCTTGGTCCGGTACACTTCTCAAGAAATCCGGGAACGCGAATTCCTGGAGCGCGCGAGGAACCCCGCAGATGTCTCAACTGTACGCCGCTGTCCTGGCCGTGATCGTGGCTGCACTCCTGGCGGTCGCTGTCTATCGCACGTTTCTGGTGAAGACCAAGGCCGATTACCTGGTGGCCGGCCGGTCGCTCTCCGCGGTGGTGCTGGTGCTCACGCTGCTCACCTCGTGGATTGGCGCGGGCTCGCTGTTTGCGGGAGCAGAGAACGCCTATAGAAACGGCTTTGCGTCACTGTGGCAGCCGGCCGGCGGCTGGCTGGGCCTGCTGCTGATCTATTTCATTGCTCCACGGGCACGCAAATTTGCCCAGTTCACTTTGCCCGACCTGCTCGAGGCGCGCTACAACCAGACGGCGCGCGCGCTGGGTACATTTGCCATCCTCTTCGCCTACGTAGGGATCACGAGCTATCAGTTCAAGGGGGGCGGCAACGTATTGCACCTTATCTTTCCGGACGCGATCTCCCCGGAGCTGGGCACTTATATCATTGCCGCGTTCGTGATCGTCACCACCGCCATGGCCGGCATGTCTTCGGTGGCCTATATGGATGTAGCCATCGGCTCGCTGGTCACCGTCATCTGCATCCTAGCGACGCCGATGCTGTTCGTGAAAGCCGGCGGCTGGGACGGCTTACATGCCGCGCTGCCGGCCTCGCACTTTGAGGTGCTCGGCAACCTGACCTTTCTGCGGGCAATGGAATTCATGGTCCCGGTCCTGCTGCTCATGCTGGGGAACCAGGTGATGTACCAAAAGTTCTTCTCCGCAAAATCGGAGAGGGATGCGCGCATTTCGGTGGTCGGATGGATTCTCGGCACCGTGTTGCTGGAGACATTGATTGTGGCCATCGCCGTGTTTGGCTCGGCGCTGTATCGAACCGGCGAGGTAGCCAGCCAGCCATACGAGATCATTCCCTACACGGCGCGCCACGGGTTGCCCGCCTTGATGGGCGCACTGCTTTTGGGCGCGGTCTTCGCCAAGGTCATCTCTACAGCCTCGAATTACCTCTTTTCGCCCGCCACGAATTTGATCAACGACGTATTTGTGCGTTATATCGCTCCGGAGGCATCCAACCGGCGCGTTCTCATCGTTTCGCGGCTGGCCGTGGTGCTGCTTGGATGCTGGGCGCTCTACCAGGCCATTTACGCCCCGAGCATCCTTGAAAAGATGCTTTGGGCTTACACCATCTACTCGGCTGCGCTCACCCCAGTGGTTCTGGCCGCCTTTTATTCCAAACGGGTGACGGCCTGGGGCGCGGTGGCCGCCATTGGCGCCGGAACGGTGGTGACGCTGGCCTGGGACGCGCCGGGAGTCAAGACGATGTTTCCGCCGATTCTGGCGCAGCGCGACGCCATCTTTCCGGCGCTCTTTGCCGCGGTTTTCGCCATGGTTGCGGTGAGCGCGTTTACGCCCAAGCCCGCTCCGCAGCAACTGGCGCAGTTTGCGGATTAGGTTTCTACGCCGTTGGCTTCGTGCGTTGTAACTGAGTGTTGTGGGATCCCAGGTCCCAAAATCGGGACCTGGGGCACCCGGCACTCGGGTCGATAGAACAAGATGGGTTCAGCGATCTGGGCTGCCAAAGCTGCTGCAGCGAAGAAAAATTCCTTGGGCGGGGCGGAATCGTCTTACACTGGCGGTGGCAATCCCATCCGGCAATGCCTGTCGCTCAACTTACCCTCGAAATCCGCATCGAGCACGCCCAATCCCTGAAAGACCGGCGGCAGGTGGTGCGCTCGCTCAAAGACCAGTTGCGGCAGACCTTCAACGTTTCGGTGGCCGAGCTGGACGAAGCCGTCACGTGGCAATCGGCCACGCTCGGTGTGGCGGCCATCTCCGGTTCGCGCGACTACCTGCATCGGCTGGTGGAAGAAGTGGAACGCGCCGCCCGGCGCATGACCAACGAACTGGGCGCCGAGCTGGCGGATTCGTTCTGGGAATATCTGGAGGGTTGAAGCGCGGAAAGGTTCGTGCCGTCGCAGGCCAGGCGCAAAACAAGGACGCGCCGATGCTGGGGCACCCTGGGGCTTGGCGGGGCGCACACTGCCTGGCGGGGTGCGCCAATGCGCACGGAGATGTCTGGGACGCGCTTGGATATAATCCAGTGGAGCGTTGAACGGCCGCGCAGCGCGGGTGCGCGTGGGACGGCGCGCTTGTCTGGAGAGGAAAGCATGACGTTTGCCATCCAGGAGATCCTGGACTTCCTGCCTCACCGATACCCCTTTCTCCTGATCGACCGCGTGCTCGAGTTCGAGCCGAAAAAGCGCCTTGTCGCCATCAAGAACGTGACCATGAACGAGCCGTTTTTCCAGGGGCATTTCCCCGGCTACCCCATGATGCCCGCGGTGCTCGTGGTGGAGGCCATGGCCCAGGCCGGCGCCTTGATCATGCTTTCCGAAATTCAGGATCGGGAGAAAAAGCTGGCCGTGTTCACTGGCATTGAAAAGGCCAAATTCCGCCGGCCGGTGACGCCGGGCGACCAGCTTCGGATCGAAGTGGAGGTGCTTTCGTTCCGGACGCGGGCGGGGCGGATCGCGGGCCGGGCGACGGTGGAGGGGAAGCTGGCCTGCGAGGCGACGCTGACCTGCCAGGTGGTGACCCGGGAACGGGAGCAGCGGGCGCATGGCGACCTGCCGCCGGAGCCGGAAAAGGACGATTCGAATCCGCCGGCTCCAGGGCCGGAAAACGCGGCACCTGCGGCGGGGACCGCGGAGTGAACATCCATCCGAGCGCAGTCGTCGCACCGGAAGCGGTGGTCCCGGCGTCCTGCAAGGTGGGTCCGTTCTCGACCGTCGGGCCGGAGGTGGTGCTGGGCGAGGATTGCACGCTGATTTCGCACGTGGTGCTGGAGGGGCGGACGCGGATCGGAGCGCGGAATATCTTTTATCCTTTCTGCTCGATCGGGGTGGCGCCGCAGGACCTGAAGTACAAGGGCGAGCCGACCGAAACCGAGATCGGCGACGACAATACGATTCGCGAGAGCGTGACCATCAGCCGCGGCACCGCGGGAGGCGGCGGCGTTACGCGGGTCGGTTCGAATTGCCTGCTGATGACGTGCGTGCACATCGGGCACGACAGTCAGGTCGGCAGCCACTGCATACTGGCCAATGCAGCCACGCTGGCCGGGCACGTGACGATCGAGGACCACGTGACGCTGGGCGCATTTTGCCCGGTGCACCAGCATTGCACGGTGGGCGCGTATGCATTTGTGGGCGGCGGAACGATCGTGACCCAGGATGTACTGCCGTTTTCGCTCACCTCGGCGCGGCGCGAGAACAAGGCCTTCGGGATTAACAAAATCGGGCTTGAGCGGCGGGGTGTTTCGGCCGAGCGGCTGCAGCGTTTGCAGAAGGCGTTTCGACTGCTGCTGGCCGGGAAATTGAATACCACGCAGGCGCTTGAAAAAATGCGCGAGATCGACGGTGAGGACGTGGCGATAGTGGTGGCCTTCATCGAGCGCAGCGAGCGCGGAGTGATCAAGTAACCATGAAGCTCGGCCTCATTGCCGGCAACGGGCGGTTTCCGTTTTTGCTGCTGGAGGCGGCGCGGGCGCAGGGGCTCTCTGTGGTGGTGGCGGCCATCAAGGAAGAGACGGACGCGGAGATGGACCGGCGCGCCGAGGCGGACGCGGGGATCACGGTGCACTGGCTTTCACTGGGCGAGCTTTCGCGGCTGATCGAGACATTCCATGCAGAGGGCGTCTCGAAGGCTGTCATGGCCGGTCAAGTGAAGCATAAGCAGATTTTCTCGAGCATCCGGCCGGACTGGCGGCTGGCCAAGCTGCTCCTGAATCTGCGGACGCGCAATACAGATATGCTGCTGGGCGCGGTGGCCAAGGTGCTGGGCGACGAGGGAATCGAAGTGATCAGTTCAACGGCGTTTCTGGAGCCGCTGCTGGCCGAAGAGGGCGTGCTGACCGAGTCCGCGCCGAATGGGCGCGCGCCGGACGAGGAAGAACGCAAGGACATCGAGTACGGGCTGGGAGTAGCGCGGGCGCTGGCGGGGTTCGACATCGGGCAGACGGTGGTGGTGGCGGCGCAGGCCTGCGTTGCCGTGGAAGCGATGGAGGGCACCGACTCGACCATCGAGCGGGCGGGAAGGCTGATGAAGTCGCTGGACGGCGGCGCGTCCACATTGGAGCGGAGGCTGACGGTGGTGAAGGTGGCCAAGCCGAACCAGGATATGCGCTTCGACGTGCCGGTGATTGGCGTGGACACGGTGGAAGCGATGATCCGCGCCGGCGCAAGTTGCCTTTCGATCGAGGCCGGGCGTACGCTCTTATTCGATCGCCAGACGCTGCTCGCACGAGCCAGCCAGGCGGGCATTGCCATTGTGGCGGTCGCGCGCTGATACTGGTGAAACGGCATGGAGGGATTCTGGCGCCTGCCGTATTTCCGCTCTCCGTTCCCCCGGTTCCCTATCGCAGTTCTCTTTCAAAGGAGATGTTTCGTGAAAAAGCCGGTTCTCTTTGCCTTGGCCGTGGCGCTTGTGGTCACGGTTTCAATCGTCACCGCAAGGGCGGCCGAGGACACCATGCCCAAAGTGGGCCAGGCCGCGCCCGGATTCACTTTGCCGTCGCAGACGGGCGCGCCGATTTCTCTCGAGAGTTACAAGGGCAAATGGGTGGTGCTCTATTTCTATCCCAGAGACATGACCTCGGGCTGCACCATCGAGGCCCACAACTTCCAGAACGCGCAGAGCCAGTTCGACGCCAAAAACGCGGTGATTCTGGGGGTGAGCGTGGACTCGACCGCAAGCCATCAGCAGTTCTGCGCCAAGGACGGGCTGACGTTCCATCTGCTCTCGGATACGAGCCACACCGTGGTGAGCGCCTACGGATCGCTGGGCAATTTTAACGGCGTGAGCATCGCCAACCGGAACACGTTCCTCATCAATCCGCAGGGCAGCATTGCGCAAGTGTGGACAGGGGTGAATCCGGCCACGGCGGCCTCTACGGTGCTGGGGGCGATTCCGGGATCGGCGGACATCGGGGCGCCAAGTTCGAGGGACTCGGTAAAGCCGCCGGGCCCGCAGGACGATCACTCAACACCGGGAACACCCGCGTCGCCGACTAAATTGTCGGGCACGTCGACGCCGCAATAGGACAGCTTGTTCGCGGTGTTTGCCGGATCGCGGTGGGACCGTCGCCAATAAATCGGCTGGAGGAAATTCGTGAGGAAATTTGCGCTCTTTTCACTGGCTGCGGCGCTGATGGCCGCGGCTTGGGCGGCGCCGGCGAGGGCCGACGACAATGCAATGCCGGCCGCGGGGCAGAACGCGCCCAATTTCAAGCTGCCTTCGCAGACCGGGCAGAAGATTTCGCTCAAAAGCTTTCGCGGCAAGTGGGTTGTGCTCTACTTCTATCCCAAAGACATGACCGCCGGCTGTACCATCGAGGCGCACAACTTCCAGAACGCGCAGGGCGATTTCGCGGCTCGGAATGCAGTGATTCTGGGGGTGAGCGTGGACTCGACCGCAAGCCATCAGCAGTTCTGCGCCAAAGACGGGCTGACCTTTCACCTGCTCTCGGATACGACGCACAAGGTGGTGCAGGCCTACGGCTCGCTGGGCGGCCGCAACGGCGTGGCCATGGCCAACCGCAACACTTTTCTGATCGACCCGAAGGGCAAGATCAAGAACGTGTGGACGAAGGTGAGCCCGGCTACGGCCGCATCCGATGTTCTGGCGGCGATTCCGATACCGCTTCAGCCGGTGCAGTCAGTAAAGCCGCCGGGGCCGCAGACGCCGCAATAGGAGCTGCGCCGGTTGTGCGCGGGTTTCTTGGCGGGGCGGAGATTCCCTGCGCGCCGCCTGGCTTCAGGGAGAATCGATGCCGACAGAGCTTGCACGAAGGTTTCGCGCGGAGCTGGAGGCTCTTCGCGCCGCGTTGCATGCCGTTCCGCGGGAGCTGGCGGCAACGCCGTGGCGCGTGGGCGGATGGACGCGGAAGGAGATTGTGGGGCACATGATGGATTCGGCGGCCAACAACCGGCAGCGCTTTGTGCGCGCCGCGAGCGAAGGCCGGTACTCGGGGCCGAAGTATGCGCAGGAGGCGTGGGTCGCGGCGCACGGCTACGCGAACCGTCCGTGGGAGACGCTGCTCGGCTGGTGGGCGGTAGAGCACGAGATTCTGGCCGCGGTAGTCGACGGGATCGAGGAGGCGCAACTAGGGGCGAGCTGCGTGGTGGGCGAAGATGCACCGGTGACGCTGCGGTTTCTTATCGAGGACTATATCGACCACCAGAAGTGGCACCTGGCTCAGATTACGGCTGGGACCTCTCTGGAGTGAGCCGGGGCTGCGGTGAGGTGAGGACGAACTGTAAAAGACGATAAGAGACTTCATAGATAGGAATATCCCACCTTAGAGCATTTTCGATCCACTTGTTGACATTTTGGTGGCATGGAAGGTGGCATTTTCTTGAGGAAAATGCCACTTTGCCGCGTGGTTTCTGCGAAGAGCAGGATCGAAAATGCTGTAGCCGCAAAAAAACAGAGACGCGGCGAAGGTGGGGCACCTGGACGAAGGTGGGGCGCAGGGTTGTTTGCCCTACGAAGGCTCTTATTCCGGTCAGATTGGACCGGCTTCAGCGGCGGCCGCGATAGCCGGGCAGAGCGTGCTCGCCGCCTCCATCATGGCCGGCGGGGCCTACGTGGCCTTGCCCGTCGCGGGCCTCGTTGGCATGGAAGTGGTAGAACGGCCTAGCCCCGCGCTCCGGCATCGGTCCACGGTAGCCGTAGTGCGGATCGTAGCGGTTATCGACGTGGCCCCAGAAGCCGTGCGGGCCGTGGAACCAGGGGCCGGCTCCGATAAAGATGCCGCCATTAAACCAGTCGGGACCGTAGTAGCCGTAGGGAGCACAGTCATACGGAGCATAGTCGAAGTACCCGTATGGGCATACGGGCGCCACTCCGATGCCGATGCCGACGGAAATCTGGGCCGGCCCTACAGATGCGCAGCATAGCAGGGCTGTAGCGAGCGCTGAGAAAGCAAGGGCTTTACCTTTGGACATGATTTCTCCTTGATTCGCTTAGAACGCGAAAGGAAGCAGCGGGTTGTCTTCCGGTGTGAAATATTGTTCCGGGCCGGTCAAGTCCAGGCTTCAGAATTGTATCCTTGATCCCGATCGCATCCTTGATCCTGGTGCAGACGGCAGCGAGCCTCATGGGAACTCTTGTTTGCGATCGTTCGTATCGATGTACGGATGGCTGCGGGCGCGAGCCTGCGCTTGTGAGGCGCTGAGGATATGGTGAGGTTTCTGCTGTGGTGCATTCTGCTGGTGATGTGCTGGCCGCTGGCGCTGGTGGCGCTGGTTGCGTATCCGCTGGTGTGGCTGGTGCTGCTGCCGTTCCGGGTGGTGGGGATTGCGGTGGGCGGGGCGCTGGAGCTGGTGCGGGCGATCATCCTTCTGCCGGTACGGATGCTGCGCGCAGTGTGAGATTTGCGATTTTACCCTTCTTCCCGAGGACGGCGCGTATGGGGTTGCGACCCCGGATTCGCGGCGATTCCGTCTAAGCATTCTGAGTTCATGCGGGAGCTGAAGCCTTCACCGCTCCGGGCGACGGCGTATTTTTGAAGAGGGGATGAAACTCATGCGCAAGGTTTGGCCGGCGGCTCTGATGGTGCTGGTGTTGGCGGCGCCTGCGACGACGCGGACGCAGGCGGGCGGCGACGCCGGCGCGCAGAACGCCCGGAAGGCGCGCGCGGCGCTGGACGCCATGGTGCAGGCGCTGGGCGGCGATGCCTGGCTGAACATGAAGAACAAGATGATGGAAGGGCACGTGGCGGCGTTTTTCCACGGCAATCCCGACCTGGGCACCACGGAGACCTTCGAGTTCCACCAGTGGCCCGATCGCGACCGCATCGATGTGACCAAGCACCGCGACGTGGTGGAGTTTTTCATTGGCCGGGAGGGATGGGAGGTGACCTATCGCGGCAAGAAGGCGATGGACAAGGACATCCTGGACGACTATCTGCGCCGGCGCGACCACTCGATTGAGACCGCGGTGAAGGTGTGGATGAAGGAGCCGAACACGATTCTGGTCTTCGAGGGACAGCACCTGGCGGAACGGCACCTGGCCGACCAGGTTACGCTGATCTCGCCGGAGAACGAGTCGGTCACCATCTTGATGGATGCGCAGACCCACCTGCCGCTGAAGAGGGTCTTCGAGTGGCGCGACCCGGTATACCACGATAAGAACACCGACGCCGAGGAGTACGACGATTACCACAATGTGGACGGGTTTCCGACTCCGTTTACCGTCACGCGCTCCAAGAACGACGAAGAGGTGCGGCAGTATTACGTGGTGAAGGCCGCTTATAACCAGGCGCTGCCGGGGGATTTCTGGGATGTGGACGCGGCGGCACGGAGGATCGCGAAGTGACGGGTTGTGTGCGGGGTAGTTAAGAACCACGCGAGACGCGGGGTTATGAGAGACTGTAGCTGTCGGTATCCCGCCTTAGCCGCAAAAACAAAGACGCGCTGCCCAGAGGGCTCCCAGGTGGGGCACCCGGGCTTGTGGAAGGGTGGGGTGCCCGGAAAGTCCGGGGGAATGACGAAGAGCTCATGCGAAAGAGCCCGCCGAAGCGGGCTCTTTTGCTTGCCTTGAATCCTACTTCTTTTTCTTCTTCGCGGTTTTCTTAACGGCTTTCTTGGCGCCCTTCTTCACGGCCTTCTTGGCGGCCTTTTTGGCCGGCGCCTTCTTGGCCGCCTTCTTTACGGCCTTCTTGGCCGCCTTTTTGGCAGGAGCCTTTTTTGCCGCCTTCTTGGCTGCTTTCTTGGCCGCCTTCTTCACGGCCTTCTTGGCCGCCTTTTTGGCCGGCGCCTTTTTAGCAGGAGCTTTCTTTGCCGCTGCTTTTTTGGCGGGCGCTTTTTTGGCGGCCTTTTTCGGAGCCGGTTTAGCAGCGGGTTTCACCACAACAGCGACCACCTCTTCAACCGCTACCTCATCGTCGTCCGATGAAGTCAGTATGCCGGCGGTCTCAACCTCGTCTTCCTCTTCTTCGGTCAAGCCGTCGACCCGATCGGGGTCCAGTTCTCCCGGCTCTCCTATAGGTTCGCCGGCACTCATCGCGTACATTCTGAACACATCATCCATCCGATTGCCTCCAGCGGCTCGCCGCTGCCCTGGTATTGAACTCCATCACACACTACGCGGGCACGAGGCCTGCGCGTGCGGAAGTTATTGTAGCTATAGCTTGCACACAAAGGCCAGCAAAACACAAGCATGTAATGCGAAGCGCGGAAGTTTTTTACTTCTGCGATGCAGTCTTTGCGAGCTCAGTACTTTTGTGCGGGGAGCGGCTGCCTTTTCCGGAGGCTGTGCCGGAGGTCTGCGGCGGCCGCTTCTTCCGAGCAGGGGCATGCCGGCTGCCGGAAGCGGCCGCGGTGCGGGAATTGGCGGCAGAGGCCGCTGCATGCGTGGAGCCGCCAGCTGCCGGGGAGCGGCGTCTGACGCTCGCCGAAGAGCGGCGCAGCGGAGCGGGCTCGGCGACGTGCAGGCGGCGGCCCGGCTCGACCCGGATGCCGGTGAGATTGTTCCAGCTTCGCAGTTGCGCGAGCGAGACCCCGAAGCGGTCCGCGATGGTGACCAGGGTGTCGCCGCGGCGCACCGTGTAAAGCACCCTGCGGGAAGAGGGCGCGGCCTCAGGAGCAACCGGCACGACCAAGGCTTCGACGCCTTCGAGGCTGGCGCTTTCGCGGAGCTGGTTGACGGAGGCCAACTCGGCGGGCTGGACACGATACGCGCGGGCCACCGAGACCAGCGTGTCGCCTTCCGCGACGGGGTGGTAGCGCCAGGAGCCGCGCCTGGACTCGGGGATCAGGTCGACGCGCTGATCGAAGAGAGTGGCCGTGCCGGCGGGCAGATGGAGGTCGAAGGAAGCCTCGGGCGGGGTGACCATGTGCAGCAGGCTGGGATTGAGGGCCTCGAGCTCATCGACCGGGGCGCCGACCAGGTCGGAGACCAGGCGCAGATCGATGGAGTAGTTGACCGCGACGGTATCGGTAAGCACTGGCGGATCGAGGGTGACATCGTCAAAGCCGTACTGGGTGGGGTGGTTGGCGATGATGATTGCGGCGAGAATCTCGGGCACGTAATTCTGAGTTTCGCCGGGCAGATTGTGGCGCTTGTAGAGCTCCCAGAAATCGGCATAGCCGGTCTTTTGAACGGCGCGCTGCACGTTGCCTGCGCCCCAGTCGTAGGCGGCCATGGCCAGGTACCAGTCGCCCAACTGGTCATAGAGAAACTTCATGTAGCGGGCGTAGGCGCGCGTAGACTTTTCCGGATCGAAGCGCTCGTCGATGTAGCCGTTGCGGGAGAGGCCGTAGTCGCCATGGGGCATGAACTGCCACATGCCGCCGGCCCCGGAACGGCGATCGATGGCCTGGGTCTGGAAACCCGACTCGGCCACGGCAAGATAGATGAGGTCCTGCGGCACGCCTTCGTCGGCCAGGATGCGTTGAATCATGGCCCGGTAACGGCCGGAACGCTCAAAGGAGTGAAGCAGGGTGTTGTGCCCGCGCTGGGAGTTGGCAAAAAAATTGATGAAGGCGGCCACGTAGTCGTTCATCACCAGCGGCAGATCGGACTTGGTAGTGGCCAGATCGGCGCGCGCCTTGGCAACCAGATTGGGGTCCACGGCGAAGGTCACGTCGCTGGCCACGTCGGCCGGGGTGGGCTCTACCTGGGGGACAAATCCGTTGCCCTGCTTGAGCGCCTCCATTTCGAGGGCGTTGACCTGGTCGACAATGTGGTCGAACTCGTCAGAGAGTTGCGGGGTGCTCCTGATATCGATGCCGCTTGAGAGCATGAGATCGACGGCGCGATCGAACTCGGCTTTGGCTTCGGGCAACTTGCCTTTGCGGTAGTCGGCATCGCCGCTCGCATAGGCCGCCTCGACCTGCTGGATGAGCTGGCGCACGCGGATTTGCTCGGCGGTGGGCGGCGGAGGGGCTGCGGGCACCGCGAGCGGAGGCGCGGGCGCGGGCTGAGCCGGAGCGGCGGCCTGCTGCGGCGGGCTGACGGTGACGGGCTTGGATGGAACGCAGCCGGCGAGCGGGAGGGTGAACAGGAGCGCGGCGGACGGGAGACGGAATCTTGCTCGAAACGGAGCCGGCCGGCGTGGTTGGATTCGCAGATGGGGCGCGAGGCGAGCTGTAAGAAGCTGCAAAAACCTTTGAAGCACAAAGAACTGTAGATAGGAATATCCCACCTTAGCCGCAAAAACAAAGACGCGGCGAAGGTGGGGCACCCGGTTGTCGGTGGATTCGAGCCGAAGGTGGGGCAATCGGTCGTTGGCGGATTCGAATCGAAGGTGGATCACCCGCTGATCAATGTTGGACACCCGCCCGTCGACGTGGCGCCCCCGTTGGCTTGCGGAACAGGGGACGCTTGCTCTACGCGAGAAAAGACGCGACCAGCGCGGCGAGTGTAAGCGGACAGAAAGCACTATGCCGATGATAAGCTATGCCATGGAGACCCGCCGCAGCGGGCGCGCTCGAAGGGCGCTAACTCCTTTGTTTTTCGAGCTCAATGGACGCTTGCCTGCTTCGGAATTTCGCCATTATTGCCCACATCGACCACGGCAAGTCGACATTGAGCGATCGTCTTCTGGAACTGACCGGGGCGGTGACCGGACGGGAGATGCAGGCGCAGATCCTGGACGACATGGACCTGGAGCGCGAGCGCGGCATCACCATCAAGGCCCATGCAGTGCGCATGATGTACAAGGCGCGGGACGGGCAAACCTACCAACTGAATCTGATCGACACGCCGGGGCACGTGGACTTCAGCTACGAGGTCTCGCGGTCGCTGGCTTCGTGCGAAGGCGCGCTGCTGGTGGTGGATGCAAGCCAGGGGGTGGAGGCGCAGACGCTGGCCAACGCCTACCTGGCCATCAATCATGGCCTCGAGATCATCCCGATCATTAATAAAATCGATCTGCCGTCGGCGGATATCACGCGGACCCAGGAGGCGATCGAGCAGGCGGTGGGCCTGGATGCGACGGACGCGATCCCGGTGAGCGCGAAGACCGGCCAGGGCGTGGCGGAGGTGCTGGAGGCGATCGTGCACCGCCTTCCCCCACCAACCGGCAATCCAGAAGCTCCGCTCCAAGCATTGGTCTTCGACTCGTGGTTCGATGCGTACCGCGGCGTGATTGTGCTGGTGCGGGTGATGCAGGGGACGATGCGCAAGGGGCAGCGCATCCGGCTGATGTCGAACGGAAAGGCGTTCGAGGTAGAGTCGATGGGCGTTCTGATGCCCAAACCGGTCGAGATCGGGCAGCTTTCGGCGGGCGAGGTGGGATTTTTCGCGGCAACCATCAAGAATGTGGGCGACACGCGGATCGGCGATACGGTGACCGACGACACGCGGCCGGCAGCGGCGCAGTTGCCCGGTTTTGAAGACATCAAGCCGATGGTCTTTGCGGGGCTCTACACCGTGGACTCGCACGAGCACACTCTCTTGCGCGATGCGCTTGAGAAACTGCGGCTGAACGACTCCTCTTTCTTCTTCGAGCCGGAGAGCTCGGTGGCGCTGGGATTCGGATTCCGGTGCGGCTTTCTGGGCTTGCTGCACATGGAGATCATCCAGGAACGGCTGGAACGCGAATACGAGCTGGACCTGATCACGACGGCGCCGGGGGTGCGCTACCATATCACGCTGACCGACGGCACGGTGCTGGAGGTGGACAACCCCTCGCGCTGGCCGGAGCCGACCTACATCGAGGCCATCCGCGAGCCGGTGATCACGGCCAAGATCCTGACCAACGAAGAGTACGTGGGCGGCATCTTCAAGCTGGTGGAAGAGAAACGCGGCAAGCAGGTCAACTTCGAGTACGTGACGCCGACGCGGGTGATGATCACCTACGAGCTGCCGCTGAACGAGATCGTACTGGACTTCTACGACCGGCTGAAATCGATTTCGCGCGGGTATGCATCGCTCGATTATCAACTGGCCGGGGAGTGGGTTTCGCCGATGGTGAAGCTGGACGTGCTGGTCTCAGGAGAGCCGGTTGACGCGCTGTCGATCATCGTGCACAAGGACCACGCCTACGAGCGCGGCCGGGCGCTGGTGTCAAAGATGCGGGAGCTGATTCCGCGGCAGCAATTTGAAGTGGCCATCCAGGCGGCGATCGGGGCCAAGGTGGTGGCACGCGAGACGGTGAGCGCGCTGCGCAAAAACGTGCTGGCGAAGTGTTACGGCGGCGACATTACGCGCAAACGCAAATTGCTGGAGAAGCAGAAGGAAGGCAAAAAGCGGATGAAGCGGATCGGGAAGGTGGACATTCCGCAGGAGGCGTTCCTGGCGGTGCTGCGGGTAGGCGAAGACCAGCAAAAGTAGATTTTGACACCCAATCAAATCAGAGGCCAAAGTCACCGGATATTCATGGGCGTTTGTGGAAAGCTGCCTAAACGGCGGCGGTGACGCCGTGCACCGGGTAGAGCGTCGCGGAGGGCTTGCAAGGAAAGATTTGTGATTGATAAATAAGGCTTTAGCCTGCATAGCAGAATGGATCTGGAATTGGCAAGAGAAGAAAACGGCCTTTAGCCACAGAGTTTCCGGAAGCAATCCACAATTTTTTCCACAGGTTGGAGCAAAAAGCGCACAAGGATTGCCTGCATCGCCGGCAACCTTTGTAACAATGCTGGAAGTTACTCAAATCAAAGGCACAAAATCCCAAGCTGCGGGGGTTTTGTGCCTTTCGATCGCGAGCAGCCGAAACTCAATGGGTGGCGGGCTTTGCGGACGGCACTGAGGAGGGCGTGGGCTTGGGAGCATCCACGGCTGCCGACGGCGGCGGCGCGGGCACACCCGACTTGACGTTATACGCGTCGATCACCTGCTTGGTGATGTTGGTATTGGTGCTGGCAAAAAGCACCGGCGATTGCTGCTGGGAGACATCCAGAACCAGGGTGAATCCCTGCTGCTCGGCGTAGGACTGCATGACATCGTAGACCTTGGAGGCCAGGTTGTTGTAGATATCCTGCATCTCCTGCTGGAAGTCGGACTGGGTGTCCTGGAAGTCGCGGTCCAACTGCTTCTTCTTGGTGTCGATGGTGTTGGAGCGGGAGGTGCGTTCGGCGTCGCTCAGCGTGGCGCTCTGGGTCTGCAACTGCTTGGTCATGGAGTCGATCTGATCCGAGAGGGTCTTGAGCTGCTGGCGCTTGGGATCGAATTTTTTCTGCAGGTCGGCGAAGTTGCGCTGGCCTTCATTGGTTTGGGCAACGGCCACCTGGAAGGCGATGACGGCGATTTTGGCGGGGCCGGACGGAGCCGCCGATGCGGCAGGAGCGGGTAGGGAGGCCGGTGCGGCCGGTGTTTGGGCGGCGGCGCTCAGGACCATGCCCGAGGCCAGCGTGACAGCGATTGCAAGCGAACGCTTCATGTGAATCCAAAACTCCTTCGAAATTCCTGTGCGGCTGATTCCTTAGACGCAGGTACGAGCCTGTGCCTCCTGGGCAACCTCACAAATCTATTTCCACCCCAGCAAAGACGACCGGTTGCCGTGGACCCCGATTTTCTTCTGGGAAACTCCGCGCCGGACCGGGCGGAGACAGAAAAAGATGCGGATGGAGACGTAAGCAGGAACTAGAAGAATTATACGGCAACGGAGAGAATCAATCTGCAAAAGGGTGAATTTGGCTCCGCTGGCGGGGGAAGGCTTCCGGCGCCAAGTGAAGGACCCCGCCGGAGCGGGGTCTGGATCGGGCGCGGCGGGATCAGTGCGTGGGGGAAGGCTGTGGCGCGGGCGCGTCGGGAGTGGAGGACGCTGCGGCAGGCGGAGGGGGAACGCCGGACTTCTGGTTATAGGCATCGATGATGGCCTTGGTGATGTCGGTGGAGGGAACCGCGTAGAGTACGGTGGGGCTCTGCTGCTGCTGGCTGGCATCGAGCACCAGGGTGTAGCCGTGCGCCTGCGCGTAGTCCGTCATCACCGCGCCTACCTTGGAAGCGATGCGATTGACCAGGTCCTGCATGTCGGACTGGAAGTCGCTTTGTGCATCCTGGGTCTCGCGGTCCAACTGCTTTTTCTTTTCGTCGATGGTGCGGGCGCGGGTCTGCCGATCTTCATCGTTGAGATTGTCGGCCTGGGCCTGCAACTGCTTGGTCAGGGTGTCGATCTCGTCGGAGAGGGACTTGATCTCAGCGCGCTTGGGGTCGTACTTTTTTTGCAGGTCGGCAAAATCGCGCTGAAACTCGTTGGTCTGTCCCACCGCGGCCTGAAAGGCGATGACCGCAACCCTGGCCGGGCCTGCCGGAACGTCGGATTCGCGGGCAGCCGGTCTCTGAGCGGGGGAAGCAGCGGGAGCCTGTGCGGCAGCGGTCAGGGCAGATCCCAGGGCAAGGGAAAAAACAATTACGGACACGCGCTTCATGCGGATATTAGAACTCCTTCAAAATTCAGGCCACTCCACAAGCGGAAACCTGCTCGCGGGACCCGGGCATTTTTACCTGGCGAACGAAGAATTGCCTGCGGGTCCTCGTCTGCTGCCGTAAGCGCGGGAGCGCGAACCGCAACCCGACCCTTTCCCAGGAGTTTTCACGATTCATCCCGAGAAGTCCTGCTCCAAGAGAGACGGCAAGGCAACCAGAAACATCACCAGGAACTACACGGGAATTATACGGCATGTTCGCAGCCTGGGGCGCAACTACTGCGCCGCCCCGACCCCAGCCATGAGGTTTCGATTCGATCCCGGCGCAAGGCTCAAGGGTGCGCGTGAAGAAGAGAGCCGAAGCGATGCCAGATATCGATGCCAAGTTCAACGAAAGAGAGGGCCAGAAAGGCCGAGCCTAATGCGAAGAAGGCAATCTGGAGCGCCGGCCACGCCTTTTGCGGGAGCTGGTCGACGAGAAAGTCCATCAGCCCATCATTGAAGCGCGTGGGCCTGTCTTCGTCCGGGCCGGCCGGCTTCCATTGGGAAGCCAGGAACGCAGCGCGCAGGTTGGAGAGAAGCACGCCGGCAGCGACGATGCTCAGGATTCCGGGAATGCGGCCCTCTGCCAATGTGTCGAGCAGGCCGACGAAGTAGAGGCTGAAGACCATGGCCGCGGCGTGCCAGCTTGCTTCACGCACACCCATGCCCCCAACTAGAAAAATCAGCGACATCAACAGGCCCGCCACCAGCAAGAGCGCACTTCCGGAAAACAGGGAGGGAACCAGCTCGAGCAGGGCGACAACGGTGCAAATCGTGAGCCCCTGCCTGCCGAGATAGTCCACGTCCCATGCATTGTCCACCAGGGGCCAGAAAATGCTCTTCAGCGGCCCGTCGCTGCGCCTGCTTTCGCTGGATAATCCGAGGGTTTGCATGGCCAACAGCTTGCAGCGAAGCCGGGCCGGAGTCAAGTAGCCGGCTGGTTATCGGCGAAAAGGTAAAGCGGCCCTGGACGGAGCAAAAAGGCCGCGCCTTATCGTGCGGCCTATTGCTTTCGGGGTGGGCGTGCTTAGAAGGTGGTGGAGATGGTGAGGCGGAAGGTTTTGCGGGGCTCGCGGAAGACGTAACGCGAGCCGTAGGCCTGGATGGCCTCGGCGTAGGTGTAGTCGCCGGCGCCGCCGGGCGGGAACAGCGACCGGGTAATCAGATTGGTGTTGCAGCTCCCTTCGTGAGTGGCCCCGCCGGCGAGAATAGGGCTGCAGTACGGCGACTCGTAGAGGCGTAGCGGGTTCCAGGCGTAGAAAAGGCGGAAGGGCGCGTTGACGATGGGCATAATGACCGAAAGCTCGGCACCGGTGGACATGCGCGGGACAAAGTTGGTCCCCAAAACTGGGTGGATGTCCGTCACCTTCCAGATCGTACGGCCAAGATAAGGGGTGCTGTCGTTAGGGTAATCGCAAGTGCCGTTATTGACCTCCGGGCAGCCGTATAGAACACCGAGCAGGGTGGATAGGCCCTCGGGGCTCTGTTTCAACTGCGCGTGACTCACTGCCGAATCGATGCCGAAGTCGTTGAAGAGCGAAAAGGTGAACGGGCCCACCACGGGGATGCGGTACTCGACGTTGGTGGTCAGGTTGGTATCGCCGCCGATGGAGGCTACGCCGTAAACCGGCAGTGGAACCTGGATGCACTGGTTGTCTTCAGGGTTGTTGACGTCGCGCGGAACGCAACTGCCGTCAGGATTGGTGAGCTGGAAGTTGACCCGCGTAGGCACGTAGCCGTAAGGCGTGGCGCCGCGCACGTCAAAGCCGCGCAGCTCGTTTTCGCCGCCGGAGTAAAAGCGGTTCTGGGGCGGGGCCACATCGCCCGAGAAGCCGGCCACATAACCCAATTGAGCGCGCACGCCCAGCACATTGCGCCCATTCGGAGTGGGGATGAGGTAATGCATGGGGATGAAGCGCGTGGCGGACACCAGCGGCTCGAAGTAGCGGACGTTGCCCCACAGTCCCGACACCTGAAGCGCGGCGGTGTACTCCTTGCCCTCGTGCGGCCGGAGCGGATTGTTGACCGTGTTGTAGGCGTAGCTGAGGGAGATGTAGCTGTTGATGATGCCGGCCAGAGCGTTGGAGCCCTGGATTCCCGAGCGGAAGGAGATGGTCTGGAAGAAGGTCTGGGAGGCGGTGCTGAAGGCCGTAATGGTGGACCGGGACCAGGCATAGGTAAAGCCGACGCGCTGGAAGGCGTGGCGCTTGAGCGGATAGCTGATGGAGAAGTTCATGCCGTCAGAGTCAGAGTTGTAATTCTGGGTGAGCGACTTCTCGGCGGTGGAAAGGTTGAGCGACGCGCCGGTGGTGGCCTGGTAGTTCTTGGCGGCGTTGTAATCCTGCTTCTGGTTGTAAATCTGGAAACCGACGTTGATGGGGCGGTTGCGGATGTAGGGCTGGGTGAAACCGAACAGGAACTGGCGGCTGATGCTGCCCAGGTTGGCCTGCACGCTGAGGGTTTCGCCCAGGCCGAGGAAGTTGTTGGTCTGGTAGTTGAGGCCGATGAAGGCGCCGGAAAGACCGCTGACGCCGCCGTTCATGCCGATGGAGTTCTTGCCTTTTTCCTTCACCTTGAGGAGCAGCTGGACGGTGCCGGTGTCGGGGTCCTGGTGAGCCTCGGAATCCTGATCGACCCGGAGCGGCTCGAAGTACTCAAGCTGGTTGAGGCGGAGCAGGCTGTATTCCCAGAGCTGGGAGTTGTAGACCGATCCTTCGTCGAGCATCAGCTCGCGGCGGATGACGCGGTCGCGGGTGATGGTGTTGCCCGAGAATTCGATGCGCGAGACGTAAAACCGCTTGCCTTCATCGATGTCGATGTCCATGGAGACGGTCTTCTTCTGGTCGTCGTAGGTGAGCTTGGGGATGGCGCCGAAGTTGATGTAGCCGAGGCTTCCGTAGGCCTTCTTCAGGTTGTCGAGTCCCTTGGAGATTTCAGTGGCGTTGAACAGGTCGCCGTCCTTGATGGGGAAGGTGGAGCGCAGAGCCTTGACGTTCTGGATCTCCTTGTTGCCGGTGAAGGTAATGGTGCCGAGCCGGTAGCGGCCGCCCTCCTCGATGGGCATGAGGATGTCGATGCGCTTGCCCTTGTTGGGCCGGAAGGTAAACCAGTTCAGCCCTCCTTCGTCGCGAATCTGGGTCTTGGGCGTCTCCACCGCGGCGTTGGCGTAGCCTTTGTCGCGATAGGCCTGGCGCACGCGCTCGGTATCTTCTTCGAGCTTGGAGGAATCGTAGGTCTGCGGGAACAGGTCCTCAAAGATGATGGAATACGGAATGCCGATGGGCTTGAGGTTCTTCATCGAGCGGCGCAGGTAAAGCGCGCTGAGGTGGGTGTTGCCCCGAAACTGAATCTTGCCGACTTTGACGACCGGTCCTTCCTTGATGTTGAAGTTCACTTGCACGGAGGCCGGAGGAATGGTCTTGACGTCAGTCTTGATGGTGGCGAACTGGTGGCCGTGCTCGGCCTCCATCTCCTTGATCACCGTCTCGGCCTGCTTGATCTTGGTGGGATCGTACTGGCTCTCCACCGAAAGCGGGACCTTCTCCTTTTTGAAGCGGTCGAGGATATCGGACTGGGTGATGGAGTTGAGTCCCTTGTAGTTGATCTCGCGGATATAGGGCTTCTCGCGGACGAAGATGTTGAGGATGATGCCTTTTTCCGTGTCCTCTCGCTCGATGCGGAGATCCTCGAAGTAGTCGGTGTTCCAGAGCGAGTTGAAGTCGCGCTCGACGGAGATGGGATCGTAGGTATCGCCGGGATGGGTAAAGAGGCGGGCGAGGATGGTCTCCCTGGGGATGCGGCGGTTGCCGATAACGCGAATCTGATCGATGGTCTGCGGGGTCTGGGCAAGAGCGGCGCCTGCGGTGCAGGCCAGCATGGCGAGGAGCAGCGCGCGGATAAGAAAGCGAGCGGCGCGACAAATGGAAGTGTGCCTGATCTTCACCGGGCTGCGGCCCTGCGGCGAGCACAAATGGTCCTGGTGCGTTCCATAGTTCGGCTTCACGAGAAGAATATGCACACCCTCACTGCTCAAGATCTGATCCTGCATCGAGGAAAGACGATTTTAGCATCCCCAGCGACAAAGACCTGTCGCTGGGGACCCCGGCCTTGACTGTGGCGACCCCGCCCAAACCGGCGGGCCCTTTACCGGCCCGGAAACCGCCTTGCTCTGAAGTTTTCCCTGCCGCGCTTGCCGCCTTCGGACCGGGGTGAATTCGATGGCCAACCCAACGGTGCATCCGCCGCTGCGGAACACGCCGGGAGAGCCTCCGGGTTTAGCACCCCAGCGACGACCATCTGTCGCAGGAGACCCCAGAAGCTGGTTGGGCACCCATCACCCAGTCTACCGGAACGAGGCGGGTTCAAACGCCTGTGCATCCTGTCTGCCCTGGGCAGTATTCTGCTTAGACGCGCAGGA
Organism: uncultured Acidobacteriaceae bacterium; assembly: GCA_963770555.1. Classification (GTDB taxonomy): domain Bacteria; phylum Acidobacteriota; class Terriglobia; order Terriglobales; family Acidobacteriaceae; genus Telmatobacter. The sequence goes on from CAVYQC010000004.1 coordinate 116,964, forward strand.
GCGGAACAGGGCACCGCGGTGTGGGAGGAATTTGAAGGGTGCGGGCGGAGTTTGGGTTCGTGCTGCCCCACCTTCTCCGCGATAAGGCCGCGGAATGGATGGGACATGGAACCTTGCGCTAAGCGGAGAGACTATGGATGGGGCGGCGCAGTCGGTTTATGAGTTCTCAGCCGAGCTTCTCAGCGGGCGCTCGATCGGGATCGAGGAGTTTCGCGGGCGGGTGCTGTTGATTGTGAACACGGCCAGCCGGTGCGGCTTTACGCCGCAATATGCGGGACTCGAAGCCCTCTATCGCGGTTACCGGGAGCGCGGCCTGGAGGTGCTCGGTTTCCCATCGAACCAGTTTGGCGGCCAGGAACCAGGCAGCGCCGCGGAGATCGGCGCGTTTTGCGAGAGAGAGTATGGGGTCAGTTTTCCAATTTTCGCCAAGATCGAGGTGAACGGCGCGCATGCGCATCCGCTCTACCGGTTTCTCAAGCGAGCCAGGCCGGGACGGTTGGGATTTTTGACCGGCGGCCGCATTTCCTGGAATTTTACCAAGTTTCTGATTGGGCGCACCGGCAAGGTAGAGGGGCGATATTCGCCGCCGACCCGTCCGGAGAGCCTGGCGGCGGCGATCGAGGGGCTGCTTGAGAACGGCTGAGGCCATTGGCGGCTCACATGCCGGGATCAGGGAGGGCAAAAATGTATCTTTTGCCGCGCCTGGCTCGTCTTAAAAACACCGGGCGAAGCTTTTTTCGAGCTTGGTACTTTCGTCTCCGTGTTTCGACTACCATAGTAGATTCAATCGGTTTTGGACCGGAATTGACTGCGCGCCGTGCATTCCGGCGGCAGGATTTCCGCAGCGCCATCAACCCGGCGAGCCGGTGCGGACCGGACCAGGGCTGCCGCCGGATTCGACTCGGGCGGGAGGGGTGAGGGCATCCCGGTGACGGCCTGGAGCAGCGCCTGGCCGCCGGCCAAGGAGCGAGTAGCAACTCTATGTGGATCGTCCGGCTTGCGCTAAGGCGGCCTTACACCTTTGTCGTCTTCGCGATTCTCATTCTGATCCTTGGCGTGTACAGCATCGAAACGATGCCGACGGATATTTTTCCGAATATCGATATACCGGTGGTGACGGTGGTGTGGCAGTTCGCCGGACTTTCCGCGCCGCAGATGGCTTATCGCATCGTGACCCCGGCGGAGCGCGGATTGACCACCGCGGTGAACGATATCGAGCACATCGAGTCGCAAACGCTGGTGGGCGTGGGGATCATCAAGATCTACTTTCAGCCGCACGTGAACATCGGCCAGGCGGTGGCCCAGGTTTCGGCCATCAGCGAGGTGCAGTTGCGGCAACTGCCGCCGGGCACGTTTCCCCCGTTCATCATCCAGTACAACGCGTCGAGCGTGCCGGTGCTGCAGCTGGGGCTGTCGGGAAAAGGCCTGACCGAGCAGCAGTTGAACGACCTGGCCACCAACACCATTCGCGTGCAACTGGCGACCATCGAAGGCGCGCAGACGCCGTTTCCCTACGGCGGCAAGCAGCGCCAGATCGAGGTGGACCTGGATCCGGCCGCACTGCAGGCGAGGGGGCTGTCGCCGGCCGACGTGGTGAACGCCATCACCGCCCAGAACGTGATTGCGCCTTCCGGCACCATCAAGCTCAACCGCTTTGAGTACCAGGTGGAGACGAACTCAGCGCCGACTCTGATCGAGGCGCTGAATAACCTGCCCATCAAAGCGGTGAACGGCGCGGTGGTGTACATTCGCGACGTGGCCCACGTGCGCGACGGCAATCCGCCGCAGACCAACATTGTGCGCGTGAACGGACAGCGGGCCGCACTGATGAACATCCTGAAGACGGGCTCGGCCTCGACCTTGGACATCATCAAGGGAGTGCGCGACAAGGTGGCGTACATCAAGAACGAACTGCCGCCGACGCTCGAGGTCACAGCCGTCTCCGACCAATCCATTTTTGTGCGCGGGGCCATCGGCGGGGTGGTGCGCGAGGCCATTGTGGCCGCCTGCCTGACGGCAGTGATGATCCTGGTCTTTCTGGGCAGCTGGCGCTCCACCATCATCATCGCGGTCTCCATTCCGCTGTCGATTCTGTGCTCGCTGATCACGTTGTCGGCGCTGCACGAAACCATCAACATCATGACGCTGGGCGGCATGGCGCTGGCGGTGGGCATCCTGGTGGACGACGCCACAGTGGCCATCGAAAACATCAACCGCTATCTGGAGTCGGGCAAGGAACTGGAGCAGGCCATCCTGGACGGCTCGGCGCAGATTGCGATTCCGGCATTCGTCTCCACGCTGGCCATCTGCATCGTGTTCGTGCCCATGTTCCTGCTGAACGGCGTGGCGCGCTACCTGTTTGTGCCCATGGCCGAAGCCGTGGTATTCGCCATGCTGGCCAGCTACCTGCTTTCGCGGACACTGGTGCCCACCATGGCCAAGTTCCTGCTGAGGGAGCACGCCGACGCGGACGTTGTCAGGAAGCTCGCCAGCCGCAATCCTTTTACGCGCTTTCAGCGGACCTTCGAGTCGCGCTTCGAAAAGCTGCGGCTCGGCTATCTGCGGCTGCTGACGCTGTGCGTGGATCACGCCGGCGCGTTCATTGCGCTGTTCCTGGTCTTTACGGTGGGTTCGCTGGCGCTGGCGCCGGAGCTGGGGCAGGATTTCTTCCCCTCCGTAGATTCCGGGCAGTTCAAGATTCACGTGCGCGCACACACCGGCACGCGCATCGAGGAGACGGCTGCGCTCTGCGATCACGTGGATGCGACCATCCGCAGCCAGATCCCGGCCGGGGAGGTGGTCTCCATCATCGACAACATCGGGCTTCCCTACTCGTCGTTGAATCTTTCCTATTCGACCTCTGCGCCGGTGGGACCGGCGGACGCCGATATCCAGGTGCAGTTGAGCCCCGACCATCATCCCACCGAGGCCTACGTGGACAAACTGCGCGAGGTACTGGCCCGCGAATATCCGGGGGTGACGTTTTATGTGCTGCCGGTGGACATCGTGACCCAGATTCTGAATTTCGGGCTCTCGTCGCCCATCGATCTCCAGATCGTGGGTCCGGATCTGGATGGGGACCGCGACCTTGCCGAGCGCATGCTGAACGAAGTACGCTACGTCTCCGGCGTGGCCGACGCGCGCATCCAGCAGCCGTTCAACAATCCCAACATGACGGTGAACGTGGACCGCACACGCGCCCAGGCCATGGGCCTGACGCAGCAGAACGTGGCCCAGAGCCTGCTGGTGGCGCTGAGCGGCAGCTTTCAGACCAGCCCCAATTTCTATCTCGATCCGCGCAACGGGGTTTCCTACAACGTGGCCATTCAAACCCCGCAGTACCGGCTGGACAACATGGCCGAACTGAACAGCCTGCCGGTAACCGGTGCGACCCCGATCCAGGAGCCGGGCAGCGCAGCTTCAACCACGGCGCCGGGAGCCGCGGGCGCAGCGGCGCCCGGCGCGGCAACAACCACGGCGCCAGGGGCGCAGAAGCCGGTGACGGTGCTGAGCAATCTGGCCGATATCGTGCCCGGAACCGAGCAGGGCACGGTGAGCCATTACGACATCGAGCCGGTGATCGATGTCTATGCCAACGTGGTGGGGACCGACCTGGGATCGGTGACGCGGGCGATGGAAAGGATCGTGAAGGAACACGAGAAGGATCTGCCGCGCGGCTCACACTTCATTCTGCGCGGCCAGAGCGAAACCATGTACAAGTCGTACCTGGGACTGCTGACCGGGCTGGCGTTCTCCATTCTGCTGGTGTACCTGCTGATCGTGGTGAATTTCCAGTCCTGGCTGGATCCGTTCCTGATTATCTCGGCGCTGCCGGCGGCGCTGGCGGGAATTGTGTGGTTCCTGTTCCTGACCCACACGCGGTTGAGCGTGCCGGCGCTGACCGGGGCCATCATGTGCATGGGGGTGGCCACGGCCAACTCGATTCTGGTGGTAAGCTTCGCCCGCGAGCAATTGGAGATTCTGGTGGGCGATGCACGCAAGGCCGCTCTGAATGCGGGCTTTGTGCGCCTGCGCCCGGTGATGATGACGGCGCTGGCGATGATTTTCGGCATGATTCCGATGGCGCTGGGCCTGGGCGACGGCGGCGAGCAGAACGCGCCGCTGGGCCGGGCGGTGATTGGCGGCCTGCTGCTGGCCACCGGAGCGACGCTGTTTTTTGTGCCGGTGTTTTTCTCCGTGGTGCACGGACGGCCGGAGCGGCGCAGGGCAGCCCACGGCGCGGCCCATGGCGCAATCTTTGACGAATTCGACGAGACCCGGGAGTAGCTTCTTATGAGCAACGAATCCAAACTGAATCCGCACCCGGCCGAAGGGCACGGGGCAGAACACGCGCCGGGCGAGGGATCGGCACCCGAACAGGAGCCGATTTCGCCGCGGACAGCCATGGCGGGCGCAGGGATTCTGCTGCTGGTGGCGATGGCGCTGGCTGTCATCGGCATTATGAGCCGCAGGCACGCAGAGGTGGTGCTGGCTGACCGCACCCAGGAACTGGCCGCGCCCTCGGTGACGGTTGCCCCTGCCCAGCCAGGCGCGCCGACGGACAATTTTGTGCTGCCAGGCAATGTGACTGCCTACACGGACGCGCCCATTTATGCGCGCACCGACGGCTACCTGGCGCACTGGTACTACGATATCGGCGCGCGGGTGAAGAAGGGCGGCCTGCTGGCGGTGATCGACACGCCCGAGCTGGACCAGCAACTGGCCCAGGCCCAGGCCGATCTGGCGACCGCGCAGGCCAACGCCAACATCGCGCACATCCAAGCCGAGCGCTACACCGGCCTGGTGGCTTCCGATGCGGTTTCGCGCCAGGATACGGACACGTTTGTGAACCAGGCCGCGGCGACCGCGGCGGCGGTGCGCTCAGCCCAGGCCAACGTGCAGCGGCTGAAGGAGCTGCAATCGTTCGAGAGGATCTATGCGCCGTTCGACGGCGTGGTGACGGCGCGCAATATCGATACGGGCCAACTGATTAACCAGGGCGCGGGGACGGAGCTGTTCCACATGCAGGCGCTGGAGACACTGCGGGTCTACGCCAACGTGCCGCAGCTTTATTCGCAGACGGTGAAGCGCGGGATGAAGATTCCACTGACCTTTCCCGAGCACCCGGGAGCGATCTACCAGGGCACGCTGGTGCGGACCGCGGACGCTATCGATCCGGTAAGCCGCACCCTGCTGGTGGAAGTGGACGTGAATAACCGCGACGGGCAACTGATGCCCGGTGCGCTGGCCCAGGTGCACTTCAAGACGCCGCCGGTCGGCCCCACTTATATTGTGCCGACGGCCGCGCTGATATTCCGCAGGGAAGGCCTGGAAGTGGGCACGGTGGTGAACTCGAGCCGGGGCACGGTTGCGCACTTGGTTCCGATCACGATCGGGGTGGACGATGGCGCCACCGCGCAGGTGGTGAGCGGGCTGGGCGCAGACGACCAGGTGATCCAGGATCCGCCCGACTCGCTTATCGAGGGAGAAAAGGTGACGGTGGAGAAGCCGGGCAGCCGGGCGGATCAGGGGGGCTTCTAGCGATGGCTGCGGTCAAGGCTGCGCAGAAGCGACCGGTCTTGAAAGGACACGGTTTCAGTCGTGCCGAAGTACGGCTTGGACGATCCGCGACTTCAGCCATCGCGGGATTGCAAGCGGTTGAAGATGCGTTCCCTCAGGGGCTAAAGCCCAGTTCTTCCTTTGGCGCTCTTGCGGCACGACTGAAATCGTGGCCTGATACAACACTTCTGGCTCGATGCGCTTTATCGCGGCCTGTGAAGTGGCGCCCTGACATAAAGCGCGCGGCATTTCCGATCTTTCAGCAAGCTCGAAGAGTGTGCACGCGTTCAAGGTGCGCGGCACTTGCAGGCTCGTTGATTCTTGGCTTGCTGACGGGTTGCAAGCCGGTGGGGCCGAACTACAACCGACCCGTTTCCACTGCGCCTGCAGCCTACAAAGAGACGGGCGCGTCGAGCGTCATTGTCCCGCCGCCCAACCCGGCCGGCGGAGGATGGCAGGCGGCGGATCCTTCCGAAGGAATGCTGCGCGGCAAATGGTGGGAAATCTACCACGACCCGCAACTCGACCGCCTGGAAGAGCGGATTGCGACCACCAACGTGCAGTTGCGCCAGGCCGTGGAAACCTATCTGGCCGCGCGCGACCAGGTGGCCGTGACCCGGGCGAATCTCTATCCCACGCTCTCCGGGACCGCCGGCGCCAGCCGCGACCGGGTTTCCGCCAACCGGCCGCTGGCCGTATCCGGCTCCACTACGACCTACAACGACCTTGTGATTGGCGGGCAGGCGAGCTGGGAGCCGGATTTCTGGGGCCGCGTGCGTCGCGGCCTGGAACAGGCGCGCGCCAACGCGCAGGCCAGCGCGGCGGACGTGGCCGGCGTGGACCTGAGCCTGCACGCGGAGATGGCGAGCGACTACTTCGCGCTGCGGGGCCTGGACTCCGAGACCAAGCTGCTGAAGGACACGGTCGCCGATCTCGAACGGCAACTGGAGCTGACAGAGCGACGCCTGAAAGGCGGCGTGGCCACCGAGGCGGACGTGGCCCAGGCGCAAACGCAGCTTGAAACGGTGCGTGCCGAGCTGGTGGACGTGGGCGTGGCGCGGGCCCAGTTTGAACACGCCATCGGGACCATCGCCAACTACAATCTGCCGGATTTCAGCATTCCTCCGTCGCCGCTCGAACTGCCTTTACCCGAGGTTCCGCTGGGTGTGCCCTCGCAACTGCTGGAGCGGCGGCCGGATATTGCCGAGGCCGAGCGGCTGGCGGCTGCGGCCAATGCGCAGATCGGCATTGCCGTGAGCGCCTTTTATCCCACTATCAGCCTGGGCGCGGGCGGCGGCTTTGAAAGCACCAATCCGGGAACGTGGATTCAGGGACCGAGCTCGCTGTGGAGCCTGGGCGGGCAGGCGGCGGAGCTGCTGTTCGACGCCGGGCAGCGCCACGCGCTCACCGACCAGGCCCGCCATGCGTATGAAGCGCAGACCGACGCGTACCGGAACACGGTTTTCCAGGCCTTCGAAGATGTGGAGGACCAGCTCTCGGGATTGCGGATTCTGGAGAAGGAGTCGAGCGCGGAGGCGAAGGCGGTTGCGGCGGCGCAGAATTCCTTGGATATTTCCAATCAGCGCTACAAAGGCGGCGTGACCAGCTATCTTGAAGTGCTGACCGCCGAGGCCACGCTGCTCGAAGACCAGCGGACGGCAATCGATATCGAGAGCCGGCAGTTTGCGGCCAGCGTGGGGCTGGTGCGGGCGCTGGGCGGGGGATGGGATGTGACGCTGCTGCCGAAGTGACGAAGAACAGGGAATAGGGATTTGGGAACAGGGAACAGAAGACAGTAGTAGAGTTGTGCTCAACTTCACATTAACGCGGGTTAGTCGGAAGTGGGATTTGGGCGACTCATTCAAGGATCTTGTGGTCTGGCAGAGGGCAGTGCAAGCGAGTCTTGCAATCTACAAGCTAACCTCCAGTTTCCCCGCCACTGAGCGATTCGGCTTGACTAACCAACTGCGGCGAGCTTCGGTTTCAATCGCCAGCAACATTGCAGAGGGTTATGGGCGATCAACCAAGGAAGAATATGTCCTCTTTCTCGGCCACGCCAGAGGGTCCAACTGCGAATTGCAAACGCAGCTTGTGATCTCCAAAGCTCTCCGCTTCGGCTCGGAATCATTGCACCGCGACGCTGAGAACCTCGCCAGCGAGGTCAGCCGGATGCTTGTCGCGATGCTGAACAAACTCCAACGGTGAAGGCTCGTTCCCTGTTCCCTCTTCCCTGTTCCCTCGTTCCTTATTCCTTGCTATGCGAGAACGCTGCGGGGGGCACTTTGGCCATTGGCAGTCGCGGGCCTTGCCAGAGCAGAATCGGCGCGTCGCCGCTCGCTGCATGCAGGCCTTCGATGTGAATCGCGTGCAAGCCGGCGCGCAGGCCGAGCGAGCCAACGGCGTAGCGGGCGGCGTTGCCGGGCGAGCCGCAGACCTGCGCGAAAGGAGGGCCGGTTGCGGCGACTTCGAGGCCGTCGATCACCAGGCGCGCGCCGTCGCGGTCGATGAGTGAAAACGAATAGCCGCCGTCGGTGGGAATTTCGATGAAGCCGTCCCATGCAACTGCGTAATGCGTAAAACCCTGCGCGTTGGCTTCAATGCCGGGCGAGACGCCGGCGAGGTCGGCGTGCTGAGCTGCGAGATCGGGCAGCTCGGTCCATTCACCGGGAAAGATTTTGAAGGCGAGTCCGGGCTCGGTGGGGCCGGCGCCGTTTGCCGCATCGCGCCATTGCGCCACGGCCACAACGTCCTGCTCGGCCCAATCCTGATGGCCGGTTTTATCCTCGACGTGAAGCAGAACGCGGAAGCGGCCCGCGCCGTTCTGGCCGTCGAGTTCGGTTCCTTCCGCGTCAGGAAAGCGGTGGCGCACGATGCGGCCGTATGCCCTGGTTCCGTCGCCGAACAGCCAGGTGAAGCGCGCGTGCAGGGCGGGCCGTGCGATGAACGTAATCTTTTGATTCGGCGTCAAGACCGGTGGATCGACGGTGAAGGCCGCCGAGGGAGTATGCGCGGTGATGAATTGCGGCTGCGCCGCGCCCCCGGAGACAAAGAGCGGAATCGCGGCATCCGAGCCCACGCGGGCCTGTCCGTATTTCACGTTGTCGAAAGTGACGCCGGAGGCGTCGCCAGCAAGCGTGGACGGGGCAAGCGGCGGTGCCCCAAGCGCCCAGATATTGCGAAAGGTCACGTCGCGGATGCTGGGCTGCTCCTGCTCGATTTGCACCAGCGAGTACCAGTTGTCGAGGAGGAGGTTCTCGAATGTGATGCCGGAGTGGTCGCCGCTGGCGCCGTTTGCGCCCCAGAAGCCGAGCAGGCCGAAGGTTTGTCCGCAGGCGCCGATGCCGGCGTGGAGAATGTCGGAGTCGCGCAGGGTGAAGTTGCGCGAGTTGAAGATTTTCTGCGGCCATCCGATGCGGACGATGTTGGAGATGCTGGTGGAGAGCTCGCTGTGCTCCACGAGAATGTTCTCGACCTCGAGGCCGGGACGGACCATATCCGCCTGGGTGTAGCCGTCCCAGTTGCCTTCCATGGCCAGGTCGTCGTCAGAGGAGCGGATGAAGGCGTTGCGGACGATGGCGTCGCCGCCGCCGAGCCAGTCCATGCCGTCCTGGTTGGCGTTGCCGGGATTGCCGCCAATGACGCGCAGGTCGTCGTAGACGAATCCGCTCGAGTCCTTCATCTGGATGGACCAGGTGCGCGAGCGGATGATGCAGGTGAGTCCGTCGATCTCCACGTTGCGCGACTGGTAGGCGACGATGCAGTGCCAGTCGGGCTTTTGCATCCAGCCGTCGTCGGCGTTAGGGTCCTGCGAGCCTTGATAGACAATGGTTCCTCGGCCGAGGACCTTGACGTTCTCGACGTTCCACAGATTGAGGCTGCCGAGGAGAAAGGCGCCGGGCGCTAGGTAAATGGTGTCGCCGCTCTTGGGGTTGAGGCTCTCGCGATGCAGGCCGGCGGGAACGATTTGGACGTTGGAGCCGGCGGGCGGAGGCGGTGGCGGCGGCGAGCCGGCAAAGAGGAAGAGCATCGCAGCGTGATTGAGATAGTCGCCTGGGCGGGAGATGGAGAGCTTGGCCGGGCCGGGAAGTCGAAAGCGGATGGTCTGGCCGTCGCGTCCCCCTCGGATTGCTCGCAGACCCAGTCGCCAGGGCTCGATATCGACGCCGCGATCCCAGAAGCCGGGCTCGGCGGCCGTGATCGAGATTTCAACGGAGCCGGTGACGTCGAAGCTGACGAACTCGTAGCTGGAGGCGGCGTAGGCCACGTCGACGGGCTGACCGTTGACGGTGACAGCGAAGGCGGAGGAGCGCATCTCCGCGGGAACCGGCGCGGCATAGACGCGCGTGGCGGCGTGGACGGCGGCGGGAAGCGCGAGAACCGTTGCGGCAAGCGCAACTGCGACGGCGAACAGCGTGCGAGAACCCGGCAAGAAGGGAAGCTCCGGCGAGAGAGTGCGACCAGACCAATGTAGCACTCGGCGCAGGATAGCGCGGCTCCCCATCGCACCGCGAGCAGGCCGCGGAATGTTGTTGCAGTCCGCAAATGTTGTTTCGGGCTACAATGGAGGCCACTTGCGCGGGGACAAGAGGATCCTTACTGAAAGCTTGAGGTTCACTCCATGGGCATAAAGCCGGAAGACGCTGTACGATTGGTCATTGCGTTGATCTGGCCGCTGGTTGTCGTTGGACTGGCGGTCCTGTTCCGGCGCGAACTGGGCGCTCTCATCGAGGGGGCCCTCGGACTGCTCCGAGGCAGCCTAACCAAGATCTCTTTGCCGGGCGGCTTCGCCTTTGAATTGGCCAAGACGACCGAATTCAAGGCCGACTGGTCGGCGCCCGGCGGCCAGGACCTCCGCAACATGGTGGCCATTGGCCAGCCCGTCAGCGGTGTACCCGACATTCTGGCGCTGCTTGCGCCTTCGGCTCCCGCGCAATCCCGCGATTACGTGGTCTTCGACTTGCGCTCCGGCGACGGGTGGCTGACCTCGCGGCTCCATCTGTTCAGCCTGGTGTTGCGCCGCATGCACGGCTTGCGCTATTGCGTCTTCGTTTACAACGGGCCGGAAGGCTTGGGCCGATGGCTGGGGTACGCCACCACCGAGGCGGTACGCTGGTCGCTGGCCATGCGCTACCCACACCTGGAACAAGCCGCGGACCAGGCCATGCTCCGCATCCCCGACGCGCGTGTGACTTCGCGCCAGGGCGGCCTTGACCCGCGCACAGCGGCGACGTTCATCAACAATTACCTTGAGGCGATTCAGATCAATCCCCTCCTTACGCTCATCGATATCGGGGGCAACGTGACCGGTCTTGTGCAGAGTCTTCTCGATGGGCAGGGGGCGATGGGGATTCTCCAATCCCAGTTGACAGACGCAGCCAAGGCGGAACTGCAGACCCGTCCGCAATACTCGGGACAACTGCCCGCCACCGTCGAAGCGCTCAATGCCACTCTCGAAAAGACCTCGCTCTACGACGAGACCAGTCCTTCGGCTGCGCCCTATTCGAAAGCGACGAAGGCTCTCGCGAGCGAGAATCCGCAGGGAGGAAACCTGGTGCTACTCAACCGGTACATACTCCAGGAGCGATTCCCGCAATTCTTCGCGCCAGTCACGCTCCCGGCCGGTTTCACCCAGTTCGATAAGGGCTGGGCAAGGCTGCAAACCCGCGATCCCTTCGGGAACGCGCGCATTACCTGGGAGCATGCGCGCTTTCTTAAGCGCGATTCGGTGGAGACGATGCTCGGCGCCGATTTAGGCCGCGCACAGGTTTCGATGGCCAGTCTTCAGGCTGCGCCGCGCAAAGATCAGGTATCGACAATCCTGCGCGCGGAAGGCGACATGGTGGCGCTTGTCAGCGAAGGCGCGCACTTTGAGCGGCTGGTCGACAGGCGGGCGTTGGCTGCCAAGTCTGTCGAGTTCACGCTCTGAACCGGCCCTTTCCCGCATTAGTCCTCAAATGGGACCGTGTCACTGTCATTTGGCGGGTGGGCCTGCGGTTTATGTATAATTCGTGGCGCGAAGAAAATCCCACTTCATTCGGGCGGTTCTTCTCGTGGTTCAATCGGTCGCGGTAATTCCCATCCGCGCGCATTCCTGATCGGCCACGGGCGCAGCGGTTCGCACCAGGAGAGTTCCATGACGAGTTTCAACGATCGAATTCCCGCCATAAGAATAAAGATGTTGTTGGCCGCGCTGGGCGCAGCGGCTTTGATTGCCGGCCCTTCTTGTGTTGCGCAGGGAGCGGGGACTGCGGACGATGGAGCGATCACGATCAGCGGCGCGGTTACGCTGGTTGAAAGCGCGCAGGAACCAGGGCCGGTGCAGCGCGCGACCCGGGATCTGGAGAATGACTTTACCAAAGTGTTTGGCCGGGCGCCGAAGCTGGTGAACGATCTGAAGGACGCGGGGCCGACGGCGATTCTGATCGCCGGGAGCGGGAACGTGCCGGCAGGCGTGGGTTGCGCGACGACGACGAACACCGAGGCCTTTGCGTTTTCGATCACAGGCGCCGGGGTGGGGCCAACTCACCGGCGGGTGGTGTGCCTGACCGGCGCGGACATGCGCGGAACCATTTACGCGATCTATGAGTTTTCGCAAACGGTGCTGGGCGTTGACCCGATGTACCTGTGGACCGACAAGCAGCCGGCGAAGCGGGTTTCGATCGCGCTGACCAAGGATTTCGCGAAGACTTATCCGAGCCCGGTGTTCAGGTACCGCGGATTTTTTCCGAACGACGAAGACCTGCTGACAGGATGGGTGATTCCGCCCAAAGGCGAGCAGTGCGGCATCGCGCTGAGCGTGTGGGAGCAAGTGTTCGAGACGATTCTGCGCCTCAAAGGAAACATGATTGTGCCGGGCACCTGGACCTTCCCTGACGATGCGCCGGTGCATGCGGCCACGGAGCGGGGACTGATCGTGAACCAGCATCACGCCATCCCACTGGGCGTGAACGTGGCGCGCTGGCCGCGGGACGTTCCTTACAACTTCTCCACGCATCCTGAGATTCTGGAGCGGGCGTGGACCAACGCGGTAAACGAGTACAAGCCGGACGAGGAGATCTTGTGGAGCGTGGGGCTGCGCGGGCTGTCGGACTCGAGCTATGCGTCGCTCGACCCGAGCGTGCGCGACAACGACCCGCTACTGGGGCAGCGGATCAGCGATGCAATTGCCGAGCAGATGAAGATTGTGCGCGCCAAATATCCGAATGCGCAGTTTGTGACCGACCTGTGGCAGGAGGGCGCGCGGCTGATGCACGAAAGCTATCTCAAAATTCCGCCGGAGGTAACGCTGGTGTGGGCCGACACCGGCTACGGGGACATGCAGGACGGCGGCACAGTGGCCGCCGGCCAGGGCATGTATTTTCACGTGGTGATGATGAACGGGAACGCGAATCAGCTTTCGGAAATGGTGCCGGTGGAGCGGATCCAGGAAGAGCTGGGCCGGTACATCAAGGCCGGCGCGACCGCTTACATCCTGGTGAATACCAGCGACCTGCGGCCGGTGGCGATGACGGCGCGTGCGGTGATGGAGACGGCGTGGGGCGGCGTGCCGCAAGGCAACGATCCCGATGCCGCGTTTTACCGCAAGTGGGCGACGGAGGAGTTTGGGACGAAATCGGCAAGCGCGCTGACGGCGATTTACAAGGACTATTTTGCGGCGCCTTCGCCGCGCAGGGCGTTCGGGCCTTCGCGATTGACTTCAGCGGGCAATGCTCCGGCGCCTCCGCCAACGGAGAGCAAATTCGCGCGCTGGGATGGCGACCAGCATTATCACTCCGAGGCGCGGCGGCTGATTCTGGACGATCTGAGCGTGCACCAGGTGATTGCGATTCCAAGCCAGTCGCCGAAGTGGACCGAGCCGCGGGTGATGCCTTCAGGCGACGCGGCGATGCGCGCGCGCGCGCTCGACCTGGACATCAAGGACGGCGAAGACGCGGCGCCCCGCTGGGACGCGGTGTGGAACCAGGCCGTAGCCGCGGAGACACTGGTAGATCCGGCGCGGCGCGCGTACTACCAGGCCGAAGTGCTGACCATGATTACGATCAACCGCGAAAGCAACACGATGCTGCTTGACCTGGCAAGGGCAATGAAGGATGCTGACGCCGGCGACCAGGAAAAGGCAGTGACGGAGGCGTCTGCTTCGCTGGCCGCGCTCGATCGAATCGAGAAGTCGATGGCGCTGGCGGAGTACGGCAAGTGGAAGAACTGGTATCGCGGCGACTGGCTGACGGGCGTGTACCGGACGCACGAACTGGTCGAAGATTATCTGAACCACTTGAAGGACCCGATGGCCAAGCTGCCGGCGCCGGCCTCGTGGAGCGGATGGGAGGCGTACTTCCACATCATGGCGTATGAGGACGGGCGGTCAGTGGATGTGCATTGATTCGGGCCTCATGCTGTTTGGTTCCGTGAGACGGGATCGGCCTCAGAGGTCAAGCCGCCCGGCGTAGATTTCCAGGGCGCGGAGACTGGAAATAACCAGAGTCGAGCCGCGTTGTTCCACCAGGTCGCGGTTCCTGAGGTCGGTCATGGTGCGGGAGACCGTTTCGCGGGCTACGCCGATGTATTCGCCGATCTCTCCGTGGGTGAGCGAGCAGTGAATGCGCGCGCCTCGCTTGGTCCGCTGCCCCTCGCCGCACCACTCCAGCAAGAGCCGGGCCAGCTTTTCCGGCGCGGTCAAGGTAAGGCCGAGTATGCGCAACTGTTCGCACGCCCGCTTATATTCGAGGCTCAAGTGCAGTGCCACGTTCTGGCCGGCAACCGGGTGACGCAACACGAAGTCGAGAAAGCACTGCCGAGAAAGCGCCATGATTCTGCACGGGACCTGCGCTTCCGCGGTGATCTCATAAGGACAACCGGAAATTGCGGCAGCGAGTCCGAGAATGTCTCCCGGCTCGGCGATTCCGAGAGTGAGCCGCCGGCCTTCCATTGAGTTGAATGAAAGTTTTACTCTCCCCTCAAACAGGAAAAATACCTTGCCGGGCAGTTCCTCTTCTGCGAACAGAACCGTGGCTCCCTCGCAGAACAACGGCGCGGCGAGCGATTCAAACTCGCGGATCGCCGGGCGCGACAGGCATTTCAGGAACTTGCCCTCTTTCCAGGGCGCAGTCCCGCCAACCGGCCTGGTTCCGGAGCGCCGGCGCGTCGCAGTGCGGAGGAAATCGCCTGCCGATCTGTTTTCGGCTTTCTCCTGCAAGCAATCGTTCCGGGAGCAAGAGGCCAGAGGCTCTTTGTCCGTAGGATCATCAAGATATTCCACGATCGGCAGCCTTCCTTCACTTCCACGAGAAGTCTGTGCCTTGCCGCGGCCCCTCAGGCCGCTGTGCCGGAAAGCATCGCCGGCGACGCACGCTTGCCCGCCTGGTTCGCCAATAACTCTTCCAGCCTCGCGAGGAGCGCGCTTGAATCGTTCCTGAAGGTTGCATCCGCAAACGAGCCGCACTCGCCGCCGGAGTTGGCCATGCAGATCACGGGGGTTCGCGATCCGGATGCGCGAATCAGAAAGACCAGTCTTTCCCGGTCTTCGATGGGGATGGAATGACCCAGCAACACCAGATCGAAGTCACCTACCGTGAACTGCTCGATCGCCTCTCGTATCGAGCCTGCCGAGGTAACGAAGTACCCCGCGGATTTCCAGGCTGCGCCTTGTGCCGACAGCAACGACGAATCCAGGCCAACGGTCAGGACGACGGTTATGGGCATCGGTACCTCCCGGTCAAATTCAAATTGTCCATAAGCACGCAGGGAAGAAAACAGCAAACGATGCGAAGCTCTGCGAGAATGCCAATTCCAAGTCACGCAGCGTTGATTCAAATCAACCTGATCGCGCTCGCCTCGTGATGTTACCTCTGCCGCGGCCGGGCGACTGTTCAATATTGCTCACTCTTTGGCCGATTGCCGCCGTGAATCCGTTGGTCAACGTTCCAAGCGGGATTTTGCGATTGCGGGCAAATGGGAGCATACTGCCTCCATGACCCAACTGCGCGCATCTGCTCACGCGCAGCGATTTCCCCGTTTTCCACGTCTTATAGACACGATCGGCTTGATGACGAATCAGCCCGTCGACAGGAGCCGCACAATGCCTGCAGCCCACCCGCTTCCCCGAACACTGGGGGAATTGCGCAGTAGCACCCTGTACCCCGAAGCGCGCCTGAAAACCCAAAGCGTGAAAGACGAGATGCGCGCCAACCTGATGGCGCGCCTGAAAGCGCGGGAGACGGTGTTTCCGGGCATCGTGGGCTATGAGGACACGGTGATTCCGCAGATTGTGAACGCAGTGCTGTCAAAGCAGAATTTCATCCTGCTGGGATTGCGCGGGCAGGCCAAGAGCCGCATTCTGCGCGCGCTGACGGCGCTGCTGGATGAGCGAATGCCGTATATTGCAGGCTGCGAAATGCGCGACAATCCCTACGCGCCGCTGTGCCGTCGCTGCCGCGAGCTGGTGGCCGAGAAGGGCGACGCCACGCCGATCGCGTACCTGACGCGCGACGACCGCTACGTGGAAAAACTGGCCACGCCCGACGTAACGGTCGCCGACCTGGTGGGCGATCTGGACCCCATCAAGGCGGCGCGCGGAGGGGAGGACCTGTCAAGCGAGCTGACCATGCATTACGGCCTGCTGCCGCGCGCCAATCGCGGCATCTTCGCCATCAACGAACTGCCCGACCTGGCGGGCAAGATCCAGGTGGCGCTGTTCAACATCATGCAGGAAGGCGATGTGCAGATCAAGGGCTACCCGGTGCGGCTGATGCTCGACGTCGCGCTGGTTTTCAGCGCCAATCCCGAAGATTACACGGCGCGCGGCAAGATCATCACGCCGCTCAAAGACCGCATCGGCTCGGAGATTCGCACCCACTATCCCGAGACGCTCGAAGAGGGCATCGCCATTACCTCGCAGGAGGCGTGGGCGACGCGCGGCGCGGCCAAGATCGAGATTCCCAAGTACGTGCGCGAAATTGTGGAACAAGTGGCTTTTTCCGCGCGCGAAGACAAGAAGGTGGACAAGCGCAGCGGCGTGAGCCAGCGGCTGCCCATTTCCACCATCGAGCTGGTGGTTTCGAATGCGGAGCGGCGCGCGCTGGTGACCGGCGACGCGCTGGTGCTGCCGCGGGTGAGCGACATCTACGCGGCCATGCCGGGAATCACGGGCAAGCTGGAGTTGGAGTACGAGGGAGAGATGCGCGGCGCGGATACGGTGGTGCAGGACCTGATCCGCACCGCCGTGGCGAAGATCTACGATCGCTACTTTGGCGGCGAGGATACGGGACAGATTGAGCAGTGGTTCAACCTGGGCGGCACCATGAAGCTCGACGACGATCAACCCGCGGCCGATGCGCTCAAGGAGCTGAAGCAGATTCAGGGGCTGTTGGAAAAGCTGTCGCCGCTGGGCGCGAAAACTTCCGATCCCGCGCCGAGGACGGTGGCCGCGGCGGAGTTTTTGCTGGAGGGCATGGTGGCGCACCGCAAGCTGAGCCGCAGCCAGGAACACGGATTTGCGGCGCAGGAGGGACGGCGCAAGCCGGAGCGCGAGGAACATGTAGAGGAGCGACAGGAGCTGGAGACAGAATATGAGGATTGGCAGCGGTCGCGGCGCGGGCGGAGGGGCGGGTTGAATTAGAGCAGGGGATATGGGACTAGGGACTTAGGGACCGGGAGAGTATTTGCTGAGGTTTTGTGCATGAGGCGCGTCCGTTACACCCAATTCAACGGCGATCTGGCTTCGGAGATCGATCTCGAAGAGCTGCTGAAGGCGCTCTCGGATTATCTGCTCGACTCGGGGTTCTACGATCCGTTCACGCGCTTTCAGGATCTCGAACACACCCTGGACGATCTGCGCGAGGCGCTGCGGCGGGTGCTCGAACAGGGCGATTTCTTCGACGAATCGATGCGCCGGAAGCTCGACCAGATGGCCGCCGAGAGCAAGCTGGACGAGCTGATCGAAAAGTTGATGGCGCGCATGGAGCAGGAGAACTACATCTCTTCGGCGCGGCCCACGCGGGCTTCTGACGTGAACGGACAGGTGGGCGATGTGCAGGGTGAGGCCCGTTTCGAGGTCACCGACAAGAGCCTGGATTTTCTGGGCTTCAAGACCTTGCGCGACTTGCTCGGGTCGCTGGGCAAATCGAACTACGGCCGGCACGACACGCGGCACTGGGCAACCGGCGTTGAGGCCAGCGGAGGGTCGCAGCGGTACGAGTTCGGCGACACGCTGAATCTGGATGCGCCCACCACGCTGAAATCGGCGATCTCGCGCGAGGGGCTGGGACTGCCGCTCAATCTCGAATACGAAGATTTGCACGTGCATCAATGCGAGTACCAGAGCTCGTGCGCCACGGTGGTGATGCTCGATTGCTCGCACTCGATGATTCTTTACGGAGAAGACCGGTTTACGCCGGCCAAGCGCGTGGCCATGGCGCTCTCGCACCTGATCCGCACGCAGTATCCGGGCGATTCGCTGTCGCTGGTGCTGTTTCACGATTCGGCCGAGGAGATGCCGGTGTCGCACCTGGCGCGCGTGAAGGTGGGGCCGTGGCACACCAACACGCGCGAAGGGCTGCGCGTGGCGCAGCGGGTGCTGGCCCGCCAGCGAAAGGATATGAAGCAGATCGTGATGATCACCGACGGCAAGCCTTCGGCGCTCACGCTACCCGACGGACGGATTTACAAGAATCCGTACGGGCTCGATCCGCTGGTGGTGAGCGAGACGCTGGAAGAGGTGGCGCGGTGCAAGCGATCGAACGTGATGATCAACACGTTCATGCTGGCCTCCGATTACGGCCTGGTGCAGTTTGTGCACAAGGTTTCCCAGATGTGCCGCGGGAAGGCGTACTTCACTACGCCCGACACGCTGGGCGAATATCTGCTCATGGATTACATGCAGCGTAAGTCGAAGACGATTCATTGAGAGGAGTGCTATCCCAGGTCCCAAATCCGGCAAAGGATCGGTAGGTCAGGGCTTCAGCCCTGACAATTACCGCTCAAATCCAACCTCCTTTTTCGGTCGAGAGGCACGCGTTGCGCGCCTCTCGACCGAAAAAGTCTCAATCTTCCGCTCACAATGCCGGAGCTGAAGCCCCGGCCTAACTCAAACGCCGATACCAGGCCGGCTTTCAGATGACTTCGCCGCCGAGGAACCGTCAGATTCCCTCACCCATGGACACGTAAATGCGCAGGCGTTCCAGCTCGACGCGGTAGGCGGAGCGCTCTGCTTCTTCGTCGGCGAAGGGCTGGGCGCAGCGCTCCTCGGCGCCGAGCCGGCATTCCAGTTCCTCTACTCGGGCCGAGAGCGCGATGAGCGCGTCAGAGAGCGGGTCCTTGACCTCGTGCGGATCGGTGATCAGCACGCGCTGGCCGTTGCGGTAGACGATGTGCGCGGGAACGCCGACGACGGTGGAGTTGGGCGGGACATCGGAGAGCACCACGGAGCCTGCGCCTACGCGGGAGTTTTCGCCGACGGTGATATTTCCGAGCACGTTGGCGTTGTTGCCGATGAAGACGCCGTCGCAGACGGTGGGGTGGCGCTTGCCGTGGCCCTTGCCCGTGCCGCCGAGCGTTACGCCCTGGTACATGGTCACGTCGCTGCCGACAATCGCGGTTTCGCCAATCACTACGCCGGTGGCGTGATCGATGAATAGCCGCCTTCCCAAAAGCGCGGCCGGATGGATATCGACGCCGGTGTAGAAGCGGGCGATCTGCGAAAGAACGCGCGCGGGCAGACGCAGCCCTGCGCGCCATAGCCGGTGCGCGAAGCGATGCATCCACACCGCCCAAAGCCCAGGGTAGCAGAGCAGCACTTCAAGCCGGGTGCGGGCGGCGGGGTCGCGCTCCATCACGGAGGCGATGTCTTCGCGGATGCGGGCGAAAATGCTCATGGCGTGCAGACGGTGATGCAAGGGAACGAGGGAACAAGGGAACAAGTGAACAAGGGACCAAGAAAGCCCGAACAACGGAGCGAGGTGTCCTGCTTCTTGAGTTGCAAAGCTGTCTTCTCGTTCCCTTGTTCCCTTGTTCCCTGCTTTTTACGCGTGCACGGCGATCTGCTCGGGCTGCAGGGCCAGTGCCTGCTGGCGGAGCGGCTCGAAGAGAACGCTGGAGAGATAGCGCTCGCCGAAGTCGGGCAGCACTACAACGATCAGCTTGCCGGCATTCTCCGGCCGCGCGGCTACTTTGAGCGCCGCAGCCACAGCCGCGCCGGAGCTGATGCCCACAAAGAGGCCTTCCTCCTTCGCCAGGCGCCGCGCCATCTCCACTGACTCATCGTTGGTGACCTGAACGATCTCGTCGATGACCTTGGTGTCGAGGACGCCGGGCACGAAGCCGGCGCCGATGCCTTGAATCTTGTGCGGGCCGGGCTTGCCGCCGGAGAGCACGGGGCTGTCAGTAGGCTCGACCGCGACGGCCTTGAACGAGGGCTTCTTCGGCTTGATGAAGTTGGAGACGCCGGTAATGGTGCCGCCGGTGCCCACGCCGGAGATGAGGATGTCGACTTTGCCGTTGGTGTCGTCCCATATCTCGGGTCCGGTGGTGGCCAGGTGAATGGCCGGGTTGGCGGGGTTGTCGAACTGCTGCAGGATGTGACCGTTGGGCGTCTTCTCGAGGATCTCGCTGGCCTTGGCGATGGCGCCCTTCATGCCATTGGGGCCGGGCGTGAGTACAATCTCCGCGCCGTAGGCAAGCAGCGCGACGCGGCGCTCCAGGCTCATCGTCTCCGGCATGGTAAGGATGATCTTGTAGCCCTTGACCGCGGCCACGAAGGCAAGAGCGATACCGGTGTTGCCGCTGGTAGGCTCGATGAGCGTGGTCACGCCGGGCTTGATCTTGCCGGCCTTCTCCGCGGCGTCGATCATGGCAAAACCAATGCGGTCCTTTACGCTCGAAGCCGGGTTCTGGCTTTCGAGCTTGGCGACGACGGTAGCGGGCAATCCGGCGGCCACGCGGTTCAGGCGCACCAGCGGGGTGCGGCCAATCAACTCAGTTACGTTCGCGGCAATGCGCGCCATAATGATCTCCTTTTTCCGGGAGCAAAGGCCCGGAGCTCTAGGGTTTCGGATTGGGGGTGACGGTGCAGCTGGTCAGGTGGGAGAAAGCGCGCGCGATTGAGCGCACATCGGCATCGGAGCTGGCACCAGGGCGGCGTTAGCGACATCGATGCATGGAAACAGAGTAGACCTCAGGGGTGGCGTGTGGCAAGCGCAAGAGTGGGGGCACGCGGGCGCCGCGCCGCGAACTGGGTCTCGATTGATCGGCAGCGGGGACAGCGGAGAATCCGATTTTTGCAAATCTTGAGGTTGACTGTCGAACTCTATATATGTAGAGTTTATCAAATGAAGCTTCGACTTTCGCCACAAACCCTGCTGGTTCTCGATGCGTTTCTGGTTGAGCCGGAGGAGTGGAAGTATGGATACGACGTGAGCCGCAACACCGGACTGAAGTCGGGCACGCTCTATCCGATTCTGATGCGTCTGGCCGAGCGCAAGCTGATGGAAACGGCATGGGAGCCGGGCGATCCGGGTAAGCCGCCGAGGCACATGTACCGGTTTACGCCGGAGGGTTTGCGCTTCGCACGGGCTAATGCGCAGGGCCACGCCAGAGGCGGCCTGGGACGCGTGGCTCTAGGACTGCTGGGGCGCTGCTGATGGGAGCGCCGCGCCGGCTGGCTGCCGGGCTGCTGCGCGCCGTGGTGCGCCTGGCGCCGGGGATGAGCCGCGACTGGGCTCTGGCCGTGCTGCGGGAACTGGACTTTATCGAAGGCGAGTGGGCGGCTCTCAATTGGGCGCTGGGCAGCGCAACGGCGGTACTGCGCCACGCGGCGCGCGGCTGGCTGGAGTGGATGACTCGAAAACGAAGGAACCAGGAGGAGCGCATGAATTCGACAGGGAAAAAGGCATTGGGATTTGCATCGGGCATGCTTCTGGCGCTGTTGCTCGCTTTGAGCGGGTTCGGGCTGGTGCGGATTATCGGCATTGAGTTTCCTGGGCATGGTATGGATCGCATGCACTGGCCGCATTTCGTGGGGGCCATCGTGATTCCGGAGATCATCTTCGTGGTAGCGGCGATTCTTCTCTGGCGCAAGCGCACGGCGGTTGCGGCCGGCATTCTGTTCACCGCCGCCGGGATCGGAATCCACGTTGCGGTGCACCTGGCGATGCGGTGACGCGGTCCAGGCGGAGGATGTGCGAATGGGCGACAACGGTGTGGCAGCTCCTTTCTCGAACTCGATCGTTCCGTGGCTCTCGGTGCGGAAGAGCGCCGAGGCGGTCAGGTTTTACAAGGCGGCGTTCGGAGCCGTGGAGGTCTATCGCCTGGAGGATTCCAAGGGGAGCGTTGTAGCGCGGCTCTCAGTTGGTGGCGCGGAATTTTGGCTTGGCGATGAATCGCGGGAGCATTTGAATTTCAGCCCCGCGTCGCTGGGCGGTTCATCGGTACGCATGATCCTGACGGTGGCCGACCCCGATGCGATGTTTGAGCAGGCGCTGAAGGCGGGCGCTTCCCAGGTCTACCCGGTCAGCGAGGGGCACGGCTGGCGCGTGGGGCGCGTGGCCGATCCGTACGGCCATCATTGGGAGATTGGCCGGCAGCTCACCAGCGCGTAAATCCATGAGGATCTCGATCGCCAGGCCAGGCGCCGGGCGGCAGCGCGACGCTCACTCTTCGGCGTCGGGACGGTCGACTGCGCCCTGGCTCAAGGCCCACGCGGCGAAGCCTTCCGGGACATTTCTAACTGCGGCGATATTGGCCCGTTGCAGGCTCTTGAGATGCTGCCACCGAACATCCTTCAAATCCGCGCGGCGCAGGTCGGCGTCGTCGAGTACGGCTCCGGAAAGATCCGCGCCCACCAGGCTGCTGCCGGACAGATCGGCGTTGCGCAGATCGGCCGCGATGAATTTCGCATGATCCAGGGCGGCGTTGCGCAGGTTGGCGGAGTTGAGATTGGCGAGCGTGAAGTCGGCTGCGGTGAAATTGCTGCTGCGCAGATCGGCGGAGCTGAAATCGGAGCGCAGCAGATTGGCGCCGTGCAGATTGAGCCCTTGCAGGAACGCCGAAGACGCATCCACGCCCACCAGCGGCACTTTGTCCGCGTTCAGCTCCTGCAGCGCTTCGATTCTTCCTCCGCTGCCTCCCTTGCCCTGCGCCGTGTTGATGACCTGCCAGGCCTGGTAGTGGCGCTGCTTGACGCGGTCGCCCGACTCGGAAAAGTAAAAGATGACGGCGATCAGGACGGAAAATGAGCCGAGGTATTCGAGCACTTCAAGGAACGTCCAGTTGCTAAGGACGAAGGCCAGCCACTCGGACACCCATTCAAGAGCGATGAAGGGGACGAGCCACGCCGCAGCGCTCCCGGTGCGGGTTTTCCAGGGTGAGGGCCGCTTTCTCGGCGTGTGCAAAATCATCTCGTCGCCCCTCCATCAACCCGTATTCCTCAACCCGGCGGAGATGCCGCTGATGGTGGCGGCGATGGCGCGGTTGACCTCCGGCGTGTTTTCGCCCTGGCGCTTGCGGCGCAGCATGTCGACCTGGATGAGGTGCATGGGATCGACGTAGGGATTGCGCAGCTTGATGGAGTGGGCAAGGACGCGGTTGTTCTGCAACAGCTCACTCTGGCGGGTGACGGCGAGGACGGCGCGCACGGTGCGATGGAACTCGGCTTCGCACAGATCGTAGACGCGCTCGCGGAGCTTCAAATCTTCGACCAGCGAGGAGTAGAGGCGCGCGGTGGCCAGGTCGACTTTGCCCAGCGCCATTTCCACATTGCGCAAGAGGTCAATGAAGAGCGGGAATTCGCGGGCCATGACTTGCAAGCGATCGAGGGCGCCGGACTGGGCGAGGTAGCCCTCGATGGCGTAGCCCACGCCAAACCACGCCGGCACCAGCAGGCGCGATTGGGTCCAGCCGAAAACCCAGGGGATGGCGCGCAGGTCAGAGAGCTTGGGGGAAGCATTGCGGCGCGCGGGGCGCGAGCCGATCATGGCATTTTCCAGCTCGCCCACGGGCGTGGACTGCTCGAAGTAGGCGATGACCTCGGGGTCTTCGAGAATGTGGCGGCGATAGAAGCCGAAGGACAGATTGGACAGCTCGTCGAGCGCGGTCTCCCACTCGGGCTTGAGCACGCCGGTGAAGTGGCCTTCGGGATCGCGGGCGTTGGGGCGGGCGAGCGCGTCGAGCGAAGCGGCGATCATGAGCTCGAGGTTGCGCTCGGCCAGCACCTCGTCGGCATATTTGAAGTTGAGCACCTCGCCCTGCTCGGTGATGCGGAGCTGGCCGTCGAAGGCGTCGATAGGCTGGGCAAAGATGGCGCGGTGGGTGGGACCGCCGCCACGGCCGACGGTGCCGCCGCGGCCGTGGAAGAGGCGCAGCTTGACGCCCGCCTGGCGCGCTACCACGTGCAGATCGCGGTGGGCGCGGAAGATCTCCCAGGTGGAGGTCAGCATGCCGCCGTCTTTGTTGGAGTCGGAGTAGCCGAGCATGACTTCCTGCCAGTTGTCCCAGGAGGCGAGCAGCTTGCGGTAGTCGGGGCGGTTCCACAGCTCGCGGCACACGGCCGGCGCATTGCGCAGGTCTTCAATGGATTCGAAGAGCGGGACGGGCATGAGGCCGGGGTCGAGGCCGGATTCGGCGCCCGGCCCGTGGCCCGAGCCCTCGACTTTGACACCGCCGAGACGCGCCAGGCGCACCACGGCCAAAACGTCTTCCACCGTGGACGCGCCGCTGATGACGTACTGCCGGACAGCTTCAGGCGAGCAACCGTCCTTCATCTCGGCCACTACGCGGAACGTCTCCAGCACGCCGGCGGTTTGCTCGGAAAGGCCGGCGGGCAGCGAGGCTGCGACGGAGTCGGTAATGGCTTCCTGCAAGGCGGCCGCGTGCACCCGCGCGTGCTGGCGTATGTCGAGCGTGTGCAGATGGAGGCCGAAGGTGCGCACCTCAAGGATGAGCGGATCGATGAGCGTGCGGGCGATGCGCAGGCCGCTGTGTGCGGCCAGCGAGGCGCGCATGGTCTCGAGGTCGTCTAGGAAATCCTGCACCGAGGCGTAGGCCGGCAGCACCTGGGCCAACTGGTCAGGCCCGCGCGTAAGGGTGTAAGGCATCACCGGCAGCGCCGCATTGCCGGAAAGATGGCCGGATTGCTCGAGGGTGCGCTGGATGCGCGCCTTGAGGCAGATGACGAAGCGCCGATAGTACTCGAATTCGTATTGTGCGCCGAAGACCTGGGACTCCGGGGTATGCACTTGCGCGACGTAAGCGCGCAGACGGTCGAGCAGCGCCTCGCTGACCGGCCGCTGCTGGGCGCTGGTGGTAAGCAGATCGATGATGACGTCGAGCTGGCGCTGGTAGTAGAGAAGCAGGTGGCCGCGCGCAAGCTGAATGGAGGCGCGCGTGACCTCGGGCGTGACGTAGGGATTGCCGTCGCGGTCGCCGCCGATCCAGGAGCCGAAGCGCAGCACGATGGGCAGCTCGTGCACTTCGATTTCCATGCCGTACGCGGCGAGCAGGGCCGCCGAGATTTCGCGATAAAGGCCGGGCAGAGTCTCAAAGATGGAGACGTCGTAGTAGTCGAGGCCCATCTTCACTTCGTCGTAGACGGTGGGGCGGCGGGAGCGAACTTCGTCGGTCTGCCAGAGGCCGGTGATCTCGGCCAGGACGAGCTGTTCGAGACGGGCGAGATCCTGCTCCGGGATGGGGATGCGATCGAGCGCCTCAAGAAATTCGCCGATGCGGCGGCGCTTGAACATGACGGTGCGCCGCGCAGCCTCAGTGGGATGAGCGGTGAAAACCGGAACCACGAGCACGCGGCGCAGCCAGTCGAGCGCCTCTTCAGCGCCGATGCCGACGCGGCGCATCTCAGCCAGCGTGCCCTCCAGCGAGCCGCGCTGCCGGCCGGCCTGGCCGCTCAAGCGCAGGGCGATGCGGCGGCGCTTGCGATGGTTGGTCTCCGCCAGGTTGATGAGCTCGAAGTAGAAGGCGAAGGCGCGGGTAAGCAGGGTGGCGCGCTCGACGGGCAGCGCGTGCACGAGCTCGAGCGCAGCGGCGGCGTGGCGCGCGGCCTCCTCCGATTGGCCGTGGGCCTCGGCATCGCGGCGGCGGATGGTGCCCTGGCGCAGCGCTTCAACCTGGGTATACAGCTCTTCGCCGGCCTGCTCGCGCAGCACTTCGCCCAGCAACATGCCCAGCGAACGCACGTCGCGGCGCAGCGGCGCCTCTTTCAGCTCGCCGGATTGCGCTTCCAGCTCTGCCAGCCTCTGCGACCAGCTCTCGGGGTTCCACAAAAGGGCCATCTGATTTTGATTATGCACGACGGGGTTCGGGGAACATCCCGCGCGCGGTGAATCAGTCTCATCTTAGCGGCAAGAACAAAAACGCCGCGCCCAGAGGGCACCCGGGCGAGGCACCCGGCCGCAAGTGTGAAAACCAGCGTAACTTGCGCTGAGGTCGAAGGCGGCCGTAACGGACCCGAGGCAGTGTAGCATGAATGCGGCAGCGCAACGATTGCCAAGACCCGCTCAAAGAAAAGAGAGCCGAGAAGCATGGGCGAGATCGCCGACTATTTCAGGAGAGAGCAATATATAACCCGGCGGCTGTCCTTCGTGATTCTCGGGACAATGGCTTTTCTTACGCCCTTTGGCCTAGCCAACGCACATGGGCGCTTGTCCGCACGAGCGCTGGTGTGGATTCTGATTGCCGCGGTCGCGTGGGTTGCGGTGGTAGTGGTCTACATCGTGCGCAGAGCGCGAGCGAGGTTCCCGCGTTCGAGCAGCGCCGATGACGCGACCCTTGACGACTGGACGCGGAAAAAGCTGCGCCGGCGCATCCGCCTGCTGGAGTTCTTTGTCGCCGTTTATGCGCTGGTGCTGGTGTACGGGCTTTCGCAAACGCGCAGCGGCCCGTGGCTGGGCTTGATTGCGGGTATGGGCTTCAATGTGCTCATGCAGGTGGCGTTGATCAAAGCCATCCGGAGATTGAGGAAGAAGCTGCAGGTGGCGACGGGCGCGGATCTTGGCAGCGCGAGGCCTGAACCGCGCACATGAAGGTGCAGATTCGACCGGTTATTCCACAGAAAACCGTCTTCCCCCCGATGTTCGGTTACGCGATAATGACGGCATTATGCGTTCCCACTCGCGCGAGAAGACCGGGAGAAACGCCGCTTGCCCGTGCGGCAGCGGCAAGAAGTACAAGCACTGCTGTCTGCAAAGCAAAGCTGTTCCGGATGAGACCCCGTGGCAGAAGCAGCACGATGCTTCCGACAGGCTTACCGGCGACATGATGAAATTCGCCAAGCGAAGATTCGGCGAGCAGATAGTCGATGCATGGATGGACTTCAACCAAGACGACCTTCCCGATCCGATCAATGAATATCCGGGGGAAGAACAGATCTTCATGCCGTATTTCCTATTCGACTGGGATCCGAAGCGGCCCGCTTCGCGGCGCGGAAAGCATCCCATGCCAGGGGTCGTCGCGCAGGACTACTTGCTGGAGAGAGGGAGCCGGCTGACCGAACTGGAGGGCCTGATCCTGGCGCGGAGCATAGCGCAGCCACTGAGCCTTTACGAGGTCGTCAAATGCGATCCCGGACGAGGAATGACGTTGCGCGACGTCCTGATCGGCGGAGAAACCGAGGTTGAGGAACATTCCGGATCGAAATTCGTGCGGCAGGGAGATATCCTTTACGCCCAGATGTGCCCGCTGCCCGGCGTAACCGCCTTGAGCAGAATGGCGCCAACCGCCATCCCTCCCGGTAGAAAAGTGGAGATTGTCGCATTGCGGGCGAAGTTGCGGCGCAAGATCGCGAAAAAGAACCGCGACCTTGCGTCTGAAGATCTAACCCGATACGCGGAGGCGATTCGCACCACCTATCTGAACGTTCGCGACGCCATTCACACGCCACCCAAGTTAGCCAACACCGACGGCGATCTACTTGTCTTCCACGCCTTGACGTTCCGGGTTGGCTCGGCGCAGGTAGCTTTCGACGCGCTGGCTTCGCTGGCCTGGGGAGAATCGAAAGAGGAGTTGCTCGACGGTGCCGAAGTGAGCGCCGACGGGACGCTGCTGAGCGTGAACTTCGACTGGAGGAAAAAGGGAAACCCGATGCACAAAACCTGGGACAACACCATCCTGGGCCACCTGAAACTTTCCGGAAGTTCGCTGGTTGTGGAGGTGAATTCAGCCAATCGCGCTAGGAAGATTCGCGAGGAGATCGAGAAACGGCTGGGTATACTGGCGAGGCATCAAAGCACACGCTCGCAGACGCCTGAGGAAATGCTCGCCGAAAAGGGCCGCAGAAACGCAAAGCCCGAGGGATCGGGGCGAAACGGAACGAGCGAGCCGCAATTCGATCCTGAAGTCTGGCAGCAGATCCAGGCGCAGATGCAGGAGGAAGTAGAGACCTGGATCCACCGCAAGCTTCCGGTTTTGGGAGGGCGGACGCCCGTGCAAGCCATTAAGGTGCCGGACGGGCGGGAGATTGTCGAAGGCCTGCTTCTGGAATGGGAGCGCAGCGCCGAGAGGCCTGCAGGACCGGGTACGGTGCTTCCCGATGTGGCTGCGATGAGGCGGCTACTTAATCTCTGAAGCGGGTTTGCCTTTCCAAGCTTTGCTGGAAAACAGAAAGCTCTGCCGCTCCATTGGGTCTACGGCGGTGTTGGCTGGCCTTCGAGTTGCATCGTGAGCTCTTCCCACTCGGCGGTGAGCGCGGCTGATTGCGCGCGCAGCTCTTCAGCGAGTGCGGTGAGACGCTCGGTTTCGGCGGCCGAAACATAAACGCCCAATTGCTGCTCGGTGTGCGCGATCGCGGCCTCGACGCGGGGAACCTCTTCTTCCAAAAACGCGCGGCGCTCTACAATCTGCTTCTGCTTGATTGGATTCAGGCGGCGGGGACGATCTTTAGCGGCTCCATCTGCGCTGCTCGACGCGTGCGAGTGAGGCGGTGCGGACGGAGCCTGAGAATCAGGTCCTGGCTTTCCATCACGCTCAGGATGACTATCGGTTTGAGCAGGCGCGCCGGCGGCTAACGCCTCCTTGCGGCGCAGGTAGTCCTCGTAGTTACCCTGGTACGACGTGACCGCGCCGTTCTCCACTTCGAGGACGCGCGTGGCCAGGCGATCGATGAAATAACGGTCGTGGGATACGAAGATCACCGTGCCCGAGAAAGCCGCGAGCGCTTCGAGGAGCACGTCTTTGGCGCGCATGTCGAGGTGGTTGGTGGGCTCGTCAAGGAGCAGGAAGTTGGAGGGCGAGACCAGGATGCGCGCCAGGGCGAAGCGGTTGCGCTCGCCACCGGAGAGCACGCCCAGCGGCTTGAAAACGTCGTCGCCCGAGAACAGGAAGCAGCCGAGCAGCGAGCGCAGCTCGACCTCAGGAACTTTGAGCGCGGCGCGGCTGATCGAGTCCAGCATGCGCGCGTCGCCGTCGAGGACTTTGTACTGGTCCTGCGCGAAGTATTCTGCGACTACGTTGTGGCCGAGGCGGACGGTGCCTTCAGTGGGCGCTTCGACGCCGGTGAGCAGCTTGATCAACGTGGACTTGCCGGCGCCGTTCACGCCGACCAGCGCGACGCGGTCGCCGCGCTCGATGACGAAACGCACATTGCTCAGGACGCGCTTGCCGCCATAGCTCTTCGACAGGCCTTCGGCTTCAACCACCATGCGGCCCGATGGCGGCGGCTGCGGAAATTTGAAGTGGATGACAGGCTCTTCTTCGGGGATCTCGATGCGCTCGATCTTTTCGAGCTCCTTGATGCGCGACTGCACCTGTTTGGCCTTGGTGGCCTGGGCGCGGAAGCGATTGATGAAGGCTTCAAGGTGTTCGATCTGCTGGTGCTGGTTGCGGTAGGCGGCCAGGAGCTGGGCGCGTCGCTCATCTTTTTGCGATAAGTACTTGGTGAAGTTGCCCTGATACACGGTGAGCCGCTTGTTCCATATTTCCACGGTGCGGTCGATGGTCACGTCGAGAAAATAGCGGTCGTGGGAGATGAGGATGTACCCGAAGGGATAAGTGTGGAGATAGTCTTCGAGCCAGTTGCGGGATTCGAGATCCAGGTGATTGGTGGGCTCGTCGAGGAGCAAGAGGTTGGGTTTGGCGAGGAGCAGTTTGGCCAGCGCGATGCGCATCTGCCAACCGCCGGAGAACTCGCCGGTCGGACGCGCCCAATCCTCTTTGCCGAAGCCGAGACCGGTGAGCACGCTGCCCACCTGGGCGTCCAGCGCGTAGCCGTCGAGCGCATGAAAGCGTTCCTGCAGCAGGGAGTAGCGATCGGCCACGGATTCGTAATCCGCGCCGGCGTGGTCGAGCTCGGCCAGTTGTTCGCCGAGCCGCTCCACCTCGCGGGCCATGCCGCGGATTTCGTCGAAGACGGCGAGGCACTCCTCGAACACGGTGCGGCCGGTGAGCCGCAATCCCTCCTGCGGAAGATAGCCGATGCTCATGCCGCGGGTTTGCTGGAGGGTGCCGTAGTCGAGCGTCTCCAGGCCGGCGAGAATCTTCATCAGCGTGGATTTGCCGGCGCCGTTCGCGCCCACCAGCCCGGTCTTTTCCCGGGCGCGGATGAGCCAGTTGGCCTCGAGAAAGAGGACACGCGGACCGAAGCGCTTGCCGGCGTTTTGGAGCGAGAGCATCGAGTCTATTTTCGCAGAGAGTGGATTGGGTTGGGGTTCGTGCTTGGCGCCCTGGTATCACGGCCGGATTTCGACCGGCGTGCCCACCGGCACCATTTTCCATATTTCGTCGATCTCCGGGTCGGTCACGGCGACACATCCAAGCGTCCAGTCGTAGAGCCGGTGAGACGAGCCAAGCCAGCCCACGCCATTGGGCAGGCCGTGGATCATGATGTCTCCGCCCGGTGAAACACCGAGCCTGGCCGCACGTCTGATGTCTTCGGCGTTGGGATAAGAAATGTGCAAGGCTCTGTGATAATGGCTGGCTTCGTTGCGTTCGTCAATCGTGTAATGGCCTTCCGGCGTGCGCCCGTCGCCCTCCCGCTCTTTGGGCGCCAAGCCGCCGCGCCCCAAAGCCACTTTATAAGTACGGATCACCTTGCCGCCTGCAAGCAGCTCCATCACGTGATCCTTTTTCAGGATCAAGATCGAATCGGCTCTTTGTGCGGCGGTTGGCGCCTGTGCAGACCGCGGCCACGCGAAATAACCGACAACAAGACAGGCCGAAAACAGAATTGTCCAACGAACCATGCCCGTCCCGTGCTTGCGAACCCTCATGCTGCAAATGTATTACAGGCCAAAGGACAACGCTTCAGTCTGCGTGGAAGACTTCTTCCATCTCTGTCCACCATTCGCCTGGCTTGCGGTCGGGCAGCGGAGCCTGCATCGGTTCCATGATGGCCCACCACTCTTGGGTGGTTTTGTCGGCGGCCATCTTGGCCATGTCGGCGGCGTAATCGGCGCCGTGATACTCGAAGTAGCCGAAAAGGGTGTTGTTGTGCAGGTAGATGGAGTAGTTGCGGATGTTGCAGGCGCGGATGGTGGCCAGCACGCCGGGCCAGACGGTAGCGTGATATTGCTTGTACTTCTCTTCGGCCTCGGGCCTGAGGCCAATTACCATTCCGTAGCGGGTCATTGCATCTCCTCGGTGGCGGGTTTGCAGGTTAGCAAGTCGTCGAGTTAGCGAGTTGGCCGGGGCGGCAGGCCTGGGGCATTGGGGATTTTGCAGACCGCGTAGCCGCGCTGCTGGTAGGGGCAGCTCATGCCCGCGGGCGCCGGCCCGTGGATGACGGCCCAGGAGACCGGATATTGGTGGGCCAGTCGGGTGAAATCCTGGGCGCTGAAGTGGTTGAGTCCGTAAGTGGCGTCGCTCATCTGTTTCCATTCTTCGGCGAGGCGGGGAAAAATGGCCGCCACGCCGCCGTCTTTGTAGTAGTCGGCCAGGGTGGAGCGTTCGCTGAGGGAGCGGAAGCCGTGCACATCGACCTCGGGCTCCTTAAAGTAGCGGGAGTCGACGGCGAAGACCGCGTCTCGGGGCGTGTTCTGGCGAATCCAGAGGAGCGTGCCGACCCAGGCGTTGGAGTTTGCGGCGCGGCCGGGAAACTCAATGTGCGGGCTGAAGGGATAGGTTGCGCGGGCGGCCCAGAAAAGTCCGGCGGCGAGCAGCAGGCACAGCGCGGGGATGAACCAGGGGCGGTCTTTGGCCAGGTATTCGCCCAGCACGCCGGCGAAGAAGAGCATGAAGACGAAGGTGATGAGGTGAAAGCAGCGCAGCGGCTGCAGGCGGGCGAACATATCCAGCTTGTGAGTGGAGGCGATGGCCGCGCCGGCGAGGATCGAGATGATGCCGAAAGGAATCAGCGCGAAGCTCAGCCGCGCGAAAGCCGCCGTGGTTGCGCGTACCCTGCCCTTCGCGAACCAGGCCAGAAAGGCCAGCGGCGCCAGCAGGCCGAGCCAGTGATACCAGGTCCAGGTGGAAAGAAAATAAAAATCGCGCGCGTAGAGAGCTTCGCGGTAGGGTTCCGGCGCGGGCGTGAGCTCGAATCCGGCAGGCAATGCGAATAAGAACGCGCTCCTGGCGGATGTAGGCTTGTGCGCGGCCTGGGGAAGCTTCTCCGCGATCCAGAGCACGGCGGCGAGGAAGACGAGATAGGCGGCCATCTGAGGATGGATGGCGGCGGTGAGCAGCGTGAGCAGGGCCGCGGCAAGAAAGCGGCGGCGAACCAGAGCGACGAGCACAAAGAGGGTGAGCGGCGTGGAGAAAGAGCGCGCGGTCAGGTAGGGGTCCATCAGCAGCAGGCCGGTGTTGGTGGCGGGCATGGTGAGAATGGTGGTGATGACCAGAACTGCGCACCAGCGCGCTCGGGGGGAAAGAAAGCATACAGAGGCCAGCATCCAGCATGCGGCGAGAGTGAAGAACAGCGTAGCGATGTACCAGAGAAAGACGGTCCAGTCCATGGACAGATGGGTGAGCCGCGCGGTCCAGGCCAGGATGGGGGCAAACAGGGAAAGGCGCTGGTGGGACTCAAAGAACTCGGCGGCGTAGGGGTAGAGATCGGGATGAAGGAGCTTGCGGGCCGCGGGAACGTAGATTTCGCCGTCTTCCACGCCGAGGTGATAGCCATGGATGAAGAGAGCCGCAAGGGTGAGCAGGCCCAGGCGGACCAGCGGCACGCGGCTTGCGGGCGGGCAAGCGGCGGGCGCGCGGAACTCCGGGATTGTCTTCAATGGGATTGCTTTCTTAAGCAGGCATTCGCGCGTGAAGGGACAGGTCCGGATCAGCAGGCCGCCGCGACGCCTCTGCCATCATACCGAGACTGGCGGCGTGGGACGAAACCGGGAGGCGGTGAGGCCGATGGGCAAATTGGCAGTTGGCTGAGCGTGAAACCGGAGCCAGCTTCAGGAAATGTGCGGGGAGTGGGAGATGGATAACGCAGCCACCGGGCGCGAGACGCCGTGGACGACGGACTTGGGGAAGAGGCGGGCCAGCCAGGGCAGATTGACGTAGAGCATGACGGTGAGCACGATGCTGCACACCACCAGCAAGGCCATGATGCGCGGCTCGCGATAGAGCTTCTCGGGATTCTGCACCGGGCTGTCTTCAACGAAAGAGAGCTTGAAGTAGTCGGCCATGAGCAGGGCGACGAAGGGAAACGAGAAGACCATCTCCATGCGGTAGCGCATGATGAAGGCTCCGAAAAACAGCATGGCCGTGGCTGCGTAGAAAAGCACCGAGGTGAGCAGGGATTGTTCGGTGTAGAACTCAAAGGAGCGGCGGTATTTCACTGCGGAGTCGCGGCCGATCTGGCGGTACTCGCTGAACCGCTTGAGAGCCATGAAGTAGGCGCCGAGCATCCAGTAGGCGATGAGAAGCGACACCGGCGGAATCACGGTGGTGGTGACGATGTACCAGCCTACGCAGAGGCGGATGGGATTGTTGATGGACTCGGACAGCACATCGAGATAGGGAATGTCTTTGGTGCGGATGGGAGGAATGTTGTAGAGGCAGCCCATGACCCAGAGGCTGAGGACGCTCAGAAACAGCAGCTTTGAGACCAGGAGAGCGAGCAGAAAGCCGAGCGCGGCCGCGGCCAGCCACTGCGCATAGGCAAGAGGACGGCTGATGGTGCGGGAGGCGGCGGGGCGCATGCGCTTGGTGGGGTGCTGGCGGTCGTAGGGCGCGTCCAGCAGCTCGTTGAGCACATAATTGCTGCTGGCCGCGGCAACCACCGCGGCCAGGCCGAGCAGGGTGCGCACCAGCAGCGCCTTGTCGAGCGGCGCCTGGGTGAGGCTGGCGGCGATGACGATGCCGGGAATGACGAAAATCTGCTTGACGGAGTGATCGAGGCGAAACAGGTTTGCATGGGCGCCGAGATGCTTTCCCGGTTTTCGGATGCGCGGCGTGATGGTGGTCGGGCTCATGCAGTTCACTCCGCGCGCCGCGTGAAAGGCGGCCCTCAGTTGGAGTCAGGTTTTCTGGCCGGAAACTGGGCGAAACTGCGCTACGTCCGGCGGGACTAGCAAGCAATTATACGTCCCGCGGGCAGACTTTTACCGTGTTTCATTTGCGTGAACGCCGCGGAAGCACCCGGTTTCTCAACATCTTGTATGACGCAAAACAGGCGGTCCGCGATCACGGTCCGAGGCTCCATTTGTGAAAAATAAAGGCAAGGTAGTGGCCCGATAGAGACCAAGATCTGTTACTTCCGGGGCTTTCCCCTGAGGTATAAAGCAGGCGAAATTCCCGTCTGCGATGTAAACTTTGGACTCCAGGTGATCGTCTACACTATAAGAAGCCGGCCAAGGGAATCTGTGTGTGCGGCCGGAAAGCCATTAAATTCCACGAGTTGCGGACAGAAAATATGAAATTGCTGTTGCAAGCCTTGCCCCTGGCTTTGATCCTTGCCGGTGCGACCCTGTTGTTTGAGCGCCCCGCCTACGCCTATGCGGATCCCGGAACCGGGCTGCTGGCCATCCAGGCGGTTGGGTCGGCGCTGATTGCCGGAGGGTGGTACCTGCGCAGAAAGATCTATGCGCTTTTCCACCGGGCCGAGGCGTCACAGCCGGAGCCGCAGCAGCTGACGATCTCAGAAGACAGCGAGCGGCCACCCCTCCGGTGACCTCTCTGGACGGTTGCCCGACTGAGTTCCCGCGACTCAATTCGCAGTCCGCATCGACACCACTTGAGCTGGAAACAACCTTTCGCGATCCTGCCGGACAACTGAGGCTGACGCAGACCCACGCTTTGCGCCGGATTCGACCCGCGGCCGCCGAAGAGGCGCTCAAGTTTCTTGCATCTCCGCTCAGGGAGAAGCTGGAGCGCTGCGGAGATCTGATTCCAACCGAGTTTGTGGATGCGGGGACCAATCCCGGAGCGGCGAAGGCGGAACTCGAATTGCGGCATCCGCGAATCGATCCCATCTCCTACCCCTGGGAGTGGACGCCGGCGCAGTGGCGGGCCGCGGCCGAGCTCACGCTGCGCGTAGCCGGCGCGGCCATTGACGCGGGCTGGACGCTGAAGGATGCGACTCCGCTGAACGTGCTGTTCCTGGGCGCGCGGCCGGTCTTTGTGGACGTGCTGTCGTTCGAGCGGCGCGATCCGCATGCGACGGTCTGGCTGGCTTACGGGCAGTTCGTGCGCACATTTCTGCTTCCATTGGTGGCGCTGAAATATCTAAGCTGGCCGTTGCAGGCAACTCTGTTCTGGCGCGACGGCTACGAGCCGGGCTCGCTCTACCGCGCCCTGCCGAAGCGGCACAGGCTGAATCCGGATTTATTTGACGTGGTGACGCTGGCCGCGCTACTCGAGGGTAAAGGCGGAAGACCGCAGAAGGCGGGGCGCGCGCCGTCCGCGGCCGATCCGGAGCTGGCCGCGCACATTCTGCACAAGCGGCTGGCGCGGCTGGGCAAACAGGTTCGCCACGCGGCGGCGGGGGGCGGCAAGAGCGAATGGAGCCGGTATGAGCAATCGGCGAAGCACTACCAAGCCGCTGACGTGGACGCGAAGCAGCATTTTGTGCGCGGCGCGCTGGAACGGCTCAAGCCGGCGCGGGTTCTGGATATCGGCGCCAACACCGGGACTTATTCGCTGCTGGCGGCTCAGGGCGGCGCTGAGGTGGTGGCGATCGACAGCGACGCGGCGGCGATCGAGATTCTGTGGCGCGCCGCGGCCGGCGAGCGCCTGCCGGTGACGGCGCTGGTGGGCAATATTGCGCGACCCACTCCGGCCGCGGGATGGCGGAATCGCGAACAGCTTTCGCTGCTCGACCGGCTGGCGGGCGCATTCGACCTGGTGCTGATGCTGGCTGTGATTCATCACCTGATCTTGCGCGAGCAGTTGCCGCTCGGCCACATCGGCGAACTGTGCGCGGGGCTGACGCGGCAGTGGCTGGTGGTGGAGTGGGTGCCGCCCTCCGACCCCATGTATCAGGAGTGGCTGCGCGGCCGCGACGATCTCTACGGGCATTTGGCAGAAGGCGACCTGAAGCGGGCTTTCGCGCCGTTTTTTCAGGTCACGGAACGCAGCGAGCTGGGCAACGGCCGCGTCCTGCTGCTCTTCGAGCGCAAGGGCGCCGGCCCGGCGCAGGCCGGAGCGAATCCGGCATGATGAGACGGATCGCGCAGGCATGGGGCTTTGCGGCCATCGTGCTGCTGCCCAACTATGTCGACATGACCTCAGCGGCCGGGGACGCGCGCATGCGCGTGGCCGATCCGCTGACGCGCATCGCGCTGGCGCACCTGACGGACATGGCGATCGTGGGCGTGCTCTTTGCGGTGTCAATGGCGGGGCTGCGCAGCTTGAAGTCGTGGCGGAGGATCCGCTGGTCGCTGATGGGCATTCTGCCGGTGATTCTACTGGTACGCAATCTGAACGTGATTCCCTTCGAGGTGTCGGACCTGGCTTTGGCGGGGGTCATGCTGCTGTGGTACGTGGTGCTTTTGTTTCTCATCCAGGGCTATCCGAAAATCGCGGAGCGTCTGAGCCGTGCGGGCGGCAGCCTGCTGGCCGGCTTTGCGGTGTTCGCCATGGTGATGACATTTCAGCTGGTGCGGGCGGCACTGTGGCGGCCAGGACCGCAGGCCTTTGCAACCCCGATCCCTCAGGCGCCCGCGACCAAACCGCGCCTGGTGTGGATCCTCTTCGACGAGCTGGGGTACAAGTACACCTTCGGAGAGCGCGATCCGTCGCTCCAACTGCCGAACTTCGACCGTCTGCGCGCCGAAAGCGCGCTGTACACCGACGTGACCCCCATCGCCTACCGGACCACCAGGGTGGTTCCCAGCCTGATGCTGGGCCGCGCGGTGACCGACATCGAGTACACGGCAAAGAACCAATACCTGGTGGAGACCGAGGATTTGCCGCACTTGCATCCGTTCGACGCCAACGCCTCGCTGATCGGGCTGGCCAAGCAGCTGGGCGTAACCACATCGATCGTGGGGTGGTATATCCCCTATTGCCCGGTCTTCGCGAAGGTGGCGACGGAGTGCTGGTGGACGAACAGGGATGCGCAGGACCGCGGGCCGACCTCGCTCGACGCCAGTTATCTCGAGGACGTTTGGTTTCCGCTGCGCATCCTGTTCGAGGGATTCCTGCGGCCGAGCCGCGCCTGGGCGGATGAGGCCGCCTGGAACGCAGAGGGCCATATCGCCTCAGTCAGGGATGTGAGCCGGCACGCGCTGGAATCCCTCGCCAACAGTCAGGCGGACGTGATTTATCTGCATATTCCTTCGCCCCACCCTCATCCTTTCTGGAACCGGAGAACCGGCCAGTTCGCGGTTGGAGGGTCGTATCTGGATTCTCTGGACTATTCGGACCGGCTGCTCGGCGAGATGCTCGCCGTTCTCGAAAAGCAACCTCGCTGGGCGGCGACCATGCTGCTTGTGCAGGGCGACCACTCCTGGCGCACCCAGATGTGGCGGCCGCAACCGGGATGGAGCGCGGAAGACGAGCGCGTTTCGCACGGCGGCGAGTGGGACCCGCGGCCGGTTCTTCTGATCCACGTGCCGGGAGAGCAGGATACGGAGACGGTGACTGCGCCCACCAGCCTGATGTATGTGCACTACGCGGTGGCGGCGGAGATTCGGGCGATTGCGAAGCATTGAGTGCGGGGAAGATGGGGTCTCAAGGCCGCGCGCGATTATAAAAAGCACCGGTGCGCGTTTCATGGTTCAGTAAGCGTCGACTGCATTCGATCGCGCATGGGCCGAGGCCCATAGTTTTTTGGCGGTTTCTTACGAAGCGGCTGAATTCGATGCGCGGGCGGGTTCAGGATTTCTTGCGGACTTCGCCGATGAGCTGCTGGAAGCGTGGATCGGAGCGCAGCGTAACGAAGGCGGGGTCGGCCTGGACGTAGACCATCCAGCCTTCGTGGATCCGGTAGGCGGTTTCGAGCAGATTGAGCGCGGCCGCGTTGTCGCCGGCGGAGACCAGGCAGCGAGCGCCGTCTACCATGCTGCCGTAGTATTCCGCGTCGTCGCCCTGCCCGAATTCCCGGAGCGCGGCAATATAGCCCTGATCGCGCAGCAAGGAGAGGATCTTATTGGCGTGAGCGGGATCGGCGATGCCCTGGACCACCCACTGAAACTCCTGCGCGGCGTGCGTACGGTCGCCCATGGCGGAGTAGATGTACCAGAGCTTGTAATGCGCGTTGAGGTAGTTGGGGTTTTCGTCGAGCACGGCGCGCACCTGCTCGACCGCCTGAGGGAAGCGGCCCTCGTATTCATAAAGCCAGCCAAGATTGGCCCTTAGGATGCGGGAGCGGGGATCGACGTCGAGCGCGTCCTGCATCTGCTGCTCGGCCTCAGGGAAACGGCCGGCGGTCATCAGCATCTGCTCGTACCAGTGATGGGCGTCCACATTATCCGGCTCGAGCGCGATGGCCTTGCGGAACTCGGCTTCGGCGTCGGGGAGATCCCATCGGTAATACCAGTAGGAAAAGCCCAGCGCGGCATGCGCTTCAGCCAGCGCCGGATCGAGCGAAAGGGCCTGCTCGGCCGCGGCCCAGGCCAGGCTTTGGGCATTGGCGGGGTTCATCCAACTGTACTGGCCGAGGAGGTTGTAGGTGTCGGAGAGCTGGGCGTAAGCGGCTGCGTATTTGGGATCGATGGCCACGGCGTTGCTGAAGCTCTCGATGGCCTGTTCGAAGCCGTGCTTGCTGCGCTGGGAGGAAAAGTAGAGGCCTTTGAGGTAAGCGTCGTGGGCCTCGTATTTGCCGGGCCGGTACTCGGCATGGGCCAGCGCGGGCAGGTGCAGCGAGAGCGCATGGCCTACCGAATCGGCCACGCTGGCTTCGAATTCGAACTGGTCGCTGAGGTCGCCTTCGTATACGTTGGCCCACACCCGCGACTGATCGTCAACGCGCACCAGTTGCGCGGCCACGCGGACGCTGGCTCCCTGCTGCTCCAGCGTGCCCTCAATCAGGTACTGTACCTTGAGCTCGCGGCCGATCTGCTGTGCCGGCTTGCTGGAATTGGCGTAAGTGAGCGCGGAAGCCGGAGCGATGACGCGCATCTGGCCGGGCGCAAGATGGCCGAGGCGTGCGATGAGCTCTTCGGTGATGCCGTTGCAGATGTAATCGCGGGAAACGTCGCCGGTCATGTTGGCGAAGGGCAACACGGCGATGGAGATGGGCCGGGTGTGAGCGGCGCGCCATCGGGCGATGAAGAAGCTGGCGCCGGCCGCGGCGAGGCACACCAATACAGCGCCGGCGACGGCTTTGGCAATCCGTGCGTTGCGGGAGGCCGGCAGGGCGGGCGAGACGACCTCAACCCTGGGCGGCAGGGCTGCGGAAAGTTCCGGCGCAGGGACCTCAGGCTCGACGATGGCCTCGAATCTGGCGATGAAGCGGTAGCCGCGCCCGCGCACGGTTTCAATGTAGCGGGGCGACTGGGAGTTGTCATCGAGGGCTTCGCGCAGCTTGCTCATGGCCGCGTTCAGGCCGTCTTCAAAGTCGACGAAGGTGTCGTTCGGCCACAGCCGCTCGTGCAGTTCCTTGCGGCTCACCAGCTCGCCGCTACGCTCGGCGAGAGCCAGCAGAAGGCTGCGGGGTTTTTCCTGCAAGCGGATAGGACGGCCGTTTCTGCTCAAATCTCCCGAGCGGAGGTCCAAGGCAAAAGGTCCAAAGCGGTAACCCGCTTTCACCGATGTAGGAGAAGTAACCATAGCCAAGTGCAGCGAAGCCGGAAATCGGTCCGAACTCAAGCGAAGCTGGCGCCGAGAAGTAGAAATACGATAGCACAAATGCAGGGGCGCCGATACACAATTCAGTTACTAATCCATGAATATCAAGCATTTAGCAGATTAGATAGATTTCAGCCAGAAATAAGGTTCGGCCCATTGACCTTGACTCTACCGACTCGTAACTTGCAAGCAGCCGAGCGCGGAGTGCCCGCTCCGATGCAAGCGGTTAGCCAGAGGTGTTCCGCTATGCAGGTTATTTTAAATAGATATGCTTCCTATCGCCGATTCCGGTTGAGCCGGACAGGCATTCCGGCCTTGGTTCTCGGTTTCTGCGCCTTCGCTGGCCTGACGCAACAGGCCGCGCTCGGCCAGGCGCAGCTCGGCACAGCCGAATCGTGCTTCGATCAGGGGCCGGAAAAACTGCCGTCCGGTCCGATCACGGCCATTCCGACGCCCCCTGCACCCTTGCCGGTCAGGTTCACCCGCATCGCCGTCCCCAAGGGAATTCAGCCGGTAAGAATCTCCCCGCAAAGGCCTGCGCAGGTGCAGCGCGAGAACCCGCTCGCCAGGAACCGCTTTGCGCCGTTGCTGAAGAGCCCTGACGGTACGCTCACCGCGGCGCGATAGAGTCCTGGCCTGGCGCGGTCATTGAGACGGGGTTGCGGCCGGAGCCGGCCCCTCGTAGAGGCGATAGCGCTTGCCGGTCTTCCCTTCATCTTTGTTGTTGGCGCGGAGTGCAACCAGACGCCGGAGCAGCGCCGGAATCTGGTCCTTCTGGGCGGTTTTGCGCAGCGCGACAATCAGGTGGTAGATGGCCTGCTGATCGTTGGGGTCGAGAGCCAACGCGGCGCGGCTATGCTGAATTGCCAGCCCGGTGTCGCCGTTCTCCATGTAAACGGTAGCCAGCAGGTCCTGGGCCGCGACCAGATGCGGATCGAGCTGAACGGCCCGCGTGGCCGCCTGCATTTCTTCTTTGGAATCGGGGCTCTCCTGCTGTTTGTCTTCTTCGAGCAGCGCTTCGGCAAGAAGGTATTCGGCGTAGGCCTCGTTGGGATGGGCCTTCACGGCGGCTCGAAACCTGGCCAGCGCCTCGGCCGGATGGTGCTGCTGGGATCGCACCAGGCCTTCGGCGACGCCGACAAACTGGAGCTTGGGATCGATGCGGCTGGCGCGGTCGAAATCGTCCGCGGCGCGGGTAAACTCGCCAAGCTGGGTCAACAGGATGCCGCGCACCAGATAGAGCCTTGGCTCATCCGGCAACTGGGCGAGCCCGAAGTCGATCATATCGATGCCCACCTGCGGCGAAGCATGATCGAAGGAGATCGCAGCAAATTGGAGATAGAGGGCCACATCTCCGGGATTCGCCGACAAGGCCTTGCGCAGGAGTTCGACGGCGCGGGCCGTCTCATTCTTCGACTCGGCGATGTCGGCTCCGAGCGCCAGGGCCTCCGCATCGGAGGGCGTTGCGTTGAGCAGCGGCTCAAGCGTGTTCAACGCATCGTCCGCCTGGTGCGCATCCCACTGCGCGAGCGCAAGGTTGTAGCGCGCCTCGGGCTTTGCCGGATCGAGCGCGAGGGCCTGAGCGAAGACGGGGACGGCCTCCTGGTAGCGTTCCAGCGCGGCCAGGCACAGTCCGTATTCGTTAAGAGCCGCGGGCTGGCTTTGAATCGTCTGCGAGGCTTTTTCGAAATGGCCGATAGCGCCGGCGCAATCGTTGTTTCGATAAGCGAGGATGCCGAGCAGAGCGTGCGAGGTTTCATCGCCGGGACGCTGTGCCAATATCCTCTCGAGCAGCGGAACGGCAGCCTGACTGCCGAGCTGAAACTCGGTTTGCGCGGCGCCTTCAAGAGCCGGCAGATATGCCGGAGACAGGCGCAGTGCGTGTTGATAGGCCGCGAGCGCCTGCTGAGGATCACCGCTTCCGGCGGCGGCCATTCCGCGCAGCGTCCAGATTCTATAGTCGCCGGGGTCGCGCGCCAGGGCTGCCTGGCAGAGAGTCATTGCCCCAGGAAAGTCGCGGCTGCGCAGCGCATTCGCGATCGCGTTAACCGGGTCGGGCGCAGACTGTTCGAGCGCGGAGCACATTGAGGCTGAGACGAGAACCAGGCACAGAATCGCGAGAGATCGAGAAACGCCATCGATCGCAGAGCGCGGCAACCGCCGCGGTGCTCCCCGTTCAAGGCCATGAAACCGATCGGCGATCATGCGATTCACCGGCATTCACTCAGTGCGCGATCGACTCAGTGAACTGAGGCAGAACATTGTCGAAGAAGATGCCCTGAAGCTCGACCGAAGCCGACTGCGGAATGCGCAGTTCAATTGTATGATGCGTGTCCGGCTCGATTTTCGAGAGATCGGCGTAAAAACCAACGAAGCAGCGCGGATCGACGCGGACGGAACTGTACGCGGGGGCGAGCGCGAGCGGCCGGCCGTCGAGGCTGGCGCTCATCGCCATGGTGTCGCTTGCGCCGGCGGCCTGGACGAAAAGCAAGAGCCGCTTGGGAGCCAGCCAGGTCGATTGGTAATCTTCCTCGGTCCACGGGATGGGCCACGCGCGTTTGCGTGCGGCCAGCTGATGGAAAACGCGGCCGGGAACCGCGAAGGTTCCGCGCAGCGATCCGTCGGCAGCGGGCGAGATAGCGATCTGCTGCGCCTGGGCAAAGCGCGCGCCGGCGAAGCGCAGGTGCACTTCGACATAGTTGCCCGTTTGCGTAAATTTTTGCGCGCTGCCGTTCACCGTCACGGCAGAAATTGCCAGGCTCTGTGGGAGCAGGACGCCGATTTCGCGTTCGGTACCGGGTTCGCCGGCCACGTGGAGGATTTTGAGCGCGG
This sequence comes from uncultured Acidobacteriaceae bacterium, assembly GCA_963770555.1. Classification (GTDB taxonomy): domain Bacteria; phylum Acidobacteriota; class Terriglobia; order Terriglobales; family Acidobacteriaceae; genus Telmatobacter. The sequence goes on from CAVYQC010000004.1 coordinate 159,456, forward strand.
CATTCCGCAATTCAACCGTGGGATGGGAAGCAGCACCGGCAGACGCGGCATTCAAGAGCAGCGGCTTCTCCAATTTGCCCAGCGGAACGAGCTCGAAGACGGTGGCGCTGGCGCCGTCGAGCGGGAGCTCGACCGCGTCTCCGTGGCGCCAGGCACCGGTGTGCGGCTTTCCAAGCAGAAGGCCGGCCTGCGGGTAGAGTTCCTTCAAAATAAACTTGTCGCCCTTGGCCAAACCGATGGTCGCATCGAGAGTGAACTGCGCCGGCAATTGTTTGTAATTCGGATTAAAGAGGAAAAGAAAGCCGCGATCGCCTTCGATGGCGGCAGTGCCATCCACGCGGCCGAGCGCGGGCTGGCCGAGGATGGTGCGCGTGCGGCGCAGATAGTCCTTGTTGGCGACGGTCCACTCGAGCCAGCCGCGAATCCAGGCCTTGTCCGCCGCGGAGAAATATTTGGCTTCCTCGGGGTCTCGCGCCGGAATCATATCGACAACGTTGTTCCATCCTCCGGTGGCGATGGAGGAGATAAACGAGTACTTGAAGCCGAGATAATCCCAGTTGCGCGGGCGGAAGCGCGTGGTCATCATCTCGGCGCGATGGCCGGCGAGTTGCTTCGAGCGCTCGGTCTGATGCGTGGCGTAACCGGGTATGACCTCCTGCGGCGCAAACTGATAGTTGCGGTACCAGTAATTGACGAAGCGCGCGCGATCGGCGGAGACGCGATCGAAGTGCAGATCGGGGAAAGGCTTGAAACTCTCCGGCTGCTCGTCGTTCCCGGTCGGATGCGGATAGCTGCCGGCCAGCCAGCTCCACGGACCGTACATCTGATACGACTGCCGGCCATCGATCACGATGGAGGGATCGTGGCGGCGAAGCGTCTCCATCACCCTGCGCCACCCGTACCACTGCGCGTAGCTGCTGCTGCCGGCAAGATCGAGCCAGGTATAGTCGAACGAATAGCCTGCAATGCCTGTGCGCTTGCGAAATTCGATCAGGTTGCGAATCAGGTAATCCTGAAGATCGCGCGATGCGAGGGTCGCATAGGAGTACTTATCGTCGGAGCCAGGCCTCGCATCGGTGCGCACTCTCTTCACAATCCAGCCGGGATTCTTTGCGAACGGGATGGATGGATAAACGTACGCCAACAGGCCCACATGCTTCTGCCGGGCATAGTCGAGCATTGTGGACACGGATTCAGGAATCGGGTCCGTGGCCGGATCCCACTCGCCCTTGCGAATCTTCTCACCGAGGCCGAGCCACAGTACATATTCCCAGCTCCACGCGTCGGTGCTTTGCGCACGGTCGGCCAGCTTGGAATTACGCGGAGCATAAAGCAGCGTATGAATGCCCAGCGTGGAGACCGTATCGATAATCCTTCTGTACTCTGCCCTTCCCTCTTCCGTGCCTACATCGATCTGATAATCGTTGAGCGTCCAGCCGACCTCGACGCTGATGGGCTGGGGCGCCGGATCGATGAGAAAGGCGCGTACGCAGGCGGCATAGGCTGCAATTTCGGCCTCGTCCATACCGTCGTCCGGCAGTTGCGGGGGCGCGGGTTGCCACTCGAGCACCATCTGGCGCGGCAGGCGGCGGCCGGTGAGGCGATAGGCGCCGATCATAGCTGCATCGCTCTCAAATTCGCCCCAGGATTCGCGCCACTCCATCTCCGGCGCATAACTCACGGTCACCGACTGGCCATTGCGCTCGACCTCCAGATAGGGATTCTGCACCGCCAGCATGGCTCCGGTATCTCCGGCGAAGCGAAGAAACTCGCCGAAGTCTTTTCCGGGCAGATGATCGCGGCTTTGCCGGATGGTGGCGCCAAACTGCGGCACATACGTGGAGGGCACGAAATCGGAGGTGATGGGATTGGCGGCCGTCAGCATCCAGGGAACGACGCGATGAACGGTATAACTTGCGTGCGGCGCATGCACAATCTGGATTTGCTTACTTACAAAGCACCATTCCGGACTTAGCCGGTAAGTTACTTCGATGCGATATCCGGATAACTCGTAGTTATAGACGATACCGGATGCGGTCTTTTCGACCCGCGGCGTCAGCGAGTCACTGCGGATGGCGGTATCGTCGATGGCGACGAGCCAGGCATCCTGGGCGAGAGCGACGGCGGCTCCCGAGTCAGCGTCTTCAATGGAAGTAAGTCCGGAGGGCCCGAACCGGGCGCGCAGATGGGCGTTCTTGAGTTCCAGATTCTGCGCCTGCGCGGCAACAGACAAGAAGGCAAAGACGCAAATGAAGCCGAACAGAATTCTAGGATGGGCCGGCATAGCATCCTTACGGAGCTGGTCAGAGGATTGGAACCACCAAGGGGCAGCTTTCAATTTTGCGGTATCCCAGGTCTCAAAACCGAGACCTGGGGCACCCAGGAGTCGTATTCCATCAAGCGGCCGAAGAGCCTTCCCTCCTTTAGCTAGAAAGTAATTCTGGCTGCAAGCTGCAGATAGCGCGGGAAGCTTGTGCCGCTGGTAGTGCCGAAACCGGCGCTTGTATCGTTGAAGTTGGAATCCACGCCGTTGAGGTTGACGCGGTTGAACAGGTTGAAGACATCGAGGCGCAACTCCAGGTTGATGCGCTCCGCCAACGCCGTGGTCTTTTTCACGGTGAAATCCGTATCCGCATAGCCGGGATTGCGGAACTGGTCAATCTTCTCGTTGCCTTCCGCGCCGGATGCGCTGAATGTGGGCGCGGCGAATTGAGAGTGGGTAATAATGCCGGAGTCGACGACGCCGGTGTACTGGTAAGACTTGCGGTCGGTCTTCTGCTTGTAGCTGGTCACGCTCGGCACATTGTTGTTGTCGCCGTCCGCAGAGTAGTTGCCGCTGTTACCGGCGTAGGCGAAGTGACCTGCAGCCAACTCGCTCTGGTAGTTGGCAGCGGTCACCGTCACGTTGGCCGTATCGACCAGGCTGAGCGGGTTGTAGGCGCCCACAAAGAACGGATTGCCCGATTGCAGGATGGTCACCTCTGACAGATTGAAGCCGGAGGTCAGGCGGCGCGTGAAGCCGTTGCCGTTGTTCCAGCCGGGTATGTCGTAACTGATGCCCAGCGAAAGCCGATTGGGCACGTCCCACGGCGAGGGGCTGTAGAACTGCTTGAAGTTGTACGATGTCCCGCCTCCGCCGACGTAGCCTTCAGGATAGTTGTTCCAGTCGTCCTTCGCGGCCGAGCGCGTGTACGATGCGGTGAGGAAACTGTGCGCGCCGATTTTGCCTTTCACCGCGAAGATCAAGGCGTAGTAATTCGAGTAGGCTGCGTTGTAGGCGTAGTTGATGCTGCCGAAGCTGGTGTTGAGGCGGGTTTGAATTCCATCTCCCGTCCACACTCCGCTTCCGTCGAAGGCCGGGTGCTGGATCAGGTCTCCGGGGAAGATGTTCACGTCGACGCCATAGGTGGTGTTGCCCACGTTGCCGCCCGCCGAGACCAGGTTGTAGCCGTGCGAACCCTCGTACCCAACGCTGGCCACGAGATTGGTTGTGAGCTGGTGTTCGAGTCCCGCCGACCAGTTCAGAGTGTCGGGCGAGGACATATTGGGAGCCGTGCCGCCTACGCCGTTCTGCGCGCCTTCAATGCCTCCCTTGTCGTCAAGCGGCGTGCCCACGAACTTGGGCGCCGGGAAGCCGAAGGGTACCGAGTTTTGCGTTCCATAGCCGAAGATGGGCGCCGCAGTGGATCCGTTGTTATAGAAGGTGGGCACGATGTAACCGGGCGGATTGCCTTTTAATCCGTTCTCGGCGTTGCCCAGCGTGAATTCGTTGTGGAAGAGCCCAAAGCCTCCGCGCACCACCCACTTCCCGTTGCCGAATGGATCGTAGGCGATGCCGCCGCGCGGGCTGAATACCCAGTTCATGTCGTTGTTGAAGACGTGCGACTGTTGGGTCATCTCGCCATTGGCAACCTGGGTGGCGAAATTCGAGCCCGAGGCGAGATGGAAGTTGGCCAGCACGGTTCCGGCCAGGGCCACGTAAGGATTGCCGAAGTTGTCGTAGCGGATGCCGTAGTTCACGGTGAGCTTGCGATTGACCTTCCAGGAATCTTCGGCAAAGAGGCCAAGCGTGGTTTCTTTGTAGCCATAGTTGCCGGGATCGTATGCGCCGGTGACGGGGTTGAACGAAATTCCCGATTCGCTATAGGGGTTGTTGGCGATGAGGTCGATCATGTTGTTGAACTGGAAGCTGGGCTGGTCATAGCATCCGGCGAACAGAGCAATGTCGTTGCTGCGCCAGGCCTCGAATCCGGCCTTGAAGCTGTGCGAGCCGACGATGTGGGTCAAGACATCGCGCCAGTGATAGCTGTGCTGGATGTAGTCGCCGTCGGCAAAGCCGTCGCCCCAGCCCGTGCCCAGGTTGGTCACGCTGACGATGGGGACGGTGTAAAGGCCGGTAGCAGGCGCAATGCCCTCGATCCTGTTATAGCCGAACAGCGCTTCGTTCAAGGTGTTGGACCCGAAGGTGTGCGTCTCGTTGCCCTGCAAAGAGAAGGTGAAGAATTTGTCGGTCTCGGCGAAGGCCGGGCGGGGACTGGGCCCGCCGTTATTGATGGTGTCGCGGAAGAACTGGCCGTAGACGCGGTCGTGCTTGAAGTACTTGTCGATGCGGATGTTGTATTGCTCGGCGTTGTAGTAGCTGGAGCTGTTGAAGTTGCCGGTATCGAAGACGTCGAGAGAGCAAGGAACGGAGATTCCGTCGAAGGCGGTGACGTTGCCGGTGCCGTTGGCGCAGGCCTGCTGCGCGGCCGGCGTGGACAGAGTATTGCTCCACAGCGAGCCGGCGGTGGCGGCAAGCTTGGTGTTAACCATGCCGGCGACGGGATATTTTTGCATCAGTGCAACTTCAGGGCTGTTGGGCTCCACAGACTGCGCGAAGGTGACGAAGGCGGGATCTTCAAAGCCGTCGAGCGAAGTGCCGTTCGAGGCCAGCGACAGGTAGGGCTCGTAGCCGAAGAAGAAGAAGAATTGCTTGTGGGGAATCACCGGGCCGCCCACGGCAAAGGAGAGATTGTTGACGTGATAGGGATTCACGGGGGTGGGCTGAGGCACGCCGAATTCGCCGCGCGCGGCCAGGTTCTGGTACTGGTAGTATTCGCTGGCCACGCCGTGGAATTGGCTGCTCCCGGACTTGGTGGTCATCACCGTCTGGATGGAGGCCGCACGGCCAAAATCGACAGTATAGGTGTTGGTCTGGACGCTCACTTCCTGGACCACGTCCGCGTTGGGCGTCAGGTTCAACACGCCGGGGCGGATGGTGCTGGTGACATCCATGCCATCCACGACGTACTGGTTGCCGGTTGCGCCTTGTCCGTTGGCGCTGGCGTTGACCCAGTTTTCAGGAGCGAAGTTGGTGGAGGTGCTGGAGCCCGGCGAGTTTTGCCCGCCGGTGCCGGTGACGCCGGGAGCCAGGATGATGACATTGGTCGGATTCCGGCCGGCCAGCGGCAAATCCGTAAGCGCGGTGGTGTCGAGAGTCTGCTCGAAACGGCTGTCGGAGGTGTCGATCAACGGCTCCTCGGTGGTGACCGTGACGGTGGACGAGGCCTTTTCGATGGTCAGCGCGAGCGGCACATCGCGCGTCTGATCGGTGGTGAGATTGAAGGTCACCGAAACCGGAGCGAATCCCTGCACGGTAGTCGACACGGTGTAATCGCCCGGCGCCAGGCTATCAAAACGATACAAGCCGCCGGCGTTGCTGGCCGCTCTTTGCATGACGCCGGTGCTGGCATTGATCAAAGTGATCTGCGCGCCGGGAACCACGGCTCCCTTGGGATCGGTGACAGTTCCCTGCACGTTGCCGTTGAATTGCGCAAAGCAACTGGCCGTTGAAATCAACAAAACCAGCAGCACGTAAACGAGTCTTTGCTTGGCTTTTTCCATGATGGCCTCTCCAGGAAAACGATCTTGGTTTCAATGCGCGCCGCTGCCTGTGCGGCGAGTCTCGCCGCCGGTTGAAACAACCGGGCCGGAACCGCGAGGCGCCCCGCATTGAAAACGTTTAGTTCGTTCCAGCCGATTCGATGACAAGGCGAGGCTACTCACCAGGGATGAGTTGCGCATGAGATGGAGTGACCAGACCGGCATAGTCCATCTGGACTATGGAGAGGCCGAAGCCGCTCGCTGACAAGCCGATGCCGCGCGCGAGGCTTGCGCGAAGGTTCCCGGATGGTCAACGGAAATGCCGGCCTTTATTGCCGCGCGCAGGCTGGCATCGGCTTGCTTCGCGTCGCGCCGGTGGCGTAGACTCCATCCTGCTCACCGATGGATGAACGCTGCCAATGCGGCGCTTTCCGCACGCGAAGCGGGTCTGGCCCGGGAACCAAGAGGCTTGCCCTGTGGCTTGCACTAGCCGGGGCCTTTTGCCCCGCCGGCTGCGGCTCGCGCCGGCAGGTGAGGATCGCGGTCATCCCGCAGACCGAAGGCACCATGATTTGGGAGGCCGCTCATGTGGGAGCGGAGATCGGGGCCGACCACACAGGCGCTTTCATTTACTGGAATGCGCCCACGCGCGAAGACGACGTGGAAGCGCAGATTGCGCTGGTGGAGCGGGTAGTGGACGACGACTACCAGGGGCTGGTGCTGGCGCCCGACCAGGCGCTGGCTCTCATCAGCCCGGTGCGGCGCGCGCTGGCCCACGGCATTCCGACGGTGATCATCGGTTCTCCGCTGCCTATCCCCGCCGGAGGGAATCTTTCCTACATTCTCAACGACGACCAGGAGGGCGGGCGGCTGGCCGCAAAGCGCGTGGGCGCGCTGCTCGGCGGCCACGGGACGGTCGCGATTCTGGGCATCGATCCGGACGTGACGGGAACCACGATTCGCGCCCGCGCATTCGAGCAGTATCTGGTCGAGAATTACTCCGGCATCCGAATCGCCGACCGCCGCATGGGATCGTACAACGTGCCGCACGAACAGCAGGTGGCGGAGGATGTTCTCAGGGCCCATCCCGATCTCGATGCCATCGTGGCCCTGATGTCGCCTTCGGTGGACGGGACTCTTTCCGCACTGGGCACGACGCCGGCCAAGCGGGACATCAAAGTGATCGGATTCGATATGGCCGGCCTGCCTTCGTTCGTGCGCAATCCCCACCTGGACTGTGTGATTCTGGAAGATACGCGAACCATGGGCCAACGGGCCATCGAGTGGATCCAGGCGCGGCGGCTGGGACAGCCCGCACCCTCGGTAGTGAGCCTCGACCCGAAACTGGTAACCAAAGAGAATGTGAATTCGGAGGAAGTGCGGGCCATGGTGGTGCAGGATTGGACGCTGGGCCACAGGCGCTGGAGCACGAGCCAATGAAGCGCTGGACTCCGTTGCGTCGCCGGCTGGCGATCGGCTCCGCCGCGGGCCTCGCACTGGCGCTCGCGCTCGTCGGATTGCGCGCGTATCTGCACAGCCCCGAGCGCGGGCTTCCGTATCGTGACTCGTTCGCGAACGGCAACGCCGAGGAGTGGAAGGCGTTGGGCGGGACATGGGAACTGGTGAACGGGATGATGCGCAACGACTCCGATGAGCGCGGCGCCAAACTGCTGACCGGCTCGCCTTACTGGCGCAACTACTCGATCGAAGCCGATGTTTATTTGCTGGGCATCAGCGGCGACGCCGGGCTGGTCATCCGTTCAAGCAACGAAGAAGAAGGCGTGAACGCGTACACCGGCTACTACGCGGGGGTGCGCACCATTGACAACTCGCTGGTGCTGGGCCGCGCCGAGCACGGCTGGATGGAAGCGATCAAGCCGATGCCGGAGGGCGGCCCCATTCAGCCGTTTCGCTGGTATCACCTGAAGCTGCTGGCCTACGACTGCCAGATTGTGGCCGAGGTGGCCACGCCCACGCGCGCTGTGCCCACCGTTCTGGGCATCACCGACCCCGGTTGCGTAGAGGCCGGGCGCGTGGGGCTTCGCTCCTACTCTTCGGGCGGCATCTGGCGCAACGTAGTGGTTCGCCCCGCCACGCACCAGGAACTGATGGCGATGCTCGAGAGTGCGGACGGAGGCGTAGAGTCCCCGTCGCCGAACATCAGCTCGGAGAATTTTCGCTCACTCGAGTCACAGCGGCTCCAGGAGCAGGAGCAGGCCGAGGCCCGGCCGGGTCCGGAGGTGCAGAGCATTGCCAGCCTGCGCCTGACTTCGTTCGCGGTGCCCGCCACCGCGACCATTCGCGGCGTGGTGGTGCTGACCGCGCCGCGGCTTTTCGTCGAGGACTCGACCGGCGGGGTGACCATCCCGCAACCCAAAGCGCCGCTGCTCAAGGTGGGCGACGAAGTGGAAGCCACCGGCGAGGTGCATCCGGGAGATTTCAGTTCGACGCTCGGGAACGCCACCGTGCAGGTGCTGTGGGAGCGGACGCCGATGCCGCCGGTGTCGGTTACCGCTTCGCAGGCGGCCACGGGCAAATACGACGCTACCTTCATCGAAGTGCTGGGGCGGCTTGCGGGCAAGGAACGAGGGCCGGGCAACACGCTGATCCTCGATCTCGACGAAGGGCCGCAGTCGTTCCGTGCCATTCTGAATCCGGGGCGCAGCGATTATCTGTTCAGCAAGCTCAAGCTCGGCAGCACGCTGCGCCTGCGCGGCATCTGCGCTGTCGATCCGGCGTATACGCACAACCTTACGCCGTTTGTGTTATTGCTGCGCTCGAATGAGGACCTGGATACGATCGCCGGCCCGCCGTGGTGGAGCGCCGGACACGTGATTGCAATCCTTATCGCCGGCCTGCTGGCGGCGCTGGCCGGCGTGGTTCTCTACCATCGCGTGGAGAACTGGCGCCTGCGCGCCATTCTGGAAGAACGCGGGCGGCTGGCGCACGAGATGCACGACACGCTGGCGCAGAGTTTCGCCGGAATCGGATTTCAATTGCAGGCGATCCGCAATCGCGTGCCGGGCGAGCAGGCCGCGCTGCACCAACAACTGGAGTTGGCAAGCGATCTGGTGCGGCACAGCCACGAGGAGGCGCGGCGCAGCATCGCCTCGCTGCGCAGCGAAGACCTGGGGAGCGAAGACATGCTCTCGGCGCTGGATCATTGCGCGCGGCGCATGGTGGAAGGCGGTGCGGTGCAGGTGGTAACGCAACGGGAGGGCGACCAGCGGCCGCTGCCTTTGCGGATCGCAGACACGCTCTACCGCATCGGGCAGGAAGCGATTGCCAACGCCGTGCGCCACGCCGATCCGACCCGGCTGTCGGTGCGCCTGGCCTACAACGAAAACTCGGTCTGCCTGGTGATTGACGATGACGGAAAGGGCTTTGAGCAGGGCAGCGGAATGCCGGGATTCGGCATACGCGGCATGCGCAGGCGGGCGCAGAGCATCGCGGCCACACTTCGACTCGACAGCCGTCCCGGCGCAGGCACTTCAGTGCGCGTGGAAGCTCCGCTTCCGCCGCGCGTCACCCTGGCCAGCTGGCTCAGGCTGCTGTGGAAATACGGAATGGAGCATTGGATCAATGTCCGACCAACGAGACATGCCGATTCGCATTCTTATCGTGGATGATCACCCGGTGGTGGTGGCCGGCCTGGCCAGCATGCTGGGCACGCAAGCGGGGATGGAAGTGGCCGGATCGGCCGCCAGCGGCGAAGAGGCGCTGGAATTGCTGCGCACCACGCCGGCGGACCTGCTGCTGCTGGATCTGCGCATGCCCGGCATGAGCGGAATCGATATGCTGCACGCTCTCAGGCGCAACAAGATCGGCGTGCGCGCCATCGTTCTGACCAGCTTCGAAACCGATGAAGATATCTATCGCGCGGTGCAGGCCGGTGCGCAGGGCTACCTGTTGAAGGATGCGCGGCAGGCGGACATGATCGAGGCCATCCGCGCCGTGCATAGCGGCAAGCGGTACTTCCCGCGCGATATCGCCGCGCGGCTGGCGGAGCGCATGACGCGCACCAATTTGACCGCGCGCGAGCTCGAAGTGCTGCACATGCTGGCGCGCGGGTTGACCAACAAGGAGATCGGCAGCGCGCTGGACATCAGCGGAAACACGGTGCGCAATCACGTGAACAGCATCATCGAGAAGCTCGAAGTCTCGGACCGCACCGAGGCCGCGACCACTGCCATCCATCGCGGCCTGATCGAAGCGCACAACTGACGGCTGGGGCGCAGCCGGTTACGCATCGAAGGCTCCGGAGTAGACCATCTGAACCATGCGTGGCATTGGCTCGTCGCGTAGGATAGCGGAGGTCGACCCCAGGGGAGTCTTCGTTGCCATTTTCATCGGAATTCATCTCGACCCGCCGCCGATTTCTTGGCCTGCTCGGTCTTGCCACGGCTTTGCCGGCGAGCCGGCTGTTCCTCTATTCGGAATCTGCTGCCGGCGCGGACTCGCTCGCGGGCGCCGCGCCTTCGCCGGTGGTAAGGAATCGCGCTCCGCTTGCGCGCAGCGCATTTTATTTTCTGCCCCAGGGTTCCATTCGGCCTGGCGGCTGGCTCAAGGATCAACTGCAAATCCAGGCCAACGGGTTGAGCGGGCACCTGGACGAAACCTGGGCGGACGTGGGCCCCAACAGCGGCTGGCTAGGCGGCACGGGAGAATCGTGGGAGCGCGGGCCCTATTTCCTCGATGGCCTGGTGCCGCTGGCCTGGCTGCTCAACGACGCCGCGCTCAAAGCCAAGGCGCAGCGCTTTGTGGATTGGACGCTGGAGCACCAGGCGGCCAATGGAATGATCGGCCCCACCAGCAATGACGACTGGTGGCCGCGCATCGTGATGCTGAAAGCGCTCGCGCAATATCAGGAGTTCAGCGGCGACCCGCGCGTGATTCCGGCGATGGAGAAGTATCTCCAATTTCAGTTGGCCCAGTTGCCCGGCCGGCCGCTGCGCGACTGGGGAAAATTCCGCTGGCAGGATGAGCTGTTGAGCGTGATCTGGCTTTACAACCGCACCGGCTCGCCCTATCTGCTGGACCTGGCCCGCCTGTTGCATGCGCAGGGCCACGACTGGATGGCGCAATATGCGAACTTCCAGTACACGCAGCGGGTGACCGCCGAATACCTGAAGCTCGAAGCGGGCAACGGGTTGACGGAATTGTCGCTCTCGACGCACGGCGTGAACAACGGGCAGGGTGTAAAGACCGGGCCGGTGTGGTCACTGGTCTCAGGATCGGCCGCGGATCGCACGGCTGCGCTGCGGATGATTGCCGAATTGAACAAGTACCACGGCCTGCCCAACGGCATGTTCTCCTGCGACGAGCATCTGGCGGGACCCAATCCATCGCAGGGATCGGAACTCTGCACGGTGGTCGAATATATGTTCTCGCTTGAGCAGTCGCTCGCCATTGCCGGCGACGCTTCGCTCGGCGACCGGCTCGAACGCCTGGCTTTCAACGCCCTCCCCGGAACCTTCACCGACGACATGTGGGCCCATCAATATAACCAGGAGCCGAACCAGGTGGAGTGCAGCCTGCATCGCAAGCCCTGGGTCAGCGATGGGCCCGAGTCGAACCTCTACGGGCTGGAACCCAATTTCGGATGTTGTACGGCGAACTTCCACCAGGGGTGGCCGAAGTTCACGGCCAGCCTTTTCATGCTCTCCGGCGCCCAGGACCACGACGGGGACGACGGGCTGGTTGCGGCCGCCTATGCGCCCTCAGAGGTGCGCACCATGCTGCGCGGAATGGCCGTTCATCTTGCCGAAGAAACCAGCTATCCATTCCGCGGCACGGTTCGGCTCACCGTGAACCCGGCCGCGCCCTTGCGCTTTCCGCTTCACTTGCGCATTCCGGCCTGGGCCGCGGGCACGGCCATTACCGTAAATGGCCAGCCGATGCCGGCTCCGGCGCCAAGCTCCTTTGCCGCGGTCGATCGCACGTGGAAGCCTGGCGACCGCGTGGAGATCGCCTTTCCCATGCAGCCGCGCGTCTCGCGCTGGTTTCACGATTCGCTGGCCGTCGAGCGCGGGCCGCTGGTTTTTTCTTATGGGATTGGCGAGAGCTGGGTCAAGCTCCGCGACCGCGGCATGACCGCCGACTGGCAGGTTTTTCCTACCGACCAGTGGAACTATGCGCTGAATGTCGATGCGGATGCGGCGGCGAAGAACATCGCGGTGGAGGAAAAGGAAGTCGGCGCGATGCCGTTTGCGCGCCGGTCGGCGCCTGTCCGGCTGAGCGTGAAGGCGCGCCGCCTCAACCAATGGCGCAGCGAGGACGGCGCGGCCGACCCGCCCCCGCAAAGCCCGGTCGCGAGCGACCAGCCGGAGGAGACGATCGCGCTAATTCCCTATGCGGCGGCCAAGCTGCGCATTACGGCGTTTCCCAAAGTCCAGGGATGACGCGCGCGGCGCCTTCTGCGGCGCGTTTTTTCTAAACCCGGGCTTCCCTCAGTTCGCGCGTTCTCCCCTTCGTTGATATTGCGGGCGCAGGCTTGCGGCGCGCCAAACAACGTACAATGAATGCGCCGGCGCCGCGATGAACTACTGCTTTTCGTGATCGCACTTCCTTGGCCGGCCACGCAGCATGAACCGGCGCACTTTGATCAAAACGGCGGCGAGCCTGGCGGGGGCGCAGGCACTGGCTCCGGCGCTGTGCGCTCTGGCTGGCGCGGCAGAAAGCGGAGGAGAAGCTCCTCTGCCTCCGTCTCCGGTGCTGCCCGATCCGCTCATCTTTCCCAATGGCGCGGCGGTGCGCGACGCACGCGCGTGGGAGCGGCGGCGCGCCGGGATTCTTCAAACGGCCGCAGAGCAAATGTACGGCTCCGTTCCCGCTGCCGCCGGCGTGGGCTTTGCAGTGCGGGAACGGGATGGAAGCGCATTTGGCCCCCTGGCTCTGCGCACGCAGGTGAGGATTCTATTTGAGGGAACGGAGGCCGGTCCCTCCGGCGATCTGCTGCTGTACACGCCGCAAAGCGTGCCGCGCGCTCCCGTGATTCTGGGACTCAACTTCTGGGGCAATCACACGGTGTCGACGGACCCCGGCATCTTTTTGAGCCGCAGTTGGACCGAGTCGGGACGCAACTCGCTTGCCGATCTCTCCTGCGTTCGCGATCATCGCGCCACTGAAAGCTGCCGCGGAATCGACGCGCGGCGCTGGCCGGTGGAGGAATTCCTGAAGCGCGGCTATGGGTTCGCCACCATGTACCGTGGCGACATCGATCCCGATGTGGCCGATGGGAGCGTGGCCGGCTTGCGCAACGCGTATCCCGAACTCCAGAACCGGGGCGACAACTTTTCCGCCATCGGCGCCTGGGCATGGGCGCTGAGCCGTTCGCTCGATTACCTTGAGATTCACAACCGGGTCGACGCTCGCCGCGTGGCCGTGTTTGGCTGGTCGCGGCTGGGCAAAGCCGCGCTGTGGGCCGGCGCCAACGACCGGCGCTTTGCGGCGGTAGTCAGTCACGAGTCGGGCGCCGGCGGCGCCAAGCTGTTTCGCCGCGACGTAGGTGAGGACATTCATCGCCTGAACACGGTTTTCCCGCACTGGTTTTGCCGGAATTTCCGCGCCTACAACGGCATGGACCGCGAGCTTCCCTTCGACCAGCACCTTATCCTCGCGGCTCTGGCGCCGCGGCCGCTTTACATCGGCAGCGCCGCCGATGACGCAAATGCCGATCCGGAAGGCGAATTCACCTCCGGAGTGCTGGCCTCGGCCGTGTACCGGTTCCTCGGATTCAGCGGCCTCAGCGCAACCGTGATGCCCAAGCCAGGCGAAGCCATATTGGGCAGAGTCAGTTATCAGATTCGCGCCGGCGGCCACGACGTGCAGGATTCCGACTGGCAAAGGTATCTGGATTTCTTCGATCTCCGGCTGCGCTCACCGGCGGCTGGGAGGCAAATCGTCAAGTAAACGAAACCTCCGGAAGGGCCGCGATTTCATGGTCATTTAATGCATTAACGATCACTCAGTTGAATAGTTTCTATTGAAATCTTGATACATTCGACGAAAAATGCTCAATTTCCGCTTTCAAATCCGCATCGACGGAGTAGAATCGCGGTTGTATGTCAGAGTCCATAAACCGCCGATCTGAGCAGATTGTCAAATTCCTTCTGAGCACGGGAACCGCCACAATCGAGGAACTGCTCGCTGTGGCCGGCTCTTCGGCCCCCAGCATCCGGCGCGATCTGGCGCGGCTGGAAAATCGCGGATTGATCCGGCGCACGCATGGCGGGGCGGAGCTGGCTGAGCCGCTTCTCTACGAGCCATTTCGATACGACAGCTCTTTTTTGGCGCGCGAGCAGCGCCACGCCGCTGAAAAGCGCCGCATCGGCCTGGCCGCGGCGGAGATGGTTCAGGAGGGCGAGACGGTGGGCCTCTCCGCGGGCACCACGACCACGCACATTGGCCGCAGCCTGCGTCACCGCGAGAAGATCCAGGTGGTGACCAACGCGATCAATATCGGCATGGAGCTGTGCAACCGGACCGCCATTCGCACCTATCTGACCGGCGGCGTGGTGCTTTGGGCCTGGTCGTTTGCGCTCTCGGGAAACGCCGCCCTCAGTTTCCTTGACAACGTATATATGGATAAGGTCTTCCTGAGCGTGACGGGACTGGACGCGGAACGCGGAGCCACTTCGCTCGAGGCCGATGAAGCCCTGGTATACCGCAAGATGCTCAAGCAGTCCAAGCAATTGATCGTGGTGACGGACTCGAGCAAGCTGGGCAAAGTGAGTCCCGCGATCATCTGCCCGGCCAACGAAATTCAAATTGTGATTACCGACACCGGGGCTACGGCCGAAGCCGTCGCGCCCTTCGAGCGGCAGGGAACGAGGGTTCTTCGCGTCTGAGGGGTAAGGGGACCGGGAGCGAGCTCTAATTCTCCCGCGCTGTTGACTTCCGATCGTGAAATTCATTGCGCAGCAGACGCACCGCTTCGCGGACGTCGGCCTCGAGTGCCGCCATGCCGTCGGCGGCCGAGTGGCTGCCGTTGCTGCGGGTGAGCGAACCGTGCAGCGAGAAAGTTCCGGAACGGCGCACTACCTCAGCCAATGAGGCCAGCCGCAGCCCGCCGCCGGCAATGATGTGGATGCGATCGCCGGCCTGGCTGCGCAGCGCGGAAATGGATTCGGCGCCGCACAAAACTTCTTTCGCGCCGCCGGAGGTGAGCAGGCCTTCGGCGCCGGTCTCGATCACCCGCTCCAGCGACTCGCTCAGGTCCGGAGTTTCATCGAATGCGCGATGAAACGTGGCTGCCATGGGACGCGCCAGGCGAACCAGAGCGCGCGTCCGTTCCACGTCCACGCGGCCATCGGGAAGCAACACGCCGACGGCGACTCCGCTGGCTCCGGCTTCTTTGGCCTCCGCGATCTGCCGCTGCATGAGGGCGAATTCCTCAGAGGAAAAAACGAAGTTGCCGCTGCGCGGACGGATCAGCACATAAACGGGAATGGAAAGCGCGTCAACGCTGGCCTCGGTCAGCGCGCGGACGGGAGTCACTCCCCCGCGCGACAGTTCCGAGCAAAGCTCGATACGGTCCGCGCCGCCCGACTGTGCGGCGCGCGCAGCTTCCATCGATTCGGCGCAAAGCTCAAAGAATAAAGTGGTCATGAGCAGACTCAGACGGCGCTCCTGGCGCAAGGCCGTGTGATACCAGTCAAATTCAGGTCCGGCGTCTGTATTGAGCGAATGGCCGGGATATGGATGTTTTTCGCAAATACTGGCGTCGGGGTGATGAAAGTACGGTCACTCGACCAGGGGATTCAAAATTCGACCGATCATAGCATGTATCGGCTTAAGTGAGCAATTTTTTGATTAAAAATAATCATTACGATCAAAACGTTCGATCGGAAATGCGTTTCTAAGGCGATGACTGCGTTGGCGCGGCGCTGCAAAGGTTTGATTTTACGGAGGTTGCTGCTGCAATTCGCCGATTTTTGTGCATGTATCTGGCTTCAGAGATCAGCGCGATGATTATTTGCCGCAAAAATTTTCATTTTCCCTCTTGCAATTCTATAAAACCTTGGGATAGTATTTGTCGCATCGAAGATTGGTCATTTCGGGGCCATTCGATCACTTATCGAAGATGGCCGCGACGGAAGCTTTCCCCCAAGTCAGGATCTGACGCGAAGGGCTGGCTCCAGTTTCTGCCCTCATACTCATCCGGCGGGCGATTCGCCGGCGCTCCAAGGGATCTTCGCGGTGCGGTTCGCACGACCTTCCAGAACCGATTACCGCGTGGTCCATCCATCCACCTGAACACTGATTGAAGGAGGTTCCAGTGAAGCTGAATAACCGGATGTTCCAGATTATGGCCGGCGCCGCCTGCTTCTTGATTCTGCTGGCCGCGACAACAACGACCGGTTGGGCCCAACAGGCCGCCGGCTCCATCACCGGACTGGTGGCGGATGGCTCAGGCTCCGCGATTCCCAACGCCACCGTAACGGTGCGCGACGTGGATCGCAACACCACCTGGGTGACCAAAACAACCGACGCGGGCCTTTATGATTTTCCCTCCATACCGGTGGGCAAGGTGGACGTGAAAGTGGAGGCGCCCGGCTTTGCCACCGAAGTGCGCAGTCCGTTCACGCTGATCCTCAACCAGGTGGCGCACGTGGACTTCCATTTGAAGCTGGGCACAGTGAGCGAGACGGTGACGGTGAGCGACATTCCGCCGCTGCTGCAGACCGGGTCAACGGAACTGGGAACGATCATCGACGCCAATGCCGCCAGCACTCTGCCGCTGGCCACGCGCGACATCAACCAGTTGACGCTGCTGGCACCGGGCGTCGTCAGCCCTAACATCTTCTCCTTCGAAGCTCCGGTGAGCACTTTCGGCACCGGCCGGCCGATGGTAAATGGCGCCCGTGAGCAGGATGACAACTTTAGCCTCGATGGCATGGACATGAACCAGCAGGACAACAGCGAGGTTGCCTACACACCCGCCCCGGACGCTGTGCAGGAATTCAATTTGATTACCACCAACGCCGGGGCCGACTACGGCAACTACATTGGCGGTGTCATCGTCGAGTCGCTCAAGTCCGGCACCAACGCGTTCCATGGCAATCTCTATGAGTACGTGCGCAACACTGACCTGGACGCGAATAGCTGGCAGGACAAGGGCTATGCCGATTTTCAAATCCCCAACCCAAATGGCCCAGCGGGCAGCTACATCAATGACGGCGCTTTTCCTCGTCCGCCGTTGCACTGGAATGAATTTGGCGGAACCCTGGGCGGCCCGATCATCAAGAATAAGCTGTTCTTCTTCATCGATGAGGAGAGCACGCTATACAGCGTACCTAAGACCGAGCAAAGCAACAGTACCGTTCCGGCGGCCTATATTGCCGGCGATTTCGGCGCTCTCTGCACGGCCGCGGGCGGCGCCTTCAACAGCAGCGGGATCTGCTCAGTCGCCAGTGCCCAGCTTTACGATCCTTACAGCGGCAGCATTGGCAACCGCAAACCGATCCCGAACAACAACCTGACGACATACATCGCTACGGCCACGGATGGGATCGCCTTCAGCAAGGCTGCGCAGAGCATCGTCACTTCTTCAATCTTCCAGAACTCGATTGAGCAGCCAAATTACTACACAAGTAACTCGATCAATGCTTATCAAGGCGACGCCAAGATCGATTGGCAGGCATCGGACAGAGACCACATCTCGGGCCGCTGGACGCAGATGCACACCTTGTATAACGCCTCCAACGGCATCGACAATGCGCTCGATCCGGCAGCGGGCAGGGAGTATCCCCTGAAGAACTTCGTAGCCAACTACGACCACACCCTGACGCCGACACTGATGAACGAGTTCCGTGCCGGTTTCCAAGATTTCCCGGCCAACGACCAGGAGTTCGCGAACACCAGCGGCAAGAATCTGCCGTCAGTCTTTGGAATCCCCGGGGTCAATGACAGCTTCCTTCCCGCCATCAGCTACGGAGAGTTCGGCACCATCGGGACGAGCGACCTGCTCGAGAGCTTCCACGACTCCACCATCGAAATTGAGGATGGGGTAACCTGGACGCACGGCAGGCAGTCGATTCACACTGGCTTCGAGTTCTTCAATTACCGCATGAACGACGTCTATCCTGGCAACGGCGGTCTCGCCGGGGCCTGGGCGTTCACCGGCCAGTTCACGGGCAATACCGCCACGGGCACATCGGGCGGAGATGGATTCGCCGACTTTCTGCTCGGCTTGCCGCAGAACGTCCAGGAAGGCGCAGCCTTCACGCTGCACCTTCGCAACAGCGTCTACGGCGGGTTCTTTCAGGACGACTACCGGATAGCTCACAACCTCACCTTGAACCTGGGCCTCCGCTACGAGGACATCACGCCCCGCAACGACGCCGTCGAGGATGCCAACATCAACTTCGACCGCGCCACCGGCACGCCCGAGATCGGCACCAACTACGCTAACTACACGGGAATCGACAACTGGCAGCCGCGGATCGGTTTTGCGTGGCAGCCGGACTTTGCGCCTAATACTGTGGTGCGCGGAGGCTTCGGCATTTCGACCTATATGGAGGGCGAGGGGGTCAATAACACGGCCGACCAGAATCCTCCCAACACGGTCGCTCACGAAGTTACCTACGGTGGCGTGAACCTGCCCACCTTCGGTCTGGACCAGGGCTATAACAGCTTCCCGGCGAGTGGCTGCACGGTTGCGGGCGTTAAGAGCCTTTCGGCGGCTTGCATCTCCGGCGCTACCATTCACGAAACCAACCCCAAACTGCAGCCGGCTGTCGATCGGCAATGGAACCTGACCATCCAGCATCAGTTCGGGAAGGCCACGACGGCCTCGCTCGGATACGTGGGCAACTCGATTGACCACATGATGGACATCTACTGGTACGGACAGTCGCTGCTGAATTCGAGCGGCTCCATCAGTCCGCCGCCGTACTCCGCGGCACTGTTCGCCGCCGGCGCAGGCGCGGTCCGCTACAACGGCTCCGACGCGGTCTCGCGTTACGACGCCCTGGAAGCGACCGTGGCGACGCGCAACTACCACGGCCTCGATCTCGCCGCTTCGTACACCTGGTCGAAGTGCCTTAACAACTCGCTGGGCTACTTTGGCTCCTACGGCGATGAAGAAGGCGTGGGCGAATTCCAGACCATTGGCCAGCACAACTTCTTCCAGAACGAATACGATCCGATGGGCGACTACGGCAAGTGCATCACGGACGCGGCTGGAGACCTCAACGCGTACGGTGTGTACGCCCTTCCATTCGGGCGCGGCAAGCAGTTTGCCTCCGGCGTTTCCAAGGGGGTCGATGAGGCGATCGGGGGATGGCAAACGGCCCTCGATCTTACTTTCCGCTCCGGCTTCGCGATTCAGCCGGCGGGACCGGATGACTCCGGGACGACGTCGGTCAACCCGCGGCCCGATTGCGCTGTCGGCGTCGCCACTTACACCTCACCCACATGGCAGCAGATCGGCACATCCTTTGGACGGACCACCCTCAACCCGAACATCGCCAGCGCACCGGCCACCGGGTCCTTTGGAAACTGCCAAAACGGCGTCTGGCGCGGTCCCAATCTGAAAACCGCCGATCTCAACGTAACCAAGACATTCCCGATCACCGAAAGGGTCAACGTGGCCTTCGTGGCCGAGTTCGTCAACCTGACCAACACTCCCATCTTCAGCCTGCCCGCTGCCTGGCCTGGGCCGTTCAGCGACTGCGATTCCTGCAACGGCATTCGCACGACCGGACCTGCCGGTGGCGGAGGTGGAACTGTAGGGACCTTCGGCCTGGAAGACGGTTCGAATCCCGGACGTTCTATCGACCTTGCGCTCAAGCTGAACTTCTGAGCGACACAAACAACCGCGCTCCGGGGTCAGGTGGTCAAACAACGGAGCGATCGGATGAAGCTCGAGGGCGGGTGCCTTCGAGCTTCACTTTTTGGGGCACACTTTTACGGCAGCAAGCCGAACTCGGCCACGCCGCTCGGCGTGCCTACCAGGACTTTGCCGCTCACCACCATGGGAGTGATGAACTTGTTGCCGACGCCGAAATGGTCGCGGCCGTTGGTGGCCTGGTTGCTGTTGTAGAGCTCGGAAAGTGTGCCGGCGTCGTAGGCGTGCAGCACTGCCGCCCCAGAATTGTTCTCCACCGCCCACACAATGCCGTTGGTGGTTCCGTTGGCGCTTACCGAGGGCGTCGCGCCGGGATAGGGAAAACTGGTGGTGCTTTGCATGGTGGCCGCGGTGGCCAGTTTGGCGTTTGTAATCGGAAAGGCCTTGAGCGTGTCGCCGACCGCCGCGTAGTAGACGGTGCTGTTGAAATAGGCAGGCATCGACCAGACGCCGCCGATGGCTCCGTCAATCTCCTCATAGATCGCGCTGTCGTTGTTGGGGTTGAATTTGCCCATCGAGTCGCGATTGACCACGTAGATATTCGAGTCCTTCCCTGCGCCCACGGCCAGGTGATGTATGGTTTGGGAGCTGTCGGTCAGGTCGGGCAGCACCAGCGCGCCTCCGGAACCGAGGTCTTCGTCGTTGTTCGATTCGGTGACCGTGTCGTACATCTCGAAGTAGTCGGCTACGGCGAGGCTGTTGTTGGCTGTGGAGACCTTCAGGAACCCGTTGCCGAAATCGGAGTTGACGGGGAAGCCGCTGGCATTGAGGGTGGCGTCGAAGGTCCCGTTGGCGTCGAGGAAGTAGATGTAACCGTTCGAATCGGCGGCGAGGCCGGAACCTGCCATCCAGATCGATCCCTCGCTGCCGTTGGGTGTCAGGTTCAAGACGGCGGTTTGCTTGAGCGTGGTTTCGCTGTAACCCATCAGCCAGCCGGTGTACGGCCCGCCGTCGCAGTGCGAGGTCCAGCCCAGGTAAATGGTTCCGTTCAGCAGCAGCAGCCCGGCGCGCTCCGCATACTGGCCGGGAGCGAAGATCACCTTGCCGCCGGAACTGTTGTCGCCGGTGCCCGGATAGGTTGCGGCGATCTCGGTGGGGCTGCTGGAGAGTTCGCTGCCGGTGGTCACGTCCAAGGCGTGAAGCCGCTGGTGATAGTCGCCCGACGCATCCTTGGTCATGCCCACGACAAAGATGGTTCCGTTGGCGCCGGCGTTGCGATCGATGACCGGCGTGGAGGTGATGCCGATGGTGGGCGAAATCTGTCCGCAGCCGTGATCGTCGCTGGGGGTTTCGTTGGCGCCCAGCACCGAAGTCTTCCACAGTTGCGTTCCAGTGTCAGCGTTGAAGGCGTAGACGCTGTCATTCTCTGTGACCGTAAAGACGACGTTCTGCTGTTGCCCGCCCACGGTGAGGTTGGAGAGGTAGAGCGGCTCGGCGTCGACGCTTCCATCCACCGGGAGGATGCGCAGCAAGCCGAATTTGGAGGACGTGACGTTGGCGGTGGTGAGGGTGGTTTCGTTGGGATTCAGGCCGGTGCGTCCCACATCGTAATGGTAGGTAACGGCATCCACGCCAGGCGTTGCAACGGCCGCGGTCACGTTGAGCGTGAACGATGCCATATGGCTGAGGGTGCCGGATGTGCAGGTGAATATGACGGTCGAAGAGCTGGTTGCGGCCGACGCTGCCGCCGTGAAGTTGACAGGCTGGGGCGTGCCCGGTGTCAGGCTGAAGGCGGCCGGGGATGCGGTGACCCCCGTGGGCAGCCCGGTCTGAGTCACCTGGATGGTTCCCGTGAACCCGTTGAGCGCGGTTGCGGAGACCGACGCCGGTTCAGCGCTGCCGCCGGCCGTCAGGCTCAGGCTGGTTACGTTCACCGAAAGCGAAAAATCCGGCGCAGCGACGGCGGCGGTTACATTGAGCGTGAATGAAGCCGTATGGCTGAGCGCACCGGATGTGCCGGTGAATTGCACGGTCGAAGAGCTGGTTGCCGCTGACGCTGCCGCCGTGAAGTTGACAGGCTGGGGCGTGCCCGGCGTCAGGCTGAAGCTGGCCGGGGACGCGGTGACCCCCGTGGGCAGTCCGCTCAGGGTCACCTGGATGGTTCCGGTGAATCCGTTGATGGCGGTTGCTGAAACCGACGCCGGTTCCGCAGTGCCGCCGGCCGTCAGGCTCAGGCTGGTTACGTTCACCGAAAGTGAAAAATCCGGGGTGGGGGCGGCGCTTACATTCAGCGTAAACGAAGCTGAATGAGAGAGCGTGCCGGAGGCGCCGGTGAATTGCACCGTCGAGGCGCCGGCCGCTGCTGACCCAGCCGCCGTGAAATCGACCTGTTGTGGCGTGCCAGGCGTAAGACTAAACGTGGCCGGGGACGCAGTGACGCCTGCCGGAAGCCCGCTCAGAGTCACCTGGATGGTTCCGGTGAATCCGTTGATCGCAGTTGCAGAAACCGACGCCGGCTCCGCGCTGCCGCCGGCCGTCAGGCTGAGGCTTGCTACATTCACTGAAATCGTGAAGTCCGGCGCTTTGCTGCCGTTGGTAATCACGATCCCGCTGCAGCCAAAGCAGAACGCCGCGAGCGAAAACAAGCTGGCCCAACCCAGGCCCGTTATCCACTGGTTGCGCAACGGCTTGAACTTCAGGGAGCGTTGAGCCGGGCGCAATTTTGCCCTGCAGAGAAGCTGACGCCATCTCGCCATTGGGGCGACCTCGCGAGGACTCCAGTCTGGCACAGAGTCGAGCCGCTGTACAGCAGTACGAGACGGCGGTCAGGTTGGCGATATCCTGGGCGGCAACGGCTATTGGCGTCGCGAGCGCCCGAGCGAGATGACCTCAAGCCTGACCTGCGCAACCCCGGATTTCACGATATCGAGCTCTTTGGCGGCGGCGTAGGAGAGGTCGATGACGTGACCGGCGGGAAGCTCGCCGCGGTCGTTGACACGCACCACCACCGATTTGCTGGTTTTGAGGTCGACGACCCGCAGCAGGGTGCCGAAGGGCAGGGTCTTGTGAGCGGCCGTCAAGGCAAATTCGTTAAAGCGCTCGCCGCTGGCGGTGCGATGCCCGTTGAGCACGATGCCGTACCAGGTGGCGATTCCGCCGAGCGTTCTTGCCGGAAAGGCAGGTTTGACCGCAGCTCCGGACGAAGCCAGAAAACTATCCGGAGGAACTGCCGGGGGAAGGGTTGAGGCAGGACGGGCGAGCGGAGTGTCTGCCTGCACCGTCAACGTCGAGTCAGTAAAGCACACGACCACCATGGCGAGGGACAACGCCCCCGCAACGGCCCAAAACCATCGTGGCCTAGCCGGACTCGTATACCGTGATTTCTGTCGTTCAACCATTCGGTTATTCTACTAAACGGTTCCAGCGCAGAATCCACTGTTTTCCGGTTTATTGCGTGTATCTTATTGATAAATATACGGTTAATTTTATGGCCGGAAATTGATTTTAGGACTCTTCTGGGCCCCCGAGAGGCTCCGAGCCGGAGGGTTCCGGGCCTGGAACGGAACTGGGCCAGCCGCGGGCGGATTCCGGCGCAATCGCCCAGGGCGCGAGCTATGACCAAAGTTGTTCCACGGCTCGGTGAGTTTGCCCGCGATCCACTCAACTGCGTCTGAAGTTGGGATAATCTTGACGGGAACCTTCCATGTCCCTGAGTTCCGGTCCCTTTTTTGCTTTTTTGGCCGCAGTATGCCTGCTCTATTGGCTGACGGCCGGGTCGCGCCGGCTTCGGACCGGTCTGCTGGCGGCGGCGAATCTATTTTTTCTGGCGCACTACAGCCTGGTGTATCTCGCCTTGCCGCTGGCAGCGCTGGCGGACTTTTTTGTAGGGTTGGGGCTAGGCCGGTGGCAGGGGAAAGCGCCCAGGCGGCTGCTGATGGGCGCGTCGCTGGCCGTAAATCTGGGGCTGCTCGCGAGCCTGAAGCTGGTGCCGATCGCGACCGGCGCGAGCTGGCGGTGGCTGCTGCCGCTGAGCCTTTCTTTCTATTGCTTTCAGTCGCTTACGTACACCATCGATCTCTACCTGGGAGAGATAGAGCCGGAGCGCAACGCGCTCGGCTACCTGGCGGCGGCGCTGTTTTTCCCCTCCATGACGGCCGGGCCGATTCCGCGCATGGGCAAGCTGCTCAAGCAAATCTCCGCACCGTTTGCGTTGAGCGCCGAAGATGGTGCGCAGGCCATGCTGCTAATCGGGCTGGGGCTGATCAAGAAGCTCCTGATTGCCGACTTCCTGGCCAACAATCTGGTCGACCGGATCTTCGACACGCCAGCGCTTTACTCGAGTGGAGAAATATTGATAGGGGTGTATGGATACGCGCTGCAACTGTTCTTCGACTTTTCCGGATATACAGACATTGCCCGGGGTGCCGCGCTGCTGCTGGGCATCGAGCTGCCGGAGAATTTTCGCCGGCCGTATCTCTCAGTAAACGTGGCGGAGTTCTGGCGGCGGTGGCACATCACCTTTTCCTTCTGGCTGCGCGACTACCTGTTCGACTTCTTCCCCAAGCGCAGGAAGTATTCGGTGCTGTCCTACAGTTACGCGTTCCTGCTGACCATGATGCTGGGCGGGTTGTGGCACGGAATCTCGTGGAACTTTCTGATCTGGGGTGCGCTGCACGGGTTCGCGCTGGGTTTGGTGTTTGCCTGGAAGCGTCGGCGCGCCGTGCCCTCGCCGGCCTGGTGGGCCAAGCTGCTGGGGGGGCTGCTGACCTTTCATTTTGTTTGCTTTACATGGATCTTCTTCCGCGCATCGACGCTCGGAAATGCGCTGGCGATTCTGCGCGGGCTGGGCTCGCTGACCTGGTCGATGAGCAACGTTACCCTGCCGCTGGCCGGAGTGCTGCTGCTGGCCGCCGTGGCGCACTGCCTGCCGCCGGACTGGTTCGACCGGACCGCGCGCGTGACGGCGAAGACGCCCTTCTGGGTGCAGGGGCTGGCGATGGCCGGGCTGATCTTGCTGATTCAAACGCTGGCGGGGCGCGGTTCCGCTCCTTTTGTGTATGGCAATTTTTGACCTTCCCGAGCAATTGCCGATCCGGCCCGCCCCGCCCAGGCTCAGGCCTCTTAGCCGCTGGTCCGGATTCCCGTTCAGGACAGCGCTGACCATCGCGGTGGTGGCGGCCGCACTGGCGGCATGGCGCGTGGGCGTAGACCGTGGCAAGGGCCTGGGGCCAGGGGTCTTCGCAGAGGCGTTCCGGTTGCGCTGGCCCGCTCGGCCTGCTCCTCCAGTGCCGCGGAACCCTGTTTTGAGCGGACCGCACGTGCCGGCAGCGTCGCCCATGCTGGTGGATGACGCGAATGCGCTGGACCCCTTTTTTGCAGCTTTGTGGAAGCTGGAGCAGGGGAAGACGAGCGGCGTGGTGACGATTTTGCACTATGGGGATTCTCCCACCACCGCGGATCTGATTACGGGCGACATTCGCGCCCAGTTGCAAGGCCGGTTTGGCGATGCGGGCCGGGGATACACGCTGATTGCCAAGCCGTGGGCCTGGTACGGCCACCGCGGCGTGGAGATGAGCGACCACGGCTGGAAGATTCGCACCGGCGTGGGGTTGATGCGGGAAGGGATCTATGGGCTGGGCGGGGCGGCGTTTGAAGGGCAGCCGGGCGCCTGGAGCGAGTTCCGGCTCACCGGTTCGGAGCAAACGGCGGTGGAGGTGGAGTACCTGGCCAAGCCGGACGGCGGCTCGTTTGCGGTGGAAGCGGACGGCCAGCAGATCGCCGAACAGACGACCGACGCTTCGCCTGCGGCGGCGGCAGCGGTTCACGTGACGCTGCCGGGGGGCACTAAGGAAGTTTCAATTCGGCCGACGAAAGGCACAGTGACGCTGTTCGGCGTGGACTTCCGGCGCGGGTCGACCGGGCTGCTCTATGACAGCCTGGGGTTGAACGGCGCAACCACCAGCGTGCTGGCGCGGGTGCTGCAGCCGGCCATCTGGAAGCAGGAGCTGGATCGCGCCGGGCCGACGCTGCTGATTGTGAATTACGGATCGAACGAGAGCAGTTTTGGGAATTTTGTGCACAAACAGTATGCGGCGGAGCTGCGTCTGGCCATCCAGCGCATCCGCGTGGCGGCGCCGGGCGCATCTATTCTCATCATGAGCCCGATGGACCGCGGGGAACGGAGCGGATTGGACGATATAGAGACCATGAGCACCATTCCGGAGATCGTGGCCATCCAGCGCGAGGTGGCGGCGGAGACGCACTGCGCCTTCTTCGACACCTACGATGCCATGGGCTCGAGCGGCACCATGGCGCGCTGGTATGCGGCCAGCCCGCGGCTGGTGACGGCCGACCTGTTGCATCCGACGCCGCAGGGAGCCACGATTGTGGCCGGACTCTTCGTGGAGCAATTGGGGCTGCGCTATGATCGATGGAAGATGCAACACGGAATCCCCCTGCCGGCCGCACCCGCCACCGCCGCCCAGAAGACCGCCCCTTTGAAGGTCGTGCTGCACCCACACCCGAGCCGGCGCACGAGCGGTAAGAGAGCCGGTGCGCAATGAGCAGGCATGTTTGCCGCGGGAGGAAAGCCGCCGCCGTGCTGGCGCTGGCGGCGCTGGCGGGCGGGGCTGCGCTGCTCGCGTCCACTCCGCCAAAGAAAAGGCATGCGGCTGCGACGGCTGCGGCATCGAGTGCCAAGACACCCGCCCAACCTCGAACGCACACCGCGGCGGGCCGCGGCACCGGAGTGCGCACAGGGACGGGGAGAACGCGCCATTCCGTGACCCATGCGCGGATACACTACTACGCGCCGCGTCCCGATCCCGCGCGCCGGGCGGCGCTCGAAGAGGAGATCGGCGCGCGGCTCAAGGATCCTCCTCCACACGCGATCGCGTTCGACTCGGCGCTGGATGGCTTCTATGCGCAGCTCGAGTCGCGCCAGAACGAGCAGCGCGACGGCGGGACCCAGACCAGCACGGTGCGGGTGCTGCAGTGGGGCGACTCGCACACCGCGGCGGATATGTTCACCGGCGAGGCGAGGCGGGTTTTTCAAGCCCAGTTTGGCGACGGCGGCATCGGCTACTCGTACGCCGGCCATCCCTTTGCGGGCTACCGGATTCTTGGCTCGGCGCGTTCGCAGTCCACGGGCTGGAAGACGCAGGGCAACCGGTTTCTGCAACTGGGCGACGGCGAACTGGGGATGGGCGGCATCAGCATTTCGACCAATCGCACGGGGGAGTGGGTAACGCTCGATGCACAATGCACCACGCTCGAATTGCAGTATCTCGAGCAGCCCGGCGGAGGAAGCTTGCGCTTTACCGACAACAGCGGCGACCCGGCCGAGATTCAGACCGATGCGCCGCAGACCTGCCCCGGAACCTTCCACTATAGCTGTCCGGCGGGCGATCACCACTTCGAGGTCACCACCGAGGAAAGCGCCCCCGTGACACTGCTGGGATGGGTGGCTACGCAGCCGGGAGTCACCTGGGAGTCGATCGGAATCAACGGAGCCGAAGCGCCGCTGATTCTGAAGTGGGATCAGCAGTTGTTCTCGCAGTACCTGAAAGACAACTCGCCGGCGCTGATCGTTTTGGCCTACGGCACGAACGAGGCGGCCAGCGCGGATTGGGACGAAGAGAGCTACCGGCAGGCGTTCGCATCGATCATCGACACCATCCACCAGTATGTTCCGGAGTCGTCGATTCTGGTGGTGGGACCGCCGGACCGGTCCGTGGCTCACCACCACGCCTGGCACACCTACGACGGGACGGAGAAGATCATCGCGGCGCAGCGGTCCGTTTGCCGCACCGAGGGGTGCGCCTACTGGGATCAGCGCGAACGGATGGGCGGATTCGGTTCAATGCAGGAATGGGTGTACGCGGGCTGGGCGCAGCCCGACCATACGCACTTTACCGGCGACGGCTACCGGGAGCTGGCCGATGCGCTGATGGCCGATTTGCTGGCCGGGTACCAGACCTATAAAGAGAGGCAATCGCCCAGCACCGAGACCGCTGTGCAAGGAGATGGAAATGGGGCCAGAAGCCCGAATCCTTAAAGTTCTTCAGCGCATTTCAGGAAAAGAGATCAATCCCGGGGAAGACGAGTCGATCTTCGTCTCCGGACTGCTGGACTCGTTTGCGCTCACCGACTTTGTGAGCGGGCTCGAAGAGGAATTCGGCGTAACCATTCCCGATTCCGATTTGTCGGCGCGAAAATTCGACACCATCGGCAAAGTGGCGTCTTACCTTTCCGCAATCGCAAAGTAATGGCCTATTTACGGGCATTCGGTTCGCACCTGCCGCCGCGACGCGTGCGCAATGCGGAGCTCGCTCCGCTGGTGGATGCGACGCCGGAGTGGATTCTGTCCGCGACCGGCATCGAGGAGCGCCGCTACGCCGCCGCCGAAGACACGGTGGCGGGGCTGGGCCTCAAGGCTGCGCGGGATTGCCTTGAGAAGGCTGGAGCCGCGGCGGAAGAGCTGGGCATGATCCTGGCCGCTTCAGGATCGAGCGATCGGTTTTGCCCCGGACCTGCCAGCCAGATTGCCGCCGGGCTGGGCTTGAGCGCAACACCGGCGCTCGATATTCCGGTGGCCTCGTGCGGATCGCTGATTGGATTGGCGCTGGCCGCGCAGCTTGCGCCGCGAGCGAGCCGCGTGCTGGTGGTGGGCGCGGAGATCATGTCGCGGCGCATCGAGCTGACGCCGCAAGGCAAAGACACGGCCATCCTGTTTGGCGACGGCGCGGGCGCCTGCCTGGTAGACGCGCAGCGCGGCTTTGCCCGCATCGCCGATTGGCAGCTCTCCACCGACGGCGCGGCGGCGGAGATCCTGAAGATGGAGCACGAGAAGATTCAGATGGATGGGCGCAGCGTGATTCTGCACGCCTGCCGCAAGATTCCGCGCACAATCAACGAGCTGCTCGAACGCAATGGATTGACCGCCGGCGATCCCGGCGTCTATCTGCTTCACCAGGCCAACCTGAACCTGATTGCGCGCGTGGCTACCGCGCTAAAGGCTCCCGAGCAGCGGTTCTTTACCAACCTGGCGCGCTATGGAAACACTTCGGCGGCATCGCTGCTGATTGCGGCCGACGAATGGCATGGGAGCCGGAGCGAACCGCCGGCTGCGCCGCTGGTCTTCTCGGCATTCGGCGCGGGCTTGAATTGGGGCGCGCTGCTGGCGGTGCCTTGCTAGAGCGCTTTCGATTCACTTCTTGACATCGCCGACATCGTGCGAGGTGGCTTTTTCTTGAAGAAAAAACCACTTAGCATCACACTTTCCGTCCAGAGCAGAATCGAAAACGCTGTAGGTTTCTGAGCGCACGATTTCGAGTTATGCGATGCAGGTTCGCGCTGTCCCAGGGCCCAGAATCGGGACCTGGGGCACCCGGCTTCGCTGCTGTGCCCGGCTTTGCTACTGTTTCTTCTCCTGTTCCTCAGCGATCCAGGCGTTGATCCGCGCATCGAGAATGTCGAGCGGAAGCGGACCTTCATCCAACACGGCATCGTGAAAGGCGCGCAGGTCGAAGCGGCTCCCAAGCGCTTGCCTGGCCCGCTCGCGCAATTCGAGAATCTTCATCTGCCCTAGTTTGTACGCCAACGCCTGGCCCGGCCATGCGATGTACCGATCGACCTCCGTGGCGATGTTCTTGTCGTCCATGGCGGTGTGCTGGTGAAAGAAATCGATCATCTGCTGGCGCGACCAGTGGTCCTGATGCACGCCGGTATCTACCACCAGGCGGACCGAGCGCCACATCTCGTTTTCCAGCCGCCCGTATTCGCTGTAGGGGTCCTGGTAAAAGCCGGCTTCCTTGCCCAGCCGTTCGGCGTAAAAGGCCCAGCCTTCCGAATACGCGTTGTACTCAGAGAAGCGGCGGAAAGCAGGGATGCCGGTAAGCTCTTGCGCGATGGAAAACTGCATGTGATGGCCGGGGATGCCTTCGTGATACGCGATAGCCTCCACATTGAGCAGCAGGCGATGGGTCGGATCGTACTCATCTACGTTGATGCGGCCAGGACGGCTGCCGTCGCCGGCGCCGGGAGAATAGTCGGCGGGCGGGGCGTCGGGAGCGCGGAATGCCTCCATGGGCACCACTTCGAGCCGCGTCTTGGGCAGATGGCCGAAGAGTTGGGGCAGTTTGGCGTACATCTGATCGGTGTAGTGCTTATAGAGATCGAAGATCTGCTGGCCCGATTTGCCGTAAAGATCGGGATCGCTGCGGATGTGGGCATTGAAGCTCGCCAGGTCGTGGTATCCGAGCGATTGCGCGAGTTTCAACATCTGCGCGTCGATCTCCGTTACCTGCTTCAATCCCATGGCGTGAATCTGATCGGGGGTCATATCGGTGGTGGTCATTTCGCGAATGTCGTAACGGTACATGGCGGCGCCATCGGGAAGCGCCCACACGCCGTATTCGGTACGCCCGTGGGGAGCGTAATCGCCGCGCACGAAGGCGGCGAATTTCGCGTAGGCGGGTTCCACCTCGTCGCGCACCGCGGAATCGATAGCCTGGGTCAGCCGCTCCCGATCGGGCGCGGCGACCGCATCGGGAAATTTCTTGAGCGGCTCGGTGAAGGAGCTTGCGTCGAGCGGCTTGGCGGCGATGTCCTGCGCCTGGGAGGCGACTTTCTCGAGCAGATACTTCGGCGGCATCAGGCGGTCGCGCAGGCCCTGCTTCATGTTATCGGTTACCTGATCGAGGGCGTGCGGAATCGCGTGCAGGCGGGCCAGGTAATTCTCGTAGTCCTTCACGGTGAGGAACGGCATTTCTGTGGCCAGCCCGGCCAGGTCGAGGTGATCCCCGTTCATCTGGTTTACCGGCATCTCCCAGGGACGGAACCGCGCGCCCTCCACGCCGTCGCGCAGTTGGCGGAGCATGAGCGTCTTGTTCAGCACCTCCTGCTCGGGAAAGCCGGTGGTGTCGATCGCTTCGAAGACAAGAATCTCATCGCGATCGTACTGCACCTCCCGTTCCGCGGCGGCAGCGGAGCGGTCGTCGAGGCGGTCGTTATAGCGCGGGTCGCCGATGGCGGTGGCCAATTCAGGCCAGGTCTCCAACTCGTGCTGCCACTCGCGGTCGATGGCGTCCTGCAACTGCGCGCGGCGTGCGGCGAGCGATGCGGCCGTCTGCGCCGCGGCCGCGGGCAGCAGAAGAAGCGAAAGCATGAGGAGCGGGATGAATGGACGGCGATGGGGCATCAGCGGGACCTCCAATGAATGTCTACTGCGGCGGAAACGGCGTGCTGCGCACGGCGGGCGGTTCGCGCAGAGCTTTGAGAACGGCGCTGCGTGCCTCTTCAAGCTCCGCGCCTATGAGCTCAAGCCGCGGCGGACGCACGCGCGCGTTGCCGGCGCCGGTCTCCTGCTGCACCTGGTGGATAAGCTGAACGAACTTGGGAACGGTGTCCATGCGCAGCAGCGGCAAGAACCAGCGATAGAGCGCACGGGCCTCTTCCATTCTTCCCGAAGCGGCGGCATCGAACAGCGCCACCGACTCAGCGGGGAAGGCATTCGCCAGGCCGGCAACCCACCCCACGGCTCCCGCTGCAATGCCTTCGACAATGGCATCGTCGACGCCGACGAAGACTTTGAGCCGGTCGCCGACGAGGGCGCGAATGGCCGTCACGCGGCGCACGTCGGCGCTCGATTCCTTGACCGCCGCGAAATTCTCATGCTCCTCGGCGAGTTCGGCGATTTGTACAGGAAGAAAATCCGTTTTGTAGGCGATGGGATTGTTGTAGAGCATGCAGGCGAGCGGAGTGGCGCGAAACACTGCCGCCACGTGGGCCTTCATCTCCCGCCAGTCGCCGCAATAAACGTAAGGAGGCAACACCATCAGCCCGGAACAGCGCGCCCGCTCGGCTACTTCGGCCAGCGCAACCGCTTCGCTGGTGGAAAGCGCGGAGATGGCGGCGACCACCGGAGCGCGATCGCCGGCGGCCGCGGTGAGATTGCGCAGAATCGCTTCCTTCTCCGCAAAGGTGAGCGTGGCAGCCTGGCCCAGAGAGCCGAGCGAAACGATCCCGGTGCAGCCGTTCGCGAGCAGCCAGCGGGCATGCGCGGCCATGAATCCGGCATCGACCTCGAAGTGCTCGTCCAGGCAGGTGGTCATTGCGGGCATCACGCCTTGCCAGTTCATTCGGTCTCCTTTTACATTTGGTGCGGCCATTGCCGCGAGGCTTTCGTTCCAGCAAGCAAGTCTATCGCGAATGCCGAACGCGCCGGCTCAGGCAGGGGCTCCGGTCCTGCACAACCGCGCAGGCAAGTACGGCTCGATGGGGATTCCGCTTTCTTCGCCGAGCAGATGATCCGTCAATATCCGCGCGGTTGCGAGCGATGTGGTGATGCCCAGCCCCTCGTGCCCGGTGGCCAGCAGCAGCGACGGGTCCTCAGGCCAGGGACCGATGAGGGGGAGTTTATCGGGAGTGGCCGCGCGAAATCCGGTCCAGGCGCGAAGGACGCTGAGCGCCCCGATCTCCGGCAGATACCACTGCGCCCGCTCGATCACGGAGGCCAGGATTCGTGCATCGACCGCTGAATCCTCCACGCCGAACTGGCGCGAGGAGCCGATAAGAATCTGGTTCGAGCGGCGCGGCTGCACATTGAACGCAACCGAATCCGCGGCGAGCGCGTGCGCGCTCTTCAGGTATCCGAGCTCCACCAGTTGATGGCGTATAAATCCCGGACAGGGCTCCGTGATGGCCAGGTGCCCCTTGCGCTTGCGGATCGGCAGCCCCGGCATCAGATCGCCGGCGTCGGCGCCGCATGCGTTCACGATGCGCGCGGCATGCAACCCGGTTCCGTTGTCGAGCCGGACGATTCCTGCCAGTGCCGAAAGCGCGTTTTGCGCGTAGAGCCGCGCGCCCAGTTGTTGCGCTTCACGGAGCAGAAAGCCGGCCGCGCGGGGCGGATCGATGACGGCGTCGGATGGAACGAGCAGCGCGCCTGAGAGCGGCTGCCGCAGATGCGGCTCGGCTTCGGCGAGCGATTGGCTGTCCAGTATCTCCGCGCGCACGCCGGCGGAGGCGTACGACGCGCTCTTGCGCCGAACCATTTCGAGTTCTTCTTCGTCGCTGGCCACCCAGAGAGTTCCGCGGCACTCGTATTCGACGTCGGCCGGAAGACGGGCGGCGAGATCGCGCCACAGCGCTTGCGAATAGCGGGTGAGAGCCATCTGCGCCGGCGAGTCGTCCATCACCACGATGTGTCCCATGGCCGCGGCCGTGGCTCCGCTGCCAACGCCTTTGCCTTCGACGACCGCAGTGCGCAGCCCGCGGCTTGCGCACTCGAATGCGCAGGCCGAGCCCACGATGCCCGCGCCCACAATCACTACATCAAAGTTTTCGCTCATGCCCGAATCCCCGTTGCAAACGGATCGCCAGGGCTGAGAATCAGCCGGCTCTCCGCCGTGATAAACGCTTTGCCGGTAATGCTGGGGATGATTTTGTCCTCATGCCGTCGATAAGACGCTTCAAAAACCGTGCCCAGAATGCCCGCCTGGCGCCAAACCTGGCGGGGAGCAAGCTTGCCGTCGGCGGCCAGGCAGGCGAGCTTGGCGCTGGTTCCGGTTCCGCACGGGGAACGGTCGTAGGCTTTGCCGGGACACAGGACAAAGTTGCGGCTATCGGCTGACGGGGTTTGCGAAGGCCACGACAGTTCGATGTGATCGATCTCTTCACCGCCTGCGCCGGCGACGCCGGCGGCGCGCAAAGCGCAGCGAATGGCCCACGCAAATTCGGTCAACCGGTCAACATTCCCAAGTTCCGGCCGGAGCGGAGGTTCTTCGACAAGAAAGAACCAGTTGCCTCCCCAGGCAACATCGCCGCGCACGGTACCGCAATTCTTTCCGGTTACGGAGACGCTTGCCTTATGCCGGTAGCTGGCCACATTTTCGATCGTCACGCTGCCATCCGGATGAAGCGTTGTCTTTACCACGCCCACGGGCGTTTCAATACGGTGTGCGCCGGGGCCAACCCGGCCCAGATGTGCCAGGGTCGCGACTACGCCGATGGCGCCGTGGCCGCACATGCCCAGGTAGCCGACGTTGTTGAAGAAGATCACGGCGGCGGCACTAGCCGGGTCCACAGGCTCGCAGAGCAGCGCGCCGACTAAGACGTCGGAGCCGCGCGGCTCGTTGACCACCGCGGAGCGGAACTCGCCGTGCTCCGCGGCCAAACGGCGCAGGCGCTCCGCAAGCGCGCCGCCGCCCAGCGCCGGGCCGCCGGCCACCACCACGCGGGTGGGCTCGCCGGCGGTATGCGAGTCGACGACTTCGACGGATGAAGAGGGCGCGGCAACGCGAGGCATGGGAAGAATTCTATGGCATTTGCCGGGAATGGATGGCGATGTTGTTTTTGCGGATGACATTCAGCGTGAAAACGGTCGTTAAGAAAAGAAGAAATTTGACGCAGAGGATGAAGCCCGATTCGATGATTGCGGCATGATCGGCACGGCTGAAGCCGCGCCTTTTCAAGAAAGGCTCAGCCTTTGCTTTACGCGCCGGCTCGAATCTTGATTTGCTCTACTCGTGGCGCAAGGCGGTCATGGGGTCGACCCTGGTTGCGCGCCGGGCCGGAACGTAGCACGCGGCCAGCGCGACCAGGCATAGCAAGAGAGCGACGGTGGCAAAGGTCAACAGATCGGTAACGCCCACGCCGAAGAGCAGGCTGCGCAGAAAGCGAGTGAGGGCCAGCGACGCAACCACGCCAAGCGCAACGCCGGCAACCGTGAGACGCAGTCCCTGCGCCAGCACCTGGCGGAAGATGGCCGGCTTTTCCGCGCCCAGCGCGATGCGGATGCCGATCTCATGGGTGCGTTGCCGGGTGGTGTAAGCCACCACGCCATAGATCCCGACAGTGGCCAGGATGAGCGCCAGCAAACCGAAGGAGCCCGCCAGATCAACCACGATGCGCTCAAAGACGCTGCCCATCTGCATATTTGCCTTGAGGGTGGTGACGTTGAAGAGGGGCAGATTGGGGTTGAGATCGGCAACTGTCCGCTCGACGGCGGAAGCGATTGCCCGCGGGTCTCCGGCAACGCGGACGTGAAGGATGGCTTCGCCCCGGGAGTTTTGCCACAGCGGTTCCAGCACCAGGGGCGTGGGATCGTACACCAGCCTCCGGAATTTTGCGTTGGCCACCACCCCCACCACCGTTCTCCACGGTCCGGATTGAATCTGTTTGCCGATCGCATTCTGTCCCGGCCAATAGCGGTCGACCAAGGCCTGGTTGACGATGGCTACGGGCTGGGAGCGGGCATCGTCCCGATCGGTAAAATCGCGCCCGGCCAGGAGCGGAGTGCGCAGAGTTTCCAGATAATCCGGCGCAACCATGCCAAGATCGGCCTCAACGGATTCGTGCGGCCGGGGCACGTAGCCCTGGGGCAATACGCCATTCGAGTGGATGGTGAAACTGAGTGGCGAAAAGTCGGCCAGGGTTGCGGACTCAACGCCGGGCAGCGCCCTGATGCGCGTGAGCAGTTGCCGGTCAAACTCGATTCCATCCGGGCCGGAGTAGCCCATAGGTCCGAGATCGAAGGAGGCGAGATAGACGTGGCTCGGATCGAATCCCGGATCCAATTGCCGGGCTTTATCGAGACTGCGAACGAACAAGCCGGCGCAGGTGAGCAGTACCAGCGACAGCGCAACCTGCGCGACTACCAGGCCCGCGGCCAGGCGCGATTTGCCCAGCCCTCCGGAGGTGCTCAACGCTTCGTCCTTCAACACCAGAATCGGAGAAAGGCGGGAAGCGCGCAGTGCGGGGATGACGCCGGAGACCGCGGCGGTGAGAATCGAGACCAGGATGGTCGCCAGCAGAACGGTGCGGTCGATGCTTCCGTTGATGGAAAGCGGCAGCGTAGTGGGGGGCAGAAAGGCGGCCAGGGTGCGGGCCGTCCAGATGGTGGCCAGCAGCGCCAAACCTCCTCCGGCCAGAGCCACCAGCAAATTCTCCACCATGAGCTGGCGCACCATGCGCACACGGCCCGCCCCCATGGAGAGACGAATGGCGAATTCGCGCCGGCGCGCAACCGACCGCACCAGCAGCAGATTTGCCACGTTGGCGCAGGCCAGCAGCAACAGCACGGCCGCCAACGCCAACAGAATGGGGAGCGTTCCGGAGAGATAGACGTTGGCGCCGAAGGGCGACCGCCAGAGCGGATCGGTGGAGATGGTGTTGTTGCCCTGGTGCGAGTCGGCGTACTGGTCCGCGATGCGCTCCATCAATAGATTCAGTTCGATCTCGGCCTGGCGGCGATCGACTCCCGGCCGCAGCTTGCCCAGCACGTTGAGCCAGGAAATGCCGCGATCCTCAAGCCAATTCGAGCCCCATACCTGCCGCTCCATCGCAAGCGGAATCCAGACATCGGCGCGCAAGCCGGTCTTGCAGCCCTGAAAGCCTTTCGGAGCCACGCCGACGATGGTGTAGGAATGGAGATTGATCTGCATCGCCTTGCCGACGATGGATGGGTCGCCGGCGAATCGGTTGCGCCACAGGTCGTAGCTGACGACAACCTCGGCGCTGCCCGTGGCCTCGGCTTGCTTTGAAGAGGGAAGGACGCGGCCCAAAGCGGGCCGCACGCCGAGCGCGTCAAAATAGTTCGCGGAGACCAGCGCCCCGTAGATGCGCTCGGGCCTGGCGGAACCGGTGATGGCCATGTAGTCGTCGTGATACCCGAGCAGCCCGGAGAAGCTCGTGGCGTGGTCGCGAAGATCGACGTAGTCGGGGTAAGAGAGCGGTGGAGAAGGATGCTCGTTTCTCTCTCCGCGCATGATGGTGACCATGCGGCCGGTGCCGGCAACTCCGGGGATGGGGTTGAGCAGAGTAGAGCTGATCCAACTGAAGATGGTGCTGTTGGCGGCGATGCCCAGAGCCAGGGTACCGATGGCCAACGCCGTGAATCCGAGATTTTTCGATAACTGGCGAAGCGCGTAGCGCGTTTCCGCAAGGAGGCTTTGAAGCAGCATGTCGACACCATCGAGCCACGTCTCGGCGTTCTCTCTTGAGTGGTAGGCTGCCCGAGCCGGAAGAGCGCGCAGCCGGCCACGCTGCCCTGAAAACTCCGCGCAAATGGTCTGTGATGATTCCACAAGGTTGCGTCCGGCATGTGCGGTGACCCGGATCACGTCGCAGGTTCTCGCCAGGGCACACCTTCCCCCAACGTTTGCCTCTGCGCAGAGACCGCAGACGGGAGCGCCGCCAACCTCGCCCCCAATCCCTGGGCTGCTCCGGATCGGCAGCCGATTGCTCAAGCACCGGCTCGCGGTGTGCCCGCGCGTCCGGCGGATCTGTTGATTGTCGCGATGAAATGCGCAGTCCGATCGCGCGCTCCGGCGCGGATGCCGACCGCCGGGGAACTATTTTCTGACGATTCAATACCTGGGCTCAAGGCCTCTGTTCCCATGCGAGTTCTTCATGAGACGAACCAGCCTCTCGAGCGACACTCCCCACATCGCGGCGTGCCAGGAATGCTCAGCCGGGGAAGCGAGGCCGGAGTGGCGCAGCTCCAAAATGCTGCTGCCGAAGTTGCCGCGCACCCGGATATCGACGACACTGGCCGACGGAGGCGCCTCCATGCCCCTCCAGGTGAAGAGCATCTTGCGATGGCGGCAAACCAGGTAGGAACCCGTTATGCGGGCGTTCAGGCGGCCGGCGCCGTAAAAGTCGAGGCGATAGTCGTCCCCAGCCCGCGATGCAGCCACATGGGAGCCGGCATCGCTCGCGGGGTGGCAAATCCAGGTCTCCAGGTATTCGGCAACCGTAAACATCTGGGAGATGCGTTGCGCATCGGCATTTACGCCGATCGTCATTCCGATGCTCCACAGGGCCGTGCGCACGCGGCCGCTCTTGCGGCTTTCTCTTGGCGTTACTCGTTCAAGCAGGAATGGCTGTGTGCTCATGCCGCACCGGTCACCTCAGTGGAGTGCAGGTCTTCCGCCATAGAAGGACGCCGATCCTGCTTTGTGACGGACGACACGGTTCGGGGACGAAGTGCGCGATTGGCGAATCGAAATCGATGGACGGCCGCGGCGCCGCCCGCCGTGTTTCTATGACTTTTAGGAGAGTCCGCACTGCTACCTACCGATCGGCATATTTTGGGCGAGCCCTGGCGGCAGAAGATAGGCACGCCGGAATACGAGTTAGCGTCAAATCAATCCGACTTATGGCTGCAGTTAGCATGGTGTTTGAAAAGACAGTAACTCTATTGACTCGTGGGCCGATTCCTAACGGCGCGCATAACTCCGGCTTATCGCGAACCTGCAGTTGTTCGCTTCATGGTTCCGAAGCGCAGCCCGGATGGTTACTCACCGTAACTCGCAATGCCGGCCGCGGATTGGGACGCGAAAAGCAACGGCAAAGTGAGCGAGGCTTCCACATGGGCCTTGTCAACCTCGCGCAGCGCAAATGAACCGGCGTCTCCGTACTGCAATTGCAGGCGGCTTCTGATATTCACCAGGCCCACGCCCAGCCGCTCCGCCGGCTTGTTCGAGGCTGATCGCAGGCCCGTCCCGCTATTCACAACCCGGGCGCTGATGCGATCGCCGATCTTGCGAATTTCCACCGCAAGCTCACCGCCGCTTTCGATTCTCGACAGGCCGTGAACATAGGCATTCTCCACAATCGGCTGCAGAATCATGGCGGGAACCAGCGCATCGTGCAATTCCGGTTCCACTGAGATGCTTTGCTTCACCCGCCCCGCATATCGTTGGTCCTGCATGGCGAGATAGATTTCGATAAACTCCATCTCGTCACGCAGCGGAATCATCTGCACATCGCCGCGCTCGAACGTAATGCGCAGCAGGCTGCCCAGCTGTTCGAGCATCGCATCGGCGGCATTCAGGTCAGTGCGCATCAGGCTGGAGATGCTGTTCATCACGTTGAACAGAAAATGAGGATTCAATTGCATGCGCAAAGCGGAGATCCTGGCGTGGGAAAGCTGCACCGCCAACTGCGCCGCCGCGCTTTCTTTTTCACGCAGGCGCTGGTAATAGCCGATACCGCGGAAGAGGCAAAAGGCGCACCAGAAGGTGACCATGTTGTTGACGAACTCCGCATTCAAATGGAATGCCAGCCGCCGCCAATAGGGCATGGGAGCGCGGTTGAGCGGAAGATGCGGAAAGAACAGCACCCAGATCATTTCTTCAAGTACGCTGGCCGCCACACTCAACGGCAGAACCTGTATCAGCAGCCGGAGCGCGTTGGCGCTTTCGATAAGCGGCCGCAGGAAGCGCCAGATCAGCCAGGAGACGCATCCCCAGATAAGGAATTGCGCTCCCCAGGATTCGAAGACGATGGCGGCTCCGATCTGATATCCCCAGCGGCGCAGATAAAACCAGTCCTGCAGAGCGAACAGAGCCCCGAGCAGGACCCACGACCCGATGAAGATAGCCGGATTCATAAATACCGGCTGATTGCGGTTTCCATTCCTCCACATAGTGCGCCGCGAATCGTCCTCCGCTTTCTTGGCCTCGTGTAGCCGTTTCTGACAGAATACCGGTCTTCGATCCCGTCTCGAACGACAACGCGAGCCATGCGTCCGGCGCGACTTTCCGCATCCGGCCGGTTTGGTTGGAGGTTATCAGGGAAGGAGGTCGAAAGAGGCGCCGGCGGCTTTGCCGGCAGGCTATCGCGCCCCGCATAACTTACCGTTCGTCACCCTTCCCCGGCTGCCGGTCACAAAAGCATCCGCCGGTTACAAGATGGAAGTGCAGCCCCTGGCAGCGCACGATGGAGTGTCCGCTGCCGGACGGAGAATCCCGGATTCGGTCACAGGGTTGCGCCGCGGCCGCAGGTTGCTTTGAATCTAACTTTCGATCTCTCAATCCGTTGTGCCGATCGGCCCTT
Source organism: uncultured Acidobacteriaceae bacterium (assembly GCA_963770555.1). GTDB lineage: Bacteria > Acidobacteriota > Terriglobia > Terriglobales > Acidobacteriaceae > Telmatobacter. The sequence goes on from CAVYQC010000004.1 coordinate 198,952, forward strand.
TGGTCCTCAACGTGCTGCGCTCAAGTGTTCCAGGACCGCACTGCGCCGCACGCCGGGACTCAACGAACAAACTTATCTTGCTTGTGCGAGTGGAGGAACCGTGGTTATTCAGACGCTGCTCGCGGACGACGAAGTGCTCGCACGCCAGAAGTTGCGGGAACTGCTGCGCAGGGATTCAGAGGTTGAGATTGTCGGCGAGGCTGGATCGGGCCGCGAGGTTTTGGAGCTGGTGCAGAAGACCGCTCCACAGGTGCTGTTCCTTGACGTCCGCATGCCGGGCATGGATGGCTTCGATGTTATCCGCGAGTTAGCGGCGACGAAAAACATTGTCATGCCGCACGTGATTTTTTCTACGGCCTACGACCAGTACGCGCTGCGGGCCTTCGAAAGCCGCGCGGTCGACTACCTGCTGAAGCCGTACTCCGCGGAGCGCCTGGCTGCGGCTGTCGAAAGAGCGCGCGAGCAGGTGCTTATCGCGGAGCGCAAGGCGGCGCGCAATGGAGCGGGCGAGGAGAATGGAAGCGCTTACCCCACGCGCATCGTGTTCAAGTCGCGCGGGCGCATTCTTTTTCTTCGCGTTGCCGAGATCCGGTGGATCGGCGCGGAAGAGAATTACATTCGCATTGCGACCGGAACGGAAACGCATCTGCTGCGCGAGACCATGGCCGCCATCGAGGAAAGGCTCGATCCACGGATGTTTCTGCGCGTCCACCGATCGGCGATCGTGAATCTGCATTTTGTAAAGGAAGTGCGCACCGAGGCGCAGGGCGAATTCGCCGTCCTGCTGGCCAGCGGCCACAAAGTAGCCATGAGCCGCAGTTACCACTCCCGCGTACGGGCGATGCTGGCGCGAGGTTGAGCGTTCAGGCTCCGGCTGGAACCGGCGGATCTTCAGATCTTCAGGCGTTGCGATTCCTTGTATCCATGCGCGCCAGTTCCCTGAGTTGATGGGCGACCGCTTCGAGGAAGGTCTCGACGCTCGTTCCGGGCGGAATCGCAAGGCCCGATTTGGCGCGCAGGGCCGAGGCCATGCGCTCTGCGAGAGCCGCGCGCGTGGCCAGGTCCATATCCAGACGGCGGGCGAAAAACCCTTCCAGAACCTCGAGATCGCCCAAAGAGAGCCGGGCCAGATCGGGCGCAGGCAAGGTGACGCTCAGGTGCGGCGGCGGTAGAGGCGCGGCCGGAGCAAAGGCCTCCGCGGTAATGGTGCGCGAACCCAGCTCGCCCCAGTGCGGAGACTCGATGACGCGATCGCGGACCACCAGCGTTCCGGCCACCATGTCGCCCAGCCGTTGATTCTGCTTGCTGAGGAACATGGCGACGATGCCCACTGCGTAAAAGCTGGGGAGGTAATCGACGAAGCGCACCAGATTGCGGGCCAGCGACTCGACAAAACTGATGGCGCGGCCGGAACGGTGGATGACATGAATCCGGGCCACGCGCTTACCGGGCGTGCGGCCGTTGGCGAAGGCCTCAAAGAGCGCGAAATATCCCCATTGCAGCAGAAACACGATAAGAAGAAAGATGCCGATGGCCCAGTTGGCAGAAACGTCTCCCAGGAAATGCATGGCGGGAAGAAGAATCGTCAACAGAAGGATGAGGACGATAAAGGCCGCTGTCCAGATCAGGTAGTCGATGACGATGGCGATGAAGCGGCTGCCGATTCCCGCGATGGGCAGCTCGATCGAAACCAGCTCCGGGGTCTCGATGTTAAGCTGGTCGGCAATCGGGTCCATGGCCATCCTTGTCTCCAACCAGTGGTTGCACAAACGCCGCCCTTACTGGGAGCGGCTGGGCAAGCTGCTGGCCCAGGCCGATGCCGGCGGCCTGGGCAGCCTGACGCGCGCCGAGTTGCAGGAAGCCGCGCTGCTTTACCGGCAGATGGCCAGCGATCTCTCCACCTTGCGCCAGGATTCGACGGCGCGGGCTTACACCGAGCACGTAAATCTTTTACTGGCTCGCGCCCACCATATCATTTATTCCACGCGCGGAACCAGTTTTCTGAACCTTTTCCGCTATCTGCGCGACGGGTATCCGGCGGTCTTCCAGCGCAACCTGCGCTATGTGCTGCTGGCGCTGGGCGTCACGCTGGCGGGCGCGCTGTTCGGCACGGTGGTCACGCTGGCCCGGCCACAGTTTATGCGCACCATGCTGGGGCCGGGGATGGTGGCCACTATCGAGCGCCATGAGATGTGGACCCATTCGGTGGTCGCCGTGGCTCCCATGGCAAGCAGTTGGATTATGACCCACAATCTCTCCGTCTCCTTTATCGCTTTTGCCGGCGGAGTGGTCTTCGGCCTGGGCGCGCTCTACTCGATGTTCTTCAACGGGCTGCTGCTGGGCGTGATCGGGGTGGCCTGCCAGCAGCACGGCATGGCGATCGACCTGTGGAGCTTTGTGGCGCCGCACGGCGCGCTGGAGCTGCCCTCGATCATCCTGGCCGGCGCGGCAGGCTTCCGGCTCGGCCAGGGCGTGCTGTTTCCGGGTATCTACCGCTGGCGCGACTCGGTGGCCACGGCCGGCGTGGAAGCCTCGCGACTGGTGGCGGGCATCATTCCGCTGCTGGTCATCGCCGGCACGCTGGAAGGATTCTTTTCGCCCTCCGATGCGCCGGTGTGGCTCAAGTTCACGGTAGGGGGAATATTGTTATCATCGCTGCTGCTGTGGCTGTTCCGCCCGCTGCCGGCGGCGAAAGCTGCGGCGCGGTGAGATTCGTGCTGTTCCAGGTCCCGAGAGCCGAGTAGGTATAAAGTATAGGTCAAAATCTTACCGGGCAAATTCGCGGCGCGGGAATTCATCACGGCAACAAACCGCACGGATCAATTCCCGATCGTCTTCCAGTCGCCTTCAGGCATGATTCGCTTCATGAACTCGTCGAAGAGCGGGACCGTAAAGGCGGTGTCGCCATGCGTCGGGCTCCATATCATGCCCTTCTCGATCAAGCCTGCGCGAGTCGGACTCAGAGAGCTGACACGCCGCCCAAGCCGATCCGCAATATCTCCCGATCGATGCGGGCCGGGCCCCAAATCGGCCATTGCCCGCAAATACCTCTTCTCTGTAGGAGTCAGTCGATCGAAGCGAACCCGGAAGAAGCTCTCGTCGAGAGCGGCAATCGCCTCGTCCGACGCGTTCAGAACATCCTGCCTGCGAATCGGGCTTTGCGGTGCTAAGTCCCAGGTATGCTTGCCCCATTCTTGCAAGAAATAAGGATATCCTTGTGTTTTCTCGATGATCAGTTGGACTGCTTCTTCCTCGATCTGGGCTCCTTCGTTTAGTACGGGCCTGACGATGGCCTCTGCGGCATCGGACGGACTCAACGGCCCGACCTCCGGAAAATCGAACAGCCGTTCAGCATAAGATTTGGCCTCGCCCATCCGGCCTCGCAATTGAGGCAGGCCGGCGCCAACGACCGTGACTGGAAGACGCTCTTGGGAACAGCGGTGCAGTGCGGAGATCAGCGCGGCCAACTGCGGCTCTTCCACGTACTGCAATTCGTCGATGAAAATCACAACGGCAGTCTCTGCCGCCTTCGCCGCGACACCAACTTGTTGGAGAAGCGCCGTGAGGTCACCTTCGAGGTCACCGTTGTCGGCAAGACCAGGCTCCGGATCATAGTCAAGCCCAACTTCGATATCGGCGTAGGTCACTTTCAGCCTGCTGACGAACCCGGCCAGGGCGCGGAGCCCTCGGATGGCGTAATCCTTCGCAGCCTCCCTCTTGCTAAGGTGCAGCAGCGCTAGCCGAAGAGATGGGGCAAGCAGCGCCGGAAGCGATCGGTTTTCGGGAGCCTCGATGCGGACTGTCTGGATTCCCGTGGCCTCAGCATCCCTGCGCATCTGATCGAGCAAGACGGTTTTGCCCACACCGCGCAGGCCAACCAGCATAACGCTCTTCGCCGGCCTGCCTAGACGCACCCTTTGGAGGCGCACCTCTGCGTCTCTTCGGATAGCACTGCGGCCGGCAAGCTCTGGAGGAGAGCAACCGGCGCCGGGTGCATAAGGATTGCTGACCGGATCCATATATACTAATCTTAGCAAAGTTATGAGATTTTAGAAACTTTCCTAATTTCTGTATACTTCAGCCCCGCGCGCAGGCTCAGCCTCTGGATTGCCTTACACCATTGCGCGCTCTTTCACTTTCAGATACTGATTCAGGACCGCGGAGGTGAGCGCGCCGGGGTCGAGATCGAGGGTGAGCGCGCCTTGCTCGCGCAGCCGTGCGAGCAGCAGCTCGCGGCGGCCGGCCAGTTCCTGCGCGGCCGAGACGCGGAACATCTGCTCGACGTTTTTCGGGCGGGCATTGGCGATGGCTTCCACCTCCGGCTGGGCCATGGCGACAAACAGCAGCACATGGCGGTGCAGCAACTGGAGCGCGCCATCCACCACCTCGGGGCGCATGGCCGTCTCCGACAGATCGGTGATCCACAGGATCAGCGCCCGGCGCGGCTGATAGCGATTGAGAGTGGCCGTGGCGCGCAGGTGGTCGGCCTCGCTCGATTCGGCGCGGGCCTGCGCCAGGGCCTCGACGATATGGCGCAGATGGGCGCCGCCGCGGCCCGGCAGCACGCGCTGCTGCACGGTCTGGCCATAGACGAGCAGCCCCACCCGGTCGCCCGAGTAAAGAGCGAGCTGCGCCACGGCTACGGCTGTCGAGCAGGCGTGGTCGAGCTTGGAATGGCCGAGCTCACGCTCGATTGGCTGGCGTGCGCCGGAGCTTTCCGCCACCGACCTTGCCTGCAAGAGTCTTCCGGCGTCGAGAACGATCCATACTGCCTGGCTGCGCTCGGTCTGGTAGCGGCGCGTGATGAGCTGTCCTCGCCGGGCGGTCGCCGTCCAGCACACATCGCGCAGATCGTCGCCCACAAGATACTCGCGCAGGCTCTCGAAATCGCGGCCCAGGCCGCGCTGGCGCACCTGGCGGAGTTCGAGCTCGATCTGGCGTCCGCGCGCGAGGTAGATTTGCTGGTCCTCGCCCTGACGCAGAGCGGGATAGACGCGCACCGTCTGCTCGAGCGACGCCCTGGCCCAAAGCTCCAACAGCCCCAGCGCGGAGCGGTAGCGCAGGTAGAGCGCTCCAGCCCGCGAGTCGCCGCGCTCGCGGGGCTCAATGCGGTAGCGCAGGGTTGCGCGGATGCCGGGGAATGCGCGCAGCCGGTGAGTTGCCGGCGTGGCGACCAGCGCGCCGGGCAAGTCGTCGACCAGCCGGCAGTCGAGAATGGTATTGCCCTGCTGCTCGACCGCCAGCTCGATCTCGGTTTCGCTGTCCAGCGACGGGGCATTGCTCCAGGAGCGCTCCGCGACGATCTGATGCGGGGCCGGCAGACGCAGCCCATCCAGCGCCGCGGCCAGAATGACCAGCGCATCCCAAACCAACATGCCGTAGCCCAGGCGGGCATCGAAAAACCCGGGCAAAGCCAACAGCAGACCGGCTGCGAGCAGGGCGATCGCGAGCGGCGTGAGGCCAAAGGCGAAGCGGCCGCGCGGCACGCAGGCTGCGCGCGCCGGCTCGGGATGAAGCGAGGAAGCGCTCATTTTTCTCTGGGCACCGCAACCGCGGCCAATACGTCAGCCAGGATGCGGTCGGCATCGAAGCCCTCGAGCTCGGCTTCCGGTTTGAGCAGGATGCGATGGCGGAGCACCGGCAGCGCGGCGCGCTTTACGTCATCGGGAACCAGGTAGTCGCGATCCTCGAAGGCGGCAAAGACCTGGGCTACCCGCAGCAGGCAGATAGCCGCGCGCGGGCTGGCACCGAGGGCCAGCATGGGCCACTCGCGGGTGCGGCGGACGATCTGAAGGATGTAACCGTAGAGATCGGCTTCGACGCGCACGGCACGAATCTCGTTGCGCGCGCGAGCCAGCAGATCGGCGGCAACCGGCTGCAGGGCCGCATCTTCGAGCAGACCGAATCCGCTGCCGCCGCGATGCCGCTCGAGCATCCGCCGCTCCTCCTCCAGGCTGGGATATTTGACCTTGATCTTGAGCAGAAAACGGTCGAGCTGCGCCTCGGGCAGCGGATAGGTGCCCTCAAAGTCGATGGGGTTCTGGGTCGCGAAGACCGTGAACCAGCCAGGCAGCGGGCGGCAGGTTCCGTCGCTTGTCACCTGCTGCTCTTCCATGCATTCGAGCAGCGCGGCCTGGGTGCGCGGAGGCATGCGGTTGATCTCGTCGACGAGTAGAAGATCGGTGAAGACCGGACCTTTGTGAAAGGTGAATTCGTCGCGTCCCAAATTGAAGATGGTGGTGCCCAGAATGTCGGCCGGCATCAGGTCGGGCGTGGCCTGCACGCGCTGAAAGCCGAGCCCCAGCAAGCGGCCCACGGATTTCACGATCAGCGTTTTGGCGATGCCGGGCACCCCTTCGAGCAGCGCGTGGCCCTGCGCCAGCACGGCGACCATCACTTCGCCGATCACTTCTTCCTGGCCGGCGATTACGCGTCCCAGCTCGGTACGCGTCTGCTCCAGCAGCTGCCGGGTAGCCGCCAGGCCGGGAACGCTTTCGCTCTCCATCTCCGCGGCCGGTGGCGATGAATTTTCTTCGCTCATCAATGATTCCTCTCATCGATCCTGGTTTCCCGCACCGATTTCGATCCAAACGGCTGACGATTCATTGTCACTCAAGTATTGTGCATCCGCATTCCGGACCGCGGTTCTTCTCAAATCCGTCACAAATGCGCACTCCACGACCGGGCAGCCGCTTGAAGCATCTCGCCATGGCGGCTGAGAGCCTGCACCAGTGCCAACGCGTGCCTGGGCGTGAGCGTATCATCCGCGGCGGCTTCTTCGCCGGCGGCGAGGTCGGCTTCCAGATCCGGGCCGGCCTGGGGAAACCTGCGCCGCAGCGCCGCGGCCAGCTCCGCGGCGCTCATCTGGCGTCCGCGCAGCCCGCACAGGTCGCCCGCCTGGCCGCGAAACCGGTCATAGGCCAGGCTCACCGCCGTGGCCGCGGCGCCTGCTTTGGCGTAGAGCGAGCCCAGCGCCTCAAGAAATTCAACCGGCGAGGCGCGCGGGGACAGGGGCAGATCACGCACCGGTCCGCTGCGCCGGCTGAAGCTGAAGACGACAAGCAGTGCCAGTCCGCAGAGGCCGGCGATCAACAGATAGAGCGCCAGCCCCCGGGCATAGAACCACTGCGAGCGTACCTCGCCGTGCAGCGACTCATCCCAGTAAATGCGATGGCCCTCGCGGCTTCCGATCGCGTTCAAAAAGAGATCGAGATTTCCGGCGCGGCCGATCGACCCGTTTTCGAGCGGCGTAGAACCGGCCCACCACACCACGTGCCCCGCGCCCACGTCATATTCCACGACCGCCGGCTCGCCGGCGCAACTGTACTCCACACGGTAACGAGGGCTGGTCAGCTTCCAGCCGGCCGCGGGCACCATCCACACGTCGCCTGAGCCGGCCAGCGGATCGAGCCCTTCGGGTGCAAGCATGCAGGCCGCCATGGTGAATTGGGTAGGCGGCTGCACGGCTCCTTCCGGCGCCAGCAGGCCGCCGCTCATGCCGGTGACCAGAATCCGGCCGCCGCGCTGAAGAATCTCGTTCACTGCCTTGAAGTCAGCGGTGCTGGAAAGAAACGGCTCGGCGAGAATGACCACCGTGTGCGCGTCGGCCTGCGCGGCCAGGTCGCTCAGCGGCTGCTCCCAGCGCTCCACGCTGTAGCCGCTCGACTCCAGCAGCTCGTAGGCGGCGCGCGCGCCGTGCTTCCCCGTCAACAGGCTGCTGGGCACGGGGTTGTCGTCGCGATTCTGGTTGCGCGCGAAGAAGGCGGAGACCACCGCGAGCACGGCCACGGTGGCCAGGCAGATCAGCAGCAGTTTGCGGTCTTTGGCGTCCAGGGTGGCGAAGAGCTTCATTCCACCCCCAGTTCCGAAGCTAGCTTCAGGGCCGCCTCGAAGTCAGAGGGACGGGCTTCGCGGCCGCCGTACCAGGTCCGCTCGAAGCTGCGAGTGAGCATCGTCAGGATTGTTTTGCGCGGATCGGCGCCGGGGAACAGGCGAAGATACTCGCGCGGGGTGCGGGCGCGGTCCGCAGGCCACAGCCGCTTCGCCTCAAGCCGGGAGATCGCGGCCCAGTAGAGAAAGTGGATGGCCTCGCGCCAACGGCCTTGCGCCGCCATGCCGTGCGCGTCCTTGAGCCAGGCCTGCCACTCGCGCGTCGAGGGCGCACCAGCCGCCGGCTGCAGCTCCGGAACCAGACGCGCGCGGGTGCGCCGCTCAATCCGCAGCAAGACCGAAACCAGGCCGACGCAGACCGACACCAGCAGCAAAACGAGCAGCGTAAAACCGATCCACGGGGATCGAGAGCCAAAGCCCATCAGGCGGGCAAGAAGATCGACGAGCCGGTTCTCCAGCCACTCCAGAAAGCGCTCCCGTGCCGAGGTCGCGCTCACGCCCTGGTACTGTCGGCCGGCCAGGATGGCGGTGAGCGACGCGCGCTCAGCCGCGTGACCCTGGTTCGCCTGGGACGGCAACCCGGCCTGGCTCCAATCCTGCTCGAGCCGCTGCCGCGCCTGAGCCAGCAGCGCGTCCACGGTCAGCGGCCGCGCTTTCACCACCTCCACCGGAGCTGCGGCCGCCTTCTGCGGCGGCTCTTGATTCCCGGCGCGTTCCAGCAGATCGCGCAGCCAGTTGTAACGAATCTCCCGCGTCCCGGCCGCCCCGCCCGGCGTCCATTGCACGCGATCGTCCGGTCCCGTCCGGGCGGGGTCGCAAGCCTCCCTGGTGCGCTGTTTGCGGCAGGAGTCCACCAGCGCTTCCAGGCTTTCGAGATGCTTCCGGTAATCTTCGAGACTGGCATTGATCGGGCTATGGTTCACGTCCGCGGCCAGGGCGCGCGCCCCCGGACCCGGCGCTGAGAAGACCGCAAATCCGAGCGCGGCGAGCAGCGCGCATGTGTGCCGGGCGGAACTGGACCGCGAGCAATGCATTATCCGTTCCCTGTACCCGTATCCGGCGACGGATCGGAAGCAGCCGTTGCGAGTCCCGGCGCTCGCTCGGCGCCCGTCAATCCGGCCCGCTCCATCATCCACTCGATGTCGTAGCCCTCGGTGCGAATGCGCTGGTCGTAATAAAAAAGCACCAGTGCGGTCATATACACGGGCGTGATCAAAGTTTGCAGTGCGAAGTTTACCAGGACGTTCACGATCTCGGTAGCCACCAGCACAATCGACATGACCCGGACGCCTTCGCCCATGGCCGCGGCCACCGCGGTAATGACGACCATGGGAATGTAGCCGAGGATCGACACAATGATCGACAGCGCATAGACCAGCAGAAACATCAAAAAGATGCGTCCGCGCGTGCCCTTGCTCAGCTTCGCCGAGCGCTTGATCGAGCTCCAGGCGGATTTGTCCTCCGCGATGCAGGCGGGAAGCGCCAGCGAGTAGCCGAGCGCGCGGATGACGATCACGACGAAAGCCGCGGCAGCAATGACAAAGGTGAAAAACCCGATGGCCGCGCCCGTGGCGAGCCCTCCTCCTGCGGCGAGCCGCGCCAGCAGGAACACAAGGCCGATGGCGGCTCCGGCAATCGCGCCCGGTATGAGGCCCGCAAAGATGCCCTGCAGAAACATGACCCCAAGGTAACGCCAGAACCGCGGCCACACGCTCTTGATCGCGTCGCGTATCCTCATTTTCCGTTCCATGTGCGCGTCGATCGCCGCCCGGACAAGCGCCGCCTGGGAGACCACGGCCGCGGCCATGGCCACGGGAATGGCCACAAGCACGAATACGGCAATCAGGATAAACAACGCCGGGTTCTGCGGCGCCCCGCCTTTCGCAGCCGCTTCGCCCAGAAACGCCACCCCCGCGATCATCGGGATCAGCACGCCGATCAGCACGGCGGCCGGCACCGCAGATACCCCGGCAAAGAGCAGGAAGCTGCGGCGATAGAGCTGCGCGGTGCGATCGAGGATCTCGCCCAGCGTGAATGGCCGTAGGGGTTCGCTCATACGATTCGTAGCTCGCTCAGGCCTGTTCAGTGGCCGGCAACGCGGCCTGGCAACTTAACCCGGCGGCCCGCATCATCCACTCGATATCGAAGCCTTCCTTGCGAATCCGCTGGTCGTAATAGAACAAGGTGAGGCCGGTGGAGTAAATGGGGCCAATGAAGGTGTTGACTACAAAAACGCCGATCTGCTGAAAAGCCAGCAGCCCGATCGGAATCACGTGCCCAACGTGCTTGAAGGCAAAGACAATCAGCGGAAAACCGACCAGAACCAGCAGTACCAGCCGCACCACGCCGACCAGGATGCCGAGAACAAAGATGCGGCCCCGCGTGCCCTTGCTGAGTTCGATGCTGCGCCTGATTGCCGGGCGAGCGGGTAGATCTTCCACTACACAGGCGGGAACCGCCAGCGCGTAGCGCAGCGACATGAGAATTCCATAGACGAGCGCGCCCATGAAAAACGGCGACAGAAGCAGGAAACCGAGGCCCGCTTCGAGGACCGCCGTCGGGTTCTGCGCGGCCGTACTCTGAACGATCGCGGGATTGGTGAGAAATCCCTTGGGAAAGAATGTGAAGAGGATGGCGAAGAAGGCCACGTACATAACCGCAAGCGGCGCCCAGGCGCGGAATCCGGCGATGGTCATCACCCACAGGTAACGGCGCAGGCGCGGCACGATGCTGAGGCAGGAGGCGCGGATGGTGGCCGGCTCGCCGAGATGAATCCACGCCACCGCGCGGGTGTTGGCGGCCACCGACAATCCGGCTATCAGCAGGACGACCAGCGCCTGCAGCACGGCCACTGCGGCAACAACCCATTGCAGCCGCGCGGCAACCTGCGGATAGCCGAGCACAGACAGCCCGCCAAGATGCAGCATCTGGGTGAGGAGCATGGCCCCTGCAAAGATGGCCGCGATGCCTGCAAAGAGCAGGAAATTGTTGCGGTACAATTCGGCCGTCCGGTCGAGAATCTCACCCAGATTCAAGGGACGAAGCTGATGGGTCATTGTGCCCCTCACGCGCGCCGGGAGCCCTCGCGGAAGCACACGCTGGGACGCCTGCGCAAGATGCATGCGTCAATGGCCGCAAGCCGAAGAGCACTCGCCCGACTGGGGTCATTGCAATCGAAGCCGCGATCGTTTCCACGAATAGTAGCACAAGCCGCGCTGTGCGGGGCCGCTCTCGGCTGTCTGGGCCGGATGCGGGCCGGCTTGCCCTGGCGTATTTCCCGAGCGGCCGTATGGAGCAGATTAGCATGAACGGAAAATTGGTCCATCTCCAACCGGGTTCCGTCTTCCGGAAACTCAATTGACGCCAGGAACAGTCCGCCCGAATTGAGATTCTGAGCTCATTGCCAACCGGACAGCAAGCTGTTGCATTTGCGGTGAATCAATGACATCCCGGAACTGCATGATGAAATCCTGGGACATTTCCCTCTGCAGCGCGGCGCGTCTTTCATAGTAGCTGAATTCCGCGGCCGACAAGCTGTTGGCTCCGGCCAGTCGCGCCGCGCATCGCAGCCAGAGATCGAGGGCTTCAAGGTGAGGGAGCTGAATCCATGTTTTTGAAGTTAAATCCTTGACCAACGGCTCGAGCTTTTCCAGGCAAAGGCGATAGGCGCCCTGAGCATGGAGATCGCGCGCTTCGCCGAGCAGGGTTCCCAGTTGCTGAAGGAACGATTTGTAAGTATCCACACTCTGGCGATTGGCTGTTATTTGCTTGCCAGCCTTTATTTGAACGAGCTGATTGTTGGTCGCGGGCTGAAGGAACTGGGCCAGAAGTTGTGCGGCCGCGAACCACCCGGTGCCGTTTGCAAGCCGCGCACGGTAGGCCCGCTCGACAAACTCGGAGTGGCGGGACATCGCGGAGCTGTAGGCAACCAGGAATTTGTGCGAATCGGGCACCAGGATGGTCAACATGCGAAATCCATTGATTGCGGGCTCCGCCGACTTCATCGCGTCAAAAACATACGAGACCGTTTCCAAAACCGGCAGGAGAATGCCCCTTTGCTCGCCAAGATAGGAATTGTTCAATTCGGATTCAGTCATCCTCAGGATTGCAGATCCGAATTGATCCTGGCCGTTCCAGATTGCGCTGTCGGTGGTCGCCGATGGGTTCCGTCTGTTTTCCGACATCGCGATCGCGATGCGGAAGTTGAGGAAAGATGCATCCGGCGCGATGGAATGGCACCCGAACCAGATCATTTGCAGAAGCCGGTAATGAAAGCGGTTGCGAATGGCCAGCGGATTGGGGCCCAGGAAATACTCTTCGGGTAGAGAGAGTGCAGGATTTCCCTCATCGACCGGAACCCCCCGATCGTCAAACGAATTCCAGGTATCCTTGAGAACGCCATCCTGTTCTTCAAAGCCAACGATCGAGGTGAGAACGTTGGTGCAGACCCATTCGTTGGGCTCCAGGCCTTTCCAGACCTCGCGCATGATTCTGCGCGCTTCTTCCTTGGCTTCCTGGTCCGATTTCAGCTCGATTATCCATGACCGCTCCATCTGAATCGAGAGCTGAATTCCGCGGGCATGCCTGCTCTGGGAGGCGTTCGAAGCATTCGGTGGAATTGAATTCTCAGGGAAGGTCTCGGCCGGAGGATCCGGTTCATTGAGGTATTTGAGAGCCTCGTCCAGCAGTTCTTCAGCTCGCGCCAGATCGCGGGCATGACGCTCACTCTGCGCTGCATATCGAAACGAAACTGCCCTCTCCAGCGATAACGATTCCGGGAACCTTCTTTGACTGAACGCCTCAGGCAATTTAGCGAGGTCGCGAGCCCAGGCTATCTCCAGCTCCGCGCCAATCCTGCAAATATCGCGATCGTCGGCGTTCAATCCATAGTTGACGATCATGTCCTGGGTTTCTTTATGGAACCTCAGCACGAGCGAGTTCGGATATCCTGCCTTCCTGGCGGATTCAAGCATGTTGAATGCGTCTCGTATCGAGGCGGACTTATCTTCCCTTTCGGCGAATTTGTATCGAATGCGATGAATGGCCGGAGAGTGCAATAACCAGCCGGCATCGGTTTCGATGCCCAGACAGTTTGCGAAATGATGCTCCCACCCGTCATCCCGGTTGGCTTCGCGAATCGATTCATCTTCCCGCTTGTGTTCCCAAAGGAGTTCGCCGTGCCAGAATTCCGCCTCGAGCAGGAAGGTGCGGTAGCCGAGGCCCAAGGCCAGGTAGGACGCGTTCAGATATTCCGAACTCGCCTTGATAAAGCTGTCTTCGAGTGTGGGATCGCCGGCCGCCCCGGTTGCAAGCGTACGTTCCGCGAGCCAGCGGTCGAGATTCGATATTTCCTTCTCGCGCTCTTCCATCTGTTGCTTGTACTCTTCGCTCCCGGCGTCCACTTCGGCAGGCGGAGATGGAATCTCCTCGAGACGCCCTTTGTAGCCGTCGAAAAGCAAATGGTGGTACCGGGCCGAGAGGTAATAGTGCGCCACGCGTTCAGAAAGCGGCAGCGATTCGGCGCTGCCGGCGCACAATCGGCCGCGAATCGCCGGGAGCGCTTCATCGAGCTGCGTCCAGTCCTTGCGAAGAATCGCCGCCAGTGCACGCAGGTGGAGCAGCGCGCATTCCGCCCAACGCGCCTCCTCTGCCGGAAGGGGTTCGGGAACCGCGATGGAGGCGTCCTGAAGGGCCTTGCGAATGAAGCCGTGCTCCACCCGGGCGGCGCGAAGAAAGGAAGTCAGCCTCCAGATATTGGTCAAATCGGAATCGTCGGCGGGCGGGGGATCGGACAACGCTGACAGCTTGAATTTGCCTTTGAGAAGCTCCTCGTATTGCTCGTAGATTCGCCAATCGGGGTCGGCGAGGAATTCCGGGTGACGATCGCCAAGCGTTTTCAAGGCTGCGTGAATCCCGTCGTCGAAGGAGGTCCAATATGCCGACCAGAGGGTCCGCGCCGCGAATGCGAACCATTCCCGGCTGGCTGCGTCCACCCGCGGGAGCCAGGCCAGCGCGTGCACGGCTTCTTGCAGAGCGGCCTGGGGTCTGCCCTCTGCAAGGCGAAACCAGGAAGCGAGAAGAAGCGCCGCCGCGGCCTCTTTGCGGCGGCTCAACTGGCGTTCCGGCGGGAGGAGCGTTGCAGAAAGAAAGCACTCAATCTGTTCCGGAACCGGAGCTGCCTCGCTCGAATCGCCGCCTGAGGATACAAGCGCGCCGAGCTGAAGAACGTGCCAGGCCGCCCTCCTGATCTTGTTCTGCTGTTCGCCGGAAAAGGTGCGCCGCGAAGGCGTTCGCGCCAGGTCAAACGGCCGGACGAGGGTGGTGAACCACCAGTAGTGGGCCCGGGCCAGAAAGTTCCTACCATCCTCACTATCTTCGAGCAGGCGGCGGAGCCGCTTGCAGGCGATCGGGTCCCGTTCAAAGTACCTGCCTTTACGGTCGAAGTGACTGACCTTGGAGCGGAACAGGACGGATTGCGACTTGGAGAAGAGCTCGATCTCCTGGCGGTAGTCCCTTTCCCGGTTTGGATAGAAGGCTTCCAGATCGAATTCGTTTACGCTTCGCAGCAGCTCATCGGTGGTGAGCGTGGATTCGTTCTGCGTGGCGTAGATGACCCGCAGGTCGGATTGGTCGAAGCTGGTTTCATATACCTTGCTTTTCTCCCATTCCTCTTCAATATTGAGGCGAAGCTCGACAGTTTCCTCCAGGAAAAGGGCCTTGATGTGCTGTTCGGCCATGTCGAGGCATTGCTCGAACTCCTCGCGGCTTCCGCGAACCGTGCCGCGCAGTTCGGCGATCCTCATCAGTTCGTCGCGGCTGAATTTTGGAATCTTGAGTTTTCGCTTGTCCGGCTTGGGTTCGCTCTTATTGCCCGCTCGCGGCTTGGTGAGATCTTCAAGTTGCGTTTCAAGAAAGATGACCAGAATACGGATGGTCTTGCTGAACCGGCGGCCCAGAGACGAGTCGAAGGAAGGACCCGCAAGAGCCTCAAGAAAGACTCTCTCCTGCACTTCCAGTTCATTGGAATTGTCGACGAGAAAGATGCAGGTGGTGCGGCGGCGACAGATATCGAGCAATCCATCGATGAACTCTTCTCCATATTTCCTGAAGATCTCTCTCTGCCTCATCTCCTGCTCATTCTTTTTTTCGGTTCTCTCCTCCGAGTAGTGCCAGGTTGATTTCCCAATTTCAAAGATGAGCGCAGCGAGAATCGCCAATATCACGTCGATGGCGATATCCGTTGGATGTTTCCAGACGGTATCGAGAATAACGGACCAGTAATTGCCGGAGAATGGTTGCGGAGGCCACGCGGTTAACATGGAATGGATTACGACCATTGCCACCAGCAGGACAGCGACACCAAGCGCGCTGAGAAAGACCATGAGCCATCGGACTCTCTTCAACCCGTTGCGGAGGCGGCGCCCCATCGGCGGCTTGACCTTCCGATGGCGCTCCAGAACCGCATTCGCGATCGGATCCAGATCGGAAGGCTGGCCATCGAAGACGGCGTTTGCGCCGGCGTCTGCATAGATAAGACAGGAGTCGTCACCAAGAACGGGCGTCTTCAGAACTTCGTGCTGGAAGCGCTCGAGACAGCAGGTGTTCCCACGTCCCGGAGCGGAGTTGAGATAGATCCAGCCTTGCCGCGAGTCATTGCCGAGCCAATCCTTATAAGCGTCCCACAGCTTCTCGTCGACCTCCCTGAGCACATACTTCCCAGGCTCGAAGTCTCTCTCTTCGCTCATAAGTCTTTCCTTGCAGGCCTTGAATTTGGGGACCTCATTATAGCATTGGCTCGAATCCGAAAAAGGGCAAAGATTGGCGGCCGGCCCGAGCCGGACTTTCGCGGCGCGGCGCGCTTTGCCGCCGCGATTTCAGAAATTCCTGCTGAGAAAATCCTGCAGGCGTTCGAGGCGGTAGCTGGCGTCGCCGGTTTCGATTCCGAGCAGCAGTTCAGTAGAGGTGAGCTGGTTGCGAAAGTCGAGGGCCGCGGTGGTTTCGGCTTCGCCGGCAAGCTGGAGGTTCTTCTCGATCTCCGCGGTCTCCTGCTGGAGGGCGGCGAACCGGCTTTTCTGGGCGGCTATGGTTTCGAGCACCTGTTGGCGAAGCACCTCCGTGCCGCGCGCAACGTCGTTTTCCTCCACTTTTTTCCAGTTGCCGTAGGCGTCCACGGTGCGGTCGAGGTGGTGGTCGATGGCCCGGCTGCCCAGGTTGTAGGTCACGCTGACCTCCCCGTAGGGCTCCGGACCGTGGGCCGGCGGCACGATCTGCTGGTGCGTGCCGACGCTCAAGGCCACGTCCCAGTTGTTCTGGCGGCTGAGCCGGGCCAGAGACTTCTGTTCGTCGATGTCGCTGGCCTGCTTGGCTTCGATCTGCTGCTTGAGAGGCTGATCGCCGAGCCCGGGAACGTAAAGCGCGGCGATCTTCGCCTGGGTATCGGCGCGGTCGGAATCGAGCTTGATCCGGTTGGTCACCAGGGCCAGGAGCATGGGCCGCGTCATGTTCTGGGCTTCGACCATTTTCGACGTCTGGTCGATCAGCGCGCCGAGCGATTTT
Organism: uncultured Acidobacteriaceae bacterium; assembly: GCA_963770555.1. Taxonomy (GTDB): domain Bacteria; phylum Acidobacteriota; class Terriglobia; order Terriglobales; family Acidobacteriaceae; genus Telmatobacter. The sequence goes on from CAVYQC010000004.1 coordinate 215,398, forward strand.
GACGCCTCGTCGATGAGGGCCAGCCGATGGTTGAGAGCGGCCTTCTCAATGCCGGGCAACGAATATTGCAGAGACATCTGGACACCGGTGGAGGCTTTGTAAAGCTCGCAGTTCTTGCGCGCGGCATCGAGCGTGATCCCGGCCTTTTTCAGGTTGGAAAGGCTCAGCGAAGCGCCGGCCACCAGTTGCGTGGGCAGGCCGGTATTGGGCTGCGTGAACCCGGCCAGAACGTCGGGCGAGCGCAGGAAGTCGCTTTGCGCCCGGGCCTGCTCGTCCAGGTAAGTACAGTAGGCCTGCTCGTCGGCCTCGATCGTTTGCGCAGCCGCGGCGGCTGACGCCGTGAGCAGCAGGAAGATGGGAAGGGCAAGATTTGCATTGCGCCTGAACATGATGGTGCTCCCTAAAATCGAAGGCTGAGTTGAGGAGGCTTGGGGCTACTCACAGGCATTCGTTCTTTAACGGCTTCATTTCGTGTAGGTCGATTGAGGTATGTGGTATCCCAGGTCCCGAAATCGGGACCTGGGATACCCAAGATCCGCAGGACAGCAACGACCGGAAATTCAGAACAGGAGCGGTTTGCGGCCCAGGAAAACAGTCTGCGATTTTGCCGACTCGGGGTGCGACAGGTTCATCAGGATGGTGAGCCCGCGCAGCTGGGTCTTGAAGATGGGATGGCTGATCACTTGCTCACCCTGAAAGATCTGCTTCACGCTGCCCACCTTCCTGCAAAGAACCATATTGAGGTAACAGTCGTAGATGGGCGCGCCCACGGCGGCATAGGCCTGGTTGTCGTAGGGGACGAAGGCGAAGTAGAGCCGCTGGTCGCCGTTGGCATTGAGGTAGTAGGGGCTCTGCTTGGCAACGGTGATGGCGTCGCGCAGGCGGTCGACTTGGCGGTTGTCTTCCGTCAACTGCTTCTCGGCGACGCTGAGGGTGACATCGAGCTGGGCAAGATCGGAGCGCAGCTCGGACTGCTTCTCGAGCGCGTCGAGAGACCTGGTGCCGACCGTGGTCTTGTCGAGGACGGTGTCGGAAAGCAGAACCTCGGCGATTTCGCTGTCGGTATAGGCGCCTTCGGCCTGGTTGAGCGCGGCCAGTTGCGTGGCGGCGTCTCCCTTGGTGATGAGCCCGGAGGCAAGGTCGCTCTGGGTGCTGGCTTCGAGCTGATGGATCTGTGCGATGAGGCCCTGGGTCTTGCGGTTGTCGGCCTGCTTTTGCTTGTCCAGCGCGGCCAGTTGCGGTCCGGTGAGCTGATCGTGGGTGCGCTCGCGCGCAATCGCCGACCCGATTTCTGGATCGAGCGCAAACAGCGCGGCCCGTTCTTTGGCCATTTCCGCAAGGGTGTTTTGCTGGCGAAGGATATCCACCTTCAGGTCTTCGATGCTTTGCCGGCTGACCACCAGCTTCTGCATGAAGTCGAGGCTCTTTTCGTCCGATGCGGAAAGAATCACGGGCGCGGCCCAGTTCCTGTTGATGGCATAGAAGCCCATGACGAAGGCATAGCAGAGAACGCCGATGAGCACCGCGTAAAGCACCGCGATGGCAATGACGCGGTAGATGGCGATGACCGATTTGTGGGCCAGCGATTGCCGGGGCGCACGCGCTTGCGGCGCGGCCGGCGGCACATGGCGTTCCCCGGCGGCGGGCCCGGCCGGCGGAGGCGTTGGTTCAAGTGCTGGCGTGGCCAAGAGGCTCCTCCCATTGCTCTTTTGTGCGCGTGCCCCAGTCGGCGGAGTCCATGGTGCACAACGCGAGCGGCGTAATGAACAGAGAACTGGCGAGCGACCAGGCAATATAGGCGCCAAACGCCAGCGGATGCTGGAGCGACTCCCTGGCGCTGTATTTCTTGATCGCCCAACTGAGCACGGCGGCGATGCCGAGATAGGTGACCAGCGGCGCGGGCCCGGCCCAGGCTACCGGATCGGAGGTGAGCATGGTGACCGCCACCAGAAACGCAATCACCGCACCCAGCGGCGTAAGCACCAGGGTGAGAACCGTGTTGGGGTGCAGCTTGAAGACGTGCTGCGGCAGGTGGCGCAGGGTAAAGAAGAAGTCACGCACGATGCTGCGCCGCCAGCGCAACTGCTGCTTGAAGAGGACCGAGAGCGTGGTCGGCACCGTAGTCCAGCAAAGGGCGTCGTTGTTGATGTAGGTTCCGTAGCCGCGCAGCAGCGTCTGATGGGTCAGGAAGCGGTCTTCGCCCTGGTTGACGGGAATACCGAACCAGTGGCGGGCGCGGATGGCCGGCTCGATCTCCAGCAGCAATTGGCGGCGAATCGCGAACAGGCATCCGCTGATGCAGCAAACGCTGCGCGTCCAGTTCTCGGGCGCCTTGTAAAGCTCGAAGGCGGCGTAGTAAACGATGGTCTGGATGGCGGTGATGACGCCGTCGTTGGGGTTGCTCACGCCCACCCTGCCTCCCACCGAGCCGATGCCCGGCTCGGCGAAGCAGGCGGTTAGCTCGCGAATGGCGTCGGGATGGAAGATGCAATCCGAATCGATGGAGATGATGATTTCAGCCGTCGAATGCTCCAGGGCGTTGCAAACGGTGCGCGCCTTTCCGCAGTTGAATTCGTTGCGCCCTACGCGGATGGGAATGTTGGTGAAGTCGCGCTGCGCCTTAAGCATCCACTGGTAGCTGTCGTCCACCGAGCAGTCGTCCTGCGCGATCACTTCAAACTTGCCGCCGGGATAGTTGCTGCGGCTGATGCTTTCAATGGTCTGGTAGACCGTCCTTCCCTCGTTGTAGCAGGGCATCAGAACGCTCACCGTCGGCTTCCAGCTGTAGTCCTTGCGAATCCGTGCGCCGGGAAAAGAGACCCTCAGGATGAGGCCCATGAGGTACTTGAGCGCCGAGATCACCAGGCAAAGAAACACGATCAGCCAGAGAAGAATGGGCGCCACGAACATTTCCTCGCAACGGCGGACTGCACTCGGGTCATCGAAATCGGGCGACCGCTGAGGTCATTTTGTATCCGGAGGCGCGAGCGGCCAGAGGCTTGCGCCACGGTCAGGATTTTGGATACGAGTATATCGCAGGCATCGAGGCTTGCGGGCTGGGGAGGTGTCGGCCTCAAATCGATCCCGCACCGGTGGGAAGCATTTTCCGCATCACAACGGCATGTGATCCTGCTCACATCCGGTGGCATATCATTCGGCCTACGCTTACGGTCCATGAATGATCTGGATCACATTGGGCGGGTATTCCGAAGGTTCTGCCGGCGGCGCCGGGGAGAGTGGGCCGGATGAGGGTCTTCAAAGATTCTGAACATCTGCTTCGATTTGCGGGGATCTTCGTGTTCCTGTTTCTCCTGTTTCTGGTGATACGCAGCCACGTAGTCCCGAAGAGCTTTGGGCAATACGGCCACTATCGCGGAGCGTCCATCGGCGAGCTGGCCGCGCGTCCGATTCGCTTTGCCGGCCACCAGACCTGCGAAGCCTGCCACGTGGACGTGCTGGCCGTGAAGGAGAAAGGCAAACATGCGCAGGTGAACTGCGAGGCGTGCCACGGAGCGCTGGCCAGCCATGCCGACGATCCCGCGAACGTGATGCCGCCCAAGCTGGACACCGCCGTGTTGTGCGTCCGCTGCCACGAGGCCAGCGCGGCCCGGCCCAAGGACTTCCCGCAGGTGGTGTCCGTGGATCACGCCAGCGGCGTGCCGTGCGAAACCTGCCATCAACCGCACAGCCCGGCGGTGGAAGCAGGAGGGTCGAAATGAACATTTCCCGGCGTCAGATACTCATTTTGTTGCCCGCGGCGGCCGTTGCATGGAAGTCGGTGCTGGCCGGAACCCCGGAAGCCTCGCCCAATTACACGATGAGCGAGCATTGGTGGGGCATGTTGATCGATATTCCCAAGTGCATTGGCTGCGGCAATTGCGTGCGCGCCTGCCAGACGGAGAACGATGTGCCCGACGGATTTTTCCGCACCTGGGTGGAGCGCTATCACAGGACAGACTGGCATCTCGAAAATCCCGAGGTGATCTCGCCCGACGGCGGCAAGGAAGGGTTTCCCTTCGCCAAAGAAGATGAGGGACGGTATTTCTTCGTTCCGAAGATGTGCAACCACTGCGCCGATTCGCCCTGCACGCAGGTGTGCCCGGTGGGCGCGACCTTCATCAGCCCGGATGGCGTTGTCCTGATCGACCCGAAGTACTGCCTGGGCTGCGCCTATTGTGTGCAGGCCTGCCCGTATGGCTGCCGCTACATTCATCCCGAGAAGAAGGTCGCGGACAAATGCACGCTCTGCTACCACCGGATTACGAAGGGACTGACGACGGCGTGTTGCGAGGCCTGCCCCACCGGGGCGCGCCAGCTCGTGGACCTCAAGAATCCGAGCGATCCGATCCACGAATTTTTGAAGACGCATAGCGTGGAGGTGTTGAAGCCGCAGATGGCCACAGGCGCGAAGGCATTCTACTACGGCATGGACGGCTCGGTGCGGTAGGGGGCGGACGAGATGACGGAGTGTATTCAGGAGACGGGTGAGAGATTATGAGCGGCGTTGAAGGCTACATGTATCCAAACGAGGTCACTCTCTACTGGAGCGTGCTGATCGTTTTGTATCCCTACATCACGGGATTGGTGGCGGGGGCATTCATCCTGGCGTCGCTGGAGCGTGTCTTCCGCGTGGAGGCGGTAAAGCCCACGTACCGGCTGGCGCTGCTGACGGCCCTGGCCTTTCTGCTGGTTGCGCCGCTGCCGCTGGTATTGCACCTTGGCCATCCGTTCCGCTCACCGGAGATGTACTTTACCCCGCACAGCACCTCGGCTATGGCGATGTTCGGCTATGTGTATCTGTGGTATTTGATGGCCGTTCTGACCTTCGAGATATGGCTCGATTACCGGCGCGACATCGTTTTGCTTTCGCACAAGAGCACAGGCCTGCTCCGCCTGATTTACAAGATCATGACGCTCGGCTCGAGCAACGTCAGTCCACGCTCGCTGCACATCGACGAGCGGGTGGGCTGGGTGGTCACGCTGGTCGGCATTCCATCCGCTTTTCTGCTGCACGGCTACGTGGGCTTCATCTTCGGTTCAATCAAGGCGAACCCCTGGTGGTCGTCGCCTCTGATGCCGGTGGTGTTCATTTTTTCGGCCATGGTGTCGGGCATTGCCTGCGTCATGGTGGTGTATATGGCGGTCACGCGGCTGCGCGGCAAAAAGATCGACATGCGCTGCGTGGACACCATCGCGATGTATCTCTTCTACACCTTCATTATCGATTTCAGCCTGGAGATGCTGGACCTGATTCACCGCATTTACGAGGCCGACGAATCGTTCCGCAGCCTGAACTTCATGGTGCACACCAAGCTTTATTTCTCGCAAATCGTGGTGCAGATATTTCTGGGCACGCTGGCTCCTTTGATCCTGCTGGCAATCACCCAGGTGGTGAAGCTCGAGGAGATTTCGCGCAAGCTCATCTACTCCGTGGCCGGCTGCCTGACGTTGATCGGCGTCTTCGCCATGCGCTGGAACGTGGTGATCGGCGGCCAGCTGTTCAGCAAGAGTTTTCTCGGCTACACCACCTACAAGATGACCCTGGTGACGCGCGAGGGATTGCTGGTTGCGATCGCGCTGACTCTTCTCCCACTGGGCTTTCTGTGGATCCTCGTCAAGCTGTTGCCTCCCTGGCCTGACGAGCATGCGGCGGAGGGCGTGGCCGCGGACTAAGCGTTCTTCGGCAGCGTTCTGCCGATCGGGTGGAGACTATGAACGATCTTCTCGAAGATCTGGGCCTGCTCTCCTCTCGCGTGGAAGCGTTGGAGAAGCGAGTCTTTGACTTGGAGCACCCGGCCGCGGCGGAGGCGGCGCCGGCCGAGCAACTTTCCGCTGCGCAACTTCCCATAGCCCCGGCTGCGCCGCAAGCCGCCGAAGAGTCCGCCACGGAACAGACGAGCCGGGTGTTTGCAGTGCTGGGCAAGGGTATGTTCGGCATCGCCGGCGCCTATGTGTTGCGCGCGGTCGCGGAGCACACTTTGGTACCCCGGCAGGCGATTGCGGCTATCGCGATCGTCTATGCCGTTGCCTGGCTCGTATGGGCGGCGAGAGCGAGGGCACTGGCGCCGTTTGCGCGCGCAATCTACGCGGGAATTTCTGCGCTGATTCTGGCGCCCATGATGTGGGAGCTGACTCTCCGCTTCCATGCACTGCCGCCGCTCGTGGCCGCCGGAGTGCTGGCCGGGTATACAGCGACGGCAGCGGTTGTTGCCTGGGAGGGCGATCGGGCGCCCGTCTTCTGGGTGGCTCATTGCGCAGCCGCCCTCACCGCGCTCGCCTTATCGATCGTTACTCATGAGGCCATCCCGTTCATAGCCGCACTGCTTGTGATGGTCCTGGTCTGCGAGTACGCCGCGGCGCACGATCGCGGCCGTCTCATCCGGCCGCTGGTGGAGGCGGTGACCGATGCTGCGATCTGGACCCTTCTCTTTATCTACGCCAGCCCGCAAGGTTCCCGTACCGATTACCCGCTGCTGGGCATTGCGGCGCTGCTCGCGCCGGGCTGCGTGCTCTTCCTCATCAACGCGGCCGGAATCGCTTTCAAGACCGTCATGCTGCGGCAGAAGATGGCGGCCTTCGAGACGGTGCAGGCGATGATCGGCTTCGTGCTGGCCGCCGCCGGACTGCTTTTATTCGAACCGGGCACCGGCGCGGCGATTCTGGACGTTGCCTGCCTGGTGCTTGCGGCCGCCTGTTACACGGCAGCCTTTGTACTCTTTCGCAAGGCCGCGGAACCACGAAATTTCCGCGTCTTTGCCACGTGGGGCGCGGCACTCTTTCTGGCCGGCGTTCTGCGCAGCCTGCCGTCCGATTGGGCGGCGGCCTGCCTGGGTCTGGCGGCGCTGGCGGCCATCGTTCTTGGCGTCCGCCAGCAATGGATCGCGCTGGATTTTCACGGCGTGACTTTCCTGGCGGCGGCAGGTTTGGCATCCGGACTGCCGGTGTTTGTTTCGAGCGCACTGGTTGGATCGCCGCAGGGCAAGCCGGCGTGGAGCCTCTTCGCGGTCTCCGCCTTGGCCGTGTTCTGCTACGCGGCCGGCAACGAGCGCGCCGGCGAGACCTGGAAGCAACAGGTTCTACACTTTGTTCCCGCGCTGGTCGCGGTCTGCTCCGTAGCGGCCCTGCTGATTCGGGCGATTCTGCGCCTGGCCGCGCTTTTCTTCACGCCCGATGTCTTCCATGTGGCGCTGGTTCGCACTCTCACCCTTTGCGCAATCGCGCTGGTGCTGGCCTTCGGCGGCTCGCGATGGCGCCGGTTGGAAATGACGCGGCTTGCCTACGGCGCACTGGCCTTTGTGGCGGCCAAGCTGCTGTTTGAAGATCTGCGCCACGGCCGCATGGAGTTCATTGCCGCATCCATCTTTCTCTTCGCCGTCACCCTCATCGGTGTGCCGCGACTGGCGCGCATGGGCGGCAAAACATAGTTTTTCATTGCGCTGCTGCTCCTGCATTGCGGCTTCCGTGCGCGGAAAGCTCCAGCAATCAGTACCAATACTTGAGCTTGGGCCAGTCCTCGGCGAAGGTGCGCTTGCGGTGGCGCAGCCAGAAGTAGCGCAAATGCTCGTGGTCCATGATCCAGGGAGCGTCGAAGGGGCCTAGGTCGATCACCTCGGCGTAGTCGTCGGCGTAGTCGCGAGCATCGCGGCCGAGGGTCAGAACCGAATCGCCGGTGTAACCGTGCCAGCCCCAGTAGAAGTAATTTTGATGGCCGCTGATGGCAGTGGGGAGTCCGTATCGGGGGCCGAGAATATTCACCGCGCTGGCTTCGCCGTAGTTGCCGCAGAAGATGGCGGTGTGCGCGCGAACGTCGGGCGGCAGCGCGTTGTAACGGGCGGCGAACCCGGCGACCATCTGCGGCCAGCCAAAGCGATCGGAGAAGACCTGGGGCAGCGGGCTGGTGAACTTCTCCGACTGCGCCCTTTTGATGAGTCCAAAGTGAGAAGTGTAGGCGACGTACTCCTGCGGCGGCAGAATGGTGAGCGCGATGAGAGCGGAAACGGCGCAAAGAGAGCCGGCGAGGATCGCGCTGTAGAGGTTGGACGGCCAGGCGCGTGGGGTGAGCTGCGAAAGGGCCACGGCTCCGGCGGCGAATAGGACCGGGTAGATGGGCGAGACGTAGTAGTCCTTGGCGTGCATGGCCATCATCGTGGCCAGGAAGAGCAGATACGTGAACGCTACGAAGCGCCAGGCGCGGGCCCGGCGGGCAAAGGCGAGCCAGGCGAGACCGCCGATCCACAATGGAGAACTGGTCAGGAGCAGCAGGTTGGCCTGCTCGATGAGGAAGCCCAGCGGCGGAAGTTTGATGTTCTTGTCAGAGTGGGTCACGCCGTTGAGGAACTCGTACGTAGGGAAGTGATTCGCCCATTGCCACAGAAAGTTGGGGAGGGCGAGCAGGATGAGGACGGCGACGCCGGCGGCGCAGCCCCTGGTGAACAGGATGCGGCGCTGTGGGCTGAGGATCAGGCCGAAGAGAAGCGCCAGGAGGAAGAAGACGGTGGAGTGCTTGTTTTCAATGCCCAGGCCGGCGATCAGTCCGAAGAGAAGCCAGGCGCGGGGGCCGGCGGAGCCATCGGCCAGGCGAAGGACGACCAGCAGTGCGCCCATCCAGAAGCAGGGCTCGAAGGAATTCATGGAGAGGAAGTTGGAAGTGGCCAGGAAGACGGGAGCGGTGAGGACTGCGATCATGGCCAGGATTTGCGCCCTGCGGCCGCCTCCGAATTGCCAGGTGAGCAGTCCAGTGAGAGCGACGGTGACGCCGCCGGCCAGAAAGCTGAGGGTGCGAATGCCGGTGGGCGAGAGGCCAAAAAGCGACTCCGCGATGCGAGCCTGGAGAGCGACGAGTGGAGGCTGATCGACGTAACCCCAGGCGAGATGACGGCCGCAGACCAGAAAGTAGAGTTCATCGCGGAAAAAGCCATAACCGAGATGGCTGCCCCAGAGGGAGCTGAAAAAGTGGATGAGGAAGGTGATGGCGGTAGAAAGAGCGGCCAGCAGCAGGGCGCCGCGCAACGGGTTCGGCGCCGGGAGGGGCGAAGCGGCTTGGGCGGCGACAGCCACAGGGATTTGCGCGGCGATGGGCGAAAAGGTTTGCGGCAAGAGTTCGGCTCCTCGGCAGTGTTTCAGTCGATCGTTAGTGTGATTGCGGAATAGGTTCGTTTAATTCATTTTACGTTGTGTGTTCGTGCGTTCCACTGTTGAAGGCCGGCGAAGCCGGGCCCGGACCCCAGTTCAAGTCTTGCAGGCTCGCGAGCCGGATAGCCACCGAAAACGGCCGCCCCGTGCTCAGATTCCAAACAACCATCCACTAGAATAAGGAAAGGAAATTGACCGGCGCGTCCAAAGAAGAGATTCGCGTCGCTGGAGCGCGCATTCGGAGGCCCCAATTCCGCGGCGCAAGAACGCTAAGGAGCCAATGGGGCTTACTCAGGGTCGAGCGTCCGTTCCACTCTCGGAGGAAGCCGCCACAAATCGGAAGCGGCTGCCGTAAGTCATTGAAGGGCCTGTAGCTCAACGGTTAGAGCAGGGGACTCATAATCCCTTGGTTGGGGGTTCAAATCCCTCCGGGCCCACCATCGAATCAATGGCTTGCGGGCGTTCTCATCCGCCGGTTGTTTGCCGTCGGTCGTGAATTTGCAACGTATAAAACAGCCTCACGTTGCTTGCTTGCGGCCATGCTGCTCTCTGACACGGTGGGTCGGGCCAGTGTCGGACCCGAAGCACCACCTCAAGAAAATGCGCGTGGATTAAAGGCTTGAGCTTGCTGCAAGGAGCTCGATAATGCCGCTTTGGAAAAATGCCCGGTCAGTCTGCATGCGGGTCGCCAAGGCATGGTGAGCCAGAGCAAACCGGAACAGCGTTCGCCGTAAGTCCGAAAGAGCGTCCTCGGTGTCCCGCATCGTGTCCACCATTTGGCGCAGGGTCCTAAGCTCCTGTCGGCGCTCAATTGGGTTGAGTTGCCGGTCCTCTCGAATGAAAATTGTTTCCAGGTCCAGCTCCTTGTTGAAATCAATGTGGGCCTGCTCCGTGACCACATCAAGTTCAGCCACAAAAAAGTCGCAGAGGTTCTGAATTACCGGATCCATTCTCAACACAGTTTGCGGTAATCCGGCCCTGGACTTGTGAGCGGCCAGGTACTGCGCCAGATTCACGATTCCGTTCGATAGCGCGCTGCCTGCGGGTTTCACAGTGCTCGCAGTCGTCGTAGTTGTCGTGGCCGTCGCAGCTGTCGTGGTCGTCGCGGTGGGGAACAATTCGTTAAGGCCGTCCGGACTGAGCCGGAACTCATCGAGCAGATTGGCGCCCGCTACTTCATCGTCGAGAAAATAGGTAGAGTTATTCTGGTAAACGTCCACCAGAGTCTGGGCGTACCGTTTGAGCCCGCTTAGAATCGAATCGCGCACGGCGAGCTGATCCGCGGTGTAGATCACCTCCCGATCCGTTCGAAAGCTGTTGACGTCCTCGGGCTTGTCAAAATCGGCAATGGAATCGAAGGCGATTACGTCACGCAGCGGCTTGAGGGCCGAATCAAGCGCTTCCGATCGGACGTCCCTTTGCTGATGAATCGGCCCCGACGGAGCTAAATTGATTCGTATATTGTTTCCAATGGCAATCGTGCCGTGATCGTTGTTATGAATGTCTCCTGTCTTTTGCGATGGAATCCCTTGCGTTGAAGGAGGTGCCTGAAGCAGCAATGCAGCGTGCAAGCCGCACAGCGCGAAGCTCAAAAACGGATTCGTCAAGGCTTAGCCCCCACTTTGATGCCGTTTCCAACCGCTACTGTCCCGCCGCCTGAATTGGTGATGTTGCCGGTGGTAATTGCGCCGGATTTGTCCTGCGCCTGCGTGGCAACAACGGGTTGCAGGAGGATTTCTTCCGGACGAGTCTGATGCGGATCAAGGTCGCGGGTCTCAGTCTTGAAACCGGTTGCTTCGACGGTTAGAGTCGCGTTCCGTGCCTCCGCGGGTAGTTCCACGGAAAAGTCGCCGCTGGTATGGGTGCTGGTGACGCGCGCCGAGCCTTGGCCTACTGAAACCGTAACTCTTGCGTCAGCGATTGCCCGGTCGCCTCCGTTCTGATCGGCTCCTCTTACGATGCCCGAAAATGTGAGAGTTTTTTCGCTTGGCGCGGACCAGCGATACACAGGAATCGCGGCGGCAATGATCACCGCGGCGGCGCCGATTACAGCTGTCCAGACGCCTGTCGCATTCGAGGAAGACGCTCGCTTCGATTTCGGGGGCATGGCTGCAATCGTAAAGCAGCTTTGGTGCTTTTCCAAGCCCGGGTTTTGCCGGTCTAGGGCGGGTGGCTTGGGCAAGGTCGCAGGTGCGCGCTTGGCTCCAGCTCCGGAGCGGACGGCCGCCTTTTCCACTTGCCGGTGCTGCCCTTGCGCTCCGGCTTCCCGGACCCGCTTGCCGGGCGATGGGGCGGTTCCGGCGCCGATCCCGCAACCGGCTCTTGCCGCGCGACCCCGCAGGAACGCGCAATTCGGGAAAGACGGGCGAATGCGGATGGATATATACTGCTGTTCCGCGAGGGCGCGGCCGCCGGGAGCCGTGTGCGCGCACCAAGCGGCTGCCAGGAACCAGGAGGGTGCGATGAACATTACCGACACAATCGGATTGGTGCTGAAGGGCAAGGGAGAAAGGAAGATTCTGTCCATTGCGCCCGAGCAGTCGGTCTACGAGGCCATCGAAATGATGGCCGCATACGATGTCGGCGCGCTGCTGGTTTTGTCGAACAGCCGGCTGGTGGGCATTCTCTCCGAGCGCGACTACGCGCGCAAAGGCGTGCTGCTGGGCCATCACTCGAAGGAGACGCGGGTTCACGAAATCATGACCAGCCCGGTGCTGTTCGTCACCCCGGAGCAAACGGTGGACGATTGCATGACCATGATGACCGAACATCATTTCCGGCATCTGCCGGTGCTGCGGGGCGACGCGGTGGTGGGCGTGATCTCGATCGGCGACCTGGTGAAGTGGGTCATCTCCGGCCAGGCGCACACCATCCAGGCGCTGGAGGGCTATATAACCGGGGCGTATCCGGGATAACTCGACCGGCTCGGGGCGAGGGCGCGGCATCGCTCCCGAAGTAGGACGCGCGCGTTCCGCATGTTGGCGCTGCGTGGCGCCTCTCCACCCAGGCAACTTATAATCTCCACAGGCCGGCCGGAGCGGATTTCGCCTCCCGAGCGGCCGCGAAACTCCCTCTCAAGCGAGGACAGACTTGGCACGTGAGCTTTATACCGCGCGTCTTGCCCGTAAAATCTGCATCTCCGAAGTCGCACAGTGCTACCACTTCGACTTCGTGCTCGATGGGCAGGAGAGCTTCCCGTTTACCTCCGGCCAGTTCGTCTCCGCGGTAGCGCCGGACCCCAACGGCAAGCAGCAGACGCGCGCCTACTCGATTGCCTCGGCGCCCGTGGCCAACCGCTTCGACCTGTGCGTGAACCGCGTGGAGAACGGCTTTTTCTCGAATCATCTGGCCGATCTCACCGATCTGCCTCCGGGCGGGACGGTGCAGATCCATGGGCCGCACGGGCACTTTGTGCTGCATGAGCCCATCACCGACTCGATCCTGATCGCCACCGGCACCGGGGTTGCGCCCATGCGCGCCTATGCGCAGTGGGTGTTTCCGGAAGGCGGACCGGACCGCAGCAACGGCAAAGAGATCTGGCTGGTTTACGGCACGCGCCACGAAACCGATATCTATTACCAGGAGGAGTTCGAGGCGCTGGAACGGCGCGTGCCGAACTTCCACTACCTGCCCACGCTGAGCCGCGCGCTGGATAGCTGGACCGGACTGCGCGGCCACGTGCAGGTGCATATAGCGCGGATCATCGAGGAGCGGGCTTGCCGGCTGGGCCTGCCGCTGCCCGCGCCGCCCGTCGATCCGGCCATTCCGCCGGCCGAGCTGAAGTTCGATATCTATGCCTATATCTGCGGGCTCAACTTCATGGTCTCCAGCGTGCGCGAGATGCTGACCGGCTACGGCTGGCACCGCAAGCAGATCGTGTTTGAGCGGTACGACTAAACCGGATTAGGAATTCACGTGGGGTATTCGGCAAAGTGCGAGGCGCCGTTTTCTTGAGGAAAACGGCACTTGAGAGCATCAACTCGCCCTACACCAATTCCTGATCCGGTGTAAGGCCTTTCGAATGGCCGCACATCGAGGCAGGTCAGGGTTTCAACCCTGACAACCGTTGCCCCCAGCCAATCCTCTCTGTCCGGCGGCGCGCTTTGCGCGCAGCGAGACTTCGGGTTTTGTACGGTTCGTGCAGAGAATTAACGAGATTTGCAGGGTCTCCTGTTCAGTAAACTATTGATTATAACTAAGTTATATCCAGAATGGGCCATTTTGAGGGGGGAGGGGGTGGGGGTCTCGGTTTCTCGTTCGGGTCGGGCGGCTTCGGGATGTGGCTGTCCTGCGGTGATTATGCGCTCATCGAGGGAAATGTTCTGCAATGGCTGGGAGACGCGGTGCGTCCGGCCGCGGTCGGGCGGGGTCCCTTGCCGTTCAAGTTCATAGATGCCGTCAGTGGATTTGGGAAGTCTTTTAGCGAGTCCAATATTCGTAACGAACCAATCGTAGGGGCTTTGTGATGGTTTTACGGAGCCCTCCAGCATCTCGTATGCCTCGTCCGCCAGCGAGAGGTCCATGGATGAGTGGCCGAGTTTGGGTGCGGGGCCGGCGTGGGTGATATACCCTCCCTCCAGCAGCTTTCCCATCTGAGGCTTGTTTAGCACCCCAGGCGCCCATTCGTCCCACGGAAATCCCATCCGATTTTCTCCAGGCCGTCCGACCGTGGTCGGATCGCGCCAACCCCCATATTGGGGCAGGTAGGCCCTTTCGGCAAGTGTCTCTTCTTGCACTACTTCCGTGGAAATCTCTGAGAAAACCTCGCAAGTGGTTCGCTCCATCCTAGTGTACCGTCCCGGCTAATTCTTTACAGCGGCGAACCTTGTCGAAGATAACGTCTGCGGTAGCCTTCCAGACGAATGCCTTGGGCGTGTCGTTCCAGGTCGTAAGCCATGCATAGATGGCGCGTTCCAGTTCCTCCACGGAATGGAAGGTGCCGCGCCGGATCATTTTGTCAGTGATGAGTCCGAACCACCTTTCCACTTGATTGAGCCATGAGCTGCTGGTGGGCGTGAAGTGGAAGTGGAAGCGGCGGCGTTTTTGGGGCTTGAGCCAACGCTGGACTTCGGCGCCCTTGTGGGTGCTGTAGTTGTCGAGAATGAGGTGGATGTCGAGCTCCGCAGGGACTTCATTTTCCAGTTGATTCAGGAAGCGGATGAATTCCTTGCCGCGATGGCGAGGCAGGCAACTGCCGATGACCTTGCCATTGAGGATATTGAAGGCGGCAAACAAGGTCGTGGTCCCGTGCCGTATGTAGTCATGTGTCTGGCGTTCCGGCAGTCCCGGCCGCAAAGGCAGGATCGGAGCGGTTCGGTCCAGGGCCTGAATCTGGCTCTTTTCATCGACGCAAAGCACCAGAGCGCGATCCGGCGGGTCGAGATAAAGGCCGACAACGTCCCGCACCTTGTCTTCAAACTTCGGGTCATTGGAGATTTTGAACTTCTCCAGGCGGTGCGGCTGCACGTCGTAGCGTTGCCAGACACGCTGCACCATCATGCGGGAAACGCCCAACTTGGCGCCCAGCACGCGGGCGCTCCAGTGGGTGGCCCCAGTTGGCCTGGTCTTCAGGGTGGTATCCAGAATCCTCTGCTCCAGTTCCGGAGTCAGGATGCGGCGTGACCGCTGGCGCTTCTGAGGCGCGCAAATACCAGCCGTGCCGCACTTGGCAAATGCAGCCCGCGTGGCCAGCACGGTCGGTCGCGACAAACCAGTTTGCTGAGCAATCGCATGATTCGCCACGCCTTGGCTGGCCAACAAGATGACCTGACACCTGCGAACAATCTTCTGCGGCGTAGCCCCGGTCCGCAGCAGGGATTCCAACTGATGTCTCTGCCCTTGGTCGATGGTCAAAGCGGCGGCAGCAACAAACATGCCTCCCATTGAATCACGAATTGACGATATTGTCAATAATTATATGGGACGGGACACTAGTTTGCCTTTGTAAGAGTCTAACCGACAATAGTGCAAAAGGCAAATAAAAGGCGAATATTCACAGCATTAACGAGAAGCTTGAGTGTCAGCCCCGTGTCTACGTTGGAACCTCGCTGCAGGAGCTGCGGATCGGTCCCGGCGCGTGCCGTTGTGTTGAGCCAGAGATAGGGCAAAGCTGATTGGGGCAGGAGCGGCCGTTAGGTCAGCTTGCGGGAGTGTGCGGGCTAGAGGTTGAACAGCTCGCGGAGGCGCTTGGTTGGGGCGCGGCTAACGGGGATTTCGGTGCCGTGCTTGTCGTTCCTGTGGAGCTGGTAGCTGGATTTGAACCAGGGGACGACTTCGCGGATGTGGTTGATGTTGACGACGTAGCCCGTCCCTTCAGCTCCGCTTCGCGCGGCCCGTTGGACCCAATGCCTTGCCACCTGCGAGAGAATACGGCCCGGGCCTAAAGGCCTTCCATTGTGCTTCTGCATTCAGGGGCCTGAAGGCCCCTGCTCCCTCCGGGGACCGCAGGATCCAGAGGTTTGAAGGCCCCTGCTCCCTCCGGGGACCGCAGGATTCAGAGGTTTGAAGGCCCCTGCTCCCTCCGGGGACCGCAGGATTCAGAGGTTTGAAGGCCCCTGCTCCCTCCGGGGACCGCAGGATCCAGAGGTTTGAAGGCCCCTGCTCCCTCCGGGGACCGCAGGATTCAGAGGTTTGAAGGCCCTTGCTCCCTCCGGGAACCGCGGGATCCAGAGGTTTGAAGGCCCCTGCTCCCTCCGGAAGCCGCGGGATCCAGAGGTTTGAAGGCCCCTGCTCCCTCCGGAAGCCTAAAGGCCGCAGAGTGAGCCGCTGTATTCAGGGGTCTGAAGGCCCCTGCTCTCTCCGGAAGCCGCAAGATTCTGGAGCCTTCAGGCCCCTGGACGCAAGCTTGCGATGAAGATGGCTTTAGCCACCGGCTTTTCGTCTATGCTACCGAAGTGCGGCTCGCGCCACAGGAAACTCGGACCTATCTGGTTACCGCTGTGACAGCGCAACGGCGCAGCCTTTTTCAGGTTACGGCCACGGCGGAATTGCTGGAGCGAACTATCCTCGACTATCGCAGTCAGAGGAGATTCCTCCTGCACGCGTTCGTCATCATGCCTGACCATTTCCATGCCCTGATTACGCCTGCTCCCGATGTCTCCCTTGAAAAGGCCGTGCAATACATCAAGGGCGGTTTCTCCTTCCGCTTGAAAAGCAAGCTGGACGTGTGGATGCGGAGTTTCAACGAGAGCCAGATCATGAGCGAAGCGAAGTTCTTGAACTGCGTGCGGTATATCGAGGAGAACCCGGTGCGGCGTGGGCTTGTGGCGACGCCGGAAGCGTGTCCTTTCAGTTCCGCTACGCATGGCTCGTTGGACCCGATGCCTCTTCATCTTGTGGGCAAATAAGGCCCGGGCCTAAAGGCCGCCGATTGAGCCGCTGTATTCAGGGGCCTGAAGGCCCCTGCTCCCTCCGGGGCCGCAGGATTCAGAGGTTTGAAGGCCCCTGCTTCCTCCGGGGCCGCAGGATTCAGAGGCTTGAAGGCCCCTGCTTCCTCCGGGGCCGCAGGATTCAGAGGTTTGAAGGCCCCTGCTTCCTCCGGGGACCGCAGGATTCAGAGGTTTGAAGGCCCCTGCTCTCTCCGGAAAACGCAAGATTCGGAGGTCTTGTGCGGGGGTTGAACCCTCCGCCTCCCTCCGAGACCTGCGTGCGGGCTAGAGGTTGAAGAGCTCGCGGAGGCGTTTGGTTTGGGCTCGGCTTACGGGGATTTCGGTTTGCTGCTTGTCGTTCATGCGGAGCTGGTAGCTGGACTTGAACCAGGGGACGACTTCGCGGATGTGGTTGATGTTGACGACGTAGCCGCGGTGCGCGCGCCAGAAGTGGGCGGGGTCGAGGAGCTCGAGCAATTCCTCGAGGGTGCGGCATTTGGACTGGCCCTCGAAGGTGCGGGTGACGATGCGGATGACGCCTTCGTCGATGGCGGCGAAGCAGATGTCGGACTGGTCGACGAGCAGCAGGCGGCTCTGGATCTGGACGATGAGCTTGGCGGGCTGGGCGGCGCGCTCGGCGACGTGGGTGCGATGGAGCAGGCGGAGGAGAGCGTCGATTTGCGAACTGATGGGTTGGGAGCCGATGGGTTGCGCATGGGTGGGCTGGGAGCCGGCGTGTTGTGAACCGGAGGGTTGGGAATCGGCGGGGCGCGCGGCGGCGGGACGGGCGTGGCGCGGGCCGGTGGAGGAGGGTGACGGGGGCGCGCCGCCGGCCATGCGGGTGCGGGCGCGCTCCACGGCCTCAGAGACGCGGCCGCGGTCGAAGGGCTTGAGCAGGTAATCGACGGCGTTGACGTCAAAGGCGCGGACGGCGTACTGGTCGTAGGCGGTGGCGAAGACGATCTGGGGGAGCGGCTCGGCGTTCTGGTCGCCGTTGCGGAGGCGGTTGCGCTCGACCAGGCGCTGGATGACGGCGAACCCGTCGAGGCCGGGCATCTGGACGTCGAGAAAGACCAGGTCGGGATGGTGCTCCTCAATGAGGTTGACGGCCTCAATGCCGTTGGCGCCCTGGGCTACGACATCGACGCCGCCCACGGAATCGAGCAGGTACTTGAGCTCTTCGCGGGCCAGTTGTTCATCGTCGACAATGAGAGCAGAAATGGACATCGCGGCGGAAAGATCAATTTTAGGGGGGCGGGGTGCAGGGGTCAATGCGGCAGAGGCATAGGGCTATTCGCCGAGGAGGCGGAGGCGGGCGGGGGTCTGGTCGGTGGCCAGCTCGTGGCCGCAGCGGGTGCAGAACTGGTCGGCCGCGCGGACGGTGCGGAAACAGTTGCCGCAGTTGGCGGTGAGCTGGTAGTTGCACTGAGGACAGAAGTGGAAGTCGCTCTGCACGTGGGTTCCGCAGGCGGGGCAGCGGGAGACTTCAGGCTGGCGGAGCAGAAAGTAGAGCACGGCGCCGATGCCGCCGGGCATGACCAGGCAGACCAGCATCCAGAAGCGGGTGCTCATGGCGCGGCGGGGTGCGTCTTTGCTGACGTAGCCGACCATGAGGAAATAGAGCGCGGCGAGCAAACCCCAGGAGAGATTGAAATAGATGCGCAGGCCGATGGGCGGCGGGGCGTGGTGGCGCTGCTCGGGCGCGATGATCCAGAAATAGTATTCGACCAGGAGGAAAGCCAGGCTGGCCGCGACGATGGACCAGACGGGGATCATGCGCTGGTCGTCGTTCATGGCGATGGACTGTGGCTCACGCATAGGCGATCCCTCCGCTGGAGGGTCCTTCCGAGGGGTACATGATAGCTGATCCCTATTTGAATGGACGGAGGAGGAGCGGGAGAAGTTGATTTTTTCGCGATTTTCCGGCGGGGAAGAGGATTGGGGCCGGGATTCGAGGCTTGCCGGGGCGCGGCGGCTCAGGGCTTGCTGCGCAGCCAGCCGGCTACCAGCGCGGCGGCCAGGAGGGCGGGAAAGAAGATGCAGATCCAGAGGCTGACCTGGGTGGCGAGATCGGCCCAGTGCTCGCCGCCGATGATGTCGTCGGAAACGCGCCAGACGAAGGGGCCCATGGCGAGAACCACAAGCAGAATGGAAGCCAGGGCCAGGGAGCGGGAACGCTTGCGGCCGGCTTTCTGATCCTGCATGACGCCCAGCGAGGCCAGCACCACGCGTCGGGTGCGGTAAGCCACGGCGCGGTCGCGGGCGGCCTGGTTTCCGGCCAGCGACGAGAGCAGCTCGCGGTTGGTCTCCGCGGAAGCTCTGGCGGGGAGCTCGACGGTCTTCACACCGCCTCCTCAAGGCGGCCGAAGGCGCTTGGGGCGGGCATCTCGAGCTTGGGGCGGATCATGGCCATGCCGCGGTAAAGTCTTGATTTTACGGTAGAAAGAGGGGCACGCGTGACCTTGGCGATCTCTTCGAGAGAGAGTTCCTCGTGGAAGCGGAGCACCAGCACTTCGCGATGCAGGGTGTCGAGCTCAAGCAGCGCCGCGGCAATGCGCTCGCGGTCTTCAAGATTCGAAAGGCGGTGGAATGGGGAGGGCTCGCCGTCGGCAACTTCGAAGCTCATGGGGCGGTCGTCGTCGGCGCCGGCCTCGAAGAGCTCGTCGAGGCTGCAGGCGGTGCGCTTGCGGCGCTGATCGATGACCAGATTGCGGGCGATGGTGAACAGCCAGGTTTCAAAGCGGGCCTGGCCGTTGAACTGCCCACCGCGCACCAGAACCCGCATCCAGACCTCCTGAAACAGGTCTTCGGCCATCTCGCGGTTGCCGGTGAGGTAAAGCAGATAGCGCAGCAGGCGGTGCTGGTAGCGGACGATCAACTGGTCGAGCAGGCCGGCTTCCTGGCGCTTGAGGCCCTGGGCGACGGCCAGATTTTCCCTGCGCGCCTGCTCGTCGACGGTTGCGGCGGACCCCTGGGCGAGAAATGCGGATGCGAAGGTCATCACCTCCATTAGACGATAAAGCGGGGCAGGAAGACGAGCGGAAAATGTTCCGGATGGGAAATTGCACCTATTTTGATGCAGCGTTGGGCTTTCTTGCGGCTTTCAGCGCCAGTTCGACGACCTTGGCGGCGCGGCGTCCGCGGGCCTCGGCCGACTCGTAGTAGAAGATCGCCAGGAGGGAGTTGCGGCGCTGGGTGGGGGTCATGGCCTTCCATCCGGCCTCGGCCAGCGGCTGGCGGGCGAAGGCGGCCTTGAGAATCGGCGGGGTTTCGAGCTCGCCCTCCATGGTGAGCAGCAGGCGCTCGGCGATGCGCCCGGCCATTTTTTTGCGCGATTCGGGGGTTTTGGCCTCGTCGACCAGTGCGCCGAAGGTGCGGCGCATGTACTCGCTCAAGCCGTCGAACCATTTGCGCAGCAGGCGGTCCTCCTTGAGCGCGCGGGCCAACTCGGGCGGCATGGGCGCTTCGCGCTCTTCGAGGTCCGGCTCCAGGGCGATGCGCACCCTGGAGCCGGCCCTGGCATGAGCGGCGGCCTGCATCTTCCTATTCACCAGCAGGAAGTGTCCGCCGCCGCCGGCATGGGCGAACAGCGAGGAGCGAAAGGCGAACCCCTCGATTTCGCCGCGCACGCGCAGGCGCCGGCGCACGGGCCAGGCCTTGGCGATATCGAAGGGAATGCGCGCGATCACCCAGCCAAGGCCCGACTGGAGCGGCTCGAGCGTGGCAGTGAAGGATCTTTTGGTGGGAGGGCTCATGGTAAGCGGCAAGTCCAGTATGCCGTCCTGCACTGAGTCGATCAAGTGAAAGAGCGCCGCGTCGGCCTGGCTTTGCCGCGGCTTGATTGGTGGTCGGGCGGTGTGCGAACGCTCGGTGGCTCCGGTCCCGGTGAGATCTCCAGACCATTCTGAGGGTGCCCCCGGTCCCTCGCTTTTGGGGACCGGGGATGGAAGCGCCACGCCGCCCAGAATTTTCGTTTGGTTATTCTCGCAGTGTATGAAAGGCGAGCGCATCCGTTATCAGCAAACGGGAGAGTTTCACTTCCTCACCTTCAGCAGTTTCCGGCGTCGGCCATACCTGTCGACGGTCGCGGCGATGGAGCTTTTTGAAGATGCCTTGGAGCGCGTGCGGCTGCGTTATCTCTTTGCAGTCGCTGGTTACGTGGTGATGCCGGAGCACGTGCATCTGCTGGTCAATGAGCCAGGGCGCGGGCTTTTATCCAGAGCCGTTCAGGCCCTCAAGCTGCCGGTTTCGATGCGCAGCCGCGAAAGACCCTTCTGGCAGGCGCATTCTTACGATTTCAACGTCTCATCGCACCAGAAGTTCGTGGAGAAGTTGCGATCCATTCATCGCAATCCGGGGTCCCCTGCGCGCGAACTTTGTGCGCTGGGGTGGAATCCGGTCAAGCGCGGCCTCGTCACCACGCCTGAGCAGTGGCTTTGGTCAAGCTATCGCCACTATCAAACGGGCATGAAAGGAACCATTGAAATCGAATCGGAATGGACGGCCCGCGAAAGAGGCTGGCAATTGCCTGAGTGGATGCGCCGCAGACAGCTCGATTCCACCTCCCCGGTCCTCAAAGGCGAGGGACCGGGGGCACCCTCAGCTTGATAATGCGCGGTATGAGACCGGGGCCACCCGCCGAGAGAGGCTGGCAACTGCCTGAGTGGATACGCCGCAGACAGCTCGATTCCCCTTCCCCGGTCCCCAAAGGCGAGGGACCGGGGGCACCCTCAACTTGATAATGTGCGGTATGAGACCGGGGCCACCCGCCGACTCCCTGCGTGGATGCGCGACAGACAGCTCGATTCCCCCTCCCCGGCCCCCAAAAGCGAGGGACCGGGGGCACCCTCAGCTTGATAATGCGCGGTATGAGACCGGGGCCACCCGCCGAGAGAGGCTGGCAACCGCCTGAGTGGATACGCCGCAGACAGCTCGATTCCCCTTCCCCGGTCCCCAAAGGCGAGGGACCGGGGGCACCCTCAACTTGATAATGTGCGGTATGAGACCGGGGCCACCCGCCACCCACGCTTCACACCTTAAGGAGAAATGCGCTCGAACCGTCTTCAAGGGGCAACGACCTGTCTCCGCCGCTGCTCGCTCTGCTTCATCATCTCGTTCAAATCCGCAACCGGCCGTATCTCAATCGGTCCAAGTCCATACTTAAAGCCCGGAAGCTGCGAGACGAGCTGAATGGCGTGATTGAGGTCGCGCGCCTCAAGGATTTGAATGCCGCCGACCTGTTCCTTGGTTTCCGCATAGGGGCCGTCGGTGGTCGCGACTTTGCCGTCTTTCCAGTACAGGGTCACCGCGGTCTCCGGAGGCTGAAGAGCTACTTCGGCGGCAAGATGTCCGTTGGTGCGCAGATGGTCGTTGTGCTCAAAGCATTCGTCGAGCACTGTGTTTCGCTCGCTCTCGGTCATGCCTTCGAATTTTCCTGGCTCGATGTATCCCAAGCAGATGTATTTCATTGCCATTCTGCTCCTTCTTCTACTCCGGGTGGGAGCCGGCGGCGCAGCCTCGCGCCGGCTCGTTACGGGGCTTCCGCGGACACCCGGGGGTCCCCGGCGAGCGTTCTTTGCTCGCTGGGGTGATGTTCGGTCTTCGTCCGTGGGGTGCTTCAGAGCCTGCGAAAAAAGGCTCTAGCGGTAGCGCCAAGTTAGCAGGGGCTGAAGCCCGACATTGATTTTGAGGCTTTTGCGGCCCGACTGAAGTCGTGCCCTTGTTACAAATCCTCCGAGTTCGTCTGCATGATTGAGCATCTCCGCAGCCAGTTCATCCCATCGACAAGACGGTGCATATTCCGAAGTCGCAGCGGGAGACTATTCCGCTGCTTTCTCCGGGGCCGGAAAGAAAAGAAGCTCGCGCACCTCGCCGGGCACATCGCAGGAGATGGCGCCCTTCTTCGCCCATGCCAACGCCTCGTCGATATCAGCGCATTCCAGTATCCAAAATCCGCCCATGTGCTCCTTGGTCTCGGTGTACGGACCGTCGGTGACGAGCACCTTGCCATCGGGCTGGGCCCGCAGCGTCTTTGCGTGGGCGGGCGGGGCAATGCCGCAGGCGAACTTCCTCACGCCGGCAGCAATCATTTCGCGGTTGAGCGCGTGGATCTCTTCCATCATCGCTTCGGTTACGGTGGACGGGTCGAAGTCGTCGGGCATGTAGTTACAAACCAGATATTGTGGCATGACTTTTTCTCCTTGGTTTCTTTGGCTTGTTTCCGATGATTCGTTTCCTGTTCACTCAGGAACCGCAGGTCATCGCTCTTTTGTCCTATAGTCGTTGGGGAGACGGAAAATCGACAGCTATCCCGATTATTATTTCAACTGTTTTTGGTGGCCCGTCGGACATTGGTTGCACCAGGTGCTACACTATATGCAATGGCAAGCGACTCTGAGAAATCGGAGAGGGTCTTCAAGACAGCTTGGTTTACCAAAGCCGCTCGAAAGGCGCACATCCCGGATGAGGAGCTTTGCTCTGCCATCCGCCAAGCGATGCTGGGGCACGTAGACGACCTGAGCGGCGGCGTATTCAAGAAACGACTGCGCAAGAATCAGTACCGCTCCATCATTTTGGCGAGAGCGGGTCACTACTGGGTCTATGAGTATCTGTTCGCGAAGCAAGATCGGGCCAATATCGAGGACGATGAACTCGCTGACTTCCGCAAGCTAGTCAAGGCATACGCAGGACTGACGGCACACCAACTGAATCAGTTGATTCGGGAGAACCACTGGACGGAGATTTGCAATGGCAACCAAGCCTAAATTCAAGAGCGATGCATTTGAGGCGATCCACTCCTCGGCCACGTCGATGTTCAAGGTGGGAGCGATTGACAAGGCGACAATGCGGAGTTTCGACGCTTCCTGTCTTGCCACGCCTCCCCCGCTCAAACCCCAGCAGATTAAAAAGCTGCGGCAGCGTCTTGGTGTCAGCCAGCCGATCTTTGCGCGTTACCTCAACACCAGCGAATCCACGATTGAGAAATGGGAGACAGGCGCGAAGCGACCGAGCGGCATGGCGCTCAAGCTACTTGCCGTCGTGGAAAAGCACGGGCTGGAAGCACTGGCTTAAGTGAGGCTTAAGCGCCATCTTGATGGGCGGTTCGGAAGGTCTCATCACCCGAGCAATACCGATGGAGCAGCTTCAACCACAACGCTACCGGAATCCGGGGAGTCGTTGAAATCGAGTCGGAGGGTACGGCAAGAACCCGCGCGTATAAATATTGGTGATATACTACATATATATCATGTGCCGGGAGCAAAGGAGTCTATATGCGTACTCTCGTCGACATTCCCGATGACGATCTGGCCATCATCAACTCCGTCATCAAGGCTCAATCCATCTCACGGGCCGAGTTTATACGACGCGCCATTGCGCAGAGCCTCACCGCACACCGCAAAACACAAATCGAGAAAGCTCGGGAAGCGGCCTTCGGGCTCCTGGCTGGACGTTCTATAGACGGGATGAGGTACCAGGAAAGGATTCGCCAGGAATGGGAGTAAGGAAAGCTCTCCTCGATACAAATGTCTTGATCGACTACCTGGCGGGCATAGATTCCGCACGCGCCGAGGTTGAACGCCACGCTATGCCTGCTATCAGTATCATCACCTGGATAGAGGTCATGGCGGGCGCCACCCTGGACGACGAGCAGGTACGGCGGGACTTTCTTGCTACTTTCATAGTTTTGCCTCTCACTATGGAAGTTGCCGAGCGTTCGTCTGAAATCCGCAGACATCGAACCCCCAAGCTCAAGTTGCCGGACACCATCATCCTGGCCACGGCACAACTCCATGACCTGCTTCTTGTGACGCGGAATTCCAAGGACTTCCCCTCCAAGGAACGAGACATACGGATTCCCTACAAACTTTAGTAGAGTCCGGCCAGCGGCCCATTCATCGCGATAAAGCCGCCGACCCAGAGGGTACCCCGACGGGGCACAGACTTACCTGTTTGCGAAGCTCAGGCGGGTGGCTGGATCGGGGAGCGGACCACTTGCCGAATCCGCTCCTCGAGGAACTGCCGCTCCGGTTCCTGTTGGGTCAGCGCCAGAGCTTTCTCATACGAGGACCGGGCCTCAGCGGTCCTGCCCAGCCTGCGGCACATATCCGCGCGGGCTGCATGCGCCAGGTAGTAATTTGCCAATTCGCCCTGTGCCAGCACTGCGTCGATATGCTTGAGACCGGCCTCCGGACCATACAGCATGGCAATGGCCACGGCACGGTTCAGATGCACAACCGGCGAAGACTGAATTCGTACCAATTGGTCGTAATGCGCAACAATCTGCCGCCAGTCGGTGGCAGCGACCGATTCCGCCTGAGCATGAACGGCGGCAATGGCAGCCTGCAGTGTGTAAGGGCCGAAGCGGCGGGAGTTCAGGGCTTTCTTGAGCAATGCCGCTCCCTCCGCGATCTGCTCCCGGTTCCAGAGCGAGCGATCTTGATTTTCGAGCAGAATCAGCTCTCCGGTGGGCGAGGTTCTGGCGGCGCGACGGGATTCCTGGAGCAACATCAGGGCAAGCAGGCCAATTACCTCCGGCTCTGGCTGGAGTTCGGTCAGCAGCCGTCCCAATCGAATCGCCTCGCCGGTCAGTTCGGCCCGCGTTACCTCCGCTCCCGCCGCAGCCGAATAACCCTCGTTAAAAACGAGGTAGATGACCTGAAGCACCGCGTCCAGCCGCTCCGGCAATTCCTGCGGCGCGGGCACCTCGTACGGAATCGGTGTCTCCCGAATCTTTGCCTTGGCGCGCACAATGCGTTGGGCGAGCGTTGCCGGCGTAACCAGGAATGCGCGGGCAATCTCCTCCGTTGTCAGGCCGCAGATTTCGCGAAGAGTGAGCGCGACCTGTCCTTCCGGAGGCAGAGCGGGATGGCAGCAGGTGAAAATCAGTCGGAGGCGATCGTCCTCAATCTCTTCATCTCGAATCTCTTCATTTCCGCTGAGAGATTCCATATAGGCAACAAGATCTCTCTCGGCTCCATCGAAGCGCGCGCGCCGGCGCATCGCGTCGATGGCCTTGAAGCGGGCCGTTGAAATCAGCCACGGGCGAGGCTTCGCCGGAATACCAGCCAGCGTCCAGGACTCCAGAGCGGCAGCGAAGGCCTCGTGCATCGACTCTTCGGCCAGGTCCAGGTCTCCGAGGAGGCGCACGAGCGTGGCTAGAACCCGGCCCGATTCCGACCGGTAGAGAGTCTCAATGGTCCTGATGAGTTGTTCAGGCACAGGCGGCGGCTGCGACATCGGCATCTAGGCCAAGCTAGCAAACGGAGTGGCGCAATACAACTGCGCACAGGTTTCCCCACCCACAATTCATCGGCGTTACGATCTCCTGCAGGCCGTGGATAAGCGCAAGATCGCCAATGCGCTCGTTGAGGAGCCGATTTGTAACGGGAAGCGACTGGATGGAACCTTTCGCAGGCAAAGGGTGGGCCTCGGCTGCGAAGTGGACTGGCCGGAACCGATCGCTCTCGCGGGCGGCGCGGCGCGGTCCGTCGCTATCAGTCCTCTAAACTATCCCTTATGGAAGTTTTGTACGGGCTGCACCCGGTGGAAGAGGCGTTGCGCGCGGGACGGCGGCGCTTTGACCACGTGCTGGTGGCGCGGGAGCGGCGCGACGAGCGGCTGGAGCGGCTGATTGCGGCCTGTCGCGAAGCCGGCGTGCGGGTGCGGCCCGAAGCGCGGGAGCAGTTGACGGTTGTGGCGAAGACGGCGGCGCACCAGGGGGTGGTGGCGCTGGTGCGGCCGCAGGAGTTTCTGGCCATTGAGGACTTGTTCGCGCCCGATGCGGCTCGAGATGCGGCGAGCCGAGCCGCAAACCGTGCAGACTCGGGCTCTCCGGCCCCGGCTCGGCTGATCCTGGCGCTCGATGGCGTGGAAGACCCGCAAAATCTGGGTGCGCTGCTGCGCGTGGCCGACGGGGCGGGCGTGGACGGCGTGGTGTTGACCGAGCGGCGCTCGGCGCCGTTGAGCGCGGCGGCGGTAAAGGCCAGCGCCGGCGCGGCCGAGCATCTGCGCATTGCGCGGGTGGTGAACCTGGTGCGCGCGCTCGAAGAGCTGAAGCGGCAGAACTTGTGGATCGTGGGGCTGGATGCCAGTCCTGGCGAGCGCGGCCGGACGGATTACGACCGGTTCGACCTTACCGGCGACCTGGTGCTGGTGCTGGGGCGCGAGGGCGCGGGGCTGCACGAGCTGGTGCGGCGCACCTGCGACCACCTGCTGCGTATTCCCATGGCCGGAGGGGTGAGCTCGCTGAACGTTGCGGCGGCCGGCGCGGTGGTGCTGTACGAGGCCTTTAGGCAGCGCCGCGCGGCTGCCGTGCGTTCAGCCACGGCATTCGTCCAAGACTCTGCCGCACGCAGTGCCGCGTCCAATCCACGCAAGCAGAAAGGCCTGGGTTCATGAGGTTTCACTTGGCGCCGACGCTGGCGCGGGCCGCGATGGTGGTGGCCTTTGCGGCACCTCCTGTCACAGCACAGACCGCGTCGCCGCAAGCGCCGGCTGCGACGAATCCGCAGCAGGGCGGCGGCAAGGTGATTTTTTCGCGCTCTACGGATGAAAACGGGCAGACGACTTCCAGCACCGGGCCGGTTGCGGCGCAGCCCGCTATGGCCGCGGCGCCGATTGCCGACGATGCCGAGCGGCAGGCGGTTACGTTTACCGATTACGACCTGGACGTGCATCTGGAGCCGGCCTTGCGGCAGATCGCGGTGCGCGCGCTCGTGACGGTGCGCAACGACGGCCAGGCGCCGCTCCAGCACATACCTCTCGAAATTTCGTCTTCGCTCAACTGGGAGCGGATCCGCGCGGGCGGGCGGGACGCGGTTTTTCAGGTGGCCACGCTCAACTCCGACGCCGATCACACCGGGCAGTTGCACGAGGCGGAAGTAGGGCTGGCGGAGCCGCTCAAGCCGGGCGCCAGTTTGCAGCTCGATGCGATATACTCGGGCGCCATCGCGCCGAATGCGCAGCGGCTGCTGGCGCTGGGCACGCCGGAGGATGTGGCGCTCAAATCGGACTGGGACGAGATCGGCGTGGAGTTTACCGGGCTGCGGGGATTCGGCAACGTGGTGTGGTATCCGGTGGCGAGCGTGCCGGCGATGCTGGGCAACGGAGCGCGGCTGTTCGACGAGATGGGCGCGCAGAAGCTGCGCATGGAGGGCGCGCGCTTCAGGCTGCGGCTGACGGACGAGTTCCCGTACAACCAGGCCCCGACAATCGCGCTCATCAACGGCTATCCGGCGGCACTTACGGTGACGGGCGGCAGCGAAGAAGTGCCGGGCGTGGCCACGGCGAGCCAGGACTGCGGGAGATTGGGATTCGAGGCGCCCAGCCTGTTTGTGGCCATCCGCAAGCCGATGCAGGCGGCCAACACCACGCTGTGGACGCTGCCCGCGGATGAGGCTGCGGCGCCGGAATGGACGGCTGCCGCAGCCGCGGCGAACCCGTTTGTTGAGAGCTGGCTCGGAGAGCATGCCCGCTCGCAGCTCGCCGTGCTCGATCTGCCCGACCAGGAAGACGCGCCCTTCGAAGCCGGCGCGCTGCTGGCCGCGCCCGTGCGGCCGGCTACGGACGAACGATTGCAGGGGGTGATGGTTCACGCGCTGGCGCACGCTTTTGTGAATGCGCCCGGACAATCGCCGCCGGCGTGGCTGGACGAGGGCCTGGCGCGCTTCATGGGCACGCTGTGGCTGGAGAAGAGGAGCGGGCGCACCAAGGCGCTGGAATCGCTCGAAGCCGACCGGCAGGCGCTGGCGGTGGCCGAGCCGCCGAGTCCGGGCGTAAGCCCCGGACAGCCGCTGGCGGAGGCCATTTCGCCAGTGTATTACCGCACCAAGGCCGCTTACGTGTTTTGGATGCTGCGCGACCTGGCCGGCGATGCGGCGCTCGGAGCGGCTCTGCGCAGCTACGATCCCGGCAAGGAGCAAAGGGGGGACGGCGGCCGCGGCGAGTTTGAGTCGCTGCTCGAACGCAATGCGCGGCGCGACCTGAAGTGGTTCTTCGCCGACTGGGTAGACGCGGACAAAGGCCTGCCCGATCTGGCCATCGACCGCGTCTTTCCCGCCGACGCGGGGAACGGCAATACGCTGGTGGGCGTGAACCTGTCGAATTCCGGCTACGCCGCGGCCGAGGTCCCGGTGACGGTGCGCACCGCAGAGACCGAAGTGACCCAGCGCGTGCAGGTGCCCAGCCGCGGCAAAGCCGTGCGGCGCATTCTCATCCAGGGAAGTCCCACCGAAGTGGATGCCAACGACGGCACCGTGCCGGAGACCGAGGCCAGCGTGCATGTAATGAAGCTGACCGGCGCGGAGTAGGTCTCAGACGCCTTGATTTTGTGTCTTTCCGATTGAGGTTCGTGCTATCCCACCCTTTCGACAGAAAAAAGTCGAAAGGATGGGGCACGGAGTTTTGTGGGATGTGAAGAGGGATGGTGAGGTTCGTGCTATCCCAGGTTAGGCGCAAAAACAAGAACGCGCCGAGCCTGGGGCACCCGACATTGGTGGAAGAACATGTCGGCGATTCGCTGAGCTCGGCTATTGGCTGAAGGCCACGCCGCTGAAGGTGGTGGAGCTGATGGGGCTTGAAGCCGCCAGCCAGGCGAGGTCTCCGTAGCGGTCAATGGAGAAGACGGCGACATAAGCGTTGCTGCCCACCTCATAAATGACGGCCAGCCACTTGCGGTCGGGGGAGACGGCGAGGTCAGTGGGCGCGCCCGGCAGCGGCACAGATTTGTAGAAAACTCCGCCCTGGCTGTCGCTGAAGAAGATTGAGACGGCGTGACCGGGGGAGTTACCGGTGTACCAGATGTTCCCCGGCCCCTTGGCCACCCAGCAGGGGGCGTTGGTGGGATAAGAGGGTGACGGTCCGGCGACCGGGGACAGGTTCGCGTTCTCGTCTACGATGGCAAAGCTGTCAGGACTGTGAGCCGGCGTGAAGCCCAGAACGTTTCCCCAGAACGCTTCTCCGAGCGGCACCATATCGGCGTCACTGGGCAGCGGAACGGAGGTGCTGGCTCCGTTCAGCGCGCCGTCGTCGCCGGTGAGCGGCAACGCGAGAAGAGATCCGGAGCTCATGGTGACGGCCGCCCAGTTCCTACCGGCTGCGATCTGGGCCGCGGAAGGATCGGCGAGGCTTACGACCGATCCATCCACGAAGCCCGAAGGCCAGGCGTGACTCTCGGCACAACTGGCGCTCACTACGAAAAGATGTTCGGGCGTTAACGCAACGGAATCCGGGCTCAAGCAGTCCGGAGCCAGGTGGATGGTTTTGCCGACGGTTATGGCGTTGCCGTAGCGGACCAGTTGGCTGATGGTGTTCGATCCGTAGTTGGCTACCGCTCCGAGATCGTCCTGGAACTGGAGAATTCCCGCATTGGTGCCGGCGCCGCCCTTGCCGCCGGTGCGCAGGGTTTCCGCGAGCGCCAGCGAAGGCGTTCCCGTGGTATTGAGCCGGAACACGACGACCGCGTTGCCGCTGGGGTCGTTGGTGCTGGTGAGTACCAGCGGGGCGCGATCCACCTGGCCGGCAGCGGCCAGGACGCCGGTGAAAAGGGAGGCCGCCAGCGCAATGCCGGAGCGCAGGAAGAGGGAATTCCTGCCGGAATTCTGGAGCTTTTGAAGATTCATCGCTTTCTCCTTGGAATTTGTTTTGAAAAGGCGCTCCGGCCGCAATGGTGCGAGCTCATCCCGGAAGCGGAGCATCTTCACGAATGGATATTCGATGAGGGCTTGAGAAAAGTTACGGTAGGAGGCCGCGGAACGGTGGCGCGAGAAAAACCTGTGAAATGTTCGGAACCGGGCGTAACTTTTGGGCGCTGCCAATCGAACTAATTCAATACGGGCTGAAATTGGGTGAGCGTGTACACGCGCGGGCGGGGAACGGTTTGCGCGAATACGCCGATACTGATAAAGATGGCAAGAAGACATTCCAACCGATGCACCCGGACAGCAATCTCGAGACGCTGATGGCCCGCTATCAAGGGGGCGATTTCGCGGCGGCCACCGATCTGATCGAGCGCATCAGTCCGCAGCTCTACCGGTTTTTTGCGGCGCAGTCCGGGAGCCGGGCCCATGCGGACGACCTGCTGCAGGAAACCTGGCTTCGCATTCACAAGGTGCGGCACACGTATCGCCCCGGCGAGCCGGCGGTTCCATGGTTCTACGCGATTGCCCGGCATGTGCGCGTGGACCATTACCGGAAATCGGTGCGGACCACGGCCGGCGAGCGGAAACTGGAGGCGATGGGGAAGGAGACGGCGGCCGGGCCCGGAGAGCGAGGCCATGGGGACGGCCTGGAAGCGCTGCTGGCGCCGCTTTCCGAGAGCCAGCGGGAGGTGATCGAGATGTTGAAGGTGGCGGGGATGTCGCTCGAGGAAGTGGCGCGCGCCACGTCTTCCAGCGTGGGCTCGGTGAAGCAGAAGGTGCATCGGGCGTACAAGAAGCTGAGGGAAACGATCAGCGCATCGGGGATGAGGAAGAGGCAGAGCGGAGAACTCTTGTGAAAGACGAAGAGATTGACGATTTGCTGAAAAAGGCCGCGCGCGCTCCGCACGAGGTGAAGGCGGAGACGCTCGAGCGCGCCGCTGACTCGATCAAGGCGACGCTCGTGCCGGTTCGCCCGCTGCCGCCCGCGTGGGTGATGACGGGCGGAGTGATGCTGGTGTGCGCGGCTGTTTCACTGGCAGGCGCGGCCCGGGCGGGATTCTTCGGATTTGCCAAAATGGATCTGCTGGAGCGCGCGCTGATCTTTCCCGCGCTGCTCCTGTTTGCCTGGGCGGCGGGGAACGCATTCGTCGACGAAATGATTCCGGGAAGCCTGCGCCGCGTTTCTCCGGGCGCGCTGCTGGGATTCGGGTGCGCGGCGCTGCTGGGCGTGTTTGGGTTTCTGTTCCGCGATTATCATACCGACCACTTCGTTTCGGTTGGCATTGTGTGCCTGCTTACCGGCCTGCTTCACGCCTTGCCTGCCGGCTTGCTGAGCTGGCTGGTGTTGCGGCGCGGCTTTGCGGTCAACTTTGTCTCCGCGGGATTGGCGGCAGGTATGCTCGGCGGACTGGCCGGCGTGGGCGTGCTGGAGCTTCATTGCCCGAATTTCGAGGCCGCGCACGTGCTGGTGTGGCACACGGCCGTGGTGCCGTTGAGCGGATTGCTGGGAGCATTGGCGGGCTGGGCGCTGCGTTTGCGTTCGGGAAGTTTGGCGCCGGCCGGCGCGGGACAAGAGAGTTCGCGGCGCGCGCGATGAGCCTGGTGAAGAAGACGGGAATCCGCGCGGATTGCGGAAAAGCATCCCGCAGGGGCTGAAGCCCGCGTTCCTATTGCTCGACTTGCGGTACGACTGAAGTCGTGCCCTGACACTTCGTGCCCCTTCCGGGGAGTTTTTCCGCAGCCTGTGAAGCCCGCGATTTCTTGCGGCCTTTGCGGCACGACTGAAGTCGTGCCCTTTCAAGGCTTAATCCATGCGGGCAGCTCTATTCCCTATTCCCTATTCCCTATTCCCTATTCCCTATTCCCTATTCCCTGTCTTTTTCGTTGCGCGGCTTTACCTTGAACCAGATGGGCGTGCCTTTGAAGCCGAAGGCCAGGCGAATCTGGTTTTCGAGGAAGCGCTCGAAGGCGAAGTGCAGCTTGACGTCGCGGTCAGTGAAGAGGACAAAGGTGGGCGGGGCGACGGCAGCCTGGGTCATATAGAAGATGCGCATGCGCTTCGACATGGGCACGGGCGCGCGCTGGAAGTCGACTTTCAGGAGGAAGCGGTTCATCTGGCCGGTGGAGATGCGCTTGCGGCGCTCGGCGGCTACGGCTTTCACCTCGTGCAGCAGGCGGGACATGGTTTTGCCGACTGGACCCTTGCCGTGAGCTGATTTGCCGCCGGGGCTGAGACCTTCGAGCGCGGAGAGAAAGATGACCGGCGCGTAGCTCAGGTATTTAAGCACGGAGCGCAGTTGGCGCTCGAAGAGGACGCGGTCGGCGGGAGGTTTCCGGTCGGTGCGGCCGGTGGTCACCGCGTCCCACTTGTTGACCACGATGATGACGCTGCGGCCGCTTTCGTGCGCGTAGCCGCCGATGGTGGCGTCGCTGGCGGTGACGCCTTCAGTGGCGTCGATCACCAGCAGGGCCACGTCCGCGGCTTCGAGATGGCGGCGCGCCATGACCACGCTGAGCTTTTCGGCCATCAGGCGGGTCTTGCCTTTGCGGCGGATGCCGGCGGTGTCAACAAAACGCAACGCGGAGCCCTCGAACTCGACCACTTCGTCGACGGCGTCGCGCGTGGTGCCGGCGACGGGCGAGACGATGGCGCGCGCGGTTCCGGTGAGCGCGTTGAGCAGGGTGGATTTGCCAACGTTGGGGCGGCCGATGATGGCGATGGAGGTTTCGTGCTGCTCGAACTCGCCGTGGGTGCGGTTTTTTTTCTGGGTTTTCCGCTGGCTTTGGGCGGGGTCCGCGCTGCCCGGCGTAAGCGGGCCGCCTTCATAGATTTCGTCTTCTTCGGCGGCTTCGACAGCGGCTTGGCTGTCTTCCGCGGGCTGCGAGCCGCCTGGTTGAGACTCCGTTTGAGAGGGCGCGGGAATGGCTTCGGCGATGGCGTCGAGCAGCTCGCCGATGCGCTGCCCGTGCTCCGAGCTGATGGGAAAAACATTGCGAATGCCGAGGCGGCGGAAGTTTTCCGCGACCAGCGCCATGTCCTCGCCCTCGACCTTGTTGACGGCCAGAAACAGCGGCTTGCCGGCGCGCGCCAACAGCCGGGCGAGATCGTAGTCCGGGCCGGCCAGCTCAGTGCGCGCATCCACCACCATGACCAGCGCGGCAGCTTCGTCGAGCGCCACCCGGGCCTGGCTGTAGATTTCAGCCGGGATCAGCTCCGGGTCGTCGGGAACGATGCCGCCGGTGTCAACCAGACGGTAACTGCGCCCTGCCCAGTCGAACTCGCCGTAGATGCGGTCGCGGGTAATGCCGGGCTCGTCGCCCACGATGGAGCGGCGGCTGTGCGTGAGGCGGTTGAAGAGCGTGGATTTGCCCACGTTGGGCCGGCCCACGATGGCGACCAGCGGCAGACCACCGCGGAGGACGCCGGGCGCGGCGGGCACAACCGATCTGCGATAGGTGGGCAAAATTTCTCTCCGATGCGGGGCGGCGGCCGTCGCTCCAACGCTCCTGCGGCGGGGCCTGAAACAGGGGTCGAAATGGGACGCGAAGTGGGACTCGACCTCAGTGGCGCAAACCGGCCTTCCTCCATCTTATGGGCTGCCGCCGACCACAGCCTTCACGGAGGCCGCGATTTTCCGTGCGGAACCTCCGCAAGCCCATATACACTACTCGGAAAATTCCTGGAGGATTCGACAGATGCCGAAATTTGTAATCGAGCGCGAGGTTCCCGGCGCAGGATCGCTTTCCCACGATCAGCTTCAGGCGATTTCGCAAAAGTCCTGCGGGGTGGTGCGCAACCTGGGACCCGAGATTCAGTGGGTGCACAGCTACGTGACCGGAAACAAGATCTATTGCATCTACATTGCGCCCAACGAGGAACTGGTGCGCGAACATGCGGCGCAGGGCGGGTTTCCAGCCAACAGCGTGGCGCAGGTGATCACGATGATCGATCCGACGACGGCGGAGGGTTGAACGGCCTGGGCCGCCGGCTCGCCTTCCCAGGTCTCAAAATCGGGATCTGGGGCACCCGGCGCCCGGCTTTTTCCGGTGGTGCGGACCTTCTCCCCGGCGCGTTTGACGATCTCTTCGTTCATGGAGAGAGTGATGTTCATACGCACAGTGAATGTGCGCACGCATTAGGTGTCTCAATAAGGCATCAGCGGCACCCGCAACCGCGACTCGTGCCCCGGACCCGAGTACACGGTAATCGTCTCCGGCTGGTAGTCGGCGGGCCTGGCGGTCATGATGTTGGGCACAAAGGTCTGCGGATTGCGGTCGTAGAGCGGGAACCAGGTGCTCTGGATTTCGACCATCACGGTGTGGCCGGCCTTGAAGACGTGGTCTACGTCGTGCAGGCTGAATTTGTATTCGCGCACGGCGCCGGACGGGATGGGCGCGGGCGTCGAGAAGCTTTCAAGATAACGGCCGCGGAAGATTTCGGCGTTGGTCATTAACTGATAGCCGCGCATCTTCTCGTCCGGATCGTCGTCAGGATACTGGTCGATGAGCTTGACCACCAGGTCGCCGTCGGTCCCGCTCATGGACGCAAAAATGTCCGCGGCCACTTCGCCGGTGAGGGTCAAATCGTGCTCAAGGACGGGCAGCTTCCACACCGCAACATCCTTGCGGCCGGTGACGAAGCGCTGGTCTTCGGTGAGCCAGTTGTACCACCCCGATCCCTCACTATAGGTGGGCTGGATGGGCCGGCGGCGGTAGGGAACCGGATTGGCGGGGTCGCTCACGTAGCTGGTGTCTGCTTCGGCGGCCGGCGCGCCCCAGCCCAGCAGACCGCTGCCCTCGAGATAGAGGCTGGCGGGGATGGATGCCGGCGGCGGAAAGTGCGCGTAGAACCTCCAGGTGTTCGAGCCGGTCTGAAAGCTGGCCGTATCTGCAAGGTCGAAGCCGGAGGGATCGGTTCCAGGCGGGTCCTTGAGGTAATGCGCGAAGAACCTGGCCTCAATGCCCGCGCGCAACTGCTTGCCGATGGGCTGGCCGTAATCAAGATTGCCCAGGTGGCGCGACGACGAACCCCACGATCCGTGCCGCCAGGGCCCCAGGACCAGGAAGTTCTCATGCCCGGCGTCGTGCGGCTCGAGCTTGGCATACTCTTCCTGCGAGCCCCACATATCTTCCTGATCGTAGTAGCCGCCCACGGTGAGCGTAGGCACGGTGACTGCGTTCAGCCATTGCTCCACCTCGCGCGAGGTCCAGGCGCTATCGTAGGCGGGATGATCGAGAAACAGTTTCCAGGTAGGCAGCACTTTGGATCCGGACTGGTCCACATCCTGCCCGAACGAGCCGCGCTCCAGGAAAAAATTGTAGCCGTCCACCGTGAAGCCGCTCTTGGCCACGCCGTAGCTGACCACGGTGTTCTCCTTGCTGGACTCCATCTCCAGCACGTAGTCGTAACCGTAGCTCTGGCGGAAGGCGCCATTGTGAAAGAAATCGTCGCCCATCCAGACATCGATCATGGGCGCCTGCGGCGAAATCGCCTTCACGGCGGGGTGCGGATCGATGCCCGCCATGATGGCCAGGAAACCGGGGTAGCTGATGCCGGTCACGCCCACGCGGCCATTGTTTCCAGGCACGTGACTGAGCAGCCAGGCCACGGTATCGTAAGCGTCGGTGCTTTCATCGGTGGCTTTGGGATCGCGGCGATCGGCGCCACGATCGATCATGGGCCGCATCATCACAAACTTGCCCCCGCTCTTGAAGCGGCCGCGGACGTCCTCGTCCACGAAGATGTACCCGTCGCGGGCCAGCTCCGGGCGCTGCGCAAAGAACCAGGCGCGGCTGGTCTGGTCGACGCCGTAGGGCGTGCGTTGCATCAGGATGGGCAGCGGCCCGGCCATGTCAGCGGGCTTGAGGATGACGGCGTGCAGCTTGACGCCGTCGCGCATGGGAATCATGGCCTCAGTGCGCTGATAGTCGTGAAAGACGTGATGAACGGGCGCTCCGGTGCGCGTGTAAAGAACGCCGGGATCGGCGAGGAAGACCAGGCCGGTGGGGCTGCCCGCGTCATTGAGCGCGAATTGAAGCATCTCCCGGGTGCCCGCAACGCCGAAGACGGATCCCGCCACCTGGTTCAAGTTGGTAGGCACCAGGCGCTCCGATTCGAGGATGAGCTTGCCGTCCAGCGCGTAGATTTCGTAGGGCGTGTCGGGCTCGGCGAGGTTGGTGTATTCGCCGAAGAGCACGTTGAAGGCGCTCGCAGCCGCGGCGGCCTGCGCCGGATGGGGCGCTTGCTGGGCCAGGAACGGCTTCGGCAAAAACGGAGCAAAAAAAAGGATGAATAGAGCAGCGCGGCGGCAGAACAAGCGTTAGACCTCTTCAACAGCTTAGAGCCTGATACTAACCTTCGCGCCTCCGGATATCGAATGCCAGGCTCTAATGCGCGTGGCCGTGGTGCTCGTGGCTTGCGGCCATCTGCGCGGGCGGCACTACGCAGCCCTCCAGCTCGCCGCAGCCGATGTGCTCAAACTGGATGGTGGTGTGGCTGATGTGGAAGTGGCCGCGAAGCAGATGCTGCAGCTTGACCAGGATGCACGCGCTCTCCGACGGCGGAATGTCGGCGATGGTCACGTGGCAGGCCATCGCCCGCGATTGCGACCCCAGGCTCCAGATGTGCAGGTCGTGGACGTTGACCACCCCCTCCACCGCTTCCATGCCGGCGCGGATTTCGGCGATGGAACAATCGCGCGGCGTGCCTTCGAGCAGAATGTTCAGGGTTTCGCGCACAATGCCCACGCTCGACCAGAGAATGAGCGCGGCGATGAG
Organism: uncultured Acidobacteriaceae bacterium; assembly: GCA_963770555.1. GTDB lineage: Bacteria > Acidobacteriota > Terriglobia > Terriglobales > Acidobacteriaceae > Telmatobacter. Next base: position 252,311 of record CAVYQC010000004.1, read on the forward strand.
CAGCGAGAGAACCGGGTCGATCCAGTCGCGGCCGGTGAGCAGGATGCCCGCGCCGCCGGCGATAACGGCGGCTGTGGAAAGCGTGTCACCGGCCATGTGCAGAAAGGCCGAGCGCAGGTTCACGTCGCGGGCCACGCCCCACAAGAGCGCCGCGATCACGCCGTTCATCACCACGCCGGCCGCGGCCACGATCATCATCAGCCGCGGCTGCACGGCCACGGGGTTCGAAAGCCGGTGCACGGCCTCGACGCCGATCCACAGCGCAATGCCGATGAGCGTGACGGCGTTGACGAACGCGGCCAGCACGCCGGCGCGCTGGTAGCCGAAGGTCTTCGAGTCGTCGGCCGGCCGGGTTTGAAAGTAGACGGCGGCAAAGCTGAGCAGGAGGGCGAGAAAATCGGAGACGTTGTGGCCCGACTCGGAGAGCAAAGCCAGGGAGTGGGCGCGCAGCCCGGCGACGAAGGTGACCACCACGTAAACCAGCGTGGCCGCCAGCGAGAAGCGCAGCACGTTGGTGGTCCGGTTTGCGCCCGGACCGGCGGGCGCGACGTGGACATGCATCTTTTAAGTGTAACCGGGGATGGGTATGGCGGGGAAACGGGGAACGAGGGAACGAGGGACTAGGGACTAGGGACTAGGGAATAGGGAATAGGGAATAGGGAACGGCGGGCCGGAAGTTGGAGCCGCTGGCTTCCGCAGTTTCGTTCCAGGCCGGATCGATCAGAATCAGGGCTGCGGCTTCTTGCTTTCTTGTTCCCTTGTTCCCTCGGTCCCTATCCCTTTTGCCGTAAATGAGTTAGGTCAAACGGATCGGGATCCTCGTACGACGGCAGTTGGGGCAGGCCTTCGCGCAGGCCGGTCCAGCCCTCGGCCACCACAATGCTGTTTTGCGGATTGCCCGGCAGGTAGCGCACCGTGCATGGAAACCCGGCCCGCACCTGGGCCGCATCCACCACCCCGCCCATCAGCGTGATGTCCTGCGAGCACTCGTAGTCCACACCGCCGATGCGGTAGCTGAACATCAACATTTTCAGGGTGCGGCCGTCCCCGGCTTCCACGTCGCAGATGTCAAGCAGGGTGCCGTCGACCAGGCGGCCGGATTGCACCAGCAACTGGCGCCGGGCCAACTCCAGTTCCTCAGGCGTGGGGCGCTTGCGCATCACCATCCACGCGGCGACGCCCGCCGCAGCGGCAACCGCGGTGAGTCCGGCGGCGATCTCCCATGCGGTTTTGTTGAGGAGGGTCATTCCGGGGGAAGCCACCCCAAGGGTCCCGATTCAAGCATACCGCAGGTGGATTCCGGACGAGCAGCGGGCGGGCCGCTGCGCGGCTCCCGCAACGGGCCGGCGGCCGTGAACAAGCGGTCCGGCGACGGCGGCTGCCGGGGCCGATGACCTATACTCAAGGTTGCATCGCGCGCAGGTTGCCCGCCGTTGCAAGGGAACGGAAGTGGAGGGTTTTCTGTTGGTTTTGGACGAAAGAATTGCCGCGAGGGAGCCGGCCCGTGTTCGCTCCACCACGGTTATTTGCGTGCGCCGCAATGGCGAGGTGGTGATGGCCGCCGACGGCCAGGTTACGCTGGGCGACCATGTGCTGAAGCACTCGGCCCGGAAGATTCGCCGCCTCTTCCAGGACAAGATTCTGGCCGGATTCGCCGGTTCCACGGCCGACGCCTTCTCGCTCTTTGCGCGCTTCGAGACCAAGCTCGAGCAGCATGCCGGCAATCTGAATCGCGCCGCCGTGGAGCTGGCCAAAGACTGGCGCACCGACAAGATGCTGCGCAACCTGGAGGCGTTGCTGCTGGTGGCCGACAAGGCGCAGACGTTTTTGATCTCCGGGTCAGGAGATGTCATCGATCCCGACGAGCCGCTGGCGGCCATCGGCAGCGGCGGCAGCTACGCCACGGCCGCGGCCCGCGCGCTGATGGAAAACACCACGCTGAGCGCGCGCGAGATCGCCGAGAAGGCTATGAAGATCGCCGGGGAAATCTGCATCTACACCAACGACCGCATCACCATTGAGGAGCTGAAGGCCTGAGGAGTCCGGAAGGGCTCGAAGGCTGGATCGTGATTGCGCAAGGAAATCCAGCTTTGTATCAGGGCACGACTCTAGTCGTGCCCTTTCACACATCGCGGCGCTTTTGAAGTTTGAAGTCGTTGAAAAAAGAATGGCCATCTATCTTCCTGCATCCGCCGAAGAACAGGACCTCTCGCTCGACGAGCTGACGCCGCGCGAGATCGTCGCCGAGCTCGACAAGCACGTGGTGGGCCAGCGCGCCGCTAAACGCGCCGTGGCCATTGCGCTCAGGAACCGCCAGCGACGGCAAAAGCTGCCTCCCGACATCGCCGAAGACATCATGCCCAAGAACATCATCATGATCGGCCCCACCGGCGTGGGCAAAACCGAGATCGCGCGCAGGCTGGCCAAGCTCACCAACTCGCCGTTCCTCAAGGTTGAGGCGTCGAAGTTCACCGAGGTGGGCTACGTGGGCCGCGATGTGGAGTCGATTGTCCGCGACCTGGTGGAGATCGCCATCGACATGGTGCGCGAAGAGCGATTGGAAGAAGTGGAAGACCGCGCGGAGATGAACGCCGAGGAGCGCCTGCTGGACGTGCTGCTGCCCCCGCCGCCCGCGCAGCCTGCGCAGGAGGGCCAGCTCTCGCTGCCCGGCGCGGAGGGCTACCAGCGCTCGCGCGAGAAGCTGCGCCAGCAGTTCCGCGAGGGCAAGCTCGACGACCGCATGGTCGAGCTCGACGTGCGCGAGCGCAGCACGCCGCAATTCGGCATCATCTCCAACCAGAACCTCGAAGACATGGAGATGAACCTCAAGGACATGCTGCCCAACATCTTCGGCGGCGGATCGAAGAAGCGCAAGATGAAGGTGGGCGACGCCTTCGATTACCTGGTGCAGGAAGAAGAAGGCCGGCTCATCGACATGGACGCGGTGAATCGCGCCGCAGTGGAGCGCGTGGAATCGAACGGCATCGTCTTTCTCGACGAGATCGACAAGATCGCCGGCCGCGAAGGCGGGCACGGGCCGGACGTATCCCGAGAAGGCGTGCAGCGCGACATTCTGCCCATCGTGGAGGGCACCACGGTGAACACCCGCTACGGCATGGTGCGCACCGATCACATTCTTTTCATTGCCGCCGGCGCTTTCCACGTTTCGAAGCCCAGCGACCTGATTCCCGAACTGCAAGGCCGCTTCCCCATCCGCGTCGAGCTGCAGTCGCTCACCGTCGACGATTTTCTGCGCATTCTCACCGAGCCCAAATCGTCGCTCACCAAGCAATATTCCGCGCTGCTCGAGACCGAGGGCGTGCGCCTGGAATTTGCGCCCGAGGCGCTGCGCGAGATGGCCGAGTTCGCCTTCAAGGTGAACGAGCAGACCGAGAACATCGGCGCGCGCCGGCTGCACACCATCATGGAGCGCGTGCTCGAGGATGTGAGCTTTCTGGCTCCCGACGTGGCCCGCCGCGCGCCGAATGACGAAGCCGCCGCCGCGCTTACAGAGGCAATCAAGAACGAGTCGACCACGCCGCTCCCGTACGAAGAGCGCATGACCGCCTCCGGCCCGGAAAAGTACTTCCTCATCGACGACGAGTACGTAAAGCAGATGGTCGCGGCGATCGTGAAGGACCAGGATCTGTCGCGGTACATCCTCTAACTGGAATCGCGCCGCGTCTTATCGTACTGCGGCGCGCGACTCCAGCTTCCTGATCGCCCTCAGCATCTCACCGAGTGCCGCTTTCCCAATCTCGTTCTCGAACTCCTTTTGCAGCCGGTCGAAAGCCGCAATCACGCGCAGCGCGCAGCGTTTCCCCTGCGGCCTGAGCGTGAGCTGATAAGCCCGCGCATCCTCGGGATCGATCTTTCGCTGCAACAGCCCCTTGGCTTCGAGCGAGGAGATGCAGTGGCTCACGTTGCCGCGCGTGGTTCCAAAGGTTTCCGCCAGGTGTGAGGGCTTGACCAGCCGCGGCGCCTCGAAAAACAAGGCCGCGAGCGTCAGGCCTTCGAGAAAGCTCAGGTCGTCGCCGGCCAGGGCCCGCGCGGCCAGCGCTTCAAAGCGGCGCGCTGCCCGGCTGACGGCAAACATCGGACTCTCGTGGAGGAAGGCGTCGATGCGCATGGACTCAACGAAGTAGTTTAACATTCAATTATTCGAATCAATACAAAATTGATCTTGTGGCGCGCCGTCCGGGCGGTCAGAATTGCAATGACTCGAAGCATGCCTGCACTCATTCAGCGCGCGTTCTTACTTCTCTTGGCGATCTCTGCGGGAGGGGTCTTCGCCCAGAATGCGTCCTCGCCGCCGGCCAAGCCGCTGGCCGGGCCTGCCGAAACCTTGGTGGTGCTGGGTTCGGCCACGCCGGTGCCGCTGGCCGAGTCACCGCGCTCGGTCGAGGTTCTACCGCTCCAGGGAAAGTCGCTGGCCGCCGAGTCGGCGCAGGATTTCCTGCGCCAGGACTCCTCGATTTTTCTTGAGGAGCGCGGCGCCGGCGGAGGCCAGGCCGACCTGGTGCTGCGCGGCGGCAGCTTTGAGCAAACCCTGGTGCTCGTCAACGGCTTCCGCGTCAACGACGCGCAGACCTCGCACCACAATCTCGATCTGCCTGTTCCTCTGGAAGCGATGAACTCGATCCAGGTGCTCGAGGGCGCGGGCTCCACGCTGCACGGCGTGGATGCGTTAAGCGGCGTGGTGGATTTTCTTACCGCGGCGCCGGACCACGATTCGCTTTTTCTGCGCGCCGGCGAGGGCAGCTTCGAGTCCAACGAGGAGACGCTGCTGGCCGCGGCCACGCGCGGACGCTGGAGCGGGCGCGCGACCGCGGAGCGCAATTTCTCCACCGGATTCATGGCCGATCGCGATTACCGCAACGAGGACGCGTCGGCCGAAAGCTGGAGCGCCTCGCGCCTTGGCGTCACCGACCTTCTCTTCGCAGCCAGCGATCGAGCCTTCGGCGCCGACAACTTCTATGGCGATTACCCCTCGTGGGAGCGTACCAAGGGCTGGTTCGCATCCGCGCGGCAGGAGCTGGGCAGCCATACCGTGGCGGCCTTCGGTTACCGCCGGCACACGGACGAATTTGTGCTTTTCCGCGACGATCCGGCGATCTACGAAAACAACCACATAGTCGGCTCGTGGCAGGCTTCGCTCCGCCGCACGCTGAGTTTGCCCGCAAGCTCGCTGCTGCTGATGGGACTTGAAGCCGACGGCGACAGCATTCGCAGCAACAACCTCGGCATGCACGCGCGCAATCGCGGCGCGGGCTATGTGGACGTCGATTTAAGCCCGGCAAAGAGACGCTGGAATCTTTCGGCGGGCGCGCGCGAGGAGATTTTTTCAGGCGGCGCGCAGATGGTGTTTTCTCCGCAGCTGGCGGGCAGTTTGCGGCTCACCAAGCAGTTGAAGCTGCGCGCCAGCGGAGGGTACGGGTTCCGGATTCCCACCTACACCGACCTGTATTATTCCGATCCGACCACGCTCGGCAACCCGAAGCTGAAGCCCGAGTCAGCCTGGTCCGGCGATCTGGGCGCGGACTGGATTGCCTCCAGCCGCGTCACGCTGAACGTTACCGGCTTCTACTCGCGACAACACGACAGCATCGACTACGTGCAATCGGCGACCGTTCCCAACGCGTACCTTCCCGCTTCCTGCCAGGTGGCCGAAATCTGGTGCGCGGACAACCTCAGCGGACTTCATTTCGCGGGCGTCGAGTCAACCTTCACCTGGATCCCGTTCAAGCGGCAAACCGTGCGCATTGCGTGGACAGGCCTGCACGGCGCGCAAAGCGCACTGCACGGGCTTCAATCCGAGTACGTCTTCAATTATCCGGTTGAGAATATCCACGCCACGTGGGCCGCTGCGCTCGGTCATCATTTCAACATGGCCAATGCCGTCCAGCTTGCGCAGCGCTATCGGCAGACGGTTTACCCGGTATGGAATGCGACGCTGACGCACGACGCGGGCAGAGTGCGGCCCTATCTGCGATTCACGAATCTCAGCAATACGGGCTACCAGGAGATCAGCGGCGTGAACATGCCGGCGCGCACCATCCTGGGCGGAATCGCGCTTGAGTTCGGAGATTGACGCACGGAGTTGCGGGCGAGGTCCACGATTGCATCCCGATCAGGCGGTCGTCTGCTGCATCCAATGCTGCTCGATCTCTTCGAGCGTCCTGTGCTTCGTCTCGGGAACGAAACGGACCGTGAATACAGCCTGCGCCAGGCACATCAGCGCCAGGAATCCCAGCGTCGCGGCCTTGCCGATCACGTGAAACGCATAGGGGAAAAAGAGCACGACCATGGCGTTTGCCACCCATTGCACCAGCACCGGCGCGGTCATGGCGCGGCCGCGCACGTCATTGGGAAAGATCTCCGGCACCAGCGTCCAGAACACCGGCCCCACGCACGAACAGAAGAAGGCCAGATAGGCGAGAACCAGCACCAGGACGAGAAGGCCGTGAAATGCGCCGGCGAGCACGGCCGCGAGCAGGCCGCCGAGCGAAACCATCATGCCCAGCGAGCCGGTGATGTAGAGCGGCTTGCGGCCGTGCCGGTCAATGACCCAGAAGGCTACCAGCGTCGAAAGAAACTCCGTAACGCCCACCAGCAGCGTGGAGAACAGCGCCGCATCTACCTTCCAGCCCGATGCGATGAAGATGGCCGGCGCGTAATCGACGATGGTGTTGATGCCCGACACCTGAACCAAGATGGCGAGAAATATACTCACCACCAGCGCCCTGCGCACACCGGGGCGCGCCGGGGCCTTCGGCGGCTGCCGCGCTCTTTCCAGAGTGAACTCGATGGCCGCAATCTCAACCCGTGCCGAGGCTTCGTTCTCGATGCGCTCAAGCAGCGCGAAGGCTTCCGATCTTCTGCCCACACGGACCAGGAAACGGGGCGTCTCCGGCGCCAGGGAGATCAAAATCAGGAACACCACCGATGGAACGACGCCGGTGCCGAACATCCAGCGCCAGTTATCGGCCCCGGTGTTGCGCAGCAGATAGTTGATTCCGTACGAGACGAGAATGCCGACGATGATCGACAACTGATAAAAAGTGCCCATGCGTCCGCGGATGGCCGGGGGCGCAACCTCGGCCACGTACATGGGCGAGAGCAGCGAAACCGCGCCGACGGCCAGGCCGCCGAGAAACCGCGCGGTGACGAACAGGAAAAAACTCGGCGCCATCGCGGTGGCGACGGAAGTGACCGCGAACAGCACCGCGACCCACACCAGCATGCGCTGGCGTCCGAAGCGATCGGTCATGCGCCCGGCGAAAAATGAGCCGATGACGCAGCCGAACAGCAGGGAGCTGAAAGCCCAGCCGAGGCTGAGGTCGCTGAGCGCAAAGTGGCGGGTGAGGAACGGCCCCGCGCCGGTGATGATGGCGATGTCGAATCCGAACAGCATCCCGCCCAGCGCCCCGGTGCAGGCCAGGAAGATGACATAGCGCAGGTTCATCGCCTTCGCCATTCGCACACTCTCCAGCAAGCTTCAATCGCGGCGCCACGCCTGGCCACGCGTCTCCGCAACGCTAGCAAAAGTGTTCGTATTTTGTCGAATTCACGCGACGGCAGCGGCTCAGGCCGCCGAAGGAACACCGGCCGTAAGGCAAGCGCGCGGGCCCTGTCCATAGGCCTGCGTGAAGACCTTGTAGAACTGGGCGTAGCTGCCGAAGCCCGCCGCATACACGGCCTCCGCCACGGTCTTCTGTTCCGCGCCACGGAATTCTTCCCAGAAGCGGGAGAGGCGCAGCGAATTGCGGTAACGGCTGAGGGGCACGCCGATCTGGCGCCGGAAGGTGCGGCTCAAATACGCGTCGCTGGTGCCGCAAGCCCTGGCCAGTTGGCCCAGGGTCATCTCCGCGCCGCCGTCGCTCATCAGCTCCAGAGCCCGCCGCACCGCACGGTGCAGCGCCATGGCGTTGCCGCGCACTTTGCCGGTCTTCTGGCTGCGCCAGCTCAGCAGCAGAAGATGATGCAGACCGGCATTGAGGCCGTCGGGATCGCCGTGCTGGAAGGAGAAGTTCGAGAGCCACCCGTAGCCCGCTTCCCGGTTCAGCACATCCGGATCGAGCGCGCCCTCCATAAGCGAATCCATGGTTTTGCGGATGAGGTCAAAGGCGTCCGGCGTCAGGTGGGTGCTCAAAACCCCGTCGTTATCGTGATTTCCGCGCTTCAGCCCCTCGTATGCCGGGGTGCGGCAGGACTTCGCAATCAGCGAAGGCTTGAAGACGGCCACATAGTACTGCGCATCGTCCGATCTTGCCACCAGCTGGTGCTCCTGCTCGGGAAACAGCCACAGCAGCGTTCGCGAGGGAAACGTGAAGCGGCGCCCGCGCACCACGTACGTGATCCATCCGCGCACCACCAGGTTCAGCTCGAGCTCCACGTGGTGATGGCTTTCGAGTTTGGGAACATTGCGCGCCGATTCCGCCAGGTAAAGGAACCCGTCGTACTCCCGCCCCAGTTTCAGATCCGCCAACATACAGACAAAATACGATAACTGTTGAGCATTTGTCGAGAAGACAATTCTTTCGCGTCCTCTGTACCGTGAAAGTGGATAGAGTCCTTGAATCGTGGTTCCTTCAATCAACTCACGGACTTACGGAACGCTTCCCCGCGGTGAACCGGTCGAGATCTTCGCCCTCGCGGGCCGTGGCGGGCTGGTGGTTGAAGTCATCACCTACGGCGGGATTGTGACCCGCCTGCTGGCGCCCGATCGCGAGGGAAAACTCGACGACCTGGTGCTGGGCTTCGACGATCTCGACTCCTATCTCAATGGCCGCTCCTACTTCGGCGCGATCACCGGCCGCGTGGCCGGCCGCATCCCGAAAGCCGCCTTCACGCTCGAGGGGAGGACCTACAATCTGGCCCGCAACGATCCCCCTCATCATCTCCACGGCGGCGTGCAGGGATTCGACAGGAAACTCTGGGCCGCAACCGCGGCCGGCCGCAACGGCGCGCCGTCTCTGCGCCTCACCTATCGCAGCCGCGACGGCGAGGAAGGCTATCCGGGAAACGTGGAAGTCGCCGTGACTTACACCGTGACCGACGAGAATGTTTTTCTTATCGAGACCGAGGCAGCGTCAGACCAGATAACGCCGCTCAGCCTCACGCACCACTCCTACTTCAACCTTGCGGGTCATGGCGCGGAACCGATCACCGATCATCGGCTGGAAGTTTTTTCCGGCGAATTTGTTCCCGCCGGCGAAGACCTTATCCTGGAGGGGCGGGTGGAATCGGTAGAGGGACGCGGCAACGATTTCCGCATTCCGCGCCGGCTGGGCGACGCCATCCCCTCGCTCACCCAGCATCACGGCGACATGTATGCGCTGCGCGCCGCGGAGGCGGATGAACCGGCGCCGGCCGCGCGCGTGGCGCACGACGGCAGCGGCCGCGTGCTCACCGTGTTCACCACCGAGAAGTTCCTGCAGCTTTATACCGGGAGCCATCTCGAGGGACCCATTCGGGGCAAATGCGGCGTGGTTTATGCGCGCCATGCCGGCCTGTGCCTGGAGTGCGAGGGCTATCCCGATCCGTCCAACGCATCTTTGTGCAACGGCGCCATTCTTCGTCCAGGCGAAACCCAGCGCCGCAGCACGGCCTACGCATTTTCAATCCGCGGCGGGCCCGATGAGGCGGGCTTCGATGCGCGCAGCGCGGGCGGAAATCTCTTGAAGCATGCGAGCCCATCATGAGCCACACGGCAACCGTTCTCGATCAACCGCTGCCCCGCCCCGACTACAGCCTCACCGGCCTCAACTCCACGCTGGCCATCGAAAAGGGGCTCGCCGAGGCCGACTGGTACCAGTGCGTTGTGCCGCGCGAGACCATGCGCAGCCTGCTGGTGCGCCGCGACGGACCGGCCATCCGGGACACGATTCTGTGGTTCGCGCTGATCCTTGGCGCGGGTTACGCAACCTGCGCGCTGTGGGGCTCATGGTGGGCCGTTCTTCCTTACGCGGTCTACAGCATGCTCTACGCGTCCACATCCGACTCGCGCTGGCACGAGACCGGCCACGGCACCGCGTTCAAAACCGACTGGATGAACAACGCGCTTTACGAGATTGCTTCGTTCATGGTGATGCGCGAATCCGTGGTTTGGCGCTGGAGCCACAACCGGCATCACAGCGACACCATCATCGTGGGCCGCGATCCGGAGATTGCCGTGCCCCGGCCGCCCGATCTGAAAGCCATTGCGATGACCTTCTTCAACCTGCGCGTGTACCCGCTCTATTTCCGCGCGGTGCTGCGTCATTCGGCGGGGCGCATGTCCGCAGACGAGAAGACCTTCATTCCGGCCATGGAGTTTCACCGCGTCTATCGCAATGCGCGCATCTGCGCAGCCATTTATGCGGCCGTCATCGCGCTTTCGATTTATGAACGCAGCTTTCTGCCGCTCGTCCTGGTCGGGTTCACCAATTTTTTCGGCACCTGGCTCATGCCCATCTACGGGTTCACGCAGCACGCCGGCCTGGCGGAAAACGTGCTCGACCACCGGCTGAACTGCCGCACCGTGTACATGAATCCCATCCACCGTTTTCTTTACTGGAACATGAACTACCACGTCGAGCATCACATGTTCCCGCTGGTTCCCTATCACGCGCTGCCCCGCCTGCACGCCGCCGTGAAAGACGACTGCCCCGTACCGTACACCAGCATCTTCAACGCGTGGCGCGAAATTGTTTCCACCATTTTCCGGCAGATCAAAGACCCCGCGTACCACGTGAAGCGCCGCTTGCCGGAGCCCAGGACGCGCCTGCGCGAGGCGTGCTTCGCGTCGGAAGCGCAACCCGACGAGGAAGGCTGGGTGGAGGTGTGCGCGGCCGCCGATTTGCGCCGCGCCGACACCGCCCGCTTCGACCAAGCGCGCAAAACCTACGCGCTTTATCGCGGCGAAGACGGCCAACTGTACGCGACAGACGGCCTGTGCACGCACGGGAACACGCATCTTTCAGACGGACTGGTGAAGGGCGCAATCATCGAGTGCCCCAAGCACAACGGGCGCTTCAACCTCATCGACGGCTCGCCCGCGCGGGCGCCGGTGTGCCGCGGCCTGGCCACGTATCCGGTGGCCGAGCGCAACGGCCGACTGCACATCAACGTGGCGCGGGCCGGCGGCGTGGGCGCGCGCATGCAGGCTGCATTCAAGTTTCGCGTAGTGAGCAATCGCAGCGTGGCCACGTTCATCAAGGAGCTGGTGCTGGAGCCGGAAGACTCGGCAGGCGCGGTCGCCTTCACGCCCGGCGATTATCTGCAGCTCGACATCCCCGCTTACGAATCGATCCGTTTCCGCGACTTCGAAATTCCCGAGCCCTTCGCCTCGGTGTGGGAGAATCAGCACGTCTTCGAGCTGGTGGCGCGCAATCCGCGCCCCGGCCGGCGCAACAACTACTCGCTGGCGGGCAATCCGCGCACCGAGCGCCAGTTGCGCTTTAACGTGCGCATCGCCACGCCGCCGCCGGGCCAGGATTGCGCGCCGGGCGCGGGCTCGAGCTACGTCTTCAGCCTCAAGCCCGGCGACCAGGTTACCGCCATCGGCCCGTTCGGCGACTTCCACATCAAGCCCACGCAGCACGAGATGGTTTACATCGGCGGAGGCGCGGGCATGGCGCCGCTGCGCGCCCACCTGGCGCACCTGCTGGAGACCGAGCACACGGCGCGCAAGGTCAGCTTCTGGTACGGCGCCCGCTCCCGCCAGGAAATTTTTTACGAGGACTACTTCCGCGGGCTCGAAGCCGCGCACCCGAACTTTTCGTTCTATCTCGCGCTCTCCGCCCCGCTGCCTGAAGACAACTGGACCGGCTGCGCGGGCTTTATTCACGAGGTAGTGCTTGAAAATTATCTGCGCGCGCATCCCAATCCCCAGGCCGCGGAGTATTATCTATGCGGCCCGCCGCCGATGATCAGGGCCTGCAACCGCATGCTGGCGTCGATCGGCGTTCAAGAGCGCCAGATCGCTTACGACGAGTTTTGAGTTTCACGCCGCGGAGGAAGCCGGGATGAGCGACGAAGGAACGCTGCGGCTGCGCTGTTCCATGAACATCCAGGCTCTGGAAGGCCTAACGCAGCTCAGCGATCCGCTGCGCTCCATTCGCGAAGCTGGGTACGACGGCGTGCAATTCATTCAGCCGCTCGCGCACGCGCTCAAGGATGAGGCGCTCCGGCTCGGGTTGAGCGTGTGCGGGAGCGGGCGCGTGAATGCGCCTGCCGAGGCCGAGCCGCTGGCCGCGGAGGCCAGGCTCGCGGGTCTCGAATGCCTCACTGTTCACCTGGGCTGGGGCATGGAAAACGACGACCAGGCCGCTGCGCTGATCGCCGCCGTTCTTGAGGCCTCGGCAAAGCACTCCATTCCGCTTTACCCGGAGACGCATCGCGCCACCATTTTTCAGGACCCCTGGCGTACGCTTCAGTTCCTCAAGCGTTTTCCCGCGCTCGAATTCAATGGCGACTTTTCGCACTGGTACACAGGAACCGAGATGGTTTATGGCGGATTCGAGAACAAGCTGGCGTTCATCCAGCCGGTGCTCGCGCGCATCGGCTTCATCCACGGGCGCATCGGCAATCCTGGCTGCATGCAGGTTGGCGTGGGCGACGGCTCCGCGGACGGGCGGCCTTACGTGGACCACTTCCGCGCGCTGTGGACCGAGGCCTTCGCCGGCTTCCTGGCGCGAAGGCCCGCGGCCGATGCGATCTGCTTCACACCGGAGCTGCTCAGCCCGGCAATCTACTACGCGCGCACCTTTCAGGGCCAGGAAGAATCCGACCGCTGGCAACAGTCTCTGGTCCTGGTCCGCATGGCGCGCGAGTGCTTTCGCGAAGCGAGTCAGCGCGCTACGGCGCCTGCGAACGCCTGACGTAGCTCGGATGCCAGCAGCGCCATGGCGGATGCGGCCTGCACGTCGTGGGCCAGCTCATCGATCATCATGAAGGCGTGCAGCGTTCCGGCAAAGCGCACCGCGATAACGGGAACGCCCGCCTGGGCGAGCTTGCGCGCGAAAGCCTCGCCCTCGTCGCGCAGCACGTCGCACTCGGCGGTAATCACCAGCGCCGGCGGAAGATTCCTAAGTTCGTCCGGAGTGGCCCGCAGCGGCGACGCCAGGGGCTGCGCGCGCATCTCCGCGTCGGGCAGGTAGTGGTCCCAGAACCAGCGCATGGCGGGAAGATCGAGATTCAATCCGGTTTCGAAGTCGCGATAACTGGCGGTCGCGAAGGTGCAGTCCGCGACCGGGTAGAGCAGCGCCTGGAGGCGAATCTCCGGTCCGCCGCGGCGGGCAGCCAGCATGGCCACGCCCGCGGCCAGCGTTCCGCCCGCGCTGTCACCGGCCACGGCGAGACGCGCGCCATCGAGCCCAATGGAGCGGCCCTGGCTGGCGGTCCACTTCAGCGCGCGATAGCATTGTTCGAGCGGCAGCGGGAAGCGCGATTCCGGCGCGCGCGCGTACTCCACAAACACCACCGCCGCGCGCGACTGCACGGCGATTTCGCCGGCCATGCGCGCATGGGTATCGAAGTCGCCCAGCACCCAGCCGCCGCCGTGATAATAGACGACCGCAGGCAGGATTCCTTCGGCGTGCACAGGCCGCAGAATCAGCACGGAAAATCCGTCTACGGTGTGGCGCTCCGTGGCGACCGCGCCCGGCGGCAAGCTGCCATTCTGCATCTCTCGCATCCGCGCCCGCGCTTCGGGCACGGTGTGCCGATCGAGCGGCGGCCAGCCTTTGGCGCGGAGCCGCTCGATATAGGCGCGGTATTCCGGCGCCAGCAGCGCCAGCATCTCTTCATCGGCAAGAGCCATCGTCTCCAACTCCGGTGCGCACAAACGCCTTGATGGTGGCGCACTCTTTTCCTTCCGACGTGCCGTGCGGGCGAACGGTGTAGGCTCCCACGGCCGCGGGAACAATGAACGTCTCTGCATAGTGAACGACGTAGGGCTCGAATGCGCCGCCGGGGCTTTCGACGATCGCCTCTTCGCCTTCCACGAGGTTGAGCACGTTTACGCCGCAGCGTGCGTGGTGCGGAACAGCGCCGGTAAACCAATGGCGGCGCGTCTCGATGAACTCGCGCTCATGCAGGCCGGTGCGCTCTTCCCGCCAGCCGTCGCCCTCGGCAACGGTTTCGAATCGGTTGATCAGGTTGCTCAGGACCCATTGGGTGGTGCGGTCCCACTGCATGTTGGCGGCGCCGTGCTCGATATGAATGGGACGCGGCTTGCCATCGAGCCCGAGACGGCCCCAGTCCCACAGCTTGAAGGTGAAGATGTACGGCGTGGCGCTGATTTCAAGCACCATGCTTTCCGCTCCCGAGCAGTGAATGGTGCCGGCAGGAATCAGAAAATGATCGTGCCTGCGCGCCGGCCAGCGATTGACATACTTCTCGGCGGGAAACGCCGCGCCGTCCTCCTGGGCGCGATAGAGGTCGCCGATCATCTCACCCGGCGCAATATTGTCTTTGAGGCCGAGATAGACGGCTGCGCCGTGCCCGGCGTCGAGCAGGTAATAGCTCTCGTCCTGGGTGTAGTTCATTCCGAATTTGTCCTGAATGTACTCAGTGAGCGGATGCACCTGCAGCGACAGATTGCCGCCGCCCATGGTGTCGAGAAAGTCGAAACGAATGGGAAACTCCGTGCCGAAGCGCCCATGCACCGCGTCGCCCAGCAATTCGCGCGGGTGAGAGAAAACCAGATCGATCGATGGGATTTCGACGCGCTGTTCGCCATAGCCGAGCAGCAGGCTGTTTTCTTCCGGAACGCAATCGAAACACCATGCGTGGTTGGGCGCGTCGCGCGGCAGATCGCAAACTTCCTCCATCCAGTGGCCGCCCCACGGGCCGGGATCGAAGTAAGGCACAACGCGAAAAGGCCTCTGCGCGGTCTGCTTGAGGGCAGCGCGAAATGCACTTCCGGAGATGAGCCTGGGCGACTGCGGCCGATTGGAGTCGAGTAGAAAATCGATCTTCGGCAGCAGCGTTTTTTTCAGCCGGTCCGCGGCGCGCCACTCGGCGAAAAATCCGCACTTGTACTTCGCCGCCAAATCATCCTCCGCATTATTGAGGCCGAGATTGCCGATCTCGCCGCGCCGCCAGCGTAGCTGAATCTCCCAGCGCGCAAGGTCCGCGTAGACCAGCGTGGCCTGAGGCGGTGCAACCAAGGATGCAGCCGCGCCCATGACCAGCACCGGCCCGCGCCGCGCGGCCTCTTCCACGGCGGTGCGCATGACCGAAAGCCACGAAGCGTCAAGGTAATCTTCGAGAGCCAAACCGCTCATGCGCGCGAAGACTCGATCGGTCCCGAGCAGCGGAGCGAGAAGCGCGCGCAGTTGTTCGGGAGATTTCAAACACTCTTCGGCGAAAAAGACCGTAGGCAGCCGCAAGTGCGCGCTCATCTCCTTCATTGCCGCGCGGACAAGCACACCCGGATAGCATTCCACGCAAAGCACGCGGCGCTCGCGCAAATGCGGCTGAAGACGCGCCGCAATCGCCTGCCAGCCCACGCTGCACTCTTCCGCGGGCCCCGCGGCGACGGCGGGAAACTTGTCGTAATTGGATCGGCGCGGCATCAATGCTCCTCCGATAGTAGTGGAACCGCGCCCAGCAAGGCGGCGCTTTCGCCCAGCACAGCCGCGCGCACCTGAGGCTTTCCCCAGGCAGCCCACGCATGTTTGCTTACATAGTTCTGCACATAAGGCACAATGATTTCCGCGCGCCGCAGCACGCCTCCGCCCATTATCACCAATTCGGGATCGTATGCGTGCACCAGGTCCACGGCATTGGCGGCCCACACCGCCAGGCAGCGCGCGCGCACCTCGAGCGCCACCGCGTCTCCCTCATCCGCTGCCGAAAAGAGCGCGTGGAAGTCGAGCTTCGAAGCCGTTGCGAGCGAGCTCGCCGCGAATCCAGGGGTCTCGCGCAGGATTCCGGGCAGCGACCACCCTGCCGCTTCGGCTTCCGCGCAGCCGATGTTTCCGCAGGAGCAGGCGCGTCCCCGGAAATCGACGGGCAGGTGGCCGCCCAGGCAGCCCGCCTGCGCGTGCCCGCCGCGCAGCAGCTTGCCCTGGATCATTGCCGCGCCGCCGATGCCGGTGCCCAGAGTCATCATCACTGCGTCGCGCACATCCTGCGCCGCGCCCGCGTACTGCTCGCCCAGCAGCGCCATGCGCGCATCGTTTTCCATGCGCAGCTTCACGCCGAAAGCCGCGCGGCTCCAGCCCGCGAGATCGAGCTCGATCGCATCTTCGTATTTCTTCAGCGTGGACAAAATGCGGCCTGTGCGCGCGTCCACGATTCCCGGGAAGCCGATGGCAATCCCCGCGCAGGCGCCTGCATTTGCACCCGCCTCGGCGAGCAGGCGGCTGAGCGTCGCGGCGAGCAACGGCAGCAGCGATGCAAGGCTCGCGGCGCTCTCTGAATCCAGCGCGGCGCTGGAGAGAATTTCGCGGTCGCGGACCAGAGCGCAGCCGATATGCGTGCCGCCCATGTCGAGCGATAAAGCCAGCATGAAACCGTTCTACCTCCCATCGGGAATCAGGAAAATGCGCGGCTGGTGGCGGCGAGAACGAATACCGCCAGCACCAGCAAAGCCACGCCGGCCCACTGGATGCGCAGCGGAGAGGCTCCGCTGTTCTTCCATTCGCCGGTGATCATGCCCAGCAGGCTGGCAGTGATGACAATGAGCGACATGAACAGCGGCCAGCCCAGAATCGGCCCCCACGCGCCCAGCTTGATGGTCGCCAGTCCATAGAGCAACGTGCTGCCGAACCAACAGGCGGCCATGACCAAGGCCAGCGCCCAGTGACCTGCGCCGCCCGAGGGAAATTTGCCGGCGGTGCGATTTTTCCTCAGCAGCCACACACAATAAAAGACGTTGGGCGCGGCGCCGGCCAGCATCAACGGCAGCCACACCGCGTTTGAAGCGTAGAGCGCGCCGGCTCCGAAAGCGCGCGCCGACTCGACCAGCGGCGCTCCGAAGGCCAGGCCGAAGTTCACGAACGATGCGCCGAATCCGCAGAGAATGGCCAGCACCAGGCCGAGCGTAGCGTTCTTGCGCGGGCCCGCCTGAACTTTCATCGCCTTCTCGCGCCGCCTGCCCGCGACCGCGCAAACCAGCACGCCCGCAATTACCAGACCTACGCCGGCCAGCACGCCATGGCCCGCAGGAGTGTTGAGCAGGCCGGGATGCAGACGGAGCAGCGGAACCAGCGTGCCGACCGCTGCCGAGGTGCCGAGCACCAGCGAAAACGTAAGGGCAATGCCGATGGCATCGACGGCCAGGCCGAAGAAAACCTGCGCCACGCCCCATCCCGCGCCAAAGCCGATCACTTCGAGGACGACGTTGGCTTCCGCGGAACGATAAACGGCGCCGAGATGCGGAACGGTTGCCCACGTGACCACGGGCGGCAGCAGCAGCAGAGCAAAAAAGGTCCACGCCAGCCAGGTATTTTCCCAGGCCCAGCGGCGCGTATATTTCATGGGCAGCGTGAAGCTGGCGTTCATCACGCCGGCAAGAACAAGAATGGGCAGACCCCAGGACGCGCCGCTCATTTCGCACCGCTCCCTTTCCGCAGAAAATCGGCGGCGCCCTGCGCGGCAATCACGATGGACTCGCCGGGCCGCGGGCCAATGAGCGCGAGCGCATCGCCACCGGGCACGACATCCGTAATCGCGCGCCATTCGCACGGCACCTCCGCGATGGCCGCGAGATAGCGCGCGCTCACAACGCCGCCCGGCTCGATCACCCGCGCGCACGGCGTCTCGAAGAGATTGCCCTGGCGGCGAATCGCTTCCCGGCCCAGGGGCATGGGCGTGGTGCCGAACTCCATGCCGCGCACCTGGGCGGTTCCGTTCCAGGGAGCTCCGGCGCGCGCGCAGTTCTCTTCCCAAACGGCTACCCAGGGAAAATCCTGCCTGCGAAAACAATAAATTAGCGCGAGTCCGAGCTGCCAGTTAAGAGCCGCGATGTAAGCGAGCCGGCGCGCCGCGTCCACGCGCGCCGCCGCAACAAAGCCGTAGCCCGCGCGCTCGAAGGGAATGCGAAGATCGAGCATTGCGCCATCCTGAGCCGGCGCGTGCGGCCACTCGAAGCACGCATCGCCTGCAAGCCGCTCGCGGCCTTCGTATCCCAGCGGCCACGTGATTGCGCGATCGAGAGAGGCATGAATTGCGCTGCATGCGAGCGCCAGAAAGGGTGGTCCCAGCGAAAGATGCTGCACCCAGTGAATCTCGCGCGCACTGAAGCCACGATTCTCAACGCGCTCCTCGACAAACAGGACGGCGGCGTTTTCAGCAAGCGACACGCTGCGCTCAAAACCAAGCTGCGCCGCCGGCAGCTCCACGCGGCACACGCAGCCGTTGGCGGTTGGTTCAAAATCCCATTCGCTCGCCGAAGCTTCGCCGTGGAGTGGAACGCCGCGCGCAGACTCTTCCCGCGAGGGAGGTCCAAAAATATCGAGGCACAGCGCGTGCCCGGTGTAGCCGGCCAGAAACGCACCGGCGGGAGCCGAGCCGTATCGTGCGGCCAGCGCCGCGAATTCCGGATCGCCGGGATCGGCCGTCGGCCAGGGCGCGGACCACAGACAATTGATGGCCGGACCAAAATCCTCAGCCAGGCGCAGCTCGGCAATGTGGCCGCCGCCGCGCAGCAGCACGGTCTCCATGGCGCCGTTGGCGAGCCGCAGAGCGCTTCGATTCTTCCATGTTTCCGCGATGGCCCGGATCGTCAGAGCGGCATTCCTCCATCCTTCTCGGTTGCGGCGCCGGTCATGGCCGCGGCCTTTCTCAAGTCCTTCATCGCCCGGCTACCGATCCTGTTCCGCCTTCCTGGAAAGCCATGCCTCCGGCAGGAATCAGCATGCCGCCGTCCACCGCCAGCGTGGCTCCGGTGATGAACGACGCCCAGTCGCTGGCCAGAAAAGCAATGGCGCGGGCCACTTCTTCAGGGCGGCCGATTCTTCCCAGCGGATGCGCCCGCGCGCACTCGCGCAGCACGGCCGCGGGGTCGGGAGCCAGATTGACCGATGCGCGCAGCATGGGGGTGTCGATTGCGCCGGGCATCACGCAGTTGGCGCGCACGTTTTTCCTGGCGAAATCGAGCGCGATGGAACGGGTGAGCCCGGCCAGCGCGTGTTTCGCGGTCACGTAGGCCGCGGAATTGGCGACCGCAACTACCGTCTGCACCGATCCGACAATCACAATCGACCCACCGCCCGCAGCGATCAAGTGAGGCAGCGCGAAACGAGTCACGTGAAAGCAGCCATCCAGATTCACGTCGAGGGTCCGGCGCCACACATCCATGCCGGTAGTGAGCAGATTTCCGTAGGTCTGGATTCCGGCGCAATGGGCAACCACGTGCAGTGCGCCATGCCGCCGCGCGGCGTCGTCAATGGCGGCTTGAACGCTCTCCGCGTCGGCCACGTCGCAGGCATGAAAGGACGCCGGATGTCCCGCGCCGGCCAGAGCCGCGACGACGCTGCTTCCAAGATCCCGGTCGCGATCGAGCACCGCCACGCGCGCTCCCAGCTCGCACAGCGTAGCGGCCGTGGCCGCGCCAATGCCCATTGCGCCGCCGGTCACGATGGCGGCCTTGCCCTGAAAATCGATGTTCACTGGCGCCCTCCTGCCGTTTCCTTGAGCGGCTCCGTCTCCATGCGTACGGTCACGATCCCAAACGCCGGCACGTCTACACGGATCCCATCAGGGCCGGCTTCCAGCTCGCTCTGATTGTCTTCAAGCGCGTTGCACAGCCACGCCCGCTTCACGCCGAGCAAGCTGCTGGCGATGCGAACCGATGCCGCTTTGCCGGCTGTATCTTCGAGGCGCAGGATGCTTCCGTCTCCGTCTTCGGCAAGCTTCAAGGTAATCAGCACCACCTGAGGATGGTCAACCGAAAGAAAGGCGGCGGAGTCCGGCAGCAACCCGCCGGCGGAAGCGGAGGCATGAACCGGATCGGATTCGAGACCGGTCATCGATTCCCATCCCAGCCGCGTCAATGCGGCGGCATCGAACGCGGGCGCGCTCACAAACGTGTAATGAAATTGGAAGCCGCCGTCCTGCGAGGAAGCGAAATTCGTGTCCCAGTAGTTGGACATGATCCAGGAAAAGATGGCGCCGCTGCGGGGATGAAACTCCGCCGGCCACTTGCCGCGCACGATGTCGCCGAATGCGACCAGCGGAGCATCTTCGGGAACGATTGCCATGGTCGCGCCGTTGCTCGCGGCGCCATCGGTCACGGCCGCCCAGTGGTTCACCGCGTACCATTCGCGGCTGCCGCCGGCTAACTCGTCGCGCGCGGGATCGACGAAACCGTTTTGCGTTTCGTAGCGGAATTCAGGATGCGCCGCGGCCAGCGGGAATGCAATGTAGGCGGCTTCTTTGCGCAGCGTTGCGGTTTTCTGCAAATCGTACGCAAAATCGATCCTCTTTTCGTCCGCGCGCAGCGTAATCGTGGTGCGGATCGCGGGCGTATTCGGCGCACTGGATTCGAGAACCGCAACCATGCCCTGCGCGGTTGAATCGATGCTGATGAGGCGCCCGTTTTCCGCGTGCGCGGGATGAAGCTCCGGCAGCGTTTGCGCCGCGCCGTAGCGGTAGAGGCTGTTGGCCGGCATGTCGTCCGCGCCCTGGACATAGACGTAGGCTCCGAAACGGAAGGGCGATGCGGCGTCCACCAGCTCGCGGTTCAACAGCTTGTCGACAATGCTTTGGATGGCTCCATGCTCCGGGTCCAGCGTGACGCGATAGTATCGATTTTCGATTACATGCGCGCGCATCGCAGCGGCACTGCTGTGCGGCTGCAGATCCTTTTCGTCTGCTTGCGGCGCCATCTCGTACAGCTTGTAACCAAGCGCGGGCACATCGGCGGCGCGAAAGCGGACGCGGCTGGTTTGGCCTCCAAAGCCGGGCAGAATGGCGCCCGCTTCGGTGCGGAGGACGACTTGTTCCACCGGCAATTTCGTCTGCAAGCCGGCAACCGCCTCACCGGCGGGCAGGTCGGCTTCCACCCATCCGCTGCGCGCCCAGCTCAGCGAGTTGAATACGGCGATGGAATCGTGTTGGGGGCTCAACATCGACTCCAACTGCGCCCAACTGCGGTCGACACTCTGTTCAATGTCGTTCTGTGCGATCACAGGCTCAAGCTGCTTTTGACGGAGTTGAATGCGATTCTGGTCGCCTTCAGGCTGCGTGGTTGCGCCGGCCGCGGTCCAGGTGTGCTCGTTGAAGAGCAGCAGGTTGTGCCACGCATCGGCAAGCGTGGCTCGATCCGGACGCAGAGTGGGATTGAGAAGGGCCGGAATCGCCGCCATCTTTTCCGCGGTGAGAATGCGCTGCTGGTTGCGGCGATCGATCGCGGTATGCAGCGCATCGGAAGCAAAGCCGTCTTCCCAGTATGGGCCGAAGTCGCCGCGATACACGGGCAGGTTGCCGTGAAACTGCTGCTGGAGCGAGGCCATCGCGTCTTTGAAGGTGGTGAAGGCCAGGCGCGGCCAGGCGTACTCGGCGGCCCATTGCCGCGGCAGCGCAACCTGCGCCTGGCTGAGCGGCGTGTTCTCCAACTGGCTGCCGAAGACGATCACCGTGTCGGCGCGATAATCCGGCCGGTTGTACGCTTGAAGAAAAACGGGCGCCGCATCTTCCACGGCGGGCAGCGTGGGCGGCGTGCCGAACATCGACGCCAACTGCAGGTAGGCCCGCGAATACCACATCATCACGCGCCCGCCGTCCGGGCCTTCCCAGTAGAAGGGCGACTTTTCGTTCCAGCGGCCGAGCAGCACGATGGGCGCGCGCCAGGAATTGCTGCCGGCGGCGAAGTACTGGATGCCCGCATCGTGCAGTACCGAAGCGTAGGACCAGCTGTACGATGGCACATCCGTGATGTTGGCCGCGCCGATGGGCAGATGAAATTTTTCGGCCAGCGCGTGGGCCGGATAGAGCGATCGAATGAGGCCTTCCAGCGAGGCCGCGCCGGTGTGCTGGTTGGCGAACTGCGGGGGAAGAACGATTTGGCCGGTGCGGATCGCATCCAGGAACTGCTGGCCGCGCGCCGGCGACCGGCCGGCCAGATATTGCTGCGCAATCCACTCTCCATCCAGAGTCCAGCGGAAATCCGGCTGCTTCGGCAGCAGGTCGAGCACGCCGTCCACGCTCTCCGATTGCAGCTCCGCAACTTTGGCGCGGTAATCGGTGAAGCCGATGTCGAGATGCTCCTGAGGAACGATCGCCAAGGTCCATTTTCTGGCCGCGGCCAGTTGCACTGAAAAGCTGCGGCCGTCCACCGTCACGGTCGCAGCTTCCACGCCGCGCCACTCGGGCACCGCGAAACGAACGCGGTCCTCTCCAAACTCGCTGTCGAGCGCAAGCGGCTGGGTGTATTCCTTGTCGCCGACGGTCAGCTTCACATCGCCGTGAGTCGCGGCGTCCGCGTGCAATGCGGGAAAAACATCGACGATTTCATCCAGGCCGTCCGCCGTTTGTCGATAGAAGATGGTCGCCTCGGCATCAACAGCGACCTCGCCTTCGGGATATCTGCCTGAGGGATCCTGCGCGAGCGAAATTGCGTCGTACACCAGGCCGCTCTGGCCGGGAGCGATATCGCCCATCGAGTTTTCTGCCGTTGCCGGCGTGTCCAGTGCGGTGAAGACCATCGTGTTCCGCCCGCGTGCGAGCCAGCGTGCGGGAATGTCGATGGTTTTTTCATCGCGGGAAGTCTGGGGTACAAACGTGCCTTCCCAGTCGCCGGCCGCGTAGTCGAGCCTGGGATGAAAATAGAAGACGCCTTTGTGACCGTTCACGTTGAGCCCAAGCGCGGAAAGGCGCGGCGTCTCATACAGGATGGCCACCCGCAAGCGGTAAACGCCACGCGGAGTTTGGCCGAGCGCGAAGTTCACGGTAAAGGGATGAAGACGTCCGCCGGCGACTGCATTGGCCGGGCCGGGCTGAAAGCGGATCCAGTCCGCGTCGCGGCTGGCGCCCACGGTAAACACCACATCGGATCTGGGGCTGGCGTAGTCGATATTCCGGCTGCGAAACTCCTCTGATGAATCGTCAAACCGGCCGATCTGCCAGAGCGTGCGCTGCTGGGCGCGAGCCGGGGCGGCTGAAGCCGCTAAAACCAGCAAACACAGAAGTGCGCCCGACCGCTTCATGATTCCTCTTGTTCGGCTGCACCGGGATTTCAAATCAGGTTCACCAGCCGCTGGCCGGGTACGCCCAGGTGCGCCTTGCCGATGTGCCAACGGCCAAGATTGGCGACATACAGGTCGTCGAATTGCGGCCCTCCAAAGGCTACATTGGTGGGGCGCGCGATGCGCGTGCCCTCGGGATCGAAGGCCAGCAGATCAACGGCTCCCTCGGGCGTCACGCGGTAGATGCAGTCGCTGGCGTAACAGGTCACGTAGAGGTTACCTTCCGCATCGAGCGCCAGTCCATCGGGAATGCGCGCCATGCCGCTGACATAAATCTCCGGCTCGCCGGCGTCGCCGTTGCTCAGGATGGGAATGCGCCGCACGCGGTCGCGCTGGCTTTCGGCCACAAAGAGGAACTGATCGTCCGCGCTCAGCGCCAATCCGTTGGCAAACGCGAAGGGGCCGGCGAAATGTTCGGCCGTGCCCTCGGGCCGCAGACGGCACACGCGGCCGTTGCCCTTGTCCCAAAGCCCGGAGTCGCTGAAGTAGAGATTGCCCTGGCGGTCGAAGACGGAAAAATTCGGTGTCGTCAGCGGCTTGGAATTCACGCTGTCGATCTGCGCCAGAACGCGCCCGCACCGGTCGATGCGCATCAACCGGTGCAGGCCGGAGTTCGAAACCCACAGCTCCTGCGAGGCGGAGAAAGTGAGCCCCAGACAGAACCCGCCCAGCCGCGTAACTTCTTCCGCTTTGCCGGCCGGGTCGATGCGGTAAATCTGTCCCAGCTCGCCGCCCGCCCACAGTTGCCCCTCGTTGTCGAAGGCGAGCCCTTCGGGATGGTCCAGCCCATCGCAGAAGGACACGAAGGCCTCCTTTTCGAGGAGCGGCAATCCGGGATTGTCGATGGAAGCCATGAACGGCCAGCAGGTCCGGTCTCGCAGAAGATTGTCTGACAGATGCCTCCCGTGTATATACCCCGCGGCCAAGGGCAGTCAAGATGCACGAGCGGCCGCACGGTGCAAGCGGAGAGCAGGAGAGAAGAGGGCCGGGCGGCAGGTTTGCGCCTGCCGGCAAGGTTTGCTGTTGACAATCGCGAAATCTCTGTCATATCGTCGAATGTTCGCGTGTATATGTCTGACAAAGTCCCCAAAAAACGCTCGGCCCGGTTCCGGATTCCCCCGCCACAGCGGGAGACCGTGATGGACAAGGTGGCGCACCGCATCGAAACGCTGGTGCGCAGCGGCCAGCTTGGGCGCGGCAGCCGCTTGCCGCCCGAGCCGCGCCTGGCGGAGATGCTGAACGTCAGCCGCGCCTCGCTGCGCGAAGCGCTCAAGGGCATGATGTTCCTTGGCCTGCTCAAAGCAAGGCCGGGAGACGGGACCTATCTGCAGCCCACGCTCAGCAGCATGGTGAGCCGCCACTTCCAATGGATGCTGCTGCTGCAGGAGATCAAGTATTTCGAGCTGTACGAGCTGAGGCAGATTCTGGAGCCGGCCGCGGCCGCGCTGGCGGCGCGCCGCGCCACCCGCGAAGATCACGACCAGATGCGCGCGGCGCTGGTGGCCATGCGCGCCGCGGTGCACGATCCGGCGCTGTTTGTGCGGGCGGAGATGGAGTTTCACGGAGCCATCACGCAGGCCTCGAAGAACGCCGCCATCCAGAGCACCATGCGCATGATGTACGGGGCGCTGGCCGAAGGCCGCCATCGCGTGCTGCCTCTGGTCAAGAGCCTGGAGCGGCACTGCGCTCATCACGAGCGGATTTACAAGCTGATTGCCGACGGCGCAGCCGATTCGGCCCGCCGCGCCATCGCCGCGGATCTGAAGTACGCCGAATCCCTGCTGCGCAAGGACCTGAAAGCGCCGGATCGAGCCGGCGCGCTGCCTGAACCGGCGGCCCGGCTGGCGCCGGCTCTGCTCTGGGCTCCCAGGCAGCGGAAGAAGAGCGGTACGGCAAGGACCGTCAAATCCAGGACCCGGGGAAGCAGGCGCAAGCCCGGCGGGTGAACCGAAATTTCGAAGAGCGGCTGCGAGCCGGTCATCCTTGAGCGCCGCCCTGGCGCGGAACCGATGCCGGCCTGGCGCAGGCAACGACGGAAAGATCCAACGAAGATCCAACATTGTCCGGCAAGTTTCCGGGGAGGCAGAGCATGGAAATCGAGGGAGCATTACAGGGAATTAGAAGGGCGCAACGTTTCAACGGAAGATTCGCAGCGGGAGCCATTCGCGTGTCCGCGGCTTTGGCAATCGCGCTTTGGTTGTCGACGACGCCGGCGCGGGCGCAGTTCGACACCGGAACGATTGCCGGGACGGTCACCGATCCCTCCGGCGCGGTCATTCCCGGCACCAAGGTGACGATCACGAATACGGGAACGGGAATTGAGACCACCGCGTCGACCGGCGCGAGCGGCACTTTCGTGGTCTCCGCGCTTCCTTTTGGCCGCTATGTGGTCTCGGCCACGGCCACCGGTTTCAGCAAAGCCTCGACGCAGCCGCTCGATTTGAGCGTGGGCGCCACGGTGAAGGTGGAACTGGCGCTGGCCGTGGCCACCAACAACGTGAGCGTTGAAGTCACCGGAACGGCAACGACCATCGACACCTCGACGAGCACGGCAGGCACCACGCTGAACTCCACGCAGATCGCCAACCTGCCCGTGAACGGCAGAGACGTGAGCGATTTTCTCGAAATCTCTCCCGGTTCGGTGGGTTCGACGGCCTTCTTCCAGGGCAGCGTGAACGGACTGGACAACATCTTCACCGGATTGAACATCAAGCTCGACGGCCAGTCGGCGAGCCGCGGCGATGTGAACGGGTTCCTGGAGACCGAAGGCCAGGAAGGTGCGCGCATCACCCGCGCCAGCGTGGACAGCATTCAGGAGATCGACTTCGCCAACAGCGGTTACAGCGCCCAGAGCGGCTTCTCACTGGGGCCGCAGATGAACATCATCACCAAGGGCGGAAGCAACGAATTTCACGGCACGGCCTTCGAGTTCTTCCGCAACCAGGATCTCGACGCGAGAGACTATTTCACTCCCGGCCCGAAAGTGCCGCTGCACCTCAACCAGTTCGGCGGCAATCTGGGAGGACCCATCCTCAGGAACAAACTATTCTTCTTCGCGAACTATGAAGGCGACCGCACGCACATCACAAACTCCGAGCCTCTGTATGAAGTCCCCAGCGCCTACGTTCGCTCGCAGTTCGATCCCACGATGGCTCCGATTCTGGCGTTGATGGCGCCGTTGCCCTCCGGCTGCGGCCTGGGCTCTACCACCGCGACATGCGATTACGACACGGCATATCCCGACGGCTCGACCTACGACCTTGTCTTCACTCCCACCAACCTCCCCGACATCGTTCGCGAAGACACCGGCTCGTTCCGCTTCGATTACCACATCGGCGACAACGACACGTTGATGTTCCGTTACAACATCAACGATTCCCTGACCACGGATACCTACGGCACGGCGCAAGGCCAGGTTTCTCCGCAGGGCTTGAGGACGCAGTTGGCCAAGCTCGACGAAACCCACATCTTCAGCCCCACCTTGCTCAACGAGTTCAGCGTCGCGGTCAACCGCTTTTACTCGAATACAGCTTCAGACACCGCCAAGCCTTATTTTTCGATTGCGAGTTTCTTCGTCAACCTGGGCGCGCTGCCGGGAGCGAACAGCTTCAACCAGACCAATGCGAACACGCTGCCTGAAATCTTCGACAACGTGACCAAGACCGCCGGGAATCACACCCTGAATCTCGGAGTGCAGATTCGCCTCAACCGGCTGAACACCTGGCTGCGGCCGATCGAGAGCTACGCGTACTACAGCTTCTCGAGCCTGGAAACAAACTTCCCCTTCGCACTCACGCAGAACGGCACCCCGGGATCCATCGGAAACGACAACTCCAACTGGGATGTCTATGGGCAGGATGACTGGAGGGTCAACCGCCGTCTTACCGTGAACCTTGGTCTTCGCTACGACTACAACACCACCTGGAACGTGGGCCACGGCGATCAGCGGCAATTTATTTATGCAACACAAGCCTTCGGTCCGGCCGGCCAGAATGCTTACAACGCATCGAGAATCGACTTCGCTCCGCGCGTCGGCTTCGCATGGCAGCCCTATGGCGACGGAAAGACCGTGATTCACGGATACGGCGGCCTCTTCTACATGCCCATGCAGCCCTCCCCCAATACATTGGCTGACAATATGCCCGCCAATGCAAGCATCTCCGACACTTTCTTCAACCTCACTCTCTTCGGCGGCACAATCCCGTCCATCTCTTATCCCACGCCCAACCCGCCGTTGCTTCCCTCCAACGAGAACGTAATCATATTTCCCACCGATCCCAGGGATCCGTATTCGACCAATTGGCTGTTCGGCGTCCAGCAGGAGATTGCGCCGGACACGGTTCTCTCCGTCGACTACACCGGCAACAAGGTGCAGCATACGCAGGCGGGCGTGGCCTTCCAGGCGGTGAACCTGAATCCCTCGAATCCCAACACCAACGTCAACCGGCCTCTGGCGGCGCAGGGCATTCCCTACCAGAGCGAGAACTATCTGCCCAACAGCCTGTTCTCCGGCTACAACGCCCTGCAGGTGCAACTGCGCAGGAATGCGAAACAGCTTGAGCTGGAAGCGAATTACACCTGGTCGCACGAGATCGACGATGAAGTGAATGTGTTCGCGGGCTTTTCCGATCCATTCAATCCCCGCCTGGACCGGGGCGACGGCGACTGGGATACGCGCAACAACTTCACCGCAAGCGCGGTCTACAACCTGCCGGAGATGAAAGGCTCGAGCCGGCTGATGCAGGAGACGGCGGGCGGCTGGCAGGCATCGAGCATTCTGCAAACCCGCTCCGGACTGGGGCAGAATGTGGAGGTGACCAGCGGTTTCTTCGGGAACTTCATGCGGCCCGATTCGGTTCCAGGAGCAGCCATAAAACTGAGCAAGATCAATTGGCCCGTTTCCAGCTACAACTACCAGGCGTTTGCGCTGGAGCCGGGATTTGACGGCGTATTCGGCGATCCTACGACCATTGGCGATGTGGGGCGCAACACGCTGCGCGGTCCGGCGTTCTTCCAGTGGGATTTGTCGGGGATGA
The DNA here is from genome assembly GCA_963770555.1 of uncultured Acidobacteriaceae bacterium. Lineage (GTDB taxonomy): Bacteria > Acidobacteriota > Terriglobia > Terriglobales > Acidobacteriaceae > Telmatobacter. The sequence continues at coordinate 280,527 of CAVYQC010000004.1, forward strand.
AGAACTTCGCGATTACCGAGGGCCTCAAGCTGCAATTCCGCGCCGACATCTTCAATATCCTCAACCATCCCAACTTCTCGAACATCGACACCGGCCTGTGCAGTTCTGTTGCTTATCCCAACGCTACGTCGGCCGACTGCACCTTCAACCAGCCCCGCCTCACCGCCGGCGGCACGTGGGCCGGATTCGGAACTTCCAGCGCCACCATCGCCGGCGCCGACACCAACCAGATCGGCAACGGAACCGCGCGCCAGACGCAGCTTTCGCTGAAGTTGATTTTCTAGGCTACCAGCTGGTTGGCTTTACCTGCTGCTATCGAGGGGCGAGGAATCCCGGGTCCCAGAATCGGGACCTGGGGCACCCTGGCCACAAATCGAGATCCATGGATGAATGTTGAGTTTCATAGCTGGATGCCGCATCGCCCGCTTTTGTTCCTGCTGGCGTGCCTCTGTTTCTCAGGCCCATCCGCGCGCGCGGCCTCGCCGCATAATGCCTGCGCGCCGAAGTTCGATTTAGAGCACGGCAAGCCGGTCGGCTGGCTGGGCGCGGACGCCGCCTACTCCATCCCTCTTGCCGACGGGCGCGACGTGTGGATCTTCGGCGACACGCTCTACGGCGAGCAGCGCGTCGTGCATGGCAACAATCCGCAAATGGTCCGCAACAGCGTCGGCGTCTCCACCTGCGATGCGGCCGGCAACTGGAAGCTCGCGTACGTGATTCGCAAAGACGCGCAAGACCATCCGCACGATTTTTTTCACGCGCGGCTTCCGGACACCTGGTATTGGGCGATGGATGGATTCGTGGCCGGCCGCGATCTGTGGGTCACGCTCTTGTGCGTGCGCAATGCGCCCGGCGCGCAGTCGCAGGCTATGGGATTTGCGACCTGCGGCGCCGACCTGGCCCGCATTTCCGCGCCCGGACCCGATCCGCAGCGATGGAAGATCGACTACTTTCCGCTGGTTCCCGACGGAGCGCACGCCTATCCTTCCGCAACCGCCGTGGTTTACGGAGACGATGCTTACCTTTTTGCGCTCGAGGAGTCCGGCACGCGCCCTCTGCTGGCCACGCGCATTCCGCTCCAGGGGCTCGGGAATCCGGCCAGGAATCTTGAGTATCTGGCCGCCGATGGAAGATGGCTGAGCGGCTTTTCTCCGCACAATGCCGAGCAGGTGATGAAGCGGGGCAGCTCCGAGCTTTCCATCCGCTACCATCCGGAGCTGCATCGATGGGTCGCCGTGATGTTCGCGCCCGAATTTTTGTCGAGCAACATCCTGCTGCGCACCGCGCCCTCGCTTACCGGGCCATGGACCGAGGGACAGACGATCTACAAGGCGCCGGAGATGCAGCCTGACCATCCGGGCTACGACAAGGACACCTTCTGCTACGCGGCCAAAGAGCATCCTGAGTTCGAGCGAGGCGATCTGGTCTTCACGTACGTGTGCAACACGTTTGCCATGCCCAAACTGGCCGCGGACGACTCCATCTATTTTCCGCAGGTGGTGCGCATGGCGATGCCGCCCATGGCGCGGTGAGTTTCCATGGGTTTGTGCGGGTTTACCACCGCAACGACGAAGACTGGCCGTTGGGGACCTCGGGGTCTGTTACCCCGGATCTGGAGGCCGGCGCAACTTTGGATGCGTAAACGCATCCTAGACAAGCGTCGTGGCTGCGGCGCGCCGGTGCGATAGCATGGATGGGGAATCCGGCCGATTCGCCCGGTGCGATCCCTTCACCGGAGTGAGACCGTTGCCGGAATGGCGAGCGGTTCGCGTACACGACGAGGAGACCGCAATGCTTTCGGCTGACCGAATTCGAAATCAGATGGCGTGCTGCGCCGCGGCCCTGTTGCTGGGTGCCGCGGCGATGGCCGCAGGAGGGCAAAGCGTGTCCGCCAAAGCCCAGGTGGAAGCGGCAAGCGCGAGCCGCCAGGACGAGCAGAACTGGTGGAAGAACGCGGTGATCTACGAGATCTATCCGCGCAGCTTTCAGGATACGAACGGCGACGGGATCGGCGACCTGAACGGCATCACCGAGCGGCTCGACTACCTGAAGGAACTGGGCGTGGACGCCATCTGGCTCACGCCGGTTTATCCTTCGCCGCAGGTCGATTTCGGCTACGACATCTCCGATTACCGGGCCATCGATCCGCAGTACGGCACCATGGCGGATTTCGACCGGCTGGTGGACGAAGCGGCCAAGCGTCACATCCGCGTGATCATGGACATGGTGATGAACCACACTTCGGACCAGCACAAGTGGTTCCTCGAATCGCGTTCGTCCAGGGACAATCCCTACCGCGACTGGTACGTGTGGCGCGATGGCAAGGGCGAGACCGCGACCAGCAAAGGCCAGCCGCCCAACAACTGGCAATCGTACTTCGGCCACTCGGCCTGGCAATGGGATGAGAAAACGCGGCAGTACTACTATCACAAGTTCTATATTCAGCAGCCGGACCTGAACTGGTACAACCCCAAAGTGCACCGGGCGTTTGAAGACATCATGGCCTTCTGGCTCAAGCGCGGAGTGGGCGGCTTCCGCTTCGACGCGATCACAACCCTCTACGAGGACCCGCAACTGCGGGACGAAGGCGTGGTGAAGGACAAGAACGGCAATCCCGTGATCAACGCCTACGGCGATCCCAAGCTCGACGATTCCAGGACCAACAACCAGCCGGGGGTGCATGAGGTGGTGGCGCAGATGCGCGCGGAGGCGGACAAGTTCGATTCGCCGGAGTTTCCGGGAACGCGCGTGCTCATCGGCGAGACCTATTTGCCCAACGTGAGCGAGCTGGCCAAAATGTACGGCACTTCCGGGAAGCCCGAATTCCAGTTGCCCATGGACACCCAGGTGGGCATGATCAACAAGCTGGATGTGACCGCGTTCCGATCCAGGCTGATCGAGGCGGAGACCAGGATCGGCGGCAACGTCCCGCTGCTGCTGTTCGACAACCACGACAATCCGCGGCTCGACGCGCGCTATGGCGACGGGGTACACAACCGGGAGATCCAGCGGGTGATCGCGACCGTCCTGTTTGCCAGCCGCGGGGCGTCGCTGTTCTATTACGGCGACGAGATCGGCATGGCGACCACGCCGCCGAAGCGCAAGCAGGACGTGAAAGACCCCATCGGCATCACCGGCTGGCCCAAGGAAAAAGGCCGCGACGGCGAGCGCACGCCGATGCAATGGAGCGCGAGCGCCAACGCGGGCTTTACCACCGGAACGCCGTGGCTGCCGGTCCCGCCCAGCGCCGCGGTTGTGAATGTGGAGGCCGAGAAGGCCGATCCCGCCTCGCTCTACACCTGGTACCGCAGCCTGATCCTTCTGAAGAAGACCGTGCCCGCCTTCGCGCACGGGGCCAACATCATGCTGGATCAGGAGAATCACAAGGTGCTGAGCTGGCTGCGCCAGGCGCCGGGAATGCCGCAGGTGGTGGTGAGCGCCAACTTTACCGCCGAGCCGCAAACGGTGGATCTTGTCGCGGGCCTGAAGGCGGGCCGACTTAAAACGCTCTTAAAAACCCCCGGCGGCGCCGATCCTGCCTCGCTCAACCGCATCGAATTGGGTCCCTTTGGTGTGTATATCGGAGAGATCAAGTAACCGATCGCCGCCGGTGCGCCGGCGCACCTCAACTTCCCCGCTCAAGCTCCCGTCTAACTCCGCAAGGGATGGTGTGCGCTCGACCCTTACTCCCTTGAATTCCGAGGCCACGCCTGAAAATCGACGATGAAAACCTGAACCCTGGCTGGAAACGGTTGCGGCGCTTGTGCCTGAGATGGGGCTGGCTGGCGGTCCTGGCTCTGCTTGCGCCGGCCGCGGCTCTGGCGCAGACCGATCCCGCGAGCCCCGCACCCTCGGCTTCAGACTCTGCGCCGGCGGGCATCATTCAGGGAGCGGTCACCGGCAAAAACGGAGAGATGTACGAGGGTGTGCGCGTGGCTCTCACTCTGGCAGGCACGCAGCCGGCGCAAGTCCAGGAGACGAACAGCGACGGCGAGTTCACCTTTGTGAATGTGCCGGCCGGCGCCTTCACCCTCACCGTCTCCTCCGATGGCTTCGTGCCCCAGACGCTCTCCGGCGCGCTCAAGCCCGGCGAGACCTTTGAAGCGCAGACCATTGTGCTGCTGGTGAAGGAAACCACAAGCGTGGTGCGCGTTTCAGCGGCCGAGCAGGAGGAGATTGCCGAGGAGCAGGTTCACATTGAAGAAAAGCAGCGCGTGCTGGGCGTGGTGCCCAACTACTACGTCAACTATGACCGGAATCCGGTTCCGCTCACGCGGCGGCAGAAATACTCGCTGGCGTGGAGATCGAGCGTCGACCCCTTCGCCTGGCTGACGACCGGAATCTTTGCCGGCATCGAGCAGGCCACCAACACATTTCCGGGGTACGGCCAGGGCATGCAGGGCTACGGCAAGCGCTTTGGCGCCAACACCGCCGACACGTTTATCAGCGACATGATCGGCGGCGCTATTCTGCCCTCCCTCTTCCACCAGGACCCGCGCTATTTCTACAAGGGCACGGGCACCATCAGGACGCGCGCTGGGTACGCCATAGCCAATGCCGTCATCTGCAAAGGTGACAACATGCACTGGCAATTCGATTACTCCGGAATCCTGGGCGGCCTGGCGGCAGGCGGAATATCGAATCTTTATTATCCCGCGAGCGACCGCAGCGACGTGGCGCTGACCTTTGAAGGCGTGGGAATCGGGATCGCCAGCAGCGCGGTCGAGAACCTGTTTCAGGAATTCCTGGTGAAGAAGTTCACGCCCGGTTCGCGGAAGGCGTCGATGCCGTAGGGCGGTGTTTTGCACGCAGAGAATGCGCTGAGGTGGTAGATATTTCAGACTAGAACGACTATAATTGTGGTCAGAAAGGCTGAGGAGGTGCGGGATGGCTCTTTGGCAGGTGCAGGAGGCGAAGACGAGGCTGAGCGAGGTGATTGAAGAGGCTCAGAAGAAAGGCCCGCAGATCATTACCCGCCACGGTGCGGAGCGGGCCGTCGTGCTGTCGATTGCGGATTACCGCGCTTTGACGGCGCACAAGCCGGGTCTGAGGGAGTATCTGCTCAGCGGGCCCAAGGTGGATAGCTTTGACGTGGAGCCTGACCGGGATTCGGGCCGCGACATCAACCTGTGAGTGGGCGAGTGGAATATCTGCTCGACACCAACGTGGTGAGCGAGACGCGGAAAAAGAAGGCCGATACCGGTGTGATGGCGTTTCTTGAGGCTGTTGACTCTGCCGCGCTTTATCTCAGCGTGCTCACCTTGGGCGAATTGCGCAGGGGCATTGCTGCGAAGAGGCGCGACGACCCGGTTGCAGCGAAAAGCCTGATGGCGTGGGCCCAGGGACTGGAGATCGGTTTCGCCGACCGGATTTTGGGCATCGATGCCGCAGCGGCGCGGCTGTGGGGAGAATGGTCGGGTGAGCGGCCGCGGCCGGTTGTCGATACGCTGCTCGCGGCCACTGCGGTGACGCATGGGCTCACGCTTGTGACCCGCAATACGCACGATGTGCGGGACATCGCGGTAAAAGTGCTCAACCCCTGGGTGGTGTAGAAAATCTCAACAAGCTGTCAAAACGGCGGCTGCTCGGGCACTGCCTCGCCGTCGGTGCGGGGATCGGTGGCCCCGAAGTTTACCCCGGTTGCGTCGTTGTGTTCCACCGCGTTGCCCCGGCCCATGGACTGCGAGTAGCGGAGCAGCACGGTGAGCTGGTGGCCCTGGCTGCGCAGGCCGTCCAGCACATCGGCCGGAACGCCGTTCTCGATGAGCAGGTCGCAGCCTGCGAAGTCCGGCTTGGTAAAGCGCGCGGCTTCGAGAGCTGCCTGGATGTTCATGTGAAAGTCGGCGATATTGGAGACAAACTGCGCGTGGGCCTGCGCCTGGTTAAAGCCGCCCATGATGCCGAAGGCGATGCGCTCGTCGCCCTTCTGCATGAAGCCGGGAATGATGGTGTGCAGGGGGCGGGTGCGCGGGCGCAAGGTGTTGGGGTGGCCGGGCTCGAGGGTGAAGCCGCCGGCGCGGTTCTGCAGCACGAAACCCGTGCCGCCGGGAACCAGCCCGCTGCCGAATTCGGAGAAATTGCTTTGGATGAGCGAGACCTGGTTGCCTTCGTAGTCCACGGCCGCCAGATAGGTGGTTTCGCTGGCGAGGCGCGCAAGCTGCTGGTTGAGGTCGGAGGGCAGCACGCTGCACTGGGCGCGATCGCCGATGAGCGCCGCGCGGCGCGCCGCCAACTGCTTGGAGATGAGCTGGGCGACGGGAATGGCCGACGCCCGCGGATCGCCCACGTAATGCGCCAGATCGGCGTAGGCCAGCTTCTTGGCCTCGATCTCCACGTGCAGCGCCTTCTGGCTGTTGTGGCCCCAGTCGCCGAGCGGAAAGCGCTCCATGATATTGAGCATGGCCAGCGCTGCAATGCCCTGACCGTTGGGCGGCATCTCCCACACCGTCCAGCCGCGATAAGTGGTGCTCACCGGATCGACCCATTCGGGCTCAAACTCGGTCAGGTCTTCGGCCTGCATGGTGCCGCCGAGCTGGTTGGAGAGCTTGAGGATCGCATCCGCCGTGGACCCGCGATAAAAGCCGTCGCGGCCCTGAGCGCCGATGCGGCCCAGCGTTGCGGCCAGCTCAGGATTGCGGAAGAGCTGGCCCACGGCAGGCGGTAGGCCGCCGGGCAGGAAGACGCGGGCAAAGCCGGGACTGGCCGCGAAGTGCGGTCCGCCGGCCTGCCACACGGCGGCGTCGGCTTCAGGCACCGCAATGCCTTTTTCGGCCAGCGATATGGCCGGAGCCAGGTCCTCAGCCAGGGAAAGCCTGCCAAAGCGGCTGCGCAGCGCGTCCCAGCCCGCCACGGCGCCGGGAACGGTAACCGAAAAAATGCCGCTGGCCGGAATTTTTCCGGTGACGCCCCGGGCGCGGAGAGCTTCAATGGTCATGGCCTTCGGCGCCCAGCCGCTGGCATTCAGGCCGTAGAGCTTTTTTGTCCTGGCGTCGTAGACGATGGCAAACAGGTCGCCGCCGACGCCGTTCATCATCGGCTCAATGACGCCCAGGGCCGCGTTGGCGGCGATGGCCGCATCCACCGCGCTGCCGCCGCGGGCCAGAATCGCCGCGCCGGCCTGCGAGGCAACCGCCTGGCTGGTGGCCACGATCCCGTATTGCGTGGCGACCATCGATCGCGCCTGCTCCCGCGCCGGCGCCGGCGCCTGAGACGGGAGAGTTGCTGCAAAAAAAACAGCGGCCAGCGGCGGCGCTATGAGTTTATAGGCAGATTTGGCCATCGGCGCGTTGACCTCGAAACCGGGTGAGCGTGCGGGAGGAGGGGAGCCCGATTATGAATCAAGATACACTGCCGGTGCGTTGTGCAAATGGGACCGGCCCGCGGCCCGGTGTGCGCGCAAACCCCGCTGCCGATCGCAGGCGGATCAGACTTTCAGCTTGCGCATGTAGTCGGCGTCCTGTTTGAGCTCTTCGATCGGATCGATGTCGAATTGCTCCTGCTCAACGAAGTAGTACTTCAACCCCGTGGCCGCGCGCAGGATCGGGCCGTAGTCGATACTCCCCTTGCCCAGCACTGGCATCTCGATTTTGCCGTCGGCGCCGCGCACCATGTCCTTGACGTGCAGCAGCGGAAACCGCTCCGGCGTCTTCGAGAGGTAATCCACCGGGTTGTGACCCGAGGCCCACACCCAGCCGCAATCCATCTCGAACACCACCAGCCCTGGATCGGTGAGCTTCAGCAGCTCGTCGTACACCAGCGTACCGTCGATGGTGGCAAACTCGGGGGTGTGGTTGTGTACGCCGAAGGTTATGCCGGCCGCTTTCACCTTTTCGCCCACCTTGTTGAATTCGCCGGCAATCCAGCGCCAGTCGTCGAGCGTCGGCTCGCCTTTCTGGGCTGGGTCGCGGTGCATTCCGCCCGACGACGAGCAGATGATGTATTCAAGTCCCAGCGCCTTGGCGTAATCGAGAATCTGCTCCGGCTGCGACTCGAGCAGGGCCAGCGTATAGTGGGCGCTGACGCAGCGCAGGCCGGCCGCGTCCATCGATTTACGAAAATCGGCCGCCGCGCGGTCGAAGAAACCGGCCGCTTCCACCACCGTGTAGCCGTCCGCACGCAGCGCGTGCAGAGTGCCGTCGAAGTCCTTGGGCAGCAGGTTGCGCACCGAGTAAAGCTGCAGCCCCACCGGTTTATGCAGTGTGCGCGCGCCCAAAGGGCGAGCGCCTGCGCAGGCCGCGGCCGCAGCCGCACCCGCCGTCTTCAAGAAAACTCTGCGCGAAGCAAGACCCATATGCGGTACCGCCTTTGGGAGTTTGAATTGGATTCCCGTACTGGCTCTCGTTGAGACATGAAATGAAAATGCAGGCACGTTACCCGACGTTAAAGACTAGGGAAGAAGTGGGACAATCCTTTCCATCACTTGCCGGAAATTCGCTTGTTGGCCATTGCCCGGAAAGGGAACAGAATGGTAGTGGACATCAAGCCCAGCAAGCGAAATCGCGTCTTCGACGTAGCCGGATATCCTCTTCAACAGTGTAATGACGACTTCCGGTTGATATTGAACCAGCTTCTTGGCAAGAAGCGGGATACTTCGCTTTAGGATGGACGCTCGTTCCGTGACTGGGAGGCTCTCCACAGGCTCCGCCGCCAAATCATCCAGGAAATAGCCGTTTTCGCAGAACGCTTTCAGGAAGTCCGGCGGATCGCCAAGTCGTGGCTGAAGCGTTTCACGAAGGTGACGATAAAGTTGGCTGTTTTCCGCGTAGAAGAATGTTCCGCCTTCCGGCGGCGCCTCGCCCACAAATAGTACCCTTATGTTCTTCGGGCGATAGCGTGAGCGAAGCTGTTCCCAGGCGGACTGACCATGCGCAACTGCGCTTCTCTTGAACCGCAGTACATTGCGGCTACGGTAAGTTATCGAGCCGCCGGGTCGAGCGACCCGCTTTGGCAAGGTCTGCAATCGTTCAATGGTATCCGGGAATTCCGAAACCAATTCCACGAAAGTTGCCGCGAGCGGACTCACCTGCCCTCCCTGTTCCCATTTCTCCACTGTGCGCGGGCTCACATGCAGCATGCTTGCCCAAACAGAGCGCGAGACGTTGAACTTCTGCCGAGCAGCGACGAAAAACTCCGCGCCGGGCGATTCCTTCACTTCGGCAACAGGAAGCTTGTGGGTGCGAAGAGTCACCTTGCCCTCACGGTGGTCTTTCATGGCGCCCACACCTTCCACCAGTTCGGCGAAAATGTCCCTTTTCCCTTTTGGCTGCTTGCTCATTTCCTGCCTTTGCCCTTTCGAGCTGCACGTTCCGCTTCCAGCGCCCGTCTTAGCCGTTCCTTCTCCTCCCTCGTAAGGTCGGCGGCTTCCTCCTTGTCGTACAACGTTAACAGCCAGATTTCCTCGTCCGAAATGAAACAGTAGTAAATGACGCGCAGACCCCCACGTTTTCCTTTACCCCTTCGCTGGTCCTTCCAGCGCATCTTACGAATTCCGCCTGCCCCGGGAATCAGATCTCCGACCTCAGGGTCTCTGGCCAGGCTCTCTTGCAATCCTCGGAATCCCTCATCGTCAAGGTACTCTTCTCGATGCCTGCTGAAGGCGGGCGCCTCGATGAACTGAGTCACCCTTTGACGTGTCGGGTCGCGCATTGCATCCGACCTCTTAAGTATACCCACGATGGGTATAGTACGCAAGGACGTTCAAAGACTCGGAAGTGGTCGCGCCGCCAACGCCTCCGAGTTCCCAGGTCTTAACGATCAAACTTCGATCGTCCGCGACGCTGCATTCCACGTCGCGATGCTCTTGTGAAAGTAAGAGTGGTTGGCAAGGTGGCAGCCGATGGCGGCGTTGTTGCCGAAGACCTCGTCCTCGACCACGTGCTCGCGGGTGGCCACGGCTTGAAAGAAGTTGGCAAGGTGAACGGCGGTATCGTCGTAACCCTGGGGCAGCGAAAAGCTCTCCGCATCGGGCAGCGGCGCCGGCGGCTCGGGGTGCGCAGCCTTCCAATCGTCCATGCCCTTCTGGCGCTGCGCTTCCGTCATGCCGCCCCAGCCGTAGGACTCGAATTTGGGGCGCACATCCTGCGGGGTAAAAGTGACGGTTTTGCCGGTCATCACCATGGTCCCCGTCGAGCCGTAGAAGGTGAGGCCTTCATCGCCGCTGTTGTTGTTCTGGTTGCAGTGCAGGCGCACCTGCACGCCGCCGTTTGGCGAGGGAAAGTCGTAGAGCGTCTCGAGCAGGTCAGGAAAGTCGCGCCCGTCCTTGAAGTGGTAGAGCCCGCCGCTCGAGTAGGCGCGGCCGGCCGGCGTATGGATGCCCGTAATCACCTGAATTCCGCTCAGAAGGTGCACGAACAGGTCTCCGCCCAGGCCGGAGCCGTAGTCCCGGAAGCAGCGCCAGCGGAAAAATCGCTTGGGATCGAACTCATGATCCGGCGCGTCCTGCAAAAATCCCTTCCAGTCGATCGTCTGCGGACTGGCGTCGTCGGGAATGGGGTAAACCCACGCGCCGCCCGGCGAGTTGCGATTCCACTGCGCATCGATCTCGTGCACTTCGCCCAGGCGTCCAGATGCGAAGATCTCCCTGGCTTTGGCGTAGAGAATGGAGCTGACGCGCTGGCTGCCGGCCTGAAAGATGCGCTGGTTCGACTGGACCGCCTCGAGCATGGCGAACCCGTCCTCGACGTTGTGCGACATGGGTTTTTCGCAGTACACATCCTTGCCGGCCGCAACCGCGTCCAGCGTAACCCGGCGGTGATGATGGTCCGAAGTGGCAATCAGGATCGCGTCCACGTCCATCCGCGACAGCAGCCAGCGGTAGTCGGCGGTGGTGGAGAAGTCCGCGCCGTATGCCTCTTTGCCGGCTTCAAGGCGGGTCGAATACAAATCCGCCGAGCCCACGCAAACCCCCGTGGGCACCTTGCGCGCGGACCGCAGCAGGTCGCAGCCGCGAATCCCCGTTCCCACAACGCCGTAGCGAATCGTGCGCCCGCCGGGCAGGCTCTGGCCGGCCAGCGCCGGCGGCTGCAGCAGCGTGGACTGGGCCACGGCTCCGGTCACGGCCGCGCCCGTGCCCAGGCGCACAAAATCCCTTCGTGTGATTTGCGGCATCTTCATTCCGGCTTCCTTTTGAGCGAGCACCATTCTCGCTCCCACGCCCGTGCCATGTCCAATGGCACGAAAGATAAGGCAGTTACCCCTTGCCCGCGGTTGAAGTTGGTGAGAGCATTGCTCTCACGGATATTTATTGACGAAGATGACACGGCCAATCAGGATTGCGCTTTTTGCGGCGCTGCCCCTAGAATTTGCGAATTTGCTCCTTGCCGGCGGCTCGATCCAGGGCCCCCTTTCGGGCGCCACCCCGATCCAGCACTTTTTCTCCGCTGAAGTGTCGATCATGCATCTTCCCGGCGGTTATCTGCTCCCGCTGGTGCTCAAGGTCGGCAATCCGCAACTGGCCGCCTATCTGGCCGCGCTTCTGGTCCTGGTCAGCGGCTATCTCGACTGGGCATTGCTGGCCGTTGCCCTCGTTGTTGTTTTCCGCTTCCTTACCCGGAAGCGCGCTCCGGCGCAGGGTTGACAGCCCTGCCGGATTGGGCGCGATGGGCCGAAGGCCGCGATTCTGACCTCTCTCATGGGACAATGAATCAAAGCCCGCCATGACCGATCCAGACATCCCCGAGCCCGAGTCTGCCGCCGAAGCCGCGCCAGACGAATCCTTCGCCGAGGTCCTGCGCGCCTTCGAGCACAGCCACTCCCACAAGGACGAGTCCGGCCGCAAGCAGCTCCAAGGCACCGTTGTCTCGCTCTCTGCCGACCAGGTCTTCCTCGATATCGGCTACAAGACCGAAGGCGTTCTGCCCCGCTCGGCCTTTGAAAACCAAGCCGAAGGCGTGAAGCCCGGCGACAATTATCCGGTTTCAGTGACCGGCCGCAACCTGGAGCATTACTACGAGCTCTCGCGTTTCCGCGTGGCCGTGCCCCGCGACTGGTCAGCCCTGGAACGCGCGTTCCGCGAAAAAACCGCGGTGGCCGGCACCGTGACCGCGGCGGTGAAAGGCGGACTCTCAGTGGATGTGGGCGTGCGCGCCTTCATGCCCGCCAGCCGCAGCGGCACGCGCGACGCCGCCGAGCTCGAAGCGCTGATCGGAACCGAGATCACCTGCCGCATCACCAAGCTCGACGTTACCGATGAAGACGTGGTGGTCGATCGCCGCGTGGTTCTCGAAGAGCAGGCCCGCGGGCTGCAGGCCGAGCGCCGCGCCGCTCTGAAGGAAGGCGACACCGTGACCGGCACGGTGCGCACGCTCATGCCCTACGGCGCATTCGTCGATATCGGCGGAATGGAGGGATTGCTGCACGTCAGCGACATCTCCCGCGTGCGCATCGCCAAGCCCGAAGACGTGCTCGCCGTCGGCCAGGAGTTGGAATTGCGCGTGCTGAGGGTCGATCCCGAAACGAAAAAGATCTCGCTCGGACTCAAGCAGCTCCAGCCCGAGCCCTGGGACACCGCGGCGGAGCGTTTTCTGCCCGGCGCGCGCGTCTCCGGCACGGTCACGCGCCTCACCGACTTTGGCGCTTTCGTCGAAATCGAGCCCGGCCTCGAAGGCCTCATCCACATCTCGGAGATGTCGTGGGCCAAGAAAGTCCGTCACCCCTCCGACCTGCTCAAGCCCGGCGAGCGCGTGGACGCGGTCATTCTGTCGGTGAAACGCGACGAGCGCCGCATCGCGCTCGGCCTCAAGCAGGCCCTCGCCGATCCCTGGCTTGAGGCGCAGCGCAAGTTCCCCGTGGGCTCCGAGATCGAAGGACCGGTCACCAAGATCATGAATTTCGGCGCATTCGTCGAGATCGCCGAGGGCGTCGAGGGCCTGGTGCACATCAGCGAGATGGTGGCGGGCCGCCGCCTCAACCATCCCTCCGACGTTTTGCGCGCGGGCCAACGCGTGCAGGCGCTGGTGCTGGCCATCGACACGGAAAAGCGGCAGATCAAGCTTTCGATGAAGCAGCTCATCCCCACCGGTCTCGACGAGTATATCGCCGAGCACAAGGCCGGCGACCTGGTTTCGGGCCGGGTCGTGGAGGTTTCGGCTTCAGCAATTCGAGTCGAGCTCGGCGACGGCATCCGCGCCACCTGCCGCGCCGGCGGAGCACCTGCTTCTCCGACCGTTGCGCAAGGACCCGATGCAGCGCCGAGAGCCGACCTATCCAGCTTGAGCTCCATGCTTCAGGCGCGCTGGAAGGGAAGCGCGCCCGAACCGTCGGCCGAGCCCGAGCCGCTGGCCGAAGGCCAGATCCGCAGCTTCAGGATTGCGAAGCTGGATGCGGAGAAGAAATTGATCGAGGTGGAGCTGGCCTAAGTCAGAGCCATGTTCTGCGCACAGCTTCGACCTAGGATGAACTCTGCAGGCAGGAGCTCGTGCGCAAGACGGTCGAACTCATTCGTCGGCCGGGTTTTCTTTATCGCGATCTGCTGCAAAGAGTCTCTGGATCACGAAAATCAGGATAAACGCGATTGGAAAGGCATAGAAAGCCGCCACGAGTCCGCCCGCAAAAGCTCCCAACGAGTTCCATCCAGTCTCGCCGTACTGCGGGGTGATTCGGAGATTGTAAGCAAGAGCGGACCTTTGACCCAAATACCCGGCTACCGCCGAAAGTATTGAAGCGGAAGCAAGAGCGATGGCAGCATGAGCCCATCCAGACGCTGGCCATTTCTTCATGGGCCGTTCACCGGTTCCTGCCAGGCAAATGTGAATGCAGTCGTCTTGACCACAGGCTCGAGGTTCGCCTGTCAAATCCGAATGGCGGCTGAGGCATAATCATAGCCTTTCGTGCCGAGTTGGTTCGTGTCCAGGTCTGGATCGACGGCGAGCCCTGCGCAGCGCAGGCGGACGGTCTGGGACCTGGGACAGCACAATCCTAGAGCTGGCTGCATAAATGGTTTGGGGAGTTGCAGAACATCCCTCAGGGGCTAAAGCCCCGCCATTTACTGGCCTTTAACGGCACGGCTGAAGCTGTGCCCTTTCAAAACTGCATGTATGCAACCAGTTCTAGACCTCATTCGCTCCACGCAATCCGCTCGAAAATCCTGCGAAGCCGCGCGCCTTTCTGTGGATTGATCATCTCTACGAAGGCGATCCGGCCGTCGAGATGCTGCCGGAACCTGGGATGCGCGTCGCGGTTCTGGCTCGCCGGTCCGTGCTTGGCGCAATTCGCGAGCGTGGCCTTCAGGCGGTCGAAGTCGGCGCGCACAACATTCACGCGCTCATTGGCCACCACGCCGGCCAGGTACTGCCGCACGCCCTGGCGCATGATGCGGGTTTTGCGGTGGTGGACTTCGAACCCCTCTTCGAGCAGAATGGCCGCAACATGCGCCGCGTACCGCTCCACGCAGCGCTCGAAGTCCTCGCCGCCGGAGAAGGCGAGATCGTCGGCGTAGCGCGTGTACGCCGCGCCGGCCGCATGCGCCAGCCCGCTCAACCGGCAGTCCACGCGATACGCGCACAGGTTGGCGAGCGCCGGAGACGTAGGCGCGCCCTGGGGCAGGTGCGGCTGCGCATAAAGCACCCGCGCCTCCATGAGCGCGGCCGGGTCGATCGCCGCGCCTGCCCGCTTCCACACATCGCGCGGCACGGCATGGGTGCAGAGCGAGCCCAGCAAATCCGCAACCCGCTCAGGATAGCCCGCGGTCCGAAACAGCGCCTGCACCCGTCCACTGCCGAGCGACGGGAAGAATTCCCGCAGGTCCATGCGCAGAACTACGCGCCGGCCCACGTGCGGAGCGGCAAACGTTTTGATCGAACGGCCATTTACGAATCCATGCGCCGCGGGATGCGCCGGCATCGGCTCAAGAATCTCGGTAAGAATCTTGCGTTGCATTGCTTTGAGCCGCGGCTTGGGCGCTTCAATCAGGCGAATGCCGCTGGCGCTTAGTCGAATGCCGCCGGCGCTGATTCGAATTCCGCCCGAGTCTTTCGCGAGCACGCGATAGCGGTAATGGCGAATTTTTTCTTCATTGCGCTTCGCGCCCAGCCGCTTCAAATCCGCAAACCACTCGAGCTCGTTCGCGCTCAGGCCCAGCCACGCGGCCAGATCCCCCTCCGACTCGATGGTGCGAACGTTCCATCCTGACGCCGCCGGCGCGGGCAGCATCTGTTGGGGCGCAGCCAGCCAGTTCTTGATTTCGAGCTCATTGCCGCGTTTTCGAAGGGCGCGTTGCAGCCCCTCATCGGCACGCAGAAACTCGACCACCGCGCGCAGGCGCGGCCGGCTGCCGCGCGCAAACCCTTCAACATATCTTTGGGCGAGCGGGCGAATCCAGCGCCATTTTCTGCCCAGGGTGCGGCTCAGGCGCGCCGCGATTGCCTCTACCGTAGGCTCACCTGCCAGCAACGATCGCGCCAGGGCACTGAAAAATGCCGGATTGGGTTTCTGCTGCGGCAGCGGAATGCTCCAACGAGTCGCGCCTTGCGTGAGCAGCTCTGCGCAGCCGCGCAGCGAGGCTCACGCGATGGATTCCCGAGTTCTTCACGATTCCCTGGGGTGGCCCCAGAGAGGCCAAAGCCGGACCTGAACCCGAAGCGGGAGGTCCGGCACGGGCCGGGCTTGGAGCATTCCGCCGCCAGCACCAACATACTAACCCAGAACACGGGCGCGTCTCACTCCGTCACCGGCAGCCGGTGCACCACCTGGTCGGCAGTGAGCACCAGCAGCGTGTTGCCGCCCACAATCCGCGCCAGCCGCACCGGCGACCCCAACGAGAACCGCTCCAGCTCTTTGCCGGTCCGCTCGTCGACCAGCAGAATCTCGTCTTCACGATTCCTGGCAGCAATCAATCCCGATCCTGCATCGGTGGCCACCGGAGCGCCGAAGAACTCGCCCACCTTGGCGCCCGTATCGAGACGGTAGATCACGGTATTGCCATGCTCGCCGCGCACCAGCACAAACTCGCCCGAGACCCGGGCAAACCGCTCGTCATTCCAGCCCCCGCTCAGGTCCACTTCCGGCAGAGCTACCTGCTCAAGCGGCGCGCCCGTTTCCGGAACCACGGTCTCCAGCAGCAATCCCTTCTTGTGGTCCTTTAACGCCTCAGCCTGCTCGAGCAATTGCGGGCGGTTCTTGAGCTCGTCTTTCGCCCCCGCCGTGCTCAAATCCCAGGCCAGCACCAGCCGGTTGTCTTCAGCCGGCCAGCAGACGGGCGCCTCATGGGGATAATCGCGCGTCCACGCCATGGTCTGCGTTTCCATCTTCTTCACTTCCATGGTTGCGTGCCGATCTGTAATCTTGTCCTTTCCCATGGGCGTAAACCGGATCTGCAGATCGCGGTATTGCAAATCCAGGTCGTCGAACTTTCCCAGATCCTTGGCGTCATCCTGGGCCAGCGCCGTTCTCAGCTCCTGCGCATCCCGCTTTGCGAATTTCGGGAATTGTCCCCACAGGCGATCGTCCCCGTCGATCCACACGCTGCGGAACGGGCGCAACAGGCGAACCTGCAGGCCGGTTTCCAAATCCCAGATTGCCGCGCGGTTCCGCATCGAGACGGTGAGGAACTTGCCATCGGGCGAAAATGCGGCCGCGCGCGCATTCGGCAGCGGTCCCAGGGGGAGTGGAATCCGCACCACGCCCGCAACCCCGCTTCGCGCGATCTCCAACCCGCCCATCGGATCTTCCGCGGCAATCCAGTCGCCCCACGCGTCCATGGTGGAAAGCTTTGAGGCTCCCACAAACTTGCCGTCGTTCAGGTCCACAATGCCCACCGTGTAATCTTCAAGCGGCGACACGACCAGCATCTGTCCCGCCGTCACTCCTTCCACATCCTGGTCTCCGATTTCGATCTCCTTCAGCGGCTTCCCATCGGGAAAGGAGAACACCTGTCCACGGCGCAACCGGTCGCTCTTCAATTCTCCCGTCATAAACAGATCGTCCGGTCCAACGAAGGCCATCTTGGTTTCGGAAATTCCTTTAAGCTTGCCGCCCAATGAAATCTCGCGCCGGTTTTCAAGGTCGTAGGCCAGCACGCGGTCTCCCACCGCGACCAGCAGATACTTGCCGTCGGGAGAAATTTCCATTTCGGCCATCTTCACCCCGGCCAGAGCGCCGATCACGAAGGTAAGGGTATTCGAATAGCCGGCATAATAATTCAACTCAAAGAATCCGGGCTTGTCGTAGAACGGCTTTCCGGTCTCCACGTCGATCAAGCGCAGCCCGATGCGCGGCGGCGACTGGCTCAGGTCCACTTTGGCGCACACCAGGGTCTTCCCGTCCGGCGAAAGCAGCGTCTGCGAGCAGCCGTCAAACACCACCAGCTCATTCACGCTGGTGCGCTGCCCGGTAGCCACGCTCCACTTCTCCACGCGCAACTGGCCGTCGTGAAACACCACGCTTTGGGAGTCCGGCGTGAACTGCGCCCGCTCCGCATCCGGCGCGTCGAAGCGGAACAGCTCTTTCGCCTGGACCCGGTCCACCACCGTGACGCTGCCTTCATCCTGCGCCAGCAGGTAGTTTCCATTGGGGCTGAACCGTATCCGCCACAGGCTGGGCCGCAGCGGAGGTTCGAGCTTCAGCGGGCGGTCGCCGCGCACGCCTTCGGCGGTCAATTGCACGCGCTCTTCCACCACGCTCCGCTGCCAGGCAAGAAAAGCGTCGCTGGCGTGAGGCGGTTTGCGGCTGCACCCCGCGGGCAGCTCGCCGATCAGCTTCAGCGCCCTGCGGTAGCGCTGGCTCTCTTCATGCGTCAGCCCGAAGACGTCCGTCAGCCAGTTTCCCGTTTTGCCTTTGTTCATCATGCTTTCGTTCAGGAACGAGGCAAAGCTCTCCGGCGCATACCCGGCGCGCACCACCGCATAGAGCGCCACGTGGTCGGCCACCAGCTGGTGTTTCTCTTCGTTGTCTTCCGGCGCATCCTCCTTCACCGGCGTGCTCAGCAGCTTGTGCACTTTGGCAAAGACGTCCGCCCGGTCGCCCACCTCGGTGACGCCCAACTGCAGCTTGAACATGCGCGTCATCTCGATGGCGGTCTGGTGCGTGGAAAGATGCCCGATCTCGTGGGCCAGCACGCCGGCCAGCTCGTCCTCGTTCTTCACCGCGGCAATCAGCTTGCGGCTGATGTACACGCGCCCGCCGGCCAGCGAGAATCCGTTCACCTCGCCGGAATCGTAGACGCGAAAGCGGTAGTGAATGCCGGTGGGCGGCAGCGTGGCCAGCAGGCGCTCGCCGATGCGCGTGAGCTGGTCGTCGGGAGCCGGCGCGGCGATCTTCATGTCCGACTCGAAGAACTCCGCCAGCGCATCGCCCAGGTCCTGTTCCTGGCGGTCGTCAAAGATATTGGCGGCGTTGGTAGTAAACGCCGGCGAAGGCAGCGTGCAGGCGGGGTTGGCGTCGGTTTGGCCCCTCGCCATGCAACCAAGGACGCACAGCGCCAGCGCAGGCAGGCTCTTCCAACCCAGGTTCTTCATGGCGGCTCCCGGCTGCTTTTGGATTCGCCGCAAAGCATAGCACATGGCCGGAAAACGGCGATGTGACGCCTCAGGAGCCGGGACGGTCACAAGAAAAAATCGTCCGGCGGCCTTATAAATAAGCCTCGTCGATGTAGCACCAGCGCCAGTTCTCGCCGCGCTCGGCGGATTGAATCAGTGGATGGGCCGTCTCATGAAAGTGGGCCCGCGCGTGGCGATTCTTCGACGAGTCGCAACAGCCCACATGCCCGCACTCCAGGCACATGCGCAGGTGCACCCATGTGTCGCCGCTCTTGAGGCACTCCTCGCACCCCTTGGTCCGCGGCTTTACCTTCTTTACGAATTCCGCAACATGCGTGCAACTCGCCGCCATCGCAACCTCCGTCGCATTCCATCCCCCTGCTTACACCACCTTATACTGTTCGGCCAGTGCGCCAAATTTTCGCACCTCGGCCTCGATCCAGGATGGGCCGCGCCCCAGCTCTTTGGCCATCAGCCGCGCGGCCGGACCGGCCATGGACTCGGCCGCGCCCGCATTCAGGAACAGCGCCCGCGTGCGCCGCGCCAACACGTCTTCCACCGAGCGCGCCATCTCCATCCGCACCGCCCACACCACCTCGGCCCCAATATACGGCAACCGTGGATGAAGCGGCGCCGCCAGCCCCGGTTCCCGCGCCAGCTCCGCGATCGCCTCCGCATCCGTCCCGTAGACGGCAAAATGCTCATCCGCGCCGCCCAGCGCCACCGGCCGCTGCGCGTAGCCGTGAATGTGAAGATTCTTGGTGACGCAATCCGTGTCCGCCAGGCGGCCCAGGGTGATGGCATGATCGACGCAATCTTCGGCCATGTGCCGGTAGGTGGTCCATTTGCCGCCGGTGATGGTCAGCAGACCCGAGCCGTCCACGTGAATCACGTGATCGCGCGACAGCGACGAAGTCTTGCCTTCGCCCTTGCTGTCGGTTTTCACCAGCGGGCGCAGGCCCACGTATACCGCCAGCACGTCTTTGCGGCTGGGAGGACGGGTGAAGTAACGGCTTGCCGTCTCCAGCACGAACTCGATCTCTTCTTCGAGCGGGCGCGGCTCCAGGCTCGGCTCCTCCACCGGCGTATCGGTGGTTCCGGCCACTGCGTGACCGTGCCACGGGATCACGAACAGCACCCGGCCGTCGCTGGTGCGCGGCACCATCAGCGCCGTTTCGCCCTTCAAAAACGAGCGGTCGAAGACCAGGTGAATGCCCTGGCTGGTGACCATCATCGGCTCTACGCCGGGTTCGGCCATGCGCCGCACCGAATCGGTGAAGACGCCGGTCGCGTTCACCACCACGCGCGCCGCAATCGTCAGCTCCTCGCCGGTCTCCTCGTCGCGCGCCACTACGCCGTTCACGTAGCCGTCCGCGTCCTTCATCAGGCCGGTCGCCGGGCAATGGTTCACCAGCACCGCGCCGTGGTCGGCCGCGGTCATGGCCAGGTGGATCAACAAGCGCGCGTCATCGAACTGCCCGTCGAAATATACCACGCCGCCGAGCAGCCCCTCGGGTTCGAGAGCCGGCAGCCGCTCCAGCGTCTCCTCGCGGCTGAGCAGTTTCGATGCGCCGAAGCCGTACTTGCCGGCCAGCAGGTCGTAGAGCTTGAGCCCGATGCCGTAAAACGGCGCCTCCCACCAGGAGTAGTTGGGCACCACGAAGGCCAGGTCATGGACCAGGTGCGGGGCGTTCTGCCGCAGCAGTCCGCGCTCCTTCAGGGCCGACATCACCAGAGGAATGTTTCCCTGCTCGAGATAACGCACTCCGCCGTGCACCAGCTTGGTGGAGCGGCTGCTCGTCCCCTTGCCGAAATCGTGCGCTTCGACCAGCACCACCGTGAGTCCGCGCGCCGCAGCGTCCACGGCCACGCCCACGCCGGTGGCGCCGCCGCCCACTACCGCAACGTCCCACGGAACCTGCGCCTCCTGCTGTTCCCGCAGCCTGCGCACCATCGCTTCTCGTTGCATTGCGCTTTCCGCCTTTCTTAATGGTTCTACCGACAATCGATCCTACCTCGGTGACCGGCCAACAGGGGAGTGAAGCGGATCACAGCGGCCGGATGTTGAAGCGCGTCAGGGTTCTGGAAGCACGCCATCCTGCGTTCGCAGCAAGGTTGGGATTCGCGGCATGCAGCGAATGGATTGTGCGCGGGTCCTTGCAGGGTCCGGATCTGAATGAAAATATCTCAGGGGTCCCGGTCCGGGTTTGGGCTTGAACGATCTGTGAATCTGCGGCGGCGCGCGGCCGTCTTCAACGCGGTACCCCGAGCCGCGAATGCGCAGTTCTGCCGTCGGCAGGGCAGATCAAGTTCTATCTCGCCGAAGACCTTTGCCGAAACCGTTCCGCACGCCTAGTACCGTGTCCGTCAGGTTTCGTGCTATCCCAGGTCTCAAAAGCGAGACCTGGGGCACCCAGATTCGTTCGGTCCGTTACGAAATCACGAAGACACGGTACTAGGTGCCGTGACCGGGTAGATTTGTGGTTTCCCAGGTCTCAAAAGCGAGACCTGGGGCACCCAGATTCAGGGATTAGATTACAGAATCACCAAGTGACGGTACTAGGGCGCGCCCGTATAAACAACCAGGTTGGCTCCGTCCATGCCGAACTTGTAATTCATGAGCGATTCGCACGACGGCGGCTCGGTGGAGGGCTCTCGATCGAGGTCGTAGAGGTGGAACCCGGCTGCAGGGTCGGAGTCATCCGTGTAGCGAAGAATGAGTTGAGGAGACGGCCGCCCTCCCTCTTTGTATTTCCACCAGATTTCTTCTTCTTCATCCGGTTCCAGCTTCACCGGCTTCCATTGCCCGTCTTCGCCCCACCGATACTCGAAGTTGAGCTCGCGATTCGTCGGGTTGTGCACGCACGCCCCCTCCGCCGATGGAGCATTCGGGTCGTCCGGCGGCGCGGCGGAACTGTCGGCCGGAGGAACAACTGCAGGACTTGCAGGAGCGTCTACCGGCGGAGGCGTGTAAGAGGGCGTGGCCGGCGGCGCATACGCGGGCGGGGCCGCATACGCGGGCGGGGCCGGGTTGGCATTTGCCGCCGCCTGGGCCTTCTGGTCATCGTCATACGCCTTGGCCAGGCTGGCCGCCGCCTTGGCCAGCGTTATGGTGGTCGCAAACGGCGGCACCAGAATCGCGTTGTTGTCGCGGACCTGGATATCGTAGAACTTGCCGTTTCGGAACATGAAGGCCAGCGTCAGCCAAAGATCGCTGTCATCGAAATAGCTTTGCCCCGACAGCTTCACCAGAACGTCGAATCCGCCGTCGACCGGTTCAAAGCCGTCGATCGACACCTCCCGGTACGTCGCCGACGGCCACGCAAGGTTATAGACCGTCTGGGCCATCGAATCGATGAAGGAGGTGGCATTTTTCTGGTCGTCCTGATTGTCCTGCGCGGATGCACTCCAGGAGGAAACCAAAACAATCAACAGCAAGCAGGAAATCCTGAAGAGAAATCGCTGGGAGAAGATTCTCATCGGCGGTCCTTTTCTTAAGTCTTGTTGTGGGTGATGTATTTCGGGGGAGCCGGATGGGAAGTGAGTATACCTGCTTTTGGTGCGAAATCGGTGTTGAAATGCGAACAAAAACTCCGGATATTTCATGTCACAACAACATTCTTCCGTAATGTAGAAACTGCTGCTCAGCGGGCCAGTCTCTCGCCGGGCTCGCTGCTCCGCGTTTTATGACGGTCCGCATTATGACGGTCCGCATGAGGAGATCGGCCGGGCGATGGCTACACGTTCCATCCCTTGGCCCGCTCCACGGCTTTCTGCCATCGCGCCCGCAACTCCTTGCGCTCCTGCGCCTCCATCCTGGGGACGAAGCGCTCGTCGCCGTGGCGCTTTTGGCGCAACTCGTCCGGTGTGGCCCAGAATCCGGTTGCCAGGCCGGCCAGATAGGCCGCGCCCAGCGCCGTGGTTTCCGTTACCTGCGGCCGGACCACGGGCACGCCCAGCAGATCGGCCTGGAACTGCATCAGCAGATCGTTCACCGCCGCGCCGCCATCCACGCGCAGCGCTCCCAGCGGCGTGCCGGTCTCGCTCTCCACCGCGTCCAGCACGTCGGCCACCTGGAAGGCGATGGCCTCAAGCGCGGCTCGCGCAATGTGGCCCGGTTTGGTGCCGCGCCCCAGCCCGATCAGCATGCCGCTGGCGTGCGGGTCCCAGTGCGGCGCGCCCAGGCCCACAAACGCCGGAACAAACACCACCCCGCCGCTGTCCGGCACGCCGGCGGCCAGCGCCTCCACTTCGGCCGATGAGCCGATCAGCTTGAGGTTGTCCCTGAGCCACTGCACCACCGCGCCGCCGATAAAGATGCTGCCTTCGAGCGCGTACTCCAGGCGCTTGTTCGCGCTGGCGGCGAGTGTGGTAATGAGCCGGTGCCGGGAGCGCACAAATCCGGTGCCGTTGCCGTCCAGTCCAGTGCCGATGTTCTGCAAAAGAAAGCATCCGGTTCCGTAAGTGTTCTTGGCCTCGCCGGCCCGCCAGCACAACTGGCCGAAGAGCGCCGCCTGCTGGTCCCCGGCAATTCCCGCAATCGGTGCGCCGGCCAGTCCCAACGAAGTGGTCACTTCGCCCACCCGCTCGCTGGACCAGACCACCTCCGGCAGCATGCTTTCGGGAACCTCGAACAGATCGAGCAGCTCCTGGTCCCATTCGCCCTTCACGATGTTGAACAGCAGCGTCCGCGAGGCATTGGTCACGTCGGTTACGTGCTTCAGGCCGCTGGTCAGGTGCCAGATCAGCCAGCTATCCACGGTGCCGAAGGCCAGCTCGCCGCGTTCCGCCCGGGCGCGCGCGCCCTCCACGTTATCCAGAATCCACTTCACCTTG
The DNA here is from genome assembly GCA_963770555.1 of uncultured Acidobacteriaceae bacterium. Lineage (GTDB taxonomy): Bacteria > Acidobacteriota > Terriglobia > Terriglobales > Acidobacteriaceae > Telmatobacter. Next base: position 303,833 of record CAVYQC010000004.1, read on the forward strand.
GTGGCCGAGAAATACGGGTCCAGCACCAGGCCGGTCTTGGCCGAGACGGCTTCTCCAGCGCCGCTCTTCTCCAAGGCGCTGCACAGCGCGGCGGTGCGCCGGTCCTGCCACACAATGGCCGGATGGATGGGCTTTCCCGTGGCCCGCTCCCACACAATTACCGTCTCGCGCTGGTTGGTGATCCCGATCGCCGCCACATCGCGCGGCCGCGCCCCGATGGAGCCCAGAGCCTCCACCGCGCAGCTCATCTGGCTGGTCAGAATCTCGGTAGGATCGTGTTCCACCCAGCCGGCCTCGGGATAGAACTGCTCGAACTCGTGCTGCGCCACGGCAGCAAGAGTACCGTCCTCGTCGAACAGAATCGCCCGCGAGCTCGTGGTGCCCTGATCCAGCGCAAGAACGTAGGCCATTGGCGCCTTACCCCTTTCGGCAACCAGTCAAACACGCAGGACGGGCCGGGAGCAAGACGGTTAGGAAGCAAGGCCGCTCGGCCGCGCAGTTTTTTCAGGCTGCGCCGGCGCGCGGCCTGGTACGGCGGCGTATGCACTCAGTCTTCGACGAAAGCTTTGAGCCGGGCGAGGGCCTGGTCCCATGCGCTGGAGACCAGGCTGAGATAATCCTGCATTTCGGCGAGCGGCTCCGGGGCCAGCTCGAATAGGCTTTCGCGGCCGGAGCGAACGCTGTGCACGATGCCGGCGCGCTGAAGCACGCGCAGGTGCTTGGTGACGGCCTGGCGCGTGAGCCGCGAGCCGGAGGTGAGTTGCGCGATGGACGACGGCCGTCCCGCTGAAAGACGGGCCACCAGCGCCAGGCGCGTCTCGTCGCCCAGGGCGGCAAACAGCAGGGCCTGCGCCGGGCGCCGACCCGGCGTGCGGTTACGGCTTTTGCGCGACATGGTTTTCAAAGTTCTTCAACTGCTGCGTCCAGCCGCCTTCATTGCGCAGGAACGCTTCATCGCGGCGGTGAGCCGGCACATGTTCAAATCCCGATTCGGTCAACGTAAGCAGCGTGCCGGCCGCGGTAGGCTCGAGGCGGAATTCGACCAGGGTCGGCGTTTCTTTCGAGTAGTCGATGCCGGGATCGACGGAATAGGGATGCCAGGTAAAGGAAAAGAGACGCTCGGGCTCCATCTTCTGGATCACCGCTTCCCATTTCACGTGCTCGTAGCCGGGATGAAGAATGCGGCCGCGCGCGGTTTCGACGGGCACCAACGGGCCTTCGAGCGCCACGCGGAACCACTCGCCGAACTCGCGATGGTCAGTAAGCGCGCGCCACACGCGGGCGATGGGCGCATTCAGTTCGATCCGTTTTTCGATCGGGTTCTGCATTTGGGCAACCTCATGGTTGCATATTATGCCGGCATCGGGAAAAATGCAACCTTTCAGTTGCGCTTTTTCCAGCGCCGCGGATTCGCGATAGGCTGGGAGGATGAATGTATTCGACGAGAAGCGCACGGAACTGGAGCGGCACGAGTTCATGATGGGCGTGGAGCGGGGCAGACTCGCCGTAGCGCTCGACCTGCTGACGGACTCGCTGGTCATGGTGGGGCAGCACGGCGTCTATTGCGCCTCGAGCCGGAATCCGTCTAAGCCGGCGCTCGATCTGCAGGCGGTGTTGAGCGGGATGGAAGGAGCCAAGGCGCTGATCCAGTCGGTGATGGAGGAGTTGCGGAAAAGCAGGGAACGGGGGGACGAGGGACTAGGGACTAGGGAATAGGGAACAGGGGGCGGGGATGGTGCGGCCGGGGAGATTCAAACTCCCGACCTAATGCTCCAGAGGACATGCCCGACGAAGAATCAACAACTTACGGCGATTGCGATGAAAAATGACGAGTTGTGGCCGATGCTCATGGTTTACGGCGTGCCGGCCATCGGCATCGAACTCTGCCGCAATTTGTGGGGGCAGGCGGCCGTCACAGAATTGGCCGCAGCTGCAGCCGTCTTAGAAAATTTGAAACGCGGGACAACGCACCAATCGACCTGCCAACCTCCCGGAAGCCGGTTTTCTCGGCAGAGGCTGTTTCGCTGATCATTCTGTCCCGGACGGATTGGGCGAGAGTTCGCCTGTTCACAACAGGTATCAGCATTCTTGTGGAAATCCGCCCCGATCGGGTGTAGAGTTCCAACGTCAAGAACGGCAACCATCAGCGGTCGCGCTCAGCAAAGGAAGCCATCGTGAAGCAACCGGCACAACGTTCCAAACTTGTTTCGCGCGGCGGCTTGCGCGTCTCGACCTCCGCTCCGGCGCCGGTTTGCGTCCCGACAACGTTGCGATGCGATGGGCGAAGGCGCAGATGTTCGCTGTACTCCACAACTCTGCCGCAGTTCGATGGGACGGCATCCTCATAAACACTTGTAAGCGAGGTCATTCACGATGTCGGTCATGGTTTTTCTGTTCAGCTTTGACAGCGCATTCAACTCCGGCAACCCGAACGGATTCGACTATTCACAATCTGTAGCGATTGATCCGGCAGGGAACATTTACCTGCCGCAATTCTCCACAATTCAGAAGCTCAACAGTGCGGGAGTTTTTGAGTTCCAGTTGGGTTCAGACGTATCCGGTCAGATAGAGGGTGGCGAGGTGTTCAGCTTATTCGCAAGTGTGACCACCGACGCTGCGGGAAATTTATACGTACTCGACACGTTCAACTATGTATCAAAGTTCGATGGTTCTGGAAAATTAATAACGCGTTGGGGCCCACAAGGGGTTACTGGCGCCGAGTTGGCCGGCATCGGCCTTGATTCCAGCGGGAACGTGTATGTAGGTGATAGTGAAAATAACTGCATTCGCAAGTTTAATGGCACGGGTAGCCCGCTCCTGACGTGGGGGTCGGCTGGTTCCGGTAATGGCCAATTCAATCAACTGCAAGACCTGGCGGTTGATGGCGAGGACAACGTGTATGTAGCCGACTACGGGAATTCTCGTGTACAGAAATTTGACAGCTCGGGCGTTTTCCAACTGGCGTGGGGTTCCAAGGGATCTGCAGATGGTCAGTTCGGTTCCGGTCCCTTTGGCGTGGCCGCAGATCCTGCGGGCAGCCTGTACGTAACCGACCCCGGCAATGCGCGCATTCAGAAGTTCGACGGATCAGGGGTTTTCAAATTTGCCTGGGGCTCGCAGGGTTCCGGCAGCGGTCAATTCAAATTCGGATATTACTCAATTCTTAACTTCCAAAATCTTCCCGCACCGAGCCCTGGCGGCGTGGCGGTGGATCTTCAAGGCAACGTCTATGTACTCGACCCCGGCAATTCCCGCTGCCAAAAATTCTACGAAATCGAAACTCCAGAGCTGACTTTTCAGCCGGTGACGCCGCAGAACATGGCCATCTTTGTTCTGGGCAGCGATGGCAATTTGTGGCTGGAGACCGGACCATTCGGCACCCAGATCCCACCGGCCCGCCTCCAGGTGGATAGCAATGCGGCGGCATTCCAGGCGCTCGACAGCAACGATGTCATCGTGCTGGGCAGTGACGGCAACTTGTGGCTGGAGACTTGGCCTTTCGGCAACGTGGCGCAAACCGTCCAGACACGGCGGCAAATCGATGGCAACGTGGCTGCCTTTCAGGCGGTGATGTCGGGCTATGGCGACAACGTTTTTGTGCTGGGGACTGACGGCAATCTCTGGTGGGAGACCTGGCCGCCCTCGGGCAGCGTCGCGCAAACCATCGCATTGCGTAAACAGATTGATGCCAACGTGAAGAAGTTTGTACCGTTGGATGTTAACGACGTCTTCGTGCTGGGGGCTGACGGCAACTTGTGGTGGGAAGGCCTGCCATTTGGCAGCGTCGCTCAAACCATGAAGAACCGCAGGCAAGTGGACGCGAATGTGAATGCTTTCCAGCCGATCGATGGCTACAACATCTATGTGCTTGGGAACGATGGCAACTTGTGGCTCGAAAGCTGGCCATCGCCGCCACCGAACGCGCAGGGCTACGACGCATGGGGCAACGTGCAGGAAACGATGCAGAACCGCAAGCAGGTCGACGGCAATGTAGCTGCGTTCCAGGCAATCGATGTCAACAGGGTATTCGTGCTTGGCCAGGACGGGAACTTATGGCTTGAGACGTCGCCCTGGGGCAATGTCGGGCAAACAGTTGTAACGCGTCAGCATATTGATACCAATATTGAAGCCTTCTACGTCTGGGTCGACTGGTACAACCTCGAGGGTAATTGGATGGTGTTCGTCAAAGACACCGACCATGCGCTCTGGTACGACATGTCATCCACCACGCCGCCCTCAACAACCTGGACGCGTGTGCAGGTCGACAGAAATGTGATGTAACCACGCGATTGCCGATAAGCAGTCATCAACGCCAAGAATTGTCAATGTGGGGAGCACTACAGCGGTTTAGGAAGCGTGGATGGTGCGCCCGGAGAGATTCGAACTCCCGACCTAATGCTCCGGAGGCATTCGCTCTATCCAGCTGAGCTACGGGCGCGCTCTTCAAGAATAGCGCAGTTTGCGGGTTTGGCAGAATTCAGCCTTTCTCACACGGCCCGGCGGCCGGCTCCGGAATGGCTCCGGAATCATGCAACAGAAGAGATGCGCAGGCGCAGGAGATCAGGAACGCTTAATCCCGCCAGGCGCGGTTTTGTGCGCAATGAAGCTCTCAGCGGCGCGCCGCAGCTTGAGGATTGGCCGCCAGTGGCGAAATGCAAAGCCAAATCGGCCGTAAAGTGACCTTCCATATACATCTTTCGGGTGATTGCAGGCAGTTTTCTATTTCTTCAGGGTAATCTGTTGTGCAAACATTAGTAACCTCGCATAGATTTCCGGACGAACCAATGGGTGAGTACCGGCGCCTTGCGTACGAATGGGCAGCTTTCCCCCGGCTGGCCGGTCGCTTGTGGAACGCGGCCGTATTGCCTCCTGGGTAAATGGGAAGAGCCAGAAGTGTACATACGGAGTTGAAGATGAGCCGTGGATTAGAATTCATTGCCTCCCTGGAGAATGCAAGAAACACCCTGTACAGGCACGCAGCCGGCGTTTGCCGCCGGAGCGTCCGGAACTGGCTGGCCGGCCTGGCGGCGCTGCTGCTCGCCGGCGCGGGCGCTCAGGCGCAATCGGTCTTCGCACCTGAGCCCGTTGGCACCGCGTCTGCCGCGCAGGACGTTACGGTCACCGCGACCGTGGCCGGAACGGTGAGCAGCGTGGAAGTGCTGACGCAGGGAGCATCCGGGCTGGACTTCGCGGTGGGAACCGGGACCTCCACCTGCACTAGCGCCACGCTGGCGCAGGGCGGCACGTGCACGGAGTCGGTTATGTTCACGCCCTCCGCGCCGGGCACGCGCATCGGCGCCGTGGTGCTGGTGGGCACGGTGGCCAGCGTTCAAACCGTATTGGGCACGGCATATATCCAGGGCACGGGGACTGGGCCGCTGGGCGTGCTGATTCCAGGCGACACGATTCCGGTTGCGGGGCAGACCGACGTGTATCTGGGCTCAGTGGAGGATGGCAAGCCGGCCACGCAGGCGGTGCTCTATCTGCCGGCCAGCGAGGCGCTAGACGGCGCGGGCAACATGTACATCGCCGACAGCGCGCATAACCGTATCCGCATGGTGTGCGCCAGCGCCAGCAGCGCGACCATCTCCGGCACCACCTGCACGGGGGCGGGCATCATCTCCACCATCGCCGGCAATGGCGATCCCGGATATTCGGGCAATGGAGCCGCCTCGAGCTCCACGCTGAACGACCCCAGTTTCGTGAGCGTCGATGGCGCCGGAAACGTGTACATCGCCGATACCGGCAACAACGTGATCCGCGAGATCGTGGCCGCAACCGGGCAGATTGTGACCGTGGCCGGCGGCGGCACCGGCTGCGCGGGACAGACCGACACCGTGGGCGATGGCTGCACGGCGCTGCAGGCCACGCTGAATCAGCCCCTCGGCGTGACGCTCGATACGAGCGGAAACATCTACATCGCCGACACCTCCAACGAGCGCATCCGCGTGGTGACCCTGTCCACCGGCATGGTCGGCACCGTGGCCGGCACCGGCTACACCGGCTCCGACGGGACGGGAGGCTACAACGGCGACAACATTACCGCCATCACGGCCGAGCTCAACACTCCCTATGCGGTGGCATTCGACGCGGCGGGCAATATGTACATTCCCGATTCGCTGAATAACCGCATCCGCCTGGTGACGGCCATCGGCGGCGCGATTACCGCGGCCAGCAAGATTACCACTTTCGCGGGAGACGGAACCCAGGGCTACAGCGGCGATACGCACGCGGCCACCAGCGCCGAGCTGTGGGCGCCCTCCGGCGTGGCGATCGATGCGGCGGGCAATGTCTACATCGCCGACACCCAGAACCAGGGCATTCGCAAGGTGAATTCGACATCCGGCGACATCACGACGCTGGTTAAGAACGGCGTAGGAAATGTCTACGTCAACAACGCCTTCGCGAAAACTGCCTTCTACGGGCCGACCGGCATCTACATTGACGGGACCGGCGGTGTTTACGTTGCCGACACCCTGGACATGGTGGTGCGGGAGATCCAGAGCAACTTTGTAGCTCTCGATTACACCACCGCGGTGCGGCAGGATTCGAAATCGACCCCCATCCCGGTGACGGTTGAGAACGACGGCAACGCCGATCTGGATCTGACGGCAATCACTCCCTCGGCCAACGCGGCGCTAGACGCACCCACGACCACCTGCATCGCCGGCCCTCCCGACATGGCTTCCAGCACCGATTGCGTGGTGGGGGCGGTATTTGCGCCAACGGTGTCCGGCGATCCGCTCGACGCCAACATCGACGTTACCAGCCTGACCCCGAACTCGCCGCTGAACATCGAGCTGGTGGGCAACGCGGAGGCCGTCAACTCGACCACCACCACCATCACTTCGACGCCCAATCCGTCGGCCTTCGGGCAGGTGGTCACCTTTACGGTGACCGTGACCACGGGTACGGGAACCGGGGCACTGACCGGGACCGTCACCATCGCCGATACCTTCAACGGGGTTACCACGAATCTGGCCACCGGCCTGTCGATCAACTCCTCGGGTGTGGCTACCTTCCCGACCGCGACACTGGCGGTGGGCCAGCATTCCATCGTGGCCTCGTACAGCGGCGACACGGCCCATTTTTCCAGCACCTCGATCGACAATGGCGGATCTCCGCTGATCCAAACGGTGATGGAAAGCACCAAGACCACGCTGACCTCCAGCGTGAACCCGTCGGCGCCGGGGCAAAGCGTGACTTTCACCGCGACCGTCGCCATCTCCGGCGGCGGCGGCGTGACACCGGATGGCACCGTGACCTTCATGGACGGCGCCACGGTTCTGAGCACGGTGCCGCTGGCATCGGGCACGGCGGCCTACGCGACCAGCACATTGACGATTGGAGTGCATCCGATTACAGCGGTCTATAGCGGCGACTCCTCCATTGAAGTCGTAGGCAGCACCTCCGCGGTGCTGAACCAGGATGTGCAGGCGACCTCGACCGTAGGCCTGACCTCTTCGCTGAATCCATCCAACTTCGGGACCTCGGTCACCTTTACGGCGACCATCACCTCCGGCGCAACCACCGCGCCCACCGGAACGGTGAATTTCCTCGATGGGGCCACCAAGATCGGCTCCGGTACGCTGGCCGGCAATCCCGCCGTAGCCACCTTCGCCACCGCTACGCTGAGCGTGGGCACGCATTCCATCACCGCGGTCTACGCGGGAGACGCGAACAACAGCTCCGGCACCTCGCCGGTGGTCAGCCAGGTCGTCAATCAGACCGCCTCCACCACAACCGTCGCCTCGGCCCCCAATCCATCCAACTTCGGCCAGGGTGTTACCTTCACCGTGACCGTGACCGCGCCCACGGGGTCCGGAACGCTGAACGGGACCGTGACCATAGCCGACACCTTCAATGGAGTCACCACCAACCTGGCCACGGGGCTTTCGTTGAACACCTCGGGCGTGGCCACCTTCCAGACCACGACGCTGGCCGTGGGCCAGCACTCGATTGTGGCCACCTACAACGGCGATACCAACCACGCCACCAGCAGTTCGGCTGCCTTGATTCAATCGGTGATTGAGGCGACGGCCACCACGCTGGTTTCCAGCCTGAACCCCTCCGTCTTCGGGCAAAACGTCACCTTCACAGCGACGGTGACGTCTTCGGTCACCGGCGGAGTGACGCCGGACGGAACGGTGACGTTCATGGACGGCGCAACCGCGCTGGGCACCTCGACGCTGACCGCAGGCGTAGCCACTTACGCCACCACCACCCTGGCGGTGGGGATGCACTCCATCACCGCCGTCTATAGCGGCGACGCGGCCAACGGGATCAACGCGAGCACTTCGGCGGTGCTCAAGCAGGACGTGCAGGCGGCCACCACGGTCACCGTCACTTCTTCGCTGAACCCGTCGAACTTCGGGCTGTCGGTCACCTTTACGGCGACCGTGGCTTCGAGCGCAACCACCGCGCCCACCGGCACGGTGATCTTCCTCGATAACGGCAAGCAGATCGGCACCGGAACGCTTGCCGGCAATCCGGCCGTAGCCACCTACGCCACTGCGGCCCTGGCGGTCGGCACCCACCCCATCACCGCAACCTACGCGGGCGACACCAACAACGGCGCCGGCGCAACCGCTTCGGCCCTGAGCCAGGTGGTGAGCCAGACCGTGACGGCTACCACGGTCACTGCCGTGCCCAACCCCGGCGTGGCCAATGAGGCCGTGGCGCTTACCGCCACGGTGAAGCTGACCGCCGGCTCGGCCACGCCTACCGGGACGGTGACCTTTACATCCGGGACCACGTCCCTGGGCTCCGCGCCTCTCACTGCCGGCGGGACGGCGACTATCAACCCGGTGCTGGCTGCCGGTACTTACATGATCGTGGCCACCTACTCCGGCGACACCGATGACGGCGGCAGCGCGTCCGCGGCGCTTTCGCTCACCGTGGGCCTGGCCACCTCTACAACCACGCTCACGGTTTCGCCCAATCCCGCACAGGTGGGCGCAACCATCACCTTTATGTCGTCCGTGGCCGGTAACGGCGTGGCGCCCACCGGGACGGTGTCGTTCTTCAATGGAACCACCATGCTGGGTACCGCTACCCTGAACGCGGGCACCGCGACCTTTACCATCTCGACGCTGGCGGTCGGAAACTATTCGATCACCGCCAGCTACAGCGGAGACGTGAACAACTCGCCGAGCACCTCGGGCGCGGTCAGCCTCACGGTTGGGCTGATCCCCACCACCACCAGCCTGGCTACCTCTTCGACCACCGGACCGAACCCGCAAACCATCCTGATTGCCGTAGTCCAGGGGACGACCGGGCCTACGCCTACGGGCACGGTCACATTTACCAGCTCGGGAACCACGATCGGTTCGGCGACCCTCGATTCAAGCGGCGTGGCCACGCTCACTCCGAATCTGCCCACCGGGAACTATTCCGTGGTGGCGGCCTACGGAGGAGACTCGGTTCATAGCCCGTCGACCTCCACGGCGGTATCGATCAGCGGCGCACCTGCCGGTTTCAGCCTGACGGTGACGCCGGCTACCCTTTCGCTGAAGGCCTCGGAAAACGGCTCGGTCACCATCAACCTCACCTCCGAGGGAGGCTTTACCGATACCATAGGGTTTGGCTGCGGGTCACTTCCGGCGGGCGTCACCTGCACTTTCTCAAGCAATTCGGTGACCCTGGCTGCGAATGGCACGGCCAGCGCCCAATTGAGCATCGATACCAACACGCCGGTAGGCGGAGGGGCGACGGCGATGAACCACCGCGGGGCCGGAGGCGCGTCGATGGCCGGTTTGTTGCTGCCGCTGAGCGCGCTCTTCGGCTGGCTCTTCTGGCGGCTGCGCAAGCGGAGCATGGGCGCGCTGACCCTGGTGCTGGCGATGGCGCTTTCGGCAGCCGCGCTCATGGCCACCGGCTGCAGCGGGTATAGCTCGAGCACCGCCAAGACAGGCTCTTACGTGATTCAGGTAATCGGCACGGGCACAAACAGCGATGTGATCCACTACCAGAACGTTTCGCTTACGATCACAAATTAGAACGGGGAATCCAGGAATAACCCGGCGCAGGAGAGCGATGAACATCTTCTATGAGTTAGACAAACAGAGGCACGCGGGGTCCCTCACGCAGCCCTGGCGCAAGCTGGCCCTCGCGGCCGCTGTCCTTTTGGGATGCTTCGCCATGGCCAACCCTGCGCGCGCCCAGGTGGCGGCGGCGGCCACCGCGGGCGGATTCAGGCTGTCGGCGGGCGGCACCGGCTCAGGCTATTACCTGCAGTATGGCGAGCGGAAGATGCTCGGCGCCTCAGGGTTTGTAGACATGGACGCCAGCCACGGCCTGGGCGTGGAAGCCGAGGGACGGTGGCTGGAGTTTCACCAGACCGACTCGGTTCACGTGGAAACCTACTCGGCCGGGCTGCGGTATCACATGAACTTTCACCGCTTTCAGCCCTACGCGAAGGGGCTGATCGGGTTCGGCGACTTCAATTTCCCCTTCAGCTACGCCCACGGCCGCTACCTGGTGGTAACGGCGGGCGGCGGATTGGACTACCACTGGACGCGCCGGATTCACATCCGCGCGGCCGACGTGGAGTACCAGGACTGGCCGCAGTTCACCTACGGCGCCATGTCTTCCGTAGGGGTGAGCGCCGGGTTGCGGGTGGGAATTTTCTAGCGGCCTTGCCGAAGACTTCCCCGAAGGCGCACAAAACGTCACGGCAGAGATCTTCAACTGCGTTGACCGGAACCGCGCTATGGCTTGGATTTTGGCGGCTCGGTCTTGCTTGAATCGGCCGGAGCGGGCGTTTGCGACGATGCCGGCGGGGCAGCACCGGTGGGCGGACTTGCCGGAGCGCTGCCGGACGAGTTGGGCGCAGCCGTTGCCGGCGAAGATTCGGGGGCGGCGCCGGACGGCGAGGAAGCTGGCGGAGTCCCGCTTGAGGCCGGTGGCGCGGCGGGCGCGGGCAACGTTTGGGAGGGCTGCGGGGACGTTGGCGGGGGCGGCGATACGGACGCATGCGACCGGAGAGCAGCCGATTCGCTAGCCGACAAAGTGACGGGGGCGATCGGCAAGGTGAGCGTCTGCACCGTGGCCGGATCGTCGCGCAGCTTGAGATAGAGAACCCCGTTCAAAGGGTGGGGAACGGCCAGTTGGGTTCCGGTGAACTCCGGCGAGACCTCGGTGGGATTGTCGAAGTCGGGCGTAGAGGCAATGGAATCAGCCAGAAAGAGGTTGCTTCCGCTAAGCGTGCAAGGCTTCGAGAACGAACGCGGGCAGCGCAGGTCCTTGAACCCGGGCAGCCGCACCAGGGTTCCCAGCGGCAGCCAGTCGCCGGCGGCGCCGTCCGGCGAGAGGGCGCGCACACGGATGGGCCCGAAGGCCGACGCCCCGAAGCGGGTGAACGGCTCCACGCTGCCTACCGCGGTCTTCGCGTCCTCCAGCATCAGGCTGCCGTCGCTCAGGTCAAGCGTGGTGTGGAAACTGGAGTCGTCCGCGGCCACTTCCACCTTCTCGTCGCGTGGAAAATATGCCGGTGAACTGGACTTGAGAAAGAAGACCAGCCGTTCGTCCACCGGCAGGTCGTCGGGGCTGCCGAATTGAACCGGCGCGGGAGTGGCGCCGGCCGCGTCCTGAACGCCTTTGCTGAGCAGGGTGACCTGCGGGCGCGGCGGCTCCACGGTAACCGGCGTCTTCAGCTCGCGGCCGTCTTTGAGCTCGACATGCGCCACATAAGCCTTCCCAGGGGTGAGCCCGGCCGTGGAACCGGCGGCGTCCATCACCAGCTGATCGAAATCGTTCACGTGGCTGAGCGTGGAGGGGGCGAAACTGACCCCGTCAAGTCTGGCCTTTGCCACCTGGTCGAGGCGGGTGCCTTTGAGGACCGCATCCTGGTCGCCGGCTGAAAGTGTCAGCCGGTCAAGGGACGCGGCCACGTCGTAAGCCGTCATCTTCAACTGGTCAGGCCGGTTGAGCCCGTACTGGTAGATGGCCACGTTCACCAGGCCCGGATCGGCGTCTTTGAGAGGCACTGAAACCTCGAGCACGCCGGGCTTGGGCGACTTCCAGTCGAGATCGTCGGCGTGACCGTTACCGCGCCGTTCTTCCACCTTTTCCACGCACAGCGAACTCTGGCCCTCGAAGTGAAGCGTGTCGTCGCGGCCCACCACCAGGGCCGACTGGTCGGCCGGCGAAAGGGACCATCTGCCCGGCTCGGGCGCGAACAGGTGGAAGCGTGGGCCTTCCCAATTGTCGAAACCCCACTTGCCGTTGACCACACCGTTCAACTCGCCTCCGGGCAGCGGCGGCACCGTCCCCTGGATTACCAGCCCGCCCAGTCCCGGCACGGCCTTGACCGGAAGATCGAGAGCTGCGGCCTTCTGGCCGGCGGCGGGCGTGATATGCAGGGTGAGATCGTGCGCCAGCGGCGTGGCGAACACCAGCGGACCACCCTCGGCGGGCAGCACAAGGTCGGGCTTTGTGGCGCAGAAACTGTCAGAGGGGTTGGCAGGATGCAGCGGCTCGGCTTTGGCCGGTCCCAGCGGAGGCAGCGCAACCACCACCACCGACTTGGGATTGCGGAACGAAGGCGGCATGTTGAGGCGCAGGTTCAGGGTGTCGGCGACCGGCAGGGCGAGCGCGGGAATGTACTGGAAATGAGCGGTATGGAGTGAGGCCAGAATGCGCGCCGTATCCACCACCGCACCCACGTAGGGGCTGTAAAGTCCGCCGCCGGCCATGCTCGAATAGCTGAGCTGGTTCATCAGGTCGGCCGTGGAACCGCTGGTGAGCTGGTCCACCAGCGACTGGGCGTTGGCGTCGTCCAGCACCAGGCCCTCGGAGTTCTGCGAAAGGCAGGTGGCCTGCTGATCGATGGGCCGGTTGAAGCAGTCCTGGTTAATCTTGATCCCCAGGCTCCGGGCGGCCAGCTCGGCGCGATCCTTCAGCGATCTGGGATCGGTCTGCGAGGTGACTTTCACGTCGGAAAGGTAGGCTTCCAGGCGCGTCCGTTCCCAACTGGCGGTCTGCAGGTCCTGGGCGGCGCGTACAAACGCGCCGGGACGGCTGCGGACGGCTCCGCGCAGGGTGTTGAAGTCGCCCCCCGTCTCCGGGGCGAGAAAGATGAGCGCCTGTTGCGCCTCCTCGGGAACGGTGACGAATACGCCTTCTGCGCGGGCCTCGCGGCTCCATGTTTCCACGCGGGTAAACCACTCCGGCGGGGGAGGATTGGTGGATCCGCGCAGGAACGCCACCACCAGCACAAAATTCTGCGACTGGCTCTCCGGCAGGTCGGGATGAATCCACAGCCGGTCGCCGGGAAGCAGGTTGGGCGTCTCGGAGATGGGCAGTGTGACGTCTCCGCGCTTGACGTGAACGTCCACCTTGGGTCCGGAGAGATCGAAGGCCGGGCTATTGTCGGCGTGAAGCCCGGTAGAAGCCAAACACCAAAACAAGGGCAACAGAAACTGCAACCAGCGTCGCATGCTATCTATTGTACGGATTCGGGCCGCCGAAGTAAGCGCCGGGGGTTGGCAACTTTTTGCGTGAAAACCGCTGGCAGTCCCCGGCGAGGAGGGGTAATATCGGATACACTGGGGGATGCATAGTCCCGACTCGCGCTAGAATTTTCTCGAAACCGTGTGGGTAAAAAGAGAAAGCGGAAGGTGGCTTTTCAAAAGGAAAGAGCCTAAAGAGTACCATGCGCCGTCTTACATTGATTCGAGAAATGCCGGCAGACCGCACTTGCTAGACCGATCGGGAAACGGGTCTGCGGAACCAGCTAATCAGTTGCAACCATCCGCGCAGAGCGATTCTGCGCCGCGCGCAAGGCGGGCTTGAATGCCGGTCAGGCTGCGCGATTTCCGCCGCTCATGCGGCAAACCAGGCTTTCGAGCATATTCCCGCCCTTTGGGCAAGACGTACCGGGCCCCGACAAAGTAGCGAAGCAGATTCTTAGAGCACAGGCTCACGGCCTTCAGGCGCGGCACGGTCCTTTCCCCCAACAGGCCGGACAGAATGGCAGCCGATTCCGCGGGCGCGGCGCGCAGCATTGGGAGAGAACAAGTATGAAGTCGGCAAGAGCTGCACAGAACAACGTAGAGAACGGCAATTTGAGTATTCCGGCGGCGGAAGAAATTATTGAAGACGCACTGAACGAGCTCCAGTATTCGCAGGATCCCGGCCTGACGCGGGCGCTGCGTTTTCTGGCCCCTCCCGGATATCAGGCCATCGTGGAGCTGTGCAGCGAAAACGGTCGCAGCAAGCGGCGCAACGCGTCGGCGGACAGCTGGTCGCCTGAAGATGACGAGGTGCGCATCTATTTTGAGCGCACCGGCGACGGAGGCAGTGCGGCGCGGTCCAGCCGCGGCCAGCGGGCCGCGGCCAACCACCTGGTCGACGACGAAGACGAGGAGCAGGAGGCCCTGGCGCCGGCCGACCTGGACGCGCGGGTGAAGGAACTGTGCGCGGCGCTGGCTGAAGCGGAACGGGGCGGGCACGCGTTTATCGCGCTGAAGTGGTTCCGCGACTCGTTCTTGCCGCGCAAGGCGTTCCGCTGGAATCAGCACCCCGAGACGCGCCAGTCGGTGCTCGCCGAAGCCATCCAGCGCGGAGTGGTGATGACCAGCAAAATTGCCAACCCCAAAACCCCTGCCTATCCCACCACCACCATCCGGCTGAACCGTGCCGAGGCCGGAATTCCCGAAGAGGCGCAGCGCTTCCATCCGGTAGCGGTGCACGGGGACGCGGCGGCCGAGTCCCTTGAAGAGGAACGGGGTGAGGAGTGAGTTTCTACTTTCTTGAGGCCACCGCCTTCTTGAAGCTGTTCGTGCAGGAGCCCGGCACGGACGCGCTGATCCGGCGGCTGGAGCCCGTGGAAGACAACCGCAAGCTGATCTCGGCCTCCACGCCGCTGGAGGTCTACGCGGCCATCCGCCGGCGGGAGCGAGCCGGCGACATTGCCGCGGAAGACGCCGCCGCGGCGCTCGAATCGCTGCGCCTGGAGTCTGCCCGCACCGTGCAGCAGCCGCTCAACCCGGCGGTGCTCGAGTCCGCGCGGCAACTGCTGGACCGCACCGCGCTGCGCTGGCCCGAAGCCCTGCAACTGGGCACGGCTCTCACCGCCCGCGATATGTTCCGAGGCACTGCCATCCTGTTTATCTCGGCCTCCCCGCACCTGCTGGAAGCAGCCAGGAGCGAAGGCCTGGAGATCGTCGACGCCGCCAAAGAAACGGTGGCCGTGGAGTAAGGCGGCGCCGCGTGTGCCAGAATTCAATTCCAAATCCTAGATCTCGGGTCCAGGAGTCCGAAATCCCAGGCCCCGGAATCGGGACCTCCACCCCACGGACGAAAACCTGTCCGTGGGGACCCCGGGGGACCTGGGGCATCCGATTTCATTTCTTCATCCACGCTTCAAAGCCAACCGGCGAGCTCTCGATGCGCGGGTCAGTCCAGCCCGCCTCGGTCGCCATGCGGCGCATCTCTTCAAGCATGTAAGCGCGCTTGATGAGCATGGCGCGGAAGGTGAAGCGCATGAACACGCGATTCAGCAGGTTCACGCCCAATCCATCCACGTAGCGCTTGATTTCGGCGGCGCGCACGTCGCGGCGCAGATCGATCACCAGCGCCGTTGCGCCGGCGCGGAGCACGCGCCGCATCTCGGCCAGAGCCTTCACCGGCTCGCTGAAATTCTTGAAGGCCGCCCGGCAGACCACGAAATCCACGCTGCCGCTCTCGACCGGAAGAGCCGACGCGTTGCCTCGCTCGAAGCGGACCGGAACGCCTTCGGCCTCGGCGTTGCGCCGGGCGATGTCGATAAAGGTCCTGCTGATGTCCACGGCGCGGACATTGAGGCCGCGGCGAGCAAGCTCGATCGAAAGAAAGCCGGGTCCGGGCGCGATCTCCAGTACCGCGCCCGCGGGGGGAACGGCGGCGGCGATGCGCGCGGCCAGCGCTTTGAACTCCGGCATGTCCCGGCGGGTGGTGCGGTCATACCAGCGGGCGATGCCGCCCTCCATGCCCAGGCCCTTGTATGCTTTGATGGTAGAAGCCATTTTTCTTCGTCCTCCAAGTATCTTATATACTAAGATACTTGTAAAGTAAAGCACAAAGGAGATGCGCCATGCAACAAAAATCCGCGGCCAGGAAGCACAGAGCGCGGAGCGCGGCAGCCGGTCCAAGCCGGAATTCAGGCCGGAATTCAGGCCCGGACTCCGGCCTCGATCTCGCCCGCCTGCCCGAGCCGGTAACCACCGTGGACCGCATCGTGCTCGAGATACGAAAGTTCCTGGCGGCGGGAATCTTCTTCAACACCCAGGCCGCGGAACGCGCGGGGATGGGCCTCACCGACATGCAGATGCTGCACACGCTGCAGCTCTACGGGCCGGCCACGCCCGGCCGCCTGGCCGACGCTACGCGCCTGAGCAGCGGCGGCGTCACCGTGGCGCTCGATCGGCTTGAAAAGGCCGGCTACATCCGCCGGGAGCCGAACCCCGAGGACCGGCGCAGCCTGCTGATCAACCTTGTGACCACCCGGCTGCGCAAGCTGGCCGGCTTGTACGAGGGCGTGGAAGCCGAGACGCGGCGCCTGCTGGCCACGCTTCCTGAGCGCGACCTGGAAGCGGTGGTGCGGTTTTTTGAAACCCTGGGCGCGGCGCGGGTCGATCCGCCGCCAAGGTTATAAATCGAGCCGCAATGGTTTGGGCCGAGCCGGGTCCAGTAAAATCTCCGCATGCAGGAACAATCGATTCCTGGCGCCAGGGTTGAGCTATGACGTTCCCTGCGCCCCGCGCGGCCGGCGCGAAATCCGAGTTGCGCAAGGCGATGGGCTTCTGGGACGTGCTGCTGTTCAACATCGCCACGGTGCTGGGGCCGCGCTGGATTGCCGCCGCCGGGCACAACGGCACTTCGTCGATCAGCCTGTGGGTGTTGGCCGCGGTCTTCTTTTTTGTGCCCGGCGCCCTGGTCATCAACGAGCTTTCCTCGCGCTTTCCCGAGGAGGGCGGGCTGTACGTCTGGTCGCGCGAGGCCTTCGGGCCGTTCCACGGCTTCGTGGCCGGCTGGACGTACTGGATCTACACCGTCTTTTACTTTCCGGGGCTGCTGCTGGCCAGCGCCTCAATGGGCGCCTACATTCTGGGCGGGCGCGGCGTGGCGCTCGCTGAGGACCGCACCTTTCTGCTGTCGGTGTCGCTGGCCATGCTGGTGCTGGCCGTGGCGCTGAACATCGTGGGACTGAACATCGGCAAATGGCTGCAGAACGCGGGCGGCGTGGGAACCTATCTGCCCCTGCTGATCCTGGTGCTGGTGGCCATTGCCTTCTGCCTGCATCACGGCTCGGCCACGCACTTCACGCTGGCCAACATGATGCCGACGTGGAACTGGGACACGGTGAACTTCTGGTCGCAGATTGCGTTTGCATTCACCGGCCTGGAGCTGGTTTCGGCCATGAGCGAAGAGGTGCGCGATCCGCGCCGCACGCTGCCGCGGGCCGTCTTCGGCGCCGGCGCGCTCATTGCGTTGATGTATATCGCCGGCACCTTTGCGGTTCTGGCTCTCGTGCCCGCCGCCAATATCGATCCGCAGAGCGGCGTCTTCGGCGCCATCTCCGTGGGGTCGATCGCGCTGCGCGTAGGAGCGCTGGGAATCGTTGCGGCGCTGCTGGTCACCGTGGGCAACGCGGGCGGCGTGGGCTCCACAGTGGCCGGTATCGCGCGAGTTCCGTTCGTGGTCGGCATCGACCGCTATCTGCCCCAGGCCTTCGGCAAAATTCATCCGAAATGGAAGACGCCGTATATCTCCATCCTGGTGCAGGCGGTGCTCTCGGGCGCGATTCTGCTGGCGAGCCAGATCAACGACACCACGCGCGGGGCGTATCAGGTGTTGATCGACGCGGCCATTATTCTTTACTTCATTCCGTTTCTCTACATGTTTGCGGCGGTCATCAAGCTGGCCCGGCGCAAGGACCGCGCCGAAAACCCCCAGGCCGTCCTGGTGCCGGGCGGAATGCCCGGGGTCTGGGTCTCCGGCGGGTTGGGATTCCTGGTGGTGCTGGTCGGAATTGCCGTTTCGCTCGTTCCTCCCGGCGACTCATCGAACAAGCTGGGATTTGAGTTGAAGCTGCTTGTGGGCACCGCGATATCAATTTTGATCGGGCTGGGATTGTATTGGCGCGGGGCGCGATCGAAGCAAGAGCAGCCGTGAGCGAATTGAGAGCTCCCGCGACCGCGGAGCGTCATGCCGGCGCTTCTTCATTCCGACTCTCCTTTGACACGGGCCTTTCGAGAATTGCAAAGTTTCCTCAGCGGGAGAACGGCACATGAGTCCGGATCAGCAATCCGAATCCAAGGCATGGTGGCAAACCATGCCCGGCCTTTTGACGGCGGCCGCCGCCATCCTTACGGCCTTCACCGGGCTGCTCGTGGCTCTCAACCAGATCGGCCTGTTCCATCACGCCCAACCGCCCGCGCCGGCTCAAAGCAGCGCATCGGGCGCCGCGCCGGGTTCCGCGTCTGGTCCCACGCCAGCTTCCAACCCGCAGGGCGCCGCCAATCCGGCCGCCGTATCGTTGACCCTTCCCGCCAACGCGTCAGTGCGCACCGAACACGCGGTCTACACTCTGCTATCGGCGCGCGTCACTCCCTATTCGCCCGGCGAGGTCGCGCTGGACTTCACGGTTCGCATGACCAACCGGGACAACTTTGACGCGAATTTCTGGGCGGCATCGTTTCGCCTCGCGGCGAACGGCGCGCTTGAGACCCCCTCCAACGATCTCGATGAGCTTGTGCCGGCACACAGCACCAAGGAAGGCCAAATCGAATTCGTGATCCCCGCGAACACATCCACGGTTGGTTTGCAGATGGGCAATGTGGGCGAAGGCAAACCGGCGATCGCGATTGCTCTTCACAATCCGTAGGCCGCTGCAGGCGGGATCTTGCCGGCAGAGACGAGCCCGGACGCATGAGTGGCGGGCATTCTTCGCTCGCCGCGTGGCTCACGCCCTTCCCATGACCACCGTGTGCGGGCTCATCGGGACCGGATGCGCGGTCACGCCGCCGAAACCCGCCTCGTGATACATCGCCGTCAGCTCGCTCAGAGGATAGGCGTCGCCGGCAGCCGTTGAAGCCAGCATGGTCATGCTGAAGGCAGCGGGCATGGGCGGCGAGACGCGGTCCTCGTTGGGCACGAATTCGAGCGTGGCGGCGCGCCCGCCGGCGCGCAGCGCGGCGCGAACCTTCTTGAGCAGCGCCACGCAGGTGGGATTGTCGAAGTGGTGCAGAAAATTGGTGAGCAGCACGGCGTCGTAGGGCCCGCCAAAGTCCACCTCGAAGGCGCTGCCGGGCAGCATGTCGTAGCGGTCGTGGACGCCGGCCTTGCGCGCATTGTCCAGGGCCACGCGCAACACCGGGGGCCAATCGAGCCCCGTAACCCGCGCCTGCGGATTCTGTTTGGCGATCTCGATGCCGAAAAGTCCGTGGCCGGCAGCAATGTCCAGGATGCGCATCGGCTCCGTGCTGCCTTCCAGCACCACCGCGCCCAGCGGGCCCGCCATGGGCGCCATCATGGGCGCCATGGTCTCGGCAAACTGCACCCAGATGGGATTCTCCGGCTCCACGGTGCCGTCGCCGGGCAGCACGGTGCGCCCCGAGCGCACGATCTCCGCCAGATGGTTGTAAGGCTCGCGGTTCAAGGGATTCGAGAGGAATTGCGCCACCGAGGCCAGCGATGCGGGCGATCGCGGATCAAGGAACATCGCGCTGGTAGAGGTATGCCGGTAGCGCCCGTCCTCTTTCTGGAGGACTCCGTAGATGCAAAGGAAATCGCACAGAATGCGGATGCCGCGCTCCGATGCCGCGCATTGCCGCGCGATGGAGGCCACGTCGCCCGGCCCTTCGCCCACGGCGCGAAACACGTCCAGATCGATGGCCGCCTTCAAGGCAGCGGTGCGCTGATGCGCCTGCAGCATTTCGAAAACCAGACCTGGATTCAACGGAGCCTCAGCAGGGCTGCCAGGGTGCATGAAGAACCTCCCAGAATTCTTCTGTTATTCAGTTGTGCGATTCGCTTTTTTGGAGAAGATCGGCTCATCCGGGGGAAGGGACTCAGGGATCCTAGTGTCCCGTCCCATATAATTATTGACAATATCGTCAATTCGTGATTCAATGGGAGGCATGTTTGTTGCTGCCGCCGCTTTGACCATCGACCAAGGGCAGAGACATCAGTTGGAATCCCTGCTGCGGACCGGGGCTACGCCGCAGAAGATTGTTCGCAGGTGTCAGGTCATCTTGTTGGCCAGCCAAGGCGTGGCGAATCATGCGATTGCTCAGCAAACTGGTTTGTCGCGACCGACCGTGCTGGCCACGCGGGCTGCATTTGCCAAGTGCGGCACGGCTGGTATTTGCGCGCCTCAGAAGCGCCAGCGGTCACGCCGCATCCTGACTCCGGAACTGGAGCAGAGGATTCTGGATACCACCCTGAAGACCAGGCCAACTGGGGCCACCCACTGGAGCGCCCGCGTGCTGGGCGCCAAGTTGGGCGTTTCCCGCATGATGGTGCAGCGTGTCTGGCAACGCTACGACGTGCAGCCGCACCGCCTGGAGAAGTTCAAAATCTCCAATGACCCGAAGTTTGAAGACAAGGTGCGGGACGTTGTCGGCCTTTATCTCGACCCGCCGGATCGCGCTCTGGTGCTTTGCGTCGATGAAAAGAGCCAGATTCAGGCCCTGGACCGAACCGCTCCGATCCTGCCTTTGCGGCCGGGACTGCCGGAACGCCAGACACATGACTACATACGGCACGGGACCACGACCTTGTTTGCCGCCTTCAATATCCTCAATGGCAAGGTCATCGGCAGTTGCCTGCCTCGCCATCGCGGCAAGGAATTCATCCGCTTCCTGAATCAACTGGAAAATGAAGTCCCTGCGGAGCTCGACATCCACCTCATTCTCGACAACTACAGCACCCACAAGGGCGCCGAAGTCCAGCGTTGGCTCAAGCCCCAAAAACGCCGCCGCTTCCACTTCCACTTCACGCCCACCAGCAGCTCATGGCTCAATCAAGTGGAAAGGTGGTTCGGACTCATCACTGACAAAATGATCCGGCGCGGCACCTTCCATTCCGTGGAGGAACTGGAACGCGCCATCTATGCATGGCTTACGACCTGGAACGACACGCCCAAGGCATTCGTCTGGAAGGCTACCGCAGACGTTATCTTCGACAAGGTTCGCCGCTGTAAAGAATTAGCCGGGACGGTACACTAGCCAAGCTCAGGAAGGCTATCACACGGATCAGGCATGCACAAACCATCCGGGCTTGATGAGAGCGAAGCGGTTTGGAGGGCATGGGCTTCTAAGTCTGTTCAAAAAGGCTGCGCCGCGTCGGGTTATGGCTGGCGGGCTAAGGCTTTGACCCCGGCATTGAAGCCTGCGAAAATGAGCGTGGGCTTCAACCCTTCAGGTACGTTTTTTGAGAAAGGAGGCGGGATGTGAACGCAATGCAAGAAAACGCGCAGCCGGACCAGCGGCATTTTGTACTGTCCGATGAACAGTGGCGCGCTTTTATTGGGGCCCTGGACCGTCCGCCCCGGCGAATTCCGGAACTGGAAAAATTGTTGCGCGAGCTATCCGTACTCGAGTGAGTCGCCTACCGCAACGACTTGCATCTGATGCTGCTGACGAAGGATCTGCGGATGGGACTGCGGGAGTGATTTGGCGTTGATCGTCTAACTCGCGCCCCGAACGGCCTTTTCGGTTTTTGAGTCGAGCTTGACCCAGATAACAGCACCGCGCGGATGAGTGTAGGAGACCTCCCGTCTCAGGTAACAAGGATTCGTAATGACCCATGCAAAGGTTTTCTTATAGCGACTGCGGACAGCCTCGCTCGGTTTTATTGCTGCTCTTCGAGCATTTCTGAGGAACTGCTCGGAGGTAAGCGGACCGATACAATCGATCACTTTGCAGACACCGATCACGTTGCCAGAACCGCTGCGGATCAGGCCGATCATTCCGCGAACGTTTGTACGCGATCCTCGGATTTCCCATGTCTTTTTCCCGTCAAGGATCTTTTCAATGTGCGGAGTTCTGATGAGCAGTGCTCGCATGACACCCTTCTTCCCGCTACTCCCGCCGGAACCGGTTGGCCTGGTCGAATTCGCTGCGCAGCGCCGGCGTGCGCAGATTTTCGCGCAGATGCGCGAGCCGCTGCTCCAGCGCATGAAGTGCCTTCTCCACGGCTTCAGTGTTGGTGTGGGCAATGTCGCGCCACATCGAGTAGGGGCTGGCGCCCAGGCGCGTCATCTCGCGCAGCGCGCGCCCGCCCACGTCTTTCAGCTCCGGCGCGTCGCCCACTTCTTCTTCGAGCAGCGCGCTGAGCGCCGTGGATACAAACTGCGGCAGATGGCTCACCCAGGCCACCAGCTCGTCGTGGCGGACGGGATCGAGATCGAGAATGCGGGAGCCCATGGCGGCCACCCATTGGCGCCACGATTGGACCAGCTCCAGGGCCTGCGGCGAACGGCGCGCGGCCGGATCGTCAGTAAACAGCCAAACCGCGCCGCGAAAAAGGTTGGCGTCGCCCAGCGACGCGCCTCCGCGCTCCTTGCCGGCCATGGGGTGGCCGGGAAGAAATGCGGCGCGCGTGGGGCTGTTGAACAGCCGCGCGGCAGACTCGGCGATGAGCCGCTTGGTGCTGCCCACATCGGTGACCAGATGGTCGGGGCTGAGAGCGCTGGAGAGCTGCGCCATGTAATCGAGCGTGGCGTAGATGGGCATGGAGAGCAGCACCACCTGGCTCTCGCGCGCGGCCTCAATGGGATCTTCGGCGACCGTGCTGAGAGCTCCCATAGAGAGCGCCAGCCGGGCCTGATCGGGGCTGCGGTTCCAGCCTGTAATCCGGCCCTGAAAGCCCGCGGCGCGCAACGCCAAGCCTGCGGATGTGCCCAGCAGGCCGGTGCCGAGGATGGCGATGCGCTCGATCATGGCGACTTTCAGAAGCGGGGTTAGCGGGGCTAGCGGCGTTAGCTGCGTTTCGCTCGTGTTAGCGGATCTGCCCAGGTTGACTTTCTAACTCCGCTAACAACGCCAACTCCGCGAACGCCGCTTTCTTCGCTTCATCTTACAGTGTTCGTTCCACCGCCGCGGCAATCGCCTTGAGTTCGCCCATCAGTTTTTCGAACTGCTCCACGTACAGCGTCTGCGCGGCGTCGGAGACGGCTTTGTCGGCGTTGGGATGAATCTCGATGAGCAGTGCGTCGGCGCCCGCGGCCACGGCAGCCTTGGCCATGGGCGCCACCATGTCGCGCCGGCCGGTGCCGTGCGAAGGGTCGGCGACCACCGGCAGGTGCGAGAGCTTTTTCAGCACCGGAATCGCCGAAATGTCCATGGTGTTGCGCGTGGAGGTTTCGTAGGTGCGGATGCCGCGCTCGCACAGGATCACTTCGTAATTCCCGCCCGACAGGATGTACTCGCTCGAAAGCAGCAGCTCTTCCACGGTGGCCGCGATGCCGCGCTTGAGCAGCACCGGCTTGCGCACCTGGCCCAGCTCGCGCAGCAGGTTGAAGTTCTGCATATTGCGCGCGCCCACCTGGAAGCAGTCCACGAACGGCAGCATGAATTCGATCTGCGCGATCTCCATCACCTCGCTCACCGTGGCCAGGCCGTGTGCGTCGGCAGCTTCGCGCATCAGCTCCAGGCCGGGAATGCCGAGGCCCTGAAAAGAATAGGGCGAACTGCGCGGCTTGAAGGCGCCTCCGCGCAAGAAGCGGCCGCCCGCGGTCTTTACTGCCGCGGCGGAAGAAAAGATCTGGTCGCGGGTTTCAATGGCGCAGGGTCCGGCGATGATGGCCACCTGAGGGCCGCCGATGCTTGCGCCGTTCGAGAATTCAATCACCGTGCCCTGTGGACGAAAGGCGCGGCCGGCCAGCTTGTAAGGCGAGCTGATGCGGTGCACGTGAAGCACGCCGGGCAACACCTCAAACTTCGAGAGGTCAAGCCCGGCGGTTTGGCCTACGGCGGCAAGAATGGTTTGCATCGCGCCGGTGGTGCGGTGCACGTTCACTCCGGATTCGAGCATCACGTCGATGACCGCGTCGATCTGCTCTTCGGTGGCATTCTCCTGCATGGCGACAATCATGGCTTTTTCCCTGTCTCGGGCGCTTCACAGGGGTCCCCGGCGACAGGTCTTTGTCGCTGGGGTGGCTGTGCGCTCGCGGCATGGCCCGGCAGTCCCTGGGATTGGGCAGCGGCCTGGGCGTTTCTTTCTGAAGCCAGCTCATTCTTCTGCAACGCCCGCATCACGTCGATAATGCGCTCGTAGATGTGCGTCAGCTCGATGTCCGGCAGCGGACCTTTGTTGGCCGCGCGCACGTTGGCGTAGATCACCTTTTCCCGGTCCGGCTCGTAGACCGGGAGAGAAGTGGCGGCCTTGAGATGGCCGATCTTCTGCGCGGCGCGGGCCCGCTCGCTGAGCAACTCAACGAGCTGCCGGTCCAGGGCATCGATGCGGATTCGCAGTTCTTCGATGGTCATTGCAATCCTCGAGTTGGCAAAACAGCCTTCAGCCTTCAGCTTTCAGCTGACAGCCTTGAGCTTGTTCTCTGCCAGATTAAGCCGAGAAGGCTCGCATCAGCACGAAGGAGCTGGAAGCTGAAAGCTGATGGCTGCTATTTTCACCGGGCCAGCGCTGTCTCAGGCATGCGCAGGCCCTTGATAAATCGGGCCACCGCGCCGGGCGCTGCTTGCGGTCCTTCGGTGCGGGCCGCCCGCTCGATGAGCTCGACAATGGCGCTGCCGACGACCGCTGCATCCGCGAACTCCGCCACCTGGGCGAAGTGATGCGCATTGGAGATGCCGAACCCCACGGCCACCGGCAGCCCGGTCCATCGCCGGATGCGCGCCACCAGCGCCGCGGCATCGGAGGCGAGCGTCTCCTGCTTGCCGGTAATGCCGGTGCGCGAGATGGCGTAAATGAAGCCTTTGGAGCGCGCCGCGATGGCCTCGAGGCGCGCGTCGGAGCTGGTGGGAGCGGCGAGAAAGATGGGCGCGAGATCGAAGCGGCCGAGTTCGGCCAGATACTCCGCGGCTTCGTCCACGATCATGTCGGTGGCCAGCACGCCGTCTACGCCCGCGGCGGCGGCGTCACCGGCGAATTTGCCCAGTCCGTAGCGCAGGATGGGGTTGAGGTAACTGAAGACGACCAGCCCCGCGGCGGGGCGCGCGGCGCGGATCTCGCGGGCCAGGGCCAAAACGTCCCTTAGGCGCGTGCCGCGGGCCAAGGCCCGTTCGCAGGCGCGCTGGATGATGGGTCCGTCGGCCAGCGGATCGCTGAAAGGCACGCCCAGCTCGATCACATCCGCACCTGCGTCGACGGCCGCGATGGCGATGGCGCCGGTCGCGTCGAGCGAGGGGTCGCCGGCCGTCAGATAGGCGACCAGGCCGGGTTTGTGCTGAAAACGAATCGCCATCGGAGTGCAGTTCGATTCTATCAATCGAGCGCGGATCCTTGCGATTTTGTGTCGGCCCACCACTTCGGTCCTGCTGTAAACGCCGCGCAAATCCGGATGGCCACATGCATCGCGGATTCCGCGCATGCCGTCCGTGCACGTCTTTTTACGCCGCGAAGAACCACACCTGGGTTAAGATGACTTCACCCTCGCAGCCTGGAGCACCTTCCCATGACCTGGCTCCTCGACCGGAAGAAAACTCATTTTGTCTTTTGGAGGCCGTCGCTCGCGGCGGCTGCCGCCAGCCCGCCCACTCTCGTTCTCGGCCAGATCGATTCGTCCAATCCGCCAGTGCTCACCGCGGTGCAGACACTGCCGCTGTCGCCTTCGCCACTCTCCACCGCCGGAGACCTGTGGGAGATCGCGGCCGCGGACTGCAACCTCCTGGACGGCGCGGTGTATCACTACTGGTTCGAAGTCGAGAATACCAATGTCTATTCCGCCCCGGCCAACCAGCGCCTGCGGTGCACCGATCCCACCGCCTACTGCGTCGACTGGCGCGTAACTTCGACCGTGCCTGCCGGCGACGCGGTCGATGCGCCCGCCGCGGCGGCCGTCATCCGCTACTTCGGCGGTGAACTCGTGCCCACCGATCCCGCCTCCGCACCGCTTACCTTCGCCGCGGCGCCCGACGCCAACATGCAGTCGCTCGCCACCAACAACCAGCTCGTCCTCTACGAGCTGCCCACGGCGTGGACCAAGACCGGCGACCTGGTCGACGCCAGCCACGTCGGCGTGGGAACCTTTCAGGATGTCCTGGCCCTGGTCCTCGAGGAAGCGACCTCGCCCAGCTTTCCCACCATCGCCGTTCTCGCCGCCGGCCGCGCCTATCTTCTCGATCTCGGCGTCAACGCGCTCGAGCTGCTCCCTCCGGCCGACACCTTCGCCGACCGCACTTCCTGGGGCTATGCAACCAGCAATTACTTCGCTCCCGATTTCGATCTCGGACGTCCGCTCACCCAGCCCGTTCCCACGGCCACCACGGATTTTCTCAACCTTGTCCGCGGCTGTCACAGCCAGGGCATCCGTTATTTCTACGACGCCGTGATGGCCTTCTCCGACGAGGACGCCTACCGCACCGCCAACTTCCTTGACTTCCACGTCCAGGCCAACGCCGATCCACCCGATCCCGAGCTTGACGGCCGCAACGGCTTCGGCGGCGACCTGTGGAAGTACGCATACCAGGTGAACTCCTTCGATCCGGTCTCCGGCACGAACGGCTCCTTCTATCCCGCCCGCCAGCACATGCTCGCGCACCGCAACTGGTGGATGCGCTTTTACCACCTCGACGGCTACCGCCTGGATAGCGTCAACAACGTCTACAACTACGATTTCGTGAACCAGTTCCGCACCGGGGCCCGCGCGCTGTGGAATGCACGCTGGCAGGCCGAGGGCAACCCGGCCGGCGCAGCCGACTCCCGCTTCCTCACCGTCGGCGAAGAGCTCTCCGAGCCCGCCGCGCTTCTGGGTTCCATCGACGGGCTCTGGAACGATCTGTTTCGCAACCGCGTGCGCAACGCCATCATCGGCCGCAACGCCGAGGGCCAACCCTCCTTCGAGTGGTCCATCCGCGAGATGATCGACTGCCGCAACCTGAACGGCGGCGCGCTGTTTACCGATGGAACCCAGGCCGTGAATTACATCGGCTCCCACGATACCGGCAACATGGATGGCGACGGCACCAACAACGACCGCGTCTACAATTTCCTCGATCGCTTCGGCGTGGTGCTCAAGGATGGGCCGTTGAAGCTGGCCTTTGTCTGCCTGCTCACCGCCGTCGGCATACCCATGATCTTTGGCGGCGACGAGTTCGCCGATCCCATGGACATTCTGCCCACCGACCCCAACTTCACCAACCTCAAGCAGTCCGATCCCATCAATTACGACCTGGTCACCACCGACCCCTGGCGCGCCAGCATTTTTCAGTACGTCGCGACGCTGGTCAAATTCCGCACCACCGCCCCCGCGCTTTCGGTCAACGACACGGACTTCATCCATGTCGACTTCAACGACGGCAAGCGGGTGATGGCCTGGCAGCGCGGCGCCGCCGGTCAAACGCCGGTCGTCGTGGTGGCCAACTTTTCCGATTGGGGAAGCGACGTCTCCACCCCCGGCGCCGAGTACGTCGTCAACAACTGGCCCGCCGTTCCCGCCGGCAGCACCTGGCGGGAGATCACGCAAAATCGCGTAGTAGCCCCCGGCTGGGCAGGCCGCGAGCCGCTCTATCCCTGGCAGGCCCTGGTCTACACCCTTGCCAGTTAGGTGTCCGACAGCTTGATCTTGTGCCAACTCCGGGCGCCCCACCCTCGCCGCGTATTTGTTTTTGCGGCTAGGGTGGGATGGCCCGATGTCCGCATTACAGCAAACGTGAAAACCCCTCAAAATGGCCGGCCACGGAGGAGCTTATCCCCCGGGGCCGTCGTCTCAGCAAGAGAACCCGTAAGCCGAATTCTGTTCTATGCGGTCATTCCTCTAGGCGCCGCGTTGCCGCGGACGCTCATCAGCGACCTACCCGGAGGTTCCGGCCATTGCATCAGGACCCCAGCGACGAAGACCTGTCGACGGGGACCCCCGCTGGAGCAGCCTTTCGGCGCCGGGCCGGCACCGGGTGCGAACCTTGCTCCGAATTCGCACGTCCCTCCCTATTTGGTCTTGCTCCGTGTGGGGTTTACCCTGCCTCCGCCGTTACCGCCGGAGCGGTGCGCTCTTACCGCACCTTTTCACCCTTACCGGACCGCGGGTGGCCCAGGTCTCGATTCTGAGACCTGGGAAACCGCAAATCCGGCGGTATGTTTTCTGTGGCACTGGCCGTCCATGAGCCTTGACGCTCACGTCCCGGACGTTATCCGGCACACTGCCCTGCGGAGTTCGGACTTTCCTCTCCCGGCGCTCGGCGCTTGCGCGCAGAACCCCGGCAGCGACCGCCCGGTCCTCCTGCCAGCCTTTAGTCTACTGCGAATTCGCCCTCGCTGTCCCGTTTGAATTCGACCTGCGCCCTGCACAATCCTTTGAATCCAACATCTTCCCGCCGCCATCTCTCACCAGCAGAGGTCTTTCCCGGCTGCTCCGCGGGTGCGCTCCGCGCGGCCCGCGCTCTTCCGGCTCGACCCTCGATGTGTAAGGAGAGCTTCAATGAAGATTGTCACAATGATCGCCCGTTACCTGCTGGGCCTGGTTTTCCTGGTCTTTGGCCTCAACAAGTTCTTCAACTTCATCCCCTCGGGGCCGATGCCGCCCGGAGCCGCGGGGCAGTTCATGGGCGCCCTGTTTTCGACCCACTACCTCATGGCCGTGGGACTGTTTGAAACGGTGGGCGGGCTGCTTCTGCTCATCAACCGCTATGTGCCGCTGGCTCTTTGCCTGCTGGCGCCGGTCATCGTGAACATTCTGTTCATCGGCACGCTGATGACGCACATGGCGCTGCCCTCCGGCATCGTGGTCGCCGTCCTCTGGATTCTCGTGTACCTGCGGGTGCGGACGGCGTTCAGCGGGATTTACCAGATGAAAACGGCGAACTGAGTCGGCGTCCCGAGGCGCTTTGCCTGGCTACAATCGGAGCAGCGATGATTCAGTATCTTTATCTTGGGCGAGTGGACTACGCCGAGGGGCTGCAGTTGCAGGCCGAGATGGCCGTGCTGGTGGCTGAAGGCCGCATCCCCAACCTGCTCCTCCTGCTCGAACACCCCCCGGTGCTCACCCTCGGCCGCAACGCCAACCGCTCCAATATCCTGGCCTCGGAGGAGCTGCTCGCCCGGCGCGGCGTTACCCTTCACGAGATCAACCGCGGCGGCGACGTGACCTATCACGGTCCCGGCCAGCTCATCGGCTACCCCATCTTCGACCTGCGCACCCTCCGCAATCCCGGCGCCGGCGGCCGTCTCGGCCCGGTCGATTTCGTCCGCCTGCTCGAAGAAGCCCTCATCCGCCTGTGCGCCGAATTC
The DNA here is from genome assembly GCA_963770555.1 of uncultured Acidobacteriaceae bacterium. Lineage (GTDB taxonomy): Bacteria > Acidobacteriota > Terriglobia > Terriglobales > Acidobacteriaceae > Telmatobacter. The sequence continues at coordinate 333,224 of CAVYQC010000004.1, forward strand.
GCCGTGCCCGCCGGCCGCATCTGCGGACTCACCGGCGTCTGGTGCCCTGCGGGCGGCAGCTCTTTGGACGAGAGCTGTGCCAGAACCGCCAAAGATCAGCCCAACGGAGAACGCAAGATCGCAGCCATCGGCATCCACGTGGCGCGCGGCATCACCTCGCACGGCTTCGCCTTCAACGTCACCACCGATCTCGCCGGCTTCGCCCTCATCAACCCCTGCGGCCTTACCGGACGTCCCGTCACCAGTCTCGAAAGGGAAGTGGCCCATCCGGAAGAGTTGCCCAGCCTTGAATCGATCGCGCACCGGGCCGCGCGCCACTTCGGCATCGTCTTCGATCGGCAGGTCCTGGCCGTCGAGAGCCTCGCAGCGCTCCGCGCCGGGGCGGCAGCGAAGCCCGTGTCCTCACCCGCAATAGCGCCCGCATCCGCGCCGCCGTTTCCGGCTCCCGCCTTTCCGGCGCCCGCCTTTCCGGCGAGCGACACGCCCCTTCAAATCCCACCCGAGATCGAGCGCCTGCAACAGAAGAAGGACCGCCCCATCCGCGCCTGACCGTCCGCCGACCCATTCCTTCGCGATTTATAATCCGGCTGAAGCGAGAGACTGATGCCAACCGACGTAATCATGCCCCAGATGGGCGAGTCGATCTTTGAGGGCACCATCACCAAATGGCTCAAAAAGCCCGGCGACCCGGTTGAAAGAGACGAGCCGTTGTTCGAAATCTCCACCGACAAAGTCGACGCGGAAATTCCCTCGCCCGTGGCCGGCACCCTCACTGAAATCAGGGCCGCCGAAGGCGCCACTGTGCAGATCAACACCGTGGTCGCCGTCATCGGCGATGCGGAGACGTCCGAATCGCAGGCGCAGGGCGCGACCGAAGTCATCATGCCTCAGATGGGCGAATCGATCTTCGAGGGCACCATCACCAAATGGCTCAAAAAGCCCGGCGACCGCGTGGAAAAAGACGAGCCTCTCCTCGAAATCTCGACGGACAAAGTTGACGCCGAGATTCCCTCGCCCACGGCCGGCATCCTCACCGCAATCAAAGTCCCCGAGGGCGCAACCGTCCAGGTTAATACCGTGGTCGCCATCATCGGCCGCCTATCCGCACCGGAGTCTCCACAGGCGCCCATGAGAAGCGAAACGCCAGCCCCACCCCAGCCCGCGCCGAAGGCGCAGTGGGCCGCAGAGCAGGCGCCGCAGCCAGCCGCAGAGCAGGTTGTACGTTCTTCGCCGCTGGTGCGCCGCATCGCTAAAGAACACAACATCGATCTGGCCCAAGTCCGCGGCACCGGTTCCCTGGGCCGCGTCAGCAAAGAAGACATCCTGCGCCACTTGAGCCACGAGCCCTCAACCAAAACGCCAGCCGCACCGCAGGTGGCGCAGGCGCCGTCACCGCTGCCGGGCCAAATCGCGCCGCTCACCAAGATGCGCGCCATCATCGCCCAGCGCATGGTCGAGAGCCTCCAGATCAGCCCCCACGCGCACATGGTCTACCGCGTCGACATGACCCGCATCGCCCGCCTTCGCGAGCGCGAGCGCGCCGGTTTCGAGCAGCGCCACCAGGTCCGGCTCACCTTCATGCCCTTCATCGCCGCCGCCGCCGTCCAGGCGCTGCGGAAATTCCCCATCGTCAACGCCTCGCTGGTCGACGGCGCCATCCACTATCACGCCGGCATCCATCTCGGCATCGCCGTCGCGCTCGAGTGGGGCCTTATCGTTCCCGTCATCCGCGACGCCCACCAGCGCAGCTTCGCCGATCTCGCCCGCTCCATCCACGACCTCGCCACTCGCGCCCGCTCCAAGAAGCTCAACCCCGACGAAGCCGCCGGTTCCACCTTCACGCTCACCAACTCCGGCGTCTTCGGCGGCGAATTCGGCACCCCCATCATCAACCAGCCCGAGTCCGCCATCCTGGCCATCGGCGGCCTGCGCAAGGAGCCCGTAGTCCTCACCGACGCCGAAGGCAGCGACACCATCGCGATCCGATCGATGCAGTACTACTGCCTGGGCTTCGACCACCGCACCATCGACGGCGCCGACTCCGGCAAATTCATGCTCGAATTCAAGAGCGCGCTCGAAAACTGGAATCAGGCAATCGGCTGAGCCGCGCCAGGCGAGAGCGCGTGCGCCTTGGAGGAATGTCTCTAAAAGGCACGAAGCGGCAGGGCGCAACTTCGCATCCGGTGTGAGAACTCCACAGGAAAGCACGACGTGTCAGGGTGCAATTTCTGAGGCTGCGGAAAAGGGCCGGATATCAGGCGAAAACCCGAAAAGCAGACCCCAGGGGCTAAAGCCCCGCGTTCCGATTGCTCGACTTGTGGCACGACTGAAGTCGTGCCCTGACACTTAGTGCCTCTTCCGTGGGGATTTTCCGCAGCCTCTTCAGTCGCGCCGCAACCGAGGCAAAGATCGAGAACGGGCTTCGGCCACAGCGGCCTCCGCGCAGACTCACCCCGGTGCGCTGCCTTTTCGCAAGCGCCTTGCTCTTTCAACCGGAAACATGCAACTCCCGCAAAGCCTCGCCCGCGGCGACCGCAGCGGCTTCCCGCACTTCTTGCAGGGCGGCCCATACAGCGAGATCCGATGGTGCAGCACGGCATTCGGATTGGTTTCCTTCACTCCCGTCAGGCGCTCGTAGCACTGGAGCAAAGGACTGTAAAGCTCCTGGGTCAGCGCGTCTTGAACCGGGACGCCATGGCGCTTCCTGAACTCCTTCGTCCCCTTCAGCCCATCGCGCAGCAAGGCCCATATCTCGGCGAATTCCGCTTCATCGAGCATCGGCACTTCGCGTTCACATCGCCAACACCAGAGCAGCTTCATTCACCGCCGGCCCACCCCAGCCCATCCGTCCCCTTGCCCGTAGCAATCTGCCGCGTCACCTTCCACGTCTCCAAATCGATCTCATCCACCTGGTCCGCGCCCAGGCAGGAAACATACGCCGCCTTCCCGTCCGGCCGCACCAGCACCTCCTGCGGATCCGCGCCCACCGCAACCGACTCCACCTTTTTCATCGTGCCCAGGTCGATCACGTCCATCTTGTTCGCGTCCGGCACCGCAACCAGCGCATAGCGCCCGTCCGGCGTGACGGCGCTCCCATAGCCCAGCCCGTCGATCGGCACCCACGCCTTCACGGTGTTGCTCGCCGTATCGATCACCGCCATCTGCGGCTTGGTCTGGTCGGCGGTCAATACCCATTTGTCGTCCGGCGAAATCGAGATCCGCTGGGTGTTGCCGGAGACGGGAATCACCGCCAGCGTCTTGCGCGCCTTGATGTCCAGCACGCTTACCGTGCCCGGACCCACGTTGGCCGTGTAGCCGCGCAGCCCGTCGTGCGCAATCGCGAACATGTGGCTCTCCGGTTGCCCGGTGGGAATCGCGCCCACAATCTTAAAGGTCTTGGGGTCGATGATGGTGATGGAATGGTCCAGCTCGGTGGTCACGTAGAGCGTTCCATCCGGCCCGAAGACCGCGCAGTGCGGCCTTACCCCGTGATCGAACTGGATATTGCCCACAATCCGGTGCGAGGCCACATCGATCACCACGATGTTCCGCCCATCCGTCCCCGGCTTGCCGACCCCCGAATTTCCGTAGATGGGCACGAACGCCAGCCGTCCATCGGGCGAGCCCGCAACCTCATGGCCCGTGATCCCGTTCTCGGGCACTGAGGCAATCACCGTTCCGGCCGCGGCGTCCACGATGGCCAGGGCGCGGTCGCCCTTCTGCGCCACCAGCAGACGCGCGTGTTGAGCCAGGCCTGCGGGCACAAGCAACGACAGAAAAATCAGAGAACCAGCCAGAGGAAACAGCTTCAAGGGAACCTCGCTCGCACTACGCAATGACTATACCGCACGCGCGCCGCAACGCGGAATCGCCGCCAAATCCGGACCTTCACCCTCAAATATTACCTTCCGGGTACAGCCAATAACACTCCTCGGCCCCCATGTCGATTCAGAATAACCACTGAAGTTTCCTTGGGTTACACGTTCTGGGAATATGCGTTTACCGCGCCTTATTGAATACTGAACTTGCTCGCACACGGTGCGGCCCAAATTCTGAAAGCTGGAGTGAACTCAAATGAACCACCTTTTTCTGAAGCTGTACGTGAAGGTCCAGGACCTGATGAACCGCGAAGAAGGTCAGGACCTTACCGAATATGCTCTGCTCATTACCTTGGTCGCTATCGCCGCGGTCGGCGGCATCAAGCACGTAGCCACGGCCATCAACACCGTGTTCAGCAACATCAGCAACACGCTTTCGTAACCAACGGCAGTCCATCGCCGCCAAGGCGCGCAAGGCTCCCCCAAAACCTCCCCCGCATCTTGCCGGTTTTTGGGCGTTCGCTTCGGTACGAAATGAGGGTGTCCCAGGGTCCCGGCTTTGGGACCTGGGATCGCCCAGAGTATCGCCCCAGCCTTGCTGCCCGTCCCTACGCGTGCGCCGCCCAGGGATCGTATGTTCCCACGCTCCAGGAGTGACCCTCCGGGTCTTTCACCGTAAACTCGCGGCTGCCGTATTCCATATCCTTGAGCGGCCGCACCACGGTTGCCCCGGCCGCCACGGCGCGCGCAAAAACCGCGTCGGCATCCGCAACCACGATGTACGCGCCGCGCGTCTCCGCTCCGCCCAGCTCCTGCGGCAATTTGAAGTTACGCCCGAACTCGTCGTCCCTGGCCGACCCGAGCATAATCATCCCTCCGCCCAGCGTCAGCTCGGCGTGGCCAATCGTGCCGTCCGGGCCTTCGTACACCGCATGGCGCTCAAAGCCAAACACCTTTTCGAACCACTCGATAGCCGCGGGAGCATTGCGGTAACGCAGCGCGGGAATAATGGTTGATGGTTTCTCGGGGGTGGGCATAAGACCTCCTGGCGCGGAAATTTCCGCTGCCTCCCAGCTTGCATCCTGGCTGCCCGGCCCATCTTGGAAAAATCGGAAATCCCGCGTTTGAGCCTTAAATCCAGGCAGTCCTAGCACTAACATGGGGGGGCCAGGTCCCCGGGGTCCCCACGGACAGGTCTTCGTCCGTAGAGCGGAGGTCTTGCCTTTGGGACCTGGGATTCAGCCGGCTACTCCACCCGAATGTGGTTCGCCCACGGCGTGCGCAGCGCGGAATAAGTCGTCGCATCCACGCCCGAAAACGCCCGGAACTCATTGGCAAAGTGCGACTGGTCGTAGAAGCCGCAATCCAGCGCCAGCTCCGCCCAGCGCACCTCCGCGCCGGCGTGCAGCAGCCGCACCGCGCGTTGAAAGCGCTGGATCCGGCACCACACCTTGGGCGAATGCCCCACCTGTTCCCGGAACACCTGCCTCAACCGGCGCTCGCTCCAGCCCGTGCTGCGGGCCACTTCGCGCACCGTCGAGAGCGCCGGCGCCCGCGCGAAGCGGCCCAGCGCAAACTCCACCGCGCCCGCGCTCCAGCAGCCGGGCCGCGCCACCCGCACCGCAAGCCGGCCAAGCAGAAATTCCTCCAGGCAGCGGAACTTCGCCTGCGCATCGGGAGCCTCGCGCAAGCTGTCGCGCAGCGCCCGCACTCCCCCGCCCCACACCGCGTCCAGCGGAACGCTCCGGTTGCTGAACCGGTCTACCGCATCGCCCGCAAACGCCGCGAACCCGCCCGGCTCGAAGACCACGCCCACCAAATCGGCCATGTCGGAGCTGGATACGATCTCATAAATCGACCGGCCGCCCACGAGCAACGCCGGAGCCTCCCGCCGCTCCGGCAGTCCCTCCGGGCAGTCCAGCAGGTAGTCGCGCGCCAGATTGAGAATCGCCTGCGCGCGGCCGGTGGGCAGCACGCGCTCGCGCCGGTGCCCGATCTCCGGCGCCCTCGCATACCAGAGCATGCGCACGAAGCGATCGAGCGGCGCGGCGGGAATGCGCTCCAGATAAAGCAAGCCGTGGCCTCGTACCCCTTATAGCACGCTTCAAACCCGCGCCAGAAAACGCCTGCCAGTCCCTCCTCAACCCGCTGCTCTCCTGACCCCCTGGCAACGGAACCAAATTTCCGAATCCTGCGTATACCCGCACATGCAGTGCGTGGGTACATTAAGCTGGAGCATGGTGGGGCTAAGCGTCGTACCGGCGCGGCCGCGCCTGTCTGTAGCAGGGTTCGCGGCGCCTTCGTCGCGCCCTGGATCCGACCTCAGAGATGCGGGTTCCCATCCACCTTCGGAACCAGCCGGCGCCGGCACCCGCAAACCCGCCGCGCCTGGGGTTCTGGCGACGCGCGTGGAGGTAAGCAAGCTGGAGACCGACGGGTCCCAAGTCGTCCGCCGCTGCATGAACGGAGATTCCGCCGCATGGGCCGAGATGGTCCGTACGCACCACAAGCGTGTCTACGGCCTCTGTTACCGCTTTACCGGCAACGCCGCCGATGCCGAGGACTTGACCCAGGACGTTTTTCTCAAGGTCTACTCCAACTTGGCCAGCTTCGATGCCGGACGCGGCAGCCTGCCGGTGTGGATTACCACCATGACCCGCAATCTGCTGGTCGACAATTTCCGCCGCACCCGCAACCAGCGCGCTACGTCTTCCCTGGATGAGGGATGGGATTCGGCCGAGGATCTCAAGCCAATTGACCGCCTGACGGCCTCCGCACCCTCCGCGCATGAGCTGGTGGCCCAGAAAGAGCTGGCCCGGATGGTGCAGGACGCCCTGGCGCGGGTCTCGGTCGAACTGCGCGAGGCCGTGATTCTAAGAGATTTGCAGGACCTGGATTACAAAGAGATCGCCCAGGTTCTGGCCATTCCTGAAGGCACCGTCAAGTCCCGGATCAGCCGTGGGCGTGCGGAACTGGCGAGGCTGCTGGAACGTAATAAACGAGAGGTGATGTAATCATGGCAGAGCGCACACACATACCGAGCTCTCCGGCCTGCGGGCTTTGGGAGACACTTTTGGCGGATGCGCTGGACGGGCTGTTGACGCCTGACGATGAAGCCACCTTTACGTCGCACATGGCCGCCTGCCCGGCCTGCACGGCGCTCTTCGAGGAGTCGCGCAGAGGCCGCGAGTGGCTGGAGTTTCTCTCCCCGGAGCCCGAAGTCCCCGCCGGCCTGGTTGACCGGATCCTGGCCCACACCGGCCCCGGGCACTCCTCGGGCTTCGAACTCGCGGCTCAAGGCAACGTGCTGGCGATGCCGCAGATTCCGGCCTGGCAACGCCCCGGCTTCCTGGGGCACGTGCGCCGCTTTGCCGAGCCGCGCCTGATGATGACCGCGGCCATGGCCTTCTTTTCCATCGCCCTCACGTTGAACATGACCGGCGTGCGCCTGTCCACCCTGCGCCTCTCTGACTTGCGTCCGACCGCGGTGCGCTCGTTCATGGAGCGGCAGTTCACCATGGCCTCGGTCCCCATCATCCGCTATTACGACCACCTGCGCTTTGTCTACGAAGTCGAATCCCGGATGCGGGAGCTGCGCAGCAGCCAGACCGAAGGCGAGGGCCAGAGCGAACAGGACAGCCGGCCCGCCGGCGCGCAGCCTTCGCCGGGCGAATCCAGGCAGGATCTTCCGGGTGGGAATCCATCGCTTAAGAATGCGCCCCGCAAAGACGGAGGCTCGCGCATGGAGCCTCCGCAGCAATCGGGCAATCCGGCCGGGTGGCCGCCGCTCGACGATTCCGGTGACATTTTGGAAACTTCCCTTACTTTTCAGCACTGGCCCGCGCATTCCGGCGGCTCCGCACTGGCAATACGGGAAAGGAGCATGATATGGATTGCGTAAATCATAGCGGCGTCAACGCGGCCGCCTATTGCCAGAATTGCGGCAAGGCGCTCTGCACGGCCTGCGTCCGCAATGCTGCCGCGGGGCAGATTCTCTGCGAGCCCTGCTGGACGGCCTGGCACAGCGTTCAACAACCCTTCGTTACTCCCTATTCCGGCGGCCCCAACCCGGTGGCGGCGGCGGCGCTGGGCATTATTCCCGGCGTGGGCGCCATGTACAACGGCCAGTTCGTCAAGGGCCTGATCCATGTGTTCATCTTCGCGGTGATCGTCAGCACCACCACCCACATCGGGATCTTCGGCCTGTTCATTCCCGCCTGGATCCTCTACCAGGTCTTCGAGGCCTATCACGTCGCCAAGGCGCGGCGCGACGGCCAGCCGCTGCCCGATCCGCTGGGACTCAACGAGATCAGTAACTGGATCAACTTCAGCGGCCGGCCGCCCCATGCCGGCCAGCCGGGCGCAGGCCCCAATCCGGCAGGTTCCAACCCGCCCGGGCAATACCCGTCCGGGCAGGCCCAGGCCGGCCAGTATCAGCCGCCCTATCAGCCTCCTTCTCCTGATCCGTCGTGGCAAACGCCTTTCCAGGGCTCCAATCCACCGCCCCCCCAGGGATACGCGAATCCCGGCGCCGATCCGGGCTATCCGCCCATACCCCCCATTCCGCCGCTCCATTGGCGGCGCAAGGAGCCCATCGGAGCTGTGATTCTGATTGGCCTGGGTCTGCTGTTCCTGCTCGGGCAAATGGATTTCTTCTCCGGCCGCGTATTTGAGATTGCCTGGCCGCTCATGCTCATCGGCCTGGGCGCATGGCTCTTCGTGCGCCGTTATCAGGACTCGCAAGGAGGTCCGCGATGAACCGCTATATCCTCATTCGCCGCCTGCGCGGCCCCGCGTTTCTGCTGCTGGTGGGCGTGATTGCCCTGCTTGCCCAGGCGCACATCCTCAGTTGGAGCCGGAGCTGGCCGCTCTATCTCATCCTGGCCGGCGTGCTGCTGCTGGCAGAGCGGGCGGCGCTGGCCGGCGAAGACCTGTATCCCCCTGCGCCCTATCCGGGCGCGCCCGATCCCTATGCTCCAGCTTCGGCTCCGCCGCCGGCTCAGCCCGGTTCGGCAATTGTTCCCTCGCAGTCTCAAGGCTTCGGGAACGATCCCAATGGAGGGCAATCATGAGCAGCGTTCCTCCCAATATGCCTCCTTACGATCCCAAGACCCAGTGGCGCGTTTACCGCGAGCAGCAGAGAGCCGCGTGGCGCGCGCAACGCGATGCCTGGAGAGCCCAGCGCCACACCTGGAAAGCCGGCTACGTGGGCGCTTACGGCCCGCGCGTTCCCTCCATGGTGGGGCCGCTCATTCTCATCGCCATCGGCGTCGTGGCTCTGCTGGTGCTCACCGGCCACATTGCGGCTGAAGATTTCTGGACCTGGTATGCGCGATGGTGGCCGCTGCTGCTCATCGGCGCCGGTCTGGCCCTGCTGGGCGAGTGGGCCCTCGACATGCGCCGCCCCACCCCGGTGCGGCGCAGCGGCAACTTCGTCGGCATCCTCATCCTGCTGGCCTTTCTCGGATTCGGCGCCGCCGGATGGCATCACATGGGGCCGTGGTTCGACCAGTGGAACAACGACAGCGGAGACTTCTTCAATTCCTTCGGACTGCCCGAGCACGATAACGACCAGCAGCTCGCCAGCGTGCAGATTCCAGCCAACTCCACCGTCGACATTGAAAATCCGCGCGGCGACATAAGCGTGGCCGCCGGCGATACCTCGGGCATCGAAGTGCAGGCCCACGAAGTGGCCTTCGCCGACTCCGACGACGAAGCCAAAAAAATCTGGGATGCGGAGGCGCCGCACCTCACGGTAAGCGGCAGCGCCGTGCTGGTGCGGTCCGATGGCAACAACAAAGGCCGTCTCAACCTCACCGTCACCGTGCCCAAAACCGCGAAAGTGACCGTCAATGCAGGCCGCGGCGACATCACCGCTGCCGGCATGGGCGCCGGAATCGTGGTCAGCGCTCCACACGGCGACACTCATCTGAACAGCATCGCCGGCCCCATTGAGGCCCACTTCTCGAGCGGCAAGCACGACTTCTCGGCCCACGAAATCACCGGCGACCTCACCACCGACGGCGACTGCAACGACGTCACGCTCTCTGAGTTCAAGGGCCGCGTGAGCATCAATGGCGAGATGTTCGGCGAGGTGCACATGGAGAACATCTCCGGCCCGATCAAGCTGCACACCTCGGTCACCGATCTCCAGGTTGCCCAGTTGCCCGGCGACCTGACTCTCGACAGCGACGATCTGCGCGTCACTGAGGCCGTGGGCGCGGTCCGCGTCACCACCCACGCCAAAGACATCGACCTCAGCCAGATCTACGGCGACACCTACGTCGAAAACCGCGACGGCCGCATCTCGGTTGAGCCCGCCGGCTCCTACAATATCGAAGCCAAAGACGACAAGGGCGATGTGGAGATCACGCTGCCGCCCAACGCCTCCGGCTCGGTCAACGGCCACACCCATAACGGCGACATCGTCACCGATTTCGGCCTGACGGTGAGCGGCGACGAGGACAAGACGGTAAGCGGCCGCATCGGCTCCGGCGGTCCGGCCATCTCGCTCAGCTCCGACAACGGCGACCTGGGCATCAAGCGAGGACCGGCCTTCCCCGCCGCTCCGCCCCCGCCCAACGCTTTTGCGGCGCCGCAAGAGCCCAAATCGCCGCCCGCGCCCAACGCCCCGCACCTGAAAGCCTCAAAATCTCTGCCCCCGCAGCCCGTCGCGCAGTAAGCCAGGACGTCTTCCATCCATCATCCTGATCATTCGGGTGGCCCAGGTCCCGCTTCTGGGACCTGGGATAGCACGAACAGGAGATTGAAAACCCGCTCGACGATTGTTCCCCGGCATCCGAACGCCTACTCTCCCATAGGGAGAGAAGGAAAATAGCCCAGGGTGAAGCGCAGCGAAACCCTGGGTCAGCATCCCATCCAGATCCACCGTCCCGTAGGAACGGTGCGAAATCACCCTACTCCGTCCGCAGCGCCTGCACCGGATCCAGCCGCGAAGCCCGCCACGCCGGCATCAGGCAAGCCAGAACCGCCACCGCCACCAGCACCGCCGCCACGCTCAAAAACACCCCCGGATCGAGCGGCTGCGTCTCATACAGCATCGAGCCGATCAGCCGCGCCGCCGCCGCGCTCCCCGCCAGCCCGAACACCAGCCCCAGCAGCGCCGGCCGCAGCCCGTCCGCCAGCATCAGCCCCAGCACCTCTTCCCGCTGCGCGCCCAGCGCCATGCGAATCCCGATCTCCCCGGTCCGCTGCGCCACCAGGTACGACAGCACCCCGAACAACCCCGCCGCCGCCAGCAGCAGCGAGAGCGTGGCAAAGCCGGCCAGCAGCGTCGCGTTGAAGCTTTCGTCCAGCGTCGATTTGCCCAGCAGCTGGTCCATCGTCAACACATCGGAAACCGGCAGATCGTGATCCATCGCGCTGATGACTCGTTCGACCGGCATCGCCATCTGTTCCACGTCGTGGCGCGACCGAACCACCAGCGTTCCACCATTCCGCTCTCCTGACCACAGCGGAAAGTACTTCATCGGCTCCGGCTCTTCGCCGATGTCGTAGCGCGTGTCGCCCACAACACCCACGATGGTGAAGTTCTTCCCCTGGGTGTGCAGATGCTTGCCCAGCGGCTCCTCGCCGGGGAAATATCGGCGCGCAAACGCATCGCTGATGACGATCTCGTTGGCCTGGTCCAGCCGCAGGCTCTCGCTGAAGCTGCGCCCGCGCAGAATCGGAATTCCGATCGCCGCGAAGTATCCCGGATCGGCGGTGCGGTTGATCGCATACAACCCCTGCCCCAGCGGCAGCGGCGGATGCTCGACGATCTGGAAGCTGCTGTCCTCCCAGTAGCCCTGTCCCGGAACTGCCTCCACAAGCCCCGCGGCCTCCACGCCCGGCAAGGCCCGCACCCGTTCGAGCAGCTCGGAAAAGAAGTTGACCCGGAGCGCGGGGGTCTTGTAGCGCGCATCGGGAAGATTCATGCGCAGGGTGAGCACGTTTTGCGTAATGCAGCCCACGTCGGTAGTGCGCAGCCGCTCGTAGCTCTTCACCAGCAGCCCCGCGCCCACCAGCAGCACCACCGTCAGTCCCACCTCGAGCGACAGCAGAACCTTGCGCAGCGTAGCCCGCGCGCCGCCGCCGTTCACTGAGCGCGATGCTTCGCTCAGCGCGTTCAGAATCCTCTTGTCCCTGGCACTGAACGCGGAAACCAGCCCGGAAAGCAAGGCGCAAAGCACGATCGCGCCCACCGTGAATGCAGCCACCACGCCGTCGAAGTGAACTGACTCCACGCGGTTCATCTCGGCGTGCGTTCTCTCCAGCCAGGCCAGTGCGGCCGTCGCCAGCAGCACCCCCAGCCCGCCCCCTGCGGCCGAGAGCAACAGGCTTTCGATTAGCCGCTCCCCCAGCAGCCGCATCCATCCCCCGCCCAGCGCCGCCCGGATGGCCAGCTCCTTGCGCCGCGCCGCCGCCCGCGCCACCAGCAGGTTAGCCACATTCAGGCACGCGATCAGCAGCACGCATCCGGTAGCTGCCAGCAGCACGTAGAGCGGCTTCTTCAGGTCGCCCACCATGTGCTCCAGCAGCGGCCGCACGTTGGCGCTCTTGCTCACGAACGGATTGTCGAGATGCGCATTGTGCAAGTGCAGCGAGATCAGGCTCAGGTCGGCCTTGGCCTGCGCCTCCGTCACTCCCGGCTTCAGCCGCCCCACTACGCGGAACTCGTGGCTGTCGATCATCTCCATGATGTTCTCGGGCTTGTCGTGGTAAATCGAGGTCCACAGCTGCGTGGTCGGCTCTGGAAATGCAAACCACTCCGGCATCACGCCGATAACCGTGTAGGACTTGGCATCGATATAAATCGTCCGGTTCAGCACGCCCGGATCGCTTCCAAACCGGCGCTTCCATAAGCTCCAGCTCAGCAGAACCGTCCCGTTGGCCGCGTGCGAGTCGTCGCCGGCCGTAAAATCGCGTCCCAGCGCCGGCCGCACCCCCAGCGTTGTCAAGAGATCCCACGTGCATTCCGCGCCGTCCAGCTTCTCCGGCAACTGCCCGCCCGAACCGGAGAGATCGTATTCGCTATCCTGCAGCATCGCCATATTGCTGAAGCTTCGGTTCTGCTTCTTCCACTCCGCGTACACCCCCCCGGCCACAACGTTGTACGCGAATTTATCGCTATCGTCCGGAATGCCATGCTCGTAAACCATCACCAGCCGGTCGGGATCCGCGAACGGCAGCGGCCTCAGCAGCACGCCCCGCACCACCGTGAAAAGCGCCACATTGGCGCCGATGCCCAGGGTCATCACCGCGATCGCAATCAGCGAAAATCCCGGCGTGCGCCTCAGCGTCCGCACTCCATAGCGCACGTCTCGCCAAAGCGACTCCAGCCATCCCCAGCTCCACGTAGCGCGCGCCTGCTCGCGCAAGAGTGCGGGATTGCCGAACCCCCGCAGCGCCGCAAACCGTGCCTCGTCCGCGCTCATCCCCGCGGCAACATTCTCTGCAATCTGCCGCTCCAGGTGGAAACGCAGCTCCTCATCCAGCCGCGCCCCGGCCCTCCCCCGCCCAATCAGCATCCGCAAGCGCATCGCCAGCTTACCGACCCACCGCATCTCCACCCCCAGCACAGTCCCCAGTCCCTAGTCTCTATTCCCTATTCCCTATTCCCTATTCCTTTGTTCCCTCGTTCCCTCGTTCCCTCGTTCCCGGCCTTCTTCACGCCACCACCAAATTGATGGCCGCCGAAAGCCGGCTCCAGTTGGCCGCTTCGGCCTCCAGTTGTTTACGGCCGGTCACGGTCAGCGCATAGAACTTCGCCTGCCGCCCGGTTTCGCTTTCCGCCCACCGCGCCTTGATCCACCCCTGCTGCTCCAGCCGGTGCAGCGCCGGATACAGCGAACCCTGCTGCACCTGCAGCACCTCGCCCGACACCTGTTGTATGCGTTTGGCAATCGCCCAGCCGTGCATGGCTTCCAGCGACACCGTCTTCAGGATGAGCAGATCGAGCGTGCCCTGGACCAGATCGTTTGGCTTTCCCATACCTAGATTATCTACAACACTCTTGTGTAGACCGTCAAGGTCTCGCGGAGAAATTTTCCCGCCGGCTGTTGCTCCGCCGCACGTCTCCGGCCCCACAATTTCGACGCCCGGCTTTAATTTTCCCCGAATCCGTTGTATGCTCCTTTTCGCGGGGGTCCTTCGCCGGAATCGTGCATACGCCCACCAGAGTCATTACCGTTGAGCGCGAATACGGCTCGCGCGGCGGCGAGTTTGCCCACGATCTGGCCGGCCGCCTGGGCTGGCGGCTGCTGGACTCGGAGCTGGTGGCCGGCGCGGCCCGCAGCGCCGGAGTGGATCCTAAAATGGCCGCTCGTTTCGACGACCGTCTCGACCCCTGGTATTACCGCTACGGCAAGCTCTTCTGGCACGACTCATCCTTCTCCACCGTCGCCAATGCGGATGAATACGTCTTCGATTCCGAGCGCATGTTGACACTGATTCGCCAGGAGATCCTGGACGCCGCCAGGGAAGGCAACTGCGTTTTGGTGGGCCGCGGCTCGGCCTGCGCGCTGGCCGGGCAGCCAGGCTGCTTCCACATCTTCGTCTACGCCACCTCCAGCGCCAAGCGAGACTGGTTCAACCGCGCCTTTCCCAAGCAGGCGCAGCACGCCGATCAGCATCTGGCCGCCTTCGACAAGCGCCGCGCCGCCGTCATCCGCAAGTTTTACCAGCAGGAGTGGTGCTCGCGCGGCCTCTATCACATGTTGCTGAACTCGGCCATCGGCACTGAAGCCATGATCGCGGCCGTCCAGTGCGCCGCCGGCCTCTGCTCCGCCCCCGCACAAGCCATCGCCGGCTGAGTTCCTGGAAGCGTAGGAACTTGGGGTGTCCCAGGTCCCGCTTCCGGGACCTGGGACGGCACGAACCTCAAGCGCAAATAACAAGACTGCGAGGACATAACCACAGCCCCCTCACACCACCACCCGCGGAACCCGCGCCCCGATGCGCGTAAACACCTCCCACGGAATGGTTCCCGCGGCATCGGCGTGGTCAAACGCGGAGACAGATTCATCTCCCTGCGCCCCCAGGATCATCACCTCGTCGCCGGCCGCAACCCCCGCAATCCCGGTCACATCCAGCACTGCCTGGTCCATGCTCACGCGGCCCACCAGCGGCGCGCGCGCCCCGCGCACCAGCAGGCTGAAGCGGTTGCCCAGCCGCCGGTCCAGGCCGTCGCCGTAACCGGCGGCCACCAGCGCCAGGCGCATCGGCTCGGTGGCCACAAAGGTCCCGTTGTAGCCCACCACCGCGCCGGCCGCCACCGAGCGCACGCCCACCACCTCCGACTTCCAGCCCAGCACCGGCTGCAGGCTGGCGCGCGCCGCAGTCAATGGCTCCGGCTCCGTCGCCGCGAACTCCGGGTTAAAGCGCGGAACCAGCCCATAGAGCGAGAGTCCGGGCCGCATCATGGCCCGCATTCCGTGCCGCCCGGCCAGCTCCGCGATGGCCGGCGCCTGCCCGGCCAGCAGCGCGGCGGAGTTGCCCACGTTCAGCCATTCGCCGAACAGTCCGGCCGCCGAAATACGGCTCAGCGCCTCCTCCAATCGCGCCAGTTGGCCTTCGGTCACATGCCCGTCTGCCTCGTCGGCGGCGAAGAGATGCGTCATCACGCCTTCCAGGCGCAGCGGCGAGCCGGGCGCAAAGCGCGCAAACACCGGCGCCAGCTCGCTGGGGCTCGCGCCCTGGCGGCTCATGCCGGTGTCAATTTCCAAATGGATCGGCAGCGCTCCCGGCCGCAGTCCCGCCGCGCGCGCGGCTGCCGCCAGCTCGTCGAGCTGCCATGGCTCCCAGGCCACGACGGTCAGCCGGTGCTCGATTACCGCCGCGCCCTGCCCCGGAAACACCCCGCCAATCACCAGAATCTGCGTCTCGCTTTGTGCTGGGGGGCACAGCGCGCGCGCCGCCGCACCTTCCTCCACGCTGGTCACGCCCAGCCACCGCGCGCCCGCGCACACCACCGCCGGCGCGCACGCCTTGAGCGAGTGCCCGTAAGCATCCGCCTTCACAATGGCCAGAAGCTCCGCATCCGGCCCGGCCAGATTTTTGAGGAATCGAAAGTTCGCTTCAAGGGCCTGGGCGCGAATCTCCACCCAGCAGGGACGCGTTGGCCCCGGGCAGCGCGTTGGCATGGTTCTTTCCAAGCCTCAGTTTACGGCATGCGCGCACAGCCCGCCGGGCGCCCCATCCTTTCGCGGGCCGGGGCCCCGACGACAGGTCTGCGTCCGTAGGGTGGCTGCATGAGAGGGTGCGAAACCGCCAGCCCAATCAGTCATGAATCGAATCTCAACACACGAGTCACCGGATGCGCTCAACCGGAATTCAATAACACCGCGAACGCAACCACGGTCTCCCGCCGCGAGCCGATCTCTTCAAGCAACCTTGCCTCCGCTTCGTGCGGAACAAGCATCTCGCACGCCGCCACCTGCTGCGCGGTCGCGCCAATAAAACACAGCTCGCAGTGGCCCAGGCCCTCGGCGCCATCCGCTCCCGCCATGCGCACCGGAGGCCCAAAGACGCGGCATGCCATGGGCCGCCAAGCGTACACGTCGCAGCCCCCGGTCGCGGGGTCCAGCGCCGGGCAGGGCGCATCGTCGGCAAACTCCTCGAACCGCTCCCGCTCCTCATCCGATTGGCCCAGAAGCCCGTTCTCCGCATCGCCGGGAAACTCCGCGCCATATACGGCAATCCAGCCGCGGGCCCGCGCCTCGACGGCCCGTGCGCGCACGGGGTCCTCTACCCGCAATGCGGCCATCCCCGCACGCAGCCGCTCGGCGTCGAGCGCGTTGATGGCGAAGGCCCCGTAACAGCATTGCGTGCAACCCAGCCGGCAAGCCAGCCAGTCGCCCGCCTGCCGCGCCGCCTGCGCGAGCCGCGCGTCCACAATCTGCACCAGTTCGCAATCGCCGCCCGGCAACCGCATGCCGCCCCTCCTGACCAACCTTGTCGGCAGGCTGTGCGCCAAAACAAAAGCGCGCATCGCCCCCGATGCGCGCTCTTGCTTTCAACCCGCTCAATACCGTTCCGCAAACTCCGGATCCACGGGATTCTCAAACAGCGACGCATCCCGGGTCACGATCGTCAGCCCCGACGGCGTTACAAAATAACGCCGCTTGTCTTCCACCGGATCGTAGCCGATCACCGTGGCTTCGGGAATGTGCACGTCGCGGTCGATGATCGCCCGCCGGATGCGGCAATGCCGGCCGATATTCACGTGCGAGAAGATGATGCTCGAGTCCACATCCGAATAGGAGTTGACGCGCACATCCTGCGACAGCACGCAGTTTGAAACCGAGGCCCCGGAGATGATCACGCCCGCGGTAATCACTGAGTTCACCGCCATCCCCGACCGTCCCGGCTCGCCAAACACAAATTTGGCCGGCGGATACTGCCGCACCCGCGTGCGCATCGGCCAGCTCTTGTCGTACAGGTTGAAGATCGGCGACACCGAGCAGAGATCCATGTTGGCATCGTAATAAGCGTCGAGCGTGCCCACGTCCCGCCAGTAGAGCGCCTGCTTCTTGTTCTCGTCCACAAAGCTGTAGGCCACCATTTTCTTCTTGCCCAGCATATTGGGCAGAATGTTGTGGCCGAAGTCGTGCTTCGAGTCCGGATCGTCGGCGTCGGCAATCAGCGCCTTCAAGAGCGCCTCGGTGTTGAAGATGTAAATGCCCATCGAGGCGTCCACCGCACTGGGATTGAACGGCGACCGCACGCTCGTCGATGCCGGCTTCTCCTGGAAGCCGGTCACCTCTCCGTTGGCGGCCACTTCCACCACCCCGAATCGCGAAACCTCGTCCGGCGGGATGGGCAGCGTGGCCAGTGTCACTTCGGCATGGGTCTCGCGGTGGTGCGCCAGCATGCGGCTGTAGTCCATCTTGTAGATGTGATCGCCGGAGAGAATGATCACGTGCGCGGGCTGCTCGCTCCCGATCGAATAAATATTCTGGTAGACGGCGTCGGCGGTTCCCATGTACCAGTTGGCCCCGGTCCGCTGCATCGGCGGCATCAGCTCAAAGAACTCGCCCAGCTCCTGGGCCACAATGCCCGTCCAGCCTTCGCGGATGTGCCGGTTCAAGCTCAGCGCCTTGTACTGCGTCAGCACATAAACCCGCCGCAAGCCCGAATTGATGCAGTTGGACAAAGTGATGTCGATGATCCGGTAATGCCCCCCGAACGGCACTGCCGGCTTGGCCCGGTCGCGCGTCAGCGGAAACAGCCGTTCTCCGGCGCCGCCGGCGAGCAATACTCCAAGAGTGTCTTTCATATCCATTGGATCCCGCCTTTGCCCGTATCTCGAATGTCTTATTTGCTTCGGGGGAGTGCCGCCATCCGCAACAGCATAGCCTTTGGCGGCGCTTTTCCACAAGCGTCATCGAACGCAGGAGAATACCACACTATGCCGAGATTGGCAGCCGGAGACTTTTTAAGGAGTGGGCCAGTTTGAAGGTGCGGACTGCGGCGGCTGCGGGTGACGCGATTCGAGGCCTGCTTTGTTGTATCAGGGCACGACTTCAATCGTGCCGCGAGCGGCGGACAAAATGTGTGAGCGCTTCAGCCCCCGAGGAACACTTCATGGAAGCTCTGCGCAAACTCATCCCTTATCCCGTAGCCTGCCCGGCCCCTCAGTCCCCGCTCTACCGCTTGATCTTCGTGAACTTGTACTCCATCCCCACTGAGATTGCGAAGTTGATATCGTTTTGCGTGATCAAGGGAGCGTAGTTGGTGCTGTAGCGCGTCCACACCGCATCGGGAGAAATGCGGAACACCCAGTGCTCCGACCGGTTGAGATCGAAATGCCCGCCGATAATGAACGCCGGCGCGATCTGGTTGTTGTAGAAAGCCACCGTCGATGCCGGCTGACCCAGCAAATCGTGCTGGAAATCTCCGTACACGCCGCCCGCCATCACGTGCGCAATCAGCGCGCCGTGCTTGTTGTGCGGCCCGAGCCATTCCGGGCCGGCCGCAAAGAAATATTCGCTCACGAACGGACCTTTGATGTTGTGCACGGCATTGCCGCCGGTCGGGCCGCTGCTCATCCCCGCGCCACTCGTACCCACGTACGTGCGGTCCGTGGCCTCAACCGCCCAGTGCTTGGTGAGCCACACCGACCCTTCAAAGTCCAGCCCGCCCAGGTTCGACCCCTGCAGCAGCGTCGGACCTGCCTTCATATGGTCGTAGGCCGCGCCCAAAGACATGTCGAAGCGGTTGTCGTACCGCACCTTGGCCAGCGGATCGACGGAGATATACGTGCCGTTCGCTGTCGTCTGCGCATCGCTCGTCTGCGCGGCGTCGCTCTGGGCTTCCATCCGCGCGCCGGCTCCAAAAGCGAGCAAGGCCGCGGCCATCCAAAAGGGAAGAAATCTTACTCGAAGGAGCATCACCAACCAGCTTACAAGACCATGCCAGCCAGCGACAACGCACGCCGCCCCATCCGGTCTCTGATCCCTGATCTCTGACCCCTGATCCCTGCTCTTCACATTTCGCATCGTTCCATTGGACGCGTCCACACCAGATACCGTACTGTCTTCAGCGTCTCCATCACCCCCGCCGCGTCCACAGCCAACCCCGACTCCGGCTCCAGCGCCGGCGCCGCATGCATCCGCCAGGCGATCGGCATCCGGCTGAACATCAGGCCCGCCCGCTGCAAATGCCAGGCGCTCGACACCACCTCCGCCGACCCCCACCCCCGCGCCTTCATCATCCGCACCGCGTAGCACGCGTTCTCCATCGTGTTCCGCGCCCGCGGCTCCAACACCACCGCCGTCTCCGGAATCCCTTGCGCCTCGGCGGTCCGCGCCATCACCTCGGCCTCCACAAACTGGTTGGCCACCGCGCCTCCGGTAAAGATCAGGTGCGCCGCTGCTCCGCGCTCATACTCCTTCACCGCCTCGGTCACCTGCGCCAGCTCCAGCGGGGTCGGATTCCCATCCCCATCCGCCGGATACCCCAGCACGATGATGGCGTCAAAATGCGTCAGCGCGGTGTTCCCGACCGGCGCAAGCCGCCGCGCCAGGCAAGCCCAACCCAACAGCCCCGCAACTACCGCAACCAGGATGAGGACCCCGCGCGTCCGCCAGCTCATCCGCACCCGCCGAGCCCGTCCCCGCCGCAGCCCGCGCGCCTGCGCCCGGCCCCGCCCGGCCGCACCCGCCTCTGCCCGTTTCCCGGCCCGCCGGCGCACATTTGTGGGAGTGGTAGACTTCACCCTAAGGCATTTCTCCTTCAGATATAGCTCTTGTTGCATCGTGCAGGGTGGCCATTTCATCCACCCCACGGGCGAAAACCTATCCGTGGGGACCCCGGCTTGGGGAAATTGCCGCTTCGCGGTATCGGATTCGGGACACACCAGAAGGAGAAATGCTTTAGAGGCCGTCCTCCAACCTCCACTCTACCGCGCACACCCGTCCATCCTTGTGACATCCTCAGCGACCGCCGATCCCGCGAAGCCATCCGGGTGCCCCACCTTGGCCGCGTCTTTGTTTTTGCGGCTCAGGTGGGATATTCCCATCTACAGTTTTTGTAGCCTTTTGCAGCTCTCCGTCACGCCCGCCCGACCCTCTTCCGCTTGGCAGCCACTTTCTTCCTCTCCCGCATCACCCTCCCCCGCTCCTTCTCCGGCATTGCCAGCAACGTCCTGGTCCGCGGGGGCAGTTTCTCGAAGATCAGCGCATGCGCGCGCCGAAGCTCCTCCTCGATCTCCCGCGGCCGCAGCGCATCCCACCGCTCCAGCGTCACCCAGTGCGCCTTCGCCAGATACGGTGCAGGAATGATTCCGTCGATCTCCAGCAGCTCATGAAACCGCTCTGCCCCACAGTGGAACCACAGAACGCCCGCGCCCGTGCCGTCGAGGTCGGTCATCGCGAACATCTTGCCGCCAAGGTCGCGGCCGCCCACCCAGTACACCAGGTGATGGCCCCAGTTCACCGTCTCCGCCCCATGCGGCAGCGCCATGCAAATCGCGCGAATCCGTTCATTGTCCATGCAACAATCCCTCGAAGCCCGGCCCCTGGAACTTCGCGTCGAAGGCCCGAAAGCGCCGCTCCAGCTCCCATTGCGCACCGGCCTTCTGGCTGCCGGCCAGAAACGCGCTGCAATCGGCCGACGGCCGATCCCCGCCCAGCGTCTGCCCGCGGCACGCATTCACCGGCACGCCAAACCCATCGGCCCTGGACCACAAACTCGCACCGGGTAGAAAGTCGTGCTCCATTCCCGTGCGCGCCATCTGCTTCAGGTCGCCGTAACTCAGTCCGTAATCGATCGCCGCCCGCACATATTCGTGCGTCAGATCGATGCGGCTCACCCCTTCGTCGTCGGTCGAAAGCGCCACCGGCACGTGCACCGCGCGATAGATGGGAAACGGATGTTCGTCGCCCTCCACGTCCAGAATTCCCTGGTTCGAGCTGAGGTTGATCTCGATCATCACATGCCGGTCGGCCAGCTCTTTCAACAGTCCCCGCGCGTCGTCCTCGTACATCACGTCCACGCCGTGCCCGATCCGCTCCGCATGGCCCAGTTCCACCGCCTGGCGAATGTGGAACCTCAGCCCCTCCGGCGGCACCAGGCCCATCGCCAGCTCGCCCGCGTGCAGAGTAATGTGGACCCGCGGATAGACCCCGTGCAGATAATCCAGCATCTTCATCTGCAGCGTGTAATCGCGCATGGCGATCAGCCCGTCCTCGGGCATCACGAAATTGATGCCCACCCACGTGTCGTCGTGCGCGTCCATGCTCGCTTCCACCGTCTCAAACCCCAGCAGCGCCTGCGCAAACACCTGCTCCGGCGGATGGCCGCGCAGCACCTGGTAGATAAACCGGATTTCCACCTCGCACGCCGCCGCGGCCTGCGCCGTTCCGCAGCGCTCCAGCCGCTTCCGCCCTGCTTCCATCTGGCGCACGTCGTCCCGGCCCGCGCTCACCTCGTCCCTCAGCCCGCGCTCCAGCAGCTCCTGCCGCAACTGCGCGAAGGCCCGCGGATCGGCCTGTGCAAGCTCCGGGCTCCAGCCGATTGCGTGCGCTATTTGCGCCGCGTGGCCGAAGGCCGGCGTCTCCATCAGCTCCAGGTACTGGTTGTTCTCCGCCGCCGCCCGGCTCGCCACTTCGTCCACCCACTCGCTGGCGTGGCTCCAGCTCAAGCCGCCGAACTTGTCAAACGTGGCAAAAAACTGGTCGTGCCCGCTCCACTCGGCCAACGGCACATAGCTGCGCATCGAAAACGAGTCAATGAGCTTGTCGTAAATCGTCTGCTGCGCCGCATCGAGATTTCCCGACAAGTCGATGGCCGGAATCAACCCCTTCTTTCCGCACGGGGGCTTGGCGAAGCTGAACGTCGCCGTATCCACGCACAATCCGTCCTCGACGGCGTCGCGAACGAAGGTCTCCGCATAGACCGCTCCCGAAAGGTGTACATGCAGGTCCGCGCCCTTGGGAAAACCCTCAAGAAACGCGCGCAGCGCCTCCGGACCCTGGTGCAGGTTGGCTTCGTAGATGAGCGCAGTTCGAGACTCGGCCCGCGTCAGCGGAATCGGCGCACCCGGCCGGTGGCCGCAGCCCGCAACCGCGGCCAGGGCAACGCAGGCAATCGATCGGCAGGCGAGCGAAGCGAGAAGGCTGCGCATGATTGCCTACCAGTGTAGTGCAGCCCGGAACCCGCCCCGGCTTGGATTGAGCCATTGGTGCTTGTTATACTGTTCCAGTTGTTGCAGCGCACTGTTCGTGGACTCGACCTTCCTCATCCGGCAGCCCCGGAACCCGCGCAGGAAATTGCAACTCGCAGTCTCGACTGAGGCCAGGTAGCTCAGTGGTAGAGCGCGGCCCTGAAAAGGCCGGCGTCGGCGGTTCAATCCCGTCCCTGGCCACCACATTCTAAATTACTTAGTGATGACCACGAACCGCTCCGACTGGTTCTCGGACGCAATACGGACACTTCGCGGTCGGGCAATGTGCCCTTCCTTTTTGAGTATTTCCTGTTCCCCTTCAGTTTGTGGTCTTGGTTCGAGCCTGTTCCGCACCTCCCGGGACACGCTGCCGGTCTTCGCTATGTGCTTCCGAGCGAGCTTGGGGTAGCGTTCTGTCATCTTGATGCTGGAATGCCAAGCAGCTTGGAAAGCTCGTAGAGATCGCCGCCACACATCCTGTACCGGGAAGCAAATGTGTGGCACAGGTCTGCGGCTCATCTTGAGAGATGGCCGGCGAGTCTACGACCGCTTTGAAGGGCACGGATCTGGACATATTGTTCTGCGCGAGCACGGCAAGCTTGCTCTCAACCTGGTAAAGGCGGTCACAATCTGGAAAGGCAGGCAAGGTTCTATGCTGCCCGAAACAGAAGAAGCATCAGCAAAAGAAAGGCAAGAGCATAGGTCACGTAGGCATTGAGGCGGCCATGATGCATGCCTGCCAAAAATCCCGCGATCCCTCGCACGGCTGCGCCCACCGGCTTCAGGAAGACGCGGTCCACAATGTGCGTTTCCTCGCGCTGCCTGTGAATGGCGGTGCGGAAATGCACCGCGACCGTCTGGCGCGTGTCCTCCGTGATGTTGGGTTGAAAGATCGCCTGGAACACAACGCGTACCGGGTTGGAAAAGCCCGTGGCCGTGTAGGTCATCTGCGGCAGCAGTCTGGGAATCCCCCCTGCCCAAAGCGGGCGCCGCACTACGGCACGCCGGCGCGTGAGCCGCGTGACGACAAACCACACCAAGAAGAGCAGGATCGCAAGCGCGGCGAAGCTGTAAGAAGGCGACATGGCAAATACTACCGGATTCGCTTCCAGCCTGCGGAGCAGAACGACCAGGCCACGGCCAGGCAACAGACCTCGGCCGGACTGAGCACCGATGTTATGGAAGTCCTGGAGGAACGCCTGCGGAAGCTGTCCGTTCTCCGCGTTCGCAGTAAAGAACGGCTGCACCAGAGAAGTTGTGATGCTGGCGCCCGCCAGCGGCTCCACGGCCCGATTGAGCGCAGGGAGGACATAGGTTGGGAGTGTTCCCAGCAGGAGACAGACAACGGCCAAAAACACCAAGGGAAATCGAGTGCCTGCACGCGCGCGCAATTGCGGCTCCCACGTGCCTCTGCGCACGCCAAGAAAGTTCATGGCGTACGTTTTTACAAAGCAGGTCACCCCCAGGGCGGCGGTGAGCGCCAGAGCGGCGCCGCAGAGGGCAAAGACAATTTTGACGGACGTGGACGACAAAACGGCGCTGCGCAACAGTGCCTGCAAGGTCATCCATTCGCTGACGAAGCCGTTAAACGGAGGCACCGCCGAGATTGCCAAACAACCCACAAGAAAGATAGCCGATAGTCCGGGTAGCAGACGAGACAAGCCGCCGAGCTGATCCATGTCGCGCGTGCCGGTTGCAGCCTGGATATAGGCCGTGCCCTGAAAAAGCAGCGTCTTGTAGATGGAGTGATTCAACATGTGATAGAGCGCTGCTGAAAGGGCGATTGCCGCGGCAACGGGTTCGCCGGCAGCGCGATAAATGAAGAAAGCGCCGAGACCGGCCACAATGATGCCAGCATTCTCGATCGAGCTGTGAGCGAGCATCGTCTTCATATCGCTATCCGTCGTGGCGTAGAGGATTCCCACAAGCGCTGTGATGCTCCCGACTATCAGCGCGAGTATGCCAGCCCCATAGCCGGCATGCATCAAATCGCCATTCAGGCGTAGAATTCCATAGAAGCCAAGATTGAGCGTGACGCCTGCGAAGACCGGGATGAAGATGGACGGAGCTGCGGTGTACGATCGCGGAAGCCAGAAGTTAACAGGAACAAGACCGGCTTTCACTCCGAAGCCAAAAAACCCGAGCAGGAATGCGCTCCATAAGGCACTGGGAGAGAGAGTTCCTGCCGACGCAGCCAGAGCGGAGAACGAAAGATCAACAGCGTTGCGGCCGACAATCAAGAAGGCAATCACCACTGCCAGAAAGCCCGCCTCGCTCATCCCCAGCATGATGTACCCAGCCATCTTGTCCGATTGCCGCTGCACTTCGTAATTGATCAGCAGGAAACACAGGATCGACATGCATTCCCAACTGATCAGGAAGAGCGGAACGTCGTTGGCCACCAGGATGAGAACAATCGAGGCCATCAGTGCAAAGTACAGGATGCCGTAACGATGCGCGGGGTAGTCGGCCGCCCGCTGGTCCTTCAAGAAATTGCGCACAAAAAGAGAGATCGAAAAATAGACGATGCCTGTTACCGCCAGGAAGACAGACGATATGGCATCCATTCCTAAGGTGAGCTGGCCGAATCCATCGAGCGCCCAGAGGGCTGCATGGTAGGTCTGGCCGGTCAGCAGGACGGTTGCCGATGCAAGAACAATCAATACGGACGCGAGAGCCCCCACAATCGCGACGACCGACGGAGCGCGCCTTCGACCGCACAGCGCCGAAAGGAGGATGCCTGCCGCACATGTCGCGAAAACCAGGACCAGCCATATGCCGGTGAGCGAAGCCATAAATCAAGATCTCCCTTCGGCGATGGGGACGCTTTTCCTGACAGGCTTCCGTCCCGTGGCGACCAGCATGCCATGTAATACCGCAAGGGGCGGAGGAGGATTGCCCGGGACCTCAAAATCCACCGGCAACACAGCGCTCACGCCACCGGCGCACATGAAGCTTTGGCCAAACACCCCTCCTGAGATCGCGCAACTGCCAACCGCCATGACTCGCCTGGTGGTTGGCATTGCCTCCCAGGTTTTGAGCAATGCCCCGCGCATATTCTCACTGACCGGGCCTACCACCAAAAGAAGGTCCGCGGCTCGCGGAGTCGCCGTGAAGAAGAATCCCAACCGGTGCATGTTATAGAGAGGATTACTGAGCTGCTTGACTTCATGCAGACAAGCGCCACAGTCCCCGGCATCAACGACCATCACGTGCATGGATTTCGAAAAGGACGGAGGAAAGGTCGCGCACTGGCTTTGTTCGGCAGGCAGCCTGGTCCATTCATACCCGTCATCCCAATTCATCGGAGTGGGGATACAAAAGCGGCAGCGCTGACAATGCACGCATTTCCCTGGATCGACGAAAGCCGACCTGCCGTGCGCAATGATGGCGTCCACGGGGCATATAGCAGCAGCGAGCTGAGCCTCATCGGGTGATGCGAATTCCGTGTTGACCGGGAGGCCGGGAGAAACCCCCAAGGCCGTCTCTGCTCTCCGTGGATAGCGGGTCGATTGAATGCCCCTGCGCAGGCCGTGCCAAAACCAAAAGCTCATTCCATTCCACCTCTACCGGTCACACTCGGTCGCGGACAACCCCCAAGTTGCGAGAATGATCGGGAAATCCTGAAACGCGAAATTCTCGGCTGCCACGTGAAATCCAAGCCAGTTGTTGAAGGATGGCGTAATCGCGTGATAGCGCTCGACCAAGCCCTTTTCGTCGATGCTCACCCAGTGAAGGGTTGCCCCTCTCGGCGCCTCCGTCCATCCAAGCGCTGCGCCGGGCTGTTTACTCTCACAGGGAACACGGATAGGGCCCGGCTCAAGGGCTTCGACCGACTGGTGCATCAACCTGACTGACTGGGTCGCTTCCGCAAACAGGACGCGCAGCCGCGCATAACCGTCTCCTTCCGTTTCGCAAGGCACATCGAACGAGCGCCGGTCGTAGCCTGAGTAGGGGCAAGCCTTCCGCAAATCGCAGTGCTGACCTGACGCGCGGCCGATTGGGCCCACAAGATTAAGGTCACGGGCACTCTCACCGTTGACAACACCGACGTCTTCCAGGCGGTCGAGGAAGCTGCTGCTGTAGCGAAGCCGCTTTTCCAAGACTCGCAATTCCTTTTCCAACTGGTCGACCGATGCGAGGAGCTTCCTGCACTCTCCAGTCTCGAAATCGCGGTTTAGTCCGCCTGGAACGTTTAATCCAAAGAGATACCGGTGTCCGGTAAGAGCGCAGGAGGCGCGCAACAACTGTTCTGTAATGATGGAGGCTTGAGCCGCGGGAACTGCCAGTGCCGTGGAGTCGCAAATGGCGGCAATGGCGGCCACATGTTGCCTCAGCCGCTCCAACTCGCAACACAGAATGCGCAAAAGCGCAGCCCTTGCCGGCGCTTCGATCGAATCGATCCTCTCCACCGCCTGGCAGAAGGCGAGCGAGTGGGCAAACGCAGAAGTTGCGACAAATCGCTCTGCGAGCAGCAACGCATTTTGTATGCTTCGTCCCTCGGCAATCTTCTCCACGGCACGGTAGTTGTAGAACAGCCGCGGAATGGCGCGGATAACGTCTTCTCCGACCGTCTCAAGAAGAAAGTGCAGGGACTCGCCGATGCCTCCGGTGTAGACGGGTCCGACTGGCATGGCGAATGAACCCGGGTCTTCGACAACCAGCAGGGGCTGCCATTCGGGATCGAGCTTACGCTCAAGTTTTGCCTGGCTCGCAGAAAACCTCTTACGCATCGGGTCAATGCCCTCACGCCAAATCTGGTCGTGAAGGACGAAGTCGCCTAGCCGGGGATGGTTCTCGAAGTGAATTCCAAAGAGATCTTCAATCTCGCGCTCGTGCCAATCGGCCGCATGCACCTCGGCCACGATGCTGGGCACGGTTGTCGTTTCGATCGGCCATGCGAGCGCAACATTGATCCATCCCGCCACCGGGAGAAGAAACACGTAGTGCATCCGCCAAAGGCTGGATTGTTCTTCCGCGATGATGCCGCCAAACACGCAGCCGTGGTCCCAAAACAGAAATCTGCAAAGCGCGGGCAATGAACTCGCCTTCGCCAGGGAAAATGAAAGCGCATAGCCATGGCTTGCCGGCGTCTGAGAGACATCGTTTCCGAAGCGGCCCTCGATCGCGGCGGCCAGATCGTTCAAGCTTGTTCTCCCGCCCCCTTCCATGGATGAGCAATGGGCTCCCATATCAATGTCCTCCTAACTGTTGCGCCGCAAGCGTCAAGAGGGAATGCACGGGGCCGGGAATGTAAACGCCCAGAACAACAACCGGAATCGCAGCCAGCACAACAGCCGTGCGACAGCTTGCAGGCACTGCTACTGCGGGCGACGACGGCTCAGGCTTGCCAAACAACATGCTGTTCACCTGCAGCATGACGGCCACAAATGCAAGGACGATGAAAATTGCCAGAACCGCAACGGCTACGGGATGTCCTCCTCGAAGACCCGCTGAAAGAATGGAAAATTCACTCAAGAATATTGGAAACGGCGGAGCTCCGGCGATGGCCAGAGAGCACAGCAGCAATGCACTTCCCGTGAATGGAGAAAGCCGGAAGAGCCCGCGCACCTCGCTGATCTGACGAGTTCCGAGCGCCAGTGACATCATGCCGGCCGTGTAGAAGCAAAGAGACTTGGTGATGGAGTGATTCAGCATCTGGTCAACGGCCCCATATGCCGCACCGTGTGTCGCGAAACCCGCCGCGGTCAGGATGATGCCCATATGTTCTACCGTAGAGAAAGCAAACATTCGCTTGTAATCGCGGACCTGCAGCAGCAGAAATGCGGCGATCCCGACGGAGAAGAGGCCGATCACCACCATCCATTCCCCAATGCGCGCCTCGGGTGACGCAAGAATGATGGAAAGGAAGCGCAATATCACGTAGAGAGGCACAGTGGTCTTGACCCCGGACAACACCGCGCATACGGGTGTCGGCGCCTGACTGTGGGCATCCGGCAGCCAGGTGTGCATGGGAGCAAGGCCCGATTTGGCGCCGAATCCTACAAATACCAGCAGGAACGAGAACTTCAGCAGATTCGGCGACATCCTTGAGGACATCGCGGATAGGCCAGCCCAGGTCTCCGCTGTTCCGCCGCCGCTGCCGCGAAAGGCCCAATAGAGAACCAGAAATCCAAATAGAGCGATCGGCGCTCCCATGATCGTCAGGATCGCCATTTTCCAGGCGGCTTCGAGCGCGCCAGCGGTGCTTTCGTAAGCCACCAGCAGGGTTGCGAACAGGGTAACCAGCTCTACCGCGACCCACACCAGATTCGTGCGTTCGATCGCCGGTACGGCGGCGAGAGCAAAAACCAGGAGGTTGTAATTCGAGTAAAACCACCACAACCGGTCTTTGGATGAACTACCGTGACGCATGTAACCGCCGGCGAAGATCGCGGCCAGAGTACAGACAAAGGCAACCAGGAGAAGCACGAGGCAACCAAGGCCGTCCGCTTCGATCCAGCCCGGAATGGCAACGACGCGCCCGCTCCCGAGAACCTGTCCCGCGGCCATGACCGCGGCAGCAAAGCTGATTGCGAGGCAAACTACCGTCGTGCCCCAGGCAATCGAGCGCAAAGGCTTCAACCAGCAGAGCAATGCTGCCAGAAGCGGGAGAAAGACGGCAACGATCAGCGCCATGAAGGAGGCTCCTCTCTCAACTCGCTCATGGCTGCCGCTTCGCTGGTTCCAATCGTTTCCGTGATGTTCCGCGTAAGCAGGCCGACAACGACTGCGATCAGAACCACATCAATCGCGATGGCCAGTTCAGCAATCAGAGGAAGATCGGGGGCAATTGAGATGCCCGCAAAAAAGGCTCCATTTTCCATGGCGAGAAGGCCGATCAACTGAGGAATGGCCTCGCGGCGAGCAATCAAGGAATAGGCGCCGATAAGCAGGCCGGCAAGCCCGATGGGTAAATTCACATGGATTACAGGGTCTGACGTAGTCGCGAGCAGAGGGCTGACCAAGAACTCCGCCGCGATGGCCAACAGCAGCGCCAGCAAGAGGGACGAGGGAATGTTAACGGCCTGGTTGATCTCACGCCGCTCATAGACATCGCCTGGGAGCGTTCGCCTGAGTACCCATGGAATGGTGATCACTTTCGATGCGATCATGATCACGCCCAGAGCCACAAGGTCAATCGAGCCGCGGTTGAACCCGATGAGGAACGCGGACGCAGCCACAAAAAGAGACTGCACAACGAGAAACCGTATCACGCCCTGCACTTGACGGGTGGTCACCATTCCGAATGCGGTTAGTAAGACCAGTCCCGCGGTCAGGGCGTTGAGGCCTTGAATCAACTGCGTTTGTGCGCCAGTCACCGCTACCTTCCTTTCTAGACGCCCGGCGTTGAAAAGATGCTGGCAATCATGGCCGCGACGGAGATGATGAATGCTGCCCCAAGAAACTCGCTGATGCGGAAAAGGCGCAATTTGGCGAGGGATGTTTCGATTACGACCAGAACCACAATGAACGGTAGAATCTTGATGAGGATAAGAGGAATCGCCAATAAAACGTGGCCGACTGACAAGTCTTCGGCCAGTCCCCAAGGCGCCAGCAACACGTTCAAGAAAATGCAGGTGAGCACCAGAAACTTCATCTGCCCGCCCCACTTCATCAACGCCGCGCCGCGTCCTGAGTATTCCAATCCCTTGGATTCATCGATCATGGCCAGCTCAAAGTGCCCGGTGGGATTATCCACGGGGATTTTTCCTCCCTCGGCAAGAATGAGCATGAAAAAGGCAATCAACAGAAGTATGTGGGCAGGAGCGAAGAAAGCAGCGGGGCTGGCGACCCACTTTTGCTGAACGATGTACGGTATCGTCGATTGAGCAACAAAGGAGACCGTGAAGAATACGATCATGAAGACCGGCTCCGCCAGGAATCCCACCATGCGCGTTCGGCTCGCTCCCATCGGACCATAAGGATTTCCGGTGTCAACTGCAGCAAGTGCGGCAAAGAACCCGCCAAGGCCGAGGAAGAAGCCTCCTGCAAGCATGTCGCCCATGAACGCGAATGCGAGGGGGTAGTCAGTCAGTACCGGAATCAGGCTGGCGACGAACAGGGGGACCACGAAGACCAGGTACGGAGTGACGCGAAAGATCCACGTCGTTTCCGATGAAACGACTTCGTCTTTGTGAAAGAGCTTCCAGAGATCCCGATACGGCTGAAATATGCTTGGCCCGCGCTTGCTCTGGACGATTTCCTTGAAGCGGGAAAGCACGCCGGCATAGAGGGGGGCTAAGCCGATCACGAACAGGAGCTGAATGAGGTTGTACACAACAGTCCGTATCATCTGAATCCTCAGTCGAATCAGGCTGTATGCGAATCCACCGACTTTGTGGAACGCTCATGGATCGCGCGATGGACGCGAGAGCTGCAGAAGCCGGCAGGGAAGACGCATAGAACCTCTCCGGCAAATTCTGCATGAAGAATTGGAAGGAAAATATTTGAAGGGGAGGGCTGGATTTCCCCTGTGAGCCTCTGCACAATATTCTTCACGGCAAGACTCCTTTCAGAGTAGGAATCATTAGCCGTAAAGGCGGTTAGAGGTGGAGTTCCATCACCCTATCCGAAATGTGCTGCTAATATACTGAACCTCCACGCTTTGCCTGTCAAGGAGCTCAGTTAGAGAGACAATTCCGCGTTGGGCGGCATAGCGCAGTCGAGCGTCGAGCCGCTGCCAGCATGTCAACTTGACTGCCATTCTTGACTGCGGGTTTTGCCAGCGAATTCGCACACCTGCATGCCGCTCGAGATTGACACCGCCACAATCGAGCGGGAATACCGGCTGAGAGCGGGTGTTGGAGTCCACTCTAACCGTCGCTATCATCCCGGTGACTTCACAGAGCAGCATTGTCTCTAATCGATTCAACAGTTGTTCCGCCGCATCGTAGCTGAGGCGGCTTTGCTCTGAAAGGTCGGCCACCGAAAAGGGGCCGGGGAGGTAGAGGACTTTAAGGGCAATGTCTTCGAGAATCGACTCGCGTACACCGAGTTCCGCAAGTGTTTTGGGTTCGTGATCCGGCCCGGCAACGATCGCGCCTTTGAGGATGTCGTACTTGTCGACCGCCGTGTTCATCCCGGTACCTCAATGGCTTCCTTGATAATTCCTATTCCCTCCGCCCCATGCGGTAATCGAGATATAAGACGTGAGACTTGATTTGATCCCCGACCCAGTATCTGGGGAGATGCGCCATCTTCACCATCTGAACGATCGCGCCAGGATTTCCCTTGCTGCTGTCGGCGAACAATCGCAGCACTTCGTCGAGGTTGGAAGCCCATAGATCGGCTTTTCGCGCCTCCCACCGGGCAAACTCCAGCGCGATTGAGGGAGCGAGTTCCTTCAACTCCAATCGCTCCGAACTGCGAGCGCACAGGGGGTGCAATGTGCCAATGTCTTCCATATGCGGAGTTCTGGCCACAAAAAAAACGGGAGTCCGGTCGAAGTAGTTCAGATCCTTGATTAGCCCGGCCACGACGCGAGACGGGGCTGCAATATGGTCCAGAGCGAGCAGAAATGGGCAGCATTCGAGCGCGCGTTGCACCAAGCCCTTTAGGGATTTTGTGCTCATCGATGAGTAATTTGCCGGGAATAGGACCGCCGGCTTCCCAAGGCGGCGTATCTCGGCGACCAGGGTTAACAACATTTCCCGGGGAGACTCCACGCGTGGAACGGTGAGCGCCAGGAGTTGAGTTTTTACGAAAGCCTGCAAGAGTCGTGTTTTGCCCACAGCCTCCGTCCCAAAAATCAGGAGCGATTTTCGCTTTTCTGCCTGGGCCTGAAGGCGAGCCATCTCCTCCGCGCGCTCAACAGCAGCAAAAAAGAGCTGAGGTTCAATGTTGCCGTTATACGCGAGCTTGGGCACGGCAACGGCCTCATTGGGCAACGGCGCTGTGAATAAACCGCTCATGACTTGACCGGATCACCTCATATGCAGCTTCCCGAACCTTCCATCCAAGGATCTTTGTTTCCTTATCCTCAAGCTCCTTGTACACGGAGAAGAAATGCTCGACTTCCAGCAAAATGTGCGGCTGGATTTCCGTGTAGTTCTGAATGTCGCTGAACCTTGGGTTCCCCATGGCGATAGCGAGGATCTTCTCGTCGCACACTCCATAGTCGAGCATCTCAAAGAGTCCAACCGGCCTGACAGTGTAAATGCATCCGGTAAAGGTCGGTGTGTCGCCGAGGATCAGGATGTCCAGGGGATCTCCGTCCTGTGCGAGCGTCTGGGGGATGAAGCCGTAATCTCCCGGAAAATGAACCGGGGAGTGCAACACGCGATCCAACACAAAGATGTTCATGTCGCGATCGTATTCATACTTGTTGGTGCCGTCTTCGGGAATCTCGACCACTGCCGTCAGCACCTCAGGGGCTTTGCCGCCGATGGGAAGCTCAAGGTAGTTGTCCATGTGTCTCCTCATTCGCGATGCGATGCCGGAGCATAATAAAACCCCTGCTCAATCGCAGGGGTCATCAGCCGGTACCTATCGGGCGGCGGTTCATGGCGGATCCCTTCGCCATCCTCAACCTAGCACAATTCTTAATCCGATGGCAACGAAATCGCGTCAGCCCTGCGAACCGGTCTTGCTAACCATCGGAAAGGAACCAGACGCCCAACCGCCGTTCCGGCAGGGACTTCCTGCGGTTGACCTTCGCACAGCCCTTCAGAACAGAGATTGAATGTTCCACGGCGCGCACAGGCTGCGGTGGCTGGCCGGCATCAAGAGCATCAACTGCGATAGCCAACGCGCACGCCTCCGGCGAACCACGCCTCGGCAGACGAGACCTGGTCCACGCGGGCAGCCGTGCCGGCAACTGTTCCAACCCGATAAGTCATTTCGGTACTCGTGATTCGAGTGTGTCCACAGCGTTGCGGTTCATTGCTTGCCGCCGTGTGGATGCAGCAACAGATAAAAGGCGACGGCGTGCGTGATCATCAACAGGGGCACATAAATGACCGGGATCGCGTACGTGGAGCCCAACTGCCCGGCCATGGCGGGGACGCCGGCCCGAATGGCGTGGTAGTAGTCGACGATAATGTCGGTCGCGCCCGCAAGATTGAAGGCGACCACAAAAGCCCAAAACAGCGGACGTATCCTTGCGGTGAGAAGCGCCAGGAGGGCCAGCACCCCGGTTGCGAAGTCGCCGTAAGCGGCGAACGTGGCGAAACTGGCCGGCAGATGGGGACCGACTACGCCTGGAAGAATGAAGACGAGCCCGAAGAAGCGAAAGCTGTGCACGGTAGCGATGACGCGATGTGCATCGACTCGGTCCATGACTCTGAGCCTGGGCCAGAACCAGGCCTTGAGGCAAAGCAGCCACGCGACATAACCGAGAACGAGTTGGATTTGAAAAAGAGTCTCAATCGGCATATTGACCTCGTGTGCAATGGGATGATCTAGATCATCCCATTGATTCAGATTCTTCTATTGACCTGCGCAGCCGAAGTACGCGGCATTGGCCCGGAAGAACTCTTCCAGGGTTTGTGGATTGCGGCCGGTTACCATGGGCGCCGCCTCGGTTGCATGAGCGCGTCATCTAATGGATTCGAGCTTTTTCATGGCCGCTGCCGGTTGCATCTTGGGATGATCTCGCGCATCCTATGAGGAGCCATGCGCTACCGGCCCGAACATAAAGCGGAAGTCCATCAGAAGATTGTGAAAGACGCCTCGCGCCGCGTACGCGCCGAGGGTCTGAGCGGCGCAGCCGTTGCGGCCGTTATGCGCGACACCGGGCTGACGCACGGAGGCTTTTACAAGCACTTCGCGTGCAAGGACGAACTGCTCCTCGAGTCGCTGCGCGAGGCTTTCCGCGAGACCGGCGACGCCCTGACCGCCGCGGCGAAACGGTCGCAACCCGGCGCAGCCTGGAAGGCGATCGTAAAGACCTACTTGAGCTTGGAATACTGCGAGCACATGGAGTACGGCTGCCCCCTTCCGGCGCTTGCCCCCGAAATGGCGCGCGTCGACAAGAAGATGAGCGGCCGGATCTTTGCCGAGCTCGTCAACTACAGGGATCGAATGGTCCCCTTCATGCCGGGCCGGCGAACTGAAGACAGGGAGCGTGCATTCTTCGCGATCTTTTCAACCATGATCGGGGCGGTTGAGATTGCGCGCATGCTGCCTGACCGCGCTGCGCGAGAAAAGGTGCTGGCAAGCGCACGAGAATTTCTCCTGCGCAGCTTTTGATTTCGTCAGTCGATAGCGCCGCGGCGTGGGCGCAAACCATGGACTGGATGTACCGGCGAAACCTGGAACTCCCGTTGTCGACTGATGGGAAAGGGGCCAAGCACCTTTTCAGAATCCGAACGTCTGGAAACACGCATTGGCGATTTGGCAAGCAATCATCCAACCCTGTCCGCTCCGGAGTCAGCTTCCTCGACCGGGCCGTACAAGTCTGTTTTCATTCCAGTTTGGCTCGTTTCAATCGGCACAAAAGATGCGTGCACTCCAGTCAACAGCGTTTTCTCCCCGCCGCTTTTCTTCCGTGGCGTGGCGGCCGCATTTTCACATTCTGCCGGATCGCGCGCACAAACCCTCAATGCAGCGCCGGGTAGGTGCGAAAAGCCTGGATGGTTACGGTCAACGGAGTGCCCCTCACCTGCGACGTCTTGAGCAGCACCTCAAAATACGGAAGCTGGGTGGTGTGCAGCATATTCCTGAAGGCGGAGAACTGGTCCGGCGAAAGAAGAAAATCGCCCGCAGCTTCCGTGGCCTCCGACGACGTTCCTTCGAGCAGCAGAACTTTGCCGTCATGGCCCGGGTTGGGCAGGTAAGCCACCACGCAGTAACCCGCCGCGTCAGTCGAAACGTAGGTCTGCGGTTCTCCCGCGGCCGGCGCGCGGTTGATTACCGTGGTGGTGCCCAGCCCTTCGAAATTTGTCTCTTCGCTGAAATTCAGCCGGCCCTCGAACAGCTCCGCCCAGGGGTTTGAGACCCGCCCGCCGATCAGAATCACGTTGTCCTGTTTCACCAGCGCAGGCATGTATTGCCGCGCGCTGTACAAGTGGATCCTTTTTTCCATCGGATCGAGCGCCAGGATGCGTTGCGCGAGCTTGAATTCGCTGGTGTTGCCCAGGCTCTTTGAGGCCAGCAGATCCTGAACAAACCTGAGCTGCGGACTCAGATCTTTTCTCCCGGCCGGATCGAGATAGCTGCGACCCAGATAGCCGTAGAACGGAGTTGACCGCTTGCCGATCTCCTCGATCAGCAGAAAGGAGTCGTCGCTCAGTACCAGATCCGTATCCCGGTTGGGGTCCACGAATCCTGACCACAACCCGGCCAGCGCGGGCTGGTACCTCCACGGCGTGAGCGCCTGATGCAGCGCATCCAGCGATTGCTGCCGGTTCCGGTCCTGTATCCACAACGCCACGCAGCACCCGGCCAGCGCAAGAATCGCTACCGCGGCCGCCGCGCGCCCGGCCGTCAACCCCCGGGTCCGCGCCGCAGGCGCCGTTGTCACCGGCGCCGCACCGCGCCCCGCGGCCGGAACCGCGCCAAGCTCGTCCTCCGCGCTCTCGCGCTTCTCCCTGCCGGGCGCATCGGCAGGAAACGGATGTGGCGTGGAAACCGGCTTCAAGCGCGGGCTGAACACCGGCTTATAGCTGCCCAACGCTACTGTGATTACAACTTCTTCCTCTTTGCCCTCGGTCGAGAAGTAGATTTCCAGTTTCTTGCGCAGGTGCGCCATCTGCACGCGGACTATATTGTCGTCCAGAGGATTGAAATCGCTGCGCCGCCCCAGCACCCGGTGCGCGATCTCGAATTCATGAATCGGCTCTTCGGGCGTCAAAATGGCCTGGCGCACGATGAACAGCAGGATGTCCCTGAGCTGGGTGGCGCGATACAGCGCCTCGCTGCGTGCCACCTTTTCCGCCAAAGTCCAGCGTGCATCGGCTTCGAGGATCGACGCCTCATCCGCCAATTGGTCGGGATTGTTCCGTTTGGCCGTCACAATGAAAGGTCCATCCACTTGTGCCGCGGCGATTTTCCGCGCGTCATCCATTCCAGTTTCAAACGCGTCGCGCAGCCTCTAAGTGATTGTAGTACAGGTCTCTTTACGTAAAGAATCCGCTAACGCAATTACCGTAGCATTAAATTGTCTGTCCAGTTCCATGTCCTTTAGGAAACAGTGGTTCCGCAAGCCGTAACCAGGCCGGGATGTCTTCGTTCGCTGCGCCTCATTCCTCTCACGCGGCCGGAACACCGCAAGCAAAACATCTCGCGCGGGTCGGCTTCATGCGGGGCAGACGCATCTTGAATCCACCCCCGCCCCTAGTTGAGAAACCGCGGAATCAACCTCGGTGTGAGCCGAATTCCTCAGGAGGACATTGAAATGGAGAATTTAGCCAGTTGCACCAGACTGTATCGGACGGACGGCCGCAAGCCGGGCCTAGGTTTGCTCCTTTCGCTCGGCGCGATTTTCGCTGCCGCGTTTCTGCTGGTTCCGGCTGAATCCGGCTTTGCCCAGGGCATTACCGGATCGATCACCGGCACCGTCACCGATCCCAGCGGCTCGCTAATCGCCGGCGCCACGGTGACCGTGCGCAACCTGGCGACGAACTTTATCCGCACCGTAACCACTTCAGATGCCGGAACCTACACGGTGCCGCAGTTGCTGCCGGGCAGTTACAGCGTAACCGTGAATAAGGCCTCCTATAAGCCTTATGAACAAAAGAACGTTACGCTCGAGATCGACCAGGTGGCGCAGATCAATGCGCAACTGCAGGTTGGCTCGCAGACCGAGACGGTTGAAGTCACCACCGCGGCCCCGGTGATCCAGACCGAAGATTCCTCGGTGGGCCTGGTGGTCGACAGCCAAAACATCCAGAACATTCCGTTGAACGGGCGTCTGGGGGTCATGGGCCTGATCGCGATCGCCCCCGGCGTGCAGGGCGCAGGCGCGCAGGACCAGCTTGCCGACCGAGGCGTTACGCCCTCGATCGGCACCGGCAGCCGCAATGCCTATGGGGGCATGGGAAACACGCTCGACGGAGCCGACAACAAGGAGGTCACCTTGCAGCGCAGCGAAGCGGAGATTCCCTCGCTCGATGCGCTCGAGGAGTTCAAGGTGATCACCACCGGGGCTCCTGCGGAATTCAATGAGCCGGCGCAGGTCATCGTGGTCAGCAAGAGCGGAGGCAATCAGCTTCACGGCGAGGCTCTGGAGTACAACCGCTCGAAAGGCACCGGCGCCAAGACCTTCTTCGGAGGCTCGCTGCCGCGCCCGGCGTATGAAAGAAACGAGTTCGGCGGCAACCTGTCCGGTCCCATTCTCATCCCGCACCTTTATAACGGCAAGGACCGTTCCTTCTTCTTCTTTGCCTTCGAAGGATTCAATCTGACCCAATCCATCAACGACAACACGGTGCAGCCTACCGTGGCCGAGCGCGCCGGCTACTTCACGACGCCGATTACCAACCCGGCGACGGGAGAGCCGTATCCCATCGCCACTTCGGGCGACTATGCCGGGGACTACCAGATTCCTTCCACCAGCTTCAGCTCCGTTGACACCACGCTTTTGACCGATCTCTACCCGCTGCCCACCACAACCGGAACCGGCACCAACACTTTTGAACTGGTCTCCAATACCAGCAAGGCCACCCGTTACTCCATCCGCCTCGACCACAAGATCAACGACAGTAATCAGATTCGCGCAACCTGGCTGAGGGCGTTCTACGGGCCTTACCCGGACTCTGAAACAGACAGCAAGCAGGGCGGTTACTCCGGCGACGGCGAACACAACACCACCACCATCCTCGGCTGGACGCACACTTTCTCGCCGACCCTGTTGCTCGACACCTATGCCAGCTACTTCCATCTACCCATCTACCGCACGCCGCAAAACGTGAATACCGATTTCTCTTCGATCATTCCCGGACTGGGTCCGGTGGATATCGAAGGCGCGCCGGCCATCAACATCACCAACATCCAGAGCGTGACTGAAGCCGGATCGAAAGATCTGGAGCAAGTGGAGCAGATCGGCACGTCTCTGACCAAGGTCCTGGCCAAGCATACCCTCAAGACAGGCTTCTCCTACCTCTACGACGACCACTGGAATGAGGCGTGCACCCGTGGCACCTACTCGTTCAACGGCCAGTACACGGGCAATGCCTTTGCGGATTTTCTCATCGGAGATCCCAGCTCAACGTCGAAGTCGAGTCCCAACTGCACCGTTTCGAGAAACCTGTCGAGCCAATACGCCGCGTACGTGCAGGACGATTGGAAGCTCGCGCCGAAACTCACCATCAATGCGGGAATTCGCTACGACCTGCAATGGTTCTTGCCCAGCCCCTACGGAAGGAACTCTCTGTTCGTGCCTTCGCTGAGCGAGGTCGTCGTTTTCGGCGACTCTTACACCAACGCGATTCCCGGCCTGGTTTCCGAGATCCCGATCGCTCTCTCGAGCTCAGTGCACGGCATATCGAGCAATCCCTTCACCTACCTGGGCCGGCCGGACAAGAACTTCGCCCCGCGTCTGGGATTTGCCTATCAGCCACTGCCGAATACAGTCATCCGCGGCGCGGCAGGCATCTTCTTCAACCTGCTGCCT
Source organism: uncultured Acidobacteriaceae bacterium (assembly GCA_963770555.1). Lineage (GTDB taxonomy): Bacteria > Acidobacteriota > Terriglobia > Terriglobales > Acidobacteriaceae > Telmatobacter. Next base: position 372,264 of record CAVYQC010000004.1, read on the forward strand.
GCCTCCTACATGTACAGCATGTTTGCGACGGTTCCCTTCGTCGCCACCGAGAGCTATGCGCAACCCGCTGGAACCACGCCTGCCTTCACCATGGCCGATCCCTTCGGAGCTACCGGCGCGTTTACGGCCAACCCCTCGGTCAATGCGGAGCATGCCCTTGAGACACCCTACACCGAGGAGTACAACCTCACCATCGAACACCAATTGTCGAAGGGACTGGATTTCCGGCTCGGTTACGTCGGCCAGCACAACCTGAGGCAGAACAATGCCAGCGGCAGCGGCACGACCGCTCCGAATATCAACCTGTCCAACCCGCCCCAGGTTGGCGTTTCCGCACAAAACACCAATCTGTATCAACCCTTCTCGTCGATCAGCCTCAACGTCGATCCGATCTTTCACAGCATGATGAACTCGCTCCAGTTCGGCGTGCACAAACAGTACAGCCACGGCTTTACCATCAATGCCGAATACCAGTGGACGCGGGTTCTCGGAGCGGAAAATGTCGAGAACCCCTCGGGCGTAAACGCCAACGACTCCTACGGGAATATTGCCGGCATCACGCCCCAGGTTCTCAGCGTCAATTACTCTTACCTGCTGCCCTTCGGCCGCGGCCAGGCGCTCTTCGGCAGCTCCGGTAACCTGGCCAACAAGTTCATCGGCGGCTGGCAGGTTTCCGGCATCAGTACATTTCAGACCGGGCAGCCTTTCTCCGTGAGCTACAGCGCTCCCGGCAAACCCGCGGGCCAGGTGAGCGGCCGCGCCAATTACACTGCCGGCGTTGCCCCGTATCCAGGCAGCAAGACCCGCGCGGAGTGGTTCAACCCGGCCGCGTTCGCCGCCCCGCCCTGCTACAACACAACCGGGAGCGGCGCCTGCAGTACCCTTTACACCTCAGGGGGACCGACCACCTACGACACCTACGGAAACTCACAGTACGACATGCTGCGCGGACCGGCCTGGCAGGACTGGGATATGAATCTCGAAAAGAACATCACCTGGCAGGAACGTTATCGGCTGCAGCTCCGCGCCGACTCCTTCAACATCTTCAACCATCCCAACTTCGCCCCGCCGAACTCTTCCATCAGCAACACGTCGAATGTCGGCGAGATCACATCCATCAGCTCGTCGCCGTCTTACGAGCCGCGCACGGTGGAATTTGCGGTGAAGTTCAACTTCTAAATTCTGCTCACCTTCCATGGAAGGCGCCAGCTTCGCCCGCAGCCGCCCGATCAAGAAACGGCTGTGGGAGAAGCGTGGAGTAATGCCAGGCACGATTCAAAGCGAGTCCCACAAAACGCCGTGAAGGTGAATGAAATGAAGCATTCCGTTGGGGCACGAATTGCCTTCACACTACTGGCAAGCGTGTCTGCCGCATTTCCGGCCTTCGCCGCGCCGCGCCATCCCGACGTAGGCTCGTTGAGCAAAAACAGCCGCGAAATCTTCCTCACTTCAATGCAATGGGGCGACCAGTACTTCGATGCGCAGGCCGATCTTTGCCGCACGCCGCCTTCACCCGCCTTCGCCGAGCTGCGCCTCGCCCCGCACATGATGGTCCGCGAATCCACGTGGTATGCGCTCGGTCTTCTTCTGCGCGATCAAAAAGGCGACCGCGAGCGCGCCGCGGAGATTCTGCGCGTCGTCCTCAAGCAGCAATATCACGAGCCCGGCAAGGTGTGGGACGGCACCTTCCGCCGCACGCCCAGCGAGCCGGAGCCGGGCGCGGACGCCGTGATGTGGCGCGCCTACGATCCCAACTGGCGTGAGTTCGTCGCAACCGCCCTGGCCGTCATTCTGAATGAATACCCCGACCGCATTCCCGCTGACCTTGCGCCGCAGATGATCCAGGCCATCGACGATGCGGTGGCCGGCGAAATGAAACAGGGCCGGCTCGTGCCGACTTACACCAATCCCGCGCTGATGTACGGTTTCCTGTGGTATTTCGCGGCCGTTCGCGGCGGCAAGCCCGAGTGGAAAGCGCAGGCGCAGCGGTGGCAGGACACCGTCTACAGCCTCTACAAGCAGCACGATGCCTTCTTCGAATACAACTCGCCCACCTACGCCGGCGTGGATGTTTTTGCGCTGGCCCTCTGGCGCGACTACGGCTTCACCCCGCGCATGCGCAGCATGGGCGCCGAAATGGAAGCAGGGCTGTGGCGCGCCACCGCCGATCTTTACAACGCCAACCTGCGCAACATCTCCGGCCCCTACGACCGCGCCTACGGCATGGACATGCAGAACTACGTGAGCGTGCTGGGGCTGTGGCTGCGCACCGTGCTCGACGCCGATCAGGCGCCTCTGACCCGCTTCGACCCTCCCGTAGACCACATCGCCGATCTCTGGTTCGTCCCGCCCATCGTAGTGCTCGACACCCGGATTCCGGCCGATGCCATGAAGAGCTTCCGCAGTTTTCAAGGCGAGCACCAGGTGCGCCGTCCCATCGCCGATGAGCGCATTGCCACCGCGTGGATCGGGAAAAACCTGATTTACGGCGGCGAGATCACCGGCCACACCAAGGATGTGGACGCGCGCAGCCAGTTCCATCCTGTCACCGTGCAGTGGCAGGCGCCGGGAAAGATCGGCTGGATCCAGCTCACGCGCTCCCCGGCGATCGACGCCTCAGCCGATAAAGACGGAATCGCCATCGCGGCTGCCGGCGATGTAACTTTCCGCATCAGCGCACCGGGAATCACGGCCGCCAACGCCCAATCGGCAGAGTGGACACTGCCCGGCCTGACCGTTCGCGTCGACACCGATGCCAGGGATTTCAGCGCCGAGCAGCACGGTCCGTTCGTCGACGTGAAGTACGCCGCCATGACCAAGATGAAGTTGACCTTCGCCCAGCCCAGCGAATGAATCTCCCCGCTGCTGCCATTCCAAAAGATACGCGCCTTCATACCGGGTTTTGAGCGAGACGGTGAGATCAGCGGGCGCATGGGAGATTTGGCGGCCATTCATCCAACCCTGACCGCTCCCGCGATCAAGAGCAACCCTGTGCCGGCCACAATGGTCCCGATGGCTCGCGCGGCGTGCTCGCCGGCCGGTGCGAGACGTTCGGCGGTGATGGCGGCCGTAACGGCGGCCATCGCGCGCAGGTCCATCACCCCGACAACTAAGAGGATGGTGGTAAGGTTGGCACAACTGAGGCCGCAGTGGAGTCCGAAGACGAGGCCCTGTCGCCAGGCCGCACCAGCATTAGCGGGCAGCGTGCGGTTTCTCCCCGGCGCTTCACGGCAGCAAGCCAGGCGATGTGCCTTCCACGGGGTGAACTGAAGCGCGCCGGCGAGGAGGATGACCGTTCCCACCGCGACGGGACCAGCGCGAGCCAAGGCCGGAATTCTCATCTCGACGGCGGCCAGCGCCACGCCCAGCGGAAAGACGGCCAGTCCGAACAGCGTCCACACGAAGAAGTAACCCAGGCCCGCAAGCGCGGTGAGACGTCCGAGGCGCGACTCGCCAGCCCTGCCGACGGCCCGGCGATAGCGACCCAGCATGGGCGCCAGGGACGGCAGCATCATCGCCGCCATCATGGCCACCCACATGGCCAGAAACGACGCAGCGGCTTCGATCCACGTTTGCCCTGGCATCCGCATCCACGTCATTGACATCGCCCAGCCGCCGGGCATCGGCATCTTTCCCATCGACGACATGGATGCGCACCAGGCGATCGTCAGCGTTGCGCTTGCGGCGAAGAGCAGCGCCGACGCGCCAAAGAAAGCCTGCTGTGAAGATCGATCGGAAACCATGGGTTGCGATCTCCTTTTTCGCGGTGAGGTCAATGCGGTTCCGGCTTCGCTCAAGGCTGGCCGTATCTGTCGTGATGGCGCAACCAGACGCTGGTCTCGTTGCGGCCAATGGGGGCGCGGTCGAGCCACTGGTACATGCCCCAGAGGGCGTCCAGGCCGCGCGAGTAGGTGGAATAGGTGTGGTACACAATGCCGTCTTCCAGCGCAAATGCGCTCATGCCCGGCCCCTCGCGCGTATACGCCGCCACGTCTACGCCGCTCATGGTCGCCATTGCGTCCGGCACACTTGCCGTCGTCTTCCCAGAGAACTGCTCGCGCGCTGCCGGCGCCGGGCGGCGATAGTTGTATTCGAGATTCCTCTGGCGTTGTTGCTCCCCGGTAAACGAGACATTGAAGTCATAGTTGAAGTCGCCGCCCTGCGAGGACGCCCAGGGAAACGTCCAGCCCATGCGCCGCTTGTATGCCTGCAGCTTCGCGAGCGGCGCGCGCGAGACTGCCCAGAGCATCACGTCATGATTGGCAAGGTGCACGGCGATGCCGTTGAAACCATCCGCAATCGACGAGCAGGACGGGCAGCCGGCGGCGTAATCCGGCCCGAACATGAAGTGGTAAACAAGCAACTGCGAGCGCCCGCGAAAAAGGTCCGGCAGCGAGGCGCTTCCCTCGCCGGTCTCGAAGCGATATCCCTTGTTCACTTGTACCCACGGCAGTGCTTGCCGCCGCTGCGCCAACTCGTCGCTGCGCCGCGTGAGCTCTTTCTCCGCCTCGAGCAGTTCGAGCCGCGCCGCGAGCCATTCTTCGCGCGTTCCGGTCTTGTGCATGGTCTGTGTCGTCATGGTCTTCTCTCCCCTCGTCGAATTTTGCTCAGGCTTTGAGTTGAAACGCCGCGCTCATTCGCAGCCGCACGATTTCGCCTCTGCCTCGCGCCGTCGCGCGGCTGCTCCGTCGGGGTCGGTGAGGATATCGAGCCACAGCGGGTGGACCGCGGTCTCGGCGCCGTAATTGTCGTGCCAGTTCCACCACTTGTAGGGCGGGGTCTGGGGGTAACCCTCCGGCGAATCCTCCCAGGCCTCCTGACGGCCGAGCGCCGTCATATCCAGGTAGCTCCAGGTGGTTCCCATCGCCTCGTCACCGCGGCTGTTGATCAGGTACGTGCGGAACACCCTGTCGCCGTCGTGGATGAATGCGTTGTGGCCGTGCCACTGATCCACGCCGAAGTCGGCATCGAAGCTGTCGGTCATGGTGTACCAGGGCATTTCCCAGCCCATCCGCGCCTTCAGGCGGGCAATGTCGGCCTGCGGCGCGCGCGAGGCATAAGCGAGCGTGGTGTCGCGAGCGTTCAGATGGGCCAGGTGCGCGACCTGGTCGGCTCCCAGTGAGCAGCCGCGGCAGGCATGCTCGGGCCAGCCGAACACGCCGGGCTCGAAGAAGGCGCGGTAGACGATCAACTGCCTGCGGCCTTCGAACAGATCGAGCAGGCTCATTTTGCCGTTGGGTCCGTCGAACTCGTACTTCTTCTCCACCGCCATCCACGGCATCCGCCGCCGCTGGGCGGCCATGGCGTCACGGGCGCGGGTTAGTTCCTTCTCTTTGACGAGCAGTTGCCGGCGCGCAGCCTCCCACTCCTGCTGCGACACGATCGGGGGTGTGTTCATCGCGAGTTGTCCTTTCCCTTGTACCTTGTCTCCTTCGTTGCTTGCCATCTGTGCCGTCATCGTCTTTTCTCCATTCCTCAAATTGAATTCTCTTGCAAAAATCGATCTTTCCCCTCGAGCCTCCGTGCGGCTGACATGGTCCCAGCTTGCCAGCTTATGCAACTTGGCGCAATCAGGAACACGCGTGTGCCTAGACGAACACAAGCAGTAGAACGGCTATCACGACAGCTACCTGAATCCCTCTCATGTCCGGCTCCCTTCCGATTCGATTTCCGATGAACCCCGATTGCCGGGCGCAGACGAAGCCGCGCCCCGAAGATGCACTTCGGCGCTCACTTCCCTGCGATATCGTTTTGCCCAGCGGCACATGCCTGTGAGCGGAGCGATGATCGTCTGTCCGAGCCTGGTGAGCGAGTACTCGACGGCAACGGTCTTCAGCCGCATTACCCGCTTGCTGATCAATCCCGCGGCTTCAAGCCTGCGCAGCGTTCTGGTAAGCATGCGCTGCGAGACGCTTTCAAGCTGCCGGCGCAGTTCCCCGTGGCGATGAGGCCTCTCCTTCAGCGCAAACAGAATCCGAGGCGTCCATCTGCCGATAAAGATTGGAGAGAGCACTTCCGATATTGGCGTCGTCTTCATGGTTTTTCCTGGTTCCCGTTCCGTCGTCGATATGACCGCGTGCTTGGTGGTCATGTACAAATACTGATGCAGGCATCGAGCGACCTGGGAGTGACAAGTGTGGCAGGATTCGGATGGATTCGCTGATCACAGCCGCGGCACAGGCGCTGGCAGCGGGTGACCCGCTCGGCGCATTGAAGCGAGTCGCGCTGCGCGACGATGCGCCGGCCCTGGCGCTTCGCGGCATCGCGATGGCGCAACTGGGAGAGTTCGTGCGCGCGAAGGAACTCTTGCGAAAAGCGGCGCGCGCCTTCAGTGCGAAAGAATCCGTGGCGCGCGCAAGGTGCATTGTCGCCGAAGCCGAGATCGCGCTTGCCTCGCGCGACCTGGGCTGGCCTGCAAAGGTTCTCGATGCCGCGCGGGCGACGCTCCAGGAAAACGGGGACCGGTTGAATGCCGCGCACGCGCGGTATCTTGAGGTCCGGCGCCTGGTGCTTATCGGGCGCCTGGATGAGGCGGAGCGAATACTTGCCGATTTCGATCCAACGCCATTTCCGCCTGCATTGCGGACCGTCCACGAACTCGTAGTTGCCGGTATCGCGATGCGCCGCTTACGCACGAAAGCGGCGCGCGCGGCGCTTGCACGGGCCGAACTTGCCGCGCAGCAGGCAGGGATTCCCGCATTGACGGCCGAGGTGGAAAGCGCCTCTCGCGTTTTGAGCAGCCCGGCGGCGCGGCTCATTGCGCGCGGCGAAGAGCGGCAGCTTCTGCTCAAGGAGGTCGAGCGGTTGCTGGCTTCGCAAGCGCTCGTTGTGGATGCGTGCCGGAATGCCGTGCGCCATATGCGAACCGTGGTTTCGCTGGTAACCCGTCCGGTGTTGTTCGCGCTCGCCCGGGCGCTGGGCGAGGCTTGGCCCGGTGACGTTCCGAGGGAGGTGCTGCTTGCGCGCGCATTCGGCGCCAGATTCGTCGATGAATCGCATCGCATGCGGCTGCGGGTCGAAATCGGACGGCTTCGCAGGATGCTTCGGCCGCTTGCCGATATCGGCGCGACGAAAAGGGGATTTGCGCTCATCCCGCGCCGCGCACGCGAAGTGGTGGTGCTGGCGCGGCCGGCCGACGATGAGAACGGGGCGGTGCTGGCTTTCCTCGCCGACGGTGAATCGTGGTCAAGTTCTGCTTTGGCAATTGCGCTCGGGACAAGCCAGCGCACGGTGCAGCGCGCGCTGGACTCGCTGGCGGCTGCGGGAAAGGTGCAATCCTTCGGACAGGCCCGGGCTCGCCGCTGGATCACTCCGCCGGTGCCGGGATTCACGACGACATTGTTACTCCCGGCTCCGCCATTCATTGATTAAGGTGGATGTATGAAACGATCAGCCGCTGAAATCGTAAGTGAGTTTGGCCCCTTTCCAGGCGCCGGCCGCGTGCATGGCGTCACCTATGACGGGGAACACGTCTGGTTTGCGTCCGGAGACAAGCTGAATGCCTTCGATCCCGCAAGCGGAAGCGCGGTGCGCGCGATCGACGTTGCCGCCCACGCAGGGACGGCGTTCGACGGCAGGCATCTCTTTCAGATCGCCGAAGACCGCATCCAGAAAATCGATCCCAAAACCGGAAGTGTGCTGGCCACCATCCCATCGCCCGGCGGCGGCCATGACTCCGGGCTTGCCTGGGCTGAGGGGACGCTGTGGGTAGGGCAATATCGCGACCGGAAGATCCATCAAATCGACCCTGACAGCGGAAGGATACTTCGCACCATCGAGTCCAACCGCTTCGTAACCGGCGTCACCTGGGTCGAGGGCGAGCTCTGGCACGCGACTTCCGAAGGCGAAGAGAGCGAAGTGCGCCGCGTCGATCCCCGAACGGGAGAGGTTCTCGAAGCGCTTGAGATGCCGCCCGGCTTCAACATTTCAGGACTCGAGTCCGATGGGGGCGATCGATTCTTCTGCGGAGGACAAAAGAGCGGGAAGGTGAGAGTTGTCCGAAGGCCTCGGCGCAGTCAAACGGCAGGCGGGGTCGGGGGAAAAGCGGCCGTCGCCACGAACAAGCATTGATCCGAAGTTGTGAGTGCTGCGGCCGTTGGGCGCATCTTCGGGTCTTCCAAGCGTGGTCGATTCTCAGCGACGGGCCGATGGTTTTTTCATGCAACGACGCAGACTGCACCTCGTCGCCGGACAGAGGCATTGCCTCGAGATACTCTGCTCCGAGATCGCTACCGGTTAAGAGAACACACGGCTCGACTCCCACCACTTTGCCGTTCTACAGGGACAGTCAAGGCGGCGACTGAGCATTTTCTCTTAATCAACCATTTCGTGGCTGATCATCGACCACATCGCGGTTGATTATCTGCCAAATCGCTACTACCAGATTGCCGATTCGTATTCTGGATAGGCTGATTCCCTGAGGCCAGTTCGGGGGCCAAAATGTTCCCGTATTGTTCCCCCAACCAGCGACGCCAGGCTTTCCGGCCAGAAGAACTTGCGAACAATACGCGAGCATCGCAGCGGCGAAGATGGCCCCAAACGTCCCACGCCGTCCCAAAGCAGAGTTTCTGTAACAATCCTGTTTTCAGTAACATCTGTTCATTGCGAACCGCTTGCCGTTCAACGGCACGCGGCCTTGAAAAGGCCGGCGCCGGCGGTTCAATCCCGGCTCTGACTCAGCATCCGTATGTTGAGCTCTTCTTCGATGATGTCGGCGGCCAGTTCCAGCCCGTGGATTCGGCAAATCGCCGTCTGCAGTTCGCGAGCTGCTTGCCGAAAACGCCGATCCTGAAGCACGGCAAGCACGCACGCGCGGAGCCTGGCAGGGGTAAGCTTTCGCCAGGGCACCATCACGCCGGCGCCACGCGCGACCACGCGCGCCGCTACTCCCGGTTGATCGTTGCCCAGCGGAGTGCACACCAGCGGCACTCCTTCCGCCAGCGACTCCAGCACGGTGTTTATACCCGCGTGCGTAATCACCGCCGATGCGCGCTTCAGGAGTTCCAGTTGCGGAGCATACTTCACAACTATCGGATTGCCGGCCAGCCCGTCCAGCGATTCGGGCTCGAGACCCCCGCCCAGCGATATCACCAGCCGCGCCTCGAGCCCGGCGCATGCCTCCGCGACTGCACGGAAAATCTTTTGCGCGCCATTCTGCAGGGTGCCAAAGGATGCGTAGATCAGTGGCCGGTCATCCAGCTGGTCCCATGGAAATTCCACCGCCGGTCTGTATCGCGCGTCCACAAAAGGGCCGGCATAATGCAGCCCGGAAGGCCGCACGGCGGTCTCGAATTCCAGCGCCGCGGGCATTTGCGCAACCTGCGCCAAGGGCGACAATGCTTCAGCCGGGCGCCGGAACCGCGCCAGCCCCCAGGTCATGCGCTGCTCATTCACAGCAGCAAAAATGTCAGCGGCAATATAAGTCAGCAGACAAATTCCCATCCGGTTTCTCAACCGGCTAAGCGGACCCACGCCGGGCCGCCACCCAAAAAAGAAGGGGGGAATCCGGTCGGAGTCAACCAGCGGCGGAATGACCGCGATGGACACAAACGGCAGGCCAAGGTGGTCAGCCACGCTCCCGGCCATGTCTGCTTCATCCACGAGGAGAGCCTCGATGTTGGCGCGGCGCACCGCCTCCGGGCCGTCGCGCAGGACCATGAGAGCGGTGTTCCTGATCCGCTCGGCGGTGAACCTGAACGCCCGCAGCCCTTTCAATTGGGCCAATTCGTTATCCAGCCGGTCGAGTGCTCCCGGCGGATAGTCCTTGGTTCCGATCAGACAGAACTCGGCTCCGGCAGCCCTCACCCGCGCCTCGGTGTCCGCAATGCCAAAAAATACCACCCGGTGGCCGCGCTGCTGCAGCTGCCGCGCCAAGGCGGTCATCGGATTGATATGCCCGGTTCCGGGAAAGCAAAAAACGCCAAGCCTGGCCATGCTAACTCTAGGTCGTTGTCGATTCTACTGCGTGTGCGCTTCCTTTTGGCGCATGAAATGCGCCGAACCGTATCAATTGAATTCGGGGGCGCTCGCGCATATATTCTCTTGCGGCCTGGAGGCTCAATGAAAATCCCTGCTGAAATCAAGCAGAGCACGAATGCCTGAGCTGAGAAATTCATGCGCAGGAGCCCTGCATGTCTGAAAAATATATGAGCGCTCGCCCGATCCCACACAAACTCGCAGCAGGGCCGGCGTCGGCGGTTCAATGCTCGAGCTGGCCCGGCCCTGGCCACCGGTTCCGCCAATTCTCATCATTTCCAGCCATGCTTCGTGCCCCGCGCGGGATCGTCCACCTGCCTCCCTTAAAATGATGGATAGCGTTGCAATCGGCATTCGAATGCAAAACCAAGAACTCATCCTCGTCACCGGCGCCACTGGCTTTCTCGGCGTCCAGCTCGTGCGCGAGCTGCTCGACCGGCAGCCGCACGCCACGCTGGCGCTGCTCATCCGCGACCGCCCCGGCCAGCCCGGCCGGCAGCGCGCCGACTCGTTTGTCCCGCCGTCCGAGCGCGCGCGCGTCCAGGTGTATTCCGGTGACGTCAGCCAACCCGATTGCGGTCTGGCGCCCGCCGACTGGAAGCGCCTCTCGGCGGAAACCACCCGCGTTATTCACTCCGCCGCCACGGTGCGCTTCGATCACTCGCTCGAGGAGGCGCGTCGCATCAACGTAGAGGGCACCCGCCGCATTCTCGATTTCGCCTCCGGCGCGCCCCGGTTGCGCAGCCTCGCCTACGTCGGCACCGCCTACGTGGCCGGGGAGCGCGACGACCTGGTGCGCGAAGACGAGCTCGCCGTCGGCCAGGGCTATCGCAACACTTACGAGCAGACCAAAGCCGAAGCTGAAGCCCTGGTGCGCTCGCGCCTGCGCTCGTTGCCGGGCGTGATTCTGCGCCCCAGCATCATCGTGGGCGACTCCCGTACCGGGGTCACTTCCAGCTTCAAGATGATGTACTGGCCGCTGAAGATCTACGCCCGCCGCCTGTGGCGCACGGTGCCCGGCTATCCCGATGCCGTGCTGGACATTGTGCCGGTGGATTTTGTGGCCGCCTCGGTGGCCCGTCTGCTCTTCGACCAGGCCGCGCTCGGCGGCGCCGTCCACCTCTGCGCCGGGCCGCGCGGCAGCGCCACCATCGAGCAGGTCGCGCGCCGAGCCATGGGCTACTTCAATGCCCCCGAGCCGCGCTACGTCGATCCGAAACTTTTCTTCGCCGTGCTTCGCCCCCTGTTGTTCCTGTCTTTGTGGGGCCGCAAGCGCCGCGTGCTGCGCGACGGCCGCGCCTACCGCGACTACTTCACCATGCGCATGCAGTTCGATACCGCCAATGCCGACCGGCTGCTGGCGCCCGCAGGCGTTTGCCCGCCCCCGGTGCTCGACTACCTCGACCGTCTCTTCCACTACTGCGTGGCCAGCGACTGGGGCCGCAAACCGGTGCCGGCGCTGTGAACCTCTTCCGCCGCTTTCAGCTTGCCCGCGACCGCCGCATCACCGTGGCCAACCTGGTGGACGAACTGCTGCGGCGCAGAGGGAATTGCGAGGTCTCCGCCGGAGACGACGGCCCTTTTTCGCTCGCCGAGCTGCACGCCGACGTCTGCAACCTCGACGCCTTCTTGCGCCGCTCCATCGGCTTGCGCCCCGGCCAGTTGGTGGCCATCTATCGCAGCAATCACCGCCAGTGCTTTCACTGGTTTCTGGCCATCATCCGCGCCGGCGGCATCGCCGTCCCGCTCAACCCGCTGCTTTCGCTCGCTGAGGTGCGCCGCATCCTGGCCGATAGCGGCGCGGAGATCATGGTCACCGACAAAGCTGTCTTCGAAGGGAAAATCGAAAGCCGCGGCGCCCTCGACGTGCGCACCTGGATCCAGGCCGACGATGAGACTGAAACCCTCGATGGCTTCGTGCGCGCATCCGGCGGTCAAGCGCCGTTCCCGCCCGCGGCCATCGATCCCGCCGCCACCATCGCCATCTTTCACACCTCCGGCACCAGCGGATTTCCCAAAGGAGCCGCGCTCTCGAGCCGCGCTCTGCTCGGCGCGCGCGCATCCACGGTGCTCGCCGGGCTGTTTCTGGGGCCGCGCGACCTGGCCCTGGTGGCGCTGCCCTGGTCGCACATCATGGGCGTCAGTATTGCGCTCTACGGCCTCATGGCGGGCATTCGCGGCTGCTTCCTTGACCGCTTCGACGCCGCCCGCGCTCTGGACGCGATCGAGCGCTTCGGCGTCACCGCGGTCGTCGGCGTGCCCGCCATGTTTGTGCAGCTGGTCAACAGCCGGCCGGATCCAGCCCGGCTCCGCAGCGTGCGCCTGTGGCTCTCGGCCAGCGACCATCTGCCCTCTGAAATCCGCGCGCGGCTGCGCGGATTCGGAGCCTTTTTCCGGCTGCCCGGCGGGCTGCGCATCCGGCCTGTGCTCCTCAACGGCTACGGCATGGTGGAACTGGGTGGACTCGCCATGCTGGGTCTCGACCTGCCGCTTCTGCCTGCAAGCGGCGACCTCTGCTTTCCCGTCCCGCCGTTCCGCATCCGCGTGGTTGACGAAAACTGCCGGCCCGTGCGGCCCGGCGCAACCGGCGAATGCCAGATCCTCCGCCGCGGCCTCGCACCGCACTATTGGAAGGACTCCGCGGGCAGCCCGGGCCTGCTCACGGCCGATGGCTGGCTGCGCACCGGCGATCTGGCCGCCCGCAACCGTCTCGGCCTCATCCGCCTTGTGGGACGCATGAAAGATGTGATCAAGTCGGGCGGCTACTCGGTGTATGTGCGCGAACTGGAAGAGGCCGTCCTGGCTCATCCGGCCGTGGCCCGCGCCGTCGCCTTCGGCCTGCCGCACGCCGAGAAGGGCGAAATTCCCGCCGCCGCGGTCGAGCTGCACCCCGGCTGCACGGCCAGCGAAAGCGACCTGCTGGACTGGTGCCGCGGCCATCTCGCGGCTTACAAGGCGCCCCGCCGCATCTGGATTTTCGACTCCGGCGGCCTGCCCCAGAATCCCAACGGCAAAATGCTCCGCCAGGCTCTCCGCGAGCAATTCTCCGCCAACATCGGCTACAGCGTTTTCGATTCTTCTCTGGACGGAAAGTGTGATGCTAAGTGGCTTTTTCCTCAAGAAAAAGCCACCTCGCACGATGTCAGCGATGTCAAGAAGTGAATCGAAAGCGCTCTAGCGTTTCATCTCCATAAGAATGCCGGGCGCCCCAGCTCCCGCCCGCGGGACCTGGGACAGTACGAGCTCAAACCGGCCTAATCGTGCCGCAACGCCTCCACCGGAGAAAGCCGCGCGCCGCGCCATGCCGGCAGCGCCCCGGCCATCAACCCGGCCAGCACCGCGATTCCCACCGCTTCCACCAGAAGCCGCACCGGCACCGAAGCCGACACAATGCTCGCCGTTTGCGGCAGGCTTGAGAGCACGCGCAGCCCGCACCAGCCAAACAAGATGCCCAGAAGTCCTCCGCCCAGCCCCAGCGCCGCCGCCTCCAGTTGGATGAGAGCCAGCACCTGCACGCGCTTCCAGCCCAGCGCGCGCAGTATGCCGATCTCCTTGGTCCGCTCGAAGACCGACATGGCCATGGTGTTGGCAATGCCCAGGATGCCGATCAGCAAGGCGATCAGCGAAGTGCCCCAGGCGGAAGCCTGGGCCAGCTTCACGAACTGGTTGTTGCTGGCGCGCTCGTTCGCGGTCATCGCCCGCAGCCCCGGCAGCGCCGCTTCGATCTGCGCCTGCGCCTGCTTCAGGTACTGCTCCGGCGTGTCCCCTTTCGGCGTCGGCCGCAGCCGCACGTCGAAGGCCGAAACCTTGCCTTCCAGGCTGCCCAGCTTCTGGATCTGGTCGAGGGGGAGAATCACCGCGTCGGCCTGCAGCGCCGAGCCGGCATGATAGATTCCGCACACCGTAAACGGCGAGCCTTGAATCTCCAGCGTATCGCCTGGCTTCTTCTTCAAATCCTCGGCCAGCACGTCGCCCAGCAGCACCTCCGGCTGGCCGTCGTGGAAGCGCCGCCCCGACAGGATATCGAGCGAATTGAACTGGTAGGAGTCTGCCTTCCAACCGTACGCCAGCGCATTCACTTCCGGCGTCAGGTCCATCAGGTTGAAGATCACCGGCGCAACCTCGGCCACCGTAGGCAGCGCGCTCAGCTTGGCTCCCACCGACTCGTCCATCGAGGTACTGAGAAAGGTGCCCTGAATCACGGAAATGTCGGTGCCGCTGCTCGAGTAGATGCGCATCCAGGCGTGCTCGAAGGCGCTCGAAAAGCCCACCAGGCCCACAAACGCGCCGATCGCCATGCCGATGCCGCACAGTGTCAAAAAGGTCCTCAACCGCCGGCGCTGGAGATTTTTCCAGACAAATCCCGTGAACGACAGTGGAGAGGCCATGTGGTCTTTCAGTCGGTTCTGTTCGGATTGAGGATTCGCAGTCTGCCCGCATCCGGCAACAACCGCCGTGTCCGTCAAGAATAGGGAATTGGAGCGGAGTTTGGCAATTTGCGCCCCGCACACATGGGAGCGGCGGACTCACACTGGCCCTGGGTGCCCCGGGTCCCGATTTTGGGACCTGGGAAAGCACGAACCCCAACCGCCCACTCCCCCATCGCCACTGACCCTGGGACAACACGTCGAAACAATCCAGGCTCCCCTCAACTGAACAGCGCATCGTCCCACGACTGCGCTTCGTTCCACATCGGCGTCGGCTCAAAATACCCCGTTCCCGGCTTCAGGTGCTTCTTCAATTCATCGTCGTTCAGCGCTACGCCCAGCCCCGGCGTGTCCGGCACTCGAATGTAGCCCTTGTTGATGATCGGCTTTTCCACTTCAGTAGCCAGGTCCTGCCACCACGGCACGTCGAGCGAGTGGTTTTCGAGCGCCAGAAAGTTGCGCGTGGCCGCGGCGCAGTGCACGCTGGCCATGCAGCTCACCGGCGTCCCGGCAAAGTGCATCGCCATCGGCACGCCGTAGCCGAAGGCCATGTCGCCGATGCGGTGCGTCTGCAGAATGCCGCCCGAAGTCGCCAGATCGGGATGAATCTTGTCCACCGCGTGCTCGCTGCACAGCTTCTCGAAGTCTTCCACCTTGTAAATATCCTCGCCGGTCAGCGTAGGCGTGGGGCTCTCCTGGGTAATCTCCTTCAACAGATCGGTGTAATACCACGGAATCACGTCCTCGATCCACTCCAGGTTGAACTTCTCGTAAGCCTTGCCCAGCCGGATCACCGACTTCACCCCAATGTGGCCCAGGTGATCCATGGAGAGAGGCATGTCGTAGCCGATGTTGTCGCGCACCGCGGCCACGTATTCGCACAGCCGGTCGATGCCTTTGTCGGTGACCTCGGTGGCGATAAAAAGATTCGGCTGCGCGTGCTGTTCCCAGGGGCTCAGGCCCGAAGGCTGCATCACCGTGCCCGGAATTCCATCCAGCACGTTGATGCCCAGGTCCATCTTCATCCAGGTCAAGCCCATCGCTTTGCGTTCTTTCGCCCTCCGCCCGTACTCGGCCGGGTCCATGGACTCCGTGGTGTCGGCGTAGATGCGGACCGCATCGCGCCATTTGCCGCCCAGCATCTGGTAAACCGGAATGTTGTACACCTTGCCGGCAATGTCCCACAGCGCCATCTCTACCGCGCACACTCCGCCGGCCTGGCGCGCGTTGCCGCCAAACTGCGCGATCTTCTGAAACAGGTAATCGATGCGCAGCGGATTTTCCCCCAGCAGCCGGCTCTTGAGCACCATGGCGTACTGCGGCCCCGCGATGTCGCGCACCTCGCCCAGACCGTACACGTCCTGGTTGGTGTCGATGCGGATCAGCACGCAGGGGCTGGGCCCCGGCTTCACGATCACCGCGTAGCGCATGTCGGTGATTTTCAGGCTCGAGGGGCTGGAGTTCGGATTCACGTTCTTGATCTCCGCTTCCGCGTTCACGCCACGGCCCAGCGCGCCGCCGGCCAGCGCCGCCAATGTCGACTTGAGAACGCTGCGGCGATCGATGCGGGTCTTCGAGGTATCAGGCATTTTTTTGGAACCTCCGGGTTGAGGATCGGCACTGCCGTCCCATCTTACTCCCCGTCTCCGCGGTATCGCTCCCATCCCTACATTCGCCGCGCCTGGACGCAGCCGATCCCTTTGTGGAAGAATCCGTAGGTCCGCGAGCGTTCGCCGTCGCACGAACTCCGGGTGCCCCAGGTCTCGTCTTTGAGACCTGGGAGTGCACGAACCTCACCCAGCCGCTCTCACCTCAGCACAAGCGCCGGGTGCCTCAGGTTCGGCGCGTACTTGTTCTTGCGACTAACCTGGGACAGCACGCAATCGCGGCTTAATGCGGCGAAAAGATCCTCGCGACAACCACGAAGTGTCAGGGCACGACTTCAGTCGTGCCGCAAACGCAATAAAATAATTGCGGGCTTTAGCCCCTGAAGGCACTGTCCAGGAAACTTCGCAGCCCACTCCGCCCACCACGTCGATCGCCACTCAAAGGAGCACTTCACCATGAATTCCAACCTCTCGCGCCGAAATTTCCTGAAAGCCGCAAGCGCAACCGCACTGGCCCCGGCCTTGCTGCTCGCGCAGCAACCCGCGCCGCCGTCCGCGCCGGAAGAAGAAAAACCCTGGTGGCTCGGCAACGGCATGCCGCAGGAGAGCGCCTCCACACCCAAGATCGCCTGCGCCATCTCGCTAGCCGGCGGCGTCACCGATGAGGCCATACGCGGCGTGGTGCAGATCGGCGTCCGTCACGTGCTCTCCGGCGGTCCGCCCATCCCCTGGACAGCGGACCAGCTCCAGCCCATCGTCGACAAGCTCAAGTCCGGCGGCGTGGCGCTCGGCAACCTCATGATCGCCGGCTTTCCCAACACCCTCTACGGCCGCCCCGGCCGCGATCAGGAGATCGAAAAGATCCGGCAGTCCATTCAGGCCGCGGGCCAGGCCGGCATTCCCGTCGTCGAGTACAACTTCTATGCGCACCGCGCCATGGAAGGCTATTACGAAGAGACCGGCCGCGGCGGCGCGGGACTCACCGGCGTGGACTACGCGCGCATGAACGGTCTCCCGCCTTTGCCTGCAGAGGGCGCGCACACCCTCGACGAGATGTGGGCCAACATCACTTACTTTCTCAAGGCCGTGATTCCGGTCGCCGAAAAGGCCAACGTGCGTCTCGCGCTCCATCCCAACGATCCGCCCTTCCCGCTCAGCCGGGGATCGCAGCAGATCATGGCCACGCTTGCCGGCTGGAAGCACCTGATCGAAATCGTCGACAGCCCGGCGAATGGAATTACGTTTGACTGCGGCGTCACGCGCGAGATGGGCGAGGACCCGGTCCAGGTCTGCCGCTACTTCGGTTCCCGCGACCGCATCAACCACATGCACTATCGCAACCCGCACATCGTCACGCCCTACTTGAAATACGACGAGGGATTCATCGACGAGGGCGACGTGAACATGTTCGCCGTGATGCGCGAGCTGGTGCGCGTCCACTACACGCGCGAAATCTATCCCGAGCACCCGCGCGGCCTCGACTACGACCGCGCCCGCGGGCCCATCCACGGCTATCCCGGCGGCGGCGCTTACGCCGGCGACCTGTACGACATCGCCTACGCTCGAGCCATGCTGCAGGCCGCTTTAATCGTCGAACGAAGCTAGGCTGTCGATCGCCTGTCACCGCGCGAACAGCGGGTGCCCCAGGTTCCGATTCTCCGGGGCCCCCAGCGACAGGTCTTCGTCGCTGGGGTGGTCTGGGACCTGGGACAGCACAGACCCCAATCACCACCAACGCCCGAGCGCGACCCATCATTCACCGTTCCCCCCTTTGCTTCGCCTTCGCCAGCAGCGCGTCGAACTCGCTGCGCGCCATCTTCAGTTTCTCCGGATGCGCGTCGATCCACTGCGCGAACGCGTCGTATTTCGCCGCCGTCCATCCTCCTTCGAACTGCGCGCCGTTCTTCCCCTGTCGGTTGAGCTCGAAGTTATAGGCGTCGGTGAGCGCGGTGAACTCCGCGGAGCTGATCGCATCCTCGGCCAGAATCGCGGGAATGAACAGCACCCCTTCGCGCTTGGCCAGCACCAGGTCCCCAGGGAGCACGATCGCCCTGCCGATGCGGATCGGCGCATTGATCGACGTCAGTTCCATGTCCGCCCATGCCGAGGGATCGTAGCCTCGATAAAATCCGTTGAAGTCCGGAATCTCGCGGTTCTCCTCCTGGTCGCGAATCCCGGCGTCGAACACGAACCCGGTGTGGGTGTGCGCGGCCACGGCATTGCCCAGGTTCGATCCGATCAGCGTGCCCTCGATAATCTTGCCGAAGCCGTCGGCCACATACACGTCTCCAATCTGCAGCTCGTTGATCGGCCAGCTATTGGTTCCGCTCACCCGTCCCTCCGCCTTGCCTTCGGCGGCAATGGCCCGCGCCATGTCCGGCCGCGTGGGCATGTACTGCGCCGTCAGCGCCCGCCCGGCAAACGGCTTGTCGATGTGCAGCGCCTGCCACCCGCCTTCAAACTGGTTGCGGTAGCCGTGATCGCGCAGATACTCCCACACGTCTTCCATCGTCATGTCCAGCGCCCGCTTCAGCAGCGAGTCCGGCAGCTTGGGCCGCCCGTCGGGGAAGCGCTCGCCCTTCCACTCCGAGGTATAGAAAAGAATCTGATCGCGGGTCATCTTCACCTGGCCATACGCAGGCCCGGCCCACAGCAACGCGCAAAACGCCAGCACCAACCCGATACCCTTTTTCATCGAAATCTCCCTCTTCCTCTCGCACAAACCCCGGGCGCCCCAGGTTCGGCGCGCACTTGTATTTGCGCCTAACCTGGGACAGTACGAACCCCAACCAATTTCTCTCGCCTCAACACAATACCGGCCTCAAACTCCCGCTACGGAAGCACAGCCATTGTAGAACTCCCGGCCCCGGTGGAATTCGCGAAGCCCCGCCACTGGGCCGTGTCTGCAGTTACCGTGGTTAGACCACTAACCATGCGCCAGCCGGTCATTACTTTCGGGATTACCTTGGTCTTTACCTGCCGTTCATGGTGAACGATTTTTTTCTTGACACTTTGCTGGGGGCATAATCATAATTTCCCGGTTGTTCGAGGTCAGACCAATCGGCACTCCAAAATCCTGCTCCTGATCTCCGCCGTTCTTCCGCACGATTCCCGTTACCTGCAGTCTTTTCTGGAGGTAGTCATGCTGCGCCGCATTGCCCTCGCCGTCCCGACGGCCGTCGCTCTGTTGTCCCTGCCCATCGCCATCGCGCAAACCCCCATCGCGCTCCCCTACACCATGACCACGCTGGGCGGATCGTCGCCCATGGCAGCGGTCGCGGGAACCCAGTGCCCCAATCTGCCCGCCGGCGTGGTGTCGACGGATGCGTATGGCGACGGCTGCCTGGCCGCAAACGGAATCTTCGGCGCGGGCGCGTATAGCGGCGTGGTGACGGACTCCTTCGGCAATGTGTTTGTGAACGACGACATCAAGGGAGTGCTGCACCGCATCGATCCGAATTCCGGAATCATGACCGCGGTGGAGGGCGGCAACACGGCCTGCTCGAGCAAACTGGATTCATCGGGAGACGGATGCGTCGCGGCCACCGGGACCCCGTCCGTCGCCAACGCCGTGCGCGGCATCGGCATCGATCCCTACGGCAACATTCTGCTGGCCGGCTACAACGACCACTTCGTTCACATCGTCTGCCGCAACGCCTCGCCGCTCTGCGGCAGCGGCGCGCCCTCGGCCGCCAATCCCATCCAGACTCCCATCGGCAACATGGGGATTGTGGCGGGATGCGCCTATTCCGGCGGCTCGAGCGGAGTCACCGGCGCCGGCCTCGACAACACGCCCGGCTTTTCCACCTTCACTTCGACCTTCGGCGGGTCTCCGTTCGTCAACGCCGGAGGCGCATCGACCTCCTGCACCACGTCGCTGGGCGAAGTGGACCAGCCCCGCGGCGTATCGGCCGATGCGTTCGGCAACGTGTACTACGCTGACACCGGAGCCCATCGCTGGCGCGTGGTGCTGGGTCCGCAGTCCTATAACGGCGTGGCCAATCCGCTGTGGGCAGTGCTCGAACAGAATCCCTCCTGGTACAACGGCACAACGCTCCTGCTGAATGCGGGCTATGTGTACACCGTTGCGGGCGTCACCACCGCCGCGACCACCAAGGGAAGCACCTGCAACGGCGGCGGGACGGCGACCGACACCTTTGGCGACGGATGCCTGTTTACCAGCGCTTCAGTGAGCTCCAGCACCAGCGATGCGCAGGGCGTAGGCGTAGACGCGGCCGGCAATATGGTCTTCACCGACGCCGGCAATGGCCTGCTGCGCGTATTGTTTTTGAGCAGCTCAGGCGCGGCCGGAGCGGCCATGGCGCACGCCATCGCCGTGAACAATGCCGGCTACGGCTTCGTGGGCGCGCCGCAGAGCGGCTTCATTTACATGCTGGCGGGGGCGGGCGCCGGTTCCGGCACGGGAAGCGTCTCCACCACGCCTCGGCTGGGTTACAGCACCACCAGTTTGAGCAGCGGCATCACCAAACTCACAGTGAGCCCGCAGGGCAACATCTTCATCGGTTATGGTTCCACGACGGCTGCATCGAACAAAGTGCTGTTTTTCGATATCGATTCCGGCTACATCCGCACGCTGTTCGCTACCGCGGCAGTAAACGTAGCGGAAGGGAATTTCTGCAGCGGTTCTTCGGGGCCGGTCTCGCTGAGCGCCTATAGCGACGGTTGCCCGGCATCGGAGTCCGAGTTTGGCGGCAGTTCGGCGAGCGGAGTCCTGAGCGTGGCCGCGGATGGGCAGGGCAATCTCTACCTGTATGACGGGATCAGCTCCACATCCGGTCAACTGGTGCGCAAAGTGCTGGCGCAGGGCTTCTCCCCGCAAACTCTGGGGACGGGGCTCACTCAGGACTTCTGGCTTCATCTGCCCGAGTCGGCCAGTGCATCGCCCGCAGGCGCCGCGGCGACTCTTACTTCCACTCCCGATATGAGCGCCGCCGCGCCCTCCTGTACGCAGAATGGCGACGACTCCGTCGATTGCACCGTGGCCGTTACCACCACGCCCTCCGCCGCGGGCCAGCGCTCGGCCGCGCTCACGGTGACCCTGCCCTCCGGAACCTGGGAGAACCCGCTCGCCAATATAGCCTTGGGTGGAACCGTCTCCGGCTCCGTGCTGGCGCTGGACGACGCCGCGACCACCGTCTCCGCCGTCACCACGCCCATCCCGCCTTCGACCAACGCCATCTTCAGCTCCATCGCTCCCGTGGGCGTAGCCCTCGACGGCGCGGGCAACGTCTACGCCATGGACGCGAATAGCGGATCGATTCTCGAATCCGTCCAGGGCGCAGCCGGCGTTGTTCTATCGAGCAGCCTGCCCGCCTCTCCCGGCCAGCTCGCCGTCGATCAGCAGGGCGATGTCTTCGCCGTGGGCAGCGGCACCCCGGAGATTGAAGAGCTTGAGGTGAGCGGCCCGCCGGCGTCCGCGGGCGCTGCCTCCGCGTTCACTCCCGCATCGGTCTCCTACGCTACCGTCAACAGCGGCACACCCGCTCCGCAGGCCATTGCCGTCGACAAGGCCGGCAATCTGTTCGTCGCCGACAATCAGGGTTCGACGGCCGCCAATGCCGTCTACCGCTTGTCGCTTGAGACCGGCACGGCTCTGCCCCAGGTCACCGTGGCCACCGGATTTTCGAATCCCGTCTCGCTGGCCGTCGATGGCCAGGGAAATGTCTATGTCGCCGATGCGGGCGCAGGCGCTGTGTTGAAGCTCGCGCCCGGCGCAACCGGCTCCTATACCCAATCCACGCTGCTGTCGGGCATCGTGCCGGCCGCGGTTGCCGTCGATCCCGCGGGCGACGTCTATGTGCAGGACGAGAGCAGCTCCTCGGTGCTTGAGGTTCCGGTCACCGGACCCGCCACCGTAACCGTGCTCACCGGCCTGGCTTCGCCCACCGGTCTCGCGGTCGACGGCAAGGGCGATCTCTTCAGCGCCGACTCCAAGAACACCACCGTCACTGAGGCGGTGCGCGACGCGGCTTCCTACAACTTCCCCGATGAATCGACCTCATTCGGCGCGACCCTCACCAATGCCGGCAATCTGCCGGCCGCCATCGCCAACACCAGCACTGCCGATTTCGCCCTTACAGGCGGCGCAAGCAATGGCTGCAGCTTTACCGTGGCCGCATCTGCCGGCGAAGCCTGCACGCTCTCCGCAACGCTCGACTACGGAACCGGCACAGCAAGCGATGTGCTCAGCCTCCTCCCCACGCCGGCCGCGGCCACACTGGGCAGCCTCACGCTCACCGGCACTCTGGTGCAAATCGCCACCATCACCACCATCTCCGGTCCTCTGCCTGCCAATCCCACCACCAGCACCGGCGCAACCTTCACCATCACCGTCACGCCCGCCTCCGGAACCGCCGCCCCCTCCGGCACCGTGACCGTCACCGTCGATTCGTCCGGGTCGCCGGTCGCCACTTACACGCCCGCTTTGTCCGCGAGCGGCTCGAACGGCGTGGCCACCGTCGACGTCACCGGTCTCTCCGCCGGCTCTTACACCATCTCCGCCGCGTACACCACCTCTGCAAGCGCCACATTCTCGGGATCGAGTTCCGCGTCCACGCCGTTCACGCTTTCGCTTCCCACCGCGCCCACCACCGCCACGCTGCACGTGAACAATCCCGTTGTCACTTACGGCAACACCATCTCCGGCAGCGTGAGCGTCGCGCCCCAATCCGGTTCGGGCACGCCCACCGGCTCGGTTACGCTCTACTCCGGCACCACCGCGCTCGGTTCATGCACGCTTTCCGCGGGCTCGTGCAGCTACACGCTCAATTCCGTCCCCGCGGGCGTGCAGTCGCTCACCGCCGGCTATAGCGGCGACTCCACTTACTCGGCGAGTCTCTCAAGCGGCGTCGGCCTCAACGTGGCCCGCGCCATCCTCCAGGTCACCGCCAACAGTTACACCATCTCGATCGGCGGCGCTTTGCCCGCCTACGCGGCCACTATCACCGGCTTCGTCAACGGCGACACGCAGGCGACCGCGGTCACCGGCTCGCCCGCACTCACCGGAAGCGCAACCAGCTCCAACACCGCCGGCGTCTATTTGATTTCCGTCACCACCGGCACGCTGGCCGCCGCCAATTACAACTTCACCTTCACCAACGGCTATCTGCGCATTCTTCCCGTCGCGCAGGCCGCGCCCGTTGCCACCGGCGACACCCGCACCGTCACCGAGCCCCAGTTCCCGGCCGTGTGCCAGCAGTTAGATGCGGCCCTTACCATGGTCAACAACGACATTCCCGCCTCGGTTGACTCCACCGTCACCAACCCCGACGGCGCACGCATCCAGGCCGCGCTCAACGCCTGCTCCGGAACCGACCAGGCCGTCGAGCTCTCGGTCGACGGCATGGGCGACAACGCCTTCCTCAGCGGCCCGCTCTCCATGCCTTCCAACGTCACCCTGCTCGTCGATCCCGGGGTGGTTCTCTTCTTCTCGCGCAACGTGCAGGACTACGACACCACCCCCGGCACACCCACCTGCGGCACCGTCAACAACAACAGCGCAACCTCCTCCTGCCGGCCACTGATCGACGTCCCCGGTTCTTCCACCAACGTTGGCATCATGGGATTCGGCAAGCTCGACGGCCGCGGCGGCGACACCCTTATCAACGCCTTCCCGTCGAGCTACGCCGGCCAGAACTGGTGGGGACTGTCGTCGATCGCTAACAGCGGCGGCAATCAGCAGAATCCGCGCTTCATCCAGATCGATACCGGCGCCAGCAACATTACCCTCTACAAGATCACGCTGCGCAATTCGCCGCTCTTCCACGTTTCCTCGACCGGCGCCGTCTCCAACTTCACCGCCTGGGACATCAAGATCGTCACCCCCACCAGCTCGCGCAATACGGACGGCATCGATCCCGGCAACGCGCAGAACATCACCATCACCCGCTCCTGGATCTCGGACGGCGATGACAATGTGGCCGTCGGCGCCGCCAATTCAGCGCCTTCCGCCAACATCTCCGTCACCAATAACCACTTCTTCGCCGGACACGGCGAGTCCATCGGCAGCTACACGCAGGCCGGCGTCAGCAACGTGCTCTTCGACGGCAACATGCTGTGGGGCAATGAGAGCGTCGATTCGAATTCCACCGGCATCCGCATCAAGTCCGCAAACGATCGCGGCGGCCTGGTCACCAACATTCAATATTCGAACTCCTGCTTCCAAGACCACAAAGCCGAGATCCAGTTCACACCGCTCTACAACACGGACACCGGCACGCTCACGCCCAACTTCCAGAATCTCCTGATGCAAAACCTGAACTTCCTCACCGAAGGAACGGTCCAGTTCACCGGAGCAGACAACCCCACCAACAACCAGATCAATCCGCTCACCGTCACGCTGGACAACGTGAACTTCACCACCCTGGCAAACTCCGACTTCGTCACCACCGGCAGCGAGGGCGATGAGACCAACGCCCAGCTCACCTATGGCCCCGGCGACGTCTCCACCAACTTCATCAACGGATGGGCGACCTTTGCCGGCTCCAACGGCGACACGGTGACCAACAACATTACGGCCGCCAGTCTTTATCCTCCCGAGTGCACCTTCACCGCCATTGCGCCGGAGCTCACCGGCCCCGCGGGCCTGCCGCAGACCATCACCGAAGGGGACAACGCAACCGCCGTCGTCATTCTTACGCCCGCCGTCGGAGGCGCGGCCTATCCCACCGGCACGGTCACGCTTACGGATGCGCTCACGACAGATAGCACCACGGTCACCCTGCCCGGAACCACCGACACCGTCTTCGTTCCATTGAGCGGCCTCTCCATCGGCACGCACACCTTCACCGCGACTTATTCCGGCGACTCGAACTATGTACCTACCGCCGGGTCTCCGTACTCGACCGCCGGTCCGTATATCGTCACCGTGAACGCGGGCAGTCTTGCCGCCACCTCTACTTCGCTCTCCAACGTTCCGGCAGATGTCACCTTCGGCACATCGTTCACGGCCACTGCCGGCGTTTCGGGCAGCAATCCCACGGGCGTGGTCGAGTTCGTCGTCAACGGCTCCGTCTATGCCACCGCCGCCTTGAACTCCGGTGCGGCTTCGGCCGTCATCAGCCTGCCTTACAGCACCAGCGTCTACTCGATTTATGCCATCTACAGCGGCGACACCGCCAACGCTGGCTCCTCTTCTTCCATTTCGCAGGTCACGGTTGAAGCTGCGGGCACCACCACGGCGCTCTCGGCCAACACCACCACCACCGCCCTCGGCCATCCGGTCACGCTCACCGCTACCGTTTCTTCCTCCGCCGGAACACCCGCCGGCACCGTCACTTTCAGCTACACCACCTCCACCAGCAGCACGCCGGTGGTGATCGCCACCGGCACGCTGACGAACGGCGCAGCCTCGGTGGCCGTCGATCTGCCGGTCGGCACCGACTTTGTAACCGCCGCCTACGCCGCCAACGGCAGCTTTGCCGGTTCCGCGTCCACGCCCATGACCATCACCGTCAACCTGCCCGCCATCGTCTCGCTGAGCCCGAATCCCATCCCCTTGCCCTACACCATGACCACCCTCGCCGGCGGCGCCGCGGCCAATTGTTCCACCGCAACCGACAGCTTCGGCAACGGCTGCCCGGCCACTTCGATGCGCTTTGCCGGCTCGGTCGATCTGCGCAGCGTCGATGCCGATCCCTTTGGCAACGTCTACTTCACTGACGCGGTGGCCAGCCAGGTGCGCCGCGTCGCGCCCAACGGCATCGTCACCAACTTCGCCGGCTTCGTCTCCGGCACTGCCTGCCTGCCCACCGCCACAGCAAGCTGCGTGCCTTCCCAAGTCAAGCTGAATAAGCCGCGCGGCGTCTCTACCGATGCGCTGGGCAATGTCTACATCGCCGGCTACGACGACCACAAGGTGTACATGGTCAGCGTCTCCACCGGCCTGCTCTCGCTGGTGGCCGGCACCGGCACCGCAGGCACGCCCACCGCCAGCAACGGCGACGGCGGACCGGCCACGCAGGCCAATCTCGACGGGCCGCGCGGCGTCTGGGCCGATCCGCTCGGCAACATCTACATCGCCGACACCAGCGACAACAAGATTCGCGAAGTGAACACCTCCGGGACCATTCAAACCATCGCCGGCACCGGCGTTACCGCGTCGAACGGCGACGGCGGACCCGCCACGGCTGCCGCCATCGACAATCCGCAAGGCGTCATGGTCGATGTCAATCTCAACGTCTATGTCGCCGATTCGCAAAAAGTCCGCGTCATCTGCGTCACCTGCGGAACCGGCTCCCCGCTCGACAATCTTCTCGCTCAGCTCGGCATTCCTTCGCCCGTCAACGGCGACATCTACACCATCGCCGGAGGCGGCTCATCGAGCTACTCCGGGCCGTTCCCGGTACTCGCCACCAGCGTCGGCATGAGCCCGCAGAAGCTCGGCATCGACCTGAGCGGCAACCTTTATATCTCCGACGGCAACGGCGCCGTGTGGTTCCTTGACGCGCGCACCGCCAGCATTCGCCCCATTGCCGGAAAGACCACCGCCAACTGCTCCGCTGCAACCGACAGCTTCGGTGACGGCTGCCCGGCCACGCAGGCCATCGTCGGCGATGGCGGCAATGGCATCGGCGCGGGCACCGATTCGCTCGGCAATCTCTACATCTCCGACACCCTCAACGCGCGCATCCGCAAAGTCACAACCAATCTCGCATCGCCCTCGACTGCCACCGGCGTCACGACCACGCAGCCCGTGGAACTGCACTTCATCCCCGGCGACAATCTGGCCTCGGCCAACGGCCTGGCGTATTCGTCCAGCGAGTGGTCGCTCACCGCGCCGGCCTGCACCGTCAACTCCGATACCACCGCCGACTGCCTGCTCTCATCCGGCTTCACGCCCGCCGTTCCCGGAGCGCGCTCCACGCCGCTCGCCGTCAACAGCTCCGCGGGCAACACCGCCAACCTGGCTCTCAGCGGAACCGGCCTGGGCGCGGGCGCAACGCTCGATCCCGCCCGCCGGCTCACGTTCGGATCGAATCTTCAGGTCGCAGGCCTGGCCACTGACAACGCGGGTAACATTTACGTGTCGGACTCCAACAGCAAGCAATTGTTCCGCTACGCCGCGTCTTCCGTAGCCCAGGGCAGCAGCGCCACCGGAACCGCCTTGGCCACGCTCGCCGCGCCGGGCGCGGTCGCGGTCGATGCGCGCGGCTACGCCTATGTCGCCGACACATCCGCCGGAACCGTCACCGCCATCTCGCCCTCCGGCGCTGCCGCGGCGCTGCCTTTCACCTTCACCACCCCCGCCGGCCTCGCCGTCGACGCGCTCAACAATCTCTACGTCTCCGATTCCTCCGCGCAGGCCGTTTATCAGATCAGCCCCATCACCGGCGCAAAGCAAACGCTCGCCCTCGGCGCGCTCGTTTCACCCGCCGGTCTGGCCATCGATCCCCAAGGCAACCTGCTGGTCGCCGACCCCGGCGCGCCTGCCATTTATCGCTTCAACCTCGAGAGCGGGATCCGCGCCACGGTCGCCACGCCTGCCGTCGCACCCTCCGCCGCGCTCACCGATGCAGCCGGCAACCTGCTTATTGCAGACGCGGCTTCCATTCTCGCCGTCCCGGCCAGCGGCAACAGCGCGCCCTTCACCGTCGCCGCTCTGGCGCCCGCGGCACTGGCTGTCGATTCAGCCGGCAATCTCTACACCGGCTCAGCCGGCGCCGTGCTCATGCTCGCCCGCACCCAGGGTTCCGTGCAGTTCGCCGCATCCGCGCCGCCCGCGACCGTCAGCCTGCTCGAATCCGGCAACCAGGCCTACAACGCAACCTCGATCGCCCAGACCGACAGCTCCGATTACTCGCTCACCCCTACGGCATCCACCGATTGTGCTCTTGCGAGCGGCGGCTCCGGAACCCTGGCCGTTGGCGGCGTCTGCGCGCTTACCGCCGCGTACACGCCCACAACCTTCCTCACCACCACTGACACCGCGACCTTCAACGGCAACCTCGCCAATGCAACCCTGTCCACGCCGCCGGCCGTCCAGCTTACGCTCACCGGCCCGGCTGCTCCGCCCGCATCCTCGATCGCGCTCGGCGTCCTCTCGCCCGCCTTGCCCATTTACGGTCAGGCAATCACTGTCAGCGCCACCGTCTCCGGTTCCACGGTCGCACCTACGGGCACGGTCGTCTTCACCGTGGATGGCTCCACGTACAACGCGACCGTCGCCGGCGGCGCGGCATCGGCCATCGTCACCGGCCTCAACGCCGGCACGCACACGCTTTCGGCCGCCTTCACCAGCAGCAACGGCTACGCGTCCTCTTCCACGGCCGCGCAAAACTTCACCGTCGCAAAAGCGCCCTCGTCCGTCGCGCTCACTGTCGGCTCCAACCCCGCTGTCCAAGGCAAGACCGATCTGCTCACGGCGACCGTCACCGGCGCAGGAGAGCCCACCGGCAGCGTCGTCTTCACCTCCGGCGCAACCACATTGTGCACTTCGACCCTCAGCGCATCCGGCGTGGCCACCTGTTCCTTCGTTCCGTCCGCCTCCGGCACCTTCACCATCGCCGCGCAATACCAGGGCGACGCCAACCATTTCGGCTCTTCCGCCAGCCTCTCGCTCAACGTCTACGACGCATCCATCACCCTCCAGTTCTCGAGCACGCAACTGGTCTATCCCGGCGCGGCCAACGTCACCGTCTGCGTGGCCGGCGCAACCAAAGCCACGCCCACCGGCACCATTCAGATTTACGATGGCGCAACCCGGCTCACTACGCTTACGCTGGGCGGCAACGGATGCGCGTACTGGTACATCTCGCCCGGATTGAGCGCCGGCGCGCACTCCATCAACGCCGTCTACTCCGGCGACAGGAACAATCCACCCGGAACCTCCGCGCCCACCGTGCTCACCGTCAGCCCGGTGCCGGTCAAGATGTCGGTCTCCTGCTGGAACGCGAACTTCCCCTACGGCGCGAACTATCAGTGCACGGTCAACCTGAGCTCGAACGCCGGCGCGGCCACGGGCTCCATTACCTATAGCTTCGATGGCGGCGCGCCGGTCGCCGTGGCGCTATCGAGCGGCAATGCGCAATTCACCATCGCACTGCCGCCGGCCGGCAGTCACTCCGTCGTCATTGCCTACGCCCAGCAGACCAACTACGCCGCCGCGCCCACGCAGACTGAGAACTTCACCGTCACCCCGGCGCCCGTCAACGTCTCGCTCACACCCTCCACCTGGTACACGAAGGCGGGAACCAGCATCACCTTCTCGGCCGCGGTCTCCTCGTGGAGCGCCGCCCCGCCCAACGGCAATGGCGCGGTCTCCTTCTATCTGGGCTCCACGCTGCTGGCCGCCATCCCGGTCAACTCGAGTGGCCGGGCCAGCTACACCACCAGCAGCCTGCCCGCCGGCAGCGACACCATCACGGCCAATTACGCCGGAGGCACGAACTACGCGTCCGGCTCAGCCAGCGTCACCATCACCCTCACCCATTAAGAGCTGAATGGAGATCCGCCAAGCCACAAAACTTCCGTGCCCCATCCTTTCGCCGGTTTTTGGGGCAAAAGGGTGGGACAGCACGAACCTCCATAGAGCGCTTATCCCTTATTCCCTATTCCCTATTCCCTATTCCCTGATCCCTGATCCCTGATCCCTGATCCCTGATCCCCGTCGTGCGTTACCCTGAATTCTTATGGGCCGCATCCGCATTCTCTCCGACCAGGTGGCCAACCAGATTGCCGCGGGCGAGGTAGTCGACCGCCCGGCCTCGGTGGTGAAGGAGCTGCTCGAGAACGCGCTCGATGCCGGAGCAAGCCGGATTCGCGTCGAGGTCGAAGCCGGCGGACGGCGGTTGATCCGCGTCTCCGACGACGGCCAGGGCATGAATCGCGACGACGCGCTGCTGGCCTTCGAGCGCCATGCCACCTCCAAGCTGCGCTCCGTCGACGATCTGCTCTCCATCGCCACGCTCGGCTTTCGCGGCGAGGCATTGCCCTCCATCGCCTCGGTGGCCCGCGTCACCCTCGAAACCGCAACCGGAGAAGAAGCCGCGGCCGGAACCAACCCGCTCGGGACGAAGATCGAGATTGCCGGCGGCAAAATCCTCCACGTCGACGACGCCGCACTGCCTCGCGGAACCACCCTCGCCGTCGCCGATCTCTTCTTCAACACCCCGGCGCGGCGTAAATTCCTGCGCGCCGAATCCACTGAGCTGGCTCACGTGACCGCGCTGGTCACCCACTATGCGCTTGCCCATCCTGAAAAACACTTCGAGCTGCTCTCGGCCTCCCATACGCTGGTTGCCGCGCCGCCCGTCGCCCGCACCGCCGAGCGCATCTATCAGCTCTTCGGCAAAGACACCCTGGCCCAGCTCCTGCCCGTGGCCGCGGAAACCGTCCTGGCTCACGGCGGGCTGCCCGAGCCGCCGCCCTGGAAGAAAGATCCCGATCAGCCCGCGCGCGCTCCCGGCATCCTCCGCCTCACCGGCTTCTACTCCCGGCCGGAGCTGCAGAAGCTCAACCGCAATTCAATTTATATCTTTGTCAACAAGCGTCTTATCCGCGACCGTCTGTTGTTGCACGCAATCACTGAAGCCTACCGGAACGTGATTCCACCCACCAGCTTTCCGGTGGTGCTCCTGTTCCTTGAAATGCCGCCCGAAGAAGTCGACGTCAACGTGCACCCGGCCAAAACCGAAGTCCGCTTCCGCCAGCAGACTTCGGTCCACGACTTCGTCCGCGACAGCCTGCGCACCGCGCTCATCAAGGCCCGACCGGCGGCCGGATTTCTCGCCGCACTGGACTCCCAGCCCACCGCCAGCCCGTCTCTCATGCCGCCGCCTGCGTCTCCGCTGCCCGGCGCGCCCGCTGACGGCCCGCGCCCACCCTTGCCGGATTCCGATCCGCTGCCCGAGCAGGCCGCCCAGGCTGAAGCCGAGCCGTTTCATCTCACTCCGCGCCTGCCTTCGCCCGTTCCCGGCAACCTGCCCTTTTTCGATGCCGGCGCCGGAAATCCGGCCGCGCCAGTCCACCCGGTCTTCGATCCTGGCAGCTTCGACCGCCAGGCCTGGGGCGAAGCTGCCGCAGCCCTTTTCGAGCCGCCGGACGCCACAGACTGCAGCCCCGCTCCCGGCAGCTCCCGTCCGGCCCTGCCCGACCCGGCTGCTGCAACTGCCGTCATTGAAGCCGAGCAGGCCGCCGCCAACCTCAACCAACTGGGCTCTCTCAAGCCGCTCGCCCAGTTGCGGGAATCGTTTATTTTGGCCTCCGGCGCTGACGGCCTGTGGATTATCGACCAGCACGTGGCCCACGAACGGATTCTTTTTGAAAAAATTCTGCGTGACCGCCAGGTGGAGAATGTGCAGCGCCAGCGCCTGCTCATGCCCCTCCTCGTCGAACTCAAACCCCAGCAAATGGTTATATTTGCGCGCATCGCCGACGAGCTGGAGCGCAACGGCTTCGAGGTTGAGCCCTTTGGCGCCCAGACTTTGGCCGTCAAAGCCGCGCCCGTGGGCCTGGAAGGAGCCGCTCTCGAGCGAATGCTCGGCGAGGTCATCGAGCAGTCTTCCGCAGACTCCGACGAACCCACGCGAAATGAGGATCTTACGGCCCTGCGCGCGCGCATCGCCGCCTCCATCGCCTGCCATTCCGCCATCAAAGTAAACACTCCTCTTGACCCGACACGTATAGAGTGGCTATTGTTGGAACTTGGAAAAACCAGTCATCCAACCAGTTGCCCGCATGGACGTCCAATAGCTTTGCTGTATTCTTGGAGAGAGATCCAGCGGGCCTTCCACCGGATTTAGAACTCTGGAAGGTGGCCGCCCCAGCTCCCAGGAGCGGGGTAGCCGGGCGCTAAAGGCAAGACCGGGGACGCGTATCCCGGAATGCAGTCTTCAGCCGACGCAAACCACTCAGGATGGACTCCGCGGTCGTTTTCAGGTCCGCGGGGCAAGTCGTGCGCCGGCCTTGCATCTGCCAGACCAGGACGCAGAATCTCGTGGGTTACGCCGAATCGCCAGCCTGGAAGTGAGGTTTTTCTTTGACAGCCGAGCAATTGGAAGCATCGCGCGCCGAACGGATGCGCCTGAATGGAAATGGGGCACTCACATTGGAGGATGCCCGCACCTGGATTGAGGAGACGGGGCTTTGTCTCTTCCTGCCGCGCCGCCAGTTCTTCGCCGGCGTCGCGCCGTCGTTCGTTGAAGCCATCGCAGGCCGCCGCAACCCAACCCCTGACGCCAAACAGACCGCCTTTGCAGAAGAGCTGCTGGTGCGTCTCGAGACCGATGGGGTCGCGGTTCGCCTCAATCTGCTGGGCCAGCCCGGCGAACAGCCTGACTTTGTCGTGGCCGCCTGGGTCTTGCCCTATGTTTATGCCCTGCGCGGCGACCGCGACTGGCGGCGCAGCCCGCAACTCACCGGTTCCCGGCAGGTTTCTCCGCTCGCCATCCAGGCCTACAAGCTGCTCGAGGCGGGCGACGCCACCATTCCGCAATTGAAGCAGGCACTCGGCCGCGAGGTGACTGAGTCCGCCGTTCTTCGCGCCATCACTGAGCTGTGGCAGCAGTTGCGCATCATCCCCGTGGTCGCGGCTCCCGGCCGTCCCGCGCAGTGGCAACTGCTGCGCACGCGCTTCCAGAAGGCCATTGCCGAGGGCGCGTCCACCTCTCAGGTCACCGCCATCTCCGTGCTCGCCTCCATTTATCTGCAGGCGGTCATCGCCGCGGGCATGGAAGAAGTCGAGCTCTTTCTCGCCCCGCTCACCGCGCGCAGCAAAGTTCGCGAAGTCCTGCGCGGCCTGGTGGCCACGCGCCAGGTGCATACCATCTCGCTGGGCCATGCGCCGCAGTTTTACGTAGCCGGAACGCTGCCCGACTTCACCGTAGCGCCCACCGTCTACGCCAGCTCGTCCATCGCGGCTTCGCCCTACCTTTCGCACGCGCACGGCTTCGACGACGATTTCAGGGGATTGGCGGCCCATGCGCCGGCGCCCGTGGCCGCGCCCAACCCGATTCCGGCTCCGATTCCGGCTCCGGCGGCCTCACGCATCTCCGCCGAAACCCACGCTCCGCGGATTCCTGCCCCGCACTTGCCTGCCGCTACCGCCAAGCCTGCCGCGGCGCGGCCGCATTTCAGCCGTCCCGCCGCTCACTCCCGCGACCGCAAGCCGGCGCAATCGTCCGCGGGCAATCGTCCCGCCCGCCGTCCCGGCCGCGATGCCCGTAGTTCCGCGGCGCGTTCGGCAAACGGTTTGCGCCACGCCTCCGGCGCGCGCTGGACGCCCAGCCCGTCCGGCAAGGCCAACCACAACGGCGCGCACCCCGGCGCGACCTCGGCGAATGGCGCACATTCGAACGGCAACGGCAACGGCCGATCCGGCGTTCGCCCCAATGCCCATCCGGCCCGCCCCGCAAACGGCGTCTCCGCCGTGCGCAAGGTAAAGACTTCCGCCGCCATCCGGGCCAAGCACAATGGCCACGCCGCCAATGGCAATGGCCACGCTTCGAACGGCAACGGCCATGCGCCGAACAGTAACCGCCACGGCGCCAACGGCAAAGCCTCCGTCAAGCCCGGCGTAAACGCGCGCGGCGCCTCCTCGCGAAAAGATGTGCGCCCTGAAACGCGCCGTACCGAAACGCGCCGCACGGAAACGCGCCGCGCCGATCTGCGTACCGACGCCCGCTCCTCCCGCGGCCAGCGCAAACCGGCTTTGACGGCCGGCGCCAAGGCCGGCAACAGCAAGCGCTACGGCTTCACCGCTCCATCCAAGCCAAGGAACAAGAAGCGCGGATGAGTGGGGAAGAAAGCCGCATCCGCTCCGTTCAGCCCGGCCGCAACGTCATCATCGCCATCGACGGACCTGCCGGTGCGGGCAAGAGTACCATTGCCCGCCACCTGGCCCGGCATTTCGGCCTGTTGAACCTTGAAACCGGAGCCATGTACCGCGCCTTCGCCCTCAAGGCGCTGCGCGCGGCATTCCCTTTGGACCAGAGCTCAGGCCTGGAGAGACTGGCCGCCGAAACCACCGTCCGTCTCGAACCCGGCGGCGACGAGAATCGCGTCCTTCTCGACGGCGAGGACGTAACCGGACTCATCCGCAACCAGACCGTCACCGAAGCCGCCTCGCGGGTCAGCGTCTTTCCCGCTATCCGCGCCTGGATGGTCCGCCTCCAGCAGCAGTTGGGAGCCGCCGGCGGCGTGGTCATGGAGGGCCGCGACATCGGCACCGTGGTCTTTCCACAGGCCGAGGTGAAGATCTTCCTCGACGCGGCTCCTGAAGTCCGCGGACAGCGCCGCTTCGATCAGCTCGGCCAGGCTGGCCGAACCCCCGTCGTCCAGCCCGAAGAAGTCATCCGCGATCTGCGCGCCCGCGACGAGCGCGACCGCAACCGCGCCGATTCGCCCCTCAAGCCCGCCCCCGACGCCGTCCTCCTCGATTCGACCGACATGACCCTGGAGCAGGCGGTCGCGGCTGCTGAAGCCATCGTAGCCGCCCGTCTCAACCTTCCTGAGCCGTAGGCCGGTACTTCAGTCCCAGCGGCAACGCGAAGGTAGCGCCGGTCTCCCTCCTGACCGGCTGTAGCGCGGGCCTCCAGGCCCGCGCCTCCCACTTCGTGGGATCACCCTCCCATTCCTCCGAGTATCCGCTCGGTAAGTAACTCAAGTACCTAAGATTCCGCTTCTAAGATAACCAACGTTTATCCGAACGTAATCCTCCTATAATAGGAGAACTTTCGTAGCTCGTCCCCGGAGAATGACCGGTGCCGCTCCACTGCCACATGTGCGGGTCCACGAAGTTTCGCCTCTCCCACTTTCGCAGCGAGGATCTTCGCTTCCTCGCGTTTCTCCGTTTCCCGGTGCGCTGCCGCGCCTGCCTGCAGCGCGACCACGTGTTTCTGCCCACCCTTCTCAAGATCCGGCAGGATGCGAAACTGCGCCACAGGGAACGATCCAAGGCTTGAGCGGTTTCGCGGCGCAATTTCCCTTCTCGTCCGGGCGCTTTCCGCGCACGCCTTCAGCCGGATGCTATAGGCTCTTAGATGTATGGAGATCACCTGCACCCGCTGCCAGCAGACCGTCCAGGCGGAGAACTGCTACTGCCCGGTCTGCGGTCTGCCGCAGCTTGTCTACTCGGCTGAGAATTCTGCCGGGCAGGGCCAGCCGGAACGCTGGAACGAGACCGTTCGCGACGCGGGCAGCATCGACTGGAAGCCGGCCTTGCGCTTTGCGCTCATGCTCGCCGTTCCCGCGGGAATTCTTTGCTCCATGCTCTCGCCCGTCAACATTCTCGCACTGCTCATCATGTCCGCCACCGGCGCCTGGGTGGTGGCCCTCTACATGCGCAACCGCCGCCCCGCGTGGATCACCATCGGCGCCGGCGCACGCATCGGCCTGGTCACCGGCGTCCTGGGCGGATGGACCGCAGCGGCGGCTTCAGGCTTCACGCTCTATGCCGGGCGTTACTGGTTCCACTCCGGAAAGCTCTTCGACGATTACTGGAATACGCTCATCAATCAGCAGATGCCCCAGCAATGGGCTTCGATGGGCGTCGATCCCCAGACCATCACACTCACGCGAAGCTGGGCGCTTTCGCCCGAAGGCCGCGCCGGAGTGATCGTGGGCGCGCTGGGCTTCATCGCCGCAGCGCTGCTCGTCTTTGCCGTAGCCGGCGCCGCCCTCAGCGCGCGCTTCCTGGCCCGCACCCGCCGCCCGCAAAACTAGCCAGTGAGGAAAAAAGATTTGCGCTGAATCGTCGCCTAGCAAGGATAGAGCTGGGCGCCGCAGGTCCCAATTCTCCGGGGTCCCCAGCGACAGGTCTTCGTCGCTGGGGTGGTCTGGGACCTGGGATAGCACGAAGTTGGATCGGCCGCCTCTCCACTCACCACCGACCCCTGTGGGCCGGCACCAGCTTCAATGTTGCATCCCCGGCATATTTCCCGGCATCCCCAACGGCCCGTGCTCGGGAGCCGGCGTGAACTTCTCCGGATCCTGATGCCCGCGATGGCAGGTCCCGCAGGTGAGCGGCGCGGCGGGCTCATCCATTTTGTCCATGGCCGCCACCTTGGCCACGTAGTCCTTCTTGTCCGTCTCCATCATGGTGTACATGATCCGCGCCATCTGCTTCTCGTCCTTCGAGTCGTCGGCGAAGTTGAGCCGAGGCTTCCCGTTGGGACCGATGTTTTTGGGGTCGGCCGCATGGCAATTGTCGCAATGCACGCCCAGGTCCCCGGCCCAGCCCTCCATGATTTCGTGCACCTGCTTCCCGGTCAGGTCCTTGGGCAGAACCTTCAGGTTGGTGGGCGCGGGATAATTGCGTGGCGCGTGGCTTGCACCCTCCGGCGGAGGACTCCCCGCCGCGGGCGGCGCCTGGGCAGCGGTGGCGGAGGCAAAGACAACCGCAATCGACAACGCGATCGCGGCGGCAGGAACAAGGGAAGGCTTTTTCACGTGCGGGGCTCCTCGCGGGTACTTGAGATGACTTCTTCCGATGGACGAAATTCTACTTGAGAAAGATGCGCTTGCCGGTGAAACTCCCTGCAAATCTCCCCCTCAAGCTCCTCGGCCCGGAGACGCAGGGGTGTTCCCGAACAGCGAAGCGCAGCGGCCAATCCACGGCGCCATTGGCCGCGTTAATGCCGATCCTGGGCGTTACCAGCACCGTTCCCACTTCGAATCCATCGTCGCGCACCTGCAGCGTCGAGCCGGAATCGACCAGGTCCAGGCCATTGTGCGTGCCCCGCTTGAGCCCCATCGCCTGGCACAGCCGGCTGGGCCCGGAGGCAAGCTCGCGCGCTCGGCCGCCGGCGGCAAGCCCGCGGTTCTCGGCCATCTGCTCCACTCCGGCCACCGGCTCCAGCGCCCGCAACAGCACGCAGCCGGCGCGGCCCTCGGTCTCGCAGGAGACGTTCATGCAGAAATACCGGCCGTAGATCGCGTAAACATAGGCGTGCCCCGCCGGTCCAAACAGAACTTCATTCCGCGGCGTGGGTCCGCAGTGCGCGTGCGCCGCCGGGTCGGGCGGCTCGTGGTGCGGTCCCAGATAAGCCTCCGTTTCCACGATCCTCCCCGCCAGCCAGCCCGCGCGCGTCCGGTGCGCCAGCACCTTGCCCAGCAGCTGGGGAGCCACCTGCTCCGGCGACGCCTCAAAGAAACCCCGCTCCAGCAGCCTTCCCGGCAGCCGAGTCAAGACCGGAAGCGGGTGCCCACCTGGGAGCCCTCTGGGCGCCGCGCTTTTGTCATTGCGGCCAGGATGGACTCCCGCGCCACTTCCATCGCCGGAGCCGGGAACAGGCCTCATTTCTTGTGCTCTTTGTTCCATTCCTTGATCAACTCGAGCACCGCCTCCGCGTGCCCCTCCGGCGTAACCTTCGGAAAGACATGAAGCAGCGTCCGGTCCGGACCGATCACAAACGTGGTCCGCTCAATGCCCCACACTTTCTTCCCATACATGTTCTTTTCCTTCATCACCCCAAACTGATTGCACACTTTCTCGTCTACATCAGCAAGGAGGGTGTAGGGCAGATCGTATTTGGCCTTGAATTTGGCCTGGTCCCTGGGCGTATCACGGCTGATGCCCAAAACCACCGCCCCGGCTGCCTGCAGCTTCTTGAAGGTATCGCGGAAGCCGCAGGCCTCGATCGTGCAGCCGGGCGTATCGGCCCGCGGATAAAAGAACAGGATCACCGGTTTTCCGGCATAATCGGACAGGCTTACAGTTTTCTCTTCGTCGGTCTGGAGGGTGAAGTCGGCCACTTTCTCATTGAGTTCCATCGGGAATATCCTCGCAAATGGGATGATCGACCGGAACCGGCGGACGGATTGAATTTTCAGCCGGCGCAGCTCCAATCGAATAGGAGGCTTCGAAAACTACGGGCTCTTGCGACTGCGAAAAATTTCGCAGTCCAGAAGCGCTTTGTATCGGGGCACGACCGGGGCACCGGGGCGTCTTCTGGGCCGGGTCGCGTGCCGCAAACAGAACAAAATCAACCTGGGGCTTCAGCCCTTGAGGGAACACAGATTCACAACCAGCGCTCAATCCGGGACCCTCTCGACGGCGGCTCCGCCCTCCGGTCTCATTATTTACGAGGGAAGCGGCCCATGTCATCGTGGATGAAAAATCTCCGCGGAAATCTTTTGCCTGCCCCCGCCTTTGCTCTGGCCGTCGCGTTCGCCTGCGCTCTGCCCGCATCCGCCCAGTACCCCGGCCAGGTCACAAAGTCCAAGGACACTCCCGAGCTGCGCGCCGTCGCCGTGCTCGAGTGGACCGGCGACGAGCAGCATCCCAAGGCCAGCCGCATCATTCCCGTCAGCGTCTTCGACGGCCAGGAGCTCCAGGACGGCGGCATCTACATGGCCCAACCCGAGCCGCTGGCCCTGGAAGGCGAGGTCGAGTACC
Source organism: uncultured Acidobacteriaceae bacterium (assembly GCA_963770555.1). Classification (GTDB taxonomy): domain Bacteria; phylum Acidobacteriota; class Terriglobia; order Terriglobales; family Acidobacteriaceae; genus Telmatobacter. The sequence continues at coordinate 410,627 of CAVYQC010000004.1, forward strand.
AGCTCAAGCAGAACGGCAGGAATGTGGGCCTGTTCGTCATTGAGAGCGCCGCGCAGGAGCAGGGCTCGTGGGTGGGCCACGGAAAGTGGAAGTCGCTGCCCGGCCCCAAGCCCGCGCAATTGGCCAGCGCTCAATCCTGGAAAGACGACGACGACGCGGCCAGCGACGAGCCCGTCCTGCATCGCAAGGCCCACGCCGACGACAAATCGGGCAGCGGCGGCTCGGGATCGGGCAGTCAAGGCCCGCCTCCCGATCCCGACCGTCCCACCCTCCATCGTTCTGCTGACAGCGGAAGCTCCGGCGACTCAAACTCCCCAAGCACGGATTCCTCCGGCGCCGGCTCCGGACCTCCTCCCGACCCCGACCGTCCCACCCTGCACAGGAGCACCGGCGACAGCGCCGGCAACGGCTCTTCGAGCGGCGGCAACGCCTCCGGCGCGCCCAAGCTCGAAAGCAAGAATGAAGAGGACGAAGGCTCCGTCTCCTCGCTGCCCGACGTGTCGGACCCCGATCGCCCGCGCCTCATTCGCGGCAAATCTTCCAACAGCGGTCCTGCCGACACCGGCCCTACCGCGCTGCCCAGCCTGATGGGGCTGCCCCCCGACCTGCAGCAGGCCGTAGCCGTCTCCGACCCCAAAGATACGCCCGAGCATGTGTGGAGTTTTTCCTGGGCCAACCCGGCCGACGAAACCAAATACAAAGCCAATCTTGAAGACATGGCCCGCACCGCACTGGGCCTCAATCCGCCGCCGGCTCCGGCCAGGCCCGCGCCGAAAAAGACCACGGCCACCCACAAGACCCGGCTCACTCTGCCTCCGCCTGCGCCCGCGCCGCTGCTCGACGAGCAGTTCCGCGTGTTCGAGCTGGCTTACGGCTCCGGCGCCACCATGGTGCTTTCCGCGCACACCGCCGGCGCCGGCGCGCAGGAGAAGTTTGTCACCCTGGTGGCCCAGCCCGACCTCTACGGCAACCTGGCCGTGTTGCTCAAGAACGTCACCGATGCCGCCCATCTCGACGACGCGCCGCGCATGCGGCTGGTGGACGCGGTGGACGCCATGGCCGACAACCGCGGCGAACTGCTCTTCGAGCTGCGTGGCGCAACCCAACGCCAGTTTGCTCTCTACCGCGTGCTGCGCGGCCAGGCCACCAGGCTCTTTGTCTCCGGCGGCGACTCGATCACCACCGCCAGCAGCCAGTAAGCCCGCAGAGCCTGCGGCGGGCGAAGCGCACCGCGTTTGCAGCAAAAATCGCAAAGTCCGGCACGCCGACCAGCATCGCGGCCGGCAGCCGCGAATCCCGCCGAGTGGTCAAAATTGATCATATTGGGAAAAATCCTTACAACTTTTGTTGCGATCTGCTTGCGCCTGCCTTGAAGATCGCGGTCTCTCCTATACAATTGGCGTATAAGTGGGCCCGTCGACACTTCCAAGGAATCCCGATCGCATGGCATCCGTTCTGACCTCGCCACTCCCTGAAATTGCAATTGAAACTCCAGCCGAGGAAGCCGCCGCTGCCCGTACAGCCCACTCCGTCTCCGCGCGGACGCAGGTCCGCATGGGACGCGCCGCCACCATGCGCGAGGGCATCAACTGGCTTACCATGGGGACCATCGTCGTGTTCCACATCGGTGCGCTGGCCGCTCTATTCTTCTTCAATTGGCAACGCTTTCTGGTCATGGCCATCCTCTACGTGCTGGCCATCAACGTCGGCATCGGCATGTGCTATCACCGTCTGCTCACCCACCGCGGCTACTACGTGCCCAAGTGGCTGGAATACATCATGAGCGTCTGCGCCACGCTCTCGCTCGAGGGCGGGCCCATCTTCTGGGTCTCCACGCACCGTGTTCACCATCAGCTCAGCGACCGCGAAGGCGATCCGCACACCCCCCGCGAAGGCGGATGGTGGGCGCACGCCGGCTGGCTGCTCTTCGGTGAGGCCATGCACTCGCAGGCTGAGGCGCTGCTGCGCTACTCGCCCGACCTCGGTCGCGACCGCTTTCACGTCTGGCTGAGCAAATATCATTGGCTTCCCATCGTGGCCAGCGGCGTGCTCCTGTTCGGCGGCGGATGGTTGTGGGGCGGCTTCGTCAACGGCATCGCCATGGTTCTGTGGGGCGTTCTGCTGCGCGTCACGCTCGGCCTGCACGCCACCTGGCTGGTCAACTCCGCCACCCACATGTGGGGCAAGCGGCGCTTTGAAACCCGCGACGACTCCCGCAACAGCTTCTGGGTCGCGCTGCTCACCGGCGGCGAAGGCTGGCACAACAACCACCACGCCCACCCCGTCTCTGCCCGCCACGGCCTGCGCTGGTACGAGATCGATCCCAACTTCTACGGCATCTGGATTCTCTCCAAGCTCGGCCTGGCCCGCAAGATTCAAGTGGCCAAGTTCGACCGCAAAAATCCCAAGCCCGCCGGCCTCTGATCTCTACCAGGCAACGCTTGGCTTCCAACGAAAAATGCGGCCTTCCCGGCAACGGAACGGCCGCATTTTAGTTTGTGCCTGTTTCCTGCGACTGCGGCGCCGGCCGAAATTCAACGCGCATTGCGCAGCTTCGCCCTTATCCACAGCGTGCCGAAAAACGGCAGCGCCACAACCAGCGCCAGAACCCCGGCCGGAAACCCCACATAGAGGTAGGTATCGGCGAAGTTCACTGAGTGGCTGCCCAGCAGGTTCCATACCAGCAGCGAAACGATGGCCAGAAAGGTGGTCGCGAAAAAGGTCAGGAACGCCGCTGCAAACGACAGCAGCAGGCTCTGGAACAGGCTGAAGCCCTCCAGAGGAATTCCCAAAACTCTTCCGCCTCCGCGCCCGCTTTCAACCCTTTGCATCATCTCTCCCAGGCTCTCTCGACTAGAATAAACCTTGATGGCCAGCAGCGCCCAAATCGACCTGTGGCATGCGGAAAAGGTCGCCACGCAAGTGGCCGTAATCCAGGCTTCAAACGGCATTCGTTACGCCGCCTGGGGCGAGACCCGGGTCGCGGAAGCGGATCTCGAGCGCCTGGTGGGCGCCGTGCCCAACGCGCTCTCCGCCGCGCTGAACCAGCGTGCCTATTATTTTGTTCCGCTGGCCATTGCCGACACCGGCGAAACCCTCATCGCGCCCGCCTACAGCGTCGATCTGGGCGATCGCGCCGTCTGCCATCGCAACGCCGACTTCGGCTCGACCGAGGCCGTGTTCATCTCCACGCGACTGGTTGAAGACCGCTTCGGCCTGGCCTTCGAGTTCTTCATCAACGTGGCCCACAACTTTGTTGAGGTGGCGGGCGTGCCGGAGAGCTACGCTTCGCTGGCCTGGTCGCAGGCCGAGGCGCAGGTGCGCGGCGAAACCAGCCAGGATGCCTGGGAAGCGCGCCGCCGCGCCCAGGAAAGCGGGATGCGCGATGGCCGCGCCAACCAGAAAACCATCGACGAGCGCGCCCGCAACACTTTCTTCGAATCGTCGTTTTCTGACGCGCTGGCGATTTACATGCTTTCCATGGCCGTGGACTTCGACTACCACGACCTGCGTGAGCGCGAGTACCCGCTGCTGGCCGCGCCGGCTCTCGCCGAGCGGCTGCGCCACGTAGCCGGTCTTTTCCCGCCCAACCCCGGATTCGACTTCCAGATCCTCTACCGCCGCAAAGGCTAGGCTGACCGCATATCGATGGCTTCGCTGAGCCAGTCGCGAAAGATTTTGAAGCGGGGACATCTCTGGGCGACCTCATCCGGGCGAATCCTCTGCAGAAGTATGCTGGCGTGTTTGATTTTTCCGTATTCGCCCTTCTGCGTACCCGCTGTGGCCCTTTCGAGCTTTGCGTATATGTCGGCCTTGGACTCTTCTTCGAGATTGTCGCGCTTGGGAAGTCTATCCTTCTTGAAATTCTTTTTATAAAAGCTTTCCAACGCATCTGGATCGGCAACGACCCATGCTTCCATGCATTGCACCATCAAATGAATGCGCGCAGCCAGATCATCGGAAAGCGTCCAGCCGTCTCCTTGCTCCCGGCCGCCGCTCCCATCTTTTCGTCGGAGATGCGCCACACGAATGAGCGCGTCTTGCGTCCGATCCGCGGGAACAGGATCAATTGGAGATTCCGAATCCACGAGCAGCGCGTTAACCCTCTCGCGATTTACATGCATTGCATTCTGAAAGGCTTCATATGCATCTTGCCGTCCGCCACAGCAAATGAAGATCAGGCTCAGGCGCTTATTGCTGGCCCTTTCCTTTTCGCCTGTGAACAGAGCGTCGAATCCACGCCTCAATTCTGCTTTCGACTCTTTGCTGTTTCCGCCGCCCTTAACATACACAGCAATTTCGGTCACAGATTCCCCCCGATTTCGCCGATGCGCCAAATCTCTCCAAGCCGATACTTATCCAACCAGAAGCGGAGCTTTTCCGATTCAACTCTCTTGAGCACCGTGCCCGCCCGGTATTCGCAAACTAGCACCGAGTCGGCAACCTCGGTCAGGGCGGAGACCAGCGTATCCGAGTGCGTAGTGACGATCAATTGTGTCCTTGCAGAGGCTTCCTGCAGCAGGCCCGCGAGCAATGCGATTGCATCGGGATGCAAGCCGAGTTCAGGTTCTTCCATACAGATCAAAGGAGGAGCCGTTGGAGAAAGCAACTGCGCCAGAATCGCCATAAAGCGGATTGTCCCGTCCGAGAGCCGCGTTGCGGGCACGGGCATTTTCAGTCCATTCTCGTGAAGATAGAACTGCACCGTTCCGCCTTCGATTCGGGTGCTGAATCGATCGAATCGAGGCAGGAATCTCTTCAAATAGCCATTGAATTCCGACCATGCGCCGGAGTGCTCTAACCGGTTGAGGATCAGGCCTAAGTTGCGCGCGTCATGCGAGAGGGCATCGGCTGGCAAATCTGCTGGCTGAGGCCTGCGAACTTCGACATCGCGCCCAAAGCGCCATTCTCGGAAAACCTGAATCCGCTCAAACTCACGTCCTAGCTCAGTTAGCTCCGGATAGGCGGACGCGTCCATGAGCTGCGACAATACAGACTCGTCAAATTCAAGCCCCTTGGCATCGAGTCGCCTTTGCTCTCTGACTTTCAGTTGTGGCTGGTAAAGCTTCCCTGCTGCCTTTACTGGACTAACGATTGCGTCGCCGTTTCTATAGCGATAATAAAAGAAGGAGGCCCCATCGCTGAGACTCTCATAGGTCGCAGAAGCATCATCAATTATCTCGTCTGTGATCTCAACACGCTGGCCTGACGCAGCGAAGGAAACTCTGTAGCGGAGGGCCGAGGATTCAATAGGCTCCATCCCCCCGTACACAGGCGAGCGCTGGGCAACGCCATAGATTTCAACGTGCGCCTCAATCGTGCCAATTCCGTTGGCATCGTCGCCTTTCCAAAGCCACTCCCGCACGCCGCCGCCTTCACGGATCGCACTCGCAAAGCCCGTCGGCGTGGCGTGAAGCAATTCGATCCCTTCGATTAGATTGGATTTTCCCGAGCCGTTCGGGCCGATCAGGACATTCAGCGGGGTAAGCGGTATCGCCTCAGTGCCGGGAGGAAAGGACAGGAGCCCATCTAAGCGCAAGGACTTCAGAAACGGCACTTTTGCCTCCAATGGGCGGTGCGGCGAAGATACAACAGTTTAGTCTACCGCGCGTCGGAAGCCCCTTTACCCAGCGTAAAGATTCGTCGCCAAGAACTGGTTCCGGAACTTGCCCTTCGGATCGTACCCGGCCACCAGAGCCTTGAAATCCGCGAGCCGCACGTAGCGCGTTTCCAGCAACTGCGGGGGCATCGTGAACAGCTTGGCCCAGTGCGGCCGCGGCGCAAACGGGCTCAGTTGCGACTCGATCTGCGGCAGCAGCGCGCGCACCGCCGGCCACTCCGGTTTCCACGTGAAATGAATCGCCAGCGACCGCCTTAGATACGCCGTGCTCATCCACAGAGGATCGGGCGCAATCGTGCGCAGCTCGGTCACGAACAGGTGCGGCGTGATGCGGTCGCGCAGCTTTTCAACAGCCAGCACCGCCTCGAACCCGTGTTCGTAAGGCACCAGGTACTCGGTCTGCAATTCCTGCCCGCTTGAAGGCGTCTGGCCGATCCGGAAATGCGGCAGCCGGTCATACCACGGGCCCGGAATCCCCTGTTGATCCGTGCAGCTCTCGGCCGGATGGCCCTCGATGGGATGCAGCTTCTCCTTGGCCAGCGTGGCCCCGTAGAACTCCTTCGGCCACTCGATGGAATCGCCTGCGTAGCCCGCGCCCAGGCGCTTCTTGATCCACAACTGCGTTCCCCGGTGCTTCTGCCAGTCGGTAAACACGCTCACGCTGTACCCGCTCGCAAAAATCGCGTCGAAGTTCGGTCCCAGCTGGTCGAAGCTGAGATCTTGATACACCGATTGCGCCACCTTGTACGCAGGCTGCACGTCGAGCGTCATCCGCGTCACCACCCCCGCCGCGCCCAGCCCCACCACCGCGCCCAGGAACCTGTCGCCGTCCTTCTCGCGCGCGAGCCGCATGAACTCGCCGTCGGCGTTCACAAACTCGATCGCCGCGACCGCCGTAGCCAGGTTCCCGTTGTGAATGCCTGAGCCGTGCGTGGCCGTGGCGCACGCGCCCGCCACGGTGATGTGCGGCAGCGAGGCCAGGTTGTGCAGCGCGTATCCGCTCGCGTCGAGCCACGGCGCAAGCTGGCTGTAGGTCACGCCGCCATCCACCGTCACCGTGCGCGCCTTTGCGTCCAGCGCCATTCCCTTGAGCCGCTCCAGGGAGACCTGGTCCGCGGTGCTGTCGGCGATCGAATTGAAGGAGTGGCGCGAGCCCAGCGCGCGCAGCTTTTCGCAGCTCTTCACTACCTGCCGCACCTCGTCCGGCGTTGCCGGCACGTGCAGCCGGTCGGTGCTGTAGGTCAGGTTCCCGCTCCAGTTGGTGCGCTGCCCCGCAGCCTGCTGCACGCCTCCGTCCTGCGCCGCCAGCTCACCTACTGCAACCCGCGAAAGCACGCTCCCGGCCACCAGCGCCCCGGTTGTCTTCAGAAACTCCCGTTTATCCATCGCTCCGTCTCGCCCTCGCTCAAATCCGCTCCGCCGCCACAATCGCAAATCGCGCCACCCGGCGGCTGCCGGGACAGAATAGAAGGTCAAGCCGCTTCGGGCAAGAACGGAATCCGCGGCGAAACCGAATCGCTGCCCGCTGATCACTGATCGCTGACCGTTGCAGACTACACCGGCATCAGGGCAATCCGTCCTCCACCCGTACATAGAATCACCAGGTTCATCACCACGAACAGCAGGTCATAGTGCCAACCGGACGACTTCTCGCCCCAGAAGCCGGTCTTCCACTTGGCAATCTTCATGTAGATCGCACCCAACATAATCAGGATCAGTCCTAGAGCCGCCCACTGCGTCAGCACACCCACCACCAGCGCAAGCGCACCAGCCAGCTCCGCCGCGCCCAGAAACACCGTGACCCCCACGCTCATTCCCAGGCTCCCGGCTCGCTGGCGCGGCGACTTCAGATGGTTGAAGCCGCTCGTGCCGAACACCGCCGCCACCATTGCGCGCAGCAGAAACAGGCTCCAGTCCGCGTACAGCATCGCCCCTGGTATGGACAGCATCCCAAGTCCTCCCCTCGCTCACGTATTTGCTTCGATCATGATTATCGACCCGGCTCCGGCTTCGCCGCGAACTTGCCCGCAAATCCGCGCCATTCGCCGCGTCCGGCCCTTCTGCTGTATCGTCCAATGCGTATGGCACACTCCAACCACAGCGTTCCACATCCCGCACCCGAGGCCGAAGAGGTGTATCGCCGCTGGATCGCGTTTCTCGACGACGAATTCACCCGCCACAGCGCCCCGGCCCGCCGCGCCGAAATTGTGCGCGACCAGCTTTACCAGCTCTATCTCGGCCGTCCCCACGGCGGCAAGCTGAATCTCACCCTGACTTCGGAGCTGCCCGGCAACGTCGTCGGCCTTTCGCTCGACCCGGAAAACGTGACCATTGAAGCCGAGCACTTCGCCGACGCCGATCGCATACGCCTCAGCGAGCGCAAGCCGCTGCTCTGGTTCTGGCAGATGTTCGACCGCTCGCCGGTCGGCCTGAATCACTGGCTGGGATTGCGCGTCCGCTGCATGCTGGGCCGCCACATCTTCGCCCGCATGGGCGCCGGCGTGAAAATCTATCACGGCGTCGACCTCACCTACGGCTACAACCTTTCGATCGGCGACGGCGTCACCATCCGCCAGCGCGCCCTGCTCAACGACCGCGGCGGCATCGTCATCGGCGACAACGCCGTTATCGGGTCCTTCTCGCGCATCTTCTCCCACGCCCACGATCCGGCCAGCTACGACAAAGTCCGCCTGGTGCCCACCACCATCGGCGCCAACGCCCGCATCGCCAGCCACGCCATCGTGCTCGCCGGCCAGAACGTCGCCGCAGGCGAGTCGGTAGGAACCTTCCCCACCGACCGCATTTGAACCGCCCGCACCATGCTAACCTGAGTCTTCCAGCCCTCCACGTCCATGCGCAGGGAACGCGCGCCGGAGACCCTGGATTCTGGAGATTCCGCTTGCAGGCCAGCGCCTTTCTCATTGCCGTCTTTGAATTCGTTCTGCTGTTGTTTTCGCTCAGTGTTCACGAGTGCGCCCATGCCTGGATGGCCTCGCGCCTCGGCGACCAGACCGCCCGCCTGCAAGGCCGCATCACCCTCAACCCCATGTACCACGTGGACCCCATCGGCACCCTGCTCTTTCCCGCGCTCATCATCTTCGGCCCTTTTGTCGGCTTCACGTTCTTCAGCGGCTTCCTGGTAGGCTGGGCCAAGCCCACCCCGGTCATCACCCGCAACTTCCGCAAGATCGTCCGCGACGACAACCTCACCACCCTGGCCGGCCCGTCCTCCAACCTGGCCCTGGTCTTCCTGGCCTTCCTGATCCTGGCGGTCGTCTGCGTGGCGGTTCCCAATGGCCGCATGCTGGTGCTCTCCACCTTCACCGGCAACATCGGGCTGAGCGTGCCTTCCGGCTTGCAGGCTGTGGTGGTGCTGGCCGCGCTGGCCATTGAGATCAACCTCTCGCTCTTCTTCTTCAACCTGCTCCCCATTCCCCCGCTCGATGGCAGCCGCCTTATCCGCAATGCGCTGCCCTACAATGCCGTGCAGGTCTACGACCGGATTCCCATCTATGTCAGCTACATCTTCATGATCTTTGTCGGCGGATACATCCTGCGCCTGTTGATCGGTCCGTCTCTGGGGCTGGTCTACGCGTTCCTCTCCGCCATGCCGTCGCTGTGAATATCCAGGTCCGGACCGCTGCCGTTCTCGTCCCGCTACAATGAAATCAGCCCTGCGGCCGATTATTCCCGGAAAGCCGGCGGCCCTCATTTTTGAGCACTATCCCGGAATCGATACGCACCATGCCTGAGAAATCAACTTCACCGTCCCGCCCGCGCGTGCTCAGCGGCATGCGCCCCACCGGCAAGCTCCACCTGGGCAATTACATGGGCGCGCTGGCCAACTGGGTCAAATTGCAGGACCAGTACGAATGCTACTTCTTCATCGCCGACTGGCACGCGCTCACCACCGACTACGCCGACACTTCGATGGTGGCGCCGAATACACTCGACGTCATCCAGGACTACCTCGGCGCGGGGCTCGATCCGGAAAGGTCAGTCCTGTTTCTGCAAAGCCGCGTGCCTCAGCACGCCGAATTATTCTTGCTTCTTTCCATGGTCACTCCTCTCGGCTGGCTGGAGCGCGTTCCCAGCTACAAGGAGCAGCAGGAAAACCTCACCGGCAAGGACCTGAGCACCTACGGCTTCTTGGGCTACCCGCTCCTGCAGGCGGCCGACATTCTGCTCTATCAGCCGCAATTTGTGCCCGTGGGTCAGGATCAGGTGGCGCACATCGAGCTCACCCGCGAAGTGGCGCGGCGCTTCAACCATTTCTACAAACCCTCTTCGGCGAGCAGTCTCGACGGCTGCGAAGTTCTTCCCGAGCCCCAAGTCCTGCTCACCCCTTCGCCCAAGCTCCCCGGCACCGACGGCCGCAAGATGTCCAAAAGCTACGGCAATACCATCCTGCTCACCGATCCCGAGCCCGAAGTGCGCAAGAAGCTGAAAACCATGGTCACCGATCCGGCCCGCATCCGCCGCACCGATCCCGGCGACCCGGACAAGTGCCCGGTCGGCGACCTGCACAAAGTCTTTTCGATGCCCGCGACCCTCGCCAACGTCTACGAAGGTTGCCGATCGGCGGGCATCGGCTGCATCGAGTGCAAAAGCTGGGCCGCGGACGCGCTGGTTGGGATCCTGGCGCCCATCCAGCAGCGGCGCGCACGCTTTACCGAGGCGCAGGCAAAGGAGATTCTGGAAGCGGGCTCGGACCGTGCGCGCGCACGCGCCGCCCAAACCATGGACGAAGTCCATGCCGCCATGCATATGACGCTCACCGGGGAAATGCAATAGGTTTGCCACAGGCGTCGCAGAATAATCGTGGGCCTTGCATGGCGTGAGAGGAAATTTTCGGGAAAGGCAAGAAGTGTCAGGGCACGACTTCAGTCGTGCCGCAAAGGCGGCAAAATGAGGTCGGGCTTTAGCCCTTGCGGGAACGCTCCTCAAACCGGCCCGCAAGCAATTTTGAAAGAAGAAACACCCTTGACGAATCACTCCCCAAATCCCGAAGACGCCCCGCCTGAGGTTGAGAGAACCGCGGACCCCGGCGTTGCGCCCGATCAGATCGAAGAGGTCGAGGCCGTCCGAGACCTCGCTGAATCCGTCTCTGCGGCCGCACCGCCGCTTACTGAAGCCGCAGCCGCCGATGCGCCCACCCCCGCCCCCACCGCCGAGCAAAAATCCGCCGAGCGCGTCGCGGCCGCGCTCAAGGCCCGCGGCGAATCCGGCGAGCAATCGCCCTTCTCGGTCATTGTGGAGACCGTCTACGACGGCCCGCTCGACCTGCTGCTGGACCTCATCCGCAAGCAGGACATCGACATCTACGACATCCCCATCGCCAGAATCACCGCCCAGTTCCTGGCCTACGTCGCCCAGTTGAAGGCCAGCGACATGGACGTGGCCGGCGACTTCATCTACACCGCCTCGCTGCTCATCCACATCAAGAGCCGCATGCTGCTGCCGCGCGCGCCCTCCGGCCCCGACGAAGCCTCCGAGGACCCCCGCCGCGAGCTGGTCGAGCGCCTGCTCGAGCACGAGCGCTTCAAGAACGCCGCCCAGATGCTCAAGCAGAAGCAGATGCTCGAAGCCGCTTCCTGGACCAATCCCGGCCTGCGCGAGTTCCGCGAAGACGCCGACGCCGAGCCGGAGATCGCCGCCGACACCGTGGACCTGGTCCGCATCTTCCGCGAAATCCTGGAGCGCGCCCGCAACCGTCCCATCATCGAAGTCGAAGAAGACTCGGTCACCGTGGGCCAGATGATCCAGTTCCTCGCCCGCCGCCTGACCATGGAAGACAAGCCGGTGGCGCTGCACCGCCTGCTCAGCCACACCCGCTCCGAGCGCGCCCTCATCGCCATATTTCTCGCCCTGCTCGAACTGGTGCGCCTGCAGGCCATCCTGCTCCGCCAGGACCGCCAATTCAGCGAGATCTTCATCAAGAAGCAAACCGGCTTCGAGTCGCTCATGAATCAGGGCCTGGCCAACGCCCGCGACGACTGGCGCTGACGCCGTCCAGCCAGACAAAGCCGGGCGCTCCACTTTCCCAACACACCGGGTGCCCCACCGGTGTGCCCTCTGGGCCGCGCGCTCTTGTTCTTGCGCCTAAGGTGGGATATTGATAAGTAAAGTCTTTATTGTCTTTTATATCCACGTTCACCAGGCGTCATGTCCAGGTTTGTTATAACTTATGTTATACTTCGGTTGAGTCAAACGAGACCCCATAATGCCCACCACCACCAAAGTCATCGCCATCGGCAACTCGGCCGGCATCATCCTGCCCAAGGAAACTCTGGCCCGCCTCAACGTCAAGAAGGGCGACACGCTCTACATCACTGAGGGCGCGCAGGGGGTCCGCCTCGTGCCGTTCGACCAGGACTTCGCCAAGCAAGTGGAGGCGGCACGCGAAGTGATGCGCGAGAATCGCGACGTACTCCAGAGGCTGGCTGAGTGAGTGAGCCCGTCTGGATCAGGACCGACGTTGTCCTCGCCATGCATGAAGAAGTTCTCATGCTGCACGGAGGGCCTGAGGGCGTACGTGACCTGGTCCTGTTGGAATCGGCCTTGGCGAGACCAAAGAATCTGTATCATTACGCCGAAAATCTTCCCTCGCTCGCCCGGCTCGCGGCACCCTATGCGATGGGGATCGTTGCCAACCATCCTTTTGTAGACGGAAACAAAAGGACTGCCTTTATCGTTTCGGTCACATTTCTGCGCCTGAACGGCCTGCAACTGACCGCCACCAAAGAAGACCGTGTGCTCACATTCTGGAATCTGGCCGGTGGATCGCTGTCCGAAGACCGGCTCGCTGCGTGGTTCGAGCGAAATGCCGCTCCGCTATGATCCCATTCCGGCAGGCTTTTCGGATGGAAATCGCCGCGGCCGGCGAATCGGTGGAAATCCCCTCAAGTTCGACGGTCAATCTGCCGATATATGGCTCGTGAAAATCAACCTGGCGATGCACTCCGTACAGCAGAACGGCAACGAATTTGCCCCAGACGCCGCTCAACCCGAGCCCTCCAGCGAGATGCGGTACGTCGCCCGCCAGCCGATTCTGGACCTGCAGGGCCGGGTGCACGGATACGACCTGAACTTCCGCAACGCCCCCGAGTCCATCTTCCGCCGCGATGCCGATGTGGCCATTGAAACCATGCTCGACAACCAGGTGCTCTTCGGCCTGGAACGCCTCACCAACGGCCTGCCGGCATTCATCTCCTGCACCGCCGATGCGCTTATCGAGGAGATGGTGCTGGTGCTCTCGCCCGCTCTCACGGTTCTCGGCGTGCCGTCCAGCCTGGCGCCGGCGCCCCGCCTGATTGAAGCCTGCCGCAATTTGAAGGCGCGCGGATTCCGCCTGGCGCTCGACGACTTTGCCTGGAGCGATAATCTGCATCCCCTGCTCGACCGCGCCGACTACATCCGCCTCGATTACCGACAGTTGGGCCCGGCGGAGCAGCAGCAATTGAGCCAGCGCGGCCTCAATTCGTTACAGATGGTGGCGCAGAAAGTGGGAACCCAGGAGGATTACCGCCGCGCCTGCGCCAAGGGCTTTACCTTGTTCCAGGGTGACTACTTCTGCCACCCGGTGCTCCTCAAAAAGCGCAAAGTGCCCGCCAACCGTCTGTTTCACTTTGAGATAGTCCGCGAAGTCTACCGCGACCCCGTCGACGTGCGCAAGATCAGCCAGTTGGTCCGCCGCGACGCATCCCTTACCTACCGCCTGCTGCGCCTGGTCAACTCGCCGATCTACGGACTCTATCAGGAGGTCCGTTCCATCGAGACGGCGATCATGATTCTCGGCCAGGCCACCTTTCGCCGCATCGTTTCGCTGGCCGTGCTGAGCGAGCTGAATGCCGACCAGCCGGCCGAGATTCTGCACATGGCCGTCCTGCGGGCCCGCTTCTGCGAGCTGGCCGCCTCCAACTACGGCCAGGACCCCGCCGAACAGTATCTGCTCGGCATGCTGAGCCTGCTGCCCGCCATGCTCGGTGTGCCCATGGAAGAGATCGTTCCCGGCCTGCCGTTGCGCGACAGCATCTGCGAGGCGCTTACCGGGACTTTGAACCCCGAGCGCAGCCTGCTCACCTGGCTCGAATACCACGAGCGCGGCGACTGGGACTCCTGCGATCACATCGTCGCAGCCCAGGCATTGAGCTCCAAGCACCTGGTCCTGTGCTACGAAGAAGCCGTAATCTGGGCCGCGGTGGCGCCGGTCTCCGCCGCCGCCTGAATCCGCGCCCCGTAAAAGACCGCCGATTCCGGCAACAATTCATTTTCCTTTCACATGGCTCCTATAACACTGGCTGAGTCCGGAAAATTGCCATCCCCGCGTCTCCGGACGCAATCCTTCCTCTGGAGCCACTCCATGGCGGACATCGCAACAACTGTCGAATCTCTGCCTTCAGGCGCATCGCTGCTCGACCGCAAGATGAAGAAGTCCCCCGCCTGGGTCAGCACCGTCCTCGTGCTGGCGGCCCTCGTCGGCGGACTGGTCTACATTGGCTTCCACATAGCCGGCGATCTCGGCAACATCGTCATCACCAGCATCTGGCCCTATGCGCTGCTCGGCCTGGCCCTGCTCATCGCGCTCAGCTTCGAGTTCGTCAACGGATTCCACGACACCGCCAACGCCGTGGCCACCGTCATCTACACGCACTCGCTCGAGCCCAACATGGCGGTCGTCTGGTCGGGGCTGTGCAACCTGGCCGGCGTGCTCACCTCGGCCGGCACGGTGGCCTTTACCATCATCACCCTGCTTCCGGTTGAGCTCATCCTGAAGGTCAGCTCCGGTGCCGGCTTCGAGATGGTCTTCGCGCTGCTCATCGCCGCCATCCTCTGGAATCTGGGAACCTGGTGGCTGGGCCTGCCCGCTTCCAGCACCCACACCATGACCGGCTCCATCATCGGCGTCGGCGTCGCAAACCAGTTGATGAACGCAGGCAGCGGCACCTCCGGCGTCGACTGGGCCCAGGCCACCAAGGTCTTTGAAGTCCTGCTCGTCTCGCCCATTGTCGGCTTCGGCTGCGCCGCCCTCCTGTTCGCCGTGGCCAAAATGACCATCAAGTATCCGGCCCTTTATGAGGCGCCCAAAGACAACACCCCTCCGCCGTGGCCCATCCGCCTGCTCCTGGTCATCACCTGCACCGGCGTCAGCTTCTTCCACGGCTCCAACGACGGCCAGAAGGGCATGGGGCTCATCATGCTCATCCTCATCGGCACCGTTCCCACCGCCTACGCGTTAAATCACGCCGTCACCGCTCACGAGATGCAGGACTTCCTCGTCGCTTCCGAAAGGGCCGTCTCCATCGCCGACGCGCACGTCGACAAAAGCGCCATCCTCGCCGGCGATCCGCGGACTGTGCTCACCGACTACCTGCGCACCAGGCAACTGCAGCCCGACACCATGACCGCGCTGCGCGAGAACATTCGCGATCTCGAAGGCGACGTGCAGGCCTACGGCGACTACAAGCACGTTCCCCCCAGCCAGCAGACCAACGTCCGCAACGACATGTACGTCACCAGCGAAACCCTGCGGGTGATGGCCAAGACCCACGCCGTCAGCTTCACCAAGGACGAGCAGGCCGCCCTCGACAACTACAAGGCCAAGGTCGACAAGGCCACCAAGTTCATCCCCTCCTGGGTCAAGGTCGCCGTGGCGCTCGCTTTAGGACTCGGCACCATGGTCGGCTGGAAGCGCATCGTCGTCACCGTGGGCGAAAAGATCGGCAAGGAGCACCTCACCTACGCGCAGGGCGCCACCGCCGAGCTGGTGGCCATGGCCACCATCTTTGCCGCCGACAACTTCGGCCTGCCCGTCTCCACCACCCACGTGCTCAGCTCCGGCGTGGCCGGCACCATGGCCGCCAACAAGAGCGGCCTGCAGTTCGCCACCATCCGCAACATCGCCGCCGCATGGGTCTTCACCCTCCCCGCCGCCGCGCTGCTCTCCGGTCTGCTGTTCTGGCTCTTCCGCCAGTTCGCAAGTTAGGTTCAGGTCCATGACCTCGTGTTTTCGCGCAAACCCCTGGGTGCCCCAGGTCCCGCCTTTGGGACCTGGGAAACCTCGATGCTTCAGATACAAATTCATGCGGTCAGAGACCGGGAAATATCAAGTGTCAGCCTGAACTCGTTCAGGCTGCCTCCGCAGGCGTCCGCAACCGCGGACGCCTTTTTTTCGGCGCAGGCCGGAAAGTCACATCCCGGCCCGCCCGGTTGGTACCGTGACCTGGTGTTCTTGTAACCTTAACCATGAACTAGGGTGCCCCAGGTCTCGCTTTTGAGACCTGGGAAACCACCAATCTACCCGGTCACGGCGCCAGTTCTCAACGTGACCTATTTGCCCAGGAGAGTCGCGGGACTACCGACTCCGGTGCAGAAGTCATACCCTGACCCGGAGAAAGTGGACGAATAGTAATTGCACGCGCCGTAAGTGATATCCGAGAAGCTCGCCTGGTACAGCCAGGGATTCTCGAGGTCCGAGTAGACCGCCGTCAGCTCCGCGCCTGTCGATGCGGCAAACTTGCCCGATGCGGTTGCGGCCGCGTTCAGGATTCCGGCGATCGTGGGAGAAGAGACGCTGGTTCCTCCCACAATCCACCAGTTGCTTGGGTTTGATTCGCCTTCATACGGAAAGCTGTCGTAGACCCACACGCCGGTAATCGGATTGGCATCCACGGAGATATCGGGCGTGGCCCGCGCCGGTCCTGTGTAATTTGCAATCACCCGTTGATAGCTGGGCCGCGGTTCTACCTGGCTTGCGCCGCCTCCTGCGTCGGACCATGCGATCTGCGCAATGAGATTGCCCGTCTCCAGGCTGCGCGCATTGCTGGTGCCGCCGGCTGACACCACGTTGGGTGAAGCGCTGGGATAGATTACGCCGGCCGAGTCGCCGGAGGCAGCGACATAGACCACGTTGGTGCCGGTAAAGAACGCGTCCAGCGCGGTTTCGCCGCTCCACTCGCTGCCGCCCCAGCTCATCGACACCTCGCCTTTACCGTTGGCGTATGCGGGGCACGCCGACACCTTACCGCAGCGCACCAGATTCGTCGCCACCAGCACCGCCGGATAGAGGTCGCTGTCGTAATCCGAATTGGCTTCCACCAGATAGAGCGTCGCGTGCGGCGCCATGGCATGGGCGTACTCGATATCCAGCGTCTCCTCCAGCTCCCAACCGCCCGTCGGGTCCTCAGCCGGCTCCGATCCGGAGGCATAGACGACTTTGAATTTGCCGGCGTCGAAAGGCACGCCGAACTGCGCCACAAAGGCTTCCAGATCGGCCGTCGCGTTCGGATCGTCGTACGCGTCCACGATCGCGATCGATTCGCTCCCGCCGAGCGGCGTCTTGGTCGTCGTGTTTGGGTTGCAGCCGTAGGACGGTGCGACGAGCCGGTAAATGCAGGCCAGCGAAGCCGGCGTTTCATAGCCGTAGCCAAGATACGGAGGGGCCTCCGCGGGAGCTTCCGTTGCGGGAAGAAGCAGGCGGATATTGGTGTGCGCGCGCAGGCCGAGATCCCCCGGCTGGGATTGACTCGAAGCTGGAATAACCAGCCTACGCGGGGCGGCCGCCAGGCCGCTCGGCCCAATCTGAGCGGCGGCCGGGCAGCTCGCAACGAGCGAGATCAGTGCTGTCGCAAAGGTGGCAATCGCAGCGGCCTTCAGCCGGTCCATGCCGCGGCCGGCGCTGCGATTCTGATCGTGCATGCAACGAAAACGGAACGTCATATCTCCTCCGAAGAGATAACTCTTGGTTGCAACTGTGGATGGCAAAGACTTCCTCGCTCCTGTTGCCGTAAACGGGGAAGCCGTCGTCAAACTGCGGGCGCCTGTTGTGATTTGGTAATCCTGGGGGCCTTACGAGAATCGGTGAGCTTTCCTTTCCTGCTTGGGGAGCAGGAAATGGAGCAGAATGGCGAACCCTCGTCGCCAGTCGTGAAAACAGTAAGCGACATTCGCAAAGCAAGTCAAATGCGCTTCGGCTGCGCACCGGCAAAATCCAAAGAGACTTTCATCCGGTCCGTCGCGAAATGACTGGCGGAATTTGGCCCGCCCTTCAAGGCACAAGATGAGGAATCCGCGAGGTCATTGTCCTAAGAAAGCCGCACCATCCGGCAACAATGACGGTCATCCAGCCGCGGCCAACTGTAACGCTGCATCGCAGGGGGTCACTATTCTTGTGCGCGCAGCCTTCCCTGCTGCCGCGAAAGGAAGTTCGTATGACAGTTCCGGAATCGAATCTGGCCTCAGCCGCAAAATCCGCGTTCTTTGAAGAGCGCACCAACTTCAAGATCAATCTGCTGAAGAACCCCAACTACTTCGGCACATTCCCGGGGTTGGGAATACCGGTCAAGGAAATCCACTACAACACCACCTACGAGCAGTTGACCTGCCTGGGTCTCAATCCCGGCACAGGGTTCGACGCCGAGGGCACCCTCGAAGCCACCGTTCAAATCAACCTGCCCAACGGTTACGATTCAGGTCCTTGCGGATCGGGCTCCACGGAATGGGTGCGCTTCTATGTGGAAGACGGCTCAACCTGGACCGATCTCGGCGCCACCGGCGTCACCGTCTACAATCTGGCAGGCTCCACGTTCCCCGTCAGCTACGGGGTCTCCGTCGATCTTTCCGTTCTGAAGAAGTTCTGCACCGCGGAAAACGTGGTCAACGTCCGGGCTATCCTTTCCTGGGAGTTCGAACCGCCGGCCAACACGCCCAACTTCATTCCGGTCTGGGGCAACGCCATCAATGCACGCGTCCAGATTGCGCCGGCGCTCTTCATACAGGTCCCCATCAACTCGCTGATCAACAGCGGACTGGTGAAGATCGACGCCGTGGTCGAGCCTTCCGTCGACCTCACCGAGCCGCTTCCGGCCAAGGCGCTCGCGCCTCTTTCCTTTGCCGAGCTGCAACAGCTCTACGGAAAAACCAAAGTGCCGGTGCATCGCTACGGCTTTACTGAAGCGTCCAGCCTCGCGGCCAAGCCCCTCGAAGATCTCATCTCCGCGGCCAATGCCGTCAGCGGCATCAAGACCTCATCCAGCAACCTCGCCATCGGCGCCAATCTGGCCGCCATTCTCGCCGCGCTTGAGGAAACCGAAGGCGACACCACCTACGAGCAACTCACCTGCGCAGGCTACAACCCGCAGACCCGGACCCTCGAAGCCGTCCTCTCCATCAAGCTGAACGGCGGCTACAACGGCGGGCTGTGCACCGCGGGCAGCTACGAGTACGTCAGCTTCTTCGCTTTCTTCGGCGGAGTCTGGAATGCGCTCGGCACCGCCCAGGTGAACGTGCACGACCTGGCTGCCGTTACGCCCGGCAATCCCGTGAACTACGCCGTCTACCGGCTTTCCAATTTGACCTCGGAGCTTTGCGAAAGCCTCACTGCCGTCCCCTTGCGCGCCATCCTTTCCTGGCAGGCCGTGCCCACCGGACCGGACTACGTTCCGGTGTGGGGCAACATTCTCAACACCCATGTGCAGCCTCAGATCAACACCGGCATCCAGGGCGAGAACGCGCGCCTGCTGCGCATCGGCGATGTGGGCGTCATCGGCATTCAGAGCAGCGTGAATCCCGACCTCACCGGCGATTGGCTGGCCAATCCGACCGGCGTAGCCGAAGACTGCAACAACGCCGACGACAGCCCCTTCGGAGGAACCATCGGCATCGAAGGCGCCTTCACGCTCAACCCCGCCGGCACCTTCAATTCCGTTACCGGAGTGGTGAATCCGGGAGCGCATCCGGTCATCTACCAGGCGTTCATCACCCCTCCGACGGGACCGAAGTTCCAGTTGACGAATCAATTCGGCATCGGCGTATTCCCAGTCGACGCCCCCTTCAACCATCCTGAAGTCGTCATTCCTCAGCAGGCGCTGCTTCCTTACGGTCCAGTCAACGGCGGCGCGCCCGGCGCAACCTACTACACCTACTACGAGAGCGCCGATGGCCAGCTTGTGAATCCGCGCGTGGTGGCGTGGTTCCAGGCCGGCGGCATGGCCGAGGGCAACTACACCGTGGAGATCGACGGCTTTGCCTGGGACGGCGTCAGCTTGTACCAGCCCATGGGCTCCGTCAGCAAGACCTTCTATGTCTACAACGGCTACATCCCCGGCGGCGAAGCACCCAAACCGACCCTGGGCCTGACCTCGGCGGCGGATTGCGGCAACATCGCCGTCGGCGACATCATCACCGGCTTTTACGGTGTCGAGGACGAGTTCTTCGGCATTGTCACCGTCGCTATGACGCCGTTGAACCTGGACGGCTCGCCCATCGCCATGCCCACCGTGTACCTGTCGAATTACAATGACGGTCCGCAATCGGTGGTCTACAACGGCTCCAACACCGCTGGGACCAGCGGCACCTTCACCATCTACACCGGCGACTACGATCCCAACAAGGATCTGACCAACAACCATCAACCCAACCAGATCCCGCTCCCGCCGTGCGGCTACACCATCCAGCTCACCGCATGGGACCGCGCTCTGGTGAACACAACCTGCAGCGGCCATTACAACCAGGAAGCCGTAGGCTTCTGCCTGGTCGCAGCAAAATCCAGCTAGGCAGCGGAGCGGCGGCGGACGTCGACAAGCGGCCTTTCGCCGCTCGCTCTCGCATCGACACTGGGTGGGACGGGCGGGTGCCCCAGGTCCCGATTTTGGGACCTGGGTAAGCACGAGCCCCAACCAGGTTCTTTCACCTCAATGCGAACTCCGGGTGCCCCAGGTCCCGATTTTGGGACCTGGGAAAGCACGAACCCCAACCATGCTCTTTCACCTCAGCACAAACCACGGGTGCCCCAGGTCCCGATTTTGGGACCTGGGAGAGCACAGACATTAGTTACCCGATGAGATTCCCCATGCAGATCGGCTTTGTGGAATTGACCGTGGGCGCCGCCGCCGCCTGGCGCATCACGCACCTGCTCCAGGCCGAAGACGGCCCGTGGGACGCGCTGGCTCGCCTGCGCCGGCTGGCCGGCAACGGCGTCTGGGGCAAAATGCTCGACTGCTTCAATTGCACCAGCGTTTGGGTGGCTTTGCCCATGGCCGCGGCGATGGGCGCAACCTATAAAGAGCGTCTCTTCTTATGGCCGGCTCTCTCCGGCGCGGCCATCTTGCTGGAGCGCGCCACAAACCGAACCCCGCACTACGCGCCACTGGCCGAGTGGCACGAAGTGCCGGAAAAAGAATCGCCGGAAAGAGAGGTTCTATGAGTTGCTGCGGCCAGCAGAGAGCGGCCATGGCGGGCATGCGCGCCGGCCAGGTGGAAGAGCGCGCCCCCGTCCTGTTTTCCTACGCCGGTGTGCGGGCCATCGCGGTGAGAGGATCGGCCACCGGCCGCGTCTACCGCTTCGCGCCCGGAGCCCTACTCCGCGTGCAAGGCGGCGACGCCCCATCCATGCAGCAGATTCCCGGCCTGCGCCAGTTAAACGGCACACAATAGCCGGCAGCACAACTCAGCACTCGCCCCGCCCTCCTTCAACTTTCGGTTGATTCGTTCCCCGTGCGATGATGGATTCCATCCATCGCACCGCGAGGAGCGGGCCCATGCAGACCTTGCTTCAGGATCTTCATTACGCATTGCGGCAACTGGTCCGGAGTCCACGCTTCTCGCTCACCTCTGTGTTCTCGCTGGCCCTCGGCATCGGAGCCACCACGGCGGTCTTCAGCGTCATCTATGCCGCGCTTCTGAACCCCTATCCCTACCCCTCCGCCAGCCGCATCGTGCGCCTCACCGCGCAAACCAAAACAGAACCGGATCGGTGGCTCAATCTCTCCGGTCCACAGATCATCCAGATTCGGCAGCTCCACGTGGTTGAAGGCGTGCTCGCCATGGACTACCACCCCATGATCCTGACCGGACATGAGTTTCCTGAAAACGTGAACGAGGTCGATCTCATTTCCACCGGCTTCAACGACCTGGGAGTACCGCCCATCCTGGGCCGCGGCATTCAGCCCTCCGACGCGCTCGACGGGCAGGATCCTCAGCCGGTGGCCGTTCTTTCCTTCAGGTTCTGGCAGAAACATTTCTTCGGCAATCCGGCAGTGCTTGGCAAGACTCTGCGGCTGGACCGCAAAACATACACCATCGTTGGCGTAGCTGCTCCACGCGCCACCTGGTACAGCGCGGATGTCTACCTTCCCCTGAAACTCACCGGCGACCCCGGTAAGCGGCTGATCGTCGACCTCCTTCTCCGGCCGGGCGTCGGCAAAGATACCGCAGACGCCGCTCTCGAACCTCTGCTTGAACAGTTTGCGAAGGACCAGCCAAAGCAGTTCCCCGAGCACTTCAAAGTGCGGGTGCAGGGCTTGAACGACTGGGTCATGAGAGGCATCGGAAAAACCCTGTACCTTCTGCTGTCTGCGGTCGCACTCCTGCTCGCAATCGGGTGCGGCAACGTCTCCATCCTGCTGCTCGCGCGTGGCGTCGCGCGGCAGCATGAGTTGGCGGTGCGGTCCGCGCTGGGCGCAAAGCGCCGCCGCATTGTGCGCCAGTTGCTCACCGAGTCGCTGCTGCTCGCCGGTGTGGGAGCCGGGCTGGGCGTGTTCACGGCCTACGCCATCCTTGCCGCCATCAAAATGGTTCTGCCGCAGTACGCTTTTGCGCCTGAGGTCGTTGTCCGCATCAATCTTCCCGTGCTCCTGTTCAGTGTTGCCGTGGCCCTGGCGACCGGCATCGGCTTCGGACTCTGGCCGGCGCTCAAGCTGTCGCGGCCTGAGATCGGCCGGATGGCACAGGCCGGGGCGCGCCGCGTTGCCGGAAGCTTGCACGGGCGCAGGTCCCAGGATGCGCTCATTGCCGGCCAGATGGCGCTCACTTTGCTGCTGCTGGCCGCAGCCGGCTCGGCCATCGAGGGCTTCGCGCGCATGTTGCACATCCCACTCGGCTACGATCCGCACAACGTCATGTCGGTGGGTATCCCGATCCAGGAGAATTCGTTCACCACCTGGGCCGCGCGCGCATCCTACTTCGAACAGTTGCGTTTGAGCGTCGCGCAAACGCCCGGCGTCACCCTGGCCGCGATCTCGAGCAACGCCACGCCGCCGCAAAATGGATGGCAAATGAACTTCGACATTCTCGGCAAGGCCGCACAGGAGCAGCAGACCGCTTCCGTCAATATGGTCAGCCCGGGATTTTTTGCCACGCTGCGCATTCCACTGCTTCAGGGCCGCGCGTGGGACGAGACCGAAAATCGCAGTGGCGCGCTGGTCGCCGTTGTCAACCGCACCATGGCGCAGCGCTACTTCCCCGCGGGCGATGCCATTGGACACTCCATCAAACTGCCCGGATTTGAAGATCGGGCGCCGGCCGAGCTATCCGTGCCCGGGCTGAGCGAATCCTGGGTGCTGATCGTCGGCATTGTGGGAGACGCGCGCAACGACGGGCTGCGCAATCCGGTCAAACCGGCAATCTACATTCCTTACACGCTGCACATGTCCGAGGGTACGCAAATTCTGGTCCGCTCGCAGGTCCCGCCGCTCACGCTGCTGCACTCCGTGCGCGCGCAGATGAGCGCGGTTAATCCCGAGCAGCAGACCTACAGCTTGGTCGACGACCTAGAAACCTGGATCTCCGATGAGCCGGAGTGGCAGCAGGAGCATTTGGCATCGTGGATCTTCGGCGCCTTTGCGGTGCTGGCTCTGGCCCTGGCCTCGGTTGGTCTTTCCAGCGTCGTCTCGTACACCGTTGCGCAGCGCACAAACGAGTTTGGGATTCGCATGGCTCTGGGCGCGCAGCGCGGTCACGTCTTAGGACTCGTGATTTCGTCTACCCTGATGAGCGTAGGCGGCGGCATTCTCGCCGGCCTGGCCCTCGCCTTGGCTTTGAATAAAGTTGTCGCCCAGTGGGCGGAGGGCAACGTACACGATCCGTTCATCCTGCTCGCGGGGACATTGATCCTCGTTTCGGTTGCGGGGATCGCCTGCGCGATTCCCGCGTTGCGCGCCTCCCACGTTGATCCAATGACCGCGCTGCGTTGTGAGTGAACCGCAAAGCACGCGGCCCTCCTGGGCGGAATTCAAGCCGGTTCCCAGGCCGCCCGGAGACTGAATCCATCCCCTTTTTCCCGCTTTACTCACCCTCCATCCCCTCCCCGCTCGCAGGCATCTACTGCATCCGGTACCATAATTGAGGTGCCTATTCGAGAATGAGCCTGAAAGCCAAACTGGAAGCAGTCATTTACGCCGCCGAAGAGCCGGTAACCCTGGCCCAGCTTGCCGTCCTGTTTGCGGCCGACGCCCTGGAGTGGAAGGCCGAGCAGCAAGCCGCGCGCGCCGAAGCCCAGGCCGATGCGGAAGCCAACCCCGCTGAAGCCGCAGCCGCGACCCTACCCCTCCTGGACGGCGAGGCTGGCCCCGCCGCTGAAGCGGGCGGACCGCTGGAGATTCCGATCGAGATTCCTATTCTCGAGAACGCCGAGGCCGAAAGCCCGGCGCCGCCTTCCGACCCCAATCCCGTCCTCGATTTTGGTCCCGATCTCGACCCCGGCGCCGAGCCGGCCTCAGAAGACGGCGCCGGCAGCGAATCCAATCTTCCGGCTGGCCTGCGCGATCGCGAAGTCCGCGCCATTCTCCGCCAACTGCTCGACGAGCTGATCGCCTCCTGCGCCTCCGATAGTCGCGGCGTGGAGATTCGCGAGATCGCCGGCGGCTACCGCATGGCCACCAAGCCCGAGTGCCACGACGCCGTCCGCTCCTTCGTCAAGAGCCTCAAGCCGGCGCTCAAGCTCTCCCTGCCCGCGCTCGAAACCCTGGCCGTCATCGCCTACAAGCAGCCCGTCACCGCGCCCGAAGTCAACGAGATTCGCGGCGTCGATTCCTCCGGCGTCTTCGGCTCGCTGCTGGCGCGCAAGCTCATCGCCACCGCCGGACGCAAGCCGGTCATCGGCCGGCCCATCCTCTACAAGACCACCCGCGAGTTCCTGCTTCGCTTCGGCCTCAAAGATGTCTCCGAGCTGCCCTCCATGGAAGAGTTCGAGAAGATGGCCGCCATCGAGCTTGAGGAGCCCGCCGGCGAAGAGGAAGAGCCGCTCGCGCCCGAAGATACGGCCCCGGCTATCGCCGCCGATCTGAGCCTGGAGCTGAGACCCGATCTCAGTCCCGAAGCCGCCCACTCCGGCGACGGAGAATCTGCAGGCGCGCCTGAATCTGCTCCCAATCCGGATCTCCCGGCAGCGGAAGCCGCATCTACCACCACCGAAACTGCGCCGGGAGGCGCAGAGTAGGCAGAAACCGAGGCTTTCCCATGGCAGCAAAAAAGTCTGAATCGCCCCGTATCCGGCGGCCCAAGCCGCCTGCGCCCGCGGCCGAATCCGCCCCGGAAACCGCGCACGGGGAATCCGTGCCGTCGTCCGCATTCCGGCCTGCCGCGAAGCCCCGCAAGACCCGCTCTCGAATCCAATTGTCTGAAGCGGAAACGAAGCCGCTCCGCACCCGCGCCCGATCCACCGCGGCAAATCCCAAATCGCCCGCCGCAAAAGCGCGCAAAGCAAGACCCAAGGTTCAAGCGAAATCCGGCGAACCGCAAAGCCCGCCGGAATCCGAATTTCCCTGGCCGACCGGCGGTCTGGTCATCGACCCCATCGGCGACGTGAGCAGCGGCGAAGCGCACACCTACCTGGGCGATGCCCCGGAGCCGGAGTCGCATGCCCAGATGGCCGCCTACTGCGCCGACACCGCAGACGACGCCCTCGAAGGCACGCACGCAGTCAGCCCGGCTCCAGCCGGGCCGGCCGGCTCCCCGGAAGAAGCGCCGCCAAAAGTGGGTGCGGGCACTCGGAAGTCCAAGAGCAGCAGCCCGCGCCGGGCCCCCGCAAAATCGACGGCGCCCGCACCGCCCGCAGAAAGACTCGACTCCGCAAAAGCTCTGTATCAAGGCACGTCTTCAGTGGTGCCGCAAAAACCGGCAAAGAAGGGTCGGGCTTTAGCCATTACGCCCAGCCTGCCTCCAACTGAATCCCATGCGCCCGCAGCTCCGCCCGACAAACGCGCCGACGAGCCCGCCCCATCTGCCAACCTCGCCCGTCTCCAGAAGATCCTCTCCCAGGCCGGCATCGCCAGCCGCCGCCACGCCGAAGAGATGATCCTGGCCGGCCGCATCATGGTCAACGGCCAGGTCGTTAGCCAACTGGGCGCCAAAGCCGATCCCGCGCGCGACCACATCCGCGTCGACGGCAAGCTGATCTCCGGCGCCGAGCGCCATCGCTACTTCGTTCTCAACAAGCCGCGGGGCTACGTCACCACGGCCAGCGATCCCGAGGGCCGGCCTACGGTCATGCAGTTTTTCGCGAAGATGCCGGAGCGTCTCTACCCCGTCGGCCGCCTCGACTACTTGAGCGAAGGTCTGCTGCTGGTCACCAACGACGGCGAACTGGCCCATCAACTCACGCGCGCCGCCTCCGGCATCGAAAAAACCTACCTCGTCAAAGTCGCCGGCCGGCCCACTGAGCCGGAGCTCGACCAGTTGCGCGCCGGCGTCCCCATCCACCGCGAAGGCCCCGGCTCGACGAAAGTCCACACCGCGCCCGCGCGGGTTCTTGAGGTCCGCCAGGGCGACAATCCCTGGTACGAAGTGGTGCTCATCGAAGGGCGCAATCGCGAGCTGCGCAAGATGTTTCAGGCCGTAGGGCATCACGTAGAAAAAATCCGCCGCGTCGGCTACGGCCCGCTGGTGCTCGACCTCGAACCCGGCAAGCTGCGCGAGCTCGAACCACGAGAGCTCACCGCGCTGCGTCTCGCCGCCGAAGGCAAGCTGAAGGCGGGGTCCCCGCAAACAGGTCTTCGTTTGCGGGGTGACAAGCCGGGGTCCCCGCAAACAGGTCTTCGTTTGCGGGGTGACAAGCCGCGCCGCGCCAAGGCCACAATCATCCCGCCCCAAGAGACCGCGAGGGCCGCCCGGCCGCGGGAATTCCGGCGCGAGCCGCCTCGCGGAGCCGGAAATTTCGAGCGCCGCGAATCCCGGGACACTGACCGGCGCGAAGCGCGCGGCATCGATCGTCGCGGCCAGGGGAATTTCGCCGAGCGCGGCTTCCAATCGCCGCCGCAGGGAGCAAGACCCTTCCGCGCCGGCAGCGGTCCGCGCGGAAAAGCGGATTGGAGGCCGCGCCCCGAGCGATTCCCCAACCAATCGGCCGCACAATTCCCCAAACCATTCCCCAAGCGATCGCCCAATCCAATGAAAGACCGCTTCCGCGGCGAACGCGAAGCGCCGCGCACCGGCAAGCCGCCCGCGGCGGGCGCGTCCGGTCAGCGTCCGCCCTTCAAGCGCTTCGACCAACCCAAGAAGCCATTCAACCAGGCTCCGGGAAAAAGCATTAGCAAAGCTTCCGGCAGTGGCTTCGAAGCCCGCCCTCCACGCAGATTCGATCGGCCGCCCGCAAAAAACTGGAATCAGCGGCCTCAGAAAAGCTGGGGCGCAGGCCCGCATTCCGATCGAGGCCCGCGCCCGGTTTCACGTTCAGGACCAAGTCAGCCTCCAGGCCCCAACCGGCGGCCGGACTTCCCCGCAAGCTCCGCGCCAAACCCTCGCGCCGCTTCAAAGGGTGCCGGAGGATTCGCGTCCCGCGGATTCTCGAAACCGGGCGGTCAGGGTTCCGGCAACAAGAGTCGCGGCGGCAAGGGATTCGGCTTCAAGAGTAAGCCCGGCGGGGCCGGTCGCGGCGGCCCGCGCCCCGGCTCGCGCAAACGCGGCTGAAGGCTGCCCGCCTACTCCGCGCTCTTCTTGCGCTGATTGAGCCCGAATAGCTTCGCGGCTTGGGCGAAAAACATATACAGCACGATCAGCCGGAAGCCGATCACCAGGATTCCCGGCCATATGCGCGTCTCCATCAGCGGATCGTCGATGTGCAGGCTCTTCCACGTTTCCACCAGCGGCACCATGTCAACCGCCTGCCACAGATAGTGCTCGAGCATCAGCCCATAGCTCAACCGCTCCGGGTGCGCGTAGGCTGAGGGATCGAGCCTCGCGAACCCGTAGGCCATCCAGGTCCAGGACGACAGGAACAGCGTGAAGATCGGAGTCAGGTAGGAAATCTCGAACTGTCTCAAAATCTGGCGCAGCGGCGACAGATCGCGCTTGAAGAATTTTGCAACCAATGGGAAAACGATTGGCCTCACTCCGTCTCCCGGGCCGGCCACGGTCTCGCGAATGGTCAGGTAATTGAGAACGATCAAAATGAGGCTGCACAGCGTCATCAACAGCGAGAAGGCCAGGCCGAGATACACGTTCAAGTGAAACGTGAGCTTGGCAAGACCGTAGACCATCCCGAAATAGACGCCGGAGGTAAGCGTTCCCGAAACTGCTGCTGGGACCGCGGACGGGGCCGGCTTCTGCTCACTTGAATCTGGCATCGAAGTGGATTCACTCTACCACACGGCCTCGTGAGCCGGGCGCTGGGCGGCGTTGAGCGAACCGGCGAGTCGAGGGTCATGTATCGGGGCATGGCTTTAGAGCATTTTCGATCCACTTGTTGACATTTCGGCGGCATTGAAGGTGGCATTTTCTTGAGGAAAATGCCACTTTGCCGCGTGGTTCCTGGAAAGAGCAGGATCGAAAATGCTGTAGCCGTGCCGCAGACGCAACAAAACGAGTGCGGGCTTCAGCCCTGCGGGAATGTTGGCTTTATTCGAAGGACTTGATCAAAAATTCCTTAATGCGCTTTGATCCCCTCCGCGTCGCGCAAATCGATCGCGCCTTCGACAACCGTCGCGAAGGCCCTCCACGGGCAACTCATATCCTGCCGGCTGCAGCCGGGCACAAACACCGGTACGTCGGCGGGCGGATTCTCGATCGAAAGATTCTGCGCGTTGCGCATCTGGTCCAGCGTCTGCGCGGTGAAGCGCACCCGCACAAACGCTTCGCCGCCCGATCCGCGGCGCCACAACTCAAACACCAGCGCGCTTCCCGGCGGCGTGTCGTCGCGGCGTCCGTCGGCGATCCAATCCAGGCCCAGTGCGCCGGCTACGGTGGCCAGGTTGGTGTCGTGTCCCACCAGGAACAGCGCGCGATCGCCCGGCTTGCCGGGCGCGCCCATCACGGGCTTGCCGCCGAAGCTCTGTTCCATCGCCTTCAAGATGCGATCCAGCAGGTTCGCGGCGTACATGCGCGCAACGGCCGGCGTGCGCTCGGCAATGTCGGCCTCGGCGGTATGCAGTTGCATCGCTTCGCGCAATGCGGCTTCGTCCAGGCAGCCCCATCCGAGATTCGTCCCGCTCATGCCCTCGGTGTACTCGAGCAGCAGATTCTCGCTGAGCGTTGACGCCGTGGCCAGCGGTCCGCGCAGCTCGGCGCGATGATCCCCCGCGCCCGGCTCGAGCTCGGCCGGAAGATGGAACAGCGAAGTGCGCGCGGCATGAGTGGCCGGCGTCTTTCCGCAACCGGCCAGCAGCCGGTCCAGCGCGGCCAGTTGCGGCCGGTACGCTTCGGTCAGGTTTTTTGCATCCCCTCCGATGCGCCCCGCAATGGCCGCGGCCGCGAGCGCGCCGTCCGCCTGCCCCGCGCCTTCCTTCCCTGCGCCTTCCTTCCTGGGATGGAACAACGGATCGTCCGTGCCTTCCTTGAGCGCCTGCACCGCGACCGTGCAGCCGGGGAACAATCCCTCCGCCAGCGCCTTGCCGGTCTCGCGCGTGCGCTGGTCGGAATCGGCAATCACGGTCACCTGCTCCGCATCCGCGCAGCCCGCGGGCGCAAACAGACCCTCCGCGGCGAGCCGCGCCCGATCGTACGCGCCGAACAGCTTCATCAGCTCATAGCCGTGCGCGGTCAGGTAGCCCGGCGGCACGTCCCACTCCGGCCACGGCGCCGCCGCGTACGCATTGTATTTGTCCGGTTTCCCGGTCGGCGACCGCACCCCGTGCCGGCTGAGAAAGACGACAAACTTCAACTCCGCATTTTGAGTTTTGGAATCAGGCGCGGCTGCTTGTGCGGGCAATTGGGCCTGCGTGCCGAAAAGACAAAACAAGAGAATCGACGCGAAGCGAATAACGGGCGTCAAGGTGCTCCTTCGTCAAAAAAGGCAGACCGGCCGGCGAGAGGCAGAGGCCGGCCTGCTCAGTCGTCGCTACTCGTGGTGCTGCGTCCAGCGGATACCGCCCGAATACGTCGGCTTGTAATACTCGCGCTGAACCATGTACTGCGGGCTGCCGTTGTAAAAGCCGAACACCGCGTTGTTCATGTTTTCGCCCGAAGCCAGTACCGTGAAGCCCTTGCCGATATAGTAAGTCGCCTGCGCGTCCACCTGGGTATGCGAATAGAAGTAGTTGTCTCCGAATGGCCCCGTGACTCCGTAAGAGACGGCGCCCGGTCCCGTGCTCTGGTACTGGTATGCATAGATATTCGCTCCATTGTGCGAGATGCCCATGGTCACCAGAGCGCGTTTGGTCGCGTAAGCCGGACCGATATTCCAGGAAACCGGCGCCTGGCCCACCAAAGGCGGCGTATCTGTCCGTCCAGTAAGGTTATAGTTTCTCGACTCCGTGTAAGTGATGTTCGCGTCGATCTGTGCCCCGCCCAGCACGCCCGGCAGATAGGTCAGGTGTTGCTGATATGCGGCTTCAACGCCTTGCACGTGCGCGTGGTCCCCGTTGACCTCTTGAAAGACCAGATCGCCCGCGTAGGCCTGCGATAGCGGAGAGCCGGTTGCGGGGATATAAGACTGCTGGCCGTAGATGGGCAGCGTGATCTGTTTGAAGAAGTACCCGGCCTCGATCATCCCCACCGATGGCAGATACCTTTCATATAGGACATCGTAATCGTTGGCGTGTTCCGCCACCAGCGCGGTGTTTCCAATGTTGATCGTGTAGGGCGTGGTCGACTGGTCCTCGGTGATGTACGGCACCAGCTGGTAAGGGTCGGGACGGGAGATGCCGCGCCCGTAAACCGCGCGGAGATCCGAACTGCTGTCGATCGTGTACCGAAGCTGCACGCTCGGCAATGGATTGACATAGGAGCCGCTGCCGCTCTGCGGCGTGGTTGAGATGTAGTTGCCATCTGCATCGTTGACCACCAGATATCCGGTATTGGACGTGTTCGTGGTCTCCAGGCGCAGCCCGGTCTGAAGATGGACTTTCGAGCCCAGCTCCAGCGTGTTCATGATGTAGCCGGCCCCGACCCGCTCCTGCAGGTTGTAATTCGCCGCATCGGATTGGAGATGCGTCGTGCCCTCGTCCAGGCTGTAGGACGAGGGGTTCGCGGAAAGATCTCCGGTCAGCAAATCGAAGCTGGTCACCGGGCCCAGATGATAGCTTCCCCCATAGAAATGAGAATTGGTGAACGTGCCCAGGTACTGGGTCATCGCCGTGCCATCATTCGAATCGTATTCCGGCGAATAGGCATCCTGCCCCTTGTGCTCGTTGCGGATCTGGCCGCCGAATTCCAGGGTCGAAGCATGCGATCCGAGATGGTAGTTGATTCCCATCGCAGCCCCGGCTTGCAGATTGAGCTGGGTCGCCTGCCCGTTGGTCAAATCGATTGTGTCCAGGGAATATTGCGACGGGTCGAAAACCGGGTTTCCCGGAACCGCGCAGGCATATTGGGGCCGAAACTGGCTGGGACCTGGGACGTAATCGCAATCGCCTCCAACATTACCCTGGTCGGAGGCTTGTTTATTGATCTTGAATTCCGCGCCGGGGTTGCCCGCCGCTCCGCCAAAGCGCGAGTGCGCCACGGCAACCTGATAGTGCAGGTAAGAATGGCTGAATATCTGGTTGCCGCCAGCCGCCAGATCTTCAATCTGCAGGTTGGGACGGCGAACGCTCGTCTTGTATTTGGGCTTGTCCTCCAGCGCTAACTGATAGGCGAATTTTTGACCGAAGTCCCGGAAGTTCGAAAACAGCCCATGTGCGTACAAATCGGAGTTCTGATTCAGCTTGTAGTCCAGGCCGCCCGCGAATCCGTAGCGGGTGCGGTCATACAGGTACTGCTGGATATAAATGTTGTCGTAGGTAAAGTCGCCGTTCGGCCCGTCGAAATCCGGCACCGGTTCCACATCGTCGATGCCGCGGCCGTTGTAATCGTAACTGTAACCCAGCATCAGGCCCCAGCGTTCGTCGGTGCCGAATCGCTTTCCTGCCGACGAGTTGATCAGAAACACCTTCCGCCCGTTGTCGATCGGCGTATACCCATCCATGCCTTCGAACGAAAGCGTCGGCTCCGCGGAGGTCGCCTGCTTGATCCGCAGGTCAACCGAGCCGCCGATCGCATCCCCATCCTGGTTCGCGGAGAGCGTCTTGTTGATGGCGATCGAGCCCACCAGGTCTGCGGGAATCGTGTCCAGGTCAACCTGCCGCACCTCCGGATCGGGTCCCGGAACGATCACCCCGTCGATGGTCGTGTTGCTCAGGCGCGGCTCCGTTCCCCGAATCTGCACGTACTGTCCTTCGCCCTCGTTGCGCTGCAGCGTCACTCCCGGCATCCGTCCCACCGCATCGGCGACGTTTGCGTTCGGCAGGCTCTGGATCTGTGTATCGGTCTCGACGTTCAGGATGTTGGCTGACGTGCGCACCTCGTTGACCTCCGCGGCATCGCCCTCCAGGTTGGCATTTACCACCACTTGCTGACTCGTCGAGTTGACCGCCAGCGTCGCATTCGCCAGCGTATCCTGCCCGCTGGTGACAACGAGAGTTGAAACCGAATCTTTAAAGCCCACTTCGGAGATCGTGACGGTATACGCGCCCGGCTTCACGTTCTGGATCAGGAAGTCGCCCTGTGCATTCGCCGCCGCCGATGTCGCCGTCGGTTGCAGCACAATCTGCGCGCCCGGCAGTACCGCGCCGGACACGTCTTTCACCGTGCCGCTTACACTGCCGCCCGCGGCGCTCTTCGCGCTCGGAATGGATGCCTTCTGCGTTTGCCCGTGCAGCGCCCCGCGCGCGGCTGCGAGTACAATCACCATCACCAACAGTATGCGTCGCCGAAACATTACAAGCATTGCATGCCTCCAGGCGGGATCCCTTCGGACGGAAGTGTCCATCTCTAGAGTGGCCGCATGAGGCTGAAC
Source organism: uncultured Acidobacteriaceae bacterium (assembly GCA_963770555.1). Lineage (GTDB taxonomy): Bacteria > Acidobacteriota > Terriglobia > Terriglobales > Acidobacteriaceae > Telmatobacter. Next base: position 443,230 of record CAVYQC010000004.1, read on the forward strand.
GGTGCCTGAACCGAATGTGACAAGGTTGTGAATTCTCGCCCTATCCCATGCCGCTTCGCGTTGTCTTCGCGCGCCGCAAAAGCCGGCGGCGGCGCGCCAGTTCGCATCGCTGCGCAGCTTGGACGGCTTGCCGGCAATGGGTTCCGGAAGAGGGCGGGGGTTTCAACCCTCGTAAAACCGCCATAATGAACGCGGGCTTCACAGGCTGCGGAAAAAGCTTCGACATGAGCAAGAAGCGTCAGGGCACGAGTTTACAGGCTGCGGAAAAACAGCCTCAGCGGAGCACGAATTGTCAGGGCACGACCGGGGTGCCGAGGCGGCCTCTGGGCCGGGTCGCGTGCCGCACGTCGAGCAAGATGAACGCGGGCTTTAGCCCCTGCGGGAGTCGAATTGTCCCTCGTGAGCCCCTTTGCATCTCGCTCTTCGTAAAAATCCACAATAGGAGTCATCGTGCGCGTTCTAGTCGTTGAAGATCACGCCGGTCTGGCGAAAAACGTGGCCCGCGCCCTGCGCGAGTCCGCCGGATACGCCGTCGATGTCTCCCTCGATGGGCAGGACGGACTCTTTCTGGCCGAATCGAATCCTTACGACCTCATCCTGCTCGATCTGATGCTGCCCAAATTGGATGGTCTCGCGCTGTTGCGCGCGCTGCGCCGCAAGGCCATCCTGTCGCCGGTCCTCATCCTCACCTCGCGCGACGACAAGGAAACCACCGTCGCCCTGCTCGATGCCGGCGCCGACGATTACCTCACCAAGCCCTTCGACGTAAGCGAAATGGTAGCCCGTTGCCGCGCTCTCATCCGCCGTGCGCACGGCATTGCGGCGCCGGTCATTGAAGTCGGCGACCTTTCCATCCATCCCGACGAGATGACGGCCGCCCGCGCCGGCCGCCCCCTCACGCTCACCGCCATGGAATACCGGCTGCTCGAATATATGGCCCACCGTCCCCGCGCCGTGCTCTCCAAGAACGAACTCCTCGAGCACCTCTACGATCACAACTGGGAAAAGTTTTCCAATGTCCTCGAGGTCTACGTCTCTTCGCTGCGCCGCAAGCTCAATCGCGACGGCGCGCTGCCGCTGATCCACACCCTTAAGGGACGCGGCTACGTTCTGCTGCAATAACGCAGATTTTGTAACGCGCGCTTAACATACGCGCGGCCATTCACCGCCTAGAATGGCCTCACCGTTGGCCCCGCGGATGCAGCTTCCCATACGAATCCGGCTTTCCATCAGCTACTTCGTCATCTTTTCCGTGGCGGGCATTCTGCTTTGCTGCGCGTCCTATCTGTTGGCCCGCCGCAGCCTCTACATTGCCCTGGATCACGATCTCGGCGAGCGCATCGACGACGTCCGCGACTTTTTCGCCGCCCATGGCCTGGGCAACGATTTGAACCGCGCCCGCGCCGAGTCCGCCGCCGAATTCGAATTGAAAGACGAAGGGAAATGGCTGCAGATCCAGGACGACAAGGGGCAATGGATCTATCGCTCCCGGCGCATGACGATTGCGCCCCATGGCATGCCGCCGGCCGCCGCGCTTCCCGCCAACGGCACACTCGAAGAGTTCGGCGCCGGTTCCAAGCGCGTCCGCTCGCTCCGCCGCGCTTTCAACCTCGACGGCCGCGCCTTCGTCGTCGAGACCGGATCGACCCTCACCAAAACCGATCAGACCCTGGTGCTGTTCCGCAATGGCCTGCTGCTCATCTCGCCGGCGGTCTTTCTCATGGCCGGCCTCGCCGGCCACCTTCTCGGCCGCCGCGCCTTGAATCCCGTAGCCGCCATCGCCCGCCAGGCGCAGCAGATTCACGACGGCAACCTGCAAATCCGCCTGCCGCAACCGCAAACGCGCGACGAGCTCGCTCACCTTTCCGCAACCCTCAATGAAATGCTGGAGCGCATCGAGTCCGGAGTCACCAGCGTCCGCGATTTTACCGCCTACGCTTCGCACGAATTGCGCACCCCCGTGGCCCTCATCCGCACTGAAGCCGATCTCGCGCTGCAGTTCGACCGCTCCTCCGCGGAATACCGCGATGCCCTCGGCGTCATCAGCTCTGAAGCCCAGCGCATGTCTTCTCTGCTCGACAGCCTGCTGTTTCTTGTCCGCGTCGACGCCGGAGCCGAGCAGGTGCAGTTGCAGCCCGTCGACGCCTGCCGCCTGTGCCGCCAGGCCTACGACAAATGGCGTCCTCTGCTGCTGCGCGCCGAAATCCATCTCCTCGCCGAACTGCCCGCGGGTCCGGTCACCGTCCTGGCCGATCCGCTCTATCTGCAGCGCATGCTCACCATCGTCATTGAGAATGCGGGCAAGTACACCCATGCCGGCGGAACGGTGCGCCTGGCGCTGCACCCATGCGGCGATTCGGCGCGCATCGGGGTCAGCGATACCGGCATCGGCATCCCGGACCAGGATCGCAGCCGCATCTTCGCGCGCTTTCGCCGCGGCAGCAACGTGCAGCAGGCCAATGCTTCCGGCTCGGGACTGGGCCTGGCGCTTGCCGCCTGGATCGCGGAACGCCATCGGACTCGCATCCAGGTCGAGAGCGTTGAGGGCTCCGGCAGCAGCTTCTCGTGGACCTTGGAGCGCTGCCCACGCTTCGACGACTCGCAATTCTCCGATGCGGCCCGCGCCACCGCCGGCCCGCGCATCCCCACCGCGGCCATCTAGCCTCTGACCGCGATCTCTTGCACCAACCTTGGCGCCCCAGGTTCGGCGCGTTCTTGTTTTTGCGCCTAACCTGGGACAGGTCGAATCCCACTGGAAAAAGCGAAAGGTCGCGGTCGGAGAGTTCGGCCTCGCACCCAGCTCCATTTACAACCCGGCGTCCGTCCTCTGCCATGGCATCGTGCCCATTTTGTCGGTCCCGAGCCCTACGCGTTACTGTAATTGGAACTGCGAAAGGAGCCCCTGTGGCCAACACCTTCGGCACCGACATCCTCATTCAGGCGCCCGACCCGGCGAGCGCCGCGGGGTTTTACGTGGAGCAGCTTGGATTCGAGATCACCGGCGAGGACCCCATGATCGCGTTGCATGGAAAGCACATCAACCTGTTCATTGAAAAAGGCCCGCCGCTGGGTCCGGTACTTGAAGTCACCGTGGCCGGCGTTGAAGAAGCCACGCGCCGCCTGGTAGCGGCCGGCTGCACAGTCGTCAAGGATGAGCCCGACTTTCCCCGCCGCTACCTGAAGGACCCCTACGGACTGATCTACAACCTGACCACATAAACGGAGTTGCGAACCGCCATGACCAACCCCCCACTCGTACTGGTGCTGGCTGCGGACCTCGACCCGCAGCTTGCCCTGCTCGACGCGATTCCGCACCTGGCCGGCAACAGCGCCGCCGCCTTCGCGCCCGGGACCCGCGAAGCCGCCGCCCTCCTCCACTGGTCCGGATCGCGCGACCTGCTGCGCTCGGTGTTTCTCGCCTGCCCCAACCTGCGCTGGGTCCATTCCCGCTCCGCCGGCCTTGACAACGTGCTCTTCCCTGAGCTGGTCGAAAGCGCGGTTCCGCTCACCAACGGAACCGGTGTCTTCAGCCGCTCGCTGGGCGAATTCGCTCTGGCCGCCATGCTCTATTTCGCCAAGGATTTCCGCCGCATGGTACGCAATCAGCAAGCCGCCCGCTGGGAGCAGTTCGATGTCGAGGAGATCGCCGGCCAGGCCGTGGGCGTGGTCGGCTACGGCGACATCGGCCGCGCCGTTGCCGCCCGCGCCCACGCCCTGGGCATGCGCGTGCTCGCCCTCAAGCGCCATCCTCCCGCCTCGCCCGATCCCGTTATCGACCGGTTTTACGCGCCCGCCGAGATGGCCGCTCTGCTCGCCCAATCGGACTACGTCGTCGTCTCCACGCCGCTCACCGCGGAAACCCGCCACATGATCTCCGGCCCCGAGTTCGCGGCCATGAAGCCCCATGCCGTCCTCATCAACATCGGCCGCGGACCGGTCGTCGACCAGGCCGCACTGCTGCGCGCGCTCACCGAAAAGCAAATTCGCGGCGCCGCCCTCGATGTCTTCGAGCAGGAGCCCATCCCCGCCGGCGATCCCATCTGGAGCTTCGAAAACGTCCTCATCTCGCCCCACTGCGCCGACCACACCAAAGACTGGCTCGACGACGCCATGCGCTTCTTCCTCAAGCAATACGAGCGCTTCAAAATCAACGAACCGCTCGAAAACATCGTCCAGAAACACCTCGGCTACTGACCTTCATGGCCACTATGCAGTAGCTTGGATTTTCTCTGCGAGATACCGGCTTGGTCTTATTGGCAATGGTCAAAATTGAATTCCGCTCACCATATAGCCAAAGCCTGCGAACGCCAAAAAGTAAATCGATGATAAGGCCAGCAACCAACGCACCGGACCCTTTCGTTTGAGTGCGCACGGCAGTGCGATGAGGAAGAACAGGACCTCGAATCCCGCAATCCAGCCGATCGTCCGCCGATCGGTCGTGCCAAAGAAGAAGAACGTCATTCCGAAATGAAGCACGACCTGCATGGTTACGGCAAGTACGCTCAGCAACGCAATCGTCTGAGGCCACTCCAGAACCTTCGCTGCGCGCACTTCCTGGTAAGTCAAGACCCAGGCATAGGCAAGACCCACGATTGCAACGATCGTGATTGGAAGCAGCACAATGAACATAAAACTTCCTGCATTCTACTCTCCGTTCGCTCCCATCCCCAATCGCGTGCGCCGCACCCGCCCTATGAATGTACAGTCGGTGTGTAGCCGGCTGCCAGGAAGCTTGCGAAGATCGGTACCGACATGCCGGCCCGTATGCAGGAATGGGACGAGAGCTGGAGTTTGAACTGTCTTGAAGATCCCTTGAAGCGCGCAACTCGCATGCGCTGGAACTGCCATCCGGCCATTTCCGCGCAGGCGCAGTTTTCAAGTGATCCGCAGGCGTCGCGTTCGCCTTCGTCAGGCTCGCGCCGCTGCAGTGCCCGCCAGCCGCCGCGCCTTCACGTCCCGCATCGGCGGCGCGCCGAAGAATCGGCTGTACTCCCGGTTGAACTGGCTTGCGCTCTCATAGCCCACTTCGAAGGCTGCGCTCGCGGCGTCCAGTCCCTCATTCAACATGCGCTCTCGCGCCACGTGCAGCCTGAGCTGCTTCTGATACTGCAGCGGGCTCATCGCGGTCAGTGACCGGAATTGATGGTGCAGCGTCGATACGCCCATTCGCGCGATGCTGGCCAGTTCCTCAACGCGCAACGGCCGGGCGTAGTTCGTTCTCAGCCATTCCACCGCCTTCGAGGTCCGATGGCTCTGCTCGCCCAGCGTCGCAATGGCGCGCAGGTGCTTTCCCTGCGCGGTCCGCAGCAATCGATAGATGATTTCACGCTGGATCAAGCCGCTCAGAAAAGGAATGTCCCCGGGGGTATCGAGAAGGTCCACAAGCCGCGAACATGCGTCCAGCAGTTCGAGTGAAGTCACGCCCACGGCCATGCCGCGGGTGTCGGCGGACTCTTCGCGCAAAGGAAACTCCTGCTGGGAGAGAATCTCCCGCACCGCCGGCATCTCCAGTTTGAGCAACAAGCCCAGGATCGGTTCTTTTTGGGTGGCCGCAATCACCTGGCTCACAACCGGCAGGTCGACTGAGGTGAGCAGGAAGTTCTTGCCGTCGCATACGTAGGTCGTCTTGCCTACGTTGAACCGCTTCTGTCCCTGCACGAAGACCACCAGCCGCGGTTCGTATGCGGCCGAATTGCAGGCCGTGGGCGAGGACTGGCGGTAAAGGCTCATCCCCGCAATCCCTGTTTCCAGAACGCCGTCCACTCTAACGTGTGCGGCAATCCTGCCGGCCAGCCCGGCCCGCATCGCAACCACGCTCTTATCCATGCTCGCGTCCCCGTGTTTCGGCCGTTTCACCGGCTTTGACTCCTTCAACACCACGTTAACGCCGAATTCATGAGCTTGTGCACAAAAATGCGTGCATCGACAGGAATAGGCAAGAGATTGGCAGAATCGGGATACCGCTCCTGCCGCCCAATTTCGTACTCTTTTGACGGTGGCGCTCACGCGCCCCAGGCCAGGCCCCCAAGCCAGATCCTGGTAGCTCAGTGGGCCTTTCGCATCGTCATCGTTTTCAGAGAAAGCTGAGGTAAACACGTGTACAAGGCAAGCGCGTATTCCGTTGCCAGCGCAACATCGCCGTTCGCTGCCACATCCATTCAGCGCCGCGATCCCACCGACCACGACGTGCAGATCGAGATCCTCTTCTGCGGCATTTGCCACTCCGATCTTCACCAGGCCCGCAATGAGTGGAGCGGAGTCATGCCCACCGTCTATCCCTGCGTTCCCGGCCATGAGATTGTGGGACGCGTCACCAAGGTCGGCTCCGCCGTGACCAAATTCAAGCCCGGCGACCTGGCCGCGGTCGGCTGCCTGGTGGACACCGACGGGACCTGCCCCGAGTGCAAAGCCGGATTCGAGCAGTTCTGCCCCAACATGACGCTCACTTACAACTTCCCTGACAAGCATCTTGGCGGCGTCACTTACGGCGGATACTCCGACAGCATTGTCGTCAAAGACCGTTTCGTGCTGAGTGTTCCTTCCAACCTCAACCTTGCCGGAGCCGCGCCGCTGCTCTGCGCCGGCATCACCACTTACTCGCCGATGCGCCACTGGGGCGTGACCAAGGGCAAGAAAGTGGGCGTGGTCGGCCTCGGCGGACTGGGCCACATGGGGGTGAAGTTTGCCCATGCTTTCGGTGCCCACACCGTCGTCTTTACCACCTCGCCGGGCAAGAAAGACGACGCACTGCGCCTGGGAGCCGATGAGGTCGTCATCTCCCGCAACGCCGACGAGATGGCCAAACACGCCGGCAGCTTCGACTTCATTCTCGACGCCGTCGCCGCCCAGCACGACATCAACGCCTACATCCAGCTTCTGCGCCGCGACGGCAACATCACCATGGTAGGCGCGCCGGAACAACCGCTGCCCGTCTCCGTTTTCGCGCTCATCTTCGGACGCAAGAGCCTCTCGGGTTCGCCCATCGGCGGCCTTCCCGAAACCCAGGAGATGCTCGATTTCTGCGGCGCAAACAACATTACTTCGGACGTCGAAGTCATTCCGATTCAGAAAGTCAACGAAGCGTACGAGCGGCTGCTCAAGTCCGATGTGAAGTACCGCTTCTCGATCGACATGGCTTCTCTCAAAGCGGAGTAACGGCGAAACGGCGGACTCGAAATTCGGCTTTACCGGCTGCGGAGATAGCCACCTAGGCGGTGCACGAAGTGTCAGGGCACGACTTCAGTCGTGCCGCAAGCGGCCAAAAAAGGGGAGCGGGCCTTAGCCCCTGCGGGATGCTCCTCGCGAACTTCCGCCAAAATCGGCCTCCCGCAGCCTTTCGCGGGATACCGGCCCAGAACAGATGTAGACAATCAACAGGAGCATGAAATGCAAAAGCGCAAATTGGGAAACAGCAATCTTGAAGTCTCGGCTCTCGGCCTGGGCTGCATGGGCATGAGCTTTTCCTACAAGCCGTTCCCGGAAAAGCACGAGTCCATAGCACTTCTCCGCGCCGCCGTTGAGCGCGGCGTCACTTTCTTTGACACCGCTGAGGTCTACGGCCCATTCACCAACGAAGAGCTGGTGGGCGAGGGCCTCGCGCCCTTTCGCGGCCAGGTGGCCATCGCCACCAAGTTCGGCTTCGATCTCAATCCCGACGGCTCCCACGGCCCCAAAGGCACTGACAGCAGCCCCGCGCGCATCCGCCAGGCCGCTGAAGCCTCCCTCAAGCGCCTCCGCGTCGACGCGATCGACCTCTTTTACCAGCACCGCGTCGACCCCAAAGTTCCTATAGAAGACGTCGCCGGAGCCGTCAAGGATCTGATTGCCGAGGGCAAGGTCAGGCATTTCGGCATGTCGGAAGCCGGTGTCAAAACCATCCGCCGCGCTCACGCCGTGCAGCCGGTTACGGCCCTGCAGAACGAGTACTCGCTCTGGTTCCGCAGGCCCGAGGAGGAGATCGTTCCCACGCTCGAAGAGCTCGGCATCGGCTTGGTCCCCTACAGCCCCCTGGGCAAAGGCTTCCTGACCGGAAAAATCGACGAGAGCCGGACATTCGACCCCTCCGACATCCGCTGCAGCATCCCCCGCTTCACGCCGGAGGCGCGCATCGCGAACCGGGTGCTGGTCGATCTACTCGCAGAAATCGGAAAGCAAAAGAACGCGACACCGGCGCAGATTGCGCTGGCCTGGCTGCTGGCGCAGAAGCCGTGGATCGTTCCCATTCCCGGCACAACCAAGCTGCATCGCCTCGAAGAGAACATCGGAGCGGCGGCGGTGGAGCTGACGCCCGACGACCTGCGCGCCGTCGACGGCGCGGCCGCTCAAATCACGATCGAGGGCGCGCGCTACCCTGAGAGGCTGGAACAGATGACCGGCCTCTAAACCGCACAATCTGTTCCATACTGTTACTGGAGAGAACAAGCAATGGAGATCAAACGAGCCGGCTCACAACCTTCCGGCAAGGGACCGGCAGACTGGTTCACCGGTACGGTGCGCATCGATCCGCTTTTCACCGCCCCCGATCCAGCGCGCGGGGTCGGCGCCAGCGTCACCTTCGAGCCCGGCGCGCGCACCGCATGGCACACGCATCCGCTCGGCCAAACGCTCATCGTCACCTCTGGATGCGGCCGGGCGCAGCGCTGGGGCGGCCCGGTCGAGGAGATCAGGCCGGGGGATGTAGTGTGGTTCTTACCCGGAGAAAAGCACTGGCACGGCGCCGGCCCGGCCACGGCCATCACGCACATCGCCATTCAGGAAAAACTTGACGGCAAAACCGTGGACTGGCTGGAGCCGGTGAGCGACGAGCAGTACCAGTCCGCCCGGCAATAAGCGCAACCGCCGCGACAAGATCCCCCACTGATCACTGTCCACTGTCCACTGATCACTGTCCTCCGATCACTGTCCACTGTTTTTGAGACTCAACTTCCACTCCGCGCATCCAATCCGCCATGACTACTGAAAAAGCGACATTCGGAGCCGGGTGCTTCTGGGGCGTGGAGGCGGCCTTTGCGGCCATCCCCGGCGTCACGGCTACGGCCGTAGGCTATGAGGGCGGCTCGCTGGAGCGGCCCAGCTACAAAGACGTGTGCACGGACCAGACCGGCCACGCCGAGGTGGTGGAGCTCGACTTCGACCCGGAAAAGGTAGGCTACGTCCAGTTGCTCGACGCCTTCTTCGGCCTTCACGACCCCACCACCCTCAACCGCCAGGGACCGGACTGGGGCACGCAGTACCGCTCGGCCATCTTTTACCACTCGCCTGAGCAGGAGCAGCAGGCGCGCGCCAAAATCGAGCAGTTGACCGCCGAAGGCGTCTACAAGCCCAAGCGCATCGTCACCCGTGTTGAGCCGGCGCAGACCTTCTGGCGCGCCGAGGACTACCACCAGCGTTATCTCGAAAAGCGCGGAGTGGCAAGCTGCCACATCTAAGACAGGGGTCAGGGATCAAGGAATAGGGAATAGGGAATAGGGAACAGGGAACAGGGAACAGGGATCAAAAAACAGGGTCCGGCAGTCCATCAGTTTTGCGGCGATTGCTGCGCTCCGGCGCCGGCCGCCGGCTCCGCGTCGTTGACCTTTAACCACGGTTCGTCGATCCACAGGCAGACAATCCACCACAAAAGGACCACCAGGTACACGGAGCTATTGGCGTTCACCAGTTTGTCACGCAACCCCGTGATCCGCGTGAACTCCTCCTGGCTCGCCGGTGGAGGCCCGTTCGCAATCTTCTGAAAGACTGCGCGCAGTGCCAATTGCACGATGGAGACCGTGGACAGTCCGAAGACGATCTGCTGCACATGGCTGCGCCAGCCGGCGTTGAAATAGCGCCCAAACAAGATCACCAGCGCGCACAACTCAACGGCCAGCAAGCTGTCGAGCAGGTCGCCCTTCTGTTCCACCAGTTGCATCAGCTTCAAATTGGCAATCGTGGAGCCGGACGTGAGCGTAGTCCATGCCGGCCAGGGCCCCCACCACGCCAGCACCGCGCCGGCCGCGGCCACAAGTACCAGAGTGCCCGCGATCCACGCCGTGCGCGATGCGCGCGCAAAACCCCTGCGCGCCATCTCCACAAGCACCAGCAGCGAGACCACGGCGACCAAGTCGGCCAGGACCAGGAAGATTCGGGTGGAAGTGAGCGGGTCCATTTTGTTGAAGAGCAACCGGCTGGCCAGCAAGCGCAGCGCCACCAGCGCAATGCTGGCGGTGAACCAGGGAAAGCGGCTGAGGCGGTTGCGCCCCAGCAAAACCACCAGCAGCACCAGCAGCGCCGCAAAGGTGAGCGTCCAAAGAACCTCGGCCGTCGAAAAATGGAAATTCAGGTGCATCTGTTCCTTGTCGCTTCCTGCATTCCTGCCGCCGCGCAGGCGCTTCTTTCAGTCTATCCGGGCCGGGACGCGCGCCTGCCATAATTTCAATATGCAGCACAAGAGCAGGCTGATCCTGGCCTCCGCCTCCCCGCGCCGGCGCGAACTGCTGGCCCAGGCCGGCTACCAGTTTGAGGTTCATCCCGCGCATATTCCCGAAGATCCTTTGCCCGGCGAGGAGCCGATTGCCTACGTGATCAGGCTGGCGCGCGAGAAGGCTGAAGCCGCGTTGGCCGAGTTGGCGGCCGATTCACGGGCAAACGGTGACCAGGTTGCGGACAACTTGGTGGTTCTCGGCGCCGACACTACGGTCACTGTGGACAATCGGATTCTGGGCAAGCCGGAAGACGCCCCCGACGCGGCGCGCATGTTGCGCCTGCTCTCGGGCCGCAGCCATCGCGTGGTCACCGGGGTGGCCCTGGTCACGGCCATGATTACCGAAGTCGCAGCCGAGGTTACCGCGGTGCGGTTTCTCACACTGTCCAACCAGGAGATCGACGCCTACGTGGCCACCGGCAAGCCCATGGACAAGGCCGGCGCTTACGCCATTCAGGGGCGCGCCGCCCGCTGGATCCCGCGCATCGAGGGCTGCTACTTCAACGTGGTGGGACTGCCGCTGGCGCTGGTTTGCGCGCTTCTTGAGGGGCGCGGCATCGCTCCATTTCAGGGGCGTAACATCGTCCCATAGAGGCGCGGCCCTGGCTTCGCAGCCGCCGTCCGCAATCTCCCGCGCCCTCCCCAACGCACCGGTGTCGAGCGCAAGAGAAAATATTGAAGCTCATTCTCGCAGTTTGGCGTTAAACTTATCGCTGATCCTCCACAAAGGGCCTATTTATGCGGATTCCTGCTTTTCTTCACAGTGCAATTCTGTTTGCCGTCGCCATTTCTCCAGCCTTGGTTTGCGCGCAGTTCCAGACGCCCACCGACGAAGAGCTCAAGATGACCTCCGATCCCAAGGCGCCGGGAGCGGCCGCGGTCTACCTCTACATCGAAGAAATCGACAACGATCCCATGCACTACCAGGGCATCTACCAGCGCATCAAGGTGCTCACCGAAAAGGGCAAGGATCTGGCTACGGTCGAGCTCCCCTACACGCGCGGCGACTGGAAGATCACCGACATCTCCGGCCGCACCATTCACCCCGACGGAACCGTGATTCCGCTCACCGGCAAGCCGGAAGACCTTCTCAGCGAGAAGGTTGGCGAGCGGCAGATCGGCCGCAAGGTATTTACGCTGCCCAGCGTCGAGGTGGGCAGCATCCTGGAGTATCGCTACAACCTTCGCTACGACGACAACCACTTTTCTTCGCCGAGCTGGGAGATTCAGAAGCCCTATTTCGTCCACAAGGCGCATTACCAGTTCACCCCCTTCGAGGCCTTCATGTCCAACAACCACCAGGGGATGTCTTCCAGCAACTTTCTGGTGGACGAGCGCGGGCGCGCAGTCAACAGCCTGATCTGGTGGAAGCACCTGCCCGACGGGGTGGACATCAAGACCGACGTCGGCGGCCATTACACCGTGGATGTGACCGATGTTCCGCCGGCTCCCGACGAGGAGTGGATGCCGCCGGTTCAAAGCTACCTCTACAAGGTGTTTTTCTATTACAAGGCAGCCAGCGACCCCAGCGACTTCTGGATCAGCGAGGCGAAGTTCTGGTCAAAGGACGTGGATCACTTTGCCGAGCCCACCAAGGCCATTCATGCGGCGGTAGATGGGCTGGTTGCGCCCTCCGACAGCGAACTGGACAAGGCCAAGAAGCTGTATGCGGCGGTGGAAGCTCTGGACAATACCGATTACTCGCGGGCCAAGAGCGCATCGGAGATGAAGCAACTGAAGCTGAAGGAGGCCAAGCGCGCCGAAGACACCTGGACGCAGAAGAGCGGATCGAGCGACGATATCGCGCTCCTCTATCTGGCCATGCTGCGCGCGGCGGGCCTCTCGGCTTACGCCATGAAGGTGGTGGACCGCGAGAGCGGCATCTTCGATCCCAGCTACATGAGCTTCGACCAGCTCGACATCACGCTGGTAATTCTGAGCAGCGGCGGCAAAGAGACGATTCTCGATCCGGGCGAGAAGATGTGCCCCTTCGGAACCCTCAACTGGAGGCACTCCGAGGCGCGGGGCATCCGTCAAAGCGCACAGGGGCTGAGCATCATGTCCACGCCGGCGCAGTCGTACAACGACAACCCGACCACGCGCAACGCGGATTTTACGCTGGACGATCACGGCGGCATCACCGGCACAATGTCCATTGTCATGGCCGGCCAGGCGGCGCTGCGCTGGCGGCAAAGGGCTTTGGAGAACGACATCTCCGAAGTCAAGAAGCAGTTTGACCGCGAGCTGGAAGAGATCGTTCCCGACGGCGTGGACGCGCACATCGATCATTTCCTCGCGCTCGATCAGCCGGACTCGAACCTGATTGCCATGGTGAACGTGAAGGGATCGCTGGGCATGGCTACCGCCAGGCGGCTGCTGCTGCCGGGCTTTTTCTTTGAAACCCGCGGCCATGTTCCGTTCGTAAGCGAGGAAAAGCGACTGGAGCAGGTGGACATGCACTATGCCGATCGCGTCACCGATATCGTGACCTACCATCTGCCCGCCGGAATGACCGTGGAGGGTGCGCCGCAGGATAACAAGATCTCCTGGGCCGGGCACGCGGTTTGCGTCGTCAAGAGCCAGTCGCAACCCGGACAACTCGTCATCGCCCACTCCGTAGCCCGCGGGTTTGCCCTGGCCAAGGCGGAGGAGTACCAGGACCTGCGCGGCTTCTACCAGAAAGTGGCCGCGGCCGATCAGGCGCAACTGGTGCTCACCACCACCGCCGCGGGGAACGGCAACTGATGGCCATGCGCTCCATCCGGTTCCGCATCCTCGCTGTTTTCGCCAGCCTGGCCGCATTGGGTTCGATTCAGTCGGCGGCCAAGACGCAGCCGGCGCCGGACTGGGCGGAGGCCGCGGCCAAAACACCCACCCCGGCCGATGCCGGCGACGCTTCCGCCGTCTACCTGTTCGACGAGTACCTGATCACCGTCGACGAACAGAATCACGCCGTTGAACGAGAGCGATCCGCGGTGCGGATTCTCAAGCCCCAGGGAAGGGAATCCGCGCATTGCGATGCGGAATACGACTCGGACGCGAAGCTCGATTACTTCCGGGCATGGACCATCGGCGCCGACGGCCGGCAGTTTCAGGCCATGGCAACGGACTTCAGTGACGTAGGAGCCTACGAAGACGTCGACTTGCAGTCCGACGACCGTTTCCGGGTTCTGAATCCTCCCGCGGGCGATCCCGGCGCCGTTGTGGTTTGCGAAACCGAGGTGCATCTGCGGCCCTATATGACTTCGGAGGATTGGCAGATTCAATTGCCCATTCCGGTGGTGGATGAGGCGCTGGAGCTGGATCTGCCGCCGGGCGGGCATTTCGCGCAGTCCTGGAGCCGATATGCGCCCGTGAAGCCGGAGGAGGTGGGACCCAATCGCCTGCGTTGGGAGATCAAAGGCATGCCGGCGCTGGACCTTGAAAATCTTCACGCCACGCCTCCCTGGGAGGCGCTGGCCGCACGCATGTCGGTCAAGTGGGGCGACTCGGCGGTGAACGGCGTAGACAACCAGTGGCGAGCCATCGGGCTTTGGGAGGCGCAGCTCGAGGAGCATCGCACCGACCCCACCCCCGAAATTACCGCCAAGGCGCAGGAACTGACTGCGGGCGCGCCGGATTTCTACACCCGGCTGAGCCGGATTACGGACTACATCCAGAACAATGTCCGCTATTTCATCGTCGTGCACGGCATCGGAGGATGGCAGGCGCACTATGCGGGAGACATCTTTCGCAACCGTTACGGCGACTGCAAAGACAAGACCACCCTTCTGATCTCCATGCTCCAGGCAATCGGAGTGCGCGCCTATTACCTGCACGTGAACAGCCAGCGCGGCGTGATCGACCCGGCCGAGCCTTCGCTGATCGGCGATCACATGATCACGGCCATCGAACTGCCCGACGGGGAAAACGATCCCCGTCTGATGGCCAGGGTGAAGGCCGCCAACGGAAAAACTCTGCTGATCTTCGACCCCACCGACGAAACCACGCCGGTGGGACTGATTCGCGGCCAGTTGCAAGGCGCCTACGGGAACATTTGCGACGAAAACCAGAGCCAGGTGCTGGAAATGCCGGTGCTGCCTCCGGATTCGGCAGGCCTTACCCGCACCGGATCCTTTGTGCTGGCCGCCGACGGCTCCCTCGCCGGCGACGTAACCGACGTGTTCACCGGCGATGACGCCGCGGCGGAGCGCGGCTTTCTCAAGCAAAACGACCAGAAGGACGTGCGGGAATCGCTGGAGCGCGGTCTGGACTCCGACCTGCCCGGCCTCACCTTCAAGGGCTATGAATTTCATCAGCCCGGCGGCCTCGACCAGCCTGTCCGCCTGGATTTGCATTTGAACGATTCCGGCTATGCGCGCTCGGCCGGGCCGCTGCTGCTCGTTCGTCCCAGGGTGATGGGCAGCGACAAGCACGAAGTTCCCGACGTCATGGAGAGCAAGACGCGCCGCTACTCGATCGAGATCGGTCACCCCGGCCGCTGGCGCGACAGCTTCGACATCACCCTGCCTGCCGGTTACGCCGTGGATGAAACCCCCGATCCGGTGAACGTGGACGAGGGTTTTGCCAGTTACAGTTCGTCGGTTGCGGCCAAGGGCAACGTGCTGCACTTCCAGCGCGAGTACACGGTGCGGCAGGTAGAGATTCCGGCCGGGAAGGCGGACGATTTCAGAAAGCTTGAAGGCGCAATCGCCTTCGACGAAAAGGGCGCGGTGGTTCTCAAGAGGCAATAGGCAGGTTGCCCGATGCCTGTTGTGCGGCGCGGCCCCGCATGGGCTCGGGCTCATGCCGCTGCCCATGGCCAGGCCCGCCCTGGCGCGCCGCGCACGCCGTTACTTGCGCCCCGCAGGGCTTCACTTAAGTGATTCCTATGCCCGAATTAGCTTCTCTTCCGGTGCTGGTTGTGGCCTATACTCTCAAAAGAGTGAGCGGCCTTTAATGATCGCCGGACCCTCCTCGCAGAAGCTTATGGCAACGCAGCTATCCCGGAAGCGCGTGATTGAGTCGCCCTCGATCCCTGACCGTCTCTACTTCAAGATTGGCGATGTGGCTCGCATCTGCGGGCTGGAGACCTATGTTCTTCGCTTTTGGGAGACGCAGTTTCCGCAACTGAAACCCAACAAGAGCGGAACCGGCCAGCGGCTTTACCGCCGCCGCGACGTGGAGCTGGCGCTGGAGATCAAGCGCCTGGTTCATGCCGAGGGGTATACGCTGCCCGGCGCGCGGCAGGCGCTCGAACAGGTGCAGCGCGGCCGCAGTTCGCAGCCCAGCCTGCCGCTCGCCGGCGCCGAGCCGCGCAAGCGCCGCGAGTCGGTCTCCGCGGTCATTGGCCACGCCCGCACCGAGCTGAAGGAGATCGCCGGCCTGCTGGCTTCTCCCGCGCAGCAGCCGCAACGCCGGTCCACACGGCTGTCCGCCGTTCCGGCGCCATCCGGATCGCTCTTTCCCGGCAATCGTTAAGTCGTCGTTTTTCCTCTTGAATCCTCAAAACTTTCGTTCCTGGGAATCGATTCAAAGTTCCACTTGTGCTAACTTGGGACAATTAGTTCAAAACTGCGGTTAAGAATTTGTAAAATGTTCTCCCTCTCCCGCCAGGTCTCAGGTTTCGTTCTCCGCCCAGGAGATTCAAGATGGAATGCAAGCTTTGCGGGTCAACCAAGTTTCGGGTTTCGAGACTGCGTGTGCCGGACCTCTCCCAATTGATCTTCTTCCAATACCCTGTCCGCTGCCGCATCTGCTACAAAAGGGAGTTCGTGAGCATTTTCACGGCCATGAAAGTCCGTCACGCCAATAAGGTCCGCCATGAGGAAAAACGCCGCCGGAGAGTGAGGAAAGCCTCGACGGCAAGGCAGGCATAGGCGGCTTACAGCCGGCAGTTCGCCACCGGGTCGGGGTTTTCGCCTCCCGGCAGTTCGCCACCGGAATCGCCGGCGCCAACTCAAATTTCAGAGAGATTGAAATGGTCGGGACGGGCAGATTTGAACTGCCGACCCCTCGCACCCCAAGCGAGTGCTCTACCAGGCTGAGCCACGTCCCGACACGAAGGCGGCCGGTTCAGTGCGAGCCGGCCTTTGGGGTCTCGATTAGTTTACACCGCGAGCCCGCTGCGCCGGGCGTAAACGGACCGCATTCGCCGGGAGAGCGGGGCGGCTTGGCGTCACTGCGCAGGCGGCACATACTCCGAAGGCAGGGCCGTTCCGGCGCCGAAAAAGAACTCCTCCATCTGCTCGACCAGGAACTGCTGCGCCTGCGGCGTCCAGGGCTGCAGGCGGTACTCGTTCAGCAGCATCTTCTGGCGATCGACCCACTCGCCCCAGGCGGCCTTGGAGACGTTCTTGTAGATTTTTTGACCGAACTCGGAGTCGAAGGGGGGTTCGTCGAGCCCCTCCATCTCCTTCTTCAAGCGAACGCAAAAAACAGTGTGCGCCATCCTTTTTGCTCCCAGAACTTATTGTAGGGGATGAGAAGCGGCCGCTCCCGGCCTCGATTACGTTCGGTCGGGTTTCACCGCCAAAACCCCAAATCCCGCTTGACAAGTCGCCGCTTGCGGGATTCTCTTAATCTAATTCAGTTCCACGCCCACGCTGGCCCGGCCACTGGTTTCATCCATCGAATCGCGCTTGAGCGTGGCGCTCTAAAAAACTTCTCTGCACTTCAAAGGAACTACCATGAACGTTGATGCTTCACAATCCGGCCTCAGCGAAAACGCTGCCTCGGGCCTGGCGTACCTCACATTCATTCCGGCGATCATCTTTCTGGTGGTTGCGCCCTACAATCAAAATTCTAGAGTGCGCTTTCACAGCTGGCAGTCGATTTTCCTGGCGATTGCCTGGACCGCGGTCTGGATTGTCCTTGCCATCGTTGGAATGATTCCGTTCGTCAACTTTCTCGACATCATCCTCTTCCCGGTGGTCGGGATCGGATTCCTCGTGCTTTGGCTCATTGCGATGATCAGCGGGTTTCAGGGCAAGACATTCAGGATTCCCGTCCTTGGTCAGCTCGCCGAGAAACAAGCCGGCGGGCAGGGCATATAAAGCGCGTTCAGATTCGGCGTGCAATGCCGCGCCGGGTTCAGCGCCGCCTTCCCTTTTTCACGAATCGCCGTTTGCCCCTGGCGGGCTGCGGCGCGGCGGTACTGCGCTTCTTCGGCTTCCGGGCGGGCTGCGCGGGCTTGCGTCCGGTGAGTGGAATCCCTTCCTCCACCAGGGAAAACTGAAGCTTGCGTTCCTGGGCCAGCACGCGATCCAGAATCACCTGCACGCGATCGCCCGCGCGGAAACGGCGGCCCCATCGCTCGCCCACGATCTCGTGGGTGTTTTCGCGCCAGGTATAGCGATCGTCGCGCAGCGTGTCGATAGGGACCAGGCCCTCGACAAACAGGTCGGTGAGTTCCACGAACAGGCCGAATTTGGCGGGGTTGAGCACCAGCGCGGCAAATTCTTCGCCCACGCGGTCCTGCATGAAGCGGACCTTCTTCCACTCGATCAGCTCGCGTTCGGCCTCCGCGGCGCGGCGTTCCGTCTGGCTGCACTCCTCGGCGATCTGGGCCAGCTCGGGCTCGGGAATCGGCGGTTCATGTTGAAAAATCTCCTGGGCGCGCCGATGCCGCGAAGCTGAAATATGGGGTGCGGGAGAGGAATGCGGAATGCCTTCGTTCGGGTGCGTCCAGGGCGAGCTGTGCCGGCCTTCGGGAACTTCGCCGATGCCGCGAACGCCCGCGCGGAGCAGAGATTTCACGATGCGATGGACAATCAGGTCGGGATAGCGCCGGATGGGCGAGGTGAAGTGCGTGTAGGTGGGAGCGGCCAGCGCGAAGTGGCCCTCGTTGCTCTCGGAGTAGCGCGCCTGGCGCAGCGAGCGCAGCATCAGGTAGCTCAGGATGCGCTCTTCCGGCTTGCCTTCGATGCGCGCGGCCAGCCTCTGGTACATCTTCGGCGTCACGGCGATGTCTTCGGCCACCTCGTGCTGGCGGGGATTGCTCCCGCGTCCGTGCGCATCGCGCCGCTCGGCGCGGGTTTGCACGCGCCTCACCGGCAGCGGTCCAAGACCAAGAGAAAACCCGAAGCCGGCCGCAAGCTCTTCGAACTGGATGACGCGCCGCGGCTCAGGCTTCTCGTGGATGCGATAGATCGAGGGCACCCCGAGATCCTCAATCCAGGTGGCCACGCATTCGTTGGCGGCCAGCATGAACTCCTCGATCAGCCGGTTGGCCCAGGTACGCTCGGCGCGCGTTACGCCCCGCATCCGGCCCTGCTCGTCGAACTCGATCACCGGCTCCGGCAAATCGAAATCAATCGATCCGCGCTGCTCGCGGCGCTTGTTCATCAGCATGGCCAGCCTGCGCATGCGCTCGAAGTCGTCAACAAGTGATGCGTAGCGCGCGCGGGTCTCGATATCGCCTTCCAGGATTGCGTGGACGGCGGTATACGTCATGCGCGCGGCGGAGCGGATCACGCCTTCGGCGATCTCGTAGCTCTCGATGCGGCCGGCCGCATCGAGCTGCATCGTGCAGCTCAGCACCAGGCGATCCTCATGGGGGCGCAGGCTGCAGATATCGCTGGAGAGCTCCTGCGGCAGCATGGGGATGGCGCGGTCAGGGAAGTAAACGCTGGTGCCGCGCAGCCGGGCCTCAAGGTCGAGATCGGTTCCCTCGCGCACATATTCGGCTACGTCGGCAATGTGAACCTGCAGCTCATAGCCTCCACCGGCGCGGTCGGTCACCAGAACCGCATCGTCGAAATCGCGGGCGGTTTCGCCGTCGATGGTGACAATGGGAAGAGGGCGAAAATCGACCCTGCGGGCGGCTGCGTTTGCGTCGAAATGCGCCACGCGCCGCGCTTCGGCCAGCACTTTCTCGGGGAAGATGCGCGGCAACTGGTGCTTGCGGATCATCATCTCCACGTCGACCCCAAAGTCATCCGGATGGCCGAGAATTTCGATCACCCGGCCTTGGGCCGAGCGCGTGGGCGTGGGCCAGCTAGTGATCTCGACATCGACAACGAGGCCTTCCAGGCTTTCGTGTTTCGGAGCAGAGATCGCTTCGGCTCCCAGCACGCGATGCGGCGTCGAGGTCCCGGCGACGGAAGGAATCTCCTGGCCTGGCGGAATCAGGATGGGCTGAGTCATGCGGTCGTCAAAAGGTACAACCGAGTGCATCTGCGCGCGATCGGATCTTGCATAGTGAAAGACGCCCACAACGGTCGGATTGCGGCGTTCGAGAACGCGCGCGATGCGGCCCTGGCGGCGGCCGTCGGCCTTGGGCGGATCGAGCTCCACCAGCACCTGGTCGCCCTGCATGGCCCCGTTGATTTCGCCGGGCGGGATGAAGATATCTTCCTGGGCGACGGCCTGGCCCGCATTCGGCCGCACAAAGCCGAAGCCGTCGCGATGCAGATCGAGGCGCCCGGCGGCAAGGTTGTCGCGCCCGGCCGCAGCCGGCCTCGAAACCGTGCGGGGAATGCCCCACACCTCGCGGTCGAGCTTGGCAAGTTGGCCGCTCGCCGTCAGGCGGGCAAGCTGCTCTAGCAGCAGGCGCCGCTCGCGTCCGCCGCCCAGGCCCAGCTCGCGCACCAGTTGCTTGTATCCGACCTTGCCGCCGGCCGAGCCGGCAATCCGCGCCACCAGTTCCCTGTCGGTCATAGCTCCAGAGTAGGCTATCGTCCGGCGCCCGCGCATGGGCGGCGGGTCCGGAATCCCGGGATTCCCCCGCCTCTGCTGAGCCGTTGCGGGAGCCGTCCGGACGATTGTTTTGGCGACCCCTCGTTCAACTGCCGTGGTCGGGCTTAAAATATCGGGTACGCACCATGTTGGGCTGGATCCGGACTGAACTCCGGCCCTCCCCTGGTTGTGGACGGGTTTGCCGAAGGCAAGAAACACGGCGGTCCGCACTCTTATTTTTTTTGGAATCAAGCCATTGGGCAATTGTCTTGGCAAATTCTCCAGTCCCTGAGCGGACAGAAAAGGAACACCCCTTGAGCGCAATGTGGAAACCCAACCAGACCGGACCGATCAACGCCGCCCCCACCCCCGAACCGCCTCGCTCCGTGCCGCCGCCGGCGCCCGTTGAGGTTCCCGCCCGCCCCCAGGCCGTAACCGGCGAGCAGGCCACCATCGGCAAGGGTTTGTTCATCAAGGGCGAAATTACCGGCTCCGAATCGCTCTATATCGACGGCAAGGTGGAAGGCAGCTTGAATCTGCCCGGAAACCGCGTCACCGTGGGCCGCAACGGCCAGGTCTCAGCCAACATCACCGCCCGCGAGATTGTGGTGCTGGGCAAGGTGCGCGGTAACGTCTCGGCCACCGATCGCGTAGACATCCGCGCCGAGGGCTCGCTGAACGGCGACGTAGCGGCTGCTCGCATCAGCATCGAGGATGGAGCCTTCTTCAAGGGCGGCATCGATATCAAGAAGCCGGACGCGAAGCCGGTGGCCGTTAGCGATGCGAAGCCGGCGGCCGTGAACGACGCGAAGCCGGCGGCCGTCCCCGCGCCGGAGCCGGTAAAGGCTGCTACGGCGTAACTGCGATTCCGAATCCCGCGGTCGTCGTTTGCTCGCCAGCAGGCGCCCCCGTTTCGGCGGGGGCGTCTACGCCTATGCGTCCGGCCGAGGATCGTTTGCGGCAACAGACAAATATGGACGTAGTTTGACTTCAATATGAGATTGCGTGTACAATTTTCAATTGTAAGAAAATAAATGAGATAGTAAAATATGAGTTACAAATGAAACGCGAATGGCTTATAAATTGACCGTGCGCCGATGATTCGCTATGAATCGCCAAACCGTTGGCTTCTCTACGACACAAATTACGTACACGCCGCCCTGGTAGAGGCAAAGGCAACCGTGCAAGTCCTCCAGATGCTTCCCTATCAGCGCAGTTGGGTAGACAAGTTGCAGGAGCTGCAACTCAAGCGCGAGGTCGCAGGCACAAGCCGAATTGAGGGGGCCGACTTCACGGAGCGTGAACTCGATGAAGCAATTCGCCCAGACGCCACTCCCGACGAACTGATTACTCGATCGCAGCGCCAGGCTCACAGCGCGATGCAAACCTACCGTTGGCTCGCCGCCCTACCCTCGGATCGTCCGATAACCTCCGAATTGATCCGCGAAGTGCATCGGCGGCTGGTCACGGGCTGCGATGACGATCACTGCCCGCCGGGAGTTCTGCGCGGACGCGACCATAACGTGACCTTCGGCATTCCGCGCCATCGCGGAGCGGAGGGCGGCCCTCCGTGCGAAAAGGCCTTCGCCGGATTGCTTCACGCCTTCGAGAGCGAGTTTCAGGAGCTCGATCCATTACTTCAGGCGCTGGCAATGCACTACCACCTGGCCGCGATGCATCCCTTCCTGGACGGCAACGGACGCACGGCGCGCGCTGCGGAGGCGTTGATCTTGCGCCGGGCTGGACTCACAGACCGTGCGTTCATCGCAATGTCCAACTATTACTACGACGAGAAACCCGAGTATTTGCGCGTGCTGAGCAAAACGCGCGCGGCCGGCCACGACCTCACGCCTTTTCTGCTTTTCGGCCTGCGTGGAATCCGGCGGCAGTGTGAAGCCTTGACAGCGGAGATACGCAAGCAGATGCAGCGCGCGCTGTTCCGCGATACGATGTACACCCTGTTCAGCAGACTCAAGACGAAACGCAAGCGTGTGATTGGCGAACGCCAGATTGAAATTCTGAAAATACTCCTCGATGAGGATCGGGTTTCTTTCTCCGACTTGGGCGAGCGGACTGCGGTGCTTTACGTCTCAATCAAAGGGCCCCTTGCCGCCTTCATGCGCGATCTCGCGCTGTTAACTGAACTAAAGGCGGTTTTCTCTAACGGAGACGTGGCAGACCTGGATGCGATGCATTTTATGATCAATTTGGACTGGCCACAGGAAATTGACGAAAACGAATTCTTGCGGCGCATGAAGACCATGCCGAAAGGCAAAACCTTCAAATTTCTCTCTTGAAAAAATCGGTCGTTCGCCGGCTTATCCCAGCCTCAGCCGCTTGATGGCCACGCGCGGCAATGCCGAGCCGGTCTTTTCGAGAACCCACTTGGCGACTGCCAGCCATAGCGCTGTGCCGGCCACGAGAATCGCCAGGTCCACCATCTGGGTCTGCCGGTGCAGGTTCGCGCCGTGCAGGCGGCCGAACAGGCCGGCGATTGCCCAGGCGGCGAGCGCGACCGCGGCGCCGCCGGTAAGCGCGGCCAACAGGCAGCGGCCCATCTCGGCAAAGTCGAGGCTGGCCAGCGAGACCATGCGCCGCTTGTGCAGCAGCACTGCGATCAGCAGGGTTTGCATCGCGATGCCGATGTCGGAGGCGATGGCCAGGCCGGTGGCGCCGTGCGCGTTGTAGAGCGCGGCATAAATGGGCAGCGAGACGGCGGTCACGATGGTGCCCGCGACCATGGGGACAAAGGTATTGCCGGCGGCGTAGAACGCGCGCGCGTAAATGGCCTGCGCCGACCACAGAAACAACGACACCGAGAAGATGGCGAAGTAGGCCGCGCACGCGTGCGCGTTGGCAGAGGAGAATTGTCCGCCGGTGAAGACCAGGTCGATCGCCGGCCCGCCCAGCGCCACCATCATTGAAGCGGCAAGCAGCCCCAGCGAGGCCACGCGCGAAACCGAGTCGGCCACGCCGGTGGCGAATTCGTAGCGGCGCTGCTGCGTCCACAGGCTGGCGAAAAACGGCATTGAGGCTGCGCCGGCGGCCTGCGCCAGCATGGCCATGGGCGCAGTGAAGAGTTGTTTGGCATAACTCATCAGAGAGACTGCGCCGCCGATCCTGGAGGCAAAGTGGGCAATGATCCAGTTGTCGGCGGTGACCAGCGAAACGCCGGCCATAAGCGGCAACGACAGGCGCACCCACTCGCGCAGTCCCTCGTCGCGCCAATCCAGAATCACGTGGTAGCGCGTCCCGGCGCGGCGCGCGAAGATCCAATTCAACAAAAACGGGCCGCAAACGGCTCCTCCCACCGTTCCCACGGCCAGCGAAGAGACGCCGATGCTCTTTATCAGCAGCAAGCCGCCCACGATGGTGCCCAGGCCGTAGATGAGCGGCGCCACCGCCTGCACGCTGAATTGCTTGCGCACCAGCAGCACCGCGCCAAACACCCCTCCGGCAAAGAAGCACAGTTGCGCGGGCAGCAGAATGCGGGTGAGCTCGACGCACTGCGCAGCTTTTTTCGCGTCGAATCCGCTGAACCACCAATGCACGTACCAGGGGGCAAAAATCTCGGCCAGCACCACGGCCGCGCCCAGCACCAGGTACATGGTGGTAAGAATGACGGAGAGCGAACGTTCGCCCTCGGCTTCGCGCCCCGCTTCGCGATAGCGGGTGAGGATGGTGACGAAGGTGATGGAAGCCGCGCCGCCGACAAGAAAATACGACATCATGTCGGGAAGCACGAAGGCGCCGTAAAATGCGTCGGCCTGCGCGCCGCTGCCCAGCAGCCAGGCGATGTATTTCACCCGCACCAGGCCGATGATGCGCGACAGGAACGTCGAGACCATGAGCACCACGGTCGCCGAGAAGACGCTGTGCGCGTGGGAAGGGCGCAGCAGACTGAAGCCGCGCGCCCACCAGGAACGCGCGCTTGCGGAGGGTTGAGTTGAGGACGTGCCGGCCACTGCAGTCGATTCTATAAGGTGCGCAGAATCCGGAGCGGCTCGCGTATCCTTTTCGAAAGGAGGGCAATGCGTGCGGCGAGGCTTGGTGTGTGGATTCCTGTTGGGGGCGCTTGCCGGAATTGCTTCGGCTGCCCAGACCATTCACGGGCGCGGGGGCATCACGCTGGGCGCTCCGCCCGAGGTGCAGGCGATTCCGGTTACCGACGATTATTTCGGGACCAAGATCGTCGACAACTATCGCTGGCTCGAGGACCCAAACAGCGACCAGACCAAGGCGTTCATCGACGCCGAGAATGCCTACACCAACGATTACCTTCAGCAGGCGCGCATCCGTTCCCAGGTGGCCGACGATCTGGATGGTCTGGAGCACGTCGAGGCGTGGACCACGCCCATCGAGCGCGGCAACGATCTTTTTTTCGAAAAGCGTTTGGCCGGCGAAGACCAGTCTTCCATCTATGTGCGCCACGGCTGGGCGGCAAGAGATGAGCGGCTGATCGATCCGGCGCAGTTCAGCCGCGATCCCAATACCTCGGTGGAACTGGCCGATGTTTCGCGCGACGGTTCGCTGGTGGCGTACCGGGTTCGCGAGGGCGGAGCGGACGAGACGACCGTCCGGGTGCTGGACGTGAAGACCAAAAAGCCGCTCCAAGACGAGCTGCCCAGCGGGATTCACTGGTCGGTGAGCTTTACTCCCGACGGCAAAGGGCTCTTCTATACGCGCACCACTCCGCAGGCTGCTCTGCTCTACGAGCATGTGCTTGGAACCCGCCCCTCGCACGACACCCTGCTGTTCGGTCACCAATTCCGCGGCGAGGAGCTGGGCCCCATCGACATCTTCAAAACCAGCGTGACCGATGACGGGCGCTACCTGGTGGTGGAGGTCGATCGCGGCGTGCCGGCCCGCCGTGTGGATATTGTTTTCCGCGATCTGACCAAGCCCGGCTCACCGTTCGATCTGCTAGTATGGGGCCTGGACGCGCACTTCTCCGCCATCTACGCCAAAGGCGCGTGGTACGTGCGCACCGATTATCAATCCCCGAATGGACGCATTCTCAGGGCCGACCCCGGCATTATGCCCGAAGCCTGGACCACGGTGGTGCCCGAAGGGCCGGACGCGATCGACGATTTTTCCATTGTGGGCGGAAAGCTCTACGTGAAGCGGTTGAAGGACGTGAAGACCGAGATCGCCGCGTACACGCTCGATGGAAAAGCTGCCGGCGCAATCGCCATGGACGGCATCGGCTCGGCCACAACCGTGCACGGCCGCACCGCCGACCGCTTCGGGTTCTACACCTTCGAGTCGTTTACTGTGCCGCCCATCCTCTACCGGCTCGACACCATCACCGGCCGGCGCGAGGTCTTCGCCCAGCCGCGGATTCCATTCGATTCCAGCCAGTATGAGCTCGATCAGGTCTTCTTCAAGTCCAAGGACGGAACGCGCGTTCCCATGTTCATCGCCGGCAAAAAAGGCCTCAGGCAGGACGGCACGGCGCGCCTGCTGATGACCGGTTACGGCGGATTCGACCTGAGCGAATTGCCCGCCTGGCGCCCTGAATTTGCATGGTGGATGGAGCAGGGCGGCTGGTTTGCGCTGCCCAATCTGCGCGGAGGCGACGAGTACGGCGAGCACTGGCACCAGCAGGCGATGTTTGAAAAGAAGCAGAACGTCTTCGACGACTGGTTTGCCGCGGCCGAGTATTTGATCGCCAACAAATACACCTCGCCGCAACACTTCGCCATTATGGGCAGGTCGAACGGAGGATTGTTGATGGGCGCTTCGATCACCCAGCGGCCGGAGCTATTCTCGGCAGTCGAGTGCGGTTATCCTTTGCTCGACATGCTGCGCTACCAGAAGTTTCTCCAGGGGCCGCACTGGACTACCGAATACGGCTCGGCAGACAACCAGCAGCAGTTCGCCTACCTGCTCAAATACTCCCCCTACCAAAACGTAAAAGTCCGTGCGGACTATCCGGCGGTGATGTTCTTCACCGGTTCGAACGACACCCGCGTTGACCCGCTCCACGCGCGCAAGATGACAGCGCTTCTGCAGGCCGCTTCAAAAAGCGGCCGGCCGGTGCTGCTGCACTATAGCGTCTCCGGCGGGCACTCGAACGGCGTGAGCGTGGAGCAGCAGATTCAGGATTCGACCGATCAGCTTACCTTCCTGTGGACGGAAACCGGACAACCGCCATCACGGAAGTAACAATTTGCACACTTTCGTACGGGTACGCGGGACTATAGCCCTCTGTAACCTCATGCATCTGATTACCTGCACCGATAAGAGAGATGCGGGTCCGGATCGGCTCCAAGCCGTTTGCCGGTCACTGCCGCAAGAAGCCAACATAGACGGATAGACCGGTACAGTTGCTCTGGATAGATGGAACCGCATCTAGGCCCGCTGACTTGATCTTTCCACAACTTCAGTCAGGCAGCCGTGCTGCCATGGAGCCGGAGCCGGAATGGCACAGGTAGGGCTGATCGTGCAGGATTTCGAATGGGATCAGGAAGACGCCCGGCTGGCCGCACTGGCTTCCACCGGGATTCTGGATTCGCCGCCGGAGCCCGCCTTCGACGCGATTACCCGTCTTTCCGCCGAGTACTTTCAAGCCGACACCGTGCTGCTCGGCTTCGCCGATGAGAGCCGGATATGGATCAAGTCCTACTGGGGCGAGCCGGTGCGCGAGCTGCCGCGGCACAAAAGCATCTTTGAAATGGTGCTCGCCGAAGATGGTCCGGTGGTGGTTCCGGACATCTCGAAGCATCCTGATTTTGCGGGAAGGCGGCTGCCGCTCCGGCGCCTCGATCCGGCCTCCTTCGCCAGCGTTCCGGTGCGCTTCTTCGACGGGAAGATCCTGGGAGTGCTCACCGTTTTTGCATGTCAGAAGCGCCGCAGAATGACCGTCGACGAGCTGCGCATGCTCGAGAGCCTGGCCGACATGGCGGCCAGCCAACTGGAGTTGCGCAGGCTGCGCAACAATCTTCAGGAACGCGGGCCGCAGCCGGTCGAGACGGCCAGGAGCCAGCCCCGAGGCTGGCCCGGCAAGCCGGACCTGCGCAACGCCCTCGAACAACGCCAGTTTGAGCTCTTCTACCAGCCGGAGGTCGAGCTTGCAACCCGCAAAATCGTAGGCCTTGAGGCCTTGATCCGCTGGCGGCATCCCGAACGCGGGCTCATTCCGCCCGCCGATTTCATTCCCGCGGCCGAAGAGACCGGAATGATTCTGCCCATCGGCGATTGGGGGCTCTCCGAGGCCTGCAGCCAGATTCAGCAGTGGAATCGCTCCGATCCAACCTTCGGCTCGGTGCGCGTATGCGTGAACCTCTCCGCCAACCAGTTCTCGCGCGTGGGGCTGGCCGACCACGTGGAGGCTTTGTTGATGCGCTCCGGCGTCTCAAGCCGGCAACTCGGGCTGGAGATGACCGAGTCCTGCCTGATCTCTGACAAGCACACCGCTCTCGATGTGCTCGATAGCCTGCGCCGGTTGGGCGTCTCGCTGCTCATGGACGACTTCGGCACCGGCTACAGCTCGCTGAACCACCTCCACTCGTTTCCCTTCGATGTGCTCAAGATCGACCGCTCGTTCGTGAACCGCATGACCCACGGCAAACAGCCTCTGCAGATTGTCCGGACCATCGTTGAGCTGGCGCGGGAGCTGGGGATGGACGTGGTCGCCGAGGGAATCGAGACCGATACCCAGCACCGCCTTCTGCGCGATATGGGCTGCCGCCTCGGCCAGGGTTTCCTCTACGCGAGGCCGATGAGCTCCGAGGCCGTAACCCGGTTGTTGAAGCTTCCCGGCCGCATTCTTCCCGAGCCGGCGCCGGTGGAAATGCAGTCGGATCCGAGTCCGTTGCCTGCATGAAGCTTTGAAAGGGCACGCCTTCACAGCCTGCGGAGAAATTCCAGGGGCGACGCACGAAGTGTCAGGGCACGACTTCAGTCGTGCCGCAAGCCGAGCAATATCAACGCGGGCTTCAGCCCCTGCGGAACGTTGACCTTTCAAGAAACAGCATTCGAACAACGGGTTCCAAGCATTTGCGTGGTTTCAAGGCCGATTCCATTTCGGGAATGCCGGATCGAAATGCCCATTGCAGGATTCGCGTGAACATTTCCTCCCGCGTTTCCTCATGTCCCCTGCCGCGGTCCCCGATATTCTTGCTCCCATGCAGGCGGCGGCCGAAATGGCAGATGCCCGCGCCGGCGGGTCCTCCGTGCAGTGGTGGGAGTCCGCGCCCTTCACCGGATCGTCGAGTCGCGGCTCTTCAAGCATTGGCTCCCCGGGTACCGAATCGCCGAGCAGTGAATCGCCGAGCAGTGAATCGCCGAGCTTTTTCGGAGTTCTCTCGGCGCTTGCCGCGCCCGGCCAAGCCAATCAGGAAGCTGGGCAAGGCTGGATGAAGGATGGCCTGGAGGACGATACAGCCACTCTCAGCTACGAGCATGCGTTGCGCGCTCACGGCCGGCACATTGCCCAGGAATGGCCTGCCTCACCGGCTGGCGGCAGCCTAGGCCGCGAGGCCGAAGCGCCGGACGCGGACAAGAACCCTGAGCCGGCGGAGGACCGGGATTCCGCGGCTGCGGACGGAAATCGAAAATCGGCCAGCATCACCATTCGCCTTACCCAGGAAGAATGCGCGCAACTGAAGCGGCGTGCGGCCGAGGCAGGGCTCACCATCTCGGCTTATCTGCGCTCGTGCACCTTTGAGGCCGAGGCGCTGCGCGCGCAGGTGAAGCAGGCGTTGGCTGAGCTGCGCACGGCCTCGTCTGACGGGAAGCGGTCCGCGCCGGTCGCCGATGCGCGAGCTCCGCGCCGCTGGTGGCGGATGCGCTCCTACCAGCGCTAGCCCGCACCCCTCCCTCGTTCCCTCTTACCCTTGTTCCCTCGTTCCCTCTTACCCTTGTTCCCTCGTACCCTTGTTCCCTCGTACCCTTGTTCCCTGCTTCATTCCACTTCCAGCACCAGGCACTTCAAATACTCGGTTTCCGGCAAATTCAGCACCACCGGATGGTCGGGAGCAGCGCCGCGCCGCTCCAAGAGCCGTACCCGCCGCGAGGCATCGGCCGCAGCCGAGGCCACAGCGCTTTCAAGGTCCGTCCATCCCACGTGGTGCGAACAGGAACAGGTAATCAGCAGCCCGCCGGGGCGCGCCATGCGCAGAGCGCGCAGGTTCAGCTCCTTGTAGCCGCGCAGCGCGCCCTCCACCGCCCGCTTGGACTTGGCGAATGCGGGCGGATCGAGAACGATCGCGTCGAAGTGCTCGCCCGCGCTTGACCAGTCGCGCAGGATCTCGAAGGCGTCGGCCTCGATCCAATCCACTTGTCCGGAAAGCTGTGCACGATTGGCTTCGAGGTTCCGTTCCGCCACTTCGAGCGAGGCGCGGGAGGCGTCGATGCCGGTCACCTGCCGGCAAATCTGGGCCAGATGCAGCGCGAAGCCGCCCTGGTAACAGCACACGTCGAGTGCCCGGCCGCCGTCCCGGCTCTCCGCTGCCAGCCGCGCAGCCCACTCCCTGGCAGCCGCGTAGTTCGCGCGCTGGTCGAGAAACGCGCCGGTCTTCTGTCCGGAGTTGGCGTCGTAGTGAAAGGCCAGGCCATTCAGGCGGAACTGCGTGCTGGTCCTGGGCGCTGCCGGGTCGGCAAGCCACAGAGGCTCGGCGCTGGGCGCGTCCAGGCCCTCGAGTTCGCGGATGCGCGGGTCGGGCCGTTCCAGAATGGCGGCGGGCGCCAGCTTCTCCCGCAAAACGCGCACGCACGTCTCCCGCACTGCTCGGCAGTTCAATCCTTTGGTCAGGAGCTCTAGAATGATCAGCGGGCCGTACTTGTCCGCGACCAGGCCGGGCAGCTCGTCGGCTTCGCTGAAGCAAAGGCGGCAGGCGTCGCTCCCCGCATCCAGCATCGGCTTGCGCCGGTCGATGGCCTGCCGGAGCCTTTCCGCAAGCAGCCGCAGCCAGGCGGGTTCATCCAGGGCCCGGCGTGCGACCATGCGCAGCGCAATCTGCGAGGACGGACTATAGAGCGCAGTGCCCAGCAGCAGTCCGCGGTTATCGGCCACCGGCAGCAACGCCGGAGGATCGGCCGAGCCGGTCTCGGGCAGGGTAATCGACTCGATCTCCGAGGCGTAGACCCAGACGTGTCCGGCGCGCAGCCGGTCGGCGGCGCGCCGGCTAACGAGGGCGCCCGTCGCCGCCGCCGCCCGTTCGGACCGCGGCTGCTCGCCGGCGGGCGGTTCCGGTTTCCTGCCGGGCTGCGGCCTGCCCGTCCGCCGCTTGTCCGGTGATCGCTTGCCGGGCATTGCCATAAGCTCCCTTGGGTGGCCTCGAATTTCCGGGGCCGGGAGCATGAAGGTCTTCCGGCCGCTACTTTACCTGGATGGTCTCCAGGTAGCGATTCAAATTGCTGATTCTGAGCATTCTTTCCGAAGGCTGGCTATGGCTCATGCTACCAAAAATCGGGCCCCATACGGGCATTTCGGCGGTCCCGTGCGAAGGAATTGGCGCGCCGTATTGCAGAACCGTGATGACGTGGTCTGCCGGGTATTTACCATTGTTGTTCCGGCTCAGCACGGTCAGGTTCGTCGGCGGCTGCCGGAACGCACTGGCTACCGGGCCGTTGCCCTTGCCGTCCACGCCGTGGCAGGGCGCGCAATAACTCACGTACATCTGTTTTCCGCTCACCGGCGTCGTCTTCTCCACCGGGACAACAACCTGTGTCTTCGATTGATCGGCGTACACCGCGCCCATGATGGCAACGGCCGCCAATCCGGTCAATAAGAGGCTTTTCATCCTAGGATCCTCCGTTCAGGATCTTTCATTCCAATCAGACAGTACGCGCCATTTCTAAAGGACAGGATGTGACGCGGAATACACTTCCCTGCGCCATCCGACACCGACAGCGGCGTCTCAGCAAGTTAGTATCATGCAGGGTGACGTGGCGAAGACGGGCCCGCCGCGGACGCGGAAGATCCGGCCGGAATAGGGAATTTGCGCACCGGTCGCCGTCCCGCAAGGGGAACCCTCGGCGCGGATAAACCGGTGATTCGCACCGCCCGAATCGGCCCTCGATCCCTCAAAAAAACACAAGCGGCCTATAATAGAGCATGGCGACGGCCAAGCAGGCCATTCCGGCGAAGGCGCAGGGCGGCGCAGTGCAGGCAGCCGAGCCACCCGTCCTTGAGCGCTCCATCCCCGAACAAGTTGTAAGGGAACGGTTTGACGCCCTACTCCGCCGCGCCCAGGCCAATCGTCCCAATGAAGACGTCTCCTTGATCCGCAAGGCGTGGGATTTCTGCGTCCGGCAGCACGCAGGGCAGACGCGCGCCTCCGGCGAGCCCTACATCATCCACCCGCTGGAAGTGGCCGAGGTGCTGGCGGAGATGAAGATGGACGCGACCGCCATCGCCGCGGGCCTGCTGCACGATGCGGTCGAGGACACCCCGGCCACCAGCGCTGAGATCGCCTCCACCTTCGGCGAACAGGTGGCCCATATCGTTGAAGGCGTCACCAAGATCGACAAAATTCAGTTCGCCAACCGCGAAGACCGCCAGGCCGAGAACGTGCGCAAGATGCTGCTGGCCATGGTTTCCGACGTGCGCGTGGTGCTCATCAAGCTGGCTGACCGGCTGCACAACATGCGCACGCTCGTTCACCTGCAGCCCGACCGCCAGGAGGCCATCGCCCGCGAAACGCTCGACATCTACGCTCCGCTGGCGCACCGGCTCGGCATGGGCAAAGTGCGTGGGGAACTGGAAGACCTGGCCTTCCGCTATACCGATCCGGTGAGCTACGAGCGGATCTCCACGGCCGTTGAGGCGCGCCGCGTGGAAGGCGAACAGTTCCTGCACAGCGTGGAGGACACGCTGGTGGAGCAGTTGCGCGAGAACGGCGTGGAGGCGCGCGTGGAATGGCGCATCAAGCGCCTCTATTCCATCTTTCAAAAAATAGAACGGTCCAAGGTCTCCTTCGATCAGGTCTACGATCTGCTGGCGGTCCGCGTCATCACCCAGGATGTGGCCTCCTGTTACGCCGTCTTCGGGCTGATCCACACGCTGTGGCGGCCGGTGCCGGGCCGCATCAAGGACTTCATCGCCATTCCCCGCAACAACCGCTATCAGTCCCTGCACACCACGGTGATGGGCGCCGGCGGCCACCAGTTCGAAGTGCAGATCCGCACCGAAGAGATGCACCGCATCGCCGAGGAAGGCATCGCGGCGCACTGGAAGTACAAGGCCGGCGACGGCTCGGTGACGGCCCGCGACGAGGAGCGGTTGAACTGGATTCGCCAGCTCGTCGAATGGCAGAAGGAGATGACCGATCCCAACGAGTTCCTCTCCAGCCTGAAGATGGACCTTTATCCCGACGAGGTGTACACCTTCACCCCCAAGGGAAAGGTGGTGGTGATTCCGGCCGGAGGCACGCCCATCGATTTTGCCTACACCATTCACACCGAGGTGGGCCACACCTGCGTCGGCGCCAAGGTGAACAGCCGCATGGTGCCGCTGCGCACCAAGCTGCGCACCGGCGACATCGTCGAAATCGTCACCCAGAAGGATCACAAGCCCAGCCGCGACTGGCTCACCTTTGTCAAGAGCCCTCGGGCGCGCAACAAGATCAAGCACTGGCTCAACGAGGACCAGCGCCTGCGCGCCGTCGAAATCGGCCGCAAGCTGCTCGAAAAGGAAGCGCGCAAATTCAAAGTGCCGATGGGCCAGATCGGCGACCAGGACCTGGGCCGCATCGCGGGCGAATACGGCGTGGCCACGGCCGCCGACCTGCTGGCGACTCTGGGGCAGGGCAAGCACACCGCGCACCAGATTCTCGGCAAGCTCGCTCCCGGTTACGCCAACCCCGCCGACACCGAGCCCACCCCGGAAGCCAGGCCGGGCAGCGGCGAAGCGGGCATGTCCGACGCGGTGCGCAAGCTCCATCTTGCCGGGTCGGACTCGCTGGTGGTCGAGGGCCAGAACGATCTGCTCGTCTATCGCGCGCGCTGTTGCAATCCCATCCGCGGCGAGGAGATTGTGGGCTACGTCACGCGCGGCAAGGGCGTGGCCGTGCACGCGCGCAGTTGCCCCAACGTGCAGAACCTGCTCTACGAGAGCGATCGCCGCATCAACGTCGAGTGGTCCCGCGCCGGCGAAGAAGGCGGCGCGCAGCGCTACCCGGTGAAGATGACGGTCTACTGCGACGACCGTCCCGGCATGTTGAAAGAGCTGACCGCCGTCATCTCCGACGAGAACACCAACATTCGCAGCGTCGACATCAGCCGCGACGAAACCGGCGAAGCAATCATCGAGTTCGTGGTCGAAGCCGAAGACCTGCGCCACCTGAACCGCATGGTGCTCGGCCTGCGCCGGATCGGCGGCGTGCGCGCCGTGCAAAGGACACAGAAGGTATAAGGGCAGCTTTTCCGCTCTCAGCTCCTTCAGCGGTCAATCGGCCTCCTGCCGGAAAAAACATCCCGAAGAACATTCAACCTCGCAATCGCCGGGCCGGACCCCGGCCGTGATGCGCTTGCACCAGAGACGCAAAGGCTGGTCTGAACTGCTCAGACTCTCGCCGATTGCCGTGCGAGGCTGTCTGAAGGGGCGGGATTTTGCGCCGCCGAACAGAAATTGACTAAGGAGATCGCATGTCATTCGGACTTTATTCTGCCGGTTTTGCAATCCTGATTGCCGGGCTGGCATACGCCGCCCCACACCGGTGCACTGGATTGTGGTATGTGCGATCGTCATGGTCGGCGTTGGAATCTTGTCGGCCGTAAAGGCCACGCGCCCGAGAGACTCAGCCAGGTAATTGCACCGGACGTTCAAACCCGCGGCGTCAGCGGTAACATTTCTTCATGATAGATGGGCCTGACGGCCGCGATTCGATCTTGCGCGGAGTCCACGTCATCGACGGCGGCCTGGCCACGGAGCTCGAATATGCGGGCGCGCGCATTGCCGGTCCGCTGTGGTCGGCGCACGTGCTCGAGGACGAGCCGGAGAAGCTCGTGGCCGTGCACCGCGCTTACATTGAGGCCGGCGCGCAGTGCATTGCCACCTGCAGCTACCAGGTTTCGCGCATGGGCTATGCCGAGGCGGGCCTGCCCGCCGCGCGCGCTGACGCGGCGCTGTTGCGCTCCGTCGAGCTGGCGCGCTCCGTGGTCGCGGAATTTCCCGGTCGGCGTGTTCGCGTCGCCGGCTCCCTCGGCCCCTTCGGCGCGGCGCTGCACAACGGCGCTGAGTACACGGGTGACTACGGCTGCTCCTACGCCGATCTGGTCGCCTTCCACGCCGCACGAATCGCCGTGCTGGCCGCCGCGGAAGAAAACCAGGCCCCGGATCTGCTCGCCTTCGAGACGCTGCCCTCGCTTGAAGAAGCGCGCGCCATCGGCGAAGCGCTCGCGCCCTGGCCGGACCTCGCCTGCTGGTTCAGCTTCACCTGCCGCGATGCCGAGCACGTGGCGCACGGAGAACGGCTGAGCGACTGCGCCGCGGAAGTTGCGCGGCTGCCGCAGACCGCAGCCATCGGCGTCAACTGCACTCCGCCTGCGTTCGTTACCCATCTCATCGGCGAACTGCGCGCGGCCTCAAAGAAACCAATCGTCGTCTATCCCAACTCCGGCGAGGGATGGGACGCCGCGCGCCGCGCATGGACGGGCTCGAGCGATCCGGTTCGCTTTGGAACCCTGGCGGCCGGGTGGTTTCGCGCCGGAGCCCAGCTCGTCGGCGGATGCTGCCGCACGCGCCCGGCGCACATTCGGGAGATTGCGTTGGCAGCCCGGAAAGTTGGGGAAGGTTAAAGCAGGCGGGTCGCCGTCCGTCGTCTCCCGCCTGAACGCCAGAAACTCGCAGTGCCGCAAACCTCGCCCGCCCCGTCTGGCCGATTGCAGAAAATTGCCGTCAGCCCATGCATAGTGTAGGTAGAGGGGGTTTGCGCCGTGCCGGGTATGTCCCCGGTTCAGTCTGTCAGGGATGTGACCGGTCCGTACCCCCGGACACCCCCCTACCCCCCCTCCCGATTTTGCGGCATCCGTGGGGGTTCATTCGATGTCCAAGCCGCGCAGAATCAGTATGTTAAGAAATCATGCCCGTTACCATTCAGTAACGGAAAGCCGGCGTTTTCGGGCATTTTTGAGCCAGTTTTGCACGCTGCAGGGCCCATTTTGAGGGCTAAACGACAGCCAGCAACGCCGTTCCCGTGCGTGGGGGCATGAACCGGTCCGTGCGCCAGGCGATGGAGAGCTTTTCGCGGCTGAGCAGCTTGCCGATCTGAGCGCGGGCGTGGTCGGCCCAGGGGCCGCGATTATCGAGCCTCACGTAGGTCTGCCAGTGGCGCAGGGCCGACCGGTACAGGCCCTTGCGCTCGTAGGCCAGCGCCAGGTTGTAATGAGCGTCGGCGTAGCGCGGGGAGAACGCGATCGCCCTGCGGTACGCGGCAATGGACTCGTCCAGCCGCTCCAGTTCGTCCAGCACGTTGCCCAGATCGAAGTAGGCCAGAACGTAGCTGGGATCGACCTCGGTTGCGCGGCGATAGAGCTCCTCCGCGCGGCCGTACTGGCGCAGGTGGAAGAAAAGGGTGCCGAGATTGATGCAGGCCGCCGCGTAACCCGGATCGATCTCGAGGATCTCCTCGTAAAGAGCGATGGCGCATTGTTTTTCTCCGTTCTCTTCGGCCTGCACAGCGGCCAGGAAACGATCCTGGACGCTTCGCCCGGAAGACCGCAGGGCCGCGGGCCCGGAGACGGCCGGCGGCGGTTCCATTCCCTGCGCACGCTCGAAGTCGAACAGCAACTGGCGGCGGATGGGATCGACCATGGCGCCGCGGTGGCGGAAGGCAATGCCTGTGCCGGTGCGCACCACGCAGGCCTCGAGCAGGGGATTGGCCATTCCCGCCACGGCCTTCATGGCCAAAATCGAATCGCGGATCGATGACGAAGATACGTCGTCCTCGCGCAGCAGGCGCAACGTCCTCAACTGTCCGAGATCCTGAAACGTATAGGTCTGCTGTTGGGGAATCAGTCCGGCTCGCTCCCACCCCTGCAACTGGCGGGAACCGATCTGCAGGATGCGCAATACGTCCCGGCGGCTATAGATGGTCACTCTTCAGTGCTCCCGTGTCAGCTCTTGGAACAGTCATAAGAGGAATGAACCGCTCTGACTGCGATTATGCCAAGAGTATGCGTGGATAAGCAGACTGGAACTACCGTCGCAACAAAAAAATACGTGGATAACCCGTGCACGACTTGGTTCATCGGGCTCGCCGGCGAGGCGGGGAAAGGCTCTTCGCGCGGAACGGATCGCTTGCAAAAATCGCTCGCAGCCGGCGCCGCTCGATTCTTGCCGCAACGTGGAATGCAGGCTGGAGCCGACGGTCAGACTTGAACTGACGACCTGCTGATTACGAATCAGCTGCTCTACCAGCTGAGCTACGTCGGCCTGCTCTCCGATTGTATCGTCCGGCCAGGAGAAGGTAAAGTTGAGCGGTACCCGCTGCGCAAGCCGTAGCATCTCTGCATCAGCCCAGGTGATCAATGAGCATCATGGCACAAACTCTTCAGCTAGCATTCAGGATCGCGATCGTGTGGGCCGCCGGTTTTCTGCTGGCAGTTGCGGTTCGCGCGCTCCTGCCGGACAAGGTTGGGCTTTCCCTCTTCGCCATCGAGCCGAACCTGTTCGTGCCCTATAGCCGCATCGGGTTCTGGACCTGTCTTCTGGCCGCCGTCACCGTAACCGCGCTGGTGGTTATCCGGGCCATGCTCGCCGACTTCGGCTTGCGATCGTTCCAGTAAAACCCGCGGGCCTTGCGCACGCGCGCGTTCCCCCGCTCTATACTGCTTCCCATGCAGACCGATCCGGTGCTTGAATGGCGCAGGCTCAGCGAACACTACCGCGCGATGAGCGACGAAGAGCTCGGTGAGCTGGCCGCCGATCTCAGTGAACTGACGGCAACGGCCCAGCAGATTCTGCGCGGCGAGTTGCATCACCGCGGCCTCGGCGAACCGGAGACAGCGCTGCGGACTCTTGCAGAGCGGGACAAAACGGAAGCAACGAGCGCGCTGGAGCGGGCTGAAGCGGGGGCCAGGCAGCTGGCGGAGGAAGAGCCGGTTGAGCAGGGCGTGGATTACACGTGGAAGACGCCCTTGTGCGGATGCGAAAGTGCTGAGCAGGCGTGGCAGATCCAGGAAATGCTGCGGCGCGCCGCGATTGAAAGCTGGATTGAGAGGCCGGGTTCAACGCACTTTGTCCCCTGGGTCGACGAGGGCATGGTGGGAGGACTTCAGGTGCTTGTGGCTGCCGATGAACTTGAGCAGGCGCGCGCGATAGCAGCGCGTCCGATTCCACAGGATGTTATCGATCAGTCGATGACGGAGACGCCGGAGTTTGAGGCGCCGGCGTGTCCTTCCTGCGGCGCGGCAGACCCGGTTCTTGAGGGCGTCGACCCGGTGAACGAGTGGCGATGCGAGGCCTGCGGCAGAGAGTGGACCGAGCCGGCGGTGCAGCAGAGCGGCAATCCGAAAGCCGCCGCGCCATGAACCTCAAAAACGGCGCCCGCAAAAACGGAAAGAGCCGCCCGGCAACAGGGCAGCTCAATCCTTAGGGAGAATAGTTCCAACGGAGGCAAACCCGCGAGAACTTTCTGGCTGCATAGTAGGAGCGGGGGCTGGCAGTGTCAAGGAGAAATGTGGATGAAAATAAGACTTTAAATTTCAGTTAGTTATAGCGGGCTGTCAGAGTTGAAGCCGCCGCGCATCTTCGCTTTTATTTCGTCTTTATGCGTCGGGCATTTCCCGTTATTTTGGGGTGTTTTGTGGGGTTTATGTCTAGTTTTCCACAGGCTTATGTCTGCATTAACCTTTCGGATGCGGCCCCTTGAGCGCCATGCGGTTTTCCTCCCAGTCTTCCCGCAGATCGAGATGGATGAACTCTTCATCGTAGACCGAGGAGGCCGGCCGACCCCGTGCAACGCGATAGAGCGCCCTGCCTCCGCCCAGGAAGAACCCCAGCAGGATGGCGGCAAAGGCTCCGATGGTGACCAGCGCCGCGATGCCGATGAGCAGGCGGCTGGTCTTCGCAACGTCCGACTCGGCGGACTGCTGCATCGATGTCAGGTCGGCTTCATAATGAACCGATTCAATCAGCCGGTGGCTTTCGTCGGGGATGGCGTCGCCGCTGACCAGCACAACCAGCACTCCGCTGCGCCGGACTTCGAGCGAGGCCTGGTCGGAGTCCTTGAGCGGCTGCGGCCAGGGCGGCTGGGCATTGCCTCCGGCCTTGATGTAGGCGCGTATCGATGCCGCCTCGGACAGCGCGATCTGCGGCGTGGGGTACTCAAGGATGGTGAGCGTCGCCGGTCCTGAAGTGAGAGAGTAGTTGGCCGTCACGGATTCGGCGCCGCGATCGAAGCCGGCGAGGCTTGCCGGCAGTACGCCGCCTGAACCCGCATACCCGGCCGGACCTTCGGCGTAATGGGTGGTCAAGCTCTGGAGCGAGCTTTGCGGCAGAAATACCAGGATGGGCGGCGCAAGCGCCCGGTTCCCGGTAGGAACGGGCAACTGCCCGGCAAGCTCGCGCAGCTCGCCGGCAGACATGGGCCCGACGCGGGAAAAGGTGGCGTCGACAACGGTGTCGCCGCGCCAGAAGAGAACACGGTTCTTATCCGACGCCGCCCCGGTGCCGATCGACTCCTTCGCCCAGCCGTTCTGCCGGTAAAAGGAATAGGCGCCGTAAGCTCCGCTCGCGTCCACAAAACGGAGCGCGCGGACGGTAAGCGTGTCTCCTTCGCGCTTGTAATTGGCAAGAGCGCCGAAAACAAAACCATACTCCTTGAGGGCCTCGGCGCTGGCCGGATCGGCCTGGGAGGGGTCAGAAAGCGTCCTCGTCGGCTCGGCCGTCACCCATCCGTCAAAATCGTCCGGCAGCAGGGCCCTGGGCGACGGCGGCAGCGTGATCGATGTGGCCGCCTGTTTGTCCGTGGCGGGCGTGGCCGGCGCGGCCTGCGCCGCGGCAGATAACGCACCGCCGGCAAGCGCAATCGAAAACCCCAGAATTCGAATCCAACGCGTCAATGGAATTCCCCGCACTGATTGCGCAAGTCTCCTCACGCTGGAGCGAGACCGGGCTCTTTCAGGGTACACGCTGGCCGGGAACTCCCGGGCCAGCCCGCCGCAGCCCCTGCTTCTTTTTTTGACACGAATAGGGCGCAAAAGGTTCCAGTCGCTACTGCTGGGCGGAGCGCCAGGGCGTGAATCGCGGCAGCCAGCGCGGCACGTGGCGTTGATAATCCGGGTAATCCGCGGGATGGCGCCGGGTGAGCGTGGGCTCCTCGTAGAGGCAGACGAACAGATGCATGCCGAGCCAGACCGCGGCCAGTAAAACGGCCATGCCCCGCTTCTCAAACAGAAGCGCCTCGCCGGCAAGGCTGGTAAGCACGCCCACGTACATCGGGTTGCGTACATGGCGGTAAAGGCCGGTTACGACCAGGCGTTCGGTGGGCACGTTCGGCACCAGCGTTCCGCGGCCCACGCGGATGAAGCGGACGATGGACTCAAAGAGCGGCGTTAGCCCGAGGACAATCAGCGCGCAGGCGAGAATCGTCAGCCAGCGCGGCTCGGCGGCGATGCGGAAGCGCGTGATCCAGAAAGGGAGATAGACCAGCAACAGGCCCGGCCCGCCGAAGACAACGAACAGGATGGAAACGAGGATACTGCGGCGCTTCGAGGGCACGGTCAAGCAAACTCCGGTGACGCGGTCTCAAGCGGCGCTGGCGGAGGCGGCGGGTAAAGTGCGTCTCCCAGCGCCTGATAACGGCCGCCGTAGAATATCAGCGCATACTCCCGTATTCCCGTACTCAGAGGTCCGCCGAGGCAGATGCCGGCCAGCACCGCGATAGCGAATGCAAGCACGCCGAAGAAGACCTCGAGGACAACGCCGATCACCGCGGACGCGCCCGTTGAACCGGCGAAGGCCGAGTGAAGGCCGAATTCAGCCGCTGCAACTGAACCGGCCAGGATGAGCCCCGGAATCAGCAGCACGATGAACAGCCCGATCAGTGCAACGATCGGCAGCACTATACGTAGCAGCGAGTAAACAAGAAACTGCCTCTTCTCGGCCTTGATGCGAGCCCACACCTGGTTCCACGCTCTGCCGGCGGTTGCGTTATCGAGCGCGAAATGCGGCAGGATCCAATCGCGCAAGATCAGGTCGGCCATCAATGCAACCAGGGCCAGCAGCAGGATGATGGGAATCATGGGCAAAACCAGAGACAGCACCAATCCGAGGTTGGGATGGCCTCCCGTCTGGGTCTCGTGAATCACCTGCCATAACCCGGCCACGAACGGAAGTGCGGCCAACACCACCAGGAGCATGAAGCAGATTCCCGCCACCACGTTCAGCCAGAAAAAGCGCATCGCCTGGGCCCGATAAAGCCGCCATCCCGGCCGAATCTCCCGGGTGTTGTGGATCAAGCAATGAAAGAAGGCAAACCGCAGTCGCGTGATCAGATAGAACACCAACAACGACAAGACAATCGCCGCCAGCACAGCCGCCGCAATCAGCGTGATCCATTCCGGCGCGAGGTGGAGTGGCGAATTGACAGTCGGTCCTTGTCCCGACGAAGAACCTCCGTGCGTCGAGGAGTGGAAATTGTCCCCGATCCCTTCTGTGATGATCGCGACTAGGCCGAGCTTCAGATAGGTTCCCCAGCTGAATGGCCTGAATAGAAACACCTTGGTACGGTGAATGGCAGCCATTACGGCGTCGGCGGCAGAAAGAGGGTGCATATGAGACCTTTCCGGGGAAGGCACAGCGTACCACAAAACTACGCAAGACTTATGTGCGAAGTTCCGCCGCCGGCTGCGGAAGAGCGCACCGCCAAGCATCGAATGCCGCCAGCGCGCGCTCGCACTGGAGGCGATGGCGCTCTTTCTTGTCGCGGATTTTTTTGCGCACCTCTTCTTTGAGCGGCTCCAGCA
Source organism: uncultured Acidobacteriaceae bacterium (assembly GCA_963770555.1). Lineage (GTDB taxonomy): Bacteria > Acidobacteriota > Terriglobia > Terriglobales > Acidobacteriaceae > Telmatobacter. Next base: position 484,262 of record CAVYQC010000004.1, read on the forward strand.
GGTCGAAGGTGATGTTGGCGGGCTGAAAGTCTTTGGGGTCGGCGTGGGTGATGTAGTGAACCAGCGAGCCGAGCGCCGTTGCGCGCGGAACGGGCGCGGGCTCTTCGCCGCGGGCCAATGCGGCCGCGTAGAATCCGGCCAGCATTCCAGTGGCGATGGATTCCAAGTAGCCTTCGACGCCCGAAATCTGGCCGGCGAAGAATATTACGGGAAGCTGCTTGAGCCGCAACGTCTCGTCGAGTAAAGCCGGGGCACAGATGTAAGTGTTGCGGTGAATCTGCCCGTAGCGCAGAAAGCGTGCGTTTTCGAGGCCGGGAATCAAGCGCAGAATGCGAGCCTGCTCTCCGAATTTGAGATGATTCTGGAAGCCGACCAGGTTGTAGCTATCGGCGCGCAGATTCTCCTTGCGCAGTTGCACCACCGCCCAGGGAATCCTTCCGGTACGCGGGTCGCGCAGGCCCACGGGCTTCATGGGCCCGAAGCGCAGCGTATCGCGGTCGCGCCGGGCGAGTTCTTCGATGGGCAGGCAGCCCTCGAAATAATCAAGCTTTTCCCATTGCTTGGCTTCGGCAGCTTCGGCGCCAAGCAGCGCGTCATAGAACCGGTCGTATTCGGCGCGGTCCATGGGGCAGTTGATGTAGTCGGCCGTGCCTTTGTCGTAGCGCGCGGCAAAGTAAACGCGCTCCATATCGATGGATTCGGAATCGACGATCGGCGAAATCGAGTCGTAGAACGCCAGGTGGCCGGAGCCGGTGAGGCGCTCGATCTCGTTGCTGAGTGCGTTGGAAGTGAGCGGCCCGGTGGCGACGATCGTGATTGAGTCATCCGATTCGAGACTGGTGACTTCCTCGCGGATCACGCGAATCGCCGCCTCGGCGGCAATGGCTTCGGAGATGCGGCGCGAGAATTCAACGCGATCGACGGCCAAAGCATGGCCCGCGGGCACGGCCGCCTGATCGGCAATGCGCATAAGCACGGAGCCCGCCCTCCGCATCTCCTGCTTCAGGAGCCAGGGCGCGGTAAACGGCGACTCGCTCTTGAGCGAATTCGAGCAGACCAATTCGCCAAAATCGGTGGTCTGATGGGCCGGAGTGAGACGCGGCTTGCCATCGATGACGGCGCGCATCTCGTACAGATCGACCTCGAAACCGAGCCTGGCCGCGATCAGTGCGGCCTCAGGGCCGGCCAGGCCGCCGCCGATCACGCGAATTTTCACAGCGCGGTCTCCGCGTTGGGAACGGGCGGCTGCGAATCGCAGTCTCCCGCTCTTTCGTCTGAAATGCGGCGAAAGGATGGGCCACGGGAATCGTTCCCGGATTGGCTTTTGCCATTTGCCAGCCGCGCCAGCGCTTCACCGCTCAGGCGCACATTGCGCCACTCGTCAAGGAACTCGGCACCCATGGCGCGGTAAAAATCGACGGCCGGCGTGTTCCAGTCCAGAACCTCCCATTGCAGGCGCTGGCAGCCTTTTTCGAGAGCGGCCGCGGCCACGCTTTGGAGCAGGGCCTTGCCGATGCCCAGGCCGCGAAGATCGGGCTGGACAAAGAGGTCTTCGAGATAGATTCCCGGCCGTCCCATCCAGGTGGAGTAATTGAAGAAATAAAGGGCAAAGCCGGCCGGCTTTCCTTCGTGATCTGCGATCAGGCACTGGTAGTAGGCGTGGGGGCCGAAGCCATCGCGCAGCAATGCCTCCTCGGTGGCCTCAACCGAGTCCGGTGCGCGCTCGAACACCGCCAGGGCGCGAATAAAAGCCAGAATCTGCGGAACATCCGCCGCCGTGGCGGGGCGGACCGTGATAGCCATGCCTCTATTCTAGTGTGATGCCGCCCACACTGGCCCGTTCCTCACCGGCACTAGCATGGACGGGTAGCAATGGACGGCGTAACGCCGGTTTTCACCCGCCAGGCAACCAAACGCCGGCTCGCGCCATTTACCCGAAGCAATGCGGATTCTTGTGCCTGGGTGAGGCCTTGAACCCATTTCGCCACACATCCCTCTTGTCGAGGGTGCTGGCTTGGATTTAACGTTGGTTTTGCTATGAATTGCTGCCTTGGGGAGATGCCGTGTTCCAATTGAGTGCGCGCCCGGTCGCCGCTCGCTCCACTTCAGCGACGAAGAACGCGATTGGGTACCATTGTTCTGGCGGCCGCGCCGGATTGAGGGCAGTGGATCGGAATCCGCCATTTCCTAAAATGCTTAAGGGTCTGCAGGACGAATATTTTTCGAGCTCGCGGGCGGCGTCGCTCGCGCCGCTCCCAAGGAGAAGAAGATGAAACGCAAACTTTCGCTTTGGCAGAACTTTCCCGCCGCCGCGGGCCTGCTGGCTTTCGCCCTTTTGCCCGCAGCCGCGCAACAGCCGGCCGCAGGAGCCGCGGCTTCCGCGAACACGGGAAAGATTCACGGTCATGTGACCAACCCGACCGGCGAACCCCAGGCCAACGGCTCGGTAAGTCTTTCCACCGACGGCGGCAACACGCTCAAGTTCACCTTCCCGGTGGACACGAGCGGCAATTACTTCGGCGAAGCGGCGCCCGGAACCTACATGGTGGTGTATCGCGCGCCGGATACGCCCGTGGGCAAGATGGTCGACGACCTCCCGAATATCAAGGTTGTGGAGGGCCAGGATGTGGAGGCAGACCTCGATATGTCGCGCCAGGCGTATATCGACAAAATGCCCGAGGACCAGAAGAAGCAGCTTGAAGATTTGAAGAAGGCCAACGCGGAGGCTATGAAGGCGAACCAGGTGATCAATCACCTGAACGCCGACCTGAAGGTGGTGGCCCAGGACAAGAAAGACATTGATGCCGCTCCGGTCACGGCCGCGCAACAGTTGGGCGCTGCGGCTGCCAAGCCGGATGTCGACGCCAAGGTCGCGGAGATTCGCACCGCGAAATACGCCGACATCGAAACCATGATGACCAAGGACACCGAGGCCATGCCGACCGAGGCGCTTCTCTGGGCTAACCTGGGCTACGCGCAGGCCGGCGAAAAGAAGTACGACGATGCCATCGTTACGTACAAGAAAGCCATCGAGCTGGAGACGGCCGCGAAGAAGCCGCGTATGGAAGTCATTGGCGTAGCGCAGGCCGGGCTGGGTGAAGTGTACGCGCGCACCGGCAAGGTTCCTGAGGCGAATGCCGCTTATGACGCAGCGGCAAAGGCCGATCCGACCAGGGCTGCCCTGCACCTGCGCAACGAATCGGTGATCTTTTTCCAGGAGCACAACACCACCGCGCAGGTGGCGGCCGCGGACGAGGCCATCAAGATCGATCCCACCGATGCGATCCTTTACTACATCAAAGGCCAGGGGCTGATCCAGAACGCGACCATCGATCCCAAGACGCAGAGGATCGTTTTGCCCGACGATTGCACCGCGGCGTATCAGAAGTATCTCGACCTGGCGCCAACCGGCCCCTATGCCTCAGAAGTTGCTGGCATCCTGGCCCAGGCGGGACAGAAGATCAGTTCTTCTTACAAGGCCGGCAAGAAGTAACCTGAGGTCTCGATTCAAAGTGAAGGGCGTTCGCCGCCGGTGGACGCCCTCGCGGATTGCGCGACGCTTCCTGGACTGCGGCCGCATGCAGGTCAAGCGCCGTCTCCCGCCTACAACCCTCTACAATCCAATCCATGGGTTCCGCGCTTCCAGGCTACGACCAGGCCGCCGCGTTGGTTGCCGCATACGCAGCGCAACTGGGTTGCTCCCGGCCGCTGGAACGCGTCGCACTTGGCCAGGCCGCCGGCCGCGTGCTGGCCCGGCCGCTGTGCGCCGACCGCGATCAGCCGCCGTTTGCCCGTTCCACGCGCGACGGATACGCCTGCCGGGCGGCCGAAGCCCAACAGCACGTGCCCTTGACGATTGCGGGCATGACGCGCGCCGGCGAATCTCCGGCCGGACCACTGCCCGCGCTCGGAGCGTGGGAGATCATGACCGGCGCTCCGGTTCCTGCCGGCGCGGACGCCGTGATGATGCTGGAGCATGTGGAGGCAGGAGACGGGCATGTGCGGTTGCTGCCGCCACGGACCGTCGCCGAAGGCGAAAACATTGTCGCCCAGGGCGCGCAGGCGCGGGCAGGCGATGAACTGCTTCCCGCCGGCAGCGCGATCGGATTTGCTCAGGTGGCGCTGGCCGCGGCCTGCGGCTGCGCAGCGCTCGACGTCTTTGCGCGGCCGCGCGTAGCCATTCTCACCACCGGAGACGAGATTGTGCCCGTCGAAACGGCGCCCGGCCCCGGCCAAATCCGCAACTCGAACGGCCCCATGCTGGCTGCGATGGTAGCTGCAGCGGGCGGCGAGCCCTGGGTTCTGCCCAATGCCGCGGACAGCCCAGAAGCGCTCGACGCAGCGCTCGATGCTGCGCTCGAAAAAGCGGCCCACGCCGAGCTTCTGCTCATCACCGGCGGCGTTTCGGCAGGCAAGTTCGACCTGGTTGAGCCGGCGCTGGCGCGCCGCGGCGCGCGCTTCCACTTCACCGGCGTGCGCATTCAGCCGGGCAAGCCGCTGGTCTTCGGCGATTTGCCTCGCGGCTCAGCCATGGAACTCAACCAGGACCAGGGCCTCGCGCGTTGCTTCTTTGGACTGCCGGGCAATCCGGTTTCTTCGGCGGTTACGTTTCTACTCTTCGCCGCGCCGGTACTGGCCGCCCTTGCCGGTCGCCGGGACCGGGGTCCGCGCTTCGCGCTGGCGAGGCTGGCCGAAGAGGTGAAGGCCAAGGCCGGTCTGACGCGCTTTTTGCCCGCATGGTGCAGCTTCAGATCGGCGCAGGGCGATTGGCCCGAAGTGGCGCGGCTCGAGTGGCAGGGATCGGGCGATCTGGCTGCTCTGGCCCGCTCCAACTGTTTTCTGGTGCTGCCTGAAGATGCCGATCGGCTAAAAGCGGGCGCGACGGCGATCATTCTGCTTGCGTGAGGAATTCTATGCCTAAACCTTCCCGACCTTCGCGCCGCTCGAAGCTTTCGCATTTCGACGAGGCAGGCCAGGCCTCCATGGTGGACGTGAGCGCCAAGCAGGCCACGCGGCGCACTGCAACCGCTTCGGCGTTTGTGGAGCTTTCCCCGGCCGTGCTGGCGGCTTTGCCTGCGAATCCGAAAGGGAATCCGCTCGAGGTGGCTCGCTTCGCCGGAATCCAGGCCGCCAAGCGTACCGCGGAGCTGATTCCCATGTGCCATCCCCTCGCGCTTACGCACGTGGACGTGCAGGCGGAGATCGTCACGGGCGGCGTGCGCATCAAGGCGACGGTTGCAACCGTGGGCCCAACCGGCGTGGAGATGGAGGCGCTGACGGCCGCTGCCGTGGCCGCGCTGACGGTCTATGACATGACCAAAGGGCTCGATAAGGGGATCGCGATTCGCGAAATGCGCCTCGAAGCCAAATCCGGCGGCAAGAGCGGGGAGTTTTCGCGGAAACCGGGCGGCGCGTGATGGGGCGCACCTCACCGCTCCGTTTCTCCACAACTTGCCCCGGTGTGGCGACCCCTCGTATCATCCGGCAAGAGCACAACCATCATGAGCGATGAGCAAAACAAGTCTGGTTTGCGAGTGAAGGGCCGCCTGATGTCTGCCTCGGAGATCGAGCGCACCCTGGTGCGGCTGGCTCACGAGATTGTTGAAAAGAGCAATGGCAGCGAAGACCTGGCCCTGGTAGGAATCAAGCGCCGCGGCATTCCGCTGGCCGAACGGCTGGGCAAGCTGATCGCGGGCATCGAAAAGCGGCCCGTCGACACGGGCGTGCTGGACATCCAGTTCTACCGCGACGATCTTTCGACGGCCGGGGTTCGCCCGGTGGTCACGCCGGGATCCATCGGCTGCGAAGTGGAGGGCCGCGACATCGTGATCTGCGACGATGTGCTCTATACCGGCCGCACTGTGCGCGCCGCTCTGGACGCGCTCTTCGATCATGGCCGGCCGCGCCGCGTGCAACTGGCCGTGCTCATCGATCGCGGCCATCGCGAGCTGCCCATCGAAGCTACCTACGTGGGGAAGCACGTGCCCACCAGCAGCCGCGAGATTATCGAAGTAAAGTTCCAGGAGGTCGACGATACCGAGCAGGTGCTGCTCGTCGAGCGGGTCGCTCCCTGAAGCCCGCAAACGCCTGACGCCAAACCGGACCGGAGCCCGGTGCTCCGGTGAAAACTAACTTATGATACAAGCCGTTGCACGCCGCACGCTGCGCACGCCGCCCGCTCCGGATTCTCCCTTTCCTTTCCATCCCGGCTCGCTGCTCTCGGTTCTCGATTTCAGCGTGGAGGAGGTAAGCCGGCTGCTGGCCCGCGCCACCGGGCTGGAGAACGAAAACCCTCTTACGCGCGACCGCATCCTGGCCAAGCGCCGCATCGCGCTGCTCTTTTACGAATCCTCCACGCGCACCAGGACCAGCTTTGAGCTGGCCGCGAAATCGCTCGGTGCCGACACCACGCTGGTTTCGAGCCTGAGCTCGAGCATTGAGAAGGGCGAATCGCTGAAAGACACCGGCCTCACGCTGCGTGCGCTGGGCGCCGAGGCCATCATTCTGCGCCACAACGCGTCGGGCGCGGCGTGGCTGCTGGAAGAGTCGACCCGCCTGCCGGTGGTGAACGCGGGCGACGGCATGCACGAGCATCCCACGCAGGCGCTGCTCGATCTGCGCACCATCCTGGCCCATCTGCGGCCGGGAATCCGGGAGGTTGGCGCGCAGTCGCTCGCCGGCGTCACAGTCACCATCGTCGGCGACATTCTGCACAGCCGCGTGGCGCGCTCGAACATGCTGCTGCTGCCGCGGCTGGGCGCGCGCGTGCTGCTCTGCGGGCCTGTGCAGTTACTTCCGGAAATGGCCTCCAGGGCCGGTCCAGGCATAGCGATTGAGCGGGATTTCGAATCCGCAATGCGGCAATCGCAGGCCATCATGATGCTGCGCATCCAGGCCGAGCGCATTGCCGGGCTGCAGCTCGATCTGGACGAGTACAAAGCCAGCTACCAGCTCACCGGGCAGCGGCTGGCTGCGCACGCGCCTGCGGCCATCGTGATGCACCCGGGGCCGATCATCCGCGGCATGGAGATCACGGCAGGCGTGGCTGATGGACCGCAGTCGACCATCCTCGAACAGGTGACCAATGGCGTGGCGATTCGCATGGCAGTGATGGAGCGTGCGCTGACGGAACGAACGAGAACAACAGATGGCGAATAAGCCCATGCTGCATGCTTTCTCGGCAATTCGAATTCCAGTCATGCTTGCCATCGTGCTCGGCGAAGCAGCCGGACTCATATTTTTCGCCGGAACTCGGAACCTTTATCTGGCCCTCGCGTTCTCAGTCGCCTGCGCGGCAATTAATGCGGCTTCTCTGTGGCTCGATCGGGTCGAGGAGGAAGGTATCGAACCGATGTGGGTTGCAATCAGTTCCTTCGCCCTTGTTCCAGGCGCCTATGACTGGACTGCGCGAGGGACCATCGACAATATCTTCTATGCCGCCTTTGCCGCTTTCATCTTCGCCGTGATCGTCTTGGTCGTCATTCAGCATTCGAAACGGACAAAACCGGCCGCCCAAGAGCCTGAGGCGCAAATTGAGGGGCCCCGGTATCGCGGCACGTTGTTTTGTGCCGTTATCGCCCTTACCACCTTTGAAAGAGCCATCGAATTCCTCAGGCACCATAACCTGTCTGTCGCATGATCCATTCCCGCTGGCCTACCCGTCGTCTGGTATGCGTGGATGTACACTTTGCATCGCATCGAACTGCACGAATTGAACCCAACCGGAAGCCTGTCCATCATTCGCCGCAATGATTGACCCAGCAGGAACCCTCCCATGACCACCGTCGCCATCCTCAACGGCCATCTCCTCGACCCCGCCGCCGGCATCGATGCCGCGAAAGACATCCTGCTCAAAGAAGGCCGCGTGGCCGAGATCGCCGGAACCGGCAAGCTGAAGAACGCCGAAGGCGCAGAGACGCTCGATGCCACCGGCCTAACGGTTGCGCCGGGATTGATCGACATTCACGTGCACCTGCGCGAGCCGGGCCAGGGCTACAAGGAGACCATCGCCACCGGCACGGCCGCCGCCGCCGCGGGCGGATTTACAGCCGTGGCCGCCATGCCGAACACGACGCCGGTGAACGACTCAGCGGAGATCACGCGCTGGATGCAGGCGCCGGAACGCGGCGCGCAGGTGCGGGTGTTTCCCATCGCGGCGGCCACGCGCGGGTCAAAAGGCGAAACGCTCAACGATTACGCGGCACTCAAATCCGCCGGCGCCGTGGCCGTGACCGACGACGGGCGGCCGATTCTCAAGGACAACATCATGCGGGAATGCCTGGCCGCTGCGGCGCGCGTGGGACTGACCGTGATCCAGCACGCCGAAGACACACGCTTGACGCAAGGCGCGAGCATGAACCTGGGGCCGGTCTCGTTCCGGCTGGGTCTGCGCGGCATGCCGGCGGAAGCGGAGTCGGGACTGGTCGAGCGCGACATCCGCCTGGTGGCCGAGCTGCGCGACGCGCATCCGCACCTGCACGTGGCGCACACCTCCACGGCCGCCGCGATGGCTGCCGTGCGCCAGGCGCGGCGCAACGGACTGCGCGTGACCTGCGAGGTTGCGCCGCATCACTTCCTGCTCACCGAGGAGCACGTGGGGCTCTATAACACGCATGCCAAGATGAATCCGCCGTTGCGGTCCGCGCAGGATCGGGACGCCATGATCGAAGCCATTCTCGACGGCGTGGTGGACGCCATCGCCACCGATCACGCACCCCACGCCATGCACGAGAAGGAAGTGGAGTTCGAGCTCGCGCCCAACGGAATCACCGGGCTTGAAACCGCTCTTGGCCTCAGCCTGCGCTGGCTGCACAAGGAGTGGAAGATGCCGCTGGGCCGCGTGCTGAGCCTGCTGAGCGCCCAGCCGGCGGCGCTGCTGGGATTGAAGGGCCGCGGAACACTGGCCGTGGGCAGCTACGCCGATGTAGTGGTCTTCGATCCGAAGGCGGAGTGGGTTTATCGCGCGACCGAATCGAAATCGAAGGCCAAAAACACGCCGTTTGACGGATGGACGATGACCGGCCGGGTGCGCTGGACGGTTTGCGAGGGACGGGTGGTGTACGCGAACCCGGCTTGAGCTGTGCAATCCATTCCGTCCGAGGACCCGCACCGGCTCGCGCCTCGGCCTCACGCTTCTTCTCCCGCCGGATTCCTTCCGGGTCCATCTATCCCCAATTGGCAAGCACGAAGAACCACGGTCGAGGCTGAGCTCGAACGGGGATCAACGGCAGCCGGGAGTTTTTATTTGCGGCCGATTTTCCTGGTCGCGCGCCGCGCGGAGTGGGCGTGCATCTCTCTGCCCATGCTCGACTGGTTGATGCCGACTTGCATGATGAGGTAGATGATGTTGCTGGTGGCCCAGTAGAGCGCCAGTCCGGAGGCGTAGTGCCACAGCATGAAGCCGAAGAAGACCGGCATCATGAAGGCCATCATGCGGCGCTGCGCGGGATCCATCCCCGGCGAGGGCGTGATGTATTGGGTGAGGAACATGGTAAGGATGATGAGGATGGGCAGGATGTGCGTGGGGTCCGGCTGAGACAGATCGGGAAGCCACAACCAATGCGACTGGCGCAGCTCCACGGCGTTTTGCAGCACCCGGAAGTAGGCGAAGAAGAGCGGAATCTGCGGCAGCATGGGCAGGCAGCCGCCGTACACGTTCACGCCCTCGGCCTTCATCAGCGCCATCTGCTCGGCTTGCATCTCGGCGCGCTTGGGGTCGTTCAGCTTCAGGTTCGCATAGCGCTTCTTGATCGCGTCCAGCTTGGGCTGGACGCGCATCATCTTCAGCGACGACTTCATGGCCATGAGGCGGAATGGCAGCATGATGGTGGTGAAGGCGGTGGTGAAGATGATGATGGCCCAGCCCCAGTTCGCCATGTGGTGCTCAACCATGAAGCGCAGCACCAGGTAAAGGGGCTTGGCGATGATGGTCCACCAACCGAACTGGATGAGCGATTCCAGCGAAGGGCCGTCGGTTTTTCCATCCGGTCCAATGGCGTGAATCGAGGCCAGCACGTCGGTCGCCTTGGGGCCGGCAAAGAGCCGCAGCCGCGTGTCGCCCGTGGCTGAGCCAACTGCCAGGCCCAGCACGTCGGCGGGAGTCATCTTGCTGGTCGGATCGCTCAGGTTGCTGGGCAGGTCGATGGTGTTGTGCAGCGTGACGACGGTCGCGTCCTCAGGCGTATCGGGCAGAAAGGCAGCGGCGAAGTAGAGATCGCTGACCGCCGCGTACTGGTACGGCGCGTTCAGCGTTGCGTTGCCGCTCACCTTGCCCGAGGCCAGCGAATCCTGCTTACCGTCGAGCGACCACGCAAAGTAAGAAGGCGTGCGCACCTGCGACCGGATCATCGACGACTGCTGGAACTCTTCCATGTCGCCCAGCCCGGCGGGCCACTCGACCAGGGAGCGGACCGGCACGCCGTTGCGCTCGACCTTGGTCTCCACAGAAACGACATAGCTCGAGTCGAAGCGGAAGGTCTTCACTGCATCGAGCCCGTTGGCCGCGTAATGGAAGGTGAGCGTGGTGGGAGCCAGCACCAGGCCGGTGGCCGAGGGCTGCGCGCCCCCGACCGCAACCTGATAGAGCGCCTGATTCAACTGCGCGCTGAGCGCCGGCTCGTAGGTAAACAGCGCCAGCGGCAGGCCAAAGCGCGCAGAGGCCTGGGGCTGCACCATGTCCAGCGGCTTGCCGGAGTTGTCAAAATATCTCTTCAGGATCCAGTGCTTCACCTGCGCGCCGCGATTGGTGAAGACGATCTTGTAAAGCTCATTCTCGACCGTGGTGTCGGTTTCGAGCGAGGCGGTAACGGCCGGGGCGGCGGCCGTATGGGCATTCGCCTTGGTCGGCGCCGCGGCTTGCGCAGGGACCGGCGCGGGCTGCGGGCCCGGCTGAGTGGATTGCGACTGGGTCTGCGCGGAGGTGGGCGGCTGCGGCTGGGGCTTGCTGAAGAAATACTGGTAGCCGAAGAAGACGATGATCAGCACCAGCATGAAGGCCATGGTGGTGCGCATGTCGCCGCCGCCGCCACCGCTGCCGGCCCCCTGCGGCTGAAGATTGGGATTGTGAATTTCGGGCAAAGGATACTTCCTGTCGATTCCAGAGGCGGCTTGCGAGGGCCGCCGCTTTTTCTATGGTAATGGTTTGTGGGGAAAAGGTCTTGCGGCGGCCGGCACTGGATCGAAGCCGCCGCGCGCGAACGGATGGCAGCGCAGCAGCCTCCACAACCCCAGCGCGCTGCCCTTGAGCGGCCCATGCGTGGCGATCGCCACGGCCGCATACTCCGAGCAGGTGGGCAGATACTTGCAGCCGCCCGCGCTCAGCGCGTGCACGGCCGGCGAGAGCCAGCGCTTGTAGAAAGCGAGAACGGCGAGCAACAGGCGGGTCATGATGCGGGCTCGGCCGCAATCGGGCGCGCACCGGAATTGGGGGCCGGGCAATTCGCAACGGCGCCGCGCGCAACCTCGGCACGAACCTGTTCAAAGATACGTACGATCTCCCCCTCGAGTTTCGGGAATTCGAGAGTCAGCACGCAAGACCTCGGGTGAAGAATGAGATCGACACCCTGGGGCAACAAGTCGATGTGGCGGCGGAGGGCCTCGCGCATGCGGCGCTTGATGCGGTTACGCTGGTGGGCTTTGCCCAACACCTTTCCGACCGTGAGCCCGATGCGCGGACCCGCGAACCGGCAATCGGCCTCGTGGCTCTCCGCCGGCGCCTGCCGGGCGAGAAACCAGCTCATCGACGCCGACTGGCGCTTGCGCGCGGCCGCATAGGCGCGTTGAAAATCGGAATGCTTGCGCAGACGCGCGCCCGCCATGGATTGGCGCTGGGCAGGCTTGGAAGGGAAGTTCATCGGAAAGGCTCGATCCGGAATGGCCGCGAAGTCAACGGGTTCCGCATCAAAAAACGCGCGAGCACGGCCTCCGGGGTGGGGAAGTGCGCTAGTCGCGGTGACCGGCGCTGACGGAGACGCGCTTGCGGCCCGCGGCCCGGCGGCGGCTCAACACCGCCGCACCCGACTTGGTCTTCATGCGCGCCCTGAACCCGTGCGTCTTCACGCGGTGGCGGCGATTGGGTTGAAATGTGCGCTTCGGCATCGAATTGCGCTCCTCTATCTCCTAAAAAAATCTACGCTTTGACAGCATCTCCGAGTATACCTCAGGATAGATCGGGAATCCAGTCCGGCACGCTCTACGAATACCCGCGCGCTGGTGGCAACCCTGGGCAGTGGTTGGCCGCATCGTAATGCAAGAGGCTTTGCAAATCCTGTTCCGCGTTCGCACCAGAGCCGCTGTTTTTCTGTGTTTCGCAGTAACTCTAGTAACCACTGCGATTAGATTCACCATCCTTGGTGCAACCGATGCAGCCCGAAAAAACTTATGTGAAAGAGAGGTTGCAATGACCGTCAGATGTGCTACTATCGGGACCGTTCCAGAAAGTTTCACACATCGTCTTTCGAGACGGTATTTGACCCACGCCCCGAGATTCGGTCTTCAGGGGCAGACCAGCGGCAGACAGGTAATCGGTAATCGGCAAATCGGACGGAGAGCTTTGAGCTCTGCGCCATGAGAGAGCCGTTGCCAGAAAGCCCCCAAAACAGCTTGGCGCCCTTCGCGGGCAGCACAGGCAAGGATTCGTACGATGGCATTTGCAGCTTCGCCAGCTTCGGCACTCAACCCCTGGCTCCAGATACTCGCAGCCCTGGAAAAGAAAGTCATCCGACAGTCGTTCGATACCTGGCTTAAGCCTACGCGCTACAGCCACGCAGCGGGCCGCACGCTTTATGTCCGCGTGCCTTCGCCCGAGTTCCAGCACATCGGCGATAAATACAGCGATCTGATTCAGGAAGCGATCGACTCGCAATCACTGGAGTTCGATGACGTGAGCTTTGTGACCATGGAGGAAGATCCCTCCATTCCACCGCAACGCAAGGATGGCGGCTTCGGCCCCATTCCCTCGCACGCACCCACTGCTCCGCCGCCGGCGCCGGCGCGAGCGCCCGAACAAGGGCGCTTCGACTGGTCCACCGCGGCGCAGCTCAACGCGCGCTACACGTTCGACAACTTTGTGATCGGCAACGGCAACCAGTTTGCCCGCGCCGCCGCTCTGGCCGTGGCCGAGCGTCCTTCGCGCGCCTACAATCCGCTCTTCCTGTACGGCGGCGTGGGCATGGGCAAGACCCACCTGATGCACGCCATCGGCCATGAAGTGAAGCGCCGCCAGCCGGTGGCCAGCATCTGCTACGTCTCGGCGGAAAAGTTCACCAACGAGATGATCAACTCCATCCGCAACGATCGCATGACCAGTTTCCGCGACCGTTTCCGCACCGTGGACGTGCTGCTCATCGACGATATCCAGTTCATCTCGCAGAAGGAGCGCACGCAGGAGGAGTTCTTCCACACCTTCAATGCGCTGCACGAGAGCATGAAGCAGGTGGTGATTGCGTCGGACCGTCCGCCCAAGGAATTGACGGAGATCGAGGAACGGCTGCGCTCGCGTTTCGAGTGGGGACTGATTGCCGACATTCAACCGCCCGATCTGGAAACCAAGGTCGCCATTCTGCAGAAGAAAGCGGAGAGCGAGCAGGTGCAGTTGCCCACCGACGTGGCGCTATTCATCGCCTCGAACGTGCGCACCAACGTGCGCGAGCTGGAAGGCGCGCTGGTGAGGCTCATCGCCTGGTGCCAGCTCAACCGCATGGAGATCACGCTGGCCGCCACCCAGCAATGCCTGAAGCAGTTCATTGACATGCAGGTGCGCAAGATCACCATCGAGGCTATTCAGCGCGCCGTCGCCGAGCAGTTCGGCATGCGGGTCAGCGATCTGAAACAGAAGAACAACTCGCGCAACGTGGTGGTGCCGCGGCAGATTGCCATGTACCTGGCCAAGCAGATGACCGAAGCCAGCCTGCCTGAGATCGGACGCCAGTTCGGCAACAAACACCACACCACGGTGATGCACTCGATCGGCAAAATCGACGAGCAGCGGCGCAACGACAAGGATCTGCACCGCACGCTGAACAAGCTGCAGGACCTGTTGAACGCGTAAAAGCAGCGAGTCAGCAAGTCAGCGAGAAGACAAGGCCCACAAAGCAATCTGCTTCCTGGGCCTTATTCTTCCGTTTTGAATGGATTCAGGGCTGTGCCTCGCGCACGATCAGATCGCCGGCCAGCGTGAAATTGACGACTGATTCGGCAGGTATCTCAATGTCGTGGTTACCGGTCAAGCCGGCAGCGGCGGTTCCAGCTCCCCCGCCTACAAGTCCGCCGACCACCAGCCCCACGCCGCCGGTAGCCACGCCGCCCACAAGCATTCCCAGTCCCGATCCGCCGGCGATCATGCCTGCAGATCGCCGCCCTTTGCCCTTTTTGATGCGCTCAAGGTCCGATGTGTCCACCCGATACCTGGTTCCGTTCAGTGCGATTGAGGTCAATCGCAGCTCAAGAACCGACCTGCCTTTGAAGTGGCCGCGGCGATGCGACTCGACCACCACCCCGCCTACCTGCGCGCCTTTGGGAATAATGGCCGTGCCGTCGCTGGCCTGAATCGGGGTGAACACCTCTCCGGTGAAGGGATCGCCCGCGCGGCTGGTCTTGACGCTGATGCGCTGGTCAATCCGGATGGCCAGCGCGGTTCCCGCCGGAACGGTCACATTGACCGGCGCCGGCGGCGAAGGCACCGCGGAAACTGTCGGTCCTGAAGCCGCTGGAAGCGGTGCGCCCGGCGCGGGAGGAGTGGTGGTGGTGGAGACTGCCTCCGTTTTTTGCCCGGAGGCGGGCGGCTGCACGACCGTCGTGGTGGTGGTTCCATTCTTGTCGACCGTGACCACCTGCTGCGCCTGGCCGGTTGCCGCGGCCTGTTTCCTGGCTTGCTCCAGAGCCTTTTCCTGCTTCGATGCGCACCCGGAAAGGAGAGTGGCCAGCAACAGCAACACCAACGCCATTTGACCGTCGCGAACCATTGAGCGTGAAATGCACATCATCGTCTCCTCTTCGTGGATTCAGCTCAACAGAGATCCAATTTTCAGCCGGAGGCCGACCGAACACATTCAGAATCGGCTGCATTCGATTGGATGCACGCGATGCGCGGAGCGCTGTATCGGGAGCGATCTCGCGGGCCGGGGCGCGATATGCGCTTGAGAAGCACTGTGGCGGATCAAGCGCCGCAGGCACAAAACCGATGCCATTTTTGCTACCTGCTTGCGCCGGTCATCAACTCCACAAACATTTTCTGGAACTTCGCAAGATCGAGATCGACCTGCGCGTGGACGAGGCGCACGTTGGTTTCCGGCTTCAGTTGTTCTGTCCACGTGAGCGTGTCGCCATAACTCGGCCCGTGGCTCAAATCCACGTCCATGTAGAGCAGCTTTTCCCGAGTGATGAGCGATGGGTCGAGCCACGCGCAGGCGGCCAGCTCGTCCCACATGTAGTAGCGGTCCTGGCTCCACGCGGCGATATAGCGGGCGGCCGGCGTCTGCGATTTTGAAATCTCGTCAAGCATGGCCTGCGTGAATGGCGCCTTGATCGAAACATCGACCGTAGTCACGTCGATGCGCGGCCAGGCGGCGCGCAGCACGATGTGCGCGGCCTCGGGATCGAACCAGAAGTTGAACTCGTGGCGCGGGCTGGTGGCGAATTCGGGATCGTCGGTCTGCGGGTTGAGGCTGCCGCCCATCAACACGATGCCTTTGGTGAGCGCGGCAAATTCGGGATCGAGGGAGATGGCGAGAGCGATGTTGGTCAGCGGGCCGGCGGCGTAGATCGTGACCTGGTGCGGATGCGCGCGAACCTGGCGAACGAGAAAGTGCGCCGCATCTTCGCCGAGAGGCTTGATGGAAGGCATTCCTTCCGGCATGGGCGGAATCTGGTAGGGGCCGTGCGCTTGAAGATTCTCCACCACCATCGGCGAGTCGCCCTTCGCTGTCTTTACCATTGTGCTGGTAGCCTGGCCCCACGCGCCCAGCCAGGTCACCTTACCGTCGAGCGCCGGTTCGAGGCGCGTCTCCTCTTGGTCGCGGACCAGCGGATACACCGCGCCTTTGGCCAGCGGGACGTCGGCATGGCCGGTCAGCTCCAGCATGCGCAGCGTGTGCAAGGTTTCCTCGTCGCGCCAGGCGTTGCCGGTAACCATGGTGATGCCCAGCACCTGCACCTCCGGCGCCTGGAGCAGCGCGAGGATCGCCATCTGGTTCGAGCCGCCGGGGCCGGAACCGTCCTGGTCGATAAGCACGAGTCTCTGCTGCGCAGGAAGGACCAGGCGCTCTTGTCCGGCTGCCGCGGACGCCATGAAGAAAATGACCAGGAAAGCGGAAAGGGTGCGCATAGGCGCATTGTTGCATAACCGATCCTTGCCACCAATTCAACTCAACGTCTTTGTCGACTTCGCCGCCCTGGAGTATGATTCCCTTCATCTTCCCATGCCCCAAGGTGCAGCGTTCCTGCGCTCAAAATCGGTACCCCTTTGCCCCAGCGGACGAAAGAGGCCTCAATGACAGGCAACCAAACCGGGACCGCCCGCGTGAAAAACACCGCCATGGTCAACGCCACTGGCGACCCTACCCAGAACCTCCAGGACTTCGAGCTTACCGATCTGCAGCAGTTCACCCGCGAAGGCGTCTACTCCAGCAACGCCAGCAAAGACTTCCACCTTTTCTACGTGGGCCGCGACAACGTCCACGAGATCCTTAAGTACGTGCTTTCGCGCGCCAGCGTTTCCCTCTACATCAACATGTTTGGCTACGACGACGATGAGCTGAACCAGATCCTGATGGCCAAGGTGCTCGATCCCGGCGTCACCATGCTCATCACCCTCGACAAGAGCCAGGCCGGCGGCGCCCATGAGAAGGCGCTGATCGCCGCAGATCAGCAGCACAATCTTGCCGACTTCAACACCCATTTTGTCATCGGGCAATCTGAGACCGGCCAGATCAGCCACACCAAGGGGTTTGTGGCTGACGGCAAAGCCGGCGCCGAGGGATCCACCAACTGGTCGTCATCCGGGGAAGGCACCTTCGTCAACGGAACCTGGCAAGTCTCCGGCCCTTCCGCCCCAGCCGGGCCGCAGGATCCTGGTCGAGGCTACAAGGCACAGAACAACACGCAGTCCATCTTCACGGATCTCGACACCGTCAATCGCTTTCAGACTGAGCTCATCGCCGAGCATGTGATTGCCCAGAAAGAAGCAGGCCAAACCAAGCCGGCCGTTCCGACCAAGCCGGCGGTTCCGGCTGAGCCCGGGCCCAAGCCCTCGCATGCAACAAAGAAATAACTGGCCGCGCTACTTGCGCCCGAAGCCTCTCGGCTTCATCGGCGGCGTGACCGGGAGGTCCGTTTTGCCTTGGGGATAGACCACCAGGAAGCGGTTGGTTCCTTCGCCCATGCTGGCCGTCTCCACGCCCCGCAGTTCCCGGCAGGCGAGGTGCAGCAAGCGCCGCTCGCGGCTGTTCATGGGCGGAAAGCTGTATGGCACGCCCGATTTGAGCACTTTCTCGGCGGCCGTTTCGGCGGCCAGGCGCAGCTCCTGCGCGCGCAGCGCCTTGAAGTTGGCGGCGTCGAAGCTGACCGCATCGTGCTCGCGCTGATCGAGACGCAGCATCTGCGCGGCAATGGTTTCAAGCGCCCGCAGCAGTTCGCCGTTGTGCTGGATTACGAGCGGCACATCGGGCCCGGCCAGCTCCACGTAAATCTGCCGGGCCTCGAGGCCTTCGGGGTCGCGGGCGCCGTCGCCTGCGCTGATGCGATACTTCAGCCGCAGTCCTCCCAGCCTGTTGAGCGAGTTCAGGAATCCGGCAATTTTCTGTGCAGCCTGCTGCAGGTCGTCGATGGGCATAACAGACAAGTATCGCAGAGCGGGGCGGGGTTGGCGCGCCCGGTCGCCGAGAAAAACGGGACCGCCGGGCAGGCCCCGGTCTGCTTCATTCGCAAACCGGGAATCATCGGCTATGATGCATTGTTCCACCTTTATTGATCGATGCGCATTGCGTGCATCGAAACGGGAGGCATGAATGCCGTCGCGGAGTTGGAGTGAAGCCAGTGGATGGGTTTTATGGGTTGTCAGGATTCTTGGGTTCTGCATCTTCGTTCTGGCGTTCTTCCTGCCGGCGGTGAGATCCGGAGCGGCGGGTCCTGGAGCCATCGTCTTTCCGGGCTGGAAGTGTGCGTCCGTGGCCCTCACCGAAACGTTTGCGCTGTTCGGCAAATCCGTTACCGGGCCGCCCCCATTGGGAGCACTTCTGGTTGCCATGAGCGGCTGGATCAATCCGCTGATCCTGCTTCTTCTTGCGCTCAGTTTTTCGCGAAGGCTGCTGGTCCTGCGTAGGGTGGTCGGCGCGATCATTCTTCTTTGCATGGCGGCAACGTGGACCTTCTTCGCGCTTGAAAAACTGACCCCGCTGGTTGGACATTTGCTTTGGGTCGCGGGCGCGCTTCTGATTGTGGCGCCGGGGGCCGTGAGCCAGAGGCGCAAACCCTCAGGCGGCGAGCTCCCCAGTGAGCCGTAGGCCATTTTCCAGCCGTCAATTCAATTGGAATTCTGTTCGAGCCTTCAGGAAGAATTCAGGAAAGATATGTATTCTGCTGGTTGTGAATACGCAGCCGAGCTATGGCCGGGAGCGGGCGCGCAGGGTTTGGGACCGCCATATCTGGGCGATCGCTTTGCTGCTGCCGGCTATCGCAACAACACCCGCAGTGCCGGCCCAGAGTCCACAGCAAGGCTCCGGCAGCGTGGCCGTCGAGCAAGAACCGGGGCCCGCGCAGCCCGTCGTCATCACCTTGGATGAAGCCATCCGCAGGGCGGAGTTGAGCGATCCGGCCTATGCGGCTTCGTCCGCGGAGCGAGGAGTTTCAGCGCTCGACCGTTCGGTTGCGGTCGACGGCCTGCTGCCCAGCGTGGTCTATCACAACCAGGCGCTCTACACGCAGCCCAATGGGCTGCTCAACCAGGCTGGACAGGGCGCGGCGGCGCAACCGGCTCCGCGGTTCATCGCCAACAACGCGGTGCGCGAGTACGCCAGCCAGGCTTCCATCAACGACGCGTTGGGATTGGCGGGCGTGGCCCAGGTACGCCGCGCCGATGCAGCCGCAGCGCAGTCGGCGGCGGAGCTCGAAATTGCGCGGCGCGGGTTGGTGGCCGGCGTAACTGGACTGTTTTATGAGTCGCTGGCTGCCGATCGAAAGCTTTTGGTGGCTGAGCAGGCGCGCCAGGAAGCTGCCGATTTCACCAGGCTCACCAACCAGCGCGAGCAGGCGCGCGAGGCCGCGCATGCCGACGTGGTGAAGGCGCAGCTCGAAGAACAGCAGCGCGACCGCGACCAGGAAGACGCCCGCGTGGCCGCTGAAAAGGCGCGCCTTGAGCTGGGCGTGCTGTTGTTTGCCGATCCGCGCACTCCCTTTACGCTCAGCGCTCCGCAGCCTGCGCCGGCACTGGCCTCGCGCGAGGATGTGGAGCAGGCCGCCGCCAGGAACAATCCGGAGTTGAAGAGCGCGCTGGCCGCGCTTAACGTGAGCAACGCCGAGGTGCTGGCGGCGCGCGCGGCCTACCTGCCGGATCTCGAAATGAACGTGACTTACGGCATCGACGCTCCGCAGATTGCGGCCAACGGACCGGACAAGGTGCGCAATCTGGGTTACTCGGCCAGCGTCACGCTGGACGTTCCGGTGTGGGACTGGCTCGCGAGCGAACACAAAGTGAAGCAGAGTGAGATACGCCGCAGCTCCGTCCAGGCGGCGCTGAATGCGACCGAGCGCCGGCTGATTGCCGGGCTGGACGAGGCGTATTCCGAGGCCCAGGCCGCGCGCGATCAACTGGCCTCACTCGACCTGAGCGCGGTTACCGCGGCCGAGAGCCTGCGTCTGACCAAGCTGCGCTACACGGGCGGCGAGGCCACGGTGCTCGAGGTGGTGGATGCGCAAAACGAATATGTATTGGCCGAAGATGCACGCGAGGACGGCCGCGTGCGCTACGAGAGGGCGCGGGCCACACTTCAAACGCTGACCGGAAAGATGTGAGGGGCTGGGAAGCAAAGATGAGTGAGATGAAGCACAGGAATCCGGCTGCGCGAAAATGCGGTTTCGCGATGCGCTCAGTCTTGCCGGGCGCCGTAGCGCTGGCGCTGGCGCTTTTGCCGGGATGCAAGAAAGAGGCTGCGCCGGAGACCGAAGTCACGGTGCGGGTTGCGCATCCCGAGCAGGGCCCGATTGCCGTGCGCTTCGTGGCCGATGCGATTCTTACGCCGCTCGCGCAGGCGGCCATCGAGCCGAAGATCAGCGCGCCGGTGCGCCAATACTACGTGCAGCGCGGAGCCCGGGTGAAGGCCGGCGAGTTGCTGGCCACGCTCGAAAACAGCGACCTGGCCGCCGCGGCGATGGACAACAAGGGCGCGTATCTGGCGGCGCAGGCGGCCTTCGACACGGCCACCAGGGCGCAGGTGCCGGAAGACATGCTGAAGGCGGAGTCGGACATGGCCGAGGCCAAAGCCAATCTCGACCTGAATCGGAGCATTGTGAAAAGCCGCAAGCAGCTCTTTGCGGAAGGCGCGATCCCTGGGCGCGATCTGGATACGGCGCAAGCAGCACTGGTGCAGGCGCAGGCCGCATACGACGCGGCGGCGAAGCATCTTGAATCGATGCGCAGCGTGAGCCGCGCGGCCGCGCTGCAGGCCGCGCAGGGCCAGTTGACTTCGGCAGAGGGAAGATACAAGGGCGCGGAAGCCGAGGTGAACTATTCCGAGATTCGCAGCCCGATCGACGGAGTGGTGACGGACCGGCCGCTCTTCGCCGGCGAAACTGCCGCCGCGGGCGCCCCGCTGATCACGGTCATGGAGACTTCGAGCCTGATTGCGAAGGCACACCTTGCCCAGAGTCTCGCGCAGCAGATGAAGGTGGGCGAAGAGGCGCAGGTTCATGTGCCGGGCGTTGCCGATCCGGTGGCGGGAAAGGTCTCGCTCATCAGTCCCGCGCTCGATCCAGGCAGCACTACGGTCGAGGTCTGGATCAAGGTCGATAACCAGTCCGGCACGCTCAAGGTGGGCACGCCGGTGAAGCTCTCCCTCACCGGCACAAGCATTGCGCAAGCCTGGAAGGTTCCCAAGTCCGCGGTGCTGACGGCCGACGATGGAAGCAAATCGGTGATGGTGGTCGCGAGCGACGGCACTGCGCACCGCAAGCCCGTGGCGCTTGGCATCACGGACGGCGAAGAGGTGCAGGTTCTAAGCGGCCTCGCGCCCTCCGATCTGGTGATAACCGGCGGAGCGTACGGGCTGGATGAGGGCACGAAAGTAAAGGCCAGCGCCGCCGGGGACAATGCAGATGCCGCGAGCGCCAAGGGCGGAGGGGACGACTGATGCCCGGCGCTGCTTCCGGCGCCCAGCCTGCGCACAGACCCTTCTGGCTGGCCCGCTCCACGCGCGCCATTTTTTTCTTCGCCGCCGCGCTCACGCTGGCCGGCGTTTATCTCGCGTTTCAGGTTCCCATCGCCGTTTTTCCCGAGACGAATTTTCCCCGCGTCGTGATCGGCGTTGACAACGGCGTCATGCCGGTCGAACAGATGGAAGTCACCATCACGCGGCCGATTGAAGATGCGGTCAATTCCGTGCCCGGCCTGGTGACAGTGCGCTCGATAACCAGCCGCGGCTCGGCGGAGGTGAGCCTTTTCTTCGACTGGCATGTGGACATGGTGCGCCAGTTGCAACTTGTCGATGCAGCGCTGGCCAAGGTCGGGCAGTCTCTGCCTCGCACCGCCCGCATTACCACCAACCGGCTGACCTTCGCAACATTTCCGATTCTCGGCTACAGTCTTACGTCGGACACCGTTCCACTCACGAGGCTGTGGGAGATTGCCACCTACGACCTGAAACCGCCGCTGAATCGCGTTGCGGGCGTGAGCCGCGTGGACGTGCAGGGCGGGCAGGTGTCGGAGTTTCAGGTGGTGCCCGATTCGGCGCTGCTTGAGAGCGCCGGCGTCACCATCCCGGATCTGGTGAACGCGATCGAAGCTTCGAATATCGTGGACTCGCCGGGGCTCTATGAAGCCAATCACCAGTTGATCCTGGGCCTGGTAGGAGCGCAGGTTCACAATGCCGGCCAGCTGCGCCAGTTGGTGGTGAAGACCACGCCGGCAGGCGCGCCCGTGCGCGTGGCCGACGTGGCAACCGTGGAGCAGGCCACCATGCCGGTGTATACAACGGTGACCGCGAACGGCAAGAACGCGGTGCTGTTTCAGATTGCGCGCCAGCCTTCGAGCAACACCGTGGCCGTAGCCGACGCGGTGGCGGCGGAAGTGAAGGAGCTGAGAAGCAAGCTGCCGCAGGGCGTCAGGCTCGAAGTATTCTACGATCAATCGCAACTGGTGCGCGACAGCATCTCGAGCGTGCGCGACGCCATTTTTGTCGGGCTGGTGCTGGCCTGCGTCATTCTATTTCTCTTCCTGCGCGACTGGACTTCTTCGCTGATTGCCGGGCTGGTGATTCCCGTCACCATCGCGGTGACCATCGCCGCACTCTGGCTGATCGGCGAAAGCTTCAATCTGATGACACTGGGCGGACTGGCCGCGGCCATCGGCCTGGTGATCGACGACGCCATTGTAGTTGTCGAAAACATTGTGCTGCATCGCGACGCGGGCCAGCACCGCGCGGAAGCGGTGCGCAAGGCGCTCAAAGAAATCACCACGCCGCTGGTCTTTTCCACCATCACGCCGGTGGTGGTTTTTTTGCCGCTGGTGGCGGTGAGCGGTGTAACCGGGAGCTTTTTCCGCTCGCTGGCCATCACCATGACCGCCGCGCTGCTTACCTCGCTGGCGCTCGCGCTTACCTGGACGCCGGGCCTGAGCTACGTTCTGCTTCGCGAACACGGCGATCGCGCGTCCCAGGGAGACCACACCGCCGGCCGCCTGCTCAGCCGCGTCCTAAATGCGCATCGCCGAACGCTCGACTGGTCGCTGGCCAGGCCGTTGTGGGTCGGCGGCGCCTGCGTGCTTCTGGTCATCGCTACCTGGGCCGGCTACCAGGCGCTCGGCTCCGACCTGCTGCCGGAGATGGACGAAGGCGGCTTCATTCTCGACTACATCATGCCCCCCGGCAGCTCGCCCGACGAAACCAACCGCGTTTTGGAACACGTGGAACGCATCCTTCGCTCGGAACCCGAGGTTGAAATTACCTCGCGCCGCACGGGACTGCAAATGGGCCTGGCCGCGGTGACCGAAGCCAACACCGGCGACTTCACCGTGAAGCTCAGGGAAAGCCGCAGCCGCTCCATCGACGCGGTGATGGAAGACGTGCGCGAGAAGATTCATTCCACCGAGCCGGAGCTCGACGTCGAATTCACGCAAGTGCTTCAGGATATGATCGGCGACCTCTCGAACGCGCCTGAACCCATCCAGGTCAAGCTTTTCGCGAACGATCCGGAGTTGCTGGCACAACTCGGGCCCAATGTCGGCGATGCAATCGGCAAGATCCCCGGCGTAGTGGACGTTCAGGACGGAATCGAGAACACGATCAGCGGTCCGGCAACGAATTTTGAGATCGATCCCGTGGTGGCCGCGCGCCTGGGCTTTTCGCCCAGCGAAATCTCAGAGGACGCGACCGCGATTCTCGACGGCGTAACCACCACCGATCCGCTTATCTCGAATGGTCGTCCGTACACCATCCGCGTGCGCCTCGGCCAGGAGCACCGTACCTCGCTCGACGCAATTGAAGACACTGTGTTCAATAGCAGCACGGGCCACACCGCCACTCTTGGCTCGCTCACGACCATTCAGCAGTTGCCGCCGCAGAACGAGATCCTTCGCGAAAATCTGCAGCGCCTGGTCACGGTGACCGGCCGTCTTGAAGGCTCCGATCTCGGCTCCGCAATGGCGCGGGTGCGCGAGACGATAGCAGCGATGCACCTGCCCGCCTCGGTGCGCGTCGCCTACGGCGGCGCCTACGAGGAGCAGCAGAAGTCTTTCCGCGACCTGCTGCGCGTGCTGCTGATGGCGCTGGCGCTGGTATTCGGCGCGTTGCTTGCGGAGTTCCGGAATTTTCCCGCAGCCATCGCCATTCTTATCGCATCGGTGCTCTCGATTTCAGGCGTGATCCTGGCGTTGCTGGTGACCGGGACCACCTTCAATGTGGCATCGTTCATGGGGCTCATCATGGTGATCGGCATCGTAGCCAAGAACGGCATTCTTCTGCTCGACGCCGATGAGAGATTCCGCGCCGAGGGCGTTTCGGCGCGCGACGCGATGATGCACGCCGCGCAGCGGCGGCTGCGGCCCATCGTGATGACCGCTCTGGCCGCGGTGTGCGGCATGTTGCCGCTGGCCTTTGCGCTGGGCGCGGGCTCGCAGATGCTGCAGCCGCTGGCGATCGCGGTGATCGGAGGCCTGGCTGTCTCCATGGTTCTGAGCCTGGTGGTTACGCCACTCGTCTACTACCTGCTTACGCGTCATCGCGAGATGCTGGCAGACGAATCGTGATTTCGCGCTTCAGCGGCGGAGTGGGAGAATAGAGCCATGAACCCCGATGGCCCTCTTTGGCTCACCACCGCTGAAGCTCGCGTGCTGGGTGCGCTGGTGGAAAAAGAAGTGACCACGCCCGAGTACTATCCGCTCTCGCTCAATGCGCTGCTGAACGCCTCGAACCAGCGCTCGAATCGCGAGCCGGTGATGAATCTCGACGAGGACGACGTGCGCCAGGCGCTTCACGGCCTGGAGAACAAGCAGTTGGCGGGGCGCGCGCGCACAGCCGACGGGCGGGTGACCAAGTACGAGCACTGGCTGGGCGAGGCATTCAACTTCAGCCGCGCGGAGACGGCGCTGCTGTGCGTTCTGCTGCTGCGCGGGCCGCAGACTCCCGGCGAGTTGCGCGGGCGCACCGAGCGGATGCATCGCTTTGACGAAATCTCCGATGTGCTATCCGGGTTGCAGAAGCTGATGGAGCGCGAGCCGGCGCTGGCAGCGGTGCTGCCGCGCCAGCCCGGAACCAAGGAATCGCGTTACGCGCATCTGCTTTCGGGGCCGGTAGAATCGATCGCGCCGCCGCAGGGGGAATCGGCGCCGGACTCCTCCACCGGAATCTCCGTGCACGAAGAGCAGATTGCGCGGCTGGAGGCGGCGGTGTTTGAACTGCGCCAGGAACTCACGGCATTGCGCAATAGGATTGACAGCCTATTCGGCTGAAACCTCCGGCAAGCAGCCGGTAAACTTCCGGTCCTTCGACTCGCTGCGCGCGCTGAGGATGACAGATCATGGATGGATTACGCAGTCGATAAGGACTCGATGCCGATACGGCCTAGCGGATATTGAAGCTATAGACAACGCTGTAGGAAAAGATGGGGTAGACCTGCATCTTGCTCAGGTCCGTTCTCCATTTCGTGAGTTGCGCCTGCAAGGCGCTGTTGAACTGGGCGGTGACGGGAGCCGTCGCGTCCGCCAGATTGCCGCACTGAGTTTGCGCCTGATCCAGGCAGACCCATCCGGATGCCTTCACGTTCGCCGTGGGCGCTCCCATCAAGACGACCCCAAACTCCGCGGGAAAGGACCAATGGCGCTTGGAGCGGGGAATGAATTTGCCGAAGCCGCCGGCGAGCGTAAGGGCCGGCTCGTGCGTGTGCAGTCCCAGGACGCCCGTTCCGGTCAGCGGAGTAGCCCCGGTTGCAGCATTCGCGGCGGCGCCGTAGAAGGTTTGCCCGTTCAGCTTGAAGCTGTTTCCGGCGACAATTCGGGCGGTCATCGAAAACTGATTGCCGTTGAAGAACATCAGTCCAGGGCTCAGCCGCCAGACACTATTGAACGGGTACCAATCCAGTGAGGCGGCGGCTGAGGCGAGATGCACGTTCGCGCTGGCGCGGAAGCCCTCTACCTCGAATTCCGGGCTGTTGTAGTTGAAGAAGTTGCCCATGAGGCGGGCGTCGAAGTACTCCGTCAGCACGATTGCGGATTTGATTCCAATGCCGAGCGGGGAGACGTCCGCGCCGATTCCGGCCCGGGAAAAGGGCCTCTGGTGCGCTGTGCCGGCGGGCGCATCGTCCCAGGGCTCGTTGCTTTCGCCGGAAGCCGCGAACACAGAAGCAAGGGAAATGGCGGGTTCCGCAGAGGTGTCCGTGCCGGACAAGCTTGAGCTGAAAGCGGCAAGTGAAGGGCTGGTAGCGTTCGGGCCAGCGTAGTCGATTGACTGCGCGCGGGCCGACCAAAGACACACTGAGAAGCCGAGCGGCACCGCGATGGAACGGAAAGTGAGGAT
Source organism: uncultured Acidobacteriaceae bacterium (assembly GCA_963770555.1). Lineage (GTDB taxonomy): Bacteria > Acidobacteriota > Terriglobia > Terriglobales > Acidobacteriaceae > Telmatobacter. The sequence continues at coordinate 510,475 of CAVYQC010000004.1, forward strand.
CACCAGAACCCCCTTCGCTTGGAGTTTCGAAGGCGGGGAAAAGTCTTCCACACGGAATCTCCCTGAAGCGGGGAGGGCCGTAAAGCTATAGGATGCCTGATTCGCAGCGCGAACGCTATGGGCATCTGAGTCGATGCTTCCGAGGATTGGACGCGCAGTGCCTGATTCGGTGACGTTGCCGAAACCGTCAACAAGGGTTAGTATTCCACTGCGAAGTTTTCAGGAGATTTTGTGCCATGCGATTTCCCGCCTCGACGAGCTTTGTAGTGTTTGCATTGGTAACGTTTACCGCTTGGCCGCAAACTGCCTCAGCGCCGAACACCACGCACAGTCTCAACAAAAAATCCGCCCCTTCGGAGATGGTCGCGCAGACGCCGCCGATGGGCTGGAACAGTTGGAACTTTTTCGCCGGGCGCGTAACCGACCAGGACATCCGCAACGCCGCGGACCAGATGGTGGCCACGGGCATGAAGGATGCGGGCTACGTGTACATCAATATCGACGACACCTGGGAGGGCGACCGCGACGCGGATGGCGTGCTGCACACAAATTCGAAATTTCCTGACATGAAGGCGCTGGCCGACTACGTGCACTCGAAGGGGCTCAAGCTCGGCATCTACTCTTCGCCCGGCCCCAAGACCTGCGCCGGCTACGCGGCATCGCTCGATCATGAAGTTCAGGATGCGCAGCTTTACGCCTCCTGGGGCATCGATTACCTGAAATACGACCTGTGCAGCTTCCGCGAGGCGGTCATGAGCGTGCAGGCTCCCGACGACAAAGCCGCGCAGATGCGCCTGATGGAAGCCGCTTACGCGAAGATGGACAAAGCGCTGAAGGCGACGGGACGACCGATTGTTTACTCGCTCTGTCAATACGGATGGGACTCGGTGTGGGAGTGGGGACCCGAAGTGGGTGCGAATCTGTGGCGCACCACGGGCGACATTCGGGCCAGTTGGGACAGCATCTACACCATCCTGAATGAGCAGGCCGGCCTGGCTAAATACGCCGCGCCCGGGCACTGGAACGATCCCGACATGCTCGAGGTGGGCAACGGCCGTCTTTCGCCGGCCGAGAACCGCACCCATTTCTCCATGTGGGCCATGCTGGCCGCGCCGCTATTGGCCGGCAACGACATGCCCAATATGAAGCCGGAGATCAAGGCGATCCTCACCAATCCCGACGTGATCGCCATCGACCAGGACCGGCTGGGCCGCGAGGGCACGCGCATCTACTCGGAGGGAGAAGTGGACGTGTGGACGCGGCGCCTCTCCGGCGGAGCGATGGCGATTGCGGTCGTCAACGCCGGCAGCGACCGCTATTCCACCCACCCCTTTCACCTGAGCCTGGCGAAGCTCGGTCTGCACGGCACCGAGAACGCGAAGGACCTGTGGACGGGCAAAGAGATGGAGCTGACCGACAACATGCCGCTTGAAATTCCCAGCCACGATATCCTGCTGGTGAGGATCGCGGCGCCGAAATAAACCGGCAAACGCAAACAGAATCTCGTTCGATACGGAGACGGCGTCGCGAGCATCCATTTTCAAGCGAGGGCGCTCTAATATCGCAGGGTATCTCTTTCCAGATGCGGCGCGACCGGTCCAACGCGGGCTCGTGGTCTCTGCGCGGGACGGCCCGGACTACCGCGTGGCTCTGCGTTGTCTCCGCGGTTTTTCTGGCAGGCTGCGGGGCCACCTTCAAAAACGTTCTTCCCAAGCCCACCGAGCCGGTTCCCGATCCGCCTTCGGGTCCACCGCCCACATCGGGCCAGGCAGGATCGGTGACCATTTCACCGCAATATATCGCCATTGCGCCGGGCAAGATGTTTCAGTTCACGGCAACCGTTACCGGCGGCGGCCAGACCGAGTGGTTCGTGAATGGAACCGCGGGCGGGAGCTCCACCACCGGAACCGTGGACAGCAACGGTAACTACACGGCGCCGGCCACCGTTTCCCAGAGCGAAAACGTGACCGTGACCGTGGCGCTGGCCGCATCTCCGCAGCAGGACTACGCCACGGCGGTGGCGTCGATCATCGTGCCGGGGAAGGTCTCCTGCCCAGGCGCCACCGGCAACCCCCAGGTCGCGCTTTACTCCATCTATTTGCCGGCTCCGGGAAAAATGGATGTGGAATTCGGCACCACGACCAGCTATGGGCTGAACACCTGGCAATTGCCCACACCCACCTCCAACGGCGGACAGGTGCAGATCTACGTTGCCGGCATGCTGGGCCAGACGCTCTATCACATGCGTGCGCAGGTAGCGCTCAGCGATGGCGCCACCTTCACCGATGCCGACCAGACCTGCATGACGGGAACGCCGCCGGCCACTGCGCCGGTGAAAGTTTCCAAGCCGGGCGGAGGCACACCGCAGCCGGGAATCGAGATGTGGAATACGCTACTGCCGGCCGGCGACACGCAAGCGATGGCCACGGACCTGAATGGAAACGTGATCTGGACCTACGCGTACCAGCACTCGCCTAGCGACCTGATCCAGGGAATTCAGTTGCTCCCCAACGGCGATCTGCTGATGACCATCTCGTATCTGTCGTCGCTAACCGCCAGCCAGAGTCCCAGCGTGTTCAACGAGGTGCGGGAGGTGGATCTGGCTGGAAACACGATCCGCAGCGTTACCATGGACGCGCTGAACGCCAGCCTGGCCGCTTCTTCTCTGCGCGATGCGGAAGGCAACTCCTATCACTTCAGAAGTTTTCATCACGACGTGCTGGCGCTGCCCAACGGTCATTGGGTGCTGCTGGCCGATTACTGGAAGAACTATACGAATCTGCCGGGAGAATCGGGAGTGACCACGGTGATCGGCGACGCACTGGTCGACGTGGACCAGAATTCCAATCCGGATTGGGTGTGGAACACCTTCGATCATCTGGATGTAAATCGCCACCCGATGAATTTTCCCGATTGGACCCATTCGAACGGCATGCTCTATTCGAGCGACGATCACAACCTTTTGCTTTCCATGCGGCACCAGAACTGGATCATCAAGATCAACTTCCTCGACGGCGCGGGCTCAGGCGACGTGATGTGGCATCTGGGCGAGGGCGGGGATTTCACGCTGGCGGGCGGCGTCGATCCCACCGACTGGTTCTACGCGCAGCACGGAATGAACTACTTCACGCCCAACACGACGGGCGTCTTCCGGCTCGGCCTCATGGACAACGGCAACGACCGGATTTTTCCCACCGGACAGGTGAATTGCACACCCAACGCGCCGACAACGGCGCAATGCTATTCCACCCTGCCGGTGCTCGAGATCAACGAAGGCAAAATGACGGCGACGCTGGTGACCCACTACGTTCCACCGCCGAGCTACTTCAGCTTTTTCGGGGGCAACGCGGAGTTGCTGGGCAATAACGACATCGAAGTGGATTTCTGCTCGTCGGCCGGCGGCGCTATTCTGCAGGAGCTCAACCCGCAGGGCTCGCAGGTGGTGTGGCAGGCCACGACCCCGGGCGCCGATCAATACCACGCCGAGCGCATGCCGAGTTTGTATCCCGGCGTGCAGTGGTAATCGGCAATGAACTTTGCCGAATGCGTCTTCTGAGCATGTTGCCACGAAGCGGCCCGGTTATTCGGCCTGTCCCAGGCACACCGCGAACCACCCCCGCTCGTCCGTCCAGCTGCCGGCGGCGGCGAATCCTGCCTCGGCGAGCATCGTTTCGGCATCGCCGGTCCGATACTTGTAGCTGTTCTCGGTGTGGATGCTTTCGCCGGCCTCAAATTTCACTTCCAGATCGAGCTCTGCCAGCCGCACTCGCTGCGGCCCGAGGCTTACCAGATGCATCTCCATGCGCGAACGGGGTCCGTTCCAGACCGCGCGGTGCGTGAAGGGCGCAGGATCGAAATCCGCGCCCAGATCCCGGTTCAATCGCGCCAGGATGTTCTTGTTGAACGCAGCCGTCACTCCGGATGCATCGTCGTAGGCTGCAACCAGCGTCTGCTCGTCCTTGACCAGGTCCACGCCAAGCAGCAGGCTGTCTCCGGTTTCGAGCTGGGCGCGTACTTTGCGCAACAGACGCGCGGCTTCGTCAGGCTCGAAGTTTCCAATGCTCGACCCGATGTAGAGCACCAGTCGCCGCTCGCCGGGGCAGGTGGAGTCCAGCGTAAGGCCATTGGTGTAATCCATCGCAACCGGCGCGACCTGAACCTCAGGGATTTCCCGGCCGATCCGCTCCTGCGCCGCATCAAGCGCCGTGGAGGAAACGTCCACCGGCTCGTAGACCACGGCTCCCTGCCGCCTGGAGGCGGCCTTGAGCAGCAGGCGCGTCTTCTCGGCCGATCCCGCTCCAAGCTCGGTTACGCGCAGACGTTTGTCGCCGGCCGCCCGCGCAATCATTACGCCCGCGTGCCTGGCCAGAATCGCGCGCTCGGTCCGCGTCAGGTAATACTCGGGCAGTTCGGTAATCTCTTCAAAAAGCCGTGAACCCGCCTGGTCGTAAAAGAGCCACGCAGGCAGCCGTTTGGGCCTGGAGGTGAGCCCCGCGCGCACGGCCAAAGCGATCTCTGCATCGGCCTGAATCTCAGGTGAAATGGAAGCGGCGATAGACATGTTGTTGGTTGGATGCGGTTGAATGATTTAGGACGCGAGCCGGATGCCGGAAAATTGCCAGCGCGTTTCCGGCGAAAAGAAATTGCGGTAGCTTGGCCGGATGTGCCGCTCCGGAGTGACGCACGAGCCGCCGCGCAGCACCATCTGGCCGCTCATGAACTTTCCATTGTACTCACCCAGCGCGCCCTCGAGCGGCCGGAAACCCGGATAGGGCAGATAAGCGCTCCCCGTCCACTCCCAACAATCCCCCCACTGCGTGGAGCCTTGATTTTGGACCAGGTCAGTGGAAGGGGTAGGAACCAGCCTGCCGGATTCAAGCAGATTTCCCTCAACCTGGGTCCCTTCGGCTGCGGCTTCCCATTCGAACTCGGTGGGCAGCCGGCGGCTGGCCCAGCGCGCGTAGGCGTCGGCCTCGTAATAGCTCACGTGGCTCACCGGCGCATCCATCATCTGCTCGAGGGCCGTCATGCCGCGCAGCGTGAACATGCTCCAGCCGCCGCTTTCGCCTTCCTCCTTGTTCCAATAAAGCGGCGCGCGCCAGCCGCATTCTTTCACGGCCGTCCATCCGGCCGAAAGCCACAGTTCTGGCCTGCTGTAGCCTTGGTCTTCCATGAATGCCAGATACTCGCCGCAGGTGATCAGCCGATCGCCGAGCGCATAGGGGTCGAGCCATACCTGGTGCCGGCCCAGTTCATTGTCGAAACAAAAGCCCTCGCCCGCGTAGCCCACCTCGCGCAGGCCTCCCTCGAACTCCTGGAAATTCGGGAGCCCCCGATCTTGCCTTTGAGACCTGGGCGTCCTCAATACTCGCTCCCGGTACGCCGGACGCAGCGGATTGGTGAAAAAGGCGTGCAGGATATCGGTGAGCAACAGCTCCTGGTGCTGCTCCTCGTGGTTGACTCCCAATTCGATCCGTTTGCAGGCTTCCGCTGCCGGCGCGGCCTCGAGCAGCCGTTCCACAGCCTCGTCCACATGCTCGCGATAGCGCAAGATCTCATCCAGACCCGGGCGCGAGAACGACGAGCGCAGCCGCTTCTCGGGAAACGCCGAGAACCCTTCGTAGTAACTATTGAACAACCACGGAAAATCGGCGTTGAATGCGCGGTATCCGGGGAGAAACTCCCTGAGCACAAACGACTCGAAGAACCACGCCGTGTGCGCAAGGTGCCACTTGGCCGGCGACGTTTCGGGGGACGACTGAACCATCATGTCCTCGGGCGTCAACGGCTGGCACAGGTCAAGCGTCCTGCGCCTCGCCGCGCTGAACCGTTCGCCAAGACCCGCCCCGGCCTCCACATACCCTGCCTCCACTTTCGACATGTTTTCCCTGACCTCCCGCGCTCAAACGAGTGTACCGCGCACCCGCCCCGCATGGCGTCTGTCCCGCTGGCGGTACGTTCGGCGATTTTTTTTGGAACCGACCTTCTCTTGCCCTTCATTTGATGCTCTAATTGTTCGAGTGATTTTGCCCGTCGATTGCCCCCTCGATTCCTTTGCCTGCTTCGCGGGAAGGCAATCCGGGAGGAATTATGCTCAGGTTCGGTCTACATCGCGCGATTCCGGCGGTCGGTTTCGGAGTGGTTTTTCTGGCCGCGCACCCCGCCTATTCAGCTCAGGCTCCTGCGGCCGGGCCCGCCAAGCAAGCCCCTCCGCCCGCCGCCGCTGCGGCGGCCCCCTCAACTACGGTCAGGACCACTCCGGCCACTCCACCCACACCCGAAGAACTTGGGGATTCTCTGGTCGTCCATCAACGCTACCAGGCCGCCGTCGCCGCATACTCCAAAGCGCCGCACACGGCAGCCGTCTGGAATAAGATGGGGATCGCCTACCAAATGATGTTTAATCTAAAGGATGCCACTCGCTGCTACAAGGCGTCTCTGAAAATAGATCCGAAGAACTCCAATGTTCTCAATAATCTGGGCACAATCTATGATTCGCTGAAGGATTACGGATCGGCCGAACGGTATTATCACAAAGCCCTCAAGTGCGATTCCAAGTCCGCCTTGATTCTCAAGAACCTGGGCACCAATCTGCTCAGCCAGCACAAATACAACCGCGGCTGGGACGCCTACAAGGAAGCTCTGGCGATCGACCCGCAGATCTTTGAGGACCGCAGCAGCCCGCAGGTCCAGAACCCCACCTCGGTTCAGGAACGCGGCGCCATGAACTATTACATGGCGCTGGGCTGCGTGCGCGCCGGCCTTACCGATTGCGCCCTCCAATACCTCCGCATGGCTCTCGACGAAGGCTTTACGAGCCCCAAGAAAGTGGCCACCGACATCGCTTTTGCTAGCTTGCGCGACAATCCCGACTTCAAGCAGCTTCTCGCCTCGCAGAACAACTCGAAAGCTCCGCAGGCGCGCTGATCTGCCCGGATCGGCCACCGTCCCCGCCCTAGGTCCTGGCCCCACGGGTCGTCTCGTCCTCCGGTTCCCGCGTCTATGGGTACAGGCGGCCCGCGGGCTGCCTCAGGTCAGGAGCCAGTCCATGAAGATCCGTCTCACCTTTGCTTTTGTTCTCACCCTCGTTCTTGCTGCCGCTGTCCCGGCCCAAAGCCCGAATTCCAACTCCGGCTCCGCTCCACCCCCAGGCCAGAACTCCGCCAGGCCCGGTGGAGGCTACGGCCAGCGCGGCGGACGGGGCGGTTTCGGCGGAATGGGCATGATGGGCCGCGGACTGATGGGCACCGTCACGGAGGTCGCCGCGGACCATTACACGATCAAGACCGATGCGGGCGGCATTTACACCGTAAATTTGAGCTCCAATACCCGCATCTTCAAGATGGGTGCCGGCATGCGCGGACAAGGCGGCGGCCAGGGAATGGGCGAGGGGCGCGGCATGGGCGGGGGCGGCAACCCTCCCCAGCAACTCAAGCCCGCTGACATCAGGGCGGGCGACGTGGTGGAGGTGCGCGGCGAAACGGACGCGACGGCCAAGACCGTGGGCGCAGCGGCCGTCGTCGAGCTCGATCCGGACCAGGTGAAGCAGATTCGCGCCAGGGAGGCGGACTTCGGCAAGACCTGGCTCATGGGCAAAGTGACTGCGATTGACGGCGTGAAGGTGACGCTGATGGGCGCGCTCGACAACGCCCCCCACGTTTTCGTGGCCGACGAGAATACAACCTTCCGGCGCCGGCGCGATCCCGTCACGCTGGCTGACATCCAGGTGGGGGACAGCGTCCGCGTAGAGGGAGAGGTGAAAGACGGCGCCTTTTCCGCCGCGACTGTCTCCGTGATGGGAATGATGCCGGGAGAAAATCCGGCCGCGCCGCGCAATGCTGCGCCTGCCTCACCGCCACAATAAACTCAATCCAATCAACAAATAGGATGCGGCAAAGCGTAGGGCTGAGGCGGCGATCCGCACCGGCCGCGCCCTGCGGAATTGGGCCGCACGGCGGCGTCCCTGAAAAAATTCGATCTTCCAACAAAAATTAGGTGCACATTCCTGAGGCCGGAGGGTATAATTCCCGCTGGTCAAAGGTTTGTCTTGGGTTTGTCTTGACTAAGTTCGGACTTCGCTCAAATTTATTGGGCCGGCGCCTGGCTGCATGCCGAATCGGATCGGGGAGCGAAGCTTGACGGCGAATTGGCGGTGCGGTATCGCGGCAGTTTTGGACAGGGCAATCTACTCGAAAGCCCCAGACTCGAATCCACGTTAACCCTGCGCTGAGATTATCCGGGTAAGGGGTCGCCCGGCAGCGAGAGAAGTTTTTTGGAGGCAATATGATCACGCAAACATCGGCGAGGAGTCCTCTCGCATGTGCCGGCACACGCATACTCGCGGTGCTGGTTTTGATTCTCGGGGTAAGCCTGGCTGCCTACAGCCAGCAGATCACCGGCTCCATTGTTGGAACGGTCAAGGATCCTCAGGGCGCGGTAGTGAACACCGCGACCGTAACGGCAACCAACGCCGACACCGGCTTCACGCGGTCGGTACCCACCAACGGGTATGGCGAGTTCCGCATCGATTATCTTCCGGTGGGCAATTACACCGTTGAGGCGACCGCGGCCAACTTCAAGAAATTCGTTCAGAAGAACGTCGTTCTCACCGTCGACCAGACTCAGACACTGGGGATCACGCTGGACGTTGGCGCGCAAAGCCAGACCGTGACCGTCACGGAGGCTCCGCCTACGGTGGACACCTCCGACGCGGAGTTGGGCAGAACCATCTCGACGGCCGAGATCACCGGCCTGCCCCTGGTCAACCGCAATGCCTACGCGGAGCTTTCGCTCACGCCCGGCGTGATGGCCAATAGCATGAGCCAGCAGAGCAACCCCAGCGGCACGCCGGATTTCGTCATCGGCCTGCCTTCGACGGACGTGCAGGTGAACGGCTCCATCGACGGCGGCAATCCCGAAGTCAGCTTTTACCTGGATGGCGGTCTGAACATCAACGGCATCCGCAACTACGGCAACCAGCTGCCGAACCCCGACGCGCTGGAAGAGTTCCGCGTAGAGACCAGCGACTTTTCCGCACAATACGGCCATATGTCGGCTGCAGTGGTCACCGCTGTCACTAAGTCAGGAACCAACAGTTTCCACGGAGCTCTGTTTGAGTTCAACCGCAACACCGACTTCAATGCGTATCCGTGGAACGCGCCAAAAAACTTTGCGGGGCAGTTTATCAACGCTCCATATCACCGCAACCAGTTCGGCGGCGTGGTTGGCGGCCCAATCAAGAAAGACAAGGCGTTCTTCTTCTTCAGCTATGGGGGCCTGCGGCAGGTGGTGGGCGCGTATGAAAGCGGCGGCAGAGTTCCCACGGCAGCCGAGCGACTGGGCGACTTTACGGGTGACCTGCCCAGCGCGAGCAATTCAAAGGTCTCAAACTACGGGTCGACCCCGTTCACAATTAATTCGCCCGGGACCAAGACTCCGGTGATGGGAACAAACACCTCATCGAATTGCACAGTGGCTGCACTCAACTGCATTCCGTTAAACCTCCTGGACCCGATGGCGGCCACCATCATGGGCGGCAAGAACGCCAATGCCTCGTTCCCGCTGCCCAACTCGCCTTTGGGCGCTTCGACCACGAATCTCCAATGGATTGGCTATTTCACCGGCCCGACAGACGAAAACGAGTATCTCGCCAAGTACGACCAGGTGCTCAGCGACAAGGACCACGTGGCCGCAACGTACTTCTTCGTCCGCACGACGCAAAACGGCTTCGGCGGCGGCAACGTCGCTCCCTGGACGATCAATCAGTCCTATACCAACCAGACCAACGCCAATGTCAGCGACGTTCACACCTTTGGCGCGACGACTGCCAATCAGGCCTGGCTTTCCTACACGCGGGTAGCCGGCGGGCGCGTGAACCTGCCGTCGGCAGCCAATGCCGGGACGCTGGGCTCGAATTACACCATCCAGGGGCCTTCGACGATCCCGGATCTCAACGTGTCCGGATACTTCCACGCTCAGAACTCGCTGGCTGGGCCGGTCACAGCGTCGGACTTCTACTCGCTCCGTGACATGGTGAGCATGACCAAGGGCAAACACTCCATCTTCTTCGGCGGAGAGCTTGCACTGGACAAGGGCATGTTCGTGGGCAATCTGTACAACTACGGCAATTTCTCATACGCGAGCTCCGCTCCCACAACCACCGGTAACGCGCTGGCCGACTTTGCCACAGGCATGCTTTCCTCAATGGAACAGGACACGCCGTATCACACGCTGATGAGCGCCTGGCACACGGCAATGTTCGTCCAGGACAACTATCGCATTACACCTCGCTTTACTGCGAACCTTGGAGTCCGGTGGGATATCGATACACCGCCGGTCGAGTCATCGAACCTGACGGCAGCGTTTATTCCCAGCAAGGCAGCGCTGACCAGTAGCGGAGGGGTCGGCGGCACCGAATCCACGGTGATTCCTAACGCGCCGGAGGGCATGTTCTTCCCGGGCGACTCGGGCGTGGGTCGCGGCATTATCTCGACGAAATTCCACCACGTTGCACCGCGCATCGGCTTCGCATGGGATCCCTTCGGGGACGGTAAGACAGCCATTCGCGCCGGCGCGGGAATTTTCTATGGCACCACCAGCGGCAACGAGTGGAACCAGCCGGGCAATGCGAATCCGTACGCAGTCCGCCAGACTTTCGGTTCGGTGCGCTCGGCGAGCGATCCGTACAACCCCTTGATGGTAAATGGGACCGCATCATCGTTCCCCAATGGAGATCCCTTCCCTTACACTTTCAACCCCAAGAGCCCGCGCTTCCTGCTTCCGGCCAGCATCGAGTCCCTCGGGACAAACGTGCAGTGGCCCTACATCTACCAGTTCAATTTAGCCGTGCAACGACAACTGCCCTTGCAGGTTGCCTTGACCGCGGCGTATGTGGGCACGCTGTCGCACGATGTGCCCACGATGATCGACGGCAACTACGCTCCCTACGTTCCAGGTATCGCCGGCGAATCCTCCGGCTCCGCCGGGACGGGCGGCTACAACGCGCGTCGCCCCTATGACCAAAACTCTACAGGCACCGGCACTCTGGGGCAGAACATCTTCCTGATCACCAACCAGACGGCCAATTACAATTCACTCCAGATTATGGCGAGTCGTCCGCTGGCTCATAACGTGATGGTCAGCGGCTTCTACGTTTGGAGCCATGCCTTGCAAAGCTCCAACGAGTCGGCGATCGGGCAGATGACCGCGCAGGACTTCGCCAATCTGTGGGAAGAAAGAGGCCCGATGGACGCTGACCGGCGCAACGTGGCCACCATCTCCGGCAGGTGGGACATCGACTACTACCACGGGAATAACTTCTTCATGAAACAGATGGTGAACGGCTGGACGCTTGCGCCAATCTGGGTTATGCAAAGCGGGTCGCCGTTCTCGGTCACCACCGGCTCTGACAAGAACGATGACAGCGCCAACGCAAACCGTCCCGACCTGGTTGCAGGCACGAGCGCATTTCTCGATCCACACCGGAGCCGTCACGCTGTCGCGGCGGAATGGTTCAATACCGAAGCCTTTGTCGCCAACGGACCGGGCGTAGCCGGAGGCATCGGGCCCGGCGGCGCCGACGGCAACGCACCGCGCGACTATATGCGCAATCCGGGTTACCGCGACGTCGATTTGGGCCTCTTCCGCGATATTCACTTCGGAGAGGGGATCACCTTCCAGCTCCGCGGCGAAGCGACCAACGCCTTTAACCTGGTGAGCCTGAACGGTCCAGGGTCGAGCGGTCCTCCTACAGTGGCCGGGGGCACTCCGACGTCTTCGAGCCTTGGCGTGATCACAGGCGCGGCCAGCCCGCGCATCATCCAGGTAGGCGCGCGGCTGACGTTCTGATCGAACAGCCTCAACACATTTCAGGCCGGATAAGCAGTTTGCTTGTCCGGCCTGAGTTTTGTCGCAGTATAAGACGCCGATCGGCAGGAATCCGAATTGCTAATCGAGGTTCTTGATTGCCGTGCCTTCGGGCACCTTGACCACGAACTGGTCGTCCTTGAGCGTCTGGTTTTCAGTGACTGAAAGCACGGTGAGAACGATCTGGTAGGCCTCGAGCGGGCGCTCGATGGTGATGGTCGAGGGGTAGGTTATGCTTCCGAAGTCCCGATATCCGACATAGAAAGCCTGGGTCTCCAGGTTGCCCTCTTTGTCGTACACGTCCTGCTCATAGGGAAGAAGATCGTCACGGGTGAAAGTAAGGATGCGCACCGGCGTCAACTGCCGGCTTCCCGGTTTCTGGCGCATAATGCTCAGGATGTACTCAGGAGTAAAGAGCAGGTGTTTCCTGGTCGGGTCTTCCACCGTCTCTGAGTCCGCCGTCACGGAATACAGCTCATCCGGCTCCAGCCCGCGCACTGCCATGGCATCAAAGAAGAAACCTGGCCGCATGTTTTCCATCTGGTTGGCAGATTTTTTGTGGAGAGAATTGGAGCCCTTTATAGCCTCTTTCTCCGAGGGGATGTACAAGGTGAAAGTCTTTCCGTCGCTGGCCATGTCGAACAGCGGAATGCCCACCACCGGAGCCCTTCCGTAGACGCGCAGCATCTCCGGCTTGCGCAACAGGATGATTCCGGGGATGGTGGTCATGGTTTTTTCCAGACCCTCGGTGGGCTTCTGCACGCTGGCCTGAATCGAAACCTTGACCGTCAGCGTCTGGAGCGCGTCCCAGCGCTGGTTGAGGTCGGCAATCAGTTCCTCCGGTGTCACCGTTTGTACCACCGCGGGCGCTTTGGGAACCGGCAGCCTGCGCGTGGTGGAAATCAGCGAACATCCCGCAAGCAGAAGCGGGACAGCGAGGGCCGCGGATGAGGCCAGGCGGTGCGCGGCTCTCATTGCCCCCCCGCCTTTTTCAGCGCGCGCCGGTAATCGGCCACATTGCGCTTGTGCTCATCGAGAGTGGCTGCAAACCGCGAGTGGCCCTGTGCATTGCTGCCGGCGGCCACGAAATAGAGATAGTCCGTATGGGCCGGATGCATGGCGGCGCGCAGGGATGGAATGCCGGGATTCGCCACCGGTCCCGGCGGCAGTCCTGGGTGCAGATAGGTGTTGTAGGCGGTATCGCGGGTCAAATCGCTCTGGTAGATCGTGCCTCGCCACCGGCCTTCGAGCTCGAGTCCGTAGATCACCGAGGGGTCGGTCTCGAGCGGCATATTCTTCTTCAGCCTGTTGAAAAAGACGCTGGCCACGAGGGGCCGCTCGGCATCCACCGCGGTCTCCCGTTCAACCAACGAGGCCATGGTCACCACCTGGTGCACATTCTCCTTCAGCCCCAACTGGGCGGCAGCGGCCCTGAAGCGGCGCACCATGGCTGCGACGATCTGTGCCGCTTTGGTGGTACGGGCAAAACGGTAGGTATCCGGAAACAGGTAGCCCTCCACGGTCTTCGCCCTGGGGTCCATGTCGGCCACCAGCCTCGCCTGTATGATTGCCGCTTCCAGAAAATCCTGGCGCGTGTCGAACCCCGCCTCCTCCACGCGCGCAGCGATGTCGAAGATGTTCGCACCTTCGGGCACGGTCAGCGCCCGGGTATAAACATCGCCCCTTGCGATCCGATCATAGACCTCGATGGCCGGCGCCGGATGGTCGAACCGGTATTCGCCGGCGCGCAGCCGGCCCCGATTGAACACGCGCAGCAGATCGAAGGCAACCTGGCTGCGGATGATGCCGGCCTGCTCCAGGCTGCGGCCAATCCGCACCGCCGAAGAGCCGGGCGCCAGGTCCACGAAGGTTTCAGTTTCCGGCCCGTAGGGCGCCAGCAGCAGCCAGCCCGCTCCACAGGCCGCGAGCAGGCCCAGAAGAAGAATCCCTGCTAGGAATCCTGCCGCCCCGGAGCGCTTCTTTTTTCTGTTCTTCCATCCGCGCCTTGCCATTCGGCCGATTTCAATCCTTCAATCACTTAGGACGCCAAAAGCCGCCCTCGGGACTCTCTATCTTTCGATTGTAGCGGGCTTGAAACCGGGGGCAAGCGCCGTGGACCTTTAAGCTGGATGCAGGGGGCAGAAATCTGGAATCCGGCACGCATCCGCGCTATCTCGGCCTCGATGTCGGCAACCGCCGCATCGGCGTGGCGGTGTCGGACGAGCTGGGGCTCACGGCGCAGCCTGTGCTCACGCTCGAGCGCAGGCACAATCGCCGCGAGGATTTGCGCTCGCTGGCGCGGCTCTGCCGGCGATTTGGCGTGGCCGGCATCGTGGTGGGCAAACCGCTTCGTCTTTCCGGCGAACCGAGCCTGCAGACCGCCAAAACCCAGGCGTTTGCCGCGGAGATGGGTGAGCTGACCGGCCTGCCGGTTCACCTTTGGGATGAGCGCCTGACCACCCGCGAGGCGCACCGGATCCTCTATGAAGCCGGCCACGAGAGGCTGAAGCATCGCCGGGTCGTCGACCAGGTGGCAGCCACGCTGATTCTGCAGTCGTTCCTCGACCAGGGGAACAAAGAGAGAAGAGAAAGCGGCGATTAGCCATTTCCGCAGCCGGCATTCACGGCTTTTTTGCTTGTTTGAGAGCGGGAACTGTGCGATGTTTGAATTTCTCCCTGGTCGCGGAGAGCAATTCTACAGGCCTTGCGCTTGGGGATATGCGGAAACAGGCGCGACCGCAGACTCTTCCAGCCAGTCAAAAACCACAATTCATAACAATTTTTGGAGGTGGCACGCATGAAGCGAAACACTATCTATTGGACCCCAGTCTCAACTTGTTGCGCAGCCGTTGGAGTTGCCGTGTTGTCGCTGCTGCTTTCGGGAACGGTTTTGAGAGCGCAGACCGCTGTGGACGGAGCCGTGGCGGGGACGGTCGTGGACAGCAGCGGAGCGGCGGTCCCGGGAGCCGCGGTTCTGGTTCACAGCACGGCAACGAATGCGGATACCAGCGCAACCACTGACTCGAGCGGCTACTTTCGCGTTTCGCGGCTGGTGCCGGGCGACTATACGGTGAAGGTGACGGCTGCGGCATACGCGAATTACACGGCGCAGCACGTGATCGTGGAAGTGGGCAAACTGACCGAGGTCGCGCCGCGGCTCACTGCCGGCAGCACATCGGTTACCGTTGAGGTGAGCGCCGAGGCGCCGGTCATCAACGCGGAAAGCGCGGACTTCACCACCGAGTTCACGCCGGTTACCCTGAACACGCTGCCCATCAACGGCCGCCACTGGACCTCGTTCGCGCTGCTGTCGCCGGGCGTGACGCTGGGCAACAGCGCCTTCGGATTGGTGACCTTCCGGGGCGCAACCAACCTGCAGAACAACTTCATGGTCGACGGCTCAGACGACAACGACTCCTTCGACTCGGTGGAGCGCGGTTACACGCGCGTGGGCTACTCCACCACCGAGGATTCGATTCTCGAGTTTCAGGTGCTTACCTCGAACGTCTCCGCGCAATACGGCCGCGCGGTGGGCGGCGGCGTAAACGCCATTACCCGCTCCGGCTCGAACCAGCTTCACGGCGACCTGTTCGAGTACTGGCGCGACAACGACTTTGGCGCCACCAATCCCTTCAACATTCTGCAGACCATTCCGACCGTCGTTTACGTGAAGCCCAAAGACAAGCGCCACCAGTTTGGCGGCAGCGTCAGCGGTCCGGTCCTCAAGGACAGGCTGTTCTTCTTTTACTCGATCGATCAGCAGCTCAGAAATTTCCCCATCGTGGGCGTGCCGACGCCTCAGTTCCTCGAGGACAGCAATGCCGCGTACAACAACTGCAAGATCGCCGGGGGCGGGACCACCGACGCCGTCACCTGCGCGGAGGACCGCGGAGTTTCGGCGTCGCAAATTGCCTCGGCGATGTCGTACTTTACCGATCAAAGCGGCGTGGCTCCCCGGCAGGGCAACCAGCTTATCAACTTCGGCAAGGTCGACTACAAGATCAACGACCGCAATACCGCATCGCTGATGTACAACCGGATGCGCTGGAACTCGCCCAACGGCACACAGACCAATCCTGTGGTACGCCGCGGCATTACTTCGCTGGGCAACGATTACGTCAAGATCGATTCGATCATCGGCAAGGTAGATACGTTTCTGACCCCGGGCGTTTCCAACGAGGTGCGCATCGAGTATGCCAGGGACCTCGGGAATGAAGCCGGCGACACGCCGCTGTCGAACGAGCCGACCACCACGGCCGGTGGCTTGCCCCCGGGCGTTATCATCAGCAGCAACTCGGGATTCAGCATGGGAACACCCTACTACGTTCCTCGAGCCAGCTACCCCAAGGAGACAGAGACCGATGCGGTAGACAACGTGGCCGTCACTCATGGTGACCAGACCTTCAATATCGGGGGCGAATTCCGCTGGGCGCAGGACGACATTACCGACGTGGACTATGAGCACGGTCTATTTACTTATGCCCAGTTGGCCGACTGGTTCACTGACTTTGCCCGCACGCTGGGCAACACGGCGGGCTGCGACTCGGCGCGCGACACGGGCACGGGCACGCTGCCCTGCTACACCAACCTGCAGCAGGCGTTCGGTCATCCGACCTTCGTCTACCACACCGACGATTACGCCGCCTACGCCCAGGACGATTGGAAGATGCTGCCCAACCTTACCGTGAACCTGGGTCTGCGCTACGACTTCGAATCGACGCCGTCGGCCAAGATTCCTAACAGCGCGGTGCCGCAGACTTCCCATCTTCCCAGCTCCAAGACCAACGTTGCGCCGCGCGTCGGCTTTGCCTGGGATATCTCAGGCACAGGCAAGACGATTCTGCACGGCGGCTTCGGCATGTATTACGGCCGAATCCAAAATGGCACCATTTACAAAGCTCTTTCGGCAACCGGCTCGGCATCCGCGCAGTTCCAGCTCAACTCTTCGCCGTCAACGGGTCCGTATTACCCGAACATTGTGTCCACCGGCAACCCGCCGGCGGTTTCGAACATCACCGCTTTCGCCAGCGGTTTCAGGAATCCGTTTTCGTACGAGGCGGACCTGAGCGTTCAGCAGTCGCTGGGTTGGAACACGGTTCTGGGCGTCGCTTATCTGGGCTCCTACGGCCGGCAGCTTCCCACCTTCGTCGACGCCAACGTCGCTCCGTCCACGACCACCAAAACCTATACTTTCGTCAACGGCCCGTTAGCCGGAGATCAATGGAAGGTGCCGGTGTACACGGCCCGCATCAACCCGGCGTACAACGCGCTTACGCTCATCAGCAGCACCGTAACGAGCAACTATAATGCGCTTTCCGTTACCGTGGATCACCGGCTGAGCCAGGGCGTGCAGATCCAGGCGAGCTACACCTTCTCCAAGGCGCTGGACGACGGCATGAACCAATCGTCGGGCGCCGACACCAACGATCAAACCGATCCTTTCACCACCGCGCCGGATTACGGCCGCTCAGCGAACGACATGCCGCAGCGCTTTGTGGGCAGTCTGGTCCTCGCACCCAAGTTCTCGATCGCCAACCATTTCGCATCGGTTGCGGCCAACGGCTGGTCGCTGGCTCCGGTATGGACGCTGCAATCCGGAGTTCCCTATAACTACGCGCTCTCAGGCGGAACTTCGATTCCCGGCGGCGCGTCGACCTTCAACGGCTCCGGCGGCAGCGGCGCGAGTGGAGGCCAATATGTCGACTTCCGGGCCTATCCGCAATTCCAGTCTTCCGACGTCTTCGGCACCGGCGTTTATCCCAGCCGGAACAGCAAGCGGCAGGCGTCGATCGATGACGTCGATACCCGAGTGTCCCGTTCGTTCAGCTTTCACGAGAAATACAAGCTGATGCTTGCAGCAGAGGCCTTCAACCTGATGAACCACGAGAATTTCACGGCCTACAGCACCACCGCGTACACGCTGAGCGGGACCACGGCCACTTACCAGGCGACCTTTGGCACACCCAGCGCGGCGGGCAATACCATCTACCGCGAGCGCCAGGTTCAGTTTGTCGGGCGATTCGAATTTTAGGAAAGCAAGGTCCGTTTTTGATCGGTTAGCGGAAAAAGCGCGGGGCAGTCATCCCTTCTACTGCAACGAAGGGACGGCTGCCCGCACGCTTAAGCCTCGTGCAGTGGCTGGCTCGCGGCGGCCATGATGACTCGGGGCTCAAATCTCGCCGCGGTCCCATGGTTGAATCTGCCGTCTTCCGCCTGAGCCTCAAGAGCCTTTACTCAGACCCAGCGCTTCGGTTCAATCCCGTTCTCCGCGTATAATGGAAAGTCAAGCTCTTTCATCTCTCGCGGATGGAGTAACCCCGCTCCCCGCCACGGACAATGGATGCCCGAACACATCAAAAAACAGCTTCTTGAGGAGATCAAGCTTTTGGAGCACGAGCTCGCCCACGAGCTTCCCGCCGAAATCAAGAAGGCGGTGGCGCTGGGAGATCTTTCAGAGAATGCCGAATATCACATGGCCAAGCAGCGGCAGGACTTTGTGAATGCGCGGCTGGGCCAGCTCAAGAAGCGCATGGCCGAGCTTTCGCTGGTCAACCTGTCCAACATTCCGCGGGACAAGGCCGGCTTCGGCTCCACGGTTGTGGTCTACGACTCCACCAAGGACGAGGAGATCGTTTACCGGCTGGTGACAAGCGAAGAGTCCGATGTCTCGAAGGGGCTTATTTCCACAACTTCGCCGATCGGGCGCGGGCTGGTGGGCAAACGGGTGGGAGACGTGGCCACCATCGTTACGCCCAACGGCAAGCGCGAGCTGGAAGTTCTGAAACTGACGACGATTCACGATGAAGCCGGCGAGAGCGAGGGCCAGGAGGCCACGGCCGGCACTGAGCAGTAGCGGGAAAGAACTGGCTGCTGGCTTCTAGCCTCTAGCGCCTAGCTCTTTCGCGGTAAAACAACGGACTCGATTCCCGCGGCGTTAAAGGCTAGCGGCTAGAAGCTAGGAGCTAGAAGCTGGAATGACCTGGACCAGCGCATTCGGCCGCGGCTGCGGTTGGCTACTTGACCGCATCGTGCACGGGCTGGCGCTTACCCGCATCTCTCCCAATGTGCTTACCTTTCTCGGCCTGGTGATCAACATTGCCGCCGCGTTCCTGTTCGGCCACGCCAATGCCTCGAATGGCGACCACATGTTTTTCTATGCCGGAATGGTGATTGTGGGCGCGGGACTCTTCGATATGGTGGACGGCCGCGTGGCCCGCCGCACCAACCAGGTCACGGTTTTCGGCTCGTTCTTTGACTCGGTGATCGACCGCTATTCCGACGTGGTGCTGTTCTTCGGCCTGCTGGTCTACTACGGCCGCATCAACCGTTTCCGCTACGTGGTGCTGGTGGCGTTTGTAATGTCGACGTCGCTGATGGTGAGCTACACGCGCGCCCGCGCCGAGGCGCTCATCGGCAGCTGCAAGGTGGGTTTCATGGAACGGCCGGAGCGGATTGTGCTCATCATCCTGGGCGCGCTGTTCAATCATTGGGGCGTGATGGCGCCCGTGCTGTGGGTTCTGGCGGTTCTCTCGACCATCACGGTGATCCACCGGGTTACGTACACCTACGCGAACACTAAGCACCTGGCGCCGCTGGGATAGGTTCGGTCCACGCGCTCGTTCGGCCGGTTGAGCGCGACCCTTTACATTTCTCGTACAGCGTCAATCATGGAACCTGCTGCTTTTTCTGGCAGTTGGGGTAAAGTGATACGGTAGTGGCAGATTCCGCAGAAAGGAGGAGCAGCCGTGGCCCCACACCCATTTCTCAAGTCGATCAAGCCCGTCAATCTGCTCTCCTTCGGACCCAATACAGAAGAGATCGAGCTGCGGCCGTTGAACATTTTGATCGGGCCGAACGGGTCGGGAAAATCGAACCTGGTTGAGATCATAAGGCTTTTATGCATGCTGCCCGAGAAGGAGCCTTGGGGCACCGTTCTGCAAACAGGGGGCGCAGATGAGTGGTTATGGCAAGGAGGCCGGCACCAGGATCCCCGCGCTTCTGTAACTGCAAACGTACAGTGGGATATGCCGCACAATGAGAGATTCGCTAATGAGCCACTCGTCTATGAATATAAAATCGGACTAGATAAATTCCAGACCCTTTTTCAAGTAGCTAGCGAATCGCTTCGAATGGCAGATCGCAGCGATGGTTACCACGCCCGAAACACCGAATTTGTAAGAAGAGGCACACTAGGGGAACTGCATGTTCGCATTTCATCTCGAAACGAATCTCTACCTCTTTTTGAATTAGTTTCGGATCGCTCAGTTTTGTCGCAAATCGCGGATCGCCAACTCTTGGAGGCGGGTGTGGCGAGGAGCCTGCCAGAGATTATCCAGATTCGCGATTTTTTCGATCGATTTGAATTTCACCAGGATTGGGAATTTGGAGCTGACCTCTCTGCTCGTGATCCAGTTGTTGCCGGCCAGAGTGTAGATCGACTTGATGAAAGTGGACTCAACCTGGCTCAAATTGTTGCCCACCTCAAGGATTTCTATCGGCCAACATTCGAGCGCATGAACGAACTGATGTCTCAGTTTTCTGGAGATTTCAAATCGTTGGATGTGCGCCTATATGGAGCTAGTCTTCAACTGGCGATCCAGGAAGAAAGCGGCTTTTCTACCTCGGCCTATCGTTTGTCGGACGGAACCTTGCGTTGGATTGCGCTTCTGACGATCTTGCTTAATCCAAATCCCGCCCCTGTTACTTGCCTAGACGAACCCGAATTAGGGCTCCACCCCGACGCTATTCATGTGCTTGCCAATTTGCTTCGAGATGCCTCGACGCGAACCCAGTTGATTGTCACGACGCATTCCGATGCGCTCGTCGATGCGTTTTCCGACGATCCGGAGACAGTGTGCGTCTGCGAGAAGATGGAGGGATCAACGGTGATTCGTAGATTGGAGGAGGGAAAGCTGAAGGTCTGGCTGAAAGACTACTCGCTTGGGCACCTTTGGATGAGCGGCGAGATTGGAGGAAATCGCTGGTGAGCGTTCGGATATACGTCGAAGGTGGCGGAGACAACAAGGACACGCTCAAACGGTGTAACGAAGGGTTCGCCCTCTACTGTGGTAAGCTCGCCCCCGAATCGCGCCGTCCCCGCATCGTCGCCTGTGGAGGACGCAGACAAGCATACGACCGATTTCATACCGCGATCGGGACTTGCGAAAAGGGCGATGTGTGCGCGCTGTTGGTCGATGCAGAGGCTCCTGCTACATCTGCTACGGCAGCTCAACACCTTCGAGATCAAGAGGGCTGGGCGTTCTCCGCGAGGGGTGGGCACAAAGCCTTCCTGATGGTGCAGGCAATGGAGGCTTGGTTTCTGGCTGATCGAGAAGCGCTTAATGATTTCTACGATGGCGGCTTTCTAGCAGGCAGTCTTCCCGGCAATCCGACCGACATCGAACCCGTTCGCAAAGAGGACCTTGAGCCGAGTCTCAAGCATGCCTCAGCACCGACTAAATCCAAGGGTGAATACCACAAGGTCAAACATGGTTTCGCGCTATTGGCGCTCATTGACCCGCTAAAGGTGGAAAACGCGTCACCACACGCAAAGCGTTTCAACGATTTTCTGCGAGATCTATAGAGCCGCGCTACTGCCGGTTCTTTTTCCACTCCTCATACGAGATGCGCGGAATGGTTATGAACGCGTCGCGGGTGCGCACGTAGTTGCCCAGGCCGTTCATGCGGCCGATGGAGTGCAGCTCGTCGGCTTTGATGTACGGCCCGTCGGCATCGACGTAACGGTCTTCGACATAGATGGCCACCACGCGGCCCAGGATGATGCGTGAGCGGCCGATCTCCATGGTGGTGTACTCCCGGCACTCGAGAGCGGCGTGGGCCTCGGCCAAGCGCGGCGGCTTTACTTTTTGCGATGCGGTGGTGGTGAAGCCGGCGATCTCCACCTCGTTGATCTCCGCGGGAAAATCCGTGGCGCAGATGTTCATCCTGTCGGCGATGTCTTCGGTGACCACGTTCACCACGAATTCGCCGGTGCGGCGAATGTTGCGGGCCGTATCTTTGGGCACAAAGCGGTCGCCGGGGCGATTGGTTACGCCTATGCCCACGATAGGCGGATCGGTGCACAGGTAGTTGTAGGCGCTGAACGGCGCGGCGTTGAGGCGTCCGCTTTCATCCATGCTGGTAATCAGCGCAATGGGCCGTGGCGCGACCAGGCCGACCAGCAGCTTGTAGGTCTCGTTGCCGGGGATTCGTTCGACGTCGAATTGCATTCGGGAATCTCCAGCTACAGCATTTTCGATTCTGCTCTTTGAGGAGACCTGGAGGCGCAGTGGCTTTTTCCTTAAGAAAAAGCCACCTTGTGCGATCTCCAAATGGCAACGTGTGAATCGAAAGTGCTCTAACAGTTGACCACGATAGCCGAGCAGCCGGGCCGGGTGGGGCGCCATTGCACCAGGAAAGCGGTCACCGCCGAGGACTCCATGCGCCGCATGGCTTCGAATTGGCCGTTCTTCTGGCTGTAGAGCAGCTTGCCCTCTTCGCTCAGCACAGCCAGCGCGGGCACGCCCTTTTCCAGCGGAACCTCAAGCTGCCGGGCCAGATCCAGGTTGGCGTCCAGGTGGCCAACATTCACGTGGATGAGCACGAAGTTGGATTCCAGCAGCTGCAGGTTTTTGGCATCGTGAAAATAGAGATCGAGCACCTGGCAGTCTCCGCACCAGTTGCCGCCAAAGTCTACCAGCACGCGCTTATGCGTCGCTGCTGCAGTCCTTAAAGCTGCGGTCAGATCGGCCTTGGCCTGGCTGGGGTCAGGATAAACATCGCTGCCGGCGGAGCGTGCCGGGCCGGCGACCAACGCCAGCATAACGGCCAGCGCAAGAAGCTTAATCGTCTTCATTGCCTTGGACCTCCAAATCTGTTTTCAGTCTGCCACAATCGTTCGACCCGGTCCCACTTTTATGGCTTCACGCATCGCGGCGCGGGCGTTTACCCTGGACATTGGATGCGAGACCGCACCGAATTGCGCAAACTTCTGGAATCGGCGGCTTACCCCGACCTGGGAGCGATGATGGAAGGTTATGCCAATGCCGCGGTGGAGCTGAGTGCCGGCGGATTTGGGCACAAGCTGGATTTCAGCTCGGAATCGGTGGATGCGCTGGACGACATTCTGGTTCTGGTGGGCGACAGCCCGGAACTGGATATGGACTTTGAAGTGCGGCTTTGGGGCAGTTACCTGGGCGAGGTGCTGCGGCGGCGCTACGCAGGAAGCTGGGAGATGACGGTGTATCCCGGCGGCGCATCGGCCGTCCCGTCGGTGGATGTGAGGGGATCGCGGCTTTTCCCGCTGATGAAGGTTTATCGCAGGCTCACCGTGGGCGAAGAGGAAGATCTGCACACGTTTTTCGCCATGGTGACCGAACGGCTGGGGAAACCGGCGCAGGTGAACTGATTTCTGATCCGCCGGGTCCGTGTTCGCGCGGCTCTATGATTCTGTGCGACAATGGTCTGTTGAGCATGCGCACCGGTGGAATTGCGGAGCGCGGGGGGAATACCCATGGGCGATCTACTTCAGCCATGGCACTTGATTGTGCTGGCCGTGGTTGCATTTCTGCTCTTTGGCGCCAAGCGGCTGCCGGAGCTGGGCAAGGGACTTGGCGAGGGATTGAAGGGCTTCAAGGAGGGGATTCGCGGCATCAGCGACCCTCCTCCCCCTCCGCCGGCTCCCCCCGCCTCGGCGCTTACCGACACTAAGGATAAGGACTCAAAATCGTAGCAACAGCCGCCTCTCTCCCTCTCTCATGGAAAGGCGATAGAAGCTCCAACTCACATGAGTTGCCTCAGTTATCCGTTTGTTTTCCGATTCCTGGACACATCGAGGGGCCTGTGCCGACGCACAGGCCTTTGTGCTTTCAGCCCTCGTCTACGCGCTGAGCATTACCACCGCGGCCAAAGCCAGCGCCATTCCGGCAATCTGGCGACGCGTCGGGTACTCACGGAGCACCAGCGCAGCCAGCAGGATGGTGACGCCCGGATAGAGAGAAGCAACCAGTGCGGCGACGGCGAGCCTGCCCGCCAGGGCCGATCGCAAATAGAACAGATTGCCGCAAGTATCCAGCGTTCCGGCCAATAGAGCGATCCAAAGAAAGCTCCTTCGCGGTCTCGGGGAGCTGGTTGCCCGATCGCTGGCCGGCGCACGCTTCGAATAGAGTGCCCGGAGCGCCGCAAACGGCCGCGCGGCCAGAAGCACCAGCAGCAAGGCCGTGACCCCGGCGGCGCGGGTGCACGTCAGGGCCCACAGAATGCCGCCTCCGCCGGCCAGCTTGAGAAGAATCAACTGCGATCCGAAGGCAGCTCCCGCGAGGGCGCCCAGCAGCAGCGCCTTGGGCGGCGAGGCAGATGTTCGAGAGGCGCGCTGATGGGTGATCAGCCAGATGGCAGCGCAGCCCGCCGCAAGCCCTGCCAGGTTCAAGGGATCGGGCAGCCCTTCGTGCCACAGCGAGAAGACCACCGGCACCAGCGCCGTCAGCAGGCCGGTGAGCGCAGCGGTCAGCCCCATGGCGCCCATGGCCAGGGCCTGATAGAAGGCGGCGAGCGCCAGCGAACCCTCAAAGCCGCCCACAATGGCATAGATGAGATAGTGCCTGTCCGGCGCGGGGACGCGAAGCTCCAGGCACAGCGCAACCAGCGTAGCCAGGGATAGAATTTGGCCGGAAACGACCACCAGCAAGGCGGGAGCGCGTCGAGCGCCCAGGCCGCCCACGAAGTCCGAACCGCCCCAGGAAACAGCGGAGATCAAGCCAAGGCCGGCCGAAGCGCCCGAGCCGCCCACAGCTTAGCGGTAATCCTGCGCGGAGGGGTAGTAGCCTTTTTTGGCGATTACATCGAGGCCCGGCCGGTCGACACGCACATCGATGGAGCGGTATTTGGCGTCGTAGATCGATTCGTGGCTGAGGTAGCCCAGCGTGTACTGATTGCGCGCCTCGGCAGCAATTTTGGCATAGCTCTTCTCAATGCCGTTCACACTGCCATCCGCCTCCCAGTCACCGCCGGTGAGGAAAGTGTATTTGTACAGAATGTTGTCGTACATGGTAAAGGGCAGGTGGAAGCGGTCAACCCAGCCCTCGCCCCAGCGGGCGGAGTCGCCCACCAGCGTCCCATAAACGGCGATTTTGTTGGTTTCGAGGTACTTAATCACCTCGCGGAAAGTGGCTTTGCTGCCGTATTCCTTGCCGTCGGAGACCACGTAGATAATGCGGCGGCGCTCCTTGGGACGGGAGGACAACTCCTCGGCCGCGGCCAGAATGGCGTCGTTGAGGGTGTGAATCTCCTTGGGAATAGTGATAAACGTGTCGTTGCCGGTGGATTTGCCGGGTTGCAGGACCGGATCCACACAGTTGCCGTTCTCGCGGATTTGGCAGCCTGCAAGTGGACCGTCGTTGATGGGCACTGTGGGGTCTGTGCCGGTGGCCTCTGCCAGGGACAGCACCGCGGGCAATCGGTTGGTTTGGGCGCCGGTAAACCCGGTCCATTCCTTTGACCCGTTGCTGTACGTGAAGACGGCCACCTCGTCATAGGGAGTAAGTGCGCCCTGAATCGCGCCCAGGGAATCGTTCACCCTCTCCATGATGTTTGAACCCAGGCTCTGATCGATTACGAAGGCGATGGAAAGCGGCTGGGGGTCCACGCTGAACACGTGCAACAGCTCACGGGTGCCGTTTTCGTAGACCGTAAAATCCCGCCAGGTGAGTCCGGAGACCAGGTGTCCTTTGGAGTCTTTGACGGTGACCGGGACCTCGACGAAGTTTACGTTGACAACGAGGGTCGCCAGCGCCGCGCCGCCTTGGACTGGTGGCGTGGTCTGGAAATTGTCCGGGGCAGCAGGGGGTGGATTGCCGGGCGGCGCTTGATTGACGGGCGCCGGCGGCTGTTCGGAAGGGTTTGTCGACGATGCCGAAGAGGACGAAGCCTGTCCGGACGGGGTGTTATCCCCGGCTCCCTGCCCGGGCGTAATCGGACCGTTTACCCCCGGCAGCGGCGGCGGCGCCTGGGGTGTAGGTGCATCGGGAACAGTGGTTTGCTGATTCTGGGGCGGAGCCGCCAGAGCGGAATTCAGGCCCAGTGCGAGAAACGACGCCAGCGCCAATGCAGGTAAGCCAAGCTTCACAGGTAATTCGTCCTCCGGGATAACCCCAATGCGCAGGAGCCCTTCCTGTTCAAGAGGGCGCACCTGACAGAGTATCAGACGCGGCGGAGGCGCGCAGGTTGCCCCGCCGGTGTTGAATCGGTATGCTTTCTTAGGAGTCTGTAAGCCGTCTAACTGAGCAGAATGCGCATGCGAGTTGCAGTTGCCGCTCTCTTGCTGGGCCTGCCGGGAATCCCGGCGGCCGTCTGGGCTCAACTTGCGCCGTCGCCGGATGCGCCTCCGGTGAGCAACGCGCCGGCGCCTCCGCCGGACCAGCAATCGGTGGCTACATTCCACGTCAATGTCAATCTCGTGGATCTGTTCTTCACGGTGAAGGACAAAAACGGCAACCTGGTTCCTCACCTCACCAAGAACGACTGCACCGTAGAGGAAGACAAAGTGCCGCAGACGCTCAAGAGCTTTGTGGCCGAAACCAGCCAGCCGCTGACCCTGGGAATTCTGCTCGACACCTCGGGCAGCCAGCAGCGCGTGCTGCCGCTCGAACAGGACGCGGGCAGCCAGTTCCTGGAGCGCGTTCTGCGCGCCAAGGATGAGGCGTTTCTGCTCTCCTTCGACGTGAACGTAGACCTGCTGCAGGACTATACGAACAGCGCCCACCTGCTGGCTCACGCCATGGACAAGGCAGAGATCAACACCGCCGGCGGCAACGGCGGCGGCATTCCCGGCCTGGGCGGTGGACCGGTGCCCGTCAGCGATCCCAAAGGGACCCTGCTCTACGACGCGATCTATCTCGCGTCCACAGAGAAGCTGAATCAGGAATCGGGCCGCAAGGCGATGATCATTCTTACCGACGGCGAGGATGAGGGCAGCCGGACCAAGATTGCCGAGGCCATCGCCGCGGCGGAGCGGTCGAATGTGATCATCTATGTGATTCTGATCGCAGACCGGGCCATGTATTGGAGCCAGGGCGAGGGTTACTACGGCTATTCTCCCGCGAAAAGAATCTCCGATGAGACCGGCGGGCGCGTGATCGACGTGGGCAACAACGGCCAGAAGCTGCAGGCGGCCTTCGAGCAAATCGAAGACGAGCTGCGCACCCAGTATGTGGCCAGTTATACCTCCACCAATGCCAAGCTCGATGGCACCTTCCGGCATCTAGCGGTGCAATGCGGTGAGGGAACGAAGGTGCAGGTGCGCAAAGGCTACTACGCGTCGGCCCCGCAGCAATAGCCGGTCCTTGCCGCCGCTATCCCCATCCATCCTGAATTTCCGTGGTCATTTCCGGGGCGCGATGTCGCGGCTCAAAACACCCGTTCGTCTTGTTTCAGGACACCGCATGGGAGTAACGGGTGCAAGATCGGAAATTTCCCTCCGGTAATGTCCGGTTTCCGGACAGTTAATTACCTAAGTGGAATTACATCGTAATCTGGCGCGCAACCGGGCCTTTCGTTAGTATCGGCAGTGGTTGAGAAAACTTGAGGCCGATTGCAAAAAATATTTTTCGGCGTCAAGACACCAGCCCCGAGGAACCTGCGATGATGATCAACTGCGCTACCTCAGAAAGCTATGAGATCAGCCCCAGATTCCGCCAGACCGTGGAAGAGCGGGTCTCCCGCCTCGAAAGAGACGCTGCCAGCGACGAAGCCCAGGTCGCGCTGCTCGAGGACATCGATCATATTCACCGGCAGATGCGCCTGGTGGTCGCCCAACGGGCTGAAGCGCTGCGCATGCGGGTGTTCCTGGAACGCGCCCGGACGCGGCCTTCGCGGCCGAGGATTGCGCTCTAGCGCCGTGACCGGGTAGATTTGTGGCTTCCCAGGTCTCAAAAGCGAGACCTGGGGCACCCAAGTTCGTGGGTAAGGTTACAAAGGTTGCGCCGTCCGCAGTCCCATCCTTCAACCTGCTTTGGGGCCCAGCTTGGCCCGGATATCGGCGGCGTTCTGGGTCACCGCGTCGGCCACGATTGCGCTCTCGTTGACGCGCCCGAGGACGATCTTCAGCGCGCTCACGGCGGCGTTCAAATCGTTGTAATCCTGCTGGCTGATCTTTCCCCATTCGCGCTGGTTTGCGGCGACGGCCATGTAGCGGTTCAGGATTCCGGTCAGGGAAAGATCGGCCTGGATCGGCGAAGGCTGGGCGCGCCGAACCAGCGGCCGTTCCTTGACGCCTTCCCAGAGACTTTCGAAATCTTCCGAATTGATGTGCGCCACGGAGAATCTCCCTGCGCGGCTCGCGCCACGCTTTCTTGCCTGCTTACAGCGCGATGTTCACCGCGTTGATCTGGCCGATGTCGATGGTGCTCAGATTGATGCCGCTCAAGTCGACGGGCACGCCGATATTTTCGAGTATGGCCTGCGTCACCGAACCGGAGAGCGACACGCCCTGCAGTTGCAAAGTCCCGATGCTGATGTAGGCCGTAGGTGTAACGTTGAGCGTGCCGCCCAGGACGCCCAGGCTCACGCCCAGCCCCTGTTGGCTTGCCGTGCCGCTCAGGTTGACGGGCGCCGTTCCCAGCACGTCGGCGGCCGTTGCCGAGGGAATCTCTACCGGACCTATGGTCGCACTCGGCAGTACGACATTTGCGTTGGGGTGAAAATCCTGAATCCCGATCGAGGCCATGGTCGTCTCGGGAATCTGCAGGCTGGCGATGCTGACTGCGCCCAGGCCCAGGCCGGTGAGCGTGTAGCCGTTCTTTGGCAGCACGATGTTGGCGGCCGTGATGGCGTTAAAGCTTCCCCCGCCCAGATCGACGGAAGTGAGCGGCGCAATCACCGCGCTGAGGTTGGCGAGGACGATGTTGGGGACCGTCAGGGGAATGTTGTTCAGCGAGGGGATGGATACGTTCCCGAGGCTCAGTCCGAACGACAGGCTGCCCAGGTCGGCGGATCCGGAGTCGCTCCAGAAACCGAGATTGATCCACCAGTCGAAGGCGAATTCCAGCGTAATGACGATGCGCACGTTGTCCAGCAGTGCGCTGCCCGAAGCGACGTTGAGCGAGGTTCCATTCAGTACCAGCTGGCCGATCGTCACGCCGCCGAGCGTGATCTGATCGATCTTGATTTCGGCGGCCGTGCCCGAAACGACGTTTGCCTGCGAAATGTTGATGGTCTGCGCCAAATTTCATGCCCTCCGGATCGTTCTTCGTTCGAATTGTCGGATTGCAAGGGCCCGAATCGCAAATGTGGCTTCAACCGGAAGCCGGCAAGGCCCAACATGCTAAGAGTGACCTGGGCCGGAGCGCCGTTTCAGAGCCATCGCCATTTTTCCCGGTCTCCGCGGGGACCGACGGCGAGCCTCCGGTTTAGGGGATTGTAGTACCCCGCGCGAGGTCCGTACAGAGTAAAGTTTGATAAGCGGCTGCAGTTGGACGGAAAGGGGGCGGTTTGACCGTGGAGTTCGAATACTTCGTTGTGGATGTTTTTACCGATACCGCGCTCCAGGGGAACGGGCTGGCAGTGGTGATGAATTCCGCAGGCCTGACCACGGAGCGGATGCAGGCCATCGCACGCGAGTTCAATCTCTCCGAGACCACGTTCATCGAGCGCGGCGCATTGGAGACGGAGCGGCGCGAGGGCGTGCGGGTGCGCATCTTCACCACCCGGGAAGAGTTGAACTTTGCCGGCCATCCCACGCTGGGTACGGCCAGCGTGCTCAGGCTCTTTGCGCCGGAGGCCGCCGACCGCGGCACGGTGAAGCTGAAGCTGAAGCTGAACGCGGGCACGGTCCCGGTGCGTTTTGAGAGGGGCGCGGACGCAACCGGCGCGGCGGGAAACGCAATCAGCGGCGAGATGACGCAGCCGGAGCCGGAGTTTGGCGCCGAACTGGAGGGGCCGCAAGTGGCGCGGCTGTGCGGGCTGCGCGCCGACGATCTGGACTCCGCGCTGCCGCCGCAGGTGGTTTCAACCGGAACCCCCTTTGCGATTGCCGTGCTGCGCTCGCTCGAGGCGCTCTCGCGGCTCAAAGTGAATCACGACGAAGCCACGCCCTGGCTGCGCGATCGCGGGGCGCGGTGGTTCTATGTTCTCTCTCCAGCACTGGACACGTACCAGGGTCCCGGGCAGCAGCAGTTCAGAGCGCGGATGCAGTTCTATGGCGGCGAAGATCCGGCTACGGGATCTGCCGCGGGCTGCGCCATCAGCTATCTCGTGGCGCGCGGCGCCGTGGCTTCAGACGATCGCATTCGCCTGCGCCAGGGTGTTGAGATGGGCCGGACCAGCGATATGTTGCTGGCTGCGCGGCGCGATGGGGCCAGAGTGACGGATGTTCGCGTCGGCGGCCGCACTGTTCTTGTGGCAAAGGGCAGGCTTTTCCTGCCGTGATGCACATGGTTTCAACAGAAATTCATCGTCGCAAGTGGCCAAAGATGTTTGCGCTAGCCGATTTCCACTTGTTTCAGACGGATTTTCAGCCTCGCTTACGCTTAAATTTCTCTCTTTTCAGGGTTCACCGGAACTCGTACTCTTGCGTCTCATTGAGGGAAAAGCGAACCGGGCCTTCACCGGATGTCCCCACGCGTCAAGAGCAATGATTCATTGACCGCGAACGTGGGCCGGCCTTCCACACAATCGTGTGCCAGGAGCCGTACAGCGCAGGCTGCGCGCGGCGAACGGCTGTAGCGCTTGTGCGAGGACGGCGGCTGTTCGCGTTCCAGCCGCAAGCCTTGGCAAAGCTCATCGCCGCATCCGCTCACCTGGGCGGAGAGGCGGTGTAATGCCTGCGGCGGGCGAGCCAAACCGAGCCAGAGAAGCAAAGCAAGGAGCGAATCCCCTTACCATGCGTCCCAAGAAGATCATTCTATGTGTAGATGACAATGAACAAGAGCTATCGGTACTCAAGTTCACGCTGGAAATCAACGGCTACAAGGTGGTTCCAGCATTGACGGGCCAGGAGGCGATCGGCGTATTTGCCGCCAATCCCATTGACCTGGTGCTGGCCGACTTCAACATGCCGCAGATGAACGGAGACCAGCTTGTGCACCGGCTGAAGAGGATCGCGGCGCATGTGCCCATGATCCTGCTCGGCGATCCGCAGGCGGCGGGCGGCGAGATCCAGGTGGCGGACGCGATGCTGGCCAAGAAGAACTGTTCCTCGCATGAACTGCTGGAGCGCATCAAGGCAATGAGCGCGCGCAAGCGCGGTCCGCGCAAAGGCGCGCAGCGCCAAGCGCCGGAATCGGAGCTGGCGGCGGCGTCGTGAGAAGTCAGGGAATAGGGAATTGGGGACTAGGGACCAGGGACTTGGGACTAGGGACTAGGGAGGAAATACCTTTCGTCCCGAAAAGAGCGCCGGACCGCCTCGGTTCGCGGTTCCCTGTTTTCAATCTACGTGAGCCCTCTCACGCGGGGCTTGTTCCCTATTCCCTGATCTCTGATCCCTGACCCCTGACCCCTGCCTTCCGTTTCCCCCTTGACGATCGCATACGGCTGTGGGCATACTCGCGAATTGTGTCCAAGCTGGCCTGGGTTTTCCTCTGCCGGCGGAAGTTGGCCTTATGGATCTGGTTTTGATTCGTCTTCTTTTTGTAGCCCTATTTGCCGGGGTTTGTTATTTCCTCCGCCCTTTCGGCATTCAGAATGGATGGGCGAGCGCGGCAGCCGGGGCGCTGGCGGCGGGCGCGGTCATCGTGTTCGAACTGCGCGTGCGGGCGCTGAGCCTGAAGCGGCTGATTGGCGCGGTAGCCGGCAGCGTGCTGGGCATCTTTGGCGCGGCTTTGTTCTGTCTGGTGCTGCGCTCGGCGCCTCTGCCCAGCGCGAACTCCGCTGCGCTGCAAATCTTCGTACTGCTGCTGATGACCTACGTCGGCCTGCTGGTGGGTGCCAACAAAGGCGACCTGCTGAATCCGGCCGCGCTGGGGACGGTGTTCAGCGGCGACCGGCCGTCGCGGCGCAGCGCCAAGGTGCTGGATACCAGCGTGATCATCGACGGGCGGATCGCCGATATCGCCGAGGCCGGCTTCATCGACGGCATGATCGTGGTGCCGGAGTTCGTGTTGCGGGAGTTGCAGGTGGTGGCCGATTCCACGGACGGCTCAAAGCGGCAACGGGGACGGCGGGGCCTGGATATGCTGCAGCGGATGCAGTCCAATGCAGCCTTGCAGGTGCAGATTGTGCCCGACGATTTTCCGTCCATCCGCGAAGTGGACCTGAAGCTGCTGGAGCTGGCCAAGAAGTGGGAGGCCAAGGTGGTAACCAACGACTTCAACCTGAACAAGGTGGCCCACCTGCACCACGTGGAAGTGCTCAACATCAACGACCTGGCCAATGCGTTGAAGCCGGTGGTGCTGCCCGGCGAACGCATGAGCGTGCTGATCCTGAAAGAAGGCAAGGAGTACAACCAGGGCGTTGGCTACCTGGACGACGGCACGATGGTAGTTGTGGATCACGCGCGGAAGATGATCGGCCGCTCGGTGGATATCTCGGTGACCAGCGTGCTTCAGACGGCGAGCGGCAAGATGATCTTCGGCAAGATGGACGAGAACGGGAAGATGAGCGAGACGGCATGATCGCGGGCCGGGCGGCGCCGGGAAAATCGACATCGTTTGAATTGGAAGTTTCCCACCCTATTCGCAAGAAACGCGAGAAGGGTGAGGCGCGGGCGTGGTTGCTCTTGAGAGCTTATTTGATCTTGGCCGTTCCGGTCTGGTCGGACGAGGCCGGGCCCACGAACCAGAGTTGCTTGCGGAACGGCACCTGCGCATCGCGCGCAAAATACCACTTGGCGGAAACAGCAAATGTGGTGGCAACAAGGCTGGTGCGCTGCGACGAGATTCCCTGGTTCTCGAAGAAGAAGTCTGACCAGGTGGGCGAGAGCGAGAGGTTTCCGGCGATCTTGAAGTTGAGCGCCAGCTTGGTCGAAAAGGCGTAGCGGGTCTGGGTGGTGAGCGTGGCGCCAGGCAGCACAAAGTTGTCGCCCTGGGTATCGAACGAGACGGTATAGTTCTTCTCCTTGTCGACGACCTTTTGCACGTGCACCATCCAGTAGAAGCCTCCGGCGTGCAGAGTTTGCGTAACCGGAGTCAGCGTGGAGGCCGCGTTCAGCGTTGCGCCGGCTGCCTTGTACGCATTTTTCACACACGTCTGAATGGATTGCGTGGCGAGCGCGTCGCAGACCGCGGTTGAGGACAACTGCGGCATCAGGATCGCGGAAAGGACATTGTTCTGCACGGAATATTCCGGTCCGAATTCGTAATAGGAACCGGGGTCGGGCGTCCATCTCCAGACGCCGGCGAATTCGTAGCGGAAGCCGGCGCGCTGGCTGAAACCCATCGCGGTGGGCAGATGGACGGTGACCTGCTGCTGGCTGTTGGTGGTGTTGGGCGGCGTGAAGAAAGCGAAGTTGAGGAATGCGCCGCTCAGCTGCCGCTGGAACTGGTAGGGCGCCAGTACCAGGAAGGCACGCGGCAGGTTGCGCGTGCTGCGATTCACCCCGCTGGGAGTCAAGCCGGGGACCAGTTTGGAGTGAAGCGCGCGCTGCACGAATCCGCCGGCCGAGTAGCTGTTGGCCGAGTATGTGACGGTCTCGGGGTTGCCGCTCAGGTTGCCGAGCGCGCGGCGGTCGTATTCGGCGTCAGTCTGGGCGCCGAGAACAAACTGCCCGAAAACCGGGGCAGAGACCAGGCGAGAGGCGGCTTCGAGATCGAGCTCCTGGGAGTGGGGCGTGACCGCCTGGGTGTTGGAGACGCCGGAGTACTCGGCGGCGAGGTCGGCGTCGGTAAGGCTTGGGCTGGTCAGAGTGTATCCCGCCACCAGCTTGGAAAAGTCGAGCTGGATGAGATCCCGGTCCTGCTGGCGGGTCTCGACGGATGCAAGTTCGGTCTCGGCCGGGACGCCGGCAGGGGTACTCGACCCCGCGCTTCCTTCCGCGCCATGCGCCGCCAACTCGTGAGTCTGACCGCGGCGGGTCACCTCGTCGGCGATCTCGGAGGTGAGATAAAGGCGGTTGGTGGGCGCGGCGTAGCCGGATTTAGACGCGAATGAGCTGAGGGCGGTGTAAACGGCGTTGTCCTGGGCGAGCTGATCGCTGGTCGTGAGCCAGTAGGCGTGGTCGGAGAGGATGGACTGGCCGTCGACGCAGTAAGGGCTGTTGGCCGCGTTGGATGCCTTCGATTTGCTTCCCGTGTTGTTGCAGCCATCGGAGCCGGGAACGGAAAAGGTTTCGGGACCGGATGCGGCGGCGGTGAGGTTTGTCGGGGGCCTGGTCACGACGCCGTAGGTCACGAGCCATTCCTGGCTCAGGTCGCGCGCCAGCAGGGTCTGCTCCTGATCGGTTTGCTGTTCGGCCGTCTTCATGAGCGTGGTGAGGGTGGCGCCGTCCACCATCACGCGCTCCGAGAAGTCGCCTTTCCAAAGCACGCGGTCGAGGGCGACCTTGAGGTGGCAATAATCCGTATAAAACTTCCGGTAGTCCGGCGCGGGGCTGGCTTGACCTTGCGTGAGCGCTGCCATGGCTCCCGCGACCCATCGATCGCAGAAGGAATCGTCAGCATATTCGTGACCGAGCCAGCCGAAATAAAAGTCGCGGCGTTCGAGAAAAACGATATCGGCCTTGGTGCTGCGCTGCAACTGGCGCAACAGATACTGCATCAGCGCGGTGTTCCGGCAGAAATCGTCGTACCCGCACGAAGTCCACACCGCGTCCAGATCCGCGTCATGGCTGCCTTTCCCCAAGGCTCGCTTCAATGCCTCCCTGAGCAGGCTGGCTGCCGTTTCGTTGTCTGGAGTTGGTACGGCTGTGCCTGTGGCCGATTCGGAGCCTGGATCGGTCGGCGGCGGGTTGAGGGCGGGAAGGCTGTTGACGAGCAAACGCGTCAACTCGGGGTGCTTCTGATCGGGCTGCGTGGAGAGGCTGGCGGTTGAGACCAGGTTTGCCGAGTTTTCCTGCCACAGAACGGACCCGTCGGGCGGGACCAGAACCGGCGTCATGCCGCCGGGCTCGATGTGCATTTCGAAATTCGGAGACTCGTGGCCATATTGCGCTTCGCTGAGGATAAGATCGATCGAGGGACGGCTTTCGCCCTTCGCATATAGCCTGCCCATCTCGGCTCGCACCTGTTCGCCGAGTTCCCCGGCCTCAGCGGAAGGCATCTGCGCCATCACGACGACGGTATCGAAACAGGTCTCCGGATTGGCGGGCGCTCGCGCTTCCCAGGCGGCACGCAGAATGGCCGACACCGCGAATTCCGGATCGCCCACTACGACCGGAAACGCCGGTCCCTGTGGGGCCTCCTTTTGTTTCGGGCAAGGTGAACTGCCGCCCGCGGTTCTTGCCAGGTTTCCGTCGTAGACGCGATCGGGATAGACCTCGAAATTCACGCAGGATATCTCCTGCATGGTCTCTTTGCCCACCACGCCGATAACCAGCGCACGCCTGCCGCTGGTAAGGCGGGCAATGGTGTAACCGATGTCGCGCTGCTCCTTCAAAACCAGGCCGAGCGTGAGCGTGTCTGCTTTTATTCGCGATTCCAGGTCCATCAGGATCGTGGTTGCAGCGTCCGGCGGCGTTGGACCGGTGCCCGCTTTGATCTTCGCAACCAGATTCCTGACACTGGCTGCGAGATCTGCGGTTTGAGGGCCGCAGGACATCCCGTTGAGCGCGTTTTCGATGGCTGCCGGCATCGCCTGGTCGTTGGCTGTCAGCGTGAGTCCGTTGCCGGGGCTGAGCTTATACGCGTCCGGCTTGGCAAGGGCTGCCAGGTCCTTGGGGCTCGATTGGCAGTTGTATCCGGCCAGCAGCGCGGAGACAATCGACGCCTGATTGATGAGAAGCTGCTCGCGGAATTCCGGACTTTGGCGGGCCTGCCGGTTCATCGAAACGACCACTGGGGCTGTAGCATCGGTGCCGGGTGCTCCGCTTGCATCCACGGTGAGCGTTTGGTCCATCCGGCGCAGCCAGTCCATCTCCGCGGTCATGGTTCCGTCACCTTTGAGGCAGGGATGGTCCTTGCTTGCGAGATCGGCCGAAAAGAGCAGCGGGCACGAATCCTCGCTGACTTTTACGCGCAGGTTCGCGCCGAGCATGTGCAGCCGGTGCTCGAAACTCTCGATGGGCACGGTCTTCCACAGGCCGTTCGCGCTGAGCGGATTGGTGGAGGGATTGGCGGCATTACCGGGACTGGCGCCTCGCAGCAGATAGGCGATCCTCCTGAGCCATGTGGCCGAATAGATGAAATCCTCCCGGCCTGGAACAACGGCCCGGTAGCCGGCCGTCATCAGCAGGCGCAGGACGTTATCGCAATCGGCCTGGACGGGCATGCGCGTTTCGGTTTTGTAGAGAGCTTCAGGAGCGGAACGGTGCCATTCTGCTTCGCCGGTTGTGCTCGTTGGCGGTCCATCGGGGACTCGCGACTCGCACGGGCCGTTTCCGTCCGCGGTCCTGAACTCCTGCTGGATGCTGGCGCCAAATTCGGGCGCGAAATTGTCGCCCATGCCGAGCAGCAGCGTGTCGGTTTGCGGTGCGTCAGGCCGCTGCGCAGGGTGAGACGAGAGAGAGCCGAGGAAAGCGCGGACCGTTGAGAGCCTGATCCCTGAGCCGGGAGCAGGCGCGGCTGATACCGATTCATCGGGCTCGATGCGGTAGTAGCCGAAGAGCCTTCCGGTGTATTTGACCTCGAGGTCCGGAGTTTGGGCCGGCAAAGTCAAAGGCGGGGCAAGCGGCGTGAGCAGGAGAAGGAGGGCGATTGCGGATGACGGCTTCGACAAGCAAGCGCGCGATGGGTTTGCCCGATCGAACATAGCAGTCCTTTCATACCGCGGAGATTTGGACGCAGTAAGCACTGGCTCTTAAGAATGTGCCACTATAACCCGAAATTCTACGCAAGGAGAGACTTTTTGGGGGATTCCGGCGGGAGGCCGGCAGATGACAAGAAAATGCCTGGCTGGGGTCGAGAGCGGCAAGTGGAGGCTTGTCAGCGGGTTGATCTTTTTCTAATCCTCAGGCATTTTGGGAACGATCTCGATCGCTCCGGGGATGAATCGGGATTACTGACATCGCGACACAACGCTCAAACAACGCGCTTTCACTACTCGTAACAGCGCCAGACTTCCTCGAGATCGAGGACAAAGCCCTCAACGGGACCGGAGCCGGCGATGCGGCCTTCCAACCCGATACGGGGAGACGCGCCTGGCTGGTAAACATGAACCTGTCGCGCATAGGGATCGATGAGCCAGCCGAGTTGAACGCCGTTGGCAATCCAGGCCTCCATCTTTTCGGTCACCGGAGGAAGCCGGTCACTTTCCGAACGCAGTTCGATGATGAAGGCCGGAGTGAGGCGTAAGAAGCGGGCCAATTGCTCCCGCGTAAGACCCTCCAATTGCTCTGCGGTCACGTAGGCGGCGTCAGGGCTGAGCACGGAGCCGTCGGGAAGGAAGAAGCCAGCGCTCGAATCGAGTGTGCGGCCTCGGCGATGCTGAATCCACCAATTCCTGAGTTGCCGATTAATCTCACTGTTGCCGTCGCTGGTTGATCCTCCCGCAGGCGCATTCACGATGATGGACCCTTCTTTGCTTCGTTCGAGAGAAGCGAACTCGGATTTCTCGCACATCCGCTCGAACTCGTCATCGCTCAAGGGCGGTGCGAGTACCATGCTGCGCGGGGGAAGGACCGGTATTTCGCAGTACACATTCATGCGCGGGAGGGCTCCGATCGGTGTCAATATTCTTGCACAGCCTCAATACTTCTGCACCCTGGGATCGATCTCGTCAGCCCAGGCCAGGATGCCGCCGGCGAGATTCGAAACCCTGGGATAGCCGGCCTGCGCGAGGAACTCCGCGATCCGCTGGCTGCGGCCGCCGGACCTGCATTGCACCACGATCTCGCGGTCGCGGTCGATCTCGGCGAGCCGCTGCGGCACGTCGTTCTGCGGGATGAGCTTGCCGCCGATGTTGGCGATCTGATATTCGAAGGGCTCGCGAACGTCGAGAATGAAGACATCCTCGCCCGCGTCGATGCGGCGCTTGAGTTCCTTCACGGTCATTTGCGGGATACCGTTCTTCAAGGCTTTTTCCTCTTTTGTCTCGGGCTTTATGCCGCAAAACTGCTCGTAATCGATCAGGCGGGTGACGGTTGGATTCGCGCCGCAGACCGGGCAGTCGGGGTTCTTACGCAGCTTGAGCTCGCGGAACCTCATGTCCAGGGCATCGATGAGGAGCAACCGGCCGGCCAGCGACTGGCCTTTGCCCAGGATCAGCTTGATCGTCTCGGTGGCCTGGATGACGCCCACCAGGCCGGGGAGAATGCCCAGCACTCCGCCTTCCGCGCAACTGGGAACCAGGCCGGGCGGCGGCGGCTCAGGGTAGAGGCAGCGGTAGCACGGGCCGTCCTGGGTGGCGAAGACGCTGGCCTGGCCCTCGAAGCGGAAGATGGATCCGTAGACGTTGGGCTTGCCCAGCAGCACGCAGGCGTCGTTGACCAGATAGCGGGTGGGGAAATTGTCCGTGCCGTCGGCCACAATGTCGTAGTCCTTGAGAATGTCAAGGGCGTTGGCGCTCGAAAGCATGGTTTCGTGTTTCACCACGTTGAGCGCTGGGTTGAGCGCGATGAGCTTTTCCGCGGCCGAGTCGAGTTTCTTGCGGCCGATGTCGCGGGTGGAATGAATGATCTGCCGCTGCAGGTTGGAGGCGTCGACGACGTCGAAATCGACCAGCCCCAGTGTGCCGACGCCGGCTGCGGCAAGATACAAGGCCAGCGGCGAGCCGAGACCGCCGGTTCCCACGCAGAGCACTCTGGCCGCCTTCAGCCGCTGCTGGCCCTCCATGCCCACCTCGGGCAGGAGGAGATGGCGCGAGTAGCGGGAGAGATCGTCGCCGGTTAACTCGGGAAGCGCCGCAGCTTGGGAAGATGAGACCATAAGCTCAATTCTCTCTCGTTCGATTCGGTTTACGATGCTCGGCGCTCGGGCGACGAAGGAGCCGACGCCTGAACGGCCAGTCCTGGCCAGTCCCCTCCGGCGATCGAAGGAATGATGGAAAGCGTGTCGGCGGCGGTTACGGCCGTCGAATCTTTTTCCGGCAGATAGCGGACGTCTTCGTCGTTCAGGTAGACGTTCACAAAGGCGCGCAGCCTGCCCTCGGCGGTGAACAGATGATTGCGCAGCTCCGGATGCGTCTGGGTAAGCGCGCTCAAGGCTTCAGCGACGGTCGGCGCATCGACTTCGACGGAGGGTTGGCCGCCCGCGAAAGGGCGCAGCGGCGTGGGAATGAAGATGGTCATCGGGAAGACTCCTCCGCAACGAATTCCAGCACTCATAGAGATGATAAGCGCCGGGAAAAGGACGCGGGGCGTTTCGAGGCACGGCAGCAGAATCTACGCGCAGCCAATCTCGCAACAAAAAGCGAAGCGCAACGTCTTTGTCGCCGCTGCGCTTCGCCCGGATTGGTCTCGGGATTGGTGTGCGATGTTTATGGAGTGGTCTTCTTCTCCGCGACGGCAGGTTTGGCGGCAGACGCCTTGGGCTTCCAAAAGTCCGGATCGGCCTTGATCCAGTCTTCGTTCACGTAGCTCTGGGCAGGATTCACCGCGTACAGTTCGGAATGTACAGACTCGATGGCCGCGGCGCGAAGCTCGTTCAGCTTCTTCTTGTCGTCATCGCTCAGTCCTGCGGAGAACTTCGGCTCCTCCGCGAAACGCTGGTCGATGTCGGCCATGGAACTGGAGGCGGTGAGGAGGACGTAGGTGCCGGAATCTTCGCCGTACTCGATGCGATATGCGCCCCAATGGTCGCTGGTTCCTGCTTTGTCGTCGGCTGCCATGACCGTCTTCGCCATCTCCTCCAAGTCCTTGCGGTGACCGGGACGCACCTGGATGATCTCGGCTTCAAGGTAGCGGATTTTCGGGCTGGGCGGTTGGGAATGGTAGCTCAGCTCGGGCACGTAGCTGAAGATCAGCTGGTGAATCTCTTCCAGTAACTCGCCATCGGCCGCGTTGAGCCGCTCAAACTCCGCCGCGGTTGCCGGGGCGTCAAAGATCTTGTTGGCCTTCTGGAGTTCGTCGAACGAGTCGAAATGAGACAGATAAATGGCCCGCGGCCTGCCCGACATCGAGTTCAAAGCGATGTAGTGAATGGGAAACTTGGCCTTAGTCATAGCCTGGACGAAGGCGCTCTCCGTCTTGTCGTGGGCCATCCCGCCCTTGCCCGGCTTGGTATATTCCACGGTGACCTGCAGGTATCCGGGCGCCGGCAAGGCTGCAGCCGCTTGATCCTGCGCACTGGCAGGAACATTACCGGCTGCCGCGAGACACATTCCCAACAGTATGGGGCTGAGTATTTTCATGTATGCATTCCTCCTTGGATTCTGGTCACAGATCACTCGCCATTTTTGGGGGGAGGAAAACCGGTGGGACGCGCGGGCGTTCTAAGACGGGGTAATTATCTTGCCGGACACGCTTGGATGTAAAGAAGGATCGGAATCGCGTACGGAAATCGACTGAGGGATTTGCAATTCAGTTTGCGGGCTACGCGCCGATGGAACCGCGTTTGTCCGGAAGAGAAGAGGCTCTGACTCAAGTCGCCGGCGATCATGTCCGGTCATCTACGGATGCGCTTCCCTCCGGGGCATCGCGCTCATCCTGGACCCGAACCTCCTGCGACCCGAATCTCCTGCTGCTCGAAGCGCTTGTCTTCTTCGCTCGCGCCGGCGAGCAAAAACGAGTTGGTTTGAGCGGCTTTCCCTTGGGCGACCTCCGTGATCACGTAACAGCAGCCGAGCCAGTGTGCTTCCGCGAAATCGGTGGGCGACCATCGGGCAGGGTGGTCGGGATGGGAATGATAGAACCCGGCAATCTCCAGGCCCTGGCGGCGCGCGTCCCGCTCGATGCGGACCAGCTCAACGGGAGCGATCTGGTAGCGGTTGTGCGCGGAATCGGTGCGGGTGTTTCCGGCGCGGACCGCCGACTCGATCCGCCATCCCTCCGCGGTTGGTTGGCCGAGCAGCGCGCCGCAGCACTCGTGCGGATAGGTCTGTTCGCCGTGGGCGCGGAGGCTCTCGTAAACGGCGCGGGTCAGATGGAGTACGCCCATCCCTCCTCCTCCCAGAATCGTTCAGACAGGTACTTGTCGGCATTGTCGGGCAGTACTGTGACGATGACGGCGTTGCGGCCCGCGGCCGTTTCCTCGCCGGCGATGCGCAGGCTGGCTTCTACGGCGGCCGCGGCCGAGATGCCCACCATGAGGCCTTCCTCGCGCGCCAGCCGCTTGGCCATGGCGTAAGCGGCTTCAGTTTCGATCGTGACTTCGCGGTCGGCAAGATGCGGATTGTAGATGGGGGGAACGATCGAAGCGCCCATGTACTTGAGACCTTCAAGGCCGTGGAAGGGAGATTCAGGCTGCATGGAGATGACCTGGATGGCAGGATTCATCTCTTTCAGCTTGCGGCTCACGCCCATGAAGGTTCCGCTGGTGCCGAGTCCGGCCACGAAATGGGTTACCTTGCCGGCGGTTTGTTCCCAGATCTCCGGCCCGGTGGCGCGGTAATGGGCCAACCAGTTGGCGTCGTTCGAGTACTGGTCGAGGTAGCAGAAACGCGCCGGGTCGTTGCCGGCCAATTCGCGGGCGCGGAGGATGGCGCCGTCGGAACCTCGATCGGGATCGGTCCAGTCCACCGTGGCGCCGAAGGCGCGCAGAATGCGCTTGCGCTCCGGGGAGACGTTGGACGGCATAGCCAGATGGACGGGAATGCCAAGCGCCGCGCCGAGCATCGCCAGGGCGATGCCGGTATTCCCGCTGGTGGCGTCGAGAATGGACTTGCCGGGCGTGAGCAGGCCGCGGTCGCGGGCATCGCGCAGCATGGAGGCGGCTGCGCGGTCCTTCACGCTGCCCCCGGGGTTGGCCCACTCGGCCTTACCCGCGATTGCTATGCCGTCCAGTCCTTGCACCAGGCGGTCGAGCCGGATGAGCGGGGTGTTGCCGATGCGATCGAGCAACGGGGTGCCGGGTTGCGCCGTGGGTGGGGTCATGGAGAAATTGCAGCCCGAGGCTGGGCTGTGCGAGATTGGAACCATCGCGAAGATGCGGACTCAACTATTATCTTCGCAGACTGGATTGCCAGTATGAGACGAAAATCCCCACACCCCGGCTTCGATCAGACGCTTGAACTGTTGCGCGCCCACGCTTTCGATGTCACGCCGTTTGCCGGGGTCGCCGGCGGCTTTCTGGTGAGCAAGCATGGAGCCGGCGCCGTGCTGGTGGCTGCCGAAGGCGCGCCGGCGGCCTTCGCCGTCGGTCCCGGCATGGTGGTGAAGGGCGAGGTCGGCCGCCTGCTCGACCGCGGCTTCCAGAAGTTTATTAAGACCTCCCAATATGAAATTCCCGCCTCGGCGGCTCAATTGCAAGCTATTCATGCGTTCAGCGAGGAGCTGAAGCAGGTGAGCGGCGCGATCAGCCTGTATAACGAGTCGCTTGGAACCACGAGCGACCTGTATGAGTACGACCGGCTGCAGGGCCGGGAAGCTGCCCGCCCCGACGAGCCGGGACAGCCCTGGGAACTGGCCGGAGGGCACTGACCCCTCCTCAAGAACTCGAACGAGGCGGGCCATGGAAGAGGCGGAAAATGCGAATGGCCTGGGAGCGCAGGATCTTGACGCGCAGGAACTGGAGCGCCGGGAGATGCCGCGGTGCGCCGTCGATGAAGAAGCCTCGCTTCTGCTGGTGAGCCACGGCTCCGCAGTGCCCTGCCGCATCGTGGAACTCAGCCTGGGCGGGTGCCGCATGGCGCTGCAGCAGCGCGTTCCACAGGGCCGGCATGCGGCCGTCGAAGCCATCTTCAAAATTCGCGGGTTTGCGTTCCGCTTGAGCGGAATCATCGAGTGGACGTCTGGCAGCAACTCCGTGGGAGTGAGCTTCGGCCCCATGAGCTCGCGGCGCAGGGACGACCTGATGGAGGTGCTCTGCGAAGCAGAGGCCGAGAATGCCGCCAAGGGCGAACAGCGGAATCCCGAAACGCCGGCGAAGGTCGCATTGAGTCCGGTCTTCGCATCCGCGTCCATCGAGGACAGGATTTCCCGGAATGGGGTCTCGCAGCAATCGTTCGCCCCGGAACGGGCTGCGTTTTCGGAACTGGAGCCGGAAGCAGAGCCAGCCTGGCAGCAAGACAGCCGGCAATCGCAGGCTGCTGCGCCCGCTCAAGGGCGCAAGTTTCGGATTCTGGATTTCATATTCAGGAGAGCCCGGAAACGAGATGCGGCCTTCGGGCGGGAGAACCGAATTGCAATGGCGGGGCCGGCCGCGCCCAACGATTCACGGCATGACGATGGTCCCGCGCCCGCCCTCGGACCGGTCCTGGTGACCCGATCGTCCTCTGAACCGGTAGCCGCCGTGCCAAGAGCGCCATCGGCGGCAGATTCCGAGCCGGAGACGGAATTGAAGGAGCAGGCGCCGGCCGCGGCTTCGCCCTCGCCGAACCGGCGCGAGCGGCGCTCGGAATCCCGGTGCGATGTCGATACTTCCGCGGTGATCTTTCTGGTGAAGATCGGTTCGAAACTGACCGGCCAGATTCTCGATCTGAGCCTGGGCGGTTGCCGCATTCGCACCGCCGAGAAATTTCCGGTGGGGATTTACACGCGCGTGGAGACCGAATTTCGCATCCAGGGACAGCCTCTGCGGCTGGGTGGGGTGATCCAGGCGATCCACGATCGCCACCATGTGGGGATTCGTTTTCTCGACCTGAGCACGCGCAAGCGGGAGCAGGTGGCGGAGCTGATCATGGAGATCGACGGGACGCGGAGATCATGAACACGGAATGGAGACTCAGCGGCGGCGGGCTCGTTCCCGCTGCAGGTCGCGGTACACTTCGCTCTTCGACTTTCCCAGCTCGCGCGCCAGGCGCTTGAGGGCTTCCTTCTCGTCGATTCCGGCTTCGGGGCCGGCTTCAGACTGGATGCGCGCCAGTCGTTCCGACAGTTTCACGGACGATTGAATGGAGCTGGAGTTGCCGGGCGAGAGACCGGTTTGCGCCGGCGCTGCGACGAGCAGCGTGATCTCGCCGCGAATGCGGTCGCGGCCGGCCAGGTCGCGGCGCACTACCGCCAGGGGTCCGCGCAGGAACTCTTCGTGCAGCTTGGTCAGCTCGCGGGCCAGGACGACGCGCAGCGCCGGACCCCAGACGGCTTCGAGATCGGCCAGTGTCTCTTCAATCCGGTGCGGGGCTTCGTAAAAGATCAGGGTCCGTGGATCTTCTCGCGGCTCACGGGCGAGAGCTTCCAGGCGCGTGCGGCGCGCGCCGGGTTTCTCCGGAAGAAAACCCATAAAGTGAAACTCGGTTCCCGGCAGCCCCGAGGCAACCAGCGCGCTGAGCGCGGCATTGGCGCCGGGAATGGGAAAGACAGGCACGCCGGCGTCGATGGCCGCCGCGGTCAGCCAGCCTCCGGGGTCGCTGATGGCGGGCATCCCGGCGTCCGAAACAAGGGCGATCCGGGCCCCCGCTTTGAGTGCTTCAACCAGTTCCTCGGCCCGTCGGCGCTCGTTGTGCTCGTGGCAGCTTACGGTCGGCGTGTCAATCTGAAAATGATTCAACAGCTTCTGCGTGTGGCGGGTGTCTTCGCAGGCAATGCGGTCCACGCCGCGCAGCACCTCGAGCGCGCGGAGCGTGATGTCGCCGAGGTTGCCGATGGGCGTGGCGACGAGATAGAGACCGGAGACGAGCGCCTTGGCCTGTGTTGGTTCATTCTGAGCGGTGTTGGGGTCTGTGCTGTCCCAGGTCTCAGAATCGAGACCTGGGGCACCCGGCGGTTCAAGCTTGTCCTTCATCCGCTTCAGTCTGAGGATTCCTGGCG
Source organism: uncultured Acidobacteriaceae bacterium (assembly GCA_963770555.1). Lineage (GTDB taxonomy): Bacteria > Acidobacteriota > Terriglobia > Terriglobales > Acidobacteriaceae > Telmatobacter. Next base: position 555,203 of record CAVYQC010000004.1, read on the forward strand.
CTCGATGCGGCGCTGTTCGGCCAGCAGCGACATGGAGCTCATGAGATTCTGCACGCTTACAATGCCCACCACGCGTCCGCTCTCGGTAACCGGAATCAGGGCCAGGCCATGGCCGGCGGTCAAGCGGCGGATGGTGGTGCCGAGCGTGTCCTCCGGCCGCGCTACCTGGAAGGCGCGGGACATGACGGACTGGATGTAGCCGTTGCCCTCGCTGCGCAGGGCATCGACGATGCGCTGGCGGGAGACGATGCCGACCAGTTGCGGCCCTCGGACCACGGGAAAGTCTTCCTGGAGCGAATGGACGCAACGGATAAGCGCATCGGCCAGGGTGTCGGAAGGCGAGAGCGTGGCGAAGTCCGTGAGCATCACTTCTCTCATGCGGACCGTGTCGACAACGGACTGGAAGAAGACGCCCTGGTCCTCGATCTGCGCGCCGATCATGATGAAGAAGCCGGCCAGGATGAGCCAGGGATTGTGCAGCGGCATGCCGCCGAGCATGGCCGCGAGCGCAAGCGCCTGGCCCAGCCCGGCCGCAGCCCGGCCCGCCGGAGCGTATCCGTGCTTGCGGGCAAAAAGGGAGCGAATGAGCCGCCCGCAATCGAGCGGATAGGCGGGCAAAAGATGGAGCAGTCCCAGGAAGGCCTGCATCCAGACCATGCCGCGCAGCAGATGGGCTGACGAGATGAGGGGATGCTCGAACAGATGGACTTCGCTGCTTGCGCCCATGATGGTGGCGGCCAGCAGCAGCGCCGTGGCCCAGTTTGCCAGTGGGCCGGCGAGCGCCAGGGCAAACTGGCCCGTGCCCCGGTTGGCGCCTTCCTGGCTTTCCGGATTGGCGTAGGCGAACAGGCCGCCGATGGGCAGCAGAAGCACCGCGCGCAGCCGCAGGCCGAGCCGCGCCGCCACCAGCAGGCGAGCGGTTTCGCGCGTCACTACGGCGGCAACCAGCAGCAAAAACAGCACCAGGCCGCGGGGCCAGCCCTCGGCGGCGCTGATGCCAAAAAAGACAAAGGCCAGCAGCGGGAAGAAGACATGGACGCGCATTTCCACGCCCATCCAACGGCCCAGCGGGATTGACCAGCCTCGCATGTTTCGATTGTACGGGTTCCGGCGGCGCTGAGCGCGGCAATTTCTGCGCGCCAATCGGCGCGTTGGTATGCTGAGGAGCGATGCGGATCATTGCGGGAACGTACCGGTCGAGAGTCCTGGAGGCGCCGGCCGGACTGGCCACGCGGCCCACCAGCGACCGGCTGCGGGAGACGCTCTTCAATGTCCTGGCGCCCAGGATCGAGGGCGCAGCCTTCCTGGATCTGTATGCGGGGTCGGGTGCGGTGGGACTGGAGGCGTTGAGCCGCGGAGTCCGCGGCGTCACGTTTGTCGAGCGGGCTCCGGCGGCGCTCAAGGCGCTGCGCGGGAATTTGGCCCGGCTGGGGATCGGCGCGGGATTCCGCATTCATGCGGGCAGCGTGGGAGCGTTTCTTCGCTCTTCCGTCAAAGCCAGTCCAACATCGGAACGTCATCAAGTGGTGTTTCTCGATCCGCCGTACGACGCGGCCGGCGAGTATGAGGCCACGCTGGGATTGCTGGGCGGGCCGTCGGAGGGACTGGTCGCCGCAGGGACCGTGGTGATTGCCGAGCACCTGCGCAAGCAGCGTCTGGAAGACCGGTTTGGCCGTCTCCGGCGCACGCGACTGCTGGAGCAGGGCGATGCGGCGCTGAGCTTTTTTGCGGTCGATGGTTGAGAATTGCGCCTTCCCGCCACTACCGCGGGAATCCGCCGCGGCGGATGGCGAGGGCGGAGCGTGACTCTGAATCGCGTGTGTTCAGACGGCCGCCGGGACGCTCACGCCGGAGAATTCGAGAGTCACAACCGTGATGTCGTCCATCTGGCCAAAGGCACGCGCGGCCTGCGCGATGCGTTCGGCGGATTCAAGGCTGAGGCCGCGGGTGCGGTCGAAGCCGAACAGCTCGCCTGTGCGGGACTGGGCTTCGACAACGCCGTCGGAGATGAAAGTGAGCCGGTCGCCGGGAGCCAGCCGCAGCGTGATCGATTCGTACTTGACGCCGGCGGCAACGCCCAGCGGCAGCGAGCCGGGAACGCCGACTTCTTCCCCATTGCGGTAAGGCGGCAGGTGTCCGGCGTTGGCCAGGGTGAGCAGGCCCTCGGCATCGATATGCGCGGCGAGACAGGTGGCAAAACCATCCTGCAGCCGGCCCATCATCCGCTCGTTGAGCAAGGCAAGCATGGCTGCGGGACTGGCGCCGTGGTCGGCTTCGGTGCGGATAGCGCCCACCAGCACTGAGACCATCATGGCCGCGGGCAGGCCTTTGCCGCTCACGTCGCCGACCACGATCAGCATGCCTCCCTGGCCGTCGGCGATCTGCTGGAAGAAGTCGCCTCCGACTTGCTCGGCGGGCTGGTAGATGCACTCCACGGCAAAGCCGGGGCACTGGTCGAGCTCGTCGGGCAGCAGCACCCGCTGGATCTCGCGCGCGGCCTCGAACTCGCCGGCCAGCCAGACCTCGCGGCGGCGGGCGCGCGCAAAGCGGAGAATGAGGAAGACCAGCAGCGCGAGCAAAAGGAAGAGATGGAACAGAATGCCGATTTGCACGGTGAAGGGCGGCAGCGGCAGCGGGGCCTCGAGAATGCGCGGAACATGCGTGAATCCGGCTTGAGCCAGCACGATGGCGGCATTGTCGGCAAAGTAGTAACCCAGGTCGAGGCCGGCGGGCAACAGCAGCAATCGGGCGTCGACATTGCCGCGGATGGCGCGTTCGATGAGCACCGAAAGAATCCACCCGACCGCCGGCAGCAGGCAGACGATCTGAATCGCGCCTGAAGCCGGCGCCGAGAACCAGCCCGGCCAGTAAGAGACGGCCGCAAAGGGGCTGACGGCGGCGAGGACCAGTGCAGCGCGGCCCACTTTGCCGATGCGGGCCTTGAGGATCACTGAAAAAAAGCAGAGATGCGCGCAGATAATGACGGCAATCAGCAGACCGTCGACCAGATCGTTGACCGGCACCGGCGGCCAGAAGAAGATTTGCTGGCCTACATATAAGGCGTTGTCCGCGGCCGAAGCCAGCACCATGGCGGCAAACCAGAGATATTCGCGTTCGGCGGGCCGGATGAGAAAGAGGCAAAGAATGGCGATGCCGACCAGCGTGGCGGTGATGCTCCAGGAGTACGCGTCGACGTAGTTCACGTTGTGCGAGAGCCGGCGGTGCGTCTGCTCGACGGCCAGCAGCGCCGGGTTACCGGCCAGGTTGCCGGGCAGATAGCTGCCCCCGCCCACATAACCGGCCCAAAGCGGCGCATGCCACACGCGGATGGCCACATGAACCGTGCGCGCCGAAGAACTCCCTGTCTGGGTGAGCGGATAAAGGTGATAGCGGAATTCGGCGGAGGGAATCACCGTGGGCGGCAACGCGCCCGCCCCGCCGGCCAGCCGGCCATCGATATAAACCCGGAACGAGGTCACAATCGGGGCCAGCAGCAGCGCGGTTGAACTCTCGCCGGCTGGAACCAGAACGCTGAATCGGTACCAGGCGAAGCCGCTCATGGCCGGATAGCCCTGGGCAGACCAAGGTTTGCCGCCTTCGATCATCGGCCAGGCTGAGTCATCGAATTGCGGCGCGGCCCAAACCGGAGCTCCCGCGGCCAGTGGCGAGTCGCCCGGATGGAACCGCCAGAGGCCGTCGAGCGAGACGACCGCTTCGCGGCCATGGTCCAGGTCAAAGGACTGGGCGTGGAAGCTCAATGGCGACCAGGCTGCGCAGACCCCCGCGGCTAGAGCGGCCAACCGGCGAAGAGTGCGAGCGAAGCGCATGGAAAGGATTCCCTGGGTAAGAATGCCAGCGTGGCTTGATGCTAATGCACTTGAAGCGATTTTGCACGACGGCGCTTCGCCCGGACGCGGGAGCGCGGGCGGCGGCCTGGCGAAGAGCGGAACGAAATGCGGGTTCTCCGGTTTCGACCTACAATGGGGCGCATGAAATTCAACGCATTTTTTGTCGGGCTTGCCGCACTGGCATGGGCGACTTCCGGAGCACTGAGCTCGCGCGGACAATCGGCCGCTCCTGCCGCGGCTGCGCCTCAGCTCGTCATCCTCGACACCGACATAGGCGACGACATCGACGACGCCTTTGCGCTGGCCCTGGCATTGCGCAGCCCTGAAGTGCGTTTGCTCGGGATCACGACGGAATTCGGCGACACGCAGTTGCGGGCGCGGCTGGTGGACCGCTATCTGAGCGCCGTGGGACGTACAGACATTCCCGTCGAGGCGGGAGTCGAAACGCCGGCTGCCAACCACTTCACGCAGGCAGCCTATGCGCGGCAGGCGCCCGCCCGCAAGCACGGAGACGCCGTCGACTTCCTGCTTGCCCAGATCCGGGCGCACCCGGGCGAGATCACGCTCGTCGCCATCGGGCCGCTGGTCAATGTCCAGGCTGCGATTGCCCGCGATCCTGCAGGGTTCCGGATGCTGAAGCGGGTGGTCATGATGGGAGGCAGCGTCTATCGCGGCTATGACGACGGGCAAACAGGAACCCGCCGCCCGCCGGACCCGGAATGGAATATCCGCTGCGATCCGGCCGCGGCGCAGGCGCTGCTGGCCTCAGGAGTGCCGGTGTTCATGATGCCGCTCGATTCGACCCAGGTCCATCTCAAATTGCCCGAGCTATTGGCGGTTGTTTCCCACAATTCGCCCCTTACCGATCAGCTGACGCTGCTCTACCACCAGTGGGCGGGAAATCGGGAGTGGCCGGAGCCGACGCTGTTCGATCCCGTGGCCATGACCTATGCGATCCGGCCCGATCTGTGCCCGGCGACGCCGATACGGCTGGAGGTGGATGATCGGGGAAACACGAAGCCGGTCTCCGGAACCCCCAACGCCCAGGTCTGCCTGCAGTCGGATGAAAAAGGCTTCCTGGCGCTTCTCCTGAACAGGATCTTGAAGTAGACTCCTGCAGGACCTGCGCAAGGCGCGCGGATTCAATCGTTTCCTGCCCGGATCGCCGGCTTCGTGCCGGCCCGGACGCACGGTGAGCGAGGTCACGCTCAACTCCATTGACAGCGGAGGAAAGTAGGTGAAAAATGGCGGGTCGAAGCAAATCGAACCATGGAATGCCGTCTACGGAGGGAACGTGAAAAACGCAGGGAAGTTACAGACTCTTGGAGCGTTGGCATTTTTGAGCGCGGGACTGTGGGTGTCGGGCTGCAAATCGGCGCCGGATTTGTCGCAATCCGATGCTCTGGCCATGATCCAGGCCAAGTACGACCAGACTGCGCCGGTAAATACTGACATCGTAGTGAACGATCTGGGCATGAGGGAAGGAGTTACGGCCAAGTATTGGGAGGGGATCAAGAAATATCCCAATGGCTACTGGGCTGACTTCAAGCTGACCGACGACGGTAAAAAGCTGGTCAAGCTGCCCAACGGAGGTGACGTGATTCTGTGGCACCCGGATGGTCCGAGTGACCCCAACTATGCGGTGACCATGACGACCGTGGCCGCTAATCATCTGAAAGCGCGGGACATCGAGGATGTCGAGGACAATGGAAACGGCAAGACCGTCGCTTTCGTCGCGGACGTGAACCTGGAAGGATTGCCGGCCCCGTTGCAGGGCATCGCCCACAATCCGGGCAATACGCTCGCCATCCGGCACCACGCCGATTTTGCGCTGGCGAACGGCGTCTGGGCGTTGCAGTCGGTTGAGTAAAACAAAGAGAAAATCCACGCGGGCGGGGCCAAATCCGTTTGACCCTGCCCGCTTTTCTTGTTATGTTAAGTAGGTTGCGCAAGAACGCCTCTGTACGTGTGCTCGAAGTGCTGAGGTGAAACGGGGAACCCGGTTCGGCAAGATCGGACGGGTTGGTCCCGAGGCCTGGTGATGTCGACCGGCCGGACAAGTCCCGGAAATAGCTCTCGTCTTGCGGAGAGCGGCCGGGGCCCCAAGCGATAGGTCTTCGTCGCTGGGGTGAAGAGACATATCGCATCGGCGCCCGCGCGTTTCTCCACCTTGGAGGGCTATGCGGGCCGGAACCAGCGAAACGGAGTCGGCTTTTCCTCGAGAAGATGCGGGAAAACGCGCGGCCACCGTCCCGGTTCTCGTCTGAGATTGGAACGAAGACAGACGCGAAGCAGTCATTACGGGCTTCTGTGTGTTTTGGGCAATGCGCTGCTCCAGAACAGGGAAGTCCGGAGGACCGCGGCTGTGAGATTGAGGGTTCGCGCTTCAAACGGGGTAAGGAGTTCGGTTTGCCTACATTCAACCAGTTGGTTCGCAAGGGGCGCACGGCCCCGCGGTATAAGACGGCGTCGCCGGCCTTGCAGGCCTCGCCGCAGCGGCGCGGCGTCTGCACCCGCGTGTACACCCAGACGCCCAAGAAGCCGAACTCGGCGCTCAGGAAGGTAGCCCGCGTGCGGCTGACCAATGGGATCGAGGTCACAACCTACATTCCGGGCATCGGCCACAACCTGCAGGAGCACTCGATTGTGCTTATCCGCGGCGGCCGCGTAAAGGATCTCCCCGGAGTCCGCTACCACGTGGTGCGCGGAACGCTGGATTCGGTAGGCGTGGCCAACCGCTCCCAGAGCCGATCGAAGTACGGGGCCAAGCGCGCCAAGGGCGGCGCGGCGAAGAAGTGAACTGCAGCTATTAGCCGTTAACTCTTAGCCTATAGCTCTGGCGCTGCTGGGTCGAGCCGGAGCGGCTGAGATAAGCGAGACGGAGCTAAAAGCTAATGGCTGAAAGCTATTAGCTGTCTCTTGAGGGTTTATGCCGAGAAAAGGGCACATTGCGAAGCGGGAAGTGGCGCCGGACCCGGTCTACGGATCGACGCTGGTGACCAAGTTTGTGAACTCGATGATGTGGGGCGGCAAGAAGTCGACCGCCCAGGGCATCTTCTATCAGGCCATGAAAAACCTGGAAGAAAAGGGCGGCGGCGACGACGCGCTCAAGCTCTTCAAGAAGGCGGTGGAGAACTGCAAGCCGCTGCTTGAGGTAAAGACGCGGCGGGTGGGCGGCGCCAACTATCAGGTGCCGATCGAGGTCAACCCCGACCGCAGAACCTCGCTGGCGATCCGCTGGTTGATCACCTACGGCCGCAACCGCGGCGAGAAGGGCATGACCGACAAGCTGTCCAATGAGTTATTGGACGCGGCCAACGGGCGCGGCGCGGCCATGAAGAAGAAGGAAGACGTGCACCGCATGGCGGAGGCCAACAAGGCCTTTGCGCATTACCGGTGGTAGGAATCCAGCCATAAGCTTCTAGCTTTCAGCTACTAGCTTTCGGTTTTTGTGGCAATGACTGGTTCTGGGGCCGCATTGGGCGGTTCCGTGAGAAACAAGCTAGAGGCTAGAAGCTAGAAGCTGGCAGCTAGGTTTCAACCGCGAGCCGGAGCGCTCGCAAGGAAGTATGACCGTGGCTCGCACCGTACCTCTGAATCGTTGCCGGAACATCGGGATCATGGCGCACATCGACGCCGGAAAGACGACAGCGACAGAGCGCATCCTGTTTTACACCGGCATCACGCACCGCATCGGTGAAGTGCATGAAGGCACGGCGACCATGGATTACATGGAGCAGGAGCAGGAGCGCGGCATTACCATCACTTCCGCAGCCACCACGTGCACCTGGCGCGATGTTCGCATCAACATTATCGACACGCCCGGCCACGTGGACTTCACCGCCGAGGTGGAGCGCTCGCTGCGCGTGCTCGACGGCGCGGTGGCCGTGTTCGACTCCGTCTCCGGCGTGCAGCCGCAGACCGAGACCGTGTGGCGGCAGGGCGACAAGTACAAGGTTCCGCGCATCTGCTTCGTGAACAAGATGGACAAGAACGGCGCGGACTTCGAGCACGTTCTCGAGACCATCCGCAAGCGCCTGGGCGCGCGTCCCGTCGCCTTGCAGATTCCCATCGGCGCCGAAGCCGGTTTCAAGGGCGTCGTCGACCTGATCGAAATGAAGGCGGTTCTTTGGCACGACGAGACCATGGGCGCCGAGTTCTCCGTCGAGCCGGTTCCGGCCGATTTGCAGAAGAAAGCCGAGGCCTTCCGGCTGCAGTTGATCGAGATCATCGCCGAGACCGACGATGTGCTGCTCGAAAAGTTCCTTGAAGGCGAAACCCCCTCCATCGATGAACTGAAAGCCGGCATCCGCCAGGCGACCATCGATCTGAAGGTCTTCCCGGTCATCTGCGGCTCCGCTTTTAAGAACAAGGGCGTCCAGACACTGCTCGATGCAGTCGTCGATTACCTGCCTAGCCCGCTCGACAAGCCCCCCGTCGAAGGCATCGATCCCGCCCACCCCTCCCGTACCGAAACCCGCAAGCCCGACGACAATGAGCCGCTTTCGGCGCTGGCCTTCAAGATCATCAACGACCCCTTCGGCAAACTGTGTTTCGTGCGCGTCTACTCCGGCTCCCTGAAGACCGGCGATACGGTGCTCAATCCGCGCACCGGCAAGACCGAGCGCATCGGGCGGCTGGTCAAGATGCACGCCAACAAGCGCGAGGACGTGAATGAGATTCCGGCCGGCGACATCTGCGCGGCCGTAGGCCTGAAAGACCTGAAGACCGGCGACACGCTGTGCGCGCCGCATCATCCCATAGCTCTCGGCGCCATCACCTTTCCGGAGACGGTGATTTCGGTGGCCATCGAGCCCAAGACCAAGGCCGACCAGGAAAAGATGGGACTGGCTCTGGCGCGGCTGGCGGACGAGGACCCCACTTTCAAGGTGCACACCGACGAAGATTCGGGCCAGACCATCATCAGCGGCATGGGCGAGCTGCATCTGGAGATTCTGGTCGACCGCATGAGGCGCGAGTACAAGGTGGAAGCCAACGTGGGCGAGCCCAAGGTAGCCTTCCGCGAGACGATTCGCAAGCACGCCGAGGCCGAGGGCAAGTACATCCGCCAGACCGGCGGCTCGGGCAACTACGGACATTGCAAGCTGCGCGTGGAGCCCAATGCGCCCGGCGCGGGCTACGAGTTCATCAACGACATCAAGGGCGGCGTAGTGCCCAAGGAATACATCAAGCCCATCGATCAGGGCGTGCGCGGAGCCCTGGAACTGGGCATCCTGGCCGGCTACCCGATTGTGGATGTGAAGGTGACCCTCTACGACGGCAGCTACCACGAAGTGGATTCGAACGAGATGGCCTTCAAGTTCGCCGGGTCCATCGCGTTCAAGGAAGCGGCCAGAAAGGCGTCGCCGGTGTTGCTCGAACCGGTGATGGCCGTCGAAGTCACGGTTCCCGAGGAGTTCATGGGCGTCATCATCGGCGACATCAACTCGCGCCGCGGGCGCATCGAGCACGTGGATCGCGTCGGCGGCTCGCAGGTGATCAAGGCCATCGTGCCGCTCAAGGAGATGTTCGGCTACGTGAACGAGATTCGCTCGTCCACCCAGGGCCGGGCGTCGTATTCAATGCAGTTCGCGCGCTACGAAGAGGCGCCGCGCATGATCGCCGACGAGATCATCGGCCGTGCGCAGGGGAAGTGAGGCAAGCTTCTAGCTGCTAGCTCCTAGCTTCTAGCCTGCGTGGCGGCGGATTATACCGCTGCGGCAAGCGGAAGCAGGATGGAGCTAGAAGCTGAAGGCTAGAAGCTGAAAGCTGGTTTTTGGGGCTGGAGCCGGAACGCCGGCGCCCCGGTTGGCAACGGGCAGTACAAGCTACGAAAGGGATTCAGGACTTTTATGGCGAAGGAAAAATTTGATCGTTCCAAGCCGCACGTGAACGTGGGCACGATCGGGCACATCGATCACGGCAAGACGACGTTGACGGCGGCCATCACCAAGGTGTTGCAGAAGCATAATCCGAAGATTGTGTTTCGCTCGTTCGATTCGATCGACAACGCGCCGGAAGAGCGGGAGCGGGGCATTACCATCGCCACGGCGCACGTGGAGTACGAGACCGCCAACCGTCACTATGCGCACGTGGATTGCCCAGGGCACGCCGACTACATCAAGAACATGATCACCGGTGCGGCGCAGATGGACGGGGCGATTCTGGTAGTCGCGGCCACCGACGGCCCCATGCCGCAGACCAAGGAGCACGTGCTCTTGGCCCGCCAGGTGGGGGTGCCCTGCATCGTGGTGTTTCTGAACAAGTGCGACGCGGTGGAAGATCTGGAGCTGATCGACCTGGTGGAGATGGAAGTGCGCGAGCTGTTGTCGAAGTACCAGTTTCCGGGCGACGACGTGCCGGTGATCCGGGGCTCGGCTTTGGGCGCGTTGAACGGGGAGCCGCAGTGGGAAGCCAAGATCGACGAGCTGATGGAAGCGGTGGACAAGTACGTGCCGCGTCCGGACCGCGCGGTGGATCTGCCCTTCCTGATGCCGATCGAGGATATATTTTCGATCTCCGGACGGGGGACGGTGGTGACGGGGCGCATCGAGCGGGGCAAGGTGAAGGTGGGCGAGGAGACGGAGATTGTCGGCTTCCGCGAGACCAGAAAGACGGTGGTGACCGGCGTGGAGATGTTCAAGAAGCAGTTGGACGAGGGCCTGGCCGGGGACAACGCGGGTTTGCTTCTGCGCGGCATTCCCAAGGAGGACGTGGAGCGGGGGATGGTGCTGGCGAAAACCGGCTCGATCACGCCGCACACGGTGTTCAAGGGCGAAGTGTATGTGCTGTCGAAGGAAGAGGGCGGGCGGCACACGCCGTTCTTCAAGGGCTACCGGCCGCAGTTTTACTTCCGCACCACGGACGTGACCGGAGTGGCGGAGCTGCCCGAAGGGGTGGAGATGGTGATGCCGGGCGACAACGTATCGCTGCAGGTGGAGCTGATCACGCCGGTGGCGCTCGAAAAGGGCCTGCGTTTTGCCATCCGCGAAGGCGGGCGCACGGTGGGCGCGGGCACGATCTCGGAGATTGTGAAGTAACAGGGAACAAGGGAACAAGGGAACGAGGGAACAAGGGAACAGGGAACAGCAACGCTTCGGGCGAAAGCAAAAAGCGAACCGGGCAAGTAGAAACTGATCCCTGATCTCTGATCCCTGGAAGGACGTCATGGTAGGACAGAGGATTCGAATCCGGTTGAAGGCATACGACTATCGTGTGCTCGACACCTCGACCGGCGAGATTGTGGAAACGGCCAAGCGCACCGGGGCAACGGTGGCGGGCCCCATCCCATTGCCGACCATCAAGAACAAGTACTGCGTGCTGCGTTCGCCGCACGTGGACAAGAAGTCGCGCGAGCAGTTCGAAATCCGCACGCACAAGCGGCTGATCGACATCCTCGAGCCCACTCAGCAGACGGTGGACGCGCTGATGAAGCTCGATCTGCCGGCGGGCGTGGATGTGGAGATCAAGGCGTTTGAAAAATAGGGATCAGGTGTCAGGGGTCAGGGATCAGAAAAGCGGCGTTGAGTCGCAGCGCTTGGAATCAGCAAGAAGAAACTGACCCCTGACCCCTGACCCCTGCAACGATTCCGGCAGTGCGAGGCAATCCAGGCTCGCATGATGAGGTGAGGAAGAGATGGCAGTCACGGGGATTCTGGGAAAAAAGATCGGCATGACGCAGGTCTTCGACGAGAAGGGCGACGTGCATCCGATTACGGTGCTGCAGGCCGGCCCCTGCGTGATTACGCAGTTGAAGACGGCGGCCAAGGACGGCTACGACGCCGCGCAGATCGGGCTGGTCGAGTTCGTCAAGGCCTCGCGGATGACCAAGGCGCAGACCGGACATCTGGCGCGGACCGAAGCGCCTCCGGTGAAGGTGATCAAGGAAGTGGATATCGAAGCGGCCGCCGATGGCGGAGCCGGGACCAAGGCCGGCGACCGGGTGCTGGTGGACATTTTTTCCGACGCGAAGTTTGTAGACGTGGTCGGCACCTCGAAGGGCCGCGGCTTTGCCGGCGTAGTGCGCCGGCATAAGTTTGGCGGCGGGCCCAAGTCGCACGGGCACATGTTCCAGGTGCAGGGATCGATCGGCGCCTCCAGCTTTCCGTCGCGGGTCTTTCCCGGACAGCGCATGCCCGGCCACATGGGCACCGACCAGGTAACGGTCAGGAATCTGCGCATCCGCGGCATCGACCTGGACGAGAATCTGCTCATGGTGGAGGGCGCGGTGCCCGGACCACGCGAGGGATACGTGCTGATCTCCAAGGCCAAGGCCCCGCCGCGCGAGCGCCGCGGGTTTGCCGGCGCAGGCACGGTTGATCCGCTGAAGGCTTCGAAGAAGGCGACGGCGAAGAGGAAGTAAGTTTTCGCGACTGGTGGGCATCGCTCCCACCCTAGCCGCAAAAACAAGAGCGCGGCGAGGGTGGGGCACCCAGTCATCGCGGCGCAAAAGATTTGAGCCGGAGAAATTTTCCGGTGAAAGAGACGATGATGGCAAACGTGGATGTTTTGAATCTGAACGGGGACAAGGTGGGCTCGCTCGATCTGGCCGATGCGGTCTTTGCGCCGGAGCAGATCAACGAGGCTCTGCTGTGGGAGGCGGTGAAGCACTACCGCGCCTCGCTGCGCCAGGGCACGCACGCCACCAAGAACCGCAAGCTGGTGGCCGGATCGGGCAAGAAGCTGTGGAAGCAGAAGGGCACGGGCCGCGCGCGCATCGGCTCGGTCCGTTCTCCTTTATGGCGCCATGGAGGCACGGTGCACGGGCCGCAGCCGCGCAGCTACGATTACCCTTTCCCGCACAAGAAGCTGCTGGGCGCGCTGCGCTCGGCGCTGGCCGCAAAACTGGCCGACGGCAAATTGACCGTCGTCGATTCGCTGGAGATCAAAGAGGGCAAGACCAAGCTCTACTTCAACGCGCTGGGCAAGCTGGGCGTGACGCGGACGGCGCTGCTGGTGGAAAACGGCAAGACGCTGAGCCAGGCACTGGTGCTGGGCGCGCGCAATCTCGAGGGCGTGGAGCTGGTGCTGAATAACGAAGTGCACCCCTACGACCTGCTGCGCTACGACCGTGCGATCTTCTCCAGGGCGGCCATCGAGCAGCTCTCCGAGGCGCTGGTCAAGTCGGCCTCCAGGCGCAAGGCCGCAGCCAAGGAGGCCGCGTAATGCCGACACTGTATACGACGATTCGCCGCCCACTGATTACCGAAAAGGGGCTGGGTGTGAAAGAGACCCAAGGGACGCTGGTGTTCGACGTGGCGCCCGAGGCCACCAAGACCGAGGTCAAGCAAGCTGTTGAGACGCTTTTCAAAGTGAAGGTTGCGGCCGTGCGCACGGCCAACGTGCTGGGCAAAGAGCGCCGGCGGGGCAAATACGCAGGCTTCCGGCCGGACTGGAAGAAGGCTTACGTGAAGCTGAAGGCCGGCGAGAAGCTGCCGGAGTACGTGAGCAACCTGTAGATCGGCTGCTAGCTTCTAGCCTCTAGCTATTAGCTTGGCAGTGCGATAACAAGGTTGGAAGTTGGAAGGTTAAGTCACAGAAGTTGGTTTGAGAAGGATGAGCTGGAAGCTAACATCTAAGAGCTAGCGAAGCTCGTCAAGGATAACGACGATGCCAATCAAAACATACAGACCGATCACGTCAACCTTGCGGTTTCAGACCTCGCTGGTCAACGACGATTTGACCACGGACACGCCGCACAAGCCGCTGCTGACCACGCGCAAGCGCACCGGCGGACGCCGCAACTCGGGCGACCTGACCATCCGCCATCACGGCGGAGGCCATAAGCAGAAGCTTCGCCTGATCGACTTCAAGCGCGAGAAATTTGGCGTGCCGGGCAAGGTGGCGACGATCGAATACGATCCCAACCGCTCCGCCCGCATTGCGCTGGTGCACTACGCGGACGGCGAAAAGCGCTACATCCTGCAGCCGGTGGGCCTGAAGGTGGGCGCGACGGTAAGTTCGGGGCCCGATGCGGACATTCTCATTGGCAATGCGCTGCCGCTCAAGAACATTCCCGCCGGCACCACCGTGCACGCGATCGAGTTGAGGCCGGGCAAGGGTGCGCAGATGGCGCGTTCGGCCGGAGCGCAGGCCCAGTTGGTGGCCAAAGAGGGCGAATACGCACTGCTCAAGCTGCCTTCCGGCGAGACCCGCAGGGTGCTGGCCGAGTGCATGGCGACGGTGGGCCAGGTGGGCAATACGGACCACGAGAACGTGTCCATCGGCAAGGCGGGACGCAACCGCTGGCTGGGCATTCGTCCCACCAACCGCGGCGTGTCCATGAATCCGGTCGATCATCCGCACGGCGGCGGCGAGGGCAAAACCTCCGGCGGACGCCATCCGGTGACTCCGTGGGGCCAGCCCACGCGCGGTTACAAGACGCGCAACAACAAGCGGACTGATACGTATATCATCAGCCGCCGGGCGAAGTGAGAAGGCAGCTTTCAGCTATCGGCTTTTAGCTGAAGGCGGCACGGAAAAGGTTGAGACAATCGCTCGCAGCTCGCTCTAGCAGGAACAAGCTGAGAGCTGAAAGCTGAGAGCCAGGAGCTGAGTTTTATGGCACGTTCGACAAAGAAGGGTCCGTTTATGGATGCGCACCTGAACTTGAAGATCGAGGCGCTGAACCGGGCCAACGACAAGAAGGTGGTCAAGTCCTGGTCGCGGCGCTCGACCATCTTTCCGGAGTTCGTGGGTCACACCATCGCGGTCCACAACGGCAAGAAGTTCATTCCGGTGTACGTGACCGAGAACATGGTGGGCCACAAGCTGGGCGAGTTTTCGCCTACGCGCACATTCAAGGGGCACACCGGCGGCTCCAAGCCGGCGGCCGAGACCGCCGCGAAACCGCGGTAGGGAAATGCAGCTTTTAGCCTCTAGCTCCTAGCTTCTAGCCCCTGGTGCTGGAGCGACGGCTGAGGCAGAGGCGAAAGGAAGCTAGGAGCTAATAGCTGGAAGCTAGAAGCTCGTAACTGAGGAAGGCATTATGGCAGTCGAGACAAAGGAATTCCGGGCCGAGGCCAGGTTTCAGCGCGTATCGCCGCAAAAAGCGCGGCTGGTGCTCGACCTGATCAAGGGGCGGGGCATCGAGGAGGCGCTGAATACAGCTGCCTTCACCAAGAAGCGGATTGCTCCGGTGATTCACAAGCTGCTGACCTCGGCGGTGGACAACGCCAAGTATGTGGCCGGCGAGGAGGGCGTCGATCTGGACGTGGACAACCTCTATGTGAAGCAGGCCCTGGCCAACGACGGGCCGAGGATGAAGCGCATCCGCCCCGCTCCGATGGGCCGCGCTTACCGCTATCAGCGCCGGTTGACGCACATTGTGCTTTCGGTTGCGGAGCGCCCGGCCAACGGAGCCGGCCTGGTAACCAGGGTGGAAGAGCCGGCGGTTGCGGCCGCGCCCGAGCCGGCCAAGAAAACGGCCGTCAAGAAGACGGCGGCAAAGAAGTCGAGCAGCAAGAAGGCCGAGAAGTAGGCCTGGAAAGTTTGAGGGAAGAGCATGGGACAGAAAGTCCATCCTTACGGATTCCGGTTGGGAATCAACAAGCCGTGGCGTTCGCGCTGGTTCTCGGAGCGGGAGTACGACAAGCTGCTGGTCGAGGACGTGAAGCTTAAGGCCGAACTGCGCGAGAAGCTCAAGGCTGCGGGCGTCAGTTCGGTGGAGATCGAGCGGCCGGGCAACAAGCTGCGTTTCTTGATCCGCACCGCGCGCCCGGGCATCGTGATCGGCCGCAAGGGCGCGGAGATCGAGAAGCTCAAGACCGAGCTCGGCAAGCGCACCAACCGCGACGTGTTCATCGACATCATCGAGGTGAACAAGCCGGAGCTGGACGCGCAGTTGGTGAGCGAAAACATCGCGCTGCAGCTCGAGAAGCGCGTCAGCTTCCGCCGCGCCATGCGCAAGAGCGTAGACTCGGCGCTGCGCTTCGGCTGCAAGGGCATCAAGGTGCGGGTGTCGGGCCGGCTGAACGGCAATGAGATCGCGCGCTCGGAGTGGTACCTGCAGGGCCGCTTGCCGCTGCACACACTAAGGGCCGATATCGATTACGGATTCACAGAGGCGAACACGACCTACGGCGTGATCGGAGTGAAGACGTGGATTTATCGCGGCGACATTTACGAGCAGAAGCGCCGCCAGGCTCCGGCGGTGGGAACCAGCGTGTTCTAGAAGCAGGGAACAGGGAATAGGGAACAGGGAATAGCGTTTCCGTTCACCGGTTCCATGGTTGGTGGTTGTGAGATTTGCAGCAGGGGTCCGGAAGGCGGATCGAGGCGGAAAGTAACTGTTCCCTGGTCCCTATTCCCTATTCCCTGTCTTTTGAGGTTTTCGTTATGTTGATGCCAAAGAAAGTGAAGTTCCGGAAGCAGCAGAAGGGCAAGCGGCGCGGCAAGGCGTGGCGCGGTTCGTCGCTGTCGTTCGGCGAATATGGCCTGAAAGTGCTGGAGTGCGGCTACATTACCGACCGCCAGATTGAAGCCAGCCGCATTGCCATGACGCGTTTTATCAAGCGCGGCGGCAAGATCTGGCTGCGCCTGTTCCCGGACAAGCCCATTACCAAGAAGCCGGCCGAAGTCCGCATGGGCTCGGGCAAGGGCGCGCTGGACCACTGGGTCGCCGTGGTGCGGCCGGGCAAGATCCTCTTCGAGATGGAAGGCGTTGCCCAGGAGGTTGCCGAGGAGGCGATGCGCCTGGCCTCGAACAAGCTGCCGCTGAAGACGAAGTTTGTGCAGCGGCCGGGCGCGGAGAAGCCGGTCGCTGAGGCCAAGTAATGCAGCTTCCAGCCTCTGGCTTTTGACTTTTCGTGGCGAATCGAAGAGTTGGGCGTGAGCAGAGTGAGGCTAGGAGCTAGGAGCTAGGAGCTAAAGGGATGGAACTCCAGAAGATTCGTAATTTGAGCGACGACGAGCTCAGGCACCAGGAGAAGACAACCGCGGAGCAGCTCTTCCGGTTGCGGTTTCAGGTGTCGCTGGGCCAGAACGACGGAGTGAAGAAGCTTCGCCAGTTGCGCAAGGAGATCGCGCAGATCAAGACCGTGGCCCGGGAGCGTGAATTGGGCATCCGCGGCGAAGGCAGGGAAGCCTCGACGGCCGAGGAAGCAACGAAAGGAGCCCGCTAAATGACGGTGACTCAGGATGCAGTTGGGGTGTCCGCCGCGGCGGGCGCGCGGCGCAATGAGAAGGTCGGCCATGTGGTTTCGACCAAGATGCAGAAAACCATCGTGGTCGCGGTGGAGATGCGCAAGGCGCACCCCAAGTACAAGCGGATTGTGCGCAGCACCAAGAAGTTCTATGCGCACGACGAGCAGGGCTCGGCGCGGCTGGGCGATATGGTGCGGATCCGCGAGACCCGTCCGCTGAGCAAGCTGAAGCGCTGGTCGCTTGAAGAGATTGTGCGGCGCTCGTCGCTCGCCCAGATTGAGGACACGGCGCACGAGCCGGTGAGCGAATGAAAGCAGCTCTCAGCTTTCAGCCTGTTTGGTGGGAATTCGGGCTGCGGCGAAACGGCAAGAGCTGATAGCTGATAGCTGAAAGCTAATGGCTGATTGGAGAAGAAACCATGGCTGTGCAAATGAGAACCATGCTCGCGGTGGCCGACAACTCCGGCGCGCGCAAGCTGCAGGTGATTTTGCCGCTGGGCGGCGGACTGGGCTTGAAGGCGGGGCTCGGCGACGTAGTGACGGCGGCGGTCAAGGAAGCTTCGCCGGACGGCACCGTGAAAAAGGGCAAGGTCGTGAAGGCGGTCATCGTGCGCACCCGCAAGGAGCACCGGCGGCGCGACGGCACCTACATCCGCTTCGACGAGAACGCGGCGGTGGTGATCGGCGACGACCATGAGCCGGTAGGCACGCGCGTCTTCGGGCCGGTGGCCCGCGAGCTGCGCGAGAAGAAGTTCCTGAAGATCGTTTCGCTGGCGCCGGAAGTGGTGTAAAGCAGCTTCTAGCTCCTAGCCTTTAGCTGCTAGCTCTTTGTGCTGAATCGATGACCTGCGGATGAGTGAGATGAAGCTAGGAGCTAACGGCTAGAAGCTAGTAGCTGTATTGGGAGAAGAGATGCCGAGTTTAAGTGTTCATCGCAACGATACGGTCAAAGTGCTCACAGGCACTGACCGTGGCAAGACGGGCCGTGTGCTGCGCGTGTTTCCCGACAAGGGCACGGTGCTCGTCGAGCACGTGCGCGTGGTCAAGAAGACGGTTTCGTCGAAGACCGGCCAGCGTACCAAGGGCGGTATCGCCGAGCAGGAGTCGCCGATCAACATTTCGAACGTGGTGCTGGTGTGC
The DNA here is from genome assembly GCA_963770555.1 of uncultured Acidobacteriaceae bacterium. Lineage (GTDB taxonomy): Bacteria > Acidobacteriota > Terriglobia > Terriglobales > Acidobacteriaceae > Telmatobacter. The sequence continues at coordinate 573,333 of CAVYQC010000004.1, forward strand.
CCCAACTGCGGCCCCGCGCGCGTGGGATTCAAGATGGAAGGCGACACCCGGGTGCGGGTGTGCAAGAAATGCGGGCAGACGCTGCCCACGAAGAAATAGCTTCTAGCCTCTAGCTCCTAGCTTCCAGCTTTTCGTGCTGGAGCAAGGACCGAGGCGGAAGCAAGACGAGGCTAATGGCTAGCAGCTAGAAGCTAGTAGCTGGTTTGGAGTGAAGCAACATGGCGGCAAGGTTGAGAGAGAAGTATCAGAAAGAGATCAAGCAAACGCTCCAGAAGGAGCTCGGTCTCGAAAATCCGATGGCCGTGCCCAAGCTCGAGAAGATCGTGATCAACATGGGTCTGGGCGAGGCGACGCAGAACACCAAGCTGCTCGATCCGCTGGTCGCGGACCTGACCCAGATCGCCGGGCAGAAGCCGGTGACCACCAAGGCGAAGAAGTCGATTGCGGCCTTCAAAGTGAGGGCGGGCATGTCGATCGGAGCCATGGTGACGCTGCGCTCCGACAAGGCCTACGAGTTCCTGGACCGGTTGATCTCGACGGCGCTGCCCAGGGTGCGCGACTTCCGCGGGGTTTCGACCAAGAGTTTTGACGGGCGCGGCAACTACACGCTTGGCCTGCGCGATCAGTTGATTTTTCCGGAGATCGATTACGCCAAGGTGGAGAAGCTGAAGGGCATGAACATCACCATCGTGACCACGGCCAAGGACGACAACGGGGCGCGCGCGCTGTTGCGCCACTTCGGAATGCCGTTCCGCCAGGGCGCGTAAGAACAGCTCTTAGCTGAGAGCTAATAGCTGCTTTTGAAGAGGGTTTATGGCAACCACTGCAAAACGGGTAAAAGACGCGCGGAAGCCGAAGTTCAGCAGCCGCAAGCACAACCGCTGCCAGCTTTGCGGCCGGCCGCGCGGGTTTTTGCGCAAATTCGGCATCTGCCGTCTGTGCTTCCGGTCGCTGGCTCTGAAGGGCGAGATCCCGGGCGTGAACAAGTCGAGCTGGTAAGAAGCAGCCGCTAGCTATCAGCTTCTAGCTTTTAGCTCATCGTGCGTCGTTGATGGGCTTTGTCTGAGCAGAATGAGCTAGTAGCTAAGAGCTAGAGGCTAGAAGCTGCTTTAAGGACATTCCCGCAGGTTTCCGCTCCGCGAAAGTGAACAGGCGTGGCGGACGAACGGGGAATGAAGGAGAAGGAATGAGTCTGACCGACCCAGTAGCGGATTTCCTGGCGCGGATCCGGAATGCGATCCGGGCGCGCCATCAGAAGCTGGATGTACCGGCTTCCAAGCTGAAGACCGAGATCGCCCGCATTCTCAAGGAAGAGGGCTACATCTCGAACTACAAGACCCAGGAAGAAGAGGGCAAGCTGGTGCTGCGCGTGTACCTGAAGTACGGCGGCACGGATGCGGCCATCCGCGACCTGGCGCGCATCTCCCGTCCCGGCTGCCGCGTGTACGTGGGCCGCGACGAGATCAAGCGCGTGCAGGGTGGGCTGGGCATCTCGATTCTCACCACGCCCAAGGGCGTGATGACCGGCCGCCAGGCGCGCCGCGAAGGCGTGGGCGGCGAACTGCTCTGCGAAGTGTGGTAAAGGCAGGGATCAGGTTTCAGGGATCAGGGATCAGCCGGCGCACTGGCACATGGATCGCTGAGGCGAATACAAACTGACCCCTGATCTCTGATCCCTAACCTCTGTTTTTCCGGCTGCAGTGGAACGCGGAGCCAATGCTCCTGCGGGACTCGCAAGCCAGCGAAGGATTTTGAGCGATGTCGCGAATTGGAAAGAAGCCGATCCCGCTGCCGGCGGGCGTGAAGTACAAGGTAGAAGGCAACACCGTATTGGTGGAGGGCCCCAAGGGCAAGGTCTCGGCGCTGATCGCCGCAGGCATTTCGCTGAAGACGGCCAATGGGAATCTGTTGGTGGAGCGGGACAACGACGAGCACGCCGCGGTGCACGGCCTCACGCGCGCCCTGGTGCACAATGCTGTCCACGGCGTGACCAAGGGCTGGACCCGCGAGCTCGATATCGTCGGCATCGGCTATCGCGCCGAGCTCAAGGGTAAAGGTACGGTGGTGTTCACGCTGGGTTATTCGCACCCCATCGAGTTGCCGCTGCCCTCCGGAATCGACGTGGCGGTCGACCCCAAGCAGACCCACCTGACGGTGAGCGGCATCGACCGGCAGAAAGTGGGCCAGGTAGCGGCCGACATGCGCTCGCTGCGCAAGCCGGACCCCTACAAGAACAAGGGCGTGCGCTACTCCGATGAGCGCCTGAAGAAGAAGGCCGGCAAGACGGGAGCGAAGTAAGACAGCTTCTAGCCGCTAGCTTCTAGCCATTAGCTTTTTCGTGCGAAGTTGATGGCGCTGGTTGAAGCGAGATGAGCTAGAAGCTGAGAGCTAGCAGCTAAAAGCTGCTTTACAACCGAACGGGGCCGCACGGCGGCTCCGCCGATAGGTGAGAGAGACACATGATTACGCAGAACAAGAGAAATGCAATCCGCCAGCGCATTCACGCGCGCATCCGCGCCAAGCTTGCGGGCACCGCGGAGCGGCCGCGGCTGAACGTGTACCGCTCGCTCAATCACATTTACGCGCAGGTGATCGACGACCAGAAGGGCGAGACGCTGGTGTCCTCATCCACGCTGAGCCTCAAGCTCAAGACCGGCGGCAACGTGGCCTCGGCCAAGGAGATTGGCAAGGCGGTGGCCGAGAAGGCGGTGGCCCAGGGGATCAAGCGGGTGGTCTTCGATCGCGGCGGGTATCTTTATCATGGCCGCATCAAGGCCCTGGCCGAGGCGGCGCGCGAAGCGGGGCTGGAATTCTGAAGGCGGCTTTCAGCCGTCAGCTCTCAGCTTCAGCGTGCTGAGTTGACGGGTTTGCTTCAAGCAGGATGAACTGAAAGCTGAGAGCTGAAAGCTGAAAGCTCAGAAAACGAGAGAGCAATGACGATGTTGAAGAAGAAACTCGATGCCAACCAGTACAACCTGAAGGACCAGGTAGTGGCCATCAATCGCGTGACCAAGGTGGTCAAGGGCGGCAAGAACATGTCGTTTGCCGCGCTGGTGGTGGTGGGCGACGCCGCTTCGGGCGTGGTGGGCTACGGTTCGGGCAAGGCCAAGGAGGTCCCGCAGGCGATTCGCAAGGGGATCGAGTCGGCCAAGAAGAACCTGGTGCGCGTAAACCTGACCGAGACGACGATACCGCACCAGGTGCTGGGCCGCTTCGGCTCGGGCCAGGTGCTGTTGAAGCCGGCTCCTGAGGGAACGGGCGTGATTGCCGGCGGCGCGGTGCGCGCGGTGATGACTTCGGCCGGGGTGCAGAACGTGCTGACCAAGAGCCTTGGCTCGCCCAACCCGCATAACGTGGTCAAGGCGACCTTCGACGCGCTGGTGCAGTTGCGCGACCGCGCCGAGGTGGCGACCATGCGCGGCAAAACCGTGGAGGAGATGTAAGCCATGGCGGTGACCAAGAAGATTCGCATTCAGTACTACCGCTCGAAAAACTCCACGCCGTTCAAGCACAAGGCAGTGGTGAAGGGGCTGGGCTTTACGCGGCTCAACCAGGTCGTCGAGCGCGAAGACACGGAATCCATCCGCGGCATGGTAAAGACCATTCCGCACCTGGTCCGGATCCTGGAAAGCTAGGGAATTGGGACCAGGGAACAGGGAGTCGTCGAGCCAGCGGGCATCCGCACGATGAAACTGATCCCCGATCTCTGATCCCTGTATCACAACGCGAGTCGGCGGAGTCAATCCGGCCGGCGCTATTAGCGAGGACATCATGGCAAGGAATCTATCGAATCTGCGCGCGCCCAAGAAGGCCAATACCGGGCGCAAGCGCGTGGGCCGGGGCATGGGCTCCGGGATGGGTAAGACGTCGACCCGAGGACACAAGGGCCAGGGCTCGCGCTCCGGATCGAGCCTGATGCGCGGCTTTGAGGGCGGCCAGATGCCGCTGCACCGCCGCCTGCCCAAGCGCGGCTTTACGAACATCTTCCGCACCGAGTACACGATCGTGAATCTGGACCGGATCGCTGAACTTGGGGTTGCCGAGATCGGCCTGGAGGACTATCGCAGGCTCGGTCTGGCCTCCAGCAAGAAGGCACTGATCAAGATTCTCGGTTCGGGCGAGCTGACGACGGCCGTCACCATCCACGCGCACAAGTTTTCCAAGTCGGCAGCCGAGAAGATTGAAAAAGCCGGCGGCAAAGCCCTGGTGGCTGGAGAGCCGGCGGCGGCTTAGGGCCGGTGCTTTCCCAGGTCAGGCGCCAAGGCTGGAACGCGATTCTCCTGGGGCGCCCGCGAATTGAATTCGGGTTGCAGCTTTCCAGCTTTCAAAATCGGGGCCTCGGGCGCCCGAGGATTTTTGATCTTGGAGGGTGATCTGCCCAGGTTTCCGGTTTTGGGACCTGGGCAGACGCATCTTTTGAAGTGTGACGGGCCTCATAGGCGGCTTCTTCCGGATTTCTGTACCCTGATTCAGAATCGGAAGATGCTCTAAGATGGAACCAGCAAATGATTCGATTGGCGCCTGACGCCTGAAGCGGATAATCAACCATGATTGAGAAGTTTCTCAATATCTTCCGGATTCCCGACCTGCGCAAGCGGGTGTTCTTCACGCTGGGCATTCTGGCCGTCTACCGGCTGGGCGCATTCATTCCCACGCCGGGCGTGAACACCCAGCAACTGGCGCTCCTGTTCAACTCGCAGAACGGGTCGGCGCTGGGACTGATGGACCTGTTCGGCGGCGGCAACCTGCGGCGCATGACGATTTTTGCGCTGGGCATCATGCCCTACATCACCGCCTCGATCATCTTCCAGCTCCTCACCGTGGTCTATGAGCCGCTGGCGCGCATCCAGAAGGAAGGCGAACTGGGCCGGCGGAAGATCACGCAGTGGACCCGCTACATGACCGTGATCCTGGGCGTGCTTCAATCCATCGGCATCGCGGCAATTCTCACCCGCCAGGGGCTGGTGCTCAATCCCGGAATCGGCTTCACGCTCATGACCGTGCTCACTCTCACGGCAGGAACCACGTTCATCATGTGGCTGGGCGAGCAGATCACCGATCGCGGCATCGGCAACGGAATGAGCCTGCTCATCTTCGCCGGCATCGTGGCCGGGTTGCCGCGCGGCGTGGGTGACCTGGTGCAGAAGGTTCAGACCGACGCCTGGGGCTCCATGAGCTTCCTGGTGGTGCTGCTGCTGGTGGCGGGCATGGCGCTGGTGGTGGCGTTCATCGTCTTTGTGGAACGGGCGGAGCGGCGCATTCCCATCCAGAGCGCGCGGCGCATCGTGGGCCGGCGCATGATGGGCGGCTCCTCAAGCCACCTGCCGCTCAAGGTGAACTCCGGCGGCGTAATGCCGATCATCTTCGCCAGCTCGATTCTCTCCGCGCCCATGCTCTTCGGCCAGGTGGAGTGGGTGCAGAACTCGAAACTCCTGCAGCCGATCATGCAGGCACTCACGCCCGGCTACCCCTGGTATGAGCTCCTGAGCATGCTGGGCATCATCTTCTTTGCCTATTTCTATGTCTCGATCGTCATGAAGCCGGACGACATTGCCGACAACTTCCGCAAATCCGGCTCGTTCATTCCCGGAATCCGGCCCGGCAAGCGCACCTCGGACTTTATCAACGATATCTTGACCCGTATTACGCTGGTCGGGGCGTTGTATCTGATTGTGGTTCAGCTGGTGCCTACGTTCCTGATCTCCGGCATTCGTTTCGACAAGATCTGGCTGGTCGGCAGGGTCTTTGAGAATCTGCCCAACTGGGCCATCCACGGGATGGGGGTCAACTTCTACTTTGGCGGCACCTCTCTGCTCATTGTTGTGGGTGTGGCCATGGACACGGTCAACCAGATCGAATCGCAGCTGATCATGCGTCATTATGACGGCTTTTCCCCGCGCTCCGGTCGTATACGCGGAAGGAAAACCTGGTAATGTCTGCACTTATGACTGAGATCGAACAGGGCCGGGAAGCAGTTCGCAAGACTCTTCCCGGCCCGATCCTTTTACTAGGCGCGCCGGGCTCGGGCAAGGGAACCCAGGCCAAGGAACTGGTGAAGCTGTGGGGTATTCCGCAGATCTCCACCGGGGACCTGTTGCGCGCCAACGTGGCCCAGGGTACCGTGCTGGGCCGCACCGCCAAGGAAATCATGGGACGCGGGGAGCTGGTGCCCGATTCCCTGGTCAACGAGATGGTGGCCGTGCGGCTGCTCGCGCCGGACACGGTCAACGGTTACATTCTGGACGGCTTTCCGCGGACCCTTGGGCAGGCCTGCTGGCTGGATGGGCGGCTCGCGGCCCAGGCCGAGGCGCTGCCGGTGGTTGCCGTCAGCATCCAAGTGAACTATAATCAGTTATTGCGCCGGATTACCGGGCGCAGGAATTGCCCTGTCTGTCAGAGCATCTACAACATCTATGTGAATCCGCCGAAAAAGGATGGATTCTGCGACATAGAGGGCGCAGCGCTCACCCAGCGAGCCGACGACACGGAAGAGGTTTTCAAGGAGCGCATGCGCGCTTACTCGGCCCTCACCGCGCCTGTTGTCGAGCATTACCGGGTTCAGGGACGATTCGCGGAAGTGGATGGAGACCGGCCGATCGCGGTGATCGCAGCCGGAATAGTCGCCGCCGTGGAACGGTTGCGCCAGTAAGGGCTGCCGAGCGGCGGGTTTGTGCGTTATGAGGAGTTGTCAGCGGACGGTGATCAGTGGTCAGTCGAATTTGCCTAAGCGATCGGCATCAACTACCCCTGCGTGCTGAAGACGGCGACTCGAAGTGAGCGGGACTCGGGAATCAGTCGCGGCTGCGGGTCGCAGTAGGACGAAACTGATCGCCGAACACTGAAAGCTGGGTTTTGGTGGCCGTCGTACTGAAGTCGTCCCAGGAGATCGAAAAGATGCGCCGTGCGGGCCAGATGGTTCGCGAGGTGCTGGAACTGGTGCGCAGCAAGGTCAAGCCGGGCGCCACCACCTACGATCTGGAACAGGCTGCCGAGGCGCGGGTGGCCAAGCTGGGCGTAAAGGCTGCCTTCAAGGGATATCACGGGTTCCCCTGCGTCCTGTGCACCTCGGTCAACAGCGAGGTGGTTCACGGAATTCCGTCGCCGAAGCGGGTGCTCAAGGAAGGCGACATTGTTTCGGTAGACTTTGGCGTGGTGGCGGACGGCTACTACGGGGACGCGGCTATTACGGTTCCGGTGGGCTCCATCAACCCTGACGCGGCGCGGCTGCTGCAGGTAACCGAGGAGTCGCTGAAGGCAGGCATTGCGGCGGTTCGGCCCGGCGCAACCCTTGGCGATGTAGGCGCTGCCGTGCAGGGCGTGGTCGAGGGCGGGGGCTTTTCGGTGGTAAGGGATTTTGTGGGCCACGGCATCGGGGTTCACATGCACGAAGATCCGCAGGTGCCGAACTTCGGCCAAGCGGGCCGGGGAATGAAGCTGAAGCCGGGAATGGTGATCGCCATCGAGCCCATGGTGAACGCCGGCAGACCGGATGTGCAGGTGCTGGCCGATGGCTGGACGGCGGTGGCCGCCGACGGAAGCATGAGTGCTCATTTTGAGCACACAGTGGCCGTCACGGCCAGCGGTGCAAGGATTTTGACCGAGTAGCACGCGCAAGGGGATGCACCTTTGGGCCGCAAGCCTGAAGATGCCATAACTGGCCGGGATGCGAGAAGGAACCGGCGGAACTGGACACAGTTTGTCGAAGGAAGACGCGATTGAGGTGATGGCGACGGTGGTCGAGACCTTGCCTAATGCCATGTTCAAGGTCAAGCTGGAGACGAACCATGAGGTGTTGGCCCATGTTTCGGGCAGAATGCGGAAAAACTTCATCCGCATCCTCCCGGGCGACCGCGTGGCGGTGGAATTGAGCCCCTACGACCTGAATCGCGGACGGATTGTGTACCGCTATAAGTGAGCAGTGGACAGTGCCTGGTTGTCAGTGGTCAGTGTTCTGTGAACGGCGAACGACTGCCGGTCAGGAAGCGGGTTTTGCCCGGTCTTGTATTTGCGCGGCCTGGCAACAGGGCATGACTTTAGTCGTGCCGGACGACGGGCTATAACGGAGGGGGCTTGAGCCCCTGGGAAAATCTGTACGGAGAAGGGCAGCAATCATGAAGGTCCGGGCATCGGTAAAGAAGATTTGCGTCAAGTGCAAGGTCATTACGCGCCGCGGCGTGGTGCGTGTGATCTGCGAGAACGCAAAGCACAAGCAGCGCCAGGGATAAGCAAGGCCTGGCACGAAGGAAACTTCCACGGAGGGGACTAAGGGACGTAGGGACTAGGGACTAAGAAAAACTTGAGGCTGCTGATTGCGGCACCATGAAGCTGACCCCTGCCCTGATCCCTGATCTCTGACCCCTGGCCAAGAGGCTAGTTAGCTGGAGTCAAGGCTTGCGATGAACCTCTGGAAGCATTCCGCGTAACCCGTGCGAGCCGGTTGAGGCCGGAGGCACACAACCTGAAGTTCAAGAGGAATTCAAATGGCACGTATTGCTGGCGTCGATCTGCCCCGCAACAAGCAGGCACGTATCGCGCTGACCTATATCTTCGGGATCGGCAATCCGCGCGCCCTTAAAATCCTGGAGAAGGCGAATGTGGATGCCTTCAAGAAGGTCCAGGACCTGGGCGAGGAAGAGGTAAACCGCATCCGCCAGGTGATTGAGGACGAGGGCGACGTCGAAGGCGACCTGCGCAAGGACGTTTCGATGCACATCAAGCGCCTCATCGACATCCAGAGCTACCGTGGCAGCCGTCACCGGCGGTCGCTGCCGGTGCGCGGCCAGCGCACCCACACCAATGCCCGCACCCGGAAAGGCCCGCGCAAGGGCACCATTGCCGGCAAAAAGAAAGCGACGGCGAAGACCTAATGGCGAAACCAGAGCAGAAAGCCGGAACCGGCAAGGCTGGCAAGAACAAGAAATTCAAGAAGCGCGAACGCAAGAATGTGCCGTTCGGAGTTGCGCATATTCAAGCCTCGTTCAACAACACCATCGTCACCATCACCGACCAGGTGGGCAACACGCTGAGCTGGAAGAGCTCGGGTTCGCTGGGTTTCCGCGGTTCTCGCAAGGGCACGCCTTTCGCGGCGCAGCAGGCCGCTTCCAACGCCGCAAGCATGGCCCGCGATCACGGCCTGCGCGCCGTGGACGTGCGGGTTGCCGGGCCGGGCTCGGGACGCGAGTCGGCCATTCGCGCCCTGGCTGCCGCGGGCATCGAAGTGCGCTCCATCCGCGACGTGACGCCGGTGCCGCACAACGGCTGCCGGCCGCCGAAAAGACGCCGCGTGTAAGACAGAGATCAGGGGTCAGAGATCAGAGATCAGTCCGGTTCGCGCGGCCAATATCTGCTGATTTCTTCCTCTTGTTTCTGAAATAGCAGTTCAAAGAGCGGGGTGTCCGCTTTCAGACTTCAGAATTCTCCCGAGCAGGGACAAAACTGATCTCTGATCTCTGACCCCTGACCTCTGCAATGGGCCGGGACGAAGCGCACCGCGCGTAAACCGGCCGTCATCCGAAGTCAGGAGAGGAAATGGCACGTTATACCGGAGCAGTCTGCCGCCTTTGCCGCCGCGAAGGCACCAAGCTATTTTTGAAAGGCACCAAGTGCCTTTCCGACCGTTGCCCGATCGAGAAGCGCAACTTCCCGCCCGGCCAGCACGGCAAAGACCGCAAGGCCAAGATTGTGGGCTACGGCCTGCAACTGCACGAGAAACAGAAGGCCAAACGCATGTACTTTACGCTCGAAGGCCAGTTCCGCGAATACTACGAGAAGGCCAACCGCGCTACCGGCGTGACCGGCGAACTGCTCATTCAGCAACTGGAGCGGCGGCTGGACAACGTGGCCTTCCGGCTCGGCTTTGCCATCTCGCGCCGCCAGGCCCGGCAGGTGGTTCGTCACGGTCACGTGACCGTGAACGGGCGCAAAGTCAATATCCCCTCATACCAGGTGAACGCGGGCGACGAGATCGCCATCCGCGACAGCGCCAAGAAGCTGACGATTGTGGAACAGGCTGCGCGCTACGCCGCGCAGAACCCGGTGCCCACATGGCTGGAAGCGAACTTCGACAATCTATCCGGCCGCGTGCTCACTTTGCCCAAACGCAAGGATGTCAACCTGCCGATCAACGAGCAGTTGATCGTCGAATTGTACTCGAAGTAACAGGTATCAGCCTTCAGCTATCAGCTCTCAGCTTCTTCTTCGGAGACGCCACTTTCGCGGGTTTCTGCTAGAAAAGGCTGAAAGCTGAGGGCTGAAAGCTGAAAGCTGCATTTCAAAAACAAGGAGAACTTGCGCGGCCGCCGCAAAATGCATCGCGACGTACACGCCGCGCGGGAAAAGAGACGAATATGCTGTGGAGAGGATTTCAGAAACCGAAGCGCCTGGCAGTCGATGCCGAGACGCTCAGCGACACATACGGCAAGTTCAGCGCCCAGCCATTTGAGCGGGGCTTCGGCACCACCATCGGCAACGCCCTGCGGCGCACGCTGCTCAGCTCCATTGAGGGAGCGGCCGTCACCGCCATCCGCATCGAAGGTGTGCTGCACGAATTCCAGTCGATCACCGGCGTGGTCGAAGACGCCACCGACATCATCCTGAACCTGAAGCAAGTTCCCTTCAAGCTCGCGGGCGAGGGTCCTAAGGCGCTCTATCTGCGCGCCGACCAGCCCGGCGTCGTCACCTCAGGCATGATCGAGGCCGACGGCGACGTGGAGATCCTGGATAAAACCGTGTATCTGGCTACGCTCTCCGAGGGCGGAAAGCTGGATATGGAGATGCGCCTCAAGCGCGGACGCGGTTATGTCTCCGCCGACAAGAACTTCGACGCCGACCTGGGATTGGGCTTCATTCCCGTCGATTCGGTCCACTCGCCGGTGCGCCGCGTGAATTATGTCGTCGATGCGGCCCGCCTGGGCCAGATCACCGACTACGACAAGCTGACGCTCGAAGTGTGGACCAACGGCGCCGTGCTTCCGGCGGACGCCGTGGGCCTGGCCGCCAAGCTGCTCAAGGACCACATGAACATCTTCATCAACTTCGAGGAGGAAATCGAAGCCGAGGCGCGCGGCGAAGAAGGCCGCATCCTGCTTCGCAACGACAATCTCAATCGAAGCGTGGAAGAGCTCGAGCTTTCGGTGCGCAGTTACAACTGCCTCAAGAACGCCAACATTCAGACCATTGGCGAGCTGGTGCAGAAGACCGAAGCCGAGATGCTGAAGACCAAGAACTTCGGCCGCAAGAGCCTGAACGAGATCAAGGAAATCCTGGCGCAGATGGGTCTGTCGCTGGGCATGAAGATCGACGAGCAGGGCAACGCGGTCCCTGGGCCCACCAGCATTCCGCCGGCGACGGCGCTCGCTGCGAGCTACGGCCGCTACGACGACGAAGACGAGCCGCTCGATTCGGTGGACCTGCAGTTGCCCACCGAAACCGAGAACTTTTAATAGACAGCTACCAGCTTCTAGCTACTAGCTCCTAGCTTGAGCATGTTGGAACCTACTGCATTGGTTCTATGCCGCGAGCAACGGGCTAGCCGCTAGAAGTTGGATGTAAGTCGAGATTTCAAATAGTTACTCGATTCTAGCTTTGTGGTGCGAACACCGCATTGACGATTTCGCGACAATCGAGCTAGAAGCTAGGAGCTAGGAGCTAGAAGCTAGGAGCTAGGAGCTAAAAATGCGCCATCGCAATGCAGGATTCAAGCTCGGACGCAATACCAGCCATCGGCGCGCCCTTTTGCGCAACCTGGTCACGTCTGTCATTCAAGAGGATCGCGTGGAGACGACCATAGCCAAGGCCAAGGCGGTTCGTCCGCACGTCGAAAAGATGATTACCCTGGGCAAGAAGGGCGATCTGCACTCGCGCCGCCAGGCGCTCAGCTTTCTCCAGACCGATAAGGCGGTCAAGCGGCTCTTTGACACGGTTGCGCCGCGTTACGGCGACCGCCAGGGCGGCTATCTGCGCATCGTGCGCACCGGATTTCAGCAGGGCGACGGCGCCGAAAAGGCGTTCATCGAGTTGCTGGGCGCCGAGAAGCAGCTCGAAGTCAAGCGCCAGAAGCGCGCCGACATCAAGGCCAAGAAGCGCGCCGAGCTCGAAAAGCAGTTGGAAGAAGCCAAGAAAGAAGAAGGCGAAGGCGGCGAGGAGGCCGCGTAAGCGGCTCTTCGATCGAAGCCGGATCTTTGCTTGAATGGTAAGCGGGCGCGTCTCTGCAATCGGGGATGCGCCCGTATATTTTAATTACGCAGCTCGCGCCAGCTTTTCCGGCGATTTCTGACGGATGATCAAATACACCACGCTCATCGTCACCAGCGCGCCTATGCAATCCAGCAGCACATCGCGCGGAGAGGATGTCCGGTTGGGCAGGAAGCTCTGATGGTACTCGTCGCCGCAGGCCACCAGCGCAGTTCCCAGAAACGCTAACATCTCCACGCGCAGGAACGGAGCCCGCGGCAGCGTGATCCACCAGGCGCGCAGCCAGGTAAGGCCGACGAAACCAAATCCCAAAAAATGCCCGGACTTGCGGATTGCCAGGTGAATGTAGTGCCAGCGGCCCTCACTGATCGGCCCGAAGAGCCACTCCCAGATGTGGCGCAGCGGCGGGCTGGTGCGGTCGGCACCAAAAAACGCCGTGGATTCAATCGCAACCAGTGCGATGGCCACCGCCACCGGCAGCCATGCGCTGGTCCAGAACTTGAGCCCGCGGGCGCTATTCGACATGGTAGTTGGGCGCCTCGCGGGTGATGATGACGTCGTGGACATGGCTTTCGCGCAGGCCGGCGCCGGAGATGCGCACGAATTGCGCCTTCTCCTGCAGCTCCCGGATCGATCCGCAACCCAGGTAGCCCATCCCTGAGCGCAGGCCGCCAACCAACTGGAAGACCATGGATTCGAGCGGGCCGCGGTAAGGCACGCGCCCTTCAATGCCCTCGGGAACGTATTTGGCCAGCCGGTTCTGGTTGGCGCGCTCGCGCTGCACGACGCCTTCGGTTGGTTCGACGTCGACCAGGTCGGCGCTGGACTGGAAGTAGCGTTCGCCGGAACCCTGGCTCATGGCGCTCAGCGAGCCCATGCCGCGATAAGTCTTGAAGCTGCGCCCCTGGTAAAGAATGGTCTCGCCGGGGCTTTCGTCCACGCCCGCAAACAGTGAGCCGATCATCACCGAACTGGCGCCGGCGGCAATGGCCTTGGTGACCTCGCCGGAGTACTTGATGCCGCCGTCGGCGATGACGGGAATGCCGTGCTCGCGTGCGGCGCGGAAGGCCTCGGCAATGGCCGTGATCTGCGGCATTCCGGCGCCGGTGACCATGCGCGTAGTGCAGATGGAGCCTGGACCGATGCCGACCTTGATGGCGTCCGCACCGGCGTCGATCAACGCCAGCGCGCCGTCGTACGTAGCCACGTTGCCGGCCAGCAGCGCCACGCCGGGATAGCGCTTCTTCGCTTCGCGCACCGCATCCAGCACGCGCGTGGAATGCCCGTGCGCCGAGTCGATCGCCAGCACGTCCACGCGGGCGCGGACCAGCTCGGCCGCGCGTTCCAGAAAGTCTCCGGTGGCTCCGATCGCTCCGCCCACGCGCAGCCGGCCCTGGTCGTCTTTGCTGGCGTTCGGGTACTTCAATTTCTTCTGGATGTCTTTGACGGTGATCAGGCCCTTCAGCTCGTACTGGTCGTTGACCACCAGCAGCTTTTCCACGCGATGCTTGTGCAGGATCAGCTCCGCCTCTTCGAGCGTGGTGCCGACCGGGACAGTGATCAGGTCGTCCTTGGTCATCACGTCGCCCACGGGAATATCGGTGCGGGTCTCGAAGCGCAGGTCGCGGTTGGTGAGAATGCCCACCAGGCGCTTGCCCTGAGTTACCGGCACGCCGGAAATCTTGTAGCGCCGCATCACTTCGAGCGCATCGGCGATCAACTGGTCGGGGCCGATGGTCACCGGGTCCACGATCATGCCGCTCTCCGAGCGCTTTACCTTGTCCACCTCGCCGGCCTGGTCGGCGATGGAGAGATTGCGATGCACGATGCCAATGCCGCCCTGCTGCGCCATGGCAATGGCCATACGCGACTCGGTCACGGTGTCCATGGCCGAGGAGATCAGCGGCGTATTGAGCGCGATGTTGCGGGTGAGCTGCGTCTGCGTGCTCACCTGGATGGGCACCACGTCGCTGTACGCGGGCACCAGTAACACGTCGTCGAAGGTGAGGGCTTCCGGTAGGGTTTGAGCCAGCATAAGAGTCTGACGCGCCTGGCGGACTCTGGGATTCCGATCCCTGGTCGGCAGGCGCTTCGTTCTATTGTAGCGGAGCGGGCAAGAGGGGCCGGTCGATCGGCCTATAGCACCGAAGTTTGCGCGTGCCGCTTGGGTCGGCGCGACTACGCTTCGACGGGAATGCGCTCCAGGATTCCCAGGTTGCGGGCCATGCGCTCAGGGATGCGCATGGGAATCTGCTCTTCGTTGCCAAGCGTTAGAAGAACCACAGGCCAAAGCCACAAGTATTTTGCTCTGCGCATCCTGATTTCGTTCCAGGGGATGCGCAGCGGAGGATGACCGATTCGAAACAGAATCAGCACGGAGAGATAGAGTGCGTCTTCGGCGGCGGTCACGCGAATCACGCTGCTGTAGTGGCAGGCGAAGCGCATGTAAACCGTATAGAAAAAGGGACCTGCGCTCTTCGCCGGACTGGATGGGTTGGATTCCCATCTGAAACGCCCGGATAATGCGAACCAGCCGCTCACGACAGCGATAACAAAGGAGGCGAAGCCCCACACGGCCACGAAAAAACAGAAGAAGAGAGGCACAAAGTAAAGCGGCAAGCTGTTTGAGCTGGGTTGCAAAGCATGCCTCTCAGCGCCTTAGTTACGCTGCCGGAGCCGCCTTCTTTGCGGCCTTAAGCAGGATACGCAACGCATCGTTCACGGCATCCGCATCGGGGAAGGCGGCTGCCACGTCGGGAGCAAGCGTCACCATGACCACATCCCTCTTGAACAGGCGCGCATACTTTCCCCGGGAACCCCCACGCATGTCGTACTCAGGGCGCATTGTGTCCTTGAATCTTGCCGGTTCAGCTGTTTTCGCAGGCATCTCGTTCTCTCCGCGTAGGCAACCTTGCGCTAATGATTCGTATCTCGTCGTTGTCTTCCGTATGGGCTACAAGCACCAGCCTTTGATTGCATGATAGCCCAAGCGTGAGAAATCTGCGCTCCAAGGCAGAGTGATCCGGGTCCGGCCTCGTCACTGACGGCCAGTCCTTCAAAACCGTTGCGGCTTATTCAAAGGAAATCTCATGTTTGCGAAGATTCACTCGCGCTTTTCGAGGATCCCACAAAACTCTTGGCTCGCGGGCCGGCTCATCCATGGTTCAGCTCACACCCCCACCGGGTACGGCTTCGGGCTCGACTCTTCCTGGCTCGCGCCGCCTGACCGCCAGCGCTCGAACCGCCCTTGCAGCAGGCTCATCAGCCCCGTGTACCAATAGCCGATAACAAACAGGATCAGAAACGGCGCGGTGAAGTAATTGTGATTCGAGAAGGTGTAAACGATGGCCAGCGCAAAGTAACAGCCCAGCAGCAGCTCGATCCACGGCGCCAGCTTGAGCCGCTTGCGATACTTGGCGGCCTGCGATCTTTGGCCCTTCTGCGCCACGCGGTACTTGGGCGTGCGCACGAAGGCGCTCTTGATGCCGAACAGCGCCTCCATCACCGCCTTGGTGTTGGTGACCGTAAGCCCGATGCCCAGGGCCATGAGAAAGGGCAGATAGTAAAATGTTTTCTTCCAGGTCTTGGGATAGAGCTCGCGCTCGCTCATCAGGTAAAACACGGCAATCGAAAATGTAGACGCGGTAAACAGCGGCACGTCGATGAGCAGCATCTGGAACCAGCCCTGGTAGAAGCGGCAGATCATGGCCGGAATCAGTAGCGCGGACATGACCACCATCAGCGGATAGCTCATGTTGGCGGTCAGGTGGTAGACCGCCTCAATTTTATTGCGCCGCGAGGTGTGCGAACGGAACACCATGGGCAGCACCTTGATGCTGGTCTGGATGAGTCCCTTGGCCCAGCGCGCCTGCTGAGTTTTGAACGCTGTCATCTCGATGGGAAGCTCGGACGGGCACTCGACCTCGGGCAGGTACTTGAACTTCCATCCGGCCATCTGCGAGCGGTAGCTCAGGTCGGTGTCTTCAGTGAGCGTGTCGTGCTGCCAGCCGCCGCCGTCGGAGATGGCTTCGCGGCGCCACATGCCGGCGGTGCCGTTGAAGTTGAAGAACTCGCCGGAGCGGACCCGCGCGCCGTGTTCCAGCACGAAGTGCCCGTCGAGCAGGATGGCTTCGATCTGGGTCAACATGCTGTAGTCGCGGTTCAGGTGCGTCCAGCGGGTTTGCACCATGCCGATCTCGGGCTCGGCAAAATGATGGATCACCTTCATCAGCCAGTCGGCCGGGGGAACGAAATCGGCGTCGAAGATGGCCACCAACTCGCCCTTGGCCACTTTCAGGCCGGCATCGAGTGCGCCGGCCTTGAAGCCGTGCCGGTTGGTGCGGTGAATATAGACAATCGGATGGCCCAGCGCCGCATAGCGCTCGACAATTCCGGCCGCTACCTCCGTGGTCTCGTCGGTCGAGTCGTCCAGCACCTGGATTTCAAGCTTCTCGCACGGGTATTCCATGGAGCAGACCGCCTCGATCAGCCGGTCGATGACGAATTGCTCGTTAAAGATGGGCAGTTGAATGGTCACCTGCGGCAGTTCGTCGAAGCGGCGCGGCGGGTCGGGTTTGTAGTTACGGCGGTACTTGAAGTACTGGTAGCACATCGTGTAGCGATGGATCCCGTAAAGGGCCAGCACGATCATGACCGCGAAATAAGGAATCAGCAGCGACGCGTCGAAGAGATTCCAGTGGTAAAGGCCCTTGAAGGTCTGGTCGGCGTACTGCATTTTGAGGTAATGGCGCAGTCCACTTTGGGGCGCAAACAATAGAAATGCGGCCGCTTGCGGCAACAGTCCTTCGTGCAGGTGGGCAGCGGGATCGAGAGCGGTCACGAGCGCGGCGAACAGGGCAAGCCTCCACGGTGGGGCTAATAAAATTGTACGCGATGGGGTGGAAGAGGGTTGACGCACGGCCCTGGTCCGGACCGGGGCACACGGCCGATCCCGTCATGGCCAACCGCGCCGGAAACGCTTTCGGCTTGAATCGCGTCACAAACGGGAACGCGAGCAGTCCATCAGCCATCCAAGCTTTAAGAGAACGGCGCCGGCCCGCTCGGTTGACCGCTGGTTGCTCTTCCGCGCCAGACTGACGTACCTTGGATTCGAAGTTGGAAAACGTCTCCGCCATGTCTATGCTCGCCGCATCCCCCGTTCTCGCCGCCCCCGGCGGCAGCTTTTTGCTCGAAACGCGCTCGCCCTCTGAAATCTTTACTCCGGAAGACCTGAACGAAGAGCAGCGCCAGATCGCCGCTACGGCCGCGCGCTTTGCACGGGACGAGATTCTGCCGGTGGTCGCGGCCATCGAGGCCAAGGAGCCGGGAGCGATGGCGGCGCTGCTGCGCAAAGCCGCCGAGTTGGGCTTCACTGCCGTCGATATTCCCGAACAGTACGGCGGGATGGGCATGGACAGGACCACCTCCACTTTGATCACCGACCATCTTTCCGTGCTGGCCAGCTTTTCCACGGCATTCGGCGCACACATTGGAATCGCCACGCTGCCGCTGGCTTGGTACGGAACCGCAGAGCAGAAGCAGCGTTATCTGCCGAAACTGGCCACCTGCGAGTGGATCGGCGCGTACGGATTGTCGGAAGCCAGCTCGGGGTCGGATGCGATGAACATCCGCACGCGCGCGGCGCTTTCCGCCGACGGCGCCCACTACATCCTGAACGGCGAGAAGCAGTGGATTACCAACTGCGGCACCGCCGGGCTGTTTACGGTATTCGCAAAGATCGACGGCGAAAGATTCTCCGCATTCCTGGTGGAGCGGGAGACGCCGGGACTGAGCGTTGGCGCAGAAGAACACAAACTCGGGATTCGCGGCTCATCGACGTGCCCCCTGGTTCTTGTAGATTGCAAAATTCCAAAAGAAAACCTGCTCGGCGAAGCCGGCAAAGGCCATCACATTGCATTCAACGTGCTCAATGTGGGCCGCTTCAAATTGGGTGTGGCGTGCATTGGCGGCGCCCGGCACGCATTGGCGCATATGATCCGCTATGCCAAGGAGCGGCACGCCTTCGGTAAGCCTATCGCCGAATTCGGCTTGATCCAGCAAAAAATCTCGACGAGCGCGGCGCGGCTTTATGCGGCAGAGAGCATGGCTTACCGCACCGTGGGATTGATTGACGCACGGCTGGCCGGGCTGGAATCAGGGCCGCGCGCAGACCATGCGAAGGACGACGTTCCCAGGTGCATCGGCGAGTACGCGGTAGAGTGTTCGATCCTGAAAGTCTACGGGTCAGAGATGCTTACCCTGGTGGCCGATGAGCTGGTGGCCACCATGGGCGGCTACGGTTACGTGGAGGAGTATCCGGCCGAGCGGTTCTTTCGCGACGCCCGCATCAACCGGATCTTCGAGGGCACAAACGAAATCAACCGTCTGATCATTACCGGATGGTTGATGAAGCAGGCCATGAACGGGAAACTGCCGCTGCTGCCGGCCATCCAGCGCGTGATGGACGAAGTTACGCAGCCGCCATCGTTCGAGGCCGCGGGCCAGGCGGACGAGCCGCTGGCGCACGAAACCGAAGTGCTGGGCGCGGCAAGAAAGATGGCGCTCTTCGCCGCCGGAGTCGCCAGCCAGCGGTTCATGACCGGCCTCGAGGAGCAGCAGGAGATCATGGCCGGCCTGGCCGACATGATCAGCCAGATTTATGCACTGGAGTCGGCGCTGCTGCGGGCGCGAAAACTGGCGGACGCGGGCCGGAGTTCGGCTGCGGCTGCCGCAGCTATGACCGGCCTGCTGGCGGAGGAGACGATGGCGCTCGCCGAGCACTCCGCGCGGCGGATCCTCGCCGGCTGCGGCGAGGGCGATGCGCTGCGCACGCAGCTCGCGATTCTGCGCAGGCTGGCGCGCTTTACGCCCGCTGACAGCGTAGCCCTCGGCCGCAGCGTGGCGCGGCAGTGCATTGAGCTGGAGCGCTACCCGCTGTAGCCGCGCGTGGCGCAAGGACCGGCTCCGCTTCTCATCCGGTTGCAGCCATTCACGAGACGTTCACATCGGGTCCTTTCGGTCACTTGTCCTGCTGCGGGACCAAAGTAACGAGTTTTCGAAAAAAGTTGGACCTCCGAGCAACTTCCATCACACCCTCGTGTTATTTCGACACAGGGAATCAATTCACTCGAGCCGCACGTCCAGGTGCGCTTTGCTGCGCAAAGGCTTGCGCTTCTCGAAGACCAGGCCGAGTCAAGTCGAGGCCGTGTGAACTCCGAGCGGCCGCGCCGGCCGCCGGACGAAGATATTGCATAAGCGAGATTGCCTGCGCCGCTCGCCGGCGATGCGAGAGCGAGGCGATCGCAAGAATCAACCGGAACCGCAAGCTGCCGGGGAGCCTTCGAGCTGCCGCTGGCTTGAACAAGGAGCACGAGATGAACGGCAAAACACGGTTAGGTTTGACGGCCGCGATGGCGGCGCCTCTTTTCTGGCTGGCAGGTTGCAATGGCGGCAGCATCGTCTCCACACCCCCGGTTACGCAGCAACAGACCGGCACCGTCAACGTGATACTGAGCGATGACGCCACAGACGACTGGGCGACCATCGGCGTGAGGGTCTTAGGCATCACTCTGACGCCGCAAGGGGGTGGAACCCCGGTATCGGTGTACGCCGCGTCCTCACCTGCTCCGATGATTAATCTTGTGCAGCTCGATCAGCTTGGCGAAATTATCGGCAATGCCACCATTCCTACCGGCACCTACACCTCCGCCACCCTGACGCTGAGCGCGAACAACAGTGGAGCTTCATGCGACATGCTGCTGACCGCTTCCGCCGATCCCGAGAGCGGATTCGACGTTCCCGCTGGGACGACGGTTCCGTGCGGCCAGATTGCGATTACAGGCGCGCAGGGATCCTCGGGGAGCATGACGGTTCCGCTGAACATCAACCTGAAGACGCCGCTGACCGTCACCAGCTCGAGCAGCAACGCGCTCGATCTCGAGTTCAATCTGCAGGATCCGGCGCTGATTGTGGAGCACGATCCGGTGAACGCGGCCAACCCGATGTGGGCGGTGAACTTCAACGGGCCGGTGCGGCATCGTCCATGGCCCGATCTAAGCGAGATTCTGCTGCGGCATCTCTATGGACAAGTGGCCTCGGTGTCGAGCGACAACACGACCTTAATGGTGAACAAAGCCTTTGCCGTACGCCCGGTCACCAATCCGGAGACGGCGGCCGTGGTGAGCACGGATACCATTCCCATTCTTTGCGACGCGGCGAACGGCACCATCTTCCTCGATCTGGATAACGGCAATACCCGCAGCACCATCACCGACTTTTCGAGCGTCGCCAAGGAGCTGCCGGGCCTTTATGTGCGCATCGCGGCGCATTACCAGGTGAATGGAACGCTGACGGCTACGCGCATTCTGGCCAGCAGCAGCTTTGACAAGGTGTGGCAGAATCCCGAAGGCCATGTGCTGCATGTGAACACCAACAACAACACCATGTGGGTGACCACGGAAGACGGCGGAGCCAAGCATATCGCCATCGGTCCGGACACGGATTTCTACTTCAAGACTTCGAATACGGTGATCGGAACCGGCACGGCGTTCTTTGACGGCACGACCACCGGCGGCCTGCCTAACGTAGCGCGCGGATTCAAGGTGAATGTGACCGTCGATCCGCTTTCGACGGCGACGCCCCCGGTTGCGCTGACGGTGGAAATCGACGTGGCGCGTTACGGCGGCACCATCACTTCGCCCACCACCACCGACTTCAACTACACGCGGACCTTCCCGATGGCGGATGCCGCAGTTCGCGCCGCCAAGGACGACTATAGCGGCACCATCAACTACGCTACCGGCCCCACTGTAGACCAGGAGGGCAACCCGGACAGCAACGGCTTCTACTGGTGGGACTTTACCTTCCCGACTCTGGAAGACAACACCTCGAGCGCGGTGGGCGACTTTGTGAGCGCAACCCAGGGTGCGGCGAACGCCGGCGGCGAAGTGGGAATGCTGCGGGCAGTCGGGTTGAGCAACTCCACCTGGAACGATCCTGCCGCGTCGGATACGTGGTCGGCGATGTGGACAATACTTATGCCCACACCGGCGCCGCTCGGGCTGGTTTCGACAGCGTTCTCTTCGAGCACCGACAGCTTTGCATTCACGGTGCCTGTTCCTGTGACTGCCGCGGCAAACACTGCGGCGGCCATGCCGATGACGGTTGACCTGGATGTGGCCAGCGGAAGCGCCACTCTGGTCTACCAGGTGGATCGGCAGGGCAACGTGATTACGATCACGCCGCAGGACATCAGCAACCCAGCCACGCTTCAAACAGTGGGCGCGGAGCTGGTGACCGGCGTTCCGGTGAAGATCTTCGGCGTGCCGACAGTGAGCGGCGACATCAAGGCGTACGTGCTGTTCTATTACACGCACATGGCTTCAACAAAATAAGAACGGTTTCGCCGGCGACTCCCGCCGCGATTCATGCCGCCGTTCCCAGGAACGGCGGCATTTTTTTCGGGCCTGCGGCAGTGCTGCCTGGGATAACTTAGGGCAGCTCGCGCACCTTGAAATCTTTGAACTCGATGCGATAACCCTCCGACTCGAGGCCGATGTATCCTTTATCCACACCCGTCTCGACGGTGTTCACCACTTCGCCGTTCACCGCCAGGGTGCAGGTTTTGCCCACGCAGCGGATGTCGTAGGTATTCCATTGCCCCGGCGCGCGCAGGCGATTCTCTTTCATATTTTTGAGCTCGTTGAAGCGGGTCAGCTTTCCGTCGACGGGGGTTTCGCCGAAGAGGTAGCCGCCGTCGAGCGCGGTCTGCGCCTGGTGCCAGATGGTTCCGTCCTCATTGTTCCTGAAGAAGACGCCGCTGTTGTACTTCGGCGTGCCGGGCAGCGGGGTGAAGCGCCACTTCACGCGAAAGGTGAAGTTGCCCAGTTCGCGGTTGAAGCGCAGCCACTCGTGCCCGCCGTTGCCGTCGCAGACGATCGCGCGCCTGCTTGCGTCGATGTGCCATTGCGCGATCTGGCTCACGGGATGCGTGGGCGGAATGGCGACGCGCGTCCATTGCGCCTCATAGTTGGTTGGAAACAGGTCGACGGTTTGCGAACTTGCTGACGTCTCGCCGGCGAACAGAGCGAGTGAAGCAAGGACGCAAGGCAGAGTAAGGCCTCTTCGTTTGAATCGAGCCCGGAAATTCATTCGTTCCTCTTTGTGTGCTGCTTTGCGATCGCCGTGTCCATCAGCGGCAATCGGGAGGAATTCTGGCACCGGGGACGCGTTGAGGAGGTACCCTGGTGCCGGTTCACTTCGAGATCACGAAGCTTGAAATCCGATATAAAGAAGAAACGCAAGAAAAGTCATGATCGTGCAGGGAATGACGAGCCACCATTTGCTGCCTCGGTGCGCGGCCAGAAACCCCAAGACGCAGGAGATTGCCGTCAATATAAGGCCAATTGGCTGATCCGATCTCCAGAACAAAGGAACGATGGAGCCAAGGCCCGAGAGAAGGCTTGCAGTTCCCAGCTTCATTGAGAGGGACATCCCGCTTTCCTTGCAGTTGGACTTCGAACTGCCCGTTTTCCGATACGGTAGCCAGCGTTCCGTCCTCGCGTAGTAGTTTCGAAGTCGACCCGATATCTGTTGGGAATTGCGAGGTTGGCGAAAACGCAAATCCTTCGACTCGCTGCGCTCGCTCAGGATTACACCGTTCGTGAAGCGAATTTCGGAGACTGAACGCTAAAACGGCGTGCCGCCGGTGAAGTCCTTGGTAATGGCGGTGTAGACGCCGGTCATGCAGGCCGCGTCGGAGAAGATGAGGCCGAGCTCGCGGTTCTCGGTGAGCGAGGCGGTGGAGAAGTTCTCTGAACCGACGAAGAGCTTGGCCTGGGCTGTGCCGTAGTCGGCGAGGACCGTCTTGGCGTGAATGTAGTAGCCGGTCGAAGAAGTGTAGACGGCAATCTTAGCCCCCGCGCTCTTGAGGGCGTTCAGCGTCGATGTGTATTTGGCATCCTGGTTCTCCTGGACCAGGGTGACGGAGACGCCGCGCTTGAGCGCCGACGTCAGGGCGGATTGGATGGCGCTCTCATCGAACTCCTCCTGCGAGATGAGCAGTGACTGCGTAGCGCCGTCGATGAGCGCGGTGAGGGAGGCGAGAGAATTGGTCGGGCTCCAGACCAGATTATCGCCGGTGGGCGGTGTGATGGCCGCATTCGTAAAGTCGGCGTTGAAGGTGGCTTCGATAGCGGCGACGTCGGCGGCATCGTTGGTGATGACGGCGAAATCGCGGCTGGTGGCATAGTAAGTCGGAGTGAGGTTGAGGGTCATGATGGCCGAAGTGGACTGATCGACGGTGATGGTCTTTTGGTGTGTCACGGCATACGCCGGATTGGCCCAGTGGACGGAAACTTTGTTCTGCTGGAGAGAGTTGTAGGCCGGCGTGTTGGCGGTCTTCTCGCTGTTCTGGTCGAGGATGACGCGGACGGCGATGCCGGCCGCAGCGGCCTTGGCCATTGCATCGGTCACAGTCACATCGGTCAACTCGTACATGGTCATGTCGATGGATTTTGTGGCCGAGTTGATGAGATTGTAAATCTGCGTAAGTCCCTGGTCGGGCTCAGTGACCAGCGTGTAAGTGATGGCGGCAGGCGCGGGCGGCTTGGGAGGCGTTGGAGGTTTGGGAGGCTTCGGCGGTTTGGGCGGTTTGTGCGAGGAATGGGTGGTCATTCTCTTCTTCTCCCTGGGCCGTCGCGGCGGCGGTCGGCGATGTGGAGATTGTAGCGCCCGAATGCGGGTTGAGAACGAAGCAGCGATGAATTCAGATGCCTGCCGGCGCTGGTGTCTTGCCGCGCCGGATCTTGGGGCCCACGAGAGCGCAAATGGGGCAGGAATCTGGCGGTTTGGCCGTCATTTTGTGCGTAAAGCGGCGCAGAATCGAGCCCTTTTGTTTACTGTTCCGGCAATAGGTAATTTTTTCAAGCGGCTTCTAATCAACGGGTTGCGCGGAGGTTGACGGTGGAATTGCACCCAATTTTGAGGGGAGGGGGTGGGGGGGTGCGGTGGTGGTACGGACCGGGGACATGGCTGACACTTTGAACCCGGGACATGGCTGACACTGCAGCGGAGTGACGGCGAGTTGGATCGAGGTGGGACATGCATCTATTGTGCGCCGGAGCGCGGGAATTTTCGGCAAAGCGGCAGGTTGGGATTTGAGGTCTCCCACCCTTCCGCGTTGAAGCCGCGGGAGGATGGGGCGCCCGGTTTATTGAATCGACGTAGCGGTGACCAGCACGCGCGTGCTGCCCTTGCTATCGACAGCGTCAGAACTGAAGACGTTGCTCGGTTTACCGATGGGAATGAGAACCGAAGCCTGCCACTTATTCTCTCGAATGACGGGTTCATGGAGATTCGGATCAGTCGCTGCTGCCACGCTGCTGAGAGCCACGGTCAGGTCGAAGGCGAGTTGGCTCGAGACTTCGTGAGCATTGCGAATATCGAAGTCCGCGCCCACGTCTTCGTATTGGAATTGGGTGTTGACCAAGGAAGACGGTCCTTTCGCATCCCCGCCGGCGGAGTACGATCCCGTAACGATGGGGATCTTGGAGCCGGAGCGGATGGACATGGTGCCGCGTGCACTTGTTGAGATCGTCGTGGAGTAGCTGCGGCTGTTGACGACCTTTCCCTCCGCACTCAGATCCTCGACGAGGAAGTCGAGGCGAAAGAAGTGCTCGGGAGGCGCCGGCTCCTGTATGCCCGGCGGCTGCTTGGCGCCGGATTGATCTTGAGCGAGCGCCTTGTTTCCGAATCCCGCGGTGGCGAGCAGAAGGATGCAGACTATCGTGGTTCTGTGCATGGAATTCTCCTTAATTTCCGCCAGGTTCGGGCGGTTCGAGTGGCTTGATTTCGAGAGCTTCAATCGAAAGCGGCGCGTTTATTTTCTGCTCGGTCTCGATCAGAGACTGGCGCTCCGCCTGCGGTGCGTGAGCAACATAGGCGATGAGCGCCTGCTCCGGGGGAGTGAGCGGCTGCGGAGCCGGAAAGACGTCGAGCTTGGGCAGGCGCTGGACGCTGGGCGCGGCCGCAGCGCGTGACGGATGCCGCGGCGATCGAGCGACGTCGTTGCGCCAGGCCATTACGGAAGGCGAGTTTGCAATCAGGGTGCGCCGGCCGGCATCGGTTGACCCTGGTGGCGTGACACGCGCCTGATTGGCGCGGTCTGCAGGGCGATGCAGGGGCTTTGAGGCGAGAAGCGCGATCACAGCGATCAAACATGCCGCGAGAGGCAGAGCCACGGCCCAGCGAATCATCCGCTGTGTGTGCCCGCGCTCGCCTTCGGCGGCGACACGGGCGAGAACGCGCTGCGCCAGGTCCGATTCCGGGCCGGGATCGGCATAGGTCTGGAGCGACGAGCGAAGCAGGAGGTCAAATTCGGCGCCGGGCTCTAAACCGCGATTTTCGTGCTCAGGCATAGGGAGCCTCCTTTATCCGCGGATTGCGGAGATGCGAACCTGCGGCCGCGTCGAATTTTCGGCGAAGCAGGTCGCGGGCCCGCTGCAGGCGCGTGCGGACGGTGCCTTCGGGGATGCCGAGAACTCGGGCAATTTCACGGGAGTTGAGATCATCCGAGGCGGAGAGAACCAGCGGCAGGCGCAGTTCCTCGGGAAGCGCGTCGATCATGGCGTGGATGCGCGCCTGCTGGTCGGAGAGGTGCAGTGTGTTCTCGGGGCCGGGATCGGGCGACGGCTTTTCAATCGCGGCCGCGCGCTCCGAGTCACTTTCAAGGCTCAACGCTTGCGGCTGACGCGGGCGGCGATCGACGGCAACCCGCCACGCCACGCGGGCAAGAAACGCGCGTTCGTTCTCGACGTTGCGCCAGCCGCGATTGCGATAGAGCTTCAAGAACGTCTCCTGAACTGCGTCTTCGGCATCCGCGGGATTGAGCAGCACAGCGTAAGCGACCCGGAACACGAAGCGCGATTGGCGCTGCACCAGTTCGGCAAATTCCGCTTCTTCGCCGATGGTCAAGACCTGCACACTCCGTTTCGGCGCCGGCTGAAACACACAAAGCTGCTGGCTTGAAATGCCCTCCGGATCAAAGAACATGACTCCCCGCACATACGCAAAGACGGTAACCCGGGGCAAGTTGTTCACTTATTTTTAGAGCATTTTCGATCCACTTATTGACATTTCGGCGGCATTGAAGGTGGCATTTTCTTGAGGAAAATGCCACTTTGCCACGTGCTTCCTGTGAAGAGCAGGATCGGAAATGCTGTAGGCGGGAATCGGGAGAAATCGGCCCGCCTCTCGATGGGAGAGGCGGACTCTTTTCCTGGTTTTGGATGAGAGCTATGCTTTGGCGGAGGTCAGCGCGCCCAGGTCGGCGGCGATTTTTTCCGTCGAGAAGGCTTCGATGAGGTCGCCTTCCTTCAGGTCGCTGAAGTTGGCGATACCGATGCCGCACTCCATGCCGTTGGTCACTTCGCGGGCATCGTCCTTGAAGCGCTTGAGCGAGCCGATCTTGCCTTTGAACACCTGTTCTTCGCCGCGCATGACCTTGATTTCCGCATCGCGGCGGATCACTCCGTCCTGCACGCGGCAGCCGGCGATGGTGCCCACCTTGGGAATGCGGAATATATTAATCACCTCGGCCTTGCCCAGGTAGCTCTCCTTGAAGGCGGGCTCGAGCAGGCCCATCATCGCCAGGCGAATCTCGTCCGCCAATTCGTAGATGATGGAGTGGAGGCGAATTTCGACGTTCTCCTGCTGTGCCAGCTCGGCGGCTTTGCGCTCCGGCCGCACATTGAAGCCGATAATGATGGCGTTGGACGCGGTGGCCAGCAACACGTCGCTCTCGGTGATGGAGCCGACGCCGGAGTGAATGACTTTGATGCGCACCTTTTCGGTGGACATCTTGACCAGCGAGTCGGCCAGCACTTCCACCGATCCGGTGACGTCGCCCTTGATGATGAGCGGCAGGTCTTTGACGCCGGCCTGGCGAATCTGCTCGGCGAGGCCCTCAAGCGAGACACGGGAGCTCTTGGCCAGTTGCGCTTCGCGCTCCTTCATCTTGCGGTACTGCGCAATGCCCTTGGCCTTGTCGCGATCGGCGACGACGAGGAAGGTGTCGCCGGAGTCGGGCATGGATTCGAGGCCGAGCACTTCGACCGGCGTCGACGGGCCGGCCTCTTCGAGAGCGCGGCCGCGATCGTCGAACATGGCGCGGACCTTGCCGAAGGTGTTGCCGACGATGTAGCTGTCGCTCAGGCGGAGAGTACCGTCCTGGACCAGAACAGTGGCCACGGCGCCGCGGCCGCGATCGAGCTTGGCTTCAAGTACCGAGCCCACGGCTTTGCGGCCCGGCGTCGCCTTGGGCGCCTTGATGTCGGAGACCAGGCAAATCATCTCAAGCAGCAGGTCGAGATTGAGACGCTTCTTGGCGGAGACTTCAACAAAGACCGTGCCTTCCTGTCCGGCGCCCGCCCACTCTTCGGGGATGAGGCCGCGGTCGGCAAGCTGTTTTTTTACTCGTTCCGGATTCGCCTCAGGCTTGTCGATCTTATTCACGGCCACGATGATCGGCACATCGGCGGCCTTGGCGTGATCGATGGCTTCGAGGGTCTGCGGCATCACGCCGTCGTCGGCTGCCACCACGATGACCACGATGTCGGTGACCTTGGCGCCGCGGGCACGCATGCGGGTAAAGGCTTCGTGGCCGGGCGTATCGAGGAAGACGATCTCGCGTCCGGACGCGGGCGAGCCCTCCTTGGAGAAGCGCACCTTGTAGGCGCCGATGTGCTGGGTGATTCCGCCGGCTTCGCCGGCCGCCACGTCGGTTTCGCGAATGGCATCGAGCAGCGAGGTCTTGCCGTGATCGACGTGGCCCATGACGGTGACCACAGGCGAGCGCGGCACCTCCAGCTCGCCGGTGTTTTCGGCCTCGAGAACCTCCTCGATGGCCTGATTGGCGATCTCTTCTTCGTAGCTGATGACGGTGGCGGCGGCGCCGAACTTGGCGGCCACGTCTTTCACCATCTCGGCGTCGAGCGACTGGTTGACGGTGACGAAGACGCCGTTCATGAGCAGGCTGGCAATCAGGTCTTTGGCGCGGACTTCAAGCTTTTCCGCCAGGTCCTTTACGCTGATGCCCTCGGTGACGGTGATTTCGCGGGTAATGGGCAGAGGCTCCGCGCTGTATTGCATGCCGCTGTAGCGAGGCGGCGGCACAAAGCCCTTCATCGGGCCTTCCTTGGTTTTGGGGTACTGCTGCTGTCCGCGGCCACGGGCGCGCGAGGCAGCGCGCTGCGGGCGCGGCGCTTCGCCGGGAAGCCCCGGCGCGCCGGAACCGGGCCGCGGCGAGCCGAATCCCGGTCGCGCGGCAAATCCCGGTCGCGCAGCAAATCCCGGACGCCCGCCGGGAGCGCCGGGTCCGCCGGCCGGGGCAAATCCGCCCGGCGCGGTGCGCGTGGGATGCTTGGGCCGCGGGCCGCCGGCCAACTGGCCCGGCGCTCCCGATCCTCCCGGTGCGCGCTGAGCGAATCCGCCCGGCCCACCCGCGGGCCGGCGATCGAAGATCGGCTTGCCGCGCTGAATGGCCGGGCCGGCTGCGGCGGCCGGCGCGGTGGGCGGCATGATGGACGCCTTGTAAACGGGGCGCGGCCCGGTTTGCGGCATCACCATGCGGCGGATGGGAGGCGGAGGCGGAGCGGCCGCATGGACGCGCGGTGCCGGCGCCGCGGCGGATTCGGCCGATTCAAGGGAAGGAGCTACCGCCGCGGGCTCGGGAACTTCAGAGACGGCGGGAGCAGCGCTTGCAGCGGCCTCGATGGCCGGTGCGGCAGCCATGGGAGCCGGCGGCTCAACGGCGTGCGGGGCCGGCGGTGCCGAAACGGAAGGCGCGACGACGGGCCTTTCGGCCGCGGCGGCTGCGGGAGCCGGCGGCTTGACCGGGACAGCGGGTTTCTCCTGGGCGCGAGGCTGTTCTTCCCGCGCGGCCGGAGCCGCAGGCGGCTTGACGGCAGCAGCGCCGGAAGGCGGCGTGACCACGACGACGGGACGGGCAGCGGGCGGCGGACCGGCTGGGGCCTTGGCAATTACCGGGCCGGCGGGCGGACGCGAAGCAATCGCCGGCGCCGCCGGCGGAGCCGCGACGATGGGCGGCGCGGAGCGCGGCTGAGGAACGATCTTGCGCGGTTCCGGGCGGGGGGCAGCAGCCGGTGCAGGCGCGGCCTCCACCGGAGCCGGTGGCGCGGGAGGCCTGGCAGGCTGCGCCGCCGCCGGCTTGGCCGGCAGATGCGCGTGGCGCGCCTCCTCTTCCTCTTCCTTTTTCTTGGCCAGGATGGCCTTCATCACATCGCCGGGTTTGGAGATGTGGGAGAGATCGATCTTCGGGGCGATCGGCTGCTGGCGCGCGCCCGCGCCGCCGGCGTGCGCGGAAGACCGGTCGCCGCGCTCAATATGCGCGCGCACCTTCTCCGCTTCATCGGCCTCCAGCGAACTGGAGTGGGTCTTGCCGGCTCCCAGGCCGAGCTCCGCCAGTACGTCAAGAATCTGCCGGCTCTTGACTTCCATCTCGCGCGCGAGATCGTTGATTCGAACCTTGCTCATCCGCCTCTTTTCAAAAGCCCGCCGCCAAACCGCCCCTCAGTCGCTCATGGCTACCTCTAGGCAATGGCTGCTTTTCGATCTTCCGTTATGGTTCGTACGGTTGTTCGGGAAGGCGCGCATGTTACGCGCCGCCCCCTTCTTCCAGTTCCGCCGATTCGGCTTCATCGGCCGGCGTTACGTTTTCTACGGCCAGTTCAGCGGCCGTGGTGCGCTGTTCTTCGGCCAGGTCTTCGGCCAGTGCTTCGCCTACCTGATCGGCTTCGAGCCCGCTCGCTTCCGCCTGATCGGCAAGCACGCTTTCGGATTCTTCGAGCACCTCGGCCGCATTTTCGAGCTCGGCCTCCGCGGCGCCTGCCGCCTCGACGGGCGTGGCCACTTCCGCTTCACCTTCGGGCCTGGCCGATGCTTCCGCGGCCTCAGGCGCGCCCGCTTCGCCCTCTTCAAAGTGGCCGAAGTAGTGGCGGACGGCGACCGAGATCTTTTCCAGGGTCTTTTCGCCGATGCCGGGAATCTCTTCAAGCTGCTCGGGCGTCATGTCGGCCAGGGACTCGACGGTGGTGATGCCGGCAGCTACCAGCTTTTGAATGATCGCCTCGCCCAGCTCGCTGACCTGCTCGATGGGAGTGGTCGGTCCGCCGGCCAGGGCCTGCATCTGCTGCTCAACCTCCTGGCGCTTTTCCTCTTCGCTCTTGATGTCGATCTTCCAGCCGAGCAGTTTGGCGGCCAGGCGCACATTCTGGCCCTTCTTGCCGATGGCCAGCGAGAGCTGAGTGTCGTCCACGATGACTTCGAGCTGCTTTTCGCCCAGGTCGGAGATGGAAACACGGCTGACCTTGGCCGGCTGGAGGGCCTTCTCGGCGAAGGTGGTGATCTCCTCGCTGAACTCGATGATGTCGATCTTCTCGCCGCGCAGCTCGCGGATGATGGATTGCACGCGCATGCCCTTCATGCCCACGCACGCGCCCACCGGGTCAACATCTTTATCGCGGGACTGAACGGCGATTTTTGTGCGCTCGCCGGCCTCCCGCGCAATAGCGCGAATCACCACCGTGTTGTCGTAGATTTCAGGAACCTCGGATTGGAAAAGGTTCTGCACCAGCTCCGGCGCCGCGCGCGAAACAATCACCTGCGGCCCCTTGGCCGCGCGGTCTACCTTGAGCAGGACCACGCGCACGCGCTCGCCGATGGAGAACTGCTCCAGCCGCGATTGCTCGCGCTTGGGGCAGCGGGCCTCGGCCTTGCCCAGATCGAAGATGATGTCCTGGCCCTCGAGCCGTTTCACGGTTGCGTTCAGGACTTCTTTCTCGCGGTGCGCGTACTCCTGGAAGACGGTGTCGCGCTCGGCTTCGCGGACTTTCTGGAAGATGATCTGCTTGGCCAGTTGCGCGGCGATGCGGCCCAGCGGGCTGGTGTCGCGGTACATGCGAATCTCGCTGCCCACCTCCACGCCGGGAGCCAGCTCATTGGCCTCCTCGAGCGTGATCTGGTTCACCGGGTCTTCGACCTGGTCTTCGTCCGCAACCACGGTCTTGTAGATGTAAGCCGTAATCGCACCGGTCTCCCGGTTCAGTTCCCCACGCATGTTTTCCTGGGTCTTGTAATACTTGCGCGTGGCCAGGGCAATGGCCTCCTCGACGGCGCCGACAACGATGCCGGGGTCGATGCCCTTTTCCTGACTCAGGAGCTCGATACTCTGGTACAAAGCGCTGGTGGCCATACGTCTTTAACTCTCTTCTTGGCGATGCGTTGGAATGCAGGGAATAGGGAACAGGGAACAGAAAAACACCTTGAAGCAAGATCGCCCTTTCTTACGGTTCCCCGATCCTTGTTCCCTATTCCCTATTCCCTGTCTTTCAAATCTCCGGCACCAGGTTTGCCTTCTCGATGTTGCCCAAGGCGATCTCCACTTCGCTGACGCCGGTCTTCCTGCTCTTGCTGTTCTGCTTCACTGCGGCTAAATCAATCGTGATGGTCTTTCCGGTTCCAGTTTCGCCGGCGGCCGTCAATCGTCCCTGCCAGTGGCGGTTGTTGCGAATCGGCTCGAACGTCTGCACTTTCACCAGGCAGCCGGCGAACCGCTCGAAGTCCTCGGGCCGGCTCAGCTTGCGGTCCAGACCCGGAGAGCTTGCCTCCAGCGTGTACGCGGCGCCGGGAACCAGGTCTTCCACGTCGAGCAAAACGCCAAAGTCGCGGCTGAAGACGGCGCAATCCTCGTGGGTTACGCAGGAGAGCTGGTCGAACTTCAGCCGGCCCTCGGCGAGCCTTTCGGGGAGTCCCTCAGCCCCGCCGGCAATCGCTTCCTTGAGCCGGGCGCGCTCCCCGGCGTTTTTTTCGAGGAAGACCCGCAGCACGCGCTCCTTCGCCGGCCCTGCAAACTCGATGTCCACAACATCCAGCCCGTGGGAAGCGGCTACGCGCTGCGCCGCCGATCGGATCTCGTCCAGCCTCACTGCCATTCGTTCCCTGCACCCCGGCACGCCAGGACCGTTTGCCGGGAACCCCGTTCCCAGGCCGCTCGACCGGCGGCTGTTGTTCCCGCTAAACCCTTTGTTTCCGGTGTTTGCCGGGTGAAATTTACCGCAAATAAAAAGTGGGCTATGAGCCCACTCCTCTCTCCGCCAGCCGGTGCGCACACGGGAAAACCTGGCGGACAAATTCGTCTGCATGGTTAGAATAGCGCGAAATGGCGCAATATTCAATGGGTAGGGCAGGTTTCGTCAGGCGCTGCGGTGCACCGCTTCGCCCAGCACTGCGGCGATCACCGTATCTTCGACTCCGTGGCGGCGCAAGCTTTCTTCGAGGCCGGCCAGTTCAGGCCGCTCCAGCCGCGCCAGATCCTTGCGCAACCCCTGTCCAATGTAGGCGCGAATCAGCGGCTGATAGCCGGAGAACCCGAACTTGGGCGCAATTTCCTTCAGATCGTCGATCACGTCCTCGGGGATCCGCATGCTGATGGTTGTCATAGGGCGGTCGCGGCGCAGCCGTTGTTCCATTCTTTGCTTACTCGTTTTCATAGAGCCTCCTCTCCGCGTGCGTAGCCTGCCGCGCGGAGATGATTCGAATCGCTTCGTTCTCGCGAACGACGCGGACTACAAAGAGCAAAGTCCAGTCTTCGGTCAGTCCCAGAGCAGCCTCGCGCTTCAACTTCCGCTGTGGCGTCCAACATGTGGACGAACGGGTCGAAGAAAACCTCGCATGCTTGTTCGAACCGGACTCCATGCTTTGTGAAGTTGGAGTGCGCCTTCTCCATGTTCCACCGAAACCGCTGCCCGGCGTAGGTGAAGTGCGCATCCATCTGGTTCTGTTAATGTATATAAAACGTATATACGTTTGTCAAGCAGACCGCCGTTGGCCGGGGCGATACTTCGACGAGTGGAACACGATGAAGGAAATTCAAATGACACATGGCGGGACAGCCGGTCAACTCCCCGGGTACGTGTCGCCGGGAAAGAGCGAATCGCTTGTCGCTGCGGTTGCGGCGAGCGTCGAGAATCCGATCGCAGGCATCTTTGGTCCCGACTCGCTCACCTGGCGGATCAACCGCGAGTCGGCGCTGTTTCTGGGCGCGGGCCGGGCGGCGCTGCTGCAACTGGCGCATCCCTGGGTGACGGCGGCGCTGATGGAGCACTCGAATCTGCTCGCGCAGCCCATCGCCCGCTTCCACAATACCTTCCGCATCGTCTTCACCATGGTCTTCGGATCGGCCGGCCAGGCGATGGCCGCGGCGCGCCATCTCTACGCGCTGCACACGCGCATTCGCGGCGAGCTGAAGGAAGACACCGCCGGATGGAAGCGCGGCGCGCATTACGAGGCCAATGAAATCGGCGCGCTGCGCTGGGTGTTTGCAACGCTGGTGGAGAGCGCGGTAATTGCCTATGAGTGTGCGCTGGGGCCGCTCGAGGCTGCCGAGCGCGAGCAGTATTATGCGGAGAGCAAAACGCTGGCCGCGCTCTTCGGACTGCCTGCCGCGGCGCTGCCGGAGAATTGGGACGCATTTCTCGAATACAACCGCGGGATGCAGGAATCGGACGCGCTGGGCGTGAGCGGGGAGGCGCGAACGTATGCGGGGAAGCTGCTCTCGGGCGCAGGCTCGTGGATTCGCCCGCCCTATTGGTATCGCGCCTTGACGGCCTCGTGGATCCCGGAACGGTTGCGCCGCGAGTTTTCTCTGGATTTCGGACCGGCCGCACAGCGCTCGGCCGAACGCGCAGTCCAACGGCTGCCAGGCACCTATCGGCGGCTGCCGGAGCGGCTGCGGTTTGTGGGGCCGTGGCAGGAGGCGCGAGCGCGGCTGGCGCGACGCCCGGCCGGACCGCTTGCCCGCTTGAGCAATCGCTTCTGGATCGGCGCGCCGTTGCTGCCGTTTGGCGAATAGTGCGGCCAAACTCCTCTGGCGCTTCGAGGATTCTCCGTTTTGCGCATCGCCGGCCAAGGAACGACAATAGCGGAATGAATCTCCTGCGGATTCTTGCCTTGGCGGGACTGGCCGCGCTGCCGGCCGCATCCGCGCTCAACGCGCTCGAGAAGCAGCCTGCCGGCGTGTACCACGCGCGGCGCGTAGCATTGGGCGCGCGTCTCAAGGGCGGGGTTGCGGTGCTGTTCGCAGCCGAAGAGCCGGCGCTCGACTTCATGCCCTACCGGCAGGATTCCGATTTCTACTATCTGACCGGATGGACCGAGCCGGGAGCGGCGCTGCTGGTGGCGGGCGAAGCGCAGGATGCATCCGCGGCGCGCGCCTACCGGGAGATCCTGTTTCTGCCCACGCGCGACCTGCGCATGGAAAAATTTACCGGCGTGAAGATGGATGCGGCCACGCCGGGCGTGGCCGAGGCCGCGGGCGTGGACGCGGTTGAGCCGCTGACGGAGCTGCCCGCGGAGATGAACCGGCTGATCGGCGCCGACCGGCGGCTGGCCGCGAACCTGTGGACCCAGCCGGCCGTCTCCCAGGCCCAGGCGCTGGTGGAGTTCACCGCGGCCACGCTGGGTATGGATACGACGCCGCGTCCGCACGACGTGACCGATTTGACGGCGCAACTCCGCGTGGAAAAAGACGAGGGCGAGATTGAGCTTCTCAAGAAGGCATCGACGGCTTCGATCAGCGCGCAATTCGTGATGATGCGGGCGGTTAAGCCGGGCATGACGGAGCGGGACATCGCCGGATCGATGACCTCGGCGTGGATGCACCTGGGCTGTGAGCGGCCCAGCTATGCGCCCATCGTGGGCTCGGGCATCAACTCGACCACGCTTCACTATGCGGCCAACGACCGCACCATGGAAGACGGCGACATTCTGCTGGTGGACGCGGCCTGCGAGTACTCGATGTACGCCTCCGACATCACGCGCACGGTGCCGGTGAACGGCCATTTCACGCCGCGCCAGCGCGAGATTTACAACATCGTGCTGGGCGCGCAGCAGGCGGCCATCGACGCGTTTGTGGCCGGCAAATCGACCATCAACGACCCTTACCGGCAGGATCCGAACTCGCTGGACACGGCGGCCTACAACTACATCAACACCCACGGCAAAGACCTGCACGGCGAGCCGCTGGGCAAATACTGGCTGCACGGATTGGGACACATGGTGGGCATCGACGTACACGATCCGGCCAAATACCCGGCGGTGCTGAAGCCGGGCATGGTCTTTACCATCGAGCCCGGCGTCTACATTCCCGAGGAGAAGCTGGGGGTGCGCATCGAGTGCGATTTTGTGGTGGGCGCGGACGGCAAGCTGGTTGATTTGGACAAGGATCTTCCGCATACCGCCGACGAGGTGGAAGCGGCGATGCACCCTCAACAGGAGATGGGCGCGAAGTGAAGCGGCGCGACAAGATTGGGGCGAAATAGCAGATCATCGGTATGGACCCGCGCAATCAAATGGAGCCCGGCCAGCTCGACACGCTGAGCCGCGCCTTCAGCGAGCAGTTGCTGGCTTGCCTGGACGAGTGCGCGCGCGGCCGGCGCGGCCTTTTCTCGGAGCCGGTTGGCGAGCAGGGCGCGCAACCCTGGCCGGAAGCGGCCCGTCTGCGCGAACTCGCATTGGCGCTGCAGAGCGTCTTCGCGCAGCAGGAACAACGCAATGCCCTGTGCGATGAGTTTCTCGACCTGTGCTCGATGCACGGCGAGTACCATCCGGGAGAACGCAAGCTGGCGCGGGCGTTTCTTGAGCGCATCGAACGGGGTGGAGTGGGCGCACCCACTGTAGAAGAGCGAAAGCCCTGGTGACGCCGTGGTGACTCTGCACGCATTTCTGGCGCTGCTGGCCGGGTACGCCACCATGGCTCTCCTGGCGATGGCCGGGACGGCCCTGCTGACGCGCGGATTCCCGAGCTGGGTGGGCGCGCAGGACAAGCCGGCGTCCGGATACGTGTTTGTGAACCTGGGTTTCTCGTTTCTGGCCGCGGCAGCAGGCGGTTATGTGACGGCGTGGGCCGCGGCGGCCAACCCTCTCTATCACGTACTGGTGCTTTCCATCGCGATTCTTGCGCTGGCCGCGTTGAGCGCGTTGCAATCGCGCGGCCGGCAGCCTATTGCGTATCAACTGGCGCTGGTGGCGCTGGCGCCGGCGGGAGCGATGGCTGGAGGCCTGGTGCGGCTGAGGGTAATGGGAATCTTATAGAGAATGTGTTGCGGTGGTTCGGAATCTGTGCGATTGAGAGTTGAGGTATCCAAGGTCCCCAAAAAGGGAATCTTCACCCCACGGACAAAGACCTGTCCGTGGGGAGCTCGGGGACCTGGGCCACCCTACTTTGCCTGGGGCACCCACGTTGGGGCTTTAATTCGCCTGGCTCACCAGCGAACGCCGACGCTTATCGGGATCACCTTGGTATCGGCGCCTACGGTTGTCTCCGCCAGGCCATTGGGGTAGGCCACGACCGCCGGGGTCAGAGCATCCACATAGCGAACCTCGGCAAAGAGCCGGGTCTTGCTGTCCCCGTACATGCCGCCCAGCCGGTGCTGGTAGCCGCCGCCGATGTTGAACCCGCCTTGATTGGACGAAAAGTGGCCCACGGTCTGGCTCTCGTAGGCGGTGCCGCAGTAGAAATAGCAGTATTCGGTCGGCTCCACATCGGTGAAACTGGTCACCTTGCGGTAGAAGCCGTAGCCGCCGGTCACGTAGACGTCGTTGTTCGACTTGGGAAACAGGGAGACGACCGGATCGAGGGTAAACGACCAGAGATGCACGTGGCCGCCCTGCGCGCCCGCCTCGGCAATGATGTGGCCGGGCAATTTGTCGTCCAGGAACTGGTACTCGGCAAGCAAAGCGAAGCGCTTGCTGAAGTTCACGCCGCCGCCCACGGTGAACTGGCCGCCCCAGGTGATGTACGCCTTGTCGCCGGCGGGCGCGTTGAAGCCGCCGCCAGCCTCGAAGGTGAGCCTCTGGACCACATCGTGCCCCTTCCAGCCGGAATAACCGCCGTTGCTCTCCTGGCCCGCGGCGGACGCTGCGGGAGAAGGCGCAGACGGGAGCGCGGCCGAGCCGCCGGGGTCAAGCGATGCCACCAACTGTTGGGAACTCGATTCGGTGGAGGGTGAGAAGCCGGTTGAGCTCGATGTCTGGATTGGGGAAGTACTTGTCTGCGCACTCGCCAGAGAGGCTGCGAAAAGAGCTGCAAACACCAAGAAACCGAAGCGCCGCGCAAACGGCATCCAAAGCGGAAATCTCATGTCGAAACCTCTTAGCTGGAGTTGTCCTGAAGGCATAGGGGAAATCGTGACCTGCTGATAGCTTAGACACCGATTGCCGCCGGAGGTTGTCTTTGGAAGCCCGGTTTTCCCATCAGGAAAGACGGGGCGAAAGCGGCTCCTGAGCGAGCCGCACTCGATTGGTGGAGCACCGTTTAACCGGAATTGCGCTGTTGCTGCCCGGAGGCGATGCGCCGGGCTTCGCGGTTGCCGGGGCCGTGGCGGGAGATAGAGGCTTGGCGCTCGAATCCAGGGAGCCGACCGGCAGAATCGAGTTCAGATGGCAAAGGCCGGAGCGGTTTCTCCGGCCTTTGCCGGGTTGGCGGCGTTTCCGCGGGTCAGCCCAGGACGCTTACCCCTGGATGCTCACCCCTGGATGTCGAACTGCTCCGGATGCAGGGCCAGGTCGCTCTTGAGCAGGATGTTCTTGCCCACCAGTTCTTCGAATTCGGTCAGCCATCGGGCGTTGTTCGATTTGAGGATCTTCACCGTCTCCGGATTGACGCGAATCATCACGTCGGCCCCTTCGAAGTGCTTCCGCATCTTGCGCAGCTCGATGTAGATTTCGTTGCAGACGGTAGCCGGGCTTTTCACCATTCCGGTGGCCTGGCAGGTGGGGCAAGGAACGGAGAGCGTGCGCTCGAGCGATTGCTTGACGCGCTTGCGGGTGATGGCCACCAGGCCAAAATCGTTAAACTGCAGGACCTTGGTGGGCGCGCGGTCGGCCTTGAGGGCTTCCTCGAGAGCGGCCAGCACTTTGAAGCGGTTCTTGCGCTCGTCCATATCGATGAAGTCGATGACGATGATGCCGCCCAGGTCGCGGAGTCGAATCTGGCGGACAATCTCCGGCACGGCGTCGAGGTTGGTCTTGACAATGGTGTCTTCGAGCCGCGCCGACTTGCCCACGTATTTGCCGGTGTTGATGTCGATGGCCACCAGCGCCTCAGTCTGGTTGATGACAATGGAGCCGCCGCTCTTGAGCCACACCTTGGAGCGCAGGGCCTTGGAGATTTCGTCCTGAATGCCGAAGTGCTCGAAGAGCGGCGTCTCCTTGGTGTAGAGCTTGACGCGCCGCACCAGCGAAGGCGAGAAGCGGTTGAGGAAGCGGACGATGCGCTCGTAGTCGGCTTCGGAGTCAACCCAGATGTTGGCGAAGTTGGCGCTGACCTGGTCGCGCAGGATGCGCTCGATGAGCGAGAGGTCGTGATAGATGAGCGCCGGCGACTTGGAACTGTCGGAGCGCTGCTTGATGTCGTTCCACAGGTTCATGAGGAAACGCAGGTCGGCGCGCAATTCGTCTTCCGAAGCGCCCTCGGCGGCGGTGCGCACGATGAAGCCGCCCGGTGCGTCGCCGCGCTCGTTGACGAGAATCCGCTTGAGGCGATGGCGCTCCTCGTCGGATGCGATCTTACGGCTTACGCCCACGTGCGTGACGGTGGGCATGAAGACCAGGAAACGGCCGGGAAGCGCGATATGGCTGGTGATGCGCGCGCCCTTCTTGGCGATGGGCTCCTTGGCGATCTGGACCAGGATCTCCTGGTTGGGCTTGAGCAGGTCGGAGATGATGGGCAGATCGGTGGTCTGCGCGGTGCGGCGCGACGGGCCGCGGCGGTTGCCGGGACCCTGGGGTGCTCCGCGTCCGCGGCGTCCGCGCCCGTTGCGGTCGCGGCGCGGCTGGCCCGGTAGAGCGGGCTGCGCTTCGGCTGAGGGCTCCTCCTCGCCTTCTTCCTCGCCGTCGAAGTCTTCCTCTTCGCCGTTCTGCTCTTCCAGGTTCAACTGGATGCGGTGGTCGAGATGCGCTTCCTGCAGCATTTCGCCCAGATCGCCGGAGCGGATCTGCGTGGGCAGCGTCTCCTCTTCATAATCGTCGAGGTCGTGCTCATCGGACTTGGTGCGGCGATGGTGAGGAACGGCTTCAAACTCCTCGCCTTCGATGACTTCTTCTTCGATGAGCCCCTCGCCGGGAGCATACGCTGAAGCCACGGGCGCGGAGGCAGCAAGCGGAGCTTCCGGCGCAGGCGCCTCCTCTTTTTTCTTCTTTGCGCCGAGACCGAAGAGGCGGAAACCGGTGGGAGCGGCGGGATCAATGCGGTGCGACGCAGAGGCATTCTCATCGGCTTCGCCCTCAGCCGAGGCGGCGATCGCCGGCTCGTCCGTTGGCGCGGGCAGGAATTCCTCTTCCTCCATCTCGTCATCGACCGCCGGCTCTTCCTCGGAGCGAAATCCGATCGTCTCCCTGGAATGCTGGTCCTCATCGAAGTCGTGCGCGTGCTCGCGGGGCGCGTTTTCGATTTCATGGAGGGCGGGCGGCGCGGACTCTTCTACCGGCTTGGCGTACTCCTCGTGGAGAAACTCGTCGTGGCCGGCGGCTGCCGCAGGTTCCTCGGCGCCCGAGGCGTGCGATTCGGGACCTGTTTCCGGGCCGGGTTCGGGGCTGATCTCAGATGCCGGTTCCGGCTGGCGCTCGCGATGACGCGAAAGCGATTCACCGGGCAGCAGGCCGCTGCCATCCCATGCGAGCGGCGCCTCAATCAGCGTGGAGGGTT
Organism: uncultured Acidobacteriaceae bacterium; assembly: GCA_963770555.1. Lineage (GTDB taxonomy): Bacteria > Acidobacteriota > Terriglobia > Terriglobales > Acidobacteriaceae > Telmatobacter. The sequence goes on from CAVYQC010000004.1 coordinate 613,303, forward strand.
TTGAGCCGCCGGATGCGCGCGTCGGAGGGGCAGAGAGCGGCACGGACCGGGGCGTATCGCCGCCTGGCGCGCCGCCATATTTTGAGAGCGACTCGCCGGGCAGGACGAAAGGAACCGGAGCTTGCGAGGTGCGCGGGACGGGAGCCGGGCCGGGCGCTTCGGCCGCATGAATCTCGGCGGCCATCTCCCGATCGGGCGGCGGTTCGGGCGCAAACTCTGCAGGCTGTGCCGGCAAGTTTTGAGCCTCCCGCGTTTCGAACGCATTGCCGGGTCCGCGTCCTCCGCGGCGGTGACGCCGTCCACGCCAGCGCCGTCCGCCTTGCGCGTCCGATGCCTCCTGGCCGGCGCTTTCGAACTCGGGAATAACCGGCGCATCCGCAGCTCCGGAACCGGCGCCGGCGGGCGCGGACGTCAGCTCGTCTTGAGGGCGCTGATCCCGCCGCGGGCGGTCCTGCCGGCTGTCGTCGGCGCGATCCGGCCTGGAATCCGCTCCGCGATCCGTTTTTTGCCCGGTGCGCGCATTGCGGTCGCCGGTGCGCGGCGCCTGATCTTGGCCGTTGGCGTGCCGAACCTCGCGCGGCGGCTGGCTGGCGCCGGTTACCGCGGCTTTCTCGATCTCGTCGGTGTCTTCCTGATCTTCGAGCTCGACGAAATCCGTTACGTAAAGAAACGCGTCGCGTTCCAGGCCGAGGTCGACAAATGCCGACTGCATGCCGGGAAGCACGCGGGTTACGCGGCCGTTGTAAATGGAGCCCGCGAGGGTGTACTCGTTTTCGCGTTCGTAGTAGATTTCCGCGAGCTGGTCGTCTTCAAGAATTGCAAGCCGCGTCTCATGCGGAGTGCTGGAGATGCATATTTCTTTTGCCATCGTACCCTTCCGTCCGGCAGCTCAAGGCTACCGGTACCCACGGACAGGCCGGATGGAGACGCGCAAAACCGGGAGGCGAGGGATGGGCGGAAAGGATGACCTCAAAAAGGCTTGCGTAACGGCGTCGGCGCGGCGGCCATCCCTGACAGGAGGCGAACCACAGCCAATCAACCGAACGAGCTCGAGAGTGCGGCAATCCGATTGCAGAGAGTTTGTGGCCATCCCATCCGGGGTCCCCGGCGACGGACTTCCGTCGCTGGGGTGGAACCATTCCGGGGTCCCCGGCGACAGACTCTTGCCGCTGGGGTGGAACCTTGCCGCAATCCGCGGCCGGGCCGTTCGTCCGCCGGCAAAGGCATGGAAGTCCCGCGCGTAGCAAGCGGAGGCTCGATGCCCCGATGCTGCAGCGCGATCCATGCAACGTGCAAGCCGCCAGCGGCCTTCCCGTCTCTGCGTGCTCATGAACCCAATCCTGCCGGGCGCGATCCAAAGGGACCTGGCCGGCGTGATACCTAAAAATCGTTCTCCTGCAGGTCGAACCTCGACGGCCTCCGCAGGAGCTGAACTTGTTTCAATCGCGGCCGGTCCTCGAGGACCGGGACGCATCAGTTAACGAACCGGCGCATGCGGACATTCATAGCCACGCCCAGCGCCAGGAACGTAAACAACACCGAAGACCCGCCGTAACTCATAAGCGGTAAGGGAATTCCGGTGACCGGCATAAAACCGATGACCATGCCCACGTTGACCGCAATCTGAAAGGTCAACACAGCCACGACTCCCATAATAATCAGGGAGCCAGGCAGGTCTGCGGCTGTTTGTGCGTTTTGAATCAAACGCATCAATATGAAAAAGTATAGCAGCAGCACGGAAAGCGCGCCCACAAAGCCGTGCTCCTCGCTGAAGGCGGCGAAGATGAAGTCTGTATAGGGGATGGGGAGAAAGTAGCCCTGGGTCTGGCTTCCCTTTTCGGCGCCTTTGCCCCACACCCCGCCGGAACCGACGGCAATCAGCGACTGGCGAATCTGGTAGCCGCTGCCGCGAGGATCGTTGTCAGGGTTGATGAAGCTGGTAAGCCGGGCCTTTTGATACGGCTTGAGAATCTTTCCGCTGGACCACACGCCGGCGATCAGAGCCACGCCGCAAACGGTGAGAATCGTCGCCTGGCGGAGGCTGATTCCACCCAGGAAAAGGCCGGCCACCAGAATCGGCGCATAGGTAAGCGTGGTGCCCAGGTCGGGCTGGATCAGCACCAGGGCCATGGGGACGCCGACTAGAGCAAAGGCTCTGAAGATCTCTTTCCAGGTGAGGTTGCGGCCGCCCAGATTGGCGAAATAGCGCGCCACCATGAGAACCAGCACCAGCTTGACCCATTCCGAGGGCTGAAATTGCACTGGGCCGACGCCGATCCAGCGGCGGGCGCCGAGCGCCTTGTGGCCCACCAGCTTGACCGCGACCAGAGAGAGCAGGAAGACTCCGTAGGCCCAGGGCGCCCAATCGAGCAGCCGGTGATAATCCACTTTCGACAGGATGAACATGCCGACCAGTCCGCCGCCGATCCAAAGCACCTGCTTGGTGTGGAAGCTCACGAAGCGGGTGTGCAGCGTGGCGGAGTAAATCTCGAGCACGGAGACGGTGCACAGCAGCAGCACCAGCCCGAGGAGAGCCCAGTCGAAGTCGCGGAAACTGAGGAAGCGGCGCATGTCAGGGCAGGTCTTTCTTGAAGCGCAGCAAAGCGGCGCCGAGCCAGGACGGCAAGGGCAGGTTTCCGTCCGCCACGGCCTTCTGGGCAGCGGGGCCGGGATCGATTAAGAAATGTCCACCGTGGAGCTCCGCGGTTTCCGTGGCTGCGCCTGAACCATTGCGGCCGGCCGGCCGGGACTCCGACCAGACCGCGCCCATCTCCACCGGCCCTGCGCCGGGTTTGGGCGCGCCGGCCTGTTCGAGAACGTCATGCTCCAGCATGCGCTGCTTGTTGACGTAAACGGTGGCCACCTGGGCGGCGAGCCGGGCCGCGTTCGATCCCCAGTCGCCATGCTCCCAAAGCACAGCGACCACGAACTCGGGATCGCGGCGCGGAATCACGCCCACAAACCAGCCGTTGGGCTTGGTGTCGATGCCCGATCCCATGCTCTTGAGCGCTTCGTGGCTGGCAACCTGGGCCGTGCCGGTCTTGCCGGCGAAATCCACGCCTTCAAGATGCGAGGCCGAAGCCGTGCCGCCCATGGTGGGATCGGTGGCCCCGGCCATGCCCTGGGTGATGGTCATCCAGGTGTCCGGATCCATGGGAACGGTGGCGACGCCGGAGCCGGGAAACGCGTCGTAAAGCGTCTGCCTGAACTCGGCGGGAAGCTGCGCGGGATCGACCACGTGCGGCCGGACGAAATGCCCATCGGAGGCGATGCCGCTGATATAGCGCGCCAGCTGGATGGGGGTGACGGTGACCGCACCCTGACCGATGCCCACCGAGATGGTCTCGCCGGCAAACCATTTCTCGTGATAGTTCTTGAGCTTCCATTCCGTGGAGGGCACGGTGCCGGCGGCTTCGTTGGGCAGGTCGACGCCGGTGCGCTGGCCGAGGCCCACGCTGTGCGCGTAGCGGGCGATGGTGTCGATGCCCAGCTTGTTGGCCAACGTGTAAAAGAACGTATCGCAGGACCAGGGGATGGCGTGCTCGATATCCACCATGCCGTGGTGACGGTCGCAGGCGTAGAAGTGGCCGTAAAAAGTGGCTCCGCCGGCGCAGAAGACGTGCATATCCTGCGCCACGCCCTCCTGCAGGCCGGCCAGCGACATGAGAATTTTGAAGGTGGATCCCGGCGGAAGCTGCGCCTGGATGGCGCGGTTCATCAGGGGGTGGTTGGGATCGGTGACCAGCTTGTTCCAGTCGGTCCGGTTGATCTTCACCGCGAACTCATTGGGATCGTAGCTGGGGTGCGAGACCATGGCCAGAATCTCGCCGTTTTTGGGATTCATCACCACCACGGCCCCGCTGCGGTCGCCCAGCGCCACTTCGGCGGCGCGCTGGATGTCGTTGTCAATGGTCAGCTCCAGGTCCTGGCCGGGGATGGCGTGCTGGGTCCTCAAGTAGCCGACCTCGCGTCCGTGGCTGTCCACGATCACGTCGCGGCTGCCGTCCTGGCCGCGGAGCAGCGCGTCGTAGGTCTCCTCCACGCCTGCCTTGCCCACCACGTCGCCGGGCTCGTAGTAGGCGAAGCGCGGATTGTTCAAATCGTCCTCGCTCACCTCGCCCACGTAGCCGATCAGGTGGGCGGCAAACCCGTCGCGGGGATAAAGCCGGCGCTCCACGTCGATGGTCTCAAGCTCGGGCAGCTCGTTCTTGTGGGCCGCGATGAAGGCCTGCTCGTCGGCGGTGATGTCCTGCTTGACGGGAATCGGCTGATAGCCGGGTGAGGTCCGGTAGCGGCTCAGGGTGGCGCGCAACTGGTCCAGATCGAGATTGAGGCCCTCTGCGATCAGCGGCAGATCGGCATCCACATTGTGGCCCTGCTCGCGCACCAGGAAGCAGGTGACGGAGGGATAGTTGTCGACGATGAGCCGTTTTTCGCGGTCGAACAGCTTGCCCCGCGGAGCCATGATCGGCTCCTTGCGAATGCGGTTCTGCTCAGCGAGCTGGCGGAAGTTCTCCGCGCCCAGCACCTGTAGCCGCCACAGCCCACCGGCCAACACCAGCATCATGAGCAAAATGCCGTATTGCACTACGGCGAGCTTGAGGCTCGAAAGCTTTTCCCCGCGACTGCCGCTGCTTGAAACCATGGTCCCGCGCTTGCTCTTAGCATATATCGAATTCGATGGCGGCCGCGAGTCTCAGGGTCTATGCGACATTAGAAAGGGTATGACCGGGCGAGAAAAAGAATGACCGAGCGCGCGCCGAACCATCGAAGCTTCAGGTTTCTGGGTTACGGCGCCTGCGCGCTGGCCGGAACGCTGTGGGGAACGGGTTTCTACTTCGGCAGGCTGGCGCTCGACGAGATGAGCGTGGAGCACATGGTGCTCTACCGGTTTCTGTTTGCTACGCTGGGCATGCTTCCGGTCGCGCTCAGCAACCGCGTGCGGCTGACGGCCGGAGAGATGCGCACGCTGCTGCTGACCGCGGCCTTCGGCATTCCCATCCAGTTTCTGCTCCAGTTTCACGGGCTGGCTTTGACCACGGTGAGCCACGCTTCACTCATGGTGGGGGCCATGCCGGTGCTTCTGGCTGCCGCGGCGGCGCTGTTTGCGGGCGAATCGCTGGACTGGTTCGGCTGGCTGGCCTTGATCGGTTCGACGGCCGGCGCGGCGCTGGTGGTTCTGGGCGGCAGCCGGGCCAGCGCCGGCCGGGAAACACCCTCGCTGGCCGGCGATCTGCTGGTGATTGCTTCGCTCATCACCGCGCTGGCATGGATTCTGCTGAGCAAAAAGCTGATGGAGACGCACAGTCCGCCGGTGGTGACGGCTTACACCATTCTTTTGGGTACCGCGATGCTGACGCTCTGGGTGCTGGGGCCGTGGGCCTTGTCGCCGCTGACGCATCGCCGTGTGGAACCTCCGCCCTTTTCCCACATAAGCCTTACCGCCTGGATGGCTCTGGGCATCAGCGGGCTGCTGTGCACCGCCACTACCACGCTCTTGTGGAACTGGGGCATTCACCACGTGCCGGCCTCGCGCGCCGGGGTGTTCCTGAACATTGAGCCGGCGCTGGGCTCGCTGCTGGGCGTGGAGCTGCTGGGTGAGCGGCTGGGCCCGTACGCGTGGCTGGGAGGCGCGCTGATCGTAGGCGCGGCGGTTGCGCTCACCACGCGCGGGCACGAACCGGAGCCGGCGGTCATTTTGGAATGATCCGCTGCCGATGGTGTACTCTGGTGTGCGAACCAGAAAGCGTTTACCTGAGGTACATGTTCGATGAGCGTCGTTGCCGGCGTTGACTTCGGCACACTGAGCGTACGCGTAACCCTGGTCGACAGCGAAAAGGGCCCCATCGGCACGGCGTCGGCCGCTTACCCGCTGCATCGCCGCCGCGAAGATCCCAATTACGCCACGCAGTCGCACGCCGACCAGATGGCCGCGCTGGCACGCGCGACCCGCGATGCGCTCGAAAGCACCGGCGTGCGCGGCGACGCGGTCGAGGCCATCGCGCTCGATACCACCGGGTCGAGCGTGATTCCAGTGGGCGAGGGGCTGGAGCCGCTGGACGAATACTACCTGTGGTGCGATCATCGCGCCTTCGCCGAGGCCGAGGAGATCACGCGCAAAGCGCATGAACTTGGTTTCGAGGGCATCAAGTGGTGCGGCGGCGTGTACTCGCACGAGTGGGGCTTCGCCAAGCTGCTGCACTGGCTGCGCCACAATCCTGAAAAGCGCGCGCGGCTGGCGACCGCGCTCGAGCATTGCGACATGGCGGCGGCTACGCTGAGCGGCGTGACGGAAGTGTCCGGCCTCAAGCGCAGCGTCTGCGCCATGGGCCACAAATGGATGTGGAATCCGAAGTGGGGCGGCCTGCCGCCGGAAGATTTTCTGGTCGCGGTGGACCCGCTGTTTGCGGGCGTCCGCGCCAAGATGGGCGGCGAATACCTGACCAGCGACCGGGTGGCCGGGCACCTCTCCGCGCAGTGGGCCCAGGCGCTGGGCCTGACGGCCGGCATTCCCATTCCCGTGGGAGCCTTCGACGCGCACTGGGACGCCATCGGCTCGAACATACGCGAGGGCGACGCGGTGAATGTGGTGGGCACGTCGACCTGCATTATCGCCATGGCGCGCCAGGCGGAACTGGTGCCCGGCGTGTGCGGGGTGGTACCGGGCAGCGTGCATCCCGAATACACCGGCATCGAAGCCGGGCTCTCGGCGGTGGGAGACATCTTTGACGCCATTGCCCAGCGGGCCGGAACCACGGTTGCCGCGCTCTCCGAGGGGCTTGACGCGTACAAGGCGGGCCAGACCGGCCTGCTGCGCCTGAGCTGGGACAACGGCGACCGCACCGTACTGGTGAATCCGGAACTGGGCGGCGTGACGCTGGGATGGAACCTGGTGCACACCGCGCAGGACGAGCTGTTCGCGGCCATTGAAGGCACGGCCTTTCACACCCGCATTATCCTGGAGCGCATGGCCGGGCACGGCGTGCGCATCGACCGGGTGATCAACGCCGGCGGCATTCCGCAAAAGAGCGAAGTGTTGAATCGCGTCTACGCGAACGTGCTGAACAAGCCGGTTCTGGTGCCGGCCGGCATACCCACCAGCCTGGGCTCGGGCATCTTCGCCCTGCTTGCGGCCGGAGCCTACAAGACCATCGAAGAGGCGCAGGCCGCGGTGTGCCTGCCGCTGCGCACCGTCGAACCGGATGCGGGCGCGGCCCGGGTTTACGAGCAGCTCTACCGGCATTATCGCGATGTGTACTTCGCGCTCGGAACTCGCGATGCGAGGGCGGCAGCGCTGGGCGCGGTGTTGCCGGAGCTGCGGAGGATTGCGGCCGAGGTGCGGGGTAGCGGATAGGTTAGATTTCTGGTTTCCCAGGTCCCAGAAGCGGGACCTGGGGCACCCAGGGTTCGTGGTTTCCCACCCTTTCGCGAAGAACGCGAAAGGATGGGGCACCCGGCCAACAAGCCATCAAAGGAATTAGTAGTCGAGGCGCAGGCCGAATTGCATGCGGCGATAGGTGCTCAACATGCCGCCGTAGGCGCCGAAGGTGCCGCTGGTGAGGCCCGCGTTGAGGTTAATCGGGCTGTCGTCGAAGCGCACTTCGTTGCCCACGTTGTAGACTTCGGCGGCAAACTTCAGCTTCATTTCCTCGTGCAAAGTCCAGGTCTTGGCCAGCGCCGAGTCGACGTCGAAGTAACCGTCGCCGCGGAAGTTATTGCGCTCGCCGGCTTCGCCCGGATAGGGAAGGCGAATGGGTTTGCCGTAGTATACGCCGGCGTTGATTGCGTTGGCGGAGTTTCCGGCGAAGACCTGCGGAACGCCGCTGACGAGGTGCTTCTTGACCTGGACCGGCTCGGTAACCACGCCCGCGCCCTCAAGCTGCCAGTTGGTCGACCATCCGGGTTCAGTCACCGAGAAAGGCAGGCTGCTGGCCCAGCGGCTGAGGCCGGATAACTGCCAGCCGCCGAGAAACGCGTCGGCAACCGCGTTGGCGCCGCTCAAAACCGACTTGCCGCGCCCGATGGGAAGCTCGTAAACGGCGTCCACGGTGACCAGGTTGCGGCTGTCGAAGTCCGACGGTCCTTTGTTCAGCTTCGGGTTCCAGGAGTTCTGGATTCCGGAGCCTCCAAACGTATCGGCGGAGAACTCGTTGGAGCGCTCCGCACCCGATCCCATATCGATGGATTTCGAAAGCGTGTAGCCGAGGTCGGTGGTAAGTCCGTGGCTGGTGGGATGGCGCAGCGTAAACTGCAGCGCGTTGTAGGAACTGGTGCCGATGGAGGACCAGGCATAGAGGGAAGAGAACTGGGTGTTCCAGAACTGGGTTCCGTTGGGGCAGCCGTAATAGCAGTAGAAGTCCAGGTCGGCCAGCGCCGTGGTCTCGCCGTAGTCGTAGCGGTAGGGCGCCCATTCATTGTTGTAAATGGCCTGAGTTGCGCTTTCGCCGGGGTAGTCGTAGCCCTGCATCTGCGGGAAGATATCCTCGAAATATTTGATGGTGGGCACGTTCGGCACCGTGCAAACGTTGCTGGAATAGGGATTGCAGCCGCCGTTCAGGTCGGAGATCCGGGAAAGCTCGGCGCCGGCGTGGAAGTAATCTCCGCCGCCTCCGTTGTCGACCAAATCGACAGGCTCGGCCAGATCGAGCTGTTCGAGCAGATGGCGGCCCAGCCGTCCCACGTAATTCTCTTCGAAGATCCAGCCGCCGGGCAGCTCGTGCTGGAGCGAAAGGTCGAAGGCATACGCGTAGGGAGTCTTGAGGTGGTTGTCGATGCCCCAGGTGATGGCGAAGTTGCACCCGGTTTGCGTGGACGGGGTAAAGGGATAGGTGATGGAGGTGACGGGACTGGGACAGCCGGCCAGCGGCGGAATGACGTGGGGTCCGGTAAAGCGGGGCGTTTCCTGAACGGAATAGGCGTCTGCCGGGCTGACCACGCTGCTGCTCAGGCCAAACGAGCCTTCCTGGTCGAAGGAGTTCACGATGCCCTGGCCGAAGTGATCGAAGTACATGCCCGCGCCGGCGCGCAGGGTGGTGTGCGCATCGGGCGCCCACACGATCGCCAGGCGGGGAGCGATATTGGTTTTCTGCTTGGCCCAGAAGCCGGGCTTGTTATTGGCCTTGCCGCTGGGCATAAACGTGAGCGGATCTTCGAAGACGTTGCCCAGGGACGCCGCCTTGCCGCGCTCTATGAACCAGTCGTGGGTGTCGACGGTGGGCGCAATCTGCTGGCCGTGGGTTTCATAGGGCGTTTGCAGGATGGAGTGGCGTATGCCGAAGGTCACGGTGAAATTGGTCTTGATGCGCCAGGAATCCTGCACATAGTACTCGAATTCGTTGGCCTTGAAATGGCGGTTGATGAAGGTTCCGTCGGGATAAAGACTGCCCGCGGTGGGGCTGGTGACCGAGTAGTTGTAGGTCTGGGTGGTCTCCGGCACGGTGCCCACCAGCGTGGCGTAGGCGATTTCGTAGGAGTTGTCGAATCCGCTCCCCACCGAAGGCATGGACGGGGTGAGCTGAGAGGGATCGTTGGGGAAGCTGCCCAGCCAGTAGGGGTTGGAGCTGGCGCCGGAGTAGGAGTTGGCGTCAGTGCCGCGATTGTTTTCGATGCCCCGCCAGTTGCCGCCGAAGTTCAGGGTGTGGGCTCCCTTGACCCATGTGAAGTTGTCGACGATGTTGTGCACCGGGACGTTGGCGACCGTAGTGAGCGCATGTGCCGTGGGCTGATCGAGAAACCGGAACACCACCCAATCCGGCTGGCCCGAACCCACGCCGCGCGTGGAGTAGCCCTGGCGGACAAAGCCGTAGCGCAGGTCATTCACGATGTTCGTAGTCGGAGTCCAGGTGTGGCCGGCGGCAAGGCCTTTGGTGTTGTCCTCTGACCAGGTGGCCAGCGGCTGGCCGGGAAGGTTTTCGGTTCCGCATGAATCCGTGTTCACCAGGCCCGGGCATGAAGCGGAGGTGAAGCCGGACTCCAGGTTGCCGGTGTCTTTTTGCAGGTTGCCGCGGAAAAACAGGTGCTGTTTGTCGTTAAGAACGTAGTCGATCTTGGCGATGCTGGTGTTCAGCGTCTTGGGAGCGGGCGAGGCAAAAACGTAGCCTGCGTTGTTGATGCCGTCGCCGACGGTATTCAGGACGCCGTAAAACTTGCTGGTGTTCAGAGGGGCGTAGTAGGCCAGCACGGCGGCGTCGGGACCGCAGCCGATGTCGGGATCGCAGCTCTCGCCGGAGTTGGGATCGGGGGTCTCATCGAGTTGAGTCACTTGCGAGGCCGACAGCCAGTCGGTGTTGCCGTTTACATCCACATAGCCGAGCTCGTCGGAGTAGAACTGTTGCGTGGGGACGACGCGGGTGACCACTTCGTTGATGGCCTGGCGCTGCCCCTCGTAGTTGAAGAAGAAGAAAAGCTTGTCCTTCTTGATGGGTCCGCCGACGGTGCCGCCGAAGGTGTTCATCACGTATTTCTGCGGAACGTTGGGCTCGCCGAGATAAAGCTCCGTATATTTGTTGAACCACTGGTTGGCCACGGTATTGGTGGGCCGGTAGTACTCATAGAGCGCGCCGTGAAAGGCGTTGGTGCCGCTCTTGGTGAGGAGAGAAATCTGCGCGCCGGAGCTGCGCCCGGCGTCGGCGTTGCCGTTGGACGTGGTCACGCGGAACTCCTCGGTGGAGTCGAGCGTGGAACGGAGCACGCCGGTGAACGCTGTGCCGTTGACCTGGTCGTTGTCGTCCATGCCGTCGAGGGTGATGTTGCCCTGGTCGGAGCGTCCGCCGCTCACCGAGCCGCTGCGGCTGTCCAAGGCATTGTTTTCGTCGGGATTGCCCAGGTAGAGCACGCCGGGCTGCAGGGTGAGCAGCGCAAGCGGGTCGCGGCCCTCCATGGGCAACGCCTGAATCGCCTGGTTATCGACCGAATTGCCCAGAGTTGCATCGGTGGTGTTCAGGGTCTGGGCCGCGGAGCTCACATCCACGGTGATGGCCGTGGACTGGATAGAGAGCGTAAAGTCGATGGTTGCCGGCTGCGCGACCAGCAGCTCCGCGGTCTTGGACTGGTTGCCGAAGCCGGGGGCCGAAGCGGTGACCGTGTAGCGGGCCGGCGGAATCTGCGGAAAAACATAAGAACCGGCGCTGTTGGCGACTACGCTCATCGAGGAGCCATCGGCGGCGTTCACCAGCGAGATCTTCGCGCCCGGAACCAGCGCGCCGCTGGGATCTTTCACGACGCCGCGGAGCGATGTGGTGGCCGACTGGCTGAAGGCGAGGGAAAGGGCTGAAAGGAAAAACAGGAACGTCCATCCCGATTGGGATCGTCTCACGGCTTTACCTCCTGAAAAGGTCGAGCATGTGTTCCGATGATGCCGTATCGAGCCTGCGTACTCTTACGAGCTGCGGCGGTCGTGAGGCCGCATGGGAGAAAACCTGGTAGCTATACGGTCCGCCGGTGCGGCGGCTTTCGCAGTTCAAAGCATTATTCCTGCAATTGGAGCACTCGCGACGGTGTGCGGGACGATTTTCACTTTCACCCCGCGGACGAAGAACTGCCCGCAGCGAAAATGCCGCAATGGCGGCTCTGCCGATTGCTTTTCCCGGCGCGAGAGGTTGCCATCCGGGAAAGCGGGCGACCGGAGTGCCTTATATCTTGAAGGATATTCAGGCAGGTTTCAACAAAAAACTTGCGTTGGACGAGAGCGGCGGCAACCGGACCGGGCTCGCGCGGATGAAGCCGCGGGATGGCTGCGAGGCTCCGGGCCTATAAATCGGGCGGCCACGCGGGCGCGCGCCGTGTCTTTTCTCATTTCACTTTCACGAACGACTTGACGACGCTCAACAGGTTGGAGTAATCGTCGGTCCACACCCTGGCCCGGGGGCGCCCCTGAACATTCACCCATTGAAAAAGGGCGCCCCGGCTGCCGGACAGACCGTCAAGGTCGGCCGGATTGCGCGCCATCACCAACCAGATGGAGGGCGACTCCCCGGCGTCGCTCTGCGCCTGGGTGATCTGGGTGTCGTCGCCGAGCATGCAGGCCAGATGCGCGTCGGCGGCCAGGTCGCCCAACGTGGGCGCGAGCCGGAAATAGAGATTGGAGATGTGGAACGCAAGGATGCCGCCGGGCGCGAGCTTGCGCAGGTAGAGCGCGAGAGCCTCCCTGGTCATCAGGTGCATGGGAATGGAATCCCCGTTGAAGGCGTCCAGGACAATGAGCCCGTAATAAGCGTCCGGCGCGTTGCGTATCTGCAGCCGCGCGTCTCCCAGAACGATACCGGCCTGCGGCGCGCACTGCTCAAGAAATGTGAAGAACCGGGGATCGCGGGCGATCTGCACGACCAGTGGATCGATCTCGTAAAAGGTGAGCGTTTGTCCGGGCTGCAGGTAGCAGGCCATTGCGCCCGCGCCCAGCCCGACGATGGCCCAGTTGCCGTGCGGCATTCTGGCTTGAGCGGCTTGAAAGATGGCCCCGCCCGGCCCGCTCCTGGCGTAATAGGCGAGCGGCTCGCGGCTATGCGCCGGATCGCGGCTCTGGATGCCGTGCACGATGCCGCCGTGGAAGAGGTAGCGGAACCGTCCGTTGGCGCTGTCCATCACCCGGTAGACGCCGAAGAAGCTGCGCCTGGCGGCCAGGACGCGCCCATAGGGCGCATAAGACCAACTGGCAATCAGCACCGCCGTAAGTCCCAGCGCGAATCGCATGCGCCGCTTGCCGAAGCTCAGACACCACAACAGCGAGTAGCCGAAGACCAGTGTGGTTTCTACGTGTCCCGGCTCAATGCCGGCGCGTGCCAGCCCGAGAATTACGGCCAGCATGCACAGCCCGAGAGCCAGCGGAAGAAGCCAGTCCTTGCGCCGGGCCCAGGCGGCCGCTTTGCCCGAAAGCGGGGCGGCGCCGCTCGGCGGACGGAGCAGGGAAGCGAAGATGAGGACCAGCGGCAGCTCCATCACGGAGTGGAATATGCGCGGCGCGAGCAGCGAGTTGAAGGCCCCGCCGAGCACGCCGCCCACCGATATCCAGAGATAGAATTCGGTGAGCCGGCTGACCTGCGGCCTGCTCCTGGCCAGCTCTCCGTGGCAGACCATCGCCACCGAGAACAGAACCAGCAGGTACACCAGCAGCAGGATGATGAGAGAGAACCGGGTTTGCGAGACGGTGGGGCAGATTCCGCACAGGATGACAAACGGGAGGTGGTCGACCATCCACTGGTGCGGGATGGGCGGCCGCCGGGCGAAGACCAGGACGAAGCTGACAAGATAGAGCGCCAGCGGCAGCACCCAGAAAAGCGGAATCGGGGGCACATCGGCGGTCATGGCGGTGGTTACGCCGAGCATGAGACTGGAAGGAACGAAGGCCAGCGCAATCCATCTGAGCCGTGTCATCCATGGGTCGGCGGGTGCGGCGATGCACTGTTCATCGGGGTTCTGTGCGGCTTTTTCCGCCGCGGGACTGCCGGCCGGCCGCCGCCAGCTCCAGGCGAGGAGCGCGCAGACCGCGGTCATCACGATGAACAGCGTGTAGCCGGCGCTCCAGAGCCGGCTTTGCGTGCTCAGGCGCAGGAGCGGCTCCATCAGAAACGGGTAGGCGAGCAGCCCGGCCACGCTGCCGGTGTTGCTGGCCGCATACAGGAAGTAAGGGTCGGCCGCATCCTTGTGGCCGGATTCGGCAAACCACCTCTGCATGATCGACGTGGTGGCCGAGAGCGCGAAGAAGGGAAGGCCGACAACGATAAGCAGCAGCGCCAGGATCCAGCCCGTGGGGTTGCTCTGCGTGGGCGGCTCCCAGCCGGGGGGAAGATGCGGAGGCAACAGGCCCACCACCAGCAGCGGCAGCAACACCAGCACCAGGTGCGCGGCGATCTGCGTCCTTCGGCCCAGCCACTTGAGCGACGCGTGGGCGTAGAGGTAACCCGCCAGGAGAACGGCCTGAAAGAAAACCAGACAGGTGTTCCAGACCGCCGGAGTTCCTCCCAGCAGCGGCAGAACCATCTTGGCGATCATCGGCTCGACGACAAACAGCAGGGCGGCACTGAGGAACATCGAAAACGTGAAAACGAGTATCGCCATAAAGAGGCGGCCCAGGCCTTTTCAAATCCGGTTTTTTCTTTGAAGCCCGTACCGGGGAGCGCATGGAGGCGGAGCCGGCCGTACTGGGGAACCTATTGCTGCTGCTGCATCTGCTGCATGTCGATGAAGGGCGCGGGGGGTTCGGGAGCCTGTTGCGCCCGCTCCACCAGCACGCTCCAGTCTTCAGGGATGGGCAGTTTGCGGTCCAGAGCGGGCGCCTGCTCGCTGGCCTCAACCTGCACGGCCACGTAGAGCTCGCTGTCGGTCTTGCCGCGGAAGATGCCGTGCGTGGGCGGAACGTCGGCGTAATCGCGGCCCACGGCGGTGCGGATATGGCGGTGATGCGAGACCAAGTTGTTGGTGGGGTCGAATCCCACCCAGCCCAGGTGGGGCAGCAGCACTTCCACCCAGGCGTGGGTTGCGTCGGGCGTAGAGCGGTCGTGGTCTTCGCGGCTGCGGTAGAGATACCCGGAGACATAGCGCGCCGGAATGCGCACATGGCGCAGCAAAGCGATCATGGTGTGGGCAAAGTCCTGGCAGACCCCCTTGCCGCTGACGATGGCTTCATCGATGGGCGAGTCGACGCGGGTGTGCTGGGGCACGTATTCGAAGTAGTCGTAGAGCCGCTGATTCAGCTCCTGCACCAGCATCAGCGGATCGTCGCGCCGCGTGACGTCCATCTGTTGGGCCAGCAGCTTCACCGCCGGGGTTTCCACGGCGAAGGTGCTGGGCAGCAGCATCTCCCAGTAATCGCCGGATGCGATCAGTTCGTCGAGCGCGCTCCAGGCGTCGGGGGAGAGAAATCCCGGCACGTCGGGCAAGGCCTGCTGCTCCACCACCGACTCGGCGACGATGACCAGCTGGTTGTGCTCTCCCGGAATGTCGAAGTGCTGCACGTTGTTGCCCTGGTGGTCGCGATAGCTGAAGACGCGGCAGCGCGGGCTGACGGAGAGCGAAAAGGTGAGGCAGTGCTGGCTGGAGTCGGAGCGCGGGTGCATGCGCGTCTCCATGATGCTCTCGCTGATGGGGCGCGAGTAGCGGAAGCGCGTCAGGTGGCGGATGAAGTAGAAGTTCATGCTCGATCTCTCTTCAGGTTAGACGGCCAGCGCGGATTGGATGGAGTAGTGAACATAGTAACGGTACGTGAGCTCGTGGATGCGCATGCACTGCTCGCGGATGGTGTGCAGAAACGCGGCTGCATCGCCGGCCAGAATTTCGGCGATGGGGGTAAAGCCGAGCATGGCGTGCAACCGGCCGATGCCCGCGGTGAGCTCGTCGGGCGCGCGCCGCCGGCCGGAGCGCTGGATGGATTCGATGGCCATGCGGATGCAGTCCACGCAATAACGAATGGCGTGCGGGAAGTCGCGGTTCAAGAGCAGGAATTCGACGATGCGGTCCGGAGTGAGGTCCGCGGTGTACACCTGGCAATAGGCCTCGAAGGCGGTGCAGCAGCGCAGCAGGCCCACCTGTTCAAGATACTGGCCGCCGGTGTGTTCGCGCTCCTGGCTGCAAAACAGCTCGGGCTGGCAGACCTCGAGCAGTGTGGCGGTGGCGTAGGCGCGCTCCAGGGAGCGGCCCAGGCGGATGAACTGCCAGCCCTGGCCGTGAATCATGGTGGAAGCGCCCACTCCCTGGAAGAGGTGAATGCCGTCGATCACCGAGGCCAGCACATCGTTCATGCTGGAGCTGAACTGGGTGTGCACGTGCGGCGAGTGCATCTGGTGGTAGAGGCGATTGAGCCGCTGCCACTGTTCGGTGGAGATCTCTTCGCGCACCTGGCGGGCGTTCTCCCGCGCCCCGTTCAGGCAATAGGTGACCGAAGCGGGGTTGAGGCCGTCAAACACCAGCTTGCGGGCCATCGATTCCAGGCTGCCGTCCCACTCCATGTCGGCCGGCCTGCCCAGCGAGGCCACCATGCGCTTCCATCGCGTCTCCGCATTGGCGCCGCCGGTATCGAGCATCAGGCTCATGGTCACGTCGAGCTGGCGCACGGTGTTCTCCGCCCGCTCCAGGTAGCGGCTCATCCAGTAAAGGCTGTCGGCAACGCGCGAAAGCATCGTCGTTCCCTCCCGAATGTGGTGACTGCCGGCTGCTATTCCAGAACCCATGTGTCCTTGCTTCCGCCGCCCTGCGACGAATTGACGACCAGCGAACCTTTTTCGAGCGCCACGCGGGTCAGGCCGCCGGGCACGATGTTGACTTTGTCGCCAAAGAGAATGTAGGGCCGCAGGTCGACGTGGCGCGGCTCCAGGCGGTCGCCGATGAGACACGGCGCGCGCGAGAAATCCAGCGTGGGCTGGGCGATGTAATTGCGCGGATTGGCCTCGATCTGGCGCGCAAACTCCTCGCGCTGCCGGGCCGTGGATTGCGGGCCGATCAGCATGCCGTAGCCGCCGCTCTCGCCCACCGCCTTCACCACCAGCTTGCCGAGATTCTCAAGCACGTGACGGCGCTGCTTGTCTTCGCCGAGCAGGAAGGTTTTCACGTTGGGCAGGATGGCATCTTCATTCAGGTAATAGCGGATGATATCGGGAACGTAAGCGTAGACCGCCTTGTCGTCGGCCAGGCCGGTGCCGAAGGCGTTGGCCACGGTCACGTTGCCGGCGCGATAGGCGTTGAAGAGCCCCGAACAGCCCAGCGCCGAGTCGCCGCGAAAGATGAGCGGATCGCTGAAGTCGTCGTCCACGCGGCGGTAGATCACGTCCACGCGCTTGAGGCCGTCGGTAGTGCGCATGTAGACGACATTGTCGTGGGTCACCAGGTCGCGGCCCTCGACCAGGTCGATGCCCATCTGACGGGCCAGATAGGTGTGCTCGAAGTACGCGGAGTTGAAGACGCCGGGGGTGAGCAGCACAATATTCGGTTCGGGCCGGCCTTCGGGCGCCAGCGAGCGCAGCGTGGACAGGAGCAGTTGCGGATAATGCTCGATGGGTTTCACGCCGTAGCTCTGGAAGAGCTGCGGAAAGGTGCGCTTCATGACGCGCCGGTTGGTGAGCATGTAGCTTACGCCGGAGGGCACGCGCAGGTTGTCTTCGAGCACCACGAACTCGCCCGTATTGAGCCGCAGCAGGTCAGAGCCGACCACCGCGATATACACGTTGCGCGGCACCTGCAGTCCGCGCATCTGGCGGCGGTAATGCTTGCAACTGTAGACGAGCTCGCGCGGCACTACGCGGTCGTTCAGGATTTTGCCGTCGGAGTAGACGTCGCGCAGAAACAGGTTCAAGGCGGTGATGCGCTGGGTGAGCCCGCGCTCGATCCGGTCCCACTCTTCGGCGGTAACGAGCCTGGGCAGCAGGTCGTAAGGAAAGATGCGCTCGGTGCCTTCGTCGCGGCCGTAAACGGTGAAGGTGATGCCCTGGGTGAGGAAGGCGAGGTCGGCCGACTGCTTGCGCCGCTGCAGTTCGTCGGCGGGCAGGCCGGCCAGGGTCTCGGCCAGCGCCCGGTACTGCGGGCGCAGCTCTCCGCTGCTTTCGCGCATCTCGTCGAAGGCCTGGTCGAGCGGATAATCTCCGAACAGCGTGTCCAATTCCATTGAATGGCTGGCGCTCATAAGTCTCTTCGGGGCTTTCCTTGCCGCGGATTCAGGAATGGCGAAGAAACGGCGAGTTTCGGACGGGAATGCGCATCCCGAAGCGACAATCCCGTTTTTGGGCAAGCTCCGCCTGTACCTGTTCCTTCGTTTCTATCACGCTGCGGATAAAGGAGCCATCAGGAAACGGGGTGAACGTGATGCGGCACCCCCGACCTGCAAGCCGTTTCAGGCCGCCTTTTTCTTTCTCCGCATTCGAACCGGCCGGATCAGGACCTCCGCCGGAATCCTGAGGCGCTTGTGCACCCGGCGGATCATGGAAAGAGATAAAGGACGATCCCGGCGAAGAACCTCATAGACCCTTGTGCGGTTGCCGATGATGCCGATGAGAGCCTTCCCGTCCTCGCCCTGCTGCTCGAGGCGGAATTTAATTGCCTCGATCGGATCAGGCACATCCACGGGAAAATGCGACTCCTCGAAGGCCTCGACCAGAGTGACCAGAACTTCAAGGCGATCTCCGTCTGCGCTGCCGTCCGAAGCCCCCCAAAGGCGCTCGATCTCCAGAAGGGCGGCTTTGTGATCGGCTTCGGTCCTAATCGGCCTGATCTGCATATTGAATGGTCCTCACGTCGATCGCGTCGTATTCCTTGTGCGTTCCCAGCCATTTGATAAAGACGATGCCGCGCCGGTAGTCGAGCGCAGCCACCAGTCGGTAAGAATTGCCTTTGATGTTGAAGACCACCCGGTCCGCTTTAACGATGCTTGCGTGTGCGTAGCTGGCCTTCACGTCCGACGAATTTTTCCAATCCGCGTGCCGCGCCTCCTGAAACCAGGCGTCGAGGGCGGCTTTCACCGCACGCCGATCCCTATGTCCCGCCAGCCTTTCGACAAACCGGACCAACGTGCTTCGGGCGATGACGCGCACTTCCTTAAAGTAACATGTTCCCAAAACGGGCACAAGCGGAAGGCGGACCGGCAAGCAGTTTGCGATCCTTCGCGGCGGATCAACCTGCCGTGCTGCGTTACTCTGGTTGCAATGGAGTCTTCGGCCCCGCGATGA
Organism: uncultured Acidobacteriaceae bacterium; assembly: GCA_963770555.1. Lineage (GTDB taxonomy): Bacteria > Acidobacteriota > Terriglobia > Terriglobales > Acidobacteriaceae > Telmatobacter. The sequence goes on from CAVYQC010000004.1 coordinate 631,947, forward strand.
TTGCACCGCAGCGTTCCCGTTTCACCGCTCTGGCCGCGGTTGCTCTCGCTTTTACCGCGCTTGCTTTTGCCGCAGCCCGCGCACGGCAGCCTGCGCCGGATGCGTCCGATATGGAATTCATTCGCGCGCACTACACCAAGCACGAGTTCCGCATTCCCATGCGCGACGGCGTGCGATTATTCACAGCCGTTTATGTACCCAAAGCGGGAGCCTTCCCCAGCGATACGGGTCCTTATCCTTTTCTGATGGAGCGCACGCCTTATGGCGTGGCGCCGTACGGAGAAGACCGCTACCCCGCGCACCTCGGGCCTTCGGTCGAGTTTGAAAAGGCCGGTTACATCTTCGTCGAACAGGATGTGCGCGGACGCTGGATGAGCGAGGGCGATTTTGTGGAGATGCGCCCGCACATCGACCTGAAGAAATCGCTTGCGGACGTGGACGAATCGTCCGACGCCTACGACACCATCGAATTCCTGCTCAAGAACGTGCCCGGCAACAATGGAAAGGTGGGCGTATGGGGCATCTCGTATCCGGGATTCTACGCCTCGGCAGCGGCCATCGACTCGCATCCGGCGCTGGTTGCTGTCAGCCCGCAGGCGCCCATCACCGATCTGTTTCTGGGCGACGACTCCTATCACGGCGGAGCCTTCATGCTCGCGGCCACCTTCGGCTTCTACGCCCAGTTCTTCCATCCGCAAGAGAATCCCGAATCCGCCGAGCCTCCGGCCGGCTTCGACTTCGGCACCCAGGACAGCTACGAGTTTTATCTGAAGGCCGGCAACATCGCCAATCTCGAAGCCAGCTATCTCAAAGGCTCCAACTGGCTGTTCGCAGACCAATTCAAGCACGACACGTACGATGCATACTGGCAGTCGCGCGACCTGTCGCGGCACATGAAGAATGTGCATTGCGCGGTGCTGGTGGTGGGCGGCTGGTTCGACGCCGAGGATCTCGAGGGAACGCTGCGCACTGTTGACGCGATCGGCAAATTCAACCCGCAAACGCCCGCGACGCTGGTGGAGGGACCCTGGTTTCATGGCGGCTGGGCGGGGTCGGAAGGCAGCAATCTGGGCGATGTGCAGTTTGGCGCGAACACCGCCGCCTACTTCCGCACGCAGGTGCAATTTCCGTTTTTCGAGCAATACCTGAAGGGCAACGGCGAGCGGCTGCCCAGGGCGATCGTGTTTGAGACCGGAACCAATGTGTGGCGCAGGCTGGATACGTGGCCACCCAGGGCTGCCGCGGCGAAGATGCTCTACTTCCATGCCGGCGGCAAATTGAGCTTCGATCCGCCCACGGAAACTAAAAGCGAGGACGACTACCTGAGCGATCCCAACCACCCCGTGCCCTTCGTGGGCTACACCACAGTCAGCGTGCCGCGGCGCTATATGGTCGACGACCAGCGCTTTGCCAGCTACCGGCCCGACGTGGCGACCTACGAGACCGGCCCGCTCAGCGGCGACATGACGATTGCGGGACCGGTTTCGCCGCATCTGAAAGTGGCCAGCTCGGGCACCGATTCGGACTTCGACGTGAAGCTGATCGACGTCTATCCCGAAGACTATCCCGACACCGAAAGCGGAGACGAGTCCGGCAAGCCGGCGACGGATGTGCCGCCGCTGGTCATGGGCGGCTACCAGCAATTGCTGCGCGGGGAACCCTTCCGCGCCAAGTTCCGTAACGGCTGGGAGAAACCCGAGCCGCTCACGCCGGACAAGGAAACGGAGATCGATTTCACCATGCCGGATGTGTATCACACCTTCCGCCGCGGCCATCGCATCATGGTGCAGGTGGAAAGCTCGTGGTTTCCGCTCACCGACCGTAATCCCCAGACCTTCACCGACCTCCCCTATGCGAGACCGGAGGACTTTCACAAAGCGACCGAGCGGATATTTCACCAGAAGGATGCGGCCAGCGGCGTGGAAGTGCTGGTGTTGCCGAAAATGTGACGGTTTCTGAGGATTGGAGCGTGGAATCCATCTTATGCGTCTTCATCTAAGACTACGATAAGGATGCGGAGTGAAATCCATGCCAATTCGCCGCACACGATTCACGATCCTGCTTCCGCTCGGCGCAGCGCTGCTGTTGGCCGGCTGCGGGGACTTCTGGGAAAATCCCAACGGGACCACCGGCACCACCGCCACGACGACCTCGCTGATCGCATCCCCCACCTCGGTGGCGGAGGGCGTAAGCGTAACTTTGACGGCTACGGTTTCGCCGTCGGCGGCCACCGGAACGGTGACGTTTTATAACGGCACCACCTCGCTCGGAACCGGGACACTGAGTTCGGGTACGGCAACCCTGGCGACGACATTCGCCGCCGCCGGCTCGGATTCGATCACCGCCACTTACCCCGGATCGAGCACCTATGCCGCGAGCACGTCGAATGCAGTGACGGTGACCGTGACCGCGTCGGCAAGCTCGGCGCGCGAATCCGGCACGCTCGAAGTCCTGGCCGTTGCAGGCAAAGAAGGGGAGAGCGTGACCTTGACGGCCGCCGTTTCCAGTGCGGCCACGGCCGGTACGGTGACGTTTTACGACAGTACGGCCGGGCTCACGCTGGGAACGGGAACGCTGAGCGCGGGGACGGCGGCACTGCGGACCACGCTGAACGCGGCCGGGACGCATCGGATCGTGGCCACTTACAACGATGCGGGCGACGATGCCGCTGGCGCCGCCCTGAGCGCGTTGAGCTTTTCCCTCGAACCATGAGAAACCCGCCGTGAGAAACAGGCCATGACGAACGCGATGCCGCCTCGCAGCCGTGGCACGATTCTTTCTTTTTCCGCGGCGCTGCTGCTGGCCGCGCTGCCCGCGAGCCACGCCGAAGAGGGCATGTGGACCTTCGACAATCCGCCCGTCAAGCAGCTCCAGGCCAACTACAACTTCACGCCTACGCAGGCCTGGCTTGACCATCTACGCCTCTCGAGCGTGCGCATCGGCGACGAGGGCTCGGGCGCGTTCGTCAGCCCGGACGGACTGCTGCTGACCAATCAGCACGTGGCCCGCGTGCAGTTGCAGAAAAACTCGACTGCGGAACACGATTACCTTCGCGAGGGTTTTTATGCCGCCACTCCGGATCGGGAGATGAAGTCGCCGGATCTCGAAGTCGACGTGCTGGCGGGCATGGAGGATGTGACCCGGCGCGTGGAGGGCGCGGCCAGCGGCATCGCCGGCGATGCGCAGGCGCTGAAGGCGCGCGATGCCGAAATTGCCGCCATTGAAAAGGAGAGCCTGGACAAGACCGGCCTGCGCTCCGACGTGGTTTCGCTTTACAACGGCAGCGAGTATTGGCTCTACCGGTACAAGGCCTACACCGACGTGCGGCTGGTGTTTGCTCCGGAACAGCAGGCAGCTTATTTCGGCGGCGATCCCGATAACTTCACCTACCCGCGCTACGACCTCGACATGGCGCTCTATCGCGTGTACGAGAACGGCAAGCCGCTGCATACGGAGAATTATCTGAAGTGGAACTCGCGAGGCGCGGCGCCCGGCGACCTGGTCTTTGCCTCCGGCAGTCCCGCCTCGACTCATCGGCAGGACACCGTGGCCGAACTTCTGATTGAGCGCGACGTTGTGCAGCCGGACTACCGCGAGTACTTCGGACGGCGCCTGGCCGCCGCACAGGCATTCGCCAGGCAGAGCGCGGAACAGGCCCGGCTGGTGGGTAGCACCATCGTCGGCCTCGAAAACGACCTCAAAGAAGTGGACGGCGACTACCGGACGCTGATGGACAAAGCAGTGATGGCCAAAAAGCAGGCCGAGGAGAACGACCTGCGCGCCAAAGTGGCCGCAAATCCCGAGTGGCAAAAAGAATACGGCAGCGCGTGGGACACCATTGCGCGCGTTGAAGAGCAGGTGAAGCCGGACTTCGAGACCCAGATCTTCAGGAGCAGCGGAAGCGATCTTTTTTCCCTAGCGGAGCAGATCGTGGAGTATGTGGCTGAGGTGAAGAAGCCCGAAGGCGACCGCCTGCCGGGATACAACGACGCCGGCCTCGGATCCCTTCGTTTCCAACTGCTGTCTCCCGCGCCCATTTCAGCAGCGACCGAAAAGCTGTTCATGACCAGCGCGCTCACACTGGCCGCGGAGAAGCTCGGCGCCAACGATGCCTACATCCAGGCCATCGTCGAGGGCGGCGACATCGGCAAGACCGTAGACGCGCTGGTGGATGGAACCCGGCTCGGCGATCCCGCGTTCCGCAAATCGCTGCTCGACGGCGGAGAACAAGCCGTGGCCGCGTCCACCGATCCCATGATTGCGGCGGCGCGCCGCGTTGACCCGATCGTGCGCTCGAGCTACGTGCGCATCCGCGACAGCGCCGCAAGCGTGCTGGAGCCGGCCGCCGAAAAAGTGGGCAAAGCCCGCTTCCTGGTTTATGGAAAAGATGTCTATCCGGACGCAACCTTCACCTTGCGGCTGAGCTACGGCACGGTGGAGGGCTATCCGTACAATGGAACCGTCGCCGCGCCCTTTACCACCTTCTACGGTCTGTTCGACCGCTCGGCGGGCTTTGGCAATCGGCCGCCCTTCGATCTGAGCCTCAAAGAGGCGGCCGCGCTGGGCAAGCTCAACCTTGCTACGCCGCTCGATTTCGTCTTGAGCGACGACATCGTGGGCGGCAGCTCCGGCTCGCCGGTCGTCGATCGCCGGGGCGAGCTGGTGGGACTCATCTTCGACGGCAACATCGAATCGCTGGCCGGCGACTTTGTCTATGACGGCGCCACCAACCGCGCCGTCGCCGTTCATACCGCGGCTATGATGGAAGCGCTGCGCAAGATCTATGGCGCCGATGCGCTGGCCGACGAAATCGAAGGGAAAAAATAAGGCTGGCCGTTTCCCGCAATGCGGAGCGCGGACGATTCAATCCGGCGCGGTCAGCAACTGCATGTCTCCGGCCACCAGCGGGAGAGACGCGAAGCGCGCGATGCGAAACTCCGTCCAGTAACCCGACCAGCGGGGATCGGACTGGAGCGCAGCCCCAAGGCGGCGGATCATTTCTGTGCGCACTGCCGCGCATTCGGGCTGATCGATGAGATTGGATGCGTCCTCGCTGGTCAGGTCGTAGAGCTCGTCCACGGTCGATGTGCAGTTATAGGCATAGAGAAACTGGCGACCATCCGGAAAGCGATGCTGAATGCCTGCGGCGAAGTTGACTCCCACGTGCCAGCCGCCGAAAAAGAGCAGGGCGCGGTCTTGGCTGTCTTGCCGGCCCAGCATGAGCGGCAGCAGCGACGCGCCGTCGAACTTGGCCAGGGCGCGAATGCCCGCGGCTTCGAGCAGGGTCTGCGAGACGTCGAGCAATGAGACGGGAGAATCGACAACCGGCTTGATTTGAGGCGCGCCGCGAGGAGGCTTGATCACCACCGGCACTCGCAGCACGTCCGGGTAGAGAAAGACTCCTTTGTCCACCAGCGCGCGGCGGCCGTTCATCTCGCCGTGGTCGGAGATGAGCGCGATCAGCGAGTCCTCATAGAGCCCGCAGTCCTTCAGCTTCTCAAGCACCATGCCGACGACCTTATCCACGAGCTCCATCTGCAGCGCATAGGCAACCCGGTAATCGAGCAACTGCGCGTCGTCGTAGATGCCCCAGTAGCGGCGGTAAGTATCGACGATCTCCGGCTCGTCCGGCGCGCGCTGCCAGTTCCGTTTCTTGGCATCCTCATAGGATCTCGGCAAGGTCATGATGCGCCGCAGCTCTTTTTCGCGCTCTTCAAATCCGGCCGGGACGGAGAAGGGCTGGTGGGGGTCGAAGAGATCGAGCTGCAGGTAGACAGGATCGCGCCCTGTGCTTCCCTTGGCCACCAGATCGTCGATGGTCTGGATTGCCTTCTGGCCGAGATAGTAGCTGTACTGCGCCTCAAGAGGAAACGGCTTGCCATCCTCCTGCACCACCCATCCGCCCACGGAATTGCCGGGGGTGATGCGATCCTGCTGCTTGAAGACGATCTCCCGCGAGTACTTCTGAGGCTTGACGCCCAGCCGGCGCTGATAAGCGAGAAAATCGTCGTCGTCGAAGACCGGGGGCGACCAGCGGTCCCAGGGCTGGTCGTTGTCGCCGAATGCATCCAGGAATTTCTTGGCGCCTACGTGGCATTTGCCCACCTGGCGCGTCACGTAACCGGCGGCGCGCAAATACTCGGGAAAGATAATGTCGTCGTCGCGAAGCTCGGTCTCCAGGCCCTCGGGAGCGTGTTCTCCGTTGCCCAGAATGTAGCTGTAGCGACCGGTCAGATACGAAGCCCGCGAGGGAGAGCACAAGGGGACGGTGCAAAAAGCATTGGAGAAGAAGCAGCCGTCTTCAAACAGAGACCGGATGGCGGGAATCTCGACGTGCTTTGACAGCGGGCGGTCGGGACGATAGAGGTCCGGGCTGACCATATCCGCGCAGAAAAGGAACATGTGCGGCGGCTTTGCCGCGAGGCTGCGCGAGAATGGGCCGGCGCCGGTCTTCTCCTGGGTGAAGTGCAGAGCCGGCGCAGCGGTTGCAGCCGGCGTCTGCGCGCCCAGCAGTCGATTGCCGGCCAGAATGCCAGCGGTAAGTGAGCAGAAGCTGCGCCGGTCCATTGGGGTTCAGTGCCTCTTGGGGGCGAGAATCGGATGCGTTCATCATACTAATGTGTGCGGGGGTTGATGTAAAGGATTACATCGAGAGCGCCACCGCTCACGCTTTGCAATCTTCTTGCTCCGGAAAGCAAGATAGGCCGTACAGTAGAGTTAAAGGGGCGGCGCGCCGATCGCATGGATATTCTGCAGGTTGCCAAGCGGGCGAATGTGTCCACGGCTACCGTTTCGCGGGTCTTGAACGGGTTCCCCGGGGTGCGCGAAAAGACCATGGCCCGCGTCCGGCGCGCCATTGCGGAGATGGATTACGTGCCCAATCCCAATGCGCGCAGCCTGCGCGCGGGCCGTACCCGGCTTTTCGGACTGATTGTCTCCGACGTCAATAATCCGTTTTTTCCGGAGCTGATCGATGCCTTTGAAGCGCTGGCGTCGGCCCAGGGAATTGAAGTGATCTTCACCCACACCAACTACGACCCCAAGCGCCTGCACAACTGCATCCGGCGCATGATCGAACGCAGTGTGGACGCGATTGCGGTGATGACTTCGGAGGTGGAAGAGGAATCGCTCCAGCAGGCGGTGCGGGCGGGCGTGCCGGTGGTGCTGATGAACCAGAGCAAGCTGGCCGAGAAGTATCCCAACGTGCTGGTGGAGTACGCCACGGGTTTTCGCGAGGCGCTGGAACACCTGCTGGCGCTGGGCCATCGCGACATCGGATTCATTGCCGGGCCGGCGTGGCTGAATTCGGCGCAGGGGCGCAAGGAGGCCTTCAAAGCGGCGTTGCGGGGGCACGGTCTGCACGTGAAGGCGGGGTGGATTGCCACCGGCGATATGCGCGTGGAAGGCGGCCGGGCGGCCATGGAGAAACTGCTCCGGGTCAAGCCGCGCCCTTCGGCGGTGCTGTCGTCGAACGATCTGATGGCGGTGGGAGCGCTGCAGGCGGCACAAGCGGCCGGAATCGCCGTGCCCAGGGATCTCTCCATTATCGGCTTCGACGACATTCCCATCGCCGCCATGGTGCATCCCGCGCTCTCGACCATCCGGCATCCACGGCGGGAGGTGGCGGCACGGGCATTCGACAGCCTGCGGCAGATCCTGAAAGGCAGAGAAGCCGCGAGCGGTCCGCCGCTGCAGCCGCACCTGGTGGTGCGCGATTCCACCGCGCCGCCGGCGGGACTCAGGCGTCGCTGAGGAGCGTTCCGGCCGGGAGCGCCGGAGGTGCTAACACTGGTTGCACAAATACGGCTTTGAAAGGGCACGACCGGGGCGCCCTCTGGGCCGCGTGCCGTGAAAGGCCAATAAAGAGCGGGGCTTTAGCCCCTGCGGAATGTCCGGCGACTTCCCAAGCCATGTATGCAACCAGTTCTGGAAGCGGCGCGCGAAAAAAATTCTTGACAAGTGTTCCGGCGCGGAACTAGGCTTTGGGGCACGATGTAAACCATTACATTTTGCGGCCGCGAATCCTCTTCCCCGCACCTGGAGCTAAGGAGACAGCCCGCAAATTGCCGTGGTTCAACCGGAAAAGACGCTTGCTTCGACACCAACGGCCGGGACGAGGATTGTTTCGCGCCGAACGCGAGGCGTCTGCCGGACAAATGGCGGCTGGTGACTCGAAGAGATCGAAGACCAGGGGCTGAATCCCTTCTTTCTTTTTGGACGGTTTTGTGCGGGCTAAAGAGTTTGCGAAAAAAAGCCAGGATCTCGGGCAATGATCCGAAAGGCATTGCGCAGCTAAAGCCCGCGTTCATTTTGCTCGGCTTGCGGCACGACGAAAGTCGTGTTCTGTTACAGAACCCTTGCAAATCGCCCCTGAAACGAGTTCTTCCGCAGCAGGCAAGGCCCGTACCTTTCAATCCGGCCCGCGGCCACGCTGTTCGACTTCAAAAGGAGGACCAAGGTGAAATTCAAAATGCTCGCAAAGGCCCTGCTCGCCTGTATTCCGCTGGCGATGGCGGGAATTCCGGCGGCCTGGGCGCAGGGCGTCAACTCCTCGGTTCAGGGAGCGGTGGCGGATGCGTCGGGCGCGGTGGTGCCGGGCGCGGATGTCAGGCTGTCGAACACCCGCACCGGCGTGGTGCTCAGGACCGAATCCGATGCCGCGGGAAATTATGCGTTTCCCGCCGTGCCGCCGGGCGTGTACACGCTTGAGGTCTCCAAGCAGGGATTCGCGAAGTACGCGCTCAACCAGTTCAATGTGATCGTGGGGCAGCGCGCAACGGCGAATGCGACCCTCGGCATCGCCTCCGAGGCGCAGACCGTGACCGTGCAGGCCAACGGCCTGGCCAACCTGCTGGAGACCGAGTCGAACGACCTGGGCAACGTGATCGGGCCGCAGAGCGTGGCCCAGCTTCCCCTGAACGGAAGAAATTTCCTGCAGCTCGGGCTGCTCTCCGGAGCCACGCAGCAGAATGCCGGCGCCGGCAATGCGTCGATCGCGCAGACGGGCCATCCCGGCATGTCGATCAATATCAGCGGCAATGAGCCGGACTTCACCATGTATATGGTGAACGGCATCCAGACCATCGGAACGCGAGCCGGCAATACGTCTTTGAACCTCTCCATGGACGCGATCGACCAGTTCGAGGTTCACTACGGCTTCTTCATGCCCGACATGGGAACCAACCCCGGCATTATCGACGTGGTGACCAAGGGCGGAACGAACCAGATGCACGGCGAAGCCTACGAATATGTGCGCAACAACCAGATGGAAGCGCGGGACTTCTTTGCGCACTCCGCGCCTGGACCGTACCACCAGAATCAGTTTGGCGCGTCGGCGGGCGGTCCGATCTTCAAGAATAAGCTCTTTTATTTCGGCAACTACGAAGGCTACCGCCAGGACACATCGTCACTGCAGTCAGCATTGACGCCGACGCAGGCCATGTTCGGCGGAGACTTCTCCGCGCTCTCGACGCCGATTTACGATCCCACGACCTACAATCCGCCGACCGGGCTGCGCACGCAATTTCAAGGGAACAAGATTACGGCGATCAACAGCACAGCCAAAGGGCTGTTGGCGTTTTACCTGCCGGGCGCCAGCAATGCAACCGGCAATAACGTGAGCGGAAACCCGGAGACCACGCTGAACTCCGACCAGTTCACCGCGCGCGTGGATTACAACCTGAACGAGAAGAATCAGCTCTTCGGCCAGGGGTCGTGGCTGAACGCGCCGGACACGCAGCCGGGGCTGTTCCCGTCGCAGGGCACCGCCTATCCGCTGGATACGGAGTTTGTGGCTCTGGGGTGGACGTGGACCGCAAGCCCGACGAAAGTGAATTCGCTCCGCCTGGGCGTGGTCCGCGACGCCGTTTACGATCAGGGCCGCTCGGTGGCCGGGATTCAAAACACGCTGAACATCACGGGCACGGGCGATCCGAACGGAGTTCCGGGCATCAACATTGCGGGGTACACCGGTTTCGGGACCTCCACCGGATTGCTCGGCGACATTGACAACGTGTACCAGATTCACGAGAGCTACAACTGGCTGCACGGGAACCACGAAATAAAATTCGGCGGCGATCTGGCTTACACGCGCAGCGTGCAATCCAGCGCCAACGCCAACGCGCGCGGGGTATTCAACTTCAACGACGTGTTCACCGCGCAGACCGCGCTGAACCCCGCGACCGGGAAGGTGTCGCAGGTGGCGGGCACGGGCAATGCCTTCGCCGACTTCCTGCTCGGAGACCTGACCAGCGCGCAGTCCATCGCCATGCCCAAAACTCACTATCGCTGGACGACTTTTGAGCCGTATATCCAGGACACATGGAAGCTGAGCAGGGATCTGACCGCCAATCTGGCGCTGGCCTGGTTCGCGAATAGTCCTCCCAACCCGCCGGACAAAACCAACCGCGACCTGATTCACGGCTTCGACTTTACGACCGGCCTGGAGACCTTTGCCGCACTGGGAACGGCCAATCCCGAAGTGTTTTCGATGACCCTGGACAACTTTGCTCCGCGCATTGGACTGACGTGGCAGCCGTGGTTCGCCAAGAACACCGTGGTTCGCGCAGGGTGGGGCATGTATTACACTACGCAGCTGGACATCACGGCGCAGTATTCCATCGTGTCGCAGTACATTTCGGTGAATAACAGCGCCAGCAATTCCACCTCAAGCCCGACCCCGACCTACGTGATGGGCGTAAACGCCATGCCGCCGGTGACGGTCGGCGCCATTACACCGGCCGAAGTACCAACCATAACCGGCGCCATCCAGTACCTGGCCGCAAATCAGCGCTCCCCTGGAATTTCGCAATGGAATCTCGATGTGCAGCACACTTTTGGCAAGGCTTACCTGCTGGACGCCGCCTACATCGGGAACGAAGCGCATCACCTGCAGAAGAACTGGGATCCGTGGGATGGCTCGTCGCCGGGCGTACAGACCTACAACCTGGCGGAGAATCCGTTTTATCCCAAGTATTCGTACATGCAGGAAGTGAACTCGATCGCCAATGGACTCTATAACGCTCTGCTGGTCAAGTTCCAGCGGCAATTTACGCACGGGCTGAGCATAGTGGCCAATTACACCTGGCAGAAAGCGCTCTCCGATGCGACCGAAGGCAGCAACGGCACCTTGAACCAGGACAAGAGCTGCTTCCGTTGCGACTGGGGCCCGACCACGTCGAACATTCCGCAATCGCTGGTGGTGAGCGCGGTGGCCGACGTGCCGGTGGGCCGCGGGCGATTCATCGGCAGAGATATGAACCGAGTTGTGGATGGAGTGGTAGGCGGCTGGAATGTGGATGCCATCGTCACCATGCAGAATGGAAGCCCATTCTCCGTGTCCGCGCCGAACAACACCAACTGGTCTCCGGGCAATATCAAAGCGGACCGGTATTGCAACGGCAGAAACGAGCTCAAGAACAAGAACCTGAAAACCAACGGCATGGTTTGGCTGTTTACCGGCGTCGACACGGCCTTGCAACCCAACTCCCCCTGCTTCGTGAATCCGGCTACCGACACGATTCACAATACATCCGGTTCGCAATGGTACTTCGGCACGTCGGGCTTCGATATCCTTCCCGGGCCCGGACTCGATAACTGGGATACGGGCGTACACAAGACCTTCCCGATCCACGACACGATCCAATTTGTTGTGCGCGGGGAGTTCTTCAACACCTGGAACCATCCGCACTTTGCCAATCCAAGCAGCGGAGTGACCGCGGGAAATTTCGGCGCCATTACAAGCACCACCACAGGCATAGGGCGAATTGCGCAGATAGGGGCAAACCTTTTGTTCTGACAATAACGTGAGGCGCAAGCGCCGCAGCCATTATTTGCGGCGAAACCAGAGAAGCATTACCCCGCCAGGCGCCGCGAAAGGCCGCCGCTCGCTGCTGGCCGCGTCGACTCAAACGCATCGGCCCAGCGCACGCCGTCTCTGGTTTCGTTCTATGATGGCTGCGGTGCTTGCGTCTTGCGCAAGGCGCGGGCGCCTGGAGATAGGGATGAAAAGCCGCCGGGAGTTTCTCAAAACCAGCCTGTGCGCCGGAGCTGCGGCCGCTGCGATGTTTCTGGCCGCGGCCGCCGCGGCTCATGCGCAAATCAGCGAGTCGCGGCCCATGCCGGCGGTTGTGACGGTGCGCGTGGGACCGGCGGGAACGGAACGCGTGCCCGATGGGCTCTTCGGCAGTTTTCTTGAGCCGATCGGCAACTCGATCAACGGCGGCGTCGTGGCCGAGATCCTCACCAACGGCAGCCTCGAATCGGGGCTGTGGAACCATTCCAACCTGGAAGAGCTGTTTCGCGACCAGCCGGAACTGATCGATTCCAGCGACGAGACCGGCATCCCCTTGCCCTGGCAGCCGCTGGATCGCGCGGCGGGCAACCGGTTTGAGCTGCATGTGGGCGATGCGGCCAATAGCTGGCAGTCGCTTGAAATCATGGGAACGCCCAACCAGCAAGTCGGCATCATGCAGAGAGTCTACCTGCCGGTGCAGCGGGAATTGGGCTATCGCGTTTCTCTTTACGCGAAGCATTTGAGCGGGCCCGCGGGACTGACTGTCCAGCTTCGCGATGTGGAAACGGGAAAGACGCTGGCCGAGTCGCGCCTGGACGCGTCGGGTGCGGAGTGGACGAAGTATTCGGCCACGCTGCGCCTGAGCCCCGGTGCGGTGCGCCGCTTGCAGCCGGTGGAATTCGCCGTGGCCGTGGAAGGAACCGGGCGCGTGGATGTGGACGAGATCTCGGTGCTGCCCGAGGACGCGATCGGCATTCTCGATCCCGACGAAGTGGCCATGGCCAGGGCGATGCACGTCACCGAGCTGCGATTGGGCGGAAACTTCAGTTCTTCCTATCACTGGAAAGACGGCATCGGCCCGGCGGACAAGCGGCGGACGACGGAGAACATCGCGTGGGGAATTCCGGAGTACAACCAATTCGGCACGGATGAATTTCTTCAGCTCTGCGATCTGATCGGCGCCGTGCCGCAATTCGATTTGAATATGGGCAGCGGCACGCCCGAAGAGGCAGCCGATTGGGTGCGCTATATCGGCGCGCACCACAAAGGGCGCGTGCTGTACGAGCTCGGCAACGAGCTCTACGGCCGCTGGCAGGTGGGCTACAAAACGGTAGACGAGATTGCCCCGAGCACGCTCGAATTCAGCCGCGCGGTCCGCGCCGCGGACCCCAATGCGGAGCTCATTGCCACCGGCCTGGGCCCAGTGTCAGACGGGAAATGGAATGCTGCGCAACTTACCAATCCGCCCGGCACGTTTGACGATCTTTCGCTGCATTTCATCCTGGGCACGAATCATCCTGCGTGGGATGCGGCGACGCCTGACTTTACGGCGGCGGCCGCGTATGCGTTGCCCTACGCCGTGGGGCCGTACTTCGACAAGGTCGAGGCGCAGGTGGAAGCGCATCCCGATCTGCGCGGCAAAGTTCATCTCGCGGTCACGGAGTGGCTGTTCAACAGCAAGGGCTGCGGCGAACGAAACTTTACCGACCAGAGCCCGAGCTGGATGAACGAGGGCGGAGCCGTGATGGCCGCGGGTTTTCTGAACACGCTGCTGCGCCATGCTTCGCAGGTGAAGATCGCGGACATGACCGGCATCATGGAATTCGCCGGCATCTGGAAGCGGCGCGAGCAGGTTTATGCGGTTCCCGCGTATTACGTCTTCAGGATGTACACCGCCGTGAAGGGAGACACGATTCTGCCGGTGAGCACAGATTCCGGCAGCTATAACGTCGCAGGCGGGGTGCGGCCGCTCGATCGCGTTGAGGACATTCCTTACATCGATGTAGTGGCGACGCGCAGCGCCGACGGCAAAACGATCACTCTCCTTTGCGTCAATCGGAGCCTGGACCAGGATGTGCCGATGAAAATCGACCTGGGCGGGCTGCATGCGGCCGCGCCGGTTCAGGTTCAGCAGATCGCCGCGGTAAGCCGCTACGAGCGCAATGACGAAGTGGAACCGAACCACGTTGTTCCTGTCCCCGGCGCCATTTCAGCTCCCGGCACCGGACCGCTCAAAATCACACTGCCTCACGAGAGCGTGACGGTGCTGCGCGTGCCGGTAGAGTAGAGCATCCTCGATCCTCTTGTTGACATTTTGGTGGCATGGAAGGTGGCATTTTCTTGAGGAAGATGCCACTTTGCCGCGTGATTTCTGCGAAGAGCAGGATCGAAAATGCTGTAGTTGCGCGGAGCGGGGAACAAGACGCGATTCCGCGCCTTCATAGCCCCGGGAACGGCGGCGCATCCGCTGCGTCCGGCGCGCCCGGCCTGCCGGCCATCGCAGATGCGGCAGGCTCGATTGCGGTAAACTGGTGGTGCAGGAAAGCCTCCCTGCGAGAGCAGCTTTCCAGCCCGCGGAGGGATGGGTGAGCGGTTGATACCGGCGGTCTTGAAAACCGTTGTGCCTGAAAGGGTACCGGGGGTTCGAATCCCTCTCCCTCCGCCAACAAAAGGTTAAATTGTTTATTATAAATAACTTACTTTAGGTTAGTCTTTGTTCTTATGGTGGCAAAACTTAGCAAAAACAGATTAGGCCGCGTTCTCAAAGTCCAGCACGGCGTGGGCAGCCTTCAGTTGGTTCGCAGCCAGCCGTACAGCGTGGATGACCTGTCGTTCCGTGACGTGTCCCTCAGCCATGCCGTACACGGCTCGCAGGACGCTCCCGAATGGTTCCGCGTACACGTCCAGATCATCAAGGGTGTACTTGGTTTGCTTGAAGAGCCTGTTGTGCTCCGCTACGTGCTCTTCGATCTCAAAATCTGCGACCGCTGCTGTGGTCATCACGCTTTCCATATCGATATCTCTTATGCCTTGGTTGATGGTGCCTGGGTTGGTGTCACCGAGGTGCGATGGTCCGCCCCTCGGTTGCGTTCGCTTCGGAGAGAGCTACTTGATGTCTTGAGGCTACAGCAGAATCAAACGTTGGCCAACATCACGATAGTTATCGAGAGAGAATATGAGACAGTCAAGGGAGTTTTTGAGACTCCTTAGCATGATATTTCGCCTTTCAGCTATGCTTTGGTGATGCTGAAACATCTGGCGATTGTCGGTATCCTCGGATCACTGGTAGTGGCGAGCCTCACCGCCCTTTTCGCTCAAACCAAACCAGTCAATCAACCGGGGCAAGTGATTGCAAAACCCAGTGACGGTGCTCACGCATCGGCTATGCCTGCCGCTGTACCTACAAGCAATAGCGACGAGGATTTACAGATACAGATGCGAATCGCAAACTTTACGGCAGGGCTTGTGGTCGTCGGCTTGATTCAGGCGATAGCTCTCTTCCTGACGATCATTTGGATCAGGAGGCAGGCTCGGTTCATGGGACAACATGCTGTTTCTCTGGAAGAGTTGGCTGACGCCGCACGGTCGAATTCTGAATCTGCAAAAGCTACCCTCGCTTCAATCCAGCGGCAAGCCGAATTGTTACAGATGCAAATCGAAAAGATGGAGCGGTCGGTGTCTGCTTCCGAAAAGAGTGCGGAAGCCGCTAGAGATAACGTTGAATTGCTTATCCGAAAGGAACGGGCACATATCATCGTGGATGTCGGCAAGTTCAACCCTGAAAATCTGCAACCGATTAACTACACTGTGATCTGCTATGGACCTTCACCTGCGTTGGACTGTCATGGCCATGCGACTGGAAGAGTAAGCGAGTCAAAAGATGCCATTGACGATTTTTCTTCCTTCATGCCTATGATGGGGATTCCTGAAATCATGCGCGAAGGATCGATAGAGGCTGCCGCCATGCTCTCAAACGCAAACGGACTCCGGCTAGATGCTAACCAGCTTCAGAAGTTAAATAAGGGTGAACTGTTTATTCATTTTCGTGGAGACGTTGAGTACAGGGACATCTTTCAGGAAAAATACAAAAACTCGCACAGATGCAGCTTTTACTACGTATACGGCACTACTGACTTCAAGAACCTCGATGGAGCGCCGTTCTGCCTGTGGCAAAAGGTCTTTAGCGATCCTGAATTCAACCGGGAAACATAGACACCAAGCACGACCCATAGGCTGCCAGGGCGAGGATGACAAGAGGTGAGCGCCAGTTTTTCATATTTGGTTTCCGGCAGTGATTGTACACTCATCGATTGCTAATGAGACCACTGCACATTTTCAACGCGCCCGGTGTCAGTATCTATGTAAATGAAGACATCATCTGGATAAACCAGTTGCCTCAGACCGTGGGGTTCGTCGTTCACATGGTCTGGATATCCCTGGCAACGGTACACCTCCGATTCCTGCTCTCCGATCTCGGCGTGGCTTGGGCAGCCGACCCTTTCCTTAGCAGTAGCTTGGGCAAGAGCGGCAGCATTCTTCTCCTGCGTTATCTGTTGCACTTCCTCCGGCGCTACGAGGTTTCCTTTGCCCGCATCTATAGCCTGCTTTTCTGCAGACAGTGCATCGTTGTAAGCCTTCGTGATCTCTGCGCCGGAGGCGAGCCTGCCGACTGAGGCGGCATCACGTTGCACCTTTAGGGCTGCCTCATTAGGAGTGGGAAGGTGCGTTGGTCGCGTAGACGCAGACTGGCCAGACCACTTACTTGGAACCTTCACCGCACACAGCCGATAATCCTCACCATAGAGATTCGTACATTCTGGAAGCTGCACCCAATCTTCGGTGAGATTCAGCCTCGCTTCGCACTCGCTCTCACTTACCGAACTGTCACGGAGAGCACATTCGGGGTAGGGAGTCGCGTTCTGGCCCTTGGGCTTCTTTTGTTTAGCGCCCATTCTCTCTGCTCCCACCAAAAGCATAATCACCATCGCGCCGACCACGGCAATTGAGGGGTGACGCATAAGCAAGACTCCACGCGTGAACAGTGGGGGAGAGATGGCAGGATTGTACACCTCTCGCGCTCAGAGTGTCGCAACAATCGCGGACAGGGCAGCGGTCAAGGCTGGCTCCCAAACCGGCACATGAAAGTATCATCGGATTCATCAGCATTCGGAGGGACCAGAGCATGACGCGGGTAACAGACTTTCGTTGCATCGATGAAAGAGGACATCGAGTTCTCTGTGATGCGTACGGGAATAATGTGGCCTTTGATTGCCCCGACCGCGGACACCCGATGCTCGCAATCATGCTCCCGAAGCAGAATAGGCGCGGCTCGAGCCCTGGCAATCCTGCCATCTGCCGTCATTGTGGTTTTCGCGGATGGATGATCGCGGAACCCACCAAGCAATTGCTGACGCTTCGAAGAGCAAGTTAGGACGCGACTCCAAGCAGCCGGATCCATTTCTTCGCGGCAATTCTCCAACACGATGCGAGTGTGTTCCGGGATTTCTCGCCGAGCCATGTTAGTGCGGGCCCACGCTGTAAATGGTTTCGTGGGTGGGCAACAGAGCTCCTACGGCCGCACCTCCCAAAAAGCCGGCAACCGCGCCGATGCCGGCCGGCAGGGCTCGACCGCCGATATCAAAACAGAAGGACTGGGTAGCCGGGCATGGGTGATGCAGCGCGGCGCCGATTCCGGCTCCGGCGCCTGCGCCGACGCCGGCAAGAATCAGCGTGTTGCGCAGACGATGCTTGTTCCTCATCCGCTTCACGCTGCGTACATCCTGCGTCTGGATGGTCCGCGGGCCTGCTTCGGCTTCAAGCGAGATCGCGGCATCGGAGAAATTCAAAAATGTTCCAGTCACTTTCGTTGAATTCATTTCACGCACTTCGATCTTCTCGCCGGCCTGGAGCGCCTTCAGATTCTGCCAGGACGCCGGTTTGCCCTGGGCTTGCGCGGCGCATGAAATTCCGAGAAGACAAATCGCAATCAAAAACTTACGCATCGGAGCTCCTGTATTTCCGATTGTGGTGCGTGCGGTGCGCGCCTTTGCGCCGTGAGCGCGACCGCAACCGATTCAGCCGCGAAGGCTGAGGTTGCGGTCACAGTCACGTTGCGATCGCCTGAGCGGCGAAACGCGCCTGCTACAGCGGTTCCGCAGTTACTGTGTCCTGAAGCCATTGACGCCAAGTGGATTTTTCCTTAAGAAAAATCCACCCTGCACCGAGGCTGGAAACGGCTACATCAACTGCGGAACCGCTTTAACGTCCTGCCCCCACGGGATCGGCGGCAAATTTAACCAGGCAATCCGCGTTGATGCCAGCCAGACCACCTGCGCCGATTCCGGAGCTTGCCGGGCACGCACTCCCGGCGAGGACTTTGGCAGCCGTGCCGGCAAGAATGTTGTGGCCGCGGGTGGTGGGGTGGAGATCGTCCCAGAACAGATAAGTGTCCGGATCGACTGGCTCGCCCTGGGAACTGTCCGTCACATCCACCAGCGAGTAACTGGAGGGCGCGGCGACGATCTGGTTGAACAATGCATAAACGTCGAGCTCGGAGAGCTGCAGGTGCCTGCCAAGGTTGAAGTCGCGCAGCAGCGCAAGGCCGCCGGCCAGGACCTGGTTATAGAGAATGCTCGCCTGGGTGGCGGGCACCGAAGTGGTTGGAGAGCCGTTGAGTCGGGGGACGAGTCCCAGCGGAGGCAGGTTGGGGACAAGGAACTGCGTAGCGCCGGCATCGATGAGGCGCTGGATGTTGAGGGTCTGGTTGATGCCCGCATCGATGATGTCGTCATCGGAAGTGGCGTTCAGCAGGTCGTTGGCGCCGCCCCACACTACGAACAGAGTCTTGTCGTTGATCTTGGGGTGGGTGGCGAGATACTCGGTGATCTGCTGGCCGATGTTGACGACGGTCACGGAAAGCGAGTCCGAGGGGCCGAAGGTAAAAACCGATGTACCTTTGCCGGTGAAAGCAAAGCCGTATGCATAGTCGGTTCCGCCGTCGAGCGACGCTTTGATCGCGGGCTTGGATGGGAGGGTTGCCGCGTACTGCTCGATCCACACGCCGAAGTAGTTCTCCGCTGGAGGCAGCGTGTCGGCGCCGTCGGTGAAGCGGCCATCGGTGTAGTCGGCGTAGGGACCGGGAATCCGCACTCCGTACTTGGCTTCGGTGAGATCCGCTACATTGCCGGTGTCGGAGAGCGAGTCGCCGAAGACGACGATGGAGGTGTAATCGGGAGCCTGCTTGGTGTTCTGAGCGTTGGCCCCGAGGGTGCTGAAGACAAGCAGGAGCGCCGAGACGCAAAGCACGAGGTACGGCCGGTGCGCAGGCGATCCCATTGAAGTGGACGGCGCCAGAGGCTCGCGCAGAAGAGCCCTGGTAGAGACAAGAGTGGACTTGCCGAATCGAGTTGCTTGCATGGTGTGCCTTTCAAGTGTGCGAAGACCGTTCTCACGTTGTGCTGCGTGCTTCTTAGCGGGAATTCGTTGAAGCTCTCAGGGGATAAAGCCCGAAGTCATTCTGTTGCGCTTGCGGCGAGCCTGGAGCCGTGCCCTTTTGAAACCGGGTTATGAGACGGCTTCTAATACACGGCCAGGGAAAAGTAGTCGTCGGGGTAGGTCCAGACGCTTGAGGTGATGGTCAGGATCGGCTGGACGTTGCCGGACGCCGACGCGGAAAACTCGAGCACCGCGGGATCCTGACCGGTGTCCGTGGTCGAGATGACGTAGATGTTGCCGACGGCATCGAGCGCGATTCCCCCCAGCGCCTGAAACTGCAGCTCGCTGCTGGAGATGGTGCGAATGGGGGCCACATTGCCGGTGGCCGTGGGAGCGAAGACCTCGATTTTGCCGCCGCCCGCACCGGTGGTGGTGATGTAGACGTTTCCGGCGCTATCGGTGGCGACGCCGCCGACGCTGCTAAGGCCGGTGAGCGAGCCGCCAATGGTTCCCGTGGGCGCCACGTTGCCGCTGGCGGTGGCGGAGAAGATGGCGATCGGAGGTCCGGCGACGCCCCAGTTAAAGACGTAGAGATTGCCGGAGCTCTCCGCAACCTCCTCCGCCGCGTTTAACGTAGAAAGGCCGCCGCCGATCTGGTAGGCGCCGAGGATGTAATACTCCGGGGCTACGTTCCCATTGGCCGCCGGGCTGTAGGTTGCTACGCCGCCGTTGTCCTGGCCGACAACGATCTGGCCGCTGGAGCTGATCGCCAGCCCGTCGGGATTCCACATCATCGTGGTGTTGTTGCCGGGGATCGATCGGATGGGAGTGGCAGTGCTGTTGGCGCCGGGCGCATACTCCAGCAGCGTGGACGCGGATTGGGTACGGGTCGCAACATAGACGTTCCCCTGGGCGTCGGTGGCCAGTCCTTGCAAGTCGTCGCCGGCTGCGGGGGGGATGATGGTGTTCTGCGGCGAGACGCTGCCCGACGTTGTAGCGGAAAACTGAAGAATCGATCCGGGGGTCAAGGGAAAAGTGAGGGAGTTCTGGATCACGTAGATGTTCTTTGCCGCGGCGGGGGTGGTCGTGCCGCCGCCGTTGCCTCCCGTGGAGCTGCCGCGGCCGCCGCAGCCCGCCAGACTCGCAATCACAGCCAGGGCGAGGGCTACCTTCAGTGCGATCTCATTCTTCAGATCGGCCGGTTTCATTTCCTGCCTGCTTTCCGCTGAGTGAGAGGTGTTGAAGCTTACCGCGATTCCGCAGCGTTTGTCACCTTCGCAGCCGGCTCTGAGTTCATTTGCAGGGTCCATAATCCCTGCTCATTTTTTCCACCAGGAACTGCGGCGGTGCGCCGGCGTTCGTCTTCTCCCGCTTGCCGGAGACGCGAACCCGCTCACCCGGCCGGATTCCGTCGACTTCTCCGGCGAGAGCGTACGTCTCTTGATTGCCCTGGCCCTGGAGCTCGAGCCCGATGGGGCCCGAGGCGGCGCAGCCGGTGAGAGAGTGGCCGTGGTGAACGGCATAGTAAATGCCGATCCCGACTCCCGCGCCTATGGCGCCTACGGCAATGCCGATCCATACCGCGTCGGATTTGGTAACACCACCAATGGGGGTGCTCGACTGGGCGGTTGCCGTTGCGGCCGCGAGCAAAACGCCAACCGCGGCCTTTGCGAAAATCCTGCGACTCATACTCGAGCCTCGTTTTCAATAGCAGCGACTTGGCCGGCCGGCTGAGTGAAGCGTGGGAAGAAGGACCGGCCAACCGAACTCACCTTCGCTCAGCGCAGCGGGCAAAGCAATTGTCTGGATGTGATTTCGAGATGATTTTCGTGTGATTTTCTAAGTGATTGAAAACGGACAGTATTGTAGGATTGATCAACCGGCATTTCCCAAATCTATATCCAGTCTGGAGGCGCAAATGCCTGAGCTGGTGCGCTTCGGACCCTTCGAACTCGACCTCGAAGCCGCGGAACTGCGGACCAACGGTCGAAGCGCGCGCCTGCCGGAGCAGCAATTTCAGATTCTGCAGATGCTTCTGCTTGCCGAAGGGGGCGTGGTTTCGCGGGAGGAGATCCGCAGGCGCCTGTGGCCCAACGACACGGTGGTGGAGTTCGACCGCAGCATCAACGCGGCCATCATGAAACTCCGCCTGGCGCTGGGCGATACCGGAGACAAGCCTCGCTTGATCGAGACGCTGCCGCGGCGCGGCTACCGGTTGATGGTTCCGGTCCAGCGGGAGAAAGTGAAATCGGCCGATCCGCCGGCTCGCGAAAGCCGGCAGAGCTCGCTGGTTGGGCAGAGAGTCTCTCACTACCGCGTGCTGGGAATCCTGGGCGGCGGCGGCATGGGACTGGTCTACAAGGGCGAGGACCTGAAGCTGGATCGACCGGTGGCTTTGAAGTTCCTGCCCGAAGAGATCGCCGCGGACCCACTGGCCCTTCCGCGCTTTGAGCGCGAGGCCCGCACCGCTTCCTCGTTGAATCACCCCAACATCTGCACCATCTATGAAGTGGACGAGCACGACGGCCAACCCTTCATCGTGATGGAACTGCTGGAGGGCGAAACTCTGCGGGAGCTGATTGCCAGGTACGCAGGACCTGTCAGCGATGGTGCGCCCGGTCTGCCGCTGCCGCGGCTGCTCGACATCGCCATCCAGATCGGAGAAGGATTGCATGCCGCACACCAGAAGGGCATCGTTCACCGCGACATCAAGCCGGCCAATATCTTTGTTACCTCTTCAGGAAAGATCAAAATTCTGGACTTCGGCCTGGCCAAGGCCGGACTGGATACGCCGCTCGATCCCGGCGATGAAAAAGGCGCGCAGGATCCGGCTGCGCAGGCCTCGCCTGATATCCCTTTGGAATTGACCCTGAGCCGCACGGGGAGCCCCATTGGCACCGCGGGCTACATGTCTCCGGAGCAGGTGCGCGGTGAAAAGCTGGATGCCCGCACCGATCTGTTCTGCTTCGGCTTGATCCTTTATGAGATGGCCACGGGATCGCGCCCTTTCCGCGGCCAGACCGCCGCTGAGCTCAGCGGCGCGATTCTGAGCGAGGCCCCCGCGCCGTTCCCGGCGAGCGTTCCCGCCGGCCTCCGCGCGATTGTTTTGCGCTGCCTGGAGAAATCGCCGGCCGACCGCTATCAGGGCGCCGCGGAGGTTCGCGCCGCGCTGCAAAGGCTGAAGCAGGACCCTGTGAGCGAAGACCGTCCCGCGGCAAGCCGGGTCGGCGAGGGGACAGCGAAGCCTCACGCGGTCCGGTTCGGGAAGCTCTGGAAGATTGCGGCTGCCGTCGTGCTGGCCGTTTTGCTCGCCGGCGGCGGACTCTATTACCGGTCGTATCGAAACCGGCGCCTGACTGCCAAGGACACGGTCGTTCTCACCGATTTTGCCAACAGCACCGGAGACCCGATCTTCGACGACACGCTGAAAACGGCGCTCAACATTTCGCTGCGGCAGTCGCCGTTTCTCAACTTTGTCCCCCAGGGCCAGATTGCGGAGACTCTGCACATGATGGCCCGGCCGGCGGGCACCAGGCTCACGCCCGAAGTGGCCCGCGAGCTTTGCCAGAGGGCGCACGCCAAGGCCATGATTGAGGGAGCGATCGGCAGCCTGGGCAGCGAATATGTGCTCGGATTGAAGGCGGTAGCCTGCCAGAGCGGAGACACGCTGGCCCAGGAGCAGGCAACCGCGGAGTCCAAGGACAAAGTGGTGGAAGCGCTGGGCGAATTAGCCACCAAACTGCGCGGCGAACTGGGTGAATCGCTTTCTACGGTGCAGCGGTTCGACGTTCCGCTCGCGTACGCCACCACCCCCTCGCTCGACGCTTTGAAGCAGTACAGCCTGGCACAGAGGGCCGAGTACGAGAAGGGCGCCGCCGCGAGCGTTCCCTACCTATCGCATGCTATCGAGCTTGATCCGAATTTTGCCGTAGGCTACCTGATGCTGGGCGATTCGTATGCAAGCATGGGCGAAATGGCAAGGGCCAATGAGTACCTCACCAAGGCATTCCAGTTGCGGGACCATGCCAACGAACGGGAAAAGCTGCAGATCGGCGGCGATTACTACACGGATGTAACCGGAGAGCTGGACCAGGCGGCGAAAACGTTTCAGGAAGAGATCGAGGACTACCCCGGAGAACATGCAGCCTACGGCAACCTGGGAGTGGTGTACGCCGAACAGGGGCAGTATGACAGGGCCGCGGAGATCACCAGGCAATGCATCCGCGTTTTCCCTGGCGACACAGCCGCGTACGCGAATCTTTCCGGCTACCTCCTCGCTCAGCAGCGGTTCGGGGAGTCGCGGCAAGTAATCCAGGAGGCGCTGGCGCGGAAAACGGATAACTTCGGGTTCCACACCTCCCTCTACGCGCTTGCGTTTCTGGGCGCTGACCCGGCGGCCATGACGGAGCAGCAAAAGTGGTTTGCAATCCAACCCGATTATGAGAGCTCTGGACTGTCGCTCGCGTCCGACACCGAGGCGTATGGCGGCCGTCAAGGCAAGGCGCGCGAGCTGACCAGGCAAACGGTGGACTCCGCCATCCGGGATGACAACAAGGAAAGCGGGGCAATCTTCCAGGCGATTGCCGCGCAGCGGGAAGCGGTCTACGGGAATGCCGCGGAAGCAATGAACGACGCGGCTGAGGCCTTGAAGCTGGCTCCAACCAGCGAGGGCGCAGAGAGCGAAGCGGGGCTTGCGCTGGCTTTGGCGGGCGACACGGCAAAGGCCGAATCCGTGGCCCAGGATTTAGAGCAGCGATTCCCGCTGGACACGCAGATGCAGATGCTCTGGCTGCCGGCGATTCGCGCCCAGGTGGCGCTGGACAGAAAGAATGCCGCTGCAGCCGAGACCGCCGTGCAGGCGCCTTCCGACGCCGAGCTGGGAACAATCTCGTTCGTCCCCAATGTTTCCTGTCTTTACTCGGTGTATGTGCGCGGAGAGTCGTACCTGGCAGCCGGACAAGGCAGCGCCGCCGCCGCCGAGTTCCAGAGGATTCTCGACCACGGCGGGATCGTGTGGAACTGCTGGACGGGAGCGCTGGCGCGTCTCGGCGTGGCTCGCGCCAATGCAATGGAGGCGGGAGCCGCGCAGGGCGCGGATGCCGACGCCGCGCGCGTGCGGGCGCTGGCCGCGTACCGGGATTTCCTCACTCTGTGGAAAGAGGCCGACCTCGGCATTCCGATTCTCATCGCCGCCAAGGCCGAATACGCCAGGCTGCAATGATCGATTTCTCCAACCGTATGAATTGGAGTATTGCGATTCGGCGGCGCAATATTCGAGGCCACCCTCAGGAGCTGAGGCCCCAATCCACCTGGGCTGCCGATGCAGGGGTTGAAGAGACTGCGGATATTCGCCGCGGGCTCATTTGGCCGCAGCGGCGATTACGTGCGGGTCGTCGTAAAAGGCCTTGATCGCGGCAGGATCGGCTGCTTCGGCGGGCAACAGGATCCAGCGCCAGCCGGTTTCGCTTGCCAGCGCGTCGGCGTCCGGTACGCCTGCGCCGACACGCACTCCATACGGCTTGCCGTCGGCAAATTGCGCAACAAGGCGATCGAGCGGAAAGCGGCGGCCTGCCAGCGTATTGGCGTCCAGCATCAATGCGTCGATGGACAGCGGCCCAGGATAGAAATCATCCAGTCCATTATTTCCCGCGGGACTGAAACCGGGAGGCGCTGCTTCCCAGACCCAGGCCAGGTTGTGCAGGCCGTCTTGCCCGGTCATGCGCTCATAGAGCCGCAGGTACAGCTCGCGCGAACCGCCGGGGCCGGGACGGCTCGCCCACCAGTTTGCATTGCTGCTTCCAGCTCCATCAACCGCAATGCCGGTGGGAACCGGAATGCTGTTGGAGGCAGGATAGGGACTCCAGAGCACGGCCAGATGCGCATCGGCCAGTGGGCGCAACAGCGCCGCTGCCCGATCGGCCTGCGCGGTCCAGCGCCGGTTCAGGTCTGTTTCCGGTTCAAGCAGCTCGCGCCATTCGAATTCGGTGAGCGAACCCGAGGCGGCGTTGTCGGTGGGCCGGGGCGGGGTCCAGCGCAGCAGAACCAACTGACCCTGGTCCGCGGCCCGGCGCACTGCGGCGAGTAATGCGCTCGAGTCGGCGGGGCCGCTCAAATCGAATTCGACGATGGCCGGCAATTTGCCGATTGCGCCAAGCGCCGGCGGCGTCTCAGCAACCGCGCCGCCATTCCCGGCGGAGATTTGTCCGGCAAGAACGCCTTTGTCCTTGACCTCCGCCAGTCTGGAGAGCAGGGCGCGCACCTGGGCGGTTGCTTCGGGGTCGCCGGGAGCGGGCGGCGCGCCGGGAGCGGGCAGCGGCGCGGAAAGACGCGAATCGCCGCGGTTGACGATATTGGGTGCGTGGAAGATGGCCTGCAACTGCTCCGCAGTGTTGAAGCCCTCGGCCATTCCGCTCCACATCATGAAGTACGCCCAGCGCGGCTCTTCGGCGAGCGTCGCGAGCGTGGGCATGGCTCCCACCTCGGCCAGCGCGATGGGTTTGTGCAGCGGATCGGCCAGGGCCACCATGCTCGCATAGAACTCCTGCCGGTAAGGCCCGTAAATATCCATCGTGAGCACGTCAACATAGGCCGCGCCGGGAAAGTAATCGGCAATGGGGCCGGCGCTCGAGCCGTTCGGGCTGTTTACATTCCACACCCAGATCAGGTTGTTCAAACGATGCAGGTGCACGTAACGGTCGTAGAGCTGGCGGTAGAGCGCAGCCGAGCCGTCCGGGCCGGGCCGGCCGCCCCACCAGAACCAGTCGCCGTTCATCTCGTGGTAGGGACGGAACAGAACCGGCACGCCCGCATCCTGAAGCTCTTTCAGATAGCCGGCGATGCGGTCGACCTGGCGGCACCAGCGGTTGTAGAGGTCGCTGCCGGGGGTCAGAAGCTGGCGCCACTCCCAGTCGGTCAAATGGCCCTGCACGCTGTCGCGAAAGGTCACCGGCTCGTCGTCGGTGGGGCGCACGGCGTGCCAGGTGAGCGCGATCACGGCGCCGTTGCGGTACTGACGAATGGCTTCCTCGATGATGGAGGGCCGGCCCAGCGTCGAGTCTTTGTCATCCCCTCCGGAGAAACCGAAGTCCTGTCCGAAGAGACCCGGATATTGGCCGGTCAAATCGTAAACGCGGTCCGAGTAGCGCGAGACGGTGTTGGGAAAATTGTGCTGGCCGCTGATGGTGGCGTGGCCTGAGAGGTTATCGAGATCGCCGAGCAGAGCCCGCGCGGCCGGGGTTGCGCCGGAATTCACGGGCTGGGCGTCCGGCGCCTGCGCAAATGCCGCTCGCGCCGCGCCGATGAACAGGGCCGACGCGAGAATCAGGCCGCGCCTGATAGCGATCCCCGATCCAGCGCTTCGAGACCTCGCCCGAGTCCGTGCTTCGCAATCGCATCTTGCCATCTCATTCCTCCGCCTGCGGAAATCTGCGCGCGCCGGCGCGGAGCCGGTCCATCGAATCCAGCCCGCGGAGAGACGCATTTGGTAGCGTTCTCAATCCGACCCCCTCGATGTTAGCTCCAGGCGCGCGGGAAGGGAAACGGAAGAGTCGGGTTGCAAATTGGGGGCGGAGATTGGAAGAGGCGATTGGGGCGGCGGCGGGCAGTCCGGTCTTTTTCTCAACCGAGCGGCCTCGCCGGCGGCCTTTCCGGAATTGATTTGGCGCAACCGAAAATTAAATTATTTTTCTATTGACAATCATTCCGCATTGCGGATTAAATTCTCTGCTGAGGTCGGACCTCCCGGTGTGCCCACCATCGGAAATCAGACGCCGGCAACTCTGACCGCTCAGGCTTGAGAACGTTCCCACTCATTCCAATTTCAAAAAGGAGGCTATCCTGAGGGGAGTTATGACAAAGCATGCAGACCGATTCAATTCAATCGGCAGATCGCGGGCCGGCATCGCATGGGGGATGCTGGCGCTGGCGATCTGCCTGGGATGGGCGACTCCGCCGGCGGCATGCCAGACCGCCGGTGAAGGTTCCATTGAAGGCACGGTTACGGATGCGACCGGAGCCGTGGTTCCCAAAGCGACGATCACCATTACCAACAACGCCACCGGCGTTCAAACCGTGCGCTATGCTTCGTCGGCGGGTTTTTTCAGTATTGCTCCGGTGCCGCCCGGCACGTACACCGTGCAGGTGGAAGCCAAGGGATTCAAGACGCAGGTGCAGGACAACCTGATTGTGGACGCTCTTCAGACCAGGACCCTGAGCATGGTGCTCAGCGTGGGCGCAGCTACGCAGACGGTTACCGTGACCGGGGCGCCGCCGGTGCTGGACACGGCCGACGCAACCATTGGGCAGACGATTGAAAACTCGACCTATTCCAACCTGCCCATCCAGATGACCAACGCGCAACGCGACCCCACGGCCTTCGGAATACTCACACCGGGCGCGCAGGCGGCGAACAACGGAGGGCGCCTGCCCATCGTGGGCGGAACCGGAAGTTATCTGGGCCAGCTTTACGTGGACGGGATGCCCGCCGAAACCGTGAGCCAGCAGGGCGACAACCGGCTGGTGTCGCTGACCATGGATCTGGACGCCGTGGATCAGTTCCAGATGGTCACCAGCACGCCTCCGGCGGAGTACATGGGCGCCGGCGCGGAGAACTTCACCATGAAGTCGGGCGGCCTGAAGTACCACGGGCAGGTATCGGACTTTGCCCGCAAT
This sequence comes from uncultured Acidobacteriaceae bacterium, assembly GCA_963770555.1. Classification (GTDB taxonomy): domain Bacteria; phylum Acidobacteriota; class Terriglobia; order Terriglobales; family Acidobacteriaceae; genus Telmatobacter. Next base: position 659,845 of record CAVYQC010000004.1, read on the forward strand.
ACGGCCTTCGATTCATGGGGATTTACGGCCCCGTGGGCCACCACCAAGAATGCGCTGGGGCAGACCGTTCAGGCGCCCAAGCCGGTCGAACACCAGAACGAATTGTCGTTGACCCTGGGCGGAGTGGTGCCTCACACCGGAAAGAAGCTGTTCTTCTTCGTGGCCTACGACAAATACCACGAGAGAAAAGGCGCTGCCTATCAGCTCTACACCATTCCCACCGCTCTGATGACGCAGGGCAACTTTACCGAGCTCAACGGGGGCGTGGGCACGGGACTCACCGGTACGGGACCCGACAATCCCCCGATCATCTACGATCCAAGCACTACGACTTGCAGCGGCAGCACCTGCACGCGCCAACCCTTCGAGTACAACGGAACCTACAACGTGATCCCGCCCAGCGAAATCTCTCCGATCGCGAAGGCCATGGAGTCATTCCTGCCGTCTCCGACAAATCCCAGCTCGCTCTACAACAACTATCTGGGGGGTTATCCGAGCGGATTTGACAACCACGTAATCGACTGGCGCGTGGATTACGACTGGAATTCGAGGAACCGCATCTCCTCGATCGGAACCATCGGCGTGGAGAATTATCTCAACAACTACGGGACGCCCTTCCTTCCCCCGCCGTACATTGGCGGCGACCTGGCCAATATCTACCCCAAGAACTTCATCGTCGAAGACACCTACACCATAACGCCGAACCTGGTGAACCAGTTGAAATATGGGTTCACGCGGTTCTTCCAGAACATCCACGACGCTACGCAGGGGGTGACGAAGTGGGATGCGCCGGCACTGGGAATCACCAACCTTCCCGGCGGCCAGGCCGGCCAGGAGTTCCCCGGAGCCTCGTTTGGAACCACGACCCTGTTTGGCACCGCGGAGCAGACCTGGACGGGCAACGGCAACTCGGTCTCGACCCAGCTGACCACGCCCAACAACTATGCGGTGACGGACAACGTGCAGTGGCTCAAGGGAAAACATGCGTTGACGATGGGCATGACGTTTCAATGGCAGGAGATCAACAATGCCAACCCGGCCACTTTCACCGGCGTGCTGGACCTGGCATTCAACGCCTATTCGACGGCCAATTTTTCCGGGACTTCGCTCAATGACGCGGGCACGGGATTTTCCTACGCCAGCTTCCTGATGGGCGCCGTGGGAGGATCGACATCGAACGACTCGTCCTCGACATCGCTCGGCCTGGATTATGTGAGCGAGCTGGCCGGACGGTATAAGGTGATTTCGCCCTACATCCGGGACAGCTATAAGGTCACTTCGAAGCTCACCCTGGACCTTGGACTGCGCTGGGATTACCTGCCCCCGTTCCACGAACTGAGGAACCGCTGGACATTTCTGAATCCAACCCTCATGAACCCTAACACGGGCACGGCGGGCATGCTTCAGTTCGCCGGCAATTACGGCGGAGCTGGAGTAAGCTGCCAGTGCACCACCCCGGTGAGCACGTATCTTGGCAACCTGGGCCCGCGCGTCGGCCTGGCCTATTCACTCAATAACAAGACCGTCGTCCGGGCCGGCTACGCACAGGTATTCTCCCAGGCCGGCGGCGTGGGCGGGCGCGGGGGCGCCTATAACGGCACCGGTCAAACGGGCTTCAACGTAAGCGCCATCGGCCCCACGGAGAGCGGGAACGGCGCGACCGCGGGACCGTCTTACTGGCTGAACAACAGCACCTACTTCGGCACCGTGGGCCTCTCGAACTCCGGCTTGTTCGGTCCGGGATTTACTTATCCCTCGGCTCCCACCCCCGGCGCAGCGGCCCAGGAGCTCAATACCGGTTTTTACGTGAATTCGGCCACCGGCAAAGTGGTGAGCGCAAGCAGCGTCTCCTACGCGGACCCGCACTACTCGGGCCGCGCTCCCGAGCTCGAGCTTTACAACTTCGGCCTGGAACGGGCCATCACGCCCAGCATGACTTTGGCTTTGAACTACGTGGGCAACGAGAGCCATTTCATTGTCAACTCCGGCACCACGGGCGCCAACGCGCGCGGCTACTGGTCCAATGAGGTGAGCCCGACCTATCTCTCCATTCTTGGCCCGGTTCTGGATTCCACCGGTTCCAAGCCGCTGCTGAATGCGCAAGCTACGCCGGCGAACCTGTCCATCCTGGCGCAGTACGCGCCCAGTGCGCCGCAGCCTGCGTTCTTCGCAGCCGCCGGAGCGATCAGCAGCTCGGCCACCATCCAGCAGATGCTGACCCACTTCCCACAGTACAGCGGGGTGAGCGACGCCTGGGGCAACGTGGGCAACTTCAGCTACAACTCGCTGCAGATCGTTCTGCAGCAGCGCATGAGCCACGGGTTGAACTTCACCGTGAACTACACCTGGGCCAAGAATATCGGAGACGACGGAACCTACCGCACCGGCTTCCCGCTTCCGTCTGTTGACATTTCCCGCTCGACCGGAGCCAGCTACAAGCAGGACCGGATCGACCGCTCATGGACGGCGATTTCGCTGCCCCAGGTGGTTCATGCCTTCGCCGTGTACCAGTTGCCGTTCGGAAAGGGACAAATCGGCGGCAATTCCATGTTGGTGAGGGGGCTGGCCGGGGGATGGCAGTTCTCCGCCAACTATACCTATCAATCCGGGTATCCCATGTCGGTCACCTGGGCCGGAGCCAGCGGAACCAACACGCCCGGACAAGGCCAGGGAATGCCTGACATCAACCCGAACTCGATGTCGGCGGCACGGCACAACGCGCGCATCAACGGCAGCTACGGAAGCGGGCCGAATGGCACCAATGCCTGTAATCTGGGCATCGGCGCAGGGTGTAAAGCGGTTCCGTACGTGGATGTGGGCGCGTTCACCTCTCCGATCAGCGTCTCGACTGCGCCGAACTGCACGCCGGGAACCAGCAACCAGCCCTCCAACTGCAATGCGGCTTATCTGATCGGAAATGCGCCTCGAACCAAGCCCCTCAACCTGAACTATCCGGGAACCGAGGATATCGATGCCAGCGTGCGCCGCACCTTTCCTTTGCACTTTGAAGGTACGGAGTTTGTCTTCGAAGCCGATTGCCTGAATGTGTGGAACAAGAACACCTTCGGCAACCCCGGCGCAAGCTGGGCGAACGCTTCGACTACCTTCGGCACCATCACCAGCGCCAGCGGCGCGCGCGACTGGCAGTTTGCCGGACACATCAACTTCTAACAGATCTCCGGCCCGCATTCGCCGCGGAGCATCGCGGCGGATGCGCCGGAACGCTACCTGCTTCTCTTACGGGCGCCGCGCAAGCGTGGCGCCCGTATTTGTTTGCGCACCGGCGCGCCGGCCCGGCATTGACTTGAAACTACCCGCTGTTCGAGACTTGAGTGCGACCGTACACGTGTGCAACGCGAGAGGGCAAAGCATGCTGGAAAAAGACGGGGGCAAGGGTGCGGGAGTCGCGCAACCCGGCGGCCTGCCCAAGCGGGTTCTTCGCCAGCCCTCCATCAAGGACATTGCGCGGCTGGCGCGGGTTTCGCATCCCACGGTTTCGCGCGCCCTGCAGAACAGTCCGCTGGTCAACGCGCAGACCGCGGCGAAGATTCGCAAGATAGCCGATGAAGCCGGCTACCGCGCCAGCGCCGTGGCGCGCGGCCTGGTGACGCGGCGCACGCGCACCATCGGGCTGGTGGTGACTACGGTGGCCGACCCCTTCGCCAGCGAAGTGGTTTGCGGCATCGAGCAGACTGCCAACGACCACGGCTACTCGGTGTTTCTGGCCGACTCGAACGCCGACCCGGCGCGCGAAAAAAAAGTGGTGCAGTCCTTTGCCGAGCGGCGCGTGGACGGCATCATCGTCACCTCTTCGCGCGTGGGCGCGCTGTATCTTCCGCTGCTCGCGGAGATGATGGTGCCCATCGTGCTGGTCAACGACCAGCATCCCGGCGCCTTTGTGCATTCGATCCTGATTTCGAATCTCGAAGGAGCCCGCGCCGCCGCCGAACATCTCATCGCGCTGGGCCACCGGCGGATTGCCTACCTGGGCGACCAGTTCGGCTATCAATCGGACGTGGAGCGGTTCTTGGGCTACCGCCAGGCACTGGATAGTGCCGGAATTGCGGCCATGCCGGAGTTGGTTGTCCATGGCGACGGCAAACCGGAGGCCGCCATGGCGGCCATGGAGAAGCTGCTCGCGCAGGCAAAGCCCCCCACCGCCGTCTGCTGCTACAACGACATGTCGGCCCTGGGAGCAATGCGGCAGATTCGCGCCCGCAAGCTGCGCGTGCCCGAAGACATTTCGGTCACCGGCTTCGACGATTTGTTTTTTGCCTCCTACACGCAGCCGCCGCTCACCACCGTGCGCCAGCCCATGCGGCGCATGGGACAAATGGCCATGGAGAGCCTGTTCAGGCTGATGTCGGGAGAAGAGTCGGTGGCGCAGATCAAGGTGGAGGCCGAATTGATGGTGCGCGAATCGACGGCGTCCGCAAAATCCAGCGGAGTTCATGGCCGCCGCCGTTGACGGCCGTTCCGTCGCGGCAAGTAGAATAAAGGATTCTCCGTTGGCGACGATGGAGACAGTCGATCCGCATCCTTGCCCCAAGGTCGATCGACTACGCTTTTCAGGTTTCCCAGGGAGCGCGCGCATGAAGACGCAGGAATCGTTGACGCCCTTTCGCGTCTTCTGCCAGGAAACCCCCATCATTCCCGCAGTCCGCAAAGTGGAGCACGTGGACCCGGCGATCGAGGCGGGCGGCAAAATCGTTTACCTGCTCACCGGCAACCCGGAAAATTCGGAATCGATGATTCAGCGGATTCTGGTGGCCGGCAAGCTTCCCATCGTCAATCTCGATCTGCTCAACGGCTTCTCGCGCGACAAGTACGCGGTGAACTATCTCAAGAGCGTGGGTGCGCGCGGCATCATCTCCACGCACCTTGACCCGCTGCGGCACGCTCTCTCCATCGGCCTCTACGCAATCCAGCGCACTTTTCTGCTGGATAGCGGGGCCATGGATACGATTACCAACCAGCTCAGGAACACGCCGGTTCATGCTCTCGAAGTCCTGCCCGCGCCGGTGGCTCCCAAGATACTCGACCGCGTGCGTTCGCTGGCCATCGACCTGCCCATCGTGGGCGGCGGACTGATCCAGACCATGAAGGAAGTGGAAGATCTTCTGGCCGCGGGCCTGAGCGCCATCTCGACCAGCAACCCGCAGATGTGGATTCGGTAGAGCAGGGAACAAGGGAGCAAGGGTGCGAGGGAGCAAGGAGCAAGGGAAAAAGCGAGCAATGAAACAAGGGGGCGGGGTAACGGTCTCTCATGCGTTGAGAGGCTACATGCCGGGGTTGTGACTTGCGCCCTTCGCACACTGCATTAGTTGCACATGTCAGCGGGAGGAACTGGATTATGGGAGAGTCATTCATGGATCTCGTCGTCTGGCAGCGGGCGATCGGATTGTGCGCTGAAACCTATCGCCTCACGGCCTCATTTCCAAAGTCTGAACAATTCGGGCTCGTCAATCAGATGAGGCGCGCTTCCGTATCAATTGCGAGCAATATCGCGGAAGGATATGGCAGATCGACGAAAGGAGAGTATCTGCAGTTCCGGGGCCATGCGCGGGGATCGAAGTGTGAGCTGCAGACGCAACTCGTCATTTCCAAGTTGCTTGGATTCGGAACCGCGAAATCTTACGAGGAGGCTGAGCAGCTTTGCGCCGACGTCAGCCGAATGCTGATTGCATTGATGAAGAAGCTGAAGGATTGAGCCTTCTTGCTCCCTTGCTCCCTCGTTCCCTTGTTCCCTCGTTCCCTCGTTCCCTTGGCGCCTGCTTACTCGATGTCAGGATTCGGGAGCATGACATCGCGCACCAGGCCGTTCATCTCCGCAACCGCGGAGATAAACTGGCGCAGTGTACGCCGCGTCGAGCCGAAAGTATCGAATTCTGCCGTCGTGAGGCCGTCCTCGGAGTACGCGCGCTCGAAGTCGGGAAACTTCCGGAGCAGCGTGTCGACGATCTTTGCGTCCACCGGCGTGTCGATGCGGCTCACGACTTCGATGTCGCTCTCGTTGTAGCGCTTTTGCCAGGCACAGGGCGGCGAGATGACGACGTCGCCTCCAATCAACTCGCTCCAGTGCATGTGATTGCGAAAGGCAGCCGAGAGCAGGCGCAACCGATAGCCGCGCTCGCGATAAATCCGGTATGCCTTCTTGAACACCGCCACGCCGGCCCATTCCAGGTAGCCGGGATCGACGGAAAGATTCTCTTTGTCCAGCAAAACCTTGAGCCAGTCGTCGAGCCGCCCCACCATCAGCGTGCAGACCGGCCCCATGGTGGCAATGTCGAGCCCCTCCGCTTCGCGGCGCTTGAGTCCGCGTTCCACGGCTTCCGCGACGGCGATGCTCTGGGGGAGGGTAAAACTCACCGTCGCGTTGATGCTCACGCCGCGATACGTTGCTTCCTCAATGGCAGCTATCCCTGCGTGCGTGGCCGCGATCTTCACAATCATGTTGGGCGCCAGCTTGCTGAAGCGCAGCGCCTGCGCCAGCATGGCCTCCGGGTTGCGATAATTGCGCGGATCGGTTTGAATTGACAGCCGGCCATTGCGTCCCTTCTCGCGCTCGAAGACCGGCATCAGCAGCCGCGCCGCGTTGGTTGAAATCTCTTCGACGATCTTCCACGAGATCTCGTCTTCCGTGGCCTGCGGCATCTGGCGCGCGAGTTCCTGGATGCGCGGCTTCCAGGTGGCCATCTCTTTCTTGAGCACGGCCACGGCGATGGAGGGATTGCAGGTGGCGCCCACAGCGCCATGTTCGATCGAATAAGTCAGCTCCTCGATCGACGCCGAATCGTTCCACAGGCACGTAGGCGTAGTCTGCGTCATTTGAAAGAGCGGACTCTTGTAGGTGAGCGCGGATTCAAGCTGAGCCATGCAGCCTCCGGATGCAAACGTGTGCAAGCAAACCCTATCACCGCGGGCATTCGCGGTCAAGGCAGCCGGACGTCGGGTAGCTTCCTGATTTCGATCTCCGGTGCGATGAATGGCTTCTTGATCGGCAGCAGACCGAAATTGTAGAATTTTAGGCGATTTCGGGAGTTCAGTCCGATGATCACCAGCATCCACACCCTGATTTATTCCGACGATGCTCCCGCAACGCGCGCATTCCTTCGCGACGTCCTCGGCTGGCCCAGCGTCGAGGATGCGGCGGGCGGAGGCGCGGGTTGGCTGATCTTCAAGTCCGGGCGGAGTGAAATGGGCGTGCACCCGACCCACAGCGTCTACGATGGACAGACGTACGAATCGCCGCGACACCATCTGATCTCCCTGATGTGCGACGACATCTCACACACGGTCGCTGAACTGAAGGGCAAAGGGGCGGAGTTCCACGGCGAAGTTCAGGATCACGGGTACGGACTCGTGATCATGATGGCCATACCTGGCGCGGACGATATCATGCTTTACGAGCCCAAGCATCCACTGGCGTATAACCTCTGACCGATTGAATGGGCAACTGATTCACTCCTGCCTTTCACGCTTCGCAAGGCATTGTTCAAATTAGGAAACAGCCGGACGTCGAGATGGTGTTGACAGAGGCAGCTGGTAACGGCGATCATTCTGAATTGGTGCACACGTGTGCATATTCCGCTTTCCGCTTTGTCGCATGCTGGCCGCTTGGTGTTCGCACAGCATGGGCGGAAAACGATGGAGCTGCCCTTGAGGAGTAATCATGAGTGAATTGCTCATTCGCCCGGAAGTCTTTCGCAACCGGATTGAAGACTTCGGCTTCGAGTTTCTGTCGTTCGAGACGCGCACGCTCGAGCCCGGCGAGAAATACGTGGGAGGCACCTTCCAAAGAGAACTGGCCATCGTGGTGCTCGGCGGCGTGTGTTCGGTCTCGAGCTCGCGCGGCGAGTGGCGGAGCTTCGGCAAGCGCGCTACGGTTTTTGACGGACTTCCCTACACGCTCTATCTGCCCATCGATACGGAATTCACAATCACCGCGGACAGCGCGTGCGATCTGGCCTTCTGCTACTGCCGCGCCGAGGAAGAATTCCCGGCGCGGCTGGTGACGCCCGAACAAGTGGGCATCGAGATTCGGGGCGGCGGCAACGCTACCCGGCAGATTCACGACATGCTGCCGCCCGCGTTCCCCGCCCAGCGGCTGATCGTGGTGGAAGTCTTTACGCCCGCCGGCAACTGGTCCAGCTTTCCGCCTCACAAGCACGACGTGCACAATCCGCCCGGCGAAGTCGATCTCGAGGAGATTTACTACTATCGAATCGAGCGCCCCGAGGGCTTCGCGCTGCAGCGGGTCTACACCGCCGACCGCCGCATCGACGAAACGCTTACCGTGCGCGACGGCGAAATCGTGCTGATTCCGGAGGGGTATCATCCTGTGGCAGCCGCGCATGGGTACAACGTGTATTATCTGAACGCGCTGGCCGGATCGGCGCGCTCGCTGGCGGCTTCCGACGATCCCGACTACGCCTGGGTCCGCGGCGCATGGCGGGAGAAGGATCCGCGGCTGCCGTTGGTGAAGTGAGGCAGGGACCAAGAGACTAAGGGACCAAGGGAACGAGAGACCAGGGGTCCAGAGACTGGGTGGGGAAAAAGTATGAAGACGCGCCGCATGACGATGGCCCAGGCGCTGCTTGCCTTCCTGAAGAATCAGTACGTCGAGCGGGACGGCCGTGAGCACAGGTTCTTCGCCGGCGTCCTCGGCATCTTCGGCCACGGCAATGTTGCCGGCATCGGGCAGGCGTTGCAGCAGAATTTCGATCTGCCTTTCATCCTGGTGCGCAACGAGCAGGCCGGCGTGCACATGGCCGTGGGCTACGCCAAGGCCAGCAACCGGCTGCGCGCCTTCGCATGCACTTCGTCGATCGGTCCGGGCGCCACCAATATGATTACCGGCGCGGCGCTGGCCACCATCAATCGCCTGCCGGTGCTGCTGCTGCCGGGCGACATTTTTGCGCGCCGCAACGTGGCGCCGGTGCTGCAGCAATTGGAGTCGCCCGCCACACAGGACACCGGTGTGAACGATTGCTTCAAGCCGGTCTCGCGCTACTGGGATCGCATCTATCGCCCCGAACAGCTTGTTACGGCGCTGCCTGAGGCAATGCGCGTGCTTACTTCGCCTTCCGATTGCGGCGCGGTGACGCTGGCGCTTCCGCAGGATGTGCAGACTGAGGCGTACGACTATCCGGAAGAGTTGTTTGAGAAGCGCACGTGGCTCATTCGCCGCGGAGCGCCGGACCGGGTCTCGCTCGATCGCGCCGTCGAGGCCATCCGCGCGGCGCGCAGGCCGCTGATCGTTGCCGGCGGCGGGGTGTTGATGAGCGAGGCTTCGCAGGCGCTTGCCGGCTTCGTTGCGAACACTGGTATTCCGGTTTCAGAGACGCAGGCCGGCAAAGGTTCGCTCGCCTGGGACCATCCGCAGTCGATGGGCGCAATCGGCGCAACCGGCACGCTGGCCGCCAACCGGCTTGCGCACGCGGCCGACCTGATCGTCGGCATCGGCACGCGCTACTCCGATTTCACTTCGGCGTCGATGACGGCTTTTCAAAATCCGCAGGTTCGCTTCGTCAACATCAACACCGCGGAGTTCGACGCCTACAAAGTGGGCGCCGTCCCGGTAGTCGCCGATGCGCGCGCGGCGCTCGAGCAGCTAGCCACGGCGCTCGCGGATTCTCGCGTGCCGTCCGCTTACGCGGCTGAGACTGCCGATTTGAAGGCGCAATGGGAAGCGGAAGTCGATCGCCTCTTCCACCTCAACAGTCATGGTGCGAACGCTCAGGGCCGCCCCGCGCAAAGCGAAGTCATCGGCGCATTGTGGGAGGCATCGGGCGAGCGCGATGTGCTGGTTTCGGCCGCCGGCAGCCATCCCGGCGACCTGCACAAGCTGTGGCGCACGCGTTCGCCCAACGGCTATCACATGGAATACGGCTACTCCTGCATGGGCTATGAGATTCCCGGCGCACTGGGCGCGAAGCTCGCCGATCCCAGCCGCGAGGTGTTCGTCTTCCTGGGCGACGGCACTTACCTGATGATGCCCACGGAAATCGCGACATCGGTGCAGGAGGGGATTAAGATCATCATCGTGCTGGTCGATAATCACGGCTTCGCCAGCATCGGCAGCCTGAGCCGCTCGCTGGGCCAGGGCGGATTCGGAACGCGTTATCGTGCGCGCAACACTCAATCCGGGCAGTTGGACGGCGAAACGCTCAAAGTAGATTTTGTCGCCAACGCGCGCAGCCTGGGCGCGCATGCAGTGAAAGCCGCAAACCTGGCGGAGCTGAAGCAGGCGCTTGAAGAGGCCAAAGCGGTTGACCGCACCACGGTGATTGTGATCGAAACGGATCCCTCGGCCGGGGTGCCCGGCTACGAATCGTGGTGGGACGTTGCGGTTGCCGAAGTCTCTGAAGTGGAAAGTGTGCGCGAGGCCCGGGCCCGCTATGAAGAGGCGCGAAAGCGCGAACGGCATCATCTGTAGAGGAGAACCGATTCAATGACGGAACGCTTGCAGAACTTCATCGACGGCGCCTGGCGCGCCTCCAGTGCCGATCAGGCGCTCAAGGTCATCAATCCAGCGTCCGCCGAGGTGCTTGCGGAGGTACCGCTTTCGCCGGCTACGGACGTGAACCAGGCGGTTGAAATCGCGGAGCGGGCCTTCTTCGGTTGGCGGCGCACGCCGGTAGTCGACCGCGTGCAGCCGCTCTTCAAGCTCAAGACGCTGCTCGAGCAGCATCGCGAAGAGCTTGCGCTTTCCATCACCAACGAATGCGGCAAGACGCTGGCCGAGAGCAAGGGCGAGATGCAGCGCGCCATTGAAAACGTGGAGACGGCGTGCGGCATGCCGACCATGATGCAGGGCACCAACTGCGAAGACATCGCCGCCGGCATTGACGAGCACATGATCCGCCAGCCGCTGGGCGTAGCGGCGGCCATCACGCCGTTCAACTTCCCCGGCATGATTCCGTTCTGGTTCATGCCCTACGCGGTTGCCGCCGGCAATTGTTTTCTGCTCAAGCCCTCTGAGCGCGTGCCCATCACTTCGCAAAAGGTGTTTCACCTTATCGAGCAGGCGGGCTTTCCCAAGGGCGTGATTCAACTGGTCAACGGCGGGCGCGACACGGTGAACGCCATTCTCGACCACCCCGGCATCCGCGCCGTCAGCTTCGTGGGTTCCACCACTACCGCGCGCTACATTTACAGCCGAGCCGCGGCCAACGGCAAGCGCGCGCAGTGCCAGGGCGGCGCCAAGAATCCGGTGGTGGTGATGCCCGATGCGGATATGGAAATGACCACGCGCATCCTCGCCGATTCCGCATTCGGCTGCGCCGGCCAGCGCTGCCTGGCCGCGTCGGTCGCCATCACGGTGGGCGGCGCGCGGCCCGGTTTTACCGAGCAGATTGCGGCGACTGCGGCCAATCGCAAAGTGGGCTACGGCGCCGCGCCCGGTATCGAGATGGGCCCGGTGATCTCCGCTGAGAGCAAGGCGCGCATCGAGGGCTTGATTGCGAAAGGCGAGCACGACGGCGCGCGCGTGCTTGTGGATGGCCGCGGCCGCAAAGTTTCGGGCTACGAAGACGGCTATTTCGTTCTGCCCACCGTGCTCGACGATGTGCCGCCCGACGCGGAGACCGCGCGCACTGAGATCTTCGGGCCGGTGCTCAGCCTGATGCATGCGCAGACCATCGAGGAGGCCATCGCGTTGGTGAATGGCCGCAGCTACGGCAATATGGCCTGCATCTTCACTACCGATGGCGCCAATGCGCGCCGCTTCCGCTATGAAGTGAACGCCGGCAATGTGGGCATTAACGTAGGCGTGGCCGCGCCCATGTCCACATTCCCCTTCAGCGGATGGGGCGAGAGCTTCTTCGGCGACTTGCACGCGCAGGCGCATCATGCGGTGGAGTTCTTCACGCAGACCAAGGTCGTAGTCGAACGCTGGCCCAGGGAGTGGAGCCGAAAATTCTAAAGGCAGCTTTTAGCCTCTAGCCATCAGCTTCCATCTCTGCCGTGCGAGAGCCAGGATGTGTTGTTCAAGCGAAGAGGGCTGGGATCTGAAAGCCAGGTGCTGGAAACTAGTCGGGAGAGTGAATGAAGGAATTATTGGTCGGCAATGCTCCCTGTTCCTGGGGCACGCTCGAGCATCAGGATACAAGTAAGCAAATTCCGTTTGACCGCATGCTGGACGAGCTTTTCGAGACCGGCTACAACGGGACCGAACTGGGTGACTGGGGCTACATGCCCACCGATCCGGCGGCGCTCAGCGCGGAGCTGGCCAAGAGAAACAATCTCGCCATGCTGGGCGCGTTCGTGCCGGTCGCGCTCAAGAATCCGGCCGCGCACGAGGAAGGCGTGGCCACCGCCGTGAAGACGGCGCGGCTCATTGCCGCAGTGGCCACCACGCAGCCGCCCTATCTGGTGCTCTCCGACGACAACGGCACCGATCCCGGGCGCACGCATCTCGCCGGGCGCGTGCCCGCAACCGCAGGGTTGAGCAAGGATGAATGGAAGACCTTCGCCGGCGGCGCGGACCGCATTGCGCGCGCGGTGTTCGACGAGACGGGACTGCGCACGGTGTTTCATCACCACTGCGCCGGCTACGTCGAGACGCCCGACGAAATCGCGACGCTGCTCGATCTCACCAGCCCGGAGCGTCTGGGACTGGTGTTCGACACCGGCCACTACGTCCATGGAACAGGGCGCGACGAGATCGACCCGGTGGCGGCGCTGAATCGCTTCGCCGAGCGCATCTGGTACGTCCATTTGAAGGACCTGGACCCGAACGTTGCCCGTCGCAGCCGCAAAGAAGAGTGGGATTATTTCACTTCGATGCGCAGCGGCCTCTATCCCGAGCTGGGCAAGGGATGCGTGGATTTTCCCGCGGTGCTGCGCTGGCTTGCCGCGCGCAATTACCAGGGCTACGCGCTCGTCGAGCAGGATATCCTGCCCGGCATGGGCACGCCCAAAGAGAGCGCGCAGCGCAATCGGGATTATCTCAGATCGATTGCATCGAATTTTGCATAGAAACAGCCGCCGGCTCCTAGCCTCCAGCTTTTAGCTATGGCGTTGGCGATCGAACGACTGTGGTTCCAGGAATAGAAAGCTAGGAGCTAAAAGCTGAAAGCTAAAAGCTGTTTTCCGAGGAAACAATGAGCACCAGGAAACTTCATTTCGGAATCGTCGGCGCGGGACGCATCGGCCGGGTCCACGCGGAAACACTCGCCTTTCGATTGCCTGAAGCCGAGATCGTGTCCATCACTGACGTGAACCGCGAAGCCGCCCAGGCGCTGGCTGAGCGGTGCAACATTCCCCGCGTTACCGCGTCGGCGGCTGAAATCTTCGCCGATCCGCAGATTGAAGCGGTGCTTATCTGCACTTCGACCGACACGCACGCCGGTCTGATCGTCGAGGCCGCGCAAGCCGGCAAGCACATCTTCTGCGAAAAGCCGATATCGCTGAGCCTCAACAAAATCGACAGCTCGCTGGCCGCGGTTGCGGCGGCCGGCGTCCAGCTCCAGGTCGGGTTCAATCGCCGTTTCGACTCCAACTTCATCCGCGTTCGCCAGGCGGTGGAGAGCGGCGAAATCGGCACGCCCAGCCTGATGCACATCGTCAGCCGCGATCCCGCGCCGCCGCCACTCACTTATCTGAAACCCTCCGGCGGCATCTTTCTCGACATGATGATTCACGACTTCGACATGGCCCGCTTCCTCATGGGCGAGGAGGTGGAAGAGGTCTACGCGTCTGCCGGCGTCTTCGTCGATCCCGGTTTCCGCAAGGAAGACGATTTCGATACCGCGCTGGTTGTGCTCCATTTCCGCAGCGGCGCCATCGGCACCATCGACAACAGCCGCAAGGCCACCTTCGGTTACGACCAGCGCGTGGAAATCCTCGGCAGCAAGGGAAAAATCGCCAGCGAAAATCGCTATCCGAATCAGGTTGTAGTCAGCGGCGCGAAATCCGTTTACACTGATCTGCCTTTGAACTTCTTCATGCAGCGTTACACCGAAAGCTTTGCGCTGGAATTGGAGTTATTTACCCGGGCGGTGCTCGAAAACAAGCCCACGCCGGTCACCGGACTCGACAGCCGCGTGCCGGTGGTAATGGCGCTGGCGGCGCGCAAATCGCTGGACGAGCACCGGCCGGTGCGCCTCGAGGAGGTTTCACGATGAACCCGTCGACAAATCGGTCTGGGAATCGGTCTGCGAATGGGTCTGCGCAGCAATCCAGACTCGTCTGCATTCTCACTGACCCGCACCTCTGGGTGCCTGTGGTGGTGCTGATTCTCGGAACCACACTCCTGATGACCCTGAGGTGAAACCAGTGAGCTCGAATGCAACCGCGGCGCCGGCGCGCTCAACCCTCTCTCTGCACAAGCTGGGCGTATTCTGCGGCCTGGCCGCGGCCATCTGGCTAGGCAGCGCCGAGGCGCCCACCAAGCTGGTCAACGAGGGGTTCTCTCCTTTTCTCATCTCCATGGGCATGGTGATGGGCGCGTTTGTGGCGCGCTGGTCGGTTCCCACGCTGCTGAAGGGCACCGGATTTCTCTTCACCGATGTGCTTGAAAAGCCGCACCTGATCGTGTGGGCATTGCTGGGTGGAATGCTGTGGGCCGTCGCCAACACGCTCACTATTTTCGCGGTGCGCAACGTCGGCCTGGCCATCGCATTTCCACTCTGGAACACCAACAGCCTGGTCGGTCTATTCTGGGGCTGTCTGCTGTTCAAGGAGCTGCGCGGCTCCAGTGCCAGGGACTGGGCCAAAGTGATTGGCGGAGCCGCGGCCATCGTCTTGGGCGCGGCCGTGCTGGCCATCGCCACGTCGCAACAGTCTTCAAACGCGCCGGGCAGAACCGCGGTGGGCATTGTCGCCGCGCTCGGCGCCGGCGTGCTGCTCGGCACCATGTACATTCCCTATCGCAAGGCGTACATCAGCGGAATGAATCCGCTCTCGTTCGTCACCATCTTCACCTTTGGCGAGTTGGGGACCATCGTCACGCTGGGACTGATTATCTATCACGGCGCGGGCAATCTTGGTGCCGAACTGCACCGCGCCCGGCCCATGCTGTTCTGGCCGTTTCTCGGCGGCTTCTGCTGGGTCATCGGCGATCTGTTCCAGCAGTACGCGGCCAAATACATCGGCATCGGCCGCGGCATCCCGCTCTCCAACACCAATCAGCTTTGGGGGCTCGCGTGGGCCGCACTGGTCTTTGCGGAGTTTGCCGGACTGACGGCCTCCGGCAAGATCCTCATCGTGTCCGGTTCCCTCATCATGATCGCGGGCGCCGTTTCCATCAGCATGGCCGCGCCTCCGGCATCCGAACTCGAGAACTGGCGCGCCGCCACCAATCGCGAATGCGAACGCTACCAGCTCGACGCAGACAGCGTAGCCGCCGTGGTGCGGGGCGAGGACCCGCTCGCCGATAACAAGCGCGCGCGCCGCTGGTGGGAGGTTCTGATCATGGTTACGGCGTGCGCCATCTTTGTTTGGCTGGCCATCGGCACGCGGGCGCAGCGCATCTACGTCAGCCTTCCCTGGATGATAATTCTGATCGCCGGCACCATGATCCCGCTCGGCCTGGTTGGAACGCTGCTCTGGCGGCGCACGCGCTTCTCGTAGAAGAGGGCCTTGCGGATGCCGTGGCGCAAGGTACAGCCTCTGCCGGCGGAATCAGCGGAGGCCGTTTGCAAGGCGGCCGATTTCCCTTGACACGCGCGATTCGCGTTTGCTACTTTCCACTTGCGGAAAAAGACCAAGAGAATCCACCGCTGAATATAGCCTTCGTCAATCGGTTGAGCCCCGGCGCTCAACCGTTCGCGGGGTTCTGTATTCGGGGTGGGTTTTTGTGTTTATTACGCTTTTAACAGCCTGTTTTTCGAAATTTAACAAGAGTGAAGAACGATGGGCTTGAACCATCGCAAAAAGCACGCAAAGCCCTCGTGAACGAGGACAGCACTTAACCGTTGTTCGAACCATGACTTTGGAGGAGGCAATATGGAATGGCCAAAACGGCAAGGGGGACTGCGGGCATGGATGTGCTCCGCGCTGGTGCTTCTGTTGATCGTGGCGGCGCACCGGTGCCTGGCGCAATACGATTACGGGAGCATCGTTGGAACTATCCACGATGCTACCGGCGCCGCTGTTCCGGGCGCCACGGTCACTGTGGTCAACAACGCCACGGGAGGAACGTTTGCCGCCACATCGAACAGCGCAGGCGAATACGAAGTGCCCTCGCTGCGCACCGGCGTTTACAAGGTCACGGCCGAGCATCCGGGTTTCAGCACCGCGGTCGCGGAAAACATCACTGTCTCGGTCGGTAACCCCCAGCGCATTGACCTGACGCTGAAGGTCGGCGGCGCTGAGACCACGATTGAAGTCAGCGACGTGGCCCTGCAGATCGAAACCGATTCCAGCCAGCGCGACCAGACCATCACCAACTATCAGTCCGAAGCGCTTCCGCTGGTGAGCCGGAACTACACCGACCTGCTGGGTCTCGTGAGCGGAGTGCGCCAGGCGCCCACGCAGGCGACCACGACCACCAACATCAACAGCCCCGTCCGCGCGGGCGCGTACAACGTCAACGGCCAGCGCTCCATGTTCAACAACTTCCTGCTGGATGGCATGGACAACAACGCCTACGGCGAGTCGAACCAGGGCTTTGACAATCAGATCATCTCCATCCCGCCGGACTCCGTTGCCCAATTCAGCGTGGTCACCAACAACGAGAGCGCGGAGTACGGCCGCGGCTCGGCCGCGACCGTCAACGTGTCATCGATGTCCGGCGGCAACAAATTCCATGCCACGCTCTATGAGTTTCTCCGCAACACCGATCTGAACGCGGCCGGCTTCTTCAAGCCCACCACGATCGGCACCAATGGCCCTGTCGCTTTCAAAAAGCCAACCTCCAACCGCAATCAGTATGGCGGCAACTTCGGCGGCCCAATTGTGCACGACAAAATGTTCTTCTTTCTCGACTATGAGGGTCTGCGTGCCATCACCAAGCCGCTTTATGTGTTGACTCTGCCCACCCAGAACGAGCTGAACGGCATCCTCGTCGTACCGGTCACCGATCCGCTTACCGGCGTCACCTACCCGGCCAACACGGCCATCCCATCCAGCGCCTTCGATCCGTTGTCTGCTCAAATTATCGCCTCGTTTAAGAACATCGCAGGGCTGCCCGTTTCGGGGGCCACATGCACAAGCACAAGCGTAAGCTGCACCGGCCAAAATGCCGCCGACTACTCGGTGCTGATACCCTTCCGCGACTACTCAGACAAGGGCGATCTGCGCCTGGATTATACGGCCAGTCCTTCTGCGCGCTATTTTCTGCGCGTCAGCGACCATAAGGAGACGGCCATCAACTTCCCCACCATTCCTCTGCCGCTGGAGGGCCAGACCGGCGGGTATCAGCGCATTCTCGATCAGCAGATCGCCCTCGGCTACACGGGCAGCTTCGGCGCCAACCGGTTGCTCGATCTACGTCTGGGTATCTCCAAGACCAAGGCGGGCAAGACGCCTCTGAGCGAGGGAACAGCCCCTGTCCTGGTGAATGGTGCGCCGATTCCCGGCCTCGGAAACTTACCGCAAAGCTTCCAGGGCGGCCTCCCCGCCGTCTCCATCACGGGCGGCTTTTCGTCGTTTGGCCGTCAGACCACGAACCCGCAGTTCCAGAATCCTGCAATGATCGATCCGTCGGTAGCCTACACCTGGATCAAGGGCAACCAATCGCTGAAGTTCGGCTACGAGTACCAACATATCTGGATGGGCGTATTCGACAACAACCCGCCCTACGGCTCGTTTAGCTATGGAGGCGGCTTCAGCGCATGCCCCAATGGTACTGCTATTCCGGGAGGCGGCACGTGTTCCTCGGCAACAGGAACAGTTTCATACCTTTCTTCGACCAAAGTAGCCGATACCTACATTGCGGATTTCCTCTTCGGCACGACCAGCGCGTACACTCTGGCACAAGCCTTCGAGGCCCACCTTCGCCAGACGCTCGACAGCACCTACGTGCAAGACGATTGGAAGGTGCGCCCCAACTTGACCCTGAACCTCGGGCTCCGCTGGGAGTACGGTTCGCCTTATTCGGAGGAGAACAACTACATTTCGAACTGGGATCCGGCCACGCAAACAGTTCTCACCATTAATCCCAATGCAACGACCGGCAACGGCATTACACGCACAACCGGCAACGGCGTTTACGGCAAGACGCTCATCAATCCCGATTGGACCGACTTTGCTCCCCGGATTGGCTTCGCGTACGCACCCTTTTCCAAGTGGTCCATCCGTGGCGGATTCGGCACCGGCTATGTGCACTACACGCGCGCCGGCTCCGGCGACATCGCCGCCATCAACGCCCCGCAGGCGCAATTTGCAGCCGTCAACCAGATCGCGCCCACCACTTCCGACCACTGCTCGACGCCGCTCCCCGCCCAGATCATTGCCACGGGAACGACATCCCCCACCTGCTACGCTACCGCGGCCCAGGGCTTCCCCTCGGGACTGGTGACCAGCTTCAATGAGGCCACCGATAACATCACCTGGGTGCCCAAGAACAGGCGCGATAGCTATGTGGAGAATTATTATCTTGCGGTGCAACGGCAGCTCACGAAGAACAGCCTGATCGACATCGCCTACGTCGGCAACCACGGCCTGAAGTTGGAAGGATTTCTTAACGGCAATCAACGCAACATCGTCGACACACCCGGCTCGAGCACAACCACCTACGTGCGCCCCTTTGCCAACTGGCCCTCGGATATTACCGAAGCGCTCAATGAGTTCTATTCCCACTACAATGCGCTCCAGGTGCGCTACCAGCAGAGCATGGCCGCCGGCCTGACGCTGCTGAACAGCTTTACCTGGGAGCACTCGCTGGATAACGCCAGCGCTTCGCTTGAAGGCAATACGCCTTCGCCGCAGGACGCCAACCACCTGAATGCCGATTACGCGCAATCGGACTACAACCTTCCGGTTGCCAATATCACCAGCCTCGTCTACGATCTGCCGTTTGGGCGCGGCCGCACCTTCGGTCACGATCTCAATCCGATCGCGGATGCGGTGCTCGGCGGATGGCAGGTGAGCGCGGACAACACCATGCAGGCCGGCACGCCCTTCAACCTCACGTACGGGCCGAACTCAAACCAGCTTGCCTCCACACAGATCGTGGCCAACTACCGTGGCGTCAACCTCTACCGGCCCAACCGCGTGCCCGGCGTGGCGCTCACTCAGGGACGCAGCGTGGTGCCTTCGGCAACCACAGGCTACATCCAGTACATCAACTACAATGCCGTCGCGCTCCCGGCGACCAAGGATGCCGATGGCGCTTATCAACCGCCATTCGGCAATATGTCGCGCAACCCGGGCCGCACTCCGCCGCTGTATCAGACCGATCTGGACTTCAACAAGATCTTCAGCACGCCCAAAGAAGGCATGAAGATCGAGTTCCGTTCCGAGTTCTACAACATCTTCAATCACACCAATCTCTACCTGCCGTCGACCATCAGCGGCACGCAAGGCGGCAACGCGACGTCAGGCGGCCTCGTCAGCAGCACCTTCACCCCGCGCGTGATCCAGTTCGCGTTGAAGATCATTTACTGACCCGCAACGCAAGGGGCGCGCGCCGGCTGACCATCGGCGGCGCGCCCCAGGCTGCGCTCTCTCGCCCTTTGCTTTCTCCGGCCCACGCCCGGCCGGGAAGCGGCTGCACGCAACCACGGCCGCGCCCACATGCCCGCTGGCGTGAGCGGTTCAGCACGGCCGGAAAAAGACTTTTGGCCCCTGCCTGGCTCGCCAGAATGACCGCTATGCCGGGGCCGGAAATTCGCTGCTGGAAATGTCGAGGCATGGTCTTGAGAGCGGAGATCCTCAAAAGTCTGAGCCGTGAAACCGAACCCTGGGACGTGCTGGTGATCGGCGGCGGCGCCAGCGGCCTGGGCGCGGCGGTTGACGCTGCCTCGCGCGGCTATCGCACGCTGCTGGTGGAGCGTTTCGATTTCGGCAAAGGGACATCGAGCCGCAGCACCAAGCTGGCGCACGGCGGCGTTCGCTATCTCGAGCAGCTCAACCTCACGCTTGTTCTGGACGCCCTGCGCGAGCGCGGCCGCATGTTGAGGAATGCGCCTCACCTGGTCCACGACTTGTCGTTCGTCGTCCCGGCTTACAGTTACTCCGCGCTTCCCTATTACGGCATCGGCCTCAAAATCTATGAGCGCCTGTCGGGCAGCTTGTCGCTGGGGCGATCGGAGCTTCTCTCGCGTGAGCAAACGCTCAAACGGCTGCCGGGCATTGCCGCGGAGGGTTTGCGCGGCGGCGTGCTCTATCACGACGGCCAATTCGACGATGCGCGCTTCGCCATTGCTTTGCTGCGCACGCTTGAAGACCTGGGCGGCTCGGCCGTCAATTATGTTGAAGCCGTTGGAATGCTCAAGGACGGCGGCAGGACCATCGGCATCAAGGCGCTGGACCGTGAAGGCGATGTTGCCTTCGACATCCGGGCCAAAGCAGTCATCAACGCCTGCGGAGTTCATGCCGAAGAGACTCTTGCCCTGGACGGCGCCCCACGTAGTCCGCTGCTTGCCGTGAGCCAGGGAAGCCATTTTGTCCTGCCTCGTTCTTTTCTGCCGGGAAATACCGCGCTCATGATCCCGAAAACCGCCGATGGCCGGGTGCTGTTCGCGATTCCATGGCATGGCGCCACTCTGGTGGGCACCACCGATGAGCCTGTCGATCGAATATCCGCGGAGCCCCGCGCGCTTCGATCGGAGAGAGATTTTCTGCTCGATCACATCGCCCGCTATCTTCAGCGGACGCCCACGGCAGAGGAGATCCTGAGCGTCTGGTCCGGACTTCGGCCGCTGGTGCGCAAGGGCGGCGTGAAAACTTCAAAGCTCTCCAGGGACCACACCATCCTGGTATCGAAATCCGGCCTCATTACCGTAACCGGCGGCAAGTGGACGACCTATCGCCGCATGGGCCAGGACACAATCGACCGCGCCGCCGAGGTCGCATCGCTTCCCAGGCGTCCATCGCAGACGCTTGAGTTGAGGCTGCATGGCTGGGCCGGGGACGCTGCCGCCGGCGCCTCCGAGTGGGAGCGCGTTTACGGTTCCGATCTTCCCGCGTTGAAGGAGCTTTCGATCAAGAATGCAAACGGGAATGTGCATCGCAGTGTCCATCTCGACGCGCTTCTTCATCCGCGGCTTCCATTCCGGCTGCGCGAAGTGGTGTGGGCGGCCCGCCATGAAATGGCGCGCACCGTCGAGGATGTTCTCGCCCGCCGCACCCGCGCGCTTTTTCTCGACGCGCGCGCCGCCATTGAATGCGCGCCTCTGGCGGCGGAGCTTCTGGCCGTTGAACTGAACCGAAGCAGCGTCTGGAAGGAAAACGACCTGCTAAGCTTTATTGAAACCGCCAAGGGTTATCTCTACGAGGAATGCGATCTCCGTCCGGCGCCGCTCACTTATTCGCGCCCGCATAAGCCGGCAGGAAAATGATTGAGGGCCATTCATGAAGTCAATTTATTCCCTTCTCAAGCCGGCGGCGCACATTGCCCGATTGCCCGATGAGCAGGTAAAGCGCACTTACCCGAAAATGCGCTGGCAGATCCTGGAATCCACTTTCATCGGTTATGCCACATTCTACCTGGTGCGCAATAACCTGCCCGTGGTCTCCATGGAGATGGGACATGCGCTTAGTTATAGCAAAGGGCAGATCGGCGATCTGCTGGCATTGACTGCGATCGCCTACGGCGTAGGAAAATTTGTTCTGGGGACCTGGTCGGATCAGAGCAATCCACGTTACTTCATGCCCCTCGGCCTGCTGCTGACGGCGTTGTGCAACTTCGCCTTCGCCGCGGTGAGCAATTATCCCGCGCACCTCGCCCTGTGGACACTGAACGGGCTGGTTCAGGGCATGGGGTGGGCCCCGTGCGGGCGTTCGCTGGGCCACTGGTTCAGCATCCGCGAGCGGGGCACGGTCTTCGCTTTCTGGAACATCGCCCATAACGTGGGCGGAGGATTGACGGGCCTGGTGACGGCCTACAGCACCATGCTGCTCGGATGGCGCTCGGGATTTTACGTACCCGGAATCCTGGCAATCCTGTGCGCGATCTATCTTCTTCTGCGGCTCAGGGACACGCCGCAATCGGTCGGACTCCCGCCCATCGAGGAGTACCGCGACGACTATCCGGCCACCGGCAACGAGGCCAGAGAAGAAGAATTGCGCTGGCGCGACTTACTGGTGACTTATATTTTGAGAAATCGCTATCTATGGCTCTTTGCTTCCGCTAACTTCTTTGTCTATATCGCCAGATACAGCATGCTCGACTGGGGTCCGACTTATCTGAAGGAAGTGAAACATGCCAGCCTGGGCGAAGGCGGCGTAAGCACTACGATGCTGGAGTTTTCCGGCGTTCTTAGTACGTTATTGATGGGATGGTTGTCCGATAAGGTCGGCGGGCGCCGCGGCATGATCAGCTTGTTATGCATGATCCCTGTCTTTCTCTCCTTCATCGGCATCCTATATGTCCCGGATAACAAGTTATGGCTCGATCTCCTGCTTTTTGGAGTGATCGGGTTTTTCGTCTATCCGCCGGTGATGTTACTGGGAGTTACAGCGCTCGACTTCAGCTCAAAGAAAGCCGTGGGCACCGCAGCCGGATTTGTGGGGCTGTTCGGTTACCTGGGCCGGACGATCGAGGGCAAAGGCATCGGCACGCTGGCCGAGCGTTACGGATGGAATACCGCGATCGGCGCCATTGCGATTTCGGCTTTCCTCGGCATTGTGCTTCTCTCCATGACGTGGAAGCTCACGCCGCGAAACGCCGAGGCGGTTCCTGCGCGCGGCAAATGATGCCGGGCCGCGCCGCTACTCCGCGTGCAGCACCACTTCGAACAAGAGCAAGCTCACGGTGGTGAAGATGATGTCGTAGCCCAGCAGGAGCTTGATCCACAGAGTGGGGTCGCTGTCGCCGGTGAGAATCGCCGAGGTGGCCAGCACCATGGCCAGCAATGCGGGCATGAAGATGGGAAACAGAATCAGCGGCAGTAGCAGCTCGCGATTGCGGCTGCGGATGGAAAGCGCCGCGAAGAAGGTTCCGTTCGCCACCAGCGCCCACGTGCCCAGAGGGAGTACGAGCAGCAGTTGCCATGCGTTGCCCAGGATGTGCAGGTTGTACATGACCACGAAGACCGGCGCGAGAACGATTTGGACTATGGTGACGAAGAGGAAGTTGGCGAGGACTTTGGCGAAGAACATCTCGGCGCCGGGGGCGGGCGCCATGCGTTGAGCGTCGAGCACCTGATGGCGGATTTCGCGCGCCCAGGCCTGGTTGAGCGCACTCACCGAGGCGAACATGGTGGCCACGCAGAGCACGCCGCCGGCGATGTCGCGGGCGAAAGCGCCGCGGGGATCGAACGAAAGCGAGAAGAGGACCACCACGAGCAGCGCGAAAAAGAGCATGGAGTTGACGGCCTCTTTTGAGCGCCACTCGATGCGCAGATCCTTCACCAGATGAATCCACAAAGCGCGCGTCACTTTGATTCACCCGCTCCTTTCTCCCTGGTCAGGGGGGCGGTTTGCGCCGCGGTGGCGCGCAGGTAGTCGTCGGGGCTCAGGATCAACTGCGTTCCACGGGTTCCGGCCGAGACGCTGATCCGGTCGAAAAGGATTGCGGTCTCGTCCACCCATACGGGAAAAGCCTTCTTTGCGCCGAAGACGGTTACGCCGCCGCGGATGTAACCGGTGAGCGGCTGCACATCCTTGAGCGGAACCATCTCCGCCTTGCGCAAGCCGGCCGCGCGCGCCAGCTTCTTGAAATCCAGTTCGGCGTGGCCGGGAATGACCGCGAAGACATAGACGTTCGGGCCGCCCGTGGTGAGCAGGGTCTTGAAAACCTGCTCGGCCGGCATGCCGATTTTCTTGGCGACCGTGATTGCCGAGAGATCGTCCGGATCGACTTCGTATTCGCGCAGCTCGAACGCGATGCCGAGGGATTCGAGAATGCGTGCTCCGTTGGTCTTCATTGCGTCGGCCTTCCCGGTTCTCCGCCCCACGGAGGAAGACCTGTCCGC
The DNA here is from genome assembly GCA_963770555.1 of uncultured Acidobacteriaceae bacterium. Taxonomy (GTDB): domain Bacteria; phylum Acidobacteriota; class Terriglobia; order Terriglobales; family Acidobacteriaceae; genus Telmatobacter. The sequence goes on from CAVYQC010000004.1 coordinate 683,871, forward strand.
GGGGACCCCGGATCACCACCCCGCGGGCTAAGATCTTCCCGCGGGGACCCCGGTTCAAACGACGCCACGCGCCCGGCGTGGAGGGTCAGCACCCAGTCGGCGATGGGCGCTGCCAGATCGCGCTGGTGGGTGGTGATCACGATGGTGCGGCTGCTCTGACGAAACCCAGCCAGCAGCTCGACCATCTGGCGCGCGCCTTCAACGTCCATGTTGGAGAATGGCTCGTCGAGCAGGAGCAACTCGGGAACCGGGAGCAGCACGCGGGCCAGCGAAGTGCGCTGGCGCATGCCTTGCGAGTATTGCCCCAGAATCCGCTTCAAATCGGGGTCGAGCCCCACCTGGCGCAGCGCATCGGCCGGCGTAAGGCAGGCGCGGCCCGGATAGAGACTGGCGAAGTAGCGCAGATTCTCCTCGGCGGTCAGCTCGTCGTAGAGCATGGGCGCGTGGCTCATGTAGCCGATGCGCGCGCGGGCCTGGTGCGGCTCCAGGCTGCCGAAGACGCGGGCCGTGCCGAAGCTGGGCCGCAACAACCCGGCCAGAATCCGCAGAAGCGTGGATTTACCCGCGCCGTTTTCGCCCAGCAATACATAGCAGCGGCCCGGTTCAAGGTCCACCGAGACCTGACGAAGTGCGGCGAAGGAGCCAAAGAGCTTTGAAACCTGATCGAGCCGAGCGCAGAGCGCAGGAGGCGCGGCCTCAGATGGGTTAGCGGTCATTCGATCAATTAGCGGCAGATTGGGCGGCAGCGCTTTGGTTTGCGGGCACCGTCTGCGCCGGGCTGGATGCGGATGCGGGCCTGGGGTTGGCGGGGGCGGCCGGCGCCGCGCCTGGCTGCGCGGGCGCGTATTTACTGGCGCACTTGGCCTGCAGCACGTTGGCGTGGAAGACGCCATCGCGCCCATAAGTGCCCTCGGCCAGCGCCTGCGCATCGTTCTTGAAGGTGTCCGGAGGCGGCTCGGAACCTTTGTAGGTTACCTTCAACAGCCTTCCGCTGGCAGCCTTCGGCGAGTGGCTCTCGAACTCGTTGAGCACAAAGTCGACGTGGGTGCCGTTCTGCTCAATGGAGCCCGGCTGGACGAAGCCCTCCACGCGCAACTGGCTGTGGTAGGCCTTGTCGCCCATTCCGCCCAGCTCGGCAATGGTTACGTAGTAGCTCTTGTTGGCCCCGTAGCCGGTGAAGGCCAGCCAGCCGATGGTGCCCACGATGATGGCAGCCGCAATCCCGATCCGTAAGGTGTTTCCGGAGAGTTTCATGATCAATCTCAACGATACGAGCGTAAACGCCCTGGGTCAACCGTGCCCAGGCGGCGCCGGGCGATGGAGCGGGGTCCGGAACCGCCGGCAATTCGGGGTTTTCTCGGAGAGATCGGATTCGGGAATGATCGACTTCCGGACCGGGTTCGAATGTTGGCGGAGGAGGAAAGAGAATGGGCCGAAGCCGTGGCGCGGCCACAGTCGGGCGGAAAGGCTGCCGCGCGGTTGCGGGATCGATATGCGCTTAGCCGCGGCGAGCCGCGCCCGATCGTGTCCGCCCCGGCTCAGAAACCGGGGAAACGACGGCGTTCGGCCGCAGCATGCAAAACCAGACGGCCGGGGACCGGGACGGCCCATGGCAGGACTTGGGGCGAAGCAAAGTGGCCACGATGACCGGTGAAATGATCATTGCGACGAACGCGAGGCCGAGCACAAAATCGATCATGACTTCCATTCCCCCAGGGCACGCTACGGGTGCATTTACAGGTCTATCGGCAGTCGTAGATGACTGAAGAGACCGTAGCGCAACTATGCACCGGCAAGGAATAGCTCTTCGGCGTAAGCAGGCATGGCTGCTCGGTAACCAGTAAAAGCTCACGGCGGTGTATTCCGGGCCCACCGCGAAGGGGCGAAGTTGAAGCCGGCCATGGAGATACGGCATTTTTTGGGGTCGGTTTGGCCCCAGGGCCGCGGGCGTCAGTCGCCATCCGGGGGCACCTGCTCCAGCAGCCGCTTCCAGGTCTTCTGGTTTTTGCGGAAGCCCTTCTTCAAATCCTCGAGAATGCGCTCGAAATCGGCATTGGTGCGCAGGTTGTTCCAGGCCGGGTTCTTCTGGAACCAGGGGTAATTCTCGTTCCCCAGATAGATGGCGCGGCGCAGCCAGTGGAGGGCTTCGCTGGAGTCGCCTTCGACGGCGAAATAGGTCGCCAGCCGATAGGCCATCTCGTTGTCGGCCTCGGCCGCGGTGAGCGAGTCGTCCTTGAGCAGCGCCGCGGCCCGCGCGCGCTGGCCCGCCTGCACATAGCACAGCGCCAGCGTGGGCACGGCGATGCGCAGCGACTCGTCGTCGCGGATCACGCCTTCCAGAATCTCGATGGCTGCCTCCAGGTGTCCGAGACGCATCTCCTGGTATCCGGCCGATGTGCGGAGCAGCGGATGGCGCGGTTCGAGAGCCAGGCCTTTTTCGAGCTCGTCGCCGGCCAGCTCGATTTGGTTTTGATAGTGGTACACGCGCGCGCGGTGATTGTAGAGAATGGCGGCGCTGGCCGGGTTCAGCTTGAGAGCGCGGCTGAATTCGGTCAACGCGTCTTCGTACATGCCGTCGCCGCGCAACGCCAGGCCGGCCACCATGTGCACGTTCCAGTCGTTGGCCGCGCCGGCAAGCAGGTTGGCAATGCCGTGCCGGGCGGATTCCTTCTCGCCGCGCGAGAGCAGCATATAAATGCGGTAGAGGTTGGCCTCGGTCGATGCCGGGTCGAGCTGGAGCGCTTCGTCGAAGGCGCGGCGGGCGCGGATCACGTGAATCTGCCCGCCAAAGCCGTGGCGCACGTACTGAAGCTCCGCGATGCCCAGACCGCTCCAGCCGGGTGCGAAGCGCGCATCGGCCGCCGTGACGCGTGTGAACAACGCATGAGCCCGGTCCAGGTCGGCGCGCGAGCCGGTGCGCACCATGAACGAGCTGAGCAGAGCGCGCCCCTGCAGATAGCGCTCGCTGATGGGACCGGGCAGCGAGCCTTCGCGCGCCGGCGGCCGCGCGTCAGTGGAAACAGCTTCGATCCGGCTGGCGGCATTGAGACCGTGCAGCGCGGCGAAGACTTCGTTCGAAATCTCGGTCTGCACGGCGATCAGATCGAGCGACGCAACGCGGATGGCGCCACCTGAGCGCACGCTCTGCGAGGCCACGTCGAGCAGTTGCCAGTTCAAGTCGAATCCGTTCTCAGAACGAAGAAAACTGCCGGCCAGCACAAACGAAACCAGCAGCTTCTGGCCCAGGGCCAGCGGATCGAGATTGGCCCCGGGCTGCGCCATGGGCAGCGACATCAGCGTGCTCGAAGGCCGCACCGCGAGGCCCGGAATCCGCGCCAGCCGCGCGGCAATCGCGTCGGCCAATGCGAATCCATACAGCGGAGCCACCTCCGCGGCGCCCAGGTTGGCGAAGGGCAGCACCACCAGCGAGGCCTGCGCCGCACGCTCGACCGCCGACTCGCGAAACCGTTCCGCCAGCATCGACAGAAATCCTGTGGTTCGCTTCTCCGCCTCGGCGGCCGTGGTAGGCAGGTTGGCAGCCGCGTCGCCGGGAATCACGCCGGTCTCGATCTGCAGCGCCTTCATGATCGTCTTCAGCGCCTCGCGCACTTCTGCGGCCGAAGCGTAACGCGCCGCAGGAGTCTTTTCGAGGCAGCTCGCAATCACGCTCTTCAGCTCCGGAGAGATTCCCGGCACAATCTCTCCCAGATCGATCGGCTCTGAAAACTGGATGGCGCGAATGGCCTGAAAATCCTCGGCGTCGGGCCGCGCAAAGGGATGCCGTCCGCCGGCCAGCTCGTAGAGGATTACGCCCAGCGCCCACACGTCGGACTGCACGCTGGAGTGCCCGGTGACAAACTGCTCGGGCGCCATGTAGCGGATGGTTCCGCCGCGCGCGGTATAGGTGGCCGCGAGCGAAGCGTTCTTGGCCGGGCCCGGCCTGGAAGGATCGAAGCCGGTGTCTTCGGGCTTGAGACGCCGTGCCAGTCCGAAGTCGAGAATCTTCACCAGGCCGCCGTCGGTGAGCATCACGTTTTGCGGTTTCAGGTCGCGGTGAAAGATGCCCAGCGCGTGCGCGGCCTGCAGACCGTCGGCAATCTGGATGCCCACCGAAAGCAGGAGCTGCAAGTTAGCCGGCCCGCGCGCAATCAACTGGTCCAGCGATTGGCCAGGCACGTATTGCATGGCGATGTAGGCTTCGTCGCCGCTCTCGCCCACTTCGTAGATGCCGCACACGTTGGGGTGCTCGATGGCCGAGGCCAGCCGCGCTTCGCGCAGCACCGTGGTGCGCATCTGCTCCGCGGAAAGCAGGCCGGCGCGCAGAATCTTCAACACCACGGGCCGCTGCAGCAGCGTGTCGTTGGCCAGGTACACCACGCCGCTGCCCCCAGCGCCCAGGCGCCGAAGAATCTCATAATGTTCAAGTGTCTTGCGCTTCATCGCCTGCTTGAAGTCTAAAGTGCCGGCCGTCAGGAACGTCTAAAGGCAGGGAATAGGGAACAGGGAATAGGGAATAGAACGACGATGCGATGAAAAATACGCTGTTCCAATGATTCCGACTCGAGAAAAACAAATACAAGGATCACGAAGGCGAGGTGAAAACTTCAAGACGCCTAGGGTAATGCGGGAGCAAACACGCCCTACACAGCCAGCCCTATTCCCTATTCCCTATTCCCTATTCCCTGTTCCCTGTTCCCTTTTCCCTGTTTTCTTCCTCTCGCATCGAGCGCAACTGTGCGCGCCGCCCCAGCGTCAGCATCGTCACTCCGAACACCAGCAGCACCAGTCCCCACCAGAGATTCGCATCGATACCCAGGCTCTTCACGTAGAGCGCCGTATTCTCCCGCGTGGCCAGGCCAAAGGCCGTGAGAATCGCTCCGGTCAGCGTGAACATCAGTCCCATGGGAATGCGCAGATCGAGTCTCATCGCTTTCTCCTGTTCAGGCAAAGAAGATGTTGAGCGCAACCGCAACAATCAGGATGGCTATGGCCAGCGCCTCGGGCCGCTTCCACCACTGGAGATGCGCGTGCGGGGGCTTGGGGGTAAGCGAATGCACCAGGCCCACCAGCTCCCCCTCCGGTCGCGGCCTGGTCACCAGGCTCACCAGTACGGCCACCACAAAATTCACGCTGAAGGCGTAGATGGCGCCGTAAAAATTCTGCGCCATGTCGCTCGGATAATGATGCAGCACCGTAATCCAGCCGCCATGGATGCCGGGGCGCGCTTCAAGCGGCAGCGTGAGCCCGTGGTGCAGCATGGCCGCGGCGGTGCCCGCAATCAGTCCCGTAAAGGCTCCGTGTCCGGTAGTCCGCTTCCAGAACATGCCCAGCAGGAAGGTGGCAAACAGCGGCGCATTCACGAACGAGAACACCAGTTGCAGCGTGTCCATGATGTTGTTGAAGTTGATGGCCGCAAACGCGGTTGCGATGGAAAGCAGAATTCCGCCCACCGTCGCCCATCGGCCCACGGCAAGATAATGACGGTCCGAGGCTCCTTTGTGAATGTAGGACTGGTAAAGGTCGTAGGTGAACACCGTATTGAACGCCGTCACATTGCCCGCCATGCCGCTCATGAAGCTGGCCAGCAGCGCGGTCAAACCCAGGCCCAGGATGCCGGTGGGAAAGTAGTGCAGCAGCATGTTGGGCGTGGCCATGTCGTAGTCCAGCAGCGGATGGCCGCTGGCGTCCAGCATCGGCTGGCCGGTCACCGGGTTGATCTTGGCGGGGATCAATCCGTGCCCTTCTTCCGCCTCTTTGGGCACCACGCTGATCTCGTGATAAATGGCCCCGTTTTCAGTGCGCACAACCTCGGTGGTGTGCGGCGTGGGCAGCCCGATGGCGATCAGTCCGGGCAGAATCACCAGGAACGGAAAGAACATCTTGGGAACCGCGGCAATCAGCGGCACGCGTCGCGCCGACTCAACATCCTTTGAAGCCATAGCGGTCTGGATGACGAGGAAGTCGGTGCACCAGTACCCGGACCCGAGCACAAAACCAAGGCCCATGCCGATGCCGATGATGTCGATGCCCATGGGGTTGGTGCTGGCGTGCATCACGCCCTTCCACTCGTGCATGTAAGCCGTGGGCAGCGAGGCTTTGAGGCCCGCCCATCCGCCGATGTTTTTCAAGCCCAGCAGAACCAGCGGCAGAAAACCGGCCACGATCAGGAAAAACTGCAGCACCTCGTTGTAGATGGCGCTGGTGAGCCCGCCCAGAAAAATGTAAAGCAGAACGATCACCGCGGAGAGCACGATGGAAAAAGTGAAAATCCAATCCTGCGGCCATCCCAGCACGCGGAACAATCCGTCGAAGACGTGCAGCGCCTGGATGAGCCGCGCCATGGCATACATCGAGATGCCGGAGCTGAACACCGTCATCACCGCGAACGAGCAGGCATTCAACGCGCGCGTCTTCTCGTCGAAGCGCATGCGCAAAAACTCGGGCACCGAGCGCGCCTTTGACCCGTAATAAAAGGGCATCATGAAGATGCCTACAAAGACCATGGCCGGAATGGCGCCGATGCCGTAAAAATGCGCGGTCTCCAGGCCGTATTTGGCTCCCGACGCGCCCATGCCGATCACTTCCTGCGCGCCCAGGTTGGCGCTGATGAAGGCCAGGCCGCAGATCCAGGCGGGCAGCGCCCGGCCGGCCTGGAAAAAATCCTTGCTCGTCTTCATGTAGCGCTTGAGGGCGAAACCGATGCCCAGCACAAAGAAGAAGTAGAGCAGCATGATCAGCCAATCGACTGAGGTGAGTTGCACGTTGGCTCCTTGAACGCGGACGGAAAACAGGCTACCGGAACACTCTAAGCAGCGGGACGCGGGTGCGTCCAGCGAAAATTGAAAATGTTTTCAGAGACTCTGTGCGAAGCAGCGGCAGAGACAGGTTCGGGGCTGTATGTGATCAGATCGCGATTTCATGTACGATTCCGCCCAAACCTCCGGATTGGCGACCAACCGACCGGAAGAAACAGCCCCGTGCGAAGTGAGAGCATTGTGCATATGGGTTGGGCAACACATTACATTGAAAAGCTCCGTGCTGGAGAAACCGTAACGTTTCGCCCCCGAGGGGCATCGATGAAGGGACGAATTGAATCCGGGCACCTCTGCACGGTTATACCGGTCGATTGTTCCACTCTCTCAGTCGGAGACATCGTGCTCTGTAAAGTGCGGGGTGCCGAATACCTGCACCACGTGAAGGCCATCAGCGGCTAACGGTTCCAGATCGGCAATAATCGCGGTGGAATCAACGGCTGGATCGGTGCGAACGGCATTTTTGGAAAGTGCATTCACGTAGAGCCCTGAACTGCTTCTAATCTCCGGAAAAATCGACAATTCACCGAGTTGTACCTGGATCACCGGCAAACCGGAAGTGAAATTCGCACCGCACCCAAGCACTGGCGTTTCGCCACCTGAGTCCACCCTCGCGGCCACCTACAAGGACTAACCACACGACTAAGAGGTCCAAGCCGCTCAGCGGCGTTGAGATTCTGTCCCACCATTTACACTGGAATGGCATGATTCTTACGCTTAGTTGGACTCCCGAAGGCCTTCGCTTCATTGACCAGACCAAGCTCCCTCTTGAGGAGAGCTACGTCGTGGCAACCACCTACGAGCAGGTCGCCGACATCGTCGTCACCATGGTCGTGCGCGGCGCGCCGGCCATCGGCGTGTCTGCCGCGTACGGTATCGCGCTGGGTGCAAAGCACACCGCCGCGCGCACGCCCCAAGAGTTTGCCCCCGAATTCGGAAAAATCTGCGCGTGCCTGGCCGCAACCCGCCCCACCGCTGTCAATCTCTTCTGGGCCATCGACCGCATGAAGGCGCTCTTCGCACGCTTGCTGAGTTCCGGCACGCCCCTTGTCCAAATCCAGGAGAAGATCCTCGCTGAAGCGCACTCGATGTACGAGGAAGATATTGCCGCCTGCAAAACCATGGGCGCATTCGGCGGCGCGCTGCTGCCCAGCGAGGCCGGCGTGCTGACCCATTGCAACGCGGGCGCGCTGGCCACCTGCGGCTACGGAACCGCGCTGGGCGTGATCCGCGCCGCCGTCGAACAGGGCAAGCGCATTCACGTCTACGCCGACGAGACGCGGCCCTTCCTGCAGGGCGCGCGCCTCACCGCGTGGGAGCTGATGGCGGACGGCATCCCCACCACCGTGATCTGCGACAACATGGCCGCCAGCCTCATGCGCGCCGGCCGCATTCAGGCCGTAGTGGTGGGCGCGGACCGCATCGCCGCCAACGGCGACACGGCCAACAAGATCGGCACCTACAACGTGGCGATTCTGGCCAAGGAGCACGGCATTCCGTTTTACGTGGCCGCGCCCTGGTCCACCATCGACCTGGCCACGGCAACCGGCGACGGCATTCCGATCGAGGAACGGCCGCACATTGAAGTGACCCACCACGCGGGCAAGCAGCTCACGCCCAACGGCGTGGGCATCTGCAACCCGGCCTTCGACGTGACTCCGGCGAAGTACGTAACTGCGATCGTTACGGAGCGCGGCGTGCTGCGCGCACCGTACAGCGAATCACTGCGCGAGATGGAACTGGTGGCGCGCTAACCCCGCCGTTCTACAGTTGTAGGTGTCGTGCTCCCCGGCCTATCCATCTTCCGCTTGCGGCAGCGGTCGCTTGTGCGCGGCATCCTGCTGTCGATGGGCGCGTTCGCGGCCAGTTTGCGTCTGGCGGGCTTTCCTCATATTGAAGATATTCACGGCTCGAACTGGCAGATTCTCACCCTGCTCGTGGCCGCATGGGGAATGGCCGAGACCGCCCGCTGCCTGCGCCGCAAGTGGAGCTTTTACCACGCCGGCGTTCTCATCCTGCTCTACTCTGACCTGATGATTCTGGCCGCGATCGTGGCTTTGCTCACCTTGACTTGAACCGGCCCTCCGTTGATCCGCCGGCGAGCCGGGCGGCGCCTGGATTCTCCGCGGCATCGATTCCGGCCTCCACCGTGTAGCATGGCTAGAGCGCACGCGGCGCCTGCGCCTTTGCGGCTCCATCCCTCAACCCCGCAAAGCCGGGCGAACTCTGGAGCGTGCCGGAGGAAGCGATGCTGAAGGGATTTCGCGATTTCATCCTGCGTGGCAACGTGGTGGATCTGGCCGTAGCTGTGATTATCGGTGCGGCCTTTGGCGCGATCACCGCGTCGATTACCGCCGATGTGATTACACCGATGATCTCCGCGCTGGTCGGTGCGCCCGACTTTTCCTCGCTGGTGATTCACGTGCCGGTACTGCACCATGTCCCACCGCCGCCGAATCCGCTTCCGGCCAATTACATTCCGCCGGGCGACATTCACATCGGCAAGCTGCTTAATGCGCTGATCAACTTCGTGCTGGTGGCGGCGGCGATCTATTTTGCGATCGTGCTGCCGATGCAATATATGCTCAAGAAGTTCGCTCCGCCTGCCCCGCCGGCTGCGCCCTCGATCAAACCCTGCCCGGAGTGCCTCAGCGATATTCCCTTGGCGGCCAGGCGCTGCGCACATTGTGCGCAGCCGGTGAGCTAGTCCAGCTCACGCAGCGGCCGCGAGAAGGCGAAAAAGCCCACGAAGACGATGGCTGCCGTGCCCGCCATCAGCGCCAGTGCGCGGCCGGTCGGGATGTACCGCGAAAGCTCGCCGGCCAGCAGTGCGCCCAGCGGCGGCAGGCCCAGAAAACTGGTGGTGTAAATGCTCATGATCCGCCCCCGCATCTCGTCGGAAGAGAGGTGCTGGATGCTGATGTTGAAGCAGGAGATCATGAGGATGGCGCTATACCCCTCGCAGAACGCCAGGCACTCTGAGAGCGCGAAGCGATGCGAGTAACAGATGCCGATGATGGCCAGGAAAAAGATCACTCCGCAGATGGTCAGCACTACGCCGCGTTTCCTGATCACGCCCCGCGCCGCCACGGTGGTGGCGCTCAGCACGGCGCCCAGGCCGGAGCAGGCCATCAACCAGCCCAGTCCGCTTTCGCCGGCGTTCAACTGCACCTTGGCAAAGTAGGGGATGAAGGTGATAAACGGAATGGCCAGAAAGCTCACTACGGCGGTCATCCACACCAGAACCAGCATCTGCCGCTCGCTGTGCAGGTAGATGAATCCGCCGCGCAGGCTGGCCAGCATGCTTTCGCGGCGGGCGCGCTTCTCCTCGGGATAGCGGATGCGCAGCAGCGCCCAGAGCACGGCCAGAAAGCTCAGCCCGTTCAGAAAGAAGTTGCCCGCCACCCCGAACAGCGCCATCGCATACCCGCCCAGCGTAGGCCCCAGAATGCGCGACATATTGAATTGCGCCGAGTTCAGCGCGATGGCGTTGGTCAGGTCTTCGCGTTTCACCAGCCGCGGCACCAGGGCCTGATAGCTGGGCGCATTCATTGACATGGCCACGCCGTTCAAAAACGCGATCGCCGCAACCTCCCAGACCGTAATCACCTTGAACCAGGCAAGCCCGGCCAGCAGGAAGGCCAGGATCATCATGGCCGTCTGCGTGGCCAGCAGCAGCCGGCGCTTATCCACGCGGTCGGCCACCACGCCGCCGAAGAGGGTGACGAAGAGAAACGGAATGGAGCCGGCAAAGCCAACCACTCCCAGCCAAAACGCGGAGTTAGTGAGCACCAGCACCAGCCAGCCCTGGGCGACATTCTGCATCCAGGTGCCGATATTGGAGAGAAAATTGCCGCTCCAGAAGAGGCGGAAGTTGGGATTTCCCAGCGCGCGCACCACCTGCGGCAGCCGGTCGGCCTGCTCCACGGCAAGCGCCTGCACCACCTCGGCCTCATCGACTTCCGCTGCATCCACCAGCTCGGCGTCATCCCCGGCCTTGCGAGCGGTCTGGGGAGTGTAGACGCTCCCGGGTTCTTCATCCATCTCTTCTACGATTGTCAGAAACGGATCTCCTCAGAGTCTTAGTGTAAGCTGAGGCTTTATTGTTTGACTCCTCCGTATCGCGGCTCTCGAATTTTCGGCCGTCCGCGGAGTTCAACTCGTCTGTCAAAGGGTACAGTCGATGAACCATTGCAAGTCTCTTGCCGCCTTCCTGGTTTCCGCGCTCGTGTGCCTGTGCGCCGGCTCCGGTCGGCTGCGGGCGCAATCGGAACTTCCGCCCGCCCCGCAAGCGGTCTTCGGCTACGCCAGCTTCGATGCGGAATCGAAGGTTGAAGACAAATTCCTTGCCGTGCCGGAAGCCAGGCTGGCGGGCCAGGAGCTCAAGGCTCTCACCGCCGAGCCGCATCTGGCCTCGACTCCCGGCGACCGCAGAACGGTGGATTACGTTGCGCAGAAGTTCCGCGCCGCGGGGCTGGAAACCGAGATCGTTCCCTATCGCGTGCTGCTCAACCAGCCCAAAACGGTGCGCGTGGAGGCCTACGACGCGAGCGGAAAACTGCTGATCAGCGGGCCCACGCCGGAACACGTCGAAGGCGACCCGTACCAGGACGATCCGCGCGTGGTAATGCCGTTCAACTCTTCTTCGGCTTCGGGCGACGTGAGCGGCGAAGCGGTCTACGCCAACTACGGACGCCTGGAAGACTTCGATGAGCTGGCCGCCCAGCACATCGATCTTCACGGCAAAATTGTCATCTGCCGTTACGGCTCCAACTTTCGCGGCGTGAAGGTGTACATCGCCGAGCAGCGCGGCGCCGCCGGCGTGCTCATCTACTCCGATCCCCAGGACGACGGCTACTACAAGGGCGACCCCTGGCCCATCGGGCCCTGGCGGCCGGAGACGGGCGTGCAGCGCGGCTCGGTGCAGTACCTGTTCAAATATCCCGGCGACCCCGAGACCCCCGGCGTGGCGTCTACTCCGGACCTTCCCGACTCGGCCCGGGTTTCGCCCGAAGGGAATCAGCCCCGCATCGTTTCCATTCCCATCAGTTACCACGACGCTGCGCCCATTCTTGCCGCGCTCAAGGGTCCAGGCGTGCCGCAGGGCTGGCAAGGCGCGCTGCCCTTCCGCTACCACCTTGGTCCCGGCGGGGTTACGGTGCATCTGGTCTCCGAGCAGGACTATCAACGCCGCATCATCTGGGACGTGATCGGAACCATCAAGGGGTCGGAGTATCCTGACGACTGGGTGGTGGCCGGCAATCACCGCGACGCCTGGGTCTATGGCGCAGTCGATCCCTCCAGCGGAACCGCCGCCATGCTCGAAGCCGTTCACGGACTGGGCGCATTGCTGCGCGAGGGCTGGCGTCCGAAGCGCACCATCGTTTTTTGCAGTTGGGACGCCGAGGAGGAAGGTCTCATCGGCTCCACCGAATGGGTGGAACAGCACGCCGCCGACCTCAGCCGCGCGGTGGCCTACTTCAACATGGACGTGGGCGTGTCCGGACCCGATTTCTCCGCCTCCGCCGTACCTTCCCTCAAGCAGTTCATCCGCGATCTGACCCACGATGTTCCCAGCCCGGTGGCGGGAACAGTCTTCGAGCAATGGAGAATCCACCACGCGGGCGAGGACGGGCATCGGCCTTCGAACGCTCCGCTCCTCAATCCCGACGAAGTGCGCGTCGGGGACCTGGGATCCGGCTCCGACTACACTCCGTTCCTCCAACATGCCGGCGTGCCTTCCACCGACATCGGCTCGGACGGTCCCTACGGCGTTTACCATTCCGCGTTCGACGACTTCGCCTGGTACACGCAGAACGCCGATCCGCACTTCCTCTATCTCCAAGAGATGGCCCGCGTCTTCGGCCTTGAGGCGCTGCGCATGGCCGACGCCGACGTTCTGCCCTACGACTATGTGGCCTACGCCCGCGACATCTCCAGTTATCTGGCCGCGGCCAAAAGCAAAGCCCGGGATGTGGGGCTCGATTCGCTCGACTTCGAGGCAGCCGAAGCTGCGGCGTCCCGGCTGGCCGGTGCCGCACAAAAAGTGCACGCACTGCAGGCCGCTCCCGCGGGCGACCTGGTTCGGTTGAACGCCGCCCTGCGCCAGGCCGAGACGGCGCTGCTCTCCGATGCCGGCCTTCCCAACCGCCCCTGGTACCGGCACACCATCTACGCGCCCGGCGAGTTCACCGGCTACGCTGCCGTAGTCATTCCCGGCGTGAATGAGGCCATCGATGCGAAGAATCCGTCTCTTGCCCAGGAGCAATTAGGCGTACTCACCCAGGCACTCGATCGCGCCGCGCGGACGCTCGACTCAGCACGCTGAGACGGATCGTTTCGCCTCGTTCATGGGGTCACGATTGCCACGGGTTCAGGAGCGCCACGCCGGTCGATTCGAAATCGGCGGCGTTGCGCGTGACCACGGTCATGCCGTGAACCAGCGCGGTTGCCGCGATCAATGCGTCCCGATAGGACTTTGGATTCGGCACGTGCAGCGCCGCGCATTTCCTGGCGACAGAAGCATCGATTGAGAGAATGCGCCCGGCAAAATCAGGCAGGATCTGTTTCTCCAGCCACGAACGGAGCATGTTTCCCTGATGCAAATCCCGGCGTTCCATCAACAGGACGCCCTGTTCCAATTCCAGAATTGTGATTACGGAGAGGAAGTTGGACTCAACATCGGAGCTTCTCGCCCAGGCCTTTACGCGCGAGTCGGCTGACCCGGTGTCGACTCGGCGTAGCTCTGATACGACGTTGGTATCGAGCAGATACATCACGAGAGATCGGCCGGTTTAGGGAATTCACTGCTACCCAAGCGTGGCGGGTCAAATTCGACCAGCTCGGCATTGGGCATCGCCAAGGATTCAGCCAGACTCTTTCGCTTGCCTCTCATTGCCCGGTACTCCTCAATGCTCAGCAGCACGTGCGACGGCTTGCCGCGGTCGGTGATGAACACCGGCCCCTTCTTGGCGGCGCGCTTGGCGCGGCTGGTGTCCTGATTGAATTCCCGGCTCGAAAAAGTGGTGATGGCCACGGTACCGGCCTCCATGTAGCAACGTAGCTACATTATAGCCCGAAACGGATTCACTGGAACTCGAACAAAACGATCTCCGGCTCGGTTCCGACGCGCATGGGCGGACCCCAGGTGCCGGCGCCGGTGGAAGTGTAGACCTGCAAAGCGCCGAAGCGCTGCAGCCCATAGGTGAACCGTCCAAAGATGCGCCTGGTGAGCCAGGTGTAAGGAAAAATCTGGCCGCCATGGGTGTGCCCGGAAAGCTGCAGGCTGATGCCGGCCTGCTCCGCGATGGGCAGGCGAACGGGCGCGTGATTGAGCAGAATGCTGGCCGCTTCCGGTCCGGGGCTCAGCTTCTCGAGCGTGGCGCGCACGCGGATGGGGTAGGTCGATTCGCCGTAGGGAATGCCCAGAATGTGCAGCCCGTCCACGGTCACGCGCTCATTGGCCAGGACGCGGATGCCGGTGCGGGCAATGGCTTGAATGTAGTCCGCGGGGTCGTGAAATTCCTCATGATTGCCGGTGGAAAAATAGATGCCGAAGGGAGGAGCGAGCTCCCGGAAGGGCGCAATCAAGGCGTCGAGGCTGGCCTTTGTGCCGTCGAAGAGATCGCCGGGGATGAAGACGATGTCAGGATGGAAGCCGGCAGCCAGGCTCACCACGCGCCGGCAAAATGCGGCCGCGTTTACGCTGCCCAGGTGCAGATCGCTCATCAGCACGGCACTGCGGCCGCGCCAGGTCTCGGGCAGGCCGGGCAAGTGGAGGCCGATGCGCCGCACGCGGATCCAGCGCGCATTGAGCATGCCGTAGATGCCGGCAAGGAGCGCGAGGACAAAGAAGCCGGCGGCAATCCAGGTTCGCGCGGCGGCCGGGTTCGGCGTCCCAATGGCCCGAACCGCATACCACACCGGCCAGCTCAGGCAAGCGCCGAAGAAGAAGTAGTTGAGAAAACCAAGCCACACGGCGGCGAGTTTGTAAGCCAGCCGGGCGGCGGCGTTCGAATAGCGGAAGTTGACCAGAGCGGCAGCCACAAAGCTGAAGCCAAGAACCAGCAGCGCGGTGCGCAGCTCCCAAGCGCCCCTCAGACCGGGACCGGGCCAGAAGGCGATCCAGGTATGGAAGAGAAACCAGTGAGCCAGGAGCAGAAGGACTTGGATCAAGGAAATAGCCAGGACAGGCCACGCTTTCAAACCGGATCTCCTTGCTTCAATGATTGCATGGATCCATATCCCGGGCGCGCATGAACAGAATCCAGACGGCGCCTGCGCGCTAGAGCATTTTCGATCCACTTGTTGACATTTCGGCGGCATTGAAGGTGGCATTTTCTTCCACCCCACGGACGAAGACCTGTCCGTGGGGACCCCGGCTTGAGGAAAATGCCACTTTGCCACGTGGTTCCTGGAAAGAGCAGGATCGAAAATGCTGTAACAGCCGCGCGCAACGCACCCCGCCGGCCGCCCGCGGACGTGAAACAATCGTTGCATGACCGGCATTCCGGACTCTGCTCTCGGGCTTTACGTTTCCATTCCTTTCTGCCGGTCGAAATGTACCTATTGCAATTTTGCCTCCGGGGTCTATCCTTCCGCCGACCACGAGCGTTACGTGGAGCGCATCGTCGAAGACCTGCGCGGCGCTGCACAGTGGGCGGCCGGGATGGGCGTCGAGCTTCCCCGCCGCGTGGATACGGTCTACCTGGGCGGAGGCACGCCCAGCCTGCTGGCTCCGGAGCTGCTGGCCAGGCTGTTCGCGGCCATGCGCGCGGAGTTCGATCTCGATCCCGGTGCCGAGATCACCATGGAGTGCGCGCCTGGACAACTGGCCGGCGAAACCCTGGCAGCCTTGCCCGCCGCAGGCGTGAACCGCGTGAGCCTGGGCGTGCAGTCGTTTGTGGACAGCGAGGCGCGCGGGAGCGGGCGGCTGCACAACCGGGCTGTTGTGGAGGACGATCTGCGCCGGCTGCGGCGGTCGGGGATTACCAACCTGAATGTAGATTTGATCGCCGGTCTTGCCGGCCAGACGCACGCCTCCTGGGAGCAGTCGCTGGCGGCGCTGGCCGATTCCGGCGCTCCACACGCCAGCGTCTACATGCTGGAGGTGGACGAGGACTCGAGGCTGGGCCGCGAATTGCTGGCCGGGGGCGCGCGCTACCGCGCCGGTCTGGTTCCTGGCGACGACGCCATCGCGCGGATGTACGAGCGGGCCCAGGAGCGGCTCGCCGAAGCCGGGCTCGGCCAGTACGAAATCTCCAACTTCAGCCGTCCCGGCTTTCACTCCAGGCACAATCTGCGCTATTGGCAGCGGCGCCCGTATCTGGGCGTGGGTCTGGATGCATCGTCGTCGCTTCGTGCGGCGGACCATGCACAAAGCGAAACCGGCTCTCGCGATGTACTGCGCACCAAGACCACGGACGATCTGAGTGATTATCTCGCCGGGCCGAAGCCCGTGGAGACTGCATGGCTTTCGCCGGCGCGCCAACATGAGGAAGCCTGGTTCCTGGGCTTGCGGCTGAATGCGGGCGTTGACGTAGCCGCGCTCGAAAGCGAATTCGGCCGCGCCATGGTCGAGCCCGCCATCGAAGCGGTGAAACGGATGGTGGAATCGGGAATGCTCGCTTCCGATGGTTGGAATGTGCGGCTCACCGCGAAGGGGCGGCTGCTCTCGAACGACGTCTTTCAGGAGTTTCTGGAATTGGAGCCGGAGATTGCTGCCTCGTGACACCGCGGTTGTTAGAGCGTGTTTCAAAAATGCGTTCTGTATCAGGGCATGGCTTCAGCCGTGCCGAAAAGAGCCAGAAAAATCGTGAGCTTTACAGGCTGCGGAAAAACTCTCCGGAAGGGGCAAGAAGTGTCAGGGCACGACTTCAGTCGTGCCGCAAGTCGAGCAATAGGAACGCGGGCTTTAGCCCCTGCGGCCTGCTTTTCGGGCCTGTGCCTGAGATCCGGCCTTTTTCCGCAGCCTCTTTAGCCCCTGTGCGGTTGCCTTCGACGAATGTCGGACTATTTTCGAAACACGCTCTAGTCATCCTGGGACCGATTCCGCCCGGAATACCGGTTGATACGGCGTTTTTGGGGACTAATCCTCTGGAACTCGCTGTGGGGTGAATTCATCAGCATCCCGAAGGAGGCCATTGGGATGGCAACAACTTGCGAAGACAAGTCCTGAGCAGCGCCGAGGGTCATTCGGCGTGGAGTGTCGTGATCGGATCGAGGCGCATGGCGCGCAGCGCAGGGACGTAACTGGCGGCGATGGCGACGGCGGTGAGCACGGCGGTTACGCCGGCGAAGGTAGAGGGATCGTAAGGCGAGACACCGTAAAGCAGGCCGGCCATGAGACGCGAAACAATAAGCGCGCCAACCAGGCCTACGCCGGCGCCGCCGGCGGCCAGAGTGAGGCCCTGGCGTAAGACCATCTTGAGGATAGTGCGCCTTTGCGCGCCCAGCGCGAGGCGAATGGCGATCTCGCGCGATTGCTCATTGACCAGGAAGGAGATGGTTCCATAGATTCCCAGTCCCGCGAGCAGCAGGGCAGTTGCGGCAAACAGCGCCACCATTTCCATGGAGAACCGCCGCACGGAAAGCGAAGAGGAGAGCACGTCGTCCAAGCTCTCCGCGCGGAAGACGGGAAGCTCCGCATCGACGGCCTGGATTTGTGTGCGCGCCTGTGTGGAGATGGCGGCGGGATCAACCTGTCCACGCACGTAGAACGCAAGAAACTTGGCGGGGCGCTGGTAGATGTCGAGATAGATCTGCGGAATGCCGGCGTCCGCGAGCGATTCTGTGCGCGCATCGGCAATGACGCCGACGATGGTGGTCCAGTCCGGCCTGCGACGGCCCAAATAGCCCAACAAACGGACTCGCTTGCCGACCGGATCCTCGCCCTTTCCATCTTTGCCGGGCCAGTACATGCGGATTGCGGCCTGGTTGATGACTGCGACCAAGGGCGTAGCTTCAAGGTCCTGGTCGGCGAAGAGGCGTCCACGCAAGAGAGTCATGCCCAGCAGGTGGAAATATTCGGGCGAGACGATCGACGTATCGATCAGCGGAGGCTGGCTGCTCTGCAGGTCCAGGCCCTCGCGAAACAATGGAACCGCTCTGTGATCGCTCTGGCCATAGCCGAGTGGAATGGCCGCCCGATCGCTGACGGCGGTTTCTTCCACGCCCGGGATCGTCCGGTTGCGGCGCAGGACTTCGCGCAGCAACACGGCTTCCTGTGTGGCGGTGCGGTAAATGTCGGTTTTGGGATCGTTAGGATTCGGCAGCGAGGTCTCGATTGCCATGACCCGAGTGGGATTGAAGCCGAGTTGCACCTTGAACAAGTCCCAGAAGCTACGTAGCAGAAGGCCGGCGGCGACCATCAGCACCAGGGAAAGTGCTAATTCACCAATCACCAGAACATGGCGGAGGCGCGAGCGCCGCCGGGAACCGTTGGAACCGCGGCCTTCCTGCCGGAGCGTCTCCGTCAAATTAAGGCGGCTTGTGAGCCACGCGGGGGCAAGCCCGAAAATGGTTCCGGCGGCGACGGAGACGACAATGGCAAACGCCAGTACGCCCCAGCTGACGGATATGTCATTGAGGCGCGGCAGGCTTTCGGGAACAAATTGCAGCAGGAATTTCCGGGCGCAGAAGAGAACCGCGAAACCGGTGATGCCGCCCAGAACGAAGAGCAGCAAACTCTCGGTGAGGAGCTGACGAACCAGGCGCATTCTTGCGGCTCCCAACGCCTGGCGAACCGCCATCTCGCGTCCTCGCGCGCTGGCGCGGGCAAGCAGCAGATTGGCGACGTTGACGCTGCTGATCAGCAGGACCAGGCCCACCGCGCCGAACAGCAGGATGAGCGTTTGGCGAACGTTGCCGACAAGGGTTTCGGCCAGGGGAGTGAGGCGGATCGTCCATGCGCCTTGCGGCGGATAGTCCGCCGGATATTGCTTCTTCAACGATGCAACCAGGGCATCGAGGCGCCCCTGGGCGGCCTCAGGCGAGAGACCAGGCTGAAGGCGCGCGATGGTATCGTAGGGGAAACGCGTGCCGCGCATCGGCGGCGGGGCGGGGTCGCCGGAAAATCCGCATGCCGCCCACAATTCGGTCCCGCGCTCCTCGCTGGTTTGGCCCTGGTCGCGAAAGCTGGCGGGCATGATGCCGACAACATGAGCGGGATCGTTGTCAAGGCGCAGAGTCTTGCCGAGAATGTGCGGGTCGGCGCCAAATGCGCGCTTCCAGAGCCCATCGCTGATGACGACTTCGTTGTTGAAGCCGGGTGTGGCGTCGTGCGGATCGAAGGTGCGGCCCAACTGCGCGTCGACGCCGAGCACTGCGAAGTAGCTCGGCGAGACCGACTTTGAGGCGATGCTCGCGGGCTGGGCGCTGCCGGTGAGATTGTTGGTGCCGAAAAAGGATAGGGACACATATTGGAAGATTCCCGAGTTCTGCAGGTCTCTCAACTCAGGGATGGAGATGCCGACGTCGTGCGCGCCCACGCCGGGAAGGTTGGCTTCAACTCGCACCAGTTCGCCGGGGTGGGGGTAGGGCAAAGGATGCAGCAGGGTTGCGTCGATGACGCTGTAGATGGCGGTGGTGGCTCCCACGCCGAGGGCCATGGTGGCGATGGCAATCAGGGAAAATCCGGGAGACCGGTGCAGCATGCGGAACGCATAGCGGATATCGAGCAGAAGATTCTCAGCAAGCGGAAGACTCTGCTCGGCGTTGTGTTGCTCGCGTATGGCCTGGGCCGCACCAAGCTTCAGCGCCGCCTGCCTGCGCGCCTCGGCGGGCGGCATGCCGGCGCGCAGGTTCTCCTCAGTCTGCAAGGCTACATGTTCGGCCATCTCCTCACGGAGGCGCTGGTCGGCGCGCCTTCCGGTGGTGAAGTTCGAGAGGCGAATGAAAAAGCGGCGCAGGAATCTCATGCCAGATCCTCCGCTTTGATTTTGAAAAATCGCGCGACGATTGCCGCGGTCTGCTCCCAATCGCGGGTCTCGGACTGTAGCTGTTTGCGGCCGGTCGCGGTAAGGCGATAGAAGCGGGCGCGGCGGTTGTTCTCCGATGCGCCCCATTGCGAGGCAATCGAGCCTTCATTCTCCAGCTTCAGCAGCAAGGGATAAAGGGTGCCCTGGTTGACAGCCAGAACATCTCCGCTGATCTGCTCGATGCGGCGGGCGATGCCGTAGCCGTGCTGCGGGCCCAGAACATCGAGGGTTTTGAGGACCATGAGCGCAAGCGTTCCTTGCAAAACGTCGGGTTTATCCTTCATGGAGGGACCGACCTTTAGGTTTCCTACAGGAATGATGGCATGGTTCCTTTTGGAAAGCAACAGGAGATTTTGCGCGATCTTTCGGCGTCAAGTCCAGAAGAGCTGTCAGGAAACTGGGGGAGACGGTTGGTTGAAGACGGCGTAGTTGTGATTTCGAATGGAAAGTCGGCATGCGGTCAGCATTGCCTCGACGGCGGCCGGCATCCCGCAGCGCTCCTAGCGCCCCTGGAGTAACTGGCGATGCTAGTTCCCAATTATTCGCGATCGGATATCACCAGGCGATCAGCTCATCGCCGGAGCCGGGGGAAAGAAACGTTACCGGCGCTGGGGTGGGGCATCGGCAATCGCCCGAGCACTGAATGGACTCCGGTCCGGCGGCCTTGGCGCGAGCGAGCGCCTCTTCGGCGTCGCGCAGAACCACCACCGGCGAGCGTCCCTGGCTGCAGGCAATGCCGAAGCATGCCGAAAGGCGCAGAGATTCGCCTTCCACATGGAAGGGCACGCTGAAGACGTCGATGCGCAGCCGTTCGGCGAGCATCACGGCATTGGCGATGCCGCAGCCGGGCAGCGCCACCAGGAACTCGTCCTTCCCCGGCCGGCCGAGCAGATCGTAGCTGCGCAGCAGGCGCGAGGTCCGGCCCACCACCTGGCAAAGCAGCTCGTCGCAGACTTCCGTTCCCAGCCGCGAGTTCCAGTGGCCGAAGTCGTCGATATCGAACAGCACCACGGTCATGGAAGTATTCAGCCGCTGCACGCGGTCGGTCTCCCGGAACAGCATGGCCAGCAGCGCCTCGCGATTGTAGACGCCGGTAAGCCGGTCCATTTGCGCGTTCAGCGCCGCGGCTTCGCGCAAGGTTTCCACCTCGCGGCCCAGGCGAAACGCGCGCATCGCGAGATCGATGCGGAGCTGCCAGTACGAGCTTTCGGCGGCGCGCAGGATGAGGTCGTCGATGACGCCTTCGGCGAGGCGGTCGACCCATGCCTGGGTGACAGCGTCCGAAATCAGGACAATCGGGAACCGCCTGCCGTTTTCGTGCGCGCGGGCGGCGGCCAGCAACTGGGCGATGGTGTTGCCCGGCGCCAGACCGGGAAGATTGGCGTCGAGCAGCGCCAGGCTGGGCGGAACGGGCGCGGTCATGGAGTCCAGCGCGGCCTGCCCGGAGAGCACAATCTCCACCCTTGCTCCCGCTCGCAGCAGCACCGGTTCGATGGCCGCCAGCAGAGCCGGCTCCGGAGAAGCGAGCAGAAAGGTCGGCTTGGAAGTGGCGTGCATCCTGGCGGTTCTCCGTACAGGATGCATCGGCAAGAATTAGAAAAACTTAAGGATCGGAGCGGCGAATTCGCGCTGCCGGCATCTCAGTCCACGAAGTCCACCTGCGGGGCGATGGGAATGATGCCGCGCTCGTGGCCCAGATCGAGCAGCTTGCGGACCGCCTCACGGCCGTCTGCGCCGTAATCGAGGGTGCGGTCGTTGACGTACATGCTCACAAAGCGGTTGGCCAGGCGCGAGTCCAGGTCGCGCGCGAATTGCATGGCGTATTCGAGGGCCTGTTCGCGGTGATCGAGGGCGTGGCGGATCGAGTCGCGCAGCGCCTTGGAGATGATCCGGTGCGGCTCCGAGCCCAGCGAGCGGCGGATGGCGTTGCCGCCCAGGGGCAGCACCAGGCCGGTGGTCTCACGCCACCACGCGCCCAAATCGATCGCCTTATAAAGGCCGCTCGATGAATAAGTTAGCTGGCCTTCGTGAATAATGAGGCCGGCGCCATACGTTCCTGCCAGAATGGCAGGAATGATCTGGTCGAAGGCCACCGTTTCGGTCTTGATCTCCGGGTTGAAGATCTTGAGCGCGAGGTAGGCCGTGGTCAGTGTGCCCGGGACGGCGACTTTCATCTGGCCCAGGTCGGCCGGGGCGATGGGCCGGCTGGAGACCACCATGGGACCATAGCCCTCGCCCACGCTGCCGCCGCAGCCCATCAGCGTGTAATTTTCCTGCAGGTAAGGGTAGGCGTGGAAGCTGATGGCCGTGACGTCGTAAAAGGCCTCTTCGCGGGCGCGGCGATTCAGGGTTTCGATGTCCGACAGGGTGTGCGAAAACCGGTAGCCGGGCACGCGGATCTTATTGGTGGCCAGGCCATAAAACATGAATGCGTCATCGGAGTCGGGGCTGTGCGCGATCGAAATATCTCTCACACTATCGGCAATCGGCGCTGCAGTCGGCGGAGTGCTCACAGGCAAAGCATCCTTTCGAGAGGACAAAGAAGGACAATGGTTGGATGCGTCTACAACGGCTTAGGAAGGAAACGCCATTCTTCGGGTAGTGTAATTGGTTGCGCCCGCGTTTCGGGGGCGACTTTTAAAGTGCATCGTTTCAGCTGCGAAGATCGGCGCCGTTGGGGCGGCGAAGGCGGTTGAAGCCGGCAGCGATGCCGGCGGCGCCCGCAATTTTAAGTGCCTCACCGGGCAAAAAGGGCAGCACAGCGAACCGGACCGCGGCCGGGGCCGTACTGTGGGTCAGGGCGGCAAGCCACAGTGCGCCGCAGGCGAGAATCGCCAGGTCGCCCGCGGCAGCGCTCCAAAGCGCAGCGGCAAATCCGCGCCCAATTCCGCGCCATGGCCCGCGGCCAGTCCCAAGCCTCGCCCGGCGCCAGAGGAGGGAAACGAGCGCCGCGGCCGCCGGATAAGCGAGCAGGTAACCGCCCGTGGGCCCGAAGAGATGGGCCAGGCCCGAAACGGCCGGCACGGGAGCGAAGACCGGCAAGCCGGCTGCGCCTTCCAGAAGGTAGGCAGCCAGCGTAGCCGCGGCCATGCGCGGCGTAAGCAGCAGCCCCAGCAGCAGCACCGCAAACGGTTGCACGGTGAGCGGCACCGGAGTGAAGAAGAGCGGTACGGCCATGTGCGCGCACACCGCGGCCAGCGCGCTGCCGGCCAGCACCACGCCCGCGTAGCGAAGAATCGGCATTGCGGCATCGGCCAGGGAAGAACGGGGTTCCGAGAGCGATTGGTTCACAGAATTCCTTTAAGGTTCCGGCTCCAGGTCGGTTTCCCGGGCAGGATCGAGCGACAGCGGCTCGCGGCGGAGCCTGGTGCGATGGAGGCGGATGTGGCGCGCTACGCCCGCGGCTGCCAGCAGCAGCGCTCCAAGCGAAACCAGAAGCCCAATCATTAACCAGCGCATAGCAAGCCGAACCAACCAAGGATACCAGAGCTGCCGCAGTCCGCCAGTGTAATCGTGGCGGATCAGGCCGGGCCGATCTGGGCCGGGTTGGGTTGCGGACCCTGGGTCTTGCGCAGGCTGGCGAACAGCCATTCGAGATAGGCGTGGCTTCCGGATTCGATATCGAGTACCAGGAACTCCGGAATCCGGTAGCTGTGCAGCTCGCGCAGCCGGTGTTCGAGAGCCGGCAGTTGCTCCAAACTGGTCTTCAGCAGCAGCAGCGTTTCGGTGGAAGATTCGATCTGCCCCTCCCAGTGGTAGATGGACTGGACGGAAGGGATCAGCGTGGCGCAGGCGGCCAGCCGCTCTTCAACCAAAGTGCCGGCCAGAAGGGCGGCCTCGTCGGCGTTGGCCGTGGTGGTGAGGACGATGCGGGCTTGCGGCGTGGGGTCTGACATGGGGCGGTCTCAAGTCCATTATGGCGCTTCGCTCAGGGCTGGGGGTTCGCCAGCAGGCTGTCCAAGACAATCGGTTCCAGACTGGGAAACGCGGCTAATCTCGCGTCGTTGGTTAGAAAAGCGGTCGCATTTTCAAGTCGCGCCGTCGCGAGCTGAATGGAGTCTGGAGTCTTTAGGCCATGCGCCGCGCGGATGCGGGCCGCTTCATCGGCGATTTCCGGTGAAACCGCGAGCAACCTCAGATTGGGCGCGTTGAGCAGGATGCGGGAATATTGGCGGGCCAAAGCGACGTCCCCGCGACGCTAGGGGTGAACAAGAACCTCGGCCAGCGTCAGGGTCGAGGTGACAACTTGAATCTCGCCCCGCTCCATGGCTTCAAAAAAGGGACGTATAAGGGAAAGGTAGGCCGGATGCTTTTCGATAAAGTAGATCAGCGGAGCTGTGTCCGGTCCGACCGTCGCTCCGCCAAGCTTCTTCAGCCATTCCATGAAGAACGTTCTCGGTTGACGTATTCCTGCGCGTCAACGCCTTCCCAAATCTCTTTCCCGAGACCGCAGAGTTCAAGAATGCTGGACGGAGGCTCCGGAGACGGTTCGCCGGCAGTGCGTGCCGCGAGTTCTTCAATCAGCCGCAAGCGCTCCTCGCGGCTGAGCGATGCAGCCATCCGGAGTGCGCTCTTGTAAGAATGTGCAGCCACAAGGACCCTTCCCCAGTTGATGATAGCGTGTTTCCCGTCCACGACAAAGTCCGATCGGGGAGCGCGCCGAGTCGGGCCGAGTAGGGCGGTGCGGCGTCATAGCGCGCTCCGGATTACCTTCCGGTAGCCGTTCAGCACCTCCTTGCCCCGCTCCGTGAGCCGGCACAAGGTGAGCGGATATTTGCCCCGAAAGGTCTTTTCGATGGAGACGTAGCCTGCCTCCTCAAGCCTGGACAGGTGGACGGAAAGATTGCCTTTGGTGAGCCCGGTGGCCTGGTGCAGGTACTGAAAATCGGCTTCCTCCACGGCGGCCAGCAGGGATACGATCATCAGCCTGGCCGGCTCATGGATGACGCGATCGATCTCCGCCAATTGGCGAATTCGCTTGCTCATCTCATTCTCCGGACTCAAAAGGAGAGCGAAGCAGACGAGCCAATGCAACGCAACCGGAAACGAGCGACAAAATGCCCACGAAGCCCCATAGCAGGGAGAAACCTGTTTGGAGCGAAACGCTGCTCAATGCGAGGAGCAATCCAGCGGCGGCCGCAGCAATGCCGCCGACGGCAAAGCGCAGGCTTCGGCCGCCCCAGGCTGCAATGGCGCCGGCCAGCAGGCCGGAGCCGGCGAGCAGCCAGAAATTCGGATGAGCCAGCCGCGGAACGACTCCAAACAAGACGGCGAACATTCCCAAGGCAAGCAAAATGCCGCTGAGGATCGGTTTCAGCGCAATGGGCTTCGGCCGCACATAGCCCACTCTTCCGATCAAATACCGGCTTCGCAGCCGGCGCACTGCCGGCGGCGAGGCAAAACACAGCACTGGTATCAAAATGGCAATGGCGAGGACGGCTGCTTTGAACGCCACTGACCCTCGTGGAAGGATCGATTGCGTATAGATGAGGCCCGAGACGGCGAGGAGGATCAGCCCGACGGCAATCTCCGGCAATCCGTCGCGGTTGTGCGCTTTCTGCATGAGCCGCCTGGCCATTGCATCGGGGCTTTCCGTAAAGACAGTAGAGGGTGAACGGGTCATTTTCTTGCTCTTTCTTTTTCGCAAACTAGTTTGCATAACAAACCAAACTGGGACCAATCTTGCGACTATCCTGGCGGTTTGTCAAGCGGTTGTTTGAGTTTTTTTCGTGCTTAGGTCAGGCAGAGGATTTCCACATGCTCACCGCCCCTCCGGCTGAGCGATCCGACGGCCCACCGCCTGCGGCTTGCCGTGCGGGCCTCGGTGTTGCAGTATGGTCCTTGCAGCCTGCTGGGTCAGGCGCGCGTGGAGAAGCCGATGAGCACAGCGATCGAGTTTGGCACTTCGGGATGGCGGGCGATTGTGGCCGACGGGTTTACGGTGGCCAATATCCGGCTGGCGGTGGCCGGGATTGCGGCGTACGTGAAGTCGCAGCCGGGGCCGCACAGATTGCTCGTAGGCCGCGATCCGCGCTTCCTGGGCGAGAGCTTTGTGGCCGAGGCCGCGCAGGTGCTCGCCGGAGCGGGCGTAACGCCCATCGTGATCTCCGAGGCCGCGCCCACGCCGGCCATCTCCCACGCGGTGCGCACGCTTCAGACCTCCGGCGCGGTCAACTTCACCGCCTCGCACAATCCGCCCGAGTACAACGGCATCAAGTTCTCCACGTCCGACGGTGCGCCGGCGCTGCCCGAAGTGACCGAACAGATCGAGGCGGCGATTCTGGCGCTGCAAGCGAGCAACGGGTCGATTCCAAAATCAGAGCCCCCCGCCGGCGGATTTGAAACCGCGGATGTGAAGCCGGCATTCTTGAAGCGTCTGGCCGAGCTGGTCGATCTCAAGGCCATCGTCAAATCGGGCATCAAGGTGGTCTACGATCCCTTCTGGGGCGCGGGCCGCGGTTATCCGTCGGACCTTTTACGCGATGCCGGCGTAACGGTGGAGACCGTGCACGATTATCGCGATGTGCTGTTCGGCGGCCACGCGCCGGAGCCCGACGATCACCTGCTGGGCGACGCGAAGCAAAAAATGAAGGAGATTGGAGCCGCCATCGGCATTGCCACCGATGGCGACGCCGACCGCTTCGGCATCGTGGACGCGGACGGCACTTTTCTGCAGCCCAACTACATCATCGCCCTGCTGTTCGATTACCTGGTGGAAACGCGCGGCTGGCGCAACGGCGTGGCCAAGAGCGTGGCCACCACCAACCTGATCAACGCCCTTGCCGAGCACCACAAGGTTCCGCTCTACGAGACGCCGGTGGGATTCAAATACATCGGCGCGCTCATCGACGAGGACAAGATCGCCATCGGCGGCGAGGAGTCGGCCGGGCTCACCATCCGCGGCCACGTGCCGGAGAAAGACGGCATCATCGCCGGCCTGCTGGTGACTGAGATGGTGGCTACCCGCGGCAAGAGCCTGGGCGAACAACTGAAGGAGCTGTTTGGCAAGGTTGGTTCCTACTATCCGGTTCGCGAGAACTTCCGCTTGACCCCGGAGGTGAAAGCCGCGTTCACTGAGAAGTTGAAGGCAGATCCCGTGGAGCTGAGCGGCCGCCGGGTTACAGGCGTGGTGCGCACCGACGGCCTGAAGCTGATTCTCGAGGATGGCTCGTGGGTTTGCTACCGGCTTTCCGGAACCGAGCCGGTGGTGCGTGCATATACTGAGGCGCGCAGCGAGCAGGACATGGAAGCGCTCCGCACCGCGGCCGAAAAGTTTGTGCTGTCGGCTTGAAGCGGCGGGGCCGGGATATGTGGTTTCCAGGTCCGAAAATCCGAGCCTGGGGCGCCCGCCGCGGAGAGGCCTTAGGGAAAAGGCACGAAGTGTCGGGGCACGACTTCAGTCGTGCCGCAAGTCGAGCAAGATGAACGCGGGCTTTAGCCCCTGAGGAAGCCGCAGCCGGTTTTCTGGTCTGTCCGAAGGGTGCAATTCGAGGTTGAATGCAGGAAGGGAATATCCAGAGGGAAACGAACCAAAAGGCCGAGTCGCCCGCGCCCTTGCGCGAGCGCGCCTTCGACAGGGCGCAGCGGATTTGGCGTCCCGCGGGCACCGCGATCGCCTTTCTGCTCGCCCTGCTGGTTACCTGGCACGTGATCAACGGCAAGCACGGTCTCTCGGTGTGGCACCAGGAGCGAAGCCAGGACCGCACGCTGCAGAAGCAAATCCAGGACCTCGAGCAGGAGAATGCGCAGATGCGGCAGCAGATCGAGCAGCTCAAGTCCGACCCCGACGCCATCGAGCGCGAAGCCCGCGAAAAGCTCCACTACGCCAAGCCCGGCGAGGTGATCTACACGCTGCCGGATGCGCCGCCAACCCAACCTGCCGGCCAGGCCCGGTAGATTCCCGGCGGCTCTCGTCAAAAGTCGATGTGCGCACGCACCATGGATACATAGACCGGCCCGCGGTCCCGGTTGTAGCCGGGATGCGCGATGTACGATCCTCCAAACGCGCCATACAAGCCGCGCCATAGATGCGCGTTGTAATACCACTCAAGAATGTCTTCGCGCGCATAGGTCAGACCGCCGTCGCCCAGCAGAAAGCCCAGGCCGCCATAGTGAAGATAATTCTGGTGGTCGCGCTTGATGGCGTTCGAGACATAGGCGGCGCCCACCTTGTCATTGGACCGGCGCCAGCTATGGCCGTTCAAGTCGCCGCCGAACAGAATTGTCTGTCCGACTTCCGTATAGGCGAACGACTCGTGCTGGTCCTCATTCCAGCCAAAACGCGCAAACAGCCGCAGGCTGTCGGTCACGTCCTGCTCGGTGTTCAGGCCAAAGCCGTACTTCACCGCGCCGAAGCGCTCAGTCTGCGTGATTTCGGGCGTGGTGGACTGGCCAGCGAGATACTGCCGAACGGACTGGCGGTAATCGCCCATGTGGGCGTGGTTAACAAAGCCCAAAATGCGCAATGCGCCAACGCGCTTGGAGTTCAAAAGCGGTGCAAAAAGGCCCTTGCGCAGCTCAAATTCCCAGTTTTGCCCGTTGGCGCGGCTGATGGCCCAGTCCAGATCGATGCCGTTGGCGATCACCGGCATGGCCGCAATGCCGTAGCGCGCTGACCACACCCGATCGTCGTACTCCAGAATCCCGCCCACGCTGTAGCCGCGAGTGTCCGCCGCATAATCCCACGCGCCGTTGTTATTCACTGTCCAGTTGGTGAATTGCAGGTGGCTGTCTGACCCGACAGAGTTGATGTCGAAGGTATCCGGAAGGCTCATCTTGCCCACCCGAATCTCAAAGCGCCGCACCGGCACCTCGGTCGACAGCGCCCACGGTCCGCGATCCTGGCTGACCATCTCGCTGCTCAAGCCCAGGATCTGGTGAATCTCGCCGCGGGCCAGATACGGAGTGGTGCTTAGGTTGGGATTGCGCACCACGTCCAGGTTGGTCTGTCCGGCTAGTCCCAGCGCCTGCGAGATGCCCCGCCCGCCGGCGTTTTCAATGTCCACGATCAGGTCAGTATTGAAGCGCGAATTCGGGCGCAGCTGATAGCCCAGGTAAAGCGTGGCCACTTCAGAGGCTTTGTACTCGAAGATGTCGCGCAGGCTGTTCGGGCCTTCGTACGGCGAGTGAAAATGCCCGTGCATCTGAAAAATCGAGTTGGCCTGTCCGGAGACCCAGTAGCGGCCGTCCTCGGAGTGCGGCGCCATGGAGAGAATCGGCGCGCTCTGGGCTTCGCCGGCTGCGGCAGCATTTGTGGCAGTATTCGGGGGTGGATCGCCGCCCGCTTGTGTGGATGTGCTTAGTGTCCAATGCTGCAGCCGCCCGGGTACACCCGCGAGCGCGTCCAGGCGCGGCGCCAGGCGCGGAAATGGAGCATCCGGAGCAGAGCCAGGCGCCTGCGCGGCCAAGGTCAAACTGCCGCCCGCGCCGAGCGTTGCGGCCAGCCAGGCTAGCGCCGCCGGAGCAGCGAGCGCCTTCGCGAACGGCTTGGGGCGGCGAACGGGCATAGAATGGAGGGAGCGGGAGACTATACCCCCACTGGGTTAATACTATACCCCCGGTTGGTATTGTCAAGGCGTGGTTCGAGACGAGGAGAAAGCCGATGTCGCACCAGGAACGGGAAAAGCTCAAGTTGCTGCAACGGTTGAGAAAAGTCCGTGGCCAGTTGGACGCCGTGGAGCGTTCTCTGGCTGCCGACGAGGACTGCGGCGGGCAGCTTATGCTGCTGGCGGCCGTGCGGGGCGGTGTAAATGCCCTGATGGGCGAGGTCCTCGAGACCCATATCCGCTTCCACCTCGTGGACGGCGCCAAGGAACAGATTGCTCCCGAGCTGGCCGAGGACTTGATCGATCTGGTGCACGCGTACCTGAAGTAATTTCATGCGCAGCAATTCGGTTGCCGGTTTGGATGCGGGCCCTCCGGCAAAGTTGCTGGAAGGCGCCGTACCGCGCTTGCCGGCGAGGACCATGCGCCTATGCTAGCGGGATGCCGCGGCTGGAATGTTAAGGTTCGGTTGAATCGCAGAGAAGCTGGCCGCGCCGGCTCATTCCGGCGGGCCCACGGTCACGACGAAATATGACGCCGGCTCAGTCTGACTGGCGTTGTAGATGGTGTGCTGATCGCCGGCCACGCACACGCCCATCTCTCCCGCCGCAAGATCGTGCGTCACGCCGGCGGTCATCAGCCGCGCCGTTCCCTCGTGAACAAACCAGATCTCGGTGTGCTTGTGGGTGCCTATGGGCTCCGGCGGGCAGCCGGGCGCGAGACGCGTAAAGTGCGCCTCGCAGCGGATGTTATCGGGCAGCATGCCGATGAGAAAATGCTCGGACATGCGCGAAGACGGGTGCGGGTTGGCCGGCACGATAGGCGGATAGCGGCCGGAGACAAGCTTTTCGAGCGGCGCCGGCTGGGTTGGGGCTTGCGGCGTCTGCGCCTCGGCGGACGCAAACGAGGGCGCGGCGGCGAGCATGGGCAGCAGCGCGGCAAATTCGCGGCGGTTCATGGGAAGAGATAGTACGGCGCGGCGGCTGGCTGGGGCAAGTCAGCGAGTTGGCAGGTCAGCAAGCCAGCGGAATTCGTGCTTTCCCAGGTCCGAAAATCCGGACCTGAGGCACCCGCTTGTTGCGGCGCTCTCAATGATCGAGAAACGATGCATTGCATCAGGCGCGGCCGGCAAACTCGCGTGTCTCGGTGTTGACCTTCACCTTTTCGCCTTCCTTCACGAAGAAGGGCACGCGGATCTCCAGGCCGGTTTCGAGCTTGGCGGCCTTGGTCACAGAGCCTGAGGCCGTGTCGCCGCGCGTGGCCGGCTCAGTGTAGGTCACCGCAAGCTCTACTTGCGTAGGCAGCCGCAGCCCAATGGGATTGCCGTTGTACTTATCGATCTGCAGGATGACGCCTTCGAGCAGGAACTCGAGCGCATCGCCCAGCTTGTCCTGCGAGAGCGTGAGGGTGTCGAAGGTGGTCTGGTCGAGGAAGTACGAGCCGTCCGCGTCCGAGTAAAGATAGGAAGCTTCGACCGTGTCGAGGTCGGGCTCCTTGAACTTGTCGCTGGCCTTGAAGGTCTTGTCGAAGACGGCGCGGGTGAGCAGGTTGCGCATCTTGAGCCGGACGAGGGTCTGCCCGCCGCGCGCGGTAGGGGTGGAAACTTCGACGTCGAGACACGCAAAGGGAGTGTTTTCGAACTCGAAAAACATCTTGCGCTTGATGTCGATGGCGTCGATCAGGGCGGGCATGGGATAAGGATAGCAAGCCGGCGAGTCTGCGAGTCGGCCGGGTGCCCCAGGTCTCGATCCTGAGACCTGGGAAAGCACGAGCCCATCTATTCCGCCCACTTCCTACCGCCTATCCGCGGCGAATTGGTCGGCTTGTCTGTTTAGCTCGTCAACGGTAACGGCTCTTGGATAGATCACTACACGATAGCGAAACGTCGCCGACTGCCCTTTTTCGAGCGTGTACTCGAGTTCGGGCTGCTTGGGATCGAACATATGCTGGCCGAGCGGATTGACCGCGAACAGGCCGTAGCCGCGCGCGTGCCAGTAAGCGGGGTAGTTGGGGTTGCCGGGATGGTCGAAGATGGCGATCGTGTCGGTGTGGTCGCCGTTGTGGCCCGTCAGCGAGCACCAGCGGCCGCGCGTGGCCCAGGCGGCTTCGCCCTTGATACCCTCGCTGGTCAGGTACTCGCCCGTAGGCGGCGCAACGCCGGGAAGGTTGGCGGCAGCGGTCACCTGCGTAGCGACGCCATTCGAGTCGGTGAACGTTCCGCCTTTTTCTTCCGGCGACTCAAGCCAGCGCGCCACGCGCAGGCCGAGCAGGCCGTCCTTGTCGTCGTGAAACACAACTTTATCGAGAGCCTTGAGGGTCACGTTCAGGTCGATCGAGCGCGCCGAATCCTGCCGCGCGAAGACGGTGCGCGTGGTTTCGGCGATGATCTTGTCGCCCGCGCCGGTAACCCAGGTGGAGTCGGTGACCAATGTGCCCTGGTCGGCGCCGCTTTTGGCGGAGACGATTTTGTCAAAGACGATCGAGCCCATCTTTGCGCTGCGCGCCGCCGGGATGGCGGTGGAGTTGTTCCAGAAATCGAAGCCGTTGACGTTCGAGTAGTTGAACCACAGCCCGTCGTGATGCGGGTGGTCGGTGCGCTCGCCGGGCCGCGGTTCAAGCGGCCAGCCGCGCGTGACCGTGACGCCATCCGCATCGACAATGGGAAAGAGCACCGGCTTCATGAGCGTCGTGGGCCAGATGTAGGAGGTGAAAGGCTTGCCGTCGATGGTGATGTCGACGCGCCGGTTGGCTTCGTCGGGCGTGACCTGGACACCTTTGGGCGCGGCAGCGAGAGGGAGCGCGGTTGCCGCGGCGAGAAAGCATAGCGCGGCAAGCGAGCAAAGAAGCTGCGCGATTGGAAATCTGTGCATCATGGAAATTCCCTCGGGGAACCAATGTTCAGAAAAGCTCTCGTCGCAAGCCAAGAAGTGTCAGGGCACGACTTCACCGGCTGCGGAAAAACTCCACGGAAGGAGCACGAAGTGTGAGGGCACGACTTCAGTCGTGCCCTCACACTTCGTGCTTTTCCTTTTCTATTCTTGCGCAGCCCCTGAAGTCACGCCCTGACACTTCCTGCCCTCTCCTGATGTTTTTTCGCGCCCGGACGGGCTTCTCACGCGAACACTTTCCCTCCCGCCATCACCTGCTGCGTCGCGTCGTCGAAGGTCACCTTCAACCCGGTCTGGATCGCGGCCACGTTCATGCACAACGCGATGGAATGGCTGTAGCCGGCTTCAATGGGCGCGTTGGGGGTCTTGCGCGAGCGGACGCATTCCATCCAGTTGCGCATGTTGGCGCTGGTCATGGGGTCGCGGCCGGTATCGGCGGCCGTCGACGCGGCTTCCGCCGGTTGGCCCATGAGCGAAAAGGGAGCCAGCTGGTTGGCCTTCATGCCCATCTCGGCGGCGTACTTGGCCGTCAGCCCGCCGTTGGGCGTCACGGTCTGCTTGTCCATGTCCAGCATGCCGCCATTCGAGTAATACAGCTCCTTCACGCCGCCGGCGGAGTTGGTGAAGCGCGAAGTGTACTGCACCTGGAAGCCCTTGCTGGCATCGTCGAGCGGACCGTAATCGAACACCGCGGTCATGGTGTCCCAGTTCTTGCGGCCGTCCTTCCACAGGTAGATGCCGCCATTGGCCACGCAGGAGCGCGGGTGGGGCAGTCCGGTAAACCAGTGCACGGTGTCGATCTGATGCACCAGCCATTGGTCGGGAATGCCCGACGAGTAAGGCCAGAACAGCCGGAACTCAAGATACTTGCGAGCGTTGAAAGGCTCGTAGGGCCGGTTGAGCAGGTAGCGCCTCCAATCCGTGTCTTCTGCCTTGAGCAGAGGCACCACGTCCGGACGGCGCCAGCGGCCGGGCTGGTTCACGTTCCAGGTCATCTCCACCATCACGATGTCGCCAAACTGGCCTGATTGAATGTACTCGGCGGCTTTTTGGTAAGCCGGTGTTGAACGGCGCTGCGTGCCCACCTGCACAATCTTTCCGGTCTTCTTCACCGCGGCCAAAAACCTGCGCGCGTCGTCCATGGTGTGGGCGGTGGGCTTTTCCACGTAAGCGTCGCGGCCGGCCTCGACGGCCTCCACGCCCATGAGCGCGTGCTGGAAGTCGGCCGTGGCAATCAGCACCGCGTCCACATCTTTGCGCGCGTAGAGCTCTTCGGTATTGCGCGCCGCGTCCACCGTGCCGCCGCCCAGCTTTTGAATATAGGCAACGCCATCGTCGCGGCGGCGGTTCCACAGGTCGCAAAGGGCGGTGAACTGGAAGTTGAGCTCCTGCGCATGCTCGAGGAACGCGGGAATCAGCGAGCCTTTCATGCGGTCGCCGGCGCCCACCACGGCCACGCGGACGCGGTCGTTCGCGCCCAGAATCTGCGCGTAGCTGGACGCGGGCCATGAAACGCCAGTAGAGACGGCGGATGCGGCCAGGGCAGCGCCGCCGGCCTTCAGAAAATCCCTGCGATTGTTTTCGAGTGTGGACATGATGGGCCCTCCGAGGGTCGGGTTGTCTTGTGCGTGATGCGGGCGAGTGAGGCCGGCGAAGAGGCCGCACGGGCATTCGCGAGCCTGTGGCGCTCGCCGCTGCCGGAAGCAACATGGTCAGACCAAAAGGCCATTGGCGTCAAGGAGAGAATGGGCAACCGGGGGCAGCGGTTTCGGAAGGTGAGACGGGCTTTTTGATTGCGGGTCAAAATGGCCCTTGGTCGAATCGAGACACCGTGCCTTCGTGCCCGTCGTCTCCCTGAGGAGAAACTTGGCACTCGCGGCCGCCCGTTCCGCGGTCCGCGGCCGGTGTGCCGGATTGAGCGATGGATTCAGCCGCGCCCTAAAGCGCGGGTAGAGCGCCAGGAAACGATCTCCCCGTTAACACCAAAGGGATTTTCCCAAAGCATTGCAGGAAAACGCGCGCCATCCCGTTTGCGCAACCGCGCAAAGCGATTTATGGTTATCTGGCCGCAAATCGAGAGAGGAATTCGATGCGATCCAGATTGCTTGCCGCCGTTTTGCTTGCCGCGTTCGCCACTGCCGCCGTCGCTCAAACTGCGCCCGCGCGGCCGAAGATTACCGGAATCTCGCATCTGGCCGTATACACGTCCGATGCGGCCGCTACCGAGTGCTATTACACCCAGGTTCTGGGCGCGGCCAAGCTCGCGGATCCAGAGAACCCAAACGGGGTGCGCTACGCTTTCAGCGCCACGCAGTACATTGAAGTGCTGCCGCTGCCCGCCGGCGCGGGCATCGATCGCCTGGATCACACCGCGTGGAATACCGACAGCGCCGAAGGAATGCGCAAATACCTGGCCGCAAAGGGATGGAAGACGCCGGCGCATGTGATGCATGGCTCCGACGGCAGCCGCTGGTTTGCGGTGCTCGATCCGGAAGGCAACAAGGTGGAATTTGTCGAGCCGTCCAATCACCCGCAGGCCGTCAGCGCGCCCTACGAAATCGGCCGCCACATCATCCATGTCGGGTTCCTGGTGCACAGCCGCGCAGCGGAAGACGCGTTCTACCGCGACCTTCTCGGCTTCCGGCCCTACTGGTTCGGCGGCATGCATCCGGACAAGATCGACTGGGTGAGCCAGCAGGTTCCCGACGGTCACGACTGGCTGGAATACATGCTATCCGCCGGTCCGGGCGTCGGCATCCCGGCCGGAATGAGCCAGAATCAGCTCGGCGTGCTCGACCATTTCTCCATCGGCGAGGCCTCTGTGCCCGATGCGTACAAGGTGCTCCAGATGGGCAACCGGCTCGAGTGCCGCCACGATCAGGCGCCCAAGATTGGAAAGGACGGCAAATACCAGTTCAACCTGTACGATCCCGACGGCATCCGGACGGAGATGATGAACTTCCACGCCACCGAGAAGCCCTGCTGCTCGCCCTTTACGGCGGACGATCCGGCGGAGTGAGGCGGCAAATGGGTCCCCCGGGCGCCGGTTTGGCCGGAAATCCGGGTTGAGATATACTGGTTCAAGCGCCCGGTGGGCAGGGAAATCCCTGTTTATAGGGCTCTTGGGGGAGCGATCCGCTCCTTCAATACCAGGAAGAGAAGACAATGCCCAAATTGAAGACCCACTCGGGCGCGGCCAAGCGCTTCAGCAAGACCGGCACCGGCAAGATCAAGCGGGGCCAAACGAAGACGCGGCACATCCTTACTTCGAAATCGCCGAAAGTGAAGCGCAAGCTGGGCCGGACCCTGCTGGTTTCCGACGGCGACTACAAGAAGGTGGCGCGCATGATTCCCTACGCCTGACCATTCCATGGAGGAGCTCTTTGGCTGAGTTCCTGGAAATGGGCCGCTGAAACAGCGCCCCCGCCGGCTGCGAAGTGCGTTGGCAGCGGCGAGAGATCAGGCTTGCAATGAGCGAGTGAAGAGGTTGAACGCGCTGCCCGCCAGGGAATGCGCCTCCTGCCTCCAGCCGCGTAACCACAGCCGTCAGCTCTTAGCTTTTAGCTTTCAGCTCGACGTGCCTGAACCGGATTCTGCGATTCGCCGCGCCATGCGGAAATGAGTCAGCGGAATTTCAAAAAGGAGACAGAATATGCCCCGCGTGAAACGGAGCACCAAGCGGAGTGACCGCCGCAAAAAGATCCTCGACCGCGCCAGCGGTTATTTTCTTACCAAATCGAAGCTCTACCAGGCCGCCCAGGAAGCCGTGGAGCGGGGCCTGAAGTTTGCCTACACCGGCCGGCGCCAGAAGAAGCGCCAGTTCCGCTCGCTGTGGATTGTGCGCATCGCCGCCGCGGCCAAGCTGAACGGCACCAGCTACTCGCAATTCATCAACGGCCTCAAGAAGGCCGGCGTCGAGCTCGACCGCA
This sequence comes from uncultured Acidobacteriaceae bacterium, assembly GCA_963770555.1. GTDB lineage: Bacteria > Acidobacteriota > Terriglobia > Terriglobales > Acidobacteriaceae > Telmatobacter. Next base: position 720,020 of record CAVYQC010000004.1, read on the forward strand.
AGATCCTGGCCGAGATTGCCGTGAAAGACGCAGCCGGCTTCACAAGGCTGGTGGAGCAGGCCAAGGCGGCCCTGGCGGCGTAAGAGCGAGTTGGCAAATCGGCAAGTCGGCGGAAGCACAAGCGGCTCGGAGTCCCAGGCGGATTCCGAGCCGTTTCCCTTTGAGACCTGCGGTTATTTGCTCAGAAATCCATTGACCGCCTTCTGCCACAACTCCGGCTGGTCCACAAAGTTCATGTGTCCGGAGTTGGGCAGGATGACGAGCTGCGAGCCGGCGATTTTTTCGTGCATTTCCTTGCTCAGGCTGGGGTCGCACTCGTCGTGATCGCCGGCCACGATCAACGTGGGCACGTGGATGGTGGGCAGGCGATCGACCCACTCGACCGATTTGAGATTGCCGTCGATGATGAACTCGCCGTCGGAGCCCCACATCTCGCGGTAGAGTTCCCAGTTGGTGGGGGCGTTGCTTGCAGGGTCATAGCTGGAGTCGGGCCGCGCGCCGTAGAGGAACGGAAAGTAGCCGGGACCCCAGGCGAGCGTTTCATATTCCGTGGTGTAGCGGCCGTGCTCCCAGATCCCTCCTTTGCCGAACAGGCCGGCTTGTTCAAGCTGGTTCAGGCGGGCGAGCTTGTCGGGCGGCATCTGCGCCTTTTCCCGGGCCAGCACCTGGTTCATCTCGCGAGTCGACGCGAAGGTGCTGTTGAGGATGAGATGGCTCAGGTGCTGCTGGTACTTGAGCGCGTAAGCCTGGGCCAGCACTCCGCCGTAGCTGTGGCCCAGCAGCGAAATCTTGCCCAGTCCCAGCGCCACGCGGACGGCTTCGACGTCGTCGGCCATGTTTTCGACCGTGTATTGGCTCACGTCCTGGAGCCGCTCGGAGCGGCCGGAGCCGCGCTCGTCGATAAAGATGAGGCGATGCGTGCGGGCCAGCGGCAGCAGCCAGGGAAGGAAATAGGTGTGATCCGCGCCGGGGCCGCCATGAACGATCATGAGCGGCGGGCCCTTGCCGAATTCGACGTAATTGATGAGCACGCCGTGCGCATCGACGAAGCCATCCTGCTGCGGGTAGACGTTGGGAGCGGGTTGAGCGGGCGCTGGCGTGGCTGCACCCAGCATGGCGAGCGAAAGACCGAGGATGGCTGCGCCGATTGTTTTCATGAAACCCATGCTACGATACGCTCTCTGCTTTTTCGCGGGAAATCGAGATTTCCCCAACCCACAGGCGCGCTGGAACGCGCGGCTGATGCATGCAATGCTTTATCCTGCTGTTTACGCATGACGAACGATTCCATTCCCAATTTGACGGCGTTTGACGGCCACTCGCTGGACAAGGCGTTTGCCGCGCTGGATCGGCAGGCGCGCCTGGACGCTAAAGCCCTCGACGGACCGGAGGCAGTGGAAGCTTTTCGACTTCGATGGTTTGGCCGCAAGCAGGGCCTGCTCAATGAAGTGTCGGGCCGCTGGCTCAAGGCCGCGCCGCCTGAGGCCAAGAAGGCGGTAGGAGAGCGTTTCAAAACCCTCAAAGAGCTTGTCGAGCGCCTGCTCGATGAGGCATCCGGCGCCGGCCAGAACGCGAGCTGGGGCGATGCGGCGCTGAAGGCCGAATCCATCGACATCACGCTGCCCGGCACGCGGCGGCTGCTGGGCGCCGAGCATCCGATCACGCGGACGATGAACGAGATTGTCGGCGTCTTTGCAGCGCTGGGCTACTCGGTGGGCGTGGGGCCGGAGGTCGAGACCGACTACTACAACTTCGAGAGCATGAATTTTCCGCCCGGCCATCCGGCCCGCGATACCCAGGATACGCTGGTCATCGCGGGGCAGGAGCGGCGCCCGTTGCGCGACCGGCTGCTGTTGCGCACCCACACCTCGCCGGTGCAGATGCGGACCATGGAGCTTGAGCCGCCGCCGGTGCGCATCGTGATTCCCGGCAAGGTGCACAGGAACGACGCCGCCGATGCGACTCACTCGCCGATTTTTCACCAGGTGGAAGGCCTGTGTGTGGACACCCACATCACCTTCAGCGATCTGAAGGGAACGCTGGACCACGCTATGAAGGCGCTGTTCGGAGCGGCGGTGAAGACGCGCTTCTTTCCCTCCTTCTTTCCCTTCACCGAGCCCAGCGCCGACGTGCAGATCAGTTGCATCTTCTGCGGCGGCAAGGGCTGCCGCAAATGCAAGCAGTCGGGTTGGATCGAGCTGCTGGGCTGCGGCATGGTGGACCCGTCGGTGTTTGCGTTCGCGGCGGAAAAACAGCCGGCCTACGATGCAAAGAAGATATCCGGGTTCGCATTCGGGATGGGGGTCGAGCGCATCGCGATGATGAAATACGGGATCAGCGAAATCGGCAGTTTTTATGGCGGAGATATGAGGTTTCTGGGGCAGTTCGCTTAGGACAAAGACAGCAAGTTAGCGTGCGCTACGCGCACATGGCAAGGTAGCAGGTTAGCTGGACCCGTTGGAGAACGAGAGATCGTGCCAAGAACTCGACATTTCCGCGACTTAATCGCCTGGCAGAAGGCTATGGAATTGGCGCGCGAAGTCTACCTGCGGACCGAGGAGTTTCCTAAATCCGAAACGTTTGGATTGCGGATGCAGTTACGGCGATCGGCAGTTTCTGTAGCCAGCAACATCGCTGAAGGTCACGGGCGGCTGACGGATGCGCAGTTGCGGAATTCCTTGGGGATGGCGCGCGGATCGCTGTATGAACTGCAAACTCAAATCGAACTTGCGTGCGACATGAGCTTTATCAATCAGGAATCCAAGCAGCGATTGCTTCAGTTGGCCATCGATGTCGCCAAGCTCATCAACGGATTACTCGGAGTGCTGGAGCCGTGATGGCTTGCCGGATCATGCGCTAACTTGCTAACTCGCGAATGTCCGCGAAGCGGACGCTAGCTTGCGGATTGAGATTTCATGAAGATATTGACCAATTGGCTGCGTTCATACCTTCCCGGACTGATCGCGGACGACGCGCAGCTTGCCGAAGACCTGACCCTGCGCGGCATCGCGGTTGAGGGTGTGTTCGATCTCGGAGCGGGTAACGGCTCGCTCTACGAGATGGACATTACAACCAACCGCGTGGACGCAATGAACCACTACGGCATCGCGCGCGAGGCTGCGGCGATTTATGGCCTGGAGCTGCCGGCATTGGCCCATGCACTTCCTGAACCCCGCCAGGGCGGCCAGCCCTTCCCGGTGCGGATCGAGGCCGAGGATGCATGCGGCCGCTTCACGGCGCGCGTGCTGCGCGGCATCGCCATCGGCGAGTCGCAGGACTGGTTCCCCGGCGCGGAAGTGCGGACGTACTTCGGCCTGCTCGAGCAGAAGATGATTTCGAATGCGGTGGATGCGACCAACTTTGCCTGGTTGGCGATGGGCCAGCCCACGCACGCCTTCGACCTGGACAAGATCGAGGGCGGCATCGTGGTGCGTCGCGCGAAGAAGGGCGAGCGGCTGAAGACGCTGGACGGCGTGGAGCGCGCGCTGGACGTGGACGATCTGGTGGTGGCCGATCATGCCCGGACACTGGCGCTGGCCGGCGTGATGGGCGGTTGGGAAACGATGATTACCCCGGCAACGAAAAATGTGCTGGTGGAAGCGGCGTGGTTCGATCCCATGGCGGTGCGGCGCACGGCGCGCCGGCACGGGCTGCACACCGATGCGAGTCACAGGTTCGAGCGCGGGGCGGACTTCCATGCGGCGCCGGTCGCCTCGGCGCTGGTCAGCGCCATTCTGCTCGCGAATGGCGGATGGATCGATGGCCGCCTCGTGGACGCGCGCGTCGCGGCAGCGGAGGCGCGCACGGCCGGCCGCAGGCCGGTTGAGCTCGCTCTCAGCGAGGTGCGCCGCATTCTGGGCAAGACCATCGACGAGGAAGGGATTACCGCGGCCGTCGTAGAGGGCGTGTTGAAGGCGCTGGGGTGCGGGCTAGCCAGTCAGCGAGCCAGCCAGTCAGCGAGTCAGCCAGCCAGCGAGCCGGCGAGTCAGGCGCCTGCGGTGCGGCAGACCATCGGAGAAGATTCGTGGCTCGTCTCGCTGCCCAGTTGGCGGCTCGATCTGGAGCGGGAGATCGACCTCGTCGAAGAGGTTGCGCGGGTCTACGGCTACAACCGCTTTGCCAACACTCTGCCCGCATTTGGCGAGGGGGTGAAGGCGCTCGCGTGGGCGGAGAGCGAGATGGCTGTGCGGAGTACACTGCTCGCCTGCGGATTCCATGAGACCATCGCAAGCACATTCTGTTCCGCGGCCGAGGCCGCGCTGACGGCGCCGCAGCCGGGCCAGGTGGCGCCGCTCGGCAATCCGCTCAGTGAAGAGGCGGACGTGCTGCGGCCCTCGCTGGTGCCCGGCATGCTGGCCATGATCGCCGGCAATCTGCATCGCGATGTGAGCGACGTGCGGCTGTTCGAGCTGGGGACAGTGTTCAGCGCCGCAATCTCGAGCGGAGCGGTGGAAAAAGTGGAAGAGCGGCCGGCGCTGGCCTTGGGCGCGGCGGGCAGCGCGCCGGAGCTGAGCCCGCTGCACGCCGCGCGCGCGCTGGATTTCGATGATATGAAGGGCGTGGTCGAGCAGGTGCTGAAACGGTTCGAGATGCGCGCCGCATACTTCGATCGCTTCCCAGCCGAGGCCGGGCTCACGCCGGCGTGGCTCCATCCCTATCGCGCGGCGCGCGTGGTGGCTGACGGCGTGACGGTGGGGTGGTTCGGCCAGGTGCATCCGCGCGAGGCCGCGGCGCGCAAATTCAAGCAGCCGGTGCTGCTGGGCGAACTCTATCTCGACCGGCTTTACAAGCTGCCGCCGCGCAAGCCCGTAGCGCGCGAGATTTCGCGCTTCCAGCCGGTGCGGCGGGATTTTTCACTGGTCCTGGACCAGAGCATTGCGTGGGAAACGCTCGACCGCGCTCTGGTTGCACTGCAAATTCCCGAATTGGTCGAGTGGCGGGTTCGCGAAGTCTTTCGCGACGCGCGGCTAAGCTCGGGAGAGTACTCGCTCCTGCTGGGCGTCACCTTTCAGGCGCCCGACCGCACCCTGCGCGAGGAGGAATTGCAGGGCTTTCAGGCGCAGGTGGTGGAGGCTGTCGGCAAAGCCGGCGCGCGGCTGCGGACTTAAAGCGGTTCTCGGTTGATTTAGAGCCAAGCTGCAACCTTTCCGCGGTCTTTTCTTGGGAAAAGAGCCACTTTGCACGATCCGGGAGACTCCGCGGTCACAGTTGCCGCCGTTCAACGCAGTCTCCGCGGCGAACGGCGCTATACTCAAACGGAAACGGAGTATTTCGGCGGCTCTTCAACCGCTGCTTCTGGATTACGGGGTTGCATCCCAGGGAATGCAAGAACCACTCTAGCAGTTTCGGAATTACTGTAGACCGGAAGCACGGGCCTAAGTGGCTTTTTCCTAAAGAAAAAGCCACCTTGCACGCCCCCTCTTAGGACCACACAAATTCCGAAACTGCTCTAGCACGCGGAGGACGAATCGATGTCGGAGACATTTTGGGAATCGGGAGCGGCAGTTGAACCCCAGCCTCAGGTTGAGGCGCGGGAGCCGCAAGCGGAGCCGGGCTCGCTGGCCGTCAGCGCAGTCGAATTTTCGGCTCTCGAAGAGCGCATCCTGCGTGCAGTCGAATTGGTGAAGCGCGAGCGCGAGCATCGAGCGTCGGCCGAGACCCGCGCCACCCAGGCCGAAACCCGCGCCACCCAGGCCGAGTCGCGCGTCGCCCTGGCCGAGGCCCTGGCATCGCACGCGGAAGAACGCGCGGCGCAGGCCGAGGAGCGCGCCACCCAGGCCGAAACGCGGGCCACGCAGGCCGAAGCGCAACTCAACGAGCAAGCTCCGGCCTCGGAACGCATGCAGTCTGAGCTGAGTGCGCTTAAAGCGGAGCGCGACCATGTGCGGCAGCGCGTGGAGCGCCTGCTCCAGCAGATGGAAGGTTTGGAGTTGTGAGGCCGCGCATGACCGAGGAATCCCACGAAAGCGAAACCGAGTACATTACCGTTGAAATCTACGATCAGCTCTATCACCTCTCCGGCCAGGACGCGGAACATATCCGCTCGCTGGCGGCTCGCGTGGACTCGAAGATGCGGGCCGTGGCCGCGCAGGGACGCACCGTGGACTCGTTGCGCGTGGCGGTTCTGGCAGCCTTGAACCTGGCCGATGAACTGTCCCAGGCCCAGGCCGATCCTGCGCTCGGCCGTTTACGCGCGGCCAGCCTGCGCGGGCTGCTGGACGAAGTGCTGGAAGACGAGCGCAAGACGGGTTGAAACATTCCTTGAATCATTAGGATCTACTCATTTGCCCGGTCTTCGCCGGGTTACGAATACTGCCTTTCTGCATCCAAACGTTGAGCGCATCTCCGCATGCACTCGATCCAGCCATTCCAAAAACGGAGACCCACACCCCCATGAGGTCATACGTTCAGCGCATTTCTTTACTGGCCGTCCTGGCCTTGTTCGGCTGTTTTGCCGCCCGCGCCCAGACCGATGTGGCGGCCAGCCTGTATGGAGCTTTCAGCGGCACAACCAACGGCAACGGCACCGAGCAGAGCCCGTCCAACTCGGCAGGCGGCTTGCTTGAGCTGCGCCACATCAGCAATCCCATCGTGGGCTACGATGTGACTTACTCCTACAACCGCGCCAACCAGAAGTATTCGCCGCTGGCGTGCCCCGCAGGCTCGGTGCCTTCCTGCACCCCTGCGGCCGCCATCAAGGCCAATGCGCACGAGCTCACCGGCGATTGGGTGGCGTCGCTCCACGTCGCAAATCTGCGCCCCTTTGCGCTGGCGGGCGTGGGACTTCTGCTCAACGAGCCCAGCAGCGGCCAGAGCAGCACCAGCTCCTCCACCAAGCCTGTGTTTGTCTACGGCGCGGGACTGGACTGGGGCCTGGCGCCGCACATCGGATTGCGCTTCCAGTACCGCGGCAATCTTTACAAGGCTCCGGATATCTCTACCGTCTTCACTTCGACCTCCGCCTTCACGCACACGTCGGAGCCGATGATCGGCGTCTACTTCCGCTTATAAGTCTGATTGTGTTGTCGCCGGGCTCAAGGCGCTTGGGTAGGGCGTCGCAGACGCACTCCCTCACCGGCCGGCGATGAGCATCAACGGATCGGGCGCCACGCGGCAGGACTCGTTGCCTGAAAAACTCGCGGTCCCTCCGTCCCCGTAAGTCACCGAGTCGAGTTCCACCGTCTGCACCGCCGTCATCCCCGGCGCCCACAGATCGCCGCCAACGGCTTTGTCTGATTGGGCGGTGAGCGCAACGGTGAAGGTCCTTATCGCCTCGGCCGAACCGTGCCCGCCAGCCCCGGCCTCAGTCACGCGCGCCCGGTTCGTGTAGCCGCGAACAATCACCCTCGCCTTCACCATCCGTCTGGGACCGGGGTTGGCCAGTGTCAGGTGCAGCCATTGCCCGATTCCTGCCGGGTGGTTCGGGTGGCCATCCCTGACCTCTACCATGCTTCCGTCAGAGAGGTGCTGTGCGCGCAGCGATACCGGGCACGCCGGCCCGGCGGCAGGCGCTGACTCGAGCACGATCGTTTGGTTCGGCGCGTTGAGAGGCCCCATGGAACCTTTGCCGAAACTTTGAGCGGAGGCGCCCATCGAACTGAAAAGAAAGGCGAAGGAAACGACTGCCGCGAGCTTCATATCAACCTCCTCTCCCGCACACGAACAATGTACTCCGGTTCCCGGTCCGGAACAAATCGCCCTTCGCCGTCTCAGACCACCCTGCCGGAATGCCCGGCAAACTACCTGTTGCTTTCCCAAAGGAAGTGTGGCACACTTCCTGTTGGAAACCCAAAGGTAAGCTCCATGAGCGAAAAGCCCGATGTCCTGCAGGGAACGCTGGCGCTGATGGTCCTGAAGACGCTGGATGTGCTGGGGCCGCTGCACGGCTACGGCATCGCGCGGCGCATCGAGCAGATCAGCGGCGATCTGCTGGCCGTAAACCAGGGCACCTTGTATCCCGTGCTGCTGAAGCTGGAGCACGAGGGTTCGATCGCCTCCGAATGGGGCGCTTCGGAGAACAACCGCCGGGCGCGTTTTTACCGGCTCACGCGCGCCGGACGCAGGCAGTTGCAGTCTGAAACCCGCGGCTGGGAGCAGACGGCGGCCATCATCGCCCGCTTCTTCGCGGCCAAAGCGGAGGATTTCAAATGAAATTCCTGCGGCGGTTTCTGGCGCGCTTCAACAACTTCGCTTCCAGGCGGCAAAACGACCGGCGGCTCAAGGAAGAGATGGAGGAGCATCTCGCGCAGCAGACCGCGGAGAATCTTCGCGCCGGCATGGCGCCCGAGGAGGCGCGCCGTCAGGCGGTCTTGAAATTCGGCGCGGTGGAGGCGGTCAGGGAGGAGTATCACGCCGAGCAGGGGCTGCCGTTCGTCGAGAATCTGCTGCTGGACACGCGCTTCAGCCTGCGCCTGTTTCGAAAGTCGCCGGGCTTCGCCGCGGTGGCGATTCTGACCATGGCCGTGGGGCTGGGCGCGACGACGGCGATCTTCAGCCTGGTGAACGCCACGCTGCTGCATCCTTTGTCCTATCCCCAGCCGGAGCAGTTGGTGCGCATCGAGGACGATCTTCCCGGCACGGGGGTGCGCGACGTAGGAATTTCAGTGCCGGAGTGGAAGGACTTTGAGCGCTCCGGAATTTTCCAATATGTCTCGGTCGAGGGGGGCGGGTCGGTAAACCTGACGGGCTCTTCGCAACCTGCGCGGATTGTCTTTAAAGCGGTGGCGCCGAGTTATTTTGCGGTGCTCGGCGTAAAGCCGCAGTTGGGCCGCACCTTCGATCCGCAGGACCAAACGCCCGGGTTTAACCTGCAGGTGGTCATCAGCGACGGGCTGTGGAAGCGGGCCTTCGGAGCCGACTCGCACATTCTGGGCAGAAGCTTGCGGCTCGACAACGACGTCTATCAGGTCATTGGAGTTTTGCCTGCCGGTTTCCGCGATCAAGGCCAGACACCCGACCAGCGAAACCCCGAGCTGTGGGCGGCAGCCGGTTTTTCCGCCGCGCCCACCTCGCCTCCTGACCGCAGCGTACGGCTCCTTCCCGGAGCCATTGCGCGGCTCGCGCCGGGACTGACGGTTGCGGCGGCGCAGAGCCGGCTGGACGCGCTGGTGGCTTCTTTGCAAAAGCAATTTCCCGCCGATTATCCGATCGAAAACGCATGGACGGTGCGGCTGGTGCCGCTCAAGGAAAGCGTAGTGGGCGATGTCCGCCAGCCGCTCATGCTGCTGCTGGGCGCGGTCGTCCTGGTCCTGCTGATCGGCTGCGTGAATGTCGCCAATCTCCAGATCGCCCGCGCCAGCGCCAGAGGACGGGAAATGGCGGTTCGCCAGGCGCTGGGCGCGCCAAGGTCGCGGCTGATGCGGCAGTTGCTCACAGAAAGCCTGCTTCTTTCCCTGCTCGGCGGAATCGCCGGCCTGGCGATTTTGCTCTGCGCCAGGGGGTTCTTGCTGCGCCTGGTGCCGGACAGCCTGCCGCGGCTCAACGACATATCGATCGACTGGAGCGTCATGCTGTTCGCGCTCGCCGTTTCCGTCATTGCCGGCGTCCTGTTCGGCCTGGCTCCCGCCTACCAGGCAGGCCGGCTGAATCTGTCTCATACCCTCAAGGCCGATGGGCGCGGCACTACGGGGTCCGGCGAGCAGGCGCGAACCCGCCGCGTGCTGGTGGTGACTGAATTTGCGCTTTCGCTTGTACTGATGATCGCCGCGGGCCTGCTGCTGCGCAGTTTCCGGGACCTGTTCGAAGTGCGGCTGGGATTCGATCCGCGCCATGTCATGGCCGTCCAGACCTGGCTGCCGGTGCCCAACGACCCCAAGACCGACATTTATGGAACCGCCACGCAGGAGGCGGCGCTGGTGCGCGAAGTGCTGCGCCGCAGCCGGACACTGCCGGGAGTGGAAGAAGCAGCCGTCGGCGATCTGGCCGCTCTTCCATTGGGGCACGGACGCAACGATCTTAACAAGGTCCGTTTGATCCGCGAGGGGCGCGAGACCGAAATCAGCCGGTCTCCGATGATCGATGCCACCATCGTCTCGCCGGAGTATTTTCACCTGCTGGGAATGACACTGCTCCGCGGCCGGCTTTTCAGCGACGCGGAGAACGAAAAGACGCCCCCGGTCGCGGTGATCAACCAGGCCGCGGCGCGGAAGTTCTGGCCCAACGAAGATCCTCTGGGCAAACATTTCAAGCGAGACCCGAAGAAGGATTCCTGGACGACGGTGGTGGGCGTGCTCGCCGACGCCCGCACCGAATCGCTGGCCGAAGCGGCTTTCCCGCAGATTTATCTCAGCATTTATCAGCAGCGCGCGAAGGATCTGGCCATCTTCCTGCGCGGGCAATTGGACACCGCCGCTATTCCCGGCCAGATGCGCGCGCAGGTGCAGTCGGTCGACGCGACGCTTCCCGTCTTTGGCGCGCAGACCCTCGACGACGTGCTGTCCGCATCCATGTCGGAACGACGGTTCTCGATGGAAATCATAGGCTTGTTCGCCCTCACTGCGCTGTTTCTCGCGGGGCTGGGAATCTACGGCGTCATTTTTCCTACGTCGTGAGCGAGCGCGCGCACGAGATCGGCATTCGCCTGGCGCTGGGGGCCTCCCGGGAAAAGATCCGGAAGATGATTCTGCTCGAGGGGCTCGAGCTCGCCATTGCCGGCTCGGCGTTGGGACTGGCCGGCGCGCTGATTGTTTCGCGCCTGATGGCGGGGCTGCTGTACGGCGTTTCGCCCGCCGATCCTCTCACCTTCGCCGGCGTCACCCTGGTGCTCACAGCCGTGGCGTTTGCGGCCTGCTCCATCCCTGCGCGGCGGGCCATGGGCGTCGATCCGCTGTCCGCGCTGCGCTGCGATTAGCCTGGTTGAACGTTCCGCACCTTTCCTTGGCGGCTGCCTGTGGCCGGGTCCGGGAGAGCAGCCGGTCTTGAATGAAAACTGCCGGCGTCCGTGGGCCGGCTGCGCTGGCTCCTGCACCCGTGGGCTGTGTTACCGTTTCAATACGGCGTCCCCGAGCCGGGCCGGAGCTCCGGACCGAGCCGGATCACATCGATTGTGACGGGAATGGGGGACGGCGGGCGTACGCAAAGGAATGTCCCAGCAGCCGGAAATGCCGTCGCCATCGCTCGTGCTGAGTCCGGCGCCACTGCCTGGGCCCGAAGATGACTTTGCGTCTGCCGCCCCGGCGCGTTCCGATTCGGGTACGGCCGAAGCGGCACAAACGGAACTTCGTCCACCCCAGCGAATTCCCCGTTGGCTGGAGCGCGTCGAGTTGTTTTTGAGAGTCATGCTGCGGATGTACATCGGCCTTGCCGTCTGTTACGCTCCGTGGTCGCATACGTTCTGGGACCAGAACCCGATCTTTCTCCAGTTTCCCACCCTTTCGATCTTTGCGGCCAACGGTGCGGTCCGAGGCATTGTCTCCGGGCTCGGGCTTTTGAATCTATGGATTGCGTTTCACGACGCCATCCGGCACCGGGATGGTTGAGGTATGGGCGGCAGCGAACAGGAAGCCGGGAGCAGGGAACCGGGAACCGGAGCCGGGGATCGGCGCGGGAGTCCTGCCCAAACAGTCCCCGATGCGGCAGCGGCGGGCAAGGCCGTGATTCCCGGCGACGGAGCTCCGCCGCCGCTCGAATCCGCACCGCTCGCCTATGAAAACCCTGGATTCCTGAACAGCGCCGACGGCCGGCTGATCCGCATCGTCTCAGAGTATCTGGAACCCCTGGCGCGTTTCCGGCGCGAGCAGATTCAAGACACCGTGGTGTTTTTCGGCTCGGCGCGCTTCCGCGGCCGCGACGAGGCCGATCACGCCCTGGAACTGCTTGAAAACACGGGCTCCACGCGCCCCGCTCCCAGCGAAGAGCAACCCGCCAAGGCGGGTGAGATTGCTGCCGGCAAGGCCTCTGACCTGCAGCGCAAGCGCGCCGTAGCCGCAGTTGAAATGGCGCGCTACTACGAAGACGCGCGCCGCCTGGCGCAACTGTTCACCCGCTGGGCCATGAACATCCCCTCGCGCAAGCACCGCTTCGTGGTTACCTCTGGCGGCGGTCCGGGCATTATGGAAGCCGCCAACCGCGGCGCCTACGAGGCCGGCGGAAAGACCATCGGACTGAATATTTCGCTGCCCTTCGAGCAGACCCCCAACCCCTACATCACGCCTTCGCTCAACTTCGAGTTCCACTACTTTTTCATGCGCAAGCTCTGGTTCGCCTATCTCTCCAAGGCGCTGGTCGTCTTTCCCGGCGGATTCGGCACCCTCGACGAGATGTTCGAAGTCCTTACCCTCGCCCAGACCCAGAAGCTGGCCAAGAAGATCACCGTCGTGGTCTACGGCAGGGAGTATTGGAACAAGATCCTCAACCTTGAGGCTCTGGTCGATTCCGGCGCCATCTCTCCCAAGGACATCGAGCTCTTCCAGGTCGCCGACACTCCGGAGCAGGCCTTCGAGCTGCTGCGCCGCGGCCTGACAGAGAACTACCTTGCCGCCGAAGTGGCCGCCGCCGATGCGCGCGCGGCCAACCATTCCAGCAGCCGCGAAGAAGACCTGATGGCCGGCTGGACGGTCGAGGATTTCCTGAGCCCCGAGATCGCCAAGACCCGAAAATAACCGATCCGAGTGAATTTCGGATCTGACAATTGGTTATTTGGCTCTCGGGTTTGACAGCAAGTATTCGCGGAGAACCGCGTTGATACGGCTCTGATAACGCCGGCCGGTGGAGCGAAAAAACGCGACCACATCGCTATCCAGACGCAGGGTAATCTGCTGTTTGTTCCCTGCTGGCACTAACGCTCCGGGCGTCGTCCATTGGCGGCCTTGGAGCGGGGGAATCTCGCGATAGTCAATGTCCTCATCCGGCTTCTCCTTGAGAGCGCGAATCTCATCCTCCGCCATCTGTGGCGGATTCCCCGGGTCCAGACGGAATACGAAGGTTTCGGTACTCTTCTTCCTCATAGCGATTTGCCTTTCTGGCTGAGATGAGCCGTATGCGCTTCCCGCGAACGGTAAAAGCGACCACGAGCAACACCTGGCTGGCAAAGCCAACGGTCAAATATCGATCTTCGCCGTAATCCTCCCGGGCGTCCGCGTCTTCCAGACGGAACGGATCGAGAAACACTCCGGTTGCGGCTGGGAAGCTGACTCCGTGAACGCGCAGATTCCGCCGCGCCTTCGCAGCATCCCATTCAAACTCGGGCCATTCGGACTCGGAGTTGCTGAGAACGAACGACATATGTAGCTACAATAGTGGTTGCACGAAACCTTGTCAACCTGAGTCTGTGGCAGCGATAGGTTCGGTTTATCTCCCGTTATCGTTGGGTTTCTTCGTAACTCTATTGATTCCTTTACTTAATTGAAGGGCAATTCGCAGCCTATTCACCGGATATTTACCTGAATCCGTGGATACTGGTTGTGGAAATCCGGGAAAATTCGGCGATCCAATTGCTAGGCTTTCGCCGATCAAGGAGCCACCATGCCCAGTTCCTCGATCTCGTATCTGTGGCAGGACAAGGACACTCATAAGGGTTTTCGCACCGGCGTCTCTCTGCACAGCCACACCAACCAGTCCAGGGAAACGCTGGATTTCCTGGCCAACTTCGGCAACCAGTTTCCGGTGATGCGCCCGCTGCTGGCGCGCATGGAGCGCCGTGCCGAGCAGGTCCACGGCCTGCGCATCGACTACGCGGCCAGCTACTGGACGCCCCCCATGACCCCCAAACTGGCCTTCGACCTGGAAAGCCGCCAGATCGAAAAGCTGGACCTGGCGCCCATGGTCTCCATCACCGACCACGACAATATCAATGCTCCCATGCTGCTCCGCACCGTGCCCAGCGCGCGCCGCATTCCCGTCTCAGTGGAGTGGAGCTCACCCTATGGCGGCGTGCAGTCGTTTCATCTCGGCGTTCACAACCTGCCCAGCTCCAAGGCCGTCCAGTGGATGGCGGCGCTCGAAGAATTTACCGCCAACCCCAGCGACGCGCGCCTGACGGAGATTCTGGTCGCGCTCCACAAGGAACCCAACGTGCTGGTGGTCTTCAACCACCCCATGTGGGACCTCTACCTGATCGGCAAGGAACGGCACCAGTTCCTGGTGAACGAATTCCTGCAGAAAAACGGCGCATACCTGCACGCGCTGGAACTCAACGGCCTGCGCAACTGGGATGAGAACCGCGCCGTGCGCCGCCTGGCCGAGCAGTGGAACATGCTGCTTGTGGCCGGAGGCGACCGCCATGGCGTGGAGCCCAACGCGACCATCAACCTGACCAACGCGGCCAGCTTCACGGAGTTCGTGCACGAAATCCGGCGCCAGAAAAAGAGCAATGTGCTCTTCATGCCGCAATACGCCGAGCCCTGGAAGCATCGCATCCTCAAGTCGACCATCGACGCCATCCGGCACTATCCCGAGTTTCCTCCCGGCTCGCGCACCTGGGATGAACGCGTCTACCACCCCGACGCCAACGGAGTGCTGCGGCCCTTGAGCGAGATATGGCCCAAAGGCTGCGCGCCTAAAGCGATGGCCGCGGTGATCGGACTGGTGCAGTGGATGGGCAGCGGCCTGGTGGGCGGCGGCCTGCGCATGGCGTGGAGCGAATCGCACCAGTTGCGCCTGGCGCTGGGCGATCATGAAGGCTGAAGGGAAGCAAGCGGAGTTAGCAGCTAGCGGAGTTAGCGGCGTTAGCAAAAGCCTCGAAGCAGATTTTGTTAACTCCCCCAACTCCGCGAGCATCGCTAACTTGCTAACTTGCTAACTCGCTAACTCGCTAAACGATTCTAACTCCGCTAATAAGCCGGGTGCCCCAGGTCCCGACTTTGGGACCTGGGACAGCACGAACCCTGACAACGATTAACACCGCTAACACCGCTAACTCTGCTAACTCTGCTAACTCTGTTAACCCCGCTAACTCCACCGGCCCCCTCACATGACTCCATCTCCGCCCCGCGTCGCCTACTTTCCCGACTCGTTCCACGAAGTGAACGGCGTGGCCCACACCAGCCGCCACTTTGAGGCGTTCGCGCGCCGCCGCAACCTGCCCTTCCTGTGCGTGCGCGCCGGAGACCGCGCCCAGGCCGTGACCGAAGACGGCAGCGTGTGGACCCTCGAGCTGCCCCGTGGTTTTCTCTCCTTCGCGCTCGAAAAAGACCTCCGTTTCGACCCCGTTTTTCTGCGCCACATCCCGCTCATCGGCGAGACCCTCGACCGCTTCCAGCCCGACCTGATCCACATCACCGGTCCCAGCGAGGTGGGCATGCTGGGCGCGGGCCTCGCGCACCACCTGGAGTTGCCGCTCGCGGCAAGCTGGCACACCAACGTGCACGAGTACCTAGCGCGGCGCTCCGACTGGTTCCTGCGCCTGCTCCCGGAGCGCCAGTCGGCCGCGACCGCCAAAAGAATTCAGGACATGGCGCTGGCCACGGCCGCCTTCTTCTACTCCGGCGCGCGCCTGCTTTTTGCGCCCAACCCCGAGCTTTGCCGGCAGCTCGCCGAGCTCACCGGCCGGCCGTGCCACCTGATGCAGCGCGGCGTCGACGCGGAGCTGTTTACCCCGTCGAAACGCCCCTCCAAAACCCAAAACAGCGGAGCTGTGCTGGGATTTGTGGGGCGGCTCTCGGTGGAGAAGAACATCGCCCTGCTGGTCGATGTCGAGCAAGAGCTTGAGCGCATGGGCGTGGAGAACTTTCGTTTCCTCATCGTTG
The DNA here is from genome assembly GCA_963770555.1 of uncultured Acidobacteriaceae bacterium. Classification (GTDB taxonomy): domain Bacteria; phylum Acidobacteriota; class Terriglobia; order Terriglobales; family Acidobacteriaceae; genus Telmatobacter. The sequence continues at coordinate 735,703 of CAVYQC010000004.1, forward strand.
GCCACGGCGGTGACGAATCCTGGCTGCGCGAGCGGCTGCGCCGGGCAGAGTTTACCGGCGTGTTGCGCGGGGAAGAGCTTTCCGCCGCCTACGCCAATATGGACCTCTTCGTCTTTCCCTCGCACACTGACACCTTCGGCAATGCGGTCCTCGAAGCGATGGCCAGCGGCGTTCCCGCCATCGTCACGCCCGACGGAGGACCGTGCACGATTGTCCGCGACGGCGAAACCGGGCGCGTTGTGGCCGACGAAGAGTTCGCGCCGGCCATCGCCACGATTCTCGCCGACCCCGTACAGCATTCAGCCATGCGCCACGCCGCGCGGGCCTATGCCGAAACCGCAAGCTGGGACGGTGTGTTTGAAGGCGTGTATGCGGCCTACGAATCCATCCTGCCCGCACACAATGAAGACATTCCCGCCGGGCAGATGCTTCCCTCCACCTCGACCGCCTGACAGCGGCCAGCCCAGGTGCGGGGATGTGAGCTGATCCGCCGCCAGTGGGCGCCCCAGGTCCCTCGCCCTTGGGGACCTGGGAAACCTCAGAACCAATCCCTCACCCAAAGCAAGTTCTCCCGTAGGGAGATCCGAAAATAGCCCAGGATGAAATCCTGGGTCAGCGCAAGCATAGGATTCACCGTCCCATAGGGACGGCCGAACCGCTCCGCTTGCGCAAAATTCCCCCCGCTCATGGCACAATCCATGCAGGGTCCGTTCTTTTCTGTCAGGCATGTCCCCGGTTCAAAATGCCAAGGATGAACCCGGTCTTTACCACCACCCAACCCCCTCCCCGGAAAGTGGCTAATTTCATACATAACTCATTCTCAATCAATGAGTTAACGAATCGCCACTCCTGCAAAACTCGTAAATACTCTGCACCACCCTGCAAAACCCGAAAACAGGATGCGGGGTCTCAGCTCGGAATCTCAACCCGCCCGGTCGCTAAACGCAGCGCGAATACCGTCTCCTTGTCCGCCCGCATCACCCAACCCGTGCCGCGCAGCACGCCCTTCTCAATGCCCGTGATCGTCACGCCTTCGTCGGAAAGCTTCTGCGATTCCCATGCCTGCCCCTCGCGCCCCCAGGCCAGGATTGAGCGATTGCCCACGAACAGCAGCAGCGCATCTTCAACCACCGGCCTCAATTCCAGCACCGGCCTGTAGGCAATCATCGTGAACCGCTCCGGCGAAGAGGTATCGATCAGGTACGCGTACCCTCCCGACACCGCGCAGATTTCTTCCGGTTTTGGAGTAGACCACAGGCCCGTTGGCACTGCCGGATCGCGAAACCCCAGCGCACAGGTGGCTAGAAAGGGCTGCTCGAATTGCATCGCAGGGCGAGCGATTGTGACTTCCCAGGTCTCAGAAGCGAGACCTGGGGCACCCGGCCTGATCAGAACTTCCAGCGCGCCGCGCTCCACCTCTTCGGCGTCGCGCGGATAAACGAAATGGCGCGCCGGAAGAATCAGCGGCCTGGCCGGCAGCACCTCAGCCTGCCACGCGTGCGGAAACCGCAGGTCGACGACGGGAACCGCAGCCGTCACGATTGCGCCTCATATTCGAGAATCCAGATTCTCTGTTCCTCCGTGTCCGGAACGGGGCACCCGCGCGCCGCTTCGATGTCGGCCAGCGCCTGGTGCGGCTTCCAGCCCAGATGAATCAGCACAGACGCGGCAATAACGGTCGATCTTCCGATGCTGCCCCTGCAATGCATGCCGATATGTTCTCCGTTCCGCACGCGATCCGCCAGGCCGGCTGCGAATTCGCGAAACAATGAAAGATCGGGAGGCGTCTGGCGGTCGGCGATGGGATGAGAAAGAAAATTCAATCCGGCCCGTTCGGCAAGCGGTCCTTCGCGCACCAGGCCCAGCGTTTCGGCTTCCCACGGTTCCAGCATAGAGACCAGGGTCTGAATGCCGCTGCGTTTCAGGCGCTCGAGTTCCTCCTCGAGCCATTCATCTCCGCGCGGGCGCAGCACAATCGCCAGCCTCGATCGAATCTTGTCGCGGGTTGAACCAATCCAGAAAACGTCCTTCACGGTTCCTCAGGCTTTCCTGCCGGCGTTGCGAATCACCTTACGATGATAGCCACTCCGGCACGCGGAGCCTGAATGCACAATATGACTCTTTTCAACCTGGCCGCGCATCCCATCTCGGAGGAGATCGACAATGAAGGTCGTTTTGTACGGCGCGTCGGGCATGATCGGCAGCCGGATTTTAGCGGAGCTGGTAAGCCGCGGCCATCAGGTTACCGCGGTGGTGCGCAATACGGCGCAGATCGCCACGGATGGAGTCCGAGTTTTGAAGGGCGACGTCACCGAAGCGGATAGCGTGGCGCAAACCGCAAAAGGCGCGGACGCAGCCATCAGCGCCTATTCGCCTCCGAAGGGCGAAGAGGCAATCCTCTCCGCGGCGACCTATGCGCTGCTGGATGGGCTCGCCGCGGCGGGAGTGAGGCGGTTCATCATGGTCGGCGGCGCGGGCAGCCTTGAGGTGGCGCCGGGCGTTGTGCTGGTGGATGCACCGGGATTCCCTGAGGCATACAGGGACATTGCCATGGCCCACCGCGACGTGCTGCCGATCCTGAAAGAGTCGATGTCGGACTGGAGCTGCCTGAGCCCGGCGGCTTATATTCAGCCCGGCGAGCGCACCGGCAAGTTCCGCTTGGGCGGCACCAGCCTGGTGGTCGACGGGAAGGGCGAGAGCCGCATCTCGGCCGAGGATTACGCCGTCGCCCTCGTCGACGAGCTCGAGAACCCGCGGCACATCCGCCAGCAGTTCACCCTGGCCTACTGATCAGGAGAAATGCTCCCAGCCGCGCGGCTCGAGCGGCGCCGCGCCCTGGGCAGTCAGCAATGTGACCGCCGGCCTGCCTGCACGGCGCCGCATCAGCCGCCCAATCCGCGTTACGGGAACCCCGGCAATGGCGCGCGGCACGCGCACGTATAGCGCAGCGCTGAAGAGAAGCTCGTAATCTTCGCCGCCGTGGAGCGCCTGCGCCTGCGTGGCGCCGGGAAATATCGGCAGCGCAGCCGCCTCTACCTCGGCAGCTACGCCCGACTCCGCGCACAGGTGCGCGAGGTCCGTTGAAAGCCCGTCGCTCAGGTCGAGCGCGGCCGTAGCCAGCCGGCGCCTCGCCAGCCGCAATCCCTGCGCAATGCGCGGCTGCGGATAGAGATGCGGAGCCAACGCTGCCTCGATATTTTTGGGAATCCTCAAGGCGCCGGTCCGGCTTTCGGTCGCCGGCCCGGCAGCCGCGGCCAGTTCCCCCAGCCGGGCCAGGCCGGCGGCAGCGCCGCCCAGGCTCCCGGTCACGTAAAGCAGGTCTCCCGGCTGCGCTCCGGAGCGCAGTAACGCCCTTCCGCGCCGAACCGCGCCGGCGAGCACGATATCGGCAACCGCGACGGGCGACTCGGCCAGATCGCCTCCGGCCAGTGGAACGCCGTGCGCCCGCGCGAGGGCCAGAAATCCATCCAGATAGCGATCGACCCACGGCTTCGCTTTGGCGGCACTGCGTGTTTTTGCGTTTTGGACGAGATTCGCGGGTAGACCCAGAGAAAGAAATGCCGCAATCGGGCGCGCGCCCATGGCGGCCAGATCGCTCAGGCCGCGCGCCAGGGTGCGATGCCCGACGGCCTCGGCGGGATGCCAGTCCAGCCGGAAGTGGCGCCCGGCGATGGAGAGATCCGTGGTCACAGCCAGCTCTTCGCCCGCGCGCGCCGTGAGCAGCGCGCAATCGTCGCCGATGCCCAGCCGCAGCGCGCTCCCCGGGCTTTGCGCCGCCCGCAAGCGAATGCGGCCGAGCAGCGCTAATTCGGAGCCGCCGCCGCCGCTTCCGCCCGATCTCGATTCTGGCCAACCCTTCCCGGATTCCATCTTCTTGAAGATAGGGCAAATGAACGCCGGCGGGCCTGATTCCGCCATGAAATGGGCGAGAAAATCCACGGGGAATACGCGCAGTTCCTAGAAAATGTGCTCATTCTAAAGAGCTTATTGGAAGACTCAAGCCGGAATGGCAACCCCAGGAAATTTGGCCGCGTCCATTTCACTTTGGGTGATGGGTGACCGATTCCGGCCGATACATTTGACAGGCAATCCCACCGAGTGTGCATTGACCCCCCTAGGGCGGTTTGTTCGGCTTAACAAAAGTTCTCGCCTCTGCGCCGTCCAGGCGTGTATGTTTTCAGATGGGCCGTTAGAGCCCCGCATTTTTGCGCCATTCATTTTGCCTTCGGCGAATTGCGCACCTCCAGAATTCGAGGAGAGCGAATGCTACGCAAACGCTACTACATTCTTTTTGTGGCTCGGGATGAAGACGGACGGATTCGCAAGATACCGCTGCCGCTTCACTATGTTTACGGATTTGTGGCCGCCGCGATCGTGGGAGCTTTCACGATCGTAGGGCTGGCCGGCTCCTACACCCGGATGCTGCTCAAGACCGAGAGCTATAACCAGGTGCGCCAGGAGCGCGAGACGCTGCGCAAGGACTACAAGCAGATGGCGCAGATCGCGCACGACCGCAGCGTGCAGGTAGCCTCACTGGGCGCGCTGGCCAACGAGGTAACCGCGCTTTACGGGCTACGCCAGAACCATATGGCCGCGACGGCCAGGACCCAGCCGGCATCGAGCGCCGCGGCCGCGCCCACGCCCCCAAGCCTGGCCCAGGCCGACGACGTAAGCCAGCAGCAGATCGCCCACTCCGTGGATGAGTTTTATGAGCTGCGCACCGATGCGCTTTCCGGCCGCGTATCGCGCGCTCTTGAAAGCGGGCTGACTTCCAGCTTCGACGGCGACTGGACCGTTTTGGCAGACGCGCCTTCGTTATGGCCCATCGAGGGCCGGGTGGCCTCGAGCTTCGGGCAACGCGAAGATCCCATCAACGGAGAAGGCGCATTTCACACCGGCATCGACATTGACGCGCCCTACGGCACGCCGGTGCGCGCCGCCGCCGACGGCGACGTTTCCGATGCATCGATGGGCGCGGGCTATGGTCGCGAAGTGGTGCTCGATCATGGCCACGACGTGCTCACCGTCTACGGCCATCTCTCGGCCATGGCAGTGCTGCCCGGCCAGCACGTAATCCGCGGCCAGGTCATCGGCTACGTGGGCCAGTCGGGCCGCGCCACCGGTCCGCACCTGCACTACGAGGTCCGCGTGCACAACGTGCCGGTGAATCCGCACAAGTATCTGCGCATGACCTACGCGCAGGCAGAGAGCGCCGAGCGGAACGAGGCCTCCACCGCCGGCCAATAAGCCAAGAGATGATCGGTGCGGCTCCCGTGCGCGGGAGCCGTTTTCGTTATTGCAGAGCCGGCTTCACCGTCAAGGCGGGCTCGGGCTTTTGCAGCCGGCTCACCGTGCAGCCGTCAAGAACGAAGCTGAACTTTCCCTCGTTGGTCACTTCCATGTTGAGCCGTGCCGGAATGGGAAAGCCATCCAGCGTCTGGTATTCGATGTCCACGTGCATCTCTTCGGCCTGTTCGGGCGGCACGCCCGCCGGCTGCACGTGCGCCTGGAAGCTCTTCACCAGCAAGCCCTGCTCGGTCTGCTTGTAGGCCGGCTGAAACTTGATCGAGATCCCATTCATGTTCACGTCGAAATGCTCCAGCATCAGGTCGTTTGAAAAGGTCTCGGTGAGCGCCGTATCGCCCTGCTCGGCGTGGATGGTGTGCACGGTTCCGGTGTGCGTAATCGCCAGCCCCGCCGCCGACCCCGGCACCACCGAGCCATCCACAAACGGAGTCCAGAACTGCAGGAAGCCTTCCAGCGTCTGCTCGGTCACCTGGCGCATCCGGGTCATCAACGCCGACGAATCTTCGTTGAGCGGCTGGTCCGGATTCTGATTCTGGTTCCAGTCCAGCGTCGAGCCGCCCTGCATATGCGCATGGAGATTGATCTTCACGGTCTGCAGCAGGAGAATGCGGGCGTCGTCGGCGTTCACCGCCGATCCTTCGTTGGAGCTCATGAAGAGAGTGCGCCAGTCCGGATGTACGGCGCAGTCGAATCCGCCCAGTCCAGCCTTGGCCGTCGAGTAGTACAGGCTGCCGGTCTTGGCCAGCCACGAATCGTCGGCGCCGGCCGCGGGTGTGCCCGGTTGCGCTATTTGTCCCGCGGCCGGCGGACTCGCGGGCGCGGCTGCCTGCGCATGCGCCAGTGCGGCCGTCAGGCTTGCCGCCAGAACGGCGGCAAGAAAACGCGCCGGCGTGCGGAATGCTGTGGAGTGGCGCCAGACCGGGGGGAAGAGCGATCGAGACATGAAAACCTGCTTTCCTTTGAATGCTTAATTGTCCTGCTTTCCTGCATTGATAAGCAAGACAGATTCCGCACCACCGGTGTTATGTTAGGCTCTGGCCTGGTTACCGGTAGAGATTACCGGCCTGGTTTCGAGGAGGATTTTGGTGCGCTTTCATCTCCGCTTCCTTGCCGCTTTGCTCGTCCTGGCTCTTCCCGCCGCCGCGCAGGACCGCGCCGCCGGCCTTCAAACCGCATTTGCCCGCGCCGGGCATCTGAAGCGCGGCATCAACGTCTCGCACTGGTTTTCGCAAACCGACGACGATTACTCCGCCTTCCACACCGACAACGAGACCACCCCCGGCGACATTGCGCTCATGGCAAAAATGGGCTTCGATAACGTGCGGCTCAGCATTGAAGCCATGGCGCTCGAGCAATCCCCGCGCGGGGCCGACGGGCTGAACACCGATTTCACCGCGCGGCTGGACCGCGCGGTGGACGCCATTCTCGCTAATGGAATGGCGGTGACCATCGACGTGCACCCCGAGGACATCTACAAACAGCAGATGCGCACCAGCGACCAGGCCGTGGACCGGTTCATCGCGCTGTGGCGCAAACTGGCCGCGCACTACGCCAACCGAGACCCGGAGCGCGTCTTCTTTGAGATTCTCAACGAGCCGGAGGTAGCCGACGCGCGCTGGGCGGGCATTCAGGAGCGCGCCGCGGCGGCCATCCGCGAGGTTGCGCCGCGCCAAACCCTCATCGCCGCCGGCGGAAACTACTCCGACATCTTCGACCTGCTCAACCTGAAACCGCTGGCCGACGGCAACGTGATCTATAACTTCCATTTCTACGACCCGCACGAGTTTACCCACCAGGGCGCCGGCTGGGGCGAACCCTGGTGGAAGTTAGAGCACGGCATTCCCTATCCGCCCACGGAGAGCTCCATGCAGAAGTCGCTCGCTGAGCTTCCCGATGCGGCCGATCGCTATCGTCTTGAAAACTACTGGCTCGACCACTCGGACGCGCACCGCATCCGGCTGCTGATCGACGAAGCGGCTGAGTGGGCCGCGGACAACCACGTGCCGCTGTTATGCAACGAGTTCGGCGTCTATCGCGAATACGCCGACCCGGTTTCGCGCGCCGCCTGGATCCACGATGTGCGCACCGCGCTCGAAGCCGACTCGATCGGCTGGGCGATGTGGGATTTTCACGGCAGCTTTGGCGTAGTCATCAAGAAGCAGGGGCAGCCCGAGCAGATCGACAAGCCGATTGCGGAAGCACTGGGTCTGCCGGGGCAGTGAAGCGGAGTGAGCGGAGCTAGCCGCGCTTCGCCCGTCTTCGCGGTGCTCGCGGAGTTGGGCTATCCGAGCGCTTACTCAAACTCCGCCAACTCCGCTAACTCCGCTGGGGCCGCTCACTTCGCCGCGCTTCCGCCTGCGGCCGGCGCCGCAGCCGCGGGCGCGTTCTCGCTCTCCACCAGCTTGGCAAGAAAGCCCGCAGGCAGCGTGGCCGTCACCAGCACCCGATCGCGGTGCTCGGTCACCACGGCGGTTTTGAGCAGCTCCTTCAGGCCGTTGTTGGCGGCGTTATCTCCCAGTTGCACGGTCACCCCGCGCGCCAGCGTTACCAGCGTGGCCAGCGACGCGGCCTGGCTGGCGGCGGCTTCGTCGCTGGGCGCGATCTCTTCCACCTTGAGCCGCAGCGAGCCGGGCACGGGCAGCGCCGGCGCCAGGCTGGCGATGATCGTCGAGTCCGGTTCGAGCGGCAGCGAAAAGCCCAGAATCCTGATGGCGCCGCTTTCTGAAAACGGCAGCCCGATCTGCCCCACGCCCCAGGCCAGGGAGAGCAGCGGCACTTCGTGATAGTGCTCTTCCAGCAGCGACGAGCCGGCAAAGGGCAGTGCGGCGGTGCGATGCCGATCAATAATGGAGTGGATCTGCTCGGGGGTGGGGGTGTTTGAAATCGCCACCATGTCGTAACCGATCTGCGACACGCGCACGGTGCGGCCCTCGGAGGGAATGCTGTAAATGGTCTTGCCGGCGTAGGACTCGCGCGATTCGGCGTGGGCTTCAAGCCAGGCGTTGAGCCGCTTGCCGGTCAGCTTGCCTTCGAGCACCATCGAATACGCCACCGGCCCGTTGGGCCCGTTGGGGTCGCTCATGCGATGCAGCGCGATCGCCACCCGGTCCAGGTCGCGCTCCCAGTCGATGCCCGTGGCGTCCACAAACTGCTGGTACTCGGGCGCACGCTCGGGCGGCTTCAGGTCCTTGTGAAGAAAGGCGCGGATGGGCTTGAGATCGATGTAGACGATGCCGTCCGACTCCGGCAGCAGGCGCGCCGCCTCGGGCGGCGCCTTGGAACGCAGAAACACGGCCAAGGCCAGCAAAGCCAGAACCGCGGCCACAATCAAAAGCGTTCTGCGCGTGCGTCGGTGCATCGGGAGCCGTCAGAGTTCAAGGTATCACTTGAACCTGCGTGAATTCAGCGGCTCCCGCGGACGGCGCATTCAATTCGACGACGGTGCGGGAGATTGCGGCGGCGGCGCTGGAGTCGGAGCTGGAGCCGAAACCGGGGCCGGCGCTGGCGCCGACGTTGGTGCCGGCGCGGGCGCTGCCAACGGCACTGCTTCGAGATCGGCATTCAGGTGGATGCTCCCGCCGGTCACATTGAGCTTTCGGCTCCAGTCCACGAATCCCTTCTTCTTGACGGCGATTTCATGGCTTCCCGGCGCAACGTCGACCGTGGAGGGAGTATTGCCGACGAAGCCGCCGTCGACTTCAATGTCCGCCCCCGGAGGCGTGGAATCGACGATCAGGCTGGCCTGAGCTTGCGCGGCAGGCGCAGCGACGGCTGGCGTGGGCGGAAGGACACCGAATTTCGCCATGTCGAGGTGCATATCGCCTTCCACGAAGGCCGTGACCTCCGTCCCCTGAGGAATGGTGACGTCCTTCCCGTGCATGAAGAGGAAGAGCGGAGCGGCCGGAAAGAAAACGATCGCCGTTGCAACCATGGCGCCGGTCATTGCGCCTACGTGGCCCCCGCCCTTGGAGTCCTTGGTTGCCCGCAGCGCCGCCTTTTCTTGGTCGGCCAGGCGAGCGTAGCTGATGTTGATGTTCAGCTTTCCGGCGCGCCCCATGCTTCTCTTGGGCTCCACCTCGGTGACGGTCCCAATCGCTGTCGCCCCCTTGGGAAGCACAGTTACGTCATCGACCTTGACGTCTTCTACCACCTCGAAAGGAATCTCCTGTCCGACCTTTGCATCGGCTGAAGAGAGGGTCTGGCTAAGGCGAAGTTTGACCGGCGTTCCGTCAAGCAGTGTGTGCGGCGGAGGCGGTCCGGGCGGGGCCGTTGCAGGCGCTTGCATCGAAGCATCCTTGGGCGCCGGCGCGGGATTTGTGGAAGTGGCTGTCTGCTGGGCAACGAGCAAAGGACATAGCGTCAGGATCAAAATGGCAGGAAATACTTTACGCATATCGCTCTCCCAATAGTAGCGTGCAAGATAGGTCAATCTAGGGAAGGTACTCGAATCATCTACCCAGCCAGCGCCTTAAGCAAGCAGATTCTTGGGGAATTGACGCGCTGTGCGCAGCAAGCAATTCCTCCCGGAGGGAGGGAACGAGAATAGCCCAGGGTGGAGTCCGCCGTGGCGGACGAAACCCTGGGACAGCGTTCAAGGTAAGCATCATTCGCCCCGGAGGGGCGACGCGAAAACATCCCCGGCTGACGGACCGCGCTCATCGCAAGGCCGCGCCCCGCGGTCAGCGTCTCAAGGCCGTTGAAATGCTTCGTTGCAGCCCTACGGGGCGCGAACACGCGACCGCGGTGCAGTCGCCGGCTTGCGCTTCGCTCCAGCCAGGCTATTCTCGGCCGCTCCCTCCGGGAGCTCCCTGTACATCCGCAAAGGCCGGCGCAACCAAACTTTCTGCAGCGGCGGACCTGTAGTTTCGCTGGCCCATCGCACCGGAACTGGAGTAGACTCGTAGCACTTCAGCAGTGCGGGTCCCTTTTCCACGGTAATCCTTCCATCCCGAGGAGGCTTCACTATGGCATCGGAGTCTACGGGTCAGCGCGTCGGCGATTACGAAGTCGTGGCGCTGCTTGGCTCAGGCGGCATGGGCCGCGTTTACAAAGTCCGCAGCGTGATCTCCAATCGCGAAGAGGCGATGAAGATCCTGCTACCCGACTTCGCGGCTGAACCGGAGCTGGCGGCCCGCTTCATGGCCGAAATTCGCACCCTGGCCGGGCTCGATCATCCCAACATCACGCAACTGCGCACCGCGTTCCAGATCCAGAACCAGTTCGTGATGGTGATGGAGTTTGTGGAAGGCACCACGCTCGACAAGCTGCCCGCGCCCATCGCGCTCGACCAGGTTCTCGAATACTCGATGCAGGTGCTCTCGGCGCTGAGCTACGCGCACGGCAAAGGCGTGACCCACCGGGACATCAAGCCGGCCAACATCATGATCACCTCGCACGGGCTGGTCAAGCTGATGGATTTCGGCATCGCCAAGTCCACCAACGATCTGAACCTGACCCGCCCAGGCACCACCATGGGCTCCATTTACTACATGTCTCCGGAGCAGGTGCGCGGGAACCCGGTGGACGGCCGCACCGATATCTACTCCTTTGGCGTGATGCTCTACGAGATGCTGACCGGGCGGAAGCCGTTCCAGGCCGAAACCTCCTATAGCGTGCTGAATGCGCAGCTTAACGAGGCGCCCGCGCCTCCCGCGCAGTGGAACCCCTCGCTCTCGCCCGCGCTGAACGACATTGTGCTGCGCGCGATGGCCAAAGACCCCGCCGCCCGCTTCCAGTCCGCCGAGGAGTTCCGCAACGCACTGAAGGCTCTGCGCGAGCACAAAGCCGCGCAGCCGGCGCAGGGGGCCGCGGCCGTACCCGTGCCCCTGCCGGTTGCGGCTCCGGTGCCGACGCAGAGTTTTGCGCAGGCCACCCAGCCCGCGCAGCCGGTGCCGCAGCCCTTCCAGCAGACCGTCCTCGAGCCCACCACCATTCCGCCGGCGCCGCCCAGCCAGGGGTTCACTCCCGTCCCGATGGCCGCCGCGCCGCCCCCGGGCAAGAGCCACCGCACCCTGTGGATCGGGCTGGGTGCGCTGGCCGCGATTCTGGCCCTGGTTGCCTCGGCCACCGTGTTGCCGCACTTCTTTGCCACCCATGCGGGCCAGAAGTCCGGCTCGGCGGCGGCCGGCACGCAGACGGCGTCCAATACGACTCCCGCGGCAAACCCGGCCGCGCCTGCCGCTGCCGGCTCCCAACCCGCCGCGCAGCCCAGTTCGCCGTCCGCGGCAACACCTGCTGCGAACCCGGCTACAACCCCCGCTCCGACAAAGACCGGTACCTCCACTGCCCCTGCTTCTTCGGGAGCGGCTGCCAATTCTGCGCCTGAGCCGCCGAAGAAGGTTGCTCCGGAGCCGCCGGTGGACGAAGCCGCGCCGGCGCCGGTTCCCGTCGCGCCTCCCGCGCCCGCGGGGCCTACGCCCGAAGAGCTGCACCGGGCGCGCAACCGCTATATGGATCTGGACGCGCGCGCGGACACGGTGCGCAGCGGCGTGGAGCAGCTTCGCCGCCAGCAGCAATCGCAGGGCTACGACATGCGCGGCGATATGGTGGGAGCGCTGAACAGGTTGAATAACAACTTGCGCGAAGCGGACCGCGCCCTCAACGACCACGACCTGGAGATGGCCAGAGACTACATGGACCACGCCAACCACGAGCTCGAGACGCTGGAGCGGTTCCTGGGCGGCCGCTAGCGAGGCGCAGATTCCTGAACCCTGAATCCTGTCTTTGTTGCACAAGAACGCCCTCCCGCGGGAGGGCGTTTGGTTTCCCGCGCGAAGCGGCTACTGCGTCACGGTCTTGATGACGTCGCCGACCTTGAAATCCGTGCCCGAGACCGGCGAGCAAATCGCGGAGATATCGTCGACGTCGGTGGCCCTTACGACACCCACAGTGGTGGTGAGCCTGCGCAGCACCGAGCCGGTAGTCGGGTCCTTGATCTCCCTGGTTACGCGCATCACGTTGAACTGGTCGCCGACCTTGATGCCGGCTTTTGCGCCCACGTTGAGGATGACCTGGCCGCTATCCACCGCGGCCACCACTCCCTCTACGACGATGGTGCGCACCGGCACCTTGGCCGACTGAGTATCGAGATTGGCGGCGAGTTGATCGACGGCCGCCTTGGTGGCTTCGCCAATGATGGTGTTCTGAAAGTCGCTGGAGCCGAAATCCACCGCGCCGCCGCCATGGCCGTTCCAGTTGCCGCCGCCTCCGCCCACGCCGGTGCTGGATCGCGACGAGGTGCCCTTGCCGTCGGCTACGGCCATGATTTCGCCGGTATCGATGTTGATGATGCGGGCCGTGATGGCCACGTTGGAGTTCGACTTGGAGTGATGGAAGCCGGCGATGGCGCCCGTCCAGCCACTGCCGCCGCCGCCGCCCAGGCCCTGGTTCTTGGTCTCGTTGCCGAACTCCGTAATGGTGCCGGTGACGATGGCATCCACGCCCAGCAGCTTGCCGATCTTGGCGGCGCTGTTGGGGTCGGCGCGATTGGAATTGGAGAAGTTCTGCTCGTTCAGAACCTTGTCCAGGGCGGCGCGCTCGATCACCGAGAAATTGCCGTCCTTCACCATGTCGGTAACCAGCATCTGCTCGATGCCTTTGCCGATGTCCACGTTGGTGCCGAACACTGCAGCCACGGTAGTCTGCACCGTACCGTAGTCGAAGTCCATTACCGCGACGCGCGGCCTGCGCCCTGTGGGAGCCGGCGGCGCCGGGGCCGCTTGAGCTGCCGGGGCAGCCTGGGGATGGACCGCAACAGTGAGACCTCCTGTGAGGAAGACCAGCCCGGCCAGAGAGGTAGGGAGAACTCGATACATTTTCATATGATCCCCTGGGGTGAATGATCTAAGTAGCAGATTCCTCTGCCATCGGAGTTCTGTCAAGGCAAATCTTCGCCGCAGCCGGGGCCCATCGAGCGATGGGCCCGCACGATTCGCTTTCATTTGAAGGCGCGCTGCCGGTGCGACGGGTCCACGTTTCCTCGGTGATCGAAGTGGCCGGCATCGGCCAACGTTTCCGCGCCATGGTTTGCTCCGCCCGGAGCGGTATGCTAACCTTTATCTCTGTGCCGTGGTGCGTGCGCAGTGGTCGTGTGCCCGTACGTACTTCGGGGCTCCGGAACGGTTTCCGGTGTGGTTTTTGAGCTGGCGTAGCTCAGCTGGTAGAGCATCTGATTTGTAATCAGAGGGTCGGGGGTTCAAATCCCTTCGCCAGCTCCACGCAAGGAGGCCGCGACGGCTCCCGAAACGGTAAGAATTGGACCGGCGAAGAGTTTTCTGGCGCCGGGTCTGTCCTCCGCGGTGATCCCACTTCAGGTGCAGGGTCCGCCATACCGGAAGTTCTCCGGAAGAGGTGTAATGCGCAGAAGGGCTTTTGGGTGGAGCGGAGACAGGGTTGGGTGATTGAATCGGGTTCCCGCTGACAGTTCTTTGTCGGCGGGGTGATTGGATTGGGGTCCTGACAAGCGGCTTTTGCTTGTTGGGGTGGTTATGCACAGGTGGCCGAGCGGTTAATGGCAGCAGACTGTAAATCTGCCGCTCCTTGCGAGCTACGGAGGTTCGAATCCTCCCCTGTGCACCACTTCAGAGATCAGGGGTCAGGGATCAGGTGGCGCGGTGAGGCTGGATGAGCATCGAAGGTACCAACCTGGACCGCGCAGCGAAGGGGCTTCATAGCAGCGGCGCGGAGTTCGAGAAGAAGTACTGGATTGCACTTGCGCTGTACGCGGTTTTGGCGGTTCTGGTTTGGTACACGATGGACGCGGGCAAATTCCTCGTTTGGGGCAAGCCGGTGGAGTTGAGGCTGGTTCCGCTCATTATCATCGGCGGTTTCGCGTTGCGCACGGTATTGGCCCGCCAGGCGGAGAGAATCCGCCGCGGCGGTGAAAAGAGCGGCTCTTAGCTCTCAGCTATTCGTTCTCAGCTTGGATGGCAGCAGATTGGGCCAATGCGCCTCGCACCTGCGGTATGAAGCTGAAAGCTGATAGCTAAAAGCCGATAGCTGGTTTTGAGGGCTGATGTAGCTCAGTTGGTAGAGCACTCCCTTGGTAAGGGAGAGGTCACCAGTTCAATCCTGGTCATCAGCTCCAGAGATGCAGGGAACAGGGATCAGGGGTCAGATCGGACCGTGGCGAGGAAATCGAATCGGCTTCCATCTGCAAGAACAAACTGATCCCTGACCCCTGACAACTGCTCTTCGGGCGGGAGTAACTCAGTGGTAGAGTCACAGCCTTCCAAGCTGTTGGTCGCGGGTTCGATCCCCGTCTCCCGCTCCAGAAATGCAGGGATCAGAGATCAGGGGTCAGGGATCAGATGGTCCGGTGGATGGGTGAGCGTTGAGGCGAGCGCGAGCAGGATGAAGCTGAAGGCTGACGGCTGAAAGCTCAGGTGAGGGTAAGGGAAGATGTTCGAGCAGGCAGCAATAGCGGTTCGCGATGAGCGGGGATATGCGCGGCTGCACGCGCTGATCGATGCGGCCTTCGATGCGCGGGACGTGGAGGTATTTCTGAATCGCGTCAAGCGGGCCGGCCTTCGGGTGCGGGATTACGAGGGCATTCTCAAGCGCGGGCTGCTGGGCAAGGAAGCGCCGGAACTCTACGCGGCGCTGCCCATATCGGATCAAGGATTGACGCGCGAGCGGTATCTGCGGCTGGTGGAAAAAGTGCCGCTCGAGTTGCGGCAGAGGTATTTCAGGGCGTACGCGTATTACTGAAAGACGAGTGGACAGAGAACAGTGGTCAGCCGGGATCGGAGTGGAGAATCCGACCGGCTATGACCGAGCTGGATGCAACGGATCACTGATCACTGATCACTGATCACTGTCCACTGATCACTGGTTTTTGGGGCTGGAGCCGGAACGCCGGCGCCCCGGTTGGCAACGGGCAGTACAAGCTACGAAAGGGATTCAGGACTTTTATGGCGAAGGAAAAATTTGATCGTTCCAAGCCGCACGTGAACGTGGGCACGATCGGGCACATCGATCACGGCAAGACGACGTTGACGGCGGCCATCACCAAGGTGTTGCAGAAGCATAATCCGAAGATTGTGTTTCGCTCGTTCGATTCGATCGACAACGCGCCGGAAGAGCGGGAGCGGGGCATTACCATCGCCACGGCGCACGTGGAGTACGAGACCGCCAACCGTCACTATGCGCACGTGGATTGCCCAGGGCACGCCGACTACATCAAGAACATGATCACCGGTGCGGCGCAGATGGACGGGGCGATTCTGGTAGTCGCGGCCACCGACGGCCCCATGCCGCAGACCAAGGAGCACGTGCTCTTGGCCCGCCAGGTGGGGGTGCCCTGCATCGTGGTGTTTCTGAACAAGTGCGACGCGGTGGAAGATCTGGAGCTGATCGACCTGGTGGAGATGGAAGTGCGCGAGCTGTTGTCGAAGTACCAGTTTCCGGGCGACGACGTGCCGGTGATCCGGGGCTCGGCTTTGGGCGCGTTGAACGGGGAGCCGCAGTGGGAAGCCAAGATCGACGAGCTGATGGAAGCGGTGGACAAGTACGTGCCGCGTCCGGACCGCGCGGTGGATCTGCCCTTCCTGATGCCGATCGAGGATATATTTTCGATCTCCGGACGGGGGACGGTGGTGACGGGGCGCATCGAGCGGGGCAAGGTGAAGGTGGGCGAGGAGACGGAGATTGTCGGCTTCCGCGAGACCAGAAAGACGGTGGTGACCGGCGTGGAGATGTTCAAGAAGCAGTTGGACGAGGGCCTGGCCGGGGACAACGCGGGTTTGCTTCTGCGCGGCATTCCCAAGGAGGACGTGGAGCGGGGGATGGTGCTGGCGAAAACCGGCTCGATCACGCCGCACACGGTGTTCAAGGGCGAAGTGTATGTGCTGTCGAAGGAAGAGGGCGGGCGGCACACGCCGTTCTTCAAGGGCTACCGGCCGCAGTTTTACTTCCGCACCACGGACGTGACCGGAGTGGCGGAGCTGCCCGAAGGGGTGGAGATGGTGATGCCGGGCGACAACGTATCGCTGCAGGTGGAGCTGATCACGCCGGTGGCGCTCGAAAAGGGCCTGCGTTTTGCCATCCGCGAAGGCGGGCGCACGGTGGGCGCGGGCACGATCTCGGAGATTGTGAAGTAACAGGGAACAAGGGAACAAGGGAACGAGGGAACAAGGGAACAGGGAACAGCAACGCTTCGGGCGAAAGCAAAAAGCGAACCGGGCAAGTAGAAACTGATCCCTGATCTCTGATCCCTGACCACTGAAGGGAATTGAAATGCGGGAAATTATCACATTGCAGTGCACCGAGTGCAAGGAGCGGAATTACTCGACGACCAAGAACAAGAAGACGACCACCGGCCGTCTCGAGTTCAAGAAGTTCTGTAACCGCTGCCGCAAGCACACGCCGCACAAGGAATCGAAGTAGGACAGCTCTTAGCTGCTAGCTTTTAGCTTCCAGCTCTTGCATCGGGGGAACCGAAAATTGAGTTCCTCCACAACCAAGCTGGAGGCTAAAGGCTGAAAGCTAAAAGCTGTTTCTTAGGGGCGTAAGCTCAACGGTTAAACTGTCGGTCTCCAAAACCGAACTTGGGGGTTCGAATCCCTCCGCCCCTGCCAGATTGCAAGGCAGCTACTGGCCTCCAGCTTTTAGCTGTTCGCTTTCCATCGCGATGATGGACTTCGCGGAGGATTGAGAAGAAACTGGAAACTGTTTCTAAGGGCGCGGCCGGGATGGCGCCGGGCGCATGAATTGGAAGGGAAGTATGGCAACGAAGACAGCAATCGATAAAGGCGACGAGCGTTCCGCCAAGCGGCAGGAGCCGGGCGCCCTGTCAGAGTTCGGGGGCAACGCGATGGGCATTTGGACCGACTTAACCCGCTTCCTGAGCGATGTTCGCGCGGAGATGCGCAAAGTGGTGGCGCCATCGCCCAAAGAGGTGCGGGTCACGACCGGCGTGGTGATTGTCGCGGTCTTCATCTTTGGGGTCTTCTTCTTTGTGACGGACTGGGTCTTCAGGGTAGGCATGGACAAACTGCTCGGCAAGCTGGGCGGAATGCAATAGAGCTGACTGAGGGCCTCCCGGCGCGCCTGCGGGAAATGCGAGCGCGGTTCGCTGCGGCGGACCGCCGGAAGAGATGAGCTTGAAAATCGGCGCGGCTCCGGATTTTCTCGAGTCGCCGCAGTCCGGAAACGAGAACAGAATGGCAGAAGAATTCGAACCAGTCCCGGGGCAGCCCGAACCTGAGCCGCAACCGGAGCGCAACGAGCGATTCAGGTGGTATATCCTTCACGCCTATTCGGGCTTCGAGCGCAAGGTGCGCGAGTCCATCGAAAGCCGCGTGCAGGCCTTCGGTCTCAAAGACCGGGTCGGCCGGGTGATGATTCCCACCGAGCCGGTGACCGAAATCGTCAACGGCAAAAAGCGCACCGTGGAGCGGGTGTTCCTGCCCGGCTACGTGCTGGTGGAGATGGAACTCGATAACAACCTGTGGCACGTCCTCAAGGACACGCCCAAGGTGACCGGCTTTCTGGGCACCGGCGACAAGCCGGTGGCGCTCTCGGAAGAAGAGGTGAGCTCGATCCTCTTCCGTTCCGAAACCTCCAAAGACAAGCCGCGGATGAAGATCAAGTTTGAAAAGAGCGAGCAGGTCCGCATCACCGATGGACCGTTCGCCAACTTCAACGGCGTAGTGGACGAAATCAACGAAGATCGCGAGACGCTCAAGGTCATGGTGACCATCTTCGGACGCTCCACGCCGGTCGAACTGGAGTTCGGCAAAGTGGAAAAGATTGAGTAGCAGCTTCTAGCTTCCAGCCTCTAGCTTCTAGCCGGCGATTCTTTCTAGCGGGCGCTGGTTGGGGCAAAGCCGAAAGCTGCGACGTCAAAATCAATTGAAGGAAAAAGAGCTGGCAGCTAGCGGCTAGAAGCTGGAAGCTGGTTCTGAAGGAACCCGATGGCACCTCCAAAGAAAATTAACGGTTACGTCAAACTGCAGATCGAGGCCGGCAAGGCCACGCCCGCTCCACCGGTGGGGCCCGCGCTGGGTCAAGCGCAGGTCAACATCATGGAGTTCTGCAAGCAGTTCAACGCGCGCACGCAGAACAAAGAGATGGCCGGCCTCATCATTCCGGTCGTCATCACCGTCTACGGCGACCGCACCTTCAGCTTCGTCACCAAGACGCCTCCGGCCGCGGTGCTGCTCAAGAAGGCCGCAGGCATCGCCAAAGGCTCCGGCACGCCCAACAAGGAAAAAATCGGCAAAGTGACTGAAAAGCAGGTCCGCGAGATCGCCACCCAAAAGATGCCCGACCTGAACGCGGCTTCAGTCGAGTCGGCCATCAAGAGCATCAAGGGCACGGCCCGCTCCATGGGCATTGAAGTGGTCGCATAATTCCTCTTTCAAGCAACAATAGAAAGGCCCTCCCTAGAGCGATTCCACAATTCACGTGCCCTTTCCGGAGTCGTGCGAGGTGGGTTTTTCTTAATGAAAAACCCACTCAGAATTCGGCGCTTCGATGTACAGCAATTGTGGAATCGCTGTGGGCAGGGAGGGCCTTTCTGCGTCTGGCGGCGCGGCGTTCAGGTGGAAGGTTTCTACTTCGGCGGAGCCGCGGCCGGCGTGAACACTTCGCGCCTGCGTCCAGGCTCTACTTTGGGTTTGGGTTTCGGCGCCTTCTTGGTTTCTTTCTTGCCTCTGTCTTTGTTTCCCATGGGTGCAAGCATGCCATAAAAGGGCCGCCGGTGAAAAGACTGAAATTGCGCCGCGCCCGCCCCCGATGCCGATAAAGCTCAGGCCAGGCTTCCCGCTGCCCATTTGGCCTGCAAGTTGGCCTGGGTGTCGTTGTAATAATCGCGATCGCAGGGGCTGATGCCCGGAATCGGATTCGGGTCGGTCACAATATGCCCGTCGGTATATTGCCACAGCGTCCAGTTCGCCCATCCCGGAGGCAGAACGGCAGTCGGTCCATATTGCGCCAGCCAGAGCCAGCAATTCTGCAGAATCGGATCGGACTGGCTTCCCAGTTGCTCCTTCAAATACGATCCCCCGTAGAGGCCGGGCCAGATTCCCGTCACCGCCTGAATGTGGGTGACGAAGTCTCTTGCTCCCTGGAGCGACATGGTCGAACCGGCGGTGTTGGATTCGAAGTCGAGAACCAGAAGGGTGCCCGCGGCCGGTTGCACCGTCTTCAGGAAGAAGTCGGCTTGACCGATGCCGTCATCGCCGGTGCCGAAGTGATAGGCGCCCCACAAGAGCCCGAGCCCCTGAGCCAGCTGGACGTGATTCTGATAGGTTGGATCGCTGTATGAGATTCCCTGTGTTGCTTTGTGAATGATTCCCACCATGCCCGCTTGCTGAGCGTTGCCCATGTTGACTGCCGTGTTGTGATGCGAAATGTCGATGACCGCGTTGGTGTACGCCATGGGACCTCCGAGGGATTCCCGGATTGAATCGGGGATTGACCCAGCCCGGGATCTGCGTTGTTGTGAGCAGGTCAGAAAAGAATATACGTTCGAGCGCACGGCTCGCCATATCTTTCGCATTCGCTCCCGCGGCGCACACTACCCGTGGATGCGGCGACCGGAGGACCCGCCGCCGCGGCCCAGATTGAAATAAAAGCCTGCTTCGATTATTGCGGCGCCGGCCCCCGCACCACCTGCACCAGGTTGTCGGTGCGCAGCTGCCTGGCGAAGGCCTTCTTCACGTCATCGGCGCTGAGCTCAAGATACTTCCGCGCCGCCACCACCGGCTCATCGAGCGGCAGGCCCATCACGGCGCGCCCCAGCAGGCCGTGCGCCAGCGCGTCTTCGCTCGCGCTGCTGAGCGGAATCTGGCGCAGCAGCAGCGCCTTGGCCTGGTGCAGTTCGCTCTCCGACACGTCTTCGGTGCGCATCTGGTCAAGGTCCTTCACGATCAGCGCCCGCGCCTTCGACACGTTCTGCGGATCACAGCCGTAATCGACACTGTACGTGGCCCGGCTCCTGGTCGCGTTCAGGCTTACGTCCACGTTGTACACGTATCCGTTCACCTGGCGCAGATCGTGATACAGGCGCGTGGCGTAAAAGCCGCCGCCGAGAACGTGGTTGCCGAGCTGCAAGGGATAGTAATCGGGATCGAAGCGATTGAGGGCAAGCTGTTCGGCGAGCGTCACCTGGTCCTGTACGGCTTCCGGATCGGGCACGTTGGCCGCCGATGCCAGGTTCACACGAATTGGGGGCAGATCGGTTTCAGGCTTGGGACCGGATGCCTTCCAGTTCCCGAACCATTTCTCGATCACCGCCCGGGCCTCGTCCGCGGTCACGTCGCCGATGACCACAATCGTGGTCAGGTCCGGCCGCACCGTGGCATCGTGGAATTGCTTTACCTCGGCCAGCGTCAGCTTGCTCACCGTATCCGGCGTGGTCTCGCGCAGCACCGGGTCGCCGGCGGGAACCAGTCCCATTTCGAGTGCGCGCGCGGTGCGGTACCCTGGGCTCTTCAGATTTCCGGCCACAAACTGGGCCGTCTGCTGCCGCGTGATCTGGAATGCATTCTCGGGCAGCGCGGGGTGCAGCTCGTTGTCGGCCAGCAGTTCGACGCCGCGCGAAAAATATTCCTTCAACACACTGAGCGAGAAATCGTATCCCGCGTTCTCGTTGGCGGCAATGTCGTCCAGCGCCTTTTGAAACGCCAGCCGGTCCAGGCTCTGGGTGCCGTAGGAATAGAGCCTGTCCAGTACGCCGGAAAGTCCTTCTTCGCCGGCTGGGGTTTGGAGATCGCCGTTGTGCTTCACCGACCCGGTGAGAGTAATGGTGGGGCTGGTCGTATCGGTGCGCACGATCAGGCGAATTCCGTTGGGCAGCCGGGTGTCGGAGACCGCAAGGTAACTGCCCGGCGGCTGCAGCTTCTCGAGCGGTCCCGCGGCCCAGGCCGGCAAGACAACCGGCTTGGTGGGAGCCGAAGTTACCGTCTCGCTGCCGCCAAACCCCTTTTCCGCCACCGGCCCGCCGCCGTTCACCGGCTTCAGCGTGGAGGTAACGGTGCTCGCGTTCAGCAAATACTGCCTGGCCACGCGGTTCACGTCGGCCAGCGTCACTTTGCGGATGGCGTCGATGTCTTCCTCGGGAGAGTTGCGGCCTTCTGAGGCCAGAGCCTCTGACCAGACCTCGGCCAGCCCCGGAATGGAGTTGCGCTGGAACTCGGCCTGCGCAATCTCGCTGCGTTTGGCCGCGTCCACCAGGTCCTGCGGCACGCCGTTCGACGCATAATGGTTCAGAATCCCGCGCATCTCCTCGATCGCGCCGGTGGCGTCGGCGCTTGCCGGCAAGGCCACCGCCCCGTACCCAACGCTCGCCTTGTGGTAAGTCTCCGCCATGCCGAACTCCGCAATCAGCGCCTTGCCCGCCGGCACCATCCCATACAGGTCCGCGCGCTGGCTGGCCAGCACGTCGGCCAGTATCTGCGCCGCCGCGTAGTCGGGCGAGTCGGTGCCCGGGAACCGGTACGCGATGAAGCCCACTACGTAAGGTAGGTTGCTGTCGATCGAGAAGGTCTCGGATTGGAAGGGCTGCATTTCAATCGCCGGCTTTGCCGGGAGCGGATGGCTGGGAATGCCGCTGAACAGCTCTTTGATCCGGGCCAGCGTGGCCGCCGGATCTACGTCGCCCACCACCAGCAAAATCATGTTCGACGGCGAGTACCACTTGTCGTAAAAATCCTTCAGCATCGGGCCAGTGGTTGTGTCGAACGAGGCCTTGGTGCCCAGCGGATCGTGCGCGTACGGCGTGCCCGCAAACAGCGCCCCATTCATGCGGTTGATGAACTTGTAAGTGGGGTTCGACAAGTCGCGCTGCACTTCCTGCTCAATGGCTCCGCGCTCCTGGTCCCACTCCGCCTGCGAATCGTCGACGCCTTTCAGGCAGGCGGCCTGCGCCTCCAGCGCCACATTCACGTCCGCCGCGGGAACTGTCTCGAAGTACTGCGTGATGTCCTGCTGCGTGTCGGCGTTGTTTTCCCCGCCCAGCAGCGCAAAGATGGCCGCCGTCTGGTCGGCCGTCATCCCCGCGCAGCCACGGAACGCCATGTGCTCCTGGGCATGCGCCATCCCCGGAAATCCATCCGGCGTCTCGTTCCCGCCCACCATGAAGTTCGCCTCCACGGTGGCTACCGGCGCCAGCGTGCTGCGGATAATCACCACCTGCGCCCCGTTGGCGAGCGTAGCCCGCGTCACATTCTCCGCCGATGAGGCCGGCGCCGGCTGCGGAGCCGCCGCGGCTGGCGTGGCTGCGCTCGCGCGCATGCAAGGCATCACCGTCCCGATCAGCGGCAACAAAAAGAGAATCCGCAAAGGCAAAATCCGATCGCTTTTCACGCTGAAATCTCCGTTTCCCGATTGGCTTTTCTATCGCCGGTAAAAGGCGCACGACTCCTTAATCCTACGCAGCCTGGACGGTTCGATGGGCAGGGAATGTGATCAGTTGTCCCTTTCATGACGGGAATTAGACGCATTCGGCGTTCAATTCGAACCGAAACCACATGAATGTCCCGCGGCAGCGCGGCTCAGCCCGCGGTCAGCCGAAGACCGCTCGAGCGCGGGACGGCCACGGTGAAGCTGCCATGCTTGAGACGGCCGCGTGCGGCAGAGCGGGTCATGTGCGCCTCGCGGCTGTCCAGAGCGGGCGCCGTGAGGGTCTCAATTTCCACTTTTCCCGATCTCTCCGCTCCAAAGTCCAGGGTAAGCTCCAGATCCTTTTCCGCGTCCTTGTTCAGGACGATGACGGATGTGCGCCCATCCGGGAGTCCGGCCGCGTAAGCCGACGCGTCGACTCCCGCCGCCAGCAGTTGCGCGGACAAATCCGCCTTGACGAACGAGCCGCCGCTCAGCGACCCGGCGAACCGGAGCCCGTAACCAACCGGCTGCAGCGCGTACTCCACCCCGAAGGTCGCAATAGGCGTGTAAAAAGGGTGAGGATGCGCCGCGATCTGCTCCGCGGTGTCGCCCTGGTCTTTCAGCATCACGTCGCCGGGCAGAAATCCGCCCACCGAGTTGGCCACCGACTTGCCCGTGCCGCCGTGCAGGTTGATGCCGGAGTAGTTGTTGCTGGCCAGCACCAGCGAGTAGTCGGCGGCCCACAGCGCGGCCGCAAAGACGTCCGAAACGCCCGGCTTGCCTCCGCGATAGCAGGTGTTGCCTTCGGTCATGCGCACGCGCAGGCCCATCTTGCCGGCCGCGGCGTTCGCGATGTCCGCGGTCTTCTCAACCTTGGCCATGGTTGCGGCCTTCAGCAGGTTGGGAATATTGACTTCGGGATTGGTGGCCGGCCCGCCGAAGTAGTGATGGTGCGTGAGGGTGGTCACGCGCGGCGGATTCCCGATCGAGGGCCACAGGTCGGCGATCTCGGTCAGCCACGCGACATTGCTGGCCACGTCCGGCATGCCGAACGTCGCATCCGGCACGCGCGCGCTGATGGCGCGTGCGAGCGTGAGCCATTCGTCGAGATAGGTTTGCGCCGACCAGGTCTTCGGATCGCGCAGGTGGCGGCCGAACAGGTCCACCTCGTTGCCGATCTGGAAGTATTGCAGGCTGGGTCCGAGGGTCCGGTGAACGAAGACCGCTTCCTCGGCAGCGCGCTCCGGCGTATTGGTCCCCATGCCGATGCCGTAGAGGCAGGTCCAGCCGGCATTCTTCAGAAAATCCGCCAGGTTGCGCACCGCCTCGCCGGTCACGGCGTAGTACTCGGGTTTGGGCTCGCCCATCACCTCGCGCGTGGCTGGATGCGCGGGTTCCGGAGAGTTGGGCGTCTCCCTCCAGTAGGCAAACTCGCTGGTATTGCCGCCCAGCCGCAGCACGCCGCTCGGGCTGAGCGCGCGGAACTGCCCGATCAGCCCGGCATTGGCGCCTGAAAAGAAGCTGGGATCGGCGAGCTGCTCGACCTCGTAGGACAGGCCGACAAAGTCGGCCGGCATCCGCGCGCCGGTAGCCCCAACGGGCAGCTTGAGAGTGACCGGCGTTGCAGGCTGGTTTTGTGCGCGAAGGCGGGTTGCGGCGAGCGAGAATGCGGCGGTAGTGAGAAATCTGCGTCGGCTGATCGGGGTCATAAGAATTCAGGCCGGCGCGCAAGCCGTTCCGGCCGGCGTTCCCAGTATAGGCCGCAATCCCGCCCTGGGCCGCTATCGCCGGAAACCGGTCATTGCCCCGCGGGATAACGAAAAAGCAGCGAGCCGCTGCCGGAGAAAATGAAGATCGCATTGGCGCGATAATCCGCCACGGCCACACGTCCTGCGGAGACCAGGGTCATTCCATAGGGAGCCTTGAGCGGGTGGGAGGCAAAGGGAACGGCCACCGGTTTGGCGGCGCGGGTGTCGACGGTGAGGATGGCCCGCTGTCCGGGGTCGGCGATGAAGAGACGATTCGTCTCCGCTTCAAAGGCCAGCGCGGTGGGGGCGCTGAGATGAGTTACGAAGACCTTCGAACTCCTGGCGGCAATCGAATATTGATAGACTCTGCCGCTGGCCACGTCTGCCACGTAGACCTTTTGGCCCGCTTCATCGAAGGCGACCGGGCCCAGCTTGGTGGCATCGGGGATGTGCGCCACCAGAGTGACGTGCGGCCCTTGCGGATCGAGGCGGTAAAGCTCATTCGAATCGGAGGTAGCCACATAGGCGGAACGGCCGGCCGCGCCCGAATCGACTCCCGAGCAAACGTTCTGGAATCCCCAGCTCTTGAGCGGCCGGCCATCGAGAGAGAGCCGCAGCACCAGGCCGCGGCCCGCCTGGTTTCCGGCGATCATCACCGAGGCCGGCATCTGCGAGCGCAGGAACGACATATCCGCCGCGGCAAATCCCTGCGGCACCGAGACCCGGGCGTATTCCGAAAGACCGTTCTCCGCAAGACGGAAGGCGTGAAGCGCGCCTGAATCGTCGAGCACGTACAACTCGGAGCCGGGCCCGTTGCTGTCCATCATGATGGGGCGCTCAATCGGCGTAAGGCCTGCGCCGGCGCCGGCCGGAGAAGCAAGCGCCAGAACCAGAACCGCGGCGCAGAGACTGCCGGGATGCGAGAGCCGGATTCGAGGATGCGGGCCGCGTGTTCTCATGATTTTTTTGCGAAAAGGTCCTTCACCCACTCCGTCACCGCCGTGCCTCCGCTCACCAGCATGGCGAGAACGAAAGCCGGGAAGAGCTGCCGCGGATCGATGTCCAGTCCGAAGAGGACAAGCCTCGAGTTGCCATAAGCGGTGAGCATGATGCCGATAAACTCGGCGATCATGCCCAGCACCAGCGCGGAGAGAATCGCGTGCACCGCGCGCTCGTCATCCTTGCCCAGCCTGCCGGTGAGCAGATATTTTGCCGAAAGGCCCAGCGCGACGCCGCCGCAGAGCGCCAGCGCCAGGCCAAGCAGGCCAGGCCCGAAGCGGACGTTGGCCAGGATGGTCTGCCGCCGGTCGGTTCCTCCCGGCACCGTGTGATACGTCACCGTCAAGGCGAGCGTGTCGTGCGGCACGTCCGACTTGATGGCCAGAGCGCCTTCGAGCAGCGCCGGGATGGTGTTGGGAGAGAGACTCAGTGGGAGGGCCGCGCTCGTTCCCGGATCCACGGTGAGGGGATTCTGCTCATCTACCGTGGAAGCGACGCGCGTCCAGCACTTCGGACAACCTTCACTCACTTCAACGCCCGTCACTTGGATCGGCAGCGTGTCGGCGACATTGCTCAGCCCCACCTGGAGCGGCGTGGAGCCGGAGACGCTCACGTGGGCCGGCTCGGCTTGCTTCTCCACCGCCAGCAGGTCGCCCGCCGCGGCGTTGTACACCGGCATCAGGATCGACCCCGGAAGGTCATTCGAATCAGCCTTCACGTGAAACAGGACCCTCACGGGTGAATCGCGGAACAATCCCGCCGGGTTTCCGGTGACCTGATACTTGTAGGCTTCTGCCGTTGCTTTACCATTCACCAGATAGGCGGTGAAAGTGAACGCGTTGAAGCGGATCTGCTGGATGCTGGCCAGGTCGATGCACAGCCGGAAGGCCTGATCCTCCGTTTGCCCGAGCAGAAATTGCGGCGCGGGAAAATCGGAACGGGCCTCCGTGCCCAGAGCGAGGGTGGAAAAGCTGACCACGCCCTCCTGGCGCACGTTGACCGAGTCCAGGGCCAATTGCGGCCCGGCTGGTTGTGCGGCGGCGCTGAAGGCAGAAAGAAAGAGGGCCAGCGGAAGCAGTCCGAAGCTGCGCGCGCAACCTCGACGGGAGACGTTCGAATTCGTCCACGTGCGGTTTGGCATGGTCGATCGCCAAGCTTGCTTCAGACCTATCCCGTCCCAATAGTAAGCGGAACGCACAAATCGTTACAAAAAAACCTTTCGCGGCCTCACGCGAAGCGCGGGGAGCTGCGCGGTGAGAGTCTAGTGCGCCTGGAATTCCGGCGATTCGCGCAACGCCTTCGCGACTGCGCCGGCGATGTCGTCCTGGACCATGAGGATCTCGTGGAACGGCCGGTCGTAGGTCTCCGACCAGACAACATACCCGTTGCCGGCGCGAATCAACTGCACCGCCACGCGAAGCCGGTCGCCTGACTTGCGCACGCTTCCTTCGAGCACATAGACCACGCCCAGCGACTTGGCAATCTCGGCCACGGGCACCTGCTTGCCCTTGAAATCGAACGAAGACGTGGGAGCCGCTACGCGAAGCCCTGGGACCTTGCCGAGCCGGTCGATCAGCTCTTCGGTCATGCCGTCGGCAAAGGGCTCCTCGTTCATCTCTTCGGTCAGGTCGAGAAGCGGCAGCACGGCGATGGACTCCACGGGCTGCGGCGCCGGAGCCGGTGCGGCGGGGCGATTGTTGTTCGCGGCCTTGCTGTGAAACAGAAATGCCACAAAAGCGATGGTCAGCGCGAGACCCAGCGCGGCGGCCACGTCGACCCATGGGAAGCGCTGCGCCGCCGGTGCGGCTGGGGGCGCCGGCCCGTCGTTGGCCGCCGTGGACGGGTGCTCGCCGTCCGGTGCAGGCGAAGCGTCCGCAGGCGCGGCCGGCTGGCTCGAAGCGGCCTCTTCCGCGACAACTGGATTATGACTGAATGGATCCGGACTGGATGGATTCGCGCTGGAACTTTCCTGTCTGGCCGGCTCCTGACTGGCCGGCTCCGGCCAGGGACTGACCGCTGCCAGCAAGCGGTACCCGAGCCGCGGTACGGTCTCGATGTAGGTGGGTTGCCTGGGGTCGTCGCCGAGCAGCCGGCGCAGCGACGTCACCGCCTGGTAAACGGAGTCGGGTGAATCGGCCACCCCGGACCACGCCTGATTGAGCAACTCATCGATGCTCACGACTTCTCCGGCGTGCTCGGCAAGACACACGAGCAACCGCATCGTCCGCATCTCTAACCGAGCGGTCTCTCCATCCCGTGAAATCTGGCCCGATGCCGGATTGACGCGCCAGGAACCGATGCGCAGCATCGTCGTGGCGGGGCGTTCCATCGAGGAGCCGATTATACCAACACTTTAGAAAAACGCGGACCGTTTGCTCTCCCCGGTCTCCAAAAGGAGAGCCGGAGCGCCGCATTTGTGTTTAGCGAGGATTTTCGAGGCCGGCGCGCCCGGCAGTCTTCTCCACCGCACCCCACTCCTCCGGGCTCCGGTCCTTCGCGTGGCGCGAGAACAGCCAGGGATGTCCATCCAGATCTTCGGCGCCATACTGATACTCCCCGTACCCGGTCTCGTGCGGCTCTTCGAAAATCTTTGCACCCGCCGCCTTCGCCCGCGCGCAGTGACCGTCCACATCCTCTATAAAGATCGTCAGCGACTGCGTCCCGAATCCGAGCTGCCGGGGCGACCGCTTCCCGTCCCTCGCCTGGCTCACCTGGATCACGGCGTTTCCCGCCAGCATCTGCGCCCCGCTCGGTCCCTCGCCATAGCGGTAGTATTCCTCAAACCCAAAGGCCCGCGTCAGCCACACAATGGCCTCGCCAAGGTCTTGGTAAACCACCTGCGGCAGCACAGTATCGACAGGAACAGAGCGGTTGGTCACAGCCATAACGCAGAATTCTACAGCTCCGCGGCGGCGAGCGTACGAACGCCGCGCAGGAGAGTTCGCGCTTCCCAGTCCTCAACGGCGAGACCTGTGGCAATCATTCTCGTGCTTGGCTGGGGACTGTGAGGGGCGGGCCAACCGGCCCGGCAAACGAAAAATTACCGAAAGCGCAATAGCGGTCAGGGAGTTTTCTCAACCACGGTGCCGGCGCTCCAGGGCAGAAGAGCCGAGGGAAGGCAATCGGAGCCTTCAGCGGTGGCCTTCAGAGTTCCGTGCGCCTTGCCGGACACCGTCGGAAAATCCGCCACTTCCGCGTGGCCGCTCGAATTGGCGGCCATGGTCATGTGGATGGTCTCGCCCTCCGATTCCAGCACCAGCGGAATCCCGGTGTCGGGCGGGAAGCCTTCGGCCACAAGCAGGACCGCCGTCGCGTGAGGCTCCGCAATGCGCAGCTCAAGCGTGCAGGACTGGTCCTGCCCGACCACCGGATGAGGTACCAGGGTGCCGAGGATCGACAACGCGTCATCCTTGCTGGAGAGCATGTAGCGGACCGGCTCCGCTGTGCCGGCCTCCGGCATCAGTTCAAGCTCGTCGCCCGGCGTCTTGAGGGCATTCTCCTGCCCCGGACGCGGCCTGTGGGTCATTACCAGGCCCTGGTCATTGACGTAAAGATCCCGGGGATCATGGACCAGTTTTTGCCCCACCACCCAAAGGGTCAGCCCGTACACCTTGTTGTCCGGAGCACCCTCCGCAAAGACGCGATAACGCGCGGAAGCCGTCCCCTGGGCTCCCGGGCCCTCGATCTTCTCAAAGCGCAGGCGCAGACCATCCGGATTCCGGTCACCCGCCCGAGCCGTATCCCAGCGAGCCTGGTTGATCAGGGTGGTCAGCTGATCCTGGGAGGGAGCAGGCTGGCCGGGAAAGCTCGAGTAGGCCAGGTCCCCCTGGGTTTTGGATGACTCTCCGCTCAAGAACATCGCGCCTGCGAGCGCGATCGAAAGACAGAGGAGGGCGGGACCGCGGGGGAACCGAGTCATAGACCCAGTTTCGGCGATCTAAATTGCAAACGCAACAAACTATAGTTCAGCGGACCTGAGGGGACTTGTCTTCACGCGTTCCGCCTTTGCGCATCGACGTAAGCGCGCAGAACGGCGTTCATGCGCGTCAGGTGCCCTTTGCCGCGGGCCCTGAACCACTCGACCACATCGCGATCGAGGCGCAGGTGAACGGAAGTCTTGCCCGCCGGCATGACGACGCGCGCGGACTTCCAGAAGTCTGCGCCCAGAGATTCAGCGCGCGGTGCGTTGCGGCGGGTAGGATCTTCGCCGCGTTCGCGAAGAGCCTCGACCTCACTGAGGGTATATCTCACGATAGTAGGCTTCCTCTTCATCTTTGCTTGCCCTCTGGGCGCTGATGATGCGGACAAGATTTTCGGCACGCCACGTGTAAATGACACGGTAAACCTCCGTTCCGGCGCGTCCCAATGCAATCCAACGGACTTCGTCGTAGTTCTCGCGGTCGTCGATGGCCTCAAGCCTTTCGTTGCGGAAAGTCGCCACAGCGGTGAAAAACGAGACGCCGTGCTTCTCCAGGTTGCTTCGGGCCTTGGCTTCGTCCCACTCGAACTCGAGCTCTGATTCGGCCATCGCGCACTTTTATATATGAACACAATTGTGTACACAAAGGCAAGGCCCGGGTTCCGAGTGACGGAGTGCGATTAGCGCCGTCCCTACGGGACTCCGGGTTCAATGGGATCGCGTACCCCACGTTGAAACCCGGGGCTGACAACCGATGCGCCTACGGCGCGGAGATGGGGCTGCTCCGATTGGACGGAGCCCCGCTGCTTGCAATCAAGCGGCCACTTCGCTATGATTGAAAGAGGTGCCCGGAGGAGAATTCCGGGCTGTCATCAGCACCACGGCTTTTGGGTCCTGGGTGCTGGCCGCGCGGGCAGCTTTTCGGGTTGCCGTTGCAGGCCGGGCCGAATGGGACTCCCGCACCAGGGCGGGCTGGCAAATGCGGTGGGAGACGAGGGAAGAATGGCACACGTAGGCAAGAATATTGCGAAGGCGCGCGCCGCTGTCAGCAAGCCGGCGTATCCGCTGCCTGAAGCAGTGACACTCCTCAAGCAAGTGAAATTCGCCAAGTTCGACGAGACCGTCGATCTGACCATGCGCCTGGGCGTGGACACGCGCCATGCCGACCAGATGGTCCGCGGCACCGTGGTTCTGCCGCATGGGCTGGGCAAGACCAAGACCGTGGCCGTGATCGCCAGCGGCGACCGCCAGAAGGAAGCCACCGACGCCGGCGCCGATTTTGTGGGCGGCGAAGAGATGGTTGAAAAGATCCAGAAAGAAAACTGGACCGCCTTCGACGCGCTGATCGCCACGCCGGACATGATGAAGGTGGTGGGCCGGCTGGGCAAGGTGCTTGGCCCCAAGGGCCTGATGCCCAACCCCAAGACCGGCACCGTGACCATGGACGTGGCCGCGGCGGTGAAAGAGATCAAGGCCGGCAAGGTGGAGTTTCGCGCCGACAAGACCAGCCTGGTGCACGTTCCCGTGGGCAAACTCAGTTTCGATCCGCAAAAGCTGATCGACAACGCCACC
Organism: uncultured Acidobacteriaceae bacterium; assembly: GCA_963770555.1. GTDB lineage: Bacteria > Acidobacteriota > Terriglobia > Terriglobales > Acidobacteriaceae > Telmatobacter. The sequence continues at coordinate 766,576 of CAVYQC010000004.1, forward strand.
ACGGTCATCACGTCGATCGTGCGCGCCAAGCCTTCGGCGGCCAAGGGCAAGTACATCAAAAGCGTCACGCTGAGCTCCACCATGGGTCCCGGCGTCCCGCTCGATTCGGCGGTTGCCGACGCGGCGGGCAAGCACTGACAGCAGGGGTCAGAGATCAGGGATCAGTCGGCGCAGCGGGAAAGCCGACATCGCATCTGGCCTGGAGTTTTGAGAAAGAGATTCGAACCAGCGCCCAATGGGCGGAAGAAGAGATTGGCGGGCAGCAGAGAAGGCCGGGGTTTCGGGAATTACTGACCACTGACCACTGTTCACTGATCACTGTGCGGAGCACAACATGGCGATTACAAGAGCGAAGAAGATTGAAAAGACCCGGTTGCTGGCCAAGGAGCTGGAGACCTCGACGACGGCCATCATCGGCACCTTCAGCAAGCTCACCGTTGCCAAAGATTTCGAGCTGCGCAAGGTGATCCGCGAGGCGGGCGGAAAGTACCGCGTGGTGAAGAACAAGCTGGCCGCGATCTCGGGCTCGGGCACGCCGGTTGAGGCGGCGCTCAAGGGCCTCAAGGGCATGAATTCGGTGGCCTTCACGGCGGGCGATCCGGTGGCCCTCGCCAAGGTCTTTGCCAAGTGGGCCGGCGACAACGCCGAGTTCCACTTCAAGCTGGGCATCGTGGACGGCAAGCTGCTCAATGTGGAAGAAGTCAAGTCGCTGGCCACCATGCCGGGCAAGGAAGAGATCTTCGCCAAGCTGCTCTTCCTCATCAACGCGCCCGCGCAGCGGCTGGCTACCGTGCTCAATGCTACGGGACGCGACCTGGCCGTGGTGCTGGGCCAGGGCGTGGAGAAGGAGAAATTTGCTGCGGCCTGAAGGCCGCAGAGCTTCTAGCTCCTAGCCTCTAGCTCCTAGCTTTTTCCTGCTGGAGCTGATGGTGAGGGATGTGCAAGGAAGAGCTGGAAGCTAAAAGCTAGCAGCTAGAAGCTGTCTTTCAGGTTTTGGTTGCCAAGCAAAGCGAAGGGGCGCGGGTCTGGCGCATCGGAAACCTTCAGGCTTTTGCCGGCAGCCGGGGAAACACAAATTCAAACGGTTCGGATGGGAGAAGAACATGGCGGATTTAGCGCAGTTGGAAGAGCAGATAGTCTCGTTGAGCCTGCTGGAGGCGGCGGCTCTGGTCAAGAAGCTGGAAGAGCGTCTTGGCGTTTCAGCGGCGGCGGCGGCTCCGGTGGCGGTGGCGGCCGGCGGCGGCGCGGCGGCGGCTCCGGTGGTTGAAGAAAAGACCGAGTTCCAGGTCATCCTTAAGGATGCCGGCGCCAATAAGATCAACACCATCAAGGCGGTGCGGGAAGTTACCTCGCTCGGCCTGAAGGAAGCCAAGGATCTGGTCGACGGCGCTCCCAAGGCTATCAAGGAGAGCGCGACCAAGGAAGAGGCCGAGGCCATCCGCAAGAAGTTCGAAGGCGTGGCCACGGTCGAGATCAAGTAAGCCAAAGGAGCTTGCAAGTACGTCCGGGACGCGCTACGATAAAGATTGCGCGTCTTTCCGGCTCGTTCCGGCTTTTGCCGGAAATGAGGCCGGGCTGGTGGGCGCGTGCTTGAGTAGTCGTCGGGTGGCACGCAAGCGTCCGTGAGCCGGGGTAGAGCCAAGCCCTCGGGCCGCGGACACCTCGAAGCATTTAAGTGCCGTAGTGTCAATGGTTTGCTTGATGGTCAGGCAGGCAGCCGTTGATGAGCGTAGTGTGGCTGGCGGGTTGCGGCAGAAGCGAATATTGGGATCGGCGAGAACAAGGCAAGAGAATTCGGATGGGGGCACCGGCGATAGGCCGCGCTCGTGAGGCATTGCGTCTTCACGGGCCTTCTGTGTCTACCGGCTCGTAACAGACAAGAGACTTTTTCACTCCCGTCTGCCTTGTGCGCACAACCTCCCCGTGCGGTCTTTTCCCTTTGACGGGAATCGAACCGTACCGCTCGCTTCCTCCAATTGTGCGCAGTCTAGCCGATTGGACGGATGCCCGGCAACGCCCGCCACGCGCGATTGACGCAGTTTTCCAAGTACCCGCCTGACCTGGGTACTCCGGCAAGTCCTGAGACCAGCTTCGCAGGCTGCCGGAATCGCATCGGGACTGGATATTCAGGTCTGCCAGTCTGGTTTTTCGAATTCTTACCGTATTCTGCCGGCGCCAATGAGACTCGGACGCCGGCCTGGTCCCCGGCCGAAACTTGCCAGGGCGCCTTAGCGACGAGGCTCAGGAGCGATCATGTCCAACGAGAAGCGCGCGATCCGCAGCCGGCTCGATTTTTCAAAGATTCCCACCGCAACCCAGATTCCCAACCTGATTGAAGTTCAGCGCCGTTCCTATGAGCGCTTCCTGCAGATGGACAAGCTGCCCAACGAGCGCGACGACTCGGGGCTGCAGTCGGTGTTTGTGTCGGTCTTCCCCATCACCGATTTCCGCGGCATCTCGCAGTTGGATTTTGTGGACTTCTCGATCGGCAACTGGGAGTGCAAGTGCGGCCACCTGAAAGGGCTGCATCACCTGCGCACGGCCTGCGTGCATTGCGGGGCGATGGTCATCACCGATCCCTTCCTGCCCGGCGACGTGCTCTGCCAGAAGTGCGGCACCTACAACCGCAACATGCCCGACTTCTGCAACAAGTGCGGCGACCCGGTCAGTTTGCAATTGAAGTACGACCAGCAGGAGTGCGAAGAGCGCGGCATGACGTTTTCCGCGCCGCTCAAGGTCACCGTGCGCCTCACCATCTACGACAAGGACGCCGAGACCGGCAACAAGACCATCCGCGACATCAAGGAGCAGGAAGTCTTCTTTGGCGATATTCCGCTGATGACGCCGAACGGCACCTTCATCGTCAACGGGACTGAACGAGTTATTGTCTCCCAATTGCACCGCTCGCCGGGCGTCTTCTTCGAGACCGCCAACAACCGGACTTACTTCCTGGGCAAGATCATTCCCTACCGTGGCTCGTGGGTGGAGTTCGAGTACGACCAGAAGAACACGCTCTACGTGCGCATCGACCGCAAGCGCAAATTCCTGGGAACGATCTTTCTGCGCGCGCTGGGCCTGCGCTCCGACGAGGAGATCCTGAAGACCTTCTACACCGTCGACCGGCTGCACATCACCGACGGCAAACTGTTCTGGGCCGTGCCTCAGGATGCGACTGCGAGCACCCATCTGCTGGGCGCCAAGCCCGCGCACGCCGTCGTCCACGGGGGCGAGGAGATCGCGCACTCCGGGCGCAAGATCACGCCCCACGCGCTCAAGGCCATCCGCGCAGCGGCGATCGACAAGATTGAGGTGGAAGCCGCGGAACTCGATGGCGCGCTCACCGCGGCCGACGTGGTCGATACCTCCACCGGCGAAGTGATCGTGGAAGCCAACGTGGAGCTCACCGCCGACCGCCTGCACAAGGTGCTGGCTTCCGGCGCCACCAGCTTCGAGGTCTTCTTCCCCGACCGCGACGACGTAGGCAACATCATCACCAACACGCTCAAGCGCGACTCGGTGCACAAGCCTGAAGAGGCGCTGATCGAGATCTACCGCAAGCTGCGCCCCGGCGATCCGCCCACGCTGGATACGGCCACCGCGCTCTTTGAGGGCATGTTCTTCGACGCTCGCAAGTACGACTTCTCGCGCGTCGGCCGGCTCAAGTTCAACATCAAGCTTTACGAGAACCAGGACGCCACGCCGCTCGATCACCGCACCCTGACGCCGGAGGACTTCTACGCCACCATCCGCTACCTGCTCAAGCTGCGCAAGAACGTGGGCATGGTGGACGACATCGATCACCTGGGCAACCGCCGCGTGCGCGCGGTGGGCGAGCTGATGGAGAACCAGTTCCGCATCGGCCTGGTGCGCATGGAACGCGCCATCAAGGAGAAGATGAGCGTCTATCAGGAGCTTTCCACGGCCATGCCGCACGACCTGATCAACGCCAAGCCGGTCATGGCGGCCATTCGCGAGTTCTTCGGTTCGTCTCAGTTGTCTCAATTCATGGACCAGACCAACCCGCTCTCCGAGATCACGCACAAGCGCCGACTGTCGGCGCTCGGTCCGGGTGGCCTCTCGCGCGAGCGCGCCGGGTTCGAGGTGCGCGACGTGCACCCGACGCACTACGGCCGCATCTGCCCCATCGAGACGCCGGAAGGCCCGAATATCGGCCTCATCAGCTCGCTGAGCTGCTTTGCGCGCATCAATGAGTATGGCTTCATCGAGTCGCCTTACCGCAAGGTGAAGGACTCGCGCATCCTCGATTACGTGGAGATCGTAAACGCCGGCGAAAGCGGCCTGCGCGTGGGCGATCACATCGAGAAGGAAGAATCCGCGCGCCTGAACGCGCAATTGAAGAAGGCCGGCAAGCGCACCGTCGACCACATTCCCTACAGCTTCTATCTGTCGGCGTGGGAAGAGGACAAGCACACCATCGCGCAGGCCAACATCGAGTTCAACGATAAGGGCGAGATCACCGAGGACCTGGTGAACGCGCGCCGGCAGGGGAACTTTGTGCTGGTGAACCGCGCCGAGGTCGATTACATCGACGTCAGCCCCAAGCAGTTGGTCTCGGTGGCCGCGTCGCTGGTTCCCTTTTTGGAGCACGACGACGCCAACCGCGCGCTGATGGGCGCCAACATGCAGCGCCAGTCGGTTCCGCTGCTGGTGGCCGAGGCGCCGCTGGTGGGCACCGGCATGGAAGGCGTGACCGCGCGCGACTCCGGCGCCGTCATCCTGGCCAAGCGCAACGGCATCGTGGATTCGGTCGACTCCGAGCGCATCATCGTGCGCGTCGAAGGCGAGCATCACCCCACGCAGTTGTCGCGCGAAGTGGGCTCCGACATTTATCAGCTCATCAAGTTCAAGCGCTCCAACCAGAACACCTGCATCAATCAAAAACCTGTCGTCCGCGAGGGCGACCGGGTGGTGAAGGGCCAGGTAATCGCCGACGGACCCTGCACCGAGCAGGGCGAGCTGGCGCTCGGCCGCAACGTGCTGGTGGCCTTCATGCCCTGGCGCGGATACAACTTCGAGGACGCGATTCTGATCTCGGAAAAACTGGTGCGCGAGGACTACTACACCTCGGTGCACATCGAGGAGTTCGAGATCGAGGCCCGCGACACCAAGCTCGGTCCCGAGGAGATCACGCGCGACATTCCCAACGTCAGCGAGCACTCGCTGCGCGACCTGGATGAGAGCGGCGTGATCCGCATCGGCGCCCAGATCGGCCACGGCGACATCCTGGTGGGCAAGGTCACGCCTAAGGGCGAGACCCAGTTGACGCCGGAAGAAAAGCTGCTGCGCGCCATCTTCGGCGAAAAGGCCGGCGACGTGCGCGACGCTTCGCTCACCTGCCCTCCGGGCATCGAGGGTACGGTGGTGGACGTGCGCATCTTCAGCCGCAAAGGGCAGGAAAAGGACGAGCGCGCCAAGCTAATCGAGGCCGAGTACGTGGCCAAGCTCGAAAAGAACCTGGGCGACGAGATCCGCATTCTGACCGACGAGCGTCTGAAGCGCCTGGAAGGCATTCTGGGCGGCAAGGAAGTGCTGGCCGACCTGCACGACGAGCGCACCAACAAGCGCCTGCTCACCAAGGCAGCCATTCTCGATCGCGACACCATCGAGCGCATCTCCACCAAGAACCTCAAGCGCATCCGCTACAACGACAAGGACCCCCGCGTCAACGAGCAGATCGATGAGATCGAGGAGATGACTTCGCGGCAGATCGAAGTGCTGCGCAAGATCACCAATGAGAAGGTGGCCAAGTTGCAAAAGGGCGACGAGCTGCCTCCGGGCGTCATCAAGCTGGTGAAGGTCTACGTGGCCATGAAGCGCAAGCTCTCGGTGGGCGACAAGATGGCCGGCCGCCACGGCAACAAGGGCGTGATTGCGCGCATTCTTCCCGAGGAAGACATGCCGTATCTGCCCGACGGCACGCCGGTCGAAATCGTCTTGAACCCGCTGGGCGTTCCTTCGCGCATGAACGTGGGCCAGATTCTGGAGACGCACCTGGGCTGGGCCGCGCATGGGCTAGGCAAGAGGATTGCCGCCATGGTCAAGGCCAGCGGCGATGCGGAGTACACGCGCGAGCTGATGAAAAAAGAGTTCGCGGGGACCGCAACGCTGCGCCAGCTACTCGAGCTCGACGACGAGATGCTGCTGCGCGTCGCAGCAGGCATGGAGCACGGCATCTGGTTCGGCACCGCGGTCTTCGACGGTGCGCAGGAAGGCGAGATCAAGGCGCTGCTGGCCGCGGCCGGCCTGCCTTCGTCCGGCAAGACGGCGCTCTACGACGGCATGACCGGCGAGCAGTTCGAACAGCCGGTCACCGTGGGCTACATCTACATGCTCAAGCTCTCGCACCTGGTGGACGACAAGATTCACGCCCGCTCCATCGGGCCGTACTCGCTCATCACCCAGCAGCCGCTGGGCGGCAAGGCGCAGTTCGGCGGCCAGCGCTTCGGCGAAATGGAAGTGTGGGCTCTCGAAGCCTACGGCGCGGCCTACATCCTGCAGGAGCTTTTGACCGCCAAGTCCGACGACGTCTATGGCCGAACCAAGATCTACGAGGCCATCGTCAAGGGCGAGGCGGCCATCGAGCCGGGTGTGCCGGAGTCCTTCAACGTGCTCATCCGCGAGTTGCAGTCGTTGTGCCTGGATGTGGAATTGATCAAGCGCGCGGACATCGTGCGTAAGGCGCCGGCGCCGGAAGTGGCGGCGGTGGCGGATTAAATGCAAGCTCTCAGCTGTCAGCTTTCAGCCTTCAGCTTGACCGAGGCCGAACTGGCGATTGGGACAAAGGAAAGTTTCACATCAGTCCAGAGGTACGACGCAGCTCCAGCGCCGAAAAAGCTGAAAGCTGTGAGCTGAAGGCTGATAGCTGGTTTTTCAGGATTCTTCTTTGAAAGCGGCAAACACCGCTTCCCGGGAAGGAAGGATCCTTCAACAGTCCCGGGAAACCGCGGCAGGCGCCCAACAGCCTGCCAGGGAGGGTCGCCTTGTTCCGTTCGAACCCGTTTGAGCTTACCAGCCCCATCACCGACTTCGACGCCATCCGCATCATGCTGGCATCGCCGGAAAAAATCCGCAGCTGGTCGCATGGCGAGGTCACCAAGCCGGAGACCATCAACTACCGCACCTTCAAGCCGGAGCGCGACGGCCTGTTCTGCGCCCGCATCTTCGGCCCGGTCACTGACTGGGAGTGCCTCTGCGGCAAGTACAAGCGCATGAAGCATCGCGGCGTCATCTGCGACAAATGCGGCGTGGAAGTGACGGTGAGCAAAGTGCGCCGCGAGCGCATGGGCCACATCGAGCTTGCCTCTCCGTGCTCGCATGTCTGGTTCTTCAAGGGCCTGCCCTCGAGGATCGGCCACCTGCTCGATATCTCGCTGCGCGATTTGGAGAGCATTCTCTACTTCGAATCCTACGTCGTCGTCGATCCCGGCGATGCGCCGGTGCGCGAGCGCGAGATCATCAAGGACGAGACCCGCTTCCGCGAGCTCGACCAGCAGTTCCGCCCCTCCGGCTTCAAGGCCATGATGGGCGCCGAGGCCATCAAGGAGCTGCTCAAGCGCGTGCAGGTGGACGAGCTGGGCATCGAGCTGCGCGAGCGCATGAAGACCGAGACCTCCGCGCAGAAGAAGCTCAAGTACGCCAAGCGTCTCAAGGTGGTCGAGGCCTTCCGCAAGAGCTCCAACAAGCCGCAATGGATGATTCTCGACGTGCTGCCGGTCATTCCCCCGGAGTTGCGCCCGCTGGTGCCTCTGGATGGCGGCCGCTTCGCCACTTCGGACCTCAACGATCTCTACCGCCGCGTCATCAACCGCAACAACCGGTTGAAGAAGCTGATGGACCTGCACGCGCCGGAAGTGATCGTGCGCAACGAAAAGCGCATGCTGCAGGAGGCCGTCGACGCGCTGTTCGACAACGGCCGCCGCGGACGCGTGCTGAGGGGCGCCAACAACCGTCCGCTCAAGTCGTTGTCCGATACTTTGAAGGGCAAGCAGGGCCGCTTCCGCCAGAACCTGCTGGGCAAGCGCGTGGATTATTCCGGCCGCTCGGTCATCGTCGTCGGCCCGGAGCTCAAGCTGCACCAGTGCGGCCTGCCCAAGAAGATGGCGCTGGAGCTGTTCAAGCCCTTCATCTATCATCGCCTGGAGCAAACCGGCCAGTGCACTACCATCAAGCAGGCCAAAGAGATGGTGGAGATGCAGGAGCCCGTGGTGTGGGACATTCTTGAAGAAGTCATCAAGGACCACCCGGTGCTCCTGAACCGCGCTCCAACCCTTCACCGTCTCGGCATCCAGGCCTTTGAGCCGGTGCTGGTCGAGGGCAAGGCCATCAAGATTCACCCTCTGGTCTGCACCGCCTTCAACGCCGACTTCGACGGCGACCAGATGGCCGTGCACATTCCACTGTCGCCCGAGGCGCAGATTGAAGCCAGCGTGCTGATGCTGGCCTCGCACAACATTCTGTCGCCGGCCTCGGGGCACCCCATCACCGTGCCCACGCAGGACATGGTGCTGGGTCTCTATTACCTCACCAAGGCCAAGAAGGGCGCCAAGGGCGAAGGCCGCGTTTTCGCGAATACGGAAGAGATTCTCATGGCCCTCGAAGCCCGGGAAGTGGAGACGCTCTCGCCGATCCGCCTGCGTTACACGGGCAAAGTGCTCGATATGACCACCGCCTACGACGACCAGGACCTGACCCACACCGAGCCGGTGGACTTCGACAAGGAGTACATCAACACCACGGTGGGCCGCGTGATCCTGAACGACGCGCTTCCGGCCGGCATGCCGTTCGTCAACGGCTTGCTCAAGAAGAAGGGCATCGGCCAGTTGGTGAACTACTGCAACCAGAACCTCGGCCTTGAAGTCACGGTGGGCATGCTCGACCGCATCAAGTCGCTGGGCTTCCAGTACGCCACGCGCTCGGGTCTCTCGGTCGGCCTGGACGACATGGTCATCCCCGAGAGCAAGTACACGGTTGTTGAAGAGGCCGACAAGAAGGTGATCGAAGTCCAGAAGCAATATATGGACGGCGCCATCACCAACGGCGAGCGGTCGAACAAGGTCATCCAGATGTGGTCCGCGGTCACCGACAAGGTGGCCGACGAGATGTTCGGGAACATGAAGCGCGCCGACGAAGAGGGCGCCATGAACCCCATTTACATCATGGCCGATTCCGGCGCCCGCGGTTCGAAGCAGCAGATTCGCCAGTTGAGCGGCATGCGCGGGCTGATGGCCAAGCCTTCGGGCGAGGTCATCGAGACGCCCATCACGGCCAACTTCCGCGAAGGGCTCACCGTGCTCGAATACTTCATCTCGACGCACGGCGCGCGCAAGGGACTGGCCGACACGGCGCTTAAAACCGCCGACTCCGGCTACCTGACCCGCCGCCTGGTCGACGTGGCCCAGGACGTGATCGTAACCGAGAACGATTGCGGCACGGTGGAAGGCATCTACGTCGGATCGATCGTCGAATCCGGCGAGATCATCGAGCCGCTGCGCGACCGCATCATCGGCCGCGTTTCGCTGGAAAGAATCAAGGACTACGACGGCAACGTCGTCGTCGAGGTCAACCAGGCCATCGACGAAGACATCGCCTCGGCCATCCAGGGCGCGGGCGTGGAGAGGGTGAAGATCCGCTCCGTGCTCACCTGCGAGTCGCGGCGCGGCGTCTGCGCGCTGTGCTACGGCCGCAACCTCGGCTCCGGCCGCATGGTGGAGCTGGGCGAGACCTGCGGCGTCATCGCCGCGCAGTCCATCGGCGAACCCGGCACGCAGCTCACCATGCGCACCTTTCACGTAGGCGGCACGGCCAGCCGCGTACAGGACAAGTCGCGCCTGGACGCCAAGAACAACGGCTTTGTGCGCTTCATCAATCTGAACTTCGTGGAGAGCAAGGACGGCTCGCTGGTGGCCATGAACCGCTCCGGCTCGGTGGCTATTGTGGACGAGCGCGGCCGTGAAAAGGAGCGCTACCAGGTGGTCTATGGCGCGCGCCTGCGCGTCAAGGACGGCGAAGCGGTCAAGCTCGGCGAGCTGCTGGCGGAGTGGGATCCATACACCTACGCCATCCTCACCGAGATCGGCGGCGCGGTGCAGTACAAGGACCTGCAGGAGGGCATCACGCTCAACGAAGAGGTGGACGAGGTCACTGGCCTCTCGCGCTGGGTGGTGGCCGACTCGCCCGACGAAAAGCGGCAGCCTGCGTTGGCAGTGAAGAACGCCAAGGGGCATAAGCGGTATCTGCTGCCCCGCGGCGCTCACCTGATGATTCAGGATGGCGACGAGGTGGGTCCCGGCGACGTATTGGCCAAGATCCCCAAGGAGTCGACGCGCACCAAAGATATCACCGGCGGCCTGCCGCGGGTGGTCGAGCTCTTCGAGGCCCGCAAGCCGCGCGAGACCGCGATCATTTCGGAAATCGACGGCGTGGTCCGCTTCGGCGAAGTCTCCAAGGGCCAGCGCAAGATCTACGTCACCGCGGATAATGGCGACGAGAAGGAGTATTCGGTGCCGCGCGGCATCCACGTCAACGTGCAGGAAGGCGAACGCCTGCGCGCCGGCGATCCGCTGATGGACGGCCCCTTGAACCCGCACGACATTCTTGCCGTGCTGGGCGAAAAGGAGCTGCAGGCTTACCTGGTGAACGAAATCCAGGAGGTCTACCGTCTGCAGGGCGTGGCCATCAGCGACAAGCACATCGAAGTCATCGTCCGGCAGATGCTGCGCTGGGTGCGGATCGACGAAGTGGGCGACACCAACTTCCTGCTCGAGCAGCAGGTCGATCGCTTCCGCTTCCGCGAAGAGAACGAGCGCGTGCTCACGGCAGGCGGCCGTCCGGCCATCGGGCGTCCACTGCTGCTGGGCATCACCAAGGCCTCGCTCTCCACCGACAGCTTCATCTCCGCGGCCAGCTTCCAGGAGACCACGCGCGTGCTTACCGAGGCCAGCATCAACGGCGCGGTGGACAACCTGCGCGGCCTCAAGGAGAATGTGATCGTCGGCCGCCTCATCCCCGCCGGCACGGGCCTGGAGTACTACCGCAACGTCCAGCTCTCTCCGGAGCTCGAAGAAGCGGCAGCCCGCGTGCAGCAGGAAGTCTCGGCGGAGATCGAAGCCGCCGAGCGCGAGCTCGAACTCATGCGCCAGGAGGGCGAAGCCGAAGAGATGGCCGCCGAGTAGCAAAAGTGGTCAGTTGTCAGTGACCAGCGAACAGAATGGCCCGGCGCAAGCCGGGCCTTTCATTTGGGTATGGCAAAGGGAGTTTTGCTATCATTGGCCGAATCGATACGCCGACCCCGGGAATGAGACTATGCCTGCAGAGATAACTCAGGAAACCTCTGATAGCCGTCCAGCGATCGTGAAACCTCCCGTACTGTTGGAGCGGACGCAGCCGGTGATCGACCGGCTGGCCGCTTCACTTGGCGAGCCGGTCTTTACTTACTGGAACTCGACCAAGGGATCCATCTGCCAGAACGATGTAGTTGGCCTTTATGCCCTGCTTCGCGAAGCCGGCAGGCTCGAGCGCCTCTCTCTTTTCCTGAAGTCCGACGGCGGCTCGGGGCAGGCTGCTCTGCGCATGGTGAACTTATTGCGCCGATACGTAAAGCATCTGACGATTCTCGCCCCGCTCGAATGTCAATCCGCGGCTACCATGCTGGCGCTGGGCGCGGATCGCATTCTCATGGGGCCGCTCGCTCATCTCTCGGCTGTGGATACCTCCATCACCCACGACCTTTCCCCGATTGACCGCGACAACGACCGCGTGAGCGTGAGCAACGACGAGCTCTTGCGCGTGATTCGCCTGTGGACCGAACAAGCCAAGGATTCCACCGCAAATCCCTATGAGGCGTTATTCCCTTACGTCCACCCGCTGGTCATTGGCGCTGTCGATCGCTCCAGCGCGCTTTCGACGCGGATCTGCGAGGAGATACTTTCCTACCACATGGGGAACCAGGAGCGGTCCCGCGAAATCAGCAACATTCTCAACTCCGGATACCCTTCGCACAACTACCCCATCACGCTGCGCGAAGCGGAGAGAATTGGACTGAAGGTCGAACCGATGGATGACGCGGTGAATGCAATGCTCTTCGAGTTGAATGAAATCTATTCCGAGATGGGCCAGAGCGCCTCGACGGACTTTGACGAGAAGAACTCGCACGACAACAGCATTCTCAACATCCTGGAATCCAGTTCCATGCTGATCTACTTTCAGCTCGACAAGGATTGGCACTACCGGAGCGAGGAGCGCCGCTGGGTGGCGCTGAACGACAAGAGCGGCTGGCGTAAAGCGGAACTTGCCGACGGGAAGATCGCGATTTCCCAATTGCACGTTCGCTGACCTCGCGCGCCAATCCCGGCCTTTTCTATCTGCTTCCCTGGCTCACGGCTTCGGGCTTCGGCTCGCCGGCGGGCGCTGGCGCGAATTGCCGCCGGGCGTGCTTGGCCGCGTACATGGCCGCGTCGGCGGCGCTCAGCAGGCCGTCTTTGGTGGTCGCGTCCCCCGGATAAATCGCGATCCCGATGCTGGCCGAACCATGGACGAGGTTGCCTTTGAGCGCAAAGGGGTTGTCGAAGCAACTTTCGAGGCGCAGCGCGATCTCCTTCACCGTGGCGCGGCAGCCCACTTCCGGAACCAGCGCGGCAAACTCGTCGCCTCCCAGCCGGGCCAGCGTGTCGCCCGGCCGCAGTTGCCTTTTCATGCGCTCCGCTGCCTGCTGCAGATAGAGATCGCCCACCTGGTGGCCGTAGCGGTCGTTCACCTGCTTGAACTCGTTCAGGTCGATGTAGATGAGCCCGAAGACTCCCGCCGACTGCCGCGCCTCGACCAGCAGCGTGTCCAGCCCCCTTTCGAGCGAAAAGCGGTTCTCGATGTCGGTAAGCATGTCGAACTGCGAGCGGTGCACCAGGTCGGAGTGCAGCCGCGAGTTTTCAATGGCCAGGGTTGCCAGTCCCGCCGCCATCTTGAGAGCCTGCATGGCTTCGGCGCGAAACTGAGGGCCCACGCAGATGGCGGCAAATAGAGTGCCCAGCGCCTGCCCGCAGGGCGCCGTGATCGCACACTCCAGGATGGACTGGGTCGAGGCGGAAGTTTCAGGAGGACGATTCCCCAGCTTCGCTCCGTCCGCGGTCTCGCACCAGCAAGGTGCGCCGTTCAGCTTGAAGGAAACCAGCTCTGTGATCTCTTCGAGAATCCCGGCAAGAGGCCGCGACGCGTTCATGGCCTCCAGGATCCGGCTGCGCCGCTGCTCGACGTAGGCCAGGCTGATGGTCTGGCGCCGCATCTCGCGCTCCACGTACCATCCCCATGCGCCGAGAGCGAAAATCCCCGCCAGCAGCAGGCTCACCAGGATGACCAGATGGCGCACGTTCAGCCACGACGGTCTCGCGATCACCGCCACGTCGTCTGCCGAACGCAACAGAATGCCGAATCCCATGGCGCCGTTGAAGGGATTTCCTTCGTCGAGAATGGCCACTCCTGTTACCCGCACCTTGCTGCCGGGAGCGATTTCCGGCATGGGCGGAGGCGGCATGACCACGCCCCATTTGTACACAAAGGGGTGGCGCACGGTGGCCGAAAAAAGATTGCCCGCGGAAGAGACGATATACACATCCTGCGCCTGCTCGCGCACCTGGCTCACCACCACTCCTTCGATCGAAACCAGGTCGAAGGCGTGCTTGCCTGAGACCAGCATGTCCCAGTTCACGGGCGACGGCTCAATGGGAGCCGCGGCGCCGGTGCTGCGAATCGCTCCCAGCTTGATGGTCAGAAACCCGTTGTCCACGTAAGGAATGCCGATGGCTTCGGCTCGGTCGCCCACGCGCAGCCGGTCGATCTCGGGGGTCAGCACGCGGATGCTCCGGCTGCCGTCCTGAAGCACGGCCATCTGGCCCTGGTGGTAGTAGGTAATGGTGCCCTCAACGCGCACCCGACGTGAATAATCATCCACGTCATATGCGGTCAGCACTTTGCCCATCGGAGTCACGGGGATGGACCAAGGGTCCTCGGCGGCTTTCTCGAGGACTCTCACTTCGCTGTAAGACGAGGAATGGATCAGAATTCCCGCCTGCTGCATTTTTCCGTCAAAGCGTCCGGCGGCGACGCCCTTGACTTCAACCTCCGCGTCCAGCCAATCCTTCAGCCGGGCCGGATCGCCGTTGTCCATTGTGACTCCTACGTAGGCGCCTTGCATCGACAGTTCGAGCTGCGTTACGGGCCGTCCGGCGCTCAACTCCACGTCGGCCGAGCGGATCACGCCGCGCACCATGACGTATCTGCAGTCCAGCTTGGCCTCGATCATCTCCTGAAACGTCGCCGCAACCGGCGCCGGCATACTGCCGTGGTGGAGCAGGGCAATGTCGCTGCCGATCACATTGGGACGGAAGTCCGCATAAGTCGTTCCCCGCACCAGAATGCGGTCGCCGGGAAGCAGCTTGAGGCCGGCCGGGGCCCGCACATACATCGCCTCGCCATTGTCTTCGACAAACAGCGTGGATTCATAGCTTCTGAAGTAGGTGACGGTCGCTTCGAAAGCCACCGGCAGCGTCTGGGCGGCATCCGCGTTGCTCAGGCTGTGAATCGCATGCAGCGTGGTCAGCGCAGCCGGAGTTGCCCCCGAAACGCCCGTGGCGCATCCGGCAAGCACTGCGAATATCGAGATCAACCTTTTCATGGCCGCGGATCTGGTGGAACCCGGATTTCGGGTTCTCAGAACCCCTATCGGCAGAAAGGTTGAAGGAATTTAATATTGTCCGAAAAACACTCTCTGGCAAGAGCAGGACTTTTCGAATGAAGGGCTGAACCGCGGTCCCTTACCTGCGGTCTTCGGGCGTAAGTTCGCGGTCCGTCTGCCGGGTAAGCGTCTCTCCCCGTCGCGGCTTGGTCTGCTTGGTCACGTACATGGCAGCGTCCGCGGTGCTCAACAGGCCGTCCTTTGTGGTTCCGTCCTCGGGATAAAGCGCGATGCCGATGCTGGCCGATCCATGCACCTCATAGCCTTCTCCGGGGAAGGGCTGCTCAAAGCAGCACTCCAGCCGCAGCGCGATCTCTTCCACATCGGCGCGGCTGCGCACATTGGGAACCAGCACGGCAAATTCGTCGCCGCCCAGCCGCGCCAGCATGTCGCCGGGGCGCAATTGCCGCTTCATGCGCATCGCCACTTCCTGCAGGTAGATGTCTCCGGCGCGATGGCCGTACACGTCGTTCACCTGCTTGAATTCGTTGAGATCGACATAGAGAAGCCCGAAGATGCCGGCCGACTGGCGCGCCGTCTGAATCCGGCTCTCGAGTTGCTTTTCAAGCGAGAACCGGTTTTGAATGTCGGTGAGCAGGTCGAACTCCGAGCGGTGCACCAGGTCGGAGTAAAGCCGCGAAGTGTCGATCGCCAAAGTGGCCAGGCCGGCGCCCATCGCCAGCGCCTCCGATTCCAGGGCGCACGGCTTGGTATAAGAATCGAAGGCCGTGCAGATGGTCCCATGCGCGGCTCCGGAGCGCGCCAGTATTGTCCGCTCCACAACCCTGAGCGATGCGGCCGCGGGATCGGGCGGGCAGTTCCCCAGCCTGGCTCCATCCACAATCTGGCACCAGCACGCCGCCCCGTTCAGCTTCACTGAGACCAGTTCCGTGATGCGCTCCAGAATCTCGGCCAGCGGCCGGCCATTGTTGATGTCTTCAAGAATCTTGCCGCGCCTGCGTTCCACGTAGGCCAAACCGGCAATCTGCCTGCGCACCTTGCGCTCGACAAACCAGAACCAGATGCCCACGGCGAGCAAAGCCAGCACCAGCCATCGCACCAGCATGGTGAGATGGTGAACGTTGAGCCACTCTGGGCTGGCAATCACGGTTATGTCGTCCTCCGATCGAAGCAGGAGACTGAACGGCACATTGGTGCTGAACGGATTGGAATCCTCCGGAATGCAGATGCCGGAGACACGCACCGTTGACCCGGCCTCGATCTCGCGCATGGGCGGAACCGGCGCCGGAGACTGGCTGGCGGCAGGCTGGCGCCGCAGGATGGCGGAGAAAAGCTGACCATTCGCGTCCAGCACATATTCGTCCTGCGCCGCCTCCCGCACTGCGGTCACCACCCGGCCCTCAATCGAAACCAGGTCGTAGACCCTTCGGCTTGAAGCAAGCTCGGCCCAGTCGGCTCGCTGCGGCTGAATGGGCGCCTGCACATTCAAATCTTCAATCTCGGCGTGGTCTAAAGACAGGAGCCTGCTGCGGGAATCGGGAAAGCCAATCGCATCGGCGGCGTCGCCGATGCGCAACTGATTGCGCGTCTGGGTAGCGATCCACAGGCTTTCCGGACCGTCCTCGAGCACAACCGCCGCGCCTGGATAGTAATACGTGATGGTACCATGCACCCGCACCCTTCCGGTCAGGTCGCGCACGTGATAGCTGCTGAAAATCCGGTCCATGGGCGTAACCGGAAGCGACCACGGGCTGGCCGGCGCGTGCTTGATCACCTTGATTCCCCCCAGCGAAGAAACGTAAAGCTGCACGCCCGTCTGGTGGTACTTGCCGTCAAAATTTCCCGCGGCCACGCCGGTCACCGTCACTTGCGCGTCGAGCAACCCGTCCACGGCTTGCGCGTCGCCGGTGTCTACCATCGCCTCCACATAGCCGCCGTCGGTGAGCACCTGGATGCGCGCGCTCGACCGCAACGGCCTGCCGGGTGCGCGCACATCGGCTCTTTCCACGATGTCGGCCGTGCGGGCCACGCCGCTTATGCTCACCATCCTGCAGTCGTGCCTGGCTGCGATCAGTTCTTCGAATGTGGCCGGCGCCGGCTTCGGCGCCGGACCATGGCCTAGAACGGCGATGTCGCTGCTGACCAGGAAAGGCCGGAAGCCCATGTCCGTCCTGCCCCGTACCATCACCCGGTCGCCGGGGACGATTGCCTGGTCCGTTGTAGCGTTCACATAGATGGCCGCGCCGGCGTCTTCGATGAACATCGTCTTTTCATAGGGACGAAAATAGGAAACCGTGGCCTCGACGGCCGCGGGCAATCCCTGGCGGGCCTGGTCCCTGCTCAAAGCGCTGACGGCGCTCAGGGTCGTGAGCGGCGGCTGCGCAGCGGCGGCCGCCACTGACCACACCATCGCGAATGCGGCCGCATGGGCCCATCTTCGCAACGGGATCACAGCTTGTGCGCTACGGTGGTGCAGTTTGCCCCCTTGGCGTCTCCTGTCGCCGGGCCGGTGGCGCGCCGCATCACCGGTGTCCGGAAATCCAGCGCCGTCCAGGACCGTAAACACCTTGCCTGAGATTTCCTCAGCCGGCAACTGCTTCCGGAAGCCGAGCGCTAAACCGTGCTACGGCTCGAGGCGTCCTGAGGTGGTACAACCGTGCCTGCGAAAGATCGATGTGTACTTATCGTACTCTTACGGGATTCGGGTTTAATAGCCCTTTTGGGGGACTATTTGCCGATTTTCTATTGCCTCGATGTGTACGATGTGTACCGCACAGGATTCCTTAACCCGTTTCTCCGCACCAGTTCCGGAGCCACTGCGGACGGGGCCGGGCTAACCGCCTCGCGCGTAGAATTCTTGCATGATCGAGAGCAGCGATCCCCAGTCTCCTTCCGGCTCCGCTCTTTCCCGCACCCATCGCTCCGCCGGGGCGCAGGCGCTGCCCGCCAGCCGCATCCGCATCATCGGCGTGCCGCTCGATATGGGCGCCAGCCGCCGCGGCGTGGATATGGGCCCTTCGGCCATGCGCGTGGCCGGCCTGGAAGCGCGGCTGGAAGCTCTCGGCCACCACGTCACCGACGGCGGCAACATTCGCGTCGAGGTGGCCGAAACCCGCGCCTCGGGGAGCAAAAACGCCCATTATTTGAGTGAGATAGCCGAAACCTGCCTGCGCACCGCCGAAGCCGTCATCGCCGCCCTCGAAGAAGGCGTCACCCCGCTGGTGCTGGGCGGCGATCACTCCCTCGCCGCCGGCTCCATCTCCGGCGTGGCCGAGTTCTATCGCCGGCGGAACGAAAAAATCGGCCTCATCTGGATCGACGCCCACTCCGACATCAACACCCCGGAAACCTCGCCCTCCGGCAACGTGCACGGCATGCCGCTGGCCGCGCTGCTGGGACTGGGCCCGGAGCCGCTCGCCAATCTGTTCGGCTTTGCTCCCAAAGTCGCCCCCGAAAACACCGTGCTCCTGGGGGTGCGCGACATCGACGCAGCCGAGCGCGCCAACATTCGCCGCGCCGGCATCCGGGAAGTCTTTACCATGCGCGACATCGACGAGCGCGGCATGCGGGCGGTGATGGAAGAAGCGCTGCGCGCCGCCGGCCGCGGCACCGCCGGCTATCACGTCTCGCTCGACGTGGACTGGATCGACCCCGAAGATGCGCCCGGCGTGGGTACGCCCGTGCGCGGCGGCGCCACCTACCGCGAAGCCCACCTGGCCATGGAAATCCTCGCCGACCACGGCCGCCTGCTCAGCTTCGAGATGGTCGAAGTGAATCCGGTGATCGACGAACACAACCGGACTGCGGATTTGGCGGTTGAGCTGGCGTGTTCTGCGTTTGGAAAGAAGATTCTCTAAGGTGTTGGGCGGAATTCTAACGGAGCACCGAAGAACGCACCCACGCTTCCATTTTCTGCGCATCTTTGTAGTCAAGTCGGTATTTGTCTCTGCGAATCCAATCCAGCGCGCCCCTGGTAAGGCGTCCGGTTGTTACAACCACGCCCTTCGTTGCTCTGTCGATCTCCATAATGCCGCCGAGCTCTCGCACGTCGGAAAGTCTGACGTGTCGCCTTGGCCCATATCGCTTTGCTTGCCATAATGATCGGATCGGCCCGAGAGCGGCATCGTCTCTGAGCGCGACGACATCGATGCCACCATCTTTCGATGGCCGTGTCACCTTCACGCTCCATCCTTCAGACTCAAGTAACTGACCAATCAACTCCTCGAAAGTCCTCGAGGGCAATTCGGAGAGCAAGCGTCCAGTCTGGAGAAGGTCCTTTGCTAGGAGAATTGCGGTCGGCGAGCGCAATACCCAGCTCGGCTGAAGCTCATGTGAAGGATGCCAGATTTCGGATTCGCTGGCCTGCGGTCCAACGACAGCCGCAACCCAAGGTAGGTCAGCCGCTAACCAGGAATTATTTTGGCACCAATCCTTGATAATTTTTCGAAAATTCCTCATCCACTTCGCTGATGCTTGTGCTGTCTTCGCCGTGAATCCGAGAAGCCCGGGGTCCATCAACTGTTCCTGAGTTTCGCTGTCTAGAAGTGGATTGCTCGCTATAAAATCATCGATTTCTTCGTCGCTTGGCCGCCCCGTCGGGGGATCATACGACTCGCCCGTCGAGATTAGACGCGAGCTGCGGTGCAAATCGATATTATCGGAGATGAGATCTTCGACGATGTCCCGCAAGTCCTGAGCAGTAACGGTGATATCCGGCATTTGAAACACCTAGCGAGTTGGCGGCTATAAAGCTGAGTGGCGTCTATAGTGGAGGCGAATACCAGAAGCGCTGTCAAATGGCCAGTTGAACGCCACCGCTAGGTTCAGATGCGTGAGAGATCGTCGACTTGATTTCGCAAACTACAATTCAAGATGACATGGCCAAAAAACTCCGCGTAGGCATTCTCTTCGGCGGCCGCAGCGGCGAGCATGAAGTCTCGCTGCTCTCCGCCGCTTCCGTCCTCAACGCGATTGATCGCGACAAATTCGACGTTATCCCCATCGGCATCACCAAGGAGGGCCGCTGGCTGGCCGCGGGCGACGCGCGAGACCTGCTGGAAGCCGGCACAGGCGCCGCTCCCCGCCAGTTCCGCGCCGGCGATCCGGAGACCACGCCGGGCGCCAAGCTGCTGCATGAAGGCATTCCCACGCTGCTGGCCCCGGAGCCGCGCGGCTCGTCGCATCCGGCTTCCGCGTTGGACGTAGTCTTTCCGGTGCTGCACGGCACCTTCGGCGAGGACGGCACCATTCAGGGGCTCTTCGAGCTGGCCGGCATCGCCTACGTCGGCTCCGGCGTGCTCGGCTCGGCCGCGGGCATGGACAAGGACGTGATGAAGCGGCTATTCGCCCAGGCCCGGCTGCCTATCGTCAAACACGTCACGCTGCTGCGCGCGGAGTGGGAAAGGTCCCCGCGCAAAGCCATCGCGCAGATTGAAGCCGCGCTCCGCTACCCGGTTTTTGTGAAGCCGGCCAATCTCGGCTCCTCGGTGGGAATCACGAAGGTCCACAACCGGATAGAACTCGCCCCCGCGCTCAATCTCGCCGCCCGCTATGACCGCAAGCAGGTCGTCGAAGAGGGCGTCGGCGGCAAAAAATCCCGCGCCCGCGAACTGGAAGTTGCCGTCCTCGGAAACGACGCTCCCCAGGCCAGCGTCGTCGGCGAGATCGTTCCCGGCAAGGAGTTCTACGACTACGAGGCCAAGTATCTCTCCGAGGGTTCAGTTCCCATCATTCCCGCCGCATTGACCCGCTCCGAATCCAAGCGGGTGCGCGAAATGGCCGTGGCCGCCTTCCGCGCTTGCGATCTCTCCGGACTGGCCCGCGTCGACTTCCTCATGGAGCCGGGCGGCCGGCGCCGCATCTTCCTCAACGAAGTGAACACCATGCCCGGTTTCACCCGCATCAGCATGTACCCCAAGCTGTGGGAGGCCACGGGGCTCGGCTACGCGGACCTCATCACCCGCCTCATCGAGCTGGCAATCGAACGCCAGGTGGAGAAGAGCCGGACGGTGTACAGCAGGGAATAGGGACTAAGGGACTAGGGACCAGGGACTGAGGGACTAGGGAACAAAGGAACAAAGGAACAAGGGAACAAGGGAACTGGGGACCAAGGGAGCGAGGGAACAGCAGGCGGACCGATGGTGTCTAATGAATGGGGGGAAACTTGGCGCGGCAGCTGGCCTCAACTTCCCTGAGACTTCAAGCGGCTCCCAGTCCCTAGTCCCTCAGTCCCTTAGTCCCTTGTATTATGCCCCTGCTCTTCGAGGACCCTGAACCATGACCCTGCTCGATGCTCCTAAATTTGACGAGGCGCGCGACCGCCGCCGCCACCTGATTCTCACCATCTCCGCGAGCGTTGCGGGGGTGCTGGTCGTGCTCTGGTGGCTATTGGCGGGCCGGCCCGTCGACTTTCCCTGGAACTGGGATGCGCACCTGTTCGGGCGATCGGCCGTGAACCGGTTCCTCACCGACATCGAAAAGAACGATCTGGCCGCGGCCTACGGCATCTGGACCCACGACAGGAACTGGCAGCAGCATCCTCAGCAGCATGGCGTTTACCCGTTCGCCCGCTTCGAGCAGGACTGGAGTTCCAAGAGCCCGGACAACGAATACGGCGCCATCCAGAGCCACCGGATCGCGGCGGCGCGGGTTTACGGCAATGTGCTGCTGGTGGCCGTGCTCATCAACGGCCGCAAGAGCGATGCGCTCAACCTGGACTACGACCCCAAGACCGAGACGCTGAACTTCTCGCCGCCCGGCGTGCAGCTCTATCTGGGGCCGTAACAGGAACCACTCCCTCAGCGCATTTCGGTCAGCACCTCGGTGCTGGGGCTCATCCTGGCGGTGCGCTCAATCTTGTCCCAGTTGAAGGGCTTGCCGTCGATGGCGCGCTTCAGCGTCTTGAAAAGCACAACCGAGAAGAGCTGCCGGTACGCGAAGCGCTGCAGCCAGATGTGAAACAGCAGCCAGCCATCGCCCTTGTTTGCCGGGTGGCGCCGCTCCAGGCTGAAGGCCACCGAAGAGGTGATGAAGTCGATGAGCAGGAAGCCGAGAAAGTAAGTCACCAGTTTTTCGAAGCTGGCCGGTGAAGCGCTCTCCGGATGGTAGTGGCGATCGATGAAGAAGTTGATGATGCCCCAGGCGAACAACAGATCGATGAAGGGCGAGACGAGGGGCAAAAACATCTGGAAGATGAGAATGTTGGGCAGCGCGAACAGGCCCATGGCCTGGTTGCGGACAAACGCAGCGCGATGTTTCCAGACTGCCTGCAGGGTTCCGAACGACCAGCGGAAGCGCTGCCGCATCAGCCCCTTGGCGTCGATGGGCGCTTCCGTGAAAGCCAGCGAGCGGTCCTCGTAATCCACCCTCAGCCCCTGCTCGAGCAGATTCATGGTCAGGTCGGCGTCCTCGGCCACCGTATTCAGCGGATAGCCGCCGGCCGCCATCACCGGCGCAGTGCGCCACGCGCCGATGGCGCCCGGAACCACGGTGACCACGTGAAACAGATCGAGCGCGCGGCGCTCGAAGTTCTGGCTGGTGATGTATTCGAGCGCCTGCCAGCGCGTCCACAGGTTTACGCGGTTGCCCACCTTGGCGTTGCCGGCCATGGCGCCGATGCGCGGGTCTTCGAAATGCGGCACCAGCCTGGAGATCGCATCCGCGGCAATCACCGTGTCCGCGTCGATGCCGATATAGATCTCCTCGCGCATGCGGTCGAGCGCGTAGTTAAGCGCGGCGGCCTTGCCCGCGTTGGGCTTTGAGAGCACCTGCAGGCGCCCAGCCGCAATTTCGCCCGCGTAGGCTTCCGCCGCCACCTCGGCAGTGCGGTCGGTCGATCCGTCGTCGATGACGATCACGTGCAGGTTCCTGTAGTCGGAGTTGAGCACCGAGCGGATGGTGCGCACGATCACCGTCTCCTCGTTGTAGGCGGGAATCAGCACCGCTACGCGCGGATTGTATCCCGGCGACGCATCCCGGTGCGGCCGGCGCAGGCGGTCGATCACGGCAAACAACCCCACGATGATCAGCCGCGCGCTCATCAGGATGTCGCCCACGAAAAAGACCATCACGATGAAGTTGCCGATGATGTCCACAACTGAAAACGCGATGGAATCGGGAATGGCGCGCACATGCTGCCAGAAGTTGAGCGGCGGCATCACCTGCGCCGTGGTTTTGCCCAGCAGCGCGGAGACGGGAACAAACTTGTAGCCGTGCGCGCGCAGCGTGTCGATCAGCACCGGCAGCGCGGCTACGGTGGCCGAGCGGTTGCCGCCGCCGTCGTGCATCAGGATGACGGAGCCCTGGAACTGCGGCTTGGTCTGCATGATCTGCAGCTGGGTCAGCACGGAGTCCGTGATCTCCTTGGGCGTTTTGCGCGGATGCTCATCCCAGTCGTGAGTGTCAATCTTGTTGCCGATGACGATATAGCCTTCGTTCTGCACCGGCACCACGGGCGCGGCCTGGTCGTCGGTCTCCGGCTCTTCGTCGATGTCGTAGGGAGGCCGGAAATAGAGCGGCTGCACGCCCAGCTTGCTGGCGAAAAGCCGCTCCGTGAGTCCCACCTGCAGCTCCAGTTGGCGCTGCGAAATTTCACTGATGTCGGGATGGCTCCAGGTGTGGTTGCCGATCTCGTTGCCCTCGCGCGCGATCCGCTTCAGGAGGCTGACGTTTTCCGCGGCCTCGGCGCCGATGAGCATGAAGGTGCCCTTGACGTTTTTCTGTTTCAGGATGTCGAGAATCTTCGGCGTCCACTCGGGATCGGGTCCGTCGTCGAAGGAGAGCGAGACCTCGTTGGGATGGTATCCGTAGTACTCCACGGTATAGTTGCGCGGATACACATCCATGTGCTCGTCGACGATGAGCTTCTTGCGCGGATCGGGCTCGTCGGTGTCCACTTCCACCGTACGTCTGCCGGGCTGGGGAAGGCCGGTGACGCGCATGATGTCGCCCTGGCCCTCGATATCCACGTCGTGGCCGGGCTGCACCGAGCCGAGAGCTGCGAGCGAGTCGGGGCTGGCCGGCTTGTCCCACACATTCCAAAGCGAGCTGTCCTCGGTGCCAAGACGCCACAGCGCAAAGGTCTGTATGCCAAGTTGCCGCGCGCCGCGCATCTCGTCGAGCAGCGTGACCCCATCGAGAAACCAAACCACGTGGCGCTGGTTCGAGTCCTCGTCGATGTACTCGAAGTGCGGATTCAAGGCGTTGTAGTCCAGATCCAGGTCGGCGTCGGCGTCGGAGGCCTCCTGCCAGGTGTCGGAGACGGAGAGATCTTGGGTGTCGAGCACCCGCGGCTTGGCGGCTTTTCCGCGCTTGCTCTTGGGCGGAATCGAAAGCGTCCAGTCGTAGCCGTAGTTGCCTACCGCGCAAATCACCTTGCTTTTGGGCACGCTCTTCAGCACGCGGATCAGGTTGCCCAGAAACCACTCTTGGCTGGCTATGGGTCCGGGGTCGCTGGTCACCTGGTGCTCGTCGTAGTTCATCAGGATCAGGCCGTTGGAGTTGGCGGCAATCTGCTTGAGCTCGGCATCGGGCGTGGAGACGGCCACGTCGACCCAAAGGGTGAGGTTGCGGGCGTGCAGGTCGGCGTAGAGCTCGCGGATGAAGGTCAGATAGGCCGGTGTCGCGTCGTCCGGAAGGCTCTCAAAATCCAGCGACAGGCCCCGGTAGGCGGGATACGCGCTCAGGAACCGGACGATCTGCTGGCGGAGCTCCTGGCGCTTGCCGGGGTCGGCCAGCATGTCTCCGACGCCCGCGTCCCAGACCTGGGTGACGGCGTTGAAGTTGTTCAGGTGAGGAAAAATCTCGGTGTCTTCCTTGGCATCCGCAATGACGCGCTTGATTCTGCCCAGGTCGTCGGGATCGTGAACCATGGCGCCGTCGACGATCGCGTACGCGCGGTGGCTGTCGTTGTTGATGCCCAGAAGCGTTGGCTCGGGGGAGTACACGTGCAGCCATTCGGGAAACAGCATATCGATCTGGTGAACGTGCTGTTTGAAGGAAGAATAGCTGGCCTCATCGTAAGGCACGTAATAGGCCGCGCGCAGGCCTTCGCCGGAGTTCAGCGGAATCTCCGAAGGCCTGCGGCCGGTTTTACGGCGCGCGGGACGCGGGTTCCTGGGGTGCACCAGGAGGGAATGATCGGGAAGCGCCCGGTAATTGTGCCTGGGCGTGGGCAACAGCAGCTCGGGCAGGTGCTCTATGCGCAGCAGGTTAAACATGAAGCCGGCCACCACCAGCGTCAACAGCACCGCGGAAGCATCCAGAATGCGGCGAAGCCGCTTCCAGCGCTTTCGTTCCGGGTCGAAAAAAATCTGTCGGTCCAGCATGGCCAGTTGAGTCACCGCGTGCGCAAGAACCGCGGAGACGGTCTATGCACTTCTAGGATAACGGTTGCCGGAGGCCGATCGTCGAAGTTCGGCTCGATCGACAGGACCGGTGTCTCCGCGGGAGTCTTTCGTTCGTGGCGTGGAGAGGGCGGCGATCTTGAACCAAGCTGAAAAGCGCATCGCGGGCGTGGAAATGCCGTACGCTATACATTACGAATCGTATGGAAGCCGCCACCGAGAGCCAATTGCCGTTCTGGCGCCGCATCGCCCGCATGACGCCCGCGGCCCTGGCGTTAGCATTGCCGCTGCCCGCGGGCCTGGCGCTGCGCCTTTGGATGCTCAGAAACCTTTTTGAGGTGGATGGAGACGCGCTCATCTACGGGGGCCTGGCCAAAAATCTTCTCCTGCATGGCCGCTACGGGCTCTCTGCTTCCAACGGCCAAATCCTTCCCACGCTCATCCGCCTGCCCGGCTATCCGCTTTTCCTGGCTCTCTGTTTCCGGCTCTTCGGAATGGAGAACTACTTTGCCGCGTCCTGCGTGCAGGTGGTGCTCGACCTTCTGGGTTGCCTGCTGCTGGCGGACTTCGCGCGCCGCATCGCGCCGCCCGCGCAAAAGTCCGGCGCCGCGCTGGCAACTCTCTGGCTTGCGGCGCTTTGCCCCTTCACGGCTTCTTACGCGCCATCGCCGCTGGCTGAGGCGCCTACGGTCTTTGTGCTGGCTCTCGCGCTGTGGTCCATGGCATGTTTCCGTGACCACCCCGGCTGGATCAACGCTCTCTGGTTCACCTTCGCGGTCACTTCCGCCGCGCTCCTGCGGCCCGATGGCGCGCTGGCAGCCGTGGCCTTCGCGCCGGCTCTGGTCATCGGCCTCGGCCCCGCAAGAGCTCCCCATGCCCCATTCTCTTCGCGCCCCATGCGAAAAGGGCGGGAATCCAAGGTCTATCGAGCCGCGCAGCGCGCGCCCGGAACTCCCGCGGTCCGGCTCGTTCCCATGGCCACCGTGTGCATCCTGCTTGCGCTGCTCCCCTTCGCCGCGTGGACCTGGCGCAATTGGAAGACGTTTCACGTCTTCGAGCCGCTGGCGCCGCGCCTGGCCACCGATCCCGGCGAAAGTCCCAATCCCGGCTGGGAACGCTGGGTGAAGACCTGGTGCCTGGACTTCGTCTCCACCTACGACATCTACTGGAATGTGCCCGGCGATGTGCTCGATGTGAGCAAGCTTCCCCGCCGCGCCTTCGACACGCCCGCGCAATACGCCGCAACCGCCGCGCTGGCGCGCGACTATAACACCCACGGCGAAGATCTGACGCCGCAGATCGATGCCCGATTCGGACGCCTGGCCGAACAGCGCATCGCCGCCCATCCGCTGCGTTACTACCTGTGGCTGCCGCTGGGCCGCGTTGCCGATATGTGGCTGCGCCCGCGCGTCGAAAACCTGCCCATCGATCTCGACTGGTGGGTCTACGCGCATCACCACGCCGAAACCGAATTCAGTTGGTCCTGCGCCGCGCTCAACGCTCTTTATCTGTTGCTGGCGCTTGCCGGGCTTTGCCTGCGCCCGCGCTTCTGGCGGGCGCTGGCGGCCTACATGGTGTTGCGCACCCTATTGCTGCTCACCGTGGAAGCTCCCGAAGCGCGTTACACGCTCGAATGCTTTCCCATGATGTTTGCGCTGGGAGGGGTTGCGCTTTACCGGTTGATATATGTGGTCTTTCTATCGGTCGCGAAGGTGAAAGCGTCCCTTGGCAGGGACTGATTCACCTTGATGTTGGTGTAGTGGCAGGTATGCGACTGTCCCTGACCTTCGTCGAAATACTGCTTCAGGCTTACCGCGCGGTCGGTGTCCATCCACAAAATCACTTTAGGCAGCGTCTTGCGGACGTTGGGGTCCTTGGGCGTCATCTCCAGTTTCGCGGTCTTCATCCCGTCCACCATCTCCGCGCCGTCGTAGCGGATGTCCCACTTCTCTTCGAGCTCCCTTCCGCTGGCGCCGAAGCCCAGCATGAACCAGCTTTCATACTGGCTGAGCTTGCTGAGCGTGGTCACCTGGTCCTGCAGCTTTTCAAACAGCCGGATGGAACCGTTCACGCAGCACACCACCACCTTGGGCGACGGCTGTCCGTCGTCGGTGGCGATGTGTACTCCCATCTGGAAGGTTGCGCCGCTGCGCTGGTAGTAGACGGCGCCCTGCTGGGTATCGGTGTCCGGCACGGGATCGGTCTGCGCGGTGACGAATTCGACATCGGCTGAGGTGGTGTGGAAATTAGCCGCGGCGGCGTTCAGCTTGTTGAGCACGGAGTTCAGATCATCGGCCGCGAACGCCGCACGGCCGGCGGCGAGGATAAGCGCAATCGAACCGGCGAAGACAAGCTTCTTTCTAAGTTGCATAGGCTTCCTTGAGCTGTTCGATGCACGCCGGCGCGCCGGGGTCCGGGAATTTCTACCCCCGCAATCCCTTACTTGTGCGCCCACACCTTCCAGGCCAGGTTCCCCTTGGCGTCGCTGACCGTCTCCCAATGCTCCACAAACACATCGTCGCCCGTGACCGGCTCAATGGCCGCGCGCAGCGCCTTCTTCACCTGGGAGTTCGATGCACCCGCGGGAATCGTTACGTCCACGGCCTGCACGGTGATGATCACGCCATGCCCGCCGTTGGCGCTCACCAGGATGGGATGCCGCGGCCCGGGGATCGACGAAGGCCGGTCGCCGAAGTTCCACAGGAACGGAGTGACGAAAATGAACAGCAGGATCAGCGTGACCATCACGTCGTAGTGGAACGTTCCGCGCGCGTAGGTCCAGTAGAAGTAGCTTTTCAGGATCGGCCGAAGGCCGCGCCGATCGATGCCGCCTTTGGGCTCCGATGCCGGCATGGATGCGCTCTGTGACTCCATTACGGCTGCCTCACAATCCGGTCCATTCCGCCCATGTAGGGTTGCAGGGCCTCGGGAATCCGCACCGAACCATCCGCCTGCTGATAGTTCTCGACAATCGCCAGCCAGGTGCGTCCCACGGCCAGCCCGCTGCCGTTCAGGGTGTGGACAAATTCGAGCCTGGCTTTCGCGCCACCTTGCAGGCCGGCCGACGGCCGGTAGCGGATGTTGGCCCGTCGCGCCTGAAACGCCTCGAAGTTCGAGCACGACGAGATCTCGCGGTAAAGCTGCTGCCCCGGCAGCCAGACCTCGAGATCGTAGGTCTTGGCCGACGAAAATCCGGTGTCGCCGGCGCACAGCAGGACGCGCCGGTACGGCAATTCCAAAAGCTCCAGAATCTCTTCGGCGTCGCGCGTCAGCCGCTCGTGCTCGGCATCGGACTCCTCGGGCCGCGTGAACTTCACCAGCTCCACTTTTTGAAACTGATGCTGGCGGATGATCCCGCGCGTATCCTTGCCCGCCGCGCCCGCCTCGGCGCGGAAGCACGGCGTATACGCCGTCAGCCGGATCGGCAATCGCGCCTCGTCCAGAATCTCGTCGCGGTAGAGATTGGTCACCGGAACCTCGGCGGTCGGAATCAGCCAGTGATCGTTGTCCTTGAACTCGCCGCGCGCGACCGCATCAGCGTCTGCATCCGAGCAGCGAAACAGGTCTTCGGCGAACTTGGGCAGCTGGCCGGTGCCGAACAACGATTTGCTGTTGACCATGAACGGCGGCAGCACCTCGGTGTAGCCGTGCTTCTCTGTGTGCAGGTCGAGCATCAAGCCGATCAGCGCCCGCTCCAGGCGTGCCCCCGCGCCCATGTAAACCGCAAACCGCGCACCGCTCAGCTTGGTTGCGCGTTCCAGGTCGAGAATCCCCAGCCGCTCACCCGCCTCCCAGTGCGGCCTGGGCTCGAAATCGAAGCTGGGCTTCCGGCCCCACGTCTTCACCGTGACGTTGCCGGCTTCGGACGTGCCCTTCGGCACCTCGTCGCGGGTCAGATTGGGAACCCGCGCCAGCGCCAGGCGCAACTGCTCGTCGAGCGAAGCAGCGCTCTTGTCCAGCTCGTCGAGCCTGTCTTTCAAAGCCCGCGTCTCTTCCACTACGGCCGATGCGTCCTGTCCGGCTTTTTTGAGCGCACCGACTTGCTGGCTCAGCTCATTGCGCTTGGCCTTCAACTGCTCAGCCTGGGTAATGGCCTGGCGCCGGCTCTGGTCCAGGGCGCGAAAATCCCCCAGCAAAACCGCGGGATCTGCACCCCGCGCACGCAACTTTTCTTCAACTAATTCCAGGTTTCCCCTGACAAATCCCATGTCGAGCATCGCTCTTCCAGTTTACTCGACAAGGTCGGCAACTTTTTTTTGAGACGCATCCCCGGCCGGCCCTTCGGCCAGCATCTCCTTCCACCCCGCCAGCCGCTGGTCGCCGGTGATCAGCCGCGCGCCGCGCGTAAAGGTGAAATAGGTCCAGATCCAGGCGGCAAACACCCTTAGGCGATTGCGGAATCCGATCAGGAAGAAGATGTGCACCGTAAGCCACGTGGCCCAGGCGGGAAAGCCGCTCATGTGCGCCTTGAAAGGCCATTTTACGTCGGCCACCGCGGCCATGCGGCCGATGGTGGCCATATCGCCCTTGTCGAAGTAGCGGAAGGCCGGGCGCAGCTTGCCGGCCAGGTCGGCGGCGACAACCTTGGCTACGTGGTCGCCCATCTGCATGGCCGGCTGCGCGACGCCGGGAACCTGGCGGCCCTCCTGCTCAAAGTGGGCCAGGTCGCCGAGCACAAACACCTCCGGCAGCCCCGGCGGGCTGAGCCGGTCGTCCACCAGCACGCAGCCGCGGCGATCGAGCGGCGCACCCAGCATTTTGCCCAGCGGCGAGGCCAGCACTCCCGCCGCCCACAGCGTAACCGCGGATTCGAAGCGCTCCCCGCCCGCTTCCACCCAGCCCGGCCCCACCCCGGTTACTTGGGTATTGGTGTGGACTTCCACTCCCAGCCTCTTGAGCGTCGCCTCGGCCTTGGCGGAAAGATCCTCAGGATACACGGCCAGAATACGCGGTCCGGCATCAAGCAGAAACACCCTGGACTCGCCGGGCCGAATATGGCGGAAGTCGCGGCCCATGGAAAGCTGGGCGATGTCGCTGATGGCCCCGGCGAGTTCCACTCCGGTAGGTCCTCCGCCGATCACCACAAAATTGAGCGGCGGATGCCAGCCGTGCTCCACCTTCTGGCGCTCGGCCAGCTCAAACGCCAGCAGTACGCGGCGGCGGATCTCAAGGGCGTCCTCAATATTCTTCAAACCTGGCGCAAGCGGTTCCCAGTCGTTATGGCCGAAGTAGGAGTGGGTTGCGCCGGTGGCCAGAGCCAGATAATCGTAAGCGATCCGCGCGCCGCTCGCCAGCATCACCTGCCGCGCACCCACGTCAATGCCGGCCACTTCGTCCATTAACACTTCCGCGTTCCGCTGGCGCCGCAGAATGGTGCGGATCGGCCCGGCTATGTCTGCAGGCGACAGCACCGCGAGCGCCACCTGGTAGAGCAGGGGCTGGAACACGTGATGGTTGCGCCGGTCCACCAGCGTTACGTCCACATCCAGCTTCGCCAGCCCCTGCGCCGCGTGAATGCCGGCAAAGCCTCCACCCACAATCACCACCTGCGGGCGCGAGGCCTGCCCTCGAGTCGTTTCCGTTTTCGCTTCCGCCGCCGGCTCGCCCACTTCTGCACCTCACACTCCTGAATAGAAGATGCGGCAAAGTTCAGGAAGTCTCTTGCGCTATCACCCAGGGTGTCAATTCGTAGAGTTTCGTGGGTTGCCTTCCAGGCTCGCGCCGTCCCAGGCCCAGAATCGGGACCCTTCCACAAGCTCAGGGCAAGCTCTGGGGCGCCCGCCGACTCGCTGACGTGCTGCCTCGCTCACCCCGCCGTGCTGTAGCATCCACCTATGATTGCAGGCGTTTCCTGGGTCTGGTGGCTGGGGTTTCACGCCGTCGTTGCGGCGCTGCTGCTCGCCGACTTTCTGTTCAGCGGAGCCTCCGGCGAGGAGTCTGCTCCGCCGGGGTTGCAGGGCCGGGATTCCGCAAAAATCCGCGAGCAGGCCCGTGCCTGGGTCGGCGCCGCTGCCTTCGCGCTGGCCGCGGCTGCCTTTGCGGTGTGGGTCGCGCTCACCCAAGGCCGCCGGCCGGCGCTCGAGTTTGTCGCCGGCTATACCATCGAGGCCTCGCTCAGCGTCGACAACCTCCTCATCTTCCTGGTTCTCTTTCAAGGCTTCGAGATCAGCCGCCGCCGCCAGCACAAGGCCCTGCTTTGGGGCGTGTGGGGCGCAGTGGTGCTGCGGGCCGCATTTATCTCCGCGGGCGTCACGCTGCTCAAGCGCTTCGACTGGATCAGCTGGATCTTCGGCCTCTTTCTGCTCTATGCCGCCTGGCGGCTGGTGCGCAGCGGTTCAACTCACGCGGTCATTCCCGAGTGGATCCGGCGCCTGCAGCCGGCCAAAGGCTCGCTGTTGCCGGTGATTCTCGCCGTCGAATTTACCGATCTCCTGTTCGCCACCGATTCCATCCCCGCCGTACTCGCCGTCACCCACAATCCCTTTGTCGCCTACACCTCGAATATCGCGGCCATCCTCGGCCTGCGCTCTCTTTACTTCGCGCTGGCCGCCACGCTCGACCGCTTCCGCTACCTCCACTTCGGCCTGAGCGCAATCCTGGCCTTTGTAGCCTTCAAGATGCTCGCCGCGCGCTGGATCGAAGTTCCCATCCTCCCGTCGCTGGCCGTAATCGGCGCGATTCTGGCGGTGTGCGCCGTGGCCTCATGGTTGGCGAAAGGCGGAAAGACAAACGCCGGGGAACAGGGAACAGGGAATAGGGAATAGGGAGTAGGGAAAACACGGGTCGGCGTGGACCTTTGCGGACCTGGATCGCCTGAGACGGGGACAATAGGATGATTGCTTGAGCTTTTCCACACCCTGAAACTCGTTTTCCGCTCCCTGTTCTCTATTCTCTATTCTCTATTCCCTATTCCCTATTCCCTATTCCCTGTTCCTTGCCGATTCAGTCCATCGAAATCTGAACCAGCCGTTTTTCCGGATTCGGCGCCGGCGCACTCCGCCCGCGTTCCCGCCATGCCGGCAGCGCCGCATCCTGCAGCCGCGCCATGGCGCTGCCGATGCGCATCGACCCGTGCAGCAGGTGCCTTGCTTTCAGCGGGCCGGCGACGCGCATTTCGCTGATCCAGTGCGTGGCGGCGCTGGCCGAGCAGCCGCACTGCGAGCAGTCCGGATCGCCACCGAAGACACAGGGCTCCACGCGCGTCTTCAAATCGGCGGAGTAATTCTTCGACAGGCGCGAAAAGGTGCAGCCCTTCGGCGACTGGGGCGGATGGAGCAGCGCCTGCGCGTAGCCTTCGGGCGTCAGCAGCTTGGGATAGCGCGCGCGCAGCCGCGGCAGTTCGCGCGCCACAAGCCTGCGCTGTTCCACGGTCAGCATCTCCGCGCTTTTTTCTCCGCGCTGCGGCGAGTAGAGGCTGACCCAGATCTTGTGCACCTCGGGGCGTTCATTCCAGAAGCGGACGTACTCGTCCATGTAGCCCTCGCGCTGGAGCATCTGGGCGGTGATGGTCCAGTGCACATTCACGCGCCGCCCGGCAAGGTTGGCGAGGAGGCGCTCGTAGGTGGCCGGATGGCGGCGCACATCGTGGTGCTCCGGCAGCCCGTCGATCGAAACCGCCATAACCAGGCCGGACAGCGTCATCCATTCCATGGGAATGGGAACGATGCCGCTGGTGACGACCATGGTGTAGATGCCGCGGCCGGTAAGCTCGGGGAGGATGCGGCCCAGTTCGCGATGGCGCACCATCGGCTCGCCTCCCACCAGGGTAATGTGCAGCGGCTTGTGCCGGTCGGCAAGCGTCAGCACGCCCTCCACCAGGTCGTCGCCGCGCTTGTCGCTTAGCTCGCGCAGCGTCACCTCGCCGCCCAGATGGTTTTCGCCGTAGGCGTAACAGCCGGGGCAGCGCAGCGGGCACTCCCGCGTGATCTCGATCGAGAGCAGTGGAGTATGGCCGCGCAGGACCTTACTCCAGGAACGCATAATATGCTTGATCCGCAACCTGTCACCCCACGGGGAGATGGAGAACGATCGGCGTGCGACTTGCTTAGTTCTATCTTAGACTGCTCGCGACCGGGAAAGATTCGAAATCGGTCCGGGGCGGATTCCATCGGTTCCCCGTTCCGCGGCGGCTCGAGCCCTTACCACATCTCGAATTGGACGCGCCCGTCCCGCTCCAGCACAGAGTGCTTTTGGAACTCCCGGTCGTCGCGCCGCGGATAGTCGTTGCGGAAGTGCGCGCCGCGGCTTTCCGTGCGCGCCAGCGCGGAGTCGAGAATCGCGCGGGCTACGCGGCTCAGCGCGCGCGCCTCGTGGAGCCGCCGTCCCGATTTTCCCTGCTGGGCAAGACGCTCGATGGCCGAATCGCACTCGGCGTGCGCGTGCAGGCCTTCACGCAGGGTCGCGTCGTCGCGGAGAAGACCTGCGCAGGACCACATCGTCCGCTGCAGCCCGGCAATCAAGACCTCGATGAGCTCTTCATCGTACCTGGAGAGCGAAGCTCCGGCGGCTGCAGGCGCGTCGTCGCGGACCAGCGGCAGGCCGTCGGCCAGCATCGCCTGCGCCGCGCGTGCCCCGAAGACCAGCCCTTCCAGCAGCGAATTCGAAGCCAGCCGGTTGGCTCCGTGCACGCCGGTGCAAGCCGCTTCACCCGCCGCGTACAGTCCGCCCAGACTGGTGCGCCCGCCAAAATCGGTGCGGATGCCGCCCATCAGGTAATGCGCCGCCGGCCGCACCGGAATCAGGTCGCGCCCCAGATCGAGTCCATAGCGCGCCAGAAACCCGCTGATTCCGGGGAAGCGCTCCGCAATGTTGAAGCCGCGCACGTGGCGCATGTCGAGATAAACCGGGCGCGCGCCGCCCTCCGCATCAAGCTGCGAGTTGCCTTTGCCGCCAATTCGCCCGCCGCCATCGGCGTGGAGGCCCTCGCGCGCAATGGCCCGCGCCACCACGTCGCGCGGCGCCAGCTCGAGCAGAGGGTGGTAACGCTCCATGAAGCGCTCTCCGCGGTCGTTGCGCAGGTACGCGCCCTCGCCCCGCAGCGCCTCAGAGAGCAGAAAACGCGGCGCGCCGGCGAGCGAAAGCGCCGTGGGGTGAAACTGGTAAAACTCCATGTCGGCCAACTCAGCGCCTGCCTCGGCGGCCAGCGCGATGCCGTCGCCCGTGGCCACGGCCGGGTTGGTGGTGTCTGAATACACCTGCCCGGCGCCGCCTGAAGCGATCAGGACCGCGCGCGCGCTCACTCTGCGCCGGCGATTGTCCTCAGCGGCCGCGCGGGCGCCGGCCAGTTCGGCGCCCGTTACCCGGACGTTCACCGTCACCAGGCCCGTCACCTGGGTCCATTCGGCAAAGCGGATGCGCTTGTGGGCGCGGGCGAACGCAACCAGCGCACGGCTGATCTCGGCCCCGGTCGCGTCGCCGTTCGCGTGCAGAATGCGGGCCAGCGAATGCGCGCCTTCGCGGGCCCGCAGCAGCTTGCCGTCCAGCCGGTCGAACCGGGCGCCCCACTCCATCAGCTCCGCCACGCGCACCGGCCCCTCTGCCACCAGGGCCTCCGCAGCCGGACGGTAAACAATTCCATCTCCTGCATTTACAGTGTCTCCAAGGTGCAGGGCAACGTCCCGGTCGCCCTCCATGGCCACGGCGATGCCGCCCTGCGCGTAGTGCGTGTTCGATTCGCCCAGTGACTCCTTGGTCACCACCAGTACGTCGCCGTGCCGGGCCAGTTCCACAGCAGCGCGCAGCCCCGCCACCCCCGCGCCCATCACCAGAAAATCGACTTCGGAGCCCGTCTCCATTCCCTTTCGAGGCTATCATCGCGAGCCTGCGCGCACGCTACGGGTCGTGCCGGGTAGCCAGGTGCCCACGGCGTCACCCCGAAGACGGAAAAATTCATTTGACCAACCACCTGCTGGGCAGCAATAATTCCGCCAATATTTGCCGGGATCCAGGGGCTGGCCTGCGCGCAGCTCGATCGGCGAGGCCCGATAGGTCTCGCGCGGTGGGCCGTGAACGCAATGTGCGCTGCCCACTCCGCCCGCGAGCTGGTCTCGCTCGATCTCAGCGAACCCCATCCCTCCGTCTGCCAACCGCCCGAGGGCTATGAAGTGGTTACCGAGGAGATGCACCAGGTTCCGTGCCAGCAGGCGCCCTAGCGGGCGGACGCGCATGCACCGGATTGTGCATGCCCAGACGTGGGCGGCGATCTAATTTGCGCAGCCGCAAGGCTGCAAGCCGGATGAGTGACATGTATTTCGTGCCGCGTCCCCACTTCCCGAGGTATAGAATTTCCAATAAATTCCGCTCGGCCTAGGCCCAGTCGGGGAACTCAGACGACTAGGTCGACTGGCCGTCGCGCTCGTCTCTGTGTTATGGGTCGTCCAACTCAGTGGGAAAGGAAAGCCAAGGTATGGCCCTGATAAATGCCTATGTGCAAATTTACGGTCAGCTTCCAGAGGTCTTCCAGCGCATCTCGGAGGGCCAGGCTCCTGCATCGTTCACCACCCAACATCTCAAGGATATCGGCTTCGCTTCATCAAACTTCAGGGCAGTAATTCCGCTTCTGAAGGCGCTAGGATTCCTCTCGGCAGATGGAACTCCTACGCAGAGGTATCATGAGTATAGGAATCTTGCTCGGTCAAAGAAGGTGATGGCGGAGGCTCTCCGTGAAGCATATGGCGACCTTTTCACGATCAAGGCCAACCCAACGAGTGCGGATCGCGACCTAATAGAGGGAAAATTTAAGAGCGTCCATAATGCCACCCCGAGCACTGCCAAGCTGATGGCGAGCACATTCTACGCCCTCCTCGCTTTGGCTGACCTCTCTTCTCCGACCGAACCAAAGGAAGTCAAATTGTCCGAGGTTCCGACGGCTCCGGCGCAGAAGCCACCACCGGAGATCCCGGCACCCTCCCAACACAGGCCGTCTCTCCACTACAACATTCAGATTCATTTGCCGGCAACAAAGGACGTCGAAGTTTTCAATTCGATCTTTAAGGCACTGAAGGAGCACCTGCTTGAGTAACGTTCGGAGCGAAATGCGCGAATTCCTATTCCGTGGTCTGATGTTCGAGGCTGACGCCACCGGGTTCCAATCGGCAGGGATCCAGGTGGGAGCGGACATGAGCCAGGCCGAGGAGCGTTTGTTGTCGGAGGCCCTTGCGCCCTTCAGCGTGACTCTTCGAAATAATGCGATTGAGATGGCTCGGCTTTACGCCGTCCTGCACTGTTTCGAAAACGAAGTTAGGACGCTCATACGTGAAACCCTAGAGGAGAAAGAGGGTACCGACTGGGCGGATAAGTTGCCCAAGAAGGTCAGGGACAGCGCGGAATCGCGGCAGCAAACGGCTCTCTCGGACACTTGGCTCGAGGGAGAAAAATCCAACATCCTCGGCTTTGTTGACTTTAGTCATTTATCGTCGATCATCCTTGAAAAATGGTCCCTATTTGAAGACATAATTCCGACGCAGCATTGGCTCAAGCAACGAATGGACGAGCTAGAAAAGGTGCGAAATTTCATCGCCCACAATCGAATGCTGCTGCCCTCGGAGTTTAACCGAATTTACCTTTATATTGCCGACTGGAACCGCGTAATCGGCCTCTGAAGAATCGCCGGGCGCAAGCTCTCCATATACGATTGAATCACCGTGCAAACCATCCGCGTAGACACCCCTTCGGCCCGATACGACGTTTTTACCGGCAGCGGACTCGTGGAGACCCTCGCCCCGCGCATTGAAAAATCCATGGGCCGCCTGCCCCGCCGCGTCTTCGTCCTCACCTCGCCGGAGATCTGGGCGCTGTGGAGCGAGACGTTCCTGCGCTCCTTTCGGGAGGCGCCTGTGGCACTATTTCTCCCGCCCGGCGAGAGCCACAAAACCCTGGCCAGCGTGGAGCGCCTGACGCGCGAGATGGCGCGGGCCGGCGGCGACCGCGGCTCTCTGTTGATTTGCTTTGGCGGCGGCATTGTCGGCGACGTAGGCGGATTCGTTGCCGCCGTCTTCATGCGCGGAATCCCCTACATCCAGGTTCCCACCACCTTTCTTGCCCAGGTCGATTCGAGCGTGGGCGGCAAGGTGGGCGTCAACCTGCCCGAGGGCAAGAATCTGGTCGGCAACTTCCATCATCCCCGCGCGGTCTTCGCCGATATCGGCGTGCTGGGCACGCTCTCCGGCCGCGAGCTGCGCGCCGGATTGATGGAAAGCGTGAAGGCCGGCATCATCCGCGACCGCGCGCTGCTGCGCTACCTGGAAGAGCACGCGGACCAGGTGCTGGGCCGCGACCCCAAGGCGCTGGAGCGGGTAATTGCCGCCTCCATCCGCATGAAAGCCGGGGTGGTGAACCGGGACGAGCGCGAGAGCGGCTTGCGCATGATCCTCAACTTCGGCCACACCGTGGGCCACGCTCTCGAAGCTGTCACCCGATACAAGGCCATGCTGCACGGCGAGGCCATTGCCTGGGGCATGGTAGCGGCGCTTTCTCTAGGCCGCCGGCGCGGAACCATCACCTCCGGACAGATGGAGCGCCTCGAACAGCTCATCTACCGCTACGGCCCGCTGCCCGCCCTCAAGCTGCGCGCCAAAAAGCTGGTGGCCGCCACCGGCGGCGATAAGAAGAACGTGGGCGGCGTGCGGCGCTTCGTGCTCCCGGTAGGGGTTGGCGACGCGGGGGTGGTGGAGGATGTGACCGAACCGGAGCTCGAAGCGGCCGTTGCGTACATGCTGGAGCGGGCAAAGAGCCGCAAGTGAGCGAGTTAGCGGGTCGGCGGGTCAGCAAGCCGCCGATTTCCGACACTTTTATCCGCCTTTCGGGTCTAATGATGTGACGAGTTCGCATCTTATCAGACGAGTCCGCATCCTGCTAGGCACTCGGAGACTGAGGCGGATCGATTACACTGGAGAGGCTCTGGATTGTCCGCACCTTCCCCCATGTGCCGGACCATGACCATTGCCGCCTTGCTGGCGGCGTTAGTATCCGCTTCAGCTTACGGTGCGCCTGCCTCCGCGGCGAAGACCCGCGGGAGAGCTTCGAGCGCGCGCCCAGCCCATCGCGCCGGCCCCGTTCATCGCGTTTCACAAGGCAGACCGCAAGCCAGGTCCCAAGCCGGCCGCCGCTCCGAGCGCCGCACCTCCACGACCGGCGCAACCGGCGCGCATCGCCCTACGCCCGAAGAAGTGGGCCGCGCGGCCGGTCTGCGGATCCGCCGCGAAATGGCGCGCGAGTCCATCTACGGCCGCGAGTTCCCGCGCGAGGCCCATCTGCGGCGCATTCCGTATCGGGTGCCGAACCGCGGCCGCCGCACGGGAGCAGTCCGCGTCTCCGAGCGGGCTTACCGACCTGAAGCCGCGCACCCTGAATCCGCGCGCCTCGAAACCCCGCCCGCCGACGCCGCGCCTCCGGACAATTCAAATGCTGCAGCCTGGCCCTCCGAGGCTGCTTCCAGGCCCCGCTTTGAAGAATCCGCCCGTTCCGGCGATCCCGGCACAGCCCGCTCCGTCGCGGCGACGGACGGCGCAACGGCGAATGCGGCGCGGCCGGACCTCGACCAGCCGGCGCGGTCCACACCCAAAGCCGTCGCCGGTGAAACGCCCCGGAGCAGCGAAGACGAGTCCGGCAGCGAACCCGAATCCGCCGAGGAGCCCGCTCCTGAGCCTTCCGGCCGTGCCGGCGCCGGCGATGAAGTGGCCACGCTTTCCATCCCGCGCGGCGCCATGCCGCCTCCGCTGCGCGGCTCGCTTGCGTCGCTGGAGCGGCAAAACGACCGTCTGACCGCCGAAGGCCTGGAGCGCATCGAGGACGAAGACGACCTGGCGGCGCGCATCGCCAACCGGCTGCTGGTGCCGGTTCCGGCCTCCGCCGCGCTTACGGTGAACCCCGACCTGCCGCTGAACCACCGCTACTGCCGCCCCTGGACGGCGCGCTTCCTGGCCGATCTGGCGCAGGCGCACGAGGCCGTGTTTCACCGCCCGCTCAACGTGAGCTCGGCGGTCCGCACCGTGGCCTACCAGAAGCATCTGATGGGGATTAACGGAAACGCCGCGCCGGCTGAAGGCGACGTTGTGAGCCCCCACCTGACCGGCGCCGCGGTCGATATCGCCAAGGACGGATTGACCCGCGAAGAGATGGCCTGGATGCGCCGCCGGCTGGCGGCTCTCGAAGCCGAGGGCAAAATCGATGTCGAAGAGGAGTTCCAGCAGGCCTGCTTCCACATCACGGTCTATAAGTCCTACGCCCCGCCGCGCGCCGTGCGCCATCCCTCGCGGGCGCACAACGCTGCGCCAGGGAGCCGTCCGGCCGATCCCGGCGAACCCGACCCTGGCGAGGCCGCCGCGCAGGGATAATCGAGTGAACCCGCGCGGGTTGCACCCGCGCGGCGCACCATGGGCGCAGTCCCGATGGGCCGCGGCAAATCCACCAAAATTGACTGGTTGCCTTGCCCGGTCCCAGCGTACAATCGCGGGCAAATGCATTGCATCCTGCGCGGGCAGCGTGTATTCCGCTTTGATGGATCCGATCCTGCGGCCAGACCTACGCCCGGCGTGCAGAGAATGAATCTGCAGCCTGCCTGGATCGATGCATACTTTCACGATCGGGGGCAAACGCATGAGCGATCTTGAAGCTCAACCTGCGGCTCAGACAGCCGCCGGCCTCACCCAATGGCAGCGCGTCTCGAACACCTTCTCGGCGCCGTCCAAAACCTTCGAAGACATCAAGCGCGGCAACCGCAGCTGGTGGCTGCCGCTGATCATCTACGCGCTTTTCAGCTACATCTTTTTTGCGGCCGTCTCCCAGAAGATCGGGCTCCAGCAGGTGGTCGATAACCAGATTCGATTGAATGCCAAGGCGCAGGATCGGCTGGCGCAGTTGACTCCCGAGCAGCGGGCGACTCAAAACAGGATTGCGCTGGTCGCCACCGAGATCGCGTTCCTGGCGAATCCGGCTCTGGTGCTGATCGGCATAGCCGTCCTTTCTCTCGGCCTTCTCGGCACCATCAACTTTGTGTTCGGGGGCAAGGCGAAGTATGGGGATGTTTTCGCCGTATGGTTTTACGCGGGGCTGCCGGGAGTGATCAAGGCGCTGCTGGGAACCGTCGTCATCTTTGCCGGAATGGCGCCGGAGTCGTTCAACGTGAAGAATTTCGCGCCGACCAACCTGGGTGCATTCCTTGATCCGGTGGATACCAACAAAGCCCTCTACTCCATCGCCACCTCGCTGGACGCGGTGACCATCTGGACCATGGTGCTTCTCGGTATCGGCGTGGCGACGGTGGCGGGAGTAAAGCGCAGCTCCGGTTACATTTCCGTGTTTGGGTGGTGGACGATCTTTGTGCTGATTGGCGCAGGCTGGGCCGTGGCGTTTGGTTGACGATGTTTGCCGGTTAAGAATGGCGGGTCAGGCGGGTGCGATCCCAGGTCTCGCAAGCGAGAAGCAGGGCGTCCAGGATCTTACATATCGTGGAGAATGCTCTTGACGCTGGGAGCTGAGAGCTAAAAGCTATCAGCTAAGAGCTGCCTCACTCCGTCCACCGCCGCATGATCAGCGTGGCGTTGATGCCGCCGAAGCCGAACGAGTTCGACAGCGCCACGTCGAAGCTGTGCGCTACCGCATGGTTCGCCACGTAATCCAGGCGGCATTCGGGATCGGGCGCCTCGAGGTTGATGGTCGGCGGCAGCATCTGGTTCTGCAACGCCAGCACGGTGATGCCCGCCTCCAACCCTCCAGCGCCGCCCAGCAAGTGCCCGGTCATCGACTTGGTTCCGGAAATCTTCACCTTGCCGCTCAGCGCGCGCTCGCCGAAAACCGCTTCGATGGCCCGCGACTCGTTGCCGTCGCCGGCCGGCGTGGAAGTGGCGTGCGCGTTCACGTAGCCCACTTCTTCGGGCGCGATGCCGGCGTCTTTCAGCGCCGCGCGCATGCTGCGCTGCGCGCCCTGGCCTTCGGGCGCAATGCCGGTCATGTGGTGGGCGTCGGCGCTCATGCCGTAGCCGATCACTTCGGCCAGAATCTTCGCTCCGCGCGCCCGCGCGAACTCGAGCTCCTCGAGAATCAGAATGCCCGCGCCCTCGCCGATGACAAAGCCGTCGCGGTCCTTGTCAAAGGGCCGGCTGGCGCGGGTCGGCTCGCCGTTGCGCGTCGAAAGCGCGCGCATGGCGGCGAATCCGCCTACGGAAAGCGCGGTCACCGCGGCCTCCGAGCCACCGGCGATCATCGCATCCGCGTCGCCGTGCAGGATCATGCGCACCGAGTCGCCGATGGAGTTGGCAGAGGTGGCGCAGGCCGTGGCCGTGGCCGAGATGGGCCCCTTGGCTCCGTAGCGGATGCTCAACTGGCCGGCGGCCATGTTTATGATCGTTGCAGGTATGAAAAAGGGTGAGATCTTGCGCGGTCCGCCCTCAATCAGGTTGGCGTGTTCGCGCTCGATGATCTCGAATCCGCCGATGCCCGAGCCGATGAACACGCCCACCCGGTCGGCGTTCTCCGGCGTGATGGCAAGCCCCGACTGGGCCATCGCCTCCTGCGCGGCGGCAAAGGCAAAGTGAATAAAGCGCCCCATCTTGCGCGCTTCTTTTTTCTCCACGAAGTTGAGGGGGTCGAAATTCTTCACTTCGGCGGCAAACGTCACCGGGAATCCGGTGGTGTCGAAAGCCCGGATGGGAGCCATACCGCTAGCTCCGGCCACAAGCTGCCGCCATACTTCGGGAGCGGTGTTGCCCACACCGCACACCAGCCCCAGGCCGGTGATAACCACTCTGCGAGCCAATCCTACTTGCCGCCTTTCGCGTTCTTCTCGATGTAGTCGATCGCGTCTTTCACAGTCTTGATCTTCTCGGCGTCCTCGTCGGGAATCTCCAGGTCGAACGCCTCTTCAAACTGCATCACCAGCTCGACCACGTCCAGCGAGTCGGCGCCCAGATCCTCCTGGAAACTGGCTCCCGGAGTCACTTCGGCTTCGTCCACCTGCAACTGCTCGACGATGATCTGCTTCACCTTTTCTTCAACAGCCATGCACGCTTCTCCTCGTTTGATTCGAAACCTGGGTTTGATTCGAAACCTGGGAAATGGTTGGGGAGCCAACAAGTCCGCTCCGCTGCCTACGATACCGGCCCGTGGCAGGGAAAGACAACCGCCGCGCCAAAAAAGATGCGCATGGCCCCGAATCTTCAAGTCTACCGGGCAGGCCGAGGGGTGTAAAGCAGGGCGCCTGTGGGGAAAATGTTCAGGCGCAAGGGAATAGGAAACAGGGAACAGGGAACAGCAAAAAGCGGCGGGAATTGCACAGCTGCAGGGCGTACATTAGGCGAAGGAGAATTTGCGATGCTGGCTGTGGTCGTCGGATTGGTTGCTGCGTTCCTGGGAATTCTGCTCGGCTTCTGGCTTCGCGGTTCTTCGGCCAGGGCGGAGAAGTCGCTGCTGGAACATCGGGCGCTCGATCTCGAACAGCGGAACCGTGAGCTGACCGACGCGTTGAACTCAGCCGGCATTGCGTTAACCCAGGTGCAGGCTGAATCGGCCGCGCGCGCCGGGTTTGAATCGTTGGCTGGCGAGCGGGAAAAGACGATCGCCCAGCTCAGCGCCGAGCGCGACGGCTTGCGTGTGAGTCTGAATGCAAAGGCTGAGGCAGAGGCCCGGGCGCTTGCGCAGATCAGCAAGCTGGAAGCAGAGCTCAATGGTGAGCGCGAGGGCCTCAAGGAAAAGCTCGCAATTCTTGAAGACGCCAAGAACGCCCTCGCAAACCGGTTTCAGGCGCTTGCGGGCGAGATTCTCGATCAGAAATCGAAGAGTTTTTCCGAAGGCAGCCAGAAGGAACTGGGAACGCTGCTCGAGCCGCTCAAGACCCAGATCGGCGAGTTCCGCAAGAAGGTGGAAGAAGCGCAAACCGATTCGAAGACCGGCGTGACGCGGCTCGAGACGCTGATTGGCACGTTGAACGGGCTCAATCAGCAGCTTTCAGAGGAGGCGCGCAACCTGAGCACGGCGCTGCGCGGCTCAGCCAAAGCCCAGGGCGACTGGGGCGAGTTCATTCTGCGCGACCTTCTTGAGAAGGCCGGAATGCGCGAAGGCGAGCAATACAGCTTTCAGCAGACTTTCTCCGGTGTGGAGGATGAGGACGGGGGAAAGACCAGATCGCCGCGCACCGATGTGATTGTCTTTCTGCCGGGCGGGCGTCATTTGATCGTCGATTCGAAGGTCTCGCTCACGGCCTATACCGATTACGCGAATGCGGCCACGGATGCCGAGCGCGCGGTTGCGATGAGACAGCACCTGGCCAGCGTGCGCGGCCATGTGGCGGGATTGGCCAAGGCCGGATACCATCGCCTGCCGGGCCTCGAGACGCCGGACTTCGTTGTGATGTTTGTGCCCATCGAGCCGGCGTTCCTGATGGCGCTGCAGAATGACGGCGAGCTGTGGGCCGACGCTTACAAGCAGGGGATTCTGCTGGTGGGGCCAACTACGCTGCTCTACATCATTCGCATCGTGCATGTGCTGTGGGAGCAGGAGAAGCAGGCGCGCAACGTGAAGGAAGTGATGGAGCGCGGCGCCGAGCTCTACGACAAATTCGTCGGCTTCGTTGCGAATCTGGAATCTGTCGGCAGTGCCCTGGATGGCGCGCGCAGAGCCTATGAGGATGCGTTCAAACAGCTCTCCTCGGGACGCGGCAATCTTGTACGCCAGGTGGAAATGTTGCGCCAGCT
Organism: uncultured Acidobacteriaceae bacterium; assembly: GCA_963770555.1. Taxonomy (GTDB): domain Bacteria; phylum Acidobacteriota; class Terriglobia; order Terriglobales; family Acidobacteriaceae; genus Telmatobacter. Next base: position 810,309 of record CAVYQC010000004.1, read on the forward strand.
TGGCGTCAAGCCACGCAAGCCGCTTTCGGCCAAGCTGCTGGATTCCGCCGGGCTGGAGGAGCCCAGCCTGGCCATCGCCGCCGAAGCCGAAGAGAATGGCGAGCCGGAGTGAAGGAGTCTCGCTCAGTAGATTGCCGTTGAGGAGCTCTGACCCCGCCGCTCAGCGCCACAAACTCCACAGCGCGCGGCCGGCGAAAATCAGAGTCGTCCAGAGAAGAGCGGAGAGGAACGCGCCCCACGCCAGACCGCGCAAGCGCAGCTCCGGCCTGAGGCAAACCTCGAATGGATCTGGAATCCATGCCGCACTCAGTTCAACGCGGGCCTCAGTGAAGGTGGAAGCAGCGCAAACAATATCGGCGGATAGCTGCATCGGCGGACCCTCCCCTCAGAACTCCCAGGAAACGCGGTCTGTGAATCAATTTTGCCGTAACTGGCGACAAATTGAACCGTTCCGCGCATTACTCCTTTGATACCAGGGCGCAATCGGGAAATCTGTCCTTTTTTGAACAGCGGGATTCCTTGCGCGCAGTGCGTGATCTCGCCGGGAACGATCGGCGCCGCAAAAGCCCCGTGCACCATCCTTGCGTGGTGTTTCCAAAGCAAGAGTGGGACAGCAAGAGCTTCTATAGCTCTCACTCCGCGCAGCGCCGGAGCAGACCCGCTACAGCGCGGGCTGCGCCGGCGGCTTAACCCGCTTCAGGGTCAGGTCATGCGCGGGAAAGTCCGGCTGATCGGTCTTGGTGCTCAGTTTGATCTCGTCGCCCGCGTCGTTCACCGTGCCGGCATGCGAAATCGTCATCCCGTTGAAGGAGACCTGGAAGGAGATGTTGTTGCCGTCTACCTTGCCGTTGCTGATCTCGATGGGATCGCCTTCCGGGCCCTGCACCGTTCCGGTCAGCTTGGCGCCGTCCTGTTTGAAGGTGAAGGTAAGCCGATAGCTGGAGCCGTCGGGGCCGGTGCTGTCCGCGGTCCATGAGCCAGAGACGTCGGCGGCCAGTGCGGCCGCCGCGCTGAGCGCCATCGCGACGCCGGCGCAAATGCAAAGCAATTTCTTCATAGCCAGATTCCTCGCCGCCACTGGGGACGGCGCACGCATCATATACCGCCGGACAACGGCTTGGGTAGAAAACATGCCGTCTGGCCGACTCGCCTGCCCGCCGGCTCGCTAACTCGCTGACTCGCTGCCCCGCTGCCTTTCCAACTCCGCAAACGCCTCCCGCATCCGCTTCCAGGTCGTTTCCAGATCTTCGGGCAGCACCCGCGTCTCGGCCACCGTGGTCATAAAGCTGGTGTCGCCGATCCAGCGCGGCATGGCGTGCAGGTGAAGATGGCCGGCCACGCCCGCGCCCGCGGTCTGGCCCACGTTCATGCCGAAGTTGAAGCCGTGCGGCGTGTAGACGCGGTCCAGCGCCCGCTCGGTAAGCTGGGCCAGGTCCATCAGCTCGTGCGCGGTCTCCTGGGGCAGCGCCGCCAGCCGGTCGAGATGTGCATAGGGCATCGCCATCACGTGGCCTGACGTGTAGGGGAACGCATTCAGGCAGATAAAGCAGCGCTTGGCGCGCAGAACCAGTCCGCCCGCCGCCTCGGCCTGCTCCCGGTCCATCCCCGCCGCAATGGCGTAATCGACTGAAGCGATCAGATTGCAGAAAACGCAGCCGGTATCGCCCGGCCACGCCGCCAGCGCCTGGGGCACGCCGGGTCGCACGGCCTTCTCCGCCGTGGTCACGTATTGGTAACGCCAGGGAGTCCAGAAGTGTTCCATTTGAGGGCAAGCCGTTCGATTCAGTATAGAGGCGCGGGAGGGATGGACCGGACGGCGGTCAAAGCAGGTGGAACGGTGAGAGATTCTTCACCTCTCGGCATCGCTTGCAATGCGGGATAACGTCCTCAACCGAGGCAGCTTTGGTTTGACGCTGGCTTGGGGAGGTTGCTACACTCGTGAGCGTAGCTTCCTGCGCGGATTCCAGCAGTGAGTTGCGGCCGCCCTCCAGCAAGTTGTTGCCTGCCGGGTGTTTCCCAAGGAGACCAGTCGCCTTATCTTCCCAGATCGACGACACTGGGAAAGGCTGTTGCTCCGGAAATCCTGATCCGGCGCGTCAGACAACGCGAAGGCTGGCTCACGGCTCGAAGGCGACTGGGCGATCCGCCGTGGCGGATGGCAAGGGAGCCGGCCAGCGGCTGGCCCAGACCACTGCAGGAGCAAGGAATCCCGGAGCTGGTTGCAATGGCAAACGTCCTCAATCCCGAACCCGAGAGCATAACCCTGAACACGACATTGGAAACCCCTACGCTAGAACCTGCGACGGAGCTTGAGCAGCCGCCGTACGAGTCCACGTCCAACCTCGAAACCCGCGCAGATGCCGAAGTGAATGCGCTGGACGCCGATGCCACTGCAACCGAGCCTCAAACCGCACCTGCGGCCGAGGCTGTTTACGCCGCGCCCGCCGCTGAGGCCGCAACTGCTGAAGCCGCGCCGCTGGCGGCCGCAGTCGAAGCTCCAGCGCCGGCCGCCGTTCCGGCTGAATCCGCTTCGGCGACTGCCGCAGAATCTCCGGCGCCGGCCACCCATCCGGAGCCGCCGCACGCCGCCATGCCGGCCTTTGAGTCGGGCGACGATTTCTCCGCGGCCCTGGCGGCGTTTGAGCGCGAGCAGGCCGCTGAAGCCGCTGCCGTTGAGGCATACGGAGACAAGGTGGTTGCCGGCACCGTCGTCAAGCAGACGGAAAAGCATCTGGTGGTGGATGTGGGCCTCAAGTCCGAGGGGCTGGTGCCTCTGGAGCAGGTACTCGACCACACCGGAGCGGTCAGGTTCCAGCCCGGCGACGTGATCGATGTGGTGATCGAGCGCGAAGAGCCGGAGGGCGGCTACCTGGTGAGCTACGAGCGGGCGCAGCGCCTGCGCGTGTGGGACACGATCGAAAAGGCCGCCAACGACAAGACGCCGGTAACCGGCACCGTGGTGAGCCGCGTCAAGGGCGGCCTCACCGTGGACATCGGCCTCAAGGCATTCCTGCCCGGCTCGCAGCTTGAGATTCGCCCCGTGCGCAATCTCGACGGCTACCTCGGCCAGCAGATCGATGTGCGGGTCATCAAGCTGAACAAGAAGCGCGGCAACGTAGTGGTCAGCCGCAAGGAGCTGCTTGAAGAAGAGCAGAACGCCAAGCGATCGGCCACCATGGAACATCTGGGCGAGGGCGCCATCCTCACCGGCACGGTGAAAAACCTCACCGACTACGGCGCGTTCGTTGACCTGGGCGGCATCGACGGCCTGCTTCACATCACCGACATGAGCTGGGGCCGGCTCACCCATCCCCGCGACCTGGTGAATGTGGGCGACGAGATCCAGGTGAAGGTGCTCAAATTCGACAAGGACAAGCAGCGCGTTTCTCTGGGCTTCAAACAGTTGACTCCCGACCCGTGGCTGGATGCTTCGGAGCGCTACCCGGTGGGTGCGCGCGTGCACGGCCGCGTGCTTTCGGTCACCGACTACGGCGCGTTTGTCGAGCTGGAGCAGGGCATTGAAGGCCTGGTGCACCTCTCTGAGATGACCTGGTCGAAGCGTCTCAAGCATCCCTCCAAGCTGGTCAAGCCGGGCGATGAAGTCGACACCGTCGTGCTCAGCGTGAATCCCGCCGACCGGCGCATCTCGCTGGGTATGAAGCAGCTGATGGAAAACCCCTGGGAGAACCTCACCGAGCGCTATCCCGCGGGCACCGTGGTCGAGGGCCGGGTACGCAACCTCACTGACTTCGGCGCCTTCATCGAGATCGAGGACGGAATAGACGGCTTGGTTCACGTCTCAAATTTAAGTTGGACGAAGCGCGTCAAGCACCCCTCTGAAGTGGTGAAGAAAGGTGAAAAGGTGAAGGCTGTCGTTCTCGGCGTGGAGCCGCAGAACCGCCGCCTCTCGCTGGGCATCAAGCAGCTTCAGCCCGACGTATGGGAAAGCTTCTTCGCCACCCACCGCGTGGGCGACATCGTGCACGGCAAAGTGCTGCGCACCGCGCAGTTCGGCGCATTTGTCGAGATCGCGGAGGGCGTGGAGGGTCTATGCCACATCTCCGAGGCCGGCGAATCCGGAGACGGCCACGCCAAGCTCGAGCAGGGCATGGAGCACGACTTCAAGATCATCAAGATCAATGTGGAAGAGAAGAAAGTTGGCCTGAGCCTGCGTGCGGTGGGCCACGAAGCCAGCCGCGCCCAGGTGGAGAACTACAAGGCGGATACGCACAAGCATCCGGTTTCAAGCTCCACCACCACTCTTGGCGATCTCATCAACTGGCGCAAGAGCGAGCGGTAAGCGCAGTCCACGCAAACATCATCCAAACGGCCGCCCTTCGGGGTGGCCGTTTGGCTTTCGGACGGAGCAGTGGCCTTAAGGCTCCTGAATCGCTCGCAACAATCGCTCCCCGCCTTCAGGCCCGGTTTATCCGCGATTCAGCCGTAATGCTGTCCGGCGGGGCGATGAATCCAACCCCGACTCCCGACAGGCTGTTTCGACGAGTTTAGAGCATCTCTCCTGTTGGTGTGGAGATATCCCGCCCTAGCCGCAAAAACAAAGACGCGGCGAGGGTGGGGCACCCACACTTCACACCTTAAGGAGAAACGCTCTAAGAGAAAATTCTCCTCTTGACCTTGACCCTGCGTCAGGCACGACTATGGTCTCCAGGGCGATGAGCACGAGCTACCGGATCGGCGAATTCGCGAAGTTGGCAGGGGTGACCGTTCGAGCGTTGCACCACTACGATCGCATTGGTTTGCTCAAGCCGCAGCGCGGAAGCTCCGGTTTTCGGCTCTACCGCCTGGAAGACCTGGAACGCCTGGAACAGATTGCCGCGCTCAAGTTCCTGGGTATCCCGCTCCAGGAGATCAAGCTGCTGCTGAAACACGGACCGCTGACGCTGGCCGACTCCCTGCATGTGCAACGGGAGGCTTTAGGCGAAAAGCGAAGGTTGATCGATCGCGCCATGGTTGCCATTGAAGCAGCGGAAAAGGTCATTCGATCGGGGCAAACAACCGATGCATCCATTCTTCGAGAGATTATTGAGGCGATCGACATGCAGCCACAAGAGAACTCCATGCGGAAGTATTACACCGATCAAGCCTGGCTCGATAAGGAACGGATCGCCCGCCAAATACCTGCTGAAGACCGCCAGAAGAACATAAAGGCCTGGCGGCAGCTCTTCGCCGAAATCGAAGCGGACATAGACCTGGATCCGGCGAGCGAACAGGCTCAGGCCCTCACCAAGCGGTGGCTGCAGCTGGCGGAATTGGCCCATGGCGGCAACGAGGCGGTCAGGGCCGGCAATATCGAGGCATGGAATGATCGCCCCAACTGGCCGCGGGAGCAACAAGACAAGGTTCTGGCCGGCTTCGGTCTCGATCTCGACGACAGAACCGCCTCGTTGCAGCGCTTCGAATCAGTGATGAAATTCATCGGGCGGGCAATTGGCCACAAAATCCGATCGAATATGCCGAGTCTTCGCAGCCTCTATGGACTCGATCCGTCATAACCGGAATTCTTCGGCGCCGATTGGCTTTAAACGCCCTTATCCGCGAAAGAGACTCCATGCCGAACCCGCAACGTTCCATCCTTGCCGCCGTCACGCTCTTCTTCCTCGCGCCCCTGGTCGCCGAGTACCTGCTCGGCGATTTTCCCCTCACCTGGCTCCCGCTGATTATCGTCCTCGCGCCCATGTACGGCGGCGGCGCGATTGTCATCCGCGAACTCGCCCGACGTTCCCACCGCGGCTGGCCCACCATCCTTCTCCTCGGCGTTGCCTACGCGATCATCGAGGAGGCCTTCACCACGCAATCGCTCTTCAATCCCCATTACCTCGGGATGCATTTGCTCTCCCACGCCTGGATCCCCGTTCTCGGCACCGGCGCATGGTGGACTCTCTTCATGCTCAACGTCCACCCCTTCTGGAGCATCGGTGTTTCCATTGCACTCGTCGATGGCCTCTATCCTTCGCGCACCCGCACTCCGTGGCTCGGTAACATCGGCCTCTCCGTCGCCGTCGCACTCTTCGCCGTCGGCATCATCTACAACACCTCTTACTCGCTCCATCACGACCGCTTCCGCGCCTCGGCCGCGCAGTTGATCGTGTCCACTCTGCTCGTCGTCGTTTTCGCCGCCGCTGCCTTTCTCATTCCGCCGCCGGCTCCCAGCCGCCATCCCAGCCCCGCGCCTTCTCCATGGATCATCGGCGGGGTTACATTCCTCCTCGGCGCAGCCGTCTTCCTCTCGCCGATCCTTTGGGACTGGGGCGCGGTCGTCATCATCCTCGGCGTCGATCTGGTTTTTCTCGTTGGGCTAGGCCTGTTCTCGCAGTGCAGCGCATGGACGCCTCTGCACACCTTCAGCATCGGCGCTGCCGGCGCGCTCGTCTACGGCGTGCATGCGTTCCTTCAGGGACCGGTCGTCCCCAGCCGAAAGTGGATCGTCCTCGCCAGCCACGTGCTCTTTCTGGTCCTTGCGCTCGCCGTCGTCGCCGCAGGCACGCGCCGCACGCGGGAATCTATGGCAAGAGAGACAGCATGAAAATCGAATCGATCGCGGAGCCTGCGCGCGCATGGCTCCGCTGCTCGAGCTTTGCGCCCGGCGCTCAATCTCTTTGAATCCGGCAAAGCACAATCACAATCCCCAGCGCCGCCAGCACGCTGACCAGCGCGAAAAGAAAAACGCTGCGGTAGCCGAAGAAGGCGATGACCGTTCCGGCGATGGGGCCGACCAGGAAGAACGAAACATCGGCAAACGCGGTGAACACGCCCAGCGCGGTGCCGCGGTTGTTTTCCGATACCTTCTTCACCGCTTCCACGCCGATGGCCGGAAACACCAGGGAAAAGCCAAAGCCGCCCAGCGCCGCGCCGGCCAGAGCCATCCAGGGCGCATTCGAGCGCCACAGCAAAAGCAATCCAACCGACTCCACCGCCAGGCACGCCATGGCCACCGGAAATCCGCCGAAGCGGTTAATGGTTTGAATGAACAGCAGGCGCGCCAGGATAAACGCGATCCCGAATGCGGTCAGGCACAGCGCCGCGCCGTTCCAGTGCCGCGCCGCATAGTAGAGCGTGATGAACGTGGCCAGCACGCTGTAGCAGACGCCGCCCAGCGCCAGTCCCATGCCGTGCGGCGCCACCCGCCCCAGCACGTGGCTGAAGGGGAGATGCTCGCCCTCGATCACCGGCACCGGCTCTTTGCGCGCGGCCATTGCCAGGCTCAGCGCGCCGATGAGAATGGTGAATACGCCCAGCGATGCAAGGCCCCATTGCTGGTCCAGCACCACTCCCAGAGGCGCGCCCACCGCCATGGCGCCGTAGGTGCTGATGCCGTTGTAGGAGATCACCTTGGCCGTGGCCTCCGGACCCGCGCTGGTGATGCCCCAGAGCGTCGACCCCGTCGACCCCAGGCTCTCGCCCACTCCCAGAATCAGCCGGCTCAGGATCAGGCTCCAGAAGCTGAGCCAGTGGATGGAGTAAACGGCTGCCGCCGCCACCAGCAGCCCGCCGCTGACGGTGCACGCCGCCATGCCCCAGATCACCGAAATCTTCGCGCCCTGGCGGTCGGAGATGCGGCCCGCCCACGGACGGCTGGCCAGCGTGGCAATGTATTGGATGCTGATGACCAGCCCGGCCAGCACCGCGCTGTAACCCATGCGCAAGTGCACGTAGGGCGGCAGAACGGCCAGCGGAAGACCGATGGACAAGTAGCAGATGAAAGTGAAATAGACGAAGCCCAGAATGCGCCGCGTCTCACCTCTGGATGCGGCGCGAACAGGTACAGGGATGCTGGCAGCAGTGGTAGAAGGCATGCGCGGGGCAGGAATCCTCGCGTGGACGCGGGTCCCATCTTAAGTATATCGAATGGGCGCATTCCGTTCTTTAGGCAAAACGTCGCCTGCGCGGCTCGGGCGCTATTCGGCCAGGGTTCCCTGGTGATAGGCGATCTTCCAGCCTTGGGCCGTGCGCTTCCAGATGGTCGCACGGCGGGTTTTGCGGCAGTGGTTCTGAACCAGAGTATAGGTCAGCAGATAAAGCCCCGGCGCAAGCTCGCGGCAGCAGAACTCGCTGGCATCCCAGAGGTCCTGGTGCGGTTCCGTGAAGCGCGTTTCGAGCTCGTCCAGCACAAACGCGCGGCTGTAGCGCTTGCCGGATGCGCCAGTCTCCCCAGAAGTCTTCGCAAGACATGCGCTCGAAATCGGCGCGCGTCGTGCCGAACTCCGGGCGATGGAAGATTGGCTCGCGGGCGATGAGCTCGCCGAGGACAGCCGCGAGTTCAGGCGCGGTGGTCAGGTCGGGCTCCTGCTGACATGGCATGGCGTGATGATAAACGCCGGACCGGAATCTTCAGTGTGCCGTCCCCATTGCCCACAGGATCCCATTTTCGATGATCCCGTACAGCGTGGGATTCGCGTAGTCCTCCTTGTTATGCCCGAGCGCGAGGTAGAACTCCCGTCCACCATCGAACTGGTGATACCACGCCAGCGGCAGTGGGTTGGGAAAGCTGCCCACGTCAATCTTCATCAGGTCAAGCCAGCTCAGCTTGGTGCGATCGGTCACCAGCACGGGATGAATATCGGGATTCAGATGATCGATGAAATAACACTCGTCTGTCCACTCAAACTGCGCTGGAAGCTGCTTGACCGCTGGAAAGCTCGGGTCGGCAACCTGCACCAGAAAGGACTGCATCCTGGGATGGGCCGCGAATTTACCGCCGAGCACCGACCAGAAGTAGGGCCAGTTGCGCTCTGACCCGGACGCGGAGTGGAGACCGACGAAGCCTCCGCCGGATTCGATGTAGTGCTTGAAAGCGTCCCTCTGGGCATCGGATGAAAAAGCTTCATTGTTGCTGTTGGAAAAGACGATTGCGGCGTACTGCTTCAGATTGGATTCGCTGAAGGTGGCCGGGTCGTCGGAAACGTCTACCGCAAAGCCTTTCTCTGCGCCCATTTTCTTGATAGCGTCCACGCTGGAGGCGATGTTGTCGTGGACGTATCCCTTTCCATCGGGGGTGAAGTTGCGGGTGTACACCAGAATCCGCGGCACGGCCGCTGTGGCGAATGGCGCGAGGGCAACCATCGCCAGCAGGAGGAAGCACAGCATCAACGCAAAGCTCGCCGGCGGGTGCGTAGCGCTGAGGGTCGATCTCACGGTTCCAGGGATCTTTCGGGGCATCGTTCTCCTGCTTTCCTGGTTGCGATCATAAACGCGCCATGGGATGGACTGGCAAGGATGGGCGCTTTCCCGCGGCCGCAAAGCAGAGGCTCTAAACTGGATTCATGCCGGGATTTCACATCGAGCATTTCGGCTGCAGGGCGGCGCGCGCCGATGGCGAGGCGGTCGGCAGCCGACTGCGCGCCGCGGGCGAGCACTGCGCGCAGCAGCTTTCCGGCGCGGACGTGGTGATCGTGAACAGTTGCAGCGTAACCGCCGAGGCGGACCGGCAGGCGCGCGCCTTCATCCGCCGCGCTCACCGCGCCAACCCCGCGGCGAAGATCGTCGTAACCGGCTGTTACGCGCAGCGCGCACCCCAGGAGCTTGCCTGCCTGCCGGGCGTGGCTGCGGTCATCGGCAACAGCCACAAGGCGCTGGCTCCGCAGATTGTTTTGAGCCTGGCGGGCAGCGGTGTCGGCCCGGACCCGACCGCGCCCGAATCCCTGGCCAGCGTTCAATCGCTGCTGGCCGGCGGAGCGCCTGTCTGGGCCGACGACCGCTTCGCCCACTCCTTCATCGCGGAGGCCGAGCTTGTACCTGCCGCGCAGACGCGCCCCAATCTCAAGATCCAGGAAGGTTGCGGAAACCGCTGCACGTTTTGCGTCATCCCCACTACGCGCGGCCCGTCCAAAAGTCTGCCCCACGCGGTGCTCATGCGCAAGGTGGAGGGGTTTGCAGCCGCCGGGGGCAACGAGCTGGTGCTCTCGGGCATCAACCTGGGCCGCTGGGGCCGGGATCTTTCCGAGCCGCGTTGCACCCTTGCTTCGCTAGTCCGCGCCATCCTCGAGCAAACCGCGTTGCCCCGCCTGCGCCTCAGCTCTATTGAGCCGATGGACTGGGACAGCGACCTGATAAGCCTGATGGCGGAATTCGGCGGCCGTCGGCTGGCGCGCCACGCGCATCTGCCGCTGCAGTCGGGTTCTGACGCGGTCCTGCGGCGCATGCACCGCCGCTACCGTCCCTGGCATTACGCGGGAAAAATTGACGCCCTGCTGCGCGCTGCCGGGCCTGACCTTACCGTTGGAGCAGATGTCATGGTGGGCTTTCCCGGCGAAACTGCGGCCGAGTTCGAGGAAACGCTTGCCTTCGTGGGTGCGCTTCCTTTCGCTTACCTGCATCTGTTTCCCTTTTCGCCGCGCCCCGGAACGCCGGGCTGGGCCTTGCACACGCAGTCGCCCGTCGAGCCTGCCGTCACGGAAGAGCGCATGGCTGCGCTGCGCGCGCTCGCGGCTGAAAAGAGCAAAGCCCACCGGCGCCGCTTCATCGGCCGCGCGCTCGACGCCATCACGCTGCACACCACTGCGGCGCTTGTGGCACGCGGCCGCACCTCCGCACTCACCGAGAATTTTCTTCCCGTAGAGTTGGAGGGCGATGTCCCCGCCAACCGGCTGCTTGCAGTGCGCGTCACCGGGCTGAATGCCGAGGGCGCGCTCGAAGGCTCTCAATTGCCCTAAACCCTTTGAGGTAGGGAGCCAAGCCAATGCTATACTCAGGGAGCATTCGTCAAGCCCGCGGCGGCTCGGGAAGACCCCTGAGGCGGGCGAACACGGCATCTGGAGGAGCACCATCGCACTCGACAAACGTTCGGCCAAGTCCTTTATCCGCATCAACGATCGAATTCGCGCGCGCGAAATCCGCGTCATCGACGAAAACGGCGAACAGTTAGGCATTTTGCCACCATTTGAGGCGCTCAAAATCGCCCGCGAGCGCGGCCTGGATCTGGTCGAAGTCTCGCCCAACGCCATCCCGCCCGTCTGCCGCATCCAGGACTACGGGCGTTATCTCTATGAAAAAGAGAAAAGCGAGCGCGCCGCCCGCAAGCGGCAAAAGGTCATCGTCGTCAAAGAGGTCAAGTTCTCCGTTACCGTAGACGAGCACGACTACCAGACCAAGAAAAACCAGGCCGTGCGGTTCCTCAACGACGGGGACAAGGTGAAGGCCAGCCTGCGCTTCCGCGGCCGCCAGATGGCGCACCGCGAGCTGGGCTACACCATCATCAACCGGCTCATCCAGGACATCGGCGACGCCGGCATTGTCGAATTCATGCCCCGCATGGAAGGCACCATCCTGCACGCGATCCTTGCCCCGGCGCGCAAACAGGACGCGCCCAAGCCCAAGCCCGCGGCGCCGCAGCAGGCGCAGCCGGCTGCGCCGCGTCCGCCGGCATAGCGATCGCTCCTTAAGCTCCTGAACTGAAAAAGCCCGCCCGCGTGTATGCTTTCGGCATGCGCCACGCTTCCCCTCGACTTATCTTTTGCTGCATTGCCGGCGCGGCTTTCGCCATCGCTGTTTCCCCGGCGAACCCTCAGGCTGCAGCAGGCCCATCCACCGCCTATCAAGCGGCATCGGCCACGGCTGCAGAGCCGCACCTTCCCGGCAACGAAGACCTGCGCCACTTGAAAGCATTGGGCGTGCCGATGCTTTCGCCGGATGGCAAGCGGGTGCTCTTCGCGGTGACTGAAGCCACGGCCGATGGGGCCGCAGCCCACTTCTGGCTGGCCCCCGTCGGCGTCGCGCCGGACGACCAGCAAAAGGCGTGGCAGATCACTTTTTCACCGCCTTCCGACAAGCTCGGAGAGCACAGCGCCGAGTGGGCTCCGGACGGGTCGGCCATCTACTTTCTGGCCAAACGGGGTGAGCATACGCAATTGTTTCGCCTGGATATGCGCGGCGGAGAGGGCTCGCCGTACGACCTGAAGGTTCTCCCGGTGGTGGACGAATCGAAGATCCCAGGGGCAATTCCGCCGCCGGGGGCGTCGTCTGCCGGCACGGCGGACAACACTTCCGGCAAGCCGGCGGAAGCTGCGCCGCAGCCGCTGGCGCTGGATGTGAGCGGGTATGCGCCCTCACAGGATGGAAGATGGCTGGCCGTCTGGGCGCGCGACCCGGAGACCCCAGGCGAGAAAAGGCAGAAAGACGCCAAGGCCGATGCGTCCTGGGTAAACCACGAGTTGCACGGGACGCGGCTTTACCTGGCCGCTCTCAAGCCGGACGGAGCTGTGGACGGCGCGCTGAAGCCGGTTGCCGTGCTGCCCAATGTGCGCGCGGCCGTATGGTCGCCTGCCGCGGACCGGCTGCTGGTGCTCACCGAGAAGCCCAACGGAGCTCCGGATCTGGGGCCGGCAGGCGCAGGATGGCTGGTGGATGCCGCGGCTCCGGACAAGCCGGTGGAGCTCAAGGGAATTCCTGCAACGGTAGGCGGGGGCTCGGTCTGGCGGCCCGACGGCGCAGAGCTCGCATTCAGCGCGCAGACTCCCGAAGACGCCCCGCCGGGCTATGGCGAGCTTTTTGCGCTGGCGATGCGTGAGACTGGGACCGGAGCTGAAGTCGGGACTGAAATCGGAACTGGACCGGCGCGCAGACTTTCCGCATGGTTTGCCGGGCAACTGTATGGGCCGGTCGCCTATTCCGCGGCTGGAGATTCGCTGGTGACTGAGGCTGGGATGGGCACGCGGGTGACTCCGGTGCGGATCGCTCTCGACGGAAAGACGGCCCCGGCCACTGTGGATCTGGGCACATCGTTGGCGACCGGTCTCAATAGCAATCGCGCCCAGACGGGATGGGTTTGGCTGGCGGAGAGCGGCGGGCAGCCTGCAAAGCTCTGTTTCGCGAAGAAACTGGGCGAGCCCTGCCAGACAGTCCCTACGCCGGAGCTGGCGCCGGCCAATCTGCGCTGGGTGAAACCGGAACTGATTCACTGGGAGAATGGCGGATTCACCATCGAAGGCCTGCTCAATCTGCCTCAGCCGGCCTCGGCATCCGAAAAAGTTCCGCTGATTGTAGTTGTGCATGGGGGCCCGTTTGGCGCTTTTGTCGATGGGAACGACCCCTTCGTAGCCTTTCTGGTCGGACACGGCTGGGCGGTGCTGCGGCCCAACCCACGCGGATCGTCGAATTACGGCGTCAGGTTTGCCGCGGCCAACAAGAACGACCTGGGCGGAGGCGACTACCAGGACGTGATGGCCGGCGTAGACTCGGTGTTGGCCAAGTATCCTCTGGACGCGAATCGCATGGCGCTCGTCGGCTACAGTTACGGCGGCGAGATGGCCGGATTTGTCGAGGGCAAGACAGACCGCTTCAAGGCCATCGTCAGCGGCGCGCCGGTGATCGATCAGTACAGCGAGTACGGCACCGAAAACGATTCCTGGTACGACCGCTGGTACTTCGGCAAGCCGTGGGAGCACTTTGACGATGCATGGCGGCAAAGTCCGCTCTCCGGCGCCTCGCGTGCCAAGACGCCGTTTCTTCTGCTGCAGGGCGATAGCGACACGACTGACCCGGTTGGGCAGTCTGAGGAGATGTATCGCGCTTTACGCCAGGAGGGGGCGCCGGTGGAACTGGTGACCTATCCCCGCGAGAATCACGGACCGCTGGGTGCGGGCATCTTTGGCATCCCGTCGCAGGAGCCCTGGCACGGCTTCGATGGGCGGCAACGGATTGTGGAGTTCATCGAGAAGGCGTTTGGGGCCACGGGCAGCAAGCCCTGAGCTTCAGTTGAGCCAGCGCAGAGTGGTTTGAGCGCGCGGCGCCACCGGCAGCACGATGAAGCCTTCGCGCCAATGGCCCTCCTCGCGGCGCGGCGGTTTGCCCACAATTCGCACTCCGCCGGTGTTGTGCTCTTCGAGCGCCAGTCCCGGCAACCCGCCCACGATGGCCTGGAGCTGATCGTGATTGGGCGTCCGGTTGAAGGACAGGGGAATCAGCGCGCACAGCGCCGCTGAGGCCTCTGCCAGGTCGCTTACCCGCGCCCGCCGCTTGGAGCACAGCGGTTTCAGGCCCAGCGACTTCCAGGCCGCATAAGGATAGCTCTCCACCAGCACCCGCTCCTGCGGCGAGTGGGAATGCTCGCGGGTTTCCAGCCGGCGCCATCCGCGGCGGCACAGCGCATCCCACACGTCAATGCAGAACTCGGCAAAGGGACGGTAGGTTATCGGCCTCACCATGCCGGGCAGTCCGGTTTTCCCCGCCGTGTTCAACTGGCGCTCGCTCACCCGCGCGTGTTCCAGCCCATTCGACTTCGACTTCCAGGCCTGCGGCCCGTCGAGCATCATCACCCGTATGCCGCGCAGGTTGGCGAGATGGTTGAGCCGACCGGCCAGAATCTCCGCGCCGATGGGGTCCGCGTCCCGCGCTGGATCGACACCGGGCGGCGCAAACGGAATCATCTCGCAGGAGATCGCAGAGCCAGGCGGTGCTGCGCCGAGACGGGCTTGCGGCGGATGGCCCTGGTTCAGGATCACGACTCCCAGATCGGACCAGCGGCGGTAAGCGAGATCGATGGAGAGAACGGCCACAGCCTTCACGGTAACTTCGATCGCCGGCAAGGGCAACGGGAATCCCGCGCGGCGCCTGGGCAAACCCGAATTGGAAACGGCCGCGCCGAATCGGGAAACCCGGCGGTTTTGCGACCCGTGCCGCTGTTCGCGCAGCGGCCGCCAAACCCCAAACTCCGCTGTGCTACACTCCCTCCGTTATGCGAATCCGGCTCTGTCTGCTGCCAATTCTGCTCTCGTTTTTCGCTCTGGAAACCGCCATGCTCGGCGCGCAGGACAACGCCGCGCCGCACCTTGAGAAACGCGGCGCGGCTACCCAGCTCATCGTCGACGGCAAGCCATTCCTGATGCTTTCCGGCGAGCTGCACAATTCGTCCTCATCGAGCCTGGAATACATGAAGCCCATCTGGCCGAAGCTCGAAGCCCTGGGCTTGAACACCGTGGTCACGCCGCTTAGTTGGGAGCTCGTCGAACCCAAAGAAGGCAGCTACGACTTCACCCTCGTCGACGGGCTCATCGATCAGGCGCGCGCGGCGCACGAGCGCCTCGTCTTCCTGTGGCTGGCCACGTGGAAAAACGGCATGTCGAGCTACGCGCCGGTGTGGGTGAAGCAGGATGCGCGCCGGTTCACGCGCGTCGTCGAGCACGGCAGCGAAGTCGAGATCCTGAGCCCGCTGTGCGCCGCCACTCAAGAGGCGGACGGCCGCGCCTTCGCCGCCCTCATGCGCCACATCAAGCGAATCGACGGCCGCGAGCACACCGTGCTGATGATGCAGGTGGAAAACGAAGTCGGCGTGCTGGGCGACTCGCGCGACCGCTCCGCGGCCGCGGACCGGGCCTTCGCATCGCCCGTGCCCGCGCAGTTGACGGCGTATCTGGCCGCGCACCGCGATGAACTCTATCCCGATCTGCGCGATCTGTGGGAGGCGAACGGCGCCAGGACCGCGGGCGCGTGGACCGAGGTCTTCGGCGACACCGAGCGCGCCGACGAGATCTTCATGGCCTGGTACTACGCGCGCTTCATCCACGCCGTGGCCGCGCGCGGCAAAGCCGAGTACGACCTTCCCATGTACGTGAACACCTGGCTGGCGGGCGAGACCACGCCGCCGGGCGAGTACCCCAGCGGAGGGCCGGAGCCGCGCGTGATCGACGTGTGGAAAGCGGCCGGACCGGGCGCCGCGGGTCCCGATGCCGCCGCCTTCGGCCTCGATTTCTACTCCCCTGATTTGTACTCGCCCAACTTCGAGGAGTGGTGCCGCCGCTACCATCGCGACGGCAACCCGCTCTACATGCCGGAGACGCGCGGCGGCGCGGCGGGCGCGGCCAACGTTTTTTACGCGCTTGGCGAAGAGGCAGGATTCGGCTTCTCCCCCTTCGGCATCGAGTCCGAAGCTGACGAGAAAGACCCGCTGGGCGAGAGTTACAAAGCGATCGCCGCGATTGCGCCGCTGCTGCTTGCGCACCAGAGCGCGGGCGACGTGCATGGCTTTGTCCTCAACGGCGATCGCCGCACCGCGGACTTCACCATGAACGGCTACACGCTTCATGTTACCGTCGACAACGTTTGGGACAAGTCGGTGGAGAGCGGCTTCGGCCTCATCATGGCCGACGGCAAAGATGCATTCCTCGGGGTTGGTGAAGGCGTTCGCATCACATTCACTCCGCGCGGCGGCGACGGACAGAAGGCCGGCATCGCCGCTGTCGATGAAGGCGTGTTTCAAGACGGCAAGTGGATTCCCGGCCGGCGGTTGAACGGCGACGAAGACAACCAGGGCGCCGATTGGCGCTTCGATTCGAGGGAAGTGCGGACGGAAAAGGTTTCGCTTTACAGATTTGAATAGCGCCGCGCTCTTACCTTCTCTGCGGCAATTCGCGGCCCGTGTTTCGCGCTAGAATTCACCTATGCCCGCCGCAGCCATTTCTCCCGACCTTCTGGCCAAATACGAGCCGGTGATCGGCCTCGAAGTGCACGTGCAACTGCTCACCGCCACCAAGGCCTTCTGCGGCTGCGCCAACCGCTTCGGCTCAGAGCCGAATACCAACATCTGCCCGGTTTGCCTCGGCCTTCCCGGCGCGCTGCCGGTGCTCAACGCCAAAGCAGTTGAATTCGCCACGCTGGCTGCGCTCGCGCTCCACTGCACGGTCAACGAGCGCTCCATCTTCGCGCGCAAAAACTACTTCTATCCCGACCTGCCCAAGGGCTACCAGATATCGCAGTTCGACAAGCCCATCGCCGAGCACGGTTGGATCGAGGTTCCCACCGCAAATGGCTCGATCAAGCGGATCGGCATAACCCGCGTGCACCTGGAAGAAGACGCCGGCAAAAGCCTGCACGAAGGCTTTGCCGACTCCGCCACGCGCACTTATCTCGACCTGAACCGCTGCGGCACGCCGCTCATCGAGATCGTGAGCGAACCCGACATCCGCACTCCCGACCAGGCCTTCGAGTACCTCACGCGGCTCAAGGAGATCCTGCTTTATACCGGCGTCTCCGACTGCAACATGGAAGAAGGTTCGCTTCGTTGCGATGCCAACGTCAGCGTCCGCCCCGCGGGGGAGGAAAAACTCGGCACCAAGGCCGAAGTGAAAAACGTCAACAGTTTCCGCTTCATTCGCGCCGCGCTCGAATACGAAATCGAGCGCCAGATCGAAATCGTCGAGGCGGGCGGCCGCGTAATGCAGGAGACGCGCCTGTGGAACGCGAACGAAGGCCGCACCTACTCCATGCGCTCCAAGGAGCAGGCGCACGATTACCGCTATTTCCCCGAGCCGGATCTGCCCCCGCTGATCGTCTCCGAGGAGTTTTTGTCCGAGACAAGGAAAAAGCTCCCCGAGCTTCCTGAAGCCCGCCGCGCGCGCATGATCGCCGAGTACGACCTCAGCCCGCAGGACGCGCAAACGCTCACCGCCTCGCGCGAGTTCGCCGACCGTTTCGAGTCCGCGGCAAAGACGGCCAGGAATCCGCGCCGCGTGGCCAATGTGCTGCTGAGCGAAGTCGGCGGGCGCGTGAAGGCGCTCGGTCTGGAGCCCGAGCAGTCGCCGGTCTCGATGGCCGGCATCGTGCTCGCTGCCGACCTGCTCGATGAGGGCAAGATCAGCTCCAGGCAGATGAAACAGCTCTTCGATGAGAGCTTTGAAAAAGGCGAGGACTTTGCCGCGGTCTACGAGCGCGAAAAGCCCGAGCAGATTACCGACGCTTCGGCCATCGAAAAGCTCATCGATGAAGTGATTGCCGCCAACCCCAGGCAGGTGGAGCAGTATCGCGCCGGCAAGAAGACCATGGCCGGCTTCTTCGTCGGCCAGGCGATGCGCGCCTCGAAGGGCCAGGCCAACCCCGCGCTGCTGAATGAACTGGTCGTGAAAAAACTGGAGGGATAGAGCGATTGCCGGCGTCCCGTCGGCGACGCGTCCGTTAAGCCGTCCCCAACGGCCAGCCGGAATGCAGCGCCCCGTGGTTTATTTCAGCTTCAGGTCAGAGATGAAATCCTTGCGCGCGTCCCACGAGCTGACCGTTTTCACCGCGCTCTTCTTGCCGCCTTTTTCCGCCCACAGGTCGAAGTCTTCGGCCATGTTCACCTGGGAGAAGTAAAAGTGTCCGTTGGCAGTGGAAGTATAGCTGCGTATCGATTTGCTTTTCTCATTCTGCAGAAACACCGTGGCGCCCACCACTGCGGCGGAATTCCCATTCAGCACCGCGCCTGAAACCGTCCGCTCCCCGATGTTCTGAGCCTGGGCGGAGGGTGTAAGCAATGCCTCCCTCGACCCGAAAGGTACAATTCCAGCTGCCAACACCGTAAATGCGGCCGCTCGCAGCAGGATGCCCCGATGATTCACTCTTCCTCCTCGTCTTCTTCGAACAGATCGTCTTCTTCTTCGATCCCGTCCTCGATGCGGGCCAGCTCCAGCGGCTCGACGCCCACCACTTCAAACTCCGATCCGCACTCATCGCATGCAACCACGTCGCCTTCTTCCACTTCGTCGATTTCGATGTCCAAATCATTCTCGCATTCAGGGCAGCTGGGCATGGCAGCCTCCTCTCCGTTCACGGGCAGTGATTCAAATTAAAGTCAACTAAGGTTAAATCGTCGCTGAAGCGGAACTCCTCCTCCGTTCTCTAGCAATATTTTTTCACGCTACCCTGGCTTGCGTCCCGGCGCCAACGGGCAGGTGATGCCGGCTTGCACTCGAATCAAAGAAAAGGCCATGGAAACCGATTTGTCTCCAGGGTGCATTGACTCTGGTTCCGCTATAGTTTTAGGGACAACCCGGCCTCAGGTCAAGGGCCGGCGATTCCGGCAGTTCATCCAAAGTACGGAGACTCGGCCATGATCCTTGCTCCATCGCCGCTGCTGCGCGGGCCGGCTCAGGCCGCGCTGGTTCTCCGTTCCCGGAAGCCCGATTTCTCGCGCGGCGCACCGCGCCCGACCCGCAATATGAGCTCGATTTAAGCACCGCAGCCGCCGTTGCCGCCGTTGCCGTAATCTTTCTCGGCTCCAAGGACAATGTTTTCTTCGGCGTGCGCTCCCAGGCCCCCGCCGGCCATTGCGGCCTGGTACAAGTTCCCCGAGAGCCGCACAATGACACCGCACCGCTTGAGCGTTTACCCTGTTGATTGCGATGCCCAGATTTGGCTCCAGCCCGCTTGCCTTCCCTGATTTCAGAGGCGCCACGCGCCGCCTGATCCTGGCCAACCTGGTGGCTTACTTTGCCCTTCTTGTGGTCCAGCTTGCCCTGCGTGCGCAGGCCGGCGATCTGATCCTGTCGCTCAGCTTTATTCCCGGCGGGTTCGTCCACGGCAGCATCTGGCAGCCCATCACGTACAGCCTCATTCATCCCGGCCTGCTGGGCACGCTCTTTGAGCTGCTGTCGCTCTGGTTTCTGGCCGGCTTTCTTGAAATGCAGCACAGCTCAAGCTGGGTCATGGGGCTCTACGCCGTTTCGGTGCTCGGAACCGCCGCAGCCTCGCTGGCCATCTACGCGGCCGGCGCCACCTTCGGCTACGCGGTCGCTGCCTTTCCTCTTTACGGCTGCTTCGGCGGCATCTTCGGCCTCCTGGCGGCCATCGGCGTGCTCCACGGCGACGTGCAGTTCATGATGTTCCCCTTGCCCATCGGCATCAAGGCCCGCTATCTGGTGGTCATTTACGCGCTGGTGGCCATCGCCATGCTCTTCGGTGAGG
Organism: uncultured Acidobacteriaceae bacterium; assembly: GCA_963770555.1. GTDB lineage: Bacteria > Acidobacteriota > Terriglobia > Terriglobales > Acidobacteriaceae > Telmatobacter. The sequence goes on from CAVYQC010000004.1 coordinate 829,977, forward strand.
AGCGCGTGTACGCCTTTGCGGAACTGGGCGGCGCGCTGGCCGGTCTGTTGTGGATCAGACTGGCGCCCCGCCGCGGCGTTTCGTTCATGATGAGCGAAAGCTGGTACGGCCTGCGCAACCGCTATTACCGCTGGAAGCGCCGCCGCGCCGCGCGCAAGTTCGAGGTCTACATGCGCTCCCAGGGCCGCACCATCCGTTTCGACGGCCAGGGACGCCAGATCGACGAAGACCCCGACGACAAGAAGCGCTGGAACTGAGGAGCCGCCGGCATGGACGCTCAGCGTCTGGAATCAATCCGCGCGGACTACGACCGGATCGCCGATGAGTATGCAGCCCATATTGCCGGGGAGCTGGCGAATAAACCGCTCGATCGCCAACTGCTGCTCCGTTTCGCCGCCGCAACCGGCGCACGCGGCCTGGTTTGCGATATGGGCTGCGGCCCCGGCCATGTGGCCTGCTTTCTCCATAACGCCGGCGTCGAGGTCTTCGGCCTCGACCTCGCTCCTCAAATGGTCGAGCAGGCCGGTCGGCTGAATCCCGGCATAGCGTTCCGCCAGGGCAACATGCTTGCACTCGACCTTCCCGACGCGAGCCTCGCCGGCATCACCGCTTTCTACTCAATCGTCAACCTTCCCGTCGAATCTGTGTCCGCCGCATTCCGGGAGATGGCGCGGGTTCTTGCACCCGGCGGACTGCTCTTGCTGGCTTTTCATGCCGGCGACGAAGTTCTCAACCCAAGCGAGTTCTGGGGCCGGCCCGTCTCGATGGAGTTCTTTTACTTTCGGCCGCCCGCCATCCGGCAGCTTCTCGCGGACGCGGGATTTGCGATTGAAGAGCTGGTGGAGCGCGGGCCGTATGCGCCCGAAGTCGAACACCAGAGCCACCGGGCTTACATCTTCGCGCGCAAGCCGTCCGAGACTTGAAACAAGGCCCCGCCCGTTGGCGGTTCACGCGCCGTTCCGCCGCAACCGTTGGGCGGGCTCAGGCGTTTGAAGTCCCCCGCTTGGCGCAGTCTCTCACCCCTTAATGAGTTATGGCTTAAGTTGCCTTCGCTGCGAGTACCCGCAGGTTACATTTGTTACAACTTTGGTGGTCTTTGTAAGTTGCGGTGGCCCTGTTATTCCTAAATAACCATAAGTACGGCGTATGCGGGCTCCACGTTCTTAGGTATTATACCGAAGCAATTATCGGCGTTCTCCCACATAAGATATCGTCGAGCCCTGATTTCACGGTGAACAGTGTGAGGTCGAGGGCGATGAGGAAGCTGAGCAACGAAAGCGGACAAGCCACGGTGTTCATGGCCCTGTTTATGGGAATGGTCATGATCGGTTTCCTGGCGTTCGCGATGGACGTTGGCTACTTTTTCCACGAGAAGCGAATGGCGCAATCGGCCGCCGATGCGGCTGCCGTGGCCGCTGCCGAAGAACTGGCCAACGGATCGACCGCGGAAACCAATGCGGCCAAAGCAGCGGCGAAAGCCAACGGCTTCGACACCACACTCGCGACCAACCCCGCCGTAGTTACGCTCACAACTCAATCCTCCGGGAACTATTCCAACGCCGGTTCGGCGTCTTCGCCTTCGAGCTGGGTCCAGGCGGTCGTATCTCAACCGATTCACAGTTTCTTCATGGGCGCTGTGAACAAGGGAATGCAGACCCTTACCATTTCCGCCTCGGCAACGGCCGGCGCCGGTGCAGCCACTCCCACCTGCATTTGCCTGACGGGGACAACCGGAATGGACCTGAACATGAGCAACGATGCCCAGCTTTCGGCAACCTCCTGCCAGGTGACGGCCGACTCAAGCAGCAGCAATGCCATTGGCATCGTGGGCAGCGCCAACGTGTGCGCCAAATCGCTCGGCGCCGTCTCCACCAATTGGGACAACTCCAGCAACATAAACAATAACGGAGGCATGTGTACCGCCACCAAGGCGGTGCAGGGAGCTACTCCCTGCTCGGCGAACCTCACCGTGCCGTCGCTCCCTTCCGGCATCACCTGTTACGCGAACCCGATCAATGGCTGGGTGCTCCCCGGATACACGGCCAATTACACCCTGCCCATGCAGAATGTGACCTTGACCAGCGGCACGGTGGTGAATGAAACCGCGACGGACAATACCATCTGCTACTCCAGTCTCAATCTCAGCGATGCCTCATCGGTCACCTTTTCTCCCGGCTACACCTATTACATCGAGGGAAACTTCACCACCGGAGGCGGGGCGCCGGTCAGCGGCAGCGGCGTCTCTTTCGTTATCACCGGAAATGTCGATATTGCCAACGGGGTCACCGTCAATCTTTCGGCTCCGACGAGCAACGGCGTACCGGGAGTCCTGTTTTATGTCGAGGGCGCCACGGCGACCATCGAGGGGGGATCGAATTCGAACTTCTCCGGAATTTTTTATGCTCCCAACACCGCGGTAACGCTGGATAACGGGACAGGCACAACCACGGATATGGATTTCGTCGCGCAGACGCTTACCATGGCGGGCGGCGCGGCGCTGGATAGTTTCGCCACTCCGCAACTCGGGGACGGGGGCAGCGGCGGAGCTCCAATACTGGCGCAATGAGGGCGCGAACACAATGAACCGATTCATTTCACGCTTTTTTAAGAGATGCCGGCCGGGTATCCGGGCGCGTTGCGAAGAAGGAAGCGGCGAGAGCGGGAACTCCATCGTTGAGCTCGCCCTGGTCGTCTCGATCTTCTGCACGCCGGTGCTGCTCGGGACCGCCGATATGGCAACCCTGGTCTACGACTCCATCGAAATCTCCAATGCCGCCCACGCGGGCGCCATGTACGGCATGATGGGCTCCAACGTCGCCGTGGACACCACTGACATCACCAGCACGGCCAAAGGCGAAGCATCCGATTTTCCCTCCGGCAATCTAACCGTGACGCCGACCTCGTATTATGCCTGCTCTGCCAATCAGGGCGGCACGCAATACACCGGCTCGGGCAGCCAGGCTACCGCCGCGGCGGACGCCACCGCGACCGCTGCCTGCACCGGCACGAATAACTATCCGCTCGAGTTCGTTCAGGTGCAGGTCAGCGCGCCCGTCACGCTTCCCTTCGCCTGTTGCGGGCTTCCGGCATCCATCACTTTGAACAGCAAATCCGTCATGGAGGTCTATTAGCCCTGGCTCGCCGCGAACCATCCCGGGCATTTTGGCGGCACGCCGGTGCGCTGCCGGGAGGGTCCGGCCGGCCGCGGCGAGCTCTGCTTCGGCTGACGCGTATATTGCGCGGGCGAAGCGGAAATCCGGCCGGGAGCGACAGCGGCGAATCGCTGGTCTCGTTTGCGCTGACCGCGCCCATTTTGTTCGGGGTGGTCTTCGGTTTGATGCAGGCGTGCCTGGCGTTCTACTCGCACGAATACATCTCCGAGCTGGCGCGCGAAGGATCCCGCTACGCCATCGTTCATGGGGCAAGCTGCGAGACTTCTACAGGGTCCTCCTGCGCCGCCTCCACTACATCCACCAACTCCACCAGCGTGGCCACCTACGTGAAAGGAATCGCCTTGCCCAATATCGCCGGCGGCACCGTCGGCGTAACCACCAGCTACCCCAGCGGCGAGTCGGTGGGTGACTTTGTAACCGTCAAAGTTACTTACACATTCCCCTACCATATCTTTTTCGTGAGCAGCTCCTCGCTCACCATGTCCAGCTCTTCGACGATGCAGATCATCCAGTAGAAGCAGTTCCCGGCGCCGTGCGCTCACCACTACCCGGCGACGCCGTGGTCGCCTAAGCTCAGCCCTGCGGATTTCGCGGAGCGCTCGTGGAGGCAAGCGAAATCCGCGCCTGAATCCGAGTCCGGTCCGTTACAATCCTTGCTGGAATGACGCCCGCAATCGCATATCTCTTTCCCGGTCAGGGTTCGCAGTCTGTAGGCATGGGCCGCGAGCTTGCCGATCGATTTCCCATCGCCGCCGGAACCTTTGCCGAAGCCGATGGGGCGCTCGGATTTCCGCTCTCGCGCCTATGTTTTGAAGGGCCTGAGGAAGATCTGCGCCTCACCGAAAACACCCAGCCGGCGATTCTCACCGTGAGCGTAGCCGCGGCCCGCGTGCTTGAGCAGCGCGGCATTCAACCCGCAATCGCCGCCGGTCACTCGCTGGGCGAGTGGTCTGCGCACGTGATCGCCGGAACGCTCGGCTTTGCCGATGCCGTGCGCGCGGTGAAGGCCCGCGGACGCGCCATGCAGTTGGCCGTTCCGCCGGGCGAGGGCGGCATGGCCGCGGTGCTGGCGCTGGATGCGGCGCAGGTGGCCGAGGCGTGCGCCGAGGCGGCGCAGGAGACCGGGCTGGTGGTGCAGGCGGCGAATTTGAACTCGCCGGGACAAACGGTGATCTCGGGGGCGCTGGCGGCAGTGGAAAGAGCTGCGGCGCTGTGCAAGGCGAAGGGCGCGCGCCGCGCGGTGATGCTTCCGGTAAGCGCACCTTTCCACTGTGCGCTGATGCAGCCGGCGCAGGAGGAAGTGGCGCGGGTGCTGGGCGGGCTGGCGATGCCTGATCCTCGGATTTCGGTGGCGGCGAATGTGACCGGCGGCATGGTGACCACGGCCGATGCAGCACGCGATGCGCTGGTGCGGCAAGTGACGGGCGCGGTGCGGTGGGTGGATTGCGTGCAGTCGCTGAAGAACGCGGGCGCGGAGATCTTCGTCGAGACCGGGCCGGGCAAGGTGCTGTGCGGGCTGCTCAAGCAGATCGACCCCGCAATCCGGTCGCTGAATGTCGAAGATGTGGCAAGCCTGGAGAAAACTCTCGAAGAGGTTAAAGGAGCGGCCTGACCATTTCCCGCGTTTCTCGCGAAAAGTCCCAGGTTATCTGCCGAGGCGTTACGGATGCTTTTAGAAAAGCCCGTAGTGGAGCTTGAAGTCGACTTGGACGTGTATTCGAACAGCTACCGATTTGCCCTCTTTGGTCGCCGGAGCAAATCTATACTGCTGGACCGCCTCGGCGGCCTTTGCGTCGAGACCATAACCAGCCGACTGCATCAGGCAGATATCCTGAGGCTCGCCGTCGGTGCCGACGACCAGGCTTAGGACGGCATCAAAGTGCGTGATCCGGCCCTTGCGTTCTTGGTGCCTTGCCTCATCTGAGAACGTGGCATCGACCATATGTGTCGCCTTTGGTGGCGTCACGCCCTGGTCCCCGGCGCCGGCAATCCCGTCTGTTGACAGGCCATCGTCAAACCTCTTGGGACACTGTGGAACGGCCAGGTCGGCTTCAGTCGAATGGGCGCCACGAATAATAGGGCTCGGGGCGGGTTGGGACGAGCCTGGAGCAGGGGCCTGGCGGCTCCAAATGGCGGACGCGCCGGATAGAAGAAGACAAAACGCCAGTCGCGACCCGCGCAAGGCATTCCTTCTTTCGTCGAAATGGAATCGGAGCCAATCTATCACACGATCCCCAACTCCCTGAGCAGAAACGCATAGTCGAGCGCGATTTCTTTCAGATAGTCGTACCGTCCGCTCGCGCCGCCATGCCCGGCCTGCATATTTGTAACTAACAGCAGAGGATTGTTATCCGTCTTCAGCGTGCGCAGCCTGGCCACATACTTGGCCGGCTCCCAGTACATCACCTGGCTGTCGTGCAGGCTGGTTTTGACTAACATGGCCGGATAACTCGCCGCGCGCAGGTTGTCGTACGGCGAGTAACTCAGCATGGCGCGAAAATAAGTCTCGTCGTTCGGGTTGCCCCACTCTTCGTACTCCGGCACGGTCAGCGGCAGCGAAGCATCGAGCATGGTGTTCATCACGTCCACGAACGGCACATGCGACACCACCGCGCGAAAGAGCCGGGGACTCATATTGGTCACTGCGCCCATCAATAAGCCACCAGCCGAACCGCCCTCGATGGCCACTCGCTGCGGATCGCCGTAGCCGCTCGCAGTCAGATGCTCGACAACGGCAATGAAATCGGTGAAGGAATTCTGTTTAGCGAGCATCTTGCCTGCGTCGTGCCACGGCTTGCCCAGGTCGCCGCCTCCGCGGATGTGCGCGTAAGCCATTACCACGCCGCGGTCGAGCAGGCTCAGCCGGTTGGAGCTGAACCCCAGCGGCAGCGAGTACCCATACGACCCGTAGCCGTACGCATACAGAGGGTTGTTGCCCTCAACCCGCATGTCCTTGCGATACACAATCGAAACCGGAACCTCCACGCCATCGGCCGCCCTGGCCCGTATGCGCTCGCTTGCGTAGAGCGTGCGGTCAAAGCCGCCGGGAACCTCAAGCTGCTTGAGCAGCGTGGACGAGCGCGCGGCCACGTCGTACTCGTACACCGAGCTCGGCGTCACCAGCGACTGGTACGCATACCGGAACGTCGTTGTCTCGAAGATGCAGTTCACGTGCGGATGCGCGCTGTAGGCCGGCTCAGGGAACGCAATTTCGCCGGCCTGCGCGGCTTCAGCTCCCAATCCGTCGCCGCCGCCCGCGAAATTCCACAGCCGCAGGCGCGGCAGGCCGTCCTCGCGTTCGCAGGCCACAAAGAAACCGGCGAACAGATCGATCGCCTCCAGCATCACGCCCTCGCGATGCGGAATCAGCTCGCTCCAGTGCTCGCGCTCCGGCGTTTCCACCGGCGCGGTCACCAGCCGGAAGTTGCGCCCGCGGTCGTTGGTCCGGATGAACCACAGCCCATTGCGGTGGTCGATCGAATATTCGTGCTCATCCTCGCGCGGCGCGACGATGCGGAAACTGCCTGTGGGATCAGCGGCGGCAAGGAAGTGGCATTCGCTGGTGATGTGGCTGGCCGACTCCATCACCAGGAATTTGCCGTCGCGGGTGCGGCCGACGCCGATATTGAAGCGCTCGTCGTCATCCTGATAGACCAGCACGTCGCTTGAGTGCGGCGCCCCGAGCGTGTGACGCCACAACTGGTGCTGGCGTTTCTGCTGCTCGTCTTCGACGGTGTAGAAGAGGGTCGTATTGTCGGCGGCCCAGGTGATGGAGCCCACTCGTTCCACTTCGCCCGGCAGCGTTTCGCCGCTCTCCAGATCCTTGATGTGCAGCGTGTATTGCCGGAACCCTTTGGTGTCCGTCGAGTAGGCCAGCCAGCGGGCGTCGTCGGAGATGTCGGTGTCGCCGATGGAAAAAAACGCAAAGCCTTCGGCCAGTGCGTTTCCGTCCAGGATGGCTTCTTCCGGAGCATCGGCGTCCGGTCCCGCGGCCCCGCCGCGCTTGCGGCAGTGAATGGAGTACTGCAGACCCTCTTCGGTGCGCGTGTAATACCACCATCCGCCGTCGCGGTATGCTACCGAAACATCCGTCTGCTTGATGTGGCTCAGCATCTCCCCGTAAAGCTGGTCGCGCAAAGCCGCGAGCGGCGCCATCTGCGCCTCCGCGTACGCATTCTCGGCCTCCAGATACGCGGTCACTTCAGGGTTGTCCTTGTTGCGCAGCCAGGCGTAATCGTCGGCGAGAACAACGCCGTGGATGCGGGTTTCAGTGGGGTGCTTGGGAGCAATCGGAGGCGCGGAAATCTCCATCATATCCCTCCCAGTGTAGCGGCTTTCTTGACTGGAATCATCCCAAACTGTACAGTTCGATTCATCGGAGTGGAGAGTCGTATGGCGGCCTCGGTCGGCGGCAGCAACGTGATGGTCATTCCAGCCCTGCGCGCGCGCGCAAATTTCGGCAGACTCCTGAGCCGTGTCGAAGACGGGGGGCAATCCCTGGTGATTGAAAAGCGCGGTACCCCGCGCGCCGTGCTCCTGAGTCTTCGCGATTACGTGAAACTTGCCGCACCCGAACCCGAGGTATTGAGACTCATCGGCGAGGAGTCGAAGAGAAAACGGACTAGCGCGCTTACTTCGCGGCAGATCGACGCGGCGATCAAAGCCGCGCGGGCGGCGCGCGCGCGAAAAAAGAAAAGACGCTCATGCTAGCATTGCGCTTGGTGATGGATACCAATGTATTGGTATCCGCGGCGCTCAAACCGGAAGGCCTGCAGCGCACCGTTTTCCTGCTGGCGATTACCCGGCCGGCCAGGCTTTATGTCTCGCCTCCGATCCTCGAGGAGTACGCCGATGTTCTTGCGCGCCGTGAGCTTCGCATCCGCAGGGGCGCTCGCCTTCAGTTTCTGCAACTGATTAGGAATCGCAGTTTTTCTGTCGTGCCCCGGCGACGTATCGAAGTGGCAGGCGATCCTGACGACGATATATTCATCGAATGCGCCGACCCCGCTCGCGCGGACTATCTGATTACTGGCAATCGAAGGCACTTTCCCAGGTTCTGGAAGGGAACGAAAGTCATTACGCCGCGCGAATTCATCGAGATAGCGGCGCCGCATCTGCTGTAGCGAGGTTCGGTTCTGAGGAAGCCGTCTCATGCTCCTGGGAACCTCGCGACGCTCGCCCACGTACAATAGAAAGCGATGAAAGCTCTTCGGCGCGCACATAGATCAGTTTTTCTGCCGTTGCTGGCGGCTTTCCTCGCGTTTTTCCCTTTGGCCCTGCGCGCCGAGCAGGTGAAAGACCTGCCCCAGCCTACCGACTACATCAGCGACTTTGCCCACGTACTTTCGCCCGAGGCCATTGCGCGCCTGGACTCGATCTGCGCGCAGCTCGATCACTCGGCGGCCAACGCCCATATCGCCGTGGTCACGGTTCACACGCTTGAGGGCGACGACGCGGCCGACTACGCCAATCAGCTTGAAGATCACTGGAAGATGGGTGACAAGGGGCTGAACCGCTACGCCCTGGTGCTGCTGGCCGTCGACGACCACAAGCGCCGGATCGAAGTTGGCTACGGGCTCGAAGGGATTCTGAACGACGCCAAGGTGGGCGACATCGGCCGCGCTATGGTTCCGGACCTGCGCGCTAACGACTTTGACGGCGCAGTCACGCTGGCCGTGGGCGAGATCGCCCAGGACATTGCCGCCGACGCCAACGTGACCCTGAACGAAGACGAATCCGCGCCGGCGGCGGGCCCGCCAGTGCATCACGATGCCGCGCTCGGAAAGCTGGTTCTGCTTCTCCTGGTGCTGATTTTCTTTGGCGGAGGCTCGCTGCTGCGGATGCTGTTCGGTTTCGGCTTGTTTTTCGGCGGCTGGGGCGGCGGGAACTGGAGAGGCGGCGGCGGCGGAGGTTTCGGCGGCGGCGGATTTGGCGGGGGTGGTTCGGGCGGCGGCTTTAGCGGATTTGGCGGCTCCGGCGGGGGTTTCGGTGGCGGCGGCGCTGGCGGGAGTTGGTAGGGTCTTACGTTTTTGAAACAGGGCTTTCCCTCGCGGGGAGCCTGGAGGAGACAACAAAAGTATGAGTCGTGGACTTGGAATTACGCTGGCGGTTGTAGGTGTACTGCTTCTGGTCGTCTTTCTGGTCTTTGGCAGCTATGTGAGCGCCAAAAACCAGATGGTGGCCAAGGATCAGATCGTTAAGACCGAGTGGTCCGAGGTCGATGTCCAACTGGAGCGGCGCGCCGACCTGATTCCCAACCTGGTGGAAACCGTGAAGGGCTTCACCAAGGAGGAAAGCACGGTGTTTGGCGACATTGCCAACGCGCGGGCCGGAATGCTGAACGCGCAGGGTCCGGCGGCGAAGATTGCCGCCAACGGGCAGTTGGACTCGGCCCTGGGCCGGCTGCTGCTGCTCACTGAAAATTACCCGCAGTTGCGTTCGAGCGACCAGTTCATGCGCCTGCAGGATGAGCTGGCCGGTACTGAGAACCGCATCAGCGTGGCCCGCAAGCGCTACAACGACGCGCTGCGCGACTACAACACCTTCGTTCTCCAGTTCCCCAACAGCATCTGGGCCGGGATGGCCGGCTTCCATGAGAACAACGCCTACTTCGAGGCCACCCCGGCCGCGCAGCAGGTTCCGCAAGTCAAGTTCTGACCGCCTCCGCGGGCGCCTGCGCTGCCGGCGCGCAAAAAAGGCCATCCCGCGCGCGGGATGGCCTTTGTGCCACGGCATGGTCGCTTCTGTTCCTTACCTCGCATCCATTCGGCGGCTGGAGGGCTTCTTCCTTTAAAAGAAGCCGCACCGCCAGCAATTGCGATCGCTCGAAGTGAAGTAAAAATTCTCGGGTGCGCCGCCGGATTCGCCTACTTGTAGGAGGCGATCGCGCTGGCCTCGTCGTCGTAGATGTCGAAGACGGTATACAGCTTGGTCAGTTGCAGCAGGTCGTGAACCTTCTTGGTGAGCTTCAGCAGCTTCAGGCTGGCGCTCTGGTTCTTCGAGGTCGTGTAAGCGCTCACCAGCTCGCCCAGCCCCGAGCTGTCGATGTAATTGACATCTCCCAGGTTCAGCAGAACGCTCTTTTGCCCTTTGCTGATCAGGTCGCGAATGGCGTCGCGCAACTGCACGCTGCCCTCGCCCAGTGTGATTCGCCCGTTAAGGTCCAGAACGGTGACGCCATCTACTTCACGCGAAGCAATAGTAAGTGCCACGGAAAATCCTCCTTTTTTCGGTATTTCGGTTATAGCACTTTGCGGTCGCCCACAGGCGGAAAACTCCCCTGCCGGCCCGCTGCGGGTGAGGAGTAAGCCGGCTTCCGCCGCCCCGCCCAAGCGCTCTAGGTTTTTTCTGCCGCCGGCGCCAGGTGCTTGATCAGCGTCAACTCGGTTCCGGGATGCAATTGACGAAAGTGTACCTCATCCATCAGGGACCGGATGAGGAAGATCCCGCGGCCGGTGCCGCGGAGCAGATTTTCCGGCGCCAGCGGGTCGGGGAGGTGATCGGGATCGAATCCCCGCCCCTGGTCGGCAATGGTGAAGATAAAATCCCTTCCCGTGTTTTCAAAGGCCACGTCGATCTGCCGCGCCGGGTCGTATTCGTTGCCGTGCAGCACCGCGTTTACGGTCGCCTCGCGCACCGCCATGGTCACGTGGAACCGTTCGTCCTCGTCCAGGCCTGCCTCCGTGGTCAGCCGCTCCGCGGCCGCTTCCACTTCGCCGACGCTTTCCATGGTGGAGTTCAGCCGAAAGCTCCACCGTCCTTTGTTGGTTACGCTCACCGGGTTGCGTTCCGCCTTGGCTCGAGTGGGCTTGAAAGACCGCCCCACAGCACCGTACAAACCTTGCACGCAGTTTCAGGTCTGGATGCGATTGTGTCAAGCCGGAGAGTGGGACGGCACGATGAACGATTGCGGGCGCCGGTATCGGCGCGTAAACTCCGGCCAGGGCGCTACACTCGACCCCAGAGTCTTACACTCGACGTATGGAGCCGCGCACCACAACCCGAGTCAGCCTCACCGCCCTGCTCGGTACGCCGGTCACTGACGCCCAGGGCCACCTGCGCGGCCGGCTCAAAGATGTTGCCGTGGCCACCGGTCCCGACGCCGGCAAAGTGGCCGGCCTGGTGCTCAAAACCAAGACCGGGCTCGCCATCGTGCCCTCGCAGGAAGTGATGGAGACGCCCGCCGGCACTCTCGAGCTGCGCTCCGCCGGCGCGCTGGTTCCGCTCAAGGATGAAGGCAATTTCCTTTACCTGCAGCAGGACCTGGTCGACCGCCAGATCATCGACATCCATGGCCGCAAGGTGGTGCGCGTCAACGATGTCGATCTCGAGTGGCTGGGCAAGGGCGGCGCCCACCTGCTGCGTGTGGCTGAAGTGGAAGTGGGCCTGCGCGGCGCCTTCCGCCGCTTGTTCAAGGGGGTGCTTCCGCGCCCCAGGCTGGAAGCCATCTCGCGCAAGTTCGCCGCCCGCGGCATCCCCTGGCAGTTCGTCGACGTGATCGAAGTCGATCCCGCCCGCCGCGTCAAGCTGCGCATCGAGCACGAACGCCTGGCCGAGATGCACCCCTCCGACCTGGCCGAAATCCTCGAAGACCTGGCTCCCGCCGAGCGCGAAGCCGTCTTCACCTCGCTCGACCAGGAGGTGGCCGCGGAAACCCTTGAGGAAGTCGAGCCCAAGCTGCAGAAGGCGCTGCTCGAAAAGCTCGACGAAGAGCGCATCGCCGACATCGTCGAGGAGATGGATCCCGGCGCAGCCGCCGACCTGCTCGCCGAGCTGCCCGAGGATCAATCCGACGCCATTCTCGAGGAGATGGAGCCCGAAGAGCGGCAGGAGGTGGAGGAGCTGCTCGAGTTCGACGAAAACTCCGCCGCCGGCTGCATGACCACCGACTTCGTCTACCTGGGCGTGGACTCCACCGTGGCCCAGGCGGTGCAGGCGCTGCGCAGCTTCGACGGCGATCCGGAAAGCGTTACCGACGTCTTTCTGCTCGACGACAGGCGCATCCTGCGCGGCTCCGTTTCTCTCTCGCGCCTGGTCATGTCGCAGCCGGAGACGCGCCTGAGCGTGCTCACCGAGCCCCGCGTTCTCTCCTGCCCCGCGGACATGAAACAGAACGAGCTCGCCGAAATGTTCGACAAGTACAACCTGCACTCTCTCCCTGTGGTCGACGCGCAAAGCCGCATGGTGGGCGTGGTTCAGGCCGACCAGGTCATCGGCTTCTTGCGCGAGAAGCTATAGCCGGCGTCCCCCGCGCCTACCGTATGCCGCGGCCGGTGTAATCAGAAAATAATGCAAGGTTCAACCATCCGGCGCTAAACTTGTGCCACTGCTCGAACGGTAATTTGAATTACCTAATTTGCCTTGGTTGCCAGTAGCCCAATTCAAATCTCAATGCACGCCCTGGGAGGATGAATCGTGGAACCGGTCAATCATTGGCAACCTGTCACTAGCGAGTATCAGCAGGAATTGGCGCCGCTCAACGGTCAGTTGCGCATCGGAATGAGATGGAGGCGGGCCTTGGCTGGGCAGGCCTTCGAGCGGGCGGAAAACGAGCTTCCCTTCGGAAGCTCCTGCATCCTGTGGTTCTACCTTCTCGCTGCCGGCGCTTATTTCGTATTCGGCTGCATTCTGCTCTCCTTTCCCTCGTCCAGGATGGCCGCGCAATTGGTCGGGCTCTCGCGGATCATGGTTCCGTTTCCGCTGGACGGATCGGCGGGAGTTCCCTTTGACAACCTGCTTGCGGAAACCCTGTTCGTCATGGCCATGGTCTCGGCTGCCGTCGGCGTCCTATGGCTGCTGCGGTTCCGTCCCGTCCGCTGGATCACCCTGTGCTACGCCGGAGGCTCGCTGCTGTGGTGCGTTTACTGCCTCTTCAGCGGCAAGGCCGCGTCCTATGTGGCCGTTCTCACCTCCGGGCAAAGGAAGCTTTGGCTGGCAGCGGCGGCCATCGACGCGCTGATCTTCTGTTACGTTGCCTTCTATCCCGGCGTTGAGAAGGTGTTCGAGCAACCGGAGTAAGTTCGATCGACCGAATCTCAACTCTGCGGCACAGGCGCGGGCCCCGCTCCGCTGCCTGCGCTGAAGATCCTCGGAATCCGATCCGCGGGCGCGGGCAGCGCCGGAAACGCCGCGTGCGGCTCGGTCTGGTACCAGTACGCCGTCGAGTAAAAATTGTCGGAGCGGTGATTGGCGTGGCCGTGCTCGATGGTCACGCGGATCGACTTCTCAAATGCGATCGGGCCTTCCGTGTGCCAGCGGTAGAGGCAGTAGCGGCCGCCGATCCGCTCCGGATCGACCACGTAGGGCGCGCCGTTGTGCTGGTAGCCGAAGGCCTGGCCGCCAAAGTCCCACGCGCCGTTGTAATAATCCTCCGTCCCCGTGCCGTTGATGGTCGGCATCGTATCGCCGTCGATGAAGATCATGTCGTCGCCCTCGCCGAACCAGCCGTTCTGATTCTGCTCCACGGCTTGCGTCGCGCCAAGAAAATGCCCCCTGCCGGCCGCTTCGAGAAACACGTAGTTGTCCGCGCCGGTCAGATTCTTGCGTTCGTTGATGCCGGGGCTTCCGTTGCTCGTCCAGTCGTTAGTCCAGCCTCTGCAGGGCGCAGCCTGGCGATACTGCGCGTGAAAGCGCCCCAGGCCGGCGGGAAGTCCCGGCAGCGTCACGTAGTCGATTGCGAAGTAAAGATTGTTGGTGCGTTCCTTGCCTTCGTTGGTGACCGTCATCCGCGCCGCGCTCGCAAAGGGCATCTCGAAGTACGCGTTGAGCGCTTTGATCGGCGCCACGGCCAGCAGCGCCGACTGGTAAACGTAGTACTCGCCCAGCCCGAGGCCGAAGAAATCCCCGATAGGGGCTTCGATCGAGGGCGAGTCTTCGCCGTCCCACCACGCCCGCAGAACCAGGTTCTTGAGGTGCATGGGGTCGGGCGAGTTGATGGTGAACCAAATGTGGGTCACAACTCCGGCGCCGGCTACGTCAAGCAGGGTGGCTGTCTGGCCAGGCTCGACGGCAACCGAATCGGCATTGCCGCCGCTGCGGTCCCAGCTCGAGGAACGGCGGCTCTTGTAGTCGCGCAGGCGGGCGAGCGAGAAGAAATCATCGGAAACGTTCGGCAGCGGTTCGTCAGGCGCGGCGGCAGCGGCGGGCGTACTTATTCCCAGCAGCGCGGTTGCGCCGGTAGCAGAAGCCAGCGCGCCCAGCAGCCTGCGCCGCACTTGAAAACTTTCCCTCGCTTCGAGCGGATGCATAAATCCTCCTCCGGTTCTGAATCAATCTGAAAAGCAATGACAGCGTATTGTAATCCGGCGCCTCGACGGGCCGCCGTGGGCCTTCGTCCTGCGCCGCGCTCACTCCGTTTCTCGCGCGAGGCCCCCGCCTGTTATGGTCAGTGAGGCAACTCTGGTCTGGGAACAGACAATCGAATGAATCCGCCTTAGGAATTCGTACTCATGTGGAAGCGCTGGCGAATCCGGATCCTGCTTTTTCTGGCCGTGCTCGGCCCCGGATTCATCACCGCCAACGTCGATAACGATTCCGGCGGCATCCTCACCTACTCCCAGGCCGGCGCGCAATACGGCTACACTCTGCTCTGGACCATCATTCCCATTACCATCGCCCTGATCGTGGTGCAGGAGATGTGCGCCCGCATGGGCGTCGTCACCGGCAAGGGCTTGAGCGACCTCATCCGCGAGGAGTTCGGCCTGCGCCTCACCTTCGTGCTCATGGTGCTGTTGGTGGTTGTCAACTACACCAACGTGGTTACCGAGTTCATAGGCATCGCCGGCTCCCTGCACCTGTTCCACGTCACCAAGTTCATCTCCGTGCCTTTCTGCGCGGCGCTGGTGTGGTACATGGTGGTGCGCGGCAGCTACAAGAGCACGGAGAAAATCTTCCTGGTCGCTTCGCTGGTCTATATCTGCTACATCTTTGCCGGTGTGCTTTCGCAGCCCAGTTGGCACGATGCGCTGTGGGCCACGGTCAAGCTGCCGCAAGACTCGGTGTGGCGCGACAAGTCCTATATGTACATGGCCATCGGCGTGGTGGGCACCACGATCGCCCCGTGGATGCAGTTCTACCTGCAATCGTCGATCGTGGAAAAAGGCATTCCCGTAAAAGATTACGCGGCTTCGCGGCTCGACGTGATCGTGGGCAGCTTCTTTACCGATCTGGTGGCGTGGTTCATCATCGTGGCCTGTGCGGCTACGCTCTATGTGCACGGCATGGGCGCCATCCAGGTAGCCGCCGACGCAGCCGAAGCCATGCGGCCGCTGGCCGGCGACTATGCCTTTCTCCTCTTCGCCTTCGGGCTCTTCAACGCTTCGTTGTTCGCGGCATCGATCTTACCGATCTCCACCGCGTACACGGTGTGCGAGGGCCTGGGGGTCGAATCGGGTGTCGACAAGAGCTTCAAAGAAGCCCCGTTCTTCTACTGGCTCTACACGCTGCTCATCGCCGGCGGCGCCATCACCGTCCTGGCCCTGCCCGACTCGCAGCTCATCAATGTCGCCATTCTTTCGCAGGTGCTTAACGGCGTTCTCCTGCCGCTGGTCATCATCCTCATGCTGCTGCTCATCAACCGCACTGACCTCATGGGCGAGCACCGCAACTCGCGCATCTGGAACTTCATCGCCTGGGGCACCAGCATCATCGTCATCGGCATGACGCTGGTGATGCTGTGGGGCATGATTCCGGGTCATTGAGGAGCGTCTCCGGCGAAACGCCCCGTCTTGTGACGAGGAGGAGAAGGATGAAGCTGCCGAACGGCGAGGAATCGATAGTCGAGATTGAGAAGCTTCGAGACTATTGCCTGAGCCCCGTGCATCCGCGCGGGCGGCATAAGGCGCGAGTGTTTGAGTCCCTCCTGCGGATGACCGCTGCCGATGCGGAAGAGTTGCGCGCAGCGCTGATCGGCGCGGCCCTGAACGAAGATGCCAAACCTGGAGCTTATGATCAGTACGGCGTCCGCTACACGATAGACTTTGAGTTGAAGCGCGACGAACTCACTGCTAACATCCGGAGTTGCTGGATCGTTCGCAGCGGCGAGACCGCGCCGCGGTTTGTTACTTGCTATATTCTGTAATAGGAAAGGTATGGGTGAGATGGAACTTCTTTCCGAGGTAGCCGTGCTCGAAGACATGCCCGAGAAGGGGCTCGTCCGCGGCCAGGTTGGAACCATCGTTGAACTACTCGCCCCCTCCGTGGCCGAAGTCGAGTTCAGCGACGATCAAGGCCGCACCTACGCCATGGCTGCCTTGCGCTCTGAGGAGCTGATGCGGCTGCATCACCGCCCGTACGAACGGGTAGCCTAGAACGGTTTTGCGTGGTTTTCGCAGTGTTCACATTGCTAATTCATTGATATAGAAATAGTTATACCCGCACACATGGTTCCGGCTGTTCAATTTTCTCGAACCGCGCTGAACACTTTCCAGCTATTCCAGGTCTGGAAGATTCTCGCGCGCAAGCAGAAGCCGGATAGATCGTCCTTGCCCAGGAGTCCGCTCAATGAAACCGTTGGCTTCCAGTGTGAGGACCATCTGGTGCACGGACGGAGGGCTTACCCGAAAGTATCTCTGCATGTCGGCTTCGGCGGGAGGTTGGTCATTGACCTTGCTGTAGTAGTGAATGAACGCGAGATACTGTCCCTGTTTGTGCGTGAAGGATTTCATGGGCTCGTAAAGAAGTGTAATCGTTTTCCCGCCATCCAGCGACGAACGAAAGCGCCAAATCTCCTGGGTGGTATCGATAAGCTGGCCGTCGAAGGAAAGCACACTGACGGGAAGTGACGGCAAATCGGACAGACGGGATACGCGTCGGACGGCGTTAAGCATCTTGTGCCTCCCCGTAGAGATTCCGATGATAGTTGCGAACCGCTTCCTTCGCCTGGCTCGCCAAGGCGCGCTGGATGTAGCGCGTGGCGGACTGCGGGTTGGTCCATCCGCCAAGGTAAATAAGGCGGTCCATGCCGTTGGGCTGATCCGCGAATGCTTCGGCCATCCGCTCGGCCCAGGCGTGCCGCAGCCGATGCCAGGATAGCGGCGACACGCCGCTGTGCTTGCCAATGGCCGCGATCACGTCGTCCGCGGTATCCATCGAAACCGGGCTCCCGGAACGCGCAACAAACAAGTACGGACTTCTGCCTGAAACCCTTCCCAGAGGGCGCGGAAAAGTCAGATACGCGCGGATGGCCGCTAGCAGGTTCCGTGAGGCCGGAATCACTCGCTCGGCGGTCTTGACCGCGGGCTCCTTGGAACGTGAATCATGCGGATCGTCCGGACGCCGGAGTACGCGAATGCCATCGTCGCCTCCCCTTGGCAGAGAATCCAGCCGCAACTTGAGAAGCTCGCCCCGGCGTATGCCCAATTCCAGGGCCACCTCAAACATCAGCCAGTTCCGCAGCCGGGTATGCGCGGAGAAGACCTCCGGAAAGCTCAGTACGCCTTGTGCATCGCGCCGTGGGCCAATGCTGTTGCGGATCGCCCGGATCTCCGCCTCTTCCAGAGGCTCGATGCGGTCCGAGGCGTGCGCACCGGACCGTAGCGAACGAAGAATCAGCCCAATCCTGTTACGTTCCTGAGCGAGTTGCGCGAGATCGAGAGACCTGCGGCCACCACGGTTTTCGCTATCCAGAGACCACTTCAGGAAATCTTCAACAATCGCCAGATGCTGATCGAAGGCCCCCGTGTCCAGTTCCTGAGCACTTGTGTTGCCACGAAAACCTCGCGCCAGCGACTCGATCTCGCGGTTCTGAAGCGTTCGTCCCCCGGTCAGCAGATCGTCGAGGTCGAAGCCTGCTGTCTCTTGCGTCCACCGGTACACCTTCCCCAAAACCCGAAGGTTGGCTGCCAGAGTGGACGACTGAACCCTGTATCGTCGGTACCGCATGGCCCAGCGCAATGCAACACGCGCTGGAATCCAGCTCGCCGCATCGACCAGGCACGGAAGGCGCTCTCCCGTATCGAGAACAATGTGAAGAACCGAGAATGTCTTCCTCGTGTCCGCCATCGCCCACCCCGCTTCGAGGACCAGTGTCCACGAAATGCGTTAACGGGCAATGATGTTCCAGTTAAAACTGGACACAGGCTGTGACCCCGTTCCACTCATGATGGTTCAGCGGAAACTGGACACGGGGTCATATGCGACGCTGGGAAGGAATGATGCCCCTAAAGCGGCTCCTGGTTCGGTGCGCAAGCCGCTCCGGCCTACGGCCTACGCGCCTTGCGCACCGAACCAGACAAGAGACACGAGGTTCTCATCCACAGATAGGAGAAAGGAAACTGAACATTTACTCCAAACCACGGGCTAGAACGGTATGTCGTCGTCGGAGATCTCGGCGGATTGCGCAACGTCGTCATGGACGGCTTCCGAGATCTCTGACCTTGAATCCGCGATGGAAGGTAGCCTCAGATTAAGCTTCTGTTGGTTACGCATTAACCAGTCTTCCCCCAACCCGGTGACGAAGAATCTATCCTCGGAGTCGGAGTATCCACCGAGGTCAACCGTCCTCACTTCCACGAGCTTCTTCCGTCTCAAACTGGTTACCGCCAGATTCGTTGCCGACTTTATATACCCGCTCTTTTTCATGCTTTCGGCAAGGCCGTACGGTCCAGTTCCAGATGAGAAATGATCTTCAAAGATCAGGATGAGCGCCAACAACTCGTGCGGTGCCAGACCGCTCGTCTCCGGAACAACTGACAAAGAACTGGCAGCGTCTGCGTTGAGTCGGCGGGATTCCTCCTTCGCTACGACGGCTACCAAGCGCCCAGTAATGGCCTGCTTCAGTTCCTCGTAGTCCTTCCGAAGGGGCTGGGTAGGGTAGGGAATGATCTTTCTATGCTGCACATCGAATGGAAACTTCGTTCGCGCGGCTGAGCATACCAAGCACATCGGCTTTTCCCGAGCTAAGGCATATCCTAGCTCGAACCAGACATTCGGATTATCCTCGGAAATCTCCGCGAAACATGCCAACGACTTGGCGATTTCCTCTTCGATTGTCTCAATTGGGATCGACGCACCTGGATCATTGTCGACGCGATACGGCTTCAACTCTGCGTCGCGGATTGCGGGGTCGAACACCTGCTCGTAGAGGCGATCATACCTCGCATGATCGAATGGCTGCATCACAAAGCACTGGCCCTTGAAATCACTCATCGGACACCACACACATTATACGGGACTTGGTAATGATCGAAGGTGATCCTTACGCCAGCGCCAGCCGCTTAAGTTGAATCCGTCCCGCCGGAATCTGCGCAAGATCGTAATGCGCCTGCTGCGTGATCCAGCTCTCCGCGCTGCCGCCAAAGACCTGGGAGAGCCGGATGGCCATCTCCGGCGAGATGCCGCGCTTGCCGTTCACCAGTTCGGAGAGAGTGGTGCGGGTGACGCCCAAGGCCCGCGCAGCTTCTGTGATCGTCAGTCCGAGCGGCTCAATGCACTCGCTGAGAACAACGCTGCCGGGATGCGGCGGATTCTTCATCGGCATGGGAGAACCTCCTTAGTGGTAATCGAGGTAGTCGACTTCAAATGCATGGCCATCAACCATGCGAAAGATCACTCGCCAATTGGCTCGAACCGTGACTGCCATGAAGCCGCGCAACTGACCCCTAAGCGGATGCAAATTGAATCCGGGGAGATTCATGTCGTCTACGGAACCGGCTGCATCCAGTCGCGCGAGGATGTTGCGCAGTTTGGTCAAATGCTCCGCCGCAACGCCGCGAGAATCGTCGTCCTCATAGAGGCGTTTCAGCCCTTTGTGGCGGAAGGACTGGATCATTGGCAAGTGTAATGCGTAACGTAACGGATGTCAAAGCATCCATTCTGCCGGTTGGCGCACCTACAGCAGCTTCCCCGCCGCCAACTCCCGAATCAGCCCGCGGTCCGCGGCCAGAAAGTCGTAGCTCGTCAGGTCTTCCAGACGCACCCACCGCACCTCCTGGTAAATGTGGTTCACGATCTCTCCTACAAACTCGCGCACCGAAAAAAACTGCAGATCCACCGCGCCGCCGTGACGGTAGTTGTGGCGGATGCGGGTGACCGGCGGCCCGACGCTGGCGCGTATGCCCAGCTCCTCAAACAGCTCGCGGACCAGCGCCTGCTGCGGGCTCTCGCCGGGTTCGATCTTGCCGCCCGGAAACTCCCACATCGAGGCCATGGGCTGATCGGCACGGCGCTGCCCGATCAGCACTTCGCCGCCGCGCACGATCAGCGCCGCGGCCACAAACCGCAGCGCGGGACCTGCAGGTCTGGAGCCGGCATTGGACGAACTCTCTTCCACGCCTCTAGTGTAAACGAAACAAAAGAGATGCTGTGTAAGAGGGGCTAGGAGAATGGGTCAGCGCGTTCTCAACCTTTAGCCAGGAACAGGGCGAAAGGATGGGGCGCCGAGCTCCTTTGATGAGGACGCGAAGTGGACTGCCGGCCAGCAGTCGCGGATCGCGGCTTGAGCTTTATTCCCCGCCCACCGCCGCGTCAAACTCGGCCGCCGCCGCGGGCTGGAAGTGACCCCATCCGCGTTTCGCTGCTTCGGACAGCAACCCCGGCGAAGGGTTTACCGGGAACGGGCAGCGGGCCATCTCCAGCATGGCCAGATCGTGGATCGAATTGCCGAACACTGCGTCGGGATGAGGCAATCCCACGCGCCTCAGCGCCACCGCCTTGCCTGCGTCCGTGGGCACGTCCACAATCTCGCTGGTGATAACGCCGTTGGCCACGCGCACCTCGGCGGCCAGCACGCGCTCCTCTGCAATCCCAAACTTCCGCGCGCCCTCGGCAACGACCCATCGGTTGGTGGAGCTCACCGCCCATAGCTCCACGCCGGCCTTCCCCAGAGCGGCCACCAGCGCGGCCATCTCCGCGAAAATGTGGTCGCGAATCGACTCGCTGAAATACTCGGCCGCCGCCGCGCGCAGCTCCTGGTCGCGCAATCCGGCATAGATCTGCACCATCTCGCCGCAAATCTCCTCTTCGCTCACCTTTCCGGCGCGATAGGCGCGATGCCGCGTGTCGATCCAGTCGCTGGTGGAACGCGACACCAGTCCCTGCTCCAGCGACCACACCATGAAACCGTAGCCCGCGTCGCCGCCCCACAGCGTTCCATCGCAATCGAAGACCGCAACGCGCGGCGCGCAATCGAAGACCAGCCGCTCAAACTCCTCCGCGGTCCATGCCGGAGCGGCCAGTTCCGTGGGCGCCGGGTCTTCTTCAATCCTGTTCGAAAGACTCATCTGCTCCTATTCTCTTCCAAAACGGGTTGTCTTTGCACGCGGAGGCCGCCGCTGCGAACCGGAGGAGCCACTGCGGTAAAGAGGCGCTGCGTCGATTCTGCTCTCATAAGACCGGCCGGCCCCGCGCTCTTCGAGTACGATATTGGCGATCTTGATTCCTTGATGATTGTGGTACGGTGATCTCCCGCCCGTCCCCGACCGCACCTCGGCGGCGCGGATAATCGGGAGTGTGGACAACTCCGGCAATCTTGCGCTGCTCAGGGACTATCAGGCCTATCTCAGGGTCGAAAAAGGCCTGCGCCCGCTCACCTGTGAGGCGTATCTCAGTGATCTGCGCACCTTTGCCGAGTTCGTCGAGGGCCGCAACGGCGTTTTGCGGATGGCCGTGCAGGGCGACGTTGCCGCGTTTCTCGAGCATCTGCGCACGCACGGCATCGAGTCCCGCTCCGCGGCGCGCAAGCTCAGTTGCCTGCGCGGCTTTTACAAATGGCTGCTGCTTGACCGGCGCATCCATCACGATCCCACCGTCAACATCGAGTCGCCCAAGTCCTGGAAGGTGTTGCCCAAGTCGCTGGCCGAACCCGAAGTCGCCGAGATGCTGGAGCGCGCCGGCATGGCGGCCTCGCATCCTCAGGCCCAGGCTACCGCGCTGCGCGACCGCGCCATTCTCGAACTGCTGTACGCCGGCGGGCTGCGCGTCTCCGAAGTCACCGCGCTTTCCACCAGCGACCTTTCCCTCGATGCGGGTCGCGTGCAGGTGCGCGGCAAGGGCGACAAGGAGCGCATCGTGCCGCTGGGCTGCTCCGCAGTCTTAGCTTTGGAGGAGTATTTGCGTAAGGGGAGGCCGCATCTGGAGCGCATCAGCACGGCGCGCAAGGCGAATCCGGCGCGGCATGACAATACGCGGCAGAGCAATGCGCGGCTTTTCCTCTCCTTGCGCGGCATGCCGCTCACCCGCCAGTGGGTCTGGCACCTGGTCAAAATGGCCGACGGACGGGCCAGCCCGCACACGCTGCGCCACAGCTGTGCGACCCACATGGTGGAGCACGGCGCCGACCTGCGCAGCGTGCAGTTGATGCTGGGCCACGCCGACATCTCCACAACCCAGGTCTACACCCACCTCGCGCTCGGCCGTCTGAAAGCCGTGCACCGCATGCATCATCCGCGCGCCACGCGCCGGCCACGGGAAGCAGGCGAACCCGCCTCCGATTCTCCCCATGGGCGCCGTGCCCCGTCCTTGCGAATTGTTTCTGTCGCAAGGTCGGGACAGCAGGAACCTGAACCCGGCGACGCTCATCCCGCATCGGATAAGGGGGCGGCATGACCGGGCAGGCAACGCCGGCTCTCGCTGCGCCGCTTGGCGGGTTGGTCTCAGACTATCTGCGCGTGCTGGCCAATGAGCGCGCCGCCTCCGCGCACACGCTGCGCGCCTACCGCCGCGAGCTGGAAGGCTTTGCCAACTGGCTGCACGAACAGGACGCTCGACTCGCCGCCGGCCTCATCGAGCACACCCACATTCGCGCCTATCTCGGCACCCTCTACGAACGCGGCCTTTCCAAGGCCTCCGCGGCCCGGGCGCTGGCGGCCATCCGCAGCTGGTTCAAATGGCTGGCGCGCGCCGGCCACATTGAGCAGAACGCCGCCTCGCTCGTCTCCACGCCCAGGCTGCCCAAGCATCTGCCTCGCGTGCCTACCATCGAGCAGATGAATCGCGTGGTCGACTCGGTTCAGGAGGATGTGGCCAGTTGGCCGGCGCGCGACCGCGCCATTCTCGAAATGCTCTATGGGTGCGGCATCCGCAACGCGGAGCTCACCGGCCTCGACCTCGAAGACATTCACTGGGCCAACGAAGCGGTTCTGGTGCGCGGCAAAGGCCGCAAGCAGCGCTACGTTCCGCTGGGCGATGCGGCGGCCCTGGCGCTGCGCGCGTATCTGGCCGAGCGCGCGGCACGGCTGGCCGCGGCCGGAGCGGAAAAAGCCCCCGGAACGCCCGCGCTCTTCCTCAATCTGCAGCTGCGCGGCCTGGGCGCAAACGGCCGCGCCCGGCTCACTACGCGCAGCGTAGGCCGCATCGTCAAGCGCATTGCCATCCTGCGCGGACTGTCCTCGGACGTGCACCCGCACACCCTGCGCCACGCCTTCGGCACCCACCTGCTCGAGGAGGGCGCCGACCTGCGCGCCATCCAGGAGCTGCTCGGTCATGAGCGCCTCTCTACCACCCAGCGCTACACCCAGCTCACCACCGCGCAATTGACCGAGGTTTACGACCGCACTCATCCGCGCGCCAAGTAAGCAAGAGTCTTCGCTCATGGAACTTCGCGGTTGGTTCATCCAGCAGGCGAATTCGCCGCGCCGTCGCCCCGCGCATCGGTCGCATGTTGCGCGTCCCTGGCAAAGGCCTGCAGAAACTCCTTCAGCATCTCCGGCGCGGTGCGATGGGCGCGATCTTCCTTCGCCGGGTGTTGCGCCACCCACTCGTCGAGCATCGTGAGCAGGATGAGTTCATGCGGCTGGCGGTCGCCGTTCACATCCCATTGGGCCAGGATCTGAGAAAGCAGAACCGGTGGTTTGACGCTGACGATTTCCTTCGTATCCGGATGGGCGCAGCGCTCCGCCGGAGAAACCACCATGTACTCGCGGCAGCGCATGGGGCGAATGGAATAAATGCTGCAGCGCTCCTCTTCAAGGAATGGGCAGGGAATGCCAAGCGCGAAGTACTCCAGTCCCAGCGCGTGCAAGGCCGAGCGGCCGGAAGTGTACGTTGACTCGCGAAGCCTTCTCGCGATGCCTGCTTCCTCGAGACGCGCGGCCGCCTTGCGGATGCGCTCGCGCAGAACGGCCTTGCGCCCCTCCGGTTGCTGGTCCAGCCACTCCGAAAGCATGCGCGCCTCCAAGGGCGTGAGGGGCACCGGGTGACGGCAACAGGCTGCGCAGCCCTCGCGGCAGCTTACCTGCTCGCCCACCTGGGCAGCGCCCCGTGCAGCCAGGTCGGACATGGAATTCGACAGCCCCTGAAGTATGGGAAGCAAGGCGGTGGGACCAACCGTCCCGCCGGGAAGCTGGGCGCTCACTTCAATGTTGCAATCCTGAACTTTAAGAGCGAACCGCAGCGTGCCCGAGCCGGGCGGCTCTGTCGCATTGCCAGGCATGTGCGGAGTGTAGCACGGCCATGGAGAGTTCAAGGCTCGCAACGCCCGCGTCGTTTTCTGTGCTTTGAGAGTCTTGAATCGGCCATGGAGACAGTCCGCGGCGATCGGCATCCCAAGGCGGCGCGAGCCCGTTCGCTCTAAAAGCTCACCTTGCGCTCCGGGTACCACGTCACCTGAATATCGGTCGTCGTCACCGTCTGCTCGCCGGGCAAATAGATAGGAGCTTTCCAGTGTTCGAGGGTGAAGTTGCCGTTCACCTCGATGTCCTTGCCGATGCGTTTCACCACCTGGAAGCCGAAATCGTTCAGCGTGGTGCCGCCGGCGACCAGGCACGGCGTGCTCAGCGGGCAATCTTTGCCGGTGAAGGTCTCGGTAGTTGATCCGGGAATAAAATCTTTGGTCGCTTTCTGGTTGCGCGCGTTCACCTGGATCCACTCGTTTCCGCTCAGGTGGTACGTCATCCACGCCTGGCCGCCTTTGTCCTCGCGCCCGATCCAGTCGCCGAACAGTTGGCCCTGGTTGGTGTAGCCCTGCCTCTCGATGCCCTCGTAGTACATGAAGTGGCCGTACTCGCGCGTGGAGACGGTGGAAGCCGAAGGATCGGTGGTCGCGGCCTCCACGCGCAGATCGAGCTTGGGAACGCCGGGCACATGGGAGAGATAAATGCCGGGCCGGTATGCGGCGCGCCGCGGCGCGTCGACGGGCGACACGTCGTCATGCACCTCGGAATCGGCGTAGAGCGTGAGCCATTTGCGCAGGTACGGGAGCCGGTAGGAAAAATCGAATGCGCCAAAACGCGCGCCCGGATCGTTGCGGCCGTTCTTGTCCGCCGCGGAGGGCGACGCAAAGCTGAAGAAGCTCTTGAAAAAATCTCTGAACGTCACCGGCGAGTGGCCCTCGCCGCCCCAGATGGCAGTGCGCTCAAAGCCGAATTCGAGGTCTTGGGTGGGCCGGAAGCTGATTTTTTCAAGATGAACCCAGGGGTCGCCCGGATTGATAACATTGGCCAGGCTCGTGGAGGGATCGGCCTCGTACGCCGGGTTCGGCATCAGCGTATGGCCGCGCAATGCGCCCACCAGAAACTCATACCGGAAGGGCCCGGTCAGCCGCGAGAGCAGCGGAACGTTCAGCGGTTCGATGCGGTCGATGTGAAAGGAATAAAAACTCTGCGCATTATTTGAAAATGCCATGGCGCCGCCCAGCCCCGGCCCCAGCCAGTCGTCCTGCTTGCCGATGGAAATTACATGGTTCAGGACTTGCGCCGAGACATAGGCTTCAAGGAAGCGCCCCTGGGTGGCCGTGCCGATGGGTCCCATGGGGATGGTGGCCTGACTGTACGGAGTGGTGGTGTTGGCGTAGGGAGGCGTACTCGCGGGAATGTAGTAGGGAGTTCCGTCCACCGTGGAGAGCGCCTGCGCCAGCGAGGCCGAGTAGCCGGCCGCCGAGGGCGCGCCCTGAAACTCGCCGCGCACGTAGAGCGCAAAACGGCCGGCCGTGGCGTAGCCGCTGACGCCGGAATAATTATTGAAGCCGTTTTCGTAAGGGCGCCCGTAGTCGTCGATCAGGGTCGAGCCCAGGTGGTAGCTGTCGTGGAGCGGCGTTCCGCTGATGCCGCGCGCCACGCTGTACACCGATTCGATGCGCGTACTGCCCTGCTGCGCCAGGCAGGGGCCCTGCACGTCGGCGTAAAGAAACCGGTCCAGGGCCTGGTAAATCTCCTGCGCTTCGCCGGCCGCCGGGTCGCCATCGGAGTCCGCGTCTTCAATGCGCGCCGCGGTGTCTTCCAGCATGTGTTCCACGCTGGCACGCGTCCACGGCCGCAGGCCCAGGAACATGTTGTCCACAAAGCCCATCCCGTAGAGCCGCAGCATGGCCGGATAGACCCAGCTATCCACTGGAATGAAGGGTGAACCCAGCGCGGCGGGCTCACAAACCGGCGCGATAGGTCCAGCGCCTCCGGATTGACCGGCGCCCCGCGGCGCTCCAGGAGGCTCCGCCGCCAGCAAACTCACCGTTCCAAAAACAAGCCCTGCCACTCCAGCCGCGCATTGGATCCGACGAGCCGCTGTCAGTCGCCTGCTCAGATGCATACCCTCACTTTATCATTCGCGCGGCGACCGGCCGGCGCGCCGGGGTGCGCCGCGCGCCGCCGCCGTTCCCCAACGAGTCAAGTGGAGTTTAGACTGCGAATTCAGCCACTTGGAAGCCGGGCGCGACGGCCCTTTGAGGCCCTCTTTGGCGAAAGGCCGGACGCCCCATGTCCCGATTTTGGGACCTGGGAAACAGCCGCTACCGCTTCGTCCAGCGCACGCTCGAATTGCGCTACGGTTTCAGCCTTGAATCTTCTCGTGAACAGGCCCTTCGCGGCGAGGTAGGTCTCCATGTTGCGAACGGCGTCGCCCGCGGCGGCGAAGCCGCGGCCGCGCTTCCGCGCCGCAACCACCCACGGCCGGCACTCGATCAGCGTGGGTCCATTGCCGCGCCGTGCATGGGCAATCGCCTCAGAGGCTACGCGGTAAATCGCCACCACGTCCGCGCCATCCACCGCGATGCCCGGCAAACCATGATCCTGCGCCCGCGGAGCAAAGTCTTCCTCCCGCGGCCCGCTATGGCACACGAAGAGGATGGGCAGCCGCGCCGCCGCCGCGGAGCGCAGGCTCTTGAACCACACTTCGTTCGCGGGCTCTGCAGGCCCGCAAAACAGAACCACGATCTTCCCGGTCTTCTTTCTGCGCAGGCCCAGCCGGACCGCGCGTTCCAGGGCTTTGAGCCGGCCGGCCAGGGTCTCCGCGGCAGCAGGCGCGTTCGCCCTTGCGCCCTCCGCACGCCCCGCGGCGGATCTCGTGCCGGGTGGCGCGAAGACCGCGGAGAAGATCCTCTTGAGCGAAGCGCCTTTCAGCGAGCCGTGCGCCAGGTCGCCGCGCGGCGCGCAGATCGCATCGCCGGGAAGCAGGTCGATGGCGACGCCCGCCGCCGCGGCTGCGCGGTCTGTGGGGTAGATGCCCGCGCCGCGCGAGCCGGCGCGCCGCTTTCCCGCGGAGAGCCGGCCAACGCGCTCGCCGTGAATGCGGCGCTCGAGCATGCGGTGCTTCAGCATGGCGGCGTAGAGCGCCAGCAGCTTCTCATTCGAGATGAGCGAGAAGCCGCTCTCGTCCGGCGGCGGAGCAGGCGCCTCGGCCGGCTTCTTGGTACGTTTGGTCATGGGGTCCGGGTAACCTCTACCTCAGAAAGCGGCAACATGGTTGCTGCGATTGTAAACGGCGGCGCAAAATGTTCGCTCAAAGGGTTCGGCCTGGCCGCGCAAGGTTGGCCCGCATGGTGAAAAAAAGCGTCGGATGTTCGTCCAGGTGGTTCGGAAATTTCGAGGCCTTCACCGTACAGGGTGCGCGAACTCGCGAAACGGCCGTTGAGAATTTCACGAGTCGCGGCAAAGGGCCGTTGAAGGCTTCCCGAAAGAGGCGCAAAACAGGCCTTAATCACGCGTTTTGAGGCTTATTTTGCGCGGTTTTGCGCGTGCGCAAGGGCTGATGGCGGTATGGATGGGGCCGGTCCCGCGTCGTTTTTCCGGCTGGTTGCACCTTTGGAGCGAGGGACATGAACGCGGCAAGTCAGCGAGTCAGCAAGTCAGCGAGGCCGGCGACCGTCAGGTGGAGTAATCCGCGTTTATGTGGATGTACTCGGCGGTGAGGTCGGTGGTCCAGAAGACGCAGTTGCCCTGGCCCTGATGGAGGTTGATGGAAATTGAAAACTCCTTCTGGGTGAGGTAGGCGTGGGCCGCGGCTTCGTCGTAGTCGGGGGCGCGGCCTCCGTCGCGGCAGATGGGCAGCTCACCGAAGCTGATGTCGATGCGCTCCGGGTCGATGGCGGCGCCGGAGTAGCCGATAGCCGCGGCCAGGCGGCCCCAGTTGGGATCTGAGCCCGCCCACGCGGTCTTGACCAGCGGCGAGTGGGCAATCGCCTTGGCCACGCGCAGGGCGTCGGCGTCAGAAGCCGCGCCGGCGATGCGCAGTTCCACTACATGAGTGACGCCTTCGCCGTCGGCCACAATTTGCCGCGCCAGCGAGGTGCACACCTGGGTGAGCGCGGACTGGAAAGCCTGGTGGCCGCGGCCCACCGCGATGCCGCTCGCGCCGGAGGCGAGCAGCAGCACCGTATCGTTGGTGGAGGTGTCGCCGTCGACCGAGATGCGGTTGAAGCTGACCTCGATGGCCGGGCGCAGATACTCGTCGAGGACCGCCGGCTCGATGGCCGCATCGGTGAGGATGTAGACGAGCATGGTGGCGTGCGGCACAAGCTGCGGATGAATCATGCCCGAGCCCTTACACAGCCCGGCAATGCGCACCTCGCGGGCTTCGTGGTGCGCGGCTGCGCTGGCCGCATCGCCGGCGTCCGGCCCTACCAGCCGCGCGTAGGCCGTCTTCTCCACGGTGTCGGTTGTGAGAATGGCCTGGGCGACTTCAAGAAAATAGTCCGATTCGGCTCCCAGGCGGCGGGCGAGCGCGGGCAGGGCGGCGACGAGCTTTTCCGCCGGCAGCGGAACTCCGATTACGCCCGTTGAAGAGGGAAACACCTCACTCGGCTTGCAGCCGAAGACCTGCGCGGCCGCCGCACAGGTGGCGCGCGCCGCATCCAGCCCCGCCTGGCCCGCGGCGCAGTTGGCGTTACCCGCGTTGATGGCCGCCACGCGCACCTGGCCGCCCGACGCGCGCAGATTTTCTTTGTCGACGATCAGCGGCGCGGCGGTGACGCGGTTGGCGGTAAAGGCTGCGGCGGCGCTGGCCGGCGCATCGGCAACGATCAATGCAAAATCGGGCCGGCCGCTGGCCTTGAGCCCGGCCGCGGCCGCGCCAAAACGGAATCCGCGCGGAATGAGAATTGGAGAAATGTCGCTCATGGCGTCAACCATCCAATGTAGCAGGCGGGTCGCGAGAGGATTCGTCCCCGCCGCCGCGCATTGCTGCGATGGGATAACGCGATGCGATAATCTGAAATTCGTGAGCGGCAGGATCAGCGGCGATCCGGACCTTGCGCCGGAAGCGATCGAAACCGGCAAAGTTGCGACCCGGGAATCCGCCGGCGCGGAGTTCCTGGAGTTGCGCCAAGTGAATGTGGCGCGCGGCGAGCGCGTGGTTCTGCACGATGTGAACCTGAGCATCCGCACCGGCGAACACGTGGCCATCCTCGGCCCCAACGGCTGCGGCAAGTCCACGCTCATCCTGGCCATCACCTGCCAGATTTATCCCATCGTGCAGCCGGGCATGCGCGTCTGCATCTTCGGCCGCGAGCGCTGGGACCTGACCGAGCTGCGCCGCCACTTCGGCGTGGTGGGCGCCGATCTTCCCGGCGAGCGCACCGCCGTGACCACCGGACTAGACGCGGTGATCGCGGGCTTCTTCTCCGCCTCCACGCTGTGGCCCAATCTGCACGTCACCGAAGAGATGCGCGCCCGCGCCTGGGAGGCGCTGGAACGGATGGAGGCCGCGCACCTGACCGGGCAACTGGTGGGCGCCATGTCGGCCGGCGAAATGCGCCGCGTTCTGATCGCCCGGGCGCTGGTTCACCGGCCACGTCAACTGCTGCTCGACGAGCCTTCGAACGCGCTCGACCTGGCCGCGCAACGCGAGCTGCGCAAGACGCTGCGCCGGCTGGCCCGCGAAGGCACAGGCCTGGTGCTGGTGACGCATCATCTGGGCGACATTCTGCCGGAGATCGAGCGCATCATCCTCATGCGCGAAGGCCGCATCGCCGCCGACGGCCCACGCGACGCGTTGTTGACCGAAGCCACGTTGAGCGAGCTCTTCCATACGCGCGTCCGCATCGGCCGCGACGAAGAGTGGCTGCATAGCTGGTGAGAAGGACAGGGAATAGGGAATAGGGAATAGGGAATAGGGAACGAGGGAACGGAATTTTTTGCGAGGCCGGGAAGACATCTGAATGGATTCCACAACCCATCCCGCGCGAGGCAAGACACTGCTGGCTTTCGCCATCATTTATTTTGTCTGGGGTTCTACTTTTCTCGCCATTCGCATCGGGGTTCACGAAATTCCGCCGCTGCTGTGCGCGTCGATGCGCTTTCTTGCGGCGGGACTGGCGATGGTGGCGTGGCTGGCCGTCAAGGGCGAGCGCAGTCCGTCGGCGCGGGAATGGATGTCGGTAACTCTGCTCGCCCTGCTCATCTTCGTGGTCGACTACGGACTGCTGTTCTGGGCCGAGCAGCGCGTTCCTTCGGGCCTGGCCGCGGTGATGCTGGCCACCATCCCCGCCTTCATGGCGCTCTCTGAAATCGTTTTGCTGCGCACCCAGCGGCTCACCCTCCGGCTCGCGCTCGCGCTGCTGATCGGCATGTGCGGCGTGGCGGTGCTGGTGAGCCGCACGCTCAACCTGGGCGGCGCGCCCATTGACCGCGGCGGCGCGGCCGCGCTGATCGCCGGCGCCATCAGCTGGTCAGTGGCTTCGGCGTTGGCGCGCAAGCTGCCGCTGCCGTCCTCGAAAGCCATGAGCAGCGGCACGCAGATGCTGGCCGGAGGAGTGCTGCTGGCCGTGGCCGCGGTTGCGCGCGGAGAGTATCGCGGCTTCCATCCCTCGGCGGTGTCGCTCGCGGCATGGCTCGCGCTGCTCTATCTGGTTGTCGCCGGTTCCATCGTCGGCTTTACCGCCTATGTGTGGCTGCTGCACCATCAATCGCCCACCAAGGTGGGAACCTACGCTTATGTGAATCCGGTAATCGCCGTGCTGCTGGGCTACTTTGCGGGCGGCGAAGCGCTGGGCGCGCGCACTATTGTGGGCAGCCTGTGCGTACTGGCCAGCGTGGTGACGATCACCACCGCGAAGGCCAAGAAGCCGGCCGCGGCGGCGGTTGAAGTGGCGGAATAGATTCCCATTTCGCGACGGCTTAAGGATTGAACGCGATCCCCTGCGCTGCGCGCAGCGGGTGAGCTTGAAAGACGCGCCCCTCAGCGGCTAAAGCCGCATCGGCTGGGCACCGCTTACGGCACGGCTGAAGCCGTGCTCTTTTAAAGCGGAGCGAAATCAGGGCACTGCGCGCGGCCGCGCTTTAATGCGGCGGGATGCACGAATGTGCTACCATGCGGGCAATCGGCCTCCCCATTGGCCGCGCTTTAGCCGGCCTGCAATGGGAACGAGCTGCGGCGGCTGTGAGGACCATTGCTCCGCAAAACCGAATCGGAGGGACATCATGGATCATGTATCGCGGCGAAATTTTCTGAAGGCGGGCGTGGCGGCGAGCGCGCTGGCAAGCCTTCCGCTGCATGCCGAGCGCGAGACCGCGACCAGCTTCGTCACGCTGGGCAAGTCCGGCGTAAAGGTCACGCGCCTGGCTCTGGGAACCGGCAGCAACAACGGGCACGTGCAGCAAAGCCTCGGGCAGGAGGGCTTCACGCGCCTGGTGCGCCACGCCTACGATCGCGGCATCCGCTTCTTTGAGACCGCCGAGTCCTACGGCGCTTCGCAGCAGATGCTGGCCGTGGCCCTCAAGGGCATTCCCCGCGAGAGTTATGTGCTCATGTCGAAGGTGACCACCGGCGACGACATCGATCCCCGCGTCAAGCTCGACATGCTGCGCCGCAACTCTTCCACCGATTACTTCGACATCATGCTGCTGCACTGGGAGCACACCGGCACCTGGCCCCAGGACACGCGCCCCTGGCAGGACGCCATCCTTGAAGCCGAGCAGAAGCAGACCATCAAGAGCCACGGCGCCAGCGTGCACGGGCTGCCGGCGCTGCGCCAGGTGCCCCACACCGACTGGCTGCAGGTGGCCATGATCCGCATGAACCACAAAGGCGTGCGCATGGACGCCGAGCAGCACGATGCCGACGTGCTGGGCAATGTGAGCGAAGTGCTCGAACACGTGAAGCAGGCGCGCGCCAAGGGACTGGGCATCATCAGCATGAAGCTGGTGGGCGACGGCACCTTCGTCAACCACGACGACCGCCAGCGCGCCATGCGCTTTGCCTTCAAGACCGCGGGCGTGGATACGGTGACCGTGGGCTACAAGAGCACGGCCGAGGTGGACGAGGCCATCGACAACCTGAACCTGGCGCTGGCCTGACCTCTCAATCAGGAGAAAGTAAAAATGCCGGTGCGGGCAACGGGCCGGCTTGCGGCCCATTCCGCAGGTTGAATCGCGGCTGGGCGAGACCCAGCCGCCTTGGAACGCACGGTCCGTTTTTTCACCTGCCGGAATGCGCCGGGACGCGGAGGTTCAATCGGCCTCCTTGTAGAGCGCGGCTCCGGCGATGGTTCCCACCACGATTTCAACCAGCGCGCCGAGCGTTGTGTAGAGCGTAAGGTGGCGCGCGAAAAGCCCGCCCACGTACATGAACGAAACGTTGGGCAGAAGCGCGGAGAGAATCCAGGCGCACACGCCGGCTTTAATCGCCGTCCCCACGCCGGCGCCGTAGCGCGGGCGGATGGCCGCATAGATCCACACGGCGACGATGCCGCCGGCGATGCCGAGCAGGTCGAAGGCGATCCACTGATTCGGCATAAGGCCGGGATGCCCAAGCGCCTTCATTCCCGCGGTCCAGCGCGACGCCAGCCAGAGGCCATCCACCGGATAATCGATGATATCGGCTACGATCCCCGCAACAATGCCACCGAGGATCACACGGACGGTGTTTATCTTTACCATTTTCTTCTCCTTCGGGGGAACACGGGAGTATACGCGGGGCAGGAAAGCCGCGCAATGAAATTCCTCCGCGGCTGCGCGCGGCATGGCGAGCCCGGCCGCAAATCCGCGCCGTGCGGCGAGCGCCCTTGACGCCGGGCCGCAACTCAAGTACGGTGAGCTTACACGGGAAAGGAGGTTGATCCAGCCTATGAAGATTGAATGTTCGAGTTGTACGTTACGTGAGGTGACTGAGGCCTGAGGCCTTGCGTCTCTGGCTGCAGATAAGACCCGGCAGAGGGTTCTCTGCCCTGGCTCTGGCATTCGCTTCGAGCGCGAAGGCCTCGGTCCAACCCCAACAGATCACCGGCAGCGGCCTGGGGACCTAGATTCCCAGGCCGTTGTTGCGTGTGGAGCGAAATCATGCCGCATGAACTCAAGAACACAGTCGCACTGCTCGCCCGCACCCCGTCGGTTCTGGATGCGCTGCTGCGCGACCTGCCGGAGATCTGGGTTTTCGAGAACGAAGGCGCGAGCACATGGAGCCCCTTCGAGGTGGTGGGCCACCTGGTGGACGCCGACCGCGTGAACTGGATGCCGCGGGCCAGGCAATTGCTCGAAGCGGGCGAGACCCGCGCCTTCGAACCCTTTGACCGCGGCGGGCACACGCGCGAAAGCCAGGGCAGGGGGCTGGGCCAGCTTCTGGACGCGTTCGCCCGGCTGCGCTCGGAGAATCTCGCCGAGCTAGGCGCGCTCCATCTTGAGCCGCGCGATCTCGAACGCCGCGGCCTGCATCCGGCCCTGGGCGCGGTTACCCTTTCTGAGCTGCTTGCCGCCTGGGCTGCGCACGACCTCACCCATCTGCACCAGATTTCTCGAATCATGGCCAGCCAGTACCGCGAAGCGGTTGGACCGTGGAGCCGGTTCCTCGGCGTGCTGCAGTGCAGCGGCCCCGGCGCCCCGGCGTAAGCTGGCCGCGGGCGCAGGGTACAGCGGTACTGCCCGCGCGCCCGGCGATTGCGCAAGAATCGTTGCCAGCCCTCCCTTGGGCGTTTATCATCGCCCTCAATGTTCCCCTACGATTCCACGCTGGTCTCGACCGTCGCCACCGCTCCGGAATCGGTTCCCGACGTGGTGCGGATGCTGGAGAACATCGGCTCGGTCTGCGCCGATACCGATGGCCTGAAGTGGTTCAACTGGCTTTACCTCGAAGTGACCGAGGCCGTGCAGGCGCGGGTGAACTACGGCAAGGGCGCCATCGCCCAGGTGGGGGGAGGCGACGCCGAGCCGGACGGATTCGCCGACCCGGCCTGGCTTGCCGCTCTCGACGTGCATTTTGCCGGCTTCTACTTCGCCGCCATCCAGGCCGCGCTCTCCACGAACACGGCTCCGGGCTGCTGGCAGGCGGTGTTCAATGCCCGCAATCAGCAGGCCGTGGCGCGCATCCAATTCGCGCTGGCGGGCATGAACGCGCACATCAACCACGATCTGCCGCTGGCCATTGTAGCCCTCTGCCAGTCCACCGGCATCGAGCCGCAGCACGGCACCGCCCAGTACAACGACTTTACGGCGCTCAACGCGACCCTCGACAGCCTCATCGACGTCGCCAAACAGGAGCTGAACGTGCGCCTGGCCGGCGATGCGCTGCCCGGCGTCTCCGGCCTGGAAGACACGCTGGCCGCATGGAGCATGTCTGCCGCGCGCGAAACCGCCTGGAACAACGCCGAGCTGCTCTGGCATCTGAAGGACGCGCCTCCGGTCTCGGCGAAATTCGTCGATTCGCTCGACGGGCTGACCTCGGTGGCCGGCAAGACGCTGCTGGTGCCGGTGCCGTAGTTCGGGACTTCGTTCTGTATTCCGCGGGCCTTTGAGCCCGTGAATTTGTGTGCCGAGATTGAGGTTCGTGCTATCCCAGGTCCCAGAATCTGGATCTCCACCCCACGGATTAAGACCTATCCGTGGGGACCCCGGGGACCTGGGGCACCCAGATTTATGTCTTTCTATTCCCTGTTCTCTATTCCATGTTCCCTATTCCCTGATCCCTGCCTTTAGAATCCAGACAGCATGAAGTGTCCCTATTGCGGATTCAGCCAGGACCGGGTGGTGGACTCGCGCGAGAGCAAGGAAGCCGATTCCATTCGCCGCCGGCGCGAGTGCGAAAGCTGCAACCGCCGCTTCACCACCTACGAGCGCATCGACGAGATCCCCTACATGGTGGTGAAAAAAGACGGCCGCCGCGAGCGCTTCGACCGCCAGAAGGTGCTGAGCGGGCTGCTGCGCGCCTGCGAAAAGCGGCCGGTTTCTTCGAGCCAGTTGGAAAAGGTAGTGGACGCGACGGAAACATTCCTCGTCGACGCGCCGGAGCGTGAGCGGACCACGAGCGAGATCGGCGAGCTGATCATGGAGCACCTGAAGGGACTGGACACGGTGGCCTACATCCGCTTCGCGTCCGTCTATCGCGACTTCAAGGATGTGCGCGAGTTCAAGGAAGAGCTTGAGGGGCTGCTGGACAGCCACCGGGGCGGAAAGAGCAAGAAATAGCTTCTAGCTGCTCGCTTCCAGCCTCCAGCTTTTCGGTGCCGGAAGAGATTCGGTGCCAAAAATGAACTATCGACGAATCGGTCAGCGATCGGGAATCCGGGGGTTGGAGCTAGGAGCTAGAAGCTAGAGGCTAGCAGCCAAAAAGGAAAAGCTATGGCAGAGCGAAAGACGCACCGAGTCACGCTGATTCCCGGCGACGGCATCGGGCCTGAAGTGACGCAGGCCGTGGTCCGCATTCTCGAAGCCACCGGCGTCCACTTCGAGTGGGAGCGCTATGCCGCCGGGGCTGAGGCCTTCGAGATTCACGGCGAATACATTCCCGCCGCGCTCTGCGAGTCCATCGAGCGCAACCGCGTGGCGCTCAAGGGGCCGGTCACTACGCCCATCGGCGGCGGCTTCAAGAGCATCAACGTCACGCTGCGCAAAAAGTTTGACCTGTTCGCCAACTTCCGGCCCATTCGCAACCTTCCCGGCCTCGAGACCAAGTGGCCCGGCGTCGATCTGATCATCGTGCGCGAAAATACCGAGGGCGAGTACGTGGGCCTGGAGCACGAAGTGGTGCCGGGGGTGGTCGAATCCATCAAGGTGATCAGCGAGAAGGGATCGACGCGCATCGCCCGCTTCGCCTTCGAGTACGCGCGCAAGCACGGGCGCAAGAAGATCCACTCCATTCACAAGGCCAACATCATGAAGCTCTCGGACGGGTTGTTCTTGCGCTGCGCGCGCAAAGTGGCCGAAGAGTTTCCCGACATTCAATACGGCGAGCACCTGATCGACAACACCTGCATGCAACTGGTGATGAACCCCTTCCAGTACGACACGCTGCTGCTCGAAAATCTCTACGGCGACATTGTGAGCGACCTGTGCGCGGGCCTGGTGGGCGGGCTGGGCCTGGTGCCGGGCGCCAACCTGGGCGCGGAATGCGCCATCTTCGAGGCGGTGCACGGCTCGGCGCCGGACATCGCGGGCAAGGACGTGGCCAATCCTACCGCGTTGCTGCAGTCGGCCATTTTGATGCTGCGCCACCTCGACGAGCCGGCCGCGGCAGACACAGTGCAGAAGGCGCTCGAAGCGGTGTACGGCGAGCGCAAGACGCTTACCCGCGACGTAGGCGGCACGGCCGGAACCAGCCAGTTTGCCGACGCCGTGCTGGCGGCGATGGGCTAGGTTTCCGGCAATTTTGGTTTGCCTCCTGCGATGGAGTGCCTCGGTATCCCAGGTCCCAAAATCGGGACCTGGGGCACCCGGCAGCGGCGAGCCCGGAGCCATCCCGTTTCCGCGCCGGTCCGGAATCTCTAAGGAAAATAATTCTTCCCCGGCGCAACTTCGCGCATCGGGCTGGGTCACCACTGTATCCAGTCGGCCTCTGCACTCACGGGGCCTCTCAATAAGCCGTCGGGTCTCCCTCCGGGGTAAAGCCCGGGTTCATTTCGCGGCACTTTCGGCACGACTGAAGTCGTGCCCTTTCAAAACATCGACTGATTCCCAGTTTCCCTAGGACTGATTCCCAGTTTCGCTCGATCGTCTCAGGTTGCAACCTCACCGGCTCTGGGGAGCCGTTCCGTCAGGAGGACCGCCATGAAGGGCACTACCCTTGCTCTCTGCACCATCCTGTTCTCTGCGCCCATCGCTGTGTACGCGGGTGAGCAAATCGTCCCGGCAGGGTCTCTGATCAACTGCACGGTTTCAGAGCCAAAACTCTCTTCCAAGACCACCAACATCGGCGATCCGGTGCTTTGCCAGTTGGGCATGACGGAGCGCTACGGCCGCTCGGTGCTGCCCTACAACAGCTACCTGGTGGGCCGCTTTGAAGACTACCGGGACCCCGGCCACTTTGTGGGCAAGGGCTGGATGGAATTGAAGTTCGACCGCATGGTCATCGAGCCGGACACGGTAATTCCGGTGGATGCGCGGGTGGTGGATGTGCCCGGCTACAACGTGGACCGCTACGGCCGCATCCTGGGCAAAGGCCACGCGGTGCGGGATACGGTAACCTGGTTGATCCCCATTCTGTGGCCCATCGACCTCATCAATCTGCCCCGCCGCGGACCGCGTCCTACGCTCAAGGAAGAAACGCGCCTCACGCTCAAGGTGATGGACGACCTGGGCGTGCCAACCGGCGACGAGCCGGAGCAGGATCCGAACGGACTCTACCGGCGTCCCAGCGTCTACGAGCAGCCGCCGGCCCAGGAACCGCCGCCCAGCCCGGTGGCCATGAACTACGCGCCCGCGCCGCCGGTGAACAACTACAACAACTACTACTACGCGCCGCCTCCACCGCCGCCCATGCTGGCGCCGATGTATGTGCCGCGCCGCTCGGTGATCGTGATTCGAAACGGCTTCGCCTACCGCGTGTTCATTCCGTAAGCGGCTGCGCGAAGAAGCCGCTGCGTTTGCCTCGCCTCCTGCATGCGCGGCGGCTTCAGGAGCTACGCGCCGCCCGCGTGGGGTTTGCCCGCAATCCTTCGCGGGCGCGCCTCATGCAACTCGCGGTAGAGCTCGTCCACCTTGGCCCTGGCTTTGTCCAGGGCCTTGCGGCCGTTGGGAGTGATCCGGTAGAGCCGGCGCCTGCGCCCTGCCACGCGATCGTACCTGGACCTGAGCAGGCCGCCGCGCTCCAATCCGTGCAGCAGCGGGTAGAGAGTGCCCGGCCCGATGCGGTAGCCGTGGCGCTCCAGCTCCTCCATCATGGCCATTCCGAAAATCGGCTCGTGACGGGCGTGCAGAAGCACGTGCATCCGGATCAGCCCGTAGTAGAGTTCCCGCCCGTGATCGATCACACGATCCAATATACCGCTCTCCGCGCCGCACCGCCTTGCGTATTATCGAAATTCGATATATAGTTTCGTGCGGACGGCTTTGCCGGATGAATTCGCGCTTCATGCCCGGAAGGATCTGCCGATGAGGGTGAGCGTTCGATGCTTGAAGCCGGCGCTGATCCTTCTCCCGATCCTGATTGCTTTGCCGGCCGGCCGGGCGCTTTGGGCGCAGGGACCGCCCTACCAGACCGACGATCCGGTGCCGGTGGACCTGCACCACTACGAGTTCTATATCTTTGGCGGCGTGGACGGGACCACGGCGGAGATCGACTCCACCGGCCC
This sequence comes from uncultured Acidobacteriaceae bacterium, assembly GCA_963770555.1. Lineage (GTDB taxonomy): Bacteria > Acidobacteriota > Terriglobia > Terriglobales > Acidobacteriaceae > Telmatobacter. The sequence goes on from CAVYQC010000004.1 coordinate 868,788, forward strand.
GGCCTTCGAGTTCAACTGGGGCGCCGTGCCCAGGGTGCAGCTGCACGCCATTCTGCCCTGGGGCGCGATCGCGCCTTCGAACAATCCCGTGTATCTGCCGGGCGGGACGGGACCGAGCGCCTTCGGGCTTACGGATATGGAGTTGGGCGTCAAGATCGCCTTTATCCAAGAGGGCAAGCACATGCCGCAGATCGGCAGCTTTACCATGTTCGAGATGCCTACCGGGAGTTTTACCAAAGGCCTGGGCGTGGGAAAGGTGTGGTACAAGCTTCCCATCTGGCTGCAAAAAAACAGCGGGAAGTGGCTCTTTGACGGCGGCGGAGGCTACCAGGTGGTGCCGCAGACCGGCTATCGCGACTTTCCTTACACCGGATGGCTGGTGAAACGCGAGCTCAACGAAAGGCTGGAGCTGGGCGTGGAGATTTTTGCCCACGGCCGCGAGGGCTTTGCGGCGGCGCAGACTGAAGCTTCAGCGATGCTGGACGCGGGCGGCTACTACCACTTCAAGAAGCACGAAGGCGAGCAGTTTTTGTTTTGCTATGGCCACTCGGTCGCCGGACAAACTGAGAATTACGCCTACGTGGGCATGTACTGGACCTGGGGCAAGGACGAAAAGAAGACGGCCCGCGGAGGGTTGTCTCCGGGGCCGGCGCGGGGAGACGGGCTTTAGATTTCTCAAGCTGTGGTATCCCAGGTCCCAAACCACCCCAGCGACGAAGAGCTGTCGCCGGGGACCCCGGAAATCGGGACCTGGGGCACCCGACTTATCGGGGAGGTCGTTCGCGGGAGAGGAACGTAGAGATGGAGATTACGGTACGCAGCCTGTGCACGCTGATCCACGGCATGGGATTCGGCGCGCTTTATCTGCTGGCCTGCTCGGGCGCACTGGTGGAGCTTTACCGCATCTATGCGCCCGCGGCCGGAGACGCCGCGGTACCGCGCCGGGGCTGGTTTCTGCGCGTTTATCTCGCGGCCATGGCGGCGCTGGCGTGGGGTGCGGTGCTGACCGGCGCGTATCTTGTTTATCCGTGGTATCGCGCGGCGCCGCCGGCGGGAGCCGCGAGCCTGGCGGCGTTTCCGCAGCGGCTGCTGATGGCCAACCCCTCCACCATCGCCTGGCACTCCCTGGGCATGGAGTGGAAAGAGCACGTGGCGTGGCTTGCGCCCATCTCCATCACCATGGCCGCGGGCGTGGTGCTGCAATATGGGCGCGACCTCAAGCACCATCCCCAGTTGCGCGCCTTGGTCCTGTGCTTCGTGTGGGTCTCGCTGCTGGCGGCCGGCGTGGCCGGCTTCTTCGGCGCCATGATCAACAAGAATGCGCCCATCGAGGGCGGACGCACGATTCACCTGCTCGAGGGAGAGTGACCATGCGCGCACCGGCCATGCCGGACCCCGCAGACTCCGCCCGGATGCCCAATGGCCCCGGCGCGGCGGCCGTTCTGGCGGCGGGCATCGGCTCTTTCGCAGTTGGATTGTTTGCGGTGCTGGCCGACCAATCCGCCTGGGTGAAGAATTTCATGATCTTCTCCAAGCCCACCGGCCCGCTTTCGGGCGTCACCACCTCGGCGATTGTGGTGTGGCTGGTGGCGTGGGCCGGATTGCATGAGCGCTGGTGGGACAAAGACGTGGCCATGGGGCGCATCGGCGCGATTGCGCTGGTTCTGCTCGCGCTTGGACTTCTGCTCACCTTTCCGCCGCTGGCCGACCTGCTGTGAGGGAGCGGCTTCGCGTTGCGCGTGGCTTTGCGGATTCCCAGGTCCCAAACCACCCCAGCGACGAAGACCTGTCGCTGGGGACCCCGGAAATCGGGACCTGGAGCACCCAGAGGTCGGCATCGAGCAAAAGAAATGCCGGAGCCGGCATACGGCCAGCCCCGGCGCATAGGCGATCCTGTTTTTCGACTTAATCCCAGGCCGCGGTTGTAAAGTCGGTGAAGTCCAGCCCGTCCACGTGACGCGCCCACAGCACTAATTGCCCGGTGACGGGGTTCTTCAGCAACAGTCCTACCACCCGAATGTTCGTTCCGTTGGACAAGTCGCCGAATCCGCCGAAGCCATAGCGGAAGTCGCAGTGGCCTCCCAGGTAGACCGTGATCGGCGCCGGGATCAGCACCCCGGCAAAACCGTTCACCTGCATTTGGAAACTGCCCTTGCCCGAGTCCTGGCTGTTCGCAACGATGGTTCCGTTGAAGCCCCAGTTGCGCAGATGAATGCGATTCACCGTGACGTCTGCCGCGTTGGCAGCGCCGCTTGCCGGCCCTCCGATGGCCACATCCTGCCCGGCCACAAGCGAACTGGAGTTGAAGAGGAACTGCGTGAACGGATTATCCATCGAGAAAACGTAGTACTTCTCGCTGCCGGTCAGACTCACGTCCGCAATCTGGCCGAGCGAGAGGCCGGTGTCGGTTGGCTCCAGCGCGCGCACATACAGGTCGAAGCCGGTGGCCGCGCCAGTCGCCGGCGGCGGAGGCGTCACGTACGTGATCTGTCCCGTGGCGTAGAAGTTTTTGTCCGAGAGAATCGCCACTTCGTCGGCATCCAGCGTCTGGTCTGCCGGATCCATCTGCCCCGCGACCAGCACGATGTCGCTGGTGCTGAGGGTGCTCAGGCTGGCGTCGCCGTCCCACTGCGTCGACGAGGTCGTATCGATGGTGAAATTCTCGCCGTGCGGCCCCTGGATTGCGAAGGAGCTTGGTTCAGTTGTGCCTGAGGGAACCGTTACCACGCCTCCCACCAGCTCGTCGATGTGAGCGTAGGATTCAGTGCGGGACACTGTGCGGATATCGAAGGTTGGATCGACCGTTCCGTCGACTGCGCCGTTGGTCAACTGGATCGATTTGGCCAAGTCGAAGTCGATGCGCAGGCCCACTGGCTCGCCGCCCGAGGCCGCTACCACCAGTGGGTTGGCCAGGTTCACGGTCACCGAGTTCGAGGGACTGTAGGTCACCGGCGTGATTGTCTGGATGGTGGGCGCTCCGGAGCCGGTGGTGTTCAGATAGCCGATGGTGCTTGTGCCCAGGGTGATGGTCACGCTGTCGTACGTCCCCTGTGGAACGTCCGTGTCGTCGAGCAGGGTCTGGAGTCCGTTGAAACGTGCAAAGTCAACACTGACCCCGGTTGTGCAACTGCTGATCAGGCAAACCGGGCTGCCGCTCGAGGGGTTTGCGGTGATGCTGGTAATCGTGGCCTGAAACGAGACGACTGCGGCCAGAGGCGCGTCCGTGCCGACTACGAACGCCGGACCTTTTGCGGCGTCGGGCGAAGTGCCGCTCGAAACCAGACCGCTGGTGCAGCCGGTGGCCGCAATCACGGCGCCGGAAAGCAAGAGAATTGCCAGACGGGGGAGTTTGCCGTTCATCTTGGGGGACATTTTCGGCCTCTTTCTGCGCGGGGTCCGTGGCTTATGCTGAGCGAGCGCGGAGTGAGCCATCGAGCCAGCCTCTCCACCGGGAACGCGGCCGGGTCGGCGAAGGCCACCGGGCGCACGAATCCGCGAACCCGGAATGAGCTTCTTCTTCCTCGGCAAGCAAACAGAATTGGATCGTTCCAGGGCGCGCTCGCGCACGGAGTCGACGCCTGAGTCGAGAGCATTTTCGCTGTTCCGGTAATGCGAACATCGCGCCGTCCCACCCTAGCCGCAGGAGCAAGGACGCGGCGAGGGTGGGGCACCCACTTCATTACACCGACTCGAAAATGCTGTGCTTTATTTTGAGGAGTGCCTGACCTCGAGGGGAGCCGTGGAAGAGCGGCGCTGCTGGTCGCGCGAGCGGCGCCGGCTTCCGCCCCGGCGGCCGGGAAAGGCCGGCGGGGCGCACGGGCTTGCGGGCATCGGTTCCTGGGGGAGAGCAATCCTGCCTATCGAACAAGCGTGCGGCGGCAGAAATTCACTCTTGAACTCAATTTCGGCCGTCGTTGGGTACTGACACGGAGCGATCGAGGAAAGTTGCGGATTTTTTTTGGATTCATGAAACTTTTACGCGCCGGGTGCGTAGCTCAAAAAACTTCCGCGCGCAGTCCCGGCGGCACGGGCGCGTGCTTGAGCAGGCCCAGCTCGCCGGCCAGCCGTTCCAGGCGCGCGCGCGTGGCCGGCGTGGGTGGAACCAGTGGCAGGCGCAGGCGATCGGTGGTGTGGCCCATCAGGTTGAGCACGGTCTTCACCGGACCCGGATTCGATTCCCAGAAATTGGCCTCGAAGAGCGGGGCAAAGCGGCGCTCCAGCGCGCGCGCCTCTGACCAGCGGTCCTCGAGCGCGGCGCGGATCATGCGCGCGACCTCGGCCGGGGCCTCGTTGGAAGCCACGCTGATGAGCCCGTGGGCGCCGATGCCGATAGAGGCCAGCGCCAGGTTGTCGTCGCCGGAAAAAATCTTGAAGCCGCGCGGCAGCGAGTGCACCAGCTCGGCAATTTGCGGCAGTTTGCCGCTGGCTTCCTTGATGGCCTCAATGTTGGGCGCGGCGGCGGCCAGGCGCACCACGGTCTCCGGCTCCAGATTCACGGCGGTGCGGCCGGGGACGTTGTAGACCGCCACCGGCAGCGGATGCACGGCTTTGGCCAGCGCCAGGAAATGCTGGAACTGGCCCTCCTGCGAAGGCTTGTTGTAGTAGGGATTCGCGGAGAGTACGGCATCCACGCCGTGGGCCGCGCCGAGCAATGCGGCCTGGCGCACGAGCGTGCGCGTGGAGTTGTGGGTGCAGCCGGCCCACACCGGCACGCGCCCCGCCGCGGCCTCGACCACGATGCGGACCGCGGCGAGCCACTCCTCTTCATCGAGCGTGGCCGCTTCGCCGGTGGACCCGCAGGCCACCAGGAAATCGATTCCCGATTCGATCTGCCAGTTCACCAGCGCCCACAGCGCCGGCTCGTCAATTGCACCGTCCGCCCGGAAGGGCGTAACGATCGCCGTACCGCAACCTGTCGTTTCCATCACAGAGAAGTTTATACCGGGCGGGCGGCTGGATTCGCACAGAGGGGCGTGGGTTACAGTGGAGAACGGGTCAATTGGCCAGGAAGATCGAAAAGGAGATTGCCGATGAAGCGCGTCCGCCTGGCTTGCCGGGCTCTATTCGTGAGCGTTGCCGCGCCGGCTCTGCTTTGTGCTGCCGCTGCCGCCGTGGCGCAGAGCACCGCGGCCCCGGCCGCGCCACGGCAGCAGGTCTGGCGCTTCGATCGCACCGATTCGATCGGCGGGTTCGCGACCCATGTGCTGGGCCATCCGCACGCGATCGATACGCCTTACGGCAAGGCAGTCGAATTCAACGGCGTGGACGACGGGCTTTTTGTGGACGATCATCCGCTGGCCGGAGCGTCGACGTATACCTGGGAAGTGATCTTCCGGCCGGATGCGGACGGGCCCGCGGCGCAGCGCTTCTTTCATCTGCAGGAACAGGATCCGGCCACGGGCGAAGACACCGCGAATCGCATGCTGTTCGAGATTCGCATCGTGGACGGGCAATGGTGCCTGGACAGCTTTGCCTCTTCGGGCAGCTCGAGCCGGGCGCTGCTGAATTGCAAACTTCTTCATCCGCTAGGAAAGTGGTATCGCGTGACCGCGGTGTACGACGGCAAGACGCTGCGCAATTACGTGGACGACGAGCTCCAGGGCGAAGGGCCGTTCACGCTCACGCCGCAGATGCCGGGCAGGAGCTCGATCGGGGTGCGCATCAACAAGCTTTACTACTTCAAGGGCGCGATCCTGATGGCGCGCATGACGCCGCGCGTGCTTGCACCGGCAGAGTTCCTCAAATTGCCTCCCAAAATCGGCCGGGATCAAAAATAATCACTCGAGCGTTTCTCCCGTTGGTACAGAGCTGTCCCACCCCAGCGCGGTTCCGCAGTTGTTATAGCCGTTTCAAGCCTCGGCGTTAGGTGGGTTTTTCTTCCACCCCAGCGACGAAGACCTGTCGCTGGGGACCCCGGCTTGAGGAAAAATCCACTTGGCGGCCGTGGCTTCGGGACGCAGTAACTGCGGAACCGCTGTAGCCGCAAAAACAAAGACGCGGCGCCCAGGCGGGGCACACTTCACACCTTAAGGTGAAATGCTCTAATGGTCCAATGGCCAATCTGGATAACTTCCGGCTGGTGGTCTTTCGCGCCGTTGCGGAACAGCACGGCTTCCGCAAGGCTGCCGAGGAACTTTATCTGACCCAGCCCGCGGTGAGCCTGCAGATCAAGGCTCTCGAAGAAGAACTGGGGGTGCAGCTCTTCGACCGATCGGGGGCGCAGGCGCGAATGACGGCCGCGGGCACGGTGCTTCTGGATTACGCGCGGCGGGCGCACGAGCTGCTGGTGCGGGCGGTGCACGATATCGCCGCGCTCAGCGGGGAGCTGGCGGGCAAGCTGACGCTGGGGGCATCGACGACCATCGCTCAATACGTGCTGCCGCGGCTGCTGGGCGAGTTCTCGCAGAAGCATCCCGGCGTTCACCCCACGCTGATCAGCGGCAATACGGAAAAGATTGTGCACGCGGTGACGGAGCAGACGATTGCGCTGGGATTGATCGAGGGACCGGCGCGAAGCCGCGATGTGCGCACCGAGCCGTTTCTGCGCGACGAGCTGGTGTTGATTGTTCCCGCGGCGCACGAGTGGGCGGAGCGGCCGGCGGTGACGTCGGCGGAGATGGCCGCAACTCCGCTGCTGATGCGGGAGCGCGGGTCGGGCTCGCGCCGCATCATCGAGATGGCGCTGGAGCGGCACGGCGCCAAACGGCGCTCGCTGGATATTGTGATGGAACTCGATTCCACCGAGGCCATCAAGTCGGCGGTGGAAGCGGGGCTGGGCGTGGGCTTTGTATCGCGGTGGGCGATTGCCAAGGACCTGCGCCTGGGGAACAGCTTCAAAATTGTGGAGATTGAAGGAATGCGCATCCATCGGGATTTCCTGATCGCTTCAGCGAAGGGACCTGAGCCGCAGGGGCTGGCGCGGGAGTTCCGGCGGTTCCTGTTTTCGCGCGCGGGCGGGCAGCGCAGCTCGAACCAGGATGGCGCGCAGCGGCGCGGCGGGCGCGGGAAGGGGCGATAAGAGCGACTAATGACCCATGATTAGTTCTGCTTGGACGCCGACTCCCGGGTGAGCGCAGACTGGCTGAGTGTCAAAGAACCTGTTTTTCATGGGCATGATTCTTGCCGCGAGCGGCCTGGTGTCGCCACCGGTGGCGCTGGCCGGCGGCCTGGTGTACGGGTTCTCATTCGTTCATCCGTTTCATGTATCGTCGAAGCAGCTTTCAAAGCTGCTGCTGCAGATTTCGGTGGTGGGCCTGGGCTTCGGGATGAATCTGCACCAGGTGCTCGAGGCCGGGCGCTCGGGGTTTGTTTATACGGCCGCCAGCATCAGCCTTGCGCTGCTGATGGGGTGGGGGCTGGGACGATTCCTTAAAGTAAAACGGACGGTCTCCTTTCTCATCTCCACCGGAACCGCGATCTGCGGCGGGAGCGCGATCGCCGCCATCGCGCCGATCACCAACGCCAGCGAGGAAGAGATTGCGATCTCACTGGGCACGGTGTTCGTGCTCAATTCCGTTGCCCTGCTCGCGTTTCCGGCGATCGGCAAGCTGCTCAATATGACGCAATCGCAGTTTGGTTTGTGGTCGGCGCTGGCCATTCACGATACCAGCTCGGTGGTGGGCGCGACGGCAAAGTTCGGAGCCCTGGCTTTGGCCGTGGGCACGACAGTGAAACTGGCGCGCGCTTTGTGGATTGTGCCGCTTTCAGTGGGAACCGCGATCGCCAGGAAGAGCAAGGCGCGCATTCAGTGGCCCTGGTTCATTCTTTTCTTTTGCCTGGCCGCGGTTGCCAACACGTACGTCAGGATTCTCGATCCGGCGTATCCCGCTTTAAGACATCTGGGCATCGTGGGACTCACGGTGACGCTTTTCCTCATCGGCACGGGACTTTCCAAGGCGACTCTCCGGCAGGTGGGCATTCGGCCTTTGCTGCAAGGAATTGTGCTTTGGTTTGTGGTGGCGGTGGGATCGCTGACGCTGATTCGCGGCGGGTGGATTCATCTCTAGGGTTCTGACCGCGTGATTTCGTTTTTTTCGGGGTTCGCGGTGTCCCGCCCTTTCGACAGAAAAAAGTCGTGCCCAAAGAGCGCCCGGACGGGGCACGGAGATGGTACAAGATCATTCGGTCAGAGACCTGGCGTCTCTGGCTATAATTCAATTGGTCTTCGAAGCCGGCCATTTCAAGAAAGCCTACAGGTTATCGCCATGCGGATGAAAAACGCCTCGGCTCTGCTGCTGATGGGGATGACGGCGCTCTCGGTGCGGGCCCAGGCGCCGGCTACGCCCAAGCCGGGACCGGCGCTGGTGGCGGGGATCCCGGTCAATTACGACCAGAGCAAGGTGGGCGAGTACACGCTGCCCGACCCGCTGAGACTCAACAACGGCAAGCCGGTGCGCAACGCCAAGACGTGGTACGCCAAGCGCCGGCCGGAGATCGAGAAGATTTTTGAGACAGAGCAGTTTGGGCGCGACCCCGGACGTCCGGCCGAGGAGAGCTTCGATGTGACCGACAAAGGCGCGCTGGCGCTGGACGGCAAGGCGATCCGCAAGCAGGTTACGATTTCGTTTTCCAAAGACGAGACCTGGCCGAAGATTCACCTGCTGATCTATCTGCCGGCCAACGCGCAAAAGCCCGTGCCCATGTTCTTCACCATCAACTTTGGCGCGGTGCAGAATGCGGTCGACGATCCCGGCATCACGCCCGAAGAGGTTTGGGACCCGAAGACGAATACGAAAATGCTGCCGCCGAAGGGCCGCGGCTTCGGGCGAATCAACGCCGAGCCGCTGCTCGAGGCGGGATTTGGCGTGGCGACTTTTTACTACGGCGACGTCGATCCGGATTATGCCGCGGGCTTCTCGAACGGCATCCGCGCGCGGTATCTGCAGCCGGGTCAGACGGAACGCGCGCCGGACGACTGGGGATCGATTGCCGCATGGGCGTGGGGCATGAGCCGCGTGGAAGATTACTTTGAGACCGACAAGAGCATCGATGCGAAGCGCGTGGCGATCCACGGAGTGTCGCGGCTGGGCAAGACGGTGATGTGGGCGGGCGCACACGACCAGCGATTTGCGGCGGTGATCGCCAGTTGCTCGGGCGAGGGCGGCGCGGCGCTCAGCCATCGCGACTACGGCGAAACCATTGCGCATCTCACCGCGCCCTCGCGCTACCCCTACCAGTTCGCGGCGAATTACGCGCAGTACGCGGGATTTCCCGATAAAGCGCCCATGGATGCAAACCTGCTGATCGCGCTGATCGCGCCGCGGCCGCTGCTGTTGCAGACCGGCAGCACCGACTACTGGTCCGATCCCAAGGGCGAGTTTCTGGCCGCGGTGGCCGCGGGTCCGGTCTACCAATTGCTCGGCAAAGACCCGCTCGATACCGATGTGTGGCCGGCGGCGAAGCAGCCCATTCTGCACGACCTTGCCTACTCCATGCACGAAGGCGGGCACGGAATGGTGGCTTCGGATTGGGACATTTATCTTGAGTTCCTCAAGATGCACTTGCATCCGGAGCCGTGAAACTGCCGATACAAATCCTGCAGGTGGCGCGGGAAGGACTCGGCTTTGGGTGAGGCTCGCGGAAGGCTTTCCCCGCGCTTCAACGTGGGGAAAGCGGTCTCAACAAATGCACGCCGCAGTCCCGCAGGGACGGCGCAAGGACATTTCTTTTGCAGGATCCAGCAGCCCCTGAGCAATCTGAACGAGCATCGTTTGCTCATCCATTTCTGAAACGCGCTTGAGGCCGGACCCGCGCTCCTCACGTATGCCGGTTGTAAGCCGCCGAGCCTGCCATCACCATCCCGCTCTTCTGCCGTCCGTGAATGTACCAGCAGCACCATGCGGTCTCGCGCAGCGGCGGATCACCCATGGCCAGCAGGTCCTGGTAGACGATCTTTCCGAATATCAGGATCAGCTCCTCCCACTTTTCCACCCGCTTCAACTTCTCTTCGGATCCGCAAAATCTCTTCACTTCGTCGCGGCTGAACGTCTTGATCCCCGTCGATTCGCCGGGAAGCAGAATCACCGAGGCCAGGTCGGCGTTGGTCTCCGCGCCTTCGTATTGCGGCGCCTCGGGCAGGGCCGTCTGATCCACCTCGGTGGTCATCTTGTCGATCGACGAGATGATGCGCGCCGGTCCGCGCCCGCGATTCGTCGCCGTCAGCACGAATCCGTTCTCCACCCGGCGCGACGGCTCGGCCGTGACCAGGATCCACGGCCGTTCCGCGCGCACAATCGATTGCGCGTGCAGCAGCGCCGCCTGCGCGCTGTCGGCCGCGGCCTGCGCCGCCGATTCCGCGTACTGCATCTGCCGTTCGATCTTTTTCAGCATCGACAGTGCCATCATGATGCCCGCGTACCCCAGGATGACCAGCACCAGGCTGGCTGCCCAGGCAATGCGATCCTGCCAGGGCCACGGCGCAGGCGCAGGCGCCGGCGTGGCAATGGTAATGTGCGCCGGACTCAAATCGCATGGACCGCCCCCGCACTCTCCCGAACCTGCTGCGCCCTGATTTTGCGCCCCTGAAGCGGCCGGGGCCGGCTGCCCGGCGTAGCTCCGCGGCGCCGCCGGATAAGGCTGCGTCCCAGTGGTGCGCGGAGCCGTCGTTGCCGGCGCCGTGTACGCAGGCCGCGTGGCCGTATAGGGCCGCGGAGTCGCTGGAGTCTGCGATGTCGCCGCCGGAGCCGTCTGCCCGCCGCCCGCCGTACTTCCAGTGGTTTGCCCGCCGGCTATCCCGGTGACCGCCGTCGATCCCTGCGCAATCCCAAGCAGCAGGGCAAGCATCGCTGGACCCTTCCAATGCATGGCGCAAATGTACCACAGGTCGCTCGCGGGGCCGCAGGCCGCGGCTCCCCGCGCAAGCGGGAATCAGGCGCTCTCGGGCATCTCCGGCCCCCTCAGCATTTCCGGACCGTTATTCCGCGTATTGCCCACCTTGGGATTGCACGGCGCGCAGGCCATCTCCCCGGCCTCGTAGGGGCGCAGCAAATCCACCGGCGCAGGGGCCACACCGGTCTCGAGCCATCGCTCGTAGTCCCGGCTGTGCAGAATCACCGGCATGCGGTTGTGCACCGGCGCCATCAGCTCGTTGGCCCCGGTCGTGACGATGCTGAACGACTCCAGCCGGCTCCCGTCCGGAGCCGTCCAGGCGTCCCAAAGCCCGGCAAAGGCCAGCGGAGAATCGTCGGCCATCCGGAACGCGTAGGGCTGCCGGGTCTTCTCGTCCAGCTGCTTCCACTCGTAGAAGCCGTCGGCGGGAACCAGGCAGCGCCGCCGCTTGAACGGCGCGCGCCAGGTGGGGCTTTTCTCCACCGTCTCCGCCCGTGCATTGATGGTCGAGATTCCTTTCACGTCCGACAACTGCTTTGTATAGAACGGGATCAGTCCCCAGCGCATCAGCACCATTTCCCGCCCCGCCGCATCCCGGCTGAGGCGGATGACCGGCTGAAAGGTCGTAGGCGCCACGTTGAAATCCCAGTCCGGCAGCACCAGGTCAAAGGGAATCTCGCCCAGCCGGTAAGCCTCCGCAATCCGCTGCTTGTCCGACCGCCGGTAATATCGCCCGCACATGGGAACAGGCTAACGCACGGAACTCCGGGTTTTACAGGATGGTGCAGAGTTTTTATGAGTATTGCAGGGTCGCGGCAGGCGGAATTTTCTTATAAGTTGCTTAGTTTCTGTTATTTGCGAGAATTCTGAGATGGAATACCGTGGGGAGGGGGAGGAGGGTAAGGCAAGGGAACAAGGGAACGAGGGAACAAGGGAACAAGGGAACAAGGGAACAAGGGGACAAGGGGACAAGGGGACAAGGGACTCAGGGGCTAAGGGACTAAGGGAACGAGTGTTAGAGGTTGGGGCTGCGGGGCAGGAGGCTGAGGGCGGTCTGGGCGGCGTAGAGGAGTTGGCCGGTGCGCTCGGAGGGAATGGCGTCGATGAGGACGCCGTCCGCGATGCAGGCGATGAAGTCGCGGATACCGTGAAAGCCGGCGAGTTGGGGCGTGGCGGCGCAGTAGGCGGCCGCAGCTTCTTTTTGGGCGTTGTATTCGGCCAGGGAGCCGTCTCTGCGTGCGTTCTTTTTCATGTAGAGATCGTAGGCCTGCTGCCAGGTGTCGCGGCAGCGAGCGATGGCCGCAGCGGCGCCGGGCGCGGAATCGATTGGGGGCGGCAGCGCGGCAGCTTTCGGATGCGATCCGGTATCGCCGATGACCTTGAGGATGGCGCGCTCGATTCTTTCGTCGGACTCGGACATGGTTCTCTCCTGAGACCAGTGTGCGCGCTTGGGGCGTAATAATACGCAAATTGCGGGGAGCAGGGTGACAGCGCGTTGGATGAGGGTCGTTCAGGATGACAGCGGATTTATTCGGGTTGGGTGACCGCCCGGGTGGACGCGATGTCTTCGCCATATGTTCGCCAGACATCGAGTGGAATGGCCCCCTCTTGGAGCGGGCCAGGGCGAACCCGGACGGAATGGGAGGGATTTGCGGTTTTCCGCCGCCGGGCGGCCGTACACGCTTCGGTTGGTTGCATCCTGCGTCAAACCGCATGTAAGATGCGTCAATTGACGGCCATGCCCCACGCTGCTTCCAGCCCCGTCGCTTCACTGCCTGCGCCCGCCCCGGCCCTTCCGCGGCTGCGGCTGGCCAGGTTGTGCGTGGCCTTGCAGGGCGCCACGCCGGAGGAGTTGTTCGGCCGCGCCGAAGCAGCCCTCAAAGACGCGCGGTTTCTTGAGTTCCGGCTGGATGCGGTGGCCAAACCCGCGGCCGCGCTGCCTGGCCTGAAGGAATTTCTCGCCCGTCATCGCGACGTAACCGCCATCGCCACCTGCCGCCGCAAGCAGTTCGGCGGCCTCTTCACCGGGTCTCTGGCGGCCGAGCTGGAAATCCTGCTCAAGTCCGCCGAATCCGGCTGCCAGATCGTCGATCTGGAGGTCGAGTCCGCCGAGCAGGCCTCCAAGCCCCAGTTCACCCGGCTGCGCGCCGCACTGCGCGCTGCCGGCGCCGCGGTGCTGATCAGCTTTCACGACTTTACCCGCACCAAAGGCCTGGAGCGCGCCGCCGAGCGCATCCGGGCCTTCGAGCCGGACTACATGAAAGTGGTTTCCACCGCGCGCACGCTGGCCGACAACCTGGCCGTCCTGCGCTTCATTGAGAACCAGTCGCTCGACGTGAACGTGGTCGGCATCGCCATGGGCGAGGAGGGCCTGGTGAGCCGCATCCTGGGCCCGCGCGCCGGCGCTGCCTTCACCTTCGCCTCGCTGGGCGAAGGCCCCGAACCGGCTCTGGCGACCGCGCCGGGGCAGGTGGCCGTGCGCACCCTCGTCGACCTCTACCGCGTCGACCAGCTCGACCAGGCCACACGCATCTTCGGCGTCGCCGGCAATCCTATCGGCCACTCGCTTTCGCCGCTCATGCACAACACCGCCTTCCGCCGCGAGAACGTCAACGCCGTGATGCTCCCGCTCAAGGTCAAGTCCCTGGACGACCTGCTCACGCTTACCCGCGAGCTGCCACTGGGCGGCGTCGCCGTCACCATGCCGCTCAAGCGGGAGGTCCTGCCGCATCTGGCCAACATGGACCCGCTGACCGCCCGCATCGGCGCCTGCAACACACTGCGCACCGGCGCCGACGGCAACCTCTACGGCTTCAATACCGACGTGGCCGGCGTGGTGCGCCCCCTCGAGCGGCGCATGAAACTCAAGGGCGCGCGCATCCTGGTTCTGGGTGCGGGCGGAGCCGCGCGCGCCGCCGTCTTCGGCCTGGTCGAGCAGGGCGCCGAAGTGTTCATCGTCAACCGCACCCACGAAACCGCCGTCGCCCTGGCGCGCAAGGCCAAGGCCAAGGCGATCAAACAGAGTCAGCTCGCCAAGAACCAGTTCGACGCCATCGTCAACACCACCCCCTGCGGCATGACCGGCGTCGTTCCGGCGCTGCCCGTCGAAGAGAACGAGCTGAACGCCAAGCTGATCTTCGACATGGTCTACAACCCGCTGGAAACGCCGCTGCTCAAGCTGGCGCGCGCGCGCGGCCTGGCCGTCATTAGCGGCCTGGAGATGTTCGTCCAGCAGGGCGCCCGCCAGTTTGAAATCTGGACCGGCAAACCCGCTCCCGAAGCCGAAATGCAGCGCGTCGTCGAGCTGGCCCTGCGCAAGCGGGGATGAAAGTAGATCGCAGGCGAACCCGCCCGAAACCAGCACCATCTGCACCTGCCGAAGGAGCGGGAGTCCTGCTTATTGAATTCGGCTTCGTATTCCTTTTTGTTGATTTCGGTCAAATGGTATATACAATAAACACATGGGGATCACGTACGATCCCGCCAAGAATGAGCGAAATATCAGGGAGCGCGGACTTTCATTCGAGCGGGCGGCGGATTTCGATTTTGCAACCGCGCTGATCGCGGACTATTCCCGCAAGGGAGAAGCGCGGCGCGTTGCGGTGGGGTATCTGGACGGGCGATTGCATCTGCTCTGCTACATTCCCAAACCGGACGGGATCCGCGTCATTAGTTTCCGCAAGACAAACAAAAGGGAGGCGAGACGCTATGGCAAACCGCAAACCATTGATTGATGAGGACGGCGAAGTGCGTGAAATAACTGCCAAAGACGTTGCCCTCTTCAAGCCTTTCTCCGCGCTGCCAAAGGCCGAACAGAAGATGCTGCTGAAACTTCGCAAGCGCGGGCCGCAGAAAGCTCCCAGGAAAGTGCCGATCTCGATTCGGCTCTCTCCGGATGTTGCGGAGGGCTTGCGAGCCACAGGGAATGGATGGCAAGGCCGCGCGGACGAAGCGCTGAGGTCATGGCTCGAAGAGTCGAGAAAAGGGCGGCAGAATCACGCTTAGAGCGGTTCCGCAGTTGTTATAGCCGTTTCAAGCCTCGGCGTTAGGTGGATTTTTCATGAGAAAAAATCCACTCGGCAACCGTGGCTTCGGGACACAGTAACTGCGGAACCGCTGTAGGCGAATCGCTGAAGCGCCAGGTGCCTGGCGCTCCAGAGCCTGCCCTGGGCTTGCCGAAGGACCTCGCATTTGAGACCTGGAATACCGCCGGGTGCCCCAGGTCCCGATTCTTGAACCTGGGATACCGCGAGGCTCGATTGGCCACGCAAACTAAAACGAGAACGACGACTGAAACACGATGATCCGGCTGCCGGGAACGGAGGATCCGTCGGCGGCCAGCGATTGCGTCTTGTTGAATAGCGGCGAGAGCAAGACGCCGTTGGGCGTGCCCAGGTTCACGATGTTGAACAGGTTATTGGCGCCCACGACGAAGGTCAGGTTGTACCTGCGCGGAGCGGCCGCATCCAGCCGGATGGCCGCGCCGCCGCTGCTCAATCCGCGCCCGCCCACGCCGTTGCCGCCTTGATAGGAGTTTCCTTCGCCCGCGGACTTGATCTTCGGACCCACGCCGAAGACCTTGCTGACGCGGAGGTGAAAGACAGCGCTCGCCGGCCCGGTGCCGAGATCGTACGGCGCCATCGTTTCCCCTTTGCCCGTCGGGTCGGTGTCGAGGCAACCGTATCGCGTTGAGACCACACCGGAGGCGCCGCAAACGCCATAGGCGGGGCGCGCGTTGAACTGGTTGTTGCCGGTCAGATCTTCGCCGATGGTCAGGTTGTACGGCGTGCCCGATTGCGCCGCAAAATAAGACGCGATGACAATTCCGTGAGGCGCCGTGTAGCTGTCCAGAATCGTGATCCGATTGCGAATTCCAAAAGCGGCGCGGCCGTAATCGAAGCCCGGATCCTGCGCAACGGAAGGCATGGAAGTGACGCCTTGCGTATCGCTCCTGGCTTGGTTGAGAGTGTAGTTGCCGTTCACCACCAGGTGCTTGAGCCGGGCGCTGGCCGAAAAAATCAGTTGATTCTGCCGGTAAAACCCGCCCGACTGAAACTGGTAGTTGTAAACCGCGGGTGCAGCGCCGGTCACGGTGTAAGTGGCGGCGTCAAACGCGGGCGCGGTCACGTTGTTCGACAAATATTGGTGCACGCCCTGAGTGTAGAGATAAGTGACGTTGGCCGTAATCTTTCTGGTCACCTGGCGATCGACGCCAACTCCGCCCTGCATATCGAGCGCGGCATGAAAGTGCGGATCGATGGTGTGATAGGAGGGAACCGTCGCGGAGTTCGAAGTCAGTTGCGACGGCGGCTCCGGGGCATTCGGATTGTAGAAGTCCGGATTGTCGATGACATAACTCTGCTCGTTGATCAGATTGTCGTGGAGGGTCTCGATCACGTAGGGTGTGCCCGAACCGGAATTGAAAGCCGTCGGAACGGTGAACCGGTTGTAGAACCAGCCGTAGCCGGCCCGCACGACCGTCTTTGCGGGCGTTTTGCCCGGCCGGCCGGGAGTCCATGCCACTGCCACCCGCGGCGCCCAGTCGGCGCGGTCGTGAATAAAGTTCTGGCCTTCGTATCGCAGACCAAGCCCCACCATGAAATTCGGCTTCCAGTGCCAGTCGTCCTGAAGAAAGAGCGACCCATCGAAGAGAACGGCTCGCGCCAGCGGGTGGCTGATTACGGTGGCGGAATACTGCGCGGGCGTCCCTGCCTCATAGGAGGCGACGTTATTGAAGAAGTAGCTGCCGTTGACGCCGGAGCTGGATTCATTCGCATCCCGGTAGGCGCGCAGGCGCACGCCGAAGCGCAAGGTATGGCTGCCGGCGGTAGCCGTGGAGTAATTCTGCAAGATGAAAACATCTTCGTGGTTCTGGGCCACGCCCGCGCTGCTGCCCCCGGTGGTGAAGGCGCCCTGAACCGTAACCGTGGGAGTAAAGGAGCTGGGCGTCTGGCTGCTGCGGGTGCGGTCCCACATAAAGCGCGTCTCGTTCAAAAGCCGGGGATTGACGATGATGGTGTCGCCCACCTGCAATTCGTTGAACAGGCTGGCGCCGTTGCTCGCCTGCTCCGGCAGGCTCAGCGTGCCCACGCCGCTCCCCGAGTCCGTAAGCCGGTAGAACGCCTCGCGCACGGTGAACATGTTGCTCTTGCCGAGTTGAAAATCGAGGCGCGGTCCGACCGAAAAATAGCTGCTGGGCGTGGGGAACGCCTCGGCGATGCTCTGGGTCGTGTCCTCGGGATTGAGCGCGTCGACGATGGCCTGATTCTGGCGGTCGAAACGAGTGGCATGAAAGAAGTAGGCCGCGGTCTTCGACAACGGCCCGCTGACGTCTCCAAAGAGACCGTAAAAGTAATAGCTGGGCTGCTCGGCGATCAGCGGGTTGGCCGTGTCCAGCGCCGAGTCGTTGCCGTAACCCGAAATATTGCCCTTCAATTTCTACGAGCCGGGCTTGGTGACGATCTCGATGCGCCCGTAGCCGATGCGGT
This sequence comes from uncultured Acidobacteriaceae bacterium, assembly GCA_963770555.1. Taxonomy (GTDB): domain Bacteria; phylum Acidobacteriota; class Terriglobia; order Terriglobales; family Acidobacteriaceae; genus Telmatobacter. The sequence continues at coordinate 886,103 of CAVYQC010000004.1, forward strand.
CAAACTCCGCGGAAAAAGGGTTTTGATTCACGCGAATTTCAAGGATTGACGATTTGGGCGGAATCTGCCCGCCTTCAAAACCGTCAATGTAAATCTGTCCTCCATTCGGTCCGGCCGCCGGTCCTGCCAGCGCCTGCAACTCGCTTTGCAGCTCGTCGGGATCGTCGGAGAGTGCGTCCAGGTCGCCGCCTTTGATCACCATGGCGCTCGAGTTCTGGTCGGGGCTGATGCCCACTCCCCGGTTCTGGCCTTCGACCGTCACCTGCTGTTGCTCGACGGCGATCGACAGCGAAAGATTCAACTCTTTCGTTGCGCCGGGAGCGATCGCCACGTTCGGAATCGTCAAAGGAGCAAATCCCGGCGCCGTGACGGCGACCACGTACGATCCCGGCGCAAGCGAGCGAAACGCGTAGCGCCCGTCGCCGCCCGATTTCGAGCGCAGAATCTGGTCGCCGAGCGTCAGCGTCACGCTCGCGCCGGGGACAACCGCCCCGCTGGGGTCAACCACTGCGCCGCGCAATGCGCCCGTCTGCGCGCCCGCCCGCGGCAGCAGCAGAGAAAACAACACTGCCGCGATCGGGGCCAGAAGCCTCAGCTTCATCATCGTGTATCCCTGTTGGACTGGCGAGCGGACTTCGGTTCAATGGACGACGGAGCGCTGAGAAGCGCTTGCTGAATAGACGGTTGAGCGCCGATCCGGTTAACCGCGATTTCGGTAATTGGGTTGCGTAGCCCGCCGGCCATAACAAAAGTAGAATACTACATAGCGCGCAAATTCAACAGACCGGCTTGCATTCGGCGCGCATTTATTCAATTTCCGGAAGCCGGTTAAGCGCATCGCCGCTACTTGCGCTTTTTCTTCACGGGCTTTATTCCTTCAGCCTTCTCTTCCAGCGAGCGATCGATCTGGATGGGCGCCATATCGGGCCCGATGCGCTTCACCTGGGTGTCGATCATTTCATAGTCGATCGTCCGCGGAGCGGCGGGCCGCATCTGGCCGGTTGCCGCATCGGTGGCAACATCTTCCCCGGCAGCGAGCACGAAGCTGAACGCCGGCACGCTCTTCGAGGACACGGTCTCCGCAAAAACGCGCACCGGCAGAAAACCGTCGATGGGATGAAGCCGGAAAGCAGTTTCGTAGCGATGCCGCTTCAGGCTCCAGGTAAACACCCGGATCTGGTCAAAGTCGAACGGCAGGCCGGACTTGGGCGGGGCCAGCGCCGTCAGGTATTCGGGGACCTCATGATCGGGCGTATCGGCCTCCGGGTCGGTCACCTTGGTCAGCAGCCAGGAGCCGACGAACCGCTGGCCCTCGCCGTACTGGCCAATCTCATCCGGTACGTCCACGTCCAGGCGGCTTCCGATGAGCCAGCCGGTTCGGCCCTGCCCGTCGCGCGCCAGCCACCAGTCTTCCAACACCGGCGGCGGCGGTTCGGCCTTGGGCGCCTTTCCCGCCTGCTGCGGCTTGGGTGCGGCCAGCGCTGCCAGCGGCGTATACCCTGGCGCAGCCGCCCTCGCCACCGCGGCGCGCGAGAGAAGCTGCACCTTGGCGTTGCCTGCGATCAGGTAAAAATGCTCCGTCTCCCGCCCCGGCAGCAGGTGCATGTAAAGGTCGTCGCGCAAGGTAGCCGTGGCGGCCACCGGGTCCTGCTTGTGCTCGTTCGCCAACTGCACAAAGGCGCCATAGGCCTTTTCGTCGATCACGGCGTGGTTTTCAATCCAGCCGATCTGATTCTTCTCAGTCTTCACCTTCAGAAAACGGCGCCCGCGCTCGACCACCTGCAGAGGCTCGCCGTTGACCACCTCCGCCACGCGATTGGAGACCGCAGACACGCGGTCGTGGAGATACATCTCCCGCGCCGACACATAAACCATCTGCACCGGCTGCTGGTTAAAACGGCTGCAGCCCGCCGCCAAGGCAAGCAGGCACACTGCCAAGCCCAAAGGCACAGTTGAGAATCGGATGCGCCGGAAGAACGAATCGAGGGGAATTGGAGGGTTGTTGAACACAGCCAGAGAGCGTTCTGCTTGAGGATAGCACTTTACAGGGGGCAGGGATCAGGGATCAGGGAACAAGGGAACGAGGGAACGAGGGACTAGGGACCAGGGACTAGGGACCAGGGACCAGGGACTAGGGACTGGGGACTGGGGGCTGGGGAATGAGGGAAGAAGTAGCCGATCGCTGACCCTTGACTGGTCCCTGGCCCCTGGCCCCTGATCCCTGATCCCTGAACCCTGAACCCTGATCTCTGATCCCTGATCCCTGCCGTCACGGCGCCGCCGCTACGGCAATCGGATCGGTGGCGCCCGTTCCGGTGGTGGAATGTATCGCGAGGTCAAGCTGGCCGGCGGTGGTGGTGTCGAAGATGTAAGCCTCCAGGTCGTAGCTGCCGCCCTCGCAAGCTGCCAACACAAAGTTGGAATTGCTGTCCTCGGCGAGACCGTATGGCAGAATGCCCGTAGCGACCGTGCTGCCTGTGGCCACCGTGTACACGCTGTTGCTCGAAGTGATGGAGAACCCGGCAATATTCCCTGCGCTGCTTTCGCCTGTGCCGTTGGCTACATACACGGTATCGCCCGTGGAGACGGGCAGAATGGCGTAGGGGCCGAGGCCTCCGCTCGAGAACGGCGAGCCTGTGACCTGCGTCGGCGTTCCGCCCAGCGAGCTGTAGTTGATGACCCTCAATCCGCCCGAAGTAGCCGCGGAGTTACCCAGCACTTCTCCTATGTAAAGCAGGCGCGGGCTGGAGGAGGGGTCGACAGCCACGGAAAGCGCGGATCCGCCGGCATTCTGTACCGGAATGACATTGCCGCTGGCAGCCAGCGGATTCGCATTGCCGGACGCGAAGTCGACGTAAAGAGTGCCTCCCGCGCCGAGAGCCGCAAAAACGTGGAGGTCGTCGGCCGATAACGCAAGCTGATGCACGGCTGCGTTGTTGACGGCGTATTGCACGGTGCCGACCGTGGCGCCGGAGTAGGCGCCGCTCGAGTTGATGGGAATCGCATCCAGGGTTACGCCGCTCGTTCCCTGAACTGCATCCACCAGCCACGCGCCGGTCGAATCCACCTGAATGGCCGCGGCAGGATCGTAGGAGATGGCTCCTCCGTTGTTGCCCACGGTCAGCGCGCCATTGTTGCCAATGGTGTAGAGAAAAATGCCGGTCAGCGAGCTCACATAAAGAAAGCCGCCTCCGGGCGCAATCGCGATCGCCGTGGGCGCGGCGGAAAGCGTGTAAGCGCCAATCTGATTCAGCGTGCCGGAGGTGATGTTATAGGCCACAATCTGGCTCGTCGCTTGATTCAGAACGTAGAAGTAGCCGCTCGAAAGCGTGGTCGTGGTAGCGCCGCCGGAGCCCGAAGAACCGCCGGGAGGCTGCCAGAAATCGCCGCATCCGGCCAGAAAAGGGATTAGAGCCAGCAGCAGCCGTGCGCGCTTTACCAACCTCATCGTCACTCCTGATTCGCCGCCAACTGCCGGGGTGCCCAGCGTCCGGGGCCCCCAAGAAGCGATTTCTGCTTCTTGGGGTGGTACGGACAGGTCTTCGTCCATGGGGTGGAGATCCCGCTTCCGGGACCTGGGAAAGCACGATCCTCAATCCCGAGCCACGAAATAAAGCACAATCCTCAACCCCGAGCCACGAAATTACGTGGTCAGAAGCCGAGCCTGAAAACAATGTGCTACTGCCAGATTAGACGCGCACATGCCGGTCCGCGCTCATCGTGACCGGCCGGCCAAACCGAGCCTCACGCAAGAAACCGCGCGCCCCGCTCAACGCCCGCCGCGCGCGGCCCAAACCAGCCGCGCCGCGGCCAGGTCCTCAATCGCCATGCCTACGGATTTGAAAAGGATACGCCGGCCGGCAGGCGCGGCGACGGTACCGGAGAGGAGTTGGCCGATCTCGGCCTGCACCTTCGCACCGGAGCGAAGCACGTCGCCCGATTCGCGTTCGGCGCAGGATTGCGACTCGGCGACCAGGAAGCTCGACAGCATCGTCTCGTCGTCCAGCTCGCGCAGGGTGGCGCCGGTTGCGCCAACCGCCAAAATCACCGCATGAGGCGCCAGCCAGCGGCCCTCAAGAACCGGCTCCGTCGAGGAAGTCACGGTGAGAACCACATCGGCGCACGCAGCCTCTTCGATGGGAACCGCGCGCGCGCCCGTTTCGGCAGCCAGGCGCTCGGCATGCGCGGCCGTGCGGCTCCAGACGCGGACCTCGTCGAGCTGCGGACGCACGACGCGAAACGCCTCCAGATGAGCGCGCGCCTGCACGCCGCTGCCCAGGATGCCCAGGCTGCGCACGCCAGGCCCGGCCAGCGCGTCCAGCGCCACGGCCGACACCGCCGCGGTGCGCATCTCCGTGATCAGCCGGCCGTCCATCACCGCCAGCGGCTCTCCGGTCGAGCGCCGCAGCAGCGCGATGACCGCCATGTGCGTCGGCAGGCCGAGCCGTGCGTTCGAGGGATAGAAAGTGACGGTCTTCACGCCCATCACGTCGCCGGCGATCGCCGGCATGGCCGCAAACCAGCCATTGTCGTGGCCTTCGGCGTTTCCGGCGCGCAGAATGGTCCGCGCCGGTTGCACAGCCCTGCCGGCCGAATAGTCGATCAGCGCCTGGCGAATGGCCGGAATCAAAACTTCGTAGCGAAGAACGGCGCGGACTTCGGGCTCGGAGATGTACATGGAGTCATCAGGATACACTCCGGCTAACTGGATGATTGGAGAGCTTTCCCTCACGCTGCGCGGCGCAAGACAAGTGGCCTGAGACCGCGGCCGGGATTTGCGGCAGCGCTTCGTTGCGCATGGTTTCGAGGGCGGAAATACAGGAAGCCGGCGCGTTGAAGCTAGAAGCTAGCGGCTCGTCAGTTCGGCCGGCCGCCGAAGTTGGTGCGGCGCCGGAAGCGCTCGTCCACCGGCTGGCGGCCCTGAAAGCCGGCCTCCATCGTGTGCCAGTGGTCGATCGAAGGCTCTCCCATGCGCCAGCACAGCAGCACCAGTTGGTCGTCGAGCCGGCAGGGAAAATCGAGCAGCCCCGTATCCAGGTCCTTCACCTGCACCCCAATGGCGTCGATCTCGGCAATGCTCTCGCGGACCCGCTTGAGGTGGTCTTCCATCTCCGCGCGTTGCTTGGCTACGGTCAGCGCGTTCACCCTCATGCCCCCGGAAAGATAGATACGCTGGGCAAGGACCGAAAGGTCGCTCTCCACCTCTTCGGCAACGCGCTTGCCGTCAATGGCGCGCTTCAACAGCGATTCAAGCACCGGGAGCAGCGATTGGGCTTCGTCGAGGGTAAAGGTTTTCATGGAATTCAACCTGTACATAAGATACGACGAAAACAGGCTTCCGGAGTATGACACGAGAGTGCAAGCATGCGTAACCAATGAAGCATTCCCACAGTGACTCCGTGGGTTGGGTACTAACGCCGCAGCCGGCGGAGAAAGCACCTTGAAAGGGCACGACTTCAGAGGTTGCGGAAAAAGGGAGAGCAGCAAGCGAATCGCGCGTGCAAGCGTCCCGCAGGGGCTAAAGCCCGCGTTCAAATTGCTCGACTTGCGGCACGACTGAAGTCGTGCCCTGACACTTCTTGCCCCTTCCGGAGAGTTTTTCCGCAGCCTGTAAAGCCCACGTTCCTATTGCGACCTTTGCGGCCCGACTGAAGTCGTGCCCTTTTACAAAACCTTTGCCAATCGCCATTCAGGCGAGTTTTTCCGCAGCCTGTGAAGACCACCTCATCAAGCAGAGATCGCTTGTCGGGGACCCCAGTGAAGTCGTGCCCTGACGCTTCGTGCCCGACTGGATCTGTGGTTCCGCAGCCTGTGAAAGCGAATCTTAGATTTTCTGAATTACAACCCCACGTTGGCTTCTCTCCTGAAAGACCGCCAACCTGCCGATGAGCGCAGGAGAGGATATCGATGAGCCTGCTCGGAGTAGTCTCCATCGGCGCGCGGCCCAAGGCCCCCAAGAACGAAGATCAGCCGGAAGCCAAGCAGAAGCCCGCGGCGAATGCGATGGAGCGGAGCCTGACGCTGCTGGTGGAGGGCGCCGCGCTGGCGGTTCCGGAGATCGATGCCGCCGCTTACCGGGACTTTCGCGGCAACGTAAGCAAGCTGGCGCTGCAGCTTCCCGACCGGCTTCCGGAAGAAGACAAGCTGGCGCTGATCCGGTCCATCGTTCACGAATTCGACGTCTACCGCAACGGCTCTGAAGCCGCGCTGCGCAACCGGGCGGCGGGCTGGCGGGCGCTGGTCAACATGTTGATCCTCGACCTGCTCAAGAGCCTGGGCATCAGCGAATCGGCTTCGAGCGCGGCGCAGTTACTGCGCCGGCTGGCAAGCGTGACCACGGCCGAGGAGATCGAGACGCTCAACGGCATGCTGGAGGCATTTCTGCATCCCAAAGGCGCGGGCTCGGCGCCGGCCGAGGCGTCGCAGTTCCGCAAGGCCGATCACAGCACCGAGAACGACAATGCCGCCGGGTTGCGCGGCGGCGGCAGCGCGGTGGAACATGTGCGCCGCATCATGGAACGCGGCGGGCGGGGATTCATTGTCCTCTTCCGGCTCAGTTGCCTGAATATGATTCACCAGCGCTTCGGCGCCGAAGCGGTGGAAGACTGCCTGATGGCGGTTTCGGCGTTTCTCACCCAGTGCCTGCACTCCGACGACGCGACCTACCACTGGAGCGACTCCTCGCTGCTCTCCATCCTGCAGGGCCGGGTGAACGAGCAGATTCTCACCGCGGAGCTGGAGCGCATTGTGCTGAAAAACCGCGAGACCAGCGTCAATATCGGAGGCCGCACCACCATGTTGCGCATTCCCATCACCTTCGACATCGTCCCCATCGACCGGCTGGAAACGCCGGAAGACCTTTTGAAGATCAATTTGCTGGCCACGGCCGGGAGTCAACGATGAACCCATGGGTGGAAGAGATGCCGGCCGCGCGCGAAGTCGCCGCGCCCGAAGCCGAGGTTCTTGACGCGATCGACGAACTGCCGGTGTCGTACATGGAACTGGACGAGCGCGGCGTGGTCACGCGAGCCAATCGCGCCACCATGGCGTTGCATCCGCCGGCGCAGGGCGCGCTGGTGGGAAGGCTGGCCTGGGAGCTGATGGCGACCGACGAGAAAGATCCAAGCTTTGCGGCCTACATGTCGCTGATGGAGTCCGGTGACGATCCGCCCGTGGTCCGCCGGTCGCTTTTTGACCGCTCGGGCCAGTTTCGCACGTACGAGATGCACCGCAGTCTGATCCGCGACCGGGAGGGCAAGCCCTGCGGCATGAGGATGGTGAGCATCGACGTGACGGACACGCTGCGGGCGCTGGAGGAAGCGCGCCAGACGCGCCGCTGGCTGGAGAACGCGATGGAATCGGTGGCCGAGGCGGTGATCCTGACCGATGCGCTGGGGTTCATTCGCTCGCTGAATCCGGCGCTCGAAGAGCTGCTAGGCTGGAAGGCCGCGGAGCTGATGGGGAAAGTGGTGGAGAGGGTGATTCCGATTGTCTCGTTCACGGCAACGAGCTCGAATCGCTTCTCCTACAACGCGGCGCTGCAGCAGCGGTTGAAGGGCATTGCCAAGGTGATCGACCGCGAGGGGCGCGAACTGCGCCTGGAGATGTCGACCGCGCCGCTGGTGGACAAGGCCAGCGGATTCACCAGCGGCGTGGTCACGATTCTGCGCCGCGTGGACGAATAGAGCGCTTTCGATTCACTTCCTGACATCGCCAACATCGTGCGAGGCGGCTTTTTCCTGAGGAAAAAGCCACTTAGCATCACATTTTCCGTCCAGAGCAGAATCGAAAACGCTGTAGCCGGCAGCCTGCGGAAAGACGCGCGCCTGCGCCCCATTCTTGAATACTTGCCATTGCGCGCTTTGGGTAACGGGATCAGGCAGACATAGGAATGGTTAGCGGAAATGCCCATGCCCGCCACCGGAGCGGCCGGCCTTGGGAGCCTTCTCATGGCCAAAGCCCTTGGGCGCGTGTCCGCCGCCCGAGAAATGTCCGCCGCCGAAGCTCTCGGCGCGGGAACTCTTGGGCGCCCGGCCGCCGCCGAAGCCTTCCGGCTGGCGCCCGCCGCCAAAGAAATGAGAGCCTCCGCCGCGCCCGTTGCGCGCGAACTGCCCGCCATACGCCTCATTCCCGCGCCCCGCGAATGCGCGCGCAGAGCCTGTTTCCGGAGCCCGGTACGACGGTTCGCGATACGAGGGTTCCCGATACGACGGATTTTGATACGACGGGCCGCGATACCCCGCATAGGGGCTTGCGTAGGCCATCTGCGTCCGTCCGGAGTAGCTTTGCGCGGGCCGGTTCGCGTAGCCGTATGCGCCGCCGTATCCGTAGCCGGGACGGGCATAATTTTCACCGCCGCCCGCGTAAGCCTGCGGGCGAGCCGCGTAGGTCTGCGGCCTTTCCGAATACGCTTGCGGCCGGGCCGGCTGCTGCGGCATGCGGTTGTAAGCCTGCTGGCCGGGCATCTCGGGATGGGTGTAGCCGCTTCCGGGCTGGAAGCCGTTGTTGCCCCGGGTTTCGCCAGGCTGGTAGGCGCGGCGCACAAAATTGCCGCCGCGCGCGGCTTCATACGCGTTGCCGCGGTTGTATTGCCGGCCGGCGCTATACCCATTGCCCGGCATGCCGCGTCCGCCAAAGACGCGCGCGCCGCCGTGCGGAAATCCCCAATCGGCCACCGTGGCGCTGTGGGTGTAATAGGCCGCGTGGTTGAACAGAATGGAGTGCGTGAGCCAGCTCAATCCCCAGCCCATCCAGCCGAAGGGCATGTGCTCGAAGGCTTCTAACCCAATGCCCAGCCCGAACTGAATCGGAGCCGCGCCGAAGATGGAGCCGAGCGTGCCCAGAACGGAAAATCCCGGATAGGGCGCGATGGGAGCTCCGTACACGTCCCAGGGGTTGTAGGCCGGCACGTAGACCACTTCCGGATTGGCCGGCGCCACGTCGATGTATCCCTGATCGTCGCTTACGTCCTGCTGCGGCGTGTTCTCTAAATTGCCCGCCTGCTGGGCGCGGTCGCGCAGCACCTGCACGGTCTGCATCACGTCCTGGGGCTGGTTGTAGTAGGCGTTGCCCAGGTTGGTGGTCCATTCGAGATTCTGGTTCAGCATGTCCAGCACCTGCGGAAACGCGGTGAGCCCCTTCACGCTGGGGTCCCAGTCCGGCTGCGCCTCGGCTCCGGAGGCAATCTGGCCGGGAGAGCCGTAACCCTGCGACTGCATCCCGCGCAGCCACTGGTCGGCCGCGGCCACCTGCGCCGGATAGGTTGAGGCGGCCAAGATCTGCGCCAGCAGGTTATCGGGATAGAGCGCAATGGGCGCGACAAGCTGTTCCAGGTCGCCGGCGCTGAGCGGCTGCTGCGCAGGCCCGCTCTCGGGCGCGCCCAGATCGGGCAGTCCGGCATCGGGTTGCCCCGGCTCCGCGTAAGGCTGTTGCTGCTGCGGGCCGGCCGGCTGCGCGTACTGCGGCTGCTGATATTGCGGCTGTTGATACTGCGGCTGGTTGTATTGCGGCTGGTTGTATTGGGGCTGCGCGTATTGCGGCTGCTGATACTGCGGCTGGTTGTATTGCGGCTGCGCGTACTGCGGTTGCTGATACGGCGGTTGGGCGTAGCCGCTCGGGGGTGGGGGCGCCGCGTACTGAGCCGGATACCCGCTGCCGTTCGCGCCGTAAGCATACGGCTGCTGTGCCGCGAGCTGCGCAGCCGCAAACGCCAGCGCCAGCGCTGCCAGCGCCCATCCTGACTTGTGCCTGCCGGCCAGGGCGAAGGTAAAAGGGAATTGGATTGCCGGAGGAGCAAAGCGGGCAGACCGTGAAACGTGCTGCATCCAACAGGCTTTCATCTTCCCTCACAGTGCCGCCGCATCTTGACGTGCGCTTTGCCGACCTCCGGCCTGACTGGCGGCTGGACGATCCAGGCCGCTCTGGGGGAGGGTTGTTGATTGTGACCCCGGTTCGAGGCAATAGTTTCGACGGGTGAGGGAATAGTTTGGGGGCGCTTGCCGGGTCCGGTCCTCAGGCTCTCAAGAAAGTGTTCTGGCTAGCCCGCCAGCGCCTTCTTCACCATCTCGCTCACCGTGCGCCCCTCGGCGCGCACCCCCGCGGCCGCCAGCTTGGCCTGCATGGCCTTCATGGCCTGGCCCATCTCTTTCGGTCCGGGCTTGTGGCCCGTTGCGGCGGCCACTTCCGCAAGCGCCTCGGCCACCAGCGCGGCCAGCCCCGCTTCATCCAGCGCTTTGGGCAGAAACTCCTCGATGATGACGATCTCCGCGGCTTCCTTGGCCGCCAGCTCGGGCCGGTTGCCGCTGGTGAACTGCTCGATCGAATCGCGGCGCTGCTTGATCATGGTGGCCAGCGCCTGCTCGCTCTCCGCCGGGGTGAGCGGAGCGCGCTTCTCGATGGCCTTGTTCTTGAGCGCGTTCTTGATCAGCCGCAGGGTGGTGGTGCGCTCCGGCTCGCGGGCCTTCATGGCGGTGACAATCTGCTGGCTGACAAGGGCTTCCAGTGCGCCTGCGTCGGTCATTGCGGGTTTCCTCAATACTTGATTTTAATCGACCATCCCTTTCGCAAACGATTGTCAAGGCCCCGGAAGAACTGGCTTTGATGGCGCGCAACCGATTTAAGAGCAAGCAAAAACTTTTTCCGCGCGCGGACATTTATACGAGTGAGGTGAAAACCATGAGGGCCTGGAGGATGACGATCGCGATACTTGGCATGGGAGTTCTCTCGGCGCCGGCATTCGGCGCAAATGCGGCCCGCCCCGGCACGGTGAACTACATCGAGGGCGCGGCTTATCTCGACGGAAGACCGCTGAGCAACAAGAGCGTGGGCAGCGTGGAAATGAACGCGGGCGAGGAGTTGACCACGGGCAACGGCAAGGCGGAGATTCTGCTCACGCCCGGCATCTACCTGCGCGTGGACGACCGGAGCGCGGTGAAGATGGTTTCGCCCGATCTCGAGCTGACCCAGATGGAGGTCGACCGGGGGCGCGCCGGCGTGGAAGTGGACCAGATCTTTCCGCAGAACGATGTGCAGGTGATGGACGGCGGCGTGACCACCCAGTTGGTGAAGACCGGCTACTACGAGTTCGACGCCAACCATCCTGAGGCGATGGTGTTTCGCGGCCGCGCCGAGGTGGAGGTGGGCGACGGCAAGTACGAGGCCATTAAAAACCACCACGAACTGATGCTCGAAGACGGCGCGCACGTGAAGACGGTCAACTTCGAAGCCCGCGGCACGGGCGACGATCTTTACAACTGGAGCAGCTTGCGCTCGCAGTACCTGGCCGAAGCCAATAACCAGATCTCCGGCGAGTATGCCTACGCGCCGGGCTTCAATCCGGGCTGGTACTGGGATCCTTACGCGTGGGATTACACCTTCCTGGGGATGGACCCGTTCTTTAGCCCGTTCGGATGGGGCTTTTATCCCATAGGGTGGGGCGGCTACTGGGGCGGTTTTTACGGCCGCGGGTTCTACGGCCGCGGGTACTATGGCGGATTCCGCGGCGCTATGGGCGGCTTTCACGGCGGCGGCTTCGGCGGCTTCCATGGCGGTGGCGGCTTCGGCGGAGGCGGGCGGCGGTAGTTCCCCAACAGCGAACGCGCTGCGGTGAACTTACCCGCCGGGGTTGGAAGAAGAGCTTCGGTTCCGGCGGGTTTTCCACGTGTGGAGCAGATTTTCTTCGATTTGGCGTTCACAAAAACCACAAAATTGTGTATTCTGTGATTTCCGGACCCCAACGAGACGAGTCCGAATCGAGGGAAATCATGATCCGCAAGACCCGCCTTTATACGCCCGGCCCTACGCCGCTTCTGCCCGCAGCCCAGTTTGCTATGGCCGCTGCCGACATCCATCACCGCACCCCGGAGTTTCGCGCGCTGTTCCAGAAAGTATTGGCGCAGTTGAAGATATTCGTCGGGACGAAGAACGACGTGCTGCTGCTGGCGAGCTCCGGCACGGGCGCCATGGAGGCTTCGGTCACCAATTTGACCTCGCCCGGCGACCGCGTGCTGGTGCTCACGGCGGGCAAATTCGGCGAGCGCTGGACGGGGCTGGTGAAGGCCTTCGGCTGCCAGCCGGATGTGGTGACCGCGCCCTATGGGCAAACTTTCGACCTGGCGCAGGTCCGCGCCGCGCTGAAGCCGGAGCATAAAGCCGTCTTCGTGCAGGCCACGGAGACTTCGACGGCGGTGCGGCATGACATTGAGGCGATTGCCCGGCTGCTGAAGGACACCGGATCGGGCGCGCTGCTGGTTGTGGACGGAATCACCGGCCTGGGGACGACGCACTTCGACGTGGACGGCTGGGGCATCGACGTGCTGATCGGCGGCTCGCAGAAGGCGGTGATGATTCCGCCCGGCCTGGCCTATTTAAGTGTGAGCGAGCGCGCCTGGGCGGCCATGGAGACAGCGAAGAATCCGCGCTACTACTTTGACCTGCGCAAGGAGCGCAAGAACGCCGCGAAGGGCGAAAGCGCCTATACGCCCGCCGTTGCGCTGGTGGCGGGCCTGGGCGCGGCGCTCGATTACATTGCCGGGCAGGCGGGCGGGGATCTCGAAAAAGGGCGCATGGCGCTGGTGAACAACGCCGAGGTAAACGCGGCGGCGACGCGCGCCGGGCTGGTGGCGCTCGGCTTCACGCTCTTTGCGCCCACGGCGCCGGCCGCGGCGGCCACCGCGGTTGCAGTTCCCGAAGGCATGGACTCGGGGGTGGTGGTGAAGGCGCTCAAGACGCGGTTTGCGCTGGTCACCGCCAACGGGCAGGGCGAGATGCAGGGCAAGATCTTTCGCGTGGCGCACCTGGGATTTTTCGATTATCTCGACACCGTGGCTTTGCTGGGCGCCATGGAGCACATTGCCAAGGACACGCTGGGGCTAAAGGTGGTGTATGGGCAGGCGGTGGCCGCGGCGCAGAGCGTCTACGCCGCAGCTTCTAGCTCCTAGCTTTTAGCTATTAGCTTTGTCGTGGGTGGATTGAGATTTGCGGTTACCCACCGTTGCGGCAAAAAGAAGTCGTGCCCAGAAGGCGCCCAGATGGGGCACGGAGTTATTAGCTAGAGGCTAGAGGCTAGCAGCTAGAGGCTAAGAGCTAAAAGCCAGGAGCTGTCTTTCGATGGCTGAACTTACATTCGCGGAAAGGCTGCTGATCGCGCGCCGGCAGCTCGATCTCTTCCAATACGAGATGGCGGAGCGGCTGGGCGTGCATCCCAACTCGCTCACCAAGTACGAGCGGGGCGAGGGCAAGCCGCATGCGGCCGTGCTGCGCATGTTCGATCTGCTTTGCGAGCAGGAGGGGATTCGCTTCGACGAATATGAAAACGCGGCCGGCGCAGGCGCGGCAGGGAAGGGGAAGGCGATGAAGATCGTTCTGGCGGAGAAGGTTTCTCCGGCGACGCTGGCCGTGTTTGCGGCCGAGCCCGGATGGGAAGTGATCGCGCACGACCAGTTGCCGGAGGGTTTGCCCGCGGCGCTGGCCGAGGCCGACGCGCTGGTGGTGCGCAGTGCGGTGCAGGTGGACGACGCGCTGCTGGAGCACGCGCCCAAATTGCGCGTGATTGGCCGGGCCGGGGTGGGCGTGGACAACATCGATGCCGACGCGGCCACGCGGCGGGGCATCGTGGTGATGAACACGCCGGGCGCCAACGCCGTTGCCGTAGCGGAAATCACCATTGGGCTGATGCTGGCCCTGGCCCGCAAACTGCCCGCGGCCAACGCCACCATGCACGCCGGCAAATGGGAGAAAAAGAGTCTGCAGGGCGCGGAGCTGCGCGGCAAGACGCTGGGCATTCTCGGCCTCGGGCGCATCGGCCTTGAAGTGGCCAGGCGGGCGCGTGGATTCGGCCTGGAGCTCATCGGCAGCGACCCGTTCGTCTCCGCCGCGGTGGCGCGCGAAGCCGGCATTTCGTTGATGACCTCGGAAGAGCTGTTTGCAAGAGCCGACTATCTTACCCTGCACGTGGGGCTGACGCCGCAGACCGCGGGCATCGTCAACGCCAGGACGCTGGCGGCCATGAAGAAGGGCGTGCGCATTATCAACTGCGCGCGCGGCGAGTTGGTGGAAGATGCGGCTCTGGCAGACGCACTCAAGAGCGGTCACGTGGCCGGAGCGGCGCTGGATGTTTTTGCCGAAGAACCGCCAAAGAACTCGCCCTATTTCGGTTTGGACAACGTGATTCTCACTCCGCACATCGCCGGCTCAACCGCGGAGGCGCAGGAAGCCGTGGGCGTGCAGATCGCGATGCAGGTGCGCGAGTACCTGAAGCTGGGCGTGGTGCAGAATGCCGTCAACCTGCCCTCGATGAGCCACGAGGAGTATCTGCAACTGGCGCCCTACATCGACCTGGCCGGGCGGCTGGGCGCATTTCTGGCGCAGGCGGGCAAGTGCGGCATGGAAGCGATTCATCTCATCTACGGCGGCGCGCTGGTTGAGGTCAAGACCGACCTGGTGCGCAACGCGGCCATCGCCGGACTTTTGCAGGGCTCAGAGAACGTGAACCGGATCAACGCCGCGGCGGTGGCGCAGGAGCGCGGCATTCGCGTGTACGAAGAGAAGGAAGAGAGCCATCGCGGCGGCGCGGCCAGCGTGCTTACGGTGGTGCTGCACGGGTCGGCGGGCTCGCACCGCGCCAGCGGCACCATCATTCACGGGGAGCAGCCGCGGCTGCTCGAATTCGATGGCATCGACATTGAAACCCCGCTCGAGGGCAGCCTGCTGGTTTGCCGCAACCTCGATGTGCCGGGCGTGATCGGCAAGATCGGGACCATCCTCGGCCAGCAGGGCGTGAACATCGCCAACTTCGCGCTGGGCCGCGAACGCGCGGGCATGAAGCCGGTGAAGGCGCTGGCCGTGGTGCAGGTGGACGAGCCGGTTTCAGAGGCCGTTCTCGAAGCGCTCAAGCCGATCGAGGCGCTGCTCGAAGCAACGCCGGTCACGCTGCCGGACGGCGCGTAATTCGCGGGCGGCGCGGCGCCTGATACCGTGTCCATCAGGTTTCGTGCTATCCCAGGTCCCAACAACGGGACCTGGGGCACCCAGATTCATTCGGTCCGTTACGAAATCACGAAGACACGGTACTAGGGATGAATGCGGATGTCTCCCGAGCCGGTTTCGATTTGCACATCGGGTCCGCCGCCGTTCAGTTGTCCGCTCATGCGGTGCCCGTCCGACGAGACCTGGATGGCCATCGGGCGGTCGGAGGAGATGCTGCCCGAGCCGGTGGAGGCATTGAGGTTGAGCGGCGCGTTGCCCGGAGTGAACTCCACGTTCCCTGACCCGGTTTCGAGCTTCCAGGGCGACGAGGGCGTTCCCGCGGCCTTGATGTCGCCCGATCCTGTTTCCGCCTTCAGCGCTCCATGCACGCCCTTCACTTCAATGTTGCCGGAGCCGGTCTCGGCCTTGGCATCGCCCTCGCCCGCCTCGTCGATGGCAATGTTGCCCGATCCCGTCTCGGTCTTGAATCCGCCCTCGAGGCCCGTAGCCTCGATGTTGCCGGACCCGGTCGACAGCTGCGCGCCCTGGCCCACACCCTGGTCCTCAATGTTGCCGGAGCCGGAGGCGGCGTAGAGCGACGCGTCGGCCGGCGCTTCAATTTCGTAGTCGATGCTGATGTGGCTGGTGCGGCTCTCGTTGTCGTTTCCTTCATGGTCGCGCCCGATCCGAATGACATTTCCGTCCTGCACGATGGGCGGATTGGCCGCGAGCGCGCGCACTTGATCTGCTTCGTCCGCGTCGTCGCTGCGCACGTGGCCGTGGATGCGAATCTGATTGGCCGCGCCGCGCGTGAGGCGAATGTTGCCGGAGGCGTCGGCAACGTGCAGCTCCAGCTTGCCGCTGAAATTGAGCGTGCGGTCAAACTCGGCCTCGGTTTCCACCTTGGCCGATTCGACCATGGCATGTCCGCCGCTTCCTTGAGCGCTGAGCAGGGCCATCGTCTCTGTGCCCGTATTGCCGGAGTTGGAAGCCCATGCCACGAGTTCCGCGTGCGCCTGCGGGGCTGGCGCCGCCGGTGACGGCTTGGGCGTGCGCGTTGCCGGCGCCGCCTGCTGTGTGAGCGCGGCGGCCGGCGAGGACGGTTGCGCCGCGATGCTGGCGGCCTCAACGCGCACCAGCGCGGTGATGGCGAAGAGCACGGCCGGCGCCAGCAGCGCGGCCACGAGCGTGCGCCGGCTCCCGGCATAGGCCTGGCGGAAGGCTGAATCGTTGAACAAGCGTTCCATGCGGCGGGCAAGACTCGAGGGGCGGGCCATGGCTACTCCTATCAGGGTGGGGCGCGGCGCAGCCGCGAATTCAAGCAGGACCTTGGCATAGGAGGCGCGCGACGCGGCCTCCTCGAGGCCGGAGCGGTCGCCGATGGCCTCGCTCAGGTCAGAGAGTTTGCGCTTGAGCCACCAGCCGAGCGGGCTCAGCCAGACAAGCGCCGCATAGAAGCTGGCAAGCAGTTGCAGGTAAAAGTCGCCCTGGCGCACGTGCGACCGCTCGTGGGCCAGCACAATGCGCAGCTTCTCTTGCTTCCATTGGGAATACTCGGCCGGCAGCAGAACAACGGAACCGATGGTCACCGGCGTCGAGAGCTGGGAGCTCACGCGCAGGCGCAACCCTTCGGCAAGCCCGAGCGCCGTATCTGAAACCGGCTCGGCCCGGCCCCACATCCGCAGGGAAACGGCCAGCCCAACCAGGAGGCGCAGGCACAGCGCTCCGGCAATCAGCAGATAAAGCAGCGCCGCCCACTTTGCCGCCGGAATCGGCGCCGACGCGTGAACTTCGATCGCCGCAGGGGCGGCATCTTGAAAGGATTCGAGGAACGAAGCGGGACTTGTTGCCGCGCCCCCCGCATGCGGTATCGCCGGCCGGCCGAATTCCTGCCTGCCTGCGGCCGGGCGCGCAGCCGCCAATTCCGTGGCTGTGTTTGCCCGCACCGGCATGGGCATCGGGGCCGGCGCCGGGCCGGGTGTGCGTGCCGGCGCGGCCGTCCGCGCCAGAGCCGGCGTTGGCCGGGGCGCCAGCATCGCCGACAGCACCAGCCTGGGCGCAGGGAATTGCGTCGAGCGCAGGACGAGCACCAGCAGCGGCATGGCCACCGCGGCCGCAAGCACCATGGTCCACGCCGCCTTTTCGGCCTGCACGCCGCGCACGCGAAACACCTTGAGCGCGGCCCACACCGCCAGCGCCAGAAGAAGCGATCGCAGCGCCGCTTCCATCCCCAGAGCCATCATCGCCCGCGCCCCTTTCTGCCCAACTCCGGCTTGCCCATATCCGGTTTCGCTGCCATGCCGCTTTCCTCTGCCGCTGCAACGCGCGCGGCCAGTCTCTTGAGCTCGCCGCGGTCAAGCACCTTCAGGTCCACCATGCCCACCAGCAGCGCCTCCACCGAGCCCTCGCAGAACCAGTCCAGAATCCGCTGCACCGCGCGCCCGGCCACGCGCTGCCGCGTCTCCGCCGGCCGATACACGAAGCTGCGGTTCTCCAGCCGGTGCGCCACGTACCCCTTGGCTTCAAGGCGGCGCAGCACGGTGCGCACGGTCGAGTCGGTCAGCGGCCGCTCCAGGCCCTCGCGCACCTGTTCGGCCGTAACCGCGCCCATCCGCCACACAAGGGAGAGAATGCTGCGCTCCAGCTCGCCCAGCTCCACCGGATCATGACCGGGTTTTTTGCTCCGTCCCATGGTGTTACTCACAGTAACATCAAATGCCGGTCGCGTGTCAAGCGGGAATTTGTAAATCTCCTGTCAAAGGAATCCCGCGCGCCGCGGGCTCTACCCCATCATCCCCTTGTGCCCCAGCCAGCTGCGCAGGTAGGAAATCTGACCGCCGTGATAGGTTTCGTGGATGGCCAGGAAGTTCACCACGCCGCTTACCTTGCCGTCGGCGCTGGGCGCGCCGTTTGTCGAGGGTTGCGCCAGTGCATCTTCCGGCACACTTGCGAGCGCGTCTTCGAGCAGGGCAGAACTTTCGCGCCACGCGTCCAGCAGCGCATCGGGCGCGGGATACGCGGCATCCTCATCCAGCTTCGTTCCGCGCGCGAACTGCTCCATCCATGGCTGCGACCACTCCTTGCCCAGCCGGCGCAGCAATTGCTTGCGCGTCCAGATCACGTGACCCACAATCCACGCAACGTGGTTCGCGGTCGCGCAGGGCCGGCGCAGCCATTCCTCGGGCGCAAGATCCTTCACGGAGTTCTCAAGAAACTTCGAATTGAAGCGGTAGTTCTCTGCGGCCGCTGCGATGACTGCGGGTACGGGCATGGGAGCCTCCTTGCGCAATGCATGCTGTAAATGGAGCTTCCTACCGAATACGCGGCTGACCGTCCGCCGGTCAAGCGCAAGCGAGTGAATTCTTCGCGCAACTGGAAAACGGCGGTTTGCCGGGCGCCGCTCTCTTCTTTTTCGGCTTGAAGGTTACGCCCGGCCCAGGTACGCACCTCGCTGCTGCCAACGGAAGGGTTGGATTTGGACTTACTGAATGCGATAGACGAAGGCGTCCTCTACATACTGGTCGCCGAACCTCTGGTCTCCAAGGCGCATCCCATACGTGTCCGCGGCTTGTGCGAACACATTCCGAAGCGCACGAATAAACGGCTTATCCATCGGCTGCAGGAAAATGCTCGGCTGCTTTTGAAAAGGGACCCCCGCCTTATTGAGCGCTGCATAGATTTCTTCAAAGCCCGCAAGCGCGGAGGCCTGATTAAGGCGGTCTGAGGCGATCACCAACCGCCAATCTTCATACTCCGGGAGCTTAGCCCAGAGCGCAACTTTGGGGTTCTTCCCTGCATGATCGAGCACATCTACAATTTCTTTTCCATTCTCAATGTCGTAGCTCACCAACGCGCCCTTATCCACGGAAGCATACCTCCTGTTTCATCGTCGATCGCCTTTAGTAATTCAGCTGCTTCTGAAGTGGTTTTGCTTTTGTAACGGCTTTCCTCATTCCAGAGCTGAGTGGTCCCCCACTTGGCCCGGATCGATGGATCGGCTTGAAGCAGCGTATCCAATTCGATCTCGAGCTCTGCCGATTTCAGTAGTTTCGCAAGATCATGTGTGTAACTCTTGTTCGCCAGTTCCTTGTCGGGGAAATCGTGTTCCCGGGTTCGTTTTGCAATGCATGCCTTCAACGCGCATTCAACCGAATAGCCTGCCAAATAGTATGCGCCCTCAGGAAATCCAGCCTCAAGCAATGCCTTGGCTTCCTTCAGGCGCAAATCTGACAATTCTTGAAAATCTCTCCGATTCAACGCACTCCCCTGACGCTTACGCGCGGCTCAAATACGCGCCCTCGCTGGTGTCCACGCGGATCTTCTCGCCCTCGTTGATGAACGGAGGCACCTGCACCACCAGGCCGGTTTCAGTCTTTGCCGGCTTGGTAACCGATGAGGCAGTCGCCGACTTGAGGCCCGGCTCGGTTTCGACGATGGTGAGCTCGACCGCCGAGGGCAGCTCGATGCCCACCGCCTGGCCATCGTGATAGCTCACCTTGATCTGCAAGTTGGGGGTGAGATATTCCACCGCATCGCCCAGCGTGGAGCCCTTGAGGACGGTCTGCTCGTAGTCGACCGGATTCATGAAGTAGTAGTCGTCGCCGTCGGCGTAGAGGAACTCCATCGAGACCTCGTCGACCACCACTTTTTCAATGGCGTCGGCGGAGCGGAAGCGGTGCTCGAACATGGCGCCCGACTTGAGGTTGCGCAGCTTGGCCTGGATAAAGGCGCGCAGGTTGCCGGGGGTGCGGTGCTCCACCTTGAAGACCAGGTGAAGCTGGTCGTTGTGCTTGATGATCATGCCCGGGCGCATTTGTGTGGCGGGAATCGCCATAGAGGGAGTGCTCCTTGTTGTGCTTGCGTGGATCTACGCAAAGTTTTGGCTTTAGCCTATCTACGATTGTAGCTTAGCGGGATTGTAGCTTCGCGGCGGCTTCGAGAACGGCGGTTGCCCATTGGCCGCGCGCGCTTTATCGCTGGCTGGCTTCGCCGGCCGCGACCTTGCGATTGAACTCCGCCGACCTGTTGCGCGGGATGCTGAGAGATTTCCACTGCTCGCCGGCAAAGTGCCTGGCCAGCAGAACAATCTGGCCGATGTGCATGCCGTAGTGCGCCACCTGGCGGTTGATGGCCTGCATGACGGAGTGCGCCTCGCCGCGGATGAAGATGGTGCGTCCGAGATCGGCGTCGGTCAAGGGCTCGAGCGCGCCGAACAGCGCGGCCCAGCCGTTTTCCCATTGCTCCATCAGCGCCTCGCGCGTGGCGGCGGGATCGGCGAACTCGCTGTCGCGATCGCGGCTGGGCTTTTCGCCGTCGCTCGAGAGGAAATCGGTCCAGCGCGAGCGCATGTTGCCGGAAAGGTGCTTCACGATGATTGCGATCGAATTGCTCTCCTTGTCCAGCGCGCGGAAAAGCTGCTCGTCGCTCACCTGCTCCATGGCGCGATCGCCCGCGCTCTTGTACTGGCGAAAGATCGCCAGCGAGTCTTCAAGATACGAAGTGGTGAACGTGAGCGCCATGCATCCAGTTTACGCCGGTCCGTTCATCCTCGTTATCGGCGTGAACGGCCGAAGCCACGCACATGAATGCGAAGAGAAGATGTCCATCGTTGCCCGACGCGGCAGGCCGTCCGCTGCTCCCACGCGTTGTGAGATCATTGGAATTTGTCATGCAGATTCCGCGAAGAAGAGAGGAGGCAAATGGCGGTTGCGCAAGCTAAATCCCGTGCATCCTCACTCGCGCTCAGGAAGGTTGAAGCCGCAGGCGGCTTCTCTTCGCGCCTGCATTTGTTCTGCCTGCGGGCCGCCGCGGCGGCTTCGCACCTGGCGGGTGACCGCGGCATGCAGAGATTCACCTGGGGATTGGCGCGCCACTTCTTCAGCGCAAACAACAGTGCCGTTTTAGAGATGGCCGCCGGCGGCCGGCTCAAAATCCGTCTCGGCGACGGATACTGGACCCGCCTGCTCATCCCCGGATTTCGCTACGAGCCGGAGATATGGTCTCCGTTGTCCAGGGTTCTTCGCGAGCCCGAAGTGTTTTTCCTGGACTGCGGAGCGAACATCGGCTATTGGAGCGTGGTCTCAAGCCAGTTCCTGCCCCCGGGGCGCATCCTGGCCGTGGAGGCGTCGCCGCCCAACTACGAGCAGCTACTCGAAAATGCCAAACTGAACGGAGATAAATTTCAGGCCGAATGGGGAGCGTTGTGGGAGCGGGACGGCGAGAACGTAGTGATCGTGAGCCATGAGCTGCGCCATGCCGGATCGAGCATCGTGGACCGGCGCGACAAAATCGGCATGACCGGCTATCGCCAGCACGACGTTGAGACCGTCACCATCGATACGCTGTGCGGCCGCTATGTCCCTGATCCGGAGGCGAGGATCGTCATCAAGCTGGATGTGGAGGGCGCTGAAATTCCGGCTCTCAGAGGCGCCCGCAAGACGCTTGGCGAGCGGCAGGTGATGGTCCTCTATGAAGACCACGGGCACGACCCGGAATGCCGCGTGAGCGATTTCGTGATGAGCGAGCTTGAATTCGAAGTTTTTCATTGCAGCCGGAACATGAAGATCCGGCGCATGCGTTCGCTGGCTGACATTCGCGCTCTGAAAGTAGACGCCAATGCCGGCTATAACTTTGCCGCATTTTCAAAGGGCTCGCCGTTTTCTGCTTTGTTCGCCGAATCGTAACTCCCGCGTCGAATACGCTCGCGGGCGGCGCGGCTGCTCAAGCGCGCGCGCGTTCATAAATTTCGAGCAGCAGGCGGAGATTGGCCTCGGGGCGATAGAGTTCTTCGTAGGTCTGCCGGGCGCGGAGGCGCAAGCCGCTCTCCAGGCTGGGGCTGGCCGCGATGCGGCGCACGGCTTGGGCCAGCGCGGCCGGATTGCCCGGTTCGACGAGCAGGCCGTTCACGCCGTCCTCCACCAGAGTCTCGAGCGCGCCAATGCGGCTGGCGACGATGGGCAGGCCGGCGCCGTAAGCCTCCGGCACCACCATCGGCAACCCTTCGAACCACAGCGAAGGAATGAGCAGCACGCGGGCGTGCAGCATCAGCCGGCGCACGCCGGCCTCGTCCTGCAAGCCCGCGAACTCGAGTTTTCCGGCGCGTTGCTCAGCCTGGACCATTGCCTCGAGCGGGCCGCTGCCGGCCACGTTCAAAGGCATTCCCAGCTCGCCGCCGCGGCACGCCGCGAGCAGCGTTTCAATGCCCTTTTCCGGAGAGAGCCGGCCAACGTAGAGGGCGTATCCGCCGCAGGCATCGCCCAGGCCGGGATCGGGCGCGGCGTTGGGCTTGACGTCAATTTTTTCCGCGGGAATGCCCGCCTCGGCGGCGAACAGGCCGCGGGCGAATTCAGTCAGCGCAATGAATCGATTCACGCGATGGGTCCAGGTTTGCCGCACGCGATGAATGCCGATCATGGCCGACACGGCCGCCGACCCGATGCGGCTTCCGCGATAGCAGCCGTGCTGGATGGCGGGCAGCGGAAAGGTGTGTCCAAAGCAATCGGTGCAGGACTTGCCGTCGCGGAACACCAGCCCGTTGGCGCACATGAGCCGGTAATTGTGCAGCGTTTGCACAACCGGAACCCCGACTTCCCTGCAGGCGTCGTAGACCGAGGGCGAGAGAGTGGGAAAGAAGTTGTGCACGTGCACGATGTCCGGATGAAAATGGCGGATTCGATCGAGCAGCAGCCGCCGCGCCGGCAGCGAGTAGGGAACCTGGAGCGCGGTCTTTGCCATTTGCAGGGCGCCGGCGATGTCGTCGTTGCTGGCCTCCAGCAGGTCGGCGGTGAGCCCGGCCGCGCGCAGCATCTCGTATTCCCGGTCGACAGCCGTATCTTCGCCGCCGCGAATCCGGTAGCGATTGTGCACCAGCAGGACTCTCAAGCGAACTCCATGGCAAGAGCATATAAGACCTCTGTTCGCTCTCCGGTCAAGCCCGCCTGCGCGGTCTGGCATAATCGGTGGAAAGATCGTACCTGCCTTCGGCCACAACCGAATCCGCGGTCGAGCCGGCGATGAGGGAATCACTCGTGTGCGCAACGCCGGAATCCGCGGGCAATCGATCCGCCGCTCAAGGCAACCCATCCCCGGGTTTCAGTGGAGGGATCCGGCCCTCCGGCCTGTGGGTGAGTTTTCTCGGGCCGGACGGCAGCGGAAAATCCAGCGTGATTGCGCGCTACGTTCCCTCCATGGAGCCCTACTTCCGAGGCGTTCGGCAATTCCATTTGCGCCCCGGCCTTTTGCGGGGTACCGCGGCCGCGCAAATTCCCAACACCGATCCCCACGGCCAGGAGCCGCGCGGATGGCTGGCGTCGACGGCGAAGGCGCTGTATTTCTGGGCCGATTACACGCTCGGCTACTGGTTCCGCGTGCGCCCGCTTCTCGCCCGCTCCCAACTGGTGGTCTTCGATCGCTATTATCACGACCTGCCGATCGATGCGCGGCGGTTTCGCTATGGCGGTCCGCGCTGGCTGGCGCGGCTTATCGCGCGGCTCATCCCGCTGCCGGACCTGATGCTGGTTCTGGATGCGCCTCCCGATCTGTTGCAGGCCCGCAAGCAGGAAGTCACGGCGGAAGAATCCGTGCGTCAGTCCGAGGCCTATCGGGCAGTCGCCCTCTCCGATTCGGTGCGGGGGCGAGCCGTGCTGGTGGATGCGTCGCAGCCGCTGGAGCAGGTGGTGCGCGATTGCAAAGTGCGAACCCTGGATCTGCTGGCCACACGCACCCGCAGAGGCCGGGGCCAGGATTGAAGCCCGCCGAAGCCGCTGGTGCGGCTCGTGGATTACCAAAGTTTAGTTACAAAAGTGTTGAGAATTTGCCAACTGCGTGTTAACGTAACGTTAATCGTAAGTCGCTTCCCCGACCCTATTTCTTTCCTAGGTGATTGTTCTAGAACAAGTTCCACATGGATTTTTTCTGCAATCGCAGCGGAGACCACTGTCTTAGAGAGAGCACATCCCTAGCGGTCAGGTGCCCGGCACAATGCAAAACTCGCAGGTCGCACAATTTCAGCTTTTAGGCGTGCCGGTCGCAGCCGTGGATATGCCCTCGGCCATCTCCGAGGTCTGCTCCTGGATTGCGCGCGGAGACCGCGGCCGGATGGTGACCTTCAGCACCGTGCACATGCTCGTGGAAGGAATCAGGAATCCCGGATTCAGCAAGGTGCTGCAAAGCTCCGACATGAATTGCCCGGATGGCATGCCGCTGGTGTGGTACGGCCGGCGCAAAATCGGCAAGCGCGTGGAGCAGGTGTGCGGACCCGATTTTCTGCCTGCATTTTGCCAGGCAACCGCGGATATGAATCTTCGCCACTACTTTTATGGCGGCGCGGAAGGCATAGCCGCCACGGCCGCCTCGCGCCTCAAGCGGAAATGTCCGGGAGTCCAGATTGCCGGAGTCTACTCGCCTCCCTTTCGCCCCTTGAACCCCGCCGAGAAAGACGAGATCGTGCGCGCCATCAATGCCGCCCGGCCCGATGTCCTGTGGGTCTGCCTTGGCTGCCCCAAGCAGGAGGCATGGATCGACGAGTTCAAAGACAAGCTCGACGTGCCGGTTCTGCTCGCGGTGGGTTTGGCGCTCGATATCCTGGCCGGCGCCAAGGGGCGCGCGCCGTCTTTCATGCGCAACTTCGGGTTGGAATGGCTTTACCGGCTCTTTCAGGAGCCGCGGCGCTTGTGGCGGCGCTATCTGGTCTATAACAGCATCTTCCTTTACCGCTTGCTTACGGAGAAGCTGCAGCCCGCGGGGCGATCCGATAGCGATGGCCTGTAAGCCGGCCCGGCCGATCCGAAACAACGCATTGCACTCCATAACACTGCGCTTGAAGACCGCGCGGCCGCGGCGTTTCGTCCCTCAGGAAGCGGGTTTCCCGGCGTGCTTCAAGAACATGTCGAGTTGGCGAAGGCAGAACGCCGCGGATTGCGGATGGCCCGATTCCCAGCTTCGCGCCAACGTTTCCAGCAGGAATCCGGCCGCGAGATGGGGAACCAGGGAATGCGGAAGATCGAGTTCCCGGCAATACCCGCGCCACGCGCCTTCGCCCAGCAGCCGGGCATAGAACGACGCGCGTGGAGAAAACACCCTGGTGAGCATGTAAAAGAAATGGCAAAGGTCGTGCAGCGGCAGACCCTGCGGCTCGGCGGATTCCCAGTCGATGAGCGAAAGCGTTCCGTTGTCCATTTCGCGAATGTTCCAGGGAGCGAAATCGCCGTGAACCAGCGCGGCCGGAACCATCTTGCCGTTGTCGAGCCAGGCCAACGCCGAGCCGATGAGCGGGGACTGCCGGCCGTGCGCGGCAACGCGGTTCAGCCGGTCTTGAAGGGCGCCGGAGCGGGCCCTGAGCGATACGGTTTCTCCGCCTCGCGCCAGATCGAGCAGGATGCGCAGATAACTCGG
The DNA here is from genome assembly GCA_963770555.1 of uncultured Acidobacteriaceae bacterium. Classification (GTDB taxonomy): domain Bacteria; phylum Acidobacteriota; class Terriglobia; order Terriglobales; family Acidobacteriaceae; genus Telmatobacter. Next base: position 911,459 of record CAVYQC010000004.1, read on the forward strand.
CTTGCAGCGCCGCGATCCGAGTCTTCCGGCGAGATACTCCTGGATTGCCGCCCCGGTATCTTCAGAGTAATGAATCAGCCTGGGAGCTCCATAACGTCCACTTAGTCCCTCGAGCGTACCGGCTTCGTTGCGGATGCTATCCCGGGCAAGCGATGTTAGTGGAACTTTGACCACCGCGCGCAAGTTATCGCCGCGGCTAACAAGAAAGACCAGCAACTTACGAGTTACGCTACGATTTCCCACCATAATGACCGGAGGCATAGCATCGGCTGCCAGGTCGCGATAGCCGAGGAAGCGGCTCACGGCGTCGACCGGCACGTCGATCTGCGTGGTTCGGGGCACAAGGCGGAGGGTGCCCGTGCGCGCGGCCAGCCGCACACCGGACCAGAACAGCCGCGACGCCGGCCGGTAAGGACGCCACTCGCGCAGAATGGCCGGCGCCAGTTCGCTGCGGTTTGGAATCAGCCAGCGCGGGCCGTCGTTGCCCGGAACGACGGTGTACGCCGTGGTCGCGGCGGAAGGTTTGGCGGCGATTCCCAGAGCGGCCAGAATGCCATTCAGATCCAGACTGGGGAGACAGGAATCCGGTGCTGGCTTCATCGTTGCTGGTCACCGCCTATCGTAGGCTGGCGCAGAAATTCTGTTCTCTGCCGCAAGATTGGCAGATTCGAATAAGCATCGCAGATGGTGAGAGTTCCGTGTTCTGTCAATGGGCGTACGGCGCTCCCCGCGGCAGGCTGAACGCGCCGGATTAAGCCAGGACTCTTATGGTAACATTTTGACTATCGTAGTTCCCTCTGCCATCGCGGAGACGAGGCGTTCACGCGCCCAAGGAGAATGTGGTCTGAATGAGTCTCCCTTCCGATCGCCCCGGACAGAACGCTCCGGGGTCGAAATCGCAAAGTTCATTTCAAAACATATCGCGGGCAGGGTCCGATTCCAGGGAAGAAGAATCGTTGCGCGACATCATTCGCGTGCTTCGCAAGCGCCGGTCCTCGATCCTGGCCTGGGCGCTGGCAGTGCTGGTGCTGGCCTATTTGTACTGCGCGGTGGCCAGGAATACGTACACATCGACTGCCACCTTGCTGGTAGATAAGCAGGGCACCAGCGGCGTGGACGTGGGAAGCCTGGCCGGCCTGGCTTCCAGTTTCGGCGGCGAAGACGATTTAAAGACCGAGTTAAACACCCATTCGACGGTTTTGCAGAGCGATACCACAACGCTGAGGGTGATACACAGGCTGGGACTTGACAAGACTTATGCGTATAAGCCGGGGATATTCGGGTGGAACGCGGCAATAAAAGCCGAGTTAGGACGCCCGCTGGAAAATGCGCCGGCTACGCGCGAGCGGCTGGTGAAGATCGTCGAAGCCCATCTTAAGGTAGAGCCGCAGCCGGATACGCGGCTGATCACCGTCAAGTACTCCGACCACGATTCGCAGCGGGCCGCGGACGTAGCCAACGCTTTTGTGGACGAATACATTCAGGAATATCTGAAGAGCCACTTCGAGGCCACGGCGCGCGCCTCCGATTGGCTCAACGGGCAGTTGATCAGTTTGAAAGCCAGGGTCGCCGACTCGCAGCAGAAACTGTCCGATTACGAAAGCAAGACCGGTCTCAGCGTTCTGATGCTGGGCATGGGCGGAGGCGGGGCCAGCGGATCGAGCGGCGCGGGCGGCGTTACCGGCGGCGGCATGCACATTCCGGCTGTCGATAAACTGGCGGCGTTGAACCAGGAGCTGACCGCGGCCGAGGCGGACCGCATCACCAAGGAGGCCATCTATCAGCTCACGCAAACGCAAAGCCCGGAAGTCGTAATGGGGCTTGGAAACAGCGGCCTGGCCGCCGGCGGCGGCACGGTGGTCAACGAGGGGCAGGGCCTTTCGGTATTGCAGACCCTGCGTGGGCAGGAGGCCGCGCTGCGCGTGCAGTATGGCGATTTCACTTCCAAGTACGGCGCAAACAATCCTCACCTGGCGGAGATGCAGGGCGAGATGACGGCGCTCGATAAGTCGATCGCCGACGAGCTCAAGCGCATCAACGAGCGCGCCAAGAACGACCTCGAGCTGGCTCGCCGCACCGAGGACGGCATTCGCCAGGCGTACGACCAGCAGCAGGCGGAAGTGAACAAGCTCAATGACAATACCATCCAGCTTGAAGTGCTGGCGGGCGAAGCTCTCTCCAACCGCGATCTCTATGACGGGCTGTTTACCAGGCTGCAGGAGGCGAGCATCCAGGCCGGCGTAAGCGCCACCAACCTCGACCTGGTGGATGAAGCGCGCTCTACCGCCACCCCGACCCGCCCGGATTGGCTGCTCTATCCCCTCATCGGCCTCGGCGCCGGCTTGTTTCTGGGCATAGCTTTTGCCTTTATGCGCGAGAACCTGGATGAATCGATTGTGACCACCGACCAGGTTGAGAAGATAGGTTTGCTCCCGGTGCTCTCTTACATTCCACTTATCCGGCCGGAAGACGGTCAGCGCGGCAAGCAGGCCGGCGAAGGACCCGCGGCGGGCGTGAATCCGCTCGAGCAGAGCCTGTTGCTTTCAAAGCCCAATGCGCCGGCGGCGGAGGCCTATCGCGCGCTCCGCACCGCCATTCTGCTTTCCGCCGCGGACGAGCCGCTGCGCGTGCTGCTCATCACCAGCCCGCTCGGAGGCGACGGCAAGACGACTATCTCGTATAACCTGGCGATTGCCTTTGCGCAACATGGGCGAAGGGTTCTTTTACTCGATGCGGATATGCGCAAGCCGAGCGTGCATACGCTGTTCCGGTCAGCGAAAGTTCCGGGACTTAGTGAAGTTTTGACCGGCGGCGCGCAGTTATCGAACGTGATCATTCCGCACGATTACCTGGCCAATCTTTCCCTGCTTCCTTCCGGAACCACCCCGCCCAATCCCGCGGAACTTATCGACTCCAGGCGCTTCGATGCATTACTCGAGGAAGCCAAAAAGCTATACGATCTGGTGTTGATCGACAGTCCGCCGGTGCTGATGGTTACCGATCCGGTGATCCTGTCCACCAAAACTGACGGGACGATTATCGTTCTTCGCTCGCAAAAAACCACCCGCCCGGTGCTCAAGCGCGCCGTAAACGTGCTTTCCCGCAGTTATGGCCGCAAGCTGGGTTTCGTGGTCAACGGCATGGACACCAAGTCAGTGGAATACTATTATTCTTACGGTTATTACGGCGATAACAAGTATTACGGCGAGGAGGCCTGATATGCGGCTACCGTCAGCATCCAGCCCCGCACTGGCATTCACGATCGCCGCCTTTGCGATAACTCTTCACGCGCAGACGGGAACCGCCGCGCCCCAGTACGGCTCCGGCATGGGCGGATCGGCCTCCTCCGGTAACTCAGGGGCGGCCGCGAGGATGGGCGCCGGCGGTGGAGTTATCGCCATCCCCGAGGACTTTTCGAAACTCAAGATACAACCGGGGTTCCTTCTTGAAGCCGATGTATTCGACGAGCCCGACTTATCGGGCCAGTACCGTGTTGGTCCTGACGGCAATGTGAACCTGCCCTTCGCCGGCGCCGTGCACGTGGCCGGAGATACACAGGCCGAGGCCCGGCAAAGGATTCAGGAATCCTTCAAGACGGCGCAGATCCTCAAGAATCCGCAGGTAACTCTGGATATCCTCCAATATGCTCCCACGCTGGTGACGGTACTGGGCGAGGTGAACAACCCCGGACGCCTGCAGATGCTGGCTCCGCACAGCCTGCTCGATGTGCTGTCCTTCGCCGGCGGCGAGACCCAGGTGGCCGGCGGGGAGATCGAGGTGCGGCACGAAACGGACGGCAAGACCGAGACGGCCACCTACCATTACGGGCGCAACAGCAACGGAGATACCATCAGCGACGTGATGGTGCACGACGGCGATACGGTGATCGTGCCCAGGGCCGGGATCGTGTACGTGCTGGGCGCGGTGACGCGGCCCGGCGGCTATCTGATGCAGGAAGACGGGAAACTCGATGTCATGCAGGCGATTTCGCTCGCCTGGGGCACGATGCTGCAGGCCAAGACCAGCGAGATACGGGTGATCCGCCGCAAGCCCGACGGCACCTTCACGGAGTTTTCCACGAGTTACAGAGATATAGCCAGCGGCAAGGTAACTCCGCTCGAGCTCCAGGCTCAGGATATTGTCTACGTGCCCATGAGCAGGGCGAAAATCCTGGCCACCACCGGGATGTCGATCATCGAGCAGGCCGCGGTGTCAACGGTTTACGTTGGAGACGTCGCCAAGTAGGCAGGCGGGCCGCGGCAGCCGAGGCAGGAAAAAGCTTGCCGGGATTGCCCCGCGACGGATCGATTCTACCGATCGATCCGATTGCCGGCCGCTCGAGGATTCGAATCGGGGGCTTCGACCGGGTGAAGACATTGCTCTTGAGAAAGCAAAGAATCTAGTCATGAGGAGATGCCGCGCAGATCTCCCCGAGACGGTCAGCCAAATCCTCATCCATGAACAGGTGCTGAATCAAGCCTCTGCGCAGCGCTCCCAGAACCACAGAGGCTTTGTTGGCCCCAATCGCAAGCACGATGACTCCGGGAGCGCCGTTGCGCGCGCGGTTCGCGCACGCCTCAAGGTGATCGACCCTGACTCCGGTCCATTGCGCCATGATGCTTTCGATTTCTTTTTTCGACTTGCGATCGAGGTTGGGCCGGGGAATCACAACACCGCACAAATCGCCGATCACCAGGTCGTTCAGCCTTTCCCTGTGGATGTCGGCGGCGCGGATCAAGCCGTCATTGTCGAAACCAAGAGGCTTCTCTTCGGTGGATATGCTGGTCAAGATCGCGTCAACACAGTGAATCCACGGTACGGATTTTTCCTCGCCTTGAGATTCGCTTTCACCCGCGCCATAGATTTTCCGGTATGCCGTAATTCGCCCTATGAGCTTGCGGATCGCGCGTATCTCCGCCTTGGTCATGTTGGCCGGAATGAATGCGGGAACAGGAGCCAGCGACAGGATATTCTCCGGCTTAAGCCTGGGATTGAGTATGCCTGCGAGTTTTGAGGCCAAAACGCTCGATGAGTGCTGCGTTGTCGTGAGCCCCAGCGGTTCTCCCAGAAGAGGAATGATGGTTTGATCGGATTGAAGAGGTTCGCCGCGGTCGGCCTGCGTCCTCTGCATGGCATCGACGGCATTGGCTATCATCACTCCCCAGGCAACTCCGATGACGGAAGCCGAACCGAGAACCTTGAGCAAATCTTCCGCGCAGTCGTTCGAGAACATCAGGATGCGATGCTGCCATGTCGGTTCGAGTGTGTTCCGGGTGCGGCACGGGTAAACGTGCAATGTGGGAACGCGCTTTCCGGGGGCGAGAGCGCCGATCTGTGCAAGAATCTGCTCAAGGGGCTCAGGACGGAGTCTGGCTTTGGCGCGAGCCAAATCCTCGGCATTTACGCGCTCACTGGCAAATCGCGTCTTGACCTCCAATATCCCCTTGTCCCTGGCGTCCTTGATCAAGCGCGATACGAGCGACTGGCTGATGCCGAGGCTTTTGGCGATGGATTCCTGGTCCTTTTGCTGGCTGCTAAGATAAGCCGCAGCAATCAGATAGAGTCGATCTCTGCCCTTACGCATGGATTCTCCGACTCATTTCTATCATAAATATGCTGATTTCCGGCAAGAATAATTCTAATTATTATAATTGTTTTCCTATTTCCGATTCCTATTGACAACCTGGCTTCGCTGGGCATCTGCTCTTCGTGTCGAGCTGTCCTGCCTTGGGGCGCCGTGCTCCAAACAATGGCTCGAAGGAGGTAGACACACGATGACTTTGGCGACGTCTCCCGCGCTTTGCGAAGCCCGTTTTGACCCGATCGACCAGCAGGTTGTTCTCATCGCTCCCCGGCGGGATAGGCGCCCGCGAACGCACGAGGAGAACAAGTGCCCCGGGTGCATTCCAGCGCTGACTCCACCCGCAGTATATGTCTATCCGGAGGACTCCGAGCCCGACGGCGACAACTGGGAGGTGCGCGTAGTGCCCAACAAGTTCTCGTGCTTCTCAGACGGGGGCGGAAATCAGCGCTACCAATCCTCTTCCGGATTCAAGGCCATCCAGGATCCGGCGGGGCGCTGCGAGGTGGTTTTTGAAACCCGCCAGCATTTTTATCCCGAGTATGCCCGTACGGCGAATGAGATTGCGCATTGCTTCCGCGCCCTGGTTGCGCGGTACAGATCGGCCCAGTCGGATGCGCGCGCCAAATACTGGTTCAGCTTCAAGAATCTGGGCAGGAGTGCAGGCGGAACGATGGAGCATCCTCACTGGCAGGTTTATACGCTGCCGTTTATACCGCCGTCGATTCAGGCCCGCTACGCGCGCGCCGCGCAGTACTTCAACCAGACGGGGCAAAACCTTTACCGCCGCGTGGTTGAGGATGAGGCAAATTCCGGAGATCGCGTGGTTGCGATGACCGGGCATTTCCTTACCTACGTTCCTTTTGCCGCCGGAATGCCCTACGAGCTATGCATCTCGCCGCTCAGGGGCTCGGCCGACTTCTCAACCATGACCGACGACGAATTGCTCGACTTCTCGGCATCGTTTCGCGACGCGGTGGCGCGCCTCAACGCGGTACACCCCGAGCTGGCGTTCAACGTGGTACTGCACACCGCGGCGTTCGAACACGCCACGGCGCCCTGGTACTCGTGGAGCCTCTCGATTCTGCCGCGGCTCACAACGCTTGCCGGTTTCGAGCTCGGAACCGACTTGATGATCAATCCGGTGGCTCCTGAAGAGGCCGCCTCAACGCTGCGCGGCGTCTCGGTCCAGTAGGGCTTTGCCTGGGGCTGGGCCAGTTTTCGGTTGACCCGCAACGGCGGGCGGCCTGGGAAGGAGACAGAAATGGCTGAACAGAAGATCGACTCCGATGCGCTGAGCGAGGCCGGCCGTTTGGTTCGCGAAGCCAGCTCCCATATGCGAGGCGTGAAGCACGTTCAATTCAGGATCGACGAGGATACCGTCAAGATCAGGAACCGGATCGATTGCATGGCGGAATGCATCCGCAAGACGGCGATGATTCTTCGCGACCTGGTTCCGGGATCGACGCTGTGGGGCATCCAGTTTGAGACCATTCGCGAGATCAAACAGAACGCAGTGGCGGTGCACGAACTGAGCTGGAAGAAGAAGGCCCGGGCGAGCTATGAAATTTACATCAACGGCGATCTGGCCAAGCCGGTTGTGCTTACCCGCCAGGAGTGGGAGTTCCTGAAGTTTTTGGCCGAGAGCCGTCCGGATCCCAGGGACGGCATGGCCTCAACCAGAAGCCTGGAGGAACTGGTTGCCCAATTCAGCAACGGCAGCAGCAGAACGGGCAATCCCCACAAGTACGTGAATCACATGGTTTCGAGGATCCGCATCGCGCTCGCCAAGCAAGAATATGACCCGGACTTTGTGATGCGCGACGACCGGCTCGGAGTGCGCTTCGCGTTCCGGGGCAATCTTTGATTTGAATGGAACGCAAAGCCGCCTCACGTGGATCTCAACCGGCGATTTCAGAGCAACAGGCTCTTTGAGAAGATTTTCCGGTCGAGAATCACTCCTGGTGCTGAAAAGATCACGGCAGCAAGCGCCAAGGGACTGGATTCGCCTCAGTTTGCGTCCAAAGAGGGATTGTGCATCAACCAAAGATTCATATATTCAAGGAGAAACGCCCAGAGGAGACGATCGATTCGAAGGATGTGGCACATCGCCTGGTACCGGCAGAGCCGAATCAAGTGAGGATGGGGCGCCGAGATGGGGAGTAGCTCAAAGGATGTACAACGGTTCTCAAACTCCGCATGACACGAGGATCCCGGCAAGGCGAACGGGGAGAGGCCGAGGAATGAGTGAAACACCGAGAGCCCGACGGCGCTACACAAGCTGGATTGGGACATTCCTCCTCCGCAAGTTGATTCCTGCCTCTTTCGTGTTATGCACGTCCCTCTCGATTGCCTGGGCCGCAAAGCCCGCAACACTTACATCTCTTCACGCCGTTGACTCGCTCAGCAACGCTGAAGCAAGCCAAGCAATCCCTGTCGCATTCGAGGCCACGGTCACATACTTCCGCTGGTATGAGAAGACACTCTTCGTTCAGGATGGCAACGATGCCATCTACGTGGCGGCCACGCCCAATGCCAGACTGATTCCCGGCGATCGTGTCCTGGTGCGCGGAACCACGCATGAGAGTTTCCGTCCCTATGTACAGGCCAGCAGCATCACTGTGTTGCGCCACCCGGGTTTGCCTCAACCTCTGCCTGCGACCTTCGATGAGTTGATCCGCGCACAGGATGACTGCCGGTTGGTCACCATCCATGCAGTGGTGCTTGCCGCCGACTTGACGTTGAGCTCCGAAGTGGGCAGTACCAGACTGCAGTTGCTCGCCGACGGCGGGAACATCGATGCGGTCGTGGACAGCGACGACGAAGGAGCGTTGGACGGCCTGTTGGACGCCGAGGTCGAGGTTACCGGTGCTGTTTCGGGAAAATTCGATGGCAAAATGCAGGAAACCGGAATTCTGCTCCATGTCTCCTCTCTTTCCGACGTAAAGATTCTCCATCGCGCCAGCGCCAGCATTTGGTCTCTGCCCGTCACGTCCATGGATCGGATTCTGAGCGGCTATCACGTGAAGAATCTCACGCAGCGAGTCCGAGTTCGTGGAACCGTCACCTACTATCAGCCCGGCTCGGCGGTTGTGTTGCAAAATGGCCCCAGGAGCCTATGGATCACGACTCAGACTCGCGTTCCTCTCCGCATTGGCGATCAGGCCGATGCGACCGGCTTACCGGATGTGCTTAACGGCTTTCTGACCCTGACTCACAGCGAAATCCGGAATAATCACCTGCAGGCGCCTGTCACACCGCAATCGGTGACATGGCGCCAATTGACATTGAGCCACAATATATTCGATCTGGTGTCCATCGAAGGTCAAGTCGTGATGGAGGCCCGTGAGGCAGCGCAGGACGAGTATGTCCTGGTCTCGGATGGCCAGCGGTTTTCCGCCGTTTTTCAGCATCCCGCAGGGACCAGCCTGACCGCTCTTCGACTGCCCGCCATGAAGCAGATTCCCTTGGGGTCCAGGGTTCGGGTCACGGGTGTCTGCGTCCTCGAGGATTCGAACCCGTTCGACGCTCAGGTGCCCTTCAATATCCTCCTGCGTTCCTTTGACGACATTATCGTCGTCTCCCCTCCATCCATGTTGAGCATTCGCAACCTTCTCCTAGTCGTCGGCTTGCTTTTCGCGGTGATGCTTGCCCTCGGCGCGAAAAGCTGGGCTCTTGACCGCAAAATCCGCAGGCAAACTGCGGTGATGGCCGCTCGCGTCGAGGCCGAGGCCGCTCTGGAGCGGCGGCGAAGCGTGGTCCTCGAAGACATCAACGGTTCGCGGCCTCTCGCCGAGATCATCGAAGGGATCACTGAACTGGTTTCCTTCAAGTTGGAAGGCGCGCCCTGCTGGTGCCAGATCATCGATGGCGCACAGTTGGGAGATTGTCCGCCGGAGGCATACAGCCTGCGGATCGTCAACGCAGAAATCCCTGCCCGCACCGGACCGGCGCTGGGCACGATCTTTGTCGGATTCGATCCACTCAAACAGTCAACTGCGGGCGAGGCGGATATCCTCTCCGTGGGGACACGTCTCGCCACGCTGGCCATCGAGACCCGGAGGCTTTACTCCGATCTGCAGCACCGCTCGGAATTCGACCTTCTCACCGAAATCCATAATCGCTTTTCTCTGAACCGCTCTATGGAGACACAGATCGAAGAAGCGCGGCGACGGGCCGGAATCTTCGGGCTGATCTATGTTGACCTGGACAAGTTCAAGGAGGTGAACGATCTCTATGGACACCTGGTGGGAGATCTTTATCTTCGGGAGGCCGCGCTGCGTATGAAACGGCAACTTCGCCCGCACGACCTGCTGGCGAGGCTCGGAGGGGACGAATTTGCGGTGCTGGTTCCGATGGTGCACGGCCGCGCAGAGGTCGAGGAAATCGCCCAGCGGCTTGAACGCAGCTTCGACGAACCGTATACCCTGGATGGATACGTCCTGCGTGGTTCCGCAAGCGTGGGCATTGCCCTTTATCCCGAAGACGGCACAAATAAGGATGACTTGTTGAGCGCAGCCGACGCCGCCATGTACGTAGCCAAGCAAACCAGGCAGCAGGCCGATGAGATACCGTCCTTACACCGGAATAAGGCGGTCACACCCAAATATCGCGGATGATCGCGGAACGCGCTCCCAAGGCGAGCGTGAACCGGCGAAGCGCCTTTTGCTTTCGTCGACGGCAGGCCTATCGAGGTCAGCCTAAGCAGATCGAGCCGCATGCCGCACGAACAGTTGTGCAAAGCCGCACATAGGAAGTGCAAAGTGTCCGGGCTAGTACCGTGTCCATCAGGTTTCGTGCTATCCCAGGTCCCAAAAACGGGACCTGGGGCACCCAGATTCATTCGGTCCGTTACGAAATCACGAAGACACGGCACTAGGGAACGGCCAGGCGCGGCGGGGCCGACCCGAGGACAACCAGATCGACGCGCCGGTTCATCCTGCGGCCTTCCGGTGTCGCGTCGTCCGCGATCGGATGGTATTGTCCATAGCCGGCCACCGAAACTTTCCCCGGATCGTAGCCGGAGCCGTCTACCAGGAGCAAAAGCACGGCCATCGCGCGCGCCGTCGACAATTCCCAGTTCGACCGGAATTGAGCATTATGGATCGGCTGGTTGTCGGAGTGCCCTTCGACTCGCAGTTCCAGCCCATGCAGCGCAAGAATCTTTGCGATCCGCTTGATCTTCTCCGCAGCTCCCGGCAGCAAAACGGCCTGGCCGCTATTGAAGAATCCAAGCTCTTTGAGGCTGATCACGAATCCTTCCGGAGTGACACTCATTTCCACTTCATGGCTCTTCAACTCGGCGCCCATCGCCGCCTGGAGTTGCCGGCGCAATGCGAGAAGATCGGCGGGTGAAATGTTCGATGGAACACCGCTCCCTGTATTCGCATTCAACCCCGGCGGCGGCGCATCCGGCGCCTCGACCGGCAATCCGGAGTAGGCAATCGCATTTTTGTCCTGCCCTCCCACGAAGACGCCGAGCGACTGAAAGCCCTGATGAATGGCGTTGGAAACCCGGATGATGGCGTGCTTGTCCCGATAGGCAGAGGCGAACAGCACCACGAAAAAAGCAAAGAGCAGCGTGACGAAGTCGGAGTAGGAGACCAGCCACCGGTCGTGGTTGGCAGGTTCTTCGATGTGCCTCCGCCTTCTCATCGCGAATTCACCGCGGCGGGAGCGGCCACCTTGGTAATGCCAGTCCGTGCCGACCCAGGCAGATAGCTGCCTATCTGCAGTTCCAGGACGCGGGGGCTCACTCCTTCAAGTATGGAAAGCACTGCCTCCAGAATCATTTCCTGAATGACCTGCTTCTCGCGTATGCGGATCTTCAATTTGCCGGCCCAGGGCAGAAAAAGAAGATTGGCCGCGCCCACGCCATAAATGGTTGCCACAAAGGCAACCGCGATTCCTTTGCCAACCTCATTGATGTCCTGGAGATGCTGCATGACCTGAATGAGCCCAAGAACCGCGCCGAGGATCCCGATGGTGGGCGAATAGCCGGCGGCCGCTTCATAAACCTTTGGAATGCACTCCGCCTTCTCTGAGCGATAGTCGATCTGCAGTTCCATCATTCTGCGCAAATCGTCGGCGCCGGCGCCGTCGATGGCCAGCATCAGGCTCTCTTTCAGAAACGGATCCTGGATTTTGCCCAGTTCCGTATCCAGCGACAGGATGCCTTCTTTGCGCGCCTTGTAGGCGTAGCGCAATAGATTCTGAATCAGGACATCCGGCGGCGGCTCCGAGTTCCAAAATACGTCCTTGAGCTGGACGATCGCCTGGATCACAACCGGGAGTGGAAACTGCACCATCACGGCCCCGAAGGTCCCGCCGAAAACGATAAGCGCCGCGGTGGGTTGCAGCACCTGAGCGAGCCTTCCTCCTTCCACAACAAGACCAATTCCGATCCCGGCTGCTGCAATCAGAATGCCGGTAACGGTGCCCTTATCCACGTGAACTCCACAAGGCCCTGATTCTTGTGATCAGAATGAACTGCGGAGAGCTCCGTTCCGAAGCCTGGGTGCTTACCCAGTTGGAGCAGCTCTCATTCTCCGCTTCGACTTCGCGGACGAATCGGGCGTGAATCTCATCGGCAGTTAGGCAGAGGATTTTCAGGCGGCAAAGCATTTGTGCTCCTTTGAATTACGGCAACCGCTCCTTGCCCCCTCCGTGGCGCTTACGAGCTGACGGAAAAGGAGGGGAGGTTGACCGGCAGCGAGAGGTTCACGGCGCCCGTGAATGCACTCTGCTGAATCGGGTTGTACGACTCGAGAGCCGCCAATGCGGAACCAGGCGAATTGCCTGGATTGACGATGCCTTGGCTGGGTGGAGGGTTCTGCTGGTTGGCTTTGTGTTCGATGGGAGGAGTGCGCCCCTGTTTCAGCTTTGAGAGCGCCAGCTCGAGGGTGGAATCATCGCTTTGAGCGGCGGCTAGATTTCCGCACTTCAAGTCGTTGTCGAGCTGCGCGATTTGCGAGGAGATCGCGCTCGGGGCCGCGCTGGAGCTCCCCGCAGACAATTTCGTCTGCAGCGTGGAAAGGAACGACTGTGCGCCGGAGACGTTACCGGACTCAAGCTCCGACTCGAAGCTCTTTGCGGCGGTCGAGGCGCGGCCCACAAGTCCCGCAGGAAGCTGCGAGAGAACGTTGGTGAATCCATTCGTCGGAAGGCCAGAGAGGTGCATTGAGAATCTCCTAGAGGACGGCTTTTCTTGAATATGTTGCATGCGCAGTGCCAGGAGCGGCGGCTCGAGGCATTCCGTCTCTGCGTTGAAAACAGAGGGATTAGGCCGAAGGCACAGGCTTTTTCTAGGGGCGGGTGGGCAAGATTTGCCCGAGAATGGGTGAACACGATGCAGGATTTGCCCAAGAGGAAATATTTTTGCGATCCAGCCCTGTAACCTTTCAATGCAACTGCCGATGTAGCGTCATGCATGCCCAGGGTAATGGCAGTCCTGCGTCTTTAGATGCAGAATCTAGTCAAGATTTCAGCTCCTCTAGAGTCATCCGGAAAGATAGCCGCGCGCTGGTAAAGACCCCGCCAACGCGGCCGTTTGTCGAACGCCGACGCCGGCGTCCCATGCAGCAGGCGTGGCACGAAGCGCTGGAATCCGTTCATCAGCTGCTGATCCGCTATGAAGAAACAAATCGCAGCCTCATTGAGGTGGAAGAGAGCTATCGCGGTCTCTTTGAAAACGCTCTCATCGGAATGTTCCGCGTGAATGCAGAGGGCGAGCCATTGATCGTCAACCACGCGATGGCAAAGCTTTGCGGGTATGCGTGCCCGGAACAGATGCTGGCCGAAGGCTCCAATCTCGGTGAACTGATGTTTGCCGACCAGGGCCAGTGGGGTCAATTCGTTCGCCGGATCCGCGTAAGCGGATTCCAATGCGGCTTTGAAGTGGAAACCAACACACGCGACGGCGCCAGGAAATGGGTACAACTGAATGTCCATGCAGTTCGCGCCGGCAACAGAATCGTGCACTACGAAGGCACGGCCGAAGACATTACCGATCGCAAGAAGGCTGAGGATCGAATCCGGCAGCTGGCTTACCGCGACCTGGTGACCGGCCTGCCGAACCGGCCGCTGTTCGATGAGCGGCTCGCGGAAGCACTGGCCGCCGCGCGCTGGAAAGGCCAGAGCGTTGCGCTTCTTCTGCTGGAGCTCGGCCGGTTCAAGATCATGAGCGATTCGCTGGGAAAGTCATTCGGCGATCGTCTTCTGCAGGAGATCGCGGTGCGAATACGGTCCGTGTTGAGTGAGGAAACCACGGTGGCCCGCCTGGGCGGCTCGGAATTTGCAATCATCCTTGAGAATGTCAAGACGGCGGGGAAAGTTGAGCAGATCGCCCAGCGTGTGGTCACCGCGCTCAATGCCGAGTTCTCGCTTCTCGGCCATTCCTTCACCGTTTCGTGCACCATGGGTATCAGCATGTTCCCCGGCGACGGCCACGATGGCCATACTCTGCTGGAGCGCGCGGACGTGGCCATGTACGCGGCCAAGGAACAGGGAGCGAACGAGTTCCAGTTCTTCACGGAAGGGATCGACCATCAGATTCGCCGGCGATTGAGACTGGAGAACGGCTTGAGGCTTGCGCTCGAGCGCGATGAGCTCTTCCTGGTGTACCAGCCGCAGGTAGACGCCCGGACCGGAGCGATCTCCGGGTTGGAGGCTCTGCTGCGCTGGCAGCATGTTGAGCTGGGACTGGTGCCGCCGAACGATTTTATCGGAGTGGCGGAAAGCAGCGGCCTGATCGTGCCCATCGGGGAGTGGGTGCTGCGCACCGCCTGTTCGCAAGCCCGCAAATGGCAGGATGCCGGTCTTGCCGCCGTGCCGGTGGCGGTGAACGTCTCGGCAATCCAGTTGCGGCAGCAAAACTTTTGCCAGCTGATTCGCCGCGTCCTTCAGGACACGGGCCTGAATGCGAAATACCTGGAACTGGAGCTGACCGAGGGCATCCTGCTGTCCAATGTGGACGTTATTTTCACGCTCATTCAGGAACTGCGGGAGATGGGCGTCAAGCTGACCATCGACGACTTCGGGACCGGTTATTCCAGCCTGAGCTATCTCCGGCATTTCAAGGTCAATCGTCTCAAGATCGACCGATCCTTCGTCCGGGAAGTTCCGGAGAACGCCGACGACGCCGCTATCACGACGGCCATCATCAACATGGCCAAGGCGCTCAACCTCGATGTTCTCGCCGAAGGGGTTGAAAGCATAGAGCAATTGGATTTTCTGCGCGCGCAGCAGTGCTTTGAAGTGCAAGGCTTTTACTTCAGCAAGCCGATCGCGGTCGACCAGGTAGCGGCGATGTTGCAGGGCGCTTTCATTCCATAACACGCAGGCAGCGCCTGGAGTCAGATCGCCGATCGGGCCGGCAAGCCCGCATTCCCACGGCAATTCCGCGGAATCGTCCGGATTCTTCCGCGCTGAAAAAGCGCGCGCGGAATGCCGATAGTTGGGTGAGCAAAGTGTGATGTCGAAGACAGCCGGCGGGCTGCGATGACCGACACCAGGTCGTCCGACCCACTTCTTCGGAGGAAACTCAGTCCATGTTTTCGATCATTGGCATTCTGGTAGTCTTCGGCGCGGTGCTGGGCGGCTTTCTGATGGAGAAGGGTCCGTTACCTGTCCTGATGCAGCCGTCGGAACTGGTGATCATCGGCGGCGCGGCGCTGGGGACGCTGGTGGCCGGCAACCCCATCCACGTTTTGAAGAAGATTGTCAGCGCCGTGATGATGGTGATCAAGGGATCGAGGTATTCGAAACAGTATTACCTTGACTCGCTCAAGATGATGTTCCTGTTCTTCAACAAGGCGCGGAAGGGCGGTCTGGTGGCGATCGAGGCAGACGTCGAAGAGCCGGAGAAGAGCGCCGTTTTCTCGAAGTATCCCCGGTTTCTGGGAAACCACCATGTTCGCGACTTCGTTTGCGACACCATGCGGATGGCCATCACCGGGGGCGCGACGCCGTTCGACGTGGACCAGATGATGGAACTGGATATGGATGTTCATCATGCCTCGGCAAGCCAGCCCGCTTCGGCGCTGTCGACCGTCGCCGACGCCTTGCCGGGCATGGGAATTGTGGCTGCGGTTCTGGGAGTTGTGGTGACGATGAGTGCGCTGGGAGGACCTCCGGAGGAGATCGGCCATAAGGTGGCCGCGGCGCTGGTTGGAACCTTTCTCGGCATCCTGCTGTGCTATGGAGTGGTGGGGCCTCTGGCATCGAATTTAACCAAGTTGATCGACGACGAACATGCTTATTATCACGTTCTGCGCGTAGTCATGCTTTCTTTCCTGAAGGGCATGGCTCCTGCCCTGGCAGTGGAGGTGGCGCGCCGCGCCGTTCCCGAACATGTCCGCCCATCCTTCAAGGAAGTGGAACAAGCCTGCCGCCAGAAAGACAGCGCGGCTGAACCCGCCGCGGCATAACGGATATGGAGAGGTTTGCACCCGTGGACGCTTCAACGCCAATCATTATCGTCAGGAAAAAAAAGGGGCACGGCGGGCACCATGGCGGCGCCTGGAAGGTAGCCTATGCGGATTTCGTAACCGCCATGATGGCGTTGTTCATCGTTTTGTGGCTGATGAACGCCAGCAAACAGGTACAGGAGGCAGTGGGGGGATACTTTAAAGACCCGAGAGGCACTTCGAAGAGGGTGGGGAGCAACAAGAATGGCAGCGATACTTATGTGGCCATCAAGAAAGAGGACATGAGCAAGCTGAAGGAGGATCTCCTCCAGTCCATTCATCACCTCGACCCGCAGGACAAGCTGAAAAATCAAATCGAGATCACGGTCACGGCCGAGGGATTGCGGATCGAACTGATGGAATCGGCCAAAGGAACATTTTTTCAGCTGGGAAGCGCAAACCCGACAGCCGCGCTGCGCGATCTATTGAAGGTGCTCTCCGTCGAACTGGGAAAACTGCCCAACAAGATTTCCATCGAAGGACACACCGACTCGATGGTGTATTCGGAGAAGCGGGCTTATGACAACTGGGACCTGTCGTCGAATCGCGCCAATGAGGCCAGGCGTCTGATGCAGGCTGAAGGCATCAACCCGGACCAGATTGCGCAGGTGAGAGGCTTTGCCGATCGCCAACCCCGCCTACCCCTGCACCCCGAGGACCCATCCAATCGCAGAGTTACCTTAATTGTGCAATATCAGGTACTTAACGACTCTGAAGTTGCTCTTCCGGGTGCCGTCACAAGCCAGAACGCGAATCCTCCGGGCGGACCCTGAGCCAGCGGCGCGGCTACAGCGGTTCCGCAGTTAGTGTGTCCCGAAGCCACGGTTGCCGAGTGGATTTTTCCTCAAGCCGGGGTCCCCAGCGACAGGTCTTCGTCGCTGGGGTGGAAGAAAAATCCACCTAAGGCCGAGGCTTGAAACGGCTATAACAACTGCGGAACGGCTCTAACGGACCAGAACCGGGCCCGGTTGGCCCTCAGACCCCGCCAGGAGCGCAACCAGGCGCTCGACCTGGGCCCGATCTTTCTCCGATTCGAACAGAAACTTGAGTCCATCCCAACCCGTCCCGCAATGCGCGACGCAGACGCGCTGCTCCAGGGAGACGTCTTTGTAGCTGATGCTGACCGTGCCGCAGGCATCGGCTAACACCGGCTCGCCAATCTCCACCCTCATGCCCTCTTTGCTGATCTCCCTGCAGCGCCCCGCGATCCTTGCGTCCTCGAAGGTCAGCAGGACCGGAAGGTCGACCAAATAGCGCGGAGTTCGGTACTCGAATTTCTGCATCACGGGCACTTACGGCAAGAGTATATCGCGGCCGGCTGCTCCTCCGGGACACTATTACGGGCAAATCCATCTACCACCCGCCTCCCGCCGCATGACACTTAGGGTGTATTGATCATTGAATTTCGATGAGAGAGTATCCATCTAAGCCTTTGATTACCAAAGTGTATGAGTGTTCATTACTGAACCTTTAAGCCGGTTCGATCTCTATAACACGAGAGGGTGAAATGCAAGTTACCACTTTCTCGCTGGACGAATCTCCTAGTAAGCCAGCGAACGTTGCCGCAACAAAAGTCAAAAATCTTCTCGAGAATAACAAATTCTCAAGGGAATTCGCCGGTCCCGCCGGACGGCGAATCCTGATCGTCGAGGATGATGTCGACCTTGCCGGATTTCTTGCCGCGGAACTTCAGGAACAACGCTTTATCGTGGATGTGGTCCACGACGGAGAAGCTGCGCTGGCCGTGCTCGAAGACAAGAGCCGGTACCATCTGCTGATCCTCGATCTCAATCTGCCCAAGCTGGATGGCATCGCGCTGATGGACCGGGTACGGCCCAAGCAGCCCCGCCTGCCCATGATGGTGCTCACCGGACGCAGCCGGATCGAAGACAAGGTGAAGGCGTTCCAAACCGGGGCGGACGATTGCCTTACCAAACCGTTTTCGATCATTGAACTGGTGGCCCGGGTGCACGCTCTCATGCGCCGCAATTCCGGCACGATACCCAACTGTTCCCAGGTCGGCGACCTGACGCTTCAACGTGAAGAGCGGCGCGTAGAACGAAACGGGCGAAGGATCGACCTGACGCCCCGGGAATTCGCCATCCTGGAAGTCATGATGCGCAGCCCAGGGCGCCCGGTATCGCGCGCAACCTTGCTCGATGAGGTGTGGAATATGCCCACCGAGCCTTCGACCAACATCGTTGACGTTTACATGAAGTACGTCCGGGACAAGGTGGACCTTCCCGGAGAGCAGCGTCTCACCCATACCATTCGCGGATTCGGCTATGAGCTACGCGAAGCATAGTGCGGCGCCGCAAGCTTCCGACCGTGCCGCCGCGCTGATCGGCGAACATCTGCGCTTTTGCGCCGAGCTTTCCGATGGCCTGCACGCGCTGGCGCAGCCGCTTACCATCCTGCGTTCCGCCATCGGGCTGCTTGCACTCTCGAAAGAAGCCGATCGCCGGAACTATCTGGAGCTGTCCGTGCGCCAGATAGACCACACCTGCAGTCTCTTTGCGTCGATCCAGAATCTCGTGGCATCGAGGCTGGAGCCGGCCGAGCGCGCTCCGATCGACTTGCGGGAGCTGCTGGCCAAGGCGATCGAGGTCCACTCGCCGGCACTCCGGGGATCGGGTATAGAGATGGTCGCGGCCAAGCCGGAATCGTTGCAGACGGTCCTGGGCGACCGGCAAAGAACCGAGCAAACGGTTTCCGCGCTGTTCGAGGCCGCGGTATCGGCGTCCTCGGCTGGAGATGTGATCGCAATGAGCGCGACGCGACGCGACGGGTTCCTCGAATTCACCATCCGGAGCACGGGCAAGCAAGGCATCAGCATGAAGTCCGCAAACCGCCTCAATCTCTCCCTGGCCAAGGCGAATATCGAAATTCAACAGGGCTGGTACGATTTCGCCGCCGATCCTTTTCGCATCTCGTTTGGGTTGCCGGTGTACGAACTCGCGGAGAGCGGCGAGACATCGCTCTGCGCGACGCAGACCGCATGACCGCAACCAATTAACCTCTTCACCGGGCCTCGCGTTTTACTTCAACCTCACACCATCCGTCAGCAGGAAAAGCATGGCCACTCCCGTCATCCAATCTGAGCGCTTCGAAGATCAGGCCCCGTTCAACGTGATCGTGGTCAGCCCGAATAACCAGCTCCAGCGCGAGCTTCAGGAGAAGCTGGTGCCCGAACGATGGAACGTTTACCAGACCAGAAGCGGCGCCGGAGCGCTGGATCTGCTTCGCAAGCACGCGTCCAGCGATGCCGTGCTGCTGCTCGATCCGGTCCTTCCCGATCTCGAGCCGGACAGCTTCCGCGCCATTTTGAGGAATCGTTTTCCGAATACTCAGGTTCTGATGCTCAATTCGCAGACCGGCCAGCTTCTGGTGGGCAGCTCCTCGCCGACTCCGGTATCGGTGCGGCTGGTCAATGTAATCAATACCGGCGGAGCCGCGCGGACTACGGGTTTTGCTCCCGCCGCAGCGCAAGCCTCGCGCGCTCTGCCGGAGCGCAATGGCATCAAGTTGCGCGGCATGATCGGAAACACCGAGCCGATGCAGCGGACCTGGGAGGTAACCCGGATGGTCGCGGCGCGCAGCACCACGGTCCTGGTGACAGGGCAGAGCGGCACGGGTAAAGATCTGCTTGCGCAGGAGATTCATCTCATCAGCTCGCGCAGGAATCAACCCTTCGTGGTGGTGAATTGCTCGGCGATCCCCGAAACCCTGCTCGAAGCAGAATTGTTCGGATACGAGAAGGGCTCTTTTACCGGAGCCACGCAGTCCCGCATCGGCCGCATCCACGCGGCGCACGGAGGCACCCTGTTCCTCGATGAAATCGGGGACATGCCGCTCTCGCTGCAAAGCAAGATACTGCGGTTCCTTGAACAGGGCGAAGTGCAGCGGCTGGGCGGTAACGACAACCTCAAGGTGGATGTCCGGGTCATAGCCGCCACCAATGCCGATCTCAAGCAGAGAGTGGCCAGCCAGCAGTTCCGCGAGGATCTCTACTATCGTCTTGCCGTGTTTCCCATTCACCTGCCGCCGCTGTGCGATCGCATGGGCGACCTGGAAGAACTTGCGCTCTCGTTTGCGGCCCGGTTCCTCCCCGGCATATCGCTCAGCCAGGGCGCGCTGCAGATTCTGAAGCAGCATGCCTGGCCGGGAAATATCCGTGAACTGCGCAACGCGATCGAGCGGGCCACAATTCTGGTCGGTACGGAAAGCGAAATCAAGCCCGAACACATTATTTTGTAGCGGGAGCTCCCAAATCGGGATATATGGTTCAATTTGGCACACCTCTTGCATGTAGATAGGCAAATGCTGCCGAGTTCTCATGTAGTTCCAATCAATCAAGCCCTCCCGGCGCGGCTCAACAGCCCGCGGCTGCTCGCGGATGCGTTCTCAGAGTTCATCTCCGCTTCGACCCTGCTGGAGTCGTCGTATCGCGATCTGCAGCAGAGAGTGGCGAATCTCAGCATCGAGCTGGCGGATCGCAATGCCGCGCTCACCAGAAGCCTGGCCGAGAACGATCGCATGCGCGCCACTCTGCAGCAGATGATCGATTCCATGCCCTGCGGCGTGCTGGTGCTCGACACCTCGGAAACCATCGTCATGATCAATCCGGAAGGAAGACGGCTGCTGGGGCTCGAATCGGTCAGTGTCCAAACTCTTCGCGATCTCTCCCAAGCCAGCCGGATCGACTTCGAGGCCCTGGCAACGGCAGCCGGGAACGAACATGACAGCGAATTGTGTGTAACCTCCACGGAGGGAAAGCGGTGGCTGGCCGTTGGCAGGCGCCAGCTCAATTGCCAGCCCGCGAAGCAGGAACTGGCAGCCGCTCCTCTGCACAGCATCTGGATCCTCCGCGATATCACGGCCAACAAGCAGGCGGAGTTGGAGCGCGAAGCCGCGCGGCGGGCCACGGCGCTGGCGGAGATCTCATCGATTCTGGCTCACGAGATTAGAAATCCATTAGCCAGCCTCGAACTGTTTGCAGGACTGATCGCCGAGGATCGGGGCGCGAATCCGCAGTGGATTGCGCATCTGCGCGCCGGAATCCGCACCCTGTCCGGGACGGTCAACAACGTATTGAGCTTGAACGGGGAAGGAACTCCCCGTTTCATGCCCCTCGATCTCGCCGCCTGCGTCAAGGGAGGCGTGGAATTTGTGGAACCGATCGCCGAGCAGGCAAACGTTACGCTTTCCTTTTCCACGCCGCAGGACGCGCTGGCCATTCAGGGCAATGAGGATGGCATCCGGCAGATCATCCTGAACCTTATCTGCAACGCCATCCGGCATACAACGGCGGGCGGAAGGGTCGATGTGTCCCTTCGCCGGGCCCCGCAAGCTTCGGGAAGTCTGGCCGTGGTGGAGGTGCGGGACACCGGCTGCGGCATCTGCGACGAACAGCTCGAGCGCCTGTTTGAGGCCGGATTCAGCGGGACCGGTGAAACGCCGGGCCTCGGCCTGGCAGTCTGCAAGCGTCTCATGGCGCAGCACGGCGGGGCGATACGCGTCACCAGCCGCCTGCGGCAAGGAAGCAATTTCCAACTGGAGTTTCCAGCCCTATGACAACCAACACAGAGTCTTCGGTAATGGTGGTCGATGACGAGCCGGGCATCCGCACCGCGCTGCGCGCCAATTTTCTGCGTCACGGCTGGCGGGTGGAGACCGCTAGCGGGGCGCGCGAGGCGATTCGACATCTCCGCGACCGGGAATTCGATCTGGTGGTTACCGATATGCGCATGCCGGATGGCAGCGGCATGGAGGTGATGCGGGCGGCGCGCATTTCGTCGCCGGCGACGGCTGTGATTCTGCTTACCGCCTACGGCTCGGTTCCCGACGCCGTGAATGCGATGCGCGACGGAGCGCTGGATTATGTCACCAAGCCCATCCCATTCGATCAGTTGCAGGCTACGGCTGCGCAGGTGATGCAGCGCGCCAAGCATGCGCCGGCCCAAGCGGGAACTTTACCTGGCGAGATCGTGGGAAGATCGCCGCTGCTGCTGCGGGCAATGCAGCGGGCCCGTGCCGCCGCCAGTACCGGCGCCGATGTTTTGATTGAAGCCGAAAGCGGAACCGGCAAGGAGCTGCTGGCGCGTTTCATTCATGATTCCAGCGACCGTTGCGGCAAGCCGTTTATCGCGGTCAACTGCGCGGCGGTTCCCGAGGCTTTGCTGGAAAGCGAACTGTTCGGGCACGGGCGAGGCGCCTTCACCGGCGCAGTTGCCTCGCAGCCGGGTAAATTCGAACTGGCGAACGGGGGAACCATGCTGCTCGATGAAATCGGGGAGATGCCGCTCAATCTGCAACCGAAACTCCTCAGAGCCTTGCAGGAGCGGGAATTCGAGCGGCTCGGCGAACGGCGGCTGGTTCGAGTCGATATCCGGGTAGTGGCCACAACCAATGTCTCGCTGGCCGAGATGGTTCCGCGGGGCCTGTTTCGCGCCGACCTGTACTACCGACTGAACGTCATCCCCCTGTCCATCCCCGCACTGCGCGATCGGCGGGACGACATCCCGGTTCTCGCATGGCACTTCGCGGAGCAATTCGCGGCGCAGCGGCGGACCGCTGTCCCCCGCTTGCAGCCGGACTTCCTCGATCGCCTGCAGTCTCATAGCTGGCCGGGAAATGTGCGCGAACTCGCCAACTTTATGCGCCGCGTGATCACGCTGAGCGGCACGCTGGATATCGATGCACGCTGCTTCGATGCCGAATTCCACCCGGCCGCCGGCGCGCGACGGGCTGAACCGGGGCCGGCTTCTCTGCCCGCCGCGGCAGGCACTCCGATCCGCGCGATGGAAAAGCAGCATCTCGAAAACACCCTGGCTTTGACCGATGGGAACCGGACGCACGCCGCCGAAATGCTGGGCATCAGCCTGCGCACTTTGCGCAACAAGATTCGCGAATACGGCCTTCCTCCAAGGAGGTATGCATAAATGGCCACGACTCCGCTGTTACAGGTTCTCCAGGGATATCTGAAGGTCACCTCCGACCGCCAGCAACTGGTGGCGACCAACATGGCCAACATCGACACCCCCGGCTATCAAACCAAGGACATCGACTTCCAGTCGGCGATGCGGCAGGTGATGGATGCGGGAGGCGGGCCGCATCTCCAGGAAGCCAGCGTCAACGTGGTAAATCTGCCGGCGCGCCCGGACGGCAATAACGTGAATATCGACCGCGAAAGCATGACGATGTCCGAGACCCAGCTTCAGTATCAGATGGGTGTGCAACTGATCAAAGAGCAATTCCACGAGTTGCTCACAGCCATCAAGGATTCATAAGAGGAGATTGACCATGGGCATGTTCGACATGATGAGCATCAGCGCGTCGGCCCTGTCTGCGGAAAGACAGCGCGCGGAAGTTACATCGGCCAACCTGGCCAACGCCGAAACCACGCACACCGATACCGGCGGCCCCTACGTGCGCAAGGAGGTCGTGTTCAGCTCGACAAATGCCTCTCCATTCCAGACCGTCTTCAATCGCCTGGGAAACCTCGCGTCCGCTCCGGCGGGCTCGGTGCACATCACACAGGTTGTGGACGATCAGTCGGCGCCGGTGATGCGCTACGAGCCGGGGAATCCGGACGCGAACAAGGACGGATATGTGGCGTATCCGGCCATCAATCCAGTAACCGAGATGGTCGACCTGATGGATGCGACCCGGTCCTATCAATTGAATGCGTCGGCAGTGAGCGCGGCCAAGCAGATGATTCAGGAATCGATAGACATATTGAAATCCTCGTAACAGGGAGTGCGAAGATGAACCCCATCAGTTTCGGCAACATTCCAAATGCAATCGTGCCGGGAACGGGAGCGCCGGATTTGAGCGGCGGCGCCGGCGGAGCAAGTTTCTCCGATGTCTTGAAGAATGCCGTCAGCTCCGTGGACACGCTGAACGACAATGCGGCCTCGCAGGTGGGGCACCTTCTTCAAAGCGGGAGCGGCGACATGAACGATGTGATGATCGCGGTGGAGAAGGCGGATGTGTCGTTCCAATTGATGATGCAGGTGAGGAACAAGATCGTGGGTGCGTACCAGGATATCGAGAAAATGCAGTTCTAGGATTGAAACCGAATGGCTGGAAATAGAAACGCGACCGATCAGTTGAAGCAGTTTTGGGCGAGCCGCAACGGTCGCCAGAAGGCATTCCTTCTGGGCGGAGCCGGCGCCACGGCTGTGCTGCTGGCGCTGTTTGTGCGGCTCATCGGCACGCCGGATTACAAGCCGCTGTTTACCGGGCTGGAGCCGGCCGACGCCCAGGCGCTCAGCGCCAAGCTGGACGCACAGGGCATCCCGCATCAAATCAGCGCGGACGGCAAGACCATGAGTGTTCCGGCCGACAAACTGGATGCGGCGCGGATGCAGACTGCGACGGACGGAGAACCCCACAGCGGGCGCATGGGATTCGAACTGTTCGACAAGATGTCCTGGGGACAGACCGAATTCGATGAGAAGGTTACCTATCAGCGCGCGCTGGAAGGCGAACTGGAAAGATCGATCGAAACACTTGCTGACGTGGAGAGCGCCCGCGTGCATCTGGTCATGCCCACGGATTCGGTGTTTCTCGACCGCCAGCGCGGCGCCAAGGCCTCAGTGGTTCTTAAGCTCCGCCGCGGCACTCTGTCGAAAGACGCGGCCCTGGCCATCTCCCGGCTGGTATCCGGCGCTGTGGACGAACTCAAGCCGGAGGATGTCTCGATTGTGGATGCGGATTCCGACCGCTCGCTGGGCATCGGCGAGGATGAAACGGCCGGCCGTCAGGGCGGCGAGACGGATTTGAGCAGCCGTTTGATCAGCACGCTCGAGCCCATCGTGGGCGCCGGCAAGATCCGCGCCAGCGTGAATGTGGACTACGACCAGGACTCGACCGATGAAAGCCAGGAGAAATACGATCCCACGGTAAGCGCGGTGCTGAGCAGCCAGAAGTCCCAGGACCTGTCGGGTGGAAGCGCGGCGCCTTCGGGCGTTCCCGGAACTTCGAGCAATGTGCCGACAGCGAAGGATTCCAAGCCCGCGGCGCCTGTTGCAACGCAGACTTCGACGACTGAAAGCACGCAGTACGGCGTGAACAAAACCATGGTGCACACCATCACTCCGGCGGGGCGCATCGAACGAATCACCGCGGCCATCCTGGTGGACGACGCGGTGGTGAGGAGCGTCCAAAAAGGCAAAGTGACGTTCACCAGGCAGAAACGAACTCCGGAAGAGTTGAATCAGATCAAGGCGCTGGCGGAGGAGGTTATCGGCTTCGATGAAAAGCGCGGCGATGCCATCAGCGTTGCGAATCTCTCCTTCGATGCCGACGGCGCGGATCTGGAGGTCTCGGCTCCGACCTGGACCGCTCAGGTGCAGAAGACAGTTGCGGATTATTCTTCGCTCCTGCGGCCGGTATCGCTGCTGGCGCTTTTCGTGCTGGCTTACCTGTTCGTTCTGCGGCCGGTGCAGAAGCATGCGCTGAGCCCCGCGACAGCGCCCTCCGGAGCGGAGTCGCAGTTGCCGGCGGCAAACACCGCGGCCTTGCCCGGCGGCGCTGCTCAGATTGCGGGCGCGATACGAGCCGCCCAATTGAAGCAGGAAACCGCGGAGCTGATCAAGCAGAAACCGCAGCACACCGCGCGGGCGCTGCAAGCCTGGATGCGCGAGGAGCCCTCATGAGCGTGGCGGAGCATACAACGCTGAGCGGCACGCGCAAGGCGGCCATTCTTCTCTCCGTACTCGGAGAAGACGTGGCCGCGCCCATCCTTCGCAATCTGCCTGAAATCGATCTGGAACGCATCACCGAAGAGGTCGCGCAGATGGGGCAGATCCCCATGGAGACGACCGTGCAGGTACTGGAAGAGTACCAGGAGATGATGTCGGCACAGGAATTTCTCGCCGTCGGAGGCCAGGATGTGGCGGTGCGGCTGCTGGTGAAGGCTTTCGGGGAGAACCGCGCCAAGGGCATGGTCGAACGCCTGTCTCAGGCCGATGAGACCAAATCGTTCCGGATTGAAACTTTGAAAAAAGCGGATCCCCAACAGCTGGCCCGGTTTCTGGTGGGAGAGCACTCCCAGACCAAAGCCCTGGTTCTCGGTCATCTGGATGCGAAGCAAGCCTCCGCGCTGTTGATGAAACTGGAGCCCGAGGCGCGCGCGGATTGCGTAAGACGCCTCGCGAATCTCGGAAACTTCTCGCCGGAAGTCGCGGCCAAGGTATCCACAGTGCTGAATCGCCGGCTGAGGTCGGTAGGAGATCAGACCAAAAAAACGGGAAATGGATTCAGGAACATCGCCGAGCTGATGAACCGGCTCGATCCGGTCACCTCGCGCGAGATTCTCGAGAATATCGAGCGCGAAGAACCCAAGCTGGCCATCAGCATCAGGGATCTGATGTTTACATTCGACAACTTTCTTGAAGTTCCGGAGCAGGAAATGCGCGAACTGATGAGCTCCATCGATAGAAAGACCTTGACGGTTGCACTGAAGGGGGCGAGCGAAGACGTGAGGAGCCACTTCTACAGGACCATGTCCTCGCGAGCCGTGGAAATGATGAAGGAAGACTCTGAAGTCATGGGGCCGGTTCGCAGCAAGGAAGTTGCCAAGGCGCAAGCGGAGATAGTCGCCATCGCGCGCAAGCTCGAGGCGGAAGGCAAGATAGTTTTGAAGAGTGAGGGAGCAGACGAGTATGTCCTTTAGCGGGGATTACACCAGCGTTCTTTCCATGCCCATCGCCACCCTGCAGTACCGCGACATCGGCGACTCGCCCGAGGGGACGCAGGCCGAAGCCAAGAATGGGTCCAGCCATGCGGGCAAGCGCGGCGGCGGCATTGAGATCTCGGAGGCGGAGTTCGTGGCCAGAATCCGTCAGGAACGGGCAGACGCCGCGGCCCAGGCCGAGCAGAAGCTGCGCCAGGAAAACGAACAGAGGCTTCTCGCGGCGCGATCGCCGATCCCCGCGGCCATCGAGGAGTTCGCACAACAGCGCGAAGACTACTTCGCCCGTGTCGAAGCCGAGATCGTGCAGCTATCTCTGTCCATAGCCGCAAAAATCCTGCATCGCGAGGCGCAAGTGGATCCCATGCTGGTGGCAACCCTGGTTAGAATCGCCGTGGAAAGGATGCGGGAAGAGTCAAGCGTAACCGTGCATGTAGGCGCGGGATGCGGCAGCACCTGGAAACAGTACTTTGCCGGATTCCCGAACCTGACGCGCGTGGAGGTTGTCGAGGATTCGAAGCTTAGCGATAAGGACTGCGTGCTCGAGACGGAACTTGGATCGGCGAATTTTGGCCTCGATACGCAATTGAAGGAAGTCGAGCAGGGATTCTTCGATCTGCTTGCGCTGAGGCCGGCGAATCGATGAAACGCGCGCTCCTCGCCGCCTATGCTCACCGCCTGCAGTCGGGTTCGACTGTGCGGTGGAGAGGCCGCATCAACCAGGTGGTCGGCAATCTGGTTGAATCCGACGGCCCATTCTGCTTTGTGGGCGAGTCCTGCGAGATCAAGGACGGCGCCGGCCGCAGCTACTCCGGCGAAATCATCGGCTTCCGCGGGTCGACGATGCTTTCGATGACTGCCGATCCGTTGCGGGGCATTCGCTTTGGCGATCAGATCGAGACCTGGGGAGCACGGCCCTCGGTACGCGTAGGTTCAGGATTGCTGGGGCGCGTGGTCGATACTGCAGGCGTTCCATTGGATGGCAAAGGGGAGTATCGTGCCACCCATTCCGTGCTGATCGACGGCTCGGCTCCTCTTCCACTGGAGCGCGTTCCGATTCGCGAGCCCCTGAGCTGCGGCATTCGCGCCATCGATGGGTTTCTCACCTGCGGCCGCGGCCAGCGGGTTGGCGTTTTCGGCGGCAGCGGAGTGGGCAAGAGCACTTTGATCGGCATGATGGCTCGCGGAACCGCCGCCGATATGACGGTTCTGGCGCTGGTTGGCGAGCGCGGCCGCGAAGTGGGCGAGTTTCTTGAGGTGCTGGGCGAAGAGGGATTGCGGCGTGCGGTGGTGATGGTATCCACTTCCGATCAATCGCCGCTGCTGCGTCTGCGCGCGGCTCTTGCCGCCACGGCCATGGCCGAATACTTCGCGAGCCTGGGCAGGAACGTGCTCCTCATTGTCGATTCGCTCACTCGCTTTGCCATGGCGCAGCGCGAGATTGGACTGGCAGCCGGCGAGCCGCCCACCGCAAAGGGCTATACGCCTTCGGTCATCAACACGCTGGCGCGGCTGGTGGAGCGGGCCGGGAATTTTTCGCAGGGAAGCATCACCGCGTTCTACACCGTGTTGATGGAGGGAGACGATCAGCAGGATCCTGTAGTCGATACGGTGCGCTCCCTGCTTGACGGGCACGTGGTCCTGGACAGGAATCTCGCCATGCGCAGCCACTATCCTCCCATCTCGATTCTCGATAGCCTCAGCCGGCTGATGCCCAACGTGGTGACCGAGCAGCACCTTTCGAAGGCCAAAGCGCTGCGCCTGCTGGTGGCGGCCTATGCCCACGCAGAAGACCTGGTCCGCATCGGAGCTTATCAGAAAGGCACCGATCCGGTTCTGGATAGCGCTCTCGAAATCCTGCCCGCGCTCAACGAATTCCTGCAACAGCAGCCGAACGCGATCTGCGGTTTCAAGGATGCGGTCGATCGGCTGATGACAATTCCCGGGTAAGCTTCGAAGCGCACAGGGTGCGGCAGGCGAGCAAAGCCGCGCCGCGCGCCCGAAGGAGAATGCGGTTCCATGGCGTTTCGATTTTCACTTGCGACCGTTCTCCGTTACCGGGAGAGTATCGAAGAGCGCGAGGAGCGTGCGCTCCAGAAGTTCCTGCTGGAGATCGCGCGCATTCGTCATGAGATCGAGCAGCTGACCGCGGGGATCGCCGCCAAACAACAAGAGCGGTATGAGGCAATGCAGCAACCGCTCCCGGCATTCCATCTCCAGACCATGCTGAGCGAGATCGATGCGGCGCTTGAACGAAGGAAGGCTCTGACGGCATTGCTTGAGGAGCTTGAGCGGCAGCGCAAGAAGCAGATGCAGATCTACCAGGCAGCCGCACGCGACCGGAAGATGCTGAGCGACATCTTCACGAGGCAGCGTGACGCTTATGAGCAGGAACGTGCCCGGACCCTGCAGAAATTCCTCGACGATATCTTCGTGACCCGCGCCCTGCGGAGCTAATACCGTGTCCATCAGGTTTCGTGCTATCCCAGGTCCCAAAAACGGGACCTGGGGCACCCAGATTCATTCGGTCCGTTACGAAATCACGAAGACGCGGTACTAGAGCAATTCCAGAGCGGCTGTGCGCCGGAGCCAATCTCCTCAAGCCGGCGCGACCAACAGGAAGCGGCGACCGGAACGAATGCGAAAAGGGCAAAGCAACTTTGGAACTGCCGTAATCTCCCTTTCAACCCGATCGCGCTACGCCGGCAGAGCCTATTGGCGGTCAATCCCCGCGGCTCCGCTCGTGTCCTTCGCAATCGGGTCATCTCCGGCAACCGGGCAATCGTTGCCCAGTTTACGCGGCAAGGGTTGCCGGTTTGCGATCGAGGAGCGGGGCAAGAGAATACGCGGCTTTGAGCAACTGCTTCTTTTTCAACGTCTACCAAGAAACAATTCCGATTCTTCCCAGGGGCCGATCGCGGCGCGCCACTTGCAATAAGATAAGCGTGCGAATTCAAATCCAACGATCGATGAACCTGGCTTCGGCCTTGCCGCTCAAGAAAGATTCCAAGCCGGCCGGCGCCAGCTTTATTGAGGTGCTGGCGGACAGCTCGGCGCAATCGGCACAGCCGTCGCGGGGAACCGCTGCAGCGTCTCCTCGCTTTGCGCTGCCCGCGGATTCAGACGCAGCCCCTAAAAGCGAGCAGGCCAACGCGCGAACCGGCGCGAGCGAAGCGGAGCAGAGCCAGGGCCAGGAAGAGAATCTGCAAACCTCCGGCGAAAAGGGATTCTCTCAAACTCAAGCTCTCCCCGCGAAGACGCAGACTCTTCCTTCCCACGCGCAGGCTCTTCCCTCTCAGACACAAACGCTTCCTTCCCAGGCGCAGGCGCTTCCTTCCCACGCGCAGGCTCTTCCCTCTCAGGCACAGGCGCTTCCGTCCCAGAAGCAGTCTCTTCCTTCACAGACACAAGCGCTTCCGTCCCAGGCGCAAACGCTTCCTTCCCACGCGCAGGCTCTTCCCCCTCAGACACAAGCGCTTCCGTCCCGCACGCAAACGCTTCCGTCCCAGGCGCAGGCTCTTCCTTCACAGACACAAGCGCTCCCGTCTCAGACGCAGTCTCTTCCTTCACAGACACAAGCTCTTCCGTCCGAGACGCAGGCTCTTCCATCTCAGACACAAACGCTTCCGTCCCAGACGCAGTCTTTTCCTTCTCAGACACAAGCTCTTGCTTCCCCGTCGCAGGCTCTTGCTTCGAAGACTGAAAGCCGATCCAATACCTGCGCAGCAAGCCGCACGTCAGGTCGCGAGGAGAAACCGCAGCCGGTTTCTGCCGCATCCGTTACCAAGATCGCTCCACCTTCGCTCCTTCCTGCCGCGCAACCGATGGCAACTCCGGAGCCGCCGATACCTTTGCCTCCATCGCCATCGATGGCCGGAGAGAAGCCTGGCATCGAAGGGCGCGCATCGATCGACGCAACAGCCCGGGTATCGGAGGAGACCGCCGACCATCAAGCCGCTCCCGCCGCTCGCGTCGAAGCCGGGTCTCCGGATAAACCTCAGGCGCCGGGCGCGAAGACCACGGAGGGAACAGCCGGCGCGCAAACGGACACGGCGACTCCATCGGGCGAAGCAGCGCCATTGGAGCCGGCAGTCAGCGCGGAATTCCCGCTGGCGCCGGTTGCAACGTCTGCAATCGTCTTGCCGGCCGGCATCATTCTTCCCGGCATCGGCCTGGCGCCAGACATTCGAGATGCGGGCCAGGCAGCAAGCAAAACCGCTCAAAACGCAACTCCGGAAGCGAGCCTGTCAAAACCCTCGAACGCCGTGACTGCAGCAAACGCGGGGAAAGACAACCAGACTCAACCCGGTGCGGCATCCGCCGCCGCATCTTCGAATAACCTCACCGGCAGCAACCAGGCCGGGCCTCGGCCGCAAACCGACGCTTCGCAGGCCGCCGCTGCCGCCCCCAAGGCGGCGGATACCGGCGCGCCGCAGATTCAGGCAATCGCAACCCATAGCATGCCCCACGAAGTTGCCGTCTCTCACGGCCGCGCGGAAGGCGCCGGCGACACGGCCCATCCGGGCGATGAGCCGGTCCAGGCGGAAGCTGCCGAGAGCGCCACGGCATTGGGGATCAATACGGCGAACCTGATCCAGAAGATGAATGCGACTGAAATGCGCGTGGGCATGCATTCGGCCGAATTCGGAGAGATTTCCATCCGCACATCGGTTTCTCTGCAACAGATGACGGCTCAGATATCGGTCGATCACGGCGATCTCGGCAAAGCCATTTCGGCTCACATTCCAGACATGGAAGCGAAGCTGGGCGGCCAACTCGGCCTGCGCGCGCTCGTTGAGGTCAGCCGGAGCGGAATGCAGTTTTCAGGTGAGCGAGGCTATTCCTCGCCAGGACAACAGAAATCCATCGCGCCCGCGGTCGAGACCGGGGGCGCTTCAATCCCGGTGGAACCCGGCAACGGGGCCGTGCCGGCAGCAGCCTTGGCAGGTAACGGATACCGGCTGGATATACGGGCCTAGAACGATTTTTCTTCGCGAGAGGAAAGGCATATGAACATACAGGGATTCAGCCCGATGATGAGCGCACCCGAGCAGTCGCAGACCGCGAGCACGAGCGCCACTTCGGGATCCAGCAGCAGTTCGAGCAGCAGTTCCAACGGGCTTTCGTCCAGCGATCTGGAGAGCACATTTCTCAACCTGCTGGTGACGGAGCTGCAGAACCAGGATCCGACCGAACCCGTCGATCCCACCGAGATGGTCAGCCAGATGGTTTCGCTGAACAGCCTGGATCAGCTCATCTCCATCAACCAGACGCTTTCGTCGCTGACCACGACGCCCACGGCCTCCGCAACCTCAGATTCCGCGCAGGCGGCCCAGGCGGCCACCGCAGCCAATGCTTCCGGAACAGGGAGCGGGACGGCTGCAACGCAATCCAATTCCATCGCGCAGCCGGCTGGCACAGCCTTTCAGGGCCTGCCGGCATACACCAGCACTCCAAGTTCCGGCGCATTGATGAACCTGTACGGCAACATCGGCGCCGCAGCTCCAACTTCCAATCAATTCACAGCCGCAGGAGGCAGATAACATGTCAGCATTTTCGATTCCTCTTTCAGGCCTGGCAGCCAGCTCCGATTCGCTGAATGTCATCGCCAACAACCTCGCGAACCTCAACACGGACGGCTATAAGGATGAGTCCCTCAGCTTTGCCGACGTGTTCAACCAGATGTCGGGCGTTTCCGGCAACGGCGATCCCATCCAGGTAGGATCCGGCGTCGCAGTCGGGGGACAAACCTCCGATTTCTCCAACGGCACTATCTCGTCCACCGGTCTTGCCTCCAATATGGCCCTCCAGGGCAACGGATTTTTCGTTGTCGACAACCCCCTCAATAATCAGATGAGCTACACGCGCGAGGGCGATTTCACAGTCAACTCCCAGGGCCAGCTCACCACTTCAGATGGCCAGCTGGTAATGGGCTACCCGGCTGTGAACGGGCAGATATCCACGAGCGCGGCGCTGGGGCCGATCAATGTCAACCAGGCCAGCAATATTCCGGCCGTCGCCACCACCAGCATCCAGATGGACACCAATCTCGACGCAAGCGGCGGAGTAGGCGCCACGTTCAGTTCGCCCATCACGGTCTACGATTCCCTTGGCAGCTCCCACGTCCTGACCGTCCAGTACACCAATACCGGCGCAAATACCTGGACCTATAACATCAGCATTCCCTCCGCGGACGTAGGCGGCGCCGGCACATCCCAAACCGTCGCCACGGGCACGATGACCTTTGACTCATCCGGGAACCTCACCTCGCCCACGTCTCCAATTACCGGAATCAATATCGCCGGATTGGCGGATGGCGCGGCGAACATGAGCCTGAGCTGGAATCTGACCGGCACCGGCGGCGCATCCACCCTTACCCAGCAGGACTCGACCAGCGCCACCACTTCGACCAACCAGAATGGATATGGGGTGGGAACACTCACCGGCTACTCCGTTCTTCCCAACGGCACCGTGCAGGGCCAGTTCAGCAACAACCAGACCATGGCCCTGGGCCAGGTGGCCGTGGCCAGCTTCACGAATGTGCAGGGCCTCTCGCAGTCCGGGAACACCGACTATCAAGCCACATTCGCTTCAGGAGCCGCGGTGGTGGGACAGGCGGGAGCGGGCGGCAACGGCACCATTACCGGTGGAGCGGTTGAAGAATCCAACGTGAACCTCTCCAGCGAATTCGCAAACATGATCGTTGCACAGCAGGGGTATGAGGCAAATGCGAAAGTTCTGACCACCATGGATCAGGTTTCGCAGGCCACCATTCAACTCATCTCGTAACGTCATGGCTTCAGATCGCGTCTTAACGAAGCATTAGAGACTTCCGCCGCGGGCGTTCTTGCTCCGGCGGAAGTCCGTGATCGCCTGCCGGCTCTCATGGCTGTCTCACCCGGCGCGGAGGCGTCGAGGCCGCTCCACTTATTGCTGCAAGTTATTGAAAAATAAATCCCTGATGCCCGCCTTGGCTGGTTTCCACAGCCTTCCGCATTGCTCCGAAATTCGGTCCCTCAATTGCATTGAAGTTCGTGCAATCACTCCGTCGAACGTGCCCGCCATCTCGATGAGCGGGACGTCAGGATCGGCGAGACCCCAGAGACGGATTCAGGAGCAAGCCGGATTATGAGTGCCGCCACGCAGAACGTTGAAGCCAGGACCGCCGAGACATCGCCTGCGAGTCCCGCCCCCAAAGGGGATGACCTGCTCGACAGCATGCCTTGGCTGCCGTGCACCCTCACCCTCGAGGTACCCGTGGTGCGATTCACGATTGGAGATCTTCTTTCCTTGACGAAGGGATCGATCGTGGAAACGGCCTGCCACCACACCAGCGATATTCCGCTGCGTGTAAATCAGCTTCTCATCGGCTGGACGGAATTCGACGTAATCGGCGACCGCCTGGCAGTAAGGCTTACGGAACAAGCATGACTTCAACATCACCCATTCAATGGTCGGTTTTTCCGGTTTCGCGGCGTCGCGAAGACGCCATGCTGGTGTCCGGTTCGTTTGCCAAGACGTTGCGAGCCTTTTCCGAGAAGCAGCAGTTGGATCGTTTGAAGCCGCCGCTGCCCGCTGCGACGGAGGTTGCGGAAAAGAAGCCCGCGAAACCAGCCGAATCGCCGCTGACCCGCGGGATGCCGATTGCGAAAACCGCGCCCGAAGAACCGGCCGGCGGGCCTCAATTCTCAGAGATTCTGGGTGAGAAAAAAAGGTCTCCGCATCCCCTCGGCAACGGATTGCTCTCGCGAGCCTGGTCCTGGCTGCAGAAGGGCAACGCCTTTTCCGCGTCGAAGCAGTTGCGCGTCTCCGAAACCGTTTCTCTTGGCGAAAAGCGGTTTGTCGCCCTGGTCCATGTTGAAGGCCAGAAGTTCCTCATTGGAGGCGGCGCGTCGGGCGTCTCTCTGCTCACGCATCTGGGCGAATGGAACGCTTCCCCTGACGCCCTCCAGGCGATCGAAGCCGTCGCGGAACGATCGAAATGACCCTCCGCCAGTCAACCCGGGGATTCGCGATCCTTGCACTGTTGTCCGTCGCTTTCACCCGGACGGCGGCAGCGCAGGAGGGCGCCGCGGCCCCGGATTCGACAACCTACCAGCCGGCTGACAACAGCGATCCCGCAAGCCCCGGCGCAGCGCCTTACGGAATGCTCGAAAATCCGGCGACCTCCGGAACCCCGATCGTCATCGAAGCTCCCGCGCCGCCGGTGAACAATGGAGGATTGCAGATTCAGGGAGTGCCAGGCGCCAACGTGCCATGGTCGATCGTGATCATGCTTACCGCCTTGACGCTGATTCCTTCGGTTCTGATGTGCGTTACCCCGTTTGCGCGGCTCCTGATCGTCTTCCATTTCCTGCGCCAGGCCCTGGGCCTGCAGACGACTCCGTCCAACCAGACGCTGATCGGACTGTCGCTCATCCTCACCTTTTTCCTGATGCAACCGGTGGCTGCGCAGATATACGACACCGCGATCGTCCCCATGCAGTCCGGGCAAATCTCCGCCATGGACGCGCTCAAGGTCAGCCAGGCGCCACTGCGCAAATTCATGATCCATTATGTGCGCGAAAAAGACGTCGCGCTTTTCATCGATCTGGCTAAAGAGCCCCGCCCGGCTTCGGCGGACGACCTTTCCATGCGCGTTCTATTGCCCGCCTACATCCTGTCGGAACTGAAAGCCGGTTTCCAGATCGGCACCGTGCTCTTTCTGCCGTTTCTTATTGTCGACATGGTGGTGGCCTCAATTACCACGTCGGTGGGCATGCTTCAGTTGCCCCCGGTGGTCATTTCAACTCCGCTCAAGCTGCTGCTCTTCCTTATGGTGGATGGCTGGCATCTGCTGATCGGATCTCTCATGAGGAGCTTCAACTAAAGCTATGGACGTCGATCAGGTGGTTTTGCTCGGACGCATGATACTGCAGGAGGTGATCATCCTGGCCGGCCCGATTCTCGGCGTCGCCATCCTGGTCAGCCTGGCGGTCAACGTTGTTCAGGTGTTGACCTCACTTCAGGACATGACCATTTCCTCGGTCACCCGCCTGCTGGCGACCGGCGGCGCGCTGTTCTTCACCATGCCCTGGATGTGGCGGCACCTCACCCATTTCACTCTCAGCATGTTTTCGAATTTTAATGTGTACCTGCAATGATTGATATTCCTCTGGTTGCGATCATCACCGCGGCACTCACCATCGGCGTGCGGCTCACCGGCCTCATGCTCTTTGCGCCGTTCTTCGGCAGCGCCGCCATTCCAGCGCGCGTCAAAGCCATTCTTGTCCTGGCGATGACTCTGCTGCTCTTCCCCTCGGTGGGAAATCAGATCGTCGCGCCATCGCTGGCAGGCTGGCCGATGCTCATTTTTACCGAATTTCTGATCGGCGCGGGCATGGGCATCGCGACCAATATCGTCTTTGAGGCAGTTCAGCTCAGCGGCCAGGTTCTGGGCGTGCAAATGGGCTATTCGCTGGTCAACATCCTCGACCCGCAGTCGCAGGTCGATACCACCGTGGTTTCGGTTTTCTACCAGAGCATCGTCATGTTGCTTTTTCTGCGCATGGATGTGCATTACTGGCTGCTGCGCGCCGTGGGCAACAGCTTCCTCTATCTGCCGCCGGGAACGGCTCACCTCAGCGGCCTGTTCACCTTGGGCGTGATTCGAGCCGTCGGCGATCTGTTCGGGCTTGGAGTCCAGATTGCCGCGCCGGTTTTATCGGCCACGCTGGTTGCGGATGTGGTTCTCGGGCTTCTCGGTAAGGCGTCGCCGCAGATGCCGCTGATGTTGCTCGGACCCGCGGTCAAAAGTCTTCTCGGTCTGCTCATTCTGTTCGCGACACTGAAGTATTGGCCCGATCTTTTCCGGCGCCTGTTTCTGGATTCCATTAGCAGAGGCGACCAGTTGCTCCATCTGGTGCATTGACATCACTATGGCTGACACGAACAAAACAGAACGGGCAACACCGCGGCACCGCCAACGGGCTCGCGATCGCGGACAGGTTACGCGCTCCCGCGAACTGACCGGCGCTCTGGCGATGGCCGCGGTTGCCGGCGTGATCTGGTTCATGGATCGCGAAGCCGTCCCCCGCTGGACCACTTTTTTTCGCAATGTTCTGGATTCCGCCGGCACCGACTCGATCGGCCCCAACGGCCCGTTGTTGTTCTGGACCAGTATCGAGGCCATGAGCTGGGTCTTCCCCATCCTGTCCGCGGCTCTGGCGGTTGCTTTGTTCGCCGGACTCGCGCAGGGCGGATTTGTGTTTGCCCCCGAAGCTCTGTCTCCGAGTTTCGAGCGCCTTAACCCCGCGGGCAAGCTCCGCCAGATGGTCTCGCTGGCGGCGCTCAGCACCATCCTCAAATCGCTGATTCCCTTCACCGCAATCCTATGGATCGGCTATGCGTGCATTCGCGGCCATTGGGGAGAAATCCTGGGCAGCTCCTACACCGATGCGCGGCATTTCGCCGGCCTGGTAAGCGGCATGCTTCTTGAGGTGTGCTGGAAATCCGGCCTGGTTCTGCTGGCCTGGTCGGGCGTGGATTATCTGCTGCTTTGGAGGAAGAACGAAGGCGATCTGAAGATGAGCCGGCAGGACATCAAGGACGAGTACAAACAGTCGGAAGGCAATCCGGCCAACAAAGCCAGGATCCGCAGGCTGCAGCGGCAAGCCCGGCGCGGACGAATGCTCAAGGCCGCCGAGACCGCCACGGTGGTCATTACCAATCCAACCCACTACGCGGTTGCGCTGCGGTATGAGGCGAACATGGCCGCACCGCTTGTGGTAGCCAAGGGCCTGGATCTTCTGGCCGCGAAGATCAAGGAAATTGCCTGGCTGCACGACATTCCCTTAATGGAAAACCGTCCCCTGGCGCAAGCGCTCTATAAGGGCGTGCAAGTGGGAGACCCCATCCCCGCGGCGCTCTATCACGCCGTTGCGGAGATTCTGGTGGTGGTATACAAGGCGCAGGCCGAGGTGAAGGCCCGCGAATCGCAAAGAAGAGCCGCCGCGACCCGGCGCGCGGAGGCGTGGCCGCTATGAACAACAAGCCGGGACTCCTGCAAACGCTTCAAACCTACTCCGACTGGGTGATTCCCACCGGGGCCGTGGCACTCATCTTCGTGATGCTTGTGCCCCTGCCCAGCTTTGCCCTCGACCTTCTGCTGACTCTGAACATCATGGCGGCGGTGCTGGTTCTGCTCACCGCCATCCAGGTGCAGCGCCCGGTGCAGTTCTCGGTGTTCCCCAGTCTCATTCTGCTGCTCACATTGATGCGCCTGGCGCTCGATCTGGCCTGCACCCGGCGCATTCTGTTGCATGGAAGCGAAGGTTCGGGGGCAGCCGGAAAAGTGATCGAAGCATTCGGCCAGTTTGTAGTCGGCGGCAATTACGTGGTTGGGTTCGTCATCTTTCTGGCCTTGATCGCCATCCAGTACCTGGTCGTCAGCCACGGCGCCGTGCGCACCGCTGAAGTCACCGCCCGCTTCACTCTCGATGCCATGCCCGGCAAGCAGATGGCCATCGACTCCGATCTCAACACCGGATTGATTAACGCAGACCAGGCCCGCCAGCGCCGCGAATTGGTAGGCCGCGAAGCGGAGTTCTGCGGCTCGATGGACGGCGCCGCGCGCTTCAGTCAAAGAGATTCGATGGCCACCATCCTCATCATGGCCATCAACATCATTGCCGGATTCTTCATCGGCGTATTCCAGCAAGGCATGGCTTTCCAGGATGCCCTCAAGACCTACACCATCCTTACCGTAGGCAACGGCTTGGTGGCCATCATCCCCTCGCTGCTGGTTTCGGTGGCAGGCGGCATTGTGGTGACCCGCGCGGCCTCCGATCATTCGCTGGGCACCGACATCGGGAAGCAAATCTTCAAGACGGCGCGGCCGCTTTGGATTCTGGGCGGAGTTCTGCTGGCTTTGGCGGTGATTCCCGAAATGCCGAAGGTTCCCTTCATCGCCCTGGGCGGGCTGACTATGTTTGCGGCCTGGAAAATGAAGCCCGCCGGCATCGCGGAAAACGCGGCAAAAGGCAAAGCGGCCGCGGAAAAGGGCGCTGCGGGCGCCCCGGTCGTCGATCCCATGGATGCGGTGCTCAAACTCGATGAGCTGATGCTCGAAGTCGGCGTGGGCCTGGTGCCGCTGGTGGACGCCAAGCAGGGAGGCCAGCTTCTCGCCCGGGTGAAATCGCTGCGCAAAAACCTGGCGCAACAGCTCGGTTTTCTTGTCCCTTCCATCCATATCACCGACAACCTGTCTCTGAAAGACAGAGAGTATGTTGTCTATTTGCGCGGCGTGGAGTTCGCGCGCTGGGAGATGCGGCGCGATCGCCTGCTGGCGGTAAACTCCAACCCCAAGCCCGGCGACCTGCCCGGCCAGGAGACGCGCGAGCCGGCCTTCGATTCGCCCGCCAAATGGATCGCTCCGGAACTTCAGGCCCAGGCCATCGCCGCCGGATATGCGGTTGTGGACCACACTTCGGCCTTGGCGGCTCATTTGTCCGAGATCATCCGCCAGAACGCTCACGATCTGCTCACCAGGCAGGAAACCAAGCGCCTTGTGGACCGGCTCGCCGACTCGCATCCCAAGCTGGTGGAGGAGTTGATCCCCAAACTGATGAGCCTGGGAGAAGTGCAGAAAGTGCTGCAACAGTTGCTCAGAGAACAGGTGTCGATCCGGGATCTGGGCACCATTCTCGAAACGCTCGTGGAAACGGCGGCGATCAACAAGAATCCGGTGATCCTTGTCGAAGCCGCAAGGCACGCCCTGGGGAGAGCCTTGATCCGTCCGCTGCTCGATGAACGGGGCTGGCTCAAGGTGGTGACGCTCGATAGCGCGATCGAGGAAGAATGCGCTCGCACCCCATCCCAGAGCCCGCTGCTGGCTGCCGGAGGTGCGCTGCAGATCTCCGTTGCGCGCAGGGTCCTTGACGGGCTGCGCGCGATGCTCGGCGACCAGGTCGCCATGGCGCCTCCGGTGTTGCTGTGCGCATCTCCGGGACGCTTCTATCTGCGGCGCCTCCTGGAGCCGTTCATACCCAAGGTGGTTGTGATTTCGCCGTCGGAGATTCCTCCCATGACGCAGGTGATGTCACTGGGGTCGGTGCGATGAAAACAGGAACTTCTATCTTAAATCTCGACGAGGAGGACCAATGACGGCCGCGGAACTGGCTTACACAAAGAGCGCCGCTCATTCGACTGGCGCAGACGAACTCGTGATGCAGGAACTGCCGCAGATCTACTACATCGCGGCCCGCATCCGCGAGCGGCTTCCCCAGCATGTCGATTTGGAGGACCTGGTGAGCGCGGGAGTGATCGGGCTCATGGAAGCCAGCCGGACCTTTGACAGCGCAAAGGAAGCCCAGTTCAAGACCTTTGCCAAATTCCGCATTCGCGGCGCCATCCTGGACAGTCTGCGTGAAGTCGATTGGGGTTCGCGATTGATGCGCAGGAGGGGGCGCGAAATCGCCGATGCGACCGCCAAGCTCGAAGGCAGGCTCGGGCGGAAACCGGCAGAAGCAGAAATTGCGGCGGAGATGAACGTCGAGGTGGCCTACCTGCGCAAGATCGTCGCCCAACTCGATGTTCTGCAATTGGTCGGACAACAGGTGGTGGTATCGGACGGCGGCTCGGAGACGATCGATCTGATCGAAGGAGCTCCCGACCTGGATGATCCCAATCCCTTCGATTTATGTCTCAAGAGCGAGATGAGAACCCATCTCGCGGAAGCAATTTCCAAACTCAGCGAGCGGGAGCAATTGATTTTGTCTCTTTACTATCGCGAGGAACTCACGATGAAGGAGATCGCGGAGGTGGTGGGCGTGGCGCTTTCGCGAGTGGCGCAAATCCGTGAGGCGGCGGTTTCAAAACTGCGCAAAACCCTTGCCCATGTGCAACAGCGGCCGCAAGGAAAACCTACGCCTGAAGAGTATGCCCAACAGCTCTAAGCGTGAACAGGAAAAACATCATGACGGCAACGGCGCAACCTAAATCACCGAATGCAGACGGGCAGCGAGCGGTCAGCAGTTGTAACTTCCGCTCCGCCGGGCGGCTTTCCAATGAGAATGCACGCTCGTTGACCTCGATTCACGAGACCTTCGCCCGCCACCTTGCAAGCGCGCTCGACGCATACCTGGGCACCGGGGTTGAAGTCAAGCTGGGCTCGCTCGATCAGCTTCCCATCAAGGATCACATCGCCGGTATCTCGCCCCTCACTTATATCGTTCCCTTTTCAGGCAGCGCAGTGCCGGGCACGATGATCGTGGAGTGCGATATCGATCTGGTCTTGCCCATGGTTGACTTGCTGCTGGGCGGGACCGGCGGCCCAGGCGAAGGCCCGAGGGAGCTTTCCGAGATTGAAGAAGAGATCATGCAGGACGTCATCCTGCTCATCGTGCGGCAAGCGGAGAGCGCCTGGCATATCCCGAACGACTCGCTCAACGCGGGCAAGCGCGGCAAGTCTTCCGTAATGCACCAGTACTGCCCACCCAACGAGAAGGTGACTTGCGTTAAATTCCAGGTCGATGTCTCCGGAAACGTAGGCTCGTTCGCGCTGGTGTTTCCCACCGGATTTCTCAATGTGCTGATGCAGCAGGTCAAACAGGATCAGTCGCAGAAAAAAGGCAGCGTGCGGCAATTTCCGCGGCCGTCCATTCGGGAGCGCATCCTCGATTGCGATGTTGAAGTGGGGGCCGAACTGCAGGGAATCAAGGTGGCAGTACGGGATCTGCTTGCTCTCCAGCCTGGAAGCGTATTGAAGCTTCGCGCCCCGGTACGAACTCCGGGCATGCTCACTGTCGGCGGCCAGGGAATCTACGAAGCCAACCCGGTGCGCAACGGGTCGCAAAAAGCGGCGCAGTTGGGCCGCCGCATCTCAACGACGAACTGGGAAAGGGTGTAGGAGTCATGGACATTCAAAAAAGACCGATCGCTACGCGGGCCTTCGCAGCCGCGTTTGCAAGCGCCGCCTCCGAATCGCTGGCCCAGGCCATCGGTTCTGCCTGGCCGCTCGAAGTGATCGATGGCGCGGAACCGCCCACAAGGAACACCCAGCCGGTGCAGTTCCGGCTCAAGATCGATGGCGGTCTGCGCGGCGAATGCTTCGTCGAATTTTATGAACCTCACATTTCCGCGCTGCTTTCGAAGCTCAGCGGCCAAAAGGCCGAAGCCGTCAGCGACGATCACGCCAGGAAGCTGGCCGAGGTTATTTCCGCGGCGACCAAAGCCCTCGGCGCATCGCTCGCCGCCCAGTACGGGGAGCTTACCTTCAAAGTCGATTGCATCTCCGGCCTGGCATTCGGCGGAATGTTCGTGGTCCCGCTGGGTGCGCCCGCCGACCGGGCGGAACCCGCGGTGCTGCTTTACTTCGATGGCCAACTGCTGGATGCGCTGTCGGCCGACCCGGCCGGCGACGACGCAGACGATGGGGGCAAGCGGCTATTCCATCCGTCGAACCTGAAGCTGGTTATGGATGTGGAGCTGAACGTGTCGCTTCGATTCGGCCAGCGCCAGTTGCCGCTGCGCGAGGTGCTGGAACTGACCAGCGGCTCGGTCGTCGAACTGGATCGAATGGTGGACGAGCCGGTTGAATTGCTTCTGGATGGGAAGCTGGTGGCGCGCGGCGAGGCGGTCATCGTGGACGGCAATTACGGTCTGCGGGTTACCGAGATTCCGCAGGCCGTGGAAACTCATTTTCTTCGCTAATGCATCTCTACCGAGGGCTGAATCTCAATGAACCTGTCGCTGAAGTCTCTCTTGCCGCCGCGCGATCTTGGATGGAACCGCGTGCGCGCGGTGTGCGCGCTGCCCGCTTGCCATAACAAGCTGCTGATGAGATGCGTCCCAGGGTGCCGCACCGGCATTTTCGTGGGCGGCGCCTGGTACTGCTCACCAGACTGTTTCGCCATGGCTGCGCGCGCCACTCTCACCTCCCTGACCTCGGGTTGTGTCGTGGAGATGCCGCGCAATCCGCGTCTCTCTCTGGGCCTGGCCTTGCTCTCGAAAGACTATCTGAGCGAGGATCAGCTCCGTTCCGCGGTGGTTCAATGCCAGCGGCAGGGAGGGAATATGGAAGCCACGCTGCTCGAATGCGGGCTGGTTACCGAGAAGCATTTGGCCGCTGCACGCGCCGTGCAATGGGGATATCCGGTACTCGCCCAGGAACCGGCCGGCCAGCTCGTGGAGGCCGATCTTCCCTCATGGCTGCTGCGCGAGAACTCCGCCGTGCCTCTGCATTACTCCGCGAAAGGCAAGCGGCTGGTGCTGGGCTTCGTGCGCCGCGTCGAGCACGGCCTCCTGCAATCCATCGAACAGATCACCGGGCTCCGGGCAGAACCTTGTTTCATCACGCCGGCAGAGTTCGAGGAACAGATGGAACGTATGACGGCAGCCTTCGGTTACGAGGAAGTGGTTGTGGACGATCCCGGCACCGCGGAGCAGATGGCCAGGACCCTGGGTGGCTTTGCCGTGGAAGTTTCGGCCACTCAAGCCGGCTTTGCCAAGTGCAACTCCGCGGTATGGGCCAGGATCTGGGGAAAACGGGGAACCGTTGACGTGATCTTTGTCCTGAAGAATGCGGTTTCAGCAAACCGGCCGCGACTTTCCACAGTACATCCGGAAGTAACCTGCAGCCTGGGCTAGACAAATCGGCAGCAGTTGCCGATAAGGTGCCCAGGTGACGGCACTGTGTTAAGAACCGGCGTAATCGAATTTCCCTCCGGCAGCTTATTGCTTGAACATCGTCGCTCTCCACGTGAGATTGCCGACGACCTCCCCAATCTCCCGATCTTGCCGGAAACCTTACTCGCGATGGAACTGCAGCTCCAGGAGAGCCCCGTAGACCTTCGCGGATTTTCTGAAACGGTGATCGGAGACTTAGGCGCGACCATCCAGATTCTGCGTCTTGCCGGACGGGAGTACGGGACGGACGAGGGCCGCCCGCTTCGCATTGAAGACTGCATCTCCGATCTGGGTCTGAGAGCCTGCCTGGGCGCGGCGACCAGCGGAACGCTGGTCAGGGGTGTTCGCCAGCGCGCAGACGTTGAAGTCTGGACGCATTCCAGGGAAGTGGCAAAACACTTCAGGCTGCTCGCCGAGGAGATGCCTGGATCCATCAACCCGGACCAAGCCTATCTTGCCGGTCTGCTCCACGCAATCGGTGCATTGCCGGCTATTCTCCAATGGCAGTGCGGCGACACGGCAGGCGGCCGCACGCACTTCGCGCTGCAGTTGGCCGAGCGCTGGCGCTTTCCAGGGTTCGTGAAGGATTTCTTCTGCGAACTCCTGATTCCCGGCTATCATCCGCATTGGTCAAGAATTTATGCCACGGCTCACCTGCGCGCCGAGGAATCGTGGGCTCGCTGTCCGCTCGAAGATGCGCCGATGCAGCCTTCGGCGTAGCGGCGCAAGAGCGGTCCCGGGTATTGATGCGGTTATTGCATGTGTTTCCTTCCCGCGGCTGCCGGCGGATTGTGCTCGCATGAGGATAAAATGCGGGCGGCCGAGCCCTCGGTTCGGCAATGTGCCGTGTTCTCATCGTTCCCTCATTCAATTGCGATTTCAGCGGCCTTTTCGAGGCATTTTCGGGCAAACTTTGCCTACCAGGATGGCACGCGCCGTGCATATCCATAAGGCGAAGAGGCCCCATGGACAGCGGATACTATGCCGCGGCCACCGCTCTGGTGTCGCGCACGCAGGAGCTGGATACGATTGCCAACAACCTGGCCAACGCCAGCACCGTCGGCTATCGCGCGCAAGAGAATGTCTTCAGC
Source organism: uncultured Acidobacteriaceae bacterium (assembly GCA_963770555.1). Classification (GTDB taxonomy): domain Bacteria; phylum Acidobacteriota; class Terriglobia; order Terriglobales; family Acidobacteriaceae; genus Telmatobacter. The sequence goes on from CAVYQC010000004.1 coordinate 955,961, forward strand.
TCGGTACTCGCCAACGCCGGCAGCGCGGGCGGTTCGTCCCTGGAACAGGCCATCAATAACTATGGAATTCTGAGTGGCACCACTCTCGACCTCAGCCAGGGTGCTCTCCAGAAGACGGGCAATGACCTGGATATGGCCATTCAAGGTCCCGGTTACTTCGTCGTGCAGACGGCGAATGGCCCGGTGTACACGCGCAATGGCAGCTTCCAGGTCTCAGCCCGGGGACAGTTGGTGACCGCTACCGGCGATGCGGTGATGGGCGACAAGGGCGTCGTCACCATGTTGCCGGGCCCGGTTTCGATCAGCGCCGATGGAACCATCTCTTCGAATGGAGCCGTGACCGGCAAGCTGCGCGTGGTGGAGTTTCCAGCGGGGACCAGGCTTACCAGTGCAGGCGGCACCTACTATTCCGCGCCCGCCAAGACCGCGCAACCGGCCGCGAAATCGGATGTGCGTCAAGGGATGCTGGAAAGCTCGAACGTCAATCCGATCCTGGACATCGTCGAGCTGGTTGGCGCACAACGCTCGGCGGAAATGATGCAGCGCGCGCTTTCGATGTTTAACTCGGAGATCGACAAGACGGCAACCCAGGACCTGCCGAAGGTCGGCTAAAGGAGATTAAGGATGTTCCACGCCCTCTATACCGCAGCCAGTGGCATGACGGCTCAGCAGCTCAATCTGGATAACATCGCGAATAACCTCGCCAACTCGAGCACCGCCGGGTTTCAGTCGCGCCGCGTGCAGTTCTCCGACCTGCTCTACCAGAACGACATCATGCCCGGCGCAGCGGCCACGCAGCAGACCACGGTCGCATCCGGCCTGCAGATCGGTCTCGGCACAAGGCCAGGTAACACTGAAATTGTCCAGACCCAGGGCGACCTGAGCAGCACCGGCAATCCTCTGGATCTCGCCATCCAGGGCAGCGGCTTCTTTCAAATCCTGCTGCCCAACGGGCAAACCGGCTACACGCGGGCAGGGTCTTTCCAGACCGATCAGCAGGGAAACATGGTAACCGCCAATGGCGATGCCCTGCAGCCCTCCATCAATATTCCCACCGCGGCCACCAACATCACCATCGGCAGCGACGGCACGGTGAGCGTGACCCTGCCTGGACAAATCCAGGCGCAGCAGGTTGGCGTCGTGCAGCTGGCCATGTTCGCAAACCCCGGCGGCTTGAATAGCATCGGCAACAACATTTATCTGCCCACTACCGCATCCGGCGATCCGGTTGTGGGCGCAGCGGGGGGCTCGGAAGGCCTGGGCACGATTCAGCAGGGAATGCTCGAACAATCGAACGTGAATGTCGTGGATGAGTTCGTGAACATGATCCTCGCGCAACGTTCCTATGAATCGAATTCGCGGGTGATCAAAGCCGCCGATGAGATGCTCCAGCAGTTAAACCAACTGGCCCAATAGACGCCTTGATAGGACTTTCCCGATGATTTGCCGCAATTCGATTCTGCCCTGGGTACTGTTGGCCGCCGCGGCTCTGCCGGCTTGGGCCGGCCGCGGCCGTTTCGCCATCACGGCGGATGAGGTGGCCGCGGCTTTATCGAATCATGGCCTGCAGATTTCGCCGCAACAGGTGGTTCTGCTGACCGGCGCCCTTGCCAGCGTCGCCGCTCCCGAACTGCAAGTGAAATCCGTCGACCGCGCAGGCGATCAGCGCGCGGTTGCACGCCTCGAATGCGCGGACTCGGGGCAATGCCTGCCCTTCGTCGTGGCTCTCCATTTGAGCCAGTCTGAGAATACGGAGCCGCTTCCGGCTTCATCGCAACGGCCGGCACGGGCCAATGCGCCGAACCGGCGCTCTTCCTTTGCAGTGCGGGCCGGATCGCATGCGACGCTTCTGCTTGACGGAGCGCACGTCCATATCAATCTCACCGTAATTTGTCTTCAGAACGGTGCGCCGGGCCAGATCATCCGTGCCACAGACCTGAATCGCAGCCAGGTTTACACAGTTCAGGTTGCGGAAGACGGAGTATTGGAGGGGCGGCTGTGAGGTTGCCAACCCTAGCCCGGCTGGTATCGTCCCTGCTCTGCGCAGGGTCTCTGCTTAGTCTCGCCGCGCCGGCGCAGGCCAAGACCACCAAGAAAAACAGCCCCGCCCAGCTGCGTTCTGAGTACATTGCCCGCCTTCAGGAGCTGGACGCCCCGGCAGCAATCCACACCGTGGGCAGCATCTGGACACCGGGCAGCGACCTGGGCGACTTTTCCACCGACTACAAGGCCAGAAAACTCAATGACACGCTGGTTATCCTGGTCGCCGTGCAGACAACCGCCGCGCAATCCGGCGACGTCAACAGTTCGCGGGCCTTTCAGACCAACTCCGCCATTACCGGCCTCGTAGGAGCCGTAAACACAAACGGGGTCAATCCTCTGTTTAACGCCAATTCGTCGACTTCTTTGAAGGGGTCGGGCGCAACCGATTCGAGCACTACCTTTCAGACCAGCCTGACGGGGCAGGTTATTGCCGTGCTGCCGAGCGGGAACCTGGTTGTGGAAGCTCAACGCAAGATCTTCATGAACAACCAGCACGAAGATATAACCGTTCGCGGGGTTGTCCGCCCCAAAGACATTGGACCCAACAATACTGTGTCCTCTGCCGCGCTGGGTAATCTTGAAATCGAGATGAAGGGTAAAGGAATCATCTCCGACAGCACGCGTCCTCTGAACCCCATTACAAAAGCAATACTCTGGCTATTTGGATTTTGAATCCGATGAAGCGTAAATTCGCAATCTCGATATTCCGTCCGCGTTCAATCGCCCGCGCGCTCATCGTGTGCGCGGCCGCATCGGTTCTAGCGGCCGGCGCTGCCGCGGACAATCCGAATCGCCGGGTGCTGGTCAGAGACATCACCAGTGTGGAGGGAGTGCGCGACAACATGCTGGTTGGCTACGGCCTGGTGGTGGGGCTGAACCGCACCGGAGATAGCCAGCAAACCTACTTCACGGTCCAGACCTTGGCCAACGCCATGCAGCGGATGGGGGTGCTCATCTCTCCGGGGATCGTGGAAGTGAAGAACGTGGCCGCCGTGTTCATCACCGCGTCGCTGCCGCCGTTCGCCCGGCCGGGCGCAAAGCTTGACGTTACGGTATCCTCGGCCGGCGACGCGAAAAGCCTGGAAGGCGGAGTGTTGCTGATGAGCGCGCTGCACGGTCCGGATGGCCAGGTTTACGCAGAGGCCCAGGGCCCGCTGGTGGTTGGCGGTTATTCCGCGGGCAACAGCTCGAACGGCAAGCAGGTCAACACGCCAACCGTCGGCATTGTCTCAAACGGCGCCATCGTAGAACGCGATACCGCGGTCGATTTGCAAAATTTCAAGGTCGTCTCGCTGTTGCTGCGCAATCCCGATTTCACCACCGCCAAACAGATTGCGGACGCCATCAATCAGGATTTTCACAAGCCGATTGCGTCCGCCCTGGATAGCACCCGGGTCGACGTCTCAGTGGCCGAAGCTGGTGAAGCATCGGTTCCGGTCCTGATCTCGCGCATGCAGAACCTGGTGCTCAGCGTTCACACCGCCGCCCGCATCGTGATTAACGAGCGCACCGGCACCATCGTTCTGGGCGGAGACGTAAAGCTGACGCCGGTCTCCGTCATTCATGGAAATCTTTCCATCCAGGTGGTCACTTCGTACGAGGTGGCGCCGGTTCCGGGAGCGGTGGGACCGGGCCGGGACGGAGCCGCGGGAAGGCGCGGCGACGGCCGGCGCGAGGGATCATCCGCTCCCGGCGCGGGCTTTGAGGAACCGGGCGCAGGCGCGCCCGGCGGCGGCGGCGGCGCTCTCTACCCCGGCCAGCCCGCGGCTCTGGTCCCGGAAACAACCTTGACCGCGAACGATAGCCCTGCACAGACCATGCGTCTGGACGAAGGCGCCAATGTGGAAGAGTTGGTAAACGGACTTCATGCCATCGGGACGACGGCCCGGGACGTGGTGGCGATTCTGCAAGCAATCAAGGCCGAAGGCGGGTTGCAGGCCGATCTGGAGGTTCAGTAAATGAGTACCGGCATGATCGGCCCTGGCGCCATGACCGCCCAGGTTGGCCTTCAACAGGCGCAGGAATCGCAGATGCTGCAGCAGATGAGCTCCGCCAAGGGCAGCAACGATGACGCCAAAATCGAAAAGAGCTCCAGGCAGTTCGAGGCCATGCTGCTTTCCACCTGGCTGCAGCAGGCCGAGAAGTCGTATGCCACCATCCCCGGAGCCGACGATGACGATCAAGATGCGGCCGGGCGCGATCAAATGATGAGCCTGGGCGTGCAGTCCCTGGCGGAATCGATGGTTGCCTCGGGTGGCATCGGAATTGCTAAGATGATTGCCAAAGCCCTGCATGCCCAGGCAGACAAAACAGATGCCGGTAACGCGGCAGGCACAGTGTCTACCCAAACAGGGCAAATTCCCGCGAAAAATCTTGGTTTTCCATTAGACTTCAGCGTGGGAAATGCCGATAGTGAGGCAGATCCAAAGAAGGGGTCAAAATGAGAATCGATTTATTCAATGCGGCCGCCAGCCAGGTAGCCAGCGAACCGAACGCGAAGCCTGTCCCTGGGCAAAATGTCGCGCCGGCGGCGATTGGCGACGGAGGGGACCGGACCACGCTGACATCGGGCTCCGGACCGGTCAGCTCACTGGTAAGCGAGGCCATGAATTCACCCGAAATTCGGATGGACAAGGTGCAGAACCTTCAGCAGGCAATTGGCAGCGGCCAGTATCAACTCGAACCGGACAAAATCGCCGGGGCGATGATCGACGAGCACGCGTAATCCCAGCAATGCCCGGCCCCCCGGCGGCGAAGCCGAAGCAGGAAATTGGCCAGCAATGATTGTGGCTTCCGTACGAACCCGGACCGTGAAAGCTGGAGAGCATCTCCAGCTTCTGCACTCTCTTGCCAGTGAGTTGGAAAAAGCCATGCAGGCTATGGCGCACAACGATCTCGAGGCGATTGAGGAGAGCATCGCCAATCAGCAGGAGCTGAGCCGCCAGCTCAACAGCCTGGCAGACGAACTCAGTGCTCCAGTCCCGGAGCGCCCTACCGCGACTCCCGAATCAATCGATCCGGACCTCATGCTCGAAATCCGCGCTGCCGCCGCAGAACTGGAAAAGCTGAATCTCCGCTACTCGATTCTGCTTAAACATTCCAGCCGCTCTGTTGCGTTAATGGCATCTTTGTTCAGTTCCTTCAGGGGACAATTTCAGGAGGCTTCCGGCGCCAGGCTGAAACAGCAGACCTGGTCCTGCCAGATGTAAACGCCATGGGAGGCTTGACCACATCGCTGTTGACGGGCATGCAGGCGCTGGACGCAACCCAGGCCGCGCTCGACGCTACCAGCAACAACATCGCCAATGCCAATACCGCGGGTTACACCCGCGAAGTGGCGCAGTTCGGAGAAAATGAAGAGAATCTGGTAGGTGAGACGGTGTCGGGCGGCGGGGTGACGCTGGACGGCATTGAGAGCGTGCGCGATGAGCTCCTGAACCTTCAAATCCAGCAGCAGACCTCATTGCAAAGCAGCGCAGACACCGAGTCTTCGAGTCTGCAGCCCGTGCAGACGCTGTTCGCCAGCACCGGCAACGACATCGCCAGCACTCTCAGCGCATTCTCCAGCAGCCTGGCCCAGTTGTCCGCCGACCCCACCAGTTCAGCCGCCCAGGAAAGCGTTTTGACGGCCGGCCAGAACCTGGCCCAATCCTTCAACACCACGGCAAGCGGGCTCACCAGCGCGCAGTCCGCCGCGGACCAGCAGGTGACCGATACCGTAGCGCAGATCAACTCCCTCACCCAGCAGATTGCGCAATTGAACGCGCAGCTCACGCCATCCGCGATGTCGCAACAGAACGGCGGCACCATCGAAGACCAGCGCGACCAGCTGGTGCAGCAGCTCTCCACGCTCACCGGCATCTCCGTCTCGCAGAGCAGCGATGGAGAAGTCATCACCACCGGCAATGGAACGCCGCTGGTGATGGGCGGGCAAAGCTACAATCTGCAGACCACCACCGGAACGGATGGATTTCAGCAGGTGCTGGACAGCAATGGAAACAACATCACCTCAGACCTTCAGGGCGGCCAATTGGGCGGAGCGATCCAGATTCGCGATCAGGTCATCCCCGGCTTTCTGAGCTCGCTGAATACGCTTGCCACCCAATTTGCCGCCAGCTTCAATGCCGCTCAGGAAGAGGGTTACAGCTCCAACGGCAATCCGGGCCAGGCATTCTTCAGCGTCCCTTCCAACTCCGCCGATGCTGCGGCCGGCCTCACCGTTGTGCTGACCAGCGGTTCTCAGGTCGCGGCCAGCTCTGACGGATCCGTGGGCAGCAACGGCAATGTTGCAAACCTTTCCGCCGCTCTGACCAACACTCTGCCTTCGGGGCAAACGCCGTCCAACGCCTACTCCACGCTGGTTTACCAGGTGGGCAGCGCCGCCTCGAATGCCAATGCACAATCCTCCGCACTGGGTCAGAGCATTTTGCAGCTCACCAATCAACAAAGTTCGGTCTCCGGCGTCAGCATCGATGAAGAGACCACCAATCTTATTCGCTACCAGACGGCTTACGAAGCCGCGGCTCGAATCGTAAGCACCATACAGGCACTCAGCACCGTGACCCTCGACATGGGATCCACACAGAGCTATTGATCGATATGCGCGTCAATCCAAACATGGTTCCCGATATTCTGGCCGACCTGCAGCAGAGCCAGGCCACGCTCAATATCGACCTGCAGGAGGTCTCCACCGGAAAGAGCGTGAACGTGCCGTCGGATAATCCGATCGCCTCTGCCGAGATGGTGCAGAACTCGATCGAAACCGCCGACGTGGATCAATACACCCAGAACGTCACCAGCGTGTTGTCCACGGTACAGTCGGCGAGTTCGGTATTGAGTTCCGTGGTCACATCGCTCACCCAGGCTGTATCGCTTGGCACGGAGGGGGCCAACGGAACAAATTCGCCGGCCAACATGTCCACCCTGGCGCAGCAGGTGCAAAACATCCTGACCAGCGTAGTGTCCGATGCGAATACCTCCTTCGGAGGAACCTATCTGTTCGGGGGGACGGCCTCCACCGCCGCGCCCTATGCGGCGGACTCGACAGCCGCTTCCGGATACACGTACAACGGCAATAACGATTCGAACTCTGTGGAGATCGGCGACAATTTGAGTGTTCAGGCGAATCTTCCCGGCAGCCAGTTGTTCTCAAATTCCAGCAACAGCGTTCTGGGTGCGCTCAGTTCCCTTGTATCCGCGCTGCAGAGCGGGAACAGCTCTCAGATCTCGACCGCAACTTCAGCGGTCAGTTCCGCCATCAATTACCTCAGCGGGCAACAGGGCTTCTACAGCAACGCCGAGAGCCAATTAAACTCGCAGGAAACCAATCTCCAGCAGGACACCGTAACGCTTACCACGCAACAGACTAATCTGATCGGCGTGGATGAGGCCACGGCGGCGACGGAGCTGAGCCAGGCGGAGACCGATAATAGCGCAGCCCTTGCGGCGGCGGCGAAGGTTCTTCCCAACACGCTGCTCAATTACCTCACCACCCCCACTTAGAGCGAGCTGCTTCGCTTTTCGGCGGCGGCATTCGAGCTTCTCTCGCCAGGCCTCCACAGGCGCGCGCTTCTGGGTACCCTTCCCACCGGAATCCCTGCAAAAAAAAGGGCGCGTTGCACGCGCCCAAAAATTGCCCGCCCGGTAATCTCTTTGGAGCATTTCGCCTTCTGCTATCTCCCCGATCCAGTGCGCCCAAGCCGCGATCTTCTCAAGAAGCCGAAACCCTGCCCATTGCCGCAAGAGCCAGTTCTCAAGGAGAAATATCTTAAGCCGACCAACTGACCTGTCTCCGCTCCATTTGCGCGGCCAGTGGAACAGCATATTTTCCAGTCTGGACCGGCGCCAGAATCTCCGGGCCGGAGGCTCCGCATTGAAACTCCAGCGCCTGCCATTGCGCGCGTACCTTCAGAACCTCGGCCATCTGCTGCTCCAGCAGTCCCGCTGACCGTTTGGCCTGCGCCTCGATCATCTTGCGCCGGAGCGATGCGTAGAACGAGGTGAGTTGTTCCGCCAGTGCGCCCCCGCTGCCGCGAGCAAGCCAGTCTTCGAGAAGGCCGATGACCACCAATGCATGATTCACTTCGCGGCTGCGCCGATCGATATCGCTGCCGCGCTCGGCCTCGGCCGCGCGGCGCAGGTCGGCCGCCAACGTGTCGTACAGCGCAATCAGCAAACTCAGGCCGCTTCCACCCGCGGCTGCCGCCGTTCTTCGATACGTAAGTTCTATCGGGGTCATGTGGTTCTCCGGGGATTAACTCGACGAATTGTTCATGCCCAATTCCTCGTCGATCTGCTTCATCTCGTTGGGCAACTGTTGCAGTTCGATCTCCGCCTGGCTGTATTCGCTCTGCAACTGTTTCTGCAGGGGAGCGATCACGTTCGACTGGAAATTGCCGATGTCGGTCTGCAGCCCGGATTCCTGGGTGCCGATGCTCTGCAGGTCGACGGTGAAGGCGCCATCCGCGGGACTGATGAAGTTGGTCAACTGTTGATCCAGCGAATTGGCAAACCCGTTCAACGCGGCTCCTTGAAAGAAATTCTGCACCCCGCTGAAGTTGTTCTGGAGCGCACTGTCCAGGGTCGCGCTATCCACGCTCAGCGTGCCGTCGCTGTTCACCGTGACGCCCATCGAAGCCAGGCTGGTCGTGCTGCCGGACAACGTGGACGTATACCCCATTGCGCCTTCCATGTCGCTTTGCAGATTGCGCACGTTGGGGTCCGTGGCCAGCACGCCCTCGCCCGAACCGGTATCGGTGAATTGGCTGTTAAGCGCCGTCAAAAGGGTGTTGTAATCGCTTACGAATTGGTTGATTGCAGTGGCCGCCTGCGACATATCCGGCGAGACCCCCAGACTTACATAAGCTCCGGGGTCGGCGCTGAGGAGATTGAGTGTCAGGCCAGGGATGACGCCGGTCACTGTGTTTGAGGCGCTGGAGATCGAAATGCCGTCCACGGTGAGAGAAGCATTGGCGCCGGTAACGGCCTGAGTGAAGCCAAAGCCGGACGAGCCGGAAGAACCGATGGTGAAATTTGCGGTGCTTCCCGAGCTGTTGGCTACGATCGCCAGCCGGGATCCGGTGGCATCCGTCACCACGCTCGCGGTAACGCCCAGGTCGTCGCTGTTGATTTCGCTGGCCACATCCGAAAGTGTGTCGGTTCCGTCGGTGGTGATGGTGGTTGCGGTCCCGCCGCCGGTGGTGATGGTGAAGCTGCCGGCGGGCAGCGCTGTCGAGCTGCCGGCAAAGGTGCCCGATGTCCAGGAAGCCGTAGTGGCAAGGTCATTCACTTCAACTTCGTAATTGCCGGTAGTCGTGCCCGATGCGGCCGAAGCCGTGGCTATGCTGGAATTCGACGAAGTGACCGTTAATTGCGACAGCGGCCCGGTCAGGTTGTTCAGCGACTGCATATCGTTGTCCAGATTGGTCGCGTTGGTCTGCATCTGGTTCATCGCGCTGGCCTGGTTCTGGAGCGTGTTTTCCTGCGACTCCCAGGTCTGCTCGGGGGCTTCAGCCGCCGTGATGGCGGAACTGACGGCGGCATTCACATCGATGCCTTCCGACGACGCTCCCAGCGCCGCTTCCAGGATTTGGCTCAGATTGATCGACGATGCGGAAGAACTGGCCGACGACAGCAGCGAATCTAGCGCAGAAACTGAACTCATACTCCTAATCCTTCCCCCGAACCGCGTGCTTCGACGCGGCCTGGTCAGCGAACTTTAACCGCAAAACAAGTATCGGCACATTCCGTACCGGATTTCAGAGCGGAAAAAGAAAAGCGGTGGCGCGCTTGCAAGCGCCACCGCTCGGAGGAGAGTAATGGAACGGAACTACTGCAGCAGCTTGAGAACGTTCTGCTGCGCCGCGTTGGACTGGGACAGGGCCGCCATGCCAGTCTGCTCCAGCACGTTATACTGCGTCATGTTCGCGACCGTCGTTCCGATGTCAGCGTTTTGAACGTTGTTCTGCGCGCTGGTCAGGTTCGTAACTTCGGTGTTTTCGACGGCGGAATCGGCGGTCAGCTGGTTGACCGAGGCGCCGATGGTGCCGCGGGTTGCCGCCACTGTGGCGATGGCGGCGGTAATGTCGGTCAGCGCCGTCCCAGCGGCAGCGGTGGAGGTCAGGACGTCGGCATTCAGGCCCAGTGTGGTGGACGACAGCGCGCCAGTCGTGGTGGAGGTGGTGGTCGCGCCGGTGGTCGTGCCATCGCTGGTGAACACCGTCTGGGGCGTTGCGCTGAAGACAGCTACGCCGTTGAAGTTCGTGGTCGTACCGATCTGGTTGATTTCCGCCAGGATCGACTGAAATTCGGTGTCCGCGGCCGTAGCCTGGTCTGTGGTCAGGCCGCCGTTGGCGGCTTCCGTGGCGATGGTAACAGCCTGGTTGAGCAGCGTGGTGACTTGCGAGAGCGCACCGTCAGCGGTCTGCAGCAGGCCGACGCCGTTGGATGCATTCTGGCTGGATTGTGTGAGTGCGGCGATGTTGGCGCCAAGGCCGTCCGCGATTGAAATGCCGGCAGGATCTTCCGAGCCGGAGTTGAGCCGCAGGCCAGTGGACAACTCGGTCAGAGTGTTCTGCAGATTGTTCTGCGTCATTGAAAGGGCGTTCTCCGACACGAGCGAAGAAACGTCGTTGAGGACACTGATCATTTGATTTGCTCCTTATATCGAATTCCGCCTGCGCCGAACCGCTTCCGTCTACGTAAGAGGTCCAGAATCGTCATCAGGAGCAGGTGGTTGTTACGGGCACTCTATCGGCCTCTCGTTTTGAGCGTTCTAGTGGGGCCCCCAAAAAAATCCTCCACTTTAGTGGCATTCGCGGGTGGATGCGCGCAGGTTCGGAGAGCACGAGCAGGTTGCAGCAGAGTTGAGAATCTCAGGACAAACCGCCGTCGAAACTTGAGCGGTTCGCCTGGGAATCTGCAGTTGGGCGCGATGAGAATCGGGCCGACGGATGCCCGGGACCTTGTACATCCAACAACCGAACATCGACCCTATGCGATTGATGGCGTCCAAATTCTCTCCGGATAGCGGGTTGCTCTGGGACTCCGCCGGTCCGGGTCCGCGCGACGCGGCCTCGCCTGTCCTACCAACCCTTGAGGCGCCCTTGCTGACTCGGCATTGGTTTGCGAACGATGAATACAACCCGAAGCCGGCTTTGATAAAAACACTGGAAGGTCACGGGAAGGAAGTCTGGAGTGTGAGCGTGACGCCGGATGGCCAGCGCGCGGTCTCGGCGAGCAAGGCTATAACCCGGACTTGGCGATGCGCGACGGCCGGCTCGGGGCGCGCTTCGCGTTCCGCGGCAATCCTTGATTTGAGTGGAAGCCCAGTGGCCTGGAAGCGGCTGATTTCATGGTGGGCGCTGCAGGATTCGAACCTGCGACTTCCACCGTGTGAAGGTGGCAACCGTGGGCCGTTTTGTTGACGGCAAAGGGGTTATAAACCGGCTGAGTCGGCAAAACCGGCATAACCGGCGCTATTTGCTACCAAATTGCTACCAATTCTTCTAACCAATCAGCGCGGTGGGCAAATGGGCTGAACGTGCAGGGTCAACCCCAAACTTCCTTCGTCGGCTCAGATATCGGGACCATCGAAGCCATTCTGATTGGGAGCCAATTCGATGCCTCAGCTGGCGTGAGTGCTGTATTACGGCTATTCTCCTGGTCCGGCCTTAGGGCGAGGCCGCCGGTTTCTGGAACCACGGGCGCTCGCCCTTCGATCGGATTTGCAATCACGGATGAGTGGTTGCCACGGCAGAAAGAGCTTCGAGGGCTTCCCCAGCCTGACGGCGAATGGCCGCGTCGGCATCGAGTTGGGCGATCCGCTTCAGAGTCTCTGGAATTTGCGGAGATGCGGTTGGATTTTGGCGCAGAACCGCAATTGCATTGCTGCGGACGAACCTGGCTGTGTCGGCGCTGGCAGCCTGCATCAGCGCGTCGGCAAGACAGGCAGACAACGGATGCCGGAAGCGGGTAGCGAAGATCGCGTCGGAGCGCACCACGCCATCTGGGTCGGATGCGATCGCATCCGCAAGCAGGCGGTCGACTTCAGGGCCTGGAGCCAGCCTGAGCGCTCGAGCCGCTGCCGCACGGATGGCAGCGGTTGGGTCGTGCAAAGCCTCTTCAATGACCGGAACCGTTGAAGGGCCGGCACTGTTCCCCAGCGCGCCGAGCAATTCGGTCTTTTCGCGGGTGTCCTGAGCGCTCCTGAAGAGTGCGATCAAGGACGCATCGATCGCGTCTGCTTCCGGCGCGTGCTCTACGCGGCCGGCGCGAGAAAGAGCGCCACTTATCATCCGGGCAGCGGATTGGATGTTTGCGTCGGGGTCGTTCATCAAATCTTCCAGGACGCGCATAGCTTCCACCATCGGATGCTGCATTTGCACGAACGCCACGATGGCGTCGACGCGCAGCTTCTCATCGAGAGCCGCGTTGTGCGCCAGGTCGTTCAAAGCGGAAACAGCAGACAGAGAACCAGCCGCGCCAAGTGCATTGGTCACCTTCCGCGTTGCCCCCTCTTTGACTAGCAGGTCAACTGCGGCTGAAGCCGCCTCGGGGCGGCAGCGGAAGAGAGCGGCGAGGCGGTCGGGTGACGCTGCTGAGCCCGCGTCTTTCGCGAATGCTGCCGCGAGCAGTGCCGCAGTGCTCGAGCCCTTCAACAAGCGAACGTCTGCTTCGATGCGCACCACGGCCGCATCGGGCCTTTGCGTCAGGATCGCGGAGCTTGAAATGCGGGTGCGAGCGCGGTCGAGACTGCCCACGAGCTCGGGGGCGCGTCCGGTGCGCAGATTGCTCAGGTGAAACTCGGTCGCAGCCGTGAGCTGCTGGGCTTCGTCCGGCGTGAGGTCCATGTTTACGCGATCGATTCCGTCGACCCCTTGCACCTGGAGGCCGCCTGCCAGCGAAAACGCGATCTCCGACCGATCGATCGAGACGTGAACGGCATCCGTGGGAACGCCCGCCACGCCATCGGTGTAAACGTACTTCAGCTTGCGCTTGAGGATGCGGTCAGGCCGCGGCATCAGATAGAGCGCCGAGTATTCGCCGGCGCCATCGCGCTCCTGCGCCGTCCAGGAAGCGCGCGCCGCACCGGGCCGGACGAGCTGTAGTTCGGTGGCGACCATTTGCAGCAGATTCCGGTCCGACGGGGACATGTCGCGCAAGAAATGAATCGCGAGCAACCCCCCGTCGCTCCGGTAGGTCGCCCAGAAGGGACGTGAAAGACGCGCTTCGAGACCGGCGAGGGCAGCGGCAGAGGCGTTTTTCGCTGCATCGCCGGAGAAATGCAGTTCGGATAACTGCAGTTGTGCGTCGTATTGACCGGTGCGAACAGCAGCGATGGTGGAAGTCCATTCGCCGGCCATGTGAACTTCGACAGGCGTCGCAGAGCGTTGTTCCAGGCAGGTGCGGAAGTCCAGCGACCAGCGGGACTGGTCGCCGGGGTGAGTTTCCGCGCTGGCAGACGCCGCAGCCAGGAAGGCCGCGGCGCCGAGCAGGACATGCTTGAGCAGACGATGGGTTGTTGTCATTGTCGTGCCTCTCCGGTTTACAGCAGGACGATCACGGTGACAATAACCGAGGAGGTGGCAAAGAGGTTGCCGCCGGAGGTTGTCGTCATGGTGATTTTGTAGGTTCCGCCAGCGAACCCGGTCCACACTGCGGATGGGGCTGCGGTGGCGGCGTTCGAGGTTGTGAGCGTGCCGGGAATCGGGCAGCCGTTTGGATCGGCGCACGACAGAGTGAATGTGGTATTCAATGCGCCGGTCGCGCCGTTCACCAGCCCGAAGATGGTCTGAGTGCCGCTGGGATTCGACAGCGTGATCTGTCCGCTGGAGTTCGGCGTTGCCACTGATCCAGTCGACGCGTCTACCAGCTTGGTAATGTAATCCCCCGGGGACAGGTTCGTGACCGTGACCGTAACGGGAGTAGCCGACGCGGTTTGCGTAAGGACGGCTCCGCCGGCGCTGTGAACCGTGGTGGTCGCAGTCAGGTTGATGGTCCAGGTCGAGCTATTCCCCGATGTCGGAGGGCCGAAGGTGACGGTTGGGTTGGGGCCGTTGGCACCAGTCGGGCTCACCGTAACGGTGCTCGCATTCGCTCCGGGAGTAAACGTCCAGTTATATGTGGCGGTGAACGGAACCGTGGTTTCAGTGGGTGCGGCTGTGCCTGTCAGAGTAATAGGCAGGCCAGAGGACACCGTTGCGCCGGATGCGGGCGAATTGATGCTCACGTTGATCGGATAGCCGCACATCGATCCCGGCAATCCGAACAATTGAGTACTGATCGTGTCATTGAAGAGGTTGTAGTTCTTGCTCGCCAGCGCTGCCCACTTGAACAGCGTCCAGGAGTCGGTGACGCACAACGGGCAGTCTCCGAACGTAGCGTCCAGATCCACCGTACCGCCGCCCGAGCTGATGTCGACGTTCCCATTGAGCGAGCCGGTGAGTTCGGCGGCGCAGAGTGACGGGTCAGTGTCCAGGTCCCACTTCGCCTGCGCGGATACGGGCGTGGAGAGCTTGACGAGGTTGACTTTTGCGTCGACGTCGCCCTGCGCAATTCCGAGATTCACGCCGCCCTCGATGTCCGCGTTCAGGGAGACGTTCGGGGTCGCGCTCAGGTCCGCGCCCGAGAGTGCGGCCGAGCCCTGCACACTGAGATCGGCTTCCACATCGGCGCCAAGAGTCAAGGTGAAGATCCATACCTGGATGGAAGGCAGATCCAGTTCTTCGTCCAGGCTCGGGTCGATGCTGAAGCCGGTGCTGGGGTTGAAGGACTGGCCTCCGGAGGGAATCTCCTCTCCGAAAACGAAGAAATCCAGCGTGCCGGACGAGGTTGCAGGCTTGGAGGCTGGAGTGGTCTCTCCGCTATCGGTATCCGCGGTGAGCTTGGCGTCGACGACGTCCACATCGTCGCCGAAGAGAACGCCGTGGGCGGTAAATGCGGCGTCGAAGTGCGTCAGATTCTCGTCCGTTCCGGTCACCGCCGTCGGGTCCAGATCGCCGGAGAGCTTCCAATAGGCGTCGAAGCTGCCGCCCGGATTCAAATCGCCGCCGGTGTCGAAGGTCAGGTCGTTGCCCGCATCGGCGGGCGCGACCGCGGAGATGCCGGCGAGTTGATTTGTCGGAGTGCCATCGCCATGACGAATCGCAGTGTCGGGTACTGGAGCAACAATCCAACCTGGCGACGGATGGGCGCTGTTCGCCTGGTTGAAGAAGTTGGTGACGATTGAGTTGGCCTGAGCGGTCTGGCTCGAGCAGCTCGTCGAGTTTGTCACAACCTTGCCCGCTACTGGAGCCGGCGAGCAGGTGTCGGAATTGCCCCAGAAGGTCGGCATCGGCGGGAGCAGACCGGCGCCGGTGAGGCCGCCCAACGGACGGACCGCGAACTGTGCGTAGAGCTGCTGAGGAGGCTGGCCGCCCTCAATGGTGAGGCTGAGCCAGTTGGCGTTGACGATGTCTCCGGCCTCGAAACCACCGGTGCAGGGCTGGATTTTGTAGGACTGTCCGGACTTATCGCTGCTGTCGGGAACATAGGGGCAACTGAACGAGGTACTGGAATCCAAGCCGCCCTCAAGCTGCACCGTGGTCGCGCCGGCTGTGCCCAGCTTCAAGTGGAATCCGCTGGGAATCTGTACCGGGTTCACATCGAAGGTATGTTTCTCCGGTTTGTCGCCATTGACGGTGAAATCGACAGACTCTCCATAATCGGCAGGTGGCGCTTCACCGTTGGGAGATTGAATCAGCTCGACAGAATGGACGCGCAGGTTATCGAAAAAGTAGGCTCCCGCAAAGATACCGTCCGGCGCTCTGACTTCAAATTCGAAGGTCAGGTCGTTAAACGTCGCATCGTCAAGTGCGGAGCTGACCGATTGGGGTATTTCGAAGCTGATGGTGTTGTAGATTCCTGAACGGTATTTGTTCAAACTAATGTTACCGAGGGAAGCGTGGTTCAAGCCCTTTGACTTGGAGCTCACAAATCCCTCGATCAATCCGTCCTCGGCCAGACCGCAATTCCCTTCCTCAGTTAAGGTGGAGATGCTTGTCCCGCATGGAACGAGCAAATCCAATTGCAGCAGGGCCCCCTGCTTCCCGATACCGGCGAGCGCCGCTGCCGATGAGGCGACGGGACGGCTGACCAGCTTGAACAACGCCGGAGCGTTGATGACAGCGTAGGCGGCATTTCCCTGTGTGCGTATTCCAGTCAACTGCACATTCAGCTTCGGATCTACAGCGCTGGAACCGGCAACCCAGGCGCCTGGCCTCTCAAAGCCCATAATCGCGTCTGGCGTGATAACTATACTTACAGCCGGCGAACTATCGCTCGCAACAGGCTCGAGGCCCGATGTGGATGACGTTTCCTGGGCAGTCGAGCTCGCGCCCAGGCACAGTGCCATCGCCATCGTCGCGGCCCCGGCCCTGATCGCGAATGGCGCGGGCAATTTGGGACTTGTTTTGTGCCTGGCGCGAGCCAAAGCGAGTTTCCAGAGGTTGAAAATCATCCAGGTTGCGAAGCAGACAAACAGAGATGGTGCGAAGCTCATAGGTTTCTCCTTACGGGTTGCGTTTGCGGAGCACCAATGAGAACTCGCTCGTGCTGGGCCGTAGCATCGTGGGCTGCCCGAGAGTGGCTTCTTGGCGCCTCTACTGATCAAGGCGCAAGTGGATCTCGGGAACTATCAGCGAACTCCGGAAAATTTGCAGTGCCGTTTCCGTTCGCCGGCGGCTATAATCTCTGGCATTCCTTGGCCAAGCCCCCCGCTGCCGCAAGGGGTTTCATGCTTGAATCCGCCGATCGAGAGCGAGGTCACCACACTGCTCCAGAGATGGAGCAATGGAGACCAGCTTGCGCTTGAGGAGCTTACTCCAATCGTGTACGAAGAGCTGCGGCGGCTGGCGCGGCGCTACATGCGAGGCGAGCGCGCGAACCTCACGCTGCAAACGACGGCTTTGGTCAATGAAGCATACCTGCGCCTGGTGGACTTGAAACGCATGCGCTTCAATGACCGTGCGCATTTTTTCGCTGTTTCCGCCCGGCTCATGCGGCGCATCCTGGTGGACCATGCCCGCCGGCGAAATTTGAAACGGGGGGCCGGCGTAGAACACATTTCTCTGGATGAGGTGGCCTCATTCGGGCCGGATCGCGACGCCGCCCTGGTCCTGCTGGATGATGCGATGGCTGCTCTGGCGCGCTTTGACCCGCGCAAAGCGCAAGTGGTCGAACTGCGCTTTTTCGGGGGTCTGAGCGTGGAAGAGACCGCCGAGGTATTGAAGATTTCCACCATCACCGTAATGCGCGACTGGAGCACCGCCCGCGCCTGGCTGTATCGGGAATTAAGCGGCGCGGGCGTTCAAGCTGCCAAAACCTGAGGGCAGCAGCCGCCAGGCAGTTTCACAAGTCGAACTGTCAGTGAGAGCCATGAAATCCGAACTTTGGAAACGTGTGGATGAGTTGTTGCAGTCGGCGCTGGAGGTGGACCCGGAGCGCCGCGATGCATTTCTCCTTGAGGCTTGTGGTGGAGATTCAGCGCTGCTCGATGAGGTGAAATCGCTGTTGACTTCGCATCGGAGAGCCGGAGATTTTCTTGAAACGCCGGCCGCGGAGGTTGCCGCCCGCGCGATCGCAACCGAGGAAGAGCCATCGCTGTCCCGGTCGCGCGAAGGCCAACTGATCTCCCACTATCGGATCCTGAATTTGATCGGCCGCGGCGGCATGGGAACGGTTTGGCTGGCCGAGCGTTGCGACGGCCGGTTCGAGCGCAAGGCCGCGATCAAGTTTATCCATCTTGCGCTGCTCGATCAGGCAAGCGCCGAGCGGTTCAAGCGCGAGGGAGCGATCCTCGGCAAACTCGCCCATCCGCAGATCGCCGAACTGATCGATGCGGGGCTGACCTCGACCGGCGAACCGTTTCTGGTTCTGGAATACGTTGAAGGCCAGCCTATCGACGATTACTGCGATGGGCACAAGCTCAGCGTCAATGCCCGCATCCGCCTGTTTCTAGAGGTGCTGAACGCGGTCGCACATGCGCACAGTAATCTGATCGTGCACCGCGACATTAAGCCGTCGAATGTCCTGGTCAGAAACGACGCACAGGTCAAACTGCTCGATTTCGGGATTGCCAAAGTGCTCGCAGACGAGACCAGCGACGGCTCCGCGACTCAGCTCACCCTTGAGGGGGGAGCGGCGCTCACGCCGAAGTTCGCCGCGCCGGAGCAAGTTACCGAGGGCACGATCACGACGGCCACAGATATCTACGCATTGGGCGTGCTTCTCTTTCTCCTGCTGACGGGTCAGCATCCGGCCGGACCCGGCCCGCATTCTCCAGCTCAGTTGATCAGGTCGATTGTCGACGAGGAGCCCCGGCGCGTCTCCGAATCGACCTCATCCATTTCCGCGGATGCAGCTGCGAATCGTGTAACCACGCCGGAAAAGTTGGGCCGCCAGTTGCGCGGCGATCTCGACAGGATCGTTGCCAAGGCGGTGAAGAAGAATCCCGCCGAACGTTATCCGTCCGCATCGGCCTTTGCCGACGATCTCCAGCGGTATCTCGAGCACAAGCCTGTGCTCGCCAGACCCGATTCCTTCGGTTACCGGACGGCGAAGTTCGTGCGCCGCCACCGCGTCGCTGTCGCGGTCGCCGCAACCGCTCTGGTCGCGACCCTGGCGGGTGTTGCCGGCCTCGTGATTCAGGATCGCAGAGTGCGCGCGGAACGGGATATCGCCTTTCGCGAGTTGGTGCGCACTGAGCAACACGATGAGTTCCTCGACTTTTTGCTCTCAGACGCAGCGCCTTCGGGGAAGCCATTTACGGTGAATGACCTGCTGGGCCGTGCGCAGCGCATTGTCGAGAAGCAAAAAGCGACGCCCGAGCAGGTCGAGCTGCTGGCTTGGATTGGCGGCGACTACTCCGCGCAAGATCAACCCGCGCCGGCCCGGGCCATCCTTGAGCGCGCCTATCAACTGTCCAGAAGATTCAGCGATCCCGGCGTCCGTGCTTCTGCTGCTTGCACGCTTGGATGGGAACTGGCACGCGGCGAAGATCTCGCCAGGGCCGAAGCGTTGATCCAGGAAGGATTGCAGGGGTTGCCAGACGAACCACAGTACACGCTCACGCGGGTCAACTGCCTGCGCTTTGGAAGCAAGGTTTCAAGGGAAGCGGGAGCAACCGGCGAAGCGTTGCGCCGCATGGAAATGGCCCAGCAAATCCTCCGCGCGTCGCCTCTGGATGCGGATACGTTTGAGATGGTCAATTCCCTCGATCTCGCTTCCGCGTACCGGGATGCAGGGCGGGATCGCGAAGCGCTTGCCGAGTTTGAACGCGCAGGGAATATCTTGTCGTCCCTGGGTCGGGATGAAACGGGAACGGCAGGCGCTCTGTACAATAACTGGGCGCTTGCGCTGTATCAGGCCGGCCGCCCTCTCGAAGCGGAGAAAATCTATCGGCAGGCCATCGACATCACGCGTGACAATTCTACGGAAGACGCCGTTACGCCCAACGTGCTGAACAATTACGCACACGTGCTGAGAGAGCTCGATCGTCTTCCGCAGGCGGCAGACTACGCGGAGCGCGCATACAACAAGGCGGTAGCGATGGGCGACGAACTGTCCATCAGCCAATCTCTGCTGGAGCGCTCGCGAATCTATCTTGCGCAACACGATCTGCCGCGAGCCGAATCCATGCTCGCGCAGGTCGAACCGAGGATGCACAAGATGCTGCCTCCGGGCCACTACGCCTTTGCTTCGATCTCCAGCGAGCGGAGCCTGATTGCCATGGAGAACCATGACCTGCCTGCCGCGCTTCGGCTTGAAGATGAGGGTATCGCAGCCATCCAGGTGTCCCTGAAATCCGGCCATGGAGGAAGTGCGCTTCTTCCAGGCCTTTATACCGACCGCTCGGCGATCGATCTCGCCCTTGGACGTGCTTCCGAGGCGGAGGCAGATGCAGGCTTGGCCCTGGCAGCGCTCCACGCCGATGCGAGTCCAGGCGATGTATCGAGCAGGCGAGGCCGCGCGTACCTCGCGCAGGCACGGGCGATGGTGGCAGAGGGCAAGACCGAACAGGCGCGTACCGCCGGCGCGCAGGCTCTCGCGGATCTGCAAGGCGCGCTCGGACCGGACCATCCCGACACCCAGAGCGCACGCCGGCTGGCGCAGTAACTGCGGACGGTCATAGAGCGGGAACGGATTCCGGCGAATTTCCGGGCGAAGAAATCCATGGCGCAGACGGCATAGGGCGGTAGCCGGCGGACTCTGCACCTACGGCGCTTTCAGAGTTATTGCCGCCCTCCGCGCAACTTCAATGCCGCTGCCTGTTGGTCGCGCCGACCCCGCTTCCTGGTTTCGGAATACACCAGCTCTGAGAATGCGATAGCTCACGAGACTCTTAGCTGCCGACGTTATACCACCCTTGTTCGTCCGGTGGAGTAGTCTGCCCGTTCGCGTCGTGCACATTGTCGAACTGGAGCGCGGCGAAGCTCAACACGAGGATCTCGGACTTGCTTCCCACCGCCCGACCAACAACATTGTCGGAGACAAACTCGCCTTTTTCTATCGTGATGGTATTCCACGGTACAGGCCTTCCGTCCGCGCCGGCTTTGTCGATTTCTATTTCCCCCCAAGCGAACCCGAGTCCCGTGGTGGCGGCCCGAAACAGGGTGGCCGACATCCCGTCGAGGTCTCGTTGAATGTTGATATTCGGATAGACCGCGCCGTAGGTTGACTTATCAAAGTTGAACCCGTTGCACGGTATTCGAACCTCGTTAACCTGGCCAAGCTCCTCGGTGTCATGGAACGTCAGAAAAATGCTGCTGCCTGCCATAGCGTCTCTCCTTAGGGTTTTGAATTTGCGGAGCACCAGCTGGGCCTCGCTCGTCCTCGGCCGTATTCCGGCCGCCCGAGAGTGGCTTCCTGGCGCTTCTACTGATTAAGGCGCAAGGGGATTTCGGGAACTATCAGTGGGACCAAAATATTTTCGAGCTCGATTGCACGCGCCGGCGGCGATAATCTCCAGATACATTGGCGAGACTGGTTCTAGTACCGTGTCCATCAGGTTTCGTGCTATCCCAGGTTCCAAAAACGGGACCTGGGGCACCCAGATTCATTCGGTCCGTTACGAAATCACGAAGACACGGTTCTAGCGTGGTGAATCGGAAGTTCGTTGCATAAGTCAGATGCCCGAACCGCAGATCCTTCGACTGCGTTTGGCTCAAAAAACGAGCCAAACTCCGCTCAGGATGACATCGCATTTATGAGGCGAACTTTAGACTTTGGACACTAGCATCCACTCCGAAACTGCGAGTTGATTCCCACTCGAAAGAGCAATCTGAACATGGTGTGGTTCGAACGGACCGGATCTACGCACCACGGTCACTGTCAGACCGTGTAGTGGGTGATGCGGATAGTGAATCGTCAACAAACATGCGCAGTGTGTGGGTGCTTCGCAGCGGCCCACAGCCACGCGCGTTGCAGGATTCGGCATCCTGTCCCCCTGATTTCAATCTAACGATCCCCATGCCTTGGGCAAAGAACCAGGCGAGAAGTCCAAAGACGATTGAACAAAGGCTATTGCACACAATCGATTGTCCTGCTATAAGTATTAGTTCTCAAGAAATGGCAACTGCAAAGCCGTTTGAGAATTGTGCCGAATCGGGTGAGCAGGCCATGCCGTTGGGATCGCGAGGCAGCTAAACGGACAACGCGAGTGTCTCTATACGGAAACTTGAGATGGGCTTGCCGGTAAGTGGCGTTGCAAGCTCAAAGAGCCCAGAAGGAGGGGCATTTTCGAGATGGCCTGCAATCGTCGCGAATTCATATCTCTAGCCAGTGCGGTACTTTCTGCTCCTGTTATTTCACCTGTTTTCGCCGAAGTTTCGGGCGATATCCAATGTTCGGTGTACGGCGCAGAAGGACAGCCTTTGCCGCCGACCGCGCTGCAGCGCTTTCACATCTGCGACTCCCTGATGCGGCCAATCACCGTACCCTTCGAGACCGGTCCAGGCGAAGTTCGATTTACGCCGCCAGCCGACAAATCTTTTCGGATCGCGTTGCCCTTGACCGTGCCTGGCTTCGGCCAGGTTTTTGTTTACGCCGACGACGGTGGTGAGGGGTACAACGAGCGCTCGCTGCGGCGCGCGAACCCGATCGTGTTGAATTATGCCTTCGCGCGCGATCGCATGGCGACCGTGCGCAAGGTGGAGGCGGACTGCCGGCAATCAGGGGTCGTCATCTCTCCCGAGACCCAGAAGCGCATCGACGCAGCGCAGTCAAGTCTCGCAAGCGCGGAGGCTGCGGAAGCAGACCGAACGGCTCAGGTGCGGGCATCGATGGAGTCGCTGCGAGATTCGCTTTGGGCAGGAGAAATGTTGGTCCTCGCGCGAGCCAGGACTGCGATTGAACGCCGGCCGCCGCGGACTGGGTTTCTCTTTGGCTGTAACGGCTTCGGTCTGGCTCCCGGCTATCCTGACACGCTGAATCAATTCGAGTCAGTGTTCAATTACACAACGATCCCAATTTACGAAGGCTGGGTCGAGCGCGAAAAGGGGCATCCCGATTATTCCGTGTTCGAAGCGGCGCTCAATACTCTCATCGGGACCACGATTCTGCCGAAGGGACACCCGGGAATATGGCTTGAGCCGGAAAATACCCCGAAATGGTTGCAGAACCTAAGCTACGACGAGACGAAGCAACATTGCCTTGAACACGTGAGGCAAGCTATAAGCCGGTATCGTCATCGTGTTCACATTTGGGACGTAATCAATGAAGCGCACGTACAACCGGAAGTCAATCGGGGTATGAACGGTTTCTCGCGCGAGGAGAATGTAGACCTGACGGTTTCGGCATTGCGGACAGCGCATGAAGCGGATCCGACGTGCTTTCGCGTCGTCAACATAACGGGAACGTGGGCCGACTACTACATGGGTGAGCACCCAGAGGGATCCGAATGGCAGCGGCGACCTGCTCCCTGGCAGCAGAGTCCATACGACTATTTATCGATGTTGCGGGACGCGGATGCCAGATATGAAGCAATCGGTTTGCAATACTATCACTCCGGGCGCGACATGCTGGAGTTTGAGCGCGATCTTGAGAGCTTCAATCATTTTGAGAAACTAATCCATGTCACCGAGATGGGTTTTCCGTGTTCGGTGGCGCCATTTCCCGGTCAGGAACAATATGCATTCTGGGGCGGCGGAAACGGCGGAGAGAGGATGACATGGCACAACGAGTTCACTGAATCGGTTCAGGCCGATTGGGTCGAATTTGCTTACACGATTGCCTACAGCAAACCGTGGATAGAGGCCACTACCTACTGGGACTTTAACGGAAGAGGATACGACGGCTTTGTGCAGGAGGATGGCACACCCAGGGAGAGCTACCATCGTCTCAAGAGCCTGCTGGCAAAGTGGCGAGGCCAAACTTAAGCAGATTGTGGGACACTTCTTCTGGACCTGTTCAGAAGATGTGCCTGAATCTCACCTTAAGGCACCATCGGATCTGTGGGTCTGAAAACTGCTCTTGAAGTACCGATTTTGGGGAACTGTAATTTCGGGGGAAAAGATGCTGAACACAAGCCGTAGAGACTTTCTCAAGCTCGCTGCATCGGTTGGCGGCGCAGTGGTTGCAAAAGAGGCGAAACCGCTGTATGCGGAATCTCAAATAGCTCCGGGCCCAGTGCAAGCCTGGAGAACGAGCGCGCAAGAAAAATTCCAGCCGATTCAGTCGCCGCCGCAATGGGCGAGCGGTGAGGAATTATCGCCGCTGGCGATCTATCTCGAACCCGCCACGACATATCAAGAAATTCTCGGGTTCGGCGGTGCTTTCACAGACGCCTCGAGCTACCTTTTGCACCTGATGGAGCCGGATGCCCGCCATGCACTCTTGTCAGATCTCTATGGGCCGTCTGGGCTGCGCCTTTCGGTGGGTCGAACCTGCATTGGAACAAGCGATTATTCGACGAAGATGTACAGTTACGATGACACTCCGGAACCCGATCCGGAGTTGAAGCATTTCAGCATCGAACAAGACCAGGCGTGGATCGTGCCTGCGTTGCGCGAAGCGCAGCAGATTAATCCCGATCTGCATTTGTTTTCGTGCGTATGGAGTCCTCCTGGATGGATGAAGAGCGGGGGCTCGATGCTCGGTGGCTGCATGAAGGAGCGCTGGTTTGCGGCCCACGCTCAGTATTTCGTCAAGTTTCTTCAGGCTTACGCGGACGCTGGAATCAAGGTCAAAGCCGTTACTGTCAATAACGAGGTGGACACAGACCAGGACGGACATTTTCCCGCCACAATCTGGGCCCAGCAACATGAAATGGTGTTTGTCGCGCTTCACCTGGGGCCTGCGCTCGAAAAGGCGTCACTGGAGACAAAGATTTGGATTCTCGATCACAACTACAATCTGTGGGGCCGCGTAGCCGACGAATTGAGCAACCCGCAAGTCGCCAGGTACGTGGACGGTGTTGCGTGGCACTCGTATGTGGGAACACCGGACGCAATGACCCGCATACATGAGATGTTTCCCGATAAGCACATGTATTTCACCGAAGGGGGACCGCCGGCTCATCTGTTTGGTCCGTCGGAGGAGCGACACCCGGAGCAGCAGCGCCGGCATGATGATCCTTCCTACGGCACGGACTGGGCCAGATGGTCCAGCTCTTTTACGGGTATGCTTCGGAACTGGGCCCGGTGCATCTGCGTCTGGAATCTGCTCCTCGATGAAAACGGACGGCCAGACATCACCAATCCACCCCGCCCTATGCGCCGCGGAGGACTTGTCTCCATCGATTCGAAGACGAAGGAACTCACGTATAGCGGGAACTACTTCGCGTTTCCACACTACTCAAAACTCATTCAAAGAGGGGCACGTATTTTCGCATCCTCAGGAGATTTATCCGGTGTGGACCACGTGGCGGCCGAGAACCCAGATAAGAGCCGCGTGCTGGTGCTGACCAACAGCAACAACGCTGAGCAACAGGTAGACTGCAGACTCGGAGATCAGATCCTCAGAGTCGCACTGCCTTCGGACTCAATCACATCCTTTGTTTGGTAGATCGGCAACCGAGCCTGGATCAGGTTCGACGCGAATTGGAGAGCAGTTCGATGCGCGCACCGCAAATTGCGGATGAATTGAGACAGGGAAGCGCCGCTCTCTCGAATCCAAGTTGAGCTTTGGGAAGAGGTTCCCGGCGGGGTTCCTGGTCGGGTGAGTGAATGGAGTCCGGATGGGAAGCCCCCATCGGCAGCTGCTAGCGGGCCCGATGAAAATCGAAGTAGGCGAGGTTCATATTGCCTTCGGTGAGGATGTGCACGGCGAGCACGTTCCGGCCCGCTGGAAGTTTGAGATTGACCAGGTTGTGCGCCACGCTCCAATGGTGCCATTGCCGCCATGCAATCGGATCGGCGGCGTTATAGGTGGAAGCGATGGTCAGCGGCCCGGTAACGTCTTTGCCATTCACGTCCAGCGAGATCGTTCCGCCGCGGTTGGAGGTGTAGAGCAGGTCAGCCGTGTAGCGGCCAGCGTGTTTCACGTCTGCGGTGATGTTGAACCACTCGCCGGGCACGGTCCAGCCCACATAGAGGAGATTGACGGGCGGCTGGACAACTTCGAACTGGCTGTTATCGATCTGGTCGTGATACTTGGTGTACGACGTATCGACGCCTTCGTGCATACGAAACTCATTCAGGTAAGTGCCATCGGCGGGATTGAGACCGCCGCTGCCGTTGTTCTTGGAGTCGGAGTCGTGGTAGGCAACTCCCTCGCCGCCCAAGTCGTAGTAGGCGCACATCACGCGTCCGGGGATTGCCTGCGGTCCGCCGGAGTATTGGCTGTCGCGATAAGGCGTTCCCCGATAGCCGCTTGGGACCCGAGCCGGAGAGAACGCGGCAGCCGAAAAACCAAGGACGGCATAGCAGAGGCCGATGCGCAGTATGTTCTTTTGCACGGATTTATCTCCTGGTTATCGAAGTTGCCCTGAGCGGCAACCATGGAGCGGGTCGCCGCTCCTTTCAAGGCGCATCCGTTACCGGCTGTTATTGCTTAGCGGCCAGCGTGCGTTGCCGGTGAGCCCGGGGGGCGGAGGCGGAACGTAGTCGAGCAGAGTATTCACGGGCTGCTTCGCGGCCCAAGCGATGCCGCGCAGCAACATCCGCTGAATTTGGTAGTTGTTGAAGTTTTCGGTGCGGTCTCCCTGCATCCACACGAACGCTCGCGCCGGCTGCCCACCGGGTAACGTGTGTTCGTAGGTCCAGATCTGGGGAACCACCTCACCGGCGTGCTTGCCTGCCCATGGAGTATTCGCGATCACGGCGGTTGCCAACACGTGAACGCCGGGATCGTGAGCCCAGGTGAGGTTATAGAAGGCTTCGTCGAAGAGAGTGAAGTCCGACATCCCTTCCATGATCGGGTTCGTCTTGTCGACGACGGTGTAGGGAACCGGCGCGGGATTGGTAAAGTTCACCTCACCGTGCTTCTTGCCGGCGCCTACGAGAGTGGCAAAGTAGGCCGGATCGGGACCACAAAGCGAGTCGTGGAAGCTGACGATGCCGCCTCCGCGCTGGATATAGTCGTGCAACACCGTTTTTTCCTCATCACTGAGGAAACCGGCGTCTCCTTTGTAGATGACAATCACATCCGTATGCGCCAGATCGGCCGCGTTCGGTGGATGGAGCGCTCCATCCACCACGGCGCCGTGCTCGGTGAGCAGCTTGCTCCAGTCGGCGAGGAACTGGGGATAATCATGACGGCCCGGTGGGTGGGACTTTAGCCCCGCCCAGATATAGATATGCATCCCGTTGGGATTCTGTCCCCACGGACGCGGCGCTGTGGCGTTTTGCCCGGTCGCACGGATCGCAGTGAAGGATGCAACGACCAAGAGAACCACGAGAGGGAGATGGGCACTTTTCGAGAAAACCGGCAAACGGTTGAAGCGGCGAAAGGATGGGGCGATGGGCAGTCCGGCCGAGGATTCAGATCCGATGGAATCTGCCCGGAGCGCATCGAACGCTCCGAGTTGCTTGTTTGTCGGCATGAAAGTTCCTGCAATCCGGTCTGTATACTAAATTCACAAGAGAAGTGTCAACAAGACCGGCCAGCAAAGGCACCAGCAACATGGAAAGCGAAGGCTTGGCTTTCCAGACCCGATTCTCGCGCAGGATGGGTGACAGTGCCGGCGATTCGCTATACTCTTGATTCCATCGTGCCTGAGCTTCTGGCCGGGCGGCAAAGACAGGAGCGTTTGGCGCCTATCTTTACGACGCAACGGAAGCGGGCAAAGGTAGTCAACGGAACGGCGCATGGTCAAGGCGAGATCGAACCGCACATCACGGACAGAGCTCAAGTCCTCTCTGGTTGAGAGAATCCGCGATGGGATCGTCTCGCAAAAGTTCAAGGCCGGCGCGAGGCTCAACGAAACGAGCCTGGCCCGCGAGTTCAGCGTGAGCCGCATTCAAGTGCGGGAGGCCCTGATGCAGCTGGAGGAGCGCGGACTGGCCGTGAGCCAGCCGCGGCGCGGCATGTTCGTCAATAACCTCAGCGAACGGGACACGCAGCAGATCAATAGCGTCCGCCTGGTGCTGGAGGCGGAGGCCTTGAAGCTATGCCGGGCCCAGATCTCGGCGGAGATGACACGGAACCTCAACAGCCTTGTGACAGCGATGGAGCGTTGGCAGAGCGGCTCGCAGCTTGAGGCCGCGGAACTCGACCTCGAGTTTCACCGCGCCATTTGGCACTACAGCGGAAACCGTTACCTGGAGAAGAGCCTCGACACGCTCTCTCCCATCCTGTTTGCGCACCGGGCTCTGGATGGAATCAGTGACGATCGTCTGCGCTGGATTCTGGGCCATCACCGGTCGCTCCTGAACGTGATCGAAGGCATCTCGCCGGAGTCGCCGGAAGAGGCGATTCTGGCCCACCTGCGTGCCGGGTACAAAAGCCCAGAGCGGTTTTCGAGCCTGGCTCTCGAGAGCCGCCCCGTGCCGCTGCCGATCCCGCATGGCAAGGCGCACTCCCGCGCATCAATCGAAGAGCACGTCGAAGTTGCCTCACCTGCTTTGAGGTAGCTCGGGAATAAACAGGCGCAGGCGAATCTCCCAGGTGGTGGAATGGCCGGGGCGGAGCGTCACCATGCCGGCGTCCATGCCCTTCCACTCCTTGCCGAAGGGATCGACGAAATCGAACTGGTCTTCAACCGCGACAAAATTCTTGCCTTGCGGCGAGCACACCCGCACCGTCTTGATCGCCGGCGACAGGCCTTCGGCATCGATGCCGTAGTGGGCCTCGGGATCGATCAATCTCACTTCCACAGCGCCGTTGGTTCGCTGCAGGTGAGAGAAGTTGTCGTCGAGCGCACGATCGTCGAGCGCGACCCCGTTCGGAGCCCGATAATCGTAGGCCGTTCCGCCCCCAGGCTTCAGTTCTCCGGTAGCGTGCTCCTCCTGATAGCTGGTGATGACCGCCATCGTCTCCGCCGGAATATGAATCCGCGCCTGGGCACGGTTCTGGCTGGGAATAGTGAAGTAGGGATGCGCGCCAATGGCGATGGGCTCATCATGTTGGTGCGCGTCGGTCCATCGGCTCGCGATGCAATGGGTGCGCCGACGGCCTGCTTGTGTTCTCAGGTGCGTTGAATGACCTGCCGCTCGGCCTTATCGGGGTCATTCTGCGTGGTGCATGTTTTGTCGAAAATCATTGTGGGGCAGGTAGCTGCCGAGAAAGCCGGCCAGTTTGGAAGGCCACCGTGGTTGGGATTGCCGATGCGCGCAAACTGGATCCACGCCTCACTTACCTGCGCCGCCAGGGCACGCGGAACCGGGCCACCCCCGGTCAGGTTCTCCGAGCGGTCGGTATTGTCAAAGCTGAAGGGAAGATCGATGCAGTGGATGGAGCGGGGCCTGCCATCGAGCACTGGTGTCTTCCACTGGAACCAGTAGAGATACGCGGGCGTACCCTGCGCGGTCTTCAATCCGGCCTGGACGACGGCTCCCTGGCGGACCTGCGCGGTCATGGCCAGCGAAAACAGGTCGAAGGGTTTTGCGCCGGGATGCGAGGCGCGGAAGACCTCGAGGATGCGCTTGGGGTCGACGCCATACATGTCGTTCAGCCGCCTGCTAACCTCCTCAACTGTCATCGCTTCATACTCGGGGTGATTCAAGGAAGTGGTGAACTCGTTGAGCGTGGTGCCGATCAACATAGGAACCTGCGCCGAGATAGCAGGCGCAGCAGGATCGAAAGGATGATGGGGGAGGAACTTGCCATCCACGACAGGTCCCCAGCCGAGAATATCGGCCACCCGATCCCAGACCAATGGCGTGGGCGGATGGGTCTTGAGCAGCGCCGCATCGCCGGCTGCGATCAGTGTCTGCAATGGAACGCTCTGAAGCCTGTCTACCTGCGACAGGCTGAGGTTGAGCTCGTTGAACACGGCGCGCGTCAAGATCTCCGACCGTTCCGGCACGAGCGCGCGCAGGAACGATCCGCTCTGGACGATGGCGCGATGAAACAGCCCTTGGGCGGCCGGCATGGCCATCAAAGCGCCCACCTTGCCGCCCCCGCCGGACTGGCCGAAGATGGTCACATTGCTTCGATCGCCGCCAAAGTTGCCGATGTTCTCGCGCACCCATTCGAGCGCGGCGACGATATCGAGCATGCCGATGTGGGCCGAGGCTGCGTATCGTTCGCCAAAACTTTCCAGGTTAAGGAATCCGAGCGGGCCGAGCCGATGATTCAGCGAAACCACGACCACGTCACCCCGCCGGCTCAGCCGCTCGCCGTCATAGGCGCGATGTTCCTGGCACGAGCCCGATACGAAGCCGCCTCCATGCAGCCAGACCATGACCGGCCGCTTGCGCGCGCCTTGGGTGCCGGGAGTCCAGATGTTCAGGCGAAGACAGTCTTCGCTGGAGTAGCCATCTTCGTAGTCGAACAGGAACGACTCCTCATCATCTCTCCAGGCGCCGCGCGGAGCCTGCGGACAGACAGGGCCGTAGTGCATCGAACTGCGGACGCCGGTCCACGGCGAAGGAGCGCGGGGAGGCATAAACCGGCTGCTGCCGATCGTGGTGTCCCCATAAGGAATGCCTTTGAAGGTGAAGATCCCTTCCCGGATATAGCCACGCACTTTGCCGGTGACCGTCTCCGCAATC
Organism: uncultured Acidobacteriaceae bacterium; assembly: GCA_963770555.1. Classification (GTDB taxonomy): domain Bacteria; phylum Acidobacteriota; class Terriglobia; order Terriglobales; family Acidobacteriaceae; genus Telmatobacter. Next base: position 986,134 of record CAVYQC010000004.1, read on the forward strand.
GCGGTCTCATCCGATGCGATGACAGAGGACCGGACGGGCCCGTTTTTTTCCGCTTCAGGCGGCTCCGGGATGGTTTGCGCCGCAGCTCCGCGCGGAGAAACCAAGGCTGTTCCCAAAAGAGCTGCAGCGCCTTGCAGCAGATCGCGGCGGCCGATGCCGGGCGCGCGGGAGAGCCCAAAGTCGGGAAGGTTTGCTTGCTCTTTCAATGTCCCTTCTTTCTTTTTTCCATTCCGGGATGCATCTCGGGATAGTTTTCGATGCGTTTCGTAATCGCTTTCGTCGTCCAAGACGGAGGCAAATCGTTTGTCCCTCTCGACGAAACTGAAAGGGAGAATCAGGCGGCCGGTATGGAGAAACTGCGAATGCAGTCTTAATCCACGCTCGAGACCTTGTCAACACCGTGCTCCTCGCCGCGCATCCGCTAAACTGCATGCCGGCGGTGAATTGGGCACTCGAGAAGCGGAGAGATTCGCGCTTGCACTTCGAGCCGGTTGTGCAGCAGGCATTCACTTTCGCTCCAGCTCGCGTTGACAATGGGCGGCGCGATCCTCTAAGACTTGCTGCTGATTCAACCGATTGATGCCGTTGCGCTCCGGTTCGTGCGCGCAGTAGGCGGGAGGGAGATACCATGAGATTGTGTTTTTGTGGAGCAATGGCTGCCTTCTTGGCGTCGCAGGTTCTGCTCGCCCAGCAAACAACTGCCGCTTCTTCTGAGCCGGCGGTCTCCAGCCGCATCGATGACCACGGCACCGCTTACATCACGCGCGTCGTTCCGGTTCCTGAGACGATCAGCCCTGAGGCCCGGGCCTCGCTTGTGCCGGAAGACCCCGGCACAGAGGTCACGGACAAGAGCTCCGTTACCCAAATCCGTTCGGACGCCCACAAGAAGGCGGCGCTTGAGATCTATCGGGCCGACTACCCGGTGGATATCGCGTCCTCTACGATTGCCGGCGTGCCAGTACACATTGTCACGCCTTTGACCATACCGCCCGACAAAGCCGACCGCGTGCTGATTAATCTCCACGGCGGAGGCTTCACGGCCGACTCGGGTTCGCTGATCGAATCCATTCCGATCGCCAACCTGACGCAGACCAAAGTAGTGGCTGTCCTGTACCGGCTCGCGCCGGAGCATCCGTTTCCCGCTGCGGTGGACGATGTCGTCGCCGTGTACAAAGAATTGCTCAAAACCTATAAGCCGGAGAAGATCGCCATCTATGGATCGTCGGCGGGCGCGGTTCTCGCGCCCGAAGCCGCCCTGCAGATCAAGCAGCTTGGACTGCCGCTGCCCGCGGCGCTGGGAATCTTTTCCGGCGGGGGAGACTTCACAAAGACCGGCGATTCGCAGTACATCTACGGCGTGCACGGCCTCTCTGGTCCTCCAGACACCCGGCCGAAAGGAGTGCAGTGGCTGGCCGCGTATGTGGGTTCGGCCGATCCGAAGAATCCCGTTCTCTCACCAATCTTTGCCGACCTGCACGGCATGCCGCCCACCTTGTTCGTGACCAGCACGCGCGACATGCTGCTAAGCGATACCACGATCTTGCACCGTGCATTTCTGCGCGCCGGGGTCAATGCGCAGCTTGTGGTCTTCGAAGGACTCAATCACTGCTTCTGGTACAACCCGAACCTGCCCGAGTCCCGGGAAGCTGAACAGATTATGGTGCGCTTCTTCGATTCGGCGCTGGCCGGTCGATAGGTTCCAAACGGTTTCAAGCAAGGGAATCCTCAAGGTATTCATGCGGGTGCAATGCCTATTTGCGGAGACATATGGGGTCTGCCCCGCATGAAGTAAACAGGGGTGCTCTCCAACAATAAAAGTGACGCGATTTATTTGACTACAGCGTGTTTCAAAAGCCGGTTTTGTATCAGGGCACGACTTTAGTCGTGCCGAAATAGCCCAATAAAACAGCGGGCTTCAGGCCCTGCGGCCTCTCATGCAAACGATGCTCAACCATTTTTGAAACATGCTTTAGCGATCCTACACGGCCAAGGCCCCGAACGGGCCAACGTTTCCCGCGGTTCTTCCCGTCATCCCCAAAATCCGCTTAAAGCGAATCTTGAGCTATGAGTGCCCACCGGAGGGGCGAGTCTGCACATCGTATACAATTTTCGCCTTGACAGTTTATCTTTTGGCGTGCTTTAATCGCTCCCGCAGTTCAGAACAAGTGGATTAAGTGCATAACACAACCGTTTGTCTTAAGAATTCTGACTCCCTTAAGTCAGTGATTCCTCACAGATGGGTGCGGCGCCGGAGTCAGGTTATCGATCCTGACGTTTTTCAATGCAAGGGCGCCTTAGGAGGCAGGAATATGATCAGGCGAAGCTGGATGGTGATGTTATGTGGGCTCGCGCTTGGGTTGGCGAGTTCGGTTCGCGCGCAAAATTCGAACTCCGGTGATATTCGCGGCACTGTGACCGACTCGACCGGCGCGGTGGTGCCCGGCGCAAACGTCACCGTCACGGACACCGATACCGGCGTGGTCACTAAGTACGTGACGAATAACGACGGCTTATACGACACCAATTCGATTCTACCCGGAAGCTACACGGTTGAATTCAGCAAGAGCGGCTTCGAATCATACAAGCGCAGCGGGATCCCGCTTCAAGTCGGAATCATTACCGTTGATGCCCAATTAAAGATTGGGACGGCCACCGCAGTGGTCGAGGTGAATGCCTCCGATATTCCTCTGCTCAAGACGGAGGATGCCGAGGTGGGAGACACTCTGGATTTGAACCAGTTGAGCGAACTCCCGAACTCCAATCCGTCGAATGGCTACACAGAATTCCTGAAGCTGATCCCCGGCGCTACTGGCGTGACAAATGGCCAGATGAGCGGTGGCAATAATAATTCTAATTCTGACCCCCAGTTCGCTCAGGCCATCAACGGAACCATGCCCTACTTCTCCAGCTATCTGGTCGACGGCGGCTCGATCTGGCTGCCGCATAGCGCCAACACCGACCAGGGCATCAGCGAATCCGTGTCCGAACTCAAGGTGATTGGCACAGACGCTCCCTCCCAATACGGCGGCGGCGGTTCGGTCTTCAACGTCATCCTCAAGAGCGGGGCCGAAACATTTCACGGCTCCGCTTACGATTACATCCAGAACGACGACCTGGATGCGAGATCCTACTTCAACAATGGCGCCAAAGCGAAGGTGCGTTACAACTACTTCGGCGGGTCGCTAGGCGGCCCGATCATCAAGAACAAAATGTTCTTCTATTACAACTATCAACAGTTGAAAAACCCCAACAGCGGGTTCAACACGACCTCAGAGCCAACAGCAGCCATGATCGCAGGTTGTTTCGATCCTAAGCTCTTTGGAAATGCTCTGACCCTTGACGCTGCCCATAGTCCTGTTGGCGGGCCGCTCACGCCATTAACGTCTGGAACCGCTGCCGATGTCGCTCAGTGCTCGACCGCCGACCCTGGGAACGCCGCTAACGATTTGGTGATTCCGACGGGCGATTTCGATCCGGTAGCTAAAGCCATCGAGAGCAACTATTACGTTGCCGGCCAGCAAGGAAACAGTGTGTTGTCAAACAATTACAAGTTCCTCGGGCCTGGCAATGGCGACCTAGCCAAGCAGATTGGGCGACTGGACTACGACATTACTCCGAAGAACCGCATCGACTTTTCGATCATCGAGCGCTACGCTCCGCTCGTGGTGTCTACCAGCAGTCCCGATTGCCCGGTCAATTGCAACAATAATTCGAGCGACGGCGGGAACGGGCAGCTCTCGGATGTGTGGACCGTCAGTGCGAACGTGGTCAACGAAGCGCGTTTTTCGTTTAACCGGGAGGCGGATTACTTTGCTCAACAGTCTCTGGGCATGGGTATCCCGGCCAAGATTGGATTGAAGTTCTCTACCGCGGATGTCCTGCCCCAGATAAACATCAATGGAACCGGCAACCAATCGACTATCCAACCCGGCACGGAGGCGCTCTTCATCCAGAACAGCTTCCTTGCCGCGGATTCGCTCACTTGGATAAAGGGCAAGAATATCCTGCACTTTGGCGGCGAGGTGCTGATGGAGCAGGATAACTCGACGCCATGGGGCGGCATTAACGGCGCAACCCTGGGGTTCTCCGGTCAGTTCACCACCAGCAATCCCGCGGTCTCGGAATCTGGATATACCGACTTCCTGTTGGGAGATGTGCAGTCATGGAATACAAACACTACACCGAAACATTACATGCGGGCCAATAATCCTTCGTTCTATGCGCAGGACGACATGAAGTTGCGGCCGAACTTGACCGTCAACCTCGGGGTGCGGGCTGAAATTCATGGCGGATCGTGGGAAAAGTACAACCATGCGGGTGGATTTGACCCGACCCTTGCCGATCCGCTTGGCAGCTCCTACACCAATCCGCTTGGCCCCCCCAACCCCTGCGGAGTCTCTTGTGCTATCAACCCGTTGGGCTCGCTCTGGTTTGCAAGCCAGAGCGGAGCGCATAATAAGAGCAACGAGAACCAGACCGCTGTGATGCCTCGCTTGGGATTCGCCTGGGAACCCACGAATAAGTGGGTGGTGCGCGGCGGCGTGGGGCAATACGCTTCGCTATGGAGCGAGGACACCGTGGGCGGACCGATGGGCTTCGGCTCAGGCGCCGTTGGCAGTACATCCGTTGGCGCCTCGGGGACAGCACCGGTGGCGCAGCTATCGCAGGATGGGTTTGGGACTCTGCCAATTATTCAAGGCGCTGCCGCCTCCAACCCTCTTACTTACATTACCCCCGCAAGCCCCCAGGGAAGCGGAGTCATCCCCTTTACCCCTTACGACCTGCCAATTCAGAACGGCTGGCAGTGGATGGGCGGCGTGCAATATCGTTTGCCTGGAAATATGGTGGCAGAGGCGCAATACGTCGGCAGCCATTGGGAAAACATGATGTTCTTGTCCGATGTCAACCAGCTTTCCGCGGCCAACCTCGGCAAGGGCCAGGCGTTCCGGCCGTACCCGCAGTTCGCCGGCATCGGTGTTGGTTCCGGCGGCTCGCGTACCGGCACCTACAATGGCATTTCGAACTACGAATCGGCGTCGTTCATGCTTCACAAACCAATGGGCCATGGCTTGGCTGCCGAAGTCGCTTACACATGGTCCATCCTGAAGGACGACATGGACGATTCCGGCTGGGGGGAACAGTTCGGAGACGCGTTCTATCAGGACGCCTATAATCCCTCGGCCAACTATGCGAGGTCGAATCTTAACCGGCCAAACGTCCTCAAGGGGACGGTGCTCTATAACGTACCACTCGGAAAGGGACATCAATACCTAAGCTCGGCTCTAGGCGATGCGGTGCTGGGCGGTTGGGAGGCATCCGGTGACTACATAGCCGAGTCGGGAAGTCCATTTACGGTGATTATGGACGACCCTGCAAACGATGGCTCCCTGGCGGGCTCAGGTGACGTCGATGGCAATGGTGAGGCGGCTTGGTATCCTAAGCTGGTTGGGAGTCCGGGTTCCGGGGGTAATATCAACTCGTGGTTCAATCAGCAAGCATACGCATCGCCGGCATTTGACACCTTCGGCACCAACCCGAGAAATTCGCTCGTTGGGCCTGATTTTGTGTGGTTCGATTTCTCACTGGCCAAGAGTTTGAGTATGCCGGGATGGGAGCGAGGCAAAGTCCAGATTCGGATGGATGCGAACAACATCTTCAACCATCCGGCCTTCAGCGATCCTGACAGCAAAATCGATCACGCCAATTTTAGTGACGCCAGTGTCGGTAAGATCACAGGAACCGACGGCGGCGGTCGAGTGATTGAGCTCTCGGCCCGGTTCTCCTTCTAAACCGCGAGGGTGGTTTTTCAGTAATAGGCCAAAGGGCGGGGGTTTCGGCCACCGCCCTTTTGATTTGTCCGGGTAACAGCGCGCTTCCCGAACGTTGCACGGGGACGTCTTTCCTTGAGGAAAAGACCACGGGAAGAATGTAGCTTCGGTTACTTCAACCTGGATTCTCTCGTAGCCGCCATGCGCGGCCGTATCGACAACACGCTCGGCGCGGGGCCAACGTGTTTCAGACCGATGGCATGGGCGACAGCGCGGCGCAGACCTCGAAGAGCAACGTGTCGCACGTGGGTTTCCGTAATCCAGACGGAAGCTCCGTTGTGGTATTGGCGAACACCGGCCAGCAGACGCGCACTCAGCTCGTGATGGGGGCGAACGCCGTGGATCTCGGCCTGGCTGCCGACTCGGTCTACACCCTGCACTGGTCGTAGGGGACGGATCTGTCCGTTGCGTTTCGATTCCCGGCGCGCACGATGGGGCCGGGCACGGAGCGCCATACTTCGTGGAAGCCCTATTTCGCGGTCCAGCCGCCGTCGATCAGAATATCAGTACCCGTGATGAAGCCGGCCGCCTCTGAGCAGAGATAGCAGGCCAGCGCACCGATCTCCTCGATCTTTCCCCAGCGGCCCACCGGCAGGCTGGCCAAAAACTGTGCGTTCGCCTCGGGGTTATTCATCACAGCCGCGTTCATCTCGGTTCCGAAGGGGCCGGGGCTGATTCCGTTCACAGTGATCCCTTCGCCGGCAAGCTCCAAGGCCAAGGCCCTTGTGAGCCCCAGCAGGGCCGCTTTTGCGGAGGAGTACGCGGTGCGTCCAGGTAAGGAAACGTGGCTCATGATCGAAGTCATATTCAGGATGCGGCCGTAGCCGGAGCCTTTCATCCCAGGCACAAAGGCTCGACAGATCAGGAATGTCGAGATCAGGCTGGAGTCCAGCACGCCGCGAAACTCCTCGAGCGTGAAATCGATCAGATTCTTGCGCAGATTCGATCCCGCGTTGTTAATCAGTATCTGCGCGGCACCGAACCGCTGCGTTACGGCCTCTGCCAGGCTGGCCACATCCTTTTCATTGGTCACATCGGCCGTGAAAGACTCTGCGGTTCCCCCCTTTTCCTTGATTGCCTCGCGCACGCGGTCGAGTTGCTTCTTATCCCGCGCCACCAGGGCGATATGTGCGCCGGCCTCGGAGAGCGCATTCGCCATGGCCTCGCCCAGACCGCGGCTCCCCCCGGTGATAACCGCAACACGACCCGCCAGATCAACTTTCATTGTTGTCTCCTGTTTGTCCCGGGAGCGCCGGCCGCCACGCATCAGCGCCACTGGCTCTCTGCGCCGATTTGTGCCGCAGCATTTCCAGCGCCCTGCTTCCTTTGCTCTTGTGCGCTCTCTGGGTCCAGGTAGAGCCAGCATAGCGACGACACCATCGCTGCGCCCACCATGGTATCAATCACGAGGTTCCAGTTCCCACCAGTGCGTTGCAGGATGATTCCGCCGATGACGGGCGCGATAAAGCCGCCAAGATTGCCCAACATGTTCATCGCCGCGGCTACCGTCGCCGTATAGGAACCTCCGATCTGGCAACAGGCATCCCACGAGATCGGCATCGTCAGGTCGCTCGAGAAGCTTGCGACTCCCATCGTGACCATCGCCGGGATGACCGCATGGATGTGCATGAAAGCGAAGAGCTGGATCGCCGTTCCGAGGAAGCCGCAGAAGGCGACCCACCGGCGCGGAAGGCGGCGCGGGGCCAAGCCCGTGACCAGCGAACCGAAGCCGCCAAAGAGTAGAGGCAGCACGGCCAGCGCCGCAACCCGCTCCGGGCTTTGGCCCCACGCTTCGCGCAAATAGGTCGGCAGCCAGGTGATGTAGAAGTACCAGACGTAGGAAAAGCAGAAGTATTGCAGGACCAAGACTGCAATCTGCGGTGTAAACAACACAGAGAGCCAGTGAGTTTCGCCGGGGCGATGTGCGGTGAGCGCACGGGATGTTTCGAGCAGTTCCAACTCCGCTGCGTTGACCGAGGAATGCCTGGCGGGGTCATCGCGGAACCAGACGAGAAACACGGCGCACCAGATCACGCCCAAACCCGCAAAACCGACGAAGGCCCATCGCCACCCCACAAGCGTGATGAGCAGGAGAGCCAAAGGTGGAGTCGCCGCACCACCCCATCGGGTGCAGGCCCACATCAGGGCTTGGGCGGTTGCCCGCTCGCGGGCAGGCAGCCATCCGCTGAGCATGCGCGTGAGATTGGGAAAACATCCTGCCTCGCCGGCTCCGAAGAGGAAGCGGATTACATAGAGAGACAGCACATTCCACGCCGCGCCGGTCAGCGCGGTGAAAGACGACCAGGCAAGGACAATCTGCAGCAGAACCCGCCGCACGCCCAGCCGATCGCCGAGAAGGCCCATGGGAATCTCGAAGAGGGAGTAGGAGAGGCCGAAGGCTCCGAAGATCAGCCCCATTTTCTGCTTGGGTATGTGAAGTTCATGGGAGATCGGCCCGGCTGCCTCGGAGATTGCTACCCGCTGCATATAGGAGAGGACTGCCAGCCCAATCGCCAGCGCGACAACTCCGTACCGGGCTCGGCTCGCGCGCATAGATGTCCTTCTCTGGTCTGTCGCCCGCGGCCGTCCGTTGCGGGCTCTTCTCGTTGTACGGGAGAGCAGCGGATGTGGAACGGGTCCTCCATACTAGGATGGGATCACAGGTTCGGGTGGAACCGATAACCGATGTATACTAAGTACAGTGTGGCTGACGTGTCAATAATTTCAGAGCCCGCCTCTGTGTCCTTCTCGCCGGGATCTATGGGATAGGTTCAGCATGGAGGCCGAAAAGTGAGGACCGTTACTCCTTCAACCCTCAAAGTCTACCTGGTGCAGAGCCTCCGGGAGTCAATCCTTTCCGGCAAATACAGGCCCGGCGATCGTATGAACGAGAGCAGGATCGCGCGCGAGTTTGGAATCAGCCGCATTCCGGTCCGCGAAGCCCTCTTTCAGCTACAAGAATCCGGATTCGTCACCAACCACAAAGGGAAAGGCATGTTCGTCACGCGGCTGTCTGAACAAGACGCCCAGATGATCAACGGCGTCCGCCTGGTTCTGGAGACGGAAGCGTTTAAGCTTGCACGCGCGCACATCACCGCCGAAACGGCTGCGGCGTTGACGAGCCTGGTCGACCGCATGGAGGCCTGGAAGGGTGAGCTGGCCGGGTCTGCGGCAATGGATCTCGAGTTTCATCGCACGGTTTGGAGCCTGTCGGACAACCCATATTTAGTGAAAACGCTGGAGACGCTGACGACGGTGCTCTTTGCCCACAAGATGCTCGAACACGGAAGTTTCGAGCTGAATCAATGGCGGCTGCATCATCACCGAGCTCTCCTGGAGGTGATTCTCAGTCCCGCTCCTCAGGACATCCGAGGTGCTCTGCTCACGCACTTGCGAATGTCACCTTCGGCCCACCAGCCCTGTGAGGCGACTGGGGCCACTGCTCCAGCCGCAGGAACCGCCAAGAAGTCTGTCGCGCTCTCGGGAGTTCGCTCCGCGCCGACTGCGAGCGGCGATCCCCTCCGATTTTGAGCGTCCGTTCCTGCACCTGGATGTTTCACTCCGGGTCCATATCGGACCCTGTACACGCTCCGAACGACCCATAACCCACCTGTCGAATTGAAGGGGTTTCCTGTATGCACATTGGGTTAACATGCTGCCCTCCAGGCTACCTTCACGCGGGCTCATCAGTCCACGGCTTGTTGAGATCGAGCGAGGCGCCGGGGCTACGCCTGGCGATATGGCTTTGTCCGGCAAGAGATCTCCCGTGACGGTAATTAGTTCTTGACTGGTCCGGTGGATTCGCGCACTACGAGTTCGGGCTCTACCATGATTTCATCGCGAGGCGGAACCGTCTTGTGTATGCGATTCAGCAGGCTCTGCGTTGCCACTCTGCCGATCTCCTCTAGCGGCTGATTGATCGTGGTCAGGCGCGGCAGGGTGAATGCCGCAGCCTTGATGTCATCAAAGCCGATCACCGAGACGTCCTCCGGAACGCGCAGATTGAAGTCCTTCAGCGCGCGAATCGCTCCGATGGCCGAAACATCGTTGAAAGCGACGATGGCTGTAAAGGGTTCTTTGCTCGCCAGCAGTTGTTGCACCACCGGGTAACCCAACTCTGGCGACGACATGTCGCGATCGAGGCTCACCACAAGCTTTGGCTTGACCTCCAGGCCGAGGCGCTCGGCAACTGCGACCAGGCCCTTCCAGCGCTCATCCGAGTCTGAACTGAATGGCTGGCCACGCATGAATGCAACCTTGAAATGGCCCAGCGAGTGAAGGTGCCCCAGCGCCAGTTCCGCAGCGCGTGCGTGGTCGAGCAGGACATTCGTCACGCCCTCGATATGCCGGTGCCCGGCTACTGCTACCACGGGAATTGACACCGGGTGCTCGAGCCGCGTGTCGATCGCGATGAGTCCTTGCGCCCCCCGCCCGATCAGCATCTGCGTGTAATCCTCGATCAGGTTCCGCTTGTGCCGGTGATGTGCCGTGAAATAAAAATACCCGGCCTGAATCAGCTGATCGCCGATGCCGCCCATCACTTGGGTGTGATAACCGTCGCCCAGCTCCGGCACCAAAATCCCGATCGTCAGTGTCCGCCGGCTGCGCAGCGAGCGCGCCAGCAGGTTCGGCAGATAATTCATCGCCTTGGCGGCAGCTTTAATCCGGTCGCGGGTCGCTTGCGGAATCGAGCGTCCAGGTACGTCGTTCAAGACCACAGAAACCGTCGCCGGGTTCAGTCCCAGATGCTCAGCGACCTGCTTCAGGCTCGCTGTCTGATGAACCCGCGGTTTCACGCGGTCATTTGCGTTCTTCTCGCTTGCGGAATCCTTCATCTCACCGCGTGATTTCTCTGGCAATTGTTCACGGTTGATTTTACAGCCCCGCGCCCGTTGTCATTTGCGATGGAGAACCCTCAGCCATCGCCCGGATCATCCGGATCAGACGGGCTTTGCCGTTCCCACCAATCACCCGGAATGCCCCCAATCGATCAGACGGAGAATCCTGTTCTCACGGCTGTCTGTCCTCGACCTCAATTGATGTTCCGCGCCGTTTTCCTGCCCCGGTTAGGTGCCACATCGATGTTTGTAGACAATCGTTTAACTAACCCCAAAGCATTTTTCGTTTTGCGTTCATTAGACACTTGCAACAGTCCCGACGTCAAGGCGAATCGAGACATATCCGCTCATTTTCTGCCCATTTTCCCCTATTGGACTGTTGATGACGGCCAGTACATGCCTCGCGCAGTTTTGGTCAAATGGAAACGCCGCTCCAATTCACATAGACAGACGATTGTTTATTGAACTACTCATTTATCCGCCTATTCGCGCATTTTCCGCATGAACGTGGCCGTAGATCGGCGAAATCAACCCAGCATCGCTCGCCCTGTAGCGCATGGAACCAGTAAGCCACACCTGAGCCAATGAAAACCTGCCGAAACCAGCCCCGTGATCCATGGAAAGAGAGCGGCTTCCATGCCTCCAAGCGCGAAGAACCAGCCCCAGGACGAAAGCTCAAGCAGGTAGGACAGAGGAATCCGCGCACATAAGCGAGAAAACAACTCCCCCTCCATCGGCCCCTCAATAACCATCGGCGCGGTCAATCGGCGGCGGCGCAGGGCACCGGCAAAGGCAGTCGTCATCCAGTGCCCATGCGGTGCTGAGCCGAGGCAGCGCTTACCCTTTGGGGAGCGCCTGCAACGCCGCGTCATGCTGGTCGATGTCCGTGTTTCATCAATGAATGCCAGCTTTTCAACATCCATCCCTGGCAATGCTTCAACCCACGCTGGCCGCGCCTGCTGCACGTCCTCGCGTTCTTGCTCGCTTGCGTGCAGGTTTTTTTTGAAGGTCAGATTCCATTTGTTCAACTGACGCCACAGCGCACCGGGCTTGATCAAAACAACCTGCTTGGCCAACCGTTCGGACAATTCCGACAAGGCAAGATCGGGCTCTCGCTCGATCCAGGCGCGCAGCACAGACTCCATCTCAGCCACCCGGGAACGGCGGTGGCCACCGATCTGGAAACGGGTCCGCTTGCCCGACTTCCGCTCTCGATCGCGAACCCGATAAACCCAGACGCGGCTCACCCGGTCGTGGGTCGCATCGAAATAGGCAAGCGAGGCCTGCTGCGGCCGGCACGGCCGGCAACTCATTCATTGCGGGGAGTCGGTCTCGTGATCTGCTGCATCTTGAGCGGAGGCCACGCGCAGGTCGTGGATGATCTTCTCGAGTTTCTCGTGCATCTGCTTGTAGCGCAGATAGAGCTCCACCTGCTGCTTCGCTTCGTCTGCTTTGCCCTGCTGCCGATACAACGTGCCGAGGCGGAAGTGGGCCACGTAGTTCGAGGGATCGATCTGCACGGCGCGTTCCAGCAGCCGCCGGGCCTCGTCTTTGCGGTCCATCTGGATGAGAACCTTGGCTAACTCGGTGCAGGCATCGCTGTCGCTCGGCTCCAGCTGCAGGGCGCGCGAGTCGTCCGTGTAAGCGCTGTTCACATCGCCGCGCCGCGCTGCCAGAATGCCCATTGCGAGCTCCGCCTTCTCGTCTCTCGGATTCACGTCCAAGGCCGTTTGAAACTCGCCTGCCGCAGCGGCCTGCAGCTTTACGTCCTGCGAGTGGTAAAAGAGGTCGCCGAGCTCGGTATGCGCCCCAGGAAGCCGCGGATTGATCCGGATGGCTTCACGGTAGTCGGCGACCGCCTGGTCGGTCTGTCCCTGCTTCGCCAATTCCCGGGCCATCGCCTGATACAGCTCGGCGCTCGCGGGATCGGCTATGGCTATGGTCAAAATCGCGCGATTCGCCAAGTCGGAGTGGATGCGATACGAGAGATAAAGCAGGGAAGCGTCTGTGGGCCGCAAGGTCAGCAGCGCCGCCACAATTGATGCGGCCTTGTCGAGATCGCCGCCGTTGGAGTAGAGATCGATCAGGACGCCGCCGGCGTCGAGCTGCACCTTTTGGTCCGCGAGATGCGGAAAGGCAGTCTCGAGATCGTCGCGGCTCGCCTGCCGGTCTCCTGCGAGGTTCTCCGCCATTCCGAGGAGCGCCTGAATCTTCCAGAGATCGGGCTGCGCTTTCAGGGCTGCCCGCAGATTGGGGACCGCACTCGCGTAGTCGCCTCGAAAGTAGAGCAGCACTCCCAGATTGCCTTGCGCCTCGACGTTGGCGGGATCGAGGGCGACCACCTGCTTAAGCTCGGAAATCGCCATGTCGGTTTTCTTTTCCGTTAGATAGCGTTTCGCGAGGTTAAGATGGTCTTCCGCGCTTTGCGGAGACGTGCCCCCGGGCGCCTGGCCAGTGGGCGCGGCGAACAGCGGAACGGCCAACGACGCGGCTAAAAAAAGAAGTCTTCCCCACATAGCAGCCACATCATACTATGGCGGTGCAATCCTGCGGAAAACGGGATTGCCCCGGTTCCGGTCCTGCCGCCCGACGGCCCGCCCTACATCCCACGGGCGTGATACACCTTGCGGAACCGGTTGCGGTCGTTGGCGACCGTAATCGTCCCCTGCGGCGCGATGTCGACCGAGATGGAGCAGCCCTGGTCCGGCTGTCGATTCTGGTTGGCGATATAGTTGGGATCGCCGTTCAGATCGGGATAGCGCACCGAGTAGTGTTCGCGCCAGAAGCCCTGGAGAAGTGTATGTTTTATACTTGCAACTTGACAAGCCAGGCCACGCCGAAGAAGTTTGGCAAATCGATTGTCCAGAAGCATGTCCCGGCTCGACGCAACCGGCCTCGCCGCGGCTCGCGCAAGTGCGGCGATTCCTAGGTTGAAATGGCGAGGCGCTTCCGTGTGACAACGGGCCCCGAAAGGATGATTGAATGTGCCGTCGGATGTTGATGGCTGTTCTCGCGGGAGGAACCCTAGCCCTCTCCGTCCTGGCCGGCAGTCAGGAAGGGGTTAGCGGCGGCAGCACGCAGAACGGCGTTACCGCAGGGCCGCAGGGACAGACTTCCTACGCGAACATGACGCCGCAGCAGCGCGCCGCAGCGACGCGCGCGTTCCTGGGCCTTGGTCCGGAGCCGGACAAGGCCGCGGCGTCGCGCGGCGCACCGCTCTTTCGCCAGAACTGCTCCTTGTGCCACGGTCCGCAGGCGCGCGGCGCGGTAAGCCCCAGTCTCATCACGTCGGATGTGGTTCTTGGCGACGATCACGGCGAGCACCTCATTCCCCTCCTGCGCAAGGGCCGTCCGGAAAAAGGCATGCCCTCCTTTGCCACGATGACCAACGATCAGCTTAAGGACATCGCGGAGTTCATCCACCTGCAGGTCGAAGACGTAGCCAACCGCGGGACTTATCATGTGCTGAATATCCTGGTAGGCAACGCGGAGAGAGGACAGGCCTACGTCCAGGCAAACTGCATGTCGTGCCATTCGACGAAGACCTTCGCGCACATCGGCTCAAGGTTCCGCTCGCCTGACCTGCTCCAGCGGAGCTGGATCTGGCCTTTGCGGCCCGCAGACAATTCGCTGGCCGTGACAGCAACGGTCAAGATGCCCGATGGCGGCGTCCTCTCGGGCCGGGTGCGCGAGGTTAGCGACTTTCGCATCACCCTGGTCGACACCGCCGGCCAGACCCACGCCATTGACCGCGGTCCGGGCATAACGGTTGAGATGAAAGATCCGCTGGCTGCTCATCAGGCGATCATTATGACGCTCAAGAACGACGATATGCACAACGTCACGGCTTACCTGGAGACCCTGAAATGAGATTCGCACATACGCTCTGCGGCGCAATCGTTCTTGCTGGGCTCGGGGCCCCGGTTTTCCAGGCTTCAGACGTAAATCTGGATCCAAACTCCATCGGCGCACCGGCCGTCTCGGCGTGGCCCACATTCAATGGCGACTACAGCGGCCAGCGTTTCAGCTCCCTGACCCAGATTGCCCCCTCCAACGTGAACCAGCTCACCGGGAAGTGGGTATACAAGATCACCGAAGTCGGGGCGCAGCGCGGCGCTCCAGCTCCAGTGATCAAGTGCACGCCTATTCTGGTAAATGGGGTTGTCTACATCACGATCCCCGATCATCTCTGGGCTCTCGACGCGCGCAGTGGCAAGGAGTTGTGGCACTACGACTGGGTTGACCATGGAGGACACCTGGTCGGCCAGCGCGGGGTGGGCTTCTGGAAGACCAATGTCTACTTCCTCACCCCGGACAACTGGCTGATCGCTCTCAATGCGACCACCGGCAACGAGCTGTGGAAGAAAAACTACGCCGATGCGCGCAAACAATACTTCTCCACTTCGGCGCCACTGATCGTGAAGAATCATGTGATCGTGGGAGTGGGCGGCGACGCGATGGACATGCCGGGCTTCCTCGACTCCTTCGATCCGGAGACGGGCGCGCTGCAGTGGACCTGGTGGTCGACGCCGCGCAAGGGCGATCCGGCCCTGCAGACGTGGCCCAAGGAGTCCGTGGCCGAGCATGGCGGCGGCATGACTTGGATGCCGGGCACCTACGATCCGCAGCTCAATCTCCTCTATTGGCCCACCGGCAACACCAATCCCGTCTTTGCCGGCCAGGGGAGGCCGGGCGCGAATCTCTGGACGGAGTCGGTGGTCGCGCTCGATCTCGATTCCGGTAAGCTGAAGTGGTACTTCCAGGTTTCGCCGCATGACACGCACGACTTCGACAACACAACGGCCCCGATCCTGTTCGATCGCGTGGTGGACGGCAAGCCGCGCAAGCTGCTCGCGCAGGCGGCGCGCAACGGCTTCTTTCTCACGCTGGACCGCGTAACCGGCGAGTGTCTCGTGATCAAGCCGTATGTTCCGCTCGACTACATTTCGGGATTTTCGCCGAAGGGCGAGCCGATTCCTATCCCGGATAAGGATCCCTCGGTGGGCGGCTCCATCAACATCTTGAACGCCAGCAACTGGCCCGCACCTTCTTACGATCCGCAGACCGGTCTTTTCTACGTGAATTCGACAGAAGGAAAGGCGATCTACTACCTGACCGACGATAGCGCCGAGCCCTCCGGCTACGGCGGCACCGGAGCGGGAATCGGCCGGACGGTGCGGGTTCTGCAGGCCATTGATCCTCTGACCGGCGACGACATGTGGAAGCACGAGTATCTCAACTTGAATAGCGCGCCCACCACGGTGGGGCCGAGCATTCTCACCACCGCCTCCAATCTGCTGATCACGGGCGACGATCAGAAGAACGCGATTGTCTACACGGCGGACAAGGGCCAGATTCTCTGGCACCACGAGCTGACGGCCAACGAGTCCGGCGGAATCATCACCTACATGCTTGACGGCAAGCAGTGGATTCTGTTCGGCGCGGGCGACGGTCTCTACGCCTATAGCCTCCCACAAGACAATCAACGGACTCGCTGATCAAGTGCAGCGGGCATACCAATTAATGAGAGTCTCGTGGAATGGGCGCACCGCTCGACCCCACCAGAAAATCCAAGTCGGCTCCGTCATGGGCCTGAAGTACATGATCGAAATAGAGCTTTGCCCATCCCCGTTGCGGACTGGGTGGCGGTGTCCAGTGCTTGCGGCGTTGATCCAAAGTTGCGTCATCCACCTCCAGTTGAATCAGGCGGCCCGGCACGTCGAGCGTCATCATGTCGCCGGAATGAACGAGCGCCAGCGGTCCACCGGCGGCAGCTTCAGGAGACACGTGAAGCACAACTGTTCCGTATGCTGTGCCGCTCATGCGCGCATCCGAAACCCGGACCATATCGGTAACGCCTTTACGTAACAACTTGGCCGGTACCGGCATATTGCCAACTTCCGCCATGCCGGGGTATCCGCGGGGTCCACAATTCTTGAGAACCATGACGCACGTTTCATCGATATCCAGGCTGTCGTCATTTACCCGAGCGTGGAATTCTTCAATCGTTTCAAAGACCACGCAGCGCCCGCGATGCCGCAGTAAGTGGGGACTCGCCGCCGACGGCTTGATGACCGCTCCATTCGGCGCAAGATTACCGCGCAGCACCGCGATCCCGGCATGAGGTTTGAACGGTTCTGAGAAGGTGCGGATTACTTCCCGATTCCAGCATTGTGCGTTCGCCACGTTCTCCCAAATCGACTGGCCATTCACGGTCAAAGCCTGGCGATGCAGCACGCCGGCCTCGCCCAATTCCCGCAGTACTACGGGAAGCCCCCCTGCGTAGTAAAAGTCCTCCATGAGGTGTTTGCCGGAAGGCTGCAAGTCGAGCAGGCAAGGAAGCCCGGATCCCAGGCGGTCCCAATCATCAAGGTTCAGCGGCACGCCAATGCGCCGCGCAATCGCGATCAGGTGTATGACCGCGTTGGTCGACCCTCCGATCGCCGCATTGTTGAAGATGGCATTTTCCATTGCGCTTCGTGTCAGAATCTTCGAAATGCGAAGATCCTCGTGCACCATCTGCACGATTCGCCGGCCGGTCATTTGCGCGAGTGTGTTACGGTGGGCATCGACCGCGGGGATGGCGGCGTTTTCGGGCAAGCTCATGCCCAGCGCCTCGACCATGCTGGCCATGGTTGAAGCCGTTCCCATCGTCATGCAATGGCCCTTGGACCGGTTCATGCAGCTCTCGGCCTCGAAAAATTCGCTGACCGGCATCGTGCCTGCGCCAACCTTCGCGATCATCTGGAATACGCCGGTACCCGAGCCAAGTTCGCGGCCGCGGAATTTACCGTTCAGCATCGGGCCGCCGGATAGGCCGATGGTAGGCAGGTCGCACGAGGCGGCTCCCATGAGCAGGGATGGTGTGGTCTTGTCGCATCCCATCAACAGAACGACCCCGTCAAGTGGATGTCCACGGATCGACTCTTCCACGTCCATGCTGGCGAGATTGCGAAACAGCATTGCGGTCGGGCGCAATTGCGATTCGCTCAGCGACATCACGGGAAATTCGAGAGGAAAGCCGCCTGCCTCCCACACGCCTCGCTTTACCCATTCCGCAAGCTCGCGAAAATGCGCGTTGCAGGGGTTCAGCTCAGACCAGGTGTTGCATATCCCAATCACCGGCCGACTGAACACGTCGTGAGGCCAGCCCTGATTCTTCATCCAGCTTCGATGCGAAAAGCCATCGCGATCATTTCTTCCATACCAGGCGGAACTACGTAGTTTACTCATTCACCGCTCTCCATTTTTGGATCCAACGCCGCTTAGCGCATTCGAACCGCAGAGACAAACTGAAGCCACTCTTTGACGGGAGAACATCTCCATTCACCTGGCCTCAGTTCTCCACTGCCCGCAACCCTACATCCTCACCAAAGAATCCAATACAAGACAACCGTAATTGCAGTCAACACTGCCAGTTGCAAACGCCAATCGAATATTCCGCGAAAGCGCTCCGCTTGGCCTTTCCAGTTGATGGTAAGCCGGTCAAGCTTCGCCGGATCGGTTTTCTTCGTGAACGCGGACACGGTGAACAGCGTGATCGTGGAGATAATGGACCCCCATAACCCCCGATAGGTGTAGTTGAGCGTCAGGGGATTGGCATGAAGAAAAGGAAACAGCACGCTGCCCGCATGGGCTCCCGCCAACTGGTCCGTCACAAAGACAATGCTGAAAACCAATCCGACTAAAACCGAGGCCAGCGCGCCGGCAGCGGTCACGCGCTTGGTCAAGATGCCAAAGACAATTGCCGGAGCAACCGGCAACTCGAGGTAGAGGCTGACGGCCTGCAGGTATTTGTACAGCCCGTCCGGTGTCTTGAATACAGCATAGGCGGCCAGTATGCCGAGCAGCGCCGCCGCCACGATCGCCAGTCTTCCCCAAAAGACTTGAGCCGGCTCGCTGGTTCGCGGACGAAAGTGCAGAACAAAGTCGCGCACCGCTAGAGTGGAGATCGAATTCATCACCGACAGCGTAGAGCCGATCAGAGATGCGAGCAGCGCGGCAAGAAGCAATCCGCGCATTCCAACGGGTAGCAGGTCGTTGAGCAGAGTTACAAACGTCATCTTGCTGTCCCGGCCTGGGAAGAGAGCCAAGGCAATAACTCCCGGCAAAGCGAAAATGAACACCGGCGAGAGTTTTAGAAGAACCGTAAACATTGCACCCCAGCGCGCCTGCTGAATGTCCCGCGCACCCAGCACGCGCTGGACATTCACCTGGTCCACACCCCAGTAGAACGTGCCACCGTATATCGCGGTAAGAATCACGCCCCAAAACGGATAATTGGGGTCGCTGTACGGCTTCGCGATGTGCACCGCCTGGGGAACCCTGAGGACGAGTTCATGCCACCCTCCCACTCGATGCAGTCCGGTAAGCACCATGATGGTACAGCCGAGAACGATAATTCCGGTCTGAATCGAGTCGGTGTATGCGACTGCCGCAAAGCCGCCGATCACCGTCACGCACGCCGCAAGTGCTCCCATAACCCAGACGACGGTCATCACATCCCAACCGATCAGTCCGCGCAGCACCAGCGCGCCCGCGTAAAGATGGAAGGCTAACTTGGTGGTAATGGAGATCGCCAGCATCAACCCGGAAAATAGAACCCGGGCTGCCGGATGATAGCGCGTTTCGAGGAACTCCGAAGTCGTAAACACTCGGTTGCGGATGTAAAAGGGAAACAGGAACACGGCCGCAAAGCCCAGGCACCAGCACGTGGTAAGTTCCACGGTTCCGGCTGACAGTCCATATCGATAGGCATCGCCCGAAAGCCCGACCAGATGTTCCGCCCCGATGTTGGTTGCAAAGAGAGATGCGCCGACCAGCGGCCAGGTAAGGCTGCGGTCAGCCAAAAAAAAGCGGCTGCTGTTCGTGGACGACTTCTTCCGAACCGCAAAATAGAGCCCCAAAAAGATGCTCGCAGCGAACGCTGCGAGGCAAATGCACCAATCGATTGGATCGAGGGAAAAAGACATTCGATGACCCCTAAGGCAATTCTCGTGATGCAAGAGACGAGCAATCTGCCAACGCAGCCCTTTCGCCGAAGAATGGTTGCAACCGGCAAATGTGTCCGCACCACTTTATCGCGAAAAATGCCACGAATAGCCGATCTGCCGGATCAGTAATAAGTCACATGCCCACGGATTGCACCGCTGGCCGGTCGGGGTGGGCCGGCGGCAATCACCGCGAGGTAAGTCCGCCGTCAAGAATCCAATTGCATCCTGTGATGGAGATAGCCGATGGACCAAACAGGAAAGCAACCAAATCGGCAACCTCTTCGACTGTGATGAACCTTTTGACCAGGAAACGGTCCAGCATGGGTTGGACGACAATCTGGCCTTCGGCAATCAAGCTTTCTGTGTTTGTGGTAAGAACTGCGCCGGGGGAGATGGTTGCCACTCGTACACGCGGCGCTAACTCCACAGCCATGGCTCGTCCCATAGAGACCAAGGCGCCTTTGGTGGACGCGTACGCAATTAACCCCGGATTTCCGATTAGAGCATTCACTGAGGAGATATTGACGATACAGGGATCGGCAACGCCGTCGCGGAGCGCTTTGGCAAATTCCTGACAGAGAAAGAACGGGGCTCGCTGATTGATCGCAACAACCCGGTCGAACTCCGAGACCGTTGTTTCGGAAAAAGGTTTGTGAAAGCTCCAGGCGGCGCAGTTTACCAGCCCATCCAACACGCCTACCTTTTCCAACGCCGCGCGCATCAGATCGCGCGGAGCATCCGGCTCTGCCAAATCTCTCACCAGAGCGATCGCCGAAGCGGACAGGGGCGGATCGGTTGCCCGGTCCTCGACAATCGGATCCTGGTCTACGAGAACCAGCCGGGCTCCGGAACCCGCCAGCCGCCGGGCAATCCCGAGCCCCAAACCCTGGGCAGCGCCGGTAACAAGGATCGTGCGATTCTTCAGATTGATATCCATCTCATCCTTACAGTCGGCCATTTCACCCCGGCGCTCGGCCCGGCAAAAAAGGCCCGTCAAAAACGCAAAATCGAAACAGCGATTGACTTGCTCGATTCTCCTCCGGGTGCGAAACGCCCGGCGCAATGGGTTAGTACATCATGGGGAATGCTAAGAGCATTCGCTTCCGGTTCGGAACGGACCGGTCTCAGGACTCGCGCGCTAGATCTCATTTAGACCCACAAGCAGCTTCCTCAGTTGTTCTGCATGCTCGCGGGAAATAGCAGAGAGAGGTTTGCGACTCTCGCCTACGGGGATTCCTCGCAAAAGAGCCGATTCTCGGGTCACGGCGAGCCAATGCGGATCGTTATTGGACGAGGAGACCGCTCCAAATACGAGTCGTATCAGAGGGATCAGAGGATAGAAATACTCGCGCGCTTCGCTCAGGTTTTTTTCGACTGCCAGTAGTTGGTATAGCTTCACCGCGCGTCCGGGAGCGATCATCGGCAAACAACTGATCCATCCGTCCGCGCCAACTGCCAGCCCCTCGAAAGCGATCAAATCGTTGCCGACAAATACGGGAAACGACGGGCCGCAAAGAAGCTTGGTGTCGCGGACTCTGCTAACTTCAGCGGTCGACCACTTTACCGACTGTACGACATCTTCCTCGGCCAGTTGTTGAATCTCTTCGGGCATCAGGTCAATCCCGCTTGTGCCCGGCACGTTATAAAGCATCACAGGGAGCCCTACCGTCTCTCGTACTCTCCGCAGGTGATCGAAAACGTCGCGCTTCGGCGGCCGGAAGCCATACGGAGGCATCACCATGAGCCCTTTGCAGCCCGCTGCCTTTGCATGCTGACCTAACTCGATAGCAGCCCTGGTGCTGTATTCGACGATACCGGCCATAATTGGAACTTTGCCGCCCGCTTCTGCTACCACGGCATCCAGTACGGCCTTCCGCTCATCCATGGTTAGGGCCAGCGGTTCGCCGGAACTGCCCAGTGGGACCAGACCTTGAATGCCTTGGATAAGCAGAAACTTGACAAAGGCACGGGTTCCGCTCAGGCTCACATCTTCGTTTTTCTCAAAGGCGGTGATGGTAGGCGCATACACACCCCGAGGGGAAAAAACACTAGGAGCAACCGGACACAATTTCAGCCTCCTCTGGTTAAGCGAGCAGTTTCACTCTTGGTTGTTTGGATTTACGATCCGATGAGCGTTCCATCGAGCAAAACCCACGGAGGTTAGAGAACAGTCTGCTCAATTCATAGCGGACATCTTCAACAGCCATGTGGGAATAAGACGTCGCGAGCATTTCCGGGTAACTCACCGGCGAATCGTTGCCCGCTGCGGCCCGGGCCCTGCAACGAATTTCGAGCTTCAAAGCATCTTTTGGCGCGCCGTCCCGACCCTTCATTTTGCCGGTCGAGGCGGCACGGGGGGCCGCAATTTTGGGCATCATAAGCGCCAGAGCCAGCTCCCCTGATTCCGTCCTTAAATCGGTGCGTCTTCTTTTATGATTTTGCATTTTGGTAAGCATGGTGACAAACAAACCTAGTGGGTCCATGTGAGCTCGTCGCCAGACCGGCTGTAGAAATCCCCAAAGGGACACTCCGAAGGCGATGCGGATCGTTTCAGGACCATGGCCAACAAAAATCCTCGTTACGGCAGTCGACTTCATGGCTCATCAAACGGGGCCCAAGGAGTCGACGAAGTGGCTTCCGATTCATTCCCAAATCCTGCTGGCGCTCCAAGGTGCATTCAATATACGGATTCAACCGACCCTCGGCAATAACTTTGTGCGGCCAAATGGATTGGCAGGTCTTGGGGGATGCCCAAAGTCTCGGCGAGATCGTTAAAAGGGACCTGAGGCCCGATTGTTTTACGGAAAATAATATATTTGACGAATCATCTTGTGAATTGGACGATTGCTTGGAGAGGTGTTTTCCAATTCCTCATGATGCTCCCCCGAGATGGCTTCTAGTGCTTGCGGAACCGACCAAAGACAATGCGAGCTTCTCTGCCCGCACCGGCTGTCTAAAAACACGAGCAAATCCATCGCTGTAGTCGAAATTAGGCCATTCAAGGCGCCCAAGAACCACAAAGATCAACCGGGGCCGGCTCATTCGCGGTAAGCCATTCAATCAAAAGCACTCAGAATCACTCGGTTTCACCAGGTTTCCACAAACGAACTGATCTGCTTTGGGACAGATGGAGCCACCTATTTAAGTAATCGTAGATTAAGTGGCTTAGATAGATGCCCTACATAGGATCCCGATTGACACTTTGTTGCGTTTGCGTCTTTCCTAACACGGGGTCTTGGAGGTCGATCGCAGGGTTCGGTGAGGAGGTCGCCATCAACCGACCTTCAGCTTACCTTCCGAATCGCATTTCGAGGCCGCTGTGTGTGCGGATGACGCATTCGTCAACTAGCATTCGATGAGACCGAAAGATTGGCGTTCGATTTGAGGGCCAGACGGATCCTCGCCTACAAAGCGCCGCTACCTTCGCATACAGTCCAGACGGAGTAGCAGGCAAATTCATTCTGATAGCGGCGCCATCACTTCCCTTACCTCTCTCTAACTGCGCGCCGCAGTTGGTGCATCATGTCAAGAGAACTCGACTCAATCGTCCCGTCCTGGTAGATTCCGATGTTGATCGTCGTGACGGCTTGATGTTCCATATTGGCCTTCACGTGTGCGATCAAGTCCTCCGCGCTGAATTGAGGCGCTGGAATCGGGCCGGTCTCGCTATGAACCCATGAAGGCAGCATGGATACCATCCCGTGGGCTTGAAATCCTGTGCCAGCCCCTTTCTGAATGTAACGAGACTCAAATGGATTCTGAAGAGCGTTGAGCTCGCCTGCCCAGTAATCCTGCCATGGAGTCAAAACCGGAAAGATCCAGAAGTTAAAGGCAGTGATCCGGCCTGGGTTTCCAACCTTGCAATAACGGTAGATTGCCTCTATCGGAACATCGGGGTAAGCCGCCAGCGATTGATACCAAGAATCAAACCAATAGCCGGCCAGTTTGTCCCGATATCGCGCGCCTATTTCGCTAAGAACATTCAAGTGGATCTCGGTGAATTGCTCCTCACTGCAGGTCAGGTTGTACAAACCAGTCATTCCGATGCCGCCAAGCTTCGTCAAAACGGGTGAGTTGATATAAAGGAGAAATCTGACGCCCAGCTTTTCCAAAGCATTTGCAATATCACCGAGTAAGTCGCGCTGTGTTGTCCATCCCGGATGGACGGCTTCCCAGGACTGGATGGGAGCGGGGCAGTGCGGATGGGCATGGTTGAGAGTGAAGATGACGTAAGCTGCCCCTATCTCGTCTATCAGTTTTGCAAAGTTGTCGACGTCAAAGGCGTTGACAGCCTCCGGATAGGTTTTCTTTATGCCATCCCGAGGCTGCGTAAAATCTGTCCAATGAAACATGGTCCCGTACCCTGCCTTGACAAACCAGTCCGTGCTCGCTCGATGCGCGCGGGCACTTTGCTCAGCCGAAGTTACTTCAGCATTCGCCGAAACAGGAAGAACTTCGAGGCATCGCAAGTGGACCACTTCGTCCGTGTCAGACCCGGATACTTGAAGTGTGACTGGGTTTACTCCGCGGGCTAAATGCAACCTGCCATCGAGCCGCTTTCTGTCGTAATTGAAATACCAGCCATCCTCGGTTGAGCGATACACACCTTCGGTTATTTTTAGATCCGATTTAACTGAACTGGGGCCCGAGGCAACTTCCAGGTGAAAGTGGGGACCGGGAACAGCACACGAAACGAACAGGTCGTACTCACTATCTTCCGGGGCGGTTACGTTCCACTTAATCCTGCTTGAATCCTTGCAGTTCACAGAGATCTTCAGATTATCTAGCTTTGCGTTGCCACCGATCTCCGCCGCTGTTGCTCCATATAGACGAATATATGGCGTGAGTCCATGGATGAGAGCTTCTTTTGCCTGGGGAAGTACCGGCGGGAGAGACGCAACATCTGCGGAGGTTTGCCCAATCAAGCTCGCAAAGGATGCAATGACGGGGCAAAGACCGTTAGTGACGGAGCAGGTCGGCGCTGCCGAAATGACTGCTGTCGACGCTAGAAACTCTCTTCGGTTCATGAAGCATTCCTCCTGATGCAGCGCGGTTTGGTGGCGCGGAGGTCACAAACCGCTCCGGCCATGCCTCGATTTCGTCCTGCGCGCCGAGCCCGCTGCGCCGCGAATCAGGCCGAAGCCAAGTCAACCAGCGCAGAAATCGAGCTCAGTTTCCGCGAATTGTCTTTCTTATCGCAACCATTTCCTCAAGAGAAGCAGGGTTGACAAAAGGCTGGTCTGCCGTCACGTCCTGAGTGATCACGATATTGATCGTGAGCGGCCACTTGACTCGAGCCATCTTCTTGAAGTAATCGACCAACATGCCCGTCGCATAGATTGGCGGAGCCCACTTTCCATTCATTGGTTTGTCGGGATACCAAGTGTCTTCGAGGGTGAAGTTGTACTGCGGCGTCAATCCTGCATAGGGGCCGTCGGGCAGCAACCATTCTCGCGGAAATGGTGGAGAAAGCGGTGCGCCAAAGTCCACGATATCTGAGATGAAGTCACCTGAATACGGCGAGAAGGCCGGAAACAGCCACTGAAAGTAGGTGACTACACGCGATGGATTGCCTGTTTTCAGATCGAGCGTGAGTCTGCGAAACGAGAAATTCCTCCAATAGTAGGCATCTCCGCCGTCAATGAACCAACCGGCTAGGCGGTAGCCGTACCGTTTACCGATTTCGCGGTACATGCTCAGCATCACCCGGATATTCTGCTGATCGTCGATCGGGCTGATCCCTGCTGCTCTCGCCCAATCCGGGTCTTCCGATGGGCCGGGGCCAGGATGAAAGTAGAGCATGAGGCGTACGTCTCGTTTCGCTAGGGCGTCGGCTATCTCCCCAATCAGATCCCGTTTGCAAGTGCGGCCGGAAAGCACGTCATCCATTGCGTGCAATGGGGCTGGGAAATAGTATTTCCCGTGGGTTGTGGTGAAAACAACCCATGCAGCTCCCGTCGCGCTCACCATCTTGGCAAATGCGTCAACATCAAATTGATTCACTGCTTCTTGGTATCTTTGCCACGCCGGAGTTGTTCCAAACAGGGGATAGGATTCCGGAACCCAGTGAATGAACAATCCGTACTTCCCCTCTACCATCCAGTCTGTGCTGCTCCTAAGACGTTGAGCCCCCCTTTCCATTTGAAGCAGAACGCCTGAGTGGACAACTTCCAGGCCCAGGATGTGCAGGCTCCTCTTCGGCCAACCTTCGATAGGATGAGCCAGATCGAGTTTTGCCAGTTCCACCTGTCGCTCAGTTGGAATCGCGTGCAGAGTTACGGTGTTCTGGCCGGTGCGCAGCTTGAGTAAGCCTTGCAACCAGTCTCGTTTAAAGGACGGCCGATCCTGCGGGCCTCCGACCCAGACCCCTGTCTTGACTGCATGGACAAGGCAATTTGCTGTCGAATCGCCGCTGGTTACTATGATCTGCGATCCAAGATTATCTTCTTCGCCAGGATGATACATCACGGCAACTTGATATAAATCAGGCCTGTGAACCGCGATGGTCCATCGCAACCCATCGTCTGGACCCACAAATCCGTAGGGCGTCTTGCGTGGTTCGACGTCTTCGGCGGATGTGAGGCGAACATTGCCCGAGAGTTCTGCGTTGTATCCCGAGAGATGAGTTACATCGTCGTTAGCGAGGTTTACTACCCACGGCTTCCAACGGTCATGATCCCACATCGCGCTATTCGAACGGGCTTGAAAGGCACTATCGTCCTTTTGCGTCGAGCCGATACCGAGACCCAAGCCGCTGGGGCAGATAGATGCCGCTCCGAATACCGCGCCCGACGCGAGAAATTTTCTCCTATTCATGACCCACATCCTGATTCCCTGTATTCACGCTCGTTGGCGGCTGTTGGATGGCATGCTTCTTCACGTCTCCACTGTCATCTGAATCTTGCATTTCTGTATTTGGTCGCGGCGGGTATCAGCAATACATTGCGCGTCCCTGGTGTACGGCCGTTGCGTGCCGTGCCGCCTGCTGAGCCGGCCTCAAATCCGTGCGCCGGTAACGCTACTTGGGGTTCTAAGGAAGCACGCCATTCTGATTACGTGACACATTCGATGAACTCCCTCGCTCAACGGCTGCACGATGAAGGGAAGGAACGATCCTTCTGTCGTGCGAGGCTCATCCTTCACCCTACAGTTGCCGGCGAGGAGGCTGCCGAAGGCACGCCGGCGACGCTCAAGGCAACTACTGTGTAGACGTGCTTGGCGCCTGCCTTGGCTGACGTATCAACGTGCACCATCTGGGGAAGCGGCGCGACGGGCGTATCGTGATATGACAATCCCTGGAAGAGCGGGCGGCCGTACACCGCTTCCGGCGGTTGTATAGGGAGCCTTGCGATTCCGTGCCCGTCCCGAAGTACGATAAAGCCGCCGAGCCCGCTGACCATATCCACTTCGGTGTCCCATGTGATCTCATTGCCGTGATTGGCGTCAGCTTTCACCCTCACGTTGACGGGAGCGGACGGAGTGCTCGCGTCGACTACGGTTCCACTCCTCACATATTCCATCCAGATTTTTGCGACAGCCTCATTCGGCAACCAGGCAGCTTTGTTTGGATCACCCTTAAATTCTGCCGCAGGCACGGCTGTATCGCCGAACGGAGCTGCCAGCCATGCAGAGCTCACGTCTACCGGTTTCAGAATCTTGGGCCATTCCGACAAGCGCATTTGCAGGCAAGCCTCAAAAAACGGGATCGCTAGGTATCGGGAATCCCCACACCAGTGCGCTGTACGCGGATCGGGAGCGAGCCCAATAGGAGCTCCCTGGGCTCGATACTCTTCGAAGGTAGCGATGGAGCCAGCCCAGGGAAGGTTTCCCCTCTCTCCGACGCCGAAGTTGACCATTGTGGGGATCTCATAGATTGCAGGCGGAACTGTGGGCTGGACGAACTCATTCTTGGTACGAAACATCACCGCTGTGCCGGATCGGAGGAAAGCGGCCAAGACTCGGTCGGGATGGAGAACACACATCATGTTAGACCATATTCCGCCACCCGAATGTCCCCAGAGACACCACGGGACCGAAGAAATCTCTGCGTGCCCTGACTTTGCCGCAAATTCGTCGAGAGCCCGAAGGAAGACACGGTCAGAACCCTGTCTTGGGTCGAACCAAAGTTCTGAGCCTCCAGGTGTCAGGTCGATTGCATCGTTGAGCACCCGATAGGAGGGCCCCAGCAGCACGCAGTCCCATTTTCTTGCAAGAGACTGCCAGTGCAAATCGTAAGCTGAAGTAGCTCCGGCCTGAGCCGCAGGAATACCCGCTCCGTGCTGATGGACGATCACAGCCCGCACGTTCTGGATACCATCGGGAATCCAAAGCGTGTATGTGACACCGAGCTGCAACTCCCCTGCGCTAGTTGAGGATGGATATTCAAGCTGCAAGTAGCGGCCTATACCGCTGGATGGAGTAAAAGGTCCCCAAAGGTCTGTGACGGAGGAATTTTGGTTATCAGAGGTTGCTTGCCCGTGAGAGTGAGGCTGAGCGGGGACACCTGCGGATAAGAGGGATGATGAGGCGAAGGTGACGCCAAAGCCGGCCATTCCTTTCACGAAAAGGCGCCGCGCCGGAGACTCCAGCTCAGCAAGAGTTTGAGAGGCGTTGTTCACGACTTCGGTAAACTTATTCATGATCTTGTCCTCCAGACGGTTTTTTCAGAACACGGCGTAACCCGAGTTGAAGAAGATGGCTACCAGGATTTTCTCCTCTTTGAACCGCAGCCTAAGAGCAAATTGCCCCTTGCGCGACTGCTTGTTTGCGCGGTCGCGAAGCCAAGTGTATTCTTCGGCGGATTCAACATGCTTTTATTAAGTCTCCAGCTATCCCTTTCAATCTCCGCGTATTGTTTTGCCGAATAGCTTAACTGCATCAAGGGAGTCTGGCGATACAGTTCCGTCCTCATACATCAGAAGATTGAAACTAAGCGCCAAGTGATGGGCTTTGGCATACTTCGCCATGTCTACAATTTGCTCGGAACTGAGCACTGGCTTGGCAATCGCAGTATCAGGCTTCCAGATCCCCCAATCGGGGCCGTCCAGTATGAACATTCCATGGGCCTGCAATCCTTTGTGGGGGCCCTCAACATACATACCGTCGCCGCCGACCGGCGGTCCGTCCGGGAAGAGTTTCCCCGCCCCATCGTTGAGACCGTTGAAGCCCTCGCCAAACTCGACATCTTGGAAATCCGTCGTCCGCGGGCGGATCCAATCGTTGAACGACACAAATCTGCCGGGGCAACCTGCCTTCAACGCTCGGTTCTCTTCCTCAAACGGTGAAGGGTACCATCCCTCGTCAATGAACCATCCGGCTACCCGGCTACCGTACCGCTCCCCAACCTCCGTGGCGATGGCAATCCAGTTCTTCCGAAAATGGGCGTCGGTTCCCACCTGGTTAGGATCAGCCCCGCGGAAGTTGATGGGAGCGGAGCCGTTGTAATAGAGCACCAGTTTAATGCCGCGCCGATTTAACGCATCGGCCAGTTCGCCAATCAGGTCGCGCTTCGATGTGTGTCCCGGCATGATTTGCTCGATGGCCTGAATTGGTGCCGGGAAATAGTAAGAGCGCCAGACGCTCGACCAGATCACGTAGCCGGCGCCAGTGCTTTGCACCATGTCAGCAAACTTTTCCACGTTGAAGTCATCGATCATGTTGGGCCAAGGCTTGCGTTCCCCGTGTTCCGGATAACTCCACTGGCCCCATTGAAACATCAGGCCGTATTGCGCATCCGCAAGCCATTTAGCGCTGGAGCGGGAGTCTCGAATCCGCTTTTCGATGGCATCTTTCTGACTTCGTGCAATCAGTTCCAGCGACATCAGCGCCATGCCCTTGTAGTGGTTTTTGTTCGTTACGATCCCGGCAGGATTTGGGCTGCGGACCGCGACCGTGGACGTTCCCTGTGGCAAGTTCAGCCAGCCAGGAACAGAAAGCTTGTTCCAGTTGTTCCCCCAATGATCGTTGCCCTCGGGAATGGTGACTTTGATCGTGTCTCGCGGGCCGGCGATCTCGATCTGGCTGCCTGGGGCGCCGCTTACCAGCACATCCACGGAAT
Source organism: uncultured Acidobacteriaceae bacterium (assembly GCA_963770555.1). Lineage (GTDB taxonomy): Bacteria > Acidobacteriota > Terriglobia > Terriglobales > Acidobacteriaceae > Telmatobacter. The sequence goes on from CAVYQC010000004.1 coordinate 1,015,850, forward strand.
ACTTATCTGCCTTCGGGATTTGAACCTTCCACGCGAATGTCTGCTGCGGATCGTTCCAGCTCTGAATCCACATGCCCTTCGGCGAGCTTTCCACCGTGGATGCGCTTCGCGCAGCCACATTGGCCTTCAACACATTCACCGTATTGGGATTGAGCAGTAGGGGATTGGCTCCACTTTGCGCAATGGTCTGGTACTCGGCGTTGGATTGCGCCGCCGTGCGGGAGTGCAACCCAATCTGGAGGGCTACGAAAACTAGAATTCCAGCTTGCGATTTGATCATGCGGCCTTCTCGTCTACTCCAATGCAAGACTTAACGTGGAGGTCTGCCCATTGCGCGGCCGATTTCTAATTCGGCGGGGGCACAGGTTTGATTTCCGCGTGAATGGCCTGCAACAGTTGCAGCGTCTGCGGCGAAGTGGTTCCATCCTGATAAACCTCGACGTCCAGCAAAGGAACCGCTTTGCGGCTGATTGCATCCTTCAGCTTGGACACGAGATCGTGTTCAGGGAGCCGGGGAGAGGCGATTGGCTGGTCTATCTTGAAGTGACCCCAGTCTTCGTTGATCAACGCCGTGATCTCGGCCTGCAAACCCTCTTGCGGCCCGCCCGTGTAGCGGCCCGTGCCACCGACAGGTAAGAAAGTGAGGTCTTCGTACTTCGTTTCCCATGAGGCGTTCTCGCCGGCGAACACATCGTAAAAGTCGTTCAGCTTGGGCAGAATCCAGCTGTTGTATGCAATCACGCGATCTGGATTGCCTGCTCGTGCTGCCGCGGTCATCTGTTCCCAGTCAGGATTGAAGGGATAGTAAGTAAACGCTGCGTCGTCGAACCACCACCCCGCGAGTTTCTTCCCGTATCGACTGCCGATGGAACTAACGATGGCACGCCACTGCTGAAAATAGGCGTTCTTGTCTTCGTCAAAATGTGTCCGCCGCCACCACGGCGCATCATCGTGTCCAGGATGAAAGTACAACTCCAGTCGAATATGATAGCGGTTCAAGGCATCGGCCATATCGCCGATCAGGTCGCGTGGGCAGGTTCGGCCAGGAAGAATACTGTCAATCACCGAATTCGGGCCTGGGAAGTAGAATCCCGCATGCGAAGTTGTTAATACGACGAATCCGGCACCCGTCTCTGAGACCATCTTCGCGAACTGGTCCACGTCAAAGTTCCGGACTGCGTCACAATAACTAAGCGGTGGTCCCTTCCGCGGCTTGCTCTGGCTGGTCCAGTGAAACATCAGGCCATATTTGGCGGCGACCATCCAGTTCGTACTGGCCTGTTGTTTCCTCCCCGCCGCAACGAGTTGCTCCTTCACCGTCGGCCGAACGAACTCCAGCGAATAGAATTTGCTTAGCGGAGCTGCTCCGCTTGAGGTGACCTGAATTGAGTGCGCGCCCGCAGTCAGATGTATAGTTCCAACCTGCACGCGGCTCCAGCCTTCGCCGCCGCAGTCGGCATGCAGCATGCGTTCGTCTACTTCGATCTCGATCGAACAGTTTTGGCCACTGCTTTGCACGATCACCGATATCTCGTAGTCGCCTGTTCGCGCCACACTGGCGCGCCAAAAGACGGAATCGCTCTTGTCACCCCACGATTGAATCCAGCCCATTTTGCCCGGTCCCATGTCGATCAGTCTGGTGGTCCCCTTAACCTCTGCTTCCGCACCGATGAGCACGGTACGGCTTCCGTAAGCAATGGTCGGTGCAGTGAGTTGCTGTGCCCGGGCCGGGCTTGGACATGCAGAACAACCCAGCGCCAGTGCAACCAGCAGGCTATTGCCCTTCCGGATCATCATTCCATCCTCGAAAAAGTCCGAAGTGATGAACAGGACACGGCGGCATCGCTGCCGCCGGTCCATAAGCGTTGATTTGCTTCAGCAAGAATCTCCCGGCCTCTTTCGAGTGATTAGAAGTAAGACTTCGCGGCACATTGGAGCTGCTGCGGCGCGCTCTCGATCCTGTGGATCTGGCCGAAGGTTGGGTTGCTGATGGAAGTTCCACTCAGATTGCCGCGCGTGTGATCGGGTCCAGCGCATTGAATGCTTCCAGCCGCAATCGCAACGATCGCTTGTTGTTTGCAGTGGGAATCGGAATGCTTTTGGAGACCGACAAATCCGCAAGTGACAGCGAGACAGAGCGTGCTAGTAACCAGAAATTCCTTGGCATTCCGTAATCTCATCAAAGTCATCCCCTTGATGGCAAATGTTCTTTCTTCAGGGCCGGGGCGGTTTAGAGTTCAATCCCACAAAGATGGACGTCAAGCCCCATTTCATAAAACATCGTTGCCTTGACAGCCAGTGCACGATCAGCCTCTTCGGCTGACGGCGCATAAGCTACGTTGATGTGATTCGAGGGGTGGCGGGCCATAAATTGATTCTGACTAACGCCATGCAACAGGATATGCATGATGGGCCATTGTGATGTTACTTCTTTCCAGCGTCGATGGGTCTCAGCCTCAGGTAGTGAGATTGCCGTAGCACGGCCCAGATCGACGTTGAGGCGACCACGTTCGACAAACACTCGGCTCCACACGATCTCGCCCGGCTTGCAGACACCCTTCAGTGTTCCACCACCCAGACGGAAATACATGGGCGGCTGCCGCTCGCTCACCGCTCCCCGGTAACCTCCGACAAGATGCGAGGCTGGTACGGCGCCTGAAATCTGAAATAGCCAAACAAACTCGTCGATCCCATCGGCCGTATACTGCTCACCCCACCGCACGTCGTGCAGCGTAGTCGCCGGATCGAGCCCCATCGCACTCCAGACACGATTGGTTACAACCGCATCCACACCCACGCATTCGTCTACTTCGTTGAAGTGGGGCAGCGCCTTGCCGGCGTAGAGTTCGCGGCCATCTCGGCTATAAGCCGGTGGCCGTTCGACATTGTTCAGCAGTCCTTCAACCAGATCTGAAGCCGGCACCAGGTCTTTCAATCCTTGCTGGTACTGAATGCCTATGGCATCGCATCCAAACTCATCAGCAATGCGCAATGCCGCAATGTACATCCTGCACTGATCGAGAATTTGTGCATTCGTAAGATTTGTGGCATCATCGGCCCCCGTGTCGAAGCGCATTCCTTTTGCGTCCAGCCAGTCCCGCACCTTTTGAGCTTCATCCACAGTCACGTCCTGCATGGCCGCATAAAGAGCAGACTGGCTGAGCCGTTCCTTGTAAATACCGGCCGGATTCATGAGGGAGTCTTCAACAATGGCATTCATCATGCCCATGCAACCCTCATCGAAGACTCCTAAGATGGCTTTTCGGCTCTGCAACTGCTTTGCCAGAGCGTGCCCAAGAACTCGCTCAGACTCATGAACATTTGAAGACCCGAATGAATGCACGTGCGCTGTGTCGTGCATGACAACTTTGTCGCTTATCCACTGCCGCAAACCACTCTTGAAGAAAGAATCTTTGAAGTCCTTGCTCCACAGAGTGCTGAACGCCACCCCTGCCTTGCGGAGGCATCCATTCAGGTTCAACATGCCGACTAAACCCGGCCATTGGCCAGACCAGTTGGCTACCGTAAGAATGGGGCCGCGATGCGAGAGTAGTCCCGCCCACAGGTGGCCGCTGTATTGCCACACCGCCTCGGCAACCACGATAGGGACATCGGGATGGATGCGCTCAAAAACATCCATGCCCATACGTTGGCCTGAGATGAAGCCGTGCTTTAGAGCTGGGTTGTAGGGGTGCGCCCTGCGCAGTTTGATTCCCTCTTCCAGAAAGGCATCTGACAGCATTTTTTCAAGCGTTGCCTGCGCGGGCCAACATACTTCATTCGCCGATTGGCGGAGATCGCCGTTCGCAACCAAGACAATCTCATCCGGAGCGAGCGCCGCAGGATTCATCACTACCGGAATCGCATACTCTGACATTTAGACTTCCTCGCTGTTCTTGCTTTGGTTCTCTTAAATTGCTCCCTTACTCAGCTGGAACTTTTCACCACATTCCGACCGCGAGTAACGACAGACTTGTCACCAGCAAGCACTTCCTGGGAAGCGATTTCCTATAAAGGACGAGCAATACTACATCGACATCTTCTGTGTTTCCAACCCACGATTCCGTTCGCTATTTCCGGTGCCGGCTTCTGAACGCTGGATGGAGCTGGCGCAGCGGTTTGGCCTCTTTGATTCGCTTGAAACTCTTTCCCGGTAAGTGTGGGCGCCGGTTCTGAGACCAGATATCGCGTCGGAAGTCACGGTATCAGATGAAATTAGTTGTCCGCGCGGAGGATGACAACGGTAGCAAGGCAGGACGGGTTGCAAGCGCGTCTCCTTCATGCAAAGTCTCCCGCTGATGAAAGCCACTCTGCATGATTCAGATCCTCTACTACTCGCCCATTCACCTTTCCCGTCCGGTCAATACCTACCAGAAAAGAGGCGGATTCAAGCTTAAAACAAATCAAGGTCAACCGTTCTTAAGTCCCGGTCTAATACCAACGTACTCGTGTTGGGCGCATGAAAGGATTTGCTGCCAAGAAAAACGGATAATCACTGAGGGAAGCCTCTTCGCTACGCAGTCGGGGCCATTTTCGCCACAATCCCAGGTCCGTTGGTCGTCGCTCCAAGATCCGTTCGGCTAAGGATCAATCAGGTGTATTTGAGTGCGATACCTGTTGCGATACCGTTAGCGATGTCGAAAAACGATGAGAGCTTTTTACTCCACCGATTTGAAACTTGTCAAGGGGAGACTTCACCCTGGGGTGTTCGCGGTGATTTCGAGCTGGCAACGGGTGCAATTCAGCGCAGTAGGTTATAGAATCAGCAGTAGATAGTAGTTAATTGCCATCGAGTCGTCTCCTTATATTCGACGGAGCAAGAATAGGCCGCGTTGCGATAGGCAAGATTGAAGAAGCTCCGAGCAGCCCCGGCGTTTGCAATCTCGAGGCTTTCCGGTGGGTCGCGCCTCCATCGAATTCAATTTTCAGGCGCAATTCTGGGACTACCTGGCCCCGCGGTGAGAATGATCGTTGCAGCTGCTTGCGACGGCCAATTCGAGACAGCTATGCAGTAGAATGATTTCACTATGGCTGTGACCATGAAGGACATTGCGCGAGACCTTGGGATTGCCGTCATCACGGTATCGAAGGTAATTCGGAACAAGGATGACGTGAGCGAAAAAACCCGTAAGCGGGTTCTGGAGCGAGTCAAGGAGCTTAATTACACTCCGAATCTGGCTGCGCGTGCCCTGGCTACGGGACGATCTAACCTCATCGGTCTTGTCGTGCCCGATTTACTTCACACCTTCTTCGCTGAGATAGCAAAATCTCTCTCCAGTGCGCTTCTAAAGAAGGATTATCACCTAATCGTCGCGACTTCGGATGAAGATCCTGAACTGGAGGAGCGTACAGTGAATCGCCTCCTCGGTCGTAAGCTTGACGCATTGATCGTGGCTTCAGCATGCACGACTTCGGAGATGTTCAGACGCATCCAGCACCATGGCACACCCTTAGTCCTAATTGACCGAAGCTTTCACGATCTCGACGCAAATTATGTGGGCGCTGATGACGAACTGATCGGGGCATTAGCCACGGAGCATCTCGTTGATATCGGCTGCAAAAGGATCGCCCACCTCCGGGGCCCTGAAACCAGTGCGGGCATAGGGCGTCTCAATGGGTATCTTAAGACACTGTCAAAATACAAGATGAAATCCCTGCCCGGCTACGTTTTCGCGCTTGGAACGGTGGACGTTCACAGCACCGAGAGCGGTGCCGAACTGACAAAGCGGCTGCTCAGCCTGAACCCGCGTCCGGACGGGATTTTCACTTACAACGATCCCATGGCAATTGGAGCAATTGAGGCGATTCTCGATGCGGGTCTGCGGGTTCCGGAGGATGTAGCTGTAATCGGTTCTGGGAACCTTTACTATGACGCGAAGCTCCGCATTCCACTCTCGAGCATCGACCAACATACCGAGCAGATTGGGGAGCGTACGGCACGCCTGACTTTGTCGCTCCTGGGCTCCAAGACGCGTCAGTCGAGCAAGAGCGTGATCATTCAACCACAGCTCGTTATTCGTGCCTCCACCGAAAGGAAACTTGCTAAGAGACGCGGTTTGAGCAGGCAAAGTTGATCGGCGGCCTCGGTGTTTTTGAACCAGGTTTAATGCTGGTCTTCCGCATTTATCAATTTGTGTCGTCCCCGCCGGCAGAGGATTTCCCGGGCACTCCAGCTGTTTTTTGGCAACAATTCTCCTACGTAGAAGCGCGGGTGATAAAGTCCACAACTGGGGCCGGATCCTCCGGCGCGAGTGGATAATGTCCTTGGCCCTTCTTGACGATGACCTCGATTTCTCCGCCCAGCTTCTTGTAGCGTTTTTCGACCTCCAGCGTGTTGTCTTTGAACCACGGGTCGAGGCTGCCGCAAACGTGCATAAGCGGCACTTTGGACTGAGCAAGCGGAGCCAAGTCATCGATCGGTTGTGTCTTGGTCCCTACGTTAAACAACCTCGGATTCTCAGCGTATACACAGGAAACCTTGTCAGGGTTTGCGATGGCCCACGTGTAGGCTTCGCCCGCGGCGCCGCCCGCACCCTCCATCACTACCTTCTTTGCAAAGCCGTACCCGGTCATGTATTCATACACCGCGTCCCAATCCTTCACCACCGGACCATTCTCATTGGTTCCCACCGGACCGGTCACGATATGATAGCCCTTGGCCAGCAGCGCCTGATCCACCTTCGCGTCCCTGAAGGCAAATCCCACTCGGTACACCCAGGGCATGCCCGGAGCCACAGTGTTCGGCACAATCACGTTGGTTGTCATCGGCGTGCCCTTGACGCTGAAGTCATAGCGGTCGTAACACGGCGAAAACAGCGGGCCGCGGCAGGTGATGTAGGTGTCTTCATCCGGGTAATTGCGGTAGAAATTCTCAATACTGTAGTAGGAGGTCCTGGTGAACCTGTCGCCCGCGAAGGCCGGCGCCGGACCTCTTACCGCGTGCAAGCTCTGCTCAATAAAGTCCGCGATAGGCTTGGGGTTGCGGAGGCTATGCGGATGATGTGCATAACCTTCCTTGATCATCATCGAGGTGCGCCCGCCAAACTGCTGATAGATGGCCTCGATAGCCGAAGCATACTGGCCGAAGATCGGATCGATGGTGCCGCAGATTTGAAGAACAGGCACATCGGCCCGCGCCAAGTCTCCCAGCCTCTCAAAACCTTCGCGCTCCATCCCCGGATTGTCGGCATAAATGCAAGCGACCTTGTCGGGATTGGCGACGCCCCACCTATATTCGAATATCCCGCCCCGGCTCATGCCGATGAACGCGGGTCTCTTTGACAACCCATACTGTCCGGTGAGGCAAGCATACCAGGCGTCCCATTCTGTGAGTGCCCGTCTCGACATTCCAAGCTGATCCATCATCTCATCCATGGTCAAATCCGTCATTGACCCTGGCTTGGGGTCGACCGATATGTATGCGATGTGAAAACCGCGTTTGAGCAATTCGACTTCTGCTTGGGGCTGGTGATTCCAGTAAACGCCGCGCCAGGACCACGGTTTGCCGCGAGCCGCCTGCTTGGGCGCCACGACAACACACCGGAGCTGTCCTTTATCCGAGCTGCCGAGATTGCCCGACTCCTCGCCTACCAGCGCCTTGAAAGGAGTGATTGCCAAGGTCTGCATGTCCATCACGAAGTCGTATCGGTCGAATCCGTGCCAGTCGATCTTGTCGCCCTGAAAGGTCAAGGGGGCTTGAAGCGCGACCTCGGCTCTGCTCGATCCCGAGGGGGTTCCGTTATCGGGAGCGACCGGAGCCTGAGCTTCAGACGGGTTGGATAGGAGAGGGAAAGCGGCGACTCCTGCCCCCATGGCAGCGATGCCTTTGACGAAGGTGCGGCGCCCTGGGGACGACGGCTCGCTGTTCCTGTTTTCATTTTGTAGCTCGGATATCTTTTTCATAGGGTTCTCCAATTTCGATGGGTTGCAGCGAGTCTACGTCGTGAGATCGATGTAGTTCCGCCACTCGCGAAGTTTGAGCATTCCTTGCGGATTCTTTCGCCTTCACATAGGAACGACGTTCTCCATGGAGACGGGTTGGACTCTCAGCAGGCGAGGGATGTCGGGCGTGCGGGCTAAGGCACGCAGCCGCGGCGAACGAACACCATATTCATGCATGGGAAAGTTCCTGAAGCCCAGCTCGATTGCGGGTGATTCGGTGCCCACTGAGAAGTGGCCATGCGCAGAATCAAGGAAACGAGCGTCGGCCTCAAGCGAATGAGCGTCCTGGCCGGAAAGTCTTTGCAGGCTGACTGCCGGCTGAGGTTTGAGCATGCCAGGGTGGTGCAGCAAATTGAAATCGATCTCTTTTCCCCAGGCTTCCGGCCGTATCGGACGATAGGGAAGAAAAAAGATATTACGGCGCACGACATCTTGACTATCCTTGGGCCAGACATGCGGGTGAAGCGTGTTGTGGACCATGATGTTGTTCTCAACAACGCGAAGAAATCCTTCGCGAAGCTTGATACCGCCGCACAGGCAAAGATTTTCAGCAATATGAAAATTGGTTGAGCCGTCGTCGAGGTCAATGTCCCAACCATGCTCGCAAGCCCATCGGTTGCGGATGAGAGTGTTGGGAAGCATGGCATCGAGCGTAGGCAACGCGCTGAATTTCGGATCGAGCAGCAATTTGTCAGGGTCGGCGTCTTGCAAATGCCACCAGCGGTCACGGCCCCAAGAGTTGAAGGCCCCGTGATCGGCGGTTTCGAGCACAGTATCGAAGACATCGCAGTATTCAATGATGTGACCACCCCAGGTGCCGTCGCCGATGTTGATGCCGGCGCGAGGCACGCCATACAGGGAACAGTGGCTGACTGTGATGGACTGCGACATGGAAATCTCGACGGGGGCGGACTGCTTTTCAACGCGGCCAGTAGCTACGACGAGCGTATCTTCAACAGAGCAGACTTTTGCGTAGGCTTCGCTGCAGGGCCCTTGCGTGAGATCGATTGTGTCGAATGACAGTTTTTGAGGCCATGTGACGGCGTTTCGTACGGCCTCTGGCCGACCCACGAAACACACGCCGCTTGCTCCCGCTTCCTCGATCCGGCAGCCGCGGACATGCACGCGCCGGTTATAGCCGCTCATGAAGATTGCATTGCCGCCGAGCTGATCGAAGAAGCAGTCCTCGATCGTGAGGTCTTCTACGCCTTCAACGTAGAGAGCGCCGCCGCGATAGATGCGCCAGTCGCTGCGCAGAAGAGGTTCGCGAGTCTCCATGAACGTACGCAACGTGTGGCGGAAGGTCAAGCCAGCCAGAGTGAGGTTGCGAAGATGAGGCGACGAGGCGTCACCTATTGTAATGAGATTCGTAAGGCGGACCACGTCGACAGCGGCTCTGTCCAGATCGAGGCCCGCCGGCGGATAGAAGTAGAGTGTTGAGGAATGCTCGTCAAGGAACCACTCGCCGGGCGCGTCGAGCTCTTCGAAGATATTCTCGACGAATACATATTCCTTGTGCATCGGCTGATTGCCGCTGTTGATCTGCCAGCCACCTTCGTAATGGAGAGTGTTGTCCGCATCCTTTCCAGTGATGCGATAGTGCAGGCTGCCCCAAAGCGAGCGTTGTAAGGCGTGAATATACCCACCCGCAGGATTCTTCCAGCGCGCAACACGTTCGGGGCTGATAGCATCGGCAGCGAAGCCATTGAGATACCGCGCATTTGCATCGAAATTGGGATAGCGTGCCAAAATCTGGCGCCGATTGTTGATGAAGAGCTGGTCAGTGGCGGTGCCTGACGGGACGGTGGCCTGGAAGATCCCGTCCCGGTAAGGCCGCCAGGCAAGCTGAAGACGCGTGCCGCCACTGAGAATCACATCCTCGTGCGCGTAGTTGGCAATGCGAAAGGGAGCATTTGCCGCCGTAATGTGAAGCGGTTGTGTGAGTTCGTAAGTTCCCGCTCGAAGTAGGATTGTGGATCTTTCGCGCGAGCCGCTTAGTGCGAGGGCGCGATCTAGAGAACGGACTGGATGGGCAAGGCTTCCGGGCGCATCATCGGCGCCGTTGGGGCTGACAATGATAGAGTCGCGGGTGGATGAAGTCTCGGCAGTGAGATTTGGTAACGCAAGTACAAGAGCAGTTGCGCCGGCACTGGCAATGAAGGTACGGCGGTCGAATTGGCTTGCGAACTCATTCATCGAAATCTACCGAAGCGAACGCTGGAATCCCGCATCTCCAGTTGGCAAAAGTCCTCAATTCCCCAATGGGTCTGAAGGCGCTGTCATCTTGGGTGCCCCGGAGTTACAAAGCGGCAAGCCGTAAATTTGATTTCACTCCAGCTCGCTCGAAAGCCTAATGCCTCCTGCTGCATGAAGAGCAAAGACGATCGTTCCGATCGCCAAAGATTTCGCGGAAGAGCTGCCCTATTTGGAATCGCCCAGAGCTTGCCTCCTCTGTTGCTCAGCAGTTTGCAGGGCTGTCTTAACATCCGGATCATCCGGTATTAGCGATTCTGAGATCCTCAGTTCTCGCTCACCTGCATCGAGTTGACCGGCATGGCAGTATGCCAATCCAAGATTCTTCTCCAGGGCACCGAGGAGTTCGCACCTTCCACACAGAACGATTGCGTTCTTAAGATCGTCTATTGCACCTTTGTAGTTTGCTTCGGACATCTTCGCGTTAGCCTGATTTCCCAGCATATTGATTCGATCGATCGTTCGTTGGTCGCTTCCCAACTCTTGAACCCGCTCCATGAGTTGCTTGGATTCAACTGGATCGGTCCGCTTCAGCGCGCGTGCGAGCGAATAAATTGCTTCGGAGTATTGCGGGTTGAGCGCGATAGCGCGCCTCCAAGCCACGATCGCCTCCGATTCCCGCTGTTCCTCTTCCAGGACATGACCGAGCTGATCAAATGCTGTTGCCTGATCGGGACGCAATCTGACGAAGCGTTTGAGCAAGTTTCCCTGTATCTCCGTGTTGCCTTCATCACCTTCCAATGCGGCCCAGTAATACAGAGCTTCAGCATATTTCGGAGCAATGTCGAGCGTCTTCCGAAACTCAACTCTCGCTTCTTCACGCTTTCCCAGATCGCTTAAGATGCGACCTCGCAGAAAGTGTGCGCTTGCCAACTCCGGCCCCAACTGAGTTGCGATCGAACTCTCTTTGAGTGCATTTGCGAGGTCTGACCGATCGGCCAGTGCGATACCCAGATTTTCATGAGCGTCGGCCGAGTGCGGATCAAGCTCAATCACTTTGCGGAACGTCTCGATCGATTCGGGCAACTTTCCTAACTTCGCTTGTACTTCCCCCAGAGCAGTTAGAACTCGAGGGTCGCTTGGATGGAGAGCCGCCGCTTGCTCAAACGCATCTTCGGCATTCTTGAAATCCCCCTTCTGGGCCAGGGCAATCCCCCTTTGCAACTCTGGACCGGAGGACAGGTCATCCTCCTGCTGGCGCGTCTCCTGGGAGCGTGATAGAGAGCCCGAAAATAGAACGAGGATCATGCTCGCCAGGAGACAGCAAAGGCCAGTGCATGCACCTATTGACTGACCTCGACTATGGGGCGCCACTTGAAGACTCCGCTCTTCACATGAAAACGATATGCATCCAGCGCGTTCATTCAACTTTCACAAGTAAATGTATCACTGACGATACATCGGCGGATTGGCAGAAGCGAACAAGAAGAATCGAGAGAGGAACCGGGCCCGTGGTGACGGTCCCGGTTCATTGGATTCAGGCGGTGTTACCTAGAAGACGATCTTGGCCGACAATTGCACTTCGCGGGAATCGTTGACAGTAGAGGTGACCACACCAAAGTTCTGGCAATTCTGGCAGATATTCGGTACACCCCATATTGGATGGTTGAAGGAATTGAGTGCGTCTACCCGCAGTTGCAGATTCAGAGACTCATACAAGGGGAACTGCCGGAAAAGCGAAGCGTCGAGGCTTTTGTATGGCTCGGTACGCAATGAATTTCTCGGAGTGTCCCCGAATGTATACTGAGCCGGCGTAACAAAGGCAGCGGGATCGATCCATTGGCCCGGAGTTTGATGTTGAGGTTTGGGATTGCCCACCCGATTCGGGCGTTCGTAACCGGCGCCGACATCGTTAAAATTGCCGGTGTTGGCAATGTCGCCCGCGTCTTCTACAGTGTAAACGCGTCCGGACTCGAAGGTCGCAATTCCGGTAATCTGCCAATTGCCCAGCGCGTAGTCCGAAATCCGGTTGCCAGTCGAGTAAGGACTGCCCTTTCCGATGGGAATCGCCCACACCCAGCCAGCGGTGAACACCTGCGGCAGATCATAGCCGGACACACTTCGATCAGCCTTGGGGTCGTAGGGATTCTGGATGCTGGTGGTGCCAATCCCATACCATCCATCGGTTCCGAAGTTCAGCCCTTTTGACCACGTATAAGAGAGCAGGTAGCTCAGGCCGGTAGCGCGGTTTCTGCCCTGCAATGAGGTCTCCAATGCGTTGTAATCGAGCTGCCCTATCGGCTGATCGAAAAAGGACTGTGGCATATAAGGGAAGGGGGTGCGCGGGCCGACAGCACCGGGTCCTGGAGTCATTGCAGTGTTTGCCACTGGACAATAATCTATTTTCCGGCCCAGGGAACCGACATAATTGACGGTCCAGACGCCGGCGCCTCGCACCTCCTGCTGAACGCCGAACGTGAATTGATCCGAATAGGCATTCCTGAACTGCTGAGGTGTGGTCCACCCAACTTGTTGGAACGGAGTAGGAGCGGGGTAGGAACCGTTGAAAGCTGCCAGTGGATTCTCGGCGGTGACGACGGTCGATGGAGTCAACCCGGGCTGGTTGTTCAGGGCTGTTTCAAGAGCGCCGGTTCCGAAGAGCCAGCCGTCCTCATTCTGGGCGGATTGTTCGACGGCTGCCCAGTTATCGTATGTGCGGCCATAGCCGCCATGCACAACCGTACCTGGTCGGAAGGTATACGAAGCGCCGAATCTAGGCTGAATGTTGGTAAAGTCAGAGAAGAACAGCTTGGGCTGACTGGAAACGACCACGTGGGCCGGTAAAACCCCACCGGGCAAACAGGGTGCGAACTGGGTCGTGCTGCACGCCGGCGGCTGCTTCTGAATAACATCTACGCCCCGGGTGAAGTCGAAGATGTCGTAGTAATCGCCCAAAATGTTATTTGTCACGGGAATGATTGAGACATCATAACGCAGGCCAATGTTGATGGTCAGATTGCTGCGAACCTTCCACTGGTCCTGGCCATAGAAACCGTCCTCCCAGCCTCCTGACTCCCAATAGTTCGTGTTGGTCCGGCTCGCGCCTACGGGCACGCTCAACAGGAAGGACGCCAGCTCATCGCCGCCGGTGGTGCCGTTGGAAGTTTGAAAGGTCGAAAAAGTTACCCCGGAGTCGCCACCTGCGGTCCTGCCTAGGTTGTTGGTGTCGATGTTACCTCCAATGTAGAGGGTGTGCCGCCCGATTGTCTTTTGATAATCTGCCTTGTATTCCCAGATTATCGAGAGGCCTCCTGCGGTCTCACTCCCTTCGCCGCCCCCGATATACTCCCCAAGGCTCAAGCTGGGAATATAACATCCCGAGCGGCCATAGGGGTACTCGCACGCAAAGCTCTGTGCGAAGCCGGCGGCAGTTGTAATTGCATTGCCCGCGCCGACCGCGCCATAGGTAGTGTTGTGAAATTGTGTGCCGATATTTTGACCAATTCCCACAGTGAGGATGGAGGTTGGACCGAAGGTGTGGATCCACTGAGCACCGAAGTTGTGCGCGGTAAAGCTCGTAATCGTCGCAAGATTCGGGAAGCCTCCGTAGGATGTAATTGGATTATTCTGCCGCAGAAAATGTGCCCAAACCAAGTCTTTCTTGGTCAGATATTCGTCTCCGCGAATGTCATATTGGTCAGAGTCGTGGGTGTTCGGCGTCGTGTTTTCATAGTTATAGACACCTCCCTCATAACTGCCGGTTGGGGCCGGAAATAGTGTTTGCGCCAACTTAACCATATTCTGGTCGATCATGTTGGAAGGAATTTGGTTGTTTTTGAACGCAGCCCGGTTGGCAGTGAAGGGGTTATAGAGCTGGATTCCCTTGTTGGCCAGCAAGGCGCTGAAGTCCCCGGTGTATTCGGCCGCTGTGGGAACCAACTGGAGCGCAACGGCTCCGATCTCTTGCCTGAACCCCTCATAGCTTCCATAGAAGAACGAGCGATCCTTGCCGTTATAGTGGGGCAACAAAACTGGGCCGCCTGCATTCGCGCCAAACTGGTTTTGATGCAAGTCCTGCAAGACTCCGCTCGGAGGCTGCGCGGCATCGAGGAATTCGCTGCTGCGCCAGAACTCCCAGGCACCTCCGTGAAACTGGTTGGTACCCGATTTGGTGATGAGGTTGATGGTTCCACCCAAGCCCCCTCCAAATTGGGCAGAATCATAGTGGGTCAACACTCTCATCTCCTGAACGTCATCGGGAACCGGTGTGATGATCTCACTGCCGGAAACTGCTTCATTATTGTTCACGCCGTCCAGAAGGTAAACGTTGCTGCGGTTATTCTGGCCTTGAATTGATGGGGAGACGAGGGTGCCGATGGCATTGGTGCGACCACCGGTCTGGTCGTTGTTGATTGGCGTTACGCCTGTTTGGAGCGTCATCAGATTGCTGATGTTTCTCCCGGCAAGAGGCAGGTCAGTGACGGCTTTAGATTCCAGATCCGCCCCGACGGAAGACGACGACGTATCCAACGTTACTGCTTCCGCTGAAACTGCAACAGTTTCGGTTGACGAACCCGGCTTAAGCGAAAAGTCAAACGTGGCGCTTTGGCTTACGTCGAGTTGAACCCCCGCTTGCGAAGACGATGAGAACCCATTCGAACTGGCAGTGACTGCGTAGACCCCTGGCGGTATGTGGCTCAGGATGTAGAGGCCGGTGGAATTGGTGACGGTTTGCCGTACGAGGCCCGTGTCACGATTGAGAATCTGGACTGTTGCATTGGCTATCACGGCGCCGCTTTGATCACGAACGGTTCCGCTGATCTGAGCCGAATCGTACTGCGCCAATAGAGGTGTGCTGGCAACCAGACCCGTTATAGAGAGGATTAGGGTGCAGACAAACCTGCCCCAGTTCGTCAAGGTTCTGGCATCTATACCATCGATGATCGAGTCGATTGTTTGCGTTTGGCTCTTCACTGTCGACCTCCGGAAAGGTGATCGCCCGCTGAGCTCAACGCCCGGAAGGCGAGTAGTGGCTATGTCGCGATCACTCTTCTCAAGTAACCACGTGGGGAATCGCGCCGGCTCACAGCTGGGGTCGCTACGACGCTCCTGCTTGCGCCCAATCGTTTGAGGACTCCGCTGCAGAGCTTAGATAGCGGTACCGGCATCGCTAACGAAAACGATGCCAATCAGCTTCATCCTCTTTTCACATATCTGTCAAGAGATTTTTTGACAGGCAGCGAAGAAAGTTCGCTCATCCGGCGGATAGTCGTAGCTCGCCCATCCGAGATCGTTTCGATCTTCAGCATGTTGGGCATCGCCATGAGCGACATCTGCCATTGCTAAATTACTGATCTGGTTGGCCATTGTGTAAAGAGGTGGTCCTGGTAGTTCGGACAGTTTTTGCTTTCACCTTAAGTGGAAGTTTTTGTTTATTGTTTTTAGGCTGCCAGGGTTACTGGCAGGCGGTTGAAGTATTCCTGATCGGACGTGAGCGCTTTCAGGCTGGAGTGCGGCCGGGTGGAGTTATAGAACTCCAGGTAGCGGCCGATGGATGTTCTGGCCAAGTTGGCCGAGGCGTAAGCGTGCAGGTAGACCTCTTCGTACTTGATGGATTTCCAGACGCGCTGGACGAAGACGTTGTCGCGCCAGCGCCCCTTGCCGTCCATGCTGATCTTTATCCTTTTTTCTTTTAGCCGCTTGGTGGAGGATTAGCGCTGGATGGCGCGTCAAGATTGGGTTTACCAGGTAACCAAGTATGCAACGCCAACTACAAAATCATCTACAGCCAGAAGGGATCCAGCTCGTTAAGCTGTGGTTCCATGTGGTTCTTGATGGCTCTGTTCGGTGCAAACTGACCGGACCTCAATTTGGCTGAAATCTCCAACACCATTTGGCCCAGTTTTCCTGGGCGGATCAAAAGCCCAGCGCAGCAAGCAGTCGCGGGTGCGTGCTTCGCGGCACTTGAAATTGCCGCCGCGGCAGTCAATTCAACCATGATGCAGATCGCTGCCTCTTCGAGATTCAACGTTGCCTTATTTTGCGCGCTCTGGCGCATACTCGATCTGTTCCGGCCCGTTTTATCTTTGTTCTTGAACCCCACATAGCCTGTTCCGACTCCCTGTTCAAACAGGCTACTGCGGTGTTTGCTGCCTGTCTTCCTGGCATCGCTCTCACGGCAGGTCAGAAGCACCGTGACCAGCGAATGGCCGAGGCCTGGCCGATTCCGGCCGAATTTGCTTGAGCCGCGATCATGGATATCCAATTGTTTTTTTGCCGAAGGGCCGGCTTTGGAGCCTCAGCTCGAGGCCAACAATTGACTGTGTCCAAACAAAGGTATTGGGGTGACCGCGCCACAACTTTGCGTGTTTTTGAAAGTTGGCGGGCACGGCTCCGTCCCGGCGCGCTCAAAAATAACTTGACAGCGCAGTTGAAATTACACTACGGTTTCTTGCACGTAACCGCTAACGCTTTTCACGGCCCGTTCACGTAAGCGCTAACGAATTTTCACAATTCCTACGCGCCGGCGCTCATACTATTGAGTTGTATCTCGAGTTGGCGAATCTGCTGGTTTTCCCAGCCAGCAAGGCGGCAAGATGTGATTTCTCCGTGCACTTCGCTTCGGCGCTCAACAGTCAGGCTGTTTCTGCTTCCTGTGGAGAGGCGCTCGGCATTTCTCTTACCGATGAGACCTGGAATCAACGCGGTTTCGCCGTGTCGATCCTGAATCCAATCGTCGCAGTCTTCACCCGTCATTGCGCGTACCGAAAAAGGATGAACCATGGGCTCTCTCGATGGTGCGAGAGGAACGATCTTCGAGGCCGCTTGGTATCGTCTTTTCGACTAACGAAGGAGGCGCAATCACATCTCCACAATCCGGGTTGGACCTGAGACGTTGAAACTCTGCCGTCTCTTGCGCGGCCTGTGAAGCCGTGGCCTCATTGCGGCCGGCGTCCATCCAGAGTCCCGATTGAACCAGAACCCAGAAAGGAATCCAAGAGCGATGACTTGTTCGAATTTGTTCAAGAGGCTAAACGGCGCTGTACTGGTACTCCTGGTCGGCGCATTTATTTGTCCCTCCGCGCAAGGGCAGTTTGAGACCGCATCCGTTCTCGGCTTTGTGCACGACAGTTCGGGAGCAGTGATCCCAGGCGCCAAGGTCACCCTTATCAACATTGCCACGGGAGTTGAGACGACGGTAACAGCAGACACACAAGGGCAGTACGAATTTACCAGCGTTCGCGTTGGACAATACAGGGTGAAGAGTTCCGCACCAGGATTCAGCGAGACTTTGACCGAGCCCTTCACCGCCGAAGTGAATGCGCGCCAGCGTGTGGACGTGAACCTGAAACCCGGCGCTACATCTGAAACGATTACTGTAACCGGCGCAGCCGCCCTCCTCAATACGGAAGACAGTGAACGCGGGCAAGTTATCTCTGCTCGCGACGTCGGGAACCTCCCATTGAACGGGCGCGCTTATGCCGATCTGGCGCTGCTGACCCCCGGCGTGCGCGCCAACGTTCTTGAAAACCAGACGGTCACCAGCCGTGACGCCTCCTACAACGTGAACGGCAACCGCAGCGAGCAGAACGATTTCCTGCTCGACGGGCTGGACAACAACGCTTACGGCACATCGAACCAGAGCTTCTCAAACCAGGCAATTCAACCCTCCCCCGACGCGATCAGCGAGTTCCGGGTAGAGACAGACAACTACAGCGCCGAGTATGGTCGCTCCGCCGGCGCCGTCTTCAACGTAAGCATCAACAGCGGAACCAGCAAACTTCATGGCAAGCTCTGGGAATACAACCGCAACACGGACTTCAACGCCATCGGCCCCTTCACTCCGCCGCTCAACGCTCTTACCGGAAAACGGGTGAAGCCGGTATTGGTGAAGAACCAATTCGGCGGCTCTATCGGCGGCCCGGTGCCCCTGTTCATGCGCGGCAAGATATTTTATTTCGGCGATTTTGAAGGCAATCGGCAGGTTCAGGGGCAGTATTCCGCGTCGACTGTCCCTAACGCCAATCAACGCCAGGGCATTTTCACGGATACGCTAGGCAATCCTGTTTCACTGCACAATCCTCTAACGGGCGCCGTGTACAGCAACGGTGTGGTTCCTCAAACGGATTGGAACGCGCTGGCAAAGCTGGTGATTCCGGATCTGCCGGCGCCCAACGTCGCCGGCGCTTTCTCGAACAACCTTGTGAACGTACCCAAGGCCGACTTTACCGATAACAAAACCGACGCGCGCTTCGACTTCTTTCTGAATCCGCGGACAACGGCTTTCTTCCGCTGGAGCTGGCACCATGGCAACATCGTGGACGCTGAACCGATTACCGGTCCGGCGGGCGGAAACGCAAACGGCACGATTCACGACTATAACAAGCAAGTCGCTGCCGGCTATACCTTCCTCTTCAACCAGCACTCCATCCTCGACGCGCGCGTGGCATTTACATGGACCCTGGGCGGCAAGACGCCTTATGGCCTGGGTCAGTCCAGCCTGCTGGTTCAGGCCGGCATTCCGGGTTTGCCCACCAGCCCCGTCGTCTCGCGCTCGCTCAACGACCAGGCGGTCACCAGCTTTTCCCAGTTTGGCGCGCAAAGCAGCAATCCGCAGTTCCAGAACCCATTTGCAATTGACCCCAAGATCAACTACACCATCCTGCACGGGCGCAACAGCGTGAAGGTGGGGTACGAGTACCAGGCCATCAACACCGAGATCGACGACTTCAACCCAACCTACGGGAACGACAACTATGGCGGCGGCTTCAGTTCCGGCGCGTCCAATGCCAACGCCGGCGCTTATACCGGCAACAGCGATGCCGGCATCAAAGAAGCGGCGTTTCTGACCGATTTTCTGGTGGGCGCTCGCAGCAGCTATACGCTGAACAACTTTGTCATCGTCAACTACCACCAGATGATGCACTTCTTCTATGTGCAGGACGATTTGAAGGTCTCGCCCAAGCTCACGGTGAACGCGGGACTGCGCTACGAACTGGTTACGCCGCAGTGGGTGACTGGAAACCATCTGGCAAATTTCATTCCCCCGCCGGGCACGGCGTCGCAGGCCCCCTACCTCTCCATCACCTCCGGCACCCTGAAGCAGGCGAGCTCCGGCTCGCTGTTCAGCCGTGCGCTGGTCCACACGCCGAAGGGCGATTTTGCACCGCGCCTCGGTTTCTCCTACGCATGGAACGACAAGACCGTGGTCCGCGGAGGATATGGGGTCAACTACATTCAGTTCAATCGCGAGGGCGGCGAGAACCTGCTTGCGTACAACGGACCCTACATCGTCAACTCCGCCATCACGCAGGCGATCACCAATCCGATTTGCGCGGTCAATGTCCAGTCGACCTCCTGCTTCAGCCCCACAATGCAAGGCTACGGCACCAACTTCGTCAGCTCCGCCGGCTTCAGCACCGCTCTGGCCGAGACGCGCTTTATCCCCTCGACCATTAAAACCGGCTACGTGCAGGCTTGGCATTTTGGCGTGCAACGAAAGCTTAATGAGGGCACTCTCCTCGACATTTCCTACGTCGGCGAGCACGGTGTGCACATCTGGGTGCTGGACGATATCAACCAGGCAACGCCCAACACCCCGAGCGCCACGTGCGAGTACAACACGGCAACCAGCAGCTTCGTAACCACCGGCTGCGTGCCGCTGCTGAATCGCCGCCCCATAGTCGGTTTCACCGGCACCGAAGGATCGGCTAATCTCGGCTTGCTCGTCTACCACGGTGTTCAAGCCAGGCTGGAGCACCGTTACTCGAGCGGTCTCTACCTGCTCAACGCATTCTCCTACTCGCGCGCCATCGACAACGCATCCGGCCATCTGGATACGCCCAACAACGACAACTCGCGCGTGAACCTGGCGAACCTCAGGGGTGAGCGCGGCCAGTCGGCTTACAACCAGCCGCTCAACGATACTTTGACAGCGATCTGGGACCTGCCTTACGGCCGTGGACGCCGCTTCGGCGCAAACGCCAACCGGCTGATGGACAGCATAGCCGGAGGCTGGCAGTTTACCCTCATCAATACCGCCACCAGCGGAGCGCCCATCAACCTGATCTACTCCGAGCCGTCGCAGATGGATGTGAGCGACCTGCTCAACTATCGCCCCAATGTTACCGGCAACCCGAAGAATCCAAGGGGATCGTGGGTCAAAACTGCCACATCGCTGACGGGCTATCTCAATTCAACCACCGTCAGCATTCCTACCAATGTGGCGCAACCCTATGGCAACGCGGGCAGAAACTCGCTCCGCGACAATTCGTTCTACCAGATGAACACCGGCTTGCACAAATTATTCCCTCTGTGGAGCGAATCCTCCAACCTGGATTTCCGGTGTGAGGCGTTCAATGCTCTCAACTCAGTGAATTACAACAATCCTGACTCCAACCGTTCTGACGGAGGATACGGCGCCATCACTTCATTCTTCCCGGCACGCCAGATACAGCTGGCTCTTAAGCTTACCTTCTAGAAGAAGGAAGAGAGACACGATGGCCATCGCGGGCCGGTAAACCGAGTTGATGGCGGCAACTGCAGCGGGTTAATCCCTCACGCGCTCGTAAGCGGCGCGTGAGGCCTCCTTCGCAACGGGCGGCTGCTACCGTTACTTCGCCGTGCCTGCGGACTTGCATCTCGTGACCGCTTCCATCCTGGGCGGGAAATCAGCGCGCTTTACGCGGCAGGCCCTTGGGCCCCCGCCTGTACATCCGGGCATTCGATAACAGGAGTCATAATGTTTTCTCGGCGGCTTGCACTGCTTCCATTCCTATTCGGTCTCGTGTCCGTGGGCCTGCCGGCCTGGGCACAGCAGGGCGATCAATTGCGCATCAACCAGATCCAGGTGATTGGCACGCACAACAGCTATCACGCTGGCTTTGCTCCCAGCGCAGCGGCGTTCTGGCAGGCCAATTATCCCCAGGTTTATCAAGGACTCGATTACCAACATCCATCGCTTACGCGGCAATTCGACAGCGGCATCCGCCAGATCGAGCTTGACGTCTTCGCCGACAGCAAGGGCGGTCTCTACGCGCACCCCTTAGGCCCGAGTTTGATCGCCGCCGCTCATCTTCCGCCTGATCCGTACTTCGATCCCAGCGGGATTATGGCCAGACCCGGCTTCAAGGTGATGCACGTCCAGGACATCGACTACCGCAGTGTTTGCCAGCCATTCACAGCCTGTCTGAAAGAAGTCCGGCAATGGTCGCATGCCCATCCGGGACATATCCCTATCTTCATTCTTGTGGAGACCAAACAGGGCAAGCCGCGCGGCAAAATCCAAATCACCGATCCCGAGCCGTTTACTTCCAGCACATTCGATGCGCTGGATGCCGAGATACGCTCCGTCTTTCCACCCCATGAGATCATTACCCCGGATGACGTCCGCGGCCATTACGACACCCTCGAAGAAGCAGTGCTCGCGGGCAACTGGCCCACCCTGCGTAGCGCTCGCGGCAAGGTAATCTTTCTCATGGATCAGCGCCCTGTGGGTCCGGTCTATCTGGCTGGCCATCCCTCGCTCCGCGGCCGCGTACTCTTCACGAACGCCGAACCAGGCGAACCTGACGCCGCTTTCATCGAACGCAATGACGGTCCCGCGGCCGACATCGCAGCCCTTGTCCGCAAAGGTTATCTTGTCCGCACGCGCGCCGATGCGGACACGAAGGAAGCTCGTACTGACGACACGGCCCGCCGCGACGCCATGATCGCCAGCGGCGCGCAGATCGTCAGCACCGACTATCCGGTGAATGAGCCCGCGCGCTGGCCGGGTCACTACGTCGTTACGCTTCCTGGGAATGCGATCGCTCGCTCGAATCCTGTCAACTCCCCGGCAGCGTGCAGGGGCGGCTCTCTGAAATGACCGGTTAAAGGACAAGCGGCATTCGCCCTCCCGTGCTTCATCAATCGAACCAACTACCTTCCGGCGAGGGCACGGAAGGAGATCGAATGAAGAACCGCGAGGCCATATCGGGACTATCGGAGTGAGGTAGAATCTCATCCGGGCGAATGAGTGAAGTGCAATCAAGTCGAAGAGTCATGCGGCAAAGGCGCCAAGATAAGCCTGAGACCGATCGCTCCGCGAAAGTCCAGTTCTGAAGCGGCGAGCGTGCGGCCGTGCCGCTTTGTCGATGACCGATTGCCATTGTTGCGTCAGAGGAATGTCGAATGGCAGTTCGAATGAAAGATATTGCCGAGGATTTGGGAGTATCCCTGGTCACGGTCTCCAAAGTCATCCGGAATAAGCCGGACGTGGGAGAGTCTACGCGCAAGCGCGTTCTGCGTCGCATCAGGGATCTCAATTACCGGCCCAACCTGCTGGCGCGCGGATTAGCCTCGGGCAAGAGTTACACCGTCGGTCTAATCGTCCCCGATCTGGTACATACGTTCTTTGCCGAGCTCGCCAAGGGAGTGAGCGCCGGGCTTCGAAGGCATTCTTATCAGTTGATCCTTGCCTCGGCGGAAGAGGAACCCGAGTTGGAGCGGCAGGAGATTGAGCATCTGCTTGCGCGTGGTGTGGACGCTCTGCTCATTGCCTCTTGCCAGAATAATGCAGGGAGCTTCAAGTCACTTGTAAAGTCGAAGATTCCCTATGCTCTGGTTGATCGTTTCCTCCCAGGATTGAACGGGCACTTTGTAGGAACCAACGATATTGCGGCGGGACGCATGGCGACCGAGCACCTCATCGGCTTGGGCCGGCAGCGGATCGCGCATATTGGAGGAGAGCTGATAAGCACGTCGGTAGGGCGGTTGAAGGGCTATAGGAAGGCCCTGGCGGCGCATCACATCCGATTTCGTCCTGAGTATGTTGTCATTCGCTCCAGGCTTGAAGAGGCCGGCGTTCAGATTGGAAATCACGCCATGAGCGATCTGCTCAGACTGAAAGATCATCCGGATGCGGTTTTCTGCTACAACGACCTTACGGCAGTAGGGGCAATTCGTTGCGTGCTTGCCGCCAAGCTGCGTGTTCCCGAGGATGTAGCCGTAATTGGTTGCGGAAACATCCGCCTGTCTGAGTATTTGGAAGTGCCCCTTAGTTCCATCGATCAATCCACTCAGCAACAGGGGGAGTCTGCTGCCGGCCTGGCTCTTGACCTGATCGCGCAGAAGCAGAGGAGCCGGGCAAAGCGTCTGCTGGTTGAGCCGAAGCTTATTGCGCGAGTCTCAACGATTGGGCGCACAGACTAGTGGCCTGCCCGATCCTTTGTACCATCGCGATTGCCAGTTCGGCGCAGCGTTGAAGAGAGCAGACTTTTTGTGCCAGCGCGGATGTCAGTCTTCGGCAGGCTCATGCTGCGGCCAGTTGGCTTGGTGTCCTCTCGGCGCGAAACATGGACTGACCCCACAAATTGAGACGCAGGAGTAGTCGAAATCGTAGCGGTCAAAGCACTCTGGAACCATTCTGAACCGCAAAATCATCTACATTACCCTTGTGATGATCCTCGATTCTTGCTTATCAGTCGCTTAGGACCTGTGTGTTCTGATGGCCGACCCCCTGGGTTCGCACCAGATGCTCTGCCTCTCCCGCGGGCTTCGATGTCGGCCAGGCAGGGTGCTAACTCGGAGAAGAATTGAACCACTTCGCTGCGCCTCAGCTTGCGCCGTAGCACAGAGCGGCCCATCTTGTCGGCCACGTGTACCTGAAAAAGCTGCCTCGCAATCTCCAGGCCAACGATCAGCAATAAGATACTTCGCAAAATAGAGCAGAGACCGGCTACTTTGGCCTCTTGGGGAAGACAGTCACTTAAAAGGCGATCAGGGTGAGCGTAATTCCTCCGATGAGAATCCATTCCGGTTGAAGCAGATTACCCACGAAGGACGCTGATCCATGAGAGTCACGTTACGAACGAAGCATTACGGTTGCTTTCCGCGCATTGCGCAGCGCAATACCCAGCGCTGCAAATGCATTGCTCGATGAAGCTGCCGTCCTTTGCATCGCACACCTGCCCAACTTGCCGCCCCTACCGATTCTGAAGAACTCTCGCGATCAAATCTAAGCTCTTTGCGGTTGGCTGATTCCGCCCAGCTTCCCAGCCCATCAGTGTCGCTGGGTCAACACCCAGCATCGCGGCCATCTTCCGCTGCGAGAGGACAAGCGCCCTGCGCGCTTTAACAAGGCGTTCAGGAAGTGAGCTGGCCGCAGGTAAGGGGTTATGCCCCAGGAACTGAATCATAGCTGGCATGTAGCGGATACCTGGTCGAGTGCTTCACAATGTGCGGATTCGGGAATAGTGATCAGGCCGCCTGAGCCGGGTCGGAGGACGCGTCGCAGCAGATGAGGCGAAACGCTCCTCGGCGCCGACAATTGCGGCGTCAAATATACCATAATGGAAATACCAGATTAGCTCGACTGGATCAACTATGCCTGACGCACCTGTGAGACCGGACCTCGGAACGCTGCGCATCGAGGCCCACCAGCGCGGCTCCCGAAATGCTGGTAAGCGCATCGCGATTATTCTCTTCGCCTTGCTCGCCGTGCTCGTTGTTGTAGGCGGAGTCTACGCGTACATGCATCGGACGCCTTCGGTGCAGGTTGCCACCGCAGACGCCCCGGACATCGGGGGACAGGCCCTGCTCAACGCGAGCGGGTATGTCACCCCGCAGCGGCGCGCCACCGTCGCGGCAAAGATCACCGGGCGCGTTACTGGCGTTTTCTTCACCGAAGGAATGTACGTCCACACGGGCTTTGTGTTGGCCACTCTGGACGATTCCGACGCGCAAAGGACCTTAGCGTCCGCGAAAGCAGATCGCAATGCCACGCAGGCAAGCATTCTTGACCTGCAAGTGCAGTTGAAGAACGCACAGATCGAGTTGCATCGGGCACAGGAACTGAGGACGGCAGGAATTCAAACTCAGGAAGCGCTCGACAATGCGACGATGGCCGTGAACAGCCTGAAGGCGAAGATCGACTACACGCAGGAACAGGTGCTCGCAGCTGACGCGCGAATCAAAGAGGCGCAGCAGGCGGTGGATAATTGCATCATTACCGCTCCGTTCGACGGTATCATCGTTTCCAAAGACGCGCAGGTGGGAGAAATGGTGTCGCCAATTTCGGCCGGTGGAGGCTTCACGCGTACAGGCATCGCGACGATTGTCGATATGGGCTCGAATGAAATCGAAGTGGACGTCAACGAAAACTACATCGCGCGCGTCAAGCGCGGCCAGGAAGTAACCGCCGTTTTGGATGCATATCCGGACTGGAAGATTCCGTGCCGCGTGCGCACCATCATTCCCACGGCCGATCGCGAGAAGGCGACTATCGAAGTGCGCATTGCCTTCGACAAACTGGATCCGCGCATCTTGCCCGATATGGGCGTGAAGGTCACATTCCTAGGGGAAGATGTGAAGCATGGGAAAGAAGGGCCGGAGAGCGTGATGGTGCCACAGAACGCGGTCCGCGACGATGGCGGGCAGACGATCGTTTTCCTGGTGACAGACGATCACGTCGAGCGCCATGCCGTGAAGGTCGGCACGACACACAACGCGCAAACGCAGATCCTCGCGGGACTCGCGTCCGGAGACACAGTCGTAGTTGGGGGACCGGCCGATTTGAGAGATGGCGAAACAGTAGCGATCAAGCGTTAACGCGTCGTTCGTGCAATTCAGTTATCCTTCTGTGATTGTGAATTGGTATATCTGAGTGGGACACAGGATGCTGTCCCCACAAGGGAATGGCACCATTCGAGCTATTGATCGGATATCTCGGAAATCAAGGAGCGTTGATCATGTTACGCGTGGACGGCAATGGAGCAGTGGGCAGTCTAATTCAGGTTCGCGGCTTGGACAAAACCTACCGCCGTGGCAACGAGGACATCGACGTTTTGCAGGGCTTGAATCTTGACGTCGATAAGGGCGATTTCGTGGCCTTCATGGGGCCGAGCGGGTCGGGCAAGACCACTCTGCTCAATTTGCTGGGCGGCCTCGATGTTCCCACGCGCGGCACCATCAGTGTGGCCGGCGATGAAATCACGCACATGTCCCGAGGCAAGCTGACCCACTGGCGGGCGCGCCATGTCGGATTCATCTTCCAGATGTACAACCTCATTCCCGTGCTCACGGCGTTCGGGAATGTCGAATTGCCTTTGCTGCTGACCAAGCTTTCCAAGGCCGAGCGCCACAAGCACATTGAAACCGCCCTTTCCATCGTTGGTTTGGGCGACCGCATGAACCACTATCCTCGCCAGCTATCGGGCGGACAGGAACAGCGTGTTGCCATTGCCCGCGCCATCGTCGCCGACCCCACTTTCCTGCTTTGCGACGAACCCACCGGCGACCTGGACCGCAAAAGCGCCGACGAAGTGATGGAACTCATCAGGCGGTTGGTGAAGGAGTTTGGAAAAACAGTGCTGATGGTTACGCACGACCCGGTGGTTGCGCGCCAGGCCGATACCACACTGCATCTCGATAAGGGAGTGCTGGTAGAAGCAGGCGCCCGGCCAGCAATTGTTGGGGGAGTTGTCTCATGAAATTCAGCAAACTGATTCTGGCTAATCTGTTTCGCAAGAAGGCCCGGCTGATTCTCACCATCGGTTCGTTCGCTGTGGCGCTTTTCCTGTTTGCGCTGCTGGGAGTAGTGAGCGACGCGTTCAGCCGCGGAGCGGATGTGGTGAGCGCGAATCGCCTCGTCGCCATCAATCGCACTTCCATCATCAACACGATTCCGCTGTCTTACCGGGATGAAATCCTGCGAATTCCGGGCGTGAAATACATCACGCACGACAACTGGTTCGGCGGCGTGTATCAGGATCCCAAGAACTTCTTTCCTCAGTTCGTGATCGACCCGGAAAACCAGCGGCAGGTTTTCCCGGAACTCATCGTTCCCAACGACCAGTGGAACACCTTCCTGAAAGATCGCCAAGGCGCGATTGTCGGCGCGGCCACGATGAAGCGCTTCGGCTGGAAGATCGGCGACCGCATTCCCATCAAGACAACCATCTATGGGCTGGCGGGTAAACCATTCGAGTTCAATATCGACGGCGTTTACCACGGCGCCAAGCCGGAAGATGACGAGACCCAGTTTTGGTTCCAGTGGGAATACTTCAAAGAGAGCGTACCCGATGCGATCCAGGGCCAAGTTGGTTGGTACACGATTCTCATCGCTAACCCCGACGATGCCCCGCGTATCGCTAAGGCCATCGACAACATGTACATGAACTCGCCCTACGAAACAAAGACTGAGACGGAATCCGCGTTTGCAGAGGGCTGGGTGAAGCAATTTGGGAACATCAAATTCCTGATTCTGTCGATCGGGACCGTCGTTTTCTTCACGCTCTTGCTGGTCACCGGAAACACGATGGCCATTTCCGTGCGCGAGCGAACCAATGAACTGGGCGTGCTCAAAGCCATTGGTTTCCCGGATGGCACCATCCTGGGATTCATTCTTGGCGAATCGATGGCGATCGCGCTTGCCGGTTGCGTGGGCTTGCTGCTTGCGCTGGTCGCTATTCCAGTGTTAAGCCGCGCGATGGCTGGTTTGTTGCCGCCGCTTCTCGTTACAGTAAAAACGTTAGCGTACGGTGTGTTCGCCGCTCTCGCAGTCGGCTTTGCCAGTGGAATTCTTCCCGCCTATAGCGCGATGCGCATGCGCGTGGTTAATGCCCTTCGGAGGGTGTGAGCATGGTGACAAAGCTCTTTTTAGGTGTGGTGATCACTCTGGCAGCCATCGCTGCCCTGCTCCTGATTTTGATCATCGTGGGCGGGATCGTTGCCGGATTGCTGGCGCCGCTGATCGGATCAGTGCCAATTTCCTACAACCTCCGCAGTATTCGGGCGCGCTGGACTTCCACCATTGTGGCCATTTTGGGCATCGCCGGGACGGTCGGCGTTTTCGTGGCCATGCTTTCGCTGGCGCGCGGGTTCCAGGCCACGCTCGTTGCCTCAGGTACGCCCGACGATGCACTAGTGATGCGTGCCGGCTCGACCTCGGAAATGATGGGCGGCATCACTCTCGATTCCGTGAAGCTGGTACAAGATAAGCCAGGGGTGGCACGCGATGCATCGGGACGACCGCTGGTCACACAGGAAGTCGTCGGCGTCATCCCCATACCGCTGATCAGCACAGGCACTGACGCGAATGTGGAGGTTCGTGGCGTTTCTCCCAACGTCCTCGAAATCCGCAAATTCGTGAAGATCGTTCAAGGGCGGATGTTCCATTCGGGCCTCGACGAACTCGTCGTGGGCAAGAATGCCTCGAAGACCTACGAGGGCCTGACCGTTGGCAACATGGTGAACTTCGGCGGCGGGCACTGGAACGTGGTAGGAGTTTTCGACGCGGGCGGATCGTCGTTCGATTCCGAAGTGTGGTGCGACGCCAGTATCTTGAACGAGATGCTCAAGCGCCCAGACAACATCTTTCAATCTGCCACCGTTCATCTCACTTCGCCCGCGGCATTCGACAAATTCAAAGATTCGATTACTTCTGATCCACAATTGAATTTGGAAGTCGAGCGCGAAGTGGATTATTACGCTAAGCAATCCTCGGCCATGACGCAGCTGATCACCGTGTTGGGCGGTCTGGTGGCTGCTGTCATGGCGATCGGCGCGGTATTCGGCGCTCTCAACACGATGTATTCGGCCGTCTCCGAACGCGGACGTGAGATTGCCACCATGCGCGCGCTCGGCTTCTCCAGCTGGAACGTCATCCTCTCGTTCCTTTTCGAGGCGCTGCTGATTTCTTTCGTTGCCGGCATTATTGGCTGCGCGGTCGTGCTTCCGCTGAACGGCGTGACCACGCAGACCATGAATTTCTCGACCTTTTCGAGCATCGCCTTCGCCTTCAAGATCACATTCAACTTGCTGGTGATGGGAGTGATTTTCGCGCTGGCCATGGGCGTTCTTGGCGGCTTGCTGCCCGCAGTGCGCGCCGCGCTGCGCCCCGTCGCCGTCGCCCTGCGCGAGTTGTAGGGAATCTGTGACAAAGGCACGGTGATAAACAGCAATCCAGAACTGGAAACAACGATCATGCCAAGTAGCAATGACAGGCCTTGCGGCCGGCGCCGTCATTGAGCACGCCTTAGGGATGACAACGATTAGTCCTCGAAAACGGTGCGTCCAGCAAAGGCTGGCATGAACAGTGGGTGCAAGTCCCACCGGGATAAGAGTCCAAGCCCCGTAGCTTGAATCGCAGGAAGGAAGGAAACTGAACAACCTGAAGCCTATTGACGAAGCCATCTTACAAGGATGGTGAGCGAGTCGTCGGGCCGTAATGAAAGTAAACCCATATGGCCTCGAAAGGACAAAACCCGAAGGCCGAGCCTCCCGTTTTCGGGCCAAGACCGCATGGAGCGACGCATGGACTGACGCGGCGAACCACTTCTGACTGAGGCGCTTCGCCCAAGCGAGTGTTTGCTCTGCGCTGGCGCTCCTTCGATGATCAAAACACCTTGTCGATTACCGAAACCGTTTACCGGAGGACGATCCGGCCATTCGGGAAGACGCCTGGGAGTCTCAGCAAGGTCCATCTTCCCGATGGCCTGGCGAGCGAACTCCGGCGATGGAAGCTCGAGTCAAAGAACCGCTCGCCGGAGGCCTTTATCTTTCTAAACGCCAACGGCGGGTTTATTGACACCGCCAACTACCGGTTCCGGGTCCTCAAGCCGTCGGCAGAGAAACTGGGAATCAAAAAGCTGAACTTCCAGATTCTGCGCCGGACCATGGCGACCCTGGCGCAGAGATGGGGTCGGTGAAGGACATTCAGGCTCATCTGCGCCACGCTAGACCGGACACGACGGCCTATGAGTACATGCAAGAACTGCCAGACAGCGTTCAGGAAATGGTCGGATCGATGTACGCCATGCTCAAGAAAGGAGGAGGCTCGAAGAAGGGGGTTGAGCATTTGCTGCCAAATGCTACCAAGGCCCCCGAAGAGCGGGCTGTAAATTGTTGATTTTATGGTGGGCGCTGCAGGATTCGAACCTGCGACTTCCACCGTGTGAAGGTGGCACTCTACCGCTGAGTTAAGCGCCCGAAAACGGGGCGGAAAAGACCGCGCCAGCGGGCCATGCTGTAGGTTAGAGTAACACCAGCACGGCTTTAGGGCCAACCCTGGACGCGGGCGGAAACGCCGGCCGCGGACCCTGGTGAAAGGCTGGTCCGTGCGGCAAAAACCGGGCATGTTCTGGAGAAGGAAATCAACCCGCAGGTCCGATGCAGTCCTTCCCGAGGCGGAGGCGGCGCTGCGCGATTTGCTGGGTTTTGAGAGTGGATTCGGCGGCCGGCTGGGCGCGGGATGGGGCGGCCCTGAATTCGCCAGCCTGGAATTGGCCAGCCCGGGATTGGCCGACCCAGAGTGGGCCGGCCCGGCCATGGTTTCCGCCCGAATCGACGCCTCCGGCCCGGCGTTCCTGAGCCTCGATTCTTCGCTGGCGCGGTCGGGGCGGGGAGCGGGAGCCGACCGGCACAGGCGCGAGGGCTCTGAGGATGGGAATTCCGGGGCGGAAACCGGTTCCGGGGCGCAACCTTCCTCGCTCGATGGGGTTCCAGAAGATATGGCAACCATGGTCCTGGACAGTGCGGCCCTGGTAGGGGGCTCGGCCCTGCGGCCGAACCCGGCGCCGGAAGCAGGCTTTGCCCTGCGCGCAGAAGTGGATCCGGCCAGCGACGCGGCGGTGATGCTGCGCGTGGCGGCGGGCGACGAGGCGGGCTTCAACTATCTGGTGGAAAAATACCATCGGCCCATGATTCACTTCCTGTACCGGATGGTGCACAACCAGGCGGTTGCCGAAGAGTTGGCGCAGGAG
This sequence comes from uncultured Acidobacteriaceae bacterium, assembly GCA_963770555.1. Lineage (GTDB taxonomy): Bacteria > Acidobacteriota > Terriglobia > Terriglobales > Acidobacteriaceae > Telmatobacter. The sequence goes on from CAVYQC010000004.1 coordinate 1,046,725, forward strand.
GTGTTCCTGCGCGTCTACCGGGCCAGGGACAGCTACCGGGCCGAGGCCAGGTTTACCACCTGGCTGTACCGGATCGCGACCAACCTGGCGGTAAACCACGCGCGCGACACCCGGCACGAGCGGGCGGCGCAGACCGTTTACCTGGACGCTCCGGACGAGGAGACCGGCTCGACCCCGGATCTAGCCGACGACGAGCCCACGGTGGAGCAGCGGCTGATGCGCGACGAGCGCATGGCCGCCATTCGCAGCCACGTGATGGTGCTGCCCGAACGGCAGCGGATGGCGGTGCTGATGCACAAGTACCAGGGGATGGATTACCGCCAGATCGGAGAGGTGCTGAAGCTGAGCGAATCGGCGACCAAATCGCTGCTCTTCCGCGCCTACCAGACCTTGCGGGACAAGCTGAAGGATTTTGTGTAAGTAGAAAAAAGCCGGACTCGACCGGCGGAATGCGGGGTGGTAACCATGAATCGGATGAAGCAAAATTGCACCGGAATGGAAGCGAAGCTGGCGGATCTGCTGCTCGATCCACATTCCGCGTCTGCCAAGGTTCAATCGCATGTGGCGGAGTGTGAGAGCTGCCGGAGCGAGCTCGAGGCGCTGAAAGGCACCATGGGTTTGCTCGACACCTGGCAGGCTCCGGAGCCGAACCCCTATTTCCTCACCCGGTTCGAGGCGCGGCTGCGCGAAGAGCAGCAGGCCGCGCCGGCCGGATGGCTGGCCCGCAGGTTTGCGCGGCTGCGCGCCGGGTTTGCGTACGGAAACGGACTCCACGTCCGTCCGCTGGCCGCCATGGCGTTGACCGTGATGCTGCTGGTGGGCAGCGGAACGTACCTGGACCTGACCGACTGGAACCAGCCCGCCCAGCCGACGGGGCAGGCGGCCGTGGTCCACGATCTGCAGATTCTGGACAACAACGCCCAACTGCTGGACCAGATGGAAGCCTTATCGACAAACGATAACGGGGATTAGGTATTTGCACTTTGCGGCCGGGTGGCCAGGGGAAGTCTTGTGAGCTGGAATTCGAGCGCGGAGAGAATGCGTCTGGCAGTGCTGGGCGCGGCGGTCCTGTTCCTGTGCCTGCCCGCGGCCTGGTCTCGCGGCCAGCGCGCAGAGACGCCGCGCACCGCTCCGCCTGCGCGCTACGGCGCCTTCCGTCCCCGCGCCGCGGCCCGTCAGCGGGCCCAGCAACGAGCCGAGCGGAGGGCCGAACGGCGGCAGGGGGCGCAGTACCAGGGCAGATTCCAGGCCGGCGAGGGGGCGCGTCCGGGGCCGGCTTACCGTCAGGCCGCACCGGGTTCCGGCTATCAGAACGCCAACCCCGGCGCCTATCGAAACGGCAATCCCGGCGCGTATCAGAATGCCAACCCTGGCGCTTACCGCAACCCGAATCCGGGGGGCGCCTACCAAAACTCGCGACCGGGCGCTTATGCGGGCGCCTATCCCAATGCCAATCCGGGGGGCGGGTACGCGCGTCAGGGCTATGCGGGCCTTGGCCGCTTTCCCGGCTATGCGCCGCCCGGCCATCTGCAATCGTGGCTCAACCAGCACCGCGGCCTTCCGCTCCAGGACCAGGAGCGCTTGCTGCGCAGCGACCCCACCTTCAACCGCCAGCCTCCCGCCGAACAGCAGCGGGAGGTGCAGCAGTTGCACCAGGTGAACCAGATGCCGGAGCAGCAGCGCGAGCGCCGCCTGGCGCGCAATGAGATGCTGGAGCGCCTGTCGCCGCAGGACCGCATGAGCCTGAACGCGGCCAGCCGCAACTTCTCCGGCCTGCCGCCCGACCGCCGGCAGATGGTGAAGCGCGCCTTTCAGGATCTGCGCTCCGTGCCGCCCGACCAGCGCCAGACGGTGCTCAACTCCGCCCGCTACCAGAACGCCTTCAGCCCCCAGGAGCGCGACATCCTCACCAACTTTCTGCGCGTGGAGCCCTACGAGCCGCCGCAGTAAGCCCGCCGGCCGCAGCGCCGGGTGAAAGCCGGCGGCGACGCTCACTCGCCGCACTCCCGCACGCGCCGCGCGGCCGATGCGCTCTTGAAAATCGGATAGAATGATGAACAGAAAGCGCTGTTTATGCTGTTCCACACTCCCGGCCGCGGCTTGGGAACGGCTCCGTTGCCGCTTCCATGCGGCGGCATCCGCGGCAGTCTTCGCGGCCCGCGCATGCTTGCGCGCAACCGGACGCCCATGACATTCCGGCGTGGCGGCCTTCCTGCGCGCCGCGAGAGAATTGAGCGATGAACAACTCATCCCTGGCGAGCGACGACCTGTGGCCGGGCGGCGAAGCCGCCGCGCTCGAACAGGGCGCCGCGCACCTGCATGTCGGCATCTGGCGGAAGACCATCCTGTGGATGGTCGGCGCTTATATCGTGATGAACTCGGGATTCGAGATGGTCCGCATTCCGCCGGTCGGCGCGGGCATTCCGGTGGGCGAGCTGGTTCTGGTCTTCTCCTTGTGCGTCATCAATGTCCTGGTGCTGCTCCCCAAGATGGCCAGGGAGGTGTGGCTGCTGCCGATTCTTGTCTGGTGGGGGTTGAGCCTCAGCCGGTCGCTGCTGGATACCGCCGTAGGCGGAGCCTGGGCCTTTCGCGATGCTTCGCAAGCCATCGAGTCGCTGTACCTCATTGTCGGTTTCTGGCTGGCCAATCAGACTGACAGCCTGGAGCACTTCTTCAACTGGCTCAGGAAACTGCTCCTGGTGCTGGCCTTTTACGGCCTCTTGTACCCGATCGCCTCCACGCTCCAGGAATTCTCTCCGCGATTGCGGGGGATGAGCACCGGCCATACGCCCACACTTTTCTTTCAAGTGACCAATACGCCGGAGATGCTCATTTGGGCCGTATGTTGGCTGCTGCTGGAGCGCTCCGGCAGGATGGGCGTGATTACGCGAACGTTATGGGCATCGTTTCTGCTCGCCTTCTCGGTCGCATTCGCGCAGTCCAGGACGACCTACATAGCCGTATTGGGGGTGGGGGCGATTCTGACCATGGTGATGCGAAGGATGGCGGTGCGCTGGGCGGTCGTCATCCTCCTGGGGGTCGCGGCTATTGGAGCCGTGGCCGTCTCCGGCGTGAACTTGAAGGGCAGAACCGGCCATAGAATCTCCCTCGACTATCTCGCCAACCATCTCGAATCTGCGTCCGGGTCGGCGGAGTCGGAAGATGTGGAGAGCGCCGCCGGAGGCGTTCCGCTGCGCATAGGCTGGTGGCGGCATATTTTCAATCAACTGAAGTCCTCACCTGAGAATGCGATCTTCGGGCTGGGTTACGGAATGCCGCTGACCGACTTTCAAGGTCCGGGCGGAATCACGCGCGAACCGCATAACAGCTATATTTCGGTGGTGGCGCGTCTGGGCGTGTCGGGCCTGATCGTCTGGATCCTGATGCAGGCGTCTCTCTATTCCGCTTGGTGGCGCAGCTATCGGCTGAGCCGGCGGATGCAATGGACGCGCGATCAGAACAACCTGATTCTGTTGCTGATCTTCAGTCTTCTGGCTCTGGTCGTGTCAATCGGCGAAGGCGCGTTTGAACAGCCGTTCTATGCCATTCCCTATTATTTCTTTTTCGGCGTGGTTCTTCGCTACGGAAAACACCTGCGCCAGGCCGCGGAGAACCAGGAGATGGCGGAGCTCGAGGAGACGTAGGCGGTGGAACGCATTTCTCCTTCGGATCGCACCTTTGCCGCACTGCGCGGGGCGGCAATTGCTCAAGGAAATTATCCCTTCTTCCCATAACTCCGATTGAAGGCAACGGCGCCGTTCTCGCGCACCAGCCAGGGCTTCAGTTGATCGCGTTTGGCAATGCATCCGAAAAACTTATTGCCTTGCGCGCCCAGCCAGGGCAGGTGGTTCACCACCGCCTGGAATCCGCGCAGGCAGGCCAGAAAAAGATCCGGACCCATGACCCGGGTGAAGCCGCCAATGCGCGTCTGGGCGCGCAGAGCCAGTTCTTCCTTGTTGACGTTGAAGTCCCAGTATTGACGGATGTAGAGATCGAACTCCAGTTCCGGAATGTAGGAAGCGGCGGCCTGGTACATGTCTCGCCCGTTCCATCGGTAGATATAGTTGGGGACGCAGGTATTGCGCACGCCGCCTTCCAGGTAATTGTGGTCGATGACCGCGGGCAGCTCATAGGGGAACGAGAAGCGCAGCTTGACGAAAGCGCGCATCAGCGACGAGTCGTTCGGCTCCATGACGATCACGTGCCCGCGGCTGACGCGCAGCATCTCCAGCAATGCCTTGTGCGGCGAGCGGCAGTGGTGCAGAACCTCGTGGGCCAGCACCAGGTCATAGGAGCCGTCCTCGATCTGCATGTCTTCCGCGTCCGCATACAGCGCGTTCAGTTCGACGCCGTCCATAGGCGGCAGCTTGAAATCGGCCAGGTCCTGAAGGTTGGTGAGAGTCATGCGCCGGAAGCCGGCATTGCGCAGGATTTCCGCGTCCTGATAACTTCCGCCGACAATCAGCACGTTGCACCGGAGATCGATGTTCATGGCGCGGACGCAATCCGCGAGAACCATCTGAAAGCGGGTGCGGTTCTTGGTGGAACTGCCCAGCTCCTTTTTGTCGCCTTCCAATGGTGCGTCCCTTTCCGCCGCGGCGCGCTTCCGGGGCTGGTCCGCGGGCTGTTGCCTGTCGCCGGCACGGCCATGCCGGAGCTTCCGCTTCGATGACTCCGAGCATGAATGAATATATCACCGGCTGCCTCCGCTCGAGCCCGCTTCGAAGAGGCATCGAGGGCAAACTGAACCGGCCGTCCTGGTTGCGCGCGCCGCGGAGATTGGTCTCCGCATCGTCTTCGCTGTACACGCGTCCGCATCGTCACAGGGCGTCGCGGCGTGCGAGCGGATTCCGGATCACGGCTCAAAATGACGATGTGGGATAATCGAGTGCAGTCAGGACAACCAGCTGCGCAATGGGACCCAAATCGGAGGGCCGGCAAGTTGAAGATTCTTCTTTCCGCCTATGCATGCGAGCCGGGCAAAGGTTCTGAGCCGGGACTCGGCTGGCATTGGGCGGTGGAAATTGCGCGCCTGGGCCACGAGGTTCATGTTCTGACGCGGGCCAACAACGTCGCGGCCGTCGAGCGTGGACTTGCGCAACTCGGCGAATTGCCGTTGACGGTCCACGGCTTCGATCTGCCCAGGTGGGCGCGGTGGTGGAAGAAAGGCCAGCGCGGGATTCGGCTTTACTATACGTTGTGGCAGTGGGGAGCCTATCGCCTGGCCCGCAAACTGCATTCCGCTTTGCGCTTCGATCTTGTGCACCACATTACATTCGGCGTTTTCCGTCATCCGTCCTTTATGGGCAGGCTGGGAGTTCCCTTTGTGTTCGGGCCCGTCGGAGGAGGCGAATATGCGCCGCCCACGCTGCGGCGTTCCTTGCCGTTGCGCGGGCGCGTGGAGGAGTGGATTCGCGCCACCGCGAACCGCATGGCTTGTCTCGATCCGCTGGTGCGCGGCACACTGCGCAGCGCCGCCCTCATCTGCTGCAATACTCCGGAGACCATGGAGCGGATCCCCCGGCATTTTCGCGAGAATGCAATTTGCGTGCACGACGTAGCCGTGGACGGCGATCGGCTAGCGGAGAAACCGGCCGCGGGAAGCGATCCGCGATTCCTTTTTGCGGGCCGGCTTCTGTACTGGAAGGGCGTTCACTTTGCACTGCGCGCGCTGGCCCGGTTGCGCCGCGAGCTTCCCGATGCCGAGCTCACCGTCGTGGGGGATGGCCGCGACCGTGCGTGGCTCGAGAACCTGGCGCGGCAGCTTGGCGTGGAAGGAGCCGTCGAGTGGCGGGGCTGGCTTGAGCAGCGGGAGGTGCTTCAAATCTATGCGAGCCATGCGGCCTTCGTCTTCCCCAGCCTGCACGATTCCGGTGGAACCGTGGTGATGGAGGCCATCTCGCAGGGGCTTCCCGTGATCTGCCTCGATCTGGGAGGGCCGGGCGCCATTCTGCCCGCGGACTGCGGATTCAAGATTCGCGCCCGCGGCCGCACTGAAGACGAGGTGGTGGCGGACTTAGCCGATGCCATGAAGAAACTCGCCGTCGATCGCGCGCTCCAAGGCGAGCTGGCCGCCAATGCTCTGGCGGCGGCGCGGCGGCAAACCTGGTCGGCGCTGGCAGGCTTCGCGTACCGGGAAATTGAAAGAAAGCTTGCGCGGTAGCGCGATCGGCCGCCGCACTTACTTTGAGATAGCAGGGCATTCAATAACAACCGATAACTTCATCCGGCCCGGGAGTTACAAGCTATGCGGTCTTCTTCAGCGAAGCCCATAACTGGCTTTCAATCCACGGATAGGTCTTCTTGAGCCCCTCGAAAAGGCTCTGCGTCGGCTCCCAGCCGAGTTCCTTGCGCAGTAAGTTGTTATCGGAGTTTCTACCCCGCACGCCGGTGGGCCCGGGGATATTCTTGATGGCGATTCTCTTGCCCGCGATCTTCATGATCATCCCGGCCATCTGATTGATGGTGACCATCTCTTCCGAGCCGATATTCACCGGACCCTGGAAGGAGCTCTCCATCAGCCGGCGCACGGCTTCGATGCACTCGTCGATGTAGAGGAAGGAACGGGTCTGCTGGCCGTCGCCCCATACTTCGATGGCGCCGCCGTCATCCTGCTCGGCAACCTTGCGGATGAGCGCGGCCGGAGCTTTCTCCTTGCCGCCGCGCCAGGTGCCCTCGGGACCGAAGATGTTATGAAAGCGCGCCACGCGCACATTGAGGCCGAAGTTACGCGCGAAGGCGAAATAAAGCCGCTCGCTGAACAGCTTTTCCCAGCCGTATTCGCTGTCCGGCGCGGCCGGATACGCGGTCTCCTCGGCGCACTTGGGGTTGTTGGGGTCTTCCTGATTGTAGGCCGGGTACATGCAGGCCGAGGAGGAATAGAAGATCTTCTTCACCTTGCGATGCGCCGCAAAGTCGGCTGAATGAAGATTGATCATCGCCGAGTTGTGCATCACATGGGCGTCATTGGCGCCGGTAAAGATGTAGCCCGCGCCGCCCATGTCCGCGGCGAACTGGTACACCTCATCCATTCCTTCGTCGAGAATCCTGTCCCAGCTTTCGCGCAGGCGGAGATCGGCCACCACATAATCGTGCGCGTCGGAAGGGCTGAACTCGGGAAGTTTCAGATCCGCGCCGCGCACCCAGTAGCCTTCGGCACGCAGGCGCCGGACCATGTGGCTGCCGATGAAACCGCCCGCGCCGCACACTAATGCCTTTCTGGCTGTCATGGAATCCCTGCTCCTTTGTCTGGGAAGTGGGAGAAGAAGGCACAATCGCAGATGCTTGCCTGTGAACTCGACATAGCTACGAATTGAGGAGTTTCGATGCGCTAACTACGTGTAGATGCTAGCATGATGGCCCGATTCGATTCAAGATGAACCGGCCCCGCGCGGGGGCCGATTCCGGCCTGCGGCGGGCGCTCCAATGGCGGCCGGCTTTTTCTGCTGCGTGCGATAATGGGGGCACGGGCCGCGAACGCCGCAGGCCTTCTAGCCATGAGCCCTTTGCGCAGGCTCGCCTGCACGACCATGAGGACAGAATGAGCCGGGTAAGCGACCTTTATGGGCAGATATGGAATGGCTTTCAGCGGCAATTGCGGGGGCGGGAAACATGGGCGCTCACTGACCAGGCGGTGGTCAGCGCCACCAATTTCCTCACCAATGTGATGCTCGCCCGCTTCATGGGCCTGCGCGAATTCGGCATCTTCGCGCTGGCCTGGATGTCTGTGCTCTTTGTCAACAGCCTTCAATATGCGCTGGTGATTGCGCCCATGATGAGTGTGGGCCCCAAGCAACCTGAAAAAGACCGGCCGTCGTATTTCGGCGCCGTGGTTTTTCAGGAGCTGGTCCTGGTCTCAATCTGTTTTGCCGCGGTCTTCGCCGGGCTTGAAGCTTTCGGAGGCAGCTTTGGCCACGCAGACGTGCGGCACCTCGCGCTGCCGCTGGCGGTTTCGGCGTTTGCCTACCAGATGCAGGACTTCGTGCGGCGCTATTTTTTTGCCGCCGCGCAGGGCCGCTACGCATTCCTCGACGACGTTCTCAGCTACTTCACCCAGTTGCCGATTCTCTTTGTGCTGCACAGGGCCGGGCGCCTCAACAGCGACACCGCGCTGTGGGTCATGGCCGGCACCTCGCTGGTAGGGCTGGCCGCGGGATGGCTGTGGGTGGAACCGCTCCGCTTCCACTGGGCCAGAATCAAATCCGTCTCCGCGCACCACTGGAAAATCTCCCGCTGGCTTTCGCTTTCGGCCGTGCTGCAATGGACGTCCGGCAATCTGTTCTTGCTCGCCGCGCCGCTCTATTACGGGGCCGCCGCCGCGGGCGTACTCAAGGCATCGCAAAACCTGATGGGAGTCACCCACGTGTGGTTCCAGGGGCTGGACAACGTAGTCCCGGTTGAAACGGCGCGCCACCTGCATGAGGGAGGCGTGCGCTCCATGCTTGCCTACACCCGATCGATCCTGCTGAAATGGGGCGGACTCACGCTGTTGTTCGCGGCCTTGATGGGCGCGGCTCCCGGCTTTTGGCTGCGCCTGGTTTATGGGCCGCAGATGGTCCAGTACGGCTACGTTCTGCGGCTCTACGCGCTGATTTACGTGCTCATTTTTGTCGGCGGGCCGCTGCGCGCCGGGTTGCAGGCCCTGGAGTTTACGGTGCCGATCTTCTGGTCCTATCTGGCCATGACGGCGTTTTCAGTTGCGCTTGCGGCGCCCATGGCAAAATGGCTAAGATTGAATGGAGTTATGCTGGGAATTCTCGGACTGCAGGTCCTGTTTCAGAGCATCGTCGCTGCCGCGCTGATCCTGAAATCCAAACGCGTCCTTCACAAGCCAGATCGTGGTCCGCAGTCTCCTGCCATAGCAAGGTGAGATTTCCGCTGCCGCGCATGCGCGGCGGCGCGTGCGCGCGCCAGGCGCCGGTAATTGCATGGGAACGCCGCGCGATGCCGCGCCCGGCGCCCGATCTTCGGAACGAGGAGTTGCGATGCGACTATCTGTCGTGATGCCGGCTTACAATGCCGGCCCATTTCTGTCCCAGGCCATCGAGAGCGTGCTGGGGCAGACGTGGCGCGACTTTGAGCTGATTGTCGTGGATGACGGATCGGGCGACAATACGCTGGAGATCGCCGCGAGTTATGCAGCCAGGGACGCCCGGATCACGGTCCACACCCAACCGAATGCCGGCACCGCGCCGGCCTTGAATCGCGCCATCGAATTAGCCGCCGGCGAATGGGTTTTTCTGATGCACGCCGACGACCGGATGCGGCCGAACCGGCTGGAACGTCAATTGGCATTCATTCAAGAGCATCCTGAATTGGCCGTCGCAAGCTGCCTGGTTCGCCATATCGACAGCGAAAATCGAGTTATCGGAGAAGATAGCTCGAAGTTATTCACCCCCGAAGCTATCGATAAGTTAGTCTTCGAGAACGAACTGATTGGTTTCAACCACCCCGGCGCCGCACTGCGCAAGAGCGCCGTGCAGGCGGTGGGCGGGTATCGCCAGCAATTCTGGCCTGCGGAAGATATCGATCTCTGGAATCGCCTGGTGGAGAAAGGTTACAGAGTCCTCGTGCAGCCTGAGTTTCTGCTCGATTACCGGATCCACGGGAACTCGGCCTCCGTTTCGCGCGCGCAGCTTGCGCAAACCAAGGTTCGCTGGCTCAAAGACTGCATGTTGCGGCGCAGGGCGGGAAAGCCGGAGCTGGATTGGGATGCCTTTCTTGTAACTCAGCGCTCCGCGCCTTTGCTGGTCCGGCTCAATCGAAAACGCAAAGACCTGGCCAAAGTCTTTTACAAAGCCGCGGTCTCGCACTTTGCTCAGCGGCAATATCCGGCCTTGATCGCCAAGCTATCGATCGCTGCGTTGTTACAACCCGGTTATGCTTTTCGGCAGGTAACTTCAAAGCTGGCGATTCGAAGAGTGGAGGATGGAATCTGACACCTTCCGGGACATTTTGGATCGAGCCGGGAGCGGCCGCGATGGACAGGGCAAGTTATCTGCCGGCCTGGCAGCGCCGCGTGCCGGGAATAAGTTTGCGCCGCTGCCGCGGGCTATGTAGAGTAAGGGTTGGACGCAACACTGGAGCGGCGATTTCTCATGTTATTACCGCCGTAACGCTCGGACCGGAGACGAAGATCTCCTGGAACCGGTCGTTTCGGACATCCTCGTGCCGGGGGCAAGGCAAGTCCGAATGGCAAAATGGAAAACTCCGCCAAGGAGCAATGGATGCTTTCCCGATTTCGAAAACCAGTCGATAAGTTCGCGCCGTCGCTGGCACGGCTGTATCGTTTCTTACGGGAGCGGACCTCGTATCGAACCTCGGTGCAGAATGCGCGGTCCCTGCCGACAAAGTACGGCTTCAGTGTGGCAGGCGCTCCGCACATGGCCCAGGATGGCTGGGAAGATAAAGAGATTGAGTTATTGCTTGAATTGATGGAATCCCATGAGACATTTCTCGACATTGGAGCCAACGTAGGGTTTTACTCCTGCCTGGCGGCGAGCCGCGGAAAACACACGGTCGCGGTCGAGCCATCCTCGAGGAACCTGACCTTTCTCTACAGAAACCTTTGGGACAATCATTTTCCCAATGTCGAGATCTTTCCACTCGGCCTGGCGGCAAGCTGCGGCCTGGGTCGTCTCTATGGCGATTGCAGCATGTCGTCGTTTGTGCCGGGATGGGGCCAGTCGAAAGCAAAGCCCCGACTGGTGCCGCTGGCCACGCTCGATACCATTGCCGGCGGCAGATTCCAAAACAAGAGATTGCTCATCAAGATGGACGTTGAAGGATTTGAATTCGATGTCCTGAGCGGAGCCTCGGAAACCCTGGGCCTGAACCCAAGACCAACATGGCTGGTTGAAATCGTCCTCAACAACAGGACTTTTCCCGATCTCATTCCCGGCGGAATTAACCCCAGGTTCGCCGAGACTTTCGAGCTGTTTTGGGCGCACGGTTATCAATGCAGGATGGTCGATTCGGCGCTCACGCCGGTGGAGAAAGCCGACGTGCGCAAATGGGTTGCCGATGCGTCTGTGGATTTGCCGCGCGACTTTCTTTTTTCCGCCGCATAATTGCGCTCCGTTGGCGCGGGGTATTCGATGGCAAGCCGCAAAACCGAACGCGAAAATGCTTTCGCACCGCATTCATTTCAGCTGCAGCCTTGCTGGGCGGCCGGGGCGACAAGGATAGGATTCGCCTTCGATTTAGGTTGAGAATTGAGATGGAAGACCTCGCTGAAGGAGATGCCCTGTGGCCGCCTCGAGAGATGGACTGCTGCAACCGTGTTTCAGGGAATTGGCCGCACACCTGAAGGAAACCGGAACGCGCTCGTCCGTCCTGCATGGCATCGATCCGATTACCGGCAACGTTGGCCGCGACCTCGATTTGTATATCCCCGATCGGGCAGCGGCTGCCGGAACCGCGTTGGCTTTCGCCGATATCTTGAAGCGCAACGGATTCCACTGGGTCACTTTGGCCGATCCGGTCTGGGGGCATCGTTGTGTGGGGGTTACGCAGCCCGAATATTTCTATTGCGAGCTTCATATCCTGTCCACTCTGCGCCACGGACCGCTGGATTTTGGAAGCTTGTTTGAATTAAGCGGACAGGAAGAAGCGCTCGGTTTAGTTTTCGATCCGGCGTTCTGGTTCGCTAAGAGTTGCTTTACGAAATACAGCACCCAAGTGATGCAGCTCAAGCCGATCTGGGAGGGAAGGGAAATTGACCCGTTCAGCCTTTCCCATCGCGAAGAAATCGAGCGCCGCTTTGGCGCGTGCGGCAAGGCCGGGCAGGAGTTCGTCCGATTGGCGCTTTCCGCGGATTCACACCCCATCCTGGTGGCAAGGAAACGCGCCTTGCGCGCAGTCTTATGGCGGCATTGCGCCGCCCATCCGATGCAGGCCGCCGATGCGGCCGAGGACTGGCTGGTACACAAGATATCGCGCTATTTCTCGCCTTGCGTGCCGGCATTCTGCCTCCTCACCTCACAGCCGCCGGAAAAGATCCAAAGCCAGCTGGAAGAGAAGCTGGAGGGGATTTTTTTGGAGATTTGGGTAGGTTCAGGTAAGCTGGGAGCACTGGAGCGCAGGCGCCTGCTGGGAAGGCAGTCGTTGCTGGTGCACTCAAGCAGCGACGCACGCCACAAATGCGGCTCCGATCTGGCTCTCAATGCCGGCTCCGGGATGGAAGACGATATTGATATCGACAAGCTCTGCCGGGAAATATTGGATGCATTCGTAGACTTTAATCGGCGTTGGAAGAGTGACTACGCTCAAAGAGGAAGAACATACCGCGGCGCAAAGTTGGGGAGTGTCTGATTTGGGTTCGAAGCAATCCTTGAGAACGCTCCAGTCAAGCCGCAAACGGGGTGTCGCGTGAAACCCAACGGCTGGTTCTCCGGTCTGGCCGGCAATCTTGCCCGCGCTACCGGTTATTTCAGCAGCTTCTCATGTCAGCGATACACCATGGCGGAGCGGGCCGGTCTGGTCCGTGCGGCGCTGTCGCGCGGCCAGCAGACAAAGTTCCTCGGCTTTTGGGTGAGCTGCCTCAGCAAAAAGGCGTTCCGGACGCAATTGCGGGAAATCTTTTTCGAGTGCGAATACAGCTTCAAGGCCGAGACCGACTCTCCCGCGATCCTGGACTGCGGGGCGAACATCGGTCTTGCCACGCTGTTCTTCAAGTACCTCTATCCCAAGGCGCGCATCACTTCGTTTGAAGCCGATCCCACCACGGCTTCCATACTGCAAAAAAACGTTGAGCGGAATCGCCTCCAGGATGTTTCAGTGCACAACCTGATGCTGTCGAATATGGAAGGCGAACATCCGTTTTATATCGCGGCCGACGTGGACGGGAGCCTGAGGATGAGCGCCAACCCAGGCCGGATCTCCAGGCATCGCGAGATCATGGTGAAGGCGGGAAAGCTCTCGCGTTACATCCAGGGTCCCATTGACCTTCTTAAGCTTGACGTCGAAGGCGCCGAATGGGACGTGATGGGGGACCTGAAAGAAAGCGGGAAGCTGGCGCTGGTTCAGAGAATGGCCATCGAGTATCATCACAAAATCGGGGGCCAGGCGTCTCGCCTGGCGGGATTCCTGGCGCTCCTCGAGCAAGAGGGTTTCGAGTACCAGATCGCCGCAACGGGCGCAGACCCAATTTCCCGTCAAGGCGTTTTCCAGGACCTCCTGATCGGGGCCTACCGCCCATCACCCGGGAACTTTGCCTGAGATAGCGCGTGGTATCCTAGGCCCAATGCTTTCCCGGAGGCGGACCCTCATGCGCGAGTCTGCGCCACTCGAGGTCATCAGCGTTTCGGGGCCCTCAGCCAGGCTGCACTTGTTTTGCCTCAGAGCTCTGGCCGCGCTATCCGGTCTGCTTCACAATCACGGCATGCAGCGGATGACGTGGGTCCTGGCGCCGCTCTTTGACAGCCGGAACGCCGCGGTGGTGGAATTGCCGACGGGCGGCAAGCTTCAGCTTCAATTGGACGATGGCTACTGGTCCAGGTGCCTCATCAACGGATTTCACTATGAGCCGGAGATCGACCGGGTCATTCGATTTTTGCTCACCCCGCCGATACGTATTTCCTTGACTGTGGCGCCAATCTTGGATACTGGAGCGTGATCGCAAGCCGGCTACTGCCTCCAGGCCGGGTTGTGGCCCTGGAGGCATCGCCGCCGAATTACGAGCGGCTGCGCAGGAACGCGGAACTGAACGACGGCCGCTTCGAGGCAATCCTCGGCGCAGCATGGTCACGAGACGGCGATACCCTTGCCATAGTGACCCACGACCGGCGACATGCCGGCTCAAGCGTCGTCAATCGCAGAGAGAAGGCGGGACAGGCCGGATATCATGAGTATGGAGTCCAGAGCATCACGATCGACTCGCTCTGCGACCGATACGTTCCAGATCCCAACGCCAGAGTTGTGATCAAGCTGGACGTCGAGGACGCCGAGATTCAAGCGTTACAGGGCGCGCAAGGCGTTCTCGGGTCGCGAGAGGTTGCTGTCCTCTATGAGGACCACGGCAGCGATCCTTCGTGTCGCACCAGTGAATACTTCTTCAGGAATTTCGACTTCGATATCTTTTACTGCGACCAACATGACTGCCTGACACGGATGAACTCGGTCGCGGACGTGAGGAGTGTCAAGAAGTCGGCAACCGCCGGCTACAACTTTCATGCCTGCTCTCGCAATTCCGCTTTTTCAAAAGCGTTAGCCGGCTACGGCCGCTGCACATAGCGGCCGGCCGCTGTTCGGGAAACGTCATGGCCTTCGCCAGGCGGACCGCGCCGGGCCAGGAGCCTGAGAGCAACTGAAGGATTGCCCGATCGTAACCCCTTGCCATTCAGGCCGCCGGTTGCTCAATCCCGCTCGGGTCCTGTAGCCTTGAAACAGTCAATCGCGAAAATTAACTCAGGGTTTCTGTAAGCTATAAAGCGTCGATTGGCTCCGCGCGATCCGTTCGAGCAGCTTCGATGGAACGGCCCGGGCCGCGGATATAAGAAGGAGAGAGACCGCGCATGTCAAAAGCTGTTTCCATCTGTGTTATCGGGTCGGGGTACGTGGGCCTGGTCGCTTCGGCGTGCTTTGCCGAAATGGGCCACCAGGTTCTTTGCGTAGACAACGACGAAGCCAAGGTAAAAACGCTGTGCGAGGGCGGTGTGCCCATCTTCGAGGAGCACCTGCCCGAACTGCTGGCCAGGCACAGAGACCGCCGCATCGCGTTCACCGTGGATCTGCCCGCGGCCATCGAGAAGAGCGAAGCGGTGTTCATCGCCGTGGGCACGCCGCAGGGCGATAGCGGCGCCGCCGATCTCTCCTTTGTGGAAGCGGTGGTTTCCGAGATCGCGCGCTCCATCCACCAGTACAAGGTGATCGTGGAAAAGAGCACCGTGCCGGTTTACACCAACGAGTGGATCAGCCGGGTTCTGCAGCGTCACGGCGTGGCTCCGGCTCACTTCGACGTGGTGTCGAACCCGGAGTTTTTGCGCGAGGGAACGGCGGTAAAGGACTTTCTGCATCCCGACCGCATCGTAGTGGGAGTGAATTCGGAGCGCGCCGCCGAAGTGCTGAGGCGCATCTATGCACCGCTCACCGAAGGCGCCTATTACGCGCAGCCGGATGCCCTGCAGGGAGCGTGCAGTGCTTCCCGCCCCGCTCCGCTGCTGGTTACCTCGGCGCAGAGCTCCGAGATCATCAAGCACGCATCGAATGCCTTCCTGGCGCTGAAAATCTCCTTCATCAACGCCGTCGCCAACCTGGCCGAGGTAGTGGACGCCGACATCCAGGACATCGCCGCCGGCATGGGACTCGACAGCCGCATCGGCCCCCGGTTTCTGCGCGCGGGGCTGGGTTACGGCGGCTCCTGCTTCCCCAAGGACGTGGCTGCCTTTCACTGGGTTGCGCAGCAGCGGGGCGTGGATTTTCAACTGCTCGACGAAGTTCGCAAGATCAACGAGACGCAGAAGGAAATCTTCTACAACAAAGTGCTCTCCGCGCTGTGGACGCTGCGCGGCAAGCGGCTGGCGGCGCTGGGCCTGGCCTTCAAAGGCGAAACCGACGACATCCGCGAATCTCCGGCCATCGATGTGATCCAGAAGCTGCTCTCGAGCGGCGCAATCGTTACCGCTTACGATCCGGCGGCCATGGAGCGCGGCAAAGAGGTTCTGCCTCCGGGCGACAAGATGCGCTACGCCGCCAGCGCCTACGAAGCCGCCAGAAATGCCGACGCCGTGCTGATCCTGACAGACTGGAAGGAGTTCGCCAATCTCGATCTGGTGCGGCTCAACCAGGAGGTTCGCTTCCCGATCGTCATCGACGGCCGCAACCTGTTCAAGCCTGAGACCATGCATGAGCATGGTTTTACTTACGTGAGCGTGGGCCGTCCCGCAAGCTATCAGGCGCAGCAAGGCAAGCCGCGAAGCCTGGCCCTCTAACCGGGCCGAGGGCGCGCACAAAACCGCGCAGGCCGAAACGGCCCGGCTATTTTGCAAAGATGGGGAGCACGATTTTTCGCCATGTACATTCTGGTCACCGGCGCCGCCGGATTTCTCGGGTCGCACCTCACCGATCGTCTGCTGCGCGAAGGTCACACCGTCCTCGGCGTCGACAATCTCTCCACGGGCGAACGGGAAAATCTGGCCCATCTGGCCTCCGAGCCGCGCTTCCGTTTCTTCGAGTGGGATATCTGCCTTCCCTTTCCCGCGGACTTCGATCCCGGACATGTCGACTACGTCTTCAATTTTGCTTCGCCGGCCAGCCCTCCGGAATATCTGCGGCTGGCCATTGAAACGCTGTCGGTGGGATCGATCGGCGTCAAGAACATGCTGGAGCTGGCCGCGCAGCACGGCTCCGGTTTTCTGCATGCCTCCACTTCGGAGTGCTACGGCGACCCGCTCCAGCATCCGCAATCGGAAGACTACTGGGGCAACGTGAATCCGATCGGGCCGCGCTCGGTGTACGACGAGGCCAAGCGGTTTGCCGAGGCGCTGGTGATGGCCTATCATCGCAGCCGCGGCGTCGATACCCGCCTGGTCCGCATCTTCAACACCTACGGCCCGCGCCTGCATCCGAGCGATGGCCGGGTAGTGTCGAACTTCATCATGCAGGCTTTGCGCGGCCAGCCGCTCACCATCTACGGCGACGGGAATCAGACCCGCAGCTTCTGCTACGTCGACGATCTCATCGAGGGCATCGTGCGCTTGTCCCGCTCCGGCGTGCACCTGCCTGTGAATATAGGCAACCCCAGCGAGTTCACCATCCTCGAATGCGCGCAGGCAATCTTGGAAGTCACCGGCTCGAAGAGCGAGCTGTGCTTTGAACCGCTGCCCGAAGACGATCCCATTCGCCGCCGCCCGGATATCGGCAGGGCGAGGAAGCTGCTCGGCTGGGAACCGCAAATTGAGCTGAAAGAGGGTCTGGCGCGCTCGCTCGACTTCTTCAGGAGCAAGCTCGCCGCGGCCCCGTAAAGTTCTTCCACGCTTCGCGCTTCATTCCTTCAGCGCGCATTGCACGGGTTCGCATCGTCCCAATTGACGTACACCGGATTGTCCAGGAGCCACAGCTTTCCCTGGCCGTCAGTAACTTCGGCGCGAAACCAGTGGCGGCGGCCGTCGCTGGTCCAGGTCTGAGAAAAGATCTGGCCGGCGGAGGCAATCGCGGCGCTGCTGCCGGCGGGAGCCATCGTCTCGCCGTCCTCGATCCATCGCACGATGCCGCCAACCGCATCGGTCACGCGCAGCTTGAACTGCACGGCTTGGCCGCGCGCCGCATTCAGCGTGTCTCCCGCTTGCGCATCGGCGTCTTGCGCATGCGCGGTCACTTCCAGAAGCCGGTCCTTCGTTCCTTCCACATCGATGAACACATGGCCGGCGCGAATCCCGTTGAGAATCGCGGGCGTTGAAAGCTCCGCCGCATACACCACCGTGGTCGGGCTTCCGATGGAACCGATCTGATCGAGCGGCTGCAGGGCGCGATGGTTGTCGCTGCCGCCGATGCCCGTCAGCCGGCAGCCGTTGTTCAGTTGCCGGTTCCAGAACGGGATGTCCGAGAGGCCGTGCTGCTGGCTGCCGCCGTTCACCGCTTCCACCGCGGTCAGCAGGTGCATATCCACGGGCGCGGCCGGCGTCCATCCGCACCCCATGCAGATCTCGCCGCTGGGCGCCGAGGGATGATTGATGGAAGTGAGCGCGCCCACGCGATCGGCTGCGCGCAGCAGCGTGTTCATGTCCGGGACGGTCTTGCCGTCGAGCCGGAAGTCAACGAAATCGGTGCTGCCCAAAAAGTTGATGTGGCCCTGAAAGGTGGTAATTTCCCGGCCCGGAATCAGCAGCAGTTTATCGAAGTAGGGTTGCAACTCGCGCATGGCGTCGTATTGCGAGCTGGCGTTGTGGTCGGTGATGGCGATGAAGTCGAGCCCGCGCCGCGCGGCGGCATCCACGGTGAAAAAGAGCGGGCAGGGAACCATTTTTCCCGACTGGCTGGGGCACTGGCCGTCACTGTGCGCGGTGTGCATGTGCAGGTCGCCGCGGAACCAGGCTGGTCCTTCGCGGAGCGGCTCGCGCAGCAGCGCGGGCTGATCGGCCACGGCGCCCGTCGCCGAGAGATAAACGTGAAGGGTGTAATGCGACTCGACGTTGGGGCGAATGTTGGGAACGCCGATCAGCACGTTCCATGTGCCGGGTGGAATGGCGCCGGGCAGGCAGGAGGGAGTGGCGTCGGAAAGGCCGACGGTGAGCATCGCCTTGTTGCCGCCGCTCCAGCAGCGCAGCCCGGTGGGATCGAGCAGGCCCAGGTCGAGCGCCGTGTGCTGCTCCTTGCCGGTGTAGTCGAAGGTGATGGTGACGCGCTCGGCGCCGGCGGGCACCGCAAACGGGACCTTCACGTAACTCTGATTCTGCGCGCCGCGCACCGTGCCTTCGAGAACCTGCACCGTATAAGAAGGCTGCTGCGCCATCGCGCAGACGGCCCCCAAGAGAATGGGGTGGAGAAGCAAGCGGAGAATGCAGAAAATCGGCGGCGGCAAATTTTTCATTTTCATCGTCAAAGGCGCAGCGAAAGCACCGGACAGCATAAACCTCGGTCCAAAAAGCCGGCCCGCATCCGATGCTTGGGGATGCGGGCCACGGTAGAAACGGGAGATGGCCGGCGGTTAATAGAACAGCTTCAGCGCCAGCTGCAGCGTGCGCGCGCCGTTGTTCCCGTTGCTGTTCTTCGTCGCCCCGATGTTGCTGAAGCTGCCGGCCTGGAAGTTCAACTGTTGCGGCTGCACGAAGGGCGGCGTGTTGGTGGTGTTGAAGATTTCGGCGCGGAACTGCAGAGACGCCGATTCCGTGAAGTTGAAGTTCTTGAGGATCGACGAATCCAGGTTGTTGAAGTGCGGTCCGCGTACCTGCTCGATGCCGCTGGTGCCGAGCGGCGAGTAATCGACCTGTCCAATCTGGGTAGCCGTAGGCGGCTGAGCGAACGCGCCGGGGTTGAGCCATTGCACAAAGTTGTGCGGTCCGGAGTACAGGTTTTGCCCGGCTACCACGTTGGCGGCGCAATTGAAATCGGCCGTCGTGGCGGTGGGGCAAGTGACCGTGAGCGGCTGCCCGCTCTGGAAGGTGTAGAAGCCGTTGATCTCCCACCCTCCCACGATGAGATCCGCGGCCTTGTTCATATTGGATCCAAACTGCTTGCCACGGCCGAAAGGCAGGCCGTAGGTGGCGGCGGTGTGCCACAGGCCGGCGGCGTCGGCATCGCAGAGGCCGTAGTCGCCTTTGATGCCGAAACCGGCCAGCCACTGGGCGCGGTAACCTGAGTTGAACTCCGAGTTCTGCGGCGCGTGCTGGTCGCCCGAGCACCGGGACCAGGTGTAGTTGGCGAGCACCAGAAGCCCATAGCTCATCTGGTGCTGATACGTGATCTGCATGGAGTTGTAGCTGGTGTTGGCGTTGGTGGTTTCGTAGGTGCCGTTCCGCGCCATGTAAGGGTACGGAATATACAACTGGGTGTTGGTGCCGGGGGGGAGGATTATGGAGTTGCTGTTCGAGGTTCCCAGAATATCCAGGTGACGGCCCTGGGTACCGACGTAGCCAATCTGGAGCGCGTCGTGGTTCGTAAACTGATCCTCGACGGTCAGGTTCTCCGTCTGTATCAACGGCGTCTTGTAGTTGTACTGGCGGCCGTTGAGAGTCGCGCCGAGATAGTCGCTGCCGATGTATTGGCCTCCCACGCAAGTGCTGAGGGGCAGAGTGGCGCAGGAAACCGGTGTGGTGCTGTACGGAGTGGGGCTTTGCAGCACGGTCGCATTGTTGAAGTTGAAGTTATTGAAGGTATTTTCCAGGGTCGCCGGCGCGTTCGAGGAACCGGCGAGCAGCGGGTGATTGGAGTCGGGGGAGGGGATGGTCTGCGTGTAGCCAAAGGGATAGTTCAATCCCAGCGTGCCGCCGTAACCGAGATTGCCCAGCGCTCCATAGGCCGTGCCGAAGCCTCCGCGTACCACCAGCGTAGGCCGCAGCTTGTAGGCGAACCCGACACGCGGCGCGAAGTTGGTCTTTTGAGCGTTGCCGAGTGCGGCGTTTGCAGAGCACACGATGTTGATATTGTTGAGGGCGGCCACGGTATTAAAGATCGTGGCCCTCGGGGTTTGGCAACCCTTGTTGGACATGTAGAAGCTTGCGGTGTTTCCATTGCCGCCCACGGGAACGAAGTTGGACTGGTAGCCCCGGGTTTCTTCGTAGGGGGTGAACAGGTCCCAGCGCAGGCCCAGGTTCAAGGTCAGCTTGGGACTCACCTTCCAGTCGTCCTGGAAGTAGGCGCCGATGTACCAGCGATGGTCGTCGGTGACTGGAATGTTGGAGGCGGAAAAGCCGTTCTGGCCGCCGACCAGGTTCACGCCATTTCCCACACCGTACTCGTAGTTGATGGGCGTCACCAATAGGTCACCGATGCCGTTCAACCCCGAGCTTTTGTTGGAAATGTCGGTGTACTGGCCGTTGAAGCTCATGTCGCCGCGGCCTTGCGGCGGCTGCGAGATGTCTCCTTCGAGGTCGTCCACCTGGATGCCGGTCTTGAAGGCGTGATTGCGCCAGACTTTGGTGACCGCGTCAACGCCCTCCAGGCTCCATACATATTGCAGCGTGGGCGAGTAGTTGCCGACCCCAAGCGCCCTGAGCTGTGAGCCAATGGAGATGACAGGCAAGCCTCCGTTGCCGGCCACCTGCGGAACGCCCGGGATGCCGTACGCGAGGGGGATATTGCAGGTACCCGGACCCGGATTCACCGTTCCCGAACAGGCTCCGCTTCCGAAGTCGTCGCCCCAGACGGATACCTGCAGCTTATCGCTGTGGACCATGCCTACGTGCATTTCATTGGTGAGCGTGGGAGTGAGGATGCGCGTGTAGCCGGCGGCCCAGGCCCAGGCCGGCAGGCTGTCGACGCGTCCGCCGCTATCGCCCGCGCCAACACCGGGGAAATACGAGGGCACGTCGGCGGTCAGGTAGCTCCGGTCATAGACGCCGAACAGGATGTCCTTGGGGCTGATGTCGGCATCGATGCGAATGTCGTAGGTGTTGGTGTTTTTGTCCTCGATGGGAACGTAGCCTTGGAAATCGTTGGCGAGGCCGGAGGCTGTCGCCGCCGGATACAGGCCCAGCAGCTTGACTGCGTTGGGATCCTGGCGGCTGGTGGGGATGATGTTGAGGGTGGAGAGGGCAACGCCGCCGTCGTCCTGCGTGAAGTCGGTTTTGGTGAGGCCGACGAAGCTGGTGCAACCGCCGCCCGCGGTGCAGTTATAGAAGGGATCGCGCACGTAGGCGTTGGGCGTGCCGGTGAGTCCGGTTACCGGGTCAGTGCCGGTGGCGGAAAGCTGGCGCGTTGAAGCTGGATCCATGATGGTGCCGTTCGAGAAGGAGCGGCCCAGGGCGTCCGTGTGGCAGCCTGTGGTGACGGTGGCGCTGCAGGTGCTCGAGGTGTTGTATGCGATGTTGTCCTCGAGGTTGGTGAAATTGCTGCTGACCATGCCCTTGCTGGGCACGGTCAAATTGCCGTCCGGCTCCGGCAGGACGTAGCGGCCTCCCTGGTAGTCGGCAAACCAGAAGAGCCGGTTCTTGCCATGGACGACGCCGGGGATGATCACAGGGCCCCCGGCCGTGAAGCCGAACAGGTTCTGGTGATAGGAGGGAATGGGCTTGGCAGTGCACGCCGCGGGGCAGCCGGTCGTGTTAAAGAAATAATTCGCGTTCAGATCGTTGTTGCGCACGTACTCCCAGAGGTCGCCATGCACCGCGTTGGTACCGGCTTTGAGCGACGCGTTGATGACGCCGCCGGTGGAGTGCCCGAATTCGGCGTTGAAGTCGCCGCTCTGCAGCGTGAATTCCTGGATGGCGTCGGGCGGCGGCACGATGGCGGCGTTGGTCCCGGTATAGTTGCCGCCATAGAACTCGATGTTGTCGTTAATGCCGTTGAGGCGGAAATCGTTTTGCCATTCGTCGACGCCATCCACCCTGAAATAAGCAGACGAAGAGCTGCCTGCGTCGGCGGTGCCGTTCCCGCCGGCGCCGGTTCCGGTCGCATCGGTACTGACGCCCGCGGAAAGCTGCGCCAGAGAGCCCCAGTCGCGGGTGACAAGCGGCAAGTCATTGACGGATTGATTGGTGATGGACTGGCCGACCTGGGCGTTTTCCGCTTCCAGCAGCGGAGCCGCGGCGGTCACCGTGACACTCTGCTGCACATTGCCGGTGGCAAGGTGAATGTCGACGGACGCCACTTCCTGCACGTGAACCAGCACATTGTGCACAACGTATTTCTCGAAGCCCGCTGACTCCGCCTCGATGGTGTAATTGCCGGGAATCACGTCGTTAAAGACATACGTGCCCGTGGATGTGGATTTGGTCGCGGTTTTCACGCTGGTTGCGTCGTTGGTGAGCAAAATCCTCGCGTTCGGCACCACTGCCCCGCTGGGGTCCTCGACCGTCCCGGTGATCTCTCCGCGATCGAGCTGAGCCGCCAATTTCGAGGGGACCGAGAGAACGATCGGCAAACCCAAAACCGCGAACCAGAAAGCTGCGCGCGTGAAACTCCTTTGCGTTTTCATTTATCCTCCATAACCTTTCAATTCACAAAATCACTCATCAGCCGTTGGCGGCCATTGTTTGGCGAGCAGCGCCACAGTAGTGCAGTTCCGCGGCTCTGGGGAGTGTTTACCCTAAGGGGAGGCCGTGTATACACTAGTGAGTGATTGATCTAATATGCTGAAAGTAAACGATTTATAATCCGGTTGAATTGTTCGTAAACTGTGGAAATGAAGCGTGAATCGGCCCCCTGGCCGCGGTTACGCGCGAATTAACGTTTCCCGGTAGTTCCGCCTCATCCCACTGGATTAAAATCGGGTTGCGAGCTTTTGGCCGGCAAGCCGCCCGCAGAGCCGGATTCGAGCCCCGATGGCCGCTCGATTGCCCTGGGAATGTGCCGGCTTTGCGGGGCCCGATCGCGGTGCGGACCGGGTCGAGGGAAGAAGAGAAACCGGGCAAGGTCATGGGCCGTGACTCCCTGGCCTGGTCCGGCACGGGCTTCCACAACCGGAATGTTGCCTGGAGATAACCGTCATGGACCGCCCCACCGTCCTCCAGCCGAAACAAAAGCCGCCGCTCGTCCCGGAGCCGCACCTGTCCTACCTTCAGGACGATCCGCATTGGGAGCTGGTGCAGCGGGCGGTCGCCGGTCCGCACTTCGCCCGTTCTCCCCTGCTCTCGAAGTTTCTGCTGTTTGTGGTTGCGGAAACGCTGGAAGGACGCGCCGACGAGATTACGGAACACCAGATCGGCGTGCAGGTGTTCGACCGCCCGGCCGATTACCGCACCCTCGAAGACAATATCGTGCGCAACTACGCCCGCCAGTTGCGCAAGCGCCTGGCCGAGCACTTCGCGGAGCAGGGCAGCGCGGAGCCGGTGCGCATCGACATTCCGCTGGGAGGCTATGTTCCGGTCTTCGTCCCGGCCGGGGAAGAGCATTCCGCTGAGCATCTGCGCCCGGCGGCTGCCCCGGCGCATGCGCCCGGCGACGCCGCCGAGGGGAGCACGGAAGCGCCGGCCCCGGCGGCCCGGCGGAAGTGGCCGGGCAGACTGGCCGCGGTGGTGCTGGCCGCGGCTTACAGCGCGGCGCTTGCCGGCCTCACCTGGTACGCCGCCACGCGCGCGCGCGCACCGCAGCCTGCGCCGCCGCCGGAGCCGGCCCAGGCGCTGTGGGCCGCGCTTTTTGGCGGGCCGGGGAACAGCTACATCGTGCCTTCGGATGCGGGATTCAACCTGGTTGAAGATCTGGCGCGCCGTCCCGTGCCGCTGGCCGAGTACATCGAAGGCAGCTACCAGGAGCTGCCGCTGGGCGGCGTGGACGCCCACAGCGCCGCCGATCTGCGCTCGCAGCAACTGGTTCCCTTTGTCGACCTGCAGATTGCCGCCGCCCTGGCCCACTTGAAAGAAGACAATCCGCAGCGGGTCTTCATCCGCTTTCCGCGCGACCTGCGTCTCGACGACCTGAAGAGCTCCAACGCCGTGATCCTGGGTTCGGTGGGAAGCAATCCCTGGGCCGCGATTGCCGAGACCAACGCCAACTTCCGCATCGTCGACCGTCCCGGCATGGAAGGCGCGGCCATCATCAATATGAAGCCGCAGCCGGGAGAAGCCGGCACTTACCTGAGCCACTGGAACGAGCCCGCGCACGAGACCTTTGCGCTCATCGCCTTCCTTCCCAACCTGAGCGGGAACGGGCATCTGCTGGTGCTTGAAGGGCTGGACGTGGCCGGAACCCAGGCCGCCGCCGAGATGCTGCTGCACCCCTCGGCCATCGCGCCCATCCTCAAGCGCGCCACCCGCCCCGACGGCTCGCTGCGCACCTTCGAGGTCCTGCTGCGCTCCACCAGCATCGAGTCCAGCGCCACCGGAACCCAGGTTATCGCCAGCAGGATTTATTGATCCCCCGCGCGGATGATCTATAGTGACCAAGGAAGCGCAGGCGCGCTGTGGCAGGTTCCGTACCGCCGCGCAGGCTCCAGGCCGGAGCGGAGCAGGCCGGGCGCGGCGCTAACTCCACCGGAAAAGGATAAACCGTGAAACGAGTGGCTGGGTTCGCTCTAAAAATTCTGATCGTTGCAATGGCGCTTGCCGCCGTTGCGCAAGGAGAAGTGAAGATGGCGATTTGGGGTCATACCTCGGACGGAACCGCCGTCCCGATCTACACGCTGACCAGTGGGCAGATTGAAGTGAGAGCGACGGCGTACGGAGCGCACCTGGTAAGCATCAGAACCCCGGACCGCACCGGCAAGATGGCGGATATCATTCTCGGTTTCGGTTCGCTGGAGGGGTATCTGACCCAGCCGAATTCCTATCTGGGCGCGGTTGTGGGCCGCTACGGCAATCGCATCGCGCTGGGCAAGTTCACGATCGACGGAAAGACCTACCAGATTCCCATCAACAACGGTCCCAACGCGCTGCATGGCGGTCCGAAGGGATTCGACCAATATGTATGGAAGTCGCATGAGGTGCCCGACGGCGTGGAGTTTACGCATGTGAGCCCCGATGGCGACATGGGATTTCCGGGAACGCTCACCGCGACGGTGCGCTATACGCTCAAGGGCGACACGCTGCGCATCGACTACACGGCCGCCACCGACAAGGACACGGTGCTGAACCTGACCAACCACTCGTACTTCAACCTGCACGGCGACGGCGAAGGCACGGTTCTGGATCAGCGGATCGAGCTCAACGCCGACCGCTACACGCCGATCGACGCGGGCCTGATCCCGACCGGCGAACTGGCGCCGGTGGCGGGCACTCCGATGGATTTTCGCAAGCCGGAGACGATTGGCGCGCGGATCGATGCCGACAACGAACAGTTGAAGCGCGCCGGCGGGTACGACTTCAACTTCGTGCTGAACGGCAAGCCGGGAACGCTGCGGCTGGCGGCGATTGCAACCGATCCTGAGAGCGGGCGCAAGCTGACGGTGGAAACCACGGAGCCGGGCGTGCAGTTCTACTCCGGCAACTTCCTTGACGGCAGCCTGACCGGTTGGAACGGCGTGAAGTACGGCAAGCACGCCGGATTCTGCCTGGAGACGCAGCACTACCCGGATTCGCCCAACCATCCGGATTTCCCGAGCGCGGAGCTGCATCCGGGCGAGACGATGCACTCAACGACCACGTTTACGTTCGGCGTCGCAAAATAGGGTTGATATCCCAGGTCCCAAAATCGGGACCTGGGGCACCCGGCGACAGCCGGGTACGGCAGGCATCCAGTCCATCCGATCGTTGCTCCAGGGCTCTATGGGCTTGCGTCTCCCTCGCGATCGTCCATGTAAGCGCGAAGGATGGAGAGAAAATCGGGATCGGGCTCGAGGCCCAGGCTCAGGCCGCGCGAGTTGTCGAACTCCGCCGGCCATCCGCCCACAATGCGGGCGATCTGCGCGTCGGGCTCGAAGCGCACCAGGGTGCGCGCCTGGGAGCCGGCCAAAGTTTCCAGCGCCTCCAGCATCTCGCCCACGCTCACCGTCAGCGCCGGCA
Source organism: uncultured Acidobacteriaceae bacterium (assembly GCA_963770555.1). Classification (GTDB taxonomy): domain Bacteria; phylum Acidobacteriota; class Terriglobia; order Terriglobales; family Acidobacteriaceae; genus Telmatobacter. The sequence continues at coordinate 1,072,755 of CAVYQC010000004.1, forward strand.
TGTTGACGGCGGTGCGCCCACCCAATGCGCCGCGCGGCGCCTCAGCCATGGCGATCAGGCCATCAATGGTCCGCGCCGGAGACGTGATCGCGACCCTGGTCTCGGCAGGCACGCTGCACGTTGCCGTCTTGCCGTTCAGCGGCTCGCGCACCATGCCGGAAAGAAAGCTCGAGGCCGCGCCGTTCGGCTGGCCAGGACGCACCACCACCGTGGCCAGCCGCACGCTGCGCCCGTCCACGAAGCCCTTGCGCGTGTAATCGGCCACCAGTTGCTCGCAGATGAATTTCTGAATTCCATACGAGGACTGCGGGGTGGGCAGCGTGTCGCTCAGGATCACCGGGTCCAGCCGCAGTCCGGGGTCCTCGCCGTACACGGCGATGGAGCTCGAAAAGACCAGGCGCGGCGCGTTGCCCGCGGCGCGCAGCGCATCGAGAAGCGCGCGCGTGGAGTCAAGATTGGAGCGCATGCCGAGATCGAAATCGGCTTCGCACTCCGCCGAAACCGCACCGGCGAGATGAAAAACCGCATCGAAGGTTTCGCTGCGCAGGCCCGCGCACTGGGCAATCAGCGCGCCGGTCAGCGCGCGCACCCGGCTGTCGGCCTTGAGATCGGCCGGCGGAGGAGACAGATCGGCCAGCGCCAGCTCCTCGATCGGCTGGCCGTCGAGCTGTCCGCGCCTGAGCAGCTCGCGCGCCAGACGCGCGCCCAGAAAACCCGCACCGCCCGTGATGAGAACTTTCATAGCGCCATGCCTCGCTGTTTCACGCCCGTGACCGCTTAGAATTTCTTCCCAAGAGCCCGCCTTATATCAGGCACGACTTCGCTCGCCGCGGCGAACTGAAAAATTCTGTCGGAGATGCACGAATTGTCAGGGCACGGCTTTAGTCGTGCCGCAAGTCGAGCGATATGAATTCGGGCTTCAGCCCCTGCGGGATCTGAACCGGCATCTTCCGAGTCTTCAATGAAACACTCCGCCCGCTCACTTTCCATGCGCGCTCAGCTGGTCGAGGACGCGCTTCAGATCGTCGAGCTTCTGGCCCGCTTCGCCCAGCTTGCCCTCCGAGGTGAGCCGCTGATAATCGGCGAAATCGCGGTCCGCTTGCGTGATTAGATCGTTGACGCCGGGTGCGGCCTGCGCCGTGCCGGCCGTTACCGGCAATGGCGCCGCCGGAGCCGCTTCGCTCACCGTCAACGACGACGTGCCGGAGCCGAACAGCGAGCCCAGAGCGGTTTCGAAGTTGGGCCCGTAGGCCAGCCGGTCCTGCAGCGCCAGCACCACCAGCCGCAGCTCCGGCATGGGGCTGCGCTCGGCCTGCAGGTAAATGGGTTCGGCGTAGAGCAGCGCCTGCCCGCAGGGAATCACCAGCAGGCTGCCGCGGCGCACGTGCGAGCCTTGCTGGTTCCACAGTGTGAGCTGGCCGGAGAGCTGCGCATTCTGGTCGATGCGCGCCTCGATCTGCTGCGGCCCGTCCACCAGGCGCGTCTTGGGAAAATCGTAGACCACCGCGGTGCCGTAGTGCTCGCCGTCGCTGCGCGCGGCAATCCAGCCGATCATGTTGTTGCGGTTCAAAGGCGTGAAGGGAAGAATCTCCACAAACTCCAGTCCGCCCCCTTCGCCAGGCAATTTCATGAGCACGAAGTTCGGCTCCATGGCCTCCGCGGTCTGCTCTCCCTGGTCGCCCATGCCGGTCTGCGTGGCCACCGTCCACTGGTCCTCGCGGTTGTAGAAAACCTCCGGGCTGGTCATGTGATAGAGCCCGTAAACATCGGCCTGCAGGCTCAGCAGCAGCTCAGGATAGCGCACGTGCTTGCGCAGCCACGCGGGCATCTCGGAGCTGTCTTTGAACAATCCCGGATAGATGCCGCGCCAGGCGGCGAGAATGGGATCGGCGTCGTCGAAGACGTAGAAGGTCGTCGAGCCGTCGTAGGCGTCGATCACCGCCTTCACGCTGTTGCGCATGTAGTTCAGCGATTGCCCGTTCACGCCGGTGTGCACCGAGTAGGGGTAGGTGTCGGAGGAGGTAAAGGCATCGATGATCCAGGAGAGCCGGCCGTCGTCGCCCACCACGATGTACGGATCGCTGTCGAAGGTGAGGAACGGCGCCAGCGCGGCCACGCGGTCGTGCACGTTGCGCCGCATCAGCAGCCGGCTTTCCGGGGTAACGTCGTCGCTGAAGGGGAGCTTGGTGATGTCGCCGCGGTCGAAGGCGATGAGCAGCCGCCGCATGAAGCCGCCCAGCACCACGCCGCCCTCGCCCTTGTACGAGGTAAGGTTGTTCGTCTGGCCCTCGGGATAATTGAACTCCTGCTGATGCGTCTTCACGTACACGTCGTTGTTGGTCATCTCGCCGAAATAGATCTCCGGCCGCGTGACCGAGAGCGTGGGCACCGTACTCTGCACGGGCATATTGCTCAGGTAGAGAGTGGGCAGGCCCTCCGGCGTAAAGCCGTTCACCGGATTCATGGTGATGCCGTAGCCGTGGGTGTAGATGAGCCGGTCGTTGATCCAGTTGTGGCTGCTGTCGGGTAGCTTGTCCACGTTCAGCTCGCGCACCGCGAGCATCACCTCGCGCAGGTCTCCGCCGATCTGGTAGCGGTCGATGTCGATATCGGGAAAATCGTAGTAGGTGCGAATCTCCTGCACCTGGCGCAGCGTATCCTGCAGCGCCTGCACGTCCCACAGGCGGATGTTTTGAAGCGTCGGCTGGTTGTCGGCGGGGTCGGCCGCGCCGGGAGTGGTCTCGGCGGGAAACTCGCGCTGCGCGAAGCGGTCCAGCGCATAGGCCTGGCGCGTCAACGCAATGTTGTAAGCGATATAGGGCTGCTCCCGGTCAAGCTGGTTGGGCTTGACCAGGAACGTAGTCACATACCAGCCGCAGACGCCGGTCACCGCATAACACACGATGGCCGGAACCACCGCCGCGGCCAGCCAGCGCCCGCGCGGGCTCGCCACGCCGCCGGCAACGGCAATCACCGCGCCCAGCAGCAGAGCCGCGCTCACAAACAACATGCCGATGAGGTTCACGTGCGCGTCGGTGTAGGTAATGCCGTCGAAGATGGTGTGGTGCTCGAAGAGCAGCTCGTAGCGCGCAATATACTCATGCAGCGAAAAGGTGAACAGCAGAAAGCCCGCCGCGAAGGAGACGCCGCGCCAGGGCAGCGGAGCAGAAAGGCTGGAATGGCGATCGAGCGCGCGCGACCCGCCCGCCACCAGCAGGAACAGCGCGGCCGCGATGCACACCAGCACCGCCAGCGTCAGCAGCCATCCGGCGATAAGCTGCCACGCCGGCAGCGTGAACAGATAGAAATTCAGCGGCCTGGCGAAGATGGGGTCTGCCACGTTTCCCGAGGAGCCGGGCGCGTACCAGAACAGCGCCAGAGCCGGCCATTGCGTTTCCATAGCCGCGCCGGTGGCCAGCGCCACCAGCAGCGCCAGCACGATGGCGGCGATGTGCAGCGCGCGTCCCACCGGCAGCGTAACGGGACGGCCGGCAAAGAAGATGGTGTGGTTTTCGGGCAGGTCGGCCGCGTGCGCGTGCCGCAACGCCAGGATGGCCCCGTACACGATCAGAAAGGTCAGCGCCGCGAAGGCCGCGAAGGTGCCCCACTCCAGATCCCAGGTCTTCCAGAACACGCTTCCATAGCCGAGCGAGCGGTACCAGAGCAGGTCGACCCACCAGGAGATCGTGGTCCGCCCGGCGAAGACGATGATGGCGAGAAGAACTAGAAGAGAAAGTAAAACACGGCGCGGCCCGCGCGATTTCTCGCGCCTCGGCCAATCGATGGTTTCGGGCATCTCCCACCCCGCTCAGCCCTAAAAAAATCGCGCCGAGCTACGCAAGCATTGTACAGCGGCGAAAATCCGTGGACGCCTCTATGCCTATTTGGGTATAATGACCGCGTGGAAGGCGAGCTCAAACCGCTGCGCTGGATTGGATCGGCGAAGCGGGACTTGCAGTCGATGCCCGATGAAGTGCGGCAGGTGTTTGGATTTGCCCTTTATCACGAGCAGACCGGCTTGCTTCATCCGGCCGCAAAGCCGCTCAAAGGGTTCGGGTCAGCCGGGATCGTGGAGATTGCTGAGGACTGGCGCAGGAACACATAACGCGCGGTGTACACGGTGCGATTTGTCGAAGCGGTTTACGTGCTGCATTGTTTTGAAAAGAAGTCGAAGCATGGAATCGCGACGCCCAAGCGGGAGATGGATCTGGTTCGCGAACGGCTGAAGATGGCCGAGGCTCGGTCAGCGGAGGTGGAATGATGGCAAAGGCGGCAAAGAGCGCGTACCACGAGCTCGGTTTCCCCGACGCGGGCGAGATGCTCGTGAAGGCGCAATTGGTTGTAAAGATCGCCGAGATTCTGCGCAAGCGGGGATGGAGTCAGCAACAGGCGGCACAGGTTCTGGGGTTGACGCAGCCCAAGCTCTCCAAAATGCTGCGTGGGCAGTTTCGCGGCATCAGCGAGATGAAAATGATCGAATGCCTGGTGCGGCTTGGGCGCGGAGTGAAGATCGTGGTGGGACCGGAGAGCGAAAAGGCTGCGGGGCGCGTTGAGGTCGTGGCGGCGTAAGCTTGCGCGCCCGGCAAAATTATTTCCCAAGGTCCCAAAATCGGGACCTGGGGCACCCGGTTTTCGCCTGGCTGTGTCCGAAATCCAGGAAGATCGGCGCTCTTCGCGTTAGCTTGCTGCCGCCCGTCAGATCGGCTCGTTGCGCCCGGTAATCCCCAGCTCCTTCACAATCTTGCCCACGTCCTGCGAATGATCGCGGTGGGCGACGAGGAAGACGCCTTCCGTCCGGGGTTGGGTCATCCGCGTCCGGTAAGGTATCCGCTGCCCGCATCGCCCGCGCAGGCTCCGCCCGACACGTTGTACAAAATTGAAGTAAGGAGGGAATTCGGCGGAACTGGGGGAGCGAATGCGGTGAATTCAAGCGAACTGTTGTTATTCAGGCTGATGGTCACATCCACATTATCCCCAAAGACCACGCTGGAAGTGATGGCGCCGCTCGAGAAGCACGGATTGCCGGTAAACGTGGCCGCGCCGGACAGTGTGTATACCCCTTGGCTATTCGGCCCCGATTCGGCGACCGTCAGGCTCGCGCCGTAGCTGCTGCCGGAAGCGGATTGAAGAGTCCCCGTATACGTGGTTGCCAGCGGAAGAACGGCAAGACCTATGACCGAGCCGCTCTCGCTCGCCGTGCAGCCTCCGGAGATGGCGTAAGCGCCGTCCAGGGGGTAATAGATTCCTGGGACCGGGGCTGAAGGGTAGGTGACCACCCCGTTGACGCTGAGTGTGAGGCCGTCGCTCGAAGTGCCGGTGAAGGCGATGTTTCCATCCGCTGCCAGGGTTCCGGCGATCGGAACACTCACGGGGGATGTGGCCGGCATACTCACAAGGGACGCCGAGCAGGCTGGGACTTGCAGGAGAAGAGTCCCGGAAACGGAACTGTTGGTGTTGGTAATATACCCGCCCAGCAGCGGCCCGATTTGCATTGGATTGCTCGGGGTCAGGGCGATGTTCCAGTTTCCGGTGAGATTCAGATACTTGGACGTTCCGCCGGATGAGCCGCCGCACCCGGATGCAAGAGCGATCGGGAGGCCGAAAGAGAGCAACAAAAGAGGAGAGCGCATAGACGCTCCTTCTGCGCCGGGCATATTCCCCATGTGCCGGGAGTACGCTAAAATTATAAGCCTGATTTTGCCTTGCCGGATCAGATCAGCTCGTTGCGCCCGGTATTCCCCAGCTCCTTCACAATCTTGCCCACGTCCTGCGAATGATCCCGGTGGGCGATCAGCAGCGCGTCCTCGGTGTCGATGACGACGAGGTTCTCCACGCCCACCAGGGCCACGAACTTCCTGGGGCTGAAGATGTAGTTGTCGCTGGCGTCGATCGTCATATGGCCGCCGGAATCGGCTACGTTGCCCTCGGCGTCTCCGCGCAGCCGGGTTTCGAGCTGATACTCGTAGAGCGAGGCCCAGGAGCCGAGGTCGTTCCAACTGAACTCCGCGGGCAGGCAGTAGAGATGGGAAAGATGCTCGCCCTTGGCCGAGCGCGGCTCCAGCACCGCGTAGTCCACTGAGATGTTTTCGCACTTGGGATAGAGGGCGCGAAAGGTCTCCTCGAACTGCGGCGTACCCCAGGTTGCGGCGATGCCTTCGAGCATGGGCGCGGTCTCCGGCAGGTGCTCGCGGACGGCGTTGGCCAGGGTGCGCGCGCTCCACAGAAACATGCCCGAGTTCCAGTAGTAGTTGCCCGCGGAGACAAACTCCTCCGCCCGGTTCTGGTTGGGCTTCTCGGTAAAGCGGCGCACGTGCAGCGCGGAATCGTCTTTGGCCAGGTCGCCGGTCTCGATGTAGCCGTAGCCGGTTTCGGCGCGCAGCGGCTCAATGCCCAGCACCACGATGTTTTCGCCCGCCGCGGCCAGCGCGATGCCTTTTTGCAGCGCTTTGAGGAACCGCGGCTCGTCGGAGATTACATGGTCCGAAGGAAACACGCCCAGCACGGCCTGGGGATTTTCTCTCTCGATCAGGAAGGCGGCCAGTCCGCAGGCCGGCGCCGTGTTGCGCGCCACCGGCTCCTGCACGATCTGCGCACTGGGCAATCCGGGCAACTGGTCGGCGATCTCCTGGGCCAGGTACTCGTTGGTAATAATCCAGGTTTTGTCCAATCCGGCCAACGGCTTAAGCCGTTCCACAGTCTGCTGAATCATGGAGCGCTCGCCGTCCAGCGCCAGCACCTGCTTGGCGCGGGCGCGCCGGGAGCGGGGCCAGAAGCGGGTTCCGCTGCCGCCGGCCAGGATCACGGGACGAAAATCGATAGCGTTTAACATTGAAGAAACATCCTACTCGACCCGCACATCCTTTGCACAGGGATGGTGCGGATATTGTGCCAGAAAACGACGCCGCCGGCAGGGCGGCCGGCGCCGATGAGGTAACCTATTCGCAATGCCAGGTCTTCGCCAGGGCTCCATCCATCTGTTTCGCTTCGCGGGAATCGATCTGTTCCTGCATTGGTCCTGGTTCCTGGTGGCGGCCATCGAAATCGAAATCCGCTCCGGCCGCTACTCCTCCATCGCCTGGAATGTATTGGAGTACCTGTCGCTGTTCGCGATCGTGCTGCTGCACGAATTCGGGCATGCGCTGGCCTGCCGTCAGGTGGGGGGAACCGCCAATCGGATCGTGCTCTGGCCGCTGGGCGGCGTGGCGTATGTCGATCCGCCGCAAAGGCCCGGCGCCACGCTTTGGAGCATCGCCGCGGGTCCGCTGGTAAACGTGGCGCTGCTGCCCTTGCTGCTCGGAGCGTACGCAGCGGCCGGCTCGCTGGGATGGGCGCAGACCCAGCCCGACGCTTACCGGTTCGTCAGCGCGGTCCTGATGATTGACGCCGGCCTGCTGGCTTTCAACATTCTGCCGGTTTACCCGCTCGACGGCGGCCAGATTCTTCGCGCGCTGTTGTGGTTCCCGCTGGGCCGCGGCCGCAGCCTGGCTGCCGCCACGGTCATCGGCTTTATCGGCATCGCCGGCTTTGCCGCCCTGGCTTTGTGGCAGCGATCCGTCTGGCTGCTGCTCATCTGCGGCTACATGCTCATCAACTGCTGGAGCGGGCTCAAAGGCGCGCGCATCCTCATCCGCTACGAAAAGCTGCCCCGCCGCCAGGGATTTCTGTGCCCCGGCTGCCGCATCGCGCCTCCGCTGGGAGCGCACTGGAGATGCGCGCACTGCAACCAGGCCTTCGATACCTTCGAGAGCGGAGCGGTGTGCCCGCACTGCGGCGCGCGGTTTGCAACCACCCGCTGCCTGCACTGCTTCGAGCAGCATCCCATGCCCGAGTGGATCGACAGCGCCTACGGGCCTTCCGGCATCCTGAGCGGCGTGGCGGCCAAGTAGCGGCGAGCGGGGGTGTCCTTGCGCCAGGTTCGGGGTGGGTCGGCCTGAAGGGCGCGGGGTTAAGCTCGTACATAAACCCAGCAAAAGAAGAGAAAGCCTCACACGCCGCGGCGAGTGGAAGAGCAGTTTCAGCCGAGCACGAAGTGTCAGGGCACGACTTCAGTCGTGCCGCACTGCGTCCGAATCGGAGTTCGGCTTCAGCCGCTGGGGTAATTTCAGATGCTGAAAAAGACGTCCCCGCAGGGGCTGAACAGGCTGCGGAAAAACTCTCCGGAAGGAGCACGAAGTGTCAGGGCACGACTTCAGTCGTGCCGCAAGTCGAGCAATTTGAACGCGGGCTTTAGCCCCTGCGGCCTGCTTTTCGAGCCTATGCCTGAAATCCGGCCTTTTTCCGCAGCCTCTGAAGCCCGGGTTCTCCCGCTCGGTCCTGCGGCACGACTGAAGTCGTGCCCTGACACAAGACGAATACCGCTGCGAGCTTCCTTGCAGCGTGCAATGAACATGCCCTTCATCAAATCCTGGATATTGGACAAAGTTCAGAGTTTCCTACGCCAGTTTCGTCAAAAATTCCTTCATCCGCCGCGTGCCCTCGTCGATGTTCTGCTTGGTCACGGGATAGGAGATGCGCAGGTGCTCGCCGGTGCCGAAGGCTTCGCCGGGCACGGTGACCACGTGCGCCTCATGCAGCAGCCGCGTGGCCATCTCGGTTGCGGTGCGGACGCCGCCCTTGCCCAGATAGGCCGAGATGTTGGGATACACGTAGAACGCGCCTTCGGGCTTGGTGCAGGTTACGCCGGGAATTTCGGCCAGGCGCGCCAGCATGTAGTCTCGCAATTCAATGAACTCGGCGCGGAACTCGCTCACGCACTCCTGCGAGCCGGAGAGCGCCGCAACCGCCGCCTTCTGCACAATGCTGGTCGCATTCGAGGTGGACTGCGACTGCAGCTTGCTCAGGTTGGCCACTACCGGCTTGGCGGCCAGCGCATAGCCTGCCCTCCAGCCGGTCATCGCGTAAGTCTTCGAGAGCGAGCCCAGGATTACCAGGTGCTCCTTGGCCCAGGTGAACGATCCGCCGGAGACCGGCTTGCCCGCGTAGTTGAGATACACATAACACTCGTCCAAAAGCAGAAAAATCCCGCGCTCGTGGGCCACCTGGACGATGCGCTCCAGGTCCGCGGCCGAAACCACCGAGCCGGCCGGGTTCGAGGGCGAGTTGAGGATGATGGCCTTGGTGCGCGGCGTAATCGCGCGCTCGATCGCGTCGGCCGTGATGCGGAAATTCTCCTGCTCGCTGGTCTCGAGGAACACCACCTTGCCGCCTGCGTACTGGATGATGTCCTTGAAGCTCACCCAGTAAGGAACGGGCAGGATCACCTCGTCGCCGTGGTCCACAAGAATCTGAATGGTATTGAACAGCGCGTGCTTGCCGCCGGTGGTGAAGATGGCCTCGTCCATCGCGTAGTCGGAGTTGAAGTCGCACGCGTGGCGCTCGACGATGGCCTTGCGCACGTCGGGAATGCCGGGCACGACCGTGTAGCGGGTGAAGTTGGCGTCGATGGCCGCAATGGCCGCGTCCTTGATGTGCCGGGGAGTGGGGAAATGCGGCTCGCCGGCCCCGAAATCCACCAGGTTGGCGCCCTGGGCGCGCAGTTTGGCAGCCTCCGCAGCCACAGCCATGGTTGCGGAAACCTCGATCCGGCCAATGCGGTCGGCAAAGACTTGCGAAGGACTGGATACGGTCATGACACTTCTATCTTCGCAGATTTCCAGCCTGCCGCAAAGCATGGCTGCTCGGAACGCGCAGGCCTGGCAGCGGCGTTACGGAAAACCGGCGGGTGGCGCCGGTACCTGTGTGATCTCCAGACCATTCTGAGGGTGCCCCCGGTCCCTCGCTTTTGGGGACCGGGGATGGAAGCACCACGGCGCCCAAACCTTCCGGTTGGAGTTATCTCCCAGTGTATGAAAGGCCAGCGCATCCGTTATCAGCAAACGGGGGAGCTTCACTTCCTCACCTTCAGCAGCTTCCGGCGTCGGCCATACCTGTCGACGGTCGCGGCGATGGAGCTTTTTGAAGATGCCTTGGAGCGCGTGCGGCTGCGTTATCTCTTTGCAGTCGCTGGTTACGTGGTGATGCCGGAGCACGTGCATCTGCTGGTCAATGAGCCAGGGCGCGGGCTTTTATCCAGAGCCGTTCAGGCCCTCAAGCTGCCGGTTTCGATGCGCAGCCGCGAAAGACCCTTCTGGCAGGCGCATTCTTACGATTTCAACGTCTCATCGCACCAGAAGTTCGTGGAGAAGTTGCGATCCATTCATCGTAATCCCCGGGGTCCCCAGCGCACGAACTTTGTGCGCTGGGGTGGAATCCGGTCAAGCGCGGCCTCGTCACCACGCCTGAGCAGTGGCTTTGGTCAAGCTATCGCCACTATCGAACGGGCATGCGCGGTACCGTTGAAATCGAATCGGAATGGACGGCCCACGAAAGAGGCTGGCAATTGCCTGAGTGGATGCGCCGCAGACAGCTCGATTCCCCCTCCCCGGTCCTCAAAGGCGAGGGACCGGGGGCACCCTCGACTTGATAATGCGCGGTATGAGACCAGGGCCACCCGCCTAAAAACACAGGGAGGCCCTCGGTGCGCTTATCGAATGGTCGTGGGAGCCGCGGAGAAATCGCGGCTCAGGCCAAGCTTCGTAGCTGCCTGGTCCAGTTCGGCCTGAGTAAAGAAAAACTGGCGCTGCGGGTTGGAGTTGGGGTAGAACCGGATGACGATCTCAGGTTTTTCGACCGAGTCATCTATGCCGTTGTGAAATGGATACCCCAGATCCTGCAATAAGTGAAGCGAGCCTTCGTCGCCGCTGGGATTGCCTGTATCTCCGACGATAGCGAACACGCTCATGCGCGTGCGCCTGGAATAGACAGACACGAAGTCACCCACCTTTACACCGCGCCGCCGGGCCACTTTGCCGCGGACGACATAATTGATATTGCGGGCGTCGACGTAGCGCCGTGGATCGCGTTCATTTTGATTCTCAATATCGGTGAAGGCGGTTTGAGAGATGTAATAGCCCGGGAAGGGATCGTTGAGGCCCTGCAGAATGGGGCGCTTGTGCTCGTCGATCAGGTAACCGACGACTGGCTTGTCCGCTCGATTGAGGTAATGCGCATCCAGCAGGACGTCGAGTGTCTGCCTGCCCGGCGGACCGTAGGCGTTCGGAGCTCCATCGACATCGACATCCATGCGGCGCGTCAGTATTTCGAAAGAAGGGGGCTGCTTCCCGTTCTGTGCTTGCGCGGAAACAGTGGCGCTTAAAGCGAACACCCAAGCGAAGGCGAGGAAGGGACGCATGCATCGCCAATTCTGCAACTCCGACCTCTCCTGATTACCGAACGGCTGAATCGGCCGCGTCAAATCCGGCACATGTGCTGGAATCCAGCTTCAGCGTTCATAGCCAGAATCATACTTGCCTTCTTATCACGCTCAGGTCACCGGCTATTCGGTAGTTGCTGTCAGCACGACATTCCCGCAAATCCCGCTTGAGCGGTCTGCGCCTCCTTCGGCGTACAGTTCTTGTGCGGAACGCGGAGTTCTCGGGCAAATTAACGGATTATGGCGCAAGAAGAAACTTCTCCGGCAAAGCCCACCGCCCGGCTCTCAGCTCTTGCTCATCCGCCCGCGCAGCCGCTTGAGCACGTTGGGCGGCACCAGGCTGCTCACGTCGCCGCCCAGGCTGAAGACCTCCTTCACCATGCGCGAGCTCACAAACGAGTAGCGCCCGGCGGGCTGCAGAAAGACGGTCTCGATCTCCGGCGCCAGCCGCCGGTTCATCAGCGCCATCTGAAACTCATACTCGTAGTCGGAGATGGCGCGGATGCCGCGCAGCACCGCCGTCACGCCCTGCTGGCGGGCAAACTCCACCATGAGGCCGTGAAAGGTGGCCAGCGAAACGTTGCCGATCGAGCTGGTGGCTTCCTTGAGCATTTCCACGCGCTCGTCCACGGTGAACAGCGGATTTTTGACCGGATTGATGAGGATGGCGACCGTGAGGTGGTCGAAGATCTTCGAGCCGCGCTGGATCAGGTCCACGTGGCCGTTGGTGGGCGGGTCGAAGGTGCCGGGATAAAGGGCCTTGACGGGCATCGGTCGGGCTCCAGGAGAATTCTAGCAGCGCACTACATGCAGGCCTTCGCCCCGCGGTACGTCCGGCCCGCTACTGGACGGTGGTCGAAATCACTTCCAGGGTGTCCGATTCGTAATTGGTCAGGTACAGGGTCGCGTCGTCGGACCCGACCCAAATCTCGCGCGGAAAAAGCCCGGTCGCGGTCGTCTGCACCACGCTTGCGGCAGCGGGCACGGCTACGGAAAGAATGGTTGCGTTGGCCATGCCCGTACCGAACCGGTTGGAGTTGGCCACGGCCAGCAGTTGATCGTTGTGGAACAGCCGCAACCCCACCGGAGCCGTGCCCCCGGTGCCGGCATAGCCGAGCAGGGCGTTGCCGGGATCGGACTCCAGCATCCCGGTGCTGAACGCCAGCACGCGATTGTCTCCGCGCGCGGTCAGCCACAACGTTGATTCGTCCGCCGTCTCGGCCATGCGCACCGGCGAGCAGCCGGCGTCCACGGTGGCCAGGATGGCCGAGGATCCCGGGGCGCTCTCGGCTTTGGCCACGTCGATAACGGTGAGCAGGCCGTTTACCTGCGGCGCGCCGCCGGCCTGCTGCACGCAACCGGTCCTGGCCAGCACCGGATTGCTGCCGCCCGCCGCAGTGGAGCCCGCGCCGGCAATCTCGCTGGTCACGTAGAGGCGTGTGCCGTCGGGTGAAAGCGTCATGCCGGCAATCGCCTGGCCGCCCGTCGATATCTGGCCCAGCAGCGTGGTTCCGGTTGTCACGTCGCCGCCGGCGTCGTAGGCCAGCGAGACCACGCCGATGTTTCCCTCCGTCGCGGCGCCCGCGGCAACTCCATATTCATTGGAGACGAAGGCGTATTTCCCATCTGGAGTGACAGCCACTTCCAGCGTTCCCTGGTCTGAAGCGACAGATCCCTGGCTCACCACATATCCGGCCGCCGTGCAGGTATCGAGCGCGGCGAGGTTGAAGAAAATCGCGCCCGCAGAGCCGATTCCGGCGGCGAGATCGGTTCCGTTGGGCAACAGGCTCAGGTTGGCAACCGCGGCTCCCTCGCCGAGCAGGGCGGAGGGCAGCGGATTGACGCAGGTGGAAGTGAGCCCTCCGGCGCCCGGCGAGAACACTTGAATTCCCGCGCCCGACACCGAGACAAACACCGTGCCCGCGCCGGTAACCACTGCCTGAAAGGGCGCGCTCACGGTGGGGTAAGTTATAGACGAGGTGGTGACAGTGGGCGTTGCCGTTAATGCCGTGACTGCGACCGAGGCCGCGCCCGATGCGCTCTTGTACGTGCCGGAACTGGCGCCATCGGGTGTGTAGCTGGCCGTCAGTGTGTCACTGCCCGCGGCCAGCAACCCCGCGGGAACCGTCACTTGAGCGCTGCCGCTGCTGAGGCTTGCCGCAAAGGATGCATAACTGCCGCTGCTCAAGGCCACCGTACCCGAGGGAGTGGCGCCATTGCCGCTGACGGCGACGGCTACGGAGAGAGCCTGAGCCGTGGTCACACTTGAAGCGCCGGGCGTAACCGTCACGGTTGGCGTGGCGAGCGAAGGAGGCGGCGGAGACGAACCAACCGGGGAACTGCCGCCGCATCCTGCAAACGGCGCGGCCAGCAGGGCAATGTAAAGGGCGGAGCCGGCTCTCAAGTTCATTTGCAATCGACCATGGCATTCAGGAAACAGGGGTTGCCCAGATCGTCCGCGCGCTGTTTCGGCCCGTACGTGAGCCATGCATTGCGGCTGGTGGCTGGGTAGCGCACCGTGCCGAAATCGGCGAAGGCGTCGCGGGAGACGATCCAAAGCCTTTCTGTTGCGCGCAGGCTAAGGCGCGTCGGCGCGGTGCCGGGAAGGCGCTCTCCCGTTGTGGTGTCTTCCTTACCAGGAGCCGCTGCCAAGCTGAGCCGCTACGGGCGATTGCCCATGGCCCGGTACCGGCCCCAGAAAACAGAAGACCAAAACGAAGGGTGGGAATGAGCGCATCCGGACCGTCCGGCCGAACGAACGTAAGCTCATTCTCTCATTGCAGCGCCAAACGCGAAACGGCCGCCGGAAGGCAGCCGTGCCCGAGAGCATCTGGAACTTTACCCCCTGCGCGTGCGCACTGCTTCCTTGGCCTCGGCCGGGCCGGAAGCCGGAACTTCGGGCACTTCGGCTTTGGCGGCGCCGATGTTCAATTTCTTGCGCAGTTCGGCGTCCATCTTGGCATAAATGTCCCGATTCTCCTTGAGGAAGCCGCGGGTGTTTTCCCGGCCCTGGCCGATGCGCTCGCCGGCGTAGCTGTACCAGGCGCCGGATTTTTCCACGATGTTGTTCATCACCGCCAGGTCCAGCACGTCGCCCTCGCGGCTGATGCCTTCGCCATAGAGGATGTCGAACTCCGCCTCGCGGAAGGGCGCGGCTACCTTGTTCTTCACGATTTTTACCTTGGTGCGCGAGCCCACCACCGTGTCGCCTTCCTTCACCGCGGCAATACGGCGGATATCGACGCGCACCGAGGAGTAAAACTTGAGCGCCCGGCCGCCGGTGGTGGTTTCCGGGTTGCCGAACATCACCCCGATCTTTTCGCGGATCTGGTTGATGAAGATGAGCGCGGTGCGGGATTTGGAAACCGTGCCGGTAAGCTTGCGCAGCGCCTGCGACATGAGCCGCGCCTGCAGTCCCATGTGCGACTCGCCCATTTCGCCGTCCAGCTCGGCCTTGGGAACCAGTGCGGCCACCGAATCCACCACCAGAACGTCGATGGCTCCGGAGCGCACCAGCGCCTCGGTGATCTCCAGTGCCTGCTCGCCCGAATCCGGCTGAGAAACCAGCAGGTTATCCACATCCACGCCCAGCTTCTTGGCGTAGCCGGGGTCGAGGGCGTGCTCGGCGTCGACAAAAGCCGCCAGGCCGCCGTTGCGCTGCGCCTCGGCAATTACCTGCAGGGTGATGGTCGTCTTGCCGGAAGACTCGGGCCCGAAGACTTCCGTCACGCGGCCGCGGGGAATGCCGCCCACCCCCAGCGCGGCGTCGAAGCTGATCGATCCGGTGGAGATAACCGCAATGGGCAACAGCGCCTCGCGCGATCCGAGCCGCACGATCGACCCTTTGCCAAACTGCTTTTCGATCTGTGCCAGGGCAAGTTCTACCGCTTTGGCTCGCTCGTCGACGATGGCCATGGAGGCTCCTTCAGGTAGTTCACGCTGCTCTCCCTCATGCGTAGGTCGCATGAATCCGCGAGCGGCTTGAACGGGATTCGAAGGGATTGTAGCAGGGCCGGACAGACTTTGACAGAAGAAAATAGCGAAGAAAATAGGAAAATCTAACCAGAAACCAGAGAGTGGTGATGAATATTCCAAAAATGATGCACCACGTAAAAATGGTGCAGATTAGAAAAGTGGTGTAAAATCTCTCCATGAGAACCAGCGTGACCTTGGAAGATGATGTCCACGAATACGCCACCCACTACGCCGATGCACGAGGCATCACCCTCAGCGCCGCGCTGAACGAGCTCGTCCGCAAGGCTGAATCCACCCCGGTCTCCCACCCCGAAATCGTGTACTCTCCCGACGGCTTTCCCATGTTTCCTCCAACAGAGGGAAAGATCACATCCGAGATGGTGAAGAAGCTCGAGGAGGAGGAGTTTGACCCGAAAAAATTTACTTGATACGAATGTTCTGATCGCGCTTGCGGATCAACGGCACGACCACCACCAAATCGCGCGAGGCTGGTTCGCCTCCTCAGGCAAAGACAATTGGGCCATTTGTCCGCTGACCGAGTCGGGATTTCTTCGCGTTACGACGAATCCTGCGTTCCGCCCCGGCCCGCGCACCCTTGAGCACGCCGTAACCATTCTGCAAGCGCTGAAAGGGCTTCCTGGTTACTCGTACTGGAAAATCGATGAGACCTGGATCACTCTTACGGCCCCGTTTGCGGCGCGCATCTCCGGTCATCAGCAAGTTACCGACGCGTATTTGCTCGGGCTGGCAATCAGGGAAGACAGCGTTCTGGTTACTTTCGATAAAGGGGTAGTGTATCTCGCCGGAGTCGCGTACAGCCAGCATGTGCTTTTGCTAAAATAACTAATTTTTTGACCGGGACTCTTTCAGGATTTTGGCGATCTCTCCAAAACAACACTGGCGGCAAGCCATCACGCCGTGTACGCGCCAATGCGCGTCTCCCGGCTGGTGAGCGAGTCGCAGGCGCGGTCCAGCGCTTCGTACTCCCGGTCGTGGTCTTTGCGGAACGCGCGGAAGTCGCTCTCGCTGGCCCAGCGGTCGATGGTCAGGTAGCTGCCGGGAATGTAGGCATCGCGCAGTAGTTCGGTTCCCAGGTAGCTCGGCGAGCGGCGGAAAAGCTGCGCCCAGGAGCCCTCGGGACCGTATGCGGCTTCAAAACCGGCAATCTTCTCCTCGGCAATCTCGAACTGCCAGACCACGACGAACATCGGACCCACCAATCCTGTTTCTATGGTAGCGCAGGGGACAACGCGGGATGCGGCGCGGGTCAGGCGCACGGAAGTTCCAGTTTGAGCCCGCTCGGTCTGATCAGGACGGCGCGGTCGGATATTTCTCATTGAATGGAAAGATCAGCTCAGCCTCGGTGGGGACGGGACTACCCTTTAAGGTAGCGGGCTGGAATCGCCAGGTCTTTACGGTATCGAGAACGATCTGGTCCAGGGCGTTGCCGAGCCCTTTCACCAAAGTGGCTTCCAGCACCTCTCCACTGGCGCTCACCTTCACGTCCACGATCACCTGCTGGTCGGAGCTGGGAAGAAGCGAGCGGTCCGTGACCGGGGGTCGCGGCGAGAAGACGGGGAAGGCCGGGTCCGCGCTCTCTGCGTCGGTTCCGTTGCCGGGCAGCGGCTCGTGCGCCGCGGAGACAGGCCGGCCGGCGGCAGGCGCGGGCTGCGCGTTCAGCGCCAGATCCGAGTGCAGCGCCGGGCTCTTCTCCGCAATGTGGTGCTTTTTGCCCGGCGGCAGCGGCCGCGGCTTGGCGCGCGTTCCTCCGGGAAGGTATAAAGTGGCGGGATAGTATCTCGCTTCGGACTCCACGACCCGGACCGCCGGGCGTCTTATCGCAACGAACAAAATCGTAGTCACCAGAAGATGACATGCAGCCGACAGCGCGATATAGCGCGCGATTCTCTTCCGGAAATGGGCCGCATACTGCATCTTTCCTTCGTCTCCCCGGCAATCGGAGTCGCTAAGCGCGTGCGCCCACAGTATAGCCCCCAACCGGATTGCGCTGCGATGGCCGCGCTACTCCGTGCGCAAAGCTTCCACCGGGTCCACTGAAGCTGCGTGTCGCGCGGGAAGATAACTGGCGACCGCGGCGCAGACAGCCAGGGCCAGCGGAACCGCGATGTAAGTGAGCGGATCGAGCGGGCTGATGCCAAACAGCAGCGACTTCATCAACTGCATCGATGCCGCTGCCGTGCCCACGCCAATCACTACGCCCGCTGCCGTAAGCAGCAGCGCGGAGCGGACGAACATCCACTTCAGCCCGCTCTTCTGCGCGCCCAGCGCCAGGCGGATTCCGATCTCGCGCGTGCGCTGCGATACCGAGTAAGAGATCACGCCGTAGATGCCGATGATGCCCAGCGCCAGCGCCATCGACCCCGCAATCGCCAGCATCACCAGCGTGAACGACGTGCGCGCCAGCGACTGGCCGAAGATATCCTGCATGGTCCGCACCATGGCCAGCGGCAGATTCGGATTCACCGACCAGACGGCCTGCTGAACTTCGTTCAGAAATCCTTCCGTTCCCGCGCGACTGCTGTGAATCGCGAAGGTCACCGAGCGCGGCCCGTCGATCGTGGGTTGCCGCGTATAAGGATCGTTGAGCATCGCCGGCCAATAAATCGTCGGGGGGGCCGCCCGGTCCACGCCGTGCTGCCGCACATCCTCCACCACGCCGATCACCTCCTGCCACGGCAAATTCGTGGATTGGCGGACCCTCTTGCCGACCGCGGCCGCGGCCGATCCCCACGAATCGCGCGCGAAATTCTCTGACACCATCACCATCGGCCGCATGCCGTAGATGTCGTCCCACGTAAAATCCCGGCCCGCGACAACCCGCGTTCCCATGGTCTTGAAGAATCCCGGCGAAACGTAATTGAACATCCGGATCGGCGGATTGCCTCCTTCGTAATTCTTGAACTCCACGTGAATCTCGTCCCAGTTTGGATCATTCCCGTCCATGGGCACCGCGCCCGCAAACCCCACCGATGTCACTCCCGGAATGGCGGCAATCTTATCGGCAATGCCGTTCTGCGTGCGCGTCACCGCCTGCGCATCGGGAACCAGCAAATCCGGAACCCAGATGCTCATGGTCTGCACATGCGCCGCGTCGGCAAAGCCCGGCTCCACGTTGCGCAGCGCCGCAAAGGTGCGGATCATCAGCAACGCGCTCACCAGCAACACCAGCGCCATGGCCACCTGCGCCACCACCAGCGCATTGCGCGACCGCTGCCGCGTCCGGCTCGCGCTGGCCGTCCGGCTGGTTCCAGCCAGCGCCGTTGAAGCGCTTGCGCGCGCATACCGCAGCGCCGGAATCGATCCGAAGAACAATCCCGAGAAAACGGAAAGCAGGAACGCGAAGCCAAGCGAGCGGCCATCGAGCGAAATCTCGCTCAGCCGCGGCAGGTCGGCCGGACCGATTGCCGTCAGCAGCCGTAATCCGCCATACGCAACGCCCATCGCGAGCATGCCGCCCACCAGCCCCAGCACCACGCTCTCAACCAGCAGCTCGCGTGCAATGCGCCCGCGCCCCGCTCCCAGTGCGGCCCTGATCGATAGCTCCTGCTGGCGCGCGTCCGCGCGGACCAGCAGCAGATTGGCAACGTTGGTGCAGGCAATCAGCATCACCAGTCCGACCGTGGCCATCACCACCCACAGCACGCTGCTCACGTTGCCAATCACCTGCTGTTTCAGCGAGCGGAAATTCGGCGTAATCTTCCATATCCGGTAATAGTGCGGGTTCGTTCCCGGCCCGTTCGACCAGGAGTCCATCCACACCGGAATCAGCCGCGCAACGTCCGCGTCGGCCTGCGTCAGCCGAACTCCCGGCTTCAGCCGCGCAATGCCGTCGTAACCAAACGGCGCCAGCTTCAGAGCGGCGCGATCCACGGCCAGCGGAAGCAGCAGATCGAAGTCGGAATCCACCATCCGGAAGCCGCGCGGCATCACGCCCACAATCTCCCGCGTCTGCGCATCCACTTCGATGTTGCGCCCAATCACTCCGCGGTCCCCGCCGAAGCGCCGTTGCCAATAGCCGTAGCTCAACATCGCGGCCTTTGCGCCATGCGGGTCCTGGTCCGCGGCTGAAAACCACCTGCCCAGCGCCGGCGGAACGTCCAGCGTCTCGAGCACGCCGTCGCTGATCAGTACGGTGTGCACCTGGTCCGGTTCCGCAACGCCGGTAACATTGGCCATGTACGGGGTCCAGATGCCCATCGACGCAAACGTTCTGTTGTGCCCGGCAAAAGTCAGGTACATCGACGGCGATAGCAGCAGGCCATTGGTAAAATCCGCCATCCCGGGTGCGCCGGGCGCGTTGAGACCCAGCGACGCCAGCCGGCCTGAATCCGGATACGGCAGCGGCTTGAGCAGCACGCTGTTCACCACGCTGAAGACCGCGGTGTTGGCGCCGATGCCGATGGCCAGCGTCAGCAGGACGGTGGCCGCAAATCCGGGAGACTTTCTCAGCCGGCGCACGGTGAGCTTCAGGTCGGCCAGAACCGATTCGAGAATCGGCCATTGCCACGCTTCGCGGCTGCGTTCCTGGATGAGAGCCACGTTGCCGAATTCGCGGCGCGCCGCCTGTGCGGCTTCTTTGCGGGCCATCCCCTGTTCCACGAGTTCGTCGGTCCGCTCGTCGATGTGCTCCTGAATCGAGACCGCCAGATCGCGGTAACGGCGGCCGCGGCCGAACAACCGGTTGAGAGCTTGCATCGTGGCCTCCTATGCCCTGGCCACGGCCAACACGCGGGTGATGCCGGTGAACATCTTTTCGAAGCTGACCATTTCCTGTTCCAGGTGGCGCAGGCCCGCATCGGTGAGCCGGTAAATCCGGGTGGGGCGGCCCTTGGCCGACATGCCGGTCTCCGACTCCAGCCACCCCTCGCGCAGCATCCGCTGCAGAGCCGGGTAAAGCGAGCCTTCCTCCACCTGGAGCAGGTTGTCCGAAACCTGTTGGATGTGCTTCACCAGCGCGTAGCCGTGCATCGGCCGCACCCGCAAGGTCTCAAGGATCATGACCTCCAGAGCGCCGGGAAAAAGGTCGCGATGTTCGGGGTTCTTTGCCATGGAGAGCAGCATATACGATAAATACCTATTTGTAAAATAGGTATTTTAGATGGAATTCAGCGGCGGCGAGCCGGTTTCCGAGCGGCCGTTCACCCGCCTGCAACCGCGGCTTCGAACCGGAGGCTCTCCAGGCGAGCCGGAAATACGAGTGCGATTCCATCTGCGGGAGCGTTTACAAAACCCTGAGGCGTTTCCCATTACCTATCTCTTTTCGCAGCGTAGGCTCTCTTCAGATTTCAAAGGATAATTACGAATGGGATAGCCCTCGGCCTTCCAGTATCTGATCTAGCCAGTCATAAATTCGAAAATCCCTGTACCCTGGCGAATTCACCTCGCAGTGCAATTGTGCCCCCTGCTCTGTCGTAAAGTCCATCAGGGTTTTCGGGCAACGCAGCATGTCATAAAGTTCCTTAGGCTGCCCAGGAAAAAACTGCTCCGCATCGGGACTCGTAATTAGCATCGGACACTGGATCTGTCCGACCACATCCTTCAGGTTGTAGTGCTGTGCAGCGCGGAACGCTTCATAATACGAATCGGTTCCATAGGGCCGCATCCTGAACGCCAGCATGGCCCTTACCTCTGGCGAGGACCGCAGCGCCATCGCCATATTCTTGTCGAACTCCCCATTTGCTCCGCCATTCAGCAATTGCATCATCGAACTCGGCATCCGCCCTGTCCATGCGCGCCCTACGTCCCACACACCAGGGTCGGCCACGCCCGCTGCAATACGGTGCTCAAAGGCCAACGCTCTCGGAACCCAGTACCCACCCTGGCTGATGCCCACCAGGGCAATCCGCTTCGCATCTACTCCAGCGTGTGCAACGGCAAAGTCCACAACTGGAGTAATCACTTTCTCCCAGTCGGGACGAAAGTACATCTTCTTCAGCCACAACGAATCGCCCTGTCCCGGCCCATTGAACGTCAGGCAGTTATAGCCTCGCGCCGTTCCTGCGATGCCTCCCGCCACCAACATGTCGAGTTCCGAGCCATCGGCGCCGTTATTCAGAATCACGAGTGGTCGCCGTTTCTTCGCGCCCGAAGCACGGAAGAACCATCCCGTGAGCACACCATTCTCATAAGGAATCTCAACGCGCTCGATCGCTGGACTAGTCAGCGCCGCCGCTGCCGCCCAGCAGCTCTCATACTGTTTCCATGTGGGCAGCATTCGGCTGGCGTCTGCCGTTCCATCGAGGAAGTACAGCGAGGCATAAAGATAGTTTGCCGCCCACAGATACGCTTCACGCGCGCTCACACGCCGATCCTTGTCCGCGGCCTCGTCTGCCCATCCCTTGGCCTCATTTCCGGCATTAAAAAAGGCCTCATAAGCCGACTCATAATCTCCATCTTTGATATTTGAAACAACGGCAAACACCTTCCCCGGATTCGCACAGCCATAATAGGCGGTGCCCAGCACAGCCCTGGCCGCATAGTCGAACGTGGAATTCGCAAACATTTGCCCGCTCGGAAATACCGCCGGCTTCTGTGGGGCTTTGTCTTGACAGTATCCGGGCGCCGCGGCGCCGCCTGCGACAGCGCCTGTAGCGGCTGCTGCCGCCGTCCCGAAGAATTGCCGCCTGGTCATGCAAGATGCTGTGTCATTCATAATTCTGCTCCTCGCATAATGGACCAAATCGCGGTTACTGCTTCATAACGCCGTAAGGGCTCCCCGCCAGGCTGACCGACGCCGCCAGCAGCGAGAGTCCCTGCTGACCGGTCTCACCAAGTAGTAGATGAGAATGATCGCCGCGACGTAGCGCGCATTTCATCCGCGTTCCCTTGGCCTGGATGGCCTCAAATATCTGAGCGGTTCAGTGCAGCCTGCGCACCAAATGGAAAAGCGAGCGCCAGAATCGTCCAGAAAGGGATTTCCACGCGCGGCGCGAGATACCACGGAACCACGGTGACCGCGTGCTGAGCGAAATCCAAAGCTGGCAGCGATATGCCCGCCCACAGCTTCAGCACTCCGCTCATCGTGTAATAGCCGAACACGATGGCCAGGCTCGTCACCACTCCGCGTGCCGCGTTCTTGAAGAGAACCGTCAGAAAAAAAGTGAGTCCAAAGATTACCGCTGCCGTCAGAACCAGTTGCAGCGCGATGAGCGGCAGGCTCGTGATGGGGCCTTGCGGGTTGAGTCGAGTCGTCCATTGCGCTTGCCGCCGAAGAGCGGAACCGCCCGCGAGGGTCGTGCAACCCAACACAACGATCGCCGAAATCGTCATCAGCGCGAGGACCTCGGCCATTCCAGCGGCCCAACCGGCCCAAACGAAATAATGTCGCGGCCGCGGCCGCGTCAGCAGAAAATCTCCCGTCCCTTTCTGGATCTCGCTGCCCACGTTGTTGTTGCCCAGCACGAAGGTCATGACCAGCGCACAGAGCAACGTCACAGCAAATGTCATGGCGACGGTCATTTCCCACAGGTTCCCGGAAATGCGGTGAATGCGGTTGGCATGGACCATGCCAGTTACCCAGATCAGCACGAACAAGAGCAACAAACTTAGGTAGATGTAGACAGAGCGGCGGGTGTCTCGCCAGTATTGCCAGAGGTACATAGCGTCTCCTTTCGAACCAATTGCAGGAAAACCTGTTCGAGATTCAGCGGAGCGATTTCAAGGATCGTCGCGCCCTGTTGCCTCAGCTCCGCGGCAAATTGCTCCGCGTCACTCCGCACGTAATACTCCGTGATCGATTCGGATGCCCGCGCTGAAACCACTTGCGGGCTTTGCCCCGTCGGCAAATTGTTCCCGGACGCAGTGACGCGCCGGTATTCCGCGCGAATATCTTCGAGGCCTGTTTCCAGCAGCAGCTTTCCCTCGTGGATGATGCCAATCCAATCCGCCACCTTTTCTACTTCGGCGAGGATATGCGACGAAACAAAAATCGTTCTTCCCTCGCTCGCGTAGTCCTCCACCAGAACGCGTAGCAGCTCGTCCATCACCACAGGATCGAGACCCGCCGTGGGCTCGTCGAGGATCAAAAGCTCCGCGCCTTGCGCCAGAGCCAGAAGCAGGCACAATTTCGTTCGGTTGCCGAGTGACAGCTTCTTGAACGCGCGGTCCATCGGGATCTCGAGCTGCCGCGCGTATTTTGCCGCCAGCTCGTTTGACCAGCGCAGAAAATACGGCCGGTTGAAGCGGGCGAGCTCGTTGCCCGTCATCGACTCGAATAGCAGCTTTTTCTCCGCGACGTACCCCGTCCGGCTCAAAATGGCCAATCCGTCCTGGGGCCAGCTCAGCCCCAAAATTGACGCCGCACCGCTCGTCGGCCGCGCCAGCCCCATCAGCATGCGAATGGTCGTTGTTTTTCCCGCGCCATTGCGGCCTAGAAAGCCGTAAATCGACCCGCGCGGTACGTGCAGGTCCAGCCCGTCGACGGCGTTTGTTTCCCCGTAAATCTTGGTTAACCCGCTGGTCGTAATCGCGTAGTCGCTCATTTTCCTTCTCCCAATTGGTCAAGCGCGTCCTGCACCAGGCCCACGATCTCTTCGCGCGAAAGCCGCAGATGCGTTCCCTCCACGGCCACCTGCATCGCGAGCGGCCTCAGTCTTTTCACCTTCTCTGCTTTCAGCAGGCCGGGGACGTTGTCCGCCACGTACGTGCCCCCGCCCGGTACCGTGCGGATCACTCCGTCGCGCTCCAGATTCTGATAGGCCCGCGCCACGGTGTTCGGGTTGATGCGCAACTCCGCCGCCAGTTTCCGTACTGAAGGCAACGCGCTGCCCTGCTTCAGCGCTCCCGCTGCCACCGCGTGCTTCACCTGCGATTCGATTTGCAGGTAGATGGGAAGGCCGAGGGCCGCATTCACGTGTGCGAGCATACTGTACTAATACAGCAGTACGGTTTGCGTGTCAAGATCTTTTTGTACGGCTACCGGCAAGCCGGAGGTTACTCCTGTTAAGTCTTAGTGCTGTATCTGGAGCGCCCCGCGACGCAACGGTGCGCAGTTGCACGCAGTTTGGCGGGGCGCTTCGGATACAGCGACTTGAAGGAAGCCGCCCTCACGGAAGCCTATGTACTTTGCATCGGTCTGCGTGGGTGCAGAGGGATTGGGAACAGACTGAGTTGGGTGCAGTCTGAAGGCCTGAAGGGCGGATGGAGCAGGATGGTGGCTTGCGGAGGGGTGAACTGGAGCCTGGAGAGGCTGGCATCCAAGGGGTTTTGCGCGGATGAGACAAGGAGTCCGCGAGCGCGCCGAAGCACGGGTAGAAGCCGAGGGTGGGAACAGATGTTCAAGCGGCGCACCGGTCTGGTTGAGGTGGCGAGCGAAGCATCAGTTGCGCGGCGGAGAGCCGTTCGACGACGCGCATGGTTGCGCCGCAGACTGGGCAGTTCCAGAGTGAGCGGGTCTGATCGGTGGACGGTGATGCCACCGAAGCAGGCATCTTTTCTGAGCCGCCGAGCAGTTGGAAACACAGCGGCAGGAGCGAAGCGCGGTTGCGGTTGGCGAGGAAACCGAAGTTACGGATGCGGACGAAACCTGGCGGCAGTACGTGTAGCAGGAAGCGGCGCAGGAACTCAGCGACAGTGAGAGTCATGAGCCGTTTTTTGTTGCCGTGCGCGGAATCGCGCCAGCGGAAGGCGACGTTGCCATCGGCGAGAGCGACCAGCCTGGAGTTGGAGATGGCGACGCGATGGGTGTATGCGCCGAGATAGCGCAGCACGTGTTCCGGTCCGCCGAACGGCCTCTTGGAATAGACGACCCAGTCGTGTCGGAACAGTACCCGCAGCCATCGAGCGAAAGCGCGCGGCTCGGCGAGTGGCAGCAGGCTGCCGTGGAACTGGAGCTCACCGCGATGGAATGCGTCGCGAAGTCCAGCGACGAACTTGCCGCGGAAGACCCGGCTGAGCACGCCGATGGGAAGGAAGAAGGAGCGTCGGGCGGAGATCCAACTTGAATGGTCCGGTGCCAGACCGCCGCCAGCAATGACGCAGTGGATATGCGGATGAAACTGCAGGCGCTGATTCCAGCTATGGAGCACGCTGAAGAAGCCGATCTCGGCGCCAAGATGCCGTGGATCGCGAGCGACTTCAAGCAGGGTCTCGGCGCTGGAGTGAAAGAGCAGGTTGTAGATCAGCCTTTTGTTCTGCAGTGCGAGCGGAGCCAGTTCCCGCGGCAGAGTAAAGACGGCGTGGACATATCGAGTAGGCAGCAGCTCCCGTTCGCGCGCCTGGAGCCAGCGTCGGCGCGCGTTGCCCTGGCAGCGTGGGCAATGCCTGTTGCGGCACGAGTTGTAGGAGATGGTGGTCGTATGTCCGCAGCCGGAGCAGCGGTCGCGATGCCCGCCCAGCGCGGCCGTGCGGCAGCGCACGATGGCCAGCAGCACCTTCCGGTGTTGCCAGTTGATCCACCTGCGGCTGTGTTCGATAAATGCCTGTCCGGCACAGCGAACAATGTCGGCCATCTCCACGAGAGGCCGGTTTTTCAACTGTGCTTGTGTGCTCCTTGCGATGGGAACGACAGAGCATCGAGCGGGCTGGCGGTTGCGCTCAAGTGCCGCTGGGACAGATGCAGATAGATGGTCGTTACTTCGAGGTCTCGGTGGCCGAGCAGGATCTGGATGGTGCGCAGGTCGGCGCCGGCTTCAAGAAGATGGGTCGCGAAACAATGGCGCAAAGTGTGGGGATGAATGCGCCTGTTGTCGAGGCCGGCGCGCTCGGCAGCGATCTGGCAGGCAGACCAGAGGACCTTGGTTGTCACAGGGTAACTTGCCGTGTGCCAGCGGTTGCCGGGAAAGAGCCACTCCTTCGGCTTGCGCCGCAGTCCGCGCCAGTAGACGCGCAGCTCTTCGAGCAGCTTCGGACTGAGCATAACGTCGCGGTCCTTGCCGCCCTTGCCCTCGTGGATGTGAACCACCATCCGCTGGCTGTCGATGTCGCTGATCTTCAGGCGGGCCGCTTCTGCGCGGCGGGCTCCGGTGGCATAGAGCGTCATCAGCAGGATGCGGTGAAAGGGTGTATCCGCAGCTTCGATCAGCCGCGCGACCTCTTCCTGACTGAGCACACCGGGAAGGTGCCGCATCTTCTTCGGATAGGGCGTCTCGGCGATGCTCCAGTTGCGCTTCAACACGTGAATGTAGAAGAAGCGCAGCGACGCCAGCCGCAGGATGACCGTGTTGGGGCTGAACTTGAACTGGGTGAACAGGGCTGCCTGATACTTGCGTATCTCCTCCGGACCAAGCTGATCGGGCCGGCGATGAAAGTATCGGCTGAAGTGCTCAACACCGTGCAGGTAAGTGCGGATGGTGGTAGCGGCGAAGTTGCGGCGATGCAACTCCTCAATCATGAGCTGACGTAGTTGGTTCACAGAGAATCCTCCTTCTCTGCGAACCAAACTACCCCGATAGCCGAAAAAGCTGGTTCAACCGCACGCGGAAGCGTCCGCCGCCGCAGCGGCTTCGTTCAAGTCGGCATATAGCAAGGTTTTTCTCAAGGCGTGCCGTGCTTCCGAGCGGAGGACGGGCAACTTTGAAGCGTCGCAAACGAGGTCGAACAGGAAAGATCTGAATTTGCCCGCTGGCCGTTGACGCGCTGGCTGGGCGCGCGCTCCCTACACCCACCCCGCATCCACAATGTAGCTCTGGTTGGTGATGGCGCTGGAGTCGTCGGCGGCGAGGAAGAGCACCAGGCGCGCTACGTCGTCGGGCTCGATGGGGCGCTTGAGCGCCTGGTTGCGCAGAATCTCGGCCTGGTACCCGGGCGTGTACCAGAGGCGCTTCTGCCGTTCGGTGGCCACAGCGCCGGGCAGCACGGCGTTGACCCGGATTCCGGCCGGCCCCAGCTCGTGGGCCAGCGTGCGGGTGAGTCCCACAATGGCCGCTTTGGCCGCGACATAGAGCGGCAATCCCGTAGTGGGAATGATCCAGGAGATGGAACTCATATTAATGATGCTGCCGCGCCCGGCGGCGCGCATGGCCGGCAGCACGGCCTGCACGGCAAAGAAGTGCGGGCGCAGGTTGATGGCCATGGAGTAGTTCCAGGAATCGGGAGTGACTTCTTCGATGCTGTGGCGCTGATCGTTGGCGGCGTTGTTCACCAGCACATCCACGGCGCCCAGCTCGGCCTGGACGCGCTCGATGGCTGCCGCGAGAGCCGAAAGGGCGGTCAG
Organism: uncultured Acidobacteriaceae bacterium; assembly: GCA_963770555.1. Classification (GTDB taxonomy): domain Bacteria; phylum Acidobacteriota; class Terriglobia; order Terriglobales; family Acidobacteriaceae; genus Telmatobacter. The sequence goes on from CAVYQC010000004.1 coordinate 1,100,153, forward strand.
ATCGCAATGCAGATAGAGCGGCGCGGGGCAGCCTTCGGCGGCCAGGCCGGCGCACAGGCTCTGGGCCGGCTCTGACTGAATGTCGAGGAAGGCCACGCGCGAACCCTGGCGGGCGAAATGCGTCACCAGCGACTCGCCGATGCCGGTGGCGCCGCCGGTGATGAGCACGGCGCGGCCCTCCAGGCTGGGATAGCGCGCGTATTGTGGAGGATGGTCCTGCATGGGCGGCCGTTCCGGCGGGGTAATTCCGCAGGCAGATTCCGATTTTCCGAGTCTATTCCCGCGCCTCAAGCTGAGGCCGCGGCGATCCCACTTTTTGGTACGGCGTCTCCCCATCAAGGGTGCATACTTATAGTTGGGCCGCGCCTGCGGGATTACCCTTCCCCTGTGGGTCTCCCGGTTACCGCTCCGGCTGTGCGGCTTGAAAAGACAAATCGACGCTGGCTGCTTAACCACAAGCACTACTATGAGTTGCAGCCGGCCCGCACGACAAGCGAAACACCACCGGACGCAATCGGACGCGGTTGAGGATTGAGGGGGGAGTGCGCCTGCCGTTCCTTGGGGCGGCGGCGCATGGCCAGGTGGGCGCAAAAACCGGGCTCGACTGAGAGGGATCGCATGAAAGCTGCTGCTCGTTATCCAGGTATCCGGGTCACCGCGAACGGTAACCAGCTGGTCTCGTATCACACCGAGACGCGCATCGCCGACGCCGGCGTGTTCTATCCGATCACGCCCTCGACGGAAGGCGGCGAGCTGTTTCAGCAGGCCTATGCCGAAGGCCATCTGAACGTCTTCGGCGGCAATACCATCGCCATCGAGACCGAAGGCGAGCACGCGGCCCAGGGCGGCGCCATTGCGCACTCGGTGTGCGGCAAGCGGGTGGTGAACTTCACCTCCGGGCAGGGCGTGGTCTACGGCGTGGAGCAGTATTATCACGCTCCGGGCAAGGGATCGACGATGGTGCTGGAGGTGGGCGCGCGCGCCCTCACCAAGCACGCGCTCAACGTGCACTGCGGCCACGACGACGTTTATGGCGCGCTCGACACCGGCTGGATCATGCTCTTCGGCAAGGACGCGCAGCAGGCCGCCGACCAGGCGCTGATTCTGCGCCGGGTGACCGAGCTCTCGCTCACGCCGGGCATGAACATCATGGATGGCTTTCTGACCACCCACCTGGAGCGGACTTTTTATAAACACGAGTCGGAGCTGATCCGCGAATACCTGGGCGCGCCGGACGACATCATCGACTGCCCCACCCAGGCGCAGCGGGTTCTGTTCGGGCCCACGCGGCGGCGGGTTCCCAAGATGATGGACCTCACCAACCCCATTTTGCTGGGGCCGGTGCAGAACCAGGAACACTACATGCAGGGCGTGGTGGCGCGGCGCAACAACTTCGCCGAGCCGATCTTGCAGTTCCTCGAAGACGCGTACAAGGATTTCGGCGAGCTGACCGGCCGCCGCTACGGGCTGCTCACGGAATACAAAACCGACGATGCCGACACGGTGTTTGTTTCGCTCGGCTCGGCCGCGGAAAACATCGAGGCCGCGGTGGATTACCTGCGCGCGACCCGCAACGCCAGTGTGGGCTCGATTCACGTCAACGTGATTCGTCCCTTCCCCGAGGCGGCCGTGATCGCGGCGCTCAAGGGCAAGAAGAACGTCATTATCCTGGAACGGACGGACGAGGCGCTGGCCGGCGACAACCCGCTGGGCCGCGACATCCGCACCGCGCTTTCGAAGGCCATTCGCACCGAGGGCCGTCCCGCGGCCGAGGGGCTGCCGAGCATGGAAATCGGCGACGTGCCCAAGATCTTCGGCGGCAGCTACGGGCTCGGCTCGCGCGACTTCCGTCCCGAGCACATCATCGGCGCGTACGAGTTTGCCACCGCCGGCCGGGCGCGCACTGACGGCAAGACGGCCGCCGACGGCGTCGGCTTCATCGTGCTCGGCATCGACCATCCCTATGCGGTCATCGGCGACGAGACCCCGTCGCTGCTGCCCGAGGGCGCGGTTGCGGTGCGCTTCCATTCCATCGGCGGCTGGGGCGCCATCACCACCGGCAAGAACCTGGGCGCCATTCTCGGCGACCTGAACGACCTGCTCTTCGAGCGCGACGGACTCAAGGACGATCTGGGCAATCCCAAGGAAGTCATCCACGTCAGCGCCAATCCCAAGTACGGCTCGGAAAAGAAGGGCGCGCCCACCAGCTACTTCATGGTGGCCGCCAAGGACCGCATCCGCGTCAACTGCGATCTGCGCCACGTGACCACGGTCCTGTGCTGCGATCCCAAGGCGTTTACGCACACCAATCCGCTGGACGGCATGCAGGAGGGCGGCAGCCTGCTGTGGGAGTCCGACGTGGACGGCGAGCGCGCCTGGCAGAACCTGCCCTCGTGGGCGCGCAAGCAGATCATCGACAAAAAGATTCGCGTCTACACGCTGCCCGGCTTCGACATCGCGCGCAAAGCCACCGATCGCGGCGACCTGCAACTGCGCATGCAGGGCAACGCGTTTCTGGGCGGATTCTTCGCCGTCAGCCCCATCCTTGAGGAATTCGGCATCACCCAGGAGCAGTTCCGCGACGTGGTCCACAAGCAGTACGTGAAGAAGTTCGGCAAGCTGGGCGATGCCGTGGTGCAGTCGAACATGGAAGTGATGCTGCAGGGTTTCGAGCGCGTGAAGGAGATTGCCATCGGCGAGCTCGCGGCGGCCGACCACTCCAGCTTGCGCGGCGAAGCGCTGCTGCCCATCCTGGAACTGGCCGCGGTGGGCGGCGAGAGCGGCTGCGCGGCCGGCGCCTGCCGCACCATTCCCGTGCCCGCCGGCCAGGGTCCGCGCACCCCGGTTTCCACCATCGCCGCGTTTGACGCCGAGTTCCGGTCGAGCTACGGCTACAACCAGCCGGCCACGCCGCTCTCCGCGCTGGGCGTCATTGCCGCGGCCACCGGCGACACGGCTTCGAAGTACGTGGCCCGCCGCGAGACCCCGCTCTACATTCCGGAGAACTGCACGCAGTGCATGGAGTGCATCTCGGTATGCCCGGATACGGCGCTGCCCAACTGCTCGCAGGACCTGGGCACGCTGCTCGCCACCGCCGTCACCCGCTACGTCTCCGACCAGGGCGAGCGGCGCAAGATGCTCGCCAAGCTGCCTGAGATCGAGACGCTGGCGCGCAAACGCATGTTGGCCGAGATGAAGACCGGCACGCCCATGCAGACCATTCTGCGCGAGGTCACCGAATCCGTCGACGGCTTCTCGGCGGAAGCCAAGCGGCAGTTCTTCGCCATCGTCGACAAGGTGCCCATGGCGTACCAGAAGACCAACGCCATCTTCTCCTCGCCGGAGCGCAAGAGCCCCGGCTCGGGCGGCATCTTCTCCATCTTCGTGAGCGACCTGTGCAAAGGTTGCGCCGCCTGCGTCACCGCCTGCGGCGATCACCAGGCGCTGAAGATGGTGCAGGAGACCGAGGAGGTGAACGCCGAGCACGAAACCGGCACCGCCTTCCTGAACCTGCTGCCGGACACCGCGCAGAAGTATCTGGGCCTGTATAACGGCGCCAATCCGGCCGACTCGAAGACCGCCACGCTGCGCAACATGCTCATGGTGCGCACCAACTACGACGCGCTTGTTGCGGGCGACGGCGCCTGCGCCGGCTGCGGCGAAAAGTCTGTGCTGCGCTCCATTGCCGCGGTGACCGAGGCCTACATGCGCCCCGTCTACCATGCCAAGAGCGACCGCTTCGTGGCCAAAGCAGGCGAGCTTGAAAAGAAAGGCGTGGAGCGCCTGGCCGCGCTCAAGCAGAGCAATCCGGCCGAGTACGCGCTGCTGCGCCAGGCCATCGAGCACCTGGTGATGGGCCTGGGCGGCGAAGACTTGAAGGACACCAAAGCGCGCATCGCCGCCTACGAGGCCGTCAACAATCAGATCACCGACGCGCAGCTCGTCGAAGCCATCGCCGCGGTGCTGCTGACCGAAGCCTTCAACCACAAGAACCTGCAGCCCATCGATGGAAGGCTTGCGAACGGCATGAGCGTGATGGCCATGGCCGCGCACACCGGCTGCAACACCGTCTACGGTTCCACTTCGCCCAACAACCCGCATCCTTATCCGTGGATGAACTCGCTCTTCCAGGACGGCATCACCGTAGGCTGGCTCATGGGCGAGAGCTTCATCGTCGATCACGGCCGCCGCTCCGTGATTCCCGAGCGGCTGGCCGACGCGCTGCTCACCCGCGAGAGCAACGTGATCAGCGAGGAAGAGTACTACCACTTCACGCACTTCAACGATGCGCTGATGACCGACCAGGAGATCGTGGAGCTGCCCAAGGTATGGGTGGTGGGCGGCGACGGCGGCATGGGCGACATCGGCTACCAGAACATGTCGAAAGTCATTCTTCAAAACCGGCCCAACGTGAAGGCGCTGATGCTCGACACCCAGGTCTACTCCAACACCGGCGGGCAGAACTCCGATTCGACGCCCATGCTCGGCGGCAACGACATGAACGTCTTCGGCGCCGCCACGCAGGGCAAGAATACGGAGAAGAAGACGGTGGCCGAGACCTTCCTCGCCGGACACGGATCGCCGTTCGTGGCGCAGGTCTCCATGGCCAACGCGCCCAAGCTCTACCGCGCCATTCTCGATGGCCTGGAGTATCGCGGCACCATGTTCCTGCAGTGCTTCACCACCTGCCAGCCGGAGCACGGCGTGGCCGACGACATGGCTCTGCACCAGGCGCAGCGCGTGCGCGACTCGCGCGGCGCGCCGGAGTTCGTCTTCGACCTGCGCAAGGGCGAGAGCTATCAGGAAGCCCTGGACATCAAGGGCAATCCCTCCATCGATCTGGATTGGTATGAGTCCAAAGGCAAAGACGGCGCAACCGCGCACTACACCGTGGCCCACTGGTGCGCCACCGAAGCTCGCTTCCGCAACCACCTCAAGAAGATCAAGCCCGAGCAGGCGGCCAAGCTGATACTCCTTGACAACATGCTGGTGCGCATCACGCAGCAGGACGTGGTCTACCGCCGTTACCTCATCCCAGGGCACCGCGCCTACATTCCCGACTTCGGCGTGTATATCACCTGGGAAGAGAACGGCAAAACCGAGTACCGCGCGCTCTCGCGCCAACTGGTCATGTTCTGCGTGGAGCGCCGCAAGGCCTGGCGCATGCTGCAATCGAAGGCCGGCATCGTGAACCGCGAGTACCAGGCGCAGAAGGCCATCCTCGCCGACGTGGACGCAGGCAAGCTCCCGCTCGAAGAGTTCTACGCCCACGCGCACGAGATCATGGCCGAGCGGCTGGGGAAACCGGCGCTGGTCAAGGCGTAAGGCGACTCGCCCCGCGCTTTTCCGCGCTTTGTATCAGGGCACGGCTTCAGCCCGTGTCAATCAGCGCCCAAGAAGCGAAATGGGCCGGACGCCCCAGGTTCCGCTTCTGGGACCTGGAATCGTGCAATGCCACACAGCCATGGGTGCCCCCGATTCGCTTTCTCATCATGAGCGAAGGCTCTCTTGCGCGACACGCAGACGCGGAGCTGCGCGCGCTTTCGAGGCGTTGCGATTCTGCTTGACGGCTCATCCCAAAAGTGGGATAAATAATGACACGGAGACCAGTTCCCGGCGAGAAGCCTCTTTACTGGATTGGATCGTCGCTCAAGGACGTTGCTCGATTTCCGCCCGAGGTGCGACGGACCTTGGGTTTTGCTCTCAGCGCGGCTCAATATGGCGGCAAGCACCCGTCGGCAAAACCCTGGAAAGGCGAAGGACCAGGAGTTCTGGAGGTCGTCAAAGACCACGATGGAGACACGTTCAGGGCGCTTTACACGGTCCGCTTTGCCAATGCCGTTTATGTTCTGCACGCGTTTCAGAAGAAGTCGCCGCACGGAATTGCAACCCGGCAATCGGACATTGCTTTGATCGGAGAGCGATTGAAGCTGGCACGGCGGGATTATAAGGAGAGGCATGGCTAAAGGCATCCGGGAACAGATCGTCCGCAGCAGCGGCAACGTTTTTGCCGATATGGGATTGCCGGATGCCGCGGAACTCGATACCAAGGCCCGCCTGGGAGCCGCCCTGAACCTGATTGTCGAGCGGCGGCAACTCACGCAGGCTCAAGTGGCCGCCGCGCTTGGCATCAACCAGCCCAAGGTTTCCGCGCTCCTGCATTACAAGCTGGAAGGCTTCTCTGTCGAGCGCCTAATGCATTTTCTGGTAGCGCTCGGCCAGGACGTTGAAATCGTCGTCAAGCCCAGCCCTCGCTCCCGTTTCGCCCGCATCGCCGTCAAAGCCGCCTGATTCCCGGCGCAGGTGGATTACTGCTGAACGGCGGGAGGATGCCGGGTGCCCCAGGTCCCGCTTCTGGGACCTGGGATAGCACGAACGCCTGGCGCCAAAACCTTTATCGACAATATGCAAAATTCTGTATAATACCACCGTGGATCGACCTGCAAGGCCCATCGAGTTTCGAGGCAGCTCTTTGCAGGATCTGTCTCGATTTCCGGCCGCGGCACGGCGCAAGGCGGGCTTTCAACTGTTTCTTGTTCAGCAAGGCGAAGATCCCGACGACTGGAAACCAATGTCCGACATCGGTCCCGGCGTAAGGGAAATCAGGATTCGCGAGAAGGACGGAGCGTTTCGTGTGTTCTATGTCGCGACGTTCGAGCGCGCAGTTTATGTCCTGCATTGCTTTCAGAAGAAGACGCAGCAGACAAGCGCCGAAGACAAAGATCTGGCTAAGCGGCGTTACAAAGGACTGATGCGGGAGATTGGAAAATGACAAAGGCCAAGGTCTATGGAAACGTATGGGACGCGCTCGAATCCGATCCGGCGAAAGCGGAGAACCTCAAGCTGCGCTCCTCGCTCATGTTGGCTCTCACGCGCCATATCAAGGCCAAAGCTCTGACGCAGGCGCAGGCAGCAAAGGTCTTCGGCGTCACCCAGCCGCGCATCTCCAACCTCATCCACGGCAAAATAGACGCATTCAGCCTCGACCTCCTGGTCAAGATGACCACCGCTGCCGGCTTGCGCGTCAGCATGAAAGTCAGCAAAGCCGCCTGACCGGGCGGCGCAACCAGGTTCCTGCGCGCTCTACCGGCTGAAGCTCACATAATTCCGCCCCGCATAAAGCCGGAACCCTCCGCCCGGGTCGGCCGTTACCTGCAACGGCAAGGGTCGTCTCATCGCGGCGTCGTTGGTCGAGCTCACGGTGAGCACGTCGTGGGCGCCGATGTCGGTAACTACGAATTTGTTGTCCGCGATGAAGCCGACTCCATAAACGCCCGCGGCCAGGCTCTGCCCGCCGATCGTGAGCGGCACTTCGGCGACGAAATAGGCCTGATATTTGGCCGCGATGCCGGTCGAATAGCCGCTCGTCTCCACCAGCGTGGCCAGCACGTAATGCCCGTCGGCAAACTTCACGCCGCCGGAGTTGCGCAGCTCCGCGGGCGCCGAGTGCCCGCAATAGAACACGCTGGCCGGCAGCAGCTTTTGCACCTCTGCCGCCTTCAGCACCGTATCGCTGCCCGCCTGCGCCGCCATGCGCATCGGCGCAGCCATCGCCACCAGAGCCAGCGCCGCCGCGGACGCAATCTTACCCATCGTTTGCCAATGCATCGCGAGAATCCTCCCTGCTTGAGTCCGGTCAGGAGTATACCGCATTCCGCCCCCGCAAGGGCTGCAGCTCCGCTTTCGGTGAGCTAGGTCACGTAGAGATCGACATACTCGTTCACGGGCATCGCTTCCAGCCGTTCGCGGTCAAGTGATGCGGCTAAGATCCGCTCCTGCTGCTCCGCGGCGAAGCGCCGGCGCAGGTTGGTCTTGAATTTCTCCACCAGCAGCGGCAAGCCCTCTTCGCGCCGGCGGCGATGGCCGATGGGGTACTCGACCGTCTCCTCGAGCACACTGCCGTCGTCGAGCTCGATGCGCAGCGCATTGGCGATCGACCGTTTTTCGGGATCGTGATAATCGGCGGTGAAGGAAGGGTTTTCGACGCACTCCATTTTGGCGCGCAGTGCGTCGATGCGCGAGTCAGCGGCCACGTCGTCTTCGTAATCGGCTGCCGTGAGCCGGCCAAAGAGCAGCGCAATCGCGATCATGTATTGCACGCAATGGTCGCGGTCCGCCGGGTTGGCGAGCGGTCCCTTCTTGTCGATAATGCGCAGGCAGGCCTCATGAGTGCGAATCGCAATTCTTTTTATGGTTTTGGAGGAGAGCCCTGCCTGATCCATTCGTTCGCGCAGCTTCATCGCCGCTTCCACCGCTGTCTGCGCGTGAAACTCGGCCGGATAACTGACCTTGAACAGCACATTCTCCATCACGTACGAACCGTAAGGCCGCTGGAATTTGAAGTCCTCGCCGCGAAACGAGACATCGTAGAAGCCCCATGTCTTCGCGGTCAGCGCCGAGGGGTAGCCCATCTCGCCGGCGCGCGCCATCAAGGCCAATCGAACAGCCCGGCTGGTGGCGTCGCCCGCGGCCCAGCTCTTGCGCGAGCCGGTGTTGGGCGCGTGGCGATAGGTGCGCAGGCTCTGCCCGTCGACCCACGCCAATGACAGCGCATTGATGGTCTGCTCGCGCGTGAGCGAGAGCAACTGGCTCACCACCGCCGTCGACGCGACCTTGACCAGCACCACGTGATCGAGGCCGACTTTGTTGAATGAATTTTCAAGCGCAAGGCAACCCTGAATCTCGTGGGCCTTGATCATGGCCGTCAATACGTCCCGCATCTTCACCGAAGGACTGCCGTCTGCAAGACCACTGCGCGCGAGCCAGTCGGCCGTGGCAAGGATGCCGCCCAGATTGTCCGAAGGGTGGCCCCACTCCGCGGCCAGCCAGGTGTCGTTGAAGTCCAGCCAGCGAATGATGGTCCCAATATTGAATGCGGCCTGCACGGGATCGAGCTCGTAGCCGGTTCCGGGAACGCGCGCGCCGTTGGGAACCACCGTGCCGGGCACGATGGGGCCGAGCAGCCTGGTGCAGGCCGGATACTCGAGCGCTTCAAGTCCGCAGCCGAGCGTATCGACGAGGCAGTAGCGCGCCGTCGAGTAAGCAAGCTCGCTCTCGATCGTGTAGCTCAGCGCGTAGTCCGCGATGTCTGCGAGGACCTTGTCCGGCGCGGGGCGTTCATTCCTGAAGTGCGACGACACGCATGCTCCATTTTCAACTCTGGGTGCCCCAGGTCCCGATCTTGGGACCTGGGAAACCTCAACTCTATCCACGCTCTTCAATCGGCACAAACTTCAAATTCTCCGGCCCCGTGTAAACCGCCGACGGCCGGATGATCTTCCCATCCTGGCGCTGCTCGATGACGTGCGCGCACCAGCCGGCGGTGCGCGCCATGACGAAGAGCGGCGTGAACAGATCGACGGGAATGTCCATTAGATGATACGCGACGGCCGAATACCAATCGAGATTGGGAAACATCTGCTTGGCGCGGCGCATGGTCTCTTCAATGCGCTCGGCGATCGAGAAGAGCCGCAACCCATCGGCGTCCGCGGCCAGCGCGCGCGCGGCGGCTTTCACAATGTCGCTGCGCGGGTCGGCGATGGTGTACACCGGATGGCCGAAGCCGATGATCACTTCGCGGTTGGCCACGCGGCGCAGCATGTCGGCCTCGGCTTCATCCGGCGTGGCATAGCGCAACTGAATTTCGAGCGCCACTTCGTTGGCGCCGCCGTGCTTGGGTCCTTTGAGCGCGCCGATGGCGCCGCAGATGCAGGAGTGCAAATCGGAGCCGGTGCCGGCGATCACCCGCGCGGTGAACGTGGAAGCGTTGAACTCGTGCTCCGCGTAAAGAATCAGCGAGGCCTGCATGGCCGCAATCCATGCGGCGCCGGGCGCGCTGCCGTGCAGCAGTTGGAGAAAATGCTCGGCAATGGAATCGCCGCCGGACTCGACCTCGATGCGCCTTCCATTGCGCGCGAAATGATGCCAGTAAAGCAGCATAGAGGGCAGCGAGGCGAGCAGCGCATCGGCAATGGCGCGGGCTTCGGCCTCGGCGTGGCTCTGGGCTTCGGGATGCACGCAGCCCAGCACCGAAACCCCGGTGCGCAGCACATCCATGGGATGCGCCGACGCGGGCAGCAACTCAAGCGCCTGCCGCAACTCCGGCGGCAGGCCGCGCAGGCTGCGCAATCGCACCTTGTAGGCGGCCAGCTCCGCACGCGTGGGCAGCCTGCCGTGAATGAGCAGGTGCGCCACTTCTTCAAACTCGCAGCGCGCGGCCAGGTCGGCAATGTCGTAGCCGCGATAGTGCAGGTCGTTGCCGCTTTGCCCCACGGTGCAGATGGCCGTGTTGCCCGCGGGGGTGCCTGAAAGCGCCACGGATTTTTTGGGCTTGAAGGCCGGTGCTGCGGAACTTGCGTTCTCAATGCTCATCGAATCCCCCGGTAAGATTGAAGCCAAGCGTATCCGTCCAAAAATCTGCCGCCAAAATGCACGCAGCGGCTAAAGCCCGGTGCGTCTGCGGTCTCATTTCGGCCCGGCTGAAGCCGTGCCCTGATACAAACCGGGTTCCGGCAACATGCGCTACCGTTTGTCGTCCTTCCGTGCAAACAGCTCGTCCAGCTTCTCCTCATACGCGTGGTAATCGAGATAGCGGTAAAGTTCTTCGCGCGTCTGCATCAGCGCCAGCACGCTCTTCTGCGTGCCCTCGGCGCGAATGGCCTGGTAGACCTTGAGCGCCGCGGCGTTCATGGCGCGATAGGCCGCGCAGCAATAAAGAATCATATCCACGCCCGCGTCCGCAAGCTCGTCGCGCGTGAAGAGCGGCGTCTTGCCGAACTCCGTGATGTTGGCCAGGATGGGCACGCTCACGGCCTTGCGGAATTCCGCATACATCGCCAGTTCCGTCACCGCTTCGGCAAAAATCATGTCCGCGCCCGCGGCCACGTAAGCCTGCGCGCGTTCGATGGCGCGGGCGAGCCCTTCGCCGGCCAGCGCATCGGTGCGGGCCATGATCGCAAACTGCGCATCGCTGCGCGCGTCCACCGCGGCCTTGATGCGATCGGCCATCTCTTCGGCCGCGACCAGCTCCTTGCCCGGCCGGTGGCCGCAGCGCTTGGCGCTGACCTGATCCTCAATGTGCACCGCCGCCGCGCCGGCTTTTTCAAGCGAGCGAATGGCGCGCGCGATATTGAACGCGCCGCCCCAGCCCGTGTCGATATCCACCAGCAGCGGCAGAGCAGTTGCATCCGTGATGCGGCGCACATCGACCAGCACGTCTTCCAAAGTGCTGATGCCCAGGTCGGGAAGCCCGAGCGAATTGGCCGCCACACCGCCGCCGGAGAGATAGAGCGCGCGAAAGCCCGCCGCCTGCGCCAGCCGCGCGGCATAGGCGTTGATGGCGCCGGCCACCTGCAGCGGTTTTTCCGCCGCCAATGCCGCGCGAAAGCGCGCGCCCGCCGTCCCGTATTCCGGATTCTCGCCCATGCCTCGTCCTTCCGACGCATCATATCAGTTCGTCACATTCATTTCCCGAAACCCGGCGCGCGGTGCGACAATCATCGCGTCGGGGCCGCACTGCCTGCACATCGGCCTCTGTCCGAAGGAGAAGCACATGAGGAATCGTCTGGTCCTTTATACGGGCCTTCTGCTGGGCGCCGCCAGCCTGTTTGCACAGAAAAAGCCGGTCGCCAGCCCGCCGGCCACGGAGGCGGCAACCATCGGCGGCAAATCCATCACCATCACTTACAGCTCGCCCAGGGTGAAGGGCCGCGCGGGCCACATCTTCACCGCGGACGGTCTCATCAGCCACGATCCGCACTATCCCGTATGGCGCGGCGGCGCCAATGCGGCCACCACTCTGGTCACCGCCGCCGACCTGACCATCGGCGATCTGAACGTGCCCGCGGGGACCTACACTTTGTTCGTCGACATCTCCGACCCGGCCAACTGGACCCTGATCGTGAACAAGAAAACCGGCGAGTGGGGACTGGCCTACGACGGCACCCAGGACCTGGGGAAGACCAAGATGACCATGGCCGCTCCACCGGGGCTCGTGGAAGACCTTAAGTACACGCTCACCGACGACGGCGGCGGCAAGGGAACGCTCACCCTGGCCTGGGAGAATGTAAGCGCATCGGTGCCCATCCAGGTGCACTGAGCAGAGGCGCAGCGGGGCGCGGCGGCGCAATGCGGCGGGGCGGCAGCTTCTTTAGAGGTATTGGCCGCTCTGCCGATACAATAGTGACAGTGGACGAATTCGCGCCGAAGAGGTAATCGCCTTGCCGTTGTACGCTTACCGCTGCACCCAGTGCGGCCATGTTTTTGAAAAAATTCAAAACTTCAGCGCCGAGCTGGAAAAGGAATGTCCCCGGTGCGGCGGCCCGCTGGAACGGCCGCTGACCGCGCCGCGCCTGCAATTCAAAGGCGCCGGATGGTACGTGAACGACTACGCCGCGAAGAGCAGCACTCCCGCCGGGGAATCCGCGCCGGCCGAGACCGCGAAGGAGAGCAAGACGGAGACCAAGGCTCCCGCCACGGGAGACTCGAGCGCGGCCAAGCCCGCCGCTCCGGCTGCCGCGCCCACATCCGGCTCCTCAACCAGCTGACTGCGCGCCGCGATAGCATAAGGGGGACCTCGCAATCTTCAGGTCTCTCGATGCATCTCAATCCAGCGTCCTTGAATCCGGGCGAACCCGCGCCGCAGGAAAATCCCGGCGCGTCTTCAGGGTCCAAAGTGATGCGCGCGCTTGCGCTGGCGGCGGCCGTGCTGCTCGCGGCCGGCACAGCCGCGGCTCTTCTGCACGCGCGCACTGAGCTTGCCGCCGGCCTGCGCTGGACCGGCTTCGCGCTCTTCGTTCCCTTCGCCGTGCGCCGCCGCTCGCTTCTGCTCTGGACTTTTCTCGCCATGCTTGCCGGCGCGGAGCTGGGCGTGGACGCGCCCCGCCTGGCCGCGCAATCCCGCTTCCTGGCCGACATTTTTCTGCGCCTCATCCGCATGATCGTTGCGCCGCTCATCTTCGGCGGACTGGTTACCGGCATCGCCGGCCACGGCGAGCTGCGCGGCGTGGGCCGCGTTGCGCTCAAGGCGCTGGCGTTCTTTGAGGGGGTCACCACGCTGGGCCTCATCCTGGGCGCCATCGCCATCAACGTCTCGCAAGCCGGAGTGGGCGTGGCGCTGCCCGCTGCACTCGGAACCGCCGGACCCGCGCAGGCCGCGCAAGCCGAAGGCTGGCAGCAGATGCTGCTCAATGTTTTTCCTGAGAATATCGCCCAGGCCGTGGCGCAGAACCAGGTGCTTCAGGTCGCCGTCTTCGCGCTGCTCTTCGGCACTGCGCTGGCCATGCTGCCCGCGGCCCGCCGCGCGCCGCTGGTTGCGGTGCTGCAATCGCTCACCGATGTGATGTTTCGCCTCACGCGCATCGTCATGGTTATGGCGCCGGTGGCCGCGGGCGCGGCGCTGGCCTTTACCGTGGGCAGCATGGGGCCGGCCACGCTGCTGCCGCTGGCCAAGCTGGTGGCCACTTACTACGCCGCGCTGGCCGCATTCGTGTTGCTGGTGCTGGTTCCCATCGTTTTGCTGGCGCGCATTCCGCTGCGCCGTTTTTCCGCCGCGGTAGCCGAGCCCGCGGCCATCGGCTTTGCCACCACTACCTCTGAGGCCGCGCTGCCGCTGGCCATGGAGCGCATGGAAGAGTTCGGCGTGCCGCGCTGGATCGTCTCCTTCGTCATTCCCACCGGCTACAGCTTCAACATGACCGGCTCCAGCCTCTATCTCTCCATGGCCGCCCTCTTCGCCGCGCAGGCCGCGGGCATGCATCTCACCGCAGGCCAGCAGATCGTGATGCTGGCCACACTCATGCTCACCAGCAAAGGCGTGGCCGGCGTGCCGCGCGCGGTGCTCGTGATTCTGCTGGGAACCGCCGGCTCGTTTCACATTCCCGCCGTCGCGGTGATGATGCTTCTGGGCGTGGATACGCTCATGGATATGGGCCGCACGGCGATGAACGTGATCGGCAACTGCCTGGCCAGCGCGGTCGTGGCGCGATGGGAAGGCGAACCGAAAGCGGCCGCGACTTCCTCATGAATACAGGCGGCCAAACATGAACATGAGCAAATCTGGGTGCCCCAGGTCCCGCCTTTGGGACCTGGGATAGCACAGCACTCAATCAACCCAAGACTTGCGAACCGCTAAGATAAATCTAGCGTAGAAATGCATGCCTCTGCTCGATCCCAACCCGTCGCCCGTTGCACACGCCGATTTTGCCGCTCTCGAATGGCAGCCGCTGCTCGAGCTGGTGGCCGGCTTTGCTGCGTCATCCGTAGGCCGCGCTGCGATTCTCGCCCTCGCGCCTTCTACTGATGAAGAATGGATCGCGCGCCAGCACCGGCTCACCGGCGAGCTGCGCCTGCTGCTCGAAGAACAAGTCTCCATTCCGCTGGGCGGCCTGTTCGATCCTACGCAATTGGCCGCGAAGGCGAAGATTCCCGACGCGGCGCTCGAAGCCGCCGAGCTGCAGTCCGTAGCGCGGCTCGCACACGACGTAGCCGCGTGGCAGGCCTTGCTGCGTGAGCCGCCCGCGCGCGTGGCCGGCAGGCTGGAGGGACTGCTGGAGCTTTCGTCGGCGCTGACCGCGAGTTTGCGTCCGTTGGCCGAGACCATCGAGCGCAAAATTCAGCCCGACGGCACGCTGGCCGACGATGCCTCGCCTGAATTGCACCGCATCCGGCGCGAGCAGGAGCGCCAGCAAAGACTCATCGAGGAGAGCCTGCGCGCCGCGCTGCGCAAACTCGCGAGCGAAGGCGCCGCGCAGGACGACGTGATTACCATTCGCGGCGAACGCTTCGTGATTCCGGTGCGCGCGGAGCTGAAGCGGCGCGTGAGCGGCGTGATTCACGGCGCCAGCTCGTCCGGGCAAACGGTCTACGTGGAGCCGCTCGAAACCATCGAGCAGAACAACGAGCTGGTGCGGCTCATCGAAGAAGAGCAGGCCGAGATTCACCGCATCTTTGTCGCGTTAACGCGCCAGGTGGGCGTCTACGCGGACGCATTGGTTGCAGGCGCGCGCGTGCTCGCTCTCGTCGACAGCCTGCAGGCGCGGGACCGCTTTGCGCGCGCCTACGACTGCGTGGCGCCAACCTTTGGAGCGGAGCGGTTATACGTTGAAGGTGCGCGCCATCCGCTGCTCGAAAAGCGCCTGCGTGAGACGGGCGGCCATATCGTACCGCTGCTGCTGGAGCTTACCGCGGACGAGCGCCAGCTCATCATCAGCGGCCCCAACACCGGCGGCAAAACGGTGGCGCTCAAGACCACCGCGCTGCTGGCCATGATGGCGCAGGCGGGAGTGCCCGTGCCGGCCGCCTCTGCCGTCTTCCCGGTGTTCACGGCATTCCTGGCCGACATCGGCGACGCGCAATCCATTGAGGCCGCGCTCTCCAGCTTCTCCGCGCACATCGCCAATCTCGATCGGCTGTCGCGCCTGGCCGGCGCGCGTTCGCTGGTGCTGCTCGACGAGCTAGGCTCCTCCACCGATCCTGAAGAGGGCGCGGCGCTGGCCGTGGCCGCTGCGAGCTTCTTTTTGAAAGCCGGCGCGTGGACGCTCGTCTCCACGCATCACACTTCGCTCAAGGTCTACGCCGCCAACACACCCGGCGTGCGCAACGCGGCCGCGGGCGTGGACGAAACCACGCTCGCGCCCAATTACCAGTTGCGCCTCGGCGTGCCCGGCGCGTCGGCCGGCATACAGACGGCCGAGCGGCTGGGGCTGAACGCGGAGATCGTCGCCAGTGCGCGCCAGCGGATGGGCTCGCAGCAGGCCGACATTGCGCGCTTTCTCGATAAGCTGCATAGCGAGCTCGCCGCACTTGAAGAGGAGCGCAAAGCCGCGCGCGAGCAGCAATACGCGCTCAACCAAGAGCGGGCGAAGCTGGCGCGCGAGGGCGACTTGGAGCTGCGCAACCGCGTGCGTGAGCTCGAAAACAAGCTCGCCTCGCTGCTCAAGGATTTCGAGTTCCAGATGCGCGAGAATGTGCGCGCCATCGAAGACCGCGCCGCCCAACAGAAATTGTCAAAAGAAGCCGAGCGCCGCATCCATCGCCTGCGCCGCGAGTTTCAGGAGAGCTTCAACCAGACCGTGGTCGCGCACCGCAGCGGCGCCGACCAGGGCGACGCCAACGCGCAGCCGCATGTGTTGAAGCACATCGCCGTCGGCGACCAGGTGCGCATCAAGTCAATGAACAAGGTCGCGGTGGTGCAGCACGAAATCGAGAAAGACCTCTTCGAAGTTGCGCTGGGCCCCATCAAAATGCGCGTCAAGCGCGACGAGTGCGCCGCACCATTGCCTTCTGGAGGAGATTCCGGGGAAGGGAAGGCCGATCCGCTGGCTGCCGCAAGAAAGCAGAAGAACGTGCATGTGACCGTCACCAGCGCCAACACCGACGACATGCGCACGGAAATTAATTTGATTGGGCGCACCGTGGATGAAGCCACCGATGAGCTGGAGAAGTACCTCGACCGCGCGTTTCTCGCCGGCCTTCCCCGCGTGCGCGTCATCCACGGCCACGGCGCCGGCATCCTGCGCCGCGGCGTCCGCGAGTTCCTCAAGGGCCATCCGCACGTGGCGGGGATTGAAGAGGCGCCGCAAAACGAGGGCGGCCAGGGCGCGACGCTGGTGGAGCTGCGGCAGTAGTTGGCCGATAAGGTATTCGGAGGCGCCAATGCCGAGGAAATCGAAGAGGAAGAGGTTTGCCAATGAGGCCGAAGAGGCTGCGTGGTGGGAAGCGAAGCAGAGTCGCTTAGCTGACGAGTTTGAGAAGAGCACGGCCGAGGGTAGGGGTGGCCCGGCGACTTTTGTCATCACAGGAGACTCGACGGTGGCCAAAATCCAGCTAGGCAAGAAGGATGTCGCCCTAGCGCGCACACAGGCGAAGGAACGAGGGATGCGGTGTCATGACTACCTCAAGTTGATTCTTCATGAGGCGCTGTGGAAGTCAGAGAGCGGAGCTAAATCGCCTGCCCAGTAGAATTCGAATTTTGTGTCGCGCCGACGGTGCAACGAAAGCCAACCGCAGATCCTTCGACTCCTTGCGCTTCGCTCCGGTCGCTCAGGATGACAGAGCGATGGTTTGGGTTCGTGCTTTCCCATGTCCGAGAATCCGGACCTGGGGCACCCGGCATCATCGTAGGCCATCCCTCAACTTGATCCGAAAACAAAAACAGGCTCCGCGCCGCGGAGCCTGTTCGTGTTTTGGCTAACTCGCTGGCTTGCTAACTCGCCGACTCGCTGCTTTACGCCATCGCTTCCCGTCCCATCGGCTCAAAGATCAGATGGTTCGAGTTGCGGTCGGCGTCGATGCGGACGTGCGCGCCGTGCAGAATTTCGCCGTCGAGGATCTTGATGGCCAGCGGGTCCTGCACCATGCGCTGCAGCGCGCGCTTGAGCGGCCGCGCGCCGTAGGCCGCATCCGAGCCTGCAGCCAGGATCAGTTGCCGCGCGGGTTCCGTCAATTCGAGCGAGATGGCCCGGTCTTCCAGCAGCTTGCGCACTTCGTTCAGGCGCAGGTCGAGGATGGCGCTCAACTGCGCGTGGCCCAGCGGCCGGAAGATCACCATGTCGTCCACGCGGTTCAAGAACTCCGGACGGAAGTGCTCGCGCAGCAC
This sequence comes from uncultured Acidobacteriaceae bacterium, assembly GCA_963770555.1. Classification (GTDB taxonomy): domain Bacteria; phylum Acidobacteriota; class Terriglobia; order Terriglobales; family Acidobacteriaceae; genus Telmatobacter. The sequence continues at coordinate 1,117,749 of CAVYQC010000004.1, forward strand.
GCGCATCACGCTCTCGCGCGCCATGTCGAAGTCGTGCTCGGTCTTCAGCGCCTCCGTGCTCAAAAGCGCCGCGCCCAGGTTCGAGGTCATGATGAGCACCGTGTTCTTGAAGTCCACGGTGCGGCCCTTGGCGTCTGTCAGCCGGCCGTCGTCCATCACCTGCAGCAAGATGTTGAAGACATCGGGGTGCGCCTTCTCGATCTCGTCGAACAGAATTACCGCGTACGGCCTTCTCCGAATGGCCTCGGTGAGCTGACCACCTTCGTCGTAGCCCACGTAGCCCGGCGGCGCGCCGATCAACCGCGCCACGGCGTGCTTCTCCATGTACTCGCTCATGTCGATGCGCACCATGGACTGCTCGTCGTCGAACAAAAACTCGGCCAGCGCGCGCGCGGTCTCGGTCTTGCCCACGCCCGTGGGTCCGAGGAAAATAAAGGAACCGATGGGCCGCTTGGGATCGCTCAACCCTGCACGCGAGCGGCGAATCGCGTTGGCCACCACGGCCAGCGCAGCATCCTGGCCCACCACGCGGTCGCGCAGCCGGTCCTCCATCTGCACCAGCTTCTTCACTTCGCCTTCGAGCATGCGCGAGACCGGAATGCCGGTCCACTTGCTCACGATCCTGGCGATGTCTTCCTCGTCCACCTCTTCCTTCAACATGCGCGCCACGCCGCCGTCTTTTTGCGCGCCGTCCTGCACGGCATTCAACTTCTTCAGCTCGGCTTCGAGCTTCGGCAATTCGCCGTACTGGATCTGCGCGGCGCGGTCGAGCTGGCCCTTGCGGGTCTGCTCCTCGGCCTCGAAGCGCAGCGCTTCGATCTTCTTTTTGATCTCGCCGATGCGGTTGATGGCTTCGCGCTCTTTGGTCCAGCGCGCGCGCAGCGCCGTAATCTGCTCGCGCAGCGCGGCGATTTCGCGTTCCACTTCATCCAGCCGGCCGCGGCTGTTCTTGTCCGTTTCGCGCTTCAGCGCGGCGCGCTCGATTTCGAGCGACGTGGCCTGGCGCTCCAACTGGTCGATCTCCGTGGGCACCGAGCCGATCTGGATGGCCAGCGACGCCGCGGCTTCGTCCACCAGGTCGATGGCCTTGTCGGGCAGGAAACGGTCGCTGATGTAGCGATGCGACAGCGTGGCCGCGGCCACAATGGCCGCGTCCTTGATGCGCACGTTGTGGTGCGCCTCGTAGCGCTCTTTCAAGCCGCGCAGAATGGCGATGGTGTCTTCGACGTTGGGCTCGCCCACATACACAATCTGGAAGCGCCGTTCGAGAGCCGCGTCCTTTTCGATGTACTTGCGATACTCGTTCAGCGTCGTGGCCCCGATGGCGCGCAGCTCGCCCCGCGCCAGCGCCGGCTTGAGCATGTTGCTGGCGTCGATGGCGCCCTCGGCCGCGCCCGCCCCCACCAGCGTGTGCAGCTCGTCGATGAACAGCACGATCTCGCCGTTCGATTCCTCGATTTCTTTGAGCACCGCCTTGAGCCGGTCTTCGAACTCGCCGCGATACTTTGCTCCGGCCAGCATCGAGCCCAGGTCGAGCGAGATCACCCGCTTGTCGCGCAGGCTTTCGGGCACGTCGCCGGAGACAATGCGCCGCGCGAGGCCCTCCACAATGGCCGTCTTGCCCACCCCCGGCTCGCCGATCAGCACCGGATTGTTCTTGGTGCGCCGGCTCAGCACCTGGATCACGCGGCGAATCTCCTCGTCGCGGCCGATCACCGGATCGAGCTTGCCGCGCCGCGCCAGGTCGGTCAGGTCCTTGGCGTATTTTTCGAGAGCCTGGAATTTGCCTTCCGGATTCTGGTCCGTCACCCGTTGCGATCCGCGCACCGCGGTCAGCGCCTTCAGGATGGCCTCATGCGTAGCGCCCAGCTCCACCAGTGCGTCGCGCGCCGCGTCGCCCTTCTGGTGCGCCGCGCCCAGCAGCAGGTGCTCGGTGGAAACGTAGTCGTCCTTGAAGTTCGCGGCCTCGCGAAAGGCCTGGTCCAGGACGCGGGTCAGCGCCTGGCTCAAGCCCGGCTGATGGGTCGAGCCGGCGACGCGCGGCAGCTTCTCCTCGATCTGGTGCAGGCCGGCTTCGAGCCGCTCGATCGGCACGCCGATCTTTTCGAGCACCGCGGGGATCACCCCTTCGCGGTCCTCCACCAGCGCCAGCAGCAGATGCGCGGGCTGGATCTCGGGGTTGCCGAACTCGGTGGCGCGCGCCCGCGCCTGCTCAATCGCCTGCTGCGATTTGACGGTAAATTTGTCCCAGTGAATGGCCATTCCTTATTAGCTCCTAGCTGCTAGCTTCCAGCCTCTAGCTTGTTCCTCCTGGCTGCCAGAATCCAGCCTCATCTTAGAAAAGATTTCCTCTTTCACTTGTCTGTTGCAAAAAAAACGGCGCCGGGCGGGAAAAGCTCATCCCGGCATCCCGACGCCTCAATCGCCCCAGCCGCCAGCCCCAGCAAGAAAAGCTATGAGCTAAAAGCCAGCAGCTAGAAGCTGTTTTTACGCCGCCACCTTGATCTTGATCTGCTTGGGCTGGGCTTCGGGCTTCTTCTGGAGCTCCAGCTTCAGCACGCCGGCGTTGTATTTGGCGTCGATGTGCTCGGTGTCCACCGTGGTGGGCAGCGTGAAGGCGCGGAAAAAGCTGCCGTAGCGCCGCTCGATGCGATGGAAGTTCTCTTCCTTTTCCTCGGAGTCGAACTTGCGCTCGCCCTTCACCGTCAGCGTGTTGTTTTCCACGCTCACGTCCAGGTCCTTCTCTTCGATGCCCGGAACTTCGAGCTTGAGAAGCACCTTCTTGTCGTCCTCATAGATATCGACGGCCGGCACAAAGCTGGCCGTGGTCAGCGGACCTTCGCCGCCGTTGAAATCGCGGAACAGCGAGTTCATGCGGTTCTGCAGTGATGCTACTTCCCGAAAGGGGTCCCAACGAGTGATTGCCATACTGTCTTCCTCCTGATGCGTTTTTGAAGAATTGGATCGGGCGGGGAGGTTGTGTCCCCAGCCACTCAACCGATCTGATGAAACTATAGCACATATGATTCATAAAATATGAGCGATTTAGGCTAATATTCAGCAAATAGATACCAACCGTACTGTTTTCAATCGTTTAAGTTCGAACAAATCTCTCTTCGCCGGTCCGCCGCCGCTCACGCGCCCACGAAAATCGGGATGGTGAGCTGCGTCGTGGACTGCTGGCCGGAGCCCAGGCGGGTGAGGGTCAGGACGGTGATATCGTCCTGCTGGCCGAACTGGACGGCGGCTTCAGTGGCTTCGGCGGCGCCGGGGCGGGTGGCGAACAGCGCGTCCAGGCGCTCGAAGCTGAAGATTTCGCCGCTCGGTTTGCGGGCTTCGAGCAGGCCGTCGGTATAGAGGGTGATGCGGTCGCTTTCCTGCAATTGGATGGCCGACTCCTGGTAAGCGGCGCCGGCGACAATGCCCAGCGGCAGCGCGCCGGGCAGGTCGAGCTCGCGCTGGTTGAGGAAGGGCGCGGGGTGTCCGGCGCTGGCCACCAGGCAACGCCCGTCGCGATGGAGGAGCAAGGCGAGGCAGGTGGTGAAGCCGCCCTGCAGGCGTCCGTACAGCCGCTTGTTCAGCTCGGAGAGCAGCTCCGAGGGGCGCGGAACGAACCGGGCCAGCGTGCGCACCGAGCCTACAATCATGGAAACCGTCATGGCGGCGCGCAGGCCCTTGCCGCTCACGTCGCCCAGCACAATCAACGTGGAGCGGGCAAACTCGCCTTCGAGAGGAATGATCTGGAAGAAGTCGCCGCCCACCTCCTGCGCGGGCCGGTAGGCGCTGGTGACGGCAAAGCCGGGCAGCTCGGGCAGCGACTCCGGAATGAGCACCTGCTGCAGCTCGCGCGCGCTCTTGAACTCCTGCTCCAGCGTGCCCTGGCGGCGCATCGTCTCCTGCATATAGCGGTAGACCGCGTAAATAATGGCCAGCAGCAGCAGCGTGTTGGCCAGCGTCTGCGCGGTAAACGCGTTGCCGTTGAAGTAGAACAGCGGGGCGGCGATCCGGTCCGCCAGCGTCCAGTGGGTAAAGCGGCTGCCTTGCGCAACCGCAACCCGGACCACGAAGATCATCTCGGTGAGCAGCGCCGCGAAGGCCAGCAGCCAGCGCGCCGGATCGAGATGCTTGCGCACCGCGAAGCCGAGCAGGACGAAGGGGTAGGTCTCCACCAGCGTAAAGATGGCGGTAAGGAGGGCGTCCGCCATTTGCACCCAGGTCGCGAGCCAGGGCTTGCTCCAATCGAGCAGCGTGAGCGCGCCGTCGAGCGAGGTAGCGCTCAGGCTCACGATGGCCAGCAGGCTGGTGATGCGGGCCAGGCGGCGGTTGCCGTCGAGCTCCAGAAGGTAGAGCAGCAGGAACCACAGTCCGATGTCCTGCATGCTGAGCACCGGCTGCAGGCAACCCAGGGCAACGCTGAAGGAGATGGGCAGGCGCAGGTCGGTCAGGAACATGCCCATTACGGGAAATCCGCTGAATACCGCCATGGCCAGCAGCACCCGGTGGGAGCGGTTGCGGAACCAGGCCAGCAGGCTGAGGAGCATCACCAGCGCACTGAGCGACCGCAGGCCGAAGTCGAATTGGTTGCTGCGCAGCCATTCGTAGTCGTTCCCGGTCTTGCGGCCGGTTATGTCTTCCAGGCTGCCGGCCAGCGGCGCGGCATAGAGCCCGCCCAGTTGGTCGGAGTCGAACGAAGTCAGCGGCGACTTCCACACCCGCAGCGCCAGCACCCCGTCGCGGGCCCCGCCCAGGTTGAAGATCTGGCCCGGCTGCGCGTAGGGGAACGAGGGGTGAGGCGGCATGACGCCGTTCTGGCCCATCAGCCGGCCGTTCCAGTAGACCTGGTAGGCGTTGTCGATGTGCGGGACGAGCAGGTAGACATCTCCTGGGGCGCCGGGCGCGGGCGAGAAGTGAAGGTGCTTCCGGTACCAGGCATAGCCGGTGTAAGCGGGGTGGCCCTGCGCGCCCCAGGTCTTGTCCGGGCTCAACTGTTCCCAGCCGGCCACGCCGGTGGCGTCGGCGGTTTCGGGCTCGGCAAACGCCGGGTTGTCGCCCACGTGAAACTGCCACGGCCCTTCGAGCGGCGCCGTGCCTTTGCCCAGCCCGACGATTTGGAGCACGGCGGGTTCGTGCACGGCGGAACCGGCCTGCGCGGATTGCGCGGCGAGATGCAACGGGACGGAGGGGGAAAAAAGGCAAATCAGTCCCACAGCCAGCGGCAAACGGTGGGGAAACATGGAACGAGCATACCTTGCCTTAATTCAAGGCGATAGCGAAATCTTTGCGGATCCTCTCATCGCCCGGGACGTTCTTCCGATGCCGCAGATGGCTGCTATACTCGGCCCCATGAAAACAGGCTGGTTCACCAAGTTTGCCTTGGGCATCATCGCTTTGATGTTGTCTGTGATTTCACTTCGGCCATTCCTTTCAACGGAAACTGTGGACGCTCAGGCTACGCGCCCGCAGAGCACGGCAACCCGCCAAAAATGGGAATACCTGGTTATTGTCAGAACGCGCGACTTCCCCAGTAAGGAAGCCAACGGTGGTTTCTTGTATTACGAAGCAGGCGACTGGACTTATTGGGCGGCAAACAGCTCCCCTCTGCCGACTCCCGTCGATATGGATAAAGCGCTATCTCAGGCGGGGCAGGACGGGTGGGAACTGGTTGCAGTGGAACCGGTATCCGCTTCGGCTACCTCAGGTGTCGGAGGTGGCTTTTCCATGGCCGGAGCCACTGACAATGAGAGATGGGTGTTCAAACGGCCAAAGTAGGCAAGTGCGAGCATTTAAACCCGCAAGCAGCAACGCACTCATAGGACACCACCGGCGGCGGCCGATGACCGCGCCGGCACTCTACAATGAAACCCGCATGATCCATCTTCCCGCCCTGGGCGAAACCGTCAACTGGCATTGGGTGTGGCTGATTGTGGCCGCCTTTCTGGCCGGGGTGCTGAACGCCGTGGCCGGCGGCGGCTCGTTTCTCTCTTTCCCCGCGCTCCTGGGGATGAACATGCTGCCGGTGCAGGCCAATGCCACCAATACGGTGGCCATCTGGCCGGGCCAGCTCACCTCGGTCGCGGCCTATCGCGACGATGTGCGCGCCAACCTGCGCTCGGCGTGGATGATGGCTTTGGCCGGATTGCTGGGCGGCACGGCCGGCGCGGTCGTGCTCTTGCACACGCCGCAGAAAACCTTTATGCGCCTGGTGCCGTGGCTGCTGCTGGGCGCCGCGTCCATCTTTGCCGTGAGCGGCCCGGTGTCGCGCCGGCTGGCTGGCCTGAACGCCGCCCGCGCTGAGCGCGCAGCAGCCGGCCAGGCCCACGCGCCGCGGCGCCTGCCGCTCTTTTTCGCGGCCGTCGCGGTGAGCTTCTATGTGGGCTACTTCGGCGCCGGCGCCGGCTTTCTGTTCATGACCATGCTGGCCCTCTTCGGCTACCAGGACCTGAACGCCATCAACGCGCTGAAAGTGGTGGCCAACCTGCTGGCCAACGGCATTGCGTTCGTCATCTTCATCGCCGACGGCCAGGTGGTGTGGCGCTTCTGCCTGGCGGCCATGATCGCGGCCGCCATCGGCGGCTACGCCTCGGCCAGCATGGCGCGCCGCGTGCCCCAGCCGGTGCTGCGCGGCCTCGTAGTCGCCATCGGCCTGGGCATGGCGGCGTGGTTCTTCTGGAGGCAGTGAACAGCTTCTAGCTTTTAGCTTTCTTGCACGCGAGCGGGCTGGATCTCTCCGCAGCGTTCTCGGCGCCGAGTGGCTAGAGGCTAGAAGCTAGCAGCCAGCAGCTACAATAGAATCATGGCCCACGAAGGCATCCGCTTCGCCTCGAAGGACGAAGAAGCGCGCACCCACCGCGAGCAGCGCCCCTTGCCGCGCATCGCCGTCACGCCGGAAAAGGTGCGCGTGCTGCTCACGGAAGGCAAAGGTCTCGAAATCGACTGGGTCGACGGGCACAAGAGCGCCTGGAGTTTCGCCTGGCTGCGCGAAGCCTGCCCCTGCGCCACCTGCGTGGAGCAGCGCGAGCAGGAAGGCCGCAAGCCGGGCCAGCCGAAGCCGAAGCCCGCCGCCGTGCTGCCCATGTACGAGCCGCCGCCCAAGCCCGCCAGCGCCCAGGCCGTGGGCCGCTACGCACTCCAGTTCAACTGGCAGGACGGGCACTCCAGCGGAATCTACTCCTGGGAGTATCTGCGCCGCGTCTGCCAGTGCCAGGAGTGCACGTTCGCCGAAGCGGAGACCGCGGGCACGCCGAACTGAGTCCTGCTTCGCTGCATCGAGCACAGGAAGGGCAGGTGGCCCATTCATCCTGGTATCGGGAGCTGTGCCCCGTTCATCGCGGTTTTATCGCGATGAGCGGGGCCTTGGGCAAGGTCCCAGCGGAGTTACGATAGCAACACCCAGTAAAAAAGGGGCTGGTCGCATCCCCGGACAGTACCGATGGAGCCGCTTCAAACACTACGCTGCCGGAATCCGCGGAGTCGTTGAAATCGAGCCGGAGTGGACGGCAAGAACTCGCGGCCCACTCATCGCGATGAAGCCGCGATGAATGGGGCACAGACTTACCTGGTTGCGAAGCTCAGGCGGACGGCTGGATCGGTGAGTGGGCCACCCGCCCACCCGCCGCTCTCCCATCCTTCGTGCAAACAACGCGCGAAGGATGGGGCACCCGGCTGCTGCCCGCCGCGCCCTCGACCGCGAAGGCGGACACGCGGCAATCTGGCGAAAAACTTTAACTGTGCATGAACCTGGCCCAGGCTGCACGGCATCGTGTGATCCGCTCAAGATTTAGTCATCGGTCGCATCGGGGCAGAGGCAGGAATACCATCCCGGCATCGCAAATTCCGGGTTTCCGTCCGCGACTGCCGCGCTTGAGGAATTGCGGCATCCGCTTTCTCGCCTTTTCCATCTCTGCACGTATCTTCAGGTCGACCGACAGAAGGCCCGGCGAGGCGCGAACTACTTTTATGTCGTCCAGTCCGACGACCGCGATGACCCAAACTTCAAGGAATGGCGACTGCACACTCTTCATCTGTTCGATCACAAGGCCGAAGTTGATCTCCTTGAAGTAGTTCCGGGCATGAACTACAAGCAGGTAGTCGGGGGGGATAGCTGCGTTTACACTTCTTCCGGATAACGGTCATTATGTCGTCCACGTGCTCTTCCCAATCCACATTCTCGATGTTCCAGAAGTTGTCCACGTTTCCGTTTGCAGTCTGACTGATCTGGTGTAACTTGGTGTCCGGAGTGGCATCAACGCTCTCGACCTCGACCCACCACAGATCGTCTTTTAACTTTGACAGTGCAAGAGCGAGCACGCCGGCTGCCCAGGCTTCGCGCTCCTTCTTGAATCTCCCGTCCGTGCGCGCGCGGTCAACCCCGTCCCTCTCACTGATCGTCCACATACGCTCTATCGCAGTGTGAGGACTCATCCAGACTTGTGAATAGTCGGAAGGCGGGATCATCTCGATCCGACACTTCATGCAGCGCGGGTTGCGGTCGCCAATGATTTCTTCCTCAAGCTGGCACCGTGGGCAGCAGAAAACCATCTTGCTATTTTATTATCCCAATCACCGAAGGCGGGTGGCCCATCCTTGCATTTCATCTTACGTGCTCCCGCGAATGAGGGCACCCCGTCCTTTCCGTTTGCCGCGGCGGACGGAAAGGGTGGGAGGGTTCAAAGTCCCCGGAAGATGTGTAAGTAAAGCACCACGCCGGACGCCACCAGGCAGTAAATCCCGAACCAGTGCCAGCGGCCGGATTCAAGCCAACTGCTCAGCCACTTGAGCGCGGCCAGCCCGGCGATGAACGCGAAGCAGGCGCCCAGCAGGCTGGCGAAAAGCGCCGCGTGCAGATTCATGGCCGCGCCGGATGGCAGCGCGCCCGCAGCCGCCGCTCCATGCTCGGACCGGAGCAGCCGCAGCACTTCCATCAGCACCACCGGCGGCGTCAGCACCACCGCCAGCGCGAAGCTGAAGCGCTCCGCCGGCGCCTTGGCCGCGCCGCTCAACATGCCGGCGGAGATGGTCGAGCCGGAGCGCGAAAACCCGCGAAAGGGCAGCGCCAGGCCCTGCACCAGGCCCATCCATCCCGCCTGCTTCAGGGTCAAAGTCCGTTCGCCGCGATCCGTTCTTCGCCGCGCGTTTGCAGCCGGGCTCGGGCTCCGTTTCTCCTTGAGCCCCGCGACCAGAATCAACACCCCGGCCGCGGCCAGCGCGGGCGCAATCAGTTCCAGATGGCTGAAGAGCAGCTCGATCTCCGCTTTGGCCGCGCCGCGAAACAGCGTCTTTTCGATAATCTTCTTCAGCACTTCGCCCACGACCCCCGTGAGCAGCGTGGCCCAGACTGCCAGAATCGCAAACCGCCGCAAGGCGTCGCGGCCGGAAAAATACACCTGCTTCCAGGTCTTCCAGAAATACACCAGCACGGCAAACATGGTTCCCGTGTGCAGCATCACGAGCAGCAGGGTCATGGCCGGCGACGAGGGATCGAGCCCCATCAGCTTCTCGGCCACCACCACGTGCGCCGAGCTTGAAACCGGGAGCAATTCGGCCAGGCCTTGAATGATGGCGAGAGCAATCACTTTCCAAATCGGCATGTTTCCAGTTTATCGTTTGCACTTTGCGGGATTCCCGCAGGGGCCCATTCGTAGAATGAACTGGCAGGAGAAGAGACGCGATGAAGATCGGATTTCTGGGACTGGGCAAGATGGGCACGGCCATGGCGCTGCGCCTGCTCGCGGCCGGCCACGAGTTGTCGGTATGGAACCGCACCGAGGGGCGCACCAAGCCGCTGATCCGCGAGGGCGCAATCGCCGCCGCCACGCCCGCCGAGGCTGAGCTGGGCGCCGACGCCGTCATCACCATGCTCTTTGACGATGCGGCGCACGAAGAGGTGCTCTTCGGCCCCAACGGACTGATGGACGCACTTGAACCCGGCGCGCTGCACATTGCGTCGAGCACCATCAGCGTGGCGCTCAGCGAGCGGCTCACCGCGGAGCACGCGCGGCGCGGGATCGATTTTGTCGCCGCTCCGGTCTTCGGCCGGCCCAACGTGGCTGAGGAGGGCCGGCTGTGGATCGTGGCGGCCGGCGCCGATGCCGCAATCGAGCGCGCGCGGCCGATTCTCGAGCTGCTCTCGCGCGGCATCTCGGTGGTGGGCCGCGAGCCGCGCCAGGCGCACGCCGTAAAGCTGGGCGGCAACTTCCTCATCGGCGCCATGATTCATGCGCTTAGCGAGGCCTTTGTTTACAGCGCCGCCCAGGGCATCGATCCGGAAACATTTCTGGAGACGGTGAACAGCGCGCTCTTCCAGTCGCCGTATTACGCCGCCTACGGCAAGGTGATGCTGCATCCTCCGGAGCGGCCCGGCGCGACACTCGAAATGGGCGAAAAAGATCTGCGCCTGCTGCGCGAAGCCGCCGCCGGCAGCGGCACGCGCCTCTCCCTGGCCGACGCTCTTGCCGAAGTGTATGCCGAATCGCGCCGCACCGGCCACGCCGGCGACGATTGGGCCGCCGGCCAGTACAAAGAGGCGCAGCGCCGCGCGCTTGTAAGATAAAAGCGATGAACCCGAAAGAGAAGATTGTCTTCATCACCGGGGCCAGCGCCGGCATTGGCGCGGCCACCGCGCTGGCTTTCGCGGAGCAAGGGGCGCGGCTGCTGCTCGCCGCCCGGCGCGCCTCGCGCCTGGCGGAAGTGGCTTCGCGCGCAATCGAGCTGGGCGCCGCCCAGGTCCACTCCATCCATCTCGACGTGCGCAATCGCCAGGCCGTGCAGTCGGCCATCGACGAGCTGCCCGCGGAGTGGGCAGAGATCGAAGTGCTGGTGAACAACGCCGGCCTGAGCCGCGGCATGGACAAGCTCTTTACCGGCAAAATCGAAGACTGGGAAGAGATGATCGACACCAACGTGAAGGGGCTGCTCTACGTGGCGCGCGCCGTAGTGCCGGGCATGGTGGTGCGCGGGCGCGGTCACGTGGTCACGCTGGGTTCCATGGCCGGCGAGCTGGTCTATCCCAACGGAGCGGTCTACTGCGCCAGCAAAGCCGCGGCGCGGGCCGTAAACGACGGCCTGCGCGAAGACCTGCTGGGAACCCCGGTGCGCGTAACCAGCGTGGACCCCGGATTGGTGGAGACCGATTTCAGCCTGGTGCGCTTTCACGGCGACCAAGGCCGCGCCGCCAAGGTTTACAACGGCATGACGCCGCTCACCGCCGCCGACATTGCCGATGTAATCCTGTGGGCCGTCACCCGCCCCGCGCACGTAAATATTGCGCGCGTCTCGCTCACCTCGGTCGATCAGGCCAACACGCTGCTGGTGCACCGCGAGAGCTAGCGTCCTGCGAGCGCGGGCTTACCTTACCGGATCGACTCCAGTTGCGACTCCACCTGAGCCAGTGCGGCTTCCAGCGCGGCGCGCCGCGCCGGACTCGAGGTTCGCTGCGACAGGATGTTTTCCCGCTGCAGGTTGAGTGACTGCCGCTGCCGCTCCCGCGCCGCGCTGTCCTGCGCGGCCAGGCGCCGCCGCTCGTCGTTCGTCAAGCCTGCACCCGAATCCACCGAGGCATTTGCCATCTGCTCCTCCACCGATTTACTTTCCCATCCGCGAGCCATATCTTCATTTTACCGGTGGAATCGGCCTCCGGCATCCCTGGGATTGAAGACCGCGGCCGCGAGAAGCGGAGGACGGGCTCATGCGCGCTTGGCAGATTTCGAGCTTTGGCATTGATTCTTTGGAGTTTGTAGAGCGGCCTACGCCCGTGCCCGGCGCCGGCGAAGTGCTGGTGGGGGTGCGCGCAATTTCCCTCAATTATCGCGATCTGATGATGGTGAAGGGCCTGTATAACCCCAAAATGGGACTGCCGCGCATCCCCTGCTCCGACGGCGCCGGCGAAGTGATTGCCGTAGGCGAGGGCGTTACCGCCTGGAAGGCCGGCGACCGCGTAGCCGCCATCTTCATGCAGAACTGGCTCGAAGGCCCGCTTACCGCCGCCAAGGCCAAAGGCGCGCTGGGCGGAGACATCGACGGCATGCTGGCCGACTCCGTGGTGCTCAAGGAGACGGGGCTGGTGCGCATTCCCGATCACCTCGGCTTTCACCAGGCCGCTACGCTGCCCTGCGCCGCGGTCACCGCCTGGAACGCGCTGGCGGCGGGAGAGGTCAAGCCGGGTTCCACGGTTCTCATTCTGGGAACCGGCGGCGTTTCCATCTTTGCCCTTCAATTTGCCAGGCTGCGCGGCGCGCGGGTCATCGGCGTTTCCAGCAGCGACCAGAAATTGGAACGCGCCCGCGGTCTGGGACTGGATGCGGGGCTGAACTATCGCCAGAATCCGGCCTGGGACCGCTGGGCAGCCGACCAGACCGGCGGCGAAGGCGTGGATCTGGTGGTTGAGGTAGGCGGCGCAGGCACCCTGGCGCGGTCGCTCAAGGCGATTCGCCACGGCGGGACGGTGGCCCAGGTGGGCGTGCTCGCCGCGGCCCCGGAGCCGTTCCCGATTCCGCTCATCCTGCACAAAGTGGCGCGCATTCAGGGAATCTACGTGGGCTCGCGCCTCGACTTTGTGGAGATGAATCGCGCCATCGAGCTGGCCCGCCTGCGGCCGGTAGACGAGGCGTTCAACTGGGACCAGGCGCGCGCAGTCCTGGAGCGGATGGAAGAAGGCAGCCACTTCGGCAAACTGGTGCTGGCGGTGGGGTGAAAAGGCAGGGAATAGGGAACAGGGAATAGGGAATAGGAAGCGGAATCGAATGGATGTGCCCCGCCAGCCCGGCCGAGGTCCCCGCACTGGAAAGATGCAGGTCGTCCTTGGTGTAACTCTTGTTGCGTGTGTCCTCATCGCGGGATTTATAGTCACTCTGATCGCGGCCGATCGATCCGACTCCGCAGCCAGATTCCAAGCAGCCTCCGATCCGCACTCCACGTGTACCCGATGGGGGACCGTCTCAATCCAAAACAATGCCTACATTTACCAGCAGGACGAGTGGAACTCCAGCCGCTTGCAATGCGCCACGGTTAGTGGCGTGGGTTTCAAGCTAACCCGCGCAGACTTCGATCTTCCCAACGGCCTCCCCGCGACTTACCCGTCTATCTATGTGGGCTGCCAGTGGGGACGCTGTACGGATCCGGCCGCGAGCCATCTGCCCATTCAGGAGAGCCATCTGGCGAAGGCGACCACCAGCGTCGACACGCAGGAGGTTACGGGCGAGGATAACTTCGACGTGGCTTACGACATCTGGTTCAACCAGACGCCCGCCACTTCCGGGCAGCCCGACGGAACCGAAGTCATGGTCTGGATCAACCACAGCGGTCTCCCGCAACCCGTCGGTTTCGTGGCCACGGTCCCCATCGACGGCGCCACGTGGAATGTATATCAGAGCGTCAATGCCACCTGGAACATTGTTTCCTATGTCCGCGACCCCGGCACATCGACCGTGGCCGACCTCGATCTGAAGCCCTTCTTCGCCGACGCTATCTCCCGCGGCAGCCTCAAACCCTCCTGGTACCTGATCGCTGTGGAAATGGGCTTCGAAGTTTGGACCGGCGGCCAGGGCTTGGCCATCCGCAACTATTCCGTCAGCACCACCGCGCAATAGCAGCGTATTGTCCCGCCCCGTCGATGCGTCCTGTTTCCAGTCCTCCACCGATGTTTCCGGCGTACGATACATGAAACGACCGGCGTTAGCTTTAATCGGCGGCCAAGCCCGGGTGGCCCATGCTTGCGCTGATTTTCTGGCGCAACGGGAGAAATCACGAACTTGGACCGTCCTGCTGGTTCTGTTTCTTATGAGGGGAACGAGAACGATGTTTTGTGGCAGCGCGAAGAAGTTTGAATTAGGGGGCGTTTCGAGGTGTGCGGCTCTGTTGGGGCTGGTTGCGGGGATGGTGTGGGCGCAAGCAGCGCCGGTACAAGCTCCAGCGGCACAGGCGCCGGCAGCACCCAGTGCGGCGCAGAGGCCGGCGCGGCCGACGCCGCCCACGCGCGATCCGCATGCGCCGGGTTACGTTGCGGCCAAAGAGCTGCTCGACGGCCAGAACGCGCCTGCCGGTGCCGACGGCAACTTCATCCTCGGGCCCACGCACAACCCCGCGCCCGAATCGGTCCAGAACCCGGGCGTGCCCCAGGGAACGGTCTACGAGTTCACCATGAGTTCGGCCGACAGCAAACTCTATCCCGGCATCGCGCGCGATCCCGGCACCTTTGTTGCTTCCGATCCCTCCGACCCCGCCAGGCCCATCGTCACCACCAGCCGCCCCGCTCCCTACACGCGCCAAGTCGCGGTCTACGTGCCGCGGCAATACGTGCCGGGCACGGCCGCGCCGTTCATCGTGGGCGCCGACGGCCCCGACCGCCTGCTGTTCACCGTCCTCGACAACCTGATCGCCGAGCACAAAGTGCCGGCAATGGTCGCCATCTCCATCGGCAACGGCAGCGGCGACGCGCAGGGCAGCGAACGCGGCCTCGAATACGACACCATGTCCGGCCGCTATGCGGAGTTCGTCGAGACCGAAGTGCTCCCGCTGGTCGAAGCCAAGGCCCACGTCAAGCTCACCCGCGATCCCGACGGCCGCGCCACCATGGGCGGCAGTTCGGGCGGCTCCTGCGCGCTCATCATGGCCTGGTACCACCCCGAGTGGTACCACCGCGTGCTCACCTACTCCGGCACCTACGTCAACCAGCAGTGGCCGTACAATCCCGAAACTCCGCACGGCGCCTGGGAGTTCCACGAGCACCTGATCCCGGAGAGCCCCGCCAAACCCATACGCCTGTGGATGGAAGTGGGCGACCGCGATCTCCTGAATCCCAACGCCATGCGCGACAACCTGCACGATTGGGTGTTAGCCAATGAAGAGATGGCCCGGGTGCTGGCCGCCAGGGGCTATCGTTACCAGTTCGTCTTCGCCAGGAACGCCGGCCACGTGGACCACGCCGTGAGGCAGCAGACTTTGCCTGAGGCGCTCGAGTACCTGTGGCAGGGCTACCGGTGATCTTGCGCCTCACACCACCTTGGCGTGCGTCGCCGGCGAGTGCCGGTGCACGCGCAGATTGTCCAGCGCGTGGTTCACGAAGCGGGGCTCGAAGGCTGGCGGCTGCTGCATGAAGCGGCAGCTTGCCACTACCTGGTCGACGATGAACTTGGGCTGGTAGGCGGCCAGATCCAGGCCTTTTTCTTCTCTCAGCTTGTAAACGATCCCCTCGAACGCCTCGTTGGGCAGATCGAATCCCTGCTTGGCGCACTCGATCTGGAAGATGCGGCGGTAGGACTCGAGACTGGGCGATCCCACTTCGATCTTATAGGGAAGCCGGCGCAGAAAGGCAGGGTCCATCAGGTCTTCGGGCTCCAGGTTGGTGGAGAAAATAATCAGCTCTTCGAAGGGAACCGAGAACGATTTTCCGGTGTGCAGCTTGAGATAGTCCACGCGGCTTTCGAGCGGCACAATCCAGCGGTTGAGCAGGTTGGTGGGCGAAACCAACTGGCGGCCGAAGTCGTCGATCACGAAGCAGCCGCCCAGCGCCTTCAGGTGCAGCGGCGCTTCGTAAAAATGGCCCAGCAGGTCGTAGCGCAGATCGAGCATATCCAGCGTGAGCTCGCCGCCGGCAATCACAAAGGGCCGCCGGCAGGGAACCCAGCGCAGGTCGAAGATCTCGCGCCGCACCAGCGAGAGCGTCTCTTCTTCGGTCACCTCGGTGCGGCCCAGCGGAATGTGAATGCTGGGGTCGAAGAGGCGGATGATCTGGCCCTCCACGTTGATGGCGTAGGGCACGTAGATCACATCGTTGAACACGTCGGCCAGGCAGTGCGCCACTGAGGTTTTGCCGTTGCCCGGCGGCCCGTAGAGCAGCATGGCGCGGCCCGAGTTCAGCGCCGGCCCGCACTGCTCGATGATCGAGTCGTCAAACGTCAGCGCGGCCGTGGCCTTGCGGATGCGGTCGAAGGTGATAATTTCGTTGGTCAGCTTCTGCAGGTTCACCTGGTAGGTGAACTCTTCCAGGGTCACAGGCGCGGGCCCGGTGTAGCCAATGCGGCTGATCGCGTCCAACGCCCAGCGCCGTCCCTCTTCGGTAAACATGTAGCTCAGGTCGGCCAGGTTGCCGGAGTCGCGCGAGCCCAGCGTCACCAGCAGCTTGCGGTCGACGGCCATCTGCACCAGGTCGAGAACGATGTGATAGGGCAGCTTGATGGCGTTGGCGAACTGGCGCACCGTCTCCAGCCGCTCCATGTAGATGAGCTTCATGAGCAGGCCCATCAGGTCGGGGCCGTCGATGCCGGTGGCTTTGATGTCCGCCGGCTCGGTGGGAAGCCGATGCAGAAAGGCGTCGAGCCTGGCCTGGGTCATGGCCCCGATAGCCACCAGATTCTCGCCCAGCCGGCCGCCGTTCTTGGCCTGGTGCTCCAGCGCCCGCGCCACATCTTCTTCCCCCACAACCTTGCCGCGGATCAGCAGGTCCCCTAATCGTAACGGTGTCGAAATAACGTGCCTCCTCGGGTGGTTTAGGGCTTTCGATTATTTTACGGCTGCTTCCGTTTATTAGCTGAATCCAAGCACCGGATGCGGAATGTACGGCTCCTCGAGCGCGGACGTCTCTTCCTCGGTCAGGCGCACGCCGAGCGCGGCCACGGCGTCTTCCAGGTGGTGCGGCCGGCTGGCTCCCACAATGGGCGCGGTCACGCCGGGCTTGGCCAGCAGCCACGCCAGCGCAACCTGGGCGCGTGGAATGCCGCGCCGCCCGGCCACCTCGCCCAGCCGGTCGACGACTCTCTTATCGGCTTCCTCGGTGCGCGCGTACATGGTGTTGCCGAACTGGTCGGTCTGGGAGCGCCGGGTGGTTTCGCTCTGCCAGGTGCGCGCCAGCCGGCCGCGGGCCAGCGGGCTCCACGGAATCACCGCGACGCCTTCCGACCGGCACAGCGGCAGCATCTCGCGCTCTTCTTCGCGATAGAGCAGGTTCAAGTGATTCTGCATGGAGACGAAGCGCGTCCATCCGTGCAACCGGGAAAGATAAAGCGCCTTGGCGAATTGCCAGGCAAACATCGAAGACGCGCCGATATAGCGCACCTTGCCCGCCTTCACCGCGTCGTCGAGCGCCTCCAGCGTCTCCTCGATGGGGGTTTCATGGTCCCAGCGATGGGTCTGGTAAAGATCGATGTAGTCGGTTTTCAGGCGGCGCAGGCTCTGGTCGAGTTCGTGCAGGATGGCTTTGCGCGAGAGGCCGCGGCTGTTGGAGTGGTCGCTCATGGAGTAGTAAACCTTGGTGGCCAGCACGATGGTCTCTCGCCTGGCGTGGGCTTTCAGGAAATTGCCCACCACCGTTTCGCTGTCGCCGCCGGAGTAGGCGTTGGCGGTGTCGAAAAAATTGATGCCCAGGTCGAGAGCCTGGCGGAAGAAGGGAAAGCTATCGCTTTCGTTGAGCGCCCAGGCCTGGCGGCCGGGCAAAAGCGGTCCCGCAGCCGGGCTTCCATAGGTCATGCAGCCCAGGCAGATGCGGGAAACCTTCAGTCCCGTGTGTCCAAAGTTGACGTAGTCCATGGCTTCTCCCCATTCAAGTTTACGGTGCCTCTCGGAAGGCGCACGAGTCGCCGCCTGCGGGATAAGCATTTCAGTCGAATGAGGTTGGGAGAGGAAACGGAAATCCTTTAAGGCGGCCCGATCAACCGATACGATCCATGCATACAATCGGATACCATGCAACGCGAGAGAACCGGGGTCAATTCGAAGAGCAAATCAGGGAATCAGTCAAGCTGAACAATGAAGCAAGATTACCCGATCGCCCCATTCCCGTCTGTACAACTTTCGTTGCCTCGCCCGCACCCTTTCGGGAGCGAGAAGAGCGAAGGAGAGGGCCAGGTTTCCCGCCGGCAGGGAACGCGTTTTCGAAGCGCCGCCAGACGATGCGGTCCGCCGGGCGGCGCTCCATTCCCTGCGCGGAGTCGAATCCGGTGCAGCCGCCGGGCCGCCTTTCCATGAAGAAACGGGAAATAACCGGCCCAACCCCCGGATGGCCGGCAGCGACGGACAACTTTTCGCACCCTGGCCGGGTCTAAAATGACATTACCGGGGAAGGGTGTGCGCAGGCGGTCTGAAGACTTCCGTCTGGTTCTTGAGGTACGGAAGCGGGGAACCGCGCGTCAAAACCGGGTCGGGCGTCAGCAGAACGGCAATCGTCGGGGCCAGGAAGGCAGCAAACGCACATTGACAGTGAGCGCGCAATCGACGGAAGAGCGGAAGCGCCGCTCGAAGACCCGGGACCGGATGCGGCGCACTTCCAGGCCGGGATCGCCGGCGTTGCGTGCGCTCATCCTTGCCGCGCTCCCGGCGCTGCTGGCCCTGGCGGGCTGCGGCGGAAGCGTGGCTGCCAAGCCGGCGAGCGGAACCTTTTCCATCTCTTCCACGAGCGTGACCATCGACACCAACTGCACCGGCTGCAACGAGCCCGGCTCGAGCGGGACCCCGGTGGAACGGTTCACGGCCACGCTCTCCTCCGGCGGCCCGGCCAACGTCAACTGGTCGATCAGCCCCAGCTCCAGCGCCGGCACCATCACCTCCTCCGGCCAATACACGCCGCCCGGCTACCTCACCGCCGACACCCTCAACGTAACCGTGACGGCAACGCTCCTTTCGGATTCGACCGACACGGCCAGCGCCACCGTCACCGTCACCCCCGGCTTCCTGCAGCCGTTGACGCCGGAAAATGTCGCCTTAGGCGCCAGCGGGACGGTGAGCATTACCGGCTATCTGGCTGAGGCCGGAGGAACCACCGTCATCAACTTCGCCACATCCAGCACGGCCACCGGATCGAGCGGCGGCCAAGGCACGGTGGCAGCTCCGGATTGCGTGCGCAGCAGCATGGCATTTACCTACTGCACGGCCAACTACACTGCGCCTTCCACGGTTACAGCCACCGCCGCTACTTACGTGGTGGCCACGGTGGGCACATCGTCTTCAAAGACCGCAGCCGAAGTGCTGCTCAACACCGCGGACGTAGACAGCAATCCGGCCGCGCACCAGGCGCAGTTGAACACCCCCATCGCGCTGGGCAGCTCGGGCGGCAACAACAACGACTTCGACACTGCAACCGTCAACGGCCAGACGCAGGTCTCCGATTGCTGCGGCGGAACCCTCGGTTCGCTCATCCAGAATTCGGGCGGCACGCAATATCTGCTCAGTTGCAACCACGTGCTGGCGCGCAGCGATCAGGCCGCACTGGGCGAACACATTGTGCAGCCGGGATTGATCGACGACAACTGCGCTCCCTACGGGCAGGGCGGCACGGAGACGCTGGTGGGAGCGCTCACCGGCTTTGTGAAGCTCGATTCGGCTTCGATTAATAACAACGTGGATGCGGCCATCGCCCAGGTAAACTCGGGCGCGGTCAGCAGCAGCGGCGCCATCCTGGAGCTGGGCGCGCGCCAGGCCAACGGCACGCTGGCCGCCGCGCCTCCCGGCACGTCTTCCACCGGCGGCAAGGGCGAAGCCGGATCCCTCAACATGCAGGTGGCCAAGAGCGGGCGCACCACCGGGTTGACCTGCGCCAGCATCGAGTACATCGACGTGACCGTGCAGGTTCAATACTACGCAGATTGCGCGGAGACGGACTCGTATTACTTAAAGACCTACGACAATCAAATCGGAATTGAAGGAAACCAATTCAGCGATGCGGGCGATTCCGGCTCCCTGGTCGTGGACACCAGCAACGCCGAGCCGGTGGGATTGTTCTTCGCCGGCGGACTCGGCGCGAACGGCGTGTCGGAGGGAATAGCCAATCCCGTCTCCGACGTGTTGAGCGAGCTGAGCTCGCAGGTGGGCAATGGCGCCACCTATACCTTTGTGGGCACAACCGACCATCCGGTGAGCTGCCTGAACTACGGCGGCAACCCGCCCACGGTCACCGCGGCCCAGGCGCGTAAGCTCTCGGGCGCCGAGACGGCGCGCACGGAAAAAGCTCTCGGCGCAGCGCGCGCGCTGGTGAATCCCTCCGCCGGCATTCTCGGCGTGGCCGCCGGCAAAAGCAGCGACCACATCGGCGAGGGCGCAGTCATCGTCTACGTGAGCCAGGGCGCGAATGCCGCGGTTCCGCAAACCATCGGCGGCGTGCGCACCGTCGCCATTCCCACCACGGCGGAAGCCGTGGCCCAGGGCACGGCGCCCTTGAGCCCGCAGGAAACCGCGCCGGTTGCGCTCCCGGCCGCGGTGCTCAACCAGGCCGTGCTCGCCAAGCAGGCGATGGCGGCCGGCCTGATGAAGCAGAATCCCGCTTTCTTCGGCGTGGGTGTAGGCCAGAGCCTCGACAATCCCCGCGAAGCCGCGCTGGTGATTTACGTCGACCGCCGCATGGTTCCCGCGCGCCTGCCGGCGGTCATCGGCGGGCTGCGCACCCGCTACGTGATCATGGACCGGCTGCACGTCACCCGCTCATACGCCACCGGCTTGCAGTCGCGCAGCCGTTGCATGTCGCGCCCGCTCAGCGGCCCAGGCAACCCGTCCCCCGCGGACCCGTCTTCCACCGATCCCTTCCATGTGAACGCGCCGCCGCGCCTCGACCTCTTCTAAGAACCTGTATAAAAACTCGGCCACGTGTTGGATTCATGTGTTTTGAAAGGGCACGGCTTTAGCCGTGCCGCTCGATGACGAGTTGAGTTTTGGGCTTTACAGGCTGCGGAAAAACTCTCCGGAAGGAGCACGAAGTGTCAGGGCACGACTTCAGTCGTGCCGCAAGTCGAGCAATTTGAACGCGGGCTTTAGCCCCTGCGGCCTGCTTTTCGGGCCTGTGCCTGAGATCCGGCCTTTTTCCGCAGCCTGTTTAGCCCCGAGGGAAGGTATTTTCAGTCCTTTAGATTCCCTCAGCGGCTAAAGCCGGGTCTCATTTGCCGCTTCCTCGGCACGGCTGAAGCCGTGCCCTTTCAAAGCCGTGAGTTTTTATGCAGGCTCTGATCTCGGCTACTCCACCGGCCGCGCCTTGCCGTTTTTCAAGCTCTCATCGATGATCGACTTGACCTTCTGATCGTTTTCGCGCGACAGGCGGCCCATCTCCGCGCCCATGCTGCCCATCTGTGCGCCAAATTTGCCCTGCTCCGCGCTGAGCCTGCTCATATCGAGATTCAAAGTCACCTTGACCTCGGCGCTGATCAAGCGGCCCTGGACCTCGCTCAGCTTTCGCTGGATTTCCGCGAGCTGCTGGCGCGTGACGGTCGATCCCTCGACAGACTGCAGGCTGGCCACGGCCGCGTTTAAGTCGGCCATCTCTTTCGAGAGGTCGGGCTTGGGAATGTTCTGGCTCGCCTCGCGCACCTGGCGGGCCGCCTCCCGGTCCTGCTGGCCTTCGGCGCGCATCTGCTTGCTCAGGTCGCGCATCTGCGCGCCCAGGTCTTCCATGGGCTTGTTCATGGACTCGATCTGCTCGACCGTCGCCGGGTCGTCCACGATGTAGGTCTTTCCCTCATGACGGAACAGCAGAAAGTGCCCGTGGGCCAGGCTGCGCGCCTTGTCGATCGCCGCCGCGCGCTCGCCGTCCCAATCGCCGCAGGAGCGGACCTGCGATCCGGGATCGCCGACGATTGCGTAGGCGTCGCCGTCTTCGCCGAAGCAGCCGCGGCCATTGTAGGCATACAGTGCGGCAAACTGCGGAATGGGCGGGACATCGATATGGAGGTGCATGGGCGGAATCGGCGGAACGTGGACCTCGACATCGGCAGGCGGAACGGCAGGAACCACAGGAACAGGTGGAACAGGCGGAACGGCGGGCGCCTGGTCCTGGCTGGGAGCGGGCGGTGCGGGCACGGCGTCGGGCGACGGCGCCGGAGCCGGCTGCGGCGCGGCCGGCGGCGGAGCCTGAACCGCATCCTGCCCGGAGCCTTGACCGTTGCCCTGACCCGAACCCTGCCCGGAACCTTGCCCCGAACCCTGATCCGTCACCTGCGGTTGGTCGGGATGGGACTGTCCGGTAATGGGCGCGGGGGGCGCCGTTTGCCCCGAATCCTGCGCCGGACCCTGCGCCGGGGCCGGTGCCGGAGCGGGCGCGGCCGCCTTGAGCGCCGCAGCCGCGTGCGGCATCTCCGCGGCCTGTACGCGCACCAGCGCCGTGGCCGCGTACAGGGCCACCGGAACCAGCAGCAGTCCGGTGAGCGCGCGCCGGCTGCCTGCAAATGCCTCGCGGAAGCTCGCGTCGTTCAACAGCCGTTCAATGCGTTCGGAGAGATGGGTCGAGTGTGCCATGGCGACTCCTGTCAGGGTTGGGCGGGGGAGGGCCGCGAATTCGAGCAGCAGTTGGGCGTAGGCCGAGGGGCTGGCCGCCGCTTCCAGGCCGGCGCGGTCGCTGATGGCCTCGCCCAGCTCCGAGAGCTTGCGCTTGAGCCACCACCCCAGCGGGCTGAACCAGGTGAGAGCGGCATACAATCCGGCCAGCAATTGCAGATAGAAATCGCGCTGGCGCACGTGGGAGCGCTCGTGGGCCAGAACCACGCGCAGCTTTTCGGAGTCCCAGTGCGCATAGTCCGCGGGCAGCACCACGCCCGAGCCGATGTTCACCGGCGAGGCCACGCGGCGGCTCGAACGCACCGCCAGGCCCGAGCGGCAATCGAATTCCGGCCCGGCTTCGAGCGGCGTCGCCGCCATCCACAGCCGCAGCGCGGAGCCCAGCCCCAGCAGCAGCCTGAGCACCAGCGCCGCGCCCACTCCCAGATAGAGAAGCCAGGCCCAGGCAAGCAGCCTGCCGGCCGTGCCGCCGGGCGAATCCGCGCTTGACGCTGCGGAAACCGGCGCAGAAATTGGCGTTGCGGAAATCGTCGTCGCCCTACGGGCAGCCTCCTGTCGAGTTTCCGGCACTGTGCCCGTCGCGGTCGGCGGCCGAGCGCCGGCCGGCGCAGCGAATTCTCTCGCCGCGATCGCCGGCGCGGGGAATCGTTCGCTCCCGGTTCGATCCGCCTCCGCCATGACTTCGAACTCGTGCGTCGAAGCAACGGCAGGACGATCGGCAAAGGAAGCCGCAACCGGCGCGGACTTCGGCGCGGTCCGCAGAGCCTGCGGCCATGCCGGAGCCGGCAGCCTCACCGCGGCCCACGCCGACAGCCACGGAAGCCGCATCAGCAGTGGCATGGCCAGCGCGGCGGCCAGCACCAGTCCCCAGGCTGCCTTTTGCGCCGGCACATTTTTCACCCGCAGCAGGCGCAGGCCGGCCCCCAGCACGCAGGCCGCCGCCAGCGCGCGCAACGCGGCTTCGAGCAGCAACGCAACCGCGGCAGGAATCGTCATTCTGCCTCCTTCCGTACGGCCGGCGCGGTTTTGCGCGCCGCGGCAATGCGCTCCGCCAGCCGCTGCAGCTCGGCGCGGCCCAGCACCTTGGAGTCCACCATGCCCACCAGCAGCGCCTCCACCGATCCCTCGCAGAACCAGTCCACGATGCGCTTCACGGCGCGGCCCGCCACGCGCTGGCGGCTCTCCGCGGGCCGGTAAAGAAAGGTGCGGTTCTCCACCGAGTGCGCCAGATAGCCCTTTTCTTCCAGGCGCCGCAGCACGGTGCGGATGGTCGAGTCCTTGAGCGGCCGGCCCAGCTCTTCGCGCACCTGCTCGGCCGTAACCGTGCCCATGCGCCACACAATCAGCAAAATGCCGCGCTCCAGCTCGCCCAGCCCGGCGGGATCGTGATCGGGAGTAGTGTTACTGGTCATAGTGTTACTGACTGTAGCACACGAAATAGGTAAGCTGTCAACGGAAAGTTTTTCAGGAATTTTTCTCGGCCGGAGTTTGTTTTGGGGAAACAGCGTGGCGCTTCTCGGGCAGCAAACGTGCCTGGAATCCCGGCGCGGGGTGCGCCTCTTCAGTTTGCGCAAGGGGCTGCCGGCGCGAGGTGAGAACTGCTTCCGGATCGCCCGCCAGCCGAGCGGAATCTATGCCGACGCTGCGGAGATATCTTTTCACAGGCCGGCTTACCGGTACTCACCTGAGTGCGAGGAGGCGCGCGCCGATGCGTCGCATCAGAATATCTCGATCGCCGCGGGGTGAATGGCAATCGCAATCGCATCGTCTCTCGCAATCGCATCGTCTTTCGAGATGCCTGCCGCAAAGCGTCCGACTTTGAACACCCTTTCTCAGTTGTGAACGCAGGGCCGCGCTCTGGAAATCGTTAACCTGCTGATTTCAACGGGCGGGCGCCGTCCGCTCTATGGTATGTTACGTGCTGTAGCATGCGTGCAGGGCCACGTGTGTGGAGGTCGGGCGATGAGAGTTCTCGTGCAGGATTTGGGTTACGCACTCCGCCAATTGCGCAAGACGCCGGGGTTCGCGGTCACCGTGCTGCTCACGCTCGCGCTGGGCATCGGCGCCAACTCGGCCATTTTTACGCTGGTCAACGCCATCCTGCTCCATAACCTGCCGGTAACCGATCCTAAAACCCTCATCCGCATCGGCAACCAAGACGACTGCTGCGTGAACGGCGGCTGGCGCGACGACGGGGACTACTCGCTCTTTTCCACAGACACCTATGCCCTGCTTAAGAAGAACCTGCCGGAGTTCGAAGAGCTGGCCGCGATGGAGTCCGGCTACGCCTGGCGTCCCATTACCGTCCGCCGCGCCGGACCCCAGACCGTTGCGAAGTCGGTGATGGGAACCTTCGTCTCCGGCAATTACTTCCGCGTCTTTGGTCTTTCGCCGGCTGCTGGCCGTTTGTTTGTGGATGCCGACGACCAGAAGGGCGCGCCCATTACCGCCGTGATGAGCTACGACGCATGGCAGCAGGATTATGCCGGCGACAAGAGCGTGGTGGGAAGCTCGTTTTACATCAATACCAAGCCGGCCACCATCATTGGCGTTGCGCCCAAGGGATTCTACGGGGACCGCATCGATACCAATCCGCCCAAGTACTTCCTTCCCATGAATTCGATGGATGCGGTCATCGGCGCTCCGTACTTCACCGATCCCGACACGCAGTGGGCCTACATCATCGGTCGCGTCAAGCCGGGAACCGCTCTCCCCGGCCTTCAGGCCAAGGCCAGCACGCTGCTCAAGCAGCAGTTTGCGACGCTCAAGACATTTTCCGATCAGCGCGCCCAGAAGGCTCTCACCCGCACTCACGTGGTGCTCACTCCCGGCGGCGGCGGCATCCAGAACATGCAGGACGGTTACAAGGACCACCTGAAGCTGCTCGAATGGATCGCCGCGCTGGTGCTTCTGGTGGCCTGCGCCAATATCGCCAACCTGCTGCTGGTGCGCGGCATGAGCCGCCGCGCGGAGATCTCCATCCGCTCGGCTCTGGGCGCGCAGCGCAGCCGCATTGTGCGCCAGCTTCTAACCGAAAGCGTTCTTCTCTCGGGCATGGGCGGCCTGCTCGGCCTCGCCGTGTCCTATCTGGGAGCGCACGCGCTGCTGGCGCTCGCCTTTCCCGATCAGCACAACATGCCGGTCACGGCTTCGCCTTCGCCGCTGGTCATCGGCTTCGCGCTTGCGCTTTCGCTGGTTACGGGCGTGCTCTTTGGCCTGGCGCCGGCGCTCATGGCTGCGCGCACCCAGCCCGCTGAAGCTCTGCGCTCCAACGCTCGCACCACCGCCCACGGCGCATCCTTCCTGCAGCGCGCGCTCGTCGTCCTGCAGGCCGCGCTCTCGCTCGTGCTGCTGGTTGCCGCGGGCCTCTTTGCCGAGAGCCTCAGCAAGGCCGAGAACGTGGATATGCACCTGGACGCAACCAACCGCTACATCGCCCACATCAATCCGCAGTCGGCCGGCTACAAGAACACAGAGGTCGAGCCCCTTTATCAGAGCATCGTAGACCGCTTCCACGCCATTCCCGGCGTTGTCAAAGTCGGCCTCGCCACCTACACGCCCATGGAGGACAACAATTGGGGATCGGGCGTAAAAGTTCAGGGCGATCCGGACCTGAATAAAGGCGCATCCTGGGTGAAAGGCACGCCAGAGTACTTCGACTCCGTGGGCACGCACGTCGTTATGGGCCGCGGCTTCACGGCGCAGGACACGCTGAATGCGCCGTCGGTCGCCGTCGTCAACCAGGAGTTCGTCAAGCAGTTCTTCGGCAACCGCAATCCCATCGGTCATCGGTTTGGCTTCGACGATCCCATGCACCCCGGAACGGATGGAGCGCATGAGATCGTCGGCGTGGTGGAAGACACCACCTATACCAGCGTCTACTGGAAGAACCACGCCATGTACTTTCTCTCCCTCACGCAGCCCGCCGGCAACGCCAGCGATCCCGACTATCACCTCGACAACGACCAATCCATGTACGCCGGCGCGCTGGTCATCCAGACCGCCTATCCCATCGCCGGCTTTGAAAAGCTGGTCGGCGACACCCTGGCCGGCATCAACCCCAACCTCACCATCGTGAAGTTCCAGACCTTCCAGCAGCAGATTGACGACCGCTTCATCGAGGAGCGGCTGATCGCGCGGCTCACTTCGCTCTTCGGCCTGCTGGCGCTTCTGCTCGCGGCCATCGGACTTTATGGCGTTACCGCCTTTACCGTCGTCCGCCGCACGCCGGAGATCGGCATCCGCATGGCGCTGGGAGCGGCGCGCAGCCATGTCATCGGAGGGGTCATGCGCGGCGCCATGCTGCAGGCCGTCGCCGGCCTCGCCATCGGCATTCCGGTGGCGATCTTCTGCGTTCGCTACGTCAAATCGCAGCTTTATGACATCACCAGCGTGAATGTGCCGGTCATGTCCATCGCCGTTGGCGTGCTGGTGCTTGCGGCTGCCATTGCCGGCATCATTCCGGCGTGGCGCGCGGCCTCCATCGACCCCGTACGGGCCTTGCGCATAGAATGAGCTGCGCCTTGGCAACGGCCTTTGGCGATTGCACCTCGCCGCACAACGCGATGGCGGAGAATTCGGAGTGATTGCGAAGACCCCGTAAGCGAACGGCCCAGCTCTTCGCGCACCTGCGCAGCCGTAACCGTCCTTATGCGCCAGGCAACCAGCAAAATGCCGCACTCCATCTCGCCCAGCCCGGCGGGATCGCGATCGGGAGTCGAGTTACCGGTCATAGTGTTACTGCCTGTGGCACATGAAATAGGCGATCGGTCAACGGAGAATTCTCAGTTTTTCTGTCCGCAGACGGAAATCACTTTTCCGCGCCAAACCTCCAGGAGATGGACCCGCCCACCCACGACACCATGCGGATGCCCACGCTCCGCTCGTTGGTTCCGCAGTCGAAGTCGTTTTCCGCGCCGCTCGGTCCCGATCCCGGCGCGCAGTAGGGAATCGCGCCCAGTTGCCAGGCGGGATCGAAGGTCTCGGTGGTCTGGCCGGTGTAGCCGCGCGCTACCATTCCGTTGGCGCCCACTTCCAGCCGCCCATTCAGGAACGGCCGCACCACGGCCATGCGCGTTTCGCCCACCGGAATTGCTTCGTAGGGGCTGGGATGCTGCGCGTTGCCCAGGTCCAGTTGCTTGTGCCCCACGTATTCGTACTCGCCCCGTCCGCGCAGGCCCAGCGGCAATTGGTTCAGCGCGGCCAGTGCATCGAAAATGGTGCGCGGTGCTTCCGGCGTAATCTGCGCCGGGATCGGCGCGCCATCGATGGTCGTCCCCGTCAGGCGCGCGTCGGCCTTTGACAGCACTGCCTGCAGCGTGCCGAAGCCGCTGAACTGGCGGCGGATGCAGGCGGTGACGAACTTCAGCGTCCCCGGCCCCAGCGGCTGCTCGGTTCCGTTGTCGGGATCGATCTTGCCCAAGGTCTGCGTGGTCGTGGTCCGGCCCACGGTCACGCGCACGCTGGTTGCGGCGAGTTCCTTGTCCAGCACCAGTTGTTCGGAATGGGAGCGCTCGAAGGGCGAGGGCAAAGGCCCCCGCGGGGCAGCGGAGTTTTGGACGGCAATCCGCGGATCCTCGGTGAAGAAGGCCTGCCCCATGCTGAACGAAGCCGAGGGCAGCCAGTGGACGGCGCCCGCTCCCGGCGTCCAGGCCAGCGTGGCCTTGGGCGCCAGGAATGTGCTCCAGAGATCGAACGAGTAAGCCGGGTCCATCATATCCGTATTCTTGAGCTCGATGGTGTCCGGCCGCACGCCGGCATAAAAGCGCAAGTGTTTGCCCAGGCCGCCGTCGAGGGCCGCGTAGGGAGCAGCGTCGCGGATGGTTACATTGCTCGACAGCACCTTGAGGAAGGGTCCGAAGGTCTGCGCGCCGTTTGAGAGATAGTGGTCCAGGTTGTCGCGGCGAATGTCGTCCTCTTGATAGTCGAAGCCGGCCATGCCTTCGAGCCAGGTGGTAAAGGTGTGCGTTTCGCGCGCCTCCGCGCCTTCTACGGTGCGGAACTCGCTCTGCCGGATCAGCCCCTCGCCGAAGTTCGAATACAGAGCCAGGTTGTAGGTGCGAAAAAAACCCGAGAAGGCAATTTCGTCGCCCGGACCGGGTTGCCACTGGTCGTCGATGGCCTGGATGGAGGAATGCGTCTGGTCGAACTGCCGCGGGTCGACGGTGTCGCCCAACTCAAGACCGTATCCGATCGGAATCAGGTTTCCCTCATGCGATTTGCCCCAGTATCCAAGCGTGAAGAGCGTAATCGTGTGCCGGCCTGGATCGAGCACGCGCAGCCCGTTCCACTTGAATTGCTTGCGGTGCTCCAGCCGCTTCATCAGCCCGTTGCCGTAGTTCGCTTCCACGGCCAGCCATTCCTTTTTGTCCGGATTTTTGGGCGCCAGTCCGGCGGTCAAATCCGCGTCGCGATCGTCGCCGGTCAGGGTGAGGAAGCGGTTCAATTGCGGACGCAGGCCGTAGGTGGCCGCCAGGTTCAATGCATGATTGCCTTCCAGCACGTTGAACGCGCCGCCATCCGTGGTCACGCTGCTGAGCGCGCCGGAGACGAAGATATTCGGGTCGGCGTAGCCGTTGCCGTGGGCGTTGGCGGAGAGGTTGTTGGTAACCAGGTAGCCGCCGACGGCGATGTTCTGCGCGATCGGCTCGCCGTGATCGCCGGCCACGCCGGGAACAAAGTATTGCGGCGCCTTGATGCCTCCGGATGCGGTTTCGATGGGCAGGCCGGGAATCGAGATGGGCGCGCCGGGCCGTCCGGGATTGGCGTCCAGCAGCTCCTCGCGCACCAGCACTTTTTCCGCGGGATCGGGCGAGGTGAGCCCTACCTCGCTCACGTCGGCGCTCACAATCACTTCTTCGGCAGCACCGGCCATGCGCTCCAGCCGCAGCGTCAGGTTCGCGCCCGCGGCGCTCAAATCCAGTTGCCGCGTTATTGCGGCAAACCCCGCGGCTTCCACGCGCACCGTATACGTTCCCCAGACCGGCAGCAACGCGCTGAACTCTCCCGCGTCGCCGGTGGTAACCGTAATCCGCGCGTGCGCGGAACTCAGATCGACGTGCGCGCCCGGCACCGGCTTTTCGGTTGGATCGGTTACTGTGCCCGAAACGCGCGCAGCGGCCGGCTGCTGCGCCGCGGCGGCTGCGGTGAAAGCGGCAGCCAGGAATATTACGATTCCTGGAATCGTGCTACGCGCTCGCGCGGCATTTCCCAACTTCATCCTCCTTCAGGCTTATTGCCGGCGGCGGTTGTGGACATGTTGGCGTCGCTGCTCAAGCGCGTGCGCCGCAACGGTCATTACCAGCCGCCCGTGCTGCACGCCTTTGAGGCCGATCAGCCGGTCGGCAAACTGCTCGATCGCGGCCGACTTCCCGTGCACGATGAGGACCTCTAGGCAGGAATCGTGGTCCAGGTGAGCATGGCTGGTGGAGACCACCAGTTCGTGGTTTTGGTGCTGGATCTCGGTCAGCTTTTCGGTAACGCCGTGAGAGTGGTGGTCATAAATCAGCGTGACCGTGCCGACCACGACGGCATGGGGCGTCGCCGTCCGCTCCATCACCAGCCGGTCGCGGATCAGGTCGCGGAAGGCCTCTGACCGGTTGGTATAGCCCCGCCGGCCGATCGAGCGATCGAAGCGCTCCAGAAGATCGGAATCGAGGGCAATGCCGATCCTGCTGAGTTCTCCCATGCACACTCCAGTTGCGGCAATTCTTTTCGCAGGGGAAATTTCACGGTAGCACGAAATTCTGAATCATGCTACCAAGTTTTCCCGCCGCCCAGGGGCCGGCCCGCTCCGGCAAGCACGGCCGCAGTCCCCGCGCTCCAGGCCGCGCCGCGCTCCCTCAGCCGTGCGATGAATTCGCCCCGTTGCCCAGCGAGGGGTCGTCGGGCAGGAAAATCTCGAACACCGTGCCCGTGGAGCGGCCGGGGAAATTCGGATGCGCGGCCCGGCTGCGCACGTGCACGATGCCGCGGTGCTTCAACAGAATCTCGTGGCTCACCCACAGGCCGAGGCCGGTTCCGGTCACTTCCTTGGTGGTGAAGAAGGCCTCGAAGATGCGCTCCCGCACCTCGGCCTCCATGCCTGCGCCGGTGTCGGCCACCACCATCCGCACTCCCGCTTCGGCAGGGTTCTTCCAGTTGCGCGAGCGGTGGGCGCGCACCAGCAGGCGGGCGCCGCTGCCGGTGGCGTCAATGGCGTTGCCCACCAGGTTGGCGATCACCTGGCGGATTTCGCCGGCAAAGCAGAACAGGTCGAGATGCGGCTGATAATCCCGCTCCACCTTGATATCCAGCGCGATCAACCGGCCCTGGTAGAGCGACAGCACCGAATCCAGCAGCTCGGCCATGGTGGCCCGCGCGGGCAGCGTGGACTGCCGGTAGAAGCGCAGCGTCTGCTGGGTGATCTCGGCGATGCGCCGCACTTCGTACTCGGCCATGGTCACGTAGTTCAGCGCCTGTTCGTCGATGGGGCTGTAGTGGCGCAGCAGGAAGAGCAGGTTGGTGATGGCTTCCAGCGGGTTGTTGATTTCGTGCGCGATGGAGGCCGCCAGGCGTCCGGTCACGGCCAGCTTCTCGCTCTTGCGCAGGGCTTCTTCGCTGCGCTTGCGGTCGCTGGCGTCGAGCACGATCACGCCCACCCAGCGCACCTGCTGCGGAGTGGTGCGCACCGGGTAACAACTGATCAGCCAGGTCCAGGCGCCGCCGCGCCGGCCTGCGGCCGCCGCCGGCCTGCCAGGCCCGCTCAGCTCCAGGCTGCGCACCGGCTCTTCGGTGGCGAACACCCGCAGCACCGCGCTTTCCAGGTCGTGCGCCACCGGCGCCGGCAGCAGCTCCGGCAGCGTCCGCCCCAAATGCCGGCTGAGCGGTATGCCGGTCAGGTCGGCAAACACCTGGTTCACGCGCACAAAGCGGCTCCCGCGGTCGAAGAAAGCCAGGCCGATGGGCGCGTTGGCCAGCATCGAGTCCAGCAGCGAGAGCGTGTCGCTCAACCCGGCGCGCTGCTCGCCCAGCGACGCCACCATGCGGTTGAAGGTCTCGATCAGGTCGCCGATCTCGTTATGAACGGTCACCGACAATGGAAAATTGCCGCTGTCCTCGAGCGAGGTCATCAGCGCCCCTGCGCCGCGGTGCAGAACCGCCAGCGGCCGCGCAATGGAGCGGGCCATCAGCAGCACCAGCAGCGCCGAAGCCACGATCCAGATGGCCCCGAACACGGCCGTGTCGCGCAGCAGCGAGCTGAGCTGCTCGCGCGACCAGCTCTTGTCGAACTGAACCCACGCGATTCCGCGCAGGTCGTCGCCGGTGTAAATGCCTTGCCCGCACTCCCATTGATTGCCGTCCACGGTCAGGCACTTTGACACGCCGCGCTTCATCTCGGGGATCAGCGCCACTTCGGCCGGCGAGAGCGTCACCACGTCGGAATCGCCCTTGCTGATGAAGAGCATGTTCCCGCCCGGGTCGGTGACTTTGGCCACGGCCACGGTGGGCGCATCGCCCATCATTTTCACTGACAGGCCCACCCAGCCGGGCCGCTCCTCCACCAGCGCTTCGGCCGACTGCATGGCCAGGGAGCCGGCTTCGTAGGAGAGCCGCGTATGCGCCCGCACATACATTTCCCGGCTCTGCTGACGCACCAGCAGCAGCGCGAACAGGCCGATCGACAGCGATTCAAGCAGCAACAGGCCGGCCAGCATCTGCCAGCGAATCGATCGCGGCCACCAGCGCATGGGCAACGCCAACCCCTCCCCGTGCCCCGATTCTAATCTTCGTTGCGTAAAGAATGGGATGCGATTCTGCGCGAAGGAATAAAGCGAAGGAATGATTGGATGTGTCCCCTGGGCGTAGTAATTAAGATGCCGTCGCCCCAGGAAAAGTTTGACGCGGGCGTCGAGCCAGACCGAGTCGAAAGCCTGCCCTGAGCGGAGCCGGACGGGACCTGCGTTTGCAGGTTCCGATTTGTGCAATGAGCAGCTCGCCCGCCACGCCGGTGTTTGCAAAGCCAGGTCTGCGGGACGGCCGGCCTTCATCGCATCGGCGGCGCGCACGCGATCTCCGCCGTTCGCCTCAACCCCCGCCCTTCAGCGTGCGAGCCAGCGCCGCGGCAATCTGCCCGCCGTGAAAGCGCCCGTTCTCAATGAAAATCTCGCTGGTGCGCTCCCCGGCCACAATCACGCCGGCCAGATAAATGCCGGGAACATTGCTTTCCAGCGTCTCCGCATCGCAGACGGGCATGCGGTCGGCCCCCACGCACTCCACGCCCACCCGCTCCAGGAAATCGAAGTCGGGGTGGTAGCCGGTGAGGGCAAAGACGAAGTCGTTGGGGAGGGTCTTGCGGCCTTCCGGAGTATCGATCACGATGGCGTCCGGGGTGATTTCGACGACCTGCGAATGGAAGTACGCCGTGACCTGGCCGTTCTTGATGCGGTTCTCGATGTCCGGCTTGATCCAGTACTTTACGTTCGGGGTAATCCCGGGCCCGCGGTAAATCAGGGTGACGCGCGCCCCATGGCGCCACAGCTCGAGCGCCGCGATGGCGGCCGAATTCTTGCCCCCGATCACCGCCACGTCCAGCCCGTAATAGGGGTGCGGATCGTCGTAGTAGTGGTGCACCTTGCCCAGGTGCTCGCCGGGAATCTCCATCAGGTTGGGCAAATCGTAGTAGCCGGTGGCAATGGCCAGCTTGCGGGCGCGGAACACCCCCGGCCGGTCGTACCGGTCCGCCGTGTGCACCGTAAAATCGCCGTCCGCGCCCGCCACCCGCTCCACTACCTGGTACTGGCGCACGTCCAGCCGGTAGTAGGCCGCCACCTGGCGGTAGTATTCGAGCGCCTCGTTGCGGGCCGGCTTGGCGTTGGTGGAAGGAAACGGAATGCCGCCGATCTCCAGCAGCTCCGAGGTGGTGAAAAACGTCATGTGCGAGGGGTAGTGGTAGAGCGAGTTGCAAAGGCAGCCCTTTTCCACCAGAACCACGCGGAAGCCGGCCTTTTGCGCCTCAATCGCGCAGGCCAGGCCGGTGGGTCCGGCGCCGATGACGAGAAGATCGAAGACCAGGTCCTGCCCGGCGTCCGCATTCGGGTCGGTCATGCATCTAGATTAGGGCATGGCAGGGAGCTGGGCGTTCTGAAGGCTGAATCTGCAAAGCGCCCAGCCCAGAATGGAGCTATGGTAGAATGATAGAAAAGATTGGTAGAAAGGTAGAAATTCATGGGCCTGAGCATCAAGAACCCGAAATCCGAAGAGCTTATTCGCGAGTTGGCGGCGCTGCGCGGGGTCAGTCTTGTGACCGCAGTGACCCAGGCCACGCGAGAGGCGTTGGAGCGGGATATGTCTTCCATGCGGGAGAGCCGCATGGAGTGGCTTGATCGAATCACGAAGGAGACTGCGGCGATCATGAACGATGGCCGGACCTCGAAGGAAATCATGGACGAGCTCTACGACGATGAGACTGGATTGCCCAAATGATCGTCGACTCGTCGGCACTGATCGCAATTCTTAAGCGGGAAACGCAGTGGTCAACGTTTTCAAGAGCGTTGGACGCCGCAAAATTCCCCTGCATCTCCGCGGCGAATTACTTGGAGTCTTCCATTGTAGTGGACGGGTGGAGAAACCCGATACTGAGCCGCGAGTTCGATGAGCTGATTCTGAGATTCAACATCCAGATCGAGCCGGTCACCGCCGAGCAGGCCCGCATCGCCCGCCAGGCCTACCGCGACTACGGCCGAGGCAGCGGCCACGCTGCCAACCTCAACTTCGGCGACTGCTTCAGCTACGCGCTCGCCCGCGCCAAACGCGAGCCGATCCTTTTCAAGGGCGACGACTTCATTCATACCGATCTGCGATCGGCCATCCAGCCCTGAGCGGGAACTGCTATCCGATTGCCCACGCGACGCGCATGCTCTCCGTCCATTACCCTAGAGAGTTGGACTTCGAGGGAGCACCACCATGACCGTCATCAAGCAGGAAGATTTCATCTCGAGCGTCGCCGGCGCATTGCAGTACATCAGCTATTACCATCCGGTGGATTACATCGCCTCGCTGGCCAAGGCCTACGAGCGCGAGCAGTCGCCGGCCGCGCGCGACGCCATGGCCCAGATCCTCATCAACAGCCGCATGTGCGCCGAGGGCCATCGCCCCATCTGCCAGGACACCGGGATCGTGAACGCGTTCGTCAAAGTCGGCATGGATGTGCGCTTCGCGGCTGCGCCCGGCGAGGAAACCAAAGACCTGCAGCAGATGGTGGACGAGGGCGTGCGCCGCGCCTATCTCGATCCCGACAACAAGCTGCGCGCGTCGTTGCAGGCCGATCCTGCGGGAGCGCGCAAGAACACCAGGGATAATACGCCGGCCTGCGTGAGCGTAGAGCTGGTGAAGGGCTCAACGGTCGAGGTAACGGTTGCGGCCAAGGGCGGCGGTTCCGAGGCAAAATCCAAGTTCGTCATGCTCGACCCCTCGGACTCGGTCGTCGAATGGGTGTTGAAGACCGTGCCCACCATGGGCGCGGGATGGTGTCCGCCAGGGATGCTGGGGATAGGGATTGGCGGAACCGCGGAAAAGGCGATGCTGCTGGCCAAGACCGCGCTGATGGACCCCATCGACATCCAGGAACTGATGGCGCGGGGCGCGAAAACCACCGCTGAAAAGCTGCGCCTCGAGCTCTACGACAAGGTCAACCGGCTGGGCATCGGGGCGCAGGGGTTGGGCGGGCTGACCACCGTGTTGGACGTCAAGGTTCTGGACACGCCGGCCCACGCCGCCAATCTCCCCGTGGCCATGATTCCCAACTGCGCCGCCACGCGCCACGCGCACATCGTGCTCGACGGCTCCGGCCCGGTGTATCTCGATCCGCCCTCGCTCGAAGACTGGCCCAAGCTCACTTACGACGTCTCCGGCGCGCGCCGCGTGAACCTCGATACCGTCACCCGCGAAGAAGCCGCCACGTGGAAGCCCGGCGAAGTGCTTCTGCTCACCGGCAAGCTGCTCACCGGCCGCGACGCCGCCCACAAGCGCATGAGCGACATGTTGAACCGCGGCGAAAAGCTTCCCGTCGATTTCAAGGACCGCTTCATCTACTACGTCGGCCCCGTAGACCCGGTGCGCGAAGAGGTCGTCGGCCCCGCCGGACCTACCACCGCCACGCGCATGGACAAATTCACGCGCCAGATGCTGGCCGAAACCGGCCTGCTGGGCATGGTGGGCAAAGCCGAGCGCGGCCCCGCGGCCATCGAGGCCATTCGCGAGTTCGGCGCCGTGTATCTCATGGCTGTAGGCGGCGCGGCGTATCTGGTAGCCAAAGCCATCCGCGGCTCGCGCCTGCTGGCCTTCGAAGATTTAGGCATGGAAGCCATCTACGAATTCGACGTGCACGAGATGCCCGTAACCGTAGCCGTCGATGCCAAGGGCACGAGCGTGCACCAGACCGGCCCCGCCGAATGGCAGAAGCGCATCGCGGGCATTCCAATTTTGCAGTAGACACCGGGGCTAATGGGGTCTGTGCTATCCCAGGTCTCGGAATTGAGACCGGGGCCACCCGGCAGGTCAGAGCCATGGTCTATCATTTTGCCAATCGCTATCGATCTGGCGAAGATCGGAGGACTCACAAATGCTCTGTCCGAGGTGCGGAAGCGCTAATCCAAATGAAAAGGGATTCTGTGGTGACTGTGGACAGATTTTGAATACCCACTTGTCGTCTCTCGTGACCGCAATTGCGAGCAATTACCTAAGAGAAGAACTGAAGGATCGAAAGCTTGTCGAAACGGAGATTAC
The DNA here is from genome assembly GCA_963770555.1 of uncultured Acidobacteriaceae bacterium. Taxonomy (GTDB): domain Bacteria; phylum Acidobacteriota; class Terriglobia; order Terriglobales; family Acidobacteriaceae; genus Telmatobacter. The sequence goes on from CAVYQC010000004.1 coordinate 1,153,752, forward strand.
GGAGTCCGTCGTAAATCGTATTCAAAACTGGACGAAGTTAGTGCTATACCCTGCAACCGGGCTGCTCGCAATTCTAACCGTAATTTTGACCGTTCTCGGTGTCGATACCTTTCAAAGATTTAAGGACCTACGTGAGACAGTTATAGCTGCCAAGAACGACGTTACTAATACCTCCGAGCAGTTGAAAAAAGCCCAAGGAGTTTTAGATGCGGCCCAGCAAAGCGTGAAAGATGCTCAGGAACAAATTAGAACTAAGAGATCAGAAATTGACCGCGCCACGTCTGATGCGATTTCGGGGCTGCGCGCGGACTCCTTGAGAGCCCACACAAAAATTGACCAACTGCAACAAGAATGGTCAGTGGTCGGCGAAGAAAATCCGTATGAGCAATTCACAGTATCCGAGGAAGATAATAACGGCAGAGTGGCCACAGGACCTCGGGGTGACAATGTTGACGGCGTCACTGGCTATCTGCTGCTAAAGAAAACGCCACTGCCCCAGAGCATTCAGGTCTATGTGAACAACCAACGCCTTTTGCCCAGGTGGACCTATAAGCAGCAGAAAAATGTTTTGATAATTGGGTTGAGACGTTCGAGTGGAGATCCTATCAAAGGGGTCTATTTTCAGGTTGGTTATGTAGCCGATAAGGGTGCGGACGTGACTTTTCATCAATTGGTGAAGCGGAACGGGCTTGTATTCGGAGACGGCACAACGGAATTGCAGCGGTTTGAACAGCCTCGCCAGGATTAGCTCTTATTGCCTTTCTTCGTACCTCCGACGATGCGTTCCAGCCGATGAATTCGAACAAGAGCCGATTCCCTAAATCATCTACCGAAGGCGGCCGGGCGCTCCAGGCCTCGATTCTGAAGCCTGGGAAACCACGCCAGCCTCAAACTCCGCGTCGCAAAGGAGAGCCTCATGCACGAAGTGATTCTCAAGCGCTTCGAACAACCCGACGAAATCCGCACCTTCGAGAAGGGCAAGTTCGAGCTGGTGAACATTGGCGGCATGATCATCGGCCGCGCCACCTACGAGCCGGGCTGGCGGTGGTCCGTTCACGTGGGCCGCGCCCTCGGCAAAACCAGTTGCGATGTGGAGCACGTGGGCATCGTGGTCGCGGGCCGCGCTACCGCCGCCATGGACGACGGCCGCATCTTCGAAATGAGACCCGGCGACATCTTCTCGATCGAGCCCGGCCACGACAGCTGGGTCATCGGCGACGAGCCGTATGTCTCGCTCCATTTGCTAGGAGCCGGCAGCTACGCCGCACATAAATAGAGCGCAAATGAATTGGCGCATTTCATATTAAATTTTATATACTAGAGCTGTCTGACGTTATGGTCACGATATGAGCAAACCGGCACACATCACTAAAGGCGACGTGCTCGACGACCTGGGCTTTTCCCGTGCCGAGGCGTCCGCGCTAAAGATCAAAGCGACCATCGTCGAAGCAATTCTTGCCGAGATCGACCGCCGCGGGCTGACACAGCGCGAACTGGTGGACGTGCTGGACGAATACCAGCCGAATGTCAGCAACCTGATGAATGGAAGAATCGGCAGGGTAAGCATCGAAAGGCTGCTCTCCTATGCGGACCGTCTGCGCATGAAGAGCAGCATCGAATTGCAGCCACCGTCAAAGGTGAAGGCCGCGAAAAAGAGGCGCATTTCCGCACCCCGTGAACGCGCCGTCGCGTAGGAAAAAGATTGCCGGGTGCCCCAGGTCGCGCTTTTGGGACCTGGGATAGCACCAACCCCGCCGACCCGCCGGCTTGCTAACTTGCTGACTTGCTGATTTGCTAACTTGCTAACTTGCTAACTCGCTAACTCGCCGCCTTCGTCAAATACCCCATCCCATCCAGCACCCCGCGCATGAAGGCAAAGCTCTCAATCACCCCCGGCATGGGATCGTCGGCGTGGATCTCGTATTCGAGATCGACGAAGCCCTGGTAATCGATGGCGATCAGCGACTCGAAGATTTCGCGCATGGGCATGATGCCTTCGCCCACCGCCACCTGGCTCTCCTTGCTCGAGAAATCGGTCAGGTCCTTGGCGTGCATGTTGAAGAGCCGCGGCCCCGCGTCGCGGACGGCCTGCGGCACGTTGGCGCCGGCGCGGCACGCGTGGCCAATGTCGATGCAGCAGCCGATGCGCGGGTCCATGTCCTTCACGGCCGCGAGCACATCGTACGGCGAGTGCCAGATCTTGTCCTCCGGTCCGTGATTGTGGATGGCGATGCGGATGTCGTACTCCTGCACGAACTTCTCGATGCGCGGCAAAGTCGCCACCGCCGGGTCGCCGGCCACGATCACCTTCACGCCCGCACGCTGGGCATATTCAAATTTGGCGCGGATGTCGTCGTCCTCGTCCTTGGGAAAATAAACCGTGCCCACCGCGTGCACCTTGATGTTATTGGCCGCGTAATCGGCCATGGCCGCGGCCTCCGCCGTCGCGTCCATGGGCAGGTGGTCCTTGGCGTCCTTGCAGTTCAGGTCGACGAGGTTGAGCTGCTTCATGTCCGCAATCAACTGCGCGCGGGTGAAGTTGCGGAAGGTGTAGCTGGCCAGGCCCAGCTTGACGGGCGAGGGCTTGCCTGCGGCCGCCACGGCCTCAGCCCGCGCCGGCGCGGCGCCCGTAACAGTGCAGGCCGCGGCCAGCGCGCCCGACTGCAGGAAATTGCGGCGTGAAATCCTCTCTCTCATGGAAAAACCTCCTCTTCCGAGCCCAAAGCCCGGATTTGTCCAAACTTCAAACTATCAAGTTTTATCACCTCTCGCCCTGAATCGTCGCCGGTATAACTCTCTCATGGCGCGCCGGCGCGCGCTGACCTGCTAACTTGCTAACTCGCTAACTTGCTAACTCGCTAACTTGCTAACTCGCTAACTTGCTAACTCGCTGCCCCTTCACTGCTTGCCGAACCGGTACGCCACGCCGGTGGTGAACCCGAAGCTGTTCTGGATGGTCGAGCCGAAGCCGGTCACAAAATCTTCTCCGGTGAGCCGGATGCTCACGCCGGGAGTCAGATTGTACTGGCCCACCAGGCTGCCGGCGGCGGAGAAAGTGATCCCGTCCGGGTAGAGCCCCAGCACCTGGGTGCCGAAGCCGTTGGTGTCGCCCGAAAAGTCGCCCAGCGCGAACCCGCCCAGCACCCGCCCGGCGATGGAATACTTGGGCTGAATATAGAAGCGGTACGTAGGCCCCAGCAGCACGTCGTACTGGCTGATCTTGGGCCGCGTCAGGTTGGTGGGGTTCAGGCCCACGTAGGCAATGCCGTAGTAGCCACGGGCATCCATGGCAACGCCGAAGCGTTCGCTGAAGAAGCGGGTCAGGCCCGTGTCCCAGCCGTAGTAGGCAGTGCGCTGCAGCGAGGGTCCCGGTGTGAATCGCAGAAAGCCCATGCCGGCGAACGACTCGAACGAGTGGTCGTAGGTGTCGTGAATGGCCGTGGCCCGCCGCTGCTCGCGGCGCAGCCGGATGCGCGCCTGCACGCTTATCTGCTGCGGAGTCTCCCCGGCAGCCGGATTGGACTGGCTCTGTGCTGCCGGGCCGGGCGCAGCCTGATCCTGCGCAGCCTGATCCTGCGCGGCCTGATTCTGTCCCGTCTGATCTTGCGCAACTTCATTCTGCGCCGGCTGATCCTGGCTGGACGAATACGCCGCCGGCGCGCTCTGCGGCGCGGCTGGTTGTGCCGGATGGCCGCTCGCGTCCAGGGCTTGGGCTGGAGCGGCGGGCGCGGCCGCTAGCGCCAGCGCCAGGGCCATTGCGAATACGGCGGCGCCGGTTGCCCTCAGGCCCGGGGGGTGCGGCCGCAGGCAGCGGCGGTTGGGCTCAAACTTCACTGGGAAGCAGAATTTCCATTCATGCCGAAGACGGCGAAAAGAGTGCATCGCGATCGGGATTCCTCCACGGGACAACCGCTCTCATCCATTTCCCGCAACCCGATCCGCCGCCCTGAAACCCTGGTGGCAAAGCCGGGCTCCCCATCGTCGGCGATTCGTTCACGGCCGGCTTATGAGACCGGTTCGAGTGCGGAAGCACACTGCCGCTCAGCGCAGTGCTCCCCCCAATTGGTATTAAACCATCTTGGGGGGCCTCTTGTGCGTGAGCCTGCTCGGGGTTTGGACGCGCGCCGGCGCGAATGGGTGCGCGCCGGCATTTGCGGGTTGGGCCGGGCTGGAGTGGATGGGGGCCAATCCAGCCGGCTCGAACACCCTGGGGGAGGGCTACAGCGGTTCCGCAGTTACTGTGTCCCGAAGCCATTGACGCCAAGTGGATTTTTCCTCAAGAAAAATCCACCCTGCACCGAGGCTGGAAACGGCTAAAACAACTGCGGAACCGCTCTGATATGGAGTGACCTGTCAATCCCTGCACGGCCGTGTGGTGGTTTTTGTTTTTTCGAGGACAGGGCCAGCAGCAGCCGGGGCAGATTGGGCGACGATTGATCAGTCTGATATTCGCGGGTCGGAACCGCATGGTCATGATCCGTCGGGAGCTGCCTCGGACTAAAGTCGCGAGTCCGGCTGAGCCTGTCGCATAGAGCGGTCGAGGATTCTCCTTCGTGCTTGCTCCGGCTGCGGCTGGCGCTGTCTTCGAAATGGTTGATGATGCTCATCGGGTTTCGAGGTTTTTGTCTTTTCCTTCTTAGGAAGGTTTTGGCTTTTGTTCTTGCTGTTGCTGTTGCTGTTGCTCTTTGCCGGTCATGCCGCCGTCGCCTGGCTGGCGGCAGTTTCCGTCTTCACGCCGATGGCCCAGATGAAGCCCAGCAGTTCGCGCCCCACGGCGGTAACGATCTTGCGCTGGTCCTTGCCTGCCGCGGCCAGCCTGGCGTAGCGCCTGTGCAAGCGCAGCTGCGCCTTCCAGGCCATCTCTTTGATCTCTTCCGGCACGCCTTCCTGCCGCTTGCGCAATCCCGGCCCCACGGCCGGCTTGAGACGATAGCTCCAGGCGGCTTCGATGGCGATGCGCCGCAGATGCGCGTTGCCGGTCTTGGTGATCGAGCCGCGTTGTTGCCGCCTGCCGCTGGACTCTTCGCTGGGCACCGCGCCGCTGTAGCCCATCAACTGCCGCGCGCCCTCGAATCGCGAGAGCTGCCCCAGCTCGGCCACCACCGTCACCGCCGAAATCTCGGCAATGCCACGCAAGGCCTGCAAACCACGGATCACTTCCTGCATCCCCGCCGGAGCCAGCTTCACCGCTTCACGGATCGCCTCCTCCAACCGCTTCACTCGCTCCGCCATGTGCTCAACCTCGTGCAGCAAATCCAGCCGCGTCCACTCCTGCGCCGCCTGCTCGTAGCGCAGTTGCCGCACCCAGGCTATATAAGGCTGGCTCCATGCCTTTATCCCAGCAACCGGACGCCGCCCCGTGCGCAGCAGAAACTTGCTCAGCCGATGCCGGGCCCGCAACTGATCCTGCTTGGCCGCCTCCCGTGTTCGCACCAGATCCCGTAAGGCCTCCGCACCGGCATCCGGAACCCACACCGCCGTCAGATCGCCCGCGCGATGGCAGCGCGCCAGCTTCGCCGCATCCCGCCGATCCGTCTTGACCCGGTCGCCGGCCTTGACCGGAACCAGCGTCGGCGCCACCACCGCACACTCCACTCCCAACTCCGTCAACTGCCAATACAGCACGTAGCCCGTGGGACCCGCCTCGTAGCAGGCCCGTAACTGCTCCGCCCCGCCCAGCTTCTTGATCAGCTTGCGCACCGACTCGGCGCGGTTGGCGATGATACCCAGGTTGCGTACTTCCCCGTCCTGCTCGGCGACCGCTACCGCGATCGTCTCGGCATGGACATCCAATCCCAAAAATCGTACCTTCTCCTTCATGACCGGTTCCTCTCCGCTTGTGGCTCTGGACTGTGTTCCTCTTCGACTCACAGCCTAACCCACGACCAGCGCACTGGAACCGGTCACTCCATGATGACTAACCGATGGCCTTGAGGTCGGCCTCCAACTGCGCCAGGTTAAAGCCGCCGGGCGACCCCTTGGCGGAGATCCATTTCGGGCTCAGCAGCGCGTGGGCCTCGTCGCAGTACTTGTTCCAGAAGGCCACCGTCATGGTCTTCAACTGGCCCCACGTGATGCAGGTAAATCCGTTCTGGTCGTACTTGGGCACAAACACGCAATGGCCGCCCCAGCTACCCGGCTTGGCCTTGGCGCCGCCCTTCGGCACAACGTCCCACACCTCCTGCGTCTGCGCCGTGATGGGCAGGCTCAGCCCGATGTAGACTCCGCCGAACAGCGCAATCGACTGCCGCACCTCGGTCAGGTTGGCCGGCTTGGGATCGGCGAAGGCTAGCAGCGGATTGCCGTCGAAGCCCTGCTTATGCCAGTCGTTCAGCACGTCCAGCTCCACGCCGCCCTGGTCGGTGCTGGGCTGGCCGGGAACGTAGCCGTCCCACTGCTCGTAGTACTTCTCCACCGTGGGGTTGGGCACGGTCACCATGGAGCCGTTGTTGGCGCTCCATACCTGCACCGCGTGCGCCACGCCGGCAATGGTGCAATCGCCCAGCGAGTTGTTCAGCATCATGCCCCAGGAGCTGATGCCCTTGGTCCAGTCGGCCGAGGGCGGCGGAGGCGGCAGGCCCGGCGCCAGGTATTTGCCCAGCGCCAGCGTGCGGCTGTCGGTCTTGATGGCCTTGCGGCCCAGTTTCATCGCGGAGTAATCTGCCATGGGTCTTTCCTTTCGTGCGCGCAGCTTCGCCCCTTGCTGAGGGCGGCTGCTGGGTATAGTGGCGTCAGCCGGCAAACCGTTTCAAATCCGCGCGCAATTGCCCAATCGGATTTCTTCATGGTTTGTGAAGGCCCCGCGCCAGAGGCGGTGACTCCGCGCCTTGCAAGGGCACGGCTTTACAGGCTGCGGAAAAACTTTCCTGAAGGAGCACGAAGTGTCAGGGCACGGCCGGGGTACCCTCTGGGTCGCGTGCCGCAAATGGCTGAAAAATGGGAGCGGGCTTCACAGGCTGCGGAGAAACTCCCCGGAAGGGGCACGAAGTGTCAGGGCACGACTTTAGTCGTGCCGCAAGCCGAGCAATATGGACGCGGGCTTTAGCCCCTGCGGGACGCTTGGACACGCGATTCGCTTGCCGTTCTCCCTTTTTCCGCAGCCTCTTCAGTTCCGGCACACGAGCGCTCGCAGCCGCTCCGCACACAGCGCCGCACATCCCCTTTCGAGAGAGTAAACATCCCGCGCATGGCCGAGCCGTAGTGTGCCGCCGCGGTTCCAGGATGATTCGAGGGAAACGCACCTGACACAGATCGCATGCCAGGAAGATAGGAAAGCCCTCCGCACAGGGCCTGAAGCTATTTTAGGCTGCCTTGAGTTCGCGCCATTGATGGTCGGCATCCATCGCCAACACGATCTTGGCCTTTTTGTGGGTCTTGATCTCTTCCAGGATCGACTTGAGGATTGACCTGGCGCACTCGGCCAACCGTGGGTCCTCGGAAAAGGCGCAATAGGAGAGCTTGGCCAGCTTCTGTGACTGGACCGAAATGGCCTGCTTGCCGTTTTCGACCCGAGAGAGCGTCTCCGGGCTGAACCCCAGGTATGTCGAAAATTCTGCTGCTGTCTTTCCCAGTCTCTTTCTCAGGAATCTTAATTCCTTTCCAGTCAAATCCAGTGGCGACAAGACGATGTCACGAGCGATAAGCTGCATCAACTGCTTGATCGCCGGTATCTCCGCGACAACGCTGCCGCATACGCATACGAAGTATCTGATTCCTACGAGGTACACATTCGGAAGGACGCTGTCGGTGAAATGAAAAGGCTCTTCCGGTGTCGCAAGCTTCTCAACGCGGTCTTTTTTACAACTGTGAACTTCACTCATTTCCATCGGGTGACGACCTCAAATGACCGGCTCGCGGTATCGACTGCAATCACGATGACAATCTTGTCACCGTCAATCGATTCGGTGGCGATCCGGTATTTCCACTGCCACTCGTCCTTGTTGATCTTCGGATCGGCTTCAAATTTCCAGTCCCGCTCCAGGCCATGGATAACATCGTCGACCGAAAGACCTCTTTCAAGGTGGTCGAAGCGAGCATGGTAGGTTTCCACCGATCCCACCTGGGGAGGGTTGTTCAGCGCCTCCAGTAGAAGGGCCTTCAATGCCGCTTCGTCGAGGTGCGGAGGAACATACCCTGCTGTTGACATATTATCAAGTCCCTCTTTGCCGTGCCAGCCCCAAAGTTGAACAGGGCATCAACATATCTAGCACACCAACGGACCTGGAGGGGCGTCATCGCGCGAGAATGGCCGCTCGCCGAGCCAGCTCCCCTGCTACGATGAGTGTGGTTTCGGAGGCCACGCGCATCCATGGGCCGTTTTCTTTTCGGAATTATCTTGGGCTTCCTGCTGGCGCCGGTGGCGCTGCTTGCCTGGTTCCATTACGGCAAGCCGCCGGTGGCCGTGGACGACCCGCCGCTGCCCGAGGAGCGGATGCTGACCAGCATTCCGCTCGACGCGCGCATCGAGCGCGAGGCGCCGCCCAACGCGCCCATCGCGGCCAGCGAGGAAAACTTCGTGGCCGGGGCCGGCGTTTACCGCCGGCAGTGCGCCTCCTGCCACGGATTGCACGGCCAGCCGTCACCCTTCGGCGCGCACATGTTTCCCGCCGCGCCGCCCTTGTGGGAAAAGCACCAGAACGGCGACGTGGTGGGGGTGAGCGACGATCCCGTGGGCGAAACCTACTGGAAGGTCTCCAACGGCATCCGCCTGACTGGAATGCCGTCCTTCAAGGATGTGTTGACCGGCACCGAGATGTGGCAGGTTTCCCTGCTGCTTTCGAATGCCAACCGGCCGCTGCCGCCCGCGGCGCTTTCGCTGGTGCGCGCGCCGCAGGCGTCTCAAGCGCCGCAAACTCCGGCGGACGCCCCGGCCGCAAAGCACCCCTGAAGAAGATGGCCGCGCGCCGGTGCGCGGCGGGCGCGCAATGACTCCGGGGCAACGGCGCAGGACGCGACGGCGCCGGACCCAGCGGCGCAGGAAAGGGAAGTGGAACCATGAGCGCTCTCGATTGGCTGCGCAAGGGCTTCGGCTACATGCTGATGAGTATGGGCGTGTCGGCGCCTGCCGCCAGGCCGAATCCGCCCGCCAAGCCCGCCGCCGGCGCCGCGGAAAAGCCCCCGCCGAAGTCCGGCGGCCAGTGAAGCCGGCCCTGGTTCCAGGCGGCCTGTGGGTCAGTTTTGCGTTCGGCCGCCCGCGCTTACAGCATTTTCGATCCTGCTCCTTACAGAGAGAACAAAGCAGAGTGGCATTTTCCTCAAGAAAATGCCACCTCCGATGCCGCTGAGCTGTTAACAAGTGGATCGAAAATGCTCAGGGGTCAGCCTGCACGTGGACATTTCGGGGGTCGTTTCGGTCACGGGCGCGCGCTTTTCGGCCTTGTTTTGCGCTGTTTGAGTCGGCTGCAGCGGCTTTTTGACGGCCTTCACGCCTACACTCCGCACCGTTTTGTGGTTGCAAAGGCCGGCGTTTTTGCGCCGCGCAGTGCGCTCTCTCCATCTCTACTGCTATAGGCCGGCGAATGGCACGCGTTCTGCAGGCCTTGAGGCGTACTTCCCCGTACAATAAAAGAGGAACCGGAACCCACCCTACCTATGGCGGACGACCACAGCAAGGCGCGCAAACCCGGCCGGCGGGAGCCGTCCCGCAAGTCCGACGAAGATCCGGTTGGCAAGGTCTACGACTCGCGGCTGATGCGGCGGCTGGCGCGCTATGTGCGTCCTTATTGGCTTCGCGCTTCCATTGCCGCCTGCGCGGTCACGCTCAAGTCGATCTGCGACGTGGTGGGGCCGATCTTTTTCATGGTGGCTCTGGACCGTTACCTCGCTCCCAGCGCGGCGAGCACGGACGCCAACCGGGCGCTGGCCCACTGGCTGGCCAACAGCAGCCCGCTTGGCCGCATTCTGCCCCGCGACCCCGTCGCGGGCATTACCCGGCTGGCGCTCATTTATCTGGCCACCCTGATCTCCGCCTATCTGTTTCAGTTTGTCCAGGTCTATCTGATGCAGTGGACCGGCCAGAAGATCATGTTCGATCTGCGCCGCGACATCTTCCGCCACATGCAGGGCCTGCACGTGGGATTTTTCGACACCCACCCGGTGGGCCGGCTCGTAACCCGGCTCACCTCCGATGTAGACGCCGTCAACGACATGTTCACCGACGGCATTCTGGCCATCGTCAACGACTCCTTCACCCTCACCATCATGGCCGCGCTGATGCTGGCCATCAAGTGGTGGCTGGCGCTGCTGGCCTTTGCCGTGCTGCCGCTCATTCTGGTCGTGACGCGCGTCTTCCGCGACCATGTGCGCGAGAGCTACCGCCGGGTGCGCGCCGCCATCGCCCGCATCAACAGCTTTACCCAGGAGCACATCTCGGGGATGAGCGTGGTGCAGCTCTTCAACCGCGAGCAGCGCGCTTACAGAGACTTCGAAGCCGTCAATGAGCAGCATATGGTCGCCTTCAAGGACACCATTTTCGCCTACGCGCTCTACTACCCCGCCGTGGAGCTGCTCTCCTCGGTGGCCATCGCCCTGGTGGTGTGGCGTGGCGGATTCAGCGTGCTGGTGCGCGGCTCGGTGACCATCGGCGTGCTGGCCATGTTCATCCAGTTCTCGCTGCGCTTCTGGCGGCCCATCCAGGACCTGAGCGACAAGTACAACATCCTGCAGGCCGCCATGGCCGCCTGCGAGCGCATCTTCAAGCTGCTCGACACGCCGCCGGAAATTGTGAGTCCCGCGCATCCCGTAGCCGGGAACGGATCGAACCGGATCGAGTTCGAGCACGTCTGGTTCACCTATCAGAAACTCACTGAGGCGCAGCAGGCCGCGGTTCGCGCCGCCCAGAGGTTCCCGGCGGAGCAGCAAGCACAAGCGCACGTTGATGCGAACGCGTCCATTCGCGCTTTGAAACATCTCCCGGCCGCGCACGAAGTGTCAGGGCACGACGGGATGAGGGATCTGGCCGCGCACGAAGTGTCAGGGCACGACTTTAGTCGTGCCGCAAATGGCCCGGTAATAGACGGGGCTTTAGCCCCTGCGGGCAGGCCAAACGCCGGGGAGCTGGCCGCGATCGACGGCATCGAATGGATTCTCAAGGATGTTTCCTTCACCATCGAGCGGGGGCAGACGGTGGCGATTGTGGGCCACACCGGCGCCGGCAAAACCACGCTGACCAGCCTGATGATGCGCTTCTACGACGTGACCGCGGGGCGGATTCTGCTCGGCGGCGTGGATTTGCGCGAGCAGGATTTGAATGCCGTGCGGCAGCATTTCGCCGTGGTGTTGCAGGATCCGTTCCTGTTCTCCGGTACGCTGGCCGAAAACATCCGCCTGGGCAACGAGGAGATTCGCGAGGCCGATTTGCGCCAGGCGGCGCGCGACGTCAACGTGCTCGACTTCATTGAAACCCTGCCGGGCGGCTTCGACGAGCCGGTGCGGGAGCGCGGCAGCTCGCTTTCCACGGGGCAGAAGCAGCTCATCAACTTTGCGCGCGCGCTGGCCTACAACCCGCGCATCCTGATCCTGGACGAGGCTACGTCGAGCGTGGACACGGATACGGAGCTGCGCATCCGCGGCGCACTGGAACGCATGGTCGAGGGGCGCACCAGCGTGCTGATCGCGCACCGGCTGTCAACCGTCCAAAGAGCCGAAACCATTCTCGTCATGCACAAGGGCCAATTGCGCGAGATGGGCTCGCACCAGGAACTGCTGGCCGAGCGCGGGCTTTATTGGAAGCTCTATCAGTTGCAATATAAAGACCAGGAGATGGGCGCGGGCGCGGCGTCGCTCGGTGAAGTCGCCGCCGGGATATGATGAAAGCTTGGGAAGCTAGCGCAACATTTTCGAACCACGTGCAGAAAACGATGAACGAAACGAAACCCAGAAAAGTGGAGCTGTTCGACACCAGCCTTCGGGATGGGATGCAGCAGCCCAACCTCGAGATCTCGGTGCCCAACGCGGTGATGCTGCTGGAGCGCATGGCGGCGTTCGGCGTGCGCTACGCGGAGATCGGCTTCGCGGGAGCGAACCAGTTTGTGGGCGAGCTGACCCGCTCGCTTGCAAATGTGGACACCGGCGCCATGAAGCTGGCCCTGTTCGGCCGCACGCGCGGGCGCGGGGCCAGGGTGGAAGAATGGTCCGACGTCGAGTTCATCGTGGCTCACAGGAGCCGCGTGCCGGTGGCCGTGGTGGTGGTCAAGTCGCGCCTTCTCGATGTGGAGCGGTCGCTCGGCGTCACTCCCGAAGAGAATCTGCAAATGACGCGGGAGACAGTGGAATATCTGCGCGACAACGGCCTTGAAGTCATCGTCGATCTCGAGCACGCCCTGGATGCGCGGTGCGGCCGATGTGAAAACGGCAATCCCTGCGGCGACGATTTTGCCCGGCGCAGCCTCGACCACTTTCACCAGCTTGTCGATCAGTGCGTCCGCCAGAAGGTGAGCCGCATTGTGGTGTGCGACACCAACGGGGGCGCCAGCCCTGAAGAAGTGACGCAGGTCTTCGAGCAGCTTCAGCGCGATTTCCCCGCTTCGCAATTCGGATTTCACGGGCACACCGACCGTGGGCTGGGCGTGGCCAATACGCGCGCGGCGATTCTGGCCGGCGCGGTGCAGGTGCAGGGAACGCTGATCGGAACCGGCGAGCGCTGCGGCAATGTGAACCTGACCACGGTGGTCGGCGCCATGCAGTTGCGCGGCGAGGCGGAATTCGTTCGGCCGGAGTCGCTCAGCGGGCTCACCGGCCTGGCGCAGTCGGCGTACGGGGCGTTCGGCCTGGAGCCGCCGCACGGCGCGCCGATTGTGGGACCGGGAGCTTTCGGCACCTGGGCCGGCATGCACGGCTCGAGCGAGCGCAAGAATCCGGGCGCGTACCTGTGGTGCGATCCGGCGCAGGTGGGCGCGAGCCCCACCATCGGCGTGAACGCGCAATCGGGACGGGCCAACATCATGCTGCTGTCGGAGACGCTGGGCGTGCCGCTCAACTCCGCGCAGGCGCAGGCGCTGATGGACGGGAACCAGGCCATGATCGAGGGCGGAGGCTTCACGGCCAGCGAGATTTCCTTCCGGCTGGCGTGCATGAAAGTGCTTGGCATCCTGCCCAGCTGGTTCGGCGTGAAGAGCTGGCGCGTGTTTGACGAGTCCGACGAGATCGGAAGCCGGTTCGTGCAGGCGTTCATGACGCTGACGGTGGGTGACTCGACCGTGGCCACCACGCGCGCCGAGGGCGCGGGGCCGGTGGACGCGCTGACCAAGGCGATGCGCAAGGAGCTGGAGAAGTGGTATCCGGCGCTGGCCGAGATGCGGCTGGGCACCTTCACGGTAGCGGCGCTCGACGTTTCGGCGCACGACTCGGCCGCGCACGTGCGCGTCACGGTGAGCTTCCACGCCGATGGGCACGAGCCGTGGATCACGGCGGGCGTGAGCAGCGATCTGAACCAGGCCGCGCTGATGGCCATCGTGGACGGGTTTCATTACTGGCTGCGCACCAAGGCCGGAGAAGCCGAGGCGAGCGCCGCTGAAGCCGCGGTGAGAGTCTCGACCGGAGTGGCGTGAATCCCAGGTCCCAGAATCGGGACCTGGGGCACCCGCCGACCGGAGTGGCATGAACCCCAGGTCTCAAAATCGAGACCTGGGCCACCCGGATTTGTTTGCGGGTCTGCGATCGCACCGTTTCGATTCCTATGAGTTCATCCGACTTGAGCAGCGGAGCGGCTCTTTCGCCCGCGCCCTCCGAAACCAGCAGGCGTCTGCTGCCGTGGCTGGTTGCGGTTGCGTTTTTCATGGAGTCTCTGGACTCGACCATTCTGAATACCGCGGTTCCGGCCATTTCAGAGGCGCTCGGCGTAGCGCCGCTGAGCATGAAAGCGGTGCTGGCCAGCTACACGCTGAGCCTGGCGGTGTTCATTCCCATCAGCGGCTGGATGGCGGACCGGTTCGGAACGCGCCGGGTGTTTTCCTCGGCCATCGGGATCTTCACGCTGGGGTCGCTGTTGTGCGGCATCTCCGGCAATATCCATCTGCTGGTGGCGTGCCGCGTGCTGCAGGGCATGGGCGGCGCCATGATGGTGCCGGTGGGCAGGCTCACCCTGGTGCGCGCATTTCCCAAATCGGATCTGATCCGCATCATGAGCTTCGTGGCCGTGCCAGCCCTGGTGGCTCCCATGCTGGGACCCATCGCGGGCGGACTGATTGTGGGCTATTTTCACTGGCGCCTGATCTTCTTCCTGAACATTCCCATCGGAATTGTGGGCCTGGTGATGGTGTACCTTCATCTTCCCGATTATCGCGAAGAGAAGACGGCTGCGCTCGACCTGGTAGGACTGATTCTTTTCGGCTCGGGGATTGCGCTGCTCTCCTATGTGCTGGAGGTGTTCGGCGAACACACGCTCAGCCCGCGCGAGGTATCGGGCATGCTGGCGATTGCGGCCTCGCTGCTGTGCGGCTATTGGCTGCACGCGCGCGGTTTGCCGTTTCCGCTGCTCGAACTGCGGCTGTTCGGCATCCGCACCTTCCGCTCGGCGGTGAACGGAGGGTTGTTCACGCGGCTGGGGATCGGCGGCGTGCCGTTTCTGCTGCCGCTGCTTTACCAGACCGGCCTCGGCTATACGCCCATCCAATCGGGACTCCTGATCATGCCCCAGGCGATTGCCGCCATGAGCATGAAAGCCATCATGAAGCGCCTGCTGGGGACCTTCGGCTACCGCGGCGTGCTGGTTTCGAATACCCTCATCATCGGCGCGCTGCTGGCGCTGTTTACCACCATCGGCGCGCGCACGCCGGTGTGGTACATCGTGTTGCTGGCGTTTTTCTACGGCGGGTTTACCTCGCTCCAGTACACCAGCATGAACACCCTGGTGTACTCCGACATTGCCGAGCACGATACCAGCATGGCCAGCACCATCGCCAGCACCATGCAGCAGTTGGCGCTCAGCTTCGGCGTGGCCGTGGCCGGACTGACGACCGCGTTCTTCCTGCCCGCGAGCGTGAATTCCCAACCCGCGGAGATGATCCGCGGCATTCACAAGGCGTTCTGGGTGCTGGCCGCGCTGACGATCGCCTCGACGATCGTATTTGCAGGATTGAAGCGCAACGATGGCGAGGCCGTGAGCCAGCAAAAGATTCTGCACCCGGATGGGTGAAGAAAGACAGGGAACAAGGGAATAGGGAATAGGGAGGGAGGGAGGGAACGAGGGAGTGATTTAGGTCACCGCGCGCTTGGGGATTCGCCCTCAAACTAACAAAACAATTCAGCGAGGATGGGGTTCAATCGGTTAGCACCGGTGTTCGAGGGGGCTGATTTCACCCCCGATCCGATAGAAATCGGCTCCCCGTGAAGATTCCCCGGAGGTAAAAACCATGTCCGCATCCGTTCTCAATTCCGCCCTGATCGTTCCCGCTTCGGTGCATGTGCGGCTGAAGCACGAAACCGGCCTGGCAGCCATGACCGAGGAGCTGGCCGGACTGCGTTTTTCCATCCTGCTGCTGGCGCGTTCGGAGGGTTCGCGCGACCTCGATGCGGAGAACCGCGCCGGGCTCCGCGACGAACTGGCGCAGTTGCGCGCTCTTTATTTCGAGACCATCGACGAAGTGGCCATGTCCTTCGGCGTGCAGCAGGCGATGGACGCAAAAAAAGAGGTGGAGCGCAACGTGGCCGTGCCTAGAGACATGATGCCGCCGATGAAGGCGCGCGCAAGCGAGCAGCTTTATTTCTGAACGCCGGTCGCGCACCGATCCCATTCCAGGAAGTCCCAGGAAAGTGCGATCCCAGGTCCCGAAAGCGGGACCTGGGCCACCCAAATTTTGAACAGGAGCCGGGTTTACCTTGCGGCCAGCGAGGGCCTGGTGTCGAGCGAGCCGCTGGCATAGCCTTTGGCCATCTCGGCGATGGGGATGGGCTGGTAGTCGCCGGCGTGGCCGGCCTGGCCGAACTCGGTCATGCGCTCGGCCACCACCTTGGCCATGGCCTCGCGGGCCGGCTTGAGGTAGTCGCGCGGATCGAACTTCTCCGGCGTCTCGGCGAAGACCTTGCGGATGGCGCCGGTGATGGCCAGGCGATTGTCGGTATCCACGTTGATCTTGCGCACCCCGTTGCGGATGCCGAGCTGGATCTCCTCGACCGGCACGCCCCAGGTGGGCTTGAGCTTGCCGCCGAACTGGTTGACGATGTCCTGCAGCTCCTTGGGCACCGAGGAGCTGCCGTGCATCACCAGGTGGGTGTGCGGCAGGCGCTTGTGAATCTCGATGAGCACGTCCATCTTGAGCACCGAGCCGTCGGGCTTTTTGTTGAACTTGTAAGCGCCGTGGCTGGTGCCGATGGCCAACGCCAGCGCGTCCACGCCGGTGCGCTCCGCGAACTCGACCGCCTGGTCGGGGTCGGTGATGTGCTCCAGTCCCGAGCCGCCCGCGCCGTGGCCGTCTTCCACGCCGCCCAGCACGCCGATCTCGCCCTCGACGGTGACCCCGCGCTCGTGCGCGTACTCGACCGTCCGGCGGGTGACGTCGACATTTTCCTCAAAGGTCGACGGGGTCTTGCCGTCTTCCTTGAGCGACCCGTCCATCATCACGCTGGTGTAGCCCAGGACGATGGCGCTCTTGCAGGTCTCAAAGCTGTTGCCGTGGTCCTGGTGCATGGCGATGGGAATACCGGGGTTGAGCTCGGCCGCGGCCTGGATGAGCCGGAAGAGGTAGAGGTCTTCGGCAAAGGCGCGGGCCCCGCGGCTGGCCTGGACGATGACCGGCGACTTGGTCTGCCGGGCGGCGATCATGATCGCCTGAATCTGCTCCATGTCGTTGACGTTGAATGCGCCCACGCCGTACCCGCCCTTGGCAGCCTCGTCGAGGAGCTGCCGCATTGAGACTAGAGGCATACGATTCTCCTTTTCCGTTTGGCTCCGGCCGCCTTTGAGCGCAAGGGGAATCGGCCCGGTTGCGGGAGCCGCAATCATTTTCATGGTAGCAGAGACTGGCAAGGAAAAACTGTGCGGGAGCGCACAGGCGGTTAGGAGGAGTGAAAAAACGGGAACGGGGAAAACGGGAAACAGGGAATAGGGAACGAGGGTCTGGGGAACAAGGGGACTAGGGACTAGGGACTGAGAACCGATCGCTGGCCACTGATCGCTGACCCCTGACTGGTCCCTGGACCCCAATCCCTGACCCCTGATCTCTGATCCCTGGCCCCTGCCGTCACTTCCAGGCTCCGAGCAGGCGGCGGACCAGGACCAACTGGCCGATGTGGTAGGCGTTGTGGTCGGCGAGCAGCAGCGCCTCGCGCAGGACGGTCTGCCCCGTGCCGTGCGGGATTTTGGCGTAGAGGTTGGTCGCGGGGTCGGCGACCAGCGCGCAGAAGGTCTTCAAATCTTTGCGGAAGGCGCGGACGGCTTTATCCCAGGCCTTCTCGTCGGGTGGGGCGGCGGTTGCCGGCCAGTAGCCGCCGGGCCAGGGCCGTTCTTTGTACTTTGGATTGCGGGAGAAGTCGAGGATGTCCCACTGCGCGATGCGCAGGTGCTCGACCAGTTCCCAGGGCGAGTGGTCGGCGCCTTTGGGGCGCTGGCCGCACAGTGCGGCGGGAAGGTCCTTGATGGCGGCCTCGAAGTCCACGTGCGCGTTCGAGCCGGTGAGCAGGTCGAGCAGGTGATGGCGCAGGGACGAGTCGCCGGCGGCTTGCTTGGTCTTCGGCATCGGGATCCTCCGCGAAGTTCCGATCAAGTGATTCTCCGGAGAAGCGAAAAGATGCGCGAATCTGGAGAGACGGCGTGGAGTGCGCTACGCTTCCAGCGCTGCGCGCTGCGCGGCGAAGATCTCCTTCAGGCCCGACTCGGCGAGATCGATCAACTCATTGAGCTCGGCGCGCGAGAAACTGCCCTTTTCGGCCGTGGCCTGGGTTTCGATCAGGCCGCCGTCGGCCCTCATGACTACGTTCATGTCCACCTCGGCCTGCGAATCCTCCTCATAGCAGAGATCGACCAGCGGCGTGCCGGCGACGATGCCCACCGAGACCGCGGCCACCATCTGCTTGAGCGGCGACTGCTTGAGCGTTCCGGCCTTGACCAGCGCGTCGAGGGCGATCGCGAGCGCCACGGCCGCGCCGGTGATGGCGGCGGTGCGCGTGCCGCCGTCGGCCTGGATCACGTCGCAGTCGAGGATGACCGTGCGTTCACCCAATGCGTTCATGTCCACGATGGAGCGCAAGCTGCGGCCGATGAGGCGCTGGATCTCGTGGGTGCGGCCGCCGATCTTGCCGCGTTCGCTTTCTCTGGGCGTGCGGGTGAGGGTAGAGCGAGGCAGCATGGAGTACTCGGCCGTCACCCAGCCGCGGCCCGAGTTGCGCAGCCAGCCGGGAACGCCCGGCTCGATGGTGGCGCAGGTGAGCACGCGGGTGTTGCCGAAGGAGACCAGGACGGAGCCTTCGGCGGTCTGGACGAAGCCGGTGGCGAGCGAGAGCGGCCGGAGCTCGGCCGGGGTTCTGCCGCCGGGACGAAAGAAGACGCCGGTCGAATGCATAGAGGGATTGTAAGGGACGGGAAAGCGGGCAGGGGAGGCGGGGGCGGGAGAGTCTCAAAGCGGGAATTGCGGCAGGTGCGATTCCCGAATCGGTAATTGCGGAGTAAGCGCATGAATCATCGCGAGTTAGGGAGTGCTTGCCGTTCTGACTGGTTCCAATTTGGAACTGTCCGCAGCCCAAGACGGTCCGAGCCGGTGGCCGGGAAACGGACAGTAAGAAGTTCCCTTATCAGGAACTTAGAAAATCCATCCTAGTTTGGCACGCGGCGTGTAAGGAAAGAAGGCAAGATCCGGACTTTACAAGCGTAATTGGGAACGGCTGGAGACGGAAGCCGGAAGGGGACTCGGGGTCCCGTGGACAGGGGTGCGGTTTGTCCGAAGTGGCACCGGCCTGATGGGGTTTTCCAATCCGGCGCGGGTAGCGCAACACACTGGATGGGAATTCGGGGGAGTGCGGACCGGAACGCGCAACGAGGGAGGCGGACCGGAAAGCAAAAACTGGAAATCGAAGCAAGGGATCCGGGCGCCGGCGGGGGACGAACGGCGGCCGGCTGGGGGAGCGGTGTATGCAGCACATGGAGCAGGCGGGGGATTTGGGGGGAGTGGAGCGCCAGCGGATAGAAGCCGCGGTGCAGGCGCTGGCCACTCTGGGCTGCCGGGGAGAGAGCCTGGCGGAAGTGGCGCACGACGCCCGGAATATGGTGACGGCGCTGGGGCTTTATTGCGACCTGCTGGAGGAGCCGGGGGTGCTCGCCGTGCCCTTCGCGCACTACGGAAACGAATTGCGCCTGGTGGCTGTGGCCAGCCGCCGGCTGGTGGAAAAGCTGGTGGCGCTGGATTTTCAGGAGGGGGCCAGGCCCGATGGGCGCGGCTTTGAGGCATCGGCGCTGGGCGCATGGACGGCCGAGGCGGAAGCCGGCGCACGGCCTGGACCTGAGGTCAACCGGAATCCGGACGGGAATCTCGACACTGGAAGCCCGGAGCGCGGAGGCTCGGACCGGGGTACCGGCCTCAGCCCCGACCGGAGCCCCGACCGAACCATCGAACCAAGCCTGGACCGCATCGCCAACCTGGACCGGGACCTGGACCGGAACCTGGACCGCAACCTGGACCGGAACCTGGACCGCAACCTGGACCGGGATTCCGCTGGGAGCCTGAACCGGAGCCGGCGCTGGGAGGCGATGTTTGCCGAGCCGGTCAACAACCTGGCCGCGGAGCTGCTGGCCAACCGCAACCTGCTCTCGGCGCTGGCCGGTCCGGGAATCGTGGTGACCGTGGACGCCGAAGGGGGCGCGCGCGCGGTGCGGCTGACCGCCGAGGACCTGACCCGCCTGCTGGTCAACCTGGTGAAGAACGCGGCCGAGGCCATGCCCTCGGGCGGGCGCATCCAGATCGGCCTGCGCGAGCGGCAGGATGCGCTTGGCGCCGCCGGTTGGCTGCTGCTGGCGATCGAAGACAACGGGCCGGGGATTGCGCCCTCGGCGCTCGACCGGGTCTTCGAATCCGGCTTTACCACCCATGCCAGGAACGAGCCGGCCGGCGCAGGCTGGCTGGCCGCGCATCGCGGGCTGGGCCTGGCCATCACCCGTTCCATCGTCGAGGCCTCGGGCGGCCTCATCTCCGCCTCCAACCGCGCCCAGGGCGGAGCCCGGATCGAGATCGAGTTGCCGGTGCGCACGCTCTGAGGCCGGCTGCGTCCGGACGCGCCGCGCCGGAGCGCAGCCTGGACGATACCGTAGACCGAGCAGCGCGGCCGCCCAGACAGGCGTCGCGGAAGTTTACCCAACCCAAGCGAGAGGCGAATACAATGCTGGAGACAGTCTTCAACACCCGGACCATGGAATTCCTTCCTCAACTAGCCGAGCCTGCGGTGCGGCTGCACCTGCTGGTGCTGGATGCGGACGCGGCGGTACGGTCGGCGTGCGCGGAGATCGCCGCCAGCCTGGGATATGCGGTGGAGAACACGGGCGATCTGGCCCAGGCGCGGACCCTGCTCAGAAACCGGGCCGTCGATATCCTGCTCCTGAACCTGCCGGCCGGGGGGGCGAGCCTGGGGCTGGAGCTGGTCTCCGAGGTCAAAATGCTGTATCCGGACACCTCGGTCATCGCCATGACCGCCTCCGGCTCGGTGAATGCGGCCGTGGAGGCGATGCGCTGCGGAGCCTCGGACTACCTGACCAAGCCCTTCGCCGTGGACGAGCTTTCGACGGTGCTGGACCGGGCCTCGCAGCGCCACCTGACCGACACGGCGACCCGGCAGTTGCGGGAAAGGTTCCGGCTCTCGCAGGGGCTGGGGGCGATGATCGGCCGCTCGGCGGAGATGGAAAAGCTCTACCGGATTCTTTCGAAAGTGGCTCTGAGCTCGCACCCGGTTCTGGTGCTGGGCGAGAGCGGCACCGGCAAGGAGCTGGTGGCGCGCACCATCCACGCCTACGGGCCCCACGCGCAGAAGCCGTTTCTGCCCGTCGATTGCGGATCGCTGGTGCCCACGCTCATTGAGAGCGAACTGTTCGGCTACGTGAAAGGCGCCTTTACCGGAGCCAACCGCTCCAAGGAAGGCCTGCTGGTCTCGGCCGAGGGCGGGACGGTGTTTCTCGACGAGATCGGCGAGCTTTCGCTCGATCTGCAGGTCAAGCTGCTCAGGGCGCTGCAGGAAAAAGAGGTGAGGCCGGTGGGCGCCACGCACCGGGTGGCGATCCGGGCGCGCATCGTGGCGGCGACCAACCGCGACCTGGCGGCCATGGTCGAGAAGGGGACCTTCCGCAAGGATCTTTTCTACCGGCTGAACGTGGTGAACCTGCGTCTGCCCTCGCTGCGCGACCGGCGCGAGGACATTCCGCTGCTGGCCGCGCACTTTCTGGACCGCATCAGCCGCGAGCACGGCCGCAAGTTCACGCTCTCCGACGAGGCCTTGCGCACCATGATGCGCTACGACTGGCCGGGCAATGTGCGCGAGCTCGAAAACTCCGTGGAGCGGGCCTGCGCGCTGTCCTCGGGTCCGGTGCTGCACCTGGGCGATCTGCCCACGCAGTTGCAGCAGCAGGGCCTGGAGGCGCGGCGCGCGGCCACGGCCAAGGGCGAGACGGCCGACGCCGGCGCCGCGCCCGAGGTGAAGACCCTGGCCGATCTCGAGCGCGAGGCCATTCTGGAAGCGATCCGCACCCTGAACGGCGACAAGCTGCAGGCCGCCAGGCTCTTGGGAATCGGCAAAACCACCCTCTACCGCAAGCTCAAGGAATACGGCATCGCCGACCCGCTGCGGGAAGAGTAAGAACAGCTTTCAGCTTTCAGCTTTCAGCTTTCAGCTTTTAGCTTTCAGCTCTTCTCGTGGATGCGCGCTGCGGTGGGTGTCTTCTGAGACTGTCAATGCAGGCGCAGTCAGGGGCCAGAGGCTAAAAGCCAAAAGCTGAGAACTGAAAGCTGAGAGCTGAAAGCTGCCTTTAAGGAGTTCCACGATGAGCATTCTGATGGTGACCGGAATCGATGGCGCCCGCAACTGCGCCGAGACGGTGAGCGCGCAGCTGGGCATGGAAGTGGAAGTTGCGGAGGGGCGCCGGGCGGCGCTGACCGCGCTGCGCCGGCGGGAGTTCGTCGCCGTGGTGGTGGACGAGACCACGGCCGAATGCGACCCGTCCTCGGCCGACGCCATCTGGGAACACGCGGGGCTGGCGATTCCACTGCAGGTCAACTTTGCTCTCTCCGGGGCGGCGCGGCTGGTGCGCGAAATTCGCGCCGGGCTGCACCGCCGGGAACGGGAGCAACTGCTGGCCCGGCGCGCCGCCGCCGCGTCCATCGAGGCGGAGCTGAAGTCGACCGTCGCCGGACTGCTGCTGCATTCGCAACTGGCGCTCAGCGGCAGCGAGGTGCCTGGGCCGCTGGCCGACAAGCTGCGCGTGGTCGCCGACCTGGCGGGAAATCTGCGCCAGAAGCTGAGCGCTCCGCCCGGGACCAGGGGCGACTCGGCGTCTTGAAGCGCGCGCCGCGAGGGGCCGGCCGGGGGCTGTAATCTAACCTCAGGATGAAGGATTCCGCGGTATTGCTGATCGACTGCCCGGACCGCAAGGGTCTGGTGGCGCGCGTCGCCGGCCTGCTATACGAGCGGGGCGCCAACATCCTGCACGCCGACCAGCACCAGGACCACGACCTGGGGCTGTTTTTCATGCGCGTGGAGTGGGCTCTCGGTCCTGCGGACGGCGGCGCTTTGGATGAGATCCGCGGCAGGAACGGCGAAGCGGGGTTCGATCTGGAAGGGTTCAAGGCCGCCTTTGCGCCGCTGGCCCGCGAGCTCGGCATGCGCTGGAAGCTGACCGCCGGCGCGTCCCGGCCGCGGATGGCGCTGTTCTGCTCGCAGTACCTGCACTGCATGGCGGACCTGCTCTACCGCTGGCGCACGGGCGAGCTGGACTGCGAGATTCCGGTCATCGTCTCGAACCACCGCGAGGTGGAGAATCTGGCGGCCTTTTACGGCATTCCTTTTGCGTGCGTGCCGGTGACGGCGGAGGCCAAGGCCGAAGCCGAGGCGCGGCAGCTCGAATTGCTTGGCCGCCACCGGGTGGAGCTGGTGGTGCTGGCGCGCTACATGCAGATTCTCTCCGCCGATTTCGTAGCCCGCTATCCGGCCGCCATCATCAACGTGCACCATTCCTTCCTGCCCGCGTTTACCGGGGCCCGGCCGTATCACGCGGCGCACGCGCGCGGAGTGAAGCTGATCGGCGCCACCAGCCATTACGTGACCGAGGCGCTCGACGACGGGCCGATCATCGAGCAGGACGTGGCCCGCATCTCGCACCGCGACCAGGTGGAGGATCTGGTAGCGCGCGGCCGCGATCTGGAGCGGATGGTGCTGTCGCGCGCCGTGCGCTGGCACCTCGACCGGCGGATTCTCTGCTACGGAAATAAAACCGTGGTGTTCGATTGAAGGCGGGGAATGAGGGAACAAGGGAACAGGGAACAAGGGAACAAGGAACAAGGAACAGAGAACAGGGAATAGGGAATAGAGAATAGAGCGCAGGCTTATCCCTTGTTCCCTGTCTCTACGGATGCTGCTCGATGGCAATGCTCACCGTGGAGGTGTTGCCCGAGGCGGCTACGCCTAGGAGATTGGTGGCCACGCCGGGCATTGCCGCGGGCGCGAAATTCACGGCGCCGTCGACGGCCGAGGTGGCGGTGGCGGTCCCAGTGGCCAGGAGCGCGCCCTGGGCGCAGACCGTGTGCGGCGCGCAGGGCCCCGACCAGGCGTAGAGCGACTGATAGAGGGCCACCGTGCCGCCGGCCATGGGGTTCGAGTCCATGTCGAGCAGTCGAAGAACGATCTCGCCCGGGGTTCCGGAGACGGCCAGGCTCTGCCCAGTGCCGGAGACGGGCTCGAGCACGGCGTATTCCGGGCGCGCGCCGAAGACCGTGAAGGCCACGCACTGGCTGGTTCCGTTCACGCAGGCGTTGATGGCCGCTGTCTGGCCCTCGGCGAGCGGGCCAACCGTGAGCATTTGCGTGGCAATGCCACTCGCGTTGGTGAGCACCGCGCCGGCCGGGGCGGAGATCGCAGTCGAGCTCTGCCAAAGCACCGATTGTCCGCTCGCGGCCACCCCGTTGGAAAGCGCCAGGGCCTGGACGGTCCAGTTGAAGACAGCGCCGGCGGCGAGCGAGAGCCTCCGCGTGAGCGCGGCCAGCACCGGCGGAGTTCCTCCCGTGAACTGGGCCTGAAGACTGGAGCCGTTGGAGAGCGAAGCGGTGACGATGGAAAGCGCGCTGCCGGCTGCGGTGATGCTCATCGTCGCGCGGCCATCGCCGCTGGCCGTGACCAGGCAGACGGCGAGCCCGCAGCCGAGCGTGGCCGCGCCGCTCGAGACCGTGTAGGTGACCGTGACGCCGCCCGCCGGAGCCAGATCCGGCCCCAGCGCGGCCACGGTGAAGGGAACGGGGACGCCGATGGGGATGGCATTCGAAGGCGCGGTGACCAGGGTGAGTGCGTCGCCTGTGCCGGCGTCGTAACTGACGCCGCCGGGGATAATGGCCGCCGCGTAGAAAACCGGCAAGTCGTCGACCTCGACGTCGACAGAGCCGGTAACCGGCGAGCCAGTCACGCCCAGCGCCGCCGCCGGCGCGATGGCGGTGATTTCGGTGGGCGAGATGCTGGTGATCAAAGCCGGTTGGCCGCCGACAAGGACGGTGTCGGCCTGGCGGAATCCGGCGCCGTGAATCACGATGGGGCCGCCGGAGACGGGCAGGCGCTGGGGCTCGACGGTATCGGCGTACAGCAGCCAGCCGTTGTAGGCGTAGTCGGGGCGTCCGTCGCCGCGCAGGTCGGCGATGCCGATGCGCACGATGTCGGCATTTTCGGAGCTGACCCGCAGCCAGGTTTCGCCCGTGGCCAGGCCGTTGAGGCCGGGCGCGGCGCCGATGGCCGCGGCGCCCACCGGATCGAAGCCGTTCCACACCCCGATCGAGGGCATGGCCTTGGAGTTGGTGGGCGCGCCGGTCTCGTCGATGGCCTGGGTGACGATGGTAAACAGGCGATTGCCGCGCACCGGGAAGGTAAACCAGTCGCTCTGGCCCACTTGGCTCAACCGTCCGCACCACAGTCCGGTCGCGGGCAGCGGGCGCGGCTGGCCTGCAGCGCCGATGGCGTCGCTGTACCCGCCCGCCGCGGAATCGGCCGCCGTGACCGCGAGGGTGACGGCGCTGCCAACCTTCATGCCGGGGACGGAGACCGCCTTCAGCGTGCCGGAAGGAACCACCTGGCCGCCCACGTAGGGGCCTACGGAATCGGTGAGGATGTAGAGTGGATCGATGGCTTCGAAGGTGACCTGGTAATCGGCCGAGGTGACGCCGGGCGGAAGCGGAATGCCGCTCAGATCGAAAAAACCCTGCAAGCGGGGATCGTCCGATCCCCACATCGAGAGCGGGTTGCCGTTCTGATCGTCCCAGCCCAGGACCGGGTTTCCGTGGTTGCCGCTGAAGGAACCGCCGGAGACGAAGCTGACGGTGTACTGGTAAAGGGGATTTCCGCCGGCGTCGAGCGGGCGCGCCGCTACGTTGACGCCCTGCATGCCGTAACCGGTGCGGAAGGCGACCGTACCCTGGATGGAAACGGTGTTGGCCGCCGTGATCTGCTTCGCGGGAAAGGCGGCGAGATTGGACGCCGTAATGGGGTAGATGCGGTTGAGGGCGGCGATGTCGTCGTAGCGCAGATAGGAGGGGTCGGGAAGGCACTCGCCGCCGCTCGGCCCGCACACGCCGCTCAGCGGCTGCATTACCGGCCAGCCCTGCACCCCGCCGGCCACGCCGCTCTCGAGCGCGCCGGGATTGACCTGCGCGTAGTCGAGGCCGAGCACGCGGCCGAAGGCGCGCTCCAGCTCGTAGCTCATCATCTCCGTCAGGTTGGTGTTGGCGGCGCACAGGCCGTTGACCAGGATCACGGCGTGGGCGATGGTCGCGTCGGGACGGATGTTGTCCAACCAGACGAAGACGCCGTTGTCCTGGCAGGCTTCGGGCTGGCTGGCGCCGGCGCCGAAGAGGGCGTCGGTCACCGAGCCGTCGGCGTCGTAGATGACCGCCAGCGGAAAATTGGTGGACGCGGGCGTTACGTCGGAGGGCGCCATGATCTGGCCGGTGGAGCTGACCTGAATATTGGAGCCGTTCACGTCTTCGTTCAGCGGCCCCTGGTCGACCAGGGTTACGCCGGCGGTGGGAACGGCGCTCCAAAGCGCGGCCGCGGCGTCCACCATGGCCGTGGCCTGCTGGTTGCCGATGGATGAGTTGAGAGGACCCTGATCGACGTAGTAATGCACCTCGCCGCCGGCCCAGTGAACCGGCTGGCCCAGAACGGCGGGATTGAAGTAGCTGGTGCCGGCCACGTACTTGGGCCCGCCCGCCACCGCGGCTGCGGGCGCGAGGGCCGCGAGCGCCAGGGCAAGCGAAGCGAGCCGCGGGTGAGCCAGGGCGCGCCGTCTGCAAAGGGCAAGAACGGGAAACACGTGAGTCCTCCGACGGGAGGGATGGGGGCAAGCGCGGAGCCAGCAAAAGAGGATTCACATGAGAAATTTCCAATGTTTCAACCGTGCCTTGACGAATTCTGATCTTCCCGGGCGCAGGTTCTGCTATGCTTCCCGGCTGTCGGCACAGCGCGCACAATCTCGCGGCAATAAGATTAGTGCTCTCTAATGAATTGGGAGTTTGAGGATGCCGGAACGCAGCGCAGAGGGGCTGCGGGTCGATGTAGATTTAGATTTTCTTGAGGCAGCGGCATCGAGCGAGAAGGAAACACCTGCGGCGTGAAGCTTATTTCCGGACCCCGCGCACGGCATGGCGCGCCCGTGCGGACGCATGCTCGGATCGCGATCCGGACCCCGGGCAGCGCTTCTCAGATCTCAGGATAGAAATCGAAGAAGGCGTCCAGGCTGCGGCGCAGCTGGGTCTCGATCTCGTCGCGCGAGCCGTCGATGGTGTGCATGGTCACGTGGGCCTCGTGTCCGTTGGCCAGCTTGATGGTTGCGTCCTGAATTCCGGTGACTTCGCCCTCGGGCAGCAGCCGCAGGCCGTAGATAAGAGTCAGATTCGCCATGCCGATCATCTTATCCCGGGCGGGGAAATCGCGGCGCGGATGGGGCACCCAAGAACCGGGGTGGGACGGCCGAGCGCCAGCGGCTACAATCGACACGGGAAACGAAATGACCGAGATACGCGACACAGTGATACTGGGCTCGGGCTGCGCCGGACTTACGGCGGCCATCTATACCGCCCGCGCCGGGCTGAAACCGCTGGTGCTCGAGGGCCACGAGCCCGGAGGCCAGCTTTCGATCACCACCCTGGTGGAGAACTTTCCCGGATGGCCGGACGGGATTCAGGGGCCGGAGCTGATCGACAACATGAAGAAGCAGGCGGAGCGGTTCGGAGCCAGCTTCGAGCATGCGCATTTGCAAACGGTCGAAGTGGGCGCGCATCCCATCCGGCTGGAGACGTCGATGGGCGAGGTCACGGCGCGCACGCTGATCGTGGCCTCGGGCGCAAGCGCGCGCTGGCTGGGGTTGCCGAGCGAGCAGGCGCTGATCGGGCACGGGGTTTCGAGTTGCGCCACCTGCGACGGATTTTTCTTCCGCGGCAAGGAGATTGCGGTGGTGGGCGGCGGCGACTCGGCGATGGAAGAGGCGCTGTTTCTCACCCGCTTTGCCACCAAGGTCACGCTGCTGCACCGGCGCGAGACCTTCCGCGCCTCGAAGATCATGCTGGAGCGCGCCATTGCCCATTCGACCATCGAGCTGCGCCCCAACACGGTGATCGAAGAGGTGCTGGGCGTGGATGAGAAGGAAGTGAAGGGGCTGCGCCTGCGCGACGTGAAGAACGGCGAGGCCGGCGAGCTGGCGGTGAACGGGCTGTTCCTGGGCATCGGCCATGAGCCCAACGCCAAGATGTTCGCCGGGCAGATCGATCTCGATGACGAAGGTTACATCAAGACCACCGGCAATGTGCTCACCATGCACGAGGGCCGCGTGGTGCCGGGCGTGTTTGCGTGCGGCGACGTGCAGGACCGGCGCTACCGCCAGGCCGTGACCGCGGCCGGCTCGGGCTGCATGGCGGCGCTGGAGGCGGAAAAATTTCTCGAGGCGCGCGGACGCTGAGCGCGGCGGAGAAGCCATGGGCGATACCATCCTTTGGAGATACTGCGCGTGGCTGGCGCTCTTCGCCTCGCCGGCAATTCCGATTGTCTTTGCCTGGCGCAGGCTGCCGAGGGATCGCGGCGCGGGGAAGGCCGGCAGCCTGATTGCTCTTTCCGTTGCCGCCATCAGCCTGCTCTGGTTTCTCGCGGCGGCGGCAAACTTCCGCTTCGTGGGCCCGCTTTACGGCATGGCCCACTACGCCATCACCGGAGGAAACCTGGCCGCCGTGCTGGTTTGCGCCGTGTTCTGCCTGGTAACCAGCTACGCACCCGCTGCCAGGGCGGCGCGCATCGCCACGGCGCTTGCCTGCCTTGGGCTTGCCGTGGAGTGGACGCTGCTTGGAATTGCTTATCGATGACCGCGCTCGAAGAGAATCTCGAAAAGCTCGACGAAGCGATCGGCGCGGCCTGCCGCGCGGCGGGACGCGCGCGCGGCGAGGTGGAGCTGATGGCGGTGTCGAAGGCCCATCCCGCGGAGATGCTGGCCGGGGCAGCGGCGCTGGGGCTCACGCTCTTCGGCGAAAATCGCGTGCAGGAGTTCGCGCAGAAAGCACTGCGTGCGGCGGAGCTTTGGACGAGCGCGGTGCGGAAGGGACTCCGCGTCCATCTGATCGGGCACTTGCAGTCCAACAAGGCGGTGCGCGCGGCCGAGCTTTTTGACGGCATCGACTCGCTTGACTCTGTGCGCCTGGCCGAGCGATTGAACGAAGCGGCGGGCAAATGCGCGAAGCGCCTGCCGGTGCTGATCGAAGTAAAGTTGAGCCGGGAAGAAACCAAGACCGGATTGGAGCCGGAAACGGAGGAGATGGCGCGGTTGCTGGAGGCTCTTCCGAACTTTACCCGCCTCGAAACCCGCGGTCTCATGACCATCGCTCCGTGGGGCGCGCCGGAGGATGTGACGCGCGCCTGCTTCCGCAGCCTGCGCGCGTGGCGCGACCGTTGGGCGCAGGCTCATCCGCGCTTGAGCTTCGACGTGCTCTCGATGGGGATGAGCGGGGACTTCCGGCTGGCGATCGCCGAGGGCGCGACGCGGATTCGCGTGGGCACCGCGCTGTTTGGCGCGCGCCGCCCGCAACCGGAGCCGGCGCAAGCGGAGCGGGAATGATGCTGCGCGCGGCCTCGAATGGAGTGACGCTCGCGGTGCGTGCGCAGCCGGGCGCAAAGAAGACCGCCGTCACAGGCATTCACGGCGAGGGCGCGGCCGCTCAGCTCAGGATTGCGGTGAACGCGCCGCCGACGGAAGGGCGCGCGAACGCGGCGCTGATTGCATGTCTCGCCGGGGTGTTTTCCTTGCCCAGGAGTGCGATCGAAGTTAAGTCCGGCCAACTGGCGCGCAGCAAGGTGTTTCTGTTGCGTGGCATTTCTTTGCCGCACGCGGAAACAATTCTCGCGTCCCTGTTGAAAGCGTGATCGATTATTTCGTTCCCGACTGGCGTTCCAATTCTGCTTCAAAAGCCTGCTCGCGGTCCGCGATGTAGGCCTTGTAGCCGTCGGGGTCGATGAAGGCGTTCTTGTCGCCATGGGTCCAGCGAGCATATTTCTCTTTCAATCCGAAATATCCGCCGTGCGCCCCGAGAAAAATATCGCAGGGCAGCGACGCGAGCACCGCGAATCCACGCTTGTAATCGGCGGCGATCTGCGGATACGCAGTGTTGTTCACCAGCTTGTACCCGGGGTTCACGTTGGGACTGCCGACGATGACCACGTGCAGCATGCGGCTGCCGCTGCTCTGGCCGGATTGCGGCTCGTCGAGTGTCCAGGTGGTGGTGCCTTTGGTGTGGCCCGCGGTGAGATGCGCGGTGAGGACCGTGTTCCCCAGGCGCACCGTGTCGCCGTCGTGCAGCACGCGGTCGACGTGCGCCGGCGGATAGCGCATCTCCGGCTCCGCGCCGTACTGAAAATCGCTTCGCCCGCCGGACTCGACGACGGGCGCATCGGCGTCCATCACAAAATATTGCGCGCCCGTGAGCTTGATGATTTGTGCGCTGCCGGCGCAGTGGTCGGAGTGCGCGTGGCTGATGAGCAGAATCTTGATGTCGCTGAAGTGGTAGCCGAGCTGCGCGACGCTCTTCTGGATCAAGGGCACCGAGGACTCGAGGCTGCTGTTGATGAGGATCAGGCCTTGGGGCGTGACGATGAGATAGGACGCGAGGTCCGCGCTGCCCACGTAATAGAGATTGCCCGCGATGCGGAAGGGCGGAAAGGGGCGAGTCCAGTCAGGATTGGGCGCGGCCGCGAGCGGCGCGGCGATTGCGCATGAGACGAGCAGAAGCAGAGCAAGCAGCGCGAGACTGCCGGAGAGTTTTTGAGGTTTCATTGGACCTTGGCCGGTGCGAGTTGATTTCGAACCACATCGATGGCGCGCTCCAGATGAACGCCGCGCGAGCCTTTGATTAAGATCTGGTCGCCGGAGCGAAGATTCTGTACGAGCCACCGTCCTGCGGCTTCGGCGTCAGGCAAAAAGACGGAAGCAATGCCCGCCGCGCAGGCAGCCGTAGCCA
The DNA here is from genome assembly GCA_963770555.1 of uncultured Acidobacteriaceae bacterium. Taxonomy (GTDB): domain Bacteria; phylum Acidobacteriota; class Terriglobia; order Terriglobales; family Acidobacteriaceae; genus Telmatobacter. The sequence continues at coordinate 1,184,402 of CAVYQC010000004.1, forward strand.
GATGTTCGGCGTTGCCCTGGACGCCGGCGACCAGATCGAGGCCGGCTTCGGCGGCGAAGCGGCCGCAGGCGGCATGAAGCGCGGGGCTGTGCTCGCCCAGCTCGAGCATCTCACCGGCCACCAGAATGCGGCGGCCGGCCGGGCGGCGCGCGAGCGTCTGGATCATGGAGCGCAGCGCCTCGGGGTTGGAGTTATACGAGTCGTTCAGGATGGTTGCGCCGGCGATCTCGATCAACTGGCCGCGCTTGTCGCCGGCAGTGAGCGATTGAAGCGCGTCAATCGCTGCCTCCAGATCGACGCCCGCCTCCAGCGCGACGGCCAGGCCGGCGATGGCGTTGGTTGCGTTGTGCGCGCCCAGCATCTTCAGCGTGAAGCGGCCTTCGCGCTCGCCGGCGCGATAGTGCACGTGCAGACCCTCCAGATCTTCCGTAGCTGAAAGAATCTGCGGATCGGCGCAGGGGCCGTCGCCAAAGTAGACCACGCGGCCGGGAAAATCGCGGCCAAACTGCGAGACGTAAGCATCGCTGCAGTTGAGGAAAGCCACGCCGTTTGCGGGCAGCGCGGCCACCAGCTCGAATTTGGCGCGCGCAATACCGGCCTGTCCTTCGGCAAAATTCTCGACGTGCGCGTTGCCCACGTTGGTGACAATTCCCCAATCGGGCGAGGCGATGCGCGCCAGCGCTTCGATTTCGCCGAGATGGTTCATGCCCATCTCCACCACCGCGATTTCGTGCTCGGGCGTAAGGCGCAGCAGTTCGAGCGGCAGGCCGAAGCGGTTGTTCAAATTGCCCTGCGACTTGAGCACGTTGAATCTTGCGCCTAGCGCCGCGGCCGCGGCTTCCTTGGTGGTGGTCTTGCCTGCCGAGCCGGTAACGGCGACCACGCGGCGGCCCCACTGGCGGCGCACGTGCGCGGCCAGCGCTTGCAGCGCGAGCAGCGGATCCTCGGCGATGAGCAAGGGGTTGATGAGCGCGGCGTCAGGAAGCGAAGCCACGCGGGCGCGCGAAACCACGGCGGCCGCGGCTCCCTCGGCCAGCGCGGCTACGACAAAGTCGTGGCCGTCGTGGCGCTCGCCGCGTACCGCGAAGAACAGCTCGCCGGGCCGCACGGTGCGCGAGTCGATGGAGTAGCCGCTCACCTCCAGCGCACCTGCGTTGGTCACGCTGGCCGGCGCTTCCAGCACCGCACAGGCTCCGATAGCCGCCTCTGCAAGCGTCAGATTCATCGCCCCTCACGATACGGCGAATTCGAAATTTGTGCAATCCTCTTCATCGCTCCAAACCGCCGCCCGTTCCCGAATCGCGATAACCCAATTCGCACAATGTCGAAAGAGCAGTCTCCGCGTCATCGAAGGGAATGGCGCCGCCGGCGAGGATCTGCTCGCGCTCGTGTCCCTTGCCGGCCAGCAGCACCACGTCGCCCGGCCGAGCCGCCTCAAGCGCGAGACGAATGGCCGCGGCCCGATCCGGTTCGACGATGTATTGGACGCCCGCGGCCTTCAGTCCGGGCTCGATCTCGGCAAGAATCGCGCGTGGATCTTCAGAGCGGGGATTGTCGCTGGTGGCTACCACGAAATCGCTTCCCTCACCCGCGGCCTGGCCCATGCGAGGGCGCTTGGTGCGGTCGCGATCGCCTCCGCAGCCGAAGAGAGTAATGACGCGTTGGCGGTTTTGCGCCGTCATCTGGCGCGCCAGCGCGGTCAAATTGCGCAGGGCATCGTCGGTGTGCGCGTAGTCCACGATCACGGTGAAGGGCTGGCCGGCGTCGACAGGCTGGAAGCGGCCGGGAACGGGTTTGAGCCGGGGCGCGGCCGCAACCAGATCGGTAAAAGAGACGCCGCGCGCATGAGCCGCAGCGAGTGCGGCGAGCAGGTTGAGGACGTTCACTTCGCCGGCCAGACGCGAGGCAACGCGCGCCGAGCCCGTAGGCGTTTCGAGATCGAGGATCGCTCCCGAAGGCGTGAGGGAGCAGCTGGCGGCGCGCCATTCGCCTTTTCCAATTCCATAGGTGCAAATTGCGGCGCCCGCGTTGCGCGCCGCGCAGGCGAGCTCTTCGGCGCGCGGATCGTTCGCGTTGATCACGGCTACGCGCGGAGCCGGATAGCGAGTACCGTCGAAGAGCAGGCGCTTGACGGCGAAATAATTCTCCATGGTCTGGTGGTAGTCGAGGTGGTCGCGGGTGAGATTGGTGAAGACGGCCACGTCGAAGCCGATTCCGGCGGCGCGGCCCTGGTCGAGGGCGTGGCTTGAAACTTCCGTGACCAGCTCGGTGGCGCCGCGCGCCGCGCCTTCCGCCATCAGCTCGAAGAGGTCGCGCGATTCGGGCGTGGTGTGCGCGGAGGGACGCACTTCGCCGGCCACGTGATACTCGATGGTCCCGACAAGAACCGTCATGCGCGAGGCCGCGTTGAGCAGCGATTCCATGAGGAAGGCGGTGGTTGTCTTGCCGTTGGTGCCGGTAATTCCGGTGGCGGCGAGCTTGCGTTCGGGATGGCCGAAGAACGCGGCCGAAGCCTGCGCGAGCGCGCGCCGTCCGTGCTCGACTTCGAGGACGGGGAGGCCGGGATTGAAGACGAGCAGATGATCGAAGGTCTGCGCGGAGTCGGTGATGATGCCGAGTGCGCCGGCCGCGATGGATTTTTCGACGTAGCGATTGCCGTCGGTCGAGCCGCCTTTCATGGCCACGAAGACCGAGCCGGGGCGCACGCGGCGCGAGTCGTACTCGATGCCGGCGATGGGCGCGCCCGATGCGCCACCGGAGCCAACCGCGGCGATTTCCTGGATGAGATCGTTCCAGTTCATGCTGTGGTTGATTGTAGATTGCGGCGCGCAGGGACCGGCGAGATTTACGGCGCGTTTACCGCGCGCAGCGCACCACGATCTTCGTTCCGGGCGCAACCATTGCGCCGGGTGCGGGGGCTTGTTCGTTGCAGATTCCGCTTCCGGTGATTTCAACCTCAAGCCCTGCGGCGCCGGCTTGCTCGATCACTTGTCGGACGGGCAGGCCGAGCAGCGAAGGAACGCGGAGTTGGTTGGCGTCAGGAAGCTGGATGGTTGTGGTTCCTGACTGCGCGGCGTTGCCGGAAGGTTGCACCGCAGATGGCGGCGCGATGGCAGCGGGCCGCGGAGAAATGCCGCCTGCCTGCGTGTTGGCCGGAGTGCCTGGGGATGGAGCGGGCGGTGAGGCGCTCGATGCGACGGCAGTGGCCGGTTGACTGGCCGCGGCGCTCTGCGGGTCGTCGCTGGGCAGGTCGTTGGCGGCCTCGTAGAGTGCTTGAATGTCTTCCTGTGGCGGAGCGGAGTCGTCTTCCGTGACGGGCGCTTCCTTCTTCGCGGCCGTCGTGGGCGGCTTCAGATCGATGTCGTGCGGGACGCCGAGATATTCGAGCACCTGCTGCGCCACCTCGGCAAAGATGGGCGCGGAAACCGCGGTGCCGTAGTAGTCGCCCTTGGGCGAGTCCATGACCACGGCCACGGAGATGACCGGATTGTTGACCGGCGCGAAACCCGCGAAGGACGCAATGTGCATGGTCTTCGAATAGAGGTGCGTCCTGGGATCGATTTTTTGCGCGGTGCCGGTTTTGCCTGCGGACGAGTAGCCGTTGAGCTGCGCGGGCTTGCCGGTGCCGAACAGCACTACGCCCTCCATCATCTGGCGCATCTCGGCCGCGGTGAGCGTGGAGATGACGCGATGCGCGCCGGCGGGCAGCGGATCGGGAATGTCGCCGCCGGGCTTGAAGGGGACGGCCACCTGCGCCACCTGCGGTGGCACCTGCGGTGCGGCAGCGTTTTGGTTGGGATTCGCGGGAGGGCTCGGCTCCTGCATCAGAATATGCGGAGGAAGATAGACGCCGCCGTTGGCGATGGTCGAAACCATCGTGACCAGTTGCAGCGGCGTGACCGCAACCTCCTGGCCGATGGCGATGGAGCCGATCGAAGTCGGACCCCAGCATCTGGGTACTCTGGAGCGCGAGTGGATGGTGGAGGGATCGGGGCACTTCACCGGCAGGAGCAGGCCGCGCGTCTCACCGGGCAGCTCGATGCCGGAGCGGGAGCCGAAGCCGAAGCTGCGAATGTACTGGTAGAAGCGGTCGGGGCCAACCCGGAGTGCAAGCTTGACGGCGGCCACGTCGCTTGACACCTCAAGCGCCTGATGGACGGGAATCACTCCGTAATGTTCGCCTTGATTGTCGTGGATTACGCGGCCTGCCAAAGTAATTTTCCCGCCCTGGCAGTCGATCGTGTCGTCCGGCTTGACCGTGCCTTGATCGAGCGCGGTGGAGTAGGTGACCAGCTTGAACACCGAACCGGGCTCGTAGACGTCGCTGACCGCGTGATCGCGCAAGAGCGCGGGAGTGGTGTGGCGAAACTGGTTGGGATTGAAGGTGGGCCGGATGGCGAGGGCGAGAATCTGCCCGGTGTGGACATCCTGCACCACCACCGTGCCGTTGATCGCCTGGGTTTTTTCCATGGCGTGGTCCAGCGCCTTCTCGGCCATGAACTGAATGTTCTCGTCGATGGTGAGCACCAGGTTGCGGCCGGCTTCGGGCTCGCGCTCGGTCGAGCCAAGGACCTTGCGGCGCGCGTCCATGGCGGCGTACATCTCGCCGGGAACGCCGTGCAGGTCGGCGTCGAATTTTTCTTCCAGTCCGCCCAGGCCGTTATCGTCCACGCCCACGTACCCGAGCACCTGGGCGGCGATCTGGTTATCGGGATAGAAGCGCTCGAACTCCTTCTGGAAATAGATTCCCTTCATGTTGAGCGCGCGGACCTGGGCGGCCACGGCGGGCGTGACGCGCCGCGCAACCCAGGCAAAGTTGTGGCCTGCATTCAGGCGCTCGGCGATCGCCTTCTCGGTGGTGCGGGCGTCTTCGGGGTCGGTGTGCGCAATCGCAGAAAGAGTGCGCGCCGCGGCCTGCTTGTCTTCGATCTCGCTGGGGTCGGCGTAGATGGAGTCGACGAGCACGGTCATGGCCAGTTCGTGGAGGTTGCGGTCGTACAGGACGCCGCGCCGGGGAGCGACCTCAAAGGTGCGCTGCTGCTGCTTTTCGGCGCGCTCCACGTATTCCTTGTGGCGCACGATCTGCAGCCAGAACAGGCGGCCTGCGATGGCGCAGGCCCAAACAAGAAAAAAGAGACAGATGAGCCAGAAGCGCCTCCGCCGCAAGGGAACGGCGCGCGGCGTGGTGACGCGGCTGCGGATGGCACGAACGGCGGTGGCCATAATGCGTTCTTAGCTTCTAGCCTCCAGCTTCTAGCTCCTAGCCTCTAGCTTTTGACTCCTCACCGCATTCAGTCCGTCTTCCCTTCCTGACTGAAGAAGCCGTCGATTTTGGCTAAGAGCCTTTTGCACGCGTCTTCAAGCTAGAAGCTGAAAGCTAGAAGCTAGTAGTTGCTCTTTCACCGCACGGCCGGAGGCGGAGGCGTGATCTGCGCCAGCACCGGACCGCTGCCGGCCGGAGCTGCATTGGGATGCACCACCTGACCCGGCGCGGGCGCTGCCAGGCCGAGCTGGCGGGCCAGGCCGTCAATGCGGCCCGGTTCTTCCAGCTCTGCCTCCGACAGGCGCAACTGGCGATTCTGCTCGCGCAACTGCTCGAGGGCCTGTTTCTCGCTCTCTACGCGATAGCTGCTCTCGATAGCGTAAAAGTGCTGCAGCCCGTAAATCATGATGAGCGAGAAGAGCACGGCGACGGCAGCGGAGAAGACGCGCATCTCGCGCACCCGAACCGGATCGGCCGCCTTGACCAGGCGCGAATTGTCGAAGTGCTTGACGAAGTAGAACTCCGGCGTGCGCACCCGCCGCCTGCGCAGCGCCTGCTGCGCCAGCAACTCGGCGTTGCGCTCGGCAACCCGCGCGGTCCAGCTTCGGCCGGCTTCGAAATAAGTTGTGGTGCATGCCGCCATGGTTCGTTCTCCCGAGCTTTCAGCTTCTAGCTCCTAGCCTCTGGCTCCGTTCTCGCCAAAAATGAACTTGTTCCCCTTGCTGCCGCCTTCTCCAAAAAACCAGTGTTGCCCGCGCTCGAAAGCTGGAAGCCAAAAGCTAGCAGCTAGAAGCTGTTCTTTCCGCCGCTCTCAGCTTCGCGCTGCGCGAGCGGGGATTCAATTCGATCTCTTGCTCGCCGGCCGTGACCGGTTTTCTGGTCAAGACATTCCAGATTCCCTGCCGTGCGCCCTCCCGGATGCTGTCTTTCGCGATGCGGTCTTCAAGAGAATGAAAGCTGATGACGACGAGCCGTGCGGAGGGCTTAAGCAACTGCGGTGCGGCCTCAAGCAATGCCCGGATTTCTTCGAGCTCGCGATTGACGTAAATGCGGAGAGCCTGAAACGTGCGGGTCGCCGGATGCAGATGTTTCATTGGCGGGACGGCTGAGGCTACGATCCGGGCCAATTGCCCCGTGGATGTAACCGGCCGCCCCCGCACAATGGCTCTGGCGACTGTCCGCGACCTCCTTTCCTCACCGTATTCGTAAATGAGATTTGCCAGCTCGCGCTCGCTCATCTCATTCACCACTTGTCCGGCGGTTGGCCCGCTGCGCGTGTCCATGCGCATGTCCACGGGGCCGTCCGCCTGAAAACTGAAACCTCTGCGCGCCTGGTCGAACTGCAGGCTGCTTACGCCGAAGTCGGCCAGCAAACCGTCCAGCGACGCCGGCTCCACGCGCCGCGCGATCGAACTGAAGGCCTCGCCGATCAGCGTCACTTGCGGCGCCTGGCTGGCCATCTCGCCGCAAACCCTGTCGAGCCTCGCCTGCGCCAGTTCGAGCGCCTCCGGGTCGCGGTCGAATCCAATCAGCCGCCCCGCGGGGCCCAGGCGCCGCGCAATCCCTTCGGCGTGTCCAGCAAGGCCGAGCGTGCAGTCCGCATACGTGCCGTCGGGGCGAATGCGGAGAAAATCGAGTGCTACTTCAAAAAGAACTGGCACATGGCGCGCTTCAAGGCCGGTCATGCGCTCCCCCTGAGGGGACTAACCCGAACTCCGCCCGTTGAGAATCGCGGCTACCGACCGGCGATCGTCCGGGGTGAGAGAGTTCGCGGGCAAATTGGCTTCAAACGTGGCCTGGTTGTGGACTTCCAGGTGGTCGATCTTGCCCATGACCACCACCTCCGCATCCAGCTTGGCCGTGCCCCGCAGAATCTGCGGCAGCAGCACGCGCGTCTGGTTATCCATCTCCACCTGTTGGCCGTAGTAGCCGGTCAGGCTCAAATACTTTTCCACGGCGTCGTTCATGGTGCTGAACTCGGCCAGTTTCCCTTCCAGTTTTTCCCACACCGGCAGCGGCCAGATGTCGGCCTTGGCGCCGTCCGTCGAGGTGATGTAAAACTGGGTCACGTGCTGGGCATCAAGGAGCTGCTTGAAGGCAGAAGGTAGCTTAAGTCGTCCTTTTTCATCGACTTTGGCCGGATGGTTGCCGCGAAACATCTGCTTGCCTCTTCTACTTTTCGCGGCTGGCTGCGCATCCTTGACCGCGGTACGATCTATTCGTTCCAGGCCCTGAGACCATTCCCGAACCCGCCGTCAAGCCGGTGGGGAATGTGCCCCCAGTTGCTCAGGCTGATCCCCTTGTCGGGCCCACCAGCCTGAGAACCGGATTGAGAGGAGCCAAAAGGAAGTACACTGGAGATGAAGGTGGAGAGGGGTTGATTGGCTCCTCTGGACTCCACTCAACTCCAAAAAGTACCACCCACGACCGATAGTAGCGCCATTCTTCGCTCGCGCCAAGGGGAAAATCGCGGGAAAATCGCGCAAAAATAAGGCGGTTGTGGGAAATTCCTCTAATAGAACCCGGCCGGACAGACACCACAATATGTTGTGTTTATGATTTTGGTTCAGAGGCTGGACAGAGACTAAAGTTGTATGTTAGGTGAACAAAAAGCGAAGAACTCTATTTTTGATGGATTCTCGATGGTTTGGCGCAGCGGTTTCTTATAGCGACTGGGCCTCGATATACAAAGTGCCGCTGTACGTTCCGGCCGGGAGCTGCGGCTGGTTGGCGAGATTGATTTCGAGGCTGAGGGCATCGGTGCGGGAGCCTCCGCCGGTGCTCGGGTGGAAGGTCTCCTTCACCAGCAGAAGACTTGCTCCGGAGCCGCCGAGCGGGTTGCTTTGCGTAAACGCGGTGTAGGTGGTTGGCGTCCCGGTGGTCACCCGGCCGAGGACTTCAGAAGAAGGAATGTCGACGACCGGCGAGCCGCCGGCGAGAGCAGCGGTGGCGCTCAAAAAATAGCCGTAGAGGTTAAGGGTGCAGGTAGAGCGGCACATGGTGCCGCCCCAGGTTGTGGTGATCTCGACGGCACTGGAGCCGGTGGCCGTTCCCTTCGATACCAGATGAAAGCTGACCGACGATGGGCTGGCGCTGATCGAGAGCGAACTCACCGCGGTATCCGGAGTGACCGCCGCCTGAGGCCTTCCGACACGAACCGCCTGCGCATGCGCGGCCGCACACACAAAGCCAATGAACCAGCCGAAGAGAAACCCGTGTCTCAGCGTCTTGCGCATTCCAACCCCTATCGAACCGCGGTTTCCAGCCGTTCCACAACAATCGCGGTCTCGGGCGCGCTCGATTCGTCGTCGCTCTTGACCGTGGCCGGCGCGGTGACCACGCGGTAGACGCCGCCGCCTAGAAACTGATCCACCAGGACCTTCAACTGGTGCGTGTGCGGTTTCCGTTCCCGCACCAGGAACGCTCCATCGTCGTCTGTATAAACCAGCAACTGGTCGAACATCAGCGCGGCGCCGGCGATGGGATGTCCCGCGGCATCGGCCACCGTGCCGCGCAGCACCTGGGATCCGATGGCCGCGCGATCGAGCAAGCTGCCCCCGTTGTCGGCGGCGCCCGAACCTTGCCGGGTCATGATGGTCTGCGAATCGGCGGTGTAGCGCAGGCTGCCGTCCGGGGCTACAAACGTGGCGCCGTGCAGCGTGAGCCCGCGGATGAGATGAAGCTGCACGTCGAGGATGAGCGCCTGCTCGAACGGCTGCGCGTTGCGCTCCGGAATGTAATAGGTCTGGTACTCGGCGCTCACCGAGGCAATATTGGAGAGAAACGCGCCGCCGAAGGAGACCGTCGTTTGTCCCTTCGACCAGCTGATCAGCTCGGTGGCATCCAGCCGCGGGGTCAGGCTCTCCGTGATATTGGAGATGAGGGATGTAACCTTGGCGGCATTGCTGGGGCGGCTCTCAAGATAGCTGGTGGTGGTATGGATGCGGGAAAGAAAGGCCCTGGACGCGGTATAAGCGGTGGCGTCGTTCGAGACGCCCAGGTAGCTGGAATGAAAGAAGGACGCCGTCAATGCGGCGCCCGCAACCTGGAGATTTCCCGAAGCCTGATCGACGCTGCTGCGCACATTCGCAGTGGAATTGCCGACCGGCGTGAGGAAGTTCTGCCGGCCGCCGCCGAAACTGAAGAACTTCGACGGCTTCACCGTGACCATCACATTCTCCCGGTCGGGCTCGCTCAAGAGCGGCGTATCGACGGCGACCCGATGAAATTGGCTTCCGGCTTCAATATACGCTGCCATCACATCGACCTTGGTGGAGAGGTAATCGAGGCTGGCGGCGCCATAGGGCTGGTTGGCTCCCACGCCGCCCGAGGCCGCGATCTTCAAGTGTTCGGCCGGATGCCAATCCAGGCTTTGAATGGCGGTGGTCTGGTTGGAAAAGACCATATTCGAAGAGAGCTGAAGCTGGGGCAGGATCTGCTTTTTCACGAACACAATGCCGGCCGGGCTTTCGGCGCGCACGCCTTCAAAGAGCGGGCTCGAGAAATCGTTCGATGTGGCTCCGGCGAGAGCGAAGATGTCAGTGTTGTGGACCGTGGTTTTGACTCCGGCGCCGAGAGCGATCAGGTAATGGCTGGTGTCGAAGATATCGGTGGGCAGAAGAAAGCGAATATAGTCGTCGCCGAGGATATACGTGGATTTTCCCACCATCTTGGTGAGATTGGCTCCGCCCACAAAGCGGCCGGCCACAATGCCGGCGCCCAGCGATGCGTCGTAGCTCGATCCGCGGGCTGAGATAGTTCCACCCTGGGCCTGATAGAGGCTGGAGGATCCGCCGTTAACCTCGAATACCTGGCCATGCAAGTCCGGGATGAATACCGCGATAAGAAAAACCCACGAGAGAGATCGCATCCGAGTGCGCCGTCCAAATCAAAAAAACAACTACGGGACAACCATTGCAAGGGGCTCGTTGAGCGTGGTGCGCTCGAGCCGGACTGAGACTGCCAACGGCGGCTGCGCTTCGCTCCACGTCACTTCCACAGTGCGGTGCGCGCCGGGCAGCAGCGGAAATCCGGCCGCGGTCGCCGTTTTGTCGCCGCCGGTGATGAGCACTTCCTGCACGCGCTCGAGATCGGGGCCGGGGTTTTCAAGCTCCAGCTCCACCTTGTTGGTTTTGTCGTTGTATTCGCCCTTGTCCAGGCGAACAGCCTCAGGACCGAGCGGCTTTTTGGGGTTGATGTAAACCGTGTGCGGAAGCAGGATCCGCACGTCCAGCCCGCCGGTGTACTGCAACGACGAGAAGACGGAGTAGACCGTGAACCAGGCCGGAAGCTTGTCGGCCGTGGCCTTGTAGAACACGTAATAGGTCTGGCCGGGGTCGATCCTGAAGCTCATGGCGGAAAGCTGGAGATGAATGCCGGCATCGAGAGGCCGGTATTGCCCGTTCCCATCCGGCGCAATGCTGAAGCTTTTCGGTTCCAGCACTACGGCCATGGGCGTGAGGGTATTGTTGGTGAGAGCAAATCTTCCCTGCGCCCTGGCCTTGTATTCCACAATCACCGGCGATACGGTTTGAGCGAACGCGCAGCAACCGGAGAAGAGCAGGACGAGGCCAATCAACTTTGAAAACCGCACAACCGTGACCCTCCTTAACCGGGACAACGTTTCGCCGCGAAGGCGCGCACTGTGCCTATACATTTTTCCTCCGGTCCAGCCGTCTCCGCACCCGGCAGGTGGCAATCTCCGCAGAGATTGCCACCCCTCAGCATCGGTTCCGAACTGCAGCGGAAGAATAAATGCTTTAGAGAGCCTGCGCCTGCAGGTTCAGCGTGCCCGTGTAGGTGCCAGCGGGCAGTTGAGTCTGGCTGGCCAGGTTGATTTCGAGGTTCAGGTTATCGGACCGGGTGGAAGCGCGGTTTGCCGCGGTGATGGCCTGCGAGACCAACACCAGGCTGGCTCCGGTTACGCCCACTCCGCCGGTCGCCGGCGTCTGCGTGAAGGCCGTATAGGTGGTCGGCGCTCCCGTGGTCACCTGGCCGAGCACTTCAGAGGTGGGAATATTCACCGGCGAGCTGCCGCCGCTGGTAAGAGCCGCGGTTGCGCTGGAGAAATAGCCCGTCAACGTAACGGTAGCCCGGCTCGCGTTCATAACCCAGGTGGTGGTCATCGCCACAGGCGCGCTGCCGGTAGCCGTGCCGCCGGAGACGAGGGCGAATGTCACCGCTGAGGGTGTGGCCGCAACCGTGAGCGATTCGTTCAACGTTGCAGTAAGAGAAACGGATGCCGTGTTGGAGTTGAGGGCCTGGCAAAACGCTGCCGGGGCCGCCGCCAGCGTGAGTACACCCACCGCTACCACCAACGTACGGGGGAGATTCAAAATACGGTGTGACATGTAGAAAGCTCCTAAGTGTTAGATTTATGTGGCATCGAACACAGACCTGCAATCGGAATCGGACTACCGGCGGCAACTCTAAATGTGGTGCCAAGTTGGATTTATGGTAGCGCGACCAGCCCGTAAATGAATCGCACAGAGGGGGATGCGCTTTACGACTTCGGTCCGGGGGGCAGGGCTCTGGTGTTCGGTTTCGAGTGACCGCTGGAAGGCAAGTAATCGTTACTAAAGTTTTACTGCTCGCTTTGGCGCTGCCGGCTGCTTGGATTTTCCCGGCCGCGCAAGGACCGGATTGCAGGCGGGCGGCCGGTTCCGGATGGGAAGCTTATCGTATTTAATCTAAAGGGCTTGCACTACTAAATTCAGGACTCCGGTATAGCCGGCGGTTGGTTTGCCGGCGATGCTGTTTCGGTCGATTTCAAGGTTCAGGTCATCGGTCCGGGTTACGGGCAGGTTGGTATTGCCGGAGGACTGAGCCAGGAGCGTCAATCCCGCCACACCCGGCTCAAAGCCGGCGTTTTCACTAAATGAGGTGAAGGCATCCGGGATTCCGGTTGCCATCTGCCCTCGAACCGCAGCCGTGGGAATGGCGGTGGGAACGGCGCCGCCGGGACTCGAGGTACGCAATCCATCCTGAAGATAGCCGGCAACCCGGATGGTGGTCAGGTTGGACGGTATGGCCCAGTGCGTGGTGATCGAAACCGGGTGCAAGCTCCGGGGAGCGGAGTCCGGCGCTTGCGGGAGCGTGAAGGAAGTAGGCGTGGCGCCCATGGTGAGCGACTCGAGCGTGGCAATGAGCATGACGCCGGCCGGACCGGAGGTGAGTGGGGGCCTGGGATTTAACTGGCAGAAGGCAAACGGCAGGTTGGCCGCCAGCAGCAGAAACGCAAGCACCGCCCGGAGGGCCGATGGCTTGATTGCACGCTGGGGAAAAAGGTTCGGTATTACGATTTCTGGGCTCATGTGCCTTGCGGTCCCGATAGCTGAGTGTTTCCTGAAAGTAATCATTTCGCGAGATGACAAGGGTTACCAATGAATGACTGAAGTCACCTAGAATTCAGGTGACTAAATTCGGCCTGGGAAAGATATCGGCAACCGCCGGGAAAGCATTAGGGTATTCAAACCAATTTGCTTCCGAACTCCAGCCCGAAGCATCCTGCCGGTCCGGGCTGCGATTCGCGCAGGACCTCACTTGAGCCGTTGGCTTTTGGAATCAGGCGGTTTGGGGCGGAGGGCGTGGTGTTTTTCGGCGCATGCGAATCAAGCTTGCCGGGTGTTGCCTGCTCCTGATGCCGGTGCTCTGCGCGCCGCCCGTGGATGCGCGCGTGGTGCGCGTAGAGGTGACCTCGCGCCAGGAAGTGCTGGGCGGCAGGAGCTTCGGCGACGCCGGAGTTTACGTGCGCATTGTGGGCCCGGTCTGTTTCTCGCTGCCGGTCGAGAACCAGCACAACGCGGACATCGTGGACCTGAAGTGTGCAGTGAACCTGAAGGACGGCGCGGCGGGGTTATTTTTTGCCGGTGCGATGGACCCTTTGGCGGCCTTGCTCGACCACCAGCTTGACGAGATAGAAGAACACCAGGACGTTGATGGTGAGCAGGCCGACGCGCGGCCAGGTGATGCGGCGGACGATCTCGTGAATCTCCCAGGGCAGAAACGAAATGGTGATGGCAAGGGTGAGGAATTCGCCCCAGGCCTTCTCAAGATAAAGGCCCAGGCCTTCGGTAATGCAGAGGCCGGCGTAACAGAAGGCCGCCAGGCCGATGCGGCGCAGTTGCGGATCGTGGACCAGCGAGGCTTTCTCCAGCAGAAAATTGACCAGGCGCGACTCGGAGTTGAAGCGGAGATGGTCGGCGAGGGTGGTGAGTATATCGGCGAGGTCTTTGTGGAGCAGGCGGTGCGCGCCGACGCCGATGGCGACGAACAGAAGCGCCTGGGCGAACTTGAAGGCGGCTATTAGCAAAAGCCATTGATTGTGCCGCTGAATTCCGGCTCGTGCTCGGGAGATGGTATGGGGCATGACGGTGAGAATCGGCTCGCATATTCAGGTTAAATGATGAGGGTTGCGCGGGAACTGCGGGAGCGGGCGCAGGCGTGTCTTAAGTACCGGAGCTGGCTCCATAGAGAATGTTCTTTCAGCGGGCAATGTCCCACAGGGGCTGAAGCCCGCTCTTTTAGCGGCCCTGTTCGGCACGACTAAAGTGGCAACAATTTACTCGACTCACCAAACGAGCGAACGATTAGCGTTTGACGCTATAGAACACCTGGACCAAGCCCGTTTCGTATTCCTTGCAGCTAATCAACCGAAGCTCGGTTTCTGGGTATGGCGCTGGAAACAATGGAACACCTGCGCCAAGCAAGCGCGGATGAATCGTCAGCCCGACTTCATCCATGAGGTGCTCTTGTAGAAACGCACGCACCAATTCACCGCCGCCCACAAGCCAGATGTCCTTTCCCGGCTGCTGCCTGGTTCGATCGAGCCATGAACCAATCGGCTCGTTCAGAAATGTCGTGTTTCCCACCATTCCAGACGGCCGGGTTCGCGAAAACACATACTCGCTGGTAGTTCGGGAGAAAGCTTGTCCGGGTGCCAGTTCCTGTATCTTGTCGTAGGTCTTGCGCCCCATGACAGCCACATCTACGGACGCGAAAAAGCTGGACATGCCATAGTCCTGATCCATAAAGAGCCAATCGACACTTCCATCTGCGCGAGATATGAACCCGTCGAGGCTGTTTGCAACGAAGTACTTCACCTTGCGCATACCGATATCCTTGCCCATGCTCCAAAGAAAGCATGCAGGCCCCTGGGGTAAACCAAATTGTGAGTCAAGCAAGTTATTGCAACTAAAGTCGTGCCCTGATACAAAGCGCGCGACATGTCGAGACTTTCACCAAGCTGTGAAGCCGTGCCCTTTCAAAACTCCAGGAGGGTCATGCGATCGATCCTCTGCGGTCGAAGCTGTCGCGCAGGGCGAAGAAGGCCTCCTTGGGGCGATAGTCGCGGTCAAAGGGCAGCGAGCGCTGCGCCCGATCGGGCTGCTTGCGGCGATGCGTGGGACCGTAGTTCAGCCAGGTGAAGCGATCGCTCAGATCCCAGGTGAGCACGAGCTTGACGGCCGGATTGGCAAGGGCTACGCGCAGATAGTCGGAGTAGGTGCGCGCAACGATCGCATCCCGCTGGGCAGGATCGCCGGTGGCGATATCGTCCTCGTTGACGTCGAGCTCGGTGAGGTAGATTTCAAGGCCCAACTGGCGAATGGCCTGCATATAATCCGCGAGGCCCTGGCCGAATTTCTGCTCCGGACCGGCCGCGATATGGCTCTGAATGCCGACCGCGTCGAGCGGCACATCGCGCTTCTTCAAATCGCGCAGCAGCTCGAGAATGCGGCGGCGGCGCTCGGCGTCCGCTTCGTTCTCGGCCTCGACGCCGTAATCGTTGTAGGTGAGGCGCGCGTGGGGGTCGGCGGCGCGCGCGGTGCGGAACGCAAGCTCGATGTACTCCGGCCCCATTTGCTCGTACCAGAAAGACTTTCTGAGGCCGCCGGGCAGGCCGTCGCCGGGCTGAATGGCCTCGTTCACCACGTCCCACGACTGCAGCCTGCCGGCGTAGTGTTTGCAGACCGTGGCGATGTGATCGACGAAGAACCGGCGCGTGTTGGGGCTGTTCTCAGGAGTCCTGATCCACGCCGGCACGGACTCATGCCAGCAGAGATTGTGTCCGCGCATGAGCATGCGGTTGTCTTCGGCAAATTTGAGCAGAAAGTCGGGCCGGGCAAAGTCGTAGCCGTCGGGCGTGGGACGCAGCGCGACCCACTTGAGCTCGTTGGCGGGAACGACGATGCCGCATTGCTCGCGGATGAGCTCGGCAAAGTCGGAATCGTTCTGCACATTGCGGACGATGACCGCGGAGCCGAAGACCAGACCGTGGCGCCGGGCGTGCGCGATCAGCGATCGCGAGCCGGATACATCGTGATAGGAGCCGAGCAGTCCGGCGCGGCTCTGCGCGCGATGCGCGCAGCCGGCGAGAAGCGACACCGCGGCCGTCGATCCCTGAGCGATGAAGCGGCGGCGCGTCGGCAGAGCGGAATGCGGTCTCATACGGCAATCATTGCAGACCAAGCCCCCGCTTACCAGGGATTTGCGCCCAGCGGCTCATAGCGGGCCCAATCGAAGTCGATGGCCCCAGCGCCGGCGGCTTCCATACCGGCGGGGTCCTGGGTGGAATAGGCGAACAGCGAGGGCCGCGAGCCTTTCCACCAGCTGAACCGGATCTGCGCGGTCGCTCCGAGCTGATGGAAGGATTCGCCGTCATCGAGACTGTAGGAGTAGCGGGCCTGGTCGCCGTCGACGCGCACGCGAAGCTGGAGGATGGTTTGCGTGACTTGAGGTCCGGCGATGCGCTCCTGCAGGTGAAAGAAACTCAAGCGGCGCTGGCTGCCGGTTTGCACCACTTCAACTCCGCTGGCGGATTTCTCGAACATGGCCAGGCCGGTGTGCACGCCGCTCTTCATCTGGGCAAGGTCGAGGCGGACTGTGAATTCGAAAGAATTGTCCTGCATGCACTGGGTAAGCGTGTTGCGCGCGGAGAGCAGGCCGCCGGCGGGCATGGGAATCAGGCGCAGATAGCCGGGCCGCGCGCGCAGGGACCAGTGCGCATCGTCCGGATTGTGGTTCCACTCCCATTGCGGCGCGAGCTGGGCGGCATTGAAATTGTCCGAGGTTTGCGGGCGCTGCTCGGAGGCTTCACGAAGATGAACCGGAATGGGGCCGGAGGGCGCGGGTTGTCCGGGGTCTTCGCCGTCCCGGCCATTGCCGCGCGGATCTTCGCCGACGATGGGCCAGTCGTCCTGCCAGCGCACGGGTTCGAGGTGAACAATGCGGCCGTGCGCTCCATCGGACTGGAAGTGGACGAACCAGCCTTCGCCGCCGGGGGTTTCCACATAGGCTCCCTGATGCGGCCCGTTGATGTTGGTCGAGCCCTGCGCCAGCACCACCCGCTGTTCGTAGGGACCGTAAAGATTGCGCGAGCGCAACACCGCCTGCGCGCCCGCGCCCACGCCGCCGAAGGGCGCAAAGATGTAATAGTAGCCGCGGCGCTTGTATAACTTCGGGCCTTCGAGAACCGGCAGGTGCTCGGGGTCCTGGACGATGACCTTGCCTGCGTCGAGCACGTGCTTGCCATCCGCGGACATGCGATGCAGAATCAGCGGACCCGCGCCGGTCTTGGAGTGGATGAGGTAGGCGCGGCCGTCGTCGTCCCAGAACGGGCAGGGGTCCTCGAGGCCGGCCTGGGCCATCACCACCGCGGGAGCGCTCCACGGTCCGGTGATCCTGGCCGCGGTGCTTACGAAGATTCCTTCGCTCGGCGTGGGAAAGTAAACGTAGAAGAGGCCGTGGTGCTTGCGGATGGACGGCGCCCACACTCCCTTGCCGTAACGGTTGCCGCCGATCATGCTGTAGCGCGGGTCCATGGTCATGCGCTGTACCACGTGGCCCACGATGGTCCAATGCACCAGGTCAGTGGACTGCAGAATGGGAATGCCGGGCACGAAATGAAAGGTGGAAGCGACCAGATAGTAATTCGCGCCGTCGCGGATCACGTCGGGATCGGAGTAGTCGGCGAAAAGGATGGGATTGCGATAGGCGATCGCCGCCGTCTGGCCTGCCGGCTGCGGCCCCGCGCTCGCGGCTGAGACCGCGAGGCACGCTGCCGCCAGCAGTCCCGGAAACTGCTTGCGCGGTCCCCAACCAGATTCGGCGCTCATGCAATGGTCTTCCCGTTCGCTCACGTTAAGCCGGCATGGGCCAACCCGGCCGCGGTATGGGCCGCTGGATCGGGAGCGAATTGCGGCGGCGAGCCAACATTTTGTACGCACAATCGAGAGAATCTAGCGCCGGCGCGCGGTGCGGCCAGCCCAGCCGCACCGCCGGCCGGCGAATTTTAAAAGGCCAGCTTCAACGACAACTGCGCGATGCGCGGATCGTTCTGCGGAGCCCCGCCGGTCCAGTTCTGGGGACTGGTGCTGGTAATTTTGCCGAGCGACGAACCCACCGTGGTTCCGGGGTCACCGAGGTTGAGGTGGTTCAGCAGATTGAAGTATTCGGCCTTGAATGTCAGGCCGATCCGTTCGGTGAATGGGAACTTGCGCGCCAGGCTGGCATCCCAATCCAGGTAATGCGGTCCGACGAATGTGCCCTTGGCAACATTTCCAAAGCCGCCGGTGGCTGGATTCGAAAACGCAGCCGGGTTCAGCCACCCGCGGCAATTGATCGCTCCCACCGCGCAGGCGGCGCTGCCACGAGCCCCGGATCCGGCGTATACAGCGCGATCGCGATTTTGAAACGATCCATCGGCGTTATTGTTCCCCGACCAAATGGTCAGCGGATCGCCGCTCCGGAACTGTACCAGGCCGGTGGTCGACCAGTCGTTGACCAGGTAGCGCACCACGCCGGGGGACTCGTTCAGAAGCTTCGGAATCGTGTATACGTACGACGCGGCAACGACGTTGCGATGATCGAAATCCGCCGGTCCGTAGTCCAGGCTCTTGAAGTTCGAAACCGTAATCGGGTAGACGAAGGAGTTGTTGTTGCCGATCGAGGTCGCCGCCTGGTTCCAGGGCATATTGTTCAGCGCCTTTGACCAGGTGTAGTTGAACAGCAGCGTCAGGCCGTAGCGGTCGCGCTGCTCGGCCGAGAGTTGCAGCGAGTTGAAGTTGGTGTTGCCGCCGGTGTTGGCCGCGGTGATGGTGCCCGGATAGCAACTGTTGGTTGCAGTGCAGCTGGGCAGATTATTGAAGATGCGCGCTCCGCTCACTTCCGGGTTCAACTCAAGATCTTCCCACTCGTGGCTGCCGTGCGTAGCTACGTAGGCAACCCGCCCGGAAAGGCTGGGAGAAAGCTGCTGTTCGACGGTCAGATTCCAGGCGTAGTCGAGCGGGTCGTGAAAGCCCTTGTAGGGATCGTAGGTCAGCCAGCTCTGGGCAGCGGAAATCGGAGCCGTGGAAGGAGGCGGCTGCGCAGCCGGAAATGGATTGGCAATGCCGTAGCTTCCGTAAGGATCGGCGAAGTTCATGGAGACGGTGCTGCTGTTCTGAAGAGCCACGGAAGTGATGAACGGCGCCAGGTTCGAGTAGATGTTGAACAGGGTGCTGTTGATGCGGCTGTCAAAGAACAGGCCGCCGCCGCCGCGAATGGCGGTCTTTCCATTGCCGAAGACGTCGTAGGCGAATCCGACCCGCGGCATGAAGTGGTCGTAGGCCGAGGCAACACCGTTGGGGTTGAAGCCGGGATCGCCGGCAAACTGCATTCCCGCGGGCGCATTGGGATACTTGGTGGAGTGGGTGTTCGACGCCCACAGAGTTGGGAAGAAGCTGCCCATCCGGCCCTGAATCTCGTGCCAGGGCTTGAACGGTTCATAGCGGACCCCGTAGTTCAGCGTCAGGTTGCGGGTGGCTTTCCAACTGTCCTGAACGTAGGCTCCGATGAACTTGCCGCGTGGATTGAAGAACTGCCCGGACGCCTGGTTGAACTGATAGAGATAGCCGAACACGAAGCTCGCCATCGGGTCAAGGGTGCCATTGCCGTTGAAGTTGAATTGGCCGGGCTGCTCGAAGAGGTTGTTGATATCGATCTTCGACACCTCTCCGTGAAAACCGGCGTCGATGTTGTGGCGGCCCATCAGGAAATGGATATCGTCCGTCAAGGTGTAATTGCCGCGGCGGAAGAACGCCTGCGGATTGTCTCCGATGTTGAAGTAATTGCCGGTCGGCTGAACCTGAATCTGATTGATCTGCTTGAAGGGCGGCTGCCACAGTACACTCGGGCTGACTCCGAGATCGTACATATCCACGCTGCTGGAGATCGGCCCGCGGGCGTCGTTGTCGAGCTGGTTGCTGAGAATGAAGTTGTTGACGATGCGATCGCTGAAGGTGTGCGTCTCTGAGATCAGCGAGTTGTAGTAGTGGTTCGCGGCTCCGTCGGCATAGGTGAGCAGGTTCGCCTTGTTGAGCACGCCGTTCAGGACGTAGGCGTCGGAGAAATAGCGCAACGTCAATTTGTCTTTCGGCGTGAGCTCCTGATCGGTGCGCGCCGTGATCTCGGCCTCATCGTAGACGCTGGGCTTGATGACAAGCTGTGAACCGCTCGACGTCAGGGCGGGGAGATAGGTCAGCAGGTTCTTGGTGATCGAGCTGAGCGCGCTCGCACTCCACACATTCGAAGTCCCCGCCGCGCAGGCGATTGTCGGTGTCAGGATCGCCGACGGCATCAGCGGATCGGTAACGCAATCGGTAAAGACCAGGTTGCCGGTGCCAGGAGAGGTACCGGACGCGTTGGCGCCCGCCTGAAGAATTGTGGGGAGCGTGGTATTGGCGGAGGCCGTGGCGCCGCGAAAAATCGTCCTCTGGTAGCCGAAGAATCCAAACGCCTTGTTGCTGTGGAAGAGGTGCGGAATCTCGAGCGGTCCGCCCACCGTGCCTCCAAACTGGTTGCGCTTCAGCGGGTTGACTGTATTGCTCTTGGTGGCAGTGCTCCAGGTCAGGGGCTGGGCGGCATTCAGATCGGCGTTGCGGACATATTCGAACAGATCGCCATGCCATTGGCTGGTGCCGCTCCTGGTAATGATGTTCACCACGCCGCCGGCGTTCTGGCCGTACTGGGCATTGTAGTTGTTGGTCTCGATGCTGAACTCTTGTAACGAGTCGGGCATGGGGAAGGGGAGGTTGACGTTGGTGTACTCGTCCACGTTGTTGCCGCCGTCGAGCATGTAATTCGTCTGTCCCACAAACGTGCCGTTGGCCGAGATGGTGATCACCGTGGGAAAGGTCTTGGTGTTTCCCTGGTCGGCCTGGGCGTACGGCGCCAGCGTAACGCCGGCCACCTCCTCGGTGAGCTGGGCTGCGTTGCGGCCGTTCAGTGGAAGATCGTTTACCTGGGATGTGCCGATGACTTGCTCCAGGGTTCCCGTGGTTACATCCACCTGGGCCGGTTCTGCGGTTACGCTCACGGTCACCGCGGCGCTGCCCGCCTTCAGCGCGATGTTGGCCGTCAGGGCGTTGTCGGCGCGCACCTGCAGGCCGTTCTCCCTGTAGGTTTCAAATCCGCTGTGGCTGGCGGAGAGGTTATAGACGGAAGGCGCCAGCGTGGGAAACACGTATGTGCCTACGCCGGACGTGGTGGTCTTCAGTTCGAGGCCGGTGCCGGCCTGGGTTGCGATCACCTCGGCGCCTGGAATCACCGCCCCGGTGGTGTCTGTTACGCTGCCGCTGATGCTCCCGTTGCCCTGCGCCATCAGCGCGCCGGGAATCGAGATGCTGAACGTGCATGCGGCCGCCCAAATGCCAATCGACTTGAGAGAAACTCTCATCATCAGCCTCCTAGCGCTCCTTAACCCGCGCCCGGCTCGCGGAGAGACCTGTCCTGCGCAAAAGCGCCGGTATCCCTCGGCGGGGCCGAATTGCGGAACGAAGGGGTTGTACCGATGCCGGTAGATAGGCGGCTAGACAGATACCGTCAGGGACCGTCAGGGACCCCAAAATCGCCAGCAATTTCAAGGATTTAGGCGGGCAACAACATTCAGGGTGAAGGGCTGAAGGCGGGCGCGCGGCTTACTCCGATGAAACCGCCAGAACCCTGGGCGGACCCGCGGTCCCGTCGGTTACAGTGGTCCCTAAGACGATTTGCAGGTTCTGGATGGGTCCATTGAGCCGCAACTGGCTGTCGATGGCCTTCATCAGTTGCGGGTCGGTGAGGAACTCCCCCGCGGCCTCGGTGCCATAGGTATACAGCCCGCCGATCACCACCACGACGTGCCCGGTTTCCGAATCGCGTATGCGGCTGATCAGCGCGTAGTCCTGCACTTTGGGGCTGTTGGCGCCGCTGACGGGAACGCGCGGCTGATTGGTGCCCCAGCTCCAACTGCGCGAGGAAAGGTTCTTCGCATCCTGAATGTAGATAAGATGCCTTTCCGCGTCCAGGGCCAGGCTGTAGCGCAATTGGCGGGTGAGGCGCAGGCTCCATTCGTTGTTGAAAGCCCCGATGAGGACCACCGCGCCCTCGCGCAGATCGGAGAAGGAACTGGCGTTGCCCTGGCGGATGAGGACATTCTTGTTTCTGGCTTCGAGCGCGCCCACCACCCTGGCAATGGTGACGGTGTCGGCAAAGGGAACGGTCTCGGAGGAGTCCGAGCCGGGGACGGGCGTGACCGGCGCACCGTTTCCTTCGGCCTCAGGAAGCGTTGGCGGGCCATTCGGATGATCGCCCACGGCCAGAAGAACGGCGCCCGGCGTGTCGAGCACCGGCTTCCAGAAAAGGTCTTCCGGGCTGGCCCGATGCAGCCAGCCGTATCCGAGAAGGATTGCAATCGAGGCCGCCGCGGCCAGTGCAAGCCCGGCAAGCCAGCGTTTCCGCGATGGCGCGCTGCGCGGCTGCGCAGCCGGAAAGGGCACGATCCTGGCCGCCGGCAAAGCCACCGGGTCAAACTGGATGTGCGCGCCATGCGCTTCCAGCAGCGCTTCGGCGGCATCCAGCTCCAGGCCCGATTCCGCTGCGCGCCTGGCTTGGCCGGGAAGCGTAAACTTGGGGATGTAGGACCCCGGAACGAGTCCCATGCGCAGTTCGGAGCGATGTTTCTCGTCGACGTAGTAGGTCGCCAGCCGCTTGCGCAGCTCGGTGGCCGCGGTGCGGACGATGTGATCCAGGTTGGTGTCGTAGGATGGGTCTCTTTGAAAGACTTCAACCCCGATGGTGCGTTCCTTGATCTGGTCCGCCGACCCCTTCAGGGTTTGCTCCACCACATACTTGAGAAATGCGACCGATCGCTTGCTGGAGCGGAAGACGTCGTCGCGGACCAACAGGTCGAGCTGCGCGCGAATGGCCTCCTCGGTCAACTCGGCCGTTGCTCCGTACTCGACTTCAGTGTCGATCATCGCCTGCCCGGTGAGAGCCATTCTAGCACAGGAAATGTTGGCGCCGATGCGCCCAAGAAACCGCGCCGCGGAGCATTTAGCGCAGCAGAATCAACCAGTTGCTAAGGGACCGGAAGGGCCGGCTGCGTTGCTGCGCAAATTCGCCGGGGCCTATTTCTTGAGCTGCAGCAGGGCGTCGCGGTCGATGACGTTGCCGTCCAGGATGAGGGTGGAGATGCGGCGGGCGTTCCAGACGTTGGTGGTGGGGTCGGCGTCGACCACCAGGATGTCGGCGCGGCGGCCGGGAGCAATCTGGCCGAGCTCGGTCCAGCCGAACTGGAGGGCGTAGTTGTTGGTGGCGGAGGCCAGGGCTTCACGCGAAGAAAGGCCGAGGCGGACGAGCAGCTCAAGCTCGGTGTGAAGGGAGATGCCGGGCATGGTGCCCAGCGAGTCGGCGCCCGACGCGGCCAGATAGTGAGGGAAGGCGGAGAAGATGGTTTCGTTGATGCGCCACAAGCGCATGGCGGCCTGGTCGGCCTTCTTCTGCTGGTCGGCTTCCATCCAGCGCTGCCCGGCGGCGGGCAGATGGCGCGTCCAGGCAGGCAGCGGGTAGAGCATTTCGCCGCTGTTGGGATCGGTGGGGTGGTACATGCGGTCGGGACTGAGCAGCGCGGCGGCCGGCTCCTTCCAGAGATCGCGATGGCCGGGCAACTCCACGTAATAAAGGCTGAAGGTGGGCATGAGCGCGGCGCGATGCGCGGCCAGAAAGCGGGCGTAGGCGCGCAGGTGCGCATCGGTGGGCGGGATGCGCTCGGAGTAGTCGTAGGCGGTGACGGCGGAGGGTCCGTCGGGGTCGTCGACCAGCGGAGTCTGGAGCTCGTTGGGAATCACGCCCAGATCGTAACGATCCATGTGCAGCAAGACATCGACACCGGCTTCGACGGCGACGCGATAGGGGGTGGAGACGAACTCACCGTAGGTGGCCAGGTGCTGGTCGCGGGCGCGGGCCATGATCCACTGGGCGTTGGCGGCGGTGACGTAGGGGCCGAGCAGGAGCACGCGCGTGCCCAGCCGGGCGGTGTCGGCGATCTGGCGGGCGGTGTCGTCGGGACTCAGCTCCACCGGGTGCGTGCCCTCGCGGAGCTTGGAAATCCAGTCGGGCTGATGGGCGAGCAGGCTCCAGTTGTCGGTGACGCCGACCGAATCGATGGGGTAGAGGTGCGGGCTGGGGCTGGCGCCGAGATCGAAGAAACCGCGCTGGTTGTCGGCGCGGGCCACCACGGTGGTCACGCCCATGTAAAGGTTGGCGTTGGCCTGGGCCTGGGAGTTCATTCCGGCGAAGCCGTCGATCAGGCCGGGGATAATAAATTTTCCGGTGCAGTCCAGAACGCGGGCGCCTTTGGGAATCTCGATTTCGCCCGCAGAGCCGACATCGGTGATGAGGCCGGCGCGGACGATGACGATGGCGTTGGGAAGGTCGCGTGCCGAATCGCCCCAGTTGGTGACGTCCACGACCGTACCGCCGGTGAGAACCAGTTGCGGAGGGCCGGGATTGGGCGCTGCGGGCGGAACGGTTTGCGGTGAGGCGGCGACGGCTGCGAGGGATAGGAATATCAGATTTAGAAGTGCTCGAGGTAAAGGTCTCATAGACGCAACGGCCTTGATGAGGATTGTCGCACAGCCAATCCGGGCGGCTGGCGGTTCAGGCGGCGCTTGGCCCAGGGACGCGGCAGTTCTTCTGAGCCGCTCAGCGCCGCGGCCGCGGCCACGATGAAGATGGGGAAACACTCCAGCATATAGCGCGGCTCGGGATTCTCCATGGTGCCCAAGAGCAGGCAGCGCAGCAGCAGATAGCCGCCCAGCATCCACGCCCAGGGCACGCGTCCGCGCAAAAAGGCCCAGGCCGCGGCGGCCAGATAGACGAGATTGATAGAGCCCAGCAGAATTGCCCAGCCGGTTTGTGCGGGATGGGCGCTCCAGTCCCACCAGAAGACATCGAGATAGAACTCGACTGTCGGCGGACGCAGGGCCATGTCGGCCACGCGCAGCACGGGCAAAACAAGGTAGTAGCGGAGCGGATGGGCGCGGATGCGCTCGGCGGCCAGCGCGGCAAAGCGGTTGTCGAGCTCGGAAGAAATGGCCTTGTGCTGGTTGTACTCGGCAATCAGGCGCAGCGTCCGGTCGCGCTCGGCCGGCGTATCGAAGGCGCGCGGGGGAAGGTCGGCGAGATCGATCGGGTCCGAGCCGATGCTCCAGAAGACGTTAGCGGTGGTGACGTATTCCACTGACCAGGTGCGCAGCCAGCGGTAGAAGCCGGCGTTGTAGCGTTCTCCTGGATCGTTGAGGTAGCGAGGCGCGAGCGGCTGGAAAACGTGGAACCGGGTCCAGTTGCGCAGCGTCCACGGCGCCAGCGGGAGCAAGGCCGCCACGCAGTAAAGAGCCGTTGCGCCCAGGCCGCAACGAATCGCGCGCGGCCAGGCCTCACGGGCCGCGCGCAGGCGCACCGTGTATCCCAACAGCCCGGCGGCCAGCGCCGCGCACAGCAGCGCACCGTCGGGCCGCAGCAGCGTGGCCAGGGCCGAGGCGCAGCCGGCCAGGAGCAGCGCCGCGCGATCGCGGCTGCCGGCCCGCTCGGCGGCCAGGGCGCGGCCGGCCGCGTAGATGCCGAGCGCAATCGCAAAGACCGAGAGGCACTCGGTCATGGCGATGGCTGTGTAGACGGCGGTGAAGGGGCAGAGCATGGCCAGCGCCAGGCAAATCTCGGCCGCGCGCGGGGAGAGATGGCGGCGGGCGAAGGCTGCCAGCAGCAGGCCGCCGGTCACATCGGCGGCGATCTGCAGAACGAAAACGGAATTCAACCAGGTGTGCGGCCAGCGACGGGCGAAGAGCTGCTCGCACGTGGCCAGAAGCAGCGGATAAGCGGGCAGGCGGAAGAGGCTGGGGGAGATGGCGCTTCCAGTGCCCAGGCCGTAGATGCCGTGACGCAGCAGATTGTGTCCCAGCTCGAGATAGTCCCAGGTATCGTCGTCCACGGGGCGTGGAAAGTAGACAAAGAGCAGGCGCAAGGCAAGGCCTGCGGCGATCCATATCGGCCAGCGGCGCGGCCAGCGGGGCCAATGGGCCGGAGGGTGCATAGAGAGCAGGATATATGGCGGGAGGCGAGTCAGCAGGTCTGCCAGTCAGCGAGTCGGCGGAGACCGGCCGGGTCGAGATTCGTGGTATCCCAGGTCCCAGACTCGGGACCTGGGGCACCCAGGGTAAACGGTGTGGTCAGCGGGTCAGCGCCTGCGTTTAGCTGGCGACCAGCGTAGGCCGGCGGCGGCGCGCCAGCAGCGGCAGCACCTGGGCGAGCGCGGCTTCGGCGGTGAGGCCGTAGCGGGCGCGGAGCTGGTCCACCTTGCCGTGCTCGATGAACTGGTCGGGCCAGCCGATGCGGACCACGGGCACGCTGCTGCCCATTTCTTCCAAAGCCTCGACCATAGCCGTGCCGAAACCGCCCATCTTCACGTGGTCTTCAAAGCTGACGAAAGCGGCTACGCGGGAGGCATAGCGCTCCAGCATCTCGCGGTCGATCGGCTTGATGAAGCGGGGATTGACGACCGCGGCGGAGTAGCCGTCGCGCTCCAGCAGCGCGGCCAGCTCCTGGGCCAGCGCGATCATGGGGCCGAGGCCGAAGATGGCCACATCGCCGCCGTCCACCAGCACTTCAGCCTTGCCGATAGGCAGCGATTGCGGCTCGGCCTTGCGGGCCACGCCGGCGACCGCGCCGCGCGGATAGCGGATGGCGCAGGGGCCGGGAAGATCGAAGGCGGTTTTCATCATGTCGGCCAGTTCGTCTTCGTCTTTGGGAGACATGAGGACGATTTCCGGGATGGAGCGCAGGTAGCCGATGTCGAACAACCCGTGGTGCGTGGGCCCGTCGTCGCCGGAAAGGCCGGCGCGGTCCATGCAGAAGACGACGGGGAGTTTTTGCAGGCAGACGTCGTGGATGACGGGGTCGAAGGCGCGCTGGAGAAATGTGGAGTAGATGGCGCAGACGGGCCGAAAGCCGCGCGTGGCCATGCCTGCGGCGAAGATGACGGCGTGCTCCTCGGCGATGCCCACGTCGAAGTAGCGCTTGGGGTGGTGCGGACGGAAGAGATCGAGGCCG
Organism: uncultured Acidobacteriaceae bacterium; assembly: GCA_963770555.1. GTDB lineage: Bacteria > Acidobacteriota > Terriglobia > Terriglobales > Acidobacteriaceae > Telmatobacter. The sequence goes on from CAVYQC010000004.1 coordinate 1,211,067, forward strand.
GTGCCGTTGGGCATGGCCGCGGTGATGGCCACAATGCGGTCGTTTTTTGTGGCCAGGTCGGCGAGGGTGTTGGCGAACACCTCGGAGTAGGTGGGCAGGCCGGATGCGGCGGTCTTGCCCGATTCCGGATCGTAGGGACCGAGGCCGTGAAATTTCTTCTGGCCGTCGAGCGCGGGCTGGTAGCCACGGCCTTTCTGCGTGAGCACGTGGAGCAGGACCGGGTGGTCGGCGGCCTTGAGGAACTTGAAGGTTTCTACCAGCAGCGGGATATTGTGCCCGTCGATGGGTCCGAAGTACTCCAGGCCGAACTCCTCGAAAAGGATTGAAGGCCAGAGGATGCTCTTGGCTGCTTCTTCGGCGCGCCGGACCACCTTGACCGCGGTCTTGCCGGCCACGCGCTCAATGAGGCGTGCGGCCGTCTGGTGCAGGTGCTGATAGTGCTCGTTGGTGACGATGCGGTGAAAGTAGCGGGCCACGGCGCCCACGTTGCGGTCGATGGACCACTCGTTGTCATTGAGCACGACGATCATGCGGCGGGTCTGCTCGGCGATGTTGTTGAGGGCTTCAAAGGAGATTCCGTTGGTGAAGGCTGCGTCTCCGGCCACGGCCACCACGTGCTCGTTGCCGCCCGCCAGGTCGCGCGCCACGGCCATGCCCAGTGCCGCGGAGAGCGCGGTGCCGGCGTGGCCGGCCCCGTAACAGTCGTGCTCGCTTTCCGTGCGCAGCATGAAGCCGTTGAGGCCGCCGGGCTGGCGCAGCGTGGAGAAGCGACCGACGCGGCCGGTGAGCAGCTTGTGGATGTAGGCCTGGTGGCTGACGTCGAAGAGGATCTTGTCTTCGGGGGTGGTGAAGACGGCGTGCAGGGCCAGGGTGAGCTCGACCACGCCCAGATTGGGGCCCAGATGGCCGCCGGTCTTGGCCAGGGTCTGAATGAGGAATTCGCGAATCTCCTCGGCGAGCGTGGCCATTTGCCCGTAATTCAGGCTTTTAACGTCGGCGGGCGATTGGATGGAGTGGAGAAGCGTTCCCATGTACTTCCTTCCCCCGGAAGGACGCCGGGCATCCAGGGAATGAACCCTGCGGCAAGACGACCCCATTCGGCTCCGGAGGCGCGTTCAAACTGGCCAAGCCAACCTATAGTATACCCGGCCCGCGAGTGCGAGTTGCGAGAGGTCGGACGCCGATTTTGCGGGGGGATTACAGTGCATCTCAATTAAGGCCGAAGGTCTTGCGGGCTCAGGTTGCGGAATTGAGTCCGCTGACGATGGCTTCTGCGGCCGAGCGGGTGAAGTCGAGGGTGGCCGCGGCACTGAGCGGGAGATTGCCGCCCGTGGCCAGCTTGGCGATGCCGTGCACCAGGGACCACGCCGTCCAGGCCAGAGGCCGCGGGTCGCCGGCGGGCAGGTCGCCGGAGTGCTGCGCGGCGCGGATCGAATCGAGAAGAACGCCAAACGCATCTGCGCCGATCCGCTGCCGGTCCTCGCTCAACTGCGGATCGCGCCGCTCGGCTGGAGCCGCGGGCTGGTCGAACATCACCAGCAGGTGCTGCGGCCAGCGCAGGGCAAAGTTCACGTAGCCGCAGCCGCACAGCACCAGCCGCTCCCGCGGCGACCGGGCGGGCTCCATGGTCGCGCGCATCGCGGCAGCCAGGCGCTCGAAGCCTTCGGCGGCCACCGCGGCCAGCAGGTCGTCCTTGCCGGCGAAGTGGCGATAGGGAGCGTTGTGGGAGACGCCCGCGCGCCGTGCCACTTCGCGCAGGGTGAAGGCGCGCGGGCCCACTTCGCCGATGAGGGCCACGGCGGCTTCGAGCAGCGTCTTGCGCAGGTTCACGCGATGGTAGGGCTTGGGCGGTTTCGACTTTGCGGAGCGGATCACGAAAAGATTCTAGCGCACGGATGTTGACACGAGCAACTTTCAAGGGTAGGCTGTATTCAGGTCGATGTTGCTGATGTCAACATTCATACAGGGATCAGGGATCAGGGAATAGGGAATAGGGAATAGGGAATAGGGAATAGAGAATTGGGAACAGGGATCGGGGAATTGGCGGTGTGGAGGAGCCTGGTTATGGGAGTCGGTATCCCGTATAAGCAAGCCAAAATCGAGCAGCAGTGGGATGCGATCGTGATCGGCTCGGGGGTGGGCGGACTGACCGCGGCGGTGCTGCTCGGCGCACATGGCGGAAAGCGGGTGCTGGTGCTGGAGCGGCATTATGAAGCCGGCGGCTTTACGCACACCTTCCGCCGGCCGGGGTTCGAGTGGGACGTGGGCCTGCACTACATTGGCCAGGTTGAGGAGGGTGCGCAGGTGCGGCGCGCATTCGACCACGTGACCGGAGGCGACGTGCGCTGGCAGGCCATGCCGGAGGTCTACGACCGGGTGCTCATCGCCGGGCAGAGGTTTGATTTTGCCGCCGGCGTGGAGCGTTTTCGCGCCGATCTGAAGGGATGGTTTCCCGGCGAAGCGCGGGCCATCGACGGTTATCTTCAGGCGGTGCGGGCTTCGAACCGCGCCAGCGGCCTCTATTACGCGGAAAAGGCGATTCCGGGGCCGCTGGCCGCGGTGGCCGGCGGGCTGATGCGCGCGCCGTTCCTGAAGTGGGCCAGGCGCACCACGCGCCAGGTGCTGGAAGGGCTTACTCAGAATCGGGAACTGATGGGTGTGCTGACGGCGCAGTGGGGCGACTACGGCTTGCCGCCTGCGCAGAGCAGCTTTGCCGTCCACGCGACTATTGCCGAACATTACTTTGCGGGAGGCAGTTATCCCATCGGCGGGGCCAGCGTGATTGCAGCGGCGATGACCAGGCGGATCGAACAAAGCGGCGGCTGCCTGGTGACCAGCGCGGAGGTGGAGAAAATCATCGTGGAGAACGGCAGGGCAGCCGGCGTGCGCATGGCCGATGGGCGCGAGTTCCGGTCGCCTCTGGTGATCAGCGATGCGGGCGCGGCGAATACCTTCGAGCGGCTGCTGCCGGACGAATCTTCTTGTGACCGCGCGCCGGCTCTCGACGCGCTGCGCGCGAAGTTGCGCTCGATTGCCCCATCCACCGCGCACGTGAGCCTGTATGTGGGGCTCTCCAAGAGCGATGCGGAGCTGGGATTGAAGGGAACGAATCTATGGATTTACCTCTCGTTCGATCACGACGCGAACGTGGACGCGTTTGCGCGGGATGGCTTTGCGGCCGATCGCGAAGCGCCGCTCCCGTTCGTTTATCTCTCGTTCCCCTCGGCGAAGGACCCGGACTTTGCGCGGAGGCATCCGGGCAAGGCGACCATCGATGCGATTGCCATGGTTCCCTACGCGGCGTTTGTCGGCTGGAGCGAGACGCGCTGGAAGCGGCGCGGCGCGTCCTACGAAGCGCTCAAGCAACGGCTGGCGGCGCGGCTGCGCGCGGCGCTGGAGCGGCAGGCGCCATCGGTGGCCGGGCACATCGAGTGCGCGGAGCTGTCTACGCCACTCACGACCCGGCACTTCATGAACTATGGGCGCGGCGAAATCTATGGGCTGAGCGCCACGCCGGCTCGTTACGCGCTGCGCGAGCTGGGTGCGCGGACGCCGCTGCGCGGGCTCTACTTGACCGGACAGGATGTGGCAAGCCTGGGCGTGGTGGGAGCGCTGTTTGGCGGCGTGGTGTGCGCCTCGGCCGCGCTGGGCAAGAATCTGTTCTCCGCGGTGTCGAAACGGTGAGGCGGGAAGCGAGCGGGTCAGAGAGCCGGCGCGGACCGGGCGGATTGGGGTCTGTGCTTTCCCAGGTCCCAGAATCGGGACCTGGGGCGCCCGGCGACTAGGCATAAACTGACTATGCCATGAAAAAGAGCGCGGCTGGCATGAGTCGCAGTGAGATATATACGGCTATTGCGGTGGGGATCGGAATGTACTTCCTGTTCGACCATTTCCATCTCATTTCCTCTTCCTATGAGACTGGGCGTATTGAGGCACAAGCCGCAGTCGCTTTAGGTGCTGGAATGGTCATAGTCATCTGGTCTGTCGTCAGGAAGAAGAACGACTCAGACAATTGAAGACCAATTGCGGTCCTAGAATTTCAGACTGACCCGCTACCGGACACCCAGGGCATAGGTGGGATTACGCCCGGCGGTTGTAGGATGGGCGCAGAGTCTTGCGTTCCCGGGAGGGCGCGGAATGTGGACGGAATGCGGAAGGTCTTATGCGTCTTTCTTGTATTTGCTGGAATAGCCGGCGCGGCGGCGGCGGGCAGGGCGCAGTTGCCGTTTCCTGGCGGCAGCGCGGCGCAGCCGGCGCCGAATCCGCTCACCGATACCACGGTCAATCCCGGCAAGATGCTGCTCTTCGATCTGGAAGCGCGGATGCAGAAAGACGTGGCCGCGCGGGGAGGGCCGGGCCTGGTTTCATGGTTTGCGGACGATGGAGTGCTGCTGGGCAACGGGGCCGCGCCGGTGATCGGCAAGGTGGCGATTGAGAAGTTTGCGGCCTGGTCGCCCCAGGATTACCAGCTTACCTGGACGCCGACCGATGCGGTGATGGGGCCTTCGGGCGATATCGGCTATACCTGGAGCCACTACGAAGGGCACAGCAAGGATGGGAACGGAAATCCGGTGGTGACCAGCGGAAGGTTCATCACGATCTGGCGCAAGGAGCCGGACGGAGGCTGGAAAGTGGTGCTGGATGCGGGCGCCAACGAGCCTGCCGCGGGGGGCGATTGCTGCCGGCTGCCGGAGGTGCATTGAAGCGGTTGCAAAGGGCCATCTGATAAGGTCATTCGCTAGGACAGATTATGAGAAATCCAAGCTCAGGTTTTGCGTGGGCTCACTACCGGCTGGTCTTGCCGCTTGGTCTCGCATGGTTGGCCGCGTCTTGCCTGACAAGCGCGCAGGCGCCGGCCGGGGCAACCGCTCCCGCCGTGCCGGACTGGGCGCTGCCCAGCTCGCCGACCCACACGCAGGTGCCTCCGCCGGCCGATTTTCACCGCGCCAGCACCAACTTCGATACACACATCGGCGTCTTCGACGGGCAGTCGGACATCGGCAGCGCGCTGGTGCCGGGAAGCGCGAGCTACGATGCGGCGACCGGTCAGTACACCATCAACTCGGCCGGCTACAACATCTGGTACTCGCGCGACGAGTTTCGCTATCTGTGGAAGAAGATGAGCGGCGACGTTTCGCTGGCTGCCGATGTGACGTTTCCGAATCCCAACGGGTTCGGCGACCGCAAGGTGGTGCTGGTGATCCGGCAGAATCTCGACGACGACGCCAAGGAAGCCATGATCGGCGAGCACGGCGCGGGCATGATTCACCTGGCCTGGCGCACGGACCGCGGCGTTTTCCTCAAAGACATGCAGTACCGCTTCTCGGGCGGCTTGACGGGCGTGCACGCCAAACGCATCGGCATTGAAAAGCATGGCGACGAGATTGCGATCTTCATCAGCCTGGAGGGCGAGCCGATGCACCAGTTCGGGCCGCCCATCACGCTGCACTTCGACGCGCCGTTTTATGTGGGCATCGGTTTCTGCTCGCACCTGCCGGCCACCGTGGACACGGCGGTGGCGTCCGATGTGCTGCTGGAGAATGCGGCGGGCAAGGTGAACTGATCCCTGATCTCTGATCCCTGACCCTTGATCTCTGATCCCTGATCTCTGATCCCTGCCCCCTGATCTCTGGCGTCCGCATGAGACAATGCCTTCGACGGCCTTCCCCTCCGCGAGTCCCGGCCGCCGGATGACTCCTTCATGGCTTTATCCACAAATGTTCTGAATCTGCTCTTTGGCCGGCCGCTGGCCACCAGCGAGGAGCGCGCCGAACATATCGGGCCCATTGCCGGGATTCCGATCTTCGGCCTCGATGCGCTGAGCTCGGCGGCCTACGGGCCGGAGGCGGCGCTCACGCTGCTCATCCCGCTGGGCCTGCTGGGGGTGCACTACATCGTGCCGGTGAGCGCGGCCATCGTGACGCTGCTGGCCATTGTTTATTTCAGCTACCGGCAGACGATCGAAGCCTATCCTCAGGGCGGCGGCTCGTATACGGTGGCCACGGAGAACCTGGGACAGGGCGCGGGGCTGCTGGCCGCGGCGGCGCTGATGATCGACTACGTGCTCACGGCCGCGGTGGGCATCTCGGCCGGCGTGGGCGCGCTCATTTCCGCCGCGCCCGGCCTGCAGCCGCACACGCTCGAGCTTTGCCTGGGCGTGCTGGCTCTTCTCACCATCGTGAACATGCGCGGGGTGCACGATACCGGCGTGGTGTTCATGATTCCCACTTACCTGTTCACCGCAACGCTGCTGATCGTGATCGGCGTGGGCGGATGGCACGTGCTGGCGAGCAGCGGGCATCCCCTTCCGGTGACGCCGCTGCCCGTGGTTCCGGCGGCTACGGTTGCGGTGAGCTGGTGGCTGCTGCTGAAGGTCTTCTCATCGGGATGCACGGCCATGACCGGCGTGGAGGCGGTAAGCAACGGCGTAATGGCCTTCCGCGACGACACGCGCAAGAACGCCAAGACCACGCTCACCATCATCATCGTGCTGCTGGCGGTTCTGCTGGCCGGCATTGCATTCCTGTGCCGCGCTTACAGGATCGCCGCCACCGATCCCTACGGGCCGGGTTATGAGAGCGTGCTCTCGATGCTGACCCGCGCGGTGATGGGCCACGGAGGGTTCTACTACGTCACCATCGCCTCAGTGCTGCTGGTGCTGGCTCTCTCGGCCAACACGGCCTTTGCCGATTTTCCGCGCCTGACCCGCGCCATTGCCTTCAACCACTACATGCCCCGCGTTTTCCTGATCCGCGGACGGCGGCTGCTCTACTCGTGGGGCATCTACGTGCTGGTGGGGCTCACCGCGCTGCTGCTGATCGTTTTCCGCGGCGTCACCGACCGGCTGATCCCGCTCTACGCCATCGGCGCCTTCATGGCCTTCACGCTTTCGCAGGCGGGGATGGTGGTGCACTGGAAGCGCCAGGGCAATGCTCCGGGGCGCATGATCGTCAACGGCCTGGGCGCGGTGGCCACGGGCATCACCACGCTGGTGGTGCTGGTGGCCAAGTTCGCTGAGGGCGCATGGATCACGGCGCTGCTCATCGTGGTCATGATCCTGCTGATGCGCGCCGTCAAGCGCCACTACACACACGTGGCCCGCGAGATCGATCTCGACCGGCCCATCGTTCCCGCCGAGGTCAGCGCGCCGATCGTGGTGCTGCCCATCGACCGCTGGAGCCGCATCTCGGAGAAGGCGCTCTCCTTCGCGCTCTCCATGACCAGCGACATCCGCTGCATTCACGTGCTCACGGTGGGAGAAACCGATGCGTTCTGCGACGAGTGGGAAAAGAACATTGCCGCGCCGCTGCGCGCGGCCGGCAAGTGCGTTCCGCAACTGGTTACGCTCAAATCGCCGTATCGCTACATTCTGCAGCCGGTGGTGGATTACGTGCTGGCCGTGGAGCGGGAGACCAACCATCTCAAGGTCTGCGTGCTGGTGCCGGAGCTGGTGGTGCACCACTGGTGGGAAAACCTGCTGCACAACCGCCGCTCCGATTTGCTGAAAGTGATTCTGCTCATGCGCGGCAACCGGCGGATTATTGTGATCAATATTCCCTGGTATCTCGAAGAACAGTAGCAGCGAGCCGGCCAGTCGGCGAGTCAGCGAGTCAGCAGGTCAGCGAGCCGGCAGAACGGTCGCCACGGACGGAATATTGCGGGAGTGGTCTGCTTTCCTATTCGCACGGCAGGCAGTCACAATGTGGAGTGGACCCGAATTCAGGAAATGAGATGCGGGGCGGGCGGAATCGATGCGGCGGACCTTCATGCCGCGGTCTGCGGGGCGGTGGGCTGGGCGCGCTCACGGCCATCGTTCTGGTCATGGGAGCGGCCACGCGCGCCACTGCGCAGGAGCCCTTGCCGCAAGCGCTGCCTGCGCAGCCGACGCCGGCCCCCTCCGTGGACCGCACCCTGGCCACGCTGCATGGAGTAGTGCTGAATGCGGCTACCGGCGAAGGCGTGCCGCGGGCGCTGGTGGAGGTCGAGGGAGACGCGGAAGCGGGCGTGCTGACCGGCGGCGACGGGCGTTTTGAAATTCCCGGCGTGCCCGTGGGACCGCAGGCCGTGGAGGTGCGCAAGCCCGGATTTCTGGATGAATCGAACAGCGCCGAAGCGCCCGCGGCCGGGGTAGTGGCCGAGGTGCCGCACAATATCCTGGTCGCCGCCGAAATGCCGGACGTGGCGTTTACGCTGACGCTGGCCTGCGCCATCCGCGGACAGATCGACCTCTCCACCGGCGATCCGGCAATCGGGATCGAAGTGGGGCTGGTGCGGCGCACGGTGATGGACGGGCGTGCCGTGTGGCAGGCGAGCGGCTTTGCCCAGACCCGCAGCGACGGAACCTACCGCTTCGGCGGGCTTGCCAATGGGCAGTACGAGCTGTACACCACGCCCACGCTGGACAGCGAGCCCGAGGCCACTCTGGTTGCGCCCGGCAAAGGCGGCGCGGCGGAGCGCTGGGGCTACGCGAGCGTGTTCTATCCCAGCGCGCGCGACCCCTCGGGAGCGGCCAGGATCGCGGTCGCGAACGGCGAGGAGGCGCAGGCCAACTTTACTCTTACGCGCGAGCCGTTTGAGACGGTGACGGCCGCTGTTACGCTGCCGCAGGCCGGGGATGCGCGGCATGCGCCGGGCAGCTATTCGGCGCAGGTGATGGACGGCAGCGGGAATCAGCTTCCGTACACGGCGCAGTACGATCAGAATTCGCATACCGTTCAGGCGGCGCTGCCGGATGGAAGCTACTCGCTTCTGATTACGTCGAATGGCTTGCCGGCCGGGTTCGAAAGGCTGGAGATCAACGGAACTCGGATGCCGAGCGTGCTGGTGGGCGAAGTGGATTTTGCCGTAGCCGGCCACGCGGTGACCAATCTGCGCGTCCCGCTCTCGGCGCCCAGCCCGACTCCGGTGGAGGTGAGCGTGATCCGCGGCGGCGCGGAAACCGTGCCGATGCAAAACCGCCAGATTGCGGTGATGCTGAGCCAGGCCGGAGGATGGATGGGAGGGGGGATAACCGGACAATATGCCAGCGGCAGCGCGGTGACAGGAACGCTCGAAGCCAGTTATATGGCGCCGGGCGCGTATTGGGTGCATGCCTATGTCGCCGGTGGGGGGCTTTGCGAATCTTCGTTTACGGCCGGCGGCGCGAACCTGGGACGCGAGCCGGTCCTTATCGGGCTCTCCGGAGCCACGGCGCCCATGGAACTGGCGCTGCGCGACGACTGCGCGCAGCTCACGGTCAGCCTGCCGGAGGACCTCATGGGGATAGCTGCCGGCGAGGAGCCGTTCTACGTGGTCTATGTGGTGCCGGATTTCGATTTTAGCTGGGATATCGATCCCGCGGTTCTGCGCCCCTCCACAAGCGGAACCTACACGCTGGACAACATGACGCCGGGCAACTATCACGTGTACACCTTCAAAGGGAATGTGCAGTTGGAATACCGGAACCCCGCCGTGCTGGCGGCGCTGCCCAATCCGGGGCAGGCGGTCACGCTCTCACCGGGCGTGACCAGCAGTCTGGTGCTGGAGGTCCCGGGACAGTGATGGGGAGCGGAGGACGCGGGTTGTTCAAATTCGTTCGTGCTGTCCCAGGTCTCAAAATCGAGACCTGGGGCACCCGGCACCCGGCCGTCCGTGGGGACCCCGGCTCTGGGGCGCACGGCATGGCGCGATTGCTGCTTGGCTTCACGTTGACGTCTGCGATGACAGCCGCGCCGGCGATTGCACAGATGAGCGCGGCGGGATTGACCGGCCCTTACCGGATTGCCGGGACGGTGGTGAATGCGGTGACGGGTGCGCCGGTGGAAGGCGCGATGGTGGCGCTGCTGACGGTGGAGGACAGCCACACCTTTGCTTCGACTGAGACGGGCGGCGACGGCCATTTCGATCTCGAAAGTCTGCCCGCGGCCAAGTACCAGTTGACGGCCTCCAAGCGCGGCTTCTGTACCTCGTATTACGACGAGCACGAGGAGTACAACTCGGCGATCGTGACCGGCGAGGGCCAGGAGACCGGCGACCTGGTCTTCAAGCTGACGCCGGCCGCGGTGTTGAGCGGCGTGGTGACGGCCGATGGCGGCGATGCGGTGGAGGGCGCGACGGTGATGCTGTTCGAAAAACCGCGCGGCCACGCGCCGGACGCAAAGATCGAGCAGGCCGGGACGGCAACCACGGACGACACCGGCGCATACGAGTTTCCCAATCTCACCGCAGGCGAATACCTGCTGGCCGTGAAGGCGCAACCCTGGTACGCCATCAACCGCTTCGATACCGATCTCTACCTGCAGCCGGAGACCGAGCAGCAGGCAGCTCTGGACGTGGCATATCCGGTGACGTACTTCGATTCGACGACCGACGAGGGTTCGGCCACGCCGATCGTGCTGGCCGGAGGCAGCCGCCAGGAGGCGAACATCATCCTGCACACGGCGCCGGCGATCCATCTTGAGGTGCCGGCCCCGCGCAAGCAGGACGGATCGATTGCGCGGCCGGAGCTGCGGCAAACCATCTTCGGGCTCGATGCATCCGGCGGCGGCGGGTTCATGAGCCGCATGCGCGATGGGATCACCGACTTCGGCGGCGTGGCGCCGGGAAGCTACGAGCTGACCGAGGGCGATCCGCCGCGGGTGGTGGAGCTAAACGCGACCGCGAGCCAGCAGGTGGATCCCAATGCCGGCGCGGCCACCGTAACGGTCAACGTGAATCTGCGCAACTCGCTAGGGGCGCCGTTCAAGGGCGCGATGACAGCGGATCTCGTACCGGCGGATGGCTCGGGCCTGGGCGCGGTGGAAGTACCGATCGCCGGCAGCGGGCCGGGTTTTATTTTTCCCTCGGTGCCGGCGGGCGTGTGGGCGCTCAGTCTCAGCGGGCGCGACGGTCCGTTGCCGGTCCTGTCGATAGCGGCGGGCGGGCGGGCGCAGGCGGGGAACCGGGTTGCGGTGCAGGATCGGCCGCTGACCCTGGAGGTCGCGGTGAGCGCGGCGGCCACGCGGATCGAGGGATTTGCGCACAGGAACAGCAAGGGGTTTGCCGGGGCGATGGTGGTACTGGTCCCGAAAAACCTGTCGTTGATGGCCTCGCTCGCCCGGCGCGACCAGTCCGATTCCGACGGCAGCTTTGCGCTGCTCAACGTGGTCCCGGGCGCTTACACGGTAGTGGCCATCGAGGACGGGTGGGAAGTGGACTGGGGAAATCCATCGGTGATGGCCCGCTATCTTCCCGGCGGCGTGGCCGTCACAGTGAAAGACGAATCCGATAACGGGACGCCCAATGGGCCGGGCACGGTGATTCGGCTGCCGGAGCCGGTGACGGTTCAGGCGCGATGACGGGCAGCGGGTGCAGTGAGATGGTTTCACTCCCACCCTTTTTGCAAAGAACGGGAAAAGGATGGGGCACGCCGGATTCAAGCTCCTAACGCCGCGGCTTCGTGGAAGCGGGTGGTAGAGGATAGTCTATTGTTGGTTCGGAATTTGAGTTTGAGCGCAGGCGCCGGGTGAATCCGGAAGCCGCACCGCAAAACCAGGGACTCCCTGTCTCGAGGCCGCAACATCCAAGTCGACGCGACCACCAGGGAGCGGCGACCTTGGACAAGTTCAAGTGGGGCACAGTGTCCATGGTTTTGCCATAGGCATGTCACAGCAAGGTACTGAGGAGAGTTTCGATTTGAAGAGGAAGTTTCTGTGTGCGTTTTTGGCCGTGATTCCGGCCGTTCTTATGCCACTCGCTGCCGTGAGCCAGGCCTCTCCCCCCGAAGGGCAGGGTCCGGCCGGGCAAGCTCAACGTACCTTCAAATACGAGGGCTATGCCGGGTTCGGCTACAGCAGTCTCAACCAGGTGAACACTTCGCGCTACGGCCTGATCGGCGTGGACCTTTCGTTGACCCGCGACTGGGGCAGGTTCTTCGGGCTGGCGGCCATGGCCAACTACTACAAGCCGCCGTTCAAGAGCGGCGGCGGCACCGGCAACCTGTCCAATCCGGGCGACCCGTCGATTTACGAAGTCCTGCTGGGCCCGGAGATTCACGCCAACATCTACGGCAAGGTGAGCGGGTTCATTCACGGCGGGCTCGGTTATGCGCACACCGGCGGCGAGGCCATGAATCCGAATTCTTCCTTCGCCGGCGGCTTTGGCGGCGGCATGACCTACGACCTGGGCCCGCGCCTCGCCATTCGCGCCTCCGGCGACAGGATCGGCGCGTCGTTTTCGCTCATCAACGCGCAGCCGGGCTACTCGGGGCACCGGACCTGGAATTCGAGCGGCACGATCGGAGTTGTGTTCCGGTTCTGAAACGGAGCCGGCGCGCGGGCTTCGCGGCAGAGCGCCTCAGCGCGCGACGGAGTAATGCAGCGCCAGGATGCCGCTGGGGAGGGCCTTGCTCTCCTTGAGGCGCAGCGGGCAGCGGCGTCCGCCGGGCAGCAGACGAATGCCGTCACCGAGCAGCACCGGGATCACCTGCAGCTCGACGGAATCGACCAGTCCGGCTTCGAGCAGGCTGCGAAACAGCACCCCTCCGCCGTAGAGCCAGATGTCGCGGCCCGGCCGTTCCTTGAGCGCGGCCACTTCTTCGCGAATGCTATTGCTGATGATGGTCACGCCGGGATGCTTGGCCGCCTCCAGGGTGGTGGAGACGACAATCGCGTTCATGCCCATGCTGGCCGGCGACTGGCCCCGCGACAGGATGGTCTGGTAGGTGCGCCGGCCCATCAGCAGCGTGTCGAACTGCCGGAACAGCGCGCCGAAGTCGATCTTCGAATCGAGGGTGATCCAATCGTACTCGCCCTTGGGCCCGGCAATGTAGCCGTCCAGGCTCATGGCCACGCTATAGCGCAAAAGGCGTGAGGTCGGGGCGGGCAATTTCTTAACCCTCTTCCGCTTCCCGCAGCTTCGCGATCACGGTGAAGTCTTCAAGGGTGGTGGTGTCGCCCTTGATCTCGCCGTGGGTGGCCAGGTCGCGGAGCAGGCGGCGCATGATTTTCCCGGAGCGGGTTTTGGGCAGGGCTTCGGTGAAGCGGATATCGTCAGGGCGGGCCAGCGAGCCGATCTCTTTTGAAACCCATTTGCGCAGCTCTTCTTTGAGATCGTTGCTGGGCTCGTGGCCGGATTCGAGGGTGACGAAGGCGGCGATGGCCTGGCCCTTGAGGTCGTCGGGACGGCCGACGACGGCGGCTTCGGCTACCTTGGGGTGAGCCACCAGCGCCGACTCCACTTCCATGGTGCCGAGTCTGTGGCCCGAGACGTTGATCACGTCGTCCACGCGGCCCATGAGCCAGAAGTAGCCGTCGGCGTCCCGGCGCGCGCCGTCGCCGGTAAAGTAGCTGCCGGGCACGTCGCTCCAGTAAGTCTTCTGGAAGCGCTCGGGGTCGCCGTAGACGGTGCGGGCCATGGAGGGCCAGGGCTTGCGGATCACCAGCAGGCCGCCGTGGCCGGCGGGAACAGGTTCGCCCTCGCGCGTCACCACCTCCGGCTGGATGCCGAAGAACGGCCGCGTGGCCGAGCCCGGCTTGGTGGGCACGGCACCGGGGATGGGCGCAATCAGGATGGCTCCGGTCTCAGTCTGCCACCAGGTGTCGACGATGGGGCAGCGGTTGCGGCCGATCTTCTCCCGGTACCACATCCAGGCTTCGGGGTTGATGGGCTCTCCGACCGTTCCCAGCAGGCGCAGCGAGTCGAGCTTGTATTTCTCCACGTATTGGTCGCCCCACTTGATGAACGCGCGGATGGCGGTGGGCGCGGTGTAGAACACCGTCACCCGGTGGTCGTCCACCAGCTTCCAGAAGCGCGAGAAGTCAGGGAAATTGGGCGCGCCCTCGTACATCAGCACGGTGGCGCCGTTCTGCAGCGGGCCATAGACGACATACGAATGGCCGGTGACCCAACCGATGTCGGCCGTACACCAGAAGATGTCTTCGTCGCGGAGATCGAAGACGTACTTGGTGGTCAGGTAGGTCTGCACCGCGTAGCCGCCGGTGGTGTGCACCAGGCCTTTCGGCTTGCCGGTGGTGCCGGAGGTGTAGAGGATGTAGAGCGGGTCTTCCGAGTCCAGCGGCTCGGCGGGGCAATCGGGCGCGGCCTTGGCAATGAGATCGTGCCACCAGTGGTCGCGGCCTGGGGTCATGTTCACCGGCGAGCCGGTGCGTTTGTAAACAACGGCGTGCTTGATGGTGGGGCAGGCGGCCAGGGCCTCATCGACGGTGCGCTTGAGCTGAATTTCGTTGCCGCGGCGATAGCTCGAATCCTGGGTGAGGATGGCCACGCAGCCGGAGTCGTTGACGCGGTCGGCGATGGCGTTGGCGGCGAATCCGCCGAAGATGACGGAGTGGATGGCGCCGATGCGCGCGCAGGCGAGCAGCGCGATGGCCAGCTCCGGCGTCATGCCCATGTAGACGGCCACGCGGTCGCCTTTTTGAATGCCGAGAGACCTGAGAGCGTTCGAGAACTTCTGCACTTCGGCGTGCAGCTCGGCGTAGGTGAGGCGGCGCACTTCGCCCGGCTCGCCCTCCCAGATGAGCGCGGTCTTTTGCGCGCGCGCGCCCAGGGCGTGGCGATCGACGCAGTTGTAGCAAAGGTTCAGCTTGCCGCCCACGAACCACCTGGCCCAGGGCAGATTCCACTCCAGCACCTTGTCCCAGGGCTTGAACCAGTCCAGATCGCGGGCTGCGCCGGCCCAAAAGGTTTCCGGGTCCTCGATGGATTGCCTGTAAAGCGCCTCGTACTCTTCCAGGCTCTTGATGTGAGCCCTGGCGCTGAACTCCGCCGGCGGCGGGAAAACGCGATTTTCCCTGAGCGTCGAGTCGATATCCTGGTGGGCAACCGCGGAGACAGGCGAAGAAGACATGCGAAGTCCTTCTGGGGAAAGTATAGAGAATGTTTGCGGCGATTGAGAGTGGCGTTGGCCGCGAATGCCTTACGGGAGTCACTTTATCGGTCCGGATGCGTCGGCGGCAAGTGAGGGAAGCGGAAAACGGCCGCGAACACGCCACCGGCCCTACCAGCGCAGCAGCGGAAGCAGGCTGGAGTAGTCGTCGGTCCAGAGGCGCAAGCCGGGCTTGAGCGTGGGCGGCCGGGCGCAGCCGGCGACTTCAGGCCGCGCAAAAAACGCGGAATCGTCGCTGAGCAGCATCCAGTTAGCGGTGAATTCGCCGCGCTCGGCGTCGGCCAGGCTGGAAACGCGCACCGCCTTCATGCCTGAGGCCTGGGCC
Organism: uncultured Acidobacteriaceae bacterium; assembly: GCA_963770555.1. Taxonomy (GTDB): domain Bacteria; phylum Acidobacteriota; class Terriglobia; order Terriglobales; family Acidobacteriaceae; genus Telmatobacter. Next base: position 1,226,255 of record CAVYQC010000004.1, read on the forward strand.
AGCAGCGCGATGGCGGGTTCAAGATCGACATGCTGGTTGGAGATGTGGAAGGCGAGAATGCCGCCGGGAGCGAGATGCTGCCGGTAGAGCGCCACGGCTTCGGCGGTAAGCAGGTGCAATGGGATGGCGTCGCCGGAGAATGCGTCGACCACCAGCACGTCGAAGTGCTGCGGCGGCTCGCGGTTGAGCGACGTGCGCGCGTCGCCTTCCACGATGTCGATGCGGGCCCCGGAGTCGCGCATGTAGGTGAACACGTTGCGGGCGATGGGCGGAACGGCCGGGTTGATCTCGTAGAAGCGGATGCGGTCGCCGGGCTGGCCATAGGCGGCCAGCGTTCCGGCGCCGAGGCCGATGACGCCGATCGAGCGGGCGTGAACGGATCCATTGGGGCCGAGGCAGCAGAGGCGCAGCGCCAGGCCAACGCCGGAGTCCGGCGCGTAATACGTGGTGGGCGTTTTGCGCAATTCGTCGCTGCCGAACATCTGGGTTCCATGCTGGATCATGCCGTTGGACAGAGTGCGAAGCTGGATTCCGGGGTAAGCGACGGTCTGCTTCACGCGCAGGCTGCCGTAGAAATTGCGCACCGCGGCGGTGGTGTCGCGCTGGTAGGCCAGGTGAATCCAGACCACCAGCGCCAGCATCAGGCCGCCGGCCACGGACCAGAGAAGGCGCTGCTGCCAGCCCGCATTCCAGGTGGCGGCAAGCGCCAGCAACGCGGTGACGAAGAAAGTCAGCGCGAGGTCGTAATTGAAGGAGAACAGAAGCGGCGACGCGATGCCGATGAGAAACGCACCCAGCGCGCCGCCGGCGGCGAAGCAGAGATAAAAGAGCGTGGATTCGGAGGCGCGTTGCGGGCGCAGCGCATAGGCCTGGCTATGGCAGAAGAGACACGCTGCGAGGAGCTCAAAAAGAAAGAAGACGATGCCGATATGCACCGGCAGCGAAACGTCGACCTGGGAAAGCATGTAGCCGAGACTGGCCAGCATGAGGGCGAGAAAACGCAGCACGATGCCGCGCGGCAGAAGGCGCGGGAACTCGAAGGCCAGGATCAGCGTGAGCAGGTAAACGCCGAGAGGAAGAATCCAGAGCAGCGGAATGGGCGCGATGTTGGCGGTGATGTAGCTGGTGACGGCGCTCAATTGCATGGACGCGCCCATGGGCAGCAGCACCCAAAGCAGCATGCGGCTGCGCGGAGTTGCGGGCAGGGAGGACTCGTCCGCCGCGGCGATGGGCGATGTATCGACGGTGGCCAAGCGGGTGCGGCGCGTGAGTAAAGCGGCGAGCAGCGCAAACGCCGCAAAGCCGCAGCACCATGCCATGCGCTGCGCGCGCAGCGCGATGTGCGGCTCGATGAGCGTGGGGTAAGCGCCGAGCGCCAGCAGTGAAGCCAGGTTGGAGAGCGCAAACAGGCGATAGGGAATGCCGCTGTGCTCGACGCGCGACCACCACACCTGCAGCAGCGGGCTGGTCGAGCCGAGCGCGAGAAAGGGAAGGCCGATCCAAAGGCCGAGCGCGTAAAAAATGGTGGAGAACGGATGCTCGGGGCCGCTGCTCAGGTCGATGCTGCCGGCGGCCCAGAAGACGGCCAGGGCCAGCGCGGCAAAGAGCAGGCAATAGTGCAAATTCCAGCGCGGATGGCGGGCGAGCCAGTGCGCATAGAGGTAGGCGCACAGCAGCGCGGTCTGAAAGAAGACCAGGCAGGTGATCCACACCGCGGCCGAGCCGCCGAGGAACGGCAGCAGTTGCTTGGCGGCGATGGGCTCGACCAGAAAAAGCAGAAAGGAGGCGAGAAAGACCGCACTACCGAAGAGCAATCGCGAATGGGGCACGCTCAACCTCAGGCTCGGCAGATGCGGGACGCACCAAGTGCGGAGTTATGGGAGGGTTGCGAGTCCGCCGGTTGCGTCCTGCTCGACGAAGCAGATGCTATCACAGGCTCAGCGCGGTCCCTCTGGCGGCGGTTGCGGGGAACGGTGCGGCGTTCGCCGTCTCTGCGCATGTGGGAAGCGGATTCGGAAACCATGAGAATCCTCAAAGATTCGTTCTAAGAGCGAAAAGACACGAGGTCAACCCGCGAATAACGCGCGGCGCACCATTCCTTTTGGGCGCGTGCCGCGAAGATTTCCGGGATCGGTCACAGCCGGCAGGGATTTCGCGGAGACCGGTGGGCGAGGCCGCAGACACATGGGAGAATCCGACATGTGTCATCCGGGCCCAGGAGGGCTCCTTACGATGGAACCAACAATTTCGAAAGGTGGAACCACGGGGACGGGTCAGACGGCTGAGGGTCAGTCTCTCTCCCAGCAGACCAACGTAAATCAGGCTACCAACCGGGCCAATACCAACCGAGGCGCGACCCAGGACACTGCATCGTTCAGCGGGCCCGCGGACCAGACCCAGCAGCAACAGCAGCAAAAGGGATACGGCACCTCGAACACGGGTTAAACGCCGCATTGCTGCGGGTGCAGCACGGCACGACGGACCGAGCGGGTCCGTGCAGATTCTGGCTTAGGCAGGCGCCTTCGTTTTCCGCACAGTGGGCGGTGAAACGGGGCGCCTATTTTTTGGGCAGCGGGTTGAGGGTTGTGCTTTTCCCAGGTCCCAGAATCGGGACCTGGGGCACCCTCGATCAAGGAAGAGCCAGAAGCGTCAGGTTCAAAGACGGTCAGTGCTTTTCGGCCGCCGACGCGATTTTGGCTTCGGCTTCGGAGATCACGCGCAGGGCTTCGGTGTAGGCATCTTCGCTTTCGCCGGCCTCGGTCCACATCTTCTGGCCGCGGTCGAGTTGCTGCTCGGCGCGCGGCACGTCGATCTCTTCAGGCTTGAGCGCATCGCTGGCCAGGATGGTGACGCGGTCGGGAAGCACTTCGACGAAACCCCAACTGACGTTGTAGCGGGTGGCGCCGGGGCTCGCGGGCTCGATGCCTGCGCCGCCGTGCACGGTTACGTCGCCCGCGCCCAGCTCGGCCATCAGCGGCGCGTGCCCGTACAGCACCTCGAAGTAGCCCGACTTCGAAGGCAGCTCCACGGCCGCGGCCACGTGATCGAAGAGGGTACGCTCGGGCGTGACCAGGCGTACGCGGAGTTGGTTCGATGCTGGTTCTGACATTGTGTTACCTTTCGGGGAACTAAGGGACTCGGGACTAAGGGACCAGGAAAAACCAACTGCTCTCAATCTGCCACAAACTGCCTTAGCCCCTAGTCCCCATCTCCCTTAGTCCCTGCCTTTACGCCGTCGCCTTCAACTGTTCGGCCTTTTCCAGAACATCCTCGATGGAGCCTTGCATATAAAAGGCCTGCTCAGGAATGTCGTCGTACTTGCCCCCGATGATCTCTTTGAAGCTGCGCACGGTGTCGGCGATCTTCACGTACTTGCCGGCGATGCCGGTGAACTGCTCGGCCACGTGGAAGGGCTGCGAAAGAAATTTCTGCACCTTGCGCGCGCGCGCCACGGTGAGCTTGTCGTCTTCAGAGAGTTCGTCGATGCCCAGGATGGCGATGATGTCCTGGAGATCCTTGTAGCGCTGCAAGATGCGCTTCACGCCCTGGGCCACGTCATAGTGATCCTGGCCTACCACGCGCGCGGTGAGGATGCGCGACGTGGATGCCAATGGGTCGACGGCCGGGTAAATGCCGAGCTCGGAAAGCGGACGGCTGAGCACGGTGGTTGCGTCCAGGTGAGCGAAAGTGGTGGCCGGAGCCGGGTCGGTCAAGTCGTCGGCCGGCACGTAGACGGCTTGCACGCTGGTCACCGAGCCTTTGCTGGTCGAGGTGATGCGTTCCTGCAGCTCGCCCATCTCGGTGGCCAGGTTGGGCTGGTAGCCCACCGCTGAAGGCATGCGGCCAAGCAATGTTGAGACTTCTGACCCGGCCTGCGTAAAGCGGAAAATATTATCGATGAACAACAGGGTGTCGGACCCCTCCACGTCGCGGAAGTACTCGGCGACGGTGAGCGCGCTGAGAGCCACGCGCAGGCGCGCTCCGGGCGGCTCGGTCATCTGCCCGTAGACCAGGGCGCACTTTGAGGCGGCCCAGTCGCCGGGCTTGATGACGCCGGACTCCGACATTTCAAGCCACAGATCGTTGCCCTCGCGGGTACGCTCCCCCACGCCGCCAAAGACGGAGTAGCCGCCGTGGTTCTTGGCCACGTTGTTAATCAATTCCATAATGACCACGGTCTTGCCCACGCCGGCGCCGCCGAAGAGGCCGATCTTGCCGCCCTTCAAAAACGGCTGAATGAGATCGATGACCTTGATGCCGGTCTCGAACATCTCTTCGTGGGTTGATTGCTCGTCGAAGAGCGGAGCGGGGCGGTGAATGGGCATGCGCGTCTTTGCGCCCACGGGGCCAAGCTCGTCCACCGGCTCGCCGATCACGTTGAGCACGCGGCCCAGCGTTTCCTTGCCCACAGGCATGCTGATGGGGCCGCCGAGGTCGATGGCCTTCATGCCGCGCACCATGCCTTCGGTGCCCTCCATGGCCACGGTGCGCACGCGGCCCTCGCCCAGGTGCTGCTGCACTTCGAGGATCACATTGATGGGCGTGGGCACCTTGAACCCGTCGGACGTGACGCGCAGCGCCTGATAGATGGGCGGCATGGTGGCTTCTTCAAATTGAACGTCTACGGCAGGGCCGGAGACCTGGATAACTTTGCCGATGTTTTCTGCCATTGATTTTGCCTTCTTGAAATTCGAGTCTTCTGTTAATCCAATTCCTTCTGCAAACCCGATTTGAATGCGTTGAAGAGCTTCATGCGCAGGCTGCGACCCTCCGCCTCCAACTCCGGGTTTGAATGCCATCTCGAATGCTTTTGAAGCTCGAACGATTTTATTAACGCTTCCATCCGGTCGCGACTGTCGTCGCTTTCCACCTCATTCAGATACATCCACAGGTTAAAGGCAACTGAATTATCGCGTATCGTCCGAGCTTTCTGCATTGCGAGGTGAACAGCGGCCTCCGCGTCCTGGTCGGCCGCAGCAAACTGGTCGCGATTGCAGTCGATCAGCCCCTGTAACCCTTCAATCCTGGCCAAAGCGGCCCTTCCTGCGTTTCGTTCACCACTCGTGAGCCAATTACGCTCAACCAAAAACACTATCCAGAGTAGAAAGAGCAGAACCCCTAGAACGACCGCTGTTGGCTTCAGGAATTTCCAGATTCTTCCAAGGATTCTCCGTGAAGTTTCCTCGCTCCAAAGCTCGTATCGCAAAAGCTCGCGGACTGTCATTTCAGGTCCCTGCTAGGTGCTCAAATCGCGTTTCCTCCGGGGCTAAAGCCCCGTTCGTTTTGTGTGGTTACTTTTTCGGCACGGCTGAAGCCGTGCCCTGTTACAAAGCTCCGAATTCGAAATCTCCAGGGCTAAAGCCCCCGTTCGTTTCCGCTTCTTCATTCAGGGGCCTGAAGGCCCCTTCTCCCTCCGGACTTTGCACGCTACAAAACCCTGCTCCCTCCGGACGCGACGCCTTACAGCGCGGCTGCGCCTGAGACGATTTCGATGATCTCCTTGGTGATGGCGGCCTGGCGCACGCGGTTCATGTGCAGCGTGAGCGAGTCAATCATGTCGGAGGCGTTGTTGGTGGCCGAATCCATGGCGGTCATGCGGGCCGCGTGCTCGGCGGCTACGGATTCGGTCATGGCGTGAAACAGGATGGAAAAAATGTACTGCGGCAGCAGGCCCGCGAAGAGCTCTTCGGCCGGCTGCTCGTAAATGTAGTCCACCTGCGCGGTGCCGAACTTCTTCGCCTCCTCGTCGGCCTCGCGCGTGTCCGCCGGTTCGAGCTCGATGCCCGCCGAAAGCGCGGCCTCCGCGGCGCGTTCCTTCTCCTCCGCGGTGGGCTCGACCGCGCCGGCAATCTGCGGGCTGCCGATCGCCAGCAGCGGGAGCAGCTTTTCGACGACCAGGCGCTGCTGGATAACGGACTTGAACTCGTTGTAGACCAGGTAGGCGGCGTCGATCTCCTCGCGGACGTAGCGGTCGATGACGTTGTGGGCCAAGTCGAGGACCCGCGAAGCTTCGAGATTGACGAGCATGCCGGGGTGGTCGCCCGTCACTTCCACTTTGCCCTTGCGCGGCTGGCGGACCAGGTGCTTCTGGCCCTGCTCGTCGGTCTGCTCGACGTACGCGGCGACCGGATAGCGGCGGCGCATCTGGTCGCGCGCTTTGCGGCCCACCGCCTCCACATCGATCTCCTTGTCGGGATTGCCGGCGATGAACTGGTACGCGGTCTTGAGGATGTTCGAATTGAAGGCTCCGGCAAAACCCTTGTCGCCGCTCACGACGATGAGCAGAACGCGCTTCTCGGGCCGGGTGATGAAGAGCGGATGGCTGAGGTTGCCGGTGGTCTCGTCATAGATGTCGACGCGACGGATGAGCGACTGGAGCACGCTGACGATCATGCGGGCGTAGGGCCGCGCGGAGAGCGCACGCTCCTGCGCGCGGCGCAGCTTGGCCGCCGAAACCATCTTCATGGCCTTGGTGATCTGCCGCGTGTTTTTCACGCTGCGGATGCGACGCCGGAGGTCGAGGACGTTTGCCATTCTGAGTTCGCTAGCTCCTAGCTTCTAGCTCTTAGCCTCTAGCTGTTTCTGCTGCTCGAAATTGTTTGCGGTTAATCATTGCTGATTCTTCCGACAAAGTTTGAACTGGCCTATCCGGTGGGTTCGCCCGTGATCGGGCTGGCAGCTAGAAGCTAGGAGCTAGTGGCTGCGGCCTCCAGCTCCGCCTTGAAGTTCGCCGCGTACTCCTTGAGCGCTGCGTGCAGCCGGGCGCGGATGTCGTCGTCGAGCTGCCTCTTTTTGGTCAGGTCGTCCATCAGCGGGCTCTGCGCGGCGGCGAAGTACTTGTAGAGGCCGTCTTCGAAGGCGCGGATGTCCGCCACCTGCAGGTCGTCGAGATAGCCCTGCGTGCCGGCGAAGAGCACCACCACCTGCTGCTGCCAGGTGAGCGGCTGGAACTGCGGCTGCTTGAGCAGTTCGGTCAGGCGCTGGCCGCGGGCCAATTGCTTTTGCGTGAGCGGGTCGAGATCGGAGCCGAACTGCGCGAAGGCGGCCAGCTCGCGGTACTGGGCCAGGTCGAGCTTGAGGGTCGCGCCCACCTGCTTGGTGGCCTTGATGGCCGCCGAGAAGCCGACGCGCGAAACCGAGAGGCCGACGTTGACCGCGGGGCGCACGCCGGAGTTGAACAGGTCGGTTTCGAGAAAGATCTGGCCGTCGGTAATGGAAATCACGTTGGTGGGAATGTAGGCCGAGACGTCGCCGGCCTGGGTCTCGATGACCGGCAGCGCGGTGAGCGAGCCCGAGCCTTTCTTTTCGCTAAGCTTGGAGGCGCGCTCGAGCAGGCGCGAGTGGAGATAGAAGACGTCGCCCGGATAGGCTTCGCGGCCGGGCGGACGGCGCAGCAGCAACGAGATTTCGCGGTAAGCCATGGCGTGCTTGGAGAGATCGTCGTACATCACCAGCGCGTGCCTGCCGTTGTCGCGGAAGTACTCGCCCAGTGCGCAGGCCCCGTAGGGCGCGAGATAGAGCATGGGCGCGGGCTCGGATGCCGAGGCGGCCACGATGATGGTGTGCCCCATGGCGCCGGCCTCAGTGAGCGTCTGCACCACCTGCGCGATGGAGGAGCGCTTCTGGCCGATGGCGCAGTAAATGCAGATGAGGTCGTTCTTGGCGTTGTTGATGATCGTGTCGAGCAGCACGGCGGTTTTGCCGGTCTGGCGGTCGCCGATAATCAGCTCGCGCTGGCCGCGGCCAATGGGAATCATGGCGTCGATGGCTTTAAGGCCGGTGGCCATGGGCTCGCGCACCGGCTGGCGGTCGATGATGCCGGGCGCGAGGCGCTCGACGGGAAGCGTTTCGGTGGTGGCGATGGGTCCCTTGTCGTCAATGGGAATGCCGAGCGCGTTCACCACGCGGCCGATCATGGCGGCGCCCACCGGCACGCTGAGAATCTTGCCGGTGCGCTTCACCTCGTCGCCCTCGCTGAGCTCGGTGTACTCGCCCAGGATCACCGCGCCCACCTGGTCTTCTTCCAGGCTCAGCGCCAGGCCGGCAATGCCGTGCGGAAAGCTGAGCAGCTCGCCGGCCATCACCTTGTCAAGGCCGTACAGGCGGGCGATGCCGTCGCCCAGCGAGGTGATCGTCCCCACCTCGTCAACCTGGACCTTGGAGTCGTAGTTCGCGATCTGCTCGCGAAGCAGTTGCGTTATTTCGTCTGCCTTGATTTGCGCCATTTCTTTCCTCAGGGATCAGGGGTCAGGGGTCACGGATCAGTCTTTCTCCGCTTCATGCGGTAGGCCGATCAAAAACCGCCGGTCTCCTTCACCTCCCATGTTCCAATCTTTGACTTGAAACGCTTCGCTACCAAATCTTCAGTGTTAAGAGCCAGGTTTGTTCCGATCCCTGACCCCTGACCCCTGCAATCTTCATCCCGCCGTCAAGGCTTCGCGCAGGCGTTCCAGCCGGCCGCGCACCGAGCCGTCATATACCGTGGAACCGATGCGGACCACCGTGCCGCCGAGGATGGACTTGTCGAGCTTGAAGTGAGCGTCGACGCGCGCGCCGGCGAGCTTTGCCACCTCGGCCGCCAGGCTGTCGCGCTCTTCCATGCTCAATTCGCGCGCGGTCAAAATCTCCGCGGGGCGGATTCCCAACTGTTCCTGCAGAAGTTTGCGATAGGCCGCGGCCACTTCGCTCACGTGGCCGATGCGGTCGTTATCGATGAGCACGGCGATGAGGTTGCGCAGCTCCTTGCGCAGGCCCATCCGGGCGTTGAGCTTGTCCAGAAAACCCACCTTCTGCGCGGCAGCAATGGCCGGGTTCACAAAGAACTCGCGCAACGCGGGGCTGCCTTCCCAGGTGGCCAGAAAGTCAGTCCATTGCCGGTCGATGGCCACCGTATCGAGCCGGGCGGCGGTCACCACATCGAGAAACGCACTGGCGTACCGGGTGACAAAGGCGGCCATTTAATTCGTTCCTCCCTTGGCAGCGCCGTTGCCCGAGACCTGGCCGATGAATTCGGCGATGAGGGCGCGATCGGTCTCCGGCGTGAGCACCAGTTGCTTTTCGGCCTGCTGAATGGCGAGATCGGCGGCAAAATTGCGGAGCCCGCGGCGGGCCTGCGCGGCGGCTACTGCGATCTCCTGCTCGGCGGCGGCGAAGATGCGCGCGCTTTCCTCTTCGAACGCGGCCTTGATGCGCTTCTCGTCTTCCAGGCTCTCCTGCTCCACCTGGGCGCGGAACTTGCGAATCTCCTCGTCCAGTCCGGCCAGCCGGGCTTCGACCGCGCTCAAGCGTGCGCCGGCGTCGGCGGTGGCTTCGCGCGCGGTTTGGATGTCCTGCTTCAGAGTTCGGGAGCGCTTGTGCAGCAGGCGCGGAATGAAGCGGACCAGGGGAACGGCGACGGCCAGGAAAATGATGGCGAAGTTGATGCCTTCAAAGACTTTAGCCGTGGTTTCAACATTCATGCCCATCATCCGGCCGATCTTGGCCACGATGGGTGCGTGCAGGAAGCCGTCGATTTCCTTTTGCTCGTCGCTGGCCGGCGCGGAGCTGCCTCCGTTGGCTGTGGGCGCGGCGGAGGCGCCGGGCGCGGGGGCAGGCTGCTGCGCGCCAGCGCCGCGAGGCGCGGCAACCAGCGCGGCGGCCAAGATCGCGGCCATGCACAACGGGAGGAGCGGGAAGGCGAAGCGCGGCAGCGGAGCGGAATGATTCAACGCGTACCCCCGGCGGCCGCGGGCAGCACGGCGCGGACCGCCCGGCTGGCCAGATCCCCGGCCGCGGCCTGGATCGCCTGCCGGGCCGTGCCGGCCTCGGCATCCACTCCGGCCCTGGCCTGGCTCACCCGGTTTCCGGCGGCCTTGCGAGCCGCTTCCAGAGCGGATTCGCGCTCGGCGTTCCATTGCTTCACGCGCTGTTCGCGAACCTTGTACACGTCGGCGCGGGCCTGGCGCAATTTGGCGGCGTATTCGGCGGTGCGCGCCTCGGCCTGCTCGATGGCCTTGCGCGCCTCTTCCATGGCGCCCAGAGTGAGGGCGCGGCGCTTCTTCAGGGCCTCAGTGAGCGGCGACTGCACCAGGAACTGGTAGGCCAAAACCAGCCCGATGAACAGCACGGCCGTAGGGATGGCTTCGACCAGAAGGGCCCCGAGTTGTTGCAGGATTTCTTGCATGGCGAGTGGGGGTACGCTCCGGCTTTCAGATGGGTATGGCTCGGGTGGAACACATTTTTTGTATCAGGGGCGTAACCTCGAAGTCAACGCGGGCAAGGCCTATCTTACCGAGACCTGTGACTGCGGTCACGAGCGGGAAGATTTCTTGAAAAAAAGCTTGCTTTTGCCTGAAACAAGCCTAAACTAAAGATACCACCTAGACCCGGTCCAGGGTCCAGCGGGCAGCCGGTTTCGGGAAGACCTTCCACTCCCGATTCCGGAGGCCCGCTTCTTAATTTTCAGGGGCATTTTGGGTTTCATTGGGGGCGCGAAAGCGTAGCGGATTTGTCCGCGGTCAGCAACCCCCTGGCGCGGAGCCAGGTTTCAAGCAGCCCGGGCCACTGGTCGAGGGCCGGATCGCCTTTGCCCAGGCCGGAGCCGTGCCCACCGTTCGCGAAGATGTGGAGCTCGGAGTCCACGCCGGCTTTCACCAGCGCGTTGTAGAAGCGGAGGGTCTGCTCCACGGGCACCGTTTGATCGGTGAAGGTGTGGTAGATGAAGGTGGGAGGCGTGTCCTTGGTGACAAACAAGTCAGGAGAGTAAGCCGCGCGCAGCGCCTCGCACTGGTCCATCACGTTGAACAGCTTGCAGTAGCTCAGGTGCGAGGTGTCGGTGGTGATGGCGCCGATCCAGGGGTAGCCGAGGACCAGGTCATCGGGGCGGCTGGAGGCGCGGTCGATAGGATCCTCGGCATCGGGGTTTCCGGCGACGAACTGAGTCCCGGCCAGCGCGGCCAGGTGGCCACCGGCCGAAAATCCAATTACAACAATACGGTCCGGGGCGATATGGTAGTCGGCGGCGCGGGCGCGGACGGTCTGAATGGCGCGCCGCGCGTCGAGCAGCGGCACGGGCAGCAGGTAGCCGTGCGACGAGAGCCGGTAGCTGAGCACAAAGGCGCTGAAACCGCGGACGGTGAACCAGTCGGCTACCTGGCGGCCTTCGAGGTTGCCGGCCAGGTGGGTGTAGGCGCCGCCGGGAAAGATGATCACCGCCGAGCCGTTCGCGGTTCCGGGATGGGGATCGAAGAGGGTCAGCGTGGGGATGTCGTCGCAGGTTTCGCCCTTGGCCTCGGGCGCCGGCCCGGGCCACAGGCGGATGGTCTGGATGCCGAGAAAGGCGTTGTCAGTGCCGGGAATTGCGCAGGGAGACAGTTGCGCGTGAGCCGTGGAGACGGACAGCAGGCCGGCGGCAAGAAGGACGAAGAACGGCTTCATGCGGGTCACTCCGGGATTCGGGAGGATTATAGCGCCCGTGAACGGCGATCCGTTCTCTCCCGGCCGGGCGCGGTTCGCGGCGCCAGCCGAAAGGCCGTCTGTCGCCAGACCCCTGGGCCAAGGCTTGCGAAACTGCCGCTCGAACGAAGCGAAGTAAGATCACCGTGCGTCAAACCGCCGGGGGGTGGTTGCGGATATGGACATCCGATTCCGGGAGATGACCGGGGAAGACATTCCAAGAGCGATCGAACTGAAGGACGCAGCCGGTTGGAACCAGACCGCCGCCGACTGGAGAAGATTCCTTTCCGCCAGCCCGGAGGTATGCATTGCCGCGGAAAGGGATGGGCAGGTGATTGGAACTTCAGCGTGCATGGTCTACGAGAATCGATTTGCGTGGATCGGCATGGTGATTGTCGACGCCCGCCATCGCGGGAAGGGAATCGGGACTGCGCTTCTCGAAAAAGCCGTCCAGTACCTCGATGCGAGAGGGATCGAGTGTGCGAAACTCGACGCAACGCCCCAGGGAAAAATTGTTTACGGGAAGCTTGGGTTCGTCTCCGAATATGAGATCGAACGCTGGGCTTTGAATCGGGACCCGCAGGCGAAGACCACGGCCTGCACGCCTACGGAGATTGAAGACTTGCTCGTCTTTGACCGGGATATCTACGGCGCCGACAGAGCCGCACTTCTTTGCTCCATGCACGAGGCGGCGCCGGAGTTCACGCGCATCGCCAGGCGCGGAGAGGAAATCGACGGGTATGCGTTCGGACGCCATGGCTCTCTTGCGGATCACCTGGGCCCCTGGGTCGCGCGCAGCAGGGATACGGCCGAGAAGCTGCTGGTCGATTTCCTGCGTCATTCCAGCAGAGAACGGGTGTTTGTCGATTGCGTGGCGCGAAACTCCTGGGCTATTCCCGTACTGCGGAACCATGGATTCCAGTTTTCCCGGCCGCTGGCACGGATGTACCGGGGAAAAAACCTGTTTGCCGAGCGGTGCGAGAGGCTCGGCGCCATCGTGGGACCCGAATTTGGCTAGAGCAGCGCGCCGGCTGGGGGTCACAGCCAAAGCGCCGTATGGCCGGGGCAGGGATTGGCGGCTTGCGCGCAAAAGGTCTCGGCCAACTCCAGGCCGTAACGGGCGAAGTAATAGGCCGCGCCGTGCACGCGCTCCTGCAATACGCCGCCGGGAAAGAGCGCCTGCGTGATCGTCTCGGCGTGGCGCGCGAGCGAGGCCTCGCGCTGCAACTGAAAGTTGGCGGCCAGCGTGCGCAGACGGTTCATCTGGTAGCGCATCTTGCCGGCCGCGGTCTCGGCCGATTGGCCCAGTCCCTTATCCTGCGACTGCATCCAGTCGACGAGAGCTGTGAGCTCGGTGTCGAGCGCGTTTCCGGCGGCGGCCAGCTTCTGCTTGGTCTCGACTGGCATGGACCGTGCGGCCAGCAGCCTGGCCAGCGAAGCGGCGTCGTCGGCCCCCTCGCGATTCAGAACCTGGTCGAGCGAGAGTTCGTGGCGGCGGAGCAATTCGCCCACAGCCGGCTCAATGAGCGTTGCGGAGAATCGGGGCAGCGCCGGGGTTTGCCGGCCCCCCAGCGGACCCAGGATGCGCTCGTAGAGCACGCCGGACTGGGCGAAGTAGGCGATCTCCGCCGGGCCGCCAATAATGGCCGACGCGGAGAGCAGAAAATCCTGGAAGACGGGACGGAGCAGCGCGGAGGGCGAGATGCGCTCCGGCTCGGCGTCGAGGATGGAGGTGAGATCGGCGGTCGAAAAGGTCTGCAGCCCGGCCTGCCAGATTCCCTCGGGTTCCGCGGCCGTGGGCGGTGTGCGCTTCAGAGCCAGCCGCGCGCCGGTCTGGCTGTCGATGAGGAAGAGCAGGCTGGACTGCGGCGTGACTGCCACCTGAGCGTGATAGCCGGCGGCTTCAAGCGCGCCGTTACGTTCCAGCAGCGCGGCGTGGAGCTCGTCGGCGCGCTCCAGGGCGGCGCGGAGCACCGGAGCGCCGAGGCGGTGGAAGTCGCGCCCGCTGGCGTCCAGGATCAGCAGGCCCTGGGCGGCGAAGGCCTTCGAGTAGAACGCGGCGAAGGCCTGGGCAAAGGTGCGGCCGGGCCGATAGGCGGCAGCGAGCGCTTCCGCGGCTTCAGACGTGCCCAGAATCTCCAGTGCGCGATCGAGCAGGGGTGAAACTGAGTGGTCGAGCGCCACGCCGCCCACCGGCACAGCCGATGCGGGAGCGGGGGAATACACGAGCCTGGCCAGTTCGCGGCCGGCAGGGAAGCTGACGTGGTCGATCTCGGCAAAATCGTGATCTTCGCTCGCCAGCCAGAAAATCGCTACGTGGGGCCTGCCGCACGCAGTGTTCTGGCGGGCGCGGGCAATGGCGGTGGCGGCCTTGAAGGGCGTGAACAGCGGACCTCCGAAGAGCGCAACCTGCTGGCCTGTGGCCACGATGCCCGCTCCCTGGGCGAGCGCCGCGAGCGCCGGCCCGGCAGCGGGCGCGGAATTTTGCGCCCCCAGCAGGCGGACCAGCTCCGGCCAGTGCGATGGAAGCGGCGGCCGGCCCGCCGCGGCGATCGATGCGGCGCGGGGCGAGGCATCCGGCTGCGGCAACGAGCCGTAAAATGCCCGCACGGACGGGTTGCTCGCAGTGAAGTCCACGAAGAGCCGGCTCAGCCCCGGCGCCAGGGTCACGGGATAAAAGTCTGCGGTCGGCGTTTCGCTCACTTGCGGTTCAGTCTGCCTCGGGAGGAAGTTGTGGAGTCCGGCTCCTTTACAGGATGCCACGCGGGAGGGATTCGATGCAGAAGTGGGACTGGCATGGAGCCGGGGAGGGTTCCCGCAGCCTGTTATGAACCCTAGGGCCTGTTCACACTACTGGGGTGGATGGCGTTGCGAGTGAAAATCGGGCCAGACGAGGCCGAGCCCGAAGGCTGTGGCGGGTCCACCGTCGAGGGCGAGAACGAAGTATGGCCCGATTTGCACCGCAACCCTGCGGGCCGGGGCCAATTTTCCCGGCTTCGTTGTCGCTCGTCCCTAGTGTCCCGTCCCATATAATTATTGACAATATCGTCAATTCGTGATTCAATGGGAGGCATGTTTGTTGCTGCCGCCGCTTTGACCATCGACCAAGGGCAGAGACATCAGTTGGAATCCCTGCTGCGGACCGGGGCTACGCCGCAGAAGATTGTTCGCAGGTGTCAGGTCATCTTGTTGGCCAGCCAAGGCGTGGCGAATCATGCGATTGCTCAGCAAACTGGTTTGTCGCGACCGACCGTGCTGGCCACGCGGGCTGCATTTGCCAAGTGCGGCACGGCTGGTATTTGCGCGCCTCAGAAGCGCCAGCGGTCACGCCGCATCCTGACTCCGGAACTGGAGCAGAGGATTCTGGATACCACCCTGAAGACCAGGCCAACTGGGGCCACCCACTGGAGCGCCCGCGTGCTGGGCGCCAAGTTGGGCGTTTCCCGCATGATGGTGCAGCGTGTCTGGCAACGCTACGACGTGCAGCCGCACCGCCTGGAGAAGTTCAAAATCTCCAATGACCCGAAGTTTGAAGACAAGGTGCGGGACGTTGTCGGCCTTTATCTCGACCCGCCGGATCGCGCTCTGGTGCTTTGCGTCGATGAAAAG
This sequence comes from uncultured Acidobacteriaceae bacterium, assembly GCA_963770555.1. Classification (GTDB taxonomy): domain Bacteria; phylum Acidobacteriota; class Terriglobia; order Terriglobales; family Acidobacteriaceae; genus Telmatobacter. The sequence goes on from CAVYQC010000004.1 coordinate 1,241,297, forward strand.
AGCCAGATTCAGGCCCTGGACCGAACCGCTCCGATCCTGCCTTTGCGGCCGGGACTGCCGGAACGCCAGACACATGACTACATACGGCACGGGACCACGACCTTGTTTGCCGCCTTCAATATCCTCAATGGCAAGGTCATCGGCAGTTGCCTGCCTCGCCATCGCGGCAAGGAATTCATCCGCTTCCTGAATCAACTGGAAAATGAAGTCCCTGCGGAGCTCGACATCCACCTCATTCTCGACAACTACAGCACCCACAAGGGCGCCGAAGTCCAGCGTTGGCTCAAGCCCCAAAAACGCCGCCGCTTCCACTTCCACTTCACGCCCACCAGCAGCTCATGGCTCAATCAAGTGGAAAGGTGGTTCGGACTCATCACTGACAAAATGATCCGGCGCGGCACCTTCCATTCCGTGGAGGAACTGGAACGCGCCATCTATGCATGGCTTACGACCTGGAACGACACGCCCAAGGCATTCGTCTGGAAGGCTACCGCAGACGTTATCTTCGACAAGGTTCGCCGCTGTAAAGAATTAGCCGGGACGGTACACTAGCAGACACCCGGTATGCGTCACTCCTCGCTCCTAGAACCCGGAAAAATTGGCTCCCGGCGCCACCACCCCAGTAGTGTGAACAGGCCCTAGCGCCAGCCCATGGGAAAGCGAATGACAGGCTCTATGCGTATACTCTTTTTGAATTGACCAAGATAAACAGGCGAGGTGGAGATGGCCAAGAAAGAGAAGAAGAAATCGGGGAAGGCCGCGTCGGGGAAGGCCGGTTTCGCGCAGGCCGGGCAATCGCCGCACCAGGCCCCCGGCAAGCCGGCGTCGGGGAAGGCGGGCAAGGCGAAGCCCAAGAAGGGAGAGGCCGCCAAGGCTATCAAAAAGGCAAAGAAGATCGTCAAGAAGCCGGGGAAAAAGACCGAGACGGTCACCGTGGAAACCGAGCAACTGATCAGCTCCGAAGTGGTTTATACCGGACCGCTGTTTCGCATTCTGCACGACAAACTGGTCGAGCCCGGCGGGCGCAGCAACGAACGCGATGTGATTCGCCATAACGGCAGCGCGGTGATTCTGGCCGTCGATACTTCGAAGAGCCGGAAAAATCCCTGGATCGTGATGGAACGGCAGTATCGCCACGCCGCCAGGCAGTATCTGTGGGAGCTGCCGGCCGGAAAAATCGAGCCCGGCGAGGACCCCCTCAAGGGCGCGCAGCGCGAGCTGGCGGAGGAGACCGGCTACAGCGCCAAAAAATGGAAGCCGCTGGTGGAGTACTATCCCAGCCCCGGATTCCTGGGTGAGTCGATGCAGGTGTTTCTTGCCGAGGGGCTGCAGGCGGGCAAGGCGCGTCCGGAAGAGGACGAGTGCATCGAGCTTCGTCTGGTCAAGCTCTCCGATGTGCTGAAGATGATTGAGAAGGGAGCCATCAAGGACGGAAAGACTCTGACCAGCGTGCTGCTTTATGCGCGCAACAAGGGGCGCGGATAAAGGGCTGCGGGCCAGCGCATTGGCGGCGGCGCGAGAACCGCTCCTGAGAAGCTGAAGCTTTTCCTTACAAGTTCCTTATGCGGGCCGGCACATGTGCCGGCCCGTTTTATATGTTGAAACATTTTGATCGCAAAAGCCAATCAACCTTTCACCTGTTTCCGGCGTCTTAGAAAATAGTGGTGTGAGAATCCCCCCTTCGATCACCGAGTTTCCTTAGACTCCAAAAGGAAGGCAGGAACCTGTGGCTCAGTACAAGGGAAAGGTGAAGTGGTTCAACAACGCCAAGGGCTACGGATTCATCGGACGCGAAGACGGGCCGGATGTATTCGTTCACTACTCAGCGATTCAACTGGACGGGTACAAGACGCTCAAAGAAGGCGACGAAGTCGAGTTCGATATTGTAGAGGGCCAGAAGGGTCCCCAGGCGGATGCCGTAGTCCGCTTCCGGGATAACGCTCACAGCGCTGCCTAGCGGCGCTTGGGGCCGGGCGTTCGAATGAAGGCTGCTGCCCGGCGGCGGCGCTTGAGTTGCGCCCGCAGAATTCCCCCCCAGCACAATTTGCACCGCGGGCCTCACCGGCCGCACGAAGTGTTTGCATCTGCGTGTGCTCGGCCGGGTGGCTTTCCGTGCCGCGGATGATCGATACTGCGATGGGAGGCCGGTGCGATGGACAACCGGACGTTTGCCCGTCTGCTGGAGGAGACCGCCGATCTGCTGGAGATCGACGGCGGAGACAGCTTTCGCATTCGCAGTTACCGGCGCGCCGCCGAAGCCGCCGACCAGACCACGGTGGACCTGGCAGCCGCGGCGGCGGATACGGCGCGCCTGCTGGAGATTCCCGGCATCGGCAAGGGCATGGCCGCCAATCTGCAGGCCATTGCGGCAACCGGCACGCTGCCGTTGCGCGAAGAGCTTCTGGCGCGGTACGGCTCAAGCCTTCTGGAGCTGCTCAAGCTGCCCGGCATGGGGCCCAAGACGGTGGCGCTGCTCTGGGACGCGGCCAAGATTGCCAGCATCGACCAGCTTGCCGAGGCCATTGAAGCCGGGCGACTGAACGGGCTGCCCCGCATGGGCGCCAAGCAGATTGAAAAACTGCGCAAGGGCATCGAGGATTATCGCCGCTCCGCGGGACGGTTCCGCATTGACGTTGCCGACCAGGAGGCGCGGCAGATCTCCGCGTACCTGCTCAAGTTTGCGGGCATCGAGCGGGTCACGCCGGCCGGCTCGTTGCGGCGCGGCCGGGAGACGGCGGGCGATCTGGATCTGCTGGCGACGGGGCCCGGCTTCCACCCCAGCAAGCCAAGTGCGGGCTTGCCGGGGACCCCGGTGTGCGCGCCGGAGCACACCGCCGCGGCGGTGGAATACGTGTGCGCTTACCCCGGCATTCACGACATGATCGCCAAAGGCGAGAACAAGGTGAGCTTCCACGTGGAGCAGGGGATGCAGGTGGACGTGCGCTTGCTGCCGTCCGAGTCCTACGGCGCGGCGCTGCAATACTTCACCGGCTCCAAGGCGCACAACGTTGCGCTGCGCCAGCGCGCCTTGAAGATGGGCTACACGCTGAGCGAATGGTCGCTGGCGCGGCTGGACGACGGAACGCCGGTGGCCGAGGCGAGCGAAGAGGAGATCTACGCGGCGCTGGGCATGGACTGGATGCCGCCGGAAATGCGCGAGAACCTGGGCGAGATCGAGGCGGCGGCGCGGCACGAGCTGCCGCGGGTGGTCGATGCGGCCGATCTGCGCGGCGACGTGCACATGCACACCACCGCCAGCGATGGACGCAACTCGATCCGCGAGATGGCGGAAGCGGCGCTGGCGGCCGGGTACCGGTACGTTGCCATCACCGACCACTCCAAGAACCTGGCCATGACCAACGGACTGGACGAAAAACGGGCCCTGGAGCAGATCGAAAGGATCCGCGCAGTGGACCGCGACCTGGAGGGGCGGATTCGCGTCTTTGCGGGCATTGAAGTGGACATCCTGGCCGACGGCGCGCTCGACCTGGCCGACGAGGTGCTGGCGCAGATGGAAGTGGTCATCGCCAGCGTACACACGCGCTTTGAGCAGAGCCGCGAAGAGATGACGGCGCGCGTGCTCCGGGCCATTGAAAACCCGTATACGCGGATTCTCGGCCATCCCACCGGGCGGCTGCTCCTGCGCCGCGAGCCGTTTGCGCTGGATATGGGCGCGGTGCTCAAGCGCGCCTCGGAGCTGGGCGTGGCCGTGGAGCACAACGCCGCGCCGGAACGGCTGGACCTGTGCGACCGCGACCTGCGCCTGGCCAAGGAACTGGGCTGCAAGATGGTGATCAACTCCGATTCGCACGACGCCCGCAACCTGGGCAAAATGGGCTACGGCGTGCGCCAGTTGCGGCGCGCCTGGCTCACCGCCGAAGATGTGCTGAACACGCGCGGGGCGGAGGAGTTTCTGGCCGGGTTGAGGGCGCGGCCCTAATCGGCGAATAGAATGCGGAGGTTTCGGCCGGGTTGTGCACATAAATTGATTCCGGATTCGGGAATTCGTGGCCGGTCCAGTGCCGATAGCGATAAGATAGGGGCGCGATGAGTTTGCTGCACCAGGAAAACTCGGAGTTGGACGACGCCGCCCTTGGCGAGGAGCTGACCAAGGGCACCAGCCACGTGGTTCTGGCCACCGTGGTCGCCACCATCGTGGTATCCATCGCCATTGCCGCCTACGTGATTCTGGGGCAAAAGCCGCCGGTGGTCACCGGCGACATTCTGGGAGTGACGGCGCACGCCATGCACGTGGAGACTTCAGGGATGGACGCCAATGGCGCGCCCATGCCCAAGGAAAGCTTCGATCAGGTGTACGTCTTTACCCAGGTGCGGCTGCACAACCAGAGCAAGGACCCGTTGTTTCTCTCCAACATCCTGACCAACGCCACGCTGGCCGACGGCATTCATTCGAGTTATGCGGCCTCCGCGACCGACTACGACCGCATCTTTCTCGCTTATCCGGGACTGCCGGTGGCGCACGGCAAGGCTCTCCCGCTGGACACCACCCTTGAAGCCGGCCAGACCGTGGAGGGGACCGTGGTTTCAGCCTTCCGCCTCACCAAGCAGGACTGGGACGCGCGCAAGGACCTGAACTTCACCTTTTCCTTCCGCTACCAGCCCAACCTGGTGCTGGCGCCGCACCTCGCGGTCATTGACCAGTAGGAGAGGCGGTGGGCGGAGCCGGCGCGCCTTTGGGCGTGGTCAAATAGCCGGAGATCTGGTTCCTGGAGCCGATGGTGTTCACCACGATCTCAAACAGCGCCGGGTCCTTGCCGCTATAGAACTGCAAGGGCTCGTTCACGTTGCGGTCCTTCTTCTCGTAGACCTTGTCGTCGGCGTAGATGGCCAGGGTGAATTTGCTTCTCTTCTGGTCGGCTTTTCTCAGCTCCAGGCTGACCGTGCCGACGGGCTTCTTTTGCCCCTTGCTCAGGGTGAACTCGTAATAATTGCGGTCACCTTTGTGTTCCAGAAGAACCAGCTCGTCGTGATTGCGGGCGATCACGCTGTTGGTGCTGCTCAAATCGCCGCGGATGGACTGAAGCTGGCTGATGGCGCCGGCCAGGTCGCTCTGGGTTTTGACCACGTCGGTCTTCACCCCGCCCACGTCGGTCTTGACGTTGGTCAAATCGCTTGAGACGGCGCTGACCTGCTGCGCGGTCTGCTGCTGCGCGCTGGCCAGCCGCTGGCTGTCTACCTGTTCGCGGTGGATAATCTCCTGCGCCCGCTCGTCAAGCTGTTTCTGCGTGAGGCCCAGCGATTTGCCCAGCTCGTCGGTGGTCACGCTCAGGCGGGCGTCGGTCTCGCGCAGGTCCGCGGCCAACTTCACATTGGCCTGCTTGGCATCGGCCAGCTCCGCTTGCTGGGTAGTAATCCGGCTACCCAGCACGGCGCACCAGATGAGGCCGGCAATAGCGGCCAGCAGCGATACGGCTAACGCCGCCAGCAGCGCGCCGGAATAGGTTCGGGGAGTTTCTTCGATTTCGCTCATTCCATACCTTTCGTTCCATGGCGGCTCTTAAGGTGAACCGCACCTGGAATCACGGCGTTATCCCGCCGGGTTAGACGCCGTTTTTGGAGGAAATTCTACTTCTCTTTCAGTGGATTCTCATTTTCCGCGGACAGACGCCGTCTTTCCGGCGCCGATCCTGAACTGCGGCGATTTTACCCTGACCGCCTCCGGGGAGCCTACAGGATATCGGAGCCGGGCCGGGTTGTGCTGAGAATTGCTGGCTCCCGGTTTGCGGAAGCGCACGTCCGACCGCCCTTCCGCCGCGCTCCGTGACAAGCAACGAACCGCTCGTTTATAAACATCTTTACTGCACTTTTTGGCGCCGGACGATTCTTTAAGGGCCGCGACGCCCACTGCAACAGAAACAACCGCAAGAAAAAACAGGGAGATACCAAGGCTATGGCCACCGTTGCCGCTGGAAAGGGTCTGGAAGGAATTGTCGCCGCCAACTCCGGAATCTGCTGGATCGACGGGGAGGCCGGCGTACTGTCCTATCGCGGAATCGACATTCACGCGCTGGCCGAGCACTCCACCTTCGAGGAATGCACATTCCTGCTGTGGAACGGCATTCTGCCCAACCAGTTGGCGCTGCGCGAATTCCAGTCGCAACTGGCGCTGGCGCGGGAGCTGGATCGGCGCGTGGTGGACATGATGCGCAGCTTCCCCACTTCGGCCACGCCCATGGAAGTGCTGCGAACTTCGGTGTCGGCGTTGAGCTTTTACGACGCCGACGAAAAGGACAACTCGCACGACGCCAACGTGCGCAAGGCCTACAACCTGACCGCGCAGATGGCCATGCTCGTGGCCATCTACGACCGGCTGCGCAAGGGCAAGGAAATTGTTCCGCCCGACCGCTCGCTCTCCCACGCCGGGAATTTTCTGTGGATGCTGAACGGCGAAAAGCCTTCGGAAACGGCTACCCGCACACTCGATATCGCGCTCATCCTGCACGCCGACCACGAACTGAACGCCTCCACCTTCGCCGCCCGCGTCATCGCCGCCACGCTCTCTGACATTCACTCCGCCATCACCGGCGCCATCGGCGCGCTCAAAGGGCCGCTGCACGGGGGCGCCAACGAAGCCGTGATGCGCCTGCTGCTCACCATCGACAAGGCCGGCGCCGATCCGGTGGAGTACGTGAAAAACATGCTGGCCGCTAAGCAGAAGATCTCCGGCTTCGGCCATCGCGTGTACAAGACTGAAGATCCGCGCGCCACGCACCTGCGCCGCATGAGCGAGCAACTGGGCAAGGATGCGGGCCAGCCGAAGTGGTTCGAAATGTCGCGGGCCATCGAGCTCTATATCAACAAGGAAAAGAAACTGAACGCCAACGTGGACTTTTATTCGGCTTCGACCTACGCCACGCTGGGCATCGACATCGATCTCTATACGCCCATCTTCGCGGTGAGCCGCGTCGCCGGATGGGCCGCGCACGTCATCGAGCAGTTGGACGACAACCGCCTGATCCGCCCGCGCGCCGAATACATCGGCCCCGCGTATCCCTCGCCGTGGATTCCGGTCGAGGAGCGGCCGTAGAGCTGGTTGCATCAATGGTTGGGGAGCGGCAGAACATCCCTTAGAGCGTTTCTAATTTAAGTATAGACAGTTATGTGAGATAATGCTTCCGCCGACGGAGGGGCGGCGGAGATGCAGTCCTATTCACAAGACTTGCGGGATCGAGTGCTTTGGGCTTTGGAGCGCGGAGAAAAACCGACGCACATTGCGCGGCGGCTGGAGATCAGCCGGGGCTGGGTGTATCAGGTGCGTGATCGAGTCCAGGAGACAGGCGAGCGCACCAGTTTTCAGATCGGTGGCCATCGGCGCTCTCGTATCGCCAGCCTGGAGTCGGAAGTGCGCTCCTGGATCAAAGCCGAGCCCGATCTTTCCTTGGCAGAAATCTGTGACCGGCTGGCCGAACGAGGGGTCTCGGTCAAAGTGGGGGCGCTGTGGCATCAATTGAACAAATGGAATCTAACCTTCAAAAAAAACCCTGCACGCCAGCGAGCAAGATCGGCCAGACGTGCAGTTGGCACGCAAGGCGTGGCTGGAAGCGCTGCCCACGATGAACGTAGAAAAGCTCGTATTCATCGATGAAACGTGGACTTCCACCAATATGACCCGCGCCTACGGCCGATCTCCAAAGGGCAGCCGCTGTATCGGTTCTGCCCCTTACGGTCACTGGCAAACAACCACCTTCGTGGGCGCGCTGCGGCACAAGAGGATCTCCGCACCGATGGTAATCGAAGCGCCGATGGACGGAGAGGTTTTCCTGGAATATGTGCGCTCGGTCCTGTGTCCCACGCTCACGCCGGGAGACACCGTCATCCTCGACAACCTCGGCAGCCATAAGGTGGACGGGGTAGAACAGGCCATCGTCGCCACCGGAGCGTCCGTACTCTATCTGCCACCGTATTCTCCCGATCTGAATCCCATCGAAAAGCTCTTCTCCAAGCTCAAGGCACTGCTCCGCAAAGCCGCCCAGCGGAGTGTCGACGCCCTCTGGCAGGAAATCGGAACACTGCTCGACTCTATCTCTTCAGATGAGTGCTCGAACTACTTCCAGTCTTGCGGTTATGTAAACACTTAAATTAAAAACGCTCTAGGGACTAAAGAGGCTGCGGAAAAACCGTCTTTGTGCAACCGGTTCCAGGATCGCGGCCTTACTCGGCGACCCCGTCATTCACCTGCGCGCAGTCCATCCGCAGCGTGCCATTGTCGTTGAACACCAGCCCGTAAAAGCGAAACAGGCCGCCCGCAGTGAGCGAATTCGCGTTCAGCATTTGCGTGCTGCTGTCTACATAGACCACAACGCTGTTTGCACTGGTGAGGAGGGTGGTTTGGCCTTGCTGCTCGGCCAGGTCCGGGAACAGGTCATAGGAAGCAAGCGAGACTGTGTAAGTTGTGAATCCTCCCTCGCTCGAGACCTCTTCGACAGTACCGTTGATGGTTTGCGGCTCCAGGGTAACTGTGGCCGCCGGATTATAGGTGGGATAAGCCCCGCCGAAGGTTGACGCATTGGTGGTAACGGAAATATTCTGCCCCGGAACCACATTTGCGGCAGTAAAGACCGCGGTGAAGGGAAGGCTTTGGATATTCGTGAGCTGACCTGAGGGTTGAAACACCGCGTCGCCAAAGCTGAAAGGCGAACCGCCAAGGATATAGGCTGAATTAAACAGGAAACCCTGTTCTTCCACAGCGCCTGCCAGCAGGACCGGCTCGGCGGAGCCTACGAACTCTACCGGCCCCTTCCATGCGCTCAGGTCGGCCGCGTTGGCGTTGTCCACTTCCACCCGCGTCGCCAGCAGCGAGCCGTCCGCTTGAACCGCCACGTCCATATCCATCGGCAGGCCTGCGACTAACGCGGAGGGTCCGTTGATGCCTTGATAAACCGTGCTGCTGGTGCTCACAGTCCAGCCTGGGCCGTCGCCCTGAGTCGTCACGGTGAAGCCGCTCCCCGCGGCGTCGACCGAGGCGACGATACCATCCAGACCGGTCAGCTTTCCATTCTGGCTATTCGTTGGCTGCGACGAAAAGGCGACGGAGGTGAGATCGAAGGTTGGTGTGATGGAAAATGAGCCGGATCCATTATCGGGATCGCAGGACGCGAACGTCGCTGCTTGCGATACCAGGAAATCAAGCACAAGGCCCATAGCGCCGCCGGTGACCGTGATGGGAGCCGGCAGGTTCACGGTCACCTGAGAAGAAGGCGTGGCCCCATAAGCGTAGGTGCTGTTGTCAAGTCCACCGCTTGAGTCGAGGGTTGCACACGAAAACTGCGCCCCTCCGATGGTAACGGACGCAGAGGTGTAAACACCCTGCGGAACGCTGGTAGTGAAAAGCGGCTCCCCTGTGCCATTGACATGGATGAATTCTTCGCTCTCAGGCGTGGTCAGCAGATTCACCGTTTTGCCCGACTTGCCGGTCAGCGTGAGGCCGGTGAGATTGAGACTGTATTGCACCAGTTGATCGTTCGCCGTGCTCGACGCAACGACGGTGACAGCCGTGTTGCCGCTGAAGGTTGTCCCCGTTCCGCCGCATCCAGTGGTCAGGGCCATCGGCAGCGCCAACGCAAAAGGCAACAGTAAACCGGCCGAAAGGGAAAAAATCTGGCGCGATGAACGGTAGTTTCGGGAGTTCATCATACCCGGAAATTCCTTTTTGAGGATCGCTTCCCTCGAATTGTACCGCCGGTGGACGGCTCCTGGGAGAATCGGATCTGCATCCGGGTTCGAGATGCGGAGCGCTTCCGCTCGGAATGGAGATGCGGGTTAAAACGAGAGCTTGACGGCAGCCTGCAGGACGCGCGGAGGCGCGGCGCTGACGGCGTTGCCGAACGTGGTGCTGCCTATGTCGCCGTCGATCGCGCCAGGTCCGGTGAATTGCGCATGGTTGAAGACGTTGAACGCCTCGAAGCGCAGCAGCAGCGACTTCGATTCGGCAAAGGCCAGGCTTTTCGCGAGCGCCATGTCGTAGTCGTCCGCGCCGGGCGAGTAAAAGAACCGCCGCCTGGCGTTGCCGGGCGAGCCGGGCGCGTTCATGCTGAAGTCCGCGGCGTCAAAGTAATTGTTCCCGTTGGCGCGGGGATTGTGGTTCAGGCGCAGCGGGGCGCCGTTGTAATCCGGCTCGTCGATGCTGCTGTTGTTGACACCGTTGGGGTTGGTCCCGATCAGGGAATTGTCCCCGTTATTGATCATGGTCACGGGAAAACCGGTGGTCAATCGGGTAATGCCGGAGAGCTTCCAGTCGCGGCTGAAGCGATTCGAGTGAAAGAGCTGGTCGAAGGGCAACCGGTAGTCGTAGCTGAGAACGAAGTTATGTTTCACGTCGAACGCTGAGATCGCGTAGCTGAGCGCCGGATTGAAGGGGTTCACCTCTTCTCCCACGTTCGAAGACTGGTCCAGCGATTTGCCGTAGGTATAGGCCGCGAACAGCTCCAGCCGCCGGCTTCTTTGCCGGGCGGCGATCTCGAGCGCGTTATAGCTGGCGGCGCCGATGGCGGATTGCAGCGCATCGCTGCCGAAGTTGGCCCCGAGCGGCCTGCGGGTTCCGTTCACCACTCCGCCGGAGGCGGGATAGTAGACGGTATTTTCGCCGTAGGGTCCGCAGGTGAGCGTTCCCGGCTGCACTTCGCCGGGCTGGCTCAGGCTGAGGCAGAGAGCGGGGTTTCCGGGGTTCGGCTCGATCAGCACCAACTGGCGGTGACTCGCGGTCCCCACGTAGGTCGCGCTGAGGATGGTGTCCGGCCCCAACTGGCGCTCGACGGAAAGCATCCACTCTTCCGTGTAAGGAGTGCGGTTGTGAATGTCGTAGCCGGGAATGCCGCTGATCGGCTCATAGGAGCTCCAGTCGATCGCGGAGTTCGGATGGCTGCGCGACGAGTTCAGCGGGGCAAACCGGTAAGGGAACGGCTGGCCGTAGCTCTGGCCGCTGGCCGCGGTGACGAACGGCGTGGCGAACAAGGGCGGCGCGGGGCTCGAATAAGTGGTGCCATAGGGAGCGTTGGCGGCCAGTACGCTGATGGAAAGCGCCTCGATCGCGGTGTAAAAGTCGCCAAAGCTGGCCCGGATGCTGGTGGCGCCCGGAGCGCCCAGAATTTTCTCGACCACGCTGCCGGAAGCGGCCTGCGGCGACCAGGCCAGGCCTACGCGCGGAGAAAAGTCGAGATCGGCGGCGGGTGCGAGGGTCTTCGGCACGCCGGGGTCGGTGGGATAAAGGATGCCGGCCGGCGCGCCGGGGAAGACGACCGACTGCGCGCCCGGAACAAAGGTGGAGATCTGGTTATATTTTTCGCTCCAGGGCGCGATTCGATCCCAGCGCAGGCCGTAATCGAAGGTCAGGTTCTCGAGAGCGCGCCAGCTATCCTGCGCGAATAGCCCCGTATACCGGTTGCGCGCGTAAAAGGGATTGAGCTGGCTCTGGTTGTACTGGCTGGGAACGCCGATGAGAAAGTCGGCGAAATCCACGCCGGTTTCGGTTCCGGAAAAGATGAAGTTGCCGTTGAACTGGGCAATGGCGGCGGCATTCACCTGGTCGGAGTGGAACTCGGCTCCGAATTTCATGGTGTGGTTGCCCAGCACTTTCGAGAAAGCGTCGGCAACCTGGTAAGTGTTGTTGGTCTGCAAGAGCTGGTTGGCCGCGGCGCCGATGGAATAGCCGTTGAAGTTGATGTTCTCCACGCTTTGCCCCTTGGGGTCGAGCGCCACAATGCTGCTGGAGCCGTCGGCGTTCGCAAAGCCCTGCGAAACCAGGCTGACGCCGCGGCCGCCCACCGGCTGGCCCAGGTTGGTGGCGTCGCGCATGTAGCTCAGGTGGAGCTCATTGACCGCCGTTGCGCTGAAGATGCGCGTATCGCCCAGCGAAACCAGTTGCGCGCGGCCCGTGGTGAGCGCGTTGAAGCCGGGCACGCTGGCGCCGCTCTGCGCCGTGGGGTAGGGATTGTCGAGGTTGAAATCGTCAAGGAAGTAGTAGCCGGAGACGAGACCCCAGCGGGTGTCGGCGTCCAGGCGCAGGCCGCCTTTGTCGTCGCCGAGGGTCTGGTTGAAGGCCGAGGTGGCGAAGGCGCCGCTCGCGGTGTTGGGCGCGGGAATGTACGCAAGAAGCCGCTGCGCCGGAACCGACCATGCGCTCTTCGGAATCACCGCGCCGGGAAAGACGCAATCCGCGGAAGAGGTGCAGCTGGAGGCGTAGACCGCGGCGGGATTGTTGGGCATGTGCTCGCCGGCAACGAAGTAATAGGGCTCGCCCTGAGTGACGGTGTAAGTCAACTTCGGGGAGAGAACCTGCGTGGCGAGGTAAGGTCCGCTGACGGTTGTGGGAACGGTGACTTGTTGCCTGCCCAATGGAGCGATGGTGGCGAAGGACGAGGCTTGATCGATCAGGTTGCCGGTGCGGTCCGCGCTGGACGGCACGCTGATATTGCCGGTGTCGATGCCCTGGGTCTGGCGCGTGCCCTGGTAATCGGAGAAGAAGAAGATTTTGTCGCGCCGGATCGGCCCCCCGAAGGTGCCTCCGTACTGGTTCTGGAGAAACGCACCGCGCGTGGGCGAAAAGTAGTTGCGGGCATCGAGATCGGTGTTGCGCAAAAACTCGAAGGCGCTGCCGTGAAACGCATTGCCGCCGGCCTTGGTGATCACGCTGATCTGGCCGCCGCTGAATTCCCCGTATTCGGCGTCAAAGTTGCTGGTGACGATGCGGAACTCGGCGATCGAGTCGAGGTTGGGCACGATGGCCGTGCCCGAGTTCACGTCTTCTTCCGTATCGGCGCCGTTCACGCTGAAGGAGTTGGCAAACTCCCGCTGGCCGTTCACCGAGATGGTGCCCGGATTGAGCGTGCCCGACGGATCGAGGATGGTGGCGCCCACGTCCTGCACGGTACTCGAGGAGATCGAAGTTGCCGGGGCCACGCCGGGTTGCAGCGACAGCAGATCGGTGAAGCTGCGGCCGTTGAGCGGAACGGCGGCCATCTCCCGCGCGCCGATCACCTGTCCCAGTTGCGTGCTGCTCATCTCGATGTGAAGGCTGTTGTCGGTCACGCTCACTGACTGGCTGATGCTGCCCACCTCAAGAACCGCGTCCAGGGTGAGGGCCGCGCCGGTATCGAGCACGATGTCCTTGCGTTGGTAGGCGCCGAAGCCGGGGGCCTCAATGTCCAGCCGGTAACGGCCCACGGGCAGAACGGGCAGAGTGAAGAAACCTTTGCTGTCGGTGACGGTTTGGTATTTCAGCCCGGTGTCGGCCTCCTGTATCGTCACGCCGGCGCGCGGGACGACTCTTCCCGTGGGGTCTTTCACGGTGCCGGAGATGCTTCCCGCAACGCTGGCCCAGGCCGAGGCGGCAGCCAGAGACACGGCCAGGCAGATGAACAGGAAGACAAGACGGCGGATGACTTTCGACGGCCTCAAAAGAACTCCTTCGATTCGAGCCGGCGCTTCGGAGGGCCCCGAGGCAGGAGCCCAAACGCCGCGCCTTGAAATAGGACTAAATGAGTCCGTATTTAATATACGACAAAATCGGTCGCCATTCTTGAAAGCAACTTGAATCGAACCATATTGCGGGAACCGTTCAATTCCGGGAATCGACCGAGAGAGGTTGATTGGAACTGTCGAACTGTGAAAGGCGGGTTGGCTCGCGCGGCACGACAATGCGCCGCACATTCCTAACCTTGGCGCGCCTTCCACAGCAGGTAGAACCCCCAGGCGGCGACGGTGCAGCCGTCGCGGACGGAGCCATCGAGCATTCAAACTCCTCCACGGGAACCGAGCGCCCGGTCAGGTCGTGCTCTTCGGCGTCGGGGTCCTTTTGGGTGGGCGTGAGGCTGGTGGCCAGAAAGATGTGCTGCTTCTGCCGGGTGAAGCCGTAGGCGATCCACAGCGAGCCCAGGTGGATCATTTCCGCTGCGTCAAGGCCCAGCTCCTCGCGGAGCTCGCCACGGGCCAGCTCCTCGGGATGCGCGGACTCCATCTCCCAACTGCCCTGGGGCAGCTCCAGCGCGCGCTCCTCGATGGTGTAACGGTACTGCTCGACGAGCCAGATGCGTCCCCGATCGATGGGCAGGATAATGGCCGAATCCTCCTTCTCGACCACGCCGTAGATGCCTTTCTCGCCGTTCGAGCGAAGGATCTCGTCTTCGCGCAGGCGCATCCAGCGGTTGCGGTAGACCTCACGGCTGGAGAGCGTGGCGATGGAGCGGCCGAGGCTGTTCTGGGCGGGGTTCATTCGACCTCCTGCCAGGCAGGTAACACTTCAGGATACGCGGCGTTTGAAGACAGCGCGCTGAATGCGCAGAAGCGGGCCTGGTTCCGCGCAGCTGGCTGGACCCCCAGCGCTGTAACGGAAAACACAAAGGATTCTCCCGGTGGGTGTTATGGGCTGCGGGCGAAAGTTCACGATCGGTTCCGGATAGGCGGTCGTTCGCTCGCAAATCGCAAATCTGGAGCCATCTCCAGCTACAGTGCTCGATGAGTGCGTTGCCGACGAGAATGCGTCCGGCTGTGGCTTCTCAGCACAACTCGATCCCGCCACCTGCTGAATCAAGCCCTTGCGGCTCTTCGGGAGCCCACGAGCCACCATTCGAGCCAATTGTCAGATTCCGGAAGAAGAGGGCCTATCTCGGGCCAGTCCGCAACTTGACCTAAACTTCCCTAGAGCGGCCAGCCATGCTTCGCCAGAAATATTACCAGCATCAAGACGGAGATGGCAGCGCCGCCCAACATCTGTCCCATTGCGCGCTTCCGTAGAGTGGATTCCTCCTGTTCCGCGGTCTTCGAGGTGATGATGAATGTAGGCACCTTTTCTCCCTTTTTGATCAGGTTGCGATCGTGCTCTCCCGTCGGAGAGGGGTTCACTGTACAGGTCCCGACGATCTCATACGATTGACCGGGAACAATCAGGTACTCCGTGAGGCGAAACCAGCCCAAGGGCAGGCCCTCCGAGTCCTTCACGAGCGGTAATTCGCCTGGATGCGGCGCGTGAACTCCGCCAATATAGGCCAGCAGGCTTGCCGTCGATATGTCAGGATGCATGGAGCCTGTTCGCCCCCGCGCATCTTTGCCTATTGTCAACTGCGCGCTGCGCACCAGGTCGGATTCGGCGTCCCGAGCGTCCACCGGTACTTTGCCGGTGTCGTCCTCCAGATCGAACAGGGGGCCATCGGCATCCGTGGCGTAGCTTCCCCAATTGTGCTTACTAAAGACTTCAATGACCACCCAATAGAAATGACACGCTGTTTTCGAGACAGGCCCGCTCACAAGCCGGTCACCCGAGGCCTTTCCGCGGATTCGCACGAAGCCCGGCGCAAGGTTGCGGATGGGAAGGACAGGGGTACTCTTGAGGATTTTGATTTCGCGGTAGGTTTTAAGTCCCCGAAAAAGGTATAGATGCCTATGCAAAAGAAAAAGGAAAGAAAGATGACCACTCGGCACCTCTTTCTCTGACGTGGCCGCGATTGTAACACTCTTCATTCATGTAAAACGTGCGCTTCAGTAAAGTCGAATCCACTCACCTGTTTGGCTGGCGAATGAGGGCCCTTTGGATAGCGTTTGCCGTTCTCCGGACGGATCGTCGCCAATCCTGAAGTTACGCCCTTCAGTCTCGATTTACGCTCAATCACCTTCCCACTCAGCGGCGCGGTCCGCGAGACTGCCATTTAGGGTCAGCAGGAGACCGATCCGCTGCCCAAGGTTCGTCATTCGCCGCGGACGCGGAAGCGCCTCATGCGGCCCAGCAGCGATGCGGGGCCGCTGACGCTGAGGCGGACCAGGTTGCCTTCGTAGCGGCGCGCGTGCACCACCATGCCGGCCTCGATGGCGGCCAGCGCGGCGCCTTCGTGCTGCGGCACGCGCAACTCGGCTTCGATAACCGGATCGGAGTGGAGCGCGGCGTCAATGGCCGCGAGCAGCGCGTCCGATCCCTCGCCGGTGAGCGCGGAGAGCGCGACCGCGGCGCCGGGGGCGCTTTTACTCTTTGGACTGGAATTGGTGCGGGAGATGAGGGCCGCGCGCTCCTCGTCGCCGAGCAGGTCGATCTTGTTCAGCACTTCGATGCGCGGCTTGCCCAGCGACTCCAGTTCCCCTAGCACTTTTTCCACCTGCGCCTTTTGTTCTTCTCCATAGGCTGAAGCCGCGTCGCGCACGTGCAGCAGCAGCTCGGCCTGGGCCACTTCTTCGAGCGTGGCGCGGAAGCTGGTAACCAGCGTGTGCGGCAGGTTGCGGATGAAGCCCACCGTGTCCGACAACAGAACCTTGCGCCGGCTGGGCAGCTCCACGGCGCGAAGCTTGGGATCGAGCGTGGCGAACATGCGCGGGGAGGAAAGCACCTGTGCGCCGGTGAGCGCGTTGAACAGCGTGCTCTTGCCGGCATTGGTGTAGCCCACCAGCGCCACCGTGGGCACAGGCACGGCCTCGCGGCGCTGGCGCTGCTGCTTGCGCACGCGGCGCACCGCGTCGAGATCGAGCTTGAGATGGTCGATGCGGCGCTGGATGCGGCGGCGGTCGGTTTCGAGCTGGGTCTCGCCGGGTCCGCGGGTGCCGATGCCGCCGCCCAACTGGGACATGGATTTGCCGCGGCCGGTGAGGCGCGGAAGCAGGTACTCGAGCTGTGCCAGCTCCACCTGGAGCTGGCCCTCGCGGGTGCGGGCGTGGCGGGCGAAGATGTCGAGGATCAGCTGGGTGCGGTCGAGAACCCGGCAGGGAAGCGCGGCCTCGAGGTTGCGCAACTGGGTGGGCGAAAGGTCATGGTCGAAGAGCACCAGATCGGCTTGGACCGATGCGGCGAGGGCGGCGATCTCTTCCACTTTGCCGGAGCCGATGAGCGTGGCCGGATCGGGGTGCGGCCGGCGCTGCAGCAACTCGGCGGCTACCTGCCCGCCCGCGCTCGAAACCAGCTCCCGGAACTCGACCAGAGACTCTTCGGGGCCGAGAGCGGTGACGGCGCCTGACCCCGCCGAAGAGCCGCCGCGCCGAAGAGGCGCACGGCGAGCTGCGTTCAGCTGCGGCGTGGCAGCAACGTCTGCGCTGGATTCAAATTCGGAACCGGGACGCAGAGATTCGGGCCGTGCGCCGGACCTTGCGGCGCGGCTGCGGCCAAAATCCACTCCCACCAGAACGGCGCGCTCTTTTCCACGGTCCCGGAGGCCGGATTCCGCGAGGGCGGGCGCGGAGGCGGTGGTTGACCTGCCGCCTGCCCTGCCCGCTCTGTGCTGTTCGCCCGCCAATCGAGGGCGCCCCGGCTATCGCTGTTCCACGGTCTGAGGCGCCGACGGGGCTGCCACCGGGGTGGGCCCCAAGCCCGTAGTAACGGCGGCTGGACGGTGCTCGCTGTGCAGCACGCTCCGGTTGCTCACCACGGTGGAAATGGCGTGTTTGAAAATCAACTGCTCCTGGCTGTTGTTCTCGAGCAGCACGGAATACTTGTCGAAGGACCGGATCTTTCCGGTCAGCTTGACGCCGCTGACCAGATAAATCGTTATGGGGGTCTTGTCCTTGCGAACCGTGTTCAGAAATGTGTCCTGAATGTTTTGTGCCGGCTTGTTCTCCATGTGCCGATCTCCTGCTTTCTTGAGGGGTTTGAACGCAACTGCGCTTTTTGGGTGAAGATGCAAGTCCTCGGGGACGGCGCCGGAACTCCCGGCGCGCGCTGACCCCGCAATGTGTCCAAGATATAGGGGTTTGCGATCCATTTCAACTCCGCCCTCCCGCAAACTCCTTTCCGGACCCGGTTTTTAACCTTTCCGACCTACTTGAAACCCGTTCTCCTGAACCGGGCGGCGATGCTGCCGGCGGCGGCTCAAAGGGCACTTTCCCCCGTCCGGGAATCGCACAGCGCCCGGTGCGGCGGCTCTCCATCGGCCGCCAAACCCGCTGCTAGAATGGATGCGTGCAAGACGCCGTCCGTCCACCCGTCGCGCCCCGCCAAATCTCCCAGCCTGTGCCCATGCTCGACCTGAGCCGCCAATACCGCGCGCTCCACCGGGAGCTGATGGACGCCATTGAGCATGTGCTAGAGACGCAGCAATTCATTCTTGGCGAGCAGGTTGCGGCGTTTGAGCGCGAGGCCGCCGGGCAGCTGGGCGTAGCCCATGCCATGGGATGCTCTTCGGGCACGGACGCGCTATGGCTGGCGCTGGCCGCGGCGGGAATCGGTGCGGGAACGTCTGTGGTGACGACCCCGTTCAGCTTTTTTGCCTCGGTGAGCTCGATTCTGCGCGCCGGGGCCACGCCGGTGCTGGCCGATATCGATCCCGCGAGCTTCAATCTTGCGCCCCAGGCGGTCGATGCTGTGCTTTGCGGATCGCGTGGCCGCGCCGTGAGGGGGGTGCTGCCTGTTCATCTTTACGGCCAGACCGCGGCCCCCGATTTTTTCCTGCGCATGGGACGGGAGCATGGAGTTACGGTGGTCGAAGATGCCGCCCAGGCTTACGGCGCCGAGTGGCAGGGAAGAAAAGCCGGCGGGTTGGGCAACATCGCGGCCTTCAGCTTTTATCCCACCAAGAACCTGAGCGCGGCTGGCGACGCGGGCATGGTGACCACCCACTCCGATGAGCTGGCCGAGCGGGTGAGGACGCTCCGCAACCAGGGAATGCGCCGCCGCTACTACCACGACGAGCTGGGCTGGAACGCGCGCATGGATGGATTCCAGGGCGCGGTGCTCCAGGTCAAACTCAAGTACATCGACGGATGGAATGAGGCGCGGCGGACGCTGGCCGCGCGCTATCACGCGCTGTTTCGCAAGGCCGGGCTGGCCGAGGCCGGGCCGTATCCGGCGCACGGAATCGTTCTGCCGCGCGAGACGCCGGGAACCCGCCACGTGTGGCACCAGTACGTCATCCGCGCGCCCCGCCGCGATGCGCTGCGCGCATTTCTCGCCGCGCGGCAAATCGGCTCGGAGATTTTTTATCCCGTGCCGCTGCACCTGCAGGATGCGCTCAAAGGCCTGGGTTATGCGGAGGGCGACTTTCCTGAAGCCGAGCACGCCGCGCGCGAGGTGCTGGCTCTGCCCATCTTCCCGGAACTGCGCGAAGACGAGCAGGAGACGGTGGTCGCAACGATCGCCGAATTTTTGAGCTAGGTGGGTAGTGAAGGCTCCAGGCGGTAGCGTCCGGTATGGCGCAGGTCGGGGATTAAGTGGCCGGGTGCCCCATCCTTTCGCGCTCTTTGCGAGAGGGTGGGAAAGCACGAACTTGAGCTCACGCATCATTCGGAAGCATCGCTTCCCTCCACCGCAAGGTCTCCAATCGTCATCCCGCCGCCCGGCAGGCGCAGTGCGCTGGCGATCAGCGCCGCCAGCAGAAACGCCGCAGAAGTAATGCAAAGCGCTGCGCTCATTCCGCCGGTCTCCGAAACACGCCCGATCAAGTAGGGTCCCGCCGCGCTGGTCACGCGCCCAATGTTGTACACGAAGCCCATGGCGCTGCCGCGCAGATGGGTGGGAAACAGCTCGCTCGAGATCACGGCGAATCCCGAAAAATAGCCGGTGCCGAAGAAGCCCACCAGCGGGCCGACGACAAGCAGCGCATCCGTACCGCGAACGAATGCGAAGATGGGCACCAGCAGCGCGGCGATGAGCAGATAGCCGATGTAAGTGTATTTGCGGCTGAAGCGGTCCGCGATGTAGCCGAAGGAGACGTAGCCCAGGAACGTTCCGGCCTGCATGACGACGGTCCATGCCGAGGTCTGGACGATGTTGAGGCCGCGCCCGCCTTCGGCGACGGGCATGGAAAGGAAGCGCGGCACCCAGGTGAAGAGCCCCCACCACGCGAAAAGCGTGGCCGCGTTCATGGTGGCGCAGATGAGGGTGCTGCGGCCCAGCGCGCCGCGAAACAGTTGCGCCACCGGCACAGTGCGCGCCTGCGTCATCTTCCATGCATCCGGCTCGCGCGCGCCGCGCTGCACCCACAGCGCCACCAGCGCAGGCGCCACGCCGGCAAAGAAGACCGCGCGCCATCCGAAGCGCGGCATGACCAGCGCCACCAGGGCAGCGCCCAGCGCGTAGCCGACGGCCCAGGAGCTTTGCACCAGCCCCAGCGCTTTGGCGCGGTGCTGCGCAGGCCAGGTCTCGGCCACCAGGGCTGCGCCGGAGGCCCATTCGCCGCCCATGCCCAGGCCGAGCAGAATGCGGCAGGCCACGAGCTGCGTTGCCGTGTGCGTGAAGCCGCACAGCGCCGTGGCCACGGCATAGCCGGCGATGCTCAGGGTGAGCGCGCGGACGCGGCCGAAGCGGTCGGCGCACCAGCCGAAGCCGAGGCCGCCAACCGCCGCGGCCAGCAGCGTGGCCGACATCATGGCGCCGCTCGCGGCCGCGCTCAGGTGCATCTCGCGCTGCACCTCGCCCAGCACCAGCGCATAGATCATCACGTCCATGCTGTCGAGCATCCAGCCCAGGCTGGCCGCGGCGAGCGTGCGGCGCTGCTCGCGCGAAGATTCGATGAGCCAATCGGCGACGCTGTTTAACAAGCAAGCTCCTCAGGCTCTTCGGGCCGGATCGTGTGCATTAGAGTTCTAGCATACGGCGCGTGCGGTCCACTGCACGCATCAAGAAAGGAAAGCAGGCTCGATTGCGCATTGCGATTGACACCGGCGGAACGTTCACCGACTGCGTTTGCCTCGCGGACGGCGAACTGCGCGTCAAGAAGATTTTTTCCACGCCCGCCGATCCGTCGCAGGCAGTGCTCGAGGGGGTGCGCGCACTGGGCGGCGAGGAGCGCGTGGATGTGCGCCACGGAACCACCGTGGGCACCAACACCATGCTGGAGCGGACCGGAGCGCGGGTGGCGTTTGTAACCACGGCCGGCTTCGAGGACACCATCGCCATCGGCCGCCAGACGCGCGCCCGGCTCTACGACTGGTTCGCGCCGGTTCCGGTTTGCCTTGTGCCGCGTGAGTTGCGCTTCGGCGTGCCGGAGCGCGTGAGCGCGGAGGGAGAGCTGCTGCGCGCGCCCACGGATGAGGAACTGGCCGCGCTGGTTCGAGCCGTGCGTGCCGGCGGCGCGGAAGCCGTGGCCATTTCGCTGCTGTTTTCGTTTGCCAATCCGCGCACCGAGAAGCGCGTCGAGGAGGCGCTGCGCACGCTCGGCATTCCGGTTTCCGCATCGCACCGGATTCTGCCCGAGTTCCGCGAGTATGAGCGGGCTTCGACCACCGTGGTGAATGCGTATCTCGCGCCGCGGATGGAGGGTTATCTGCTGCTGCTCGAAGAACGCCTGGCGGCGCGTCCCAGACGCGGCCGCGTGGACGTGATGCAGTCCTCGGGCGGCATCGTTGCGGCGCGGCTAGCCGCGCGTGAGCCGGTGCGCACCATTTTGTCGGGACCGGCGGGGGGAGTGGTGGGCGCTTGCCGCATGGCCGGGCGGGCCGGATTCGAAAGCATCATCGGATTCGATATGGGAGGCACGTCCACGGATGTGTTTCTGGCGCGCAACGCTCACCAAGGCACGGAGCGGACTTCGGAGTCGGTGGTGGCGGGCGTGCCCATCGGCGTGCCCATGCTCGACATTCATTCCGTAGGCGCGGGTGGAGGGTCGATCGCGCGTTTTGACGCGGGCGGCATGCTGCGCGTGGGCCCCGAGTCGGCGGGGGCCGATCCGGGGCCGATTTGCTTCGGGCGCGGCGCCAGGCCCACCGTGACCGATGCGAACCTGCTGCTCGGACGGCTTGACCCGGAGAGCTTTCTGGGCGGAGGCGTGCGGCTCGATCGCGAGCGCACGGCCCGCCTCATGCGCGAGCAGAAGGGCGCAGTCGAGACGGTGGAGGAGTTCGCGGCCGGAGTTCTGCACGTGATCGAGACACAGATGGAAAGGGCAATTCGCGTGATCTCGGTGGAGCGCGGACACGATCCGCGGGAGTTCACGCTGGTGGCGTTCGGCGGCGGCGGGCCGCTGCATGCGTGCTCGCTGGCCCGCGCGCTGCGCATTCCCAGGGTGCTGGTTCCGGCGCTGCCGGGCGCGCTTTCGGCGCTAGGCATTCTGCTGGCCGATACGGTGCGCGACGCTTCACGCACCGTGATGCTGCCGTCGGAAGAGATTGGAAATCTGGCCGGAATCTTTGCCGCGCTCGAAGAGCAGGGCATGGAAGAATTTTCCGCGGCGGGACTTGAAGGCGTAGCGCGGCGCAGCGTGGACCTGCGCTATCGCCGCCAGGGATACGAGCTGAACGTTGCGTACGATCCGCAGGCGCCGTCGCGCTCGCTCGATGCCTTTCACGAGCTGCACCGGCAGCGCTACGGATTTGCGGACGCCGTGCGTCCGGTGGAGATTGTGAATCTGCGCGTGCGCACCATCGCGGCCGGCGAGCCGTATGAGCCGGCGCGACGCGAACTGGTGGCGGGCGACGGCCGCGCGGCCCGCTCTGCGGAGCGCGCGGTTTATTTCGATGGCGGATTTCGGCCGACGCGTTTTTATCGGCGCGATGACCTCGTCCCAGGCGATGCGATCGAGGGGCCGGCGATGATTACTGAGTACACCGCGGCCACGCTGGTGCCGCCGGAATGCGCGGTGCAAGTGGACGGCTTCGGCAACCTGGTGATCGCCGTCCGTGAGGAGGCGCGCGCATGAGGACGCCAGCAGCCGATCCGGTAGAGCTCTCCATCTTTCAATGCGCGCTGCACTCCATCGCCGAGGAGATGGGCGCGGTGCTGAAGCGCACCGCGCTCTCGCCCAACATCAAGGAGCGGCGCGACTATTCGTGCGCGGTCTTCGATGGCCTGGGCCGCGTAATCGCCATGGGCGACCACATGCCCGTTCATCTGGGCTCCATGCCGATGAGCGTGCGGGCCGCGATTGCGGCCGTCGGCTTTGCGCCCGGCGACATCGCGATTCTCAACGATCCTTTCGCGGGCGGCACGCACCTGCCTGACATCACCATGGTGCTGCCGGTGTTTGTGGCCGGCGAGACGCAGCCCGCGTTTTATGTTTCGAATCGCGCTCATCACGCCGACGTGGGAGGGCGGTTTGCCGGCTCGATGGGGCCGGCCAGGACCATCTTCGAAGAAGGCATTCGCATTCCTCCGGTGCGCATTGTGCGCGGCGGCGTTCTCGATCGCGAAATGCTCGACCTGATCCTGCTCAACGTGCGCACGCCGCGCGAGCGCGAGGGCGACCTGGACGCGCAGATGGGCGCATGCCGCGTGGGCGAGCAGCGGGTGCTCGAACTGGCGGCGAAATTCGGAATGGAAAAGATAAATACGCTCATCGGGCAACTGCTCGATTATACCGAGCGGCTGGTGCGCGCGGAGCTGCGCTCGATGCCGGCGGGCGAATTCAGCGCGGAAGACTGGATGGACTCGGACGGCGTGACCGATGAGTCGCGCCGGATTGCCGTGCGGTTGCGGCTGGACCCCGCGGCGGGCGCCATCGACGTGGATTTTGCCGGCTCCTCGCCGCAGGTTGAGGGCAGCGTGAACGCGGTGCGCGCCATTACGCTTTCGGCGTGTTTCTACGTGCTGCGCTGCCTGTTGAGTGATGACGCGCCGGCTACCGAAGGCATTCTGCGGCCGCTCACGCTCGACACTCCCGAGGGGTCGATTGTGGATGCGCGGCCGCCGGCAGCGGTGGCGGGCGGCAACGTGGAGACCTCGCAGCGCATCGTCGATGCGCTTCTGCGCGCGCTCGCGAAAGCGGTCCCCACGCGGATTCCCGCGGCCAGCGCGGGCACCATGAGCAACCTGACCATCGGCGGCGTCGATCCGCGCAGCGGCGAGCCGTTTACGTACTACGAGACCGCGGCCGGAGGGATGGGCGCGCGGCCGGGGCTCGATGGCATCTCCGGCGTGCAGACGCACATGACCAACTCGCTCAACACGCCCGTTGAAGCGCTCGAGTATGCCTATCCGTTTCGCGTGCGGCGTTATGGATTTCGCTACGGCTCCGGCGGCGATGGAGAGTTTCGCGGCGGCGACGGGCTGACGCGCGAAATCGAATTGCTCGCCGACGCGGAGATGGCGCTGCTGGCCGAGCGGAGACGGTTTCGCCCTTACGGACTGGAAGGCGGCGAAGACGGTGCGCCGGGCGCGGCATGGGTGACGAAAGCTGAAAGCGGCGAGACCGTCGAGCTCGCGGCGAAGTGCAGCCGGCAGCTTGAAAAAGGCGACGTGCTGCGCATCGAGACGCCGGGCGGCGGCGGGTGGGGTGTTGGCGAGTGAAAGAGAGTGCTTTCTCAGCTCCCAAGGGACCCCGCGACAAAGATCCCGAAGGCGTGCGGGGGTGTTGATTAACCAGTAACTGACGGTTGGGCAGTGATTCAGACACGACGCAAAGGCTAAGTAGACAACCGGCTTTTTTCTCACTGACGTGGCAGACTTTGTACCGTGAAAACTCTCAGGTACATAGAGCTCAAGAGCGGCCATTCCGATAACGGCCCCGCATGGATTGGCTACGTGAAATATTCGCAGACTGGACGAACACTCTACTTCGACGGCCGGGGACTGATGAAACTGAAGGGCCAGCGTCGGGGCACAATGGGCGGAAATTATGTTGATATGGAAACCGGCGAATCGTTTTGGGTTTCCGGCGTAAAGAAGAACGGCGAAGACCGCCACTGGGCGGGATCGGGAAAGGTGCTCGTTGAGGCAGCTGCAGTGCCGGAGTACCTGAGGACTATTGGAGCTAAGACTCTCGACAAGTTGAGATGTGAAGTGACAAATTCCATCCGTCCGACAGATATCACGCGACTCACAAAACTCGCGAACGCAGCTGGAAAAGGCTGGGAAGCGGGCTCAGACGATCCATATTCGTTCAGGCGCAATGTGACCCTCTCAGTCCCAGATGGGGAGTAGCCAAAACCGATTGAACGAGCTTCGGCGGATGTCGCGGGTGGATGGTCGCCTACCCGGCAGTTACTTCGCAGTAAACAAAATTGCCGCCGACGGCGCCAATCAGAATTAACACAAAATCTAAGGCCTGATTTTCAGGGCGTTCATCTGGTTGAACTTGGAACGCATTCGAGAACTAGTATCTAGTTGCATAAATGAGCGAATGGTGTATAGTGCATTGCATGAGAGCACGCAGCATTGCATTGACACCAGAAGAGCAGGCTGACTTGGAGTTGATTGCGCGGCGGCCGACGAGCGCGGCGCGGGATGTGTTTCGAGCCGGTGTGATCTTGCGCGCTGCGGCAGGCGCCAGCAACGAGCAGATCGCTCTGGCGATGGAGACGCGGCCAGCCACAGCGTGCAAGTGGCGGGGCCGTTTCTTGCGCGATCGGCTGCACGGACTGCAGGATGCGCCGCGACCGGGCAAGCCGGCAACCTATGACGCGAACAGCGAACGGCGCATCCTGGCCGAGCTGGATCAACCTCCGCCGAAAGGTTATGCGCGTTGGAACGGAGCCTTGCTGGCCGCGGCGCTGAAAGACATTTCCGACCACCAGATTTGGCGGGTGCTGCGCAAACATGGGATTTCGCTCGAACGGCGTCACAGTTGGTGCGTCTCGACCGACCCCTGTTTTGCGCAGAAAGCCGCCGATGTGGTGGGGCTTTATCTGAATCCGCCGGAGCATGCGCTGGTGTTGAGCGTGGATGAAAAACCTCACATTCAGGCCCTGGAACGGGCTCAGGGCTGGTTGAGACTTCCCAACGGTAAGGCGCTGACCGGCTTTCAGCATGACTACAAGCGGCACGGAACCACGACTCTGTTTGCCGCCCTGGAGGTAGCCACAGGACTGGTCAAAGGCGATCATTACAAGCGCCGCCGCCGCGTCGAGTTTCTCGACTTCATGAACGGCATCGTAGCCGAGCACCCCGGCCGCCAGATCCACGTGATTCTCGACAACCTCAACACCCATAAGCCCAAACGCGACCGTTGGCTGGCGCGGCACAAGGAAGTCCATTTCCATTACACGCCCACCCATGCTTCGTGGATGAATCAAGTGGAAATCTGGTTTTCGATCCTGCAAAGCCAGTCGCTGGCCGACGCCAGTTTCACCAGCCCTGGCCAGCTGCGCAAACATATGGACGAATTCATCTCCGCCTACAATCAAACCGCCCATCCCTTCGAGTGGAAAAAGCAAGTCATATTCCAGAAACACCCCAGAACACTGTACGCCAACTTATGCAACTAGGTACTAGGCGTATAAGGTAAACACTCTCCCCGATACGCGCTGCCACCTGGCAAACAATGCGTCCTCCCCCTTTGCCAGCTTATGAGTTCCCGAAGAGGGAGGACTCTATATATGCCGTATGCGCTGATTCGGCGTGCAGTCCTAGAGAAGAAAATCGTGCGTGCCATACACCACGGACTTTATCGCGAGATGTGCCCACATCTAATCGGAACAAAGAACCGTAAGCAGTACGCGCTTTTTTACCAGTTCGGAGGCCAGAGCAACAGCGGGCCGATTCAGCCTGGACGCTCCAAAGAAAATTGGAGATGCATTGACATCAGTGAACTTTCCGATGTGACCATCGAGGACGGCGCTTGGCACACGGCTCCCGTCCACTCCAGACCGCAGACGTGTATTGATGACATAGACGCCGCAGTATAGCGTTAGCCCTGTGGTCGAGCAGGCTACTCAACTCTCCACGTTTAAGCCAATGACCGGGAGCACGTGTGGGTGCAAGTACTTGCAGTGTGCCGAAAACTGAAGATTTACCTTGTCTATCTGCTCCTGCGTCAACGATGAACGACGCTGCGGACCGACATCAAACACTGCATCGCATTGGGAACAACTCCACACGTAAGGCATCACGGGGTGAGCCGTTGTTCATGCCGAAGCTATCATGGCTGGCACGATGACACTGTTCTACGCCTTCTGCCCTACAAGAGTCAGGATTCCTCCCAACTCTCGGCCAGCAGATAACGGATGCTTTGACGTTCTCATGTGTTTCCAGATACAGCCGATGCGCGAACAGCGTCGGAGGTCCACGATAACTTGCAAGACGATATTCAAGCGTCAAATCTCTGAAGCTTCAAACCGCGACCGTCTCCTGTGCACAGTCGGGGAACTCCTTATTGAATAAAATCTCGGTATCTGCCGATAGTACTTCAGACTTTCGAGGCGCTTGGTCTCCTTCGCATTGAGTCGCCGCGACCAGCCCGAGAGGAGCGCCCATGGAAAACGCAGGGATGAAACTAGACAAGGCCAATTCTCCGGTCCCTACCGAACCTGAGCTCTCAAACGATAGCTATCTGCTGTCGGCCCTGCTTGAGAACACAACCGACAATATCTACTTCAAGGACGTCGAAAGCCGTTTCGTCAAGATCAACCGCACCATGGCGCAACTGCTGCACCTTTCCGACCCAAGTGAAGCGATCGGTAAATCAGATCAAGACTTTTTCGCTGAGCACAGCATGGACGCTCTGCGGGACGAGATCGAAATCATTTGCTCTGGTCGACCGTTGATCGGGAAAGAGGAAAAAGAAGACTGGCCTGATGGCACCATTACCTGGGCCTCTACCAGCAAGATGCCCCTGTTCAATGCGGCAGGAAGATGCATCGGAACCTTCGGAATCTCCCGTGACATTACTAGCCGTCGCATTAGCCAACAGGCGCTCGTGGAAAGCGAAGCGCGCTTCCGGGATCTCACCAACGCGATTCGCGAGGTGTTCTGGATCCTCGATGTCCGGAACGGAACAATGCTCTACGTAAGTCCCGCGTATGAGCAGATATGGGGAAGGCCCTCACAGCGTCTTTATGCTGACGCACAGGACTGGCTCTCCGCAATTCACGGGGACGACCGAGTTCGAGTTGAGGAATCTTTTTTCGCAGAGAACAATCAGCCTTTTGAAGTCACATACCGCATCCTTCGGCCGGAGGGAACTGTTCGCTGGATTCGCAGCCGGGGATTTCCGATCGTCGGTGAAGACGGCGTCGTGCTGCGTCTGGCCGGCATTGCAGCCGACATTACAGAAGCGCGTGTGGCGAGTGAGGCATTGGTCAAAACCCAGCGTTTGCTGGCGTCCATCGTAAACTCTTCACATGACGCAATCCTCGGTCAGTCGCTCGATAGCAATATCACAACATGGAACCCAGCAGCCGAGCGAATCTTCGGCTACAGCCGAGATGAAGCCATAGGCGCGTCGGCAAACATTCTGCTGCGAAACGATCAGGAGGTGGAGGCGTCATGGATAATGGCGCAAGTTCTTCAGGGGCAGATTGTACAGGACTTCAAGACAGAGCGCCGTCGCAAAGAAGGGAGCGTGGTTGCAGTCTCTCTCACCGCCTCACCCCTACGAGACGAGGCTGGTGAGATCATTGGCGCTTCAATCCAAGCCCACAATATCTCTGAGCGCAAGAAGCTCGAGGACAAACTAACCGCCGTTTCCGAACAGTTACGCGTCGTGCTGGAAACGACAAATGAATATGTGATCGCTCTCGACGACGAGTGGCATATCACCTATCAAAACCGGCTTCCCGGCGGTGCTGATCCTTCTACAGCAGTCGGTATGATCCTTTGGGAATGTTCTCCCTATTTCCTTGGCACATCCTTCGAACGGGAGTCTCGCAGAGCAATGTCCGAGCGTAAACCATGCCGCTTTGAGGAGTACTTTGCAACATTGAAAACGTGGGTGTCGGGCGTCGCATATCCTACTGGTGTCGGATTGTTGATCCTTGCGCAGGACGATACGGAGAGACATGCGCTGGACGATCAACTTCGCAGCGCCCAGAAGATGGAAGCCATCGGCCATCTGGCTGCGGGTGTGGCCCACGAGATCAATACGCCCATCCAGTACATCGGAGACAATACCAGTTTCCTGAAGGACTCCTGGAGTCAGATTGCCGATGTCCTCTCGGCCGCACAAAGGTTACGAGACGAAGCGGCGCGCGGAACGGTGTCACCAGCCGCGATCGCGAGGTTCGATGCGAGTTGCAAGCAGGCTGATGTAGAGTATTTGACCCATGAAGTGCCGCGCGCCGTCGACCAGACGCTCGATGGAGTGCAAAGAGTGGCGAAGATCGTGAGCGCCATGAAGGAGTTCTCGCATCCGGGATCGCAAGAAAAACGAGCGGTCGATTTGAACAGAGCAATCGAAACTACCGTTACAATCTCGCGCAATGAGTGGAAGTACGTGGCTGACGTGCAAACCAATCTGGACCCGAACCTACCGCTTGTGCCCTGCCTCGCCGGTGAGATCAACCAGGTGTTTCTCAATCTGCTGGTTAACGCGGCACATGCCATCGCTGACGTGGTACAGCGCATCGAAGGCAGCCGGGGCACGATAACCATCGCTACGCGGAGGTGCGGCGAGTGTGTCGAGATCACCGTTGCCGATACTGGCACCGGCATACCGGAGCACGCGCGAGGAAAAGTGTTCGATCCATTCTTCACGACCAAGGAAGTGGGCAAAGGGACCGGACAGGGACTTTCGCTCGCGCATGCGGTGGTGGTGAAGAAACACGGCGGAAGCATCTCGTTCGACTCGGAAGTCGGCATAGGCACAACGTTCTTTGTTCGTCTTCCCCTCTCGGTGCCTGCGGAACTCTGATATGTCCAAACATATCCTCTTTGTGGATGACGAACCGAATATCCTGACTGGGTTGCAACGTACGCTGCGTCCGATGCGGGAACAGTGGGAGATGGAATTTGTTTCCAGCGGAGCTGAAGCGCTCGAGCGCCTTGCACTGCATCCGTTCGAAGCAGTCGTGACCGACATGAGAATGCCTGGAATGACCGGAGCCGAGCTCCTCGACAAGATTCAAGATCGGTTCCCCCAGACCATCCGCATCATCCTCTCTGGTCAGTCAGACCGAGAATCGATCTTACGGTCCATCGCCTCAGCGCATCAGTTCCTGTCCAAACCCTGCGATGTTGAGCAGTTGAAGTCATTGCTGGAAAGGACCATCGCCCTGACCGAGCTGTTGGCGAACGAGTCTCTCAGGAGGTTTATCTCCCGGCTGAAATGTGTACCGAGTCTGCCAGTCCTTTACGAAGAGGTCACTAGGGAACTGCGCTCAGAGGACCCATCCGCTACCCGCATTGGCAGGATCATTGCCCAGGATATGGGGATGACGGCCAAGATTCTCCAGATGGTGAACTCAGCCGTCTATGGAATACGTGCAGAGATCTCGGAGCCAGGCCAGGCGGTTCTCCAATTGGGATTAGATACGGTCCAGGCAATGGTTCTGTCACTGAGCATCTTTTCAGCTTTCGACCCGCAGGTCCTTAGCGCCTCGGTGGCCGAGCGACTGTGGGACCACAGCGTTTCCGTGAGCAGGCTATCGAGGCTTATCGCGCTTGCCGAAGGCGTCTCCCCGCGCGCCTTGGACCCTTACCAAAGCGCGGGACTGTTGCACGATATTGGCAAATTAGTGATAGCGTCCGCCGATCCAACGGGGTACCGCAAGATCGAAGGACGTGCCATTTCAACGGGAACTGCTCAATGGCTCGTGGAGACCGAGGTCCTCGGTTGTTCTCACGCAGAAATCGGAGCCTATCTTTTGGGCATCTGGGGCTTGCCTGCCTCGATTGTCGAAGCTGCGGCGTGGCACCATCGTCCCTCTGAGAGCCCTGTAGACAAATTCTCTCCTCTCGCCGCTGTGCATGTGGCGAGCGCGTTTGACGCACAATTTCATCCCGAGTTCACGCACCTGGACCCAAATCTCGACCAGGCATTTCTGGACCGAATCGGTTTGGCCGGCCGCCTGGATGCTTGGATGGAGTGCTGCAGGGAGCAGCTCTCTGAAAGGCGGCCGGAATGACCGAGAAGATTCTCTTTGTCGACGATGAGCCCGCTGTACTTGAGGGGTACAGGCGATTGCTGGGACGCGAACTTGAGGTCGACACGGCGGTTGGAGGTGCTTCTGGACTGGCCGTGATTGCGGAACGAGGACCGTATGCGGTTGTAATCTCCGATATGCGCATGCCGCAGATGGATGGTGCACAGTTCCTGGCGAAAGTTCGAGACATGGCTCCCGTGACGGTCCGCATGGCCTTGACTGGCTACGTGGATATCGAAACCGCAATGCACGCCGTCAATGAGGGGAATATCTTTCGCTTCCTCACCAAGCCTTGCTCGAAGGAGAACCTGCTAAAGGCCGCTGAAGCCGCACTCGGGCAATATCGTCTCATCAACGCAGAGAAGGAATTGCTGGAACAGACGCTGCGCCAGTCAGTCCACGTTCTGTGCGAAGTACTCGGATTCACCAACCCCGCAGCGTTTGGCCGTGCGATGCGACTGCGCAGCTTTGTGCAACATGTTGCGAAGAAGCTGGAATTGAAATCCTCATGGCAATTCGAGATCGCTGCCATGCTCTCTCAGCTTGGCTGCGTGACGCTCCCGTCAGACCTAATGAATGCCGCCTACGCAGGTGAGCGCCTTTCTCCCGAAGAGCAGAAGAAATACGAGGACCACCCCTCCGTAGCATGGGAGATGTTGTCACGCATCCCGCGCATGGAACCGGTCGCGCGGATGATTGCGGAGCAGAACAATCCGAATCCTAAGATCGAAGCCAGGAGCGCCGAGGAAAAACACGAGATCGAATTTGGGATACAACTGCTTCGTGCCGGTCTGGCCTTTGAAAACTTGCTTGGCCGCGGCCTGGATCCAACCGAAGCAGTCAAGAAGGTGCAGACTTTTCTGAAAGGCGTCGACAAGTCGATTCTCGAGTCTCTGCATGATCTGACACCTTCAGTTCCAATGATTGTGCGAGAGTGTGCTGTCTCCGACTTGGCCTTGGGGATGATCCTTCAGGAGGATCTTCGCAATAGCAGCGGGATGCTTCTCGTCGTAAAGGGTCAAGAGCTAACGTTCCAATGGATTGAACGGCTCAAGGGATTCGCGCAGAGTGGAGTCATCGGCAAAAGGGTTCGCGTTTGGATGCCTCAGGATAACGGCCACTTACTTGTTCGGCCGACACGGGAGCTACAAAGAATTGAAATTCGCCTATGATAGTTGCCAGATATTTTCCAACCCTGGAAGGATGCATGGAGTCACTGCAACATTGCGCGTACAACCAGACCAGGAATCGCTTTCTGAGCCTGGACGTATTTGCCGGCGACTTTTCGTTTGCGATCCTCGACGATTGGATAGCGAAGCTCACGCCCGATTCCGGAGCCGGCCTCTGGCTGGTCCCGTTCAGGGGGATCCCTGCCACGGGCGCACGTCTGCCGCTTGATCTGGTTTATCTGGACGAGGATAGCCGAGTCGTCGCTATAGTCGAGAAATTTCCGACCTTCTGTGTCTCCCCCACAAGTCCCACGGCAGCAAGCGTGCTGGCACTGCCCCACGGCTCGATCTCTTCGACCGGCACGCAACCGGGCGATGAGTTGATGGTCTGCACTGGCGAGGAGATGAGATGGCACATTGGGATGTTCTCCGACGCAAGTGCCGTCTCCGAAGCCGATCCCGGCGCCGTTCAAGGTGCCGTTATTCCTAATGAGGGGTCGTCAGCGTGCCCCGCTTCCGGTCTTCTGCAAGCGGAGGATCCCTCGAATGAGCACAACAGATCCAAGAGAAACTGGTTGGAGCGTTGGTTGTTCCCAAACCCTCCAGATCAGGACAAGAGAACTGCCCCACGGAAGCCGACTCCACGCTTCACTGCCCATTTCTGGACCGGTGGCGCCCCGCAGGCGCACACCATTCGTGACATCAGCGCGACCGGTCTCTATGTGGTGACTCAGGAGCGTTGGTACCTGGGCACCCAGATTCGGTTAACACTTACAAAGACAGGCGCCGGCGAACCGTGCGCCGAGAGTTCGATCACCGTGCAAGCGATAGCCGTCCGCTGGGGCAACGACGGTGTCGGTCTCGAGTTTATCCTGCACGATCCTCGGAACCTGCGGCGACGGCAGTCTTTGCCCTCTGACGGTGGCGACAGAGTACAACTCGAACGATTCCTGGAGCGGTTCAAGGGCGGCAACTGCGAGCGCACCGAGTAGTAAAGAACATTACAGTTCTATTTGGCAAACAGGAAGGGCTTTGCCGAATGCGGACTTGAACGAACAACTGGCCACGATGCCGATTCAGATTTCGGGCACTCGCGTTCAGATGGCGAGGCACAGTACATCGTAAGTAGTGCCGATCGAGTCGCAAAGTTGTATCAAGGAAGACGCTTTGGTTCGATGGCCGTTCGTCCGCACGAGAGTTACCCTATCTACACTTACTTCAGAATGAAAGAATCGGCGTCTCATGAAATGGGAAGGACACACCCCGACTGTTCCTGGAGTTGCGATCGCAATGTCCGCCACATTATTGGGGATCGTGATTGCCCTTTGGTTCGCGGCCTACGCACTCGCTCATGATGACCGGTGGTTTGTCTTAAGCACTTCCTTTTCAAATCTCGGCGTGATTGGAGTCTTCGCCCTAATTCTTGTTGGGCTGGTTGTTCTCCAATCGCGTACACACCGGCAATATCAAATCGAGCGCGACCTGCTAGAAGCATTCCTGGAACATATTCCGGACAACGTGTTCTTTAAGGACCGAAATAGTCGCTTTGTACGCATAAGCAGAGCGATGGCCAATTATTGCGGACTGGCCGATCCGGTGGAAGCGGTGCACAAATCCGATTCCGATATTTTCACTTCGGAACACGCCGATCAAGCCTTCGTGGACGAGCAGGAGATTATTCGCACAGGTGAGGCGAAAATAGGAATCGAAGAGAAGGAGACTTGGCAGGACGGTCATGAGAGTTGGGTGCTTACTACCAAGGTACCGCTGAAGGATCGGCACGGCCAGATCATCGGCACAATGGGAATTGCCCACAACATTACGGACCGAAAGCAGGCAGAGTTACGGGTGCGGTACATGGCACTTCACGATGCGCTAACTGGGCTACCGAATCGCGTTCTTTTAGAAGATCGTCTTGCACAGACAATTGCACTGGCTTGTCGCAATCGGGAATCTGTCGCTGTACTCATGCTGGATCTGGATCGTTTCAAGAACGTTAACGATTCTTTTGGTCACTATGTGGGTGACCGTCTCCTGGAAGCGGTGTCGACACGTCTTCAAGCCTGTCTGCGTGAGTGCGATATTGTGGCGCGTCTAGGTGGGGACGAATTCGTCATTGGTTTTTCCGCGGTCAACGCAAACCGGGACATAGAATCAGTAACGCAGAAGGTACTGGCCACGCTGGGTGAGCCCTTCCAGATCGAAGGTCATACACTGCAGATAGGTGCCAGCATCGGAATCTCCGTCTACCCGGCTGACGGAGAGAGTCCCGAGACCTTGTTGCAATTCGCAGATGCCGCCATGTATGAGGTCAAGAAAAATGGGCGCGGCGTCTATTGCTTCTTTGTACCGGAGCTCACTGAAGCGACGCGTCGGCGGCAGAAACTTGAAAATGATCTCTACCAAGCGTCCGCCCGAGGCGAGTTCGCGGTCCATTACCAGCCGCTAGTCTCAACGGGTTTAGGGCGCATAACAGGAGTGGAGGCGTTGCTGCGTTGGCATCACCCCGAGGAAGGGCTGATTTCTCCTAACGAGTTCATACCACAACTGGAGGAACTGGGATTGATGGTCGAGGTTGGAGATTGGGTTTTAAGAACGGCCTGTCTTCAAAACGTAGCATGGCAAAAAGAAGGTCTTCCACGAGTTCGGGTCGCGGTCAACGTGTCTGCGCAGCAGTTTTATCGAGGCAATATAGCAGGAACCGTGGAGAGAATATTGCGAGAAACGGGATTGGAGCCGAAATGGCTGGAACTCGAACTGACTGAGAGCCTAACTCTGGATGACTCTGAGACTACGATCAAAATCATGCAAGACCTGAAGCGAATTGGAGTAAGCCTTTCGCTGGACGATTTCGGCACTGGCTGGTCGTCGTTGTCGTACCTGAGAAGGTTCCCGCTCGATCGAATCAAAATTGATCGATCATTCATGCGGGACATCGAATCAGAGCCTGCCGCGGAGGCGGTAGTCAGGAGCATCCTAAATTTAGGGAGCAATCTCGGTCTCGACTGCATCGCCGAAGGAGTCGAAACGCGGCAGCAACTTGACTACCTTCAAAAGCTGATGTGCACCGAGATGCAGGGATTTCTATACAGTCCTGCATTGACGGGAGCGGACTGCGGCGTGCTCCTGCGTTCAGCGAAGCCTGGGTTCATGGGCGTTCCTGGAGCGCCGGAAGATCATTGCAGTTCTGAGGAACCCTCGCCGAGGGCGGTATGTTACTAACCTGCGCCGCGCCATGGAGTGCCCGGCGATCTTTGAGCCAGTGGAGAAGAGACACCGGAACAAGGGGAGTATTCGGCACGAGGGAAGAAGTTCCAGCCAGAGCAAGTGGCTAATCTGCTGCGGCAGTTCGAAGTGGCAGTGGCATACGGAAGGTCGACCAATCAAGCCTGCTAGGAGGCGGGGATTTGCATTGTGCCGGAATCGAAGGTTTGCTTACAGCGACATTCGTCCAAGTTCTGCAGCCATCTCCGGCCCTATTCCATTGAATGCAGCTGTTATGTCCCGCGCTCGCGTCAGGGCTGCCTCAACGTTTGGCAGGATGTTCTCACGGCCGACATGATCCATGAATTCCGACCCGGCAAGCAACTCTGCCGGTTGTTCGCGCGCGCCACAAAGCAGCAGAGTGCGCCCCGATTTGTGCAGACGGTCTGCGAAAGTTTCAAGGGCATGTAGACCCGTCGCATCGAGCGCCGTCATATTTCGCAGCCTCAGGATCACGACCGGAGGGAAAGTTCGTAGATTCCGGGTAGCCTCGACAAGTTTCTCCGTTGTGCCGAATAGAAAGGGACAGTGAATACGCAAGATAGCCACGTCGGGCGGGATCTCTTTGTCATGCAGAATATGGGCACGTCCGTCTCGCAGATACTCTTCCGTTACAGGAGCTACAGTCGTCGTTTCGGCTATGCGGTAAATGTAGAGCAGAGCAGCCGGTACTGCCAGGGTCGCTGCAAAATGGGGCAACGATTGTGCCGGGGACGCGCTTATTCCATCGCGGCCAGAGCAGGATGATTGCCAGCGAAACACACGCCACCGTTGCTGTCTGCCATTGGGTTGTCCTCAGGTTCGTGATCAGTACCTCAATCCTCTTCAGAAAGTCGCTTGGAACCGGCCCGGTGCGGAGTCCGAGGAAATCTTTCACCTGCGTGGAGGCAATCAATAGCGCGATGCCGTTGGTGAAGCCAATAATCACCGGCCCTGGGGATGAACTTGACCGCTGCTCCGAGGCCCGTTGCGCCCATCACCACCAACAGAGCCCCGGCAATTAAGGTCACAAGAGAAAGCCCCGATACTCCGAACTTGGCGATAATGCCGGCGACAATGACAACAAATGCACCCGTCGGGCCGCCAATCTGAGTGCGCGAACCTCCCAGAGCCGAAATCAGGAACCCGGCGACCACAGCCGTATACAAGCCAGCCTGCGGCGTTACACCCGATGCAATGCCGAATGCCATCGCCAAGGGTAAAGCGACTAGGCAGACAGTGATCCCGGCGACAAGATCATGGGTAAATTGCTGCAGAGTATAACTACGCAGACAGAGAATCGAGCGTGGCAGCCACTCCTGTTGGATCTTCATTTAGAGGAGGTCTCCATCTCTTCGAGCATGGTCAGAGCTGTTGCTTGCCAAAATAACGATCTGCCTTCAAATCAAGGAGATGACAGGTGCACCCGACAGGACTTACCGCCATGTAGAATCGTTCTCATGTTGGGCTTGCTGAGGCTTCTGTTCGTTCTGCCTACCCAATTCGTTTGCTCTCGCCGCGACCTGCTGTTGGAAAATCTGGCTCTGCGGCAACAGCTTGCAGTGTTGAGGCAACGCCACCCTCAGCTACGGTTTGCCACTCCGGATAAATCGTTTTGGGTGATGTTGAGGCGGCTTTGGCTGGGATGGAAGCGGGCATTGATCCTTGTTCAACCGGAGACCGTGGTTCGCTGGCATCGGGAGGGATTCAAGTTGTATTGGAGGTGGATCTCGCGGCGTCGGGTCCGTGTGGGAAGAAAATGCGTCAGCAGGAAGTTGCGCAAACTCATCTTCCGCATGGTTGCAGAGAACCTGACCTGGGGTGCTCGGCGCATTCACGGCGAGCTGAAAATGTTGGGCTTCGATACTTCCGAGCGAACCGTAGCGCGCTGGATGCGAAAAGCGCCCAGGAATCCTGAGCCGGCAAAGCGATGGGCGGCCTTCTTGAGCAACCATCGTGAAGCGATTGCAGCGATGGATTTCTTCACCGTGCCGACGCTCACCTTCGGCGTGCTTTACTGCTTCTTCGTCATTGCGCATGGGCGGCGTCGTATCCTTCACTACAATGTAACAAAGCATCCTGGCAGCGCCTGGGTCATTCAGCAATTGCGCGAGGCGTTCCCTTACGACTCGGCGCCTGGCTACTTGATCTTTGATCGCGGCTCGAACTTCAACAAAGAAGTCATCGACACGGTGCAGAACTTCGGTATCCATCCCAAGCGAACCAGCTTTCGAAGTCCGTGGCAGAACGGGGTTGCGGAACGTTGGGTCGGCAACTGTCGCCGGGATCTGCTCGACCATGTAATTGTTGTGAATGAACGGCATCTGAAACGCCTGATCAAGGAGTACGTCCGCTACTATCACCAGGACCGAACAAGTCTTGCGTTGGCGAAGGAGACGCCTGCAGGTCGTGAAGCGGCGAGGAGGTCCGAGGAGAATAGCAGGATTACAGCGATGCCAAGGCTCGGTGGTCTGCATCATCGCTACGATCTGGCCGCCTGAGCTGCGGCTGCGAGCATCTCACCTCAGAGTCGATGAAGAACTGGAGCAGCGGTGTGCCCACCAATCTTTTGTCGCCGACTTGCCAGTGCATTCATGACTACTCGAGGCTCCGAATGCCCCTTCCCAGTCGAGAATCACTTTTCAAGCTGCCTCCAAGTTCACAAATCAGGTCCTTGTCGTCCCGCATGGAATTGTGGCGAGAAACAGGACCCGCTCCATAGCCTCTTCACTCAAAAATCGCTTCTTCGCGCAACTTGGCAGCGTCGGAGTGGCTCTTTCACGGTATGGAGAACCCGCTGATCCTTGGGTGCGGTTAAAGGATGTCGTGTCGCAAATGACCGAGCGGCTCAACGAACCGGACTCACGCTTCCACGCGTCACTGGTAACGAACATCTGCGAGCTGGTGGATCGCTCGCGAGTATGACCAGCTAATCGTGATACCGATCACATATCGCCCTTGCCGCTCAGGAGGACTATGCACTCAGGAGAAACCGAAGCGTGGCTGAAACACCCGCAACCCGACGGCTAAAGAGCTCGAAGAAGCTGCAGCCCGCCCTTCTCTACGAATCTGTTCCTGACGGTCAGCTGGCGGGTGAGGTGCTGAAGCGCTCGAAGCCGCTTTCTGTTCCTGCAGATGGCATTCTGTTCCGCGAGGGGGCCGCGCCAAACGGGGTCTTCTTCGTGCGCACTGGCAGCGTCACGCTCACCATGCGCTTGGCTAGCAGGAAGATTCTGCGCGCCCGGGCTGAAGCTGGCTCCTTGCTCGGCCTCCCTTCTACTGTCAGCGGAAAACCTTACTCGATGTCCGCCAAGGCTTGCACTGAGGCCGAGATAGAGCACCTGAGTCGCGACAGCTATCGAGATCTCATGCAAAGCCGCCCCGACCTATCCATAAATGTTGTAAAGATTTTGGCGAATGAGGTTCGCGCAGTGCGGCAGGCTCTCGCGGAGATCCTTGGGTAGAACCTGGTGATCTTTTCCAATCAAAGCAATCTTTGGAGCGGGGACCTGACATCTGGTAGCGTGACGTGAATATGGACGACGAAACAGCATTCAAAACTCACAAGATCGCTTGATTGCGCTCAACGTCCGTGATTTGGCGGCCGGCTGGAGGAGAGCGGGCCTGTCTTCAAAATACTGCGCCGATTGCAATGCTTACTTCAGGGTCTTGAAGTACTCGGCAACCGCCTTTACTTGAGCGTCGCTCAACCCAGCGATGGGCTTCATTTTGCCCTTGCCGTTCTTCACCTGGGCCTCGACTTGCGCCTCTGAGAGGGATCTAATCGAAGGGTCAGAAACTGGCTTGATGCCCAGCATCTTGGCCATGCCCGCACTGGGCGTGCCGGTGGCGCCGTGGCACATAGCGCACTTCGCCTTGTAAATTGCCGCGCCGTCTTCAGCGAAGCACACGGAGCCGGCCAGCAATACCGCCGCGGCCAGCACGAATTGAAAACGAAATCTCTTAATCATGGCGAAACTCCTTGAATTACTTGCTGGCCGTGCGCGCACGGGAGCGCTTGCTGCGTGGTTGAGGTTGATGGTTCATGTTTCCGTGTTGCGTTTTCGGCCGTTCCCTGGGCCGCAGGGAACGGTGATTGCTTTACCGGCTTAATTGTAGGCATGCAAGATACCGCGTTGAGAAGAACTTACTGGCACATCTCAAAAACCAAAGTCCTTACCAATTAGCCGGTCAATGTGGTGATTGCCCCTGGCTTGTGAGCGCCAGCACGGAACGAATGCTATCGAACCCGTGTGCAGGCGCTTCTTGGTGCGGTACATCACCACACGCACGCAAGATTACAGTTTTGGGATGAAACGGGCGGTGATGCACATCACATCCACGTTGAGTTCCGTTAAGCAAACTGCTCCTGGATACCTGTTTCAATGGACTATCTGTTTTGCCTGCAGAAAACTTTCGGCATCCTGGCCTCGACCGGAGCCTGCGCAGGCAGGAATTGAAACTCAGGAGCGGTGGAGGTGACGGGCCCCATCGATAGCGAACTGGACAGGACGATGGCGGACGCGCAGATTCCAGTGGGAGAACAGACGAGGCCAAAGCACCCGAACCGGCCGTCGCCGCGCGGCTGTGCGGCCTACGCCAATCGCCGTCCCGGCTGGTTGTGCTTGTTGGGCAGCGCTGTGCTGGCCGATCTGGAGCTCGCCACCAGCACCATATGGCTGCCCGCGCGGGCATTTCTTTTCACCCAAGGCGAAGATGCCCCGTTTCTCTACCTCACTTGCAGCGGTTTTCTGACACTCATAGCGGGCCGGCCCGAAGATTGCCACATGATTGTCCACGTTGCAGGCCCCGGCTCCATGCTCGGCCGTTATGCGGTGCTTTCGCGCGGCGTGTATGAAGTGACTGCAGAGTCATTAACACCCGCGCAATTGCGGCCGGTCGAGCGGGAGCGGTTCTTGACCTTTTTGCACACCATAAAGAGGACCAGTTGGGCGCGGTGCAGTGTACCGCCAGGAGTATCGTTTTGCATCGCAGGATGCCTGTCGCATCGCGCTCGCCGAGACCGTGTCCGCACGGCTTGCCGTCTGCTGATCGAACTGGCGCATAAAATCGGCGAACACACCGAAAACGGCGAGTACCGTTCTCCTTTGCTACTGACGCATGAGCAGATGGCGTCGATGACGGATTCCACCCGCGAGATCGTCACCCGCACCCTCGGTCTGTTCCGCCAGGACGGTTGGGTCTCGATCGAAGAGTCGATCGTTAGGCCAACCCAGTCGAGGGCTATCACAGGAGGCCGCATTCTCGCAGTTTGCGGTACAGATTCCGCTCGCTGATTCCGAGCATCCTGGCAGTATTTCCCCGATGGCCGTTGCAGGCCTCGAGGGCGGACCGGATATGAGCACACTCAACTTCCTGCAGCGTCGTCGGCGAGGGAGCCGCCGTTGAGGAACTGGTTCGCGCAACTGGTTTCGCATTGCGCAGAGCGCTGGGCAGATGCTCTGGCAGCACACAGGATCCTTCGCATAGCACCATGGCCGCTTCAACCACGTGCAGAAGTTCACGCACGTTCCCCGGCCAGTCGTGATTTCGCAGAAGTTCCAAGGCCTCTTTGCCGATCTGCTTCTTTGAGCCGAACCGCTCGTTGAGCGCCGCGACAAACTGTTGTGCCAGTAGGTCGATGTCAGAGCCCCGCTCCCTCAAGGGCGGAACCTCAACCGTGATCGTGCTCAGGCGGTAGAACAGATCTTCGCGGAAAAGGCCCTGCCGCACCATGACGGGGATATTGCGGTTGGTCGCGGTGAGAACCCTGACGTCCACGTGAATTTCCCGCGTGCCGCCCAAATGCCGGAACGTGGACGTATCGAGCACGCGCAGCAAAGTTGTCTGAGTCGCCGGGCTGATCTCGCCGATCTCGTCAAGAAAAATCGTTCCACCATCCGCCACTTCAAACAATCCCGGCTTGGCGCGCTCGGCTCCGGTGAACGCTCCGCGCTCATGTCCGAACAGTTCGCTTTGGAGCAGGTTTTCCTGCAATGCGGCGCACTCTACCACCACGAAAGGCCGGGAGCATCGCAGGCTGCGCGAATGAATCAGCTTGGCCACGCGTTCCTTGCCCGCGCCCGTTTCGCCCATAATGAGGACCGCGGCATCGCTGGGAGCCACGCGGTTGATGACGTTGAGCAGGCGGCGAAACTGCGGGCTTTCGCCAATAAACGAGCTTCCGAGATCGGGAGGCGTCAGCCCGCGCTCGAGCAGATTTGCCCGCTGCCGCAGCGCCCGCCGTTCCAGGGCCCGCTGAATGCGAATATCGAGCTCGTCCAGGGGACATGGCTTGACCACGTAATCGAACGCCCCGATGCGGATCGATTCGATAGCGGTGTCGATGGAGCCGTGGCCGGTCAGCATGATCACTTCGGTACCCGGCGCATTCGCGTTTATGGCCTTCAGAGCCTCCAGCCCGCTCTTGCCCGGCAGGCGCAGGTCGAGCAAGACAACTTCTGGTTCACCCCCCACGACTCGCTGGATCGCTTCTTCGCCCGAACTTGCGGTCGTAACTTCGTAGCCGAGCCGACTCAGCTCGCCCGACATCACATGCCGGAATGCAGCGTCGTCGTCGACCA
Organism: uncultured Acidobacteriaceae bacterium; assembly: GCA_963770555.1. Classification (GTDB taxonomy): domain Bacteria; phylum Acidobacteriota; class Terriglobia; order Terriglobales; family Acidobacteriaceae; genus Telmatobacter. Next base: position 1,282,944 of record CAVYQC010000004.1, read on the forward strand.
GAAGAATGGAGGATGATTTCACAGTCCAACCTCTGGTTCCAAGCCGGGATGGATTGCCGGTAACACCACCTCGAACATCGATCCTTTTCCTGGAGTACTTTCGACCCGAAGATCGCCTCCCCACTTCCGCACGGCGTTCAATGAAAGGTACAAGCCGAGACCGGTGCCGCCCTGGCGCATGCTGAAAAACGGCTCAAAGATCTTCTTGAGGCTCTTTGCGGCAATCCCGCAGCCTTCGTCTGTCACGCGAATACGAACGTCTGCGCCGCCGTGGGCTTCGACCACAACTTTGCTGCCCGGCTTGGACGCTTGCACGGCGTTGAGCAAGAGATTGATCAACAGATCCTGCAACTCCGCCTCACCGGCCCGCACGTGCAAGCCGCCCGGGAGTGTACGGACCTCGATTTGCACGGAGTGCGCCCGCCCTGTGGGATCGACAAGCCGCTGCGCGGCCTTCATCGCCTCGCGCACATCGACAATCGCTCCGTCATGGCCCTGTCCCCGCGACAATCGCAGGAAATGCTGGGTGATACCGCGACAGCGCAGCAACTGCTCGCGCGCAATCGAGGCATTCTCGCGAATCCTGGCCTGATCTACCTGCCTCTCTTGCTGTGTGGGAGTCTCGCGAAGGATGCCTTCGATGCAGATAAGCACGGTGGCTAGCGGAGTGTTCAACTCGTGCGAAAAGCCGGAGGCTAATACGCCCAGTGAGGCAAGGCGATGGGACTCGGCCAAGTTGGCCTCCGCAGCCCGCCGCTCCGAGATGTCACGCCACACCTCCACTAAGTGCGTCAGGCGGCCGTTCGCATCCAGGATCGGCGATACGTGAATCTCCTCCCAAGTGACGCCGCCATTGCCGGTTCGATGTTCGCAGATTCTCACCTGATGCGTACCGGAGCGCAGATATTCCAGCGTGGGGCAGTCGGTCAGGTTGCAAGAGCCTTGCTCTAGCTGATAGCAGCAATGACCCAGAACCTGATCTCGGGAACCGCCGATGCGCCGCAGAAATGCGTCGTTGGCCGCGATAATCTTGCGATCCGGATCAAGGACGACAATCGCGTCGTCGATGCTGTTAATCACGGTTTCCAGCCGTTCCCGCTGGGCGTTGACTTCGCCCACCAGTCCGGCCACCGAGTCTGCCATGACATTGAACTCACGTCCCAGCCAGGCCAGCGTGTCCGACCCTTCCACGGGCGCACGCCGCTTCAGGTCGCCTTGCGAAACCAGGCGCGCCGTCATCTCAAGACGCTGCAACCGGCGCAAAACCGACACGCGGATCACCACAAAAATGGCTCCCACGATAATGAATGTCAGCGCACCCGTGCCAGCCACCATCCAGCCCAGGTCCCGCGTCATGCTGGCGCGCACCTCGCCAGCGTCGTAATCCAGAATCAGAACCCCGTTAATCTTCTGCGTTGCGTCGTGGCACCTGTAGCATTCTTCACGGTTGCGAATCGGGACCACCGTCCTCAAAATGGCTCCGCCTCGGGTCTCAATCACGCGGCTTGATCCCCGTCGCTCCGGCGGGTCGCGATGACAGGCCTGGCAGGTAGGAGAGCTAATCCGAAAATCCTCTCCCTGGTTCAGCGGTGAACTCGAGTAGCGCGGCACGCCGTTGCGGTCCAGCAGCACGAGTTGTTCTACGCGCGCCTGATTGCCGAATCCCGCAATCATCTGCGCGATCTGGGGCCGGTCGTTGTTCAGCATGGCATGCTCGAGGGCGGTGTGGATCAACTCGCCTTCTGCCTGCGCGTTGGTGCGCGCCATTTCGAGAATGCGATTGAAGTAATGGACCGAATAGAAGTAGGCGGCCACCGTGCAGACCACGACCACGGCTGCGGTAACACCCAGCGTGAGGCCAACCGTCATGCTGGCGAAACGCAGCTTCATAGTGAAGTGGTAACTAATTCTCGCATTGTGGCACGCGCCTTCGCCTTCGTCAACCACTGACAAATTGACAGATGTGTCATGACAGGATGTCAGCAGGGCTCTCGAAACCAACCCACGTATGCTGAAACAAAAGGAGTTAGCCATCGACTCTCTTGGCACTCAACGTGCTATAGCAAGCCACCAAGGAAGGATTATTGCTATGGACATGTTCTGGATGGGATTGTGCATGACCTTCGTAGGCGTGGCGGTAACAACGATGGCTTTCGTTGCGGCAACGCGTCCAAAATCCTCAACCCCAGCGGTTCAGCCTGAGCTTCCAGCAGTGAAGGTGGCCCCGGCCCGCTTCTTCTCAGACCGCGTGGCGTCGTCCATTCCGCTGCAGCCCGAGGTGCCGATTGAAGTTCTGCTGTACCAAATCGAGAACCACGTTCGTCTGGAACAGGCCGCTGCGGAATCGTTCGTCGCGTTTCCCACCCAGGCTCTGTTGCACAGTAAAACGACTTCGCCGTTTGTGAATTAAGGGAATCCTTATGGTGTATGAACTCTTGAACGGTTTGTCACCCGCCGAAGTAGATCAGGTGCTGGCGTTGGGTACCAGAGTGACGGTGCCAAGCGGAGGGTCGCTTTTCCGGCTGGGAGACCCCGCTGATCGCCTCTTTCTCACCGAGCGCGGCCGCATCCGGCTGACACTTCCGATGCTGGTCCGTGGCCAGGAAGAGGACATCCTGATCGAGGAAAAATCGCCTGGCGAAACGATCGGCTGGTCCGCTCTGGTACCTCCCTACCGCTTCACTCTCTCCGCCACTGCCCCGCTGGAAACCGAAGTCATCGCCTTGCCACGCGAGCCACTTTGCGCCTATTGCGAAAGCTCGCCGGCGGTTGGCTACAAAATCGGCTTGAATCTGGCCATCCTCGTAGGACAACGTCTGCAACTGGTCCAAGCAATGTGGCTGCGAGAGATGCAGCGCACCGTTGAACTAAGGGCCGCCAGCGTTGGAGAACATCGGTGAGTTGGTCCGCGCCGCCAGAAATATTGGAATTGGGCCGGCGGCCACCATTCCTGAAGAAAGGCTAGCGGTCAAGCGCGTCGTGGCGCACATGGGAGCAGCAGATCGGAGAAATGAATATGGGAAGCAGTGACCCGGGAATGGCGAATCCAAGCTGCCCGCCGCACGCGCCTCTACCACGTAGGGGGTTTGTCGGTTTATTGCTCGGCGGTGGCCTGCTGGCCACATTGGCTTCCTTTATCTATCCGGTGCTGCGCTATTTCGTCCCGCCGGCGGTGGCGGAGCTCGGCGTCGATGAGGTCGTGGCCGCCAAGGTCGGGGAGCTGAGGCCGAATTCGGGGATGATTTTCCGTTTCGGCAGCCTGCCCGGCCTGTTGATCCTGGAAGCAGACGGTACTTATCGTGCGCTTTCGGCCACTTGCACGCACCTCGCCTGCACGGTGCAGTACCGTCCCGACCTGCGCGAGATCTGGTGTCCTTGTCACAACGGAATCTACAATCTCAATGGCGGCAACGTCTCCGGCCCTCCGCCTAAGCCGCTCACTGTTTTCAATGTTCACGTGCGCGGCGACGAGATCTTCGTCAGCCGGAATGGGGAGGCGTGATCGTGTTCCGCGCCCTCCTTCGCTGGCTCGATGAACGCCTCGATCTGGACGGAATCCTGGCCCCATTCCGTCATAAGACCGTGCCCACGCACAAGCTCACCTATTGGTACTTCTTCGGAGGCATCACCCTTTTTCTCTTCGTGATCCAGGTGCTCACCGGCATCTTGCTCCTCCTCTATTACCATCCCGGCGCCAGCGAGGCCTTTGAGAGCGTGCAGTACATCATGACCCGCGTGCAGTTTGGCTGGCTGATTCGTTCCATCCACTCCTGGGCAGCCAATCTCATGATCTTCACCGCCTTTGCCCACATGTTCAGCGTCCTGTTTCTCAAGGCGTACCGCAAGCCCAGGGAGCTGACATGGGTAACGGGCATGTTGCTGCTCTTTCTGGTCATGGGATTCGGCTTCAGCGGCTATCTGCTGCCCTGGAACAAGCTGGCCTTCTTCGCCACCACGGTGGGCACGCAAATGGCCGGAGAGATTCCCATCATCGGCCATCCAATCATGATTTTTCTCCGCGGCGGCCCGCAGGTGACTGGAGCTACGCTGACCCGTTTCTTCGGGTTCCATGTGGCCGTGCTGCCCGGAATGGTAGTCGTGCTGATCGCCATTCACCTGTTTCTCGTTCAACGTCAGGGCATGAGCGTCCCACCAAAGGTTGAAGCCAAGTGGGCCGCGAATCCTGCTCTGCGCCGGGAGATGAAATTCTTTCCCAACTTCTTGCTGCGGGAGTTGATGGCTTGGTATGTGGCCATCGGCACGCTCGGCGCCTTGGCCGCGCTCTTTCCCTGGAACCTAGGCGTCAAGGCCGACCCTTTTGCTTCGGCTCCGGCGGGCATCAAGCCCGAGTGGTACTTCCTGTTCATGTACCAAACGCTCAAGCTCATCCCCGCCAAGGTGTGGTTCGTCGACGGGGAGGTATTGGGCATCGTGGGCTGCGCTCTGATCGGCCTGTTCTGGCTTCTGCTGCCGTTCTTTGAGCGTGACCGGCCCACACGAACGAGAGCCTGGATCACTGGTATCGGGATTTTTGCTCTTGCTTACGTGATCGGTATGACTGCTTATGGCTACCTTGCGAAATAAACTCCGGCGGTTGCTCGCAAACGGCTCTGTCTGGCTGACCAGCTTCCTCGCACTCGCGGCATGCCTGGGCTACAGCCAGTCCGTGAACTCCTGCCTCGATTGTCACTCCGCGCTGCCCGCGCCCCTGGGTGTGACCCAGGAGCAGTTCAGCCAGGATATCCACGCCCAAAAAGGCTTGACCTGTGTAAGTTGCCACGGAGGCGATTCCACCAACTACGATCCAGACCAGGCCATGGGCCGCAAGACGGGCTTCAAGGGCAAGATCGATCGCAGCCAGATTCCGCAGCTATGCGGATCCTGCCATTCCAATCCGGCCTTTATGCGGCAGTACGACCCCCGCCTGCAAACCGACCAATTGGCCCAGTACCACACTAGCGTCCATGGCAAGCGGCTCGCTGCCGGAGACACCAAGGCCGCCGTATGCACGGATTGTCATAGCGTACACGATATAAGGCCGCCCAGCGATCCCCGTTCCACGGTCTACTCCCTCAACGTGGCAAAGACCTGCTCTCGGTGCCACTCCGACGCGGCTTACATGAAGCAGTACGGGATTCCCACCAATCAATATACCCAGTACATCACCAGCGCGCACTACCAGGATATGGTGACGAACGGCGATCTGAGCGCTCCCACTTGCACAACCTGCCACGGGGACCATGGCGCGGCTCCGCCGGGGGTGGACAAGGTCCAGAACGTATGTGCAACGTGTCACGTCTTCCAGGCCCAGATGTACGACAAGAGCTCGCACAAGCAAGCGTTTGACGCCGCTTCTCTTCCCGGCTGCGTGGTGTGTCATGGCAACCATGCCATCGCCCATCCGACAGACGCAAAGCTTGGCTCCGGGCCAGGAGCCGTGTGCATGCAGTGTCATACACCGGGAGACAACTGCGATCAGGCCAGGGTGGTGATGCTCGGCGAGCTGACGCAGTTGGACGGAGCCATCAAGAAAGCTGACTACGCCGTCGCTGTCGCTGAGGCTTCGGGGATGGAGGTAAGCGAGGCGCGCCTTGCCCAGAATGATGCGCGCGACTCGCTCACCAAGGCTCGAGTCGTCATCCATAGCTTCAAACCAGTGCTCGTTGACGAGGATGTTCAGGCAGGCTTGAAGATTGCCAACAATGACTTGCGGGCGGGCCAGCAAGCCATGGTTGAACGCAACCGGCGCCGTGTAGGCTTGGCCATTTCTCTCATCACGATCGGAATGATGCTAACTGGACTTTGGTTGTACATCAGGAAGATAGAGCAGTAGCCCCAGGAGAGTAATTGCAACGCTCTGGGGACATCGCCGGCGGGCACTGGTTTGCTATGGCGCTGTCGAATCGTGAAATCGTCCTTGATCCGTCAATACTGAATTATGGCGTGTTTCACAAAGCTGCTGCCCCCGTGGCCTGAAAAGAACCTGCACCAAGCCGCAGCTGGCGACTGAGACCGGCAGCGGCCTAGCACGAGCGGATGGGAACTATGAACGATAGTCCCGACGCGATCGAGCGGCTTGAGAACCGCCTGGAAGCGCTGGAGCAGCGCGTCTCCGCGCTGGAACAACCGCTGGCGGCGCACTCGCCGCGCGCGGCAGAAGGCGTGAAGAAAGGACCGCGCGGTCGCCAACCAAGATCAGGCCCGACCTATCCAACGCAGCCGCGAAGCGCCCGCCGGTGGCTGGGCAGGCCAGGAAAAAACCTGGGTGAGACACCGGCCTCACCGATATATGAAAAGTGCTGTCTGGAAGACACATTCTTCTACGTTCGCAACAATGCGAAGCAAACGAACACGGCCGTCAACACGAGCACTAAGCTGACAAGCACGACCCGAAGCAAATCTTTCATTCGTCAACCTCCGCGAATGGTCGTCCCCCCTCCACATGGACTGAAACACCCAGATATGTTGGCCCCTGCAGCAAGAACGGACGAGCCGCGTCGCCACTCGTTCCTCAACAGGGTGCGCCCCTCCGCAAGCACCTGCTGTGCGCAGGATCACATACCGTTGTTCGGTCCCACTCGCGCTGGCACAAAACATCGGGAAGACCACGCGCGCAAGCATTTCGATAGTCGATGTGCGAACGTCTCACGTTCTTTTCGCTTACCCAGTTGAAAAGAACGCTGGCTGAACTGGTCGCGCCGCCTCAGCAAGGACTGCGAATTGCTCCTTGCTTCAGCCGAAACCTCACGCAAGCGAGATTCGGGAGTGTGCGGAGGTGAACCTTGTGCCGGCAGGGAAGTCGGAGCGTAAGGACGCCCAGCCCTTACGCTGTGTGGCCATCCGCATTCGGCGCCGGCAGGAAGAATGGTTTAGTGATGGCGGCGAGGTCAAGCATTTTGCGATAGAGAGCAACCGCTGGGAGCTGAAACCGCGGCAACCGATTCAATGGCATCGGGAGAAGGCGGGAACGGTAGAAGCGGTCCATGATGTTGGGAAGAACGAACTCGCCGGCGGAGTGATGCCGAGCAAGTACTTTGGGGCCAACGCGGCGTGGCTGCGGCTGGCGGTGATTGCGGACAACGTGCTGACCGCCCTGAAGCGGATTGCGTTGTCGGCCGAGTTGCTGCGAGTGCGGCCCAAGCGGCTGCGGTTCTTAATCTTCAACACGGCGGGGCGATTGGTGCAACACGCGAGGTAACCCAAGCCGCGCTATACTTATGCGAATCGGACCCAGGGACTCGGCAGGTCTATCACCCGCGGGCGGAAATACCTTGGCAAATCAATGCGTTTGTCCCAATGAGGATTGTCGATGGAACCCGAAGAGATTTGGGCTGAGATTGAACGGCGCAAAGATCGAGCGAGGGACCTCAAACTGCGTGAAGAGTTGTGGTTGCTTTACAGTTCAGTTCTGCGAGGGTATGCCGATGCTTTGGCAAACGACGCCGAACTAATCTATCCCCCTATTAGGGAGTCGCTTTCCATTGCACGGGGCGTGTATCAATTCACCCTCCGCGATATCGCGTACAAAGTGATTTATCATGAGGGCAAGAGAGAAAAGAACTCGCGGATCGCGCGTTTTCGGCCATGTGGGTTGAAGCAGCGAAAAACGCGCAATGGCATTCCTAGACTCTGCGGCGTCTATCGGGACTAATCAAACGGGAGTTCCCCCGGCTCTGCCGGGGAGGCAGTAGCAGTTTGACATTTCCGGGAGTTTGCATGGGCCTGCGGCCCACCCATACGAATGAAAATCGGTTCGAGCCGGCGCAGTGTAGGATAGGCGGCGCGTGGGACGGTGAAGGTTGTATGGACTCTGGATACGTTGAGACCGTCCGGGAGTTTGATCTGGAAGGCACGTTCTGAACCAATCTTTGTCGCGCCACCCATTCTGGCGGGAAGGGTGGCAGCACGTGACGGTGTCTAGCATCTGTTAGCGCGCATTCTACCGCTTCCACGCCAGGAGGAAACCATGTCCCACAAGATTGCAGGGATTGACGTACACAAGAAGGTGCTGATGGTGGTCGTGATCGATGCGACTGCCCCGGACGAGACACCGGAGCGGCGACGATTTGCAACCATGCCGAGCGACCTGCGCCGCTTGGCGAGCTGGTTACGAGCTGGGGATGTAAAAGAAGCGGTCATGGAATCGACGGCGCAATATTGGCGGTCAGTGTGGTTGGAATTGGAGCCGCATATGCTTTTGCACTTGGCCCAGGCGTTCTCCAACCGCGCTCCGCGGGGGCGCAAGCATGACTTTCGGGATGCCGAACGCCTGGTTCGACGTCTGGTCGCCGATGAACTGATCTTGAGCTTTGTCCCGGATGGCGAGCAGCGCATTTGGCGGAATCTGACGCGGTCGAGGACGCAGCTCGCTCGTGACAGGGTGCGACTGCAGAGTCAGATCGAGTGCCTGTTGGAAGAGATGCGAATCAAGCTGTCCAGTGTAGTCAGCGACCTGCTCGGCGCCAGTGGCCTTCGCATTTTACGCGCTCTGGCCAAGGGGGAAACAAAGCCGAGAGAACTGGCAGCGTTGAGAGATGATCGGTTGAAGTGCACGGAGGCGCAATTGGTAGATGCCCTGACTGGAAGCTCGCAGCCGATGCACCGGGAAATGCTTGCTCTTCAACTGGAACATCTCGAATTGATCGATACACAACGGGAGAAACTCAGTCGCATGATCGCAGAGGCGATGAAGCCACATCAGGAAGCGGTGATGCGACTGGCAGAAGTACCTGGCTTCGGAGTGGAGTCGGCGCAGCAGGTAATCTCGGAAGTAGGCGTCGAGGCCAGCACCTTTGCCTCGGCCGCAGAATTGACTTCCTGGGTGGGAACCTGTCCGGGCAGGGACGAAAGCGCCGGAGAAAACCATAACAGCCGCTCCGCCAAGGGCAACAGGTATCTGCGCCGGGTACTGAACCAGGCGGCCCACGCCGCGGTCAGGAAGAAGGGCAGCCATTTCCAGACAGTATTCCGGCGTTTACTATCGCGCCTGGGTTACCAAAGCGCCATCTGGGCGATCGCCCATCGGCTCTGTCGGGTGGTCTGGACAATTCTCCATGAAAGAGTGTCATTTATTGAGCAAGGCAGCCAACCTGATCCCGCAAAACGGAAGAGACGCGCCAAGGACCTGGCGAGAGCACTCCGTCGGCTAGGCTACGAGGTAGCAATCTCTCCAATCAAGCCGACGATTCAAGACAGAGTGCCAATCCTGGGAAGTTGATTTTCGACGGAGTCCATCCAAGAAACTCCGAGAGGTGAGCCGCGAAGCACACTTCAAGGAGAATCCGGGATGGACGAATATGAGAGCTTAAGCCACTCGAAGTGGGAGTGCAAGTGCCACATTATTTTCATACCCAAATGCCGGCGCAAAGTGTTGTACGGAAACCTGCGTCGGCATCTGGGTGAGGTTTTCCGAAAGTTGGCCGAGCAGAAAGAATGCCGGATTGAAGAAGGGCATCTTCTGGCCGACCATGTCCACATGATGATCTCGATCCCGCCCAAGTATTCCGTGTCGTCTGTGGTGGGATTCATCAAGGGCAAGAGCGCGATTCACCTGGCGCGGGTGTATGGGGAACAAAAACAGAATTACGCGGGGCAGAGCTTCTGGGCACGCGGATATTTTGTATCGACGGTCGGCAGAGATGAGGCCACGATCCGAGACTATATCCGCAACCAGGAACAGGAAGACAAGCGGATGGATCAGCTCAATATGTGGAAATGACCTGCCACCGAAAAGGTGGCCCAACTCAATCGGGGTCGCGTTAGCGACCCCGCTCAAGCCGCTTTGAGCGGCTCACAAAATGAAGCCCCCGGCTCTGCCCGGGGGTAATCTCACTTTGGAATTCGTGCAATTTGCGATCCCATCCGGTCGATAAGGAGTCGATTCGATTGCTCTTTCATGACTATCTCTTTCAGATCATTTCCAAGACAAGAAGATTCCAATCCATGAATCCTTTATGACTCAGTGCTGCTCCGGTATCGGGATGATAGTACTCATTCAGTGAGCCGTTTACCGCAAGGTCCCTCGACAGTAGAAGCAGAGTCTTGTCGGCCAGCGCATCTGCTTCTTTCTTGTATCCATATCGCTGCAAAGATTTCCATACGAAGTAATTTACGATGATCCAGATTGGCCCAAGCCAATTGCTCGGGTTGGAACTGAACTCCAGAGAATACATGGTCTCGCGGGACGAAAGTGACCTCGTTCCCCATTGCGCGCAGAGGCGGTCGTCTGCGAGGTAATTTGTACTTACAAGTTTCTGCGCGTTCTCAAGGGGAGCGATGCCGCACCAGAGCGGCAGGAATCCGGTGAACATCTGAATCCTCATCGGGAGGCATTTCCAGGACATGTTCATGCCGCGTGGCACCCCAGGAATGAGTTGGGCGCGTCGGTCCACGCATTGGACATCGACCGAATAATAGTAGCTGTCTCTTGGGTCCCAGCAACACGACTGAATTCGATGCGCCAACTCATTCGCCTGGCGTGACAGCCGATCATGATCCGCCGAGCGTCCCAGCCGTCGTCCGAGTTCTGCCGACGCCAATAGATCCTGATAGAACAGGCAATTTAGAAGCAGGTTCGCCGAGGAAAAGAAAGGTCGGCCGAATGTGGTTGGATCATTGTCATCACCGATTGCAACATCATCGCCCCACACCAGCAGGCCGATCTGAGAGGAGTTGTGTCTTATCCAGGAATCGTAGAATCGCAGAATCGAATCGAAATGTGGTTCTAACCATTTCGCATCTCCGCGCTGATCGCAGGCGAGCAGCGCAAGCTGACCGAAAACGGGCTTGGCTTGGTTTTTCGACGTCGCATTTTTACCCTGGACTCGGAATGGGTCCGGGTCGTCTGCGGTCATCATGATTGGGATTTGCCCGTCCTGTGAAGCATGCTCGAGGAAGTTCAAGAGGCTTCCGGAGACGTGCTCGCACAGCTTTTGCTTGAGCGACTCATCGTGCTGTAGCGCGGCAACGCGAAAAAGTCCCTGGCTGGTCCAAAGCGTATCCCAATCCCAGAGTTCAGTTGAATAGGCTTTGCCGGGCGCACTCTGCGCGATGCTGGGATGCTTCAAGATGCCCGCCGGATCTCGAAGAAGTTTCGGCGCACTCTCGGTAAAATAATCCATTAGTGCACCTGCGTGTCGACGGCGTTCGTCGCCATAGAGGAGGGCCACGTTGTTGGCAGCGGAGCTTTCGCTCTGTTCGCCGCGAGCGGACACGATGGAGGCAACACCTGAAACAGCCAATCCAGCTAAAAGATCGCGTCTAGAAATAAGGGTCATCCCGTTCTCTCTGCCTCCCGGGTTCTCATTCGGTTTAGAGTGTTGCTCGTGATAGGTTGACTTTCCATCCGGATAAGCAGAGCCAAGACTCACCTCTCCTCGCTTGCGAGCCGCAGCACCTGCGTTGCTGCGTGCAGCGGATATTCGTGTGTTCCCCACACCATTTCACCGCTCAATCCCGCCGGCAGCGTCACCGTTGCCTTCCAACTCGCGCCCTCAAGTTGATACACCGTGTGGATCGCCCCGCCGACATGGGGCATCGAGGCATCCAGATGATGCAGTCCGCGCAGGTGCGGTGTAATCCGCACTTTCCTGAATCCCGGCACGTCCGGCCGGATGCCCGCTATCAGCGTCAGCAGGTCGTAATTAGGGGAGGCGCTCCACGCATGGCAGTCTGACCGCGTCGGCTCCGGATTCTCCGCCCAAGTGGTCAACCCAAGACGCAACATGTCGTACCACGGCTGCAACTGTTGCAGATACAAATCAGCCATCCCCGCATGTTCCAACGCTCGGCTCAAATAAAACCGGAAATAATACGTCGGCGTGGACATCGCCGGAACCGTCCTACCCTCCACCATCGTTTGCGCATCGGGCTTCGATGCCAGCAACCGGCGCAAGATCGCCGACTGCTCCGTGCGCGGCGCAACGTCCAATAGAACCGACAGCACGTTGGCCTCGATACTCCAGGACTTCTTCGCTGGCGCGTCCGCAAACAGGCCGTACCGCGCGTCCCAGCTTTGTGCGTTCAGGGCCGCCGTGGCCTTGCGAATTCGCTCCGCGTATTGATGGGCACGCTCTGAACTTCCAAACGCCAATTCCATGTCTTCGGCGTCGCGCAACCCTTCGATGAACTGCAATGTCAGAAACGTCGAACCGCCATCCGATTCCTGCGGCGGCACACCATATGGATAATTGGTGGTCCAGTCCCCAAACTCCCACCACCGCATCCGGCCCAGCAGTCCGTCAGGGCGCTGCTGCGCTGCGAACCAGTCCAACACTGTGCGCGTATGCGGCAGAGTCTCCTTCACCAGCGGCTCATCGTCCACGTACATCCAGTAGTCGTGCAGCATGCCCACCCACAGCAGCGAAAACGGTGGGATGAATTGCGGTCGCGCGGAAGGATATCGGCTCTGCGTGATCCCTTCCGGAACGCGCGAGTCGTCCAGACTCACGATCGCCTGACGCGCCAGCCGGCTGTCGCCCGTCATGACGTACGAGATCAGCGCCTGGATGCGCGTGTCGCCCACGTACTGCAACTGCTCCCAGTACGGCGCATCCATGTAGGTTTCATGTGCACACAAGCGCGCGGTGCGCCAGCCCGTCGTCCACAGTCCATTCAGCTCTGGAATGTCGCCTGTAATCGCCGCCTTCGCAACGAACGGATACGCTGTGAACCACGCTCGGAGCCCGTCCAATCGCACCGGCTCGGCTTTCGTCGTCACCTCGATCTGCATGTAACGCCACGTGCGCCACCAAAGCGGCTCAAAGCGGCGTCCCGTCCCGCCGTCCGCGACGAACTCATCTGTGCGGCCGTCGATGTGCCGCCCCTCAATCTCATCCCGATTTCCTTTCTGCCCTTGTGCGTCATAAAGAGCCTCCGAGTAAGTCAGCCCAATCACTGCGTCTCTTCCGCCACTTACCGTCAGCTCGGGATATGCCGTCTGTAGCACGCGATGATCGAGAAGCAGCGTCACGTGGGTGTTCGCCGGGATCTCAAGCGGTTGCGCTGGAAACGCGGGCACCTCCGGCAGTCCCTCTGCACGCACCGGGTCGCCCGCGTCGGTCAGCCGATGCTCCATCGGCGGCAGCAGGTCCTGTTCAAGATTCCAGTCGGTAATCGCATCTTCCGCCCCGCGCGCCGCGGCGGTGTATACCAGCTTCGGAGTCTCCCAGCCGGAATCTACGTCGTTGGGCTGATCCCAGCTCCAGTCCAGCACGCGGCCGTCAACGATTTCCGCCGGACCCGTGGCGAAGTATGCAGGCGTACCGTTGTTTTCCAGAACCGCACGACCTGTCTCCTTGCGGACGCGCCATTCCGTGCCCGTATTTACTGCCGCTTCCGCCTCGGTGTCCCCCTGCATCAGAAAACCGGTGCGGCTGCTCATCTGCGCCGCCGGCGCTAGCTCGCCAAAATTCCACACCACCGCCGCAATCACATTGTTCCCGGCGTGCAGCAGCGGAACCAGGTCCACCGTCTCGAACCGCCAATGAAGCAGATCACCACGCGCCGGCCCCTCCGCCGCGTACTGCCCATTCACGTGCAACACGAACCGGTTGTCCGCGCTGACGTGCACCCAGTAGTGCTGGGGCACGGCCGTCAGTACGATCTCTTTGCGAAAATAGAACACCCCCGGAGCTTTCGCGGGAGCCGAAGGGCTGGCGATCCAGCTCGCCGGCCACTTCGCCGCCACAAGATTAGGATTTAGCGGCCCCTGCACCCGGGCGGACACGAGGTCGCCGCTCCCCCCCAGCACGATTGCGATGCACAGCACCGAGGACCACGGTGCACGTCGTGTCCTCGTCGGGTCGACGGTCTGGTTATTCGGACATAGCGGGCCGGGCACAAATCTCCTCAATTCGCTGGGTCCGATCGTCGGCTGGTGTTTCATGGCTGTGTTGTATCTCCGATTTTCTGTGGAGTAACTTCGCCGGCTTCCATGAGAATTCCCATGCGGGCCATGCGACTTCCATTGAGGGCATGAAGGCGCTGGAATTCGGCGAGCGCCTTTTTCTGCCCTTCCCGGTCGCCGGTCTGCCGCAAGGCGGTTGCGAGGCGATACCAGGCGACTTCATCGTTGGGATCGAGTTCGATGGCGCGTTTGAGCTGGGTTGCGGCTTCGCCGGGCTTCTGGGTTTCGAGGAGGATGCCGGCAAGGCCGACACGCGCCTGCTCGAATTCCGGGCGGCGTTCGATCAGCGACTCGAATTGCCGGCGGGCCTGGTCGAGGTTGCCCAGATCGTAGTCAATCTGCGCCAGCTCATAAGCGGCATTGCTGTTCAAGGGATCGAGGGCGAGCTCGGCGCGGAACTGGTCCGCAGCCTGGTCGCGATCCTTGGGGTCGCGCGCCTGCTCGAAGCGTGCGAGGTAGACACGCCCCATGCGGTAATGGACTCCCGGTCGCTTGGGCTGAAGGCGCAGGACGCTTTCAAAGCTGGCTATTGCCAGGCCATACTGCTTTTCGCTTTCCTGGGCTTCGGCTTTGGCTTGAAGCATCCAGACGGAGTTGGGGGCCTTGTCGCGAAGCTTCTCCATCGTGAGGTAAGTGAAGTTTCCGTAGATCTTACCGGTCTCATAGAGAATTTCGGGATCGTCGGGGTACGCCTTGTTCAGTGCGAGCGAGGTTTCAACGGCGTCGGCGTCGCGGTGGAGCGCAGAGTAGGCGCGGAGAAGTTCCAGGCCACACTGGCGCTTGAGTTGGGGCTCGGCGGAGGAGCGAAAGCAATCTTCGAGGCCGGGGACGGCTTCGGCGGAACGGCCGGATTCGGTGAGGCAGATGGCCAACAGACTCTTTGTCCTGGTGAGCGATGGCTTGAGGCGCAAAGCGTGGTGGAGGGTGTTGATGGCGTCGTCGAGTTTGCCTTCCTGAAAATAGTCTGCGCCGAGATTGGCGTAGATTTCGGCCACGTTGGGATCGAGCTTTGCGAGTTCGAGATACGCTGCTTCCGCCTGGTCGAAACGTCCTGCGGCCATCGCCTGCTGGGCCTGCTGGGCCAGCAACTCCTCGCGGGAATGCGCAGCTCTATTGGTTTGAGCTCGCAGAGCAGCGGCGGCGGAGGCAACCACGACGGACAGAGAGAGCAGGTAAGGGAGTATGCGCATGGTCGCCAGAATAGGGGGTAGATGAGAAGGTCCGCCACGACTTGAAACGACCGCGGCGGACCTTGTTGAGGGTGCAAGACAGCGGCTAGAAAATGAACTTGCCGCTGAATTGGAGCTGACGTTGTCCGGCGCATTCTCCGATGAGTCCCGCTTGCCCGCTATCGGGGGTGTTGTTCACAGACACATTGCCGCCCCCTGACGTATCGTAGAACTGCGGATGGTTGAAGGCGTTGAAGGCTTCAAAGCGAAGCTGGAACTTGACGCGCTCGGTGATGTTGGTGTTCTTGTAGAGGCCGAGGACGAAATTTTCAATGCCTGGCTGGTTGACAGCGCCGCGTTGCGAGGTTCCATATGTCCCATTAAGGGGGTCCGGGAAGAGAGCCCTATTGTGGGCATAGACAGCGGCGGCGTTGGGGTTGGTTGGGAGGGTGAACTTGAAATTCTTGGGACTGCTGGCGCTGGATTGATTGGCGCGGTTGGAACCAAAGCCGGTGGCTATATCCATGAGTCCGCCCACCCCCGTGGCAAAGTCGTAATCGTAGGCATTAATGGACATAGGAAAGCCCTGCTGGAAGGTAGCGATTCCAGAGACCTCCCAACCCCCGATGACGGCGTCGGCGGCGTGGTTGACTTGGTTGGCAAATTGCTTGCCGCGGCCGACCGGTAACTCGTAGACAGCGCTCGTGACGAAGCGCTGGCTGGCGTTGAAGTCGGAGCGTCCGTAGTCCAGGCTGGGGTTTTCGTTGTTGAGGAAGCCCTGCCATCCCTGTCCATCGGAGCCGGCGGCGGCGGCGGTGGACTTGTCGTCAAGGCTCTTGGACCAGGTATAGACGCTTGTAACGGCGAGCAGGCCGGTGCGATGCTCAAACTTCAAGTTCATCGCGTTGTAATTGGAGTACCCGATCCAGGAACTGTTGATCGCGGTAGTGAAGTTTTGATAGGGATAACGAGACACGGAATTGCAACCGAATGAACCCGCGTTCGTCGAATTTGCATAGCAGAACGCCGGGTTGGCCAGTGGCAAGGACTGGTTGATGTTCTGGCGGGCCAGCAAATTGCCGCCTTTGTTGCCAATGTAATCCACCTCGAACGTGGTGTTCTTGGCCAATTCTCGTTCCACCGAGGCCGTCCACTGGGTGACGAACGGATTCCTGGGATGATCGGAGATGATCACCGCAATGAAGGTATTGTCGGCACCGACAGCGGGGAGAGGGGCCCAGTAGTTGCCCCAGAGTTGATTGGTGGTTAGGTAACTTGATTGACCTGTACCCTGGCTCAGGGCTTGGCGAGTGATATACGGATAGAGATCGCCGGAGTCGTCCATTTCCCGGCCTTCCATGCCATCCCAGAATATCCCGCCGCCGGCGCGGGCCACAGTCTTGGGATCCAGGCGATAGGCGCCGCCGAAGCGTGGGCCAAAGTTATCCCCTTCGGTCTTGCCTGGGTGGTTGGATCCGCAATACTCGTAATATCCGTTGCCCGCCGGTGCAATGCCGTCGGTGGCGAGCGCCGGATCTGCGAAGCACAAGCCGCCGACTGGATTGTTGGGATCTATCCAGAGATAGCGATTGCCGGCCGAGGTGGGGATGGGACGAATATCCCAGCGCATGCCAAGATTGAGCGTCAGCTTGTCGTTCACCTTCCAGTCGTCCTGGAAGAAGGCGGCGCCATAGACGAAATTGTAATCGTGCAGGTTGCTGGAGTTGGCCGAGGGTGGAGGGGTCAACGGGGCGGGCATGAAGCCGTTCGCGGCCTCATAGTATCCGAGGAGGAAGTCCGCCACTTCGTTCCCCGTGGCTGTTGCGTCGCCGTAAGTGTATTCGCCGAGGAAGTTGTCGGCGTTGCCCCGGTAGAGGGTCCAGCGCTTGAAGTCCGCGCCCACGGTGAGGGTATGCGCGCCACGGATGTAGGACAACGCCTCGCTGAACTGCCACATGGGGTTGTCGCTGTAGGTGTAGGCGTTGTTGGCGCCGCCGAAGCCGCCCAGATTCTCGCCATTCTGATTGTTAAATTCGAAGTTGGGATATGTTCGCGCCACGTCGGGGAGATTGATGAATACGTTTTGCAAGCCGAGCGACGCTTGAATCGCATTGGTTGTATTGGATCCGTAATTGAGCAGGTACGAGTCCATTCTTCCCATGGTGAACTGGTTGACCATGCGGGATCCGATGTTGATGGTGTGACCTACGGCCCAATTGGTGTTGATTTCCGAGGCTCCGGAGCCGGAAATCGGTCCCCCGATCCCACCATATCCATACGAGTCGTAGGTCGAGTACGAGCCCCGGGCAAAGATTCTGCCCCATTTGCCCATATCCTCATCGATGCGATACGTCTGCTGGTTAGCGTGCAGGGTGCCCACCGAAGGGAGGCTTATATTGAGCAAGGGATTGCTTAGGCAGCCTCCGCTTGGACAATTGGGCGCTGGGATGAACCCCAGTTTGATGGTCACCGCCGACAAAGTCGCGAATCTCCCAGGCGGAATGAGGGAGGCACAGCTCACCCCGTTGGAGTCATTGCCGGAAGGGAATGGCTTGCCTGTTGTGGGGTCTGTGACCACGGTGGTCATACATCCCGATAATTGGTCCGGTGTCATTACCCTCGAGTAGCCCGTGTTCTGGTCATCAACCACCCGCTGCCCCTCGTAGTTAGCCATGAAGAACGTCTTGTCTTTGCCGTTATAGAGCCATGGAATCCGAACTGGGCCGTCGAACACGTAGCCGAATTGGTTAAAGCGAAACTCAGGGGTGCTGGCAGTGCCCTGGAAGAATTGTTTGGCGTCGAAGTCATCGTTGCGGTCGAATTCCCAGAGCGCTCCATGATAACTGTTGGTGCCGCTCTTGCTGATCACGCTGATCTGGTTGGCGCCCATGCCGTACTGCGCCGAGTAAGTCTCGCTCAGCACCTTGAATTGGTCGATGGCGTCGATGGAGAGGACGGTAGATGGGACGTTAACCGTCTGATCGGTGTTCTCGATGCCGTCGAGCAGGTAGTTGTTGGACTCCGGCCGCGATCCGTTGATGCTGATGGCGTCTCCCGCGCCGGGGTGACCGGACTGTTCGCCGCCGATCGTGGTCACGCCCGCCCCGATAAAGAGCAGATCGGTGAAGTTGCGGCCATCGAGCGGCAAATCGGTAATCTGCTGCGCACTGACGAGCTGCGAAATGGCCGACGTGTCTGTGTCCAATTGAACAGCGTCTGCACTGACGGTGACCGTTGCGGTGGCGGTGCCCGGTTTAAGGGTGAGGTTGACGCGGGCCTGCTGAGCGACTACCAGGGTGATACCGGTCACCTGCTCCGTGTCGAAGGCGGGAGCTTGGGCTGTGACTTTGTAGGGGCCCGGGATCAGGTTAATCACGGTGTAGTCGCCGGTCGAGGTGGTGTTGGTTGGGGACTGCACTCCTGTGGCGATATTGGTGACGGTCACCTTGGCATTGGGGATCACAGCGCCGGTGGTGTCTTTGACCAAGCCGGTGATCAACCCGGTATAGACGGTTTGGGCCATTAGCCTTCCGGTGGCCAGAACGAACAGAACGGCCCCGATCGCAAGTACCCAATTGCGTAAGCTTTTTCTCATGCGTCTCCTTAACATTTTCCCTCCTAGAGGTGCGGCTCCCGCGGGCGAATGAAAAACTCATTGAGAGCCCATAAGCAGCGTGATCTTTGCGGAAGCGTTTGCCAGCCACGCTCCATTAACCAACAAACCGTAACCGTTCCTCACATCCGGAATTTCCGCAGCGTGAGAAAACGTTTTTCCGGATCAGCCTTGCATTCATACGGTTGACCCACTGAACAGTCAAGATTGCTACGGTAGCTCGCGCACTTGATACCCTTGGACGGCTTGCCAAGTGTCGTAAACCATTGCTGGAATGCCGGTTGGCTGAAGCGGTAGCGAGCCGTATCAAGGCAGTGATACGTTGAGATGGGCCGAAATTCCGAACTCGCAAGAGAAGGCTACGGCAGTGAGAGGCACATAGCTGAGGGCGCGCAAGCCGTTCATTGAAGCCGCGGGAGCTTCCTTTCCGCAAACACACCGTTTTACGCGAGCCGGTGGAGCAAGACGGTCTGGACGCGGTTCTCCACCTCACGCGCCCTTAGTACGTTTCATAGGCCGAGATCTGTTCCACGCTGAACGGAAGCCACCCGTTCCCTGTTGGCCAGGCGATCTCGTCCTGGATGCTAATAAACAGCAGGATGTAGTTCGCCGGATTAGTCGAAAGGCCCACCTGATATTGACTGTTGGCATCGTTGACGGCATTCAGTAATTGCGTCTGGTTGATCGATTCGCTATACAACTGCCAGCCCGACCAGGTAGAGCCCGTCGATGAATTCGAGCCGGCAGACTGGGTGCAGTAGCGCGTGCCAGGGCCGTACATCGTATTGGCAAACACCGTGGCGGTGTCCTTATCGTAACCAACAAACTCATGAATTCCGTTGGAATTTACCCCGCGGACGTCGTAGACCTGAGGCTGAATCCAGAGATTATGACCGTTACCGTCGGTCACCAAAAAGCTGGCATACACATAACCGACGGCTCCCCCAGTGAAGTACGAGTTGGGGATCTGCAGATTAAATGAGAAGTTGAAGTTGGAAGTCGAATATGCCCAGAGCCTGAGATTATCTGAGGCGTTCCATTTGTATTGAACCTGCGCGTTGGCTAAGTTATTGTTATAGCCACTGCCGCCCGGTACGGTAAGGGTGTTAACGATGGCTCCCACTGTGGCACCGCTCATCTGTACCGCGGACGATCCATAGGCTGCGTTGTCGATGCCTAGCTGGTAGTTGCCAACAGGGGTGGGCGATTCCACACCGGTGAAGTCTCCCACGTTCCAGCCGCTTATGGTTTGACTCACCGCGTAGGACGTTTCCCCGAAAGTGGACATGTTGAGCAAGTGTACGGGGGCGTCCCCGTCGGCAAACGCCCTCCCTGTGATATTTCCGATGTTTTCGGACGCGTAGTAGGAAATCATTCCGGAGGTTGGGGGCGGGATGGAGGAGGAAGCCGTTCCCGACGAACAGCCTCCGCTTGGGCCCAGCAAGAGGAATAACAGAACCCAGACAGAATTGAGCAACGGCTTCGAGATGCCGCTCAACGAGTGCAGTTCCCCCGACCTGCGCTTTATCGGGGGCAGGCGCGGTGGAACCGAGAATCGATCCGGTGGCGGCACATTGGGCTGTAAGCTTTCCCGCGGCCAGAATGAGCAAGATGCGTCCCGTCGACATTTCCCCCCAAAAGAATGTTTATCCCGGCAGCAAATGAATTGCCAATTGAGAGCCTGTAAGCAGCGTGATCCTTTGCAGATTCGCTTCCCAGCCTCGTTCCAGTAGCCAACAAACCCTGACCGCTTCTCCCATCCGGAATTTCCGTGGTGTGAGACGCCGTATTTTTGGATCAGCCTTGCATTGATACAGTTGACCTACTGAACAGTCAAGATTGCTACGGTAGTTCGAGCGCCCCGATACCCGCGGACGTCCCGCATCCCCCAAGTCATTGCAAGAATGAAACTTCTCTGGACCGGTTGCGGGCCGTATCAAGGCAGTGTTACGTTGATAGCGGTCGATTCGTCGGGCTACGGAGTGAGACCATGGCGTCCACGGGATCAGTGACAAGTGCGTGGCAACCTAAAACAGAAAGCGAAAGACAACTCGTGCGCTCGCAGCTCGAGAAGATTGTAAGCGACGGCAGATTCGCTGCCAGTCATCGTTATCCATCTCTGCTCCGGTACATCGTAGAGCAGACGCTTGCCGGGAACGAAGACAACTTGAAAGAGCGCACCCTCGGGGTGGAGGTCTTTCATCGCTCGCCGGATTACGATACCAATCTCGATCCTGTGGTGCGTCTCTCTGCCGCGGAGGTGAGGAAACGGCTCGCCCAGTATTACCAGTCACTGGCGCATGTAGGCGAACTCAGAATTGAATTGAACCCGGGATCTTATATTCCAGTCTTCCTGCATCCTGCACCGGATTTGCCTGCCCCTGAGGTGATTCCGGCGGATGTTCCCTCCAAAGCGGAGCAAGTCAGTCAGCCCACGAGGACGAGAAGAATCTATTGGCTGGCGGGTCTGATAGCTTTCGGCGTGACTGTCGCCGCGATATGGATCCTGGGCGCTCGATCCTGGAGGCACTTAGACAAAGCAAAGTCCGCTCTCGAAGAAGTCTGGTCTCCGCTGCTCACCAGCAACAAGCCAATCTTGTTCTGTGTGGGCGAATCGGAGTTTTCTACCCTTCCTGATTCCACGCTGACTCAGCTCCAGAATGGGGCCGATGAAGATTCGATCCTTCAGGCGTCCGCGGACAAGAACGACTTTGTACCTTTTTCTGATGTGCAGGTTCTTAGCAAGTTTGTGTATCTGGCCGGAGTTCACGGCCATGCTTATTGGGTTCAGAATTCCCGGGCTACCGTTTCCTCTCAGTTTCGGGAAGGGCCGGTTGTTCTGATTGGAGCGCTGAACAATGACTGGACGCTGAACAGGACGTCCTCACTCAGGTTTCATCTGCAAGGCCCAGAGGGCCCGGATCATGTTTACTGGATCGCGGACACACAGCACCCTGCATCACGCGCGTGGCAAGTCAGTGCAAAGGCTCCGATGAGTCAAGTCGTCAAAGATTATGCAATAGCTGCCCGCTTCATTGACGAGAGCACCGGCCAGGTAGTCCTGGTCGCAGCAGGAATTACGGGCAGCGGAACCAGGGCGGCCGGTGAATTCCTGACCGATGAAGCAAGCCTGAAACAACTCGCGGATGGCGCAGGCGCCGACTGGGCCAAGAAGAATTTCGAAGTCGTCCTAAGCTCGCAAGTTGTGAATGGGATGCAAGGAAAACCCACGGTGGAAGCCAAGGCATTCTGGTGAGGCATTCACAGCCCGCGGTGCACCCTGCCTTCAAACTTGTCATTACAGCCCCTCAATGCTCGATATGCAATTCCGCCGCCACGTGCATTTCGGTGTGGTCCTTGACTCATGATTGATGAGTTAGAGATAAGCCACACAGAGTTCAGCGTCTTTTATCTGAAGACGTTTCCGTTTGACGCCGCGAGAGGTGAAGGAGGAAACTGTTCGGTAATCGTTTACAAGAGTCTTGATGTAATTGAGGTGCTCGACCAGTGAAGATTTTCGTCCCGCTCATTCTTACTCTTTGTCCTTTTGTTTCATTCTTAGGCTGCGGAGGAGGAGGAGGAACCACCACGCCGGTCACACCCATAGTCACCAACAGCATCGCGCTTCAGCTCTCCGCCTCGACACTTACCGTCCCAGAAGGCTCCAGCGCCAGCAGCACTGTCACTCTGACTCGCACCGGAACAACCGGAAGCGTCACCTTCAGTGTGACGGGACTTCCTGCGGGCGCAACCGTCTCCTACCTGAACCCCGAGGCCGCTAACAGCGGGCAGGTCACCTTGATGGCTACTCCTACGGTCGCCGCGGGGACCTACGGGTTGACGGTGCAGGCCACCGACGGAACCAACTCCACTTCAACGAGCCTCAGCTTTGTTGTCAGCGCCGCTGCCCAGGCTTCAGATCCCTACGCGTGGACCTCAACCGGACCATTCATAACCGCAATCCCCGATGCGACTCATCCGATCGTCTCGGTCAAAGACCCCACCGCCGTCTTCTACAACAATGAGTGGCTTGTTTACGCCACCACCGCCGATACTGCCGGCAACTGGAACATGGTTTACCTGAACCTTCCCAACTGGAATCAGGCCGCCGCGGCTCAGCCTTACTACATGGACGCGACGCCAGGTTTTACCGGCTACCATTGCGCACCGGAACTCTTCTATTTCACTCCACAGAACCAGTGGTATCTGATCTACCAGTCCGGCCCGCCGACGTACTCCACCGCCGCCGACCCTACCCAGCCGCAAACATGGACCGCGCCGCAGAACGTCTTTGCCAGCCAGCCTTCCAACGTAAACGGCTGGCTCGATTTCTGGGTCACATGCGACTCCTCCAACTGCTACCTGTTCTTCACGGATGATGGCGGTGACTTTTATCGAAGCCAGACCACTGTCGCGAATTTTCCCAACGGTTTCAACACGCCACAGCTCATCATGAAAGCAACTACCGCGGGAGATCTGTTCGAGGCGGCGCGCGTCTATAGCCTAAAGGGCTCGACACAGTACCTGGCCATAGTCGAGGCGATGGGCGGCTCCTCGGGCCACCGCTACTTCCGCGCCTTCCTGGCCAACAGCTTTGCTGCGCCGTTTCTCGGCTCAAATGACGTGGCGTTTGAAAGCGGTGTCGCGACCTGGACCCTGGACTTCAGTCACGGCGAGATCCTTCGCACCGGCTACGATGAAACCCTACAGATTGACCCCAACAATCTTCAATTCCTCTATCAGGGAGACAACCCCGCGGCGAACGCGCCTTCATACAGTCAGATTCCCTGGCAACTCGGACTAGCGACAGCAACCAGCAACTAGAGGGGAATTTCTCCCGCTATGTAGCACCGTCGTTGAGGAAGTGACAATGACCCGATCGGCTTTCGTTCTTTCGTCTTTTGCATTGGCTGTTTGTTGTCTTGCTCAGACTCTCCCGAATCCCGCCCCTCCCGTTCCCGCACGCCTTCCCGGCAAGGGACTTGCCCAGCATGACTTCATGTACACCGGCGAATCGCACGACCGGCGCATCTTCATCGTGCGCCACGGTGAGATTGTGTGGACTTACAATGATCCCGCGGGGAAAGGAGAAATCAGCGACGCCGTGATGCTGTCAAACGGCAACATTCTCTTCGCGCATCAGTTCGGCGTTAGCGAGATTAACCCCGACAAGGAGGTCGTTTGGAATTACGACGCGCCGGCTGGCTACGAGATACACACGGCGGCACCCATCGGAAATGATCATGTGCTGCTCATTATGAACGGCGATCTCCCCACCGTGCGTGTCGTGAATATCGTTACCGGTGTAACAGAACGTGAATTCGTTTTGCCCGCAAAGCATCCAATCAGCGTGCATGGGCAATTCCGTCATCTGCGGTTGACCCCGAATGGAACCATGGTGGTGGCTTTCATGCAATTGGATAAGGTGGCGGAATACGACTTCGATGGAAACGAGCTTTGGTCGTTCCCTGCCGCAGCGCCTTGGGGCGTCACGCCACTTCCGAACGGCAACCTGTTAATCACCGACAGGATCGGGGTTCGTGAAGTCACTCATCATGGCGATGCGGTGTGGACATTCGGTCAGTCCGATGCCCCCGACTACAGGTTCTCGGCCTTCCAGCAGGCGTGGCGGCTGCAGAACGGCAATACAGTCGTCAGCAACTGGGTGAATGAGTGGAACACAAAACCGGAAGAACGCACCGGCACTCTGCAGGCGCTGGAGTTGACGCCGTCGAAGGAAGTGGTTTGGGCGCTCGCATCCTGGACTCCGCCCATCAATCTCGGCCCACTTACAACGCTTCAGTTTCTCGACGAACCCTCTGCTCCAGAGAACGTGCACTTCGGGCCCATTCACTAAGCGTGGCAGGACAGGTGGCCAGTTGAAGAAACTCTTTCATGAGATTCGCGTTGATTGCGGGAATTCCATCGGAAGCGAAGAAAGTTCTGCTGGAGAACTACTGCGTCGACGACCCGCTCAGCAATTCGTACAGCGGGTGGCTACAGAGATGACAACTTACGCTTCAAATCACACATGAGACGCCAACCGCACTGCGTATTCAGAAGGCGTGCACCTCTCTCATTCTGGACCATCCCTTCTTCGGCTCGCTCCTGTTTCGGTTGAAAGGCCGCGAGTGCCGGTTGGTTCAAACGATGGCCACGGAGGGTGTGTCGCTCTTCTACAACCCTGATTTTGTTGAAACCCTGAACTCGGCGACTCTGGCCGGAACCTTGGCTCACGAGGTCATGCACCCCGCGCTCCACCATCACGTGCGCCGGTCGGGCCGCGATCCAAAACGATGGAATGTAGCCTGTGACTTCGCAATCAATCCCTTGCTCGTTGACGCCGGACTTTCGCTGCCCGATGGCGTGCTCTTTGACGACGGCTTCCGCGGGATGAGCGCGGAACAGATTTACAACCTTCTTGAATCGGAATCGGAAACAGAGCAAGACTTCGGCAAAGGGGGTGAAGACGACGAGCCCGGAGGAGAGGAATCGAAAGACGAGACCTCAGCTGGCGGCGATTCAAACGAACCTTCCGTTCCCGTTACCGAAGGCGGAATTGGCCAGGTCCTCGATGCGCCACCGCCAGACGAGGAAAACCCAACGATCGAAGAACAGGTGAGGGAGTGGGACGTGGCGGTCAACCAGGCGGCGACGGTTGCCCGGCAGGCGGGCAAGGTTCCGGCCGGTCTCAACCGGACCCTGGAAGGGACGGCAGAGGCTTCGGTCGACTGGCCGGAGATGCTACGCCGGCTCTGGTCGGATACGATAGCCGGGTGGTGCTTGAAGCGTTTGGGTCATCGTCTTCTCAAGGGTATGACAACGGCGAACTCTGATGTCCTGTGTCAGGGGGTCGCCGACAGTCGCGACAGTGTCGCGACATTTGCGACGCATTTCCTTCGTGAATGTGTCGCCTCAGTAATCGTGCAACAGGCTATTGCACAAGTACCGGAGACGTATTGGAAGAGTCTGGGCCGATCCCACACGGATCAGCCCTTTGGCCCGCTGCTAAAAGTTTGTCGCATCTTTGTCGCAAATAGCGCCGATTGTGCCGGTTTTGCCGACTTTGCCGACTCGTAAGTGCTGTGCCATCTATAATTTGCGGTTCGATCTATTCCATGGCATGGAAGAGGTCGTCGGTTCGATCCCGACCAGGTCCACCAAACCACTTAACAACTTAGCGGTCCCCCTCCAAATCGCTTGCCCGCATTTTGCCCGCAAATTGCAAGATCTTTCCGCGCGACGGCACTACGGTCTTCTTCTCCCCTCCTTGCTTGGTCCGCACCCTCGAGATCTGGGCCACCTGCCGGAAACACTGCAATGGCGGGTCTGCACTGATGGTGTTTGTACTTTCGACCCTCAGAAGTTCAGGTGCACACCCAACTGAATCTCACGGGGACTATCGGAGACGGTGCTGGTAATTCTGCCCGCGTTGGGATCCTGCTGAAGAACATCGGTATCCGGCACGCCGTAGTTCTGAATGTTGAAGACATTGAAAACCTCGGCCCGGAGGTTGATCGAAAACTGTTCCCGGATCGGAACGTCCTTGAACAGAGACATATCCGCGTTGGCCACATGCATCGAGTAGAGAGGCGACGTTCCGGCGTTTCCAAATGTGCCGGTGGCCGGCACCTGGAAAGCGGCGGTGTTGAACGCCTCGTCCTTGGTTGGGTGGGAAAGCCTGGCGCTTCCAACCTGGTTCGGTCTCTCGTAGGTAAACCAGCTATCGCCGGCCGGCGCTTCAATGTTCGCCACGTCTCCGCTTACGTCAAGGTTGTACGGTTGTCCGGAGCGAATCTGGACGGCCGTGTTCGCCTGCCAGTTTCCCAGAATGTAGGCGGCGAGTCCATGGTTCAGGTAACGCTGGCCGACGCCTACGGGCAGCACGTACTGACCCTCCATGGTGAGCATCTGCGGAATGCTGAAAGCCAGCACGCCCTTGGATGCTTTGAGGTCATAGTAGTTTTGCCAAATGGAGAATCCGCCGGGGCCGTTCTCCACGTCGAACAGTCCGCTTCCACCCACGCCGATGGCTTTGGACCAGGTGTAGGAGGAGAGGTATTGGAGCCCGTTCGAGAACTTGCGATCGAGCTTGACCTGCAACCCGTTGTAATTCGACGTGCCGTTGCTGGTGCTGTAGAAGGCCGAAGTGTTGTACCAAGGGAACGGAGTGCGGGCGCGAACCTGGGAGATGGTGCCAAGCCCCGGTGTGATCGCCGTGTTCCACTGGCCGGTGATCGCCAGCCTGTCGTCGCGGCTGCCCACGTAGCCGACCGAGAGCGCGGTTTTCGATCCCATCTCCCGCTCCACGGTCAGGTTGTATTGCATCGAACGCGGATCCTGGATGTGCGGGTCAGTGTACCAACTGCCCAGTCCCCATGGATCGGCCGCCGGCAGGATCTTGGCTACGGTAGTCAAGGTAGATTGGATGGAAGTGAGCGGAGCGCCGGTCTGATTGATAGCAATGCTCCCTCCGACCGCTCCGTTGGCAGGCCATTGACCTTCATTTGCCTTCCAGTCCTGTTCGATGCCCTGGTTCGCGTCGTATGCATAGCCGAAGCCGCCGCGTACGGTGGTCTTCTGGTTCATGCGCCATGCGACGCCGACGCGCGGTCCAAAATCCCAACCGCCGGTGGCTCCCCATGCAGCGCCATAGGGCGACAACTGAATGGGAGGAGCCGATGCGTTGTACCACGGCAAGCCGGTATCGGGATCCACCGCGGCCACGCCGCCGTCGATGCCCGCCAGCGATCCATCGACCGAGGGGATGCAGGGCTGCTGGCCCACAGTGGCGCAGGACCCCGGTAACGCGGCCATGCCGATCCACCAGTTGCCGTCGGTATTCGGGCTGGAGACAAAGGTGCCTGCTTGGGGCGCGAATGGACGCCGGTGGTCAATCCGCAGCCCATACGTGAACGTGATGTTCCGGCTCAACGTCCAGACATCCTGGGCAAAGGCCGCATACGATGCCACCCGGTTGCCTTGCGTGGTTTCCGGCGAGTTGCTATTCGACGCAGGATAGCCCAGGAGTGCGGAGGCCAGGGAATTTCCCGTGGTTCCCACGTTCTGCGGATCGCCGGTCTGGGTATTCGAAAAAGGGTAGTCTCCGTAGGATGGCTGGTGGGTCTTGCTGCCCTGCTGGAGATATTGCATTCCGAACTTGATGTTATGCGCGCCGCGCACCCAGGTTAGAGTCGGCGTATAGCCATACACCGGATTTGTGATTGTGTTCGGACCCCAACTGCCGTAGCCCTCCTGGATGCCGGGGGCATCGTAAGGCGCCCCTAACGAGATGAGGGTTCCTCCCGAGGCAGTGAAGCCCATCCCCTGCAGGGGCCCGAGCCCGTGGGAATCGACTGCGGGGCCGCGATTGAAGGGCCTGGTCGCGATGCCGAATCGAACGTCAAAGAGAAGGTTCGACGACAAGGTGTGGGTCCAGCCGGCGCCTGCGTCCTTGGCATCCACCGTACTGGAAGTGCTCTGCGTGGCCGAATTCGGAGTCTTGTCAAGCACGTTTAACTGGTCATAGCGGAAGAAGAGGCTGTCTCTGGCGCCAAGCTGCTCGTCGATACGGACCAGATAGTGATCCGAGTTGTCGGTGTGCGGACTTACATAGTAAGCGTTGAAACCGCTCACGCCTGTCGCCACCGTGCCGGTGTCATAGATCTGGAGGAATTTCACAATGTTCTGGTCCAGAAGACCCGGATTGATTGTGTTGGGAACTCCGTCGTAATCGAACTGCTGACGCGTGTAGCCATTTTCAGTTTGCGTGGTGGTGGTGGGGTCAAAGATGTTCTGCGCCAGGATGGAGTGCGAAAAGTCACCCGAGAGTTCAGCGGCCGTGGGCACGTTGAAGAAATGCTCCCCCGACTGCGAATATCGCCAGCCTTCGTAGCCGAAGAGGAAGAATGTGCGGTTGCGGCCGTTGTAGACGTGGGGGAGCAAAACCGGTCCGCCCACCGTGGCGCCGAACTGATTCTGCCGGAACGGGCTCGGCCCGGAGCTTAACTCGTCTTTGAACGAGTCGCGCGCATCGAAGATGTTGTTGCGTACGAACTCCCAACCCGAGCCGTGAAGTTCGTTGGTTCCGCTTTTGGTGACAACATTCACCACGCCGCCCAGCACGCCCCCGTATTCCGCTTTGTCGTCGTGCGACTGCACCTTGAATTCCTGCAAATCGTCGACGATGGGTGGAATCACGTAGACCCCATTGGTGAAGTCCGTGTTCGGCACGCCATCCAGCAAGTACACGTCTTCGCGTGTAATCTGCCCCTGCAGCGCGGGGAGCGAGAATGAGGATCCAGGAACGCCCAGCACCGCCTGATCGTTCACGCCCACTCCGTTCCCGGCCGCCTGGGAGGTCATGACGGGCGACGCGCCGGGCGTGAGGGTCAACAGTTGGGTAAAGTTGCGGCCGTTCAAAGGCAAGTCGTGGATCTGCCGCTCTGAAATTTCGGTGCCCAGCTCGGAACTTGCGCGTTCGACCAGCTCATCGGCTTCTCCGGCCGTCACGGTCACCGTCTCGCTGGCCGTGCCGATTTCGAGAGCCACATCGCGCGAGATGCTGCCTTGCACGCCGGCCGTAAGGCCAGAGATGGTGATGGTATGAAACCCGGGCCGGCTCACGGTCATGTCGTAATTCCCAGGCTTGACGGACGGGAAGGTATAGAGTCCTTCCCCGTTCGAGGTTGCCCTGATCGCGATACGCGTGTCGGACTCCGTCAAGGTGACCGTCGCGCCGGAAACCAGCGCTCCCGTGGAGTCGGTGATGTGCCCGGATATATTGGCGTTCGCGGTCTGCGCCCCGGCTGTCCGCGTGCCGCCGATAAGAACCGTGAGAAGAAGCGGAGCCAGCAACCACCCGCCGGACCCTCGCACGCGTCTGCCCGAAGGCCTTGAAATTGACTGCGCCATTGCCTGGAACCTCCCAAATTTGCAGCGGGCAGATTGCTCTGTCTGTTTGGCCTCGAGTCCTGTTTCGACGCAGCTAGGTTCAAGCTCCTGCCCGCTACCTGCGAAGGCCTGCTCTCAAAAATACTCAATTCCAGGGGATTCGGAACGTATTAAGCAGTGTGCTGGGAGTGCTGCCGCGTACGGTCCTTTGGTTTGAGAGGCTTACGGGCGAAGCCGCGAGCGGCGCAGCCGACGTTTGCTGGCGGCGCGAAACAGTTTGCTCAGAGCTTGCTTGCGCAGATCATTCATTCACAAATACATAGATAGAATCGACTTTGTTGCCTTTTCCGGCGCAGTTTCTGCGTGTTAAACTTGCGCCCAGTCATCGGATAACCCAAATGCAGACCCTGGAAGATGCGAGGCTGGCGGAACTTTCTCCCGAGCAGACCGCCGCCGTGCGCAATCATCTCCAGGAAATACTTTCGAGCGACGCCTTCGCGGGCGGCCATCGCGCACAGCACTTCCTTCAGCTTGTGGTGGAACATGCGCTGGCCGGGCGGGCCGATTGCCTCCGTGAGAGGATGCTTGGCGCCGAGATGTTCGGCCGCCCGATCGACTATGACACCGGCAACGACTCGGTGGTGCGTGTCAAGGCGTCAGAGGTCCGCAGGAGGTTGGCACAGTTCTATCAGAGTCTATCCGCTCCGCCAGCCGTCCAAATCGAACTCCCGGCCGGTTCTTACGCCCCACAATTCCATTGGGTGCAAGCAGGGTCGCCGTCCACTGACGCTGAACCGGCGGATTCTCAACCGGAGACGTCCGGTAATCAGAAAGAGCCGGCTACGGCACCGGGCGCGGAATCTACCGTCGCACCATACTGGGCGCGCCGGTCCTGGCTGCTCCGCGGTTTGTCGCTCTGTGCTTATAGTGCCCTCCTCCTGGCTCTGGGATGGTTTGCCGCGGTTCAGTTCAGCGCATCCCATCGGACTCGAAAGGCCGCCGATCCGATCTGGGCGGCGCTCTTTGACGGCAAGAGAAACATGTACATTGTGCCCGCCGACGTCGGGCTCGATCTGCTCGAAGACCTGTCGCACCGTCCCATGTCACTCGCGGACTACTTGAAAGGCAGTTATCTTGAACTGCCTATTCCGGGACTTGACTCGGACAGCGCCCAGGGTTTGCGCTCGCAAAGGATCACCAGCTTTGTCGACGCCCAGATTATCGCTACGATCACCGGTCTGCCGGAGTACAATCCGCAGCGCACCTTCCTTCGTTTCCCGCGCGACCTGCGGCTGGACGATCTGAAAGACGCCAACGCTGTTCTCATCGGCTCGGTGGGAAGCAACCCGTGGGCCAGCATCGCGGACAAGAGCGCCAACTTCCAAATCGTCTATCGCCCAGGGAGGGAAGGCGCGACCATTGTCAACGAGAATCCACTTCCTGGAGAACTGGCATCCTACGAAAGCCACTGGAATGATCCGGCGCATGAGACCTATGCCCTGATCGCCTTTCTGCCCAACATGGATGGCAATGGCCGCCTGCTGCTTCTCCAGGGACTGGACGTGGCCGGAACCCAGGCGGCCGCGGAGATGCTGTTTTACTCAGCGGCAATCGCTCCGATTCTCAAGCGCGCAATGCGCCCCGATGGCTCGCTCCGCTTCTTTGAGGTATTGGTGCGCTCCACGAGCATTAACTGGAATTCGACTGACTCGCAGGTGATCGCGAGCAGGATTCACTGAGTCCTCGTATTTCTCAGGTCGCCCGCGCCGATTCACCGCTTCGAGTACTCGCTGAAACGTTTGTCAGTTCTCACGAGATCGCCGGAAACATTGAGCAAAAATCCCAATTCTCAATAACCGAGTTTGTATGCGGGGTTCAACTCCGCCGCTGGCTCGAAACTGCGGATGGCCTGTTGCCGATCACCCAACGGCTGGAATAGATGAGCATCTGGCAGTAACACGGCGCTGATAAAGCGGCTAAACAAGACCGGGGCCGCGCCAGCTACCGCGCACAAGCCACTTTGAGCGGCTCAGGCACCAAAGCCCCCGGTTCTGCCGGGGAATATCTACTCACCTCTGCTGTCCGTCCTCGAGCGCAGGAGTATAATCCCGTCAGATTAGATGAACGCCGCGACACACGACCGCATCGATGCCAGTGAAATGGTGAGCCTGCTCGAGGATCCGAAACGAGTGGCGGCGCTCAGGCACCACCTCGACGAACTGACTCAGGGCACGGCATTTCGCAGCAGCCATCGCTGTCAGCAGTTCCTGCGCTACGTGGTCGAGAAGACCCTGCAGGGATCGGTGGACCATCTAAAAGAGCGAACCATCGGAATCGAGCTCTTCCAGCGGCCGCCCAGCTACGATACCGGCGAAGACGCCGTGGTGCGGGTCACGGCCAGCGATGTGCGCCGGCGGCTGCTGCAGCACTACGGCCGCTATGGCGGCCAGTCGGATTTTCGCATCCAACTTCCGCCTGGCTCGTACGTTCCCGGGATCGAATTCGAACCGGCCCCGGTCACTCTCGCTCCCGTTATCCCCGCCGCCCCGCTGCCCGAGCCTGCGCTACTCGCAGTGGCGCATGAAGAGATCCGGCCCCCGCAACCGGCTACCCGACATAAGCTGCGTCCGGCCTTCCTGCTCCCCGCCGCTCTCTTGGTGCTGCTGCTCGCGGTGAGCCTGTGGAGCTACCTCGACACTAGAAGCCCGGTGAGCACCATCTCTCTTCCGCCCTGGACGGCGATCTTCCGCCCCGGCCACGCCACCCACCTCATCACGAGCGATCCCAACATCGAGCAGCTGGAGGAATTCACCGGCAGCGACATCTCCCTTTCGGACTACGCCAACCAGAAATATGTTCCAAACGTTGACGCGCTCTCTGCGGACCAGCGCCAGTTCTACACCTTCTATCTGCATGCGGACAACCCCGCCGCGGTGGACACGCCGCTGGCCGTAAACATCGCCCGTCTGGTCCCCGAGAGCGTCCGGTTCGACGTTGGCTCCGCGCGCAGCCTGCGAGTCCGCGATACGCAAACCGACGACAACTTCATCCTGCTCGGCAGCCCTCGCTCCGATCCCTGGTTCCAGATCTTCGAGAGCCAGCTGGATTTCCGCTTCACCTACAGCAAGGACCTCAATCAGGAGATCATTCGCAATGTCCGCGCGCAGCACGGTGAGCCGGGCCTCTACGTGCCGACCGCGGGCGGCTTTGCCACGGGCGAATCCTTCGCGATCCTGGCGCTCGTCCAGGTCCCCAATCAATCCGGGCAGGCTCTCCTGCTGGCCGGAGCCGACGGCGAGGGGACCGAAGCCGCGGGCCACCTGGTCACCGACCTCCAACATCTGCTTCGCGCCCTGCAATATTGTGGAATCTCTCCCCGCAGCCCCGTGCCGGACTTCGAGCTGCTGCTCCACCTGCATACCATGGCCGGTTCCCCCAGCACGGTGGACATGGCGGCCTGCCACCGGCTTCCGGGCTATAAGCCCTCCTAGGAGTGTGTCGGAGATAGCAGTTCTGCTTTCCGGTATTGGGTCGAGATTTCTGTCTTGCTTGTGCGAGTCGGCGATGCAGCCAATGGTTACGGATCGAGTGGTTTCGCTTTTGAGGTAGCGGACGAGCGTCTGAACGGGATGGAATTGGCACCCTCAAGCGGCCTGCCGGGTCCACCCTGAGCCGAACAGCTTGAGCAGATTCGAGGTCAGGCACACCAGCTTCCACTCGCGGCGAACATTCTGCAGGCCGCGCAAGCTGAATCGCCGAAAACCTCGCTGCTCCTTGATCTGTCCGAAGACCGGCTCGACGATCGCCTTGCGCATCTTGTAAATGGATCGCCCTGCCTCGCTGCGTAGTTTGTGCCGCATTGCTTCCTTGGCCGTGGCCTGGTGCGGCGGCGGCTCGCTAACTGTCTCGATGGTTTCACCGTGCTTCATGCGTCCCGTGGCGATATGCAGATCGATGCCAGCTACGCTTTCATCTGTCGCATTGGCCTCGCTCCAGTAACCTGCATCGGCACTGGCCGCGTCCGGCTGGCGGCCCATGTTCTCTTTCACCTGGCCTAACATCGGCAGCAGTTGGTGGTTGTCCGTGGTTTCCTGCGTGACCTCTGCGGCCACGATTACCTGCGCTGTCGAGTCCACTGCCGCCTGCGCGTTGTAGCCCTGCACGAAGCTGCCCTTGTTGGCTCCGTCGGGCATGATGCGGCTTTCCGGATCGGTGAAGTTACGCTGCGCCTTCGGGGCTGGCGCTGCCTTATCGGGATCGGGAACCTGGGGCTCGCGCCCGCGCTGCTTCTTGCCCGTCCGCTCTTGCCCGTCGCGCCGCGCGGCCAGTTTGGCTTCTGCCTCGGCGCGCTCCCGCTCCGCCTTCTCCCGCGCCTCTTGCTCCAACTCCGCCTTAGCCTGTGCGATCTTCTTCAAACGGCTCTCGCGCCGCGCCAGCTCTTCCGGCAACTGGTCCCCACCACGGCCCTTGCCGTACTGCGCATCCTCGGCCGCGTCCACATCCTCGGCCTGCTTCAGCAGCGCTTCGATCTCCGCCTTCAGACGCTGCTCGGTCTCGGTCATCCGCGCATAGCTCATCGCCTTATGCTTGCTGGCGTTGGCCTTGATCTTGCTCCCGTCGATCGATACATGGCCCAGCTTCACCAGGCCCGCCTTCTCGCACAAAAGCAACGCCTGCGTGAACAAACCGGCCAACCCCTCCAGATGACGCTTGCGAAACTCTGCAATGGTGTCGTGGTCCGGATGCGCGTCGGCAGAAAGATAGCGGAACGCCACGTCGTCGTAGGTCTTCGCCTCCATCTTGCGCGAGCTGTACACCCCCGTCGCGTAGCCGTACAGCAGCACCCGCACCATCATCGCCGGCGCATACGCCGCTTGACCGCGCCCATCCTTCTCCTCATACGAGGCATAGATCGCGCTCAGATCCAGCGCCGACACCACATCCACCAGGAAACGCGCCAGATGCCGCTCCGGAAGCCAATCGTGAAGCGAGGGAGGGAATAACAACGACTGGTTCACGTCGTCAGGAATAAAACTCTTACCCATAGCCAGCATCGTAACTGAGCGGCCAGATAAAATCTTGAATTTACACGCAAAAGGAATCTATCCCCGACACACTCCTAGAGCCTGTATAAAAACTCACGGCTTTGAAAGGGCACGGCTTCAGCCGTGCCGAGGAAGCGGCAAATGAGACCTGGCTTTAGCCGCTGAGGGAATCTAAAGGACTGAAAATACCTTCCCTCGGGGGTTAAAGCCCAAAACTCAACTCGTCATCGAGCGGCACGGCTAAAGCCGTGCCCTTTCAAAACACATGAATCCAACACGTGGCCGAGTTTTTATACAGGTTCTTAGCTCTTTTTCGTCTCCGGCCGCTTCCGATCGAAACTACGATTCTCGCTCGAACGCCGATTTCGCACTGGCGCGCGGCTCATCCGCCCCCTCCGACACCGCAGGGATGCCCTGAGCCTCGTTGCCCCTCCGTCAAGAGGGCAGGTACCTACTGTTACGGTGATCGAGAAGCAGTATGCGCCCCATTTTCAGCAAGATAGACCCCTGTTAAGGACTGTCGCTAACCTTGTCAAAACTCCATTCCGGGGGCGTAGGGTGGTCTGCGGATGAGGCAGCTTCAGAAGACCCATTCAAAAGCACCCAGTCGGCGAGATGAAGCTTTCGGCCAACAGTGACTCCGCCGAATCGCGCACGTCGGCGGGGGCGTCCACGCCGCCGCTTCTTAGGCCGGCATTCACAACGTCCACGGCAGTACCCATCCGGGCGGAACCCTTCCACCAGATCGAAAACAGTAGCCAGGAGAGGACCAGGAGAATGAGAAGAGCAGGAACAGCATTCCGCAGCAGGCCGGCGGGAGTAACAGGTTGTCTGGCGATGTTATTCCTGGCTTTCGCCGTTTCAGCCGGCAAGGCGCCGGCCGCGCAGAGCGCAAGCGCGGACACGTCCATCGACCTGAGAGCGGATGCCACAGCCGAGGGTAAGCCTCTGGTGCACTTCTGGAGCAAGGTGGTGGGCGCGGGGCGCGCGAACGAGGGCCTGCGCTCCACCTGGCAGGAAGAGCTGGCCATGGCTGCGAAGTACGGCGGCTTTCAATACGTGCGCTTTCACGGCATATTTCAGGACGATATGTTCATCTATCGCGAAGATGCGCAGGGGAATCCCATTTATAACTTCCAGTATGTCGACGATCTGTACGACCGCATGCTGGCGAAGGGGGTGCGCCCGTTTGTAGAACTGAGTTTTTCGCCGGGACCGCTCTCGCCCGTACACAACACCACCTTCTGGTGGCGCGCGGATGGCAGTCCACCTTCGGATTACGGAAAGTGGGCTGGACTGGTTCACGCCTTTGTGCAGCACTGTGTGGACCGCTACGGCATCGACGAAGTGCGGCAGTGGTATTTTGAGGTGTGGAACGAGCCCAATCTTTACGAGTCGTTCTTCCGCGGCGGATCGCAGCAGAAGTATTTCGAGCTGTACAAGATCACCGCTCAGACCATCAAAGCCGTAGATCCCCGGCTGCGTGTGGGCGGTCCCGCCACCAGCAACTTCAATATAGACGGCGATGCGCTCAAGAAAGCGGAGGCCTCCGGCAAGCCCTTCGATCCATTCTCCATTCCCTGGCGCCCGGTGTGGATCACCGACTTCCTGAAGTACTGCCACGAGAATAATCTTCCCGTAGACTTCGTCTCGACCCATCCTTATCCGCAGGATTTTGCCATCGACCAGCCCGGCACCGCCGAGCAGCAGCACTACCGGCGCAGCATCGATTCCACCCGCGACGACTTGCGGACTCTCCGCACCATGATCGACCACAGCTATTATCCGAAGGCCGAGATACAGCTCACTGAATGGAATTCCAGTCCGTCTCCGACCGATCACTCGCACGATTCTCTGGCGGCGGCAGCCTTTGTGGCCAAGACCAATCTCGAGAGCATCGGCCTGGTCGATTCGCTCTCGTACTGGGTCTTCACCGACGTCTTCGAAGAGAACCGGAACACAGATTCCATCTTCCACGGCGGCTTCGGCCTGATCAATTATCAGGAGATCGTGAAACCGGCCTTTCAGGCCTATCGCTTCATGAACGAGCTCGGCGATCAGACCCTGGCACAGGTGACCGGCGGCATCGTTACCCGCTCCAGCACGAGCGGACACATCGCGGCGATGGCCTATAACTACCCGCCCGAAATGCGGGTGTCACTGCCGGTGAGCACGACGCTGGAGGCGGCCGACGCCATCGACAACTGCGGCAGCGCTCGCGAGTTCACGCTCGATCTCTCGCATCTGCCGGCGGGAGCGTCGTTTGTGATTGAGACGCTGGACAAGCAGCACGGCGATCCAGTGGCCGCGTGGGAGGCGATGGGAAGGCCGGAACCGCCCAACGAGCAGCAGACGGAGATCCTGCGGAAAGAAGCCTGGAACACACGCAAGGAGATCGTCCGCGCGGATTCCGCGGGAAATCTTCATATCAAAACCAGCCTGCCGGCCTGGGCGCTGGTTTCAATCCGCGAAATGTAGTCGCGGTGCGCTGCACTGCATGGGCGACGGCAACGACTTCACGATCGGCGCCCGCGCAGATCGCCAGCGCCTCGCGCGGCAACGTGCAGACCGGTTTCAATGCAGCCTTGTAAGCGCGGAGCGCAGGACACCTTCACCCCCGAAATCTTCAGGCAGATCGTCCACAACGGCATCGTTTCATTCACATACGCGTCACCGAACGGCCGATTCTCCACCGGGAACTACTGCCAGGACGTGTGCCGAATTGGTATAGCAGGATCACTTCGCACCGGATGTTCTTTTGGCGAGTCACCGCTCAAGCTGCAGCGAGCGTTTCCTGTAGCTACTGTTAGGTCCGAGCAGATTATGTAACGTGCTTCATTTTCAGCGTGAAGCGGAACCGTTAGCAACACATTGTAACGTTGCGGGAACAGACGGTGATGGGGGTAGTGTGGTCGCTGCAATTGAAAATCAACTGAAAAGAGTGTTCTGTCAGTTGAAAATACCTGCGGGAAACGAAGCGGGCTTCCCGAAGAAAGCATGAATGGGGAATGGGAAATTCCGCCGTTCGATTTCCGGGAAAAATGGTGTGGGGCCGAATCGGACCCGGAAGATTTGAGTCGAGTGCTGATTTGCCGAGCAAGACCGAATCAGCACTTTGGCTCGATTCAACGACAGGGCAGGCACTTGTTTCTGAACGGAGATTCGATCCGCACCAATTATCACTGCACCTCATGAGAGGCCAAGGAGGGCCAAATGGCACAGCAAAGAAGTTGGCTCAAGTACCTGAATTTGAGTCTGATGTTCATCGTGCTATGCTGCGCGAGCGTGTTGTGCTTTGCTCAAAGCGACCGCGGCAGCGTATCAGGTATCATCACCGATCCGACTGGCGCCGTCGTCACGGGAGCCAAGGTAACCATCACCAACGCCGCGATGGGTACGCAGAACTCCACCGTCACGACCGGGGCTGGGATCTATACCGTACCGGAGGTGCCTGCGGGCGTCTATTCGGTTACGGTGGTTGCACCCGGATTCACCACGCTGGTCCGCAATGGAATCACCGTCTCGGTTGGAGAGGTGGCAACTGTCGACCTGAGACTGGGTGTTGGGCAAGGGACGACCACGGTTACGGTAACGGAGGATGCTCCTCTGCTCCAGACCGATAGCGCCCAGATCAACTCCGAGGTCACCACGAGGGACCTGAATGAGCTTCCGATCAACATTAACGGCATCGGAGCCATTCGCGACCCGATGGGTTTTGCTTCCTTGCTGCCGGGCTCCATCGGAGGCGGGTGGAACGATATCCATGTCCAAGGCTCGCCGGCAACGACGTACCGCGTATTTATGGATGGCCTGGACGACACCAATGCAACCAAGGGCGCCATCTCCGATGAGCAGCAGCCCTCGGTCGAGTCGCTTGCCGAAGAATCCGTGATGATCAACGACTATTCCGCTCAATTCGGGGAGTCTGGGGGCGGAGTCTTCAACTACACCTCGAAGTCCGGCACCAACAGGCTGCACGGGACGGCCTTCAACTACCTCGAAAATGAGGATTTGGACGCCGGACAGCCCTTCAACTACGTGAATGCGAATACACTCCAGAAGTATAACCCGGTTCAACGGGAGCTTGATTTTGGCGCTTCTCTGGGCGGACCGGTGTTCATTCCTCACGTCTACAACGGCCACGACAAGACCTTCTTCTTCTTCGCGTACGAGGAGTACCACAACGCGCAAACCCTCAACAACGGAACCATTACGGTTCCCACGCAAGCCTATCTCACTGGCGACCTGAGCTCTAACATTCTTGGTCCCATCAAGGATAACAATGGAAATCCGGTTGTGGACTGCCTCGGCCGGCAGTTGTACAACGGCGAGGTTTTCGACCCATCGACGACCAGAACGGCAACCTGTACGGGAGGTCCGACCGGAGCTGGTTCGACCGCAGTGGTCCGCGATGGATTTGGTACTGGCCCGGGTGGGACCGGCGTGCCCACGAACTTTATCGGCGCGCCCGGCACCTGGGATCCGGTAGCGGTAAAGGCTCTGGCCTACATGCCGACTCCCGCGGGGGCCACTGCCGATGCGCTGACCAACAACTACCCCAATCTACAGCCGAACAACAAGTACCAGTACCTGGCCAGCATCAAAATTGACCACTATATTGGCGAGAAGTGGCACTTTTCCGGTTACTACATGCACGAGATTGGGAATAAGGACAATGCGGACGATGGCATTAACACCGTGGGAGGTTCGACTCGCTGGAACCACACCCCCGCCCCGCAGTTGTATCTGAATGCGAACTATACGGCCACGCCGAATCTTGTGCTTCACGCAGGATGGGACTGGACGCGCCACGACGCTCTGCAGGATGCGGCGGTGCAGAACTTCGATCAGACCACTCTTGGGTTGCCCTCATTGGCGAATATGCCTGGCGGCGCTGCGAAAACCTTCCCGATTTTCTCGGGACTCACCGTCAACCATCAGAACGTTCCGCAACTGGGCATCAACAACGCGCCGTTTATTGACAATGACTGGTACGACACGGAATCCGCGATCTGGACCCACGGCCGCCACGCCTTCGACTTTGGCGGCGATTTCCGTCATCAACTCTGGGGCACTCACAATGACCTATCGGACGGATCGTACGGTTTCAGCGAGAATGAGACCTCTGAACCGTCCGAAAATGGCCAAAATCTCTACGGAGCCAGCCTCGGCAGTGGCTTTGCGAGCTTCGCACTTGGCCAGTTGGACGGCGCAAATATCGGGAACGATGACATCCAGTGGTTTATCCGCATGGAGGGCTCGTTTTACGGCCAGGACACCTGGAAGCTGACAAATAAGCTCACGGTGAACCTTGGGCTGCGTTGGGATCTCGAGGGGATGCAGAAGGAACAACATCTGCGGGTAACCCAATTTAGTCCCACTGTCGTAAATCCGTCGGCTGGCGGCCTGTTGGGTGGAACCGAATACGAGGGTAGTGGGAAGGATTCTAATGGCGACAGCCGTTGCAACTGCGTCTTCGAGCACTTCTATCCCTGGATGATTCAGCCTCGTATTGGCGCCAGCTATCAACTGACTCCAAAGACCGTGATCCATGCGGCGACTGGATTCTACTCCGGCCCCCAGCTCTTCATGAATGAAGAAGGCTATAGCAACCAGGGATTCGGCTTTAACGTGGCGCGCCTCACCAGTCCATCGTATGGCATTAGTGCCGGTCAGCTTTCCAACGGCATACCGTTCTCGCCTGCTGCTTTAACAGCCACCAACTTCGATCCGGGCGCCTTCCCGAATCTTGGTTCAACCAATTCGCCCCCTTCATTCATTGTTTCGAACAATGGCCGTCCGCCGCGCTTTCTGCAAACAACCGTTGGCGTTGAGCGCCAGATTATTAACAATCTTTCGCTCAACGTGTCCTTCATCGACGACCGGGGCGTTTGGCTCAATTCTGATAACCTGACGAATACGACAAACGAACTTACCCCAACAATGCTGTCGCAGAAATATGGTCTAAACGTTACCGACGCGAATGATTTCAACCTGTTGACGCAGCCGATCTCTTCTCCTTCCGTGGCGGCGAGAGGCTTTAAGGCGCCGTATTCCACCTTCCCGTCCGGGGCCACTCTGGCTCAGGCACTGAGGCCGTTTCCGCAGTTCGGCGGCATTGGTGACATGTACGAGCACGACGGCAATTGGTGGTACGACGCGCTTCAGGTCAAGGTCACCAGGCGCATCAGCAACGGGCTGTCGGGCGGCGTCGGTTATAACTGGTCGAAGAATCTGGGGACTGTGGGAGCGACGTCTCCCACCTACACCACTTCGATTTATGCACAGGATCCCTCTCTCCCTCCTAAGAGCCAGAAATCCTTTGAGAGCATCGACGAACCGCAAATGCTCAACTTCTACTTCAACTACGAGGTGCCCCGTTTCAGCTTTGACCAAAATGGCTGGAAGCGCGCTCTCTTAGCGGGCTGGACAACGGACGGCAACTTCCATTACGCGAGCGGTTTCCCGCAACAGGTACCGAATACCTGGACGACCAACTTGGATTCGGTGACTTTTGCTAACGGAGCCACTGGAAACTTTTCAGT
Source organism: uncultured Acidobacteriaceae bacterium (assembly GCA_963770555.1). Taxonomy (GTDB): domain Bacteria; phylum Acidobacteriota; class Terriglobia; order Terriglobales; family Acidobacteriaceae; genus Telmatobacter. The sequence continues at coordinate 1,324,115 of CAVYQC010000004.1, forward strand.
TTTTGCGAATCGCGTTCCGGGTCAGCCGCTCTTTCTGCAAAACCTCAATAACCACAAATCTAATATTGAAACACCCTTCCTGAATGCCGCGGCGTGGTCAGCTCCCGCCCTCGGCACCTACTCCACGTCCAAGCCGTTCTACAACGACTACCGCCAGGCCAGGCAGCCGAGCGAGGAGTTGGGCATCGGCAAGGTCTTCCCGATCAAGGAAGGCACGTCGTTCTCTCTCCGTGCCGACTTCTTCAACGTCTTTAACCGCTGGGTATATCCGGGCTTCAATAACACGTCCAACCCGGCTGCGACCGGGTCCGGTAACCAACTCTTCGGCGTCATGGCAGGGAGCATCACCAACGCGGGTGGAAACTACGCTCCGAGAAGCGGCGAGTTCATCGCGAGGTTCCAGTTCTAAGCGCAAATTCAGCTGAAATTCCAACCAACAGGCCAGGTGAATTCATCTGGCCTGTTAACTTTTAAGGAAGTGTTCTTTGCCGCGCAGCCAAGTCCCGGCGTGGCGGCTGTCTATTTGGGGAAGAATGAAGCGGGCAATATCGCGACGAGAATTTGTGGCAGGGTTGGCTGCTCTGGGCGCAGGGGCTTTGGATTCCCGAGCGTTGCCGCATGGCATGGGAATCGGGCGGTCAGGCAATGGCTTCCCGCCCAGAGGTGACCTTCACGGTATCGAGCAAAGCGTATCCGCGTCGAGTCAATCGACTGATTCGCCAATTCTCTTCGAGAACACAATTGACGCGTCAAAGATACACTTCGTATTGAAGAACAGCGTCAGTCCCCAGCGCTACTCCATAGAGACAATGACTGGCGGTGTTGCAGTCTTCGACTACAACAACGATGGGCTCCTGGACATCTTCTTTACGAATGGGGCAGGAATTCCGTCTCTGCAAAAGAGCGACCCCAGTTTCTACAACAGGCTCTTTCGCAACAATGGCGACGGGACCTTCACCGATGTCACCGAAAAGGCCGGCTTAGCTGGTGCTGGCTACTCGATGGGCGTAGCGGCAGGTGACTATGACAATGACGGATTTGTGGATCTGTATGTGACCGGATTTAACCGTAACCAACTCTTTCATAACAACGGCGACGGGACCTTCACCGATGTGACGGAGAAAGCAGGAGTCAGCGGCAATGTTCCGGGACAGCGCAAGCCTTGGTCTGTCACAGCAGGGTGGATTGACTACAACAACGACGGATTGCTCGATCTCTTTGTTGTGAATTATCTGGACTATTCGATCTCCACAGCGCACAGTTGCCAGACGGACAACATCGTTGACTATTGCTCTCCGAATGAGAATCGCGGAACGCCCAATAACTTGTATCGGAACAACGGCGACGGCACATTCACCGACGTTTCGCAGCAGTCGCATATTTCCCGGTATGTAGGTAAAGGCATGGGCGTCGCTTTTGCCGATTACGATGACGATGGGTTCACCGACATCTTTGTTTCCAACGACACCTTCCCGAATTTTCTGTTGCACAACAATGGCGATGGGACATTTACAGACGTAGCTCTCCGGGCAGGCGTAGCCTTCAACGAAAACGGCAAGACTGTTGCGGGTATGGGAGCCGATTTCCGCGATATCGACAACGATGGCAGGCCGGATATCTTTCACGCTGCGATGTTCGGTGACACTTTTCCTCTCTACCGCAATCTGGGGAATGGCCAATTTGAAGACGTCACAGACATGACTGGCATCTCCGAAATGACAACCCGCTTTACCGCCTGGGGAACCGGAATTTTCGATTTCGATAACGACGGGAACAAGGACATTTTCGCTGCCGGCTCCGCAATTCTCGACAATTCGATGGAGGTGAATCATAAGCCGTATCCGCTTCCCAATCTGCTCTATCGCAATCTCGGCAATATGGTATTCAAGGATGTGAGTGCACAAGCGGGAGCGAGTTTCTCGGTTCCGGCTGCACATCGCGGCGCCGCATTCGGTGATTTGGACAACGATGGGAAGATCGATATTGTGGTCACAATCCTCAACGGAGAGCCGCAGTTGCTATTGAATCGGTCTCCGAATCATAATCATTGGATCATTTTGAAGCTCGTTGGCGTGGCCGATAATCGAGATGGATTGGGAACGAAGGTGAAGCTAACGACCGCGAATGGCGTTCAGTACAATGAGGCCACGACAGCCGTCGGCTACAATTCGTCCAGCGACAAACGCGTGTACTTCGGATTGGGGAGCGCGACCGTTGTGGAGCGAATTGAACTCGCCTGGCCCACGGGTGTGAAGCAAGTGCTCAAAGGTGTGGCGGTCGATCAGGTCCTGACAATCGTAGAAAGTGGCCGCCCTCAAAAGGCCGGGTCGTCCCAATTGAGTTCTCGGGTTCAATGGCCCGCGGCCATCGGGCGCACCGACCGCTTGGAACATGTGCGCGCTTACAAATACAATTCATTGGCGCCCGGAGGCAAGCTTCTATGATCTGGCTTCTCGCACTCCAGCTCGCAGCCGGCCCAGGGCGACATTACGAGAACGCTAAACGGGATTTTGCCCAACGGAAATTTCCCGAGGCCGTGAGCGAAGTCGATATGGCCCTGCATGAGAACCCATCCATGGTTCCAGCCCTGGTCCTCAAGGCGCGGCTGGCCATGTTTGCTCATCGTCCGGATGTTGCCAAGAGCTGTCTTATCACGGCCGTAACGGTCGATCCGACATCGGAAGAGGCGCAATTCTTTCTCGGTGTGTTTTACTACACGCAAAACGATTTCAAATTGGCGCTCTCGCCGCTTCAAACTGCCCAAACGCTCTCTCCCAAGGGACCCCTGCCCGTGTTCTATCTTGCAATGACGCACGAAGCGATGGGAGATGCGGCGCAAGCGTTGGACCTTTACCAGCAGGCGGTGAATCTCTCTGGGGAAAAATCGCCGCAAAGCGCATCGATTCTGGTTGCCTACGGCAGGCTCCTGCTTTTGATGGGCCGGACCCAGGACAGTGTTGAAAAGGATCGGCAGGCCATTGAGAAAGACCCCGATTCACGCGATGCGCGCTATGAATTGGCAAAGGGACTCAACGATGAGGGAGATTTCAAGAATGCAGCACTCGAAGGGGAACGAGCCCTGACTCTGCCGGCACTTGGCACCAGCGACGCCCAGATTCATTTTCTCCTGGCAACGCTCTACCGGAAGTTGAATCGACCGGATCTGGCAAAATCCCATTTAGAAAAATTCCAGGCAGCTCCACAGACAACAAGCAGGTGAGCAGCGGCAGCACCGGGAGCGCGCAGGCTATTTTGCGGGCTCTTCTACCTTCACGACCCGATCTACGGCGGGATGCTCAAGCCGCTGCACAATTCCGCTTGGCCAGCGAATTTCCACGTGGTCGATCTGGGTCTCGGCGCCCAGGCCAAAGTGGGCGCGGCGATCGCTCGACGACATGAACCCGACACCGGTGGTTACGTGGTTATAGAGCATCCTGCCGGATGCGGCAGCCACCTTGATGGCGGCGCCAATCCCGTCGCGATTGCTCTTGTGTCCGCGCAGGTCGAACATGATCCAGTGATTCTTGACCAGGGCATTATTCATTAGAATGCGAGGTTTCTGGCCAAGTGAAGTCACCACCAGATCCATGAAGCCGTCATTGTTCAAGTCGACAAAGGCCGAACCGCGCTGGTAGCCGACGAAAGCGAAATCCGGTCCCATCTTTTCTGTAACGTCGATAAAGGTCTTGCCGCCCTGATTCTCGAACATGGTGTCGTGCTGCCGGGAAGACTCGGTCAAGGTATCCACATCGCCATTGGCGGAGTACACATCCTTCCAGCCGTCGTTGTTGTAGTCGATGAACCCGATGCTCCATCCCGATAGACTCCGTGACAGCGGGCCGAGCCTGGTGGACCAGGTTACCGCATTGAACGACCTTCCGCCTTCATTCTTGAGAATGCCGAAGATCTGCCCGGCCAGGTCGTTGTAGATGATGTCGACCCAGCCGTCGTTGTCGAAATCCTTAGCGTCCGAGCCCATGCCCGATACGGAATCGCCCTCGTCGTTATAGGCAACGCCATATTGAAGGCCGCTCTCGGTGAACGTTCCATCGCCCTGATTGACAAAGAGGAAATTGGGCTCGGTGTCGTTGGCGATGAAGATGTCCATCAGCCCATTGCCGGTGAAGTCCGCAATCGAGATGCCCATCCCCTTGCCCAGCGCCTTCCCGATTCCGCTTGCTTCGGTGACGTCTTCAAAGCGGCCATGGCCAAGATTGCGATAGAGCCTCGATGCGACGCTTTTGTAGATCGTCGGGCTGCAATACTCCTCGCGCGTGTCGTCCATTAAGCACTGCTTGTCGGTCTGCGGAGTCCACGTGGTGTAATTGGTGACGATCAGGTCCAGAAGCCCGTCGTTGTCGTAGTCGAACCAGGCCGCTCCTACGCTCAGCACGTTCTCCGGTTTATGTTCGAGTCCCGATCCGGCGGTCACATCGGTAAACGTGGCGTCGCCGTTGTTCCGGTAGAGAGCATTTCTGCCCGCATTGCAGATGAAGATATCCTGGCGGCCGTCGTTGTCATAGTCCGCAACGGCCACACCAAAACAATAGCCGAGGCCGGCGCCGGTCAAGCCGGCCTTGACGGTCACATCCTCAAACGTCCCATCGCCGTTGTTGCGCAGCAGGCAGTTGTAATAGGCGGGCGAGGTCTTCTCCAACTCCGGCAGCCTGGCGCTGTTGGTAAAGAACAGGTCCATCAGCCCGTCATTGTTATAGTCAATAGCCGCAACTCCGCCGCACATCGGCTGCGGAAAATACTTCCTACCCGCGAAGTTGTAGATGGTCCGGTAGTCAAACTGCGACCGGCCGGCGACATCGGTGAACCAGTGGGACCCGGACTCCGACGGACGGTCGCCCAGCGTTGGGCCACCGGTCTGCGGCTGTGTGTTGGACGATTGCGCCGGAGCAGAAAGCGAAGGCTTGGCGGACTGGGGCAGACCTGCCTCATTGGGTAGGCCCAGCGAAAAAGCGCGCCGGACGGTCGAGCCGGCCGCCCAAGCCGCAATCGAGGCCAGGAAACTTCGGCGCCTCACACCTGTCATTTCATCCTTGACCGGCGCATCCCGCGCCAAGAAAGGCACGCAGACCGGCACCCTAAGAATACCATTCAAAACGGGACGGGAGCCGGAAGCTGGAGTGGAAAGGCAGTAGACGGTTTAGTCATCATGGAGTGACCGGTTCCAGTGCGCTGGTCGTGGGTTAGGCTGTGAGTCGAAGAGGAACACAGTCCAGAGCCACAAGCGGAGAGGAACCGGTCATGAAGGAGAAGGTACGATTTTTGGGATTGGATGTCCATGCCGAGACGATCGCGGTAGCGGTCGCCGAGCAGGACGGGGAAGTACGCAACCTGGGTATCATCGCCAACCGCGCCGAGTCGGTGCGCAAGCTGATCAAGAAGCTGGGCGGGGCGGAGCAGTTACGGGCCTGCTACGAGGCGGGTCCCACGGGCTACGTGCTGTATTGGCAGTTGACGGAGTTGGGAGTGGAGTGTGCGGTGGTGGCGCCGACGCTGGTTCCGGTCAAGGCCGGCGACCGGGTCAAGACGGATCGGCGGGATGCGGCGAAGCTGGCGCGCTGCCATCGCGCGGGCGATCTGACGGCGGTGTGGGTTCCGGATGCCGGTGCGGAGGCCTTACGGGATCTGGTGCGAACACGGGAGGCGGCCAAGCAGGATCAGTTGCGGGCCCGGCATCGGCTGAGCAAGTTTCTGCTGCGCACGGGGCGGCGTCCGGTTGCTGGGATAAAGGCATGGAGCCAGCCTTATATAGCCTGGGTGCGGCAACTGCGCTACGAGCAGGCGGCGCAGGAGTGGACGCGGCTGGATTTGCTGCACGAGGTTGAGCACATGGCGGAGCGAGTGAAGCGGTTGGAGGAGGCGATCCGTGAAGCGGTGAAGCTGGCTCCGGCGGGGATGCAGGAAGTGATCCGTGGTTTGCAGGCCTTGCGTGGCATTGCCGAGATTTCGGCGGTGACGGTGGTGGCCGAGCTGGGGCAGCTCTCGCGATTCGAGGGCGCGCGGCAGTTGATGGGCTACAGCGGCGCGGTGCCCAGCGAAGAGTCCAGCGGCAGGCGGCAACAACGCGGCTCGATCACCAAGACCGGCAACGCGCATCTGCGGCGCATCGCCATCGAAGCCGCCTGGAGCTATCGTCTCAAGCCGGCCGTGGGGCCGGGATTGCGCAAGCGGCAGGAAGGCGTGCCGGAAGAGATCAAAGAGATGGCCTGGAAGGCGCAGCTGCGCTTGCACAGGCGCTACGCCAGGCTGGCCGCGGCAGGCAAGGACCAGCGCAAGATCGTTACCGCCGTGGGGCGCGAACTGCTGGGCTTCATCTGGGCCATCGGCGTGAAGACGGAAACTGCCGCCAGCCAGGCGACGGCGGCATGACCGGCAAAGAGCAACAGCAACAGCAACAGCAAGAACAAAAGCCAAAACCTTCCTAAGAAGGAAAAGACAAAAACCTCGAAACCCGATGAGCATCATCAACCATTTCGAAGACAGCGCCAGCCGCAGCCGGAGCAAGCACGAAGGAGAATCCTCGACCGCTCTATGCGACAGGCTCAGCCGGACTCGCGACTTTAGTCCGAGGCAGCTCCCGACGGATCATGACCATGCGGTTCCGACCCGCGAATATCAGACTGATCAATCGTCGCCCAATCTGCCCCGGCTGCTGCTGGCCCTGTCCTCGAAAAAACAAAAACCACCACACGGCCGTGCAGGGATTGACAGGTCACTCCATATCAGAGCGGCCATCTCCGCGTCGCGCTCCTTGGACAGCCCCTGCTCCGCATAGGCCCGAGCCAGAAGCGTTCTCGCCGGACAGTCGCTGCCATCGCGTTCTTCGATAGGCTTCAGGAGCGAAATTGCGTAGGTTTGTTCTCCCGCATAGATCGCTGCCTCCGCCGCCCTCTCCGCCATCGTGCTGTATGCCGGAGTGTCTTGCGGAAGCTGCGCCAACAGACTGCGCAACTCTCCGAGCGCATCGGCATAACGGTTGGCGATGAACGTATTCTGCGATTCCATAAACGCTTTTTTCTGGGCCCGAGTCAAACTGGAGAGCGAACCGCCAGGCGGATCGCAGCGCGTCGTGGGCTCCTGCGCGGCCAGCCGTGCGGGGGCGGTCAGCGAGCCCGCCGCCAGCGCTGTCGCAAGGAGCATTCTTAGGCGGACGTGCATTCCTTTACCCCTCATCCGTTGTATCACCCTCTCACCGAAAGTCAGCGCCTGCAGATTGGTTGGGCCGGCTACTGCATCGGCCCGTAGTCGCGCAGCCATTGCTCGATTCGCTGGAACCGCTGATTTTCGGAGCAGCGCAAATCGCAGGAATCTGATTCTGCGCTAGAATCATCGCGCAGCATTTTTCCACTCCGGCCAGTCGCCGGCGTTGAGTCGTCATTCCCCCAGAAGCGTGTTTCGGGAATCCGCTTCGTCTCAGGTCGCGGCCATCGAATTACAAAATTCTGTAGGTCGCGTACCGAAAAAGGCGCTCGCTCTCATTGGGGTTTTAGCCTCCGGCGAAGAGTCGGGCGCACAACGGACGCACGCATCACAAGGAGAATCGCCTTCATGCATGCCCGGCGGAAGTCCGTCCTTATCGCCATCTTTCTCACCATGTTCTTTCCCGCCGCTGTGGCGGCCTCAGCCGCGCCACGCAAGCACAGTGTCGTCCTGGGCGCGGTCAGAAAGGTGCCGTACTCGAAGGCCGGCGACCCCGGTGGCGCCGCGGCCGACGAAGACGCGCTGAAGATTCGCGCGCTGCTGGTTGACGGTGCTCTGAAGGAATGGACCACCGGCGAGGCCCACGACGTGACCGATCGCAGCTTCGTGGTTCGCCGCGTGCTTCGGCTCAACGACGCTCTGCCAGGCGACAAGCCGGGGCCGGGCGACAAGCAGGGCCGCTGGGTGTGGCAGCGCGGCCCGTGGCTGCTGGTGGACCGCGTGACCGGCCGCGTGACGGCCCTCAAGCTGCCCGATTACGATCCCGGCGTCAGCCAGGTGAGCTGGTTCCGCGATTACGGCGCTTATTGCGGCGTGACTGCCAGCGGCAAGAGCCTGTACGCGGTGGTGGCGCAGGTTGAAGCGCGCAAGCCGGTGCTGGCCAAAAAGCTTTCGGCCCTCGATGCGGAGAACCATGCCGAGCCGGCCTGCACGCAGCCGGACTGGCAGCGCGAGCCGCTGCGGGTGACTTTTCATCCCGCCGGTAAAGACGCGGTCGGCTACGATATCGTGCCCGGCTCGGCAGTGCTGGTTGAGGACACCGAGGACGAGCCGGAGACGCCCGATGCGGCGCCGGCGGCGCAGCCGAAGTAGCAAGTCAGCGAGTCGGCGAGTCAGCGAGTCGGCAAGTCAGCAAGTCAGCGAGTTGGTGCGGACAGTGGAATCTCTCGAAGAGCTTTTGCGATTGGCCGAGGCGGCGCACGGACATCTTTGCGCAGGCCAGATTCTGGGCGTGCGCATGGCGCTGCTCGGACTTGAGCGGCTGGGAATTGCCGATCCGCGTGGAGCGGACCGCAAGCGTTTTGTCACCTTCGTCGAAATCGACCGCTGCGCCACGGACGCGATCGCGCTGGTGACCGGCTGCCGGCTGGGCAAGCGCGCGCTCAAGTTCCGGGACTGGGGCAAGATGGCCGCAACCTTTGTCGATCTCGGCTCAGGCCGGGGCGTACGCGTGGTGGCGCTTGAAAATTCGCGCGAACTGGCGAGCCGGCTTTACCCCCATCTGGAGAACCGCAACCAACAGCAGATGCAGGCCTACCGCGAACTGCCTGAGGCCGCGCTCTTTCGCGAGCAATGGGTGCGGGCGAGCGTGGATCCGGCCGACTTGCCCGGCTACAAAGCGGAGCGCGTGGTCTGCTCCCGATGCGGGGAGGGGGTGAACTTCGGGCGCTTCGCTCAGGTCGACGGCCAGCGGCTGTGCCTGAGCTGCGCGCGCCCCGAACTGCGCTACTGGGAGCCGGACGAACAAAACGGGTAGCCGCCGCCAGGCGTCACAGCCACCTGCGCGGCCCATGCTGCTTTTTGCTCTCTTTCCAGAACATCCACAGCACCCAGAGCATAAACCCCACGGACAGGACAACGGGAACGAGCCAGAGTTCACCAGGGTGAATCGTATCCATAGGCGTCAACTCCTGTGCGAAGGCTTCGTGCGCCAACATGCGCGACCGAAGAGCGTGCTGGATTGACGGGCGCGCATGGGCCGGAAGGCCTTGCAGAATTAGCAGAAACCCGCGCCGATAAAGAAGGAGTAGAGGTTCCGTAAGAGCTTTATAAGGGTCAGTGCGCGCTGAATCTCAGCCCTCCAAACCCGGGGCGGCGCCGGCCCGCACCGGGGGTCCGGCGCGCAGGTCAGGAGCGCGGCCGGGACGCGCAACCTTGACACGCAACCGGCCGCGCGTATCTTATCTTTCTAGGCACTCTTTTTGGTATCCGCAGGGAGCAAACGGCGCCCGCGTTGGGCTCGTCTCCCGGATCGGAGACCGGAAGGATCGCTGTGTCGAACAGGAAGCAGACGGCGGCAGGGTCTTTAAGCGCGGATGCGGGCTGGGATGAGGTCAGGATCCCGGCGGCAACCGGACCCTCCTTCCAGAGCCTGGGCCGAGCGTAACGAACGCCCAGGACCGTTCCCGGAGACAAATTTTCTTGGTCGGGCGCCCGCCGCGGCGAGTGTGCCTGTGCCCCGGATGGCGCGGAACGCCGTGCTTCCGGGCAAGCAAAGGATGAACGTGGCGACGAGTTTTGCATTCCTGGCGGCAGGGCAGGCACCGGCAGGCGGAGGCCTGACGATGCTGCTTCCGCTGCTGCTGCTTCCGGTGCTTTATTTGCTGATGATCCGCCCGCAACAGAGGAAGCAGAAGCAGTGGCAGGCCATGCTTGCCGGTATCAAGGCCGGAGACCGCGTGACCACCGCGGGCGGCATTCGCGGCATTATTCTATCCATCAAGGACGATGCGATCGTGATTCGCGTGGCGCCCGACAACCTGAAAATCGAAGTGGCCAAGAACGCCATCGCCTCAGTCATCACCGGGGAGTCGTCGTAAGTCTGGCAGGTTTCTGCGTTCGACTGAATTTCTGGATTCGAGAAACGGAACAATGAAGAAGAATCTCAAGAGCAGGGTAACCCTGATTATCGCGGTCCTGCTGGTTTTTACCTACGGCATTTTCGGGTTTCCGTCGGGGGTCAGCGGCACGGCCCTGATGGCAGGACTAACCAAGCGGATTCACCTCGGACTCGACTTGCAGGGCGGCGTGCACCTGATTCTGCAGGTGGTAGTGGCTGAAGCGGTGAGCGACGAGACCGACAGCGCCGTGGCGCGCATCCAGCAGGACCTGAAGACGGCCAACCTGGGCTTTTCGCAGGTTTACAAGCCCGACCCGCTCAAGCCGGATGGATCGGGCAAGCCCGAACTGGTGAAGATCGAAGGCATCTCGCCGGCAAATTCCAGCGCGGTGCGATCGCTGCTCGACCAGAAGTATTCGAACGAATACGACCTGAACGGCGTCGACAACGACACTGCCTTCACGCTGACCATGAAGCCGCTGGTGGAAAGAGCCCTGGAAGAGAAGACCGTCGATCAGGCCATCGAGACCATCAACGACCGGGTGAATTCGCTGGGCGTGAGCGAGCCGAAGGTTGCGCCTTACAGCCTGGGAGCCAACCAGATCCTGGTGGAGCTGCCTGGCATCAGCGATACCGACCAGGTAAAGAACGCCATTCAATCCACGGCCCGGCTTGAGATTCACGCCGTCGACGACGCCCCGGAGGGTTACCAGGACGAGCAGTCGGCCCTGTCCGGGGCCGGCGGCAGCATTCCGCCCGACGAAGAGATGGTTCACGGCTCGGGGCAGATGGCCACCGGTTCCGATGCCGACCGGGTCTTCATTCTCAATCGCGCGCCGGTGGTTTCGGGCACCGATTTCCGCTCCGCCGATCCCAACACCAATCCCAACACCGGGCAGCGGGTGGTGGAGTTTACGCTCACCGACGAAGCCGGCAACCGCTTCTACGATTACACCAGCGCCAACGTGGGCAAAAGCATGGCGGTAGTGATGGGCAACCGGGTCCGCGAAGTGGCGGTGATCAAGAGCGGTATCCGCGACACGGGCGAGATTGAAGGCGCCTTCAGCGCGGATGAGGTAACGATGCTCTCCAAGCTGCTGCGCACCGGCGCCCTGCCCACCTCGATCAACTTTCTCGAGGAGCGCAATGTGGGCGCATCGCTGGGCGCGGACTCCATCCGCGAGGGCGTGACCGCGGCCATCGTGGGCGTGCTGGTGGTGATGGCCTTCATGCTCATCTACTACCGGAGCTCGGGCATCAATGCCGACCTGGCGCTGTTTCTCAACCTCGTCATCCTGCTTGGCTTCATGGGCTTTTCCGGGGCCACGCTCACGTTGCCCGGCATTGCCGGAGTGATTCTCACCATCGGCATGGGCGTGGACTCGAACGTGCTGATCTTCGAGCGCATCCGCGAGGAGATCCGCGCCGGCAAGGCGGCTTCGGCGGCGGTGGACCAGGGCTTTGCCCATGCCTGGGTGACCATCGTCGACACCCACGTGACCACCATCGTATCGGCGGCGATTTTGTTCCTTTTCGGCAGCGGACCGGTGAAGGGCTTCGCGGTCACGCTGACCTTTGGTCTGGCGGCCAACCTGTTTACTGCGGTCTATGTTTCGAGAGTCATTTTCGAGGCCCATCTGAACAAGCTGAAGGCTGGAGAGATGGTCTCGATTTAGAGGCAGGGGACTAGGGAACGAGGGACTGAGGGAACAAGGGACTAAGGGACTAGGGACTAAGGGACTAGGGACTAGGGACTAGGGACTAAGGGACTAGGGACTAAGGGACTAAGGGACTAGGGACTGAAGGCTGAGAGCTGAAGGCTGAGAGCTTTTTTGGGGAAGGGAAGAAGAGAAGTGGAACTGTTTCATGGCGTAAATGTGGACTGGCTGGGGAAGAAGTGGTATTTTCTCGCCTTTTCCATGATCTTCAGCGTGGCCGGCATCGTTTCGATGGGATGGCATTGGGCGCACATCCACAGTCCGGTGCCGCTGGGCGTGGACTTCCGCGGGGGCACGGAGATCCAGGTGCAGTTCACGCAGCCGCCCGACATCAATGCCATCCGCCGGGCCACGGACGCTGCCGGCATTCCGGGCGTGAGCATCGTGAACTACGATGTGCCCGCGAATCACGAGGTCTTGATCAGCCTGCCTGAGCAGACCAATGAAAGCGCGCTCGACGTCGGCCGCCAGAAGATCGAGGACGCCCTCCGCACGCACTACGGGAACCCGTTCACCGTTCGCAACACTCAGGTGGTCGGTCCCACCGTGGGCGCGCAGCTTGAGCGGCAGGCTGGCCTGGCCACGCTTTACTCCATGCTCGGCATGCTGATTTATCTCTGGTTCCGCTTTCAGCTTATCTACGGCGTGGCCGCGGTGGTGGCCTGCTTCCACGACACGCTGATCACGGTAGGCGCATTTTCGCTGGCCAGCACCTTCGGATTCAGCGGTATGGAGATCAACCTGACGGTGATCGCGGCCATCCTCACGCTGGTGGGTTACTCGATGAACGACACCATCGTGGTCTTCGACCGCATCCGCGAAAATCTGCGCATCAGCCGCCGCGAGCCGTTGCCGGTGCTGGTGAACCGCAGCATCAATCAGACCCTGAGCCGGACCGTTCTTACTTCCGGCCTCACCTTCCTCACCGTGCTTTCTCTCTTTATCTTTGGCGGCGAGGTGCTGAAGGGCTTTTCATTTGCGCTGGTGGTGGGTATTCTTATCGGTACTTACTCATCGATCGCGGTAGCCGCTCCGATGCTGGTGGCGTGGCAGGAATGGCGCTCAGAAAAGGGCAGGACAGCGGCTCTGCCGGCGGCAAAACGGTCAAGGGCCTAACCGCCCAGTCACGGCGCCGGGTGTGGAGGAAATTGCTTGCCGGGATCGGTTGAGAGTTTTCTCTCCCAGGGCTCGGCAAGGAACGAATGAACGATGCAGCGGGAGCCGGGGTGGTTTTGAGGCAGCCAGGGCGCGGATTTTGCACCATTTTTGCAGCACTCTTTGCACTCGAAGCGTGGTTCTGATAAGGTTGACACGCTTCTATGGGACTGATTTCATGTTCGGGAACAATTGCCGTTCTCGCGGTGTCTAAGTAGAGGTAACCAAACATCCGACTCGAGGCTCGCCATGTTTGAAGATTCCACATTTGAATCCGGAGGCAGGATCAAGACCAAGAGCGGCCGTTGGATGCTCATTACGGGCATCATCAACGGCTCGATTCTGCTCCTCCTGATCCTGATTCCGCTGATCTATCCCGAGGCTCTCCCCAGGGCAGCGATGCTAACCGTTCTCACCACCCCTCCCCCCCCACCACCTCCACCGCCTCCGCCCCCTCCGCCTGAGGTGATTCACGTAGTTCATGTGCAGTCGGAGATGATGAACAATCAGCTCACGGCGCCCACCCGGATTCCGCACAACATCCAGATGGTGAGTGAGAAGGAAGCCCCGCCGAGCAGCTTCGGCGTGGCCGGCATGGAGGGCATGGGCGGCAGCGGCGGCGTGATGGGCAGCATCTTCGGCAGCGGCGGCGGGCCGCAGGTGAAGGCCGCGCCTCCCAAGAAGGTGAACATTTCAGCCGGCGTAGCCGTGGGCATGCTGCTGCAGAAGACCCAGCCCATTTATCCGCCTATCGCCAAAGCGGCGCGAGTCTCCGGAACGGTGGTTCTGCAGGCCACCATTTCCAAACAAGGCACGATCACGAATCTTCGCGTCGTCAGCGGTCCGGCCATGCTTCAGTCGTCGGCCCTGGACGCGGTGAGGACCTGGCGCTATCGGCCTTACCTGCTGAACAACGAGCCGGTCGAGGTGGAGACGACTGTAAACGTGATCTTCACGCTCGGTGGATGATGAAACCTGTGGCTCCCTGCCGCGATCCGGGCAGGGAGTTTTTCTTTTGACCGGAATGCGAATCCCCCAAAGTGCCGCATTCCCAGAACGTCCGCCGCGCGGACAGCCTCAGTCCCTAAACAACTCCTTAGGAGGAACGATTCAGTGATTCTCGCTCAGCTCACACATTTCGCTTCGCACGCAGTCAGCAGCCTGGCCATGTTCCAGGAGGAACAGACGGTCAGCTTCAGCCCCATGGGGCTGTGGCAACACATGGGGAACCTGGCCCGTGCGGTTGCCGTTCTGCTCTTCATCGAGTCGATCTGGTCGCTGGCCGTCATGATCGACCGCTACCTGTACTTTTCCGCCGCCCGCAAGCAGTCCCGGGAGTTCGCCCCCAAGGTGGCCGGGGCGCTCAAGGAAAGCAGGCTGGAAGAAGCCATCAAGATTGCCGATCGCAGCAAGAAGTCGCATCTGGCCGAGGTGGTCACGGCCGGCCTGCAGGAATTCCGCGCCTCCTCGGGTGTGGCGAACGATGAAACCATCGCCAGTTCCGGCCGCGCGCTGGAACGGGCGGAGGCCATCGTTCACGCCAAGCTGAAGAGAGGCCTCGCGGTTCTGGCCACCATCGGCGCAACCGCACCGTTCGTGGGCCTGTTCGGCACCGTGGTCGGCATTCTGAACGCCTTCCAGCAGATCGCCACGCAGAAGACCTCCGGCATCGGCGCAGTGGCCGGCGGCATCTCCGAGGCTTTGGTTACCACGGCGTTCGGCCTGCTGGTCGCCATCCCCGCGGTGATGGCCTTCAACTATTTCACCGGACGAGTCGAGGCCTTCGACGTGGAGATGGACAACTCCTCGAGCGAACTCATCGACTACTTCATCAAGCAAAGCCACAAGCGGTAAAGCGAAGCGGCTTTTGGCTTGGGCGGGAATCTCAAGCGGAGCGGGAGAGGCAAGCCTCTTCCGCTCCGCGATTTGAAGTTCGCGCGCGCGGCTTGATTTCAAGCACGGCCGGAACGGGTCCGGCGCAGAATTCAGAAGTACGGAGTTTCAACAATGGGCGTAGCAGTTCGTGACGAAGGCAAAAAGGTCAACTCCAACATCAACGTCACCCCCATGGTGGACGTGATGCTGGTGCTGCTCATCATCTTCATGGTGATCACTCCCATGCTGCAGAACAAGGTGCAGATCGACATGGCCAAGGTGGATAATGCGACCGCCATGCCGGATGCCGACAAGGACGACGCCATCGTGGTGGCCGTAACCCGCGACGGCAGCATTTTCCTGGGGCAGAACCGGGTCGATCCCAGCCAGCTGGGCAGCCTGGTGCGCGATAAACTGGCCGACAAGACCGACAAGACGATCTACGTCCGCGCAGATGCGCGCGCGCAGTACCGGGCCGTTGAAGACGCCATCGACGACGTGCGCACGGCGGGCGTGGAAGAGGTGGGCCTGTTGACGCAAAGGCGCGAAGGCAACCTGGCGGGCGGCGAGTAGTTGGGCGGGCGCGGCTGCGCTTTCAAGATTTTGAGGAAATGAGACGAGGAGTTTAAGCCATGGCAATGTCAATGGGCGGCGGCGGCGGCAGCATGGCCGACATCAATGTCACCCCGATGATCGACATTCTTCTGGTGCTGCTGATCATCTTTATGGTCATCGTGCCGGTCACGCCCAGGGGTCTGGACGCCCTGGTGCCGCAACCCCCCAAGAATCCGCAGCAGCAGCAGCAGCCGAATGACCGCACCATCGTGGTTCAGGTTCTGTATCGGCCCGGACAGGCTCCGCTTTACAAGATCAACGAAACCGACGTGAATCACTCCGAGTTGCAGCAGAAGCTCACCGATATTTATGCCAACCGCGCCGAGCGGGTCATGTTCGTGAGGGGCGACGACGACGTGAACTTTGCCTACATCGCGGACGTCATCGACATCGGCAAGGCTGCCAACGTGGATCACATCGGGTTGATGACGCCCAAGATTCAGGCCGGCCAGTAGCCGGCCGGCGCAGCTTCCATCCGCCCAGGGAAGGGAGGAACGACTGCCATGACGATGAACGACGGCGCTTCCGGCGGCATGTCCTCGGAGATCAATGTCACTCCGATGATCGATGTGTTGTTAGTGCTCCTGGTCATCTTCATGTTGATCGTTCCGCTTGCTTCCAACGGGGAATCCGCATTGATACCCAGGCCTGCGCCGAACAAGGGGCCTGTGAACGGCGCCGTGGTTCTCGAGGTTCTGAAGGGAAGCGGGGGAGAAGCCAGTTTCAGAATCAACCGGCAGAGCGTATCCAGCGAGGATTTGGCGGCCAGGCTGGCGGCCATTTACGCCGATCGCGCGGAACGCGTACTTTTTGTAAAGGCGGACGATGGGTTGGCTTTTACGCAGGTGGCAGGAGCGATCGATATCGCCCACGCGGCAGGCGTGGATCGAATCGGCCTGCTTACGCCCAAGGCTGAAACGGGCTATTAAGAGGCTGGCGCGGCGCGGCCGCCGCAACGCTCAAGGATTGCCGGCCGATCCGCAGCCGGCAGGGAAGGCAGCAGGAGTACAATTTTTTCACCCTGGTATTTCGGTTGCTCCCGCCCGCTGCCAGTACGAATAGACACCGGGCGCGGCCAAGGAGCCGCTGCCCGAAGGAGAAGAAAACGAACATGAATGGACCTGCGCGTTTTACGGCGCTCGCGGTTACCTTGGCCGGCATGGTTGTTTCCATGAGCGGGTGCAGCCAACTGGAAGCCCGCGACCAATTGAACAAGGGAGTGGATGCGTACAAGAGCGCCCGCTACGAAGAGGCGATCGATCACTTCCAGAGAGCTACCCAGCTCGATCCGACCCTGCCCATGGCCAAGACCTACCTGGCGACGGCGCTGGCCCAGAACGTGGTGCCGGGACTGGATACCCCGGAGAACCTGAAGACGGCGAATCAGTCGATCGCCATCTTCGAGGAAGTTCTGTCGAGAGATCCGAACGACGTGAACAGCATGAAGCAGATCGCGGGCATTTATTTCAGCATCAAGAATCTCGATCAGGCCAAGGAGTGGCAGAAGAAGGTTCTCGCGGTCGATCCCAAGGATCCTGAGGCGGCGTACACCATCGGCGTGATCGACTGGACCAAGGCCCACGAAAACAAGCTGAAGGCGCTGCAGGAAGCGGGCCTGAACGACGACGGCAAGGGCAATATAAAGGCGCCCAAGAAAGTGATGGAACCGCTTTCGCAGGAGAACGCACCGCTGGTGGAGGAAGGGCTGCAGTATCTTAACCAGGCGGTGGCGAACCGGGCCAATTACGACGACGCCATGCAGTACCTGAACCTGATTTACCGCAACAAGGCGGACGTGGATTACGGCAACACCGCGGCGGTGAACCAGGATCTGGCGATGGCGCAGGATTGGACGTCGAAGGCGATGAGCACCCGCAAGGCCAACGAAGCAGCCAAGAATGCCGGGCCCGGCGGCATTACCATGGATGCCAACGGCAATATGAAATAGATGATCGGCGCGCTTTTCCGCGGTACCTACGGCCTCTGCCCATGGCGGGGGCCGTTTTTCTTCGCGCTCGAATGGTTTTGAATTTCAAAGCTCCGGCAACGGATTGAGGTGTATGTTGATCAGGTCAGCCCGTACCGCTTTCGCGCACCTATCCTTGGCTTTGTCTCTTGCGCTGCCCGCCGCCCTTGCGGCGTCTGCGCAGGACCAGCCCGCCTCCGGCGAGGTTGCTCACCCTTCCGCCATGCAGGCCGGCCAGACGCCGATCGGCTTTTCCGCGAGCAACGACAACGAGGCGCTGGAAGTGACCGTCTGTAGCGACTCGGTGATCCATGTGACCGCGCATCCGGTAGCCGAGCTGTCTCCCAACGAGTCGCAGCCGTGGATGCTCGCTCCGGCCCAATCGTGCCCCGGCGCGGCGTTTCAGTTTGCCCAGTCCGGAGACCAGACCACTGTGACCACCGCCGGCCTGGCGGTGACGCTCTCGGCGCGCGGCGGCAACCTTACCTTCAAGACGCTGGCGGGCGACACGCTGTTGCGGGAGATCGGAAACCTGCCGCGCACCTACCTGCCCTCCGATGCGCAGGACCTTTTCCATCTTGAGGACCGCTTCAGTCCGGATGCCACCGAGGCCATCTACGGCCTGGGCCAGCACCAGAGCGGGCTGTTCAACTATCGCGGCAGCACCGTCGAGCTCGGCCAGAACAACACCGACATCGCGATCCCGCTGCTGGTTTCGAGCAAAGGCTACGCAATCCTGTGGAACACGGCTTCGTTCAGCTACGTCGACAACCGCTTCCCGCTCAACCTCAACTTTGAATCCCTGGCCGCGCCGCAGGTGGACTACTACGTCCTCTACGGCCCGCAGATGGATCGCATCGTCCACGAGTACCGCTCCATGACCGGCCACGTTCCGTTGTTTCCGGAATGGGCCTATGGATTCTGGCAGTCGAAAGATCGCTACAAGACGCAGGACGAGATCCTTTCCATCGCCGGCGAATATCGCTCCCGCCACATTCCCATGGATGCGATTGTGCAGGACTGGTACTGGTGGAACGAGGGCGGCAAGGGCGACCCGGTGTTCAACTCCGGATACACCGACGTGCCGGCGGAATTGAAGACCCTCCACGACGAACATGTGCACGCCATGATCTCGGCGTGGGCCATGATGGATCCGACCGCCGAGAACTTCAAAGCAATGGCCGCCCAGGGATTCGAGATTCCGGGAACGCACGTTTACGATCCCACCAACCCTGCGGCAGCCGATTTTTTCTGGAGCCAGTTTGTGGGCAAGCTTTTTGCGCAGGGGTGGGACGCATTCTGGCTCGACAGCGCCGAGCCTGAAGAGGCCTGGCCTCACTTGGGCGATGCGATCCTGCGCTACAAGCAGCTCCAAATCGGCAGCGGCCTCGAATACACCAACATCTTTCCACTCGAACACAACCTTCACGTCTCGGAGCACTGGCGGCAGGCGAACCCCGAGAAGCGCGTCTTTTTGCTGACGCGCTCGGCTTTCCTCGGCCAGCAGCGCGTCGGGGCCGCGGTGTGGTCGGGCGACGTGTACAGCAGCTGGTGGGCGCTGCGCCACCAGGTACCCGCCGGCCTCAACTTTGCGCTTTCCGGCTACCCCTACTGGACCACGGACATCGGCGGCTACCATCTGCCGTTCCCCGGCGCCGCCGCTCAGCCCGCCTATCAGGAGCTCTATGCGCGGTGGTTTGAGTATGGCGCATTCTGCCCCGTCTTTCGCACCCATGGCCATCGCGACCACAACGAGCTGTGGACTTATGACAAGGTGTTTCCAACGCTGCTGGCCATTGACCGCTTGCGCTACCGCTTGCTGCCCTACGTCTATTCGCTGGCCTGGAAGGTGACCAGCGAAGACTACACCATCCAGCGCCCGCTGGTGATGGACTTCCGCGAGGATCCGGCTACATGGGAGATCGGCGACCAGTTCATGTTCGGACCGTCGATTCTGGTAAGCCCGGTTCTGGCTGAGCACGCCACCTCCCGCGCGGTTTACCTGCCGGCAGGCGCCGGTTGGTACGACTTCTGGACCGGCGAGCGCACGAACGGCGGCGCGACCATCACCGCTCAGGCGCCGCTCGATCGCATACCGCTCGATATCCGCGCCGGCGCCATCCTGCCGCTCGGCCCGGCGATCGAGTATGCCGGCCAGGCCGACGATCCGATCGAGCTGCGCGTCTATCCCGGCGCCAACGCGGAGTTCAATCTCTATGAGGATGAAGGCGACAGCTATCGCTACGAGGACGGCGCCCATGCCCTCATCCCGATCCACTGGAACGACGCGACGCGCACGCTGACGCTGGAGGCGCGCCGGGGAAGCTTCCCAGGCATGACAAGAAATCACACCTTCAATGTTGTGATTGTCGCCGCCGGTCACGGCGTGGGCGGAGACCCAACCGTCCGTTCCGACCGCAAGATCGAATACAGCGGTGCGAAGGTGGAGGAAAAGTTTTAGAAGGCGCGGGCCGTTCGAAAAGCAATGCCGGTCGACGCTTGCGCTATCCCAGCCTTGGCACTATGACGGGAACCTGCTGCCTGGCCATCGCGATAGGGCAAGCGGCCTGAAGCGCTCTATTGCGCGCCCTGCTTCAGAATCTGCTCGGCAAAATAGTTCCGGACCTTGGCTTCGTCCCGCAGCGTCTCGTAGTAGGCGTTCTGCAGCAGTTGCTTCTGGCTGTCGTGCAGCAACTGGTGAATGGCCTGGCGGACGTTGGGGTCGTTCATTTCGCGCTGTCCGGCCGGCTCGCGCGAGATCAACTTGTAAATGGCATAGCCGGCAATCTTGCGCCCCGGTCCGGAGCCATCGTAAACGGGCAGAACGTCCGTGAACTGATCCGGCTTCAGCTTGCCGATGGCATCGTAAACTTCCGCCTGGGCACGCAGCTGGGACTCAAAGAAAAAGCCCATATCGCCCCCATTCGGGGCGGTGTTGGGGTCCTCTGAGAAGTTCATGGCCAGGGTTGCGAAGTCGTCCCCGCTCTCGAGCCGGTTGTGCAATGTCTCGACCTTTTTCCTGGCGTCGGCGTCGCTGGTCGCCTTGTTGTCCTGGAGATTGCCGGCCTGCTGCGCGGGCGAAGTGGTCACCACGATCTGCGCCAGATGGTACCGCGGCTCGATCAGGTCGAACTCCGATTTGTGGGCGGCGTAATAGCTCGCGATCTGCGCATCGGTAATGTTGATCTTGGATTCGATCTCTTTGTTGATGAGCTTGGTGGTGGTCAACTGGCGGCGAATGTCGCGCTTGAAGTCATCCAGCGACAGGTTGCGCTGCTTGAGTTGGTTGTCGAATTCCTCCTGCGTGTAGGGAGCCTTGATCTCGGTCAGCCGCGCGTTCACATCTTCATCGGTCGCGGCGAGGTTCAGCTTGGCCGCCTGCTGCTGCAGAATTTCGTCGTCGATCATTCCGTGCAGAACCTGCAGCCGCCGAATATCGGCTTCCACGGGCGACGGCTTTTGCGGGCTGTCACCCAGGCTGCCCTGATAATAGCGATCCAGGTCTGCGCGCAGAATCTCTTTGCCGTTGACGGTGGCCACGACGTCTGCGGACGGCGGACGGCGGCAGCCGGCCATTGGCGACAACAAGGCGCCCGAGAGGAAAAGCAGGACCGCAAAATGAAAACGCGACCCTAAGTTCGATTCGACTTGCAACGTAGTGACTCCCGTGAAACCGTTCGATCGTCCCAGCCTTCAAGGATAAATGCCTGCGCCTGCACCCGTAAGGCCTGGTTCTCTCTTATTTGGCGCCTCCAGCCTGTGCCGGGGGCGCCTGTGGCTGGGCTGCGGGCGCTTGAGCCGCGGGTGCATTTGCAGCGGGAGCCGGCGGCGCAGGTGTTGCCGGCGGCGGCTTTTCGCCCGCGGCGATGAGCGCGCGATCGATGGCCGCCCACAACTGATCCTCGGGCACGGCGCCATTCACCCGTTCGCCGTTCACATACAGCTCCGGCGTGCCTTCCAGTCCCAGCGCCTCCGCTTCCTTGGCCGAGGCAAGCACCTGGGAATCGTCCTGCTTGGCGATGCAGGCGTTCATCCGGTCCTCGTCGAGTTTGCCCACTGTCGCCTCCTGGCGGGCGATGCGGTCCAGAGCGGCATAGCTCTTCGCGAGGTTGCGGTCGGGGCCGGTAATCTCCTGCCCGTGGGCATGAACATAATCCACGAACGACCAGTAGGTTGGGCCACTCTGCGCGGCCAGGCAGTTGGCGTCCACCGATGCGTGCATCGCCCAGGGGTGCAGCTCCGGAATCGGATTGTCTTTGTAAATGAACCTTACCTTGTCTCCGTAGTGCGCCATGGTGGCCGGAAACAGCTCCTGGTGCATGGCGCCGCAGTAGGGGCATTCCAGATCGTCGAAGTTGATGACCGTGACTTTGGCCGAGGGATTTCCGCGGATCGGCCGGCCGGCCAGGTCGATGGCGTCAGCGGGATTCTTGGTCAGATCCATGGTGCTCATATGAATCAGCTTGGTGTTGTCGTTCGAGATCAGGAAGTTGATCTCCTGAGTCTTGGCGCCGTGGGTCAGCGTCACGGGCAGGGTTTCATAACCGGTAAACTGGCTTGGCTTGCGCGCAGCGATGCTCACATTCACGTCGTTGGGCAGATCGAACTCGGAGCGGACCTGAAGCTCAATGTTCCGGTTCAGTGCGAGATCGGGAGCCGCCGGAGGGTTGGTCTGGGCTTTGCAGCCCGCGGTGAGGCCGAGCGCGAGCAATGCGGCCAATAAACGGATACGTAACAAGATGATTTCCTCTTGAGAAAAGAATACTCCAGTGGCCTGCCTGAGGGTCCGCGGCGGCGCTGCCTTTGGCGCCCATACGGGATGGACGCGCGCGGCTTCGAAAGGCAATCGGCGGGCCTCGAGCCGCACGAGGCCGGAACGGCGCCGACTTCAATACACGGGCGGCAAGGTGGGATCGTGGAAAACCGAAGTGGCGCGGCGAATGTCGCCCACGGCGCCGAAGTTGGCCAGCGTGAAGCTGTACAACCACTCGTGTTCGTCGCGCCCGGTTCCCTGAACCGTTCCCAACTGAAATTGCCGGTAGCCCATCGACAGGCCGCAACAATCCCAGTTGTAGACCGCCTGCACTCCGCCATATTGCAGTTCCCCGGCAACAAAGTCGTAGCTTCCGTTGGCGGCCAGGTTGAGCCCCTTGCCGCTGGGCTTCCCGAACTCGAAGAACGGCTGCACGATCTGGCTCTTCAGCGTTGGGGAGGCGGTGCCGGGGTTTTCCTCCACGGCGTTGAGCATGGCGTGGCCTACGCCCAATGTGGTGCGGCCAAAGCTATACCCCGCAAAGAGGTTGTCAGCGTCGATCTGCCCGCGCTTGGGGTCGTAATCGAGGTCCCACTGGATGCGCAGGTTGTCGATCGCGTCAAAGCGCAGCCGCGATACGAGGGGCGAGATATTGCGCGGCGAGGTGAGAAACGCCGACGCAGTCAAATCCACCGTGGACTCGAAGACGTTGCGCCGTCCGGGAATGAGCGCGCCGCCGAAGTTCGGGTCGATGAAAAACTCCTGCGCAATCTGCCAGCTCGCCCACTCGCGCGGTCTGGCTGGGCAGTCACTCGCTGCGCTCGCATTGCCGGGTGCGCAGAGCTGATCGTTGAGAGGGCGAAGATAGAAGCGCTGGGTGAGCGAAAAGCCGGCTTCATTGGTGTCGGAAACGATGTCTGCCGGGTCGAACAGCAGGACGTTGCGCGACTGGGGTCCGATACCCCCCACGTACCGGTAGGTGAGCTCCGGCTCAATGACGTGACGCAGCTCTCGGTTCCCGAACGGGAGCTTGAAATCGCGCTCCAGCGCAGGCGGCCGGATGTCGACGGAAGCCTCCAGATCTTTGCGATTGAGCGGGTCGTGGCTGATGGACGGGACGCCGCCATTGGCGCCGGTCAAGTCGGGAAGCTGGCTGATGGTATAGAAGGTGTCGCGCAATCCGGCCTCGGGCAAAAAGCTCCATCCTCCGGCCGAAAATGGAAGGGTCACGTGCGGATAGAAGTCCATCCGGCCCACGTTCCGCACGTGAAAATCGGGCTCGGCGCGATTCAGATAGCTCAGCGACGACCCCAATCCCCACTCGAGCGGCGAGTTGCCCAGCGGCTGGTCCAGGACGTCGTAGCGGATGGTGGGCAGGTGCAGAATTTTTGCCTCGTCGCCATTTGCGGTGCTGGCGAAGGTCTGGAAACGGTCCAGCGAAAACGACGGAATCCGGCCATTGTGCTCGTGAACGAATCCCACGTCGCTCGATACCTCAGAGCTGGTGGCCTGGGAGTAGTTGTCGTCGAAGACCAGCCTGTAGACATAGCTCGACAGATATTCCACCGTGCCGGCGATGCGCGTCTGCGGGGAAAGGTCCCTGCGTCCTTCGGCGACAACGTCCACGCCGCCTTGATTCAGGAGCTCTTTCGTTGTCGTGTCTCCCACCTGCTGCTCGATGCCGCGGTCGAGCAGCGCATTCCAGCGCGCGATGAGGTGGTCCTGCCCCGGCCCCCGGTAGCGGAAGTCCCCGTTCGGCGCCCAGCCGCGCTTGCTGTAATATTCGGTGCCCAGCACCATGTCCATGCTGCGGTTGATCGCCCAGTACACCTGCTCGCCGAAGGTATAGCCCCTGATCGACGAGCCATTGCTGACTACCGGCGTGAGCAGCCCGCTGGTTCGTCCCGTCTCGTCCTTCGGATGACGCAGGTACGGCAGATAAAAAATTGGGATACCGAGAAACTCGAATCCGGCATTCGCCGTGGACGCTTCACCGTTCTCCAGTTTGATGGAGCGGGCTATGATTCGCCAATCGGGATGAGGAAGGCGGCAGTTAGTAATCGATCCGTCAACAATGCGGTAGCTTCCTTCGCCGGTCTGGAGCAGCACGCGGCCGGAAAAAAGGAGGGGGTTGGTGGTGGAATAGACCACCGTGTGCCCGGCCTTGCGCACCCCCTGCGAGCCGTTGACGTTGTAGAACCGGGCGGTGTGCATGTTCAGCCGCATGTCGCCATGCGAGGCGTCGATCCAAACGTCGTTGGGGCCGCCGGAAACCTGGAGATGGCCGTCGGCCTCCAGATACGTCGTCGCGCGGTTGTAGGCAACGCGGTCGGCACGGATCACGTAATCGCCGTAATGCATCACCACGCCGCCGGTGAGGGTGAGCGTGTCCCCGGCCCATTGCTGGTGTTTCGCCTCCCAGTCCACTGGAGTGCCAGCCGCGGGCGCCGGTTCCGGCACGGCCTGGGGAACCAATTCCTGGCCGGGATCGTCGGGAAGAGAGGCCTGAGGAGTTGCCGCTTGGGTTGCGGTTCCTTGCGCGCTGTAGGCCGCCGGCTGGGCGGGAGGAAACCCGTTGGTTAACGTCTGTCCCCCGGCGCGCAGGTGACAGACGGCAATCAGCGTGATAATTACTAAAGTACGAGGACGCATCCTGAAACCAAGCGTGGTGTAAGGCTCAGCATAACAAAAGCGGTCGGCACCACATTGGGACGCGCTCCGCGTGGCTCTGGCAGCAGACAAAAGTCGGGTCGATTCAAGCGGACGCCGGATCGCGAGACCATCCGTGACCGGGCCGCACCTGCCTTCTTCCGCGAAAACTCCACCTCCATTCCCGCTTCAACAGCGTCCGCGCGGTCCCGGCCAAGCGACGGGACCGGGCGCGGACCCGAACCGCGGCAGCGGCTCAAGATTCCGATCTGCCGCCACAGCGAAGGGACGCAGAAGCCTTGAGCACATCGGTTACACCCGTGAATCTTTCTTCCCCATCTTCCCCATGGAAACAGGAAGTGAACCGGCGCGTTGCCGCGCACATGAACCGCAGAACGGGTTCCGCGGCGGAGCGCGCAGCGGCT
The DNA here is from genome assembly GCA_963770555.1 of uncultured Acidobacteriaceae bacterium. Taxonomy (GTDB): domain Bacteria; phylum Acidobacteriota; class Terriglobia; order Terriglobales; family Acidobacteriaceae; genus Telmatobacter. The sequence continues at coordinate 1,349,325 of CAVYQC010000004.1, forward strand.
ATTGAGCCCCGGCCGAACACCGTGGGCCGCGCCGCGCAGGCCGCGGCGCGGGTAGCGGCCCGCTATGCCAACGCGCCCAGCTACAGCGAGATGCTGGCCCGGGAGGCCCGCGCCGCGATGATGGCCGCAGAAGCTGCTTCCAGGGCTGCACTTCAGGCTCAGGCCGCCGCGCAGTCGGTGCTGGACAGCCTGGAAGCCGCTCGATCGGCTGAATCCGCGCCGGATCAGGAGCACTCCGCCGCAGCGGCTGACCTTTTCCTTGCCGAGGACACAGGCGGCGGCGAACCGGAATCCGCCGCGGGTGAAATGGAGATGCAGCCGGCTTTTCCGGCGCTCGAACCGCTTTGGCCTGAGGCTTTGAACTCCGCGCATGCGCCGGCAGACCAGCCGTTCGCGATCCGCTGGGAGCGGGAGCTGCCGGCGCGCCCGCCGGCGCCCGCTGCCGCTCGCGCCCGGCGCGCGCCGGGCCTGTTCGATTCCGCCGTGGAGGATTGGCCGGAGGCCGAGGGGCCGGCCGCGCCGGGCGACGAGGCCGGGAACATCGAGATGGTCGAGCCCGCCCAGCCCATCTATGCCAACCTCATCGAATTTCCGCGCGAGCTCGTGGCCACGCGCAAAGCCCGCCCGCGGCTGGCCGAAGGGCCGCTCGCGGCCGAGGAGCCGGGATCGCAGTTGAGCATCTTTGAGGTCGAATCGGGCGCCATTTCGATTGAGCCCGAAGCGGCGAACGCCGCGCCGGATGCGGCTGAACCGGCGTGGACCGGGCCGGAATGGTCCGGCATTCAGTTGGACGCGCATCCCGAGGAAGAATTGACGCGGGAAGCCGCGATGGAAGAACGGAGAGCGCCCCGGATCGAGGCAGCGCCGGCAAGCCGCCGGCTGCTGGCCGTGGTGGTGGACGTGACGCTGATCGCCGGGGCAATTCTGGGCGCCGCTTACGCCGCAGCCAGCAAGGCCGCGGAGCTCCCCGGCCTGCGCACGCTGGAGCTTGGCTCGGCCGCGGCGCTGCTGTTGGCCGGCGCGCTTTACCTGGCGCTGTTCTTTACCCTGGCCCGCGCCACGCCCGGCATGCGGTACGCCCGCATCCGCCTCTGCACCCTGGAGGGCCACGTTCCTACGCGCGCCCAGCGCTCCGCGCGGCTGGCGGCGATGCTGCTCTCCGTGTTGCCGGTGGGCGTGGGCCTGGCCTGGGCGATCTTCGACGACGACCACCTTACCTGGCATGACCGGCTTTCGGGGACGTATCTGCGGATGGGGTGACGGGAGGGAATAGGGAATAGGGACTAGGGACTAGGGACTAGGGACTAGGGACTAGGGACTCGGGGTCAGGGAAGGCTGTTTATCTATCGGTAAACTTTGCTTCGGGGTGGGGCTGAAAAGCAGTCGCTTCTGTGTCTCCATTTTGGCGAAGGTGATGGGTTTGGGGTTGCGGGTTTTTGCCGGGATGGAGAGGTTGGGGCCGGCGAAAACCGGTTGGCGGCGGGCGCGGCGTCTCCGGTTTGGAAAAACCGGCGATGTACGGGTTGCCGGATGGGAGCGGCGCGCTGCCTCAGATTAGCGGGATGCGCGGCCTGGGTTGCGTATAAATATCGAATTAAGCGCAAAATAGCCCCTATACACATCAAATTCACGCGTTTTCTGCGCTGCAATCGAGGGCGAGAGGGGCGGATTTGTGCACCTATACGTTGACCCCGGTTGCAGGCAGGGGTGCGCGGCGGAGGGGGAGAAAACGATGCAGTATGAGCTTCGATTGCGGGAGCAGCGGGTTTTGGACCGGCAGACGCGGCAGTTCCAGGCGGCGCGCGGGGCCGTTCCGCCGAGGGGCGGCTGGCTGAGGAGGGTGCGGAAGGCGCTGGGGTTCACCGCCGCGGACATGGCGAAGGACCTGAAGGTGAGCCCGTCGATGGTGTTTCAACTGGAGCGGTCGGAGTGGAACGAGACGATCACGCTGCGGCGGCTCAAAGATGTGGCCGCGGCCATGGAGTGCACGGTGGTGTATTGCGTGGTGCCGCGCCGGGGGAAGTTCGAGGATCAGCTCATCGAGTACGCGAAGATTGTGGCGCGGAGCCGGTAGGGCGGGGGTGGGGTTGCGCAGCGGTTCTGGGTTGGGGGTCGACTGCCGGGCGGGTTCGTGCTCTCCCAGGTCCCAGAATCGGGACCTGGGGCACCCAGATTGCTTTCACTCTTCAGTTTGGGAACCTGGGCCACCCGCCAGGCTGGGCAGGACTGCTGGGGCCCGGTCTTCTAATGAGAAAGCTCTGGCGCTGACCCAACGGGAACCGGAGCGGCAATTCCAGCGGGAGCGGATTTGGCAGTTGAAGTAAAGAATGTCCGGTGGGGCATCGCCAGGGAAAAGCGGAGTCCGTCTCGTCTGTCCCTACATTCCACCCAAGGACCCGCTCATCGCGATAAGGCCGCGATGAACGGGGCACAGCTCCCGATACCATGATGCGCGGGCCACCTGCCGGAGTCCGTCTCGCCTGTCCCTACATTCCACCCAAGGACCCGCTCATCGCGATAAGGCCGCGATGAACGGGGCACAGCTCCCGATACCGGGATGAGTGGGCCACCTGCCCGGTTGTACATGTCCCGCAAATCACGACGCAGACTCATCAGGTCTTTTACGGTCGGCGTGGGTGTGGGTTCCGTGCGCGGTTCGAGTTCGTGCGCCATTGGGTCAGAATACCATCAGGCAGGTGGCCCACTCACCGATCCAGCCACCCGTCTGTGCTTCGCAAATAGGGAAGTATGTGCCCCATTCATCGCAGCTTTATCGCGATGAGTGGGCCGCGAGTTCTTGCCGTCCACTCCGACTCGATTTCAACGACTCCCCGGATTCCGGTGGCGTAGTGGTTGAAGCTGCTCCATCGGTACTGCTCGGGCGATGCGACCAGTCCCCGTTTGACAGGGTTTCGGTGGATATATCGGATCACTTCGGACCGGGCTGTTTCGCCATAAACGTTCGCGTCAAAGTAACGATCCTGCCAGAATTGCGGGCGATGACCTCGCAGTTTGCGTGAAGCGATCTGCTTGAGCGCCTTGAGAAACTGCGCCACCAGGATCAGCGGCGGCTCGTTGATCAGCAAGTGGATATGTTCAGGCATCAGGACGTAAGCGTAGACCCTGGCCCGGTGACGTGCGCGGGTCTGTTCCAGAACGAACTCAAACGTTTCCTTGGTTGCGGGCGCTTCAAGGAAGGGAAGACGGTGGAAGCAACTGAACGTAATGAAGTGAAGGGCTTCGGCATTCTGGAACCGCTTCAGGCCGTATGGCATGGTGCTATCGTAACTCCGCTGGGACCGAGCTCGAGAACCCGCTCATCGCGATAAGGCCGCGATGAACGGGGCACAGCTTCCGATACCATGATGCGCGGGCCACCTGCCTCGAGAACCCGCTCATCGCGATAAGGCCGCGATGAACGGGGCACAGCCTCCGATACCATGATGCGCGGGCCACCTGCCTCGAGAACCCGCTCATCGCGATAAGGCCGCGATGAACGGGGCACAGCTTCCGATACCATGATGCGCGGGCCACCTGCCTCGAGAACCCGCTCATCGCGATAAGGCCGCGATGAACGGGGCACAGCTTCCGATACCATGATGCGCGGGCCACCTGCCTCGAGAACCCGCTCATCGCGATAAGGCCGCGATGAACGGGGCACAGCTTCCGATACCATGATGCGCGGGCCACCTGCCTCGAGAACCCGCTCATCGCGATAAGGCCGCGATGAACGGGGCACAGCTTCCGATACCATGATGCGCGGGCCACCTGCCTCGAGAACCCGCTCATCGCGATAAGGCCGCGATGAACGGGGCACAGCTTCCGATACCATGATGCCGCTCATCGCGATAAGGCCGCGATGAACGGGGCACAGCTTCCGATACCATGATGCGCGGGCCACCTGCCTCGAGAACCCGCTCATCGCGATAAGGCCGCGATGAACGGGGCACAGCTTCCGATACCATGATGCGCGGGCCACCTGCCTCAATCGACGGGCAGTGTCCCTCAGGGGATAAATGGATGGGTTCAAACCCATCCCTACCGGGCCGCGTCGATTGTGCCGGCTTTATGCGGGGGTTGAAACCCCCGCCTCCCTCCGTTTCGAACCGGCCCTCCGAGGCGTGAACAAATTGGGTGGGTGCTTACCCAGGATTTCGCTTGGCTGCATCCTGGGCTACTCTCGCGTTCTCCCTGCGGGAGAAATCCAGCAGCACGCTTTTTATGGCCCGCGTTGGCGGGGTCTTCACCCGGCTACGGAGCGGAGGGCGCTGATGCCGGCGCCGAGCAGGGCGGTTTCGTCGTCGGGGGGGAGGACTTCGAGCGCGAAGCTTTGCAGGGGGCTCATGCGGACCATGGTATCGAGATGGCTGCGCAGCAGGGGCAGCTCGAGGAAGTGGACGTTGTGGCCGGTGAAGTAAAACTTTCCCGGACCGGCGAGGTGAATGAACGAGGCCGTGGCAGCGGCCAGGGCGCGATGCCAGAGATCGACAAAGTCGCGGCAGCGCTGGTCGCCTTTTTTGGCGTTGGCGAAGATCTCTTCGGGCTCGAGGTCGAGGAAGCGCATGCGCATGGCGCGGGAGCCCATGATGCCTTCAAGATGGCCGACGCCTCCGCAGCCGCAGAAGGTTTCTTTGGGGTCGAGGGTGACGGTGACGTGGCCGCCCTCCCACACGCCTTCGACGTAGGGCCAGCGGCCGTAGCCGATGCCGTTGCCGATGGTCCAGACGCGGGTGAGCTTATTGAAGCGGCCGTGGGTGGCGGCCACGCTGGCGGCGATGGCGTCCGCGTCGTTGAAGGCGTAGACGGGAGATTGGATGCCGCGCTCGGCGAGCTCCTGGCTGAGTTCGTCGGCCAGGCGAATGCCCTTGATCTGGGGCAGGTTGGGCGAGTCCTCGACGACGCCGTGGCGCACGATGCCGGGGATGGCGACGCCGATGGCATCGACCGGGCTTTGTCCGCCGCCGGTGAGGGTGGCGACCTGCTCGGCGAGGATTTCGACCAGCTCGCCGCGAGGGACGGCAATGAGCGCGTCGACGGTCTCCGGGTCGTCAGGATAGCGGAGCAGCTTGCCCGCGAGGCGCTGGTCTTCAAGCCTGCCGGCCACAATGTACTCGGTGATGGCGATGCCGATGGCGGTGGTCATGGAAGCCCCTCCTTGGGGATGGGAGAGAGCCGCCGGGGCACGGTGCGGGGAGCGAATTCCGCGGCGTGGCTGGCGATCCGGTTCTGTGTATCTGCTGCGTGCGTGGCGCCCGTCTCCCGCGCCCGCCGCGTGGGCGGGCGGATTGCGCGTCTATGCCTGGTACCGGTACAGCCGCCCCAGGCCGTTGAAGGCCGCGACCTTGTAGCACTCGGCGAGCGTGGGGTAGTTGAACACGGTATCGATAAAGTAGTCGACCGTGCCGTTGAGGGTCATCACCGCCTGACCGATGTGGACCAGCTCGCTGGCGCCCTCGCCGATGATGTGCACGCCCAGCACCTTGCGGGTGTCGCGGTGGAAGATGAGCTTGAGGCGGCCGGTGGTGTCGCCGCGAATCTGGCCGCGCGCGACCTCGCGATAGTACGCCATGCCCACTTCGTAGGGCACATCTTCTTCCGTCAACTGCTCCTCGGTTTTGCCGATGAAGCTGATCTCGGGAATGGTGTAGATGCCATAGGGATAAAAACTGGGGTTGGTGCTGACGCGATGGTCGTCGAAGGCCCAGGCGGCGGCGATGCGGCCCTGTTCCATGGAAACCGAAGCCAGCGAGGGGAAGCCCACCACGTCGCCGACGGCGAAGATGTGATCGGCCTTGGTCTGGTAGTGCTCGTTGACGGCGATGCGGCCGCGATTGTCGGCCTCCAGGCCGGCGGCGGCGAGGTTGAGGTCGTCGACGGCGCCCTGGCGGCCAATGGCGTAGAGCAGGGCGTCTCCGGAGACCTTCTTCTTGCTCATCAGATTGGCGACCACGGTGCCGGGGGACGGCTCTTCGACGCTTTCCACTTCCTCGCCCAGGCGCATGGTGACGCGGCTGTCGCGCAGGTGGTAGCTGAGGGCCTCGATGATTTCGCGGTCGGCGAACTCGAGCAGGCGGTCGCGCTTTTCGATGAGCGTGGTGCGGACGCCGAGGACGGCGAACATGCAGGTGTACTCGACGCCGATGACGCCGCCGCCGACGACGATCAGGGTGCGGGGCAGCTCGGGAATGTCGAGAACCTGGTCGCTGTTGACGATGGTGCGTCCGTTGATGGGCACCTTGGGCGAACAGGCGGGCTTGGTGCCCACGGCGACGATGATGCGGTCGGCTTCGAGCGTAATATCGCCCTGCGGGCCCTCGACCTGAACGTGATTGGGATCGGCGAAATGGGCGATGCCGTGCACCACTTCGACTCCGTTGCGCGAGAGCTGCGCCTCGGTGACGTCGACTTCAGTCTTGATGACGGCCTGGACGCGGAAGGCCAGGTCGGCCATGGTGATTTTTTCCTTGACCCGGTAGTTGATGCCGTAGAGCGAGCGGTAGTTGTAGCCGGAAAGGTGCAGCACCGCTTCGCGCATGGTCTTGGAGGGGATGGTGCCGGTGTTGATGCACACGCCGCCCACCACCGAACGGGCCTCGACGACCGCCACGCGCTTGTTCATCTTGGCGGCGGCCACGGCGGCGCGCTGCCCGGCGGGACCGGAGCCGATGACAACCAGGTCGTATCTGACGGCGCTCATGCGAGTGTCACTCCAAGGGGTGGTTCTCCCCATCCGGCGGCGCGATGAAGGGGCCGGTACGGGGGAGAGAATCTCACTACCCGGAGGCTACCATAGCGGCCGGTGGATCGAAACGGGATGGGGATGACGGATGGATGGATTTCGGGTAAAGACGGGAAAGGCTGGAGGACGAAATGAGCGCCGGCCTAAAGAAGCTGCGACGCTGCTGTCCGGGGAAGGTTGGGTGAGGTTGGCGTAAGCGGTTGAGTGCCGTAAGGATGCGCGGCGGTGCGGGCGGGAACGATTTGAACTCCAAGTCGTGTCTTAACGCCGATCTGGATGGTTGGGGTCGGTGAACTCAAGGAACTCAATGGGTGCGCCGTTTTCGACGATGAACGCTACGCGCACTCCGTCGGATGGGCTGTTCGGCGCAATCAGAATTTCCCGGCCTACGAGCTCGGACGCAAGGTCACTCACCTCAAAAGCAACATGTGGCACTTGCCGGACCAACTCGGGAACCGCTGCGTCCGCTTCGAACCGCATCCATTCCACGCCATACTCGCTGTTTTCGTGTCCAACAATAAAGATCTTTAGATGCTCGATGTGGCGCTCTCCCGGTCTCGGTTGGCTGGTAGGAATTCCAATGTGGTGATATCGACGCATTTTCTCGCCTCTGTTCCGGAATACCACGAATTCTACGGGATCCTATTGCGTAGAGGGAAAAGGAAAGGCGACCGTTTGGGGGGGCAACAGGCTGAGCGGCAACCATGTTTCGCAGGTCCCAAAGACGGGACCTGGGGCACCCGGCGCAGGCAGGCCCGAGGACGCCCTCGGTTCGTGTTTTCCAGGTCCCAAAGACGGGACCTGGGGCACCCAGGTTCATGGGTAAGGCTACAAAATTACCAGGTTTTGTGCGGGAGCATGCGGTCGAAGACTTAAGTGTGCGCCTGGCGCAGACCGGAGCGCAGCGCAGCACGCGGCTTGCCGGCTATCCTGGCTCCGGGCTGGCTGTCTTCCTCGAGGCGGAACTGGCCGATCATTTCGTCGAGATGGGCGGCCAGCGCGGCGAGGTTGTTGATCAGCTCGACTGCCTCTTCGGCGCCTTGCGAGTTTTCGGCGGCGAGGAGAGAAATCTGCCCGGCGGATTCGGAGATCTCGCCGGCCGCCGCGGTTTGCTCAGTGGCGGCCGTGGCGATGAGGTTGATCTGCTGCTCAACCTGCTTGGAGGATTCGATGGTGGCTTCAAGGCTGGAGCGCGCGTTGGAGGTCTCTTCGCGACCGCTTTCCACCGCCGTGCGGCTGTCCTGCATGACCTGCATGGTCTCGCGCGTTTCTTCCTGGATGCTGCGGATGGTTGTGGCGATCTCCTCGGTGGCTCCCTTGGTGCGCTCGGCCAGCCGCCTTACCTCGCCCGCGACCACGGCAAAGCCGCGTCCGTGTTCCCCGGCCCGCGCGGCTTCAATGGCCGCGTTGAGGGCCAGCAGGTTGGTCTGCTCGCTGATCTCCTGGATGACGTGGACTACCTTGCCGATTTCCTCGGAGCGATGAGCGAGCGAGGTCATCTTGTCAGAGACCACGCCGGTTGCCGCGGAGATTTTTTCCATGGTGGCGGCGGCGGCGCGCATGACCGAACCGCCCTGTTCGGCGGTCTCAGCCGAGGCGCGGCTGGCGCCGGTGGCGTTTTCAGAGTTGTGGCCGATCTCGGCGATGGTGGCCGTCATCTCCTGCGCGGCGGCGGCGATCTGGTTGATCTTGCTGGTCTCGGTGCGGGCGTTGCCGGCGCTTTGCACGGCCCGCGCGCTTACTTCCGACGCCCCCTGCTTGAGCGTGGCCGCGTCTTTGGCCACCGACTGCAACAGCGCGCGCAGCGAGGCTGCGCAGGCATTGAGCGCATCGCCCATCTGCCCGATTTCATCGGTTCCGGTGGTGACGACGCTGACGGTGAGGTCCTTTGCGGCCAGCCGCTGCAAAGCATTCGTGACCACGGCGAAACGCGGCGCAGTGACGCCGGTCAGCGCCCAGCCGATGAGCCCGCACACGAACACAATCGCGGAGGTAACCGCGAGGTCGATCCAGGTTGCCCGGCGGCTGGATGCGGCTGCATTCTGCACGCTTTCGACGCCTTCCCTTACGTTCAAGTCGAAGTCGGCGTTGAGCGCGGCCAGGGCCTCGCCGTAAGTCGCGATGGTGGAATCCGACCCGAGCTGATCGAGGGCATCGCCGGCCTTGCCCGATGCCGCCAACGCGACACCGTTGTTGCTCTTTTCCTGGTATTGCGCGAAGGTCGCCTGCATCTTCTCGTACAGCTCCCGCTCTCCCGGATAACCGATGAGCGGCTCATACCTCTTGAGGGCGCTCATGTAATCGTCGATCGCCTTCTGCCGCTTGGCGAAGTGGGTGTTCAGGCAATCCTGCGCCTGGCAGAGCATGACATCCATATCCTCGCGCCGGATCACGTTCATGGCGCCGCGGGCATCGGAGAGAGCAACGACCGAGGGAAACACATCCTGGCTCACGTCCGCGCTCAATTGAGCGACGGAGCGGAAGGTGAAAAAGGAGTAACAGCCAAGCAGAATGCAAAGACCGCAAATCATGCCGAAGGAGTAGATGAACTTGCGGGTGATGGGAAGATTCCTGGTCCAGGACATACCTCGGGCCCCTTTCGATGGTGGTCTGTTCGGTGTATCGGCGGGAACGGGCCAAGCTTGAACGCATCCGGAGGAGTAGGACGGGTTTTGGCCAGACGCGCCGAATTCCGGCCGGGAATGGGCGAATGAGATGGCGGGCCTTGCCCGGAGCTCGACTAAATCGATATACTTTGCCGCGCTCCTCGTGCCCATCCTGAAAGGGCTCGAAAGCATGAGGTTCCCGATGCGCTATCCGACGCGTTCCCCGATGCCGCCTGTAGTTTCCCGGATCGAGCGGCGAGGATTGTATGCGGTTGTTTTGGCCTGCTTGTGCGCGCACGCGATCCAACTGGGCGCGCAGGCTGCGCCGGCTGCCGCGCCGCCGCAGCCGCCGGCGGCGCGCCCCGCGCCTACGGCCGAGCAACTGGCCACGCAAGCCGCAACCGAGCGGGACCACCAGCGCATGATGGACCTGCTGGGCATCAAGGAGCTTCGCCCCGGCGCGAGCGGGACGCCGGGCGCGCCCAACGGCCCCAACTACGACGAAGCCAAGGCCGATGTCTACGCCAGCCTTCCCGACCCGCTGGTGCTCGACAACGGCAAGCGCGTGACCACGGCCAAAGTGTGGTGGACGAAGCGCCGTCCGGAGATCGTGGAGCTGTTCGACCGCGAGATTCTGGGGCGGGTTCCCGCCCATCTGCCCGGCGTGACGTGGGAAGTGGTGAGCACCACGCAGGAGAGCGTGGGAGGGATTCCGGTGGTGACCAAGGAGCTGGCCGGGCACGTGGACAATTCGGGCGACCCGGCGATCACGGTGACGATCGGCCTGACGCTGACCACGCCGGCCAACGCCCCAGGGCCGGTTCCGGTGATGATGGAGCTGGGCTTCAGCAAGGCGATGATGGAGGCGCTGGCGAAGCGCTTTCCGCAATTTGCCGCGGGCGCACAGGGACAGGGACCGACGTGGCAGGAGCAGGTTCTCAAGCGCGGCTGGGGCTACGCGGAGTATGTTCCAACCAGCGTGCAGCCGGACAACGGCGCGGGGCTGGCCGAGGGGATCATCGGACTTGCCAACAAAGGCCAGCCGCGCAAGCCCGACGACTGGGGCGCGTTGCGCGCCTGGGCGTGGGGCGCGAGCCGGGCTCTGGATTATTTCGAGACCGACAAATCGGTGGACGCGAAGCAGGTGGGGATCGAGGGCCACTCCCGCTACGGCAAGGCGGCGCTGGTGGCCATGGCGTACGATTCGCGTTTCGCCATCGGCTATATCAGCTCCTCGGGCGAGGCCGGCGCCAAGCTCTATCGCCACCTCTACGGCGAGGAGATCGGCAATATCGCCTCCAGCGGCGAGTACCACTGGATGGCGGGGAACTTTCTGAAATACGACGGGCCGCTGACGGTCGCCGATCTTCCCGTGGATGCGCACGAACTGATCGCGCTGTGCGCGCCGCGGCCGGTGTTCATCTCAGGCGGCTCGACGGACCACGGCGACGGCTGGGTGGATGCCAAGGGCATGTTTCTGGCCGCGGCGGCGGCCGGCCCGGTGTACCGGCTGCTGGGCAAAAAGGACATGGGCGCCACGGTTTTTCCGCCCGTCGAGACGCCGCTGATCGACGGCGATATCGCTTTCCGGCAGCACAACGGCGGACATACGCCGGCTCCCAACTGGCCCACGTTTCTGGAGTTTGCCGGCCGGTATGTGCATGGGCCGGCGGCGGTCAAGGGTCAATAGCCGCCAACGACTGAAGGAGAGAGCCGCGCGATGGGGAGATCGAGGTTAATTTATGGTTGGATTCGACTGAGGATCAGCTATTATTGATCTTATTTTGTTGTTAAGCCAAAGATGAATATAAACTGATCCCAGCCGTCCAAGATGCCCATTGAGATCAATAAAAGTTGACTCTATAGATGATAGAATCATATGATCAGCTTAGATTGAATTATGGCAGAACTCCTTTACGGCCATGTCTATTATCAGGACCGCTTTGCCGGGCTGCTCCGGCAGGAGACGGGAGACCGTTGCTCATTTACATACGACGGCGATTACCTTAGCGCAGCCATGCCTGCGATATCGCTTTCACTGCCTCTCGAGTCCGAGCCGCATGTCTACGCAGGCAGGCTGCACCCGTACTTTGACAATTTACTGGCCGAAGGACGGCAAGCGGCGATCCAGGCGCGCTGGCTCGGCGTACCGGCGGAGGATCGTTTTGCGCGGCTGCTTGCCTTTGGCGGGGATTGCATCGGTGCGGTCACTGTCCGCGACCCGAAGCCGCGCGCCGCGGCGGGAGAGATGCCCGAAAGGGCCGAAGAGATTGCGGCATTGGCCAGCCGCGCCTCCATCTCGGGAGTTCAGGCAAAGCTGCTCGCGGTCGAGACCGAGACGGGATTTCGCCCGGCACGGGAAGGAGAACTGAGCACACATATTGCCAAGCTGCCCGGCGGCAGTTTGGCGGAGATTGCGCATCTTGAACATTTGTCGACAGAGGCCGCGCGCGTTCTGCTTCCTGACGATGAAATCGTGGAGACGAAGATCGCGCCGGTGATGGGAATCGCGGACGAGTGCCTGTTGATTCGCCGATTCGACCGGGTCGAGGTGCAGGGAGGCGTCATCAAGAAGCACTTCGAGGAGTTCAACCAGATACTCGGCCGACGGAGCGAAGAAAAATACGAGGGAGCCTACGCGGACTTGAACGAAGCCGCTGCGGCGGCGGACGCTTCCGCGTGCGGTTGAACCAGCTTTTTCGGCTATCGGGGTAGTTTGGTTCGCAGAGAAGGAGGATTCTCTGTGAACCAACTACGTCAGCTCATGATTGAGGAGTTGCATCGCCGCAACTTCGCCGCTACCACCATCCGCACTTACCTGCACGGTGTTGAGCACTTCAGCCGATACTTTCATCGCCGGCCCGATCAGCTTGGTCCGGAGGAGATACGCAAGTATCAGGCAGCCCTGTTCACCCAGTTCAAGTTCAGCCCCAACACGGTCATCCTGCGGCTGGCGTCGCTGCGCTTCTTCTACATTCACGTGTTGAAGCGCAACTGGAGCATCGCCGAGACGCCCTATCCGAAGAAGATGCGGCACCTTCCCGGTGTGCTCAGTCAGGAAGAGGTCGCGCGGCTGATCGAAGCTGCGGATACACCCTTTCACCGCATCCTGCTGATGACGCTCTATGCCACCGGAGCCCGCCGCGCAGAAGCGGCCCGCCTGAAGATCAGCGACATCGACAGCCAGCGGATGGTGGTTCACATCCACGAGGGCAAGGGCGGCAAGGACCGCGACGTTATGCTCAGTCCGAAGCTGCTCGAAGAGCTGCGCGTCTACTGGCGCGGACTGCGGCGCAAGCCGAAGGAGTGGCTCTTTCCCGGCAACCGCTGGCACACGGCAAGTTACCCTGTGACAACCAAGGTCCTCTGGTCTGCCTGCCAGATCGCTGCCGAGCGCGCCGGCCTCGACAACAGGCGCATTCATCCCCACACTTTGCGCCATTGTTTCGCGACCCATCTTCTTGAAGCCGGCGCCGACCTGCGCACCATCCAGATCCTGCTCGGCCACCGAGACCTCGAAGTAACGACCATCTATCTGCATCTGTCCCAGCGGCACTTGAGCGCAACCGCCAGCCCGCTCGATGCTCTGTCGTTCCCATCGCAAGGAGCACACAAGCACAGTTGAAAAACCGGCCTCTCGTGGAGATGGCCGACATTGTTCGCTGTGCCGGACAGGCATTTATCGAACACAGCCGCAGGTGGATCAACTGGCAACACCGGAAGGTGCTGCTGGCCATCGTGCGCTGCCGCACGGCCGCGCTGGGCGGGCATCGCGACCGCTGCTCCGGCTGCGGACATACGACCACCATCTCCTACAACTCGTGCCGCAACAGGCATTGCCCACGCTGCCAGGGCAACGCGCGCCGACGCTGGCTCCAGGCGCGCGAACGGGAGCTGCTGCCTACTCGATATGTCCACGCCGTCTTTACTCTGCCGCGGGAACTGGCTCCGCTCGCACTGCAGAACAAAAGGCTGATCTACAACCTGCTCTTTCACTCCAGCGCCGAGACCCTGCTTGAAGTCGCTCGCGATCCACGGCATCTTGGCGCCGAGATCGGCTTCTTCAGCGTGCTCCATAGCTGGAATCAGCGCCTGCAGTTTCATCCGCATATCCACTGCGTCATTGCTGGCGGCGGTCTGGCACCGGACCATTCAAGTTGGATCTCCGCCCGACGCTCCTTCTTCCTTCCCATCGGCGTGCTCAGCCGGGTCTTCCGCGGCAAGTTCGTCGCTGGACTTCGCGACGCATTCCATCGCGGTGAGCTCCAGTTCCACGGCAGCCTGCTGCCACTCGCCGAGCCGCGCGCTTTCGCTCGATGGCTGCGGGTACTGTTCCGACACGACTGGGTCGTCTATTCCAAGAGGCCGTTCGGCGGACCGGAACACGTGCTGCGCTATCTCGGCGCATACACCCATCGCGTCGCCATCTCCAACTCCAGGCTGGTCGCTCTCGCCGATGGCAACGTCGCCTTCCGCTGGCGCGATTCCGCGCACGGCAACAAAAAACGGCTCATGACTCTCACTGTCGCTGAGTTCCTGCGCCGCTTCCTGCTACACGTACTGCCGCCAGGTTTCGTCCGCATCCGTAACTTCGGTTTCCTCGCCAACCGCAACCGCGCTTCGCTCCTGCCGCTGTGTTTCCAACTGCTCGGCGGCTCAGAAAAGATGCCTGCTTCGGTGGCATCACCGTCCACCGATCAGACCCGCTCACTCTGGAACTGCCCAGTCTGCGGCGCAACCATGCGCGTCGTCGAACGGCTCTCCGCCGCGCAACTGATGCTTCGCTCGCCACCTCAACCAGACCGGTGCGCCGCTTGAACATCTGTTCCCACCCTCGGCTTCTACCCGTGCTTCGGCGCGCTCGCGGACTCCTTGTCTCATCCGCGCAAAACCCCTTGGATGCCAGCCTCTCCAGGCTCCAGTTCACCCCTCCGCAAGCCACCATCCTGCTCCATCCGCCCTTCAGGCCTTCAGACTGCACCCAACTCAGTCTGTTCCCAATCCCTCTGCACCCACGCAGACCGATGCAAAGTACATAGGCTTCCGTGAGGGCGGCTTCCTTCAAGTCGCTGTATCCGAAGCGCCCCGCCAAACTGCGTGCAACTGCGCACCGTTGCGTCGCGGGGCGCTCCAGATACAGCACTAAGACATGGCGCGAGCGATGCGCGAGAACCCGCGGTGTACTCCGCTCGATGTCGAGCGGCTCTTGCGGCGCGTTCTGGCGTGCATCCTATTGGGCAACAACGACGCCCATCTGAAGAACTTCGGCTTGCACCATGCCGATGGCCGCCTGCATCTGGTCCCGTTTTACGATGTGCTGGCCGTGGCGCTGTATCCGGACTTCAGCCGGACCGGGATGGCGCTGCGGCTGGGGCAGGGCGCAAATCCGGCCGACCTGGGGGGCATTGGCGAGCGGCATCTGACCGCTCTGGCCGAATCCTTCGGTCTGAAGAATGCGGCCGTGCGCGAAGCCGCCCACGATTTGGGAAGAAGGATCGAGAGAGCCCAAGAGGCCATTCGACAAGCGCCACACGGTTCAGTGCAACTGAGAAATCAGCTTGCCGACTTCATGAGGAAAAGATGGAACGGGACTTTCAAAGGGATTACCGCCTCGACTGGCCGGAAACGGTAACTGCAGCCAAGCGCCGGCGCCGGGAGATGAAGCTGACTCAGCGCAGGCTGGCTGTTGTGGCCGGCGTGAGCCTGCCTACGGTGGTCAAATTCGAAGCCGGGGAGGACGTTCGACTGTCTTCGGCGCTGGCAATACTGAAGGTGCTGGACATGGTGGCGGTGATGGTGGAGGGAACTCTGAGAATCGTCGCCGGCGGGCATGGCGGTACGGAGCCCTTCCAAGCGATGTTTTCGCCCTACGCGGGCGGGGAAGGCGCGCTCGAAGCACGATCTTTGCCTGATCTGAGCGCGCTCGAAGAATTTCTCGATACGCTTCATATCGATATGGAAGAGCAGCAGAAGGCCAAGGCCGCATTGGCGCGCGGGAACACGGCAAGCATCCTGCATGTGCAGATATCGTTGAAAGAATTGCACCGGCACTGGCCGGTGCAATTCCCCGAGGCGACCAATTCGATGAACTACTTTCCGGTGTAAACCACGCGCCATACGCTGCGCGAGCCGTCGTCAGTGACATAGAGCGCGCCGTCGTGGCCCACGGCAACGCCCACCGGCCGTCCCCAGACCTGGCCGCCGGCAGTGACGAAGCCGGTGAGGAAGTCTTCGTAGGCTCCGGTGGCTTTGCCGTTCTCCATGGGAATCAGGATGACTTCGTAGCCGCCGCGGCGGGCGCGATTCCAGGAACCGTGCTCGGCGGCGAAGGCGTCCCCAGCGAACGCGGCCGGGAAACTGCCCGCCTGCGAGGGATAGAAGGTCACTTCGAGCGAAGCCATGTGGGGCTGGACCAGCACGTCGGGGGTAAGGACGCTGGAGGAAAGATCGACGCGCTTGCAGCTCATGGCCTGGAGCATGGAAAGCGGCGCGGCCAACTGCGGGTTGGGCCCGGTGCCGTCGGCGCAGGGATTGGGAAGGCGGGGATCCTTGTGGCTGCCGATGTAGTACCACGGCCAGCCATAGAAGCCGCCCTCCTCAATGTGGGTGACGTAATCGGGAGGCAGATTGCTGCCCAGCGCGTCGCGCTCGTTGGTGGAGCACCAGAGCTGGCCGGTAGTGGGGTTGATGGCCTCGCCCACGCAGTTGCGGATGCCGTGCGCGTAGACCTCGACGAATTTTCCATCGGGGGTGTATTCGAGCACGTCGGCGCGGTGGAATTC
Organism: uncultured Acidobacteriaceae bacterium; assembly: GCA_963770555.1. GTDB lineage: Bacteria > Acidobacteriota > Terriglobia > Terriglobales > Acidobacteriaceae > Telmatobacter. The sequence goes on from CAVYQC010000004.1 coordinate 1,365,452, forward strand.
GCGGGGGTGGGTGTCGGGATCGTCGATGTTCGAACCGCTGCCCACCGAGACCAGCATAAACCGGCCGTCGGCGGAGAAGACCACGTCGCGCGTCCAGTGGCCGCCGCCGCGCAGTTGCGCATAGCCGGGAATGTCGGGCACGACGATCTGGGGCGTGGCGGCTTCAGACTTGAGCTCGCCCGGCTGGTAAGGAAAACGGACGATCTGCGTGGCGGTGCCGACGTAGATGTAGCGGGGGTTTGGGCCGGCGGGATAGAAGGCGATACCGAAAGGATGGTCGAGGCCGGAGGCAAACTCGCTGACGGTTTGGGCCGCGCCCTGGTGAGTTACGCCGCGCAAGACGAAGATCGACCCGGCCTGCGAATCGGCAAGGAACAGGTCGCCGTTGGGCGCGGTGCGCAGGACGCGCGGCATGACAAAGGTGCCGGACGCCGGAGCATAGGTTGCGCGCGTGTCGTCAGAGCGCTGCATGGGCGTGGCGGCGTCGCCGCCGGCGTAAAGCTGGACTTTGAAGCCGGCCGGCGCGATGGGCCAGGCATCTTTCGGACGGCTGATGACGGTGGGGCCATTGTCGACGGACTCGGAGGCGAAGGGCGCGGGCAAATCGGCGGCGGTGATCTTGCGCATCACGCCCGGCTTCTGCTGGCTCCAGTCGGCGAAAGCCGCGGGCCCGGTGAGGGTTTGCTGGGCAGAAAGCGGCCCAAGGGGAAGCAGTGCGCCCGCTAAAGCAGCGCAAAATGCAAGCGAACCAATCCGTTTCATGTGAGGGCGCCTCAGGTTACGGGGTTTTTTCAGTCAGGATGACGGGCGTGGAGCCGCCAAGAGCGATGATACCGGATTGGATTCGGTTGGGGCGAGGCGGGATTCGCGGCAATCCGCCGGCGTCTTTCAATGTGAATCCGCATTGAATCGATAGGATTTTATCTTGAAGCGCGGGATGGGCGGAGGCCGGTCCGGGTGGGCTTTTGTGCAATTGAGTTGCGGGAAGTGAGACGGGCAGCAGATAGAACAGGCGGATCTGAACGCCCTAAGCTTTCATGGATTCAGATCCGCCTGGTAACGGCCTCCCCCGAGGCCGCCCGGAAAACACCGCCGCGATCACGCACCCCCGAACCGCCGCGGATCTTCCGACCCTGATTCAAACTTGAGTTGCGGCACGCAGGAAGAAAGACAGCCCAGCGCTGCTTCAGCCGGCGTGGCGCGTGCATCCCCGTCGGGGGCTCACGGTGCATAGCGGCGGACGACAGAAATGCGGGCCGAAGCGATGCATCTTCGGACCGCCGGGGGATTTGCCGGCCGCTCGCATGGCTCCGGATTCAACTTGAACAATGATGCGATGGTAGCGCAGCAGTGGCGGGGGAAGCCTATCCCTATAAAGTGGCAATACTTTGGTTTGTGCGCGGTTCACAGTGTGGGAGGGCGGCGGCGAGTGGTGGCTCACGACGGAGTGGTTGAACGCGATGCGGGGGTTGAAACCCGCGCCTCCCTCCGTTTTTCTTCGCGAAGGGCGGCACGGCTGAAGAGGCTGGTGAATGAGGCTAGATTCCTGCCAAGGCCCAGGGAAAACGTCCGTCCGGGGCTGAAGCCCCGCCTTCGTCCTGCTGGCTTTACGCGGGGGTTGAAACCCCCGCCTCCCTCCGTTTTTTTCGCGAAGGGCGGCACGGCTAAAGCCGTGCCCTGACACTTCGTGCCTCTTCCGTGGAGTTTTCCTGCGGGCTTTGAGGCCCGTACCGTTCCAAGTGAGCCGAGGTGGAAGCCGCACTGCTATTCCCCGATGCGTGTTTTCTGCTTTACCCTCAGAGTATGGAGTTCAAGGTTAGCGAGCTGGAGCGGGAGCCGGTTGAATTCGACCTGGAGCTGGCGCCGGGGACGATCGATTTCGGAGAGGATGCCGGGCAGATTGGGCCGCTGGCGGCTTCGGGGCGGGCGGAAGTGATCCACGAGCACCGCGGTCCCAAGGAGATTGTGGCCGACATCCGGCTCAGGGGCGGATTTTCAGGGAAGTTCGAGGTTCCCTGCGCGCGCTGCGTGGAGCCGGTGGAGATTGCGCTGGCTTCGGATTTCGACTTGATCTTCCGGCCGTTGGGGGCCGACGCCGGCGCGCCCGAGCGCTCGATAACAGCGCCCGAAACCGAAATCGGTTATTATCAAAAAGACAGTCTTGCGCTTGAAGATGTGCTGCGCGAGCAGGTGCTTTTGTCCCTGCCGGTCAGGACGCTGTGCAAGCCCGACTGCAAGGGACTTTGCCCGCACTGCGGCGCCAACCGCAATCTCCAGCCCTGTTCGTGCGAAACGGGTAAGAGCGACCCCCGCTGGGAGGCGCTGGGTGGGTTGCGCAGCCGGATCAAGTCCTGAAAAGCGAGAGGTTTGGCGGGAACGCAAGGGGATCGTGCTATCCCACCCATTCCGCAAAGAACGCGGAATGGATGGGGCACCCGAGATCGTGCTATCCCACCCATTCCGCAAAGAACGCGGAATGGATGGGGCACCCGAGATCGTGCTATCCCACCCATTCCGCAAAGAACGCGGAATGGATGGGGCACCCGAGATCGTGCGTTCCCACCCATTCCGCAAAGAACGCGGAATGGATGGGGCACCCCAGTTCGTGCCGGACCAATGACCCCCAAAAGCTTCTGGGTGTCGCGCCTGCTTCAAATGGCAGTAAAGACCTTTACGGTCTGAGGCCAGACGAGACTGAAACGGGCGAGGACACGAAAGGAATTGCCATGCCGAATCCGAAAAGGCGCCACTCGACGCGCCGCACCGCGCTCCGCCGCTCCCACGACTTTCTCACCGCTGTCGGGCTCTCCGAGTGCCCCAATTGCCACGAGAAAAAGCTGCCGCATCGCGCCTGCCCCAAGTGCGGAGCCTACAAGGGCCGCGCCGTTCTGGACGTAAAAGAAGCAGCCAAGTAAGATCGGGAGCTATGCTCTACGACATTGCGCTTGACGCCGTCGGTTCCGACAAGGCTCCCGAGCCGGAGATTCGCGGAGCGATCCTGGCTTGCCGCGCGCTCCCGGTGCGGGTTCACCTGGTGGGGCCGGAGCCGGAGCTGCACGACCTGCTGGACGAGCACCTGGAAAACGAAGAGCTGCCCATCGTGATTCACCATGCCTCGGAGCGGATCGGCATGGACGAGAAGGCGGCGCACGCGGTGCGCACCAAGCGCGACAGCTCGATGCGCGTGGGCCTGAAGCTGGTGCGCGACGGCACAGCGGCGGGCTTTGTGACCGCGGGCAACACCGGCGCGGCCATGGCTACGGCGAAGATGGTGCTGGGCGCGCTGCCCGGCGTTGACCGTCCGGCGCTGGCCACGCCCATGCCTACGGCCAAAGGGGTTCCGTGCGTGCTGCTCGACGTGGGCGCGAACGTGGACTGCAAGGCGCATAACCTGGAGCAATTCGCGGTGATGGGCGAAATGTACGCGCGCAGCGTGCTCAAAATCAAGCAGCCGCGCGTGGGACTGCTTTCGATCGGCGAAGAAGAGACCAAGGGCAACGACCTGACCCGCGAGGCGTTTCCGCTGCTCAAGGCGCTGCCCATCCAATTCATCGGCAATGTGGAGGGGCGCGATATCTTCAACGGCCACGCCGACGTGATTGTGTGCGATGGGTTCGTGGGCAATGTGGCGCTGAAGACCAGCGAGGGCGTGGGGCGCTTTGTGCGCGACGTGCTGCGCGCCTCGCTCACCCGCACGGTGACGGCGCAGGTGGGCGCGCTGCTGTCGCGGCGCGCGTTCAACGACTTTCGCCGCGCGCTGGATTATACCGAATATGGCGGCGCGCCGCTGTTGGGCGTGCGCGGCGTGTGCATCATCGGGCACGGCTCCTCGAACGACAACGCGATCTATAACGGCATCCGCGTGGCCTACGAGTTTGCGCGGGCAGGAACCAACGAGCGCATCGAACAGGAGTTTGCCAGCCGTCCCAAGCGCCCTGCCGCGAGCCGTCCGGACGGGGTGGACGCGACGATCCAGTGAGCAGTGGACAGTGGACAGGGGACAGTGGACAGTGGACAGTGGACAGTGGACAGTGGACAGTGGACAGTGGTCAGTGGACAGTGGTCAGGGGTCAGGGGTCAGTGATCGGCAGATTTCATGGCTGCCATGCGCGTTCCTCAGTTGAAATTTGACGCGAGTGTTCTGGGACAGCTTGCCTGCCCGGTTTGCCTGGGCGATCTGCGGCTGGACGGGGAACGAATCGTCTGCGTGCAGTGCGGGCGCGCTTATCCGCTGGTGGATGGAATACCGGTCCTCATCGGGGAGCGGGCCGAGGCGGCGCGGGGCGAGGATGGTTTGAAGTAGCCGGTCGGCAAATCGAGTCCGGCTACCGCCTGCGGTAGAAGGGGAGCACAATCAGGGCCGCGAAGGCGATGGCCGCGAGCAGGGCCAGCGCGATGAGAGAGTAGAGCAGGGTGAGGTTGGGTCCGCGCGGACTTTGTTCTTCTACTCCTTCTCCGTGTATGACCGCCCCTTCTTCTTTGGCGCCGTTCCGGCCGGCGCGATCGAGTTCATTCATACTTGAGCGCCTCCACGGGATCCAATTGCGCCGCGCGGGTGGCGGGGACGGTGCCGAAGATGACGCCGACCAGCGTGGCCGCGGTGAGGGCAATGAAAACCGACCACCAGGAGAACGGCAGCTTGTAGTCCGTGAAGAAGCGGATCGACAGCGGCAGGGCCAGGCCGACCAGGGTGCCCACGATTCCACCGGTGAGCGAAATGATGACCGCCTCGGTGAGAAACTGCAGCTTGACCTCGCGGTAGGTTGCGCCCAGCGCTTTGCGGATGCCGATTTCGCGGATGCGGGCGCGCACGTTGGCCAGCATGATATTCATGATGCCCACGCCGCCCACGGCCAGCGTGACGGCGGCCACCAGCACCAGCACCGCGGTGAGAGCGTCCGCGATTTCCCCGGCAATGGTGAGCATCTGCTTGAGGGTTTGCGTTTTGTAAACCGAGTTGGGCCGATGCCGCGACTGGACGATGCGGAGGATCTCATTGGCCGCGTCGGGAACCTCGTCCATATTGCGCATGGAAAAGTAGATCTGGTGCACATTTTCGGTTCCGGTGAAGTAGCGGGCCACGGAAAACGGAATCAGGATGGTCTGGTCGGCGATCTCCGATTCGCCGAAGTCGTCCACGCTTTCCCTGAAGACGCCGATGATGGTGAAGGGAATGCCCTGGACTTCGAAGGTCTGCCCGACCGCTTCATCGTCGCTGCCATAGCGCTCCCTGGCGAAGAGCTGGGTTACGACGGCGCAGTGGAGATGGGCTGCGTCGTCGGTGTCGTCAAGAAACCGGCCCTCGGTGACAATCAGATTGCGAATGTGCTGGTAATCCGGACTCACGCCGAGAATCAGCGTGTCTTTCACCACGCCGCCGCCGAAGCTGATGCGGTTGTGCATGGAGACGACCGGCGACGAATACTGCACGCCGGGAAGCTGCTCGTCGACGGCCTTCTCATCGTCGCGGGTGAGGTAGTCGTTATAGAGCACGCGTTCGGCCGCGGTGGTTCCACCGCCGGCATATTCCAGCTCGACGGAGTTGGTTTCGATTTTCTGGAGCTCCTGAAGAATGTAGCGCTTGCCGGTCATGCCGATGGTGACCACCAGGATGACCGACGCGGTGCCGATGACCATGCCCAGCGCGGTGAGCGCGAAGCGGGTCTTGCTGGCCTTGAAGCTGTCGATGGCCAGCTTGAGAATCTCGCTCATCAGCATGGTGCGGCGGGCGCTGAGCAGAGTCTCTTCGAAGGCGTGATGGCGGGCCAGCTCGGTGGTCGGGTTCATGGCTTTCTTCCAACAAGATGCGCAAACGCGGCGCGGGGCTTCTCGAAGGTGGGCGCAAAGTGCGGTTTCGCGCCTTATGCGCGGCTCTCTTATAGCTTACGCGCAGGGGCTTGGAGGAAACGCCAGAGCGCGGCAAGGGACTCGACCGGGAGCGCCTCGGCGCGGGCGCGGGGGTCGATCGCGGCCCGGCTCATGGCTGCGGCCGCGGTTTGGGGCTCAATGCCGGCGGCGCGGAGATTGTTTTGCAGCGTCTTGCGCTTCTGCGCAAAGGCCTGGCGCAGGAATGGGAAGAAGCCGCGTGGGTCAACGCCCAGCTCAGCAAACCGCGGCTGAAAACGCCAGCGAAAGACGGTGGAGTAGACGTCAGGGGGTGGAGAAAAGGCCGAGGGCGGGAGGGTGAAAAGCTGCTCGGCGGGGCCGTAGATCTGCACGGTGACCGAGAGCAGGCCGTAATCGCGCGAGCCGGGCGCGGCGGTAATGCGGTCGGCCACCTCGCGCTGCACCATGAGCACCGCGAAGTCCAGGGCCGCGTGGCTGGCTGCCAGCTTGAGGAGAATTTGCGAGGTGATGTAGTAGGGAAGATTGCCGGCTACGGAGAGCCGATGGCCGGAGATTGCCGACGCCGCGGCAAAATCGAAGGCCAGCACGTTCTGCTGGACGACGGTCACGCGCTCCGGGGGGAAATTGCGACGCAATTCCGCGGCGAAGTCGGGGTCCAGCTCCACGGCCAGCAGATGGCCCGCGCGCGCGGCCAGCGCGCCGGTGATGGCGCCGCGGCCGGGGCCGATTTCAACCACCGTCCGGCCGGCCACATCGCCCAGCGCCGCGGCGATGCGCGCGGCGGCTTGCGGGTCGACGAGCAAATTCTGTCCGAGTTTTGGCTTGGCGGGCATGGGTCGCTGATCCGATGGTAGATGAGCGTGGGCGGGGAAGCGGGCACGTGGACCCGGTGGGGTGCGGATTGCGTCTTTTATCCGGGTTTGCTACTATCATTCAAGTCATGGTTAGCGCCTCGCAACGCCGCTCCTGTTGTCGCCTGTCGAACATCTTCGACGGGTGTATGCGCTAGTCTCCGATCTCCTGAGCACAATCGATCCAGAAGACGCACCCGTAGCTGACCGCCGGGTCTGTCTTCGCGCCGTGCCGGCCTTCAGCACACACTCCTGAAGCAAAGAGGTTTTCGATGCCAGTCGCGGAAAGCGAAATACCCTTAACCTCGCCGCCCACACGCGCAAAGGCAACCAAGCGCCTGAGCCATCTGCGCCTGCTGGAGGCGGAAAGCATTCATATCCTGCGCGAAGTGGCGTCGGAGTTCGAGCGGCCGGTGATGCTCTACTCGATCGGCAAAGACTCGTCGGTGATGCTGCGGCTGGCGCAGAAGGCTTTTTATCCCGCGCCGATTCCGTTTCCGCTTTTGCACATCGATACCGGATTCAAGTTTGCCGAGATGCTCACCTTCCGCGACGAGATGGCGCGCTCCATCGGCGCGGAGCTGCTGGTGTGGCGCAATGAAGGGGCGATTGCCGCGGGCACCAATCCCATTGTGCTCGATACCAAGCGCTGTTGCGGGCTGCTGAAGACGCAGGCGCTGCTCGATGCTCTCAGCCATTACAAATTCGATGCGGCCTTTGGCGGGGCGCGGCGCGACGAAGAAAAGTCGCGGGCCAAGGAGCGCATCTACTCATTCCGCGACGGCGCCGGACAATGGGACCCCAAGAATCAGCGCCCCGAACTGTGGAACCTTTACAACGCGCGCATTCATCCCGGCGAAAGCATCCGGGTTTTTCCGCTTTCGAACTGGACGGAGATGGACGTGTGGCAGTACATCCACGAGGAAAAAATACCGGTTGTCGATCTCTATTTCGCCAAGGAACGGCCCATGTATGTGCGCCCCATGGGCGCGGGCCAGGAGGCGCTGCTTCCCATTGAGCAGGCATTTGTTGCGCGCAAGGGCGAGCAGCCACAGATGGTGAAGTCGCGGCTGCGCTCGCTGGGCTGCAGCCCGTGCACCGGGGCCATTCGCTCCGATGCCGACACCATCCCCGCCATCATCGCGGAGCTGATTTCGTTTCGATCGTCGGAGCGGGCGAATCGGGTGATCGATCACGACCAGGAGGGGTCGATGGAGATCAAGAAGAGGGAAGGGTATTTTTAGGGAATAGGGAATAGGGAATAGGGAATAGGGACTGAGGGACTAGGGACTGAGGGACTGAGGGACTGAGGGACTAGGGACTGAGGGACTGAGGGAATAGGGAATAGGGACTGAGGGACTGAGGGAACTTGGGAACGAGTGGGTTGGGAGGCGGGTTTGGCGGTTGTGGAGATCGAAGAGAGGAAATTCGAGATCGAGGCATTTCTCGAGCAGGAGCGCGAGAAGGACCTGCTGCGCTTCTCGACGGCGGGCAGCGTGGACGACGGCAAGTCCACGCTGATTGGACGGCTGCTCTACGACACGCAATCGGTGTACGAAGACCAGGTGCGCTCGATCGAAGGGAAGGGGACCACGGCGCCGGGACAGATCGATTTCGCGCTGCTGACGGATGGGCTGCGGGCGGAGCGCGAGCAGGGCATCACCATCGACGTGGCCTACCGCTATTTTTCGACCGCGCGGCGCAAATTCATCATCGCGGATACGCCGGGCCACGAGCAGTACACGCGCAACATGGCCACCGGCGCGTCCACGGCCGATGCGGCCATCGTGCTGATCGACGCCAGCAAGGGGGTATTGATCCAGTCGCGCCGCCACGCTTACATCGCGTCGCTGCTGCGCGTGCGCCAGGTGCTGGTGGCGGTGAACAAAATGGATTTGACCGGCTACGACGAAGGCGGCTTCCGGGCCATCGAGGCCGATTTCAGGGCGGTTCTCGATCGGATTGCCGAGGAAACCGGCAATCCCGTGGAGGCGGAGTTCGTTCCGGTGAGCGCGCTCAAGGGCGACAACATTGTTCATGGCTCGCAGGCCATGCCATGGTACAAAGGCCCGACTCTGCTCGAGCTGCTGGAATCGCTGCCCTCTTCGCAAGACACGCGCACTGCACCTTTTCGTTTTCCGGTGCAGCGGGTACTGCGTCCCGATCACACCTTCCGCGGCTTTGCGGGGCAGATTGCTTCAGGGACGATTCGCCCCGGCGACCGGATCACGGTGCTGCCCTCGAAGCGGAGCGCGAAGGTGGAGCGCATTGTGACCTGGGACGGCGACCTGGACGAAGCCGCGGCGCCGCTCTCCGTGACGCTGGTGCTGGACCGCGAACTGGACATCAGCCGCGGCGACCTGATTGTGGAGGAGCAGGCGCAGGCGACGGTGGCGCGCAGCGCAAAGGCCGCGCTGGTGTGGATGGATCAGAGGCCGCTGGACGTGAATCGCCGTTACCTGTTGAAGCACACCAGCCACACGGTTCCGGTGTATCTGTCCTCGATCGATTTCCGCACCGACCTTGCGGCGCTCACGCGCCAGCCGGCGCAGACGCTCAACATGAACGACATCGGCGCGGTCTCGCTGAATCTCCTGCGTCCCATGGCGCTCGATCTATACAGCGACAACCGCGGCACGGGCGCGTTCATCCTCATCGATCCGGAGACGAATTCGACAGCCGCGGCAGGCATGGTGACCGCGGCTTCAGCCTACGTGACCGACGGCGACGACGAAGCCGGAACCTGGGGGCCGGTGACCGCGGGCGAGAGAGAAGCGCGCTGGGGACACCGCGGCGGCGTGCTGGAAGTTTCAGGGCCGGCGGGACTGATCGATTCGATCGAGCGCTCTCTGTTTGCGGTGGGCGTTGTTTCGAGCCGAGTGAACGCCGGGGACGACGCGTTTCTGTTCGATCCCAGCCTGCTGAAGGCGGTGACCGGCATGCTGATCCGGTCAGGCCTGCTGGCGCTGGTGGTGCGAGCCGGCGAAAACGCGACGCTTACGGCGCGCGCCGAAGGCGAGCAGATGGAGCTCGACGCGGACGACTCGATGCACGCGGTTGCCGCGGTGCACCAACTGCTGCATCGCGCGGGCATCTTCGTCTCCTCAGAAAGGGCAGGCCTTTGATGGGCGCAGTCGAAATCGCCGCGGAAGTAAAGACCAAGTTGGATGCGGTGCGCGATGTGCTTGCGCGCGAGGTGACGGCGAACGGCGACGTTTGCCTGACGTGCAGCTTCCAGGCTGAGGACGTGTTGCTGACCAAGCTGGCCATCGCGCTCGATGCGGCGATGCCGATCCTGTTTCTCGACACCGGCTACCACTTCGCCGAGACCTACGCCTATCGCGACCGCATGGCGAAGGAGTGGAATCTGAACCTCATCAACCTGCTCCCGGAGAAGACGGTGGCCGAGCAGGAGGCGGAGTTCGGAATTCTTTATCAATCGGCGCCCGACCGCTGCTGCGGACTGCGCAAAGTGGAACCGCTGTTCAAGGCCGTGGCCGGATATCGCGTATGGCTCACCGGCCTCAGGCGCGAGCAGGCGAGGAGCCGCGCGGCCCTGGAAGAGAGCGCGCTGTTCTCGCTGCCGGGCGGCAAGCAGGTGCTGAAGATTGCGCCGCTGGCTGCGTGGACCACGCGCGACGTGTGGTACGCATGCGAGGAGCTGGAGATTCCGCTGCTGCCGCTTTACGAGCGCGGCTACTCCTCGATTGGATGCGAGCCATGCACCACGCTGCCGCTCGATCCGAACGATCCGCGCTCCGGGCGCTGGGGCGGACGCAAGGTGGAATGCGGCATTCATATTCAGGCGGCGCGGTGAGGCAGGGACTAGGGACTAGGGACTAGGGACTAGGGACTAGGGAATAGGGACTAGGGATGGAATACGGTATTGGATTTTTAATTGCGCTGTTCATCGCGCTCACGGGGGTGGGCGCGGGCACCATCACCGTGCCCATCCTGGTGCTGTTTCTGGGCGTACCCGCGCCGGTTGCGGTGAGCATCGGACTGATGTTTGCGACGGCGGTGAAGCTGATCCTGGCGCCGGCGCAGATCGCGCGCGGCAATGTGGCCTGGAGGACGCTGGGTTACATGCTGCTGGGCGGCGCGCCGGGCGTGCTGGTGGGCTCTCTGATCCTGCAGCACCTGGTCAGCGCCGGATCGGCCAACACGCTCAACGCGATTCTGGGCGTGATTCTGGTGAGCACGGCGAGCTGGCAGATTTTCTATTCCTTCCGGCCCATGCGGCAGGATGGCGACGCACGGGACCGCAGCCCGCTGCTGGCGTGGTTGATGTTCCCGGTGGGCGCAGAGGTGGGATTTTCCTCAGCCGGCGCAGGCGCGCTGGGCAGCGCCGCCTTGCTGGGCCTCACACCGCTTGCGCCCGCGCAGGTGGTGGGAACGGACATTGTGTTCGGCTTTCTGGTGTCGCTCATCGGCAGCGGCGCGCACTGGTTCTCAGGGCCGGCGAACCCGCAGTTGCTGATGCAACTGGTCGCCGGCGGGATTGCCGGAGCGATTGGAGGGACCCTGCTGAGCGCGTACATTCCGCGGCGTCCGCTGCGTTTTGTTCTATGGCTGTGGCTGCTGGTTCTGGGCGGACAATTCCTGTGCAACAGCTATCACATGTGGGCGGCTACGCGGTGAAGCGCCGAGGGATGGCTGCGATTGGGCAGGGGCTGAAGCCCGCGTTCGTATTGCTCGTCTTGCGGCACGACTGAAGTCGTGCCCTGACACTTCGTGCTTTTTCCGGAAGGATTTTTCCGCGAGCTGTAATGTCGTGCGCCGACACTTCGAGCTTTTTCAAGAATTCATTTACGCAGCCAGGTTTGTGACCGGGCGATTTGCGTGTTGTCGATTGGGGTCTTGCTATCCCAGGTTAGGCGCAAAGACAAGTACGCGCCGAACCTGGGGCACCCAAGCTCATGCGTGAACAACCAATCAGAAACCCCGTTCCAGGGAGATGTGGTGCGGAAGGCGGGACTTGAACCCGCAAGCCTTTTGGGCGCTAGCTCCTAAGGCTAGTGTGTTTGCCATTTCACCACTTCCGCACATTGCTAACCAGCCGCCCGATGCGCGCTGGCACGCGCCGATCCAGGGCAGCCAAAACAAGTCTACGGCAATTCCAGGATGGATGGAACTACACCCGCACGGCGGAGGATCGAGGGTTGGTTCAGGCTTTTTGAGGCTCCGGCAATCGTAGAGCCTCCGGTTGTGGCGGAGGGAATTACTTCGCGGCCGCAACCGGCATCTCTTCTTCCGCAGGCTGCTCGGCCAGCGCCTGTTTCAGCAGCGCGCAGCGAGAGCGGTCAAACTCATACGCTCCGGCTGCCGGAAGTTTTTGCGTCTCCTCTTCTGCATGGAGCAACGACTGGCGCGCCTCGCCGCCGCGGCCTTCGATCCACTCCAGCGCTGCCTTCGCCAGCCAGTAGTCCACCTCGAAGTCGTGCGGCGCTTTGGCTTCCATGCTCTCCCACCACTCCCGCGCGCGCGCTCGATCGCGGGCGATGTATGCCGCATCGAAGACCAGCACTGCGTACAGGCCTGCGGGCAAATCCGGAGCCGAGTTGCGATAGATCGCCTCCGCATCGGCCACTGCCTGGCGGGCCCGCGCCCTGTCGCCGCAATCGAGATAGTGCGAGGAGGCAAGCAGCCGCAGCCACAGCGCCTGGCCCCCGTGCGTAAATCGCTGCGATGCCCGCTCGATCACCGCGATGTCGTAGTCCCTGGGCCGCAGCGCGGTTACCAGCGTGGCGCCGGCAAGCGAGGTTGCGCGGCTGAGATCGGCCCATGGGCCGCCGGAAAGAAGCTGATAAATCCTTGCACCGTCGGAGTAGAACCCTTCCGGCCGCATGGGAATCAGGTTGGCGCAGAACGCCAGCAGCCCGAACAGGCCCAGCAGCGCAAGAAACTGCCAATACGCCTGGTAAGGCCGTCCCACCGCTGTGAGCGCCGCGGCGAGCGCAACAACCCCGGTGATCAGGCTGGCCACAGGCCCGGCGGCAATCATGCAGACTTCGCGCCAACGCGCCTGCCTGGGGTCTGTGGGAACCACACCGGTGGCGCCGCCCGCGCCAAACATCCTGGTGGGCGCGAGCTGGAATCTCCATCGGCCCGCGCGAATCCGCCACTGGAACGGTCCCACCACAAACGCGCGCAGCTTCATTCCCAGCGCCAGCGCCGCGCTTGCGTGGCCGGCCTCATGCAGCGCGGTGTCAATCAATGCCGCAACCAGGAACTGAACCCAATATCCGAGCCCCATGGAAAAAGGAATGCCCTGTGCGGCTGCCCACTTTTCCAGCCACGACCATCCAAGCCAGTACCCCGCAACGACGAAGAGCCAGGCAAGGCTATCGAGAATGCCGCTGGTTCCGTCGCCGGAGACGCGCGGCGGCCGGGCCGGCGCCACCGGAGCCTCCATCGCGGTGCGCGGCAGGAACGCCGCCAGCCCTACGGCTCCCAGCGCCAGCATTGCGCAATCGATGAGCGCGAAGACGCTCCAGCCACCGGACCTGCGGGCCGCGTAAACGGCCGTATAGTAGGTCACCACGCTCAGCGGCACGGCCTGCAGCAGCATGAAGGCGCTGGCCGCGATCGCCCACCCCCTGCCCGACGGCCGCCCCTTCCTGATCTTCCACCACGCCATCCCGTAGAAGAACGCGATGAACGGCGGGATCACCAGAATCAATTCGCCGAGCGCGACCAGCACGTGCGACCACAGCACGATCGCCGGCGAGAGGTTGCGGTCGGGGGGGAACTCGTTCGCGGTATGCGCGAAGCTGAAAAGATGCTGTACGGTGCCCAGGGAAGCGAAAGCAAAAACCGCGGCGACGTAGGCAAAGATACCGAGCAGCGACTTCCGGAGTTTGAGCACGGATTGGGGCCCTCCCGGAGGCGGGGTCAGCGGCACATCCATTGATGAAGCTATAGGGGCACTATACATTGAAGCCGGTGGGGTGAAAACGGCATTCGCCGGGAAAATGACCCGTTCGTAATCAATGGATGGCCGGATCTCTGCCCGCGAAATCTTTCTTGAGGCGCTTGCCTACAACCGGTCGAAGATTTCGCGAAACTCCCAGGCGCCGGATTTGCCTTGCAGCCACTCGGCGGCGCGGACTGCGCCCAGGGCGAAGCCGCGGCGGGAGTAGGCGTCGTGGCGAATCTCCAAAACGTCCACCTCGCTCGATGCGGTGACGATGTGCTCGCCCTTGGCGTCGCCCACGCGATGCGAGGTAACCGGGATCTCGACGCCGGGGTGGGCGGCCTGAAGGATCTCCTTGAGCGTGAGAGCGGTGCCTGAAGGCGCGTCCAGCTTGGAGACGTGGTGGGTCTCGGCGATCGAGAACTGGTAGCCTTCGAGCCTGGCCAGCTCGGCGGTGAGGCGGAAGAGCTTCTGCACGCCCATGGAAAAGTTGGTGCCGTAGAGAAGCGCGCCGCGCTTTTGCGCCTTGGACTTCAACTCGTCGAGATGGGCGTACCAGCCGGTGGTGCCCACCACGATGCGGCCGCCGAGGGCGAGCACGGCGCGCATGTTCTCGACGGCCGCTTCCGGAGCGGTGAAGTCGATGACCACGTCCACGCCGGCCAGGCTGGGCGCGGTGAGCGCGGAGGCGTGCTCGTTTTCGTAGATGTCGAGGGCGCGCACGCCGTGGCCGCGCTGGCGGGCCACTTCAGCCACCAGCGAGCCGGTTTTTCCTTTGCCGAGTACGAGGATGAGCATGGTTCCTCTGTGGACAGTGGACAGTGGACAGTGAACAGTGGACAGTGGACAGTGGACAGTGGACAGTGAACAGTGGACAGTGGACCGTGAACAGTGGACAGTGGACAGTGGACAGTGAACAGTGGACAGTGGACGGTGGACGGTGGACAGTGGACAGTGGACCGTGAACAGTGGACGGTGGACGGTGGACTGTGGACGGTGAACAGTGATCAGCGCTTGGTGTTCTTCAGCGATTCCAGCATTGAAAATAGCATTTTCCCCACTCCATGGGACAGCCCTTCGGCCTCGTTGAGCAATCTCGAGTCTCCGAACTGCAGCCGACGGGCGATTTCAATCTGAGCTTGCAGCTCGGAGTTTGAACCCCGCGCGATCCCGAGAAATTGGCGGAACTCACCGGTGTTGTTTCTGCCCTGCCCCTCCGCAATATTGCATGAAACCGAAATGGAGGAACGTCTGATCTGGCTGGTGAGTCCGTATGTCTCTTCCTGTGGAAATGCGTGCGTAAGGCGATAGATAAGGACAACCAGATCCATCGAACGCTGCCAAACGAGCAAATCTCGAAAGGATTGCACCATCTAAAGCCCCGCATCCTGCAAAGGAATTGGTTACTTTCATTTGCTCGATCGGCGATTCACAGCCGCAAGTTCCTGCATGAAGAGAACGAATTCAGGCGCAACTCATCTTGCGCTGTGCACTGTCCACTGTTCACTGTCCACTGTCCACTGTCCACTGTCCACTGTCCACTGTCCACTGTCCACTGTCCACTGTTCACTTTCCACTGTTTCTCGCTTCCACGTCGAAGATTTCGGGGTCGGGCTGCTGAAAAAAGGCGGCGTGCAGCGAGCGGACGGCCTCTTCGGCGTCGTCTTCTTCGATCATGAAGCTCATGTTGATTTCGCTTGCGCCCTGGGAGATCATGCGCACGTTGATGTGACGGATGGCGTTGAAGACCTGCGCGGCAATGCCGTTCTGGCCGCGGATATCTTCGCCGACCATGCACACCAGCGCCTTCCTGCCTTCATATTTCACGTCGGCCAGCTTGCTCAGGTCGGCGGCGATCGCGGGCAGGCTGGAGTTCGAGTCCACGGTGAGCGAGACGCTGACCTCGCTGGTCGACACCATGTCTACCGCGCATTTGTGGCGGTCGAAGATTTCGAAGATCTGGCTGAGGTAGCCGTGGGTCATGAGCATGCGGCTGGCCACCACGTCGATGATGCTGAGCTTTTTCTTGACGGCGATGGATTTGAAGGGGCTCTTGCAGTGCGGCGCCAGCGAAGTGATGCGCGTGCCTTCGCATTTGGCGTTGCGGCTGTTGAGCACCAGCACGGGGATATTTTTTTTGACCGCCGGCAGAATGGTGGCCGGGTGCAGCACCTTGGCGCCGAAGTAAGCCAGCTCGGCGGCTTCCTCAAAGCTGATGACCTTGACGCGCAAGGCGTCTGGGCAGATGCGCGGATCGGTGGTCATGATGCCGTCCACGTCGGTCCAGATTTCAATGGCCTCGGCGGAGAGCGCGCCGCCCACCAGCGCGCCGGTGAAGTCGGAGCCGCCGCGGCCCAGGGTGGTGGTGGTGCCGGCCTCGTTGGAGGCGATAAAGCCGCCCATCACCGGGACCTTGTGCTGGCGGAGGAGCGGATGCAGTTTTTCCTGGGCGCGCTTTTCTGTGAGATGGTCGAGCGGCGCGGCTTTCTGGAACTCCGAGTCGGTGACGATGATCTCGCGGGCGTCCACGTGCACGGCGTCGATGCCGCGCTCGCGGAAGGCGGCGGCGACGATGCGGCTGGAGATGCGCTCGCCGTGGCTGACGATGAGATCGGAGACGCGCGGGGTGAGCTCGAGGAGCGCGGACAGACCGCGCAGAATCTCGTCGAGAGAGTCGAATTTGCGGTCGATGAGGTCGATGAGCGGGGCGCTATCGCCGGGCTTCTTCACCAGGTCGGCGGCGGTGTCGCGATGGCGGGCGCGCAGGCGCGAGCTGATGGCCAGGGCGCCGGGGCGGTCGCCCTGGGAGGCCGCGGCGGCGGCGCGCAGCAACTGGTCAGTGACCTTGGCCATGGCGCTGACCACGACCACGGGGCTCTTGCCTTGCGCCAGGCGTCCTTTGACAATGGCCGCGGTGCGGCCGATGGCGGCCGGATCTTCGACCGAGGTGCCGCCAAACTTCATCACCACCAGGCTCATGCGAAAGTTCCCAATTGCTCAACCGAGGAGCGGCGCGGGCTCCGGACAGTTTCGCGGCCGGTTTGAAATTCGCCCGGAGCGAACAGGCCGCGGAAAAAACCGGAGTTTGCGCAGAGCCTCCAAGAAGTGTCCCTCAGGGGCTAAAGCCCGCTCTCATCTCTCGGCCGCTTGCGGCACGACTAAAGTCGTGCCCTTTCAAAACGTCGACGCATTCAATCGTCGGCGCATTCAATCGTCGGCGCATTCAATCGTCGGCGCATTCAAACGTCGACGCATTCAAACGCCGACGCATTCAGAGGTTCCCTAGGCGCGCGCGGCGGTTTCGGCCACCGGCTCCAGCTTTCCCAGGCTGGCCAGCAGCTCGGCGTTGAGGATGGCGGCGCCGGCGGCGCCGCGAATGGTGTTGTGGGAGAGCACGGTGAACTTCCAGTCGAGCACGCCGCAGGGCCGCAGCCGGCCCACGGTCACCGCCATGCCGTGGCCGCGGTTGCGGTCCAGGCGCGGCTGGGGGCGGTCGTTCTGGCTGGCCCACTCGATGGGCTGATCGGGTGCGGTGGGCAATCCCTTTCCCGCCAGCGGACGGAACTCCTGCCAGGCGGCCAGGATGTCTTCGCGGGTCACCGGCTGGCCCAGTTTCCCGCCCAGCTTGATGGACACGCTCTCGGTGTGGCCGTCTTCCACGGCCACGCGGTTGCACTGTGCGGAGATGCGCGCCCCCAGCGGCACAACCGTGTAGGCAGCGCCGTTTTGTTCGAGTTTGCCGAGCAGCTTGAGGGTTTCCGTCTCCATCTTTTCTTCTTCGTTGCCGATGTGCGGGACCACGTTGCCGAGGATGTCCATGGAGGGCACGCCGGGATAGCCGGCGCCGGAGACGGCCTGCATGGTGGTGACCAGGATCTGCTCGATGCCGAAGCGCTCTTCGAGGGGCTTGAGGGCCATCACCAGGCCGATGGTGGAGCAGTTGGGGTTGGTAACCATGTAGCCGCCGGAGTCGCGCCGCGAAGGCTGCTCCTCGATAAGGTGCAGGTGCTCGGCGTTGATCTCCGGAATCACCAGCGGCACGTTGCCGGACATGCGGTAGGCGCTGGAGTTGGAGATGACGGCGCAGCCGGCGTTGGCGAAATTCGGCTCCAGGTCGCGGGCGATGGCGGCGTCGAGGGCGGCGAAGACGATTCTGGGCGCGCCAAGGGCCGCGGTGGGCGGCTCGGCCGGCGACACCATCATGCGCGCAATGCGCTCGGGGAGCGGGGTGTCGAGGCGCCACTTGGCGGCTTCGCCATAGGGCTTGCCGCTGGAGCGGTCGCTGGCGGCCAGCCACACCACCTGGAACCAGGGGTGGTTTTCGAGCAACTGGATAAAACGCTGCCCGACTGCGCCGGTGGCGCCGAGAATTCCGATTGGATATTTGTTATGCATGCCCTGAACATTCCAGTGTACAGGAGGATAAGCGCGGCGGCGGGCAATCCCGACCGGGGGTAGTGTCCTAATTTGGGCAACAATATACTTGACAAAATAGCCCCATCCGGGTATTCTTAATACATGGAACCGAAGACTCTCCAAGAAGCCATTATCTACTTCTCCAATCCGGTCAACTGCCGCGAGTACCTCGTAGCGCGGCGCTGGCCGAATGGCGTTACCTGCCCAAAGTGTGGAAGCGACAATGTGCTGTTTCTTGAGAAGTACAATCGCTGGCATTGCCGTCAAAAGCACACTGCCCCGCAGTTCACATTGAAGACCGGGACTGTCATGGAAGACTCGCCCATCGGCTTGGACAAGTGGCTTACGGCGATGTGGATGGTAGTGAACTGCAAGAACGGCGTGAGCAGCTACGAGATTCACCGCGCGCTTGGCGTCACCCAGAAAACAGCATGGTTCCTTGACCACCGCATTCGCCTGATGTTGGGCGACGATTATGCCAGCGGCAAACTGTCGGGCGAAGTTGAAGTTGACGAAACTTTCATCGGTGGCAAGGCCCGGAATATGCACAAGAGCAAACGGGAGCGCCGCATTACCGGGACTGGCGGGAAGGATAAGACCGCGGTGATGGGATTGCTTGAGCGTGGTGGCGACGTTCGTACAATGGTCATTAGCAGCCGCAAGAGGAAGGAACTCCACTCCGAAGTCAAAAAGCATGTAGAGGCGTGCTCGGCGCTCTACACTGATGCTCTCATGTCCTATCGCGGTCTGGAATCAGACTTCTTTCACGTATTCGTTGACCACGCCGTCGAATACGTCAATGGGCGCGTACACACAAACGGACTGGAGAATTTCTGGAGCCTTTTGAAGCGCGGCATTAACGGAACGTATGTGAGCATCGAACCGTTTCATCTGTTCCGCTACTTAGATGAGCAGTACTTTCGGTTTAACAACCGGAAACTGACAGATGCGCAGCGGTTCGATATTGCCACGAGAGGTATGGTGGGCAAGCGCCTTACTTATGCCGAGGTCACCGGCAAGGTCGGAGGGCCATCAATCTAATCCTCTGCGTTTGAGCCGTGGGAGGCGGAAGAAGATCTAGGCTTCCGCCTTCATGCAATGGCTTGGTTTACTGCTTCCACAAACAGATTCGTGTCTAGGAAGTAATTCGGATAGGCGCGCCTCAGTGATGTCATGGAGTCCACCGAAACCAATACGGCATCTCTGTTGCTTCCTTTGATATTTTTTTCGACGGCAAGGTACTGCATCGTGGCTTCCGTCAATTCTCTCTGTTTGAAACCTGTGACCTTTATTTGCATCGCAGAGGGGTCCAGTTCAAGCAGATAATAATCTGAATCTGCGGTAAGCGTTTCAATGTTGTGTAGCGCCTCTCCGTACGCTTGGAGGCGAGCGCAAACATCGAGACGGTTTGCGAACGCGCGTAATGTGTTCCTTAACTCCACGGGCTCGACCGGTGTCCCCGGAACCGGAGGAGACTCCTCGCGTTCTGCAAGAGCAGTACCCATCAAAGCGAAGAAGCGTAGCCAATCTTCCTCGCCGATGCTGGATTTTAATGCTTGGCGGATGAATGTTCCTACAGTTTCGACAGCGGTAGCCCAAGCATGTTGAAGTTGCGAGCGAATCTGGACCTCAATTTTCAAACCATTGTGAGTTTGCTTGCGGTCGCTGAAATAGCTGTATACGAGATGCAAGCTCCTATACCCAGAAATCTTTGGAGTTGAGATGTAGTCATCTGTGCTTACGAGTTTGTGCTTTATTTCGCTAATCTTATAGCGAGCGTGCAAGGCTTGGACGGATTTTACAGAATTGACCACGGCTCTACACCCACCGATGTCCTGCATCTGCGAAAGTCTCATACTCGGGCGCAGTTCTAATTTTGAGATTATTGATGACAATCGCTTGATTCTTTGAGCGACTAGAACGTTCGGATCAATTCTTTCCGCGTAGCGTCTCAATCCGAATCTGAAAGTGTAAAGGGGGCGACTATGAGCCGATCTCCAGTTGTTGATAATCGCAAGAGATTCCTCAAATTTATCGTACTCGGTGTTAGGCGAGACAAGCGCTCGCCCTGCCGCATCTACCCTGCCGCGCTTGAAGAGAGGGGTAACCCATTCCATTGTTTCGGCCTCTGAATCGTCGCAGATGTGTTCGCAGAAATCAGCGTAATCTGCTGTCAAAGATTCGTAAAGTTCTTTGTTTTCTGAAATTGATGGGTCGGCTAGAGTGAAAGATTGCATTTAAGCGAGACTCCGTGCGATGATGTCGCTGGAGAGAGTCCGCCACACCGAAGGGTTCGGGTAAGCTCGATTCGCTAGAAGAATTTAGAGAACTTCCAACCGTAGAAGCCTCCGGGTGCTCGAACACCCAAAGAGCTTGGTTGTAGCCCTCCACATAAGTGTATTACAGGAGGGAATATGCGTCTAGCGTTAACCGTTGTCGCTCTTGTTGCCGCAACTTTTATCCCATCTGATTCAGGACAGACACCGCAACAAGTAACAAAGCCTGCCGTCGAGATCAGCCTTCTCCCATCTGAGCCGATTCCAACGACAGGAACCTGCACATCTTCGACCGGCGGCTACCTGATGGACAAACACGGCCAGACCCATTTCACAACTGCGGAATTTGGAAAACTCATCCAGTCGAGTCTCCAAAATGGCTATGTTATGACAGTCTACCCAGAAACGAAAAGTGGCTTTTTCGTGAGCATGAAGTGTATTGCCAACCCTACGGCAGCACACTAACTGAAACATGCGGCTTTTGGATGGTTTTTGTGTTTCTGACATGCAGAGTAAGGGGATCAAAATCGCCTGCACTGTAACCGAAGACGATATTTGCGTTGTGATCTGCGGTCACTTGGATAGAGTCAAGCAGATAGTCGCCATCTGCCTGATTATCAAGAACTGGATAATCAACTTCAAACGTGTTTGGCCCTATTTGTTTCGCTGAGGATACATCTATTGCATTCAGGAAGTCCCGTTGCCCTTCTTTGAAGTTGGTTTTCAGATGTGCGATTATGCGAACTTGGAATATCTGAGAAGCGTCCGCCCCTTCAACCTTCACCGATAGTTTGATCGTTTGCCCCACCCCAAACCCCGCAGGGGCAGCCTGTGCTTTCGCAAGAGGGCCGAATACGAAAACAGCAAACATCGAAACGAGCAGACCACCCATTTTCCCAATGATGCGCATAGCTCACTCCTTAAATTGTGGGGGAGGACATGCGGAAGATGATACTCCTTGGCGCTACACTATGGATATGAAAACGCAGCCACCACCTGCCGTTCCCGGCAAAACCGAGGCCGAACGATTCGATAACGCTGTGCGCAAGACGTTTACCGTCTCCAAAGAGGAGATGCAGCGTCGTGAGGCCGAATGGCAGCGAACGCAAGGCTCTAGTCGGAGCGGGACCGCAGCGCGCAAAAAGAAGGGCCGGGAGTGACCCCGACCCAAACCAATGCAAAAGCTTTTACCTTACTCTGATTACACGTCAAAACCGTATTCCGGCCAATAGCCATTCGGGGCCATCATCCACGAACGTTCGTAAGTTACCGGATTACGCAGGGCCGGGATTCCTCCCGGTCGTTGCCAGCCCATTGTGAAATTGTCTGACTTGCTGATTAGAAACACAGGTGGCGGGAAGGGCGATGCAGAGTAGGTGACTGGGGGCTGGGCTGCTAAAACGACCGTAGGCTTCTCCTAGATAAGAGTCAATGGAAATCTTTTTGAGCCTGTTTTGCGAAGTATATTACTGCCCTAATTTGAAATCCACAGGCTTATGCCTCCTGAATGGCAAGTAGCTTGCTGCGAACAAATTCCGAAATTGTTTGCCGGTTAGCTTTTGCTCCTGCTTCGATGGCTCTCAATTCATCCGCAGTCATACGGACGCGCAGGAATCCGGCCTTGGCGCTTCCCTTGGGGAGTTTGGGCCGTCCGGCTTTCTTAGGCTTCGGCTTCTGGTTCGGCATTGGCTCTCAACTCCTTCAACTCTTGCATGATCGCTACCCGGACAGCGGTTAGTGGTGAAACAGCCGGGGGGATATGTAGGACGGTTACGCTCCGCTTGGGCGTGTCTGGATCATCTGTAGCGTGGCTCCATGCGTAGGCTGTATTAGCCTTGGGGTGCCCGTGGAGTGTGAAGACTTCCACTATGCCTTCCCAGACGGTCTTTCCTTGGAAGACTTCCTTGACTGGGACACTGGCCACGTGGACAGATTCAACGCCGTGCAGCTTGCGGATTACGTCCTTCAATTCTTCGATGTGGGTCATTCTCGATCCTTTGCTTCCTTAATCACCGAAAAATAGGGATTCCAGCGCGAGTCGTCTCACTTGCCAGAGTTCCATTTCTCGATCTTCAATTTTCAATTTGCAGCGTCCTTCATCATTCAGGGTGACGGAGGCAACGTAGTTTTTGGTTGTTACCTCATCTCGTATTTCAATTTTTTCGCCTTTGATGAAGAACACCACCCGAGGTCCAATCCGCTCTCTTCGCGCGACAATGAAGGTGCTCCCATCAGACGTTAGGCCCGAGGCAAATCCCTCATGTGGGTAACGCATTGGTATGCTATTGAACGTCGCAATGTCATTCTCAATGCCAAGTTGAAGGTTCTTGAACATCGCAGATGCCGAACACTTAGCCCGGAGCTTTGTCCAGTTCAATTCCAGCGGTATCATGCTGGCCATGCAGTAGCCTCCAATAGCTCCCCGACGTTCCAGAATGAAGACGTGACGCCCGCCGCCATCGCCGGGGTACAGCGGAGCGTGTTGTGCCGCTTCACAAAGTTGTAATAGGCGAAGTGAAGCGCAACTGCTGCCTCAAAGTTTTCGCGCTTCTTGCTGAATGCCAGCGTCAAGCGGGTAAGCCTCCGCATGTGCAGCCGGGTCGTAGCGTTCAAGCGCTCAATGTAGCTGGTAGAAATCAGGTCCATATCGGGGCGACCGGCAACGATCTTTTTCTCCGAGGACACGAATTCCGGCTGGCTATAGCGGCGCTGGCCTTCTATCGACTCATGGCCGTAAGTTTTGATGATCTGGCCGTAATCGGCATTCCCGCCGAATGACATTTCAATCGCTGCCTCGTAGGCTTTAAGGCCGTCTGTGGAGATTTGGACCCTGCCAGTCATCCGGCCCGCAACATCGGCAAGGAAGGCGTTCGCTGTGGCGGCGTCACGCTCTCCGACGCGGAAGGCGGGAACGAGTTTGGTATCGGCATCGACTGCACAGAACGTCCAGACGCTACCGACAGCGGAACCGTCTTCCATCTTCTTGTGCTTTTCCTTCTTGCCGACAAATCCCCAAATCTCATCCAACTCAAGGCGAGTGCAAGGCAAATTCTGCAACTTGAAATCCATCAGTGCTTTGCATCCCTGTCCGACTCGCACGCCAAGGCGCATAATCGTATCGCGGTGAACGCCGGTCATGCGCTCGATTGCCCGGATGCTGGACCCTTCAGACAGTGCCGCGATGACTGCGATCTGTTTATCGGTATTGAGAACGTTCGCCATAAAGCCTCACTTGAATAAGTGTACCCCAGTAATTAGAGCGAGTCAAGGTATTTTTGGGGTACAATTGCTGAATTATGTTGAAGAGGTTGGCGATACCCGCTGTTGCTGTCCTGCTTGTCGCAGCTATTGCGGTGGCAGTTTACTATCAGCAGCGCCACGCAGTAGGTGAGGGCTACGACATAAAATGCACACAGCCCAGCGTACCAGCCTCGGCTCCTGCTGAACTCGCGTGTAAAGTACAGCCCAGCCAAGATGCAGAGCAAGGCCATCCCGGCCGGTACTGGTGGAACGTAATCTTGGCATGGCCTGAAGGAATAACTGCTTGGCTCCTTCTGCTCACGTTGGGGGGCATAGTCTGGCAGGCCTGGGAGACTCGCGAGGCGGCTCAATCTGCCGAAAAGCAAATTACGCTTCAGTCTGCCGCTCTGCGTCAATGGGTCAATGTTGTGCCTCTGGGTATAAATATTCCTCGTACTCTCGAAAATCCCTGCGAGATCATGGTTCAATTTGAAGTTCTGAACAAAACCGATTACTTGGTAACGATCAAAGGCGTCGAATTCGAACTCGCTCCCAATATTCACTCGATAGGGAAGTTCAAGATTGATTGCGACTTTGCTCTTGTTCCCCGAAAAAGCGATGATGACAGCGCGTTTCCATTTGCGGGAAAATGCGTGGTCGATATCAGCGAGTTGGATGGATGGGGGAAGATATTCATTGTCGCTGGAGATATCAAGTTTCTGGACTGCATGGAGAGGGAGCAAGTCCAGCACTTTCAGGACTTGTACCGAGGCTTTATCGATGGGAGGCTGGAAAGGATGAAGCCTTTGAGCATAACAACCACAGAAGATGAATCCGAAAGCCAAAATCCAAATTAGGACACTACCCGACCGGGAAAGCCGGGCGGGCTTGCGGTACGCCGGCGCGGCGCCCCGGAAGGCCTGGACAGGCTGCGGAAAAAGGGAGAGCAGCGAGCGAATCGCGTGTGCAAGCGTCCCGCAGGGGCTAAAGCCCACGTTCCTATTGCGACCTTTGCGGCCCGACTGAAGTCGTGCCCTGACACTTCTTGCCCCTTCCGGAGAGTTTTTCCGCAGCCTGTAAAGCCCACGTTCCTATTGCGACCTTTGCGGCACGACTGAAGTCGTGCCCTTTTACATGGCCCTTGCGAATCGCCATTGAGGCGAGTTTTTCCGCAGCCTGTAAAGCCCACGTTCATTTTGGGGCAGGTTGCGGCCCGACTGAAGTCGTGCCCTGACACTTCGTGCCCCTTCCGGAGAGTTTTTCCGCAGCTTGTTTGGCCCCTGAGGAGGGTTTTTAGGTAAACAAGTCGCTTTTTCCGCGGCCCGTCCAGCCCCCGCGGAACGCCATCCGCAAGCTTCGCACGCAATCCCGGCATTCTTCGCAGCTCATTCCGCCTGGAGCCGCCCCATCCTCGGCCAGCTCAAACCTCCAGCATGCGGTCGAGAGCCACGCGCGCCCACCGCTTGACGCCGGGGCGGACCTGGATCCGGTTCACCACCCGCTCCTCGACCAGGTTTTCAAGCGCCCAGGCAAGGTGTTGCGGACTGATCCGGTACATGGTGGTGCACAGGCAGCCGGTATCGTCCAGGGTGATGATCTTCTTTCCCTCCGCCGCGAACCGCCGCGCCAGCCGGTTCACCAGGTGAATCTCGGTGCCAATGGCAAAGGTCGAGCCGGCCGGCGCCTGCTCCACCAGCGCGATCAGTTGCTCCGTGGAACCCAGTGCATCCGCTTTCTGGCACACCTCGAAGCGGCACTCGGGGTGAACGATGACCTGGATGCCGGGGTATTTGGCCCGCACCTGGTCCACGTGGCCGGGCAAAAACCGCTGATGCACCGCGCAGTGCCCTTTCCACAGCAGGATGCGGGTTTGTTCGAGCCGGTCCCTGCTTTGCCCGCCTTGAATGGCCCACGGGTCCCACACCGCCATCTGATCCAGTGAAATCCCCATCGCGTGCCCGGTGTTGCGGCCCAGATGCAGGTCGGGCAGGAACAGGATGCGCTTGCCGCGCGCAAAGGCCCACTCGAAAGCCGCGCGCGCGTTCGACGAGGTACACACCAATCCGCCATTCTCGCCGCAGAATGCCTTGATTGCGGCGGTCGAGTTCATGTAGGTGATGGGAACAATCTCGTCCAAAGAGCAAAAGCGCGCCAGCGCCTCCCAGCAAGCTTCCACCTGCGAGATCTCGGCCATATCCGCCATCGAGCAGCCGGCGTTCAGGTCGGGCAGAATCACCTGCTGGCCGGCGCGGCTCAGCACGTCGGCGCTTTCGGCCATGAAGTGGACGCCGCAGAAGACGATGTACCGCGCATCGGTTGCGGCGGCGATCTTCGCAAGCTTGTAGCTGTCGCCGGTAAAGTCGGCAAATCGGATCACTTCGTCGCGCTGGTAGTGGTGGCCCAGCACCACCGTGGTTTGCCCCAGCCTGGCGCGGGCCCGGGCGATGCGCTCGTCCATGGTGTGGTCGGGGAGGGCCAGATAGTTTTCCAGGCTGCACGCCTCTGGACCCATAGCTTCCGGGGCCTCCGGCGAGGCCACAATTGAGCCGTCAAGAATCAGGGTCACTGTTTTCCGCCTTCAGTCCTGCCGGCCTCAAAGGGTCCGGCGGACGGGGATGTTGAAAGCAAGCCAGGCTGCAGTGGATGCGCTGTTCCTTCTTAACGTGGGTTCGACCGCACGCGCCGCAAAGGGGGTGTGCCGCGGAAGCCCCAAAAAGAAGAACCCCAACCACGGGGTTGTTGCAGGCCTCTAAGAGATGGATGCGTCGCTACGCCGCCGGATTCCCAAAAACCCGGCGGGCTCTGACCCATCCATCACTTCGATTGTACCGCAGTCCTCGCTGGCCTCCGGCTCCGGCGTTTGTGAGCGCCGCGCACGGGCAGGTATCATTGCACTCTATGGTGACGCCGCCGACAATCGAGGTTGCCAACCTGGGAATGGCTGACTCGCTCATTCTGATGGTGCTGGCGCTGGTGGTGTTCGGCCCGCGGCGTCTGCCCCAGATTGGCCGCCAGATCGGCAAATTGATGTACGAATTCCGCAAGGCCTCCAACGACTTCAAATTCCAGATGGAAGAAGAGCTGCGGACCGCCGAGGAGGCCGACCGGCGCAAGCGCGAGGAGGCGGAACGGCAAAAGGCGCTGGCCCAGGCCGCGCCAGTGCAGACCGCGCCGGCGGAGCCTGAGGCGTCCCGGACCCTTGAAGCAGGGTTAGAGCCGGCATCGCCTGCCGCACCGGATGCAACTGCGCCGGCCTCCGAGCCGGTTTCTCCGCAGGAAACTGTCCCTGCGGCCGAACCGGCTCCCGATCCCAATCCGTATCGCAGTTCCGATCGGGCCGCGCAGAGCCCGCCGGCCGATCCGGGCGTTCCGCGCATTCAGCCGCCCTCCACCGGCGAGCCGGTTGCAGCGTCGCGGCCGGGCAGCGCCAACGGCGGAAACGACGGCGCGCATCCGGCGTCCGCGCCGCCCGCCTCAAGGATTCCCCCGCAGTTGGAAGCCGCAACGGAAGAGTCCGGCGCGGTTACGGAGCAAGCAACTCACAATGGTTGATCCCGCAGACGCAATAGGCAAGGCGCGGCAGGCGGTGACCGAGCGTGCGGAACTCCCGGGCATGAGCCTGATGGAGCACCTCGAAGAACTGCGCAAGCGCATCGTGCACTCGGCCATTTACCTGGCTGTGGGTTTCTTCGTCTGCTGGTTCTTTCGCGACCGTATCGTCGAGCTGTTTCAAGCTCCGCTGGTCCATATCCACAAAACGCTCATGTTTACGCATCCCATGGATGCGCTTAACCTGGACCTGCAGGCGGCGTTCACGGCGGGCGCAATCCTGGCCGCGCCCTTCATCCTCTACCAGGTGTGGCTGTTTATCGCGCCCGGGCTCTACCAGAAAGAGAAGCGGTTCGTTGTGCCCTTCATGGCGGCGACCGTCGGACTGTTCCTCACCGGCGCGAGCTTTGGCTACTTTTTCGTTCTGCCCGCGGCCATCGAGATCCTGATTGTGAGGTTCGGGCACAACTTCACACCCATGATCAGCATCGAGGATTACACCGGCTTCTTTCTCTCGGTGATTCTCGGCCTGGGCATCAGCTTTGAGCTGCCCATCCTCATCTTCTTCCTGGCCATGTTCGGCATCGTGAGCCCGAAATTTCTGTGGAAGAACATCCGTTACGCGATCCTGGCGGTGTTTCTGGTGGCGGCCGTCATCTGCCCCAGCCCCGATCCGTGGACGATGTGCGTCTACGCAGTTCCCATGCTGGCGCTTTACGCCGTGGGCATCGGCGTAGCCTGGTGGGTGCATCCCTCGCGCCGAAAAGCCAAAGAGGCCAGGACATGATATTCCGCTGCTCCCAGAACAAAATCCGGGCGCCCCAGGTCCCCCGTGGTCCCCACGGACAGGTCTTCGTCCGTGGGGTGGAGATCCCGATTCTGGAACCTGGCATAGCAGGAGCCCTATCAGCCGCCTTCGTCCTCCTGATCGTATTTTTCGCCCCACCCACGATCCTGGCCCAGCACTTCGACGGCGCCCGGGCCTACGAATACGCGCGCGAATTTGCCGCAATCGGCCCGCGCTGGCCCACCGGCCCAGGGCACGTCAAGGCCGAAGAGTTCCTCCGCAGCCATTTTCTCCACGACCGCTGCGAAGAAGACGCCTTCACCGCCGATACGCCCATCGGACCGGTCGCCATGCGCAACTTCATCGTGCGCTTTCCCGGCTCCAAACCGGGTGAGATCGTGCTCGCAACCCACTACGAGACCAATTACCCGCTGCGCACCATCAACTTTGTCGGCGCCAACGATGGAGCCTCGACCACAGGCCTGCTCATGGCCATCGCCGACCGCCTGCGCGAGCAGACCGCCCACGGAAAGACGCTCGACGGCTATTCGGTATGGCTGGTCTTTTTCGATGGCGAAGAGGCGATTCAAAGCTGGTCCGAATCCGACTCGACCTACGGCAGCCGGCACCTGGCCGCGCGCTGGGGCCGCGACGGCACTCTGAACCAGGTCAAAGCCTTCCTGCTCGCCGACATGATCGGCGACAAGGACCTCGACATCCAACGCGAAACCAATTCGACCGCGTGGCTGGTAACCCTGGTGGCGCAGGCCGCGAAACGATTCGGCGACGAGCGATATTTCTTCCAGAAAGAAATGGCTGTCGAAGACGATCATCTGGCGTTTGTCGAGCGCGGCGTGCCTTCGATCGACGTGATCGACCTGGACTACGGGCCGGACAACAGCTATCACCACACCGCACAGGACACGATGGACAAGATCAGCGCCCACAGTTTGACGATCGACGGCGACGTCTTCATGGAGACCATTCGCCTGATCGATCAGCGGTGAAGGAACAAGCTCCTAGCTTCTAGCTCTTAGCTTCCAGCTTTTAGAACCGGTTGCATCATTGAAGTTTTGAAAGGGCACGGCTTCACAGGCTGCGGAAAAACTTTACGGAAGAGGCGCGAAGTGTCAGGGCTCGGCTTCACAGGCTGCGAAAATCTCCACGGAAGAGGCGCGAAGTGTCAGGGCACGACCGGGGCACCCTCTGGGTCGCGTGCCACAAACGCAATCAAATGAACGTGGGCTTTAGCCCCTGAGTCTTTTGAGAGGAACCAACATTGGCAGACGCAGAGATCGGCATCATCGGGGGCAGCGGGCTCTACTCGATGCCCGGATTTATCAACGTACGCGAAGAGCGCGTGGAGACTCCCTTCGGCGATCCCTCGGACGCATTCGTGCTCGGCGAACTCGAGGGCCGCAAGGTCGCTTTTCTCGCCCGCCACGGGCGCGGGCACCGCATTCTGCCCTCGGAGCTGAACTTCCGCGCCAACATCTATGCGTTCAAGAAACTGGGTGTGGAGCGGATTCTTTCGGTATCGGCCGTAGGCTCGCTCAAGGAAGAGCACAAGCCCACCGACTTTGTGATTCCCGACCAGTTTATCGACCGCACCTTCAATCGCATCGCAACATTTTTCGGCGACGGCATTGTGGGCCACGTGGCCTTCGGCGATCCGGTCTGCGCCACCGTCGCGCAGGCCGCGGCCGATGCCTGCGCCGCGGCCGGTGTGGTGGGCAAGCTGGGCGGCACTTATGTCTGCATGGAAGGCCCGCAGTTCTCCACCAAGGCCGAGTCGCACCTCTACCGCAGTTGGGGCGCGGACGTGATCGGCATGACCAACCTGCAGGAAGCCAAGCTGGCGCGCGAAGCAGAAATCTGCTACGCCACCGTGGCCATGGTGACTGACTACGACTGCTGGCGCGAAGGCCACGAATCCGTTTCCATCGAGCAGATTGTGGCCGTGCTGCACCAGAACGCGGACAACGCCTGCAAGGTAGTGAAAGCCGCCGTCGCCGCGATGCCGCCCACATCGGAAGTCGCCCGCACCTGTGCCTGCGCGTCCGCGGCAAAGTATGCCGTGCTCACGCAGCCAGATGCCATTCCGGAGGCAGCCAAAGAGAAGCTGAAGCTGCTCTTCGGCAAATACATGGTTTTGTAGCACTTAAGACGTGTTTTCCCTCTGGGCCAGAGGATTGCGGCGAAGTATTGTAGGCCGCGATCGACGAACCTTGGCGCGTAAATCGGAATTCTGACTGCGATATAATCAGAGCTTCAGATCGGGCACCGTTTGGGGAAGCAAATATGAAGAAATCCGAGATTCTCTTTGCTGCCAATTATCGGTACAACTTCGACCGGGATCTCTACGTGAATCCGGCGTCAAAAAAGGCTTTCAGTCTTGAATTCGTCGATGACCATACGCCGGAGGAAGTGCTGCGGAGAATTGAAGAGCCAACGGACCATGCTGCATGGACGTTTTACTTCAATGCCGGGCCGTCTGATGGCGTAAGGCGTCTGCTCGAGCAAGATTTGGAAGCTGCGTAAAAACAATGCCGGAACGCACGATCGAAGATCGACTTAGAGAAGAGTACTTCGATCTGCTTCCGGAGATTCAAGGTGTCGTTTGGCAGCTCGAAGCTGAAATACGCTTCCACACGCTTCAAATCCTCCACGACCTCGAAGACCCCGAACAACTCATTGTCAAGTCCCGAGTCAAGGACTGCGAAAGCGCTCTCAAATCGCTCGTCAAGCGGCGAGGACGCCGCTCCTCTGGCGGTGAAGGAAGAAGATTCGACCCGGAAACCCCCGAGGAATACTCGCTCTTGAGCCTGGAAGATCTCGCCGGAATCAGAGTACTGGTTTTTCCTAACCGGAGACTGAACGAAGTTGACTCTGCCTTGCGCAGCCACTTCCCAGACTGGACGTCCAAGCCGATCCGTGATGAAAGCAACGCCATTCTCGCCCCGAAGTACTTCGGAACCCGCAAAAGTGCCAGCCAAAGAGTGCGGGGTGAGTATCAGATCGTTCCGATGCTCCTCGGCCTCTTCTGGGAAGTTGAGCATTCAGCTATGTTTAAGTTCCGAGCCGTAGCAAATTCGAAAGAAATGAAAGACCGCCGAACGGCTGTTGAGAGATCGTTAGCTCGCTTTGAAGACGGCGTTGAGAGCTTTCTCCACACCTCCCGTTCCTAGCGCAAGAGGAGCAAGAATGGCCATCACCGTAGTAGGCAGCGTAGCCTACGATTCGATTGAAACCCCCGCCGGCCGGCGTGAGCGCTGCCTGGGCGGCGCGGCCACGTACTTTTCCCTCGCGGCCAGCTTTTTCACCCACGTGCGCGTCATCGCCGTTGTCGGCGAAGACTTCGGCCCCGAGCAGGAAGCCGTCTTCGCCGCCCGCGGCATCGATACCCAGGGCATCGAGCACACCGCGGGCAAGAGCTTCTTCTGGGAGGGCTCCTACCTCGAAAACTTGAATGAAGCCAGAACCCATAACACTGAGCTCAACGTCTTCGCCGCCTTCCAGCCCAAGATTCCCGCAGCCTATCGCGATTCGGAGTTTCTCTTCCTGGCCAACATCGATCCGGTGCTGCAGCGCCGCGTGCGCGACGAGATGCCGGGAGTGAAGCTGGTGGCCGGCGACACCATGAATTACTGGATCAAAGACCATCGCTCCGCCCTGCTTGAAGTCCTCAAAGGTCTCGACGTTCTGCTCATCAACGACACTGAGGCGCGCATGCTGGCGGGGAATAACAACCTGGTGCAGGCGGCGCGCGTAGTCATGGCCCTCGGTCCGCGCTTCCTGGTGGTCAAGCACGGCGAATATGGAGCGACGTTGTTCTACGGCGCCGGCCCCAAAGACGGAAACGCCGAGCGCGCATTCCGCGCTCCCGCATTGCCGCTCGAAGAAGTGGTCGATCCCACCGGCGCCGGGGACAGCTTTGCCGGAGGCTTCTTCGGCTACCTGGCCTCGCAGAATGAGTTGACGCCCGCCGCCTTCCGGCGCGCCATGTTTTACGGTTCCGTGATGGGCTCCTTCGCCGTGGAGCGCTTCGGCACCGAGCGGCTGCAGTTGCTCTCGCGTTTGGAGATCGACGAGCGTTTCAGTCTGTTTCGCGAGTTGACGCATCTTGACTGAGAAGCCCATGCGTCCGCGCACCGCGGAGTCCTGGGCCGTGCTTGCCGCAAGCGCGGCGGCTTCGGCTGCCGCGGTCGCGTGGAGCTGGCGCAACGGCGCGCTGCTCAATTACGGCGACGCCATTGCCCACCTGCACATTGCCCGCCGGGTTGTCGATTGCCGTTTTCATTCCATCGCGGAGCTGGGATCGGTGTGGCTGCCGCTGCCTCATCTGCTCATGCTGCCCTTTGTGCAGGTCTACGCGTGGTGGGCCAATGGAATCGCGGGAACGATTCCATCGGTGCTCGCTTACCTGGCAGCGTGCGTGGGAACGTACCGCCTTGCGCGCCGATGGCTGGAGCCCGCCGCGGCGGCGCTCGCGCTGGCCTTCCTGGCTCTGAATCCCAATCTTCTCTACCTGCAGACCACGGCCATGACGGAGCCGCTGTTTGTGTGCGAGATGGTCTGGATCGCGGTAGCTCTGGTGGAATGGCGCGGCGCGCTCGAACTTGATGACCAGCGAGAAGTCCGCCGGCTGCAGGCCTGCATCGCGGGGCTCCTGGTAGCCGCGGTCTTCACCCGCTACGACGGTTGGGTGATCGCGCTGCTCGCCTGGTCCGGCATCGGCATAACCCTGCTCCGGCGCGGACGGTTGCGTTCACGCAGCTTCTGGATCTGCAGCGCTCTATTGGCCGCCGCCCCGGCGGCGTGGTTCGTGTACAACGCTGTCTCCTTCGGCGACTGGCTCGAATTCGCGCGCGGTCCTTACTCCGCCAGGGCCATCGAGCTGCGCACCGCGGTGCATGGCAGCGGCCCGCTGCATCCGGGCTGGCACAATCCCTGGGTTGCGCTCCAATTCTTTTTCAAAGTCTCCGGGATGGACGCCGCAGCCTCATGGGGCAACACCGCTCTGGCGCTCAGTGCGCTCGGCGCCGCCGGCGCTTGGATTGCGCAGCGCAGGCGGGCCTTTGCGTGGACCCTCCTCCTGTGGCTGCCGGTTCCGTTCTATGCCTATGCGGTGGCCTATGGATCGGTACCCATCTTCATCCCCGTCTGGTGGCCGCACTCCTGGTACAACACCCGCTACGGATTGGAGATGCTGCCGGCCATCGCGCTGGGATTGGGATTTGTGTCCCAGATCCTCATCGTCGCAGTGCGCGAGTTCAAGCCGCGGTGGACCACGCTCGCCGTAGGAGCGCTTGCCGCTCTGGTCGCTCTCAATGCCTGGCAGGTCGTGCGCGATCGGCCGCTAGTCTACGTCGAAGGCACCAAGAACATCGGCGCGCGCCGACCCTTCGACCAGAATATTCCGCCCCTCCTGCGCAAGCTTGTCGCCGCGCGCCCCGGCGGCGCCGTACTGATGAATACTTCGGTCTATCCTGAGCTGGTGGCTTTCACCGGAATCCCGCTGCGCCAGACCATCAACGAAAGCGACCAGTACATCTACCGCGACGCGCTCGCCGGCCCCGCCGCTCACGCCGCGATCGTGCTTGCCTTTGACGGCGACGAAGTCGACCGCGCGGTCAAAGCGCATCCCGAGGGTCTTACCGCGGTGGGGCGATTCACGGCCAGGGGTCAGCCCGCGGGCACGATTTACGTCTCCGATACCTGGCGCGCGGAGCAACCGCCGGCTAGGCTCAACAAGCCGGCCTAAGCGGTGATAGCATCGGGCAAGGAAAGCGCACGAGTTCGCCGCCGGCTCAGAGCGCGCAATCTTTTTACCGCTACCGCCGGCGGCGGATCGCGGCTGCAAATTCAAGCATCGGCGCGCAGTTTATCTTGTCCGCTGCGGAGGAAGATTGATCCCTTTTACCAAGGCGCACGCCTGCGGCAACGACTTTCTGATCGTTGCCGAAGAAGACGCGGCCGATCACGATCGGGTGAATCTCGCCCACCGCCTGTGCACGCGCCACACCGGCGTGGGCGCGGACGGAATCGAATTTTTCCGCTGGACGGGGCCCACCTCGGCCCGCATCCGGCTGCACAACGCGGATGGCTCCATCGCCGAGATCAGCGGCAACGGCACGCGCTGCGTAGCCGCATGGATGGCCGAGGCGCTGGGCTGCCAGGCCGGAGACGAGCTGCAGATTGAAACCGATGCCGGCGTGCGCGTGTGCCGCATTCAGGCTCGCAGCGGCCACGCGGTCGAGGTCGCCGCCGGCATGGGCGTGCCGGTCTTCGAACCGAAGACGCTGACCGTCCTCGATGCATTCAAAGTTCAGGGAACGGTGGTTTCCACTGGAAATCCGCACTTCGTGATACAGGCGGAGAATCCGGATTTCAAGCTCGGCCACAGGAGCTGGGGATCGGTGGCGGGCGAAATCTGTACGCACGAAGATTTCCCTCATCAAACCAATGTCGAGCTCTTCCACCTGGCCGGCCCGCACGAAATCGAAATCCGCATCTGGGAGCGCGGCGTCGGGCCCACTTCGTCTTCCGGCACCGGCAGCTCGGCCGCGGCAACCGCGGCCATTGCGCTTGGATTGGCAAAGTCCCCACTGCGTGTGGTCGCTCCCGGAGGCGCGCAAACGGTGGCCTGGGATGGGCCCGGCGCGGAGCTCGAACTCACCGGGCCGGCGGCGCTCATCGCGCGCGGCGAGGCATGGTGAAGATGCAGCTCAAGGCCGTAGCGGGCGGCTCGGGCATCGGCGTCATTGCGCCGGCCAGCTTCGCGCAGCCTGAGCGCGTGGAACGCGGCATGGAAGCGCTGCGCGCGCTCGGTTACGCGCCCAGGCTCGCCGCAAGCGCACTTGAGCGCGGCCCGCTTTACTTTGCCGGAACGCCGGAGCAGCGGCTGGCCGATCTGCACGCGGCCTTTGAAGATGAAAGCTCGAGCGCCGCGATGTGCTTGCGCGGCGGCTACGGATCGAACTATCTCCTCGACCGCCTCGATATCGAGCGAATCGGAAAAAATCCCAAGCCCTTCTTCGCATATAGCGACTTGACCGGCATCCAGCTCCGCTTGCTCGACGAGCTCGGGCTCATTGCCTTCCACGGGCCGATGGTTGCCGCGGATTTCTATCGTGAAGACGGAGTCCATCTCTTGAGCTTTCAGGCCGCGCTGGGTGGAGTTGCCTACAGCGTCGGCGCCGGCGAGGGATTGCGACCGCTCCAGGCCGGCAATGCGCGCGGCACGCTCTATGGCGGCTGTTTGAGCATTCTGGTCTCCCTGCTCGGCACGCCCTGGGAGCCGCGCACCGAAGGCAAGCTGCTGTTCCTTGAGGATGCGGGCGCGAAGCCCTACCAGGTCGATCGCATGATGTGGCAGTTGCGGCGCGCCGGCAAGCTCGATGGCGTGCGCGGCATCGCGTTCGGCGAAATGCTGGATTGCGTCTCTCCCGGTGCGCCGCCGGAGCTGCTGGAAAAGGCGATACTGAGCGCGCTCCATGGGTTCGAGGGTCCGATTGCGTTCGGACTGCGCAGCGGCCACGTTTCCCGCCAGAACGTCACGCTCACGCTGGGCGTCGAGGCGGAATTGACCGTCGGCAACGAGACCCAGCTCCATCTGCTTGAGCCGGCGGTAAGCGCATGAGCAGAACGCCGAAGCGCATCCATCTCAGCGGCATCTGCGGAACGGCCATGGCGTCGCTGGCCGGGCTGTTGCAGTTAGAGGGTCACCGCATCACAGGGTCGGACAAAGCTGCCTATCCGCCCATGAGCGATCTGCTGCGCGCGCTCGCAATCCCGGTCTTCGAGCCTTACGCGGAATCGAATCTCGATCCAAGGCCGGACCTGGTCGTGATCGGCAACGCGCTCTCGCGCGGCAATCCCGAAGTGGAGCGGGTCCTGGACGAGCGCATTCCCTTCACATCAATGGCCGCGCTTCTGCGCGAAGAATTTTTAGAGGGCCGCGAGTCGCTGGTGGTCGCCGGCACGCATGGCAAGACCACAACCACCAGCATGTTGGCCTGGATTTATCAAGTGGCCGCACGAGAAGCGCCGCTGCTCGAGCCCTCGTTTCTCATCGGCGGCGTCGCGGAGAATTTTCAATCGAGCTTTCAGTTGCGCCCTACGCGCACCTTCATTGCCGAAGGCGACGAGTACGACACCGCCTTCTTCGACAAGGGGCCGAAATTCCTGCACTACTTTCCCGATGCGCTGATTCTCACCCACGTGGAATTCGATCACGCCGACATCTACGCCGATCTCGAAGCCGTGAAGCTGGCCTTCAAGCGGCTCGTGAACCTGGTTCCACGCCGCGGCCTCATCGTCGCGTACGACGGCAGCGCCAACGTAACCGAGTGCGTGGAGCACGCGCTTTGCCGCGTGGAGCGCTACGGATTCTCCGACCACGCCGATTGGCGAATCCGCAATCTGCGCCATGAATCCGGCCATGAATCAGGTTTGACGCGCTGGGAGGTCTGGCGCCAGGGCGCGCAGTGGTCGCAGCTCGAAATGGCACTTGCCGGAGAACACAACGCCCTCAACGCCACCGCCGCGGCGGCGCTGGCCGCTGGGCAGGGCGTAAGCAAAGACGCAATCGCCGCAGCCATCGCCGGCTTCAAGAGCGTGAAGCGGCGCCTCGAAGTCCGGGCCGAAATCGGCGGCGTCACCGTGATCGAGGATTTCGCGCACCATCCCACCGCCATTCGCGAAACCTTGCGCGCCCTGCGCGCCGTTTATCCGCAGGCGCGGCTGTGGGCCATCCTTGAACCGCGCTCCAACACGCTGCGCCGCAAGGTGCTCGAAGCCGATCTGGTGGCCAGCCTGCGCTTCGCCGATCGCGTGGTGCTCGCCCAGGTCTATCAACAGCAGCGCATTCCCGAAGCCGAGCGGCTGCATCCCGAAGATGTAGTCCGCGCCTTGAACCGGGAAGGAACCGAAGCGGAGCTTCTTCCCGATGCCGATGCCATCGTCGACGGCATTGCGCCCCATCTCGCGCCGGGCGACGTGGTGGCGATTCTTTCCAATGGCGGTTTTGACGGCATTTATGAGAAACTGCCTGCGCGCCTCAATGAGCGCTTCTCCGCGATTCGCGAATCCCAAGCGTAAGACCCGCGCATGATCGCCTCACTCGCACTGCTCGCCACCATCGTCGTCCTCGGAATTCCGACGGCCTTGCTGTTCATCCCCTGGGCCATCGTCACCGGCAACGCGACGCCGCTTTACAAAGCCACCAGGATGATCATGCAGATCGGCTATTGGCTGATCGGGATTCGCGTCCAGACCGAGGGCCGCGACCTTGTGCCGGTCGGCACGACGTGCATCTTCATGGCCAATCACGTCTCGAATCTCGATCCGCCGGCGCTGATTCCGCGGATTCCGGGAAGAACTTCGGCGTTTGTGAAGCGATCGCTGATGAAGATTCCGGTGATGGGTTACGCGTTCAAGCTGGGCGAGTTCATTCCCGTGGACCGCGACGGCCGCGTGGAAAGCGCGCAGGAGAGCGTTGCCGTGGCGCGCCAGGTGCTCGCCAAAGGATTGCACATCACCACCTTCGTTGAAGGCACGCGCTCGCGCGACGGCCGCCTGCTGCCCTTCAAGAAGGGACCGTTTTACCTGGCCAAGGAGACCGGCGCGCCGTGCATTCCGGTGTCCATCTACGGGACCGAAAGCATGATGGCCAAAGGCAGCCTGCGCATTCAACCAGGGATCGCGCACATCGTCTTTCACGCGCCGGTTTATCCCAACGAATACGCGACCCGCGAAGATCTGCTCGAAGCGGTGCGCGCGGCCATCGCCTCCGGGCTGCCGGAGTGGATGCGGGCTTGAAATCGCTTCGCGCGAGCACCGTGACCAGATGATTTGGCAATCTTGCTCATGAACCTGGGTGCCCCACATCTCGGATGCGCTCCAAATTCAATAAGCTGAACGCCCTGAAAATAACGCTCAGATTTTTGTGCCAATTCTGTGCTGTATCGTCCGCGGGAATTCTGTTTACTGTGAAGTAACTTCCGAATAGGCGACGATCCAGGCACGACCCTATTCCCGGACCCTGCGGAAGCCGCGCTGCTTGAATTGAAGAATTCGTAACGAGGAAGGCGCGAACCACCGCGCCACTCTGCACCGGTTTTCGAACACGCCGCCCGCGCAAGCCTACTTGCGGCGCAATCTCCAAACGCCCGCTGCCAGCGCCCCGGCGCCGCTCACCAGCGCCAGCACCACCGTCGGATCCTCCGGCGAATCATCGCACCCGGTCTGCGCGTGCAGAGGGAGAGCCAGGGCGAGCATCACGGCGCAGCAAAGTACGAACAGTGTTCTTTTCAGGTTCATTCTCTTCTCCAACACCGAACTCTGATCCCTGCTTTTCTCACGGCAAGTTCACCGCATGAGAGCCATAAGGCGCCTTCAGGTTGGCCACGACCGGCGTGACCACCGGCGAGGCCAAACCAACAGCTTCGACAAGACTGTTGCCGTCCTCGTTGGCGAACCATACATTCCCTGAACCGTCAATCGCGATCCCCGCGAGATCGTCGAGGCCGCTCACGGGCTCGTAGCCGTAGTTCGAGGGGGAGAGAGGCATGCCAGTGGAACTAAACTCGCTGATGTCGTCGTTGGTGTGGTTCGACGTGAACACGTTTCCGGCACTGTCAATGGCGAGCGCTACCGGGGTGGCTAATCCGCCGCCCGAATAGCCGCCGGACCCGCTCACGGCCCCGCCGGACGAGTTGAATTCGGTGAGGACGGCGAAGTCCACCGCCCAAATATTGCCGGAGGCGTCCACTGCAATGCCTTCTCCGGGTTCGGTCATCCCCGCGGCTGTCCCGGAAAAAGGCGAGCTAGCATTCGCCACTCCCGAGGAGCTAAATTCGCTGAGACCTTTATAGCCTTGATTCGTCGCCCAGATGTTTCCTGAGGCGTCAATGGCGAGAATGTAGGGATCGCTAATCCCGCCCCCGGTGAAGCCCGTGGTGTTGGCAAAACCGGTCCCAGGAATGTACTCGAAGAGAGCGTTTGTTCCATAAGAGGGGAGCCAGGCATTGCCCGAGGCATCGATGGAAACGCTGTAAGAGTTGTTGGAGTCACCAGGGTAACCACTGGAAGGCGAAATCGGGGAGCCCGTGGAACTGAGCTCGGCCAGGGCTCCGCCGGACCCGTTTGTTAAGAGGGCGACCCAAAGATTTCCCGATGTATCGACGGCGGCGCCATAGGGAAAGCCATTCAGCAGCCCGCCGCCCGAATAGGGCGCGCTCCAGGAGTTGCTGCCGCCCGAGTGGCTGCTTGCATAAAGCTCGCCCGCGGTTGCACCTTCGGCCGTGACCCAAACGTCCCCCTCGGCGTCGACTGCGAGGGCGTAGGGAAGCTGGAGCCAGGAAGCGGTGTAATTGATCCCCATGGTAAGGTCGCCCGGCACGAAGGTGAGATAGGGCTGGAAGGGAGAGGTTGCGGTCTGCAGCGTCATAAGGGTCGAAAGATTCGAACCAGGGTAGTGGGCGATGTTGATCGCCGCCGTCGCCGTTTCGGCTGGTTGCGTTCCCGTCGTTCCGCCCGCAAGTGCAGTGGTCAAGAGCGTGTTGCAAGGCATGCCCGACGCCATCGAGCCGTTCGTATTGATGCATGCGGCCAATATGTCCGCCACCGAGATGGTCACGGCTCCGCTTCTCCACAAGGTCCCGTTGCCCGCCGGCGTCGTGGCAAGCGGCACGCCGGTGCTGAGTGTCTCCAGGTTCGGAATCATGGCGAAGGCGTTGGCGATACCCTGAAGCGCCAGCGTGCTGCCGGAGCTCGACACGTGCAAAGCGTCTGTCGTAAAGCCCGCGATCGCATAAGCTGTCGCAACGGTTGAAACTTCGTTCACAGTGACGAATGTCGACGAACTCAATGATCCGCACGATCCCAACCCGGCCAGCAATGCCGCCTCCGGGTTCGTTCCTGCTCCCGGGTTGCCACCTATTGAATAGAGATAGACCTGCGTGCTTGCACCTGGGCATGTGTAGTCGCCGGTGATCGAAAAATTGCCGTTGCCGTCCGTCGTCACATATCCGGGGCTCGCCAGCAGCGAAACCGACGCTTTGCCGTAGCCGGTGGTGTTGGCTGCGTAGAGATACACACTGGCGCCGACAATCGGCTGCTGTCCGCCGTGTACCCTGCCCTTTAAGGCCGCGCCCGGTGCAGAACTTGTTGAGGATGAGGTAAACGTCGGCGCAATCGAACAGCCGGAGAGGAGAAGAGCACACGAGTAGGGCACAATGGCCCAAGGAATATGCACGGCGGGAACTCCCTTCAGGTGGGAACTCCATTCTGACAGGAAGTCCCTTTTGGGTCGGGTCTCGGAATACCAGAACCGATTCGGACAGACGGGAAGTGAAAAAAGGAAAAAGGGATGGAAGCCTGAGGATGGGGAAACCTGAATTCCTTGTATCATGCCGCACGGAAGTAAGCAAGGCGAAAACGGATGGGGCTCATTCGCTGAATCGGCGCGAAATCGACCCCGCGATGAAGCGCTCAACTATACTTGAGCGCTTCATCAAAGAACAAAAACCACCCAATAAGATGTAAAGGATCTCCGGAGACAAGATGTAAACCATGTCTGGGAACTTGACACTCGATGCCCGGGGTCCCCAGCGACAGGTCTTCTCCGCTGGGGTGGCGTGAGACCTGGGAAACCACAGATCCATCCGTTCACGGCGCTACGGCTGGATGATCGCGTTATACCCGTCGTTCAGCAGCCTCATGCGCCAGCCGTTGGCCTCCGCCTGCGTAGCGAATGGCCCGATGCGCACGTGGATGAGATTGTCGGCCGGGTCGCGCCGCACGGTGACCGCGTAGCCGCGCTTGCGCAGCGCGTTGGTCAGCACCTGGGCGTCTTCCACGTTGGAGACCGCGGCAATCTGGACCATGAGCTGCGCTGCGGGCGGCTGGGCCGCGGGCGCGATCGCCGGAAGCACATTGGCGCCGGCCGCGGTCTGTCCGGACTGGTTGGGCTGGCCGGGCGCCGCACCCGGCGCGAGCGCGGGATGCACCTGAGGCGCGCCCTGCGCCGTGCCCGGTCCCGCAGCCGGCGGCGTGACCGGCTGAACCGGCGCGGTGAGCGTCTGCGCATCCGCGGCGGGCGCGGCGCCCGGAGTTGCGGACGGCGGCTGGCCGGCATCGGCGGTGTCCGTCGCCGGGGTCTGCGCGGCCTGTTCCATGGCTGGCGGCTTGGCAATGGAATCGTTGGAAGTCTGCTCCGGCGCGCCTGCGGCGGGCAGCTCGGCTGCCGTGGGCGCCTGCGGGCCGCGATGGCCTACCGCGTAGCCCAGGCCAAAACAAAGGCCGCAGAGGAGCAGCAGACCAAAGAAGATGGCCAGAAGCGTGCCGGAGCCCAGCGTCAGCTCGGTGTCGCGCCGGGCCTTCGCCGGCTCCCGTTCTTCGTCGTCGAAAACTCCCCTCATGCCTTTTCCCCGAAATTGGCGGTTGGCGTAAAGCCTTGGGTGCCCCACCTGGGCGCCCTCCCTGGGCACCGCGTCTTTGTTCTTGCGGCTAGGGTGGGATGGCACGACGTTCGCATGACTCCGACTGCGAAAATGCGGTAGGTCAATTGAATGGATCCTCGCCCTTCGATCTCTCGCGCGGTGCAGACCCGGCGTTCCGCACTCCGTCCCGCGCGGCCAGCTTCGCGCGTTTGCTGTTCCGCCGTTCTACGGCTTTTGAGCCGGCGCCATCGTCCCCAGCTTGTTCAGCAGCGTCATCATCTCCAGCGGCAACGGGAAGACGATCGTGGTGTTCTTTTCCACCCCGATGTCGGAAAGGGTTTGCAGATAGCGCAACTGCAGAGTCATGGGTTGCGTGGCCATCAGGGCCGCGGCGTCCACCAGCTTTTGCGCGGCGTTGAACTCGCCCTCGGCGTGGATGATCTTGGAGCGTTTCTCGCGCTCCGCCTCGGCCTGCTTGGCCATGGCGCGCAGCATCTGCTCGGGCAGGTCAACCTGCTTGACTTCGACCGAGATCACCTTCACGCCGAACGGCTCGGTGCGCTGATCGATGATGGACTGAATCCTGAGATTGAGCTGGTCGCGATGGCTGAGCAGCGTATCCAGCTCCACCTCGCCCAGCACCGAGCGCAGCGTGGTCTGCGCAAACTGCGAGGTCTGGTAGACGTAGTTCACCACCTTGATGGCCGCGTCGTTGGGATTGACCACGTAGAGCGTGACCACGGCGTTCACCTTGATGGTCACGTTGTCGCGGGTGATCACGTCCTGAGGCGGAACTTCGAGCACATCCTGGCGCAGCGAGATGCGCACCATCTGATCGAACGGCCTGAAGACAAGAATGATGCCGGGGCCCTTGGGCGCGGGCAGCGCGCGGCCTAACCTGAAGATCACCGCGCGCTCGTACTCGCGCAGAATTTTGATGGAGTTGAGCAGATAGAGAACGACGATGGCAGAGAAGATCAGAATCGGCAACATGGAGTCGGACATGGGCTTACCTCACTCAGCAGGGATTGTACTCCTGCGGCTCTAAGCGTGAACCTCCGGAGCCTGGGCTGCGGCCACCGGCTCTACGCGAAGCAGCATCTGCTCGTGTCCCGTGACCCGCAGCACCGCTCCTTTGGGCAGCGGCTGGCTGGCGACGGCGCGCCAGATTTCGCCTTCCACCAGCACGTGGCCTCCCGCAG
This sequence comes from uncultured Acidobacteriaceae bacterium, assembly GCA_963770555.1. GTDB lineage: Bacteria > Acidobacteriota > Terriglobia > Terriglobales > Acidobacteriaceae > Telmatobacter. Next base: position 1,407,981 of record CAVYQC010000004.1, read on the forward strand.
CCAGCGGGTCAGGACCGATGGGTTCCATGGCCGTGGCCTGAGCGCCCACCAGCGCGTCCGGGCCGAGCAGCGACTTGCGCATGCGCGCGCGCACCGCCAGGCGGACAAGAAACACGGTGATCGCGCCGAAGGCCGCGCTGATGGCCACGGCCACCAGCGGATTCACCGCCATCTCCGGCACCGGCGCGGCCACCAGCGTGAGGGTTCCAAAGGTGAGGCACACAATGCCCGCAATGGCCAGCGCGCCGTGGCCGCCGAACTTGGCTTCAAGCAGCAGCAGAACCAGCGCCGCCGCGAGCAGCAGCACGGCCGTGTAGCGGATAGGCAGCAGATTCAAGGCAAAGATGGCCAGCAGAACCATCAGCGTGCCCAGCGCGCCGGGAACGATGGTGCCTGGGGTGTTGAATTCGAGATAAATCAGCAGCGCGCCACCCACCAGAAGCAGGAGCGCGATGTTGGGATTCACCAGCCAGCCGAGCAGCTCGTCGCGCAGCGTGGGGCGCACCACTACGATGCGCGCGCCGGCCAGTTGGAGCGTTTGCTTGCTGCCGTCAAAGCGCGTGATCTCGCGCCCGTTGAGCTGCGCAATAAGCTGCGCGTCGCTATTGGCCACCAGATCGATGAGGTGCTGGTTCAGCGCCTCCTCGGCGGTGTAGGAGTGCGACGATTCCACCGCCGCCGCGGCTGCCTCCGCATTGCGGTTTCTCCGCGTCACGTACGAACGCAGAAAAGCCTCGGCGTCGTTTTCCACCTTCTGCATCTCGGTCGCGTCCGGCTTGCCCAGCTCGAAGACCACGTGGGCCGCGCCGGCCTCGGTGCCGGGCGCCATGGCCGCTACATCCGCCGCCTCCAGCAGAAAAAAGCCCGCCGATCCGGCCCGCGCCCCGGATGGCCCCACATACACGATCACCGGAACCCGCGAGCCCAGAATGGCGGCAGCCATCGTGCGCATCGAATCCACCAGGCCGCCCGGCGTGTCCATCTGCACCAGCAGCGCCTGGGCGCCGTCGGCATTGGCGCGCGCAAGGGCGCGGCTCAATTCGTCCGCGCTCACCGGCTGGATGGTATCGTCGAGAACGAACTTCTCCACAACCGGCTGGGCCGCGGGCTGCTGCGCCTGGGACCCAGGCAGCAACCAGGCCGCGCCTCCCGCCATCGCCATCGCCAGGCCGATCGCGGTTCGAAGGGTGAATCTGTAAGCGCGCTGTTGCATGGCTTACTCCTTCCGGACCTCCGGCAGGGTCCTACTTGCTCTCGCCGGAACGGGCCTGGACCTGCCGCAGCAACTCCCGGGCCGCCTGACTCGCGGGATCGAGCTTCAGTGCCGCGCCGGCATCGTCCCTCGCCTCGCCGAGACGGTTGTCCGCGAGATCCAACCGGCCCAGCACCAGGTACGCATCGGTGGACGGCGCCAGTTCCAAGGCCGCGTGCGCTTCCTTGCGGGCGGCGTCCGCATCGCCGGTGCGCTCGCGCACCTCGGCCAGGCCAACGTGCGCTTCCGCGGCCTGCCCGTCCGCGGCCACGGCGGATTGGTAAAGCCGCTCGGCCTCAAGCAGCAGGCCGCGATCGAGAAATCCCTTCGCCTGGGCCGAGAGCTTGAGCGCCCGCTCCTGCGGGCTGAGCGCAGCCAGCCGCGTCGCATCCATCTGATCGAGCATGGCCGCGGCCTGGCGGAACGCGGCGGCATCGAAGGTGCGCACGATGCGCTCCAGCGGGTCGGGCGCAGCCGGAGGATCGGACCCGGCTGCGGCCGGCGCCGCGGTTGGCGCCGCGGCCGGCGTCTTCCAGGCCGCCTCCAGCGACTGCGCTTCGCTGTCGTTGGGGCGCAGCTTCAGGCACTGCGCCAGCTCGTTCAGCGCCGCCGCGGTCTTGCCGTGCCGCATGAGGCTGACCGCGAGATTAAAGTGGTAATCGGCGGCGTTCGGATCGGCAGAGGCGGCCTGAACAAAAAGCGCGGTCCCGTCGTGGCCCTGCCGGCTCACGGCTACACCCTGGTTATTCACCACTTCGGCAAGCGGAAGAATGCGCGCTACCGCCGCAAAGGCCCGCTCGGCCTCAGGATAATTGCCCGAAAACAGCAGCGAAAGCCCGGCGTAGAAGCCGGCTTCCAGCCCGTCGGGACCGCTGCGATCCACTTTCGCGAAGGCCTGTGCGGCCTGCTCGTACTGCTGGCCCTGGTAGTCTTCCCGGCCCAATGCCATCCAGGCCGGGCTGAAGCCGGGGCTGAGTTTCACGGCCTGCTCAAGATGGCGCAGGCGCTCGGCCTGGTCCGGCTCCGTGATGCCCCGGATGTACTGCTCATAGGCGTCCAGCCGCAACCCCCGGCCGGCCGCGACAAACGTCTCCTGGGAAACTTCGAGAGACGGGTCGAGCTGGCGGGCGAGCTTCCAGGCCAGCGAGTCGAACACCGCGATCATGTCGCGCATCTCGCCGCGGGCTGTAATCGGCGCACTCATGCGCAGGCGGGGCACATCCACGATCTGGGCCTGGGCCACGATCGCCGTTCCGTCGGTCGAATAGCTGCCGGCAATAATCGAGTCCGCGTCCAGGGTTTGCGCCAGCTTGAGAGAGCTCGCGCGGGAAGGCTGAAATCCTTGCGGCAGGCCCAGATGGTCGAGGGCGTACATGCGGTCGGCGCGCGTCATGGGCGCAAAGCCGGCGGAGGCAAAGCGGCTGCTCACCAGGTCGGCCGCGGCCTCGCGGATCCACTCCAGGCTGGGCTGTCCGGTGCGGTTATCGAAGGGCAGAACCAGCAGAATCCGGCCCCGGTCGGCGGCCGGGCCGGCGTCGTCCGCGGGCGATTGAGCCGGGACGCCACGCGCCGCAAACAGAGCGGAAACCATGGCCACGGCGGCGGCCGCGGCCATCCGGCGCGCCTTCGGCCGGCGAAATGACAAGGAAATCGGCACCACAGCAAATTATAGGCGTTGCGCCGATGCGCGCAGCGCACTGCTCCGAAAACTGTTGGAGCCGCGCGACTTCGCCGTTATCATGGCTCCATGGCCCCGCTCCTTGCACCTCGGCGAAGACTTGCCCCGGTCTTGCGGGCCATGGTGGAGATCGCCTTCATCGTCTTTCTCTTCTATTCCAACCTGCTGATGGGCGAATTCAACCGCGCCGCCGGCCGGGGCAAGACGCTGGCCTTCGCGCTGCACGACATCTTGACGGCCACGAATCTGACCATCGCGTTCTGTTCGGCGCTGGTCGGCTACCTGGTCTTCGAGTTCCTGCGCAAGCGGCTGTGAGCCGCCGGGCCGGGTCGCCGGGCACCCCAGGTCCCGCGTTTGGGACCTGAGATACCACCCCACCCCGGCATCAATCTTCTCTTTCTACCCGCGCCTCCACCTGCCGGCTGAAGCGGATCAATGCGATCCACATGCCCCCCTCCCGTTGCTCCCACACCAGCGTTCCGCCCAGTTCGACGGCGATCGCCGCCGGCGGCAGATCGTAGTGCAGGCCGAAGTAGCGCTCGTCCAGTTGCGCGCTGGTCGCGCCCAGGGTAAAAATCGGCGAGTGCGGATCGTACTTGGTTGAAAAAACCAGGGCCGCCGAATAATTCCCGGGCTCCTGCGCAGCGCGCTCAATCTGCGCCTGGCTGAAGTCGTCGATGGCGCAAACGTCCCATGATTGCTTCACGTATCCAAGCTCCGGGCGAGTGAGTTCGTCGGTCATCGGCCAGGCGGTGAGGACGGTCGCGCCCGGATAGCGGCGTTCGAGCTGCTCGATGCCCGCCAGATGCATCCGCACCACGCGCGCATAGGCCAGGTTGTCTTCCGGGGCGAACCCATAGGGCGGATTGATGAACAATCCCGCAATAAACGCCGCCGCGGTAAACACCGCCAGCCCCTGCCAGTAAGGAACGCGCCGATAAATCGTGGAGACGGCCACGAGCAGCACCAGCGGATACATGGGCAGCAGATAGCGCGTGAGCAGTGCCCCTCCCAGCACGCTGAAAAGCACCGCTTCCACCAGCAGCAGGAGAAAAATGCGGTCCAGCGCGTGCCGGCCGATGGCTGGCCGCTCGCGGCCTTCCGCGTCCTTGAGCGGGGCGAGCAGCAGCGCGGCAAAGGCCATGATGACGGGCACAAACAGGTTCATGTGCGCGCTGAGATGAAGAATGCGGTGCCCGAACGCGAACAGAATCCGCAGCGGCGAAAGCGTGTTCTCGGCGTTGTAACGCAAGTACTGGGGGTTGCCGAAGAAAAATCCCGTCTTGGCATAGTGATAGAGATACCACCCCGCCAGCGGTGCAACGCAGGCGCTGAGCCAGGCCGCTTCCCGCCACAGCCGCAACCGCGCCGCATGGCGCTTGAGAAACCCCTCCGCCAGGTCGATCGCGGCCAGAGTCAGCGGCAGAGCGATGGAAGTCTCCTTGCACAAGGCGGCCGCGGAAAACCACAGCGCCGCGGCCCGCGCATTGCGACCCCGGCTGGGCAGGGCGTACACCAGCCCCCACAGCGAACAGGCCGCGGCAAAAATGTCGGCGTGGGCCAGCGAACTCTGCGCGAACCAGATGGGATAAAGCCCGGTCAGCACCGCGGTCCAGACGGCAACCGAGGCCACGCCGGTCAGCCTCATCGCCAGCCGCCACACCGCCAGCAGTCCCAGCGCTGCCACCATCAGCACCGCCTCGCGCGTCACCTCGGGATAGAAGCCGGAGAACTTCCACCACAGCGCCAGGTAGATGCTGGGCAGCGGCGGATGGGCATTGTTGAGCGTAGTGATGGGAATCAGAGAACCGGTGCGGAAGAAATCCCATGCCGCGGGAATGTAGTAGCCCGCCTCGTCCCAGTAATAGGGAACGCGCAAGAGAGTGAAATGGCTGGCATAGAGCGCCGCAAAAACCACCGGAAAAATCATCCACAGCGGCAGCGGCGCGTCACGCCAGGGATTGAGGATCCTATTGAAGCGCAAGCGATCGCTCCTCGGCAACGGAAACAACTGCGGCAGCGAACCAAAGGGCATTCCCAGTTTCGAGTCCCCAGTCCCCAGAGCTGGTTGCATCAATGATTTGGGGGTTGCAGAACATCCCTCAGGGGCTAAAGCCCCGCCATTTATGGGCCTCTAGCGGCACGGCTGAAGCCGTGCCCTTTCAAAACCGCATTTATGCAACCAGTTCCAGTCCCCAGGTCCCTCGTTCCCCTGGTCCCTCGTTCCCCTGGTCCCTCGTTCCCCTGGTCCCTCGTTCCCTTGGTCCCTCGTTCCCTTGGTCCCCGTTCCCTAATTTACCGGCCCGCGCGGAAAACCCTGGCTTTGCGGCTCCAGATTCAGCGTGCCGAAGGCCTGTTCGTATTGCGCGATGTTCTGTCCCAGAATGTTCCACAGCGCCTTCGCCTGCTGCGGGCTGAGAAAGATGGCCTGGTGGTTGCGGATCGTCACTTGCTCCGGGCTCTCGCTGGAGGCCAGCCCGAAGACCAGCTGGAAATCCCAGACGCTCACCCGCACCTGCACGCTGTTGGCATAGCTTTCGCGGTAGTCGGGAGTCTGGGCGAGGTTCAATTGGGGCTGCGGCGGCACTGGACTCATGATGTCTCCAGATTACGCCATCAAGCAGCGATCAGCCGTCAGCCGTCAGCCGTCAGCCGTCAGCTTTCAGCTTTCAGCTTGTTCGTTCGGGGTCCAAGCGCCACGTTCTCGCGTGATGGGCTGAAAGCTGAGAGCTGACAGCTAAAAGCTGCCCTTCAAATCCCCCGCCAGCGGGCAGCCCTCGCAGCGCGCTACGCGTCCGCAGTGCGCCTTCCCCACCGCGACCGTGAGGGCGTGAAACTCGTTGAACAGGCGCGCCTGGCCGGCCGCCGGATCGCCGGCAAAGGCACGGCGCGTGAGAGCAACCAGAGAATCGTAGCCGGCACGCCCGGCCTCGGGTTCAAGCAGCCCATGGCGCTCGGCAATGCGGCGCAGATACTCGTCGGCCACGGGAACCGGATGGCCCAGCGCATAAAGCAGGATGGCGTCGGCAGTCTCGGGCCCCACTCCGGGCAGCGCCAGAAGCCGTTTGCGCACGGCGGCCGTGGGCGCAGCGGCAAGGGCCTCCAGCGAGCCGCCGAACTCCTCGTCGAGCATGGCCACAAACGCCTTCAGCGCGGGCGCTTTGCGCGTGAAAAATCCCGAAGGCCGGATCAGCCGGCCAAGCTCGTCGACCGGAATCGCGCGCAGGCCATCAAGGGTCAGCGCTCCGGCTGCGCGCAGATTGGCGAGCGAGCGCTCCACAGCCTTCCAGGCGGTATTCTGGGTCAGATACGCGCCCAGGATCACCTCAAAGGGCGTCTGCGCAGGCCACCAGCGCTGCGGGCCGTAGGCTTCCGCAAGCCGGTCGTGCATCCGCCGCAGACGCGCTGCGGCACTCGGCCGGCGGTCTTTCATGGCTTCCCGTCCTGGGCCGGCTCCGGCGGAGATTGGAGTTGAATCTTCCATTCCAGCACCCGGGCGCGGGCAGCCGCGGCCTCCGCCTCCGGCACATGACCGCCATGCTGCAGCGAGATGGAGAGCGCCGTGTGCGCCAGCGGATCGGCTGGCGTAAGCGCGGTGAGCGCCAGCGCCGCGGCAACGGATGGTTCGATCTGCCCGGCGTCGCGCAGCGCGCGCACCAGTCCGTGATGCGCCTCTATCTGGGCCTCGCCCGGCGCCCCGCCCTCCCGCGGGCCGGCCGCAATGGCGGCGCGGAAAGCCTCGGCAGCCTCCGCCGCATCGCCGGCAGCGAGCAGCTCGAGGCCGCGCTGGCAGAGCGCATCGGCAGTTGGGTTGTTGGACGCGGTCATGGCTATCCTTAGGATAAGCGGTGAGGAGATGGGCATGAAAAGTCACACCGAGTATCTGGTTTTCGAAACCCGCAAGCGCCGGGAGATGGTGCACATCACCGACGAGGTGGAGCAGATTGTCCGGCGCAGCGGCGTAAGCGACGGCTTGTGCTTCGTCTCGCCCATGCACATCACGGCCGCAATCTATGTGAACGATCTCGAAAGCGGCCTGATCGAGGACATCGGCAAGTGGCTCGAGGAGCTGGCCCCGGCGCGGGCCGATTACCAGCATCACCGGACCGGCGAAGACAACGGCGACGCTCACTTGAAGTCACTTTTGCTGCACCACGAAACCACCCTGCCGGTGACCCAAGGCAAGCTCGATCTGGGAACCTGGCAGCGCGTCTTCTACGCCGAATTCGACGGCCGGCGGCGAAAGCGGGTCATTGTTAAGGTGCTGGGGATCGAATAGCGGTGTTAGCGGAGTTAGCGCGGCAGAGTAACTAACTCCGCTAGCACGAGCGCGGCGAGGCTAACTCCGCTAACTCAGCTACTCATCCGTAACCTTCCGCCAGGGCCCCGCAGCCATCGCCTGACCATCTTCAGCAAAGTTGACCTTGGCGCGCGGCAGCACCACCAGGTCCACGCGCCGGTTCTGGGCGCGGCCCTCGGCGGTGTCGTTGCTCGCCACCGGATGGAACTCCGCATAGCCGGCGGCCGAAAGCCGCTCCGGAGGGATGAGCCGCTCGTCCAGAAAAATCCGCGCGATGCCGGTGGCGCGGGCCGTCGAAAGCTCCCAGTTCGAATCGAATTCGGACGTGTGAATGGGCACGTTGTCGGTGTGGCCTTCAATGCGCAAATCGTACGGAGTGTGAGCCAGCGATGCCGCAATCTGGCGCAGCGTGGGCAGGGTCCCCGGCTTGGGCGTGGCCGAGCCGGAGGCAAAGAAGCCGGCCTCGCGCAAGCTGATCACCAGCCCGTCCCGTCCCATCTGGATCGACACCGTGTGGCCCGCGACCTGGCTCGACAAGGTCTGCGTCAGCTCCCGCCGTATGCGCTCCAGGTCGTTCTTCACCTGGGCCGGCGCCATCACGTCCTCTCCCATCACGATGTTCATGGGCAGAACCGGCTTGTCGGCGCCCGCGGGGCCCGGAACGTTCGGCGCCTTGCGCGCCGCGCTGGGAAAAATACCCAGCGCCCGGAAGGCGGAGTCGATCGACGCCGACATCTGCGCCTGCTTCTTCTGGTCCGCGGTCGCCGAGGCATACAGAACCACGAAGAACGCGAACATCAAGGTAATGAAATCGGCATAGGAGACCAGCCAGCGCTCATGGTTCACGTGGCTCCGAGGCGCGCGTCGGTTCATGCCGCGCGCTCCTTCTTCACGCGGCCGCTATCGTCCAGAAATCCCGCCAGCTTGATCTCCAGCATGCGCGGATTCATGCCCTCCAGGATCGAGATCACGCCTTCCAGCAGCATTTCGCGCCGGCGGTGTCCGTCGCGGATCCGGATGCGCATCTTGCCGGCAAACGGCAGAAAGAAGAGATTCGCGATCCCCACCCCGTAAATGGTGGCCACAAAAGCTACCGCAATCCCGCGCCCCACCTCGTGAATGTTGTCCAGGTGCTGCATCACCTGGATGAGTCCCAGCACCGCGCCCAGAATGCCCACCGTGGGCGAAAAGCCGCCCGCCGACTCGAACACGGCCGGCAGCCGCTCCTCGTCTTCGGTCGTCGATTCCAGGCTCACGTGCATGATCTTGCGCAAATCCGCCGGCTCCGTGCCGTCCACGGCCAGCATCAGCGTTTGCTTGAGAAACGGATCTTGAATCTCCTTCAGGTCGGCGTCCAGCGAAACCACGCCCTGGCGACGGGCCTTGTTGGCAAATTGCACCAGCATGCCGATCAGTTGCGCATCGTGCTTGCGCGGAGCCGTGAAGATGTGAATCATGCTGCGGAACGCTTCCACCACCGTGGTCAGCGGAAACTGAAGAAGCACCGCGCCCAGCGTGCCGCCGAATACGATCAGCGCCGCCGTGGGCTGCAGAATCTGCCCCAGGTTGCCGCCTTCAATCAGCAGCCCCGCGATGATCCCGACCATGGCCAGAAGAACTCCGCCGATGCTCGCTTTATCCATGATTTTTTTCCCGCTCCTCCGCTGGATGGCTGGCCTTTGAACGGCCGCTCTCACTCGTCGCCGCTGGAGTCCCGCTGGTTCGCTGTTGCGCGCTGGCCGCCGCAGTCGAGGCTGGAAAGTGTCGCTAAGCGCTGAAATTCGCCTTGATTCGGCATGCGTCCGGCCACTGCCGCCAGCAGGCGCGAGCGGTAAGCCAGCACCCGCTCCATAACTTCCTCCAATCCTTCGCGCACGATGAGTTTTTCCCCATTGATGAGCGTCAGCATGGTGTCGGGAGAGGCTTCAGCGGTCTTGATCAGGTCGCTGTTCAACACCATGGGGTTGCCGTTGAGCCGGGTGAGTTCGATCATGCCGGGAAACTCCTGCACAGTGGTTATCGGCGTGGGGAAGGGAGACTTAAAAAACTCGAAGGTAACGTGCGGAAGTGTACGCCGCTGGACACAAATTGCGTGCGGATAAAGGTAAATTAAGACGCGCCGAAGAACGTCCAAGATGCGGTGGCCACCAAGCCGAAAGCAGCTGCCCGGAAGTACCAAAAAGGGAAGCGCACACAGGCAAAGGGCCGCAAATCCACGCATCCTATAAGGAGAACCCCATGTCCCTGGGTGTCTTGAATAATATGTCCGCTGTCTACGCGGAAAACAATTTAAACAACTCTAACAATAGCCTGAACACCGTGCTGCAGCAGTTGTCTTCCGGTTCGAAGATCAACTCCGGCGCGGATGACGCCGCCGGCCTTTCACTGGTCAACGGCCTGCAGGCCAACCAGCAGGCGCTCACCCAGTCGCAGACCAACGCCACTGAGGGCGTGGGCCTTCTGCAAGTCGCCGATGGCGCCCTCTCGCAAGTGACGAGCCTGCTTAACCGGGCCGTGACGCTGGCTACCGAAGCCTCGAACGGCACCCTCAACGGAACGCAGGATGCCGCTGCGAACCAGGAATATCAGTCGATTCTTTCCGAAATCAACAACATCGGCTCGACGACCACCTACAACCAGCAGACCGTCTTCGGTCACGGAACCGTGGGCGTCTACACCGGCGACTCTTCGACCGCCGGCTCTTCGCTCGACAACCTGAACATCGCCACCTTGTCTTCGACCACTGTCGGCGATACCAACGGCGCGATGGCCTACAACGCGGGCCAGAACGTATTCCTCGATCTGTCTGCCGGCACCGGCTCCACCGGAAACGCGCAGTCTACCGATACGCTCACATCCGCCACCATGACCATCAGCTACAAGAACTCCGACGGTTCCACCGGATCGGTGACCACCAACGCCGCAACCACAGTGCAAGGACTGATTGCCGCCATCAACGGCTCCGGCCGCGGATTGACGGCAACCTTCACGACGGGCGCCGCGGCTGGCGATGCAGGCGCGGGAACTGACACCGGTATCGAGATCTCCGGCGATGTCAGCTCCACAGCCGCTCCCACCACCGCTGGACTGCAGAAGATCGTGGTCGCCGGCGGCGAGGACACGTCCATCAGTGAGTCGGCCGCGGGCGGCGAGACCACCGACAGCACCGGCGGCATCGCCACCATCAGCTATACGGATGGCGCGGGCGCCAACCTGACCACCAACAACCTGTCCACGCAAACCAGCGCTGAGGCGGCTCTGACGGCTCTCAACACGGCCATCAGCGACGTGGCGGCGCAGGACGGCTACATCGGCGCGCAGATCAACACTCTGAACGCCGTCAGCTCCGTGCTCAGCACCCAGCAGGAAAACGTGCAGTCGGCACAAAACGCCGTGCAGGCTACCGACTATGCTTCGGCAACCTCGAACATGTCGAAGTACGAAATCCTGAGCCAGACCGGCATCTCCGCCCTGGCCCAGGCCAACAGCATGCAACAGGAAGTCACCAAGCTGCTGCAGTAATCACGCGGCTTGCCGATAAACAACCAAAGAGGGGCGTCCAGCGGGCGCCCTTCCTTGCGCTACAGCATTTCTATTTACTGCGATGGGTTATTTCTAATCCGGCGAAAAGGTACTTGGATTGCCGGCTGCTTCAATATGGGACGGAGGGTTTGAATGGGCACAGTCGGGTTGAGTTTCGGGTCGCCGACCAGCGGCGCAGGGTTCGATGTAAGCTCAACGGTAGCGCAGATCGTAGCCAATCTCCAGAATGTCGAGACGCCCTGGAAAACCCAGTTGACCTCGCTGGAAGGCCAGGATGCGGCTATCTCCAGCCTGGGCACGCTGTTTTCCAATCTCTCCAACGACATGAGCTCGCTCACCGACTTTCAGGGAATTCTGGCGCAGAAGACCGGCTCGAGCTCGAATACCAACGTGCTTGAATTGACGGCGGCCTCGTCGTCGGCGACCGCCGGCACGCATACCGTGACCGTGAACAGCCTCGCCCAGACCTCGAGCGGCTACCTGGCTGAAGTTGCCAACGCCTCCGACACCCTGTCCGGTTCCATCACCCTTCAAGTGGGCACCGGCAAGGCGCAGACCGTGAGTCTCAATTCCTCCGACGACACGCTCTCCGGCCTGGCCGCGGCCATCAACGCCTCCGGCGCGGGCATCTCCGCCAGCGTGCTCTCCGATGCCTCCGGTTCGCGTCTCAGCCTGGTCTCGGGCACCTCGGGCGCTGCGGGAAACATCTCCATCAGCAACAATTCCATCGCCGCCGCGGTGGCCAACACTTTGGGCTACACCGGCACCGCGGGCACCGCCACCGTCAACTCGGCGGGCACGCTTTCGCCGGTCTCAAGCCTCAGCGATGCGCTCTCCGGTTCCATCTCCATCCAGGTCGGCAGCGGCGCGGCGCAGGTCGTCCAGGTGCCCACCTCCGACCAGACGCTCACCGGACTGATGAACGCCATCAACGGCACCGCGGGCATCGGCGTCACGGCCTCGATCGTCACCAACAGCGACGGCACTTCCAGCCTCGCGCTCGCCTCCCAGACCGCGGGCACGGCCGGAACCTTGACCGTGAACTCCAGCATCTCCGACAGCGTGACGGCGTTGAACTATAACGTCGCGGTCGCCGGATCGAACGCCAGCCTGAATGTAGACGGCGTCAACCTGACCAGCGCTTCCAACACCGTCTCCAATCTCATTCCCGGCGTAACGTTTCAACTGCTGTCGTCCTCGTCCACTCCCATTCAAATTGTCATCGGCAACGACAATACCGACGTCGAGAGCACGGTGAACTCGTTCGTATCCGACTACAACTCGCTGATCAGCGCGCTGAACACGCAGGAGGGCAACACCAGCTCGGGAACGCCCGAGCCGCTGTTCGGCTCTCCCACTCTTTCACTCCTGCAGGAGCAGCTTCTGAACGGCCTGAATACGCAGAATCCGAACGGCTATATCGATGCCGTGTCCTCCGTCGCGGGCACCACGCTTTCCGGTTCGCTGTCCATTCAGGTCGGCAGCGGGACCACGGAAAACATCGTGATCGGCGCGGCTCCCGGCACGCCCGCCGCCAACACCATTTACACCGGCAGCGGCGTCGATACGCTCTCCGGGATCGCCGCGGCCATCAACTCCGCTGCCATCGGAGTGACGGCCGGCGTAACTACCAGCAGCGGCCAATCGACGCTGACGCTCACCTCCCAGACCGACGGTTCAGCCAACGGAGGCCTTACCGTAACCTCCGCGCTCACCTCCGCCACTCCCACGTCGCTCGGTTACACCGATTCCGGCTATACCAGCACCACCGCCGACAGCGGCACCTTCGACACCGTGGCCAATAGCGCCGATACGCTCAGTGGATCGCTGACGTTACAGGTGGGCGGCGGCGTGGTGCAGAACATTACCCTCGACTCGTCGGACAACACGCTGGCGGGCCTGGAGGACGCGATCAATAACGCCAACCTCGGGGTCACGGCGGCTCTGAACGGCGACGGCACCGCGCTTACGCTCACTTCGGGAACCGTCGGCGCGGCCGGCGCGATCAGCGTCACCTCGAACATTTTCGACACCACGAATACCACCAGCGCCGCTCTCAACTACAACGCCTCGTCGGACATCAACAATCTCACCGACCTGGGCATCTCGGTGAATAACGACGGCTCGCTCACCTTCGACGCCACTTCTCTCGATTCGCTGCTCAACTCCAATTACAGCGATGTCGTGGGCTTCTTCCAGAACTCCAACAGCTGGGGGCAGGCTTTCTCGAACATTCTCACCGACTCCGGCTCCAGCTCCTCCACCGGCATCCTGGCGCTCGCCGCCGTTTCCAACAGCAGCACGGAATCCACGCTCAACGCCGAGATTTCGAAGGAGCAGAGTTTTATCTCCGCCCAGCAGTCGAGCCTGACCGCGGAGCTGAACCAGGCCAACCAGATCCTGCAGCAGTTGCCCTCGCAGTTGCAGGGCGTCAACGAGCTGTATTCGGCAATCACCGGTTATGACCAGAATCTGAACGGCTAACGATAAGGAGCCGCAATACCATGGCAAGTTACAGGGAACATGCGCTGGAAGGCGCTTCGGCCGTCGATCTAGTGGTGGCGCTCTATGACGGAATCATCCGCTTCCTCTCCGGCGCTCAAGCGGCCGTGGAGCGCGGCGACGCCGGCGAGCGCAGAAGAACCGTGAAGCGGGCGCTGGACATCATTATTCATCTCCAGGCGCGGCTGCGCATGGATGTGGGCGGACGGCCGGCGCAGGTGTTGAGCGAGTTCTACGCGTCCATCTTTGCGCAGATTCTGCAGGCCTCGCAATCGTCTTCGATTGCCAAGTTCGAGCATGCCATCGAGTGCGTCAAGAATGTGCGCGACGCCTGGCGCGAAGTCGCGAAAGATCCCGATGCGAATCCCGGTTCGGGGCGCGCGCCGGCCCTGCCCTCGCGCGGCGCGTCCGCCTTCGGCGCGGCTGAAGATGAGGCTGCCGTTACAAGCTGGACGGCTTGACCCCTCACCCCGCCACGGTCAGCTCTTCTTCGAGCTGTTGCTTGTGGTAAAGTCCGGCGTAATAACCGTCGCGGGCCAATAGCTCGTCGTGCCGTCCCATCTCCACAATCCTGCCCCGATCGAGCACCGCGATGGTGTCGGCACTGCGCACCGTCGATACGCGGTGGGAGATGAGAATCGTGGTCGCCGTCGCGGTATAGGCGCGCAGGCCGCCCAGAATGCGCTCCTCGGTGTAGGTGTCCACGCTGGCCAGCGCGTCGTCCAGGATCAGGATGGCGGGCCGGCGCAGCAGAGCGCGGGCGATCGCCGCTCGCTGCTTTTGCCCTCCTGACAGCGTCACGCCGCGTTCTCCCACCATGGTTTCAAATCCCTGCGGAAACTCTTCGAACTCCTGGCGGATGTGCGCCGCCTCGGCGGCTTCGAGGAGTTCCCCGGCGCCGGCCTGAGGCGCGCCGAAGGCCAAGTTTTCCCGGATGGTTTCGCTGAACAGAAACGTTTCCTGCGGCACCATGCCGATATTGCGCCGCAAGACCGCCAGCGGATACTCGCGCACCGGCCGGCCGTCGATCAGCAACGAGTCTTCCGCCGCTTCGTAGAGGCGCGGGATCAGGTTCACCAGCGTGGATTTTCCTGAGCCCGTCGGTCCCACGATCGCCAGGCTGGAGCCGGCCGGGATGCGCAGCGAGATGTCGCGCAGCACCGGCGTGTCGCCGTAGCTGAAGTTGAGATGGCGGAATTCGATCTCTCCCCTTAGCACAGTCTCTGCTCCAAGAGGTAAAACAGCGGCGCCGTCGGCGATGGAGGGCTCGGCCTGGAGCAGTTCCTCGATGCGCTTCACTGAGGCGGTTCCGCGCTGGAAGATGTTGATGACCCAGCCCACCGCGATGATCGGCCAGATGAGCAGGATCATGTAGGTATTGAAGGCCACGAAATCGCCCGGCGTGATGCGGTGCGCGATCACCAGGTGGCCGCCGGCCATCAGCGTGATGACCATGGAGACGCCGAGCACGAATTCGAGCGTCGGCCACAGCATGCCCATCAGTTGGACCAGGCGCAGCGCGCGCGCGATGTATTCCCGGTTGAGCCGCTCGAAGAGTCCGATCTCGGATTCCTCGCGGGCGAAGGCGCGGATCAGGCGCACGCCGGAATAATTCTCCTGGGCCTGCGCGGAGATATCGGAAAAGCTGGCCTGGATGCGTTCGAAGCGGGTGTGGATCCGGCTTCCGAAATACTGCACCAGGATGCTCGCCACCGGCATGGGCGCCAGCGCCACCAGGGTAAGATACGGGCTGTAACGCAGCATGAAGACCAGCGCGAACAGAGTCAGAAAGACCGTGTTGGCGCTGTACATCAGCGCCGGGCCGAGCAGCATGCGCACCGCGTTCAGGTCGTTGGTCATGCGCGCCATGATGTCCCCGGTGCGGTAGCGCTGATAGAAGCCCGTATCCTGGATTTCGAGCTTGCGGAACAGGTCGTTGCGGATGTCGAATTCGATGTCCCGCGAAATTCCGATCAGAATCCAGCGCTGGCTGTAGAGAAAAATGCCTTTGGTCAGCGAGATGGCCACCAGCAGCCCGGCAAAAAACAGAATCTCGCCGCGCGCCGTTCCGTTCTTCAGAGCGTCGATGGCTTTGCCCAGGATGCTGGGGAACTGCACCGCGACGATATTGGTGCAAATGCACGCCAGCGTGCCCCGCACGTATCCCCAGCGATAGCGGCGCATGTACCCGAAGAGTGGGCGCAGATCGCGAAGCATGGCTCTATTGTAAGGGTTCGCGCGTTGCCCGGCGGGCGGACAAAGAGGCAGAACCGCGCGCTAAGTGGGCGTCCGCAGCAGCAGATACCCGCCCACCAGCCCAAACAGCACATCCGAGGACCAGGCCGCGACCGCCGAAGGCAGATAGTTTACATTGCCCATGGCCTCAAACGTGCCGTTGACCACAAAGTAAGCCAGGGCCACGGCGATGGCCACGGCAATTCCGGTGAGCGAGCCGCGGCGGCCCATGGAAAGCGCAAAAGGAATGGCCAGCACCACCATCACCACGGCCACCAGCGGGTAGGCCAGCTTGTGCCATAGCGCCACGCGCAGGCGCATGGTGTCGAAGCCGCTCTGGCGCAGGTCGCGGATGTAGCGGTCGAGCTGGCCGAAGTTCATCTCATCCGATGGCACGTCTTCTTTCGTGAAGTAGTCGGGCGGCTCATGGATCTCGGCGAATGTGGTGGCGGCAAAGTCGTGGTATGCGGTGGGGTCGGCGCCCTGAATGTCGCGTACCCACCCCTGCTCAAACCGCCAGCGGCCGCTATCGGCGTCCCATAGCACGCGCGCGGCAAAGATGCGCCGGGTGAGCGCAAAGGTGCGTGGATCGAATTCGAAGACCGAGAGATTGACGAACTCTTCGCGATCGGGATCGAAGAACTGATAGTAGAAGATGCGTCCCGGCTCGCCCGGACGCGGCTGGCCGAAGATCCACTTTTGCCCGGGATGGAGAAAGGTCTGCGGCGGACGGCCCTTGATGATCGCGCGCAGGGCCTCCTGCTTGCGGTTGGCCTGGGGCAGATAATACTGGTCGAAGAGAAACAGGCTGACGGCCAGAATCGCGGCCACCGAGACGATGGGAATGATCAGCCGGTACAGGCTGATGCCCGTCGCCTTCATGGCCACGATCTCGCTGTTGCGGTTCAGCACCCCGAAGGTGACCAGCGCCGCAATGAGCGCCGACAGCGGGGCAATCTGGTAGATCATGCTGGGCGTGAGATTCACCAGGTACGCGCCCACGGTGGTCAGCGGAATGTGGTTGCGCAGGATGTCGCCCACCAGGTCGAAGAAGGTAAACACGATCAGCAGCAGCACGAATCCGGCCTCGATGAGAAAAAACATGGCCACGAACTGGCGCATTACGTACTCGTCCAGGATGCGCGGAAAGGCGTTGCGGGAGTGCGTCTTGGCCGCGGCAAACGGGCGCGGCTGCAGTTTGTCCAGCAGGCCGGTGAGCGCCGAGCCGTTCAGTTTGGATCGAGCCGCGGGCTTGGGCGAGCGCGCGAACCAGCCGCCGATGGCGCTGAGAATGCGGCCGCCGCTGGCCATCTGCCACAGCAGGAAGATCCCCGCGGCCGCGAACAGCAGGTTGGCCGACCACACCGCCAGGAAGACCGGAAGCTTGTTCTCCCGGCCCAGCGCAATGCCGGTCGACGACAGGAAGTAATAGACGAAGACCAGCAGAATGGTAAAAACGAAGCCCGAGCTCTTGCCGCCCCGCCGCGAGGAGACTCCGAGCGGCACGCCCAGCAGCATCAGCACCAAACACGCGGCCGGGTAGGCAAAGCGGTTGTGCAACTCGATCAGGTAGCGCCGGGCCTCGGGGCCATGAATGCGCTCCAGCAGCGCGCCCATGGGCATTGCGTAGAGGGCGGTATCCAGCCGGCCCAGGTGCACGTCGCTCTGCTGGCTCAGGGTCAGCGGCATGTCGGTGGTCGTAAAAGTTGAGAACTTGTATTGCTGCGGCTCCCCGGCCACTGTCTCATGGTGCGATCCGTCGCGCAGCCGCATCAGCAGCTCCTGCGCGCTGCCGTTCACCACGGTGGCCGAAGCGGCGGTGGTGATGATGGGATTGGAGGGATCGGTGACATCGGCCATGAACACCTGCCGCCAGTTGGCCGCCCCCGTCCCGGCGCGCACGTCCTGCACGTAGAGGACGTAGTTCTTGAAGTCCTCGTAAAAAACCCCCCGCTGGATCTCGTAGGAAGCCTGCGAGGTCTCCAGCATCTGCCCCAGCTCGAGAATCGCCCGGTTGGCCCGCGGAGCCAGATACAGCGAGTTGCCCAGGCCCAGCAGCGTGCCGCCCACAGCCACAATCGAAGAAACGCGCACAAAGTAGCCGATGCCCAGCCCCGAGGCGCGCATCGCGATGACCTCGCTGTCGGCGGCCAGCCGGCTCAGCCCCAGCAGCACGCCCACCAGCACCGCCATCGGGATCGTCACCTTGAACAGGTTCGGCAGCGTGAACAGAAAGATCTCCGCCATATTGGTCAGCGTGGAGCTGTTGCGCACCACAACCTCGAGTATTTGCGGAAGCTGGGGCATGAAGAGAATGAAGGTGAACAGCGCGCATCCAATGAGCGTGTGGGAGAGAATTTCGCCGAGGATGTAGCGGGTGAGGATGCGCACGAGCAGGCTCCGACCTTAGTTTAGCCCGCGCGGCCCTCGGGAGCATTATCGTAAGAGGTATGCAAAGAGAGTTTCCCTCGGCGCCGCTGGTGGGGGTGGGCGCGGTGGTGGTGGAGAGCGGCCGCGTGCTGCTGGTGCGCCGCGGGCGCGAGCCGCTCAAAGGCCATTGGACCCTGCCCGGCGGCCTGCTCGAAGTGGGCGAATCGCTCTCCGCGGGCGTGGTGCGCGAGGTGCAGGAAGAGACCGGGCTGCAGGTTGAACCGCTCGAGCTGGTTGAGCTTCTTGACCGCATTCACCGCCAAGGCGATCGCGTTCGTTACCACTACGTCATCGCCGACTACCTGTGCCGCGTCACCGGCGGCTCATTGCGCGCGGCCTCCGACGCCGAAGCCGTGCGCTGGGTGGAACGCGCGGAATGGAACAGCCACAGCGCGCTGGCTCTCGATCCGGTCACCGTGCTGGTTATCGAAAAAGGCTGGCAGCAGGCGCAGGCGCTGCAAACTGGCCTGCCGCGGGAGGGCCGATGAGATTGGCGAAAACGGCAATCTGGATGGCGGCCGCGCTCATCATGGCGGCGGGGATTGGATTCCTGCTGCGGCCGGTGAGCTACTACGATGCCGCGATGTATGTGCATGAGGCTCTCAGCGGCGTCCAAAGCCGCACGGTCTGGGTCCAGGGCTATCGCGTCCACTATCTTTCCGAGGGGCCGGAGAGCGGGCCGCCCGTCGTGCTGGTGCACGGCCTGGGTGGCCGCTCGGAGGACTGGCGCAATCTGGCCCCCTATCTCGCCCAGGCGGGATTCCGCGTGTACATGCCCGACCTGCTCGGCTACGGGCGCAGCCCGCGGCCCGCGGATTTCTCCTACTCGGTGCGCGATGAGGCCGCGCTGGTGCTCGGATTTCTCGACGCCCTGGGTCTCAAGCAGGTGGATCTGGGCGGGTGGTCGATGGGCGGATGGGTTGTCCAGCTTGTCGCCGCCCAGGCGCCGCAACGCGTCAGTCGGCTCATGCTCTTCGACTCGGCCGGCCTCAACGTGGTACCGGACTGGGACACGCGCCTGTTCACGCCGGCCACCGCCGGGCAACTGGTTCAATTCGAGGCCTTGCTGATGCCGCATCCGGAGCCCATTCCGGGGTTTGTCTCCCGCGACCTGCTCCGCCTCACCCGCCGGCATGGCTGGGTGATCAAGCGGGCCATGGCTTCCATGCTTACCGCGCACGACGTCACCGACAACCTGCTGCCGGAATTCAAAATGCCCCTGTTGATCGAGTGGGGCGCGGAAGACCGGATCATTCCGCTCCCTGAGGCGCAGAAAATCCACCGCCTGGCCCCGCAATCGCAGTTGGACGTCTTCCCTGGCTGCGGTCACCTCGCGCCGCTCCAGTGCGCCGGCGCCATGGGACCCAAGGTAGTCGCCTTCGTCACGCAGTAAACGCGAGCCGGAAACGAAACCTGCCGGTGACCTCTTCGTCGCGGTGGGTCCGTGCTTCACGGCTTGCGGCCCCCCCGGAAGGGGCACGACTTCACGCCTCGCGAAAAAACTCGCCCCTTCAGCAAGCTGAACGGCCGGCAAATTCTTGAACAACCCTTCACCGGCACGCAAAGCGCATCGGCGAAGGGCTGCTCAAATTTTCTCGAGTTTGGAGTTGGCCGGAGGGTTTAGCGTGCAATGGTGACGGTGAGGTTCATGTCCACGGGAATCGGCATTTCATCGATGCGGCCGGGACGGTAGTGGAACTTGCGGACCGCGTCCACGATCCGCGCATCCCAGAACGGATTGATTCCCTTGACTACGTGAATGTCCTGGGGTTGACCTTTCTCGTCGACGGTAAGGGTGAGGCCCACCTGGGCGTTTACGGGTATGGCGTCCTGGGGAAGACCATCGGGAATGGCGATACCGATGGATTCAAGCAGGGTTGGGGCGATTACGCTGGTGCTTACGCGAACCGCCGGGGTTGAGGCAGAGACATCGTCCGAAGGCTGGAGGGCACGAGCCGCCGCGGGGAGGAACAGAGAAGAAAGCAGGATGCTGCCGGTGAGGATATGACGCATGAATTACCTCCTTGGAGTCGATTGTAACCGACACTAGAATAGTTCACACGCAATACGATTGTCAACAAAATTATCGACACTTCTAATTTTCTATGACTTACACAATTTATTTCAGCGATTTCATTACGATCTCGTGAATTATGCGCCTGTTTTTCACAGGGCCCGAAGGCCCCAAAACAGCCTTCGAAGCTGCCCGCAAACGAGTTTCGAAACCAGCTTCCCAGGCTCGGGAAAACTGGCTCCGCAGAGCAGCCAATATCAGGGCATAGTTTTGAGTGTTGTAGGAAAACTCGATCCGCGGCGGGATGTGGCCTTCAACCCCGCGCGCAAAACCCGGCGACCGTCAGGATCGAGGAAGGGACCATGCGGCGGCTCGTGCCATGCGGCCGGGGCGTCCGGCCACTCAGTTCTCTGGAAAAGGGGCTCGACCGCGGATCAATCCGCCGCCGTCAATGGAATTGCGACCATCGCCGGCACATCGGCCGGAGTTGCCGCCACCGCGTCTGCCTGCGCATACTCCTCGCGCGAGCCGTAGCCCCATCCCGCCGCCAGGCAGCGGAGACGATTGGCGTGCGCGGCCTCAATATCGAAGCTGCGGTCGCCGATCATCCATGCGCTTTCCGCGCCGAGTGAGCGCTCGTCGAGCACCCGCGCCAGCAGATCGACCTTGCTGTGGCTCGCGTATTCGGCCCTGTCGCCGTAAACTGCCTCGAAAAGCGGCGACAGCCCGAACGCCTCGAGAATGCGCACCGCGAAGCGCTCCTGCTTCGATGTGCACACGTAGAGCGTAAAGCCCGCGGCCTTGAGCTCGGCCAGCATCTCGCCCACGCCCGGAAATACGGAATTGTTGCGCCAGCCTTCGCGGTCGTAGCAGGCGCGGTAATCGCCGGCCAGCGCGACCCGCTCGTCTTCGCTTCCATGCGGCAGCAGGTCCGCTACCCATTCTTCCACCGGAGGCCCCACGAAGCGTTCCAGCGGGCCGGCATGGTGGATGCCGCGGGTCTCGAGAACCTTTCTCAGGCAGCCGACGATGCCGGGCTTCGAATCGGTCAGGGTGCCGTCCAGGTCGAAGATCAGTGCCGGCATGCGATGCGCCATGCATCGAGTTTCGCAGACTGCCGCACGGAGGTCCAAATCGCCTTGAACCCGGGTCGCGCCGCCGGAGTTAGAGCGCTTTCGATTCACTTCTTGACAGCGCCGACTTCGTGCGAGGCGGCTCTTTCTTGAGGAAAAAGCCACTGAGCATCGCACATTCTGTTGAGTGAAGAATCGAAAACGCCGTAGCCTGCACGCGAGCGCGACCTCACTTTGCAGCCACCGACCCCGCCGCGCCCAGCACCTGCCGCGCATGAAGCATTTGCGGCATTCCTGCATCCGCCGAAGGCCACGCCTTCAGAAACGCTCCATATTCCCTCTTGGCGCCGGCCGCGTTGCCGGCCAGCTCATCGGCCCGGGCAATCCCGTAGAGCTCGAATCCTGAAGCGGGCCGCTCGGCCAGCGCCGCTTCGAACGCCGCCCTTGCGCCCGGGTAGTCTTTCGCGCGCAGCAGCGCCTCGGCCTCGGTCTCGGCCACCGGACGGATGTAGATCGGCGGCTCGTGGTAGCCCAGTTTTTTCTCCGCCAGCACCGCCTGCCCGTACAGCTTCCTGGCCGCGTCCGCCTTTCCCTCCTCGAGCAGCGCCCCCGCGCGCAACTCCTGTGACGCAACGCTGAGCCCCTTCATCAAAGGTTCGCTCATCGCATCCGGATTCATCGGCATCGTTACCGGTTGCGCCGCAGCCGCATTCGTCTTCGCCGCGCCCGCCTTGGCCTGGGCCGCATCGGCCTTCGCTTTCTCCTCTGCTGCCGCCTTCACCTCCTGGCTCTGCCGCCACAGCCCCGCGTCCATCTCCGCTGAAGCCGTCTGCGCTGAGACAAGATCGCCCTGCTCGAGCGCGCGCATCCCCAGTGCGTAATTGCCCAGTTCGTCTCTCAGGAAGCGCAGATTGGTAGTCTTTTCGTTGTCATCGATCTTGGCCTCGTCCAGCATGGCCAGCACCGCGTTCCAGTCGCCCACCCGCAGCGCCACCGGCAGCCGCCGGCTCACCCGCGACATCTGGTCGCGCGCGCTCCAGATGTAGAGCGTGGTCGAAAGCTGTCCGCGCGCACCGGCCAGCCGGTCTGACAAGGCATTCGCCGCCTCCAGCCGTCCCTGCTCCATCATGTTGGCAATTGCGTACATCAGGTTGTGCGCGTAGTTCCAGTCCTCGTCCACGCTCACGTGCTGCTCCCGCATGTAACGCTCATCCACTTCGGTCGAGGCCGCAAACCAGCGGTCCGCGCTCGCGTAATCGCCCACCCGGTAATAGATGTGGCCGGGCATGTGCACCATGTGTCCGCTCGAAGGCGCCAGGCTGGCCAGCAGCGCCGCGCTCCGGATCGCCCGCTCCGGATGGTTGCTGGGCTCCATGGCGTGAATCCAGTAGTGATTCGCCGCCGAGTCGTTGGGCGCGTCCTTCAACACCCCTTCCAGGATCGCGATCTTCTCCTTCTCGCCCGCCTTCGGCTCCCCGTTCTCGTCGAACCCGTCTCCCACTGCGTTGGCCAGAAAGATGCGCGCCTCGATGTCTTTCGGCTCCGCCTTCACCAGCTTTCGATAGAGCGCAATGGACGCCGAGTGGTCTTCGCCCTCTTCGCGCAGCTCCGCCACGGCCGCCTCGATGTACAGCCGGCCGGCTTTGCCCGCCTTGCCCTCCAGCCGCACTGCCTGGGCGAGCGCCTGGGTGGCATAGGTCTTCTCTTCGTCGCCGCGCGACTCCTCGGCCTGCGCCACACCCCAGTAGCACATCGCGCACTTGGGATCGGTCCTGACCGCCTGCTCGAACGCCTTCTCTGACTCGTAATCCCAGAAATCGTGCAGCAGGCTCAACCCCTGGTCGAACCACGCCTGTGCTTCGGCGCTCGCGTTGATCGCGATGTGCGAGTTGCCGATCCCCGTCATGCGCACCGGCGCGGGCAGTTGTTCCGGCGGCGGGATCGCCTCCATCCCCTGCATCGGGGGCATGGCACCGGATCCCATCGCGCCGGCCTGCGCGCCCACATGCGCAACCGCGGCCAGCATCGCACCGGCCGTAACCATCGTCCAGATTGCCGCGTTTCTCATGCAGACGAATATATCGGTTTCCTGCCAGGCCGCGCATCCGCAAAACAGCGGGCGCCCCTGGTCCACCGGGGTCCCCACGGGCAGGTCTTCGTCCGTGGGGTGGAGATCCCGGTTCCGGGAGCTGGGATACCACGAATCTCAATCGCAATCTCAAGACGAACAGGGAAAGACGCTACACCTTCACCGCCGGGTGGGTCGCATAGTGCAGCAGCACCGCAACCGCGCAGCTCATCAGGCGCGTCTCCGCGGAATCGGCGCGGCTGGTCAGGATGGTCGGCACGCGCGCGCCCAGCACAATGCCGGCAAGCTGCGCGCCGCCCAGGTATTCGAGCTGCTTGGCCAGCATGTTGCCACTTTCAAGATCGGGAACCACCAGGATGTCGGCCTGGCCTGACACCGGCGACACCAGCTTCTTGATGCCCGCGGCCTTCACGCTCACCGCGGTATCGAAGGCCAGCGGACCGTCGAGTATCCCGCCCGTGATCTGGCCGCGGTCGGCCATCTTGCACAGCGCCGCGGCGTCCAGCGTGGACTTGATCTTGGGGTTCACGGTCTCGATGGCCGAGAGCAGCGCCACCTTCGGCTCGGGAATGCCGAGCGCGTGCGCCAAATCGATGGCGTTCTGCACAATGTGGATCTTGTCTTCCAGTTCGGGCGTAATGTTGATGGCCGCATCGGTGATCAGCAGGGTGCGCGCATAGGCCGGCGTATCCATGATGAAAACGTGAGAAATGCGGCGCGTGGTGCGCAGTCCGGTGTCGCGCTGCATGGCGGCCTTCATCAGCTCGTCGGTGTGCAGGCTGCCCTTCATCATGGCCAGGGCGTTGCCCGCGCGGCAAATCGCCACTCCCAATTCGGCCGCCTTCTCCTCGGACTCGGCCTGCACCACGGGATAGCCGCCGATGTCCACGCCGATCCTGGCAGCCAGCGCCTTCATCTCGGCTTCAGGACCGATGAGCATGGGCTCGATGAGGCCCGCGTCCGTGGCTTCCACCGCGCCGCGAAGAGCCACGTCCGACAGCGGCCACACCACTGCCGTGCCGATCGCCGGCAGATCTTTGCAGCGCTCGATGAACTGGTGAAATACGTGGTAGTCGGCGGGATGGCCCACCAGCGGGTCAAGGGCAACGGCTTCAGCCAGCGTGGCAAGATCGCTCATGTGCTTGGTCTCCTCGGCGTCCAGCGCCCGGCTGGCGAGCCTCACTGGCTTATTGTCCTGCGGCGGCAAAAAACTGCGTGTGCGTTGGGTCACACTCCGGTTTCATGTCTCTGATTGCGGTACGCCGGGCCGGAAATCCCGCCCGGCGCGGCTTCCCTCGACCGCGCGGGTGCGACCTTCCAACCGGTCTGCAAGCCGGGCTGGACCGGCTCTTCAGCCTCCCCGCCCGCGTCCGGCAGTTGGAACTGCCCCAGGCCGCTGTGCATCTGTTCTGAAAGCTTGCTCAGTTCGGTGGAGGCGTCGGAGGCCTCGTGTGAGGTGGCCGCGGCGCGGGCAATCAGCGCGGCGATTCCGTGCAGATTCTGGTTCAGCTCCTCGGTTGTAGCAGCCTGTTCTTCGGTTGCCGCGGAGATCTGCTGCATCATTGCATCGACCGAAGTCACCGATTCGCGGATGAAGGTGAACGATTCGCGCGTGGTTTCGGTCAGAGCAACCCCCTCGGCGATGTGGCCGCTCTCGGCGCGCATCTTTTCGATAGCGCTCCCGGCCTGCGCCTGCACGCTCGCAATCATGGCCTCGATTTCGCCGGTCGCGGTTCCGGTCTGCTCGGCCAGCCTTCTCACTTCCGAGGCCACCACCGCAAAGCCCTTGCCGTTTTCTCCCGCGCGGGCTGACTCGATGGCGGCGTTGAGGGCAAGCAGGTTGGTCTGCGCCGCGATCCCGCGGATCAGGCTGGCGGCCCGGCCGATCGATTGCGCCTGCTGCACAAATTCCTCGATGCTTTGGGCAACGATTCCCGACTGCTCCTGGATCTGCGCAATTTTCGCGTTGGTCAAAGTCACGGCCTCGTCGCCTTTGCGCACCGCCGCCGCGGCCTGGCCCGCCGACTGCGAGGCCATCGCCGTGTGTTTTGCCACTTCCGCCACCGAGCTCGCCATCTGGGTCAGCGCCGATGCCACGCGATCGATCTGCAAGCGCTGCTCGTCCGCGCCCTCGGCCGAGCCCTGCGCCGCCACGGCCAGCTCGGTGGCCTCGGCCGACACGTGCCCGCCAATCCGCTCCATCTCTCCAATGATCCGGGTAAGCACCGATTTCATGGTGTTGATCGAGACAATCGCCTGCCCCAGCGCATCGTTGGTCTTCACCTCGATGTCCTTGCCGGAGAGATCCTTTTGCGCGATGGTTTCAAGCGCCTGCCGGGCGGCATTGATTCTCTGTCTCACGATGCGGATCGTCGCCAGGCCGCAGGCAATCGCCACCAGGAAGCTCAACCCGATGAGCAGCGAAGAGAGCCAGAGCGCTCGCCGGCCCACGCCCTGCTGCGCTTCGAGGCTGCGATCGGCCCTCTCGTTTGCATAAGAGACGTATCGGGTAAGCGCGGTCTGAATCTGCTTGCTGATGGCCACCGAGGCCGGCAACTCGGCCAGCATCGGCTGGCTCTCGCCCTGCCGGCCAAGCGCGAACATCTTCCCCAGCTCGGCCTCGCCGGCGCTCCAGGATGCGCGGACCAGGGCCAGGTCGGCCTGGGCCGTGGGGTCGGCGGATTCTTCATTCAGCTCCTGCCAGATGGCGGCAAACTCGTGCGCGGCATCAAGGCAGCGCTCGTCGCCGTGTCCTGCGGGATCGAGAAAATAGGCGCGCGATGTCGCCTGCTCCCGTTGCTGCAGCATGGCCAGGCGCTCGGCCAGCAGCGCATGACGGAATTCCGTAGCCGCCGCGGCGCTGCTGCCCCTTACCGCCCATTGACCGCGGATGGCGATCGCGCCCGCGATGCTGGTGGTGAGCAAAACCAGCCCGAAGCCCCACGCCAGCAATTGTTCCAACCCGAGCCGTTTCACCATTTGAAGTTCCTTTCGATCGCGCGCGACTTTTTTTGAGCGTTGCGGGCAATCCGGCGCGCCTGCAGATCGCGGCCCTCCGTCAAACGGCGCTCCGCGGCCGCAGCTTTGGGTCATCGCATCTCCGGGATCGCGAAGCCCACCGCCCCGGACCGGAAGTCCATCTTTCTCTATCGGCCAAACCGGGCCGGATATGAATTCCCGCCCGCCGGACAAGCCCCGCCCGCAACCCGAAAATTCACTCATTCGAAGCGCCGCGAGGCTCATTCGCGAAGCAAACAATTAGAATGGCCCTGTTCGGCGAGGTGCCGTGGAATGAAGCGATATGGGATTGCGCTGGTGCCGGGCGACGGCATCGGCAAGGAAGTGGTGCCGGCCGGCGAACAGGTGCTTCAGGCGCTGGCCCGCGACCGCGGCGACCTGGCCTTCGAATGCGAGAGCTTGGGCTGGGGCGGGGACTTCTATCGCCGCCACGGCGTGATGATGCCCGACGACGGCCTCGAAACGCTTAAGAGCAAGGACGCGATCCTCTTTGGATCGGCGGGCGACCCGGACATTCCCGATCACATCACGCTGTGGGGATTGCGGCTGAAGATCTGCCAGGGCCTTGATCAGTACGCCAACGTCCGGCCCACGAGGATTTTGCCTGGAATCGACGCCCCGCTCAAGCGCTGCCGGCCGGAAGACCTGAATTGGGTGATCGTGCGCGAAAATACCGAAGGCGAGTACTCGGGCGCCGGCGGACGCGTGCACCAGGGTTTTCCCATCGAGGTGGCAACCGACTTGAGCGTGATGACTCGCGCCGCCGTGGAGCGGATTCAGCGCTACGCCTTCCGGCTTGCCGCCTCGCGCCCGCGCAAGCTGCTCACCGTGGTGACCAAGAGCAATGCGCAGCGCCACGCCATGGTGATGTGGGATGAAATTGCGCTCGAGGTCGCGCGCGAATTCCCCGGCGTGGCCTGGGACAAGGAGATGGTCGACGCCATGACCGCGCGCATGGTCAACCGCCCCGCTTCGCTGGACACCATCGTCGCCACCAACCTGCACGCCGATATTTTGAGCGATCTCGCCGCCGCGCTGGCCGGCAGCCTGGGCATTGGACCCACCGCCAACATCAACCCCGAACGCGTGTATCCTTCCATGTTCGAACCCATTCACGGTTCGGCCTTCGACATCATGGGCCAAGGCGTCGCCAACCCGGTGGGAACCTTCTGGACGGTGGCGTTGATGCTCGAGCACCTGGGCGAGGCGGAAGCGGCGCGGCGCGTGATGCGGGCCATCGAGCACGTGACCGCGAATCCGAAGCTGCATACGCGCGACCTGGGCGGCGCCGCGTCCACCGCGGAAGTCACCGCGGCGGTCTGCGCGGAGATTGCGGCGGCAAAAAGGCCGCTGGCCACCGCGTGAACCCCTCCGGCGCCGGCGGAGAACTGGAAACACGCGTTGCGCGCAAGCTGCAGGCGCGCATTCTTCCCTTCGTCATTCTGCTTTACTTTGTCAGTTTTCTTGACCGCGTGAATGTGGGCTTTGCCGCACTCAGCATGACCTCGGCCATCGGGCTCACGCCCGCCATGCTGGGCTTTGGCGGCGGCATTTTCTTTGCCGGCTACATCGCGGTGCAGGTGCCGTCGAACCTGATCCTGATGCGCGTCGGCGCGCGGGCGTGGATTGCGCGCGTGGTGGTGGCCTGGGGCCTGGTCTCGGCCGCGTCGGCATTCGTCGCCGGGCCTTACAGCTTTTACGTCATGCGCTTCCTGCTTGGAGTCGCGGAGGCCGGATTCTTCCCCGGCACGCTGCTTTACCTGAGCTTGTGGTTTCCTGCCCGGCAGCGGGCCGCGGCCATCGCCGCCTTCATGGCCGCGGCGCCGCTGTCCACCGCGGTCGGCTCGCCCATCTCCGGAGCGCTGATGGAACTCCCACCGCTCCTCGGTCTCGCCAACTGGCAATGGCTCTTCCTTCTCGAGGGGCTGCCGGCCGTCCTGCTCGGCTTTCTCGCGCTCAAAGTGCTCACCGACCGCCCCGAGCAAGCCGAGTGGCTCGATGCCGGCGAACGGACATGGCTCATCGAGACGCTGGCCGCGGAGCGTGCCCAAGCCGCACCGCGGAACACCGGCGCCGCGGCCGCATGGGCTACCCTGCGCGACCCGCGCGTGCTGGCCCTGGCGCTCATTTATTCGGGAACCTCGGCCGGGCTGTACGCAGTCGGCCTCTGGTCGCCGCTCATCATCCGCCAGTTCGGCTACTCCGCGCTCACCATCGGCTGGCTCAATGCGGTGCCGAGCGTAGTGGCCGCCGTGGGCATGGTGCTCTGGGCGCGCAACTCCGACCGCTTGCTCGAGCGCACCTGGCACGTGGCCATTCCCTGCCTGCTGGGCTGCGCGGGCCTGGTATGGGCGGGCCACGCGCAAGCCGCGCTGGCCGCAATTCTGGCGCTCACAGTCGTCAACTTCGGCAGCAACGCGCCCAAAGGCCCGTTGTGGGCCTTGCCGGGCGTGTTTCTCTCCGGAGCCGGCGCCGCCGCCGGCATCGCCTGGATCAACTCCCTGGGCAACCTCGGCGGGCTCATCGGGCCGTGGCTGATCGGCTGGATGAAAGAGCGCTGGGGAAGCTACGCCGGCGGTCTCTACGCGGTTGGCGCCATGATGGCCCTCTCCGCCGTGATGATGCTGGCGCTGAGCAGGCAGGTTGAAGGCGCAAAGAAAAAACATAAATGAAAATATCGTTCGTCCCTCCGGTTTGTATCAGGGCACGACTTCACAGCCAGCATAAAGATTCAGCGAGCAAGAAGCCCTGTATCAGGGCGCGACTTCAGTCGTGCCGCACACGCCACAAAATGTACGTGGGCTTCAGCCCCTGCGGAACGCCTCACATAAATCCATTCTCCGAGCGACTTCCATAAAAATCGCTCCGCTCGCAATCGGAATCCTGCTGGCCAAAAAATTCATGGCGCAGCAACCCGTCGCCATCCCCGTTCCCAATCACGCAACTCCGCCCCGCACCGCTCTAACTCTCCGATCCGGCACTCCGTTCGTGCTCCATCAGGTTCGCAAGGATGTCATTGATCCGCGTCAAATGACCTTCGCCCTTGGAACGCAGCCAGTCGAGAACCTGCGGGTCGAGCCGGACGCTGACGGCTACCTTGCGCCGGGCGCCGCGCAGCCGCACCAGATGCGCAAGCTGCTCTTCAGTCAGGCGCGGAATTGCGGCGAAGTCAAGACCGGCATCGTGGCCAACCGCCTGGGCCTTGGCGGCGCTGCGCAGCGCCTTCCGCTCCCGCTCAGTCCATTGCCTGCTCTTGATATCTTCGGTACTCATGCTTTTCAGCGCGCCGCGCCGAGAGGATGCGGACGACTTCTTCACCATGACCAATCTCCCTGTATACGTGCGCCACGACCAGAACGGCGGCAATCTCCGGCTCGATCGAAACGGCGCCGATCGCGTGCCACCGCTGCTCTCCGGTCTCGTCCACGCGATCGACGCCGACGAGGCAACGCTCATCTTCAAAAACGAGCGACGCCAATTCGAACGAAATTCCGTCGTGCCTGCGCTGGTTCTCCCGGTTCTTCCGTTCATCCCACTCGTATCGCACTTTGTATATACACATTGTATTACAAAATAGTCCGGCGTGCAACGGGCCAATCTTAACCGGCTCCTCCATCGCGCCCCGCTTTTCCCCCGCCCGCTCAAGCTGCTATGCTGGTGCGCTAAAAGAAAACCGATTTATGCACGAGGAGAAAGCGCTATGTGGTTCCTGGGCATGGACGTGGGCACGGGCGGTACACGGGCGGTCGTGGCCGACTCCGCCGGCAAGCTGATCGCCGGCGCATCGAGCGAGCACGCGCCTTTTCGCGCCGAGCACCCGGGCTGGGCTGAGCAGGACCCCGAAGACTGGTGGCGCGCGGCGCAAGACGCGATCCGCAAGGCGCTGGCCGCCACGCCCCAGCCGCGCCAGCCCATCGCGGCCCTCGCGCTCACCGGCCAGATGCACGGCGCGGTGATGCTCGACGAAAATGGCGCGGTGCTGCGGCCTGCGCTCATCTGGTGCGACACGCGCACCCAGCCCCAGTGCGACTGGCTGACGGAAAAAATCGGCTACGCGCGGCTCATCGAGCTCACCTGCAATCCCGCGCTGCCCAACTTCACGCTCACCAAACTGCTGTGGGTCAAGACGCACCAGCCGGAGATCTTCGCCAAGATTCGCCACGTCCTGTGCCCGAAGGATTACGTGCGCTACCGGCTCACCGGCGAGTTTGCCATCGACGTGCAGGAGGCTTCGGGCACGCTGCTCCTGGACGTGACGCACCGGCGCTGGTCGCGCGAAGTGGCCGAGGCCGCGGGCATTGACGAAAGCTGGCTGCCGCGGGTCTTCGAGTCGCCGGAGATTTGCGCGCGCATCAGCGAGCAGGCGGCGGGACTCACCGGACTGAAGGCCGGCACGCCGGTTGCGGCCGGAGCCGGCGACCAGGGCGCGGGCGCGGTGGGCATGGGCATCCTGCAGCCGGGCAGCGTCTCGGCTACCATCGGAACCTCGGGCGTGGTGTTTGCCGCAACCGCCGAGCCCACCAAAGACCCCAAAGGCCGCCTGCACACCTTCTGCCACGCGGCGCCCGGCCTGTGGCACGTCATGGGCGTCACGCAGTCTGCCGGACTGAGCCTCAGTTGGCTCAAAGAGACGTTTTTTGCCGGCCAGAGCTACGATGAGCTCAACGAGGCAGCGGCAAAAATCGCAGCCGGAAGCGACGGACTCGCGTGGGCGCCCTATCTGCTCGGCGAACGCACCCCGCACCTCGATCCGCAAGTGCGCGCCGCTTTCGTGAATATCGGCGTAGAGCACTCGGCTGCGCATTTTGTGCGCGCGGTTCTTGAGGGAGTGGCTTATTCGCTCGAAGACACCTTTGCGTTGTTCCGCGAGCTGGGGATTCCGGTCAGCGGCATCCGCCTGGGCGGCGGCGGCGCGCGCGGCCCGCTGTGGCGGCGCATTCAGGCCGGCGTTTACGGCCACGCGGTGGAAGTGCTCACCGCTGAAGAGGGCGGCGCTTTTGGATGCGCATTGATGGCCGGCGTGGGCGCGGGCCACTGGAAGGACCTGGACGAGGCCTGCGGCGTGGCCATCGAGGTGGCCCAGCGCATTGAGCCCGATGCCGCGGATTTGGCTGCTTACCGGGCCGGCTACGCGCAGTGGAGAAAAGTGTATCCCGCGCTGCGTGGGTTGCGGTAGGCTTCCTCCATCCGCGGACGAAGATTCCGGGAGCGAAGAATTCCCAGGCTCACGTCAGGATGGGGGAAAGAAAAACATGTTCGAGTTGACCGGACAAACCGCGCTGGTCACAGGATCGGCCACAGGCATCGGCGAAGCGATCGCGCGCAGGCTCACCGAGGCCGGCGCGCGGGTTGCGGTTGCCGATATCGATCTGGAAGCAGCGCAGGCAGCGGCCAGGCGCATGGGCGGAGGCGCCTTTGCCGTGGCCCTCGACGTCACCAGCGCCGAACAGGTAAGTGCGGCCGTCGCAAAGGTCATCGCGACCGCGGGCTCGCTGGAAATTCTGGTCAACAACGCCGGGCTCGCCGGAAGGGCCGCGCCCATCTGGGAGCAGACCGACGCCGATTGGCATCAGGTGATGAACGCCAACATCCATGGGCCGTTTTACCTGTGCCGCGCGGTGCTGCCGGGGATGCGCGCCAAAGGCTACGGCCGCATCGTGAACATCGCATCCATCGCCGGCAAGGAAGGCAATCCGAACATGGTTGCCTATTCGGCATCGAAGGCCGCCATCATCGGGCTCACCAAATCCATCGCCAAAGAAGTCGCCACCGAAGGCATCTGCATCAATGCCGTCGCTCCGGCCGTGATCCGCACAAAAATACTCGATCAGTTGACCCAGGCGCAGGTGGAGTACATGATCCAGAAGATTCCCATGAAAAGGACGGGCAACGCGGATGAGGTAGCCGCGGTAGTCCATTTTCTGGCCAGCCGCGATTGCTCCTTCGTCACCGGCCAGTGCTACGACGTAAGCGGCGGCCGCGGAACCTACTGAGCAAGCCGGCAAGTCTGCAAGTCAGCGAGTCGGGTCTCACTCAAAATCGGCAAACACAAACCGCTCCCTGGTCACAATCTCTCCGTTCTGGAGCGGGAGCGGTGCACGGAACATGGGGCCGGCATACACACAGGTGTGGAACTCGCCGCGCTCTCCGCACGGATCGATTCCCGGCGGAAAAGCGTGCAGCAGATCCTCGTCGAACTCCCGCCCCGCGAAGGCCGCCGGCAGTTGTTCGGTGTCCACGCAAGAGAGGCGCGCGCGCAACCCGCCGGCGATCATCTCGCGTGCGAGCGCGTCTGTAGGGATCTCCCACAGCGGAAAAATAGGCTCCAGGCCGGTCGAAGCCAGTTGCCGCTCGCGATAGGCGCGCACATCGGCCAGGAACAGATCGCCGAAGGCGACCGCCTCTACCCGTTCGTCGAGTGCGCGCCGGCAAGCCTCGGCCATGCGCTGCTCATACACCTCGTTCGAACAGGGCCACGGCAAAGGCACAATCCACAGCGGCAGTCCAGCCGCAGCGGCCTGCGCTTCCAGCACCGTGCGGCGCACGCCGTGCATGGCCACGCGATCGAACTCCGCGTTGAGCGTCGTCAGCAGCCCGCAAAGCTCGATGGAAGGATCGCGGCGCAGCACATGGAGGGTCCACGCGCTGTCTTTGCCGCTGCTCCACGAGAGGAGTACGCGTTTCATAGGACGATCATAGCGGCTCCCCAAGCTGCCGGAATCGGAACCTGGTTCGCCTGGCTATTGAAGGCAAGCGTTCCCCAAACTGTAGCTGTCGTTAAAGGTGGCCACAACGCTTAGAAACAGCAAAGGGATGCCAATGCCGGTAACCGAAGTGACGGCGCCAGTGCCCGCTCCGGCTATATCCAAAGCCACTTTTGCGACGCTCAGGGAGCAGTCATTCAATTCAATGCCGTTTTGCCTGGCGATGGTGGCGAGACGATCGATGAAGGGTGCGACGACGCTTACCCCAGCCGACAGCCGGTAATCCTTCGAGGCTCCGGCCGACCTTGTAAGGTCCATCGCGAGCGCCTGTGGCAGAAGCTTGTTTGCGCTCGCAATTTTTTTTAGACCGTCAAGAACATCGTTGCGATCCTTGAGTTCCTTATAAATAGCCTGGCAGTACCACGCATAGCGGTTTGCCTTGTCCTCGGTAAACCCCATTCGCAGCAGTGCGGCGTGGACCAAACTGTAGATCTTCACCAGATCGTCCATACCGATATAACTGTCGACTATCTTGTTAGATTGCCTTGACATAGACCCTCACTCTAACCGTCGGGATATACGGTTCACGGTATTTATATTTGGCCCGATATCTGTGCGCAGAAGATACCATGGAGCGGATTTAGATGTCCACCACAGATCCGGCTAGAGTCAGGTCTCCGCAGCGCGCAATTGCGCGTTTCTCAGGCTCAACTTTCCTTCAAGAGGAAACACAACCTGCGCCAACGGGCTTCCCTTGGCGGTGCCGGCCGACCCTCCCGGTTGCGATCCGCAGATTAGTTCAGCGTCACGCTCGCATCGAGCGGCGTATCCTGGCTCGAATCGCCCACGCGGATTACGAATTTCCCAGGGTCGATGGTCCACTTGTGCGCCGGCTCATCCCAATAACTGAAAGCGCGCGCGTCCAGATCGAGCGTCACGTGCTTCGTCTCTCCAGGCGCCAGCCTCACCTTGGCAAAGCCCTTCAGCTCGCGCTCCGGCCGGTCGACCCTGGCC
The DNA here is from genome assembly GCA_963770555.1 of uncultured Acidobacteriaceae bacterium. Classification (GTDB taxonomy): domain Bacteria; phylum Acidobacteriota; class Terriglobia; order Terriglobales; family Acidobacteriaceae; genus Telmatobacter. The sequence goes on from CAVYQC010000004.1 coordinate 1,441,833, forward strand.
GATGGATCGGAAACGTAAAGCTCGGCCACTTCCGCGCCCTCCACGCTGCCCGTGTTGCTCACGTCGAAGCTCACCGCCACGGTGGAACCCGACTGAGCGCTCGCCGGCGCCTGCAGATTCGAAAATCGGAACGCCGTATAGCTCAGCCCGAATCCGAACGGAAACAGCGGGTGCTTGCCGGTAGTCGTCCAATAGCGGTAGCCAACCATCAGCTTGTCGCCGTACACGATATGTTGAATTGTGTAGTCGAGCGGTTTGCCGTTCTCACCGGTCGTGTGCAGCACTGTATCGGCGCCGGGCACGCCGTAGTACCACTTCGCCGAAGGGTTGTCTTCCCAACTGCGGTCGAAGCTCACCGGCAGCTTGCCCTCGGGGTCGTGCTTGCCGAAGAGAATCTCCGCAACCGCGGTCCCGCCTTCCTGCCCCGGATAGTACGTGTGCAGCAGGGCCGGCACCTTGTCGATCCAGCGGCTCACGTTCATGCCGCCTCCGCCGGTGAGCGTGACAATGGTGTGCGGATTGGCGGCGGCAATCGCCTCCACCAGCGCATCCTGGCCCCACGGCAGCGTGAATGTGCGGTCGTGGCCCTCGCCCTCGCTGGCCGCGTTGAATCCCACCGCCACTACCGCCACGTCGGCCAGCGATGCAAACTGTTTGGCCTCCGCCGAAACCAGGTCCGGCTCATAGGCCAATCCGAATCCGAATCGCGACCCGGCCGAGTGGGGCAGATAGCCGGCCTCAACGCGCACTGTCTGCCCGGCAGCAAGATCGAGCGACGTATATTTCGGAACCTGCCCTTCGGCATGAACCTGAGCCAGCGTTTCCTTCCCGTCGACCGAAATCTTGAAGGTGTCTTCCCCGGCCGCGGCGGCAATCAGCAGATATTTGCCGGCCTCTCCGGCCGTAAACGCCGCGCTATAGCGGATGCTGCGCTGCGTCGGCTCCGCGGCCTCCCACTGGCTCGGCTTCCAGTCGGCCACGTTGCGCCGCGTGCCGCTCACCGGCGTGCCGGTAAAGTCGCCGCTGGGGAATGCCTCCACCTTCACTTCCCCGTCCCAGTGCGTTCTCTGGAACACGTCGTTCATCTCCGGCAGGCCGCGGCTATAGAGCACGTGCACCCCGGGACCCAGAAGATTGCCGATCCCGGTCACGGTGCTCACCGGGTCGAAGGCGGTCGCTTCCGACGATCCGCCGCCGCCGGGCACAGCCGGCCACGCGTCCGGCCCGATGATCGCGATGGTTTTGATCCGGGCCGCATCGAGCGGCAGCAGGTGACCCTCGTTCTTCAACAATGTAATGCTCTCGAGCGCGCCTTTGAGAGCCACGGCGCGATCGGCCACCGAGTAAGTCGAATCCGCCGGATCGAACTGCGGCCGGGTGGTGAACCCGTAGCGCAGCTCGGTGCGGATCAGGCGCAGCACCTTGTCGTCGATGGTGGACTCCTTCACCGCTCCGCTCTCGACAGCGGGAAGAAGATTTTTCGCGTTCATGAATTTCGGGCTGGGCATCTCCAGGTCCAGTCCGTTGTTGGCCGCGGCAACGCCGTCGTAGGTCGCGTCCCAATCCGACATCAGAACGCCCTTGAAGCCCCATTCGCCTTTCAGCAGCTTCAAATTCAGAAACTCGTTTTGCGTCGCGTGAACGCCGTTCACCAGGTTATAGGAGTTCATCACCGCGTCCACGTGACCCTGGGTCACGGCCGCCTCGAAGGCGGGCAGATAGATTTCGCGCAGGGTGCGCTCGTCCACGTCGGCGCTGGCGTTGTGGCGGTTGAACTCCTCGTCGTTCAGCGCGTAGTGCTTCACGGTAGCGATCACGCCCTGCGACTGCACCCCCTCAATAAACGGCGCCACCAGCGTGGCGTTGAGGTAAGGATCTTCCGAGAGATATTCAAAGTTGCGTCCGCCCACCGGCGAGCGCGCAATGTTCACGCCCGGACCGAGCAGAAAATTCACGCCTCGCGCGCGCGCGTCCCTGCCCAGGCTCTCGCCGATGGCGCGGGCCAGGTCCGTATCCCAGCTCGCCGCCAGCGCAACTCCGCCCGCGTAAGCCGTGGTCGGTCCCCAGGTGCGCACGCCCACCGACGCATCCGACATCTTGAAGCGCGGCAGCCCGATGGAGGGCATGGGCCGGGTGTACATGCTGTCCACCCCGCCGATCAGCTCGATCTTCTGCTCCAGCGTGAGCTTGGCCACCAGGTCGTGTGCCTGGGCCTCGATGGCCGGCGAGTCCTCTACCGGCGCCTGGGCCGCGGCCGTCAGCGTCCCGGCCAGGATGCATCCCAGCAAAAACTGCCCCAAAACCCCGGAAGAAACCGGGAAAAACGATTGCGCATGAGGGTTACAGGAGATTTTCATAACGCGCCAAGGTTAGCGCATCGGGCGGCTCGATGTATAGAAGCGGCATCCTCGAAGGGGCCGGCCAGGGTACCGGCGTGGGGATTTATCGCCGATTCACTCAACCTTTACTCAAAATGTACGTCTTAACAGCCAGAATAGAGGTCTGGAAACCCGTGAGCGCGCGCCAATCGATGGTCCGCTCCCCCAACCCTGCTTCATCGCGAAGGGAGGCACTTGAATGCCAAGGACTCTGTCCCTCCTGTTCGCCACGGCTGTCACCTCTTTCCTGCTCAACGGCTGCGGCTCATCTCTAATGAATTCATCCAACCCTGTTTCTCCCACCGGAAACACGGTCCCCGTCTCTCTCACCATGACGGACGATCCACCCTCCGGCGTCTCCGTTCTCTTCTTCCAGGTCAGCCTCACCAGCGCCGGGCTCGCTTCCTCTTCGGGTTCGACCGTTTCTCTCATCGGCAGCAATCCCATTCAGATTGACGTCACCCGGCTCCAGGCACTCGCCGCATTCTTGAGCGCCGCCAATGTTCCCGCCGGCGCCTATAACAGTCTCAGTTTGACCTTCGCCAATCCGCAGCTCGTCATCTTCAACGGGTCGGACGCGGCAATCGCCAGCTCCTGCGCCCTGGGAACCGTCTGCCAGCTCACTCCGACCATCGACAACTCCGCCACGGTGAGCTTCACCTCTGCGCCCTTCCCCGTCACCGTCTCGCAGAACTCGCCGCTCGGGTTCCTCGTCGACTTCCACCTGAACACCATCATCCAGTCCGATCTCTCCGTCAATCTCGGCGCCGCGAATGGCGTCACCGTCGGCCAGTTGCCTCCCGTCGCTCCTTCCCAGCCTCCCCGCTTCGGCTTCCTTGAGGGAACGGTAGAAAGCGTCAACGCCGGCCAGAACCAGTTCACCGTGCAGACGGCCTGGGGCAAGACATTCACCATCGATTCCAACACCAGCACTACGTACGTCGATTTCCCGAGCAGCGCTTGTTCGTCTCCCGGTATCGGCTGCCTCTCCGCCGGCCAAAGCGTGCAGGTCGAAATCGCCAGCCTGCAGAGCGACGATACGCTGCTCGCCGCCCAGGTCACCTACCTGCAGGCGGAGAATCAGCAAACCGTCGAGGGCACAATCTTTACCTTTAGCCCCTCGGGGATGGTGCTGATTCTCCACGACTCGCCCGTCAGCAGCACCGCCTTGCCGCTCGGCGGAATGGCCAAAGTCACCTTTGCCTCCAATACCGCCTACTCCGTCGACGCCAACGGCTTCACGATTCCGCCGGGATTCGTCTTTGCCGGCTTCAGCAACCTCTGGTTCGGCCAGACCGTCAAGGTCAACGTGGTTTCGGGATCGTTAACCGGCCCCTCCACCGGCAGCACTAACGGCGGCTGGGGACCACCCCCATCCCTCTCTTTCACCACCAACAGCGTCCAACTCGAGCCCGGCCAGATGACCGGCTCCATCGCAGCCATCGCTTCTCCAAACTTCACACTCGACGCCCTTTTCTACCCGAATTGCGGAAGTGGAGTCTGCCCCGACATCGTGGCCATGATTCCGTTCGAGGTGGATACAACCTCCCAGACCGCTTACCAGGGCTTCGACCCCGAAAGTTTCTCCGGACTGGCGACGGGGGACACGGTCTCCGTCAACGGCTGGCTCTTCGAGGGGGACAACGGCATTCTCGATCCCGCCATCTCCGCGCCGGAGATTCTGGGGCAAACCATCACCCTGCACCCGAGCGGAGTTTTCTAGAGCGTTTCCGCAGTTGTTGCAGCCGTTTCCAGCCTCGGTGCAGGGTGGATTTTTCTAAGGAAAAATCCACTTGGCGTGAATGGCTTCAGGACACAGTAACTGCGGAACCGCTGTAACCGGCGCTCGCATGCGGGCATGTGAAGGATGCAACCAACTTCTGAAACGCCACTCCAGGTCACAACGCGGGGTGATTGGGGTCACTGCCCTCGGTTTGGCGGCAAGCGCACACTCGAAATCCGGTACACTTCCACCAGGAAGCTGGGCTTCACACCGTACCGGGAGACGCGCATGAGCTTTGAAAACGGCTTGAAGACGATCGTCGTAGCCACCGACCTCGAAAGCCAGTCCGAGGCGGCACTGGAATACGCACGGAAATTGGCCAAAAGTTACGCGGCGCGGATTGTGCTGGCGCACTCCATGGACCCCATGGACTTTGCACCGGTGGATGGTGTTCCCGGCCGCATTCTGCGCTCGCTCACGGAAGAAGCGCGCTGCGCCCTCGACAAACTTGCCTGCAGCCTGCTGGAAGAAGCCATTCCCACCCACTCCGAGGTTCGCCAGGGGGCCGTGGCGCAAATGCTGGTGGATGTTGCGCGGCAGTACCAGGCCGGGCTCATCGTGATTGGAACCCGGGGTCAGGATGGCGTGGGTCCGCTGATGGTGGGCGCCATCGCCGAGCAGTTGGTCCGCCTGGCCCCGTGCCCGGTGCTGGCGGTTGCCGCGGACTGGAACGCCGGCCCCTACCGGCCTGTGCCGGGAGGGCCGGTGCTGTTGGCCATGGAGCGGAACGAGGCCGCCTCGGCGGCCGTCGCAGCCGCCATCTCGCTGGCCGAGACTTACGCCCGGCCGCTCGTCGTCTTGCATGCGCGCACCGCCTCTGAGGCATCGGCCTTCCTCAATCCCTGTGCCACCACGCGCGAGGAGTTTGGCATCCAGCCGGGCGGCAAGGTGCCGGTGCGCTGCATCGTGAAGGATGGCACGCCCGCCGAGGCGATTACCGCCGCCATCATGCAATACCACCCCAGCATTCTGGTGCTGGGCGTAAAGCGGTCCAGCGAGACGCCGGGGCGGCATGGAACCGCTTTCACGCTGCTCGCCGCCTCGCGCGTGCCCGTGTTGTGCGTGCCGCCGGAAACTGTGCTCGCCGGCCGGCATCGGGAGGCTCAGGATCCGGTGGGAGTCCTGTAAGGATGATTCGGCGCCGCCGGAGGCTTTATGATTGCCGGCCAGTCGAAAGGGCCTGAACCAACGCTCGACCCTTTGCAGTGCAGGTCCTGTAACAGGGCATGACTTTGATCGTGCTGAAATCGGCGCCCCAAAAAACTCCGGGCTTTAGCCCCTGCGCAAAGCTTGTTGTTCCATGACCATCGGCGAAAATGCAAAAGCGAATGGCAATTCCCGTAAATGTCAAACTCAGGCGGTCGCCCCGGCAATGCCCGGGGGGCCTCCCAATGCGTGATTGCGCCCTCTCGAACGCAATCGAATCGTCCGCGTGAGCCCCCGCGCGCCGGGCCGGGAAAAAGGGAGATGCGACCATGCAACCTAAGGCGGAATTCGGGCGATTGGATGCCGTGGCGGCGCATCCGCTGGCCGAGCTGCTGGAGTGCCCTCCGGCCGCCGCCAGCCTGCTCGCCGCCGCCTCCCGGTGTCTCCAGTTCGACGCCGGCGATGTGGTCTTTCGCCAGCACGGCCTCTGCGAGGGCCTCTACCTTATCGTTTCGGGGATTTTTGTCCGCAAGGCGGAGCGCCAAAATGCCCGCCTCACGCTGGGCCCGGCGCGCCCCGGCCGCCTGGTGGAACTGGCCGCCGCACTGGGTGACAGGCGCCACACCTGCACCTTGAGCGCGCTCACCCAGGGCTCGCTGCTGCTGCTGCCCATCGAGGCCCTGCATCGGGCATTTGAAAGCTATCCGCCGCTCCGGATGCGTCTCCTCGAGGAGCTGGCCCGGGAGGTCTCGCGGGCTTATCTGGTGTGCCACGCAAACCCCTCGCGCCCCGGACGCCGCGGCAAGGGCACCCCGGCCAACTGATTCCCTGGCACTCCCCGCACCGTGCTACGGCCGGCTGAACAAATGCGTTATACTTCTCTTAGCTGCCCGATGGTATACGCATGGCCTCGTTCCATTCCCATCACCCTCCGGAAGACTGCTTGAATTGCGAGCATCGCCATCTGCGCATGTTCTGCAATCTCACCCCTGAGGCGCTCCAGGAATACGACGGGATCGGCATCATGATGAGCCACGCGCGCGGCGCCAAGCTGTTCTCTGAAGGCGACCCGGCGCGCAACGTATTTGTGATCTGCTTCGGTCAGGTCAAGATCTCCTCCACTTCGCGCGACGGCAAGACCATGATCCTCAAGATCGCCGGCCCCGGCGACGTAATGGGGCTGAGCGCGGTGCTAGCCAACGTTCCTCACGAGGTCACCGCGGAAGCCATCGAGCCCTGCCAGGTAAAGACCGTGCGCAAGCAGGAGTTCATTGAGTTCCTGGGCCGGCACGGGATCGCCTCCATGCACGCGGCGCAATCTCTCTCCGGCGAGTATCTCACAGTCTTTCACGATGCCAAGCGGCTGGCGCTGTCAGGCTCGGCCGCGGGACGACTGGCGCAACTGCTCCTCGACTGGGGCCGGTCGGCGGCCAACGGGCGGCCCGAGATCAAGTTCACCATGGCGCTCACCCATGAGGAGATCGCCAATATGGCCGGCACCTCCCGCGAAACCGTCACCCGCCTCCTCAATCAATTCCGGCGCGACCAGTGGATCACCATCAAAGGCACCAGCCTGACCATCGTCAAGCCCGACCAGCTTGAACGCCTCACCGCCTGACTCCGCGCCCAGCCCGCCATTCCTTCCCGCTGCGTGTCTCAAAGAAAGGTTTTGTATCCGGGCATGACCGCATTCATGCCGTAGGCCGGCCAACATAAATGAGGCCTTTTGCAGGCCGCGGAAAAAAAGCTTCACCAGAGCACGACGTGTCAGGGCAGGACTTCAGCCGTGCCGCACAGGTCGCAAAACGAACGTTGACTTCACAGGCTGCGGAAAAAGGGAGAACAGCAAGCGAATCGCGTGTGCAAGCGCCTCACAGGGGCTAAAGCCCGCGTTCCTATTGCTCGACTTGCGGCACGACTGAAGTCGTGCCCTGACACTTCGTGCCCCTTCCGGGGAGTTTTTCCGCAGCCTGTAAAGCCCGCGTTCCTATTGCTCGACTTGCGGCACGACTGAAGTCGTGCCCTGACACTTCGTGCCCCTTCCGGGGAGTTTTTCCGCAGCCTGTTCAGCCCCTGCCGTCTCTCATGCCATCGATGCTAGAGCGTTTTCGATTCACTTCTTGACATCGCCGACATCGTGCGAGGTGGCTTTTTCTTGAGGAAAAAACCACTGAGCATCGCACATTCTGTTCAGAGCAGAATCGAAAACGCCGTAAGCCATTTTTGAAACACGTTCTAAGCACACAGCCCCATCGCTTCTCTTCAAAAAGAACCCTCACAACTGCAGCGCGGCCGCGTGTCTGCCCTGATGCTCTTTTTCCCGCTCCGCGGGCTCGCGCAGCGTTAGCACCGGGCACCGCGCATGCGCCAGAACGCGGTAAATCGTGCGGTCGCGGGTCAGATTTTCAAAAGCCGACCGCTGCGTAGCCCCAAGAACGATCAGGCTGGCGTTTCGCTCCGACGCCTCGGCCAGGATCTCGATGAAGGGATTGCCACGGACTACCACCGGAACCAGCTTTGCCGAGCAGCAGCCGGAGTGTGTCTCCGCGGCCAGCTCGCGGAGCTCGCGCATGGCCATCGACTCCGCGTCCGTGGGCAGTCCCTTGCGCATCGCCTCTTCCGTCGGCGGCAGCACGTGCAGCAGAACCAGTTGTGCGTGTTGGCTGGCAGCCAGCCTGCAGGCAAGTGCCGCGCTCGGGCGAGAGGCCTCTCTAAGCGTGGTGGCATGGAGGACGACGCGTTGTGGAGCGCCGATTTCCACCGGGAGATGAGCCTCGGGACCCACGGTGATGACCGGGAGGTTGACCGAGCGCAGCACTTGTTCTGCCACGGAGCCTAAGAGCAACTTGCCCAGCTTGCTCCGGCTCCGGGTGCCGAGAAGGAGGCGATCCACATGGAATTGGCGCGCGGCGGCGGCAATCTGCTGCGCCGGATTGCCTTCCCGGACCAGCGGATCGCAGGGAATGTTGAGGCGGCGTGCCCGCTCGCACCAGTGCAAAAGCTCCTTCTCCACGAATTCCAGCACGCTCACTGTGTCGTAGTAGGGCATTCCCGCGGCATCCACGGACATGGCCGCGCCCGACGCCAGCACGTGAAGAAGAATCAGACGGGCGCCGGTTTCGCTGGCCTGGTCGAGGGCGAACGGCATCAGCCTCTCCAGGTCGCTCAGATCGGTTGCGATCAGGATCGCGTCCGGATGTGTCCAGCGATCTTCCGATTCCTCCATGGCCTGCACCTGTTTGGGCACAGCGTCGCACCGATCAGCGGGAGAAGCTGTATCGGGAAGCACCTCGGGAAGTGATTTGAGTCACATTGGGACATCCGGAGCAGAGCCTCGAGACCCGCCGCGGACCGGCCCCCGCTCAAGCCCGACCCGCGTAACGCAATTGGAGATTTGTCCGATGAAAGAAGAAGAAGCCGGCTGTCGAATCGGAGGACCTGCCATGCGCGCTCACCTCGATGAGAAGTCGGTAATCAAGGCCAGCACGCAATTCTGGGAGCAGATGCTGGAGATGACTCTCAGGCCGGTGCCGGCTTGCGGAGGATTCTGCGCCGACTCCAGGCACCTGCTGGGCAGCGTGGATCTGGCCGGAGTGTGGAAAGGACGCATCGAGGTAAGGATGACCGAGAAGCTCGCCTATCGGGCCACGGCCGCCATGCTCATGCAGCCGCTCGCGTCCGTTGCCGAGGCCGACACGCTCGATGCCACCAAGGAGATCGCCAACATGATTGCCGGAGCCATCAAGAGTTCTCTGCCCCGGCCCTGCACCATGGCCGTCCCGGCTTCGGCATTTGAGACCTGCGGCTACTGCCGCTGCGAGCCCGCCGCAGACACCCTTGCCGTCGCATTCCTGCATGACGACGGCGGCATGATGGTGCGCGTATGGGAGCAGGAATGCGCCCAGTAGCCGCCACATTCGCGCGAAGCAGAATGCGGGTGCTCCAAGTCCCGCGTTTTGGACCTGGGATACCACAGCACTCAAATCGGGCGCCCCAGGCTCGGCTCGTTCCTGTCCTTGCGCGTAGCCCGGGATAGCACGAACCTTCATCGAAACTCTTAAGAGCGCGCAGCCGGAAACTCTCCGCCGATAACCGTTCCCCACTTGCCTCCCCGCCCCCGCGGCTGCAATCATCTCTGGATTGCCGGCTCAAGGGGGGCTCGCTCGATGAAAAGAATTGCGCTTTTGGCCTTCGCCGCGGTTGCGGCGCTCGCCATGAATCTTGCCGCGCAAAGCCCGGCGTGGACGCCGCCCGCGGATCGCATCACCTTGCCTTTGTGGCCCGGCGCCGCGCCGGGCGAGCCGGCCAACATGCCGCCGGAAGCCGACATGACCACCGCCAAAGACAACCTGGTTGCGGGACGGGCGGTTATCCGTCTGGGCAATGTCGCAACCCCCACGATCACCGTGTACACGCCCAAGGGCTGGAACTCGGGTACGGCGGTGGTGGTCTTTCCCGGAGGCGGCTACCGGATTCTGGCCATCGATCTGGAGGGAACTGAGGTCTGCGATTGGCTGAACTCGATCGGCGTGAACTGCATCCTGCTCAAATATCGCGTGCCCGATTCCGGCCCCTACCCCAAGAGCCCGCTGGCGCTCGAAGATGCGCAGCGCGCCATGGGCCTGGTGCGCCTGCACGCCGCCGCGTGGGGCATCGATCCGAACCGCGTCGGCGTGCTGGGATTTTCGGCCGGCGGGCACCTGTCGGCGGCCATCAGCAACCATTACGACCGCCGCCTCTACGATCCCATCGACGCGGCTGACAAATTGAGCTGCCGTCCCGATTTTTCCGTCGTCGTCTATCCCGGTTACCTGGCGCTCGCCGATCAGAACTTTGCGCCCAACCCCGATATTCAGCCCACCGCCGACACCCCGCCCACCTTCATCCTGCAGGCCGAAGACGATCCGGTACACGTGGAGAACGCAGTGGTGTACTTTCTGGCGCTCAAAAAAGCCAAGGTCCCCGCCGAGCTGCATGTCTACGCCCAGGGCGGCCACGGCTACGGCCTGCGTCCCAGGGACCTGCCCATCGCGAATTGGCCCAAACTGGTCGAGACCTGGATGCACACCATCAAGGTTCTGCCCGCGCAATAACGTCTACAATCGCGTCATGCTTTTCGCCGTTCTCACCATCTCCGACCGTTGCGCCCAGGGACTGATGACCGACACCGCGGGGCCGGCCGTAGTGGCGCGGCTGGGTGAGCAGTTCCCTGAGGCGGAGATTCGCACCGCGCTGCTTGCGGACGATGAAGACGCGATCGCCTCCGCGCTCTGCCAGTGGGCCGCGCAAGACGCCTCGCTGCTGTTGACTGTCGGCGGCACCGGAATGGGGCCGCGCGACCGCACGCCGGAGGCCACCCGCAGGGCCATCGAGCGCGAAGCGCCGGGCCTGGCCGAGGCCATGCGCGCCCAGGGCGCCGGGCAGAACCCTTACGCATGGCTTTCGCGCGCGGTGGCGGGCTTGCGCGGGAAAACCCTGATCGTGAATCTGCCCGGCAGCCGGCGCGGAGCCGAAGAGGGTTGGATGGCCATCGCGGCTCTGGTGCGCCACGCGCTCGATATTGCCGCCGGCGGCCAGACTCATCCGTAAATCGGATTACGCTGCCCTCATCCTTTCGGCCTGAATCCATGCGGATCCTTGAGGAAACGCTTTCCGGAATGCCCAACCGACCCCCCCGGCGCGCAATCGGAAATCGGCCCGCCTTCCTCGCAATGGGCCGTCTGATGGGCACTTCGAAACCCGCGGCCGCCGCTTTCGAGTTGAGAAACAGCCGGAAAAGCGTACAATCGTTTTGCCTATGAGCCAGCCCCGGAAGGGTCGTTCAAACCGCCGCCGCGCCGCGGTCAGCATCCGCGATGTAGCCCGCCGCGCGCGCGTCTCCATCGCCACCGTGTCGCGCGCCGTCAATCGCATTTCCAGCGTCGATCCGGAGCTGGCCAAGCGCGTCTGGAAGGCCGTCGACGAGGTGGGCTATGTGCCCAACACCCAGGCGCGGGCGCTGGTTTCCGGGCGCAGCCGCATCCTCGGCCTGATTGTCTCTGAGATCACCAATCCGTTTTTCCCTGAGCTGGTGCAGGAGTTTGAAAACCTCGCCGTCGCGCAGGGCTACGAAGTCATGATCGGGTCCACCAACTACGATCCCGTGCGCACCGAATCGCTCATCCGCCGCATGCTGCAGCGCGGCGTGGACGGCGTTGCCGTGATGACCTTCGGCATCGAGGAAGATCTCGTGAAAAAGCTGGTGGAGCGCGAGTTTCCGCTGGTGTTTGTCGATGCCGGCCCGGAGCTGCCCAATATTCGCGTGCTGAAAGTGGACTACGGCGAGGGCATTCGCGAGGCCGTCCAGCATCTGGCCGCGCTCGGCCACCGCCAGATCGCCTTCATCACCGGGCCGCTGCGGATGCGCTCGGCGGTGGCGCGGCGCGATGCTTTCCGCAAGTCCATGGGCGAAGTCGGATTGACGGTGCCCGCCCGCCACATCATCGAGGGCGATCACACCATGGATGGCGGCATGGCCGCCATGGAGCAGTTGCACGCGCTCCCTGACTTGCCCACCGCCGTCCTGTGCTCCAACGACATGACCGCCATCGGAGTCCTGCACGGACTCTACGAAACCACCCACAAGGTTCCCCGCGATATTTCGGTGGTGGGCTTCGACGACATTCACCTGGCGCAGTTCATGCTGCCCCCGCTCACCACCGTGCAGATGTCCTGCCGCGACCTGGCCACGGCCGCCGTGCAGGCGCTGCGCGCGGGCATTGAGGCCGGCCATCCCAAGGCCGCGCAAAAGGAGTGGCCCATTCCCACCCGGCTCGTGGTGCGCAAGTCCACTGAGTTTCCGCGCGGCTCGCTGCCCGCCCTGGGCAAAGCTGTCGCCGCCAGGCGAACCGCCCCTCGACTCAAATAATCGGATAGGGGATCATCGCTGAACGGACGACGCAGATATCTTTGCCTTGCCTCGGAAAACCTCTGAACAAATCCATGTCTTGAAAGGGCGCCGCGTCATGGCCTGCAGAGAAGCTTTGTAGGAGAGGCACGAAGTGTCAGGGCACGACTTCAGAGGCTGCGGGACAAGGGGGAATGGCAAACGAATCGCGCGTGCAAGCGCCTCACAGGGGCTAAAGCCCGCGTTCCTATTGCTCGACTTGCGGCACGACTGAAGTCGTGCCCTGACACTTCGTGCCCCTTCCGGAGAGTTTTTTCGCAGCCTGTAAAGCCCGCGTTCATTTTGCGACCTTTGCGGCACGAGTAAACTCATGCCCTGATACAAGACTTCCCGCTCGTTGCGTTTTTCCGCAGCCTATTCAGTCGTGCCGCAACTGACCCAAGAGACATCGGGGCTTCAGAGGCTGCGGAAAAAGGCCGGATTTCAGGCATAGGCTCGAAAAGCAGGCCGCAGGGGCTAAAGCCCGCGTTCAAATTGCTCGACTTGCGGCACGACTGAAGTCGAGCCCTGACACTTCGTGCTCCTTCCGGAGAGTTTTTCCGCAGCCTGTTCAGCCCCTGCGGCCCTTCGCGCGCAATCGAAAATCAGATCTGTCGAATGCGCCCTACTGCGGCGTCACCAGATGGTGCGCGATCGCGAACAGGGCCAGCTCCAGGCGCGTGGATACGCCGGTCTTGTCGAAGATATTCGATAGATGCCGCTTCACGGTCTCTTCGCTCAGGGAGAACTGCTTGGCGATGTCGCGGTTCGAGCAGCCCTCCACGATGCACCCCACCACTTCCAGCTCGCGCGGAGTCAGCCCGTAGGTCTTGCGCTGGGGCACCGCGGCCTGCTGCATCAGGTCGTGCAGCGCGGAGACCAGATTCACCACCCGCTTGCCGCCGATCCAGTAGTCGCCGGCGTACACCGTGCGGATGGCCGTCTGCAGATGGCTGGCCAGAGCGTCCTTCAGCACGATGCCGCGGGCGCCGATATGCAGCGCCTCGATGATCTGCTGGGTGGTGATGGTCGAGGTCAGAAGCAGAATCTTGGCCGTCGAGGTGCCGTTCACAATGGCCCGCATGGCCTCCAGGCCGGGCAGGCGCGGCATCTGCACGTCGAGAAGAAGGATGTCGGGCGCAAGCTCCAGCGTCTGCGTGATCGATTCGTCGCCGTCCGCGGCTTCGCCGACGACATCAAAGCCATCCACTTCCGACAGCATGTTGCGCACGCCAATGCGTACCACCGGGTGGTCGTCCGCAATGATAATTCGAATGGGTCGTTCCATGAGAGCGGCTCGCCTCCGTTGGAGCCCGGTCCACGGCGAATAAGATGCTATGGGCTGGCGGGCAATTCACCATCCAGCATACCCTGCAAGGCTTGGGCGGCGGAACGCAAATCATTGAGCAATCGGGCGCTGTTATCCGATTGGTTACCTGCGGAACCGAGCCCCGCGGCTTCCAGCATCGCACCCAGCCGCGCCGCCTGCAGCGCGCCGGCCATGGCGCAGCCGCCCTTCACGGCGTGGCCGATGCGGCGGATTTCCGCCCAGTCCCCTTTGGCGAAGGCCGTTTCCAGCGTCTTTGCGCGCCGATCGAGGTCGGCCACGATGGCCTGGTAAATCTGGCGCACGGCGGCCTCGGGCATCAGTTGGCGAAGCTGCGCCAGGACTTCAAGGCTCACCACCGGCGCATCGGCATCGGTGACAAACGACCTGGCAGAAGACGTTCCCGCGGGATGGCCTTCCAGCAGCTTGCGCAGCGCCTCCACGTCCAGCGGTTTCAGCAGAAAGCCGTCCGCGGCGGCCGTCAATTCCGTCTTCACGCTGCTGCCGCTCACCGCCAAAATGCGCGCCCGGCTGCGCGCCCGCAGTTCGCCGATGAGACCGGCCCCGCTCAACCCCGGCATCTGCGCGTCCATCAGGATCACGTCGGGCGCAACTTCTCCCCCATTCAGAATCTCCAGCGAAGCCGCGCCGTTGTCCGCGGTGTGCACGGTGTAACCGCTCATGGTGAGTACGGTGGCGGTCACCTCCCGGCTGATGAGGTCGTCGTCGATCAGCAGCACCGTGAGCTGATCCTGCCGTATACCAAGATCGAGCATGACTTTAGTGTGCAACGCGGCGGGCGCGGTTGGGCGAATTTTATAGCCTCCGGTTATCTATTGGTAACCTATTACCCCTGGGACGCGATCACCGCCCGTTCGAATCCGGCGGCCCCAGAATCGCCGGCGCCGGCAGGTCCTTGCCGTTTTGCCAGTCGCGGATTCCCTGCTGGAACAAGTCGCCCCGCCGTTGCCATCGCTCGATTTCGAGGTCGTAGCGCACTGTCACGTTGTTCAGCCAGTAAGGCCGATTCTCGCCCAGCCACACCTGCGAGTACTCGCTCTTGATCGCCGAATAGGCGTCGCGCAGGTCCTGGCAGCGCCCGTTGTCGCTGCTGATCTCGTCCAGCAGACGGTTGGTATCGGAGCTCTTCGTCTGGTCGTGCTGCTGGGCCAGCGCCTGCGCGTAGGCCGAACGGATCTCCTGCGCCAGCTCGAATTTCAAGCCGATCAAGTCGAGCCGGCGCGCGCCCAGGTCCATGGCAACCAGAGCGTTCGGCTCGCGAAGGTCGGGCTCCGACTGGCGCGCCTGGGCCAGCAGAACCATGGCCTGCTCGGCGTGGGTGCGCAGGTCCGCGGCCTCGGGCAGCAGCCTGGCTGAAACCTCCTGCCCCTGCGCGCTCCACGGGTCGAGCCAGAATACTGCGTCGCTGTTCATGCCGGTCTTCGCGTCGCCCAGATCTTCCTCGGCGGCCATCAGCTCTTTTTCGGCGATGTTGATCTTGCCGCTCGGATCCAGATGAAATGCCTGCCCGTAAGCGTCCTGGTAATCGGCAATCGAGCTTTCTCCCGCTTGCCACGCAGCCACCGCGCCGAACAGCACTCCATACCAGTCCATGTTGAACAGCCCTTCGCCATCGTCGTTCCACACCGTGGTCAGTGCGCCGGTAGAGCCCAGCCGCTGGCCTTCGCGAATGAATCCCTGAATATTCCACAGCGCGTTTTTGGCTACCGGATAGACTTCGTTCCAGTTGGCGTCGCCCGGCGCCACCCAGGTTTCCATGCCGGCCTTGGCAAACGGCTCGATCAGCTTGTCGAAATCCGCTGAAGGCGAGTAATTCCACGGAACCGCGATCATGTCTTTGGGCAGGCCGGCAACCGAGCCGGGATTGGCGTCGCCTATATCGCCCCAGAACAGGAGCCGGCGATTGAGTGGCGCCAGTTGGTCGTGAATCTGCTTCAAGAATCCGATATACACCGCTCCGTAGCCCAGCGCCTGCACCTGGTCGTGGGTGCGGCCGGCGCCCAGTTCGAAGGTCTCGTCGGCGCCGATGTGGATGAACGGCGACGGAAACTCCTGCGCGATGTCGGTGAACCAGTCCTTGATCAGCGGCAGCGTGCCCGGCTGCCCCGGCGCGAGCACGTGCCCGTGCGGAGTTTCCGCCACGTCCTGGTAAAGGTCGTACTTCAGCACGTGGTGAAGATGGCCGAAGGCCTCCTGCTCGGGAACAATGGTCACGTGATATTGCCGCGCGTAGCTGACCAGCTCCGCGGCCTCTTGTGGCGTAAGCGAGCTGCCCGGGGGCGCGGCCAGCGGGTGGTCGGGATACAGCAGCGTGTGCTCGAAATAGGGCGAGTAGATGTTCACTTTGAAGGCCGCAAGCACGCGAATCTGGCGCTTCTGGAAGTCCAGCGTGGGAAAAGGTCCGCGCGAGAGATCGTCGTCGATGCCCCGGTAGCGCATGGCCGGCCAGTCGCGCACCGTTCCGGTGGGAAGAACCCGCGGCGCGCCCGGCAGCGGCAGCAACTGCTTGAAGGTCTGCACGCCGTAAAATACGCCCGCGCCCGAGGCCGCCACGATGGTGGCTTCATGCGCTCCGATCGTCAGGATGTAGCCCTCCGATTCCATCACCTCATCGAACGCGAGTTTTTCGTGGGCGAGCAGCGCTTTGGCCGCGGCCGAATCCGTGCGCAGAAGCACCACGCGATAGGGCAGCCGCGCGGCGCCAGCCCGGCTCTCGTCCGGGTGCGCCGCCGTCATTGACTGCTTGATGGCCTCTTCCAGATCCCGCGCCGCGAATTCATCCTCCGCGTCACGGCCGGGAACCGAGACCACGATTGCCGCCGGCAGTTCCGCCGGCGCGCCGAAGCGGGCTTCGCGCGGAGCGGGAAGCAGGTGCACCGGAACTTGCGCCATGGCCGAAGACCGAAAAAGAACGAGCAAAATCAGCACGGAAAGCGGAAACGCGAAGGGAGCAGCGAATCGGTTTGGGTGCGGCATCTCGACCACCTTCAGCTCAAAAATATGAGCGTTTCAATTCGATACGATCATTGTAGACTAGGGATTGCCCTTTCCGTGTGTTGTGATCCAGACTGCCTGAACAGCTTACCAACCCCACCCGGACCGGGCAGAATCTCTGAGAGGAACCCGACCCCATGACCGCCAACAGCTCCACGCAGGGCGCGGCGCCGGCCGCATCCGCCTCCACGCGCCGCTACAACGCTTTTCTTCTGCTGGTATCCGGCCTGGGCGGTTTGCTCTACGGCATCGACGTGGGCATCATCGGCGGCGCTCTGCCTTATTTGAAGGCCACTTCGGGGCTCACCGCTTCGCAGTCGTCGGTCATCGTGGCCGCGGTGCTGCTGGGCAGCGTCTTCTCCACGCTGTTTGCGGGAACCCTGGCCGACTGGATGGGCCGCAAGCCGCTGATGATTCTGAGCGGCCTCACCTTTGTGTTGAGCATTCCCGTCATCGCGCTCTCGCACGGCTACGGGCCGCTGTTTTTCGGCCGTCTGCTGCAGGGCGTCAGCGCCGGCCTGGTCGGCGTGGTAGTGCCGCTCTATCTTGCCGAGTGCCTGGCGGCGGCCAATCGCGGCAAGGGCACGGCCATCTTTCAATGGATGCTCACCCTGGGCATCGTCGCCGCCGCCCTGGTCGGCATCTATTACAGCTACCGCGTCGCAGCCGTGGCAAAGTTCGCCGGAGCCGATGCGCTCTTTGCCTTCCAAAATCAGGCATGGCGCCGCATCTTCTGGGTCTCGCTGCCGCCCGGCGCGCTGTTTGTGCTCGGCAGCCTGTTCGTCACCGAGTCGCCGCGCTGGCTCTTCCGCCGCGGCAACCGGCAGCGCGCCCACGCGGCTCTGCTCAAGTCGCGCAGCCCTCAGCAGGCCGCGCTCGAGCTTGAGGAAATGGAGGCGATCGCGCGCTCCGCCGGATCCGGGTCGGCCGGAAATCGCGTCAAGGATTCTCTCCTGCGGCGAAAATACGCCATTCCTTTTCTGTTGGCCTGCGTGATCCTGGCCTGCAACACCGCCACCGGCGTCAATTCGGTTATCGGATACAACACCGAAATCCTGTTGCAGAGCGGCCTCAGCGATCTGTACGCGCATTGGGGCTACGTGCTCTTCACCTGCGTCAACTTCCTCATGACCACCGTCGGCATGACGCTGGTGGACCGCAAGGGGCGCAGGTTCCTGTTGATTCTGGGCACCGGCGGCATCGTCCTCTCCATGGTGGGGGTGGGAATTCTCTTCAAGACCACGGAGACGATCGCGGTGGATTGCCGCAGCGCCGTGCAGTCGCTGGCCGGCCCCGATCAGCAGCTGACCCTCCGCTTCGACCAGCCGCAGGCCGCCAGCCTGCTCGCCTCCGAGGGTTACGCCGGAAACCAGATCGCCAGCGGCCGCGCTTCGCTCGCGATTATCTATTCCTACGGCGACTTCACCGCCGCCACCAGCTTTGTGCGCTCTGACGATCCGGCCGCCGCGCCCATTGTGATCACGCGCGCCACCTGCGTCCCCCCCACGCGCGTTGAGGCCTTCTTCCAGAATCCCTTCGCGGATCTCGAGGCCGCGCGCACCGCGCCGCTGCGCATTCAAAAAGCGCTGGTGGGCCGCGTTCCCAACGCCGGCCACGGCTGGCTGGTGGCGCTGGGGCTTTATCTCTTCATGGCCTTCTACGCCTTGGGACCCGGCGTGGTGGTGTGGCTGGCGCTCAGCGAGCTCATGCCCACCCGCATCCGCTCCAACGGCATGAGCATCGCGCTAGTCATCAACCAGCTCGTCTCCACCACGCTTGCAGCCATCTTTCTTCCCTTCGTCAGCAAGCACGGCTACTCGTCCATGTTTTTCCTGTTCGCCGGCTTCACGGTGGTGTACTTCCTGGTCGCCGCGCTGTTCCTGCCGGAAACCAAGGGCAAAACCCTTGAAGAGATCGAAGAGTATTTTGAAGGCCTCGCCGCAAGCCGGTAGCTTGGTCTTTACGCAATTGAATCCGCGTGGCGCTGCCGCACCCGGCTCGGCATGAACGGGGAAAGCTTCGCCGCAATGCCGGCCTCATTGCGTTTATACGCAATCCCGGCCACGATAAAAGCAATGCCGATCAGCGTAAGCGCCACGGTAAATCCAAACGAATTGCGGAAGTATTCGTTTGCTTCCTGCACCAGGTAAGCAAAGGCGCCGATTGCCCCAAAGACCAGGAAAACCCGCCGTCGAAGCAGGACGGCCAGCGCCATCATCGCCAGATGGATCAGGCAATAAACGGCGCGTCCAAGCTGGCTGCCGGTGCCCATGAGCGATAGCCCGCCCGAGAAAGTGAGAAGACCGAACAGGTAAAACCAGAACGCAAAATCCAGCTCGAATGCGCCATCCATGAAATAGGCGGCGATCAACATGGCCAGGCCGAAGATCACCGAGATCCAGCACTGCTGGTGAAAGGTCCAGCTCTTGCCGAAGATCCAGGCCGTGGCATCCATCGAGAGATACCAAAGCGCGTAGGCAGCCGGCGCGGTAATAAAAGGGAATCGAACAAACTTGAGCGCCGCTGCGGCCACCAGCACCGTGGCACACTCCATCACCACCCAGCTCCCGTTGATGAACGGATGAAAATTCGAGTACGAGCCGGGATCGCCGGACGACCACCACCCGGCGGCGTGCTCCAGTCCGTAGACGGCCATCGGCGTCATGCACACCGCAACCGCGGTCAGCAGGCCGCCGGGGATGCGCGTCGCGGCTCTGCGGAAGAGTCGAACCCCGGCCGTACCGAACAGAACCGCGTACGCGATCGCGATCGCGCTGAGCGTGAGGCCTGAAAGCCGGTCCCATGCGTTGGTGACGAACCAGCCCATGGCCCCGATGATGAGCAGGGCTCCAAGATAGTAGCTGATGTGGGCTGCTTCGAAGTTGGGTGCGACTTCCGCCTCGCCCTCGAGCGCGGCCTGGATGCGCTCAAATGCATCGGAAGGCAACCCGGCGCGCTCCACGGCTGCGCGCAGTTGGCTTGCAGAGATTTTTCTCATGGCCGAGAGTATACCTCGATTCGCCGGCGGATCGGATTTCGTCAATCGTGCGGAGGCTACAGCGTTTTCGATTCTGCACTGCACAGAATGTGCGATGCTCAGTGGCTTTTTCCTCAAGAAAAAGCCACCTCGCACGATGTCGGCGCTGTCAAGAAGGGAATCGAAAGCGCTCTAATCCCCGCCACGAGTCTCTCTATCGCTCCACCACCGCCTTCTTGAGATTCCTCGGCCGGTCCACGTCCACCCCATGCTCCAGCGCCATCGCATACGCGAACAGTTGCAGCGGCGCCACTTCAAGAATAGGCAGCAGATACTCGGAAGCAGGCTGAACGCGAACGCAGTCGCTCACCAGCGCTGAAACCTCCCCGTCGTCCGCGTTGGCCACGGCAATCACCCTGGCTCCCTGCGCCTTCATGTCTTCCAGTAGCTGCAGAGTTTTTTCGTAGCGCCGCACCGAGGCTTCGAGCCTGCGGTCCACGGTGGCAATCACCACCAGCGGCACGCGGTCGCTGACCAGCGCGTTGGGCCCATGCTTGAGCTCGCCCACCGGGTAGCCCTCGGCGTGCACGTACGAAGATTCTTTCAGCTTGAGCGCCCCTTCGCGGGCAATGGCGTAGTGAATGCCGCGGCCGAGATACAGAAACGTGGAAGCACCGGCGTACTTGCGAGCCAGCGCCGCGGCCTGTTCGCGCCAGCCGTCGAGCCCGAGCGCCAGCGCGTCCGGCACCGCCTTCAGCTCCGCGATCGACTCCGCCAGCGTGTCGCGATTCATGCGCCCCAGCCGCACTCCTTCATAAAGCGCCAGCAGGTACAGCACCGCCAACTGGCAGGTGAAGCTCTTGGTCGCTGGAATGGCTCTCTCCACGCCCGCGGCCAGCGGCATGGAGATATCGGCCTCCACCGCCATCGTGGAGCCGGCCACATTGGTAATGGCCAAAGTCCGGTGGCCCTGCCGGTGCGCCTCTTCAAGAGCCGCCAGCGTATCGCTGGTTTCGCCCGATTGCGAGAGCACCAGAACGCTAGGATGGCGCAGGTCGACATAATTGGGGCCGCCGCGGCAACTGTATTCGCTCGCGTATTCCACGTCCACGGCCAGCCCGCACAGGTCTTCGAGCAGAATCTCGCCGTAGAGTCCGCTGTGCCGGCTCGAACCGCTGGCGGCAATCAGAATTTCCCCCGCCGGATTCACCCAGTTCGCCAGCCGCGCGCCGATCTCCGGCTTAAGGCCTTCTTCATCCAAATACAGCGCAAGCGTCCGCCGCAGCGCCTCCGGCTGTTCGTAAATCTCGCGCAACATCTCGTGCGGAAAATCCGGCATTCGCGTAGACCTGCTCAATCCCGTTCGGGCAACAAATTGACTCCCGCTATGATCATAATGCACAAAATCAATCAGAAAGTTGAACGTTTCAGGAAAATTCTGGGCAGCAAGACGCTTGGCACATGTTATTCGTTTGCATATCACGATATTTTTTAATCAGCATTGTTTCCGATCATGCATGGACTAAAAACTGCATGCTGTCCATCGGGAGATACCTGGAGCCAAAAACAGAACTGGCTATGATGGATTTCTCCCATGGTTCTATACCCAAAACAGCCGAACACGAAGAACATCTGCCTGCGAGCTGTATAGTCATCCGCCAGAAAGCCGCCACCAAGTTGCGCGGATTGGTGTTGGACGGTGGACGGGTAGATGACAGGCATTCCATCCACAGGCTTGGCTTCCTCGCAAATATTGGTGTTGAGATACTGAGGTCCAAGCTGGAGTTGCGTCGCGAGATCTTGTTCGGTAAACGGGGGTTCAAGCCCAGCTCCCGATTTAGTAACCACATTGAAAGCTGGCTCTTTTCCAGAATTAGCGAAGTCTATGAGAACCTTGATTTCCTTACCGGGCGTCAACCCTCCATCCAGACGTACGTTGGTTGGCGCTATCCACGCGCGCTGCTCCCGATGAAAGTTGTCGATAGTGGCTTGAAGAGATTGTTGAGACTGTCGCTCCGACGCAACGCGAGCTGCGTCCATTTTCTCGGCTTGGATTTGAAGTTTCCTTACGGCGTCGTCTATAGCGCTATTAATCTTGAGGGCGCTGCCGGCGAAACTTTGCGCAGCAGCCGCGTTTTGAGTAGCATCAGAGGCGCTGATTTTGGCAGCGGCAATCAATTTATCGGTCTGCTCGGCGGCCTGTTTCGAACTGCGCTGAAACATGCAGATTTGAATAACGGCTGCTCCGGCGTAGAACACTGTTCCGAAGGCCATCAGGACGCTACTAAGAACGAGGGCTCTATTGTGAAGCGCGGTTTGTCTCCATCTTTGCCAAATGTTCATATCATCGCATCCCTAATGCGTGTTGTCGGTGTCCTCGTTTCCTCTTGTTTTCTTGTATTTGATATAGTGTTTCCGGGCGAAAAGCTTAGGCGGTTCCTCCGCAACGTCGCGCTCATTCTCTTAGGTGTGATTTGTTTCGTCGCGATGTTCTATTCGGGGCGATTACGTGAAACACGAATACCACGACGGGCCGAAGGCTGGCGAGAACTTTGAGAAGCCGGCGCGGGCTGTTTTTCAGGCTCCGAGGGTGGCGATCCCGAAAAAACAGCCCAAAGCCAAGCCTAAACGCCGCAAAACGACCGGCAGCGACAAGGGCTGGAACGGTTCCTCTTGCCCCTGTGGCATCCCAGTTCAGCACATCCATTTTTTCCGAGCGCCATCTTTGATCCACTACACATTACCGACCCTACGAAAAGATGGAAGGGCTGCATTGTAAAGGCGCAGAGCATCCGATATGCTGTCTACACGGATTCATGTAAGAATCCATGACGTTCGGTAAGGTCCTTAAGGTCGAATCGGCTGATTCGCAACGGAATAGAAAATCGTTTAGGCAGACGGCACCAAACTGGAGAGTTTCATCATGGCAAGTACAGCGCGGTCGCGAATGCGGGCAGTTCGTTCTCCCAAGGCAACAGCCAAGACTTCGCCAGCGACCGCCCCGCAGTCCGGGAATACCTATAAAAAGCCGGTTGACCCGGCAAAGGCCAAAAGAGAATTGCTTGATGATTTGATGGGCGACGTTAGGAAATGTTTTGCAAATAAGAGCACGACGGAGCAAAGGTCCGTAGCCTTTGCGATCGGCAAGATCGCTCGTAGCTAGGGCAAATCCATATTACAAGCGCGATAGAAGGCCGCCATGCGCTTCTTCCCAACTTCTCCATCGGGATCAACTTCCAGTTGCAGCAATAGCCGTCGAAACTTCTTTGGATCGTGCGCATCGACGGCGCGCTCCATATCCTTACGGATTTGTCGAAGCTCCTCGTTAGAGAGGCCCTCTTCTTCTTTCGCCATTGGTATAGACCTTACCAAACACGTTACCACCAGCAACGTGTTGAAGCCGTTTCAGCGCTCGTTCAAATCCACCTCATAAAGATTCACCGCGGGCGTGCGCGCCGTCACGACGGGCAGATCGCCCGGAGCCAGCCCGATCAAGCGGTAATCCGTGGCGGCGATGGGGCGCAGATTGTCGATGGTCGCCACCAGCTCCGGCTTTCCCTTCGGAACGGCGATGCGGTAGATGGGCTTGCCGGTCTCGAGAAAATCCTGAAAGTAGACAAAGCGTCCGTCGTGCGACCAGGTCGGATCGCCCACGCCGTGAACCGTGAGCGTGGTCCAGCGTTCGGTGGTGCGGTCATAGAGCACCAGTGCGCGCTGGTCCAGCGGCATGGCGGCGATGTAGCGGCCGTCGGGTGAAAGGCGCGGGCTGAAAAGCCCGGCCGAGCCGGGAATTTCCGTGGTCTTGCGCGTTGCGAGGTTGAGCATATAGATGGCTTTGGGCTGCACGCTGTCCATGCGGTCCGGCAGCCGGCCGAATACGATCGACTGCCCGTCCGGCGACCAGTCGGGATCGGCTTCGTTGCGGTCCTCGTTCAGCACCGGAATCAGCTTTCCTCCTTCGGCGTCGATCAGATAGATCTTCCACGGCTTGCCCGGCTCCTCGGCCATCACCGCCAGCCGCCGGTTGTCGGGCGACCACTTCATGGTGAAGATGCGCAGCGGCGGCGTGGTCAGCTCGATGCGCTCCGAGCCATCAATGCGGCTGCGCCACAGCGAGCTGTCTGAGGCGTTGTGCCATGCAATCCATTTTCCGTCGGGCGAGAACTGCGCCAGGTCCGCCGCGCTCAGGTTCTGGCCCAGCGCGGTAAAGGCCGTGGAGCCCGGCATCGCGCGGAGCAATTCGAATTGCGCGTTGGCGCCGATAAAGTACACGCGGTCGCCGCCCGGCGCCGTGCTCGGAGCCTGATAATCGAGCGGCCCGTTGGTGATCTGGCGCGGCTCCCGGTCGGCAAGATACCAGGGACGCTCGCGCAGCGCCCAAATCTCGCTGTGCCCGCTATGGCTGGATTGGAAGACGAAATCCTCGCCGTCCGGCGTCCAGCTTCCGCAGCACTCCGAGGCCGGCTGGCTCCATCCCGGAAGCAGCGCATGCGGATTCGACCCGTCGGCCGCAACTTCCCACAGCTCCGCGGTTTGCCGCTTGGGGTCGCGCAGCGTAAACCGCAGGCGCTTGCCGTCCGGCGACCAGCGCATCCAGAACGCCAGACTCGCGGTGGTGAGCAGCTTGCGCGCATCGCCGCCGTCCGCGCTCACCATGGTCAGATCGTTGCCGCTGGCCACCAGCAGCCGCCGGCCGTCGGGCATCCAGGTGGCATCGTGGGCCAGCACGTTGGGAACGCGGCGCGCGTCGCCGCCCAGTGTGGGCACAATCCACAGCGGCTGCTCCACGGCGGCCAGCAGGTGGCTGCGCACTACCAGCCTGGAGCCGTCGGGCGAAAGCGAGCCGATCAGCGGCGCGCCGATCTCCGACGGAAGATTGAAGTGGCTGATCTCCCCGTTGGCCGCCAGCGCAACCGCCAGCACCGGATTGCCGTTGTCCATGTGGGAAAAGTAGATGCGCGTGCCGTCGCTGGCCGAGCTTGAAAAGCTCTCGACATCCAGATCGTTGGTCAGCACATGGCCGGAGAAGGTGACCTGCACTATGCGATAGGGCTTGCGAACCGGCGGGCGCAGCACAAGCGCAGCCGCCAGAACCAGTGCCATCGCGGCCGCCGCCGCGGCCAGCCAGGGCCACGCCCCGGCGCGCCGCCGCGCCGCCGTCATCGCGGATTGCACCCGCGCGGCGTATTCGGGGTGGGCGTCAATGGCCTTCACCGGCGCAATGAACCGGTAGCCGCGCTTGGCCAGGGTCTCCACGAAGCGCGGATTCTCCGCCGAGTCGCCCAGCGCTTCGCGCAGCTTGTTCACCGCGATGCCCAGGCTGTGGTCGAAGTCCACCGTGGTGTCCGCGCCCCACAGCTCAAGCTGCAAAGTCTCCCGCGAAACCACCACGCCGGGATGCTCGACCAGCACCGCCAGCAACCGGAAGGGCTGGCTTTGCAGCCGCACGCGGATGCCGGAGCGGCGCAGTTCTCCGGTGCTCAGGTCGGCCTCAAAAACGCCGAACTGGACCCGCCGGGCGCTTCCGTTGCTCACTTCCGACGCCATGTTTGCCAAAAAGCCCCGCATAAGAGTTTAAGTGAAAATGCTCGAACCCGGTCAATCTCCCCGTCAAGCCTCCTGGCCTTGTGGAGAAACCCTCCTCGAAGCCCCTCAATAGAAGCCGGTTATCCGGAGAAGATCAATTGATGCCAAATAGAACAACCGTGAATTGACCCTCGCACTCTTAGAGTCGTTTTCTCATGCCTGGTTGCAGGGAGCTGCGCTGGCCCCTCTACCGAATGGAGCCTCGAACCAACGCACATCAACCTGTTTCCGGATGGATTTTAGGAGGACATTGTATGTGGACACGAATGAGCTCTCTGGCAATCGGCGGCAGCCGGTTGCGCGTGGCGTGGATGGCGCTCGCACTCCTGCTGACATCAACGATGGGGCCCGGCCTGTTCGCCCAGACTGACACCGGCGGCATTGCTGGAACGGTGACCGACCCGACCGGAGCCGTCATTCCCGGCGCATCGGTTACGGCCACCAATACGGACGATGGCCTGAAGCTGGGCGCGATTTCGAACGACACGGGCGAGTTCACCATTCTCGCCGTGCCGCGCGGGAACTACCTAGTGACGGCCGTGGCCAACGGCTTTCAGAACGGATCGGTCAAGGTGACGGTCACCGTAACCACCACGCAAAACGTGACCTTTCAACTCCAGCCGGCAGGCACCACCGCCACCGTCCAGGTCACCGATGCCGCGCCGCTGATCAACACTTCCAACGCCACCATCGGAGCCACCATCGAAGGGCCGCAGGTGACTCAACTGCCGTTGAACGGCCGCAACTTCACCAATCTTGCGCTGCTCACCCCGGGCGTGACGCGCGGCGCCTATGGCGACGAAGCCTCCGGCGGCGGAAGCGCCAACTACACTGAGACCATTCGCAACAACGAGAGCGGCTCGGCCTCAATCTCCGTGAACGGCCTCCGTCCCCAGGCCGACAACTACATCCTCGACGGCGTAGACAACAACGACGGCCTGGTGAACACCATCCTGTTCTTCCCCAATATCGATGCGACGCAGGAATTCCAGGTCAACACCAACGTCGCTCCGGCCGAGTACGGCCGCGCGGGCGGCGCCATCGTCATCACTTCCATCAAGAACGGGACCAACGAGTATCACGGCTCGGTCTTCGAGTTTTACCGCGACCGCAGCTTCGACTCCAATCCCAATTACAGGTTCAACGGCGCTCCAGCCACGCCGGCCGGCGGTTTTCTGCGCAACCAGCCTGGCTTCTCGCTGGGCGGGCCGATCCTGAAGAACAAACTATTCGCCTTCGGCGACTACCAGGCCTTGCGCGAAACCCTTGCCGTGGCCCCGCACTACCTTACCGTTCCCTCCGCGCTCATGCGCACGGGCAACTTCACCGAGCTACTCACCGCGGCCAACTCCGGCGGAAACGGCTTCCAGACCCAGTATCCGCGCTGCTATCCCGGCGGCCTGGCCAGCTCCACCAGCCCTGGAATCATCTACGACCCGACCACGTGCGATCCGGAAGGTGTGAACCCGCCCCAACAGTTCTCCTACGGCGGGCAGGCCAACGTGATTCCTCCCAGCCGCCTGAATCCTGCCGCGGTGAATTATCTCAATGCATTCCCGGCCGTGGTACCTGCCAACGACCCAGGCGGCCGCTATCTGAACAACTACCTCGACACGCAGTCGGAGGCCAACAAGTACAACACCTTCGACGGCAGAATCGACTGGGACGCCTCGCCCAACAACATGGCGTTCTTCCGCTTCAGCTACGACAATTCCGTCAACACCAAGACCTCCGAGTTCGCCCTTCTTCCCGCCGGCGGAGGAACCGGCATCAACCCCACCCATGCGCGCGGCTACGATCTCGGCTACACCCACATCTTTTCGGCCAACATGGTCAACGAAGCGCACATCGCCTACAACCGCGACAACTACGGCTACACGCCGCCGCTGTACGGCGACTACGTCTCCAAGAACCTGGGCATCGTGAACGCCAACATCAACCAGGAAACCTCCGGCGGCGCGCTCATCGGCGGCTGGAAGGGCGACCTCGAGTACACCGGCGACTACGGTCTCTACGCGGTGCCTCAAAACACCGATGAGGTCACCGATTCCCTGAGCTGGCAGAAGGGCAATCACGCCCTCAAATTCGGCGGAACCTTCATTCGCCGCCAGGTTGAATTCTTCAATCCCCAGGAAGGCAAAGGCTACTTCTGGATCGACGAGGGCACGGTAGACTTTACCGGCTATGAAGTATCCGAGCTGCTGGCCGGCGGCATGGATCAGTACGAGATCGGCTCGCAGGCCGGCTACTTCGCCAACATCGGCCAGGAGGACGGCATCTTCGGACAGGATGACTGGCGCATCAACCGCCGCCTCCAGGTAAACCTGGGCCTGCGCTGGGACTTCCTGCCCCATCCCTACGAAGCGCACAACCAGCAGTCTGCATTCAACGTGACCACCGGTACGGTCATGGAGGCCGGGAAGAACGGCATCTCGCCCAGCATCATCGCCCAGGACTACCACGACTTCGGCCCTCGCCTCGGCTTCACCTATGACCTCACCGGAAAGGGCAAATCCGTGGTCCGCGGCGGCTATGGCATCTTCTACTACCTCGATTACGGCGGCATCAACAACCAGCTCGGCGAGCAGGCGCCCTTCGGAGGCAGCAACGATTACCTGGCCAGCAACGGCTATTGCGTCACCTTTACCGGGCAACTGAATCAAGCCACCGTGGCCACCGGCACCGACTACAACTGCAACGGCTATACCAGCCCGGCGACGGTCGTCACGCCGCTTCCGGCGCGCGGGTATGTCAACTTCAATCCCGCCGCTCCTCCGGCCGGCACCAGCATGATCGCCGTCAACACCCACAACCCCAACAGCATGGTGCAGGAGTGGAACCTGCAACTGGAACAGCAGATCGGCGCCAACAACGTGGTGAACATCGCTTACGTCGGCACACGGGGCTCGAATCTCTCCACTTATTACCCCTACAACATCAACCAGTTCACGACCGGCAAGCAGAACTTCCCAGGGCTGGGCTCCATCAACTACAACAACTACAACGGCATTTCGAACTACGACGGACTGCAGCTCCACGCCGAGCACCGCGCCGCCAGCGGGCTGACGGGAACAGTCTCCTACGCCTGGTCGCATACGCTCGATGACTCGCCGGGCGCGTTCCAAGACCAGACGGCGGCTCTTTATTACGATCCGCAGGCCGGCTACGGCAACTCCAGCCAGGATCAGCGCCAGGTCTTCAGCTCGTCCATCCTCTATCTGCTGCCCTTCGGACGCGGCCAGCGTTTTGCCGGCAACATATCGCGGCCCATGGACTGGCTGGTAGGCGGCTGGCAAACCAGCCTGATCGGGCTGGTGCAGTCGGGTACGCCGGTCGATCTGTCCACGGGTCAATACGCGCCCGGAAACCGTCCCGACCTGCTCAAGCCCATCTCCTATCCGAAGAGCATCCTCGGGCACTGGTTCGATCCCACCTCGTTCTATACCCTTGTGAACGGCAACATCACGATTCCGATTCCAACCGCCTCCACGCCCAACGGTACGGTGTACACGCGCCTGGGAACCCTGGGCCGCAACCAGGTCTTCGGTCCCGGCTACCGCGTAGTCAACTTGAGCCTGCAAAAGAACCTGCACCTGGCGGAAAACTACGTGCTCGAACTGCACGGCGACGCATTCAATCTGTTCAACACCGCGGAGTTCACCAACCCCAACTCCAATGTGACCGGTGGCAACTTCGGCCAGGTTGAAGGAACCGAGGTGTACAGCAACCGTGAAATCCAGCTCGCGGCCCGCTTCACCTTCTAGACCGGTTCCGCAGTTGTTATAGCCGTTTCAAGCCTCGGCGTCAGGTGGATTTTCTTCCACCCCAGCGACGAAGACCTGTCGCTGGGGACCCCGGCTTGAGGAAAAATCCACCCGGCGACCGTGGCTTCGGGACATAGTAACTGCGGAACCGCTGTAGTGCATTTCAAGGCCTGCGCAATGTACCGGGTGCCCCAGGTCCCGCGTTTGGGACCTGGGATACCACAGCGCTCAACAGTGACAGAACGCCGCGGCTTTCACGCCGCATTTCAACTCCGAATCACAGCAAAAATCGATCGGCAAATCGCTCGGGGGAACGGAACAGCCGGCATCCCGGCCGACGGATCTCTTGCGCTCAAGGTTCGTCGTTTGCCACGGAGAGCTTCATGCGATTTTGGCCTTCATTTTTTTGGGCAGGATGGGCATGCTGTGCGGCCGCGGCATCCTTCGCCCAGGCGCCCTGCGCTCAAAAGCCAGCCATCGACAAAATCGACCCGCCCGGCTGGTGGGCCGAATTCCCCGATCCCATGCTCCTCGTCCATGGCGCGGGATTGAACGGCGCGCATTTCGCGGTGAGCGGAAAGGACGTACGGCTTGAGCGCACGCAGTCCTCTGAAAACGGCCACTGGGCTTTCCTGTGGCTCGACACCCAAGCCGCCGCGGCGCAAACCTTGTGGGTAACGGCCGCCAACGACAAAGGCGAGGCGCGCAGCGCGTTCCCGCTCGCCGCGCGCTCCCGCGATCCGCGCGCCCACAGCGGATTCTCTTCCGCGGACGTGCTGTATCTCATCATGACCGACCGCTTTGCCGACGGCAGCGCGCGCAACGATCCGCCCGGCGACAATCGCGCCGCGCCGCGCGGCTGGCATGGCGGCGACTTGGCCGGCATTGAAGAGCATCTCGATTACCTGAAGCAGTTGGGCGTCACGGCGATCTGGACCACGCCGGTGGCTTCCAACGGCGCCATGCCCGAGTCCTATCACGGCTACGCGGCCACCGATCTCTACGCCGTCGATGCGCATTTCGGCGTCCTCGCCGACTACCGCCATCTCTCCGATGCGCTGCACGCGCGCGGCATGAAGCTGGTCATCGACCTGGTACCCAACCACGTAGGCGTCGAGCATCCCTGGGTTCACGATCCGCCCGCGGCCGATTGGTTTCACGGAACCCTCGAGCATCATCTTGCCGTGGGAAACGACTTCTACCGGCTCGTCGATCCGCACGCCGCGCCTCAAGCGTGGCGCAACATCACGGACGGCTGGTTCACCGACGGCATGCCCGATCTGAACCAGGAGAATCCACTGGTCGAGCGCTATCTCATCCAGGATGCGCTGTGGTGGGTTGAGACGGCGAATCTCGACGGCATACGCCTGGATACGTTTCCCTATGTCGATCGCGCCTTCTGGCACGACTTCCACGCATCGCTGCACGCCGTGTATCCGCATCTGACTACGGTGGGCGAAATCTTCCATCGCGATCCCCAGGTCACCTCGTATTTCGCAGGCGGCGTGGCGCGCAATGGCCCGGATGGGAATATCGACACCGGGCTCGACACTCCCTTCGACTTTCCCCTCTACTTCGCGCTGCGCGACGTGCTGGCGCACGGCAAACCGATGACCGAGCTGGCGGATGTGTTGCGCCAGGACGCGCTCTATCCGCATCCCGAGCGGCTGGCGCCGTTCATCGGCAATCACGATACGACCCGCTTCCTCACCGACGCCGGCGGATCGGAAGCCCGGCTGAAACTCGCGCTGGGATTGCTGGTAACCCTGCGCGGCATGCCGCAGATCTATTCCGGCGACGAGATCGGAATGACCGGCGGCAGCGATCCCGACAACCGCCACGATTTTCCCGGGGGGTTTCCCGGCGACACCCACAACGCCTTCACCGCTTCAGGCCGCACCGCCGAAGAGCAGGACGTTTTTGCGTGGACCTCGGGAATGCTGGCGCTGCGCGCCTCGCATCTTGCGCTCGAAACCGGCATGGAGCAGAACCTGTTTGCCGACCAGGACGGGTTCGCGTTTGTGCGCACGCTCGATCGCCACGGCTGCTCGCCGGGCGCGAATTCCGGCGCTCGCAATCGAAGCCTGCTGATCGTGATCAACAAGGCCGGCGCGGCCAAATCCATCGATCTGCCGGTCGATGACACCGCGCTGGCCGGCTGCACCGCGTTCGCGCCCCAGTCGCCCGCCGCCGGACCCGCGCCGGTGGCGAGCGGCGGAATGCTGCACCTAGAAGAGGCGCCGGAATCGATGAGCGTCTACGAAGTGCAATAAACAAAGGCAACCGCAAACTTCCTTCGCAGCGGAAAAACTCAATTCGAGGCCTGCCTTGTGTCAGGGCAGGACATCAGAGGCTGCGGAAAAAGGGAGAATGGCGAACGAATCGCGAGTGCGAACGCCCCGCAGGGGCTAAAGCCCACGTTCATTTTGCGGTCTGTGCGGCACGACTAAAGTCGTGCCCTTTCAAAACATCGACTTATTCAGAGGTTCCTTAGCCACTGGGGAGCTCCTGTCGTGCCGCAAACGGAGCAAAATAAACGCGGGCCTTATTGAGAACTGTATGAGAGATGTCCCGGCGGGCGTGCAGCAACATTGCGCTGCGGCGCGGGCGCGCAGCAACATTGCGCTGCGGCGGGCGGTTCGTTTTTGTGGATCAGGCGGTTGCCGACTCGCGCAACTGCTGCTCGGCGAAGAGCGGGTCGGTCTCGGCAAGCCGGATGAGGCGATGGAGATAGGCCCTGGAGATGCAGAGGCTGCGTGCGGCCAGCGTCTTGTTGCCGTTGTTTTCGCGCACGGCGGCGACGGCCAGCTTGATCTTGTAGTCGCGCAACTGGCGCTCGAACGAGCCGGCCGGCTGGTAATCGCCGATGTCGACCACGCCGTCAAAGCCGGCGACGTCTTCTTCCTGGAGGTTGAGGCTCAGGTCTTCGGCGCGGACGGTGCGTCCCGGGGCCACGATGATGGCCCGCTGCATGACGTTTTCGAGCTCGCGCACGTTGCCGGGCCAGGGATATCCCTGCAGCATCTCCATGGCTTCAGGCTCGACGCCCTCCATGGGCTTCTGGAAGACCTGGGCATAGTGGTTGAGGAAATGGCGGGCGATCACAGGAATGTCTTCCGGCCGGTCCTGGAGCGGCGGAGCCTCGATGCGCATGACGTTGATACGGTAGTAGAGGTCCTGGCGGAACTTTCCTTCGGCCACCAGCTTGGCGAGGTCCTGGTGGGTGGCGAAGATGAGGCGCGCGCGCAGCGGAATCAGGCGGCTGGAGCCGAGGCGGCTGAATTCCATCTGCTGCAGGACGCGGAGGAGCTTGACCTGGGTATAGAGGCTCAGATCGCCGATTTCATCGAGGAAGAGCGTGCCGTCGCCGGCCTGCTCGAAGTAGCCCTCGCGCGCCCCGACGGTGCCGGTGAAGGCGCCTTTCTCATGGCCGAAGAGCTCGGCCTCGATGAGGGTTTCAGGGATGGCGCCGCAGGAGACGGCGACGAACGGCTTGTTGGCGCGAACGCCCAGATTGTGAATGGCGCGGGCGATGAGCTCCTTGCCGGTGCCGCTTTCGCCGGTGATGAGCACCGAAGCGTTGAGATTGGTCACGCTGCGGACGAGCTGAAACACGCGCTGCATGCTGGTGCTCGATCCGAGGATCTGGTCGCAACTGCCGGGCTCCTCGATGCGCTTCTGCACGGTGTGGAGCTGTTGCTTGAGCGAGGAGTTTTCATAGGCCCGGCTGAGCATGGTCTTGAGGTCGCGGACCGAAGGCGGACGGCGGCAGTAGCCGAAGGCCCCGGTGCGGACCAGCTCAAAGGCGGTGGAGCGGAGCGCGTCGTCGGCCATCAGGATGGCGGGAACGTTGGAAGCGATGAGGCGGCGCGAGCACTCGATGCGGTCCTGGAAGGAGTCGCGATGCGAAGACAGGTCCAGGATCATGACATCGCAGCCGCCGGCGGAAACGAGCGAGTCCATGCCTTCGCCGTCGGATTCGAGGAGAACCTGGAACTCCTTTCCGAGAGCGGAGGAAAGAAGAGGATGCAAGGTGCGATCTTCCGAATAGAGACCAATCCTGATCATGGGGTGCGCGAGGCTTCCTCCTGCTGGATTCCGCGGTGCCGCTCCTGGAGCCGTTCTGGGGGGTTTGAGTCGGCTGTGTATCCTTATAATCCTGAATCGGCCCAAGAAAGCCAATCCCTGAATAGTGCTAAAGAATGCGACATTGGTAACTGGCCGGGTACGGGCGTGGGCCATGCTCATTTCGCCTCCGGAGGAGGTTCTTGCGGCGCGCTGTAACCAGCAGAAGATTCAGAAGGTTGTGAGCACGGTGGAGGGAGTGGACGAGGGCGCGCGCGCGAATGCCTGAAGATTGGGCACGAAGGAGCGCAAATAGCCTATTTTCAGGGATTTAAATAAATCGTTTTGCTCATATCAAAATTATCGTCCATGAAATCGAAAGGAAGACATGCAGGAAATCTCGAATGTCCCTGATCCGGCAGTAACACTTTTGGGTCATAATGGTAATCGCATTTCCGCATTACCAGTGGGCGGAAATTCGGGGCCGGCCGGTTCGGTAACTTGCAAACGGCACAGCGATTGCACATAGCAACGCAGAGACCAGGGAATCCAGGGGCAAGTCCCATCCGGCGCGAGGCAATTCCTGGCGCCGGATGGAGGGATCCGCGACCGAGGGAAGCGGGGCGATCGGGGTTTGTTGCTGCCTTCGGGGGATGGCAGCGCCACTATTTTGGGGTTGCCCTAAATTATTTATCTGTCTTATGTTTAATCTACCGAGCGGGGGGCCGAGACCGGCAGGGCGAGAGGCCGGGACGGCGCGGGCGGACGGCGGCAGCACGGAAGCAGGTTTGTCCGGAACGGGCTTTTCCTGAGCGTGTATACGGTCCGCTTCACCGGCAGTCAAAGCGCGTATACAGCCGTGTACACCTCAAGCCAGGTACGCTGGTAACCGATTGAATTCAAGGGCATCCGAGGCTGCTGGGGTTTGGTTGGGCAATTGCTTTAACTTAGTTGCTACCCGAACACGGAGGAATAAAGGAGCATGGGGATGCACTCGTTTGCCTGGTGGCCGACACTCTTTGTGGTGATGGTGGCTACCATAACGGATCTTCGCAGCCGGCGAATTCCGAATTGGCTGGTGCTTCCATTCATGCCGCTGGGTATCGCCGTTTCGGGCTGGCTGGGGGGGTGGCACGGGATTGCGAGAAGCGTGGAAGGCCTGGGGCTGGGGATTTTGATCTTCGGAGTTCTGTTCTGGATGGGGGGCATGGGAGCGGGCGACGTAAAGCTGTGCGCCGCGATCGGGGCATGGGTTGGCCCCGAGCAGTTGCTGATCGCGCTGGTGCTGACCGGACTGGCGGGAGGGGTGATGGTTCTCGGCTGGGCGATCTACGCGGGATTCCTGAAAGACCTGTTCAAGGGGACGGGCGATCTGGTGTTTGGCTGGAAGAAACAGGGCAAGGCAACACTCAGCGATCCTCTGCGGCGCAAGATGCCGTACGCGCCGGCAATCGCCGTGGGGACGCTGATCTCATTTTTTGCTCGTTGAGTCGGTGAGGATCAGATATGGACAGCAAACATTCGGACGAAGGATCTTCGACGCGAGCACATGAGGAGAGACACCAAAGGAGCGACCGCACCGTGACCACAGACTCATCCCCGTTTTTTGGTTCGCAGTATCCGGAGTCGATCGGCGCGGCGGCGCTGTCGATCGCGCTGATAGGCCCCAATGAGGAGCGCCGCACGGCGGCGATCCGGTCCATGGCTGGATCGGCGGGGCATGAACTGCGCGAGTTTACGACCTATCCTGCCAGCCTGGACGAAGTGCCCAGGATGCTCGATCCGCATTACGACGTGATCATCATGGACCTGGATGCGGACCCGGAGTACGCGCTGGAGCTGGTGGAGTGCATCTGCGCCAACGGGGCAACGACGGTGATGGTGTACTCGGAGAAATCCGATCCCGATTTGCTGGTGCGCTGCATGCGCGCCGGGGCGCGCGAGTTTTTGACCATTCCGTTCGATTCCAACATTGTGGCCGAAGCGCTGGTGCGGGCGGCGGCGCGCAGGCCGGTGTTGAAGCCGGCGAAGAAGGCGGCGGGAAGGCTGCTGACGTTTATCGGCGCCAAGGGAGGCGCGGGGGCGACCACCATCGCCTGCAATTTTGCGGTGGCGCTGGCCCAGGATGAGAACCAGAAGACGCTGCTGATCGATCTCGACCTGCCGCTGGGCGATGCGGCGCTGAACCTGGGGATCGCGGCCGAGTATTCGACCATCAACGCATTACAATCCACCAACCGGCTGGACGCGAGTTTTCTCTCGCAATTGCTGGTCAAGCACAGTTCCGGGGTTTCGGTGCTGGCGGCGCCGGGCAAGTTTATCCCCTACGAGGCATCCGACGAGGCCATCGACCGGCTGTTCGAAGTGGCGCGGCAGGATTTCGACAACGTGGTGGTGGACTGGGGGGCGCGGCTGGATTTCTCGGGGACGGCGGTGCTGAAAGAGTCGACCACGATTTACCTGGTGACGCAGGCGGGCATTCCCGAGCTGCGCAACTCGAACCGGCTGATTTCGCAGTTTTTCACCGGCGCCTCGCCGCGGCTGGAGATCGTGATCAACCGCTACGAGCCGCGCTCGCTGGGCGTTGCCGAGGAGCACATCACCAAGGCGCTGACCCGGCCGGCGCAGTGGAAGATTCCCAACGATTATCCGTCGGTGCGCAAGATGCAGATCAACGCAACGCCGCTGGCGCTGGGGGACTCGCCGATTGCGCGGCTGATCCGGCAGATGGCGCGGTCGGCCACCGGACAGCCGGAGACGCAGGCGAAGAAAAAGGGATTCAGCCTGTTTGGATGAACGGGCGCGGCCGATACAACGGAATGGATTCTCGCAATTGGATGGAAGGTAAAACGTGGAACTGCTGAATCTGGAAAAGTACAAAGCGGAGATACACCGGACTCTGATCTCGAAGCTCGATCTGGAGAAGCTGTCGCGCGTCAATTCCAGCCAGGCACGGCAGGCCGTATCGGGCATCGTGAAGGAGATCATCGCCGACCAGCGGGTGCCGCTGAACTACGACGAGCAGGAGAAGATCCAGGCCGACCTGCTGGACGAGGTCTTCGGTCTGGGTCCGCTGGAGCCGCTGCTGCGCGATCCCAAGATCTCCGACATCCTGGTCAACGACAAGGACCACGTGTTCGTGGAAAAGGGCGGGCTGCTGCAGAAGGTGAACACGGCCTTTCGCGACGACCGCCATCTGCTGCAGATCATCGACCGGATTGTTTCGCGGGTAGGGCGGCGCGTGGACGAGTCGTCGCCGATGGTGGATGCGCGCTTGCCCGACGGCTCGCGCGTGAACGCCATCATTCCGCCTTTGGCTCTGGACGGACCGTCGCTTTCGATCCGGCGCTTTGGAACCGGGCCGCTGGCGGCCAACCAACTGGTGCAACTGAAGAGCATTTCCCCGGAGATGATGGAGGTGCTGTCGGCGGCGGTGAAGGCGCGCATCAGCATCGTGATCGCGGGCGGCACGGGCGCCGGCAAGACCACGTTCCTAAACATTCTTTCGCAGTACATCCCGAACAACGAGCGGCTGGTGACGATCGAGGACGCGGCCGAACTGAGATTGGCGCAGGAAAACATCGTGCGCCTGGAGACGCGGCCACCGAATATTGAAGGGCAGGGCGCGATCCGGCAGCGGCAACTGCTGATCAACTGCCTGCGTATGCGCCCCGACCGCATCATCATGGGCGAGGTGCGCGGCGAAGAGGCGTTCGACATGCTGCAGGCGATGAATACCGGTCACGAGGGCTCGATGACCACCATTCACGCCAACACGCCGCGGGACGCGATTTCGCGCCTGGAGTCGATGGTGGCGATGGGCAACATGAACCTGCCCGAGAAGTCGGTGCGGCAGCAGATCGCATCGGCGATCACGATAGTGGTGCAAGCCACGCGCATGAGCGACGGCACGCGCAAGGTGACCAGCGTGGCGGAGATCACGGGCATGGAAGAGAACGTGATCAGCATGCAGGAGATCTTCTCTTTCCAGAAGAAAGGCATTGGACCCGACGGCCGGGTCATCGGAGTGTTTCAGCCGACGCGCATCCGTCCCAAATTCCTGGAGCGGCTGCGGGTGTCGGGGATTATGTTGCCGCCCACCATCTTCGAACGGGAGACGCTGGTCAACTAGCGGCGAGGGGGTTCGACATGCAGTTGGTTTTCATTCTGGTGTTTGTGGGAGTGTTCACGGTGATCGCGATTCCGATCATCGCGATCGGGTCCTCACGGAAGACCAAGCAGG
This sequence comes from uncultured Acidobacteriaceae bacterium, assembly GCA_963770555.1. Classification (GTDB taxonomy): domain Bacteria; phylum Acidobacteriota; class Terriglobia; order Terriglobales; family Acidobacteriaceae; genus Telmatobacter. The sequence continues at coordinate 1,479,042 of CAVYQC010000004.1, forward strand.
TGCTGGCTACGCTGGATTCGGCGCTGGCGACCGAGACCCCGTCGACGCGGGAACAGATCGTCAATCTGCGCAAGGACTCGGCGCTGAGCAGCATTCCCTGGCTGAACGCCAAGCTGTTGCGGTTCCAACTGGCGCCTTATCTGCACGGGCTTTTGAAGCAGGCGGATGTGAAGTGGAGCGCGGGCCGGCTGCTGGCGATCAGCGGAGCCTGTTTCGCGATTCCGGCGTTTGCGGTCTACAACCAATTCGGGATGCTCTACGCCGCGCTGGGCGCCGGCGCGCTGGTGGCCATGGCGCCGTTCGGCTGGATCGTTTTCATGCGCAACCGGCGCTTCGACCTGTTCTTGCAGGGGCTGCCGGAGTCTCTCGATCTGATGGTGAGCGCGCTGCGCGCGGGGCACAGCCTGATCGCGGCCATGGGACTGGTGGCGCGGGAATGCGCCGACCCGGTGGGCAGCGAGTTCAGGGCCTGCTTCGACGAACAGAACTATGGACTGGAACTGAAGGCGGCGCTGGACAACATGCTGCACCGGGTTCCGGTGCAGGACCTGAAGATTGTGGCCACCGCCATCATGATCCAGAAGGAGAGCGGCGGCAACCTGGCCGAGGTGCTGGACAAGACGGCGCACGTGATCCGGGAGCGGTTCCGGCTGAAGAGGGAAGTGATGGTGCACACCGCGCAGGGACGGCTGACGGGCTGGATTCTAAGCCTGCTGCCGGTTGCGCTGGGCACCGCTTTGTATTTTGTGAACCCGGATATGATGAGCATTCTCTGGCATCGGGACATCGGCATCAAGCTGATCTGGACGGCGATCGGCATGACGATACTGGGTGGGCTGGTAATCCGGCACATCGTCAACCTGGATATGTAAAGGCGAGCCATGACGAGCACCACGGTTACGATTCTGACTTTCGGCGTGATATTCCTGCTGTTCGCGAGCGGCGGGCTTCTACTGTTCTATCGCGAGGCGATGCTCAAGCGGATCTCCGAAGCGATCGACCCGCAGACCAAGCCGAAGGGGCGCTCGCTGCTGGACACCATCCATCAGACCGGATCCTCGCTGGGCGGGGTGGTGGAGCACTTCGAGCACGTGCTGCCGAAGAGCCAGGCTGAGGTATCGGTGGTTTCGCAGCGGTTGATCCGCTCCGGAAACCGCAACCCGTCGGCGGTGAAGGTTTTCTACGGCATGAAGGTGCTGCTGCCGCTGATCCTGGCCGGGTTGGCGGCGGTGACCGGATTGGCGCACATGATGAGCCCGTTTTTCGTGTACGCAACGGCGCTGGGGGTGGGCTTCCTGGGTCCGGATTTCTGGCTGGGAAGGCAGATTTCGAAGCGGCAGAAGTGCATCACGAAGGGCCTTCCCGACGTGCTCGATCTGCTGGTGATCTGCATCGAGGCAGGCCTGAGCATGGACCAGGCGACGTCGCGCACGGCGGAGGAGTTGAGCAAGGCGCAGCCGGAGCTGTGCGACGAGCTGACGGTGGTGGTGCTGGAGCAGCGCGCCGGCCGGCCGCGCGCCGATGCGTGGAAGCATCTGGCCGAGCGCACCGGAGTGGAGAGCCTGCGCAACATGGTTTCAATGCTGGTGCAGTCAGAACAACTGGGCACCAGCATCGCGAAGACGCTGCGCATCCATGCCGACACGCTGAGAACGCAGCGGGTGCAGGCCATCGAGGAACAAGCGGCAAAAACCTCGGTGAAGCTGGTATTCCCATTGGTGTTTTTCATTTTTCCTGCGCTGTTCCTAGTCGTACTAGGTCCGGCAGTGCTCATCATGATCGATTCATTCAAAGCGCTTACGAACCAATAATGGAAGGAGGAGACGCAATGGATAGTACGACGATTGTCCGGATTGTAGCCGGCGCGCTGTTTGTCATCGTGTTAGTGCTTCTGATTCAGCGCCGCCGCACCCGGGTGAAATAGGCGAACAGTCCGGAGAATCCCGCGGCCCAGGCGGAAAGGAGAAGGCGCCGCAGGGCGGCACCACAAGCGCGGAACAGGAACCGGCCGGCACAAGAGCCGGGAAACCGCGATTGGCCCATTGCAAAGATAGAGAGGACGGAAAGCTCTATGGACACAACCACGATTATCCGGGTTGCAGCCGGCGCGATGTTTGTGATTGTTTTGGTGCTCTTGATTCAGCGCCGCCGCACCCGGGTGAAATAGGGCGGAGCGCGGGGGAACCGGCGGCGCCGCGGGTGGGGCAAGCGCCAACGGAAGAGAAGAGAAATCCCGCCGACCGAGGGCCTCGCCGCGCAGGCGACAACTGTCACGGCAGGCTGTTTCGGCGGCAGGAAGGGCGAGGTGTCCCTTTCGTTTCCTTGGGACGGCAGAGCTATCCAGAAAAGGATTGGTTTGCATGTACGGAACGCAAGAGGCAGAGCAGATGCACGGGAGACCGGAAGTAGACGCGGCAACGGACGCGCTGCTACCAAGAGGGACTATGGAATCACGGACACATTGCGCCTACAACCAGACCCGGGAGTGTTTTCTGGGGCTGGAAGTGACGGCCGCCGATCTGTCGTATGCGGGCATCGTGGAGCTGATGGCCACGATCTCCTTGAGGTCGGGCGAGGGCTTGTGGATCGTGCCGTTCCGCGGAATTCCGGCAACCGGGCTACCGGCTCCGCTGGACTTGATTTATCTGGATGAAGATTGCCGGGTGATCGACCTGGTGGAGTCGTTTCCGACATTTCGCGTGAGCTCGTCGAGCCCGCGCGCGGCCAGCGTGCTGGTGCTGCCGGTGCATTCGATCTACTCGTCGCAGACGCAGGCCGGCGATCAACTGGTGCTGTGCATCGCGGAAGAGATGGAGCAGCGCCTGGAGCGGATTACGAGTTTGCGGGGCGACGCCCCGACGGTGCAAAGCGCGGTTTTGCTGAGGGAAAAGCCGCTGTGGAGCGGCGGGCCGGGATTGCTGGAGCTGGAGAACCGGGCCAAGGAAGAGCCCACGCTGTCAATGCGCACCCACGAGATGTCGCTGGTGCAGCCGGGAGAAAATCCGCCGCGCCCGCCGCGGACGTGGCTGGAGCGGTGGTGGTCTCCCGATCCGCGCAAGGCGCCGCGAGAGCTGTTGCCGGGACTGGCGGCCTATTACTGGAATGGAGCCGCGCCGCAGGCGCACGGCATTCGCGACATCAGCTCGTCAGGGCTGTACGTGGTGACCGAGGAGCGCTGGTATCCGGGAACGCTGGTTTTGATGACGCTGCAAAGGACCGACTGCGGGGATGAGATCGAAGAACGATCGATCGCGGTGCAGTCGCGTGCGGTGCGATGGGGCAATGACGGGGTGGGGCTGAAGTTTGTCCTGCCCGACGCCCAGGATCTGAAGCGCGGGCACAATGTACTCACCGACGGAGCAGACAGGAAGGCGCTGGAGCGCTTTTTGCAGAAGCTGAAGAAGAACGACTGACGGGGCACGAGGGGCAAGAGAAGAACTTCGATAAAGCGGGAATGTTGAAGCGGGATCAGACGGCAATTGAAGCCGGGAGGATGAAAGATGAAGACAGCAAGCAGCCGCGACGGACAAGAGAATGGGATCGATCGCGGAATAGAAAGCGCCAACGAAGGAAAAGAAAGAAACAGCCGGCGGCGGCCGATCATGGACCGCATCCGCACCCTGGTGTGCTCGGAAGAAGAAGGGACGCAACTGGTGGAGCTGGCCCTGGTAGCGCCGATCATGGTGCTGATGCTGACCGGGCTGGCCTCGTTCGCGATGGCCTTGTACAGCTACCAGCAGCTGGGGTACGCGACCTCCTCGGCGGCGCAACAGGTGGGCGCCGAGCAGGGCCTGATCACCGATCCGTGCGCCACCATCGAATCGGACGTGACCACCGCGCTGCCGGGCTGGTCGCCCGCGAAGTTTACTTACACGGCGGTGATCACGGACTCGGGCGGCTCGGCGCACACCTTCGGCCCGACCACGGGCAGTTCGTTCTCGTGCACCAGCGGCGCGGGGGATATGGCGCTCAACGAGCCGATGACGCTTTCGGTTTCCTATGCGTACAACTGGTTTTCAATTTTTACCTGGCGGCCGGACAACGAATTCACTCCGTCGGGAAGCTTGTCGGTTTCAGAAGCAGTATTGGTCGAATAAGGAAGGAAGGATCGAGACAATGAGATTGAAGAGAAATTCTATTTTGAGCAGGTTAGTGAACGAAGAAAGCGGCCAGACCCTGGCTTTCACGGCGGTCATCCTGGTGTCCTTCCTTGGACTCTGCGGGATGGCAGTGGATGCCGGCCATGGCTATTATGCCTTCGAGCGACTGAAGACTTCAACCAACGCGGCCACGCTGGCGGGCGCGGCGGGGATGCCCAACACCACGACGGCAACGGCCAACGTGAAGACGTTCAGCTCCGCAGCGGGAGAACAGAATGCACTGGGCTCGATGATGTCGGGCGTAGTGGCGACGCCGACGTTCAGCTGTTCGAGCACGGTGACGTCGAAGCTCCATGTGGCGTGCCAAACGGCGAGCGGCGGCAGCGGGGGTTACAACGCCATTTCGGTTTGCCAGACGGCCACGGTGAATACGTGGTTCGGAGCGCTTTTCGGCATCAAGCAATTCAACATTGCGGCATGCTCGATGGCGGCCATGAAGGGCGGGAGCAACACGCCGTGGAACATCGCGCTGATCATCGACACCACGAAGTCGATGAGCGACACAGACACGTCGGGGCAGTGCTCGGGCCAGCAGGTTTACTGCGCGGTCGCGGGCGCACAGCAGCTTCTCGAGAATCTGACTCCCTGCCAGACGGGCCAGACCTGCACTTCGGGCGGCTCGACCTACGTGGACGATGTGTCCTTGTACGCATTTCCTCCAGTGCTGGCCTCGACGGTGGGGAAGGACTATTGCTCACCAAGCAGCGGGGATCCGACGCATGAATACTACGAGGTTCCCAGCCTGACCGTGCCGAGTCCGGCGTGGACGTACCAGATCGTTCCCTATTCGCACGATTACAAAACCTCCGACGGTTCCGGGACCACTTTGAATAACAGCTCGAACCTGGTGAAGGCGCTGGGGTACAGCGCAAGCGGCTGCTCCGGCCTTCAGGCTCCGGGCGGCGCGGGAACCTATTATGCGCAGGCGATCTACCAGGCGCAGTCGGACCTGATCACCCAGCAGCACGATAATCCGGGCTCGCAGAACGCGATGATTATCCTGACCGACGGCGACGCGACGGCGTGCGCCACGAACGCCTACACCACCGGCGGGGCGTGCAGCACGGCGGCCGATCTTGTACCGTCGGGAGCCAACACACTGAACGGCCTAACTACGAACAACAAGTTTTCGTACACCTACCCCTCCGCACTGGGCGAGTGCGGCCAGGCAGTATTGGCGGCGCAGGCGGCCACGACTGCCGGAACCGTAGTCTATACCATCGGCTACAACGCGGAGACGTCGGGAGGGTGCCTTACAGACAAGACCTATAGCGCGACGAGCGCGGCGGCGAATGGCGGGGGAGCGTGGGGGCCGAACGACCAGCCCTGCGCGGCCTTGGCGGCCATGGCTTCGACCGCGTCCACATTCTATTCGGTTGACGACGCCGGCTGCGCGGCAACGGTGGAACTGGACTTCACCACGCTCACGGGCATCTTCAACAAGATTCCGACCGACTTCACGGCGGCGCGGCTGATTCCGAACGGCACTACATAAACGAGAGGGAAGCAGGGGATGGCCGAAGGGCGCGGGCAGTTAGCCCGCGCCCTTCTTGTCGATGGGAAGATCGCTCGTGTTGCGGGGAAGGCGATGGCTGAAAAAGAGAAAAGCATTGCGTGGCGGCGGGGTGCGGAAAAAGAGAGGACAGCGGGCGAAACGCGTTTGCAGGCGCCGGGCAGGGGCTGGAGCCCGCGCTTTCCTTTGAAGCGTTTGCGGCACGAATGAAGTCGTGCCCTGACACAGGACTTTTTGCTCGATGCGTTTTTCCGCGGCCTGTTAAGCGCGTTCATTTTGCGACCTTTGCGGCACGCGACCCGGCCCAGAGGGCGCCCCGGTACCCCGGTCGCGCCCTTTCAAATTGTGGATTGAATGGATTTTGAAGAACCGCATGTTGCGCCGTTCCTACGGGACTCTTGGTCGTTGATGGGACGGCCACCCAGCGTTGAAACGCTGGGCTACCATCCGTTGCGCCTCCGGCGCGGGTGTTCAGCCAGATTGTGCGTCGGCGCGGTCGTTCAGCTAAACTACGCCTCCGGCGCGGGTTTTCAGTTAGGTCTCTGACCGCATGGATTCGTCCTTTTGACTCCGTGGTTTCCCACCCTTTCGCCAGAAAAGAGGCGAAAGGATGGGGCACGGAAGGTCCTTCTTCAAACGGCCAGAGACCTAGATTGCGGGTCGGCGCGGTCGTTCAGCTAAACTACGCCTCCGGCGCGGGTTTTCAGTTAGGTCTCTGACCGCATGGATTCGTCCTTTTGACTCCGTGGTTTCCCACCCTTTCGCCAGAAAAGAGGCGAAAGGATGGGGCACGGAAGGTCCTTCTTCAAACGGCCAGAGACCTAGATTGCGGGTCGGCGCGGTCGTTCAGCTAAACTACGCCTCCGGCGCGGGTTTTCAGTTAGGTCTCTGACCGCATGGATTCGTCCTTTTGACTCCGTGGTTTCCCACCCTTTCGCCAGAAAAGAGGCGAAAGGATGGGGCACGGAAGGTCCTTCTTCAAACGGCCAGAGACCTAGATTGCGGGTCGGCGCGGTCGTTCAGCTAAACTACGCCTCCGGCGCGGGTTTTCAGTTAGGTCTCTGACCGCATGGATTCGTCCTTTTGACTCCGTGGTTTCCCACCCTTTCGCCAGAAAAGAGGCGAAAGGATGGGGCACGGAAGGTCCTTCTTCAAACGGCCAGAGACCTAGTGTCCCGTCCCATATAATTATTGACAATATCGTCAATTCGTGATTCAATGGGAGGCATGTTTGTTGCTGCCGCCGCTTTGACCATCGACCAAGGGCAGAGACATCAGTTGGAATCCCTGCTGCGGACCGGGGCTACGCCGCAGAAGATTGTTCGCAGGTGTCAGGTCATCTTGTTGGCCAGCCAAGGCGTGGCGAATCATGCGATTGCTCAGCAAACTGGTTTGTCGCGACCGACCGTGCTGGCCACGCGGGCTGCATTTGCCAAGTGCGGCACGGCTGGTATTTGCGCGCCTCAGAAGCGCCAGCGGTCACGCCGCATCCTGACTCCGGAACTGGAGCAGAGGATTCTGGATACCACCCTGAAGACCAGGCCAACTGGGGCCACCCACTGGAGCGCCCGCGTGCTGGGCGCCAAGTTGGGCGTTTCCCGCATGATGGTGCAGCGTGTCTGGCAACGCTACGACGTGCAGCCGCACCGCCTGGAGAAGTTCAAAATCTCCAATGACCCGAAGTTTGAAGACAAGGTGCGGGACGTTGTCGGCCTTTATCTCGACCCGCCGGATCGCGCTCTGGTGCTTTGCGTCGATGAAAAGAGCCAGATTCAGGCCCTGGACCGAACCGCTCCGATCCTGCCTTTGCGGCCGGGACTGCCGGAACGCCAGACACATGACTACATACGGCACGGGACCACGACCTTGTTTGCCGCCTTCAATATCCTCAATGGCAAGGTCATCGGCAGTTGCCTGCCTCGCCATCGCGGCAAGGAATTCATCCGCTTCCTGAATCAACTGGAAAATGAAGTCCCTGCGGAGCTCGACATCCACCTCATTCTCGACAACTACAGCACCCACAAGGGCGCCGAAGTCCAGCGTTGGCTCAAGCCCCAAAAACGCCGCCGCTTCCACTTCCACTTCACGCCCACCAGCAGCTCATGGCTCAATCAAGTGGAAAGGTGGTTCGGACTCATCACTGACAAAATGATCCGGCGCGGCACCTTCCATTCCGTGGAGGAACTGGAACGCGCCATCTATGCATGGCTTACGACCTGGAACGACACGCCCAAGGCATTCGTCTGGAAGGCTACCGCAGACGTTATCTTCGACAAGGTTCGCCGCTGTAAAGAATTAGCCGGGACGGTACACTAGATTGCGGGTCGGCGCGGTCGTTCAGCTACGCTGCGCCTCCGGCGCGGGCTTTCGGCGGCGGATTATTCGTATTGCTCGGGGATGATGAGCAGCACTTCGACTTTGGCGATCTGGCCGTTCTCGGAAGCGGGCCTGAACTGCCAGCGCGCGAGGGCGTCGAGGACGAACTGGGCGCCGGGGAAGTCGTTGGGGAAGACGATGCTGAGCGTCTCGAAGCGGCCGTCGTTGTTGACGAAGCCGTGAACCATGAGCGCGTCGGCGTCAATGGCGCCGGGAGCGAGATTGGGGCGCACGATGTTGTAAGGCCAGGGCGCGTCGAGGCGGACGACGGCGCCGGCGGCGGCGGCGTCAGCGGCGCGCGGCAGCGAGTACTGCAGGATCCAGCTTTTTTCGAGTCCTACGTGGAGGTAGACGGTGTAGGTCATCCGGCCTCTCCACACATCGCTGATTTCGGGATACTCATCTTCGAGCGAAGCGCCCACGATGATGGCGCTGAATTTGCCTTCCCTGGGCAGGGAGATGACGGTAGCGGAGATCTGGCCGCCGGGGCCGGCACCGGCAACGGAGCCCGGGGTTTGCCCGGCGCCGGGTGCGGCGGAGTCCGACTGGGCGGTGGAGGAATTCGGCGGCGCATCGCCGGTGTGCGTTCCCGCCGACTTGCCGGCGCCGCTGCCCGCGGCCTTTGCGGCAGAAGCGCCATTTCCGGCGACGGCGGCGTTTTTGGCCGGACCGGGGACGAGCGAAAGCGGGCCGTCGGCATTGGCCTTGGGAGCTTCATTGGCCGGGGGCAGCGTAACGGTGCCGTTCTTCATGCGCAGATCGGAGAGCGAGACGACGGTGGCCGAAGTGGGCTTGGCGGCAGGCTGCGAAACCGTTGCCGGGGTGGTAGGCTGCGGCTGCTGCGGGCCGCGCACCGCGATGGGCGTGGTGGTGCTGGGAACGATCAACTGCTTCAGCGCGGGCTGCGGGACGGAGGCGATGGCAACGTCGCTCAGATTGACTTCCTCGACCGGGGGAGCGAGCGAGGGCTTGACGATGGCGGTGGGCGGCTTTTGCGGCAGGGGCGCGACGATTTTCACGACCGGAGTCTTGCTGGGCGACCAGAGGACGACCTGGGGCAGCGGAACTTCCTGAGTGAGGGCGGCATCGATATGCTGGTCGGGCTGCACGAGGGTCTGGCGGCTGGGCCTGGCCTTGGGAATGGGGGGCATGGTGAGGGAGGGGGCCGGCTGGTCAGCGCCCGAGGCGTGAGCGTGCGTGGGCTGGTGGGGGCCGGGATAGGCGAGCTCGTCGACGAGGCGGCGCGCCTGCTCATCGGGCATTTGCAGGTCAAGACGGCGCACCTGGTAGCGGTCCATGATGGCGCGGCCATCGATGGGAGGCGTGTAGAGGATGCCGAAGGTGGCCAGGCCGAAGACGCTGCCGTGAAGGAGAAGGGAGACCGCTAAAGAAGTGGGCGGCCGGCGGAAATCAGTATGCTCGGTAAAGAGCGTGATCGTGCGGGGAGACTTCATGAGCCGATGTAATCCCTTCCTGGCCGCGCCTGGCTGCGCGTTGAGGAACCTGCCGTCTTGAAACTTCCTGGCCCATACCACCGCAGTAGAGGGAAATCGCCGGCCCGCACTGGAGCAATTCCGGAGTTGCTTCGCCCTTTTCGAATTCGTTCCCTAACGACTGCGTCAAGTTGAACTCATGAGTTCCGGGTTCAGTTGCTCTGGAATTGCGTTTGGACTCAATTGTAGGCGCTTTCCAGGCGGTTCGAATAGCGGTCGCCCGGAGCGCAGAAAGAACTATGCTTTCAGTATGCCATTCCGGGAATGATTCAAGCTAGATTTGACATTGCCCAATAGTGGCATTGCCCTTGGCACTTTTGATACCTCAGACTGTCAAATAAAGAGAATTCTCTCGATCTTGATAAGAGCGGAGCGGATATACTGAAGCGACACGATCCCTCCTCTGGCTCGATGTCGACGCGTTCTCCCGGCAGCAGGCGTGAATCGAAGGGCAGTTCAACCAGGCAGGACAATCCGAATGGGGCACAGAAAGGTGGAGTTGGCGGTGGGGCCAGCTCAAGGCATTGCTGAGAGATGAACCGAAGACTGCTTACGATCCTCCTCGTAGCGTTTGTGATAGCCAGTGGATGCACCTTTCTGGTCTATCGCATCTTAGGCCACCTGATTGTGGCATCGAAGCCGGTCTCCACGACGCGGGTGGTTGCGGCGGCTACCGACATCAAACTGGGAACGGTGCTGACAGCCTCCGATTTGAGCACGACGGAGATCGCGGGCACGGTGCCTAAAGGAGCCATCCTCAAGCCGGAGGAAGCGATCAACCGAGGCGTGATCTCGGATATGTATCAGGGCGAGCCGATTCTGGAAAGCCGGCTGGCTCCGGCCGGCTCGGGCGGAGGGTTGGCGGCAACGATCCCCGACGGCATGCGCGCCTGCGCGGTGAAAGTGGACGACGTGGTGGGCGTGGCTGGATTCGTGACCCCAGGGATGCGCGTGGACGTGCTGGTATCGGGCATGCCTCCGGGCGGGAATCCGGCGCAAGGCTCGGTGACCAAGACCATCCTGCAGAACATCCAGGTTCTATCCGCCGGCACCGACATTCAAAAAGACGCGGAGGGCAAGCCGCAGCAGGTGCAGGTGGTGAATCTGCTGGTGACGCCGGATCAGGCGGAGACCTTGAGCCTGGCGAGCAACCAGTTGAAGATTCAACTGGTGCTGCGCAACCCGCTGGATACGAAGGTGACGCCGATTAACAGCGAGGCCATGAGCAAGCTGTTCACCGATCAGAATGCCGCGCCCACGCCGCAACGGCGGGTCGTCGCAAGAGTCGCTCCCAAGCCGTCGACCCCCGTCTATTCGATCCAGGTGATCAACGGATCGAATAGCACCGAAGAAAAATTCAACACGCCGGAGGGACAGCATTGAGAGCGAAGAGTGCAATTGCGATCGGATGTTTCAGCGCAATGTGTTTCGTCCTTTGCGCCGGCCAGGATCTTCAAGCTCAGGCTGCGCCGCCTTCCCCGGCCGGCACCCCGTCTCTGGATTCGACGAACGATTTATCCGTGACCGTGGGCAAGACCGTGCTGGTGGATTGCGCGCAGCCGATTGCGCGCGTGGCGATGGGGATGGCGGATATCGCGCAAGCCACGGCAGTGAGCCCGACCGAGATCATGGTGAACGGCAGAGCCCCCGGAGAGACCAGCCTGATCATCTGGGACATTCACGGCGGGCGGCAGTTCTTCAACGTGACGGTGCGACCGATGACGACACCGCTGGCCAACGACAGCCTGGATGCGGTGCGGCGCGAGCTGAGAACGGAGTTGCCGGGACAGACGCTGAGGGTGAACCTGGACAACAACAGCGTGTTTCTGCGCGGGGAAGTGAGGGATCTGACCAGTTCAGACCGGGCGGTGAAGATTGCCGCGACGGCAGGCAAGGTGGTGAACCTGCTCAACGTGGACGTGCCGGCGTCGGAACCGCAGATTCTGCTCAAGGTGCGCTTTGCCAGCGTGGACCGCAGCCTGGAAAAGCAGATGGGCATCAATTTATTCGACCTGGGCGCGGCCAACGCCGTGGGCGGAGTGAGCACCGGAGAGTACAGCCCGCCATCGTTTGCCATTCCCCCCTTGCCAAGCTCGGCGTCGCTCGCATCATCCATCGCGTCGGCGGCGTTTTCAAACGATTTGAATATCCTGGCCTTCATTCCCGGCATCGATCTGGGCGCGACCATCCAGGCGCTGGAGAGCAAGGGGCTGGTGGAGACGCTGGCGGAGCCGAACGTAATGGCGACCGACGGGCGGGAGGCGAGTTTCCTGGCGGGCGGAGAGTATCCCTATCCGGTGGTGCAGGGAACTGCAGTGGGCGGCTCGACCGCGGTGACGATCGAGTTCAAGGAATATGGAATTCGGCTGAACTTCATCCCCACGATCACGCCGAGGGGGACGATCAGACTGCAGGTTGCGCCGGAAGTGAGCGCCCTGGACTTCACCAATGCCGTGGAGATATCGGGCTTCGAGGTGCCGGCGATCACATCGCGCCGGGTGAATACCGAAGTGGAGCTGAAGGACGGGCAGAGCTTCATGATCGGCGGTCTGATGGACAACACCGAAACCGAGACCTTCGAGAAGATTCCGTTCCTGGGCGACATTCCGATACTGGGCAAGTTTTTCCAGTCGATGACGCGGACCAAGAACAATACCGAGCTGATCGTGATCGTGACGCCGGAGCTGGTGGCGCCCATCCCGGCCGGCCAGCCGCTGCCATCGCTGAAGTATCCAGTTGCGTTCCTGCCGCCGAATACCAACATACCGATGCATCAGCCGGACGCGAAGACGCCGGAGAATACGCCGCCGCCGACGCCGACCAGCATTCCGGTGGAGACGCTGATCGAGAGCATGAGACCGGAGAAGCCGTTGATCATCGAGAGTACGTCGGGCGGGTTCGGCACATCCGCCACCCCGATCAATCCTGCCACCGGCGCAACCGTAGCGGCGCCAACTGCCGCCGCGCCGCAATGAGCTTTGGGCGGCTGGTGAGCGCAGGGCGCTTGCGGCCGGTTGCGCAAAAGCCCGGCGCACTTGCGGCCGGAGCATCACGAGGGCTGCGGCCGGGCCAGCGATCCGAGGCATAGGGATGAATCCGCTGCAACGGGCTGCGAGCAAGCTGGGGGAGTTGCTGGCTCCGAAGCGCGCGCCGAGCGCGGAGGTTCCGCTGAGGGTTGTGAACCTGACGCGGGGCACAGTGCTGGTAGCGCGGCTGGAAGTGGCCGGCAGCGGGAAGAAACGCAGGAAAGGCTTGCTGGGACGCGAGGGTCTTTCGCCGGGCGAAGGATTGTGGATCGTTCCCTGCGAGTCGGTGCACACCTTCTTCATGCGCTTTGCCATCGACCTGATCTACCTCGACAGCGGGAACCGCATCAGAAAAGCGAGAAGCGCGGTGGGCCCGTGGCGGCTATCGGCGTGCTTCACGGCGCACTCGGTGCTGGAGCTGGGCGCGGGCACGATTCGCGCCACCGAGACGCAAAGGGGCGACATGGTGGAGTTTCAGCCGGTTGCGCCGGACATGACTCTGTGAATATCTTCTAGCTGGTTGGAGCTTGTTTCAAGAATGGATCAGCGGAACTCTCCGTCACCCGGCAGGGGCTAAAGAGGCTGCGGAAAAAGGCCGGATTTCAGGCATAGGCTCGAAAAGCAGGCCGCAGGGGCTAAAGCCCGCGTTCCTATTGCTCGACTTGCGGCACGACTGAAGTCGTGCCCTGACACCTCGTGCTCCTTCCGGAGAGTTTTTCCGCAGCCTGTAAAGCCCACGTTCATTTTGTGACCTTTGCGGCCCGACTGAAGTCGTGCCCTTTTACAAAGCCCTTGCAAATCGCCATTAAGGCGAGTTTTTCCGCAGCCTCTAAAGCCCTCTTCTCCTCTTGAGGCGCTTGCGGCACGGCTGAAGCCGTGCCCTGACACTTCATGCTTCTACTAAAGAGATTCTCAGCTCGGGGTGACGAGTGAGATCGTGCCCTTTCAGATTCTTCCCTTTTGCAACCTGCGCTAGAGCGCGGCGGGTTGGGGCGTAATGGCGGGGCTGGATGCGGGTAGGGATCGAACGGTCCACTCTTTGAATACTTCAAAGCCGGCAAAGAAGATGGTGAAGGCGGCGCAGGCGCGGGTCGCGAGTGGATGGCCGATGAGAAACGGGGATTCGAGGCGCACCGCGAAGGACCAGGCGCAGACGACGGCGAGAAAAACGAGGGCGCGCCGGTACCTGGCGAGTCCCACGCAGGCCGCAAACGAGCCGAAGGCCAGTCCGGGAATGAGATCGATGACGTAATGCTCGCCGGTGGAGAGCGTGGCCAGACAGGTGGCCGCGAGGAAGGCGAGGGATACGGCCCGCCACAGCCTGCCGGGAGCAAAGAAGACAAACACCAAGGCCGTGGCCACATGCAGCGAGGGAAACGCGTTGGGCATGCCGCTGAGCCGGATTGCGTTCGCCTGCACAACGGCCGGAGGATGGAGCCACTGCTTGCCAAAGGCGTAGACGGGCCCGCAGGCCGGCAGCAGCGCATACATGAGGGGGCCGGCCGCCAATTCGGCGGCGTAGGCCGGGATCACCGAGCCGCGCTGATTGCGGTAACGGGTGACCAGGAACCAGCAGATCATCATCGGGACCATGGCCTGATAGACGACCCAGAGCGGAACGCGGAACTCCTGGAGCGGGCGCGCGAGCCAAACGGCCTGGAGACCGAGCGACTCATCCATGCGAAATAAAACGTGATCGAACTTCCAGGGGAAAAGACTGCCTTCCCGCTCCATGAAGACGGTGAGAAGAAAACCGTAGAAGAGGTTGAGGACGAGGGCAAAAACCAGCAGCGGGCGGGTCTTGTCCCTGGGGCCGCGGACCATCCAGATGGCGGCCAGGAAGAGGGCCAGGGTGCCGATGAGCGCGGGATTGAGCAGGATGGCCTTCAAACGAATCTACGGCTCCACGGCGCGGTCCGCGGGTAATTGTCCTGCGCGCGCCCCATGGACTTTGCGCCGGCGGCTTGAGGGTGCGGCGCGGCGGGCGGATCAGGATTGTGCGGAAGCAGGCGCAACGCAGGCTCCTTCAGAATTTCCAGGGTTGTGCGCGAAGAGGTACCAGACCAGCCAGACGGGCGCCGTCCACAGATAGTACCCGGAACTGACGCGGACGCGCGTGGCCTCGACGCCGATGAGGGCCAGGGCGCAGGCGAGGACGACGAGCCAGGCGCGCTTGCGGGTGGTGAATGCACCGTGGAGGACAGCCGGTATGACTACGCTCTGATCGTAGACAAAGGAATAGGGGGCCGCGACCAGCGAAACGAGGATGAGCGGGCTGCCGTTTTCGATCCAGTTCCAGTTGTGGCGGCGGCGCCAGAAGTACCAGAGCGCCCAAATGCCGGCCAGGGCGGCGGGCAGGTATTGCAGCCAGACTGCCTGGGGACGGATCCAGAAGCGCATGGCGTCGCTGAGGCAGGGAACGAATTCCTGGACTACGGAGGGGGAGCGCATCAATTCCATGTAGCGGGCGAAGGCCGAGGGGTCGATGGCCCAGGTGAGGGCGAAGCTGGCGGCCATGGCAACCACCGCGCCGGCCAGCAGCCGGTAACTGCGGGAGACAAAAATCCAGGCCAGGAGCACGGCGGCGAAGGGCAGCAGGAGATGCGGCTTGAGCGTGCAGAGCCAGAGGGAGGCGCCGGCGCCGAAGGGATGGGTGCGGTGATAGCGCAGGAAGAGAGTGAGACCGAGCAGCGCGAAGAGGGAGGTTTGTCCCATGGTCAAGCACATCAATGCCGGCGTAAAGGAAAGCGCGAGCCAATGAACGTAATTGGGAGGCGAGCTGTGCATGATGCGGATGAGATGCGCGGGAATGAGGAGGCAGGCAAGCAGGACCAGGGACCAGAAGACGGCAGCCACGTGCACGCCCATAAAGCCGAGCGGATAGGCAACGGGAAGCGCCCAGGGCGGGTTGCGCATGAGGAGGACGCCGTTGACGGAAAGCCCGGCGGAGCGCTCGATGCGGCGGATGGCGTCGGCATCGTACGGATCGGCATGGTGGACAAGCTGGCGTCCGGTAGCGTAATATGCCACGAAGTCGCGGGAACCGGCCATATTGCCGGCCAACGGCACAGCACAAAGAGATAAAGCGGTGACGGCGAGGACAACGCCGGTAAGCAGCGCGATCGAGATGTCCGCGAGGTCGTAGCGGGGCCTGATCGCAGGTAGATTCATGCTGGTTGCCATAGAGGATATTGTACTTGCCGGTTGAATGGCAATGGATCGCACGGCCGTGACAACGCAGATCACTTTGGGGTCATACACTTTCAGGTCATGTGACTTTTAGGTTATGTATACGATACGGGTCGGGATAGAGGTTGGGCTGTAAACTCCCGTATACAGCCTGGAATCAGTGGACCAAGCCAGTAAATCCTGTAAGTGCTTTCTTTTAAGAAATTTCTCTGCTTTCCGGTGATTGGCACGCCAGATGCAGGAGAAAGGGTGCCCCGGCTGAGGCTGGGAAATCAAAACCACTGGAGAGAATACAAATGAATAACCTGTTTCTGAAGATGTACGTTAAGGCCCAGGACCTGATGAGCCGTGAGGAAGGTCAGGATCTGGTTGAGTACGCCCTGCTTATTACCCTGGTCGCCCTGGCTGCCGTCGCCGGCATCAACAAGGTTGCCACTGCAATCAACACAGTATTCAGCAACATCAGCAACACGCTTTCGTAGTCCTGACAGCGGATCGTCAGGAAGACGCACCCAGTACCTCAGCTCCTTCGCGGGAGAGCGTCGGAAACCCGGTGAACGCCGGGTCGACGCTCTCCCTGCAAGGTCAACATTTTATAGAATCGCGCTTGTAGCGATCATGCGATCTATGGATAGCCTTGGAAACTGCGAATCCGGAGGTTGCAAGATATCGACAACCGAGGTCTAGAACTGATAGTCCCCCCTAGCCGGGTTGTAGCCAGGCAATAGATGGAGAAACTGGATATGCACGATCAGTTCTTAAGACTGCAGCTCAAGCTCTGGGAATTGATGACCGGCGAGGACGGCCAGGACTTGATCGAGTATGGCCTAATCGTTACGGCGATTGCGCTGGCGGCGATCGGCGGCATACAGCACTTCGCCGCGGCAGTGGCTACGCTGTTCAGCAACATCGACAACTCCCTTACCTAGTCTCGCGCGAAACGCCCAAGACCAACATAGAGAGATTTTTCAGCAACGAAGAGCAAGAACCGTTCCATTTCCCGCCCGTGAAATTTTCAAACCACGCCATTCAATCGACCGGCCGCTCTGCGGGAGAGTTACGCCTGGTTCATTCCCGTTGCGGAAGCGTGCTTTCCCCAGCCTCGCGGTGTATGTTCAGGAAAGAGCCGATGGCGCCCAGCTTGAGAGATCGGGCCTGAATCAGGCGGGAAAAAACGATCGCTCACGCCGGGCCATCCGCACCCCAACCTAGAGCGGCTCCGCAGTTGTCATAGCCGTTTCAAGCCTCGGTGTTAGGTGGATTTTTCTTGAGGAAAAATCCACTCAGCGACCGTGGCTTCAGGACACAGTAACTGCGGAACCGCTGTAGCCTGGACATGGAACCGAACCCGTATGCTGCTGCCTTCCTCGACGAAGGTCAATCCTTCGCTTCTGATTGTTGAATTCGGACTGACGGCGATTGCGATGGCGGCGGCATTTACGTGGCCCCGGCTGGGCGCAGGCTGGTTTACGCGCATCGAGCGGCCATTCGCACGGCTGGCGCGCCGGAAGGGGCTGGCGGTGGCCTGCGTAGGCTTGAGCGTGTTGCTGCTGCGCCTGGCCATCCTTCCTCTTTATCCCATTCCCATTCCGTTTTGCCCGGACGACTTCAGCTTTCTGCTGGCCGGGGACACTTTTGCGCTGGGCCGGCTGACGAATCCAACGCCGGCGATGTGGACGCATTTCGAGAGCATCCACATCACCATGAAGCCGACCTATATGTCGATGTACTTTCCGGGCCAGGGACTGATTCTGGCGGCGGGGAAGGTTTTGCTGGGCAATCCCTGGTACGGGGTGCTGGTGGTGAGCGCGCTGATGTGCGCGGCGCTGTACTGGATGCTGCAGGCATGGCTGCCACCCAACTGGGCGCTGCTGGGCGGAATTGTGGCGGTGTTGCGCATCGGGCTGTTCAGCTACTGGACCAACACGTACCATGCCGCGGGCTCTCTGGCGGCTCTGGGCGGAGCGCTGATGCTGGGGTCATTGCCGCGGCTGGTAAAGACGGGGCGCTTCCGTTACGGTCTGCTGATGGCCATCGGCATTGCGATCGTGGAGCTCACGCGACCGTACGAGGGGCTTCTGCTCAGCATTCCCATCGGGGTGGTTCTGATTCGCTGGATGTGGAAGGGGAAGAATCGGCCCAGCGTGACGGTTTTGATGCGGCGCGCCGCAGTTCCGCTGCTGGTGGTGATGGCGGCCGGCGTGTGGATGGGGTACTACGATTACCGGGCGTTCGGGAAAGCGACGACGCTGCCCTATACCGTGGACCGGAATGAGTATGCGATTGCGCCTTATTACGTGTGGCAGCCGCCGCGGCCCGAGCCGGCTTACCGGCACGCCGTAATGCGGACGTTTTACGAGAAAGGCGAGCTCGACTTCTTCTCGAAGATTCATTCGGTCAAGGGCTTTTTGCCGCAGACGCTTCTCAAGGTGGCGTTCTTCGTCCTCTTTTATGCCGGTTTTTCGCTGCTCATTCCGCTGCTGATGGTGAGGCGCATCTTTCTGGATCGCCGCATCCGGTTCCTGGTGGTGTGCATGGCGATCCTGGCGGCGGGAATGGTGATCGAAATCTATCTGCTGCCGCATTACGTGGCGCCCTTTACGGGCGCCTGCTATGCGATTGGACTGCAGGCCATGCGCCACCTGAGGGTATGGAAGCCGGAAGGCAAGCCGGTGGGGCTGGCGCTGGCGCGCCTGACCGTTACCCTTTGCGTGGTGATGGCGGGATTGCGGCTTTTTGCCCAGCCGCTTCATATCGCCGCTTCAGAATGGCCGGCCAGCAACTGGAACTTTACCTGGTTTGGACCGGAACACTTCGGCGTGGAACGGGCGCAGATTGAAGCGCGGCTCCAGAAGCTTCCCGGCGGCCAACTGGCGATTGTCCGCTATAATTCCGACCACAATCCATTCGAGGAGTGGGTGTACAACGCCCCGGACATCGATGGCTCCAAAGTCGTATGGGCAAGGGAAATGGATCCCGCAGATAATAAGGAGTTAATGCACTATTACGCCGGCCGGAAGGTGTGGCTGGTAGAGCCGGATGCGATTCCGGCAAGGATTTCACCGTATCCGGTCCCCGACCCGGTAAATGTTGCGGCGCACTGAGCCGATAGCTTGTAAGGACGGGGTGGGTTGACGATTCAGGAGTGGAAGCGATGATCAACGGAAAGCGCATTGCGGTGGTGATGCCGGCATACAACGCCGAGAAGACCCTGGAACGGACGGTGAGCGAGCTCTCCGACGTGGTCGACATCAAGATCCTGGTGGACGACTCGAGCAAGGACCAGACCGCACTGCTCTCGAAGCAACTGGGCGTGCAGACCTTCATTCACGACGCCAATTACGGCTATGGGCGCAACCAGCAGACCTGCTACCGCGAGGCGCTGGCAGCGGGCGCGGACATTGTGGTGATGGTGCATCCCGACTACCAGTACACGCCGTCGCTGGTTCCGGCCATGGCGGGTATGGTTGCCAGCGGAGTGTACGACATGGTGCTGGGCTCGCGCATCCTGGGCAAGGGAGCGCTGAAGGGCGGAATGCCGCTCTACAAATACATTGCGAACCGGCTTCTGACCGCGTTCCAAAACCTGTTTCTGGGCGTGAAGCTCTCGGAATACCATACCGGATTCCGCGCCTTCTCACGCGAGCTGCTCGAGACGCTGCCGTTGCTTGAGAACTCCGACGACTTCGTGTTCGACAACCAGATGATCGCGCAGGCGGTGATGTTTGGATTCGAGATCGGCGAAATCTCCTGCCCGACGAAGTATTTCGAAGAAGCGTCGTCGATCAACTTCCGGCGCAGCGTGAAGTACGGGTTGGGCGTGCTGGCCACGACGGGCAGTTTTGTTGCGCACAAGCTGGGAATTCGCCGCGCGCCGCGCTTTGGCGCCACCGGACGCAAGATCACCGAGACGTACTATAAGCGGGTCGCACAGAGCTCGTGAGGCCGCGCGTGAACGCGGATACAGGCCAGCAGGAAGCAGGGACCGGGCTGCAGGCATGGCAGCACGGGGCGATTTTTCTGCTTGCCTGCGCGCTGCTGGTGACGCGGCGTCCGGATGCAGTCTTCCACGCACAGTTCTACGGTGAAGACGGTCACGTCTGGATTGCCGATGCTTACAATCTGGGATGGTGGCACGCCATCCTTCGGCCCTGGACCGGTTACTTCATGACATTGCCCCGGCTGGGCGCCGCGCTTGCCCTGCTGGGACCGCTCTGGCAGACTCCGCTGGTTCTGAATGTCATTGCCATCGCCGCGCAGGCGCTGCCGGTGAACCTGCTGGTGAGCGCGCGCTCAGCGGCGTGGGGCAGCCTGCGCTTCAGGGCGCTGATGGCGGCGATGTACCTGGCCCTGCCGAACTGCGCGGAGATCAACTTTGGCATTACCGAGTCGCAATGGCTGCTGGCGCTGAGCGCCTTTCTGCTGATTGTGGCCGCGGCGCCCAAAAGCAGGGCCGGGCGAATTCTTGACATTTTATTTTTGACGCTCTCAGGATTGTCAGGGCCGTTCTGCATTTTTCTCGCGCCCATTGCGGCTGTTCTGGCCTGGAAGCGGCGCGAGCCGCGGCGATGGACTCCGGTTTACGTTCTGGCCGCGTGCAGCCTTATACAGGCCTGCGGACTGCTGTTTGTCGATCCCGCAGGCCGGCCGCGCTATGCGATCGGCGCGAGCTTTGCGCTGTTGATGCGCATCGTCGGCGGGCAGGTGGTTCTGGGGACCGTGCTGGGCAGCAATCGTTTGCCGTTCATGACAGGGACGGGAGTCCTGCTCTTCCTGCTCGGATCGGTGATTGCCGGCGCAGCCCTTGTGGCGATTTGCTTTTGGCGATCCGCGTTGGAGATGAAGCTCTTTCTTCTGCTGGCGGGAATGCTTTTCGGTGCGTCCCTTGTCTCGATCACCCCGGCTCCGCCGGCCGGCGTTACGGCCTGGCAGGTGCTGGCGTATACGGATGGCATTCGTTATTGGTTCTTCCCCATTCTTGCCTTTGCGTGGACGCTGCTCTGGTGCGCGCGCGGCAAGAGCATGGCTCTCAGGTCCATCGCCGGCGTGCTTTTGTGCGTGATGTGCTTCACCGTTCCGACCGGCTGGAGGGTTCCGGCTTTGAAAGACGTCCACTTCGAGCAATCTGCAAGGCGATTTGAAGCGGCGCCGGCGGGGACGATCATGGTGATTCCCGAGGACCCTGAAGGCTGGACCTTGCGGCTCGTGAAACATTCCTCGCGATGAGTCTTTGGAAGCGCCACTTGCTTTGATTGGGAGCGGGCGCCGGGCGCTATACTGGCGCCGAGGCGGAACTGAAAAGATCGCAGTTCCGATTTGTGTTCATGCTGCGTGTTCAGCGCGCGAGGCGGGCCGTAGCGGGCCTGCTTTTTCTCTTTTGTTGTGCAGTTGCGGCGGGCCAGCCGCGGGCCGCTCGCACGCCGGTTCTGTTGACGGCCGTGGACGAAAACGGAGTGGCGATTCCCGGAGCGCTGATCACGATTGTTGAGCCGGGACTTGAACCCGTGCGGCTGTGGACGGACTACGCGGGCCACTGCACGTTTACTCCGCGCCAGGATGCGGCCTACCATGTTCGCGCCGAGAAGCCCGGATTTTACCAGGCGGAAATGAGCGGAATTGAAGCGCGCCAGAACAGCGTGAAGGTGGTGCTGGCGCACGAGCAGATTGTGCGCGAGCAGGTGAACGTGACCGCATCGACTGCGGGCATCGATACCGAGCAGCCTTCGGATCAGTTCACGATGAACACGCCGGAGATCGTGAATATTCCCTACCAGACCTCGCGCGACATCCGCTATCTTCTGCCGTTTTATCCGGGCGTGGTGCAGGACGCGACGGAGCAGATTCACGTAGCGGGATCGGAGACCTGGGAGACGCTGGACACGCTGGACGGATTCGACATCCGCTCGCCAGAAGAAGGCACGCTGGACATGCGGGTGAGCGCCGATGCGGTGCGGTCGATCGACGCGGAGACGACGCGCTATCCGGTGGAGTTTGGGCGCGCGACCGGCGGGGTGATGGCTTTTTACACCGGGATGGGCGACAACAAATTCCGCTTCAACGCGACGGATTTCATTCCTTCCTTCCGCGACCTGAACGGAATTCGATTCGACAAGTTTGTGCCGCGGTTCACATTTTCAGGGCCGTTGAAGCGCAACCGGACATGGTTTTACGACGGGATTGAGACCGAGTACGACAACATTTACATTTCCGAGCTGCCCGCAAACGCCGATACCGATACCTTGGTGCGCGGCAGCAACCTGGTGAAGATTCAGACCAACATCACGCCAGCGAATATCGTGACCGGCGGACTGCTGTTCAACGATTATCACTCGCCGTACGATGGGATCTCGTCGCTCACGCCGCAACAGAGCGCGACCAACCGGGACATCATCGCCTGGCTGCCCTACGCGCGCGATCAGTGGAGTTTTGGCCGGGGCGCGCTGCTGGACGTGGGGGTGGGCGTGATGCGGTTTCGCGACGGCTACGAGCCGCACGGGGACGCTCCCTTCGAATTTACGCCGGAGCTTTCACAAGGCAGCTACTTCGAGAATTTGACCGGAAGGTCGCAACGAGTGGAGGGAACCGCGACGCTCTATCTGCCTGCGCGGCGCTGGGCGGGGAATCACGACGTGAAGGCCGGCATTGATCTGGACCACATCGGATACAACCAGGATCAAACGCGCGCGCCGGTGAGTTATCTGCGCGAAGACGGAACTCTCGAACGGCAAAGCGTGTTTGCGCCGGCAGCGCCGTTCACGATCCACAACGACGAGGTGGGCGCATACATTGAAGACCGCTGGCAGATGAACAAGGCTCTGCTCGTGGAGCCGGGGTTGCGCTTCGACTGGGACAAGATTGTGCGGCGGCCGCTCGCTTCACCGCGGATTGCCGCGGTGTGGGCTCCGGGCGGTGAGAGCGCGACCAAGATTTCAGCGGGGATCGGGCTGTATTACGAGCACACGCAACTGGAATACCTAACGCGGACGCGGGCAGGGATTCGCACCGATACTTATTACGAAGCGGATGGCGTTACACCCACGGGGCCGGCCCAGGAGACCAGTTTTACGGACAACGATGGATCGCTGCGCGAGGCGCGGGCTTTGAACTGGAGCCTGGGCGTGGAACGCGAGCTGCCCTGGCGAATCTTTGCCGGAGCGAATTTTCTTGAGAAACGCACAAGCAATGTTTTTACGTTTGCAAATCAAAGCGGGCCGGCAGCGCTGGCCGGGGATTACCTGCTGACGAACGGGCGTGCGGATCATTACGACTCATTCGAAGTGGATGCGCGGCGGTTGTTCGCCAACGAATACACGCTGTTCGTCTCATATACGCATTCCACGGCACGCACCAATGCGGCAATCGACTACATGCCGACGCCTTCGCCGCTTGGGGCGCAGCAGAGCGGGCCTTTGCCCTGGGATACGCCGAATCGCGTGATTTCCTGGGGCTGGCTGCCGGCGCCGCTGAAGAAGTTGAGAACGCGCTGGGATATTGTCTACCTGCTGGACCGGCACACGGGGTTTCCTTATACCTCAGTGAATGCGGCGCAACAGGTGGTGGGCGCGGCGGGTTCGAGACGTTTCCCGGATTATTTCAATTTCAGTCCGGGACTGGAATGGAAGTTTCATTTTCGCGGTGGGTATTATGGACTGCGAGGCGTGATGGAAAACGGAACGGGCAGCGCGAATCCGGCGGTGGTGAACAGCGTGGTGGACTCACCGGAGTATGGGACTTTCAGCGAGCCGCAGGGGCGCGCGTTTACGGCGCGCCTCCGGCTGATCGGGTCGAAGTAGATTGCGCGGGATGCGGCCTGCGGCGAGTGGTTTTGGGCAGGCGGTTTTTGCAGGTATGAGGGAAGAGACTCGATGAATGAACTTGGCAAAGCGTTTTTGGGACTCGGCCTGCTGCTGGTGCTCGTGGGCGCGGTAGTGTTGATAGCGGGGCGGGTCGGATTGCCGCTGGGACGGCTGCCGGGGGATTTCGCATACCGGGGAAGGAGGGTTTCCTTTTTCTTCCCGCTTGGGACTTCGATTTTGATCAGCGTGGTGCTGTCGGTTCTGTTCTATTTATTGTCGCGATTTCGGCGCTGAGCATTTGCCCGTAGGTTGCGTCGTGGAGCCGATGTTGGATGGCGGGATTCGCCGCGGTTCGAGCCTTCCGCAGTGGCAGAGCGACGCCAGGTGTGGAAACGTTTTCATGGGAAGGTCAAGCAAAAGGCAGATGCGAACCAGGCGACTTCTGCCGATCTCGTCCCGCCGCGTTCGTGCGCGAGAGGTCTCCGGCTGAATCGTTTCATGAACTTCCTCTGGCGAGAAAGCTGGAGTTCAGTAACGTGGGCTTGTTGTAGTGCATGGAATTGCCGTCCAGATCGGTCACAAATCCTCCGGCTTCCTCCAGAATGCAATGGGCCGCGGCTGTGTCCCATTCCATGGTTGGGCCGATGCGGGGATACATATCGGCCGAGCCTTCTGCTACCAGGCAAAACTTCAGCGAGCTTCCCATGGCGATGAACTCACAGTTCCCGGCGCCGCCCGTAAAGCGGTCGAGATCCTCTTCCTGCGATCGGTGCGAGCGACTCACTACTGTTCGCGCGGTCGCGTCCGCGGCTCGCGAGGCCTTGATTCGCGCAGTGATTTCCCCATCGATCCTGTACGCGCCCGCCCCCTTGGCGGCGAAGTACAGATTGCCGATCACGGGAGCGTAGACCACGCCGAGTATGGGCGCATTGCCTTCCATCAACGCGATGTTGACGGTGAATTCTCCATTGCGGCGGAGGAACTCCTTTGTGCCGTCGAGAGGATCAACCATCCAGAAGTGACACCAGTGCTGGCGCTCATCGAAGGGGATTTCAGCGGACTCTTCCGAGAGAACGGGCCAATCCGGCGACAACTGGGAGAGGCCGTTCAGGATGACTTGATGCGAGGCAAGATCGGCTCGCGTCAGCGGCGAATTGTCTGGCTTGCGCTCGACCGACGGATTTTCTTCGCCATACATCGCCATAATCACCTGGCCAGCTTCTCGAGCCAAAGCTACGACGTGCGGAAGCAACTCGCCGAGCCAGTTATCCGCCTGGATATCGATCATGCGGCTCCTCAATTGACTGTGGTTGCAGGAAGCGAACTGTGGTCGAGGTCAGACAGAATGCGATCAACACATTCCTCGGGTGTGAAGGCAACGGTGTCCAGGCGAATCTCGGGAGAATGGGGAGGTTCGTAGTCGCTGTCGATGCCGGTAAAATTTAGCAATTCTCCACGCCGTGCTTTGGCGTACAGCCCTTTCGGATCGCGTCGCTCGCATTCTGCGAGTGGAGTATCGACGAAGATCTCCACGAATTCTCCGGGATCGAAGCGCGAGCGGGCGATTTCCCGCTCGGCGCGATAGGGGCTGATGAACGATACAATCACCACCAGTCCCGCATCGACAAGCAGCCGGGCGACCTCGGTTACACGGCGAATGTTCTCGACCCGATCGGCTTCGGAGAATCCAAGGTCCCGATTCAGACCGTGACGGATGTTGTCGCCATCCAGTGTATACGTATGCCGTCCGGCTGCGAACAAACGCTTCTCTAGAAGGTTGGCAATGGTTGATTTTCCCGACGCCGAAAGCCCTGTGAACCAAAGGCAAACGGGCTTTTGCAATTTTTGCCGGGCGCGGGCATCCTTGCCGATGTCCATTGTCTGCCAGTGAATATTGGCAGCTCTGCGCAGAGCGAAATCGATCATCCCGGCGCCAACCGTCTGATTGTTGAGCCGGTCAACGAGAATAAAACTGCCGAGACGCCTGCAGCGGTCGTAGGTTTCAAAGGGGACAGGGCGGTCGATGGAGAGGTTGACAACCCCAATATCGTTCAATCCCAGAGAGCGTGCGGCCAGACGCGATCCCAGTTTCACGTCAACCTGGTACTTGATTGCGGTGATGGTCGCCACGGCCTGGCAGGTGTGAAGATTGAAAAGGTAAGATCGGCCGGCGACCAAGGGATGTTCCGAGAGGCATAGCACTTTGGCTTCAAACTGGTCGCTGAGTTCTACGGGGTCGGAAGCGGATGCAATTACGTTGCCGCGCGTGACGTCAATTTCGTCGTCGAGACAAATGGTGATGGAATCTCCGGCCGAGGCTGAAAGCCGCTCTTCCTGCCATGCGACTATGGACCGGACTTTCGTCTCCATTCCGCCCGGCACAATTCTTACGCGATCGCCGACATTCACTTTGCCGCTGGCAATGCGTCCACAATAGCCGCGAAAATCCTGGCTTGGCCGATTCACCCACTGCACCGCCATGCGAAAGTTCAGATCCTCAACGCCGCGGGTCACATCGATCTCTTCAAGGCAACTAAGAAGGGTTGGCCCCGTATACCAGGGCGAGGCGGAACTATGCTCGGTGACGTTGTCGCCGTTCAGCGCGGAGACAGGTATTGGCTGAAACGTCTCGAATCGAAGCGCGTCGACGAGCGGCTGAAATTCCTGAACGATTTGAGAAAATACGGATTCGTTCCAGTCGACCAGATCCATTTTGTTCACTACCAGAACGAGATGCCGTATGCCGAGCAGAGCGACGATCCTCGCGTGGCGATGGGTTTGCGTCTGCAGTCCCTTGCTCGCATTGACCACCAGAACGGCCAGCTCCGAAGTGGAGGCCCCGGTGGCCATATTACGCGTGTACTGTTCGTGGCCTGGCGTATCCGCAACCACAAATCGGCGCCGTGGCGTTGAAAAAAATCGGTAGGCGACGTCGATGGTGATGCTCTGTTCGCGTTCTGCCTGCAGGCCGTCGACGATCAGTGCCAGATCGATGGCCTCGCCCTGCGTGCCATAGCGCGTGGAGTCCTTCGCAAGGGCCGAAAGCTGATCTTCGAAAACCTGCTTGGACTCAAACAACAGCCTTCCGATCAGCGTCGACTTGCCATCGTCGACACTTCCACAGGTGATGAAGCGCAGCGTATCGCGCATCAGAAATAGCCCTCTTGCTTCTTTCGCTCCATGGAAGCAACCTGATCGAAATCGATCAGCCGGCCCTCGCGTTCCGAGGTTCGCGCGGTCTGTGTCTCGTGGACGATTTCGTTGACGGTAGTGGCCGTACTCTCAATTGCGGCGGTTAGCGGATAACAGCCGAGGGTCCTGAAGCGGACGGTGCGTAATTCCGGGGTTTCTCCAGGATTGAGTGGAAACCTTTCGTCGTCGACCATGATCCATTGGCCGGAGCGGCGGACTACCGGCCTTGGCGCGGCGAAGTAGAGTTGCACGATGGGGATTTTCTCGTCAGCTATGTACTGCCAGATGTCGGTCTCGGTCCAGTTGGAGAGCGGGAAAACGCGAATGGTCTCTCCCGGATGGATGCGGGCGTTGTACAGATTCCACAGCTCGGGCCTTTGCAGTTTCGGATCCCACCGGTGACCGGCGGAACGAAACGAGAAAATCCTTTCCTTGGCGCGCGACTTTTCTTCATCGCGCCTGGCGCCGCCGAGAATGATGTCAAAACCGGCGGCGTCGAGCGCCTGCTTCAACGCTTCGGTTTTCATCAAGGCAGTGTATCGCTCGGAGTCATAGGTGAACGGGCTGACACCCTCGGCAATCCTGTGATGATTGGTGTGCACGATCAACTTCATGCCGGATTCGGCGGCGATGAGGTCGCGGAAAGAGATCATCTCGCGGAACTTCCAGGTGGTATCGATGTGCAGGAGTGGAAAAGGAGGCAACGCAGGCCAGAACGCCTTGCGCGCCAGGTGCAGCATCACTGAAGAATCCTTGCCGATCGAGTACATCATGACCGGCTTATCCGCGAGCGCAATTGCTTCCCGGATGATTTCGATGGATTCCGCTTCGAGACTGGCAAGATAGCTGCTCATCATTCCAACCGATGTTGTCAGGAAAACAGAATTGGTTCTTTGGGCTGCTCAGAGATTCAACTGTCCTCTGAAATGAAAAGCTGACAGGACCCGGTCTACGCTGCCTTGGGTACAGTTTTGAAGTTTATATCACCCCGAAAATTGAATCTTTCGCCAGCAGAAACGTCATTGGGTGATCGCATCCTTGACCCGATCGACGACTTCGTCTGCGATTGCGAGGCTGGCGGTGGCTGCGGGGCTGGGCGCATTCAAGACGTGAAGCGCGTGAGCCTGCTGAACAAAATAGAAATCCTGCATCAGCTCACCGGACGGCGAGAGCGCCTGCGCGCGCACGCCTGTACCTCCCTGCGTGAGATCGTCCATCTGGACATCGGGGACCAGGCGTTGCAACGAGCGGCAAAAAAGCGCCTTGCTGAGCGAGCGATGAAATTCTTCCCAGCACATGGAAGGATAGCGCACGAGGAATCTCCAGAATCCTCGATACGTTGCGGTCTCAATCGAGTCGCGCAGAGAGAAGTCGGCGAAGCGATATCCTTCGCGCGCGAAAGCCAGCACGGCGTTGGGACCGGCTTCCACGCCGCCGTGGATCAAGCGCGTGAAATGGACCCCCAGAAAAGGGAATTTCGGATCGGGCACCGGATAGATGAGGTTGCGGACGAGATGCTGCCGCTCGGGTTTCAGCTTGTAGTATTCTCCGCGAAAGGGCACGATTCTGGTCGCGTCGCGGGTCCCGGCCATCCGGCTTACGCGGTCACAGAAAAGTCCGGCGCAGTTGATGAGAAAATCGGCCTCGTAATCGCCACTCTTGGTTTCGATTCTCCAGGAGTTTCCGGGTTTAAGTCCGACAACCTCAGAGGAGAACTGAATCTCGCCGCCATGGGCGCGAATCTCCGCAGCCATGGCCGCGGTAACGGCCGGGTAATCGACGATCCCCTCCGAAGGCACGCGGATTCCTGCCAGCCCCGCGGCATGCGGCTCGAATTCACGAATCCCCTCCGGCCCGAGCAACTCAAGGCCCTTCAGTCCATTTGCCTCGCCACGCGAAACCAGCTCATGAAGACGCGGAAGCTCTTCGTTCTCCGTCGCGATCACAATCTTTCCGCACAGCTCGTAGGGAATATCGTGCTGCTGGCAGAATTCGACCATTTTTCGGATGCCCTCGACGGCCATCCGAGCCTTGTTCGATCCGGGCTTGTAGTACAGCCCGCAGTGCAAGACGCCGCTGTTATGGCCGCTCTGATGGCGGCCTGGACCGCTTTCCTTCTCGAGAAGAAGTACTTGAGCTTTTGGAAATCTCTCCAGCAACCGCAGCGCCGTTCCGAGGCCTACAATGCCACCGCCGATGATCGCGACTTTCATTCCGCTCTTCCAGTTGACCAACCAATAAGACTATGGGATTGTGGGGCGCCTTGTATAGTTGCCGGCAGCCCATAAACACAAAGGGAGCCGAAGACCGGCTCCCTCTTTGGCTCATGGTCTCAAATTCGATGTCAGATGCGCCGCATTTCATGATGCCCCGAGCGGGGCTACGGCTTTTCATTCCAGGGGCGTCAACGTCCTTCTGCGTCGCCGGCTCTCAGCACCTGACAATCTTTGCGGAATCGATTCCCCTGGTGGCGTTGCGGGTATCCACGACCAACTGTGCACCTGCGACGATGGCGGGATAATCGTACTGCGTGTGGTCGGTCGCGATGACCACGCAATCGAACTCCGGGATTCGTTCGAGCGGAGTGCTGGTCATGTTCAGCGCGTACTTGCGCCCCTGGCCGACCGAAGGAAAGAAAGGATCGTTGTATTCAACTTGCGCACCGCGCTTTTGCAATAGCTCGATGATGGTGAGCGAGGGGGACTCGCGCAGGTCGTCGATGTCGCGCTTGTAGGCCAGGCCGAGCATAAGAATTTTTGAACCGCACAGCGACTTGCGTCTCTGGTTCAATGCCTCGATGATGTTCTCGACTACGAAGTAAGGCATTGCGATGTTCACTTCCCCGGCCAGCTCGATGAAGCGGGTGTGAAAATCGAATTGCTTGGCTTTCCATGAAAGATAAAACGGATCGATAGGGATACAGTGGCCGCCCAGGCCGGGACCTGGATAGAATGCCTGGAACCCGAAGGGCTTGGTTTTGGCGGCGTCAATGACTTCAAACAGATCGATTCCCATGCGCATGCAGAGCTGCTTCAGCTCATTGACGAGAGCGATATTGACGCAGCGATAGATGTTTTCGAGAAGCTTGGTCATCTCGGCCGCGGCAGGCGAAGAGACGGGAACGGTGCGGTTGAAGATGGACGAGTACACCGTGGACGCAAGCTCCAACGCCGCCGGACCGCATCCGCCGACCACTTTGGGGATATCGCGCCGCGCGATCGAGTCGTTGCCGGGGTCTTCCCGTTCCGGTGAGAACGCAACGAAGAATCCGGGACTGGCAGCGTCTCTCGCGACGCCGAGGCCGGCTCGATTTCCCTTCTCGAGAAGAGGAACGACGATTTCTTCCGTGGTTCCCGGATAAGTTGTGCTCTCCAAAATGACGAGCTGCCCGTCGTGAAGGTGAGGCGCAATGCTGCGCACCGTGTCAGAGACATAACTGAGATCCGGCTCGTGATATTCGTCGAGCGGAGTAGGCACGCAAATGATGACCACATCCATGCGGGCAATCTCGCTGTAATCGGCGGTCGCCCGGAAGCCGCTCTGTTGCGCTACCTGAATCTCCGTCCCCGGAATGCGCACGATGTACGACCCACCCTGGTTGAGCGTATCCACTTTGCGGGAATCGATGTCGAAGCCGGTGACCTTGAATCGCTCTTCGCTAAAGAGGAGGGCGAGCGGCAGCCCCACATAGCCCATGCCGACGATGCCGATGCGGGCTTCGCGGGTTGCGATCCGATGTTTGAATTCCGTCGTTCGATCTAAAGAAGTCAGTGTCACGGTTCCTCCATCACGTTTTGATCATCGTACAGTTCGTTCGCTCACGCTGGGGATGAATCAATTCCAAGCGCCAGAGAGGCGGCTGAGAGCCTCGTCGGGTTTGCATCGGCCGCGAAGCTACGTGCCGTGCTGACTGCCATGGTCGCCGATCATTTCTGAGGTTGACTGAAGAGAAGGCGAAAGGGGCGAAGCAAATAGTGAAGAGCGCGGAGCGATTTGGGCAGAGGGAAGGCTGCCCGATCTCGGTCATTCGGCCGTAAGAAACCCAGCCAGAGGCGGGGCGAGAAACGATCGGAGAAATCCAGCATCTGAATGTTGTAAGGTACCAGTCCAACGGGACCGATGCCGGGTTGATCGAGCAGGTGCTGTTCAAAATGCTCCGCGAGCCTGCATGCCGAGGCTACGGTGCGAAGGCGGCGAAGAACATCCCCAGGAACGCGAGCGCCTGCAACCCGATGCGCCAGAAGTGTCCCCAAGGCCAGGGCGCGCCACAATCCCGACTGACGGGCGACGCGCATCGTCAGTTCCCAGTCGAGTTGCGGTGACGAAGCCACCAATTGCGCTACATCGCAGACCCAGATCAGGCGCGACCACACATGCTTGCTGCCGTGCATGCAAAGCACCAGCAGCGTGGTTTCCGGAGCCATGTCCGGAACTTCGAAGCCGGCCACGACGGCCGTGCGACGGTTTGTGCAAGCCCAGTCGATGTCCAGGTTGCGCCGGAACCTGCCGTAGATAAGATCGAGTTTCCAGCGAAGCTCAACTACGATTCCGTCCGATGGCCGCTCGAAGACATATTCGTGATTATCGAAAGCGAAGTGTGTTCCATCCGGATGAAACGGACCGATCTGACGATAGCCGCGTTCGAGGAGGAGCGCTGTAGCTTGGGCGAGGTGCTTCGGGTGAATCAGCAGGTCCAGATCTCCGGCGGGCCGCGCCGCCAGATCGTTGTAGACAGAGGCCGCCAGTACAATGCCTTTGTACGGCAAAATTGGAATCCCGGCGATATCGAAGGTATTGAGGAGATGAATCAGTTCTGCTGCATTGGCGAGACAATGAAAGACGTTGCGTTCGCATTCGGCTCGCAGGCGTTCCCGGACCCTTTGCGGCACCGCGGGTTCCATTTCTCGCAGGCGCTTAAAGATCGTCGGCAGCATTCGATGCGCCTGCGCCAGAGCGAGAAGCGAATCCCAGTTGCTAACTTTTTCCGCCAGCGAACAAAGACGCGAGTCGCCGGCATCGCCCGCGAGCCGGGCAATTGCAAGCAACAAATCGCAGGAAGCGCGATCAGCCGGCACTTGGGCCGTCGTGCCGCTTGAGGGCGCCTCCGCCGATTGCGTGGAAAGGGTGGGAGCTTCCGCTGTCATTTTCACGTTCGCAGTCAGGTTGCGCTGAGCACCGCACGGCGCAGTTCTATCCGATTGTCTCCCGAATTCAAGAGAGAGTCTATCCCACGGAGGTGTTGCGGTTTTTGGAGACGCGGGAGTTTCGGATGAACGATCCTGTCACATTTCTTCTTTTCGGCAGGCTCGTCATTTCGGTCCTTGCAGGAATGTACATTGAGAGAGCTAATGCGAGTGCTGAGGCTGCGCGGGATTAGACGTGCACACCTTCCACTGCTTCATCCAGATCTGCGTTGGCTAAGATGATGTTCGGGCTCTTTCCGCCTAGTTCCAAAGTGACTTTCTTCAGATTCGATTTTGCGGCCGCTTCCAAAATCCGGCGTCCGACCTCCGTGGAGCCGGTGAATGCCACTTTGTCGACAGAACTATCGCCCCGGTCATAGGCCAAGAGAAACTTACGGTGCAGATCATCCCCATAGGGTCTCCCCATCTCGTCACTCGCCGTAGACAATCGCCGACTACAATCTACACTATTACGGGAAACGCCCTAATTGACTTGCCTCACGAGTTTCGTCCGTCACTCAATTTTCAGTTTGATGCCAACGCGCCGCCGCTGAAGGAGAGGATCCTGACCGTAGGTCCGCCGAAGACCGAATCGGCAATCCCCGGTTGTCCTGCCGAATAGGTGTTGCCGGCATCGGTGTAGGTGATCATCAGCGTGCCGTTGAAGTACACGCTGTGCGTAGAACCTGCCGATTCCAGCCGCAACAGGCGCGGAGCCGTCGCCAGGACGGCGTCGGCCGAAGCCAGCAGGGTGAAGTTCAAGGAGCCGGTGTCGTCGGCCCGGTAGAGCCGCACCTGGCCGGCATAGGCAATGGCCAGATAGCCGCTGCCGTTGTTGGCCCCCTGCACCCGCGTCATCACCCCCGGCCAGCTCGCCGTTCCGGGGTCCTGATCATAGGCGATCTCGGAGTACTGGTCCGCACCTACCGCCGGCGTCAACAAACGCGCCGCGCTGGTGATGTCGGTCGAATACACCCCGTTGTCCTTCTTCAGGCTGGTCCACGAACCGGTCGTGCCCCACATCCCGTTCTCCGACAACGGATCTTCCACCCCCGCAAAGCTGCTGCTCGCCGTGTCTGCCGATCCCCCGCTGCTGATCGCAACCGAGAAGCTGATGGCATAATCGTCGCTGTTGACGGCTCCCGTTGCATTATCCTGGCAGCGCACGTAATAGCTGTAACTGCCTCCATCCTGCAGACCCGTCACTACCGTGGAATGCGCAGTGCCGCCGGTGACGCTGAACGTATTGGTCATCGAACCGTAGGCCACACCCGCTGAGGTGGCATACGCGCAGATAGCCGCCTGATCGGTGGTAAGGCTCAATGTGGCCTGGGTGGTGCCGGAGGAAAGCGTCCCGCCGGGCAAACCGCCAGAGCGTGCCGGAGGCGTTGGAGGCGGCGTGTTGCCGCTGCCTGCCAACGCGCCGCCGTCGAAGGAGAGGATCCTGACCGTAGGTCCGCCGAAGACCGAATCGGCAATCCCCGGTTGTCCTGCCGAATAGGTGTTGCCGGCATCGGTGTAGGTGATCATCAGCGTGCCGTTGAAGTACACGCTGTGCGTAGAACCTGCCGATTCCAGCCGCAACAGGCGCGGAGCCGTCGCCAGGACGGCGTCGGCCGAAGCCAGCAGGGTGAAGTTCAAGGAGCCGGTGTCGTCGGCCCGGTAGAGCCGCACCTGGCCGGCATAGGCAATGGCCAGATAGCCGCTGCCGTTGTTGGCCCCCTGCACCCGCGTCATCACCCCCGGCCAGCTCGCCGTTCCGGGGTCCTGATCATAGGCGATCTCGGAGTACTGGTCCGCACCTACCGCCGGCGTCAACAAACGCGCCGCGCTGGTGATGTCGGTCGAATACACCCCGTTGTCCTTCTTCAGGCTGGTCCACGAACCGGTCGTGCCCCACATCCCGTTCTCCGACAACGGATCTTCCACCCCCGCAAAGCTGCTGCTCGCCGTGTCTGCCGATCCCCCGCTGCTGATCGCAACCGAGAAGCTGATGGCATAATCGTCGCTGTTGACGGCTCCCGTTGCATTATCCTGGCAGCGCACGTAATAGCTGTAACTGCCTCCATCCTGCAGACCCGTCACTACCGTGGAATGCGCAGTGCCGCCGGTGACGCTGAACGTATTGGTCATCGAACCGTAGGCCACACCCGCTGAGGTGGCATACGCGCAGATAGCCGCCTGATCGGTGGTAAGGCTCAATGTGGCCTGGGTGGTGCCGGAGGAAAGCGTCCCGCCGGGCAAACCGCCAGAGCGTGCCGGAGGCGTTGGAGGCGGCGTGTTGCCGCTGCCTGCCAACGCGCCGCCGTCGAAGGAGAGGATCCTGACCGTAGGTCCGCCGAAGACCGAATCGGCAATCCCCGGTTGTCCTGCCGAATAGGTGTTGCCGGCATCGGTGTAGGTGATCATCAGCGTGCCGTTGAAGTACACGCTGTGCGTAGAACCTGCCGATTCCAGCCGCAACAGGCGCGGAGCCGTCGCCAGGACGGCGTCGGCCGAAGCCAGCAGGGTGAAGTTCAAGGAGCCGGTGTCGTCGGCCCGGTAGAGCCGCACCTGGCCGGCATAGGCAATGGCCAGATAGCCGCTGCCGTTGTTGGCCCCCTGCACCCGCGTCATCACCCCCGGCCAGCTCGCCGTTCCGGGGTCCTGATCATAGGCGATCTCGGAGTACTGGTCCGCACCTACCGCCGGCGTCAACAAACGCGCCGCGCTGGTGATGTCGGTCGAATACACCCCGTTGTCCTTCTTCAGGCTGGTCCACGAACCGGTCGTGCCCCACATCCCGTTCTCCGACAACGGATCTTCCACCCCCGCAAAGCTGCTGCTCGCCGTGTCTGCCGATCCCCCGCTGCTGATCGCAACCGAGAAGCTGATGGCATAATCGTCGCTGTTGACGGCTCCCGTTGCATTATCCTGGCAGCGCACGTAATAGCTGTAACTGCCTCCATCCTGCAGACCCGTCACTACCGTGGAATGCGCAGTGCCGCCGGTGACGCTGAACGTATTGGTCATCGAACCGTAGGCCACACCCGCTGAGGTGGCATACGCGCAGATAGCCGCCTGATCGGTGGTAAGGCTCAATGTGGCCTGGGTGGTGCCGGAGGAAAGCGTCCCGCCGGGCAAACCGCCAGAGCGCGGCGGAGGCAGCGTGCCGGCGTACGGCGCTGTAAGAGTTGCGTTCGAATCCAGATCCGTGACCGCGCCATCCAGCCAGCCACTGTTCCAACTATGCACCCTTGTGCCACCCTGAACCCACGTATGCGGAATTTCCGCCGCCGTCATTTGGTCGTTCAATTGGTCCATATCCGCCGTCCAGGCGGCCTGGTCACCACTGATCCAAAACCGATTCTGTTGCAGAAACGGCTGGGCATTGCTCGATACAAGGGAGGGGATGTTATAGAGATCGAAGTTTGCCTGGGTGCCGAAGTTCTCCGGTATGGCACCGGGCGTAGAGATGCCTGTCGTGTTGATATCGCTCAGTTGCGCAGGAGAATCCCAGGCTGCGCCCGCATTGAAGACACCCGGATGCCTGAGGAGCAGGAAAAGGACTCCATTCCCCGACTTACTAAATCCGATAAGATAGCGCTGCGGCACGCTGCCCTGGGCGAATTGGTCACCGAAAGGAACGAGATCGTCGATAATGAAGCTCTCCATCCGCAGCGTAGGATCGGTGACGTTGTCTCCGTACCACGGCTCGTAATTAAAGGACGGTGCGATGAGCGTCATGTTGAAACGATCCTGCACATCGAGCATCCGCAGTTCTTCCAGTCCATCGCTGTATGTGGACGCGGTCGTATCGACCCCGGTGTCTACCGGCAACACAAACAAGATTTTTGGCGGTTGTCCCGGCGCCGGATTAGTCGGTTCCAAGACTCGAATGATTTGCTGTTGAGAATCTTGGTAGACTGACGTCACAGGATAGTACTCCACCCCGTTGGCATCTGTGGTGGGGTTCCCAACGCTCAACGTGGGGGTGCTTTGCGCATTTGCCCAGGGCGCGCTCGCACACAGGAGCCACATCAAACTGAGAAGGAAGAGGGGAAATTTTGCGAAACTCAGGCTGAGTACGCTGCGTTCGATCCGCAACAGCGATGTGCGACGGAGACTGTGCGCGGAGTTTCCGCTAGGATCAAACACATTACCGGTGGAGATTAGCGATGTAGTCGAACGTGCCATCATTACCTATCGTGATAAGGATCCATTGAGCGTAGCATGAGTGAGGGCTAATTTTCAGTACCTAAAGCACTTAGCTCGATAGTAACTCGAGTCTGTTACCCCATTTGTGAACATCCCGGACACATGACATGAGACTCGATGTAGATGCCTCGAAGATCATGAAGCGAGTGATTAGAAACGGTTTACTGATTCACCCATATGCGCGAGTCATCAGACAGCCCAAAAACTGAAATTTGATGAGGAGAGTGACCAGGAGATTTTCAGTTCGTTGCCGCGAGGCAATTTGTGGTTTATCGACAACGATGTTTCACATATCCATCGTGGCTCGAACCCAACTTTACGAACAGACCCGGTTGAGTCTCCCAGACTTTTCCTGCAGCAGATTCGATCCTGGAGCAGTTTGGCAGATTGCAAACATTGACCACCGCAATCCGGACAGCAGTTGCGCTGGGGCGTGTGCATGACCACTTCGTCTTCAAGATGTTCAGGCAGTGGCTTGCGTTCAGGACGAGGCTTCGGTTCCTTACTTGGTGGGACGCGTTCGGCGATGGCTTCGGCTTTCCGCCCGTGTGGTCTCGTCCTCTTCCAGCTCAAGCTGCAATTGCTCGAGCTTCAGGACGATCTTCTCGCTTTTCTTGCCGAAGATCATGTGGCGGAACTTCTCAACCATCAACTTCAGGTGCTCGATTCGCTCACCGCGCGAGTCGAGCTCGCCTGTCGCGCTGGCGAGTTCACTGGGAGCGGACATCACGATGGGAAAGAACGCCGTCGATGCTGCCGATGGCTCGTTCAGTTCGCCCCGCTTCAGTGCACGTCGCCGCTTGAACACCTGGTTCGCGTTCACACCGTGCGCACGAGCCGCCAGCGCCACGCTCGCGCCAGGCTCGTAAGTCAGTTCGGCTATCCGACGCTCCTCCGACAAAGTCCGCCACCGGGCGAAACGGTCGTTGAGAACCTGCTTCCTGAGCAATACCGATGACGTCCTACTCGGCCTCGAAGCCAGACTCATGCCAGGGGGGAACTTGGGACGCTTACGCCACTTCGTCCACGCCTCCGCCATGCGTCGCCTCATGCCTCAAGAGTGCAGACTCGTCCACCAACGCACAAGATGGGCATCAGATAGCATTCACCAAAGCTCCGCCCTCCCACTTTCGTGGAAGAAATCAATTTGGAAGGCATATGCCAAGGGCCCCACCGACAAGAGCGCGCGGCGAGGAGTTCATCTAGATCCGGAAGAGCAGCATCTCCCAAGAAACATATATAACACTATCGGATCGTAGTAGATTCAATCAGGAAGGGCCTGATTTGTTCAATGCGAGTGTAGCTTTTGGCTCGTTTAGAGAATATTTGACCAGGCAATGTGGGGCCCGAAGCGAGTCAGTCCAAACGATTTTCTTTCCCTCTTCGGAAGCGCACCCCGCATAGCTTACCCCCAACTCATAGATCCGCATTTTGCGGCGCGCCACCTTCACCATGATCTCCGGCTCAAACCCAAAGCGGTCCTCCTCATTCGGGGTTGACTGGATATTACCTCTCGACGGAGGACCTTGTAGCAAGCCTCGATGTCTCGTGCGTTACGCCACCAAATTGCTGCATTCTTAATCCAAATGCATCTGCGGCGCGCAGCAAGAAATCCGGTGCAGCGGAACTTACAAGAAAACGAAGAGGCTAGCCACGATGCCTTCACGGGCGGCATCTTCCCTTCCGTCTTAAAACTGCAACTTGGCCCTAAACTGAATCTGCCGAGACGTCGTCGAAGTCGCCGTCACTACTCCAGCAGTCGGAGAAATACCCGAGGTGGCCGACTTATACACTACTTCATTCAGCGTCGAGGAGTTTGTGTGATTCAATATGTATAAATCCCGCGGAACTGCAAGCTTCTAGCGAAGCTCCT
Organism: uncultured Acidobacteriaceae bacterium; assembly: GCA_963770555.1. Lineage (GTDB taxonomy): Bacteria > Acidobacteriota > Terriglobia > Terriglobales > Acidobacteriaceae > Telmatobacter. The sequence goes on from CAVYQC010000004.1 coordinate 1,517,040, forward strand.
CCGCACGACCACCTCCATTGTTCCGACCACAGCTTGGACATGAAGAGCGATGGAGGCACGGAGAAAGGCGGGATAAAAACGAAACAGTCTTGCTTTGAGTCTCACAATATCCTCCCCTGGAATTCGGTGAATCGAATGCCGCTTTGACCTTCTGGAAGGGGAAGGAATTCCGCCGAGCTCGTGGCAACTGCCGCGTGTGCCAAGGGTGATCTTATGGCTGACCTTAACAGTAATGGCCCTATTTAGCATTCAAAGTATGTTGAGAATTCACATCGAGCTGCCGCAGTCGAGAATTGGGGCAAGTTCGGCGACAGATGGCCGAAGGCGAGACAAAATTGGCAACGCCTCGCGGCTTGACAGGACGGCAAGCGCTGTGCGGGCAACAGTCTGCGCCTGCTGCCGAAGTTCGGGAACTGCTGTGGATTCCCACAAGGTGGATTTGCGCAGGGTGCCGGCAATCAAAAGGTCCGGATGCGTACCGCCATCTGCTGCGATGGCCCGGCCACAATCGTCCGTGAGCAAACCCAGACTAAGTTCATCGCTGCAAAGTATGCCGGCGCCCAGAAGCGGCCGCAGGAAGGGATGGGTCTCGTGCCGATTGTGCGCGCCAGGACCGGTGCAGTTCACCACCCATGACACTCTCACGGAACGCGCGGCTGAAGCTCCCCGAAGAGAAAATGTGACGTCGACGCCATCCTCGTCGGCGGAAGCGGCAACGAGGGCGCCCGCAACCACTTCGAGCTTCTTCTCCCGTCGCAGGCGATCGATAATGTCCGTGATCGACGGCGCCATGCGATGGCGGTGAATCTCCCAGAATGGACGCACATGCCTGAGGAATCGGGCACGCTCCTTCACGCCAAGACGGTTCCACAGGCGTTGGATTACCGGACGGAGAGCGTCGATGACGTATTGCCACTCGATGCCTGAATCTCTGGCGGCCGCGATGCGCCGGCGAAGCCCGGAAACCAAGTCACCGATCTTCAACATTGCGGCCGGATCCAGCCACTCGCTCACCAGAGCAGAGACGTCGGCTACCTGATTCTGCTGCCGCAGATGAGCCAAGGGCGTTAACCCACGGCGGGAGACGGCAATGAGCGGAGCAACCCGGTCTGGCCGGTTTAGTGTCAGAATGACGTCGACTGCCGTTAGCCCGCTGCCAATCAGCAGAACCGGTTCGTCCGGGCCAATCTGGCTCAGCACCAGCGCGGCCCAGGGATCGGTGACGAAGCGGGTGCGTGGACCAATCCACCCCTTACTCAGCGGGTCATTAGGGGGTCGATGTCCGACAGCGAGAACGGCCAGGTCGGCCTGGACGCTTCGGTGGCCGGCAGTTTCTATTTTCCAACCGGATGAAACCGATGGCTCCAGGAGCGCGACTTCATCGTGCATCACCTCGGCGCTTAGATGCTCGCCTGCTGCTTCGGCCAGATCGAGCATGGTTTCTCGGACATATTGACCATAGATCCTTCGTGGCAGGAAATCATGCGGTCCCACCGAGGAATCTTTCAATCGGGCGAAGGCGAGAAAATCCTCTCGCAAATCGGGCCACGCGCTCATTCGGCCGGCGGGTACGTTGAGCAGATGCCGTCCATCGGTGGTGCGGTATGCGATGCCCTCGCCAACGGCGGGTTGCCGGTCCATGAGGACGATATGGAGCGGTAGATCAGTTTCGTTGCCGAAGCGAATCAAGTTCGCCATCGCCATGAGACCAGTGAACCCTCCGCCGATGATCGCAATCACCTTCGCATCCGGCCGCGCGGGCCTTAAAAACAGCGCGGGGGGCAAACCTTCGGCGACGGCGTACCTCCGCACCTCGGGCAACGGCGGCGAATATACATGCACCGTGACCAGGACTTCACCCGGCAGGCTGTTGGCTAGAGAGTGGACGACCGCGCCGGGATCAATGGTGATGTCTCCCGGGCCGAGCCGGTTGGATGAGGTCTTGCGCACGCGGCCGTCAGGCGCTTCCTCGAAGAGCTGCTCGGTGAGACTTCCCTGAACCACTTTCAGGCCGCACAGCGAACCAGAGTGATCGTGTGCGACGCTACCTTGCGATGGGCACCAAGTGAGCACCAATACTTCATAGTTTTCGCGTCGAACTACACAGCGCCGAGCATAGGTATCGGCCCGCTGCTCGATGTAGGACGCCACTTCCTCCCGATCCAGTTTCGCCTGTGTCAAGAACCGGCGAACGGTGGGCCCGTCGAGCACACCTTTGAAGTCGTCCAATTCTCCGACGAGCCAGGCCAGGCCGCGAGGATTCTTCATCGAACAGGCTGCTTCCGTCATAATCGATATCCTTCCATAATCAAGCATCGACAGATCCCCGCTCTATAGCTCGAAATGTGCAGATCCATAATGGAAAAGCGGACGAGCCGCACCGGGCGGAGCACAATTCGGCACATGTGAGTACAGGACATCTTGGTGGAACAACAGGTTTCGGCAGAATTTCCTTACAGCATGTTTCATAATTCCGAGGCAGGTGGCCCATGGCCGCATAAGATCCGGCAACAAGCCGGATTCCAGAGACTTAGCAATAACGACAATCATCTATAAGATGTGCACTAAGAAGCTCCTCTGGCCAAGAATCCGGAGTTTAGCAGCACGGGTTTGTTGTAATTCATTGAGTTACCGTCCAAATCGGTAACAAACCCTCCCGCTTCCTCAAGAATGCAATGGGCCGCAGCCGTGTCCCACTCCATCGTTGGACCGATGCGGGGATAAACATCCGCAGCGCCCTCGGCAACGAGGCAGAATTTGAGCGAGCTTCCCATCTCGATGAATTCGCAGTTCTCCGCTCCGCCGGTAAACGGTGCGAGGTCCTCTTCCCCTGCTCGGTGCGATCGGCTCACCACCATTCGCACAGTTGATTTCGCCGCGCGCACGGCTTTGATTGGCGACACGGTCTCCCGATCGGCCTTGTACGCGCCCGCACCTTTGGCTGCAAAGTACAACTTGTCAACCACCGGAGCATATACAACGCCCAAAATCGGCGCATCGCATTCCATCAGTGCTATGTTGACCGTAAACTCCCCGGTACGGCGAAGAAACTCCTTCGTGCCATCCAGCGGATCGACCATCCAGAAATGCCGCCAATATCGCCGCTGATCGAAGGGGATCTCCGCGGACTCCTCCGATATAACCGGCCATCCCGGAGACACGCGGGCAAGGCCCCCCAGAAGGACATGATGGGAAGCAAGATCGGCTTGGGTCAGCGGCGAGTTGTCAGGTTTATACTCGACCGCTGGACTGGTTTCGGCGTAAACCGTCATGATCGCTTGGCCCGCCTCGCGAGCCAAAGCCACGACCTTGGGAAGCAAATCGGAAAGCCAATTTTCCGCCTGGATATCAATCATTCAGCTTCTCAGTTCTTCGTTGCCTTTCGCAGCCAATTGGAGTCCAAGGCAGCCAGAATGCGATCGACACATTCTTCTGCGCTGTGAGTAACCGTGTCCAGGCGAATTTCGGGGGACTGGGGTGGTTCGTAATTGCTATCAATTCCGGTGAAGTTGACCAATTCTCCACGCCGCGCTTTAGCATACAGGCCCTTCGGGTCGCGCCGTTCGCATACTTCGAGCGACGTATCGACGAAGACCTCCACAAATTCTCCAGGTTCAAAGCGCGACCGCGCGATTTCGCGCTCGGCGCGATACGGGCTGATGAATGAAACGATCACGACCAACCCTGCATCGACAAGTAGCCGGGCGACCTCAGTGATGCGGCGAATGTTCTCAACCCGGTCAGCCTCGGAGAATCCGAGGTCCCTGTTGAGGCCGTGTCGAATGTTATCGCCATCGAGCGTATACGTATGCCGCCCTATCGCGAACAATCGCTTCTCGAGAAGATTTGCAATTGTCGACTTACCCGCTCCCGAAAACCCGGTGAACCAAAGGCAAACCGGCTTCTGCAACTTTTGCCCGGCGCGGGCGTCCTTGTTGATATCCATTGCCTGCCAATGGATATTCGAAGCCCTGCGCAAAGCGAAATCGATCATCCCGGCGCCGATTGTCTGGTTGGTTAGCCGGTCCACCAAAATGAAACTGCCGAGCTGCCTGCATCGGTCGTACGCTTCAAAAGGCACAGGGCGATCGACGGAGAGATTGACAACTCCGATATCGTTCAATCCCAGATGTCGCGCTGCCAGACGCGTTCCGAGTTTCACATCGACCTGGTACTTGATCGCGGTAATCGTCGCCACGGCCTGGCAGGTATGGAGATTGAGCAGGTACGAACGTCCGGCCACCAGGTGCTGTTGCGAGAGGCACAGCACTTTGGCTTCAAATTGATCGCTCAGCTCCGAGGGATCGGACGCGGACGCGATCACATTCCCGCGAGTGACATCGATCTCGTCTTCAAGACATATTGTGATGGACTCTCCGGCCGAGGCGGTCAATCGCTCTGCCTGCCACGCAACGATGGATCGAACTTTTGTCTCCGTTCCTCCCGGCACGACTCGCACGCTATCGCCGACGCTTACGCTCCCGCTGGCGATTCGCCCGCAATAGCCGCGAAAATCATGGCTCGGCCGGTTCACCCATTGCACGGGCATGCGAAACTCAAGGTCCGCTGCGCTGCGAGTCACGTCGATCTCTTCAAGATAGCTGAGGAGGCTTGGACCTGTGTACCAGGATGCAGCGGAGCTGCGCAGGGTGATGTTATCTCCATGCAGCGCGGAAACGGGAATTGGCTGAAAGGACTCGAATCCGCACTCGTTCACCAGTGGCTGGAATTCTTCGACGATCTTGGAAAAGACAGCTTCGTCCCAATCCACCAGATCCATTTTGTTCACAGCCATCACCAGGTGCCGAATGCCCAACAGGCCTACGATCCTCGCGTGACGATGGGTTTGCGTCAACAGCCCCTTGCTCGCATTCACCACCAGCACCGCCAGTTCCGAAGTGGAGGCGCCGGTAGCCATGTTGCGCGTGTATTGCTCGTGGCCAGGTGTGTCAGCCACGACAAATCGACGCCGCGGAGTGCTAAAGAAGCGATAAGCGACATCGATGGTGATGCTCTGTTCCCGTTCAGCCTGCAGGCCGTCGACCAGCAGCGCGAGATCCATGGCTTCGCCCTGCGTGCCGTAGCGAGTGGAATCCATGGCCAGCGCCGAGAGCTGATCCTCGAATACCTGCTTGGACTCCCACAGTAGCCTCCCGATCAGCGTCGACTTGCCGTCGTCAACACTGCCGCAGGTCATGAAGCGCAGCGTATCATGCATCAGAAATAGCCTTCTTGCTTCTTTCGCTCCATGGAAGCGACCTGGTCGAAATCGATGAGCCTGCCGTGGCGTTCCGACGTTCGCGCGAATTGCGTCTCTTTAACGATCTCGCCAACCGTAGTCGCGGTACTTTCGATCGCAGCGGTGAGGGGATAACACCCGAGGGTCCTAAACCGGACGACGCGCATCTCCGGCGTTTCCCCTGGATTGAGCGGGAATCTGTCGTCGTCCACCATAATCCATTGCCCGCAGCGTTTAACGACCGGCCTTGCAGCTGCAAAGTACAACGGCACAATCGGGATATTCTCCTCTGCTATGTACTGCCAGACATCGGTTTCGGTCCAGTTCGAAAGAGGAAATACACGAATGGTCTCGCCCGTACGGATGCGAGCATTGTAGAGGTTCCAAAGCTCCGGCCTTTGCTGTTTCGGATCCCACCGGTGTCCGGCCGAGCGAAAGGAGAAGATCCTCTCTTTGGCGCGCGACTTTTCCTCGTCGCGCCTCGCACCCCCCAGAATGATGTCGAAGCCCCCAGAATCGAGCGCCTGTTTCAATGCCTCGGTCTTCATCATGGTGGTATAGCGTTCGGAGTCAAAGGTGAACGGGCTCACTCCCTCGGCGAGCCGTTGATGATTGACATGCACCAACAGCTTCATTCGCGTTTCGGCGGGAATCCGGTCGCGGAACGCGATCATTTCGTGGAATTTCCACGTGGTATCAATGTGCAAAAGAGGAAACGGTGGCACAGCCGGCCAGAACGCCTTACGCGCCAAGTGCAGCATAACCGACGAGTCCTTGCCGATCGAATACATCATGACCGGCTTGTCCGACAGTGCGACGGCTTCCCGCAGGATCTCGATGGACTCCGCTTCGAGGCCGGCGAGATAGCCCTTCGCGGGACCAGTTGTTACTGTCGAAAAACTGGAAGTCATGGACTCGTTTCAGAGCCGTGCGGCTCGAAAGCAAAACTCGATACCAAGTGCGAGCAGGCACACCGATAGCGCAAATCGGAGCTTCGGGCCGGGCAGGCGCGGCGCAAATCCGCTGCCCACGATTGCGCCGGCAATGCCTCCAGCCATCATTTTGACAAGCAGGATGGTATTATATGTTCCACCAAAAGCGTGCATGCCACTGCCAACTAGAGCCACGCCGAGACCGAATACCAAGTCGGTGCCGACCACTTGACTGACAGGCAGCGATGTGAGGCTGAGCAGCGCTGCAGTACCCAGCGCTCCTGCGCCCGACGACGAAAAGCCGACCTCTGCTCCAATGGGAAGCATGAGTACGGCAATCCAGCGCAATCGGTTTGTGGGTGCACGGCCCTCCGCCGCAGGGTAGAAAGAGCGGAATATGTGCCAGCAGGACGAAAAGATGATGATTCCTCCGAGCACCCAGTACACTGCTGCAAGATTCCCACGATGCGCGATATTCCGAAAGAGTACTGATCCCACGACCACGCCGGGCAGTCCCCCCACCAGCATGCAAGCTAGTACCCGATAGTTCACCTGTCGTCGAAGAATCTGTACCGGTGCGACGATGAGCTTCACAATAGCCGAATACGCGAGCGCGGTACTCACCGCGACGTCTGCGGGAGCGCCCAAGAGAAGAATTAGGAGCGGCGCCGTAATCGTGCCCGCCCCCACGCCTGTCAATGCGATCACGACGGCAATCAAGAAGCCTGCGAGAATCGCCATCGGGATCGCTCTCTCCAAAGGAAGCAAAATTGCGGTTGAAACGCCGCAGAATGACAGCGTCTCTGGTCAGGTCATCTGGGGCCGATTCTAGTTCGGAGCTAACCTTCTCAGGAGTTTTTCCGACGTCTCTTTCGGATTCAGTAACAGATCCAATACCCTGGCCGAAATGGCCTTGGCGAGCTTGAAGCTGCTGAAGGAAAGCCCGACCTCTTTAAGCCGCCTCCTTTGAAAGCTCCAAAAATCTCCACGCCTGAAGTGAACGGCGTGAAACGCCAAACGCGCGTAATAGTCTTCGATCAGCTCGCTAAAGCGTTTCTCCTGCTCTGCAGGTTCCAGGTAGAGGGAACCATAGGCACGCAAGTCGCCGAACTTACTTGTGAAGAAGGCTTCTAAGCTTTTAGAAGTCTTGGTCATCTGCTCAGGATGATGTCTCTCGTAGGACAATACCTGGTGCACGAAGCCATAATCCGTACCGCTCAAGCACTCGTAACATGCACTGAGGTCTGCTTCCGCCGTAGGATTCGGATAAAAAGAATCTGTGCGCCTCACCAAATCCGCTCGATAAAGGCTACAAGTCGGATCTCCAAGAACATCCATCGTACCCAATAAGTGCCCCCGGCTGATCTCCCGGCCCGAAACGACTGTAGAGGAGTATGGGAGCCCGAAATTCCTCACGTACCATTTATCGCCTCCGCCGCTGAGTTGATAGGAACCGACGAGACCGACTGATGGATTTGCCTCAGCGAGCTGGACCATACGAGCGATGCATTCTGGATACAACCAATCATCGCCAGAGACCACCTTGCAGTATTTGCTCTCAGGAGAAATAAGACGAAACGCTCGATTGTGATTCGCGATGATTGGCAATAAGCTGTCGTTGCTGTGGACCTGAAAGCGACTATCCTGGCTTGCATATTCTTCCGCGATCCTTAATGTGCCATCCGTGCTGCAGTTGTTTACGACAATATACTCCCAGTTCGAATAGGTCTGAGCGAGAACGCTTTCAATGCATTCCCTTAGGTACGCCTCACCGTTGTAAACCGGCGTAACGATGCTGACAAAGGGCTCATTGCCGGTGCTCATCTGTGCAGCTCCTTATTGATGGCATTGCGACCTTCCCTTGAGGACATAGTTGATCATATTAAGCGGAAAGCCTCCGCCCGCAAGAAGCAAGCTCTTCGGACAGACGGCTCTCAATCTTGGTTCTCGTGGCGAGCGGTCAAGACCTCATTGGCCTTCTACTTTCGGTTAACCGGCGCCGGAACCGGAATCGTTTTAGGTTCAGCTTTTCGTATTCGGCTACAAGTTCGGCGATAGATAGTGAATAGAGTTCGTGATGTTATCTGATCAACAAGCCAGTGAGAACAAAGAATAGATCAACGCCCGACCACCCAAGACTCTCGCGGACTCGAATTCGTTTTATGTCCAAGATAGCCTAGTCTGCTCCAGGGGATCGTACAGAGTACCGTCTCACCTCGAGCCCGTGAAACTCGACGATCTCCGATGACGTGCTGCGTGCGGCCAGATATTTCCACAATATGGGCTTAATTCGGACCGGAAACAACCCGGACGACATGACGACGTCAACCTCCTTATATCTGCTCGATGCCATTTCTTGGGTCAGTAGCGCCAGATCGTCAGCGTGAGGATCAGAAAGGAGGTCTATCATCCGTTTTTCCAAATCAATGTCGGACGGATCAAATCTTGTGAGAAGTCCCGTCAACTCAAATCGTGGACCTGACTTCGACAATCCTGCCGCATAGTAGTGCACCAGGGGTAGACCAAGATCCGGCACTATCACCACGAGCCGGTCTCTTTCCGGGAGCTGCACCAAATATTGCGTTGCTCCTCGCCAGTCCTCTTTGTGCTCTCGCCGGAGATAGCCGGGCCCGGAGACGACGGCCAGCACGAGAACTACAAGCCCAACGCCCAAAAAGGCTTTTCTGAGGTTGCCCACCTGAAATGCAATCGGAGCCGCCAACAACAGCGGTAACACGGAACAACAGCCTGAGAACACCTGAGTTTGGTACACGGCATTCGAGACACGGCTGTACGCAAACGTCAGCAGCACAGGACCCAGTGCATATGCGGCCAGCGCGGCCGTCTTTCGCCGGTCAACAATGCGTGCGGCAAGAAGTCCCCCGAGAATGCAGACCACGACCACCAGTAGAAGCAGTGGGGTCCACGTCCAAAACCCAAAGAGCCGGGAGATGTGAATGCGGAGTTGATCACGAAAAACCGTCTGGAGAGTGCGAGGATCAAAACCGAAAAGTATAAAAAGGCTATCTAGAAGTTCTCCAACTCTGGGTGTGGGAAACTCGGGCACTCTCCGAATCGTTTGCACCTGCGCAAGCAGCGTCGGCACCCATGGTAAGTACAACAACAATACAACCGAGGCGGCGAGTAGCCCATCCTTGAGGCGAGCAAGAAGGGTCCTTTCCGCGGGGTAGACCAGCCAAAGAACCACGAATCCAGGCAGGTAAAGGAGCACCATATTATGTGTATACAAGCTGAGAGCCAGGAATAGCACCAGGCCACAGAAGGGGGCCAACCTGCGATTTTCAAGGTAGAGCAGCAAACAGTAAACAGTGCCCAAGGACAGGAAGATCAGGAGCGCGTAAAATCTTGCATTCCTCGCGTGCCACACCTGAAAGAAAGCCACTGCATAGAGAGCCATCGCGAACGTTACAGCCATTCTGTCCACAAGCGTCTTACGTGCCAGAAGGAAAAACAGGGGGATCGAAAGAGTGGCAAATACAGCCGACGGTGCCCGCAGCGAGAACTCGGAGGTTCCGAAGACGTAGCTCCAATAGTGAATCAGCACATAAAGCAAAGGAGTGGTGTTGTCCACCCTTAGCACGTGCCAGATTTCTCGAGGCGAGAATCTAGAAAGCCAAAGCGTATATCCCTCATCCTCCCAAAGGCTTTGTGAGTCCAAATCTCGCCAGCGTAGCCATACTCCGGCCATAACGATGGCCAGAAGAAGCATGCCCCAAAGCATGTTTTTGGCTTGGTCGTGCGTCAGCACGGGTTTCTTCAAAGCCGATGTCATGCTCATGATTGTAAAAGCTACATGACTACGCGGGTTTTTCCTGTCGACCGGAATCCCAAAAAAGTTTCGGCTTCCATAAACATGCGGAAGCAACTCACAACACGGCGGACAGTCGGCCCGGTGGATAGCGTCGCCGCTGGAACTCTGAGGGCGTACGCTTTCTGGACGTCGTACGGAAATCGGGAGTGGCCGCGACAGCGAAAGAGTTGGTCAAGTCTGGTTGAGATGAATACCGGGCCCGGTTAGAAGCAGCTATTCGTCACGAAGAGGAAAGCCTCGCCAGATCTCTCCATCCCACCAGAATGATGCGATTGCGCTCCAGGGCCTGCTTGAACTCCGGGCTGGTTACCGCGTCGAAGTCGCGCTGCCGCCAAGCCGCGCCAAACGATGGATGGTCCACCATGACGGCTTCGAGTTCTGCGTCATCGTAGCCGGGGTGAACGATGAGGTAGTGAAGACCGGGCTTGAGCAAATCAAGCGCCTTCACGTAGGACTCCGTCCACTGGTTGGGAGGCACGTTCGAATCGAACACCACCACTGAGTCGAAGACGATGTCCGTCTCGGAAAGCAACGACTTAATCCTTCGGCCGCCGTTCCCGCGCACAGCCAGAAAGGGCAGGTGAAGGTCGTGAGCCACTTTTATCAGGGCGGCGTAGAGCTGCGGCGTGGCGGCCAGCGTCATCATGTGCATGTCGAGGTGGGTCGGGTAGATGCCCATCTTGATCGCCAGCTCGACCTGGGCGCGGATTTCACGCTCCGCTTCTTTCGGCTTAATGTGCGCGGCGGCGGAAGAGACGTCGGGGTAGAAATAGCCCTGCGGATCGAGCAAGCTCGGCACCTGGTCCTTGGGCGCCACCGGCCCCCAGCGGTACGTTTTCCACTCGCTGGTCAGGGTGAGGTGCACCCCCAGATCCGCATCGGGGTGGGCTTTAGCATACTCGGCTACCTCCGTGAGACAAGGGCAGGTAACCATGACGCTCGCGGAACTGATGGCTTTTCGATCGAGCGCGGCGAAGCTCGCCTTATTGACCGAATGGGCCATGGCGACGTCGTCGGCGTGGAGGATCACCAGCTTGGCATCGGCAGGATAACCCAAGCGCTCGGCGAGAGTCTTCGTCTGAACTTGAGTGACGAAGCCCATATCCGCGAGGATGCCCACGCATATCTTCCAGGTTTGCTTTAAGCTAGGAATCATTTATCGATGTGTTTCGAATAACCAAGGGCCTGCATTCCCGCGGTAGCCTCTCGGTCTATAATGAATCGTTCACACCAACTGAGACGAGAGCGCTTAGTGGTACCGCCGACGGAGACCGAGAGCGCGACCTTCTCTTTAATTTCAATTCCCAACCAAGATTCCAACTTGCGGAAGTCGAAATTGCCGCTGATAAGATCTTCGTATTTGATGAACACGCAAGGGAATTCCGCGGGCAACTGGGACCAACTCACCGCCATTTGGTCCCAGATTCTCGCGAAACTAACGGCCGAGTTCATAACGGTATTCGAATAGCGGTCCCAGCATACGTGCCACTTCGAATCGACCAACGAGCGATAGCAGTCATACGGATGGCGCGACAGAATTATGAACTTGGCGTTGGGGTATAACCACCGTAACAGGATCGCCTCCGCTGCGCCTAGCCGAACCTCCTTGAAGCCCCAGCGGGTATAACCAAGCTCCCTAGCCGGCTCGCGAAGCCAGCGATCGAAGAAACTTCGAAGCGCCGATCGGAAATCCTTGCCGGGAGGAAAGAGAACATTGATCCAGGACGTTGGCAGCGAAGACGAAGCGGGATTGTCACTGTTTCTCCACTGTTGCATGTGGTGCGGGTCCACAGAACCACTAACCGCCTCGGTAATCCTGGATATAAGCCCCATTTGGCTGAGGGGTTCCCCCCAAAGAAGCACGCGCGAGTCGGTGACCAGGATGCGCTGGAGCAGCGTTGAGCCCGCTCGCCCACCCGTGGAGAGCAAGAAGATGGGCGCCTCCCCTTTTTCCTCAGCCGAGTCCAGCGCGCGATCAGGGATCGCCGCGATAGACTCGACTAGCTGTTGCACCTTTGCCGGAGCCACCTTCTCGCATCGCGCCCAAGCCCAGAACTCGCGCCTGTATCTCCGGCACTCCCTCACTGTCCGGCCGAGCCAGCTCGCGCGTGCCCAGATCCAGAGCCGCGTTTCCTTATATTTAGGGGTTCCTGTCAAATTCCAAGTAGTGTTCATGATGATGGCGCCTCCGAGACTACGCGCGTCTATCTTGTAGTCGAGAATCTAAAACGGTTTCGGCTTCAACCAGTCTTGGGAAACAATTCACCGCACCGCGGACAGCCGATGTCGATCGGATGAAAACTGTCGCCGCCAGGGCCTTGCGGTGGTACAACTTCTGGATGTCGTACCTGCCAATCGCCGCATCCAGGTAAAAGGTGCCTTGACCCATATTCAGCCTCAACTCGAATCTGCATCGGTAGCTTTCTCCGGGATCGAGACAGAATCGGCTATGGCCTAACACTTCGGTCGAGGTTCGAAATATCTGGTATTGCCCTTCATCGGCAAGGAATAGTAAGATCGCTAGTTTCTGGACCCTTTCCCGCGCAGTCACCTCGACGTCTATCCAGGCCGTTTGTCCGGACTCAAACGTGGACCGTTCTCCCAGTTCGTCGCTCACCTTGACCTTAGAAATATAGACCGGCTCGCTTTCATCGCCGACACATGTTTCTTGCGCATCTTTCAGATAGTGGCGAACCACGGAATCGGTGTCACTGACGATGGCAACCTCGCCCTTCTTCAGCAGCATGGCCCGGCTACAGAGTTCGCTTACGGCTTTCAAGTTGTGAGACACGAAAAGCACGGTCGTGCCTCCCTTGAGGATCGAGCTCATGCGTTCCATACATCTTTGCTGAAACATGTGGTCGCCTACGCTCAATACCTCGTCAACGATTAGAACCTCGGGATCAACGTGCGCAGCCACGGAAAATCCGAGCCTGGCATACATGCCGGAGGAATACCGCTTCACGGGAGTATCGATGAACTCTTCGAGCTCCGAGAAGGCGATGATCTGGTCGAGCTTTGATTCGATTTCGCGCCGATTCATGCCCAGGATCGTTCCGTTCAGGAAGATGTTCTCTCTGCCCGTGAGGTCATGATGGAAACCGGCGGAAACCTCGAGCAGCGCGGAAAGGCGGCCGTTCACTACCATGCTTCCCTTTGTGGGTTTCATGATGCGGCTCAGGATCTTCAGAATGGTGCTCTTGCCCGCGCCATTGTGGCCGATGATGCCGAATGCCTCTCCGTGCTTTACCTCAAAGGACACATCCCGGAGGGCCCAGAACTCGCGTTGATCGTCGCCAGCAAGGTCTTGCCGCTGGAACATCCTTCCCGTCAAAGCCGGAACCAGATCCCGCAAGGAGTTAAACACCTCTCCCTTGCGGAATTTCTTGTACACATGCTCCATACGGAGCGCGACATCGGACATGGTTATTCAGATCCCCTCAATCTGTTTTTTCCCTTCTCTGCGCCTTTGTGACGGTGCGCCTCCGATAAAGCACCTAACATTTCTCGGGACCTATGCAAACATCGACTCATCGCGAGTTACACTAACTTGCTTGCAACTGGGAGCGCGGCAGGCGAGGCAGGGCAGCGGCGTGCCGAGGCAGCCACGGACACGCCTCCGGCAAGAGTTACCGATGGAATCAGCCATAAATTAAACGATGGGACATTCGGTGCTATAGCAGGCAGAAGAAGCAGGCCCGAGGCAAGGCAGAAAAAAACGCATAGCAACGAGCTCCCGGACGGCCATAGACCGATGCAAGCGACCGCAACAAGTACGCCTAGGCTTGCCGCCATCAACGGAATCCATTGGTCACCATCTTCTGAGATCACTGCGCATTGACAATCCTCTTTTGTCGTATGCCCTGCTCCACTCCTGACGGCGGTTGCAACAGCGCGATCAGCAACGGCGTCATTGACAGAATCTCCCCGCATAACAGTCGCGATTTCGTCATTCGTGAGGGCGAACGAGTAGATACGCACATCGCGAATCAAGCCAGCGAATCCAAAGTTTCCCGAATCGCTGCGCCGGGCTACGTAAACAGGCCAGCGAGAAGTGCGTTGAGCGCTCGTTATCGGGCCAACTAATGGACCGTTGTCGGTCTTCCCATTCAGGTAAACGTCGAGTGTATGTTTCGACGCGTCATAAACTCCGGCTACGTGATACCAGGTGCCCACGACGAGAGGCGTGGCTCCGTATCGTGCCATGAGATTCCTGAGATTCCCACAGGGGCTACCGAGTTTAAATCCGATCGTCCGCGGACCTTTGTCGATGGTCGTGTCCAGCTGATAGCCACGAAAACCAGACTCCTCCTCACGAAATTGCGAGACGATTGCCGCATCATCGTAGGGAAAGGAGGAGGAGTTGATCCAGGCGGTGATCGTCATGCTCCCGGCTAGTCGAAGCGCCGCTGAGCGGCCAATGTCGACATATTGTGTCTTGCCGTCGAATACGGTCCAAGTCCCCATTGCGGCAGAAACACGTCTAGGCTCCGTACTGAATCGCCCATTAAGGCCGTGTCCCGAAGAGTCAAATGCTACTCGACCACTGGTTTCATCGAGCTTCCAGGAGGCCTCAAGAGTCCCTGGTCGAGATCTAGTTCCACGCGCACTTACCAGGGGACCCTCCTCGATCCATATATGAGCCACCAGCCCGAACGCACCCGCGGCGGCTACGAGCATCGCCCATCTGTTCAAACTGAAGGCTGGTGAGCGAATTTTCCAATGTGCACAGAGGATGGCGCCTAGGAGAGCACCAACCACGTTCATAATAAAATCGCTGACAGAGGAATCGCGGTTCAGCATCACCATTTGGCCTGTTTCGGCAAGGCCGGACATCAAGGCCGCGGCGGCGACAGCTCGCAGCACGCCATATTCCCCTAATACAAGCCCGACAGGAGCGAATCCCAGGAGATTCACAAACGAGTGGGAAACATCGAAGCTCAAGTCTACGGCGGAATGGTGTCCCGGCGGCACTAACTCGACGGGAATAGCGATTGCTGAGAGGACCAAGAATACCACTGGAGCGCGCAATCTGATTCTAGTCACGATAACTCAAATGCTCTCAGCGAACGCCGGCTCAAGACGCTTGAAAAACAGATAGCCGCCAACCAGTGCGATCGTACTGAAAGCCAGGCTATATGCAATCCACAACGGGTCCGGCGGTTGCTGGTGGGTCACACAGGCGCTGAGGCCTTCCAGGAGAGGCGCCACGGGATTCAGCAGCAGCCATTTAGCTTTATCGCCAAGCATCCGCGCATCATAGAAGACCGGAGTGAAGAAAATCCCGAACGTCAACAGGATTTCGACGATATACTTCACGTCGCGAAAGAAGAGACCGGCCGCCGACACGATCATCCCTATACCGCAGGCGAAAACCACGATAGCGGCGAGCAGCAAGGGCACCCACAGTAGCCGGATGCTCCAACCAACCCGCATCGCAAACAGGAAAATCAGGAGGGCGCCGGAGGCCACGAAAAGATCGAAGAGGCTGGCCATGACAGCCGCCAGCGGGAAAATTTCTTTGGGAAAATAGATCTTTGTGACCAGCTCCTTATTGTTCATAAGACTGCTGCTCGAGAATCGGATACTGGAAACAAGAAACGCCCAGGGCAGGGACTTCACCGCCACACTTGCGACGACCGCTTTGTTGATCGGCACATGCGCCGCGAAGGCATACGCAAAACGAACAACGACTCCGGACACCACGATCAGCACGGGCATCAGGATCGCCCAAAGGAAGCCCATCACCGATTGCTTGTAGCGGACCTTGATGTCGCGGTAGGTGAGCATCCAAAACAGCCCGCGGTACTTGTTGAATTCCCGGAGGTATTCTTGCATCTGTCCGCGCTGCCTCACTGTGCGCCTTCGACTGCAGGGCGTGCGATCGGGAGAAATTCTTTTGACTCGCCAGGCGTGAGTTCTCCGGGGAGCAGTCGATTCCTGGCCTTATCCACGCGGTTCTCTTTCATCGGATCAAGCCCAGGGTTACTTTGCGAATATGGAACGCCTCGGCGTAACCGCTCGGAGCGTTGCATTCCATGCCCCGCAATCGCATGAGCGAGAAAAATGTATCCTGCCGAAACCAGCGCTTGATCTGCTGGGACTGAAACGTGTCAAGGATGTAACGGACTTTCTTGTCGCACAACTCGGATTCGAGCGGCACGAACAGATTCGGTTGGCCGAGGTCGCCGTCGTATTTCGGAATTTCGTACTCCAGTATGAAATGATCCCGGAACGTGTTCCAGGTCAGTTCCGCCAGCAAGCGATGGTCTTGGTGCGCGTCGTGGCGGTTGTGAGTGAAGATAAGGTCCGGCGACGTGGCCTTCAATTCCTCAAACGTTGCCTTTATCTCACTGCCGACAAAAGGCATGAAGCCATCTTGAAACGCTTTCAGCAATGGCCCCCTGAGCGCCGACGTTCCGGCAAAGAGTTCGGCCGAGCGCTGAGCCTCGGCGGCACGCACTCCCACGGCACTGAACACCACCCAGTGGAACACCGCGTTCGGATACTGGCCGGCGAGACGCAGGATAGTGCCGCCGCAGCCGATTTCGATGTCGTCCGAGTGCGCTCCCAAACAAAGGACATTGAGGCGCGATGCCGCATCCAAAGGCAGCTTTAAAGAAAGCATCGATGTACCGTGTTCGTTGCGGCGCGATTGCACGCGGTTCGTTGAGTTGATTCAAACACTTGCGAGTTTCTTCTCCTTGTGCCGGATTTGTTTCGATTAGTCGTAGGATTCCAGAACCTTCCCGGCGAAAAGCGAGGGCTTCTAATCGACCGCTCTCCGATTAGAAATCTGCATCCGGCTCGCAATCCTTTAAGCGGTGGCTCGCAATCGCAGACAATCCTCGGCTGCCGCCCAGACTCTTGGGCGGACGGCTTCCCACGTCCAGTGATCCAAGTAACGACGCCACGCCCTCTCAGCGATTTCAGTGGCCAAGGCAGGCTCCCTCATGGCACGAAGACACGCGTCGGAAAAGGAGGCAGCTGTGTCCGCGAGAAACATATCGCATTCGTTCACGGCTGTGTAACCGTGAGCACCCAAGGTTGTGGACACCACTGGGCACTTCAGACTAAACGCCTGCGCGATCTTGACGCGAGTGCCGGCACCGATGCGAATTGGAACCGCCATGGCGGACCAAGTTCCAATTTCGTCAGAAGGATCCGCGAGCCAGCCGAGCGCGTCGACGCCAGTCCCGGCAAGGGTGCGAATGGCATCGCTTCCCTTGCCAATGAGTCGCAAGCGTGCATCCGGCACGGCAGCTTTGATTCGCGGCCAGCATTGATCCACGAACCATTGAATTCCATCACGATTTGGGGCGTATTCGAAGAATCCAATCGACCCGATCCGAGGAGGTACTACGGGATTCCGAACTGGCTCGGTGTCCGGTTTTTCAAACGCATTCGGGATCACGTGGACAGGAACTTCGACTCCGAGTCCCGTCAGGTATCGACGGTCCTCCTCGCTGCATGCGCAGAGCAAATTGAATCTCTCTCCGAGCAGCTTTTCCCGCCGTTTCCAGACAATTGCCTTGCGGAGAGCCGAGAAGTGCGCCCACATGCCGGTTTGAGTATTGAGGTGGGTGCGTATGTGAGAACTCTGAAGGTCATCAATATCTAAGACGGAGTTGGGCCAGGAGGTAACGGGAAACATGTCGGCAGCATGGATCGTAGAAAACCAGACCAGATCAAACGAGGGGAGGCGATCGAGAATGCGGCGAACCGCTTCATTTTCCACGGCGAACCCGTTTGGATATGGTTGCTCCGGATCTACCGTGCATCTGATCTTTTCACTCAATCCACGATTGGAACGAAGCTCAAACCGAAAAGTGTGTGTAAACTCAAAATCGGAATCCGCACTTGAACTTGACCCGATGCCTTCCAGCCCGATGACTTCGACGTGCCCGATCTGCTGGAGCGCACGGAGTATGTTGAGGGACCTCACATGCGCACCGCACTCGCTGGGCCAGATTCGCGTGACGTAGAGGATGCGCGGTGGTCCGTTTCGCATAAAAATCCCGATTGAGTAAACTTCCAGCCCAGGCGTTGTTGTTAAAGATGGCGAAGTACCGTCGGCGCTGATTCCGCGCTGGACCCTCTTTGACCGACGGCAAGTTCGTAAGCTTGCCCGAGGGAAGTTGAAAGTAGAAGGCGCCAGGTGAATCTCTGGGCGGGTTCAGAGGCCGAAAGCCAATGGTAGAGCCTCTTAGGACACTCGAAGCTGAGCAGCTTGACAATGGTGAAATAACGGCGGGGGATACCATGTAAGGCGGGCTTGCTCTCTGTTTCGAGCGCAATGTACCGTCCCATCTGAAAGAACCTATCCGAGATGTACTTCCTGCTGATTCTTTGGGTGTCAAATGGGTGGCGGATAACTGCTTCCGGCTCGTACCGCAATTTTCCACCGCGCCGAAGAACTCCCTCGCCAATGTTTTGGTCTTCACAATTCGTGGACCGAGCACCCTGCACGCCGGGGCCAATGTCTGTGCGGAACAGCCCATGCTCGAACACGTCTCGCCGGAAGGCCATGTTGCCACCGTAAGGAGCGAGGCTCATGTCGCGAGATTCATCACCCAGATCAAAGCTCCCCCACAAGACACCGTAGGTATCAGGCGGGATCCAGTCCGGGATCGGGGCGGTATTCAGGGGGAGAATTTTTCCACCGGCCCCCTGCCACTCACCGGAAAAAAGGTCCTTTGTCAGATTCCAGAGCCATGCAGGTTCAGCGATCACATCGTCGTCCGTGAAGGCCAGCACGTCTGCCTGGGTCTCACGAATTCCCCGATTCAGCGCAAACGATTTTCCCTGGCGCGGTTCGAAGACGTAGCGGAAGCGTCCCGGGAAACGGCGCGTGAATTCTTCGACGACTTGGCGCGTCCGATCGGCCGAGTTGTTGTCCACTATCAAAACTTCCCAATCCGTAGAAGCAGGAACAATCGATTTCGCTAGGCTGTCGAGCGTGTCGGCCAGACTTTGGCAGCGATTATATGTGCAAACAATGACCGTGGCTTTCATCGTCCTCCGCTAGCAGTATCCAGCTCCAGTTGGTGCGAAACTTCTGGGCCAGATCGCCCTCGAAACGCTGAGCCAAGAAATCTTCCCCGTTGTAGATGGGGCTCATATCGTCGCTCCCCGAGGAAATAATTGATCGAATTGAGTTAATAGAGTCTTCTCGTAACAGGCGGCCTTCTCCGCCATCCGGTTCTTGATTTCGTCCCGATTCGCCACCAGGGACAGAAACGTTTCCTGCATGGTGTTCGGGTCGCACGTCCGGATGTCCAGGCAATATTTGGCCAGTCCCAGGTCGTTCATCAAACTGGAAACCTTAGGGTGGGGCGACAATGCGAGGACCGGCTTATTCAGCAGATGAGCAAATACTACCCCGTGAAAACGGGAAGTGACGATTAAATCCATCGGGCGCATCGCGGATAACAATTCGTCGATTCCCGCGACATCCTCGCGTTTGACCATGTGCGGCAGGTCG
Source organism: uncultured Acidobacteriaceae bacterium (assembly GCA_963770555.1). Taxonomy (GTDB): domain Bacteria; phylum Acidobacteriota; class Terriglobia; order Terriglobales; family Acidobacteriaceae; genus Telmatobacter. Next base: position 1,536,527 of record CAVYQC010000004.1, read on the forward strand.
CCATCGGCGCTCCCTAAGAGGGCCTGAACTTCCTCGATGGCATGCGAATCAAATGAGACTTCCGTGCTAAAGAGGGTCAAGCGGCAATGATTTTGGCGGAGCCAGAGGCCAAAGGACGCAATGTCGCGAATGTAGCGTTCATAAACGGCCTGGTCTTTCTTGAAGTAAACCCGAGGATCGCAATACGCCATGGGAGAAAGCCCGACCAGAGGCTCCTGATGCCCCGTGCCATTCGTTTCCATGGCCGTCGAGGGACAGAGAGCGTAGACGCAATCCGCTGAGACCTGGCTTTTGCCGGTGAATCCGACCTTTTGTACAAGGTTTCTCGAGTCGCTATCCCGAAAGGAAACATAGTCTGCGAGGCCGAGAGCGCGCCTGACAAACCACTTTCCCAAGGAAGAGTCCAGCGGGCCGGCGCCGACGTTGAGGACGTAGCACTTTGCGCGAGATAACTTGGCCAGCAACGTCCATTTGAAAACCGTGTACGGAAATCGCCAGGGGCCGCCCCAGGAGTCCAGCAGTTGTCCGCCGCCGCTGATGATCAATAAATCGAACGGCCTTACGATTCGAAACGACGCACGTAAAAAGGAAATCTCCTCGAGAATTCTGCGGGGAACTCTGACGGTTAGGGTCTTAAGGGTCTGAAGGAGTCGATAAAGCAGCGGAACCCTTCGCAGAGTGTCTTTTAGCTTGCCCTGTGCCGGGGATGCGCCGATACCGTTTCCTTCGGAGCGGATTCCAAACTCGGCTCGAATCGGGTAAGCGGCAACCCCGTGCCGGGAGCGGCTGTCAGCCGGGTTCATCGAGAACAGAACGATCTCCGCATTGGGCCAGCGGATTCTAATGTGTTTCATGACCGCTGCCTGGGTGGCATCATCCCCAAGATTTCCAAAGCCTATGTGATCCACAAGGCCGATTTTTCGAACCGGGACAGCATCTGAAAGCGGGGTTTGCGAGTTCCTCAACGCTGGTATCCGGCGGTCGTTCTCGTGCCCGTTCGACGAAACGTGCGGCTTCGCAGGGGAGAGCACAGCTAAAGCGAGAGAAATCAAGCGCGCACGGTCTCCTTCGTCAGTTTTCCGCTGCCGTTATTGGAGGCATTGCCGTTGGTTGTGGACTTCCACAACTGCCAAGGAGCGACACCCTTGCCGGCCAGATCGTCCAGCTCCTGCTTCTCCTTGAAGGTATCCATGCTCTTCCAGAAACCGTCGTAAGCGTAAGCCATTAATTTTTGGGTTTCGATGAGGCGGCGAAAAGGTTCATGCACCAGTTCTTCGCCGTCGTTGATGTAATCGAAAATCGAGCGCTTGAAGATGAAATAGCCGCCGTTGATGCGGATTCCGGAATGATCCATGCTCTTAATATCGTGAACGAGTCCGTCGTCGCTCATGGAAACATAATGGCAGCTCAACGGAGGCCGCACGCAGAGAAAGCCAGCCGTCTTATCCTGCTGGTGAAACCGCTCGATGAGGTGCGGAAGGTGGAAGTCGGTGAGATTATCGCTGTAGTTGGCCAGAAAGACTTCCTCGTCGCACAAATAGCGCTCAGCGGCTTTCAGGCGCTGGCCGATATTCGAATTGGCGCCGGTATCGACAAATGTGATGGTCCAATCGTGAATATCGGAGTTGAATACCTTCAAATCTTTGCCGCCGTTTGACAGCACGAAATCATTCGAGAGGAATTCAGCGTAATTGACGAAGTAATTTTTGATAGCCTCGCCACGGTAGCCTAGACAGAGGATGAAATCCTTGTAGCCGAAATGGGCGTAATATTTCATGATGTGCCACAGAATTGGGCGGTCGCCCACGTGGACCATCGGCTTGGGAATATTGTCCCCAGCTTCCCGAATTCTCATTCCCAGCCCACCGCAAAACAGAACTACTTTCATGGCGCACCTTCCTTCGAGGTTTCGGCTCAGAAACTTCCAGGGCGGATTCAGACCGGTCAAGCCTGCCGAACCGCTGCAGTGGAGAGCGCCTGTTCGGCAGCCCTTTCGCCGGTCTTGAAGCTCTCGTCGGTCCACAGGTAGCCCCAGTCGCCATATCGTCCGCAATAGGCGATACCGAGGTCATCCAGATAACCGTGGACGGTCTGGAGCGCGGCCGCGCGGTCCAAATCAAAGATGATGTTAGCGTATCGAAGCATCATGGCCTTCTTGTGCAAGATCTTGTCGTCATCGCGCAGGTAGCCGCAGCGGCGCAGGTCTCTGATGACCGGCTCAATGCAATCGTCAGGCGAACCGGTAAAGGGCTTATATTTTTCAGAGAAGTAGACTTCCGCTTGAATGCTTCCAGTCCCCGCAGGCGCGTTTGTGGCGGAGAGCATGTGAGGGAAGCTGAGGCGCGTAAAGCAGACGTCCTCGTCATAGAAGTACGTGATATGGGCGCGAGAAATGTCTGGCCGATCCACGCCAATATTCACCAGGATCAAAGTTGAACATGCCAGCCGCCGCGCGGCGTCGACGACATCCGGCGGCGCGCCTTGGATCATCCGGATGAGATCGGGCAGCGGCACCGAAGAAATCAAGGAGTCGTATTGGGCGACTGTGCCGTTTGAGAACTCGAGCTGCTTGTTGCGAGGATCGACGGAAACCAGCTCGTGGTTGAACTTGAGGTTCCCCAGGGGAACAAACTTCTTCAGATAGGATACGAACCCGCCTTCCTTGGGATAGCGGAAGTGAGTGATGTAATGAACCTGGGGAGCCGATGGCGACAACGCGCCGCGGAGCACCTCCTCCAGAGTGGGACGATAAATACGCGGCCCCAGCCAGTCGATGCTCATGTTTTCGGCGTCGGTCAGGTGGTATTTCCGAGTGTACTGCATGGGAAAGAGCTCGGAGAAGGTCCGGCCGAAGCTGGCCAGCAGCCAGTCCGCGTAATTTTTGACGGGACGCTCGGGAGCCTGGCGTTCCTCGACAAAGTCGTTGATCACTTTAACGATGACGTCTTCCGGCAGCCCGTGAAGATGAAGTTGCACGGGATGCTGCGGCCAGTAGCCGCGCCAGTAATTATTCAAATCGATCTGCAGGGCTTCGTACTGGTGGTCCACGCTGTCAGCGAAGAGATCTTGAATGCGAGGATCTTTCGTGAAGGAGATATGCGGCCCGATATCGAACAGGAAGCCGTTGTCAAAGCGGAACGAGGCCGTATGGCCTCCGTGGTGGCCATTCTTGTCATACATCACGGGGGCGATGCCCTCGCTGTGCAGGCGATAAGCGGCGCCGAATCCAGCCATTCCGGTTCCGAGGACGACGATGTTGGGGTTGGGCATTGAGCTCAGCCTTCCTGCTCTAAGTAAGGTTGTGTGCCAGCGGCGTTGATGCCGCCGATGAATCAGGTCTCTTTGCTAGTGCTTCATACCGCTCGATTTGCATTCGAGTGAAGCTCCGAAGATCCGCACCGGCCTGGAACGCGCGATACCATTCGCCGATCCACGCGAGCGCGTGCTCTAGGGGCAGCATTGGATGCCAGTCCAGGAATGCTCTCGCCTTGGAAATATCCAGCTTGAGGAAGTGGGCCTCGCTCGGGTGTGCCGCGCGATCCTGAACCCAGGAGGCGCCATTTCCCCACCACCGTACCAATTCATCCGCAATCCAGGCGACAGGCTTGGCATCGGTATCTACAGGCCCAAAATTCCAGGCCGAGGCAAAGTCGGAAGGCCGCTCAGAGAGCCGTTCGGCGAGTGTCAGGTACCCGCGCAGCGGCTCCAAAACAAACTGCCACGGGCGGATCGCTGAAGGATTGCGGATCAAGCAAGGTTGGCCGGCGTAGAAAGCCCTTATGAGATCGGGAATAAGCTGGTTCCCCGTCCAATCGCCACCACCCACAGCATTCCCGGCACGAGCGCTGGCAAGCGCAATTCCGTGTCTCTCAAGCGATGCAAGAGAGAAGAACGATTCGCGATAGGCGGTGGTCACCAGCTCGGCGCAGCCTTTGGAATTCGAGTACGGATCGCGGCCGCCCATGGGCTCGTCTTCCCGGTATCCCCAGACGCACTCGCGATTGGCATAGCATTTGTCGCTGGTGACATTTACCACCACGCACGGACGGCCCAGCTGTCTGACTGCCTCGAGAACGTTAACCGTACCCATCACGTTTGTGGAGTAGGTTTCGACCGGATCGTCGTAGCCGCGGCGCACCACGGACTGCGCCGCCATATGAATCACTACGTCAGGATTGCAATGGGCCAAGGCAGCTCTTAGCCGCGGAAGATCGCGCACATCGGCATAAATGGATCGAACGCTATCGGCAACCCCGGCCTGCTCGAAGAGACTGGGCTGCGTAGGCGGCTCAAGTGCGTATCCCGTCACATTGGCGCCAAGCAAGTCCAACCATAACGACAGCCAGCTTCCCTTGAAACCGGTATGACCGGTGAGGAGGACGTTCCGATTTTTCCAAAACAAGTGATTAGGCATGAAGTGCCAAGTTGGCGAAGCAGGCGGCGATTTTCACGAGATCGTCCCCGCATGAGCCGGCAGGGAAGCATGCGATGAAGCCGCCGCTAGAGGCCAGCGTGCGGCCTGCTCGCGCCAAAGCTCTGCGGTGAGGCCCGCAGGGGGCGCTACCAAATCGTCGAAGCTGAGAGCGCGGTCCTTGGCAACATCCGCGCGCAAAACGCAACCCTCCGAAAGGGCGATGGGGAGGGCATTCTCCGCGCGAGCCGTTGCCGCGTTGTCGATTAGTCCATAGGTGCAGAACCCGCCGACGCCGTCGAGCCGCTCGCCGGCCTTCAAGTCGCGTTTCGCGATGGCCAGCACTTCGCAGACCGGTTGCGCGATGGGTGCTACGGTAGCATCCTCGTCTATCACTGCTCGGCCGATGGTCGAAGCGATCTGGATATGCGGCAGGTGAAACGGCGTGTAGAAACAGTAGAATGGTCCGTCGCCGAGTTTATAGTAAGCCAACTGGACTTTCTTGAGTGCAGACGCCTCGTGGACAATCACAAAAGCGCCCGTGTAAGGGGCCGCTCCCAGAGCATAGTCAACCAATCCGGTATCGAGCATTTGGTCGGACGGAAGAAGAGAGGCCATTTCTCGGACGTCCTTGCAGGCGGGACCATACATTCCACGCCGGCCAGCATGGAAGCCCGTCGCATTGGCCAGGACAGTCGCCTCCATGGAGAGCTTCGTCGAATCGGCAAAGGAAGTGACTTTCTTGACGTCCTGGTCGTTTCTTTGGGCAAACGCCCGCTGAGTGTCCGGGTTCCGATAATAATCCACCATGCCCTTGACGTTGCCCGCGGCCACAGGATGCAATCCTAGAGAACGCAAATAGCGAAGCAGGGTCATGGCCACGCCTGGTTCATCGCCGTCTGTGTGGGTGAGCACTACGCCGGCGCGGTCCGCCTTTTCCTTCAGGATTGGCCCGATGAGTGAGTCCAGTTCGGCGTTCACCAGTACGACGTGCTTGCGATGCTCGAACGCATCGAGAATCACCGTAGCAGCGGGCTCAACGCTTCCCGTCACTTCGACCAAAATGTCAATGGCGTCACATTCGGTAAGCACCGACGGGTTATCCGTCAAGACGGGGATTCCGCGAGAAATGGAGCTATCCGCGTGTCGTGCAGATTCAGAGCGGGTCCATTCCAAGATTCCCGCCTCCCGGAATGCCCGTTCTCCGTGTTGCAGCGTGCGATTGGCGATGGCCACCAGGCGAATCCCCGGCACAGGCGTTCCCAGTTGCAGTGCGATGGCCCGGCCCGTCGCGCCCGCGCCGATCATGCCTACGCGAATCGGATGACCTAGGGTCTCACGCTGTCGAAGTGCCGTTTCAACGTTCATGAGTATTTCCTTGTCTCTCGACGAGCGGCCAATTGCGATCTTGTTCGGATATGACGGCGGCGGCCAAAGGCCATTGAATGCCGAATGCCGGATCGTCGAATCGCACACCGGCAGCGGCGCTTGGGTTGTAAAACGCCGATGTCATGTAGTACATCTCAGTGTAATCCTCAAGGGTCTGGTATCCGTGCGCGCAGCGCTCCGGAACGAAAAGCATGCGCGCGTTCTCGGGAGTTAGCTCAACGCCGAACCATTTTTTATAAGATGAGGACTCTGGCCTGAGATCGAGTACAACGTCGAACATTGCGCCTCGCGTGCACCGGACCAGCTTGGCCTCCACAAAGGGCTTTTCCTGGAAATGCATGCCACGAACTGTACCTTTCCGGACGCTATAGCCCATGTTGGCCTGGACGGGCGAGAAGCTCACACCTTGCTCCGCAAACTCTTTGGAGCACCACGCGCGCAAAAATCGACCCCGATCGTCCTCACGCGGATCCGGATCGATAACGAATGCACCGATTAGTCCTGTCTGTGTAAAGCGCATTCCATTACTCGATGACAGAGCACGCGAAGATTCTCGCGATAAGTTGCTAACAGGCTTCCGCGGATGAATTGTCTCATTGGGTCTCGGAGATCTGGAAGGCCGAAGCATAACGAATCCGCCAATCGGCTCTGGTATCGCAGAATGGTTCCAATCCCCAATATTCCAAGGGCCACCCTCGTCTTAACGAGACATCGCCTTCGTGGATCTCTCGAATCAAGTCTTGCACCGGCGTCAAGCGAAGGTCGCGTGCCACGCGGGTTCGCACGTCCAAATCGATGCCCGAGACAAACAAATATCCGCCGGGCTTGACGGTGCGCGCGATATTGCGCAAGCAGCGTTCCGCGGGCTGGGGCTTCATGTGGCACATAAAGTTCTTTGCCAGGACGATGTCCTGGGGGCCCAGGATGCCGGGGAGCTCGGGATCGGTCGCGTCCCCGCGCAACCAGGAGATTCCTTGCTTGATCCATGGTTTGACTTTGGCCTGGTCACCCTGGATTTCAAACAGCGATTCCATCTCGTCCGCAGTCAGGCGTTCGAATATCCACGCATTTTGGTCCCGCTGCGTGTTTCGATGGACATCTTCGTTGTTGGCCATTGCGCCTGCGTCGCCGTTTGTGAGCGAATAGGTCCCGCGTTTAGCGAAATCCACAATTTCCTGCGAGATATCAACGGCCTGAATACGAAAATTCAAGTCCGGGCGCGCCGTACGAAGGATCCAGGCGACGGAGTAAACTTCCGCGCCCTTGCTGCAGGCCAGCACCGAAAGATTGATCGTGGAACCAGGCGCACTCTGGTCGACTAGCCGGCGCATCAGTTCCAGTTCCGGCCGGTTCCGGAGGAAGAACGTCGCGAAATATTGCTGTCGTTCCGCCTGAAATCGGACCAGGACATTCAGGTGTCTGCCATAGAGGTGTCCCGAAAACCCGCGCAACGAAGCAGGGAGATGATTCCAAATCCGCTGTCCGCGCGACATGTAGGCGCGGAGACACCTGCGGCCGACTCTGAAGGCCGCGTACCGTAAAGAATTTGTAGAGGGCCGGTCATTTGCCATCGATGTTTGGCAGTTGCGATCAAACGCACGTTCTCTCATTGTCAATCGTTGTCGCCGTCTGTAAACCCGCTATCGACAACAATGACTTCGATGTTGGGATGGGTCTGCGCCAGAACGCTCTCTATGGCTGCGAGCGTCTGCCGCGTACGGTTATAGGTCGGGATGACGACGGAAACCAAGTCCAATGGCGCCGACGAGCCCAGGCGAATTCACATTACCATGCGGGCGAAGCTCAGCTTGCCTCGGCTCACGATTGTATCCTCGACGGTGGCGACGCCTTCAATCAAGGCGGCTTCCTCGGTCATCTTCAGGATCTTCACTTCCATGATCATGGTGTGTCCGGGCAAAACGGGGGCCAGAAAGCGCATGTCGTTGACTGCGGCGAGGGCCATAAACTCCCTCGGGTTCATGCCCTTTCCGGTGGTGTGGCTAAAGAGAAGGGAAGCGCTTTGGCCGACGGCTTCAATGATGCAGGTCCCGGGCATGATGGCGAAATCAGGGAAGTGACCGAGAAATTGAATTTCGTTGCCGGTAACGTTCTTAAGGGTCTTAATGCGCTTCCCCGGCTCCAACTCCAGGACGCGATCGACCATGAGCATGGGGAAACGCTGCTTTAGACACGTCTTCACTTCTTCGAAGCTCATGGTCATAAGCGTTGGCGTGGGATTCGGTTCGATCATCATTTTTAAACCTGAGAGCCGATTCAATACCCATGATGTTTTCAGCGTTTGCGCAAGATCATGCCCAGAGCGCGCGGAAGAAAACGGCCTCCCGGTACAGGAGATCCGGCGTCACAGATCAGCTTTGTGACGCGAAGGCCGACTTCTTCGGCCATCTTCAGCGGCTCGCTCTCGCGATGAAATTCATACGTATGATCGCGCTGCGCCGATTCGAGAGCCGTGCTGAAGAAGACGATGCCGTCGTCCGCGAGGTGGTGGGCGATGGCTTCGAATAGAGGGCGCGGATCCTGCAGGTGCTCAGCGAGCATGGCGGCGATGATGCCCTGGTACTTTTCACCGCCCTCGTCGCCGGTGAAGGCGAGCGCGTTCTTCACTTCGAAGTTGACGCGCTGCTCGTGTCCGGACACCGCGCGCAGCTTGTTGGAGACAGCTACGGCGGGCGGACTGATATCGAACCCGTCCACGCGAATGTCCGTTCGCGTCTCGGCGGCGAGCAGGCCCATCACGCCGTGTCCGGAAGCAAGCTCCAGCACTCGTGCTTTCTGCGGCAACGCCTTGATGAAATCCTCGCGATACAAGGCGATATGGTCGATCATCGAAGGCCAGAACGGATAGATCAGAATCGCCGCCCACATGTACGGCACCATATAGCCCTCGTGCTCATAGACCTCGGACACGAGTTCGGGCATCGATTCGGGCGTGTAGCGGCCATTCCTTTCATAGGCCTGCTGGGATTTCCAGACGCCCATGCAATAGTGGGCGTAGCCCTTCGCCGCATCCTCGAAGGCCCGCTCTCCATAAGCCGCTTGCGCCCAGCGTGCGAGCGGATCGAGCAGCCAGGAACAAAGTTCATCGTTGGCCTCAACGGTGGCCCGCGCTGCGGGAGCAAACGTTCTGGCCTTTAATTCCAAACCTTTAAGAAACGCCGTACCATCATTCATGATTTGAATTCCTCATTTATGAAGCGTTCAGTCCGCGGAGCTGACATGCCGGACCATCCGAACCATCGGCCGGATCAGATCGACACCGTCCCAGGGGGGAACAAAGGTGTGCATGCGCCCGAGTTTGACGATTCGGTCAACGCCTCTTTGTCCGGCCAGCTGAGCTAGCTCCTTCTCTTTGTCCGCGTCGGCCATGCCCAGGCCGAGCGTTTGCACATTTCCATCCAGCTTTGAGACGGCTTCCATCAAGTCGTCCACTTCGAGCACGGCTAAGGTCTTGCCCTGAACCGGTTGAGGAAGGTCGGATCCGGAACCGACGAGAAGCGTCCAGTCCGGGCCCATCGGAAAAATCGCCTTGTGTGAGGGGTCTTCCAAGAGCCAAGACGCGCGCGCGCGGGAGATAGTTGAGGTCAAGGTGGCTGCAATGGTTTGGCGCGGATGCGCCTGGTTCTCACTCTCAAAGGCTCGCTGCAAAGTCGCCAGGAATCGAGCGGTGGATTCGCCCGCCTTTTTCTCGAGGAACAAAACCTGCGGCGAGGAACAAGCCTGCTGATCAAATTGCCAGAGGTCGCGCGCCATGCGCAGACACCAGGTCTTCTGCTCGTCGGGATGGCTCCAGGCTCCTGCGTCCATTGCTGCAACGGAGATCCGAGGTCCGAAGACCGCCATCCTCGCCCAGTGTGGAAACGGCAGGGACCGAACCTGCAAGACCGCTTCCTGCCCGCCCCAAATCATCGCACCGTCCACGGCTCGCGCCATGGCTTCATGCAGATCCTGGCGGCCATGCTCAAAAGCAGCCATAAAGATGCGACGGGTCAATCGCTCTCCTGGGTCGCTTTGCGCCAGCTTTTCCATCAAGACTCTCGTCAAGTCGACTAGACCTCGCGGAATGCGCACCAGGGCCGTGTTGCCACCCAGAAGTGAGCAGGTCATGGAGAGAAGCGGCTGGATTTCGACGTTGCCGGCAGGCCAGTGGCCGATGACGCCCAGCGGAAAAGCCTTGCACCTGGCGCGGCCGTATTCCGTCCAACCGCCATCCAGGCTGTTGGAGCCAAGTTCACGAACGATGATCGGTTCCAGTGTTCCGCGCCTGAGCCACATGCGAAGGAAGACGATCCCCGGGATTTCGTCGAGCTCGCGCGCGTCCAGACATTTGGCCCAGGATTCGAAAACAGTCATCACCTCGCTCGGCGAGATTACTTCGCCCGATGCGATTTGATGCAGCTCGGCCGCGGCATCGGAAATTTCCGCGGGCGAATCGACCGCTTGAATGAGTCCCGCCGTAGAAAGAGTAGTCATTTAATTCATCGCCGATCGTTTGGTGTCAAGATTTCCGCAGCCGCGGAGCTCCGCCTTCGGAACCCGTCCCGCAAACCGGAAGCTGATGCCTCTTCTTCCGCAGGGGCAACCGTCGTAAGCGATCACCTTGGCCATGTCTTCAGTGAGCAGCAGGTTGCCGGGAAAGCTGGTGGGCAGAACACTGCACACCTGGACGATGCCGTGTTCGCCAGCCGCGACAGGTTCAAGCGTGAGCGGATTGCGCACAATCACATCGCCAAACGCCGGTCCGTGCTTGTTCCCCTCGGTACAATCCGGGAAGATAACTCCGACACTCTCGACCATGCCATAGAAGTCGATGATGCAATCCGGAGTGCAGCCGAACACGCGCGCCAGTTGCTCATTGAACACCGTCTTCTCAACGGCCTGATCCTGGAGTCGCTTCCAGCCGCCGCTATGCAGAATGCGAATGTTGGGCAAGTTGAGACAGATACCCTCAGCCGAAAGAGGTTCGACCAGATGTTTCCATAGAATGAAGGTAAAGCCGTACACCAGCACTTCTTCGTCGTGGTGTTTCTCGGCGAACTCTCTCAATTTTTGTTGATCGAGCGTTAAGTCGCCCTGCTCGTTCAAATACAGACATGTAGTGGTATGACTCGCAAATGGATGTAACCCTTGAATGGCCGCGCCCCTCGCTCCCAGGGCATCGCCGCCGCGCATGAAATCCGGAGTGTCCACAACCAGATAGGGCCTGCGGGAAGAACCAATGAAATCGCGGACGATGGTCACGACACCTTTGGTCATTCTTCGCGAGGTCGGGGTATCGAGCACAACCCGGCTGGGCATCTGCGAAGTTGTGGCGCTCGAGGTCAGGGTTCTTTTGACCTCTTCTGGACTCACGAAGGAGAGAGGCGGATTGGCTTTCAGAATCCCCACGGGGAGAAACGGAAGGTCGGCAACATGGCTGGCGGATCGATAGTCCACAGGCCAATGCTGAATGTAGTTTTCATAGCCTGCGTGCCGCCGGCAAGCGTAATCGAGCTCTTCCTTCAGCAGCTCTAATAGCCCAGCTTCCCTTTCATCGGGCGGCTGACTATAAGGCGGGATCGACAGCATCCGGTCTATCTTGTCACTAAGCTGTTCCATGGAGCTCCTTGCCCAAAGCCGAGAGCGCCGGGCGAGCGATCTTTCCCGCGGATGTTTTGGGTAGCTCGGAGACGAACCGGATCGAATCGAGAGTCCAATGGGCCGGAAGGCTGTGGCGAATTTCTTCTGTTACGAGCCTCGCTCCCTGATCGGGCACGATCAACAAGACCAGTGCCTCACCGGCCTCGGGATGTTCGACGGCACAGGCGCCGCATTCGTAAACGCCTGGAATCGCCGCCACTCTTGCTTCCACCTCGGCAAGACTGATGCGCGTTCCCCTGATCTTCAGAAATGAGCCCGCCCGTCCTTCGATCCACAAAAAGCCGTCTTCATCCTGGCGAGCCAGGTCACCGGTTCGCAGCCAACCGCCAGAGAAGACGCGACGCGTTTCTTCCGCGTCGTTGAGATAACCGGAGCAGATGGATGGCCCCTTCACGAGCAGTTGGCCGACTTGGCCGGTCCGCACGGCATTTCCCTGTTCATCGACGATCGAGACCGTCAGATTGTCCAAAGGCTGGCCTACGCTTCCTGGTTTCTCGTGCCAGCGATCCGGATCCAAGCAGGAGATTCGAGCGGTTGCCTCGGTTTGCCCGTACATTACGTAAAACTTTACCTGCGGGAATAATTCCCTCATCTCACCGACTCTCTCGCGGGCCAAGCCCCCGCCGGCCTGGAGAAAACGCCTCAAACCAGGCAGGGGGGTTCGGCGGATATTCGAACGCCGAAGAAGTACGTTATACACAGTGGGCACGCCGGCGAACGTGGTGCAGCCGTATTCAGCGACGGCATGGAGAACTTTATCGGGAAACATGAAACGGCGGTCAAACACGACCGCGCCACCCTGATAGAGATGTGAGTGCAGCAGGCTCGCTCCGAAACAATAGCTCACGGGGAGGATCAGCATCGCTACTTCATTGTCGGCCAGGCCCTGGCTGCGAATGATGGCTTCGGTATTTGCAATCAGATTCTGGTGGCTGACCTTGACGAACCGGGGAACGCCGGTGGAGCCGGAAGTGGCCATTAATGCAGCCAAGTCCGAGGCTGCGCACGCAGCGGGCGGCATAACTTCGGCAACGTCACGAGCCAGGTCGCCTTCAAGAGAAAGAACGGAAACCTTGCGGGCCTCATCCCGCGGCAGTCCCGCTTCGCTCCACACGGCCTTCGCGCCTGTGGCTTCCACAAGCATGGGCGCTGACGAGATTAATGTGCGCTCGTCCACGGGCACTGCTACGAGGCCCGCATAAATGGCGCCCAGATACACCAAAGCGCTCGAGGGGGAGAGAGCACAGCCGATCAGTACTCGATCGCCCGCATTCAAGCCGGCGGATATAAGAGAGGCGCCGTACGCCGCAATCAGCCGCGGCAACTGCTCGGGTCCAATCGTGCGCCCGGTGGCTGCATCGATGAAGCCCGAGTGCGGACCCAGGCGCTCAACGAGCCGCGCAGCAAAGTTCCATTGAGCAGCGGCTGCCACTTTATACTTTCTCGGATAGCTTGGGCGTAATGACGCGCACGATCTCGCGCACGTTTTCCATTTCCATCAATTCGTCCACGTCCAGGGTGATCCCGAAGACCTCCTCCAAGCTGCTGGCGAGGGATAGATGCCCCACTGAGTCCCAGAGGGGAATATCACTCGCACTGGTATCCATGGTCACGAGTTGCGGGTCGATATCGAAGGCGGCTTTGAAAGCCTCTCGAACTTTGTTTAAAACGTAATCCGTGTCGCTCATCTGATCCTTTCCGTCATCTGTTCTTGAGTTTAAACTGCCGAACGAGCAATGCAGGTATTCAAGCCATGATCCCCGAGCCACCATCAACGATCAGAGTATGGCCGACAATTCCCGAGGCCGCATCGGAGCACAGCAATTGGGCTCCATATGCAACCTCCTCGGCGGTGACTAGGCGCCCCGCAGGAGTGCGATTGATCGTCGCGGCGATGCGAGCTTCGCTCTCTGGCATTGCTTTCCAAGCATCGGTGAGCACCGCACCGGCGGTTAGAATGTTGACGCGAATGCCCGCAGGCGCTAACTCCAAGGCGAAATGCCGTGCAAGGGATTCGAGCGCACCTTTGGACGAGCCCACCAACGAATAGTAAGGAAGAGCGCGCGTGGCGCCCCAGGAACTGACTGCTACGATACTGGATCCTCGGGACAAGCGAGGCTTGATAAGCTTGACCAATTTGAAAAACGCGCGAACATTGAGATTAAATGTCCAGTCGAAATGGCGCTCCGTGAGTTCGTCTAAAGGGCGATGGATCCCGGTCGCCGCACAATAGACCAACCCGGACAGATGCGGGGCCGATTCCTGCAGTGCGTGGTCAAGCTGTTCCATGCCTTTGTCGCTGGTCAAATCGGCACGGCAAAACGAAATGGCCAGATTTTCTTCAGCGGCGATCGCCTTCAGTTGTTCGGCACCCTGTTCATTGCGAAGATAATTCGCGACGACTTTTGCACCCGCACGCGCGAAACGGAGCGAAATGGCTTGGCCGATGCCGCGCGTGCCCCCGGCAACCAGGATGGTTTTGTTACGCAAACAAAACAGATCATCGCCGCTGGCGCTCATGCAGATTGAGTTCCTATTCCCATGAAAAAGTGCCTCCGAAGCACCGAGAAGTCATTCGCTGATCGGGACGGACAGTGCTTCAGGAATTTGCGCGCCTTTGTTCCCCTTCGGACCCATACGCCAGGCCCGCGTCTCAGGATCATACTGTTTAATTATCGTCGCGGGTGATCCAAAAACCACGCAGTAGTCCGGAATACTTCGCGTCACCATCGAATTCACCGCGACTACACAATTTCGGCCTATCGTCAACTCCCCTCTTGCACAGATAATGGCAGACCCACGACCAATCCAAGACCCCTGGCCAATTCGCACTCTACCACCCTCTGTAATACCCTGATTAACTATTGGTTCCATGATATCTTCGTACGCGTGATTATGATCCAGTATGACGACCTGCTGACCGACGAGCACATCTCGCTCCAAGTGGACTCGGTTCTTAGCCGATATCATCGCTCCATAGCCTATAGAGCAATTGTCGTCGATCACGATTACGGGCTCGCCGGTGGGGTCTTCGGTGGCGACAATCAGACTCGCGTCCTTTCTCAGACTGACTGAATTGCCGATGCTGATTCTAACTGACCTTTGCCTGTCAAGCTCACTCGTAAAATGAAACGATAGTTTACGCCCTTTGGACGCAAATGGATAGACCATACTGACCCAAATGCTGTATAGCTTGGTAAGTGCCCTGGGCAAGAGATCCAATGGGTCCGTGAACCACGGCCGATGGTTCGAATGACGCACGTCTTTACTCCTTAGAAATGATTTCCACTTGTCGGACCATCTATCAATACACTCTACACTCTCATCCTCGATGAAATCCCTCTAACGAAACTGGGAGCAACGTGCGTGAGGGCCCATTTGATTGCGAGCTTTGTCGTTGGCTCATACCGCATGGCCGTGCTCACTGCTTGGCGCGCTTCTTCATATCGCTCATGTTCGAGGTACCAGTTTGCCCACGCACTATGGATATGACGCAAGCTGTGAGTAACTGATTTCAGTACGTCCGGTGGCAGTCTTGAATCCAATTTCAACCACTTCTCGAGCATTATCTGAGAACCTCGGAGGCGGACCTCGACTTCGTCCCACGGACGGCAATTTGAACCTTCGGGAGATTTACTCCGGTCAAGTAAGGAGAGCGGTTTGTTAACATAGCAGAAGGGAGTCACGAGAGACAGTCGAAAAAAGAAATCGTGATCCTCCGCATATCCGAGTTGACTGTCAAACCATCCAAGCTGCTTAACAACGTCAGTACGAACCAAGAGGGTAGATAGCCAGAAGGGGTCACGGTACTTCACAAGGTTTCTGACTGCTCCGAAGTCGATTCCCAGCATTTCCTCGTAGGACCTTCCACTTTTGCGAAAAGCCAAGGTATCCATTCCGAGGTTGTCTACTAGCCTTGCATCAGTGACACAGGCACAGCACGTGTCCTTGAACTGCTCGAGGGCACGGAGTTGCCATTCGAGCTTTTCCGGAAGCCAGACGTCGTCCGAGTCTAAAAAGGCGAGCAATTCTCCGCGAGCCTTCTCAATACCCATGTTTCGAGCAGCGCTTTGACCCTGGTTGGGCCGGAAGAAGTAGCGGACTCGCGTGCCGTTGCAACCCTCTTGACTGATGAGCGTCTGAAGATCCTGACCCGTTCCGTCAGCGGATCCGTCGTCAACGATGATGACCTCTAACTCCGAGTAAGTCTGCGCCAAAACGCTTCGGAGGGCGGCCTGCACTTGTCGGGTCCGGTTGAAAGTCGGGATAACTACCGATATTAAAGGTTTGTGATTCACTGGTCGAATTAAGTATCTGTGGAGGCGCCGGATCCTAGAACGCACATCGTTATAGAGAAGTCATATCGTCGATTATCCCGGAAGGAGACACCTCGATTGTCTCACTGACCAGGCATAATTATTCTTCTTGCTTGGGTTTGCCAACAGAGACTTTACTATCGACTTAGGCATTTTCCCTGATTCGCAGAACGGCTGGTACACAAATGCCATAGGCAAGCAATAACGTGCAGAGCCCTAAAGCTATCTGCGCCGCGTTCCCATCTGCCAAGCGCAGGAAGCGGATACAAAGACCGCCAACAAGAAGTGCCGCACATACGAGCCCCGCACGTACGAATGCCGTTCCATACCGGGCCAAGTCCAAACCTGTCAGCGAGCGAATCCGCATAATTTGGAGGAGGTAGCTCGCCCCAATCGCGACCAAAGCCGCGATTTGGGCACCCACCCCCCCCAATATTTTACAAGCGGGATAGATGGCAATGATCATGATGACCGCAGAAGCGGCGACCGCGCGGCGGTGCAGAGCTGGTCGGCCCAAAGCAGAAAAAACGTCTGTGATGACACCATTGAGGATACTAATGGCCGCGACCGCCGCGGCGACGGCCAGGGGGCCAGCGGATTTCAAATACCTGACCCCGTAGGTGACCCCGAGAAGAGAAGGGGCGTATAACCAAATGACGACGACCGCCGGAAGCCCTAATGTGATGAGCCAAGAAGTAGCTTCTAGCAGGACGCGGTTGATGCGCTGGTGGTCCTCCTGCACGTGGGCAAAGGCAGGCACAAGTGTTGAACCCACCATGTTTTGAATGAAACCTGTTGGAGTTTGGACCAAGTAGACTGCCATCGTATACAGTCCCAACGTTGTGGGAGAGTAGAGCTTGGCGAGAACGAAAATGTCCGTGCGCGTGAAGATCAGGTTCAGAAACGACAAGCCGTATGCCCCCCTCGAGTAGGTTAGGAGGTCGCGAGCAGCGGCTCTGTCCCACCCAAAACGGGGCAATCCAGGACACAAAATATACGATAACAAACACCTGAAAACGTTCTCGCTACAATATCCAATTGCCAGTGCCCAAACGTCGCGAAGAACGAAACTGAGAATCACCGTAAGAATGACACCACAGACGGCGCCTCCATTGGTAATCGCAGCCCAGCGCCCGAACTTCATGTCTTTCTGCGGTAGGCAGGACCGTGGACTCATCGCCCCTTCGAGTAGAGCGCTCAGTAACGCCACGCGAAGCAACGCACAAAGTTCTAAGTTTCCATAGAACCGGGAGACCCAAGGAGCCATGACGAAGCAAATAGCGTAGACACCGAGACTGCGTCCCATCGCCAGCCACCAGGCCGCGTTGAGGTATGCGGGCTCCCTTCCCCTTGGATTTCGAATGACGGAAACCCTCAATCCTACGTCGGTAAGGGATCCGACAATCGACGCGGAAGACATGACTATGGCCATTGTTCCAAAGGCGCTTGGCGCGAGAAGCCGCGCCAATAGCATGTTCCGAGCAAATCGACTTGCCTGTTCGCCGAGGCTTGCGCTTCCTAGAGATGCCGCGCCACGAGTGGTCTTTGCCCTGAGGTTCTCTCCCAGCACCAATCGATCGATGTATCCCCTGATAGAGGAGTAAAAACGTGCGAAACCCATTCGTTCCCGGAAACTCGTTGGCGTCATAAATGTCTTTTTTGGGGTATCCTTATGCAAAGTCAAGACGTTAGAGTCGCGGCCCTTCTCATTACACGCCTCCACTATAGACGTGAGAGAGACCATGCCTCATGAATGCCAGAGAGTTCCTCTATCTGGCCGATAACTATAAACCGCCGAAAACTCGGTTGTCCCTCTCGCAATCGGGTGTCTAGAACTGAAAATCTAGAACTGAAAATATAGAAACACCTTTGTCTGCTGGAGGGACATCAGAGAAACGGCGAGCAACAAACCGAGCGCCAAAGCCCAGCGCGCCGTCGGCTGCCATAAAAGCCATCGCGGCGCATCGGGTTTAGCTTCGGTTAGGGTTGGCGAGAATTTCGCCATGATCATCTGGCTGTTCGGCAACGCCCAAACGATGAAGAAACGCAGGATCAAGCTTGCTGGCGCTACGGTGCTATCCTCAGATGGAACTGCCAGGATATGGTGGGTTTTTGTAAGAAATACGCGTATCGGGTCAAGATGTTGGAGCACCGTCATTACGGTACCTGGCACAGGAATCGGGTCGACACCGTGTAACCCGATCATTCCTCCAAACATCTGCAACGCCGCACCCACCGAAGACGCGCGGAACATCACTTGGGTTGCGACTACCGCTACATAGGTTAATACGACGCTGAACCCCGCGATTCCAGCTTCAACAAACCTTCCACGGTTCCTTGCACTTGGCTTGGGACCGAACCAAGGCCATGCATGGTTGATGATCAGATACACGCCGTGCATCAACCCGAACAGGAGGAATTGAAGTCCAGCACCATGCCAAATTCCGGCAAGGGTCATAGTGATCAGAATTGGGATCAACACAAGAGAGTTGAAAGCACTAACCGTCTTAGCGTTGCGATTGAGCGCGCCTTGCGCTGCACGAAGCCGTCGGCGGTTGAGGTAGAGGCCTATCGGATTGTAGAGCAAGGAAGTCAAATAAAGGGTCAGAGTGATGTGCCAGCGCTTCCAGAACTCAATGATGTTTCTGGACTTGTACGGGGAATCGAAATTGATCGGAAATTTGATCCCGAACATGTAGGCCAATCCGATGGCCATATCCGAGTAGCCGGAAAAATCAAAATACAGTTGCAACGAATAGCCGAGGGCATACGACCAAGTCGCAAACATCGCAAAATCGCCCGGATGCGCAAATCCGATTTTCACGACATCGGCCAGCGGATCGGCTAATAGGACTTTTTTCGCCAATCCGATGATGAAATAGCTTGTGCCGATGGATAGATTCTTGGACTGCAATCGGTAGGTATCGGGATTAAGCAATTGTGGACCGATCTCGCGAATATGCAGGATGGGTCCAGCAATGAGATGAGGAAATAAGGTTACAAATGCGGCGTACCGGATGAGATCGAGATCCCTTCCCCGACCGTGGTCACAGTCAACTAGGTAACCGATTTGTGTGAACGTGAAGAACGAAATGCCCAACGGCAGAATGATGTTGAAGTCGAATCGCGAGGGGACGAGTGAAATCGAATGTCCCCACGACAGGATGGGCCCCAGGTACTTGAAGGAAAAAAGCACAAAAAGATTCGTCGCAACCCCAATGAAGAGCAGACGATGGCGGGACTTCGCGTCCTCTTTCCTCTCGCGCCCGAGCATCGCTCGTCCAATCACGAAATTGAACGCAATGGAGCAGACAAGCAAAATCACAAAAGCTGGATTCCAAACGGCGTAAAAGGCCAGTGACGCCAGTACTAGCCAGCCGACCGCGTAGTCTGTCCCCAGCTTAGCCACGAGGTAGTAGCCTACGAGCGCGATCGGCAGAAAGATGAAGAGAAAGCTAAACGATGAAAATACCATAAGAAGTCAGCGTGATTTCAGTTACATACCAATAAAGACCGATACGTGAAACGTGCGTACCTTCAGTCCGAATTAGGGCGTGCGATCGATGATCCCCGCTGCCCCTTGCCGGATGTTGTTGCCAGATCAAGCCCGCCACAGGTTAACGTCATCCCTTTGGGAATCGATTCACCTCGTCTGAAACGCACCAATTGCGCCGTCATCGCGCTCATACCGTGTGCATTCAAATGGAGGGAATTCGCGAAACACGAATCTTCGAGAGTGGCGTAATCCGTGATGTCAAACAGTTGGGCATTGCAACCTTCGGCCACAGTTCGAAATTGTTCCTTGCGGTCAGCGATGACAGCGCGAACTCTCGGGTTTTGTTCGATGACGTCAGGTAAGACCGGCCCCAGCACTATGGTGAAGGGCTGACCCTCTCTCCGGACGTCACGGCAAAATTGGGATAGATCGCTCATGCAGCGCGTACAGTGGGGATTCAGGTCAAGAGCTTCGCTAATTCCAGCCCGGGGTCCTGCGGCACCGACATCGATTTCCAAAGGCACGGCGCCCGTCTTGGTGAATGCCATGGAGGTAGGCGACGTCCGGCTATGATAGTCGCTCCAGTTCTTCCAATACGACATTAGTCCCGAAATGTCGCGATAGGTGAATTCTTCTGCCATCGTCATCCTGCCCAGCACGTAGCGGCGAAAGACAGGAGTGGGCACTTCGACGTCGGAACGGTACGCATCCCTCATTTCCACCGGGCTCGCGGCGAAAATAACCTCACGTACCGGGTAGAGATCTGCTAACTGCTGGTAAAACTGTTCCGAGCTCGGCACCGAGATGCCGTTGGCCCCCAGATTGACGAAGGGACGCCTTTCTTCGTCCTCAAGCATATCGCTGTCGATGTCGTTGAGCGCTATACTCGCTCCACTGACTACCGTGATTGGTGCTGAGCCAGGCCGATGTTCTCGGAGAAACCGCATTTTTTCGTTGAGCGGCAGATTCGGCGTGAATAAGGGGGCTATCCCAAGGAACAGACAGGTGAGTTCTACCGCAGCACAGATGCCCAGTGCTGTTGCCAAGCAGGTGATGATATGGCGACCGAAGCTATGCTCGTGATCAGTTTTCATGGGATGTATGGGCATGTTTCTAGAAAGGCCTGCTCAGGCGATGGACTCCGGACTTTTTTCCTGACGATAACGTACCGCTCGGCACGCCAGCCGGGGGCTCGTCCACGTCAAAAACCATTTCACAGCGATAGTGAAGGTCGGATCCAGCCGCATCGCTCGCGAGATAGCTTCGCGCGCCTTTCCGTATTGTCCCGTCGCCAGATACCAATTCGCCCAGCCACTGTGGATTGAGCCCAGCTGCTCTTGAATAAGATCGACGACTTCCTTTGGCAAACCCGCGCGAAAGCGCAAAAGCCCTTCGAGCCGGGACTGGCTATTCCGAAGCCAAAAATCCAGTTTGGTCCACTGTGCGCTCACTCCTACATGGCGTTGCTCTACAGGTGAGCGGTCAAACCTAACAAGCGGGCGGTTCACGTAACAGAAGCTTGTCAGCATCGCCAACCGGAATAGAAATTCGCTGTCCTCGCTATACTGCAACTTGAGGTCGAACCCCTCTGTCTTCCTCATCAGGTCGGCGCGTCCCATAAAGGAGGACAGACAAATCACCATGCCGGCGCCGCCTGGTCTTATCAGCAGTTTCAGGGCATCCTTGCCGACACCCATCTCTCCTTGGTGCCGGTAGCTCTCTTCCGCGAGTTGGAAGAATGTATGTGTTTCCGGGTGGTTGACCAATCGAACGTCGGTGTAACACCCGCCGCACTGTGCGGCAAATCGCTCGAGAGTCTTGAGCTGCCATTCCAGCTTGTCGCGTTCCCATTCATCGTCGGAGTCGAGAAAGGCGATCCAGTCGCCCCGTGCTTCGGTGATTCCTTTGTTCCGAGCAGCGCTGGCACCCTGGTTGGCCTGGTAGTAGTAGCGGATCCGATCGCCAAAAGTCCTCGCAATGGCGTTCCCCGTGTCGTCCGCTGACCCGTCGTCCACAACGATGACCTCGAGGTCGGTAAACGTCTGGGTCAGTACGCTCTCAATACCCTTTTGAACCTTGGCCGCACGGTTATATGTTGGAATAACAACGGATATTTTGGGATTCATAGATGGACTTCCAGGTCTCAATAAGCTTGGTCGCGGCTTCAGCTTCCTGCAAAAACCGGATGCTTCGAAGGGATGGCCTCTTTCGACGTTCCCGTCTCGTAGTCTGCAATCGTTTTGCGGTATACGTCGAGGAGCCTTGCTCCGGCCGCCGTCCAGGTGATCTCGGAAATACTTGCGATGGAAGCCGCACGAAGCCTTTCCCGAAGTGCGCGATCCTTGTGCAAGATTGTGATGTGTTGAGCGAGTGCTGAAACATCGCCGACCTGGTGAACGAGTGCGTTTTCCATATGCCGGCAAATCGCGCCCGCGGCTTCTGATACCAGCAAGACGCACCCGCTACCTCGAGCCTCGGACGTCACAAGAGCGCTTCCTTCTTCAATACTCGGTAAGACCAGAATATCGCTATTGCGCATCAGCTCCGGTACGTCGTTCCGATGACCTAGGACCTTTACGCTCGGGTGCGCAAGCATTGCTGTAAGCTTTTCCTGGTAGGCCGGCAGAAATTCTCCAGCGATGAGAAAAGTTCCATCCTGGCAGGCGGGAGACTTGAGCCATGCCTCAAGAGCAAAGTGCAAGCCCTTTCGTACTGCACAGACCCCGACGAAAAGCATGGTTAATCCCCGCTTAGGATCCCGAGGGCTATTGTCAGGAAAGTAGATCTTTTCGTCGAATCCATAAATGTGCCGGGCAAGGTGCTCCTTTGCGAATCCCCTTTCAAGAAATGTCTTGATTACGAAATCCGATGGGCACAGGAGCCGAGTGGCGAGCCTGTATTCCTCTTCTTCTTTGCGCAGCTTCGCTTCGTTGAAGGCATGCTCATGATCGGGCGGAAGCACAATTCCCAACCGGTCGCACTCCCTTTGGACGACCTCCATCGCGAACCCCGTGTGTGCATTCGGCCTCTCCAGTACGGATGGAATGCCAAGACGAGCCGCCGCTTTCAACGTTTCGAGCGCTCCCGTTGGCCAGGTGTGGATAATGTCTATGTCTCCAGCCAGTTTCTCGATTCGCCGCGCTACAATCCGGTCGTGCAAGGCCACAGCGCGCATCGTGCCGACTACTCGAAACGGGAGGCGAAAATTCCTCCAAGACAGTGTGGGAGAAACTCTTACCCCGGCGGGAACCGGCCGGGATAGAGACGCCGGAAAAACCAGCAAGTCCGATCCAGCTTCGGCCAGGCCGCTCACTTGTTGCCATGCGGTATTACAGATCCTGCTTGCGCCCAATTTCAAGGGAAAGCTATACAACACCCGAATTCGGCTACTGCTGATATTCATCGGTTCCACCGATCTCGCGCCGACCGCGCCGATAGGAGAAGCAACCAAGTGCGGTTTCCACGCCGGGGCTTTAGCGCTTCTTTGCTCGCCAACTAGAAGTGGCTACCTATTCCCACCGTCTACGACGGCCCAAGCCGCTGAAGGTGACATATGTTCCGCCCTCACAAACTACGAAAGAACCTGACCAATCCTTTGGCGTTGTCTAGCCGATTGACAGAACGGCTCGGGAGGGGCCGCCCAAACGGACGGGTTGCAAGTTCCCTCGCTTCTTCGCGGCATGGACCACCGTCTGTCTGGCTTCGAAGGCGGCGACGGAAACGGACGCTATCAAAGGCAATAGCAGCATCTGCAGCTGTATCATATAGTTGATTCCGAAACTCGCCACTACATTGGCAAACAGAGTTGACCCGAGGCACCAGAGAAGCAATTCATTCCTGCGGTCGATGCTTACTCGCTTTATGGCGTTCCCGATCATGCCGAAACTCCGGCTGTAGACCATAATAAAGAGAACCAGACCCACGAGACCTCCCGACACAGCGCAGGCGACAAATTGGTTACAGAGATCAAACATGTCATATCCCCAGCTGCCCGGATACCTGAATCCAATAAGCCACCACTGGCCGAAGTGCCGGATGCAATTATCCACCAGCATGTAGCGGTGATAGCTGGATGAGCCGCCAGTTATATCGACTTTTTCGATGAGCGACCAAACGGGACCGTGCATAACAAGGTGCAGGCCCACTAAAGTAGCCGAGATTCCCCACCGAATAAGTCGCATCTGTCTGCGGAGAGGCCAGAAGCAAAGCCCCAGAAGGGCGCTCCCGTATGCCAACCATGATGTGCTTGCGTGAGACGCGAACACCATCGCAGTGGCACCAATCAACCCCAAGGCCGCTGCTATCTTGGGTCCCTTCTCGGTCCACAACCAAAGAAACATGGGAATCAGAACCCCGGCAAACGGTCCGGCGTAAAGCGTACCCAGAGCTCCCTCAGAACGCCAGTGACCGTTTCTTAATTCAGGTTCTTTTGCTCCCAGAAAGTCGAACACGTTCCTATGGGTGGTCTGTTCGCTCATCATACACGCGCCCTGTATCACGCAGATCAAGGCCAGCACTTTGATCGTGCGCCGAAGTGCCTCACGATCGGGAATGAAATATCGCGCCACGAGGTAGCAGCCCATCGAATCCAGGAAATCCCCACAGAGCTTGATGAGGGCCTGCGCTTCCATCCATTGCAGGGAACCCATGACCAGGATCGATGCAATCCAGAGCATGACTACCTTGTCCAGCCTGTTAAATCCGCCCGGAAACCTGCCCACCGCTGCCCGCCCGGTATGTGGGATTGTGCGGATCAATGCGGTCGAGATCAAGATGCGCCACACAGGGAAGTGCAGAGGCCCTATCAAAACAACTTGTGTGATCGGGATCGTCAAACAAGCCAGAAGGAACGCCACTATGACCTTTGTACGCGGAAGGGTCAGAATGAACACAATCGTGACCAGCATCGCGAGGGCCACCAATGGATGGAGCATCGTTTCGGACGCGCCGCCACCAAAGGCCCAATTTTTAGGAGTTTGCATCGATTAAACTCTGATCTCGTCTCTACTGCTTTGGCGCGAGTGCACCGGAGCATCCTCACGCTCTGGAGTCAGCTCGCGCGCGCCCAGCGGTCTAGTATTTAGTCACAGATCCTTGATGCTGCAGCAGGAGTATGGCTCAGTTTGGCGAAGAAACGGTGTCCCCAATACCTGTCGGAGCCGGTACAGGCGAAACCTGATAACTCCCGATATCCCATGCTGGGGGTCGTGCAGTCGGAATCAGATTCGGACAGCTTACCGTGTGGTTGGCCGTATTGTAGGTACACGAGTAGTTAGTTTCATGTTGGCATGCAATTCCGGCCGTCGTGTTGATGTTGCCAATTGTCGTGCAAAGGGATTGTTCGTTGGTCCCCTTAGCCAGCGTGGCGGTGCTTGTGCTCGTCGGCTGCCACGCATATCCGGTCCCGGTCTGCGTATAACCCTGTCCATTCGCCACCGAGACCGTCTCATTCAAACTGGTCGTGATGTTGACCGTCACTGGCGCGCCCGGCTGATTGATGCAATTCGACGCTGAACTAATGCAGTGATTGTTGATCCAGTTGACCGTCATGGTCTCGCCAACTGTAGGCGCTGAGCAGGCCCCGGTATCGCATTCGAAGGTGTTGTTGAAGATGTTGTGCGTGCCGCAGGCGCTCCCGATCTGGCAGATATTCACATCGTTTCCCGTGACGTTGTTAAAGAGCAGGTTGTTAAAGACGTAGCTAACCAGAGAACTGGTATTGGTGCCTTGAGCGATCCAGAGTTTCGACGCGCCACCTGCTGGGGAACCTGTGATGATGTTGTCATAGATCATAATGTAATTGCCGCTCGCCGGGCCGGAGTTCTGAAGGTTGTTCTGGTGACACCCGCCGCTCGTATAGCAGAGAACGATGGGGCCGATGTAGTTGGAGTGGATGTCATTTGATGCTCCGAGAATTCCGTCCGTGACGTAGGAAATCACGTTGTCGTACACGATGGGCGGCGACAAAAACCCTTGCATCATGTCCTCGGTCGTATCCGAGCCGTCGATCACGTTGTAGAAGAAAGTGTTATTCAGGCCGCCGCCGCAACAAGTGCTTGGCGCGAAGACGGCAGAGCCGTCCGTCGCCCCGCAAGCCTGCGTGGCGTGAGACCATCCGTGCGCGTAGATATGCTCAAACGTATTGTTGGAACCATAGACCGAGAAATAATTTGGATTTACACCGGAGCACTGCTCCTGGAGGCCCGTCATCTCTAGGTTATCCACCATGATGTACTGGATATTGGATTGATCCGTATAGAAGCCATTACCGTTCGCAGTATAGGAACAAGCGCTTCCGCCACACGTGAACACCGGACGCGTCCATCCGCTCGCAGGCCATCCGGGATCGACGCCGATGTAGATGGGCGATCCGCTGCTTCCCGTCCACTGCCAATAGAGATCGAGATCGGACGCGACCCATGTATCTCCACCCTTGAGAATGAATCCCTCACCAGCCGTTGGAGTGATTTTGCCGGTATAGCTCGGCATTCCAGGAAGATGTGCCTGCGGCGAAGTCTCCGAGGTACCGGCATTGCTGTCGGAGCCGGTCGATTTGGAGAAATAAAAGCAGCTGGTCACCCCGAGACTCGACAACGTGACGAGCGACCCGGTTGTGAGACTTAGATAACTCGCCACGGTTGGGCATGCACCACCCTGTGCAAAGGCCACTCCGGCGCTCAAAAAGCATGCCGTAAAGACCACAAAACGCAGTAGTTTTACCATGGACGTCACCTCTAGCCAACCTATCGTCAAGTTGCTGTCTCGCACTTAGGTTACTTTAGGTTACTTTTGGATGGATCCAAGTGTCAATGTCACCAGAGTCATGATTTGCAAAGGGTGGTCGAGTTCGGGACAGCGGGTGGTTTGGCTAACCAATTTGGAACAGGGATCAGGTCGGCGCGCCCGGCGGGGTGTCAATCCGCGATGGAATCTCCCGGCTTTCGAGGAACTCCACCAACAACCTCTTTCTTGTGAGGGCCCAGGCGATGCGGCGCCCGCCGAAGGCCACCGCCGGGACGGGGGGGCGGATAACGATGGTACCGACCGATTTACAGAACGCGAGGTGCGCTTCCAAGTCGTCCACTTCGTAGCACAGGTGGTGCAAGCCGCCCCGGCCCCGCAGGAATCGAGAAACGGGGGAATCGGGCCCGGCGGGCTCGACCAGCTCGATCAGGGGGTCGGTGGCGTTCGCTCCCCCGAGGAATGTCACGCGAACCTTCTGGAGAGGATCGAAGACGATGTTTCGGTCCCAGGTTGCGCCAAGAGAACGCGCGAAGCTTTCCGCACTCTCCTCGATGGACGCCAGCACGAAGCCAACGTGGTGGAGCTTGACTCGAACGGGAGGGTGGAGGTCCTGCAAGGATGAACTACTCATTCGACCTGAGCATTTCGATTGGCTTTTCCCGGCGCCCAGCGTCCTTCTGTTTCCTACCTTCAGGCTGGCCTGCAACCCACCGGGTCAAGAGATGGCCAAATACATTGTAGGTTCTGACCATCCCAAAAAGGCGAAACGGAGTCATTTTGAACGAGGCCAACTGCGCCCGATTCCATTCGCCGGTATCGGCAAAGGCTCGCGACGCGCCTTCGGCAGCCAGCGCGTGCAGGATGTGGCCGGTGAGAAGCCAATGGATTGCCCGCCCCCGAAATTTGGGAAAGACGTAAAAATCGAATAGCTGCACATCGCCTGGCGTCAGGGGAAAATAGTAGGGCTCGATTGCCTGTCCTTGCAGCGTCCAGCCGTAGCCTGCAAGCCGGCACTCGCACTCGACCATCCAAAGCGATGCGCCTTTCTCGAGGCGCTCCCGTATATTTCGGTCGGCCAGCTTTGGATTCCAGAAGCTGGTCATTTCCGCCAGATGTTCCGCGCTCAATTCCGTCGGCGCGTTGACACGTTCGATTGAGAATGTCTTGGGAATGCTGACCGAGCGCAGTTTTCGCTGATCGAGGTCGCAATAGAACACCACCATGCGGCCCGCAACAATCGCGCGTTTTGCAGCCAGTTCGGCGCGGCGCATCGTGGCCGCCAAGCCATGACGCTTGTAATACTCCGCGAAACGCGAGATTGAATTCGAAATGCTCATGCCGCCGCTTGCTGCTAGGGCCTCCGGGGCACGACGCCGAAGAGTAGTTGGCGCAGGCAAGCGCCGCTCACTCGTTTTCGGACACGGCTTTGCGGCCCTTTCCGAAAATGCACTAAGCTGTACAGAGCCGAGGTCACGTAGCGCAGCAAATGATGGAAGAGCATGATGCTCCGGATTCCGAGCACACCAAGGAATGAATGGTGCTTGGTCCAATAGCGCAACACCGAGTGCTGCTGCGCGACGGCAAAATGTTCGGGAAACGGAGCTGTGGTTTTGCCTCGGTCGTGGATCGCCTGCGCGCCCGGATAGAACATCACTTCCCACCCGGCATTGCGCGCACGCCGGCACCAATCCACGTCGTCGCCGTACATGAACAACCCCTCATCGAGCAGTCCCACGTCATCAAACGCTTCTCGACGAATCATGGAGAAACAACCCACAATGACATCGACGGCGAGCGTGCAGTCATGTGAGAAGTAGAACATGTGCTCGCCTGCGAAGAACCGGCGGCCCTTGAATATGCGCTCGAGGTGAGTAGCGGAACAAAAATTGTTCCACAGCGTAGGGAACCGCCGGCAGGTGCTTTGCTGAGTCATGTCTGGATTGAAGACGCGTGGCCCCACGTCGCCAACCTTCGGATTCCGATCGAGAAAGTCCGCCAGCGCGTCCAGGCAACCTGGAAAAACAATCGCATCCGGATTGACCAGCGCGATATAGCGTCCCTGGCACTGCCGGATGGCCACGTTGTTTCCCCTGGCGAAGCCCAGATTTTCCTTGCTCTTAATCAACGTGACCCATGGAAACTTGGTTTCGACCATTTCGATAGTGTCGTCGGCGGACGCATTGTCGACCACGAGCACTTCCATGCTGCGCCGCGGCGGAGCTTTGGCTAGGCTTTCGAGGCACAACTCCAGATAGTGGCGCGCGTTCCAAGCGACGATGACGACGGATAGTTCTACAGGCGAAGTTAAAGGAGACATATTTTTAACTTCCCGCCGCGGGCTGATTGAGGGAGCGAGCAGGGTGGCGCGGTTTTGCGGAAGCTCCAAACGCGCGCTGCACGGCCAATCCCGCCTTGACTAACCCGGACGAGAAGACACTGTTTGAGGCGGCGTAAGGCTGAATTTGACAAGTGTCGATGCCCGAAAGCCCTCTCTTAAAGTGATAAACGCCCGGGTTTCCCTCGGGATCGATGCCTCCAAGATCGTACGACTTGACACCCCGTTCCTTGAGCCATTGAATAACAGCCCATTGCAAGAGATAGGCGCCTTTGGAATTCAATCCGGCATCGCTGGTGGCGCCAAGGAGGTAAATGGCGGAATCGCCCATCGCCGAAGCAACCAAGCCAGCCACAGGCACGCCCTTATCCTTACAGATCAGAACTCGCATGCGCTGGGATTCGGGGAGCGCCTCCTGAATGCGTCCGAATTGGTCGACATCGACGGTTGTTTCAAATGCCTTGCGCTCGCGCATTTGGGAATAGATCTCGCAGAAAGTACGGAAGTCCTCGCTCCCATACCCGGAAATGACTGCCAGATTGTTTCTTTCTGAACGCGAAAGCTGGTTTCGCCACTTCTTATCGAGTCGGCTACGCAACTCTTCCAGCGGCGGAGTAACATCCATGACAATTGTCCTATATGAATCACCGGGACCGTTGGTCTCGCGCGTAAACTTCGAAAAAGCCGACTGAAACACTTCCGCCCGCGGCGAACCGGAGAAGGCATTGGGGAGAATGCGCACGAAGAGTTTCCTCTTCTTCAAGTACTCGTCTTCGACGGCGCGGGCCAAGTAGACGGGAACCTCGGGATCGAATGGCCTGCCGCGCTGTACCCAAATCGGGCCCCAACGTAGATAAGCCATGCCGAACTTGAGCGGAGTTGGACGAATGATTCTAAGCTGAGCGATTCCCGCGATTTCGCCGTTTCGCTTTAGTACGATGCGGCTTAGATTTTTCTCGCCCCAGCGGACTTCTCCATACGCAGCCGTTTGATAAATGTTGGCGTCGTCGAATAAGTCGAGCATCTGCGACCATTCCGCGGATGTTGCTTGATCCACTTCGATTTGCCAATTAGAGCTAAGCATTTTGGATTGAATCGGACCGTGGCCGCCTGAAGCGCAGGTTACTTGCTTTGCTAGTGGGACGCCAGGCACTGCGATCCGCTGGGGACTTCTCTCGACTGAACGGACACAGACTTCGGGTCCGGTGTTAGTCCACTTTCAACAATCGCGCAGGCCGAATTCGGGGTTCTCTCAATATGACGCGCCTTCGCCCGCGAGCTTTGGGGCAGGTCGTAGTGCCAAGATTGCAAACTCTCTGGGCTCCCTTCGACTGCAGTAAAACCGAGCTTGAGATAGTGATCTGCGACCATGCTGTTCTTATTCGATGGAATATAGATCCCGACAATGGTGCGGATACCGCGAGCCTGACATTGCTCCAGCAGGGCATCGAACATTGCCAGCTCCATTTCACGATTGAGCACGCGGCAGCTCATCAGCCAAATGTCGATTTCAAGCGCATCGTCGACGGTGCGCCCGATCAGCACCGAAACCAGACCGTTGTCACCAAACTTGTCGGCCAGCCGGCCGTAAAGCGTCACAAACATCGGATCTTGAGCGATGGCCTCGACTTCAGCTGTTGTATACCGTCTGGTAGTCAGATTGAACTGATTCGTTTTGTTGATCAACTGTGTAATTCGCTCGAGATACATCGAGGAAAACGGGGCAATTTCGGCGATCATTTCGAGGGACTCGAGAAACTCCCCATAGTCCTTGAATTCGGACTGAAGTGCGCTCCTCTGTGCGTTCAAGTTATAGTAGGCCGCACGATTGAGATCGTCCTGGACCAGCTTGTGTACCTCGAAGTAATGTTCGGCTTCAAGTATCTCCGCGAACCGGGTGACATCGGAGCCCACGTCTGGCACCGCAACTTCGGGTAGTTGGTCCGCAACCAGAGCCCTCTCGGCCGGGTTGTCGTCGACAAACACAAGGCTGTCGAGGGCGATATTGAGCTCGGCTGCGATCTCGCGGATGTTGGCCGGCTTCGCGTTCCAATTTGCTTTGAATGCGCTAAAGTCGCCCAGTTTCAATACACTGTCCGGGTGCGAGAAGCCTTCTTTCGCGTTATCGAGGTCGTTCTTCGAGCATACCGCCAGGACTACGCCCCGCCGTCCCAGATCCTTCACGTATTGTTGAAAGTCCTGGAAGGCTTCTCCCACTGGATGATCGCGGCCCAAAATAAGGTTCTGAACACCGTCGTCACCAACCACTCCGCCCCAGAGGGTATTGTCTAGGTCGAGAACAAGGCACTTCTTGGACTTTCCGTAAACCGACTTGACGATAGCAGCTACGTTTTGCGCCAGGGCTACCGTCGCAATGGGACTGACGGCCATGTGGAAGTTGTACCAATAGGTGTGACCGTGCCAAGCGTCCAGTCCAACTTGCGCGGAGAGATAGTGAATATCATTAATGAGAAAGCGTGGATGTTTCCGTGCGTAACTCGCAAATTCGCTGTTTAACCTCATCAGGAAATTGACGCGGCCGAAGGATTCGGCTGCTTCTAGATTCCCCAACGGCCTCAGCCGTGGCAGGTCAAAGTTATTCTGGATGATTAGCGCGCCGAGCTTCGAGTGAATCTTTTCCCATAAAGTTTCGAACCGCGCTGCCTCCTTTCGGACACGTTGTTCGACATCCTCTTCGGTCTCCGCCAATTCGGGAAACTGCGATAGGTTGTGCCAAGTGGTGTGCAGGAAGACCACATCGGGCTTAAAGTTCATCAGGTCCGGGTTTTCGAACAGGATGTCCTCGGAGTATTGGTTATACCCGGATTCGTAAAACGTTGGCTGGATTCCCTGCGCCAGGAGGAATAACTCCAGCATGCTTTTGACTTCAGTTGTCGTCGAGCCGCCCAGAATCGCGATGCGTGTGGGCAGGAGATTCGGTTGCGCGAGCAACTCTCTCTTCAGGGAATGGCGCTTTCGCAAGATTTTCTCGGGTACGATAGGGAACCGCATCTCCCTTAATTTCTCCGCCTGCGTCGCCTTTGCTTCCGATGCCAATGCGAGTCTCCTACGAGGATAACCGAGCGTTGCAGAGCGATCCGCTCAGCACAGCCTTGAAAATGACGTGATCTTATCTGCTGCTCGGATGACGGCAACCCTTCAACGTCTTCAGTTTTCTGGCCGTTAAGAAGAGCTGCTCTCCACTTGAGCCAACTGCAGCAGATCGGCAACGGAGGAACAGCCAATTACCTGGTCGGGAGAGATGTGTACATCGTTCGCTGATTCCGCCAGGGCAATCAATCCGATGAGGGCGGTCGAATCCCAGTTCGGTAGCTCATCCAGATTCTCGTTGCCTCGAAGGGTTCCAGCGCGCAGCCCGAGGATTTCATCCATCTCCAACAGGAATTCTTCACGAGTCTTTGTTTTCTGGTTCTCAGGCACGGTTCCTCCTGCCGATTGCTTTTGCGTAGTTGTCCAGCTCCACCGATTTGTGACCGTTGCCCGATGGAAGAACTCGGGCGTCCCGAACGGGCGCAGAGTCTTGAAAGAGCCGATTCCGGATCGCGCGAAGACGAGGCATAACCTCGATTTCAAAGAATAAAGCGTCATCCCTCTCGGCGGAAATACTGACCCTGTTGAGGTGAAACAGATCCGGTCTTCGAGGATTGGCAACACTCTCGCTCAAGAAGATAGCTTCATGCCCGGAGCGTTCGAGATGCTCCTCCAACTCGGGAGTGATATCCCTCGAAGAACCGTAGGGCTGGCTGAAGGAACGGATCTTACTTCCGGACACAGCCTCCAGTTCCGCCTTGTTCCGGTCGACCTCTGAATCGAAATCCTGCCCCGAGAAAGACCTGCAGTGCGTGTGCGTATAGGTATGGTTCCCGATTTCAAAATCGAAAGACGCCAAATCGCGAAGCTGCTTGCCGGTCAGGTACAGTTTTGCCTCCTTCGCGATGCGGGTCTCGTCGATACCGGAGAATCGCCGCAATGCGTCAAGAAAAACTTCCCTGTCGGCCGGTGAGATAGCCGGAAAAAAGGCACCAAAGACTTCGGTAAGAGAACGCAATTCATGCGTTTCGTAACCCGGAACGGCTCGGACAGCGGCATTGATCGTCTCCATTCCTAGCACGTTTGCCACGTAGCAGGCAAGATTGTCCGGTGCCAGTCGCCGATTATCCAGAAACGCCGCGTTTACAAAAAAAACGGCCGGGACACCGTATTGGCGGCAAAGCGGCGCGCCCCACTCGGCCACCGACGCATAGGCGTCATCGAAGGTTACTAGCAGCGCGCGGGGCGGCAGCCCGCGGCCATCGCAGCCAGTCAAAACATCCTGCAAATGCACGGGAGTATAGTGCGCGGTGAGGAACTTCAGCGCCGATTCGAACCGCTCCGGGGAGATGCTTACCCTGATTCCAGCCGTGAACGGTGTCCGCACGGCCGAAATATTATGGAAAACTACGCATCGCAACGAGTAGGAAGGACCGAGGATGCGCGCGGCACCGAAGGAGCCAGGCATGCGCCAGAATGCGCCCGCGGCCGCAGTCGTCGCGGCCTTCCGAATTCCGCTAGAGTACAACTTGTTCCTTCTCCAGAAAAGTTCTTTGCCAAAGTTCTAGGCTTAGCAGGGAGAAGATCTCTTTCGAACAGTCGCTGCCGTTTGAGCTAGTCCGCAGCAGGCCCTCGATGCCAGCCTTGCTGAAATATCCTCGATCGATGGTTCTGCGGTCCATAAGCACGTTCCATACCATATCTTTGAGATCTGTCCGCAGCCAGGACTCGTAGGGTACGGGAAATCCCGTCTTCTTCCTGTTCAGAATTTCCGTGGGGATTCTCTGCGACAAAGCCTTCTTCAGGATAAATTTTGTGGTTGTTCCATGGAGCTTATGGCTGGACGGTAGCGACGCGGCGAACTCCAGGACTTTGTGGTCGAGCAGCGGCACGCGAAGCTCGATCGAGTTGGCCATGGTCATTTTGTCCGCCTTGATCAGCAAATCGTCGGGCAGCCACGTCTTGGTATCGATATAGAGCATTGCGTCGAGCGTGCTTTGGCCACGTACACGCGCTTGCAACGCACGCACTGGCCCAAGGCTATGCTCACGGTCGACCGATCTAAGAAAGTCCGGAGTGTATACGCGGCCCAATCCATTGCCAGTGGTCCGATGCGGATTTGAAGTACGGCCGCAATAATAATCGGGGAAGCGATGGCTCATCAAGGGCACATATTTGGCGAAACGAGACAAGTGGAAGAGCGAGTTTGCAAGGGAAATTCCCCCGGCTAGTGCCCCGTTTAGCAAAGGTCCACCCCGCTTGAGGCGCTCCAGCCAGACGAGATTCCGATAGTTGCTATACCCGGCGAATGCTTCGTCACCGCCTTCCCCGGAAAGAAGCACAGTGACGTGTTCTCTCGCCAATTTGGAGACGTAATACAAGGCGATGGCCGGTGGTTCGCAGACCGGTTCCTCCATGTGCCAAACGTACTTAGGCAGGAAGGCCGCAAAATCACCGGCCGTGATCGTCATTTCGTAATGCTGTGTGCCGAACTTCTCCGCTGCTAGCTTCGCAAAAGGTCTTTCATCGGCAACCTCTTTGCCGGCAAATCCCACGGTGAAAGTACTGATCCTCTTATCGGTCTGGTCAATGGCGAGGCTAAGCACGCCACTTGAATCGACCCCGCCGCTCAGGAGAACTCCAACCGGCACATCGGCGATCATGTGCAAGTCGACAGTCTCCGACAGCAATGCGAGAAGATCGGCTTCCGCCTGCTCGATACTCTTGCCTCGAGACGACTCCGAGAAATTCAGATCCCAATATTGACGGATCGTAATCTGGCCGTCCTTGACCAGAAGATAGTACCCCGGGGCAAGCTTCTTGATTCCCCGAAGCAACGTCTCATCACCGGGCACATACAAGAACGTTAGGAATCTGTCGATCAGTTCGGGATCTATCTCCCTCTTAACCGACGGATCCGCAAGGATTGCTTTGATCTCCGACGCAAACACCAGCGAATTGTCAGTCAGATGGTAATAGAGGGGCTTTATTCCAACCCGGTCTCTCGCCAAGAAAAGTGTCTTGGCATTTCGGTCCCAGATCGCGAAGCTGAACATTCCCCGCAACTTTTCCAAACAGGCAGGGCCCAATTCCTCGTATAGGTGGACAATAACTTCCGTGTCGGTCCGCGTTTTGAATACATGCCCCTTGCCCAGAAGATGAGTGCGGAGATCCTGGTAGTTGTAAATCTCTCCGTTGAAGACGATCCAGATTGATTCGTCTTCGTTTGAAAGCGGCTGGTGGCCGCTCTGAAGGTCAATGATGGATAGCCGGCGAAAACCGAGGCCGACCGGCCCCGAGACATAGTACCCCTCGTCGTCGGGACCCCGATGCCGGATCGAGTCCGCCATCTCCTTCACGAGCGTCGGGGAGATCGTCTTCTCGTTATCGAACGCGAGTTTTCCGCAGATTCCGCACATAGTGTATCAACCGGACGATCAGGAAATTACCTCCAGATTGTCTGCATCCCGCAGAGTCGTCTTAGTTGTTGATTTCGTATGTAAGCGACGTAGGACGGATCCTTCAATCGCAGTGGCCGGGTAACATGAGCCTTAAGAAATCCGTACATTATTCCGATAGAGCCAACAATTCGCGGCTTTTGACTTAGCCGGCGTGCGCAGCTGGCGGCAACAAAGAGCGGGTGATAGCCAGAAACATAACAGGCGACGCCGTGCTTCACTCTGTCCCGAAATAATCCGTCTTCAGATCCCGTGAAGCGATGATGAAAGAGCTGCAGATCCCGGAAGGCGTAGGTCTTCCAGCCCATCATGTTGGCCTTGACCTCGTCAATCGTATCCCACCCGGGGGCAGGCCAAAGTCCTCCGATGGCCTCCCAGCATGCTCTCCTATAGATCTTGGTCGCTCCTCGGACATGGAAACGTGGATTCTCCTCGAGCTTCAACTGTCCATCGATGTCGTGGTGGATCTCACCACCGCCGATCCCTAGTTTAGTGTCTTGGCGAAAGTAATCAAAGCATCTCTCGAAATACTCCGGCGAAAAGCTCAGGTCTCCATCCAGCTTCACGATAAAATCCCAGTCCTTGCAGAGAATCGCATTGTAGCCATCGTAAAAGGCTTCCATCACTCCGCCGCCGGATTTCCGAAATCCCCTATTAGGGCGGTGCACGGCTCGAATCCATGAATACTGTGCCGCATAGCGATCAGCAATGTCTCCCGTTTGGTCGGTAGATCCGTCGTTGACAATCACCCATTCAGCGGGCTCGATTGTTTGGCGAAGAACCGACTTAATGGTTGATTCGACGTACTTCTCCTCATCGCGAACTGGGGTGACTATGATGTATCTTGGATTCATCTTTTTGCCTTGGTTGCTGTCGCTTTTGGGGACGCCTTCGTCAAGTTCGTCGCGATCGCGTGCATTGTCGCTTTCGCCGCCAGTTCTTTCCGCCCGGAAACTCACTGTACGATGCGGCATAGATGGTCCCGATTCGATCGAAGACGCCTGCTTGCAGATATCCGCAGCCGGAGGACCACAGAAGTTATCGCGATTAGTAAGAGAAACATTCCGCCAATAACTTCCGTCGGCGTCAATAAGTGCTCGTCGTAGAAGCGAATGACCGCGAGCCCGACGCTGGACTTCGCCAAATAAATATCCCGGAAATCCGATCCAATCCGAAGTAAGTAGTCGACAAAAGAGTCGTGTGAGGGGTTTATCGAGGCCAATTGTAAATCGTTTGCATATTGGATCGCCACGCAACTCGTTCCACCCGGCGGGATCGACACCTGAAGGCCGATTTTACCTTCTTGAAGAGTATACGGTTGGATTCGGCCGTTCACAGTGACGGAACCAATCATTTGACCGCCACTCTCCTGCTTCTGTACGAAATAAGTCGAGTTCCGGCCAGTTGTGTTTTCCAGGCAAATGTTGTTCGACAATGCCAGAACATCGTAATTCGAATCGTCTCTCAGTTTTACGAGATAGAGATGTCTTACGATTTCGCCTAAACTGCGCCATTCAGTTGCCGGCTCCAGTTTGTTTACCTCGTCGGCCACGTGATCGAATGCGCCGATGCCTTGTGAGAAAAGATCTGAGTGGGCGTAAAAGAAGACGGGGTTGCCAAGGAACTGATCTATTGCGATATAAGCTTCCGGAATTTGCACAGCTGCGGGATATCGGCGAATGCTTGGAAATCCCTCAAAGGACAATGTAACTGGCCTCAAAACCGCTGACAGGCCTGTAGCGGCAGTCGCGTTTTGGGGAACGTTCGACGAATTGACGGTGGCCACGTAGTTGTACATTTTGAGCGCGCCCAGGGTTTGCTCTGGTGCGATGCTGTGGGGAAATATCATCACTTTGTCGTAAGGAATCCCCGTCAACGCCTGAAATCGTTCCATTCGAGCCAAGGCTTGCTTGAGGTCGATGACTTGAGCGACTAACGGTTTGCTTCGATAGTCCGTGAACTCTTTGTGATCATGGTTATCTCCGTGAATTGCGATCGAAAATCTATCCGGATGATTTCGAAAGAGCGAAACGACATTTGGCTGACTGCGATCGTAGTTCCAGGGTATGAATGCGATCGTGGTGTGAAAGTCATGCTTCTCCATCTCCTGCAAAAGGCTGTGGAAGTTGACGTATCCGTATGGCTCACGCAACCACGGGTCGTCGATCGTGAAGTTTGCGTAATAACGGAGTGTGTGCCACCCTGAGTCGCCCGCGCAAAACTTTGTGAAGATCATGGCCGGTGCGATCCAAAGAAATGCACTGACGAGATCCTGGCTGCCGATGGCATCCTCTCTTTGGGCTGCCGCAGAAGCTAGGAAAACCCTCTGCCTCCCGATCGTGCTTTCAACAAAAACGGGAAAAGTCCTTCTCCCGTCCCGAATGCTTTCAATCGGTTTAGTGGTGCCATTGTCCTTCAGAGCAAGGTACGATGCGTTTTTGGCGGAAAACAGAACGTCAAGATTCGCTAGCTGCTCGGTTATTCCGTTGAAGCGGCCAAACGTAAATTGGGAATCCGGCGAGCTTTCAACTGTGGCGCATCGGGTGACTCCGCCACCGGACCAAGCTTTCAAAGAGTCTTGAATAGAGTCGGGTCCGATGCCCAGAATAAGCAACGGAGTATCGCCACCAGTCTTACTACCCAGAGCGCGCAGCAATGCGTTCTCATTAACGGCGGACAAGGCATCTGCATCGATGACGACCCCAATAGTCTCTTTCCGTTCGACGGCCTTTCGAATGGAGGGATTGTCAGCGCTGGAACTCGTTGTGACAACTCTAAGTGTGAGCCCGTAAAAGTTCGCGGCAGATTGCATCTCTTCCTGCTCTGCAGATACGCCGTGATTCGACCGGATAAAGACAAAATCAGATCCATAGCAGCAGGAAGTCAACGCCAAAAATGAAGAAAGAAACGCTGTTGCGGCGAATATTCGTCGCACTAAAACCTTGCCAAATTGGACCAAGACCATCCCCATTAATCCTTCGTGCAAGCTCGTTCAGTTTAACGACCCGAGACGTCAACCGCAGGTCGCTGTGCGCTTGCACCGCCTTGCTAGGGCAAGCTATAAAAGACGGCTAGCTGCCCTCCGGAATCGGGCAGGACCCATACGCTCTCTTGCTGAAGGCGCGCTCATAGGCAGCGAGTAAGTTATCGACAGAATGTTCCCATGCCAGCGTCTCGACAACTCTCTTATGCCCAAATTCGCCCATTGTCTTCCGCGCCTCAGGATGTTCAATCAACCAAAGGATCTTGGCAGAGAAGTCGCTAGCCAATCCGGTCTTCTGGATATAGAGAGAAGCTTCTCCTGCACTGACTTTGCCCTCTTTGAGATCAAACTGAACAACAGGTTTCCCCAGTGCCATATACTCCATTATCTTGATCATTGTGGAGATGTCGTTCATTCGGCAGGGTCTATCTGGATTGACACATACATCTGCCGTTGAAAGTATCTCCAACAGTTGTTCTCCAGAAATCCTGCCGGTGAAGTTAACCATGTCGCCGAGACCTTTCTTCTCTACCATTCTCTGCAACCCCGCTAATCCCGGTCCCCCGCCGATACAGGTAAAATGTATGTCACGTCGCCCCAATGCCTTAAGATG
This sequence comes from uncultured Acidobacteriaceae bacterium, assembly GCA_963770555.1. Classification (GTDB taxonomy): domain Bacteria; phylum Acidobacteriota; class Terriglobia; order Terriglobales; family Acidobacteriaceae; genus Telmatobacter. The sequence goes on from CAVYQC010000004.1 coordinate 1,574,981, forward strand.
CAGCGCAGCGTCCAAGAGGATCTCAAGTCCTTCCTGCGTACTCATGGTTCCCACATATCCGACGAGGTGCGCCTTCCCGTATTTCAACGCCGGATTCGGAGGCACGGCTTTGAATTTCGCCAAATCAGGACCGTTGCGCACCACGAATGTATCCTCCGGATCGCGCTTGCCTCTCTTAATTGCTAGGTCCCGATAACTATCGTTAGTGGCGATCACAACATCGCTGAAGAAGTAGGTCGCTCTTTCCAGAAAGACTTGGATCTGGTATAAGATGTCCTCGCGGCCAAACTTCGACAAGTAAAGCTCTGGGTTTGCATCATGGTGGTCGAAGATATACTTCACTCCAAATGTCTTAAAAAACAATGCTGCAAGAAAAATGTCGTCTGGAGGATTACAGCCCTGAAGGACATGAAAACCACGTCGAAAATAAATCCACCACGTGTACAGGAGTTCCCAACACAATGCCCAACCGAATTCCCATAAATAGCCGAATAGGCCATTTCCCTCGTGTAACTTCGGGTGTCGGTATATATGAACTCCCTCTAAGAATTCATAGCCCTTGTCATGACCTTGACCGCGGGGACAGAGCACAGTGACAATATAGCCATTATTGCGCAACGTGACGGCTTCCTTCCAGACACGATCGTCAAAGGGAACAGATAAATTCTCAACGATTATCAATACCTTTCGCTTTCCTAACACGACTTCACCTTCTGATAGCGGTCCGCATCGGTGAATAGAGTCCGCTTCCTTTTCGCATTACTCAAAAGAAGCATAACAGTTTCCCAACCGCCGACTGCGACAATAGTCGGAATTTTAATAGCGACATTTGCCCTTCTCGTGACTTCAAAAGACCTTCTCAATAAGAGTCGCCAAAGTACTCCTCAAGGGGATTGCCCAAACTCAGATCTACCACGAAGCTCACCAGCAGATGCCTTCATAGTTACCATTCGCGCCTCCATCTTTGGTGACCCGAAAGAATTCCACTAGAATTTGATCGGCCCGAAGCCGTGCTGCTACCTCCGCAAACTCCGGATCATTGTTGCCGATTACGACAGTGTTGGCGTGACTCAAGACGGCGTCGATTTCGTCGACCATAATCTTTGATATATGAGGGATTCGGTTGAGGATGAAATCGCGATTCGCACCCATGAGGCGGGCAAGTGTTACGTTTCTATCGTAGATACGAAGATCATAGCCTTTGCCGATGAGTCGCTCGATGACTTCAATGACGGGGCTCTCGCGAAGGTCATCCGTTCCAGCTTTGAAACTGAAACCGAGAACTCCAACTCTTTTATTGCCCTTTTCCACAATGAGCTGCATGCCACGTGCAATCTGGCTATCGTTGCTCGGCAGTATAGAAGTAATGATCGGCATTGTCAGATCGTGCGATCTAGCCTGATAGGACAGGGCCCGAAGATCTTTGGGCAGGCACGAGCCGCCGAACGCAAATCCGGGTCTCAGATAAGCAGGCGATATGTTGAGAACCCGGTCTTGACAAAAGATGTCCATTACCCCATGCGAGTCGATCCGAAGAGACTTGCATAACGTACCTATCTCGTTTGCAAAGCCGATCTTCAAGGCATGCCAACAGTTGTCAACGTACTTGACCATTGCAGCTGTCTCCAAATCGGTTCGTATCAACGGCGACCTTATCATTTCGTAGAGACTAGCGAGGGCGTCTCCACTGCGCGAGTCAAACTCGCCAATTACAGTTTTCGGTGGGGAGCGGAAATCCCTCACGGCCGAACCTTCACGCAGAAACTCAGGATTGACGCAGATTCCGAAAGCTTCTCCGGCTTTCTTTCCGGAAGCATCCTCAAGGGTAGGGATCACAGTTGTACGCATCGTACCCGGCAAGACGGTGCTGCGGATGACAACTGTGTGTCGCGCACTTTTGGCCTTAAGAACCTGCCCGATCTCCTCGCAGATTCGACGGATGAAGTGCACATCGAGATTGCCGTTGGCCTGACTTGGAGTACCTACGCAAACAAAGGAGAGATCGGTTTCGTCAATCGCTTCGCTGCAACTGTGAGTGGCGCGCAGTCGGCCATTCTTGACGGTCGATTGGATAATCTCGTCGATATTAGGCTCGACGATGGGCGATATCCCACGGTTGATCAAATCAACTTTGGTCGGAACAGGATCAACACCGATTACCTGATGTCCGTCTGCAGCGAGACATCCCGCCGTTACCGTGCCAACATAGCCGAGACCGAAGATACTAATTCTCAAGATATTGTTCCTATTCGGCGGAGCCGACGCGAAAACGACAACGTGAATTTGTGTTCCAGACGAGCTGGGCCATTGCCGGATGCAGAACGCAACCAAGGTGCGGCGCCAATGAAAACTCTCGCCTCTGATTTGGAGCCGACACCAAAGATACTAACTCGGGATGGTTGGATCGAGACGGCTGGACAGTGGAACTAATGGCGCTTGACTCAAAATGTGGCTAAGTTGCGCCATTGAGATACTCGGCGAGGCCTGACTCCCATGGCTGAAACATGTTGAGCCCCGCTAACTTGAGCTGCCGATTCTCCAGGACCGAATAATGCGGCCGCCGGACCTTGCCGGAAAATTCGGAGGGGTCGGCAACATCCACCTGGACAGGCAGGTTGGATGCGGCGAAGATCTCCTTCGCGAACCGATGCCAGGAACAACTTCCCTCGGCTGTGGCGTGATATAGACCGTACGCATTGCATTCGCTCAGCGCCGCAATTTGACGAGCCAGATCCAGCGTAGATGTCGGGCTGACGAACTCGTCATCCACAACGCGAACTCGGCCGCGCTCGTGGCCCAGTTTGAGCATCAAGTCCACAAAGTTACGACCGCCCTTTGCGCGGCAAGGTTGTTTTCCGTAAAGCGCCGATGTGCGCAGCACAAAGTGCTTCGGATTCAAGGTCCGAACAAAGCACTCGCCCGCTAACTTCGAATTGCCGTAGACATTAAGCGGCAAGGGCGCGTCATCCTCGAGGTATGGCTTGCCTTTTGCGCCATCGAAGACGTAATCGGTGCTGATATGGACGAGCACCGCTCCCATTTCCCGCGTGGCAAGCGCCAGGTTTCGCGCGCCGACGGCGTTCACTGCGAATGCTCTTTCCGGTTCCTGTTCGCAGCGGTCTACGTGATGCATGGCGGCTGTGTTCACCACCAATTCAGCGTTGCCGGCAGTGAGGCAGGCCTTGACGGAATCCAGATCGGATAATTCGAGATCGGCGTGGGTAACCGAAACAACCTGGTCTCCGCGAGCGGAGAACGCCGAAACGACATCGGAGCCCAATTGCCCGTTTGACCCGACGACCGCAATCCTCATAGAGCTCCGACCATGTTATGAACCTCAAGTTCCTTCTCGATAGCCTTGAAGCACTGAATGTTGGCGTAGGCCGGGTTATCCCAGTCCTGGAACTTAGCCATGTTATCGATGAGGTTATCTACGATGGATTTGACACTTCCGGAAGGGTGAAAACTCAAGACATTGGCCGCCTTATCGGTGCTGACCTTATAGTTTCTGAAATCCTCAATGTGCTTGATGCACAGGCTGACGCGAATGTTTAAGCGCTCCTCGACGGCGCTCTTGATAAGGTCGCCAACCTCTCCTACCGTGTAGTTGCCGGAGGCGAGATTGAAGACGCCGGAGATTCTGTAGTTAGCCTCGATTGCCCGTATGTAGGCTGTGGCGGCGTCCTCAATGCTCAGGATCGGTCTCCAGATCGACGGATTGTTTACCGTGATGGTGCGATCTCTCATCGCTGTCTTGAACATGGTGTTGATGATCAAATCGAGCCGCATGCGAGGGCTGTAACCGGAGATCGTCCCTTTGCGCAGCGAGATGACGGAGAAGTCGTCGCTGGTGAGTTGAGTCACGGCCTGCTCGCCCTGCAGCTTGGAAATCCCGTAAGGATAAGAGGAGCTGACCGGGCGGGTCTCGTCGTAGAGCTCGTTCTCTGTATAGCCGTATACGGAACACGAGGACGCATAGATATACCGTTTCACCTTGGCGTTCTTCGCGATGTAAGCGAGATAGGCCGGCGCGGCCGCATTGAAGATGAAATTCTTGCTGGGTGAATACTCGGCCATGGGATCGTTCGAGAGGCCGGCAAGAAACACCACCTGATCGTATGGCGAGAGATCTTCGGCGGTCAGTTGAAAGATGTCTTTATTGAGGATGCCGGTTTGACGCGGCAGATGATTCCCAAACCAGAATAGATCGACTACATCGACCTTGTAGCCACGCTCAAGAAGCCTTGGAATGAGCACCGAGCCGAGATAGCCGGCGCCACCAGCAATAAGCAGTCTCATCACTTAACTCCGGATAGAGAAATCGGGTTGGTGGGTTGTGGAGTATTGAAAGTTATCCGATTCGGGAGAGGCAAGCCACTCTTCGAGAGTCCGCGCGTTGCGGTCTTTATCGGAAACGATCACATCGGTGAGTGGCCATTGAATGCCGATCTCGGGATCATCCCAGCGGATGCCGGACTCGGCCTTGCCGTTATAGATTCCCGTGCATTTGTATTGAATCTCCGTGCCATCGACCAGGGAGCAGAAACCACGAGCGAAGCCCGCGGGCGCCCAGACAGCCCGCCGGTTTGCTGCCGTAACTTCAACGCCCACCCATTTTCCCAGCGAGGGCGAGCCCTTGCGGATATCGACCGCAACGAGGAAGGCCGCTCCGGCCGTCACTCGCATAAGTTTGCCCATGGGCGGCTCCCATTGGAAATGCAGCCCGCGCACAACCCCCTTAGACGATTGCGAATGGTTGTCCTGCACATAGTGAGTCGGCAGGCCGAGCGCCGCAAACTGATCGGCGCGAAAAGTTTCGGAGAAAAAGCCCCGGCTGTCCTGAAAGATCTCAGGCACTACCACAACTACGTCTTCCAGGTGTTTCGACTCGATCCGGATTTGCATACGCACTTTCCCCTTTTCAACTGCGGGAGAAATTCCTGTCTTAATCTTTTTTGGAGTGGCCGTTGGAGGCTGAAGCGATTGGCGAGGAAAAGACCGAAGGTCTTCCGTCTCATGTAGAGATCGCCGAATCGGGTAAGAGAGAGTTCTGCGATGATCCCTCGATCTTACGCGGTTAGTTCCGCCGCCAGGGAGATGGGCTCGCTGGCCACTTGCCTGGAAAGGAGCTTTGAGGTAAAGACGTCGATTTCCCTGACCACTTGAGCCTGCTGAGTGAAGGTCAGTTGCGGGAACATCGGCAGAGAGACGATCTCGCGGGCAACTCGGGATGTTACGGGAAAGTCCTCCGCGTCGTAGTTCATCCAGGCATATGCCTTCTGAAGGTGCAGGGGAACCGGATAGTGAATGCCCGTTCCAATACCGGCGGATTTCAAGTGCTCCATCAATCCGTCGCGGTCGCCGGTACGTATCACATAGAGGTGATATACAGCCCGCGACCAGGAAGGCTCATACGGACGAATTATCGATTCATTGTCCACCAGAAGGCGATTGTATTCCGCCGCCCGCTCGCGGCGCTGGGTGTTCCACTTTTCGAGATGAGCGAGTTTTACGTCAAGAAGGCCGGCCTGAATGGCGTCCAGTCGCCCGTTGTAACCTTCTATGTCGTGGTAGTACTTCTTCGCCTGGCCGTGGTCGCGCAGCATCCTGATTCTGTCCGCGACTGCGGAATCATTCGTGGTGGCCGCACCGGCTTCTCCACAGGCGCCAAGGTTCTTGCCGGGATAGAAGCTGAATGCCGCCGCGCGGCCCATGGATCCGGCCTTCATCCACTTATTGAATCGCTTGGAGAAGTATTCCGCGCCGTGCGCCTGACACGCGTCTTCAATTACCGTCAGTCCATACTCGTCGGCAAGGTCGAGGATCGGATCCATGTCCGCCATCTGCCCGTAGATGTGTACCGGCACAACTGCGGTAACGGGTCGATTGGTGCGGCGGCTGATGAGCCTGCCGCTCTGGCTCCGCGTGCAGTCTTCCTTCAGGAAGCGCCGCAGTTCGTCGACCGAAATGTTGTAAGTTCGCTCGTCGATATCGATGAACTCGGGCTGCGCGCCGGCCTGCGTGATAGCCTCGGTGGTCGCAATAAATGTGTGAGGAACGGTCAGAACTATATCACCTGCCTGTACGCCACAGGTCATAAGAGCGAAGCGCAATGCATCGGTTCCACTGCTGATGGCCACGGCGTGTTTCACATTGCAAAACGACGCAAAAGAGCGCTCAAAATTCTCGACCAGAGGTCCGCCGATGAATCCTGCAGTGTGAAGAGCCCGCCGAAATACCGCGGTCAGTTCGGCCTCAAGCTCCATATGCGAAGAAATCAAATCTAAGAAGGGAATATTGGGATGAACCGACATTTCAATCCTCGACTTTCAGTTCGATATAGCGAAGGACCCTGGCCGGATTGCCGGCCACGATCGAGTTCGCGGGGACGTCTTTGGTGACTACGCTGCCGGCGCCGACGATGGCGTTTTCGCCGATGCTGGTTTCCGAGAGAATGGTTGCGCCGGAGCCGATGGATGCGCCTTTTCTGACAATCGTGCGCTCGACCTTCCAGTCGGCTTCTGTCTGTATCCTTCCATCGGAGGCGGTGGCGCGAGGATAACTGTCATTTGTAAAAGTCACCCCGTGGCCGATGAAAACGCCGTCCTCGATGACCACGCCTTCGCAAATAAAGGTGTGGCTGGAGATCTTGCAGCGGCTGCCCACGACTGCGTTTTTCTGGATTTCTACAAAGGCGCCGATTTTGGTCTCATCACCGATCCGGCACCCGTATAGATTGATAAACTTCGAGAGCCGCACGTCTTTCCCAAGCGTTACATCGCTTGAGATGCTGTTATAAGAGTTCATAGATAGACGAGGGAGCCCCTCTTGCTGAGCGATTCGCTGGCTGCTTCAAGCATCTTAACCACTCGCAGTCCCGCGTGCCCGTTGTTGGACGGTTCCTGTCCGGTTGTGACGCATTCTACAAAGTAGGACAGCTCCTGACGAAGGGCTTCGACCTGCTCCAGTTGGGGAGCCCACATGTCGCCCGACCGATAACTCACCAAGAGATCGTAAACGCCCTCTTGACTTGTGATCTGCACCCCTTTGTCATACACCTTGACCTTTTCGTCGGCCTCCAGGTCGTTCCAGACCAGCATCCGTTTCTCGCCGCCAATGAGTGTCGTCCTAACCTTCACGGGAGAGAGCCAATTGACATTGATGTGCGCGATTACTCTCTCAGGAAAATAGAGCGTCATATAGGCGACGTCGGCATGACCGTTCAAATGCCCCTCGCCGGTCGCGACGACTGCCTCGGGACTGGTTTTGATGAGGTGGTCCATGATGGACAGATCGTGCGGCGCAAGATCCCAGAGAACGTTGATGTCGTGCTGGAAGAGGCCAAGATTGACGCGCGTGGAGTCGTAGTAATAGAGACTTCCCAAGGCTCCCTCATCGATCAGCTGAGAAATCCTTTTAACCGCGCCCGTAAAAAGGAACGTGTGATCGACCATGATTGTGAGGTTCTTTTGAGCTGCGAGATTCACTAACTCCTCACCCTGGGCCGCGGTGCTCGTGAACGGCTTCTCGACAAAGACGTGCTTCCCATTTTCGAGAGCCGCCTTGGTAAGTTCGTAGTGAGTCCAGACCGGGGAAACGACCGCAATAGCATCAATTTCCGGCGACGTGATCACCTCAGAAGCGTTGGAGGTTACCTTGACGCCAGGATAGGCCTTTTGTGCGCGTGCGCGTGCGGCAGGGCTGATCTCCGCGATTGCGCCCACATGTGAGCCATCCAGGGACATCAGGTTGCGAACAATATTTGGGCCCCAATAGCCGTACCCGATTACGCCAAAGTTCATGTTTGTACTTCTCTTTCGGAACAGCCTTTAACTCGAGACGCGAGAGGGAGCAGATGCGCATCCCCCAAGAGATGAATTCTTGGCTCGAATATCAGTTGTCACTTGCGAGGTTAAGAGACGGCAATTAACACGCGCCGGAGCCTTTTATTACTGCAAGAGGCGTGCGCATGAGGATCCTGAGGTCAAGCCATGGACTCCAGGACATGGCATAGCGAAGATCAAGGCGGACCATTTCGTCGAACTTTACGGTACTGCGTCCTGTAACCTGCCACAGCCCGGTAATCCCAGGCTTGACATCCAAGAGCCGTCGGCGGTGCCAGGTCTGATAGGCCGCAAGCTCATACGGAATTGGCGGACGGGGCCCGACCAACGACATGTCTCCCCAGAGGACGTTCAGGAATTGCGGCAGTTCGTCCAGGCTGGTTCTGCGCAGGAATCTCCCCACGCGCGTAACTCTCGTGTCGTTTTTTATCTTGTACAAAGGTTCGCCTCCTTCAGACTGGCCGGACTGCGTCTGGCTGGCGATGAGGCGGGTCACAAATTCCTTGTGAACGCTATGGTCGTTGTTCACATACATGGTCCGGAACTTGAGGAAGGTAAAGCTACGGCCGTATTGTCCGACTCGCCTTTGCCGGAAGAAGACCGGCCCTTTGGACGACAGTTTGACCGCGAGCGCTATAACCAAAAACGACGGAGCGCAAAGAATGAGCATCAAGGCGCTGCCGAGAATATCGATCGCTCGTTTAACAACTAGCAGCGGACGCCTCACCTTGCGGTGATTGAGTAAGTCAGGATAGAGGGCCGGGTTGTTCAGGCGGCCGGGCTTGTCATGATCCCAGTCGTCCGGGAAGAAGTGAAAGGAGATGCTGACTTGATCGAATGCTTCCCGCGTCAGCTCATCTTGCAGCGTGGCGCTCACTCTTCCGACGATCATGTCGGCAATGGCGTTTTTGTCGCTCCCAACCAGCCCCGTGAACATCACGCCGACGATCGCGCGCTCTTTGTACCAGCCGACAATGTCAGTGTCCCTGCTGGATGACATCAGGGCGGAAACGATCGTTTGGAGAGTTATCTTGTCTTTCTCGGGGCTCTCGCGACTGGTGATTTCCAGCAGCATCAGCAGGAACGGCGCCTTCGATCGCTCGGTCCGCTTGCGCTCAATGGCAATCATCCGCCGGAAAGTCTCTTCGTCCAGAGGCAGGCTATCAGCCGCTGCGACGGACTCTAATAGAGGATCGGCCATGGGTGAAGCATTCGCGTCGCCTCGCATAGTCAATTCGTGCTCCTCTCTTGGTAATTGTCGTTCCAGTTATCCCGCGGCGCGGGTTGCAATTTGATAAATTTCAGTGTGAGTTTTTGCTGCAGCGGTATGGAGGCACTAAACCTATCGGAGATTATTCGTACGCAGGGAAACGAGAGAATTGCCCTTGCTCTTTTGTTTTGAAAGAAGGATTCAGTTCGCGCGGATTTGCGCGGCGAACTGGCTGGCCGTCAAGCGGCGGTGGTGGGGCGGTAATAATATCTGCTGTATGCAGAGGCCTTGGAGCAGTTCAACAGGGCGCCAAGCAGCTTTCCTTTTTCGAGCGCCTGCAAAGTTCGCTCCAAAGGCTCCTTCTCAGTGGTTCCCTGGCGAGCGACCAAAAGGATCCCGTCTACCATTCTCGTCCAGATGCTGGTGTCGGCCAACGGCAGTACAGGGGGAGAATCGATGATAATCCAATCAAACCAGGCGCCCAGCTGATTGATCAACACGGGCAGCCTTTTGGATTGCAGCAGCTCCAAGGGGGCGGCTGGGGCTTTGCCGGCGGGGAGTACCCAGATGCCCGCCCCTTCAAGGCGATAGACATTTGGCGGGAGATTTGGATCGTTTTGCAGCCATTCACAGAGACCGGGAATGGATCCGACATTGAACATCTGCATTTGAGAGGGTCTGCGCACATCACCTTCCAGCAGCAACGTCTTCTCTCCCGTTTTATGGGCGAGGGCGCATGCGAGGTTGGCGGCGACGGTGCTCTTTCCTTCCCGCGGGATGCTGCTCGTGATGAGAATCTTCTTCAGAGGTTGCGCGCGGCGGAGATCTCTCAATCGCACACCCAAAAGGCGGAACGCTTCCGCGGCCGAATTCTCCTGCTCCGAGAGGCTGACGAGCCGGCTGTTTGCGGGAAGAGAGACATAGATGGACTTGAATTGACTCAATGGATCCTGACGCTCGTCAAGTTGCCCGGAATATGCAACACCAGACGTGTCCAGAGCGGCAGCGGCGGGCGCCGCGGTGGGAGCGCCGAAGGATGCACCATCTTCCAGATCGATCGCGGCATCGTGCTGGTTCGTCAGAATAGCAGAGGCCCACTTCGACGCGGCGTGACGCTCGACGCGCTGCAACAGCTCAGTAGCCTCCGCCTGCGATACAGGATCGGCTCCATCGCGTTCCGCTTCCGATCTGAGCAACGCATCAAATATTTGGCTCATATTCACTCTCTTCAACAGCTATATGTGCGTCCAAACCAGAACCGTTTGCGACAGGCTCTTGATAAGCTGCATGTCTTTCGTGCAGAATGCTCGCCGCTTGAACGGGTTTGATTTTGTTACGGAAGTCCGATTCATCGCCTTCGGCGGGGAATGGTGAATCGAGGCGGAACTCTCTAGCCACTTGTTCTATGATGTCAGCGGTTATGGTTGGCACCCGCCGCGCGTAGGCAGTGATGAGAGCATTTTCGCAAATCGTATTAACCAGGCGGGGAAAACCATGGGAAAAACGGTGCACGCGGGCGATGGCGTGCGGCGAAAATATCTGCGCCGATCTCGGACCTGCCCCGGCGATCTGCAACCGCTTCTCGATATATCCCTTTGTCTCATCGGCGCTCAACGGACCAAGCTGCGTGCGAAGGGCAATTCGCTGCTTGAGCTGTCTGAGTCCGACGGAGTCCAGCTTATCGTCAAGCTCCGGCTGTCCCACCAGCATGATCTGCAGTAACTTGTCGTTGGGGGTTTCCAGATTGGATAGCAGACGGATCTCTTCCAGCGTATCGGTGGACAGGAGATGAGCCTCATCCACAATGAGTACAGTGGTCAACTGCCTTGTTCCGCGCCCCACCAAGAAGCCGCTCAAATCCAGCAATAATTCGCACTTATTCTTGCCGGTAGCCGGGAGACCGAAGTCGGCGAGCGTGTACTCTAAGAATTCCGTGGGCGACAGTGTGCTGTTAAACAGATACGCGTAGGCGATATCTCTGCTCTGCTCCAGCAACCGAAGGAGGCAGCGAAGCAGCAACGTCTTTCCGGTGCCCACCTCGCCGGTCACTACGACGAGCCCTTTATGGCGCCGGACGCCATAGTAGAGGGCCGCAAGCGCCTCATCGTGACGCTTTGTCGGGACAAAGCACCTCGGGTCCGGGGTGAGCTCGAAGGGATTGCTCGTCAGATGGAAGTAGGCCTTGTACATGTAGAAACGGAGCTTACGCGTGCAGGTAGCTGAAGACGGTGCCGCCCAGAATGGTGACAACAACAATTGCTGCCATTACCCATCCTAGCATCAACCTTTTTTTCCGATTCCGAGTGTCCCTCGGATTCACTACCTCTGGAATTTCCGAGATTATGGCCATTTGAAGCAGGGACTTGATCTGTTGCTCGCTGTACAAGCGGCCGTCGGTGAATTCGAGTCCGCCCACCAGGGCAACGCCGAGCGCCAGCCCGACCCCCAGCCCAATGCCACAGAACTTGAGTCGATTCGGAAAATCCGGTTTTGCCGGCAAGCTGGGTGGATCAAGCATGGTGAATCGCTCGCCCTGCTGCATCTGCTCCATGCTTGTGGCCATTTCGGAGTCTTCTTTCTTTTTCAGCAGATCGTCGTAATTCGCCTTGGATTGGTCATAACCGCGGGTCAGATCTGCCAATTGCTGCTCGGTGGCGGGCTCTGCATTCAGGCGCGTCTGGTAGTCGTTGATCTTGACTTTCAGTTCGGCAATCGTGCGCTCGCGGTTTCCGACCTCCAACTGATTGGCCTGCAACTGGCCTTGCAATTGCACGGTGGGGGCGCTATCGGTGGAGTCGGCTTCGTCGCTTGCATTCGCGGCGGCGTTCGGCGCTTTGCTGTCTTTGGCCTTTTGCTTTGATTGCGCTAGGGCCTTATCTCGCAAGACCTCCATCTTAGCAATCTGGCTCTTCAGGTTCTGAACATCCGGATAGCGATCCGTATAGCGAGAGCCAAGGTCGGCAAGTTGTGCTCGCAGCTTGTCCAACTCTTCATCGATCGATTGCAAATCTGTAGGCACCACCAAACCGGAAGCGGAAGTGTCGGTGCGCCGTGTCGTCCCGTGGAGGGAGCGGTACTGCTCGATCAGGGCCTGCAGATAGACGCGTTGTTGGTTGGCGGCGCTGAGGGCGTCCTGTTCGTTCTGTAACTGTTCTTGCAGGCCGGACAGGATTTGAAGATTGCTTGCCTGCTGGGTCGGTAACTCTCCCTCGTGCTGCCCTTCGAACTGCCGGACTTTCGCCTCTTGGTTCGAGAGCGTTGTGCGCGCATCTTCCAACTGGTCTTCGAGAAACTTGGTTGTGCCTTCAGACTCCTCCTGGCGCACCTTCAGATTCTCATTGATGAATAGGCCCGTAAGTTCGCTGGTTACTAGCTGGGCAACACGCGGATTCTCTGCTGAATATGAAATCCTAAACGACGATATTTGGTCGGTTTGAGGATCGCGTACAAGATCGATATCGATGTCTTTGCGCATGTGGTCGACTTTTTCATCAGGTGTTAACGCCTTGCGCGCATTGGGATAGAGATGCAACTTGTCAATGATAAGAAGAAGCCGCGTGCGGCTTAGAATCTGCTGCGTGATACTTTGAAGCCTGACTTGCCAATCATCGGTGATGTTGGGAGTGACATAGTCCTTCGGCATGGTCGGCTGTTCTACCAGAATCAGCGTGCTGGACTTATACCGCGCCGGCAGCACCCAGCTCGATCCCCATACGGCGAGCCAACCCAGAAACAAGGGCACTAAGAATTGCATGTGACGGCGGCGGATCAGGTCGAAGTAGCGCTGAAAGTCAGGCCGTTCCGAATTTTGCTCTTCAGGGTCTTGTGGCATTTTCATCGTCCAATAGGTCTTGATATCTGGTAGGTGATGGATAGGAACTCCCGATCGCTGTCAGGATCATTGGATATGACGGTGATTGCGCGGTAGCTCTCGTGAAGGCGTTGATATCCAATTTGTGCGTTGAAGTGTTCGCTGATTGCACGCTGAATCGAAGCTTGCCCCGAAATGGTGTTTCCGCCTGGGTAAGACGAACTGAGCAGCGAACTCTCGTTGCTGAAAGCCGAGTACGACATCACCAAACCTATATTCCAGGAGCGCGCGACCCGCCAGTGCCCGGAGGCATTGACGCTACTTGAACTGAAGGCGCCAAGCAGGCCCTCTCCGGCCGAGATGGTGCGAGAGTAGCTGGCTGCGACTGCGATGTTGTTCTGTTGCCAGCCGACACTTGCGCTTACCGTCGGTGACCATGAGGCATAGGCAGGGAGGTTCGACTCGACGCTGCTAAAGTGCGCGATACCAGCCGACAAGGAAGACGAGAGCCTGTGACCCAAGGAGAACGTGTAGTAAGGAGCGATCGAGTGCACTTGAGTATCGAATGGTTCATTCGCATAAAAGGAGATATACCGCGAGTATTGATATCCGACACCAATATACTGACTGCTGGTGAGGCGCCGAGCGTAGAAAGCGGACCCGCCGGTTGTTTGCGAATCATTAAGACCGGTGGCTTGGGCGAGATTTGGGAAGGTAAACGTTGAGAAGACGCCTCCCGCGCCGATCATCGCGTCTCTACTGAATTGATAGCTTATGCTTGCATTCGCCGTGTTCGTGCGCTGCTCTGCAAAAGGGACAATTATCGATGATGTGGGAATCAGTGTCGATCCAGAGATCCCGGTTCCCGAGAAAATCGGCGAATTATCGAATGCGTTGGAGGTTTGAGTAAATGTGTCCCCAAGGTGCAAGGTTGTTCCCGGACTCAATCGGTACTGATAGGTCAACCCCGCACTCTGGTCGATTGAGTTGAGCGCGCTAGTGGGCTGGTAGATGTTGAACCCTGGACTGTAGGTTAATGTCTCGTGCTGCCTCGGGGTAGACCGGTCGAGTGTGAACGCAGAGGAAATCAAGTAGTTTACATCGCTGACCGGTTTGGCATTCCCACCTGGAAAAGCGTTATCGTCGTAAGCCGGAGTAAAAGTGAATCCGATGCCCAAATAATTTGACCGCGCTTCTGAGCCAACAGTGGTTGTGTAGGATTCGCCGCTTACCGGGGGCGGGGTTGTCATTTGCGCGCTATCATCCGTGACCGAATTGCCACCCGATGCGCTCGGCGCCACCTGGGACCAGACGGGGACGGCAGCGAGTAGCGCTATACCGAGATAGACCTGTACGAGCATTAGGAGCCTTCACGGTACGATGAGTGTGTCATTCGGTTTAAGGTCGATGTTCTGCTTTGTGTTCTTGCCTTTGATGAAATCCTGATAGTTGAAGTCAATGCGGGTTTGGCTTCCGTCGGCATTCTGCCGGAGAATATATATACCCTTCTTCTTGGCGAAATCCCTGAAACCGCCCGCAAGGGCGATGGCGTCCACGATCGTAATTGCGGAGGTGAGGGAATACGATCCCGGCTTTGCCACTTGACCGAGAATATTGAACTTCTCGCTGTTGATCTTTTCAACCATCACTGTAACTTCGGGTTCAGTGATGTAGTTGCGGAGCCTGGTCGCGATGTCCTGTTCGAGCTGCAGTGGGGTCCGTCCCGCCGCTTGTACTTCTCCGACGAGCGGCAGAGAGATTTTTCCATCGGACCGCACGGGAATGGAGCGGGACAGGTCCTGTTCTTTCCAAACATTGATGGCAAGAACGTCATCGGCACCGATGACAAAGCTGTCATCGTGCGGTTTGCTTCCCGCTGGTGTTGCCGGTGCAGGCGACGCAGCCTCCGAAGGATTCGAGGTTCCGCTGCTGGTTGGCTGGGAGGCAGGTTCTTGCGCCGACAACGCACAGCAAAGAAGAACGACGGCGAGTATCGACGGCATTGCACAATGCGTCCTTCTTTTCATATGGGCTTCCGTTATCTGGTTTGGTCTTAGCACAGAGATGTTGCTTCGCATCGGAGAAAAAATCGTGGGAATCTGTGCAATGGCGGCGGCAATGAAACTAGGTCTGCCGAGACGATCCACGAACCTGCTACTCGATGACATCTTCTGATCAACCCGTTATGAGGCCGAGATTCCGCCTTGCGCCATGGCCCAGGGGCTTGTAAATGTTTGCGGTTTCCGGTGATTGAGCGTCCGCGATCGCCCCTTTGAAGCTTTTCGCTGCCAATGGTTCCACATCCAATGCGTTAACTTCCACGGCCACCGACTGCGCCAGCATTTCGACCGAGAGCACAAGGCGGCACAGGTTCTTCTTACGCGTCAGAATCCCCTCGACTCCTTCGAGCGAACCGCGGATAACTCGAACCCGATCTCCGCACTTTAGAAAGGGGTGAGGCTCTACGCGAAAACGCCCCTCAACCACTGTCCGGATTGCCTGGATTTCCGTTTCCGGGATCATCGCGACCTGGTCGCCGCGATAAAGAATCATGTGAACGCCGGGAGTGGTGACAACCTGCAGCTTGCGCTGAAAACCCCCTCGCACGAACACATAACAGGGAAACAGGGGAAGAGAAAGGGTCTTCTTTCTGTCTTTCCAGCGGCGCACGGACTCATAAAGGGGCAGAAAGACCTCGAATCCCTTGGTCGAGAGCATCTCCGCGACCGCCTTCTCGTGCTGATGGCGGGTGTAGAGCGCCCACCAGGACGATTCCTGGCACAGTTGAGGGTCAGTATCCGGTGTCGTCGACATATCGCTTTACCCCTCTTCTCGCACGCGGAGAGTCTTCCTTCAAGGTCCTCAAGAAGACATAGCTTCGCCCTGTGAGTCACAGACCCTTTTTCTTACCAAAGCTCATCGGACGTCAATTATTTCAATACGTTGACGTCAATGCACCGGTTGGGAAAGCCCATCCCGGCATATCGGAGCGCATTATCCCTTTTCCAAAATCTTAGAACGACCGGGGGGGTGACAATGCCCGCTTCGTGGTAGCCTCGTGAACCCCTGGTAACATCTTTCGGTCGTCTTGGTAACAGCTTCAAACGGCGTGCTTAAGGCCATATTTGGCCCGGTTATTCTCACATCCAACAATGCAACCGGCGTTCGCGCCTTTCTGATACCACACTGGTAACATCTTGCGATTACCGGTGACCCCTTTTTGAGTCCCGCTCGCCAATTGGTCCGGCGTGCCGTTTTCCACCGGCCGCCCTGGCTGAAACAAAACTGAACCCGCCCGGACGGTCCAATGGGTCGTGAATCACTCTGGACGCGGAAATCCCCTGGGCTTTCTCGGCCGCTGAAGCACGCCCGCGTTCCTCAACCTATAGAGCAGCGACCGATAGCTCCGTTTCAGTTCTTCGGTCGTTTTTCGCTGGTTCCAATGATTGGCCTGCAAGACCTGCAGAATCATCGCTTCTGCAGCTGCCTGGCGCGAGACACCGCGCAAATGCCAGTTCTTATCCTGCTGACCGTCCACGGCGTTCGTTAATGCTGCCTGGCGCCGGAGTTCTTCGCCGATTGCCGCCTCGTCGCCCAGGATGATGACTCGCGCTATGCAATTCTCCAATTCGCACAGATTGCCGGGCCAATTCCACCGTTCCAGCAAATGCAGAACCGCCGGCGTCAGTTGCGGCGCACTCTTTCCGAATTTTCTCGCCAGCTTCTGGGTAAAGAAATCCCACAGTTGAGGGATATCTTCCTTTCGATCGCGCAACGCCGACAAACGGAAGCACATTACGTCGATATGATTGAACAGGTCCTGGCGAAAGGATCCCCTCTTTACGGACGCTGCCAGATTTACGTTTGTGGCGCAAACAATCCGCACGTTTGCCTGCCGCTCGTCGCGGCCGCCGACGCGGAGATAGCACCCATCCCGAAGCAGGCGGAGGAGCTTGCTCTGAAGCGTCCAGCCCATCTCACCGATCTCTTCCAGGAAGAGTGTGCCGCCGTCGGCAATTTCGACCAAACCGCGCTTGTGATCAACCGTCCCCGGAGACGAGCTCTCGTCGCATCCCAGCAGCTCGCCCTCGAGCAATCCCTTGGGGATGGCAGCGCAACTCAGTTTCACAAAGGGTCCGTCGCAGCGGCTCGATCGAGCATGCAGAAAGCGGGCAACCAGATCCTTGCCGGTTCCACTCTCGCCCTGAAGCAGGAGCGGAAAATCGCTGTTAAGAAGGCACTCGATTTTGCCGCGCACGTCCCGCATGGCGGCAGTGCCGCCAAAGATGACTGCTTCGCTGGGTAGGTCCGCCGGATCTACACGAAAACCCGGATGCAAGTCAGCGGGCATGAGTCTCCATCGAGTCAAATTTGTTCTGCATCAACAAGCTGCACGCTTGGGGCCATAATACCGGTCAAACGTAAAAGCAATGTAAAGTTATTGGGGCTGTTTTATAGGTATTTCTCCTGGTTTTCCAGGGAATTAGGTTCTTTGTAACATCCGTCTCCCGATATGCGCTCCAGTGCTGCAAAACTTTGCATACTTCGTACCACATGCGTGCACATTGCCGTATCTCCGGTTGCTTCGGTTCGAACTGGACGAACCGTCTTTGGTCCTGCATCGTTCGGCGGCGAAGCAACTCAATGCAGAGCTGTCTGGTTCAGTCGAAAGGTTTGCTCGGAGCGGCGCCTTCAAATTCGGAGTTACCCGTCACGCGATCGAGGGTGAGCCTGACACCGCGGAGGCCGCTTGATCCGGCGTCGTCGATACAGGGAAGTTAGAGCCAGTTAGGAAACTCGCGCTCCCGGCTCCGTAAACGGCGAGAGAATCGTCACGCTATGTAACATTGCTCCCGACAGAATAATCGATGCCGGATGTCTCGCTGAAATTCCTGGCTGTCCTGGGAGTTAGACGGTGTTGCTGAATTTTATAAAGCAGAGCACGGTAGCTGATGTTGAGGTACTGCGCCGCCTGGCGGCGATTCCAGCGGGAGATTTCCAGTGCATCCTGAATCATCTGCATCTCAGTACGTTCTTTCAGATCGCGCACTACCGATCTCATGCCCGAGCCGTTCGATAATTTACCGTTGGAGTGAGCCTGACTGCAAGCTCCACGGGCTGCTTCTATTTTGGTCTCTAATTCACGCGCCGCCGCCTCCGGATCGCGCATGATGATGGTCCGGGTAACAAAGTTACGCAGCTCGCGGATGTTTCCAGGCCATTCATAGAGCAGCGCAGCGTCCAATAGTCGCGATGGGAGTTTGTTCCCGGCGCCATCCCTCATTTCGGCCGGAGCGCGGCGGATAGTTTCTTCAATCAGGTAAGGAATCTCCTCGCACCGCTCCCGAAGCGGCGGAACATGAATCGTGAACACGCTCAGCCGGTAATAGAGATCCTCGCGAAATTTCTTTTCGAGCAGCGCACTGTCCATTTGAATATTGGTTGCGGCGAGGACTCGCACATCGACCTTTGTGCACGATTGCCCGCCCAGACGGGTGAACTGGCCGTCCTGGAGCACGTGGAGAAGTTTCGCCTGGATCTGTACCTCGATCTCACCTATCTCGTCGAGAAGCAATGTGCCGCCGTTGGCCTGCTCGAACTTGCCGGGCTGGTCTCTGAACGCTCCGGTAAATGCTCCCTGGCGATATCCGAAGAGTTCGCTCTCCAGTAATTCTGCCGGCAACGCCGCACAGTTTACTTTGAGAAACTTCTCCCGGGACCGCGGCGAATTGCGATGAATCAGTTGCGCGATCACTTCTTTGCCAGTGCCGCTCTCACCCAGGATCAGAACATTCACATCGGTGCCGGCGAGTAACCGGACCTGGCGATGAATCTCCAGCATCTTGGGGGACGCAGCGAGAAAGAAGTTATTGCCGCCGAGTTCTTCCAAATAGGGAAGCGCAGGCATGTCCGTCGGTATGTCCTGCCTGGGCGAGTTAGTTCTCGCTATAAGTGAAGGGCTCCCGTCACTGGCCTCCAGCGGCGTGGCCGGGCGATGGAACTTGTCTAGCATCGAATCAAGATCGCCGCGCGTAACTGGATTTACCAGAATGTGCTCGATGCCAAGCTCACTGGCTTCCTTGCGCAACTTTGCTTCGCCTATTCCAACCGCAAGGCAGATCCGGTCAGCGGGGACGCTCTTCAATAGCTGATGGTATTGAGCCGTTTCGTAGGGACCGGCCGGCGGGCAGGCAATCAGCAGCATATCGGGAGACAGCCCATTGCTCAGGAGCAACTGAGCTTGCCGGTATCCTTCCGACTCGATCACTCTATGGCTGGCGCCCTCGAAAACCGATTTGACTAACGAGCGCGTCTCGGCATTTTGAACCACGGCTAGAACAAGCAAAAATGGACTCACAAGGCACCTTCGGCAAAGTCTTCAGCAAGCCTAGAATCGGGCTAGAAGTGGAGGTCAGGCCCGTGGGGGAACCTGCCAGTCTTCGAGTGCACTTTTCCCTTATCAGAGTGGGATGATCTTATCGTCCATTACATTATGCGTTGGACTGCGCAATTTCAGTGACGGGGACCGATATCAACAATTCAATGAAACCATCAACAAAGAAGTTTTAGCCTATTCCCCGCTAGCGACGGCCTTTTAATAAAGGTGTTCTTTTGCCGTCAAGAGAGCAAGTTCAGCATTCGTACTGTATGAGCACCTAAGCCACTCCTGAAAGATCAGAGCAGATAGTCATGTCTCATCAACCGGTCTTGCTGCGAGCTAAATTCAGGCGCGGCTCATGAGAAACTGGTTCGCAGCAACCGAAAACGTTGTGACCGCGCATTTCCTATAGTGGATTAATCATCATTGCAAGACTCGCAAGTGTCAATGGAACTTCAGTAATACACAGGAGTAATCCTCAATGCAGCGCTGCTTCAAGCGCATAGCGATTGCAGTTCGTTTGCGGCGAGTTTGCACGCGAAGAATGATTCGAGTTTCAAGATGTGTGCGGCATTGCGGCGAATGTCAAGAGCCGATCAATCGCTGACGCGAGGGCTTGCCTGCAACCAGTGCATCGAGTTTCTCCGCGACTACATTCGTCGGTGAATCGATCCTCTAACTCTGTTCAGAAATGTCACGGGAAAAACTCCACGAACGATCTCGTCAGGGAGTGCCAGTAATCAAGCATCTGATTACCAATTTGTAAAGACCCCTGCGATTCGCGGGTTCAAAGCCCCCAAAGATGCATCGAATTGGTCTGGAATCGATACATCCATATCGCGATAAAGCTAGTATTTTCTGATTCTTATTGAATATAGCATGAAAGTTGCACGGAAGTAATCCCCAGCGGTAATTTGACCGGGAAGTTGCGTGCTATACTCCGTTTCAGTACTACAAAAAGAAGTTGGAATTCCTGCAGAGTCTTCAGTTGCCCGGAATGTTTATAGAGGCGTAGGAGATGTACGACTCATTTTGTCCTCAAACGGGCCCAGAATTTGCAATTGATTTTGCAAGCCCCCGAACGCGGCGGTCGCGACTGAATCATCGTCGGGCACGCAGCCGCTCGGGCATCGGGCAAATGAACGGTCGAGGACTTTACTCGCTCCTGTTGGTTTTGCCCTGGCTGCCGCTGGCTCTCTCGGGCTGCGGCGGATCTTCGATGCCCGGAACAAATACGGGATCCCTTCAAGTATCGCCAAGCAGCCTCAGCTTTGGTGCCGTGTCAGTGGGCAAAACAGCCAGCGGCAATGTTTCTCTCGTGAACTTGAGTTCCTCGCCGGTCAAGATCTCTGCATTGAACGTGACGGGGCAGTCGTTTTCCGTGAAGAGTCAGAGCAATTTGCCGGTCACAATTGACGCAGCCGGAGGGACTTACAGTTTAAGCGTGCAGTTCAATCCGTCCGCCTCGGGAGCGGCGACCGGTCAACTAACGGTCACCAGCGACGCCGCATCGAACGGCACTGCCGTGGTGAGCCTGAGCGGCACCGGCATGGTGAATGCTCCGGGGTTGAACGCGCTCTCCTGCAGCAGCGCTTCGATCAACGGGTCGGGAACCGACGCCTGCACCGTAACGCTGAGCTCCGCGGCAGCGAGCGGCGGGTTTGTTGTGAATCTCGCGAGCAACAACTCGTCGGTCTCCGTGCCGTCTACGGTAACGGTGGCGGCGGGCGCGACCAGCGCCAGCTTCACGGCGACAGTCTCGGCAGTTTCGACCGCGCAGGCAGTGACGCTGACGGCCGCCGCCGGAGGCATTTCCGAAAGCTTTTCACTGGAAGTGGACGTGGCCAGTCCGGCGCTGAACGTGAGCGCAACCAGCCTGGCCTTCGGCACCGTGGCGGTGAACACACCGGCGACGCAGACACTGACCTTGACCTCCACGGGCGCCGCGGCTCTGACAATCAGTTCGGCAACGCTCACCGGGGCCGGCTTTACGGTGTCGGGTGCTACCTTCCCGCTTTCTTTGAGTCCGGGCGACACAGCGACGCTGACGGTGCAATTCGACCCGACCACCGCGGGCGCGGCAACTGGCCAGCTAACGATCGCGAGCGACTCCTCTGCCGGCGCATCGACGGCGGTTAGCCTGAGCGGCACAGGCATGCCGGCTCTGACCGCGTTTTCCTGCACAAACTCGTCCATGACCGGAGCAGGGACCGATGCCTGCACGGTAACGCTGAACGCGGCTGCAGGGAGCGGCGGGTTTGCTGTGAGTCTCGCCAGCAACAATTCGGCTGTAACGGTGCCGGGGACGGTGACGGTAGCGTCGGGCGCAACCACAGCCAGTTTCTCGGCGACGGTTTCGGCCGTGTCGACAGCGCAACCGGTCGCCCTGACGGCAACTGTCGGGAGTGGTTCCAAGACCTTTTCCCTGGAGTTGGAGGCTTCCATTCCAACGCTGGGCGTGAGCGCGACCAGCTTGGCCTTCGGCAGCGTGGCAGTCGGTACTTCGACCTCGGAGACGCTGACACTCAGCTCTACCGGCAATGCCGCTGTGACTGTCAGCTCGGCGACGCTGACTGGGACCGGCTATTCGATTTCGGGAGCTACCTTCCCGTTGACGTTGACTCCGACCCAGACCGCGACGCTGACCGTGCAATTCGAGCCCACGGTCGCGGGTTCAGCAGCGGGTCAACTTACACTGGCGAGCAACTCTTCGACCGGCGCTTCGACCTCCATCGGCCTGAGCGGCACAGGCGTGCCGGTATTGACCGGGCTCTCCTGCACCTACTCGTCCATGACGGGAGCGGGGACCGATGCCTGCACGGTGACGCTGAATACGGCGGCTGCCAGCGGCGGATTTACGGTGAGCCTGGCCAGCAGCAATACTTCGGTTACGGTGCCCACTTCCGTCACGGTGGCTGCGGCCGCAACCACCGCCGGCTTCTCGGCGACGGTCGCGGCCGTGTCGACTACGCAGGCGGTGACCCTGACGGCGAACGTTGGGGGCATTTCCAAGACCTTTGCCCTGGAGTTGAATGCAGCGGTGCCAACGCTGAGCGTCAACGCAACCAGCATAGCCTTTGGCGATGTGGACCTGAACACACCGGCGACCCAGTTGCTCACTTTGACTTCGACCGGTACCGCGTCAGTGACCGTCAGTTCGGCAACGATTACAGGTACTGGCTTCTCGATCTCCGGAGCCAGCTTGCCGGTGACGTTGAGTTTGAATCAGACCGCGACACTGAGCGTGGAGTTCGATCCGACGACCGCGGGTGCGGCGACGGGCCAGTTGACCATTACGAGCAACTCTTCGACGAATCCAACAGACATGATCGGCCTGAGCGGCACGGGAGAAAGCAGCCCGGGAGGATCGGGGACTTACGCCGTCAACTTGACCTGGGATGCGCCCAGCGTCCCCACCGGGATCACGATTCAAGGGTACAACGTCTATCGAACAGTGACCGGCACCGATGCTTATCAACTATTGAGTTCCTGTTCGCTCGTTGCACAGACCTTATGCCTCGACAGCACTGTCCAGAGTGGTCAAACCTACAACTACTTCGTAGAGACTGTCGACACCGCCGGGGTCTCAAGTGCTCCATCCACCGTGGCCAGCGTCACGATTCCTTAGGCAGGCTCGAAACGAATTCTGAACGCCCAGATTGTCGGCCGGGAGTTGACTGCGCAGATTGCCGAGATGCGCAATTCTCACCGAGCGATTGGCGGATTTCAGTTCCCAATGTTTTTGCTGTCCGCTGCACCGCCATCAAAGCCGAAGCCACGGCATTCAACAACCGAGCTCGAAATTCTTTAACGCAGAAAGGTCTTACCTGAGCGCGGATGATGTTGATGTGTATCGAGTCCGCAGAACTGAAGTGTTCGCGGTTCACTGCGGCCAGGAGCGGAGACCGCGTAAGAGCCCAACGCAATTCGCGGCCGCTGGTTTTGCCGTAATCAACCGCATTGATTTTGATGCCGTACCGGGCGATCGCAGGCTTGACTGAGTTTTTCCTAGGTGCTTCTGTCGAGCAGTCGTCATTCGCCTTAACCAATTGAGCGCAATTTGCGGTTGAATCCAACAGCACGGTTGACGGTGGTCAATCCGTCAATCCGCGCTGCTGGTGTTCCGTTAAGTTGTTCAGTCTGGCCCGCGGCTAGGGAATGGTAACGCTGGCCATGGTGGACGGTGCGCTAGACACACCGGCGGAATCGACAGTTTCTACGAAGTAATTGTAGGTCTGTCCGTTTTGGACGGTGCTATCGACGTAGGTGGTCTGCGCATCGGCCGACGAGTTCAAAAGCTGATAAGCGGAGCTTCCGCTCAGCGCACGATATACGTTGTACCCTGCAATCGTGATCCCGGATACACTGGGCGCATCCCAGGTCAGGTTGACCGAATAGGTTCCCGATCCTCCCGAGTTGCTTTCTCCGGTGCCGCTCAATCCGATCATGTCGGTTGGGTTGGTTGATGAGTTGCTAGTGATGGTTAACTGGCCGGTCGCCGCGCCTGCAGCCGTGGGGTCGAATTCCACGCTCAAGGTCGTTGCCTGGTTCGGATTCAATGTCAACGGGAAAGCAGCTCCCGACATAGAGAACCCGGTTCCGGCGAGCGTTGCAGCACTCACGGTCACAGGCTCGGTCCCGGTCGAAGTCAAAGTGACCGACTGAGTCGACGCCGAGTTCAGGTTCACATCGCCAAAGGCCACGCTGGTCGCGTTTACGCTTAGCGTCGATATTGCAGCATTCAATTCCAGAGCGAAGGGTTCGGATTCGCTGCCGGAGGTTGCTGTCAACGTCACGGCCTGCGCGGTCGTTACTGCTGAAACATTCGCCGAGAAACTGGCGGTGGTTGCGGCCGCTGCCACTGTAACTGAAGTGGGCACCGTAACCGACGAGTTGCTGCTGGCGAGGTTCACCGTAAACCCTCCGCTGGCGGCTGCCTGGTTCAGAATCACGGTGCAGGCATCGGTTCCCGATCCAGTCATGGAGGAGTTGGTGCAGGAGAGCGAGCTCAGCGCGGGTGTGCTCGAGCCAGAGCCCGATCCGGAGCCGGAACCATCGTCGGAGCCAGGAATTGTTACGCTGACCACGGTGGATGGAGCGCTTGCGACGCCGGCGGTATCGACAGTCTCTACGACGTAATTGTAGGTCTGTCCGCTCTGAACGCTACTGTCCAGGTATGTGGTCTGCGCATCGGCTGACGAGTTCAACAGCTGATAAGCAGAGCTTCCGCTCAGCGCACGATAGATGTTGTACCCTGCAATCGTGATCCCGGACGCACTCGGCGCATCCCAGGTCAGGTTGACCGAATAGGTTCCGGATCCTCCCGAGTTGCTTACTCCAGTTCCGCTCAGGCTGATCGCCGCTGTGCCGTTGGTTGACGAATTGCTCGCAATTGTGAGCTGGCCTGATGCCGCGCCTGCGGCCGTGGGATCGAATTGGACGGTCAGGGTTGCGGTCTGATTCGGATTCAAGTTCAGTGGGAAGGTGGCGCCGGAGACGGAGAAGCCGGTGCCGGTGAGTGTCGCCGAGCTGATAGTGACCGCGGCGGCGCCGCTCGAGCTCAGAGTTATGGACTGCGTGGTGGCCGTGTTCACCGCCACGCTTCCAAAACTCAGGCTGGTTGCGCTGATGCTCAGAGTTGGCACCGTGGCATTCAGCTGCAGGGCGAAGGTCTCAGAGACGCTGCCTGCCGTCGCTGTCAGCGTAACCGCTTGGGTGGCGCTGACCGACGTGACGGTCGCTGAGAAGCTGGTGGACGTTGAATTGGCCGGCACCGTCACTGAAGCTGGAACAGTAACCGAAGAGTTGTTGCTGGCGAGGTTCACCGTGAAGCCGCCGCTAGCGGCTGCTGCGCTCAGCGATGCCGTGCAGGTATCGGTTCCCGAGCCGGTCATGGCGGAGTTGGTGCAGGAGAGCGAGCTCAGCACTGGAGCGTTTGCCGTGCCGGTGCCCCTGAGGCTAATCGCCGCCGTCCCGTTGGTTGAGGAGTTGCTCGCGATTGTGAGCTGGCCTGATGCCGCGCCTGCGGCCGTGGGATCGAATTGGACGGTCAGGGTCGCGGTCTGGTTGGGATTCAGGGTCAGCGGGAAGGTGGCGCCGGAGATCGAAAAGCCGGTGCCGGTCAGCGTCGCCGAGCTGATAGTGACTGCGGCGGTGCCGGTGGAGCTAAGTATTAGGGATTGTGTCGTGGCTGAATTCAAGGCCACGCTGCCGAAACTCAGGCTGGTCGCGCTAATGCTCAGCGTCGGCACGGAGGCATTTAACTGCAGGGCGAAGGCCTGGGAATTGCTGCCGGCGGTTGCCGTCAACGTCGCAGACTGAGCGGTGCTTACCGAGGAGACAGTTGCCGAGAAGTTGGCGCTGGTTGCACCTGCGGCCACCGTCACGGAAGCTGGCACTGTTACAGAAGCATTGCTGCTGGTGAGATTCACCGCAAACCCGCCGCTCGCGGCCGCTGCGTTCAGCGTTACCGTGCAGGTATCGGTTCCCGATCCACTCATTGAGGACTCGGTGCAGGACAGCGAGCTCAGCGCGGGTGTGCCCGATCCAGAGCCGGAGCCAGAACCAGGAATTGTCACGCTGACCACGGTGGACGGTGCGCTTGAAACACTTGCGGAATCGACAGTCTCTACGAAGTAATTGTAGGTTTGTCCGCTTTGAACGGCGCTATCCACATATGTGGTCTGTGCCTCGACCAAAGAATTCAGCAGTTGATAGGCAGAGCTGCCGCTCAGCGCTCGATAAACGTTATAGCCTGCGATCGACACTTCTGAGCCAATGGGTGCGTCCCAACTCAGATTGACCGCGTATGTTCCCGATCCTCCCGAGTTGCTTTCTCCCGTTCCGCTCAGGCTGATCGCGGCAGTGCTGTTGGTTGACGAGTTGCTGCTGATGGTCAATGAACCGGCCGCCGTGCCCGCTGCCGTGGGATCGAATTGCACGTTCAGGGTCGCGGTTTGATTGGGGCTGAGGATCACCGGGAAGCTGGCGCCCGAGACGGTGAAGCCGGATCCGGTGAGCGTTGCCGAGTTGATGGTGACAGCGGCGGAGCCGGTGGAGGAGAGAGTCAGAGACTGCGTGGTGGCCGAGTTGACTGCTACGTTGCCGAAGCTCAGGCTGGTTGAACTGAGGCTCAGCGTGGGCACCATGGCATTCAACTGCAATGCAAAGGTCTGGGTGTTCATGCCGGCGGTGGCCGTTAAAGTGACCGCCTGGGCTGTGCTTACGGATGCGATGGCGGCGGAGAAGCCGGCACTGGATGCGCCCGCAGGCACTGTCACGGATGCGGGGACGGTTACGGAAGCATTGCTGCTGGCGAGGTTCACCGTAAGCCCGCCGCTGGCGGCTGCTGCGTTCAGGGTGACGGTGCAGGCGTCGGTTCCCGCTCCGTTCATGGAGGGGTTGGCGCAGGAGAGCGAGCTAAGCATCGGCATGCCCATGCCGCTCAGGCTGATTGCGGCCGAGACGCTGGTTGACGAGTTGCTCGCGATCATCAGTTGGCCTGTTGCAGCACCCGCAGCGGTGGGCTGGAATTGCACGGTCAGCGCCGCGGTCTGATTCGGATTCAGAGTCATCGGAAAGGTTGCTCCGGATAGGGAGAAGCCGGTTCCGGCGAGGGTGGCCGAACTGACGGTTACAGGCGCGGCGCCGGTGGAGCTCAAAGTGACCGATTGCGCGGCGGACGTGTTCACCGCCACGCTGCCGAAGCTGACGCTGGTGGTGCTGACGGTGAGAGAAGGAGTGTTGTTGGCCGCTGTAAATGTGTAGTCGGTTGAGTTCCAGACCCCCTTGATCTCTGAAGAGAGCTCGGCGTACAGGGTGTGGCCGTTGGTGGGAAGTCCGCTCACCGTCACGGAAGTGGCCGTGGTCGGCCCGGAGTTATAGAGGTTCTTGGTGCCCGCGCCCTTGGAGCCAAGGAAAAGCCTGTATTCCTTGACGTTCTCGCCTTCGCTCCACGAGAAGGTCACGCTTGAACCGGTCAACTGAGCGCCTGGCGTGGGGGCCGTGAGCGCAGCCGGAGTCGAGCCTGTGCTGCTGCTCAATGTGGTGGTCTTCGTTACGGTCTCAACCGCCGAACCTTGCTTTTGCGCGCCGAGCAGAGCCAGAGGCAAGCAGCAGGTCAATAGCAACAAGAGGGTTGTGCGCCAAAAGTGGAGGTCGCAGGCACGAACTTGTCCGCCCGCACGATGTTCATTCAATTGAGAATGACGGTTGCGCCGAAGTGCATCGAATGGGGCGAACTTTCGATTGGACGGGAGAAGAGCGAGGAACTGGGCCATTTACATCCACCTTTGGAAGCGAATTCACACACTTCTCCCACCCGGCGCACGCCATCTCTTTGCGTGCCCCGCGTCTCACTTCAACTGGAAGGAGGGTGCCAGTTTTGGCTGGCGCTTATTGTGTGTACTGGTTCAGGTAATCGGCCCGGATTGGGGAGACATGGCAACTGAAGTGCTAGGGAAAGATCACTATGGTAATCATTAACTTTCTTGTTACGATTGGCTGTTCAGGTTCATTGAAATACTCATTCCCTCAAGAGCGCTGCGTTGCCTATGTAGAATCGTCATAGATATATGATTATGAACGCTATAATCGAACAGAGATGGAGCCGTCGAACAGGCTTTCAACTGCATTTCCACGGTAATGAAGGGCATAGGCCTGGGATCGAGAGCGTGGGCGCCTTACCGACTCCGGGGCGTGATTTCCGACGTTTCTGGCCGGAGAATTGCCTGCTGGGCGGAAAATGTACAGCGCGTTGGTAACTGGATGGAAGTTACCTGTGCTGAGCGCACTTCAGCGTTGTTACGGAGTGTCGCAACGTACATCGATCAGGATTTGGTGGGAGTCAGTCGATTCGAGAATCACTCATCAGAATTCAGTTTTCGACTTTTCTGACGGCGACTACCGAGGTGTCGCCGGGCACGGCATTTTCCACGGTGGTGGTAAGCAGAACCTGAAAGTAGGGGGGAGTTGTTTTGCGGTCGGGTGAAAGCGCGGCCAGCGCCGCGCGCAACTGCGCCAGTTTTTCCGGGCTGGTGAGGAATTCGATGGCGGCCTGAGAACCCTGCGTGTAGATGCCGTAGATCAGCAGAACACGATTCTCCTTTCTCTCGTTGGGCAGCATGAGCACCAGGGCGTAGTCGCGCGTCAACTGGTTCGTCAGCGGATCGAATTCGGGCTTGTAGAGCGGCTTCTCACCGGATTGGGGATTGCGGTTGATGATCACGCCGTCCTGGAAGTGAAATCCCTCCACGTTGAGAAAAACCCGTCCGCTCCAGGACTGGTTGCCGCCGAGCAGAATCACGTTGTTGTCTTTGATCTCGTCGAAGTTCAAGAGGCGCGACTGCTGCACCTGGCAGGAATCGCCGATGCGGAAAAACATCTGGCACAGGTCGACCAGCCCGATGGTCTCGCCTACCGAGGTGAAGTCCGTCAGCGACGGAACGAAGATGAACCGCTTCAACTCCCGGAAATGGATGGTGTCGCGGAATTCAGGAAGGCTGGCCTTGGGGATCTCGTGGCCGCTGGCGAGGGTTTGAGCGCTGTCGCCGCCGTGCGCCGCCCGCAGCAGGGGGTGATTGGGAATGACAATGATCGGGGCGACCGCAGGGGGAAGAAACGGATGCCAGAACCAATCGAGGTTGGAGGGCAAAGCCGCGGCTGCCGGCCGGGACTGCGATGCGTTTCGATCCGGTCCGCTGCGTTTGGCCAATTGAATGGCGAGCACCAGGCAGAGCGCCGCCAGTGCAATGGTGAGCGCAAGGTGGAAACGGCTCAGGCCATTTGAGGCGGGCTTGACTTCAGAAGCTGCCGGCGCAACTTCGCCGGCTTCCTGCGATTCGGTTCTCGAGAAAACTGGCACATAGTGACCGGGAGGAAGCTCGATGCGAATCAGGCCGTTGCGGCCCTCCTCTTCGTAGTACTTCTTAAGCAGACGGCGGATCTCGTGGGCCTGCACACGGACGATGGGATCTTTCTGCTGATCGAAATTGGGGCCCCGGTCGTAGACTTCAGCACCGATCAGGTACTCGTTGAGCTTGCCGCTGTCGCCCTGAAAGGTCTGTTCGGCGATGAATTCAAGAAAGCGGATTTTCTTGGGTGAGTTGGCAAAGTGCCTGCTCTGGATGACCCGACGGAGTTCTTCACGCTTTTCGTACAGTGAGAACCCATCCGCCGAACTGTATTTGGACACCAATTCGAGCTCCCAGCCGAGGAGACGCCGCGCAACGGCGTTCCGGGAAGCGGCTGACGCCTTCACCCAATCGGAAACACCGTAATTCTCTCCGATAGACGCTGTCAAGGCATTCGAGCCGGCCCGCGGCCCGAAGGCGCCCCTTCCAATTAACGGTTATTCGGCCGGTTAACGGTGGTTATTCGTACGACTTTCGATGGGGAGAAATCTCGAATCGAAAGATCGACTTGCCGGCTTGCTGCGGCGCTCGGGCGCTCCGGCGCGAAGGGGCAAGAGCCGCCGCGGCGGCTTTGAATCGTAATGGCGGCGCTTTGTGCGGCACGATGCATCCCAGGAACCTGGAACAGCGGCAGGGCAGACAGTTCAAACGGCTTCTGAGGGGGCTTTCTTCCTTGTGAGCCCGCTTAACCTCCCGCATAACCCCCATTACCTTGAAGGGGGCCAATCGAAGGCATACAAGGGAGCGATCCGAAAAGGGAGCCGGTTTTGGCGCTCAAACGTGCATGGTGTCGCGCTCGTGACTTGTTTAGACCGGATTAGGAATTCACGTCGGGCATTTGGCTGCGCGCAGGGTGCCGTTTTCTTCAGGAAAACGGCACGCGAATGCATCAACCTCCCTTACACCAATTCCTAATCCGGTGTAGCGGGCGTCCTGGCGCAAATCGGAGACGTGCATGAGCAGCAGGAGATGGAGGCGAATGCCGGTGCTGGCCAAGTCGTTCAACTGCCTCGCGATTCTGTCCTTGATGGCCGCGGCAGGCCCATACGCGGCGGCGGATCGCGAGCTGGTTGTCACCGGGCAGCTTGACAATCCCGTATTGACGATCCGCTCTGCCGGAGCGGAGGGAAACAAATACGGGTTCGAGGGCGGCAGGGTGATCAAGCTCAACGGCGTCTACCATTTGTTCACTTCCGAAATGGTTGGCGATCCGCACTGGGTGAGGATGAAGCTGGCCCACTGGACGAGCCGCGACCGCATGCACTGGCAGCGGGCGGGGACACTGCGCGAATCGAGCGGCAATTTTACCGGCAGCGACCCGCGCGCGGCCCTGTGGTCTCCGATCCCGATTTTCAGCAGGATGGACAACCGGTGGAATCTTTTTTACGTTGCCTACCGGGCGGCTCCCGACACAGCCGAGCGGTGGTTGACAAACCACGAGGGCTGCATCTGGCGCGCGGTTTCAGTGAAGCCGGGGATCGACGGCATCGGCGGTCCGTACAAGGACGTGGGCATCGTTCTTCGCCGCGGCAGGGATTCCGATCCGTGGGAGGGTCTGCAGGGAACGGATTCGTTTTTCCCCTACAACGTGGGCGGCGTTTGGTACGCATTCTATGGCAGCGCGCGTACGGAAAGCCTTCCACTTTCGCTTTGGCAGGTGGGGCTGGCGCGGGCACCCGCGCTGGGCGGTCCCTGGACCCGCTGCACGGAACTCAACCCCCTGAAGATGGAGGCCAGCTTTATTGAGAATCCGATCGTAACCAAGCTGGCGGATGCGACGTATGTGGCGGTCTATGACAGCCACCAGCCGAATCGGATCGGCTATTCGTTTTCGAAGGACGGAATTCACTGGTCGCATGGACGGCAATTGACGGTGCAGACGGGAAGCGGAGTGTGGGCCAGCGAGGTGCGGACACCGCTCGGCCTTGTGGACGAAGGCGAGGGAGCCTTCACGCTGTTCTACTCGGCGAATGAGAAGATTCCCGGCGCGCATGCGGACTCAAATGGAATTGTGCTCACTCCCGGCGCGCTGGGCGTAGTCGAAGTCCGGCTGCAGGAGGGCGACGGAACAACTGCAGGGAATGGCAGGTAGGTCCAAGCAATCCGGGACCGGGAGGGCACAAAAGATGAAAAGTCGCATTGGGTCTGCGGCGCAGCCGAGAGCAAAACGCTCTGCGGCTTTCACGGCACGGATTTCGGCATCACTCTTCCGGCGAGGCGCAGTGAGTGGATGTACGTGTCACCATGGATCGGGGATGAGTGAGCAATTGTGAACAGGAACCCAGATACTGCACGAGTAATTTAGGAGGCACCATGAAGCGAACATTGAATATCGGATTGCACTGTCTCTTTTCTTTTGCGGTTCTGACGGCCATGACCGGTCAGGCCGCCTGGGGGCAGGCAAATCGCGCGACGATTACGGGAATTGTGACTGACTCGACCGGCGCGCTGGTGGCCGGCGTGGACGTTACCGCGACGAATAAGGGCACAAACGTACCTACCAAGGCGGTATCGAATCAGGATGGGATTTATGTGATTCCCAACCTGTTTCCGGGTCAATACTCCGTGGAGTTTGTGAAGGACGGGTTTGAGACGGTGGTGCGTCCGGCAGTCGGCTTGAATTCTACCCAGGAGGCCCGGATCGACGTAGCGCTCAAGGTGGGCGCGGCGAGCGAGACGGTGACCGTGGACAGCGGCGCGCCGATTCTGGATATGGACACGGCCTCAGTGGGCACAAATATGAAGGCCGACGTGGTCAACGATCTGTCTCTGAATATCAATCAGGGGGGGCGCTTTGTCGAGCTCTTTGCGGTGGCGGTCACGCCGGGCTATTCGGTGCTCAGTTCCCCCTATGGAGCGGTGGTGAACGGCGGCCAGTGGTTCGCGAAGGACTACACCATCGACGGGACGTCGGGCACGTCGAATATTCGCGGCGACTCCATGGACGGCGGCCCCAGCATGGAGGCGGTGGAAGAAGTGCAGGCGCAGACCAGCGGCCTGGACGCGCAGAGCAGCATTACCGGCGGCGGCGTGATGGCCTTCAACCTGAAGTCGGGCACCAACACGCTGCACGGATCGGCCTTCCTGTATGGGCATAACGAATTGTTCGACGCGAACACATGGACCAACGATAACGAGGAAGTTCGCAAACCCAAGGACCGTACATGGGATTACGGCTTTAGCCTGGGCGGTCCGATCCACAAGAACAAGACTTTCTTCTTCGGCACCTTCGAGAGATACCAGCAGGAGGACTGGCGGCTGAACAGCGGCGGCGCGACGGTTCCCACATCGGCGATGCTGGGCGGCGACTTCAGCGGGGTGTTGGGGGCGCCTCTGTGGAGCTATCAGGGCAATACTGTCCCCTGCAGTGGTGCGAGTTGCCCTGGAACGCCGATCATGGTGCAGAACGATGCCGGGCAATCTCTTCAGGCTCAGGTGGACATGATCTACGATCCGGCGACGGGAAACCAGTTCACGAACAACAAGATTCCCTCAGTCAGCGCGGTCGCGCAGAAAGTGAACGCTTTCTACTCCAACTATGCTCCCAACCTGGGCGGCATCACCAACAACGAGAGAACCCTGCTGACCAATACGCCCAGCCAGACACCGAATTGGTACGTGGTCAAGCTCGATCACGTCTTGCGCGAGCAGGACCATCTTTCGGGTTCCTGGATCTACGATCACAAATTGCGCACGCTGGACGACGGCGGCGGCGTTTGGCAGTCGGGCTCCACCACGGGCGGCCCGCTTTCGAACGCCCGCATCCAGTTTTACCATCAGCAGGAATACCGCGTCAGCGAGTCTCATACCTTCAGCCCCAACATGCTGAATGTACTGAACTTCACCAACGCCTTCGACGATAATGGAAGCACTCCGACGGTTCCCGGAAACTATAACTCTCAGGTCGGGTTTGCGAACACCGGGGCCGACAACTTTCCTGAGATTTCCTTCTCAGACAACCAGGCGGGGGTCAGCGAGACCTATATTGGCAACACATGGCAGGGGGACGTTGCGGGCTCAATCAGCACCACCGGCGACACGCTCACCTGGAGCAAAGGGCGGCATACCCTGAGCTTTGGGGGGGATTTTGTCGCCCATGACATCAATTACCGTTCCGGCACAGGCGCGTATGCCTTCAACTTTTCGTACCTGAACACGTCCGGTCCCGGCTATCCATACGATGGGTTTGCGTTTGCAACCTATGAGCTGGGCATGGTCAACAATGCAAGCCAGAGTGTTGCCTACAACCTCTACGGGCGGCAAAAGAATATCGACCTGTTTGCGCAGGACAGCTACAAGATCACCCCCAAACTGACGCTGAACCCGGGCGTGCGCTGGACGTACAACACACGTTTCCATGAAAAGAATGGCGCCTGGGCCAATTTCGACCCAACGGCGGTTGACCCGCAACTGGCCGCGGTGTACGGGGCCGCACTGCCCGGGTCGCTGGTGTTTGCCAAGAACGGCGGCGACAGTTTCGACAAGGACGAATACCCCAACAATTACGGCCCTACGCTGGGCATCGCCTGGCAGTTTCTGCCCAACGTCGTGGTGCATGCTTCCTACGGACTGATCTTCAATCCAGTGGGCATCACGTTCTTCGGCGGCGTACCCGACAGCTTCGCCCCGCAGCTTGGCTCGAGCTCTGCAAATAGCTTCGACTGGGACGCCGCGGGCGGCGGCGGTAACTACCCCGGTGTGGTGACGAAAGCTTCGCTGGCCACCGATCCCTCCACCATGTTGCCTTTCCCGGTTGAAACCGATCCGCGCTCGCTGCGTTTGGGATACAGCGAAGCGTTCAACGTCGGGGTGCAGCAGCAACTGACCCCGAACATGCGATTCGAACTCGCCTATGTTGGCAACCGCGGCCACCGGCTCACCGATACAGCCCTGGCATGGAACGAGACCAGCACCCAGAACTTCCTGAAACTGATCGACCAGAACCCCGGCTTCAGCATCTGGAATTGGATGTATTGCCCATCGGGATACGGATCGGTTAGCGGGGTTGCCTGCCCGTATCCGAATTTCTATGGTTCGCCTTTGGCGGCGCTGGCGCCGCTGCCGCAGATGGCCGCGGCCGAAACCGACTACTGGTACGGCTGCTGCGCCAACATCAACTATGCGGGTCTGCCGCTGGGGCAAAGTTTTTACGACTCGCTGGTGGCGGAAGTTGTGAAGCGCGCCGGCAGCCTGACCATGGATATGAGCTACGATTGGTCGCGGCAGGAGGGGAATTCATTTTCTACTGAGCAGGACTACAACAACGGCTACACCGGCGTTGAAGACTTCCAGAACATGCACGGCGCCTCACACTCACTCACCGGCTACGACCTGCCGCAGGTGGTGAAGGGCTATGTCAGTTACAAACTTCCATTTGGCGCTGGGCAGCGGTGGGGCGCCACGCAGAGCCCCGCCGTGCGCACGGTGATTGGAGGTTGGACGGCGACTGCGCTGCTGGACTACTACACGGGCCAGCCGTTCCGGGTGGGCGCGGCGGATCCTTACTGGCCGCTGTGGGGCAACATTTACCCGCAATTCAACCCCGCGAACTTTGCGAAACGCCAGAATCCCGGAGGCTATGTGCCGATCCCGCAGGGCGAAACGGCAATCCCCCCGCAAGACGTATACATGCCGTCGAGCGTGGCCAACAACCCAGCCGCGGGCTATCTGCCGCCCTCGCCGTACAACTCGCAGCTGCGCTGCCCTGGGCAGGCCAGTGAAAATACCACGTTCCTGAAGAATGACAAGGTGGGACCGGACGGGAAGTACAACGTTTCGATCCGCATGGATTTCTACAACGTGTTCAACCGGCACTACTACAACATCGAGGGTTGCGGCGGCAACGTTGCTCAAATCGGTTCCGCGACCTTCGGCGAAATCCTGGGCGTCCAAGACAACCCGCGCGCGGCGCAATTCGCTATCCGGTTGGACTTCTGATTCTCTGCGTTGTTTCTTTGCTTCGGGACCTCTTCGGCGCGCGCTAAAGAGGTCCCGAAATTCCGCATCATTTGCGTCGAATATTATGCCATGTGCGCGGCGCCGTCGGCGTACGATCTACGATACTTGGGTGGTGGAGAATCGTCGCGTGGCTCGTTCCTTTACCGGCTTTCGAACTCGGACGCCGGATGTCGCTCTAGAGCATTTTCGATCCACTTGTTTGCATTTCGGCGGCATTGAAGGTGGCATTTTCTTGAGGAAAATGCCACCTTGCCGCGTGGTTCCTGTAAAGAGCAGGATCGAAAATGCTGTAGTTGCCTGGTTCCTCAGCGTCTGCCTGATGCACGGCGCGGTTGCACACGCACAGGCAACCGCGCCGTCGCAGATATTCCATATCGATTGCTCTTCGGCGGCCAACGGAGACGGTTCCGCGCAGCATCCCTGGAACACGCTGGCCGCGGCCGAAACCCATGAGTTCGCACCGGGAGATACCGTCGCACTTGCCCGCGGCACGGTGTGCACGGGTTCCTTCGCCCCCCAAGGCTCTGGCACTCAAAAGAACATCATTCGCCTCACCGCTTACGGCTCGGGCGCGCGGCCAAAGATCGTTGCACCCTCTACTGCTCGACAGGCATTGCTGCTCTTCAATCAGCAGTACTGGCAGGTCGACTCGCTCGACATTGCCGGAGGCAACACTTACGGTTTGTTCGTCACTGGCGACGAGGGCACGCTCCACCATCTTTATCTCAAGAACCTTTACGTCCACGATGTTTACGGCGGCGCGCTCAAAAACAAAGACAATGGCCTGGTGGTTGCCGGCCCAAGCAGCATCCATGTCTTCTTCGACGACATTCTCATTGACGGCGTGGACGCGGCACATACCAACCAGTGGGCCGGCATTCTTGTGGGAGGCGGCGGCTTCCCTTATAAGAACGGCGCGCCCCTCAACACCAATGTGCAGATCCACAACTCCACTGTCCACGGCGTCTACGGCGACGGCATCGTGCTCTTCCGCGACTCGCACAGCTCCATCCGCGCCAGCGCTGCATGGGAGACGGGCATGCAGCCCACCGAAGACATCGGCACACCCAACGCCATCTGGACCTGGACCTGCACCGAATGCGCGGTCGAGGACAATGAGGCATACGTGACCGACAGCCCCGGCGTGGACGGGGGCGCCTACGACATTGACTGGGACAACAACCGCAATACGGTGGAGCGCAACTTCGCGCACGATACGCAAGGCTACTGCATCGCGGTGTTTGCGGCAGGCTATGTGACCAGCGACAGCGTGATGCGGGACAATTTATGCATCGACAACGGCCTGAGCCCGCGCCTTGCGGTGCTGCAGGGCGCTGTCTATCTGCATACGTGGAACGACGGGGTGATTCGCGGGCTGAAGATCGAACACAACACCATCGAGTGGAATCCGCGCGTGCCCGGCGCCGCGGCAATCGTGAATGACGCGGCTTTCGACGGCGCGGGGGCGATCTTTGCGGGTAATCATATTCTTGCCACTTCGCCGCTGGTTTATCGCGCCCAGTCGCCATGGACTTCCTCAGACAACACCTACAGCCTTGCTGGCGAACCGGCGTTCACTGTGGGTGAGCGGCACAATGTTTCGCTGGCTGCACTGCAATCGGCTGGAATGGAGACGGGAAGCGTATGGCAACAGGGAGTGGCGCCGGCGGGGACTGCGGCGGTATTGCACATCGAGGCTACGATCGATCCGATGCTCGACGCAGACGGCTTGCTCGAGCCGCAGCCGCGGGCGCAGTTGGTGGCGCTGCGCAGCCTGGCCGGCCAATATGGCTCGGGGCGGTTGACGGTGAGCGTGCACCTGCCGGGTGGAGATGCGAGCCAGGCTGAGGAGAATGCGATTCTGGACTTGAACGGTGTTTATCCGGGCGCGCTGCGTTTCGATCGTGACTCCGCCGAGGGCTTGACGGCGACGAAAAATGCAATTGCCATTCGTCTCTTGTCGGCCGAAGGAGGCGTGCTTGAAGAATGGCGCGGCTTCCAGAATGCGGCTACATTGGGGGGTGCGGTGCGGGCACGGCTTGGCGCTCCGGATTACTCGCACATGCAACGGTCGACAACGCGCGAGGACCGGCAATGATCCTGCGCCGCGGCTGTCGCTCGCAGTGAACTTCCATTCATCGGAAGATGATTTCGTCGCGCTGAAGGGTACGGGCTATCTGGTCGAGTGCTGACCGCATGCGCCGCAAATGGAAGTTACACAGGAAGGAATTGTTTTCAATGAAGCCAATACGCTTGCTGCTGCCGTTGTTTTTCCTCATGATGAGCGGCCTTTCGGTTTATGGCCAGGAAATTGCGCTGCGCGATGGAGACCGGGTCGGTTTTTATGGCGACAGCATCACGGCCCAGCGGTTTTATACGCGGTTCATGGAGGATTTTGTTCTCACGCGCTATCCCCGATTGCATGTCGCGTTTTTCAATGCGGGAGTTCCGGGCGACACCGTGAATGGGGGCTACACCGGGGATGTGGATGTGAGGCTGAAGCGGGATTTGTTTCCGCGCCAGCCGACGGTCGTGACCATTCTGCTGGGCATGAACGGCGGATACTATATGCCGTTCGACCAGAAATATCTGGACATCTATGAAGATGGCTACCGAAAGCTTCTGGCCTCAATTCAAACGAATCTGCCTGCGGCCAGGATTACGCTGCTTTCTCCCACTCCCTACGATGAAGTGACCCATGGGACCGAGTTCCCGCATTACAACGAGGTGATCGGCCGCTATGCCGCATTCGTGAAGGAGCTGGCCGCAACAACGCATCTCGGATTCAGCGATTTCTACCTGGCGATTTCGGACCTGACGAATGCCGGCAAGGAGAAGAATCCTTCGCTGGCTGTGCTGCTGGTGCCGGATCGCATTCATCCCACGGAGGCGGCTCACTGGGTGATGGCTGCCCGACTGGCGCGCAGTTGGGGAATGTCGCCGGTGGTGAGCAGCGCGCATCTGGACGCACTCCAGGCTGCACCGGTAGAGACTGAAAACACGCAGATCACCGGCTTGACAATTCAGGACGGCAAATTGCAGTGGACCGAGACCGACGATGCGCTGCCGCTGCCTTTGAACCTGGAGGACGGGATGGTCCAGTTTGTCCTGGGCATCTCCGACCTGGCAGCGATGGACCGGCAGATGCTTCGCTTGGATAATTTGCCGGCGCCGCATTACACGTTGAAGATCGATGGGCGAACCATTGCCTCTTTCGATCGCGAGCAGCTCGCCGCCGGAGTGAACCTCGCGCTTTACGCCACTCCGATGCAGAGCCAGGCAAGGGATGTGGACGGCGATGAATTGAAGCGGACCCGGCTGGACGAAGCGCATTTTCTTCTTGCGATCGAGGACCCCAAGATTGCGGATGCCGCGGCTGCGACCAAGGCCATCGAAGAAAAAGACGCGGCTCTTCTGGAAGAACAGCGAAAGACGGCACAGCCTTTGGCGCATCGCTTCGAGCTCCTCCCAGAGTGAGTTTCGCGGCCGGCATCCGGGACGCACATTGCGGTTATGTTGACGGCGCCACAACCGCGCGAATAGCCTCGAAACCCTGCAGTTGTTTACTCGCAGCCGCCACCTGCGCCGGTTCGGCACTCGGGTATCATGCAGGAGAGCCGTGACGCGCCCGGAGAGCGAGGAGCTTCAATGAGTCTTTCGAGGCGTGAGTTTCTTGAGCGCGTGGGGCAGGCGGGAGGATACCGGGCGGCTTTTGCGACCATGCAGGCGCTGGGATTGCTGCCTGCGGTTGCGGCCAGCGCATCGACCGTGGATTTGCCGGCCGATTCAGGGAAGGGAATCCGGATCGCGATTCTGGGAGGCGGCATTGCCGGATTGGTGGCTGCCTGGGAGATGGGAAAGGCGGGTTACGAGTGCACCGTGCTCGAAGCGAGAGAACGGCCGGGCGGAAGGAACTGGACCATTCGCCGCGGGACCGAAGTGAAGTTTCTCGATGGCACAGTGCAGGAGTGCGAATTCGATGCAGGCCATTACTTGAATGCCGGCCCGGCCAGGCTGCCGTCGATTCACAAGACCATTCTGGGATATTGCCGGGAGCTTGGCGTTGCTCTGGAAGTGGAGGTCAACAGTTCGCGGAGCTCGCTGCTCGAAAACCAGAATGCATTTGGCGGGCGTCCCGTGGAGCAGCGCGAAGCGATCAACGATACCCGCGGCCATGTTTCAGAGCTGCTGGCGAAGGCGGTCCATCAGCACTTGCTTGACGGCACGCTGGGAGGCGACGACACGGAGAAGATGATCGAGTTTCTGCGCGTGTACGGCCCGCTGGATGCGGACCTTCTTTACAAGGGATCGAACCGCGCGGGAGCGAGTCGCCTTCCGGGCGCGGGCCCGCAGGAGGAAATTCTGCGCGAACCGCTGCCGCTGAAGGAATTGCTGGATGCGTCCTTCTGGCAGGGGATGATGTTCGAGGAGATCCTGGACATGCAGGCCACCATGTTCGAACCGGTGGGCGGCATGGACCGCATTCCTTACGCGTTCGCAAAAGCGCTGGGCGGCGTGGTTCATTACGATTCGCCGGTCACGGAGATTCGCCGCACGGAGAAGGGTGTGCGCATCGGTTACTCCGGCCGCGGCGGGCAGGAGGTTTTGGAGGCCGACTACTGCATCTGCGCGCTGCCATTGACCATATTGAAGAAGATTCCCAACGATTTTTCAGCGCGCGTCAAGGCGGCGATTGCCGAGTGTTCGTACGACTCCGCCTACAAGGTGGGGTGGGAGAGCCCGCGCTTCTGGGAGACGGAGAGAAACATCTATGGCGGACTTTCGTTTCTCATCAACGATCCCATCTCCGTGGTGTGGTATCCGAGCTGGGGTTTGTTTACCGATCGAGGCGTGGTGATCTCCGGCTACTCGATCGAGAATGGAACGGAGTTCGGCGAGCTGCCTTCGCTCGAGGCGAAGCTGGCCGCATCAAGAAATGCGATGGAAAAATTGCATCCCGGTTTTTCGCACCTGTTGGAAAAACCGGTGTACATATCGTGGGGTCAGATTCCCTGGAATGAGGGCTCGTGGGTTCGCGGCGGGATCTTCGCGGCCGGCGGCAACTATTACGACGGACCTTACAAAGAGATTACGCAGCCCGACGGTCCATTTATCTTCGCCGGCGATCACACGGCGCGCGTGGGAGCGTGGCAGGAAGGCGCGGCCCTTTCAGCCCATCGGGCCGCGCAATTGATTGCCGAGCAAGTGCGCGCCAAGCAAGCGTAGCGGGGCGTTGAAACGGAAAAGAGAAAGGTTTCTTGCGGATGCGAACCTGGCCTGCGTGAGCGATTGAAAGAGCGAATGTGATTTCCGAGATGAGATAAGAGGCAATTGTGGAAGGAGATCTGAATATTCGCAGAGCGACGGAGGGCGATGCCGAAGAAGTCTCCGCAATCTACAACTGGTACGTTGCGAATACCGCGGTAACGTTTGAAACTGCCGTGATAGTTGCCAGCGAAATGAGGCAGCGAATCAAAGACTCGCTTGCGCACTTTGACTGGATTGTCGGCGAGTTGAACTGCCGGATTGTTGGTTATGCGTACTATGGTTCG
>CAVYQC010000005.1:0-2370028 GCA_963770555.1 uncultured Acidobacteriaceae bacterium
GGACCCACGACAACAGTTGCGGCAATGTCAAAAGAACGACGGTCCACAGAATCCATTTGCCGCTGCGGCCGTTTACGTGGAAGTTGATCCCGCCCTCATGCCGCAGGCTCACTCCCGCGGCAGCCAGCGTGCAGAACGCCGCCGGCACCGCGAGATCGAGCAGCACCTGGAGAAGGTCGAGGAGGAACTGTGGCGTCTGCATGGCTCTCCCGCCTCGCTACTGAATGCCTTGCGCCTGAGTGATGAAGCCCTCAGCCATGCGTCCGAGACCGGAGATCACCATGAGGGCCACGCCCGTGACTCCCCAGCCGAGATAGCCGCGACCGGATTTGAAGTGCCATCCTGCGATGCCGAGACACGCGACCGCGATGACCGGCGCAATTACATTGCAGCCCCAGTTCACGATGTTGAGAACGGTTCCTTCGACAGTCGTCGCCTGCTGACCTTGCACGGCCTGACCGAACTGTGGGGAGGTTCCGAGATTCTGCGCTCTCGCGGCGAAGGGCGCGAGCAGGTTGCCGGCGAGGATCAAACTCAGGCCCATCTTGATGGCGACGTGCAACCAATTGATCTCGTCGGGGCGATGAAAAACGTGCGTGGAAGTCGGAGCGGACACTTGGGGACGCCGCCAGAAGGCCAGTGCGGTTCTCATAGGTTTTCTCTCCTGGACCCGGCTGCTCTCACGGCATCCGTGTCGAGCCAGAGAATGGGGCGGATCAGAATTTCGGTCAAATGATCCACCTGGACCAGGATGGGCCGTCGTTCTATCTCCAATCTCATGAGCAGGTTCTGCAAACCGAGAGATGCCGGTCAGAGCTTCTACCCTCCGGTGCGTTGGATCGATTTGGAGAAATCGAGCTAAAATCTCAGTCGAGGAGCCCGGTGCCGCAAGCTGTCGCCAGCTCATGGACAATAGCATGGCATCCGTTTCGCAGCTGAATCCGTATCAATGCGACCAATGCGGTACCACGAACATCGTAGCTGCACCCGTCCTCTATCAACAGGGCACGAATACTTACTCCACCAGATTCCATTCGGGGACGACCCAATCGTTCTCTGCGCAGGCGGTCACACCACCCCGTCCCCGGGGTTATCTCCGGCCTTTTTTGGTATGGGGCCCTGCAATCATTATTTTCTTTGTGTGGACGGTCGTGGGTATCAGCTCTCTCTATGAACACCCGATGACAAGCGCGCTACGGCCAAGTGCCGTCACTATCTTCCTATTCCTCGGTGCAGCATCGCTCGTGGGCATGGCTTTCAGCCTTCGCAGCATTGCCCGCTACAATCGCGAAGTCTATGCTCACGATTATCACTCATTTTGAAAGAGCAGGTGCACAAAACTCTTCACAGTGTTTTGGCGCTCGAATCGCACGGATTTGCGCGATTTGGATGCTCTGTTTGCCATGGGCTGATCTGGGCGAAAAGTGGCGGCGAGTTCTTCGTCAATGAAGCCAGCTCGGAAGCACTGGTTCCGCGACCGCATCAGAGTAAAATGCAGAGTATGGATTTGGTCTCCCTCCTTAGCCGGCCGGAAGGCAAGACGCTCGAATTCAAGCGCGATCTTTCGTCCCCTGAAGGTGCGTTAAAGACCATAGTCTCCTTCGCCAACACCTCTGGAGGCGCTCTTCTTATTGGAATCGAAGATGGCGCGAGGGGAGTCAAGGGCGTTCCCGACGTCCTGAAGGAAGAGGAGCGACTTGCGAACCTCATCGCTGACAACATCTCCCCCAAACTGGTCCCTTCCATCGAGGTCATCGCCTGGCGGAAGACCCATGTCTTGGGAGTCGAGATTTATCCGAGTTCCAGCCGTCCACACCATCTCAACCGCCTCGGGCCGGAAGAGGGCGTCTTCGTTCGGGTAGGCTCGACGAACCGGCGCGCCGATCCCGTTCTGATCGAGGAAATGCGGCGTTTCAGCCAGGTGTCGTCCCTGGACGAGCAGCCGATACCGGAATTGAACTCGGAAGCCATCAACTTCCGAGCTGCTTCCGAGTTCTTTCGGCCAATCCGCAAACTGACTCGGCATGAAATGGAAACCTTGAGGCTGCTGACGACCTACCAAGGCCGGATTGTGCCGACCATCGGCGGCGTTCTCCTCTTTGGCACCGATCGGCTGAACCACTATCCGGACGCATGGATACAGGCCGGCAGATTCGCCGGTAATGACCGGCGTCGAATCCTGGACAGCACCGAGGTGCGCTCCTATCTTCCCGGTGCGGCCGAAGAAGTGATCGCCTTCCTACAGAAACACATGACCCGCGAGGCCGTCATTGGATCTGTGAAACGGACCGACGTCTGGACCTACCCGGTGGTTGCCGTGCGAGAAGCAATCATGAATGCGATCGTCCACGCTGACTATGCTCAGCGGGGCGCGCCCATTCGTGTTGCCCTCTTCGATGATCGTCTTGAGGTCGAAAATCCTGGATTACTACCGTTCGGCCTAACCATCGACGACATTCAAAAAGGCATCTCAAAGCTCCGCAACCGAGTGATCGGCCGTGTATTTCAGGAACTCGGACTCATCGAACAGTGGGGAAGCGGTATCCAGCGCATGACTGCGGCCTGCAGAGACCGCGGGCTCGACGCACCGCGCTTCGAGGAGATTGGCACGCATTTTCGCGTGACCCTCTCGGCGGTCGTCCGCAGAGCCCCAGCCAAGGACACTCGTGACGATATGATTCTCGCGGTATTGGCCGAGCATCCTGAAGCGGGTCTCTCCACTTCGCAGATTGCCGAACGAATTGAGCTCTCCCCCAGAGCAACTCGAACTCGTCTTGCTTCGTTGGTAGAACGTGGATTGATCGTAGAGATTGGAAGCGGACCAAGGGATCCTCATCGGCGTTATCACCTCGCCGCTGGATAACTATGAGCTTCCCATTGCAACGTTGGCGAATGTCGCCGCCCGCCAACTCAAACAATCACGATTGAAGCGATTTGCATCGCCTGGCGTTGACTTCGCCACTGGAAGGCAGTTCGCCGAGGCCGCTCTTCAGGCAACACGCAACGGCATTCTTGGTTACGCGATTCTTGTAGCGAGTCGGTCTTAGTCCGCC
This sequence comes from uncultured Acidobacteriaceae bacterium, assembly GCA_963770555.1. Lineage (GTDB taxonomy): Bacteria > Acidobacteriota > Terriglobia > Terriglobales > Acidobacteriaceae > Telmatobacter. The sequence continues at coordinate 3,054 of CAVYQC010000005.1, forward strand.
GTGAGTGGTGGCGAACTGCAGGAGCAAGAGCTGCCAACTGCTTCTCAAACACGTCGAAAATTATGAGCGAACGGTCGCCCCGGCCAAAGGTGGCGATTCTCTGCCAAGTTGAGATGGCTCCAACAGAAATGCGGAAAGGGCTCGTCGACCGGTATATCGAAGCGCTGCTTGGTGTAATCGTTGAGCGTCTCGACGAGGATGCCTTCAATAATGTGACGACTCTCACTCCGTTGTACGGAAACTCCCGGGTCAGCGTGCCGCGCTTACGTAGCTGTAAAGCGCAACGATCACTCCGAGTGCCAACACGCCGGCCGCTTCGGCCAGCAGATTGAGCTCGACGTAAAGATTTGAACCCGGAAGCACGATCATCGTGGGCCGCTTTTCGTCCGGGTCTGAAGAGGCTCCTCGATATAACCCCTTGCCGACAGATGCCGCGAAGAAGCCGAGCATCGGTATGGCGGCAAGAATTGCGGCAACATAGAATCGCTGCGCCTGCAAAGGTCCCGGGGACAGAATAAGAACGACTTCGAGCAATGCCAGCAGAGCAACTGTCACTACCTGCCACACCAGATGAAACCTCGCGTGACCCGGCCATTCGGGGTTCGTCGCATGGGTGCGATTGAGATCGATGGCGTCCGTTGCCAGGCCTTGCAGACTGCAGAGAATAGCCAGCAGTCCGCGAGCAATTGCCTGATTGGTCACAGCGCCTCCTCGGGGATATTAGGAGATTTACGACGCCTGTCGAAAATGCATCAGATCAAACCGGATAGTGCTGAAGCCGGGGAACGGGAACCCTCCTCCGATGCAAGAGGGAGCGTAACAAGAATTTGCGCTCCGCCGCCTTCGCGATTCGAGGCTGCAACGGTCCCCCCGTGGGCATGCGCTACGGCATCGACGAACGCGAGGCCCAGCCCATGGCCGTCAGAATTGCGCCCCTTTACGCGGCGCTCGAAGAGATGGTCAAGCACTTCGGAATCGAAGCCTGGGCCATCGTCTTCGAGGATCAGCGTTGCACCATTGTCTCCGCTCTCGAGTTCGATCGTAACCGTGCAGGAGGCCGGCAAGTGCTTCAGCTCATTATCGAGGAGATTGGCAACCATGCGATGAAGCAGCGAGGCATCGGCGAAGACTGTTACGGGACCGAGGCTTCGCATTCTGACCTTCAAATCTCTCTCCGACATGGACGGTTCATAGAGATCGATCATCGCGCGCAGCAGATCCTCCATATCGACCTCGGTCCGCGTCAGCCGCAGAGCGTCTGCCTTAGCCTCGGCAACATCCAGGGACTTGTTCAGAAAATCAGCCAGCCGATCGAGTTCTTCAATTGCGGAGACGATAGGCTCGGCTTGATCCCCCTCGATGTCTCTCGACAGCGATGCTTCAAGCTTCCCGCGAATGGCAGTGAGAGGGCTGCGCAGATCATGGGCCAGCGAGTCTGTGATGGTGTGCAACTGGTGCATTGATCGCTCGATACGGTCGAGCATGCGATTGAGCGTTAAGGCGAGCTGGCTTACTTCGTCGTTGCGGCGAGTCACTGGAACGCGGGCACCCAGATCGGAGTGGCCGATCCGGGAGGCAGCTTCAGTCATCTTGCGTACGTGGCTCAACATGCGGCGCGTGGATAGAAACACCATTGCGAAACCAAGCATGACAAGCATGAACCAGAGCAGGAGGAAGCGCAGGCGGAGATTCCGGAGCACGCGGAGATCGTCTCGCTCCGAGAGGCCGAGAAAGATATGGCTCCCGTCCTTGATACGAATGGATGCAACGCGGAAGGGCACCGAGAAACCCTGCATGTGGATATCGGTCGGATGATCGGAAAGAATTGGCGTTGCGTGCATCGCATTCAATTCGGCCTGACCATTGCCAACTCCCACCCAGAGTTTGAGCGAGCCATCATCGCCTCTCTGGAGAAAGAACACCGAGTCGTTAAAATTGCCATCCGAAGGCAATCTGTTCGGCACCTCGCGCGAGGCAAGTTCTGCCACCTCTCCCACCACGCGATGGTAGAGCGCATCTTTCGGCGTGCGCTCGGCAACATCGCCAAGCACCTCGACTTCGCCTGAAAGCCATGCGTCGGTGCGCCGCTGAATATCGGATACGACAAAGCTTTGGATAAAGAAGAAGAGCACCAGGGTTCCACATGCGAAGGCAAATGTTGCCCATAGTGAGATGCGCCATGCGGCGCTTCGCATATGCGGCTTACCTGTCTGTGAGGACATAGCCCACACCTCGCATCGTTCGAATTAGCGGTTGTTGTCCGGTGCCATCGACCTTGCCGCGCAGCCGGTAAATGTGCACATCAACCACGTTCGTGTCGGGCTGAATGCGCATGCCCCAGACTTTGTCAAGAATCATTGAGCGCGTCACGACGCGCCCAGCATTCCGGCACAAATACTCCAGCAGGACGAACTCTTGCTGCGTCAGCTGTAGTACCTGGCCGCCGCGCGATGCTTCGCGCCGCAGCAGGTCCAACTCAAGGTCCTTGACCCGAAGCCGCGTGGTTTCAGCAGTTGCCGGGCTGTTACGTTTGAGCAGATTGCGGAGGCGCGCCAGCAGCTCAGCGAGCGCGAAAGGCTTGGTCAGATAATCGTCACCGCCCTGTTCGAGCCCGCGGACACGGTCGTCAACCGATCTGCGCGCCGAAAGAATCAGTACCGGAGCCCTCACGCCCAATTGCCGCAGGCGAAGGATCAACGTGATTCCATCCTGGTCAGGTAGACCGAGATCCACGATCAATATGTCGAACGGGTTCTCGACGGCCAACGCCTCGGCGGTTTTGCCGTCAGGCGCCGCTTCCACCTCATATCCCCCTTCTTCGAGAGAACGCCGCAGGAAATTCTGGATGTCGAGTTCGTCTTCCACAAGCAGGAGGCGCATAACGGAATCTTAGTGCATCGACGTAGCACCTTTACAGACAGGTGCAGTTTGATTCCGTCGCTGAAGTTCGTACGATTCGTGCCAACATGACGAGTTTGTCATCCCAGCGTTTCGATCACGTCATTTAGCTTCTCTATCGTTTGAAATGACCGAATTGTCATTGGGAAACCCATGCCAATCTGCTCACCGTCGTCTGCCGGCTCCCGTCTTATTCTCAAGCAGGGTCACCGTGTCAAATCGGCTGGCCGAAGCAGCTCCTTCTTAAACAGAACAACTCAATGGGCCCCAAAGCGAGAATCATCGATGAATTCAAGAACGATATCGCTCGGCATTTGTGCAGGAATGCTTGCGCTCTCACTTCTCATTCCAACCCTGGCCAACGGACAGAGCACCTCTCCGGACGCGGCGCAAACACAGCAACCTGCGACACAACCCCAAGCGCCCGCCACTCAGCAGCAACATCCCCCGGTCACGCAACCCGAGCCGCCCAATGCTCCGACTCCCGCACCCCAGCAACCATCGCTCTCCGACCTCGGCATCACCCCGCAGCAAACGCAGGGAAATCCCAAGTTGCAAGCTGAACTCAACAAGCGCACCGAGATGCTAAAAATTCATCAACGTCTCGGCCTCATCACGCTCGCGCCTATGGCCGCAACGCTCATCACCGGGCCAATGGCCAAGGCGAAAGGAAGGAACGGCCAGACCATCACAGAACCTTCCAACGCGAATCTCGACTTTCATGCCGCGCTCGGCGGCGCAACAGCAGCGCTCTACTTCACCACGGCTTCCTACGCCATCTTCGCTCCCAAAATTCCCAACAACCCCAAGCACGGAGCCATTCGCTTCCATGAGGCGCTCGCCTTCGTTCACGGTCCCGGCATGATTCTTACGCCCATCCTCGGCTACGACGCATACAAGCAGGAGAATGCCGGCGAGAAAGTCCACGGCATCGCGTCGTACCACGGCACAGTGGCCGATATAACCGTAATCGCCTACGGCGCGTCCATCATCGCCGTCTCGTGGCCCATCCACCTTAAATTCTGGGAGAAATAATGAAGCGGAATCCCTCGCTTGCGCTTTTGTCCGTCTTTTTTGCTCTTTTCGTTCTGTGCTTCGCAGCCGCGCAGCCTGACATGACATGGGTAGCCGACCAGTCTACGCTCAGCTATCACATGTCGCATCCCATGCATGAGGTCGACGGCACCAGCCACGCCGCGAAAGGCAAAGGCGTGTGCCACGCCGGTTGGTGTGACTTCCTCATCGCCGTCCCGGTCAAGACCTTCGATTCCGGAGACACAAACCGCGATCTGCACATGATTGAGGCAACGCGCGGCGCGCAATTTCCCATGATCGTGGTGCGCGCGCACTTTGCGCAGGCTGAGATCGCCTCACAGTGGATTCACGCCGATCTTGAAGTGCAGTTCGCAGGGCAAACCGCTTACTACACCAATGTGCCCTTCGAGCGCACACAGCAGGGCAACAATGTGCGCATTACCGGCACCATTCCGCTCACCTGCTCGGACTTCAAGATCGAGCGTCCGTCGTTCCTCACCGTAGCGATTAAGAACGAAATTCCGGTGCGCGTGGATATGACTTGGCGTCAACAATAGGGCGCTCCGCGCGAGCGCATTTGCAATTAGCTAACACCGCCTCACGGCAAGCTTGAAAATGCCGTGATGCGTCTCTACGCGCACGAGGAAAGGTTGCATCGGTTGAGCGTCCATCTTGTGAACCCAAGCGACAACTCATTTGGCACGGCGGTGATCACACCACGATGGTTATTTGTGCTGGCGGCAGCGACACCGCGGGAGGCGGGAGACCCTATCCTGGTGGACGAGTCGCTGGAGCAGATTGTTCTGGAGACGATTGAGGCCGGCGATATTGTGGGCATCAGCGTGCATACCGGCAATGCCCTGCGCGGATACCAGGTGGGCAGGATGGCGCGGAGCCGGGGCGCGTGGGTGGTGTACGGGGGCATTCACGCAACGCTGTTTCCGGAGGAGGCGCTGGAACGGGGCGAAGCGCACGCTGTGGTGAAGGGCGACGGGGACATTGCCTGGGGCAGAGTGGTCAGGGATTGCCTGGCGGGCCGGCCGGAGCGGGTGTACGAAGGCGGACGGATTGAAGGCGGGCAGTTCCTAGCCGCGCGCTGGGATCTGATGAATCCCGCGAAGTATATGTGGGCGTCGGTGCAGACGGTTCGCGGCTGCCCAAAACACTGCTCGTTCTGCAGCGTGTGGCGGACGGATGGGCAAAAGCCGCGGCAGCGGAAGTTTCAAAGCGTGGTGGACGAGATTGTGGCGCTGCGGCGGCTGGGGTTCCGGTTTATCGCGCTGGCCGACGACAACTTCTACCCCGTGACGCTGACCGATCTGCGGCTGGCCAGGGAGCAGAACAACACGGCCCGGCTGGAGGAGCTGACGGCGATTCGCAGCGAGCGATTGCAACTGATGGAAGAGCTGGCCAAGCTGCCCAAGGACATGGTGTTCTTTACCCAGATCACGATGGAGGCGGGCGAGGACGGGGCCTACTTGGACGCGATGCGGAAGGCGAATATCAAGGGCGCGCTGGTGGGCGTGGAAGCGGTGACGCCGGAGGGGCTGAAGGCGGTGTTCAAGGACTGGAACTACTCCGGCGAAGCACTGGCCAGGCAATTGCAGACCTTCAAGGCGCACGGAGTGCATGTGCTGGGATCATTCATCTTCGGTCTGCCGACGGACCGGCCGGGGACCTTTGACGCGACCGTGGAGTTGGCGCTGAAGGCGGGAGTTACGTTTGCGCAGTTTGTGATGATGACGCCGTTTCCCGGGACCGTGGATTTTGGGAAATGGGAGAAGGAACAAGCGCAGAACCCGACGATGGTGGGCGATGTGCCGATCACGCGCTACTGGATGATTCCGATCGAAGTGAGGCCGAAGATGTTCACGCCGCATCCGACGATGAGTTCGGACGAGATCAGGGAGCGGACGCAGAAGGTGTGGGACAGGTTCTATAACTGGAGCGCCATCTGGGAGAGGTCGGCGTGTACGCCCAATCTGCGGTCGCGGATCGCGTTCGTGTTTCTCTCCAAGCTCTACCGGCAGATGTATGCGGGAACGGGGATTTCGACCGACAGCGCGCGGCGCAAGAAGTCAAAGCAGTGGGCTCGGTGGACGGCGCGGCAGTGCAAGAAGTTGTTCGAGGCGCGGCCCATGCCCGAACTTGCGGGGCCGGCGTGGGAGATTGGGTTGGGCGGTATGGCGCAGACGGTGTTTGACGACAGCGAGATGGCGGGGCCGTTCGTGGTGATGAGTGACAATTAAGCCACGATGCGGCGCAAGCTGCGCTTGTTTGCAGGCAGCGGAGTGAGAGAGGCGTGAGCGCTGGAAGGCGCGCGTGCCATAAAGGAGCGCGGCGCGGCGTGTCCTAATTTCGCTGCTTGCATGTCCTCAGCGGCTATTGAACACTGCAAAAGGAATGTCCTATCAGATGGGCAAAACTGGAAATTCATCCTCGGAAGTGTTCCCCGCGCAGTGTCTCGCGACGCCGCTCCTCCTTTTATTAGTCCTTCTGATCGCGACAGCGCCGGAAGGCCGAGTGTATGCGCAGACTCTGCAACATCGGCCACCATCGAAGCAGGCGGCACCGCCAGCTCCCGCTCCCGCGCAGGCAGGACCCCCATCGCTTGAGGTACCGCGCGGCACGAACATGCAGGTGGAAATTCCGCGCCAGTATCCGATGAAGGACGGCGAGCCTATTGAGGGCACGCTGCTGCATCCGCTCTACGTAGATGGCAAGCTCGTGATTCCCAAAGGAACAAAGGTGCGCGGCACAGTCGTAGGGCTCCAGCCCGACAGGAAGGCGCGCATCCACGCGCGCCTCCTCGGCGATTTCACGCCTTTCCATCGGCCCGAGGTGCAGTTCGACGAGATCGAATTGTCGGGCGGGAGTCTGCCTATTGAAGCCGAAACCGCAGCCGATGGCGCGCCCGTGCTGCAGCTTTTCACGCCAGGCGTCGCGCCGAAGAAGTCGCTCGTCGCGCGTGAAATAGCAATGGCGAAAGCGTCTGTGCACGACCGCGTCGCGTGGTTTACCGCTCCCGGATTCAAAGACCGCGCCATGCAGATGCTCTATCACCAACTTCCGTATCATCCTGAAAGCATCGCGGCGCATACGGCGTGGTCGTTCGAATTGGCAGCGCCGCTTGACGCGCCTTCGGCTCATACAGCGACGCCGCCAGCGCCTGCAGCGCAGGCCGCCGCCAATCCGGAAACCTGGTCTGTGAACGCTCTGCTCACCTCCACCGTCAGTTCGGCGAATGCGCGGGCCGGCGATCCGGTCGATGCGCTCGTCGTTGAGCCGGTCTATGACAGGAACAAGCAGCTCGTGGTGCCGCAGGGTTCGATTCTGGTGGGCAAGGTGACTACGGTGAAAGCGGCACGCTCGTTTGGCCGCAATGGCAAGCTGCGTTTCACCTTTCAGCAGGTGCGCTTTCCTGAGGGCTTTGGCAAGCCGGTTGAGGGCTCGCTTGGCGGCGCCACGACAGACAAGACGCAGAACCTGCAGATGGACGCCGAGGGCACTGTCTCGCCGCGCAACCAGTCGAGTGCCATCGCGCCCATGGTGCTCACTTTCCTGGCCGGGCGCGCGCTCGATCAGGACGGCAACATGACGGCCGACACCGGCGTTGCGTCGAACGGTTTCGGCCTGGTGGGCCGCGTCGTTGGCATGGCCGCTGGCAGTCGGAACCTTGCCGCCGGCCTCGGCTTTTACGCTGCCGGCCTCTCGTTTTATGAGAACTTCCTGCGCTCCGGCCGCGACGTCGTCTTTCCCAAAGACACGCGTATCGAAATCGAAACCACACCACTGCGCGCTCCGGTGCTCAAGCCGGAAGGGCAGTAGGAGCCTGCGGGAACAGTCATGCCGAGGAGGATGACGTTCCTAGGAGGCTAGCCACGGTTTTCCGTGATTGGCTCACGGTTGGATTCCGAATCGCGCTCAATCATCAAGATGAACGAAACTTCATTCGGTTTGGCGCTTTCAAATGCTCTCCTAATGTTAAGCCTCCTCGTCTCATCCAATACATGGACCGGTCATAGGAAACGGTTTCCATTATGAATCTTGCCCCAGGACCCACAAAAATAATTGTTCGACACAAAAAGGATGCACGTGTCATCTCAGCAAGCAGCGGCTCACTTGGATTTGAATGCAATGGCGGAGGCTTTCACTTCGTCATTATTTCTTCCCTCATCTCTCGAGCCGAATTTGGAGGACGCGCTTCGCCATGTGCTCGGCAATCCCGGCAGTCTGATCCGGCCCAACCTCGTTTTTCAGATCGCGACAGCTTATGGATTGCCTTCTGCCTCTTCTCAAGATCTCGCAGTAGCGCTTGAGTATTTCCACACCGCATCGCTCTTATTCGATGATCTGCCCTGCATGGACAATGCGCTTGAGCGGCGTGGTGCCCCGTGTACACATTTGATTCATGGCGAAGAGGGCGCCATTCTCACTGCGCTAGCTCTGATCAATCGGGCATACGGGCTTCTTTGGCGTGCCGTTGCAAGCTGCCCGGCCAGTGCCCAGCCGAAGGCACTCACCTTTGTCGAGCAATGCTTGGGTGTGGATGGGCTTCTCAACGGCCAAAGTCTCGATCTTCATTACTCCACTCTCCCGCGCACCCTCGAGACCACCGATCGGGTGGCTCGCGGAAAGACAGTTTCCATGATCCGCTTGACTCTCGTGTTGCCAGCGATCCTGGGCAATGCAGCTACTTGCGAAATCCGTCAAATCGAGCGAATCTCCTTGTTCTGGGGCCTCGGCTACCAGGTTGTAGACGATCTCAAGGATCTGCTCCAAACCGCTTCTCAAACCGGTAAAACTCCCGCGCGCGATGCTCTTCTCGGTCATCCCAATGTGGCCGTTGTAATCGGAGTCGACAGGGCAGTTCGCCGGCTCACCCGTCTGATCGATCTCGGTGATCGAACGCTCGACCGTCTTCTCCGGTCGCGGCCAGAACTCGATTTTCTCAAGCGCTTACGCGGCCAGCTACAACTCGAATTGGCGCGCGTCATGGAGGGTTCCCAAGTTCTCATGGATGAGGTCCAGCCATGATCTTAATCAGACTGATCTTCACCAATCTCCTGCGGCACCGGGTGCGATCGCTGATCAGCATGGCAGGAATCGCATTCTCCGTTGCGGCCATGCTCACGGTCGTAACCATCCTCCAAGGTGCTGTCGGCATGTTTTCGAACATTCTTTCGAACGACAGTGAGGTGATTGTCTTCGAGCGGGATGTGTCCGATCTGTTCTTCAGCAATGTTCCGTCGGGCGCCGTTGAGCAAATCTCCTCCTGGCCCATGGTTACGCACGCCAGCCCCGTCCTATTCGGAATCGTTTCCAGCGCGGGACATCCCATCATCACCTGCTTCGGGGTAACGTCTTCCGACTCGCGCATCCAGAAGGCGACGTGGATTGCTGGCAACAAGAGCGCCTTTGGGAATGGCGACGGAAGTGTAGTTTTGGGCCAGCGTGCTGCCGAATTCATGGCGGCATCCATAGGGAGGCCGGTTGAGATTGGCCATTCCAGGTTTCAGGTGTCTGGCATCGTCAGAACCGCCAACGGATTTGAGGATGGCGGTCTCTTCATGCCGCTTCAGGCGGCCCAGGACTTCTTCCACAAGCCTGGCACCTCATCCGTGATCACGATCAAGCTCCGCGACAAGAACGATGTGCCGGCCTTCAAAGCCATGATTCGTGTACGGTATCCGAACCTTTTCGCGCTCGAAGATTCCGAATTCTCGCGAACTTATTCGCAATTCAGGATTCTCAAGGCGACTGCTTGGGCGGTTGGTGGCTGTGGCCTTTTGCTCGGTGGACTAGGTGTCGCCAACACCATGATCATGTCGGTGTTCACGCGCATCCGCGAAATCGCGATTCTGCGGGTGAACGGCTTTTCTCATTCGCAGATAGGGAGTGTCATCTTCGGAGAGTCCGCGCTCGTATCTCTATCCGGCGCGGTCACCGGACTGATTGTCGGCAGTTGTGCTCTCTATGCCCTCAAGTTTATTCCCGCCCTGGATGGCTATGTTGACCCCAGCATTCATCCCCTGCTGATGCTTGTTGTCCTCGCCCTTGCGTTGCTGACCGGAATTGCCGGCGCACTCTATCCGGCTATCTATGCTATGCGGGTTCGTCCGGTGGAGGCGCTGCGATTCGAATGAGAGCGAATCCCTCTGAGTGCGATGAACGGCGCATCGTTCTGCGCGCAACCGATGTGTGGAAGAGCTACGACGAAGGCTCGGTTGCTGTGCTCAAGGGTGTGGACTTTGGCTGTTTTGAGGGCCGAACCGTCGCATTGTGCGGGCCATCGGGTTGCGGCAAGAGCACATTGCTGCACTTGCTGGCAGGTCTCGATAAACCAGATCGCGGCAAGGTATGGGTGAATGGAGCCGAGTTGATTGGTGGCCGTGGGCTACTGCGTCTTCTTCGTCATGAAATTGGCTTTGTTTTTCAGTTGCACAATCTCATTCCCGGCCTGACGCTTGCCGAAAACTGCATGATTCCATCGTTCGCAGCCGGTGCGCCTCGCCGCCAGGCTAATGACCGCTTGCACGAACTTGCGGAGAGGATGGGGTTGAGTCATCGTCTTAATCATCCGATTCAAAAGCTCTCTGGCGGCGAGCGACAACGCACGGCAGTCTGTCGCGCCCTCATGAACCAGCCACGGATTCTGCTTGCCGATGAACCAACCGGCTCGCTGGACGAGCAAAACGCTCGTGCAGTGTCCAACCTCCTAATTGAACTTGCTGCAATCGAAAACGTCACGCTCTTAATGGCTACGCACGATCGCACCATGGCCGCGCAATGCGACCGCATTGTGGAGATGCACGATGGAAGAATCCATGAACCCGCGTACGCCCAATGACCGGCCGGGGGTCTGCGGCACGATTGTCGTGGCTCAGGCAGCATGGCATGGTCTGTTCTGGCTTGTTTTCGCCAATGGCATAGGCGTTCTCCTCGCGGTCCTTCTGCTCGATTCGAGCCTTAATCCTGTGCTCGGCGAGTGGTCGTACGGCCGCTGGATGATGGTCCACATGAATTTAGAACTCTACGGCTGGACGAGCCTTCCACTCGTCGGCTATCTGTTCCACGTCTATGGAGCCGGGCGCGGATCTACGGCCCGATGGTGCAGGCCTGTTTTGTGGGTGTGGTCCGGCTCGCTGGGTGTAGGCGCTGTTTCATGGCTCACCGGGCACTCCAGCGGCAAACTGTTCCTGGACTGGAGCGGTTACGCTCGGATATTCTTCTCCGATACGCTTTTCGCATTCTGGTTTCTCCTGGTGGTCGCATTAGTTGCCAACTGGAAAACTGGTGATGGGACAACAGTCGCGGCCTGGGCTGCCAAGCTTTCCGGCCTGGCAATCCTTCTTTCGGTGCCATTCGCGCTTTTTATTGCTTCAAGCCCCAACGGCTATCCTCCAATTAATCCCTCAACGGGCGGACCAACCGGCGCAAGTCAGCTCGAATCTTCGCTCGCCATCGTGCTCATCGCTCTCGTGCTTCCCCTGGGGATTGCGAAGAGGAAGCTGAGAAAATCGCGCGTCATCCAGCTAGGGTGGACGATGCTCGCCATCCATGCGCTCTTTTGTGGCGCCCTTGGCCGCACCGATGCCAGCCACCACGATCCGTTGCAATACCTCGGCCTCGCAAGTATCCTCGTCTGGCTATTTGTGGTGCCCGCTTATTACGGAGCCTTTGAATGGCACGCCGGTGCGCGCCGCTGGCGAATTGCCGTCTTGTGGTGGTGGGCTGCACTGCTGATCACGGGCACCATCCTGTTTTTCCCCGGCGTACTAGACCACTTCAAATTCACAGACGGCCTGGTTGGTCACTCCTTTGTCGCTATGGCAGGCTTTGGTTCGAGTCTGATCATCCTCGTCACTGTGCAACTGTTAGGCGACGGCGCATGGATCTTCAATCGTGCGCGCACCTTCTATTTGTGGCACGGCGCCGTTATCGCTTACATCATCGTCGTGACCATTGCGGGGTGGCGCGAAGGCTTCGACCCTGCGTTTACCATCGTTCCCGGCCTAGCAAGAAGCACTCTTTATCTTCTCCGTCTTATTACCGGAATCGTGATGCTGTATGCCTCGATTGACTGGCTCGTCGACTGCGCTCGATTGCTGCGCGAGTTGAAACCCGTTCCAGAATTGATTGAGTTGGAGAAGACCGCATGAACCGCACCATACTTCTCGCCTACCAATTGCTTGCCGGTGGATCTGACACGACAACCGGCGCGCTGCTCCTCATCGCTCCGGCGCTGACACTGCGCCTCATGCAACTGCATGCACCCGGCGCCGCAATGGTATACCTCTCGTTCGTTGGAGCCTTCGTATTCGCGGTCGGGCTGGCGTATCTCTACGGCGCCTACCTCGTCGCCTGCAATGGGTGCAGGCGACGGCTCGAGATGGTCTGGCTGCTTACCGCATTCACGCGCACCAGCGTGGCAGCATTTGTTTTTTCACAGGTCCTCTCAAGCGCGCTTCAGCCCGGCTGGCTTACGGTCGCATTTACCGATGGCGCGCTTGTTCTGGTACAGGCGATTGGCCTGCGCAAAGGGTGGCTGGCAAGTGTCGCCAAGTAACCTCTGGCGATCGGGCTGGCAAGGCATCTGCCTTGTCGCGATCACTTATGTCTATTTCCTGATCTTCGCGCAATTTGCCTTTCTCAAGAGATTGAATTCACCTGGAATCGCCGACACGCACCTGAAGGCCGTGATGGCTGCGATGGCCGCCGGAGGGATTCTTGTCAGCCTGCTCGCGCCTCGTGTGAGCCGCTGGCCCTCGCAATCATTGCGTCTGCGTTCTGCCTTTGCAGCCAGTGCCGTTGCATCGTTGCTTTCTCTGCTTCGGCTAGACTTCGCCGGCGCAGCGGTTGTCTCGTTTTTCATTGGTGCGGGTCTCGGCCTGCTTACCGTCACTCTTGTTACGCATCTTCGCAGTTGGACCGGCTCGTCCAATCCGTTCCTGGTGGTTGGTGCGGGAACGGGAATCGGCTATTTCATCTGTAACATTCCGTCATTCTTCGATGCGAGCCCCGAGGCGCAAGCGTTTGTAGCGAGCGTCCTGTGCATTGCCGCGGCCGGAATCACAATGTTTACCGCGCCGGAAGAAACCAGTAGGCCGAGGGAAGTTAAGCCGGTTCCTTTTCTTGTGGTGCTCGCCGTCTTCACCGCTCTGGTTTGGCTCGACTCAGCGGCCTTCTTCATCATTCAAAACACGACCGAGTTGAAAGCCGTAACATGGCACGGAGCCGCACATCTTTGGCTGAATGGAAGTCTGCATTTCGCAGCGGCTCTGGTCAGTGCGTGGCTCCTTCTGCGCCGCAGCCTATTGCTCGTCGTTCTGTTAGCAGTCGGATCTCTGGGCTCGGCTTGCCTGCTACTGCGCGATCCAGCGTCCGCGCCGCTCGCATCCATCCTTTACCCCATCGGTGTTTCACTTTACTCGGTCGCCCTGGTTGCTTACCCTTCGTTGATTGCTTCCGCTGGAACAGTCGCCGAAAGGGGCCGTATTGCAGGCTGGATCTATGCAATCGCCGGTTGGATCGGATCGGCACTGGGCATCGGCATGGGACAAAACCTCGGGCACGTGCCTGTGGCCTTCGTATGTGCAGCCGTAGCCGTCGCCTTGATTCCGGCGGCAACTCCGCTATGGCGTTCACGCCGGCGCGAATTAACGCTTACGGCCGTTGTTCTTGCCGATGCGTGGTTGCTGAATTTCGCAACTGGGCATGGAAGGGCTTCTGAGCAATTGTCCCAAATCGATCGCGGACGACAGGTGTATATCTCTGAAGGCTGCATTCATTGCCATACGGAGTATGTGCGGCCTGGAACGGCGGACGTGCTCATGTGGGGGCCGACACGGCCCTTCTCCGAGATCCGCGAAGACCGGCCGCCCCTCATCGGCAATCGCCGTCAGGGTCCGGATCTATCCCAGGTTGGCGCGAGGCGATCGGAATTATGGCTCAGAATGCACTTCTTCAATCCTGCTGAGGTCAGCGGTGCGTCGATCATGCCTCCTTACGGATTTCTCTTTCGCGACGGACGCGGAAACGATTTGGTCGCTTATCTCAAGAGCCTGGGTGGTTCTAACGTCGAAGCGCATTTTGCCGAACAAAGCGCATGGCGACCTGCCTCCGAAGCCTTATCGTCAGTCAGCGAGGCCCAAGGAGCAGTGCTCTATTCTCGCGACTGCGCCACCTGTCACAACGCTAACGGCACAACGCGCATGGAGTGGTCCGCTGATTTTAATAAGCTGCCCGCCGATTTGATGAAGGGGCCTTACTCCTATTTACCCTCCACCGGCACCCCCGGGCAGACAATGACCCAACTGGCGCGCATCACAAAGTTCGGCATTCCCGGTACTGACATGGCCGGACACGAGTATTTGTCCGACCAAGATGTTTCCTCCATCGCCCTATGGTTGTCGCAGCACATCGCGCAATCAAACAAATGATCGACAAATAATCCCTCAGGAGATGAACGATGAAGTTGTACTTGCAGGCTCTATTCCTCTCGCTTTCTCTTATGCTGGCGCCAGCAGCATTTGCGCAGCACCAGACGTTTTCTGTAGATCCTTCCGCCAGCCAGGTTGGTTTTACACTCGGTGGAAGCGGCCATCACGTGCAGGGAACTTTTAAGGTTCAGAGCGGCTCGATCGACTTCGATCCCACGGCGCATACCATCTCGGGCTCCATCGTAGTTGCGGCCGGCAGCGGCAATAGCGGAGAGCCCAGTCGCGACAAGAAGATGAACAGCGACGTGCTCAATATCGACAAGTTCTCGGAGATTACCTTCGCGCCCAACAGCTACACCGGCAATCTGAACTCCTCCGGCGACTCGACGATCGAAGTGTCGGGTGTGTTTACTCTGCTTGGATCGCCTCACAACATCACCGTGCCCATGCAGGTTCACATTGACGGAACCAATCTTGCCGCGAAAGGCCAATTCACCGTTCCCTATGTGCAGTGGGGGCTCAAGGATCCCAGTATCTTCATTTTGAAAGTGGCCAAGGAGGTGCAGATCGACCTGAATCTTTCCGGCCACTTAGCCCATTAACCTGGCGGGCAATTGCGGCTCCAGGATATATGGTCGCGAACTCGCCTGGGGCCGCGCGCCGCGAAACACGCAGTGATGGCCAAACGTCAAATATCGGCCATCGGCCCACTATGGCTGACCGGTCGCTCCTTTGGGGACGTGCGAAGTAAACCGCTTCAGGAGGAATTCGCGGACCAGATTCGCCGCCGCATCTCCGCCCGTGTCCGCCAGGCCATTCAAGAAGACCAGCGAAGCCCCGCGGTCAGAGGACGGGTAGTAGAGGTTCGAAATAGCGCCTGCAGAGAAGTTGCCAAGCACGTTCGAATAGTTTGGCCTCCACCGTCCATCGTCGTCCCGTGCCATCACGGCGGCAGATATCGCGTACAGGGCCCGCGACCGGATACTTCCTTTGCCCTGATAGAAGTAGCGTGGGTCTTGATGAAAAAGCGCGGGGTAAACAGCTCTGCTCAGCATATCGGCCGAAACGTGGGTTGCGAGGGCAGCGCCGTATCGCTTTCCATATCCTTCAATTCCGCTTCCATATGCGGGGAAAACATTCTCGTATTGCTCCGCGCCCGCAATTCCCGCTACCGCAAAAAACGATACAGGGTCGAGGACCGACCGAATGCCCAGTTGAAGTTTCTGTTTCGCTTCCATGGGTGGTGCGTTCCAATCGTAAGAACTGTAAAAATTCGGAATAATCCCAACCACTCGCTGCTGAACCGCGATCCGCACCTGCTCCTCAGCCAATTCCTCCTTGTTTCCATTCACGGTCACGCTGGTGGATCCGCCTGAGACAGCCAAAGTTATCTGAGGAACAATGAAAGCCTGGTTCGTTCGCAGGGAGATCGGGGATGAGGTAAAAGTGCTCATGCCTTGACCCGACACCGTGACCTTGTAAACAGAAGGCGGTAAACCTGTGAACGCAAACTGCCCGTCGCTGCCGGAGACCACAGTCCGTTCGTTGAAACCGGCTGAACCCGACAGGGTTACGCGCGCGCCTTCCACTACGTCTCCGTTTGTATCGAGGACCGTCCCAGAAATTTCTCCAGTGCCGGCCTGCGGTGGGTCATTTGCTTCCATTTGACTCGCGGCTTGTGTCGGGAGGGGCGCATCAGGGAGTTGCGCAGAGATCTGTGGTTGCCAAATCGAGAACGACAAGAGAATCACGGACAAACCCATAGTGAAGGGTCGCTGCTTCAAATCCGAAGGCGGTTGTCCCGTTCGGTGAAACCACACTCGCGTAGAAGTATGCGCAAACAAGGCATGGGCGTCACTCATGCTCCATCTGACCGGCGCAGCGATTCATTCGGCACCCTCACAAGAACAAAATGACCGAAACTTCATTTCGGAATCATTTCGCGGGAAGTGCCGAAGCGGCGCCGTCCCTAATGGTCTGTGAGGTGGGAAGATACCGAGGCGTCGTCAGTCTGCCGCTCGCCACTGAAGAGCCGGCACAGGAGAGAGTGGCCTCTGCGTCAGGATCGAGTTACGACCGCAAGCGCTTAAGCAATGCGCCCCGGAAACCCAACCGGGAACGGAAATGACGTTTTGTTCATCTTGCCCATTTTGTATTTTCAATCACCATCCAACGACCCAGTGAAATGTAATATCGAGGAAAAGGTGCACTCATGCCGGTGCGGTCAATTGTTTTGACACTGTTGCTTGCCTCGGCCAATGCAGGCTGCGCGTTTGCGCAAGGCGCGAGCGGCACGATACCGGATGCACCGCAGCCACAGAACCATTCGAGCGATGACGTAACGATAGCCAGCACGCCGCGACACATTCTCTCCGATCAGTTGGCAATCTGGACAAGTCCAGCACGCCTAAACGAATCCAATGCAGCAGGTCCGGTGTTGCTGGTGTTGGCAACAGCGGTCGTAATAACTACCGATCACCAGGTGATGTCTGACGAAGTGCCTGTCGATACCTCGCTCAACAACCACGCGGTCACAGCTTCGAACGGACTGACCGGAGGATTTGTCGCTGCCCCTGCGATCATTTATGGCTTGGGTCACATCCACCACGATGACCACGCAACTGAGGCCGGAATCCTTGGGGGGGAAGCGATGGTCGACAGCTTGGCCGTGGACGAGGTTATGAAGCTTGTCTCGCTGCGCGAGCGACCTGCATTGGATGGTTCACGGGGTAAGTTTTTCCAGACCAACGTCGGCTTGGACTCCTCATTTCCCTCGACGCACAGCATAGTGGCCTGGTCTTCGGCTGCCGTGATTGCTTCAGAGTACGGTGGCCCCTTGACCCAGATCACTGCCTACGGTTTGGCAACGGGAGTGAGCGCCACGCGTGTGCTTGGGCGACAGCACTTTCCGTCCGACGTGTTAGTGGGCAGCGCCGTCGGTTGGATGATCGGCCGATACGTTGTACGTCACCGTAGGCGCTCAGACTGAAGATGGGAGCGCGACAACATTTCTATAACTAGGTTGCAGATTCCGTTTGGAACGTTCATTGGGCCAATTGATCCGTATGGTGAATCGCAGAGATTTCCTGATCGGCTCCGCTCGCGTCTTGGCTGGGACCTCTTTGCTGGGGCGCACTTTCACTCTACCTGCTCAACCGCAGCTAATTGCTGACTACACCATCCGCATCGCGCCAATCCGCCTCGAAATCGCTCCTGGCAAAATTGTCCGCACCACCGCATTCAACGGCCGTGTCCCCGGCGAAGTGATCCGCATCCGTCAGGGCCATCAGGTCAACATCGACGTCATCAACGAAACCGGCATTCCCGACATCGTCCACTGGCACGGCGTGCACATTCCCTCTCTGCAGGACGGCGCCACGCAGGAAGGCTCGCCCCTGATCGCGCCGCACGGCGGCAAGCTGCGCTACACCTGGGTTGCGGAGCCCGCCGGTTTCCGCTGGTATCACTCCCACATCGAGGCCGGCCACCATCTCGACCGCGCCACCTACTCCGGCGAATTCGGCTTCCTCATGATCGATCCAGCCTCCGATCCCGCGTCCTACGATCAGGAGATCTTCCTCGCGCTCCACGACTGGGACGGCCACGCCCAGGGCGGCGCCGAAGGCTATCAGGAAGTCATCTACAGCCACGCCACCATCAACGACCGCATGCTCGGCTTCGGCGATCCCATCCGCGTGCGCCAGGGCCAGCGCGTGCTGCTGCGCATCCTGAACGCAAGCGCCACTCTCCTGCACGATCTCGCCCTCCCCGGCCATCGTTTTCTCGTCACCGCTCTCGACGGCAACCCCGTGCCCACGCCGTCGCTGGTTGAAACCATCCGTCTCGGTGTCGCCGAGCGAGTCGATGCAATCGTCGAAATGAATCAGCCTGGAGTTTGGATTCTGGGCGAAACCAACCCCGACCTCCGCAAAGCCGGCATGGGCATTGTGGTCGAATATGCCGGCCGCACCGGCCCTCCCCAGTGGCGCGATCCCTCTCGCTTCGACTTCCAGTACGAGACCTTCGCTTCGCCCTCGCATCCCGTCATTCCCGATCAGGACGAGGTCATCGTTCCCATGGTCATCAAGCCCAAATTCGAAGGCTACGGAGATTTCGATCACTGGACCATCAACGGTTTCTCCTGGCCGGACGCGAAACCCATCCCGCTCCGCGAAGGAACTCGCTACCGCCTGGTCTTCGACAACCAGAGCACCGATATTCATCCCGCGCATCTGCACCGGCACTCATTCGAGCTCAAATCCCTAAGCGGCAAGCCCACTGCCGGCATCGTCAAAGACGTCGTCCTTCTCGCCACCGGCAAGACCACCGAAGTCGCCTTCACCGCCAACCATCCCGGTAAAACGCTCTTTCATTGCCATCAGCAGGATCATATGGACTCCGGGTTCATGATGCTCTTTGATTACGTTTAAAACCCAGAGGTCAAATGCAGTTTTCTCCCACTCCTCGCCCTGCCGTCCCTGTCCTCGCCGCACTGGCGTTGGCCGTCTTCACCTGTTCTCCTTTGCTCCCCCAGGAGAACTATGAAATCCAGATTTATCCCTCGGAGACGCAAGCACCGGGCACGCTTCTCGTCGAACTGCACAGCAACTACACAGTAGAAGGCAGCACCACGACCCAGTTTGAGATGCTGCCAACCCAGGGACAGGAGCACGAAACGGTCGAGTTCACCCAGGGCCTCAACGACTGGTCGGAGGTGGGTTTCTACGTCTTCACCGAGGAGCACAATGGCACCGGCATTCAGTGGGTGGGCGACCACATTCGCCCTCGCGTTCGCGTCCCGCCCAGTTGGCACTGGCCGATAGGCGTCAGCGTGTCGAACGAAATCGGTTATGCGCGCGCGGCCTATGCCAATCCAACCTGGCTTTGGCAGATCATGCCCATCGTCGACAAGACCGTCGGCAAGTGGTACGGGTCGGTCAACACCACTATGGACTGGGGAATCCATCCTACCTCGCTTCCGCCGGGAACCCCGCAGTCCGTGGTGAGCTACTACTACCGCGATGTATCGCCTCATGGCGTGACCTTCGGTCCCGCCGCGACGATCACCTATCAGCCGAAACCGGTGTTCAACTTCGGCATCGAGTACTACGGCTACTGGGGCGAGTTCGGGCACTTCGTCAATCTGCACAATCAGCAGCAGCAGTTTTTCCCCGTCATCAATCTCTTCGTCTCCCCCAAGTGGGAGATCAACTTCGGCGCCGGCTGGGGTGCTACCGCGTCAACGGACCATTTGATTGTCAAAGTCGTTCTCGGCCGTTATTTCAACTGGGGCAAACAAAAGACGCCGATCAGCCCCAACGTGCAGTGATCAAAGCTTCCTGTATTCCAGAATCGTCAGGACGCTTGAATTCATCCCGTGCGGCCATTCTGAAACAACCAAAGACGAAAACATTCTTCCAATCTCTGACTTCGCGTCTTTCACTCCGGACGCCCAGTGTAATGCTGCAACCGGTGAACTTCGGAGTGGTCTTCCAAAGACTCAAGGTGTGTGGTCACCTCCGCCGGCACTCCCAAATCCAAGCAAAGTCGCTCTTCGACAATCGTTGCCAGGCGATGCGCCTCGCCCAGCGCCATCGCCTGCGGGAACAATAGATGGACCTCGATCATCTGGCGGTAGCCCGTGGTGCGGAATCGTACGCCATGGTATTGCAATCCAAGATCGTTGCAGATTGTGTCGAGCTGACTGCGAATTTCGTGTCCGATCTTCGGGTCTGAGTAATCCAAGAGCCCCTTGAACGATTGCCACATCAGTCGCCCGCCTGACCATAAAATATTCGCGGATACGAGGAAAGCGACAACCGGATCCAAGAACTTCCGTCCAGTCATCATCACCAGGAGAAGTCCCGCCACAACGCCGAAGCTGGTCCAGCTGTCGGTAAGGACATGTTTGCCGTCAGCCTCAAGAATGAGCGAATTGTTTCGTCTCCCAATTCGCACCAGGTACCACCCGAGGCCGGCATTCAAGACACCCGCCGCGATGATCAAGAACACTCCGTTCCCGAGATTCTCAAGAACCAAGCCATGTCTCAACTTCTGCACGGTCGTGTAAAGAATGCTTCCGGCGGCCAGAACAATCATCGCGCCTTCAAAACCAGCGGAGAAGAAAGTGATCCGTTCGTAACCGTACTGGAACTTGGGCACCGCCGGCCGCGTGCTGAGCCAGAGGCTGAATAAGGCAAATGCAACTGCGACTACATGTACCACGGATTCGGCGGCATCGGAAAAGACGGCAGCAGAGCCCGTAAGCAGATAGGCAGTCATCTTGCCTGCCAGCATCAACACGCCCACAACCAATGAGAGGCGCATGGCGAAGTGCGCGTCACGAAGTTTCCGATCGCTCATGCCGGATGGAGGTTGCCTTGTCTCGGTGCTCATACGTGCCACTCCGATTGCTTCCAAGTTCGATGATGCGGGGGCCTTTCGCATCGAATGCGGCATCATCACTTCCAGTGCATCGAATGCGGGAAGCTCTACGATCTGGAAGGATGGGCTGTCCGGGGCCGGCCAAAATTGCCGAGAGGCTTTCGCGTGCCCGGACACGAATTTTACGTTTTCGGCAGGTGCGCCGCGTGTACCCCGAGCAAGTAGTGATTACTTCTCTGAACCAGCGTTTTCACTTTTGGTGTGTCCGAGCAAATGGTCCGCGCGTGGGCCTTTCCTCCGAAGAACGGCCGCAAAAAGCGGCGCTTGCTGTTCCGCCGTGAAAGTGAATGCTCTACCGCGTCGCCATCCACGCCTGCCAGAAAACCACCGCCATCATGAACACCACGTACCCCCGCAGTGCCCATAGCAGCACTAGCTCGCCGCCGCGCAACTCCCGCCGCGGCACGGCAACGCGCTTGGCCTCGGCCAGCTGATCCGGTTCCAGTGTCGACAGCACAAATCCCGCGTCCGCGTCGCTAAACTCGCGTTTCCTGCTCATCGTCGCCTATCGGCCTCCCAGCCACGCCAGCGCCTGCGGAGCCACCACGCTCACCCCGTAGAGCACACCCGCCGCCGTCAGCAGCACCACCACCGCGCCGGCCAGCATGTTCGCCCAGCGCGGGCTCTTCACCCCGTCCATAATCTCCCTGTCGTTCACCAGCAGATAAAGGAACACCAGCGCCGGCGGCATCGCCAGCACGGCCACCACGTTCACCACCAGCACCACAAACACCAGCGGCAGCCCCGGAATCAGCACAATCCCCGCCGCCGCCGCGGCACAGAGGCTCAGCACCGCATAGAACGCCTTGCCCTCGCCCACCGCAGGTTCAGGCTGTGCGGCTTCCGCGCCACTTCGCCGAAGGCATAGGCCGAGGAGATCGAAATCGTAATCGACGCCACCACCCCCGCTTCCACCATCCCCAGCGCGAACAGCGCCGCTCCTGCGTGTCCGATCACAGGCTCCAGCGCCTGTGCGAACTGCGCCGCTTCAAAGTTCCCCGCGCTGATGTGCCCCGCCAGCGGCGCCGCCGCCACAATAGCTCCCAGCGCCGCCGCCGCCGCCACAATAGCTCCCAGCGCCGCCGCCGCCGCTAGGGCCGCGCCCAGCCCCGTGTCCAGCCGTCCAAAGTGGATGTCCTTCACGGTCATCCCCTTGTCAACGGTCGCGCTCTGCTGGAAAAACAGCATCCACGGCGTCACCGTCGCTCCGATGTCCGACAGCACGATCAGCACCATATTCTTGTCCAGCGCCGGCATGGGCTGCCACGTGGCAAAGGAGTGCGCCACTGCATCCCAGTGTGGATGCGTCATCAGCGCCACGGGAATGAAGATTAGGTTGAACGCCGCCGCTGCGAGCGTGATCCGCTCCCACGTCCAGTACCGGTGGCTCAGCAACGCCGAATACAACACCACCAACGCAAGCAGGATGGCCGCCCAGGGCGGCACACCGAAGAATCCCAGCCCCGCCCTTACCGCGATGAACTCGGTGATCAGCGTCAGAAAATTGCCGATTCCGAGGTCGATCACCGAAAACCAGCCCCAGAACGGTCCGAATCGCTCGAAGATCAACTCCGCGTGCCCCCGGTGCGTCGCCGCCCCCAGCCGCACCGTCATCTCCTGCACCACCAGCGCCATTGCGAACGTCAGCACCACAAACGGGAGAAAGAATCCCAGCCCGCACGTTGCCCCAGTGGCGGCGTAGGAGAGCATGCTGGGCCCCTCGTTCTCCCCCAGCATCACCAGGATTCCCGGCCCAATCAGCAGCCACAGCAGCCACGCCTTTGCGCGCGGCCCATGCGCCATCCGCGCCGTCCGAACCCGCGCCCGGTCCTGTGCCCGGTCCATGTCCCCGTGCGTGACGACAACTGCGTCGGCGACCGCTATCTGCATTGCAACACGCGACTTGTCCCCGGTTTGTGTAACCACACTCATCCTTGCACGACCCTGATGAGAGATTTTCTGAGCGCCTCGGCGGCTTTGCGCACAACGGCAGAAGCGTCGCCTTCTCCTGAGTCTACGGTCCAGGACTGCGACACGTAAATCATAGTTAAGAGAACATTGTTAAGAAATGTTTACAACTCTTCCTCTGCTCGCTCCTGGACTGCAGCCCGGTGACGAAAAAGTTCGAATTCAGTGATCGGACCGCCCGCAAAGAGCCTTAAAACGAACTCTCGTTGCCGAGTACTTTCATTCCCTGAAGTAAGCATTACAATCGGCTCAATAGTTTGAAGGTAGGCGCGTTCTCCTTGGGCTGTTTCGTCGTCCATATTCATGTCACGCTGCCAGATGTCAGGTCCCCGCTTCCGAGATTGCTTCGATCGGAGAAGACCACCAGGTTTTACCCAATGATCTCCGCGAGAGCCTGCCGCACTGCGCGAACCTCATTCGCCAAAATCTTTACAACCTTAACGGACAAGTCGGGGCGGCTTTGCATGAGCTCTCGATAGCTGTCGCGACTCAGGTGCTCTATCTCGGCCTCCGAGCAAGCCTTGGCGGACATCGAGTAAGGTTTTCCGCTGACAGTAGAAGGGAGGCCGAGCAAGGAGCCGGCTTCAGCGCGGGCGCGCAGAATCTTCCTGCTAGCCAAGCGCATGGTGAGAGTGACGCTGCCAGTGCGCACGAAGAAGACCCCGTTTGGCGCGGCCCCCTCGCGGAACAGAATGCCATCTGCAGGAACAGAAAACGGCTTCGAGCGCTTCAGCACCTCACCCGCCAGCTGACCGTCAGGAACAGATTCGTAGAGGGGGGCGGGCTGTGGCTTTTTCGAGCTCTTTAACCGTCTGGTTCCTGGTGTTTCAGCCACGCTTCGGTTTCTCCTGAGTGCATAGTCCTCCTTAGCGGCAACGGCGATATGTGATCTGTAGCACAATCGGCTGGTCATTTTCGTGAGCGAGCCTCTTCTCTTTTGATATGCATCACATGGAAGTCACGCTCCTTGAGAGTTGCCGCTGCGATCTCTCAAGGGCGCAGTTGTAACCGCAGTCGAGACGCCAAGGCTCGTACCGGCGAGCTGGCCTTTTTGTTGCGGTGGAGGAACTCTGCGCGACGTGATCGGAAAATGGGAACAGCAGTGGCAATGGAGGGTGCCGCTGAACCGATTCACATTTGTTCGGGAAGAGCGCATTCGCGTCGCGATCTAACCATGTTCGTATTGCCCTCGTCGTAGTGAGCGGTGTGAGCGTCAGCGGAGACGGCGCTGGCGCAGCGGTGGCCGCGGCATCCCGTCCATGCTTCGACCGCAGCAGAATGCCGCCGCGATCACCAGCACCAGCGCAAGCCCGCACAGAATCGACCACTTGTATTTCTGGAGCGGATCGGGAGTGTTGATGGGAACCCCGAGGCCGCCTCCGGGCCGCTTTTCCTGCGCTGCAGACTGGTCCTCGCCACCCTGCCCATGCTGAGTGGACGCGCCCGGTATGCCTTGTGCGCCGCCCAGAGCCTGAGCGTTATCGCCCTGGCGGTTCTTTTCGTCGCGCGGCATTGCTCCCGTTCCCGAAACGGTGTACGCCAGCGCCGCTCCGGGCTTCGTATTCTTCGCCATAAAAGTCTGCATGTTGGGGTCCATGTCGATGGACTGGAAACCCCATCCGTCGAACCTCATGCTCTTCGGCAGCATGATGGCGAGGTTGTTGGTGGGCAGCGAAACCCCGGGCTGAAATCCGAAGCTGCCGTTGTACGGGAGGTGATAGCTGATCTGAAAGCGGGTTTCGCCCGGCCGGATTGGAAAGACAAACGCGTAATGCCGTTTGTCGCCGAGCGGTACCGGCAAGGACGACGTCGGCGCTCTCCCCGGTCCCATTGCGGCTGCGCCATCAATGTGCGCTCCCTGCTCCAGATAAATCTCGAAGCTGTGCTTACTGAACTGCGTGCGCGGCGGGTTCGAGTCGTTCTCAACGAAGTGGTTCTCCACCACGTGCAAACCCCGCGAATCGGTTTCGATCCGCACCAAGTCCGCTTCCTCCCGCACGCCCTCCACTTTGGCCGACACGTCGTACACATCCACGTTGACAGTGGTCACACTTGACGGCGCCGGCCCGTAGTACGCGGTCTTCTGGTGCTCCACGCGGATCAGATACATCCCGGCGTTGCCGGGCACCATGAAGGAGTAATGCCCCCTCCCATCGACGGTGGTCCAGGCTGACTCCCGCATGCCCTGGGTAGGATCAAGCAGCATCACCGCATCGCCGGTGGCTGGCTTGTTGGTGGTCCTATCGATCACCTCTCCGGCGATGGTGGCGGCCAGCGCGGAAACCGGAAGGTTGAAGGCGGCGGCGAATAGAATCAGGCGAGCGAAACGGTTCATACAATTCCTGGTTTCAGCTGCGCAAGGCCGCGGAATTCCAAGCCGCGGCGCCATATTCCGGCGCTTCCAATAGGTCGATCTCCGCCCACGCCCGGGCTCTCGTAACTCCATGGTCTTCCGGATCCGATCCCCGATCCTAAGCGCGACCGGCTCTTCCGGCAAGGCCGATGTCGGCACGGTGCACAGCTACCATTGGCGCGCTTAGCACGTAGATTCGAGCAAGTCATGAGACAGTCTTGCGATGCCGTACCAACTCGTTGCGGCCAAGACCCCGCAAAGCTGCGCAGAATCAGGAGTCCCTGAAGCACGCCTTTGCGATGGTACAGGGCAAGGAGCCACGTCGCTCCGTAAGCAAAGAGAAGAATGCTATCGGAAGGGCGTGCGGCGCTTCTTGGTGCGGAACATCACCACATGCACGCAAGATTACGGTTGAGAGATGAATGGCCCTGTGATGCACATCACATCCATCGTGAGTTCCGATAAGCAAACTGCTTCTGGATGCCTGTTTCAGCGGACTATCAGTTTTGCCTGCAGAAAATTCTCGGCATCCTTGGCCTCGGCCGCAGCCTCAGTAGCCAGGAACTGAGATTCAGAAGCGCTTGAGTTGACGGGCCCCATCAATAGCGGACAAGGCAAGATGATGGTGGACAGGCAGATTCCGGGGGACGAACAGACGAAGCCAAACCACACGAACTGGCCGTCGCCAGTTGGTTGCGGGGCCTGTGCCAATCGCCGCCCCGGTTCGTTTTGCTCGTTGGGCAGCGCCGTGCTGGCCGATCTGGAGCTCGCCACGAGCACTATATCGCTGCCTCCGCAGGCATCTCTTTTCACTCAGGGCGAAGATGCCAGGTGTCTCTACCTCATTTGCAGCGGTTATCTGAAACTCACAGCGGGCCGACCGGAAGATCGCCAAATGATTGTCCGCATTGCAGGCCCCGGTTCCTTGCTCGGCCTTTATGCGGTGCTTTCGCATGGCGTCTACGAAGTTAACGCGGAGTCATTAACGCTCGCGCAATTGCGGCCGGTGGAGCGGGAGCGGTTCCTGAGCTTTTTGCGCAACCATAAAGACGCTCCGTTGCTGGCAGTGCAGTGTATCTGCCAGGAATATCGTTTTGCACTGCAGGATGCCTGCCGCATCGCGCTGGCCGAGAACGTGTCCGCACGGCTGGCGCGCCTGCTGATCGAGCTAGCGCATCAAATCGGCCAACACGCCGAAAATGCCGAGTGCCGTTTTCCTTTGCTACTGACTCATGGGGAAATGGCATCGATGACGGGCACCACCCGCGAGACCGTCACCCGCACTCTCGGCCAATTCCGCAAACACGGCTGGATCTCGATCAAAGAATCCATCGCTACGCTTCACAACCCTGGCAAGCTGCAATGCCTGTTCTAAAATCCTCGAAAAGCTCTGGGTCAGACTATTGGCTGCGGAGATCAAGAACCATGCTAATTAGGTCTGGATGGAATTGTGACCAGGTATGGGCCATGCGCAGCAGTCGGGAACCGACGCGGACAATTGTCCGCACGCTATGCGCCCCGTGGGACATTGTTGCTCAATTGGTTCCCAGTCAGAGGTTAATGCAAGATCGTTCGGTTTCCGCACCCGACAAAGCCATAGAGATCGATCTCTATCACACATCTGGATAACTTCCGAAACCCGGATCTGCAAACAGATTCTGCGGAGAAGGCGGATTTATGCACTCGAACACGGAGATGTCATCGCGATTAAGAGTTATTCAGGACAGCAATCGCGTTGCCGCTGATTGACAGGGGTCACGCTTGCTGGGTTGCGTGAGAATAATCACATTTTGAGCGGAGCGGATTACGGCCATCCGGAAGCTGCCTTGGTGATGTCGGCCACATATAGTGACGCAAATACGATGTTCAGGAAGCTCTTGTGTGAGGTCGATCACGAACTGTGATGCAGATCACATCCACACCTTAATCGCGAATTTAATACTCCTGGCATATCAGGTCGGGTTCGTTTCCGGCAAGTCATCTGGGTCCAGTCGCGGAACTGGAGCATACGGGATTTTTCCGCTTCTGGCTTGGTGGTCCAGGCACGCATGTTAACCAGAACTTCTTAGCTCAAGGAGGACTCATGAAATACAGCATTCCGGCAGTACTTGTTGCGGTCGCTCTGGCCACAGGAGCCTA
Organism: uncultured Acidobacteriaceae bacterium; assembly: GCA_963770555.1. Classification (GTDB taxonomy): domain Bacteria; phylum Acidobacteriota; class Terriglobia; order Terriglobales; family Acidobacteriaceae; genus Telmatobacter. The sequence continues at coordinate 30,333 of CAVYQC010000005.1, forward strand.
TGCGGGGACCATTAGCGGGAAAGTCTCCGGCGCCAAGGGAGAGTCGGTGGTCTACGTAGGCACCATCGCGGGCAAGACCTTCCCGGCACCCACTGAGCATCCAATAATGGACCAAAAGGGGCTGATGTTTGTACCGCACATCATGGTTGTCCAACTGGGCACTACCGTGGTTTTTCACAACGCCGACAGCGTGGAGCACAACATTTTCTGGCCCTCGATCAACGGAAACAAGGGGCTCACTCACAACATGGGAACCTGGCCCCAGGGAGAGAGTCGAAGCTTCAAGTTCGACAACCCGGGCGCAGTCCCGCTGCTATGCAATGTCCATCCCGATATGTCGGGCTACATCATCGTGTCGCCGACGCCCTACTTTGCGAAGACAGATCAGTCGGGAGAATACCGAATCGAGAACATTCCTGACGGTACTTACACGATCATTGCCTGGAACGAAGGACGCAAAGCTCATTCCAGTCAGGTCACTGTGTCCGGAGATACAAAAGCCGACGTGACTCTCACGAAATAGGAACGCGAATGGGCGGGCGGCTAAGCATGTGGGGAAGTGCCGGAAGGGATCGTCATGCTGAAGCGCTACGATAACAAAACGGTAGACGTGGAGTGGCTGAACAGCAATTTCCCTTGCATGATGGCCTGTCCAGCGCACACCAACGCCGGCCGATATGTCGCTCTGATCGCCGAGGGCCGTTATGATGAGGCCTACCGGTTCGCCCGCGACCCTAATCCCCTGGCAAGCATCTGCGGACGGGTTTGCGCACATCCTTGCGAAACAGCCTGTCGCCGCGGATCCATCGATCGGCCCATCGCGATCCGCGCTCTCAAACGCTTCCTCACTGAACGGCACGGCCCGGAGTCGAAGCGGCCGGTGGATGTAAACACGGGACGTAGACAGCCGAAGCTCCCGTTCAACATTGCCGTGGTCGGCGGAGGGCCGGTTGGACTTGCCGCCGCGCACGACCTTGCGTTGATGGGTTATTCCGTCACCATCTTTGAGGCCGCACAGGTGGCGGGCGGGATGTTGTACCTGGGGATTCCTGAATACCGGTTGCCACGTAACGTGGTGGAAGCGCAGGTGCGGGAGATCCTGGCGACAGGTGACATCACGCTGAAGCTAAACCAGGCGGCGGGGCGCGACTTCACGATTTCCGATCTACGCCGTCAGGACTTCGATGCCATTCTCCTGGCCGTCGGCGCCCACCGCAGCCGCGATCTTGCCATCCCGGGCGTGGATCTGGACGGCGTACTCAAGGGAATCGATTTTCTGTTGAACGTCAATCTCGGATACCAGTTCACCATCGGGAAGAAAGTCATTGTCATCGGAGGCGGCAACGTGGCCATGGATGTGGCCCGTTCCGCAGCTCGCGAGGTCCTCCGCCAACATGCGCCGGACGTGGAGCATCAGGAGCCGTCGCGGGAGAGCGTGGATGCGGTGGCTGCGCGGGAAATGGTGGACATTTCACTTTCCGCTCTGCGATTAGGGGCACAGGAAGTGCATCTGGTGTGCCTCGAAAGCCGCGAGGAAATGCCCGCAGCTCTTGATGAGATCGAGGAAGCAGAGGCGGAAGGAATCATCCTTCATCCGGGCCTCGGTCCCAACCGCATCGTCGGTGAGAATGGCAGGGTCGCCGGTCTGGAAGTATTGAAGACCAAGTGGGTTTTCGATCAGAATAGGCGATTCAATCCTGCCTTCTATGAGGGCAGTGAATCGCTGTTGGAATGCGACACCGTGATCATGGCCATTGGCCAGGCGCCCCGGCTCGATTTCCTGCAGCCTGAAGACGGTGTGGAGATTTCGCGGCGTGGCCTGATCGCCGTCAATCCCCGCACACTGATGACTTCTTCGGAGGGCATCTTTGCAGGCGGCGATTGTGTCTTTGGTCCTCGCCTGATTATTGATAGCGTGGCCGACGGCAAGCGCGCTGCGATCGGTATCGACGAATTTCTCCGCGGCTCGAAACATCCCGAGCCGGCAGTCGAGATCGAAGTTCTCCAGCGTCACAGCATGCCGCTCGACTTGCTCGATCTGGCGCGGCAACCCATTCCTACCCTGCCGCTCGATCGCCGCACCGGGGTGACCGAGGTGGAGATGGCTTTTGACGAGGAGAGCGCGCAGTTGGAGGCGCAGCGTTGCCTTCACTGCTGGGTCAACACCGTCTTTGAGGGCAATCTCGAGGATGGCAGCCTGTGCATCCTGTGCGGCGGGTGCATCGACGTGTGTCCGGAAGACTGCCTGGAGGTTGTCAGCCTCGACCGCTTTCAGTTCGAGCCGGAAGTAGTGCAGCAGCTTGTGGACCGCGAGAGCCTGCTGAGAGTCGAGCTAGACGACGTACGTGCGGAGGAACTCGGGGTCGTCGCCGGTTCGGTGATGCTGAAGGACGAGACTCGCTGCATCCGATGCGGACTGTGCGCCATGCGCTGTCCGGTGGGAACCATCACCATGGAGTCCTACAATCTGATTCCGGCTGAAGGCACAGGACTGATTTCCGTTGAAGCCATCGATGCGCCGTTTCGGACAGCCGCCGTGGAGAAAAAGTGAGGAAATCTATGGCAGACGAAAAAAAATCCGCGCCGGCGCCAACAGAGCAGGAAATCAGCCGCCGGATATTCTTCAGTAGGATCGGTCTGGGGTCGCTAGGCGTGGCGGCGGCCGGGACACTGACCTTTGCCTACCAGTTCCTCTCGCCCAATGTTCTGTACGAAGCCTCTCCGATCGTGAACGCGGGTACACCCGACACTTATCCGGCTGGCTCCGTTACGCTCGACGTGAACTCTGCAATTTATCTAGTTCATATGCAGGAAGGCTTCTTCTCGCTGAGTGCCATCTGTACGCATCTTGGATGCATAACAGCCTGGAGGCCGGAGATTGGCATGATTGCCTGTCCATGCCATGGCAGCAGGTTTAACCGGGAGGGGCAGAAGCTCGCAGGTCCGGCGCCCGCACCCCTGCCGTGGCTGAAGACATGGCTAAGTGACGACGGCGACATCATGGTGGACCGGTCCACAACCATCCACCCTCTTGAATTCCTAAGGATATGAATATGGCGGGCAGAATTGACGGTTACGCCGACAAACTAAAGCGCACGCGGGTGTGGCGTTCCATATTCAGGAGTGGCGCCGGCTCCAGCACCCTGCATCGCGCCCTTGCCATTCAACAGAATGTTTTTCTGCATCTGTTTTCGACGAAAGTCAGGCGGCGGATGCTCAGTTTCAGCGCCACCTGGTATCTGGGAGCACTGACTCTGGGAACCTTCCTTCTTCTCGTGATTACCGGCATCCTGCTGATGCTCTACTACCATCCTTCCGTGCCGCAGGCTTATGCGGATATGAAGGATCTGCAGTTTGTCGTCTCCGATGGGCTGTTTCTGCGCAATCTTCACCGCTGGTCCGCGCACGCCATGGTGCTGCTGGCCTTCGCGCATATGTTTCGGGTTTTCTATCGTGGCGCGTACCGTCCGCCGCGCGAATTCAACTGGGTGGTCGGCGTCGTTCTGCTGCTGATTACGCTGCTGCTCAGCTACACGGGGTATCTACTTCCCTGGGATCAGCTTTCGTTCTGGGCAATCACGGTCGGTTCCAACATCTCCTCGTTCGTGCCTCTTATCGGAGGTAAGATTCGCTTCCTGATGTTGGGAGGGCACCAGGTGAATGCCAATGCTCTGCTGCGCTTCTATGTGCTGCACTGTGTGATCCTGCCCCTGGCCGCGGTGCTCTTCGTGATGGTGCATTTCTGGCGGATTCGCAAGGACGGCGGTCTCTATGTGCGACAAAGCGAACCCAGCAGGGAAGATTCGCGCGAAGCGATCCCCGAGGAAGCGATCCCAGACTTGGTGGAGAAACAATGACAGACCCGAAGGACTTTACCGCCGGAATAGGTTCGGATGTCAGAAAGTCGCAGAAGCGCGTTCTGTTCGTTACGCGGAGAACCTCCTCACAAGTCAGAGTTGTTGACGAAGAACGGGTCCAGACTTATCCGGAAGCGTTATTTCGCGCCGCGCTGGCAATCGAGCTTCTCATCATTGCGCTGGTGCTGATCTCGCTGTTTTTCAACGCGCCGCTCGAAGGGATCGCCGATCCCACAACCACGCCCAATCCAGCCAAGGCTCCCTGGTATTTCCTGGGACTGCAGGAGATATTGCACTATTTCCCGCCTGTGGTCGCGGGTGTACTGATTCCAACGCTGCTAGTCGTTGCCCTGGTCGTCATTCCCTACTTCAACGTCAACATTGAAGCGGACGGACTCTTTGTAAAGAGCCGGCGCCATCGCCTGAATATCTTCTATGCTGCGGTCGGCGCCCTCTCCCTCTTTCTCTGGTTTTTTCATGTGTATGTGGCATTGATACCGACACTGATTATCGCAGGCTTCATGCTGGTGGCAGCTTTCAGCTCCTCTCGGTCTTCACAACCGTATCGCCGCTATCTTGCCTCGCGGCCTGTCTCGTGGTGGATCATGACCTGGTTTCTTTTCGAACTGGTCGTACTGACAACGGTGGGGACGTTCTTTCGCGGGCCTGGCTGGTCATGGGTATGGCCATGGAGGAGCTAAATGCAATCTTGGATAGCTAACTTCGTCTCCTTCTGGCGGGCGTTGTTTCGCGACCCGATTCGTCTCTTTGGCGTTGTCAGTCTTCTCCTACTGATTTTTCTGGCGATCGCTCCGGCAAAGAATCACTTCAGCGAATGGCGCCACTATCAGCAGCAATACCTCAAACTGATTCGCAATCGCGGCGATGCTGTCACGCTGCAGCGGCATTTCCAGGGCGGCATCCGGCAGATATGGCTACCGGATCTTGACGTCGTCGACCGCTGCCAGAGCTGCCATACCGGGCTAACCGAAGCCAGCCTTGCGGATGTGGCCCAGCCCTTCCGCGCGCATCCGAAGATCCCGCATTCCCTCGACCAGTTTGGATGCGTCATCTGTCACCGCGGGGATGGCGCCGCCACAACTGCCGCTGACGCTCACTACAGCAAGCGGGCTGGGGACGAGTCAATACTGCCTGCACGTTACATCGAGTCCTCCTGCGGTCAGTGCCACCACACCCCTCTGGTAGGAACGCCCAAACTCAATGAAGGTCGCGAACTGCTCGGGGGCTATGGCTGCGTACGCTGTCACACGATCAAAATGCCGGACGGCAGCACTGTAGCGGCGACTGACGACCCTCCCCCTCTCACGCACATCGCAGACAAGACCACTAGGGAGTGGATTTACGCCTGGCTCAAAGATCCGGCGAGCTATTCCGCATCGGCAACCATGCCCAACTTCATGCTGAGCGACGCGGATGCCAGAGATATCTCCGCCTTCCTCATCGCCAATAGCGAGCCGCTGCCTGGGGATGCGGTGGTAATTCGAGCGTCGGCATCGAATCCGATGTCTGATCCAACCGCGGGAACGGTTCTCTACGGCGAGTCATTCTGCGCCTCGTGTCACGCCGTGCAGAACGCGGCCGGCAATCTGGTGGGTGGAGATATCGGTCCGGAGCTGACCGGGATCGGCAGCAAGGTAAAACCGGAGTGGCTTCAGGCCTGGCTGCGGAATCCGCGCACGTACAATCCGAACGCCCTGATGCCGCATTATCGGTGGACCGACCAGCAGCTCAGGGAACTTACCGGATACCTGCAGAACAAGACCGATTCCGATTTCCTGGCCAATGTACACCTCGAACCGGCGAGGCCGGAACAGATCGCACACGGAAAGGCCCTGGTGACGGAATACGGCTGCGCCGCATGTCATGAAATCGCCGGAATCCCGAAGCCGGGAAGTTTTGCCCCTGAGTTGAGCCGGATCGGCAGCAAGTCTGTCGCGCAAATCGTCTTCCTGTCCGGCATGCCACACACGTTGCCAGACTACCTCGCGGGGAAGATCCGCCAGCCCCGTGCCTTCGGTCCCGGCTTGCTCATGCCCCAGTACATCTTCGCCCCTGGGCAGGTGGGTGCGCTGACGACGGCTCTGCTCGCCCTGACGGATCGGAGCTTCACTCTGCCGCACCGGTTGGAGATACAGTCACCCGAAGTTTCGGACTACCAACCCGCGGGGAAGGCGGGAGAACTGATGGCAGACCTGGACTGCATGGCCTGTCACCGCATCAACGGCCGCGGCGGAGATATGGCCCCCGCCCTCACCTGGGAGGGCTCGGCCGCGCAGCCTAAGTGGCTGGACGATTTTCTGAAGAAGCCAAACACCTTGCGCCCGGCACTGATCCGGCGGATGCCGAAATTCAATCTCTCCGACAGCGAAAGCGCCGAACTGACCGAGTACATCATGACCGTGTATCAGACTCCCGCCTTCGACCGCGATTCCATGCCGCTGAGCGGATATCCCCCGGCGCTTGTCGAACAGGGACGGCAACTCTTCTATTCCAAGTACTCATGCCAGTCGTGTCACATGGTCAACCCACAGCAGGACAAAGGTTACATTGGTCCAACTCTTACACAGGTGGGTTCCCGTCTCACCGCGGCATGGATTTATCACTGGCTTAAAGATCCCCAGGCGTTGCGGCCAGGCACGATTGAGCCCAATCAGGACATAAGCGACGAAGACGCTCGCGCTCTGACGGCATTCCTCATGACACAAAAAGCTTCCCGTACACAGGAGGCGAAGAAATGAACCAGAAACTGTGTTTCCTCGGGATGGCGGCATTGACGGTATGTGCGGGATGCAAGCATCGGCCCACTCCCGCTCCCACGCTTCATGCGACGGCCGCAGGTTCAGCTCTGGTGGAATCGAGCGGAGGGGGACAGCTGGGCACACCAGGCGCCATGCTTCCTCAGCCGCTTGTAGTGCAGGTCAATGATACGCAGGGAAATTCGGCCACCGGGGCGCTTGTCAGGTTCAGCGGCCCTGCGGGCGTCATCTTCGATCCCATTGAGAGCCTTACGGATTCCAGCGGACAAGCCACCGCCAATGTGACTCTAGGAGAAACAGCGGGACGATACGAACTGACTGCGGCGTCGCCTGATAAAACCGGGAAGCAGTTTTTTCTCAGAGTCAGCGAGCTTGCCGCCGGATATCAGCAGCAACTCGGCTATCAACTGCAAGATAAGTACTGCGCCCGCTGCCATGATCCGGACTCTTCGCCGGAGAGGGTATCCAATTACGACAATCTCGTAGTGAAACCACACCCTTTCACTGACGGAAACACCTTCAACAAATTGAGCGACTCCGATCTCACCGCCATCATGGCTCATGGAGGTCCAGCGTTGAATCGCTCGGCCCTGATGCCACCGTACGGAACGACGCTCAGCAAGTCCGGAATTCAGGCGTTGATTGCCTACATTCGTCTCGTTTCCGATCCTCCCTATCAACCTCCTGGAGTGGTCTATGCAAAGCAATGAAGCTGGCTACGCGCAAGCACTCAATCCGTTCCTCTGTTCGCCCGTCAACGGTTTCTGTCGCTTTTTTCCGGCAGAAGCTCAGCGCTTCACCTGCCCTCATGTGCGAGTACCTGAATTGAGGCCAAACCGATCTTTGAAACATGTTCTGAGGGGGATCATGATCATGAGGGGGAACACTTTACGAAGTCTGGTTATGTTGTTCGTTGTTTCCTGGGGATTGGCTCCTGGCGCAATGGCGCTTCCCAGTTATGCGCGTCAGACCGGTTTGCCGTGCAGCGGCTGTCATACCACGCCGCCTGAGCTGAACGCCGCTGGGCGGCTCTTCAAGCTTATGGGGTACATAGATCGAGCCAAGAACAACGATATTATTGCCGAGTCCAAAACCAGCCACGCAGGCCTCAACCTTCTTGGTTCCCTGCCGCTGAGTGTAATGTTTGAGACCTCGCTGACAAGTACCAGTACTCCCCAACCCGGCACCCAGAACGGAAACTTTGAATTTCCCCAGGACGTATCACTCTTCCTCGCCGGAGCCTGGGCCTCGCATCTCGGTAGCTTTCTCCAAGTGACCTATGACACGCAGGACGATCACTTCAGCGCGGATAACACCGATATCCGCTACGCCAACAAGAAGCAATTAGCCGGTAAAGAGTGGGTGTACGGTCTTACTCTGAACAATAACCCAACCGTGGAAGATCTGTGGAACAGCACTCCGGCGTGGGGCTTTCCGTTCATCGCCCCCGACTCGGCTCCGACCCCGACTGCCGCCCCGATTATTGACGGGCCTCTGGCGCAGGATGTGGCGGGATTAGGTGCTTATACCATGTGGAACAAGCATCTCTATTTCGCTGGAACCCTTTACCGTTCAGAACATGTCGGGAGCGCTCAACCCACGACGGGGCAGACCTATTCTTATAACATCCGCGGCGTAGCGCCCTACTGGCGGTTAGCATGGCAGCAAAATGGCGAAAAGTATAACCTCGAAATCGGCACCTACGGCATGCATATGAAATCAACCCCGGGGGCAATCACCGGGCCGGAGGACAGCTACACGGACTTGGCCCCGGATATTGAGTACGACCTGAACCTCGGCAAAGATGTCTTGTCCTTGCGTGGCACGCTTATCCGCGAGAATTCCGCGCTCGCTGCAAGTCTGGCAGACGGAACCGCAGCCCAGATCGGGCATCATCTGAATACGGGCACCGCGAACGTCGAGTATCACTTGGGAAATCGTTACTCGGCAGCTTTTTCATGGTTCGCGACCTCGGGTACGCCAGATCCCTTGTTTTACCCGCAAAGTGCGCTCACGGGAAACGCAAACGGCGACCCGAGAAGCGCCGGATACATGGGAAACCTCTCTTTCTGGCCAATACAGAATCTCGACCTGGCCTTTCAGTACACTGGCTACACTCGATTCAATGGTGCGGCTACCAACTATGACGGTGCGGGGCGCGACGCTAGCGACAACAACACTGTCTATTTGCTTGCGCGATTTCTCTTTTGAGGTGGGCTGAAACGCCATCTTGCTTGTCCTTGAGTGCCGGCGTGATTGGGGCCAGGGGTAAAGAGACACTGCAACAAGGTTGGATCATGCCGACTGGCACAGAACTCCCCTGGCGCTGGTTCCATTGTGGAGGCTCACGCTTGGAGCGATCATCCATAACTCGAGCGACCGCCTCTGCAGCGCTTTTGTCGGCAGCCTTCTTCGCCGCAATTACGTGTGCCGAAGCTCCACATGCTTTAGAGAGCACCGCAGGAAGCCCGCTACCCGCTCCGCCTCGCGTTTTTCCCGCGCCTACCAATCTGAAGGTGCTGCCCAAAGAGCTCTCCGGTCAGCAAGTTCACGTCTTGATGGAGCAATGGGCGGGTTCTCTCGGTGTCCGGTGTGATGCGTGCCACGTCGAAGACACGGAAAGCGCTGAATCCGATGGGCATCCACACCTCGACTTTTCCGATGATTCCAAACCGATGAAGAGAGTGGCGCGGCTCATGTACACCATGACCGAGGAAATCAACCGTAATTACATTGCCAAGGTCAACGGCATTGCCAAGGTCAACGGCTCCGGCATGCCCGTAACTTGCGGCACCTGCCATCGCGGGCTGGTGAACCCCGAGCCCTTTGCCGATCAGCCTGTTGACGGACCTCTCCAGGCTCTGCCGGCGGCGGGACTGAGGCAGCAGCCGTAAGCCCGAGGTGGCAGTTGACGCAGAACGTGGAGCGAGTTACGCGGAGAACAGTCGGCGCTGTACTTGTAAGAAGACTCGTCTCGCCGGCCTATTCCGTGCTGGTGCTCAGTGCGGGGCTTTGCGCAATGGTAGCGGCAGCCCAGACGGGCGACGCCAATCCCTACGGCCGTCAGGCCATGCAACCGGCGTCCAACAACTTTGTGGATCCGGCGGCCTGTGCCGCTTGCCACAAAGTAGTTGTCAAGGACTTTGCCAACAATCCCCACTGCAAGTTGACGCTGATACACGACGGCAAAGACGCGATTTGCGCGAGCTGCCACGGTTCCGGCAGTGCACATGCAGAAGGCGGCAACGTCAATCTGATCTTTGACCCATCTACGGCCATGGCCAAGGATGTCGACAGAAAATGCCAGGCATGCCACGGCGGGAAACACTCGGAATTTGAGCGCTCGATTCACAGCAGGGCCAATGTGAGCTGCATCGGCTGCCACAGCATCCACTCCGCCGGCGCGCCCAGGCATCTGCTCAAGGTGGAGCAGCCCCAACTCTGTTTTCAGTGTCACAGCGACGTAAAGCCACAGTTCTCCGCGCCCTTCCACCACGAAGTTGAAGAGAGGTTGATCGACTGCACAGATTGCCATGATGCGCATGGCGCTTATGAGGAGGGTACCTTGCCGTCGTCCACATGGCAGTTCAACGTCTGCACAAAATGCCACACCCCGGCCGCCGGACCGTTTGTCTATGAGCACGCCGCAGTCAAGGCCGAAGGGTGCACTGCCTGCCACTTCCCACACGGTGGACCGAACCCGAAGATGCTGATTCAATCCAGCGTGAACACGATCTGCCAGCAATGCCACTTGCCGTCGCTGAACTCCACAGCGGGCCTGCCTGTGCCGGCGCACGTCCAATCGGCGCAGAGCCCGTCGTGTATCAGTTGTCACGCGAGCATTCATGGCTCCAACATCAGCGACGTGTTACTGAAGCCCACGCACGGACGGAGCTAAGCAGAAAGCAGGCCATCTGCACGGACAAGCATGTTCCATCACTCAAGCACGGGAGTATACGTGGCGAGTGAGAGGCCGGGCAAGGCTATGACCGCGAGCACCCTGACGGCCACGGACTGCGGGGAAGTAGCGCCTTTCAGCATCCGGAGTCTACCTTAAAGCACTGGGACAACTGAATACCGATCTCCTCGACAAGAAGGGAACTCTGATCTTCGGTATGTTCGCTCTTCAATCTGTACCGTCCTTAGCAGCTCCAGGCCGGGGTGCCTGTGCGGCAGACGTAGCGAGAGATCTAAATTCACTCAGCCCCGAATCGACGGCAAATCAGTGAAGTTTTCACTGAAACCATCACTAATTCGGGACTCACGAAGTCGATTTCAGCCCAAGTGCGGATAGTTGTTCTCCGCTAAGGAGCATCGCTCCATCGAAGACGATGGAACCTTGTCCCTCCTGCAATGGATTCAGCCGTAGCTGCGAGACATCGAGTTCTGGTATTGCAGCTTCAAGTGCCTCAAGAAGAGCTACCGCACTACTAAAGTCACAATGCCTGGGTTTAAACTCGTCGCCATAGACAACGACACGATAACCGGGCGCCGCGGCAACTCCGAGCTGCTGAACCACGAGGCGGAGAGGATTCAGATCGTCTGTCATCTCCGACTCATCTCTCCTTGCTTCGGATTTTGGGGAAGCGCGACGCAAAATGCGGCTAGCCGGACGGTTCACCAAACTCCCGAGAATGCGCCGGCACAACCGCGCTGCGGCAACGCTAGTTCCCAAACTCGCACTCAGATGTGATTTACGTCACACGTTGTTTCCCTAACCTGGCAGAACATTCGAAATATCGAATATTCTTATGTTATCATTACTCAGTCATGCCCGATTCCCTGCGTCGTTTCAAAGCTGATGTTTTTCAGGCCCTCGCCCATCCCACTCGAATCGCCATTATTGAGCTGCTTGGGAAGCGAGAACTCTCCGCCGGCGAACTGATCGATGAGCTTGGCATGGAGCAAGCCAACGTTTCTCAGCACTTGGCTGTCCTTCGCTCGCGACAACTTGTCGTGAATCGAAAGGCCGGGAACCAAGTTTTCTATTCCGTTCGCGATCCCATCTTGCTTGAGGTTCTTGCCCTGATGCGCAGCTACTTCCAGAAGCACCTGGCGGAAGCGCTGGCGATGTTGGAACAGGTCGGCGAATCTCAGATGGAGAACGGCAAGTGAGCAGACGACCTCAGCCCACCTCTGGGTTAGCGCCGGACGAATCCCGATCGGCGCGTGTTCTGCGTACCCGACAAGGAGAGGCCAATTGAGCCTGCATTTCTGGGTGGGCTTGGGAATATCTGCCTCGCATCACCCTCTTGATCTAGCTCTGCTCATCACGGCCGGTTGGCCGGTGATTGCAATTGCCTGCCTGCTGCGACCGCACAGTATTCGATACGTTGCGCGCTTTCTGTTTCCAGTGGGAGCAGTACTGTGCGTGGGCATGTTTCTCCAGGCTGGAGCGTTCCTGTTCGGCGGTCACGCTCCCGAGGTGATGACACTGCCCTTGGGACTGCCGGACCTTCCATTCCATCTGCGGCTGGATGCGCTCTCTGCTTTCTTCCTTTTGATTCTTGGCTTGTCGGGTGCCGGGATTTCCACTTTTGCGGCGGGGTATTTCCGTACGGGCGAAGGCACTGCGCCGGGCCTGCTTGGTTTGCACTACCACATATTCCTCGCCAGCATGGCTGTGGTAATGCTGGCCGATGACGCGTATCTATTCATGGTGGCCTGGGAGACGATGGCCCTGGCTTCGTACTTCCTCGTCACTTCGCAGCACCGGCTACCAGAGATCCGGCGTGCAGGTTTTCTTTACCTGTTGATGGCACACCTTGGCGCCGTCTGCATTCTGCTCAGCTTCGGAGTCATGCAGGGTGGAAGCTGGCAATTCACTTTTGATGCCATGCGCAGCGCCTCTTTGACGCCTTTCTGGGCAACCGTTGCATTCACACTGGCGCTTCTCGGCTTTGGGGCCAAGGCGGGACTTGTGCCCATGCATGTCTGGCTGCCCGAAGCGCATCCTGCTGCGCCTTCACCGGTCTCAGCCATGATGAGCGGTCTGATGCTCAAGACAGCAATTTACGGGCTGCTGCGAATTACCTTCAATCTGCTTCACGTTCACTTCTGGCAATGGGGAGTCGCAGTCCTTGCTCTGGGCATCTTCTCGGCCTTGTACGGAGCAGTTTTTGCCGGAGTCCAGACAGACATGAAGCGCCTGCTGGCTTACTCCTCGATTGAGAATGTCGGACTGATCTTTACCGGGATTGGGCTGTCCATCCTGTTTGCGGCAAGCAACATGCGCTTGTTCGCCGCACTGGCCCTGGCCGCGGCGCTCATCCATGCCCTCAATCACTCGCTCTTCAAGAGCCTGCTGTTCCTGGCCACCGGCAGTGTTTTACACGCGACGCGGCAGCGCAGTCTCGGCAAACTCGGCGGCCTGATTCGTTCCATGCCGTGGGTGGCCGGGCTGGCGCTGATCGGCACCCTGGCCATCGCCGGTTTGCCTCCGCTTAACGGCTTCGTGTCGGAGTGGTTGCTGTTGCAGGCCTTTCTTTATACTCCGCAGCTGCCCCACGCATTCATCAATATGCTGATTCCACTCGGAGCGGCGGCGCTGGCACTTACGGTCGCTCTGGCTGCGTATGTCATGGTCAAGTTCTATGGCGTAATCTTCCTCGGGCAGCCGCGCGAAGCATTTTTGTCCCAAGCCCACGATGCGAACTGGCTGGAACGCATCGGCCTGGCATGGCTCGCCGCCGGTTGCGTCGCGATCGGTGTGCAGCCGCAACTGGCGCTACACGCAGCAGGAAAAGCCACCGGAATGCTCCTGGGGCAGACAATCGCTCCCGACCCTTCAGTCTGGCGTATTGCCCCGATTGCTCCGGAGCAGGCTTCCTACAGTGGATCGGTTTTTCTCGCAGTTATCCTTTGCGTTGTAGGAGTGACGTTTCTCGCGGTGCGCCTCATCGCACACGGTCGCGTGCGTAAAACAGCTGCATGGGATTGCGGGTATCCCTGGCAAACCTCCCGTATGCAGGACACTGCCGAAGGATTCGGCCAACCGATCCGGCACATGTTCGGCGCGTTTTTCCGCATGGAGCGGGATCTTCCGTCCCCATCCGATCTGGCGCCTCGGTACCGCGTTCACATTGAAGATCGTTTTTGGCGAGCGCTTTACAGGCCCATCGCCGCTGCGGTGCAACGAGTGGCAGATGCTGTCAGCTTTCTACAGGGTGGACGCCTTGCCTTCTACCTGCTCTTCAGTTTCCTCACGTTACTGGGCTTGCTGGTGTTCGTGCTATGAGGGGAATCGCATTCGTTTGGCAATTCGGAGAGGTGATTCTCGCCATCGCGCTCGCGCCTCTGTTTTCCGGCTGGATCGCGCAATGCCGCGCCTGGATGCAGAATCGGACTGCGCCACCCCTGACGCAGCCATATCGCATGCTGCGCAAGCTCTTCCATAAGGACGTGGCATTGGCTGAGAATGCGTCCCGGCTGTTTCGCATTGCTCCCTATGTGATCTTTGGGACCATGGTCCTGGCCGCGGCGATCATTCCTTCGGTTGTGACGGACCTTCCCTTTGCGCGTGCGGCCGATGCCATTGCGCTGATCGGGCTCTTTGCCACCGCGAGAGTGTTTCAGGCTCTCGCGGCGATGGACATTGGAACCGCGTTTGGGACCCTCGGAGCACGCCGCGAGATGATGATCGGTTTCCTGGCCGAGCCAGCGATCCTGATGGTCTTCTTCAATGCTTTTCTCCTCTTTGGAACCACCGCCCTCACAGGCCTAGTCGACAACTACGCTACGCATCCATCCTTAATCGATCCCAGCGTCGTGTTTGCCGCCATCGCGTTTGTCATGGTCCTGCTCGCCGAGAATGCGCGCATCCCCATCGACAATCCAGCAACGCACCTCGAACTCACGATGATTCACGAAGCGATGGTGCTCGAATACTCAGCGCGGCACCTTGCTCTGATCGAATGGGCGTCGAGCCTCAAGCTCTTTAACTACGCGTGCATAGGAATCGCGCTGTTTTTACCGTGGGGTATCGCGATCCACGGAGCGACCGCCGGCGCGGTTTTAATCGCGCTTGTCGCGCTCGTCGTGAAACTCGCTTTCTGCGGAGCAATGCTCGCGCTAATCGAATCCGTGTCGGCGAAACTGCGAATCTTCCGGGCTCCCGAGTTCATGGCAATGGCTTTTCTGATCGCCGTACTTGGATTGCTCGTTCACCTTCTGTTGGGAGCGAACACAAGTGCTTAGATCCCATCTGGATGTCCCATTGCTGAATCTGCTTGCTGCGAGCATGCTGCTCATCTCGTTTGCCATGCTGTCCACGCGGCGAACGCAGCAACTGATCACGCTGTTCGCCTGGCAAGGCGCGATCCTATTTCTCTCAACAACGCTGGTTGCGCACGACGCCGGGTTAACCGAGCTCTATTTTTCGGCAGCGCTCACACTGATCCTCAAGGTCATCACCCTGCCCTTGATTCTCCATACGCTGATCAAGAGACTTGGAGTCCAATGGGACAATGAGCGCCTGGTCAACATTCCGATCACCATGCTCGTCGGGCTGGTGCTTGTAATCTTTGCTTTTGGTCTGGCTCAGCCAATCAGCCTCCTCGCCACAACCGTCACTCGACATACGATCGGCATTGCGCTTGCTGTCATCCTGCTCTCCTTCCTCATGATGATCACGCGCCGCAAGGCCATTACCCAGGTGATTGGATTTCTCGCAATGGAAAACGGCCTCTTCCTGGCTGCAACGAGCGCGACATACGGAATGCCTATGGTGATTGAGCTGGGCATTGCTCTCGATCTCCTTGTTGCGGTCTTTATTCTCGGGATCTTCTTCTTCCAGATTCGCGAGCAGTTCGACAGTCTCGACCTGCATCACCTTGAGTCTCTGAGGGAGGACTAACTTGGAACTGTGGTTTGTTTTGGGGATGCCGTTGCTGGGAACATTTCTCCTGGCGGTTCTCGGCGCCCGCCGTTTTGCGGCAGAAGTGAATGTCGGCGTCAGTCTCGCCACGTTGCTTGCCTCATCTCTCCTCGCCGCAAGGGTTGTTCGCAACGGGCCTCTCCTGGTTGGCCACGAGCAGTTCTTCGTGGATTCCTTCAATGTCTTTCTGGTTGCGCTTACCGCTTTTGTGGGCTTCACAACCGCAATTTTCTCGCGACCCTACATGCGCATCGAGGAACATCATGGGCGGCTTAATCCCCGGCGACTGCGCCTTTATCACAGCATGTACCAGCTCTTCATGGCGGCAATGCTGCTTGCGCTGCTCACGAATAACATGGGGTTACTTTGGGTCGCCATGGAAGCCGCCACGCTTTCAACCGTGCTGCTGGTTTCGCTGTACAGAACCAAGGCAAGTCTGGAAGCGGCCTGGAAATACTTCATTCTGTGCGGCGTGGGCATCGCGCAGGCGCTCTTCGGTACGATCCTTCTCTACTTTGCGGCGGAACGTACGCTCGGCAATCAGGGGATGACGGCTTTGCTCTGGACCCATCTGAATGCGGTTAAGGGAGAACTGGAGCCCAGGGTCATGGGGCTGGCGTTCGTCTTCCTGCTCGTTGGATACGGAACCAAGGTCGGATTGGCGCCGCTCCACAATTGGCTTCCGGATGCACATGCGGAAGGCCCAACCCCAGTCTCCGCCGTCCTTTCCGGGCTCCTCTTGAATGTCGCCCTCTATGCCGTGATCCGCTGCAAGGCGCTGGCGGTCGGCTCGATTGGCCCTTTGATGCCGGGCCGGATGCTGATGGCTTTTGGATTATTGTCTGCAGTATTGGCAGCGTTCTTTCTTTGGAGACAGCGCGATATCAAGCGTCTCTTCGGCTACTCATCGATCGAACACATGGGCATCATTACCTTCGCATTCGGGCTTGGTGGGCCCATAGCCAATTTCGCCGCCCTGCTGCACATGACAGTTCACTCGCTTACGAAGTCCTCCATCTTTTTCACTGCCGGTCATGCTTCTCAAACCGCTGGCACTCAAGAGATGGACGGAATTCGCGGCCTGGTTGGGATCAGCCCTACGATTGGGTGGGGCTTGATGCTTGGATCACTCGCGATCCTCGGCATGCCCCCGTTTGGTGTGTTCGCGAGCGAGTTCCTCATTCTCACGACTGCAATGCGGGAGCACCCGTGGGCTACACCGTTTCTCCTCGTCGCACTGGGCGTCGCATTTGCCGGAATCTTCATGAAAGTGCAACCGATGGTATTTGGTGAGAGCGACGCGCCGAAATTGCCGCACTCGCCGGCATTGGTGCCGGTGTTCGTTCACTTGGCGATGGTCCTGGTATTGGGGCTCTATATTCCTCCCGCGCTGGCTGAGTGGTATCGCGCCGCCGCGCGGCTGATCGGGTGATTCTATGACTCCTGAGTTCAAAGAAGGCGCCAAAGCAATACCGTCGAATCTGCCCTGCCGGCACAAAAGGGTGGGCGCTCTCGAGTGGCATCAAGTTGCGAAGGCGGCGCGCTCTGCCGGCGCTCGCCTGTTGACGCTCTGGGGTGCAGACGACCGGGATCGCAATGGCAGATATCGTGTATATGCTGCTTATCTCCAGGCCGAGGGCGTCGCCGTTGTCGAACACGAAATGGAGGGCGGAGCCAAGCCAATCTATCCGAGCCTTCGAGAGGTCTTCCCGAGCGCTTTGCGGATGGAGCGCGCAATCTTTGACTTGTTCGGCGTGAAAAGCATGGAACCGGACCATCGCGGCTGGCTTCGCCACGGCGGATGGCCAGAGAATGTGTTTCCCCTTCGGCGGGACTTCGACGGCAAAACTCACTTCGCGGGCGCATCCGAGCCGTACCAGTTTGTCCAGGTCGAGGGAGAAGGGGTGCATGAAATTCCGGTCGGACCGGTGCACGCGGGCACCATCGAGCCTGGACACTTCCGATTCTCCGTAGTTGGAGAAAAGGTCCTGCGCCTCGAAGAACGCCTGGGCTACAAGCACAAAGGAATTGAAAAGCGGTTTGAGGCTTTGACCCAGAAAGAGGGCCACAAATTGGCTGCGCGCATCTCGGGCGATTCTGCGGTGGCGTTTTCGTGGGCGTATTGCGCGGCGTTGGAGGCGATCACACATATCACGTGCCCTGCACGAGCTATTCAATTGCGTGCGCTTGCTCTGGAACATGAACGATTAGCGAATCATCTCGGCGATCTGGGGGCACTTGGTAACGACGCCGGCTTCGCTATCGGACTGACCCAGTTCTCCCGCATGAAGGAAGACCTGTTGCGGATCAACCAGGCTTGCTTCGGGGCTCGTTATCTGATGGATTTCGTTGCGCCGGGCGGAGTGGCGTGCGATTTGTCCGACGACGCTCCCAGATCGCTTCTCGACCGCTACCGGGCCCTCGAAACGGACGTCGTCGGCATGCGGGATACCTACGACAATCATGCGGGTATTCAGGACCGCTTTCGCGAGACGGGAATTCTGACTCAGGAATTGGCGTGGAGTCTCGACGCCACGGGCTTGGCTGCGCGGGCGTCGGGCATTCCTCACGACCTGCGGGTAGACTGCCCCTGGCCGCCATACAACAAGATGAACCTGAAAGTGTCCACGCAGACCTCGGGCGATGTTGCTGCGCGTGTCGCGGTCCGGTTCGACGAGATCCTTGAGTCGCTGCGAGTCTGTCGGGAACTGATTGCGAATCTCTCTGGTGGCGACATTCGCAGCTCTGTTCCCGATGCGCAACCTGACCTTCTTGGCTTGGGCGTCATCGAAGGGTGGCGTGGACCCGTACTGATGGCTCTTGAAACCGGTCCGAACGGAGCGATTCGGAGATGCCATCCCCACGACCCATCGTGGCAGAACTGGCCTCTCATCGAGTATGTCATCCTCGGGAACCTGGTGCCCGATTTTCCCTTAATCAACAAGTCCTTCAACTTGTCCTACAGCGGACACGACTGCTGAGGCTCAGATGATCAAAACGCTCTCACGGATGATTCGCACGGGGATCTTGACTGAAAAGGTGCCGCAGGTTCCCAACGCCGACGTTCCAACCGGCGACATCCAGCAGAAGATTTGGAAGATTCTTGGCCGTGCTCTCTGCATTCGCCATGTAGATGCCGGATCCTGCAACGGGTGCGAGCTTGAGATCCAGGCGCTCAATAATCCCTATTACAACCTCGAAGGCATTGGCATTAAGTTTGTCGCAAGCCCTCGGCACGCAGATTTGCTACTTGTGACCGGCCCGGTCTCAGTGAACATGGCCGAAGCGCTGAAGAGAACATTTGATGCTGTCCCTGATCCAAAGCTAGTCGTTGCTGTAGGCGATTGCGGAGCTTGTGGTGGGATCTTTGGCAGAAGCTACGCGAGCAGAGGCGCTGTCGCCGATGTCATAGCGGTGAACCACAATGTGAAGGGGTGCCCGCCTGCTCCCGCTGCAATTCTCCAAGCGATTTTACAAACCATGCAATCGACCACCGCATAAACGAATTGCGCTCTATCGACAATGTCCCAATCGAGATGCAAGCACGCACGGACTCGCGCCGTTCGCTGCACGTTCTGGACAAATCTTCGCATGATGACGAATTACGAACCGAGCATACGTATGAAAGGCCGCAGGAAGGAAAAGGATGATCGACTTGAAGATGATTTTGAGCGGTGTGGTGAGGACGTTCGGAATATCGAGCCCGGAGGATCTTCGAAAGCAAAAGAGGGTCGCTTCAAAGTCCACTGTACCGAAGGTGGACCCCAAAAATCAGCAATCGCAAGTCGGTTCGGACAAGACATCGGACGATCAATCCAGCTGAATCGGCAAAAAGATAATAATAGGTCCCTTAGATTGGTATGGCGGCCGTTGCGGACTCAGATCAGGATCCGCCGCCCGTGATCTTACTGACGTTCTGGACCGACTGGGGCTGCGGCTTCGCGGAGCTCTCGTCAATGCGGCGGTAGTAGTGTTCGGGCGCGATTTCCTGCCTCATTATCCTCAATGCCAATTGAGGCTGGCGAGATTCCGTGGCGTTGATAAGGACGAGTTCCTGGATCAGCGCCAACTTCATGGGAATGCGTTTAGTCTGTTGTCCGAGGCGATGCAGTTTCTCACCCGGCATCTACCCGTGGCTGGTCGGGTCGAGGCTGGATTATTCGAGCGCGTGGATGAGCCTCTTTTTCCTCCGATCGCGTTGCGTGAAGCGCTGGTTAATGCATTCTGCCACCGGGACTACGCCCAAGCTGGAGGAGCCGTCAGCGTGGCAATTTACGATGACCGCCTTGAGATTTGGAGTTCCGGGCGCCTTCCCTCTGGCATCGAGGTAGAGGACCTGAAGCGGGAGCATCTGTCCCGTCCGCGAAACCCGTTGATCGCGGAGGTCTTTTACCGGCGAGGACTGGTTGAACGCTGGGGACGGGGCACCCAGAAGATCGTTGAACTATGCCTCCGTGCAGGCCATCCCGAGCCTCAGTTCCTGGAAGTCGCCGGGGCAGTAGGCGTTCGGTTCCTCCCTAGCGGCTATGTGGCGCCTCTCCGCGTCGCTCACGATCTCTCGGATCGGCAGCGCCGGATTCTTCAGGCAATCGCCGGCGGAAAAGAGTCCTCGTTTGCCAATATCCGAACACAAATCAATTCATCTGTGGCTGACCGCACGTTACGCGACAATCTGCTTCATTTGAAAAGACTTGGCTTGATCGACTCTCGCGGACACGGTCGGGGGGCTGTGTGGTTCCTTGCCGCGGCGCCAAAGCCCGAGGACGGGAACTCGAATAAGGCGGAATAAGGCGGTCGAATAAGGCGGAATAAGGCGGCCGACCGCAACCCCGTGACCCCGTGAATGAATTGCTCACAGATTTCAACTATAGAGCGGCTCGTGCCAGACCATTCAATCAACGAATCTGTGCCCACCATCCTCTAACCCAACTTCCGCAGATTGAGTGGCAAGTCTTTTATTTTCAATGCGGGCATATCGAAGTCTTCACTACAGGTCTGCAAAATCGATGCGAGCGGGGATTTGCAGTCCGAGGCGTTGGAGCAAGATAGCTTGATGATCGGTGGGGCGACTGACACAGCGCTTGCGGATCGAGACACCGGTGCGAGTGGGTAGCACGACATCGACTAAAGAGATCTGCTGGAGGTCGGCAAAGATCTTGCGCGGTTCATCGCCGAGCCCTGCGCGTTGGCACCACTAGCCCAGTGTTTTCCAGAGCACGTAGGCAAGAAAGCAGACAAGGATGTGCGCTTGAACGCGGTCTTGCTTGTGGTGCCAGACGGGCCTCATGACCAGATCGCTCTTGTGGAGGCGAAACGCTTCTTCAGCTTCTGTTAGCTGGATATAAGCGCGCCAGAGTTCTTCTCCGCTCCAGTCGGTCACATTACTGCGGAGCAAATAACATCCCTCGCTCAGCTTCATCCATTCACGTCGCTCGTTGCGTTTGCACCAGCGGATATGAGCCGATCCCTGCGTATCGGTTTCTATGTCCACCTGAAACAGGCCCGCAGCGCGACTGTTTTTGCCCAATAGCCTTCCCACCTGTTGGGCTACTCGATGTGGATTCTGTTTGCGCTTGCCGCACCCTTGTGCCGTCGCTTCCAGCTTCTGCTCGATACGCCGCTCGAAGCGATCATGCATGGCTTGTTCCTTCAGCTGACGCTGGGCGCTGCGGCAAAGGATGAATACTTCCTCCCCGTCCGGAGCCGAGCAGAGCTTGACCTCAAGCCCTGCGTGCACTTCACGCCAGTTGCTGTCCAGCAGTTGCCGCTCGAACTTACGCAACATACTCTTGGGCGTACCGAGGATATAGCGGCGCCCACCCTGCTGCAGGAACTCCACGTTGTCAGCCGAAACCATCCCTCGATCCATCACCCAAATTCGATTGGCATGGCCGTACTTGCTCTCCATCGCCTCGACGATCTCCTGAACCGTAGTAACGTCGCTGCGATTTCCCGCAAATGCCTCGTAGCCCAAAGGCAGACCACTGCGACTGACCACCAAAGCGATGTTGACCTGCTTGCAGTCCGGACGGTGATCGCGCGAATAGCCGCGCTGTGCCTGTGGGTTAGCTGTGGCTGCGCCTTCAAAATAGGTGCTGGTCACGTCATAGAGCAACAGATCATAATCAAGGTCGAACAACTCCCCCAAGCGCTGCTTCAGGTGCTTCTCCAAATCAGGCTTGTGCGGCAACAATCGATCCAGGGCACGGTAGAGCCGGTCGTCGTTGACCTTGGCGGCCGGCACGCCCAGCAACTCTGCCAGCGCGCTGGCTTCATACCCGTGTTCGGCCAGATGCAGCTCACTGGATGGATCGAGCAATCTTCCCAGCACCAACACCTCGGCCATCGCACTCCACGCAACCCCTTCCCGGCCTGCCGGCATGAGCTGGTGCAAAAGCCCGCTCAAACCCAACTGACGAAGGAGCATCAACCCCAACCAACCACCACCAAAAGAGCGCCTGCGCTCCACCCGTACTCCGCGCAGGTCTACCTCAACCCATTCCGGACTGATCTCCGGATCAAACAAGTCAGCTTGCGGCGCAGGATCAGGTTGCGCTGTTCGCTGCACACCAAGGCGCCCCTGCTCATCTAACTCCCCAAGATAAGCAACCACGCGCTGACGCGGCCCACGCGCGGTTCGATAGGACTCCACCAATGCCCAATAGGCATGCCGTTTCCCCTCCTTCTGTCGATAGCAGCGCCGCAAATACACCACGCCATCCTACCCATCCAGAACTGTTTTGCAAGGGGGTTGGTCTTCACTACACGCGGCTCCTAAACAATCGGAAATGAGATCACAAATGCCAGCCTCGGAAACAAAGCAGATCCTTCCACCAGTCCCCAATTCCACGCCGATAATCCACTCAAAATAATTTTCCAACGCACTAAGCTGCGGAAGTTGGGCTAACGTTCAATGGGAACAACAACCAGGTCACGGGCTGGAGCTATAACGCCGACGGCAACCTGCTCAACGACCAGCGCAACAGCTACGCCTACGATGCCGAAGGCCGCATCGTGACGCTCAACGGCAACCCGACAGATGCTTACGAAGTTCAATCACGGATGGCAGATCGGTTCTTAATTCGGGATCAAGCGTCTTGAGCGTCGAGGACTGCATGTGTGAGCCAACGATGGTCGTGAAATCGCTTGGTTTCAGACAGCGAAGATTTGTGACGTAAATTGCGACGTACAGGCTCAACCGGGCTCTGCTCAATCCAACCATATCAACGGTGGCGCATTTTCCATCCGTGCGGGCGGCTTGTCTTGCTTGGCAGTGGGTTGGCTGCTCCTTTAGGCCGAATCCCGGAAAAACTCCCGCGCATGCCGATGTGACAGTCCCGTTTGGAATTCAAGCCGCACCGAGCAAAAGAGTTCTAAAATCGTCCTCTAAGGCCGACCAATATTTTCAATAACTTACAGCGGTTTTGTCCCGATTCAAAAATCCGATGTAGACGATTTTGTAGCGGTCAAAGCCTTCAAGTTCAATATGGGGAAGTCCAGAAGGTTTCTTTTGTGGTTTCCCGGCATCAGACCCCTAACCCGCAACCGCAAAGGCGACACCTAGGCCACCCGCTATCGAGAGGCCGTCAAGTAGAATATCGACTTCGATCTATGGTCGGACCTGAATTTTCTTGGTTCCACTAAGATTCTTCACGGTGCCACGTCATTCTGGAGGGACAGGCAATTGAGTGCTCTGATGTTGCCAGTATGCGAGGCCCAGGGCGATTGCGTCGAACATGGCCATGCGAGGGTGTTCCGATTGCCAAGCGCGGCGCTTCGGAGGCAGTCTCCAAACAAGTTCCGGAAAAATGCGAGCCAGAGCGGCAGCAATCTCGTCCCGAGTCTCGCAACCCATATTGTTAACTGTCTTTCGCACGTCATCTTGTTCGAGGAGGAAGATTGGAACTGAGTGCGCAGAGGCCACTCGTATCATCACCTCGGCGAGAGATTTGATGTGGGAATTCGTCTGCGACCTATCCCAACGTTCTCTCTTCACCACGATGGCTGATGGAGAGAACGACTTCGACAGCACGGCGAGGCGCTTGCTTGCCATCGCAACCTCTTCCTCACCGACGGCCCGGTAAATGCGTAGACCCGAATCCCGCAGCATTCTGTGACCTTCAAAGACTGCATAACCGAATCTGCGATGTCGGAGATCAATCGCTAGAACCACGGGTTCGTAAATCCTGAGGTTCATGAGGCGTCATTGATTAATTCCTGGTTTTTTCACTGTGCCGACTCTCACCTTTGGCATTCTGTATTGCTTCTTCGTCATTGCTCACAACCGGCGGCGGATCCTCTGTTGCAATGCGACTAAGCATCCGACGAGCGCGTGGATCTTGCAGCAACTGCGTGAGGTCTTCCCTTACGACACGGCACCTTGTTATTTGATCCTTGGTCGCGGGGCCACTTTTAGCGTAAAAGTCGTCGGTACGAACATGAGCTTTGCGAACCAACCGAAGCGAACCAACTTCAAAAGCCTGTGGCAAAATGGCGTCGCCCAGAGATTCGTTGGCAGTTGCCGCCGGGATCTGCTCAACCACGTGATCGATCTAAATGAACGCCACTGGAAGCGTCTGATGAACGAGTACGTCAGCTATTACCACGACGACCGGACTCATCTTGGCCTCGATAAACATACTCCAAAAGGCCGCGAAGCGACCGGGGGTGAAATGACTCGCGGCAACGTTGTCTGTATGTCAAGGCTCGGAGGCCTGCACCATCGCTACGACCTCGCTGCTTGACTTGCCTCTACGATCAACTCCGAAAACTGGAGTTAACCGGCAACAGAGGTATGTCGATCGAAGCCGCGTGCTTAACTTTCCCGTGTTCGAAAAGGCTTGGCAGCCATCGAATGATGCTTTCCCTACTGAGGTCGGTGCCGACGTAACCGCGTTTTGCATTCTTAACAGTTGGAATCAGCCACAATTCGGGGGCGGATTGAATTTTGGCGATGGACAACGCGGACATGGTACTAGTTCGCATTCTGTTGACAATTCCAGAAGCGTCGCCACGATGTACGCGATTAGCTCCCGACGCTAGAATGATTGCGGAGTGTGGGCGCGATGCGACAACTGAAATGGTCCATTGCAGGCGGCATAGGGTTGATCATCGCTTTTGCGGCCGGCATGGGACAGACTACATTAACAAACGACAATCGACGGTCAAGCGCAATTGCGCTGGAACAGCAAGGGCGAGTCTCTGAAGCGGAGGCCGCATGGCAACAAATCGCGAAAACCTATCCAGGCGACGCCGAGGCCTTCGCGCATCTAGGTCTTCTCCAGGCGCACGAGGAGCACTACAAGGAGGCGATACCGCTCTATCGTAGGGCATGGGCTTTGAATCCGAAGATGCCAGGGCTGCGCATGAACCTTGGACTCGCGTACTTCAAAGACGGAGATTTGCATTTGGCCGTGACAACATTTGAACCCCTCCTCCGAGCGGCTCCGAAGGATTCGCCGGAAGCGCTGCGGCTGACGACTCTGATCGGGCTAGCGGACTACGGATTGGGCGCTTATGACGATGCGGTTCCTCGTCTGAAGGAAGCAATCGCAGCAGACTCCCAGAACCTTCCGTTCCGGATGATGCTGGTGCGGGCCTGTCTGCGGTCGAAGCAGTATCAATGCGTTCTCGACGTCTACCGAGAGATCCTCACATTGAATGCCGAGTCGGCCGAAGCGGACATGCTTGCGGGCGAGGCGTACGACGAAATGAAAAATGAGGCTGGCGCGATCGCGGAGTTTCAGGCTGCGGTCAAGGCCGATCCCAAAGCACCCGATGTGCACTTTGGATATGGCTATTTGCTATGGCGAGAGATGAAATTCGACGAAGCGGAAACGGAATTCAAGTCTGAGCTTGCGAACAATCCGGATCATGCTCTCGCGCTGACATATCTTGGCGACACGGAGATTCATTTGAATCATTCCAACCAAGCAGTGCCATACCTCGAGCACGCCATTCAAATTCGACCATCGATTGCGCTCTCACATCTTGACCTGGGAATTTCATATCAAGGCCAAGGACGCATCGATGACGCTCTGCGCGAGCTGAAGAGTGCGGAAAAGCTCAGCCCCGATGACTCAATGGTTCATTGGCGTCTTGGGCGGCTATATCAGTCCTTGGGCCGAAAGGTGGAAGCGAAGGCCGAATTGGAGAAGACACAAAGCCTGCAGACGAAAAACATTGAATCACTTCGAGAACAGATGAACCAAGTTGAAACAAAACGGGCAGGTAAGAATACGGACATGGGGACGAAGTGAACTCATTCGTCGGCGAAGAGAGGCGCCGATATCAGGTTCTTTTACGTCAACGTTTCGATATTCAAACACAGGCGGGCAGGAGTGCCAGGCGCCACACACCGCATATCGGATTTGAAACCGATTTCAGTTCGCCCATGGCGGGATCGTGGGGAAAAACTGTGCTGGCGACCCTTTATCTGTCTGAATCCCCAATACTTTTAGAAAAGAGTTGCTTTGTTTTCTTTTTCGGTTGACAATGATCACCGGTTCCAACCATTCTTAGCGGGAGCGGCTGTACGTCCCAAGAAAAGCGATTCACCTGCGATTTCGTGTCGGCTGAAAAGCACGGGAGATTCCCACGAGGTGAGTTTGGAAGTCGTAACGATGGCGCGTTCCAAAGAAGCTCCCGCAAAGTCCGCGGACGAGCGTGAAGAATTGGTGCGTCGCGTAGCGTCCAGTGTCACCTTTGAGAAATCACCGCGACTTCGAGCTTTTTTCCTCCACGTTTGCAGATGCGCTTTTGAGGACAGGGCCGAAGATGCAACCGAGCAGCAAATCGGGGTCTACGTCTACGGCCGGCAGCACACTTACAACCCGAACGATGACAATATAGTGCGCTCGCAGGCCCGCGTGCTGCGCATGAAGTTGGAGCACCACTTCGCCAATGAAGGTAAGGACGAATCGATCGTCATCACCATCCCGAAGGGTCAATATCTACCGGTCTTTGAAACTCGCCCTATCGAGCAGTTGCGGCCGACGGGTGTTTCCAGGCTGGAGGAGCGAAAATCCAAAAATCTACGGCAAATTCTGGTAGGGGGAGGCCTCCTGTTCGGACTCCTCCTCATATGGATAGGGTATGCGCTGATCAAGCCGCGGCCGTCGAATTCGCCGTCCTCAGTGGTTCCAACAGGCTCAGTTTCCACAGCTGGGCAGCCCGTGCCAGACAGCGAGACAACAAGCCAGCGAGTTGCGTTGGCCGCCGACGTGAGCGCAATTCGAATTGCCGCCGGTCGCTCGGGCGCTCCCTATATAGATATGTGGGGACATCGCTGGGGGGCCGATCGTTATTTTGAGGGAGGCGTTGTTCGGCCGGGACCTCAGCAGTTCTTTCCACCGGTGGCCGACGAGGGGCTATTCCGATCATCGCGGCAGGCCGCCTCGGGCGACGAAATGGTCCCGCAAGCGGAGCGTGAGTTTCATTACAACATCCCACTGGATTCCGGAGTCTACGAGCTAAGGCTCTATTTTGCCGATCCTCTCAGGCAAACGGCCGTTGGGACTGAGGAGGACTCAGAGAATGAACGCCACTTTCATGTCGTAGCGAATGGGCGTCTATTGCTGGATGATTTTGATCCGATTGCCGATGCCGGCGCTGCCGCAGTCGACGTCCGAGTGTTTAAAGATGTGCGCGCTGCTGCGGACGGCAAACTCCATCTTGACTTTGGTACGGTTTGGGGCGAACCGGCGTTCGTGAGCGCCATCGAACTAACTCCGGGCATTCAGGGAAAGCTGAAACCGATCCGGATCTCGGCTCTCCGCTCAGATTTTGTGGATGCCGACGGCACTCGTTGGAGCGGAGACAACTACTTCGTTTTTGGACGCACCCACAGTTTTATGGATCCCAAGCCAGTCCCGGGCGTTCCTGGCTTCTATGCCGGTGAGCGGCACGGTAACTTCAGCTACGCCATCCCTGTGGCGCCGGGAAGTTACACTCTCAGGCTTTACTTCATGGAATCGTTCTTCAGCCCTGAGATTCACGCCGCTCACTGCCATGGCGCTGGTTGCCGAGTCTTCGATGTGACCTGCAATGGCGTCATGCTGCTCCAGGATTTCGATATCTTCCAGGCTGCCGGGGCCTTCCATCCCGTTGTCCGCGAGTTTCATGGGCTGCATCCCAACGGCCAGGGGAAATTACTGATCTCCTTCTCCCCGAAGGTGAATTACGCAGAGGTCAGGGCGATCGAAGTGATCGACGAATGAAAGTAACGGCGCCTGCAGCTAAACGCTGGATCTAGATTGGTCCCAACGTCGCTCTCCTCTCAGCCAACACGCGCAAAAAAACCGGCTCGCGATCTGGTGTGAGGAACCACGGCACAACCCCGCCCATCGCACTTTTGCAGCAACTTTGATCGGTGTCTATCCGGCTTGGTCTGCCATGCGCAGACAGATCTGTGCGTTGGAATGACGCGGCCTCTTTCCGCACATAGGCGCTCTTGTGCAATGCGCTTCGACGAATCTTCGCGTGACTCACAGTGATTTGCCACTGTAACACCCCTTCACAGCCTGTCCGAACGCTGCTTAGATTCTTCCGGGAAAGAAGCAGGAGGAAAACACTACGCGAAAGCGGCCCTCGCTCCCCGCGATATGGCTGCTATCAAGCGTTTGTTTCTTCTTGACTTTCTCGAAACTAGTCGTATTCGAGGAGGCTCTGAGTGAACCAAGCAGGTATTCGGGTGCAATTCTTAAACCTGCGTGCAGCCCTGATGCTGGTCTTTGGACTGGCAATGATGGGAAGCGCAGCGTATGGCCAATCAGCCGCAACGATCGCCGGTACGATAACCGATCCAACGGGCGCCGTCGTTCAAAACGCCAGGGTCACACTTACCAATGAATCGAACGGATTCGCCCGTACCACGACCAGCAACGACGCTGGCGTTTACAGTGCTCCTGACCTTGAGGTTGGTACCTACCAGATCGGGGTGCAGGCGCCGGGTTTCAAGGACTATGTACAGAAAGACATCACGCTCAATGTGGCCACAGCCCTCCGCATCGACATCAAGCTCCAGATCGGGGCGGTGGGGACAAGCGTCACGGTTGAGGCCAACGCCGTTCAGGTGCAGGCGGACACCAGCGATGTCAGCCAGACCATCACCGACACCCAGATTTCCAACCTTTCCACGAACGGGCGCAACATCCTGCAGTTGACGGAGCTGGTCCCCGGCGCCGCGTCGAACATGCCGGATTTCGATCTTCCAGGGGCACAGTGGCAGAACCGGAGCATCTACTTTAACGGTATGCGGCAGGATGCCAACAACTGGATCATCGACGGCGGCGAGGCCTATGACCGCGGCGGCGGAGGCATCTTGCTGGTTTCGCCGTCTCAGGATGCAATTGGAGAGTTCAAAATTCAAACCAGCAACTACGCCGCCGATGAGGGCAACAGCTCAGGCGGCATGACCAGCATGGAGCTGAAGAGCGGAACAAAACAATTCCACGCCAGCGCATGGGAGTACAACCGCAACGATGCCTTCGACGCCTACTCCTATCTATCCAAGCAAGTAGCAAAGCCCACCAAGCCGGAACTCCGCTACAACGCGTACGGCTTCAACGGAGGTGGGCCGGTGCAGTTCAGGTCCACCAACCCCAAGACCTTCTTCTTCTATAACATGGAGTGGAGAAAGCTGATTCAGGGAGGTAGCATTTACAACCTGGTGCCGACCACCGCGGAATACGGTGGAAACATGACTGGCTTTGGCTACCAGATCTATGTGCCCGAAACCACTGACCCGAATGCGCTCGCCAAATTCGCGGCTGACGGGCTGAAGCCCGACGATCCCTTCCCCAGCGACTCGGTTCCGACAAACCTGATCGACCCGACCACCGCTGCCTACCTTAAGGCCGGCTATATGCTTACGCCCAATACCTCCGATGGACTCCACTATTTTTCATCGGCCAACGAGATCACGCCTTATCGCGAAGAACTCACCCGCATCGATCACCAGTTCAGCGAAAAGCAGCGTGTGATGGGCAGCCTGATCTGGGATGGGACCACTCAGCAAGCGCCCACGGTGGCCTGGGCAAGCAACACCTTCCCCACCGTCGGATCGCTGGAGACCGTTCCTTCCTGGCAGGGCGTGGTGCACTGGACAGACAGCATCAGCCCCGATCTGCTGAACGAGGTGGGGTACGACACGACCGGCAACAATATCACCATTGCCAACACCGGGCTCTGGCATGAGCCTACCGGCTATAGCTCGCAGCCGCTCTTTTCGCCGAACCCCAACACCATCGATAAGGTCCCGGGCATGGATTTCGACACCCCTTCCTTCAACGTGAGCATGGACAACGGAAACTGGCCATGGAAGAACTATTGGCGGAGCAACTCATGGTTTGACAATCTTTCCTATACTCGCGGCGCGCATAACTTCAAGTTCGGTGTTGAATACATGTACACAGACAAGAAACAGCAGATCTTCACTGACACCTCCGGAACCTACCACTTCTACGGGGAAGCGACTGCATGCCCGCAGAGTGTCTGCGGAAGCAACCCTGAGCCGGGAAACGGGCTTGCCGATATGTTGCTGGGCTTCGCCAACGATTTCAGCCAGGCGGAGATACAGGATTACGTCAACATCATTAACAATAGGTACGACGTCTTTGGCATGGACGACTGGCGGATTACCCGGCGGCTCACCCTGAATCTGGGCCTCCGCTGGGAAGGCCTGCCTCACGCCTACGACCAAAACGAGCGATTGTCGAATTTCTACCCAGAGCTGTGGAACCCGTCGAATGCTGCGCAGTTCATTCCGGGGACCAACGGAGATTTGTGCACCACTACCTCAACCACGGGCTGCACCAACGCGGGCGGGTTCACCAAGGTTTCCGGCATTACGCTCTCGAATGTCCTGTTCTATATGAACGGAATCGGCCTCTCCGGGCGAAATGGAGTTCCCAAGGGTTTGACCACAAACCATTGGAACAACATCGGTCCAAGGCTGGGGTTTGAGTACGATCTGTTCGGAGACGGAAGGACCATTCTGCGCGGCGGAGGCGGAATCTTCTTCGAGGAGAACGCCGGCAACGAAGAGTACAACATGGGCGCCAACCTGCCGTTCAACAACAGCTCTTCCACCAGCCGTCCCTACCTGGACACCCCCGCAACGTCGTGGGTAAACGGGGCGGCCGCGGCTGGGTCGCCTACCACACCGCAAGGCTTCACGGGTGTGCAGGAGGATTTGCCGATTACCGATGTCTATCAGTTCAACCTGGGGGTTCAGCGCCAGCTGAGCAACAATATGGTGGGCACGATTGGCTTTGTAGGCAACATCTCCGATCACTTGTCGCAACAAGCCGACATCAACTCCGTGCCGCTGAATGACACAAACCGGATTTACATCTGCGGCAGCACCTGCGGCGTCAGCAGCACCGACCCCGCGCAATTCAATACCGATTACAATCGGATTTACCAGGGCTGGGACAGCATCAACCTGATCGAAGACGAAGGAAACAGCCACTACGAAGGATTGCAGGCCACTCTCCGGGCCACGACGTTCCACAATCTCTCGGTCGACCTTGCCTACACCTACTCGCATGCCTGGGATGTGGACGACGGCCAGCTCTTCAACCCGCTCGACAATCCCCAGAACCCGCGTTACACCTATGGCACGGCCGGATTTGATCGCCGGCAGATCGCAGCCCTGAACTTCGATTACAACGTGCCATTCTTCGAGCATGCAACCGGGGCTGAAGGAAATGTGCTGGGAGGATGGACGATCTCCGGCGTCTCGTCAATGGTGACTGGAAATCCGCTTACCATCGATGGCCCCAACACGACCGGCCTGCCCAGCACCACCAACCACGCCAACCTGATCGGGCCGATTACCTATACAAAGTCCTTCGCACACTGGTTCGATCCAACTGCGTTCGCTGAGTCGGCTCCACTCACGTTTGGCAATGCACCCAAGAATATAGTGAAAGGCCCGGGTCGCGACGCCTGGCAGTTGTCGTTGTTCAAGGACTTCCACTTCACCGAAAGGTCCGGGTTCCAGTTCCGGGCAGCGGCCTTCAATGTCTTCAACCACACTCAGTTCACCGGTGTGAACACAGGCGTCCTTACTGGGAGCAGCACCACGCCGTATAGCGGCACCGCTGGCCAAATCAACGCCACTGCGGATCCGCGTGAATTCCAGTTCGGCGGGAAGCTGTATTTCTAAGCGTCCGCGGCAACTTTGTACCTCCCTTTCTGGCGCACGGTGGCGAGTCGGATGTCTGGCTCGCCGCCGTGCCCAGAGAGGCTACTTGGTTCAACAATCCAATAGGAAGCCAGAGTTGTCTCAATGCAGGGCCGAAGAGTGGTTCACCTGCTTGTGCACATTCTTCGGTTCGATGCTCCGTGTCTGAAGAGAGCGCTGGAGCACGCAGGCACCCAAGGAATTTATAGTAGAAAAGTGCGCTCAGGCGCTTCGTTCCAAAATTTCCCTGCCTCCGAATTCAATCCGGCAAGTTGCGGGAGAGAAGATGAATTTTTCCGAAAAAATCGCCTTCGTGGCGCTAGCTTCGTGTTTCACACTCTTGGGAGGCGGCGCCATTGCACAGGATCCTTCCACCTTGCCTTATATGAATCCCAAGCTCTCGGCTGAAGAACGGGCGAAGGACCTGGTGCATCGCATGACGCTGGAGGAAAAGGCCTCGCAACTGGTGAACGATGCTCAGGCCATTCCACGGCTCAACGTGCCGGCCTACAACTGGTGGAGCGAAGCGCTGCACGGTGTGATCGATCAGGGTGTAACGGAGTTTCCCGAGCCGATCGGTCTTGCCGCGACCTTCGATGTCCCGGCAGTTCACGCCATGGCGACCGATATCGGCATTGAGGGACGCATCAAGCATGTTCAGGATGTGCGCGCCGGGCACGACGGCATCATGGGAGGTCTTGATTTCTGGGCCCCGAATCTCAACATCTTCCGTGACCCGCGTTGGGGTCGGGGACAGGAGACCTACGGGGAAGACCCGTTCCTCGCCAGCCGCATGGGCGTCGCCTTTGTCATTGGAATGCAAGGCGACGACCCGCACTATTACCGCGTGATCGCAACTCCCAAACACTATGACGTGCACAGCGGGCCCGAGCCAACCCGTCACTTTGCCGACGTAGATGTGAACAAACACGACCAGCTCGACACCTATGAACCCGCGTTCCGCGCCGCCGTCACCGAAGGCAAGGCCGGATCGGTGATGTGCGCCTACAACGCCATCAACGGCCAGCCGGCGTGCGCCAATCAGTTCCTCCTGCAGGATCAACTGCGCGAGAAGTGGAACTTTCAGGGTTATGTCGTCTCTGACTGCGGTGCGGTTCGGGATATCTTCGCCGGCCACCGTTACCGGCCTACGCAAGCCCAGGCCTCGGCCATATCTCTCATGCGCGGCATGGACAACGAATGCTTCGGCGGTGGACCCACCTCAGAAGACGATTCGGAGTACAAACCCTACATCGAAGCCGTGCAGCAGGGCTATCTCCCCGAGAGTGCGATTGACACCGCATTGGTCCGCCTTTTCACTGCGCGGATGAAGCTCGGGATGTTTGATCCTCCGGAACTGGATCCCTATTCGAACATCGACGAGAAGGATCTCGACAGCACCGAGCATCGCGACCTGGCCCGCAGGATGGCCAATGAGTCCATGGTCCTTCTCAAGAATGACGGAACGCTCCCGCTCAAGCCAGGAATCACGAAGATCGCCGTTGTTGGGCCGCTCGCCGACCAGACCAGGGTACTGCTCGGCAACTACAGCGGGACGCCAACGCATTCGGTTTCCGTGCTCGATGGCCTGCACGCCGAGTTCCCGAACGCCAGGATCACCTATGTTCCGGGAACCCAGTTCCTGCGTAACGATGGAAATCCGGTACCCGATAACCTGCTGACCACTTCCGAGGGAAAGCCAGGGCTCAAAGCGGAGTACAGCGAATCCAGGGGGTTTCGAATGAGCCAGGCGGCAAATCAACCCGCGCTTGCAACCCGGATTGAGCCGAACATCAACCTTGATGGCGCCAGTTTGCCCTCAGAGGTTGCCGGCAGGAAATCGGTCAGCGTGCGCTGGACGGGGTTCATCACTCCTCCGGATTCCGGCGACTACCTCATCGGCATGCGCGGCCAAGGATTCGGAAGAGTCATGGTGAACGACAAGCCGGTGGCAATGATGTTCAGATCCGAAGGAATCGAAGCGAGGGTCGGCCGCATTCACCTGGAGAAGGGACAGAAAGCTGCGCTGAACGTACTTTATGGCGCTACGGGAAGCGAACTGCACGCGCAACTGATCTGGGCGAAAGCGACTGACGCGCCATCGCCGGAGGCCGTAGCTGCGACAATGAACGCAGATGTCGTGATCGCCGTTGTCGGCATCACCAGCGAACTCGAGGGCGAAGAGATGCCCGTGAATGAGCCGGGATTTCTCGGCGGAGATCGCACCAGCATCGACTTACCCGCGCCGGAAGAAAACCTCGTCGAGGCTGTGGCGGCTACAGGCAAACCAACCGTGGTTGTGCTCATGAACGGCAGTGCTCTCGCTGTCAACTGGATCAACGAACATGCCAATGCGGTTCTTGACGCGTGGTACTCAGGCGAGGAAGGCGGCTCGGCTATCGGTGAAACGTTGAGCGGCAAGAACAATCCCGCAGGCCGGCTGCCAGTGACCTTCTATAAAGATGTCAGCCAGTTACCGAATTTCGAAAACTACTCCATGGAAGGGAGGACCTATCGGTATTTCAAAGGTGAGCCGCTTTACCCGTTTGGATATGGACTCAGCTACACAACCTTCGGCTACAGCAATCTCGTTATGCCCGAAACCCCTATCAATGCCGGTGACCCGCTTCAAGCGTCGGTTACCGTGACAAACACCGGAAAACTGGCAGGAGATGAAGTGGTGCAACTTTATATGAAGTTCCCTGATATTCCAGGGGCACCTATCCGTGCCCTCCGTGGGTTCCAGCGTGTGCACCTCGAGCCGGGGGCCAGTAAGAACGTGGAATTTGATTTGAAGGCAAGGGACCTCAGCATGGTGACAAGCGCTGGAGACATTATTGTGGCGAAAGGAAAGTACACCCTTTCGATCGGCGCTGGTCAGCCTGGAACAGACGCCCCATCGGCGAGTGGGAGCTTCGAGGTGAATAGTCAGCTCATACTGCCTGAATAACCGAAACATCCGAATCATTATTCTGGAACGGAGGTCATTTCCCGCGGCTGACTTGATTCGTTATCCAAGATCTCCGACAGTCGTGCTTTATCGCAATTCGATCGGTTTGGAATCAGGACATTCGCAACCGGAATCACGCCTGCGACGGCTGTCGGCCACTACCGCTTTGCAGGCTCCCAGATCGCTGTGGTATGCGACGGAATCACTGTCCACTCCGGTGACATTGTCACCGTGGACAACGACGGCGTGGTCGTAGTTTCCCGCGAAAAAGCGGTGCAGGTCTTGTTGCTCGCTCAACAACAGGACTTCAAAGAGCACTCGATGTACGCGCTGATCGAGAAGATGAAGTCGATCGAGGCGACAGTCAAGCAGTTTGGCAGACTGTGAAACAAACAGGCCGCCCGCCGATGCACGCATGCTGTCCCGCGCGCGCAGGTTTCCTGAGATTGCGCCGGCGATCCTCAGATGATTGGCGGCGCAGTATCGAGCTTGGCTTTTTACCCGCCGCAGTCCCACACGCCTCTCGGGTCATAGAGACGCGCAAGACATGGTGGCGAGCCTAGAACTGGTACTTTATCGCGAGTTGCAGTTGACGCAGTGCGCCCGTTCCGGTAATGCGGCCGAAGGTAGAGGAAGTATAAGTCAAATTCGGCTCGTTCCAATTGGGATGGTTGAGGGCATTGAATGCCTCGAAGCGAATCGCCAGCTGATGCTTTTCGTTATACGGCATATTAAACTCCTTGTGCAGCGACGCATCCAGGTTCGTGAGTCCCGGAGACGTGAAGCTGCCGCGCTGCAGGTTTCCGAAGAAACCGGGAGCAGCTTCGGCGTAGGCAGCCTTATTCACCCAGTCGTTGAGCGTTCTCGCGGTTCCGCTCAGGTAGGGGCTCTGCCCGGTTGGATTGGGCCTGTCGAAGTTGCCGAACGGAGAAGCGATACCGGCGTTGTCGGCGCCGAGCAGTGGAGTCGCTACTACGCCTGTCTGGTGGGTAAAGATCCCTCCCACTTGCCAGCCGCCGATCGCCGCATCCAAGGCTCCCTCGACGGGCAACAACTTGCCGGGGCCGATCGGAAGCTCGTAAAGGGCAGAGGCGACGATTCTATTCTTAACGTCGAATGCGGAACGGCCGTATTCGCATGAGATGCACTCGCTGTTCTGGGGATACAGTTCGTCGTTTCCCTGGTTGCGGATTCCGCTGGTGTCGTCGAGGGACTTGCCCAGTGTGTACGAGGCGATCACGTTGAGGCCTTTGCTAAACCGCCGGGTCGCCTTCACGCTGAACGCGTTGTAATTGCCCGTTCCCATGTCGTGCGCATCCTGGATTCCTCCCATGTTCGCGAAAGGGGTACGGGACGCGACTGAAGTTGCGGTACCGCTGCCAATATATCCGTATGGAGACGTCACATTGGCATTCAGGAACCCATAAAGATGACGATGCTCCGCACCCTGGTATCCCAGCTCGAACGACCAGTCCTGCCCAACCTGCTGTTGGATGTTGAACAGATACTCCTCGGTATACGTGGTCTTGTGGCTGACTGCGACATAGTACGCGGTGGACGGAGGAAGTTGCGCGATTGCACCGCTACCGCCCGGCGCCGCGTTGGCAAAGGTCAGATTGGAATTGCCGTACGGCGCGGTCGCGTCCACATTATTAAACGTCACGCGCCCGGCGATGTTACGCGCCATGTCGAAGTAGGAATTGCCGATATCCTGGTTGTAGAAGACACCGTAACCGGTGCGGATAACGATTGTCGGTGTCGGGGAGTATGAGATACCCAGGCGAGGTGCAAGGTTAAGGTGGCGGGTATCCAGAAGTGGACCATTGGGCAAGAGCCCGTTGCTGCAAACCGGCGATGGACCAAGGGTAGTTGTCCATACGATGGCAAGGCCTTGATACACATTTGCAGGCGAACAGTTGCCCTGGCGGACATAGAAGGGCCATTCGTTCTGCGGGAATGTGGTGCTGGTGTCACCCTGCACGGGCATGTTCGGAACATAGGCGGTGAAGTTATTGCCGAACGTATCGTTCCACGGCGGAGTCAGCTCATACCTGAGGCCCTGTGAAATCGTGAGGTTGGGAAGTATCTTGTAGGTGTCCTCTCCGTAAAAGGACCATATGTTTCGCACGTAATTTGCATCCGCTACGGCCACCGCAACCGTGGTCTGGGTAAGATTGCCGAGCAGGAAGTCAGCGAGCGGATCGCCCCCGGAAAGCGTGACAGCTCCGGTAGAAGGATTCTTCGTTTCCAGCGCGGTGGAAATGGCTTGGCTGGTGAATGACCCGCGCGAGAACTGATTGCCTAACTGGTTGAAGGTTTGCCGGTTGTACTCAAAACCGAAGCGCAGCTCATGCTAGCCCCTCACCCACGAGATACTATCGACAATCGCAGTCGTGGGATCGGTGACGACATAGGGGCCATCGGTGGAATCGCCAAACCCACTCCAAATGCTCTTGGTTGCGCTACCAGCGTTACCGAAGGCCACACTGGGGATGCCCCACGTTGACGCGGGGCCGGCATTGAGGCCCGGAATGCCGAGCCCACCAACCACGTCAGTTGTGTATGCCGACAGAAGCCCGAGGGAGTTGAAGAAGTGGCTATAGCCAAACCGTGCTTCGTTGACGATGTGGGGCGTAAAAGTGAATGTGTTGGAACCCATGTACTGGTAGTACTGGGTAAAGATCTTGCTCCCCGCGCCTGCCAAACCTGTCGACAGGATGTCTTCATTTCCAGAGCTATAGCGAAAGGTATACTGCGACGTCTGGGACTGGACGTAATCTCCACGGACTGTCAGGCCCTGGCGATCCTGCGGCGCCATGGTGGCATACGAGTAATTGGTGACCACAGCCCCGTTCACAATGAATGGGTTCGAGCTCGACGCGAAGTATTTCAGCAATGCCGAAGCAGACTTGCTGATTTCGCCGGAAGGAATTGCATTGTTGAGAAAGGGCTGCTTTCCCAGGCCGTTGGCGTCTCCGGTCGACGGATCGTAAATGGTGACTGGAGTTCCGGCAGCGGTGGTGTAACCCTGGAAATTGCCGCCCAATATGGCTGCGGACGGTACGGTAGCGAGGCCTTGACCAACGGTGCGGATCTTCCTCTACTCGTCGTCGACCATGAAGAAAAATCTGTCTCTGCCGTTGTACACTTTGGGAATTCTGATGGGTCCGTCAAGCTCGAATCCGTAATCGTTCCACTTGTACGGGTACACCTTGGGAGGGGCGGCGTTATACGGGAAAAAATAGGGATTTGCATCCGCAATGTTGTTGCGAATGAAGTCGTACATCGCGCCATGATAGGTGTTGCTGCCGCTCTTGCTGACCACGTTCACCTGCGTTGCCTCGTGACCGAACTCCGCCGGATAGACACCCGTTTGCACCTTGAATTCCTGGATGCCGTCAAGGGAGGGCAGGCCGAGATACGTAACGAAGTCGGGATCGGTAGTATTCACGCCATCGAGCGTGTAGTAGTCGAACATGATGCGCTGGCCGCCGACCGAAATCGCCTGCGTTGAGCGATCACCGCCTAGACGCGATCCCGCCTGGCCCGAGGCCGGCGAAAGCGTGTTGGCATTGGACGAAAGCGCAACCAGCGACAAATAGTTTCTGCCGTTGAGCGGCATCTCGTTGACGGCCGCGTTCTCAATCACGGTGCCGACCGTGGCGTTCTCGGCCTGAAGAAGGGTCCCCGTGGCTTCAACCGTGACAGATTGCGTCACCGCTCCTACCTGCATCGTGAAGTCTTGACGCAGCGATTGCTGCACCTGTAATTCGAAGTTGCCGCGCGCAGCAGTCTTGAAGCCCTGGTGCTGTACCTCAATCCTGTAAACTCCCGGCGGCACGTCGGGGAATGAGTAATCGCCGGCTCCGGTGGTCACCGTGCTGCGGGACGTACCCTTGCCGGCGTTTGTCAAAGTGATCGCAGCGTTGGGGATGATAGCGCCCGTGCTGTCGGCGACGTGTCCCGAGATGTCGCCCCCCGTCTGCGCATAGAGGCAGGCGGCCGAAATCGTAACCAGTATCAGCGCAAACAGACAGCGTGTCAGCAAAACGCGGTATTGGCCAGGGGACGCGATCGCTCTCGCGCCATTCCGGGCCCGGCCTGACGATTCAGATGGATTCGGGAAGTTCGTGACGAGGAGCGGCGCAATGCGCACATCCCCTGATGCACCACTGATCCGATTGTTCAACATGGGCGATTTTCAACCTCCGCTGCTGAAAGCAGCCTCACTAAAATCTGATTCACCAACTTAGCCAATTTCGGTCCCGCGAGTGAGACGCCGCATTCGTTTCTCACCGATTCCATTGATGGGGGAATCAAGCCGATTGGAAGCCGCTCTGCACTTACCTGGTCAAATCTCCTCCACAAAGGTCTTTGCAAATCCCTAATTCGATGGATTTCTGCCGTTCAGAATCTCCTCGATGGTGGACCTGGGTACAGACAAGTGATCCTCGTTTTCCTTC
Organism: uncultured Acidobacteriaceae bacterium; assembly: GCA_963770555.1. GTDB lineage: Bacteria > Acidobacteriota > Terriglobia > Terriglobales > Acidobacteriaceae > Telmatobacter. Next base: position 69,444 of record CAVYQC010000005.1, read on the forward strand.
AGCCACTGGTGATAGTCCGCCTCGATTTCCGGCGTCCAACGGGCATCGATCTGTCCAGCGGTGTACTTCTTCTGCTGCAGGCGCAAGTGGCCAAAGGTGTCGGCGAGATGAGTTCGTTCGGACTCCCTCACGACCCGTTCTGCGAGTTGAGGCGGAACGAAAAGGACTCCGCCATTGCGGCCGAGCACCACATCGCCGGGCATGACGAGGGCATGGCCAATGCGCGTTGGCCCGTTGATGCTGACCATCGTCGAGTTCAGCCTTGGTCCGCTGGCAAGGCTCCCGAAGTGGTGGGAAGGATCGTAGTAGCGTACGAAAGAGGTGAAGTTCTCGAGATCGTTCAACCCATTGATGTCGCGCACTGCGCCATCGTAGACGATGCCGTTTCCCGATCGCGCGTAGATGGCGTTTCCCACGTTATCGCCGATCGAGGGCCCGTCCTGCTTGAGACCGAAGTGGTCGGCTACATAGACGTCCCGCGGCTGCAACATATCCACCGGCCATGCATTGGTTGCACCTTGGCGATGATCCTTTTCGCCTTGATCCTCGATTTCTTTTTGAATATCGGGTCTGCCCGGCATCCAGTTGGCCGTCAACGCCCGGCCCACCAGCACCTGGTCGGGATGAATGCAATACCAGCCGTCTTCGTACTGGTGATTAAATCCCGCATTGCGCAGGGTCGCCCACGCCTCTTCCAGAGTGACATTCTTCATGCGATCCAGAACGTCGTCAGGCACCTTGGGCCGGCCGTCGGGAAATCTCTCCCCGTTCCAGTAAGAGGTGTATTGGATCACCTGCTCCGGCGTGAAGAACTCCCCGTGAAACTCCTGCGTGGATTGTGCTGCAGACCCTTGGGCAGCGGGTTGCTGTTGCGCCGCCAGGCGCAAAGTTAACCCTGAGGCCAGCAAGACGGCCACCGCCCACTCCCCCGCCATCATCCTCAGCATCTTCATCTCGGCTCCCTTACATCGGTGATTTTCTTCTGGTGCTTAACCTTCAGCCTCGAACCACGGTGTTCCGGGAATCTGCGCCTTCTTTGCCACTTCCTCGTTCATCTCCACGCCAATGCCCGGACGGTCGGGCGGAGTGACGTAACCGTTCACGATGATCTCGCCTTCCTTCACCCAATTCGCCCACAGGTCCATGTGATTGATCCAATGCCACTCGCAGCACAAGAAGTTTGGATAGGTCATGCATGCGTGCGCGGTCGCCATCACCCCGATCGGTGAAACCACGCAGTGCGGAGCCACCGGAACAAAATAGGCCTGCGCCATGTTGGCGACTTTCTGCGCTTCAGCCAGGCCGCCCACCTTCTCAAAGTCGGGTTGGATGATGTCCACAGCCTGCTTCTCCAGCAGTTCCCGATAGCCCCATCGCATATACAGGTTTTCGCCGCAGGCAATCGGCGTGGAGGTGGAGTGCCGGATGTCGGCCATCGCATCGATGTTGTCCGGTGGAACCGGTTCCTCGAGCCACATGAGCCGGAACGGTTCCAGCGCCCTCGCAACTTTCTTACCCGTCGCCGCATCGTAACGGCCATGCATGTCGCAGGCAAGCGCCATGTCGGCCGGTATTTTCTCGTGCACGCTCGAAACCCACTTGACGATGCGGTCAATCTCGCCGTTGCTCGCAGTCCAGTTGTAACTATCCCAGCGCGCCGGGTCTTGGGCATCGTCAAGATCGATCTTCATCGCCTTGAATCCCTGCGCCTTTATCCATGGAAGCTTTCGGTCCGCTTCCTCCCCGATAGGAACCTCCATATCCGAGTCGCAGTAGATCTGAACCATATCGCGAAATTTTCCGCCCAGGAGCTGGTAGATTGGCAATCCCAGGGCTTTGCCTGCAAGATCCCACAAAGCTATTTCAAGTCCCGACAGAGCGGTGATGTACTGTCCGCCTTGCGCTCCAGCGAAAATTCCCAACGTGCGGATTCGCTCCCAGATCGCTTCAACATCCAGCGGACTGCGCCCCACGAGCATCCGCCGCCAGCCGCGGATCAGCGAGGAAGATCCGACTGCCGCGTCCGTGCATTCGCCCTGCCCGTAGATGCCCTGATCTGTGTAGATCCTTATGTGCGTCTGCGGTCCATGCACAATGACTTGCGCTGTGCGGATATCCGTGATCATGAGCTTCGGTCTTTGATAGGTCGTGCTGCTGGTTTCGATCGCCTTCGCCAGCGCGGGAAGCGAAAGCGCAGAAAAACTTCCGAATGCTTGAAGAGCAGCGCCTTTCAGCACTGATCTTCTTGAGAATTGCGTCATAACCGCCGGGGACCTTTCCTTTTTGAGTCGAGTAACAGAAGGTAAGTAGTTTCCGCTCCAAGCTGCTCTTTCCACCGGCGGTTGTCGCTCCGGTTTGCCGGGCTTTGAGGGAGCGTTTTCCAGGGTTCAGATTGAGTAAATCGACTTACTCAAACCCGAATGCATCCTAATAACAAGAGAATCCGGTTGACAAGAGGAATTTGTCGATTTCCAGAATCTACAGATTCGATAGGCACTTCTCATTTCCCGGCGTTTTTCGCTCTGAATTCCGAACCTGGCAGGGAGCTCTGCTGCCGGGCTTTCGGAGCTCGGTTCGCGAAGCAATGGCCGAAGCTATCTGGGAAAAATCAGACAAAGTCGACCATAAACGTACTTTACGGCCCGCGGCTCCCATAGGCTCGTGAAGAAGTTTCCTGTCTTCTTTGTGCCGCCGGCCGCTTTCTGGCGGAGAGCCGCCCCCGGGGACCCAGGCAGTCTACCGGCAATCGGTCATGAAACAGAGATTCTTGCTGAAGAACGGCAGCACATGATTCTGGAAGCGATCGGCGACGGCGCTGGTGTGCGTACCGTGGTAGATCTCGAAACTGTTGGGGATGCCGTAATTGTCAAAGACGTCGTGGAGCTTTCCCGCATCCACGCGCAAGCCATCCTGGTCTCCGACATCCATGGCGATGGCGCGATATTCGCGCAGGTTATCGATGTATTGATCGACGAAGGCCAGCGGTGCGTTGGCTGCCCACTTGGCAAGAATATCGGGCTGAGCGACGCCGTCCTTTGATGGAAGGTCGAGGTAGAGCGGCGGATTCTTCGGGTCGGGCGACCACGCGGCTGCGGAAGCAAGCTGCGCGCGCAGCATGAACGGAAGCTTCGCCGAATCTTCAGGCGACTTGACAGCCTCAAGAGCTTTCTCGATCTCGGGGTTTGAAGGGGCCATAGCGCGAGCCGACAAACAGCACGGGCTCATGATGTAAAGGCTGCCGAACACGTCGGGATGTTTCATCCCGATGCGGGAGACGCCGTATCCACCCATGGAGTGGCCGGCGAGGCCGCGGCTCAGGCGATTGGGAATGGTGCGATAGTGGGCGTCGATATAGTCAACCAGGTCGCGAGCAACGAAATTCTCGAAATCGCCCGTGGTCGCCGAGCTCGAGTACATGGAACCGTTGTGGACCGTTTTTGAATCGGGCAGCACGACGATCATTTCTCTCGCGCCCTTGGCGAACGCGCCCTCGATCGTCTGCGGTACATGAATCTCGTGGGTCCACTGTTCGGCTCCGATGGAGTAACCGTGGAGCGCATAAACGACGGGGTAGCGGCGGTGTTTTTGTTTCTGATAGCTGGGTGGCAAACAGACGATCACGTCGCGATCGACTGCGTCGCCTTCCAAATTGCCTTCAAGCGATGCCCCGTGCACTTTGATCTGTTCAACAGTGACCTGCCCTGCCCCTGGAATTACCGGGGGCACTTCGGTTTGCACTTGTGCCCGCCCCAGGCCGGCGGCGAACGCAAGTGGAATGAGGAGAGCAGTCGTTGCCAAAAGTTTTTGTGTCATGGTGAGTTTCTCTTCCGAGCCTTCGTGATGTTCCGGATGGTTGAAACGGGTGTCTTGTTTCGTGGGCAAGCTTCGAGTTTGTTCTCAGTTGGATTTATTGAGCCACGGGAAACCGGTAGATGTTCACCGTGGCTGGCGCAACCGAAATCGTCCCCTCGCCGTTGCCCACCGTCATTTCCTTTACTTCCACCTCCGCAGGCTGGCCAACACGGTTGACGGCATCCGGGCTGCTCCCCGTCAACTGCCACAAAGCAGGCGCACCCGCCAGGCGCGCTCCGGTCACGTTCAGATTGAATTTCTGCTCCGAATCCGTCGCATTCACAACTGCCAGCACGAGGTACTTGTGATCGGGCATCATGGCCGCGAACATGTCCAGCGGGTAAGTCGGACTCCCGGAGCTTGTCTTCGGCTCATCGGCATACGACGGATTCTCCGCCGGCTGTGGCGAGTTGCCGGAGAGGGCAACCGGGATTGTTCCTGGAAAATGTTCGCCATACAACTTGTAGGCAAGCCCAACGGTATTGAAGGCGGAGGCAGTAGGGCTGATGTCGAGCGAAGATGTGCCCATGGTGTGCGCTCCCATGGTAATGAAATCCGTATGCCGCATCGTCTCGTCAAGAAGCATTCCATAGGCCAGGGCCGATCTGAGATTCGGGCCCATCCCTCTGCTCCCACCGCCAAAGCCGCCGTAGGCATACTCATCGATGGAAAGAAAAATCTTCTTGTCGATCATCGCCGGGAACCGCTTCTGGTAGCCCTCCCATTCCTCGGCTTTGCGCCGAATCACATCGCCGGCATACCGGGCATACTCCAGCGTCGTCGGGTTGTACGTCACATAGGCGCCATCCGCGGGCGCATCCGGCAACAGGGCTTTGGCGCGATTCACGTCAAAGTGTCGCCCTGGTCCCTCGTACCAGTGCTCGGCGATCCCGTCGAACGTCCCCCAACTGTGTGCCAGCAGGCCGCCCGTCCAGTCGATATCCGTTCCGAACACCGGATCCATGTTGTCTGCGTACTTGGCCCGCATATCGCCCTTCAGCGCCATCGGCTCCAACATCTTCGCTGAGCCGATCAGAGTGATCGACGGATCCGCCGCCCGCATTGCCTTGGCGAACTCGTTGTTCTTGAGGACAAAGTACTTCAGGTCGGTGTAACCGAGTTGGAAAGTACCCCACGGCTCGTTGCCGATGTTCCAGTACTTCACGTGGTAGGGCGCGGGGTGGCCGTTCCTGGCGCGCTTGGCACCCATATATGTGTTCGCTGAGCCGTTCATGTACTCCACTTCTTCTCCGGCTGAGTGAGCGTCGCCGAAGCCTGCGTTCACTGTGATGTATGGATCGACATCGATCAGTTTGCACAGCGTCATGAACTCGTCCATGCCCACATCGTTGGTCTGCATGGCGTTCCACGCGTAGTCAAATGTCGGCGGACGCTTGTCGATGTCGCCGATGCCGTTGTACCAGCTCCAATCGGAGAGGAAATTGCCGCCGGGCAAGCGCCACATTCCGGAGTGAAGCTGCTTCAGGAGCGCGATTGTGTCGGGCCTAAAGCCCTCGACGTTGTCGGCCGGCATGAGGGAAACCGTGCCGATATGAAAATCTCCGCTCCCTGTGCCGGTAATCTCGAGAGCGGCCGAATTCGTATCGGCATTGGCGGTAAATGTCAGCGGAAACTTTCTGTACTCATCGGTCAGCGCGCCGATCGTGATCGTCTGCCGGCCGCTGTCGCCGTCACCCCACACCAGCGCGACCTTTACTCTTGCGTTAGGGGTGCCGCGAAGATAAATGCGGCCTCTATACTTCTTCCCCTGCACAAGGGAGAACCCTGCTTGTCTGATCCCGTGCGGAGTGGAGGCATCGAGCGCAATTCTCGGGCTCTGATCGCCGACAAAGGGCTGATCCTTGTCCATCATGACCACATCGTCAGGACCCACAGGCCGCCATTTGCGAAGCTGCACGCGCATCGGGTTGCCCTGCGCCCGTGTGGGAACTTCCGGATCTTTGGATACGATCGGAGAATAGAACTTCCGGTCGTCAAGCAACTCCGCCCACAAGCTGCGATAGATCAGGCTGCCGATGTGTTCGATGAAACTGCCGAACACATACTTCGAGACCGGATCCGCGGTTTGCCGGGCATCGATGCTTACGACCAAGCGGTAGGGAATGCTTGGCCCGGTTCCCTGCGCCCGGGATGTAACAGCGCACGCAAGCCACAACGCCGCTGCGGCGAATAGTGTCGATCGCATCTTCATTGTTTCACTCCAACTGCTACTCGGTTTTCTCCCCCCGGCTCCGAAAGAGCGGGGAGCAAACTCGTTCAAATCCCTTCGCCCATTGAACCACGCGTTAGCCGTATCTGATGACTCGAAGTACGCATTCTTGAGGCCCGCTTTATCGAGTCATTCGTGAAGCTCAAAGATATTCTGATTGTGCGCCTTCTCCAGCGTTGCTGAGCCGAGCCGGAGAAGTTCGATCTGCCGATTGAACGCCGCCGGATCTTTGTCAACCGATTCGTCGAAGCGGGAATGCAAACGCCTGGACTCCAAGGCCGGTCGTGTTCGGATCGAGAATTGCCAGCAGATTGCTTTGTCGCCCCGACCGCGCTCAGCATGGCCACTGAAACAATCGAAACTGTTCTTTTTCATCGAATTCTCGAAGCCGAGCTGGAGGTAGAGATTGCAAAATACCGTTCAGGGAAATTGCTGGCACTGGAACATCTGCGCCGTATGCCCAGCTGGAAAGCGCTTACCAACCGGGCGCTAGTAAAGCGACTTATTGAAAACATCGCTATGTTAGTCACAGACCTTTGGATTGAAAAGTGGGATTTTTCGAAGCGTGTTATCGAGAAATTAGATATCGCTGAATGCAATGCAGACCCAGCCCGGAGATTAAGTGCGTTTCAATCTCCAGCTTGGCCGCGAAGGCTGAAGACTCGAATCCTGGGGCTGCAAGAGCTCAAAATCTGCGCGGAATGGAAGTTTCGACAGGCAGTACCGGCTTGCCCGAGCCAGACAGGCATCCACACCCGTTTTGGTTCACAGCGTCTCCACTTCTCGATTTGCACCGAAGACGTCGGCCAGGAATCCCTTCTCCGGGCTGCTCGCTTCAAAGTCCTTGAGAATCAAAAAAATTCTTGCGAATCGTTCGCCGCCGATTGGCAATTGCAGTGGAACGAGCTCCCCGGAATCAAGATAGGGGAGGATTCTGTAGACGGGAAGCCATCCGAAGCACATTCCACTGCGCACGGCTTCAATTGCAGATTCAATTGACGCCACAGCCAAATGGTTCTGCGAAGGGGCATGCGGCTGCCGCCTTGGTTCAGGTTCTGTCCCGCCTTCAATAATCACGGCGAGGCACTGGATCAGGTCCATGCGGGAAAGCTGTCTTTCCTGGCGAGCGAGCGGGTGGTCGGCTCTGGCGACGGCCTTCATGCGTATGTCAAGAATCGGCTTGATCATATGCTCCCGCATCGGAGTTCCAGCAATACACAAGTCTGCTCCGAATCTGGCAAACTCCGTCACTGAAGTAAGGAATGTTCCTCTATGCAGCTTCGGATGAACATGGGGGTAGCGCCGAATGAATTCGGTGAGTGCTGAAAACAGCCGATCGTCCGGATACACGCTATCGACCGAAAGATGAATCTCGGTTTCGCCCCCTGCAGCGAGAGATGTAGCTCTCTGCTCGAGCGTCCGGAAGCCGGAGAGCAATGGCTCGACGTCGGCAAGCAGCGCTTTCCCTGCGTCGGTGAGCTGAGTTTTTCTGCCCTTTTGTTCCAGCAGTTGAATCTTGAATTGCTCCTGAAGGCGCGAAATCGCATAACTTATCGTCGACTGCGAGCGGTTCATCTTGGCCGCAGCAGCCGCAAAACTGCCTAATTGAACAACTGCTTCCAGAACTTCCCATTGATCAAGAGTGGTATTCATGATCTATCCCCGAAACGCGTGAGACTGAGGCCGCGCTTTTGTCAAAGCTTGGAAAGACATCTAAATTCGAGAAGGACATCCAATTTCTCCGCAACGGGCTGTTCAGCACCGTCGTAGAGGAAGATTGTCGCACGGGTTATTGTCTCGTTCGCCATAGAACCTCCGACACAAATACTTGGATCGACCAATCATTTCACCCAGTTTTCAAACCTTATAACAATCTTTATCACCTCAATGTGGCCATCCGAAATTATTGGCCTGCAGTTGCGGCAATGTTTACTCACTTAGCAGAGCACCTCACGTCCGCGTATCTGGTATCAACTATCACCGAACCTGAAAAGCTGTCGCGATCAATTTCAAGCTCTTTGTATTCGGCCGATGCCGCCCCGGTTCACAGTCCATCAGCGTTGCCGGATCAACACCTAGCTTGGCGGCCATTTTCCGCTGTGACAGGCCGAGCCGTCTACGGGTGGTAGCGAGACGCTCTGGGAGTGACTCAGCGTCCGTCTGCGGATCGTTGCACAGGAACGCAAAGATGGCCGGGAGATATCGGACAGTCGGGTGGGATGCGTTGCCTTCCGAGTTCGTGATGGTGGCTTCATCAACACCAATTTGCTCGGCATACTGCTTTTGAAGCAGTTGGAGGTCCAAACGACGGGTGCGGATGTGGTCCCCTAAACTGTTGACTTGCTTGGGGTACGTTGCGGGCTTGCGTCTGGCGGCTCGAAACTTCAAATGGCAAAAAGGCAACGCAAGCTCCCCTTCGTCTTCAAAGGTTGTGCAAGAGGCAATGGCCTGCCATTCAGAATGGTTCCAGAGTGCTTTGACCGCTACGATTTCGACTACATCTGTGTCTCAATTTGTGGGGTCAATCCAGCTTTAACAGCTACAAATTCGACTACACCCAAGAGACCTCTGAAAAACTTCTCTAGTCAAGTCCGTCGCGATCTACTCCTCTCATTTGGGTTTTGACACGGCACGTGGCCCCAATCGTGTCTTTCAGAGCTAATTCTCGTCCTTTCTGGGACTGAAATGCCGTAAGCTCCCAGGCCGATGGTTTCTTATTCATTGGTCTTGGTGATGCCAAACCGTTCGACCACAGCGTGCTCTTCGGGAGCGTTTACGCCTACGGTGCGTGCCTCAATCAGCACCTCAAAGGGTCCGATGCTGCCGTCAGCCAGCTGTGCTTTTCTCAGCACTGGCTCCATCTCGCGCGGGTTGAGAAGAAAATCGCCCGCGGCCTGGGTTCCGGCCATGCCCCCTCCCTCGAGCAGCAAAACGTGACCCACTCCGTCAGTCTCCGGCAGAAACGAGAGAAGCGCGTAGGTGCGGTGAGAGGTATCGTCGAGCTGATTTGTGTAGGTCGACTGTTCGCCGGCGCGCGGATGCTTGTTGATGAAAGTTCGTTCATCGAAATGAATGCCGTCTACGTGCATCGGGAAGTACATGCGAAAGTTCGATTCCGGCTCAAAGAGTTCAACCCAGGGGTTGGCGCGCGGACCTCCGACGAGAATGGCATTGGACCCTTTGAAGCTCTCCATGTTCATGTAGCGCGAGTAGCAGACCTTGAGCTGTCCGCCGTACATCTGCGCCAATTTGGCGATTCCCACAGCGATGGAAAGATCGGCTTTGCTGGTGAAGTTCGAGACCCGGTCGAAGCCGTACTCGGTTCCTCCGCGCGCAGCCGCCAGGTTAAAATCGTGGAACTCTTCATCCAGGTCTCCGGCGATGTAATCGCTCAGATGCACTTCCTTCCCCGTAATCTCCTGCATCATGGCCAGCCCGCTATCGCCGGGAACCAGATAGGTCACGCTGCCGTGATTGAGCACCTCGCGCCAAAAGATGTCGTTGATGCTGCGAAATCGCACGTGGATCCGCCAATAAGTGTCCGCGCCGATGCAAACCGCCAGCAACAACACAGCCGGAACCCAGAGCCTGCGCAGGCTGCGCCAGAGCGGGGCCTTGCCCATTCCAGCCGGCGCTACACCACCCACGGAAGAGTCTGAAACGGGCTGCTCTTCATTGTCAGAGGAATGGCGGACGGGCGCGGGCAAGTTTGTTTCGAACACCGGAACATAGTGGCCAACCGGGATCACAATGCACACCGGCTCTTCACGTCCGTCGCCCGCAAAATACTCCTCGAGACGCTTGCGCAGGATTCGCGCGTATGTGCGGACAATGTTGTCTTCGCTGGGGTTGTAGGAGTCGGGGCGCCCGAGAGCCTGCACGCCAATCTGATATTCGGTAATCTCCTCGGCGTGCCCTGAGAACTTGCGATCACATATGTATTGCAGAAACCTGGTCAGAAGCACGGAACGGGTAAACGCAGGCGTGGCGATGACCCGCTGAACCAAATCCAGTTCCGCGGGCGATGCGCCTTTTTGTCCTGGGTGGTCTTCGACCGTATCTATCATGATGGTCTCGCCGTGTCTCTTGATCAAGCTGGAAGCCATTCGGAATCCTACGTATTCTTGCTCCAAGCGCGTAGAGGCGAAGTTTAGCACGCTCGATCTGCGCAGGCAATATCAACTTATCACGCCGCTGGCAGCGGCTTTACACGGTGTAAAGCCGGCACGGCCACATCGTGTGCTGGATTGATTGCGAAGACTTTATCGACAGGGTACGTGTATTGCGCAGCTCTCTACCGTGATTCCACCTTCACAGGCTCAGCCTCAGCAACCACCTTTTGAAGGTCGCCCGAATTGCACTTGCGGGCTTCAAAAGGAAACGGCCAAAGGGGCAAAGGATGGATCGCAGAAGTTTTCTGGCAAGCGCAACCGCGGCTACCTTGTCGGCGGCAATGGAGACACCGACGAGGGCCGAGGCGAGCGGTTCAGCGCAGTCAGGAATGCCTGAAGCAGAGGCAAAAAAGCGACCGAACGTCATCCTGCTGATGTCCGACCAGCACAAACGGAGCTGCATCCGGGCCTGTGGAGACCCTGTGTCGAGCACACCGTACCTAGACGGACTCGCCGCCGAGGCGGTGCGGTTTTCGAACGCCTACTGCAACAACCCTGTCTGCGCGCCGTCACGCGCCTCCATGATGACCGGGCTCTACAGCCATCATATCGAGACCCAGAACAACTCCCTGCCCTACTTGCCCACGCATCCGACCATGGCTCACCACTTTAACCGCGCCGGTTACATGACCGCGTTGATTGGCAAGATGCACTTCGTCGACGCCCAAACACACGGATTCCAGTACCGGCTCGGCTTCAACGACTGGCTCCAGTACCTCGGGCCCAAGGTGCAGGTCTACGCCGACGAGGTCGGCCAATCGAACTCCGGCTCGGGATTACCGCAGATCGACGATCTGTGGCGCGAAGAAGGCGATCCATGGAAAGGCCATCGCACCCTGGACAATCGCGAAGGTTTTGTGGCCGTCGGCCGCGCCTCCCTGCTCGCGGAGCAGGACCACTTTGAGAGCTTCGTGGCGCGCGAGTCGGTGCGTTTCCTGCGCAACTTCAGCAACCCGGACCAGCCATTCTTTCTGATCTCGTCCTTCCTCAAGCCGCACGATCCTTTCATGCCGGCAGAGCGATTTGCCGGGATGTTCCATCCGGAACAAATGACGCTGCCGCACAGCCACGGGAAAGCAGACCTCAGCAGATTGCCCGCGCAGGTAGTCAAATCCATCAAGCTCAACGCCCCCACTCCCGAGCTTCGCGATCCGGTCCAGGCGCGCAGGCGCATCGCGTTTTATTACGCCAGCCTGGCGCAGATGGACGACTGCCTGGGAAAAGTCGTCAGCGCCGTGAAGCAACTCAATATCGAGAACGACACCATCATCTGCTACACATCGGACCACGGCGAGATGCTGGGCGACCTGGGGCTATGGCAGAAGTTCCAGTTTTACGAGGGCTCCTGCGGCGTGCCTCTCATGATCCGCGTTCCCGGACGCAGACCGGGCGTGTGCGAAACACCGGTAAGCCTGGTTTCGCTCTCGGCAACACTCACCGAACTGGCCGGCGTGGCGCAAATCGAGCCGAATGACGGCGTCAGCCTGGTCCCGTGGCTCAACGATCCACAGAGCCCAAAGGCCTGCGGCCCGGTCTTCGCCGAGTACGGACTGCGGGGCCGTCAACCCAAAGCCATGATCCGCGAGGGCCAATGGAAATACACCTACTGGCTGCACGATATTCCCGAGTTGTACAACCTCAAATTGGACCCCGAGGAGCTGCATAATCTAGCCGCGGAACCGGAACACTCCGCCAAGGCAGGCGAACTGCGCGCCAGGCTTCTCACATGGAATCAACCAACATGAGCACGACCAGAGCCGGACAAAACAGCAGGCAGCTTTTCAGGCCAAACCCACCAGCCAATGCAATACACATTGAGGAGACGGTTATGAGCAAATTAGGAGCGAGACGCAACCTGGCCCGATTCTTCCATCCTGGAATGCGCATCACGGCATTCGCCGCACTCAGCTTTCTTTTCCCCATCGCTACCATCCACGCGCAGGTGACGGCGACGATCGCCGGCACGGTTACCGACCAGACCGGCGCTGTGGTGCCGGAAGCGGACGTGACGCTCGTGAACGAGGCAACCCAGTTCACGCGTGCGGTAAAAACCAATGCGAACGGTGAGTATGTTGCATCTGCCGTTCCCACCGGGAGCTACTCCATTACGGTTGCAAAGGCCGGCTTCGAGCAGCTCCAGCGAACCGGGGTGCAGCTTCCCGTGGCCACCACGGTCACTGTCGACCTTCAATTGAGTGTAGGCGCCGCCACTCAAACCGTGGCCGTTACCGGAGCCCCGCCGCTGCTGCAGACGCAGACTTCGACCGTATCCGGTCTGGTGGACCCGCGGCAGATGCTGGCCATTCCTCTTGCCAGCCGCGACTTTACCGACCTCGTGCTGCTCACGCCGGGCGCCCACCTTGGAACCGCCAGCAACCTGGCGGCCGGCGGCAGCGGCTATTCAATGCGCGGAGGCGACAACTACTCCGTAAACGGCTCCGTGGCGGCGGGTAACAGCTACATGGTCGATGGCATCTTCGACCGCATGTTATGGCTGAATACGCTGGTCGTCGTGCCCGTGGTTGATTCCATCCAGGAATACCGCGTGATGACCAGCAACTATTCCGCCGAATATGGGAATGCTGCAGGGACGGTCACCGAGGTTGCCACGAAAGCCGGCAGCAATGGATTTCATGGAGACGCGTGGGAGTTTGTCCGCAACACCGATTTCAACGCCAACAACTTCTTCAACAACCTGAACAAGATTCCACGGCCAGCATTCCATCGCAATCAATTCGGGTTGACCGCAGGAGGGCCGATCCGCAAAAATCGCACTTTCGTCTTCGGCGATTACGAAGGCACCCGGGCCGCGCAGCCTATAACTTCCACCTCGACGATTCCCACGCCGGCGGAAGATACCATGATAGAGACCGGCAACTTCGGCGCCTTCCCATCTACCATCTACGATCCGTATTCGACCACCACGGTGGGCACAACCACGCAGCGCACCGCGTTCACGAATAATCAGATTACTCCCAATCTGCTTGATAAGGCGGCCGGCATGATCGCGCAGCTCATGCCCACGCCCACCAGCACGGCGGCGGCGAATAATTACACCTACAATCATGCGGAAACACAGGATACGAACCAATTTGACATTCGCATCGACCAGAACCTGCGCGCCTCAGATAATCTTTTCGTGCACTATGACTACGACAAGAGCGACTTCGTCGTGCCCGGCGCAATCCCCTCGCCTGCCAACAGCCCGGTTCCAATCGGCCCATATCTTTCCACCAATGCAAACGGAACCTCTGAGCCGCTGTTCAATCAGGGTGCGACCATCGGCTATACCAAAGTTCTCGGCAGCACAATGGTCAGCGAATCGCATCTCGGCCTGGTGCGCTGGCATGCGCAAATTACGCCGCTGGGAATCGGCTTCAACACCGCAACCGCGCTCGGCATGCCGGGAGTCAACTTCAACCAGCAATCGGGCGGGATGCCCGCCTTCACCATCTCGGGGCTCTCTGAGATTGGTGACAACTCAACTTACCCGGAAGACAGCGCGCAGACCACCATCCAGGCTGACTCCGCGCTGACTCTGATTCACGGCGCGCACACCATCAAGGTTGGCTTGGTCGCGCTTCGTCATTACTTCAACGGCTTCTCAGGATTTCCTGACCGAGGCACATTCGACTTCAACGGCGAGTTCACCAGCCAGTTGAACATCTCCAGCACGGCCACGGCGCTGGCCGACTTCGCCATGGGCGCCATGGACTCCGCAAGCCGCGCCTATCTTGATGGGCCATTCGCATTGCGCGCCTGGCAGTTGTCGCCCTACGCGCAGGACGACTGGCGTGTCACCAAGCGCCTCACGGTCAACGCCGGGCTGCGCTGGGATCTGGTTGCGCCCTATGTCGAAAAGCACAACCACTGGGCCAACCTCAACATTGCCACCGGCCAGCTTCTGCTTGCCGGCCAGAACGGCAACAGCAGAAGCCTGGTCAACTTCGACAAGAGCGCCGTCGGACCGCGTCTCGGCCTGGCTTACTCCTTAAGTCCCAAAACTGTGATCCGCGCCGGCGCCGGAATCTCCTACGTTTTCGAAGACGCCATCGGCGCGGAACTCTACAAGAATCTGCCCTATTACAGCAGCCAGATCATCGCCACCAGCACCAACAGCGTGCCTGCGCAGTTCCTCAGCCAGGGGCTGCCGGTTCCATCTGCGCCCATCGGTGAAACCGCGGCTCAGCTTTCCACAGGAAGCCCGGAAGCCTGGAATCAGAAACTGAATCCGGACCTGGTCGCGTCATGGAGCCTGGGCGTGGAACGCCAGCTGACCCATAACATCATGCTCGACGTGACCTATGTCGGCACCCGCGGTGACCGCCTCCTCATCAACAGCGTCAATATGAATGAGGCGCAGCCCGGCGCCGGCGCGGTAGCGCCGCGGCGTCCTTATTACGCCATCAATCCCAACCTGGTAAACATCTCCTATGTGACCGACTGGGGAGGCTCAAAATACCAGTCGCTGCAGGCTCACGTTGAAAAGCGCTATCCCAGCGGCCTCACCTTCGGCGCCTCTTACACCTATTCCTCGTATCTTTCCGATGCCGGGAATCCGAACGGAGGCGGCAACAGCAACTATCAGAACGATCAGTGCGTCGCATGCAATTGGGGACCGACGCCAGATGACTACAAGCATGTGTTTTCGCTCAATCACGTATATGAACTTCCCTTTGGACCGCAACAGAGATTCCTCAACCACGGTATATTCTCCTATGTATTGGGAGGCTGGAGCGTGAATGGGATCTGGAGCGCCTACAGCGGCAGCCGTTTCACCGTCCTGCTGTCGGCAAACGTCTCGAATGCCTCCGGAGGCGGCAATCAGCGCCCCAACCGGACTGGCAACGGCACCCTGCCATCCAACCAGAGGAGCTATCACGACTGGTTCAATCTGAATGAGTTTGTGGCGCCCGCGCAATACACCTTCGGCAACTCCGGAACCGGCATCCTTGAGGGTCCGAGCTATTCCGACGCCGATCTCGGAGTCTTCCGCAGCGTAAAAATCACCGAGCGATACAAACTCACGTTTCGCGGAGAATCGTTCAATACCTTCAACAACGTGAACTTCAGCGCGCCGAACGCAACCATCGGCACCGCAACCGCCGGCACCATCAGCAGCACGGTGGTGGGTCCCGGCGGCTCTTCAGCCCGGGTGCTCCAGCTGGCAGCAAAGGTTGAATTCTAAAGTCTCATGCGAGACCGGCAGACTTCCGGCCTCGCATGAAACAACAACATCGTTGAAAATCCTCTTTGGCCTCGCCGCCAACGAGGGATTTCGCTTGAAAATTGCGGCAGGCTGGAGATGCAGATGGCTAATCGATCAGAATCGCCGGAGTTGACCTCGCGGCGCACTTTCCTGGAGAGAACGGCTGCGCTGATGGCGACAACCGCCATGGCAAAAAGCTCCAACGCGGAGCCGGCCTCATCCAGGGTGAATATTCTCTACATTCATTCCCACGACTCAGGACGATACCTGAAACCCTACGGCCACAACGTCCCCACTCCCAACATCGATCGCTTAGCGCACCAGGGCATTCTCTTCCGCCAGATGCACTCCGCGGCCCCCACCTGCTCGCCAAGCCGCGCCGCACTGCTCACCGGGCAGTGTCCTCATAAGAGTGGAATGCTCGGCCTGGCACATCTTGGCTGGAGCCTCAACGATTATTCGCAGGTCATCATTCATCCTCTGCGTGCCAGCGGCTACCGCTCGACCCTTGCCGGCCTGCAGCACATCGCCGCGGATCCGGCGACGATCGGCTATGACGAGATCCTGCCTCATCGCAGCAACCATGCAGTGGATGTAGCGCCGGGCGCGGTCAACTTCCTGCGCAGCCAGCCAAAGCAGCCTTTCTTTCTCGACGTTGGTTTTTTTGAGACCCATCGCGAGTACCCTGAGCCCGTTGACAATCCCATCTACATCCAGCCTCCCTCCATGGTTCCGGACAATCCGGAGACGCGCAGGGACATGGCAGGTTTTTACGCCAGCGCGCGTGCGCTCGACCAGGCTGTTGGCGCGGTAATGGATGCGCTTGAAGCTTCGGGGCTGGCTGGCAATACGCTGGTCATGAGCACCACCGACCACGGCATTGCTTTCCCTGAGATGAAATGCAATCTTCGCGACTCGGGCACAGGCATCTCCCTCATCCTGCGTGGGCCTGGATTGTTTTCCGGCGGCAAGGTCTGTGACGCGATGCTCTCCAATATCGACGTCTTTCCAACCATCTTCGATTATCTCGGGATCGCCCGGCCCGTCTGGTTCGAGGGCAAATCGTTTATGCCAATCCTTCAGGGCCAGCAAGACGAAATCAACGAAGAGGTGTTTTCTGAAGTCACCTTCCACGCCTCATACGAACCCAAACGTTGCGCAAGGACCAGGCGTTGGAAGTATATTCGGCGCTTCGACGGCCGAACCACCTTTGTTCTGCCCAACTGCGACGATGGCCCAAGCAAATCGTACTGGGTTGAGAATGGATGGAAATCGGAGCCACTGGTCAGTGGCGAGGAACTTTACGATCTGGTTTTCGATCCAATGGAGCACAATAACCTAGTCAACGAGACGCGCACACGGGAAACCTTGCAGGATATGCGCGCCCGTCTCGACGGATGGATGCGGCGCACCAACGATCCGCTCCTGCACGGCCCGGTCCCGTTGGTTGACGGTGGCCACACCGTCGATCCCAACGCGATCTCTCCCAAAGATCTGAGCCGCTACGCACCCAGGCGGCATGCCTGAGGCCAGACAGAGTAATCATCCACGATGCGGTGCCACTCTCGAACCAATTTCACGGCTTTTGAACCAACGTCTTTTGCGAGCCGACCACCTGGTGCAAACCCAGGGGGGCGGGCATCAGATTCGCCAACCGTATGTGACTGATAGACAAAGGCCGATCGCGGTTTCGCCGACAATGTAGACGATTCTGCAGCTGCGGTTTCCTCAAGAATCCACAGCGTTCAACAAGCGTCTGAGTCACGGGCATTGATTCTAAAAGGGTTACTCTAGGTAGAGACCCTGGTCCCGAACCAGATTTGACGACTTGTTGAAACGTGTTGAATTCGAGTGAAAATAACTACTTTTGATTGAATGCGTTGCGGCCGCCTTATTGAAAGCTGTGGTTCTGAATGGTTCCAGAGTGCTTTGACCACTACGATTTCGACTACACATGCGTCTCAATTTGTGGGGTCAGTCCACCGGCGAGATTATGCGCGTTGAGCTGTGGAACCTTGTAGTGGTTGAAGGTTCTGACGCGTACAAATTTGCGGGCCCTTCATTTTGCTTGAAACTGACAATCAACTTGGCTCAGGAATACCGGGGCCGATTACATTCAGCTTCCTTGCTTGACTGCTGTGGCGGCAAACAGCAGGCCGCTCCAGATTGCAAAATCCTTGAAAGAGTCGATCATCCGCCCCTGAAACGCAGGAATTCCCGAGGTCGCAATTTCGCTTTTCTGAAGACCCGCCGCAGACTTGAAGCGGATCACGCCGGCTGCCATCATAGGTCTTCCTCAGCTTATGAAGGAAGTAGCAGTGGTATGGTAGAGTGCGTTCATGTCCCGAACGCTACAGGTCTGTCCCGCGCTTTTGATTTTGTCGCTCGTTCTTGCGGGCCCGGCTGCATCGGCGCAGAACGACCCGGCTCTCAGTGCAGTGCTTGAGTCGATGATTGCGGACTTCCACGGCCATGTCTCCTTCTACGCGCACGATTTGGCCACCGGGAAGACCGTAGCCATTGATGCCGACCAGCCCGTTCCCACGGCATCGGTGATCAAACTCGGAATTCTTTATGAGGCGCTCGAACAGATTCGCGCCGGCCGCGTTCATTTCGACGACCGCCTCGCAGTCCGTCGCGAAGATCAGGTCTCGGGCTCGGGCGTCCTGCTATTCCTCGATACCCCGACGACCATTACATTCAAAGACGCGCTGACCCTGATGATCGCCCTGAGCGACAACACAGCAGCCAATCTTTCGATGGATCATGTGGGAATCCAAAACGCGGACAACCGCCTCGTCTCCCTCGGCATGAAGAACACCTGGCTCTACAAGAAGATTTCTCAACCCGCTGAAAGCCCCATGCCCGCCGATCAGAAGGAATTCGGCCTGGGCAAGACAACTGCACGCGAGATGGCCGGGCTGATGGAGCGCTTCGCGACCTGCAACCTGGGGCCCGCGCCCGCCGTTGCAGCCTCCGCAGCCGGAGTCCCTACCGATCAGGCGCTCTGTGCTGCCGCCCTCCACATGCTCGAGGTTCAGTTCTATCGCGACGGCATTCCCCGCTATCTGGAAGGCGCCGACGCGCCGAAAGGGATCGCGGCAATTGCCAACAAAACCGGCTCTCTCAACCATGTTCGCAACGATGTGGGCGCGGTATTCACCCAACAGGGAACCATCGTCATCTCCGAATTCACCCAGGACAATGCCGACACCAGTTGGACTGCCGACAATCAGGGCGAGGTGCTCATGGCCAAACTCGCCAAGGCCGTAGTTGCGGCATGGGCCCCAGGGAATTAGGACTTTACAACCTTCTCCGTCCTGAAAACGCATGAAGAGTTCTCCGCCTGCGCCCATCGAATGTTTCTCAGCCGATCTACCCCGTGTCTTAGGTGCGGGTGAGGCTGTCGCGATTGTCGTGGGGACAGTCATCGGCAGCGGCATCTTTCTGATTCCCAGTGAAATGATGCGCGACGCCGGCTCCCCTTCGTTGGTGTACGCGGCGTGGATCGCAGGCGGCATCCTCTCGCTCTTCGGAGTCATGACTTACGCCGAACTGGGCACCATGATGCCGTATGCGGGCGGTGAGTATGTTTATCTCCGCGGCGCTTACGGCGACACCACGGCTTTCCTCTATATGTGGACCTGGTTTGCCGTGGCGAAGCCGGGATCGATCGCGGCAATGTCGATAGGGCTGGCCCGCACGCTCGAATTCTTCCCCACGTTTCACGGTTTGTCCGATCCGATTCATGGCGTGCCGATCGCCATCTACTGGTCGCAGGTGCTTGCGATTGCCGTCACCTGGCTCATCACCGGATTGAACTACCTCGGAATCAAGAAGGCGGGTGAATTTCAGCTGTTTTTCACTGCGCTCAAGGGAATCCTGATCCTGGTTGTGGTGTGGTTCTGTTTCCTCTCCGGGTCAGGCTCCTGGAGCAACTTTTCGACGACGTTGCGTAACGCCGTCGGCGGCTGGAATGGTTTCATGCTGGCGCTGATTGCGACACTTTGGGCCTATGACGGATGGAACGACCTGACAATGGTGGCAGGTGAGGTGCGCAATCCGGGGCGCAACCTGCCCATTGCACTCGTTGGCGGCCTGTTGTTCGTCGGCGCACTCTACATCGCGACGAACGCAGCCATCCAATATGTGCTGCCCGCAGCGCAAATCGCCGCCTCCGAACGGCCTGCAGTCACCGCGCTGACGGCAGCAGCCGGCTTCCGTGGCGCTGGGCTGGTTGTGGCTGCCATGGCCCTCAGCATCTTTGTAGCTCTCAATGGCACCAGTATGTCGGGTGCGCGCGTGCCGTTTGCCGCTGCACGCGACGGATTGTTTTTTCGGCAGTTCGCACACATCCACCCTCGCTTTCAATCCCCTTCCACGTCCCTTCTTGTCCAGGGATTGCTTTCCACCGTCCTGCTCTTGTTCCTCGGCCGCTTTGAGCAACTCTTCGACCTGACGATCTTTTCGGAATGGCTCTTCTACATGCTGGCTGCGTCCACGCTCTTCGTCTATCGCCGCAAAAATCCTGCCGCCGTCCGGCCCTATAAGGTCTGGGGCTACCCGGTCCTACCGGCCGTCTTCGTCTTCTGTGCGGCGGCCGTACTGGTGTCCAGCTATGCCGGAAATCTGAAATCCTCGATCATCGGCACCGCATTGATTCTGTTAGGCTTGCCGATCATGTTCCTGCTTCGGAAGGTGCTTCCAAAACCATCCTCGGGCGGCCGTGGGCAAATCCCGGTATAGGCCGCCGGCTCGCCGCCGAAAGGCCTTCAGGTGGCTTCCGGACGACGCCAACCGCCGCCTCGCACGATTTCCACTGTTGATTTTTCGTTGACATTCAGGATGACTCGGGTTACGGTTTCATTCATCCAGTCATCTATATGACTTGGCCAAGCGCAGGAAATTCACCCAGAGACGGCTCGGCGAAAACTGAAAGCGCCGTTTCTGCACCATCAAGCCCTCCCTCCGAACCGCACTCGGCAGTTGACGTCGATTCCGAGTGTCAGGGTCCGTGAACAGGCCCCCGGCGGCGAGGCCGCAATCGGTACTTGCAATCCAGCCCGGCGCAGTAGTCTACAAAGCATCCGCATGCTGGTTCGAGTTCTGATCAAGAACTGCCTTGAGCGCTTTTCGGTTTCCTGAATCCAGCAAACCGCTCCTCCTTTTCGCTCGATTCAACACTTCGCCCGCATACTCGTCGCGCGTGCATCGGCTGGCGGTTCCAGAATACGGGTGAACTTCCAAGCCTGTCGCCAGGCAATCAGGCAGATTTTGCCTGTCATCAGCGGAATGAAATCCATTAGGAGGCAATTGACAACTATGTCGCACAGAATCGCCCAATGTGTTCTTGCCCTGCTCGCTGTAGCTGGGCTGGCATTCACCGGTATCTGCGCGAATGCGCAAAGCAGCGTTTCCGGCAGCATCAGCGGAACAGTGACCGACGCGACGGGCGCCGTGATCCCGGGCGCCGCGGTGACGATCACCAACACGGATCGCGGCGAAGACATTCTTGTTATCAAGACCAACTCGGCGGGCTTTTTCACGGCGGAATCGCTGCCGCTGGGCAACTACAAAGTGACCATTTCGAGTGAACACTTCAAAACCGAGGTCGTGGCCGGTATTGTGCTGCACGCCGCGGACGAACTGACTGTCAACCGGGCGCTGACGCCGGGCGGCGCAAGCGAAGTGGTGACGGTGAATGCCAGCGATCTCCTGGTCAATGTCAACCTGCAAGACGCGACCTCGGCAGGCCTGATCAACAGCGAGCAGATGAACGAAATGCCGCTGGTCACGCGGAATTACGAAATGCTGATGAACCTGCAGCCCGGCGTCACTTACGGCGGCGCAACCGACGACCTGACACGCGGCCCCTCGGGACTCAGTGGCGCTTCGAGCGTGGTGTCTTTTTCAGTGAACGGCGGCCGCACCACGTCCAATGGCTGGACGATTGACGGCGCGGACAACCTGGATCGCGGCGCAAACCTGACGCTTTATACGTATCCCAGTCCGGACGCGATTGCCGAGTTCAAAACGCTGCGCGGCCAGTACAGCGCACAGTTCGGCCGCAACGCCTCAGGGCAGATCGACGTGGTCACCAAGTCCGGCAGCAACTCCGTTCACGGCAGCGCATACGAGTACGTCCGCAACAACGACTTTGACGCGAACGGATACGCCAACGACTTTCTCGGCGTCAAAATCCCGCCCTACAAGTACAATGTCTTCGGCTTTTCGTTGGGCGGGCCGGTCTACATTCCCAAGGTCTACCACGGCCAAAACAAGACCTTCTTCTTCATTTCGGAAGAGTGGCAGCGCATCATCGACACGCTCTCGCAGGCCACGGCCACAGTGCCCCTGCCCTCGGAGATCCAGGGCGACTTTAGCCAGTCGTACAGCTACAACCCCACCTCCAAAACCTGGACCCAAGCCCCTGTGACGGTGTGCACGGCGTTCACCACGAACACCGCGACTCAGACGAATACCTGCACCGCTACGGGAACGAAGGTTACGAACCTCTCGCCCACCGCCCAGCAGTATCTGAAAGATGTCTACAGCAAGATTCCAGCTCCGGTTCCGTCCTATGACATCGCGCACGATTACGATCCGCACACCATCTTCAGCAACTTCAAGAACATCTTCAACAATTTGGACTCGGTCGTGCGCATCGACCAGCAGTTTGGTCAGAGGGTAAACGTGTTCTACCGTTACATGCACGACACGTTCCCAGTGTTCTATCCTGCCGGGCAGTTCACTGCGGTTTATATCCCCGGGATGAACCCCACCACGGCTAAGAATCCGGGCACGCAGCAAATGGCGCACGGAACCTACATCTTCAGCCCTTCCATGTCGCTCGATGTGGGCTATGCTTTCTCGAACGGCAACATTACGACCCTCTCCTCGGGCTACCTCTCCCAGGCGCAGTCGCCTGACGTGAAGCCCTCCCTTGCCTATCCGAACACCTCCGGAGTCCTACCCACCATTGGCGTATCCGGCATGACCTCGATGGGAGGCAGCTATCAGTACATCGATCACGGCACCAACCACCAGGTATTCGGAAACCTCACCAAGACGTTGCACACCCATACGCTCATCTTTGGGTTCAGCTACAACCACTATCAGAAGCGCGAAAACAACACCACCAGCACGCAGGGCAGCTTCGGATTCACGAACGATTCGACATTGGCCTGCACGGCCCCCTCGTGCTCTTTCGCTGCCCCCAGCGATTCGAGTTCTGCCATTTCGCAGGGATTCGCCAACTTCCTTACCGGCAACGCCAACAACGGCTTCAGCCAACTCTCCAATGACCCGATTGCGGATATCAAGTCCGCACTCTATGAGGGTTTTGCGCAGGACAACTGGAAGCTGTATCCGCGCCTGACGCTGAACCTGGGCGTGCGTTACAGCCTCTATGGTCAGCCCTGGGATGCGAACGGCCTGCTGAGCACTCTGGATCCGGCTACGTATTCGGCGTCGAAAGCGCCCACCATCGACTCCAATGGCCTGATGTGCGTGACCGGCACATGCACCCAGGCGGGCAGTAACGCCGGCCAGCCGACCACGCCCAATCCCAACGCGGACATCGTCGGCATCAACTACATCAATGGCCTGATCTTCAACGGCCCATCGGCGGCGAACAACAACCAGGCCTCACCCTGGGGGAACAAAGTGGGCGTCGGGGATAAGAAGAACTTTGCGCCTCGCATTGGCTTCGACCTCGACGTCTTCGGCGACGGCAAGACGGCGCTTCGCGGCGGCTATGGAATCGCCTACGATGACCCGGAGGTGAGCTACTACGAGACGTCGGACTGGAATGACCCGCCGGCTGTGGCCACCTACAGCGTGGGCCAGACCTCTCTTGACAGCCCCACGGGCGGCGCCTCGACCGCATTCTCCAAAGTCCCGGGGTGGATACGGGCTGTTCCGATCCGATACAACTCGCCCTATGTGCAGCAGTTCTCGCTCGATGTGCAGCGGGAGCTTTCACCTTCGTTCATGTTAGACGTCGGCTACTTCGGCGACCATGGCACGCACCTGCTGGGCGCCTTGGACATCAATGAGCCGATGCCAGGTTCCTGGGTAGGCAAGGTGGCGCCGGTAAGCACTTGCATCGATCCCGATACCGGAGCCCCGGCGTTCCTGAATGCCTCATGCAGCGTCATGCTGAACCAGATCAAGCCCTATCTCGGCTACTTCTCAGTGGACGCGATGCGGTCGATCTTCAACTCCAACTACAACTCGCTGCAGGCCAAGGTGACCAAGCGATTCAAGGGCAAGACCTACATCGACGCAAACTATACTTGGTCGCGCGACCTGACCAACGCCCAGGCGGACTACTCTGGGTTCATCCAGAACGCCTACAACATCAACGGCGACTATGGCCGCGCAGCAGTGGACCGCGGCCAAGTGCTGACCATCGACGGCGTGTTGGAAGAGCCATGGTTCCGGGAACAGAAAGGACTGACGGGACGAGCGCTCGGCGGATGGGAGATCTCCGGCATCTACACGGCCAACAGCGGACTGCCGCTGACGGCCTCGTCCGGCAGCTTTACCCTTGGGCAGTATAACCTTCCCGGGGGCTCGACCAGCGTCTATAACAACCGCACCAATACCGGCTATTCGACCGACAACGCCGGTATCAGCGTACTGGGCAATACCAACGCCGGCCTGCGGCCAGACCAGATTGGCAACCCCAATGCCGGCAACAACGTGAAGATCCACAACAAGGGCTATCACGCGCTATGGTTCTACACGGGCGCGTTCGCGTCTCCCAATCCGAGCACAAACACCTCGATGCCCGGAAGCGAGCGCCGGGGAACGATTCAGGGCCCGGGATTCGGTAAAGTTGACTTTGGCGTCTATCGCAACTTCCGCATTTGGGAGCGGGTGAACTTCCAATTCCGCGCGGAGGCATTCAACGCCACCAACCACACCAACGTCCAAGGCGTAACTACATCGGAGGGGACGCTCTTCGGCGAGGTTACGAGTTATCGCGACGCGCGGATCATGCAATTTGCCGGGAAAATCACCTTCTAACTTGAATGAAACAACTGGCTGGCCCGCCTGCTCCCTTTCATAGGGAAACAGGCGGGCACGGCCCTGCTCCCATGCAAGACTGAAGGTTCTGGCCGTGCCGCCGAAGCAGGAATGTCGCAATGGGATTGAACACGCTGGATCTGGTCGTCATCGGCTGCTATCTCGCCGGCGTGACTCTTTTCGGCTTGCGCTTTCGTACCGGCCAGCAGACGCTGAAAGGATATTTCCTCGCAGACAATGCGATTCCGTGGTGGGCGATTTCGCTCTCCATTGTGGCGGCGGAGACCAGTACGCTGACGGTAATCAGCGTGCCCGGACTGGCGTACGACAAGGACTTTTGCTTTCTCGAGCTGGTGATGGGCTACCTGATCGGCCGCGCCGTGGTGAGTTTTGTGCTCGTCCCACAATATTTTCGCGGCGAGCTGGTCACGGCTTATCAACTGATAGAACGCCGCTTCGGGCAGCGGCTGCGCACGTTGACAGCTGCAGTGTTTCTGGTCACGCGGGCTGCCGCCGAAGGAGTACGCGTTTTTGCGGTCGCCATCGTGGTGCGTGTGGCGCTGGGCGGCCTGCTGATGGGCGTTAGCGATTTTCAGCGCGACTTGGTGGCGATCGCCATCGTGACCGTGCTGACGCTTCTCTACACGTTAAAGGGCGGCCTGAAAGCGGCGATCTGGACGGATGTGATGCAGCAAACGGTGTATGTCGCCGGAACGATCGTCGCTCTTGTGACCATCCTGCATCTTGTGCCCGGCGGGTGGACGACGGTGCGCGAGATGGCGGGCCAGGCAGGCAAGTTCCGGGTGCTGGACTTCACATTCGATTGGTCGACGAAGTACACCTTGTGGTCGGGAGTGATTGGCGGAACATTTCTCACCACGGCCAGTCACGGAACCGATCAACTGATTGTGCAGAGACTGCTGGCGGCGCGCAGCGAGGGGCAAGCGAAGATCGCGCTGCTCTCGAGCGGCGTGGTGATTTTTTTTCAGTTTTCGCTCTTTCTGATGATTGGGGCGATGCTGTACGTGTTTTACCGCATCTATTTGCCGGCAGCCGAGTTCACGCGAACGGATACGATCTTTCCCGTTTTCATCGTGAGCCATATGCCGCATGGTGTAAGCGGGGTGCTGATTGCCGCGATTCTGGCGGCAGCGATGTCGAACCTGAGCGCGGCGCTCAATTCGCTCTCCTCCACGGCTATGGTCGATTTTTACATGCGCCTTCGTCCGCTTTCGTCGGAAATCCGCCGCATCTGGTTATCGCGAGCTGCGATGCTTGGCTGGGCGCTCGTCTTGTTCGTTTTGGCGCTGGTTGCCCGCCATGGCGGCAGGGTCATCGAAGTCGGGTTGACCATCGCCTCGGTCGCCTACGGTGGGATGCTCGGCGTCTTTTTGCTGGGCGTCCTCACGCGCACAGCCTCAGAGCGCGGCGCCATGATCGGAATGATCTGCGGCCTCGCTTTGAATCTCTATCTCTGGTTTTTCACCGCGGTGTCGTTCACCTGGTACGCGGCGCTGGGCAGCACGGTGACATTTGTCGTTGGTTATGCCGCCAGCCTTCCAGCACGATTGAATGCCGTGCACTCATAAAGTAAAGGATAGTTCGAATGCAGTTGAAGGAATTGTCAACGGAACGCCGCAATCGAGCGACACAGAATCTCGATCAGATGAGTGCGCTCGAAATCGTGACTACCATGAACCGCGAAGATATCGCCGTTCCACGCGCGATACGGAAGGTTCTGCCGGCCATCGCACAGGCTGTGGATCGAGTTGCGGAATGTTTTGCCAAAGGCGGCCGTCTGATCTACGTCGGCAGCGGTACGAGCGGCCGTATCGGCGCGCTCGATGCGTCAGAGGCGCTTCCCACCTTTGGCTCGGGTCCCGGCATGGTGCAGTTTTTGATTGCAGGCGGCGAAAAAGCGCTGATCAGGCCAACGGAAGCCAGCGAAGACTCAGTGGAATTGGGCCGTTCCGATATGGCTCGGAAAAAACCCGGGAAGCGCGATGTGGTTGTCGGCATCGCGGCCAGCGGCATCACGCCCTACACGATCAGCGCGCTGCAATTCGCACGGAGCAAGGGAGCGGAAACCATCGCAATCGCCTGCAACCGGAATTCCCCGCTCGGCGATGCTGCCGACATCCGCATTGAGGTTGAGGTTGGCCCCGAGGTTCTCACCGGGTCCTCGCGGCTCAAAGCCGGCACCGCGCAAAAACTCATCTGCAACATGCTCACCACGGGTGCGATGGCCAAAATGGGATACGTCTACGGCAACCTCATGGTCAATCTGCACCTGAAGAACAACAAACTCCTTCACCGCGGCGTTCTCATCCTGGAATCGCTGGTGGGCATTGATTCGGAAACGGCAATGGAAACCCTGAAGAAGGCCGGCATGAGTGTGCCGCTGGCCCTCATCATACTCAAAAGGCAGGTAAGCAAGAGCGAGGCGGCGCGTCGCCTGCGCAAGGCAAAAGGCAACGTGCGCACGGCAATTGAAGGATGAGATGCAGCGACCTCTGAATACAAACCGGGCTCTCCAGACCGTGCCTTATTTTCTTGCGCTGGTTCTCTTTGCATTGCACTCCGTCCCGATGCCGGCGCAAGCGGCGTCGAGACGGTCAGATGCCGCAAGCGGCGGCAATCCGGCCATTGCAAATATCGACGCCATAATGCAGCAGGCCGTCGACCGCGGCAACGTTCCCGGCGGAGTCGTGCTCATCGGGCACAACGGCAGCGTCGTTTACCGAAAGGCCTTTGGCTCGCGATCGCTCGAGCCAACGCGCGAGCCGATGACGGTCGACACCATCTTCGACCTCGCCTCGCTGACCAAGTGCATCGCCACCACGACCGCGGTCATGCAGCTTTTTCAAGAGGGCCGCATCCGGCTTAACGATCCTGTTGCCACCTATCTTCCCGAATTCGCGCAGAACGGGAAAAAGGAGATCACGGTCCGCGAATTGTTGACGCACTTTTCCGGCATTCCCCCCGATCTCGATCTGAAGCAACCATGGCAAGGGCGCGCGACTGCATTCGATATGGCCATGCAAGTGAAGCCGGCTTACCCTCCCGGTTCGCGCTTCCTTTATAGCGACATCAACTTTATAACGCTCGGATTTCTGGTGGAGAAAGTGACGGGGATGCCGCTGAACGACTACGCAGCCGCAAAGATCTTCACGCCGCTGGGCATGAAAGAAACCACGTTTCTTCCTCCCGGCAGTTGGATCCCCCGCATCGCGCCCACGCAATACGACGAGCAAGGCAAGATGCTGCGGGGCGTCGTCCACGATCCAACCGCACGACGCATGGGTGGAGTGGCCGGCCATGCAGGCTTGTTCTCCACCGCTGACGATTTGGCAAAGTTCGCGCAGAATCTGCTAAGCTGCTGCCCGAAGATTCTCACCCGCGAAGCAATCGAAAAAATGTCCACACCACAGCAGCCTGCCAACGCCGCGAGCCTTCGCGGCTTAGGATGGGACATTGACTCGCCCTTTTCGAGCAACCGTGGCGAGTTGCTTCCGGTCGGCTCGTTCGGCCATACCGGCTTCACCGGCACCTCACTTTGGATCGACCCCGTGACCAATACCTACATCATCATCCTTACCAACGCCGTTCATCCTCGTGGCGGCTCGGCGACTCCGCTGCGCTCGCGCGTGGCGACCGCCGTTGTCAAGGACCTCGACCTCACCGTCAAGGAAGATCAAGCGCTGCGGCTCGCGCGCATCACCGGATACAACGAGTCGATGATGGCCGAACGCAGGATCACGGCGCGCAACGGGAACGTAAAGACCGGTATCGACGTGCTTGAGGAGCATGAATTCCGCGAACTTCAACCGGACCTAAATCATCCGGTCGCGATCGGACTTGTAACCAACCAAACAGCCGTTAATGCGCACGGCCGGCGCACCGCGGATATTCTCGCGCACGCTCCTGGGATCAAGCTGGCCGCCATCTTCAGTCCTGAGCATGGCATCGCCGGCACACTCGACACGACTGCAATCGGCAATTCGCGCGACGACGCAACCGGCGTTCCGATCTACAGCGTCTATGGCGACTCGGATGCCAAACGCCGCCCCACGCGGGAAGAACTCTCCGGTCTCGACGCAATCGTCTACGACATTCAGGACGCCGGCGTACGTTTCTACACCTACGAGAGCACTCTCGGCTACTTCATCGAAGCAGCCGCAAAAGCCGGCAAGCCTATCTTCGTTCTCGACCGGCCTGATCCTATCGGCGGCGCCTATGTGCAAGGTCCCATCGCGGACGCGGGCCGCGAATCCTTTGTCAGCTACTGGCAGACGCCGGTTCGCCACGGCATGACGGTCGGCGAACTCGCGCGCATGTTCAACGGCGAGCGGGCGATCGGCGCAAATCTCTTTGTCGTTCCGATGGAAGGCTGGGTGCGCGGCGACTGGTTCGATTCCACCGGTGAGATGTGGATCGACCCTTCACCCAACCTGCGCAACATGACCGAGGCTGCGCTCTATCCCGGTATCGGAATGATTGAGGGCACGAACGTCTCCGTCGGCCGCGGCACAGACACGCCCTTCGAACTTGTTGGCGCGCCGTGGATCGCCTCTGCCGCACTGTCAGCCTATCTGAACGCAAGAGAGATTGATGGAGTCCGCTTTGTTCCGGTCGAATTCACGCCGAGAAGCTCCGTATACGCGAACGAGAAATGCGGCGGTGTGTCTCTCATCGTCACTGGCCGGGATGCCCTCGATGCGCCTGAGCTGGGACTGGAAATCGCGGCTGCTCTCGAGCATCTTTATCCTGGCGACTACAAGATTGCCGAGCTCGACGGTCTGATGCGCAACAAGGCCACGCTCGACGCGCTGATGGCCGGTGAAGATCCGCGCCGCATTGCCGAGGATTGGCAGGACGCCCTGGAGAAGTTCGAAGCTATGCGTAAGAAGTATCTGCTCTATTGATTCTGTCGTTCCTGGCGGTTCATCCGCCCTTAAATAGGGAGTTCGAATTGAAGCTGAACGCGACAAGATTGCGGTTGGGTACCATGGCACTCGTGGCCGCGATGGCTGCTCCATGCATTGTCGCCGCACCTCCGGTTCATCTCAATCGCAAGGGCGAGCACTGGGCCCATGCTACGCTCCACAAGATGACGCTCGACGAAAAAATCGGGCAGATGATCATGGTCTGGGCGAAGGTTCGGTTCTTCAATACCGAAAGCCCGGACTACCTGCAACTACGCGACGAAATCAACAAGTACCACATTGGCGGCTTCGGAGTTACAGCCGCTGCGGATGGGCCGCTGTTGATCGAGAGCGAGCCGCTTGAAGCTGCGGCCCTCACCAACCGCCTGCAAAAAGATTCGAAGTACCCTCTGATCTTCGCTGCGGACTTCGAGCGCGGCCTCTCCATGCGTCTCGCGGGCGCCACCGCCTTCCCCGCTGCCATGGCCTTTGGTGCGACGGGCGACAAAAACCTCGCCCGCGAGTTCGGCCGCATCAGCGCTCTCGAATCGCGCGCCATCGGTGTGCAGTGGAACTGGTTTCCCGTCGCGGACGTCAACTCGAATTCCGCAAATCCAATCATTGATACGCGCTCATTCGGCGATGACCCCGCCGAGGTGAGCGCCATGGTCGACGCCTATATTCAAGGGGCGCGTGCCGCTGGCCTGCTGACCACAGCCAAACATTTCCCCGGTCACGGCGATACGGATACTGATTCGCACCTGGCTCTCTCGATCGTGCCGGGGAACCTCGATCACCTCAACAGCGTTGAGCTGGTTCCTTTCCGCGGCGCCATCGCCGCCGGGGTCGACACGGTGATGATCGGTCATCTCATCGTCCCGGCCATCGAACCCGATCCGAATCGCCCGGCCAGCATCTCTTCACGTGTCATCAAAGATCTGCTGCAAGAGCAGCTTGGCTTTCACGGATTGGTTGTCTCCGACGCTCTGGATATGGTCGGACTCACGCATGTCTTTGCGGGATCGGAGGCGGAGATCTCGCGCGCCGCTGCCATTGCCGCCGTGCAGGCGGGCAACGACATGGTCATCATTCCCGGTGACCTCAACGCCGCATACAACGGCCTGTTTGAAGCCGTGAAGCGCGGCGAGATATCTGATGCCCGAATCAATGCGAGCGTGCTGAAGATCCTGCGCATGAATGCGTCAGTCGGCTTGAACCGGAACCGCTTCGTGGAACTCTCCGATGTGGAAAACGACATTGCGCGGCCCGAAAACATCGCCGTCGCGCAGAGCGTAGCCGATCGCGCCGTGACTCTGGTCTCCGATCCGGGCAGGCTGCTTTCGCTCGAGGCGCAGCGTCCGTCGTCCACCCCCGCGCCGGGCCAGCACGCCTCGCAATCCTCGCGCATCGTCGCGGTCATTCTTTCTGACCGGCCACGCGGCAGTGATGGCGGTCGTACTTTTGCCAGCGAGCTGCGTCTGCGCGCAGCCGGCGCAACAGTCTTCTTCGTCGACCCGACGAACTCCGGTTATGTTTCCAGCAACGTGATGGAAGCAGTCCGCGATGCTTCGCGGGTGATTGTGGTGGCCGAGTCGGTGCCCAACCCCAGGCGTACGACGCAGGGCCGCGCGAACGGCTCCGCTGGACTCGACGTCAGTCCAATGGAATTGCTGTCCGCGGTGGTCAAGAGCGCCGCCGCGAAAACCATCGTGGTGGCATTCGGTAATCCGTACATCGGCGGTTCGATTCCCGGTATTCAGACCTACGTCTGCACGTTTTCGAACACCGTGGTCTCCGGCGCCAGCATTGCACGCGCTTTGTTCGGTGAGATTCCGATTCACGGCCGGTTGCCCGTTTCGCTTCCTGGTGTAGCGCCGCGAGGAGCGGGCATTGACCGCAATGCGGTCGCCGGACAAGTTGGCGGGCCATAGCAAGTCCGGTTAGGTGATCTTTCGAGCGTGCGTCGCTGCCAGCCGATCGCCGCCGAAGAGCTGATCGTCAGAGATAGGAGCATTGCAGTGGGTCACGACCTTTCACTTCCCGATGAATGCTCGCACCCGCGTGCGCGCAAAAGTTCCTTCGGCCGCAGGATTGCGGAGGGTCTTCGCCGCGCGGGACTTGCGCTAGCCGTGTTGCTCATGCCGGCTGCGACGCGGGCGCAGCAGTCTGTCGATCATCCCGATGCCGTAGTTGCCAAGCCCGTCGTCAACATGTACCGCGGTCCATCGGCCGCAAGCGATGTAGTCTCCCAGGCGCTCTACGGGGCGGGCGTGTTTACGCTCGGGAAGCAGCCGAGCTGGATCAACGTCCGCACCGCGGATGGCTATACGGGCTGGGTCGCCGCGTCGGATCTGAAGCCGCTCAACGGCGGTTCCTATGCGCCTGCGGGTAAAGCGGTCCGCATCGCGGAGCTCAGTGCCAACGTCTACGGCGAGCCTGACGTCACGCTGCATGCGCCCGTTCTCCAGCTTCCCTGGGAGGCGCGTCTCGAAACAGTTCCCGACGCTGCGAAGAACACCGAACGCTGGCTTCAGGTTCGTCTTGTCGATGGCCAGGCGGCCTGGGTGCAGCGCGCTGACGTTACCGGCGATTTCACGCCTCTCAGCATCGGCGAGATGCTTGCGCTGTCGCACAAGTTCATCGGCATCACGTACACGTGGGGCGGTGTCAGCAGCTACGGTTTTGATTGCTCGGGCTTCACGCAAATGCTCGAGCGCCAGCGTGGAATTGAAATGCCGCGGGACGCTGACCTGCAGGCCGCGTGGGACCACATGATGCCAGTCGAGCGCAAAGATCTTGAGCCCGGCGATCTGCTGTTCTTTGGTTCGAGTATCGCCAAAATTACCCACACCGGCATGTACCTCGGCAACGGCGAGTTCATCCACGACACCACGCACGGCCATCCCGGCGTCCAGATCAGCCGCCTCGACGACATGCCTTGGGCGCAACTTCTGGTCGCCGTGAGGAGGATCAAACAATGAACCGGCGCGATTGTTTAAAGATCGCTGGCGCTGCCGCGGCCTTTCCACTTGGAGCGTTCGCCATGCCCTCTCAAGTTTCGCAGGAACCGTCCACGATCCGGGTCGGCATCAAGCGCCTCACGCTGCGCCACACATGGACAACCACAATGTCGTCGAGCGACTACCGCGACACCGTGCAGGTGGAGTACCGGCGCGACGGCATCTCCGGCCATGGTGAAGGTGCGCCCATCATTCGCTACCGGGAGTCTCCGCTGCAGGCGGCGCAGGCCATCCAGGCCATCACCGGCGACATCACGGCAGGCGATCCCTGGAAGTATGAGAAATACCTTGCCGGAATTCGCCGCGCGCTCCGCAATCAGCAACACGCCGCCATGGCTGCAATCGATATCGCAATTTTCGATTGGCTGGGAAAGAAGCTCAATCTGCCGCTCTACAAGTTTCTCGGGCTCGACGCCGCCGATGCGCCCATTACCGATTTCTCCATCGGCATCGACACACCCGAAATCACCCGCCAGAAGACGCGTGAAGCGGAGGACTTTCCTGTGCTGAAGGTGAAAGTCGGCCTCAAGACCGATGAGGCAACCATCGAGGCCGTTCGCAGCGTGACCAAAAAGCCCATTCGCGTGGATGCCAATGAAGGCTGGACCGACAAGGAAGAAGCCATCCGCAAAATCAACTGGCTGGAATCGCAGGGCGTTGAGTATGTGGAACAGCCCATGCCCGCGCTCATGCTCGAAGACACAAGGTATGTGCGCAGCAAGGTCCATTTGCCGATCTTTGCCGACGAAGCGTGCACCGAAGTCGGCATGATTCCCAAACTCGTGGATGCCTACGACGGCATCAACGTGAAGCTCGATAAGGCCGGCGGCATCCTGGAGTCGTTCCGATGGATCCAGGTTGCGCGCGCAGTGAACATGAAAGTGATGCTCGGCTGCATGGTTTCGAGTTCCTGCTCGGTGACGGCCGCGGCACACCTTTCGCCATTGGTCGATTACGCAGACCTCGACGGGAATCTACTCGTAGCCAACGATCCTTGGCGAGGCGTGCTGGTCGAGAGAGGGAAACTGCTGCTTCCTGGTGGCCCGGGACTGGGTCTGACGCCCTTGTCGGGCCTTTGAAAGGCTTTGTCGTTAATTGTCTGGATCTGTCGTCTATGAATTTGGGATGGACGTTTCGCACGGGCGTCGATAAGCTACTTGGCAGCATTCTCAGGCTGTGGGTCCCGAAGCTGTGCGCATTGCGCTTGATCTCGAGGTTGACTTCACCGTGAGCACAAGAGAATTACTCACCGACGGGAAAAAGAAGAACGGACCATCGCCACTGGACCGCAGAAGCGGCATCCCGCTCTATCATCAGATTCAGCAGCGCCTCCTGGAGCAAATTCAATCGGGAGAGCTGCAACCGGGCAAGCCGTTGCCATCAATTCAGCAGATCGCCGCATTGATGGGCGTAAGCCAGATGACCGTTCGGCAGGCGGTGCGCGCTCTGATTGAGCTGGGAGTCATCTATAGCCGCCAAGGCAAGGGAACATTCATCTCGGGATTCAAACTGGAGAGGGATTTCCGCCAGGTCCTTTCGTTTACTGAGGAGACGTTGGCGCGAGGTTCCAGGCCCAGTTCCAGGGTGCTGTCTTTCCGCATCCTGCCGCCGAGTTCGAAGGTAAAGGAAACCCTCCGCCTCAGCGACGACGAGAAGGTCTTCGCCCTGCGCCGCGTTCGGTATGGAGACATGGTCCCCATGGGTATCGAGCTCAGTTGTTTGCCCGTGCGTCTTTGCCCAGGCCTGATGCAGACCTTCGATCCGACGACTTCGCTCTACGAAGAGCTGGCGGAACAATACGGAATCCAATTGATGGTGACCGATGAAATCGTGGAAGTTGGAATTGTGAATGCCGACGATGCGCACCTGCTGGAGATCGCTCCGCAGAGCCCGGTTTTCCTGTTCACGCGCGTTTCCTATCTCGAAAACGGCACGCCGGCCGAACACGTACAGTCCATCTATTGCGGCGATCGCTATAAAGTCGTTAACCGTTTGACGCGCGCCAAGCGCGAGCTGCGCACCCCGCCGCTCACATCCGCGCCGACGCCGGCAAAGAAACCCAATGGTTAATCCGCTCGCCACGCAACCTGAGGCGACAAGCCCAAATGCTGCACGATGATTCGCGCAGGTTTTCCGCGAAGAATTCATCAGCTTGGCGATTTGCGGCAGATGGATTGATCCCTGCATTGAGCGCGGCGCTATAGTTGGGACAAGGCCTATGAATTCCCCGCGAAAGCTCTTTATCCGTCCGTGTGCTCTCCTCTTTGCTTTGTTGCCTTTCGGCTTCGCGCAGCAGGTCAGCTTCCGTATCACACCGCTTCGTCCCATTGAGGAGCTACGCGCAGAAGCGCTGAAGGAGCAGCCTCCACGCGAGCGAGGAACCTTTTTCAAATCCGATCTCGTGGACTTGGCTAAGCTCGATCCCGCAATCAAGCTCGACATCCGTTACGCCACCCGGAACAATTTCCTCGGGACGCCCGTCTATACCCAGGCGCGTGCCCTCCTTCAGCGGCCGGCGGCGGAAGCTTTGCTTCGCGCTCATCGCGTCCTTAAGGCTCACGGATACGGTCTGATCATTCACGATGGATATCGCCCCTGGTATGTCACGAAAATCTTCTGGGACGCCACTCCCGTCGATAAAAGGATCTTTGTCGCCGATCCGGTAGTGGGCTCCAACCACAACCGCGGATGTGCCGTGGACATGTCGCTGTACGATTTGACAACAGGAAGGGAAGTAAGGATGCCCAGCGGCTACGACGAAATGTCCGATCGCGCGTATGCAGACTTCTCCGGCGGCACGGCCGACGAGCGCGCTCGCCGCGCTCTGCTGCGCGAGGTCATGGAGAAACAAGGATTCAAGGTCAACCCGGAGGAATGGTGGCATTTTGACTATAAGGATTGGAAAAAGTATCCAATCCTGAATGTCAAATTCGAAGATATTGCCCAGTAGAGAAACCGCAGCCGCTCAATGCGCCGGAGCATTGCTCAACTTCGGCAACTTCCAGCGATTGGTCAACCGCTCATATGCCGGCATCGGAAGTTGCAGCAACAGTGGCCTGCGCCTCGGATTAAGCCAGTTGAGCAGCGCCTCCAGATCCATTTGAGGCATCGCAGTACATCCGGCGGTGCCTTCGTTGTGGTCGTGCCAAATATGGAGAAAGATGCACGAGCCGCCTCCTTGCTCTGGCGCATCCTGATTGCGCCTTGCAATCATCCTATTGTGATCCACTACTATTCCCCATCGGTACGACTCGCCGGAGTCCCGCATGTGCTCTGAGCTGTTCCAGTCGGGCGCCACGGCGGAGCGATCCACGATCCGGTTATAGTGTTTTGAATTGACGTCGTCTACGCATTCGATCGATTCGGTCAGCGTCAGATACGGGAACTTTAACCCCGGCAGAGGCTGAGCACTGTATCCAAATGCAGGGCCAAGATCGAAGATGCCGGCCGGCGACTTTCCGTCACCCTCCTTTTTCACGGGGTCGGATGCAAGGCGGACATTGGGGTCGTCAGCCGCAACCAGGCCAATGCCCCACCCCATGCCATTCTTGCCGACGACAATCGGAATTGGCTCGCCGATAGGGCGCCAGGATTCATGCACGGGAATGCGCTCAAATCGCTGCAACTGCCCTTCAACCGCGCCCCAGTTCGATGTGACAACCACGATCAACTGAGTGGAACCAACGAAAGGATCCCGCTTGGCGGCGCCGGCTTGAGCTGCGGAAAACGCAAACCTGCCTCCGGGCAGCAACAGAAAAACGAGGACGCAAACGGATCTCATCACGAGCAGTGTAAGTCATGCCGTTTTCTAAAAGGTAGAATCGAAGGCAATCGCGCAGTTTTCTCGCGTTTCATGCGGGATCGGCCCTGTGCCCCACGGACCTCGCGCCGCCGGCACACGTACGGCATTTTGACCGCGAAAGCGCTCGCCAGCGGTGGTCACTTTTTTCGGCTGAAGGTCGACTGACCCCACAAATTGAGGTTCATGTAGTCGAAATTGTAGCGGTCAGAGCACTCTAGAACCATTCAGAACCACAGCTTTCAACAGCACGGCCGCAACGCGTTCAATCGAAAGCAGTTAATTTCACTCGATTTCAACACATTTCAACAAGCTGCAGAATCTGGTTCGGGACCAGGGTCTCTACTTCCAACAAGTCTTTGAAAATCAACTATTTGAAAATCTAAGATTGTTGAAGTTTGTGGATTCTCGATGCTTTCGCATCTACAAATTCATCTACATTCCTCTCCGGGCCGTCCCAGATTCTTGCTTATCTACCACTTAAGACTGTTGATGTCTTTGGCCGACCCCCTGGGTTTGCACCAGGGGGTCTACGATCGGGAGTCTCGGCACGAAGGCGACAGCGACGCACCCGTCGCCATTCGGGCGCTTGAGCTAATGAACGGCACCAATGTCCTGGAAAAGAGGATTCCCGGCCGGGTAGTGGTGCAGTTTGAATCGAATTTCGGTAATCTCCGCACGTAATGGCCCCAACTGCGTATTGAACTAGGGGGACTTTGGATGCCTAATGTATTTAGCTGAGGTCAGGGCCGGTGCGAGCTGGCCCTCGTCTGCACCCTGCTACATCTTTTCCGTTGGTTCCAGTGGGGCGGACAGTGGAAATCGACGCGCACTCAGCGAACAATAGAGGAGCCGCATTCATGGGTAGTCTGATAGACAAGCTGTTTGATCCGCGATGGCTACTCATTGAAGGGATTGCGATCGCGTTAATCGCCATTATCGTGGCTAAATTTCCACAAAGGCCAGACTAGCCGATTTCTCTTTCGTCTTCGTGGTAAGATTCAAAGCAAATAGAAAACCAGCCTGCCAGGGCTGGTCTCCGGTTCGCTCATCCACAAGCGAATCTTCGCACTGGATGAGGATCTATGCAAGCCCGTAGAACTTCCCCGACATCATTGCCCCAGAAACGCTGTCTGCATGGCGAGGTTCTCGCACCTCTCGCAATGCGTGGATTCATCCTGTTCCTGGGAGGCGCTCGGCGCCAGATTGCGAATTGAATTCGGTAGCATGAGTAACTTCACACGATGTGGTTTTAAGCGCAGTGAACTTAAATTTGGAAAGGATCGGGAATTCGAAAGCTCACGCGCAACTTCTACGCCGGGGAAGGCCCATCACACGAAGTACCTTTCTGCAAACTTCCAGGCTCTCTCGGATTCTCTCGCCTTGTGGCGGGCCGCATTCGTGCGGATAGAGAGAACAACTACCGGGGAAACTGTAAAGAGGAACCAAATTGATTCAATTCCATTATGCATATAGTCTTTACCTCTCTTCTATGCATCCACTTTAGCGTTTCCCCTGAGTAGAGACAATCTTACTTACGGGCTACTCGATTCACACATTCGGCTTGAGTCTGATCCATGAGAGTCACGTTACGAGCGAAGCATTACGGTTGCATTCCGCGCATTGCGCAGCGCAACTTCCTGCGCTGCCAACGCATCGCTCGATGAAGCTGCCGTCCTTTGCATCGCGCACCTGCCAAACTTGCCGCCCTTACCGAGTCTGCAGAACTCTCGCAATCAAATCTAAGCTCTTCCCTGTGGGCTGATGTCGCCCTGTTTCCCAGCCCAGCAGTGTCGCGGGATCAACGCCTAGCTTCTCGGCCATCTTCCGCTGCGACAGGCTGAGCCTTCTGCCCGCAGCGACGAGACGTTCTGAGGGGGAGTTGGCCATATTCTTTGCGAAGCGCGCGCCGCGTCAAAATGGCACCAGCCGTGGTAACAAACAGAGAGATTGTTGATTCGCTCTTGCCTGACCTGACCCCTGAGATTCACCCAAAGTTGGAATACGATTTTGACAGATTCACGGGCCAGGCCACGAGAGTCGGGATTCCTCCCGGCTCCTAGCCAACCCATAGGAAAATTGTCTGACTTGCCGAATGGGAACGCAAGGGTGGGAAGGATGGTGCGTGGATTTGGCGGTGGGGGCTGGCTGCTGAAAAAATAGTAGACTTCGCCCGTTCGCTAGTCAATGGGAATTTCCCTAGGCTCGGAAGAGAGATCAGAAAGGCAGGCTTGTAAGCGTTGGCTTAGCAATTTGAAATCGATCGGCTTCGATACGCACGCGTTACATCCGGCCTGCATGACGCGCTGCTGATCGGTCACCATTGCATGCGCTGTGACAGCAATGACAGGCAGACTACGAAATTGGGGATTGGCTCGAATCCATGAGGCCAAAGAGAGCCCATCCTCCGACCCGAGTTGCACGTCGAGCAAAACTGCATGGGGCGCCGGGTCCTCGAATGCTGCGAGAGCTTCACTAAGGGTTGCGGCAGCCACAGCGGTGAATCCCTCCGTCTCCAGCCAGTCGCAAAGAAGTTCACGATTGAGAAGGTTGTCCTCAACCACTAGAATCCGATGATTCATTCGGCCTCCGCCAGTATCGCCGCGGCTCGCTGCACCCTCTGAATCTGACAGATCAGCTCATCCCGCCATTGCTCGTGCTTCGAAAAGAATGCGCCCGTGTTCGCCAGGAGGTAGTCCTTTTCCTCAGCCGTGAGATCCTTGTTGGTTAGGACGAAGATTGGGAGATCGGCAGTCGACGGGTTCTTCCGCCACTCCGCAATCAGTCCAAAACCGCTCACGACCGGCAGAATCAGGTCGAGGATCACAAGGTCAGGCAGGGAAATCTGCACCTGGTTCCTTGCCTGCTCACCGTCTTCCGCAGAGCTAACCGCATATCCGTTTCTCAAGAGCAGGTCTACGATAAACTCGCGAGTCGCTGCGTCGTCCTCAATCACCAGGATCGAC
Source organism: uncultured Acidobacteriaceae bacterium (assembly GCA_963770555.1). Taxonomy (GTDB): domain Bacteria; phylum Acidobacteriota; class Terriglobia; order Terriglobales; family Acidobacteriaceae; genus Telmatobacter. The sequence goes on from CAVYQC010000005.1 coordinate 108,650, forward strand.
TTCCCCAGCCGCGCCTGGTCGCGGCGGTTGAGGCAGCGCTCCACCGCAGCCAGCAGAATCGATTTGTCGACCGGCTTCACGATGTACTCATCCGCGCCGAGCAGCGTGCCGGCGTTGCGCTGGTCCATGACCGTGACCATGACCACGCCTATGTTTGCCGTGCGGGGATCAGTTTTCAATCTTGACAGAACATCCCATCCATTGACCGGAAGCATGATTACGTCCAGAGTAATCACGGCAGGCTGCAACTCGATTGCCATATCCACAGCCTGCTGCGGCTGGTTGCAAACTACCACTTCGTAGCCTGACGAAGAGAGTTGCGATTCCAAAAGATACGCTGCCGAGGGATCGTCTTCAATGACCAGGATCCGAGCCTTCGGTTGCGAAGCGTCATCCGCTCCAACAATCAGATTCTCTTCGACCTGCGGGCAAGAGGCGCTCGGAAGGGTGAAGTAAAAGCAGCTGCCTGCACCCGGTTCGCTCTCGACATCCAGCCGGCCGCCGTGCAGTTCAACGAGCCTTCGCGTGATTGCCAGGCCAAGTCCCGTTCCCTCCGACGCCTTGTCGGATTGCCGCATGCGATGAAAGGCCTCGAAAATACGCTCTCGTTCTTCGGACGGAATCCCCGGCCCGGAGTCCCGGACCTCGATACGCACCATGTCCCCGCTTTGCCGCGCGGCCAATTCGATCTCGCCTCCTTTTGGAGTGAACTTAATCGCATTTCCAAGCAGGTTCATCAACATCTGCCGGAAGCGCGTGCCATCGGCGCGAACAATCAGTCCGGGCGGAACGTCGTGAATCAACTGGTGCGCATTCTTATCCACGAGAGGCTGAAGCGATCCGCATACCTCGGCAACACTGCTATCGACAGGAACACTCTCGATGCTCAATTGAAGCCGCCCGGCCTCGATCTTGGAAAGATCCAGAATGTCGTTGATCAGGCGGAGAAGATGCTGGCCACTTGAGTGAATGTGGTTTACATACCGCGCCTGCCGCTCCGTGAGCTTACCGTACCGCACATCCGCAAGCAGTTCGGAAAAGCCTAGTACTGCGTTTAACGGAGTGCGCAACTCGTGGCTCATCGTAGAGAGAAACTGGTCTTTGAACCGGCTGGCGCGCTCGATATCCTCTTTGGCGCGCAAGACGGATTCGGAATAGGCTTCAACTTCCCGCTTCGCGGCGACCAGTTCCGCCGTCCGCTCGATGACCCGTAGCTCTAGCTCATCATGGGCCCTTTGCAGGTTTGCCTTGCCCTTTTCGATCTGCGCCATCATCTGGTTGAACGAGTTGATGAGAACGCTCACCTCTCCGTGCCCATGAACCTGAGGGACGCGCAGCGAATACGTCTTATTGAGAGAGACCTCCTTGGCTACTTCGGCAAGGCGCACGATCGGCTGGGCGACAGACTTGCGAAAGATGGCCGACACCACGAGCGCGGCAAGTAGAGAGATCAGCAGGACGATGGATGCGATGCCGACGTACAGTTCCAGACGCTTGTTCAGAGCTTCCACGTCAGAGCGGATAAAGACCACCCCGCTTAGCTTTCCATCGAACTCGATAGACCGGGCCAGCAGGATTTCGCCTTTCCCGATCCAATGGCTTTCCAGTTGGCCGCGAGGAATCGACGGCGGCTCCTGAATGGGAGCGCTTCCCGGGCGTGAATAGGTGGCGAACGGCTCTCCTTCGGTTGTGTAGATGGCCGCGGAAAGGATCTGGGGATCGGCCTTCAGTGCGGAGAGCGTCTTTGCTGCGGATTCCGGATCGTCAAAGAGCAGCGCGGTGATGCTGTTCGCGCCGATGATCTGAGCCTGCGTGGAAAGATTTCTCACCCTGGCGCTTCTGAAGGTGAAGAGATCGTATCCGATGAAGGACGCGCAGGCCAGGAGCAGGGCAACGGAGCAGACCAGCAGGTTCATCCACGTGAGTCTCTGAGCTATGGAACGATCCTTGGTTGTGGACATGGTCAGTCTCCAGGCCCGGCAGGCTTCGTTACAGCCGCGGCCACTTTGAGCAACTCAGACGCAAACACGAGATGGGACTTCCCTGCGCTATCAAGGTTAATGTCGAAGCGGACCCGATCGCCGTCAAGAATGAACTGGATCATGCCTCCCCGTTTCGAAAAGTCAGGCATGTCGCTGACCGTAAGAACAGATACCTGGCCGACGGCAGTTAGGATTCTGCGCAGGTCCTTATCCTGAGCGGAACTGATGAATAATATGTGGCAGGTGGCAGCGTCCTGGGCCTTGGGCAGCCGCTTCACCGTTACAGGTTTGCCGCCAACGGATTCGCCCACAAGAGCCGTTTGCAAAGTGCCTCCGAAGGGGTCTCCGTCGAGCACGCAAATGGTGAAAGCTCCGCTCTGGTTTGCGGGAGCGACGGCCGGCCATTTTACGAATTTGCCGAAATTATAGAGATAAGCGGCCTGAACCTGATACGCATTCGCCTTCGGCAACTGCGCCTGTGCGTACGCCGGTAAAAGAAATGCCGGCCCAGCGCATCCGAGGCGCAGCCAACGCAAGCCGCTCCTTATTCCCAGCCGCAGGCCGCCCCGCCGTTTTTTGAGTGGGCGAGTTTTGGCATGATCCTGCTGCATACAGGCCGGCCTGCCCTATCTCGCCCACGTGATAGTTGCATACACGCTTCTCTTGATCCCGACGAGAGGGCCAAAACCTTCGCTGAATTCCGGGTGAGAGGGCCTCAGGAGATTCTGGCCGGCGACTTCAAAGTCGAATCCTTCTCCAACGCGCCGGCCCAGCCGGGCATCGACAGTGCTGTAAGGATGCACGCTGTATTCGGGCAGCTCACTTGCGTACCGGTAAGTCTGGCTGAATTCGATGTGTCCCGGCATATTGAGCAACGATTGGACATTCGCGGTATGAGTGGGGCATGAGCCCATATACGAGCTAAGCTCATTTCCCACGTCGGTGAATCCCGGTTTGTCCTTGAGATCCATGTGCAGCAGCGAATAGGCGCCGCGCAACTGCCACCAGCGCGTCACGTCCCAAGTGGGGGATAGCTCCGTTCCAATCGACCTGCCTTCGATGACGTTGGCGTACGGAAGCACAAACAGATAGTCCAGCGGCGGAGGATTTGTGGAGACGGCCACCGACGGCGGGCCATAGCCTTCAATGTCGTTATACACGTTGAAAAATGCAGTGAAATCCATGTAGAGACTGCGATTGGCGCGTGCGCGGTAGCCGGCCTCGTAAGCGATGAGCTGTTCCGGTTTAAATTTCGGATCGCCCACGATGTCAAAGAAGACGGGGGGAGGCGGCGTAGCCTGAATCAGGATCAAGAACTGGACGTCCTGGTCCACACGCGAGGGCGTCCGCACGGCCCGCGTCACCGCAGCCCAGGCGGACTGACGGCTGGTTGGCGACCAGAGCAGCCGTACGCTGGGCTGATAGTCGAAGCCGCTGAAATTGTTGTGCTCCAGCTTGGTTCCCGCCGTGAGCGCAAGCTTGTCCTGTAAGAGTGGCAGTTCGTACTGCACAAAACCGCTGTAGATGCTGTCGGTCTGTTTTGCAGGCAGAAAATTCACCCCGGGCGAGGTTTGAATGAAGTTGCTGGGACTGACTCTCGCTCCCAGGCCCCACGTCAACTCCTGTTCGCCGTGAGTCCGCTGATGCTGAATGTAGTCCACATCGAATGTATCGCGCGTTTCACCCAGTTCGACGTCCTGCCGGTTGGTTCGGTCGAAGTAGGTTTGAATCTGGATGTCGGAGCCTTCGCCCATCTTGTGCTGCCAGCGCGCCAGCAGATTGCCTCCGGATAGGCTTGCCTTGTCTTCCTCCGCAACTTCCGCAATCGGGGAGAACGCGGCGAGCAACACGGTTTCTCCGCTTGCTCCGAGGTAAAGATCGCCTTGTACGGTGAAATCGTCATTCGGGCCGTGCGTCCAATCGGTGCGGAAGCCCGCCTGGCCCATCCGCCAGTCGTCGAAGTTGTCTCCGTCGGGGTGAAACTCGGGGCCGCGCATCGCGCCCATGCTGTAGAGCCGATAGCTGAAGCTTCTTTGCGTCGCGTGCCCATAACGGAACTCGCCCACTCCCTGATCCACATTTCCGCCACCCAGGCTGGATAAAACTCCGTCGGTCTCTTTGGCACTTTTGGTGATGATGTTGATGACGCCGTTGACGGCGTTTGCGCCCCAGATTGTTCCTCCGGGGCCGCGAACTACCTCAATGCGGTCCACGTCCGCGAGCATCACGTTTTGCGCGTCCCAATACACTCCGGAGAACAGCGGCGTGTAAACGCTCCGTCCATCGATCAGCACCAGCAGCGATTTTGAGAATTGTCCGGCGAACCCGCGAATCGCGACCGACCAATGATCCGCATCGATCCGGGCAACCTCGACTCCCGGTGCCAGGCGCAGCGCCTCCGGAATGCTTGTCGCTCCGGACCGCACGATGTCATCGTGGGTAATGACATATACCGCTGCGGGCGTTTTCTGGACCGTTTGCGGATCCTTTGAGACTGTGGTGACCTCTACATTGCCGAGTTCTTCAAGGCTCAAATGGTTGAGGTCTTGAACCGGCTTCTGATCGGAAGCCAAAGATTGAGAGAACAACATCCGTGGCGATCCCTCAAGCGCCAACAAGCAACAGAAGGCATTCGTTATCAGAATCCGCAAACGTAATGCCGGTCTCACTTGACGTCGCTGCGCGGGTAGTTCAGAAGGCATGTGCCACCTTGATCGTCTCCACGACCGGGGCCTGCCAACAGAGAAGCGCCTCGAATTCATCGATCAGGCTATTGTCCCACCATCCGCGCTTTGCTTCATCCCGCATCGTCCGGATCGCCTCCTCATGGCAGAGAGCCTTGCGGTAAGGGCGGTCGGTGACCAGGGCATCGTAAATGTCAGTGATCTGCAAAACCCGTGCCGTGAGGGGAATCTCGTCGCCCTTCAAACTGTCCGGATAGCCGGAACCATCCAGTTTCTCGTGATGATGCCGAATGATGGGCAGGACCAGACGGAACGATTTCAGCGGAGAACATATCCGCTCGCCCGTAACCGGATGTTCCTTCATGACTGCCCACTCGGCATCCGTGAGTGAACTTTGCTTGATCAGAATGTGCTCCGGCACGCCGATCTTGCCTATGTCATGAACCACTCCGGCCCGGCGCAACGCTACGCATTGTTCTTGAGGCAGGTTAATACGTTCCCCCAGGGCCTCGGAGTAGGCCGATAAGCGGTCGCAATGTCCTTTCGTATAGGGGTCTTTCGCCTCGATACTCAATGCCAGGCTGAACAGCACGGTTTCGGCATTTTCCAACTCGTCGGTGTACTCCTTCAGACGCAGAAGCGAACGGGTCCGAGCCAGGAGTTCCTGGCTGTTCACCGGCTTGCTCAGGAAATCGTCCGCACCCGATCTTATCCCTCGAATCCGCTCATCGACACTCGTCAACCCCGTCACAAGCACAACGGGAATGAAGCGCGTTTCCGAATTGGATTTGATCGACTGGCACACATCGAATCCGGTCTTGCCGGGCATCATCACGTCCAGCAATGCCAAGTCCACTGTCCTGGTGCTGATTGTATGGAGCGCCTGATCGCCGTCTTCGGCCCAGACGACCTTATAGCCTTCTCCGATGAGGATGTCGGAGAGCAGTTCGCGATTCACGTCATCGTCGTCAGCGACAAGAATCGTAGCTTTTCCTGAAGCCAAATTGAACATGACCCCTCTATCGACTCAAAGGCTCACGATCGCCTGCCACGTGCCGGCAGGCACTTAAACGGCGCGGTCGAAAGTCCAGAGCCAACACTGATCGATGTCGCTGTCGCTGCGGGGAAGACCGCTGAGTCGCGAGTGTTCTACTGCAGGTAAAGTTTGGGCCAAGGTAACGTAGGTTTCAATGACTATTTCGTAGTAGAAGGTAACCACATGTGTTAACTGGTTGAATAGTAACGTCTAAGAAGATGTATCAGGCCGAATTCGATCACTGAATTGATTTTTCGTCTATGTCCTGAGATTCGTCCGCGAGTACAAAATGTCCTCGGGCTCGGTTCTGGCCGAAGACTAACATTTAAAGCGGTTCAAGATATCAGGACCGACCATCTGCACCGAGGGGTTCCAAGTTTCGATGACAGGCCGAGTCGTTCATGATAATGACACGCTCGGCTGCGGGAAAGGGTCAAGACCGGGAAACGCTGCAGCATCCGGGAATGCGGTGGTCAAAGGATGGTCTCCCAACCCGGAATATGCCTTCTGCCCAACTCGCCGCCCCTACCGATTCTGAAGAACTCTCGCGATCAAATCTAAGCTCTTGCCGGTTGGCTGATGCCGCCCTGCTTCCCAGCCCATTAGCGTGGCCGGATCAACGCCCAGCTTCTCGGCCATCTTTCGCTGCGAGAGGCCAAGCGTCGTCCGTGCGGTGACAAGGCGTTCAGGAAGTGAGCAAGCAGCAAGTAAGGGGTTGTACCCCAGGAACCGAATAAATAGCCGGCATGTAGCGGACCTCAGGGATGGTTGCGTTGCCTTCCCAACCAGTAATCGTCAATTCGTGAACGCCAACCTGGCCGGCAACCTGCCTTTGGAGGAGCTTGAGGTCCAGCCGACGCGCGCGGATATGATCACCTAAGCTATTGATCTGCTTGGGATACATTGCGGGCTTGCGCCTGGCAGCTCGAAGCTCCAAATGACAGAAAGGCAACGCAACAATGAGAGTCACCCATCGCGGTCAGCATAAAGCGCGATGGCCAGTGTTCCGACGAGGACGGTCGCACTGAAAAATGCGCGGCTTGCGAACGTCGATGGTCTGGGCCTTCTCTCCGCCGTCGGTGAGCTTATGGCGATGATGTGCTCATTGAGAATTTCGCAGCCAGGTAGGTGGAGAGAGAGCTAAACCTAAGCGCGTTTCTCTTGACGTACGATGGGTTGTCTCTGTCGGCGCTTCGGAATCACGCATGGCCGTCCGGCGCAATGCGTTGTTGCGGGCGGGGGAACGGTTTTCCGGACTCTTGTTCGATTCTGAATCAGCGCCAATCTCATATGACGCACCTGGCTCCACACCAGGTTCTTCTAAAAGGATCTCCCATATATTTTGATCGCCAACACAGAGTTCCTGGAAGACCCCGATACAAGTATGGGATGGCCTGCCCCCTTCAACCGGCAATCGCACAGTTGTGAGGTTGTCTTCCCTGCATCTGCAGCACGTTCCCTTTGCAGTACGTTCCCTTTGTGGTACGCGAATTGCCCGTTAGTTCCAGAAAATGTGCCTTGGTGGTATATGACCTTTTCCCATTACGCTGGTACCGTCTATCTGGAAAGTCAGGTGGAGCCGAGGTATGGTAGTGTCCTAATTTGAAATCCACAGGCTTACCCTCCGATAGTGGCAAGTAACTTGCCGCGAATGAATTCTGATCTGGTTTGGCTGCTGGCCTTTGCCGCCATCTCAATCGTGCGCAGTTCGTCTGCGGTGACTCTGATGCGGAGCATTGCGGCCTTTGTACTTCCCTTGGGGAGCGGAGGCCGTCCAGCTTTACGAGGCTTCGGCTTCTGGTTCTGCATTGGCCCTTAGCTCCTTCAACTCTTGCATGATGGCAACCCGGACAGCGGTTATTGGCGAGACTGCCGGGGGAATGTGCAGTACGGTGACGCTGCGTTTTGGGGTGTCTGGATTGTCTGTCGCGTGGGTCCAGGCATAGGCTGTATTGGCCTTGGGATGGCCGTGCAGGGTGAAAACTTCAACGATCCCTTCCCAGACCGTTTCCCCGTTGAAGACTTCCTTTACAGGGACACTAGCGACATGGGCGGAATCGACCCCATGCAGTTTGTGGATTACATCCCTCAATTCCTCGATGTGGGTCATAATCCAACCTCGCCGAAGAACAAGCCTTCAAGAGCCTTTTTGCGGAATTGCCACTGTTCCAGTTCTTGTACGGAATCAAGCCGCAGTGTGCAGCGTCCTTCATCATTCAGGCCGATGGTTGCTGACCATTTTGTCTTGTCCCATTCCTGAAACACTTGGATTCGCTCTCCATTAGTCCCAATGTATAGTCGCTTTCTAGGGACGACGTTGGGTTGCCCGACAATGATGGTCGTACCGTCAGAGTGTATGTCCGCTTGGAAGAGATTCTTTTCGGTCAAATGCAACGCTGCGTTGATCGCTTCCACATCCGCTTTAATCCCGTCGCATAGTTGATTGAATACGGTGGCGACGGTGCATGCAGCGCGTTTCTCGACCCAATTAAGTTCTTGCGGTATCAGGCTGGCCATGCAGTAGCCTCCAATAGCTCCCCGACGCTCCAGAATGAAGGCGTGACGCCAGCCGCCATCGCCGGGGTACAGCGGAGCGTGTTGTGACGCTTGACGAAGTTGTAATAAGCGAAGTGCAATGCGACCGCTGCCTCGAAATTCTCCCGTTTCTTGCTAAATGCCAACGTCAAACGAGTCAAACGGCGCATGTGAAGCCGAGTCGTAGCGTTCAACCGTTCAATGTAGCTGGTAGAGATCAGGTCTATATCGGGGCGTCCTGCAATCACCTTCTTTTCGGCAGAGACAAATTCCGGCTGGCTGTAGCGGCGCTGGCCTTCCGTGGACTCATGGCCGTAAGTTTTGATGATCTGCCCGTAGTCGGCATCCCCACCAAAGGACCGTTCAATCGCTTCTTCGTAGGCTCTAAGGCCGTCCGTGGAAATCTGCACTCTACCGCTCATGCGCTCTGCTACGTCCGCAAGGAAGGCGTTTGCCGTGGCCGCATCGCGCTTTCCAACGCGGAAGGCTGGAACCAATTTACTGTCGGCATCAATGGCGCAGAACGTCCACACACTACCGAGTGCAGAATCATCTTCGGGCTTGATGTGCTTCTCTTTCTTGCCGACAAATCCCCAAATCTCATCCAGTTCGAGGCGAGTGCAGGGCAACTTCTGCAACTTGAAATCCATCAGTGCTTTGCATCCCTGTCCGACTTTGACCCCAAGCCGCATGATCGTATCCCGGTGAACGCCTGTCATGCGCTCAATGGCGCGGATGCTGGACCCTTCCGACAGTGCGGCGATGATTGCGATTTGTTTATCGGTGTTGAGGACGTTTGCCATGTTCTCTCCAGGTGTATTTAATGTACCCCAATAATCAGATGGAGTCAAGGTATTTGTGGGGTACAATTTGCATATTATGCTGAAACGATTGCGGTACTGCTCTTTCGCAGTCGCACTTCTCCTTCCCGTAGGTCCACACAAAGCCTGCGCCCAGCAAAAACCAGACGCTCAGCAAAATCCAGCCGCGGCCATCGCAGTAACGAGCAATCGCAGCGGCCAGACACAAGCAGACCATCCCGCACAGAAAGCGCCAGAACCCCATACAGGGATTGAATGGTCCAATTGGGCGCTCGTAGGTGTAGGACTCTTGACGTTCCTTGCCGTATGGATGCAGGTAAGAGAGAGCGCCAGAGCTACCAGAGCGATGCGGGACAGCATCCGTCTGCAAGAAGCCGGGGCGCAGCAATGGATAGAAGTCGGCAACTGGAAGTCCGAGGGCCAAGATACTGCTAGGGGGAAGGGTGTTCAAATTACGGCGGAAATAACCAATCCGACTTCTTTCCCGTTGATGATTTCCAACATACAAATCCGGATGGGATGTCGGACGTACGGGCTGGGCACGAGCACTTGGATAAGAGGGGACTATTATTTGCTGCCCAAGAACCCGCTGATTGCGACTTTCCATTTCTGGTTCACAGATATCGGGCAAGACCAAGAGTTTCAGAATCGGCGCTTGCACTTCGACATTAAGGGATCGCTTTCTTATATCGATGCGCTCAAGAATGGGAAGACGCAGACACTCGAAGGAGTTCTCACATGCAGCTCCAAGAGGACGTACTTCACCCCCGGCGATGGAGCAATGGAACCCAAGGATAGCGACCAACCCCAAAATCCAAATTAGGACACTACCGGCGCGGTGGGAACCACTTACTCGGTCACATTAGCAGCCAGCGGCGGCATCTCTCCGTACACCTGGGCCCTGGCAAGCGGCTCCCTGCCCCCATGCCTCACGCTGAAATCTAGCGGGGTTATTACCACGACTTCGGGGACGGCGCCCACGGCATCCTGCGCGGGGACTTACAGCAACATCACCTTCAAGGTTACCGATTCGGGCACACCGACACCGCTGACTGACACGTCAGCGGCTTTGACCATCACCATCACCGCGCCATCGATTACGTTCGCGCCGTCGCTTCCGGGCGGAACCGTGGGCACAGCTTACACGGGCAGCGTGGCGGCTACCGGCCTCGTGGGCGCAACCACCTATAGCGTGGCGAGTGGCGCATTGCCTGCCGACTTGAGCCTGAACACCAGCACGGGCGCGATTACCGGTACTCCCAAAGCCGCAGACGTAGGCACAGCCACGTTCAAGATCACGGTTGTAGACGCATATGGAGACACAGCGACCTCCGGGAATTTGAGCCTCACCATTACCGCGCCCACAATCACTTTCCCGTCCTTTCTGGCAAGCGGAACTGTGGGCACGGCCTACAGCGCAAGCGCAGCGGCGACTGGCCCCGTGGGCGCAACTACCTATGGCGTGGCCAGCGGCGCATTGCCTCCCGACTTGAGCCTGAACACCAGCACGGGCGCCATCACGGGAACCCCCAAAGCGGCAGACGTGGGCACGGCTACATTCAAGATCTCGGTTGTCGACGCTTACGGAGATACCGCGACTTCCGGGAGTTTGAGCATCACCATTGCGGCGGCCCCTGCGATAACATTCGGCAGCGCGCCCGCGGCCACGGCGACATTTGGGGTGGCTTATTCGAGCAGTGCGACCGCCAGCGGCGGCGCGGGCTCGCTCACTTACAGCGTTGCCAGCGGCACCCTGCCTCCTGACCTGACCTTGACCAGCGCAGGCGGGATCACGGGTACCGCCAAGGCCGCGGACATTGGCACCTTCACTTTTGCGGTCAAAGCGGCCGACGCCTACGGAGACTCGGCCATTTCACCCAGCTACAGCATCGTGGTCAGCTACCCCACACTGACGATTACGACCGGGGCGACGCTGCCAGTGGGCTACGGTGGAACAGCCTACTCGCAATCGCTGGCGGCTACGGGCGGTTCGGGCACGGGCCTGTCGTGGACAGTGACTTCAGGCGCCAGTCAGCTGACGGCGGTCGGACTGAACCTATCGAGCGCGGGCGTTCTATCAGGAGCGACGCCGGTGGCAGGCACGGCGAGCTTCAGCGTCCAAGTGACCGACTCGGCCTCGAACACAGCGACGGCGACCTTCTCTGTGACCATCAATACTGGACTGACGATTACCACGGCATCGCCGCTGCCAGTGGGTTACGGCGGAACGGCGTATTCGCAAACCATGTTGACCTCGGGCGGGACGGGCACGGGCTTGTCCTGGACAGTGACTGCAGGCGGCAGTCAGTTGACGGCGGTCGGGCTGAGTCTGTCGAGCGCTGGCGTGCTGTCAGGTTCTTCGCCCGTGGCGGGCAGCGCAAGCTTTACCGTCAAGGTGACAGACTCGGCGTCGAACACGGCGACGGGGACCTTCTCAGTCACAATCAACGCCGGATTGACGATCACCACCGGCGCGACGTTGCCGGTAGGCTACGCTGGCGTGCTCTATTCGCAGCCGCTCGCGGCCTCAGGTGGAACGGGTTCGGGATTGACATGGTCGGTCACGTCGGGCGCCAGCCAGCTGACGGCGGTCGGGCTGAGTCTGTCGGGCGCGGGTGTGCTCTCCGGCGCTTCGCCCACGGCAGGCACGGCGACTTTCAGCGTCAAAGTGACCGATTCGGCCTCAAACACTGCCACCGGGACTTTCTCCGTGACGATCAACGCAACGCTGACGATTACCAGCCCGGCGACACTGCCCAATGGATATGCCGGGGCGGCCTATTCGCAGACCCTGGCGACTTCCGGCGGCTCGGGCACGGGCCTCTCGTGGACAGTCACTGCAGGCAGCAGCCAATTAACGTCGATCGGGCTCAGTCTGTCGAGCACAGGCGTGCTCTCTGGCTCTTCGCCCACGGCGGGCACAGCGAGCTTCAGCGTCAAAGTGACGGACTCGGCCTCGAACTCGGCGACGGCAACGCTTTCCGTAACCATCGGGACGGGGCTGACCATCACCTCCGGGAACCCGTTGCCTTCAGGCTACGGAGGAACGGCATACACCGATACGTTGACCTCCGCGGGTGGCTCGGGCTCGGGCCTCTCGTGGACAGTGACTTCAGGCGCCAGCCAGTTGACGGCGATCGGGCTGAGCCTGTCGAACTCGGGCGTGCTCTCCGGCCCCTCACCTGTCGCCGGCAGCGCAAGCTTTACCGTCAAGGTGACCGATTCGGCGTCGAACACGGCCACGGCGACCTTCTCGATGACCATCAATGCCGGACTAACGATTAGCACGGCATCACCGCTGCCGGTGGGTTATGCGGGAACAGCGTATACGGACACGCTGGCAACGTCAGGCGGCTCGGGCACGGGCTTGTCGTGGACAATCACTGCAGGCAGCACCCAGTTGACGGCGATCGGGCTCAGTCTGTCGAACACCGGCGTGCTCTCGGGCACTTCGCCCACGGCGGGCACAGCGACCTTCACCGTCAAAGTGACCGATTCGGCCTCGAACACCGCCACGGGGACTTTCTCCGTTACGATCAACGCGGCGCTGAAGATCACCAGTCCGGCGACACTGCCGAATGGATTTGCCGGTGCCGCCTATTCGCAGACACTCACAACTTCAGGCGGCTCGGGCACGGGCTTGTCGTGGACCGTGACCTCGGGCGGCAGCCAGTTAACAGCGATCGGGCTCAGTCTGTCGAGCGCTGGCGTTCTGTCCGGCTCTTCACCCACCGCCGGCAGCGCTACCTTCGGCGTGAAGGTGACAGACTCAGCTTCGAATTCTGCGACGGCAACCTTGACGGTGACCATCGGGACGGGGCTGACGATCACCTCCGCAAATCCGCTGCCTTCGGGCAATGCCGGCACTGCGTACACGGATACGTTGAATTCCGCGGGCGGCTCCGGCACAGGATTAACCTGGACGGTGACTGCTGGCGCCAGCAACCTCACGGCGATCGGCCTGAGCTTGTCGAGCGGCGGTGTGCTCTCCGGCTCCTCACCTGTCGCGGGCAGCGCAAGCTTTACCGTCAAGGTGACCGACTCGGCATCGAACACGGCTACTGCTTCGTTGAACGTGTCAATTTACTCTGCGCTGGCGCTGCCTGCGTCAAACTCACTGCCGAGCGGCTACACGGGTGTGGCCTACGCGGGGTCGGTCTCCGGCTCAGGAGGCAGCGGCAGCCTTTCCATCGCGGTGACATCGGCGCTCTCGCCCTCTGACGGCACCCTGGCTACGAACGTGAGCAGCGCGACGGTGAACGTCACCGGAACGCCCTCGACAGCGGCCACGGTGTCGTTCTCCGTCAAATTGACGGACACCACGACGGGCAACTTCATTACCCAGACGTACAGCATCCAGTTCACCACTCCGACCCCGGTAAACCTGCCGTCGCCAAGTTCCTCTGTGCCGGGTTCGGCGACGGTCAATCAAAGCTACGCGGGATCCATCAATGCCTCGGGCGGCGTGCCGCCTTATACCTGGTCCATCAATGGGACAACCGTCACTTCAGGCGGGTTGACGTTGGGGAACGGTACGCTGACGGCCTACAGCAGCGGTGGAGGTTCGCTCAACATCAGCGGAACACCCAGCACCACGGGCACGGTGACGCTGACCAGCGTAAAGGTTGTAGACAGCCTGAACACCAATTCCTCGAACACATACACCATCACCGTGAATCCAGCCGGCGGCTCCATCAGCGGCCAGTTCTCGCTTAACAACTACTGCTCCAACGGCGGAACCCTGCCCGTCACCTTCACCGTGACCATCACCAACACCTCAACCAGTGCGACCATGCAGACGACCACCGACACCAACGGCAACTACTCGTTCTCCGGCGTTCCTTTTGGCACCTACACCATCGCTCCGTCGGTCGTGGGAGCATCCAGCTCGCTGTTCTATCCCGCCAATTACTCCAGCGTGACACTAAGCACCACCAACAGCAGCATCAGCGGAGAGAATTTCAACGCGGAGGTGGGTTACAACTTATCAGGTACGGTGAGCTATAGCGGAACGCAAACCGGCCAGGTGTATTTCTACCTCAACAACAACAGCTGCGGCGGCGGCCAGGGCCAGCCGGGAACCAGCATTACCGCGGCGACGCTGAGCTCGGGCGGCGCTTACACCATTCATGGCGTGCAGCCGGGCAGCTACACACTGAACGCGTGGATGGACTCGACCGGCGTTACCTCGGGCACGAACTATCCTGGCGTGCAGGGCGCTTCAAACAGCAACGATCCGACCGGCAGCAACAGCGGCGTTTCGATTACGGATGCGAACGCCACCGGGGTCGGCGTGACCCTCACCAGCCCGGCGTATGCCACGCCGCCGAACAATCCCTCCATTCAGGTGATCCCCAGCGCCAACGGAGTGCTGCTCTTCTACAGTCCTCCGACCGTGAGTACATCAAGCGGCCAAAAGGAGGAAGCCGCCAACGAATACACCGTGGAGTGGGCGGTGGCCAATCAGACCGACAGCGTCGGCTCGTATTGCGCGCTGGGCGGCGGCACCGGCGGCGCACAGTTTGGAACCGTCGCGGGCAGCCGTACGTTCTATGCGGTCGGCACTGGCGCTACGGTGTGGATTCTGAACAACACCGTGGCCGGCGCAAATACCTTCACCAGCGGCACTGCCTATTGCTTCCAGGCGCGCGCCTTCAACACGCTGGCCACCACCACCCATCCCTCCGGATGGACGACCCCGACCGACAGCGACGGGAACGCGAAGGGCGTGACCATTGGTACGGCGCTGTGCTCCTCCGGCTGCACTACGGTCTCCGGATCCATTACCATTCCCGCCGGCGTCACCATCGCCGCGGGCGCGCCTCTCTATGTCGGCCTTTACCAGCAGAGCCCCGGCAGCAACGGGCCGTCGGCCATTTACGCGATGGAGAATACCGCCCCAGCCATCGGCGCCAATAACTACTCCATCACCATTCCGAGCGGCTCCAACTATGTTCTGTTCGGAATTCTCGATCAGAACAACGACGGCCAGATCGACGCCGGAGATGTGACTAATGTAAGAAACAACAATTCCAACGGCATCACCCTCTCGGGCAGTTCAATGTCGGGAGTGGATGCGACGCTGCCTTCTACCGGTGCGACTTCCACGGTGCAGACGCAATACCAGTCGTGCGGCACGAACTGCAGCTCGTACAACGTGAACCTGCAGGTGAATGAGGAGAATAAGCTGCCGGTTGCGGTGACCCTGAGCTCAGGGCCTAACATGCTGAACCCGGTGGATATGGGCTTGTGTACCAGCTGCGGAAACAGCGGTGAATACCAGTACTCGGCCTCGATTCCAGGTGGGACACCGAACGCTGGCGACCAGTACGACTTCACCGTGACCTACAGCGATGGCACTCAGGACACCGGCGGCACAATCAACGGCCAGGTGACCGGATGGAACAGCGGTAGCACCGTGGTCGGCTCGAGCGACGCACCCACCAACCTGCAAACCAGCGGGTCAAACCCGGACGAGCCTAATTTCAGTTGGACCGACTCGGCCCGCTCGATGGGCAGCGACTTCTCTTACTCGTTTTATCTGTCGCAGAATAACTGCACGTCGGGGAACTGCAACATCTGGCAGATACCAGGCCAGAACTCCAGTTCCAACGGCTTCTCCAGCTCGATCACTTCGATCACCTGGGGCACCGATCCGACCGGAGGAGGTAGCACGCCCTCGGTGGGCGGCCTGACCACCGGAGACTCGTACTTCTGGACGATCACGGTCCAGGACAACAACGGCAACCAGGCGCAAACGTCAGTGAATTACACACCGTAAGACAGAGCACATGCTTGCTTCACGAGGGTGGCGGGCCGCAAGGCTCGCCGCCTTTTTCTTTGCGGGCAGGTCCAATAACATCTAATTGATGCACCGAGTCCGTCTGTGGGCCTTTTCCAGTCATGATCGGTTGGCGTTGCCTTAACACTGCAAGCTGTTGCCGCAGAGTCAGATTTTCCAACAGCGGGTCGCGGCGAGAGGGAAGGAATTGGGCAGGCAGAACCAACAGAAGCCTCAGCAAGCCCAACATGAGACCGATTCCACATGGAGGTAAGCCCTGTTGGGTGCAGCTGTCATCTCCTTGATTTGAAGGCGGATCGCTATTTTGGCAAGCAACAGGTGCCGAAAAAGGAGATTCCAGTCAAAACCTTACGGGCGTAGGATAAACGCAATGCAGAGGATCAGCAGACGGCAGGGCGAGGACCAGTCGGGCCTGACTCGGTTTCGTACCTGTTTTCAGGCTTTATGATTCATGCGGCGATTCTTGCCCGTAGCTATGCTTGAGGGCCGCCCTTTGCAAATTGGTTCAATTGTCAGCGATAATGCGACCAGTTTCGGCACTGACCTTTATTCTCGGGTGCGCTTCGGTTGCGTGGCCAGTCGAGCCCGGCGTCCTCACCACGCTTCACGACGTCGTTGCCCTGTCCAACGCCGAGGCCAGCCGTGCGTTGCCGGTCGCATTCGAAGCGACCGTGACCTACTACAACCGCGCAGCCATGAATCTCGTTGTGCAGGATGAAGGCGCGGCGATTTATGTATATGCCGCACTGGGCATCGGGCTTGTTCCCGGCGATCGGGTTCTGGTGCGGGGAACAACACAAAACAGCTTTCGTCCCGTTGTGATCAGCAATGACGTAACCAAGCTCTCCCATGGAGAGCTGCCCAAGCCTGTCGTCGCCGGCTTCGATGAGATGATTCGCGGAGAACGCGATTGCATGCTGGTCACCGTGCGTGGCACTGTCCGCGCTGCGGATCTCATATCCTACGCGGACACGCGACTCACCGACCTGCAATTGCTCATCGATGGAGGATACATTGAAGCGCTGGTGGATAGCAGCGATGCGAACGCGCTCAAGGAACTCCTGGACACCGAAGTAGAAGTCACCGGAGTCGTTTCAGGAAAGTTCGACGGCAAGAAGCAACTGACCGGAATCGCACTCTTCGTTTCCAAGCTGGCCGATGTAAAAATTCTCAAGCGTGCCGGCGCCGATTTTAAGTCCCTCCCTGTCACCCCCATGGACAAGATTCTCAGGGGTTATCATATCCGCGATTCCACAAGCCGGATCCGCGTGCAGGGAACTATTACCTACTATCGGCCGGGGTCGGCCATTGCTCTCGAGAGCGGCGCAACGAGCCTGTGGATCAACACTCAAACTGATCAGCCCCTGCGTATCGGCGACCTAGCCGACGCCTCGGGCTTTCCCGATGTCACCAACGGCTTTATGACTTTGACTCGTGGCGAGATAGTAGATACCCACGAGCAGGCGCCCATCGCCCCGCGCCCGGTCACCTGGGAGGAGCTCAGTTCTGGCTGGAACGAATTCGATCTGGTTTCTGCCGAAGGGTGGGTTCTGATGGCAGTCCGGGAAGCGGCCCAGGATGAGTACGTCCTGGTCCTCAACGGCCACTTGTTCTCCGCCGTCTTTCGCCACCCGAACGGAGTTGACGAGTCGCAGCTTCCGCCGATGAAAAAGGTTCCGGTCGGCTCCAAAATCCGCGTCAGCGGGATTTGCACGCTCTTTAGTTCCGATCCGATGAATGGCCCATTGGCCTTCGACATCCTGCTTCGTTCCCCAGAGGATATTACGCTCGTCGGTACACCCACCTGGTTCAACGTTTTCAACCTGGGCGTTGCCGCCGGCGTGCTCTTCATCCTTTTGCTCGCAGCCGGGACCAGGAGCTGGATCCTGGACCGCAAGTTGCGGCGCCAAACCGCCGAACTGGCTTACATAGAGCGCCGCCGCAGCCGCATTCTCGAGGACATCAATGGCTCCCGGCCGCTCGCCGAGAACCTTGAGCAGATTACGGAACTGGTCTCATTCAAGCTAAAAGGAGCGCCCTGCTGGTGCCAGATTGCCGATGGAGCGCAGCTAGGAAACCGCCCGCCCAAGGTCAAGGCCCTGCGCATCGCTCAGCAGGAGATTCCAGCTCGTTCCGGTCCCGCGCTAGGCGTCATCTTTGCTGGCCTCGATCCGCTCACTTCGCCCCACTCCACAGAGAGCGAGGCTCTTACCATGGCCGCAGCCCTGTCCGCCCTGGCCATCGAGACCCAGCGCACCTACTCCGATCTGCGGCACCGGTCCGAGTTCGACCTGCTCACCGACATCCACAACCGGTTCTCGTTCGAAAAGCAGATGGAGACCGCGATTGAGGCCGCGCGGCAGTCGGCCGGCATTTTCGGGCTGCTCTATATCGACCTCGACGATTTCAAGCAGGTCAACGACCAATTCGGGCACCACACCGGAGATCTCTACCTGCAGGAAGCGGCCCTGCGCATCAAGCATCAACTGCGCTCGGGCGACATCCTGGCGCGGCTGGGCGGCGACGAGTTTGCCGTCACTCTGCCCAACGTGCGCAGCCGCGCCGACGTGGAGGAGATTACGCTGCGCCTGGAGCGCGGCTTTGAGCAGCCCTTCACCTTCGAAGACTGCACGGTACACGGAACCGCAAGCTTCGGGGTCGCCACTTATCCCGCAGACGGAGCCACCCGCGACAGCCTGCTGAGCGCCGCGGATACCGCCATGTACGTGATCAAGCAGACCAGACGGCAAAAGGGAGAAACCTTGCCGGCAAAGGTCGTCCGTTAGTACCTTTCCATTGAAACTCTGTATGTTTCAATGCGCTTGATCCTGCGGTTCTCCTGGCAGAAATACGGAAATTCCGCCCGGTTTACGATTCCTGGCCGTATTGCCGGCAATCCGTCTCCAACCCCGTTTTTGGGGCCGGAGAATGATCGGAGACGATACGCCTGGGAACTGAAAATCGTCGCCGGATCGGCTGAATGAGCGAATTGCGCGCCGGCTCGGATAAACTCCGACGGAAGCATGTAGTTTGCTCAAGGGGCCATCGAAATCCAATTTTCACAGAGGTGGTTTTGGGAATGAACAAAAGAGGTCCGAAGCATCTTCAAAGGCTCACGGCCATAACGTTCACGTTCCTGGCGTGCACACTTGCGGCCAATTCTACCGATTTATTTGCGCCCGAAAAGACCGATCCTGCCGCCGCCGGCATGGACAGGGTTCTACTGGCTCGAATCTCCGCCAAGATGAAAACGTACGTCGACTACGGCACGGCAGCTGGGTTCGTGACGATTGTGGTGCGGCATGGCCATGTCGCCAGCTTAGATGCCGTCGGCTACCAGGATCGCGAATCCAAGATTCCCATGCGCACCGATACGATCTTCCGCATTGCGTCGATGACCAAGTCCCTGACCGTGGCCGGCGTGATGATTCTGGTGGACGAGGGACGGCTTAGCCTCCTGGATCCGGTGGAACAGTATCTGCCGGAGTTCAAGGGAATCAAGGTAAACCCGTGCGCAGAGTCGCACGCGAGCCAGGGTTGCGACCCGGTCGACGCCGACCGGCCCATTACGATTCTGGATCTAATGACCCACACTTCAGGCCTGCCAGGACAAGGCGCCCCAGGTCCTGAACCTTTCAAGTCGCTCGCCGAAAGAGTCAGCGTGGGCGCGCATGTCCTGTTGTTGGCGCAGCCCGGCACGAAATGGATCTATAGCCAAATCGGGTATGCGGCGCTGGGGCGCCTGATCGAAGTATGTTCGGGAAAATCGTATGTGGATTTCCTGACAGAGCGCCTTTTTCAACCACTGGGAATGACGGATACCAACTTCTTCCTTCCTCCCGAGAAGCAGAGCCGCCTGGCGGCGATGTATTCCCTGGATCCGACCGGCAAGCTGCTGCGCGTTCCGCGGCCTCCCGAGCCGGGCGTAAAGGTACCCGCGCCCGAAGGTGGGGCTCTGACGACCGCTAGCGACATGGCACGCTTCTATCAGATGCTGTTGAACACAGGGACGCTGAACGGAAAGCGGATACTCTCCGCGGCCGCCGTGGCGGCGATGACCACCAATCAAACCGGAGACCTGAAAAACGTGGAGTTTTCGCCGGGTCTGGGAATGGGGCTGAGTTTCGGAGTGGTGAAAGATGTGGTGGGAACCTTCCGCTACCAATCCATCGGGGCCTTTTCCAAGGGTGGCGCCTTCCGGACCTACGGATGGGGTGATCCCGCTAAGGACATGAGCGGCATTATCCTTTTTCAGCGGACTAATGGCGGCGGCGACACCGCTCCGGAGATTACCGCGTTTTCGATTCTGGCAAACGCTGCGATCGAACGCTGAACCCCGATGACAGGTTGCGAACTTTCCAGTCGTGATGTCGGCTCATATGTCGGCAAGTGTTCGGAGCAGAATTCTGAGTTCGTGGCGTGTCACCGGCAAACGTCAGGACTCTATCGGAGCAGCTCCGATAGAGTCCTGACGTTTTTCGGCCACCTGCCGAGAACTCTGATCGACTTGATTAGCTCGATGAGCCCTTTGTCCTGTAGGCGTCATTCGAGGATGACGCATCTTCAATTCGGCGCGCAGTGGCCGACTTTTTTGGCCTGATCTATGCTTGGCAGACGTCTCGTTAACGATGCAGTGCGCGACTTAAACATGAGGGCCATTGTTAAGTTCGCGGTTTTGGGTTGCAGTGTTGATCACACCTTTGGCCAATTCAGCTACGCATGTTTCAATGTCTTAACAAACCCACGACCTCTGCCGTTATGCTGCACAGGTCAGAGTTCGCAACCCTAATAAACCACGTGCTAGGTCCGGCTCGATCGAGCATCCCCAAGCCGTTCTCGGGACTATTATCGAACCCTTATCGCACCCACGACCTCTGTCTAGTGAGGTCAATTCGACCAAGGTGCCACGCCAAAACATCTACCCATCGGGGTTCGGTGAGATTTTCCGCTCAAGACATGAATCCGATGGAACTGGCCTGGATTCTTCGAACAACTTCTCAGTTCTTGGGAAATCTGTCTTGACTACCCTGGGCCTCTGACAGCGCCTACAGGAGATGACGACTAGGCGCACGCCAAGGGCAGCAACTCCGCCGATTGCGGTGCAGATCGTACGGCGGATGGCGAGTGTAGGCCCAGGAACCTCGCTCAAGGCGAGAAGGAAGACGATGTAGCCTGTAACGGCCATCGTGAAGAGGGCATAATTCACGTTTAAAAAGCTGTAAGCTATCCTCGCAACATTGGTGCTCTTTACGCCGCTTACATTCGCGGTCAGGCATATCTCAAACTAGGCGAAGGACGCCTCGCCTCGATCAAGTTCCAGAAGCTGATTGATCACCCGGGCATGGTCGAATTCGACGTGATCGGCGCCTTGTCTCGTCTACAAATAGCAAGAGCGCAGAGTCTAGCCAGAGACAAAGTCGCTGCCTTAAAGTCCTATGCAGACTTTCTCGCGCTGTGGAAAGACGCCGACTCGGATCTTCCAGTTTACCTCCAAGCGAAGGCCGAGTATGCAAAGTTGCCCGAGCTTGTCAGGGCAATCGCATTTCAAAATAGCTCCAGCAGCCGGTAGAGGTAGCCATCGTCCCAACCGGCGCGTTTGAACTTTCCGCGCAAGGATCCTTTTGACCCCTCTTTTTGCATGGCGTTGATGGCCATGTGGCGTAGGACGGCGAGATTGTGCGGTCCGTGCCCCATTCGCGTCCGATCCTGATCCTCGTTCATGACCACATCCAGCCGCCAGTGAAGGCTGTTTTCGATTCCCCAGTGCTGTCGAACGACTTGGTTGAACCGCTCCGGCGACAGAACTTGACTGAGCAGGTACTAGGCAGTTTCGGTCGTGGTTTTGTCCGCCGTTTCGCGCACTCGGACTACTTTGCCGATGGCCTTCAGGCCCGGCCATTGATGTTGTTTTTCGAGCCAGCCGATCTCCGTTGACACGGTCGCCGTGCGCGTCTCGATGCGTCCGTGATCGGCCTCGACAACCGGTGCGGCGGTGCTGGCTTGCAACTCCGGATCGTCGAGCAGCAGGACCACATCGTCAAACAGCGTGCCTTGATTGCCCTTCAGCGCCAGCGCGTAGTCGCCCTTCTGTTCGACGATTTGCTCGGCGATGCTGCGCTGGCAGTTGAGTGCATCGGCGGTCACCTGCCTTGACTCCGGCCCGCGCCGCAACTCCGCCAGGCAGCAGGTCTTTGAAAACCCAATATGGCTGATCGTCGACCGTTCGCATTGAAAAGTTCGCGTTAATAGCATTTGGCGGAGCGATCAGCGTACGTTCCGACAGGAGCGCCAAAGGGCTGGGAGGCAGCTCCGCGAGCATCATTGCGACTGCTTTCTCGAAGGATGGTTCGTTTTCCGCTTCAACGACAAGCCTACGATGTTCTTCGATAATCCTGTTCCACGTTGTCTCATCGAAGTCCGGATCAAAATACTTCTCTGCGACGAGTTGTTGAATCCTGGCCAAAAGTGTTTCGCGCTGAGGACGGGTAAGCACCATAGCATTTCCTCGGACTATCACAGAGACTCGGTCGGATCGCCCACAATCTGAACACCCGCCCAAAAGTACGGAGGAAGTACACCGGCTCCAGCTATGCCATCGCCTGCATGAACCGGATCATTCACGACATGGAGGGCCAGGTGGTGCGCGGCGACTCCATGCGCAATCCAAAATTCAAGGAAGGCGATACTAGCCTTAAAAAGTTCGACATCGTAGTCGCGAATCCCATGTGGAATCAGCCCTTCGACACTGATGTTTTCGAAGACGATCCCTTCGCACGATTTGAAGAGCAAGGCGGGGTCACCACCAGCAAAGGCGATTGGGCTTGGCTGCAGCACACCATTGGCTCGTTGAAAGATACGGGGCGGGCAGCCGTAGTCCTCGACGCTGGCGCAGTGACACGTGGCAGCGGCAGCAAGAACGAGGACAAGGAGCGCAATATCCGCAAATGGTTTGTGGAGCATGATCTCGTCGATGGCGTTATTCTGCTGCCCGATAACCTCTTCTACAACACAACCGCCGCTGGGATCATCATTGCGCTGCGCAAAAACAAGCCCAAGGAACGTAAGGGCAAGATCGTGCTCGTCAATGCCAGTCAGCATTTCCGCAAGGGGAGCCCAAAAAACTACCTACCCGATGAAGCGATAAAGAAGATTGCGGACGGCTTTCTGAAGGCAAAGACGGAAGATGGCTTTGTCGCAATTGCGGAGAGCGACGAAGTTGCCAAAAACGACTTCAATTTGTCGCCATCTCGATATCTGATTAACGGTACCTCTGATATTTTCCGCGAAGTTGCAGCCATATCCGAAGACCTAATAAGGATTGATGAAGAAGCCGAGACGATCAATCGTGAATTGAAGAAAGTTCTGGTTCAACTCGTATGAGTATTCAATGGCCCACTAAGGCTCTAGCAGGCTGCTGAAAAACTAAGTTGTTTGCCGGTCTTACTCCGCTTTCGGTTCATTTCCGGCTGGTTTTGCGCTGGGTTATGGTTGATTTCTTTGCTCTGCGGGTCGTTCTTGCGGCCCGCAGAGACACTACGACCCCATCAGGCCGCGGCTGGAATCGGAATCAGCTTTCGCATTCGCACCAGGTTGTAAGCCGCTGCCGCGAAGGTAAAGATCCACGCCACCTTGAACAGTCCGCGATGTTTCAGCTTGCGCAGCAGTGCGATGTCCTTCAGCCAGCCGAAGCACTCTTCGATGCGCTTGCGCTTCTTCTGACTGACGGTGTAACCGCAGTGCCGCGTAGTTCGCGCGTCGATGGCGCTGCCCCCCGGTCTGCCGGTGTTCTGCGCCACGTGCGGGGTCACGTTCATGTGCCGGCATTCGGCTACGAACTCCGCCGTGTCAAAACCTTTGTCGCCCCCCACCGTAATGCGTCCGTCGCCGGGAACCTGCTCCAGCATCAGCAGCGCCGCATCGCGCTCGGCGCGGCCGTTGGCTTCCAGCAACTCCGCGTTCACGATCAGCCCGTAGCGATTCTCCACCTGCAGATTGCCGCTGTAGCTCAACTTGGCCTCCTTGCCCGGCCCCTTACGCGCCAACTTCGCGTCCGCATCGGTCTTCGACTCATGGGTCTCATTCGAGCGCTTCTGGCCGTGAAAATCCACCGTCGGGTTACCCGGATCATCCGGCGGTGTGGCCGTCTTCTGTTCCTTTGCCTGAAAACTCTTCAGACTCGCCCAGGCTTCCAGCAGCGTGCCGTCCACTGTAAAGTGTTCGTCGGAAACCAGACCCGCTTCCCGTGCCCGCTCCACTACCTGCGCCAGAAACTCCCTGGCCACCGACCCCTCCAGCAAGCGGTCGCGGTTCTTGGTAAAGGTGGTCGCATCCCATACTGCCTCGTCCAGGTTCAACCCCACAAACCAGCGGTACAAAATGCTGTAGTCGACCTCCTCCATCAGAAGCCGCTCGCTACGCACCGAATAGAGCATTTGCAGCAACTGTGCCCGCAAAAGCTTCTCCGGCGGAATCGACGGCCGACCGCACTCGGCATACAGGGCGTCGAACAACGGCGACATCGAATCCAGAATCTCGTCCGTCATGGCACGCACCGACCGCAGGGGATGGTCCTTCCGCACTCGCTGCTCCGGCGACAAATAGCTGAACATATCCGCTTGCTGATGATCGATTCCGCGCATGATTCCTTCTTAACCCATCATGCTGTGGAATTGAAGTTACTTTTTCAGCACCCTGCTAGGGGGTGGAAATTGGAGAAACAGCCAGCCACAGCAGCACACTGGATCATTACTGCTCCTTCGCGCAAGATTGGAAGCGAAGCGTTGAGCGCGGGGGAATTGCCCCCCACGCTCTTCCAGAACCGTGTTTAAGCCTCTCGACTCACACGGCTCCCAGCGTCGAGCCTCGACCATACAGAAATGTCTGGCCCGAATCTCGAAGCTCACGATTTGGGCCTGAGTTAGCACTCATTTTACATTAGGGCTTTGCACTCCCGCACCAGCTCGCAATCGCCAGCAAGAAGAATAGTGCGGCCGCGAACATGAGACTAGTATCTAGTTGCATAAATGAGCGAATGGTGTATAGTGCATTGCATGAGAGCACGCAGCATTGCATTGACACCAGAAGAGCAGGCTGACTTGGAGTTGATTGCGCGGCGGCCGACGAGCGCGGCGCGGGATGTGTTTCGAGCCGGTGTGATCTTGCGCGCTGCGGCAGGCGCCAGCAACGAGCAGATCGCTCTGGCGATGGAGACGCGGCCAGCCACAGCGTGCAAGTGGCGGGGCCGTTTCTTGCGCGATCGGCTGCACGGACTGCAGGATGCGCCGCGACCGGGCAAGCCGGCAACCTATGACGCGAACAGCGAACGGCGCATCCTGGCCGAGCTGGATCAACCTCCGCCGAAAGGTTATGCGCGTTGGAACGGAGCCTTGCTGGCCGCGGCGCTGAAAGACATTTCCGACCACCAGATTTGGCGGGTGCTGCGCAAACATGGGATTTCGCTCGAACGGCGTCACAGTTGGTGCGTCTCGACCGACCCCTGTTTTGCGCAGAAAGCCGCCGATGTGGTGGGGCTTTATCTGAATCCGCCGGAGCATGCGCTGGTGTTGAGCGTGGATGAAAAACCTCACATTCAGGCCCTGGAACGGGCTCAGGGCTGGTTGAGACTTCCCAACGGTAAGGCGCTGACCGGCTTTCAGCATGACTACAAGCGGCACGGAACCACGACTCTGTTTGCCGCCCTGGAGGTAGCCACAGGACTGGTCAAAGGCGATCATTACAAGCGCCGCCGCCGCGTCGAGTTTCTCGACTTCATGAACGGCATCGTAGCCGAGCACCCCGGCCGCCAGATCCACGTGATTCTCGACAACCTCAACACCCATAAGCCCAAACGCGACCGTTGGCTGGCGCGGCACAAGGAAGTCCATTTCCATTACACGCCCACCCATGCTTCGTGGATGAATCAAGTGGAAATCTGGTTTTCGATCCTGCAAAGCCAGTCGCTGGCCGACGCCAGTTTCACCAGCCCTGGCCAGCTGCGCAAACATATGGACGAATTCATCTCCGCCTACAATCAAACCGCCCATCCCTTCGAGTGGAAAAAGCAAGTCATATTCCAGAAACACCCCAGAACACTGTACGCCAACTTATGCAACTAGGTACTAGGGCACCCGGGACGGATGTGTCGATTGGGGTTCGTGCTGTCCCATCCTTGCCGCAAGAACCAAGACGCGGCAAGGATGGGGCATCCAATTACTGTGTTGGATCAAGCGCGCTATGCCGTGGGCACTTTCACTTCGACGTGCGAGGCCAGCTCAACGAAGGTGGCGATGGCGGAGTGATCGAGATCGCCTTTGCCATCGGCAATCAACGACGAGAGCATCTGCTGCACCAGCGCGGTGATGGGAAGGCATACGCTATTCGCTTCCGCCGTCTGCAGAGCGTTGCGCAGGTCCTTCTGATGAAGGTTGATCTTGAATCCGGGCTTGAAGTTGCGCGCGATCAGCATGGGTCCCTTGGCGTTGAGCACGGCGCTGCCGGCCAGGCCGCCTTTGATGGCGTTCACCACCACTTCGGGGTTGAGTCCGCAGCGCGTGGCCAGCGTGAGCGCTTCGCCCATGGCGGCGATATTGCACGCCACCATGATCTGATTGGCGAGCTTGGTGGCGTTGCCCGCGCCCACCGGCCCGGTGAGCGTGACGCTTGAGCCCATGCACTTGAGAATCGGCTCGGCCTTCAGGAAGGCCGCTTCGCTGCCGCCGGCCATGATGGCCAGGGTTCCTTCGATGGCCTTCGGCTCGCCGCCGCTGACCGGCGCGTCGACGAAATCCACGCCTTTTGCGGCGCAGGCCGCGCCCACCTGCTGCGAGACCAGCGGATTGATCGAGCTCATGTCGACGATGAGCGAGCCGGGCTTGGAGCCGGAGAGGATTCCGTCCGCGCCCAGCACCACTTCTTCCACCTGCGGTCCATCCGGCAGCATGGTGATGACGATGGCAGCGCGCGCGCCCACATCGCGGTTCGACGCGCCACGCTCGGCGCCGTCCTGGACGCAGGCCTCGAGCTTGGCGGCATTGCGGCCGTAGGCGACGACCGTGTGGCCCGCCTTCAACAGGTTCTTGAGCATGGGGCGGCCCATGATGCCGAGGCCGACGAATCCGACAGTTGCCATGGTGTTCTCCTTATGAACTACTCAATGTTTTTGAAAGCGCGCGGCGATAGACTCGGCGCCGCGCGCAAGTATGCCTACATCGCTGCCGGTCGCGGTGAAGTTGAAGCCGAGACCGAAAAGGAACTCAACGTCGTCGAGCGAGCCTGCGAGCGTGCCCGCGGATTTGCCCGCGGCGCGGATGCGCCGGGCCGCATCCTGAATGGCCGCCTGCACGTCCGCATGTTTGGGATTGCCGAGATGGCCGAAATCCGCGGCCAGGTCGCTGGGACCGATGAAGATGCCGTCAACGCCCTCGACGGCCGCAATGGTTTCGATGTTGGCGAGCGCGGCGCGGGTTTCGATCTGCACCAGGACGCAGGTGTCGAGGTGCGCATTGCGGTGATAGTTCTGGATGCGGCCAAAGTCGTTGGCGCGCGGCCCCACGGAGACGCCGCGCATGCCCAGCGGCGGATAGCGCGTGGAGGCGACGGCGCGCCTGGCCTCATCAACATTTTGAACGAAGGGAACGAGCAGCGAGCGCGCGCCTACGTCGAGAGCGCGCTTGATGATGACGGGCTCGTTCCAGGGAACGCGGAAGACCGGCTCGGCCGTGCCCGCGCGCATGGCCTGCAGTTGCGGCAGCAGCGTGGTTATGTCGTTGGGCGCATGCTCGCCGTCGATCACGATCCAGTTAAAGCCGGCGCCGGCGATAATCTCCGCCGCAATGGGGCTGGCCAGGCCGGACCACAGACCGACCTGCCGCTCGCATTGGGCGAGCGCCTGCTTGAATGCGTTGCGAGGCATGTTTGCGGGCCACTCTGGCATGAAGCGAATCTCCTGGGTTGAAGCGAAGCCATTTTTGTTTTCCACCCTTTCGCCAAGAGCGCGAAAGGATGGGGCGCCCAGCCATCACTGTTAGCTTAAATTCCCGCAGCGCGCCGTGCGCGCGTTTCCCACACTGCGGTTCATCCCGCGCTTGCGGGATTGAGTTCGATGCGCTTGATCTCGCCCACGATGGGGCCGTAACTGACGATGGCGCAAAACGCGACCAGCGCCACGAACACCAGCGCGCCGTTGTAGGAGTGGGTTTTCTCGACGATGGCGCCGATGATGAGCGGGGTGGTGACGCCGGCCATGTTGCCGAAGAGGTTGAAGAGGGCTCCGTTCATGCCCACCATGCCTTTGGGCGAGGTGTCGGAGATGACCGTCCACCCCAGCGCGCCGATGCCTTTGCCGAAAAACGAAAGCGACATGAACAGCAGCATGATGGCTTGCGAGTGCGCGTAGTTGCAGGCGATGATGGTCATCGACAGGCCCATGCCGGCCATGATGGGCAGCTTGCGCGCAAAGCTAAGCGAATGGCCGCGGCTGAGCAGGCGGTCCGACAGAATGCCGCCCAGAATCCCTCCGAACCCGCCGCACAGTCCCGGGATGGCGGCGGCGAATCCGACCTTGAGCACCGACATGTGCCGAGCCTGCGCCAGGTAGAGCGGGAACCAGGTGAGAAAGAACCAGGTAAGCGTGGTAATGCAGTACTGGCCGATGTAAACGCCCACCAGCATGCGGTAACCGAGCAGCATTTTCACGGTGGACCAGGTGAGGGTGTTCTTCTTCGCGCCGGCCTGGGTGTCGGTATTCACCAGGCCGCCGCCGCGCTCGATGAATTCGATCTCGGCGCTGGATATGCGCGGATGCTCCTTGACGCCGCAGATATTCGTGAACCAGACGAAGGTCAGGATTGCGCCCAGCGCGCCCAGGAACCAGAAACAGCTTCGCCAGCCGGCGCTGTGAATGAGCCATCCGAAGATGGGCGCGAAGATGGGCAGCGCGAAATACTGCGACGAGTTGAAGATGGCGGAGGCGCGCCCGCGCTCGGAGGCCGGAAACCACGCGGCCACCACGCGGCCGTTGCCGGGGAAGACCGGCGATTGCGCCAGTCCGGAGAGAATCCTGAGGATGAAGATGAGGGTGAAGACGGCATCGGCGGCCACATAGCCCGCGCAGCCGGTCAAAAACGCGAAGATGGACCAGAGAATAATGCTGATGCCGTAGACGCGCCTGGAGCCGAAGCGGTCGAGCAATCCGCCGGAGGGAAGCTGGCCCAGCGCGTAGGCCCAGCCGAAGCCGAACAGCAGAAAGCCCATGCGCTGCGGGCTCAGATCCATGCTCTTCGGCATGGCGGCCACGGCCTGGGAGAGAGCCGAGCGATCGGCAAAACTGAAGCAGCTCACCACGAAGAGAATGGAGATGATGAGGTAGCGGATGCGGGTTTGCCGTGCTTCAGCCAAGATGCGATTGCTCCTTTCGCGCAAGACTCCATGCGCCGCTCCCGATTCGTTTCCGCCGTTGCGCGCCGATGGGCGCGGTCCTCAGGCCTCTTCGCTCAGCGATTGAATGAGCCCGCGGATGTAACCGTAGCAGAAGGCGAACGACTGGAGCGAGCCGGGATCGTTCGCCGCCAGAGGAACATGATCGGGCATCAGCATGTAGGCGTAGCCGACCTCCCTGTAGACGCGAATGGCCTTCACGAAATCGATGTCGCCCTCGTCGGGATAGACTTCGATGAAGTCGTTGCGATGGCCGCGGATATTGCGGAAGTGGACGTTGAAGATTTTCTTGCGGGCGCCGAAGTAGCGGATGACGTCGAAGATTTCCACGCCTGGATTTTCGAGGTCTTCGGAGATGGTTCCCTGGCAGAAATTCAGGCCGTGCCAGGGGCTTTCCTGGATGGCGATGAATTTCTTGAGGCCGTCGATGGTGCCCAGCACGCGATTGACGCCCTGATAGCCCTGGGGCGAAACGCCGGGGTCCTGGGGATGGCAGGCCATGCGGATCTTGTATTCGTTGGCCACCGGGATCACGCGATCGAGGAAATAGGTGATGCGCTCCCAAAAGGCGTCGGCGTTCACTTGTCCGGCGCGGGTGAGCGGCGTCTTGGGATGCGCCTCGGAGAGCTTCCACTGGTGATCGAGCGCGTCGCCGCGGCCCGCAACGCGCCCGGTGCGCAGCACGCCCAGGATGCTCATGTTGTATTTGATGGAGGGAATGCCGGCCAGCGAGCAGTTGCGGATGAAGGTCTGGAGCTGCTCGATGTCGCGATCGCGCTCCGGGCTCTCGGCCAGCATGATGGCGGGATGCTTCTCCGTGTCGATGAAGCTTGAAGTGAGAAACGGCGGCGCGGTGCAGTCGATGCCGATGCCGTATTTGCCGGCCATATCGATCATGCGCTTGAGTTCGTCCACGGTGGCGTAAAGGCGGCCGCCCTCGATCTCCGGATAGCCGCAGATATTGCGTACGCCGTAGCGGGCCAGGTAGGCAAGATGCACATCGTTGGTGGGCGCGGTCTGGTCGCCCAGCTTCATCAGCACCGGCGGTACGGCGGCTTTAGCGGCGGCCGGCGGAAAGGACGCGATGGATGCGGCTGCAACTCCCGCGGCGCTGCTTGAAGCGATGAACCGTCTTCGATTCATGTGTTTTTCCTTTGCGGAGAGCTCGTTTGCGCCGGTTGCGGGAAATTTGATCGAGCTTCGGCATAAACCTTGTAAGCGAGCGCACGCGTGTTTGTAAAGCAGCCGCGCGGCGGTCAAATCCGAACCGCGATTGCGAGTGCTATGATGTGCGGCAGCAGAGGCGCATGGGAGCGTTCACACCGACCGGGATGAGCAGCGGGCAATTCAGCGCCGCGGGCAAGTCGCCGCGCGTTGCGGCCATGCGGGTTGTGCCGGTGGCCGGCCAGGACAGCATGCTCTTGAACCTGAGCGGAGCGCATGGCCCCTATTTCACGCGCAACCTGGCCATCCTCACCGATGAAGCGGGCAACACCGGCGTGGGCGAGGTTCCGGGCGGCGAAAAAATTCGCGCGGTGCTTGAAGAGGCGCGGGCGCTGGTCGTCGGGCGAGACATAGCGGATCGCAACGCAATCCTCAACGCGGTGCGGCATCGATTTGAAGATCGCGATGCGGAGGGACGCGGCCGGCAGACCTTCGATCTGCGCGTGGCCATTCATGCCGTCACCGCAATTGAGTCGGCGCTGCTCGATCTGCTGGGACAATTCCTTCGGCTTCCGGTCGCGGCGCTGCTGGGCGAAGGGCAGCAGCGCTCGAGCGTTCCGGTGCTGGGCTACCTGTTCTTCGTCGGCGACAGCGGCAAGACCGGACTCGCTTACCGGCGCGCGGGCGACGGCGCCGATGGGTGGCTTGGCCTGCGCGACCAGGAGGCGCTCACGCCGGAGGCGATTGTGCGGCAGGCCGAGGCTGCGCAGGCGCGCTACGGCTTCAACGACTTCAAGCTCAAGGGCGGCGTGCTTGCGGGCGCCGAGGAGATGAAGGCCGTGGAGGCGCTGGCCGCGCGGTTTCCTGGCGCGCGCATCACGCTCGATCCCAATGGCGCCTGGTCTCTCAAAGAAGCCATCGCGCTGTGCAAGGGCAGGCGCCAGGTGCTGGCGTACGCCGAAGATCCAAGCGGCCCCGAGTTCGGTTTTTCGGGCCGCGAGATCATGGCGGAGTTTCGCCAGGCTACGAATATGCCCACGGCCACCAACATGATCGCCACCGACTGGCGCGAACTTCGCCACGCCATCGAACTGCGCGCGGTCGACATACCGTTGGCCGATCCGCACTTCTGGACCATGCAGGGCTCGGTGCGCGTGGCCCAGACCTGCCGCGACCACGGACTTACCTGGGGATCGCACTCCAACAATCATTTCGATATCTCGCTGGCCATGGTCACGCACGTGGCTGCGGCCGCGCCGGGCGCGATTACCGCCATCGATACTCACTGGATCTGGCAGGATGGGCAGCATTTGACGCGCAATCCGCTGCAGATCAAAGAGGGTATGATTCAGGTGCCGGAACGAGCCGGGCTGGGCGTCGATCTCGATCTGGATGCGATCGAGCGCGCGCATGAACTTTACAACGCGAAAGGCCTGGGCGCGCGCGACGATACGATCGCCATGCAGGCGCTGATTCCGGGATGGAAGTTCGACCCCAAACGGCCTTGCCTGGTGAGGTGAGGCTGGGAACGAGGGGCCAGGGAACAAGGGAACGAGGGAACGAGGGACTAAGGGACTGAGGGACTAAGGGACTAGGGACTAGGGACTAGGGAATAGGGAATGGGGAATAGGGAATAGGGAATGGGGAATGGGGAATAGGGACGAGAGGATCATGGGCAACGGAAGAGCGGGGATACGATAGGGAAATGAGCCGGACCGGCGAGCCTCGATCGATTCAGGTCCATGATTCCGACAACGTGGCCGTGGTGGTGAACCCGGGCGGGTTGCCTGCGGGCGCCCGTCTCAAGAGCGGGTTGGTGCTGGTGGAGGCGGTTCCGGAGGCGCACAAGGTGGCGCTCAGCGATCTGGCCGCGGGCGACGCGATTGTGCGCTACGGCGTGGCGATCGGCTACGCGAATCGTGCGATTGCCCGCGGCAGTTGGGTGCACGAGGGGTTGATGACCGCGCCCCCAGCGCCTCCACTCGACCTGTGTCCGCAGTCCACAGACGTGCCCGCTCCGCTGCCCGCGCTGGAGGGATTCACGTTTGAGGGATTTCGGAACCCCGACGGCACGGTGGGAACAAAAAACATTCTCGCCATCAGCACCACGGTGCAATGCGTGGCCGCCACGGTCGCCTATGCGGTCAAGCGCATCAAGGCGGAGATGCTGCCGCGCTACGCCCATGTAGACGACGTGGTGGCCATTACCCATCCCTACGGGTGCGGCGTGGCCATCGATGCGCCGGGCGCGGCGATTCCCATTCGCACGCTGCGCAATCTGAGCCTGAATCCCAACTTCGGCGGAGAGATTCTGCTGGTGAGCCTGGGATGCGAAAAGCTGCAGCCGGTGCGGCTGATTCCCGCCGGAGCGCTGCCGGTGCTCGAAGAGCAGCCTTCAGTCGCGGTGATGCAGGAGGCGCAGCAGGGATTCGGCGAGATCGTCGATACCATCCTGTTGCTGGCCGAGCGGAAGCTCGAAAAACTGAACCGGCGGCAGCGGGTTGCGTGTCCGGCGGCCGATCTGGCGGTGGGGCTGCAATGCGGCGGATCGGATGCATTTTCGGGCGTCACCGCCAACCCCGCGGTGGGATTTGCAGCCGATCTGCTGGTGCGCGCGGGCGCCACCGTGATGTTCTCCGAGGTCACTGAGGTGCGCGACGCCGCTCATCTGCTTACGGCGCGCGCGGCCACGCCGGAGATCGCCCGGGATTTTGTGCGCGAGATGGCGTGGTACGACGAGTATCTGCGCCAGGGCGGAGCCGATCGCACCGCGAATCCGTCGCCGGGCAACAAAAAAGGCGGGCTCGCCAACGTGGTGGAGAAGGCGATGGGCTCGATTGCCAAGGCCGGCAGCACCGCGCTGATGGGCGTGGCCGGCCCCGGCGAGCGCGTTACGCAGAAGGGGCTCGTGTTTGCGGCTACGCCGGCCAGCGACTTCATCTGCGGAACCCTGCAACTGGCCGCCGCGATGAACGTGCACGTCTTTACCACCGGGCGCGGCACGCCGTATGGCCTGGCGGTAGCGCCGGTCATCAAGGTGTCCACCAATAGCGGGCTGGCCGAACGCTGGCACGATCTCATCGACGTCGATGCGGGCAGGATTGCTACGGCCGACGCGACGGTGGAGGAGGTCGGTTGGGAGATTTTTCGGCTGATCCTCGACGTGGCCAGCGGGCGCAAGAAAACCTGGGCCGATCGCTGGGGTCTGCACAACGATTTTGTGCTGTTCAATCCGGGACCGGTGACGTGAAAACAGGGGTCAGGGATCAGGGACCAGGGATCAGGGATCAGGAGAGAGAGAACGATCCTGGGTGCTCCACCTGGGTGCCCCATGTTTCGAGTGCAATCTAAGTAATTTAAAATGAATATATTGAGAAGCGTGCATAGTTTTTTGTGCTAGTTTTGTGCTACCCATCTTTTATCCAATTTGAACGAAGGCGAAATAAGGCTGACCAACCGAGGAATTCGGGGAACTTCGAAGTCTCGGCCCGAACCCGCCAAATACCCTCAGACTTTAAAGCGAGGGACATGGGGCACACGGCCTCAGTGTGGCTAACCCTTCGGAAACCGACTTGGCTCTTTTCAATTGCTTGACTTCTCCCTCGTCCAATTTGCTTATAATCTTGAACGCCTTGTCCCGCTCTTCTTGAAATTGCCGAACGCAATCCAAAAAATCTTGTTCCGTCGGTATTTTTCCCGATTTTTCGTACCATCGACGAACGAAGAGAAGAATGGGTGCAATCTCGGCGCTCTTCGTCTCGTTGCAGCCTCTTGGCCCTTTGGCCCTTGGCTGCTTTCCGCAGCAGGGGAATACGGTATCCCATGTGTAGTCTTCATTCTCCTTGCGGTCGAGTCCGGCTGCCGCAGTTGGAAGCGGATTACCGCAGTAGAAGCACCTTCCGGATGCCACTACGGCTGCATATTGCTGGAAGCTTAATTCCCATTTGTGTTTGTTGAACTTGGCTTGAGAGCGACCAAGCGTATATCTCCCACCCAATGTGCGCGATCTCCTTTTCGTGTGCTCGTTCTCACATAAACGGCAACGACCGAACCCGGCCATGGCAACCGAACGGGACGCGCTCTCCTCAGTTAAAGATCGATTGCATCGGCTGCATACGCCCTTCATCAATCAATGGTCCTCAAAGGCTCTCTGCCGCGCTCCGATAACTCGAATCCAAGGCCGGGAGGTACTTCGCATATTACGCCCCCACCATGACCTCGCACGACGCGCATTCAGTAGGCGTCACTTATGATGTGCTCTATAACCATCTTCATCCATGTGGACAGGTATGGGGTTCACGCAGCCCGCCCATCTCTTCATAAGTGCTATCCCGTTGCCCGCAGCTGCAATCAAGATCGATCATTGGAGCAGAATTTGTGCTGGTTTGTGCTACACCCTCGCGCTTCCTGGCTGTCTAGTGTCCCGTCCCATATAATTATTGACAATATCGTCAATTCGTGATTCAATGGGAGGCATGTTTGTTGCTGCCGCCGCTTTGACCATCGACCAAGGGCAGAGACATCAGTTGGAATCCCTGCTGCGGACCGGGGCTACGCCGCAGAAGATTGTTCGCAGGTGTCAGGTCATCTTGTTGGCCAGCCAAGGCGTGGCGAATCATGCGATTGCTCAGCAAACTGGTTTGTCGCGACCGACCGTGCTGGCCACGCGGGCTGCATTTGCCAAGTGCGGCACGGCTGGTATTTGCGCGCCTCAGAAGCGCCAGCGGTCACGCCGCATCCTGACTCCGGAACTGGAGCAGAGGATTCTGGATACCACCCTGAAGACCAGGCCAACTGGGGCCACCCACTGGAGCGCCCGCGTGCTGGGCGCCAAGTTGGGCGTTTCCCGCATGATGGTGCAGCGTGTCTGGCAACGCTACGACGTGCAGCCGCACCGCCTGGAGAAGTTCAAAATCTCCAATGACCCGAAGTTTGAAGACAAGGTGCGGGACGTTGTCGGCCTTTATCTCGACCCGCCGGATCGCGCTCTGGTGCTTTGCGTCGATGAAAAGAGCCAGATTCAGGCCCTGGACCGAACCGCTCCGATCCTGCCTTTGCGGCCGGGACTGCCGGAACGCCAGACACATGACTACATACGGCACGGGACCACGACCTTGTTTGCCGCCTTCAATATCCTCAATGGCAAGGTCATCGGCAGTTGCCTGCCTCGCCATCGCGGCAAGGAATTCATCCGCTTCCTGAATCAACTGGAAAATGAAGTCCCTGCGGAGCTCGACATCCACCTCATTCTCGACAACTACAGCACCCACAAGGGCGCCGAAGTCCAGCGTTGGCTCAAGCCCCAAAAACGCCGCCGCTTCCACTTCCACTTCACGCCCACCAGCAGCTCATGGCTCAATCAAGTGGAAAGGTGGTTCGGACTCATCACTGACAAAATGATCCGGCGCGGCACCTTCCATTCCGTGGAGGAACTGGAACGCGCCATCTATGCATGGCTTACGACCTGGAACGACACGCCCAAGGCATTCGTCTGGAAGGCTACCGCAGACGTTATCTTCGACAAGGTTCGCCGCTGTAAAGAATTAGCCGGGACACTACACTAGGATTTCTGGGACATTGTAGAATCTGTAACTTACGTGCTTTCAATGGGTCCCATTGTCGGTGCCCCACCTTCGGCGCGTCTTTGTTTTTGCGCCTAAGGTGGGATAGGTATATTTATGGCCTTTTATGGTCTTTTTTGGATTTGTCGTATCAAACACAAATTTGTTGCGATCCTGATGAGAAGCGCTGCCGAAGCGTGGGGTTGATCCACGATGTTGCGGTGAAATCCTGATTGAGATTCGTCCCGAAAGGCTGTAGTTATAGATATCCCACCTTAGCCGATTCGCAAAGTACGCGAATCGGCTAAGGTGGGGCACCCAGCTCCGCTAACGCCGCCGTGCCCCATCCTTTCGCCTTCTTTCTGGCGAAAGGGTTGGAAAGCACGAACCCCAACTCCGCTAACCCCGCCAACTCCGCCCTCACTTGCTCTGCACCAGCGGCTCTCCCGCAATATTCAAAGTGATGCGATAGATACTGCTGCTGGCGGCGATGTAAAGGGTCTTGCGATCGGGTCCGGCAAAGGTCACGTTGGCCACGCGCTCCGGCATCACGATGGTTGCCAGAGGCTTGCCTTGGGGAGAAAAAATCCACACGCCGCCGGGGCCGGCGCTGTAGATATTGCCCGCCGTATCCACCTTCATGCCGTCGGGCGCGCCGGGGCGCGGATCGGAGGTCGCATCGTAGAGAAGCTTCGCGTCGGACAGCGTGCCGTCGGGCTTTACGCGATAGAGCATCCAGATTTTCTTGGGCTCGGAGTTGTTCACGTAAAGATATTTCTCGCCCGGCGAGAAAGCGATGCCGTTGGGACGGGTGAGATCCTTGACCAGCAACTCCAAATCGCCATTTGCGGGCGGTGCGCCGGGCTTGTGTTCGAGCGCGTGCGGAATGCGATAAACGCCGTTCACCTTGAGCTGCTTGAGCGGATCGTCGTCGTGCTGGGTGGGCAGTCCGTAAGGCGGATCGGTGAAGTAGAGCGAGCCGTCGGAGCGGTAAACCAGGTCGTTGGGGCTGTTGAGCCGCTTGCCCTGATAGGAGTCGGCGAGAACCGTGGGCGCCTGCGTGGGATCGAGCGATTCAAAGCGCAGCACATCGCGCTGCGCGTGGCCGGCCACGGTGAGTCGGCCCTGCACGTCGAGGGTCATGCCGTTAGTTCCCGGCTCGGGACCGCCGTAGGGAGCGGAGCCTTTATAGCCGCTGGGCTGCAGCCAGATGCTTACGCCCTGGCCCGGCGTCCACTTGCGGATGCTGTTCGAAGGAATTTCGGCAAAGAAAAGACTGTCGCCGACCCACACCGGTCCCTCCACCCATTTGAAACCCGTGGCCACGCGCTCGAGCTGTGCGCCGGCGGGAAGGATGCTGTCGACCGAGTGATCGAGGCGATCGACATTGAGCGGAACCGCAATCACATCGTTAGCCGCGGCGGTGGGAGCGGGATTCGCCGGGGGCGCGGAGTTCTTGCAGCCCATCGGGATGGTGCAGGGAATCGCCAGCGCGATCCATGCCAGCAGTCGGTGCGGCTTTTGAAGATTCATGCGATTGGTTCCAGAGGCGGGATTCGCGACGGCCGAAGGCCGGCTGTCCGGCGCAACCATCTTTAGCGGCCCGGCCACCGGGTGTCAAGGGAAGGCCTCGAATCGCGGGGCCGCGCTACTTCGCGGCCGGCGCCGCGGATTTTCCCAGGCGCGCGTACTCGGCACGCGCCGCGGCAAGAACCGGAAGATCGCTGTCGGAATCTTTCCATTGCGCGAAGAATCGTTGGTATTCGCCGCGGCTCTCGTTGACCTTGTTCAGGCCAGAGTAAGCGCGCGCCATACCGAGATGGGCCATGGGATAGAGAGGCGAAAGCGGATCGATGCCCTGGTTGGAAAGGATCTTCTGGTATTCGGGAACGGCAAGCTCCGGCCGCCCGGCTTTGAGCCAGGCTTCAGCTCTCTCAGTGGGTACGTTGTAGCTGGCCATTTCATAAGGCCGTGCGGGTTCGAGGGCGGCCACGGCATCGAGCGGTTTTCCGCGCACCATGGCCAATTTGGCGCGGACGCGCGGCAGATCCACGTTGGCCAGCAGGGTGCCTGGGTGAGTGTCAGAGTTGTGCGCGGCCAGGAATCGCTCCGCGGTGGAGAGATCGCCCAGATCCGCGCGCACCAGCGCCAGGTCAGGCGAATCGGGACTCTGATTGTGGATGCGGCTGAGCGCAGCGCGCGCGGGCGCGGGCAGCCAGAAGCGCAACTCCACCGACGCCTGGTAGGTGAGGATATCGTCCGCGGCTTCGTCGAGATTCTCATGCTCGGCCGCCTCCCAGGCGGCGCCGAACAGATCTTCGGCCTGCCTGCGCTTTCCGGCGGCCGCGGCGGCCTCGGCGCGCAGAAAGACGAAGTACCATCCGTACGATCCTCCGCCGTTGTTCGCCGCCCACTGCGTCTCAGCGGCGATGGCGTTCCGATCGCCCGCGGCCACCGCCATCTCGTAGAGCGAAGCGTGCAGGCCGGCGGAATCCTTTCCGCGGCTTACGGCTTCAAGGCCCAGCGATTTGGCCTCAGCAAAACGATTGGCCCGCTTCAGGGCCCTTACCAGCACGCTATAGTTGATGCCCCGGTTCGGCTGCAGCCGGAGCGCCTGCTGAGCGGCGGAAATGGCCGGCCCGTATTGGCCAATCTGGGTATAGTCGTTGGCCAGATCGACCCACGGCACCCAGTCGCCGGGATAGGTCTCGGTCCACTGCCGGTAGGTGTCGATGCCCTGTTCCATGTCCTGCTCGCCCTCGGAGTAGTAGTGCGCCTCGAGGACCAGCTTCTCTTTCACGCTCACGCGGTCGCTCAGGTCGAAGGCCTTCTTGTAGTATTGCGACGCGAGGTTGGGTTCGCTCAGGTTGTAATATTCGTTGGCCATGGCGCCATAGGCCATGGCAAACTGCGGGTCCAGTTCCACGGCGCGCTGGTAGAAGGGCAGCGTCTCAGTCTCGTTTTTTCCCTGCGCATCCATCGATTGCCCGATGGAATAAGAACGCAGCGCGTCGAGAGAAGCCGTGGTGGCCTGCATGATGGGAACCTGGTAGTCCTCCATCGATTTGCTCGGTTCGCCCAGGCCGCGCCGCACGCGGTCGGCCACCTGGTCCAGCGCGTCCAGGACTTTTTCCTTGGCTCCGGCTTCCGCCTTGGCCGCGGTCAGTTGCCTGCCCGAGGCGCAATCCGTGGCCTCCACCGTGAGCAGGTATTCGCGGCCCATGGGAAGAATGTTGCCCGCCAGCAGCACCTGGCGATTGCTGCGCTCGCATATTTCCCGCGCGATATCGGGCGTGATGGCGGAGCTTTCGCTGCGCCCCATCAGATCGAGCGTAGACATCGCCTCGCGATCGCTCATGACATCGATGTAGGGCGACTGCTCCAGATCGATTTCCAGGGCGCGCTTGAGGGTACGGTCGAAGGTGGGGTCGCCGGTGGAGTTGGTGAAGTCGGCCACCAGGATGGTGCGCAACGCGGGAGGGCTTCTCCATCGCTGCCAGGCGAAAAACCCGGCCGCGGCGGCTGGCAGCACGGCGGCTGCAACCGCGTACCTGGCCCAGCGTGGAATGCGGCGCAGCCGCTGCGCAGCCGGGGCGGTTGAGGCGCCGGGCGCCGATTGCGGCGCGCGCACCAGCGCCGGCTCGGCGCCGCCGCCGGCCTGCGCCGTGGACCCGCCGCCTGCGTCCGGCCCGTCCGCCGCCTGCGGTTCCGTCGTCACGGCTGCCGTGAACTGGTAGCCCCGTCCGGGAATGGTGGCGATATAGCTGGCGCGGTCGGCCAGGGCTTTGCGCAGCAGAGAAATGTGCTGGGTGAGATTGTTCTCTTCAACAAACGATTCCGGCCAGACGGTTTTGAGAATCTCCTCTTTGGCCACCACCCTTCCGGGGTTGCTCACCAGGCAGGAGAGCACCTCGAATGTCTTGGGCAACAGCGGAACCGCCTGGCCGTTGCGCAGCAGCGTGCGCCGGGAACGGCTCAATTCGAATTCATCAAACCGGTATAAATCATTCGCGGAAAAAGGCATGGCCCGCCTTCATAATTTTTCAAAATATTTCAGGGCCCGTTTGAGGACTTTGACGATCCGGATATGATTCAGTAAAACTGGGATTTTCCGGGCGGATCGCCCCTGCGAAGGGAAATGAGGTTGCTAGATCAATGATGGACTGTTTTCCGAACTCCTTGCAACTCAAATTCCGGC
This sequence comes from uncultured Acidobacteriaceae bacterium, assembly GCA_963770555.1. Lineage (GTDB taxonomy): Bacteria > Acidobacteriota > Terriglobia > Terriglobales > Acidobacteriaceae > Telmatobacter. Next base: position 148,867 of record CAVYQC010000005.1, read on the forward strand.
CGGCGCGCGGCCGCGAGGACAGCTTGCCGCTGCGCGGCATCGAAAAGTGAGCCGCGGATTTCACGGCGGCAACCGTTCGGCCCGGTCTTGCTGGTCCTGTCGAATCCTTTTTTGCGGCGGAAACGTCCGCGAGAGCGCAGATGGCTTCAGACCCGTGGCTGATTTTGGGGCCCTGTGCAAGTTGCGCCGGAAGCGCCTACAATGCTGATTGTTATGGCTGAAACCAGGGAAGCAGTTTTCGAGGTGGCGTGCCCGGATTGCGGGGCCATGCTCAAGATCGATGGGTCCACCGGGCTGGTGGTCAGCCATACGCCGGCGCCCCGTAAAAGGATGTTCGAGGATCTGGAGACGGCCGCCAAAGCCATGCGCGAGCAGGACGAGCGCAAGGAGTCGATCTTCCGGCAATCGGTTGACGCCGAAAAGAACAAGGCCGAATTGCTCGAAAAGAAGTTTGCCGAGGCGCTGAGGAAAGCGAAGGACGCCCCGGAGGGTAAGCCGCTGCGCGACTTCGACCTGGACTGACGGAAGGGCGCGCGCGTGGATGGGTCGCAAGGCGCCGGGGTTCGGACGCCAGAGCGCGGCAGGCGGGGGCCAAATCGCAGGCATTGAAGCGCGAAGGCGGCGTGGGCGGGCGAGAAATTTTCGCCCAGCCGGCAATTTGAAGTGCGATACCCGATGCGCCGGCCCAAACGGCACTGGATGGCATCGGAATCGGAAGGAGAAACAATGGTCGTTGTACCTCTCTCCAAGTCTGCGAACGGTCCTGACCGGGCGCCGGGCGCGTGCGGGTTCGATTCATTGGATTGGCTTTCGATCGCGGCCGCTGGAACCCTGGCCGCCGGCGGCGCGCTGATGGTGTGCGGCAAGCCCCGCGCCGGCCTGGTGACGGCCGCTTCGGGCACGGTTTTGGCCATGCTGGATCAGCAGGAGACGGTGCGCACATGGTGGAATGCGCTGCCGGCCTTTGTCGCCGAGCTTCAGGGGCTGCTGAGCCGCGTGCAGACGGCGCTGGACGATGTCACCTCCCAGAGCGAAAAGCTGCACAAGGTTCTGGCCAAGTAATTTTCAGATTCCCAACTGCCGGCAGCCTGCCTCGCTGATGCGGTGCGGCGTCCACTTGGGCTCCCATACCAGGTCGACTTCGACCTTGCTGATGTCGGGAATTCCGGCTAGCCGGTTCTCGACCTGCTCGAAGATCAACCCCGAGGCCGGGCACTGCGGCGTGGTCAGCGTCATGGTTACCTTCACCCACTGGCGCGGCCATTTCGGCGTCGAGTCCGGATCCGGGCCGGTGGCGATGGCGTAGATCAGGCCGAGATCGACGAGGTTCAGCTTCACTTCGGGATCGAAGCAGTCGCGCAGCGCGGTGAGGATGTCGGGTTCGGTGAGCATTTCTTAGCTTCTCGCTTCTCGCTTCTAGCTTCTAGCTTCCAGCTTCCAGCTTCTAGCCTTTAGCCGCTAGCTCCGAGCCGTGTCGGCGCGGGCGCGGCGGAGATCAGTCAGGCACTAGAGGCCTTACGCGCTTAGACTCCCGCTGCCCTCGGAAAGCTAGGAGCTAGAAGCTAAAAGCTAGTTCTTTCGCTCCACCAGGTAGCGGGCGACCGATTTGAGTCCCTCGGCCCGGCCGCCGTATGGCTCCAGCGCGGCGAACGCCTCATCAATCAGTTGCGCCGCATCGCGCCGGCTCTGCTCGATGCCGTAGACGGCGGGCCAGGTAGCTTTTTCGGTGGCCTGGTCTTTGCCCGCAGTCTTGCCCAGGTGCGCCGAATCGACGGTCCTATCCAGCACATCGTCGACAATCTGAAACGCCAGGCCGGCCTTGCGGCCGAAGCGGTCGAGCCGGGCCACATCGTCCGCGTTCGCGCCCGCGTAGACGCCGCCGGCCACCACGCTCACCCGGATCAATGCGCCGGTCTTGGCGCGGTGAATGGCCTCCACCAGCTCCGGCGTGGGCTTGCGGCCCGCGCTCTCGATGTCCAGCACCTGGCCGCCGATCATGCCATCCACCGTGCCCACGGCGTTGGCAATCAGCCCGATAATCTGCACGGTCGCCGCAGGCGCGGAATCGAGGCCCGCGAGCACTTCGAAGGCGCGGGTCTGGAGCGCGTCGCCGGCCAGGATGGCGATGGCCTCGCCAAAGGCTACATGGCACGTCGGATGGCCGCGGCGCAGGTCGTCGTTGTCCAGCGCCGGCAGGTCGTCGTGGATGAGCGAGTAGGTGTGCAGCATCTCGAGCGCCGCGCCCAGCCGCTCGATTCCCGGCGGCAGCGAGCCGGCAATGGCCACGCCTGCCTGCATGGCCAGCACCGGCCGCAGCCGCTTGCCGCCGGCGAAGGTCGAATGGCGAATCGCTCCGTGAATCGACGCCGGCACCGTATCCGCGCTGGGGATGAGGGATTCGAGCGCGCGGTCGGTGAGCTCGGCGCCCTCCTGGATCAGCGATTTTACGTCGACAGGCATGGCTTTCATGATAGACGACGGTCCGCAGACGGTGGTTGACGGCGGCCGGAGCGGCGGCGCTCAAAGGCGATCGATCCAAGCAGCAGAAGTGTGCAGGCGCCGCTCACCCAGCGGCCCGCGACCACATCGGGCGTTGTAGCCCAATCCACAGTCAGGCTTACATCGCCGTGCGGGACGGGCACGGCCATCAAGCCGTCGTCGCGCTTTCGCAAAGCGTTGAAGCGGTCGGGGTTGAGGAGTTGCCCGTTGACGCGAACCTTCCATGACGGGTAGCTGAGCAGCCGAAGAACCAGGTAGCCTGCATGCGGAATCACGGCGCGGAGTTGCCGATGCTCGGGATTGGCCTGTCCATCCCCGGCAGCCGCGTACATTGCGTCGCAGCCGCCCTGATTTTGATTCCAGGTTGGGTTGGCGTCCGGGTCGTCCGGATCGGGCTTGCCAAGTTGGACAGACGGATCGCTGACCAGGCATGCATCGGGGAGCCCTGTAGGGATCTGCGAGATATCGGCGCCGGGAGGCTCGTACTCATACATGCCTTCAAAGCCGGCGTGATGGCTGTAATCGGCCAGCGTAGAGGCGACTGTATCTTCGGGATAGCAGACCTGGAAGAAGACGGCGCCTGCGTAGACCGTGGCGGCCACAAACCAGGCGGCGCAGACCGCAACAACAGCGATGCGCGCCCGCCGCGCCGCGGGCCAGATGGCCGCGGCGAAGAAGATTGCCATGGGCGCTTCGACGGCCTCGAGCCAGCGCCAGGGATATTGCAGGAAACGCATCTCAGGCAGCAGATGCCAGAGTGGGCGCGAGACGGGGAACGAGAAGAACAGAACCACGGCGGGGATGGCGGCGAGCGGGAGCCACCAGCGCGGCGAGCCGGAGCTTTTCTGGTTGGGCAATGCGCCGCGCCGCCAGCCGACAGCGAGCGAGATGACGGCCACGGCAATCATCGAGACAGCAATCCACGAGGCCTGGCGATTGATCGCGTCGTGCAGAGCAAGAATCGGATTCGCGTTGTGGGCGAAGAGCCAGTTGCTTTCGAAGTTGTAGCCGGGATCCTGGGTCGCCTGCTTGATGTCGACCCAGTTGCGCTCCAATGCCGCGGGGACCCAATAGATGGCAGCGAGGCCGAGGCCAAGGGGCGTTGCAATGGTTGCGCGGAGGATCGTAACCCAGGATCTGCTTGCGATGGCGGCAAGGAGCGCGACGCCCGCCAGCAGATACGTTGCCATCACTGCTAGGGGAAGGTTCGAAAGCCACGCGCCGGCCAGCACCAGGGCCAGCGGAGCGGTTGAGCCGTCGAAAACGCGGCGAATCAACGAGCCGGTTGGGTGGCGATCTCGCAGCGCAAACAAGAGCAGCAGCGGAAGCCAGAATCCGCCCGCAAACTCAGGGAATGCGGAGCGCTCGTAGGCGGTGAACAGCGCGAAGCCGGAAAAGATGGACGCGCAGCCGGCCAGCGTGGCCACCGGTTCGTCGCACGCCTCGAGCGCCAGTGCGCGCGTGGCCAATCCCGCGCCGGCCAGGCAAAGGAACGTGAGCGCAATGGGCACGACGCTCCACGGGAAAACCAGTCCCAGCGCCGCGCCCAGCATCCAGGTGAGCGGCGGATAGAAGACGAAGCGCGGCTCGCCTGCATCGTAATTTGGGCTCGGCGTCCAGTGCGGATAAAAGAGGCCGTGCTTCCAGGCGTTGACGCAGTCCAGCCAGGAGACCAGGTGGACGTCGAAGTCGTGGCCGCAGGAGTTGCCGCGGATGAGCTGCGGCGCGACGGCCACGGCCGCGGAGAGCAGGATGAGGACCAGGCCGGCAATGCGAATCCACCGGTTGAGATTCCCAGGTCCCAAAATCGGGACCTGGGGCACCCAGGATCGTGTGGTCTTTCCTGATCCCTGACCGCTGTTCTCTGCCCCCTGTCTTTTCATGGCAGCAGCCGCAGCGTGTGCCGCGTCTGCGCGGCTACGGCTGCCGGCGAGAACGGCAGCGCGAAGGTGGCGCCGTTGTACCAGTCGTTCCACTGGTCCTTAAAATAAGGACTGAGCGGGTTGCCGCTCTCGCCGAGCACAATGTTTTCGGTGGACGCGTCGATGTTGCTCCAATCCATGGTGAAGCGCTGCGAAGGGGCCACGTCGCTGGCGATCTGCTTCACGGTGGTGGTGTCGCCGCCGATGGGCTGCGGTCCGGTGCCGGCGATGCGGCCGATGAAGGGCAGGAACCGGGCCAGCGGATGTTCGATGTCAATCGTGTGCCAGCTTCCGTAATTCCATGCGGCCACGTTGGCCGGGGCTTTGCCGTTTTCCATGCCCTTGCGCACCGCGGCGGTCAGCAGCGCGTCCCAGTTCCTGTAGCCCGGCGGAAGCCACTCGGGCCTGGCGTGCATCACGATCTCTTCCTCGGCAAAATTTTTCTCGCCCCAGTGATAGTCGTACATGGTGTCGCCGAGCTTGGGCTTCAGAAGCATGGGCCACAGCGCGGCGCGCGTCTGGGTGACGATCGACGCCGCGGCGGAGTCGATGGTCAGCCGCCCGTCCCAGGTGCGCATCAGGTCGGCGGCCTGGCGCAGGCGCTCGTCTCCATTGCCGTTGGGGCCGTCGGTGTGGTCGATCGCGTAGGCGAAGCGTTGGCCCAGCTCCTGGTCCACCTCGCTGTAGATGTCGGTCTGGACCGCCAGCAGGTCCTGAGGCGAAAGCCGATCGCGGCCGTCCAGCGATTTGTAGATGCGCTCGACGCGGTAAGGGTCGATCCACTCCAGGGTGAGCGGGTAAGGCGATTGCGGCGTAGTGACGCGGGAGTTGGCGGTGGCCAGAAAACCGGACGGCGGGTCGAACGCGTTGGGCAAAGCGTCGAACGGGATGTAGCCCTGCCACTCGTGCGCATGATCCTCAATGGGCACGCCCATCAGGCCGTCGGGCCGCAGCGGAACGCGGCCGATGGCGTGGTAGGCGATGTGTCCCTGGTCGTCGGCATAGACCAGGTTCTGCGCCGGCCAGCTCCACGCGGCCAGGGCCGAGGAAAATTCGCTCCAGTTCGACGCCGTGTTCATCTGGTAAAGAGGAATCGAATTGAGCGCCGGGTCGTACAGGTTCCATTGGAGCGCGATGGTGCGCGCGTCCGCGCGGCTCGCGCCGAGGATGGGGTTCACGATCGGGCCGTGGTTCGTGGATTCTACGTCGAGGATCACATCCTTTCCGCCGCGCACGGCAATCGTTTCGCGGTCCACACTGAGCGGCTTCCAAGTCCCGTCGGCGGACTGGTAGTTGCCGCGGCCATCGAGCTTCTCCACGTAGAGGTCCTGCACGTCGGCCATCAGGTCAGTAAAGCCCCAGGCCACGTGCTGGTTGTGGCCGGCAACGATGAGTGGAAAACCCGGCAGCGTGACGCCGGCGCAGTGAAACCCCGGCGCACGCAGGTCGGCCATGTACCAGACGCCGGGCACCGAGAAGTCCAGGTGCATATCGTTCGAGAGCAGCGGCTTGCCGCTGGCCGTGTGGCTGCCGGCGATAGCCCACTCGTTGGAGCCGGCCGCGCAGCCATCGCAGGTGGGCAGGCCGAGCAGGGCCAGCAGCGCGTCCAAATCGCCCGGAGCGGCAGCGTCGGCTGATGCGGGTTCTCTGCCGGGGCACGAAATGTCAGGGCACGCGCCATCAGTTTTCGGAAAAGCTTCGCGGATGGGGCAGGAAGCGTCAGGGCACGACTTCAGTCGTGCCGAAAGCGCGGCCAAATGAGCGCGGGCTTCAGCCCCGGTGGGATGGTCTCCACCCATCTCCTGCGAAGCTTCGATTTTTCTCCCGGCCTCACTCGCCGCTGAAAAACGAAAAGGCTCATCTCCCGGCGCCAGCATGGTTTTGGTGGGCTCGTCTTCGTCGTCCTCGTCGTCGGCCGCGGGAGCCGCCTGCGGACGCGGCGCGCTCAAATCCACTTCGACGCCGGTAGGCGGACGGTCGCGCCACGAGCCCACCGGGTAAAGATCGGCCTCCAGCTTCGGATTCTCGAGCTTGGCGTCCACGTGGCTGCGTCCCAGTTTGGCGGCGGCGTGCGTGTCCAGCGTTTGCACCATCATCAGGCCCACGCTCACCGAGTCCACGCCCGTCCACGGCTTGGGCCGGTAGCCGAGCAGCCGGAACTCGACGGGCAGCGAATCCTCGTGCTGGGCGATGAACAGGTTCACGCCGCGTGCGTATTCGTCTACGCAGGCGCGGTCCCGAGGCGAAAGATGGCCGTAAATCCGCTCGGCCACGCGCTTGATCTGCAACACGCGCTGGGTCTCGTCGTGCATGAGGAGCGATGCGCCCATCACCTCCGCCAGCTCGCCCTCGGAGTTGCGGCGGAAGGCGTCCATCTGCCACAGCCGGTCCTGCGCGGTCACGTAACCCTGGGCCATGAAGAGGTCGTCCTGCGTCGCCGCGTCGATGTGGGGCACGCCGTGGGCGTCGCGCCGCACCGTGACGGGCGCGGAAAGGCCGGCCAGGCGCGCGTCGCCGTCGAGCGCGGGCAACGCGGCCAGCGTGACCGAGCGCAGCCAGAACACAAACGCTCCCGCTGCGACGAAAACAAGAATCAGCAGGCTGACGGCGCTCCAAAACAGAATCCGCGGCCAGCGGCGCTTGCGCGCGCGAGGCGGAGAAGCTTCAGCGCGTGCCCGATGGAATGAGTTGGCGTCGGCCATTCGTCAGCTACAGAATAACTCTGCGACGGACGCTCACCGCGGGTCGGGTGATGTCCGGAATGTGCGCTGAAGGCGCTGCCTCAGGTTGGAGCGCTCTTCTCCACCTCTTCTCTTGCCTCTCTGATAAGGGGATCGACGCAGAGTGGTATCCAGTGAGAACATTCTGCGCATGGCCAAGCATAAGGGCGGCGGGGGGAGCGCCCATGATCGGGCAGTGGCTCGCGCCTCGGGGAATATCCAAAGGCCGCCGCCCTCGGAAGCAAGCATTACGCGCTCTCCAAAAGCGGGGCGAGGCCCGTCTCCTCAATCTCAGATCGGAACTGCACAACAAGCGCCGCGAGAGATCAAGCTCCAGCGGCTCATTGAACTTTCCGGGGCGGCCGCCGCGATACTCGGCATGGCGCTCGCTCTGGAGGGGACGTACCTAGTCCCGTGGCTATATTGGTGGGCTACGGCTCTCGTATACGTGGGCTGTGCGGCCCCTCTGTGGGGGGCGCTCAATGGGCATTGGCATCAACGTTGGCTCGTCCGGGTTCCCATCGCTCTGCTCACACTTCTGTTCCTATCTCTTTGGACTTTTGAAATCGTGCTCGCAAAAGCGACCATGAAAGGGTACTCCCAACACCTCGACAACGATTTGCGCGTTTATCTCATAAACGACAGCGACTACGACTTTCACCATATTGATGTCAGAATCGCTACAAACCTGATCTTCAGCGACGTCCATCAGATGGAGCCAGTGTGCCAGGGATTTAGTGAATACACGGACCAAGGTGGGCCGCCAGCTTACGCGACTATCGAAAGCGGTGGAAAAGAGATTATTCCCTTGCCGGCCGGACCCTCAATCGGCAACCGGGTTAGGGTGCAATGCGACGAGCTTCCAAAGTTTAGCACGGCTGCCCTGGTAATCCATTTGTCACCCATGCCGGAACTGCCAACCCCCTCCGGGGTAATGATTCCAAGGCAGACGATCCTGAACTATTCCACCGTAAGAGGTAGCTACATGGCTCTAGGAAGGGAGCGCCCCGTAAGCTTTCACTGGGGATACTAACTTGCTTCCTCGAGCTTTTTGCGTCCTGGTGAGAACCACACCAAGGGTATTCATACCTGCCAACGTAGGCAGGGCCGGGATTCAGGATAGGCGCGATTGGGACAGCTTCGCGGGCGTCACAGGGGCAGGCGCTGCTATTTGGGGCGATCCGTGCCCTCGACGGTGGCCTCGATCCGGCGCAGATGCGCGAACGAGCCTTCGCCGAGCAGCCGGAAGACGAGCGGAAAGCAGCCTTTGGGCAGTTCCTGCGCGGCCGCGGCGTCGCAGACCACCCCCGAGGTTGCGTCGAGGCCGCGCTTCCAGCCCGGCCGGGTGGCGTCGCGCACCAGCAGGCTCTCCGGAGCGAGGCCGGCGGCGACGAGCATGGTGTGGGCGATGCGCTGGAACTCCGACCAGCGCGAGGCGATGCCGATCAGCTCTCCTGCGTGCGCGGGCAGGTACTTCAGCAGGTAGGTCTTCAGCTCAGGCGAAACCGGCTGAACCTGGAGGACAGTCAACTCCGCGCCCGCGGGCAGAAGCTGGCGCACCCACGCGGCTTTGCTGGGCAGCACGGCGGCGATCGATCGCTCCAGCAGGCCGGGTGCGCCGCATTCATCCGGCGCGCAGCCGGCCACGGGAAGGGCGAGCTGCTGCTCCATCTCCAGCATCACGATCTTGCGCAGCTCGGGATCGGGCTCGATGAGCAGCCAGCGCGCCGGCGGCTCAAAGGAAAGCCAGCGGCGCAGGCGGTCCCGCAGCAGCGACTCCGGCGTTCCCAGCCGCCGCGCCTTGGCTGCCAGCTCGGCGATGAGCTGGTCGACGGCCATCGCGGGAGTGAGAGCTGCCGTGGGGCGCGTGCTGCGCACAAAGACGCCGCTGCCGTGGCGGAACTCCAGCCATCCCTCGCGCTCCAACTGGCGATAGGCGGCGCTGGCCGTATTGGGATGGATTTGGAATCGGCGGGCCAGCTCGCGGGTGCTCGGCAGCCGGTCGCCGGGCGGCATTTCGCGGCTCAAGATGCCCAGCACAATCTGGGTGATCAACTGCTCGCGCAGTGAAACTTCGCCAGTGCGGTTGAGCCACAGTTGCATGGTTCCCCGATCAGGACTTGAAGCCAGGTGCCACTACGCGGCGGGTGAGGCGGCGGACTTTCCGCCGCGTTGCATGATGACCAGAAGCGCGAACAGCAGCAGAATGGAGCCCAGCGCCAGCAGACTGCCTTCGGGACCGTCGGAGCCGCCGCTCAGCAGCGGGTTGCCCACGGGGCTGGAGGCCAGAAAGTGGCCGCGCGCCTGCAGGCCGCTGTCGGCCGCGCCGTAAAAGTAGGTCTCCGCCCAGTCCCAGGCCGCATGGCAGCCGATGGCCCACCAGGCCGACCCGGTAACGCGGACGCTGACGCAAAACACAAATCCGATGCTGGCGGCGGCAAAGATGCCCGTCCAGTTTTCGCCGCCGTTGAAGGTGTGGATGAGGCCGAATCCGGTGGAGGTGACCCACGCCGCCTGCCAGAATGCGCTGCGCGCCGCGCTTCTCAGATGGAGTGCGAGGCAGGGCAGGAGGCCCAGCAGCGCGATGGCGTACACGCCCCACGCGCCGTTGTTCTGTGGATGAAGGAACAGGTACAGGCAGAGGCCGATTTCGGCGGCCAGCGCCCACCAGAAGTCGATGCCCCGCGTGAGCGTGGATTGCAGGTAACAGCGGAAGAGACCCTCCTCGACGCAGCCGACGGCGAGGAAAGCCAAGCCCCAGAGCGCGGCGTCGTAGACCATTTGCGCGCCGGAAAACGCGGCCGGGCCGATGCGCAGCCAACCGCCCCAATGGAGCGCGCCAATCAGCGCCGAAAGCGCCGCAAATCCAGCGGCCAGGCCGGAGACGAAGTAGAGCGGGCGGCGCGGGCCGGTCAGGTTGAAGTCCACCATGCGCCGCTGCTCGATGAGAGCGGCGAAGACTCCGGCTCCCAGCATGGCGGTGAACGGGATCAACTCCAGGGTCAGCTCCGTCGCCGCGGTGAAGCCGCTGCTCTCGTCAACCAGGTTTGCGCTGACGAAGAAGGTGACCACAACCATGCGGAACAAACGGAACAGGCAGTAGGCGAACAGGACCGACCAGCCGGTGCGGAGGCCATGCGGGCCGAGAAAGACCCATTCCAGAACCCCCGGTCCAGGGTTGGGAGACTGGGTCGCACGGGCCGGTTCTGGTGCGGAGCTCATCGATCAACATTATTCTACGGAATCGCCCGGAATCGCTCTGGGCCGGCTTTCCTGACCGGCTCGAAGAATCCTTTGAACCAGCGGTTCGAGTCAATCCGCCCTCGGGACTGGATGCGATCGGCGAGCCAGAGAGGCCGCGCCAGGACTGGATTCGAGCGGCAAGCCGGCCATCGAGCGCGGCGGCCGTGGCCTGAAGGATTTTCACCTTTTTTCATAAGCCTCCCTTGCAAGGGCGTGATAGCGTTAGTGCGGTTTTTGGGCGGGACCCGCGGCTCCGGAGAGCCGCGTGCCCGATTCCGGAGCCGTAAGGAGGAACGATGAAATGGAACAAGAGCAGTATCCTGATGGCGATTCTGGCCTCAGGCGCGAGTTGGACAGGGTACGGGCAGGTGACAGCCACCAGTTATCCGTTGGATACCACCATCGCCTGCGCGGGACTTCCCACCCACGGTCAGCTTGAGTCGGCGCTGAGCTACGCGCGGAATCAGATGAACGGCGGGTTCAACCTGGATATGTGGGGCACGGTCGTGAACCGCGACGGGGTGGTGTGCGCGGTGGCCTTTACCGGCGCCAACCGGGGTTCGCAGTGGCCGGGCAGCCGGGCGATCTCCGCGCAGAAGGCCAACACCGCGAACGCTTTCAGCCTGCCCAAGCTTGCCCTCTCCACGGCCGACCTCTTCAGCGCCGTGCAGCCGGGCGGCAGCCTCTACGGGCTGCAGGCCAGCAACCCGGTGGACACGTCTGTCGTCTACGGAGGCAATCCGGCGGATTACGGACAGGTGAACGACCCCATGGTGGGCTTCCGCATCGGCGGCGTGAACGTGTTCGGGGGCGGCCTGGCGCTTTACAACAAACAGGGCGTTCTGCTGGGCGCCGTGGGCGTGAGCGGCGACTCCTCGTGCGCCGACCACAACATCGCCTGGCGCACGCGGCACGCGCTCAACCTGGATTTTGTTCCGGCCGGAGTCGGCCCCGATTCCGCCCGGCCGGACAACATCGTCTATGACATCACGCCGGCGTCCGGACTGATGATCGGCGTAAGCGCCACCGGCTGGGGACACCCGGTGTGCAGTGCCGCGGCCGTAACCATCTCGCTGCAATTGCCTGCCGTCCAGTAAACCAGGAAAGACGGGAAGACAAAACGGCCCCGGAGGTCAGTCTGCTCCGGGGCCGTTTCATTCTTTCCGCCGCACCATGCGCCGTTATTTCCCTCCGGAGGGCTGATTGGCGACCTCGATGTAGTTCTTTACGCTGAAGACGCCGGGCACTCCGTTGGCGCGAAGAAAAGCCACATTCTTGTCGGCCTGCGAGTCCACCAGGCCGTAAAGCTCCACGTTGCCGTTCTGCACGGCGATGCGGATGGGCTTGGCGGGATCGATGGCGTACCGGTTCAAAGTCGGGAAGCCGTAGACGGCCTGGGCCACTTCCATGCGGATGCGGTTGTCCATTTCGGAAGTGGGATCGACTTCGATGTTGTCGATCACGTCTTTCACGCCTGGGGTGGTTGCAACCAGGGCCAAGGCCGAGTCGCGGTCCACGTAGTCGTGGGCATGCCCGCCCAGCGTGACCACCCCATCGGCCACGTTCAACGTGATGGCGTCAAATACCCGGCCGTATGCATCCGGGTCATACGACAGCCTGCTGGAGAGCTTCGCCTCGAGAGCGCTGTCCGGGACGCCGGGTCCGGCAACCTCGATGAGATTGCGCACCGCCACGATGCCTTTCACATGCATCACGCGCTTTCCCGCGTCGCTCTTGTACTCGTAGAGATCCACCGTGCCGGTAAGTGTGGCGATGCCGTTATCGACGGTCACGGCCACGTTCTTGAACTGTTTCTTGTCCAGGCGGGCCGCGGCCGCGCCGGCGGTGGAGTTGTCCTGCTGGGGTTGCGCGGCTGCGCCGGAGATCCGGGCCCCGGGCCCCGATGCTTGCGCTTGGGGAAGGGTCAGGAGGGCTCCGGCAAGCGAGGCAACCAGGACTGCAATCTTCAGTTGATTTGTGCTTCTCATGCCGATTTCTCCTTTTTTCTTGTCTTCGTAATTCGTGCCGGCGTTCATCGGGGAGAGATCCCTTTCGAACTTGCCGTACGCCCGTATAGACACCGATAGTGGGCCGCAGGTTGCGCGATTTCTTCGGCCGCGCGCTGGACTGCCTTTGCGCCCGGCGCGGCGGGTTGCAGCGGCAAGAGAATTTCTTTACCGGTAGCGGCGGGTGGCCTTGACGACCATCGAGAAGACGCCCGACTCGTCGCGGGCCACCACCAGCGAGACGTGGCGGTTGATGGCGATTTCGGCCTGCAGCAACTGCTGGCCGGTGGTATTCACGTCAGTGGCGTAGGTGAGGGTTACGTTGCGGCCCAGCTGCTCCTGCACCGTAATGCGCGAAGTGGAGTTGCCGAATGCGCCCAGGTAGTTGGGATCGACTTTAACCGAGCCGGCACCGAACAGCTTCTGCACCCTGCTGCTGACCGTGGCATTGAGGGCGCCGCCGAGCAGCGCATCGGTGGAGGGACTTGATAGGGCCTGTTCCTGCTGCTGGGTGTAGAGGCGCTGCTGGCTCTCGGTGTGTCCCAGCGCCAGCAGCGAGACCACGTCTGCCTCGGGCATGGGCGGATCGCTGCGGTAGGTGACGGCCAGGTTGTCGGGGGTTCCGCGCAGGCCGAGGGTGATGTCGTAGTCCTCCACGTGGGCGGTCGCGGTGAGGTCGATGACCGGCTCGATGCGCACCGGGTTGGTAAATGAAACCTCGCCGCGCTGCAGCTCGTAGCGGGTTCCGGCGATGGCGGCGTCGCCCTGGGTGATGGAAACCCGGCCCAGCAGCGACGGCGAAGCCAGGGTGCCGCGCAGGCGCAGGTCAACGTCGCCGGCCAGCTTGGCAAAGGCGTTCTGGAAGTTCAACTGCGGCGAGGAAACCACGCGCACGTCGAGCCGGACATGATTGGATGGCGCATCGGGCGAGGTGACCGCACGCACCGCCCCGGCCTGCGCGGCCAGGGCTGCAATGTCCAGCTCGGGGCTGGCCGAAAAGCGGGTAATGAGCACGTTGCCGGAGAGAAGCAGGTTGGTCTGCGAGCCCTCCAGGCGCAGCGTGGCGTCAGCCAGCGAGCTCACGCCTTGCGGGTAGCGGATGCGAATGCCTTTGCCGGTCACCGAGAGGTTGGCGTAGATGCCGTGCTGGTAGGCGAGCGAGCCGCCCACGCTCAGCAGGCCGCCGCCGCTCATCGCGGTCAGCGACGTCACCTCCAGCCGGTTCTGGTTGAATTCGAGCGTGCCGTGCAACTGGCTCAGGCCGTTGGGAAGATCTTCAAGCGAGAGCGAACCGTTTTCGAAGTCGATGCGCCCCCGCAGCCCCGGGTCCTTCAAAGGGCCGTGCGCTTCCACCTGGAAGGTGGTGGTGCCGCTGGCGGTCAGGTCGGGATCGAGGGTTTCGGCCAGTTTCAGGTTGATGGAGCCGCCGGCGGCAAGGTCGAGTTGCCGCGTGTCTTTCAGGCTCAGGCTGCCCTGCGCGTGCAGGTCGGTGTTCTCGCCGGTCACGTGCAGCGGGTCGAGAAGAATGCGGGCGCCGTCCAGCGTAGCGTGCGCGCCGCCCTCGCTCTGGAGACGAACCCCGGCCAGGGTTACGGCCAGCTCCTGGAGGCGCGCCTCGCCGTGCAGCCGGTCCGGATAACGGAGCGGTCCGGCCAGCGTCAACGTTCCGGCCAGCGCGGATTCGCCGTTGATGGCCTCGATGTGGGCCAGCTTGAGCAGTGCGCCAATGTCGAAATTCGAAAAATCCAGCCGCGCCTGGGTTGCATAGTCGCGGTTCAGCTCCGTCTGCCCCTGCATGGTCAGTGCGGCGCCTTCGAAGTGCGTGGTCAGGGCGTAATTCAGTTTCGTTCCGGCGGTGTGCGCCGTCAGCTCCACGTCGCCCAGCCGTTCCCCCGCCAGCGTCAGGCCGGTCAAGTCCGCGTGGCTCTCCAGGCGCGGCTCTTCGAGCGTTCCCGAGCCGGAGAGCGAGAGATCGAGCTTGCCCGAGACGTCCAGATCCCTGCGCCGCAGCCAGTCGATGCGGGCTAAATCGATGCCGGCGCCGCTGGCCTGGGCCACAAAATCCCCGGAGCGAAGATTGTAACTGCCGGAGCCGGCGAGGCTGCCGCCCTCCGTGCTGAGGCGGACCGCGGAAAGGTTCACCACCCGGCCGGCCAGCTCGCCCTGGGCGCGCAGGCGCGTGACCGGCTCGCCGTAGATGCTGCCCCCGGTGAGCTCCACCCAGCCCGAGCCTCCCGGCTCGCTCACCACTCCGTCGGCTTGAATCTGCGCATTGATAGTTCCGGTCAACGGAAGGCTTTGAACCAGGAACGGCTGCACGTCGTCCACATTCACGTTGCTCGCCTCCGCGCGCAGGTGCAGGACCGATTCAGCGTTGAATTCCGGCGCCGAATTGTCTTGCGAGCCTTCCGGCGCGTCCAGCGTGCCGTGGAACACGATGCGGGTCTTGCCGCGCACGGCCACGGCGTGCAGGACGGCGATCCTGGCGGATGCATAGCTGCCGCTGGCTTCGAGCGAGTCGAGGTGAACGAACCTTGGTGGGCCGTTTGCACCGCTTTGAGTTGGCATCTCGACGCCGAGCTCGGTTCCTTGCAGATGGCCTGCCAGGCGCGGCCTCACCAGCGAGCCGGCCCAGGTTCCGTCGAAGTCAGCCTGACCTGACAAAGCCACGGGCAGCGCCGCCGCGCCGCTTCTTCCCCCGCGCTTCAGGCCCAGGCTGCGCAGCACGGCATCGAACTCGCCAAAGTTGCGGGTATGGAAATCGACGCTGAGTGCGGTTGGGCTGGTGAGCGGATACGCGCCCAGTTGCCCGTGCGCCAGGAGCGTGCTGGCGGGCAGTTGCAGCTCCAGTTTTCGCACCTCCACCGCGCCGTCGTGCTGCCGGTAGGTCGCGTCGATCGCGCCGCTGGCCGGGACCTCCTGCGCCTTCGCGGGATGCGCTGCCGCACCTTGCGCGGGAGCGCTCATGCCCAGGTTTGCGTCCACGGTTACGGTGTTCGCATCGCCTTTTACCCACGTGGCCAGCGCGGTTCCGTTCAGGCGCGTGTCCAGGCCCAGGCGCTGGAACGGCGGCACGCTCACCATGCCGAGAACCGTGTCCAGGGAGACGTCTTTGAACTCCGCAACCACCTTGCCGTTCACCGGGATGGTCACGTCCGCGGGATGCACGGCAAGATGCGGTGCGGGATGGGGTAAAGGAACCGTTCGCCGCCCGGAAACGCGCGCCGTGCGCTGGCTGACGGGTTCAAACACGGCCGCCGGAGCCGGATAAGGAAGCCAGGGCGCCAGGTCGACCGAACCCTCAAGACTTCCGCCCTGGTGCAGCCGCGCCACGATGGACGTGATGAGCAGCCGGGCAGGGTCGGCATGGACCCGCGCATCGAGTTCGATGCCGCGCTCCACAACGCCGGTGCCGACGTACGCGGCTCCGTCCACGTGCACCTTGCCGTCGATCCGGAACTCTCCGCCGTGGCCCGCCGCGGCCAGGTCGAGATGCGCGATGCCTTCCGGAGCGTCGGGATAGCCGGTGATGGGGTCCAGCAGCCGCATGTCGAATTCGCCGGCGATCTTCGATTGCCAGCCGGGATGGGCAAAATCCTGGAGCGTGCCGGTGATTTCGAGCGCGTGGTCCTGGCCGTCGCGGCTGTGCGCGGTCAGCCGCAGGCTGCGCAACGTTGCCGCGTTGCGCGTCAGGTCCAGCGTGGCGCGCACATTGGCTTCGACCGCAGGGATTTTACTCTTCGGCACGGTGCGGGCCAGGCGCAGGCCGGCGGCCCCGGCATCCACGCGAAAGGTCTCCGGTTCGCCCAAGTGCGGCGCAACGTAACTCATCAGCAGCGAAGCATCGCGGGCGGTGAAGTCGAGCGGCGCGAAGCGGTTCTGAAAGTCGAACGAAGAGGCGCGGTTGTCATAGTCGAGAACGCCCTGCTCCACGGCCACGCGGCGGGCCTGGAGATCGAAGAGCCGGTCGAGCACCGGCTCACCCGGCTTGCGCGGCCGGCGCGGATGGGGCTGATTGGTCTCGCCGCCGGGGTAGACGATGAGGTGGAACTCGGGCCGCTCGATCTCCAGATCGTTGAGCAGGATGCGCGGGCTGAAGAGGCCCAGCACGTTGAAATCCACGCGCAGATGTTCGATGCGCGCGTAAGGCGCCTCGCCGGGACCTTCAAAACCGTGAATCGTGAGGCCGTTCACATCGGCTTCGAGATCGAGCAGCCGCCAGTGAAACCCCGCAATCTCCACGCGCCCGCCGGTGAGCCGTTCGATCTCGGCTACCAGGCGTCCGCGCACCAGGTTTTCGAATTCCGCCGAGCTCATGTAGAAGTAAGCGCCGATGGAGGCCAGAATGAGCAGCACCAGCGCGCCGCCCACCGTGAAGGGAACGTGGCGGAAGAGGAAGCGGCGCAGGCGGCTCCACTTGCGGCGTTTCGGCCGCTCGGGGTGCACCGGCGGCGTGGTTTCGCGTTCCCTCATCGCTCCGCTCCTCCCGCGCCCGCTGCCTGGGCCGATTCGAGCGACGGGTCCAACACCTCCACGTCGCCCTCCTTGCGCAGATTGGTGAGCCAGTCGTCGAACAGCGCATTCACCTGTTGCTGCAGCAGAATCTCTTCGATGCGCGGCGCCACCCGTTCGAGCGGAGGAACCGTTTCGCCGGGCGCGTACTGCGGCAGCAGCGTGTCATTGTAGTAGGTGGCGATCTCCTGCTTCGAGATGCGGATGCCCTGCCGGAACCGTTGCTCGATGAAGCGCAGAATTTCGAGCCGGTAGCGCAGGTAGGCGTCGACACGCGCGGCGGTCAGATCGTGTGCCGCGAGGAAAGCCTTCCATCCCGCGTCCGTGGCGCAGTTCTGGCGCACGCACGCGGGCAGCTCCCTGCGGATTTCCGAAAGCCGCGCGTCGACCTCGGCCTGGGGGGGCGCGGCGGCCTGCGCGTCTTCCTGCCGGATCTGCTGCTCGATGAGCGCGCGGCTGATCAACTGCTCGAGCGCGCGCTGGCGGGTGAGCGGTCCCTGGCCCACGCCGTTGGGGTCCAGCACCGACAGCCGAATCTCGTCGTCCAGATCGCTGGCCAGGATCACATGGCGGTTCACCACCGCCACCACGCTGTCCAGCGCCACCGGCGACGCGCCCTGCGCGGGCTGTGAATCGGAATTCGGGGCTTGGGAAGCCTGCGCCGCTTGAAGCGCTGCGCACCCGCAAGCCAGGCACACGGCCGCAAGGCGCCGGCAGAAGACTGTGCGTGCGATCCCGATCCGGATTGAGCTTCGACTGCGCATCAAAAGGCCTGTCCAAGGCTGAATACAAAGTTGAAATGCGGCGCCTGGCCTACGCGTTGATCTCCGTAGACGTTCGACAGCGAATAGTCGATGTTGATCGGATAGATGGGTGGATTCAGGTTATAGCTGAAATCCAGCCGGATGGGACCGACAGGCGTATGGTAGCGGAGGCCGATTCCCGGAGCGTGCGAGAAATAGTTGAAGCTGCATTTGCCTTGATGGCCGGTCGAGGTGTTGGCGCCCTTCGGCGTAGGCGGAGTGGGTGGGTTGGTCGAGTCGTCAGGCGGAGTCAAAACCTTGCAAACACCCCGGTCCGGCTGATGAATGCGCAGGGCGCTGATCCACGCGTCTCCCGCATTCGTGAAGACGTTGCCCATGTCGTGGAAGAGCACGAAGCTGAGCGCGTTGCCGAAAAACGGCAGCGTCGGTGGCGGCATCCGCAATTCCGTGCTTTCAATCAGCGTTCCGGCGCCGCCTATGGGAAAGCCGGTTTCCGGATCGCGCGGGCCGGCCGCGTTGAACGAAAACCCGCGCAGCGAAGTGGGGCCGCCGGCGTAGAGCCGCTCCGGCAGCGGAATCAGCTCGCTCAATCCGGAGCCGAAAGCCCGCATCTGGCCGTAGCGCGTGTCGCGCGCCAGCACGAACTTTTCTTTGTCGAATGCGTAATAGCTCGAATTCGACAGGTCGATGCGGTTGAACTCCGGCTGCGCGCCGGCGGCCTTGATGGAGAGGAACTCCTGAAAGCTGGTGTAGGTGCCGCGGTGCGCGTCCATGGGCTGGTCGCGGGTGTCGCGGATCCAGGTGAATCCCGGGCCCGCCACGCGCGCGGCCGTGGCCAGCTCCGCAATCTCCTGGGGGTACACCTGAAGGGTCTCGGAAGCGACCTTGACGCGGCGGAAGTCGAGCTCGTAGATGAACGTATTGGCCTTCGAAAACAGAAAGCCCGGGCCGGCAAAGGTCTCCGTCAGCCGGATTCCGCCGTTCAGCCGCGAAGCCACGTAGGTGGCCACGTCCTGGCTGTTGGCGTAGCCGGCTGAAAAGCTCATACCCAGGTTCTGCGCGCCCTCGAAGTGCGGGACCTGGTAGAGCAGCTCGATGCTCTGCTCCAGCAATCCGTAGGTGCCTTGCAGCGAGGCCGACTGCTCTCTGCCGAACATTCCGTTGCGGGTGATATCGGCCAGCACGCGCGGGCTCACGCCGGTTTTGCCATTGGGGCTGCAGGCCACGCCGCCGGCAATGGCGCCTGCGCAGTTGTTCTGCGGCTGGCCGGTCTGGGCCTCGAAGCCGAAGCCGTAGGTAAGCGTCCAGCGCCTGGCCTCGGTCAGTTGCAACTGGACCGTCTTATGGCTCTCCTCGCCGTTGGGATTCTCGATGGCCGTGTTGACCTCGTTGAAGAGAGCGTAATCGTAAAGGTTGCGCTGCGTGTCGAGCAGCGCCGTCTGGTTCAGCGGGTCGCCGGAATGGACGGTGAGCGCATGCTGGACCGTATCGAGCCGTGTGAAGTTCCGGCCGGTAATCAGCACCTTGCGCACGAAGACCTGTTCTCCCTCGGTGATGCGGAAATCGACGTCCACCTTGCTCGGGTCGGAGGGCTCGATCACCTGGCCCACCTCGACGGAGACCTGTTCAAAGCCCCGGCTCATGTAGGAGGTCAACAGGGCGTCGCGGTCTCCAGACAGGTTCTCGGGCGAAAGCAACTGCCCGGCAGCGGTGTTCAGCAACGGCGTCAGCGCGTCGGCTCCAATGCCTGCGTTGCCCTCGATCTTGACCGATCCCACGCGCATCTGCGGGCCTTCGTCGATGCGGTACGTGACCGCCAGCGGGGCTTCTTTGCTTACAATTTCCGGCGAACCGGCGTTGGCCGGGAGATTGTCGGCCGGAACCGTCTCCGGAGTGCTGGTTTCGGGCGTGACCTTCACGCCGGAGAAGCCGTTGTTCTGGTAAGCCGCCTCCAGCGCGCTGACGTCGGCGGCAACCAGCGATTGACTGTAGGAACCGTGGCGGTCGAGCGGGCTGGCCGCGTGAACGCTCAACAGCCCCAGCAGCGTGGCGCTGTCGAAGTAGTGGTTTCCCGCTATGCTAACCCGTTCGACGCGGCGCCGCTGTCCCAGCTCCACCCGGTAGAGAAGGCTCACCTGCCGGTCGCCGGTGGATTGCTGCTGGTGCGAGACCTTCACGTCGAAGTAGCCCAGGCGCTGATAGTAATCCCGCAGCCGGCGATTGCCTTCATTCAGCAGGTCCTCGTCGACGGTTCCCTCCTCGTAGACCGGGATCAGCCGCTTGACCCGATCGTCGGCGATCTTTACGCCCTCCACCAGCACCTTTACCACCGGGCCGCGGTTGGCGGAAAAGCGGAAGTTCACCACCTTTGCGGCCGGGTCGTATACGGCGGACTCGAGCTTCACTTCGGCTTCCAGCCGGTCTTCTTTCTGGTAGTGCTTGAGCACGCCGTCCAAAGCGCGGTTCACGGTGTCGTGGTCGACGTGAGCGCCGGTTCTCAGGTGCGCATAGCTGTGGAATTCTTCCGTGCTGATTCCGGAGTCGCCGCTCACCTCCACCTTTCCCACGCGCGCCTGCGGCCCGGAGCTGACCCGAAACGCAATGTCGACAAGCTGGTCGCCGGGGTGGGGGGTAAGGGTCTGGGAGATGGTGGGCTGATGGAAGCCGTTTTCCTTGAGCGTGGTGCGCATCTGGTCGAGCGCGCGGCTCATCTTGTCCGGGGTGAGACGGGTGCCGGCCTCAAGCTGGCTGGCGCGCTCGAGTTGCGTATTCATGGTGGCGCCAACCGCTCCGTACACGCCCACGGTGCCGATAAAGGTGCGCGGACGCCCGGCAAAAACCAGCGTCACGCCGTCGGGTCCGCGCCGGCCCTCCACTTCGATGCTGTCGTAGAGGCCAGTGGCGTAAAGCCTGCGCAGACTGCTTTTCAGGTCCTCCGGATTGAGCGGCCGGCCCACGGCCACGGGAAGTTGGCCGGAGAGCGGCGCGAGCCGGTCAGCCGGAACGCCTTCAAAGTCAATGCCCCGCACGGGAAGGCCGGCCCACTCGAGTTCGGCGCCGGCCGACGCCTGGGCAGACGGCGATTGGGGCACAGCCGAAGGCGCTCGGACCGCGCCGGCCACCGGAGGCGACGGCGCCGGCTCCTGGCTCCGGCCGAAGGCTCCGGTTGAAGCCGCAAGCAGGCCGGCCAGTACGCAATCGAGCCGGATGCGGCGATAGACGGCCGCAGGAGAAAGACCCTGTCGCCGGTGTGGATGGCCGCGCTTGCCTGCCGGCTTTCTCCGCAAGACTGAATCTCCCAAAAGATGCGGGGAATCGAAACCCCGTTGCGCAGCCCGGCGCGCCCGAAACCGACCTGAAGGCAGGACTGAGATACACTGGCCCCCTCGGCTCGTGCCGAGGCTCCGCAAACCGCCGACCGCCCTTTGCACAAGACGTCGCTCGCCCCCGGAAAGCTCCTGATCGCTTTCTGGAATGAACACCGGGGCCTCAAGGAAGTTTTTTCTTCCTGGAATGGAAGTGTAAGCAACCTTGTGCGATGCCGGACACTCCACACTAAGTGGAGCACCAAAAGGTAAACCGCCTGCTTCCCCTTATATTATCGAGGAAGGAAGTTGCGCGCACGAATGCCCGGCTTTACAGGCCCTCCGAAGGAAACCAATGTCCGACTCCCCCCATCAAGCGCAACTTGCCAGTCCGGTGCGAAGCCGCGGAGAAGAAGAGGACGCCGGCGCCGCCACCGCAGGAACCCGTCCCGGCCCTCGCCCGCCCCACGCTGCGGCCGATTCCAGCGACGCGCAGGTGCTGGCGCGCGCTCAGGCCGGCGACCACCTCGCCTTCGCCCAGCTCTACTCCCTCCACAAAAGGCGCATCTATTCTCTCTGCCTGCGCATGGTCGGCAATATCGCCGAAGCCGAGGATCTGACCCAGGAGGCGTTTCTGCAACTGCACCGCAAGATCGCGACCTTCCGCGGCGATTCGGCCTTCTCCACCTGGCTGCACCGGCTGGCCATCAACGTGGTGCTGATGCAACTCAGGAAAAAAGGCCTGAGCCTGATCTCGCTCGACGAAGCCATGGAGCCGGCGCCCGAGGAGGGCCCGGGACGCAGCTTCGGCGCTCCCGATCTGACCCTCGCCGGCGCCATCGACAGGCTGGCTCTGGAACGCGCCGTGGCCGATCTGCCAGCCGGCTACCGCCTCATTTTTATCCTTCATGACGTGGAGGGTTTCGAACATAATGAGATTGCCACCTTGCTGGATTGCTCGATCGGCAACAGCAAGTCCCAATTGCACAAAGCGCGCCTGAAACTGCGCGAGGCCTTGCGCACCAATACCGAGCAGGAGGCGCGCCCATGACCGACGAATCGAGCAAGATGCGCTGCGCCGAATTCCAGGACCAGTTGCCGGAGCTCATCGGCTCGGGAGCCAACCTCGCCGAACACGAGCACCTGCGCAGCTGCGAGCTCTGCCGGGCGCTGCTGGCGGAGCTGGAGACCATTGCCGAGGCCGCCCGCCAACTGTTCCCGGACGTGGAACCGCCCGACAAGCTGTGGGAGCAGATCGAATTGAAGATCAAGAGCTAGGGCGACGGGTCGAACGGCAGCCTCGAACCGGGACCGGCGCCGCGGGCGGAGTAAGACCGTCAAAGCGGGCCGGGTCGTGCGGCGGCGCAGGCGCATTTCCGGTCTCGCCGCCGCGCCGGTTTCGGGCTCGGCGTCCCCGTTGAGAAACCTCGTAGCTGGGGGTTGGCGGAAGCGGCTGAGAAACACCAGCTTCCCGAAAGCTCCCCCTGGTATAGCCACAGGCCTTCGAAATGAGTGTTTCCACAATCGGAACTGCCTCCATTTGGCCCTCGCGCCGCTCTCACCTTTTGCCTGCTTTCCGCCGATACAACCCTCTGACGGGAAACCGCCATCGAGACCGATGACAGGGGCAGCCGCGGAGGCAGCGTTTCGCTCTCCAGCACCCGGTCTGCGGTTTGCCCGCTGAACGCGCCAGGAACCGGGCCGGCCCCGCGATCGTAAGAAAAAGCAACGGAAGACATTGACGAAGAGACAGAAGGACAATGAGATGGACCGGCAAGGGAATTCTGAATCCTTTCTAATTCTTCGTGGTCTAATGTAGATAAACTGATACGAGGACACTCAATGTCAAACCAACCATCCAATCCAACTCGGGACCCGGCCAGCAAGAATGCGTCGGGAGGACGCACGATCCCGGTGCTGCCGGTGCGCGAGACGGTTTTGTTTCCCCATGCGGTGCTTCCGCTCACCGTGGGCCGCGAGAGCTCGATCCAGTTGATCGAGTCGCTGGGCGAAGAACGGACCATTGTGGTGGCGGCGCAGCTCGATCCCCGGCAGGATACGCCCACGCCGGCGGATATGCACACCATCGGAACCATCGCCACGGTCCACAAGGTTGTGCGCATGCCCAACCAGAGCCGGTTTGTCTTCACCGAGGGCATCAGCCGCGTCCGCCTGCTGCGCTATAGCCAGACCGAGCCGTTCATGATGGCGGAGATAGAGCCTCTTGAGGATCTGGACCCGTCGCCCAGCTCCGGCTTTGACGCCCTGGTGCGCAACGTGATCGCGCAGTTCCAGCAGATCGTCTCCGAGTCTCCCACGCTCTCCGACGAGTTGCGGACCATTGCGGCCAACATCGAGGAGCCGGGCCGGCTGGTGGATTTCGTGGCCTCGTCCCTGCCCTTCCTGACCACCGACGACAAGCAGCAACTGCTGGAAACCCCCGGCGTCTTCGAGCGCCTGGAGCAGATGAACAAGCTGCTGGCCAGGGAGATCGAGGTGCAGCAGTTGCGCACCAAGATCCAGACCGAAGTGCAGGACCAGGTGCAGCAGTCGCAGCGCGATTACTATCTGCGCGAGCAGCTCAAGGCCATCCAGAAGGAGCTGGGCGAGCAGGACGAAGGGCAGCGGGAGGTTGAAGAGCTGCGCCAGAAGATCGACGCCGCCGGCATGCCGGAAGACGTGAAGAAAGAGGCGCTGAAGGAGCTTGCGCGCCTGGGACGCATGTCTCCCATGGCCGCCGACTACTCGCTCACGCGCAACTACATCGAGTGGCTGGCGATTCTGCCCTGGGCCAAGAGTTCCGGCTCCAAGATCGATATCGGCAAGGCCAAGGAGATCCTGGACCAGGACCACTACGAGCTCAAAAAGGTGAAGGAGCGCATTCTCGACTACCTGAGCGTGCTCGAGCTCAAGCCGGACATGAAGGGGCCGATCCTGTGCTTCGTCGGGCCGCCGGGAGTGGGCAAAACCAGCCTGGGCCGCTCGATCGCCCGCTCGCTGGGCCGTAAATTCCAGCGCGTCTCCCTGGGCGGCATGCACGACGAAGCCGAGATTCGCGGCCATCGCCGCACCTATATCGGCGCCTTGCCGGGCCAGATCATCCAGAGCATTCGCCGGGCGGAAACCAACGACCCGGTCATCATGCTCGACGAAGTGGACAAGCTGGGCCGCGACTTCCGCGGCGATCCGGCCTCGGCGCTGCTCGAAACCCTGGATCCGGAGCAGAACTCGGCCTTCCGCGACAACTATCTGGACGTGCCTTTCGATCTCTCCAAGGTGCTGTTCATCTGCACCGCCAACATGCTCGATCCGGTGCCGCCGCCGCTGCTGGACAGAATGGAAATCATTCCCCTGCAGGGCTATAGCGAAGAGGAGAAGCTGCACATCGCCAACCGCTACCTGATTCCGCGCCAGATCAAGGAAAACGGGATCACGCCGGAGCAGATCGAATTTCCCGAGGAAGCCGTCCGCCACATCGTGCGCCACTACACGCGCGAGGCCGGCGTCCGCAAGCTGGAGCAGGTGGTGGGCACGGTCTGCCGCAAGCAGGCGCGGCGCGTGGTGGAAGGGAAGTCTGAAAAACTCGTCGTCACCCGCGACACGCTCAAAGAGTTTCTGGGCGGCATTCAGGTGCGCGTCGAGACCGAAGTGGCGGAGCGCGTGAAGCGGCCGGGCGTGGCCGTGGGCCTGGCCTGGACGCCGGCCGGCGGCGACATCCTCTTCATCGAGGCCAACAAGATGAAGGGCAAGGGCGGCTTCAACATGACCGGACAGATCGGCGAGGTGATGCAGGAATCCATGCAGGCCGCGCTGACCTGGGTGCGTTCGAATGCCGGTCGTCTCGGCCTGACCGAGGACTTCAACCGGGAGATCGACCTGCACATCCACGTACCCGCAGGCGCGATTCCCAAGGACGGTCCTTCGGCCGGCGTCACCATGGCCACGGTTCTGGCCTCGCTGCTCACTGAAACCCCGGTGCGCCCGTTGACGGCCATGACCGGGGAGATCACGCTGAGCGGCAATGTGCTTCCCGTGGGCGGCATCAAGGAGAAGTTCCTGGCCGCGCGCCGGGCAGGCGTGGAAACCATCATCCTGCCGGCGGAAAACCGCCAGAACGTCGAGGAGGACCTGACGCCGGAGATGATGGAAGGAGTTACGGTGCACTACGCCAGCCGCGTGGAAGACGTGCTGGCCGTAGCCCTGCCGCAGCTCAAGGCCCATTTGGACCAGCAGCCGCCCGCTCCTGAACTGGTGGTCGACAACCAGGCTGCATGAGCCCCGTCTTTCACTCGAATTCCCGCAAAGGCCGGCGTACCTGCCGGCCTTTTCTGTTGGGGCCAACCCGCACGCAATCTGCGGGGCTCGCCGAGGGATGCGTGTGCAAGGTAACGCGAGTCAGGGATCAGAGGACAGGGGTCAGGGATCAGGCGTCCCTGCGGGTAGGCCGGTTCCCTTGTTCCCTATTCCCTATTCCCTCGTTCCCTGTTCCCCGCCCTCCCGCGTCTAACCGATGGGGCTGTATTCTGGCATCAGCAATGCAGGTACACGTAATCCCATTTGGGGTGCTGAAGGACTGGCTGGGCCCGGCTCCGTCGACTATGGAGCTGCGCGAGGGTGCGTCGGTGGGTGAGCTGATGGATGGGCTAAGCGCCCGCATGCCGACCGCCTCTCTGCGCGGCATCGCGGTCAGCGTGAATGCCGAATACGCGACGGCGGCGCAGGTGCTCTGCGAGGGCGATGAAGTGGGGCTGCTCCCTCCGGTCTCCGGCGGGAAGGATGGGCCAGACCTTTCGTTCGTCAGCGCCCCCGGCATTCAGTCGGCGGTTGGGCTGTATCGCGCGCCGATCGAATCGGCCGAAATCATCGAAGCAATTAAGCGCGGCGAAGACGGCGCGGTAGCGGTCTTCGACGGAATTGTGCGCAACAACTCGCGCGGTCGCGCAACGCTCTACCTCGACTACGAAGCGTACGAGGAAATGGCCGATCGCAAGATGCGCGAACTCGCCTCTGAGGCTTGCACACGCTTCGGCGTGCGCCATGTAACCATGGTGCATCGCCTGGGGCGGCTCGCAGTGGGAGAGACCAGCGTGCTGATCGTGGTGGCCTCGGCGCACCGCGCGCAGGCCTTCGATGCGTGCCGCTGGCTCATCGACACGCTCAAGCAAACCGTCCCCATCTGGAAGAAGGAGACATTTGTCGACGGCGCGGTGTGGGCGGCGGGCGAGCCGTTTCCCGCGGGGATCGCGCTGACAGCAGCGGAGGATGTGCTTTCCCAGGTCCCAAACCACCCCAGCGACGAAGTCCTGTCGCTGGGGACCCCGGTATCGAGACCTGGGGCGCCCACTGCCTTTGGCGACGGAGGCGGCGAATGACGCGCCCTCCCGCATGGCCGGGCGCCCCATTCTTTGCGCGCGTTGAGCGCAAAGGGTGGGAAATTACGATCGGCCTCTTCGCGGCGCTTCTTGTTCTCGCTCCTCTCTCCATCCGCGCCCAGACAACCACCCTGCACGTGGATGTGAAGCTGGTCAGCGTCTTTGTCAACGTCACCGACCCGAACGGCGCACTGGTGGGCGGATTGACGCGCGACGATTTCGCCCTGTACGAAGACGGGCGGCCGCAGCAGATCGCGGTCTTCGAGCGCCAGTCGGAGCTGCCGCTGAATCTGACTCTGGCCATCGACACCTCGGGGAGCGTGCGCAAAGACATGAGCGAAGAAACCGCCGCCGCGCGCCGCTTTGTCCACGCCATTCTGCGTCCCCAGGACCAGATGAGCCTGCTGCAGTTTGCCACCACCGTGCATGAGCTGACCCCCTTCACCAACAAGGAGTCGCAGATCGACCGCGCCTTGAGCGAGCTGCGCGGCGATTGGGCCACCGCGCTTTACGACGCCATTTACCTGGGCTCGGAGCGCCTGGGCCCGAAGGACGGGCGCAAGGTGCTGATCGTGGTCTCCGACGGCGACGACACGGCCAGGGACACCACCTACGCGCAGGCCCTGGAAGAAGCCTTGCGCAATGAGGTGATGATCTACACCATCATCGACGTGCCCATTGAGGCCAGCGCCGGCCGCGATACCGGCGGCGAGCACGCGCTCATCACCCTGGCCGAGCAGACCGGCGGCAAGCACTTTTACGTGGACGAGGGCGGCCTGGACAAAGCCTTCGCCCAGGTGAGCGACGATCTGCGCACGCAATATCTGCTCGGCTACTATCCGCGCCACCAGGCGCCCGGCACCAACTTCCATCGCCTCACGGTCACCATTCCCCGCGCCGCGCCGGACGCCTTCAACATCCGCCACAAGACCGGCTACTACTCCGACTCACCCGCAACGTCGAACTGAACGGCCCGGAATGCCAAGGGAAGATGGCCCGCGCGAAGGGATTTTCCAGGCATTGCCAATTCGTAACGCTACTCGCGGCCGCGTTGCATCTAAAATGGCATCATGACTCCTCCACTGCCAAACCGCCGGCGTTCCAAGACGCCTCCGCCCGGAGAAACCGGGCAGGAATCTCTTTACCTGCGCTCCCTCAGCGATCGCCAGGTGACCGTGAACATCAAGCTGCGCGACGGAGAAACCGTGCGCGGCTGGATTGAATACTTCGACGACGCCATGCTGCGCCTGACCCGCGAGGGCCATCCCAATCTTTTCATTTACAAGAACCAGATTCGCACCGTCAGCGAGGTGGGCCGCCGGCGCATTCCGCGCTATGAGCCGGGTTCGGCGCCGGCGGGCCGCGAGGCAGTTTCGTGACCCGGAGCAGTTCCGGGGACGATACGGCGGAGGCGGCCGCCGCGGACGGTTTGGACTTTGTTTCGAAGGCCGCGGAGATTGCGGGCGAAGCCGGCGGGCGGCTGCGCGAGTTTTTCGCCGCGGGCGTTGAAACCGAGTACAAGGGCGACGTGGACCTGGTGACGGTGGCCGACCGCACCGTGGAAAAACTGATTCGCGGACGGCTCGGCGAGGCTTTCCCAGGGCACGGGATTTACGGCGAGGAGGGAACGCGGGAGCGGCTCGAGGCCGAGTTCCGCTGGTACGTCGATCCGCTGGACGGCACCACCAACTTCGCGCACGGGTTTCCGCAATTCTGCGTCTCACTGGGCCTCGAACATCGTCCCAAGGGAACCGAGCCGGAGGCTGATGGAACCCTGGTGGCCGGGGTCATCTACGATCCCACGCGCGACGAGCTGTTCACGGCTGAACGCGGGCGCGGCGCCAGGTTGGACGGCAGGCCGATCCGCGTCTCGCGCACGCCGGAGCTGGCTGAAGCGCTGCTGGCCACCGGCTTTCCCAGCCGCAAGCGCCACTCCAGCCCCAACATCCACTTTTACCAGGAGTTCACGCTGCGCTCGCACGGCGTGCGCCGCGCCGGCTCGGCCGCGCTCGACCTGGCTTATGTGGCCATGGGACGCCTGGACGCATTCTGGGAGTTCAACCTGAATCCCTGGGACACGGCCGCCGGCATTCTGCTGGTCACCGAGGCCGGCGGACGCGTCACCGGCTTCGGGGGCGACGCTTACCGGCTGGACAGCCGTGAAATACTGGCTTCGAATGGATCGATTCACCAGGAACTGATCCGGCTTTTCGAAGACATGTTCGCCGGACGCGACCTGGCGCCCATCCCTACGCCGCGTGAATTCGCGTTGGCCCGTGCCGCTAAGGGACGATGACGCCCCCGATTCCCGCATGGCAAAACCGGCCTGCCGGGAGTTGACTCGGTTCACGGGTTCGTGTGCTACTATCAGCGTCGAGAAGTCAGAGATCCACGGAGAAATTTCAAGATGGCATACGTCATTGCAGAACCCTGTATCGGCACCAAGGACACCGCCTGCGTGGACGCCTGTCCCGTCGATTGCATCCACCCCAAGAAGGACGAAGACGGCTTCGCCGAGAGCGAGCAGTTGTTCATCGATCCGGTCGAGTGCATCGACTGCGGCGCGTGCGTCCCGGCCTGCCCGGTTTCGGCCATCTTCGCGCTGGACGACCTGCCGGAGAAATGGGCCCACTTCACGGAGAAAAACGCCAGCCACTTTGGACGCTGACGGAAAACGCGCTCGACCCGCTTTCGAGTGGCTTCCAAATGCGCATTCTCCCGCGGAGAATGCGCATTTGTGCCTGCGGGCAACCTGGCCATCACCGGTGCGATGATGGAATCCGATGAGCGTACTCACGTCAGAAGCCGTAATCCTGCGCACCTGGCCGGTGCAAGAGGCCGACCTGATCGTGAGCTTTTTCACCCGCGACTACGGCAGGGTAAAAGGCGTGGCCAAGTCGGCGCTCAGGAGCCGCAAGCGCTTTGGCGGCGCACTGGAGCCGATGACCCTGGCGCGGGCCTGGTTCGCCGAAAAGCCGCGCCAGGAACTGGTGCGCCTGGACCAGCTCGAAATCCTGCGCTCGCCGCTTTCCTCGCCCGTAGACCACGCGCGCATGGCGGTGCTCAGCTTTTATGCCGAAGTGCTGGACGAGGCGCTGCCCGAGCACGACCCGCAGGACGCGGTCTTCCGCCTGCTGGTCTCCGTGTTGGAGCAGACGAATGCCGTCCAGCCGGAGACGGTTCAACGCGAATCTTCCGGACCCCCATCTTCGGGACCGTGGATGCCGCTCACCTATTTTTCGCTGTGGATGACGCGGCTGCTGGGCCTTCTACCCGACATCGGGCGCTGCATGGCCTGCGGCGAGCCGTTGCAGGCCGGCGAGATCGGCTTCAATGCCTATGCCGACGGCCTCTTCTGCGCGCTGCATCGCAACGGCAGTGGGAACGCGCTCTCGGCCGACTCCTGGCAACTGGGGCAGCGCATGTTGCGCGCGCCGGTTTCGGCCTTTGCCGCCGAACCCTGGCCCCGCCGCCGCGCCCAGGACCTGCGCCGCTTCACCCTGCAAATCCTGGAGCGGCATCTGGAGCGCAAGCTGCGCACGGCGGAAGCGATTGCGCGCTTGGCCGGGTGAGGGGCGGCCCGGACTCAATCCGATGCCCACGACGATTGCGGATGGCGTAGAATCCGAATATGCGTGGCCCGCAACGAATGACGGCAATCATCGAGCGCGAAGACGATGGCTTTGTGGCTCTATGCCCCGAGCTCGATATCGCAAGCCAGGGCGCCACGATTGAGGAGGCGCGCGCCAATCTCGTCGAAGCGCTGACGCTGTTTTTCGAGACGGCGTCTCCTTCAGAAGTTGCGCGGCGGCTGCACAGCGAGGTCTTCGTTACGCAGGTTGAGGTGCCCGTTGGGTAGGCTGAGGGTCCTCTCTGCCTCCGAATTTTGCAAGATTCTCGAACAGCACGGATTCATCGCTGTGCGCCAGCGCGGTAGTCACCGGATCATGCAGTTGCAAGCCGAGGGGACCACGATCACTGTCCTCGTGCCACTTCACGACACCCTCAGGCGCGGCACTCTCATGAGCATGATTCGCCAATCCGGGCTTGCCAAGTCGCTGTTTGAATCTGAATAGGCCGATTCTTGGGGGTCTCTGCGCCTGGTCCTGCGCCGCTTCACCCTGCAAATTCTGGAGCGGCATCTGGAGCGCAAGCTGCGCACGGCCGATACTCTGGCGAGACTGGGCGGGTGAAAACGCCTGCTCAGACATAGTGACTGCCCCGGTGTACACTGTGAGCGAAATCCAACTTCGAGACCCTTATTCAAGGAGCCGGAGAATATGCGTGTGACCGGCGTGGCCGTTGCTTTGATCGCGACGTCAATGCCACGGAATATCGATCCGCGGGAGGGGTTGCGATACTTCAGTTGGCTGAATTTTGCATTCATCGCTTTGGTTTACAGCGTGCTTATTTTTGTGGGCAAGATTTCCAAAGATGGGCCTCGCATCTTCTCAAGGCGGAACGCCAGGCAGGTTCTCCAGATTCTAGTTTTGCATTCCTCGTTCATTATCATTCTGCTGTTGCTGGTACGCATTAGCAATCAGCTCGTGCCAATCCTGCCCTATTGGATGACCGACACGTTCAACGCAGGACGAGGCGCGAGACTCTCGATCGCCGATCTGATGTTTGTCGCAATTGCGGCAGTTTTGGCGTTCATCGAACGGATATGGATTTACCTGGAGTCGGCTCCGCAATGATTTGAAATCCTCATTGTTGCCGTAAACCGGAAGATCGCCGCTGCTGGTTCGCCAATCGATCTCGCGCCCGGCTGCTAAAATCGAAGTCTAGTCCCGATGAGAGAGATTTGCCTGTGTCCGCAACCCAGCTCGCACCGTCTCTAAAGCCCACCCCGCTCACCTTTCAGGATTTGCTCTTCCGCCTGCAGGCCTTCTGGGCGGAGCGCGGCTGCGTGCTGCAGCAGCCCTACGACGTGGAAGTGGGCGCGGGCACCATGGCGCCGGAGACCTTTCTGCGCGTGCTGGGGCCGAAGCCGTACAAAGTAGGCTACGCGCAGCCCTCGCGCCGCCCGGCCGACGGCCGCTATGGCGAGAACCCCAACCGGCTCTTCAAGCACACGCAGTTCCAACTGATCCTGAAGCCGCCGCCGGTGAACGTGCAGGAGCTTTATCTCGAATCGCTCCAGGCGATGGGGATCGACCTGAGCCGCCACGACCTCAAGTTTGAAGAAGACAACTGGGAGTGGCCCGCGGGCGGCGCATGGGGCGTGGGCTGGCAGGTGATGCTCGACGGCCTGGAGATTACGCAGTTCACGTATTTCCAGCAGTGCGGAGGGCTCGATCTCGATCCTATCTGCGCCGAGCTCACCTACGGCATGGAGCGCATCGCGGCGTTTTTACAGGATGTCGACTCGATCTACGACATCGTATGGGCGCGCGATCCGGAATCCGGCGCGCCGGTGACCTACGGCGACGTGCGCTGGGAAGAGGAGCTGCAGTTCTCTGTCTACAACTTCGAGTACGCCGAGATCGACAAGCTGTGGGCGCACTTCAACCTTTACGAGCAGGAGGCGCAGGCGCTGCTCGCGCAGGCCAATGCTTTGCTTGCAGACCAAAATGCCAGTCCTGAGGCAAAGAAAAAATTCCCGCTGCTGGCCACCTACGAGCTGGCGCTCAAGTGTTCGCACCTGTTCAACCTGCTCGATGCGCGCGGCGCCATCAGCGTGACGGAGCGCGTGGGCGTCATCGGCCGCATTCGCGCGCTGGCCGTGGGCGTGGCCAAGGCCTACGCCATGCAGCAGACAGCAGCATAAGCTCTATTCAAATGCTGTCATCCTGAGCGGAGCGCAGCGTAGTCGAAGGATGTGCGGTTGCTTGTTTTTTACCGTTCCCAACGGGCTGAGAAAGCAAAGATACGATGTCAGACTTTTTACTCGAAATCGGGCTCGAAGAGATACCCGCCCGCATGATTGCCGGGGCTGAGGCCGAGCTGGGCCGCCGCGTGAGCGACCTGCTCACGCGCGAGCGGCTGTTTGCGGAGGGCTCGAAGGTAACGACCTACTCTACGCCGCGCCGCCTGGCCGTGCTGGCCGAGGGCGTGCTCGTCGCGCAGGCCGACACGGAAGAGAATCTCACCGGCCCTTCGTGGAAGGTGGCCTTCAAGGATGGCGCGGCCACGCCCGCGGCCGAAGCCTTTGCCAGGAAAGCCGGCGTGGCCGTTGCGGCGCTCGAAAAAGTCATCACGCCCAAAGGCGAGTATGTTGGAGCCAGCGTAAAGCGCCAAGGCCGCGCCGCAGCGGAGCTGCTTGCCTCCGAACTGCCCAAAGAAGTGCTGGCGATTTACTGGGCCAAGAACATGTACTGGCGCGCCGCCAAGCCGGAGCGCTTTGTGCGCCCGGTGCGCTGGTTGGTCGCGCTGTTTGACTCCGCAGTGGTGCCGCTCGAGATCGCCGGCATCGCGGCCGGCAACGCGAGCCGCGGCCATCGCATCCTGCACGGGAACAACTCCGTTGTTCTAACTTCGGCCAAGAGCTACAAAGAGACGTTGCGCGCCGCATACGTGGTGGTGGATGCGGCCGAGCGCCGCCATCTCATCCGCAAGGCCCTGGACGCGCCCACGCGCACCCTTCCCGGCGCGCGCTGGCGCGAGGATGAGGCGCTGGTGGAAACCGTCGTGCACCTCACCGAATGGCCCACGGTGATTCTGGGCGATTTTGAGCCGGAGTATCTGGAGCTGCCGGAAGAAGTGCTGGTAACCGTGATGCGCGACCACCAGAAGTACTTCGCCGTCGAGGGCGCAGACGGCAAGCTGGCGCCGCACTTTCTCGCGGTGCTCAACACCCAGGTTGACGCCGACGGCGCGGCCATCATTCGCTACGGCAATGCGCGGGTGCTGCGCGCGCGCTTCAAGGACGCACGCTTCTTCTGGGACTTCGACCAGAAGACGCCACTCGCCGATCGCGTCGAGAGCCTGAAGCATGTCACGTTCCAGAAGGAGCTGGGCAGCTATCACTGGAAGACGGAGCAGAACCTTGCGGCAGTGAAGCAGCTCTACGCCGCGATTTCGCAGCCGCACGAATTGAATTGCGAATGGAAGGCGCTTGAGACAGCGACACTGCTCGCGAAATCCGATCTCACCACGGAGCTGGTGAAGGAGTTCACCGAACTGCAAGGCGTCATCGGCGGCCTGTATGCGCGCGCGCAGGGACTGGGCGAGCGGGTTGCGCTGGCAATTTATGAGCAGTACACGCCGGCTTCGACGGAAGATGAGATTCCGGTGTCAGTCGAGGGCCAGTTGCTCGGCCTCGCCGACCGAATCCAGACCATCACGGCGATGTTCGGCATCGGCAACGCGCCCTCGGGCTCGAAGGACCCGTTTGCTCTGCGGCGCGCGGCCAACGCCATTGTCAAAATTCTGGCGGAATCTGAATTGCCGCTCACGCTGAGCGATGTGTTGAATGCCGGCGATGTGGAGGCGGAGGGTCAACTGCCTTCCCACCCTAGCGGCAAAAACAAAGACGCCGCGAGGGTGGGGCACCCAACAAGTCGGGAGCAGGCTGCTGCCTTCCTGCGCGAGCGCCTGCACTTCTACCTCAAGGACGTGCGCGGCTTCGCCTACGACGTGGTCAACGCCGTGCTGGCCGCGGACGCGAACGACGTGCGCGACGCCATCGCCCGCGCCCAAGCGCTGACCGCCGTACGCGGCTCGGAAGATTTCGCCGCCATCTCCGCAGCCTTCAAGCGCATCAAGAACATCCTGCGCCAGGCCGAAGAAAAAGGCTACGCGATTGGCTCGGCAAACAACATCCGGCTCGCCGACGAAGCTCACCGCCTCGCCGGCGCCGCGGCGGCTCTCGCGCCCGAGGTCGCCAAACTCCGCGAGCAGCGCGCCTATTCCGATGCCCTCGCCCTCATCGCCACGCTACGCCCGGTCGTCGACACCTTCTTCGACAAGGTGATGGTTCTCGATCCCGATCCCCAGGTGCGTGGCGCGCATCTTGGGCTCATCGACGAAGTGCTGCGCGGCTTTTCCGGCATCGCCGACTTCAGCGAGATTGTGACGGGATAAAAAGCTGTAGATATTTGTATCCCACCTTAGCCGCAAAAACAAAGACGCGGCGAAGGTGGGGCACCCGCGTTTCTTTGGAGGTGGGGTACCCGGATTTCTTTGAAGGTGCGGTACCCGCATCCAGTTGGATTTGGGGCGCCCCATCTTCGGCGCGAGACTTCGCTATTTTCCATCCAGGAAGGCGCGCACCGCGGGGTTCAGCGTGGCGGCTTCGCAGCCGATCGCCCGATGCCCGCAGTCGCCTTCGAGCACCAGCGTCTTTGCGCCGATCCGATGCGCGAAATCGAGCGCGGGCTGCGGGTTGACCATCTGATCCTGCGCCGAAGAGACCACCAGGACCCTGGCCTTCACGCGCTTCGCCGCGTCTTCCACGTTGCCGCCATGCGCCACGTCGTGATGGACAATGGCATCCAGTTGCGCGAGCCAGTCGTTGGCGTCGAAGGGCAGAATCCCATTGCTCGTGTACTTCCCATATTCGGCGTCGAACTGCGGGAGCGTATGCGTGCGCTCGTAATTCGTCGCCGTGGTCAGGTTCAGCGCCCAGATCAATTCTGCGCCGCTCACCGGCGGCCGCCTGGTGTAGCGGCCGTGCTGCCACGCGGGGTCCGTCTTCACCGCATCCATATCGGCCCGATAAAGCAGCAGGTCGCGGCTGTTCGGCTTCGGTGAACCCACCAGCGGAATCGCCTGGTCCATGAATTCCGGATAATCAACCATCCACTCGAAGGTCTGGATGCCGCCCATCGAGATCCCCATCACCGCGTGAAGATGTTTGAGGTCCAAGGTCTCGGTAACCAGCCGGTGCTCGGCATTCACCATGTCCTGAATCGTAAAGGCGGGAAAATCGGGCCCGTGCTGCGTTGCGGAATTGGAAGGCGAAGAAGAAACGCCGTCCCCCAGCGCATCGACCAGGATCACGAAATATTTCGCGGGGTCGACCAGCCCACTCGCACTCACCGCATCGTTCAGGTCCGCGCTCACGCCGGAAAACCACGTCGGAAACAGCACCGCATTCGAACGCTCCGCATTCAGCGTGCCCCAGGTCCGGTAGCCCAGGCGGCAAGGGTCGATGCGCTGGCCACTCGCCAGCTTGCACGCGCCCAGATCGGCAAACTGCTGGTGGCCGTCGCCTGGCTGCTGCGCACGGCAGGCAGCGAGGGCAAAGGCAAGCGCGGTGAAGGCAAGAGACATTCCGGGAGCGGAGCGAAAGCCGGGCTTTTGCATGGCACGAGTGTACATCGCGGTGCGAATCCCCACTCCACCCCCTCGCGTCTAAAATCAAGAGAGATGTCTGACACGCTTTATCTGAGTCTCTGGTACCCCAACCTGCGCCTTGCGGCGCTCCCCGACAAGCTGACGGCGGTGCTGGGCGCCTTTGCCGCGCATGGCGGCGAGGCGCGCGTGTACGCCGCCACGGTGTGGCCGGTGAACTGGAGCGAGCCGCCGGTGTTTCAGCGGGTTTATGGGCACGGGGCACGCGGCCCGGATCGTGGTATTGACCCGCGCCAGGCGGTCGAAGAAGCCCTGGAACTGCTCCACGACGACTACGCTTACGAATTTCAGATCGGCTGGTCGCTCTGGGAACTCGAAAGTCCTCAGGGCCTCGATCCCCGCTGGGTGCGCGAGCCGCGCCTGGTGCGGGTTACGGGTTTTGGGCCGCTCTTCGAAGAGGGCGCCTACGAGCAGGATGGGCACATCCGCATCGACTTCGGCACCGATGCGCCATTCCTCGA
This sequence comes from uncultured Acidobacteriaceae bacterium, assembly GCA_963770555.1. Classification (GTDB taxonomy): domain Bacteria; phylum Acidobacteriota; class Terriglobia; order Terriglobales; family Acidobacteriaceae; genus Telmatobacter. The sequence continues at coordinate 184,968 of CAVYQC010000005.1, forward strand.
GGAAGACGCCGACCTGGATGAGGTGGGCGCGCGCCACGTGGGAGAAAATGTGCGCCAGCTTGTCGAGCTGACCGCAGCCCTCGAGAAAGATTCGGGCGCCACCGCGCGCCTGTTGTGGAGCGAGCTGGGCGAGAGCCTTGCCCAGCGGCTGGCGGCGCGGCTGGGAATGAGGAACTGACCGGTGCGGTTCACCATCGAGCGAATCCGGACGCTGGTGCTGGCCGCGGGCGTGCTGCTGGTGGTCGCGCTGTGCGTTTTTCTCGCCATCGGCAGGTTCAAGAGCCCGTTCAGCGGCCGCGATATTCCCAAGCGCCTGGGCATCGACATCGAGCAGGAGGCCAACGGCGTCACCTACACACAGGCGCACGGCGGGCACACTCTGTTCAAGATTCACGCCTCGAAAGTGGTGCAATTGAAGAACGATCACGCCCAGCTGCACGACGTGAAAATCGAGCTCTACGCCCCCCAGGGCGACCGCGTGGACCGCATTGAAGGCAACGAGTTCGAGTACGACCAGAAAGCCGGCACGGCCACAGCCGCGGGGCCGGTGGAGATTACGCTGATGCGTCCCGGCGTGGCGCCGGCCGCCGCGCCCAGGGCCGCTCCGGGGCAGGCGGCCGGCGGCGCGTCGAAGCCCGGCGCACTTGCCTCGGCCGGGCAAACCGCGTCCAACGGCGACATTTACGTGAGGACCAGCGGCCTGATTTTCGACCAGGAGAGCGGCCTGGTGACGACGGCGCAGCGCGTAGATTTTACGATGCTGCAGGGCAGCGGCAGCTCGCTGGGCGCCAGCTACGACTCGCAGCGCGGCGTTCTGTTGCTCGATCGCAACGTGGAGCTGGCCACGCGGCGCGGCGCCAACCCGGTCGAGCTGCACGCCGGGCACGCGGAGTTCTACCGCGACTCGAATCTCTGCACGCTGCGCGACGCGGCGGCCGATTATCGCGGCGGCCACGCGACGGCCGCGGAGGCGCAGATCCTCTTCCGCAACGATGGGACGGCCGTGCGCCTGGAGGCGACGGGCGGATTTTCGCTGCTCACCGCGGCCGGAGGCCATCTGGCAGCTCCCGCCGGCGCCATGGATTTCAACGAGCGCAACCAGCCGCGCCACGGGCATCTCGAGGGCGGCGTGACCATGAGTTCAGTAGAAGGTGCGCGGACGGTGCGGGGGACCGCACCCACCATGGAGCTTGAGTTCGCGGCGCAGGGCCAACTGCGCCATGCGCACCTGGAGCGCGGCGTAGAGATGCGCAGCGAAGAGACCAGCCCGGCGGCGAATGCGCAGTCCGCGCCCCTCACGGTGAGCCGCACCTGGCGTTCTCCCGTAGCGGATTTGGAATTCCGGGATGCGGGTCAGGGCCGGGTTGAGCCGGCCGCTCTTGAGGGATCGGGCGGGGTGGTCATCACCGGCCTGAGCCAGCGCGGAAATGGGGCGCCCCTGCCTTCGCGGCTGGCCGCCAATCGCGTCGTCGGAGAGTTCGGACCGGACTCGGCGCTGACGGCGCTCACCGGCGTGGGCCAGACCGGCATGGAGCAGACGACGGAGGCCGGGGCGCGCGAGAGCGCGAGCGGCGACCGGCTGGAGGCGCACTTTGCCCCGCCCGGAGCGCCGGGGTCCGGAACGGCGCAGGGCGCGGGGAATGCGGCGGCGCCTGGGGCCGCAAGTGCTTTCGCCGGCGCGGCTGAAGTGCAATGGGCCGATCTCGAGGGCCACGTGGCGCTCACCCAGCAGCCCGCGCCCGGCCCGCGCCCCATGGCGCCCATCCGGGCCTGGGCGGGCAAGGCCGTTTACCAGGATGAAGGGCAGTGGCTGCATCTGACCGTGAGCCCGCGGATCGAAAACAACGGGTCGCAGCTCACGGCCGAAAGAATCGACATTTCGCGGCAGTCCGGCGAAGCATTTGCGCACGGGAACGTGAAGGCCACGTATTGGAACGCAGGGCAGAGCGGAGACCCCCAGCCGGCGGCTTCCGCGGGCGATTCCGGGTTTGCCCCGCTGGGCGGGCATGGACCGGCGCACGTCATCGCCTCTGAAGCGCAACTGAATCAATCCACCGGGAGGGCCGCCTTCCGCGGAAACGCGCGCCTGTGGCAAGGAGCCGATTCCATCAGCGGGCCGGTGATTGTGCTTGATCGCCAGAGGCAGATGCTGGCCGCGCAGGGCTCCGTGGCCGCCGGTCCGGTGACGGTCGCGCTTCTCATCGCGAGCCCGCCGGCAGATCCAGCCGGACCGCAATCCAGCCGGAACGCCCAGCGGGAAGCCGGTGGGAAGGCGCCCGCAGTCGGGGTGATCCGGGTGCGCGGGGGCGACTTTCTGTATTCCGACGCCGAGCACAGAGCCGTGATGCGCGCAGGCGCAATGGGAATCGTGGTTGCCGAAATGGGGGATGCGAAGTCGGTTTCCGATCAGGTCGACCTGCTCCTCATGCCCGCGGGTTCGCAAGGGCAGGCCGGCCATGCGGGCGGCCAGGCGCAAGTGGACCGGATGACGGCCACCGGCCGCGTCACAGTCACCTCACAGGGCCGGCGCGGCGTCGGCGAGCAGTTGGTTTACACCGGCGCGGACGGCAAATTTGTGCTCACCGGAAGCGCCGCTTCGCCGCCCAGGCTGACCGATCCCGAGCGCGGCAGCGTAACCGGCGAGGCTTTGATTTTCGATAGCCGCGATGATAGCGTCAGTATCGAAGGCGGCGCTCAGGAGACCCGAACCGAGACGACCGCGCCGAAATAGCGGCAGAAGCGAGCCATAGCGATCGATGGAGACACTCACTGCCGAGGGAATCGGCAAGACCTACAAAGGACGGCAGGTGGTCCGAGGGGTCAATCTGAAAATCACCCGCGGCGAAGTGGTGGGGCTGCTGGGTCCGAACGGGGCCGGCAAAACCACCTGCTTTTATATGATCGTGGGCCTGGTTGCGCCTGAAACCGGGCGCGTGATGGTTGACTCCACCGACATCACGCGGCTGCCCATGTACCTGCGCGCGCGCAACTTCGGCATCAGCTACCTGCCCCAGGAGCCTTCCATCTTCCGCAAGCTTACGGTTGAGGAGAATATTCTGGCGGTGCTTGAAGCGCAGCCCCTCGACAACCGCGAGCGCCGCACCCGCGCTGACCGGCTCATCAACCAGCTCAACCTCGGCCATATCCGCACCACCCGCGGCTACGCGCTATCCGGCGGCGAGCGGCGGCGCGTGGAGATTGCCCGCGCCTTGTGCATCCAGCCCAAGTTCATCCTGCTCGACGAGCCTTTCAGCGGCATCGATCCCATCGCCGTGCTGGAGCTGCAAAAGATCATCTTCGACCTGAAGGCGGGCGGAATCGGCATCCTGATCACCGACCATAACGTCCGCGAAACCCTCAGCGTCACCGATCGGGCGTACATTATTGCTGAAGGCAAGATCTTTCGCGCCGGCACGCCCCACGAGCTGGGAAACGACATGGAGGTGCGGCGCGTCTACCTGGGCGAGGGATTTTCCCTGGGATGAGAGCGGCTGCGGCGGATTCGCCGTTCACGGCGCCGCGCGGCGGAGGAGGGCAGATTCCGGGCAGAAACTCCGCGAGGGATCGTAGCCCAATCCGGAACGGGTGACCAAAACGAGTGATTGGATGTGAGACGTTTTTCGCTTTAAGCTTTTTCTCACACGATTACACTTACATTAGGTCCAAACGGGGAACGAATTCCATTTATGGCGCTGCTGCAACCCAGATTGAGTCTCAAAGTCGCGCAACGTCAGGTGCTGACGCCGGGCCTGATGCAGATGGTGAGCGTTCTTGCCCTGAATAAGCTCGAGCTGAAGGAGATGATCGATGCCGAGATGGTGGAAAATCCCGTCCTGGAGGAGATTGACGAATCGGTTCCGATGCTGGATGCGGTCGCGGGCCGCGAAGAGCGCCTGGAACGCGGCGTTGAGGAGACGGCGGCCCCACCCAAGGATGTATTCAGCGAGATCGATTTTGGATCGTACTTCAAGGACTATCTTGACCCCGGCTATCGCACGCAGCCTGACTATGAAGACAGCGAGAAGCCCTCGTTCGAGAACTTTCTCTCTCAACCTACGACCCTGTCCGATCACCTGGCGTGGCAGTTGGGATCTCTGAGCCTCGACCGGAAGCTGCGCGACGCCGCGGAGCTGGTCATCGGCAATCTGGACCAGGAGGGCTACCTGGCGGCGAGCGACGAGGAGCTGGCCGCCGCCTGCGCGCAGTATGCCCCGGCGCCGGCGCACGAGAACGGCCACTCCCCGGAGACTGCAACGGCTCTCGACCTGGTGCGCCGGGCCATCGAACTGGTGCAGGGGCTCGACCCCGCCGGAGTGGCGGCCCGCGATCTGCGCGAGTGCCTGCTGTTGCAGATTGCCGCCCAGCAGCACGAGTTTGGCCATTTGTACGCCAAGCGGCCGGCGGAGACCGCGGACGACCCGCATCCGGATCCGCATCGCGGATTTCGCGCCGAGGCCGAGGAGCAACTGGAGGCGCGGCGGCGCAGCATGGAGGTGGCGGCGGCGATTGTGGACCGTCACTTGCATCTGCTGCAGAAGCGCGACGTGAAAGACCTGGCCCGCGCCGCCCAGGTATCGGCCGAGGAGGCTCATGCCGCCATCGAGTTCATCCGCACCCTCGACCCGCGGCCCGGACTTTTGTACAACCGCGAGCAGACCCGGCTGATCGAGCCCGATGTGGTGTTTGTGAAGCGCGGCGGCGAGTGGACCGTCTCCATGAACGAGGAAGACCTGCCCAGCCTGCGCTTGAGCCAGCGCTACCGGCGCATGCTGATCTCGGAGACCACCGACAAGGAAGTCAAGGATTATGTGAAGGAGCGGTTCCGCTCCGCGCTGCAACTGATGCGCAATATCGCCCAGCGCAAGAGCACCATCCTGCGCACCTGCGAGGTGATTGTGCGCCGCCAGCAGGATTTTCTCGAGCGCGGCGTCGAGGGCCTGCGCCCCATGATGATCAAGGAAGTGGCCGAAGAGATCGGCGTTCACCCTTCCACGGTGAGCCGCGCCGTGGCCAACAAATATGCGCACACGCCGCAGGGCGTGCTGGAGCTGCGCTCCTTCTTTTCCGAAGGCGCCAACGGCCCCGAAGGCGCCGATACGCCGCTGCTGGTCTTGAAGCGCAAGGTGAAAAAACTGATTGAAGACGAAGACCCGCGCCACCCGCTCACCGACGATCAGCTCGCCGCCATGCTGCAATCGCAGGGCATCCAGCTCACCCGCCGCACCGTGGCCAAGTATCGCGAGGATATGAATATTCCCTCCACGCACCAGCGGCGCAAGCGGGACTAGAACTGCCAGCTTCTAGCCTTAAGCCCTCTAGCCCTCGCAATTGGTTGAGAGCCGTTCCTACCCGATCTCAGAACCGAGCCCTCGGATTCCCCGAAAGCCAAATCCAGAGCCCGACGGCCGCGAAAACTAGGAGAAGGCCGACAAGAATGACCTTTGCCACGGGAATCGGTCGCCGATCGCTAGCCGCGACGATCTTATCCACGAGCGGCGTGTTGGAGATTTTGCGTTGACGCCACTTGAATAGCCCCCTGAATAGAGATCCTCTGGGACGTTCCTGCCAAACCGATACATCGCGGATGGTCACTCGGCTGCCGCATTTCTTACATGTGAACGTATGCCCGCCCAGCAGGTTCGGGACTTCGTAAAGCGCATTACATTTCGGGTTGTCGCACCTGACCGCTGTCGAAGGCGGTCGGTAGCCGGAATGACGGGCCATATAATCTTCCCCGATCGAATAGCCACATTCAACTTAGCTCATCGCGGAGCATTGTGCCGAGCCGGATGGCCCAGGCCTCGTCCGCCGCGGCGGATGAAACCTCGGACAGCGCGCCGCCAGCCCCGCCGCAACCGTTCTCTCCCGTAGGGAGAACCGATAATAGCCCAGGATGAAATCCTGGGATCGGCGGCAAACAAACCACACCGTCCCGTAGGGACGGCCGAACCGGCCCGCGTTGCACAAAATTTCGCCCTCTTGGCGCACAATGAATGCGAGGAATACTCGGCTTCTTCCGTGAGGAATGTTCCCGGTCCGTACCGGTCCCTGTTCCACCCACCCCTCCCCCCGCAAAATGGCTCATTCTTGGGCTAACTGGTTTTTAATCAATGATTTGCCAAATCGGCGACCCTGCAAACCTCGTTAAAACTCTGCACCACCCTGCAAAACCCGAAAAAAGGACGCCGGCTCTACCGACCAATGACCACTGTCCATCGCCGGGTGCCCCAGGTCCCGCTTCTGGGACCTGGGATACCGCGAATACCAACCGACCGCTAAAACGTCACGCCGTCGATCATCGGCGTAATTTCCGGCGCCTCCAGCGTCTGGCTCTCTACCTGCACATCCTCAGAATCGCGCCAGGGCGCGCTATGCTGATCCGGAGGTCTTGCCATGAAAGCCGCTGTCCTCTACGGCCCGCGCGATATCCGGGTGGAGCCGATTCGCAATCCCGAGTTGCTGCCCGGAATGGTGCTGCTGCGCAGCCGGCTGGTGGGCATCTGCGGCTCCGATCAGCACTATTACGAGCACGGCTACTGCGCGGCCTTTGTTCCCGATCGGCCGTTCGTTCTCGGCCACGAGGTAATGGCGGAGGTCGCCGCCGTTGCCGGCGATGTGGACAGCGTGCGCGTAGGCCAGCGCGTGGCCGTCAATCCGGCGCGTGCTTGCGGGTTTTGCGAGTTCTGCAAATCGGGCCGCATCAACCTCTGCGCCAAAACCGTCATGCTGGGCAGCGCCAGCACCACGCCGCCCACCAATGGCGGCCTGGCGGAGTTTGTCGCCGTGCGCGCCGATCAGTGCCATGTGCTGCCCGACCATGTGGACGAGAGCCTGGGCGCGATGATGGAGCCGTTCGCCGTGGCTTTGCACGCGGTCAAGCGCGCGGGGTCGGTGTCGGGCCGGCGCGTGCTGGTCACCGGGGCGGGCGCCATCGGGCTGCTCGCGGCCATTACGGCACGCGCCTTTGGCGGGGCGCCGGTGGCCATCAGCGACCTTGTGCCGGCGCGGCGCGAGAAGGCCGCGGAGCTGGGCATCGACGCGATTCTCGATCCTTCGGTTGCGGATTTTTCCGGCCTGGCGCGCGAGTTGAGCGGCGACGGATTTGACTTCATTTTTGAAGCATCCGGCGCGCCGCCCGCGCTGCGCAGCGCCTTCGATCTGGTGCGGCCCGGCGGAACCATCGTGCAGATCGGCACGCTCGGCGCCGCGGATATTCCGCTGCCGGCGAACAAGCTGATGAACAAGGAGATTAACCTGATCGGCTCGATGCGCTACGGGAACGTCTTCGACGAGGCGATTCGTTTGGTGGCCGCGGGCCGCGTGGATTTGCGGCCGCTGGTCAACGGCATTTTTCCTCTGCAAGAGTCGGTGAAGGCCTTCGAGTTCGCCGCCGACAAAGCGCGGTCATTCAAAGTGCAAATTCAGATCTGATCGACGCGCTGTGACGCGAGTGCTGTGCCGTCCCAGGTCCGAAAATCCGGACCCTGGGGCGCCCTGGCTGGAAGCTGAGAGCTAAAAGCTGAAAGCTGCCATTACATCGCTTCCGGACTTTCAATTCCGAGCAACGCGAGCGCTGTGACGAGCTCGCGTAGAGCGACGGCGGCAGTGGCGAGCAGAAACGTTTTGCGCTGCGGGTCTTCTTCGGTGAGGATGTGGTGCTTGTGATAGAAGTTGTTGAACTCCTGCGCCAGTTGGAAGGCGTGCTTGGCGAGATAGGCGGGTTCCGACGCGGCGATGCACTGATCCAAAACCAGGGAAAAGCGGCCGGCGCGCAGCCACAGCGCCCAGATGTCCTCGTTTGCCTCGCCATCGAGCCACGCTGCCAGCGAACCGGCAGGGGCTAAAGCCCTCGCATCTTTTTGCGCTGCTTGCGGCACGACTGAAGTCGTGCCCTGACACTCCGTGCCTTTGGCAGGGCTTTGCAGTAAAGCAACCGCGTCGGCGCTGGACTGCTGACTCGCTGACTCGCCGACTTGCTGACTCGCTGGCCTCGCAAATTCAGCCAGCACCGCTTCCGGCGTCGTACCTCCCTTGCGAAAGATGTTGCGAATGCGAACCACGGCGTATTGAATGTAGGGGCCGGTCTCGCCTTCGAAGCTGAGCGCATCTTTGAAGTCGAAGGCGATGACGGAATTGCGCGTGTACTTGAGCATGAAGTAGCGCAGCGCGCCGATGGCGATCTGTGCGGCGATCCTCTGACGCTCGGTTTCAGCATTCTCGCCGGTTCCGCCGGTCTGGCGCGCGTCCACTTCGGCGCGCGTGGCCGCGATGAGCTTGTCGATCAGGTCGTCGGCCTTCACGCCGAAGCCTTTGCGGCCGCTCACTTCAATGTAGGGCCGGGCCTGATCTTCGGGCGAAACGTCATAGCCCAGCTCGACCGCGCAGCGCGGCGTGAGCGCCACCATCTCGTAACTGAAGTGGGTGTAACGGTCGGCCTCGGCGTTGTGGCCCATGCCGCGCAGCGCCTGAATCACGTTGGCCTGCGGGTCCGACTGGCGCGAGTCGATCACGTTGTAGATGGCCTGCGCGCCGCCGAAGTGCGGATGGTTTTCCTGGCCGCGGACGGAAGAAATCCAACACTCGTGATCGGGGTAAGCGAAAAACGGCTGGTAGCCGAAGTCACGGCCCAGCAGGCCGAATTTCCAAAGGTGATAGGCGATGTCCTTGCCCACGTAGGTCACCGTGGCATTCGAGCGCACAATGACTTTGGCATCTTCGTCCGTCTCGCCTTCCGCACTCTCGCCGCCCGGCCGCGTCATTACCCAGCAGCCTTTGTTCTTGCCTTCGCTCTCGAAATAGAGCACGCCGGATTGCTTCAACTGCTCGAAGGCCGCTTCCCAGAATTTGAGGTGCAGGATCTCGCTCTCGCGGGGCAGAAAATCGTATTCGATGCCGAGGCGCAGCATGGTTTCAAGATGGCGGCGCAGCACCGCCGTCGAAATCAGCTCGGCTATTTCCGCCGTCTCGTTATTGCCCTCTTCAATGCGGTGCAGCGTATCGAGCCGCAGCTTCTTGCGGGCAGTCTGCTCGTCGGCTGTACCTTCGCTGTACCACTGCGAGGTCTTTGCGTAGAGATCCCAGCAGTAATAGTCGAAGGGTTGAACTGCCGCGGGGGCTAAAGCCGCGGCATCATTTTGCGCTTCTTTCGGCACGACTGAAGCCGTGCCCTGATACAAAGCCGGCGAAGCCGTGGCCCGATGCTGCGCGGATGAGGCGAAAGCCTGATGAGAAGGAAACGCTGACGATCGCTCGATCAGTTGGCGAACTTCGGCCAGCGATTTTCCGTCGAGATGCAGAAAGCCCACCACCACATCGGCCACCTGCACGCCGGTGTTGTCGATGTAATTCTGCACATCTACTTTGTGGCCCGCGGCGCGCAGCAGGCGCACGAAGGTGTCGCCGAGAATGGCGTTGCGCAGGTGGCCGATGTGCGCGGCCTTGTTGGGATTGATGCTGGTATGTTCCACCAGCACGTGGCCTGGGCGCCCTACCGTCGCGGCGTTCCCGTTCTTGCCGCCAAGGCGGGATGGGATGCCGGCTGCCGCACGAACCGCCGCCGCGCGGTCGAGGAATGCGTTGATGTATCCTGCGCCGGCCACCTCGAACCCGGCGAAGCCCTCGACTGTGGCGAGCGCGGAGACAATCTCCTGCGCGATGATCTTGGGCGCCTTGCGCAGCTTGCGGGCCAGCTCAAAGGCAACCGGCGTAGCGATTTCGCCCAGGCGCAGATCGGGCGGCGTCTCCAGCGGAATGTGCTCCAGCTCGAGATCGTACTTCAGTTTCAAAACGGCGCGGAGGGCCTCTCCGAGCCTCGTCTGCTGTTCCAGGACCACGTCGCAATGCCTCGAAAATCCTTGATTTTCAAGGTGATTCTAACAGAGCGGGCGCTTGCGGCCGGGTTTGACGCTTGCGCCTCGGCAACCTAAGATTGAAGGGTAGTGTCGAGTGAAGATTCTCGCCTGAGGTCCGGGCGAAATGCGAGCGTCATCCCGCCCATGGCCGATTCCGCCTCCAGCGAAAACCGTTTCTATCTGACCACGCCCATCTATTACGTGAACGCGCGGCCGCACCTGGGCCACGCTTATTCGACCATCGTCTGCGACGCCATTGCGCGGCGCAAGCGGGCGCAGGGCATCGAGACGTGGTTTTTGACCGGCACCGATGAGCACGGGCAGAAGATCGAGCGCTCTGCCAAACTGGCCGGGCGCACGCCGCAGGAGTTTGCCACCGCGATTGCAGCCGAATTCCGCGGCCTGTGGGACCGGCTGGGCTTGACCTACGACGACTTCATCCGCACCACCGAGGAGCGCCACAAACGCGGCGTGCAGCATCTGTTCCAAACGCTGCGCGAGCGCGGATTCATCTACAAAGGCGCGTACAGCGGACAATATTGCATCTTCGACGAGGCCTATGTCGACGGGCCTCCGGGCACGCCCTGCCCCGATTGCGGGCGCATGACGGAGACGGTGAGCGAGGAGAACTATTTCTTCAAGCTCTCGGCCTTCGAGCGCAAGCTGCTGGAGTTTTACGAGGCCAATCCCGGCTTCATGGGTCCGGAGTCGACGCGGCGCGAGGTGGTCTCGTTTGTGCGCGGCGGCCTGAAAGATCTTTCCGTGAGCCGCACCGGATTCACCTGGGGCATTCCGGTGCCGGGCGACGAAAAGCACGTGATCTACGTGTGGCTGGACGCGCTCGCCAACTATATTGCGGCGCTTGGCTACGGGTCGGACGACGCGGCGGACAAGAAGAAATTTGAAAAATTCTGGCCGGCGGACATGCACCTGATCGGCAAAGAGATCAGCCGTTTTCATTGCGTCTACTGGCCGGCGTTTTTGATGGCCGCGGGCATCGAAGTGCCGCGCTCGGTGCGGGCCAACGGGTGGCTGCTCTTCGACCAGGGCAAGATGTCGAAGTCGCGGGGCAACATTGTGCGCGCGGAGACCGTGCAGGAGGTCTTGGGCGCCGATGCGCTGCGCTATTTTCTGCTGCGCGAAATTCCTTTCGGGCAAGATGGGAATTTTTCCTTCGACGCGCTGGTGCAGCGCCACAACGGCGACCTGGCCAACGGCTACGGCAACCTGGTGAGCCGCGTGGTGAACATGGTGCACAAGTACTTTGGTGGGGTGGCGCCGGAGATATTGGATCCCCACGCGGAATATCCCGATCAGATTAGCTTGCGTGTGCGTGCCGAGTTCACCATTCAGGAATTTGAACGCCTTTTCAATGAGTTGAACTTCTCTGAGGCTCTGACGAGCGTGTGGCTGTTGGTGGCGCAAACCGACGGCTACCTGACCGCCAACGCGCCCTGGAAGAAGCCCGCCGAGCGTAGCGATGCGGACCACGCAGCATTGCAGGCGCGCGTTCTGGCTACGGCGGCCGAGGCCATCCGCATCGTCACGGCGCTGGTCTATCCCGTTTTGCCGGATGCGGCCGCCAAGGTCTGGCGGCAGCTTGGGCTGGGCGAGATTGAGGACGCGGCAAAGCAAGCATTTCTAAGAAGTCTCGCGTGGGGCGGATTGAAGGCCGGCACGAAATTTGGCGAACCCGCGCCGCTGTTTCCCCGCGCGGAGAAGGATGCAATCGAGCTTATGCAGAATCTTGAAGACGAGAACAATCGCAGCGTGGTGGAAGCGGCGAGCGGGAGCACGGGCGAGGCCAAGACCGCGCCACAAGCGGCGCACGCACCGGCTGCGGAGAAGCCCCAGGCGCCCCAACCCAGCGCGCCCCAGGCCGTTCATGAATCCCCGGCGGCGAGAATTCCCGGAGTGCATTCTTACTTGAAGTTTGGCGAGAAGCCATCGGCTCCGGCTGCGAGCGAACCGCCGGCCCCGGCCAATGCGGCGGAAGCGCCGGCCCCGGAGGGGGAGGAGCAGCACATCACCATCGACGACTTCGCCAAGGTCGATCTGAGGGTCGCGCAAATCCTGGTGGCGGAGCGCGTGCCCAAGGCCGACAAACTGCTCAAGCTTGAAGTGGATCTGGGCTACGAGAAGCGCCAGATTCTGGCGGGCATTGCGCAGTATTACGAACCGGAAAAACTGATCGGCCGCAAGATCGTGATCGTCGCCAATCTGGCGCCGCGCAAGATGCGGGGCCTGGAATCGAACGGCATGTTGCTGGCTGCGTCGCTTGAAGATGGCGCGCCGGTGCTGGCAGGGTTTCTCGAAGAAGTTCCGCTGGGCGCGCGGCTGAAGTAGAGGTCACCCCTTGCTGATCGATTCCCACGCCCACCTGGACAGCGAGCGCTACGCGGACGACCGCGAAGCCATGTTGCGCCGCGCGTTCGAGGCCGGCGTGGGCGCGGTGCTCTCGATCGGCATCGGCGAGGGGCCGGCCCAGATGCATCAGGCGCTCGACATTTGCCGCGAGTTCAACGGGCAGCGGGAGGCCGGGGCCAAACTGCCGCGGCTCTACGCGAGCGCCGGCGTCTATCCGCACACCACGCCGGAACTTGACGACTCCGCGCTCGCCAGGCTCGACTCGCTGCTGGCCGAGCCCGAAACGATCGCCTGCGGCGAGATCGGCCTGGACTACTATCATGAGGGTGCGGCGCGCGAAGTGCAGCGCGCCGGGCTCGTCACACAGATTGAGATTGCGGCGGCGCGCAAACGGCCCATCCTCATCCACTGCCGGGGCACGAACGAAACGGCCGACGCATGGAACGATCTATTTCCCGTTTTGGAGGAGCATTGGGCCGGGACCGGCCTGGGCGGCATCATGCACTGCTTTGGCGGCGGATGGGACGAGGCGCGGCGCTCACTGGATTTGGGATTTCTCATTTCTTTTGCCGGCAATCTCACCTACCCCAAGGCCCAGGCCCTGCGCGAAGTGGCCGCGCACGTGCCGCTGGACGGCGTGCTGGTGGAAACCGATGCGCCCTGGCTGGCTCCGGCGTCCCATCGCGGCAAGCGCAACGAGCCGGCCCTCGTTGCGCAAACCGCCCAAACTCTGGCAGGATTGCATAACGTCGCGGAAGAAGAGATTGCCGCTGCCACCACGAAAAACTTTTTCCGGCTGTTTAAGCTGCCCGGCGTGGGAAACTGAGTACTGTGGACCCGGCGCTTTGGAATTTTGAAGGAAACAGGAAATGGCCCAGGACAATTCGTTCGACATCGTCAGCAAAGTGGACATCCAGGAAGTCCGCAACGCCATTGACCAGGCGCTCAAGGAGATTCGCCAGCGCTTCGATCTGAAGGATTCCCATTCCGAGGTCAGTCTTGAGGGCAACGACGCCATTCAGCTTGCCTCGGCGGGCGAGTACAAACTGGAGGCGGTAAAAGAGATTCTGGGCCAGAAGCTGGTCAAGCGCGGGGTTTCGCTCAAGAATCTCACCTATGGAAAGATCGAGCCCGCGGCCGGCCAGAGCGTGCGCCAGAAGATCAGCCTGCAGCAGGGGATTCCGATCGAACGGGCAAAAGAGATCGTGAAGCTCGTCAAGGACTCAAAAAAGAAGGCGCAGGCCAGCATTCAGGGCGATACAGTCAGAATAACGAGCAAGGACCGCGATGAGCTGCAGGCGATTATTGCCATGCTGCGCGGCAAGGATCTGGGTGTGGAGTTGACGTTCACGAATTACCGGACGAATTGATGAACCCATCCTAGCCGCAAAAAACGCGGCGCCCGATCGAGTTGTTGGAGAATCCAAGAAGCGGAGAACTTTGAGCACACTGACCATAGCGACGGCGAAGGAGGTCTTCGAGCTGCTGCGCGAAGATCTCGTTGCGATCGAGCAGGAACTGGCCCGCGACGCGGCTTCCAGCGTCAGCACGATTACGGAGATTGCTGAATACCTGCGCGAGGGCGGCGGCAAGCGCATTCGCCCCTCGCTGCTGCTGCTGGCCGCGCACCAGTTGGGCTATTCGGGCCATGGCGCCGTGCGTCTGGGAGCGGTGGTGGAGATGGTGCACACCGCAACGCTGGTGCACGACGACATCATCGACGGCGCCGATACGCGGCGCGGGCGGCCCTCGGCGAACACCACCTGGGGCAACGAGAAGTGCGTGCTGGCCGGCGACTGGCTTTACATGCAGGCTTTCAAGGTGGCGCTCGAAGAGAAGAATCTGCGCGTGCTCGACCTGCTCATCGGCCTCACCCAGCAGATGGTCGAGGGCGAGCTGCTGCAGATTCAAAAGCTCGGCAAGGCCGTCTCCGAGGCCGAGTATTACGACCTTATCTTCCGCAAGACGGCGTGCCTGTTTTCGATTTCCATGCGTCTTGGATCGGTGCTCGCCCAGGCAACCGACTCAGAAGAAACGAGCCTAGCGGCCTATGGCCGCGCCGTGGGCCTGGCGTTCCAGATTGTCGATGACGTGCTCGACCTGACCGCCACCGAAGAAGTGCTGGGCAAGCCCGTGGCCAGCGATTTGCGCGAGGGCAAAGCCACGCTGGCCGTGATTCACGCCTTCGATCACGGCACCGCGGCCGACCGCAAGGCCATTCAGCGCGTGCTCGACGACCGCAGTTTCGAGTACGTCGGCCGCCAGCAGATTCGGGAGATCTTGATGCGCAGCGGCTCAGTGGAATACGCCATGGCCGCCGCTTACCGCTATGCGGAGCAGTCGCGGCAGGCGCTTGCGCCTCTCGCCGATACGGATTTCAAGCGCGCCCTGCTCTGGGTGCCCGACTTCATTGTGGCGCGGGAGAAGTAGATGGCGGCGTCAAAAACCGGAAGTCATCCAGGCAGGAATCGCAAAACCGGAAGCCGCGCCGGCGGCGGTCGTCCGCGGGCAAACCTCAAGCGCGCAAAACCGGTGTGGACCGCGGTCGATGGTTACTTCGGCGATCTGCTCGCTCCGGCCGACGCGCAGCTTAACGCCGCGCTCCGGGCCAATCGCAAGGCCGGCCTTCCGGTCATCGACGTTTCGCCGCTCCAGGGCAAGTTTCTCCACCTGCTGGTGCGGATCACCCGCGCGCGGCGGGTGCTGGAAATCGGCACGCTGGGCGGTTACAGCACCATCTGGATGGCGCGCGCGCTGCCCCGCGGCGGGCGCATCGTCTCGATTGAATTCAGCCCGCTCCACGCGGATGTGGCGCGCTGGAATCTCAGGAATGCAGGCCTGCTCGGCCGCGTCGATCTGCACGTGGGACGCGCACTCGACGTGCTGCCGGTGCTCGAGTCTTCGGGCGCAGGTCCGTTCGATCTGGTCTTTATCGATGCCGACAAGGGGAATAATCCGCACTATCTTCGCTGGGCGTTGAAGCTCTCGCGCCCCGGCACGACGATTGTTGTCGATAATGTGGTGCGCGATGGAAAAGTGATCAACGCGAAAAGCGCGGATCCCGACATCGTAGGCACGCGCCGCATGACGAAGATGCTGGCCGCCGAGCGGCGCTTGAGCGCTACGGTTCTGCAGAACGTGGGCATGAAAGGCTACGACGGATTTGCTTTGGCAGTGGTTCTGCGGTGAGCTCTGCGCGGCGATTCGCCCGATTCTTCCGCCATCAGGGCCTTGAGCGCAGCGGCATACCTTCGCGGCAGCGGCTTGCGCTCCAACTGGTCGTCGCAGACCACGTGCACGGTTTCGCCCTCGGCCAGCAGCTCGTGCTCTTCGCCTTCGCGGGCTTTGCGCAGAATCCGGTAATCGAAGCGAATGACCGATCCGCGCAGCAGCGAGGGCCGCGTTTCGATCAGAACCTCATCGTCGTAGCGGGCCGGAGCGCGATAGCGGCAGTGCGCGTCCACCACCGGCAGAATGCAGCCGTGGTCGTTCTCGAGCTTGCTGTAGGCCAGGCCCACCGAGCGCAGCAGCTCGACGCGCCCAATCTCAAACCAGACCAGGTAGTTGGCATAGTAGACGATGCCCATCTGATCGGTCTCGGCGTACCGCACCCTCACCTGGGTGGTCACTGGCATGGGTCGTTCTCTCTCTTCAGGGATCAGGTTTCAGGGATCAAGGATCAGCCGCGATGAGCCAATCTTCGAGGATTGGAAACAAGCCGACATAAGACGGCGGTGGGACTGACCCCTGACCCCCGACCCCTGTCTCTCACGGCTTGACGTGGGCGAACATCGGCAGCTTGGTTACGTCGCTGAAGATGATGAACACGAAGAACATCATCAGCACCACAAAGGCGGCCTGGTAAATACGCTCCTTGATGACCAGGTTGATGTCGTTGCGCATAGCGCTCTCGATGATGAGAAACAGGATCATGCCGCCGTCGAGGATCGGGAAGGGAAGCAGGTTGAGAATGCCAAGCTGCAGGCTGATCTCGGCGCCCAGGTCGAACTTCGGGTACCATCCCTTCATTTCCGCCGCGTCGCCGGCCATGCGCGCGATGCCCACCGGGCCCTGAAGCTGCGAGACCGAAACCCGGTGCGTAAGCAGCCGCTCCAGCACTTCGAGAACGATGAACGAGTTGTCCGCGCAGAACCCTTTGGCCTTTTTCACGGCCTGGCCCAGCGGCAGCGGCTTATCGCGAAAAGGGATGGGCGCGACGGCGATGCCGAGCTTCCAACTGGTGTCGAGCTTGGCGGGCCGCACCGCGATCGCAAGGGTTGCGCCGTTGCGCAGCACGCCGAGCGCGAGCGGCTTTCCCTGCCCTGACTGCATGTAGGCCAGCAGCGTTTGCACGGTGTGGAATGCGTGCCCGTCGACCGACTCGATGGCATCGCCGGCGCGCATGCCCGCCTGCTCGGCGGGCGTGTCTGACTCCACTTCCTCCACGCGAATGGGTCCGGAGACAATCTGCGGCAGAAGGCCCTCGTCGCTCAGGTCGAAGTCGTCGCTCTTGGCCGAGGCCGGAATGTGCAGCGCCAGCGGCAGCGTCTTGCCATCGCGGTCCACGGTCACTTGAACCGGCTGATTTGCGTTCAGCTTGGAATGGATATAGACCTGGTCCCAGTCGGGATTGTTGACGGAATCGAATTGGCGGATGATGTCGCCGGGCTCAAACCCCGCCTGGGCCGCGGCCGATTCGCCGATCACCCACTCCACCGTCGTGGTCTTCACTTCCACCGCGGGAACTTCGTTGATCCATCCGAAGTAGATGAACATCAGCACGAAGGCCAGGACGAAATTGGCCGCCGGGCCGGCAAGGCCGATCAACATGCGCTGCCAGCGCGGATGAGAGGTGAAGGCGCCGGGGTCGTCGGTGGGCGGTTCGACGTGGGATCCGGGCGCTTCCAGGTTCTGCTCCGGGGTCTCGCCGGTCATCTTCACAAAGCCGCCCAGCGGCAGCAGACAGACCTTGTAGTCGGTGTCGCCGTATTTGAAGCCGAACAGGCGCGGCCCAAATCCGAAGGAAAACGCCTCTACCCGTACCCCGCAGAGCTTGGCGACAATAAAGTGTCCAAATTCGTGCACCACGACCATGATGCCGACGAGGACGATGAAAGCAGCGGCTGAAACCAGAAAAGCGTGCATAGACAGGCGGTTTTTTCCTTCGCAAAGCGCGCATCGCGCCCGGCATCCTTGCCTGCTTAGGCGAGCAGCGCGCGGGCCGTTTGGCGAGCTTCACGGTCGGCTGCGAGCACCTCCGCGATGGTGGCGGGGTGAGCCTCCGGCGTGGATGCGAGCACCTTTTCAATTGTACGCGGGATGCCGGTAAACGGGATACGACCTTCGAGGAATGCTTCCACGGCCACTTCGTCGGCGGCGTTCAGGGCAATCGCGTGCGCCCCGCCTTTCTCCGCGGCCTCAAAGGCCAGACGCAGGCAGGGGAAGCGCTCGAAGTCGGGCTCTTCGAATTCCAGATGGCGCAGCGCCGCCAGATCGAAGGTGAGCGTAGAGGCGGGCCGCTCCGGATAGGCCAGCGCATAGAGGATGGGCAGCCGCATGTCGGTGACGGAAATCTGCGCCAGGATGGAGCCGTCTATGTACTCCACCAGCGAGTGCACGGTGGACTGCGGATGGACCGTGATCCGCACCTGGCTCGGCTTTACGTCGAACAGCCGGCAGGCTTCAATCACTTCCAGTCCCTTATTCAACATGGTGGCGGAGTCGATGGTGATGCGCCGGCCCATGACCCAGGTGGGGTGGCGGAGGGCCTGCTCCGGGGTGATGGCGGCGAACTCACTGAGCGGCGTCTGGCGGAACGGCCCTCCGGAGGCCGTCAGCCAGATCGTCTTCACTTCGCTGTGCGCACCCACGCGCAGGCATTGGTGCACGGCGTTGTGCTCGCTGTCGATGGGCAGGATGGGCACGTTGCGTTCGCGCGCCGCCTGGGTAAGAATCTCGCCCGCGGCCACCATGCATTCCTTGTTGGCCAGGCCTACGGGTTTACCGGCCAGAATGGCCGCGTGCGTAGCCTCCAGGCCGGCTACGCCCACAATGGCGGAGACGACGAAATCGGCGTCAGGCAGCGTGGAGCAGGCGACCGTGCCGGCCGTTCCGTGCACCACTTCAATCCCGCCCGCGCCGGACTGGCGGAGCCGCGCAGCTAATGCGCCGGCCAGCTCTTCGCTGGCCATCGAGACCATTTTCGGCCGCCAGCGGATGGCCTGCGCGCAGGCTTCGTCGAGGTTGCGCCCGCATGCCAGCGCGGCCACCTGGTAGCGCTCAGGGAACTGCTCGACGATGGAGAGTGTGCTCTGACCGATGGAGCCGGTGGAACCGAGAATGACGAGTCGCTTCAAGATACCGGATCTGCCTCAAAATCAGTTTAAGGACTCGCCTTGAGGTAGGTCAGGGCTTCAGCCCTGATCAATAAGACGGCAAAATGGGTTGGGGCTTCAGCCCCTGAGGTTCCGTCCCTGGAGGGAAAAGCACGCCTCAGGGCCTGAAGGCCGGCGCTTTTTGCATTCCGGATGTCAGGGCTAAAGCCCTGACCTGCCGCCACCTCTTGTTCCGGATGAGTTCCAATACTGGTGCTTAAAACCGCTGATGAATAACCTGAGCGTACCACAGCACCGGAGCGGCCACGAGCAGCGCATCGATGCGGTCCAGTATGCCTCCGTGGCCGGGCAATAGGCTGCCCGAATCCTTCACGCCGGCCGAGCGCTTCAGCGCCGACTCGGCCAGGTCGCCCACCTGTGCGGCCAGGTTGACCACCGTGGCCACCGCCAGCCAGTACCAAAGCTCGTCGGGGTAAGAGAGCACGGCCAGGTCCCTTGCCTGCAACTGCATGGCCAGCTCCAGCAGCGCGCCGGCGGCGAGCAGGCTTCCGGCCAATGAGGCCAGAGCGCCCTCCCAGGTTTTGCCGGGGCTCAGGCTCGGCGCCAGCTTATGGCGTCCCCACGCGCGGCCCACATAAAGAGCCAACGTGTCGCCCGCCCAAACCACGCACAGCAGAAACGCAATCAGCGAAGGCCCGTTGGGCTGCTCGTGCAGGGTGGGCAGCGCCAGCATGGTGGAACCGATATAAAACATGCAAAAGAGGGAGGCCGTTGCGTCGGCCATCACCTGCTCCACCGGCCCGCGAAAGGTGCAAAGAACCAGCAGGCTGAGGTTGAGCGCGCCCAGGATGGCCGGCGTCCAGTCTGGCCATTGGAAATTGCCCGCAAACAGCGCCAGCAGCGCCACCGCAACCGCAATGCGCGGCGGCCGTGCCCCGCGCAGTTGCGCCAGGCCCAGGTACTCCCACCCGGCCAGCGCGGCCACCGCGGCAACGGCCAGCGAAAACATCCAATGCCACCTGGACCCGAGAAACACGAGAACGAGGACAACCGGAATCAGAACTGCAGCCGTAAGGACGCGTTTCATTCAGGGTTGAGAATACACCGGCGGGGCTTTTGGGTGGGGCGGATTCTGCTCTTGGGGTGTCTTGTGGATATTCTGGCTAGACAGATGTTCTTGACAAACAAAAGAACTTCTTAGCATAATCTGTCTAGGATAAGGAGCGCGGGATGACGCAGAGCGAGCAGGTTCGTAACCTGGCCAAGGTTAAGTATGTTCTGCCGGCTTTGCAAGCCGGCAAGACGAGGTTTTCAGTAGCAGTGAGAGATCTGCTCCGGGATTTGGCGGGAGAAGGATTTCCGCCGAACAACACACCCCAGGTATGCAGCGCTCTCCGAAAGCGGACGTTTCTTCGCGAATTAGGAATCGAGATCGAATCGATTGATGGTCCGCCAAAGAAAACAAGCCCAACCGTGGTTTACCACTACCGTACCATCAGCCATCCGTCGGGGATCGAGCGCCAAGCGGCGACGTCGAATGTAGATGCGGAAAATGAAGAAGAGACCGCGGAGGCGAAGGCCCTCCGGCTGACGGAAGGACTTCGCGGACTGCTGAAGGAAGAGATGGCGGAGTTCGGCGGAGCGGAGGGATTTCTGCGGTGGGTGCGGGGATATGACGAGGAGGATGCGGCATGAGCCGCATCTTCTGGGACAGTATGCTTTTCAATTACCTTTTGGACGACCACCCACAATTTGCTAAGCGCGTCCGCGAGATTCTCGAGAGGTCCATCAGGCGAAGAGATTCTCTTTTTACCAGTCACCTTGTGCTCGGCGAGGTGATGGCCGGAGCGGAGAAATCTCCAGACCGGCACAAAAGGATCGCTGTCCAGTCCGAATTCGAAAAGCTGGGATTCTCATTTCTCCCGTTCGATGCGGGAGCGGTGGGACCTTTCAGCCGCCTTCGGGCGAAGACCAAGGTCAGGGTAGCTGACGCGATTCACTTGGCGTGTGCGGCGTCCGCGGGAATCGATCTTTTTCTCACAGGGGACAAAGACCTCGTAAAACTTGATATCCCAGGAATTCAATTCATTGTCGACTTCACCTCGCAGGTGTTCTGACAGAGGCGAAGAACGCCGGGCAGGTCGACGTAACAAAAAGCTTCATCCGGCCGCGATCCTGATCTGCTCCGGATCTTCTTCCACTTCGCCGCAATCCTCGCCCAGCCCGCCGTAGCGGCGCTCGCGGCGCTGGAAGTCGGCGATGGCTTCGAGCAGATGGATGCCGCGGAAATCGGGCCACAGCCGCTCGGTGACGAAGATCTCGGTGTAGGCGATCTGCCACAGCAGGTAATTCGAAATGCGCATCTCGCCCGAGGTGCGGATGAGCAGATCGGGATCGGGCATGTGCGCGGTGTAGAGATGGCGGTGAATGTCTTCCTCGGTAATGCGATCGGGGTTGATGTGCTTGAGCTTCATCTCCGCCGACAGGCCGCGGAAGGCGTCCACCAGTTCCGAGCGGCCGCCGTAGTTCAAAGCCAGCGTGAGCGTTGTGCCGGTGTTGCTCGCCGTGGCCTCCTCGACCCAGTGCATCTTCTCCTGCACCTCGGAGGGAAGCTCGCGGGTGCGCCCGATATAGCGCATGCGCACGTTGTTGTCCATCATGCGCTGCAGGTTCGTTTCGAGATAGCTCTTGAGCAGCCGCATCAGAAAGCTGACCTCGGCGGGCGGACGGCGCAAACTGTTTTCGAGCGAAAAGGCGTAGAGGGTGAGCCAGGGCAAACCGATGCGCGAAGCCGTTTCAGTGACCAGTTGCACGCTGCGGGCGCCCTGCTGGTGGCCCAGAAACCGCTTCAGCGAGCGGCGGCCGGCCCAGCGTCCGTTGCCGTCCATGATGATGGCCACGTGCTCAGGCAGGCGCTCGGGCTTCAACGCCGCATAGATGGCGCGTTCCTCTTGAGTCAGCTCATGAATGCGCAGCGTGTGGGAAGAAGACAAAGGGCTCGCCTCAATAACGCGATTGCGGTCTCCACGCTGGCGCCCGGAGATCCTCCGGAATGGTATCGGCTGAACCAGACATCCGCTTTGGATCGGAACCGTTCAACTCGCGGACCTGTCTTTGCCCGGCGTGGCGCACCCCCGGGCCGGAACCGGGAGTTTCATCATCGACCCTAGCACAAGCGCCTAGGGGCCGCAATCACACCGCAGTTGCAGCTTCGGAGAGGGAACTCCGCTGGCGGCGCGGTGGTGCGAAGCCGCTCTAAAGCCGGCGCGGAACGGCGATGAGCGGCCGCAGATTCTATGCCGTCCGGCGGCGGCCGGTGGCGGCGTCTCTCACGGCGCCGTAGAGCAGCGTCCGGTGCAGGGAATCGAGACGCGGCAGCAGGGCCGCAATCTCCGCCAGGAAGGGATCGCCGAGAATCGCGGCCACCTCTTCGTCGCGCAGGCTGCGCGCGTCGCGCACCAGTTGGCAAACGTCCACTTCGAGGGCCGAGGCAAGCCGCTCCAGCGATCCCAGGGTCGGAATGGCCTTGCCGTTTTCAATCTTCGAAATATAGGTGCGGGGCACCTGCATCCGCCCGGCCAGTTGACGCTGGCTGAGGTGCCGGGCGCGGCGAATGTCGCGCACCCGGGCGGCCACTCGCAATCCCGCCTCGGCGCCGGCCTGCGCCGGCTGGGCAGCCACCAGTTGTGGCGCCAGGTGCACAGGCTCGTCCATATCGAGGGGTCTGCGGCATCTTCTGCAAAGGGAGTTGCAGGTTCTGTACTGCATCAGCCTGCAGTAATCACACCGCACAACTTCGCGTGTTTCCACGCTCACTAAGGTGGTTGCCATTGGCCATGTGCGGAGTGCCAGAGCGGGGGTACTCCGGGGTGCGGTAGTTTGCACCAACAGGTGTTACTCTCCGGGAAGTGAACCATAATTGTCAAGTAGAAATTTGGGGTCAATCCGAAGATACATGCATCAAACTCTGAAAATTCCGGAGAAACGCGAACCAGGTTGAGCAACCACGGGGGAAAATAAAATGTATCCTGCCGATTCTCCTGGCGGAAATGAACCCGCCCAGAGCTCCGAAGGGCGCGAACGAGTTTGGAGCTCCGAGGGGCGCGAACGGGTTTGCAACCGCGAGCGTGCCTGGCAACTGCTCACCGAATGGACCGCGAGCGAGAGCCTGCGCAAGCACGCGCTGGCCGTGGAGGCCTGCGCGGCGGCTTACGGCGAAGCGGAAGCGGGCCGGCTGGGCCTGGCCGGCGAAGAGCGCGCCGCGCTGCTCGAACTCTACTCGGCGACGGCGCTGCTCCACGACTTCGATTACGAGCGCCACCCCACGGCTGCCGAGCACCCGTTTGTCGGCGTGAAGGAACTCGAGCGGCTGGGCTGGCCGGAGGCGATGCGCACCGCCATCCTGGGCCACGCGCAGTATTCGGGCGTGCCCCGCGCGACGCATCTGGCCAAGTCCCTGTTTGCCTGCGACGAGCTGGCCGGCTTTCTGACCGCCTGCGCGCTGGTCAAGCCGACCAAAGCGATCGCGGATGTGGAAGTGGCCGGCGTGCGCAGGAAGATGAAGGACAAAGCATTCGCGAAGGGCGTGAACCGGCAGGACGTAATCCAGGGCGCGGCCGAGCTGGGCGTGGATCTGGACGCGCACATCGCGTTCTGCATTGAAGCGATGAAGAGGCGGTCTGCGGAGCTGGGATTGTGAATCAGGTCTTTAAGCGAAGAATGATCGAAATCAATTGAGGACCACAAGGAGGATCGCGCCGGCGGCGACCAGAACCGCGAGCGACACCTTCGCACCCAGGTTGACCTGATAGCGGAGCTGCTCGCGCACGTAGAAGTCACAGGGAGACGCGGGGTTGTAGCGGATGACCAGCGGATTGCCATCATACAGCTTGAAAACCGGGGAGCTCTCCGAGACCGCGAGCGGCTCGCACTGCCTCACTCCGTCCTTGTCGACCCAGGAAACCTCTTCGTTCCCCTGCCACCCGTAGATGGGTTTGCCGGACCGTGTAGCGGCGACGACGACCTCATCGATGTGAGATGACTGGACGGCCGCCTCGGTCTGAATCCACTTGTCGTACCCGCGCAGACGCTCCCAGATTTCGATCAGCATGATGGCTCCCATTCTGCCACAGGACTATCGGCTGCACCCCAGCATCTCCCGCACCCACACGTAGCCGATCGACATGGCCGCGACCGCAATCACGGTGAACGTGGTTGCGAAGAACCGGCGGACCTTCATTTCGGAAAGTTTGCGGCAATAATATTGCTCTGGATTGGCAGGGTTGTAGCGCAGGGTCACCGCTTCACCATCAGCAAGCCGATCCTTTCCGGAATCGCCGGGAAGCTTGAAGTCGAAGTGATGCTGTTCGCCGCGCAAGTCCGTCCACACCAGCCGATCGCCCATCGCGTAGGAATAGTGGAGGTCCTTGCCACCGCTGCCGTGGTAGGTATGTTCTTCCTTTACCAATTCGATCTTCGCGTCCACCTCGGTCCACCTGTGGTAGCCGCGCAGCCATTCCCACAGCTCGATGAGCATGATGGCTCCCATTCTGACACAGCCAAACAGGCGTTGGTCCGGATTTGGAACCAGCCGCTTCAGCCGCGGTGATTCATCGTTGTGAAACCGGCGTTGTGCGCCCAGGATGTTCCAAAGCGGCTTCGCGGTTCGTGCGTTGAACCGGAATTCGATAAACTATGCGCGAATCCATATTTACTCCCGGCATCCGTCCGCCGCGCTTTTACGCAGTCCGGGCCACGTGCCCAACCCACATCCGGCAGATCGAGGCCGAGCAGGCTGCCTATTCCATCCTGGAGCGGGAGCAGCGGCAAGAACCGTGGTTCCGCCGGATGGTCCGGCTCTGGCCGTTCGCCGTGGGAGTGCTTCTCGGCCTCGCGACGCCGGAGCTGTACGCGCTGGTGGTCCGTTTTGAGCCCTGGGGCGTGTTGCTTATCTTTCCCTTCGCCCTATTGGCGCAGCGCCCCGAGCTCGCAGCCGTCGGGCAAATCATGCGCAGCCTGCCGATTCCCATCCTCTCACTGCAATTCCCTATCGAAGGGCTCATCGCCTGCATGGCGTTGCGGCGCCGCGCCAAGGCTTCCCGTGCGGCGGGGCAAGTCGTTTACCTGCAGTATCTGGCCGCGCTCCAGTTGCTGTTGCTCGGTGCCGCGGTCGCTCAGGCTCTGGCCCTGTGAGCGGATAAAACTTTCGTCATCGGCCAAACGACCACTTCATTGGAAGAGCCCAAGAAATCGCTTGCATCCGCACCCCGCCTGCTCCATCATGGATGTGAATTCCGGGTAACATCCACCCTTTTTTGTTCGCAGCGATATGCCCGACATGCTTGGCACCCCCCCCAATGCCAACGACCGCCCCCGTCCAGCGGAACGGGATAATGTCCTGTACCCGTTCGACAGCCCCGAATTGGCGCTGGAAAAACGCGGCGCGCTGCCCAAATACTCTGCCGTGCTATGGCCGTTCTTGATCGGCATCGCCCTGGCCTTTATTGCGCCGCGGCTCCTCGATATTCTCAGCGGCGTCAATCCCTGGATCGAGCGCCTGGTGTTTCCCTACGTGCTGCTGGCCGGCCGGCCGGAACTCGGCCTGAATTTTGAGTTCTCCGGGAATCTGCCCCGCGTAATTCTCTATTCCCAGTTCCCGCTCGAGGGGCTGCTGACCATGTTCAACCTGAGACGGCGCGTGCACGCCGGCCTGGCCATCGGGCAACTGATTTTCATTCACCTGGTGGGCGCGTTTGTGCTGTTCCTTCTCATCCAGCCGAAGGGACATTGATCGTATCCCGCCTCACTTGTCCCGCCGCAGGTGCATCGATTCGGTACTTACGGCGACTCTCCGGTTTCGCGTCGCATTCCCGTCCACGGCAATTCCTGCCGGTTTCGCGCTACGATGGTCTTGATCCGGGACCTCACGTTGAGGTCACCGGTCAAATCCGCACAAGGAGATGCCGATGAGCCGCTTCAACTACATCCTCACCCAGTCGTCTCACGGCGTAAAGACCATCACTCTGAACCGGCCGGACAAGCGCAACGCGCTCTCGCCCGAGCTGGTGGAGGAGCTCACCCTGGCCTTGCGCGAGGCCGAGGAATGCGACTGCGGCGTGGTGGTGCTGACCGGCGCCGGCCAGGCCTTCTGTGCCGGAATCGACATCGAGCATCTCGAGACCCTGAGGGCCGCATCTCCTGAGGCGAGCCGCCGCGACGCGGAGAGCATGGCCCACGTTCTGCGTACGCTCTACGAATTTCCCAAGCCGGTCATCGCGGCGGTGAACGGCCCGGCCATCGCCGTCGGCATGAGCCTGGCCACCATTCCCGACTTCACCCTGGCCACAGCGGAGGCCAAGTTCGGCTACAACGAGGCGCGCGTGGGCTTTGTACCCGCCATCGAGGCCTCGTTCCTGCTGCGCCAGGTAGGCGAAAAGCGCACCCGCGAGCTGCTGCTGACCGGCAGGCTGCTCAAGGCGCATGAGGCCCTGCAAATGGGCCTGGTTACGCAGATTGTGGCCGACGGGGAGCTGATGCAATCGGCCTACGCGCTGGCCCATGGGCTGCTGCTCAACAGTCCGCAATCGATGCAGAGCATCAAGCGGCTGCTGGCCAAGCACGCGCGCCGCCGGCTCGACGAGGAGATTGAAGACGCCATCGCGGCCAACGCCCACCAGCGCTCGACCGAAGACTTCCTTGAAGGCGTGCGCGCCTTCAAAGAGCATCGCAAAGCCGAATGGCCCAGCCGGCAGGTGAAGGTGTAGGTAACGTCCAGCGCAGCAGCAGCCGATGAGCCTGACCGCGAAATCGAAGCGGCCCGAAGGCGACTCCCGCGAAGACTGAATCGGGTTTCGAGACTACTGCACGGTCAACGCGACGGTACCGGTGGCCGAGATCGCGCCCGAGGTTCCCGTAACGGTTACAGTGTAGTCTCCCGGCGTAGTGCCGGCCCGGGCGATAGCGGGGCAGGCAATGGTGTGAGGAGTGCCGCAGGCTTCGAAACCGAGGGCAAGAACGGCCAGAAGCGCCACGCCGAGCATTGCCCGCCACCTGCGCCGCCGCGCCGGAATGCCGAACAACAGTACACAGGCCAGAACCGCGCCGCCCCCGGCGTACCAGGGAGCGCCGGGCTGCCTGTCAAGGGCCGAGCAACCTGACGATTCTGCCGTAGTGGCGATGGTGAGCGTGGCCGTGGCCGCACTGGCGCCCGTAATGGTTACCGGGCTGGTCGAGCCAAAGCTGAAAGTCGGCGGGACAACCGCGCCGTTCGGGCTGGAGGTGACCGCGGCCGTCAGCGTCACGCTGCCCGTGAAGCCGCCGGCCGGCGTTACGGTAACGGTGGAAGTGTTCCCGGTGGTTGCGCCGGCCGCCACAGTGACCGCCGTGCCGGTGATCGTAAAGCCGGGGGGCACCACCCCGGTGAGCGGAACGGTGCCGGATACGCTGGCGCCAAAGTTGCTGTCGCCGGGATAGCTCGCATCGACAAGATGCGTGCCCGCGCCCACCGGCGAGATGCCGGTCGCGGTTGCCGTGGCTGTGGACGTCGCCGTCATCTGCGCCAGCAGAATCGATACCGAAAGGGCGTCGTTGTTGGCTGCGGCCAGGTCCGATAAGCCGTCCCCGTTGAAGTCGCCGGCTGCGGCGACGTTTGGGGTTGCGCCCACCTGGGGGCTCGCGGCCACGGTGAAGGTTCCATCGCCCTTGCCCAGCAGCACGGTCACCGTGTCGCTGCCTGCGTTGGAAGCGGCCAGGTCCGCTTTGCCGTCTCCGTTGAAGTCCCCGACTACGACCGAATAGGGTAGAAAGCGCACCACCGGACTCTCCGCGGCCGGCGTAAAGGTTCCGTCGCCGTTGCCCAGCAGCACCGTTATCGTGCCCGGCTCATTGGTGTCGACGTAAGTATTGGCCACCGCCAGGTCGAGGATGCCATCCCCGTTGAAGTCTCCGGTCACGATGAAAATGGGATTGTCGCCGGTTGCCGGGCTCTCTGGCTTTTGCGTAAAGGTGCCATCCCCGTTTCCGATGAGAATGGTCACCGTGCTGGGCACGCCGGTTGCGCCGGTGTTGAGGGCCACGGCCAGGTCGGGAATGCCGTCTCCGTTGAAATCGCACACCGCCACAGAAGATGGGCAGCCGCCCACGCCCGGGTTGGACCTTTGCGTAAAGGTCCCATCTCCGTTGCCCAGCAGGATGAAGACCGATGCCGTGGCGCAGGATGCGGCGATCAGGTCCGGCTTGCCGTCTCCATTCAGATCCCCCGTTGCCACGCTGTAGACATAGCTCCCGGCAATGGTAATCGGCGGCAGGGCGGAAAAGCTGCCGTCGCCCTTGCCCATTAGCACCTGGACCTGGTCCGCGTCGGGAAGCGAAAGGGCGATATCCGCGATGCCGTCGCTGTTGAAATCCGCTACCGCGGCGTTGTTGGCATTCTGGCCGCTGGCCGGCACTTCGGGGCCAGCCGTGAAGGTGCCGTCTCCGTTTCCCAACAGCACGCTCGCGTCGCTCGTCGGCGCAAAGATGCTGTAGACCGGGACAACAAGGTCCAGCTTTCCATCGCCGTTGAAGTCGGCCACCGCGACGGCCTGGGGCCAGGGGAGGGTGGCGGGAGTTGAGGAGTTGAGAAAGCCCAGCGCGGAAACGGCCGTGCTCCCCATCTCCAGATCCGCCGTTCCCAGCACCGCGTTCGCATTGCTGGTATCCAGAAACGACACCGTTCCGGTGGGAGGCGCCGTGTTATTGCCCTGGACCGTCGCGGTGAGCGTATAGTTGCCCACGCTGCCGCTCGCTGCAATCGTCGTGGTCGAGGCAACCGTCTTCTGCGCGGTCACGGTAAGCGGCTGCTCGCTGGAAGAACTTGCCGCGTCGAGATTGGTTCCCAGAAAGACCGCTTTATAACTGTGGCTGCCGATGCCGGGGATGAACTTGAGCACCGCCGTCCCGGAAGCGGTCAACTGCGCCGTGCCCAGCAGGTGAATATCGGTGCAGTAGGCGGCCGTCGCATCGCAGAAGTTCACCTATCCGGGCGTGACCGCGGTGTTGCCGGCCATCACCGTTGCGGTGAGCGTAATCACGCTTTGCCACGCGACCGAGGTCACCGCGTTGCCGCCCGACGTGACGGCCAGCGCGGTCGCCGTTGCGGCGACGGGCGGCTGGGCGGACGCGCTTGACGCCGCCAGGAACAAAATTACACTTGCGGCCCGGAAAGGGTACTTCAATAAAGGCGGTTGCATGATTGTATAGACGACCGATTCTGCTGCCCGGAAGCGGCTGCGCCCACATTCTACGCTCCATTGCGGAAAAGGAATGTGATGTTCCCAACCTTTCGGAAAGCACGCGGAAGGGTGAGCTATTTCCAGGGCAGCTTGCCGCCGTAGAGATCCGGCCCCCGGTGGGTGAGGAGACCTTCCACCTCGGGGCAGCTCACGGCATATGAATGCTGCCGGCGGAACGGGTCTCGTGCGACGCGCTTCCGGCCAAGGTCTTCGCCAGCGCCATAGGGATCTTCCCGGAAGGCCGCGATTGCCTTTTCTTCACCCCTCAGTGCTCCGGTAAGATTCTCCGGCTGGTTTGCGCCATGGAACTTGAAGCGGAACTCGGGAAAGCCGAGGGCCTTTCGATGGAGACCGAATCGTTCCTCTTTGAATGCCCATGATACAACCTGGATCATTTGAGGGTAGCGGCCCACGCATTCCTTGAAACGGCAGATCGCGAACAGCAGATTCTCGAATGAGTCGCGTGCAAACTCTTCGGTGGTGGCGCGGCCTGACACTTCCGTGAGCGACCACCACCGAAAGTGATCGGCCAGATCCCGGTAGCTACGGGCCTCGCTCCGTGGCCCCGCTTCATGGCGTGTCTGTCCCCCTGAGAAAACGAGCAGCGACGAGGGGTCTTTGCTTGCGACATCGATGCCCTTGCGGATGTGCTCGATGTAAAAGGGTGGCTCGCCTCGTTGGAACTCTTGAAGAAACCAGTTTCTGTCCTGTTCCGGATTGAGGAAGTCCTGGCCAACATAAACCGCGTGCCCGGCGACGAGAACCAGGTTCTCGAATTGCGCTAAATCGGATATGCCCATGGGCCCTCTTCATCGCCATTCGAGAATGGGATGCCGTTGCATTCTCTTTCAGTCGAAAGTGCCGCAGACGGGATTTTCAACCCAGCGGATTCTTCGCCCGTAGCTCGGCCACAATCTCTTTGGCCGCGGCGCGCGCCTGCTCTTCCTGGTCGGGCGGAAAGCTGATGGCGCCCACGCGCGCGTGGCCGCCGCCGCCGTAGCGCTCGCAAATCTGGGCCAGGTTCACCATCTTCGCCGGGTCGGCCTTGGTCCATGGGTTCGATCCCACCGCAACCTTGGTGCGGAAGCTGGACTTCGACAAACCGATCGAGTAGGTAGCGTTGGGGTACAGATAGTAAGGGATGAACTTGTTGAAGCCTTCGAGCGGATGGTCGGTGATATCGAAGAAGATGGTGCCGTCGCGCTCTTCCGCGCGGCCGCGAATGAGCTCCAGCGCCTGGCGGTGGCGCTCCAGCAGCGGCGGCAGCAGGCTGGCCACGAAGGGCTGGCTCAACACCGCGCTGAGGGGCATCTCGGTGAGCAGCGGAATGAGCCGCGGAACGAACTCCGGGTCCTGCGTCGATTCGATGATCAGCGTCAGCTTCATGGCCGGCGCGGCCATTTCCACGGCGGCTTCGGGACTCTGGTAGCGGGCGCCGTCCACAATGTCGGCCCATTCGATGAGCTCGGCCACGGGCGCGGTGGAGAAGCCGTAGCGCGTGGACGCAATGTGGGCCAGAAAACTGGTGCAGGAGGTGTAGGAGGGGTCGAAAAACTTGCGCGCCGCGCAGGCCGGCTCGCGCTGGCAGGCCAGAAAATGCTCGTGGTCCTGGGGCGTGAGGAAAGCCGAAAGGTGGTGATCGAACCACCACGTGATGCGCGGCGACGCCGAGTACTTGAAGTCCACAATTGCGTTTTCGTCGCCCGTGAACTCGCTCTCGTCAAACAGCGCGCCGGCGCGATGCACCAAGCCGTGAAACTCGTAGCTCGCTCCCGAGGCGATCCGTTCGCGATGAAAGCGCGCGAACAGAGAGGCCGAGCAAGCCCCGTCAAAGCATTTGTCGTGATAGAAGACGCGAACCCGCAAAACTGGAGGTCCTCCTGGGGGAGAAAATTCGAAGCAACCGGAACTGATTAGCATCAAGGGCTCGGCCGCTTGTGTCAAGGAGGGGGCTGCGCGCGGAGCGCGCGTGCGCAACGGGGCCGCGTCCTCCGCGGCCGGCCGGTGTCCACAGTCACTGGCGGCTGCCGGATCGATCGTTTACCCTCAAAAGGTTGCCGCACGATGACTACGGACGCCGCACACGCTCGCTATCCGCTGACCCAGGGCGTCAACCCGTGGCTGGTTACGGTGTCGGTGATGCTGCCCACCTTCATGGAGGTGCTGGACACGGCCATCGCCTCCGTGGCGCTGCCGTACATTGCCGGCTCGCTCTCGGCCTCCAACTCCGAGGCCACCTGGGTGCTGACCAGCTACCTGGTGGCCAACGCCGTCATCCTGCCCGCCTCCAACTGGTTTGCCCGGCGCTTCGGGCGCAAGCGGTTCCTGATTACGTGCGTGGTCATCTTCACGGTGGCCTCGTTCTTCTGCGGCGCAGCGCCCTCGCTGGGCGTGATTCTGCTGGCGCGCGTAATGCAGGGGGCGGGCGGCGGCGCGCTGCAGCCGCTCTCGCAGTCCATCCTGCTGGAGAGCTTTCCCCCCGCCAAGCGCTCCGCGGCCATGGCCGCCTATGGCCTGGGAATCGTGGTCGCCCCGGTGCTCGGCCCCACGCTCGGAGGCTGGCTCACCGATACCTTCAGTTGGCGTTACGCCTTTTACATCAACATTCCGGTGGGCGTTCTGGCCGTGCTCATGATCAGCCGCTTTGTCTACGATCCGCCCTATATCAAGAACGCCAAGGTGGGCGCATTCGACAACCTCGGCTTCGGATTGCTCATCGTGTGGACCGGCTGCCTGCAGGTGGTTCTCGACAAGGGCCAGGAAGACGACTGGTTCGGCGCCATCTGGGTGCGCTGGGCCGTGGCTGCGTTGATCGTCGCCTTCTTCGGCTGGATCTGGCGCTCCTGGACCAACCCCAAGGGCCTCGTCGACCTGCACATCCTCAAGGACCGCAATTTCCGCACCGGCTGCCTCATGATCGCCATGCTGGGCATGTGCATTTACATCACCATCGCCATCCTGCCGCTCTACTACCAGGAGATTCTCGGCTACACCGCGTTTACGGCTGGACTGGTGGTGGGCCCGCGTGGCATCGGTTCGTTTATCGGCTCGCCCCTGATCGGCTTCCTCGGTTCGCGCATCGACCCGCGCAAGCTGCTTTGCCTGGGATTCCTGGGCTTCAGCGTCTGCTCCTTCATCTTCGGCACGGTCAACCTCGACATCGGCCCGTACACCCTGCTCATTCCCATCACCCTCACCGGCTTCGCGCTCAGCTTCGTTTTTGTTCCGCTGGCCACCATGACCACCTCCACCATCTCCAGGAACGAGATGGGAAACGCCACCGGTCTTTTCAACATGCTGCGCAATATCGGCGGGTCGATCGGCATCGCCATGGCCACCACGGCGCTCATCCGCCGCTCCGCGCTGCACCAGTCTTACCTGGCCGCCAACCTGCCGCCCTCGGCCGAGGCGCTGCAGCAGAAGTCGGCCATGATTGCCGCCTACCTTCGCCATCAGATCGGCACGCCCGGCGCGCGCCCCGGCTCCTACGGGCTGCTCTATGGCCTCATGCAGCAGCAGGCAGGGCTGCTGGCGTACATCGATGTCTTCCGTTGGACCGCGGTGCTGGCGTTTATCTGCGCCATCGCGACCTGGCTGTTCCGGAAGCAGCCGATGCACGCGGCTCCGCCGCCAGGCGCGCACTGAACACCGTCACGAATGGACGCGCCTGGCCTCGCCACAATTCCCAAGCCGGGTAAATTACCGGCGGCGCGGCAAATGATTACCAGAGGATGAAAATCCCGGCGGTTGCCTGCTTGCCGAGCGCGCTCGCTCGTGTATATTCACTAAATCTGGCAGGGCCGGAGTGTACCCAAGCGGGACCGGCGCCGGAGAAGACGAGGACCTCATGCAGGTGGAGCGCATCAATCCGGAAGGCCTCACGGAGAATCGTCTACCCGACGGCTCACGGCTGATTGCCGACACCAAGAACGAAGTGGTCTTCGCCTTGAACGTCACGGCTGGAGCGGCGTGGGACGCGTGCGCCACCCCCACTACCCTCATCAGCGTCACGGAAGAGATGCGCCGTTCCGTGGGCGCCGGCATTACCGAGGAGCTTGCCGAGCAGGCGATCTTCGAATTGCGGGACCGGAATCTGGTGACGACTTCGGGATCTTCGCCGCGGACCACACGGCGCGCGCTTCTGGCCACGCTGGGCGCAATCGCATTGCCTCTGGTGGTCTCGTTAACCATCACCGAGCAGCGGGCGTACGCGATGGTGGCCATGTCGGCCGGAGATCCGCCGCCACCGCCGCCGATTCCGATTCCCACGGACCCGCCGCCGCCGCCTCCACCTCCGCCGCCTCCACCGCCACCACCTCCACCGCCACCACCTCCGCCGCCTCCACCGCCTCCACCTCCGCCACCGCCGCCGCCGAGTGGATAGGGTCGGCAGACCACCTGCGAGGGCGCGGATTTCTGTGGGAACGGCAAGTGAATAAGGGCTTTAGATTCAACCCCTGGTCCGCGCGATGACCATTTCGTAAGTACCGTATGCGGTTACTGGGCATAAGCGTTTCGATTACTTGAGAATGGGGATCTTCTTCTCTTTTTCGGAAAAAGAAGAAACGACCTCGTGTATATTCACACCAAAGAGCTGTAAGTATTTACGAGCCAAAATCTTATCGAGACACAGGGGCCAACATAACATGTTGATAGAGCGCAAGCCAATAGATGCCTTGGTTGAGAATCATCTTCCCGACGGTTCGAGAATGATCGTCGATCGGGCGAGCGAAACGGTCTTCGCATTGAACGCGACGGCCGGCGCGGCATGGGACGCCTGCAGCACTCCGACAACTCTGTCCGGAGTCACGCAAAACATGCGGCGTTCGTTTGGACCGGAAGTCACGGAGGAAGTTGCCGAGCAGGCGATTCTCGAACTCCAGGAGCGGAATCTGGTAGCGACGTCGGGACCCGCCATGCGGACCCGTCGCCAGGTCCTCGCAACCTTGGGCGCGGTCGCGGTGCCGCTGGTGGTGGCCATGACCCTGACCGAGCAGCGGGCCTACGCCGGCCAGTCGCAATCGGGGAGCCAGACGCCTCCAAATCAGCCCCCGCATTGCGGGATCATTTGCTGGATTCTGAACCACCTGTGAGCGCGGCCCCGGCTTGATTTCCAGGGCTTGATTTCCAGGACTTGTTTTCCTGGAAGCGGTTGAAATGGGCCGAACCAGGTCTGCGCAAAACGGGCATAATGGATTCGGTTGCGCCGGCGAGGGATTTTCTGCGTGTGGAGCACTGGCAGCTTTGAAGTCCGCGCCTTTGACTGCCACTTTCGGCTGGCGGCGGGATGCGCTGAGGCGCATGCGATCCTGGACCGGTACGTCTTTCCGTCGCTGCCGAGACTGGCCGCCAACCCCGGCCATGCCGATCTCGATATTCGCATAGAACAGTCTGCCGGCGCGTTTCAGCTCTTGGTGAACGGCGAGCAGGCGGCATCGGCCGGCGCGGGCAGCGAATTGGTCCGCGACCTGGTCAGGGTGCTGGACGAGGCGGTCATCCAGCGTCTGGGGTCGCTGCGCGCGGTTCACGCCGGCGCCGTCCTTTGGAACGGCCGGGTCGTGCTGCTGCCCGGCTCCACGCATGCCGGAAAGTCGTCGCTGGTGGCCGAGCTTCTGCGCCGTGGCGCGACCTACTTCTCAGATGAATACGCCATGGTTGACGCCCAGGGCCGCGTTCACCCCTATCCGCGACCCTTGCTGGTGCGCAATGGCCGTCCGGAGCAGGTTCCCTTGCTTGCCGAGGAGTGCAACGCCGCGGTTGGCGATGCGCCCGCACCGGTCGGCTGGATCTTCTCGCTCGAATACCGCTCAGAAAGCGCCTGGAATGTGGTGCCGGTGCCACAGAGCGTGGCGCTGCTCACTCTGCTGCAGAACACGCCTCATCCGCTGGCGGATTCACCTGAAATGGTAGGCGCCTTCCAGCACGCAGTTGCGGGAGCCAGGTGCTTTGCCGGAATCAGGAATGATGCCGTGGATGCCGCCGCCCAGATTCTCCGGTTGATTGCCTGATGCCGATGAGCGATCGCATCTCCGGGTACCAGAGCAATTCGATTACCATAAAGGCGATATTGATTACCTTGGGAGCGAAGTCCGTCTTTATTTCACACGCAGGCAAGGGCAAAGCCTGTATATTTCCTTCAACTCATAGAGTCCGGATTGTTCCCGTGGCGGCAGGATTCAGCGGAAATATATGCTCGAATTCATGCCCTAATCCGGGCCAGATAGACGAGGTCGACATGCAAGTGGAGCGCACGCAAGCTGGTGCATTGGTGGAGAACCTTCTTCCCGATGGCTCAAGGGTGATTCTCGATTCCACAAACGAGACGGTCTACGCGCTCAATGCGACGGCCGGAGCAGCCTGGGACGCATGCAACGGTCCGACCACGCTTTCGAGAGTGACCGAAGAGATGCGCCGTTCGTTGAACCCGGCAGTGACCGAAGAGCTGGCGGAAGAGGCGATTCAGCAACTGCAAAGCAAGAAGCTGGTGGCGGCATCCGGATTGCCCGCGCTGACCACGCGGCGCGAGATGTTTGCAACGCTGGGCGCGATCGCCGTGCCGCTGGTCGTTTCGCTCACGCTTGGAGAACAGCGGGCCTATGCGGGGTCCACAGTTTCCGCTATCAAATGTCCTACCACTTCTGCTACTGCGGTCTGTGCAGTTAAATAATCGTCAGCGGCCGGATCTTTCGTTTGGCTGTTGGTTCACAACCGAAATCTCCACCAGGGTCGCTATTTTTGAGACGACGCTGTCGTGTGGCCGCGCTTGCCGGCGAACGGCGAGTCCGTCCGCGCTCTAAGACCCAAACTCCGATAAGCCGAATCTTTGCCTTCACTCCACCAGCGGCAAAAACCGCCGCGCCCCCTCGTCATATCGTTCGATTCGCCCGGTGAGAATGTCGTAGTACCATCCGTGCACTGCAAGCCGGCCTTCCGCGGCGGCGCGCGCTACGGCCGGCTGTTGTCGCAGGTTCTTGAGCTGCGCCACCACGTTGCCTCGGATGAGTGCAGCCAGCTCGGCGCTCTCGCCGTCGGCAGGATTGAGTGGCTGGCGGTTCGCGAAGGCCGCTTCCACGTGATGCAGCCAGCGCTGCGCCCTGGGTAGGCCCTCCAGTTTCCCGCGGTCAAGCGCCGCCTTCAGCGCGCCGCAGTCGGAGTGCCCGCAAAGGATCATGTGCTTGACCTTCAGCACCTCTGCCGCATATTCGATGGTGGCCGTGATGCCGTCTACGGGTGCGCCGCTTTCTACGGGAACCACATTGCCGATGCTGCGGGAGATGAACAGATCGCCGGGACCCGTGCCGAGAATCAGGTCGGGAACGATGCGCGAGTCCGAGCAGGTGATGAAGAGGTATTCGGGCGCCTGCATCTCGGCCAGCAGATGAAACTGGCCTTTTCTCGCCGGGAAAATCTCGGCCAGAAACCGCTTGTATCCCTCGATGAGCCGTTCCATGCGCGCTTTTGGTCCTCCACGGCAGGCTCCGTTTCATCCCGGCCTGCCTTTGCCAGCCTATCGCACCGGCCGCCGGCCTGTTACGGTTCGAGGCGGCATGCAGCGCCAAGCGGCCGGGAAGCCAATCGCAGGGACTGCGCTCAACAAGTCCGTAAGGCGGCGCAACAGGGCCTTCCGGTAAACTTGAATTTGACCTATGTTCGATAACCTTACAGACAAGCTGCAGCGCGTTTTCAAGAACCTCCGCGGCCAGGGCACGCTTACCGAAGAAAACATCGCCGAAGCCCTGGGCGAAATCCGCGTCGCGCTGCTCGAAGCCGACGTGAACCTGAAGGTGGTCGGCGATCTGATCGAGCACATTCGCGTGAAAGCGGTGGGGAGTGAAGTCCTGACTGCGCTCTCGCCTTCAGAGCAGGTGGTCAAGATTGTGCGCGACGAGCTGATCGAGCTGCTCGGCCGCGACACCGCGCGCTTCAAATTCGCCTCGCAGCCGCCCACCGTGATTCTCTTGGCGGGCTTGCAGGGCGCCGGGAAAACCACCACCAGCGGCAAGCTGGCTGCATGGCTCAAGAAGGGCGGCCATCGGCCCATGCTGGTCTCGGTGGACGTCTACCGCCCCGCCGCGCGCGAACAACTCAGGGTGGTGGCGAAGTCGATCGAGGCCAAGCTCTATGAAGGCGACCAGAAAGGCGAAGCGGCAGGCTCGGCGCTGGTGGAGCGGTTCGCCAGGGAAGCGCGCCGCGAGGCCGTCATCATGGGCTGCGACACGCTCATCGTCGACACCGCCGGCCGCCTGCACGTCGACGAAGAGTTGATGACCGAGATGGAGCGGCTCAAGAAGCTGCTCTCGCCGGCCGAGATTCTCTTCATCGCCGACGCCATGACCGGCCAGGATGCGGTGAACTCCGCGCAGGATTTTCACTCCCGGCTGGGACTTACCGGCGTGATCCTGACCAAGATGGACGGCGATGCGCGCGGCGGCGCGGCGCTTTCCATTCGCCACGTCACCGGCCAGCCCATCAAGTTCATCTGCGTGGGCGAAAAGCCCGATGCCTTCGAGCCCTTTCATCCCGACCGCATCGTCGGCCGCATCCTGGGCATGGGCGACATGATGTCGCTCATCGAGAAGGCCGAGTCCACGCTCGACCGCAAAAAATCCGAGGAACTGGCCAAGAAGGCGCTGCTCGGCGACGGGTTTTCACTCGAAGATTTTCGCGACCAGTTAAAGCAGATCAAGAAGCTCGGGTCGATGGAATCGATCTTGAAGATGATGCCGAGCGTGGGCCCGTTCGCCGGCTTGCAGCAGGCATCGAAGAGCGTGGATGAAAAACAGTTCGTGCGCCTGGAAGCGATCATCAATTCGATGACGCCGAAAGAGCGCCGCAACCACGAGATCATCTCCGGCACGCGCCGCAAGCGCATCGCCGCCGGCTCAGGAACCACGGTGCAGGACGTGAACCAGCTTCTGCGCCAGTACGCGCAGATGAGCAAGATGTTCAAGCAGATGGGCCGCGGTGGATTGGCGAAGAGCATGATGCGCGGCGGGTTGAGCGGGATGGGGTTGGGCGGACGGCAGAAGTTCGGGCGGTAAAATTGCGCCAGGCGCAGTCGTTTAGGTTTGTCATCCTGAGCGAAGTGTTTTCAGCGGAGTCGAAGGATCTGCGGTTGCCTTTACGGAAAGAGGGAGGACGCAATGACAGACGACGGGAACCAGACTCGCCCGGTGCGGACTCTCACCGTCAAAAACTTCTCCGTGATCAAAGATGCTGTGACCGTGCCGCTGGATTTCGGCAAGATAACGGTCCTCATCGGCCCCCAATCCAGTGGCAAAAGCTTACTTTGCAAGCTTGCATATTTTCTCGGGCAGATCGTCCCCGAAGCGGCTAATGGGCTCGCGCTTCTTCGCCTCGGAGAGGAGAAGCTCTTCGAGATCATAGCTCAGGAGTTTAAAGAGCGGTTTCCACCCCAGAGTTGGGGTGATGAAATGGGCGAAATCATATTTTCATCTGGAGCATTCAATATCAGCCTCGCGATTTCACCGAAGAGGTCTCATATTGCTACGAAAATCAATAGCGAATTCTTGAATGAATACAGAAAATTCGTTGAACGGCACGGCGCGGAGGGCAGTGCCAAGGATGTCGATAAGGCGCTCAGGACCGGAACAGTTGGTGCGGTCGGACCTTTCCGCTTCGATGAGTCGGTCTACATTCCAACGGGCAGGGCGTTCTTTTCAACGCCGAATAGAGGTTTTGCTTCGGTGTCCAAAAACCTGGACTGGATCACACAAAGGTTTTCCAACGAGATTGACTGGGAATACCGCGCAATGCTTAAGCCATCCGGCCCATCGAGCGATTTACTTCCACAGTTTGCTGAGGACGCCGGAGGTATTCTCGGTGGAAGAGTCATTCGCGAAAACGGGAACTTGCTTTTCAGATCATTGAAAGACGGCCGGGAGCTTCCTTTTCAATGGCTTTCTTCGGGAACCCAAGAGCTTCTGCCGCTCGTGAATCCACTTGCCAACCTCGTCTACAATTCGTCCACGAATCCAATGAGTGTTTGGGAACATTTCAGCCCGAGGATGGGGCCAATCTTCATTGAAGAACCTGAGCTGAGCATTTTCCCGAGCACCCAATACGAACTCATGCGTCTCTTTGCATGGCTTTCAGGCGAGAAGCGCCTCGAGTTTCCATTCGTCATCACCACGCACAGCCCCTACACTCTCTCTTCTTTCAACAACCTGATCTATGCAGGCCAGTTGGCAAGCGAGAGGCCCGAACTTAAAGGCGAAATTGCAAGAATGGTTCCGGAGCGTTACTGGATCGAAAATGGCAGCTTCCGGGCTTATTCCATTCACGACGGTCTACTCAGGTCGATTCTCTCTGAGTCTGGTTTGATAGACGGCGAGTATCTTGACAGTGTCTCCGACACGATAGGCAACGAATTCGACTCGCTGCTGAGGCTCGAGTATGACCATACCGAAGCCTCCTAGCCAGCCGGGATGCAAATGGGTCGAAGAGTGCATCGAATCGTGCGATGCAACCTCGGTCTATGTTGAGGAACAAGGCGTCGGAGCTACATTTCAGAATCCGCGGCGCAGACAAATCCGCAAGATTCACTATGATGGCTGCTACAACAAAACCCCGAGCGAATTGAAGGCAGACTACGACGTCGGTTTACCTGACATTGTTGATGTAATCGTCGAGCTTAAGGGTTCAGACCTGAAACATGCCTCCGATCAGGTAGGAAGCACACTCCAAGCGTGGCAACTCAATCCAATCCGTTTCCCAAAGATCGTGTGCCTTATCATATTTGGACGAATTGAAGGCAAAAGGAAGATGGCGGGTCGGACTCCCCGCATGAACTCGATGAGAGAATCGGTTGAGAGGGCGTTTTTGCGCAGGCACAAAACGCTGCTTTGGGTTCGCGAGAGCGGCTCAGAAAGATTCCAATTCAATGACTTCCTTCGGAAGAACGATGCCCGCTAGCCTCCAGGACCAGCTCGACGAGATCACCGCCAACACGCGGCACCTGGTGCAGGCGGAGCGGCTGGCTGTGGGCGAGCGGGCGGTCGAGGAGTTGTTTGCCTCGGGCATCGAGGAGCGCATTTTGCCCGCTGGCGCCATCGCTCCGGACTTTGCGCTCAACGACGCTGCCGGCAAGCTGGTGCGCAGCGCCGACCTGCTGGCGCTGGGACCCCTGATCGTCAAGTTCTTTCGCGGGCGCTGGTGCCCTTATTGCGTGACCGAGCTCGAGGCTTGGCGCGATCTCTACGGCCGGCTGCGCGAGCGCGGCGCGCTGCTGGTCGCCGTCAGCCCGCAGGTGGAGCGGCAGAGCGACTTCATGGCCGGCCAGCATGGGCTGCCGTTCCCGCTGCTCACCGACCCCGGCTGCGCCCTTGCCGTCCAGTTTGGCCTGGTCTACTCAGTGCCGCAATATCACCGCGACTACTACCGGTCGATCCTGGTCAACATTCCCTTCGTCAACGGCGACCCGAGCTGGCGCCTGCCTTTGCCGGCCACCTACGTCATCGCCCAGGACCGCAAAGTCCTTTTCGCCGAGGCACATGCCGACTTCCGAGTGCGCCCCGAGCCCGAAGAAGCCTTCCGCATCGCCTGTGGGCCAGGGGACCGCTAACAGCCTGGAATTCAGGCATTTGCAAGGCTGGTCCCGCAACCAATCCGGGAGTCTGACCGCCGTGCCCCAAGCGCCGGGATCACCCCAAAACAAAGCATCTTCTTTATCGGAATCGCATCAAAGAAGTTGACACTATGTGACTCAATCTGGCATTCTGACCGAGTCAGAATTCTCTCAGCGAACAGGTAGGAAAACAAGCATGGCTAAGATTATTGGAATTGACCTTGGCACCACCAACTCGTGCGTCGCGGTCCTCGAGGGTGGCGAGCCCAAAGTGATTGCAAATGAAGAGGGTGACCGCACCACCCCCTCCATCGTCGGCTTCTCGAAGACCGGCGAACGGCTGGTGGGCAAAGTGGCCAAGCGGCAGGCGATCACCAACCCGGAGAACACCATCTTCTCGATCAAGCGGTTCATGGGCCGGCGCTTCAACGAAGTGACCGACGAGATGAAGATGGTGCCCTACAAAGTGGTGCAGCAGGGCGACCACGTGGCCGTGGTGGCGCAGGGCAAGGAGTACACCCCGCCCGAGATCTCGGCCATGATTCTGCAGAAGCTGAAGAAGTCGGCGGAAGCCTATCTGGGTGAGACAGTTACCGAGGCCGTGATTACCGTTCCGGCCTACTTCAACGACGCCCAGCGCCAGGCCACCAAGGACGCCGGCAAGATCGCCGGCCTGGATGTGAAGCGCATTGTGAACGAGCCCACGGCGGCCGCGCTGGCTTATGGCCTCGACAAGAAAAAAGACGAGACCATCGCCGTGTACGACTTTGGCGGCGGAACGTTCGACATCTCGATACTGGAAGTGGGCGAAGGCGTCATCGAGGTGAAGTCGACCAACGGCGACACGCACCTGGGCGGCGACAACCTCGACCAGCGCATTGTGGATTGGCTGATTGCCGAGTTCAAGCAGGAAGAGGGCCTGGACCTGAGCTCGAAGGGCAACGAGATGGCCTTGCAGCGGCTGAAGGACGCCGCGGAAAAGGCCAAGATCGAGCTCTCGACGACCGTCGAGACCGAGATCAACCTGCCGTTTATTACGGCGGACGCCTCCGGTCCCAAGCACCTGGTGCGCAAGCTCACCCGCGCCAAGCTGGAGCAGTTGGTCGAGGACCTGCTCGACCGCTCGCTCGAGCCCTGCAAGACGGCACTGGCGGACGCCGGCATCGGCGTAGACAAGATAGACGAGGTGGTGCTGGTGGGCGGCCAGACGCGCATGCCCCGCATCCAGGAGATCGTGAAAAAGATGTTCGGGAGGGAGCCGCACCGGGGCGTCAATCCCGATGAGGTGGTTGCCGTGGGCGCGGCGGTGCAGGCCGGCGTGCTGGGCGGCGAGGTGAAGGACCTGCTGCTGCTCGATGTGACGCCGCTGACCCTGGCCATTGAGACGCTGGGCGGCGTGGCCACGCCGATGATTCCGCGCAACACCACCATTCCGACCAAGAAGACGGAGACGTTTTCGACGGCTGCCGACTCGCAGACCGAGGTCGAGGTGCACGTGCTGCAGGGTGAGCGGCCCATGGCCGGGCAGAACCGCACGCTGGGCAAGTTCAAGCTGGCCGGCATTCCTCCGGCGCCGCGCGGCGTGCCGCAAATCGAGGTCACTTTCGACATCGACGCCAACGGCATACTGAACGTGACGGCCAAGGACACCGCGACCGGCAAGGACACGCGCATCCAGATCACGTCCAGTTCCGGACTGTCGAAGGACGAGGTCGAAAAGATGGCCAAGGAGGCCGAAGCGCACGCCTCCGAGGACAAGGAGAAGCGCGAGGAGATCGAGGCGCGCAACTCGCTCGACGGGCTGGTCTACAACATCGAGAAGATGCTCAAGGATTCGGGCGAGAAGGTGCAGGCCGCGGACAAGACCGAGGTGGAATCGGCGCTGGCGGAAGCGAAGAAGACGCTCGAAGGCGCGCCCTCCGCGAAGGACCTGAAGGCCGCGCACGAAAAGCTCACCCACGCCAGCCACAAGCTGGCCGAGGTGCTGTACAAGGCCAACGCGGCGCAAGCGGCTGCGCCGGGCAGCCCTTCCGACGGCGGCAGCGGCGCGGCAGCCGGCGAGCAGAAGAAAGACGAAGGCGTAATCGACGCCGAGTACGTGGACTTGGAAGACAAGAAGTAAGGGACTGGCCGTCCAGGCAATCCCGCTGTTCCGGCGGAAAAGCAGGACGACGTCCTGACTTGGCGGCGAGCATAGGGGCGGAGCTAAGGCTCCGCCCCTTCGCATAGCGGTAACACAGCGAGGCGAGCGAACAGATGAACCAATTCGATGACGAGTTTGCCGCGCGCAAGCAGCGACGAATGATGGAAAGCCTGCACGAGTCCCCGGTCACAGACCATATCGGTGACGCCGCCGAGATTGTCGGGAAGGGCGCTGCGGTAGGGTCCGCTCTGATTCCTCCGCTTGCACCTGTCTTAGTCCCGATTGGGGCCGCAGCTTCAGGTGTTGGGATTCTCAAGAAGGCCTTAAGGCTGGGAAAGCCTACCGCGGAAAAAATGATCGAGGATCTTGAGTTTGCCACGGACACCCAGATCGGGAGAATTTGGGCTCAGCTCGGTACTCAAACTGATCGTCAAAACGCGTTCGAAGAGCGGCTATATAGCCATGAAGCACAAATTACTATGCTGAACGAATGCTTTCACGGGCTGAGGACCTCCGATCCTGCGAAACATAGGCGCTTGGCAGTTATTGCGGTGAATTCGATCTAT
The DNA here is from genome assembly GCA_963770555.1 of uncultured Acidobacteriaceae bacterium. Classification (GTDB taxonomy): domain Bacteria; phylum Acidobacteriota; class Terriglobia; order Terriglobales; family Acidobacteriaceae; genus Telmatobacter. Next base: position 228,088 of record CAVYQC010000005.1, read on the forward strand.
GAGGACGACTTTAGTGATGAATCCCTCGATAGCATGATGCGGGCCGCAGTAGAACTCACTGGGCCGGACATCGCTGTGCTTGGGCTAATTTACGAGATGCAAAGAGACATGTTTGACCTAAATTCGATGGACGTACAGCAAGGACAGCGAATGAACCATCTGCAAAGAAGGTGGCAGGAATGGTGGACACAGAACATCGATAGCTATCGAGGAATTGAAGGTAGGCGTTTCAACAATTCTTGTGCCCGATTGCAGGCAGCGGGATTAATTGCTTCCATTGGTGCAAAATCCTTCGCGGCAAGTCCCACAACCAGCAATCATGAATTGCTGCTGGATGGTAAGAAATTTTATGAGCGAATTCAAGAGGTCGCCGGCGACGGTGAGAAGTCTTAGTCAACAAATGAACCGTTGAATTAAGTAGTGCAATGCACTACAATAAATCTTGGAACAGTCGCGCCCAATCACGGTCGTAGAGTTCGACGAGTTTCTCGCCGCCACACGCAAACTTATGGACGACGAGGAGCGTGCGGAACTGGTCAATTATCTGGCCTACCATCCTACGGCGGGCGTTGTGGTCCCCGGAAGCGGTGGCGTTCGCAAGCTGCGATGGGGGCTCGAAGGCCGTGGCAAACGGGGCGGAGCGCGCGTGATCTACTTCTACTACGACATGGACATGCCGCTTTACCTGTTGACCGCATACGCCAAAAACGAACGCGAGGACTTGGATCAGTCGGAGATTAAGACCATGCGCAAGCTTGTCCCGGTCCTAGTAGAGATGAATCGCAGGCGGAGGTCGGGTTTATGAGCAAGGTTGGTCAGAGCATCATCCGTGGGCTTGAGCAGGCATTAGCCTTTGCCGAGGGAACCGCCAAGAAAGGCACGTACGTCGTTCACATTCCGCCTGAAATTGACGTGAAGGCAATTCGCGGACGGCTGGGGATGACGCAGCGGGAGTTCGCCACGCGTTTCGGCTTCAGCGTAAACACGGTGCGTCATTGGGAGCAGGGGCGGCGCGTGCCCGAGGGGCCCACGCGCGCCTATTTACTGGTGATTGACCGCGAACCCAAGGCCGTGCAGAAGGCGCTTCGTATTGCATAAGTCATTCCCGATGCGCCACTGGACGGCCATGGCAGGGTTCATGCAAGCAAGTTGATGCGTAACGGAACATGAGATAAGAAAATCCAAATGGCCACAACCACCAACAAAGACTATTACGCGACGCTCGGGGTGAAGAAGACGGCCACGGCGGAGGAGATTCGCAAGGCGTTCAGGAAAGCTGCGCGCAAATACCACCCCGACGTGAACCCCAACGACAAGCGCGCCGAGGAGAAGTTCAAGGAGATCTCCGAGGCCAACGACATCCTGAGCGACGAGAAGAAGCGCAAGATCTACGACCAGGTTGGTTTCTACTCCGACCAGATCGATCCCGCGCAGGCCGAGGCCTATGCGCGCCAGCAGGCGGGCGGAGGGCGCGCGCCGGTGGACTTCGAAGGCTTCGATTTCTCGGGATTTCAGGGAGGGCCGGGGGCGCAGGCGGGAGCGGGGTCTTCCACCTGGGGCAGCTTCAAGGACATCTTCTCGGGAATTTTTTCAGGCAGCCAGCAGCCGCAGCATGCGCACGGGCCGCAGCCGGGGAGCGATCTGGAATACCAGGCCACGGTCGACTTCTGGACCGCGATTCGCGGCGGCCAGGCGCGGATTCAAATCAACCGCCAGGAGACCTGCCCCACCTGCCACGGCCAGACAACCACGGGCGGCGTGACGCCGTGCCCGGAGTGCAACGGCACCGGCCAGGTGACGCAAATGGGCGGGCGGATGAAGTTCAATATTCCCTGCCCGCGCTGCAATGGAACCGGGCGCATCTCGAACACCTGCGCCACCTGCCACGGCGAAGGCACGGTCGCGCGCACGGAGACGGTGGATTTTCGCATCAAGCCCGGAACCCGCGACGGGCAGCGCATCCGGCTGCAGGGCAAAGGCAATGCAGGGGTGAACGGCGGCCCGGCCGGCGACCTGTTCCTCATTGTCCGCACCGGCACACACCCGGTGTTCACGCGCGCGGGCGACGACATTCAGCTTACGGTACCGGTCACCGTGGCCGAGGCCTCGCTGGGCGCCAAGGTGGATGTGCCCACCATCGACGGGCGCGCGCAGTTGAAGATTCCTCCCGGCACGCAGAGCGGGCAGAAGCTGAGGATGCGCGAACGGGGCGTGGAAAGCGCGCAGCATCCCGGCCAGCGCGGCGATGAGATTGTGACCGTGGAGGTGGTGGTGCCGCACTTGCAGGACGAGCGCAGCCGCGAGATCATGCGCGAGCTGGCCCGGCTGAACAACCAGGACCCGCGCACGGCGCTGTTTGAAAAAGGCAGGGAATAGGGAACGAGGGAACAAGGGAACTAGTGTGGTGTCCCAGAAATTCGTTGCATAAGTCAGATGCCCGAACCGCAGATCCTTTGACTCTGTTTGGCGCAAAAAACGCGCCAAATTCCGCTCAGGATGACAACGCATTTATGATGCGAACTTTGGGGCCGGGATACTAGCGACTGGGGCTGGGGACTACGCATTGAGGCGGAAGACGACCGATGGCGGCAAAGAGAAAATCGAAAGGCGCGTACATGATCTCGGCGGTGGCTGAGATGTACGAGATTCATCCGCAGACGCTGCGCCTGTATGAGCGCGAGGGGCTGCTCAAGCCGTCGCGCACCGAAGGTAACACGCGGCTCTACACGGACGAGGATTTGGAGCGCCTGGAGTTCATCCTCAACCTGGCGCGCGACCTGGGCGTCAACATCGCCGGCATCGCCATCATCTTGCAGATGCGCGAGCGCATGGAAGAGATGAACCGGCAGATGCAGAGCTTTGTGGAGTATGTGCGCTCGGAGATGCTGACCCGGTTTCAGCAGGCCGCACCGGGCGCGGCGGGGGCGATTGTGCCCATTCGCAGGCCGGTGGTGGCGCCGCGGCCGGTGGCTCCGCGCAAGCCCGCGGATCGCGGGTAAGCGCAGTTTGTCCCGTCCCACCCTTTTCGCAAAATGCGCGAAAAGGATGGGGCGCCCGGCCCTTCCCTAAGAAGCGCGAGAGGGTGGGGCACGGAGCTTCCCTGCCGCGCCCGGAAAATTCCACTCTGCGCACCGATTCCTGGTTGCGCCCGCCGGCAGGTATGCTGGATCGAGTATGCCGTACATCGTTCTTGGACTGGCCCTGTTCGGGCTGGTCACATCCACGGTCTTTGCCGGCATGGTGCTGGCAACCGTGCCCGGCTATCTGCGCGAGCGCCGCGCCGCCGAAGCCGCATGCACCGGCCGCCCCGGCTTTACGCCTCCGCTCACGCTGCTCAAACCATTGCACGGCGCAGAGCCGGATCTCGAAGCGCATCTGGCCACCTTCTTCGAGCAGGATTATCCCCAATACGAGATTCTTTTTTGCGCGCGCTTTGCGGACGACGAGGGCCTGAAGACCGCGCGTCGCGTAGCTGCGCGCTATCCGCGGATTCCGGCCAAGTTCATTTTCACGGGCGAACCGCCGTACATCAACGCCAAGGCGGCTTCAATGGAGCTGATGGAACGCGAGGCGGCGCATCCGATTCTGGTCATCTCCGACAGCGACGTCCGGGTATCGCCGGACTATCTGCGCGCGGTGGCGCTGCCGTTTGCCGACCAGCGCGTGGGAGCGATGTGCTGCCTCTATCGCGGCGTGGCGGCGCAAGGTGGGCTGTGGGCGCGCCTTGAAGCCGTGGGCATGAGCGTGGAAATGACCGCGGGCGTGCTGATGGCGCGCAAGCTGGAGGGGATGCGGTTTGTGCTCGGGCCAACCATGGCTTTCCGGCGCGAGACCATCCGGCGCATGGGCGGCTTCAGGGTGACGGCCGACTATTGCGCCGACGATTTCATCCTGGGCAACGAGACCTTCAAGCTGGGGCAGGAGGTTGTGCTGAGCCATCACGCCATCGATCACATCGTGCTGAATTCGAGCTTTCCGGATTCGATGAAGCACCAGGTGCGCTGGATGAAATCGACGCGGTTTTCGCGCCCCAAAGGGCATTTCGGCACGGCGCTCACCTTCAGCATGCCGTTCGGCATCGCGGCCTGGGCGGCGGCGGCGTGCATCGGCCATCCGTGGTGGGGGATGGCACTGTTTTGCTGGAGCGTGGCCACGCGGCTGGCGCTGGCCGTTGCGGCGGGCAGGCTGGTGGTGCGCGATACCAGTTGGTTCGGACTGCTGGCGCTTTATCCGTTGCGCGATCTGATGGGTTTCGGCTTCTGGGCCGCGAGTTACATGGGGCGACGCATCGTGTGGCGGGGACAAGTGTACGAGATGCTGCCCGGCGGCAAGATGCGGGCGGCGGGGTAGACTGGCATTCAGGCTTACGTGGCGCATTTTGAATCCGTGAAAGGAGCACCTGCGAAATGTTCGAGAGATACACCGAGAAGGCGCGCCGCGTGATCTTCTTCGCGCGCTATGAGGCCAGCCAGTTCGGCTCGCCCTATATCGAGACCGAGCATCTGGTGCTGGGCCTGTTGCGCGAGGATAAGGCGCTGACCAACCGCTTCCTGCGTTCGCACGCCTCTGTCGAATCGATCCGGAAGCAGATCGAGGAGCACACCGTCATCCGCGAAAAGGTTCCAACCAGCGTAGACCTGCCGCTTTCGAACGAGGGCAAGCGGGTGCTGGCCTATGCGGCGGAAGAAGCGGAACGGCTGGGCCACAAGCATATCGGAACGGAGCACCTGCTGCTCGGTTTGCTGCGCGAAGAAAAATCCTTCGCCGCGGAGTTATTGAAGGAGCGCGGCGTGAAACTGGCCACGGTTCGCGAAGAGCTGGCGCGTGCGCCGCAGCCGGCGGAGGTTCGAGGCGCACTCGGGCCGCCTGCTGCCGACGAGTTGAGCCGCGATCTTACCCAGGCAGCGATTGAGGGCGAGCTTGACCCGGTGGTGGGCCGCGATCAGGAACTGAACGCGGTCATCGAAGTCCTGAGCAGTTTTCGCAACGGGAACCCGCTGCTTGTGGGTGAACGCGGAGCGGGGAAGACGGCGATCGTGGAAGCCTTGGCGCAGCGCATTGCCGGCGGAGCGGTGCCGCCGTCCCTGGCCGAAAAGCGGATTCTAGTCTTCGATCCTCGCATTTCTCCCGGCTCGGCACGCATGCGCCCGGTATCACAGGAGCAATCTGAGAGCGCTGCGAAAGCCGCCGCCGGGGCCTCCGACGCCATTTTATTTGTCGGCGAGTTGCGTTCCCTGCTGGGGCGGAATTCGATATTCGGGTCGAGCCTCGCGGGCGCGACCCTCAGGTATTCGCCGTTGCACGGCGCCGCCCGCTGCATCGCAACCTGCACTCCCGGCGACTACCGGGAATGCTTGCGAGCGGCTCCGTGGCTCGAAGACAGTTTCCGCACCGTATTCGTGCGTCCACTCAGCGAAGCAGACACTCTCAGCGTGTTACAAGGGCGCAAGCAGCGCTACGAAAAGTTTCACGAGCTCACCTATTCAGACGACGCGCTTCAATGCGCCGTTGAATCTTCCGGCCGCTATCTTCCCGAACGCGCGCTTCCCGGCAAGGCGCTGGAGTTGCTGGACGCAGCCGCATCGCGCGCGAAGCTGCGCCAGACCTCGCCGCCGGAAGAGATTGCGGAAGTGCAAAAGCGGATCAAGTTCATCATGCACCGCATGGATTCGGCCATCGCCAACCACGAATTCGAGAAGGCCAGGTTCTATTCCGACGAGGAAAAAAAGGAAAGAGAGAATCTGCGCGCACTGAGAGAGAAATACTCTTTCGACGATGCTGCATCGAACGTAGTCAGCCGCGAGGATGTGGAAGCAGCGATCGCGCGCTGGTCGGCGTACCCGTTTCAACCCTAGACGCGGCGGCAAGCCACTCCTGAAACACGTCGGATTATTTGAGCGGCCGGTCGGTCCAGAGTTCCTTGTCGGCGAGAGACTCGACCGGGTAAAGCCTGCCGGCCAGCAGTTGCTCCACCGTGGAGCGATCGGTGTCCTGGGCAAAGAGCCATTTGCGCTCGCCCACGCCCCACATCGCGGCAAGCTGGTCCTGGTTGAGAAAGATGTCCGGCGCGTCTGGATAGCAGGAACCCCAGAGCAGGGTTGTGCCTTCTCCGTTCTGGCCGCAGCGCGGCAGCACCAGCAGGGTCGGCCGGTTGTGGAAGAACTGGCGCGTATAGAAAATCACCGAAGACGCCCCGTTTTGCTCGCCATAGATGATGAACGTGTCGGCGGGTGTGCCCTTTTCCATAATTGCGTCGGCCATGGGCTTGGAGCTGAGCATGGGCGCGAAGCGGTCGAAGGCGATGTGCGCGGCCACCAGAAAGACGGTAAGCGTAAGGGCGATGCTGACGGTTGCGGCCAGGTGTTTTTTCTTAAGCCGCAACAGCAAGCCCACGGTCGGCCCCACCAGCAGGGCGGCGGCGGCCAGACCGGCCGGCAGGCGCAGCGCGGCAAACGAAGGGCCGGTGAGATCGAAGAGGTGGGACATCGAGAGCGTGTAATCGCCTACGCCGCGGTGGGCGAGCAGGGTGCCGATGTCCGCGACGTAGGGCAGATTGCGGGATTCCCACAGACCCCAGCCGAGGGCCGCGGCAGAGAGCACGCCGATGATCGCGAAGGCCGCCTGCGCGCCGCTGAGCCAGGCGCTCGAAAGCGGCAGCCGGCCGCCGTTCGATTCGCGATTCTCTTCAAGGCCGGCAACCACGCCGGCGATCAGCATCAGCAGCGGAGGCCAGACGGGGAAGGTGTAGTACTCCTGGTTGGTGGAGATGGAGAAAAAGAGCAGCGTGACAGCCGAGAAAAGGCTGAGCAGCCAGATGGTGCGCACCCGGAATTTGAGCCGCAGAACGTAGCTGGCCACGTCTTCGCGCAGGGCGTTATCGAGATAGAAATCCACGGTCTGGCCGGCGTCGTGGCGCAGGTGCTGCAGCCATTTGTGGCGCGTCTTCCAGGCGGCCATCGCCGCCGCCGGCAAAAACAGGCTCCAGGGGAAGATCCACACCAGGTGCAGCACCCAGTACCAGAGCGCGGGCAGCTTGTTGTAGTCGTGCGGGTAGCGCTCGTTGAAGAAGCGCAGCACATGCTCGTTGATGAAATAAAAGTAGAAGAAGCCGTGCACGTTGCCGATGGTGGGGTGGTTGCCGATGGGATGGCCCTGGTCGGGATTGCGCAGCCCGCACAGAATGTGCCAGGGAGCGGCGATGGCCAGGAAAAGCAGAAAGCCGGTGACCGGCTTGAGCGCGCGCCAGCGGCGCCATTGGCCGGTGAGCAGCAGGTAAGGAATGGCCGCGCCGAAGAAGAAGACCGGCGCAATCAGGCCCTTGGTAAGCAGCGCCAGCGCCACGCAGGCCCACATCCAGTAGATGCGCGCGGGCCGGTTCCACTCCAGGCCGGTCAGCAGGCCATAGAGCGCGGCCAAAAGAAAAAAAGCGAGAATCGATTCCGGAATGATGAAGCGCGTGAACAGAAACGGCCCCAGCGAAGTGAGCACGCCCAGGCCGGCGTAGAGGCCGGCGCGGGCGCCCCAGGCGCGGCGCGCCCACAGCCACGAGAGCCACGCCAGCGCCAGCATGGCCAGCGCGTTGGGCAAATGCGTGGTGAAGGCGTTTTCGACGCCGGTTGCGCGGTAGATGGCGGCGATCGCCCAGTAGGGCAGCGGCGGCTTTTCGATGTAGCGGATGCCGTCGATCCGCGGCGACACCCAGTCGCCGGTTGCGGCAATGTACTGCGCGGCCTGGGCGTGCGCCGAGTCTACGTCGTCGAGCAGCGGGGGCGTGAACAGTGAGGCAAGATAAACCGCGGCGAAGATGGCCGCCATAAGCAGCCACGCAGCCGGCGCAGAAGGCGATTGCCGCGGGCGATATTGTATGTTCCCATCATTTGTCATCTTGATTTTGGCTATCGATTCAAGGATAACAGCCGGGTTGGTTCGGCGTTTCATGGGCGCGAGCTCGCATCGCAGGGACGTGAAGCGCACAGCGGCGGGCGCATCGGCCCACTGAGCGGCTGGCTATAATTGGAGTGAGCCACGCCCCCAGGCTGCGAAAGGAATCCGCCGTGCCGGCCGTTTTTTCGTCATTCCGCTGGAGGTTGCAGCTTCCATTTTGGATCAGCTTGATCGCCGTGCCGGGCATGGCCGCCTCTACGCCGGGCTTTACCCTTTCGGCGGGCAATGTAAGCGTCCCCGGCCAGGGCTCCGCCACCAGTCATTTCACGCTAACTTCGGTGGACGGCTACACGGGGAGCGTGGGGGTCACGTGCAGCGGCCCCGAGTCCAACGTTGTTCCCGATCTGCTGCTTCCCAATTGCAGCCAATCGGGTCAGATTCTCGTGGTGCCCGCCAATGGCTCGGTGAGCGGAACCGTGAATTTCTATCCACCCTGGACGAGCGGCTCGGCGTCGAATGCGCAACCGAGGCCGGCGCGCCCGTTGCCGCTGGTGGCCGGCGTCTTTGCGGGCTTCGGTCTGCTGGGCCTGCGCTTGCGGAGAATTTCGTACCGGTGGGTCACCCTGGCGGCGGGCGCATTTTGCCTGCTCGCGCTGCTGGGATTCGCGGGCTGCCTGGGGCAGGGCGGCCTGGCCATGACGCCCGGCACCTATACCTATACTCTTACCGCGGCTTCGAGCTCGCAAACGCAGACTGCCACTTTTTCAGTGACCGTGCAATGCAACTCCTGCCCGTGAGCGCAGTTCCTGCGCCTTTTGAGTGCTCTCTCTGGCGACAACGGCGTTTTCTAGCACCGATCGCAGGATTTCTTCCGGATAGACCCGTGATCTCTGGGCAATCGATGGCCTCTCAGCATCGGGTTATCAGGGTTTATCATTGCGGCAATCCCGAGGTGATCTGTGGTGGACCTTTTCACCGCCGACCTTAACAGGCTTACAAACGACGATCTCTATCTGGCCATTGCCGACCTGGCGCGAACGCAGCCGGGTGAAAGCTATCGGCACGACTTCAAGGAGAGCTGGAGCAACGACACGCTGAAAGATGTCGCCGGTTTCGCGAACACTTTCGGCGGAATTTTGGTCATTGGGGTTAGCAAGGGCCAGAGAGAAGTCGAAGCCAGGCTCGTTGGCCAGAGGTCGGGCTCGGAGCTTTGCACCGCCATCGCGAGCTCCGTGGCAACGAACATCTCTCCGACTCCATCGTATGATGTCGCGGAGTGTCATAAGCCGGGCGACACGAACAAACGATTCTGCGTGGTTCGAATCAGCAACGATTCGAGCCTCCATGTCGTCACCAAAAAGGACATTAGCACCCGGGTGTTTGTCCGAAATGTAGATCAGACCATTCCAGCGGATGGCGCCCAATTACGCATGATGATCGACCGGGAGAAGCACTCGGCCATCAGCAGCAGCGACGACTCGTTCTATCAACGCGGATTCTTTTTGCTCAACCAAATGCCCATCGGACGGGGCTTCGGAAGTCTTGGGAACTGGACCGCGGGTCTCGGCCGGCCCTCAGGGACCTATTTCAAGCTTGCTCTCATTCCGGCGGAGCACAGAGTGACCCCCTTGGATCGGCGCACCGAGAAACAATTCCTAGCTAGCATTCACGATAATTATCGGCGCGTTCGGTCTTTGAGCGGAGCGGGAAAAGTCGCGGCCACTGCCGAGAATCGGAGTGACGATTTTTACCAGTATCAGTGGTACCACAGCAATCTTGATTACGAGTGCAGGTGGCGCATTACGAAATTTCTTGAAGTTGCACACTCTACGCAGATCAAGGAGGACGACAGATGGAGTCTTCTCGATGCGGTGGCCTATGTAATTCTGATGCTGAGGGTGAGCGCAAAGTGGTGGGAGTCGCTGCATAATTTCGGAGATGGCGTCTTGTGCGCGATTTTGGGCGTGGAGAGTCTCGAACTTGCGCGTGGGAAGTCTGGTCAGTTCATCAAGCTGTTCGGCCCGGGCGCAGGGGATTTCGCGCTGCGCCCTGAGGTTCTCGATGTGGGGCAGCAACAGCTCGTTGTGGCTCAGGTGGGCGTGCCGGTTAATTTTGCCGAAATGCGTAGCGATATTCCAGAGATCGTGACGTCCGTAATGAACTCGCTTCTTCGCACCCTTGGCCACGGGGTATCTTGGGCTGAGTTCAGGGAAGATGTTGGCATTATAGCTAATGGAATGCAGTAAGGTCCGGAGGTAAACCGCGCAACTTAGGTAATGTCGGCCGGTCGGAAGCAAAATATAGATACTCCGGCCTTCTCGATTCGGCCCAACGGCCTTTGCTGCTCCTCGGGCAGCCCAAACCAAGTCGCCCTGGGAAAACCGATCCAGTTCCCCACAGCTCGCGCGCGCTGCGGTCGTGTATCTTGGCCGAAGGATCATTCTTCTTCCTGCGGAGCGTTGCGTAAGCCTTTATGCCCACCTTTGCCGCCGTCGATATCGGTTCGAATTCCTGCCGTCTGAAGATTGCCAAGGTTGTGGCGCACCAGTTGAAGACCCTGGCCGAGGATCGCGAGGTGACGCGGCTGGGAGCCAGCGTCTTCGAGTCCGGACTGGTGTCGCCGGATGCCATGGCGGCCACGCTGCGGGCGCTCAAGCGCTTTCAGCGCGCGGTGCAGGCGCACGGCGTGGACCAGATTCGCGTGGTGGCCACCTCGGCCATGCGCGACGCGCGCAACGGCCCGGCCTTTCAGGCCTGGGTGAAGGCGGAGACGGGCTGGACCATGGAAATCATCTCCGGCCTGGAAGAGGGACGGCTGATCCACCTGGGCGTGACCGGCGCGGAGCCGGGAGCGGGCGGACGCGTGCTGCTGATCGACCTGGGCGGCGGAAGCTGCGAGATCACGCTCTCCGAGCACAAGCGCATCAAAGAGACCATCAGCCTGCCGCTGGGCGCGGTGCGGCTCACCGAGCAGTTCCTCACCGCCGATCCGGCGCCGCCCGAGGGGTTGGCCCGCATGCGTCAATTCATCGCGCGCGAGCTCCGGCGCGCGCACCGCAAGATCCAGCCGGGGCGCGTGCCGCTGGTCATTGCCACCTCCGGCACGGCCGCGGCGCTGGCCGAGGCGTGCGCCGCGTCGAAGGCGGCCGTCAAGTCTTCAGGGAAGGCCTCCGCAAAGCGGGCCACGGCGCGCGGCTCCGCGCGCGGCGCCGGCCTGGCGGGGATGGCGCCCACCCAGGCGGTGCGCAAACTGGCCGGCAAGCTGGCCGGCATGGCTCTGCCGGAGCGCGAGGCGGTGCCCGGCATCGGGCCGCGCCGGGCGGAGATCATCGTGGCCGGGACGCAGGTTTACGCCGAGCTGCTGGAGAGCTTCGGGCTGGCCGGATTCCGCTATTCGCCGCTGGGGTTGCGCGACGGGATCCTGGCCCAGATGCTGGCCGCGCAGGACGCACGCGCCTGGGTCCATCGCGAGTTCGAGCACGAGCGCTGGTTGAGCGTGCTTTCCACGGCGCGGCGCTACGGAGTCGATCCGCGGCTGGCCGAGCCGGTGCGCGCGCACACCCTGCAACTGTTTCGCGAGCTGAAGGGGCTGCACCAGATGCCGCCGGAGTATGAGAGCTGGCTGGCCGCCGCGGCCATCCTGCGCGACACCGGAAAATTCGTCAACCACCAGGGTCATCACCGCCATACGCAGTACATTGTTTCGAGCTCTGAGATTTACGGCTACACGCAGTTGCAGCGCACCGTAGTCTCGGCCATCGCGCGCTACCTGGGCAAGAGCCGTCCCCAGCCGGGAGACCGCGCGCTGCGCAACATTCCCGCCGAGGAGCACAAGAACGTGCAGCGGGCGGTGGTGCTGTTGCGGCTGGCCGAAGCGCTCAACCAGGACCGCGCCTCGGACGTTCTGCGCGTGGCGGTGAAGGTCTATCCGAAGAGGATTTATCTGGAGCTGGAACCGGGCCGGACCGGCGCCGAGCTGGAGTTGTGGTCGCTGCGCAAAGAGGCCGGCTATTTTCGCGAAGTCTTCGGCCGCGAACTTTTCGTCACGCTGGCGTAGAGGAGCCGCGCCGAGCGCGGATCGATGAGCCATTGCAGCCGGGGCGGATGGCGGTCCATATCCACGCGGGCGATGGAGCCCTTTCTCATGCGGATGGCCGCGCCCCCGTTGCCGGTGATCAGCCGGCCCAGGAACTGGAAGAGATTGGGATTGTGCCCCACCGCCAGCACCCCTTCGCGCGCGGCATAGCCGGCCATCAGAGCCTGGAAATCGTTAAAGCTCGCCTGCGGCGCCAGCGCCGGGCTGATTTCGACCTTGGCGTCGTAGCCCAGCTCGGTGCCCACGAACTGAGCGGTTTGCAGGGCGCGCTTCAAGGGGCTGGAAACGATGACCTCCACCTGCACCTTCAGCGCGCTCAGCACGCGCGCCATCAGGACGCACTGTTCCTTGCCTTCTTTTACCAGGCCGCGCTTGGCGTCGAGAACCGGGTTTCCCCGGAAGACCCCGGCGTTGGCGTGACGCATGAGATAGAGGATCATTGAGTTCTACCGGCGGGACGTTTCGTGAGCCCTTGGGCTTAGAGGTCTGATTTTAACATGTTTGTAATATTCGAGCCGGCCTGGGGTCCTTGCGCGGGCGGTTGCCGGCCATGCGCGCCGGCAGGCGGCCGCTCATGCGGCTGCGCGCAAAACCAAACCGGCGCTCACCAGGAGCGCCGGACGGGCTTTCGACCAAACCATGAGTTCGCAAATCAGAATTTGTAGGAGATGCCCACGAGCGGCGTCGGCCGGCTGCGCAGGCCGTTGTTGTTGAGCTGGATGAGAACGTTGGCGGAAAATACCAGGAACTTGCCGGGGTTCCACTTGAATCCGGCGCTGAGGTCGTTGATGGTGTAGCTCGAGTTCTGGATGGTGCTGGAACTCAGATTGGTCGTCTGCGGGGTTCCGGACGGGGTTGTGGCGGTTTGAATGGAGGTGGTTGAAAGCAGGTAGACGGGCGTATTGAGATACTGGTTGCCCAGCAGATCGGCGGCCACCGTGATCCGCCTCGCCAAGGCCCAGTCGAATCCGATGTCGTAGTCCATGCCTCCGGGCAGCCTCTGGTTGCCTCCCACCAGGTTGGTCGGATTGTTGAGCTCCGTCCTGGTATTCCACTGGTAGCCAAACCTGGCATGCGGGGAAACCTTGGCCAGATACGCGTAAACAACGTAGGGATTGAATCCCCAGGAGCCGGAGCCGAGCAGGTTGCGGTCGTCGCCGGTGGGCGTGCGCATCGTGAATCCCGCTGAAAAAGTGGCGCGTTCCCCGCTCTGCAGCACCGATTTCAGGTTGAAGGTGACATCGCCTACGCCGTTGGCGCTTCCCGCGGCGTAGAGGCTCGGATTGGAGATGGGGCCCACGGCCACGCTGCTCCCGGTGCTCTGAATATAGGAGGTGGAGTTGGATGTGGTGTCGCCCAGCGAAACCCGCACCACCGGCACAATCACCGAAACATCCATCCTCTTGCTCAAGCCGACGGTGCCCACGGCCACAAGCTGATCCATGGTGAACGCGAGCTTTGAAGTCTCGCTGGTGTAAGTGGTGCTGATCGGAATGGTGTTGTTCGAGCCCGGAAGGTAGTTGGTCTGGCTGTAGGCAAAGGGCAGCTTGCCGAGAGACGTCCCGTCGATGTTGGTGAAGACGTACTGGCTGGCGGTTACGCCGATAAACACCTTGCCTTTGCCCACTGTCTGCGCGCGATCGGTCAGGATGGGTCCAAGGTTGTTGAAGGTTTCCGGAACGCCCCCCTTATAGACCTCGACCGTGCCCGCCGAAGCGGTTGCCAGCGGGAGCTGGCTTACCTGCGTGGCAATTCCGGTGTTGATGGCGATAGCCCGCTCAGTCGCGGCCGAGCCGGCTGCCAGGCCGCCCGTCGAGAAGGGGAACTCGCAGACAAGTTTATTCGCGACACTGCCACCGGGGGCACAGTTGATCTGGAGGGACTGTCCCATCGCGGCTGAAGTGGAAAAGGCTGCAAGCAGTAGCAGTTGAAGAGTGGGTCGTTTCATCGGTCTCCCTCGACGAGTAACTGAAATTCTGAGGCGTCTCGGAGTGCATCGCAGCTCCGAAACGCCGATCCCACGCGCTTAAAGGTTGGTGACATCCACCTGGAGGACCGCCTCATAGACGTTGCCGTCGGAGCCGGTGCCCTCCACCAGGAGGTAGTAAACTCCCGCTGGGGTTGTGCCTCCCGTCAAGTTCGTTCCCGCGGAGTGGAAGGACCCTCCGCAACCCAGCGTCTGGAAGGCCGCGAAACTTACCCCCAGGATTGCCACCAGCCGGAAGAGGGCTGCTCCAAGCCGCCGGCGGCCGCGCAGTAATCCGAACAAGCCGAAGAACGGAATGCCGAGCAGTCCCGCCACCAGCAGAGTGGTGTGGCGCACGAGGCCCGCCGTCGGGATGGTGTTGTTGGTGGTGACGGTCACCGGAACCTTGATGCTGGTGCCGGACACCGTGGGCGTGCCGAAGCTGCAGGCAATGCCGAAGTTCAATGGAGGAACGGCGCTGCCCGAGGCGATTCCCGATCCGGCGAGCAGCGGGCAGGAGAAGTTGGAAAGCGTCACGCCAGCGGGCACCGTGAACACCACGTTGGCGGTGTTGCCGGTTGTCGCGCCGGAAGCCACCTGGAGCGGCGTGGCCGATGTGGCGCGGACCGTGACCGGGAAATTGACCGCGTGGATAAGACCGTTCACATCCGTTGCGGTGAGGGTGAAGTTGTAGGTTCCCGGAACGGCCTTGGATGCATCCAGAGTGATGCCGGTGGTTGGCTGACTGCCCAGGTTGGGGCTCACCACTGCCAGGCTGGTGGCGCCCAGGCCGCACACCGGAGCGCCCGGCGCGGACGGATTGGTAGCGCACGACAGTGTCAGCGTGCCGTTGTAGTTGGAGATGGAACTGGGCGTCACGACCAGCGGCTGCGGCGGGAACGGATCGGTGGTGCTCTTGTATCCTTCGGTGACCTGGACGCCGAGCGAGTTCGACGGCACCGGGGCCACGGCCACTGAATAATCTACGACAGTTACCGCGGCCGGGGTGGAGATGGCCGTGAATTTTGTGTCGCCCGTGTAACCGGCCACCACGTTGTTGGCGCCGTCAGGGAGCACTGGAACCGTGCAAGTTGCTACGCCCGCTGCACTGAAGTTGGCGGACGCCGCAGGCACAGTGCACAGGATCAAGGTGGAGTTATCGGTGAAGACCATGCTCCCGTTCAGTGCGATCGAGCCGGTGTAAGCGGGGGTGATGGTTGCGGTGAAGGTCACGGACTGGCCGGATTCGATGCAACTCGCTGTGGTCCCGCATACGGAACCGGCAGGCGGGGTGGCCGGTACTGTGGAGCCCAGGATGAGCGAGAAGCCGGTCGACGAGGTGACGGTCTGAACCAGCGTATTGCTGGACGCACCGAAACTCGGGCTACCGGAGTAATTGGCGGTGATGGTGTCAGCGCCCACCGGCAGGGACGATGTGGGGCATTGTGCTTCGCCGCTGCTCACTGTGAGGCCTGTGCAGCTGGCGATTGCACTGCCGTTCTCAAGGAACGATATGGTGCCGCTGATCGCCGTGGATCCCTGCGCGGGCGAAGAAACGGTCGCGGTGAATGTTACCGGCTGGTTGACGACCGAGGTGTTGGGCACCGAGGAAGGAGGAGTGGCGACAGAGGAGAGGTTGACGCTGGTAGCGGCCACGCCCACCGACTGAGACACCGTGTTGCTGCTGGTGGCGAAGTTCAAATCGTTGGCGAAAGTGGCCGTAATGGTGTGCGTACCGTTGGCCAGGCCGGAGTAGGAACAGGTGGCCACGCCGTTCGACGACGGGCTTACTCCGCCGCAGCCGGGAATGGCCGCGGCGGTTGCGCTGTCAGTAAAGGCCACGTTGCCCGAAAGGCCCACGCCCGATACGCCGCCCGCCGGGAACGTGAGAGTGGCCGTGAACGTGACGGACTGGTTGAACGAGGAGGGATTCGGGGCCGCGGTCACCGCCTGGGCGGTCGCCGCCGGGGAAATCGTGACCTTGGTTGCAAGCGTAGCGCTGGCCGTTCCAAAGTCGGTGTCGTGGCTATAGGTGGCGGCAATGGTGTGCGGCGAGGTGGCCGCGGTGATTCCAGGATCGGCGCAGACGGCCAGCCACAGGGTGCTGCCGCCCGTACCGGTGCCGTTGGCAGACGCCGATACCGTGGGGCACGTCGCGATGACCGTTCCATTGTCGGTGAAGGCAACCGTCCCGGTGAGATTCGCGGTTCCGGAAGGAGCCGTGATGTTGGCATCGAAGGTCAGAGGCGCTGACTGATTCACCGTGCCGGAAGTGGACGGAGCGCTCAAGGTCATGGTGATCGACGCGGTCCCGACCGTCTGCGCCACGGTGTTGGTGCTGGTTTGGAAGTTGTTCGCGCTGTCGGTATAGGTCGCCGTGATGGTATGCGAGCCCAGGCCCAGCGTTGTTGTGGTGCAGGTGGCCACGCCGGTGGAAGAAGGCGGTACCGTGGCGCAGTTGGGAATGGCCGCTGACGTAGCGCTATCGGTAAATGCGATCGATCCGGTGAGCGGAACGTTTCCGGACGGGAAGGTAAGCGTAGCCGTAAAGGTAACGGAGCCGTTCACGGCCGAGGGGGACCCTGAGGTGCCCAGCGCAAGGGAGGTCGCGCCCTTGTTCACCGTTTGCGCCGGAGTGAGCGTGGCGTTGGCGTTGCCGAAGTTGGTGTCGCCGGTGTAAGCCGCCGCGATAGCCTGCGCGGTAGCGGAAGCGTCCAGCACGGTGGGAGTGCAAGGGGCTAACCCCGCCGCCGATGGGTGCACGGCGTTGCATCCTGGAATCGTAACCCCATTGTCGGTGAAGGCCACCGTTCCGGTAAGCCCCGTGCCGCCCGAGGGATACGTGATGGTGGCAGTGAATGTGACGGCCGGGGTCTGATTGACCGTTCCAGGATTGGCCGACGAAGCCAGAGCCATGGAGATCGTGCCCGACCCGACGCTCTGCGCAACCGTATTGGAGCTGGTCTGGAAGTTGTTCGAGCTGTCGGTATATGTTGCCGTGATGGTATGCGAGCCCAGAGCCAGCGACGCGGTCGTGCATGTGGCCACTCCAGTAGCGGCAGACACCGTCTGAGACGAGCAACCGGGAACGGCTGCGCCGGTGACGCTGTCAGTAAACGCCACCGCTCCGGTGAGGGGAACGCTTCCGGACGGGAAGGTAAGCGTAGCCGTAAAGGTAACGGAGCCGTTGATGGCCGAGGGGGACCCCGAGGTGACCACCGCAAGTGTGGTCGCGGCCTTGTTCACGGTTTGCGCCGGAGTCAGCGTGGCGTTGGCCGTGCCATAGTTGGTATCTCCGGTGTACGAGGCCGCGATGGTGTGCGGCGAAGCCGCGGCAGACAGTCCGGCCTCAGTGCAGGTTGCCACGCCCGCTGCCGACGGGTGCACCGCGGCGCACCCGGCAGGCGAGGCGCCATTGTCCGTGAATGCCACCGTGCCGGAAAGCGCCGTACCGCCCGAAGGATAAGTGATGGTGGCCGTGAATGTAACGGCCGGGGTCTGGTTGACCGTTGCCGGATTAGCCGACGAACCGAGAGCCATGGTGATTCCGGCTGCGTTTACGGTCTGCGTGACCGTGTTTCCGCCGGCCTGGAAGGTGTAGTTCGTGTCGTTGTTGTAGGCCGCGGTGATGGTATGCGAGCCCACCGACAGCGACGAGGTGGTGCAGGTGGCCACGCCGGCCGTGAGTCCGGCGGCGGAGCAGTTCGGAATCGGCGTCGCGCTGCCGCCGGAGGGCGTGTCAGTGAAGCTGACCGTGCCGGAAAGCGCCGTGCCGCCGACGGGCACCGCGGGATTGGCGGTCAGCGTCGCAGTAAATGTGACGGCAGCATTGGTTGCCGAGGGTGAACCGGAGGTGCCGAGAGCGATAGTGGCAGTGCCGGCAACCACCTTCTGGGTCACCGAGGAGGTCCCGCTGGCGGGATAGTTCGGATCCCCGCTATACGTGGCCGTAATTGTGTGCGAGCCCAGGGAGAGCGACGAGGTGGTGCAGGTCGCCTTTCCTGTGGCCGGAACAAAGGCCACTGTGCAGCCCGCCACGGGCCCGGCACCGTCGGTCAACGCTACGGTCCCCGTCAACGGCACCGTATTACCAACGGGAGTCACGGTTGCTGTGAACAACACCGCCTGGTTGATCGCGGACTGGGCTGGCAGCGACGAAATAAGCGACACGCCGCTCCCGGACGCGCTCACCACCTGGAGCACGGCGCCGCTGCTGCCCCCGTAGTTCGTGTCGCCGGTCGGATAGGTGGCAACGATGGAGTGGTTGCCGGCAGTCAGCGCACCTGTGGTGCAGGCGAGCTGGTATGATCCTGCGACCAGAGTCAGAATCCCAGCCGGGCAAGCGGCAATCGCGTTCCCGTTATCCGTAAAGGTCATTTTCTGGCTTGGCGCAGCGGTAGCGCCCGAGGGCAGATTCAAGGTGGCCGTGAAGGTGACGCTTGAATTCAGACTGGAGGGAGTGCCCGACGTGACCACCGTGACCGTGGTGTTCCCCGCGGTGACGGTCTCGGAAGGTGTGAGCGTTCCGAAACTGGTGGAGTAGTTCGGATCGCCCGCATAGGTCGCCACGATCGCGTGCGTCCCGGGAGCCGTGTAAGTGGTAGTGCAGGTGAAGGTGCCCGTGCCGTAGTCGCTTAACGGAGAGCTGCAGGTAATGGCGACGGTGTTGTCGGTGAAAGTCACGGTTCCCGGCGAAGAGAGCGCCACGTTCGCGTTGCTGGGCGTCACGGTCGCCGTGTAAGTGACCGGCAGGCCGACACCGGTGGTGTTGCCGGTGGACGAGGACGCGACCGTGGTGCCCGTAGTGGCCGGGTCGACAACTTGCGTAACCTCGGTGCCCGACGAGTCGCTGGCCTCGTACGTCGTGTCTCCGCTGTAGCTGGCCACCAGGGAATCGGTGCCCGCCAACAGCGAGTTGGTCACGCAGGTTGCCGTGGAAGTGGTTGCCGTAGCCGCGGTCAGCGTCACCGCTCCGGGAGTTCCATTGCAGTCGTTAATGGTTATTCCGGGTACCGTGGTGCTGCTGTAAGTAAAGGTCACCGTTCCGGTAGGGGCGGAGTTTCCGGTCACGGTGGCGGTCATCGAGACGGCCTGGTTCACGTTGGTCGTGCCGGTGGTGTTCAACGCGAGAGTCGTTGTGGAGGTTGCCGTGCCGGGGTCGGTGCCGCCCAGCGCCGTAATGTCGTTGCCCATGGGCGTGGCGCCGCTGTTGCCGTTGGCCGTGACCAGGTTGGACACGCCTCCCTTGACGGGAGTGACGGCCACCAGCGAGTCAGGGCCGGCGCCCACCGGGTACGTCACCGCCGGATGCAGCGCGCTCGTTCCGGTTCCATAGAGGACGCTGACGGTCGACGATTCGAAGTTGGCTGCCGCCACATCCATCATCCCGTCGCCGTTGAAGTCGGCGATGGTGAGCGCGGAGGGAGCCTTGCCGACGGCGTAGCTCACCGGCGCGCCGAAGCCGCCGCTGCCGTTGGCGTGCAGAACCGCGACCTGATTGCCGCCGCGCTCGGCGACGGCCAGGTCAAGCCCGCTTCCGGTCAGCTTGCCCAGCGCGATCGACGAAGGCGCAACGCCCAGATCGATCTCGCCCATCTGGGTAAACTTTCCGGTTCCATCTCCGGCCAGCAGGGTGCCGGTTCCGTGCGCGGTGCAGGCGCTCGAGTCGCCGCAGGTGTTGGCCACGATCACGTCCAGGTGGCCGGTTCCGTGCAGATCGCCGGCGGCGATCGAGGCAGGCGAGAAACCTACGGTGTAGGTGGCCGAGGCCGCCAGGGTGCCATCGCCGCGGCCCAGCCAGATGTCGAGTGCGCCGGGCTGCGTGCAGGCGCTTTGCCCGCAATCGGAGGCGATGGCCAGGTCGGGTTTGCCGTCGCCGTTGAAGTCTCCGACGAAAAGCGCGCGCGGGCTGCCCGCAAGCGCGTAGATCTGCGCCTTGCCGAAGGTGCCGTCGCCGTTGCCCGGCATCACCATCAGCGATTTGCCGGTGCGGTTGAGGGCCAGCAGATCGAGCTTGTTGTCGCCGTTCAGGTCGGCAAGGGCAACCGCCACGGGGCCGGCGCCCAGCGCAAAGGTCGACGCCGCCTTGTACGTGCCGTCCAGTTTAGCCAGAAAAACAGTTGCGGTACCGATGCTCGCGCAGGAGGGGTCGCTGCCGCAGAAGTTGCTGACCACCAGGTCAGGCCGTCCGTCGCCATTCAGGTCCCCGCTCGCAATCGCCTTGCGCTCGAGGTCGGCGCGGTAAGCGCGCGCGGCAACAAAGGTGCCGTCGCCGCGGCCCAGCGGCACGCTGATGGTCGCGTCCGCGGAGTTCAGGATGGCGAGATCGGCTTTGCCGTCGCCGTTGAAGTCACCGGCCGCGAGAGCCAGCGGAGTGTTGCCGGTGGTGAAATCGGCCGAGGGGCGAAACGTTCCATCCCCATTGCCCGCCAGGACGCTGAAGGTATTCGCGGCCTGGTTCACGCTCACCAGATCGGTAACCCCGGAGCCCCTCAGATTCGCCGCGATCAAAGACGCGGGGCCGTTGCCCACCGCATACGCCACGCCGGGCTCAAAGCTTCCGTCTCCCCGGCCCAGCAGCACTGTAACTGTGTTCGAAGCCGCCGCGGACACGGCCAGATCGCGCTTGCCATCGCCGTTGAAGTCGCCGGATACCAGCGCCGAGAGCGGTCCAGAAGCCACGCTCACCGCCGATTGCGCGTGGAAGTTGCCGGCGCCGTCGCCGAGCAGCACGCTTACGGTTCCGTCCTGATTGGCGAGCGCCAGATCGTCGTGGCCGGCGTTCCTCAAGTCGGCCGCGGCCAGCGACCGGGGCAGGCTGCCGAGCGGAATCGATACCGCCGCGGAGAAATGCCCGCTTCCATCGTTGAGCAGCACAGCCAGGCCCTTGGCCCCGGCCACGGCCAGGTCAAGCTTGCCGTTGCCGGTGAAGCTGCCCGCGGCCAGAGCCACCGGATTCGCGATGGCCGCATAGGAGACCGGCTTGCCCAGCGTTCCGTCGCCGTTGCCGGCCAGCACGTCGATGGCGCCGGCGGCGCTATCGGTCACCACCACTTCGAGTCTTCCGTCGCCGTTGAGATCCGCAAGCAGCGCATTGGCGGCCCGGGTTGCGGCTGGATAGTCCACGCCCGCGTTGAAGCCGCCCTTGCCGTTGCCCAGGAGCACCGTCACGCTGCCCGAGCCCTTCTTCGTCAGCACCAGGTCGGGCCTGCCATCGCCGTTCAGATCGCCCACCGCCACGCTGGTTGGAGAGGCCGACAAGCCGAACGCAGGAGCCACGACGAATGGAGATCCGGCGATGGGACCCAGGTGAACTGATTGAGTGGATTGGGCAGGCAGAGACGCGCTCAAGAACACAAGACTGAGCGCAGTCAAAAAGAGCCGACTCGACGGAAGAAGATTCACTCGCCGCACCATGTGAGTTCTCCGGAACAGCAAAATTTTGAGGCCTCGAAGGGAGATTGAATAGGTACTTTCGGTCTTTAACGGGCCTTTCAGTGTAGTGTTTGCCGCCGGAAGCCCGTTACAGAACAATATGCAACGCGCTCAGCGCGACCGAAACAAGCCAAAAAAGGGAGCTATTGTGGACCGCGCACGGAGGGTTGAGGAAGCGATCCTCAAGCCCATGCGAAACAGCCACGACCTACCTGTTTCCAGATGGATTTGCAAGCGGTTTCTCAAACCGAGAGAAGCCCCGGCCCGGCAGATCGCATCGTGCACAGAATTGTAGTTAGCAAAACCTGAATCATCTTAGGGCCAACAACCGGAAACGTCAAGCAACAATTTCCGGCTGGAGACGAGCCTCCGGCAGCGTGCAGATGGTTCGCTCGAAGGGTGATAAGCGCAGGGAAAGACTCAAAATCGCTCCTCCGCCGCGCGTGCGGCCCTGGAGCTGATTCACGGTCGGGACCTGGGGGAAGCGCGCGGTTCCGCGCTATACCGGATCAGGAATCGGTGTAGGGAGATTCGATGCTCTCGAGTGCCGTTTTCCTCGAGAAAACGGCGCCTTGCACGCTGCTGAATTTCTCACGTGAATTCCTAATCCGGTCTCACTACTGCCGGCCTACGATGATCCAGTTTCCGTTCTTCCTGGCAAACGTAAAGCGAATGGGATGGGTGAGAGATTGGGTTTTGCCGCCGGATTCGAACGACGTGGTCTCGGTGCAGCTCCAGTTGGCGCTGTTGTCTCCTGAAAAGCTCAACCCCGAGGGCGAGCAACTGTCCGACACTTTTCCGCTCGGGTTGCTCTTGAAGAAGCTCTGCCAGCGTTTCGCTTCCTGCGGGCTGATTCCGACGGCCGCCATCTTTCCCAGGTCTCTGGCGGCTAAAGCGGCGTTGAAGCTGGAGATGGTTTGCTGAATGAGCGCCGACTGATCGACGGGCGGCGGCGCGGTTGAGCCGGGCGTCACGGGCGGGACCACGGTCTTCGGTTCGACGACGATGCTCACCGTTTTCTGCTGCGTTCCGCCGCTGCCTTTGGCCGTGAGCTGGTAGGTGGTGTTGCCCGCCGGGCTCACCTCTTTTTGCCCGGAGGCGCTCACGTCGCCGATTCCGTTGTCGATCGAGACCTCAGAGGCGTTGTTGATCTGCCAGTTGAGGGTGGTGGACTGGCCCTGCTGGATGGTGGACGAAGACGCGTAGAAAGCGATCTGCACCGGCAGAACCGGAGCGGGCGTGGGAGCCACAGGCTTGGGAATCGCGAGCAACTGGGCAACCACATCGTTGTTTCCGGCCTTCAGGTTGAACGTCTGGTTGTACGGCTCATAGCCATTCATGCTGATCCCCAGCGCGTGCGCGCCCGGCTTCACCTGCACCACCAGGATGCCGTGCGCGTCCGTGGATCCCTGCGCCGCGTTGTCGATGTTCACTGCCGCTCCCGGCGTGGACTGAATGCTCATGAAGGCCATCGGCGGCGGAGCCGGTGCGCCGGCGGCCGATTGCGTGAGCTTGAAGGGCAGTGTCACCTGGCTGTTGGCGCTGACGTTGACGGTGGACGCGGGAAGGTCGCCGTAGCCCGGTTTTACGAAACGGATCGAATGCTTGCCGGGGTCGAGAGGAAGCTTCAGGCTTCCGTCGCCGAGCGTGAATCCCTTGATCACCCCGTCCACGACGACTTCCGCATTGTCCGCGCCGCCTTTGTCGGCGCTGCCCTGCACCAGCAAGGTTCCCGTGGGAGCCGCGGACGGAACCGTGGTTCCAGGAATGGTTTTGTAGACGATCTGCGGCGCGGGCTTGGCTTCCTGCGAGTGGTGCCAGACTTCGAAGCCAACCACGCCCAGAACCAGCACGCCGGCGCCGATGAGCGGGATGAGCAGCTTGTTGCGCGGCGGCCCTGCTTCCTTCACCGCGCCCGGCGCATTCACCATCGGCACCTGGCCCGTGGGTCTGCGCGCCACCGGCTTGGCAGCCTCCGAGTTGAGCCTCTTCCAGTCGGCCTGCTGCGAGGAGCCGGCGAACTCGAACCACTCGGCGCTGGACTTGAGGGCCGCTATGGCGCCGGGCGGATCGTTGTTGAGCAGCGCGGCGCGCGCCCTTTCAACGGATCCGGCGACCGTCTCATTGGCGTGCTGCGCGCGGCGGGATTCGATTCCGGCCACGGCCTTCGATAGCTCGGGCGTATCGCCCCAGGCACGCTGGACCTTTTGCAGCGAATCGATCGCCGCCTGAAAACTGTTGAGCTCCGAGGCCTGGGCGGCCGCGGCGAGCGCGGCGTCGGTGGCCTCCTTGCGGGCTTTCTGGCCGCGAATCTCGGCCAGCAGCGCGTTTTGCGGCGAACCGGCTACGCTGGTGGCAGGCAGCGCCTGCAAAAGATTGATGGCCTCGTCGAACTGCCCGCGCTCGCGGTGCCGTGCAATCTGGCTGAGCACGGCCTCCGATTTTCGAAGCAATGCCTCCCGCTGCGTACGCGCGTCTTCAAGCAGCCGCGCCAGCGTGGGGTCCTTGGTTTCCTGAACGGCCGGCTCCAGCAGTTGAATGGTCTGGTCGAAGCGCTCCTGCAGCAGCAGCTCGCGGGCCTGGCTTACCGTAGACGCGATGCGCGTGCGGCGCTGCTGCTGCGCCATCTCGCGCTTGGCGTATTCCAGCAGCTCGCCCACGCCGGCCGCGTCGGCGAATTCAAGCTGATACGATTCCAGGATCTCCGCGGCTTTGTCGAACTGGCTGCGGTCGATGGCCGCCTGCGCTTCGCGCAGATAGCGGCCGCGGACTTCTTCTTTCTCGGCGGCTTTCAGCCGCTGCCGCAGCGACTCTTCGAGAGCCAGCAGCCGCTCCTCGCCGGGCAGCTCCTGCAGCGCCTTCTGCACAATCAACAGCGCCTCGCCGGGAGACTGGAGAAAAACCTCCTGGGCCCGGGCGGCGGTGGTGTCGATCAACTGCCGGACGCGGAAGGCCCGCGTCTGCAGGGCGACCCGGGTCTTGAGCTGCAACAGCGACGATTCGGAGGGCAACTGCTCCACCGCGCGCTCCACCAGCTCGGTGGCGCGGTCGTAGTTCTCGGCCGCCAGGCAGTTCTCGATCTCCGACTGGATCTGCTCGATGAGCTTGCGCCGGCGCTCCTGCTCCTGGGCGCTGACCGCGGTCTGCAGAAGGGTTTCGGCTTCGGGCAGCGAGGGGTCGATCTTGGTGACTTCGCGCAGGATCTCGATGGCTCCGGTAAAGCGGCGGGAGCTGAGCTCCTGCTTGGCCTTGCCGAGCATTTCGCGGATCTGTTCCTTCTGCGCGGCCAGCTTGGCCTGGCGCGCAAACTCGGCGCAGGCCGCGCGCACCTTGGTGTCGTCCTGGTTCAGGCTCAGGGCCTTTTCGGCCACGCGCAGCGCGCCGGTCCAGTCGCCCCGCTCCTTGAGCGTATCGGCCTGCGACATGAGCGTGCCGATCTCGTCGTAGCGGCGCTTCTTTTCCTTGATCTCCTCGACGCGGGCCTTCAATTCCGCGCTTTCCGGGTCGAGCTGGATGGCGTGATCGAGCGTGCCCAGGGCCTCGGCGAAGCGCGAGGAAGCCGCCGCCTCGTCGGCCTCGGCCACCAGTTGTCGAATCTGCTCGGCCCGCTGCAGCCGGGCCAGGTTCTGCTGCACGATTCCGAACAACTGCCGGGCGCCGGTGTGCTGCGGGTCGATGCGCACCAGTTGCAGCAGAACCTCGCGGGCGCGGCCGAACTCCTCCTCCGCGGTCAGCCGCTCGGCGTCGCCGAACAGCTCGGCGACCTGACCTTTCTTCAGTTGCTCGCCCAGGCCGTGCAGGTCGGCGGCGAACTCCTCCGCGGTGGCATAGCGCTGCTCGGGATCTTTGGCCAGCGCGCGGTCGATGATCCCATCGAGGGCGGGCGGATAGGTGGTGAGGTAGGTCTTGAGCGGCGGATGCGGCTCGTTCACCAGCTTCTGCAGCACGGTCATGTCTTCGCCGGTGAACGGCAACTGCCCGGTGAGCAGCAGGTAGAGCATCACGCCGGTTGCGAAGATGTCGGAGCGGCCGTCGAAAGGCCGGCCCTTGAGCCGCTCGGGGGCGATGTAGTGGATGGTGCCGATTACGTTGCCGGTGCGCGTGAGCCCGCCTTCGGAGCTCGAGCCCTGCACCCGGGCGATGCCGAAATCGACGATCTTGGCGGTGCCGTCCTGCTGCACGATCACGTTGGCCGGCTTGATGTCGCGATGCACCACGCCACGATGATGCGCATAGCCGAGCGCCGCGCAGACCTGCTCGATGATGCTCAGCCTTTCGATGAGCGATATCTGCCGGCCCGAGGAGATGAGCTTGTCGAGCGGCTCTCCGCTCACGTACTCCATCACGATGAACGGCACGCCGTCTTCGTCGCCCAGGTCGTAAACAATGACGATGTTGGGGTGCTGCAGGATGCCGGCCTGAGCTTCGCGGTAGAACCGTTCCAGCATCTCGGGCTGTCCGGAGAAGCCCTCGGTGAGCGTCTTGATGGCTACCTGGCGGCCGATGCGCTTGTCTTCCGCACGGTAAACGACTCCCATGCCTCCGCGGCCCAGGATGCCCGTGATCTCGTATTTACCGATCTTTTTTTTCTCTATCGTATCCACGTTTCCAGCCAAAGCCGCGACGAGACAAGAGAATTTGCAGGCCGGTGAGCGGAGAACTCAGGTAGCCGGCTAAGTCAGGAAGAGAAGCAATCTGGGTTCGCGATGACCAGCAGAATCACGGTAGCATGATTGCTGCCCCGCGGCCAATACACTTTGGGGCAACCCGCGGTAACGGAAGGGGCGTTGCGCGCGCCGTGCGCCCGCGCCGGTTTGCGGGCGGCGGCGCGGTACAATCGGGAAACGTTGGCGCGAATCGTTGCGCGGGAGACAGCGCGCCTTGCCCGCGGGAGTGGAGGGATATGCCTGATCCCAAGCCGGATTTACCATCCCCCACCGTGACGGCCACTTTTTCACTTCCCATAGCGGGAGTCGTCCTCAAAGCCAGCGCGCAATTGCCTTCCGGCCGCACCACCCTCACGCAGCTCTTGCCCATTGTTCAGAATCTCGAAAACGTCATCATCGGACGGGTAACGGAAGAGGCGCAGGCGGCAGGTTCGCCCATCTCCTGCCGGGCCGGATGCGCCGCCTGTTGCCGCCAGATGGTGCCGGTAAGCCTGTTTGAGGCCGAGGCGCTGACGGAGTGGATGCGGTCGCTGCCCGAGGAGCAACAGGCGCAGCTCGCCGCGCGCTTTCATCGCGCGCTTTCGGCGCTGCGCGATGCCGGGGTGATCGACAAAATCATCAAGGAAGATTGGGTGCTTGAAGAGGACCCGACCACGCAACTGGCGATCGATTATTTCCACGCCTATGTGGCGTGCCCGTTTCTTGAAGACGAAAACTGCACCATCCACCCCTTTCGTCCTCTCGCCTGCCGCGAGTACCTGGTGACTTCGCCGCCGGCGCTGTGCCAGGACCCCTCGGTTCACGATGTCGCGGGGGTGCAGCTTCCGGTTAAGCTCTCGAAGGCGCTCTACGCTTTCGGGCAGCGGATGGAGCAGGATCCCCGCGGCTGGATTCCGCTGGTCTTTCTGCTCGCCTGGGGCAGGAGCGGCGCCAGGCCGGGAGACCATGTAGCCGGAACCGGCGAAGAGGTGCTGAAGATGTTTCTGGAGACAGTAGCCGAGGTTTCCGGTGCGGAAAAGGTGTGAAGGGATGGATTCGCAAGCAGGCGATTGGCCGGCGAAAGGATGAATTCGCAAGAGCGCAGGGGGTGCGGCCTGGGAGGGAGTGCCGGTCCGCAGGCCGGATTCGTAGAGTTTGCGGTACACTGGGGCGTCTTTACAGGCCGGTGGGAATTCTGGCAACCTTAATCGCGCACCTGCAATTTGGATAGGCCACAAAGTTACCGGTGCCGGCTGGACTGCCGGGCGAAAGAAGACTTCTGTCATGGATAGCGGAACTGAGCTGAAGATCGACGTAGCAGCGCTGACCGACGTGGGCTGCGTGCGCACGAACAACGAAGACGGCTTCGGCTACGATCTTGCCGCCCGGATTTTCGTGGTCTGCGACGGCATGGGAGGCATGGCTGCCGGAGAAGTGGCCAGCGCCAACGCGGTGAAGGAATTTGTGGAGCACTTTTCCATGAGCGAGGGAACCGATCCTTCCGTGGAAGACCGTCTCTACCGCGCCATCGTGCACGCCAACCAGCAGGTTTACCAGCTCGCGCAGGGCAACGAGGAGCTGCGCGGCATGGGCACTACGCTGGTCTCGGCCTGCATCGACGGCCGGCGGCTGCTGATCGGGAACGTGGGCGACAGCCGCGGCTATTTTCTGCGCGGAGGGGTGTGCGCGCAGATTACCAACGACCATTCCTTCCTGGCCGAGCAGGTGCGCAAGGGCGCCATGAACATCGAGGAGGCGCAGGCCTCGCCGCTGCAGTCGGTGATCACCCGCGCCATCGGGACCGCCGAATCGGTGGAACCGGACATTTTTACCGGCGACCTGGAAGCAGGCGACATTGTGCTGCTGACCAGCGACGGGCTCACCCGTTATGCCGACGCCAAGGCGATCGCCGCAATTATCCTCACCTGCACCAGCCTCACCGAGGCCTGCCAGGCGCTGATCGACAGGGCCAAGCAGCACGGCGCCGTGGACAACGTTACCTGCCTGCTGTTGCAGTTTCTGCCGGTGGAAGAGGGCGCGGTTGCTGAGAACTCCGAACCCGCTCCCGTTGTTGCGGAAGTTTCCGGACCCGCTCCCGTTTCTGAACCCGATCCCGTATCCGAGCTCGACCGCGAATCCGAGCTCGCCCTGGAATCGGAGCCTATCCTCACATCCGAGCCTGCTCTCGCATCCGAGCCTGCTCTCGCATCCGAGCCCGATCCGGTTTCCGGCCCTGCTTCCCAGGAAGAATGCGAGTAGCGCCGAACAGGCTCCGGGCAGGCTATGCTCCGGGCGCCCCAGGTCCCGATTTTGGGACCTGGGATGCGACCAAGCGGCGACTCCGCCCGATCGAATGCGCAACCCCTAATGCGCAACCCCTAATGCGCAACCATGGATACGCAATGCATGCCGCTCAGGCCGCCGGGGACCATGAGGCTGGCATTGGGACCGGAGAGCTCGAGGTGCACGACCAGCGGCGTGCCGTTCACCACGATCGGCGTGTTCGAAGTCTCGAGCGGGAAGTCGAGCTTGTCGGTTGCGCCGCCTGACACCATGCGTCCCTTGGCCAGCAGATGGAAGACGGACCACGGGCCGTTGAACTGCAGCAGCGGCAGCATGGCCGAGCCGTAGCTTGCGGCAAGTTCCGCGCGCTGGCTGGTGGAGGGCGACCAGGTGAACTGCTTCGACACGTCCGACCCCGACAGGGTCTGCGCGTCGAGCTGGAAGGACACGCTTTGAATGCCGTTCGAGTGCATGATGTGAACGGTGAAGGGCAGCCCCTGCGAACCGGCGCCGTAAAGACCGTTCGACAATCCGGCCATGCGGTTGAAGAAGCGCACGAAGTCGGGATTCACCTTGGCCGGCGCCTCGGGCGCGGCCGCGTAGGTGGTTCCCTGCTGGATGAGGAACTGCTTGAGCGAGCCGTCGTAGAACTGCCAGAGCTTGCCGGAGCCGGGTTGAAGCAGCGTTGTCAGGTCAGAGGCGTTGGCCTCGACGGTAGCGTTGGGATTGAAGGGGTACTTGCCCGTCAACTGGTTGTAGGCCGCGCAGAAAGAGGCGCCGCCGCCGTTGGCCGCGGCCGCTCCGCGGCCGCGCACCACTGCGTCAACGGAGTCGATGGGGTCTTGCATGAGGGAGAGAATGGTCTGGTCCACGTGAGCCTGGGGGTCGAGATTGAAGGCCTGCGCGGTCTGCGTGGCTGCGGTGTGGGCGCCGGTTGAGGCGTTGATGATGGGAGCCACCACCGACGGATCCATCGAGGGGTTGGGAGTGGAAGCCACCTGCTGCACCGCGGCCTGGAGCCCGATAAGGCCGTTCATGTAGTTGCTGTTGCCCTGGCCCACGAACTTGTCGGGATTGTCGGGCGCAACCAGCGCCTGGGCAGGCTGGAATTCCTTCGAGATATCGGGATTGGCGATGGCGGTATTCTGCGAAACCGTGAAGAACAGGGCCAGCAGCGGCGAGTTCGGATTCGAGATCAACTGCAGCTTGGAGGCCGCATCCGCGAGGTTGCTGTACTTCAACACCTCCGCGGAGTGCAGGTAGGTGCGCCATTCGGCGGCGTAGTCAGTGGCGTAGCGCGTGGAGAGCTGCTGGGTGAGGCTGGCGCGGTCCAGCGACGACGCCGGCGCCTGGTTGCCCAGCACCCACACTTCGCCGCTGAAATAGCGGTCCGGATGCGCAAGCGCGTCCTGCATGAAGGCATAACCGGGCTTGGTGAAGGCTCCGGCCACCACGTGCGAGTCAACCACCGTCGACGAAGAGCCGGGGTAGTTCCGGTTGAAATCGATCGACGGGGCTACCTTGTTGGCCGCCGTGAGCATGGACTGATAGATGCGCTCGATGCCCCCGAAACTGTTCAGGTACGTGCGCGCGCGGTTCACGGCCAGGGTGTCGGGAGGGATGGGCAGCGGATTGCTCCTGGGCAGCTCGCCCGCGTAGAACTCGAACTGGCGCGTGGCCAGGTCTCTCTGGTCGGCGGTGTCGGGAACGCGGCCGTTCTCCCAGTACTGCATGAGCACCGGCGGCAGAAATTCCACCGTGCTCTTCTCCGGGTTCGAAGTGGTGATGAGATAGGCCTTGAGCGGATTGTAGGTGGCCGAGTAATCCGCGCCCTGCGCCGGAGTGGGCGGCAGCGCGTTGAACGAGGCCACCAGGTTGGCCTGGGTGTTGGCCAGCATCAGGTTCCTGAAGCGGTCGAAATAGATGCGCCGGGCCGCGTCGAGAACGCGGTTGCCGTGATACAGGCCGAAGCGGTACATCAGCGGCGCGCCGTTCTCGTTGTAGTCTTCGAGCTGCACAATGGCCGCGCGCAACCGGTCGAGCTGGCCAAGCGCCTCGGCCGAGGCCAGCACCGTAGGCGGCGTCGCCGTGGTGGGCAGCGCGTTGGCGGCGGAGACGATATCGTGTTCGATCCTGGAATTGTGGATCCAGGAAACGGTCAGGCAAAGGATGAACAGCAAAAGCAGCGCGGAGACCGAAGCGAAAACGACGCGGCGGAAGATGTGGGTTCTCGAGCTGTTGCTGGTGCCGGCCAGCGCGCTGCGGTCGCCCAGAATCACTTCCGGAAAGAGCTTGGGCAGGAAGCACCACTGCGCCTGCTTGCGCGAGACCGTCTGCGGCGCCTGGGTCTGGGCGGCGGCCTGCATCATCTCCACGGAAAACATGCGCGTGGCGCCCGAGCCGGCGGGCTGCGCCTGCGGCTGCGCGGCGGCCGAGGCCACCATCTGCTCCACAATGTGGGCGCGCACGCCGATGGCATAGAGGCCGCGCAGGTAGGGATTGGCGTTCAGATGGCTGGGCCGCGCAATCTCCACCAGGTAGGAGGCCAGATTGTTGCGCAATTTGCGCAGCTCGCGCGGGAATTCGTACACCGGATCGACGTTTCTCTGGTCGGTTTCGCGGGTGAGCAGGTTCATCCGGAATTCGCCCAGCGAAAAGAAGATGCGGTCCAGCGCGGCGACCACTTCGCCCATGGCTTTTTCCGCGTACAGTCCGCTCGATACCGCATTGCGGGGGAAGGCCATGCCCATCGGCTGGGTGACCTCGTTGTTGTCGAGATTGCGGACAAACTCGGTGAAGTGGGGGATGCGATCCAGCTTGGTGAGGATCACATACACCGGAACCTCGGTGCCCAGTTGCTGGGCCAGATCGCGCAGTTGCTGGTTGGTGGATCGCGCCGAGGCCAGCGCGGCATCGGCGGCGCTGGCGCCCAGGAACAGCTCGCTGCTGACGCACACCACGGCGGCCCGCACCGGAGCCTCTTTGCCCATGGCCGAGCGCATCGCCTTGGGGCGGGTTTTGCGCACCAGCTTGTTCCACAGCGCGGACGCGTTGCGGACCGCGCCCCCGGCTTCGACGAAAGCCGAAGCCTGCGCATACCAGAAGTTGGCCACCGGCGTCTGCACGATGTCCTGCTCGCGGTAGACCTGTCCGGCCAGCAGCTCCGGATCGAATCCCGATTTGACCACTGCTGTGGTTTTGGCGGAGTTGGTGTCGCCGAGAATGTAGAGCAGCGGCAGGGCATCGAGCGACTTGACCCCGCCGCGCTGCGCGGCCGCCAGCCGGTTTTCGGCGTCCTTGAGCAGGGCGTCGAGATCGGAGCCGCCGGGCATATTGCGGGTGGCCGCGTCGCGGTGCTTTTCGCGGAAATGGAAGAACAGAATGATGCCCGCCGCAATGGCTCCCAGCGCCACCAGCAGGATGCGCAGAACCAGCAGGGCGGTTCCCGCCAGGCCCAGCAAGGGGCCCACCAGCCAGGCGAGAAGGATGGAGAGAATCAGAATAAGACCAGCAACCACAATCGCTAGCACAGCAGGCTCCTATTGCGAAGTGATTCCGGCGTTTTCGACCTGCGAGACTCCGGAACCAAGAAGGATTTCGTATCCGCCGAAGGCGACCAGGGTGAGCCCGGCCAGCACGCAGGCGGTAATGAGCAGGCTGCGGGTCCAGGGATCTTTGGTGCGCGCGGGCGGCACCGCCGGAGGGGCAATGGGCGGCATCAGGCTGGCCGGTCCGCGCACCCGCTCGATCTTGCCCAGCGCCTGGCGCAGCAACTGGTGCAGTTCGCCGCTGTCTCCCAGCGCGTAGCGGCCGCGGTAGCCCATCTCCAGGCACAGGCAATGCACTTCCAGCGCATCGGCAACCTCGGCCGAATCCTGCTGGCCCAGAAGCGCGCGCAGATTGGTGAAGAACATCTCGCCGGCCAGATGGCCGCCGAACAGCTCCTCCTGCAACGGCCGCCGCGCCCAGTCGGAGAACACCGGGCTTTGCAGATTGAGCACGCTCTCGTCCAGGAATCCGACCGCGGCGAACACCCCCATCTGCACGGTGTCGCTGGCGTAGCCGAGCGATCGCGCCTCCTGCATGGCCGACTGCAGGGAGCGGCGCATCTGGCCGCGAAAGCTCTCCGAGTCCTGCACCTGCTGGCGCTGGAAGCGCACCCGCACGATGGCCGTAAGCGCCTCCTGAAAACAGAGAGCAAGCGAGTTCACGCGAGGAGTGCTCATCAGGTTGTCTCCACGATGATGGTGAGTTCGAATTCCGGCTGGGAGATCTCTCCCGGTACGTAGACGCCCACGTTGCGCGTCTGCAGAATGTGCTCCCAGCAGGGCCCGCTGGTGTCCACCGCGAAGTATTGCATATCGGCCTCGGCGCGGATGGCGGTGGGCGGAACGGGAAGGTGGGTGAGCGTCATGCCGGGCAGCGCGCGCTTGACCAGCTCGGGGACGAACTTCGAGGAGCAGACCTTCACCAGCCGCGGCGTCAGCTTGAGCAGGTCCGACTCGCCCAGCGCGGAGCGGATGCCGAAGACCCAGCGGGAACGGCGCAGGCAGCGTTCGTCGCGCACCTCGGCCGCGTGGATGTAGGGATCGGTGGGATGAAAGGCGAGCGTGACGGTGTTGGACGGCACAACGATCTCGAGATGCTTGCGGATGTGGGCGTCAAGAGCGCGGAAGCCGGGGCCGGGATCGCGATGGTCGTAGGCGGGAAGCTGGCGCGGGTCGGAATCGACGGCGAAGGTGCACAGCGCGCCGGCCAGCCGCGAGAGCTCGATGAAGACATCCTCGGGGTGAGCGTGGCGGGTGGTGGCGAGATGCTGCAAGGGAGGAATGGCGCTTTGCAGCGCGTGCAGAAACCAGTAGTTGGCCACGTCCAGCGCGCCGGTTCCGGCCTCGAACCGGCCCTGGCGTCGCGCGCCGCGGGAGACGGTTGCGCCTTTCTCGCCCATGGCGTCGAGCAGCCGGCGGACCAGCAGCATCAGCGGCTCGCTGGCGCTCAGGCGCAGGCAGGGAGGAATGAAATCCTCGTCGCAGACAAGGTGGCCGCGGCCGTCGCGCATCACGCGCGCAAGCGGGATGGAGAGCACCTCGGGGGTGAGCTCGGCTTCCGTCGCCAGGCCGATATTTTTCTGGCCCAGATCGATCTCGCGCTCGTCGATGCCGTTGGTTTCGTCGCGCAGCATGCGCTGCATGCGGGAAAAACGGCTGCCGTTGGGCGTCGTGGCCAGATCGCAATCGAAGCCGTTGTCGCGGCGCGCCGGAACGGTGAGGTACAGCGGCAAGACGGCGTCGGTGGAAGGAAAGACTTCGAGCAGATTGCGCGGCGCCGGCGAGGGATCGGAGTTGGGCACTTCGAAGGCCAGCCCGTCGGGAAAAATTCCGGAGCCGTGCAACAGTACCGCGGTACCGTTACGAATTGCCTTGGGGTCCAGCTCGGCGTGCAGCAACCCCCACGGCTCACGCCACAGGCTGGCCGCGAGGAAGGCCATCGAATCTTCGAAATAGCGGCTTTGCGTCTGGAAGTGATGAGGGCTGAGGTACATTCCCTCGGACCAGACGACCCGTGACAGGAATTTCATAGCGATTTCATAGCAACCAAACCGTTTGGCAATCGTAGCTGTTGAGCGGTTCACAGCCAGGCGCAGACGCGAAAGGGAACATTTTTACCGCCGCGCCAGCCGGCCCTGACGTCGCTGCCATCAAGTGTGCTTGCATCGTAGGCTGCCGGCTCTTTACTGTCAAGCCAAGGCGATGTAGTCTTGGATTCCGGAACAACGCATTCTTTTCTGAGACATGGTGGCCGAACATGGACCCGTTCAGGGATCGATCCGACAACCCCCTATCTCCCCCCGCGGGTCAGTCCGCCGAAGGGGCGCAGTCGAGTGCAACCGGGATCTTCGGCATGCCCTCCGCGGCTCCCACGCGCGACGAAGAGGACCTGCTCGCCCTGCTGGGAAAGCCGGCGGCAGAACCACCGGCGGCCGCTCCCGCGCCTGCTCCCGCGCCGCCTCCGGCTCCCGCTCCAACTTCCTATCCGCCTCCGGCTCCAGCTTCCTATCCGCCTCCCGCTTCGTTTGTTGCGGAGCCGGCCCCTCCCGCAGTGCCGCCGCCCGCGCCTTCCCAGGGTGAATTTACGCGCATGCTGCAGGCCCTGAAGACCCCGGAGCCGAGCGGCGGTCTGCCGGCGGCCAGGCCCTCCGAGGAGCTGGCGAAAGTTTTCAGCCCGGTGCCGATGGAGAGGATTCCATCGGCCGACAAGACGCCTCCCGCTTTTCCCGCCGTGCAGGCTGAGAAGCCGTGGGAGCCCGTTCCTTCGGCGCCGCCCGCGCCGTCGCCGCCGGCGGGGTCGGGCGCTGCGCAGCCGGGAAGCTTTACGCAGGCGTTCCGATCGATGAACGCGCCGCTGGCGCCTGCGCCTGCGCCGAGCGCGACCTTCCCGGCTGCTTCCGCCGCGCCGGCCGCTTCCGCGCCGGGCGAGTTCACGCGAACCTTCGGCTCGGCGAGCCCGCAACCGGCTCCGGAGCCGGTCCCGTGGAGTGCGCCCGCGCCAGCTCCGGCCCCCGCGGCAGCCGTAGCTCCATGGAGCGCACCTGCGTCGCCTGCTCCTCCGCCACCCGCGGCCTCGGGTCCGGGTGAATTCACCAAGATGTTTCAGGGCCTCGACAAGGGCGGCGCGCCCAGAGAACCGGCTCACGCGCCCTTTGCCCCGGCTCCCGCGCCGTTTGCGCCGGCGCCGCAGCCGAGCTCCGGGCCGGGATCGTTTACCCAGATGTTCTCAAGCCCCGGAGCGCAAAGCGCACCGCCCATGGAGCCGCTGAAACCGCTCATACCGGAGCTTGCGCAGGAGAGCGCATTCCGGTTCAATCAGGCTGCCCCTGCGGCCGACCCCATGCCGCCCGCGAAGGGTGGTTTCACGCAACTGCTGCAGGCCTTGAATCAGGAACCGGCAAAAGCGCCCGAGCCGATTCTGGCTCCGCCATCGGCTCCGGCTGCCGCTCCGGCCGCGGGCGGCTTCACGCAGCTACTGCGCACGCTTTCCGAACAGCCCGCTCCGAACACTGCGCCGCCGCCGGCGATTCCTCCTTTTTCTCCCACCCCTGCCCCGCCGTTTGCAGCCGCGCCGCCGCTCGCGCCGCCGCCGCCGCTTGCCCCTGCACCGCCATCTTTCGCCCCGCCCATGGCCGCTGCGCCCGGCACGCCGGCGGTGCTTCCGCCGCTGCCTGCGCCGCCATCCTCCGGTGGACCGGGCGAGTTTACCCGCGTCATCTCCGGCTCGGCACTACGCGATCTGCAAAGCTCCGTCGCGGGCGCGGCGCCTCCTCCACCGGCTGCGCCCGCCGCGGCCCGGCCGGCCTGGCAACCGCCGCCGATGCAGCCGCCCATGCCGCCCGGAATGCCGCCCATGCCGCGTCCGCCGGCCGCCGCTCCTCCGCCGGCCGCCCCGCAGTTTGCGCCGCCCGCATTTGCCTTTCAGCCGCCGCCCGCGCCTCAGCCCCCACCCGTTCCCGCGGCCGGCGGGATGCAGAAGATCCTGATGCCGCTGCTGGCCATCATGGGCTTTCTGGTGATTGCGCTGCTGCTGATTCTCATCTTCGTTCTGGTTCGCCACAAATGACGCTTGCCGTCACTCCGGATTGGCGAACAGGAAGATGAGCTCCATCTCCGGGTTGGGAATCTCCCGCGGCGCATACACGGCAAAATTGCGCGAGCGCACCACCGACTCCCACACCGGGCCGCTGCGGTCGAGGCTGAAATATTGATAGCGCAGCTTGACCGGGATGGCCCTGGGCGGCACCGGGACGTGGGTCAACTTCACTCCCGGCAGCGCCTGGCGGATCAACTGCTCGATGTGCGTGGCGGAGCAGACTTTGGTCAGGTTCGGCGTGCGCGCGATCAGGTCGGCTTCCTTCAGGTCGGAAGAGATGGCCAGGTAGGCCCGCGAGTTCTCGAAGTAACTGTCCTTGTCGATGGCCGCGGCGTAGATGGAATCGCGCAGCGGCTTGAGCGGCAGGGCCACAAAGTTGCTGGGAACTACGGTGTCCAGCAACTCGGTGATGGCGGCGTCGAGAGACAGAAAACAGGGGCCGGGCCGCTCGTGCTCGTAGCGCGGCAGATCGCGCGATTCGAATTTGGGAGAGAAAGTGGTCAGCGCTCCGGCCAGCGAAAGCATGTGCAGGAACAGCGCCTCGGGATGCACCTGGGCGGCGTCGAGCATGTGCCGGGCTACGGGAAGATGGACGTTGATGGTGTAAAGCAGCCAGAAATTGGCGATGTCGGAGGCGCTGAAATCGGCCAAGGACTGGTTGCGCTGGCGGCGCGAGCCGGCCAGTTGGCTGCTCCGCGCCACCAAGGTTTCGATTTGCCCGCGCAGAATGCCGGTGAGCAGTTCGTTGCACTTGAGATTCAGGAGCGGAGGCACGAACTTCGGGTCGTGCCGATAACTGCCTGCCTCGGTGCGCTCGATCTGCGCCAGCGGTAGCAGCACGGCTCCCTCCAGATTCTCGGTCTCGGCCAGAATCTGCAGGTTCTTGCGGGCCAGGGAGACGGGCTTTTCCACCCCCGAGCTGTTTTCATCGCGCAGCATCTGCAATTCGGAATAGAACCGCGTGCTGGCGCCTCCGCGCTGCAGCGCGACATTGATGCCGCCGGGGCGGTCCTGGGGCACGGCCAGGAAGAACGCGCAGGTCTTTCTGCCCTCCGACAGGCATTCGTCCAGAGTGCGCGAGGCGGGCGGCGCGTCGGAGGCGGGCATGTCGAGCATGAGGCCGTCGGGAAAGATGCCCGAAGCCTCGCTGACGCTGAGCCGTCCCTGGCTCAGGCCGGCGGCGTCGATCTGCAGGGTGGCAAACCCCCAGTTGCGGAAGGACAAGGCGCCGGAAAGGAAACGCAGCGTGTCCTCGAAGAAGCGGTCCTGGGCCTGCAGATGCTGCGGAGATAAAAACACGCCCTTCGACCATACCACCGGCTGTAACTGCCTCATGTTTGCATCTCCCGTCCGGGAAAAGAGTATACACTGGCGGGTGCTGCGGGTATGGATGAAACGATCCAGGGGTAACTTACACTAATTTTGCGAGTCGCTTTTTGACTTGACACCGTTTCCGTCTCATTCAATAATCAACTCGCTCCCGATTCGGACGCAAGGACCTCCCTGACATTCGCATAAGTTCTTGCGCTCAATTCGAACAAAGGAAACAAACGGTATCAGCCCCATAGTGGGATTTGCATTAAAAGATCCGGCAACCGAGCTGGAGAAGGGTGCGTGCCTTCTCCGCGCAAGGGGCCCCGAGGGGATTGAATATGGCCAAAGAAAGCACTCAGCATAAACTCGACCGCGTCCGTTCACCACGCGTGCACATCACCTATGACGTCGAGATCGGCGACGCAATCGAGCTGAAGGAACTGCCCTTCGTGATGGGCGTTCTCGGAGATCTGACCGGGCAGCCCGAGCAGCCTCTCGCGGCCTTGAAGGATCGCAAATTCGTGGAAATCAACCCCGACAACTTCGACACCGTGCTCAAGGGAATGCAGCCGCATCTGGCCTATTCGGTGGCCAACAAGCTCAGCGACGACCCCAATGCGGGGCAAGTGAGCGTGAATCTGAAATTCGAAAGCCTGGACGATTTCTCGCCCGAGAACGTGGCCAAGCAGGTGGGGCCGCTCAAGGAGCTTCTCGACCTGCGCACCCGCCTTTCGGATCTTCGCGGCAGCCTGCAGGGCAACGACAAGCTCGACGAGGCGTTGTTTGAGGCGGTCTCGAACACGGAGTCGCGAGAGAAACTTAAGGCGGAACTGGGCAAAGGCGGAGGTGCTGAATGAGCGCACAAGAGGCAGCTGCAGCGGCAGCCGGAGCAACAACAACGGCCCAGGAAGAACAGGGCTTACTCGATCAGATTGTAGCCCAGGGCAGGTTTAACCGCGACGCGGCGACGCTGGAACGCGGCCGCGACATGGTGAAGGAGTTCGTTCAGCAGGTTCTCGCCGGACACATGACCCTGACGCGCGACGCGGAGGCCACCATCCAGGCCCGCATTGCGCAGATCGACAGGCTGATCTCTGTGCAGTTGAATGAGGTTCTGCACTATCCGGCGTTCCAGAAGCTGGAAGGGACCTGGCGCGGCATCAAGTACCTGATCGACCAGTCGGAAACCAGCGACATGCTCAAGATCAAGGTGCTCAACGCCAGCAAGCGGGAAGTGCTCAAGGATCTGCAGAGGGCGCCGGAGTTCGATCAGAGCGCGCTCTTCAAAAAGGTCTACGAAGAGGAATTCGGGGTCTTCGGCGGAGCGCCGTTCGCGGCGCTGCTGGGCGACTACGAGTTCGGCCGCGGCCCGGAGGACATCGAGTGCCTGGAGCGCATCTCCCAGGTTGCCTCGGCGGCGCATGCGCCGTTCATGTCCGCGGCCAGCGCCGATCTTCTCAACCTGTCGAGCTACACGCAGCTGGGCGCGCCGCGCGACATCGGCAAGATCTTCGACTCCACCGAGTACGCGAAGTGGAAGAGCTTCCGCCAGTCGGACGACTCGCGCTACGTGGCGCTGACCCTGCCGCATATTCTCATGCGCCTGCCTTACGGCAAGGACACCAAGCAGATCGAGGCCTTCGACTACGAGGAAGCGGTGGACGGCACCGAGCACTCCAAGTACCTGTGGGGCAATGCGGCCTACGGGCTGGCGGCCCGGCTCACCAACTCGTTTGCGAAGTACGGCTGGTGCGCTTCGATCCGCGGCGTGGAGGGCGGCGGGCTGGTGGAGGGCCTGCCGGCGCACACCTTCCGCACCGACGAAGGCGATATCGCGCTGAAATGTCCTACCGAGGTGGCCATCACCGATCGCCGCGAGAAGGAGCTGGCCGACCAGGGGCTGGTGCCGCTGGTGCACTGCAAGGGGACCGACTACGCGGCTTTCTTCAGCGTGCAGACGGCCAACAAGCCGAAGCTGTACGACAAGGATGCGGCCAACGCCAACGCGCGCCTGTCGGCGCAGCTTCCTTACATCCTGGCGATGTCCCGTTTCGCGCATTATCTGAAAGCCATGATGCGCGACAAGATCGGCAGTTTCATGACCCGCCAGGACTGCGAGAAGTTCCTCAATCAGTGGATCAGCAATTACGTCGTCTCCGATGACAATGCATCGCAGGCGGCCAAAGCAAGCCATCCTCTGCGCGAGGCGGCCATTCAGGTTTCCGAGGTTCCCGGCAAGCCGGGCGCCTATCGCGCAGTTGCATTTCTGAAGCCGCATTTCCAACTCGACGAGCTTTCTGTTTCGCTCCGTCTGGTGGCCGATCTGCCTGCATCGGCGCGGAAATAACGGAAAGACTATTGAGCTGGCGCAAGCAAAACACGGCAAGGCGATGAACGCGTTGGCCGGTTGAGAGGAGCAAACGATGGCAGTTGATTATTTTCTGAAACTCGAGGGGATTGATGGGGAAGCCCAGGACTCGAACCACAAAAACCAAATACAGATCATGAGTTGGAGCTGGGGCGGCTCGCAGGTGTCTTCCGTTGCCGGCACCGGCGGGTCGGGCGCGGGCAAGGCCGACCTTTCCGACTTCTCCGTCATGTGCTACTTTGACAAGTCGACGCCCAAGTTCTTCAAGAACCTGGGAGCCGGCACGCACATCAAGTCCGGCACCATGGAAGCCATCAAGTCGGGCGCCGACGGCAAGCCTTACCTGAAGGTCGATTTCAAGGAGCTGTTCGTGTCGAGCCTGCAGATCTCCGGTTCGAGCGAGATTCCCACGGTAAGTGTGTCGTTCAGCTACAACGAGATCAAGATCGATTACTCCACGCAGAACGAGCAGGGCAACGTCACCAGCACCGGAGCGGTGACTTACAACACCAAGGAAAACAAACTAACGTAAGGTGGCCCGCGTATGGACGCGCTATCTCTCTACCGGGCAGGGGAGCTTCAAGCAGCAATTGACGCGCTTGGTGTCGAGTTGAAAAAGCAGCCGCTCGATGCCAAGCGCCGTACTTTTCTGTTCGAGCTTCTGTGCTTCGCGGGCGAGTTCGACCGCGCCGAGAAGCACCTGGATATTCTCTCCGACGCCAATCCCGAAGCCGCGGCCGGGGCCATGCTCTATCGTTCCGCGCTGCACGCCGAGCGGGAGCGGCAGGACATGTTCGCGCGCGGCGCGCTGCCCTTGGGAACCTCCCATCCCTCCCCGGCCGGCGAGCTGAACGGCGAAAAATTTACCGGTCTCGCAGACGCCGATCCGCGCATCGGTGCGCACCTTGAGGCCTTCATTGCCGGCAGTTATACCTGGATTCCTTTTGCCTATATCGAAGCGATCGAGACGGAGGCGCCCAAGCGCCTGCGCGACCTGCTGTGGATTCCCGCGGTGCTGCACACCACCGAGGCCTTCCGCTTGCAGGACCTGGGCGAAGTGCTGTTGCCCGTAATCGCTCCGCTCTCCTCAAAGAATTCCGACGACGCGGTGCGCCTGGGGCGCACGACGGTGTGGCAGGATGACCCCGAATACGGACAGCTCCCCGTCGGCCAGAAACTGCTGCTGTGCGGGGAAGACGAGCTGCCGTTCCTGGAGATGCGGAAACTGACCTTCGATCACGCCGGCGAAAGGGCTGAAAGTGCCACTGCGTGATGATCTTCTGAACCCGATTGCGGGCGAAAATCCTTCAGGGGCAAATCTGCGCTACGAGAAGGTCTACGACCAGATCAAGGAAGCGCGCACCGAAGACGACGAGTCGATCCCTTCCGGGGCCTGGGCGCGCCAGGCCAAGAAAGCCGATTTCAATCTGGTTATCAAGCTCGCCGGGGAAGCCCTGGCCAACAAGAGCAAAGACCTGCAACTGGCCGCGTGGCTCACCGAAGCCCACGTGAAGAAGGAAGGCATAGGCCTGATTCAGCCCTGCCTCAAGCTGATTCGGGATTTGCAGGAGCAGTTCTGGGACACCCTCTATCCGGAGATCGACGAAGGCGACCTGGGAATGCGCACCGTGCCCGTCGAATGGGCGGCAAGCCGCGTCGCGGCCATCCTTCGCGAAGCTCCCATTACCCGCGACGGCCTGAATTACTACCAATACAAGGAGTCGCGCAGCATCGGTTACGAGGCCGACGCGCAATACAACGACGCCAAGACCGCGCAGCGGACCCAGGCCATCGCCGACGGCAAGCCGACCGCGGAGGACTTCGACAAATCGTTCAACTCCACGCCCAAATCCTGGTACGTCCAGATGGAAGCGGCGTTTCAATCCTCCATGGAAACGGTGGAGGAGCTGCAGGTCTATTGCGAGGAGAAGTACGGCGACGACGGTCCGGCGTTCGGGAAGCTGCGCACCGCGCTCGAAGAGGTGGGGCAGGTGGCCGGCAGCCTGCTCAATGAAAAGCGCAAGACCGAGCCGGATGCGCCGCCGCCGGAAGAAGCCGCCGAGCCCGAGCCAGAACCGGAGCCCGAGGCGGCCGCGGAATCCGACGCCACGGCGGAAGCCGCGCCGGCAGCGGCCAAGCCCAGATCCGGCAAGACGCTGACCTTGGAGCCGGTGGACAAGGACGACGCCATGGCGCGGGTTCAAGCCTGCGCGAATTTTCTGCAGAAGGAGAATCCCGCCAGCCCGGTCGCCTATCTGCTGCAAGCCTCGCTGCGGCTGGGCGAGATGCGCGAGCAGGGAAGCTGGGCCGGATACGATTTTCTGGTTCCCCCGGTGACGGAAAAGCGGCAGAACCTGAAGCGCCTGGCCGCGGAATCGAACTGGGCTGAGCTGCTCAGCGCGGCCATCGCCGCCGCCGGCGAACCCTGCGGACGGGCCTGGCTCGATGTGCACCGTTATGTGTGGAAGGCCAGCAACGAGGCCGGCTACCCGGCCATCGCGGCCAGCGTGGTGGCCACGCTTGCGGCGATCTTGAAAGACGTTCCCGAGATTCCCACCTGGACGCTCAGCGACGACACCCCGACCGCCAATCCGGAGACGCAGCGATGGCTGGAGGAGACGGTCATTCCCAAGCCTCCCGAGCCTGTGGCTGCGGAGGCGGAGGCGCAGCCTGAGCCCGAGCCGGCTTCCTACGCGCCCGCGGCCCCGTCAGGCGGCGAGGCCGAGAACGCTCCGCCCGACTTGCTGGACACGGCCCGGGAGCTGATGGCGCGGGGCCACCTGCCGCAAGCGCTGCAACTGCTGATGCGCGATGCGTCGCAGCAGCCCAGCGGACGGGCGCGCTTCCTGCGCAGGCTGCAGATGGCCCAGCTCTGCGTGGGCGCGGGCCAAAGCAAGGTGGCCTACCCGGTGCTCGAGGAGCTGGTGAAGGAGATCGACCAGCGCCAGCTCGAGGAGTGGGAGGCCAGCGACATGATCGCGCCTCCGCTGGCGCTGCTGCTGCGCTGTCTTGACGCGTCGGAGAACGGCGGAGTCCGGGAAACGGTCTTCGCCCGGTTGTGCCGCATCGATCCCATCGCGGCCATGGACGTTTCCAAGTAACCGGAAAGGAGCTTTGAGCTTTGGCGCGCGCATCCACTGAGACGCTGGTGACGCAGTCGGTTCTCGACCGCCTGCTGGAGGTCGAGGAATGGCCGTCGACCCGCTCGCAGTCGCTGCGCTTTTACCGGGATGCGCTCAAGCGCGATCTGGAGTGGCTGCTCAACACCCGCCAGCCACCGATTCCGGAGCTGGCCTCCTATCCGGCGGCCAAGGCTTCGGTGATCAACTTCGGCCTGCCCGACATCAGTGCGCTCGGTCTGTCCAACGCCTCCGATCATCGCACCCTGCGCATCGCCATCGAAACCTGCCTGCGCCATTACGAACCGCGCCTGATGGACGTGCACGTGACGCTGGAGGGCTCCGACACCACCGACCGGCGGCTGCGCTTCCACATCGAGGGGAATATGAAGCTCGATCCGGCGCCCGAGGAGATTTCCTTCGACACCGTGCTCGAACTGACCAGCGGCGAATACAAAGTGAAGTGAGCGATGCGCGAAGAACTGCTTGAATACTACGAGCGAGAGCTGGCCTATCTTCGCCAGTTGGGGGGCAAGTTCGCCGAAAGATATCCGCGCGTCGCCAGCCGGCTGCTGCTGGAGCCGGACCGCTGCGACGATCCGCACGTGGAGCGGCTGCTGGAAGGGTTCGCCTTCATGGCCG
This sequence comes from uncultured Acidobacteriaceae bacterium, assembly GCA_963770555.1. Taxonomy (GTDB): domain Bacteria; phylum Acidobacteriota; class Terriglobia; order Terriglobales; family Acidobacteriaceae; genus Telmatobacter. Next base: position 271,484 of record CAVYQC010000005.1, read on the forward strand.
CGCGCATCCATCTGCGCGTGGACGACGATTTTCCCGAGGTGACCTCCGCGCTGCTGGGCATTGTCGCGCCGCATTATCTGCGCCCCATCCCCTCCATGACGGTGGTCGAGTGCCAGCTCGATCCGGAGCAGGGCAAGCAGACTGCCGGCCAGGTAATGCCGGCCGGAACGCCGCTGGCCACCAAGCGCCTGGTCGACGGGCAGCCTTGCCGCTTCCGCACCGCGTATCCGGTGGACCTGTGGCCCTTCACGGTGGGGGAATGCGATTGGAGGCAGCCGGAGCGGCTCGCCGATCCGGTGCGCGTTCCCGGCGCGGTGGGCGTTCTGCGGGTGCGGCTGCAGTGCGCGCGCGACGTGGATTTCAGGCAGATCAGCCCGCGCCGGCTGGTCTTTCACATTACCGGCGAAGTCAACGTGGTTCATACGCTCTACGAGCTGCTGTGCCGGAACTGCATCTCGGTCCTGGTCCGCAATCCGGCGCAGCGCGGCAACAAAACGGTAAGCATTTCTCCCTCCCGCCTGCGCCCCATGGGCTTCGAAGAGGGCGAATCGCTGCTGCCCTATCCCAAGCGCTCCTTCGACGGCTACCGGCTGCTGCAGGAGTACTTCACATTTTCAGAGAAGTTTCTCTTCTTCGAGCTCGGCGGGCTTGAAGCCATTGCCGAGGCCGGATGCGTGGAGCAGGCCGAGGTTCTCCTCTGCATCTCGCGTTTCGAGCGCCCCGAGCGCGGCCAGGATCTGGAGACCGGAGTTTCGGCGCGCACGCTGCGCCTGGGATGCACGCCGGTGGTGAATCTGTACTCCCAGGTGGCCGAGCCGATCCTGGTGACCCACACCAAGCACGAGTACCAGGTGATTCCTGCCGTGCGGCGCCAGGACACCCAGGAGATTCACTCCATCGACGAGGTGATGGCCTCCAGCACCAGCCGCCGCGAAAGCATCCGCCTGGAGCCGCTCTATTCCTATCGCTTCCAGGCCCGCAAGGAGAGCGTGCGCGCCTTCTGGCACGCGGTGCGCCGCCGCAACGAGCTGGGCGAGCGCGAGCCTTCCACCATGCACCTCTCGCTGGTGGACATCGACGGCGTGCTGGCCGAGCCCAACACCGAAGTGCTGACGGTGCGCTGTTCGTGCTCCGATTTCGACCTTCCCTCGCGCCTGCCCTTCGGCCTGGAAGAGGGCGATTTCGCGGCCGAGGACTATCCCGCCGTCAAGCAGATCACGGCCCTGCGCAGGCCCTCGCCCAGCTACGATCCTCCCAGGGTCAAGAGCCAGTTATGGCGTCTCGTCTCCCAGCTCTCGCTCAACTATCTTTCCCTTTCCGAGGAGGGCGTCGCGTCTTTGCAGGAGATTCTGCGCCTGCACAACTTTACTGACTCGTCGTACCTCGAAAACCAGATCGGCGGAATCGTCAAGCTGGGATCGAGTCCGCACTTCGCCATCATGCAGTCGGTGTACGGAAATCTGCCCGCGCGGGGCACGCGCGTCGAAGTCGAGTTCGACGAGCGCCAGTTCGTGGGCGGAGGCGTGTATCTGTTCGCCAACATCCTGGACCGCTTCCTGGGCTGCTACACCTCCATCAACAGCTTCTGCCAACTGGCGGCGCGCACCAGCCAGAGAAAGGAGCCGCTGGGCGAATGGCCACCGAAAGCGGGCTACAAGCCGTTGATCTGAGGTTCGAGCCGGTGCGCGCGATGCTGGAGCAGGAGCCTTACTGCTTCCGCTTCTTCCAGGCCGTGCGCCTGCTGGAGCGCCTCTATCCGGAGCGCAATCCGGTGGGCCTGTTCGTTGCCCCGCGCACTGAGGTGGTGGTGTTCTCTTCGGTTCCCACGCTGTCGTTCCCGGCCAGCGAGATCCAGGACTTCCAGCCCTCCAAGGACGGCCCACCCAAGCTATCGGTCAATTTCATGGGACTGAGCGCCGCGGTGGGCGTGCTTCCGCACACCTACACCGAGTTTCTGCTGGAGCGGGCGCGGGCCAAGGATCGCGGGCCGGCAGATTTCTTCGACCTTTTCAACCATCGCATGATCTCGCTGTTTTACCGCGCCTGGCAGAAGTACCGCTTCTATATCGCCTATGAAAGGACCGGCTCGGGCGACGACCTGATCAGCGCCAGGCTGCTCGACCTGATCGGACTGGGCACCAATTCGCTAACCCACCGCATGGATATTGCCGACGAGGCCTGTCTTTACTATGCCGGCCTGCTCTCCGCGCGGCGCCCCACCGCCCAGGGGCTGAAGCAGCTCATCGAGGATTACTTCGAGGTTCCGGTCTCCGTGGAGCAGTTCACCGGGACCTGGAGGCGGCTTCCGCTTGGCAACCGCACCTTTCTGCGCGACACCGGCGCGTTTTGCGAGCAGCTGGGAATGGGAACCATCGTGGGAGACGAAGCTTTCGACCAGCATGGCGCGGTCACGCTTCGACTCGGCCCTTTGAGCTTCAACCGCTACCAGGAGTTTTTGCCCGGCGCGCGCGCCAACCTGGAATTGCGCGCCTGGCTGCGGTTGTACACCAATCGCGAATTCGATTACGTCATCCGGCTGGTGCTGGAGCGCGGCGAGGTGCCGCGCATGAAACTGGGTGAAGACGGGATAGGGGCGTCGCGCCTGGGACTGGTGAGCTGGGTGAAGAACCGGGCCCTCGACCGCGATCCGGATGAGGCAACCTACCGGTTAACCTGAACGCAACGGCTTTTATACAAACCGAGTGATCCGTGGAGAACTGAAGCATGAGTCTGAATCTGAAATCCTTGATCGGCAAAGTGAATGATGCGACTCGCAGCGCGCTTGAAGCCGCGGCGGGCCTATGCGTTTCCCGCACCCATTACGACATCGAGGTCGAGCATTACCTGCTCAAGGCCATCGACAGCTCGGACACCGATGTGGCGTTCATCCTGCGCCAGTACGGCGTGGACCGTTCGCGGCTGACCGCCGAGCTGCAGCGCAGTCTCGACCGGCTGAAGAGCGGCAACGCGCGCAGTCCGGCCTTCAGCCCGCAACTGGTGAAGATGCTCACCGAGGCGTGGACCATCGCCACCATCGAATACGACGCCGCGCAGATTCGCACCGGCTTCACGCTGCTGGCGCTGCTTTCCTCCGACGAGCTGTCGCGCATGATCCGCGACGTGAGCAAGGAGATCCAGCTCATTCCGCCCGAGGCGCTGCGCAAGGACTTCTACGCGGTCACGGAAAAATCGCGGGAGACCTCGGTGGCGCTGGCCGCCGGAGGCCCCGCCGGGCCGGCTGAAGCGGGTGCGCCCGGACGCGCGCCCGGCGGCAAGACGCCGCACCTCGATCAGTACACCGAAAATCTGACCGCCAAGGCCAAGTCGGGCAAGATCGATCCGGTGCTTGGCCGCGACCAGGAGATCCGCCAGGTGGTCGACATTCTCATGCGCCGCCGCCAGAACAATCCCATCCTTACCGGCGAGGCGGGCGTGGGCAAGACCGCGGTGGTCGAGGGGTTCGCTCTACGCCTGGCCAGCGGCGACGTGCCCCCGGCGCTGCGCAACGTTCAACTGCACTCGCTCGACCTGGCGCTGCTCCAGGCCGGCGCGGGCGTGAAGGGCGAGTTCGAAAACCGGTTGAAGGGCCTCATCGAAGAGGTCAAGTCCTCGCCTCATCCCATCATCCTGTTTATCGACGAGGCGCACACCATGATCGGCGCCGGCGGGCAGGCGGGTCAGAACGACGCCGCCAATCTCCTCAAGCCGGCGCTGGCGCGCGGAGAACTGCGCACCTGTGCGGCGACCACCTGGTCGGAGTACAAGAAATACTTCGAGAAGGATGCGGCCCTGGCGCGGCGCTTCCAGGTGGTCAAGGTGGAGGAGCCCACCGAAACCCAGTGCGACACCATGTTGCGCGGCATCGTGGCGGCGCTCGAGAAGCATCACAACCTGCGCATCCTCGACCAGGCGGTGACCTCCACGGTGCGGCTCTCGCATCGCTACCTGGCCGGCCGGCAATTGCCCGACAAAGCGGTGAGCGTGCTCGACACCGCCTGCGCGCGGCTTTCGCTGGGACAGAATACGATTCCACCGCCGATTGAAGACTCGACTCGCAGAATCGACGACCTGAAGGTGCAGAAGCAGATTCTGGAGCGGGAAACCACGGTGGGCGAGGACCACGCCGAGCGGCTTGCGGCCATCGGGGAGCATTTGATCTCGGAGGAAGCGTCGCTGGCCAAGCTGAAGACGCAATGGGAACAGGAGGTCGAGCTGGTGAAGCAGATTCGCGCTATGCGCGAGGCTCTTGAAACCGGCGCCCCGACCGTGAAGCCCGACGATGAGAGCAAGCCGGAGCTGAAGGCCACGCTGGGCGGGTTGCAGGCGCTCGAAGAGCGTCTCACCGAGGTGCAGGGCGAAAATCCGCTCATCCATGTGTGCGTGGACGAGCGCATCGTGGGCGAAGTGATCTCCGCATGGACGGGCATTCCCCTGGGCAAGATGGTGAAGGACGAAATTGCCTCGGTGCTCGATCTCGACGGCCACCTGCGCAAGCGCGTCATCGGGCAGGACCACGCGCTGGCCGTGATCGCGCAGCGCATCATCACCTCGCGCGCCCGGCTCGACGATCCGGGCAAGCCGGTGGGCGTGTTCATGCTCGTGGGCCCCAGCGGCGTGGGCAAAACCGAGACCGCGCTGGCGCTGGCCGATCTTCTTTACGGCGGCGAGCGTAATCTGGTCACCATCAATATGTCGGAGTTCCAGGAGGCACATACCGTGTCTACGCTGAAGGGATCGCCTCCGGGATATGTGGGCTACGGGGAAGGCGGCGTGCTGACCGAAGCGGTGCGCCGGCGTCCCTACTCGGTGGTGCTGCTCGACGAAGTGGAAAAGGCGCACCCCGACGTGCTGGAGCTGTTCTACCAGGTCTTCGATAAAGGCAACCTGGAAGACGGCGAGGGCCGCTCCATCGATTTCAAGAACTGCGTCATCATTCTCACCACCAACGCGGCCACCGATACGCTGACCAAGCTCACCGCGGACAAGGAGACCATGCCCGGCCCCGAGGGCCTGGCGCAGGCCATCAAGCCGGAGCTGAACAAGATCTTCAAGCCCGCGTTCCTGGGCCGCATGCTGGTGGTTCCTTACTTCCCGGTGCGCGACGAAGCGCTCAAGAAGATCATTCTGCTCAAGCTGGGCAAGATTCAGCGCCGCATCCAGGAAAATCACAGGATCACCATGCTCTGCGACGACGCGGTGATCGAAGAAGTGGCCAAGCGCTGCACCGAAGTGGAAAGCGGCGCGCGCAACGTGGACAATATACTTTCCAACACCATGCTGCCGGAGATTTCGCGCCAGGTGCTGACGCGCATGGCCGAGGAATCGCCCTTGGAGCGGGTGCGGGTGGGCGTGGGTTCCGACGGCAGCTTTACTTATGAATGGTAGTTCAACCTTTAAGCTCGACACATCTCCCGCCGCGCCCGGTTCCGCGCGGCGGGGCTCAAGCGTTTCAGGAAATGCCGTAGTGGGAAACCGCCGGGCCAGGGTCATCGCGGCCAACAGGGAGCGGCGATCCGGCACGATGCGGAAAGGCCCTACAATCTCCTGAAGCGCCGCAGTCGCAAAAGAAAACGCCGGTGCAACGATATGGCTACATTTGGACAGACAAACCGACTTCTCAACTTCACGAGTCCGCTGGGGGCGGACGTGCTGCTTCCCGAGCGCCTCACCGGTGCTGAAGGCATCTCGGAGTTGTTTCGCTACCAACTGGATCTGCTGGCTCAGACCCAAACCTCCGTGGACCCGACCAAGATCGTCGGCCAGAAGGTGTGCATCGGCATCTCCGCCGACGACAGCGGCACGCAGCGCTACATCAACGGCATCGTCTCCAGCTTTGAGATGTGCGGCGGCGACGAAGAGTTCAACGTCTATCGCGCCACCATCGTTCCCAACCTGTGGACGCTGACGCTCAACGTCAACACCCGCGTCTTCCAGAACAAGACGGTTCTGGACGTGATCCAGGCGGTGCTGGGACCGTACAACATCAGCCCCTCGCTGCAGACCACGGGCACCTACACCCCGATGGAATACTGCACCCAATACCGCGAGACGGACTTCGCCTTCATCTCCCGGCTCATGGAGCAGCACGGAATCCTCTACTTCTTCGTGCATACCCAGGACGATCACACCTTCACCCTGCAGGATGTCTCGAGCAAGCTGAGCGACTGCGCGCTTCAGTCCACCTTCCGGTACGCGCCGCAGGTCAACGTCAAGGAAGGCTTCTACGACTTCGTGATCCGCGAATTCATCTCCCGCTCCACGCTGGTCTCCGGCGAGCACACCGCCTGGGACTACAGCTTCCTCCGCAACAAGACCATCCTGGCCTCGACCGTGGACACCAAGAGTCCGCTGGGATCGAACAGCAACGAGCAGTACGACTACATTGACAGCGCCGCCGCCTATCTCAAAAAGGACGGCTCCGATCCGACCATCAACGATCTGACTACGTTCTTCCAGACCATCCGCCGCGACGCCTACGACGCCGAAACCCTGGTCGCCGAGGGCTCGTCGAACGCGATTCCCATGCAGACCGGATACACCTTTACGCTCTCCGAGTATCCCCAGGCGGCGGTGAACGACAAGTACCTGCTGATTCACATCGAGCACGACCTGCAGCAGGTGCCCACCTATCGCACCGGCAAAAAGGACCCGGCCCAGCCCTACGCGAACCGGTTCCGGGCCGTTCCCGCTTCCATCACCTATCGGCCTCCGTTCAAGACCGAGAAACCGGTGGTGAACGGCATGCACACAGGATTCGTGGTGGTGCAGTCGGGCGAAGACTCCTACATGGACAAATACGGGCGGGTGAACGTGCAGTTCTGGTGGGACCGGCTGCGCGCCGCCAACACCCCGGACAACACGCTGCTGCGCGTGGCCCAGTCGTGGGCGGGCAAAGGATGGGGAACCTATTTCTGGCCGCGCGTGGGCGACGAGGTTCTCATCGACTTCATCGAAGGAGATCCGGATCAGCCCATCGTGGTGGGCTCGGTTTACAACGGCGTCAACATGCCCAAGTACGATCCGGCCGGCCAGTACACGCTCTCCGGAGTGCTCACCCGCAGCTCCACCGGCGGGGGCGCGGCCAACGCCAACGAGCTCCGCTTCGAGGACCTGGCCGGCAAGGAGCAGGTCTTCATGAACGCGGAGCGCGACTACGACCTGCACGTGGAGCACGACTGGCACACCCTGGTGGGCAACGAGCATCACACCAAGATCACCTCCAACCGCTTCGACGAAGTCGACGGCGATGAGCACACCCTGGTGAAGGGCAAGCAGCTCAGCGAAGTGGATGGCGAAGCCGACATGAACATCAAGGGCAATCACATTGTCCAGGTGGGCGGCGACCGCAGCCACAGCGTCACCGGCAACATCAAGGAGAGCGTGGGACAGGCCTACGGCATGACGGTCGGCCAGAACCTGATTCAGCAGATCGGTTCGAATCACTCCATGCAGGTGGCGCAGAACCAGGACGTTCAGACCGGCCAGAACTGCAACATCACCGCCGGGCAGACCATCAACCTGATGGGCGGGATGAGCGTCAACATCACCGGAGGATCGACGGGAGTCAGCATCGTAGGCCCCGGCGGATTCATTTCCATCACCGACGCGGGCATCGCGATAATGGGGACGATGGTGATGATCAACAGCGGAGGCGGCCCAACCCCGGCCTCTCCCGCTTCGCCCCAGAGTCCGTCGTCGCCGGCCACGCCCACGGCGCCCACGGCGCCGACCTTCCCCGGCGATACGCCGCCCTCGCAGGCGGCCTCGAGTTCCACCAGCGCGGCCACAACTACGCCGTCGGAGGCGTCCGGTTCCAGCTCCCCGGCTTCTTCTTCTCCACCCGCCTCGTCTCCGTCCAGTCCGGCCAACGCTCCGGCCGGCGCGGCGGGCGCCGCGGGGGCTGCCGCCGGCGCAGCCGGCGCTGCCGCGCAAACCGCGCAGCAAACCGCGCAGCAGGCCACGCAACAGGCCGCGCAAGCCGCGCAGCAGGCGGCCACTGAAGCGCAAAAGGCCGCGCAGCAGGCCTCGCAGGCGGCCCAGCAGGCGGAGCAGCAGGCCCAGGCCGCCGTCAACCAGGTGGTGCAACAGGCGCGCCAGGAATATCAGCAGGCCAACCAGGCGGTGCAGCAGGCGCAGCAGGCTGTAGCGCAGGCCTCCGCGCAGGGCCAGGCCGCCGCGCAGCAGGCGCTCAACCAGGCGCAACAGGAGGCGACGCAAACCGCGCAAGCCGCCTCCCAGGCCGTGCAACAGGCCCAGCAACAGGCGCAGCAGGTGCAACAGCAGGCGCAGCAGGCCGCGCAGCAGGCCCAACAGCAGGCCCAGCAGGCGGCGCAGCAAGCCGGGCAAGCCGCGCAGGCCGCGCAGCAACAGGCGCAGCAGGCCGCGCAACAAGGTCAACAGGCCGCGCAGCAGGCGGCGCAGCAAGCCCAGCAAGCCGCGCAACAGGCCCAGCAACAAGCCCAGCAGGCCGCCAACCAGGCCCAGCAGGCGGCGAAACAGGCGCAGCAACAGGCGCAGACCGCGCAACAGCAAGTCACACAGGCAGCCAGCGGGGCGCAACAGCAGGCCCAGCAGGCCTCGCAGGCTGCCCAGCAATCGGCCCAGCAGGCCATGAATTCGGCAACCAAGGGGATCTAGTTCACTATGGGAATGCCCGCCGCCACCATCACCACCGCGACCGAACATGGCGGAATCGTCATGGTCGGCTTTCCGCAGGTGCTCATCGGGTTCTTACCCGCCTCGCGCATCGGCGACATGCACGTGTGCCCCATGGTGACGGGCATTGTTCCGCACGTGGGAGGGCCATTCATTCTCGGCTCGACCACGGTGATCACGGGCATGATGCCGCAATCGCGGGTTACCGATCAGCTGGTCTGCGTCGGGCCTCCGGATGCCGCGCTGATGGGTGTTGAGACGGTTCTCGTGGGCATGGCCGGGGGCGGCGGCGCGGCCGGCGCGGTCACCGGCATCTCCGCCATGGGCGCGTCGGTGCCCACGCAACCGCCGGCTACCACAACCTCGCCGCAGCCCACCGCGGAGCTGCAGCAGAACGGCACCATCAAGACTTCCGCGCCTCCGGGCGGACAACTGCCTCCCATCACGCTCACTTCGCCGGGAACTCCCGACCTGCCGGCTACTGAAACGCCAAGCTTTGAGACCGCGCAACCCGTCGATGTGCCGCCCGGCACCACGCTCTATCGCATCGTCGACGATCCCTCCAAGGCGGCCGGCGGTTATTGGACTACGGATCCGCCCACCACTGAGGAAGCCTGGCGCCAGGGCCTGGCAGTCGGGAATTGGAATAAGGGCGGATTGCTGGCCATCGCCCAGGTGCCGGCTCAGGGTTTGAAGGCGTGGATGGGCATGGCGTCCAACCAGGGCAGCCTGCTGGGCGGGGCCACGCAGCTTTGGACTCCGCCGGGCAGCCTCATCCCGTCCGCGCTCACGCAGGCTCCGTGGAGCGGCCCGGTGCAGGCCGCGCAGCAGGCCGCGCAGCAGGCCGAGCAGGGAGCCCAGCAAGCGGCAAACCAGGCTCAGCAGGCCGCCGGCCAGGCTGCGCAGCAGGCCCAGCAAGCCGCCCAGGATGCACAGCAGGGAGCGCAGCAGGCCGCGCAGCAAGCCGCGCAACAGGCGCAGCAGGCTGCAAATCAGGCCCAGCAGGCCGCGCAGCAGGCGCAACAACAGGCGCAGCAGGCTGCGCAGCAAGCGCAGCACGCCGCGCAACAGGCGCAACAGCAGGCGCAGCAGGCCGCCGCGCAGGGCAAGGCCGCTGCGCAACAGGCCGCTCAGCAGGCGCAGCAACAGGCGCAGCAAGTCCAGCAGCAGGCGCAACAGGCATCCCAGCAGGCGCAGCAAGCCGCGCAACAGGCACAGCAGTCTGCGCAACAGGCGCAACAGTCCGCCCAGCAAGCCCAGCAAGCAGCACAGCAGTCTCTGCCGAAGGGCATATAATGAGCGCCCAGACCAACCCCGTCGTTCCCCAACCGCTCGCCGAGCGCTTCGCCAAAGCCTTCGCCGCGTTTGTCGATGCGGTGTGGGCGGCCGTGGCTCTGGGCATCCCCGATCCGGCCATCGCCAACACCGCGTCCTTCCTGGCCTGGCAGACGCAGGCGCTGCCGCTGCTCGAAAAAGAGAATGCGTCGATACAAAAAGCGATGGCCCTCTATCTGATAGGCGAAACCGGCACCATTCTCGGGCTGGCCAAGGATAACCGCGCCCTGGGCAGAAAGCTGGATGGATTCGATCTTGCCTTTGCCGGCGCGGATCGCGCCAAGACTCTCAATCAACTGGAGACAGCCGTAGTCGTAGCCGCATATCAGCTTTGTGCGTCCGCCGGAATTCCCTGAGTCGAGGCGCGCAAAAAAAACTGCACAGGCACCCAAAGAGGGGCCGGCGTCCTCAAACAGATTGGAATGATGATTGCCCCGGAGCTCGGAAAGGATGGTTGGGTCGCATCGCCTATGAGCGCCAACCAAGGACAAATCGCAGGCCAGTCTTCAGCTGCCCGCATCGGCAGGTGGATCATTCCCGCCATCCCCTTCGGCTGGACCTGGATTCCGGACTTCGGCATTCAGAAGCAGGCCGAAGGCGTGATCCCCAGCAACGTCTATCTGCGCGAAGATCAGCTTCTGGCGGGCAATCAGCTTGCCCTTTACATCCAGGCGCAGATCACCATCATGAAGACCACATTTCTCGACCCCGTAATCGCCGGGCCGGCTCCGCTCACCTTTCCCGGCGCGGCCGAGGCCGCCCTGCTGATGCTCAAGCACAAATCCATGCACCAGGTCACCGTATTTCAGGTGCAGCACTATATCCGCAGCGGCAACTGGATCGGCATTGCCACGCTGACCACGCTCGAATCCGAGCTGCTCAAGGTGCGCGCCGACTTCGATCAGTTCATGAAGCTGCTGCAAATCGAGCCCGAAGCCTCCTGAAGTCCATCCTGTCGTTCCACGCTTTGCCGTCCTTCTCGCCGCGTCCGCCGCCCCGGCCATCGTCGTTCCCCGCACCGTTTGTTCTTCGATTGCGCCCTGGATTTCGATTGCGCCCTGGATACGGGCCGGCATCGGAGGCGAGCGCGCAGGAGTGTCCTGATGCGGCGCTGCCTTGAAAGGGCACGACCTTGCCGCTGTCCCCGGCAAGCGATCTTTGCTGGTTGGGGTGGTTTTGCTGATTGGGGCGGTCTTGAGTCGTGCCGGAAAGCGACGCAAAATGCCGGCGCGCTTTGGCAATCGAAGAAGCGGGGCATGAAGCTCAGGCCGCACCGGGTGCGCGCACCGGCAGCGCATCGAATTCTGCTACACTTACAGGAGCGCCAAGAGGGGATGCAACGCGCCAGGTCCGCGCCCTTCCGATACGCATCTGCAACCCATGTTCGGGGAGTGGCTCAGCCTGGTAGAGCACCTGGTTCGGGACCAGGGGGTCGGAGGTTCAAATCCTCTCTCCCCGACCAATAAAATCAATATCTTACAGCCATTTAGTCCCGATTAGAAAATCCAATGTAGTCGATTTTGTAGCGGTCAAAGCCTCCAACTTCCACACGAATGAACTCCGTGAGCGTTTCCGTCGCGGTTAGTGCGATGAATGCCAGCCTAGGTACATAGGGAATAGGTCAAGAAAAGTGTTGATTCGATGAGCGGCGAGAGGCTTCTGAAATCTGCGTGACCTTCACTGAATAGGAACTGAAACTCCAAAGGGGCTTAGGTGCTAACCAGAGTGCGCGAAGTATGTTTAGCGGCCCCAGTCGCCGTTTCGCCAAATGGCTCTTGACAATCGGAGCTTTCTTGCTATGGTGTTGTCTAATCAGAGACTTCGGGTAATTCGTGACACAATGCGCGATAGACTGGTAAGATGAGCGATGCTTCTTCGGCAGCCGACGCGACCCTAAGAGCCGCATTGAGTAGGCTCACGCTCAACAGGCCATCTTATTTGTCTTATTCGGCTGGCGACCGAGCCGCGCAATCATACGATTATTTTCAATATCCCGCCATGATGGTCCCAACGATGCTTCGGGATCTCACAGACATTATCATCTCGGCTGATCCTAAGATTAAGACGATTTTCGACCCCTTTTCCGGCTCGGGCTCCGTCCTAACTGAAGCGATGTTCCGGGGGTTGGGTTTCTTGGGGATGGATGTGAATCCGCTCGCGGTTCTCCTTTGCAAGGTGCGATCAGGGCCGTTTCGAGAGGAAATGCTAGATGAAAGAGCGGATTACCTAATCGACGCGATTGAAACAGACGCGTCACACTTGATCGAAGCAGCTTTTCCAAACCTCAATAAATGGTTTAGCCGCAAAGCTATTCGAGAATTGTCTCGCATTAGGCGTGCCATTCGTTTGGAACCAAGCTTATGGTGCAGGCGATTTTTCTGGGCTTGCCTCGCCGAGACCGTGCGGCTCTGTAGCAACTCACGAACATCCACGTTTAAGCTCCACGTGCGCGACAGCAAGAACCTACATGAGAGGCGGTCACTCTCGCCTATCTCAGTCTTTGAGCAAATCTTAACTAGAAATGTCGAGCGCTATACTGAGTTCGCGGAAGTATTACGCGCCAGTAATGTCATTCGGCGCGGGTGCTTTTCTAAGAAGGTATCAATTCGACTTGCAGATAACCGAACCTGTAAGGTAGATGCTAAGTGCGACCTTCTCATTACTTCGCCTCCATATGGGGACAACCATACGACTGTTCCATACGGCCAGCACTCCTATTTGCCGCTGCAATGGATTGACCTTCAGGACATCGACGCGAACGCCGATTCTGATGCGCTCTCCAGCACACGCGCAATCGACTCAAAGAGCTTAGGTGGAACCATGAAGGGTGTGCTCACTGAGATCGGTGAATTGGCTGAAATTTCGCCGACTTTAGCCGAGACTCTTGAAGAGTTGTCGTCCCTTCCATCCGATCGCCGCGGTCGCGTCGCCGCCTTTACCCGCGATCTGAATGACTGCATTAAGCCGATATTCCAGCGCCTGCGTAAAGACGCATATATGATCTGGGTCGTAGGCAATCGGAAGGTCGGGGGGATCGAGATTCCGACTGGGGCGATTCTCGCAGAGATGTTGAAGGCCAATCATGCCGTACATGTAGTCACGGTCTCCCGAGGTATTCCAACCAAGAGAATGGCCTCGAAAAACAGCGTGAGCGAGACCATGAGCAAGGAACATATCCTGATCTTCCGCAAAGGGTGATGGTGTGACAACGCAAACTGAACATTTCTCCATCCATGCATCGGTGGTGTTCCAGTTGGGTGAGAACCTCGTCACGGATGCCACTCAAGCCCTCCTGGAACTGGTAAAGAACTCTTACGATGCGGATGCGACCTACTGCAAGGTTTCAATCGATACTTCTTCCGTCACGTCCGGCGGCACCGGTCAGATCACTATTGAAGACGACGGAACCGGAATGAGCAGGGAGGCAATTAAGAGGGGGTGGTTAACAATTTCAGATTCTCCGAAGAGAGAGTTCAAACGGAAGAATCTTACCACTGATAAAGGCCGAACTCCGCTTGGGGACAAGGGGTTGGGTCGCCTCGGGACTCAGCGCCTCGGCGCGCAGGTGCAGATTGTCACAACGACTGGCGATGGTACTGAGCGCACTGTGCTGATCGATTGGAATGCGTTTCACACCGGCACGCTGCTAGAGCATGTGCCAGTTGAGTACAGTGAAGAGAATTCTTCAGCCTCCTCCGGGACGAAACTATCGATTCTCGGACTCCGAGACATAGAGTTGTGGAGAAATGCGGGACGCGAATCCGTTCGGAAGAACCTCTCGCAAATCATTTCTCCATATCGCGCCGTTAAGGAGTTCCAGGTCTACGCAAAATTTGATGGTGCAGACCTCGACCTCTACGAGATTGGTTCCAAACTTCGGAATACTGCCATTCTGTCCTATTCTCTCAATTTCGGGGCCAACCAGGAAACGAAGGAGAAAGAACTTGTAATTGCTGGAAAAGTTGCCCTCGACTATATAAAACCCGATAAAGGCAAAAGAGAAAAACTTCTCTTCGAAGATCTCTTGCAACACGACGGCGGGGGAGCATTTTTCAAATACCTCAAGACCTTGAAAGGGGAGAACCGGTTCGAATTCATCCGGGTCCACGGAAGATGGTGGGCAACATTCGGCGCGACTCGTTCCATAGATGAGTTTGCGGGAGTTGAAGCAGTAGACGGAGTAATCGCTTCTCCGGGACCTTTCTCCGGCGAGATCGACTACTACGGACTGGGCAAGGAGATGCAAGCCAAACAAAATGTCTTCAAAGATCCCTCTGATTACCGTGCACTGATCCAGTCCTTGAGCGGAATTCGGGTATATAGAGATGGGTTCGGAATCCGACTGAGTCAAGACTGGCTTCAGCTCGGACGTCAGTGGACGAGCGCTCCATCTTACTATGGCCTGAGACCGGAAAACACGATGGGGTACATTGCAATCACCGCGCTTGACAATCAATGCCTGGAGGAGAAAACCGACCGTGAAGGCTTTACAGACAATGTGAATTATCGGAATTTTCGCTTGATGTTACAGTACTTTGTTGACTACGCCGGAGAGGCGCAGGAATTCCTGCGGCGAGGATGGAATGACTTCAAGGCGCTCAAGGCCAAAGAGCCGCTGAATATCCCAGAAGAGGCGACACCAGAAGATATAACCAGTTCTGTTCGTTCGGCGCTGTCTAGAGCAGCGAGCTACCGTCTCAATCTCTCGCGAGTCGCTCTCAAACTAAACGACGCCTTGAGTCAGGCGGACGCGGTAAAGGCTCTCAACAAAAAACCGTCTCTTTCTGACAGAGAGAGGGCTGAGCAGGCAAAGTTTTATTCTCAAGTCGAGAGCGCCATCTCCGACAGTCGTCAGCTTTTGACTGAAGTCGATGGTTATCTCCGCGAACTCGCAAAGACTGAGCAGATGAGCCAACTGATCAGCGAGCAACTTGAAACTCTGCGGGAACAGATGAGCCAAATGCACGAAATCATGGCCGTTGGTTTGACGGCGGAAGCTTTGTCTCATCAGGTATCCACACTCGCGATGGACCTGGCCGAGAGAAACGATCAGATTCTGAAATACCTCCGGGGAACGGGACCACGCGACCCACGGCTCATCAGCTACGCAGAGCACGTTAAATCAGTCGTCGCTGGCCTTAGAAAAGAAATATCGTATTTGGCCCCATCGCTCCAGTACATGCGAGAGAAGCGAGAGGAACTTTCTCTGCATTCATTTACGAATGAACTCTTCAAGCATCACCTGTCCGCCTTCAGTTCGGAGAACATTGCAATGCGCGTCAATGCGCCTTCTGTCACCGATTTCCGGGTCAGAGTTAATCGAGGGAAACTGACTCAAGTCTTCGAAAATCTACTTCTGAATTCCGAGTATTGGCTGAAGGAAGATTTACGACTGCGGCGGATTTCTCACGGCCAAATCACAATCGAAACGAAGAAGCCGCTGGTATTCGTGTTTGATAACGGTCGGGGAGTTGACCCAAAGCTCGAAGACATCATATTCGAGCCGTTCGTAACAGGAAAGGCAAAGGCAACTGGCCGCGGCCTCGGCTTGTTCATCGTCCAGCAATTATTGGCAAGCGAAGGTTGCAGCATTTCTCTTGCGGAGGAACGAAACAAATTTGATCGGCGATTTCGATTCGAATTGAATCTTGGAGGTATGCTCCTTGGTTAGCGTAGAGCCAAAAGTCATTATTGACTCGATATTGAGTCAAATTGGTGTCAGCCGGGTAATTTCGGTGGATGATAAGAACAAGTCACTTCCGGATATAAGTGAAATCCTTGGGCACCTACAGAGCCTTGACACCGGAGCACTGGAGCCGTTGCTTGCGCCGTTCCCAGGACTCTTTGCGCGCGATCCTGAGATTATGGGCCAGCGTGTGCAGGCGTTCTGGGTAGCGCAAAATGACGAATCCAAGCGCCAATTTTTGGAGAACATCGCGCTTGGAAGTGGCCCTGCAGGTGCCGAAGTAGCGGCGGACGCAGCGGCTGTCCAAGCTCTGCCGGTACTGTTCCATTCCTGGGATTTTCAGGCGATGGGGTTACCGCAGTGGAGAGCTTCTGCTAAGGATATCTTCAAGGAAAGCGAATCCCGTAAGACAATGATCCTGTTCGACGAGGATTTGACTGATCAGGAAGGCTCCAGCACCGAAGGCCTCACGCTTATCAAGGAAACGCTCGCAGTCACGAATGAGGAACAGGTCGTGTGTTGTCTCTTGAGCCATAAGTACCACATGCCGACAATTCACGATGAGTGGCGGCGCGTTTGCAATGACAATGGGTTCCCTGAGCATCGGGTAATCATTATTCCAAAGGAATTATTGATTGATAGTCCCAGTGATTTCGCGGCTCTCGTTAAACTCGCGTCGGTGTCGAAGTACTACGCCGTCTTGAAAGATAAAGTCCAGGAGATTGTTGTAAAGGGCCTTGCGATTGCCAGTGAGAAAATTCGCCGGCTTAACCTGTACGATTTGGACCATATCGTGTTTGTCTCGTCGAATCGTGAAGGAGTTTGGGAGCCGGATACGATGCTTCGGTTGCTCGGGATTTTTCAGCACGGGGAAACTCTGGCGGAAGCAATACGAGATGCGAGCGTTCGATCCGCATCAGAGAGCATTCGGAGGATAAGCGGGGTTTCTACTCCGATGAGTACTCCTCCAAGTAGCGAGCTACGGAATATATTGCGCCTGGAGAATTATGAGGATTCTGGACCGCTCAATGAACTCCATAGACCTACCGATCTTGGCGACATCTACGAGAAGGAAGGCGGTCGCAGATACATACTGATAGTTCCGCAGTGTGACCTGATGGTCCGCACCAAAGGTGGATATAGAGGTACTGATTCCGATACCGTCAAAGAGGGAATCTTAGCGGAAATTGTCGAGAAAGAGCCTAAGATAGGTCTGGGATCGAAGCTTGAATACTATGACCCTACGCACTTGACATTTGTCGATTTTAAGAAGGTGTGCTCGGTAAAGCTACTTTGCTTAGATTTGTGCGTTTTTAACTCCGATGGGTCTGCAAGATTCAAGATAGATGACCCAGTTCCCCAACTGCTAATTCCGGCGTGGGCTATGCGTCACAAGGTTATCGTTAAACAGTTGGAAGATATAATCAAAACATACCTCTACATTGCTCCCTCGGGAAAACAGAAAAGTGAGATGAACCGGCATCTGACGAAGGCTAACCCGGAGATGACTTTCTGGGGTACTGTCGATCCTGACGCTCACTCGATTGTAATGAATTTCAAGCGCGTAGGCAGGTTGCTGCCTCCCCGGTCAACTGCACTTCTGAAAGCATATGGCGAGTTCTTGAATCGTGATGCCTTTGAGCACCCATTTATCTGACTAGAGATTGGGTGTTCGGTCATCCCCCGCAGGATTTTCACCGGATAAGATCCAAACCGATAGGCAGGTCCCTCATCGAAGTCTAGCTATGGGATTAGAGGCAATACGATGAATGGCGCATCAAATACCCAGGCCTCGATGGAAGTATACAAGACGGTTTTCGAGACTTGGCGCGCGCAAGTGGATTCTTATTGGCAGCGAAGCAATTACTTCGCTGCGTTTGAAACGGCTGCGTTGGCCTGATGCTGGTCTCTGATGGACCATGAGCACCCATGGATCGGATTGGCAACCGTGACTCTTGGAAGCTGCCTCACAATCGTATGGTGGGGTAACAATTCAGCAGTTCACCGCTATGTGCTCTATTGGTGGCAATCTCTGAAGGCAGTCGAAAAGACGTTGGGGCTGCAGGATGACGGCTGCGCATTCGTAAGTAATCATCCTGGGAGTGGAAAACCACTACATTACAGCGATTTGATGCAAATCATTCCAGGGCTGTTCATGGCGGGATGGATGGTGCTCGCCGAATACGGGATCAGGTTGCTAAGAGGAGCGACTATGGGCGGCACCGCGGAGCTAGCGACGATCTTGGCTGGTGTTGCGGGTCTATGGGCAATCGCGATGGCGTGGTTTACGTACACCATGATGACTCGCAATGACAACAAGAGACTATTTGATTCCTTGAAGAGCCTTGTAAGTGGCGTTCGCAGTGAGCTCGACTGGATTAGGCCGTGGGCTTCGGCAGATGGCGACGGCTATTCGAAAACAACCCGGCCTGAGGATTGTCCGCCGGATTGGCGGAACCCTTGGATACGACTCCATACGCGGTTTGCCTACTTCGCCCTATGCGTACTATCTTGGCGATTTGACCCCTTTTGTGCGCCTAAATTACTCAATTGCTAGGCTCTTCCAACACTACGACGAATATCGCACATATGCTTTGAGCCGATTGGATTTCTACGACACGCTCGGCGGCGATCCGATGTCCGAGAACAGGAAACGGTATCTCGACCTCATATTCGCAAAGAACTACGCAATTCACATGGAATGTATTGGGGGCAAAGATACGCCTGATGATGGCTGTTTGTATAAAGCTTATAAAGCTGCGGATGCAGCCATAAACAAGTTTTCAACGAACTTAAAGCAACAAGCACTGCCATGGTGGTTTATGTTTGGCCACATTATTGCGGTTTTGTCATTTTGTGCGGGGGGATATTTGTTGTTTGCGACTCTATTCAAATAACCTTTAACTAGTACCAATCCATACCCCGTCGTGACGTAATCGAGACGGTGCAATTTGCTCAAGTCCTTTCTTCGGCCTCTCAAAGGAATGTGACGGACGCAATGATGGGTCTATACGTCACGCCAGATATCCTGATAATGCTTGGCTTCAATGCTAATAGAGGTGAGAATCCATTCTTTACACAACTCCTTGATTTCCCTATACTTCTGGTGACTGACTCCCAAAATATGCCGCCAGCTACACCCGCAAATTCCGAGTGGCTTACCCGTAAGCGCCTGATCGATGGCAAGCTAAAAGCCACCGGATGGCGCGTAGTTCCGTTTGCACCTGGAAAGCCTTTGGCGGCGTTCGATAGGTGTGCAATTGAGGAGTTTGAGACAAGCAGTGGTCCTGCGGATTATGCGCTTTGTCTTGGCGGTCAGATCGTGGCAATTCTGGAAGCAAAGAAGCTCACACTCGGGCCGCAGAATGTCTTATCCCAGGCGGAGCGGTATTCAAAGAGCATCCAACAGCCAGGGTTGCAGGCAGGACCATTCGGCGTCCCTTTACTCTATTCAACCAACGGCGAAGTGATTTGGCATCATGACATTCGCAACTTCCTGAACCGTTCTCGGCAGATCGCACAATTCCACACGCCAGAAGCCATCACCGAAGTCCTCAACTTTGATCTGGATGCCGCGATTGCACGATTGCGCTTGATTCCCAACAAGAGTGCAAAGTTGCGGCCGTATCAGTTCGAGGCCAATGAGGCAATCGAGCAGGCGATTGCAGACCGAAAGCGGGCGATGCTAGTCGCAATGGCCACCGGCACCGGAAAGACGTTCACAATGGTGAACGAAATCTACCGCCTAATGAAGTCGGGCACTGCTAGGCGAGTGCTTTTCCTTGTAGATCGCCGGGCGCTCGCGGCACAAGCCGTTCGAGCTTTTGGATCGTTTGATGCCGACCAGGGGCTTAAATTCGACAAGATTTATGAAGTGTACAGCCAGAGATTTCAGAGAGAGGACTTTGGCGAGGATGAGAAGTTCGACCCGAAAGCATTGCCGCCATCATATTTGCAGACGCCAAAACCTGGCAATGCGTTCGTCTACGTTTCAACGATTCAGCGGATGACCATCAATCTCTATGGGCGCGATGCCGCAATGGGCGGAGAGGAGCCAATCGACGACGATGCCGAACAGCTTGATATTCCCATTCATGCATTCGATTTGATAGTCGCTGACGAATGTCATCGGGGTTATACCTCATCCGAGGTTGCACTGTGGCGCAAGACGTTGGAACATTTCGACTCGATCAAGATTGGATTGACCGCAACGCCCGCCGCGCACACAACCGCCTATTTCAAAGACACAGTTTACCGGTACGAGTATGAACGGGCAGTCCGGGAAGGTTTCCTTGTCGATTACGACGTTGTGAAGGTTCGCTCTAACGTCCGTATGAATGGCGTCTTCCTCAAGGAAGGCGAAGAGGTTGGCCTGATTAACCCCGAAACCGGCTCCAAAAAGCTGGACAGCATCGAGGACGAACGCGCCTTTGATGCGTCAACGGTTGAGCGAGAAATTACCTCGCCGGATTCCAATAAGAAAATTCTTGAAGAAATCAGAAAATATGCGCGGGAACATGAGCAGACATTCGGAAGGTTTCCCAAGACGCTCATCTTCGCCGCCAACGACTTGCCGCATACCTCCCATGCAGATCAATTAGTGGATCAGGCGCGCGACATATTTGGTAGGGGAGATTCTTTCGTCCAGAAGATTACCGGGAGTCCAACAGTAGACCGCCCTCTCCAGCGCATTCGCGAGTTCCGCAATCGTCCCAATCCCGGCATTGTGGTTTCCGTAGACATGTTGAGTACGGGCGTTGATATTCCAGACTTGGAGTTCATTGTTTTCTTGCGCCCTGTGAAGTCGCGCATCCTGTTTGAGCAGATGCTCGGGCGCGGCACCCGAAAAGGGGAGAAGTTCCCGGACAAATCGCACTTCGTAGTATTTGATTGCTTCGACGGGACATTGCTTGAGTATTTCCGGCAGGCAACTGCCATCACCGCCGATCCGCCTGCTGGCGTTACGCGCACCATTCCAGAGATCATCGACGACATTTGGGCGAACCGGGACCGCGAGTACAACATCCGGTGCCTGACGAAGCGGCTCCAGCGTATCGATAAGGAGATGCATGGAGACGCGCGCGCTGATTTCGCCGCGTTTGTTCCAGAAGGTGATCTTGCTACCTATGCCAAAAACTTGGGAGCAACTCTGCATAAGGACTTCGTTTCGGCGATGAGCCTCTTGCGGAATGCGGATTTCCAACGACTCTTGCAGGAATATAAGCGCAAACCGCGTGTCTTTTACGTGGCGCACACCACGGAAGACGAAGTTTTCTCGGAGTGGCTGGTTCGCGGCTTGGATGGCAAAGAGTACAAGCCGGACGACTACCTGGCCGCTTTTTCGGAATACGTTGCTACCCATCAGACCGACATCGATTCCATCGCAATTTTATTGAGACATCCGCAGAATTGGGGACCAGATGCCCTAAAGTCTCTGCGCGAAGCGCTCGCCAAAGCTCCCCAACGGTTCACTGAACCAAATTTGCAGAAGGCATTCGAATTGCGGCGCAACAAGGCCCTGGCCGACATCATATCGATGGTCAAGAATGCTGCAGATGCGCAGAGTCCACTTCTTACGGCTGCTGAGCGCGTTGATCGAGCCATTGAAACAATCACAAGAGAGCAAACATTTACCAACGAGCAGTTAGTCTGGATTGAACGCATTCGCACGCATCTCCAAGGAAACCTATCCATCGATCAGGATGATTTTGAGAGCCAGCCAATATTCAGCGACTTTGGAGGATGGGGCCGAGCCGCCAGAGTGTTTGCGGGTCGCTTACCGGCACTGATGCAGGAAATAAATGAGGCAATCGCAGCATGAGTGATATTGTTCAGAAACTCTGGGGCTTTTGCCACACGCTCCGACATGACGGTGTTGACTATGGCGACTACATAGAGCAGCTCACATATTTGCTCTTCTTGAAAATGGCGGAAGAGCGAGGAGTGGAGATTCCCAAGGGCTGCGACTGGGACACTCTGAAAAAGCTTTCCGGAACCGACCTGACCGACCACTACAACGAGGTGCTACGAAAATTGCGCTCCGCCGACGGGCTGCTTGGCGATATTTTCACGCAGGCCACGTCGCGATTCACCAATCCAATCAACCTGCGCCGCCTTATCGACATGATCGACGAGGAAGAGTGGTCGTCTCTTGATGTGGATGTGAAGGGCGCGGCCTTTGAAGGGCTGCTCGAAAAAGCTGCCAGCGAAGGCAAGAAGGGTGCCGGGCAGTACTTTACTCCGCGAATCCTGATTCAGACAATTTGCCGATTGATGAAGCCTGACCCGCGAGGACGCAATGATTTCAAGATATCGGACCCTGCATGTGGTTCCGGTGGCTTCCTGATCTGCGCCTATGAATGGCTCGTAGCGGAGAGCAAGGGGGTCTTCGACCGCACTGATGCAAAGCGTATCCGCACTAAGACCTATTTCGGCCAGGATCTTGTGCCCCGCCCACGGCGCTTGGCCCTTATGAACCTCTATTTGCACGGTGTTGAACCGCACATCTACCTTGGGGACACCCTGTACGAGCCGGATAGGGGTGAGCGCTACGATGTTGTGCTCACCAATCCACCGTTTGGTACTAAAGGCGCCAACCAAGCGCCGGACCGCGAAGACTTCACAATTGAGACCAGCAACAAGCAGTTGAATTTCGTGCAGCACGTCGTGAACACGCTGAAGCCGGGTGGTCGCGCCGCGATAGTATTGCCCGACAACTGCCTTTTTGAGGACAAAGCGGGCGAAGTGTTCGATATTTTGATGCAGGACTGCAACCTGCATACCGTGCTACGCCTGCCACGCGGGACATTCACACCGTACAGCCAAGGCGTCAAGGCAAATGTCATCTTCTTCCAGAAGGGCTATCCGACTGAGAATGTCTGGATATTCGATGCCCGCTCCAATGTTCCGGGCATTACAAAGAAAGATCGTCCGCTGACCAAAGAACATTTTGCTGAGTTTGAGAAAGCATACGGCAAGGACCCGAACGGACAAAGCAAGCGAACTGATGGGGGAGAGACGGGGCGATTCCGCAAATTCTCTCGGCAGTCCATAAAGGATCGCAGCAACAAGCTCGACATTACTTGGCTCAAAGATGACTCTCAGGAAGACAGCGACGACTTGCCCGATCCGCAGGAATTAGCAACGGAGGCCGTCACCGAGTTGGAAGCCCTTGTCGATGACCTCCGCGAGATAATCGCCCTTGTCGAAAAACAGGAAGGCTTAGAAGCATGAGCGAGTCTCTTCCAGCGGGATGGGCGGAAACTGAACTTGGAGCCGTATTAGACCTGGCTAATGGCTTTGCGTTTAAGCCCTCACATTGGGGTAAAACCGGCTTGCCGATCATTCGTATTCAAAATCTCAACAATCCAGACGCGCCATTCAACTACTATTCGGGCAGCCTGCCTGAAAGGGTTCGTGTTAGGAACGGCGACCTTCTATTCGCGTGGTCGGGAACCCCTGGGACATCTTTCGGCGCACATATCTGGCACGGTGGAGATGCATGGCTCAATCAGCATATTTTTCGGGTAGGTTTCGACCTGCGGCTTTTTGACAAATCCTTTCTCATGCACGCGATCAACCAGAATCTCGACCGATATATCGCCCAGGCACACGGGGGCGCGGGGTTGGCGCACATTACGAAGGGAATGTTTGAGGAATCTCAGTTGCAACTGGCCCCTTTGCCTGAGCAAAAGCGCATCGTCGGAAAACTGGAAGTGCTCCAGAAGAAATTAGGTGACTGCCAAAAACGAGCCCAACGAATTCCCTCATTTCTCAGGCGCTTCCGCCAATCCGTTCTTGCGGCTGCTTGCTCTGGTCGTCTGACCGCTAGTTGGCGAGAAGAGCACAAGAAAGAGATTAAGTCGAGCGTGCAGGTTCAAACTCTCCGCGATTCTTCAATCGACAGGATTGTAGGGACGCCAGACGAATGGACATGGGCTACGATGAACTCCGTCTGCGACCCGAATCGCTCGATTTGTTATGGCGTAATTAAACTTGGCCCTCCGCACGAACATGGGGTTCCGTGCTTAAGAACCAGTGATGTGAAGCCTCTTCGGATAGACACCAAGAATGTGAAGCGCATAGCCCCGGTATTATCCGATCAGTTTGCCCGGACCATTCTGCGCGGTGGTGAGGTCTTGGTAAATGTTCGTGGCACGCTTGGAGGGGTTGCGGTTGTTCCCATCAGTTTAAAAGGCTGGAACATATCTCGCGAAGTGGCTGTCGTCCCTGTCGGTCCGACGAATCCAGATTACATTGCCTACTGGATTGCGTCTCTTGCCGCTCAAAATTGGCTAACCTCCGTTGTGAAAGGCGTCGCATATTCTGGAATAAACATTGAGGATTTAAGGCGACTGCCAATCGCACTGCCGTTGCCTGCGGAGCAGGATGAAATCGTGCGCCGCGTGAAGAACTTGTTTGCGCTTGCTGACAAGATCGAGGCGCGATACGAGATGGTCAAGCAGCAAGTGGATCGACTCCCGCAGTCAATCCTTGCCAAAGCCTTCTGTGGTGAACTCGT
This sequence comes from uncultured Acidobacteriaceae bacterium, assembly GCA_963770555.1. Taxonomy (GTDB): domain Bacteria; phylum Acidobacteriota; class Terriglobia; order Terriglobales; family Acidobacteriaceae; genus Telmatobacter. Next base: position 295,681 of record CAVYQC010000005.1, read on the forward strand.
TCCCACCGAAGCCGAGCTCGCCGAGCGTGAAAGTCGGCCCTTCGAATCGGCCGAGCGGCTCCTTGAGCGCATCCGCGCAACAAAGCCCGAAGGGAATTCAAAGAACAAGACTACGGGGACTGTGAAGAAGCGCCGTGCAAATTAGACTTACCGGCGACTATCGCGCATGGGCAGGATGAACGAATCGCTACAAAGCATTCGCGGGCCCCTCAATGAGTTTAGGATTTGGCGACGGTCCATTGAGTTCAGGTGGTGCATCCGCCCCGCTAATTGGCGTGCGCGTAAAGTGTCGTTCAATGAGTAATGACACTGGAAGCAAAGAGTATGTTTTGCATCCCTCTTTACCTTACCGCGATAGCGAAAGAGTGCAGGACGTTTTCCGCACTCATGGCAGAGCTTTTTGGGATGCGGGATCAATTTCATCTCGTGAATCTTCGAAAGATACAAGGCAGTAAGCCCTTTCGCCGACCCCTCGAAGGAATGTGACGGACGCAATAATTGGTCTATACGTCACCCTAGAGAGGCCGGCGAAAGGACTCAAGTTAAGACCTTCCTCTGCGCGGCATCAATGCGGTGTAGCCGGCATTTGAGTACTTTCGTGTTGCCAGTATGCGAGCCCTAGGGCGATTGCGTCGAACATCGCCATGCGAGGATGCTCTGATTGAAAAAAGAGGCGCTTCGGCGGCAATCTCCAAGCAAGCTCAGGAAAAATGCGGGCCAGAGCAGCTGCAATCTCGTCTCGGGTTTCGCAGCCCATATTGCGAAATGTCATCCGCACGTCATCGTGCGCGACGAGAAAGATCGGAGTCGAATACGCGGAGGCTACGTGGTTCATTACTGCAACCAGGGATCGAATATGTATGCTGGTCCGCGCTCTGTCCCAGCGTTCTTGCTTTATCACAATCACAGATGGAGAGTACAGCTTGAGGAGTACGGCAATCCGTTTGCTCGCCATCGCTGCCTCTGTCTTGCCCGTTGCCCGGTAGACGCGTAAGCCCGAATCGCGCAGCATCCTGTGGCCTTCGAAGACTGCGTAGCCAAGTCGCCGATGTCGAAGATCGATAGCGAGTATTGTAGGGTCGTAAATCCTGAGTTTCATGATGCTGGATTACTTAAATCCGAGGTCTTTCGTACCGTGAGAAATTCCAGCTTACGTGCAATGAAAGGCGCTTCTTTTCCTTTGGCGTTCTTCTGATGCAGGTCATGCTCCATTGTTGCCAGCCGCCCTTCAATACCTATGGCCACTGTTTGATAAATTCCTGGGAATAAATCGGAGATCGGTACTTGGAAGATAGCCTCGTAACCAAACGCTGTCAGGAGATCGGGCACAGATATGGATCGCTCGTGGCGAGAAACTGCAGCCCCGGAGCAAGATCCGAGAATATCCGCAAGTTCATTTTGGCTAAGGCCACTCTTCATGCGCAGTGAGCGAAGGTGATGGACGTTTGGGTCCGATGTCATGGGAATTGTGAGGAGCAGTTTTATTTGATTGTGCCTTAAGTCTAGCAATCACAAGAAGCGACTCAAGGTGGCACTTTTTGCACGCGGAGGGGGGCAACCGACATAGCGAGTTTGGTTATCCACAACATGACCAAGATGGGGCCAGAATCAGTCCATTTTCTTGACATTCTCTCTGTGAATTCACACTGAATATGCTCTGAATATTCACCTGTCAGAGAGCCTTACTTACTCGCGGTGCAGAAAGTGCCACCTTGGAAAGCATTCCCGCGACAGTACACTGTAGGCGATGAGTTTCAATTAAAAGAACTCAAATTGCTCACGCAAATTGACCCATAGAGGCATAAATGTCATTTGATGAACATTGAACGTCTGAGAGCCCTTTACCCAACCCTTACTGACAAGGAGCTCAAAGAAGCGGAGGACAATCTTCAGCGTTATTTCGTTTGCGCTATGCAAATCGCGCGAGATGCACATGACGCAACTGTTGACAAGTTGCAACCCCAGGATACGATTGAGGAAAGGTCGCTTAGTTCATTAAATAAATTTCCGTTTTAGCATGGGTAGCGTATTTGCTTATACCCGTGTTTCGACGGTCAAGCAGGGGGAGAAGGGCGTTTCTTTACAGGAACAGAAAGAAGCGATACTCCGGTACGCACAACAGCACGGCCTCGAGATCGTCCGATGGTTTGAAGAGCGTGAGTCTGCTGCCAAACGGGGTCGCGCGGCATTCATGCAGATGCTTAAACTTTTGCGTCTGAAGGTGGCCGACGGTGTGATCATTCACAAAATCGACCGCAGTGCTCGTAATTTGGAGGACTGGGCAGATGTCGGCAAACTTGCGGATGCCGGTGTCGCGATTCACTTTGCAAATGAGAGCGTAGACCTGGCAACCATATCGGGTCGCCTCTCGGCCGATATTCAGGCAGTTGTTGCGGCTCATTACAGTCGTAATCTTCGCGAAGAGACCAAGAAGGGTTTCTATGGCAGGTTAAAGCAAGGGTTCTATCCTTTGCGCGCACCCATCGGCTACCTAGACCAAGGCGCAGCAAAGGCAAAGTTGCCCGATCCTGCGATGGCTCCGCTCGTTAAGGAATGCTTCGAGCGTTACAGCACTGGACAATGGTCACTCCCGGAACTCGTGCATCGAATGCACGAGCGCGGACTGCGTAATCGACGTGGTGGTCCCGTAACGATGAATGGCATTTCGACTATACTCAACAATCCCTTCTATGTGGGGATTATGAGGATTAGGCAAACCGGTCAGGAATTTTCCGGGAATCATGCTTCGCTCGTGAGTCGGGAACAATTCGAGCGAGTCCAGGCGCTCCTCCACGGAAAAGCGGTGGATCGTGTCGTGCAGCATTCGTTTCTGTTCAGCCGGTTAGTGCGCTGTGGAAGTTGCCGATATTCGCTCATCGGTGAACGCGTTAAAGGACACACGTACTATCGTTGCCACAACCGCCCATTCAAATTACCCCCTGTGTGCCCGAAGACGTCTATCAGAGAAGACGCGTTAGAAGAAGTCTTACTAACACATATCGATACGCTCACACTTTCCGACGCCGAGGTCACTCTCATGCGTGAGTGGATCGCCGACCGCCGTCATCATTCAGACATAGAGCGTCAGGAACAAAGCCGCTCTTTAAGCTTGCAGCTAGACTCACTTCGTTCGCGCATGAGCCGCCTTACCGATTTGCTCCTTGACGGATCAGTTGAAAAGCTGGTGTTTGAGGAAAAGCAAAAGGCGCTCGTATGGGATGAGGCTCAGCTGCGGCAAAAGCTGGCTTCAGGCCAAGCTGGTAATGACGCCGCGCTTCAGAACATCGAGCGCACTGTCGAACTCGCAAAAGACGTGTCATTGCTTTACAAACAGGCAAATCTGGAAAGAAAGCGTGAATTGCTGCGAAGTCTACTGTCGAACCTCACCGTAACGGGGAAAAACGTAGACGTAGAGCTAACAATTCCGTTTCGCGTGATCGCAAATCGAGAAAAAACTTCTTATGGTAGCCCATATCGGGGGACTTGTCGAACTTTGGGTAACATCTTAGATCAACTGCACACATATTTTGCGAAAGTCGAATTAGACATCCGTTCGTAATGGATGGATGCTAGGATAGCGCCTTTATCCCGTTAAGAAAGACGGGCGGAGTTTTCATGCTCGCAAGTAAATCCATTCTTCCATTTTATGCAATCGCGCCATCTCAACAAGGTGGCACAATTTGCATGAAAAGTAGGTAGATCCATTCGGGGCGTACCTCGAACCTGAGATGCAATTCTCAAGAAGCTCGTGAACCGATTCAAAGCCGAAGACGCAGAGCTTCCACTAGCTGCATAAGAATTGTGATCTCATTCTAAAAGATTGCGCCACCACCACAAGGTGGCACAATTTGCGTGGGAAGTGGGGTAGCAAACGAGGAGTTTCAGTTTCCCACTAAGGGCGGTCTCCGCAGGGATTGATATCTAATCAAATCGCGCGCAAAATAAAGAGATGAAGCCGGTCAGTGGTCCAGAGGTGCTTGCACGGTTCAGCGCTCGCGAGGCGCTCGGACATCATGTCGATCCTCGGTTGATCCAGGCCGTGAAAGCGCCCGGGAATCTATTCCTGTTCACGTTGGAAGATGAGAAATCCTTCTTATCCCTCATCTGGCAGGAGATCGATCCCACCCGCCTTTTGACTCCTTGGGGTGAGCCTCGGACGCTTGGCGACGTTGCGGGTCGGATGATCGAACACTCATGGACATTCTCATCTCTATGCCGCCCGATGGGGCTAATGCCGACGTTGCATGATCCCACGGCATTTGGGAGTTTTGAAGCGCTCGATGCTGGCTTTGACATCTCCAAGTTTGACCTCATTGCCGTCACGCCCGCAAACGATTCCGAGAAGCGGCAGTCACCCAGCGGCACATACTACATATACGACGGTGTTCATCGGGCATTAGTTCTGGCGCATCGGGTCATGAGCGGACAATCGAAGTATCAGCCTGTCGAGGCTCTTCTCTTGACGCCGCGACGTGACTAGGAATGTGTTTCCTGCCCTTTCTCGTGTGGCGAATCCACATGATGAGGGGTATTCTTAAGGCGTGCACGCAATCGGAACCGCAAAGAAAACTCTTAAGGCTGGAAGTTTCCGGACTTGGCTGGATGCAAAGCCCTATTGGGAACGATATTTGTGGCGTCTCCATCTGGAGAAAGATGCCGTAAGCGAAGTCGACATTTCCCAGTGCTATCAGTACCTTCTCGAAGATTCTGGGGTTGTAAAGCAGAAACCTGGAAGAACCCCAATCGTCTTTCCAGCCCTTGATCTCGACGACACTGACACGCCGGGCACAAAGAGCACTCTCGACAAGATTGAAAACCTCGCAAGCGTGAACGCCATTGACGCTGGATGCGTGCTAGAGTTTGGTAAGAATCTCACAATCATCTACGGCGATAACGGCGCAGGCAAATCTGGCATCGGAAGACTCTTGAGCAATGCGTGTTCCTCTAGGAAGCCGAGGAAGCTCCTGCCCAATGCTCGCAAAACTTCGAACCCGACACCGCGACCTAGCGCCGACTTCTACGTGACCGACACCACCGGCCCGCACTGTATAAAGTACAGGCTCGGTGAAGTACACCAAGCCCTCAAATCTTTCACTGTCTTCGATCATGAGTGCGCCTTGATTCACCTTGACAGCGAAAACAAGGTCGAGTTTGTTCCATCGAAGATAGCGGTTTTTGACGAGGTATTTAAAAGCATTTCCGCTATCGAGGCGAAATTACAAAGCGAGATTGACGCAAGGGAGTATGAAGATCCAACGGAGGGATTGTTTAGCGGGACCTCACCCGTGGCGCGCTTCCTCAGTTCTCTTTTTCATAAGACTACAGACGGAGATATTGACAGTGCGTTGAGTTTCACCGCGACAGATAAGGCCGAACTTGCGACCAAGAAGAAGGATGTCGCAAATAAACTAAAGCAAGACGTCGCGGTGCAAAAAAAATTGCTACAGGATGAATCTGGCGACTTAATAACTTTTCAGAACGCCCTCGCCATCAAAATCGCGGTCCTCACGCCTGCGAAAGTCACCCAGATTAACGGCGTGTTGAGAGAAATCAGCGAGAAGAGAGAAATAGTCGATAAACTCAGCGCGAAGAACTTTGAATTTGCTGCGTTCAAGAATGTAGGTAGCCCGGAATGGAAAGCCCTGATCTTAGCTGCCCACAGACTCCACGAGAAAGAAACCGCTTCGGCGGGCGGCAAAGAGCCGGAATATTGCCTCCTGTGCAGGCGAGCTCTTACCGTTAAAGAGAAAACGCTTTTCGGCGAATATTGGAAGTTCCTCAAGAGTACCGCTGAAACTGAGCTTGCGACGGCTCGCGCTAACTTAGGCTCCCATCTAGTGAGTCTTGAAAGAGCCAATACAAGTTGGCCTGCATTCTCAGTCGCAGAGGTCGCGGTGAAGATTTTAAAGAGGGACGCTCCATCAGATTTAAACAAGATCAGAGATGGTTTTGATAGGTTGAATGCCCAAGTCCTGGAGTGGATTGGGAACATCAAGGTCGAAAACTCTGTGCAATACACGGACCCAAAGATCGACCTGAGTCGAATTGCCGCGCTAATCGCTGAGAAGAAGAAGGTGGAGCGCAGTCTAATCGATCCAACGGGCCAAATAGATAAGCTCAACACAGAGATCGATTACCTTAAGCAGAAACAGCAGGCTTCTCATCTCATCACCAAAGTCAAGAAACACGTTGCATGGTTACGTTGGTACAACGTGGTCGGTGGCATTAACATGGTTGCGGCACGCAGTGCGACAACTCGCAAGAAGACCGATATTATGGGCGAGATCGTTATCTCTCAGTATGTCAATATATTCAACAAAGAGACCGAGCGGCTTGATTGTGATTTCGGACTTAAGGTCGAGTCGCATGGTCGTGATGCCAACACGATCAAGGAGCTGAAGCTCGAATTTGCACGGGGACAGCATCCTAGCGACATTCTGAGCGAAGGGGAGCAAACAGTCAGCGCCTTGGCAGACTTCCTTACTGAAGCACAACTCAATAAAAACAATTCCGGCATCATTTTTGATGATCCGGTTACGTCTCTCGATCATGAGCGGAGAAGTACGATTGCGAGGCGTCTTGTTGAGGAAGCTAAGGCGCGTCAGGTAATCGTGTTGACTCATGACATCGTGTTTCTGCTAGACCTCCAGCAGCTCGCAGCGAAGGGGCCAGTGGACTGCGTCTCCGTCTCAATGAGGAAAAATGGCAATAGCATTGGCCTTGTAAAGCCAGAACTGCCTTGGGTTGCGCTCGATGTAAAGAAGAAAGTCGCCTACATCCGCAATGAACTTGCTGCTGTGAGAAAGGCTGAGGCTGGTGACCCAGACGTATATCGTGACAAGGTGAAGCTTTGGTATATGCTTCTTCGCGAAGCATGGGAGCGCGCTGTCGAGGAACGCCTATTCAAGGGTGTCGTACAACGGTTTAATAAGGCAGTCCAGACGCAGCGCCTTGGACAAATTGAAGTCAACGATGTTCTGGTTAAAGATGTCGAGGATGGAATGACAGAATCCTCTCAATGGCTTCACGACATGGCTGTCGGCGTGAATCCGGCGGTGCCAAGAAGCACTAAACTCGAAGCAGAACTCAAGAAACTAGATGAATTTATTACAAAGGTAAAAGCTCCCTAAGTCATGAGGAGTGAGGTCGCAACGCGTGCAAGTAGCGCAACCGAGCCGACCTCGCACACCCGATAAGCATCGTTGGGTGATATTTACTTCGCCTTTTGCGACAGAATGTTCTATCCGTGTGTTTCCCGCGTCCGCTAGCAGAAAGTGCCACCTAGCTCTGAACCCTATTGAGCGTATTGTGAGTGCGGGCCGTTCGACGGGTGCAGCCACGCGAGGAGCGAAGGTGGCTGAGCCGCAATGTCTTCTCCTTTCCGTTGCGGTGGTTCTCCCCGTGCTCGCGAAGGACGAGCGGCCCTTCCTTCACTAGGTAGCGATCTTTCGCTTGATGATTGTGGTCAATGGCGCGATCAATCGATCAATTCCAACTTGCCACTCTTTCTGATTACGGTCATTGGTTCGCCCATGGCGTCGCCATGCAAGATATACAGGTCGCCAACGTAGCCGGGACCGCCGCTTTGAAAATCAAATCTAACGCCGTATACCATGTCGGCGAATTGCTCGGCTGTCTCATCCCCCTCAAGTCCCCAAGATTCCCGGATAGCTGGAATCCGCATGATTTCATTCCACTCTAAGATTGAAATGTCGTGTGCTTTGTTCATTACGTGCTTCGTTATTGTCTCTAAGTATGGAGTTGTTATACAGATTGTCAAGATGGCGAGCAACGGGGAGCGTATGGGGCTCACCGTGATGTCGGAGAATTGCATCCAGCGCAAAAAGTGCCACCTTTTAATTTCTTGCACCCGCTTTATGATGACGTAACGCTTCGACAAAAGTGCAAGGTCGAATCGAAGCGTTAAGAATTTATCACCGCCAGTACATGATTGGACCACTCTCGTATATCGGGGGCAAACGCACGCTTGCCAAACGCATAATTGCGCTCTTTCCGGATCATGTGACATTTTGCGAAATATTTTGTGGCGGAGCACAGGTGTTGTTCGCCAAGCAGCCTTCCAAGGTAGAAGTCCTAAACGACCTGGACGGGGAAATCGTGAACTTCTTCCGTGTCTGCCGGGAGCATTATGAGGAGTTGATTCGGTATTTTCACTTCTGGGTGGTCAGCCGACAAATGTTTGATCTCTTGAAGGCGACTGATCCGGCGACTCTCACTGATGTTCAGCGCGCGGCGCGGTTCATGTATTTGTTAAAAGGTTCCTTCGCAAGCCTCATCCGCCACCCAAACTACCATTGGCACGTGGTCCAGCCTCCGGGATTCAACCCCGAGAACCTTCCAGAGCTCATTGAAAACGCACACAAGCGATTGGCGCGTGTCCAGCTTGAATGCCTTCCGTATGAGGAGGTGCTGAAACGCTACGACCGGCCCACAACGCTGTTCTACTTGGACCCGCCCTACTTCGGTCGGAATCTGTACCGTTACAACTTCACGACGGAGGATTTTGAGAAACTCGCCGAGCGCATTGGAGGATTGCATGGCAAGTTTGTCTTGTCTCTCAATGACGTTCCCGACGTGCGCAAGATTTTCCGGGAGTTTCATATAAAGCGCGTAGAGACACCGTACACCGCTCAAAAGAAATCCGGTCGCAGGTACGGGGAAGTGTTCATTACCAACTTCACGCCATAGATCATCTCGCATCTTCGCTGTCAGAGAGAGGCGCTCGGCACTGCCGTGCTCCTCGTGTTTTTGCGTATCGCCGCAGGATGCGATGTTTCCGTTTTTGTCACGGGATAATTCACACTGCTTCACATCATGGAACAGTTCCTCGAACAACTCATCGTTGGATTCTGGAACCGCCTCCAAGGCCGGGGACGCGGAGCACGGAAGGAAAGCGGCGGACTCAATCTTGGATTCCGCGTCGTAGACGGCCACGCAACCCATCGGAACGAATCTCTTAGCACGACACGCCGCACGACTTCGGTAGTTGTCCTTGGGAAGACGGGGACTGGGAAGAGTTCTCTGTTGCGACATCTCATGCAGCAGGACATCGCACAAGATCGCGGATTTCTTGTGCTTGACATTCACGGCGAACTGACTCCATTCATCTTGCGGACAATCAATGCCCGTGAGCGAGCGGAACACCGTCACCTGAGCGACAAATTGATTGTCGTTTCGCCAGGCGACCGGGAGATGTCGGTGGGACTCAATCCGCTCGAAGGTGCAGATGATTTTGTAAGGGTGGCGGAATTCTCGCAGATTCTCCGGGAGCGCTGGGGATTGGATCGCTTCGGCGCTCGCACGGATGAACTCCTTCGGAATTCTCTTTTTGTCCTCGCAGCGAACGGTCTCACGCTGCTCGAACTTTCACTTTTGCTCACCCACGCGGGATTCCGTGCGGCCTGCATGAAAGAAGTTTCCAATGCTGAAGTTCGGCAATACTTCGAACTCCGCTTTGATCCGCTGAGCGATGGGATGCGCGCCGTGATGCGCGAGCCGATCCTTAACAAGACTTCGGCCTTCACAGCCGACCCGCATTTCCGCCATATCGTGGGACAGACACAATCAACATTCTCATTTCGTGAAGCGATGGATGCCGGTGCCTGGATCGTCGTGAACCTTGAAAAGGGACGCCTGGGCGAAAACGCACTTACCTTGGGGAGCCTCATCCTCACAATGCTGAAGAATGCCTTGTTCTCCCGCACGAATCGTTCGCTCTTCTCGGTGTATTGCGACGAGATTCAGAACTTCGTTGCTCAGCAGGGGAGCGGCATCGAGACGATGCTCTCGGAGGCTCGCAAGTTTGGCGTCGGCTTTGTCACCGCCAACCAATTCCTCGAACAATACTCGGCGGAAACACGGGCCGCAATCCTTTCTATCGGCACGCACATCTTCTTCCAGCTTTCGAGCGCTGATGCAGTGCAGATTTCCCAGGCGCTCGACGGTGGCAAGCCTTTGGCGGAGCGGTTGAAGAACCTGCCTGCTCGTCACGCCATCGTCAAAAGTTCGTCAGATCGTTGGACTGAGATTGTCGTGCCAACCGTTGTCGAGCCAAAGGTCGATTACACCGACCTCGTGAGTCGTACCCGATACGTGCAGGGCCGGGTCCGTGCCCATATCGAGCACGACATCGCGGAACGGCAGAGGCGGTATACCCAACCTGCGAGTGAGGTACTCAATGACTGGGAATAACAAAAGGCGAGGGCTCGTTGTGCAGCTGAGAGATATGAAGCTCCATAACGAGTTGGCGATCATGGGGGTCATTGATCGCGAACAGGCAAAGATCGTCGCCGGATTCGGCTCAACCACCCGAGCGAATGCGCGCCTGTTAGCACTCACTCGTGCCGGCCTTCTGCGGCGCTTCTTCCTTGGTAGCAGGAAATCCCTGTACGCGCTTTCGGAGAAAGGCGCACGACTCGCTGGGGTACCACTCCGGGGCCCACGCCGCAGGCAGGACGAAACGCTCGTCGCGGACTTCTACATTGAGCATCAGTTGGCGATCAATGACGCGTACTGTGCGCTGAAGTACGGAGTGATACCTACCGAAGGCGTCAGCTTTCGCCGCTGGCTAGCGTTCCATGAGCCGATCTCGAAGAACACCCGCTTGATCCCCGATGGGTACGTTGAACTCGCAACCCAGAGGGAAACGCTCGCGGCATTTCTTGAGGTCGATCTCGGACACGAACGGGGGCCCGTGTGGAAGGAGAAGCCCAGGAACTATTTGCAGCTGGCACTTTCTGGGGAATTTGAACAGCGCTTCGGTCTGAAACGTTTCCGGGTCCTCGTCCTCGCAAACTCCGAGCGGCGGATGCACTCTCTCCGGAAAACGGTCGGGGCGATCACGCAAAAAATATTCTGGTTCGCCACCCTCGGAGCAGTTCGCGATCAAGGATTCTTTGCTCCCGTGTGGTATCGGCCCACGGGCGAGACACCCACTCAACTTATCGAGGAACACCTATGAAGTACTGCTACGAATGCGGACGGATAACGGCAGGGGAGCCGCGTTACTGCCAGTTCTGCGGGCGGACGTACGACGTAAAGCTTTGCCCTCGGCGGCACGAGAATCCACGCTTCGCCGAGGTCTGCTCGCAGTGCGGTAGCCGGGAGCTTTCGACCCCACAACCGAGAGTGTCTCCCATGTGGCGTGTGCTGGAGTTTCTCGCCCGGACAATGGTGGGGTTGCTCATCGTGTATGTGGTTCTGAGTTTCGTTTACGGAATGGTTACGACGCCCAGGACGGGAGACGCGCTCATCGCTCTTGGACTGCTCCTGGGCGCTCTCTTCATTCTCTGGACGATGCTGCCTGACTGGTTCAAGCGGCTTGTGCGGAGATCCATGGGTAAAGGAGGACGCCATGAGGATCGATAGCAGATGGGTGGGGAGCGGATGCAATGCGGAAGAACGGAAGTCACGTTTGATCATTCGCAATAAACGCTTGCATGGGTTGGGCTTCTTTCAATCTTCCCTCGGGCAGTGCTGCCTGCAGCATTGCCCGAGGGTGGGAGGTGCGGAATGAGCAGCGCACCGGACATTTTGGGAGAACCGCTCGCGATTACCGAGGTAGCCCGGTTGCTTGGCTGCTCGGTGTGGACCGTACGGCAGCGGTATCTACCGTCGGGCTTGCCGCATTTCCGGATCGGCAAGACCGGCCGCATAACGTTTTACCGGAACCAGGTGGTGCAGTGGATCCTTGAAAACCAAATAGCAGAAAGGAGGTGAGGGCCCTTGGGACTTTTCAAGCGGGGCAACGTGTATTGGAGCTACGTCTGGGATAACGGCATCCGGCACGCGAAATCCACAGGAAGTACAAATCGCCGGACAGCGGAACGCATTGACCAGCAACACAAGGAGGAGTTGAACCTTACCCGTATGGGCGTCGTGGAACCAAAGCCGGAGATGACATTCAGTGAACTCGCAGCACGATTCCTCGCTGACGGTTCTCCCCGGCCTTACCACATTGACCGACTGAAGCTCTTGCTGCCCTATTGGGGTGACACCCAACTTGGTCGCATCACGAAGGCGGGCGCGAGAGAGTACCGGGCATACCGGCACCAAACGAAGAAGAACCTCTCGGACACGACCATCAACCGTGATCTCGAAGCCCTTCGCCACATCCTCTTTTGGGCGGTGGATGAGGGCATCCTGCTCGTGAATCCCTTGAGTCGAGTGCTTATGGTGCGTGAGCGCCGCAAGCCGCGCCTCATGGTGACGGTTGCGGAAGAGGATCGACTTCTCGCTGCTGCCGCACCGCACTTGCGCTCGGTCATCATCGCCGCGCTCGATTCTGGGCTGCGCAGGGGAGAGATTCTCACGGAAAAATGGGAGCACGTGGACTTCACCCGTCGACTTTTGTACGTCACTAAATCGAAAACAGCGGGCGGCGAGGCTCGCGAGATTCCGCTCACGGAGCGGCTCCTCGCTGACCTCGAAGTCCGCCGTAAACCTGAAGGCATTGTCTTCACGTTCGACAATCAGCCGATCAGCAGAATCAAGACAGCGTGGAAAGGAGCAATCCGGCGCGCCGGATTGCGATATTTCCGGTTCCATGACCTACGCCATGCATTTAATACCCGACTTCTCGAAGCTGGGGTGCAACTAGAAACTCGGAAGGCCCTCATGGGCCATTCGAGCGGCGAAGAGGTGAACTCGATCTATAGCCACGTTGAAATTGGGCTCAAACGTGAAGCCATACAAAAGCTCGAATGCTGGACGGCCGCGCAACGCAAAGCCGCGAGAGAAAAGGCAGAAAAGGAGGATGTCAATGAACGAACCACAGACATCGGTGGCGGCGATACGGGAGGTACTCTTCCGGAACGCTGACACCCTAAACCACCAACTGCTCGGACGGTTCGGGGAGGTGGCAGATCATCTGACCCGCCACGAAGACCGTGCGGTGATCGGTGCGCTTGAGGGAGCAGAGGCGGACATCGCGAAGATGCGCAGTCTAATGCTCCTCTTGCGTGACTGCTTCATCGTGCGGCGCGAGGAGGGAGGCCTGCATTGATCGAACCATAGTTCGCGCTGACCAACCGAAGCCGGGCGCGTCGCTCATGACCTTTGAGCGGCACAGCGCCAATACAACCAATCATGCGGAATCTTGGAGAACGTGCCGCGCAACTGTGCGGTGGTCCTCGGGATTGCAGCCCTAGCCGATGTTTCAAAGGAGAAGTGTATGACCCCGGAAAAGAAAGCCGACCAAGCGCCGAAGTCCTCTGCCCCAGCGATCGAAGGCGGTCGCAAGGCATGGACCCCAAGATCACCTATTCAAGTGGTGTTGGGACAGATAGACAAGCAGCAGAAGCGGGTGACCGAATTGGAAACCGAACTCAACACTGAGAAGGCCCTGCTCACCAAACTGCTCCAGGCGAAAAAAGTCTTGGAGTAACCCAGCTCATTATCACCGGAGCCTTCCCACGAAGGCTCTGTTTTTTGCAATGGAGCGCGTGTCATGTATGAACCCATTGTCGTGCAGCTATGCGAGTCGTTTATTGGATCGCTTGCAATCATTGCGATCATCGTGACGGCGCTCGCGACCATGATCGGCCTGGTAAAGGCCGCCGATACCCTGAGGTATTTGGGCACCATCGTGGGGATCGCCATTGTTCTGGTCTTGATTGTTTCCGTTTTTGTCGGCCTCTGGTCGAGTATGTCCCTGTGGCGGAAGGTCGTCGCGGCTGCGATTGTGTTCGTTCTGTGGCGGCTACGACGGGAGCGACATCAGCTACGCAGTAAGGGGAAAGACGAGTAATGCACCCGGCATAGCCGGGCAAAAAACAGTTTAAGGAGGAAGGAAATGAATAATACTCGTGACCAACGCCAAATCGGCGCAGACTTCGGAATGGAAGCGGCAAGTCATGTTGATCGCCATAGCGCGAGCTACTGTGCTTCCGAGCGCCAGCGGATCGAAACCGTGAACCGGCCTGCAATTCTTACCCTGCGCGCCCGCGTCGGGCAGCTGCAGGCACATGAGCGGGACCTCGAAGACCGCATCTACCACGCTCTGCCGCCGGGGACGGTCCGGGCGCGCAGACTCAAAGCCATCTTCCGGTATGCAATTGCCGCGCTGCTCACTGTGGCCGCATTTATTTTTTCGGTGCTTGCCTTCGATCCATATGAACTCGGATGGAGGGGCTGGGTCTATTGCCTCGGTATCGCGATTGTGACCCCGTTTCTCGTAGACCGTATCCTCGAGCGCTGGGCGAGCCCCCGGCTGGTAACCGTGCTGGCCACCGTCGCCGGCGTCTCCGCCATCTTGAGCTTGATCCTGCTGGCCGAGATTCGCGGGGACCTGCTTGCACAGCAGGTGACGAACACCCCTTCAGCAGTGATAGAAAACGTTCAAGATGCGCCGCCGCCAGCACCTGAGAACACGTTTTATGACCGCACTCTTGGCCTCCTGCGTCTCGTGATGGCGTTCCTTGCATTTGCCATTGAGATGGGCGCGGGAATCGCGCTGCACGAGGCAGCCCAATTGGCCTCAGCAGATGGTGAGGATGGTACCGCGCTCCGGCGCGAAATTGCCGCCATCCGGGAACAGATGGTCGTTCATGGGCATGAAGTGTGGGCACTAGAGAACGCCGGGGCCGCGTTCGAGCACGAGTTCTGGCGGGATTTCTACCGATCGCTCTTGAATGGGGTAAAGCGCGGAGCGCTCCAAAAGATCGTGATCGTCGCGCTATCTCTTGGGATCTTTGCCCATGCTCAGACGCACGCTTCAAATCCCGCAGATGTAGTTGTTCTTATTGACCTGTCACAATCGGTGGCTGTAAGGGGCCACGACAGCAGAGCGGAGTTTGAAAAGAATGTACAAAGCGTGAGCAGCACCATCGCAGCGTTGCCTCCCGGGGCCAAGCTCAGCGTCGTTGGCATCACGGACGATAGCTTCGCCACCCCGTATATCATCCTGTCGGCAAAGCTCGCGGGCGACGAGGGATACTTCAAAGAGCGCCTAGCCAAGGGTCACACGGCTCTCTTGCAGGCATGGGAGAAACGCTCCGCACAGCTTGTGCCGTCCTATGCCCAGACCGATATACTGGGCGCTCTTATTGTGGCGTCTGAAGTGTTCCACGGGTCAACGAATGACCACCGCAAAGTTCTCATTGTGCTGTCTGACATGAAGCAGGCGACCCGTGCTCTCAATCTCGAGCGCCAGCCCACGGTGCAGACGACTACAGCGATGCAGCAGGTGGCGAACGGCGAGCTTTTTGCTGACCTGCGTGGTGTGGATGTCTACGCCGAAGGCGTTGATGGGGCTGGTGAGTCGGTTGCCTACTGGCAAAGCCTACGTGAGTTCTGGACGGCATATTTCGCGTGTGCTGGCGCGACCGTGAAGGGATATTCCGCCCTGCGGGACGTGCCGGAATTCGAGCGTCCTCTCACCACAGCGGCTGAAAGTCGGGAGAGGTGAGATCAATATGAGTCCAGCTGATCGTTGCAAGCAGCCGGTAGAGAGCTTCGTTGCCAGCAGTGTCTTGCACGATTAGAACATTCTGGGGATCAATGCCGATTCCTGCTTCTCGGAATGCCAATCCGAGCGATTGAAGAATGCGCCTGATATGTTCTTTGATTGAGGATCGGGGAATCTGGCGCGTGAGGGCCGTACGCCCATTCGCATTTTTCGCATGAAACTTGTAGAAATCATCTGCACGGATTCCCAACTCAATCTGGCGCGCACTTTGCGCCAGGCTGGAATGACTTGCGAGGTAATTAAAAACCAGCCGCTGCGTCAGCGAAAGTCGCAATTGATATTCCCGACCACGATATACAAGGAATACCGCAAAAACTTCCTCGCCGGGCAGACAGCCGCTTCCCGGCATCCGAAATCGATGCACAATCCGAAAATGTGGACCGGCAGCCCGGAGATGACTTATTTCTGCGATCAACAGGTCCATTGTTCTGAGGACCGGCGTCCAGCTATTCTTCGAAGGCATAGCGCGCCCCCATGTGTTCGATCCGAAGCTGAAAGTTGGTCCCGAGATTTTGCTTCGACACGCAAAGGAAGAGCGGCACCTCGGGCGTTGCCCCATTCCAGGCTGCCTCTTGCAGGCTATGAAGAACGGTAAACCAGGGCCGAGAGTGATCGCCGATGACCAGCACTGCAATCTCCCATGCGTGAGCCCCGGCCTGCAACCTTTTAATCGCCTCACCAATTTCGGCAACGCGCGTGACGGCGAATTTGCGCTGGGCGAGAATGATGCCAACTTGCTCAGCATGGTCGGGGTTATTGTCAATGAGCAGGACTTTAAGCATTGACACCCCCGGCGCGAATCGCTACGAGCTTCCCAGTCGGACGCGATACCTCTATTTCGCGGCGTGATCCGAGGTCAAAGATCGCGATCTGATTATTTTGAAGTGCAAGGGCCAATGCCGTATCAAGGTCGGCAACAAGAAGAACCACATCAAGCATGTGAACTTGGTTGTAGTCATCGAACCATATCCCGAGGGCATGTCCTGGCTTGAGGAGAAGGTCTACCCTGGCTTGTGCGAAGTCGAAGATTTCCTGCCAAGTCGGCCGCTCCCAAAGCTCGATGGTGTGCGCGGGATAAATGGAAACCGCAAAGAGCTTTTTGCCGGCCATGTCGCCGCTCTTGAGAGTTACCGTCGCACCATTGGTCCGATTGTGCAGGTCATAGGCGATGTCTACCGCACCTGCTATACCGGAGAGCATTGCTTCCCAGATTGGCAGCGTTGCGGCAGGGTCAGGTGCGCTTGACGGTTGAGCTGTGGCGTGGATAATGGAAGGGTTTTCTACTACAGCACTATCTGGGATAGTGGTGGTGCGTGTGGTGTCCATACAGGGTGCCTCCTGTGTGGGTACCTGCCGCAGTTGATGCGGTACCCCTAGACGGTTCCAGCCGTCTAGGGGATATCTTTGTATACTGTTAAAGTTATTGGAATGAATACAGTCTGAGCAAAGCCTGAAGCCTGAATTCTGCCTGAGGCGTTTCTGAGATGGGTCTGAATCATGCCCGGTGTAGCGGTTGATTTCATCGACGGCAAAGATCTAACCTTTGAGGAATCGCAAGGCTGCGTATATTACCTGGGCAAGCGCATCCCTCTTGATGGAAAACCCTTCGAGGTTCTGAAATGCATACATGCGGCTCATCCCAGTCGTGTTAAGAACGAGGAACTGCGCAAGTGCGTTTGGCACACCGAAAATGTTGATCCAAACCTTCCCCAGCAGCACGTTACGACGCTGAACAAGGTCCTACCACAATTCGGACTTTTTGTTGATGGTGTGAAGAATCGTGGATACGTTCTTGCGCAGATCGGCGACGAGTCTCCTCGTGCCCTGAAACTTCCCAATGAACAATCCAGGAAGTATCGGGCTTTGGCATTGGGAGCGCAGGCGCCAGCTCGACCCGTATCCATTCGTGCTGGGTTGGATGAACTGATCTCGGTAGCGGGCTTGTCTGCGTTTTACCCCTCGCGAGACTATTATGCGAAGTATCGCGATGTCGCAAACATTGATCAATATGTTTCGACTGCCACCCGCAGCGTCGTAATGGTGAGCATTAATTTGATGACTGGCATACCAATAGCTGGTGTTTGCGGTGCGCTCATAACGAAGCTGACAACCAACCCGAAATTCACGGCAGTTGTCTCCCTTTTGAATCCTGAACTGCCTCATTTGATGGCATCGCTTGCTCCTGTATTAAGCCAAACTCCAGCCGAGCTCGCCCATTCTATCCGGCAGTCGCTGAATAAGTTGAACGACGCAAAGATTCAGTTGAGACCAAAGGATTGCAGTCGGTTCTCGATCCGTGTCCATGACACAATCCCCATGGGCAGTGCAATTCTTCTTGATCACAAAGAGCCGTTCGGTCGAATTCAGATTGAGAGCAAGGTCTATAAAGCACCTCCGCGCATGAGCTTCGCGTTTGAGGTTGTTCGGACTGGAAATGGTGGATTTTACGAGACTTTGGCGAAGGGGTATGATGATCTCGTTGCTGATGGTCATGGTTGGCCAATCGTCCACTCTGGGAAAAAGAAACTGAACCGTACTGTGGGATAACAAATGGCAAAACTTAGCGCAGGCATCTTGCGTTACAAGTGGGTTGATAAGCAGCTGCAGGTGTTGCTGGTGCACCCAGGAGGCCCATTTTGGCAGAACAAGGATCTGGGTGCTTGGTCTGTCCCCAAGGGGGAGTATAGCGATGGCGACGATGCGCTCACTGTCGCTAAACGCGAGTTCACCGAAGAGACGGGCATTCCGATTGACGAGGTTGAAGGCTTTCTTGGCGAATTGAAACAACCAAGCGGCAAACACGTCTCAGTATGGACACTAGAGGGTGACTGTTCCGTCAGTCAGATCACTAGTAACGCTTTTTCCATGGAGTGGCCGCCAAAGTCCGGCAAGATTCAGGAGTTTCCTGAGGTTGACGCTGCGGCATGGTTTCCTGTGGAGGTCGCAGTATCGAAAATCCTGAAGGGACAGAAAGGCTTTATCGATTTGCTCACAAAGAAGCTCGATTACGCCTATTCGTCTTCCGAGGCCCTCAATGGGAACATCGAGAATCCGAATGTGCAGAGGTCTCTGTTTGATTGATTGACGGGGCCCACAAACGTCGGGGCAGAGCGGTGCACCGACCCCACGAAGTGAGCCAGAGGTGTAGTCGAAATTGTGGCGGTCAAAGCCTCCAATAGCAGTGCGGAACCACAGCTTTCAACAACGAGGCTGCAAAGCGCTCAATATAAAACAGTTAAAAACAACGAATTTCAACAGATTTCAATCACTAGCTGAATCTGGTTCGGGACCAGGTTCTCTACCTTACGCAAGCCTTGTAAAATCAATACCTTGCAAAACTGAACTTGTTGAATCTTGTTGAAACTGAGAGATTTTGCAGCTACAGAATCGTCTACGTTGCTCTGCGGACCGCCCATAGCTCATATTCATCAGTCACTTAGGATAGAGCTTACCTCAAGGCTGACCCTCTGGGTTTGCACCAGGTGGTCTACATACCCGACTGTCGGCTCGAACGGGACGGCGGAATAGGAAAACCGAGCGGATTTGATGGGGCAAATCGAATCTTTACCGAGTGGCATCAATCTTCACACTTCGAGGAGCTGGCTTCACGCAGATCGGAAGTCGTATGTGATGATCTCCATTCGGATTGAACCGGAGCAATAATTGCGGCCTGCAGAGTGGGGTTTCCGGCATCGGATCTACTCCCGATGTGCAAAGTCAGACGATTGAGCGATCCCGGCTCGAAAGAGTTGGCGAGTTGTTTATTGACTTTGGAGTTATAAGAAACATTACCCCTGATTACGTTACCAAAGTTCATGCGCTTATCACAAAAACTGACTTGACAGCAGGATGCGCGGACGGCATATCATGCGTGCGTCCCAGGTTTCCCCATCCAATAACCTCTCTCACTGGTTTCGAAGAGGCAAGAGCGATACCTGCAGCCATTGATGCTCTCAGAAGAATTGAGGTTGCAGAGACGCGATCTTCTTGCGCATTGCAAGCACACGAAAACCAACAATTGACTCGCAGAAGCGAGCGTATGCGTTTGCGTTGTTGCAAGTTGTGCCTCTGTTTGCATGAGAGAGGTCACCCAATGCGGTCAGCCGTCCGGCATTCGCTTCGCAGATTCCTTCCTGTTGCCACCATTCTTACGGTTCCGCTGATACTCGCTCGACCTGGAGTGGCCCAAAGCCTTCCTGCCGACCCCACGGTGGACAATGGCACGCACTGGTACGGCAGCTATGACGGGGTCCACGAGAACATCAGCCTATCAAGTGGTAATGTCTCATTTTGTATACCCCTGGTGTCGCTCAAGGGACCGAATAAACATGATTTATCGATTCCGCTGTGTTATAACACCCAATTCCAGGAATCCAATACGAGCAGCGGAGTTTTTGTTGGTGAAGGAGACGTCTTATCGTACTTTCCATGGGTGTGGGCTCCCAACACTCCGTCGGGCGATACGACCCCTCCTATGGGCCCCGGTTGGTCGCTCACCGGAGCCCCTGTTTACTATGGTGCAGTTACTACTTCGGCTAACGGCTCACCGGTTCTGTTCATGCCGGATGCGGCTAGATATAGTGTTCCCAACAACACAGGGCCAGATGGCCAGAGCGCAGACTTGTGGTACAGCAACACCTTAACAACGACGACGATGAAAGACGGCTCCACCTGGAAATTATCATCGCCAGGATCGAGTTCATGTCCTCCCCTGGGCTGCGCAACGGAGGCGTTCCCCGATACGAGCCCCTCGGCTATTACCTGGACGAACAATTCGGTTACTGATCTCGTTGGCCGAACAGTAAGTGAGAGTTCGGGCTCCACGTTTTCGGGGTCGAGCAAGACTTCTTCAACGGCCTATGTGGCTTTTCAGTATCCGGATTCGAGCGGGACACTGCGGACCGTGACGGTGCAAATGGCAACGATGCAGTTCACCTGCACGAATGAGCCCGGATACAACAATTCGTATGACGAGGTAGGTGGTGGTGGGTATTTCAACGCTCAGGGACAGTTCGTCGCGGTGCCCTATTCGGTGCCGACGGCAATTATTCTTGCGGACGGCCTGACTTATACATTCCAGTATGACAACTGTGGAATGCTGAGAAAGGTGACGTATCCCAGTGGCGGTTACGCGCGCTACGACTATACCGCCCAGCCGCAGTCATTTTGCAACCCTGACGAATCCTGCGGGATAACGTACTATGTGAACCAAATCTCCGCCAAGCACATCTGTCCCGCGCCGGCGATGACACTGGGCACAACCAGCGCATCTGCGTTCAATAGCAGTAATCAATGTCCGGTTGCGGAGCAAACGACCACCTACGCTCCGACGCCCTATACCAACACATACGGAAACGGCAATTCTAAGAATATTGTGACCGATCCGCTCGGAAACTATGTTGTTTATCAGTTTTCCGAACCCTACGAGAACGGCTTTCCTGCGTTTCCCGCCCTCGAAACCAGTCGGCAGTATTACAACCCATCGGGAACGCTGCTGAAAACCGTCACAACCCAGTACACAAGCACGACAGCCCCTGGGAGTACGTACCAGACTGGCGGCCAAATCGGGTCAAGTCAACTAATGACGGTTCCACCACTGCCAACGATTCAAACCACGACATTGGGCAATGGCATGGTCTCCCAGATTCAGTGGAGCTATAATTTGTGGACGGTTTTTGCGAACGATAGCGTGCTGACGGAGGAGCGTGTCTACGATTATGGGCAAGGCGCGCCGGCAACACAACCATCTAAAATAACCGATTACACTTGGCTGCACCGCGACAATCCCACCTAC
This sequence comes from uncultured Acidobacteriaceae bacterium, assembly GCA_963770555.1. Classification (GTDB taxonomy): domain Bacteria; phylum Acidobacteriota; class Terriglobia; order Terriglobales; family Acidobacteriaceae; genus Telmatobacter. The sequence goes on from CAVYQC010000005.1 coordinate 316,962, forward strand.
TATGGGTGGCCGGAGCCAGGAGAACCCCTAGGGGCAGGTGTCCACATCTGTGACCGTAAGACCAGCGAAACCGTCCACGACGGAAGCGGCAAACTTATCGCCGAGACAAAGTACGCGTACGACTACGGCAACCCGGCAACGTACGGTGCTGGGGGGCTCCTTACATCAGCCCAAGAGTGGCGCAGCACCGATGGCGCGTGGTTGACGACCAGCTATACCTACGGCCAATTCGGGAACGTAGCCAGCAAGACGGACCCGAACGGCAATTTAACGCAGTATAGCTACACGGACAATTACACGGACGGTGTCAACCGGAACTCCAATGCGTTTCTTACACAGACGACCGATCCGTTACTCCACGTCACGAAAAGTCAGTACTTCTGGGGCAGCGGGTTGGTTGCCGCCACCTGCGGTGAGAACTTTTCCGGTACCTGTGAGCAGGGGCTGTCATCGAGAGCCGACTACGCGAACTATACGTACGATCTGATGGGCCGCAAAATATCTGAGACGACAGGCGACGGCGGCCAGAGCACGAATTGCTTCAGCGAGCTGGGGGGAACCGGCTGTTCCGCGACCGGCGCTTATCCGCTGCAGGTTACATCGACCGAGACGATCGCCTCTGGAGTAAGCAAAGTCTCCGAGGTGACGCTGGATGGCGAAGCGCGAACGACCCGGAGCCAACTGAACTCAGATCCGAGTTGCTCAGGCGGAACGGTCAACGTGGACACCACGTACGATGCGGACGGGCGCAAATGGACGGTGTCGAATCCCTACTGCTCCACCAACACGGGAGCGCCTACGTCCGGCACCACGACTTATTCCTACGACGGGTTAAGCCGCGTCATTCAGGTGACGCATCCCGACGGCACCTCTGCTACCAACACATACACCGGCCGCGCTGTGTTGAGCGCCGACGAAGGCAACGGCACACGCGACGTCCAGCGCATTTCGCAATCCGATGCTTTGGGAAGACTCATTTACGTTTGCGAGGTCACCGGGCAAACCCAGCAGGGAAGCTCGAACAACTCGCCTTCATCCTGCGGCCTCGATGCTTCCGGGACCGGGTTCCTGACTACGTACGGATACGATGCATCCAATTCCAACGGCTCCCTCGACAGCCTCACCTCCGTCACTCAGGGAGGAGTGAGCCGCAGTTTCATCTACGACTCGCTTGGCGAATTGCGGTCCGCCACCAATCCCGAGTCCGGCACGACCCTTTTCAGCAGCTACGATAATGACGGCAATTTGCTGAGCAAGACCGACGCGAAAAGCGTCACCACAACGTACAGCTACGACAAATTGAACCGGCTCACCGGCAAATCCTATTCCGATGGCACCACGCCTTCGGCCTGTTTCCAGTACGACCAGAACTCGTCCGGAAGGGGAATCGGCCGCCTGACCACCGAGTGGACCCAGATGGGCACCTGCCCGTCTGCCCCACCCAGCAGCGGTGTTCTGACCCAAAGGATGTTTGGGACCTACGATCCCATGGGGCGCGTTACGTCCGATGCGCAATGCTCGTCGCCCGGCAACTGCACCGGCGGTTTCTACACGCTCACCTACGCCTATGACCTGGCCGGCGACGTGACGCAGTTTACTGATGGAATGGGGCTCTCGTTCACGAGCCAATACAATCCCGCCGGCCGGTTGTCTACAGTGAACGGCCCGGCATCGCCCGGCGGTCAGAGCACGCCCTTGTTCATCGCCAGCAGCTACACTCCCGCGGGCGCGTTGCAGAATGCCTTGATTGGCACCGGCTCGGTTCCCGGCATCAACTTCCATCGCGATTACAACAGCCGCCTTTTGCCCACCGACGAAATCGATGGGGTAGCGAGGACACCAGGGACTGCAACCGCGCAGATCACAGGAACCGAACAGCTCTCGGCGTATTCAAGCGGGAGCTTCACGTTCAGCGGAACCGAACAATGCAGCGGCTCGACCTGCGACGGTGGGCTGTTCTTGATTAACATCGGCACCAGCCAGACCATCCAAATCAGCTACGGCTCGAACAGCACGCCGGCAAGTTTGGCCTCCGATCTTGCGGGGATAATTAGCTGCGCAAGCAACGGCGTCCAGGCGGCGGCAAATGGCGGCACTGTGTATCTTCAGAGCTGTTCGCAAGGAACCAATAACGATTACGCGATCAGCGAAACGCCCGACGGCCACTCTTCTTCCTTCGGCTCCTACTCATTCTCCGTCAATACTTCGGGTTCAACAATGACTCCGATCATCGACCCAACAACGCTCAGCTACAGCGGAATCGCAGCTACTTTCTCGACAACGGGAAGCGGTCAGGTTACAACCGGGCTCTTTCAATTCTTCGTGTATCCGAGCGGCGGCGGCAACTTTGTAGTCAACACGCAACTCTCGTGGAGTTCAACGGACACCACCAGCACCTTGGCCACCAGGCTAGCCGCTGCCATCGGATCATGCGCCACTTCCGGCGTGGTGGTGGGCGCCCTCGCAGACGGCCCTTCGATTTACTTGGTGAGCTGTCAGGCTGGGACGTCTTATGTTCTCGAAGGCGGCCTCGACTATTCCGACGGGTCGGCCGGATTCCAGGTGACCATGACCAACACGCCGGCGAGTTCCGTTGTGCCCAGCATCACCTTCTCCGGAACAGAACAAGGTGGCCAAACTGGCACGATGCTGACCACTATTACAACTGTCGGCTCGCGGGGTGCCCCTCAGCAGGTGGCGGTGAACTGGGGCTCAAGCAGCACGCCCAGCACGCTGGCCAGCGCTTTGGCCACCGGTCTTGGATCGTGCTCCACCAACGGGAATGGAATGGAGGGAGTCGCCAGCGGCTCTACGGTCTACCTCGGAGTCTGCAACGCTGCGGCAACGTACACCATTTCGGCAGGAGTTGTGGGCTGCGGCTGCTCATCGGGCCCGCCGGACTTTGCCGCAACGGTCACGACCGAGCCTCCGACGGGACAACTGCCGCCCGTCCCCGGAGCCACGTACGATGCGGGTACGGCGACGCTGTCCGTCAACGGGACGCAGATTGCCTCCGTCAGCTACGGATCGAATTCCACTCCTGAAAGCATCGCCAGCGCTCTGGCCACAGCGGGCGCAAGCAATGGGCTGGTTACGCTCACGGCCAGCGGCTCGAGTCTGACGATGACGGCCCTAGGAGACGGCACGGTCACAGACTACTCCTACGCCATCAACGCGGAATCGTCGCTCCCGGCAACCTTTGCCGAGCCGTCTTTCGCGGGCTCGCCGAACTCCGGTGCGCTGGTCGGCGGAACGAACGCCCCGCTGTACAATTGGACCGTCAACACCTACGCGCCTAACGGCGACGTGTTGTCGATGACGGATTCGGTGATGGGCACCTGGTCCTATTCTTACGACGATTTCAACCGGCTCACCAACGGTACAGCCACGGCAGGCGTGGACGACGGCCTTGCGCTGGGCTGGACCTACGACCGCTACGGCAACCGCTGGGAGCAGACTGCGTCAGGTTCTGGCAACGCCAGCGCCGTGCAGCCGAATTTGACCTTCTACGGGAATAATAACCAAGTCACCGGCTGGAGCTACGATCCCGACGGCAACCTGCTCAACGACCAGCGCAACAGCTATACCTACGATGCCGAGGGCCGCATCGTGACGCTGAATGGCAACCCGATGTATGCCTATGACGCCGAAGGGCGCCGCGTGGCCAAGCTGGGTTCGGGCGGAGCTGTGACCACAAGCTACCTGCTCGATCTCGCCGGCAATCAAGTGACGGAGCTGAACTCGTCAGGCGCCTGGGCGCACTCGAACGTCTGGGCCGGCATGCGGCTGCTGGCCACTTACGACACGTCAGCCGGAACCGATTCCGTGGGCTATCACTTCCACCTGACTGACTGGCTGAGCACGCAGCGCATGCAGACGACCGCCGCCGGCAATCAGGAAGAGGTTTGCTACAGCTACCCCTTCGGCGACGGCCTGACCTGTACCGGCTCCGACGCAACCGAACACCACTTTACCTCCAAGATGCGCGATACCGAGTCTGGGCTCGACTACTTCTTGGCGCGGTACTATACGTCCGACTTGGGCCGGTTCTTGACGCCCGATTGGGCCGCCGCGCCCACGGCCGTGCCCTACGCAAGCTTCGGTGACCCGCAGACGTTGAACCTTTACGCGTACGTCAACAACAATCCGGATACGGAGATCGATATGGGTGGTCACTGGGGACCTCAGGGACCTCAATGGGGGGAAACGGGATGGTTAGGTGCCCGCTATATGGGGGGCGATCCCAATACTTCCGCGGGCGGTGATGCCACCCAAAATGGAGATCCGTTCGTGAACACCAATTACGGCACGGAAATGACGGAGGGGGAATCGAGCATAGAGGCGCTATGGAATACACCAGCTCCGTCGAATCCGGACCCGCCAGATCCGACCTCACTTACGGATTATGTCGATATTTCGTACTGGTGGACCGGCGCTGGAGGCTTTGGGCATATCGGTATAGGCGTCGATACCGATCAGACTCGGGGATTTTCTACCGCCGATCCAAAAACTCCTTGGTACAAGCGGTTGTTTGGGGCTCCTCTAGCTAGAACGGAAGACGACATCGGTCAACACACCAAAAACGGCGAGGTTGCGCCGCGTTCTGACATACGTATCGCTATCACAGCCTCGCAAGCTGCGACGATGAAGGCTGCGATGGCCAAGCGGACGGCCGATCCCGGAAGGTACAACATATTGTTCCGGAATTGTGCTGGATTTGTTGAGAGCGTGCTTCATGCCGGAGGGGTGCAGGGCGTGCCGCACAGCGAAGTATTCGGCCCGGCGGTCTTGGGTGCAATACTGGCATACGAGCAAACATGGCGATAACCCTGACTGGATGACAACGCACGAGACAAACGATGCGGGGGGATGCATGAAATTGATGTCGAGAAGCACGCTGATTGGAGTTATCAGCGCATTAAGTGCGTTGTCCCTCGCGCCGTCCGATGCTTCTGCTGGGGGGCATAAGGCGCATCCGTACAGGTATTCCGTTGTTGATATGCCTATGTCGCTGGCGGTGGGAACTGTCCGAACACCTGAGTTCGCTCCCGCCTCAAACTGGTACTGGATACTGCTTCAGGTTGAGAAGCCCCTTCCGTTCAGAGATATGCAGTGCATGACAGGCGTTGAAGACGGAACGAATGATTTCGAAAGCTGCGCTAAGAAGCCACTGATCGACGCTGACTGGGCGGTTCTGAGCGATGGGCAAGTGGTGTCTCAGGGATCGAGTTCCGGCTACGGTGCCGCTAGCTTTACAAGAGACTATATCTTCAAGTTCCTTGGGAGCTTCTCGACACTACCGGGAAAGAAGTACGTGGTGGAAGTGAAGTTCACCAAGGACGGGACGCCGCTGGACGTCGCGAACCCGCACCTGATCGTTATCAAGCAAGGAGACGAATGACGACAGTTTGGTGCGTCTGCGACCCCCTCCAGCAGCTCGTGGCCTGCTCGCCGAACAGCCACGCTTCTAAAGCAGCAGCTTGAGGGGTGACACGTCACCCCGGGCGGGTTGCTGCGAGGTTGCCGCAGGTTAGCGGATGGCCCTTCGGCGGGCGTGGGCGATGGTCTTGCCCTCGGCTGGACCTATAACCGCTAGGGCAACCGCTCGGCGCTGACCTCGCCGGGTCGCCGGCTCCTGCAAGGCCGCACGGACGACCCGAGAAATAGAATTCTCTGCGAATTCGTAATGGTCCCTGTGACAAAGTCGGAAGTATACTTGTCTTTCTCAATTTTCAAGCAGCAATTATGGTCGAATCTTCAAGCCGGGGCCTTCTGTGAGAATCTCGTCATTCTTCCTGTCGATGTGTAAAAAGTTGCCTCTCCCGCTCCTCGCTTACTGTTTTGCTCGATGCCCGATGGCTTTTGCCGCGAACAATCCGCCAGGACCAACACCAACCGCACCTCAAATCGCAAGGGACTATGGCGCACTGCCTCTGAGCTTTGAAAGGAACCAGGGCCAGACCGAGTCACAGGTCCGCTTTCTTTCCCGCGGCGCGGGCTACTCGATTCTGTTCAAGGACCGTGAGGCTATTCTTCTGCTGTCGAAGAGAAATTCCTCGCGCGAGACGCCGCATCAACCCGGCAAACGCGAGCCGGGCAGCTTGAAGACAGATGTTCTTGGGATGCGGATCGTGGGTCTTAACCCGAACGCGTTGTTCACGGGAGAAGATCGACTGCCGGGAACAGTGAACTACTTCGTGGGAAGCGATCCCTCGAAATGGATCTCCGGTGTGCCGACCTTCGAACGAGTGAAGTACTTAAACGTCTATCCGGGAGTCGATCTGACTTACCACGGCAACCGGCAGAGACTGGAATTCGATTTTGATTTGGCTCCCGGAGCGGACGCGCGGGCCGTCCGGCTTCGTTTTGACGGGGCGGAAAAGATGAAACTGGACCGCGACGGCAATCTCATCATTGTTGCCGAGAACGGCCAGGTCAGCTTTCACAAACCCTTGATTTATCAGCCCGGCGCCGAGAACGAAGAGCAAACCGTCGAAGGATCGTTTCGCATCCTTGCAGGCAAGACCGTAGCCATCAGGCTTGGCCGTTACGACCACACCAAGCCGCTGGTCATCGATCCCATCCTGAACTATTCCACTTATCTGGGGCAGAGCGGCGAGGCCTATGCAATTGCGGTCGATTCGTCGGGGGAGGCTTATGTGGCGGGGTGGGCCGATGCCGGTATGCCCACGACGCCCGGCATCCAGCCAATCCCTGTGACAAAGCCATCGCCCAGCGACACAAGCGCCTATGTCGCCAAGCTGAACAGCACGGGCACAGCCGTTGTCTACTGCACGTATTTGAGCGGCAGCGGCTCAGACGCGGCGTCTGGAATCGCGTTGGACCCATCCGGGAATGCGTATGTTGTGGGAACAACCTATTCGACAGATTTCCCGGTTACTTCGGGCGCTTTTCAGACGATCAATAAGGCCGCTAACGGCGCGGGTTTTGTCGCAGCTATCAACAGCACAGGTACGGCGCTGGTTTATTCAACTTACCTGAGCGGCAGCACGCAAACGTGGATCAACGGAATCGCCGTCGATGCGTCCGGCGATGCTTACGTGACCGGCAAGACGAACAACATCGATTTCCCTACCACTTCGGGAGCCTTTCAGGCCTCTGCGAAGGCGGATTACGCCGACGACCCGACAGGCTTTGTCGCGAAGTTGAGCCCCACCGGCACGAGTCTGGCATATTCCACATTTCTGGGCGGGACTGGAGGAGATTTTCCCGCTGCAATCGCGCTGGACACCGCGGACAATGCATATGTCGTTGGGTACACGCAATCGAGCGATTTTCCAACAACGCAAGGGGCATTTCAAACGGTCCGAAATTCGGAGCAGACGGGTTTTGTGACGGAGATCAATGCGGCGGGCGGTGAGCTGGCTTATTCAACCTATCTTGGCGGCGAACATAGCGACGCCGCGCAGTTCATCCGCCCAATCCTGCATCGGCGTCATTGCCAATGAACACATGCGTGCTATATTCGCTCAGAAAAAGTACCGGGAGAACGCGAGGAACCGGCCCGTAACGGAGCTTACTGTAGTCGAAATCGTAGCGGTCAAAGCACTCTGGAACCATTCAGAACCACAGCTTTCAACAAGGTGGCCGCAACGCATTCAATCAAAGGCAGTTAGTTTCACTCGATTTCAAAACACTTCAACAAGCCGCAAAATCTGGTTCGGGACCAGGGGGTCGGAGGTTCAAATCCTCTCTCCCCGACCAATATTTTCAATTACTTCCAGTCAATTCAGTGACCGCATAAAATCCCGATGTAGACGATTTTGTAGTCGGTCAAATCCTCCAAGAACAACATAGTGACGGACAGGAAATTTCCTTCGTGGTTTACCCACTGGAGATTCCACGTGCGCGAGTACAATTCTTTACATAAGTTTTTGATTTACATATACTTCTGGTGACTGAACCCTATAATATGTCGCCAGCTTCACCCTCAAATTCCGAGTGGCTTACCCGCAAGCGCCTGATCGATGGCAAGCTGAAGGTCGCCGGGTGGCGCGTAGTTCCATTTGCGCCGGGAAAGCCGTTGATCGCTCTCGACAGATGCGCAATTGAGGAATTTGAGACTTCGAGTGGTCCCGCCGACTGCGCGTTTTGCCTTGGCGGTCAGATCGTTGCGATCCTAGAGGCTAAGAAGCTTACTCTCGGGCCGCAGAACGTCTTGTCGCAGGCAGAACGGTATTCAAGAAGCATTCAACAACCCGGGCTACAGTCGGGGCCGTTCGGCGTTCCCTTGTTGTATTCAACGAATGGCGAAGTGATCTGGCACCACGATATTCGGAACCCTCTAAACCGTTCTCGTCAGATCGCACAATTCCATACGCCTGAAGCTGTTAATGAAATCCTGAGTTTCGACCTCGACACCGCCATTGGGCGATTGCGCGCAAATCCAAATAAAAACAACAGGTTGCGGCCCTACCAGCTTGAGGCCAATGAAGCAATTGAACAGGCAATTGCAGATCGCAAGCGAGCGATGCTGGTCGCAATGGCCACCGGCACTGGCAAAACATTCACGATGGTGAATGAAATTTATCGTCTTATGAAGTCGGGCACTGCTCGGCGGGTGCTGTTTTTGGTGGATCGCAGGGCGCTCGCGGCCCAGGCCGTTCGTGCCTTCGGATCGTTTGATGCAGATCAAGGTCTCAAATTCGATAAGATTTATGAGGTCTACAGCCAGCGATTCCAGAAGGAAGACTTTGGAGAAGATGAGAAGTTCGACCCCAAGGTTTTGCCGCAATCCTATTTGCAGGCTCCGAAACCCGGGAATGCATTTGTTTACGTCTCCACGATTCAACGGATGACCATCAATCTGTATGGCCGTGAAGCGGCAATGGGCGGAGAAGAACCCATTGATGACGATGCTGAAAAGCTCGATATTCCTATTCACGCATTCGATTTGATCGTCGCCGATGAATGTCATCGAGGCTACACCTCGTCCGAGGTTGCGCTTTGGCGCAAGACGCTGGAACATTTCGACGCGATCAAGATTGGCTTGACTGCAACCCCTGCGGCGCACACAACCGCCTATTTCAAAGACACGGTTTATCGCTATGAATATGAGCGCGCCGTCCGGGAAGGTTTCCTCGTCGATTACGACGTGGTGAAGATTCGCTCGAATGTCCGCATGAACGGCGTCTTTCTTAAAGAGGGGGAAGAGGTCGGCCTCATCAATCCCGAAACCGGTTCCAAGAAACTCGACAGCATCGAGGACGAACGCGCATTCGATGCCTCAACTGTCGAGCGGGAGATAACTTCCCCGGATTCCAACAAGAAGATACTCGAAGAAATCAGAACCTACGCCCAGGAGCACGAGAAGGCGTATGGCCGCTTTCCCAAGACGCTCATCTTTGCCGCGAACGACCTGCCGCACACCTCACACGCGGATCAATTAGTGGACCAAGCGCGGGATATTTTTGGTCGCGGTGATTCCTTTGTACAAAAAATTACCGGAAGCCCAACCGTTGATCGCCCGCTCCAGCGCATTCGTGAATTCCGCAACCGTCCGAATCCGGGCATTGTAGTTTCCGTGGATATGCTCACGACAGGTGTGGACATTCCAGACTTGGAGTTCATCGTTTTACTGCGTCCGGTAAAATCGCGCATTCTGTTTGAGCAGATGCTCGGTCGCGGTACCCGGAAAGGTGAGAAATTCCCCGACAAGTCGCATTTCGTCGTCTTCGATTGCTTCGATGGCACCTTGCTTGAATACTTCCGGCAGGCGACCGCCATCACCGCCGATCCGCCGACCGGCGTCGCGCGCACTATTCCGGAAATTATTGACGACATCTGGGCCAACCGCGATCGAGAGTACAACATCCGTTGTCTCACCAAGCGGCTTCAGCGCATCGACAAAGAGATGCACGGTGATGCGCGCGCCGATTTCGCCGCGTTCGTGCCGGAAGGCGATCTTGCCGCCTACGCGAAGAATTTGGGTGCTGCATTGCATCGAGATTTTGTCCCGACCATGGGTCTATTGCGGAATGCGGATTTCCAGCGCCTCTTGCAGGAGTACAAGCGTAAGCCGCGCGTCTTTTACGTGGCGCATACGACGCAAGATGAGGTTTCCTCGGAGTGGTTAGTCCGTGGCCTGGATGGCAAGGAATACAAGCCGGACGATTATCTGATAGCTTTTTCCGAATATGTGGCCACCCATCAGGCTGATATCGAGTCTATTGCCATTCTATTGAAGCATCCGCAAAACTGGGGACCAGATGCACTCAAATCCCTTCGTGAAAAACTCGCCGCCGCGCCACAACGATTCACGGAGCCGAATCTACAAAAGGCATTTGAACTGCGGCGCAACAAGGCGCTGGCCGACATCATCTCAATGGTGAAGAACGCCGCCAATACGCAAAGCCCGTTGCTCAATGCTGCAGAGCGTGTTGACCGCGCGATTCGGAAAATCACGAATGCGCAGACCTTCACGAAGGATCAATCAGTCTGGATAGAGCGTATTCGCACACATCTCCAAGGCAACCTTTCCATCGATCAGGACGATTTCGAGAGCCAGCCGATTTTCAGCGATTTCGGTGGATGGGGGCGTGCCGTGAAGGTATTCGATGGCCGCTTGCCGGCGTTGATGCGGGAAATAAATGAGGCAATCGCAGCATGAGTGACATCGTTCAAAAACTTTGGGGATTCTGCCACACGCTCAGGCACGACGGCGTGGACTATGGCGACTACATTGAGCAGCTTACCTATTTGCTCTTTTTGAAGATGGCCGAAGAAAAAGGGGTAGAGATTCCCAGAGGCTGTGACTGGGATACTCTGAAAAAACTCTCGGGAACCGACCTTACCGACCACTACAACGAAGTGCTGCGCAAATTGCGTTCCGCCGAGGGACTTCTTGGGGACATCTTCACCCAGGCCACATCGCGCTTTACGAACCCAATCAACCTTCGCCGCCTGATCGACATGATTGACGAGGAGGATTGGTCATCACTCGACGTGGATGTGAAAGGCGCGGCCTTTGAGGGGTTGCTCGAAAAAGCTGCCAGCGAAGGGAAGAAAGGCGCCGGACAATACTTTACACCGCGCGTTCTAATTCAGACCGTTTGCCGGTTGATGAAGCCGGACCCGCGCGGTCGGAAAGACTTTGCGATTGCCGATCCGGCTTGCGGAACAGGCGGATTCCTGATCTGTGCCTATGAATGGCTGGTTGCCGAGAGCAAAGGCGTCTTTGACCGCGCTGACGCCAATCGAATTCGGACCAAGACATACTTTGGCCAGGATCTCGTAGCACGTCCGCGCCGCTTGGCGCTGATGAATCTTTATTTGCACGGCGTTGAGCCGCACATCTACCTCGGCGATACGCTTTATGAGCCGGATCGCGGAGAAAGGTATGATGTCGTGCTCACCAATCCGCCGTTTGGCACCAAAGGGGCCAACCAAGCGCCAGACCGCGAAGACTTCACGATTGAGACCAGCAACAAGCAGTTGAACTTCGTGCAGCACGTCGTGAACACGCTCAAGCCCGGTGGTCGCGCCGCGATAGTCCTGCCCGACAATTGCTTGTTTGAAGACAAAGCAGGTGAAGTGTTTGAGATTTTGATGCAGGACTGCAACCTGCATACCGTGCTGCGCTTGCCGCGTGGAACCTTCACGCCCTACAGCCAGGGTGTCAAGGCAAACGTCATCTTCTTCCAGAAGGGCTACCCGACTGAGAATGTCTGGATATTCGATGCCCGCTCCAATGTTCCCGGTATCACCAAAAAAGATCGTCCCCTGACCAAAGAACATTTTGCCGAGTTTGAGAAAGCATACGGCAAGGACCCCAACGGGCAGAGCAAGCGAAGCGATGGAGGAGAGACCGGACGTTTCCGCAAGTTCTCGCGTCAAGCCATCAAAGAGCGCGGCAACAAGCTCGACATTACTTGGCTCAAGGATGAATCGCTGGAAAATGGCGACGACCTGCCCGACCCGCAGGAGTTGGCGACAGAAGCCGTCACGGAGTTGGAGGCACTGGTCGATGACCTCAGAGAAATCATCGCCCTTGTTGAGAAACAGGAAGGCGTTGAAGCATGAAGGAGTCTCTTCCTGCGGGATGGGCTGACGCGGAGCTCGGAACAGTTTTGAGCCTCGCGAACGGCTTTGCATTCAAGCCCTCTCATTGGGGTAAGAGCGGATTGCCGATTATTCGAATTCAGAACCTCAATAACCCGAACGCGCCGTTTAACTACTACTCCGGTACCCTGCCAGAAAAGGTTCGTGTGAAGAACGGTGATCTCCTATTCGCATGGTCGGGAACCCCAGGAACATCGTTTGGGGCGCATATTTGGAATGGGGGAGATGCATGGCTCAATCAGCATATTTTTAAGGTAGGTTTCGACTCTCGTCTCTTCGACAAATCCTTCCTAAGGCGCGCTATCAATCAGAATCTTGATCGCTATATCTTCCAGGCGCATGGTGGGGCCGGTTTGGCCCACATTACCAAGGGGATGTTTGAGTCATCAACATTGCAGTTGTGCCCTCTGCCTGAGCAGGTTCGGATTGCGCACAAGCTGGAAGACTTGCTCATTAGGGTTACTGATTGCCAGAGTCGCGCCGAGAGGATTCCAACATTTCTCAGACGTTTCCGCGAATCCGTTCTTGCCGCTGCTTGCTCAGGTCGCCTGACTGCGGACTGGCGAGCGGAGTGCATCAAGGACCTCAATTCAACAACGAAAGAAGAGGGATCATCCGATTCAGCAGTTGAAAGAATCACTGAGGCCCCAAACGAGTGGTCCTGGGCTGAACTGCAGTCAACTTGTGACCAGAAGCGCTCGATCTGTTATGGCGTAATAAAGCTCGGCCCTGTGCATGAACAGGGCGTCCCATGTTTGCGAACGAGCGATGTGAAGCCTCTGCGAATTGACACGGAAGACGTGAAGCGAATCAATCCGAAGATTTCGGATCAGTTTACTCGCACCATTTTACGGGGCGGCGAGGTTCTGGTAAACGTGCGCGGCACTCTTGGCGGCGTTGCTGTTGTTTCGCATGACCTGAAAGGTTGGAACATTTCGCGCGAAGTTGCGGTTGTTCCGATCAGCACAGCGAATCCAGAGTTCATAGCCTATTGGATTGCTTCTCTCGCTGCGCAGAATTGGCTTACATCTGTGGTGAAGGGCGTTGCTTATTCTGGAATTAACATAGAAGACTTGCGCCAGCTTCCTGTTGCGATCCCTTCAATGTTGGAGCAGGAGGAGATCATTCGCCGTGTGAAGGACCTATTCGCACTTGCCGACAAAATCGAGGCGCGATATGAGGCGGTTAAACGGCAAGTGAATCGCCTTCCACTGTCGATCCTTGGCAAGGCCTTCCGTGGCGAACTCGTTCCCACCGAAGCCGAACTCGCCGAACGCGAGTGCCGCACCTACGAATCCGCCGAGCAGCTTCTCGCGCGTATTCGTTCCGAAAAGACAAAGGCTGCTTCGAACAACAGAAATCCCAAAAAGAAGCTGGTACGCCATGCCAGATGATACAGTGCTGTGTTGGAGCCCACAAATAACTGTTGCTGCTCTAAAATCGCTCATCGTCCAGGAAGACAGAGACGCTATTGCTGATTTCATTGACAGACGTTTCCGTGAGCGCTATTTCGACCCTATAGATGCCCTGTCGAAAATGCAGAAGAACGGCTTCAGCATTATGGCACTTTGTTGCCTGACGATTGAGGCCCTTCAATGTTTCCAAGAAGGGAGGGCGACTTCCGAGGGAAAGAGTAGGGAGATTTTTCAGCGATTCTTTGACCAGACGGATGAATTTGCATCTTTTCGGCCGCTCCGGAACGAATTCTACAAAGATGTACGTTGTGGAATACTGCATCAGTCAGAAACCACGCGAGGATGGAAGATTCGCCGCTCTGGCCCACTCCTAAATGTTTCGACACTTGCGATCAACGCAACGAAGTTTCAGGCCACTCTGCGCAAAGTTCTTGAAGGGTACACTCGCAAACTGGAGCAAACAGATTTCAGTGAAAAGCTGTGGACTAATTGTAAGATCAAACTCAATTCGATCATTGCAAACTGCGAGCCGTAGACCTCCGCGCGGAGTGATTCAATCTCCACCTAGGCTTTGCGGTGGTTCGAGCACCTTCAAATCAATTGCTAGCGATGATTCGAGCGAGTCAACGCACTTGGGCCATTTCAGTCCTAGTGATTCAATACCTTTTTCAGCGCACACCTTTATGTCGGTCGTTTTTGCTGCTCCTGCCAAGTAGGTGAAAAGCTGTCGTACACGATTGGCGAGAAGGCGAAACTGGTCGAGAGTTATGATTTGAAGATCTTCGGGGGGATTGGCATCATTCGAAACACGATAATTCTTGCCCACGATCACCTTCAGAAAGCTTTCGTCCGGGTAGGTTTTCGCGAGCCACTTTAGATGGTCGAAGAATTGACTGATATCCTCTTTTTTACGATATTGACTTTCTTCCTTCTTGTCCGTCTTCGCCTCGATTGCAACGCCGCTTTTTGTCTCAGATGCGCGCCAGAGGACATCGGGGCCGGTGCCCGCATCCTCTTCCGGTCGAGTAGATATCAGGCCGATCAATTCGCCTAGGGTCCGAAGCGCTTCTTCCGTCGGGTTTGTTGGCTTTCCATAGACAAGGTCTTTGTCAATCTTGTCTAGTTCTTTTGTTATCTTGGGGCCGCGTTGTTCCCATAGTGCAGCAATGCGCTTTGCTTGCGCCGAAGGCCGAACATATCCGCCATCAATAATCGTGCCCTCTTTTACTATTGGACGGCCCAATTCAGCTCGCTCGTTGGCCGCGCGAAGATACGCTGCGGTTGCAGCGGTCTTGTCACCCGCGAGGCTAGAGGCCAGCCCTTCCCAATGGCGATACCATGCTGAGAGCCTCATGTCGTGTGATTCTGCATCTTTTGCAATGCTCGAATACTCGGCAGCCGCAGCACCATGGTTACCATTCCAAAGCTTATCGAATGCAGATCGCTCGCGAGTAACAATTTCCACGAACCATTGAGGTTCCGGGCTCTGGTCCTCGGTTTCAAAGTTCCCTACGTTTTCGGAATAGAGCTTATCCCAGTCCCGTCTTCCACTGAGCACGGCACTCAAAAGATCGCCAAATGTCGTGTTACCCTCTTCCACCATCCGCCGCAATTCGATTCCGAGGGTGATCTGCTGCTGGAGGAGGGGAGGCATGTATTCGCGGTTGTGCGGATCGGCCAGCCATCGCTCCAAATCGGCACTTGCAATCAGCACTGCTCCGTGGTCGGTATTACTGCGAAATATTCTGCCGATTGCTTGGACCAGTCGAGTTGCCGTGTGCGAAGTGCGCAACCGTTCGATCCGAAGTGTTTGATCGATAAATCGATCAATAAGCATTTCACCGACAGGTAGTCCACTGATAATCAAGATTCTGCAAGCGTCACCCGGAAGGTCGATGCCATCATAGCGAGCTGCCAATGCTAGTTTTGCAGGGGTCTTTGCGTTTGCAAATGATTGAATTGCCGCGTGACCTTGGTTTCGCTCAAACTTCGTTGCGGGGGGACACCATTCGTTCGCGGCTGCGTCCGATGGAGCGATGATGCAAGCCTTCTGCTTTGCTACCAAAGCCAAGGCAGCCGTACGACGCTCCTCATCGTCAGTTCCAGATAAAAGCAAGAATTGACGCTGCGCTTCGCCGGACTTTCCGCCTGGTATGATCTGTTCGACTTGACTGACTCCGAATGTTCGTAAAAATTCCACATGGGAAGGCGTCGTTGCAGTTAGGTAAACCCGTCGCACGCTCGATTGAGCGTACGGTAGATTGGGAGTAGGGAGAAGAATGGGCGTGATTTCTATACCCGATCCAGAAATGAATATTGCGCAGTGACGAAGTTGGTCTTTGAGGTATTCCCACTGAAAGCATTGATCCCCCGACTGTATTTTGTTCTGAACGAGGATTCGTTGGATGCGCGACGCATTCGCGGCAACCTCAAAAGATGGGACGAACAGCAAAGTGAACCAATCTCCAGAACAAGCGTCTTCAAATTGCTGTTCCTGACCGTCACGAACGAAGTGAGAGCGAAACAGGTCGGCAACCGCTTGGAACGCGGGGTGATTCTGTTCGAGCCGAATCGTAAACTGGCCTCGGATGAAATTGCCTGCGACGTGCGCATCATCAAACACCATTCCGCGTATCTGATGATTTCTGAAAATACTTTTTCCGTTGAACACGGCGGCATAGTTCGTTACGCACGGACCCATAGAGGTGTCGTAGATGGTCGAATTGGTCCATTGTGAGCGCATATAAGTCGCGACGGGGATTCCGCATTCAGCGGCTTTGCTCTGCACCTGTTCAACTAACTGATTGGTTGGGCAGACGTATAAGACTTTACCCTTCGTTTCGTTCACCAGGGACTGCGCGACGAGCAGGCCCACAAGGGTTTTCCCGCCTCCCGTATTCATTTGGATCACGATGTCAGAGGCGCTTCGGTTTTGATCCCAAGCGTTCAGTGCCTCGGCCTGGGGCTCCCAAATGTTCTGAATTGAGCCACGCAAGGTCAACGATTTGAAGATTTCGCGGGGGTTCGTGATTGGATTTCGTTTGGCCGGCTTGATGGGAAGCTTTGACAGGTCCATGGGTTGTCCTTCTTGGTTGATTCCACTGTACCTTAGCGCCTAAACTCCGTGCCGTCCAGGAGCGAATCGATTGAGGCGCCAAACCCTTTCGTCGGCCCCTCGAAGGAATGTGACGGACGCAATAATTGGTCTATACGTCACCCGAGAGAGGCCGACGGAAGGGCTCAAGCCGTTCTGCTAGTCGCCGTAATCATTCCGGCGGGATCGTCGATCTAACGCTCTTATGTTGCCAGTATGCGAGACCCAGGGCGATTGCGTCGAACACGGCCATGCGAGGGTGTTCCGATTGCCAAGCCCGGCGCTTCGGTGGCAGCTTCCAACCAAGTTCCGGAAAAATGCGGGCGAGAGCGGCAGCAATCTCGTCCCGAGTCTCGCAACCCATATTGTTAAATGTCTTCCGCACGTCATCCTGCTCGAGGAGAAAGATTGGAACTGAATGCGCAGAGGCTACTCGTATCATTACTTTGGCGAGAGATTTGATATGGGGATTGGTTTGCGCCCTATCCCATCGTTCTCTCTTCACGACAATGGCAGATGGAGAGAACGACTTCAATAGCACGTCGAGGCGCTTGCTCGCCATTCCGGCCTCCGCCTCACCGACAGCCCGGTAAACGCGCAGACCTGAATCACGCAATTTTCTGTGACCTTCAAATACCGCGTAACCGAATCGGCGATGTCGGAGATCAATCGCTAGGATTACGGGATCGTAAATTCTGAGGTTCATGAGGTGTCATTTTTTGCCTCCGGGTTCTTTCGTCCACAAAGGAATTCCAACCTACGGGCAACGGGGATCGCTTCTCGACCTTTGGCGGTGCTTTGACCCAGTTCGTCTTCGATCTTTGTCAGTCTCTCTTCAATTCCCAACGCGACGGTTTCATACAGATCAGGGAACATTTGAGAGATCGGGACTCTGAAGATGGCCTCATAGCCAAACGCCGTTAGGAGATCGGGGACCGATTCGGAGCGTTCGTGGCGAGAGACTGGTACTCCAGAACAGAACCCAAGTATTCGTGCCAGTTCCTTTTGGCTCAGACCGCTTTTCTCCCGAAGGCTGCGAAGTTGGACGGCGTTTCGGTCCGACGTCATGAACTTTGTGAGGATCAGTCTTATTTGATTGTGCCTTAAGTGTAGCAATCGAGAGTAGCGGCTCAAGGTGGCACTTTTTGCGCGGGGAGGATGGTTCCGTAGATGCCCAATTCGGCTTTCCCCAGAATTGTGAGGCGATGCCAGGTTTTCTCGATTCTCTCGGAAATTACTCTGTGGATTCGCGCTGTATATGCAGAGGAGTGTCACTTGGTGAGGAGTCTGGTCCGGCTGCCATACAGGAAGTGCCACCTTGGAAAACAGCATTATCACTGTAAGATGTTTGCGATGACTACACCCCGCGACCCGCATGAAATCGAACTGGGTTTGCTCTTCCCATCGTTGCCGGAGGATCGCCGCGAGGAGATGCGTGACTTCCTAGACGGGTATTGCGAAATAGCGTTTCAGGTATTCGAGCGTCTTGAACGAGAGCGCTGGTCCAGGATTGACCGTTCGCACGAGACTTCCTAGAGTTAAGGAAAGGTCGATTCCCCACAATTAAACTACCCACAACTTTGGAAAAGCAATATTTCTCCTACATCCGAGTATCCACAACGAAGCAAGGCGATCACGGCGTGTCCCTACTGGAACAGAACGATGCTATCCTCAGATACGCACAGCGACAAAATCTGCAACTCATCCGTTCATTTGAGGAGCAAGAGACCGCGGCCAAGCTTGGGCGTCCAGTCTTTAATGAGATGCTGCGTCTGTTGAAAAGCGGGAAGGCCGCTGGCGTGGTGATTCATAAAATTGATAGGGGCGCACGAAATCTTAAGGACTGGGCCGATCTTGCCGAGCTGATCGATATTGGAGTTGAGGTTCACTTCGCCAACGAGAGCCTCGATCTGAATACCCGAGGTGGGCGGCTCTCGGCAGACATTCAGGCCGTGGTAGCCGCTGACTTCATTCGTAATCTGCGGGAGGAAACAAAAAAGGGATTCTATGGCCGGCTCAAGCAGGGCTTGTACCCGATCTGCGCTCCAATTGGTTATCTGGATCGCGGCGGCGGTCAGCCGAAGGTGCCCGATCCAAAGATGGCCGGATTCGTTCGAGACGCGTTCGAACTCTATGCAACCGGCAATTTCTCGTTGCCTAGGTTGGTTGAAGAAATGTACGCTCGCGGCCTCCGCAATCGTCGCGGTTCAAAGGTGTCGTTAAATGGCATGTCGACCATGCTGAATAATCCCTTTTATGTCGGCTTGATCCGTCTCAGAAAGTCGGGCGAATGCTTTTCTGGCCTTCATGCACCGGTGGTGTCCAAGGGTCTCTTCGACACTGTGCAGCAAATTCTCGATGGCAAAACGGTCGCCCGAACTCATCGACATGAATTCGCCTTTAGCAGGATGATCCGGTGCACACTGTGTGGCCGCACGACAATGGCAGAGACCCAAAAAGGGAAAACGTATTATCGTTGTCACACGCGAAAGTGTGAAACCAAGACAATCCGCGAAGATCGCCTGGAGAACGAATTGGCGAAGGTGTTCGCGCCTCTCCGCTTGAACGACGAAGAGATGTCCTACATCCGCGAATGGTTTGCCTGGGCGCGTGCACACAAGCACGAACGAGCCAAGAACGAGCGCGAAGCCTGTGCGCTCCAATTGGCGCAAATTCGCGAGCGGCTATCGCGTCTTGCTGACGCATATCTTGACGGCTCAATTGAAAAGGCACTGCTCGATGAACGTCGCGGGACTCTCCTCCTTGAAGAGGCCGGAGTAAAGCAAAGAATACAAGATCTGGAGGCGGGAAATGACGCCGCTCTCGCACGTCTCGAAAATTACCTCGAACTCATCCAGGCCGCATCAAACCTACACGAAATGACGCTTCCCTATGAAAAGCGTACTTTGGTGAAAAAGCTAACCTCGAACTTTGCGCTGGGTCCAGAAAATGCAGTAATTACGCTAACAAACGCGGCTCAAGAGATCGCAAATCGGTCGCTAGTTCTGAGTGGTAGCCCTAATCGGGGCGTACCTCGAACTTGGGATGAACTGCTGACGCGTTTGGTGCGCGTCTTCGAGAGCGAACAGGCCGCATAGTAATTGGAATCTTTGTAAGGGTGGTTCGGGAAAAACCCTTGGTGCGATTTCCCTTGGGTTGCTAAGCCGCCTTCTCTTCGGCAGCGATACCAATCCACCCATCGACAAAAGCTCTTTTCCTCCACCGTGGTAACGACACAGCACTCCTTGCCGGGTGCTGTGTTGAGTTTATCGGATGCATGTCGTTTTGAAAGGTGGCACTTGTTGCGCAAGGCGCAACTTCTCGGCGAGGGTACTCAGATATGAGAGTTGTGGAGAGAGCTTGTGCACAGGTGCTATCTGTGAAAATGCTTCAAGATAGAAGCTCTGCGAAGTTTGATCCCTTTTCAAATCGCGCGCACAATGGACAAATGAGACAGGTCGGCTGTTCAGAGGTTCTCGAGCGGCTCAGCGCTCGCGAGGCGCTTGGTCATCATGTCGATTCTCGGCTGATCAAGGCCGTGACAGCACCCGGGAATCTATTCTTGTTTACATTGGAAGATGAGGAATCGTTCCTGTCGTTGATTTGGCAGGAGAGTGACTTCACTCGACTGTTGACACCGGGCTTGCCTCGGACCTTAGCCGACGTTGCGGGTCGGATGATCGCAAACTCATGGACATTCTCATCACTCTGCCATCCGATGGGCTTGGAGCTCAAGTACCATGACCCCGCTGCCTTTGAGAGCTTTAGAGCGCTGGATGCTGGTTTCGACATGTCCAAGTTTGACTTCATTGCCGTCACGCCAGCAAACGAATCCGAGAAGCAGCAGTCACCTAGCGGCACACACTACATCTACGACGGCGTTCACCGGGCCTTAGTTCTGGCGCATCGGGTCATGAGCGGACAATCGAAATATCAGTCTGTTGAGGCTCTTCTCTTGACTCCGCGGTGCGATTAGGAGCATGAAGCCCCTCTCGACCTTTGACAGTCTGGCATACTGGAGTACGATTCTATTCAAAGGCAATATGGCAATTCCGAGAGCCCAACTTGAGACGTGGGCCAATCCGGGTGCACTCACCACCTCAGCCGCGGCCTACGCCAGCATCCGCAATGCTCTGCTGAAATCGACCTCGCCAGTCGCCAACTTGGGCCTCGACATCTATCTGCAGGGGTCGTACGCGAACTCTACCAATATTTACGGAGACAGCGACATTGATGTGGTTGTGCTGTATTCTGGCACCTTCTATAAAGACCTTTCAGCTCTAACGGCAGCCGAGCAACAAAGGCATGAGTCGACGTTTGCCGTCGCAACCTACACCTGGCCCAATCTTCGGGACAACGTTTTAAGGGCTCTGCGAGCACATTACGGAAACGGTGCCGTGATCCTCGGAAAAAAGTCGATCAAAGTTATGACCGGAAGCGGCCGTAAGCCATCGGATGTCGTTCCGGCAATGCAATTCCGGCGATACGCTACCTTCCCGAACGCACATGATGCCATGGCTCACTGGGGCATCCAATTCTTCGATTCTTCCAACAACCCTATTGTCAATTATCCCAAGTACCACAAGGAGCGCGGTGAGGATAAGAATTCAGCAACTCGAACGAACGGCCGCTACAAACCGACAGTCCGGATTTTCAAGAACTTTAGAAACCATCTGATCGACCATGGGCTTCTCGCCGAGGGGGTCGCTTCCTCATACCATATCGAATGCGCGCTACACAATGTTCCGGATTATCTCTTCATCGGCGACTACACCGCAACAATTCCGGCGATCATCGCACATCTGCTTGCAACCCCATTTAATTCCCTGCGCTGTCAGAACGGAGTCACAGACCTGGTCGGGATGGGGGCAACTCAGTGGAGCCAGAACGATTTCACGACGTTCATCATCGCCGCTCAACACGGATGGGATAATTTCTGATATGCACCCATACTCAACCGATTCCCGAGAGCGCGAAACGGTACCACTCTACCTGGCTGCGGCTGCTATTGCATCCGCATTACTCTTGAGTGTGATTTTCAAAGAAGTAGACTGGGCTCCACCGGCATGGCTCGATGCACCCTCAACAATTGCGTTTTATGGAATGTATTATCAGGTGTTCCGAAAATGGATCTGGCGTTGGCCGATTCTTCGGACCATTGGGCTCATCAAGGTCCCCTATTTGGCGGGGACGTGGAATGGACATGTTGTTACCACCTACGATGAACTAAAGGGGAAACACGAAGTCCGCGTCATTGTTAAGCAGGACTGGACTCACTTTCAATTTTCTCTATCCAGTAAGCATTCGCAGTCAAAAAGCACAATCGGAGGAATCCTAGTTCAGGACGGCATCGCGATCAGCTATGAATACCTCAATGAGCCGCTTTCAAATGCACTCGACACTATGCATACACACAGGGGATCGGTCCGCCTTGCCTTGTCCGAAGATGGCGAGACACTGAGCGGCGACTATTTCACTGGCCGCGACCGGACCAACTACGGTTCACTCTTTTTGAAAAGGTCCAATTCCTAACCATCATTTCGGTCGATTGTTGGGCGGCCTTTGGCTTGTCTCCGGCGACAACATCTCCCGTCTATTTATTCTCCGCGCCAGGATTCTCAGAGTTTTATTTAGGACCACATGCATCAATAAAGATCATGCCACCTTGTTCAGATAAATAACAGGGGTATTGTGGCCGTGGGCCGTTCAACGGGTGTTAGCCATTCGAGGAGCGAAGATGGCTAATGGTGGCCCTCGGCTAGGGTCGCGGGATGATCCCCCGTGCTCGGGAAGGACGAACGGCCTTCCTTTCTGTCGCGCAACCCAGCGCAAGTGACAATCAGTTCAACGATTCCTCATTAAGAAGTAGTTGCGCCGTGCGCAATTTGTGCCACCTTTCGCTTTTGCGTGCCAGCATTATTATGACCTGACACTTCGATACACAAAGGTCGAGTCGAGGTGCCATCTACCACAGCAGGGACTCCAATCGCACAAACATATGATTGGACCACTCTCGTACGTCGGGGGGAAACGGATGCTGGCTAAACAGGTCATTGCACTCTTTCCGGAACACACGACCTATGTCGAGGCGTTCGCAGGAGGGGCGCAAGTGTTCTTCCACAAGGAACCGTCCAAGGTTGAGGTGTTGAATGACCTGGACGGGGAGATCGTGAATTTCTTCCGTGTCTGCCGGGAGCATTATGAGGAGTTGCTTCGATATTTCCGCTTCTGGGTGGTCAGCCGACAAGTGTTTGATCTCCTGAAGGCGACCGATCCGACAACTCTCACTGATGTCCAGCGGGCGGGGCGGTTCATGTTCCTTCTAAAAGGTTCCTTCGCAAGCCTCATCCGCCACCCAAACTATCACTGGCACGTGGTCCAGCCCCCGGGATTCAATCCTGAGAACCTTCCCCAGCTCATTGAAAACGCACATAAGCGATTGGCACGCGTCCAGCTTGAATGCCTTCCGTATGAGGAGGTGTTGAAACGCTACGACCGGCGCACAACGTTGTTCTACTTGGACCCGCCCTATTTCGGCAAAAAGCTCTACAAATACAACTTCGAAGCGGAGGATTTTGAAAAGCTCGCGGAACGTCTCGGCGCATTGCACGGCAAGTTCGTCTTGTCGCTAAATGACCTTCCAGAGGTGCGCAAGATTTTCCGGGAGTTCCATATAAAGCGCATAGAGACGCCATATACGGCTCAGAAGAAATCCGGCCGCAGGTACGGCGAAGTGTTCATCACGAACTTCGCGCCATAGATCATCCCGCGTGTTCGCTGTCAGAGAGAGGAGCCCGGCACCGCCGCGCTCCTCATGTTTTTGCGCCCCATCGCCGGGTACGTTGTTTCCGTTTTTGTCACGGGATCACACACACTGCTTCTCACTATGGAACAGTTCCTCGAACAACTCATCGTTGGGCTCTGGAACCGCCTCCAAGGCCGGGGACGCGGAGCACGGAAGGAAGGCGGCGGACTCAACCTCGGGTTCCGGGTTACGGACGGCCACGCAGCGCATCGGCACGAGACGCTGAGCAATACCCGCCGTGCAATGCATGTGGCAGTCCTCGGAAAAACCGGAACAGGCAAGAGCTCGCTCTTGCGACATTTCATGCAGCAGGACATCGCACAAGATCGCGGGTTCCTCGTGCTCGATATCCACGGCGAACTGACCCCCTTCGTCCTGCGAACGATCAACGCGCGTGAGCGCGCGGAACACCGTCATCTGAGCGACAAACTGATTGTCGTTTCGCCGGGCGACCGGGAGATGTCGGTTGGACTTAATCCGCTCGAAGGCGCAGACGACTTTGTCCGGGTGGCGGAATTTTCTCAGATACTCCGTGAACGCTGGGCGTTGGATCATTTCGGCGCTCGCACGGAGGAGCTCCTTCGAAATTCTCTTTTCGTCCTCGCCGTGAACGGTCTCACGCTGCTCGAGCTCTCGCTCCTGCTGACACACACGGGATTCCGTGCGGCGTGCATAAAGAAGGTCTCCAATGCGGAAGTCCGGCAATACTTCGAACTCCGCTTTGATCCACTGAGCGAGGCGATGCGCGCCGTAATGCGCGAACCGATCCTGAATAAAACCTCGGCCTTCACTGCCGACCCGCACTTTCGTCACATCGTTGGACAGACGCAATCGACATTCTCATTTCGGGAAGCGATGGATGCCGGTGCGTGGATCGTCGTGAATCTTGAAAAGGGACGCCTGGGCGAAAACGCGCTTACCCTGGGGAGCCTCATCCTCACGATGCTCAAGAATGCGCTGTTCTCCCGCACGAAGCGCTCGCTCTTTACGGTGTATTGCGACGAAATACAGAACTTCGTTGCGCAGCAGGGGAACGGCATCGAGACGATGCTTTCTGAGGGGCGCAAGTTCGGTGTCCCATTTGCGACGGCCAATCAATTCCTTGAACAGCTTTCCGCAGAGACTCGCGCCGCTCTACTTGCCATCGGCACGCATGTGTTCTTTCAACTGTCCAGCGCGGACGCCATGCAAGTGTCCCAGGCACTCGACGGGGGGAAGCCATTGGCAGAACGGTTGAAGAACTTGCCCGCCCGGCACGCCATCGTCAAGAGTTCATCGGATCGTTGGACCGAGATTGTCGTGCCGACAGTCGTCGAGCCAAAAATCGATTACACCGACCTCGTGAGCCGCACCCGGTATGTGCAGGGCCGTGTGCGCGCCCACATTGAGCGCGACATTGCGGAGCGGCAGAAGCGCTACACGCAAACCTCAAGCGAGGCTCTCCATGAATGGGAATAAGAAAAGAGGGTTGGTGGTGCAGGCGCGCGACCTCAGGCTGCATGATGAGTTGGCTGTCATGGGAGTCATCGACCGTGAGCAGGCAAAGATCGTTGCCGGGTTCCGCTCCACCACGCGCGCGAATGCACGTCTCCTGGCGCTTACCCGCGCCGGCCTCCTGCGGCGCTGTTTCCTTAGTAACGGGAAAGCCCTGTACTCGCTCTCCGTAAAGGGGGCACAGCTTGCCGATGTGCCGCTTCGCGGTCCCCGTCGCAAGCAGGACGAAACGCTCGTCGCCGATTTCTTTATTGAACACCGGTTGGCGATCAACGGCGTGTACTGCGCGCTGAAGTTCGGCGCGATTCCTGTCGCGGGGGTCATCTTTCGCCGCTGGCTCGCGTTTCATGAACCGATTGCGGAAAGCATCCCCTTGATTCCAGACGGGTATTTCGAACTTGCAACCCCACGGGAAACACTCGCGGCATTTCTCGAAGTCGATCTCGGTCATGAGCGGGGACCTGTGTGGAAGGAGAAACCCAAGAACTATGTGCAGTTGGCGCTCTCCGGACAATTCGAACGGCGCTTCGGTACGAATCGGTTTCGTGTGATCGTCCTCGCGAACTCTCTGCGGCGCCTGCACTCGCTTCGGAAGACGGTCGGGGCGATCACGCACAAGATCTTCTGGTTAGCAACGCTGGGCGCGGTCCGTGATCGGGGATTCTTTGCTCCCATCTGGTATCGGCCTACGGGCGATGCTCCCATTCAATTTTTCGAGGAACACCAATGAAGTACTGCTACGAATGCGGACAGATAACGGCGGGGAAACCGCGTTACTGCCAGTTCTGCGGCCGGACCTACGACGTGAAGCTGTGCCCCCGACGGCACGAGAACCCGCGCTTCGCTGAGGTCTGCTCGCAGTGTGGGAGCAGGGAACTTTCAACCCCGCAGCCGAAGGTCTCCTTTTTGTGGCGGGCAGTGGAGTTTCTCGCCCGGGTGATGGTGGGGTTGCTCATCGTGTATGTGCTGTTGAGTTTTCTGTATGGACTGGTTGCGACGCCCCGCACAGGGGATGCGCTCATGGCGATAGGCCTTCTCCTGGGCGCTCTCTTCGTTCTCTGGACGATGTTGCCTGACTGGTTCAAGCGGCTTGTTCGGAGATCCATGGGCAAAGGAGGACGACATGAGGATCGGTGACGGAGGGGTGGGGAGCGGATGCAATGCGAAAGAGCGGAAGTCACGTTTGATCATTCGCGCAAAACGCTTGCATGGGTTGGGCTTCTCTCAATTTCCCCTCGGGCAGTGCTGCCCGCAGCATTGCCCGAGGGTGCGAGGTGCGCAGTGAGTACCGCACCGGACATTTTGGGAGAACCGCTCGCGATCACCGAGGTAGCTAGGTTGCTTGGCTGCTCGGTGTGGACCGTACGGCAGCGGTGTCTGCCGTCGGGCTTGCCGCATTTCCGGATCGGCAAGACCGGCCGCATTACGTTTTACCGGAACCAGGTGGTGCAGTGGGTCCTTGAAAACCAAATACAGAAAGGAGGTGAGACCCGTTGGCACTCTTCAAGCGGGGCAACGTTTACTGGAGCTACGTCTGGGATGCCGGCATCCGGCACGCGAAGTCCACGGGAACTGCAAATCGCAGAACGGCGGAACGTATCGACCAGCAATACAAGGAGGAGTTGAACTCAATTCGTATGGGCGTCGTGGAACCAAAACCGGAGATGACCTTTAGTGAGCTCACCGCACGGTTCCTCGCTGATGGTTCTCCCCGGCCTTACCACATTGACCGATTGAAGCTCCTCCTGCCGTACTGGGGTGAGACCCAACTTGGTCGCATCACAAAAGCGGGCGCGAGAGAGTACCGGGCATTCCGGCACAAGACAAAGAAGAACCTCTCAGACACGACGATCAACCGCGATCTCGAATGCCTTCGCCACATGCTGTTTTGGGCCGTGGACGAGGGCGTTCTCCTCGCGAATCCGCTGAGTCGTGTGCCTATGGTGCGCGAGCGACGCAAACCGCGCTTGATGCTGACGGTCACGGAAGAGGACAAACTTCTTGCTTCTGCCGCGCCGCATTTGCGCTCGATTATCGTTGCCGCGCTCGATGGAGGCCTCCGTCGCGGAGAGATTCTCGCGGAACGATGGGAGCACGTGGACTTCACCCGTCGGATTTTGTACGTCACGAAATCGAAAACGGCGGGCGGGGAGGGGCGCGAAATTCCGCTCACCGAGCGACTTTTCGCTGACCTTGTAGCGCGCCGCAAAGCAGAAGGGGATGTATTCACGTTCGACGACCAACCAATCAGCAGGATCAAAACGGCGTGGAAAGGAGCATTGCGGCGGGCAGGGTTGCGCTACCTGCGGTTTCACGATCTACGCCACGCATTCAACACAAGATTGCTCGAAGCCGGGGTGCAAATGGAAATTCGGAAAGCACTCATGGGCCATTCGAGCGGTGAGGAGGTGAACTCGATTTACGTGCACGTTGAAATTGGCGTCCGGCGCGAAGCAATCCAGAAGCTCGAACGTTGGGCAGCTGCGCAACGCGAGGTGGCAAAAGAGAAGACTGAAAAGGAGAATGCCAATGAACGACCCACAAACACCGGTAGCGGCGGTTCGGGAGATGGTCTTCCGGAACGCTGACACCCTAAACCATCAACTGCTCCGACGGTTCGGAGACGTGGCGAATCATTTGACCCGCTGCGAAGACCGCGCCGTGATCGGAACGCTCGACGGAGTGGAAGCTGACATCGCAAAGATGCGAAGCCTGATGCTCCTGCTGCGTGACTGTTTCCCGGTGACGCCGTAGGATCGGTGATCGCGCGTCCTACGGGGCTTGCTAAGCAACGCCCACGCTTCAATCGAGAGGTAATCCAGAAGAAACTGCCGTGCACCTAAACGGTGTTTCCCATGATTACTTCTATTACTGCAATCCCAAGAGGAGGGAGTTGTGACCCCGGAAAAGAAAACTGACCAAACTTCGAAATCTGCTGCGCCAACGACCGAAGGCACACGTCGTGCGTGGACGCCAAAATCGCCTGTTGAGGTCGTCTTGGAGCAAATCTCAAAACAGGAGCGAAAGGTCGCCGAGCTACAAGCTGAACTCGACACCGAGAAATCGATGCTCAATAAGTTGCTTCAGGCGAAGAAAGTCCTGGAGGCAACCTAGCTCTTTATAACCGGAGCCTTCCCGCGAAGGCTCCCTTTTTTCTGATGCAGAGCGTGTGTCATGCATGTACCCAACATCGTACAGGCGTGCGAGCCGATTATTGAATTGCTTGCCATCGTTGCGCTCATTGTCATGGCGCTCGCGACCATGGTCGGCTTCGTAAAGCCCGCCGATTGCGTGAAGCACTGCGGAGCCATCCTGGGGATCGCCATTGTCCTCATCTTGATTGTTTCCGTTTTTGTCAGCCTATGGTCCAGCATGTCTCTGTGGCAGAGGGCGGTTGTTGCGGCCGTTGGGTTTTACATCTGGCGTGTTCGGTGGCAACGGCGTCAGCCACGCAAGAAACGAGAAGAGGAATAGCGCCCCGGGCACGCCTGGGCAAACACAATTTATGGAGGGAAAAATGATTGATACTCATGACCAACGGCAATCCGGCGGAGGATTTGGACTGGACGCCGCAAATCACGTTGATCGCCATAGCGCGAGCTACTGTGCTTCCGAGCGGCAGCGGATCGAAACGGCGAACAGGCCTGCGATTCTCGCATTGCGCGCCCGGGTCGGGCAGTTGCAGGCACAAGAGCGGGATCTTGAAGAGCGCGTTTATCACGCGCTCCCGCCCGGTACCGTTCAGGTGCGCAGGCTCAAGGCCATCTTCCGGTATGTAATCGCCGTGCTCCTGACCGTAGCCGCATTTATCTTCTCAGTGCTTGCCTTTGATCCGTATGAACTTGGATGGAAAGGTTGGGTCTATTGCATCGGCATTGCGATTGTAACCCCGTTTCTTGTGGATCGAATCCTTGAGCGCTGGGCAAGTCCGAAGCTGGTGACCGTGCTGGCGACCGTTGCCGGCGTCTCTGCAATCCTGAGCTTGATCCTGTTAGCTGAGATTCGGGGCGACCTGCTGGCGCAGCAACTGACAAACACGCCTTCAGCCGTGATCGAGAATGCTCAAGATGCGCCTCCGCCAGTTCCCGAGAATACGTTCTATGACCGGACGCTCGGCCTGTTGCGCCTCGTGATGGCGTTCCTCGCGTTCGCCATTGAAATTGGCGCAGGCATCGCGCTGCACGAGGCGGGCCAATTGTGGTCAGTGGATGGCGAGGATGGAACCGCGCTCCGGCGTGAACTTGCGGCCGTACGGGAACAGATGATCGTTCATGGGCATGAAGTGTGGGTGCTCGAAAATGCCGGAGTTGAGTTCGAGCACCGGTTCTGGGGCGAGTTTTATCGTTCTCTCTTGAACGGAATGAGGCGTGGCGCGCTCCAAAAAGTCGTGATCATCGCGCTATCCCTTGGGATCTTGGCCCATGCCCAGACGCCCGCCTCAAATCCCATAGATGTCGTTGTTCTCATGGACCTATCGCGTTCGGTCGCCGTAGTCGGCTACGACAGCAAAGCTGAGTTTGAAAAGAATGTGCAAAGCGTAAGTAGAACCATCGCTGCGTTGCCTCCGGGGGCCAAGATCACCGTCATTGGCATCACGGACGACAGCTTTGCTACCCCCTACCTCATCCTTTCGGGCAAGCTTGCGGGCGACGAGGGATATTTCAAGGAGCGGTTGGCCGACGGTCGCGCGGCTCTCATACACGCATGGCGGGAACGCTCGGCAAAGATCGCGCCGTCCTATGCCCAGACCGATATATTAGGCGCGCTCATGGTGGCCTCTGAGGTGTTCCGCGGATCGCCGCATGGTGATCGTAAAGTGCTCATTGTGCTGTCTGACATGAAGCAAGCGACCCACGCCCTTAATCTTGAGCGCCAGCCTGCGGTGCAGGCGGCTACGGCGATGCAGCAGGTGGCGGACGGGAGATTGCTTGCCGATCTCGGCGGTGTTGTTATCTACGCCGATGGCGTTGATGGCGCCGGTGAGTCAGTTGCCTACTGGCAAAGTCTGCATGATTTCTGGGCGGCATATTTCGTGAGGGCTGGCGCTACCCTGGCGGCATATTCTTCGTTGCGCGACGTGCCAAACTTCGAATAGCCGCTCACGGCAGCGGTTGATGTTCGGGAGAACTAAGCTTAAAAAAGGTGTGAGTGATTGTCGCTTTCAGCTTGTAGAGGGCTTCATTGCCCACAGTGTCCTGCACGATGAGGACACTGTGGGGATCAATGCCTAGTCCCGCTTCACGAAACACAATCCCGAGAGCTGTATGAATCCGCCGAATGTGTTCCGTGATCGATGAGCGGGGGATTTTTCGCGTGAAGCCCTCCCGACCAGTCGCGTTCATCGCGTGAGCCGAGTAGAACTCATTCGTACGGATTCCGAACTCAATCTGGCGCGCGCTTTGCGCCACCCGGCAATAATTCGCAAGAAAATCAAAAACCAAACGCTGCGCCAACGTAAGCCGCAATTGATATTCGCGTCCACGATGCACAAGGAATATCGCGAAAATTTCCTGGCCGGGCACGCGGCCGATAGTTTGGGGCGTCCCAAAGCGATAGGTAATCCGGAAATGTAACCCCGCCGCCCGGAGATGGTTAATCTCTGCGATGAGCAGGTCCACCGCTTTGAGTATGGGCGTCCAGCTATTGCTCGCAAGCATAGTGCGCTCCCATGCGTTCAATTCGCAGTTGAAAGTCCGCCCCCAGGTCTCGCTTAGACACGCAAAGGAAGAGGGGCACCTCGGGCATTGCCCTCTGCCAAGCAGCCTCTTGCAAGCTATTTAGTAAGGTAGTCCAAGGTCGAGCAAGGTCATCGACGACAAGCATGACAATCTCCCACGTGCGTGCCCCGGCCTGAAGCCTATCGATTGCGTCAGCAATATTCGTAACGCGGGTAACGGCGAGCCCACGCCGGGCGAGAATGATGCCGGCTTGCTCAGCGTGATCGGCGTTATCGTCGATGAGCAATACTCTAGTCATTGCCTGCCTCAACGAGTATCGCGGCAGATATGTGGGACGAGCGCGGGACTACGATGACCTGCCCCAGTTCAAGGCTGTAGATTGAACGTTGATCGAAGCGCGCACCGAGATCTAGAGCTTCTTCACGATCAGAAAGGACGACCACTACGTCGAGTACGTGCTTATGTGTCCAATCGTCGTCGAGCCAACTTCCAAGCGCGTGCGCGGGCTTTAACAAGAGATCGGCGTTCTTCAGTGCGAACGAGAAGAACTGCTGCCACGTTGGTGGGGTCCGCAACTCAGCCGTGTGTCCCGGGTAGATGGAGACCGAAAAGAGTCTCTCACCGGCCAGGTTGCCGTGGATCAAGCTGATGGTCGATCCATTTGTTTTCGAATGGGAGGAAGAAGCTTGGTCTGCTACACCGCCGATGCAGGAAATCATCGGCTCTCTAATGGGGAGATTAAGGTGGGTGAATCCTTGACAGATTGCATCAGCGGAGGTTGAATGGTGGGGGCCGGAGCCCAAAGCAGGCATCGAGCCAGATCCTGCTGATTCTACGGCATTTTCACTGCGCTGATGCGCAGTGGATTCCCGGCGCGTGCTTGCCATGACTGCACCTCATGACTGGCACGTCCCGCGAAGATCTGCGGGAGGGGTCAGGCGTCTCGTAAACGCTTGGCCCTTTTTCATGCCTATCAGAGGCAAGGTTGGCGAGCATCCGCCTGAATTATCTAGGAAGGCGGATGAAAAGACGCCTGATTTATCCTGATCGAGCGTATTGGGAGACTGGAAAATGCGCTGGAGATTTAGAGGAATAGAATTCGAACCGTACACAAGAAGGTTATTCGGCGCGGTGACCCAACACCGCCTTGGACGACCAGACGGCAAAGTATTGGAATTCCTCCTGGAAAAGCGCTTCCGCAAGGAACGCTATAAAAACGAGCAAATCGTTGATTATGCATGGGGAGCAAAGGGGGGTCTCGATGACCTCCATCATTCCATAAAACGATTGCGCGACATTTTTGAAGACGATGGTTGCGAACCGTTCATTGTTTCGGGGCCATATACGATCGTTCCGGAAGTTGAATACGTCGGTGAGAGTGATCGCACATTGCAGGCAGAGGATGCTCCTAGTGGAAGCGTCGTGCCTGCGACTAGCCAGCCGACTTTGGACTCAAAAGAGACAGCCTGCTCTGGCAAGGAGGATGGAAGTCTAAGTGGATCGCTCGCTGATGGCCAAATAGCGGGATCCCTTGCTAACAATGGACATCTTGACCACTTGCATGATGAATCCTTAAGTAAGCTCTCGCCTTCGACGAGAGGTCGCTTCGCAACTCTAATACCGCGATTTGCAACTCTGATTCTTTCGTCGTTGATATGCCTGAGCGTTGCAAGCGATCAGTTCCAATCCCGCGATATCAGCATCCAGTCGGGACATGCTCCAACGCCAAAGGCCTCCAATTTGGACAATATGGGGACTCCACGAACGAAGATATTGGTCTTGGAATTTAATGGACCTGAGCCTAATAAATACCTCGGACACACCATTGCGACGGTATTGGAACTAGCCAAGCTCAATACCAGAGAAGATATTGATATCGAAGGATCGGATCAGGTGATTTCCGAAGCCGGTGATGCAGCAGCCGATGAAGCTCGCCGAATCGGGCGGGCAAAGAATGCGACGGCGGTCATTTGGGGGTATATGGGATCAACTCAGGATGCGCCATTCTATGCATCGTATGTCCCTGTAATTTCAAATAAAGAGGTGCAGTGGCCAATGACGTTTGGGGAACAGGCCGCTCTAATGCGCCTTCCGATGGGACGCCTGGAGGATTTGGGATCGCAGTATCAGCTTGCCGAAAAGTTCGCCACGCTCGTCCGGATCACGGTCGGACTGGCAAGGTTGCAAAGGGGGGACTTTGATGGTTTTGCCCAGGAAATCGATCAAGCCATCAAGAACAATCCGGCAAATAATGAGCTCGTCGGGTCGGGAGACCTTTTCCTCTATCGCGCGTTTGCAAGGGTACTCATGTTCGACGTGGCAAATGCGCGTAAAGACCTCGTAATGGCCTCAACTAGAACAAACGATGACAAATTGCGGGCCATCGCCTTATCAATGGAGGCGGCGATCGATGCTGAGCAATTGGATTTCGCAAGGTTTAATTCGTTATGCGAGCAGGTTCATCAGATTAGCGGTGCGCCCCTCGATGCGATAAGCCTGTGCGGAGAAGGGTACTGGCAATTCGGGGATGAGAAGGACTCGGCAGTATTTTTGGGCAATATATTGACGAAGGTCAATCCAACGCCTGTTGAATTGCCATCGAGAATCAGATTACATATTGCATTATGTGAACTTGATAAAGCAAAAGACGACCTTGAATACGCACGGAGGATCGGAGACGACGATCCCAGCTTGAACGAATTCGACCATGAGCGGATCGAGCTAGCTACGAAGTCACAACCAGGCCACGGTTCTTCGCTACCGCCGGATATGAACGGGTTTACTCTTCTCACGACGGCTAACAGATATATGGGGACAAAACAGTTCGGGCTGGCACTACTCGCTGTCAACGAGCTTATTCGACGGGTACCAAGTGTGGCTGCCTATGCCACGCGGGCTGGGATTGAAGCTTTGACGGGTGACACCAAGCGCTCTATCCAAGACCTGGATCAGGCCATTGAGAGAGAACCAAGCGCCTATCTATATGAGTTACGTGCCGGGGAATATGACGATGACAAAGCCTACAATGAAGAACTTGCTGATCTCGACATGGCTTCGCATCTCGACCCGTCTGACGCTAGTATTGAACTCTCGATTGCGAGCGCCCTTTTCGAAGTTGGTAGGAGACATGAAGGATATAAGCATCTTCGAAATGCATTGAGTCTAGAACCGACGTATGCCGTTGCGTACTTTCAGTTGGGTGAAGAACAACTGGCAGACTTAGCATACTCAGATTCCCAGCGGTCTTTTACTAGTGAAATCAATCTTATTCGCGGTAAAACGCCACCCTTCGGATTTCCCTTGGCCCATGCCACCGGGAGTTGTTCTTCCGATCCCAATAGAATGCGCCGAGATTATTACGTGTCGGCCCTAGTTCTGCGGTCTAGCGCCGAAATGAGGAGCGGACAATATTCTCCGGCCGATCATGATTTGCAGGAGGCCATACACCTTGATCCGTCTGCCTCAAATAGCTACGCGATGGACAGCCTCCATGCTGAGGAGGAAAATGACTATCAACGAGCGCTGGCGGAAATCGATAAGGCGATCGCACTCGATGGAACTAACAAAAATTACGTAGCCCTGCGTGAAGGAATTCTCGAAGAGATGAAAGTCCGAAAATGAAGAGGAGAGGCGCGACTGTAGATGAAATTGTGGCGGTCAAAGCATCCTGATACATCGAAGTTCAACAGCATTCAACATCGCAGCCACAAACCATTCAATCGAAAGCAGTTATTTTTCACTCAATTTCAACAGGCTTCAATAAGCGGCTGAATCTGGTTCGGGACCAGGGGGTCGGAGGTTCAAATCCTCTCTCCCCGACCATTATTTTCAATAGCTTACAGGCTTTGAGCAGACTCAAAAATAGACCCTCTGGTTTTGGCCCAGGTGCTCTAGCGCTGGAAGATGCGTCTTTATTGAGTATTCGCTGCGAGTATGGATGCAGTGACAGTTACGAAATCGTCTACAGTCAGGTGAGAATATGCTGGTTGAGCTGTGGAACTTTGTGGTTGTTGAAGGTTTTGTTGAGTACAGATTTTCCAGGCACTTCAATTCGCCCTCAGACACATACGAACTGCGCCGCGTGCGGAGCAGACACCACGGTCCCCTTCATACCCATTCAGGGTAAGCCCGTGCTTTGCGGCTCGTGCTACCAGAGACGAATTTTGGCCCCCGCTATCTGACGCGGATCGCCATCCCTCCTGGATCACCTGCTACACGGACATCAGCCTGTAAATGGGGTGCTGTCCGGATAGGCGACCATCCAGGCGCAACCTCAATCCTGGACCCTGGAGTGCTTGCCGGGACGTACCGATCCTCGGAAAAGAAAAGCGCGTGCTTCCTTCACGCATGACGCGCGTTCTCGGCGGCTTATCGTCCGCGCCATTGTTGCAAGATATAACCAAATACGATGACAAAGGTCCAAAGAAGTAACGTCAAGGTAAGTCCAACACCTAACCAGAGAACGACCGACGCGAAGCGCCGCCCGAATGTTCGTGGACTTCGTTTTGCATCACATTTGGTCATTGACTCAACCACGCACGATCGATCGGTTATCTGCGTTGGCGCCGAGCGGGCGCTAGACTTCGGATTCCATTTCGGGCGAAGGCAGAACATCCTTGTCCCGCGCGATCCAGACGTAAAGTGTCGGGAGCAGGAATATGCTCATCACCAGATCGGTGATCAACCCGCCAACGATGACAATGGCAAAGGGGCGCTGAGAATCGGAGCCGATGCCATGGGACAAGGCGGCGGGAAGAAGGCCCAACGTGGCGACCAGCATGGTCATCATGATGGGGCGCAACCGAAGGACCGCACCTTCGACAGCCGCTTCCTCGATTGAATTGCCTCGCGCGCGGAGCTGATTGATGTACTCGAGCATGATGACCCCGGTCTGCACGGAGACGCCGAACAGGGCGAGGAAGCCTACTTCCGAGGAGACGCTCAAGTTGGTCCGGGTAATCAGGAGCACCAGCAGGCCGCCGATGCTGGCCATCGCCACCGTGGCCAGAATCAAGATCGCCCACTTGAAGGACTTGTACATCGAGTACAGGATGATGAAGATCAGCAGCACCGTTAGCGGTACGATGATAAGCATCCGCGCTTCTGCCCGCACTTCGCTTTGGTATTCGCCTTCCCATGCGATGTGATAGCCGCGTGGAAGATTTACCTGCGCGTTTACGCTTTGAATCGCTTCTCTCACCGCATCGCCGAGGGCGCGTCCGCGGACGCTGTACTTGATGGCGACATAGCGCTGGTTGTTCTCGCGATAGATTTCCGAGCCCTCGTCGGCTTCGCGGATCTGGCAGAGCTGAGCCAGCGAAACCCGCTCGCCGGAGGGCGATAACAGGCGGATGTTGTCGATGGCTTCGCGTGTATCCCGATACTGAGGGAGATAGCGCAATGTGAGGTTATAAACCTCTTCGCCCCGAAGAACCTGGGTGAGAGCGGTGCCTCCGACCGCAGTCTGGATAGCATCCTGAATGTCTGCGACGTTGATCTGCCAGCGCGCCGCGGCCTGCCGGTCCACCACGTAATTCAGGTCCGGCTGCCCGGTAACGTTGAGGACTCCCAGGTCCTCAATTCCCCGCACTTTGCCCATCACCGCCGCAACCTGGTTGGCCTTGTCTTCGAGTACGTGCAGGTCGTCTCCGTAAACCTTGGTGGCAAGCTCGCCCTTGACCCCGCTGACCGCTTCCTCCATGTTGTCCTCGATGGGCTGCGAGAAACCCCAGATGACGCCAGGGAATTTCTGCGTAAGCTCAAAGTTCATGGCCGCGATCAGGTTGTCTTTGTTCTGGTGAAAGATGGGGCGCCATTCTTCTTTCGGCTTCAGGCCGACAAAATACTCGGTATTGAAGAAGCTGGTGTGGTCGGTGCCATCGTCTGGACGGCCTGTTTGGCTGGTGCAATCGGTGGCTTCAGGAAACGAACAGAGCAGGATCCTTGCGTCGTTGGCCACGCGGATGCCTTCGCTCGGCCCGGCGCTCTGGTCAAGTTCGCCGCGCACCCAAAGCGCGCCCTCATCCAGGTGCGGAAGGAACTCGGATCCGATAACGCCGCCAAATGCGAGGTAGACAGCGATCACCAGGCCCGTGACGCCCACGCCAATGGTGAATCCGTGGTGATGGATGGCCCATTTGACGCCGCGGCGGTATCGCGCCCTAAGAAACTCCATCACCGGGTTCTTCCATTCCTTTGCACCCCTGCTGAACAGCAGGCTTGCCAAAACCGGGGCGAGAATCATGGAATACGTCAATGCGCCCAACAGCGCGAAAGCCACCGTCCATGCCATGGGCCGGAACAAGCGTCCTTCCACCGCCTGCAGAGTGAAGATGGGCAGATAGGCGGTGATGATGATGCCGATGGCATAGAAGACCGGCCGTTGCACCTCATGCGCGGCTTCCGTGATCCTTACGAGCGCCGTTCGTCCGTCTTCTTCCTTGCGGGCAAGATGGCGCACAATGTTCTCCACCATGACGACTGCGCCATCGACCACCATGCCGAAGTCCAACGCGCCCAGCGAAAGCAGATTGGCCGGAATATGTTTCAGGTCGAGACAGATGGCGGCAA
Organism: uncultured Acidobacteriaceae bacterium; assembly: GCA_963770555.1. Taxonomy (GTDB): domain Bacteria; phylum Acidobacteriota; class Terriglobia; order Terriglobales; family Acidobacteriaceae; genus Telmatobacter. The sequence continues at coordinate 354,099 of CAVYQC010000005.1, forward strand.
ATAGCAGCGAGAACGGGATAGTGAGCGCCACAATGATGGCGCCGCGCACGTTGCCGAGAAAGAGAAACAGAATGACCACGACCAGGAAAATTCCCTCGCCCAGATTGTGCAGAACGGTGTGGGTCGTGAAGTGGAGTAGATCGCTCCTGTCGATGAACGGAACGAGTTTCACCCCCTTGGGCAGGATCTGTTCATTGAGTTCCTTCACCTTCCGATGAATACCGTCCAGCGTGGGCTGCGCATCGTCACTCTTTTGCAGCGCCGCGATGCCTGAAACAACGTCGTCGTTGTCGAGGATTCTCCCGTCCGGCAAATGCGCGGCCCGGCCGAACCGTCCCAGCCGGATCTCCGGACCCTGCGTGACTTCGGAAATTTCCTTCACCCGCAGCGGTGTGCCGCTCTTGGTGGTAATCACCGTGTTCTCGATGTCTTGAATGTCCTTGACCAGTCCCACTTCCCGCACGTTGACCTGCTGGCTTCCCTCCTCGATAAAGCTGCCGCCCGCATTCGCATTGTTATTGGTGAGTTGCTGCTCCACCTGGCCGATGCTGAGTCCGTAGTCGACGAGTTTCTCCGGTTCGATGCGGACCTGGTACTCGCGGGTGGGCCCGCCGAAGGGGTTGATGTCCACCACGCCGGGGACAGACTTCAGATTCTTCTCTACCACCCAGGTTTCGAGCGACTTCAGATTCATGACGTCGTACTCTGGATTGGAACTTTCCAGCGTGTAGAAATAGATCTGTCCCACCGGGCTCCAGTCCGTCCCCATCTGCGGAGTGACTCCGGGTGGCAGCGTCACCTGCGAAAGCCGTTCCAGCACCCGTTCGCGATTCTCGAAGTCCGACGTGTCCTCGCCGAAGACCATCTCCACGGTCGAGAGCCCGAAGATCGACCACGAGCGGACGTGGGCCACTCCAGGAATGCCGTTCATCACCACTTCAATGGGAATCGTGACCTGCTGCTCGATCTGCTCGGCAGAGATGCCCGGCCACTGCGCAATCACGTCGACATAATTGTTGGCAACGTCGGGATAGGCCTCGACTGGCAAACGATGGAACGAGACCACGCCCCATGCGAACAGCAGAATGCCGATCGCAATCACCAGAAGCCGGTTGTCGAGCGCAAAATCGACGAGCCTCTTGATCATTGCGCCTCCGCCGTTTCTTCCAGAGCCAGAACATTCGCGACAACCTGCTCCCCCGGTGCTACGCCGGAGAGAATCTCCTGTCTGTCTCCCGGCAACATGTCGCCGCCCGCCACTTCCACCCGCTTGAATTGCCCCTGGCCGGCGGGAACAAAGACCCAGTCAAGATCGTGCAGGTGAAGAATGGCGCCTGCCGGCACAACCGCGTGCGTTTCCGTTGCGCGGCTCAGCAGCGTTGCGGTTACAAACATTCCCAGCCGAAGCACGCCGGGATTCGGAACTTCAATGCGGACCTTCGCGGTGCGGATCGTCGGGTCGAGGACCGGCCCGATATCATTGACCCGGCCGCTCAACATCTTGCCGGGATACGCCTCAATCCGGATCTGCGCTTCCTGCCCCAGCTGGATCTTCGGAAGGTCGTTCTCGTAGACATCGCAAACAATCCACACGCTGCTCAGGTCCGCAATCGTGAAAGCCGTCGCCGATCCTGACAGGTTCACGCCGGCCGCGGCCGCATTGGTCACGTTCTGGGCCACCACCACGCCGGAGATGGGCGCGTACACGTTGACCACGTTCACGGGATGACTCTTGTCCACGCCCAGGATCTTCAACTGTTCCTCGGCCGCCGTCAGGTCGGCCTTGGCGTCGTTTTCAGTGTCCTCGGCCTGCTCGAGCAAGGCCTGCGAAATTGCGCCATTCTTGAAGAGATCCTGGGCGCGAATCCAGGCCTTATTCGCAAACTGCTCATCGTTGGCGGCTTTCAGGTAGGTGTCGAACGCGCCGGTCACGTCGGCGCTCTGCACCGTCATCAGCAGTTGCCCTTTCCTCACGTTGTCGTCGAGCCGGGTCTTGATGTCCACCACGCGACCGTTGGCCAGCGAGATCACCGGCACTTCGCGGGAGATGTCGGGAAACACCGAGCCGGTCACATTCATCTTGTCCGGAACTTCGATCCGATCCGCCGCGACCAGCAAAAACTGAGCAGGATTTTCAACGCTCACCAGACCGGCGTTGCCGGCCTCGACCACCTGTGCCGCGGAAGCCGCGCCGCCCGCAGGATCGAATTTCTTTTGGCAGGCCGCCAGCCAAAGACACGCGGCAAGGCAGCTGGCCGCTTTCAAAATAGACCCGCTCATTCCTGGATCACCTCGCGTCCCACGGCAAGATTCAGTTGCCCTGCGGCAGTCAGATAAGTGCCGATCAATTGCGTGTAGGCCAGTTGCACGGCGCGGTAATCACTCTGCGCGCTGAGGAAATCCATCAACGAGGCGCCTCCGCGTTCGAAAGCGTAGGTAACGGTGTCGCGCACCCGCAGCGCCTGGTCCATGTATTGCGCCTTGTAGGGCTTCAGGAGCTCGATGTCGCTTTCCACCTGCGCATAGGCCGAGTCAACGTCGCTGAACACCTGCGCGCGCACCGCTTCGCCGGCCTGCCGGCTGTGGTCGATGTCGATCGTCGTGCGCTGCTTCTCGCCCTGGTTGCGGTCGAAGATGCGCAGCGGAACGCTCACGCTTGCACCCAGAGTCTGTATGCCATTCGGGTTATTGTTCGACGAGTTATACGTGTACCAGACGCCGAACGTCGGATCGGTCGAGCCGTTGGCTTCGGCCAGCTTGTGATTGGTCTCCGATTGCTCAATCGTTTCGAGCGCCGCCGCGAGATCGGGCCGCGTGGCCAGCGCGATCTCATGGAAATCGTCCAGCGGCCTAAGCTCGGCGGAGAAATCGAAAGCGCCGGTCACATCAAGCTGCTCCACCGGCGTGCGGTCGTTCATCAGTTGCAGCAGTTGGATTTTTGAAGTGCGCAAGTTGACGATGGCCGATTGAATCTCGACCTCGTATTGCACGCGCAGCAGCTCGATGCGATCCAGGTCGATTCGCGCCAGGTCGCCGGCTTTGAATCGTGCGCGGCTGATCTCAATGATTTTGTCGTAGTAGGCCAGGTCGTCTTTGGCCAGTTCAAGAACCGTCTTGGCTTCAAGCGTAACCACAAAAGCCGCGCGCAAATCGAACTCAAGATTTCGTTTCAGGTCTTCGTGCTCAGCCTCGGAGATGCGCGTGCCTTCCTGCGCGCTCTTCAGGCGCAGTTCGCGCTTATGGTCGCGCTCGTGGAGATAACTGAAGTTGGGTTGCTCGAACGTGCCCTTGAACGGCGTCCAGACTCCATCGTGGGGCGCAATCTGCGTTCCGTCTGCCGCTAGAGTGAATTGAGGATTGGGGCGAAAATAGGCCGTGATCTCCTCGGTCTTCATCTCGTCCACGTTATCGGCATCGGCCTTCAATGCGGGGTTGGCCGCCTCAAACTTCGCCTCGATCTGCTCCCAGGTGAAGCTCTGCTGCGCCGCAGCCTGCAAGGCCGTAGCCAGCACGAGCCCCGCAATCCCAGCGCCGCGGAAGTCCGGGCGCGGGCGCCTTAATTGTTTGCATGGGAACCTTCGAAATTTCATCTGGAATGCAGTTCAACGCCGGGCAGTCGCACTCATGTCTGAGAGGAACGCGACGGACTGCATCAGCATAGTGTGCTCGCACGCGCGCGCTGCACTATCTTTCAGGCCAGTCAACCTGATCTTTTTGCTCGGGAGACCCTATCTTTTGGCCAATTCAACGGCTTTTCAAGAATCTTTATGCCCTGCGTCTCACCGGGTATCTACAATTCAGGCAGCTATACCGTTCCTCGGCGGAGGGGCTCACAGGGACGTATGTACGACCTGCTTTTCAAAGGCAACAAGCGATCTGTCCTGATCAGTGCCGGGGTCTTGATTGCCGCCATTGCGCTGCTGGACTCGTGGGTAGTGGCTGAGGTTCTGCTCGGCTTCCTCTACCTGGTTCCCATGCTCATGGTTGGAAGCGTTTTGGCCCGGTGGCAGATTTGCGCCGTTGCCGCCCTATGCACTTACTTTGCGGAAACCTTCAGCGACCTGGCATGGAATCTGCGGTCCGGCATCTCCCGCGACGTGCTTTATTTCGCTGCCTTTGCCGGAGCAGGTTTCTTCATTCGCGAGGTAAGTCGAAACCGCCGCATCACCGAGGAGCACCTGCATGAGATCGAACGCCAGAGCGATGCGCGCCGCGAGGCTGAACAGCAACTGAGGATCTTGATCGAAAGCAGTCCGGTCGCCATCCTCACTGCCGACGCAAACGGATCTGTCGTCACGGCCAATGAAGCCGCGCACCGGCTGCTCGCTGTGCCTTCGGGAGAGCTTCCAGGAAGGTTCATTCATCGCCATCTTCCCGCGCTGGCGAACATCTCTGTACAGGACTCCTCTCAGCAGTTTCTGCGCACCGTGATGCAGGCGCGCGGCCAGCGCGAAGATGGCGAAACATTTCTCGCCGACATCTGTTTCTCCACTTATCGGACCAATGCCGGAACGCGTCTCACCGCGATGGTGCTCGATGCATCGGAGGATCTTCGCACCCACGAGGTCGCCGGCCTCAATCAGCTTCTCGCCGGTTCCCGCATCGCCATCGGCGCTGTCTTCCACGAGATTCGCAATGTGTGCGGAGCCATTGCCGTCGTGCACCAGAATCTTGAGCGAGACGGATTGCTCGCCGGAAACAAGGATTTCGATGCGCTGGGCAACCTAGCCGTCGCGCTGGAGCGCATCGCCAGCGTGAATCTCCGCCAGACCGCCACCGAGGCAGCCGAAGTAGATCTCACCATCCTGCTCGATGAATTGAAAATTGTAGTCACGCCTTCCTTGCAGGAAGAGAGCATTGGTGCGCAATGGGTTGTTGAGCCCGGCTTGCCCCTGGTGTGGGCCGATCGGTCGAGCCTCATGCAGGTCTTTCTCAACTTGATCACCAACAGTGTTCGGGCTCTCGCAAGAACTGAGATTCGGGAGCTTTCCCTTGCCGCAAGAAGCGAGAGCGATCGGATCCTCGTTGAAGTCCGGGACAACGGCGGTGGCGTCGCTCACCCCGAGCATCTTTTTCATCCCTTCCAGGCCGGCGCGGAGGCAACCGGTCTCGGCCTCTATCTGTCGCAGGCGTTTCTGCGCTCCTTCGGCGGCGAGTTGCGCTACCAGCCCATTCAAGACGGCGCTTGCTTCACGGTATACTTGACCCCGACCGTTTCACTCGAGCAGGAAGAGCGATGGGCCAAATCAGAATACTGATGGTGGACGATCACGGCCTCTTCCGCGAAAGCCTCGGCAGGCTCCTTGAAACCACCTCCGGCTTCCGCATCGTCGGTCAGTGCGCGACCGTTGAAGGGGCCATCTCCGCATTGTCGGCAACGCCCGCTGATGTGGTCCTGCTCGATTACGATCTCGGCGACGAACAGGGATACCGCCTGCTTGTCGATCTCAAGCGCCGCCACAGCACGGTGAGAGTTCTCATGGTCACGGCAGGCATGAGCGATGCGGCAACTCTTCAAGTCATGGAAGGCGGTGCTTCGGGAATCTTTCTGAAGCATAGCGACCCGGATCAGCTCGTCGCTGCGATCCACCGGGTTGCGAACAACGAGCTTTGGATGGACTCGGTGGCCGTCCGTTCTCTTCTCGCGGCCAGAAACGCCCAGAATGATCGCATGGAACACGCACGGCCTCTCACTCCTCGCCAGAGCGAAGTGCTGCGCGGCATTCTGGACGGGCTCGCCAACAAGGAAATTGCATGGAAGCTGAAGACCTCAGAGAGTTCCACCAAGGCCGTGATCCAGGAGCTGTTTCGCAAGGCAGGCGTAAGAACGCGAAGCCAGCTGGTAAGAATCGCGATTGAAAAACACTCCTCTGATTGGCTGAAGCCCGAAGCGAAGGATTGACTCGGGAGCACTGCCTGCGCTGGAAAAGTCGGTTTGGACCACGTTGCACCTAGTCATTCGGCCGGCCTCTTCGAAAACGCCCCGGCTCCGCCGCGACAACATTTGTCCTGATATGTCTTAGTGCTGTATCTGGAGCGCCCCGCGACGCAACGGTGCGCAGTTGCACGCAGTTTGGCGGGGCGCTTCGGATACAGTGACTTGAAGGAAGCCGCCCTCACGGAAGCCTATGTACTTTGCATCGGTCTGCGTGGGTGCAGAGGGATTGGGAACAGACTGAGTTGGGTGCAGTCTGAAGGCCTGAAGGGCGGATGGAGCAGGATGGTGGCTTGCGGAGGGGTGAACTGGAGCCTGGAGAGGCTGGCATCCAAGGGGTTTTGCGCGGATGAGACAAGGAGTCCGCGAGCGCGCCGAAGCACGGGTAGAAGCCGAGGGTGGGAACAGATGTTCAAGCGGCGCACCGGTCTGGTTGAGGTGGCGAGCGAAGCATCAGTTGCGCGGCGGAGAGCCGTTCGACGACGCGCATGGTTGCGCCGCAGACTGGGCAGTTCCAGAGTGAGCGGGTCTGATCGGTGGACGGTGATGCCACCGAAGCAGGCATCTTTTCTGAGCCGCCGAGCAGTTGGAAACACAGCGGCAGGAGCGAAGCGCGGTTGCGGTTGGCGAGGAAACCGAAGTTACGGATGCGGACGAAACCTGGCGGCAGTACGTGTAGCAGGAAGCGGCGCAGGAACTCAGCGACAGTGAGAGTCATGAGCCGTTTTTTGTTGCCGTGCGCGGAATCGCGCCAGCGGAAGGCGACGTTGCCATCGGCGAGAGCGACCAGCCTGGAGTTGGAGATGGCGACGCGATGGGTGTATGCGCCGAGATAGCGCAGCACGTGTTCCGGTCCGCCGAACGGCCTCTTGGAATAGACGACCCAGTCGTGTCGGAACAGTACCCGCAGCCATCGAGCGAAAGCGCGCGGCTCGGCGAGTGGCAGCAGGCTGCCGTGGAACTGGAGCTCACCGCGATGGAATGCGTCGCGAAGTCCAGCGACGAACTTGCCGCGGAAGACCCGGCTGAGCACGCCGATGGGAAGGAAGAAGGAGCGTCGGGCGGAGATCCAACTTGAATGGTCCGGTGCCAGACCGCCGCCAGCAATGACGCAGTGGATATGCGGATGAAACTGCAGGCGCTGATTCCAGCTATGGAGCACGCTGAAGAAGCCGATCTCGGCGCCAAGATGCCGTGGATCGCGAGCGACTTCAAGCAGGGTCTCGGCGCTGGAGTGAAAGAGCAGGTTGTAGATCAGCCTTTTGTTCTGCAGTGCGAGCGGAGCCAGTTCCCGCGGCAGAGTAAAGACGGCGTGGACATATCGAGTAGGCAGCAGCTCCCGTTCGCGCGCCTGGAGCCAGCGTCGGCGCGCGTTGCCCTGGCAGCGTGGGCAATGCCTGTTGCGGCACGAGTTGTAGGAGATGGTGGTCGTATGTCCGCAGCCGGAGCAGCGGTCGCGATGCCCGCCCAGCGCGGCCGTGCGGCAGCGCACGATGGCCAGCAGCACCTTCCGGTGTTGCCAGTTGATCCACCTGCGGCTGTGTTCGATAAATGCCTGTCCGGCACAGCGAACAATGTCGGCCATCTCCACGAGAGGCCGGTTTTTCAACTGTGCTTGTGTGCTCCTTGCGATGGGAACGACAGAGCATCGAGCGGGCTGGCGGTTGCGCTCAAGTGCCGCTGGGACAGATGCAGATAGATGGTCGTTACTTCGAGGTCTCGGTGGCCGAGCAGGATCTGGATGGTGCGCAGGTCGGCGCCGGCTTCAAGAAGATGGGTCGCGAAACAATGGCGCAAAGTGTGGGGATGAATGCGCCTGTTGTCGAGGCCGGCGCGCTCGGCAGCGATCTGGCAGGCAGACCAGAGGACCTTGGTTGTCACAGGGTAACTTGCCGTGTGCCAGCGGTTGCCGGGAAAGAGCCACTCCTTCGGCTTGCGCCGCAGTCCGCGCCAGTAGACGCGCAGCTCTTCGAGCAGCTTCGGACTGAGCATAACGTCGCGGTCCTTGCCGCCCTTGCCCTCGTGGATGTGAACCACCATCCGCTGGCTGTCGATGTCGCTGATCTTCAGGCGGGCCGCTTCTGCGCGGCGGGCTCCGGTGGCATAGAGCGTCATCAGCAGGATGCGGTGAAAGGGTGTATCCGCAGCTTCGATCAGCCGCGCGACCTCTTCCTGACTGAGCACACCGGGAAGGTGCCGCATCTTCTTCGGATAGGGCGTCTCGGCGATGCTCCAGTTGCGCTTCAACACGTGAATGTAGAAGAAGCGCAGCGACGCCAGCCGCAGGATGACCGTGTTGGGGCTGAACTTGAACTGGGTGAACAGGGCTGCCTGATACTTGCGTATCTCCTCCGGACCAAGCTGATCGGGCCGGCGATGAAAGTATCGGCTGAAGTGCTCAACACCGTGCAGGTAAGTGCGGATGGTGGTAGCGGCGAAGTTGCGGCGATGCAACTCCTCAATCATGAGCTGACGTAGTTGGTTCACAGAGAATCCTCCTTCTCTGCGAACCAAACTACCCCGATAGCCGAAAAAGCTGGTTCAACCGCACGCGGAAGCGTCCGCCGCCGCAGCGGCTTCGTTCAAGTCGGCATTGCAAGCCTTTTCCCACATATCGGCGCGGCTCCGAGTGGATGATCGCCTACCCGTCAGTTACCACTTGAGTAATAACTCGAGAGCAATGGTTTCGCCTGGGATTTTGGTACCGGAAAGCCAGCGAAAATCGACTTTTCAGAATCCGGCCGTGGTGGGACATCGCCGAATGCTAAAGGACGGGAGCGGGCAAGGTCAGTTAGGCTTTTCTGAACAGCCGATCAAGAATGATGAAATGAAGATGGGAATTGACCGTGGCTAGCAAGCATGGACTGACCCCACAAATTGAGACGCAGGTGTAGTCGAAATCATAGCGGTCAAAGCACTCTAGAACCATTCAGAACCACAGCTTTCAACAGGATGGCCGCAACGCGTTCAATCGAAAACAGTTAATTTCACTCGATTTCAACAGATTTCAACAACCAGCTGAATCTGGTTCGGGACCAGGGTCTCTACGTTTTTTAAGCCCTGTAAAATCAGCTATTTGCAAATCTTAACTTGTTGAAGTTTGTGGATTCTGGAGGTTTTCACAGCTACAAAATCGTTTACATTGCCCCAGTGACCATCCTAGATTCCTGTTTATCTGCCACTTAGGACAGTTGATCTCTTTGGCCGACCCCCTTGGTTTGCACCAGAGGGCCTCCGAATTGGCTCGGAAAGGAGAAAAGTAGCCAGGCGACTAGGTAATTCGAGGGGGAATTGGTTGCGTCGTCGTTGCCACCCGAATTTTGTGACCTTAACGTGCGGCACAACCCGCCTTATATTCTTTATTATTTGTGGTCTGACCGAGACGATGGTTCTTCAGGCGGTACATACGTGGCTGTTTCTGTGCCGCGTCGATGACTTGGCCTCAAATTTACATGAGAAACTACTCGAAATCCGGGAGATGGAGACTGAGCGCAATCGCCTTAAGACTCGGTCTTTTGGCATTCACCGCGATTGCCTTGTGCGAGTGCTGCGTCGGTGAATCTATAAACCGACCGATCAAAAGCTTGTACCACACGCGCTGGACAGTCCGGGAAGGCGTCCCCAAGGACGTCATCGCGATCCAGCAGACACCCGACGGTTATCTTTGGCTGGGCACGGGCGAAGGTCTTTTCCGTTTTGATGGCGTAAGGTTCGAACGCTACGAGCCGAATCGAGGAGCAGAAGTATTCTCCGGCAGGATCAGCGCACTCCTCGCCACCAAGGATGGCGGTTTATGGATTGCACATCAAGGAATGGGAGTACGTGCGAGTTTTCTCAAGAATGGCGAGGTAAGAAATTACGGAAGCCCCGATCTTCTTCATCCTGGAACCATTTTGGCTTTTGCGCAGTCACCAGACGGAACTATGTGGGCGGCGACCGATTACGGGCTTGAGTGTCTTAAAGGAGCACATTGGATTGATGTTGGGCCGCACTATGATCGAGCTTCGAGTTATCCAGAGACCGTCTTTGTCGATCATCGAGGCACCTTGTGGGTAAATACCAGAGCAGGACTTCTGTATCGTCCCCTGGGGCAAAGCCAATTCCAAACGGCGGACGCCACGATCTCCGAGAATGTCGATATCACCGATGCCCCTGACGGGTCGGTTTGGATGGCGAGCGTCAGAGGGTGGGTTCGCAAGGTCACTCGACCCGATGGCACTCTCCTAAGGGAGTACCCCCTCATTGTCGCGAGGTCATTGGGCATAACATTTACGCACGACGGAGCGTTGTGGATAGCAACCGTTGGAGATGGTCTCCTGAGGGCGCCGTTTCCAAATCAGTTACCTTCCAACCGCAAGACCTCCGAAGATGCGCTCGACCACTATACGGAACGGGACGGGTTGGGCGATGACTTCAGTGCCACCCCGTTCGAAGATCGCGAAAGAGATGTCTGGGTGACGTCCAGTCGTGGACTCGATCAATTTCGTTGGTCCAAATTAATTCCAATTAAGCTTGCGCATGGGGCGACCTACATATCGATGGCCGAAGATACGTCTGGCGGTCTCATAGTAGGTACTGAAAGCCTAATGCGCACGGTCGATGGCGTCGTCACTCGCGTCCTCTCGCCGCCATCGCGCATTGAGTGCGCCTATCGGGATCCATCCGACCGAGTCTGGCTAGGAGGAGTTGACGGTCTGTGGCGCCTTTCCGGCGACCGTTTGCTCCCATACTCTCTGCCACGTGGCTTGACTCCCAGCGGTCACAACGTTCAAGCCATGACGCTTGATCGATCTGGTGCGCTTTGGGTTTCGTTCGATCGAAACGGAGTCTACCGACTGAAAGGGAGTTCCTGGATACGATCGGGCGGTCTGCTCAACTTTCCAACGGACCCAGCCCTCAGAGAGATGACTGATACCGAAGGGCGAACATGGTTCGGCTATAGGGACAATCTGATCGCGATGCTCGATGGAGGAAAAATCTCGCTCTTTACGTCCCAACAGGGCGTAAATATCGGAAACATCATTTCGATCTACGAAACTGGGGGGCGCATCTGGGTTGGGGGTGACAAGGGCATCGAGGTATTGGAGAATTCGATTTTTTATGATCTAAGTTCAGTGGATGTAGAGGCCCTGGCAGGTATCTCGGGAATCGCGAGCGATGCGAACGGAGATATGTGGTTGAATGGCCTTTCCGGAGTAGTGCACATTAAAGCCGATGAAATCCAGCGTGCTCTTGCAAATTTTGGCTACACTATGGCTATCGAACGGCTCGATTATCTCGATGGATTGGTGAGTGCCCCGGAACAGATTAGGCCTTTGCCAAGTGTGGTCAAGACAAGCGATGGTCGAATCTACTTTGCGACCAGAAGTAGTGTCGTCTGGATCGATCCAAGTCAGGTGTTAAGAAATACCACTCGGCCTACAGTCGACATACAATCCATCAATGCAGACGGAAGAACCTACGATCGTCCCAATGAGCTTCATCTCAAGGCAAACATCGACAATCTTGAGATCAGGTACACCGCTCCAAGTCTCCTGATCCCGGAACGTGTCCATTTTCGATACTTCATGGAGAGTCTGGATAAGAGATGGATTGATGCGGGAGACCGCCGTTTGGCGCTGTATTCCAGAGTCCCTCCTGGCAGGTACGTCTTCAAAGTAATCGCCTCAAACGACGAAGGACTATGGTCGGAAAGCGCCAGTGCAGTGAGCATCAATATTCCACCGTCATTCATTCAGAGCATCTGGTTCCAGATCCTCTCAGCATTGGTCATTCTCTTGTTCCTCTCATTGCTTTATGCACTGCGATTTCGGCAGGTGAATGCGCAGGTTCGGGCCCGGCTTTACGAGCGAGTTGCTGAACGGGAAAGGATCGCGCGCGAACTGCATGACACTCTTTTGCAGGGCGTTCTAAGCGCTTCGATGCAACTCGATCTTGCCGAAGATCAATTGGCCGAAGATTTACCGGTCAAAGGCCTTGTGCAAAGCGTGCTTGCGACATTGCGACATGTAACAGAGGAAAGCCGGATGGCACTCCGGGGACTAAGATTCCAGGACATCGAAAGCAATGATTTGGCTAAGGCATTTCAGCGCGTCAAACAAGAGTTCCCTCACAAGGAAACAATTGTGTTCCGGGTTGTCGCGCAGGGAGAGGCGCGCGTCGTCAGAACGGAAATCCGGGATGAAATTTATCGCATCGGACGGGAGGCAATCGTAAACGCTTACGTTCATTCTGAGGCAGCGGCAATCGAAGTCGAAATACAATACTCAAGAACGCAGTTGAGTTTGCTTGTGAGGGACGATGGTCGGGGGATTGACTCCTCAATCCTTCAAGGCGGTCGCGACGGTCACTGGGGTCTGTCAGGGATGCGCGAGCGTTCTCGACGAATCGGGGCTACTCTCAAACTGCGGAGCAGACCGGGCGCAGGAACTGAAATCGAACTGATGGTTCCCGGTCACAGAGCATTTGAGGGCAATTTGGGTAACTCGACGTCCCGGTGGCTCAGTTGGCTCGGGCGAGAGGGGTTCAACGGCAGCGGAAGGAAGGCACTGGGCAAACAAGATGAGCATAGAGGGTAAGATTCGTGTTTTGTGTGTCGACGACCATCCGTTGATGAGAGTCGGCATCGTCACCGTTCTTCGCTACGAATCGGACATGGATGTGGCAGGGGAAGCATCCACTGGTCGTGAAGCGATCCATTTGTTCCAGGAGCTTCGACCCGACATCACTTTGATGGATCTTCGGCTTCCTGATATGAGCGGGATCGAAGCTTTGATTGCGATTCGTGCTCAATCCTCATGCGCTCGTGTGATTGTGCTGACTACCTTTGAAGGCGACGCAGAAATCCAGCGCGCGCTCGAGGCGGGAGCGCAAAGCTATCTCTTGAAGAGCCTTCCCCGAAAGCAAATCCTGGAAACGATTCGGAAGGTCCACGCGGGCAAGAGACAGGTCCCCCCTGAAGTAGCCGCGCAACTCGCCGAGCATATCGGAAACGAATCACTCAGCGTGCGCGAGATTCAGGTTCTCGAAAAGATTGCGATCGGTAAAAAGAACGGAGAGATAGCAGCTCTGCTGTTTATTACCGAGGAGACGGTGAAGAACCATGTGAAGCACATCCTGGAAAAACTCGGCGCTTCTGATCGGACGGAAGCCGTCACAATAGGATTCCGGCGTGGCATCATCCGTCTTTAGGTCAGACCTATCCGCTGCGTCACTTAGGTACGCGAAAATGCCTCTTTCGAGGCATTACATCTTTGCCATCCTCAATTACGTTAGAGTTGTTGTGACCTCTGCAAAACGGGAGGTGTCCGCTGCAAAGGCTATTCTCCGCGTTTCCAGGCGGGTTTCCCGGATGGGGCCTTCTCCTCCTCAGGTTCGTTGTTGCACTGAATGCAGCCACTGAGTGTATTTTTATCTTGTCTTCTCAAGATCATGAGAAAGCTTCATCTTGGTGTCTTGGTGGTCTTGCGGTTGTGACTGGCGGTTCGATCCTGGTGGGATTTCTTACACCGATCTGCTGCGGATTTGCCGCTGTCGTAAACGTAATCATAAACTTAGTACGTTTACCGGCGACCCAAACTCCGAATCTTGCAATCTACATCACCCATCTAAACCTTGCGATCATCTGTATTGCACTTTCGCTGCTTGGTCCTGGTGCATTTTCACTAGATGCACGTCTTTTTGGTCGTCGCGAAATCATCATTCCTGACTCCAAGCGAGACCAGCTGTAAAGTCGTGCACCTCCCGATTTCCAACGATGCATAAGTAACAGTGCCAGTGCCACCCGGCGCATCGGTACGAACGCGCAATGCCTCGGGTGAGGCATTGCACAAGAACTCGACTTGGCCATCGCAAAATGCTTCGATTTAGGGATGTAAGAGGATTGTCTCGCGAGTACGCTTCCTCCATGGTCGCGCCCTGAGTGCCGCTCATTCTCGTCCCACAGCGGTTGACTCAAGGAATTCGAGGATGTAAAGACATCGAACTCGGATGGTTCATTGAAGCCGAAACTGGGGAGGAGAACAATCATGAAGAAGCTTAATGGTGTTATTACGCTCGCTGTCGCGCTGATCGCCACGACTCTACTGTTGGGGAGGAGTCATACAGTTGCCGCGGCGCAATCCGCGCAGCCGACCGGCATTAAGAACGTGGTCCTGGTGCACGGTGCTTTCGCCGATGGCTCCGGCTGGGAAGCGGTCGCAAAGATCCTTGAGAAGGATGGATACACGGTATCGGTGGCGCAACCCCCCGAGACCTCCTACGCCGACGACGTAAAGTACACGAAGGCAGCAATCGACGCCATGGGCGGCTCGGTCGTTCTGGTCGGCCACAGCTACGGCGGGTCCATCATCACCGAGGCCGGCAACGATCCAAACGTTGCGGCACTGGTCTACATCGCCGCCTTTGCGCTCGATGAAGGTGAGAGCTGTGCGTCGATCGAACAGGCCTTGCCGCAGGCCTCCAAGGCATTCAAGCCGGATAGCAACGGGAACTGGTGGATAGAACAGGACCATTTCGCGGCTGACTTCGCAGCGGATATTCCCCCGGTCGAGTCCCGCTACATGGCTATATCGCAGGTGCCGATCTCCACCGACTCGTTCACCCATAAGGCCACGAATCCCGCCTGGAAGACCAAGCCGACCTGGTACATGGTGGCGACCGCAGACCGATCGATCAATCCGGATCAGGAGCGCATGATGGCGAAGCGCGCCAATGCTAAGACGGTCGAAGTGAATGCCAGCCATGTGGCCTACATGTCTCACTCGAAGGAAACGGCCACGCTTATCGAACAGGCTGCCACCTCCGCACCCGGTAATCGGTAGCCAATAGACCTTTACGGCGCAAGTGAGATGTCCGTCCTGAGCACAAGGCGGAAGCGGGTTGGTGCGCAGGTGTGCAACATCGAACTCAAATAGTCCGAGTGGACCTTTACTGCAAAGGAGAATGGTCATGACACAGCATATTAAGAACGTGGTTCTGGTGCATGGAGCTTTCGCCGATGGCTCCGGCTGGGAAACAGTCGCTAACATCCTCAAGAATGATGGGTACAAGGTGTCGGTGGCGCAGCCCCCCGAGACCTCGTACGCCGACGACCAAAAGTACACGAAGGCCGCAATCGACGCCATGGGCGGGCCAGTGGTTCTGGTCGGCCACAGCTACGGCGGGTCCATCATCACCGAGGCCGGCAATCATCCAAACGTTGCGGCGCTCGTTTATATTGCCGCATTTGCTCTCGATGAAGGTGAGAGCTGTGCGTCGATCGAAACGGCCGTGCCGCAAGCTTCCAAGGCGTTCAAACCGGACAGCAACGGGCTCTGGTGGATAGACGAGGCGCATTTCGCGGCCGACTTCGCAGCGGACATTCCACGGGAGAAGGCGGAGTTCATGGCTATATCGCAGGTGCCGATCTCCACCGACTCGTTCACCCATCAGGTTACGAATCCTGCCTGGAAACACAAGCCCACATGGTACATGGTGGCCACCGAAGACCGATCGATCAATCCGAACCAGGAGCGCATGATGGCGAAGCGCGCCAAGGCCAAGACTGTCGAAGTGAAGGCGAGCCATGTGGCCTACATGTCTTACCCGAAGGAAACAGTCAAGCTCATCGAAGAGGCTGCTACCTCCGCACACGTCAATGGGTAGCCATACGCTCTCAGACAAAATGATCTCCGCCGATCCGGTTACGATCGGCGGAGATTCTGCACGGATATCGCTGCCTCAGGAGGGCGAAATGATGGATCACATGGCCGTAAATGGACAGGGCGGCACGTTCGCCGCCTATATTGCAAGACCGAAAACCTCGCCGGCTCCGGCGGTTGTCGTTCTGCAGGAACTGTTCGGGGTGAACGCCGACAGCTGATTTGACCTTTCTGCGGCTGGAAGAGGAGTTTGCATACTTAGCCGTGGTGCTGGATGCTTACTCACGGCGGGTGATTGGCTGGGCGCTCGGCCAGACCATGACCGGCAGCCTGACGGTGAGAGCTCTGGAGAAAGCACTGGCGTTGCGCAGACCGGCGCCGGGGTTCGTGCATCACTCCGATCAAGGTTCGCAATACGCCTGCGTCGAGTACGTGGATCTGCTGGAGCACAGCGGCGCTGTGCTGAGCATGAGCCGGGCAGGGTGCCCGTGGGAGAACGGCCGCTGCGAGAGCTTCATCAAGACGCTCAAGCAGGAAGAGATCGATGCCCGGCCCTATCGCACCATGCAAGAGCTGGAGGCCCACGTGGAGGAGTTTATCGAGCGGGTTTACAATCCAGTGCGACTGCATTCCGCGCTGGCCTACCAGTCTCCGCTGGAGTTCGAACGCCAGCACGTTGCCGGCAAACAGGGAATCCCGTGGCTACCGGCCAGCATGAGTTTTCTGAGGCATCGGGAAATCTCTTCCGATGGTCTGGATCACTGAGTTTCTGCCGGAACAAACACAAGGTCTGCCCTGGCCACTCATCGGAATGAGTTTCAGCGAGGTATTCCTTGGCGGGTTGCTCTCCAGCAGAGCCCGCCTCCGCTTCCCCCGCTGGACTCAGTTCTGCCACAAGGGCCTCCGTTCGCAAAGCAATCTGCAGCGAACGGCGAACTGTCGACTACACCGCTGTCTCACAAAAGGGCGCAGTCCAAGCAACTCCGGAACTATTTAGAACCACAGCTTTCAATAAGGTGGCCGCAACGCATTCAATCAAAAGTAGTTATTTTCACTCGATTTCAACGGGCTTCAACAAGCCGCAAAATCTGGTTCGGGACCAGGGGGTCGGAGGTTCAAATCCTCTCTCCCCGACCATTATTTTCAATAGCTTACAGGCTTTGAGCAGACTCAAAAATAGACCCTCTGGTTTTGGCCCAGGTGCTCTAGCCCACATTTCTCACGGGGGCATTGCTGATCGCGGTGACGGCATATAGGAAAAGGCTTGGAAAGGCCGTCTTTTCATGGCATAACTGCGTTATCGAGACGTGGTTATAGCCGAGGAAAGGCGGCCTTTCTAATGACAGAGTGTAATCAAGAAACGTTCGCGTTTACATCTCATTTTTCGCGTCGCGTGGAGGCCGGGTTCACCGCCGGCCAGGTTTCCACCGATGGCGGAGCACTGCTGTTGCGCGAGGTGGAGGGCAAGATCAACCTGCTGGGGCGTTTGGCGGGCTGCTTCAGCGATGGCAGGTCGCAGCTGCTGGTCAAGCATCAACTGCCTGAGATGCTGGCGCAGCGCATCTACGGGCTGGCGCTGGGCTATGTCAAATCCGCGGTTGCGGGCCTGAATGGCGACGACGCAGGCTGGGCAGGACCGCAGGATAATTACGACATCGGCGCGGACTACAGCCGCAGCGACTACGACGACCGCCAACGCTTGGCGATTTCCGCCGTCTACCCACTTCCCATCGGCAGAGGGAAGGCGGTTCTCGGTAACGCCCCTCGGGCGGTCGATGAGGCCATCGGCGGTTGGGTGATTAGCCTCAACTCGTCCTTCCAGGGAGGATTGCCTTTCACGATCGCGGCGGGCGATCCTTCGAACGCTAACAACAGCTATTCGAGGAGGGCCAACATCAATCCCACTCCGGCTAGCTTCCATAAATCGAACGCGCAGTGGTTTAGTTCCGACAATACCACCGGCTCAACCAACGCTACTTTCACGCAGCCGTTGGATGGGTACTTTGGCACTTCGCCACGCAACGCCGTAAGCGCGCCTGGCGAGATCAATGCCGATCTGTCGCTGTCCAAGAGTTTTGCCATCACGGAAAAAGCGGGTTTTGAGCTGAAGTTCGATGCATTCAATGCCTTTAACCATTGGAATCCAGGTTACCCAAACAGCGATATCAACGGCGCCCTGCCGGGATACATTGCTCCTAACGACTCGGCAAACTCAGCGCGCGAACTGCAGATATCAGGCCGCTTCACCTTTTAAATGCACCAAGTCAGGCACAAGCAGAGGGGTACTTCGCGCCCTCTGCTTGTACTGAACATGCATCCTCAAAGCGGTCTCGCAGATCATAGAGCGCTCTCAATGACTTCGCCAAAACAATTGATCCGTTGCATTCTTCTGTGCTTTCCGGCCATTCTTTCTTCGCTTGCCTGCTACGCCAATGGCCAGTCGAAAGAGCAGGTCGACCCAGGCCAGACAGCGCTCAAGCATGGAGACTATTCGTCCGCTGAGACGCTATACCGCCAAGCTCTGCGTCAAAACCCAGACTCTCCCGAATTACTCACCGATCTTGGTATCGCTCTCCAACTGCAAGGTCGATCCACCGACGCCATCCATGCCTTTGAACAGGCATTGAAGTTGAAGAACTTGCCGCGCACTTATGCACTGCTCGCCGAAGAGAAATGTAAGATCCGGGATTGGGATAGCGCGCGGCCCATGCTAAGCAAGATCATTCGCGACTACGCCGGAGACGCCAAAACCATCGCTGCCGTTGCTTCGTGCTATCTCGATCTGGATGAGCCTGTCGAATCGGTAAGAGCCTACACAATTCTGCTGCGCGACGAGGCCTATCCGCATGACCTCGCGTTGATCCAACTGGCCAAGTCGTACCTGGGGGTTGCGCAATACTTCGTCACGAAGCTACGGGAACGCTCTGACAGTAAAGCGTATGTTACGGCGCTAGGCGAGGCGAGCACTTCCGGCGATCCGCGAAGCGCCTTCCCCTTGGCGCAACGCGCGTCTCCGAATTTTCACGCCGATCTGGGATTCGACACGGTTCTTGCAATCTGGCATCAGCACCAGGACGATCCAGCTCTCCTCTATCAATTGGCCGTAATTAGCGGAGAGCAGAGTATGCGGCAAGTCAAGCTTTGCGATCAGCAGCATCCGGACTCTCCCTATCTTGCTCAACTCCAGTTTGAGATGCTCGTTGACCAGGGACGGGAAGATGAGGCGGTCAGCGGATTCGCAGGGTTGCTCCATTCGCATCCAGAACTGCCGGACTTGCGCTACGACCTTGGCATGCTCTTCAGAAAACAGCGCCAGTGGGACAAGGCGCTCGCCGTCTTTCGCGATGAGCTTTCCTCTGATCCGAAGGACGAGCGTGCTGCTGCACGGGTGAGTGAAGCGCTGGTCCAGTTGATGCGATGGACAGAGCTCCGTGACTTTCTTGCGCCGCGGGTACAACAAGCTATAGCGCCGCTTTGGGCAATGCTCGATCTTGCTGAAGCGCTTGAACAGTTAGGAGAGGCGCGGAAGGCCATCTCTCTTCTTTCAAATGCGGAGTCGGAATATCCGTCCAGCAGGGCCGTGCATTTTCGCCTGCTCCATCTTTATCGCAGCACCGGCGAAATGCCGGAGGCCGTTGCCGAGGCGGAATGGTTCAGGAGCCAACCCCAATAGCATCTTTCTTTGCTGGATCGCTATCGAGCGATCGCGAATGCAAATCAGGCCACGTGAGGTGAAGTGTGAAGCTACCCGATCGCGCGCAACAGTCTCAAGCGAATGAGAGCCCAAGAGGCAGAGAAAAGGAATGACCACTATCTCTAGACGTGATGTCTTAGCTGGATTGGCCGCTTCAAGTGCTGCCTCCATCGTCCCAGCTCGCAGCGAAGAGCGCCAAAACTCCTTCGCCAGCAACGCGGCGCTCTTCTCCGGCGACGAACGCCGTCAACACGCAAGTACACTCCTCCGCTATTTCGCAGCGAATGCGCCGCAGCTGCTTCGGGCTCGCGTTGGAATCCTAAGGCACCCCAGCGTTGCGCCCAGCCTGCCCGGCAAAGCCTACTCGACTAACCTCTGGGACTGGGACACGCTTTGGACGAGCCAGGGACTTTTTCGACTCGCGGCATTGCTTCATGACGATCAGCTTAGACAAAAGTTGTGCGAACACGTCTCCGGAAGTCTCCTGAACTTTCTCGATCACGCTTCACCCGAGGGACAAATCCCAATCATGATGACTGCGGACGACCCGGACCCCTTCCGAATTCTGGGCAAAAACTCGGGGTCGAGAAATCAGGCCAAACCTGTTTTCGGTCAGCTTGGGCTGCTCGCCTGCGATCAGCGCAGAGATGCAAATTGGTTAAAGCCACATTTCGATTCGATTCTGCGTTTCTACGACTCTTGGACAGCGCACAACTCGTCCCAGATTGGCCTGCTGGTGTGGGGCGATGATGTTGCAATCGGTGATGACAATGACCCAAGCACATTTGGCCGGCCTTTCTTTTCCTCGGCGAACTTGCTTCTCAATTGCCTGTTCTATCAGGATCTCTTGGCGTCGGCGGAACTGGCACGACGGCTCGGACGCTCGGCGGTTCATGAACGGCTTTCCAGCCAGGCGGAAGCGTTGGCGCAACGAATCCAGAGGTGTTGCTGGGATCCCAGAGACAGTTACTACTATTCCGTTGACGTTCAATGTGTCGATCGGCGAGCTGAGCTCATTCCAACCGTACCGCGAGGAATGGATATGTCGTGGCGATGCCTCCCGATGAGGATCCAGATGTTTACCGGCTTTTTGCCGCTTTGGTGCGGCATCGCGTCTCAAGAGAACGCGCAGAAACTGGTTAGCACAAACTACCTCGCGGACGACCGCCTCTGCGCGCAGTGGGGTGCGAGGTCGCTTTCGTCCCGCGAGACGATGTACTCTCTGGAGTTTAGTTCCAACCCGAGCAACTGGCTTGGGCCAATCTGGATCATCGTGAACTACTTCGTATGGAAAGCTTTGCAGCGATATGGATACAACGGAGAAGCAGATGCGCTGGCCGACAAGACAATCCTCCTCCTGTCGAGGGACCTTGAGGCAAACGGCTCACTGAATGAGTACTACCATCCCGATACCGGGGCAGCACTGAGTCACATGGGATTCATAGACTGGAATCTTCTTGTCCTGGAAATGATCTGAATGGCAAAGCTCGCGTGAGCGCAAATGGGTCGATCCTCGTTGACCGGTCCCTGAAATGGCTTGGTAGGGGCTTCGAAGAGATCTACTGTCGAGTATGTACCGCGCAGGGACTTCCTCAATTGAACGTCGGGATGTGTTGCAACTTTCAGTGTTGGTGGCTGGCGACGTGAAAGAATCGCGAAATGGAAACTCGCCCCGCGATCTTCAAGTGGCGGCAGACCGAACCCGGCCTCATACTCTGTGCGGTCCGGTGGTATCTTTGCTATTCTCTCTCGCTGGGCGACGTTGAGGAGCTGCTGGAGGAGCGCGGACTGAATGTCGATCATACAACGGTCTGGCGCTGGGTCCAGCATTACGGTCCTGAGTTGGAGCAGCGACTGCGGAGGCATCTCAAGCCGACAAACAAGTCCTGGCGAGTGGACGAAACCTACGTTCGCGTGAAGGGCCGCTGGTGCTACTTGTACCGGGCCATCGATTCCAAAGGTGCTACCATCGATTTCTTGCTGTCAGCGTTCCGTAATGCCGATGCTGCCAAGCGCTTGTTTCGCAAAGCACTCAGCGATCGATCCCATCCCCAACCTCGAGTGATCAACACTGATCTGGCGCCGATCTACAGCGCCGCGATTCCCGACAGTAAGAAGGAAGGGACACTGCGCAACCGCTGTCGACACCGACCTGTACAGTACTTGAACAACATTCTCGAACAGGATCATCGGGTTATCAAACGTCGAGTGAACGCCAAGCAGGGCTTCCGAGAATTCCAGGCGGCTCGACGGACGATTCAAGGCTACGAAGCAGTCCACATGATCCGGAAGGGGCAAAGTCGAGGGGTCGCACGAAATGATCTTCTTCGTCAGATTCAGTTCATCGGCAGTCTTTTCGATCTGGCGGCCTGAGAATCCACGACAGACGCTCGGCGGCAAACTTGTTTACATTTGAAACTTGCAACACTACCGTTTGGTTCGATAGCAGATCGATTTTTTGGTGAACCATAGCATTTACAGAATTTCGACATGAGGAGAAGCGGCCGTGGTAGAGTTCAAGAGGCCGCTACATATGTTGAAGCAAGGTTTCGCCTTCAGAGAAAAAGACATGGCAGTCCCTGCCCGTTGCCGCAACGCACGGCAAGCCGTCGCGATCCTTGCGCTGGGGTTGCTCTGGCCAGCTTCCTCAAGACTCCAAGCTACTACTCCGCCTTCATCCGAGGGACGCACGACGATCTCCCTCGACGGAACCTGGCAGATTGCCGAAGGAGGATTTGACGCCATTCCGCCCAGGTTTGCCCGGCAAGTTCCCGTGCCGGGCCTGGTGGATATGGCCACGCCCGTATTTGTTGAACCCGGTCCTCGCGTAGCTGATCGCCAGGCGTGGCGCCAGAAAGATCCGCGCCGGGAAGCATTCTGGTATCGGCGTACCTTTGAGGTCAAGGGACCTTTGCCAACTGTAGCTCGACTCAAAATTGGCAAAGCCATGTTTGGCACGCGCGTCTTTCTCAATGGCACCCTCCTCGGCGATCACCTGCCCAGCTTTACTCCCGGCTACTTCGACGTCTGGGCCGCGCTGAAATCCGGAACGAACACCTTAATCGTCCGCATCGGCGCAGATCGCGATGCAGTGATCGGCCGCGCCGAGTCCGGTTACGATAGCGAAAAGAGCCGGTATATCCCAGGCATCTTCGACTCCGTGGAACTCATTCTGTCCGGGTCGCCGCACATCCTGGATGTGCAAGCTGTGCCTGACATCGAGAATCGCTTGGCAAGTATTCATGTCTGGCTTCGCTATGCCGGCGCGCCGCTGGCGGAGAGGTTGCACGTTTCCGTTCGAGAGGCTTCAAACGGACAATTGGCGGGCGAAGCAGATCTTGACGTCTCCGCGCCCACTGATGGCAACCAGAAGGAGGCAACCGTGAATATCCCCATTCGCAATTGCCGGCTGTGGTCGCCCGAAGACCCCTTTCTCTACCGGCTTGATGTTCGCGGAAGCGCAGACAGCTTTTCTACCCGATTCGGCATGCGCAGCTTTCGCCTCGATCCCGTCACCGGCCACGCCGTTCTGAATGGTAAGCCCTATTTCCTCCGTGGTACAAATATCACTCTGTACCGCTTCTTTGAAGATCCGCAGCGCGGCGACAAGCCGTGGCGGGAAGAGTGGGTTCGCCGTTTCTTCATGTCATTGCGCGCCATGCATTGGAATGCAGCGCGAAATTCCATCGGTCTTATGCCGGAATCCTGGTATCGCATCGCCGATGAAGAAGGCATTCTTCTGCAGGATGAGTTCCCGATCTGGACTCAACAACTGCCTGGTACACATAACGAAGACGAGTTAGCCGGCGAGTTTCGCGAGTGGATGGAGGAGCGATGGAATCATGCTTCGGTTGTGATCTGGGATGGCGCCAACGAGACCTTTGACCCAGAGATTGCGCGCGCTATTCGCCAGGTTCGCGGCCTTGACTACTCGGATCGTCCGTGGGACGCCGGCTGGAACACACCCGGCGATTTCGGCGATTCCGACGAAGCACATCCTTACCACTTCATCTTTGGCCCCGACCAGCCTTTCAGGATGTACAAGCTCGCGCGCGACCCCGGCACCAAGGCGGGCCTTCTGATTGCCCAGCCTTTCGCCGACCAGAAACTGCTCTGGCCGAATGCCATCATCATTAATGAATACGGAGGCCTGTGGCTGAACCGGGATGGCACGCCGACGACGCTCTCCAAGGGCATTTATGAGTATCTGATGGATCCCTCAGCCACAACGGGCCAACGGCGCGAGCTCTATGCGCGCTACACGGCGGCCCTGACCGAATTCTTTCGCGTCCATCGCAAAGCGGCTGGCGTGCTTGAATTCAGCGGACTGGATTACTCGAGGCCTGACGGACAGACCAGCGACGATTTTATCGACATCGAAAAGCTGACCCGCGATCCTTGATTCAATCGCTATGTCGGAGATGCCTTTGCTCCGGTGGGTCTGATGGTGGATAGCTGGGCCGAGGAATTTGCGGCTGGGTCGATGCAGGAGTTTCCCGTGCTGCTGGTCAACGATCTTGAAGACGACTGGAAGGGAGATGTCCGTTTTCGGTTGCTTGGAGGCGGGAAGGTCATTACCGAGAAGACAATGCCGGCCACCATTCCCGGCTTTGGCACCGGACGAGTTGTGTTTTCGATCCCGATTCCGGAGGCGCCTGCGAATTATCAACTAGAAGCTACGCTGGTTAAAACGCCTGATGGCCCGGTGAGCAGCGTGCGCGATTTCAATGTGCGAACGCCGGAGCAACGGGAAGCGCGCCGGAACCTCGCCAAAGGTCAACCGGCCCAAGCCTCCTCGACGCAAAGCGATGCCACTCGCGCAGATTATGCCGTGGATGGAGACGGCGACACCCGATGGACTCCGGCTGACCACGGTCCCCAGTGGATCGCAGTGGATCTCGGCCAAACCAGGAGTGTCTCAGATGTTTTGGTTGACTGGGACTGGCGCGCAAACCCGAAAGCCTTCTCAATCGAAATTTCCAATGACGGGGCGCGCTGGAGTCAGGCCGCTTCTGTCGAGGAGAGCGATGGGCCAATCCAGGTGGTTCGATTCAGCCCCGTGTCGGCCCGCTGGATTCGCCTATCAATTCCAAGCAACGGCGCAAGCTCAATGTATTCGCTGGAGGAATTTGAAGTGTACCGGTGAAAGGCGCGTTTTTCTCAATTACGGCCGTGTCCTGCCGTATATGGCTGGGGTCTATTCCCGTTGAGTTCTCTGCCCAAATCGATCTGCTGACCTACCAGAAGTAAACGGCTTCAATCTTTGGATAGCCTGGCTGGCCATCGATGATCTGGGTGCTTAACACGACTTCCATATTTCTCTTGCCTCCAGCGGCTTCCGCAGCGCGCTCCAACTGAACCAAGCTGCCGCTGTCGGACAGAAATTGCCCCGCGGCCAACGTGCCTCCCCGGCCAATTCCCGCAATCACGACCGCCACTTTCCCGGTATTGGCATCGGCGAAACGCGCCACAATGGCGTAGTCGCGAAAGGCGCCAGTAGCCATCTGCACCGATTGATCGACAACCCAGCGAGACTGAGTCTGGGCCGTGCTATCGACGATGCGAAGCTGCGCCAGCGCGGCGTCGGACGAAAAGTGAAAACGCAAGCGGTTGGTCAGCCGCAAGGTCCATGCGTTGTCGAAGGCTCCAACAAAAATGGACGGACCGGCTCGCAGATCAGCCAGATTCGTTGCGCCTTCACCCTTGAGTGTGTACTTCTTCCCGCGCGACTGGAGAATTGAGGCCACGTTGACGATCGCATTGAGATCGTCGATGGCGACAGTAGTGAAGCTGTTCTGCTTCGAAGGGTCCTTGAGCCAAACCTGGCGGGCAGGATCTGCCGGGTCGCGAAGAGCGATGCCTGAGTCCTGGACCTGGTCCGCCACGCAAAGCAACACAGGATCGTTGGTTGTCAAAACGGGCCGCCAAAAGAAATCAAATGCGGACTGGTGGGTTGCTTGCCAAATAATGACCGCTGCCACCGAAAGCAGCGCAGCCGTAACGCAAATCAGCGAAATCTTGAGCCCGAAATGACGGCGAGCCTTCACTTCCAGTTGCTTAGAATAGCCCCTTGGCTCCTTTAATGGGCCATTTTCAGGTGGCTCGAATTCCGGGGTTTCAAAGTGCCTCTGGTTCGCCTGCTCTGCAAAGCCGCCAATTGTTCCACCAGCCGTCTCCGCGAATAGTCGCGCGTCTGGACGATCCGCCGCGGATTGAATGCCAGAATGGTTCGCGTCCTTTGGCCAGCGAAATTCGGGAACGTAGGCGCCGGAGGGCAGGCTGATGCGTAGTTCCTCTTCATGCCCTGATTCCTGGTAGTACTGCGCCAGCCGCTTGCGAATCTCCGACGCAGTCACGCGCACCACAGGATCGGAGGCAGTGTCGTAATCCGGAAATCTCCCGAAGATTTCAATTCCGAGAGTACGCTCCTTGAGCTTCTCCGCGTCGCCAGACAAAGTGTGATCGGTGATGAAGCGGAGGAAGGTTACGGATCGTTTGCTTTGGCTGAAGTAGGCGCTTGCCAAGAGCCGGCCCAACTGCTCACGGATTGCCTCTTTCTCTGGTTCGCTCAGAGTCGTGTGTTCATTCTCTGCTGAATCCAGCCACATGCGAGGCTCCGTCCGGGAAGGGAGAGTATACATCCGTCAAGGTAGCGAGGGCAAGTGATTGATACTAAAGTGCCTGGAGAGGTACTTTACCTGTCCCAAAAATCTCCGTACCGTACAATACCTGCCAGATTGCCGTTAAGGACCTTACCACCCTTTTATCTCGAGACCTAGAATTGGGTCGATTTTTCAAGCCCTCTTCCCCAGGGTATCTCCGTCGTGCAGGTTATACGCTCAGGGCTTTCGCGGCCGGCGGGGAGCAACCAAGAGGGGCCGCGCAGTCAGGTAGAGCAGATTCTCTTTTCTTGAGAAGCGTATCTTGTCATTTCTCCATTGGAGGTCCTGGCGATTGAGGAATTTGGGTTCGCCTGGCAAATTGACGGTATCGTTACAGGCAGCGAATTGGGTACCTCGATCTTCGCCGACGGGCGGATCATTCGCTGAGATTTAGCGGACGGGCGAAGTGAACCATCGTCCGGCAAACCTGGGGTTACTGAGAACTCATTGTCTTCCCAATCTGCATCGCGACATTCACCAACCGGAAATTTGTGACCCAACCAGCGCAAGCGCCGATAAGGCGCCGAAGAAAAAGCGCTGAAACAGAAGCAGAAATACCACAGGTTGTCGTTCAACGGAGGAGACCCGTGAAGCACTTCGATCTTTGCAGACGCCTACTGCCAAGAGCAGCCGTTCTTGGCCAGCGTCCTTCCCATTATTCCGATTCACCTATTCACAGTTTCACGACCCCTGAACGAAGACTGAACTTCCGCAAGGCTGCGGCTGCGTTTTCAGTGTGCTTACTGTGCCAACTCTGCTGGCTGCCCAGCTTGCTGGCACAAAACAGCGCCACAGGCACCATCACCGGCACGGTAACGGATCCTGCTGGAGCGGTGATCCCTTCGGCGGGGGTGATTGTGCTCAATGAGGCGACGCATGTTGCCGTCAACGTGAAGACAACGACTTCCGGCGATTATGATGCGCCCTTCCTGCAGCCAGGAAGCTATCAGGTTACCGTTACGCAGCCCGGCTTTGAAACCTTCCAACGCAGCCACATCGATCTTCTCTTGGATCAAACTGTGCGCATCGACGCCCACTTAACGGTTGGCAGAGCCTCGGAGCTGGTAAGCGTATCCTCGGCTGGGGTTCAACTCGAGACGGAGTCCTCGCAACTGGAACTGAACTTCTCCAATGACCTGGTCGAAAATCTTCCCGTCGAGGGACGCTTCCTTGAGGTTCTCGATCAGCTCGCGCCTGGCGTCAGCACGGCGATGTCGCAGCACCTCGGCAACGATGAACTAAACACGGACGAGAGAATGGATGTGCAGGGGTCGCGCGCGTTCACGACAAACGCCATCCTGAACGGCGGATCGATTGTGCTGCCAAACAGCGACAACTTCGACGATCATATCCCAGCCCTGGCAGCAGTTAAGGAATTCAGTATTGTTACGAATAACTTTGGCGCGCAATACGGCCTGGGCAGCTGGGTATTGAATGTAATCACCAAAAGCGGCACCAACGAATTTCACGGTACGGGGCTCGAATATTTAGAAAATACCGCCTTGAATGCGACGCCCGGATTCTCCACGTCGAAAGCCCGGAGCGTTTATAACCAGTTCGGCGGCGCTCTCGGGGGACCCGTGATTCGGAATAAGCTGTTCTTCTTCTTTTCGTTTGAGGACACCACAAACCCAAGCACTACGAACACCATCGTGACCGTACCGACGGCGGACATGATCGGAGGGAACTTTACGCAATTCAGCGCCCCCATCATCGATCCGACCACAGGAGAGCAATTTGACTACAACGGTGTCCCCAACACAATCAATCCAGTTCGATTCGATAAGATAGCGAGCAATGTGCTGAAGTATTGGCCGGCGCCGAATTACGGTGGGGCGAATGCTACCGCCAACAACTATTTCCGACTCGCCCCGCTTCGCCCCTTGGTTCCGACCTACGATTACAAGGCTGATTGGGCAATCAACGCGGCACACCAGTTGTCAGTCTCGGGTCATAATCGGCACGAAACCACGCAATATACCGGAGAAATCCCGGGACCCGCATGCTATAACACCGAGGACTGTGGCTCATCTGGGCAATCTGACGACGACTATCAGATTGCTGAACGGTGGATTGTTAACCCGCGTATGGTTAACGCGTTCAATGCTGGCATTCTTCGGGAGTTCTATTGGAACTACAGCCCTACGTTCGGGCAGGACTATCCATCCAAGCTGGGCTTCCCGAACTCAAACATAGCTCCATATATGTTTCCAGTCTTTTATATGACCACAGGAGTACAAACGAGCATTGGCGGAGGGACCAACGGAGCCGGCACTCAAACTTCTTTTGTATACGGTGACATACTGACTTGGCTAAAGGGCAGTCACTCTTTAAGTATTGGAGGCGAGTTTGCCAAGTTTCAAGTCAACGACCCTGAGACTTGGGGCATCCCGACATTTACCTTCAATGGGCAATATACCGGGAATGGTTTCGCCGACTTTCTGCTCGGTGACGTTCAGTCGTATGCCTACAGCGCCACCCTTGTCGAGCTTGGCGAGCGCCGCCCGTCTGCTGCCGCCTTCGTGCAGGACGACTGGAAAATCACGCACGGGCTGACTCTGAATCTGGGTCTGCGGTGGCAGTTTGAGAGTGGCTGGTATGAGGCCCACGGAATTGATTCAAACTTCTCGCCGATTGCTACAAATCCGGCCACCAACACTCCGGGTGCTATTGTGTTCGCCAACTCCAACCACTGGCTTCTACAGCAAAGCCACCCTGGGTTGTTTGCTCCGCACCTCGGGTTTGCAAAGACCATAGGATCGAAAACCGTTCTGCGCAGCGGCTTTGGACTGTTCTTTCAACGAACCAACGGAGAGGACCTGACGAATGGCGGACCTCCAGGATACTCCACCAACCAAACACTGATTGCCAATACGGTGACGACCCCGCCCGTCTTCCAATTGCAAAATGGCCCTCCCGCATACTCGATTCCTACAGCGGCGAGCCGCACGGCCGATATCTCAAATGGCCAGGGAATCACCTGGTGGCCGTATAACTCTCATCAGTCGTACTCGACACAATACCACCTATCGCTTGAGCGGCAACTTGGTCCCGAGGCCACGGCGCAAATCAGCTATGTAGGAGCGCAGGGCCGGCACTTGTTGAATACCATCGACTCGAACCAGGTTCCGTTGAGTGAGCTCGGATCGCCTACCGACCAAACTAACCCGCAGCTGCTTCGGCCCTTTCCGCAGTATCAATCGATTGGAACGTGGGTCACGACAACCAACTCGAGATACAACGCACTTGAAATCGAGGTGCAGCGCCGGCTTTCCAAGGGGTTTTCGCTGCTTGCCAACTATACTCACGCCCAATCCACCGACCAGTCATCGCTTGATTTGTCAACCTGGATCGGGGATGACTCGCAAAACCAGCAGGATCTTCCGATGACGCCTTCCGCATTCAACGAGCCTGACCGCGGCGTAGTGGCGTACGTCTACGAACTCCCCTTCGGAAGAGGCCGGATGTTGCTCAATCAAGGCGGCGCCTTAAACGAGATCGTTGGCGGATGGAGTACTTCTGGCAGTTTCAATATCCACTCGGGATATCCGACCACAATTTACTCCGGCCTGCCGAACCGGACAGGATCATTGGCTGGCGGCGTATTCGCGAATCGGATAGCCTCACAACCCTCCCCCAAAACCACAGCAGAGTGGTTCGATCCCGCTAACTTTGGAGATCCGGCACCATACACTTACGGGAACAGCGGCCGCGACAGCACTTACGTTCCAGGTTACTGGAATCTTGACGCGAACCTGCAGAAGCATTTCAAGATAACCGAATCTGTGCGAATGCTGATTCGCGCTGATGCCTTTAACTTCTTCAATCACAAGAATCTTGGCGAGCCCGGCGAAACGATTGATCTTCCCAATACCGGAGTGATTTCGAGCTCGACTGAACCCAGGATTGTCGAAGTAGGTTCGCAGATCGATTTCTAGACCGGCGATGAAAAAATGAAGGCGCCGCCGGACAGCAACCATCCGGCGGCATTCTTTTCTCCCAGCGACCGGCGGCCCGAGGGTCGGTCCTCAACAATTAAAGTGTACCTGGATGCGCATAATGGCTGACGCTTGAGTCATGCGCAGGGTTTCTTCTGGGCCTCTTCTCTATAACTTCGAATGGAAGGGGCGCAATTGGCGTCGATCGGGAGGGCTATGGTTAGCCGCTTTCAGTTTCACAGATACCTACTGGGTCCCATCTTGCAAGCAGTGTCCCTCGTAATATCAGCTAGCTGCCGAGCGCAGACAGCGAATCCAGGCACAGAATGGCAGGTCGTACAGACACTGGTCGGCCGAATTCACGGGATCAGTACCGCGCCACCATCAGGCCTTATTAATTCGAAATACACCTCGGGTGCGCTGATGGGTAATGGCGACATCGGCGTGGTGGCCGGCGATACAAGTGTCGAGCGGCAGAGTTTCTACTTCGGCAAGAGCGACTTCTGGGGAGCCGGTGCGCATTACGAGGGCCTGCCGGATGTCAAGACCGTGCGCCACAATGCACCCGATTGCAATTGGGCTTGTCACGTTTCAATTCTGTCGCTGGGCAAACTGACAATTTCTTCACCGGCAAAAAGCGAAAGCGCCGGCGACATCTATCGCGTAGATCAGGATATTCTGCACGCGCGCGTGGACACGCAGCTTGGACTCGGCGGTGCGACGGTACATTTACGGTCCTGGACCGCGGACAACGCGAACACGTTTGTCACAGAGGTGACGTCTGAGGCCGGCAACTCCGACGTACCAGTCCAGGTGAGTCTTACCATGCCGACATCGGCGCCTCCGGCGCCTCCAGGGTTTCCGGTGGAAGCAGGCAATCAAAATGGCGTACTATGGGCAACGCGCGAAAACAACGCATCCGGCGCACAGGATTACAAGGTGCGCGCGGCTGTGGCGGTTCGCATATTAGGCACAGACCTTAGTCGCGTGGAAACCGCGTCTGGTGGCGCGACGGCCGATTTCATCCTCAAAGGCGGTAACCCCGTATGGATCGTAGCGGTGTTCGAGAGCGACGCGCGCATGGGATTGAACGGGACAGCTTCATCCGCGCTCGCGCGGGCTGCGATTAACAGAGCCATGAACACTTCTACAATTCGAATCGAGAGGTTGGAACAAGCGCATCTCGAATGGTGGAAGAGGTTTTGGCTCAAATCCTTTGTGCAAGTGCATGACAAGGTTCTGGAAGACTATTACTATGGAGCGCTCTACGTACTTGGATGCGCCAGCCGGCCGGGCAAATTGGCGCCGTCTCTATTCGGCAATTTCATCACTACGAACAATGTGGCATGGGGTGGACTCTACTTTATGAACTACAACGAAGAGGCGCCATACTATGGCGTCTTTTCCAGCAATCATCCAGAGCTTGCCGAGCCTTACATCCGCATGGTATTGGCGCAAATGCCATGGCAGAGAAATCTCACAGCATTGGCGGGGTACAAGGGCGTTTCCTTCGAGCGGACTTTTTCGCCAGTCACTACGATCGCGGAACCGCCGGCTTCTCTTCCCATAGCGTCCAGAAAAAACTACGCGAAGCTTCCGTCGGACCAGAAGTCGAACGCGACCTTCAGTCTTCTCCCAGCAATTCAATATTACGAGTACACACGGAGCACGGAGTTTCTTCGCGCGGAACTTTACCCTGCGATGAAGGAATTGGACGCATTTTGGAGAGACTTTGCGGTCCGAGATCCCTCCGGCACACATTGGGTCTTCGAACACAGTTCAGCGCATGAGGGAGGGGACGATGTGAACCCTAATCTTGACCTTGGGTTCGCGCGACGCTTGGAACATGAGCTAATTGGCGCCAGCCAAGTGCTCGGCGTAGATGTGGAGATGCGTCCCGTGTGGCAGAGCTTCCTTGACCAATTAAGCCCTTATCCCACCGGCACCGTCAGCGGGAAAACTGTCTTCCTCATTGCCGCGTCCATCAAGAACAATATTGAAAATCATGGTCTCTTCGAACCAGGAGACCAGCCGATCAATCTTGAGGGCACCGTCTTTCCTGGCGAGAATCTCTCTATTGGAGACAACCCGCGCGAACTGCAGATCGCGCGAGATTCGATGCAGGAGATGCACTCTTGGGGCGCAACAGAAGGTCCCAACTCTGAGAACGGGTTTTGCAAGATATTTCCGATCGCCGCGCGCATTGGCTGGCCCGCAGGCGATTTGGTAGCCAAATTGAAGGCGGCCATCCTCTATCAATGGAGGCCAAGTAATCTGACGGTATTTCAGGACGGCGGCGGCATCGAAACCTCAGGCTCAATCGAAGGCCTTGACTCGATGTTGTTGCAGCACGAGAATGGCGTACTACGGGTCTTCCCTGACTGGCCCTCCTCCATGGACGCATCCTTTACAAGACTGCGCGCGAAGGGCGCATTCCTGGTGTCAAGCGAGCAACGGAGCGGCATCGTAACCTCCATCGAAGTGTTTAGCGAGCAGAGGGGTAAACTCACCATACAAAGTCCGTGGGGAACGCATAGCGTTCGTGTCAATAACTCATCTTCCGCAGTGCGACCCGATAACCTCGGGGAGATCTCGCTGAATACAAGACGAGGTGCTTCCTACCGGTTGACGCAGAGGTGACAATTGCGGATAAGTATCATGCGTTGGAGAAAGCACGGTTGAGACAAATTACACTGCTAGAAAGTTTGAAATCTGCGCATCTCCAGCTTCGCAAGTTCGAGTTTTAACTGGCGTTGCACTGTTACCGGAGGAGACAAGTCAATGACGGCTCGATTCCTCATTCTACTGGCCGGTATTTTCGGGATTAACTCTGTTGTAATCGCTGGAACGAACGGAGCCACACCTTCCGGTGCGCTATCGAACGCTGCGCGTAATCGGTGCAGCGCTTGCGGAGACGCATTATCCGCCGTGAACGCAGCCATTTCCTCTTTGCCTCAACCGCCTGGAAACCAGGTGACCGTGCTCAAGTCAGATTGCGATCGCGGAAAGGGTGGCAGTTGCACCAAACTTGGGCTCCTCTATGCCGAGGGGCAAGGGATGGCAAAGGATCAGAAACTTTCCTTGGAGTTCTTCCGGCGGGCGTGTGATGCAGGCCTTGCCAAGGCATGTTCCGACCTCGGCTTTCTCTATTGGGAAACTCCAGCGGTCTCGAAGAATGAGAGGCCAGCCGCGGAGTTGTTACAGCGCGCGTGCGATGAAGACAATCTGGACCGTCTGAGCCAGGTTGCGGCGGTCGGCTGCTTCAACCTGGGTGGCGCATATTCTCTCGAACAACGGCTGCCAGTAGACGATACGCGGGCCATGGAGTTCTTCCGGCAGGGCTGCGACGCGGGCATTGCGATCAGCTGCCACAGCTTAGGTGAGGCATATTCCGAAGGCCGAGGGGTAGTGAAGGATCCGGAGAAAGCTACTGAGATGTTCAAGAGGGCTGAAAAGCTCTACCACCAGACTGCGGATCTGTTTAAGAGAGCTTGCGACTCAGACGACGCGATTGGGTGCAATAACTTGGCAGAAATGTATGCGGAAGGCAAAGCCCACGATAGAGGCCCTCCAAGCAGCACGCTCGCAACAGAGTGCATGGCGCATCGCCCGGACAGTTGCTTCAAATTAGGCTTGGCTTATTCCGAACAGATCGAAGGAGTCGCGAAAGATGAAAGTCGCGCTGCAGAACTCTTTCAGCTGGCCTGCTCTGCCGGTTTGGCTAAGGGTTGTTACAACCTGGCATCGGCATACGCGCTAGGAAACGGTGTACCCAAGGACTTGAAGAGGAGCAGCGAACTATTTCAGCAGAGCAAAGAGCTCTATCAGCGGGCGGCTGGAGTTTTTCAGCGCGGATGCGACGAACGCGAAGCCGGAGCCTGCTATGACCTGTCCTTCGCATTTGCCGAGGGCCGCGGGGTGGCAAAGAATCAAACGCGCTCCGATGAACTATTTCAGCGTGCGATTGCGCTCTTCCAGCGGGGCTGCGATGCGGATGACGCTCAGGGCTGTTACAGCCTGGCCCTGATATACGCGGAAGGACACGGCGTGGTCAGGGACGAGAAAAAGGCGGCCGATCTCTTTCAGCGGGGATGCGATGCGAACGATGCAACGGGCTGCTACAACCTGGGAGTAGCGTACTCGGAAGGGCATGGAGTTTTGAAGGACGACCCGCGGGCCGCAAAACTATTTGAGCACGCCTGCGGTGCGGGCAATGCCGAGGCGTGCGCCGATTTGGGTTTTATGTACTCGGCGGGCCAGGGGGTCGCGGAAGATCAGAATCGGGCTGTTGCGCTGTTACGGCGATCCTGCGATGCAGAAGACGCGGAGGGCTGCTACAACCTGGGCGTGGCATATGCAGATGGACATGGAGTGACGAAGGACGATGAGCATGCAGCGAAGCTATTCCAACATGCGTGCGACGGAGGAAGCGCCGATGGCTGCGCCGACTTGGGCTTTCTGTATTCTGCGGGCCAGGGAGTCACTGAAGACGACAAACGTGCCGCCGATCTCTTTCAACGCGCTTGCGATATTGGCTTTGGCAAGGCTTGTTACAACCTCGGAGTGGCGACCCTGGCGGGAAAGGGTACAGCGAAAGATAGCGAGCGGGCGGCCGAGCTATTTCAGCGTGCCTGCGACGCAGACAGTGCTCAAGGGTGCTTCTACCTGGGCTTGGCTTATGCGGACGGCCAAGGTGTGGCACAGAACGATACGCGCGCTGCTGAGCTGTTCCAGCGTGCCTGCGACGCCGATAGTGCCGATGGCTGCGCCAACTTAGGATTCATGTATTCGAGCGGTAGAGGAGTTGAGAAGGACCACATCCGCGCGGCGCAGGCATTTAAACGAGCGTGCGACAAGGGCGTAGCGGAAGCCTGTACAGCTCTTCGAAAGTTCGGGTCGGAGTAGGGTTTCCCGTAGCAATATTCAGCGCCATTGATCTGCAGGAGATCAGCTCAAGCATAGGCTTGGTTCACCTTTCCCGGATCATATTGGCTCGTCGAGGATGCTCAAGAAGTTAATTGGAAGGCACACTGATCAATGGATAGAAGAAACTTCATCGCCAAAGCTGCGGCCGCTGCAGGCGTGCAGTGGGTAAAGCCTCGAATTGCTCGCGCTACTGGAGGGGTTCCAACGTCAAGTGCAATCGACCAACAAGGAATCCAGTTCGAAGAGATCGCGGCGAAAAGTGGCCTGCATTATGTGACGGCCAATTGTCCAACTGCATTCAAGAACCAGCCGGAGACGATGGTTGCCGGCGTTGCCTTGTTCGATTATGACCGTGACGGGTACCTCGACATTTATCTTGTAAGTGGCGCGGCAATTCCATCGCTCACAAAGGAATCCCCGGAATACTGGAATCGCCTCTTCCACAACAATCACGATGGAACCTTCACTGACGCAACGGAGAAAGCTGGCGTTGCCGGGCAGGGATACGGTATGGGCGTAGCGGTGGGCGACTACGATAATGATGGAGCGCCGGATTTGTTTCTTGCCAATGTTACTGGAAATCAACTACTGCATAACAACGGAGACGGAACATTTACAGACGTTACCGCCAAGGCGGGCGTGAGCGGGGCACTGCTGGACGGGAAAAAGATGTGGTCAGTCGGCGCAGGTTGGTTTGATTTCAATAACGATGGCCTTCTAGATCTCTTCGTGGTCAACTACTGCAAGTGGGAGGTGAACAAAGGCCCCACCTGCGCACTCAATACCGGAGTCCTGGGATATTGCCACCCCAAGTATTTTCCCCCACTGCATAATACGCTCTACCGAAATAATGGGAATGGAACCTTTACGGATGTCTCCCAGGCAACTGGCATTGCGCTGGAGATGGGCAAGGGCATGAGCGTCTCCTTTGCAGATTACGATGGCGACGGCTTTCTGGATGCCTTTGTTGCAAATGACACAACGCGAAACTTCCTGTTTCACAATATTGGTGGAGAGAGGTTCGAAGAGGTCGGCGCCGATGCTGGTGTGGCCTACGGCGCGCACGGCATGGCGCTCTCCGGAATGGGATCCGATTTCCGCGACCTTGATAACGATGGTCGTCCTGACATTTGGCACACGGCAGTCGAGCACGAGACGTTTCCAATTTATCAGAATCGTGGCGGCGGCGATTTTCTGGACATTACTGTAACCAGCGGAGTAGCTCAACCTACATTCAATATGTCAGGTTGGGGTAATGGGATCTTTGATTTCGACAACGACGGCTGGAAGGATCTGTTTGTTGCGCGATCGAATGTCATGGATAACATCGGTCTCTTGATCCCGAGCCGGCGATATCCGGAGCCAAATTCGATTTTCCGGAACCTCGGTAACGGCAGATTTAGGGACGTAAGTGCGATGGCGGGCCCCGATTTCCAACTGGAAGCCGCTCATCGTGGCGTGGCCTTTGGAGATTTCGACAACGATGGGCGGCTGGACATGGTGGTGACCGTACTGGGCGGTCCGGTCAAATTATTCCATAACATCTCGATTAACAGGAACCATTGGATACTTCTGAACTTAGTCGGGACGAAAAGCAATCGCATGGCAATCGGTGCACAGATCCGCATCCTTACAGACGACGGGAAGTCGCAGTGGAACCAGGTTACAACTGCGGTCGGATACGCATCGTCGAGCGACAGCCGCGTTCATTTCGGGCTTAGCGAGAATAAGAGAATCAAGGAAATCCAAATTCTCTGGCCGAGCGGGATCAAACAGGAAATCCACGACGTCGCCGTGGACCGAATTATGGCGATCGAGGAACCCCAACATTAGTATTTCGTAAGTCAGTCATCGCGTATCTAAAAGGCCGAGTCCGCGAAGCCAGTCCGCGACACGCGTCGTCCAACTGTGAAGCACGGGATCGTACAGAGCCAGCCCAAAGCCGTGACCGCCGTGTTGATAGATGTGCATCTCCGCCGGCACACCCGCGGCTTGAAGTGCCAGATAAAACCGGATACTGCTCTCCGCGTAAACCGCGGTGTCGTCATTTGCATGCATCAGAAAGGTCGGTGGCGTTTCAGACGTTACATGTTTGTCTGTCATCATTACATCTTCCGACGCGGCACTGGGATTGGGACCTGCGAGGCTCCTCAGAGAGGCTTCGGCCGCAAAGCCTAGCGGCTCAATTACAGGGTAGACAAGAACGACATAATCAGGACGGGAACTTACCCGTTCGATCGGATCTTTTGCGGATGGATCACCTGAGTCAAAGTGGGTTGCGAGCATGGAGGCAAGATGCCCTCCGGCGGAGGATCCCCATGCGCCAATCCGCCGCGGATCGAGATTGAAATCGGCGGCGTGTTGCCGAACCCACCGCATGGCGCGCATACCATCATCCAGTTGCGCTGGATAGGCGTAACGCGGCGCAAGGCGATATTGAAGGATGAACGCCGATACACCCAGATTGTTAAGCCATCGCGCCGTGTCAATGCCTTCGGGCTGTAGAGAGTAATTTACATACCCTCCGCCAGGAATCACGACTATCCCGGTGTGCGTCTCATGCCCAGACTGTTTGGACGCCGGAAAAATCCATAATCGCGGCTGATCGGCCGGCGTTGAACCCAATGCACCTGGAGCCCCATCGGTCCACAACAGCATCCCTTGCTCTGCTGCAGATTGCACGGCAGCGGTCTGATGCTGCTGCGCTCCGCGGGCCCCCAACGAAGAGAGCGCGATCAACATCACAAGCAAAAACACAGCTTTAGTCCAACACAAGCGTTCCATATCATTCTGTGATAACGGCTGCCGCGACCAACTCCAATTCTCGACCGAAGCCCATTTACAAAGCGTGAAACTGTGCAAGCGTGACCGCTTTAAGGATGTTGCGTGTTGCTGACTCGAGGTCCTTCCGAAGTCGGGCTGAGGTTCAATACGAGGTTGGGAAAAAGGCCTTTTGATCGACACACTCTTCGGAGCGGCGCGTCGCTTATTTACGTTTATCTCGGAAAGAATCCAGTGGCGAGACGAAAGAGCGCGGAGCCCTCTTTAACACTACAGTAACAACTTTGTATCTTCCATGAAGCCTATCTGTCAAGCTGAAAATAGGAAGCCGCGCGGCACCAGAAGTTATTCCTGAATGGACCTTCTTTCGGTTTGACCAACCGTGGAAAAGAACGAGTTTCCACTCGAAATTTCAGGACCAGATGTGCGAGATAGATGCGTATCTCCCGCTGATTCGCTGACCGATGCTTGGGGAGTGACTCGGCGATGATGCGTTCATCGACAGTGCATCTCGGGCGCAAGGCCATAATTACCAATCCTCAGTACGACCTGGTAGCGGTTAGAAATCCATGGAGGAAACCAGCGTGCGTTTTTGTTCTGCCTCTCTTTGCGCGTAGGCATTCTTCTCGGCAATGCGCATGAGCGCGTTCGTGCCAAGCTGGAGTCGTAGCGGCGGATCGTTGGAGTTCGCAAGCTCGATCAGTGCCACGGCGAGCTTACCCGGACCTCCCGGCTGTTGGTGATTGTAACCATTCGCAAACTCGCGCATCTTGCCCGCGGTTTCCGCGCAATCGGTAATCTTGGCATTCGTCGAGATAAGGGAACTGCTGTCCAAGCTGAACTGACCCCCAAAATTGAGACACAGGTGTAGTCGAAATCGTAGCGGTCAAAGCACTCTAGGAGTGTGTCGGGGATAGATTCCTTTTGCGTGTAAATTCAAGATTTTATCTGGCCGCTCAGTTACGATGCTGGCTATGGGTAAGAGTTTTATTCCTGACGACGTGAACCAGTCGTTGTTATTCCCTCCCTCGCTTCACGATTGGCTTCCGGAGCGGCATCTGGCGCGTTTCCTGGTGGATGTGGTGTCGGCGCTGGATCTGAGCGCGATCTATGCCTCGTATGAGGAGAAGGATGGGCGCGGTCAAGCGGCGTATGCGCCGGCGATGATGGTGCGGGTGCTGCTGTACGGCTACGCGACGGGGGTGTACAGCTCGCGCAAGATGGAGGCGAAGACCTACGACGACGTGGCGTTCCGCTATCTTTCTGCCGACGCGCATCCGGACCACGACACCATTGCAGAGTTTCGCAAGCGTCATCTGGAGGGGTTGGCCGGTTTGTTCACGCAGGCGTTGCTTTTGTGCGAGAAGGCGGGCCTGGTGAAGCTGGGCCATGTATCGATCGACGGGAGCAAGATCAAGGCCAACGCCAGCAAGCATAAGGCGATGAGCTATGCGCGGATGACCGAGACCGAGCAGCGTCTGAAGGCGGAGATCGAAGCGCTGCTGAAGCAGGCCGAGGATGTGGACGCGGCCGAGGATGCGCAGTACGGCAAGGGCCGTGGTGGGGACCAGTTGCCGGAAGAGCTGGCGCGGCGCGAGAGCCGTTTGAAGAAGATCGCACAGGCTAAGGCGGAGTTGGAGCAAGAGGCGCGGGAGAAGGCGGAGCGGGAGCGCGCCGAGGCAGAAGCCAAACTGGCCGCGCGGCGCGACGGGCAAGAGCGGACGGGCAAGAAGCAGCGCGGGCGCGAGCCCCAGGTTCCCGATCCCGATAAGGCAGCGCCAGCCCCGAAGGCGCAGCGTAACTTCACCGATCCGGAAAGCCGCATCATGCCCGACGGAGCCAACAA
This sequence comes from uncultured Acidobacteriaceae bacterium, assembly GCA_963770555.1. Lineage (GTDB taxonomy): Bacteria > Acidobacteriota > Terriglobia > Terriglobales > Acidobacteriaceae > Telmatobacter. The sequence continues at coordinate 393,522 of CAVYQC010000005.1, forward strand.
GGGCAGCTTCGTGCAGGGCTACAACGCGCAGGCGGCAGTGGACTCGACAGCGCAGGTAATCGTGGCCGCAGAGGTCACGCAGGAAACCACGGACAACCACCAACTGCTGCCGATGTTAGGCCAGGTGAAAGAGAACATGGGCCGCCAGCCGGACGCGGCCAGTGCCGATGCAGGTTACTGGAGCGAGGCCAATGCGACAGATGAAAGCGTAGCTGGCATCGATCTGCATATCGCCACGGGACGCATGAAGCACGGTGAAACCATCGAGACAGTTAGCGAGCCGCCGCCGCACCAGGCCACGGCCAAGGAAGCAATGCGGCACAAACTACGCAGCGAGGCAGGGCGATCCATTTACAAGATGCGCAAGGCGATCGTCGAGCCGGTCTTCGGACAGATCAAGGAGCAGCGAGGTTTTCGGCGATTCAGCTTGCGCGGCCTGCAGAATGTTCGCCGCGAGTGGAAGCTGGTGTGCCTGACCTCGAATCTGCTCAAGCTGTTCGGCTCAGGGTGGACCCGGCAGGCCGCTTGAGGGTGCCAATTCCATCCCGTTCAGACGCTCGTCCGCTACCTCAAAAGCGAAACCACTCGATCCGTAACCATTGGCTGCATCGCCGACTCGCACAAGCAAGACAGAAATCTCGACCCAATACCGGAAAGCAGAACTGCTATCTCCGACACACTCCTAGAACCATTCATAACCACAGCTTTCAACAAGGCGGCCGCAACGCGTTCAATCGAAAACAGTTATTTTCACTCGATTTCAACGGACTTCAACAAGCCGCAAAATCGGGTTCGGGACCAGAGTCCCTACCTTTTACAAGCCTTGCAAAATCAGCTATTTGCAAAAGTAAACTTGTTGAAGTTTGTGGGTTTTGAGAGTTTTCGCATCTACAAAATCATCTACATTGCCCTCGCGACGAACCTAGGTTCTTGATTATCAGCCGCTTCCGACCCGTGGGTTCTGGTGGCCGACCCCCTGGGTTTGCACCAGGGGGTCTATGATCGGGAGTCTCGGCACGAAGGCGACAACAACGCACCCGTCGCCACTCGGGCGTCCGAGGGGGTGAACTGCACCATTGTTCTTAAAATGAAGATTCCCGGCCGTGCCTTTGAAAGGGTATAGTGCATGTAGCGGCTCCCACGAAAGAAGATGATGGTGTCAGGCCCAGGAACTTTGGCGACTTTCAGCGAGAGAAGCCACGGGCCTTCTCCGAGCTGCAGAGGTATCCCCGCACCCCGGAAAAGCTAGTATGTCCTGCTACTTGCAACCAGGGCGAAGTTCAGGGGCTGGCGGGCTATTTGACCCTCCACCCGGTCTTTATGCTTACAATTCCATTTCCAAGATCCTGGCCCGGCCAGGGGAAAATAATCGGGGCCCAGCATATTGTGGCGAAGAGCGATGGATTCCTTGTTTGCAAGCGAAGGCTCAGTTCAGCTTGTGCATTGAGACTATGAGGCCCCCAGAAGGGATTTGTCTGGTTGGAACAACCTGGCGAAATCACGATACTTCTTCGCGAGTGGAGTGAAGGAAAACCTCGAGCTATCGAGCACCTCTTCGAACGCGTTTATCCGCAATTGAAACAGATTGCGAGCGCGCTATTGCGAGGGGAGCGCCCCGAAAGCCAGTTGCAGCCGACCAGCGTAGTGAATGAGCTATTCCTCAAGCTGATTCGCCAGCACAGCTTAAGGTTTGAAGACCGCGAACATTTCTACAGTCTTTCTGCGCGGCTGATGCGGCGTGTTCTGGTTGATCACGCCCGTTCGGAGCGAAGGCAAAAACGCGACGGCGGAGTCACAGTTCCCTTTCATGAAGATCTTGCCGGGACCGACGCGAAAAGTGTCGAGATGATGGATCTGGACCGCATTCTTGAAGAGCTGGAAGAGCTGGATCGGCGAAAATGCCGGATGGTTGAACTTCGGTTCTTTCTGGGATTTACAGCGGACGAAACGGCGGAATTGCTAAATACCTCAAAGGCAAGTGTCGACCGGGAGCTCAGATTCGTGCGTGGCTGGATGCATGACCGGCTTCATTCTTCGTGACTGGTGATTCATTTTCATTCTGTTTCGCGCCTGCTTGGAGTGTGAACGAATGACGCAAGACGCAGACAACTGGGAGCAGCTTCAAGCACTGTTTCATCTCGTTGAGGCGACGCCCGAAGCGGACCGCGAAAGTCTGCTGATTGAGAACTGCACCGATCCCGAACTACGACACCGGGTAATGACTATTTTCAGGGCGTCCCAAATCGAGAGTAAAAACGCCGCTCCCGCCGGCGCTCCCACGTTGACCGGTAAAATTGGGCCTTACACCGTGATCAAACACGTCGGGGCGGGAGGAATAGGCTCTGTCTATCTGGTAGAGCGCATCGTGGGCGGCGGCCTGCAGCGATCTGCGTTGAAGGTACTGGCGCCCCATGCGGCAGATCCCTCGTTCGTCGAGCGATTTCACCGCGAAGAACATATTCTGGCGTCTCTGGATCACCCCAACATTACTCGTATGACGGACGCAGGATTGACAGAGACTGGTCACCCCTATCTGGTGATGGAGTATGTAGACGGTGTTCAACTCGACGCATATTGCGATGAGCGAAATCTAGGGATTCCTGAGCGCCTCACGCTGTTCCTTCGCGTCTGCGACGCGGTTGCTTATGCGCACCGCAATCTGATCGTCCATCTGGATCTTAAGCCGTCCAATATTCTCGTCACGTCCGACGGCAACGTGAAGTTATTGGACTTTGGAACTTCGAAAATTATCCAATCGGATGTTTTCCTGACTACAACTCTCATGGCGACACCGGCCTATGCGAGCCCCGAGCAACTACGAAACGAACCGGTAACGACCGCTTGCGACGTTTACGCGCTGGGCGCGATCTTATTTGAACTGCTTGCGGGACACAGACCGAACGACCATACATCCATACCCGAATTGATCGAACGGGCGATCAAGGAGCAGGAGCCCGAATCTCTGACCAATTCGATAACAAAGTCGGCTGCGGAGCACTGCGGATTCTCTGAAAACCGTCTTCGCCAGTCGCTCGCTGGCGACCTGACGACCATCGTTGCAAAGTGCCTCAGACCGCGTCCTCAGGAGCGGTACCCATCGGTGGATTCCTTGTCAGGGGATATTGAGCGATTTATGGCCGGCATGCCCATTCTCGCTCATCCGCAGACTTCATGGTACCGGCTGGGCAAATTCGTGCGCCGCCACCGCGGTGCCGTATTTGCGACGGCGCTAGTCGCCCTGGCTCTGATGACGAGCCTCGGCTACGCGGCCTGGCGGCAACAACAGGCGTTGCGCGAGGGAGAGCGTGCGCTGCACATGCAGACCTTTATGTCCCACCTCTTCAAGCTGGCAAATGCCAACCATACAGGCAAGCCAGCCGCAACGGTTCAGGAATTTCTGCAGCTTGGCGTCAAAATCCTGCCGGACTACATCAAGAATCCTGCCGATTTGCGAGAAGCTCAAATCGGTCTGGCCGAATCGATGTATGAGAATGGAGACCTGGACAACGCCCAGAAGGTCTACACGCAGACAATCGCCAGCGCGAAGGCTGCAGGAGATGCCGAAGCGGAGGCCGAGTCGGAGGCGGCCTCAGGAAATATTGCTTACCTGCAAGGGCAGGTTGATATTGGCCAAGTCCTCACCGCGCACGCACTGGAGTTGTCGCGCAAGCCCGGCATATCGCCCTCAGTGCGCGTTTGGAGTGCCATCTACTACGCCTGGAATCGGGATAACAATGGTTTTCGCAGCGACGAAAATGTACGCCTGCTTCAGTTCGCGGTAAAGGAGTGTCGCGACAATAAACTGGACCCGAGTGAAACAGCGGACGCGCTTTATAACCTGGGCGAGGATCTTGAGTTGCGTGGCCGTATGGACGAAGCCGAGCAGATCTTTAACAAGACCCTTCAGGTGTACAGCCAGGACCCCTCATCACTGTGCGAGCGATCCGAGGTCACCGGAGAACTGGCCTACGTCACTGAGATGCGTGGCAATGTCGGAGCGAGCGTTCCAATTTATCAACGCGCCTACGACGGATACAAAGCGTGTTCAGGCCCAGACAGCCGTGGGGCGCTGACAGAGGAGGAGTATCTGGCCGGTGCGCTCATCAAGCTCGGGCGGGCGCGAGAGGCCTTGCCCATGATGGAAGCGGCGATGGCTCCATTGCGGAAGATACTCGGCTCCAGTCCCGATCTTGCTGAGCCGCTTAACTTTCTCGCGGAGGCGGATGTGAATACCGGGCACTTTCAGGAAGCGGAGAAGGCCGCGAAAGAGATGGTCGCTGTGCAGACGGGCAAGATCGCGCCGACCGATCGGCGCATCGGCATCTCGCATCTATGGTGGGCGCGGGCGCTGGCCGGAGAGCATCGCTATCGTGAAGCTTTGCCGCATGCGGAGATCGCCGACAAGCTGCTCGCGATGAACGCTGTCTCTCCCGGCGCGAAGGCAAGAGCCGCCGAAGCCCATCTGCTGCTGCTGGATCTCCAAACGCGGACGCCTGAGAAGTAGTCAATCTGCCGCGGAAAGCACCCATCAAAAAATAAATTCAGCTAGATTGACGCATTTTTCCTGCCGAAGACGCGAACCATGCAGGAGAGTCGCCATGACCGCAAGAACCGCCCTGCGCTTTTTCTTTGTTCTGGTGTTCGCATTCCCCGCGATCGCAGCAAATGCCCAATCTTCTTCACCGGTTTCCTCCTCTCAGGCTCGTCAAGCTGCGGGGACGCCGAAGCTGGCGCCTGACTACGGCAAGCTGCCGTTGAGTTTCCAACCGAATCTTGGGCAAACCGCGAAGGAAGTGCAATGGCTGGCACGGGGGCCGGAGTATACGCTCTTTCTGGCCGGTCACGATGCCGTGCTGGAGCTGAACAAGATCACCGCCGGCAAGCGAGGGGCGACCCGCCCGGAAGATATGACGCCCAGCATCGGTTCATCCGTGGTGCGGATGAACCTTCTCGGAGCCAGGACCTCTCAGCAAACGACGGGCGAAGACCCTCAGCCAGGCAAAGCCAACTACTTCAGCGGCAACGACCCTGCCAAGTGGCAGCATGATGTGCCGATGTACGGCAAAGTGCGCCTCCAGGGCGTATATCCGGGCATCGATCTCGTGTACCACGGGCAGCAGGGGCAGTTGGAGTATGACTTTGTGGTGGCTCCAGGGGCGGACGCATCGGCGATCCACATGAATTTCGATGGAACGAAGGTCGAACTGGCCGCGAATGGCGACCTCCTGCTGCCGGTGACGAGCGCCGGCACCGAGGTTCGTTTTCACAAGCCAGTGGTCTATCAAATAAAAGACGGCGCGCGGCAGCCCGTGGACGGCCGCTTTGTGATTGCCAAAGACCGGCAGGTGAGGTTCACGCTTGGAGCGTATGACAGAGGGCGGGAACTGGTCATCGATCCGGAACTGATTTTCCTTGGAGCGCTCGGCACAGGCAATCAGCAAACTGTGGCAGCGGGAATGGCGCTGGATTCGGACGGGGAGATCATTTTGACCGGCATCACCAACGATTTGACGTTTCCGGTCACGGCTGGAGCTTTGCAGACAAGCTGCACGAATTCCTCGGCCCCTTTTGCCGCCAGCTATCATCGCTGCGGAGCGAGCAGCGCCAGCTCTGGATTCGTCACCAAGATCAGCGCGGATGGCACCTCGCTGGTGTATTCCACTTACTTGCACGGACTCAGCGGACAGGAGTGGGGACAAGCTGTCGCCACGGACGCTTCGGGCGACGCATACGTTCTGGGTGCGACCGAATCGAACGATTTTCCCATTACTGCCAATGCGTACCTGTCAACTTGCCTTCCGTATTACCCTGGAGCGGTTCCTCCCATCGCGCCATCGTGCGACGGTTACTTCGACGGAGGTGGTACCGAATTCGTCTACGGGGGGCCTGCGATGTTTATCGCCGAACTCAATCCTTCCGGGTCTGCGCTAATCTACAGCACATTCTTCAGCGGCACTTCAGCAGTCTACCCTGCGGCCCTTGCGCTAGACAGCTCCAATAACATGTACTTTACCGGCTTCGTCCAGGATGCATATTCGGCTCCCAACATTTATCCGACGAACAGTAGTCAAAACATTCAGTTTCCGGTGACTTCAAGTGCGTACCAGTCGGTTGGGGTAGACGTCCAGGCTGCTACCTTGTCCGAATTGAGCGCCGACGGTCAAACGCTGCTCTACTCCACACTACTGGGGGCACTGAGCAGTCCCAATTATGGGTATACCCAGCCACTCGCTTTGGCATTGGGTCCGAACGGGATGGCCTATGTCGGTGGAGATACGACGTCCTATTACCTCCCAACGACCTCCGGAGTCGTAACCCCGACTTGCCTGCAAAATCCGACGTCAGGATACGAGAGTGCCTGCTACGGAACCACCGGGTTTCTGAGCGCGTTCGATACGACCCAGTCGGGGAGCGCTTCACTGCTCTACTCCACGTTTATCGGCGGCACAGTTCCTGGACCAACGAATACACTTGTGTATGGTTTGGCTGCGGACAGCTCCAACAATGCCTATGTTACGGGCTACACCAATACGAATAACTATCCTGTGACCACCGGCGCATTTCAGTCTACCTGCAAGGAGAACGGCAACGAGCCCGTAGGGCAAGGAACCTGTGAGGTGGGCTTCTTCAGCAAGATCAATCCCGCGGGCAGTGCCTATGTCTGGTCGACATACTTTGGCGCCACCGACTTGTCGCAGAGTCAGGGAGACGCCATTGCGTTCGACGCCAAGGGACGGGTCTATCTCTACGGTTATGACACCAACTATAGTTATGACCTTCCCCTGGTCAACCCGATTGAGCCTCGCCCCAGCGGGAGTTACGCTTTCGTAGCCACGTTTTCTGCGGATGGCACTAAGTTGCTCTTTTCCACGCCGATAGGTAACCAAAGCGCTCCGGCGGTCAACATTTACCCCGTCACAAATAACGGCATCGCCCTCGACGCCACCGGAAACATCTACTTCGGCGCCTATGGCGCTGACAGCGGCGCGATGGTGATCACCCCCGGCACTTACGCAACAGCGGATACGAGCGGCTTTCAACGCAGCTTCTTCGGCAAGATTTCCCCGGTGCTAGATCCGACGGCCACAACCTTGACGATTTCGCCCTCAACTACAATCACCGGCCAGACCGTGACCTTTACCGCAACCGTGGCCGGAACCACGCAGGCCACGCCCGCGCCAACCGGAACCGTGACCCTTGCCGATACGAGCACAAATCCCGCAACTACGCTCGGCTCCATCACACTCGGAGCGAATGGTTCCGGCACGTTCACCACTTCGTCGCTGGCGGTTGGATCCTACAGCGTCACGGCTACCTACTCTGCCGACAGCACCTACGACGTCAGCACATCATCCGCGCAGACGCTGACCATCAACACGCCCGCCTCCGCAACGGTTAGCTTGTCGGTACCGGCCACCGCCACGGTGGGCACCTCCGTGACTTTCACTGCGACAGTCTCCGGCTCTGGCGGTACACCCACCGGCACAGTCATCTTCATGGACGGCGCCACCACTCTCGGGAGTGTGATGCTGACCAACGGGAGCGCAAGCTACTCAACCAGCAGCCTGGTCATCGGTTCCCATAGCATCACGGCCGACTATGGTGGAGACGGCGTCTTCGGAGCCGCGTCTTCCTCCGCCCAGAAGCTCACCATCAACGGCTATACGGCGGCCGTAGCGCTTGCAGCATCGCCGGCCACGACGCATCCGGGCCAGACCGTGACGCTTACTGCCACCGTCACCGCCTCAACCGGCACGGCCACGCCGACAGGCAGTGTTACCTTTCTGGACGGCACTACCTCAATTGGCAGCATGAATCTTGCCTCCGGCAAAGCAACGCTGACTACCACGAAACTCGCCCTGGGAAGCCATTCGATCACGGCCTCCTATTCAGGCGACAGCAACTTTGCAGCGGCAACCTCAACGGCGCAGACTGTCGTGGTCGAAGCTTTGGCCACGCCCACGGTCATGGCGACGCCGTCTCAAACCAGCATCACGACGGCGCAGTCGTTAACAGTGACGGTTGCCGTCAGCGGCGCCAGCGGCAATCCGACGCCCACCGGAACGGTAACGCTCTCGGGCGGCGGCTATACCTCGTCAGCGGCAACGCTTTCCAGTGGCAGTGCAACCATCACCATTCCGGCCAACAGCCTGAGCGTTGGAACTGATGTCCTGACCGTCAGCTACAGCGGAGACTCCAACTACTCCTCAGGCACCGGAACGGCCTCGGTAAAGGTGTCAGCCGTCCCACTAACCCCGACCGTAAAAGTGACACCTGCTGCAGCCACACTGGATTCGGGCGCCAGCCTAAACGTAACGGCGGCGGTGACCGGTTCCGGCGCCACGCCAACCGGGACAGTGACGCTCACGGGCGGGGGTTACACTTCAGCGGCGGAAACGCTCTCTGGTGGCTCGTATACTTTCGCCATTCCAGCGAACAGCCTAAGCGCCGGGACCGACACCCTCACCGTGAGCTACAACGGGGACTCCAACTACGCCTCAGGCACGGGAACGGTTTCCGTAACGGTGACACAGTCCGTATTTACGCTGTTGGCGACGTCGCCTGCCGCCGTTGCACCGGGTTCGCCGGCAACCTCAACCGTTACGGCGAGCACGACAACCGATTATGCCGGAACCGTGACCCTCGCCTGCGCACTGACCTCATCTCCATCCGGTGCAACAGACCTGCCTACGTGCTCGGGCGGCAGCTCGACGGTTTCCCTGAGCAGCGGCACAACTTCGGGGACGGCCACCGTCACAGTGAGTTCGACCTCGGCCACCAGCGAACTGGTATGGCCCAAGGCGGGCGGTAAGGGCCGGGGCTGGGCAGGTGCTGGCGGCGGCGCGGTGCTGGCATTCCTGGTCTTCCTCGGCATTCCGGCGCGGCGGCGCAGTTGGAGGTCGATGTTGGGGGCTCTGGTGCTAATGGTGACGCTAGGTAGCTTGTCCGGTTGTGGCGGTAAGAAGTCTCCGCCTAGTGGAACCACTGCCGGCAGTTATACGTTTACGGTGACCGGAGCCGGCAGTCCTTCAGTGAGCCCGGCACCCACAACCACGTTCACTTTGACCGTGAACTAGGGCCTGACAGCCAACGCTCGCTCTAAGTGAGCGTTGGCTTGGGCAGCGGCTTGATTACGGCGCGTCGTGCAGCCTTTCACTGGTTCATTGACCTGGAGCAACTGGAGCAATTGAACGGTAAGGCTGCATCGATTTGCCCTTGCTGAATTCCGACTTGGAATTCATATGGACTGACCCCACAAATTGAGACACAAGTGTAGTCGAAATCGTAGCGGTCAAAGCACTCTGGAACCATTCAGAACCACAGCTTTCAATAAGGTGGCCACAACGCATTCAATCGAAAACAGTTAATTTCACTCGATTTCAACACACTTCAACAAGCCGCAAAATCTGGTTCGGGACCAGGGGGTCGGAGGTTCAAATCCTCTCTCCCCGACCATTTAGTTTCAAAAGTTTACAACTGAACGCGCTCGACCACCAGGTATTTACCCAGGTCCCCTACGTCGGGAACGTGCGTCAATATTGGGCTTCTTGCCGAGTCCTGGATGCAAGGCCATCTACAAAAGCATCTACAGCCGGAACAGCTCACCCCGTTTTACATCCAGACCGTGGAATTAGACATCGTCGAGGCGGCGCCCCTTCAGTCAATCAAGCTCAGCGTAAGCCGCCGTGGGCAGGAAATCCTGAAACTCACCCGTTGAGAACGAAATGAGCAATTCGGCCGCGCGCTCGAACTTGGAGGTTGCAAACCGTTCGGCGCCAAGGGTGTACTTGGTTCGATTCAAGACATCCTTCAGTGCACAAACGAATCTGTGACGATCAATCCTTCTGCCGTTACTAAGGCGCGACCCGTAACGAATCCATTGCCAGAGCTGTGCCCGCGCGATTTCAGCCGTTGCGGCGTCTTCCATCAAGTTATAGATGGGCACGCAGCCGTTGCCGCGGAGCCACGACTCGATGTATTGCAAGGCAACATCGATGTTGCGCACGAACCCCTCTTCTGTTAGCCGGCCTCGTGGAATCTCCACGAGATGGTTCTTGGTAATAACCGCGGCCTGCTTCGCTGCGGTTTGAATCTGATTCGGGCTTTTCATGAGTTCATCGAACACGGCCTTCGCAATGGGGACCAGGCCCGGGTGCGCAACCCAGGTTCCATCGTGGCCGGCGCGCACTTCACGCAACTTGTCCTGGCGGACTCGTTCCATGGCCTCCTGGTTAGCCTGTGGGTTGTCGCGGATAGGTATCTGAGCTGCCATGCCTCCCATGGCATGAATACCGCGTTTATGGCATGTGTGAATCAGCAGGTTGACGTAGGAACGAAGAAAGGGCTGCTCCATCGTGATGCAGCCGCGCTCCGGCAGCACATACATCGGATTGTTTCTGAACTTCTTTATGAAGCTGAAGATGTAATCCCAGCGGCCGCAGTTCAAACCTGCGGAGTGGTCGCGCAGTTCATACAGAATCTCGTCCATTTCGAACGCCGCAGCAATCGTTTCGATCAGCACGGTAGCGCGAATGGTTCCCTTGAACAGACCGGCATATTCCTGCGCAAACAGGAACACGTCGTTCCAAAGCCGCGCCTCCTGGCAGCTCTCCAACTTCGGCAAGTAGAAATAAGGAGCGGTGTTGCGGCTGAGAAGAACACGAAAATTATGAAAGAAGTACAGCCCGAAATCGAAGAGCGCTGCCGATATCGGAGAACCGCTGCAACGAAAGTGCTTCTCCTCCATGTGCCATCCGCGAGGCCGGACAAAGAGCACCGCGGGCTTTGTTCCCAGACGGTACATCTTGCCTTCCGGAGAACGATGCTCGATGGTCCGCAGGTTGGCATCGCGCAGGTTTCTCTGACCTTCAAGGCAATTGCTCCAGGTGGGCGCATTGGAGTCTTCAAAGTCAGCCATGAATACATTTGCCCCTGAGTTCAGCGCGTTAATGACCATCTTTCTTTCCGGTGGACCGGTGATCTCGACCCGGCGATCGAGAAGATCCCGCGGAATCGGAGCAACGCTCCACTCGGCATCACGAATGTGCTTTGTCTCCTCGGGAAACCGTGGCGCCTTGCCCAAGTCATACTGGCGTTGGCGCTCGGCGCGGTCGCGCAGCAGATCGATTCTTCGGTATTCGAATCTTTCATGCAGAGCACGCAGAAATTCGACCGCCTCCGGCGTTAGTATCTCAGGCTCGAGGTTTTGGCTCAGGATGCCCAGGCAGGACGCTTTGATCTCGTCCATTTGTACGACCGCGCTCATTGGATATTCTTCCTTTCGAATTGTCTTGTGTTCTGATTGAGGGGGTGGGCCGTCTCTTAATCGCCGGATACGGGAATTACGCAATCCGCATCGAATGCATCGCCGTCCGCTACCTCGTCGAACTGCTCTTCCTCGGTAGAGCCGGGAAGCGCGCAGATGGACGTCCGGCCTGCTGCGATGGTGTTGGCGACGTCGTCGAAGTAGCCGGCGCCGACGAATCTCTGATGTTTGACTGCACCGTACCCGAGCTTCTCAGCCAATTCGAATTCGCGCTGCTGCAGCCGTGAATAGGCCGGCATGCCCAAGCATGCATATTCGTGGGCAAGTTCGAATGCCGAGAGATTCAACGCATGAAATCCTGCGAGCGTGACGAACTGGAAGCGGTAGCCCATCGTGCTCAGTTCCTGCTGGAACTGCGAGATCTCCCATTCGTTCAGCTTCGTCCTCCAGTGGAACGAGGGCGAGCAATTGTAGGCCAGAAGCTTTCCCGGATACTGCCCATGGATTGCGTTGGAAAATTTCCTGGCTTCATTCAGATTGGGCTCCGACGTCTCGCACCACAACATATCGGCGTAGGGCGCGTACGCAAGCCCACGGGCAATCGCAGCGTTGATCCCGCCCTGGATCGTAAAGAATCCTTCGATGGTTCGCTCACCCGTCACGAATACCCTGTCCAGCGGATCGCAGTCGCTGGTGATGAGTTGGGCGGCATTGGCATCGGTCCTCGCGATCAGGATGGTCGGAACGTCCAGCACATCGGCCGCAAGGCGTGCTGCGATGAGTTTCTGAACGGCTTCCCGCGTAGGCACCAGCACCTTTCCCCCCATGTGCCCGCATTTCTTTGCCGAGGAGAGTTGATCTTCAAAATGGACAGCGGCCGCGCCCGCTTCAATCATGCTCTTCATCAGCTCGAAGGCGTTCAAAGCTCCTCCGAATCCAGCTTCGGCATCGGCAACAATCGGCAGCATCCAGTCGATCGAGTCCTGGCCTTCGGCATGGGCAATCTGGTCGGCGCGCATCAACGCGTTGTTCATCGAGCGCACGACGCTGGGAACGCTGTTGACGGGATAGAGACTCTGGTCCGGATACATCTGACCACCGAGGTTTGCGTCGGCGGCAACCTGCCATCCGCTCAGGTAAATGGCCTTCAGGCCCGCTTTGGCCATTTCTACCGCCTGGTTGCCCGTGAGTGCGCCCAGGGCCGGTATATAGTTTTCCTGGTGAAGCAAACGCCAGAGCTTCTCTGCGCCCGCACGCGCCAGCGAATGCTCGATCCGCACGGTCCCTCGCAAACGCTCAACGTCCCTTGATTCATAGGTACGGGTGATCCCATCCCAGCGGGGCGATACCCAACCGGTTTCCCATTGCGTTCTTTTGCTCATCTTGCTCTCCTTTGGTGCCGTTGCCCGAACCGCTCACGCGAGATGATGTGAGTAAAACCCAGCTGCTCTTGCGGCACAAGCCCCACCGGTCCAATTCGGACGGGTGGACAAGGACGCCCAACAGAGGGATAATCTGTTCGGTCCTGAAGGAGACAGTTCTCTGACCACTCAAAGGGTTCGAGCGAAGCGGTGAAGGCAGCACCAAGTCCGACCCGCGGCGCAGGACTTCCCCCCTGCAATTCGACCGAATTGGATGGCCGGCAAGAGACAGGCTGGATATGGCCATCGCATCGCAATTTGTGAAAGACCTGAGTTGCGCTCTCAGCCAGCGCCGCGTAGCCGAGGGCATGGCCATGCTCGATGGCGCGCAGGAATCCTGGTCCACCCTGCATCCCGGCGATCCTCAGGCTACCGAGTTGCTTCTATTGATTGCGCAATGGGTTGACGTTGGTTACCGTGACTATCATCTTCTCGATTCGCTTCTGATGGGATATCCAGTTGAATGCCGGCGCAGGCTGCCGCTGGATGACTATCTTCGCTTACGGATGGTGGAGGGATTCCGCGCGCTGTCGGCCGAGGCGCTCGACACGGCGATTGAGACGCTCGCTTTCGTGTTAAGGACCGAGCGCGGTGCGGCCGACGGGCAACTGCTGGCCCTTGCTCATTTCTGGAAGGGAAGAGCGCACAGGAAAAAGGGTGAATACGAGCCGGCCCTGGTGGAGATTGTCGCGGCGCGCGAGCTGGCGCAGCAATCTTGCGAAAATGTCATGTTTACTGCGGTGATTCAGATCCAGGAGGCCTGGCTTCTTTTCCAGAAAGGATTGAAAAACGAGGCGCTGCGGTTGCTCGCTCATGCTGAGGCTGCTCTCAAATCCACCGATCACTCTCTTGCCTTGGGCAACATCGAATCGGCACGGGGCCGTATTGTGCGCCGCGCCGGTGAATACGCGAAGGCGCTGGGGCATTTCGATCGTGCTATCGCGATCTATTCCGCGGCAAATCCCCATCATCGGAATCTGGCCAGGGCGCTGGTGAATGCCGCTTATGTGAAGCGGCTTCTGGCCTTGCAACTGCGTAAACGAATCGATGCGCAAGCGCGTAAACCCAAGAAAGCGCGCTATCCAGCCCAGTCCCCACCGGCGCCCAATGGCCTGCCAAGCCTGCGCGCGCGCCATCAGCAACTTTGCCACGAGGCCATTTCAGAGCTGCGGCGAGCGCGAGAGATCTATGTCCTTTACCCTCACTCCGGAGGACTTGGGGCGGTTATCGTCAACTCCGGATATCTCCATCTGGACGCAGGCGATATCGACCGGGCTGGCCGCGAGGCGCTGGAGGCGTATCGAATTGGACATGAGAAGAATGACCAGATTCTCATGGCGCGTGCGCGGGTCCTCGAGTCGGCAACAGAAAACTCGAGGATTGAAGAGCAACTTGATGAGGATGTGGATATTGCGCTGCATGCGAACCGTGCAAAACAAATCAGTGAGGAAGCTTTGGCCCTGGCGAAGCATACGCAAAACCGGCGGTTGCTCGCGGCCGCCTACATCGCGCGCGGCGCGACGGCCGGGAACGAATTCTTCCAGGAATGGGACTTGGCAAAGCGCTGTGCCCGGGAGGCGACTGATCTGATCGGAGCAGGCGAAAACGATCACCTCCTGGACGACCTGGTTGCGCTGAAGTCGCACATAATGCAGGCGTCCGGCATCAACGACACGTTGCGCGGATGGTCCGAAGGGATGGTAGGAGAAAAGACCTTCCAGCAAGTGACGGAAGAATTTGCTGAGATCGTCATTCCTAAGGTCTGGCTGCGCGAAGGCAGGAGGATATCGCGAGTGGCTCAGTGCCTCTCAATTTCCCCCAAGAAGGTGCGCCGCATCCTTCGCAATGCCGGTTTCCTCGACGCACTCGATTCAGCATCCAGCCACTAGACCGGCGTTGCGAGCGGCCTCAAGAGTGTTCCAAATCACCGTCGCACCGTATCGCCTTCGTGCGCTGGATCACGTCAATCAAAAGCCAATCTGCAGTCGCCCGGCACGTTTTCTTCTCCTTCGAAAGAGCCGTGACAGCGGTCACTGTGCGAGGAATTCGCAGCGTGTTTTTCTGTGTTCCTCAGGGTCGTCATTACTTTTGTAATTCCGGCGGCTGTGGAGGTTACCATGCAATGCTCCCCGGTGTTGGAGCCCGTATCCCGCGTGCAGACGGAAAGCAAGCCCCGCCTGACGTCGCATGACTCCGGCCATGAGTTCAGTCTCGATCACTGGCTGGAGGTTTACCAACTTGTCGAGAAGGAAGAATTCGAGCTCGAAGGTTACGTGTTCGACGAATCCTGCCTTTTCATTTCTCATTAGCAGAACCGGGAGGGGCCCGTCAGAAGTGCAGACCCCCTCCACAAATCAGCACTTCTCCAGTGACATAATCCGAGAGCGAACTGCAGAAGAAAAGTACTGCTCCGGCCGCTTCTTCCGGTGTGCCCAGCCGGCCGAGCGGGCATGCGTTCTTTACCGAGTCCAGCAAACTGGGTTGCACGCCAAGGCGAATCTCGTGGCCGTGCATCTGCATGTGGGCGCCGGCATCGGTCAAGGGCTGTACCAGACGGGTGCTGATCAGGCCGAAGCCGACCGCGTTCACGTTGACGTTATACCGGCCCCATTCTTTGGCCAGCGTTTTGGTCATTCCGATGATCCCGGCTTTGCCTGCCGAGTAACCGACTTGACCGGGGTTGCCATCCGTACCGGCGATTGAAGTGATGTTCACCACTTTGCGCATCACTCGCTGGTTGGCGGCAATCTCCTTCTTTGCCGATTCGCGAATGTATGTGGAGGCAGCGCGGAGAATACGGAACGGCGTCACCAGGTGAATTTCCAGCATCGCCTGGAATTGTTCATCTGTGGTCTTCTGGATGACGTTGTCCCAGCTATACCCTGCGTTGTTCACGACGATGTCGAGAGCGCCGAATTCAGTGAGCGTCGCATGCACCACCATTTCCGGTATCGATGCCTCAGTCAGGTCGCCGGAAACGTGGCGCACCCTTCGCGGCTGCGCCAGCACAGCTTCCGACTCCAGAAGCGTCGCTTCATCCAGATCGTTCACCATGACGTTGGCTCCGGCATCGACCAGCCGTTTCGCAATCGCTCTTCCGATCCCGCGCCCGGCGCCGGTCACCAGCGCCGTCTTTCCTTCCAGCGTGAATGGCATTTTGGTCGTATTTTCCATGCCGGTTTCAAATCTTGCCGAACCCATCGTGATTACCTCCCGGGCCTGCATAGCCGCTGCACTGCAGCATGATAAATGCTGCGACGCACAAATGTACAGACGTCGAAGGGAAAAACTTGTTGATAAGAGGAGAAAACAGGGGTAACCGGGGGAATTCCGCCGCAATGTCCCCACGATTCAGGGAATGAAAGGAAGCGTTTTTATGGCCAATCGAGAAGTTGTCGTTTTGAGCGCGGTACGCACTGCGATAGGAAAGTTCGGCGGCGCCCTCAAGGATATTCCGCCCACGGAGCTGGCCGCCAAGGTTGTTTGCCAAAGCGTGCAGCGCTCCGGGCTGACCGCCGGCGACATCGGCAACCTTGTCTTTGGAAACGTGATTCACACCGAAGCGAAGGACATGTATCTCGCCCGCGTTGCGGCTTTGCACGGTGGATTGCCGGTCACAACCCCGGCTCTCACGCTGAATCGCGTGTGCGGCAGTGGCCTTCAGGCGATCGTCTCGGCCGCTCTGACCATTGCCCGCGGAGATGCGGACGCGGCGATTGGCGGCGGCGTCGAGTCGATGAGCCGTGCCCCCTACTGGCTTCATTCCATGCGCTGGGGCGCAAGGATGAGCGATACGGCTGCAGTGGACGTCCTGGTGGCCGCGCTAACTGACCCGTTTGACCAGATGCACATGGGCCTTACGGCGGAAACCGTAGCCCGGAAATGGGGAATCACGCGAGAGGACCAGGACGAGCTGGCAGTGTTGAGCCATCGCCGCGCATTGGATGCAATCCAGGCCGGGAGATTCAAGAGCCAGATCGTGCCGATTGAACTCAAGACAAAAGGTGGAACGACATCCTTCGACACCGACGAATCGCCGCGAGCCGATGCGACGATGGAGAACCTCGCGAAGCTCAAACCGGCCTTCGACAAAGACGGCACAATCACGGCCGGCAACGCGTCCTGCATCAATGACGGAGCAGCCGCCGTGGTGCTGATGGAGCTTCACGCGGCCGAAGAGCGCGGGCTCAAGCCTATAGCCAAGTTGATCGACTATGCCGTTGCCGGCGTTGAGCCGGGAGTGATGGGAATCGGGCCGGTGCCGGCAGTCAGGAAACTCTACCAGCGCACCGGGCTGTGCACTTGCCAAATGGACGTAATTGAGGCCAACGAAGCCTTCGCCGCCCAGGTGCTCGCAGTCCGGCGCGAGCTTGATCTCCCGCCGGAAAAAACAAACGCCAATGGTAGCGGAATCTCTCTTGGCCATCCCCTGGGAGCTACCGGAGCCATCGTAACCGTGAAAGCGATCCATGAATTGCATCGAGTCGGCGGGCAGTACGCCCTGGTCACCATGTGTATTGGCGGCGGGCAAGGTATCGCTGCCATTTTTCAATCCATGAACTGAAGAAAGCAGGTTCCCATGGCAACGATTACGTTATCCGAAGTTGTCGTCAAGTCATCCAAACCGCTGGCCGGTAAAGTCGCATTGATTACCGGGGCCTCTCGCGGGATTGGGCGCGCCATAGCGGTAGAACTCGCTGACCGGGGAGCGAAAGTTGCCATCAACTGCCGTACCGGCCTGCTCCGCGCCGCAGAGGTCCGAGAGGAAATCGAACAGATCGGAGGCGAAAGCGAAATTTTCCAGGGTGACATCTCAGAGAAGGTGGAAGCGCGAAAGCTGGTCAAAGACGTCCTTGACGCCTTTCAAAGGATTGACATCCTGGTGAACAACGCCGGAGTTACGCGCGATCGAAGCATGCGCAAAATGACGGACGACGATTGGAACGAGGTGATTGACACCAACCTGAATGCCGCCTTCTACTGCACCAGCGCCGCGATCCCGGCGATGATCGAGCAGGAATTCGGCCGCATCGTCAGTGTGGCGTCGTTTGTGGGGCAAGCCGGCAATTTCGGCCAGGCGAATTATGCGGCCAGTAAGGCTGGTCTCATCGCATTTACCAAGGTTCTGGCCCTGGAATTGGCGAAGCATAACATCACCGCAAATGTGATCGCTCCGGGATTTACGGCGACCGACATGCTGACCGGTATCCCTTCCGACCGCTTGGATCAGATTCTGGAAAGAATCCCCATGCGTCGTTTGGCCAGGCCGGAGGAGATAGCCAAGGCCGCTGCGTACCTGATTTGCGATGGCGATTACATCACCGGTCAGCAGATCAACATCAATGGAGGAATCTACATGTAATCGGGCGATCGTGGCTACCGGGAACGGGCAGCCAGCCAGGCCTCGATATGCGGCCAGGTCTGCTGGTGGGCCCTGCTCCCAGCCATAATGCCGATGTGACCGCCCGCGACGCGGAACACCTCTGTGTCCCTGCTTCCGATTTTCGATAAGATCGCCTCCGACTGGCAGGGAGGCGTAATGTGATCGTCCTCGGCGATGACGGTGAGCAGGTTGGCCCGCAATTTTTTCATGTCAACCAACTCGCCACGGATCTCCAATGCGCCCTTCACCAGACGATTGTTGCGGTAAAGATCCACGACGAGTTGCCGGTATGCGCCGCCGGCCATCGGAAAGATGTCCGTCACCCACGTATTCATCGCGTGCCATGCTTCCACGACATGTGGATCGTCCAGATTGTCCCATAACTTGCAGTAGTTCGTGATGTAGTTCTCAACCGGCCTGAGAGCCTTGGCGCCGTAGTCGATCATCTCGCCGGGCATATTGCCAAATGCGGCCAGTACCTTATCGACATCGAAGTATTTCTCGTCCGTCCAGCGCGCAAAGGTCAATTTCGGCCGGTTTGAAAAATCGAGTGGAGCGGTCAGCAAGAGCAAGTTGCGCAGGCCGTCGTTCGGCCGCAATGAGGCGTAGATCGTGGTCAGAATTGCGCCGATGCACCACCCCAGCATGCTGAACTCTTGAGATCCCGACAGTGCCTTCATCTTGCGGATCGCCCTGGGCATGTAGTCCAGCGTGTAATCGTCGAATTTCAGTTTCTTATCTTCCGGACCGGGAACTCCCCAGTCGAGGAGATAGACGTCGAAACCCCGGGAGACCATGTATTCGACAAAGCTATGGCCTGGGCGAAGATCGAGAATCGTGGGCCGATTCATGAGGGCAAAGATGAGAAGCAGGGGTATGGGATGCCGTCTTTCCGGTGGAACGACGGGAATGTAACGATAAAGTTTTGCTTTATTGAGCGTCCATACCAGCTCTTTGGGAGTTTGTCCGATCGCCGCCTTTGTGGTCGTCAATTTGAAGAAAGTCTGGAGCTTTTGGTCGAGAGCCGGCCACTCGCTGGAAATCTCTGCAGCCTGTGTCATGTTGGCCTCTAGACTTTCTTGGCGCCTGTCCGGCGCGGTGATCTTGCCGCCGGCGCCGCAGGTCGTCTTACGCCCGGGGCAACATCGCCAGGCACGGGCCGGCTCGCTGACAAGAGTTCCGTGATTCGATCCACCTTGGCGTCCACATCGTCCAGTTTCATTTCAAAATTCGTGAAGCGTTCCGCCAAGGCAGTAACCTGTTGTCGCGAAGGCAGGGAGAACTGTTCCAGCGCCATGATCATCGCTTTATCGAGCGCCTCGCGAAACGGCGCGGAGAGCGCGAGAGAGCCATTCAGCAAGGCGCCCGTCGCCTTGGCATACTCCTCGCTGTTCACGGCATTGATCATGACCTTCGACATGCCTTCAAGATAGGTGTCCCGCATTTCGCGAAATGCTGTGAATGGATCGACCGGCTTACCGTTTTCTTCTTTTGCAGCCATATCCGAATCCCGCCTTTCGTCCACACAAAGCATATACCTGAACGCGGCAGAGAGATCCCCCCTGAGCGCCGGTCAATCCCTCGCCGCCGCTAACGCCGCCATCCGCCCCGGTCCGGGTTTGCGGCATACAAGAATCAATGAACCGTCGGTCCTTTCATCGCGTCGAGCAACTCCTTCTGGGCCTCGACTACGACGTCCATTCCACGCTGCATCGTGTCGGCGGCGGCTTCCACCGGTGTACCGGCATAGCCGAACTGTTGTTTGGCGGTCTCGAAGACTGCCTTGGCCTGCTTGGCGGTATAGTCAAGCGCCGACTTCTGGACTGCGACCGAATGCTCAATGACATCTTGAGTTCTCGCCTTGGCTTCTTCCAGGGTGTCTGCCGCCTTGAACTTGCGCTCCTTCACCAGGCCGGCCAGTGCGTGGCTCTGCTCTACCATCAGGTCAATCGCGCCTTTCTGCGTGTCTGCAAAGCGCTCAAACGCCGTGCTCGCCAAATCGAGCATCAGGATGCCCGGAGCGGCCAGTGGCTGTTTCTTCCAGGCGTTCACCCATTCCGCGTTGTGTTGAACGGCGAACTCCAATCCTTTCTTTTGGAATTCGGCCAAACGCTCGATCCCGCTGGTATAGAGCTGGGTTACAGTTTCGAGCACATCGGGTTTCTCGCCTGTGGCCGCCGTCACCGGTACCTCAGGTCCCTTTTCCGTCGCCTTCATATTGTCCTCCTTACCGGCATGTATGCTGCATTTAATGCTGCAACGCAGCATCAACTCCAAGGTAGCCCCGGTTAGACCTGCTGTCAAGGGGTAAAATTAGAAAATCCATGGCGCACAAGACGGTATTGATCAAGAAATACGAGAATCGGCGCCTCTATGACACGACCAACAGCCGGTACGTGAACCTTGAGGAGGTCGCGCAGCTTCTGCAGCAAGGCAATGACGTGCAGGTCATCGATGTTGCCACCGGCGACGATATTACGCGGCTCATTTTGACCCAGATTATTGTTGAAGACGCCAAGACCCAGGATTCCAGTTTTCCGCTCGATCTGCTGCGCGAAATGGTGGTTGCATCCGGACGCGTCAGCCAGGAAAGCACCCTGAAGTACATGAAGGCAATGCTTGACTTCTACCAGAACTCTTACCGGGTGATGGCCCCGCAGTTGAATCCCTTCGAGTTCATGCAGACTATCCGGCCCAATCGTGAAAAAGAGGAGAACCAAAAATCGTCCGCGGCCGCCGAGGATGCTCCGGAAGCGGCAGGAAAAGGAAGCCGGCAACCGGAGACGGAAGAGGTGGGGGCATTGAAGAGCCGATTGGCTGAACTGGAGAAGCTTGTTTCCACTCTCGTCCCTAAGAAACCTAAGAAACCAAAGCGATGACCGCCCAAGCGCCGGCGATGACTGCCGCTGAGCTTGCAGAAGAGGATTTTGGCGACATCTCCGCCGCGAGGCCGTTTGTGGCTTCGGGCTTGCAGTTGCCGACAGGTACGATCGCGGGGGTCATTCCAAGATGCAGTCTTCAGACACGACGCATATGAGCGAAGCTGCGGCGCTGCAACTCCTCAATCATAAGAATTCGTAGATCGGTTACAGAGAGGATCCCCTTAGGGCGCTTCCGCCTCAAGACTGAGAGCTGTTGCCGAAGCGCCCGGTTTTCTAAGAACCCTTATAAAAACTCGGCCACGTGTTGGATTCACGTGCGTTGAAAGGGCACGGCTTTAGCCGTGCCGCTCGATGACAAGTTGAGTTTTGGGCCTTAGCCCCCGAGGGAGGGTATTTTCAATCCTTTACATTCCCTCAGCGGCTAAAGCCGGGTCTCATTTGCCGCTTCCTCGGCACGGCTGAAGCCGTGCCCTTTCAAAGCCGTGAGTTTTTATACAGGCTCTGAGAGAAGATCGCGACGAGAACAAAAGCATCGAGTGAAGAGAACGACTACAGCGTTTTCGATTCTGCTCTGAACAGAATGTGCGATGCTCAGTGGCTTTCTCCTCAAGAAAAAGCCGCCTCGCACGATGTCGGCGATGTCAAGAGGTGAATCGAAAACGCTCGAATAGCCTCAAAAACCGGAGCATGAGACCGGTTTTCACGAGAGCCGGCCTGTTTTGATCCCCTTTTATCCGCTTGATTTCACAACAGACCGGTATTTTGGCGAGGCACAACTGAAGCAATGCGCCCATAATCGGGCATAGAGGGCTGGGCGTCCCGGCTACCGCACGTAGGTGGTGATGCTCTGAGCCGGCAGTGTGGCGCTGAACTCGTTGTCGGTTACTGTAACCGTGCTCAGCTGAGATACCGAAGAACTGGAAGTAGTCTGGTAAGGCGTCATCGACGTCACCGTCTGGTTCGGGTTCGCAATCAGGATAGGCAACGTGACCGCAGAACTGGTGGAGTTGATCGCCACGATCACCAGGTTCTCGCTACCATAAGCCGAAAGATAGACACCGGTGACCGGGGTCGCCGTGGCGTTGTAACGGGAATAGTCCGGACGCACGAAGCGTGAGAACTGTGCCATGCCTAGACCGAAGTAGGTGGGGACGGCACTGGCATCGATCAGGTGTTCTTGCGGGCTCTTGTTCGCCGGGTAGCTGGGGCCTTGCCACCAGACGTACGCGTTGTAATTGCCCACGGTCATGGAGTTGTGAATCTCCTCTGCTATTGCAATGGCATCGGCCATGACGGGGGTGGTTCCACCCGTGCCTGTTGGGACGAGGAAGTGCTCGGTCATCCACACATCCTTGCCCTTGTTCTCGGCATTCGTGTAATAGAAGGGCGACGCTCCATACAGGTGACCGCCAACGATCGAGATGTTGCCGACGGCCGCGCTATCGTTCAGCGCCGGGTCGGAGAGGCTTGTAGTGAAGCTCTCCGATTCCGGCATGATCAACTTGACCGGGTTCGCACCCGTGGTGAGTACCGAACCGTTGCCCGCGACCCATGTATCCATCTGCGCTCCGGTCCAGGTGCAGGATACGTAGGAAACATTGGCGTCCGGCTCGTTCTGCATGGAGACCGCATAGAGGTTCACTCCCATGCTGTTGGTTGCATAGTTGACAAAGGCCTCAAGATAGTTCGCGTAATCGGCATAACTGGAGGTATTCAGACTGCCCCCAACCGTGTTGTCGTTGCTCTTCATGCTGGCGGGCGGGCTCCAGGGACTGGCGAAGACGATAGCCCCCAGAGCTTGCGCCGCCTGGGCATTGGTAAGCTCCGTCGTCCACGCGCTGGTGTCTGCGGTCTGGGTGGTTGTGTCCCAGGTGGTGGGAGCGATTTGCACGCGCATGATGCTCAGCCCAATCTGTCCGCTGGACTGCCCGTACAATTCCGTAATCTGTGAGCTCGGCAGCACCCCATCAAACACTTCCGATGCGCCGAAACCGCGAATGATCTGCTCCGCCGTGCCATAGTCCAGCAGCGCGCCTCCGGCGGGCGTGGTGATAAGACTGACTGTCCACGACGACGGCGCTGCAGGCAAGACTGGCTCGAACGGCGATATTGACGGCAGTAAGGCGAATAGCGAGGTTAGATTGCTGGTTGGATTGTTCAGAATATTCAACAACGCAGTGGCAACGTCGGTCGGAGCCGCGCCACCCTGGGGCGTGGAATCGGTAAACAGCGTGCCGCAGTAGGATCCGTCGCCGGCACTGCCTCCCGTGCTGTTCACACACGTGGACACAATGCCCGCAAGCGAATTGATCAGTTTGCTCGGAACTGCATCGCCGGCCGGTACTGAAGTGCCAGGCGACGTGCCGGTCGCCGTGCTCGCGTATTGCGAAGCCAGTGTGAACGCGGCCGCCAGCCCAGGCGCATCCGACGTGCCCGATCCAATGCCGGTCGGCGAAGTCATATACGGCAGGAGCGCCGCCACCGCCGCCACCGTGGTTACCTCATTCACATTGATGAAAGTGCTCGGACTCAGCGAACTGCATGATCCCAGCGCCGCAATCAGGGCGATTGCGGTATTGTTCGTTCCGGTCGCAAGGCCTGGATTCCCCCCGGTTGCCAGCAGATAGACCTGCGGATTCGATGCTGGGCACATGTAATTACCGGTGATGGTGAACCCGCCCGTTTGGTCGGTCGTGGTCGACGAGCCCAAAGGCGCGGCGCTGGAGCCGTCACCAGCCGCCCCCACCTGGTAAAGCTGAATCGTGGCGCCCCATACCGGCGGTTGGCCGCCCTTCACCTGGCCGCGCAAGCTGCTACCCGCGAGCGTCGAAGGAGGCGTCGTGACCGGCGAACGACTCACTCCCCCGCATCCAAGGATGGAGATGGTCGCCAATAGAGATAGAATCAGGTTAGAAGGCTTGGCGGAAATCATTGCCACTGGAATTTCCCTTTTGCTTTTCGTCTGCGAACCAATATACCCCATTTGCCTCCGCGTGCGATCTTTCCTGCATCTGTTTCCATCCCCAAAACCCGGTCATGTCAGGCTGGGGCGGGTGGCGCACCCTATGTTTTTGAAATCTTAACTAACCCACCACTGAGGGTGCCCCATCCTTCGCGTTTTTTGCAAAGGGTGGGCTGGCACGAACTTCGCTCCTCGACAGGTATAGAATTCTCCCGTTATGGCGAAGCTGGTCAGGTACCAGCAGTGCGGCTGCTTTCACTTCGTCACCTTCAGCTGTTATCGCCGTCGGCCGTTGTTGAGCGACGCTGCAGCCTACGGCGTGTTCGAGCAGGAGCTTGAATCGGTCCGTCTTCGCTACGGACTTGTGGTGGCTGGTTATGTTCCGATGCCGGAGCACGTTCATCTGCTTGTCGGCGAGCCGAGCCGGTCGTCGCTCTCGATTGCGATTCAGGTGCTAAAGCAGCAGACATCGCGCAGGCTGAAGCAACGTGAAGAGGTTCAGTTCCGGCAGCGTCGTTACTATGATTTCAACGTATGGAGCGAAGAAAAGCGGGTCGAGAAACTGCGCTACATGCACCGTAACCCCGTGACACGGGGGTTGGTTGAGCGGCCAGAAGATTGGCCGTGGTCGAGCTTTCGGCATTACGCCACTGGAGTCGACGGTGTCATCGAGATCGAATCGCAATGGACTGCGTGCCGGCGACGGAATCAACTACCGGAGCATCTCCGTTACGCCGAAAAGAGCAGTTGAGGTTCGTGGATTCCCACCCTTCGCTGGAAAGACGCGAAGGATGGGGCACCCCGGATTGAAGGAGAATGAAGATGGATTTGAGTGCGCCACCCGCCAGTCAAGGCACCCAGGAACAATACAAAACCACAGGCTTCAGTAACCCGGCTGCAAGCCATTCCACCAAAACCAATTAAGATCGCACGATTTCAACAGATTTCTACAAATGTCTAATTCTGGTTCGGGACCAGGGGGTCGGAGGTTCAAATCCTCTCTCCCCGACCAATCTTTTCAATGTCTTGAAAATCAGCGACCCCACCAGCGTGGTTGTGGCGCGAGGTTGCACGCTGAAGGCGGCTGCAGCCGTCTTGAACGTGCGCTAAGACCGCGGCCAAGTGGACGCGCCGCTATAAACAACCAGGGCCGGCCGGGCTCAAGCACCTTAGTTCACGGCTGTGTCGTGACGCTGAATGGCAACCCGATGTATGCTTATGACGCCGAGGGCCGCCGCGTGGCCAAGCTGGGCTCTGGCGGAGCGGTGTCCACAAGCTACCTGCTCGATCTCGGCGGCAATCAGGTGACGGAGTTCAATGCCTCCGGTGCCTGGGCGCACTCCAACGTGTGGGCGGGTGGACGCCTGCTGGCCACCTACGACACATCGGCCGGTACGGACTCCGTGGGCTATCACTTCCACCTCACCGACTGGCTGGGCACGCAGCGCATGCAGACCACCGCTGCCGGCAACCAGGAAGAGGTCTGCTACAGCTATCCCTTCGGCGACGGATTGACCTGTACCGGCTCGGACGCCACCGAACACCACTTCACTTCCAAGATGCGTGATACCGAGTCGGGTCTTGATTATTTCGGGGCAAGGTATCTTTCGTCTGATCTGGGAAGGTTCATGACGCCGGACTGGGCTGGAGCGCCGACAGCCGTTCCGTATGCCACCTTCGGAAACCCCCAAACGCTGAATCTCTACGATTACGTCGAAAACAACCCGAACACCGGGATCGACTTGGACGGGCACTTCAATGACGACAGCGGAAATAACCTGTCCGACGGTAGTGGCGTTCAGTCATCTTGCTCAGGTGACGCGTGCAACGACCCATATTTCCAGCAATCATATTTCACGGGAAACTCGACCGGCGCGAATGGAAATCCCGGCACATCCGATACGCCGCCCAAGCCCGCAAAACCCTTAGCTCCCAATCCCGAGGCCCAACAGCAGCCCAACAATACGGAAGTTGCGCAGAATAATCCGCCGCCTCCGCCAGGACAAAATGGGCAGCCGACTCAACCAACAGTTCCTACTCCTCAACAGCAGACCAAAGCGCTGATTGAGAAAGAGAATAAAGCGTTTCATCAGTGTGTTGACGACGCCGCCAAAGGTAAAGCTGCTGTCGCTACTTCCGTGGCCACATCTGCGGTCCAGAAGGAAAGCACCGCACAGGCCGCTGTGGGAGCGATAAATGCAGTGCTAAAGGCAGACCGGGAATGTTTGTGGGAACATCCCTATGCGGCCTTGAGCACGAACTACGGTTACGAAAAGGTCGTTCAGCCAGGCGATCTTGGCGCGATGAGCTTGTTTGATGCCCTTAACTAAACATCCGTATCACGAGGGACAAAAATGGATTTGATGGATTCAGCGGAAAACTTTCAAAAGGTTTTAATGTTCGCTTATTGGGCTTTCGTAATCTGGTCATTTGCAAGGTGGATTCGATTGATTATGTCGACCGCATCAACTTTGCGCATCTGGCTTGGCTCATTGGGACTGATCGCTGGAACGTGTTCAGCGGTGCTCTTCGCGTGGTTCTATATTTACTTGTTCATAGAGCGAGCACTTATCGCCCATGGCGCTGCCCTATGGCTTTACTATTACGTGGGCGGACTCCTTTCCGTCATTGGATTGGGCTTTGGGCTGGCGGGTAGGGGGTGGATGCGGCAGTCTTCAGTGGTCATTTCTATTGTGATGATTTTCCAATGGTTGGAAGAGATGACCGTTGGCCGGAAACAGGAGTTCTTTCTAGTGGTTGGGATGTTCCTCTCCCTTGCAGCGGTAGGGATCATATCGCTTGCGCACACGGTGCTTATTGGCCGCACAAACCAGTCTTGAACCAGGCTTGGATCGTGCACTGCGTTTTTTCTACAATTCTCGCGCTGAGGAGTTGGCCCAACAGCAGAGCAACGGAAACGCTGCCATAAAGCCAGCAACATTTACCTTTGACCCGACGTTGCCCGCCTCTGTCAAACCCCTAGGCAAGACGGGTTCGGTGAGTGGTCCAGCAGAGGGCTGGATGTCTATGCCTGCTGGGACAATGGTCCAAGGCAATAAATATGAGTATCAAGCCGTCGGTCTCTCTGGACTCTCTGCTGACGGGAACTTCACGGTATCTGAAACTATAAGAACAATTGTGACCAACACAGGCCCAGACGTTTTGGCGAACCACACAGCATCCGGGGGGCATTTCGGGGACTTTATTGGGGTCTTTAGTGATGCACACGGATCTTTCCAGGGAGGATCGGTCTACAACCAGCAATTGCAAACATTCTCTGTCACGCTCCCCAATGGAGTAAGGTACGGTCTCAGTACTGTCATCCAGCAGAGCGTTTGGATGCTGAATGGGACTCTGATGAACGCGAGCCCAACTGTAATCAAGCAATAGGCGTTCTTCCTTTAAACATGCTGCAATTGGATGAGAGATAGGTTGAGTATGACGCGATTTGATGCGACAAGCGCAGTTTCGGAAGAAAACCAACAGGGATATGGAGAAGCCATGTTCACGATCCCGATGATCGGAGGGAAAGGGATCATGAGAGCGATGCTTTGTCAATGGATTAACAGAGATGCTTTCGCATCCTATCGTACGTTCGTGATCATGGTCATTCTCGGAATGCTCGCGGCTGTTTCGATTGGACAAGAAAAAGACCAAAATGGCGTAATCAAACGCCCCCAAAAAGCTCCTACCTCGGTTTCGACGGAATCGTCGCTTCGTCCAATTCTCAATATTCTCGATCGGGCAAAACTTTCTGGGTCTCTCGAAGTTTCTGGGAGCTGCGATTCATTCGCTTACCCAGGATTTCCAGAGTTGCCACAACTACGCACACCGGTGACGAGCAGTGATACCCCCCTTCACTCCTTGCGTAAACTTTTTGTAAATGATTCCAAAATGCACGTCACGCAGGATTCAGACGGAACAATTCGGATGACGGAAAGCAACGTGCCAAGAGATTTCTTGAACCTCAAGATCGACCACATTTCATTTGCCAGCCAGGTCTACAGCGCAAATGCTGCCGTACGATATGTCTTGTCTTCACCCGAAGTCGAACTCTTTATGAAATCTGGCGGCATCAATTTTCCTTTCAGCGGCGGCGTTGCCAGTGGCATTATCGGTCCGGGATCGCCTACATCGCCGCACATTTCGGGATCGATAGAGAATCTGACTGTTTCAGGTGCAATGGATCGCATTCTTAAGACGTTCCCCGGCATCTGGATTTACGAGGATTGCCCCCGGAATGACACAAGAAATCGTATTGTCTACTTCCAGTTTTACTCGTTGCAAAATACCGTCGACGGAACAATCGTTGAATGAGCCTCGGCCCAACAACAATATGGACGCCAGGCCGACGGATCGTACAAAGCAGATCCTGCAAAGGTGCAAGCAGCAATTGATAGTGGGACACCGATTGGAAACGGTCAGTGTGTCGCAGCTTGTTCTCGCCTTTCGGGCGTGACTCCTCACACGGACTCTTGGACTCCTGGATCGTCAGTGTTGGGCTTGAATGACACGACTGACGTTGGACGTGCCATCGCGAGTTTCGGATCGGATGACAAATTCAAGCAGGCTGGTGCAGATCAGAATTCCGCTATCTATATGGGGCACTACACATCGGGACCCTATAAAGGACAGGTCAAAATCGTCGATCAATGGCCGCCTCCAAATCCAAAAGGGACCAATGCGCCATTTGAGCATCCACTACTTAATCACGGAGAGGGCCACAATCTGACAACTAATAGGATGGAAAATAATGCCTACTACTATCATGTCATCGTTGTTCGCTAAGGGAGTATGAGATGGGTCGTCTAGTGCGTTTCCTTTTGTTGCTCGGCGTTATGTCTATCTTGGGTCAGACGGCTGCGAGGGCACAGTCTGACGGAATAACGTCGCAGCCTAATGCTGTCGTTGAGAAGCTCTATCATCAAGTGATAGTTCGCCATCCACTTGGTATTCCTTCCGGTGAAAATTGGAAGGTGTTTGCGCCTTTTCTGAGCAAAGACCTGGTTCGAAGAATCGCGCTGGCTCGATCATGTCAAGATGATTGGGCTCGGAAGAATCAGGGGAAAATGATAAAAGAGCCGTTTGCGTGGGGAGAGACCGGATTTTTCTCAGGCTCTGAAGAATTATCCGAACCGTCGAGTTTTGAAATCCAGGGAACGGAGCCCGATCAGAATGGCTCTTTTCGTGTGAATGTGAAACTGACCGAAAATCCACCGAATGACAAGCCATGGAGCTGGAATGTTCGAGTGTACTTGAAGAGAGAGGAGCGGCGGTTCGTGGTCGATGATGTCATCTTCATCAAAGGGGATGATGTACCTAGCGAATATCGGTTGTCGGAGATTCTGACGGAGGGATGCAAAGGCTCACGTTGGATCGGCGACAACGAGTAGCGATTTCAGTCGAATGAAGAGTCATTGGCCCAACAACAGAGTCCATCGACAACGGCCACCGGCGATCCCATTCAAAACGACTTGCAGAAGGACGTGCCGGGAGTATCGACCGTTACGCCCCAACCCGATCCGAATCTTGACAAGCCCCATGGCGGCCATCAAAACGAAACCTTTGCGCTAACGTTCAAGACTCCGAAAGAGCAGGCAGCGTTTCTAAAGGAATCGGGCAGAAGAGGCCTGTTTCACAAAGACAGTGGATTCGGCCCAGGTGTCCGACTCGATGGCGGGCTCCATGCAGAGCATGGCCGCCTCGATCCGACGAATCCAGGTGCAATACTCGTGACCTCGCACATTGATCGATTCAATCCGAATAACGGATTAGGACCGATGATCGGGCATTTTGTCGTGGACGTCGCCATAGGTTCGACGTTCTGCTCTAGTTCAGCGTGTCTCGATCACTAAAAAGAGGATGGCATGAGGCATTGTCACGCATATTCAGCTTTGCAGTCAGTTTTGATTTCAGCCACTCTTTGCTGCGGGTTGTCAACGCAAGCGCAGGATGGATTGGCGACGCTCCATTTAGACGCGCCAATTTCCACTGCCGCCGTGTCTCCAGATGGACGCTTTGTCGCGGCCAATCTGGGACGTTCTGTGCAAATGGCGGACGGGAGTTGGAAAAACAACGAATTCCTCGAAGTGCTGGATTTGTCCGCTTCAAAGGTCGTTGCCAGGGTCGATATTCCTAGTGTCAGGCTCGTTTCCAACGCCCCTGCTGGGCTAGCAGGGGAATTCATGGGCTACTGTGATAATGGCAAGTACTTGGTGAGCTTCGATTCGATAAACACCGTGTACGTTTTGGACGCGAGTTCTTATCATGTCGAGTCCACTTTTGACCTTGGAAGCATGACCGAACCGGCTAATGGGATAGGCGCCAATGTAACGATGGCGTGCTCGGCCACGGCTCCCCTCTTTGCTGTAGGCGGCTATGGTGGACGACTCGGAGTGGGTGGCGTGCGGGTCTATAACATCGTGTCTGGGAAGGAAGTCGGCGAAGCGCGCCAGGATGGCACCGCAGCGGCGGAGTTCGGCGAGATTGCAATGTCTCCGGACGGATCGAAGCTCGCAATTCTGCTAAAAGATCGCCGGTGGAATGAAAAGCTCAAGGGTCCGAATATCCAGATACGCGACGGGGAGAGCTTGAAACTCATCAGTGACTTTTCAACAGGGGATTCCCCGCAGGGCTTGATTTTCGCCGGAGAGTCCGAAGTTGTAACGGTGAATGAGCAGCCCTCACGCTCATCTTCCAAACAGACTCTTCGTCTGTGGGATGTTCGATCAGGGCGCGAGGAACGACAACTCACCGATGCCCAGCTTGATGTGGAGGGGCCGATAAGCTCTTCAGCGAATGGGAGGTATATCCTCGCATCCATCATCAAGTATCACTTGTGCAGATTATGCAACGGCATGGAAGGTAGATTGGATGTGAAGCAGCAGAAATTTGCTGTGTGGGACAAAGAGACTGGCGCGGAGGTATTCCAGTCTGCCCCTTATGGCCCGATCATAGAGCCGCTAGGCGCACGGCCTGTAGTCAGCCAAGACGGTTCCACGGCTCACGTGTACTGGCCCCACAGTGTAATCACGCCGCGCCTTTTCCCGCTACGGCAGGTGGCGCAGTAGCGGGTCAGCGGACCGTCTCCGGTGTTGTGGCAGCCCGCCGTACCGTGTCCCGGCCAGCATCCCGAAGAGCGAAGAGCCGCGCTGCCTACGGCATCGGGAGTCGCTGCGACATGTCACCCCCGAATGGGAGCTGCAGAGTTACCGCGCGGTAACTCTGCGGGAACGTGAGCGGAATCAGCGCCATGCAGCCAGGGACCGCGCAAACACTGGCGTTTGCGTGTTTACGCGCGTCAACGCGAGTGGAATCAGCAGCTAAGGGGAAAATGGGGCTGTGCGCGGTTCCTGCGGGAGTAACCGAGGTTGCTGCGGCGTCAACGTGTTGAAAGCAAAGGATCGAGGCTGGAATGGGCGTCCCGGCGCGCTGACGCGCGGTAGCCTCCGCTCCGCCGTCCGTAAAGGCTCTGCGCTGCGCTCCGACCGCTGCGCGGCTCCCTTCTGCGGGCGGCCCAGGTCTCGGCTTTGAGAAATGGAGACGATGAACCTCGATACACGAGCCGCATTGAGGCTTGGTCAGGCAGCCGAACCAAGAAGGAAGGTTCTAAAATCGTCCTCTAGCGCCGACCATTCTTGTCAATAACTTAAAGACCAGCAATCTTGACCCTCTCGTATTGACCGAGGCGCCTTGGCGCCCAAAGGCGCGTCTTTATTGAGTAATCGTCGAAAGTAGAGATGCAGTGACAGCTACGAAATCGTCTACAGCATTCGCTATGGAAGCGGTTCGCCGATGAGTGCGTTGTGCTGGGCAAGGTCACCCAGTAGCACTCGATCTGCGTCGTTTCCTGTTGATCGGCTCCGCCAAGTATGTTATACAAATCTCCAGATTTTCTCTTGCAACTTTTATTCCGCATTCATCTTCCAGAGCTGAATAGTCAGGCGACGTAGCTGCTAAGCCCTTTGAATGGGAGGTAACCCGTGCGGCTGTTCTTGGTACTCGCGGCAGTTTCATGCGCAATTCTCGTTTCCGGTTGTTCGAGTACGCCGAGAACGATCTCAACCTCGTCAACGCCGGTTTCGAGTTCGGTTCCAGGTGCGGCAATCACTGGAGTCGTGCACGGCGGCCAGAATCCGATCATGGGCGCGCGTGTATATCTGCTCGCGATCAACTCGGGCGCTTACGCGGGCCCTGGCATTGCGTCGTCGAGCAGCAATGCGTCCGTGTCGCTGCTGACCACCGGCGCGGGCCAGGACAGCCTCGGATACTACGTCACCACAGACTCGAACGGTGTGTTCACCATTACCGGCGATTACACTTGCCCCACGTCCTATGCTTACCCCTACCTCTACGCGGTGGGAGGCGACGCAGGCTCAGGGAATAATTCTGCCATCACGCTGGTGAGCCCGGTGGAGGCCTGTCCCAGCTCTACGGAATCCGTGATCGTGAACGAGGTCTCGACGATCGCGGCAGTGTTTTCCTATGCCGGATTTATCAGCGATCCCACTCACGTGTCGAGTTCCGGCACCGCGCTGGCGATTACCGCCCTGAACAATGCGGAGTTTACACAAAACAACCTGGTAACAATCGGCACTGGTGCGGCCAACACCACGACTGCTGGAGGAAACGGAACGGTTCCGCAAGCCACCATTTACACTCTGGCCAACATTCTGGCTGCATGCGTAAATTCGACGGGATCGAGTTCGGCTCCGTGCGCTACGCTGTTTTCGAATGCGACGAACGGCAGCACAGCGCCGACGGACACGGCGACAGCGGCAGTCAATATTGCGCACAATCCCGGCGCCAACGTCGCCAAGCTGTTCGCGTTGCAGGGCAGCAGCCCGGCCTTCGTAACCGATTTAGCCTCCGCGCCCAACGACTTCACCATCGGCATCAACTTCACCCAGAGTTCCTGGTTTCTGAATCCCCATGGCGTCGCCGTCGACGGTTCGGGGGACGTCTGGGTCACAGCTTTTGGAAATGGGAGCTTTCCTGAAGGCGGAGTGGGCGCGCTCCTTGCCGACAGCGCCTGGAGCTCCAGTAATCCCATCACGGGCGGCGGGCTGGGATATGGCGACCCGCAAGCCATCGCGATCTCTGAAACAGTAACGGGCAACAACGCAGCATCGTCGGGCGACGTTTGGGTCACAGTCAACGCAAACGGCACCAGCTTGATCCAGCTGGGTCCGAGCGGCTCGCCGACCGGCGGCTGCGCCAGCGGCTGCACCGAGACCGGGCTGGACGGGGCCTATTACGAGGCTATCGACTCTTCAGGGAACGGCTGGCAAACGAGCGCGGGAGATTATGAGGGTACAAACTACCTCTTCGAGGGCGTCCCCAGCGTCGGCTATTCCAACTTTTCCGGGAGCTGCCTTACCGGGGGGCGCGGCCTGGCCATCGACTCTTCAGGAAACATCTGGGTAGCGAATGTCCCCAGCAGCGGCAGTTCTTATAATCTGTGCGAGTTCAGTTCTACCGGTACGTTAAATCCGGACTCGCCGTTCTCAGGAACCGGAATGACGGAGTATGCGAACGGGGCTCCCATCGCCATCGACGCCTCCAACAATGTTTGGGTCGGGGCCTACGAAGATGTCGCCGAATTCAACTCGTCAGGCGTGCTCCAGAGCCCTTCCGGCGGCTATACGGGCGGTGGTGTCAATACCCCGTACGCAATCGCTATCGACGGCGAGGGCAATGTGTGGACGGCGAATAACGGAAACAATTCGATCAGCGAGTTCGGCTCTTCCGGCACGGCTATTTCCGGATCGAACGGATTCACCGCCGGTGGAATTCTGAACGGGCCCAA
The DNA here is from genome assembly GCA_963770555.1 of uncultured Acidobacteriaceae bacterium. Taxonomy (GTDB): domain Bacteria; phylum Acidobacteriota; class Terriglobia; order Terriglobales; family Acidobacteriaceae; genus Telmatobacter. The sequence continues at coordinate 427,244 of CAVYQC010000005.1, forward strand.
CGGATTGGCGATCGACGGCTCCGGCAATGTGTGGGTGACCGCCGGCACGAGCAACAACCTGGTGGAGTTTGTTGGCGCGGCCACGCCGGCGGTGACGCCGATAGCGGCCAACCTGGTTACTCCGTACGGCGCGCACGCCGTGAACCGCCCTTGATTTGAGTGATCCACATGCAGTTGAACCCATCGGGTGATCGACCATCGATTCAAATTCTCGAGGACCGCATGAGACGGAAAACGATTCTTGGACCGGCGCCCCTGCTGATGCTTATAATCACCCTTCCGCTGCGGGCGCAAACGGGCTGCGTGGATTCTCCCGAAGACCCAACCATCGTACTCGGCCTGCTGAGCGTTGCCGGAGCCCTTATTATTAGAGGGCGTATAACCTGGAAGCGCAGGGGAAAGCCGTAAGGGATGGTGGCCATTCCGGCTCTTCCCACCAGAACACGACGATGACAGCCTCGCACAGCCTTCTCGCCGTTGCAGTCTGTATTTCCTTGGCTGCTATCACTGGGTGCGCGTCGGGCACCTCCTCTTCCATTGAGAGCAACTGCGGCTCGGCTTCGGGTTCCAATGCATCTGCTTCATCCGGAGCCAGTACGCCGGTAGCGGGCGCAGCTTTCGCCGTAAGAGTCCTTGGCGCCCTTCAGCCAGTAAGCGGAGCCTCAGTTCAGCTCTACGCCGCGGGCAGCACCGGGAACGGCTCTGCACCTGCGGCGTTGCTGGCCGCCGGAGCCTCAACCGATGCAAACGGCAATTTTCAAGTTCCAGGCGAATACACGTGCCCTTCGGCCGAGACTCCCGTCTATCTGCTCTCCAAAGGCGGCCGGGTCGGCGCCGGCTCCACGGCCAATCCGTCTCTTTGGCTCATGACGGCTCTTGGACCTTGCGGCAGCATCGGTTCAGGCAGCACCTTCTTCGTGAATGAAGTGACAACCGCGGCTTCTGTCTGGGCGCTTGCTCCATTTATGTCGAGCGGTGCGAATGTGGGAGCCAGTTGCACCAACCTCGCTGGCCTGACCAATGCATTCCTCACAACGCGCAATCTTGTAGAAGTGACGTCGGGCGTCTCGCCTGGAGCCTCCATTCCATCAACACTTGCGGTGCCCACAAGCAAGTTGAACACTCTCGCAAATGCGCTGGCCTCGTGCGCCGGTTCCAGCAATGGAAACTCCTGCACCGCTTTGTTCGGAGCCGCTGCTATAGGCAGCACTGTTCCGCAAAACACGCTCGATGCCGCACTTGATATTGCGCACGCTCCGGGCGCAAACGTTGGTGCGATTTATCTCCTGGCCTCCGCCACAGGCATCTTCGCTCCCGCCCTTCAGGCGGCGCCGCCCGATTGGATGCTCTCGAACACGATCGCCGGCGGAGGCATGTCCTCACCTGCCTCGATCGGCGTGGCCGCGTCGGGAAATATCTGGGTGTCGAGCTATTTCAACACCGTATCGGAGTTTTCGCCGGATGGTGCGGCGATTTTCCCGGCGGGCATCGGAGGCTACGGCATCAACCAATCCTACGGTATGGCTCTCGATATCAAAGGCAGTGTGTGGATTGCAAATGAACAGACCGGCCCGAATGCGGGTACAGGCGATATTGCAGAACTCAGTCAATCAGGCTCGGCGCTGGCGACGGGACTCACTTCTGGCGGAATCGACTTTCCTGTCGCGGTAGCCGCCGACAGCAGCGGCAATATGTGGATTGCGGACTACGGCGATTCCAAGGTCACGCTGTTGGACGGTTCGGGGGCGCCTGTTTCCGGTTCCGGCGGCTGGGGCGGGGCTTCCCTCGCGTTTCCCGTCGCGCTCGCAGTCGACAGCAATCACAACGCGTGGGTGGCAAACCAGGCGGGTCAACTTCCGATCACAAGAATCTCCGCCGACGGTTCGCAATTAACCAACTTCAATTGCGATTGCGACGGAGCTTCCGGAATTGCCGTCGATCAAAAAGGAAATGTCTGGGTCGCCAATTACTACAGCGACAGCATCAGCGAATTGAATAGCAGCGGTACGTTATTGCTCGACGCGGAGACCGGCGGAGGCCTTAAACATCCCAATGGGATTGGGGTCGATGGAGCGGGATCCGTGTGGGTGACCAATTATCTCGGAAATTCGCTTTCGGAAATAAGCGGCTCATCGAGTGCGGCGCCGGGAAGTTTCCTGTCGCCGTCCGGGGGCTTCGGGACCGACGCCTCCTTGCTTCAGCCCTTTGCCCTCGCCATCGATGCAAGCGGAAACATTTGGGTTTCAACCTTCGGAAACAGCACGCTTACGCAGTTTATAGGGGTCGCATCGCCGGTCGAGACACCCTTGATCGGTCCACCGCGGCAGCCGTAAGATGGGCCAATCGATTCAATTCAAGCTGAGTAAGAGCCGCGAAGAAGATGACGTTGCAGCCGAGCGGAAGTATCGGATCCTGTGCCTCGCCAAAAAATCGGAGTTGTCCGTCTTTTCTCCGTAAACTATAGCCGACCTGTTACTCAAAGATGAAAGTCTGCGCGGGCATACCTGAGTTTGCCGTCTGGGTCCAATACGCAACCCAAGAATTTCACTGGAAGCAATCGCTCGTGCGTTTGTGGGTATCTCGCCGCTCGCTTTGTTTCGCCAAATTTCCGGTATCTCGCCGAGTCATAACAAGCTCAGCGTGCTTTCAACTCCTGAACTTCTTCTTCAATTTCCGACATTGAGACCGGGGACAATCCCGCCTGCCGCAATGCGCCGTTGAGTTTGGACAGCTTCGTCGCCTTGACTTCAGTCCATGCGGCAATCTGCTTTGCGGCCTCCCGGATTGACTGCTGGTAAAGGGCAATAACGGCTGCCGGCGTCTCCCGGTTCCCGCCTTCGACCGCGTTCAGGACAGCATCCATGCCGGAGTTGGCTGCTTCCATCCCCTGAATGTCCGACGCTCTCTCCCGATCGCCTTCGAGGATTGCGCGCAAGCTCTCTTCGAGATCTGTCACCTTTGCCGCCAACGCTGAGGATCGCTTGAGTTGATCCTGGCTCAGATGGGATAGATGATCCCGAAGGGAGTCGATTTCGGCCAACGCGCCGCGGCATCTGAGCGTTTGTTCGAAGATCTCCTTGCCAAAGCGGTACTGTTCGTTCAGCAGGGTTGCGCTTGCCGGCGATCGCGGGTCCATGGTGACGGTTAGCGGCTGCTCGAAACTCTTGCCATCGACCGTAAGCTTGACTTGGTAAATCCCGGGGGGCACGCGGGGCCCCGATGGTGCAATCAGGCTTGCTTCGTCCTCGTCCACGCCCTTATCTCCGGAGTTTCTCCAGCGAAGGTCCCACACAAAACGGTGCATTCCAGCCGTGGGCTCCACGCGCTGCGGCTTGGGGAACCAGCGCTCGGCGATCGGCAAGGGCGGCCGCTTTTCCATCTCCTGGTCGGTACTGGCAAAACGCCGAACGATGTGCTGGTCCCGATCGACGATTGTAAGAGTTACTTCCTTGGCTTGGGCCGGCAGAGCGTAATCGAGGATGGCTCCATCCGGGGGATTATCTGCTGCCGGTTCTTCGGGAGGCAAAGGCGTTCCTGCATAACTGTTGTTATCCACACGGATTGCCGCAGCGGGGCGGAAGAAACAAGCGCCGGAGCAAGTGGTTCGATCATCGATTTGCCGTAAGGGCTCGATGTCGTCGAGGTTCCAAAACGAGCGGCCATGGGTTGCAATTACAAGGTCGTCGCCATGGATTTCGAGGTCGCGGACCGAAGAGACGGGCAGATTCAGTTGCAGCGGTTGCCAGCGATCCCCATCGTCAAAGGAAACATAGACGCCAAACTCTGTTCCGGCGAAAAGCAGTCCCTTCTTCATTGGGTCCTCGCGGATTGCGCGCAGAAAAGAATTGGACGCTATGCCGGTATCGATCCGCTGCCAGCTCTTGCCGAAATCCCGAGTGCGGTAGATGACCGGCGTATCGTCGTCCATGATGTGCCTGTCGATGGCGGCGAAGGCTTCTCCGGTCTCAAAATGAGAGCCCTCGATCATGGACACCTTGCTCCACGCGGAAAGGCCTTTGGGAGTAACGTCTTCCCAGGTGCTGCCGCCGTTCTGGGTGAGGTGAATCAAGCCCGTATCGGAACCGGCCCACACCTCGGATTGCTTCAGTGGCGAAGGAGCAATTGCGAAGATGACTCCGTAGCCTCTCTCTCGTGCATCGGCAGGCGAAGGCGGGCTAGCTATCTTTTGACGGTCTGTCGTGGCGCCGGTAAGATCCGGGCTGATCTTCTGCCAGTGCAGGCCGCCATCGGTCGTAGTCATGACATATTGGGTGCCGAGATATAGCGTCTTCTTATCCACGGGAGAAAAGACCAGCATGGGTGTCCAGGGAGCGCGATACTTGCGGTCGGCAATGGACGTGCCTGCTACGGAAGTCCACGGAGTTGAACTGGGGGACGAGGCTAAAGGAATTACCGGCCAAGGGGTAATGTTCTGACTCAGGGAAGTGCGCAGGTCAAAACGCTCGACCACCCCAAACGCATCGCTATCGTAAATGATATTCGGATCGTTGGGATCAAGCGCGAAGTATCCGCCTTCGGCCCCCGATGTAGTGATCCAGTCGCGAGCTGTGATCTGGAAATGGTCGGTACGATCGGGGACGCCGGCGCTTCCGGAATCCTGCTGCGCGCCATAGACCATGTAGGGGAAGCTGTTGCTGGTAACAACGTGATAGAACTGCGCGGTTGGCTGGTTGTACCAGGAACTCCAGGTTCTGCCGCCATCAACGGTGATGGTCGCGCCCTGGTCGGTGCCCAGGATCATCCTGGTGCTGTCTTTGGGATCGATCCATAGCTGGTGATAGTCGTCGCCGCCGGGGGCTCCGCGCGAAACCGAAACCCTTGTTCCCGCACCATCAAGTCTGTAGAGAGCAACGTTGGGCACATAGAGAACGTCGGGATCGGCGGGATCGAGGGTGACCGAATTAAAGTACCAGGCGCGTGTGGTCAACCGGTCGTCGCTGTTTGCGAGGAGCCAATGTTCGCCGCCGTCATCCGACCGGTAAAGGCCGGAAACACTTGCTTCAATCAATGCGTAGATTCGCTTTCCGTCCGGAGCAAGAGCCACGCCCACCCGTCCCCAGTCGCCGGCGGGAAGGCCATGTCCCTCGAGCCGGGTCCACGATTCACCTCCATCGTGAGAGCGGTAAAGTCCGCCGCCCGGGCCATTGATCGGGCCATAGGTGCTCCACGGCGGACGCCTTGCATTCCAGGTCCCCGCTATCAGAATCCTCGGATTGGCGGAAGCGATGGCCAAGTCGGAGACGCCGACATCCGGTCCCTTATCGAGGACATGCTTCCAGGTGATTCCGCCGTCGGCGGACTTGTATACGCCCCGCTCTGAATTTGAACCAAAGGCATGTCCCAGCGCGCCTACAAAGACCACATCGGGGTTGGTTGGATCGACGACGATGCGGCTGATCTGGCGCGAGTCCTTGAGTCCGATGTTTTTCCAGGTCTGGCCCGCATCGGACGACTTGTAGATACCGTCGCCGAAGGCCATGTCCGATCGAATATCGGACTCGCCCGTGCCCGCGTACACAATCCGCGGGTTTGAGGGCGCGGCTTCAATGGCTCCGATGGATGCTACGGATTGACCGTCGAAGACGGGTTCCCAGACGAGGCCCGCATCGGTGGTTTTCCAAATGCCGCCATCGACGGCGCCGAAGTAAAACGTCTTGCTGTCGCCAGGCACTCCGGATACCGCCACGGTTCTTCCGCCGCGGAATGGACCAATCAATCGCCAGCGGAGATCTGAGAACAGCTGCGGCGAGACCTGCTGCGTCCACGCGGCGGACGCGAATCCAAAGACAGACAAAGCGGCGAGCGACACGTAAACAGGATTGGATCGGCGCTGCATGGACACACCTCTCGTTTCGCCTCATCGAGTGGCTCGCGGCATGAATTGGATCCTGGCTCGGCTGGCAATCGCTATTTCGACGGCTTGTATCCGGGCCCGCGCAATGCGCGCCCTGGCCGTTCGTCTGTGATCTTGCCGTTGAACACAACCGGCCTGCCGTTCACAAAAACGTGCTTCACCCCCACCGAGTCGCGCAGGGGATCGTTGTAGGTTGCCACATCCTGGATGGTTTCGGGGTCGAAAACGACGATATCGGCCATCATTCCCGGACGCAGGATTCCGCGATCCATGATGCCCACGCGGCTCGCGGCCAGCGAAGTCATTTTGCGCACAGCCTCTTCCAGGCTCATGGTGTGCTCCTGGCGCACATACTCCGCCAGGATGCGGGGAAATGTGCCAAAGGCCCTGGGATGCGCCTTGGTCGTGCTGAGCGGTCCATCTTCAGCCTGCGCCGGGGAATCGGATCCAATCGACACAATGGGATTGGTGATGGCGGCACGGACATCGTCCTCCTGCATGAACGAAAGAACGACCTGGCTTTCGCCCAGGGCATACGGAGTGTTGCCGCGGTCGTCCAGCACGAGATCCATGACCGCGTCCTCAGGAGACTCCCCCCTCTGACGGCCGATTTCTTCGAGCGTCATGCCTTCGTATTTGCGCAGATCCGGATTCAGAACTTGCACCAGCAATACGCCCTTGCCGCCTCCGGAGCCGAGCCACTGGTTCTCCCATGTACTGCTCGGCTCATTCATTTCCTTCTTCGCCCGGGCGCGCTGGACGGGGTCTTTCAGGCGCTGCACCATCTTCTCCGCGCCGCCTTCGGAAACCCAACTCGGCAGGCACGCGACCAGTCCGTTTGAAGCGCGCGCATAGGGGTATGCGCTGGCAGCCACATCGATGCCGCGCGCGCGGGCCGCCTCGATTCGGCGAAGCACCTCCGGCATCTTGCCCCAGTTCTCTGGATAGGCGGTCTTCAAATGCCAGATGGTCGCGGAGATATTGGCACGCTGCGCGATGGTGAAGACTTCATCGAGAGATTCAAAGATGTGGTCGGCTTCCGAACGCTGGTGCGTGAAGTAAACTCCGCCATAACTCCGCGCGACTTTGGCGAGCTCGACGATTTCGTCGGTGGAGGCGAAAACATCGGGAACGTATTGAAGAGCGGTACTCAGCCCAAAGGCGCCTTGCTCCATGGCTTGGGCCACCAGGCGCCGCATCTGGCCGAGTTCCTCGGGTGTAGCCGGGCGATTGTCTTTTCCGATGACATACTCGCGCAAGCCGCCGGCGCCCACAAACGTGCCCAGGTTGATGGCTGGCCGCGCCTGCTCGAAATGGCGGAAGTATTCGTCGAGGGTGCGCCAATCCACAGTGACGCCGTACTTCTTTGCGCCCAGTTGCAAATCGTCGAGCAGGCGGCCATTGATGGGCGCGATCGAAGTGCCTTCGCCGGTGATCTCGGTGGTCACGCCCTGGGTAATCTTGCTGGCCGCACGATTGTCGACCAGGATGTTGAACTCCGATTGTCCCTGGATATCGATGAAACCGGGCGCAACCACCAGGCCCCCGGCGTCCACCACGGTTTTGGCCGAGGCCTCGCTCAGATCGCCGATGGCGGCAATGCGATCGCCTTCGATGGCCACATCTCCCCGATACCAAGGCGCACCTGTGCCATCGACAATTCGCGCGTTGCGGATAATGAAATCGAACTTTGCTTCCGCCGCGTGAATAGCGGGCGCAGGCAGCAGCAATGCGCCGAGTGCCAGAGAATGCGGCAGGAGAAGCGCAAGATTCCTCAAGGCTCGCCGCGCGCGATCCCGGCCGGGATCGAGTCTAGGCTCCGGGCAGGGGGGCGGAGATCGCAAGGAATCGCCCATAGGGCGACGCTCCTCAGCCTTCAAGAGATGAAAAGTCAAGCCCCGAACTGAAGCAGATCGACAGAATCTGAGCCATTCCCTTGCCGCGATTGAGAAAGGCATGCTGCATCTTGCTGTCGATGTAGGCGCTTTCACCGGCGGAGAGAACGCGAGGCTCATAATACTCGGTGTACAGGAGAATCTTTCCCTTGACCACATAAATGAACTCCTCTCCTTCGTGTGAACTCCAGTTGGTGATCTGGTCGAGGTGACGTGCTTTGATCTCCATAATGAGGGGGATCATATGTTTCTGACGAAGCTCTCCAGAGTGCACGGCGTACTCATACATTGAATTTGAGAAATTCAGAGCTTGGTCAGGGCGGGTGACGGTCATGCGCCCGTCGCCTCCGCCCGTCCCGCGGCTGAGGATGGCGTCAAATCCGGTCTCGAGGCCGCGGGCGACCTTGAGCAGGGTGTCGAACGAGGTCGCGACCTGGCCATTTTCAATCTTGGACAGAGTGGAAATGGAAACGCCCGATTTCCGGCAAAGGTCCTGGAGCGTCCAATCCCGTTCTTTACGAAGAGACTTGATGCGCTCGCCAATCTGACTGGTGGTAAGGTCCATCGTGTAGTTTCCTCTATTCCAAGCGCACCCAACGGCAAAAAGGCGCCGGTTGATCCACGGAACGCGCCTGCATCGGCTCGCGAGCCTGGATGCCGGGCCGGCAGCCGCCGCGACCCGTGCCCATAGCGTGCGGATACAGCGCAAACCATCTCGACTAAAACCATAATCCATTACTCTCCCACATTATCGATCGAATTGCGCTTTTTCTCATGAGAAAACTTTCTCTCGGAATCCACAATTATTTTCGTAACCATGAAAAATAACTTGACATGAGAATCGATATCCCTATAATCGGGCCTATTAATCACAAGGCGGCCCCGGATGAAACTCACCAGAAGAGATTTCTCCAAGCTGATTCCCTGTGCAGCCTTCGCCACGCCGGTGTACGGCGCCGAAGCAACCAAGGCGTTGACCGGCGCGGCCTCTATTCCGCGCCTGGAATCCTTCAATTACGCCGGGGTCCGTCTTCTGGATGGTCCGCTCAAGCGACAATTTCAGGCCTGTAGCGAGATTTTTTCGAACATCCCCAACGACTCCATCGTGTACGGCTTCCGTCAGCGGGCAGGACTGCCCTCACCGGGCAAAAGCCTGGGCGGCTGGTACGGCAAAGATTACTTCAACGCCTTCGGGCAGTATCTGGCCGGGATGGCTCGCATGGCGAAAGCAAGCGGCGACGCGCCCCTTCAGTCGAAGGCGGTCTTGCTCATGCACGAATGGGCGAAAGCGATCGATCCGGACGGGTACAGTTTCTACACCAGAAAGCCAAATGTTCAGCATTACCCCTATGAAAAGATCATGGGCGGACTGAACGATTTGTACGAGTATGCGGACCAGAAGGACGCGCTGGTTTATGCCGGCCGAATCACGGATTGGGCAATCAAGAACCTGGATCGCACCCGCGAGAATCCGCCCGGCGGCGGAGGGCAGGAGTGGTACACGCTGAGCGAGAATCTTTACCGCGCGTATTTGAATACAGGCGATCCGAAGTACCGTGAGTTTGCGCGAGTGTGGCACTACGACAAATATTGGGACGGATTCTCCGCAGGAAATCCGAATGCAGATGGCTTGCACGCTTACAGCCATCTAAACACGCTGAGCAGTGCGGCAATGGCGTATCGAGTTTCCGGCGATCCCAGGTATTTGCGGACGATCGTCAATGCCTACGATTATTTTCAACGAACGCAGTGCTATGCCACGGGAGGATACGGTCCAGCGGAGAACCTGCTTCCAGCCGATGGATCGCTCGGCAGATCGCTCGAAAGCAGCTTCGATACTTTCGAGACCCCGTGCGGCAGTTGGGCCGTGTTCAAGCTCTCACGGTATCTGATCGGGTTCACTGGAGAGGCTCGATTCGGCGACTGGATTGAGCGCATCGTCTACAACGGGATCGGCGCCGCCCTCCCCATGACGCACGCCGGCGACACGTTCTACTACTCGGACTACCGCATCTGCGGTGCAGCGAAGGTCTATTACGAGGATGCATGGCCGTGCTGTTCGGGAACCTATCCCCAGGCGGTCGCCGACTACCATAACTTGATTTACTTCAAAGATGGCGACGGGTTGTACGTCAACCTCTTCGTACCTTCGGAGGTTACCTGGAATCGCGGCGGAGGCACGGTGGTTCTACGCCAGGAGACCGCATATCCAGAACGCGGACATGTTGTGCTCACCATCGCATCCGACAGTTCCGTCGAGATGCCCCTGAGTTTCAGGGTTCCGGGATTTGCTTCGACCGGAGTGCCGGTCAAGATCAATGGCAAGGCCCAGAATCTCGAGACGAAACCCGGGACATGGGCGAAGATCGGCCGGCGATGGCGTCCCGGCGACAAGATCGAACTTGAGATTCCTTTGCAACTTTCCCTTGCTTCTGTCGATAAGCAGCACCCCAACCGGGCGGCGGTAACTCGTGGCCCGTTGGTTCTGGTGCGGCAGGAACAACCGCCTGTGCCTGGCTTCCGGGCGTGGACTTCAGATGATGACGATCCGGCGGCATTTGAAGTGAGTACCCCGGCGAAGGGCCGCTTTGTGCCCTTCTATCGAGTCGCAAAGAACCAACCTTATCAAATGTACTTCGACCTCGAAGCTTAGAGTTTGCCGGCATCGGAACGTCTGCCGGCGCCAGGTTTTCGGTTGTCATCGTGCAATCCGCGATGGCGGAATCAGAGTCGCAGTTTTCCAAAGTGCGTCCGGCTGGAACGCACTCGTCGCACGCGCTTTTACTTTGGTTTCCCCTTCACCGCTCCAGATCTTGGAGGTTACGCTATGCAAGCGAAAGAAATGCTTTCCCGTTGGAACGTCTCCATGCCCGGCTGCCGCTCGACCGCTCTGGCTCTCCACACTGTCGGTTTGCTTCTGCTGCTTTTGGCGTTGCCGCTTGGGGCGCAGACGTTTACCACATCCCTTCGCGGCACGGTTGTCGATGCATCCGGCGCCGTTTTGCCCAGCGTGACAATCACGCTTGAAAGCAAATCGACCGGGTCTCATCTCACTGCGCTGACAGACGAGAAAGGCGCCTATCAATTCCCGCAACTGCCTCCGGCACTGTACACGATCACGGCAAGCGGGAAAGGCTTTGCCGATCAAACCAAGGAAGCCGAGCTGCTGGTGAATCAACCTGCCACGATTTCCTTCTCGATGTCGGTCCACCCGGTGCAGGAAGTTGTCAATGTTTCAGGGGAAGCCGAAACCCTCAACACCACGGACGCCGCCATCGGGAACTCGGTGAACAACAACACCATCGAAGCTCTCCCCATGGAAGGACGAAACGTTCCGGATCTTCTTAGCCTGCAGCCGGGAGTGTTGTACCTGGGCCGGCAGATCAACCAGGCTTCCGACAGCCGGAGCGGCGCCGTGGCCGGGGCCCGCTCGGATCAGACCAACGTGACTCTTGACGGTATCGACGACAACGACCAGGAGAACGGATTTGCATTTACCGGGGTCCTGCGCTCCACCCTCGATTCAGTCGAGGAGTTCCGGGTAACCACGACCAATGCAAACTCCGACGCGGGCCGTTCTTCAGGGGCGCAGATTTCGCTGATCACCAAAAGCGGGACCAACCAGGTGCATGGCAGCCTGTACGAATACAACCGGAATACGGCCACCGCGGCGAACGACTGGTTCAACAAACAGGCACAACTCGCCGCGGGGCTTCCCAACAAACCCGGCCGTCTCATCCGAAATACCTACGGCGCGGCGGTGGGCGGTCCAATCCTGAAGGACCGGTTGTTTTTCTTCCTCAATTACGAGGGACAGCGCACCGCGGAAAATGAGCAGTCGACTCTGACCATTCCCACAAATTCTCTCAAGGCAGGCGATGTTGTGTACAAAAGCTCGAATTCGGGCAACATCACTCTCACTCCCACCCAGATCGCTGGGATGGATCCGGGCTGTACCGCCTGCGGGACAACAGGCCCGGGAGTCGATGCGGCCGCGATTGCGCTCTTCAATCAGTATCCCGCAAGCAACGGCTTTGTCTACGGAGATGGATTGAACACGGCGTCGTTCACATGGTCGGCGCCGAACCCCACCACGCTCAACACCTACATCGCCAAAATCGACTACGTCACCGGCCGCCATCGGCTCTTTGTCAGGGGCAATCTTCAGGGGGATTCGACCTCGGGTCCGCCGGAGTTTCCCGCCCAACCGCCGAGTTACCAGCTCACCAACAATACCAAGGGGATTGCCGTCGTCGACACGTGGACAATTACCAATAGCCTGATCAATGCCGCGCGCTACGGTTACATTCGTCAGGGAATGGGAAACCGCGGGGCAGGCGCGGGGCCGTATGTCGACTTTGTCGGGTTCAGTTCGCTGGATGCCGAGAATCGGACCACCATCAATGAAGTTCCCGTGCACAACTTTATCGACGATGTTACCTGGGTGAAACGCAGCCACACCTTCCAATTCGGCGGGAATTACCGTCTGATTCACAATCTATCCTCGTCCGACTCAACTTCATGGTCCTCCGCGGACGGCAATTTCAGCTATGTCAATCTTTCCGGTATTGCGAATACCGGGCAGAGTTTCGATCCCGGCGCATTCGATTATCCGCCGGTGGCTCCATCCTTCGCCAACTCCTACAATAACGCGATCATTGGCGCCACCGGCCTCTTAAGCGACATCAACACGGCAAGCAACTATTCGGTGTCGGGCAACGGTCTGTCCGGATCGTTGCTTTCGCAGGGCGCGCTGATCAACAGGGATTTCAAGAACAGTGAGTTTGAGTACTATCTCCAGGATCAGTGGAGAATGCGGCCCAATCTCACGGTTACGTTCGGATTGCATCACACGCTTCTGCAAACGCCGTACGAAATCCACGGCCAGCAGGTTCAATCGGTCAGCGATCTGCAGGACTGGTTTCAAACGCGCACGCAGTTCGCGGCGCTTGGAGAATCGGTGCAGCCTTACATCTATTTCGCGCCATCCGGGCAGGCCCGCGGACTGAAGTCCTATTGGCAGATGAACAAGGAAAACATTGCTCCACGTCTCTCCATCGCTTACTCGCCCTCCGCCGATAGCGGCATTCTGCACTTCCTGTTTGGAGGCGGAAACAGCAGCTCTCTTCGCGCAGGCTTCGGCATGTACTACGACCACTTCGGCCAGGGCATTGTGAACTCGTTCTCGCAACTCGGGTCGTTCAGCCTGTCTTCCACCTCGACCAGCGCGTTCTCCAGCGTCGGAACTACGCCGCGATTCACGGGTCTTCACAATATCCCTCCCCCAAACGCCGCGCCCCCGCCCGCGTCAGTGTCCTATCCAACCGCTCCCGCGGGCGGGCTCAACGGCCAGAATGCCCTCGGAGTCGACGATCATATAACGACTCCCTACTCGTATGCATTCAATACTTCCATCCAACGGCAACTGCCGGGCGGTTTTTTGCTGGAGGCCGCGTATGTGGGGCGGCTTGGGCGCCACCTGATGCAGCAATACGATTGGGGTGAGCCTCTTGACCTGGTGGACCCCCAATCCGGAGTGGATTACTTCACCGCGGCCACCGAGCTGTCGAAGGATGGATATGCCGGCGACAAGACGATCGCGAAGATACCTTACTGGGAAGATCTCTTCCCCGACGCCGCCGGCGGCGGAAACAGCGCGACACAAAACATCTATAACCTGTGGTCGACTCTACTTGGAAATGAGACTTACTCGCTTTTCAATCTCGACCTTTACTGCTATCCAGGTTGCGGCGGACAAACCAACCGCTATTTCGCCCCGCAATACGGCGCACTCTTCATCTGGGATTCAAACGGGTACAGCAGTTACAATGCGGGGCAGCTGGTAGTGCGGCGGCCAATGTACAAGGGGCTCCAGGTGGACTTCAGTTACACGCTGAGCAAGTCGCTGGATCTTGGCTCGGATACCGAGCGCACCTGTCAGTTTTGCCGGGGTGGAATCGCAAGTCCGATCATAAGTACTTGGAGGCCGCGGGATAACTACGCGGTCTCGGATTTCGATACCAGGCATCTGCTGACCGCGGACTGGGTGATCGACTTGCCCTTTGGCCGAGGCAAGCCGCTGCTCGCCGACAGCGGCGCGATCGCGGACGCAATCGTCGGCGGTTGGCAGTTGACGGGTCTTTCGCGCTGGACGAGCGGATTGCCGTTCGGAATCCTGAACAGCCAGAATTGGTCGACGAACTGGACACAGGTGAGTTGGCTGGTTCAAACCGCCGAAGTCAAGACGGGCAAGCACATTGGCGCCGCCGGCGTGCCCCAGTTGTTCTCCGATCCCGCGGCACTGCAAAACGGCTATCTGGCCGAGACTCCGGTGCGCAATGCATATCCTGGGGAAGCAGGGCAGCGAAACAGATTCCGCGGCGACGGCTACTTCGGGATCGATTCGGGACTGTCAAAGAGCTGGAAGGTGTTTCGCGAGCAGACATTGAAGTTCGACTGGGAGGCTTTCAATGTGACTAACTCATCGCGCTTCAATGTATACTCGATCAACAACGATGTTACCTCGGGAGGGTTTGGATACTATGGCGCCACGTTGACGGCGCCCCGCGTAATGCAATTCTCCCTTCGCTATAGCTTCTAACTGCTCAAGCGGAATTTACGGGGTGTCTTCGGCAGTCGGACGGAGATACCCGCTTTTCAGGCGATTCAGAATCTGCCTTGTATTCAACGGTGTTGTGAATTGTTCAATTCTGAACAAAATGGCGCAAGGATCCGCATGAGTAGGTTCTTTCTCGGAACATTTATCTTCCTCTCGTTGGCGGCCCGCGCACAAACGCCCACAAACGATTTCCTGGACGGCCTGGGCCTTTCGAGACTTAAGAATTACACCAGCCATCGGATTTCGAGCGGCAACCGCTACGTTTACAGCAACGACGACAGTAAGCGGATTATGCCCGGCGAGACCTTCGTGATGGCGGACATAAGCGGCGCCGGGATGATTACCCACATCTGGCTGACCGTGGCCCAGAACGAGTTTGGCTGGCCACGTCTGCTGCGTATTCGGGTGTACTACGACGGACACAAGACCCCGAGCGTGGATGCGCCGTTGGGCGATTTTTTTGCGGTCGGTCATGGCGCGGAGCGGGACGTGAATTCGATGATGGTGCGCGACAGCTCCTTCGGCCGCGCGCGCAACAGTTATTGGCCCATGCCGTTCAGACGGTCCTGTCGCATCACGCTGACCAACGAAGGCCATCGATTCGTTCCGATGTTCTACTATCATGTTGACTATCGGAGCTACGCTTCGCTTCCCGGAGATATTGGTTATTTTCATGCTTACTATCGCCAGGAGCGGCCTGCGCGCAGCGGGAAAAACTACGCCTTCCTCGACATCCAGGGAACGGGACACTATGTAGGGACCGTGCTCAGCGTTGTTCAGACGCAGATTTCATGGTTCGGCGAGGGCGACGATCTGTTCTATATAGATGGAGCGCGGCAGCCGCAAATTTACGGCACCGGCACTGAGGATTACTTCAACGACGCGTGGGACCTCAGAGACGCGAGCGGACTATGGACAGGGACGCCGATCGCCGAAGGAGAATTGCCAGGATCGCGGCTTTCCGCGTATCGATGGCATGTCCCCGATCCTATCGCGTTCACGCGCTCGATTTGGGCCGGCATCGAGCACTCTGGCTGGACTTCGAATCCGGACGGATCTGTTCGATCCGGCTTCGAGGAGCGGCCGGATGACTTCTCCAGCGTTGCCTTTTGGTATCAGAGGGGAGTGAACGAAGGGCTGGCCGAGCCTCCTTACGGCGACGCGCGCCTCCCATTCGGGAATGCGACTCAGGTTCCCATTGAGAATTCGATCGCCGATGTGACTACAGAGAAAGGCCAAGCTTCGGTGTTGAAGGATGTTGACTGGGCCAAAGATATTCTCTACTTCCGCGCAGAGGGAGTTGGATCGAAGCTGAACGTGCCTCTCGATTTGACCGAAGGCGGCCAATATGAGATTGTGGCGGAGATTGCCGAGGGACCTGACTATGGGGACTATTTAATCCAGGTGGATGGGCAACCCACAAATCTGGATACGCGCAAGCCTTCGACTTCGGAAATTCCATTGCCGGGACCGGAGATCTTTCACAATTACCTGACAGAACTTTATGTTGCCAGGGATCGCACTCTCGGCATGTTCCAACTCAGTCCGGGCCGGCACATTCTTACATTCATTGTTACGGGCAAAGACCCGCATTCGGTGGGCTACAACCTGGGCATTAACGACGTGGTGCTGGAGAAAGTTGGAGAGAGCGGCGAGGTTCCCGATATACGCGCGGGAATGCTCGCAGAGCCAGCAGGTGTTCTCTATCGCGGCCATCCGCTCAGCTCCTATGTTGCCAAGCTGCGCATAGCCTCAGAGACAGAGCGTCCGATTCTGATCCGAGCCATCGGCAGTTTTGGCGCGAATGGGGCATCGGCTTGTCCGCAGTTGATTGCAGCGCTTTCCGATTCTTCCCCGGTCACGCGCGCGGCTGCTGCCGGCGCGCTTGCACAAATCGGCGGACACAGTTCGAGCGATGCCGTGCCGGCGCTGGCCAGGGCGCTCTCCGATCCCGACCCTGAAGTGCGCGATCTGGCGGCGATTGCCCTGCGCTCCATGGGACCGAAAGCATCCCAGGCCGTACCCGAGCTCGTGCAAGCGCTGAGCGACCCCATCGATTATGTGCGCGCTCCGGCTGCCGACGCGCTTGGAGCCATGGGTGCGAAGGCCGGCGTGGCCGTCGGGCCACTGGCCGCGAAGCTGCTCACCAAGGATGAAGGATTTGTGCTGGCCAGCGTCGCCTACGCGTTGGGCGACATCGGCCCTGCGGCGAAGGATGCTCTGCCCGCTCTGCAACAGGTATTGACGCAACGAAGGGTCGGGAGCGCCGCGGCGGAAGCTATTCTGAAGATCGAGGGGAAGCCCGTTCCGGAGTATCATCCATGAGCATGATGCCTATTGGACCCAGGCTATTCGGCCTCGGTTTGGCGCTTGCCCTGCTATGCTGCGTGGCGCGGAGCCAAACTGCGGCGAATCCGGCGAGTTTGCCGTTTCGGCGCGCCGTGGACGCCATCGCGACGCAAGCGTTGGCAGCCACCGGAACCTCCAGTGCGTCTTTGGCGATTGTGCTGGACGGAAAGGTCGCCTATGTGCACGCCTATGGTGCGGCGCGGTTGGAGCCGCGCGTCGACGCGACTCCTGCGATGCGTTACAGTCTTGGCTCCGTCAGCAAGCAGTTCACAGCCGCGGCAATCTTGAAACTCCAGGAACAGGGCAAGCTTTCTCTCGACGATCCGGTCTCGCGCTTTCTTCCCTCGCTGACGAGCGCCAGCCAGATCACATTGCGCGAGCTTCTCTCGCATACCTCCGGTTACCGGGATTATTGGCCACAGGATTACGTACCGCCGTTCATGCTGGCGCCACTCACTCCTGAGCAGCTTCTCGCGCAATGGGCCACGCGGCCGCTCGACTTTGAGCCGGGAACCCGGTGGCAATACAGCAACACGAACTTTGTCGCGGCGGCGCTGATTGTCGAGAAAGTAAGCGGCATACCGCTGATGGAATTCCTGCGCGAGAACATCTTTGCGCCCGCGGGCATGAAGGAGGTAGCGGATGTAGACGATGGGCCGCTGGGGGAGAAAGATGCGGCCGGCTATCTTCGCTATGGTATCGGACCGCCGCATAAAGCTCCTAAAGAAGCAAAAGGCTGGCTTTTCGGAGCGGGCGAACTGGCCATGACGGCACAGGACCTGGCTACATGGGATGCGTCCATGATCGGCCAACGGGTTCTGAAGCCTTCGTCGTATCGAGCAATGCAGACCGAGACTCTGCTCAAAAATGGAAGCGGAACACAGTATGGCCTGGGCATCGGCGTCAAGAGTGTCTCCGGCCACCGGGCGCTTGAGCACGGCGGTGAAGTGTCGGGCTACTCGGCGGAGAATCTGGTCTTTCCCGACGATCGCGTAGCCATTGCAGTGCTTACCAATCAGGATATGAGCAATGCTCCCGCGGCAATTGCGAACAAGATAGCGTCGCTGCTGATTCCGGAAGATGCCGCGACCAGAGACCGGGAGCTCGGCCGGGTCCGGTCGATCTTTGAAGGCCTGCAGATGGGGCGAATCGATCGCCAGCAGTTCACGGCAAATGGGAACAGCTATTTCACGGCCCAGGCATTGCGGGATTTTGCATCCACTCTGGCTCCTCTCGGGCGGCCCCTCGCGTTCGAACCCTCCGGTGAACAAGAGCGAGGCGGGATGACCTATCGCTCCTACACGGTGAAATCCTCGCGCGGGACCTTGGATGTGTGGGTTCGCGAACTTGCTGATGGAAAGATTGAGCAATACCAGATTGCAGCGGAGTTTTGATGATGAATCGGCAGGACGTGCCAACAAGCGTGCTGGATCGGAGCGGAACCGACTATTTAATCAAGGATCTTTCCCATGTGCTTACCCCGGCCCTGGCGATCTATGAAGCGAACGTTGAACATAATATCCAGACGACGATCTCCCTTCTCGGAAACGATCCGGGGCGCTGGCGCCCGCATCTTAAAACTACCAAGCTCGCCTATGTGATGCGGATGCTGACTGCGCGCGGCGTAACGGCAGTAAAGTGCGCCACAACTCTCGAACTCCTCACCGCTTGCCAGTCGGGCGCCCGCGACATTCTGCTGGCATACCCCGCGGCCGGACCCACTGCGGGACGCACCCTGGAGATTGCCCTCGCTTACCCGAAGATCGCCATCTCCGTATTGGTGGATTCTGAAATGCAGTTGAGCCAATGGGCCGGCACGCGGGTCGGTGTCTTCGTGGATATCGATCCTGGGATGGGACGCACGGGCGTTCCACAGGATCATTCTGAAGAGATTCTCCGGCTGGCGCGGAGGGTTCGAGAAGCCGGCGCAGGCCTCCGGGGATTGCATTACTACGACGGCCATCTGACCGACGCCGATCTCGGCGCGAGAACCAAGCGAGCGCATGCCGGCTACGATCGCCTGCTGGAGATCGTGGGCCTGCTTGAATCCCGCGGAATTTCAATCGAGGAAGTGATTACTTCTGGCACGCCGACGTTTCCATGCGCTGTCACTTACGAAAAATCCATCGGAACATCCTTCATTCATCGTGTTTCTCCTGGGACATTGGTATATTGCGACGAGTCGAGCCAGGCAGTTCTCCCTGCGAGCTTCGGTTACCAATCGGCTGTGCTGGTTCTTTCGCGCGTAATAAGCGCCCAGGGCATGGGACGCTTCTGTTGCGATGCGGGCCACAAAGCGATTTCGGTGGACGCAGGCGTTCCGAACTGCTCAGTTCTGGGATGGCCGGGAGTGACGCCTTCTCAGCCCAGCGAAGAGCATCTGCCCGTTTCAGTCCTTCCGGGAGCTCCCGCTCCGAGGCTTGGCGACGTCCTGTATCTAACCCCCAAACACGTTTGCCCGACGGTTAATAACTTCTCCCAGGCACTCATTGTTCGAGATGGAGAGATTGCCAGTGTGGAGATAGTGAGCGCCCGCGGCCGAGAAACTCCATTGTGGCTCCCCTCGCAGTCTTAAAACTGATTCTGAGAGAGCCAATGGAATCGATTCTGCAGCGGCCAAAGCACTCTGGAACCGTTTAGAACCGCAGCATTTCAACATTGTGACCGCAACGCATTCAATCGAAAACAGTCATTTTCACTCAATTTCAACACAGGTCAACAAGCCGCAGAATCTGGTTCGGGGCCAGGGTCTCTACCATGTGAACCCCCGGATTCGAAACGAAGAGCCGGCTCGTCGAACGTGATCAGTTGCCCCAGCGGCGATCCGGGTGACATCGCCACTAATTGCGGATACGCCAACGATCTTCACCGGGCTAATCTGAATGAATTCACACTCAAGTAGCCAGTGAGAAGATAACCTGCCTTGCAATGAGGCTTCGAATGAGTTACCGCCGGAAGAACCACGCCCAAGCCAATAGCAAAATCGACGGCGCGCTCCAAAGAACGATCCAAGTCAGGCGGGGCAAGAGCGGACGATGAAGGGCCATGAACCCGTCCATGGCCAGCCAGGTGAGGCAAAAGACCGGGATGGCGGTGTTGATGGCAACGAACCATTTCGACCGCTTCCTGCGCGCCTTGGCTCGTTTGCGGTAGAGGGATGCATTTCCCCGGAATTTCCACGCCCAGACAAACAGCAGGATCGCCGGCGCAGCGCAGAGAAGAATCGAGGATAGCGTTGACAATTGCGCTTTCAAAAAAATCATCAACCCATCCAAGACAAGCCAGGTGAGGCAAAACACCGGAACCGCGGTGTTGAAGATGATGATCGAATCCGGCTGCTCCCTGCGCATCTTCGCCCATTTGTAGAAGATGGGAGCAACCCATTCGAAAGGGTACTTGTAAAGTGCGCTTCCCTCGACCTTATCGCGCAGGCTCTGGTTTTTTGCGGGGATGGAGGCGAGCAATCCCTTTCCCAGACGCATCGCGGCCAGCGCGCCCAGCTCATCGAGAATGGATTCGGGAACCTGAGATAAGAAGGTCCCGGGGTCATTCGCTCCGGGGGGGAACGGAGTCACTTTTTGTGCCGCGTTGGCCGCCGCCGCAACCTGCACCAGAGCCTCATCCGGCCGCGCCATAGCCTGAGTCCAAACCAGATTCTTCGCGTCGTATGCGGGCGGCGAATGGGGATTGTTGCGGTATTGTCCCCATGCGTACTCTTGGTCGATTGCGCATTGCACTACCGTGGGCCATTCCTCATCGAATATTTCATTGTGAGTGGCGCTCACGATGCCGTCGATCATTTGATTCCACTCCGCCTGATTCCGATCCGGGTCGGTGACCGTTCCGAGGGAATCGAGGTACTTGTTGATCCTGGCCTCCAGGGCGGCTGCGTTGGCGCCGAGAAGAGGGAAGTACCCTTGCAGTTCCGAGGCGGTCACCGCAATGTTGTTGGCCCTGATCCGGGGGGCAAGCGCGGCCAGGCGCTCCTGGTTGAGCAGGCTCTCTACGATCAGGCAGGCCGCATCCAGGCGGCCCATCATGATGTCGTTGGCCCGCCAACTCTTTTTGAAGAACCCGCCGAATGCAGCCAGGGCGCTGCCCCGGACTTTATAGCTCGGCTCGCCCTCGCTCAGGCGTCGCTGCGCGTCGTCGGGGCTGAAGCGGACCACTCGGATGACGTCCATGGATTCGAATCCCGAGCCCGCTTGCAGCAGAAAGAGCTGGCGATCGACTTCAAGGAAGCGGCAGAACTCGCTCCGCAACGCGTCGGCGATTTCGACTGTAACCTTGTCTGCGTCGTTGCCGAGGGCGATCAGGGATGCTTTGAAGGCGTTATCGACTGCGTCCAGCAGGCTGGTCTCGCTGGCCGCAAAGCCCCCCTTTCCATCCATGTGCGCAACCAGATCCTGGTGGAATTGTTCTCGCGCCGCGCCATCGGGATTGGCCGGCACGGCAATCTCCGTTTGCAGCAACAGCCGCAGTCGATCCTCCGCTTGCCCCCACACTGAAACGGCTATTTCCGCGAGCGCGGCTCTGCGAACAGCTTCCGGCTCTGTGTACAGAGTTGGGTATTTAGAGCTTAGCGACTTCCAATCATGATCCCAGCGCGTGACCCAGCTCGTCATCGCCCACTTCATGATTTCGTAGAGCTTGTAGTAATGGTTGGCGAGGTTCCAGGCTGCCTCGGGCACGTTTTGCTTTTCTGCCTCGCTCATTAATGTGTTGGCCAGATGCTTGGCCCGCCGCATCCGGAAAAACACGTCGTATTGCTTCAAGGTCGCTTCCCAGTCGTAAGGCCAGGCGTCGAAGCTTTCCACGAGAATGCGGCCGGAGCGTCGTGCATCCTGCTGCGGAGCTTGCGAAGATGCGGTATCGACGGGACGGAAATAGCCGCGGCCCCTGTCGTCGTCCAGGATGCACTCGATCACCGTGTCGCGCAGTTGCATCAGGCGTGCAATGGAATACGCCCCTGGGTCGCTCTCCGGCGCGGGTGGCGCCAGGACGTCCGCTTCGACCACGTCTTCCGGTTCGACATGCGGCGCCGGCGGCAGAGAAGTGACGATCTGCTTCAGGCGCTCCGCACGCTCGTTGTGTGCCTCGATGGCCTGCAGATCCCCCGCAATGCTCTGGTATGCAGGAATGGAAACAAGGGAGCTGAACGCCGCCTGCACCATGGATGGCGTGGGCGGATTGGGTGTTGGGGGTGCAAAACGCTCCGGATTGGGGTCGACATAAATCAAAAAGCGCTCCACCGCGCGCGTCGCCATACGGCCTTCGATGGCATCGATCGTCGATGTGAACGGCTTGTTGTTCAGGATGCCGCCGTCGAGATAAACCGCCGGGCCGCGCAGCTTTCCCCATTTGAAGAAATTCTTGTCCGCCGCGGTGATCTCAACCGGCTGGAACGCAACCGGAAAGCACGAGGTCATTCTGGAAAGAGTGGCCAGGTCGCTTGGCTGCGCATCCTTCAGATCGTTCTTCCGTTCGCCCCTGTATTGCAGTTGGAAGATGGCGCGGTGGTCCTTGATATCGATGGCATGGCCTAAATCGTCGAAGACCGTAGAGAGCCTGCCGTTCGCATCCGTGCTGGTTATAAACAGGTCGAGTTCGCCGATGTGTGGAGCATTGGGGCTTGGGGCGAGTCCGCGCTGAAAGCAGTCTGTCAGTTTTTTCTGGTAATAGTCGCTGTTCAGGATCGAGGATCCGTTCGCATCGTTCTCATCGCGCATCAGAGCCTGGATGTCGCCCTGGTCGCGCCACAGATCTGCAGACGGAGTGAAATCGCACTTGTTCGCCAGCGCATAGGCCAGCATGATTCCATTCACGCCTCCGGCCGAAGTTCCGCTGATGATGTCGATCACGATTTCGGCGTCGAGCAGTTTGGAGATCAACTCATACACGCCCTTGCCGCAAACCGCGCGATAGAGTTCCTGAGCTACGCCGTTCTCGTACACGGCAAGCGAAACTCCGCCATAAAGCACCAGGCCGAGCCGAATTTCGCGTTGGTAAGTCATGCGGACTCCTCAACTGACCGGAGATGTGTAGCAGGTTTCGAGCGAAGGTTGTGAGTGAATTCGGGAGTGGTGCGAGTATCGAGCCGCGCACCGCCCCCGCGCAACCAAAAAATGCGGCGGCTGCGATTGCCGGTTTGGAAGAGCGCTCTTTCCGGCGCTCTCAGGCTTTTTACGCGCCCTTCGCGGGAGCCGCGACAGACAGCGTTGCAGGAGCAGTTGCCGGTTTCTGTCCCGCCGCGGCGCCTCGGACAGAATCCTGCTTCTCGATCCGGATAGCGTAGAGCCAATGGAGCAGCGGTGAAAGCGTGCAGGCGGGAACCGGACTTGAGAACGTGGCGCCCACCGCGTGAACCAAGCTCAGAACTCCAGGCGCAATGCGAACTGAATCTCGCGCGGCGTGCCCGATCCCACCGGGGTTACTGGTGAAATGGTGTTCACCGTATTGACGATGCTGCCGAACCCCGTGGCGTTCGACGGGTTGAAAGTCGACTGCGGCTGACCCGGCTGCGGATGATTGAAGACATTGTAGAACTCCGTTCGGAACTCCAATCGTCCGCGCTCGGGCAACGGAAATGTCTTGTCGGCGCTGAGATCGATCTGCCAGGTGCCCGGCCCGCGAACCAGGTCGCGCGGCGCGGTGCCGAATTCTCCGGCCGGAGCAGCAAAGGCCGCTGGATTGATCCACTCCGTCACCGTTCTGCCGCGCGCCGGAGTCAGCGAGACGCCGGCGGCCAGGTCGGGACGCTCTGTGCCTGTGGCCCCATCCGGCGCTATGTAGCTCGAGGGCATCAGCACATTCACCGGGAAGCCGGTGCGAGCCAGAGCCGATGTCGTCAGTTCCCAGTTGCCCCAAAATGCGTTGGCAATCCCGCCCTGGTTCAGCATTGGCTTGCCCAGCCCGAAGGGGAGCTGATAGACCGCATTGCCATTGACCACATGGCGCGCGTCCCAGGCGCCGCTGGCCCGATCGCAGGCCAGGCACAACGGATCCTGCGGAGACACCTCGTCGCCATCGCCGCTGCCGTTGGAGCCGTTGTCGATCTCGTGCGACCACATGTAATTGGCAGTCACCAGCAGGCCGCGGGAAAACGAACGCCGCATTGCCACCGAGAGGCCGTTGTACGCGCTCATGCCGATTGAGCCGCGCCAGCCGATGGCCGGAGCAAAGGCCGGATATTGCGCAATCCCCGTGGTCGGATCGATCAGGTTCACCGCGTTGGTCTCCAGCAGATGCACGCCGTGGCTTCCCAGATAAGAGACCGTACCCACGAAGTTCGCCGGTAGCTCCCGCTGCGCCGAGAAGCTCCACTGCTCGACATACGTGTCCTTGCGGTCCCGTTGCTCGGCATTCGGTGAGAGGGTTCCGGCTCCGAATGGGACCGCGGCCGAGCACGTTGTGGGCGGACAGTAGGAGATTGGCGAGCTCGAGCTCCCTGTCGCCGAATAGGAGGGCACTTCGTTCTTGGCGGGCAGATTCTGATCGTCCAACTGTCCGTCTTCGTGGTACATGCCGAATCCGCCCCGAATCACCGTCTGGCCGCCCTTCGGCGTCCAGGCGAAGGCCACCCGGGGATCGATATCGCCGTAGTTCTGCCGGCCGAAGCTTGCGCCCACGCCGCAGAATCCCTGCGCCCCGCAGGTGTCGAAGTCGAAGGGGTTGGCCTTCCCGTGCGCCTCGTCGAAGAGATCGAAGATGGTGTAGCGCAGGCCCAGGTTCAGGGTGAGATTCTGCCGCCACTTGTACTCGTCCTGCGCGTAGACGAAGGTATCTTTCTTGCGCAATCCGTTGACCGGCAAAGCGCCTGTCAGTTTGGCTTTCTTCACTTCATTATTTGCGAGACTCTCCACTGTGGTAAACGTAAGTGTTCCGTGTTCCCCGTATTCCTGGTTCATTTGAATGGAGCGGATCTCCACTCCGGCTTTGAAGGTATGCGGGCCATGTGCCCAGGTCAGGTTGTCGATCGCCGAAAACGAATTGCCCACATAGATGCTGGCGTATTTGTAGTTCTCTGTCACAAATCCAGGCCCAGGTCCTGTCGAAATCGCAATCTGATAAATAATTCCGGAGTCACTCGAGTTGTACTGGTTATCGGTGGAGCGATTGAAGCCTGCCTTGGCCTCGTTCACGAGGTGAGGATTGAATATATGCAACAACTCGAGAGCGCCGTTGACCGGCGCGGACACTTTCTGCTGCAAGTCCGTTGCGGCAGCCGAAAGCGGCTGCGTGTCGGCCGACCGGTCGTAGTTGAAGCGCATAAAGCCCGTGGTCTTCGCCGAGAAGCGCTGGTCGAGACGCAGCATCGCCGAGCTCTCGTTGACCACCTGCTCGCATGCGCAGGTCAGCAGGTCATAGTCCATAGAGTGCGGATCGCCCGGGTCGTTGGCCGGCGTCCAGGGCGTCAGAATTGTCTTTGGGCCCGCTGCCGGGTAGGCGTTGACGATCCCATAGACCGGCGAGGTGCCCGGAACCGTTGCTTTGAGCGACTGGCTGGGCACGTCGCCGCTCACCGGATAGCCCCAGTTCTGCCGATAGGCTTCGGAAGCGAGAAAGAAAAACGTCTTGTCCCGTACGATCGGACCGCCCAGAGACCCGCCGAACTGATTCAGGCGAAGCGGCTGCTGGGATTCACCGTTGGAGGCCCATTCAGGCAGCGGCGCGTCAAGGAAATCGTTCCGCAGGTATTCGAAAAGGCGTCCGTGGAAGCGGTTGGTGCCCGAGGGCGAGGTCACATCCAGTTGCGCTCCTCCCGTTGCACCCACCTCGGCAGTCGAGGTCATTGAGTCGACGCGGAACTCCGTGATCGCGTCCAACGGAATTGCGAGCCGCACCCACTGGCGCTGTGTCTGATTCACGATGTTGGTGGCGTCGACGCCGTCGTAGGTAAGGTTGCTGTCGTCGAGGCCGCGTCCGGCAAAGCGAACCGTCCGCTGGTTGCTGCCGCCGGTGTCAATGGCGCCGGGAACGAAGGCCGTTAGCGCCGACCAGTTGCGGCCATTGAGCGGCAATTCATCCGCTTGCTCTCGCTCGATCAAGCCGGTCACAGCGCTGCTGTTGCGGTCCATGAGCGCTGAAGCGGACGAGACGTTGACGCGCTCCTCGCCGCCCGCCACCTGGAGCGTCGCATCCAGGGTGCGCGTTCTTCCAATCACCTGCTCCACATCGGCAAACTCGAGCTTCTTAAAACCCTCATGCTCAAAAGAAACGCTATAAACGCCCACCGGCAAATCGGGAATGCCGTAGTTGCCGCCGGCGTCTGAAACGGTCTCGCGCCGCAGTCCGGTCGAGTTCTGCACCGCCGTAATCTGCGCCTCCGCCAGTATCCGGCCTGCGGCATCGGTGACCGTGCCGTTCAACGCGCTGCGATCCACCTGCGCGGAAGCCTGAGACAGGACACACACACACAAGACCGCTGCAACGCCAAGGGCGGCGAAACGCGGAGAGACATTGAATTTGCGCATATCGCCTCCGCAATGAGTGTTTGTGTTCAGAGATAAGGGGAAGGCAGGCCTTGGGATATCCTGCCTCCCATCCCTGCTCGGCGATCCCATCGAGGATCCGGTTGCCGCGGCCTCGGAAGAAGTCTTCTGCAGCTTCTCTGAGGCTTGCGGTTGTGCCGTCTGGCGCGCGTGGAAGTTCTTCAGTAACTCCGCGCGGTTGACCCGCAGATTGAGCCCGCTGCGCGTGGCCGGGTAGGGCTTGTCACCCATCGTACCAGCCCAGAGAATACGATTGTACTTCTGCGCGTCGAGATGGTCTTCGACCGAGAAATCCATGCCCTCGGTCTGCTCCGCCCACCATGCGGCGTTGTGCAGCGGCTGGAGAGCGTTCGTCAGGGCCGCGCTGTCAAACGCGCTGGCCGGCGATGAAGCCATGGGGCTTCTCGCCGAATCTTGAATGCGGGACCAGCTACAAGAACTTCTGTATTTGGAATGGACGATCCGGTCTTGCATCCAAGGTACAGTCCGGCGCGGTCCCGCCTCTCAGCCGTCAGCGCGATGCCGGGCTGGACGAAGTATCCTTCTGGGCGGGTAGATGCACTGCAAAGGGAGCCGGCGTTGGTTCCCACCCGATCTCCACGCCGTCGCACAGCACACTCAATCCGGTTCCGCGGTGGTATCTGTTCCCGGTCTTGTCATAGAACACGGTCAGCAAATGACCGTGGTAGGGCACGCCGTCGAGGG
The DNA here is from genome assembly GCA_963770555.1 of uncultured Acidobacteriaceae bacterium. Lineage (GTDB taxonomy): Bacteria > Acidobacteriota > Terriglobia > Terriglobales > Acidobacteriaceae > Telmatobacter. The sequence goes on from CAVYQC010000005.1 coordinate 454,178, forward strand.
CAAACCACTGCCACTGGTCTGAAACCAGCGGTTGAATCGTAAGCGTGTCCCCGGTGGAGGGGCGCAATCCGAGCAGCCCGGTAATGATGAGATCGGCAAACCCGGAATGATTGTAATAACGGCCGCGATTCGGCGGCGGCTGCTTCTTCGCCTGGAGAATGGTGCGCGCGATCCACTGGCCAGTGTCGGGGTCGAGGTCTTCATCGATCCAGGGAATCTGCTCTCCATTGGGAAGCTCAATGTGCTGGGAGCGGACGTACTCGGCCAGCACCTCGCGGTATTCGTCCGGGCCGATGACGGTCTGCGGCGGGCCGTTCAAAAGATTGGCCAGCGCCACCAGGGTCTGGGTGGTGGCAAAAGGCCAGGATGGACCGTTCCAAAGGCACTCGTGCGGATACTGAAAGCGAAAGCGCGGGCTTCTGCGCTCGGCGGTCGTGGGACCGTATTTTCCCGCAAAACCATCCGCATCGGCGAGTTGCCGCCAGGCGACGGCGCGGTCGGCGTGGGGCAGATCGAAATACCAGGGAACATAACCTATGAGCTCGCGCACGCCCACCCGCGCGGCGCCGGGGTTGCGCGGCGCCGTCTCGTAAAACTCATCCTTGGGATTCCAGAGACGGCTCTCGACCAGGCCGCGAAGACCGGCGGCTTTTTTCGCATATTGCCTCCGCAGCGGGTCGTCTCCATTGAGCGCGGCAATCTTCGCGATGGCCACGGCGTCCCCATACATGTAGCTGTTGATGGTGGGACGATAGCCGCTGCCGCCGATGCTGTCTTCCATGCCGTCGCGGTCGTCGATCTGCCAGAACAAGCCGTTGGGGTCCTGGTGGGTTTTCTCCCACGCCTGGTAGTTGTTGACCAGCGCGGGCAGCAGACCGGTGGCAAGCTGCTTGTCGCCGTTGGCGAGATAGACCGCGTAAACAGAATCGGCGGCCGCAAAACTGTAGCGCCGGGGCTCGCCGTCGGGCGAAAACCAGAAGCGCGCGTCCTCGTCCGCATAGGCCGGGTCGCGCAGCCAGCGCGCCTCCTTCAGGTGATCCTCGGCCGCGCAATCGATGGCATTGAACTTGCCCGCCCAAGGCACGTTATCGAGAAACTCGTCGATGATATGGCCGTCGGGTGTGCTGCGGATGTGCTTTTGAAAGGAGTACCAGCGGAAGTAGTAGATCTGCTCCAGATCCTTATCCGGAACATCGAGCCACGGAATGTTGGCCGCAAACCACGTCCAGTTCACGACCGGCTGGTCGCCGAGAAACGCGTGCTGCTGTTCCCCGAATTCGGTGAAGTAATGGCGATAGGACTCAGGCGAGAGCAACTGCGCCACGGGTTTCGCCTCTGCGCTCGCCGGCATGCACCAGGCGAAGAGGCAGATCGGCAGCAGCAGGCGTAGCACGCTGGAACCGCAAATCTTCATGGAATCCGGCCTATTCCTCAAATCCGAGAGAGCGGCCGTTGCGGGTGGCAAGGCCGATTTGCTCCAGATGAACATTGCGTCCGTTGTACCAGAGCATCCATTTTCCGCTGGAGAAGACCGCGTAGGGTTTATAGCACGCGTCGGCATCGAACCCCGAGCCGGTTGCCCGGATGATGGGATTGGAGGGGCAGCGCTGCCATGCGTGGATTCCGTCGCGCGAGCGCGCCAGCCCGATCTGGGCGTGATCGATGTCGCGATATCCGATATAAAAGCCATAAAACCATCCGTCCTGCTCAATCACCTGAATGCCCGCCACGCGCTGCTTTTCCCACTCGAAGCGCGCGTCCGGCTGAAAGACCGGATTGCCGGGGTCCTTCACCCAGTGCAATCCATCCTTGCTGGTCGCGTGCCCCACGGCGTTGGGTTCATATTGCGCTCCGCCCGAGTACCACATCCGCCATCGCCCGATCTTCGCATCCCAGAGCACATCGGGGCACATCAGAGCCACGCCCTCCCAGGGCAGCCCGGCCGTGAGCACCGGGGCGCTTGCCTGGCGCACCCAATCGATGCCGTTGCCGCTGGTGGCGTAGCCGATCGCGGAATGCCCGTCGCTGCGCCCCTCCGGAGAAGGCTGCTTATTCCAGGTCTGTCCGGTGTACCACATGTGATAGCCATCCGCGCGCCTGAACACCGCGGGCCGGTTGATATCGTCTTCCCATCCGGAGGCCGGGTTGGGCCCGAGCACGATGCGCGGAGCGGACCAATGCACGCCGTCGCTGCTCTCCGAAAGGGCGATCGAGTTTTTCGGGCGCCAGGAAAGCCACATGCGAAAATTGCCCCGCTCTTCAAGGACGCAGATGTCGAAGCAGGTGCCGTATTCACCCCCGAGCACGGGATTTCCGCGATACTTTTGCCATCCGTCTGAGGTTGCCTGCGGGCCAGGCGCACGCATGCGCTTTGCACTTCCCAGTGCGGAGATTCCGGCCGCGCCCAGCCACGATAGAACATTCCGGCGATCGATCATGCGACTCCCTCAAGAAGATTCCCACCGCGTGGACGACGGGCTGCGCGAATCGGAACACGCAGTCGAACCGCGCCGGACGATGCGCATCGCCATGCGGCGCTCACGATTCCGCCACGAATTCGAGGTCTTCGTCGGAGTGATAGACGAGGCCGATCTGCTCGAGGTGTTCGCGCCTGCCGTTGTACCACAGCTTCCATTGGCCATTGCAGTACACCGCAAAGGGCTTGTAGCAGGCATCCGCATCCCAGCCCCCGGGAGTGGGCCGGACGATGGGGTTTCCCGTGTGCCGCACCCATCCCGTGATTCCATCCTTCGATCGCGCCAGGCCAATCTGCGCATGATCGATGTCGCGGAACCCGATGTAGAAGGCGTAGTACCAGCCCTTCCAGCGGACCATTTGCGCGGCGGTCACTCTGTCCTTTTCCCAGTCGTGGCTCGCGTCCGGCGTCAACACCGGGTTGGCGGCGCACTTCGCCCACAGCAGCCCATCCTTGCTGGTAGCGTAGCCGATGGCGTTGGGCTCGTACTGCTGGCCTCCGGAATACCACATCTTCCAAAGGCCGCTCGCGTCATCCCACATCACGTGCGGACACATCACCGCCACGCCTTCCCAGGGAGCGGAGGATTCGAGTACCGGCTTGGCCGATTGCCGTGTCCAGGCGCGTCCGTCCGGGCTGGTGGCGTAGCCGATTCTTGAATGTCCCTTGGCCTGCCCCGTGTACCACATGTGATAGCCGTCGGTGCGGTGCACCACCACCGGGCGATTCATGTCGTCTTCCCAGCCGGTCTCCGGGCGGGGCGGAAGAACGGTTTCCGGCGGACTCCAGTGGATTCCGTCTTTGCTCTCGGTGATGGCGATGCTCTGCTTGGGACGCCATGAGACCCACATCCTGTAAATCCCGGACTCATGGAGCACGGAAATATCGAAGCAGGTTCCATACTCTCCGCCGAGCACCGGGTTCTGCTCGTACTTCACCCATCCGCTGTTGCCAGGCTGGCTCAATAACCGCGACGAGCCAAAAAATGAGGCTCCGGCTCCGGCAACCGATAGCATCGCCATCAACTCTCTTCGTGTCGTCTTCTTTCTTCCCATCATAACTTCACCTTGATGCTGCTCGATTTCATATGCCAAAAAAGCGCAGGTGTGGTTTCAATCATTCGCTGTGAACGATGCGCTTCGATTACCGGTCCCATTTGCCTCGGATTCCCGTCCTCGGGCGGGGTTTGGAAAGCTCCGTGAGGCCGCTCGGTAGCGGCGGCCGCAAGGATGCACGTCAGCCTGCTCGGCGCGGCGGCTCAAAAGATAAAGTGCAGCGACAATTGAATATTCCTCGGAGAGTTGGCGGTGCTGATAATGCCGAAGCCCTCGGTGTCCGGTCCCACGGTGTTGTTGTAGCCGGGAGATTGCAGCACGGTATGGTTGAGCACGTTGAACGCCTCGGCATGGAAGTTGAACTTACAGCTCTCGACGACCGCGATGTCTTTGTTGAGGCTGGCGTTGAAGTCCAGGATGCCGGATGCCGGCCCCTTGAAGACGCCCACCGTCGCGTTGCCGAGGAACAGGCGCTGTCCCACTCCCGGCAGCGGCGTGGGCGTTCCATTCACAAGCGCGTCGCCTGCGCGGATGAATTTGCTGGGATCCACCCAGGTAACGCCGATCTCGCTGCCGCCGGACATGGCCACGCTCTTGCGGCTGGAAAGCAGCGCGCCCCCGCCGGTATAGGTTGCATAGCAACTGGCGGACTGGAAGTCATATTCGTTGCAGTTGTAATCGCCCACGCTGCCGTAGCCGCCGGTGCTTGCGGTTCCCGTGCCGCCGATGCCCCAGCCGCCCAGTATCCTTTTCAAGATCTGGTTCTGCGGAAATACGGCCGGCAATTGATAGCTGGCGGCAGCGGTCATTTGATGCACCGCGCCGGGACTGTAGTAATCAAGCGCGCAATCGGCCTGATAGCGGCATCCCTGCTGTTGCGACCAACTGCTGAACGTGTAGCTTCCCATCAGAGTGAGGCCGTGCGAATACCGCTTGTTCACTGTGACTTCGAGCGCGTTGTACATCGAGTTGTAATCGGAGAAAAACTCGCTGATCTGGTTGAAGCCGGCCGCATAGTAGGGTTGGCGCGAATACACGTTCGCAGTGTCGTTCGTGCTTCCCCCGGGAACGAATTGTGGCCAGTTGAGATTGTGCGATTCGTTGAGGTGCGTTCCTCGGGTGGCCACCCAGGCGGCCGAGAAAACATAAGTGTTGATGGGCTCGATCTCAAAGGCCAGGTTGAATTTGTCATACTGGCCCGAATTGTAGCCTGGCTGTATGGCCACGGTGCTGAGCGGGCTTGGAAATGCGTAGGTCTGCGCAGCCTGAGATCCCGCCACCGGAGCCTTATACGGGAACGGAGTGCTCCCGTATTGCGCGTAGGGTTGCGCCAGGCTCAGATCCGGTCCGGGGGAGGGGTAATAATCCACGCCGTACGGCGCGGTGGTGGTATAGCCGTTGAAGCCCAGCGTAACCACGTAATCCGTGTAGAGCCCGTAGCCGCCTTTGAGCGCGGCCTTGTGATTTCCAAGCATGTCCCAGGCAAAAGACGCCCTGGGCCCGACGTCGTAGCGGCTTCCCGTCAGGTTGTTCGGAATGCCGCGGTCTCCAATCGTCACCAGTCCGGTGGGAGCCGTGGGGAAGATCGTCGATGTTTCGCCCGGAACGAAGGTCACGAAGGCATTGTTGGTGGGCCGGATTCCGAGATACGGCTGCAATCGGATTCCCGCCATGACCGTAAGGCGCGGCTTCAGCTTGATCGTATCCTGGATGTAGGCCTCGCGCGCCGGGTAATTGATGTTGAGATTCTGCGTGCTGTTCTGGTAGAACGTGGCCCCGAAGTTCCCCGCGGGCGCCTCGTTGTTCGATAACGGCCCGCCATTGAGCAGCATGTCCGCGATTCCATTGCCGGTGCCGTTGTAGACGTTGTCGGAGTCGGAGAACGAGGCCGTGCCGCCCGAGTCGTAAGTCTGCTCAAAGATCTCGTGGAAATTGCGCAGCTCCAGGCCGGTTTTGATGGTGTGGCGCCCTTTGACAAAAGTGAAATTGTCGGTGACGTCCCAGGTGTGCAGGATGCCCGGATTGATGTATCCGTTCCACATGTCCACGCCCATATTGCGCGGCGTGGTGATCTGTTCCACGCTCGGGGCCAGGGTGTCGCCCACCGAAGCGATGCCGGTATTCGAGGCGTTGAAGAGCTCATGGCCCGGCGCCCAGGTGTTGGTGACTTCGATATCCGATTGCGTGATGCCCAGCACGAAGTTATTGATCATGGAGGGATTGATGGTGTACGTGTCGTTGACCGCCCAGACCTTGGTCTGAATCGGCTCGCCCCAGGTTGAGTCGGTGTTGGGATATTGCGTGGCCCACGACGCTTCGCTGAACTCGTCGTACATATCCTGGAAGGTGGGGTTGTCGTTGTACCAGTAGAGGCTTCCGAAGAGGCGATGCTTGTCGCTGAAGTTCTCGTCGATCCGGATATTCCAGGTCTGAATCAGGCTCACATCGCTCGGATTCCAAGTGAAGGTGTCGGTTCCGCTGGTGGGCTCGGGCATCACCGCCTGCCCGGCCGTGGAGTTGAGGAGCTTTCCCAGCGGGCCGAAGTCGCTGGTAGGAATGGTCGGCATCGGCTCGCCGTTGACGATCGGAATCGTGCCGATCCGATCGGTGGGATCGGCGCTGAAGTCGCCGCCGCGCTCGGCATTGGTCATGGTTTGTCCCGACGTGGTGGAGTTCTTCGAAGTGCTGGTGCGCTCGTAGGAGAGGAAGAAGAATGTCTTGTCCTTTCCCGTGTAGATCTTGGGAATCCACACCGGACCGCCCACATTGCCGCCGTACCACTCCTGGTGGAACGGCTGCCGCGCCACACCCTGAAAGTTGTTCGACCAGGGATTCGCGTTCCATGCGCCGTTCTGGAGGTAGGTCCAGAACTGGCCATGGAATTGGTTGGTGCCGTTCTTCATGGTTGCTTCAATTTGCCCGCCCGCGCCGCGGCCCACCGATGCGTCAGGGAGCGCCGAGGCTACGCTGAATTCTGAGATATTCTCCGATTGAGGAAAGTTCGAGGCCGCCGAGCCATGCATGTAGTCGTTCATGGCGCCGCCATCCACGTCGTAGTTGTTGGACAGCTGCGAGACGCCGTTGAAGCTGGTGACCGGGATGAAAAAGCTGGCGCCGGTGCCGGCTGCGGTTGCGCCCGGCATGAGCACTTCCATCGACTCGCGCGGATCGCGTCCCAGCACCGGAATGGCGTCGATGAGATCGGGATCGATGGTGATCAGGTTGTTGGCGGTCTGGGTGTCCACCATCGCCGACGACCCGGAAACGGTGACGGTTTCGCTGGCCATACCCACTTGCAGGATCACCGGAAGGCTGGTGGTACCCCCGGCGTGGAGAACCACCTGATCCGCCGTAAACCTCTTGAAGCCGGGAACGGCGCAACTCACCGTGTAAGTGCCGGCGGCCAGCGAAACGAACTGGTAAGAGCCGATTCCGTTGCTCGACGTTTTTGCCTGGACCCCGGTATCGACGTTGCGCACGGTGACCATGGCATTGGGGACGACCGCGCCATTCTGATCCGTGACCAGCCCGGTCAACGAAGCCGAGATGTCAATCTGCGCAAATGCCCGCGAGCAAGCTGAGAAAAGCAGGATCAGGCACCCGATTGCCGCCAGCAGCCGGGGCCATCCTGCCGCGATGCGCTGCGCATCGGCGATCCGATAGCCGGATGACGCGACCTGCCTTTCCTCGAGATCGGCCGCGGCACGGCCGGAGGCGTTTCGAGGGGTTTGCCATTCACTTGCATGTCCGTTCATCTGGATCCTCCTGAAAAGTGAACCGGTTGGCGTATCCTTTTTTCGCAGCCAAGGTTGCATCCCGCCTTCTCACAGTGTCCAGTACAATTCGCGTTAATGGCGGTACTTTCCCGGCGCCGGGGCATGAACTCGGAATTGGCCGGAATTGCTGGAAGTTACTCAACCGTTGTCACGTTACAACCCTGCCGCGGCAGGTTACAACCAAGCCTGGAGCATGGTTGCCGCAGCCGTTTTGCGTGTGCTAACGTAAAGGCGCCTGGGGGCGGTATGCTAGCCACTGACAAAGCTGCGGAGTTAGCTGAGTACCAGGCGGTTCTCTCCTCGCCCTTCTTTGCCGGCCAAACCAATTCCAGCCGTTTTCTCAAGTACGTTTGCGACAGATTCTTCGCCGGGATCCACCATGTGACCGAGGTCGAGGTCGCGGTCGAGGCCCTGGGCCGCCGTTCGGATTTCGACCCCCAGCAGGACTCCATTGTTCGCGTGGAAGCGCACCGGGTAAGAAAGCGGCTGCACGACTACTACGAGAGCGAGGGCGCCGGCCACCCCATTCGCCTGGTGCTGCCCCAGGGCAGTTACCTGCCGCAGTTCGTCCCGGCCAGCGAGGCAAGAACCGCGCCGGAAAATGAGGCTCCAGGAGCCATTCCCAGGCTCGCAGCGACGCGTCCATCCCCGCTGCCCATGCCGTCCCCGATCAAGAGGACCGCAATCCCGCTGGCAGCGCTCGTCCTGGCCGGCTTGGTCGGCGCAGGATTGATTCTCATCTTCCACAATCGCGGAAAGACGCAATCGCCTCCGGTTGCCGTTTCCACGGCGCCAACGCCCTTTGCCGCAGTGGGCTCTCCTGAAGTTCTGATCATGGCCGGCTCATCGGCCAAAAGCTACACGGACCAGTTGGGGCATATCTGGTCCGCCGATCGATACTTCGATGGCGGCGAGCCTTGGCCTGTCACCTATCGCCGCATCTTGAGAACCAGCGATCCGCAGCTCTTTCTATCGGCGCGGCAAGGCCAGGAGTTTGGTTACGACATCCCGCTCAAGCCCGGGGATTACGAGTTGCGGCTTTTCTTCGCGGAGACGTTTTACGGCGAAGATAATTCCGAGGGCGGCGGGGAATCGAGCCGCATGTTCGACGTGACCGCGAACGGGGCGCCGCTGTTGACCAACTTCGATCCGCTTTCCGATGCGGGAGGAAGCAACACGGCGGACGTGCGCGTCTTCGCGGGGATTTCGCCGGCTTCTGACGGCAAACTCCATCTGAAGTTCCGCAATCACTACATCCTCAAAGGTGTTGCCTTTGTGAACGCCATCGAGCTGACCCGCACCGAGGGCAAAACCATGCTGCCCGTTCGCTGGGTTGCGGGCGATTCCGCGATTGAGGACCAGGCCGGCCGGCTGTGGGTTTCAGATCAATCTGTCGAAGGCGGACGCAGGCGGGCGCACAGGGATCAGGTGGAAGGCACAAACGATCCTGAACTCTACCAGTCGGAGCGCTACGGCAATTTCACGTATGCCATTCCGGTCGCTACCGACACCACTTACACGCTTACTCTCTATTTTGCTGAAGAATGGTTCGGCGTGGGAGACAATGGCGGCCCTCAACCCTGGATCGGAAGGCGCGTCTTCGACGTTTACTGCAACGGCACTTATTTGCTGCACGACTTCGATATCTATAAGGAGTCAGGCGGAGCCCTGAAGGCATTGACCAGGACATTTCACGGATTAAAGCCCAACCACCAGGGCAAGCTCTATCTCTCGTTTGTTCCCAATCAGGATTACGCCGCCATCACGGCCATCGAGGTAGTTCCCGAGACTCAATAAGGGCCACTTTGCCGTCTTCCTGAATCTGCTATGCTCACAGGCGTCAGGAAGGCACCATGCGCGCAACGACTCACTGTGCGGGCGTCGATCGGGAAGGGATAGCCGCGAGGGCGTTTCGTTTGCCCATGCTGCTGGGCGCTCTGTTGCTGGCGGCGCTCAACACCGGCGATCGGGCAGAGGCTCAAGCGCCGCCCAAGACCAGCCCCGAGATTGCCCGCCTCGCGCAACAAGCCGATTCCGATCTTCACAATCAAAAGCCGGAGCTGGCGGCCGACGAGTATCGCAAGATACTAGCTGTCGATCCGAGTAATATCGGCGCTCATTCCAACCTGGGCCTGGCGGACTATCTACAGGGTAAGTTCGCTCCGGCGGCAAGCGAATTCGAGTTCACTCTCCGCCTTCAGCCGGATCTCTGGAACATCGCGGCGCTCTGTGGTCTGTCCGAGGCCAATCTCGGCAGGAATGCAGACGCGGCCGTGCACCTGGAACAGGCGTTTCAGCACGTGACCGAGACCTCTCTTCGCATCGCCGTGGGCAAGCGGCTATTCAGCATTCTGCTGGAAGCGGGCGATTTGAACCGGGCCGCCGGCGTGGTGGATCAGCTCGAGCGTCTCGACCCAGCCAATATCGACGTGCTCTATGCCGCGCACCAGGTTTATTCCCTGCTCGCGGACAAGGCATTCCTGGCCATGGCTCAACTGGATCCGAATTCGGCGCGCATGTACCAGTTGCGCGGCGATCGCATGGCGCAGATTGCCAACATGGAGGGCGCCATTGCCGCCTATCGGCTGGCCATCGCGCGCGATCCGCATCTCACCGGCCTGCACTTTGCGCTGGGCGAGGCCCTGAGCGTCTCCCGTAATGCGGATGAGAGGGCAGAGGCCGAGGCCGAGTACATCAAGGCGCTGGCCGACAATCCGCTCGATGAGAAGGCCGAATGCAGACTCGGGGATATCGAGATGCAGCGTTCAAATCTACAGGGCGCCTCGCGGCATTACCAGCGCGCTCTTCAACTTCAACCGGACGACCCCGACGCAAACGAAGGCTATGGCATGGTTCTGCTGAACTCGGACTCGAGCCAGCAGGCCCGCGCCTATCTGAGCCGCGCGGTTCAACTGGACCCGGCCAATGTGACTGCCTATTATCACTTGAGCCAGGCCAGCCGGAAGGCAGGCGATGCAGACGCGGCCAGGCGCGAAATGGAGCAATTCCTCAAGCTGAAGGCGCAGAGGGAGAGCCTCAAGCGCAGCTTCGACGATCTTCCTCTTCAGGCCGCGCGGCAGGCAGCGCAGGGTCAAGGGGAACAGGCGCCGGCGCAGGCGGCTCCGCAGGGAACTTCCGCGGGGCAGAACAAATCGAATCCGTGACGGAACCCCGCGCCATCCGCGCAATGGCAATTTCATTCGGAAATTGCCATCCCGCGCAGCGCAGCAATGGCTATCTCCGAAGGAAAAATGCTCTAGCGATAGAGGGTAGGCGGCAGCACCTGTTCTACCCAGCGCATGGACTCCGCGAAGATTTGCTGGTCCTCGAAAAAGATCGCATTGCCCCACGATCCCGGAACCGTGTCCGGCCGGTTGTGATAGTACGAAACCAGGGATTTTTGGTCGAGATGATAAATCACCAGGTACCATCCGTAGCCGCGCCGCTTCATTTCCGCGGCCATTTTGCCGAGCCTTCCTCGGCCGGACTTCCCGAATTCATGTTCCGCGTCCCAAAACTCCACCATGACCGCGGAAGCGCGCAGCTCACCGATACCCCGAATCACATCCAGGTCATAGCCCTCGGTATCGATCTTCAGCAATCCCACTCGTTTGGGAATTTCGCCGGATTCGGCAAGGCTGCCTAAGCTGCGCACTGCCACCGCAAGGGTCTCCGAGAAATCGAGATCCTCATCCGAGGCGTGAGGAGCCAGGGTATGAAAGAGGGAGACATCGCTCTTGCGTTCGCCGGAGCGGCTCACGGCAACATGCAGGTCCATGTTTCCGTCTTCGCGGCCGATGGCCCAGGGGAAGGCCCGCAGATGCTCATTTGCCGTGCTCTTGCGCTCGATCTCCGCGAACGAAGCGGGAAATGGCTCAAAGGCGATCACGCTATAGCCGCTGGCCAGCAGATGCTCGGCGGTTTCGCCCAGGTGTGCGCCGATGTCGATCGCCGTCGAGTCCGGCAAGAACGCGTAGAGGTGCCGCAGCAAGCCCGTCTCCGGATTTTCCGAATCGAGCTTGCCCGCCGAGACGACGATCGGCGCATGCGCGCTGCGAGCTTCGAAGTGGGACGCAATCAGCAGGCCGAACTGGTGGATTTGCTCACCGTGCTTCTGTTGGCTTTCCTCGCTTCTCGTCTGCATCTGATGCACGACGTTCAGCATCTGCGCGAGCCCTTCCAGGACCGCGGTTTCATTCAGGATCAGCGACTCCACCGCGCCGTCCAGATCCCGGACTGCCTTGGTGAGCCGGTCCAACTGCTCGGCGACGTCATGGGCAATTTCAGCCATGGGCTCCTCAGTTCGAGTTGGCGAACTCCTCGGTGACCGGCGGCATGAGAGTTTCGTAGCGAAGATCGCAGGGCGCACCCTGCGCCAGAGAGCGCCAGATCCAGTCGGCCGAGTTGCGCGCCGAAAAACTGGGGCTCAAGGCAAGCGAACGTTCGCGAATCCGCCGTTGAACCCGGCTGTCCAGCAGGTGCTCTACGGCGCCCAGCACTTTCCGGGAATCGTAAGGGCTGATTCTGCCCAGTTGAAAGCGCTCCACAAATCCGGCGGCGGAAGTAGTGGAATCGCCGATCACCAGGATGGGCAGTTGCGACGTGGTGACCAGGGTTGGAATCCGGCTGGGAAGGCTGAATCGGGCGATTGCTTCTACCGCGGCCGGGCTTTGACCGTCGAGGGGGTCGGTGGGAACTACCGCATAGGAGTATCGAGCGAGCGTCGCGGGCAGATCCGATTCCGGCACCGGATCCATGAGCCGGATGCCGTCTTCTTCCATTTCAGTGCGGTCGAAATTCAACGATTTGGGATCCTTGATGTTGCAGTACCAATCCACTCTCTGACCGGTGCCCCGGAAGGTTCCGCGCAGCAGATCCAGCCAGCGCTGGCCCCAGATGTTTCCCAGCAGCACGCCGCGCTTGGGTTCGCCATCGTCCGGCCACGGGGCGAGGGTTGTGCGGATCACCTCATTGGACACCAGCGGCGGCACCACCCAGAACTTCATGCCGTACTTCTTTTCGTATGCGTCGCGCATCTCCGGTCCGATCACCAGGCGGAGATCCGACTTGGCCAGCAACTCCGCCATCAGCGCATCGGAGATTCCCTCCGCCGCCACGTTCTTGTCGTCCATCACGTAAGTGCAAAGCGGAATTTTGTAAAGCTCTTTCACCGCCAGGCTGACTGCGGCCTCGCCGGGGAGATAGGGAATGCAAAGCGCGCGGCGCACCCTGGCCCCGTTCATGAAGAGCTGCATTGTGGAGGCCAGCTCCACGCGCGAGCCCTGCGCGAATGGCACACAAAACGACGCGGCTCCAAAGCTTTGCGTCCCGTCGTAAAAGTTGTGAGTCCGCACCGACACAATGGACGACCAATCCGTGAACATTCTGCGGATCAGCGTTCCGGTTCCATGCGCCTCATTCACCTCGCAGGCTGTGATGACCATATCTGCCGGATCGGGAACTTCTCCGGTGGTGCCTTGAAGTCCTTCAAGCGTCCGGCCTTCCTTGAGCGAAAGCACCGTCGACCGCAGCCTTGCCCGTGCCTTTTCTGCTATGAGTAAAGGGCTTCCGACCATCTTTCGGGGGATTCTCCTTGAGCGAATTGATAGTGAAGTGCTTCGATGCTATCATAAATTTCCAATCGTATCCTTCACCTCGAATTAATTTGGGCCCACCTGACGGAGGTTGATTTGAAAGCGCTCGTCACCGGCTCCGGCGGCCTTGTAGGCTCGGCGTGTGTACGCAGTCTGGCACAGGAGGGCTGGCAGGTCATTGGTCTCGACAATGACATGCGGCAGAGGTTTTTCGGCCCGGAAGGGTCGACAGCCGCAGAGGTAATCGACCTTTGTCACCTCTACCCTGGTTACCGCCATTACTCCTTCGATCTCAGGGACCGGCAGAAGCTTCGCGACCTGCTTCGGGAAGAGCGTCCCGCCTTCATCATCCACACCGCGGCCCAGCCCTCCCATGACAAAGCGGCCGCGATTCCCTACGACGACTTCGACATCAATGCGGCCGGCACCTTGAATCTGCTGGTAGCCGCGCGCGATTTCTGCGCCGATTCCCCGTTTTGCTTCACCAGCACCAACAAGGTCTACGGAGACCGGCCCAACACCCTGCCGCTGAAAGAACTGGAGACCCGGTTCGAATACGCCGATGGCCGCGATGGAATCGACGAGGACATGTCGATCGACGCATCGCTGCATTCGCTTTTTGGCGTTTCCAAACTGTCCGCGGACCTGCTCTGTCAGGAATTCGGGCGCTACTTCAATATGCCTACGGGAATCTTCCGCTGCGGCTGTCTAACCGGCCCGCACCACGCGGCGGTTGAGTTGCACGGCTATCTCGCCTATATCGTGCTCTGCGCCACCCAGGGCAGGGAGTACTCGATCTTCGGCTACAAGGGGAAGCAGGTTCGCGACCAGATCCATTGTTCCGATGTCGCTTCGCTGTTTCTGGAGTTCTACAAAGCTCCGCGCTGCGGCGAGGTTTACAACCTGGGCGGCGGGCGGGCAAACAGCCTCTCCATACTGGAGACCATCCAGTTCCTCGATGAGATGGGGTTGAGGCTCAAGCACAGGATGCTGCCCGAGAACCGCATCGGCGATCATATCTGCTACATCTCCGACATCGGAAAAGTGAAAGCAGATTTTCCAAACTGGCAGATCAAGTACGATCTTGCGCGGCTGCTGACGGAGATGGTAAACCAGCCCTGTTTCGCGGCGACAGGCTCAGATTGAGCTGCCACGAGCGCATCCGCAATCGCCGCGCGCTGAGCGTCTGTCAATCCAGGTCGTACTCATATTGCCGGGCCAGGGCATCGATTCGATCCAATTGCTGTTCAGTCAGCGACGCCCGCCCGTAGCCGCGCCGCCCATCTCGAATGTGATCCAGATTCAGCAGGGTCTCGCGGTCGTGAACGAAGCGGTCGAAGCGCACCAGTTTATCCGCGTCGACTCCCGTCTTCAGTTGTTCAACTCTCGCGCGGGCCCGTTCCAGAGATGTCTCCTCGGTAATGCGCTCGAGCGCATTCGCCGGCGCCGTGACGCCCAGATGACCGGCTATCTTGGCCACCGATTCGAGCGGCCGCGAGGTGATCTCCCGGTAGCCGAGAATCAGCGCATGGCCGCTGTCGCGATGAAGCCGATACAGTTCCAGCGCGCCTCCCAGGGCTGACAGCGTGTGTTCAAAGTCGAACTGGAACATCCGCATGAAGGAAACGGCAGCATCGGCAAGGTCTCGGCAGGTGTACACCACCCTGGCTTCGCCGCGCTCGATCAGCCCTCGCCCAACCGCATCCAGCATATGGCATTTCAGAACCAGGTAGGGCGCGGCCGGCGGGCTGGATTCGAGAAACTGCGCGATGTTCTCGTTGTAGTCGCCGTAGACGCTCTCGCCCGCCGCGGCTCGCATGATTTTCAAAACCACGTTGTAGGACCAGGTGGAAGCGCTGCGTATCATCCCGTTGCAAAGAACCACTCTCCACTTCCCGCCGGGACGAAAAGCGATTTCAGCTTTGTCTGTTGCCTGTATGGATTCGTAGGTCATGGCCGGGAGGGCCTCCGGTCTGCATTCGTTCTCAACCCTGTCAAATCGCCGGCCGGCGCTGCTGCCGGATGCAGGAAAAACTGCTTCGCCTTGTCATCGAACAGGCCGGGAAAACCAGGCCGCCGCCGCGCTCCGGGAGCCGCCGCTTTCCACCCGCTTGGTGCAGAGCCGATGAGCTATAGTAAAGCAGAGTACAAGCTTCCGCAACATGGAAACCATGCCGTGCGCGGCCCGCAATCGCAAGGCGCAGGCGGTCCTGCGATCGGGTCCGTTCCCGCGCGCGAGTCAGGTTCCGGTCTGCGGCATTCCGGCTCTCGCCGCTTCGCTTGCCTGGTTGCGGTGGAACGGTTCGGCTCGACACTTGGGAAGGAATGCCTGCATTGGTACTTGAAGTCAGCGATCTGACAAAGTCCTTCGGAAACTTCACTGCCGTCGACGGTGTTTCGTTCTCCATGGCGCGAGGAGAGATACTTGGCCTGCTGGGGCCGAACGGCGCCGGCAAAACCACCACCACCCACATGGTGATGGGCCTGATGTCGCCCACCCGCGGAGAGGTGCGCATCTTTGGAGAGCCGCTCGAGCTCAATCGCGAGCAGACGCTTCTCAAGATGAATCTGGCCTCGCCCTACGTTTCCTTTCCTCCGCGTCTCACCGTGTTTGAAAACCTGATGATCTATGCGCTTCTCTACGGCGTCCGCAAGCCGTCTGAAAAAATTGCCGAGGTGCTGCGGCTCTTCGACATCGAATACATCAGGGACAAGATGTTTGTCCGCCTGTCTTCCGGCGAAGGCACGCGGGTCGGGCTGGCCAAGGCCTTCATCAACGATCCGCTTCTTCTTCTTCTCGACGAACCCACCGCTTATCTCGACCCCTACGCGGCGCTTCATGTCCGGCAGACCCTCCTGCATGCGCAGAAAGAATACGGCACTACGGTTCTCTATACCTCCCACAACATGGCTGAGGTGGAAGAGGTTTGCAACCGGATCGTGTTCCTCCATCATGGACGCCTGATCGCCTCCGGCAGCCCCATTGAAGTGAGCCGCGCGATTCTCAAGAAAGATCTCACCAGGCCCGAACTGCAGGAAGTCTACCTGCGCCTGTCCACCGGGGTGTACGAGTGAAGCTTCATCGGATCAATGCGGTGATCCTGCGCCAGGCCTATGAAGCGCGCCGCAATCCCGATCGCCTGATGGACATGTTGTACTGGCCCATTCTGGACGTGTTTCTGTGGGGCTTCATCACCATCTATCTCACCAAATCCAGCCAGCTCAAGCCGGGCTTGATTACATTTCTGCTCGGGTCGGCGATTCTCTGGGGCGTCTTCCGGGCTTTTCAACGGGACATGACAATCGGCCTGCTCAGCGATCTCTGGTCGAGGAACCTGGGAAATCTGTTCTCGACGCCGCTCACCATCTTCGAATATTTGACCGCCCTGATCCTGGCCAATCTGCTCAAGACTATCGTGGGCATGGCGGCGGCCGGCCTGATCGCGCTTGCGTTTTATTCGTATAACTTCTTCCGCATGCTTCCCATGCTCATTCCTTCGCTCCTCAACCTGATCGTCTTCGGCTTTGTGGTGGGTCTCGCCATCACCGCATTGATCTTTCGTTTCACCACCCGCATTCAAGCGCTGACCTGGAGTTTTACCGGCTTCCTGATGCCCATCTCCTGTGTCTTTTATCCGCTCAGCTCTCTGCCGAAATATCTGCAGCCGTTCGCCTGGGCTCTTCCCTCGACGCATGCGTTTGAAGGCATGCGGCAAGTGATCGCCGGCGGCGGGGTTTCGATGGGGCACTTTGGATGGGGGCTGCTGCTCAATGCGGTTTATTTTGTCCTGGCGGCCGTCTTCTTTCAATGGATGTTCGAGCAGGCCCGCACGCGCGGACTGCTCATCAAGCATGAGTGATTGAAGGCGCGGCGTGCGGCGGCAGCGTGCCGCAGGCGCCGGCGTTGCCGGCCGGAAGCGGGCCGGCATCGCCCGTGCGGACCATTGGATATCATAATCTCAACCAAAGGCGGCATGATGAAGTTCATACGATTGGGAAACACCGGAGTGAAGGTCTCCGAACTCTGCCTCGGCTGCATGAGTTATGGAGATCCGGCCAAAGGGTGGCACAAATGGGTGCTCACGGAGGCCGAGAGCCGGCCCTTCATCCAGAAGGCGCTGGAGCTGGGCATCAACTTTTTCGACACCGCAAACGCTTATTCCCTGGGAACCAGCGAAGAGGTCCTGGGGCGCGCTCTGCGCGACTTTGCGCGCCGCGAAGAGGTTGTCATCGCGACCAAGGTTTATGCCCCCATGCGCGATGCGCCGAACGGCAAAGGGCTTTCGCGCAAGGAAATCTTTCACGAACTGGACGCCAGTCTCAAGCGGCTCGGAACCGATTACGTCGATCTCTATCAGATGCACCGGTGGGATTATGAAACCCCGATCGAAGAGACTCTTGAAGCGCTCAACGATGCGGTCCGATCCGGCAAGGTGCGCTATCTCGGGGCCTCGTCCATGTACGCCTATCAATTCGCAAAGGCGCTGCACCTGGCCGATCGACAGGGTTTCGCTCGGCTGGTCTCCATGCAGCCTCACTACAATCTGATCTATCGTGAGGAAGAGCGGGAAATGCTGCGCCTCTGCCAGGAGGAAAAAATAGGCGTGTTGCCGTGGAGTCCTCTGGCGCGCGGCAAACTGGCCAGGCCGTGGAGCGCCCAGGGCACAACCGATCGCGATAAGGTCGACAAGATATCCGGAATTCTCTACGCGAAGACTGAAGACGCGGACCGCAAGGTCGTCGACGCGGTCGAAAGCGTCGCCAAGCAGCGGGGCCTTCCCATGTCTCAAATCGCGCTGGCATGGCTGCGCCAGCAACCGGCTGTCACCGCGCCGATCGTGGGCGCGACCAGGCTGGCGCATCTGGACGACGCCATAGCCTCTCTCGAAGTCACCCTCAGCAAGCAGGAGCTTGAGACGCTGGAATCCCCTTACATTCCGCATGCAATCAGCATCGGCTAGGGCTTCGGCCGTCAGCTCGAGATGGTCAGCTCTGCCGCGGAGCCTTGAGGAATGGTGATTCTCCAGTCGTAGGTCTTGCCGTTTGCTCCGCTGCCGAGGACCAGCTTCTCAATTCTCAACTCGCCCTCAATCACGCGAACGCTCAGGGATTTCCCGCCCAGCTCCGCGGTGCCGAATGCGGAGGCGGTGGAGAAAAAACTCCTGAACGGCCTTACCTGCAACTGAGGGCCGAACCAGAGCGTTTTTTCAACGGCGGAGTAGCGAAAGCCCGCCAGCGCTGCCAGCAGCGAGTAGCTGGCCATGGCGCGGGCATAGTAATTGCCGCATTCGTACTCGTTCCAGGGGTTGCGGGTCTTGCCATCGTAGCGGCTGCGCAGCGCCTTGACGATGGTCAGGCCTTCGGTGACGAATCCTTCCTGAATGAGGTGCGAGGCGACCTGGTATTCAATACCCGTCCACACCTCGTCGGAGTAGACAAAGGGCAAGGTGGGTTTGCCGCCGCGAGGCCAACTGCACAGGAGCAATCCAGGCTCCCGGCCCATGGCGTAACCCGGCCGCTGCGCGTTGGCGTGTTCGCTGAGGTCGGTCTTGAAGTTGTGCCTGAAGATGGCCTGCAAGGCCGAGCGCACATTCTCGCCCTCGAGCGGCGTCTCGATGCCATAGGTCCGGGCCATCCACGCGCCAATGACGCCGTCCGAGAGGCAGCCGCTTCCATATTGGTATTTAGGGCCTTCACGCTTCAAGAGCCGCTGCATTTCGCTGCTCGCGTCATCCACGTGCGCCACGGTGGCCGCGAAGGATGTGTCGCGCAAACCCTGATATTGAACCTTCTGCTGATAGAACTCGCCGTTGAAGAGCTCCTGGTCCACGAATTGCGCGCCCCGCCTGGCCAGGCCGGCATAGTATTCCTTGTCGGCGGGATAACCCGCCGCCGGCGCCATCTGCGCCATCGCCGAGAGCGCTCCCAGGTAAATGCTGGTGCACATGCCGTCCGCGCCCCAGAATTCAATGTCGTAGGTGTTGTGGTGCGGCTCAAACAGCGCCCCGCGATGCTCCGGGTCCCAGGTGCGGATGCAGTAATCCAGGCTGCGCTTCGCCAAGGGGTACATTCTCCTCAGCCACACGGAATCGCCTGAGATCTGCCAGTCGCGATAGACCTTCATGATGCCACCCAACTGCCCATCCGCGGCTGCCGGCCCGTCATGATCGACAGGCCCATCGGGAATGGCGCCGCGGAAATTCACATGACCGCGTTCATCCATCGAGCGCACCAGCTCCAGCTCCCGCAGAGTCCGCTCCAGTTGCGGGTAGAGATGTGGAAATGCCTGGGCATAGTTCCATACGTGGGTGCATGAGCCGTGGCAGCAGCCGCTATCGGGAAAGCACCCTTCCCATCCCCACAGGTTTCCATTCTCCTCGCGCAAAACCGTCGACGATTTCAGGATGGCAAGATCCGCGGACACACCATCGAGCACATAGGGCGGCAAGGTGGAAGAAAAGAGCGCCTCCTTGAACTTCATGGTCCGTTCGCGCAACGATGCATACTCCGTCTCCACGTAGAGCGCAACATCGCGGGCGTCGTTCCAGAGGGTCGCATAGAACGGGCGCCACAGCGGCGCCAGGCCGACTGCCAGGGTGCGGCAACCCACGGGTCCCTGGACCCCGGCAGCGGCGGGCTTGCCGCCGTCCTGGAGGTAGCAGTTGGGAAAGTGCCACGCGATCAGGATCGGATAGGTGCGAGCCTCGCCGGGAGCCAGTGTTCCCTCGAGCAGGACGGAGGCGCCATTCCGGCCGGCCGTATCGACGCCATTCGAGCCCGCGTTGGAAGTAAACGTGCCGGTTGAAACCTCACGCCACAGCGCGGAGAGCGAATCGAACTCCCAGCCCGGGCTGCGCAGCCACATGCCCTTAATCCGTGGCTTATCGCCGCGCAGCTTACCGATGCGTGGCTTATCGCCGATTACCGTCAGGCTCGCGCTCCCGAACGATTCCGCATGCGTCTCTTCAAGATTGTGCAGAAAGACACCTTTGCCGGGGATCACCGTATTCGCGCTTGCCGTCTGATCCGGCTTGCATCCGGGAGCCAGATGCGAAAGATGGTAGGAGAACTCGTACTCCACCGGGAGAGCCGACGGATTGCGAAGCGTGTATTCCAGGATGACGCACGGGATTCCGGAGTTCTTGTCGTCCAGGGGAATGAACGGATTCCAGCCGAGAAGCGTCACCTCGAGTGGAATGGACGGGTCGCCGAACCGAGCCTCGCCGAATGGATACTCTCCGCGAAAAGTGCATTTTGCAAAGCGCGGAAACCCCTCGAATCCTCCCCGGCGCAATCCCTGGCCCTGGAGCCCCTGGTCGAAGATCTTGAAGGCCGGGAACGGCCCCTCAATGAGCTTCGTGATGCCGGAAGCTCCCTTGATGTGCAGAATCGCGAACGCCGCCTCGGAGGAATCCGAGCTGAAGCCTTCCGGCAAGGCAGTCGTTTCCGGGCGCGTACGAATCGAGAAATCCTGCAAGCCGCCGTAACCATTCAGGCAGATCGACCCGGCGCCGATTCCTCCCAGCGGCATCGCCACCTGCGTGGCGTTCTCGCCGCTGAATGTGCGTTGCGGCCCGCTACGCAGGAGATCTTCAGAAGCATAGGGCGCTGACTCGTCGGAAGGACTTCCCGCGGCGTGCGTGGTCACCGATTCCGCCGCTGCGCCCGCTGCGCTTGCCGCGGCGGCCAGCGCAGCGGCCGAACCCGCGGTCAGGAACTCCCTGCGGGTTGGATCTTTGCGGGTGGACATGGAACCTCCGAGCCGATTGGTCCGTTCGTTGTCCCGAACATTTCCTGGAGTCTTCGTTCTGCTTTCCAGGTCAGGAGTGACTATAACTCAGGATGACCCTTTGGGCCTCAAATTTACGTCCGCATTCATTCGGGCAGCTCTCTGAGGAGTTGCCTCCGATGAATGCCGGACCATTCTTGAAACACGCTCTTGCATGAAGAGCAGGAGACAGCACGGAGAGAATGTTCAGGAAAGTTATTCCTCCCCGACCGCTAAGCCGGCCGGGAGGCTCGAACCAATCGAAGCGCGGTCGCCGGCCCGGAGTCTTCCAGTTTCTCCTTGACCAGCTCCATGAAGGCGGCCATGGCCGGAGAAATCCATTTGTCCTTGTGGCAAACGATGTACGTAGCGATGTCGAGCGACGGGCCGGTCCAGTTCAACGCCTTGAACTGACGCCGGCGCAATTCGCTGGCCACGACGATTGCAGGCAGGATGGCCACTCCCATTCCGGCCGCGACGCACTGCTTGATGGCTTCCACGCTTGAAAACTCCGTCACGTGGCCGGGGCGAATGTTCTGGAGGGCCATCACGCGGTCGAGCTTGGCGCGGTAGCCGCAGCCGAACTCGGTGAGGAGCATCGTTTGCCCCGCCAGATCGGCGGGTTTGACTGTGCGCAGGCGGGCGATGGGCAAGCTGGCGTGGCCCAGAAGAAATACGCGCTCGGTTCGAAGCGGGACCGAGACGAAGATGGGATTCGTCACCGCATCGCACATGTGAATCGCCAGATCCAGCTTTCCGGTTTCCAGCTCGGCGGCGAGCGACGCGTCTGTATGCGGACGAAAGATGAGCTCGACAAAGGGGAACCGGCGGCGGAAGGCGCGCAACACCTCGGGAAGGCGATAAGTAAGCACACTCTCCGGAGCGCCCACGCGCACCGGTCCGCTGGGCTCGGCCCCATCCTGGAGCGCGCGCTGGCCCTGCTCCATGGCAGCCAGAGCCTGCTCGGCAAAAGGCTGAAAGCGGCGGCCCGCGTCGGTAAGCGCCACGCGCCGGCCCAGGCGATCGAAGAGCGGCGCACCCAGCTCTTCCTCAAGCGCTTTGATCTGCGCGGTCACGTTGGACTGCACGGTGTGCACCTTTTCGGCCGTGCGCGTAAAGTTCAACTCTTCAGCGAGCGTGCGAAAAATCTGCAGTTGGCGGACTTCCATGCTTCGATCTCCAATTAAGATCGACTCTATCATATCAATCTATTGGACGGATAGATCAAACTGAGCCAGACTCTCGGTATGGCGAGATCGAATCGGGCGCGCAAATTGGCCTGGAGTCGATCGGCGCCATCCCAGGGAGGTTCAAATGAATCGCATCGGCGCAATCGCGCTCTTTGTCGCAGCAACCATGATTTCTGCCGGCAGTGCCGCGGCTGAGAGCAATACCTTCGAGGTAAACGTCCCATTCAACTTCACCGTCAACAACACATCTCTGCCGGCCGGAATCTACACCATCGGTGTGGATGTGCTGCATCCGGACGTTCTCATCCTTCGCGACCGGACGAAGAGCGTGAAGGCATCCGGCCTTGGCGAGCGCGGTCCAATCGGCGCGGGGAAGCCCCGCACCCTGATTTTCCACGGATATGATGGGCAATATTTCCTGAGCGAGGTTCGCTTTGAATCCACCTCGGATGGAATTTTTCTCCCCGCTACACGGTCGGAGAGGCGAGCGAGAAACGTCAACCGGGAAGCGATCCTGGTTTCCGTAGGAGGAGCGCTTCTTCAAGGCCCAGGCAATCGCAGCGTTGCGGTGAGCGGCAAGGCTGCATTCTAATACCACGACCGCCCGGATTTGTGGTTTCCCAGGTCTCAAAAGCGAGACCTGGGCCACCCAAATTGATGGGAGCGATTACAAAATCACCGGGGCGCTGATTTCCCCAATCCCGCCGTCCCTCAGCTTCACTCCTCGCGTAGCAGGATCATCGGGTCTACCGCCAGCGCCCTTTGCGCCGGAATCCACGCGGCCAGCAGCCCCAGCGCCAGCATCGTCAGCATCACCCCGCCCAGCACCAGCGGGTCCTTCGGCGCTGCCTGGTACACGATGTACGACAGCACCTTCGTGGCCAGCACGCCCAGCGCCAATCCCGCCGCCGAGCCCACTGAAAGCAGCGCCAGCGCCCGCCCCAGCGCCGCCTGCAGCACTTGTTTTCGCCGTGCCCCCAGCGCCATGCGAATCCCCAGCTCGCGCAGCCGCTTGCTCACCGTATACGAGGCCATGCCGAAGATGCCCGTCACCGCCAGCATGGCGCCCAACAGTCCCAGCACGCCCAGCGCCACCGAGGCCACCCGCGCGGCAAACAACGCCGAACTCATCTCCTGGCTCCAGGTCCTCACCTCGAACGGCAATCCTCCGTCCAGCCCGTGCAGCGTGCGCTCCAGCGCCTTGGCCATCTCATCCGGATCGCGGTTCGACCGCACCAGCAGCCAGGTGCTGCTCGACTGCTGCTGCAGGAACGAGAAGAACATTGCCGGCTGCTGATCCTCGGTCAGAAACCGGTATTTCCCGTCTTCCACCACGCCCACAACTTCCGCCCGCGTTCCGCCCCAGAACTTGAAATGCCCGCCGATCGCCTTGTCCACTGACCCGAAAACTTTCACCGCAAATTGCCGGTTCACCAGCGCTACCTTCGGCGCTTTGCTGTCGTCGTCGAACTTGAAGTCTCTTCCCGCCAGCAGCCTGGTGCCCGCGGCTTCAAGGTAACCCGGGGAAACGATGTAGTTCATCGCGTCCGCGGCCCGGTTGGTCGGCCGGTAATCGGTGGTGCTGTCGGTGTAGACAAACGAGTCGCCGCCGCCCAGGCTCAGCGGCAGGTGGTTCGTATAGCCCACCGACGTCACGCCCGGAATTGCCGCCGCCGCATCCAGCATGCGCCGCTGCATCTGCGGCGAACGCTCGTCGTTGTAGCCCGCCATGTGCAGGTCGCTCTCCACCAGCATCGCCTTCTCCGGCACAAAGCCGAAGCTGCTGTGCATCGATCGCGCCAGCCCGCGCACCGCCACCAGCGAAGAGGTCACCAGCACCGCGCAAATCGCAATCTGCACCGCCAGCAGAATATCCCGCACCGTGAGCCGCCGCAGCCCGCCCACGCCCGTCGCGCCGGTGCGGATCACCTGCCACGGATCGGCGCGCATTACCTGCCGCACCGGCACAATTCCGAACAGCAGGCCGCTGGCCAGCGCCAGCCCCAGCGCCACAAGGTACGTGCCCGCATCCGGATTCACCGGCACATTGATGGGAATATCGGGAATCGGCTGCCACGCGCTCAGCCAGTGCAGGATCACCACGCCCCCGGCCAGTCCCAGCGCTCCTCCCATCAGCGATACCAGCACCGCCTCGGTCAGCATCTGCCGCAGGATCAGTCCGCGCCGCGACCCCAGCGCCAGCCGCAGCGCCGTCTCCTTGGCGCGATCCGCTGCCCGCGCCGCAAACAGGCTGCCCAGGTTCGCGCACGCCGCCAGCAGAATCAAGCCGGCCAGCAGCATCAGTCCCGCCATGAACGCCCGCGCCGGCCCTCCCAGCATGTCGCCCACCAGCCCCGGACGAGCCAAAGTAAAGTTCACGCCTTCGTCGTCGGAAGGGTAGGTCTTCGAC
The DNA here is from genome assembly GCA_963770555.1 of uncultured Acidobacteriaceae bacterium. GTDB lineage: Bacteria > Acidobacteriota > Terriglobia > Terriglobales > Acidobacteriaceae > Telmatobacter. Next base: position 478,447 of record CAVYQC010000005.1, read on the forward strand.
AGCCACGCCGCAAGCGTATTCAGGTCAGCCGCCGCCTGCCCCGGCGTAATTCCCGGCTTCAGCCGTCCCACCACCCACGCGGAGTGATTGCCTCGCTGTACGAGTTCGCTGTACCCCTCCACGGTGGGCTGCTCGACGAGCGGAATCCACATCGCCGGCGCAAAGAACAACTCCGTGCCCCGGAACGCCGGCGGCGCCACGCCAATGATCGTGAACGGGTGCTTGTTGATCTCCACCGCGCGCCCTACCACGCCCGCGTCGCCGTGAAAACGCCCATGCCAGTACGCGTAGCTCAACACCACATAGGGAGCGCTGTTGGCCCCGTGCTCGTCGGCGGCGTGAAAAAAACGCCCGCGATACGGCTGAATCCCCAGCGCGTCGAAGTAATTTCCGCTGGCCAGGTAGGGCCATGCAGTCGAGGGATTCCCGCCGCTATCCACTCCCACTTCACCAATGATGTCAAACATCACCAGGCTCTCAAAGGTCCGGTTCCGGTCCCGCAGATCCACATAATCGGGATACGACTGCGACGGATACTGGAAACGCTGCACCATATACAAGTTCTGCGCATGGGGCACATTCACCGGCCGCAGCACCAGCGCGTTCAGCACGCTGAACACCACCGCATTCGCGCCGATACCCAGCGCCAGCGTCAGGATCGCCGTGACCGCAAATCCCGGCGACTTGCGCAACTGCCGTAACGCAATTCTCACGTCGCTCGTCATCGAAACCGCCTTTGCATGCAAATACGCCGGCGTCCGGCTGGTAGTTCCCCTTGAATTGCGTTTTTTCCCGCTTCTGCTGTTCCCTGCGCCGGCCGTCTGATTTTGCACCTGCGGCGGGTGCCCCCGGTTCGGCGCGTCCTTGTGTTTGCGCCTAACCTGGGACAGCGCAAATGAATCGGAGGGAACGGAATCGCGCGGTCGATGACTTGGCCGGCTTGCGCCTCACTTCGCGGCTTCTGCCCGCTTGGCGCGGAAGCGCGGCTTCTTCATCAGGTAGCCGATCGGAATCATGCACACCAGCAACACCACCAGGACATGCACGGTATCCACATAGGCCAGCGTGCGCGCCTGTACGAGCATCTGGTTGTAGATTTGCCCGCCCGCATACGCCGACGCATTGGCCGGCTCCATGCGGGTGGACTGCAGCGCGTGCATCATGGCCTGCTGCATCGAGCGATACTGGAGGGCTCCGCTATAAACGTGCGCGGCCAGAAACTGCTGGTGCACCTGGGCCCGCCGCACCAGCATCGTGCTGATGAAAGATACTCCAATGCTCCCTCCGATGTTGCGCGCCAGCGCCGTCAGGCCGGAGACCTCGTTGTTCTTGTCCTGCGGAATGCCCACGTACGACATCACGCTGATGGGCACAAAGAGAAACGGCATTCCCAGCACCATCACCACCCGCCAGCTCACCGCATTCCAGAAGCCGATTCCCAGGTACAAATCGCCGATTCGCCAGATGCCAAAGGTGAGCAGGATGAATCCGAACGTGATCATCAGCCGCGGGTCCATTTTTTGCCCCAGCCAGCCGACCAGGGGCAAAAGGAAGATCAGCACCAGCCCGCCCGCCGAGAGCGCCAGGCCCGCGTCGGTGGCTGTATAGCCCAGCATCTCCTGCAGGAATTGGGGGATCATCACCGTGGTCGAATACAGTGAGGCGCCGATCACCACCATCACCAGCTGGCTCATGGCAAAATTGCGCCTGCGATAAAGAGAGAGATCGATAATCGGATGCTCGGCCGTTGCTTCGCGGTAGAGCAGCGCAATCAGCCCCAACCCAACCACGAAAGCGCAGGTGACGATCAACCGCGAGCTGAACCAGTCGTCTTCCTGGCCTTTGTCGAGCATGATCTGCAAGGTTCCGATGGTCAGCGCCAGCAGGCCCAGCCCGATGCCGTCCACGCTGCCTACGCGGGTGCGCATTCTCTTCAGGTAGGGCGGATCCTCCACGATGCGGTTGGTCAGCAGCATCGACGCCACGCCTACGGGAATATTGAGAAAGAAAATCCAGCGCCAGGTGTAGTTGTCGGTAATCCAGCCGCCGATGGTCGGTCCGATGGCCGGCGCCACCACCACCGCCATTCCATACAGCGCAAACGCCAGGCTGCGCTTCTCCGGCGCAAATGTGTCGGCCAGGATAGAGCGTTCGCTGGGCTGCAGTCCGCCGCCCGCCGCTCCCTGGATCACGCGGAAAACGATCAGCATCGGAAGCGAATTGGCCAGCCCGCAGAGAAACGAGAATACGGTGAACAGCGCCACGCAGCTCATGTAAAAACGCTTGCGGCCAATGCGGTTCGCGATCCAGCCGCTGATGGGCAGCACGATCGCGTTCGAAACCAGGTATGAGGTCAGCACCCAGGTTGCTTCCTCATAGCTGGCGCCCAGTGTGCCCGCGATGTGCGGCAGCGCCACGTTGGCGATGCTCGAATCGAGAGCCTCCATGAACGTGGCCAGCGTCACCGTAAAGGCGATCACCCACGGGTTGAAGCGCGGCGTCCAGTGCTCGTAATGAAACTCGCTGTCGAAGTCCTTTTTTTTTGCCGCGGATTCAGCCGAAGGCTGCGCCATGCCCGCTCCCTGAGTTGTTTCTGTTCAGCCGCGCCGTCGCTTTCAACTGAATGCGGTCAATCCGCATGATTGCATTCTAAAGCGAGCGGGTTCCCTCATCGCTCTTCCCGCCCAACGGCGCATTCTCTGTTCGCTGCTGCCGGCTTGATTCAACAGCCGGCGGTCGGCGGCCTCAAACGGCGAAATCTCTGCCGGCTGCGCGTAGATCTTCAGCTTCGATGTGTTATTGCTGAAGAGAGATCGTCAACATCTCTCAAGAGAAACTCCAGAGCCGATAACCATGGGCAAGGGGGACGGATTGAGCCAAATGGATTCGTTGGGGAAAGCCTTATCTCGTCTTCATCGCGCGCTGTGCACTGCCTGTGTGCTGTGCGTCTCCGCGTGGTCCGGGTATGCATCGGATTTGATCAAACCCAAAGTCCTGGTCATTGCAACCTACGAGACGGGCAAGGACCGTGGCGATGTTCCCGGTGAGCTGCAGTACTGGGTCGAGCGGGAGAATCTCGTCCAGTCGATTCAGGTGCCGGGCATCGATCATCCGCTGTTGACCAACGGAAAAGGTCTCTACGCAATGATCAGCGGCACCACTTCGCGGTCCGCGGTGCAGATGATGGCGCTGGCGATGGATCCTCGATTCGATCTGCGGAAGACCTATTTTCTGCTCAGCGGGATTGGCGGCGGCGATCCCAATCGGGTTACGGTGGCCAGCGCGGTGTGGATTCGGCAGGTCGTCGACGGAGATCCGGCCTTCGAGATTGACAGCCGCGAAACGCCTGCATCCTGGCCCTACGGGACCGTCGCCTTAGGGGCGGTCGGGCCGGATAAAGTCCCCGCCAATGTCGATTCGGCGCCGGCCGCGGGAGTCTCTGAAAACGGATCGGGCGGCGTGGGAAGAATTGTTTATACCCTCAATCCATCTCTGGTCGATTGGGCCTATCGGCTCACGAAAGACGTGGCGCTCGACGACAACGATGCGCTGGCGGCGCAGCGCGCGCTCTTCAGGAGCTTCCCCGGCGCGCAGCGGAAGCCTGCCGTTCTCGAAGGAGACAGTCTCGGCACGGACCACTTCTGGCACGGAGCCATCATGACCAGGTGGGCCGAAGATTGGGTCCGGCTCTATACGCGGGGCGCCGGTTCTCTTGCGGTATCGGATTGCGAGGACCAGGGAATCGTTCTCGCGATTGAGGAGCTGGACCGGCTGGGGCGGGTCGATCGGAAGCGGCTGCTCATCCTGCGCGCCATCAGCAATTTTGTGATGCCTCCGCCGGGCGTTGCGGCCCAGAAAGATCTCTTTGACAGCCTGGCCGGTTCGCCCGGTTATCTCCCCGCCCTGGAGGCCGATTATCGCGTCGGCAGCGTGGTGGTATCGGCCATTTTACGTGACTGGGATCGCTACCAGACGCAGACCCCTTGAGCCCGCAACCCCGGCCGCTGCGGACTTGAATCGTATCAAGGCGCCTTGAAGGTTGTAACGTCCACTTCGTTCACCGGTTTCTCGGCGTGTGGCGTGCCTTCCGGAACCCAATCGTAAAGTACGGGTTGAGCGCGATAGACGAGACTATTGATGTATGGCTTGCCCTCCGCGGCGCTGCGGCCGACATAAGGAGTCACATACTCCCACACAATGGCGCCGTCGCGCGTGATTTGAAAGATGCGCCCGTTCATCCCTTCGTCGATCAGAGTGTTGCCGTTCGGCAGGCGGCTTACGCTGCCGACAAACGATGTGAAAAAACTCCACACCGGACGGCCGGAATCCCGGCCGGTGTATTGCCAAACGATTTCCTTCTTCAGCGGATCGATTTCAAGCACGCGGGAGCCGGCATAGATGCCCAGCGCCGCGGGTGGAAAGCCGGCTCCGCCCTGGTCGTCGAGAAGGAGAAGATTTCCCGCGCCGGGCAGTCCCTCAGGAATCAGTTGCGCATTGTGCTGGCCGGAGATCTGATCGACAGGGCGAGGCACGCTGGTCTTCATGATGCGCTGGTCCGGGGAAAATTCACTGCCGGGAAAATCGGGGCCCAGCCTCCACACAACCTTGCCCGTTTTCTTATCGATAATCAGGACGACATTTCCCTTGCGGGAATCGATGAGGATATTCTGCGGGTCAAAGCGCCAGTCGCCCGCGTCGAACCAGCGATTGGGACCGAGCAATTGCATGTCGTTGATCTCGAGATAGCCGTATGGCTCCGGCGGATTGCGTTCGACCCTTTCCCGCAGGTACTTCATGCCTTCAGGCGAGAAGCCGAATTCTTTGAGATGCTCGCCGGCAACCCACTTCCACACGATGGCGCCGTCGGGCGCAACTTCATAGATTCCCTGGTCGCCGATCGTTTTCGGGCCCAGGCCCGCGACCGGGTGCGGTATGGCCACCAGAAGCAACGTGTCGCCATTGGCCATGCGCGCCCAGTCGTGGTTCTGGCGCGCAGCGCCGCCGGGCGCCTGTGCGCCCCACTCCCAGATGATTTTCCCCTTCCAATCCAGCTCCCCGACCGTCTTGTTGGTAAAGATGCCGCCGCGCTGGTCATCGATCTCCGAGAGCTGCAGCAGCACATGGCCGCGCTGTCCGCCCACCAGGCGCGGATCGATCACCGCAGCCGGATTGCCGGCATGCAGCCAGCGGTGAACTTCATTCCCGTCCATGTCGATGAGATGAGTGATGCCGTCCGAAGCGCTGAAGGCGACAAAACAGTTGTAGGCGCGCAGCGGATCGTAGATGGTTACACCCGTGGGATAGACGCGCGGAGACCCTGGCGCGATGCCGGAAAGGACGGTAAGAAGCGCCGCACAGGCGATGAGCCTACTCGCCGGGGATGTGCTCATAGTAGTTATCCCAATTCGCCAGGATTTTATGAACCACGGTGCTGCCGCACAGCCATGCGGATTCCTCGGCGATTTTTCCGCCCCCGATATAACGTGCGATGACGGACTGAAGCGCGCTGTCGCCGGGCGGCTGCATGGAGTAATTGCTGGCCGTGCGCAGCACCATCACGCGGTTGATGTCCACGCGATGCATCGCGCTCAACGTGGTCAGCGAATTCATGAAGCCCGAGTCTTCCATCTCGGTCATCACAAAGTTTCCCTTGCCGCCGGTGTTCAGCTTCACCCAGTCGTTGGCGAACTGGGTGAGGATCTTGCCGTGCCAGTAGTGGTCGGAGGCGTAGGTGTCGCCGATGAGCACGAACGGCGGGCGCTGCGCATTGGGGTAGCCGGCATAGGCCGCGCGCAACGGCGCGGCATCGGGATCGTCGAGCAGCTTCAGGTCCCTGGTCTGCCGGTAGGCCCAGGCGGTGAGCGAGGAATTAAGCGCAAACACATTTCCGTGCTCGCGCGGCGACGGCGTATTGGGCGAGTCGGCCCCGATGAGAAAAAATCCGTAAGGCCAATCGGCGGGAGCTTCGCGCAGGTCCACTTCGCGCATCACGTCGCCCACCACAAAGTCGGCCCATGCGGCCGAGCCGATGGACGCGTCGTTGGGATCGGCGCCGGCAATGCCGTTGATGAGGAAATAGGCGTGGGTGAGATCGAACCGCGAGTCGAGTCCAAGCGCCATCATGGAGGCGGCTGAATTCACCAGCGTGGTCCCGCTGACCATGCCCAGAACGGTGTGTTCCACGTTGGTGTGGAGCGGCAACACGATGCCCGGCACGTCCACCTCTTCACTGAGTTTTTCGCGCTCGCCCCATAGCTGGTATTCGCCGGGGAACGTGGCGATGACCACCACGCGTATGGGCCACGGCCTGGGCGCCGCCTGCGCCTGCGGATGAAGCCGCGCAGCCGGCGCGATGAGCAGGCACAGAACAGCGATCGAGATCGAGCGCCGCAGATTGTTTCCGCGCATCCATGGCCTCCTGATGGGTTCCCGGCAGTTGCGGTTGCATGCGATGGAGCTACTGCAGGGGAGAAAGATCGAGATCGATTCTGTCCAAAGTGCCCGTGAACGGAAACGGGCTTTGATAGTCGCCGACCGGCGAAGCGCTGTCCTCGCCCACGTCGAAGGTGTCGTCGAATGAAAACACCGTGGAGACAGTCTGCGGCAGTCGGGCCTGGCCGGCTTTTCGATCGTTGACGTACAAAGTGACCGTCGCGCCTTTGCCCCGCCCGCCGCCGTCATAGTCGAATTTCACCTCGATCTTCGCGGGACCGGGCGGGAGCGCGCTTGCAGCGGCGACGGTGGTGATGCGCCGATGGAAGTAGTTATAGGTATAACTCGGCTTTCCATCCTTCAGGAAAAGCGAGAACCCTCCGCCGATGCCGCCATCGGCCATCAGCACTCCATTCGCGCCCTCTTTCGGAATCTCGATGCGCGCGGTAATGGTATGCGAGCGATTTTCGAACGCCGGCGTCAGCGAGACGTAGAGGTGCCCGGTGCGCGCATAGTAAGTGAAGTGCGTGCCCGCGGGGCGCGGCTGGCGTCCCGCAAAGCGAGGATCGAGCGGGTACACATGATTCTTCTTCGCCTCTTCGTCGAAGAGCGCCTGCATCTCTTTCAATTTTTCCGGATACTGGCTTGCCAGGTTATCGGCCTCGGAGTAGTCGTCGCTCAGCCGATAGAGCTCCCACGGCTGACCGAGTATGTTATCCGGCGCAGGCGGGAGCCACGAGATCTGGCCGCTGCGCGCGGCCGCCATCCACTCGTCGTGATAGATGGCGCGATTGCCCAGCATTTCAAAGTATTGCGTGGTCCGCAAGCTGGGCGCCGAAGGCGAATCGAACGTAGAGAGCATGCTCATTCCATCCACCCGCTGCTGCTTCACTCCGTCCACCTCGACCGGTTCCGGAAGCCCTGCCGCCGCCAGTACGGTGGGTGCTACATCGGTCACATCTTCAAACTGGTAGCGAATCCCGCCCGCGTCTTTGATCCGATCCGGCCAGAATGCGACCATCGGATCGCGGGTGCCGCCGAGATGCGATGCAAAGCGCTTGCCCCACTGGAACGGCGCGTTGCCGGCCCACGCCCAGCCCACCGGGTAGTGCGGCTCCGTTGTCGGCCCTCCCAGCTCGTCGAGCTTTGACATCATGAAATCCGTGCTCTCGGGCACGCCGTTCAGCGCCGCCATGAGGTTTGAAGTGCCGTACAAACCGCCCTCCAGGCTGGCGCCGTTGTCTCCGGCGATGTAAATGATCAGCGTGTTCTTCAACTGCCCGATCGCGGCGATGGAGTCGATGACGCGGCCCAGCTCGAAATCGCTTTGCGCCGTAAAGCCCGCGTAGACCTCCATCAAGCGCGCCGCCACCTTCTTCTGGCCGGCGCTCAACGAGTCCCATGCCGGAATGGCCGCCGGACGCGGCGTCAGCTTTGTGTCCGGCGGCGCCACGCCGAGCTTCTTCTGCCGTTCCAGCACCATCTCCCGGTAACGGTCCCAGCCCATGTCGAACTGGCCTTTGAACTTGTCGATCCATGCCTTGGGCGCCTGCAGCGGCGCATGGCTGGCGCCCGGCGCGTAGTAAATGAAGAACGGCTTGTCCGGCGCCAGCGACTTCTCGGCCCTGATCCATGCGACGGCTTTGTCGGCCAGGTCTTCGTTCAGCGTGTAGTCGCCTTTGCGGCCCGGCGGAGCTGCCATCTCGACGGGCTCGGTGCCCAATGTCAACTCCGGATACCACTGATTCGTCTCGCCGTTCAAAAAGCCATAGTAGTAATCGAAGCCCTGGTGCGTGGGCCAATGATCGTAGGGCCCTGAGGGCGCGGCCTCGTTTTCGGGAATCAGGTGCCATTTGCCGAAGGCCGCGGTCGCGTAGCCGTTCTCGCGCAACACTTCCGATACCAGCGCCGCGCTCGTGGGAATGGAGCCCGTATAGCCGGGGAAGTCGGTGGCCAGATTCGTGATCACGCCCACGCCCACGGCGTGGTGATTGCGTCCCGTCAGCAGCGCGGCGCGCGTAGGCGAGCACAGCGCGGTGACGTGAAAGCGCGTGTAGCGCAGTCCTCCGGCCGCCAGCCGGTCCAGCGTCGGCGTAGGAATCAAGCCGCCGAATGTGCTCGACTGCCCGTAGCCCTCATCGTCCAGCAGCACCAGCAGCACGTTGGGCGCGCCGGCCGGCGCCGGAATGGGCGGAACGGCATAGGCAGTGGACTCTTCGTACGTGGCTCCGATGGCTCCGCGAAACGGAGGCGGCGGAATCGGCAGCACGGTGCGGTCCGGCTCCTGCGCGGCAGCCGTATGCACCGCGCCCAAGACGCACGCCGTGGCCAGCGTGCACGCATTCTGTATGGACTTTGCCGCGTGGAAGTGAGCGGCGCCGGAGTTTGTTCCCAGGGGTTTGTACATATTCGCGTTGCCTGCTTTGAACGGCAAGCTCAAATTCTAACAATTTCACGTCGCACCAACTTCACTGCCGGACAGGCGGGCAGCCTCACCGGTCCGGCAGCGATTTGCAGGCGAGTTAAAAGATAATGCGGATCGATGCCTGCGCGCGGCGGGCATTGGTGCCGTCGGGGAAGCCGGAAGAAGCGGTTCCCGCATCCAGGCCGGTAGTCCCGCCAACCGGCTGCTCGGTAAGGGTTCCGGTCTCGGTGGCCGTATTCCAGGTTGACTTGTAGGCCAGTTGCACCACGCCGGTATTGCGGATGTGGTTGAGCGCGTTGATGGCCTCAAAGCTGAGCTCCACTGAGTCTTTCTCGCGAATCGGGAAGTTCTTGGTGAGCCGGCCGTCAAGCTGCACCGTGTTGCCGAGCGGAAGATTGGCGGTGGGCAGAAAAGGAGCGCGGGTTCCACCCGGCGCCTCGGCGCCGATGCCGCTGAGCGTGGGAGTGGGCACGTAGAGGCGCGGGTCCGCGCTGCTGACGGTGAGCGTGGAGTCGACGTACTGCGGCGTTGCGTAGGTGAAGATCGGCGCAAGCTGCCAGCCGTTCGCCGCTTCCTCCTTGAACGTCGATCCATGCATGTCCGGCGTGTGCAGAAGAGCGGTCATCACGATGCGATGACGCTGGTCCTCGAGCGAGCGGCCCTTCTCGTACGCATAGCCGCTCTTGCCGTTGATGTTGGAGGCTCCGTTGAAGTAGGTGTCGCCCTGATCGGTGAAGTAGTAGTTGCTTGAGAATGTGCCCTGGCCGAGGTCCTCTGAGTGCGAGTAGGTATAGGCGATGTTGCTCTGGATGAATCTGTTCTCCCGCTGGTGGAACTCCACAACCAGGCCGTTGTACCACAGGCGCCCGCCGTTATCGATCTGCAGGATTTTGTTGTAGAGCGGGTTGTAGGTGGTGTTGCCGTTGGCGGCGTTGTAGTACACCGGCGTGTTGTAAGTGCCGGTCTGCAAGCCCTGCGTATTGACGATGGTGAAGGTGTCCACACCGGTTGGCGGTCCCGCGTTCAGGTCGGAGCGCTGCAGGAACTTCAGGCCGCTCGATCCAACGTAGGCCGCATTCACGCTCATGTTCTTGCCCAGCCCCCGCTCCACGCCCAGGCTCCATTCCTGCACATAGGGCGTTCCCAGCGTGGGGATGGCGAAGCCGGAGTTGACCGAACTCGGGCTCAAAACGGAGTTGACCTGCGACAGGCTGGTGAAGGTATTGGGAAAGACCGGCGCAACCGGGAACTGCGTGGCGCTGGTGTCGCTCAGCGTGAACGACTTGCGGACCGTGCCGCCCAACTGCTGCAGGCGCGTGATGGTCGCGCCCGGCAGACGGTTGAAGAAGATGCCGTAGCTTCCCCGAATTACGGTCTGGTTGCCCTTCAACGCGTAGGAGAAACCCACGCGCGGAGCAAAGTCGTCTTTCGGCTGGTTGATTTTGCCCGCCGCGCTGTCGGTGGCCGCGTAGGTGGGCGCAGGCGGTTGCGTAAACGTGGCATACTCCCAGCGCAATCCCAGGTTGACGCTGAGCGATGGCAGAACCTGGTACGAATCCTGCGCGAAGAAATCGTAATCGCGAATGGTGATGCGGGTTACGGGATGTCCCACGGCCTGGGCAAAACTGGAGTAGTGCTTGCCCGAAGAGGAATACGGCGACACGGTCGAAACCGGGTCGCTCGGCTCGGGAGTAAGGTCGTAAGCGAAGTTGGTGAAGTTGGTGTACGTGTAACCGCCAGGGCCGCTGAAGACCGCGTTTTCAATGCTGCGCAGATACGCAAGATCGATGCCGTACTTCAACTGGTGCTTGCCCGCGCTCTCTGAGAAGTTGTCGCTCAGGTCGTAGCGGTCTTCCGTGGGCTGAATGTTCGGAAGCTGGTTGAGCGATACGCCAAAGGTCGATATGCCGGCGACGGTAAGCGAGGAGTGAACGTTATCCGGCGGCGCCAGGTCGGCGGGAAGTCCCTGGAAGCGGCGGTCGGCGTTCCACCCGAAGCGGGCTTCGTTCACCATGTAATTGTTCACCACGTACGTATTTGCAAGGTGGGCGTTGCGCACGTGCGTGCCCACGTTATAGTTCTCGCCCGAGGCTCCGGTGCCGTCGGTTGTGGCCGCCAGGGTGGTTCCGTCGTGCGTGGCGAAATAGTTCACCAGGTCGAAGTTGGCGCTGTAGGAGCTTTTTTCGCTGGGTCTGTAATCGAATCGCGCAAAAGCGGCATTCTGATGCAGGTAGCGCGAGATCACGCTGGGAATCGAAAGCCGGTTGACATACGTCTGCACGGCCGCGCATTGCGCCGCCGTAGCGTTGCAGATACCGGGAAGCAACTGGCCGGTGGTGGTGTTCAGATACGCGCCTTCGCTGAACATGCTGCTCACCAGCGGAAAGTTGCGGATGGCGCCTTCATAGCTGCCGAAATAGAACAGCTTGTCTTTCATGATGGGGCCGCCGGCCGTGCCGCCGAACTGATGCCGGTATTCGGGAGGGTTGTAGGGCGTAGATACACCGTTGACCAGGCGCTTGGAGTAGAGATCGGTGGCATTCAAAGTGCGATTGCGGTAGTACCAGAATGCCGTTCCGTGCAACTGATTCGTGCCGCTCTTGGTGAGGATGTTCACCACCCCGCCCGCTCCGCGGCCGAACTCCGCCGAGTAGCCGAGAAGCTCGGTGCGGAACTCCTGCACCGCATCCATCGAGATATTGGAAAGCAGCGCCTCGCCGCCCGCGTTCTGGATGAACCACTGCTGCGTGATATCCACGCCGTCGAGCAGGAACAGGTTTCCTGAAGGGACGCCGTGAAACGAGACCTCGCCGCTGGTTGCATCGGGAACCACGCCGGGGGAGAGCAGCGCGAACTGGTCGGCGCGGCGTCCGTTGATGGGCAGGTTTTCAAGCTGCTGCTCGTTGATCAGTGCGGAGACCTCGGTCTTGGCCAGGTCGATCATCGGCGCCGAGCTCTCTGACACCGTGACCGTCACGTTCTGGTTGGCCACCGTAAGCTGAACCGGGATGGACACCTCTTCGCCCACGTGGACCACGATCCCCTGGGTCTGGGCGGAGTTGAACCCCGGCGCGCTGACGGTCACGCTGTAGCCGGATGCGGGCGGAAGCGAGGGCGCGACGAACAGGCCGGCATCCGTTGAAGTCAGCTTGCGGTCGATGCCCAGGCTGTGGTTCAGTATCTCCACGCTGGCGTTGGAGATCGCGGCGCCGGAGGGATCGTGCACCGTGCCGGTGATCGCGCCCAGGCCGGCGAGCGATTGCGCCAAGCCTGGCGCGGATGCCCAAGCTATCAATGCGAGCATAAGAATGCAGGCCAGGGAAAATCGCCGGCGGGCCCGGCGCTCGAGGGAGAGAGGAATGCTTCTGTTCATCGCAATGAGACCTCGCAATTTGGAATTGGATGAAACGGTTCGATTTCAACGAAGTTTCGTGTACGGCCGGAGACGAAAAGCGCTGCGATGCAGCTTTCCCCAAGGCAGCCACGTCATCGTGGCCGAGTCAGATTCGGAGTAACTCACCGTCGGCCGCGGTAAGCGAACAAAGCTCAAGCGTCACCGGGTCGCCGGCGTTCCGGGATTGAAACCGTGGATTGTTGATCAGCCTGCGGACAGTAATTCCGTGATGCAAATCCGTCTGAACATCTACTGATGTGATCGCCGTACCAGGCGAAAATCAAGACGCCTGCAGATACTGCACTCAAAAATCTGAGAGGAAGTGAAACTTGCGGATATTGCAGTATAAGCACAGTCTTGGTTGAAGGTCCAATTCTTTTTTTTCTGAATTTCACAATGCGCCATCGTCATCAGGCGATTCTCGACTCGCCCGCGGCCCCATTCCTCCGCCGGCGAAAGCGCTCTAACGGCCAAGGAATGAGCGCGCCGGCGGCATAGCAGCAAGCCGCTGCACGGTTCATTGAGAGCGCGCCCGGATGCGGGCCTCGGCGGCGCTCGCCAGCGAGTAGAGCGCGCTCGAAAGCGCCATGGCCGCCACGCTGGCCCCGAACGCCCGCTCGGTCTGAAACTCCTGGCTCATCAAGGCAAACATCGTCCCCAGCCCCCCGGTCTGCATCAGATACTCCGCCACCACGGTCACCAGAACGCTGTACGCGGCGCCCACGCGCAGCGCCGCGGCAAGGTTGGGCGCCGCCGCGGGAAGCGCCAGAAGCCAGAGCCGCTTCCATGGGCTGGCCGCGAAGATGGCGAACAGTTCGCTCGACATGGGCGGCAGCGCTTCCAGGCCTGAAGACGCAAACACAAATGCGGGGAAGAACGTAAGCACGGCCACGATCGCCAGTTCGGTGCTGCTGCGATAGCCAAAGATGCGCGCCATGAGCGGAATCAGGCAGACCACGGGAGTGGAGCTGAGCAGCAGCGCCGACGGAGTGATCATTCCCGAAAAGCTTTTCGAACGCCAGGCAAGCACGGCCAGCAACAGGCCGATCGCCAGGCCTCCCGCCAGGCCGGCAAGAGCAAATCCAAGTGTCCACAGCGTGGGCAGCGCGTAAACCAATGGGTGCGTAGCGATGTCCTCGAGCACCGCCAGCGGCGTGACGATCACGATGCTGTTGAAGTGCATGGCCATCACGTAGATCTGCCACACCGCAAACAGCAGCAGCACGCCCCAGCTTTCTGAAAGCAAGCGGCGCATCATGCAAACCTCCGCTGCACCCAGCGCTCGGCAAGCGTCAGCAGCCCGTAGACGGAGAGCGAGAGAGACGCCGCCACAAGAACGGTCGCCCACATCAGCGGCACCTGAAAATTCTCGAGCGTATTCAGAATCACCACGCCCAGCCCGGTCGGCGCGCCAAACCACTCGCCCACAATGGCCCCGATCATGGCTGCTGAAACCGAAACTTTCAATCCGCTGATCAGCGACGGAATCGCTGCCGGCAGGTGGAGATAGCAAAGCATCTGCCAATCGCGCGCTCCGAATGTCGCCATCATGGCTGTCAGCGGCGGAGACGAGTTGCGCAGCCCCGAGCTCACGGCGACGTACACAATGAAAAAAACCGGGATCGTCGCCAGTAGCGCGGGAGTAAATTCGCGGCTGAAGAGAAGGATGAAAATCGGCCCCAGCGCGATTGCGGGCACGGCGTTCAGCACCACCGCCAGCCGGTCGAGGCCGGGGCGCAAAATCGGAAGCAGATGCGCCCCGAGCGCGGTGAGAATGCCAAGCAACGCGCCCACCCCCAGGCCGAAGGCCGCCGAAAACACCGTGGCTCTTGTGGAACGAAGAAGCAGCGCGGCCAGATGCGGCTTCCGGTAGATCGCCAGAACCGCCGCGATCGGCGGCACCGTGATGCCGGCAGCACCGGAGGCGCCGACTATCTGCCATGCGGCCAGCAGGCACAGCAATCCCGCCAACCCATAGAAAAAATTCCGCGCATGGTTACGCGTCGCGCTCACCTGTGCTCCTTCATGGCTCAAGCAAGACCGTAAGGCGGTCGCACAAATTGTGAAATTCTTCCGTGCGCATGCACTCCGGCGTGCGCGGCCGAGGGAAGGGAAGTTCGATCGTTTCCACAATTCTTCCCGGCCGTCCGCTCAGAACCACCACGCGATCCGCGAGGAACACGGCCTCGTCCACGGAGTGCGTCACCAGGATCGTGGTCAGCTTCTTGTTGAGCCACACGCGCTGCAGTTCAATGTTCATCTGCCGCCGCGTTACCTCATCGAGCGCTCCGAAGGGCTCGTCGAGCAGCAGCAGCTTCGGTTCGAGGCACAGCGAGCGCGCAATCGCCGCGCGCTGGCGCATCCCGCCGGAAAGCTGGCTCGGCCGCGCCTCTTCAAATCCGTTCAACCCCACCAGCGCCGTCAGTCCGCGAATACGGCCTTTGTCCACGGCGCGTCCCGCGATCCTGAACGGCAGCGCGAGGTTCGCTTCCACTGATAGCCAGGGAAGCAGCGCGTGCTCTTGAAACGCGATGCCCAGTTGATGCTTCGCGCGCAGCGCCTCGGGCGGCTCTCCGTCAATCGTGATCTCCCCGCTCGAAGCCGTCTCGAGCGCCGCCACCAGGTGCAGCAGCGTGCTCTTGCCGCAGCCCGACGGGCCGATGAGGGCAATGAACTCGCCCGATCGAATCGTCAGATGGATGTCTTCGAGCGCATGGACCTCCCGCTTCCGATTCAGGCGGAATCGCTTCGACACGCTGCGGATTTCAATCGCGGACATCGATTCCGTGATCCTCTCGAACCGCACCCTCGGCAACTAGGCCTCTGACCGCGCAGCTCTGCACCGATTCCGGGTGCCCCAGGTTCGGCGCGTCTTTGTTTTTGCGCCTAACCTGGGACGGCGCGAACCTCAATTGCACAGCGCAAAACCGCGCGGTCAATGGCCTAAATCGAAAGCTCCCGGTAAACCTCTTCAAGCAGCGTCATGTCCATCAGCCGCGATGGATCCGGCAAATGGCTTCGCCCCGAGGCAACGGCCGCCGGAACCATGTGCCGCAACAGGTCGTCTTCTGAAATCCAGTACGGCCCGCGCGAGCCGGGCGTCTGGTAGAGCGGCATCTGCAGTTCATTGGTGCGCGTCTCCTGTTTCAGATCGAGTCCCAGGTCGGCGCCATATTTGTTCACCACAATCGAAGCCGCATACCCAGGGTCTTTCCGGTTCTCGATCATGCCCTGCATGCGGCCCTTGAGAAAGCTCTTGAGCTCCTGCCGCCTGGTGCGCAGCGTTTCGCGCCCGGTAAAAACCAGCGTGGAGGGAACCTTGTAACCGAATTCGCCGATCGGCGTCACGTAGAAGTCGATCCCGCGGCGCATGCCCATGTTCTCCAGGATGAGCGGCTGGTTGGTGACAAAACAGTAGTACGCGTCGCCTGCTCCGTCCAGCAGCGCCTCGGGCGAGAAACCGACGGGGATGAGCTGATAGTCGGCCACGAGACCATTCAGCTTGAACGTGGCTTCGATGGTAGTTCGCTCGCTCGGCCCCTGCACCAGAAACCTCGCGCCGGAAAGCTCCGCCACGGTGCGCACCGGCCGGCGCGGAAGCGAGATCAATCCCGCCGGATGCACGGGAAAAATGGAAGCGAGTATCACGTAATCGTTCCCGCGCAACACCGCGTCGAGCAGCGGCAACCACTCCGCGTCCCCGGTATGCGCCTGGCGCGCCGCAACTTCGATTACCGGCTGCGGCGCATTCGGCCCGCCCGGCCACACCTTCAAATGCAGGCCTTCCCGCGCGAAGTAGCCCTTTTCGAGTGCAACCCACAGATCGGCATACTCCACATCGGGCACCCAGCCCAGCGCGCAGATCAGATCGCGGGTTTGCGCGTTCCTGCATCCGCCGAGGAAGGGAAGGGAAAGCCCCGCAATCAGGCCCGCGCGCAGAAAGCTCCTCCGGCTTCCGTCATCGAGCGAACTGCGCGGCAACACGTTCGTCATGGATTCTTCAGCAACGGGAAAGGGCGAGTGAACTCCCATCAGCATACGGTACATCATCATCGGATCGAAGCGGCGGCTGCGCCTTATGCGCCGCCTTTCGATTCCGTGCCGCCACACCGTCATCGCTTCAGGCTCTGAGCCGCGAATCCTTCCGGTAATATGGTTCCTACCGCGGCCCAGCCAGCGGCCAGGCCGGCAAGAGGAAGATTTTATGCAATCGAACGCCGTGCGCCGCAGAGCCTTGCATGCCATCGTCTGCATCGCCCTCGCCGCATCGTCGCCTTGGGCCGAAGGGCAGGACGCGGCGCAACCATCCGTCATCGCGAAGGTTATCTTCGATGAAGACACCAGCGGCGTGATCGGCGTCAACGCCGACGCGCTCACCATGCTGCTGCAGGCGCCGAATGTCGAAGTTATGGGCGTCACCGTCATCACCGGCGACGGCTGGCTGAAGCAGGAGACCGCCGATGCCTTGAAGATCCTCGAGATCGAGGGCCGCGGCGACATACCGGTCTACATGGGCGCGGAACTGCCGTTGGTGCAGTCCAGATACACGCTGCTCCGCCTCACCCAGCTCTATGGCGGCAGCAGGACGGACCCGTATCTGGGCGCGTATTCCGCAGTTGGGCCGGGACCCGACGACGTCGAGCCTCCTCCCGGTGGATTTGCGAAAGCATCGGCGCAGCCGGGCGCCGCGGCCGAGTTCATGATCCGGACCATCCGCGCCAACCCGCACCGGATTTCACTCTATTGCGGCGGCCCGTTGACCAATGTTGCGCTGGCCATCAGCCTGGCGCCGGACATCGTGCCGTTGACGAAAGAAATTGTCTTCATGGGAACCAGCCCGTCGTTCCAGCCGAAATCGGTGAATGTGCTCTACGATCCGCACGCGGCACGGATCGTGCTGCACGCGGCGTGGCCAAAGCTGACCATTTTTTCAGTCGACGTTTCGGAAAAGGTGCACCGCACGCCGGAGATGGCCGAGGCCATCGCAGCCGGGCACAACGCGCCGCTTGCGGACCTTTACCGGGAGAAGGTCGTCAAGCCCTTCCAGGCGGGAAAGCAAATGCAGTGGTTCCGCATGCCCGACGAATTGATGGCCGCCTATCTCATCGATCCCTCGATCGTGACCGAGATGCGGCGCTACTACGTGGACATCGATCTCCAGGAAGGCATGGACTACGGCGCATCGACCTACTGGGACGAAATTCCCAAAGGATATAACGGCGTTCCCTGGCCGGATAAGCCGGAGCCGGGAAGACAAAAACCGATTCCCCCGCCCGACGCCCGTGTGGTCAACGTGGTTTGGGATTTCGATACGGAGCGATTCAAGGCTCTCTATCTGGATTCAATGACCAGGCCCGTGCGAATCTCTAATCCCCGGCCTTGATCGTCTCCGCCGCTTTTCCGGCGTACAAATTGCGCAGATAATCGCCCCATTTGGTCTCGAATCCGCCCACTTCATTTTCCAGATGCGCGCCTTCATTCCACCAGTGTTCTGTGCCGCGACCCAGCTCCGCGCCGCGGCGCGTATGCATATCGACCATGAAGTCTTTCGTCTCTACGGCGCGTTCGCCCCGCTCGACCACCTCGCGCGTCCATCCCGCCAACTCCATCGACGTGCGGTCTTTCTTCGCCGTCGCAAGCAGGCGCACGGCGTGCGCGACATAAATCCATCGGTCTCCGGGATCGGCCATGCGCAGGCGCTGCGCGTGCAGCGCCTCGATCAGCGCCGGCGCCTCGACCAGACCAAAGCCCACATCTTCCGTGGCGATAATCTCCAGTCGACGCCACAGCAGATCCTCGGTCTCCTTGCCGCTCAGGAACAGCTCGTATGCGGCCAGCGCGGCGTCCTCAATCCAGCCGCGGCGAATCGACTTCTGCAAAACGGAGCGTACTTCATCCACGGGATGGCCATGGACCGTCGTCGCCCGGCTCCATACATCTTCGCTTTGATAATTTGCCATGGGCTTCTCCGCGTCCGCGTGCCGGCGAAAAAATATAGCTGCTGCTTTTGAGCGCCGGCGCTGGCGCTTCCGCGCAGAGTTACGCCGTCAACATGTGTGCGTTCAACCGCGCTCCGCCTGCTCGCTCGCGCCGTCTTGTCATCGACGTTATCACTCGGTTTCGGCCAACGTCAATCGCCGCACTGCGCACACTCTCCGCTGCACCCGCAGCTTTTTTGTTGACTGCCGGCCCGGTTCACGCTATGTTTCGCTCATAGTTCGACCGCTTCCGACAGCATCTTGTCCGGGCTGGAGCCGGCTTCACCTCCCGGCGCGTCTCGCATCCATCTGCAATGCAAGGAACCGCATGAGCTCAATGCCAACGGCTGTCCTGTTTCTCGGCTTCTGCTGTGCCGCGGTCGCTTCCGCAGCCGCGCAAAGCGCGCAGCCGCGCTACGTGATCGCCGACCAGGACGCGATGGGGCCGGGCGGATCCGATATGCGCGCGCTGATGGTCTTCCTGCAGGCTCCCGGCGTCAAGCTGCTCGGCATCACGGTGGTCACCGGCGATGGCTGGCGCGATGAAGAAGTGGCGCATGCGCTGCGCCTGCTGGAGCTGCTCGGCCGCACCGATGTAAAGGTGTATCCCGGCGCGGTCCATCCTCTCTGGCGCACTGAGGAATTTACGCGCAACCTGGAATCTCTTTATGGAAAGGCATCTTTCAAGGGCGCATGGAGCGACGGCCCCAGGCGGCACGCATCCGATGTTGTGCCGGACTTGCGCGAGGGCAATCCCACCACGCAGCCCGCGGACGAACCCGCCGCCGAGTTCATGGTCCGCATGGTGCACCGCTATCCGCACCAGGTAACCATCTTCGGCGCGGGGCCGTTGACCAATATCGCCATGGCCGTTGAGCTCGACCCGCACTTTGCCCAGCTGGCGCAGGAGTTGGTCATCATGGGCGGCAGCATCGTGCCGCAGACCCAGGACCGCGAGTGGGTAAACAATCCGCGCCACGAATTCAATTTCTGGTTCGATCCGGAAGCCGCCAGCATTGTGCTCAAGGCGCCCTGGGCAAAAATCACCGACACCACCATCGATGCATCGCTGATGACGCACATCGCGCCGGAGATCCTCGACGCCGTCTTCAAATCCGGCAATCCGGCGGCGCGCTACCTCCGCGCCTATATTCACACTCCCGTGCAGGGCGTGGGCCAGTACGCGTGGGATGAGCTGGCCGCCGCCGCGTGGCTCGATCCGGCCATCGTCAAGACCGAGCGCTTGGTCTACATGGACGTGAACACCGATCGCGGCGCGAACTACGGCGACACGCTCACCTGGCAGGAAGAGCTGAAACCCTCCATTCCGCTGAACAAGGTTCACGCGATCATGGAGCCGGTTCTACCCCGCCTGCAGGAAGTGCTCATTCGCCTGTTTTCCGCGCCCACGCCGGGCGCAATCGATCCGCAAATGCCGCCGGTCCCTTCCGGCCAGTAACGCTTTCGCTGAATCGATCTGCAAATTTTCGTCCCGTTTTCTGCCGGGATCGAGCCGTGTCTCACCTCGCGCCAACTCTTGAGCAGCAAACCAAAGGGCCAGGCAACTCAAATTCACCAGCAAAGGAGATCTGCAATGGGAATGACAGACGGAATTTCGCGCCGCAAATTTATTGCCGCTTCGGCCATGGCCGGAGCCGCCGTGACTACTGCGATTCCAGCCATCGGCAAATCCCAGGCCGCTGCCAGCGACGCAGCCATGGCCAGCGGACCGCAGCCGGTCGACCTTCTGGTGATGGGGCCGGACATCGTCACCTTCGACGACGCCGACACCATCGTCTTCGACGGCGCCATCGCCGTCAAAGGCAATGCCATTGCATGGATGGGCAAGGCCCAGGACGCCAAGACCATGTTCACCGCCAAAGACACGGTCAACGCTACCGGGCTCATTGCCATGCCCGGTCTCACCGATACCCACTATCACACCGCGCAGCAATTTCTCCGCGGCGTGCATAAGGTCTCGCATCGCAAGGGTCCGGGCTGGAAGAAGTCGCTGATTCCGTTTGAGAGCGGGCTGGAACCGGAGGACGTTTACGCCAGCGGCATCGTCGGCTATACCTCCATGATCAGCGCCGGCACAACCTGCTTTCTTGAAGCCGGCGGCCCGCATCCCGACGAAATGGGCCGCGCGGCCAACGATGTGGGAATCCGCGGGCGCATCTCGCTCAACACCTGCGATATGGACGGCGAAGGCGGTCCGCTGCCCAAGTCGCACATTATGACCACCAGCCAGGCTCTGCAGGAAAATGAAGCGCTGGTGAAGCGGTGGAAAGATCATCCCCGCGTGAATGCCTGGCTTTCGCTGCGCCAGATTCTGGTCAACACTGAGGAATTGCGCGTGGGCATGTCGCATCTCGCCGATGAGCTCGATACCGTCATTCACACCCATCTTTCCGAAGGCACCTACGAAGTGGACTACACGATGGAAACTTACGGGCTCCGGCCGCCGGCGTATTTTGAGAAGCTGGGAATTTTCAACAGCCGCATGCACTGCGCGCACTCCGTCCTGCTCACCACGCCGGAAGTGGATCTCTACGCAAAGCACGATGTTTCCGTTGGCCACTGCGCCTTCCACAACTACTACCTGGCGCCGCACCGGATGTTCGACATGGTCCGGCAGAACATACGCGTCGGCCTGGGCACTGACGGTCCCGGCTCGCGCGGCACGCTCGATATGTTTCAGGTGATGCGCTATGCGGTGATGGGCCAGACCATCGAGTATTCCATGCCTTATCACGCGCAGGGCGGGCCGATTCCATACGCCGAGATGCTCAAGTACGCCGTCCGCAACGGCGCGCGCGCCGCGCACCTGGGCGACAAGACCGGCAGCCTCGAAGTGGGCAAGCTCGCCGATATTGTTCTTACCGCGCGCGACGATTTCGATCAGTATCCCAGCTTCAATCCCCTGGTTACGCTGGCGGAGATGACCACCGGCATGAACGTGCGCACCGTGATTGTCGACGGCAAAGTGGTGATGAAGAACCGCGAGTTCCTCACCATCGACATGGAACCCACGCGCCAGCGCATGTCCAAACAGTACAAGGTGATTCAGGATCGCTACGATGCATACATCGCATCCGCATGATCTTTCGATCGCCCGAGCTTCGTGCCGGTTTCACAGGGCTGACGATCCTTTGAACGCGCCCTCGAATACCCGTGCGATCGCCGTGACGCCGCTCTGAATCGCGTGCCTGTTGAATGCGGACAGACCGAAGAGCAGCCCCGGCCGCACCGGCCCAACCGCGTAACTCGACAGCGGCGGAACATCGAGCGCCGCATCGCGCAGGCGAAGGCTCCAGGTGCGGTCGTTGGCGCCATCCGGCAGCATGCCGGCCAGGTTCAAGCCTCTGCCGGTGATGGGAAAATGCAGGGGCAGCCCTTGCCGCGCCGCCTGTTGCAGAAAATAGCCTTGCCTTTCCGCGTAAAGCTTCCGGCAGCGCCGCAGATGCGAATAAAACGCGCCGCTTTCCAGAAATCCGGCCAGCGTGGCCTGGTCCACCAGCGGCCCATGATTGTCGGCGATGGCTTTCAAAACCGCAAAGCCTTCCACCAGTTCCGGAGGCAGCACCACATACCCGATTCTCAGGCTTGGGAAAAGCGTCTTGCTGAACGATCCTATGTAAATCACGCGCCGCTCTTCGTCCAGGCTTTGCAAACTCGGCTGGGGAGCGCTTTCGTAGCGGAATTCGCCGTCGTAGTCGTCTTCCACGATCCAGGCCTGCCAGGTGCGTGCCGCGCGCAGCAACGACAATCTGCGCGCCAGCGACATGCAAACGCCGAGTGGAAACTGGTGCGAGGGCGTGACGTAAATCAGTGAGCCTTTGGCCGCGCGCTCCGGCAGCCGCAGGCCCTCCTTATCCACCGGCGCCGGCGCCACGATTGCGCCCGCGTGATTCCACGCATCCCGCGCTCCCGCATAGCCTGGGTCTTCCACATACACGCGCTGGCCGGGCCGGAGCAAGAGGTGCGCCAGCAGAAACAGCGCCTGCTGCGACCCGCTGGTAATGGCCACCTGTTGCCATTCGCAGCGCACCGCGCGGCTGTCGCGCAGATAGGCGGCGACATTCTGGCGCAGCTCATCCAGGCCCACCGGAAAGCGGGATTGATAATGAAGCAGCGACGACTCGCGTTTGAGCGCCCGCGCGCGATGCCGGTTCCATATCTGCATTGAGAGCAGATTCACGTCCGGCTGCGTGGGCCGGAACGGCAGCGGCGCGGAAGGCAGCGCGGCGGGCTTGGTTCGCCTTTTTGCCGCTTTTGGATTCACGGGCAGCAACTGAAAGGCCCGCGCCGCGCTGCCCACCTGGAAACCGCTGCGCAACTGCGACTCCAGGTATCCCTCGCCCACCAGCATTTCGTAGGCCGCAACCACGGTATTGCGCGAGATCCGCAGCGCCTGCGCCATTTCGCGCGTGGAAGGCAGGTGCTCTCCCGCAAGCAAATCGCCGGACTGAATCATGCGCATCAGTTGCCCGGTCAGCTGCGTTTGCAGTGAGCGCTGGTTGCTTCGATCGAGCGCTAGATTGCCGGATAATTTCACGAGGCCTCCATCTGGCACCATCACTATCCAGGATTTTGGCTCTTCACATGGCCCAGCATTCATACTAATGTAAGAATTACTTCGGCCGGGCTGTCGACCTTCGGTCACTTCGCTTCTTTCTGCGCGCCTGGCTTTCGATCGGGCAAATTTCGCGTTGTTTTCAGGTTTTGCCCTGCCGGTATCGCTGTCCGCACAGCGCGCGGCGTGCCAACCGGCCTTGAACTCTACTCGCAACCGGATGCAGCGGTTCCCCAGTCATTGTGCGGCCGGGCTATTCCGCCGCGCGGCTTTTCAAAAACACAAGGCGGCCTTGCAGGCTGCCTGAAACGCCGCAGGACTTTCGCAACCGCTCGAGGATCGGATGTGGTCAAGCTGCTCTTGCACCTGTTGTTCGCGGCATCTCCGGCGCTGCTCATGGCGCAGGTGGATCTGATCGCGATCAACGGGAAAATCTGGACCGAGAACCCCGGGCAACCGGAGGCTGAAGCCTTTGCCGTTTCCGGCCATCGCTTCTTTGCCGTCGGCGCCACGGAAGAAATCAGAAAGCTGGCCGGACCGCGGACTCAGATTCTCGACCTCCACGGACAGCGCGTGGTGCCGGGGTTCAACGATGCCCATGTGCACTTTTTCTGGGGAGGCCAGAGCCTGACCAGCGTGGAGTTGCGCGACGCCGCCAGCCCGCAGGAATTCCGCCGGCGGATTGCCGCCTTTGCCCGCACGCGTCCTGCCGGCGAGTGGATTGTGGACGGCGACTGGGACGAACAGAAGTGGAAGCCCGCCGAGCTTCCCGCGCATGAGTTGATCGATGCCGTAACCCCCGATAATCCGGTGTGGATCAACCGCTCCGATGGGCACATGATGCTGGCCAACGCATTGGCCATGAAGCTGGCCGGCATCGACAGGAATACGCCCGATGTGCCCGGCGGCCTTATCGTTCGCGACCGGGACGGCAACCCAACCGGCATATTCAAGGATGCCGCCAAGGACCTGGTGGAACGAGTCATCCCTCCCCCGACTGCCGCGCAGGTTGACGCCGCTTTGCTTGCGGCACAGAGTTACGCCCTGGAAAGCGGCGTCACCAGCGTGCAGGACATGGGGTTCACCGGAGCGAAGGCCGCGGACATGCAGGCCCTGGTGGTGCGCGGCTATCAGCGCCTGCTTGCCCAGGGAAAATGGAAGGTGCGCGTCTCCGCCCGCTTTCCGCTGGACGATTACGGCCGCCTCGCCAGCCTCGGCCTGATGACCAACTTCGGCAACGACATGCTGGTGGTGGGTTCTCTCAAGGCTTTTGCGGACGGGTCGCTCGGATCGTCGAGCGCATGGTTTTTTGAGCCCTTTGACGATGCGCCCTCGAACTCCGGCTATCCAACCGAAGATCTCGCGCACACCGATCGGTTCTTTGCCAATTTGCAGGCGGCCGATCGCGCCGGACTCCATATCGCCGTCCATGCCATCGGCGACCGCGCCAACAAGACCATCCTCGACCTTTACCAGCGTCTCGAGCAGGAAGACGGGCCCGCCGACCGGCGCTTGCGCATCGAGCACGCACAGCATCTGCGCGCGGAAGACATTCCCCGCTTCGCCAAGTTGCGCGTCATCGCCTCCATGCAGCCTTATCACTGCATCGACGACGGGCGCTGGGCTGAAGGGCGAATCGGTCACAAGCGAGCGGAAACTTCCTGGGCGTTTCGTTCCCTGCTCGATTCCGGCGCCACGCTCGCCTTCGGCTCCGATTGGTTTGTCGCGCCCATCAGCCCCCTGCTGGGAATTTACGCCGCCGCCACGCGCCGCACCCTTGACGGCAAGCATCCCGATGGCTGGATTCCCGAACAGAAGATCAGCGTGGCCGAGGCGGTGCATGCCTACACCGTGGGCTCAGCCTACGCGGAGAGCCAGGACGACATCAAAGGCTCGATCGAGCCAGGTAAGCTGGCCGACTTCGATGTGCTTTCCGACGACATTTTTCACCTCGATCCGGTGCAGATTGCGAATGTCAAAGTGGTCCTCACCGCAATCGGGGGCGAAGTGGTGCAGCACTGATCTTTCCTCTCGCTTTTTGGGTGCAAGACTCGGTCATCGCTCCAGCCGGGATCGCAGCAAACGATTCTCGAAAGCAAGCGGCAGGCATTTTTCCTTTGACCAAGCAGCTTGCACACAGGAAAAAAGGGCGCGCTTTTGCGGATTCCGCGCGGGACCGCGAACCTCTGACGGGTCTTGGGTCTTTACGCACCGGCACTTTCACACAGGAGTTGTCTTCATGTTCGTACGTCCTTGCTGGCAGCCAACCTCACCGCAGGATGCGCTCGATCTCATCGAGCGGCATCCGTGGGCGCTGCTGGTCAGTAATGGTGCCGATGGTCCCTTCGCGACCAACCTGCCGCTGCTCAAGGAGCGCCCGGCGAATGGCGGCGCTAACGGCCCCATGGTTCTCGTTGGACACATGGCGCGCGCCAATCGCCACACCCGCGAGCTCTCGCGCGCGGCGCAGCCGGTGCTGGCCATCTTTGAAGGACCGTGGAGCTACGTCACCGCCAGTTGGTACCCCGGCCGCGACATGCCTCCCACTTATTACTACACCGCGGTTCACTGCTACGGAACCATCGAATTGCAGGACGAAGCCGCGCTCGACGGCTCGATTCAGGTTCTGACCCAGCGCATGGAATCGCACTATCCGAATGGATGGCGCAGCAGCGAAATTCCGCGCCAGGACGTTACCCGGCGCTTCGCCGAGATCACCGGCTTTCGCCTGCACGTCACGCGCTTGGAGGCAAAGTTCAAGCTCGGCCAGGATGAGCCTGTGCGCGATGCCCTTGCTGTTGCCGACGTGCTCGCGGAGCACCAGGCGCCTCAGGATCGCGTGCTTGCCTCGCTGATCCGAAAACACAATCAAGCCCGCGGCAGTTAGGGCGCAACCGGAACGGCACTCCGCGGTGCGTACCCCGGCCGCCGTTTCGATGAACAGGAAATGCTGGCTCTCTCAACCGAACTCACTGGAGGTTCCGTATGAAATCACGTTACCTGCTGTATGTTTGCTTTTATTCCCTGGCCGCTCTGTCCATACCGTCATCTCTATTCGCACAGAGCGAAAGCGGCAGCATCACCGGCACCATCACCGATCCTTCCGGCGCCGTGGTGCAGGGCGCCGAGGTGACCGTCACCGATCTGGGCACCAATACCGCGCGCATTTCCAAGACCGGCGCGAATGGAGAGTACTCGTTTTCCACCTTGCGCCCCAGCCACTACAAGATCACCGTCAACGCGCCGGGATTCAAGGAGAGCCTGATCGCCGATATCGAGCTGCACACGCAGGACAAGCTCAGTGAGAATCTCGCGCTCTCGATGGGCTCTTCCGGCGAAACGGTGAACGTGAGCGCGGAGACTGAGGAGCTGGAAACGTCGGCGGCCGTTACCACCACCGTCGACCGTCACTTTATCGAGAACATGCCCCTCAGCGGGCGCAGCTTCCAGGCCCTGATTGCGCTCACTCCGGGAAACGTCACCGCCAAGACCTACTACACCAACTCAGGGCAGTTCAGCATCGACGGCCAGCGTACTGACGCCAATTATTTTTCCATCGACGGCGTCAGCGCCAACGTTGGCATCACGCAGGGCAGCAATGTCTATCTCGGTTCCGCCGGCGCCGGCGCCGCGCAGGCCACCAGCAACAACGGCGGCTACAACAACCTGGTTTCGATCGACGACATGCAGGAGTACAAGATCCAAACCAATTCGTTCGATGCCGAGTACGGCCGCACGCCGGGAGCGCAGCTCTCCATCGTCACCCGAAGTGGAACCAATCAGTTCCATGGAACGGCCTTCGAGTATCTCCGCAACGACGTCTTCGACGCCAACACCTGGTTCAACAACAATGAGGGCCTGCCGCGCCTGGCAGAGAAACAGAACGACTTCGGAGGCGTTGTCGGCGGACCGATCCTGCGCGACAAGCTCTTCTTCTTCGCTTCGTACGAAGGGCTTCGCCTGCGCGTGCCGGAGTCCAAGATCAACGTCGTCCCCACCACGTTCGCTCGCAATCAGGCCAGCGCTGCCGTCCTTCCGCTTCTCGAGGCTTACCCGCTTCCCTCCGCCGGCCAGGACCTGCCCGGCGAATATACCGGCCAGTTCTTCGCCGGCTTCTCCAATCCATCCACGCTCAACGCCACCAGCGTTCGTCTCGACTACAGCCCCACTCCAAAGCTCACACTCTTTATTCGCGGCGACGACGCCCCGTCCTTCGGCGAGCAGCACGGAGCCTTCGACTACTACGCGACCTCAAGCCTGAGCAGCACCACCGCGGACGTTGATACCACCACCGCAGGCGCCACTTACATCCTCACCCCAACCATGGTCAACGAGTTCCGGTTCAACATCAGCCACTCAAAAGGCGCCACCACGGTCGTCCCCATCGCGTTTGGCGGAGCCACGATTCCCAGCAGTTCCTATCTCTTCCAGTCCGATCCCAATTACAACATCGGTACGTCGGTTTTCGCGTTCTTCTTCAACGACAGCACCACGGACTATTACGTGGGCAACGACGCAACCAACCATCAGCGCCAGCTCAACTATGTCGATACCCTCGGCTGGACCAAGGGCCGGCACACGCTGAAATTCGGCGCGGACATTCGCCACCTCACGCCGACCAATGGCTATCGCCCCTGGGACATTTCCTATGACTTCGACAGCGTCCAGGAGCTGGTCACCACGCAGATACCGGCCAACGGCTACGCCGGCGTGGATACATACGATACCTCGGAACTCAAGCCCATCTTCAACGATGTATCTTTCTTTGCTCAGGATTCCTGGCAGGTCAAGCCCCGCCTCACGCTCAACTACGGGCTGCGCTGGGACTACGATCCGCCGCCCTCCGAAGGCACTGGCCATCCCTTCTACACGGTGACCGGCCTCGACGATATCGCCACCGTGACCATCGCGCCCAAGGGCACGCCGCTGTGGAGCGCGAGCAAGCATAACTTCGCTCCGCGCCTCGGAATTGCCTACGTCCTTAACCAGACTCCCGGCAGCGAGACCGTTCTCCGCGGCGGCGGCGGCGTCTTCTACGGCCTTGGCGACCAGCAAGGCGCGCAGGGCACGCTCGGCTTTCCGTACGGCCGTTCCGAATATCTCTACGGCGCTGCCGGGGCGTATCCGCTCAGCCAGGCCACTGCCGCTCCCATCCCCTTCACCTTGAATCCGCCCTACTCCTTCGTGTTCGCCTTCGATCCCAACCTGCGCGACCCCAGGGTGTACATGTGGAACGCATCGCTCCAGCAGAGCATGGGGAACAGCCGCAGCCTGCAGATGACTTATGTGGGCAATCATGGCAGCGACCTTCTGCGCAATGAAATGCTCACCCCCGCCATGGGCGCCAGCGCCAACTTCGGCTATCTCGACGTTGTCACCAACAACGACTACTCCAACTACGACGCGCTCGAGGTCCAGTTCAAGCAGAGCCCGTGGCATAGCCTGCAGTTTCTCGCCACTTACACCTGGTCGCACGGGCTCGATAACGGCTCGAGCGTCGCTCTGCCCATCCCCTACCACACCATCTACAGCCCGAGTCTCGACTACGGCGACTCGGACTACGACATACACAACACCTTCACCACCGCCATCACCTACGAAGTCCCAAAGATCAAAGCGGACAACTCGGCCCTCAGCTATGTCGCCAACGGCTGGGCCTTCGACAACCTCTTCCGCTCCAACAGCGCCGCGCCCATCACCATCACCACGGGCGTCTTCTCCTACGGCCTGGTATGGAACGAGACTGCGGCCAACCAGCGCCCCAACGTCGTCCCCAACGTGCCGTTCTATCTCAATGAACCCTCCGCGCCCGGCGGAAAAGTCATCAATGCGGCAGCTTTCACGGTGCCTTCCAACAGCTTCAGCCAGGGCGATATGGGCCGCAACGTCATCCGCGGCTTCAACGTTTGGCAGGAAGACATTGCGCTCCGCCGCGAATTCCCCATCCACGAATCCCTCAGCTTTCTCTTTCGAGCCGAAGCCTTCAACGTCTTTAACCATCCATTGTTTGGCGACGTCGGAGTCAATGACGGCCGCAACATTCTCTCCAGCTACGGAGCCGTCAACCCCTACTTCGGCATATCCTCTGAAGACCTTGCTTCCAGCCTCGGCGGCGGCGGCGCCGACGGAGGTTACAGCAGCTTGTATCAGATTGGCGCACCCCGTTCGTTGCAGTTTGCGCTCAAGCTGCGTTTTTAGGTTTCCGGCTGGGCCGCAGCCGCACCAACGCCGGGCACCCCCAGGTTCGGCGCGCACTTGTATTCGCGCCTAACCTGGGATCGCACGAGCCTTAATTGGCAACTTACAGAATTATGCGGTCAGAGAGCTAGCTTCGATTGCTGCGTGGCGGGGCCGGCCGGCCGCCGCACGTCGCGTCGCATACGGGTCACGGAGTCCCGTCTATGGTTAATTTGGGAATGAGTCCTCAATTGGCCCTCTGCCGCCGCGTCGCGGCAATCACCCTGTTGTCTTCCGGTCTGTTTTGCGCAACAATTGTTTCACAGCCCTCCCCCATTCCTCCCCCGCCGCCGTCGATTGCCTCGGGCGCTCCAACCATCATCCACGGCATCTCCGTCGCCGATCCCTACCGCTGGCTGGAAGACGGCGCCAGCCCGGCCACGCGTGCGTGGATCGCCACGCAGCAGCAATACACCGCCTCGCTGCTCTCTTCGCGTCCCGGAATGACTTCGCTCCGCGAAGACATCGCCAAGCTCGTAAATCTTGAAGAGCCACATCGCGTCCTCTACCGCGGCGGCCGTTATTTCATCGAGAAAAAGCCTGCGGGAAAAGAAACCGCTTCCATCTTCATGCGCGAAGGCGCGGATGGTGCGGATCGCCTGCTTGTCGATCCCGCGGCCGCCGCAGTTGACCGTTCGGCCACGGTGGAATTGCTCAACGTCTCTGACGATGGCCAACTTCTCGCCTACGGCGTGCGCCATGGCGGACGCGACCAACTCGCCATCCACTTCCTCAACGTCGCCACCGGCCGCGATCTCGACGAAGATACGCTTCCCGAAGCGCGCTATCTTTATTGGTCGCTGCCCATCGCTCCTGACCGCTCCTCGGTCTTCTACGTCAAATTCGACGAAACGGGGCCGGGCATCTTTCGCCACATCTTCGGCCATCCCATCGCGGACGACGCACTCCTCTTCGGTCGCAACCTTGGCCCCGAAAAGCTGCTCGCCGCCGGCCTCTCGCCCGATGGCAATTTCCTGCTGATCACGGTGCTGCACGGCGCCTCGGGAGCCACGGATCTTCTGCTCGAAGATCTCCGTTCTGCTGGCCCGCCGCGCACCGTAGTCTCCGGTGTCGACGCTACATTCAACGGCATCATCTCCGGCAAGTCCATCTACATTCAAACCGATTGGAAAGCCGGCCGCGGCCAGGTGCTTATCGCCAATCTCGACAACCCCGCTGTCGCGCATTGGCGGGTCCTCGTCCCCGAGCAGAACGACGCGACCGTCGAAACCATCGCGCTTTCGAGCAATCGGCTCATCGTCAATGCCATGCGCGATGCGCACTCTGAGCTGCAGGTCTACACGCTCGACGGAAAACTTCAACCGCCCATTCCGCTGCCGGGCATGGGATCGGTTGCCGCTCTCGAAGCCGATTCGTCCTTTTCGCGGGTCTGCTTTTCCTATTCCTCGTTCCAGACTCCCACCAGCTTCTATGCATGGCGCCCGCCAGCCACGGCAGGCGCGGCCGCAAACGGTCCCTCCCCCAATCCGCAGGGAATCGTCCGGCCCATCTCCGCGCCCGCCGTGCCCGAGCGGCTGCGCGATGTGATCGTGGAGCAGGTGTGGTACAACTCGCGCGATGGCACGCGCGTGCCCATGTTTCTGGCCCATCGCCGCGGCCTTCAGCCGGACGGCAATCTCCCCGTCCTGCTCTATGGATACGGCGGCTTCAGTTGGGCGCAACTGCCGGATTTCTCCGCCGAAGAAGCCGTGTGGATCGAACGCGGTGGCGTCTATGCCGTGGCCAACATCCGGGGCGGCAATGAATTTGGCGAAGCCTGGCACAAAGCCGGCGAGCTTGAGAAAAAACAAAACTCATTCGACGATTTCGCCTACGCCGCCAGATGGCTGATCGCCCACAACTATACCCGCCCAGCGCGCCTGGCCATTCAGGGCCTCAGCAACGGCGGCCTGCTCGTCACCGCGTCCATCACCCAGCATCCTGAGCTGTTCGGCGCCGCCATCGGCCGCTATCCGCTCATCGATATGGTGCGCTACGAACGTTTCTCCATCGCTCGCTGGTGGGTGAGCGAGTATGGCTCGGTAAGCGACCCCGCGCAGTTCAAAACGCTATATGCTTACTCACCCTACCACCACGTCGTGAAAGGCGTCGCGTACCCCGCCGTGCTGTTTATCTCCGGCGACGGCGACACGCGCGTCGATCCCTCTCATGCCAGAAAGATGACCGCCATGCTGCAAAGCGCAACCGGCTCCGGAAAGCCCGTCCTGCTGCTGTACGACTCGAAATCCGGCCACTCCGGCACGCTGCCTGCCGCTGAGGAGATCGAGCAGACCGCCAACGAGCTCGAGTTTCTCGATTGGCAGCTCCATGCTCCCTGACCGAATGCTTTCGAATCAAGAATGGGTGCCCCAGGTCTCGATTTTGAGACCTGGGACAGCACGAACCTCAATCGAAACACAAAAGATCACGCGGCCGGAGGCTCGATCTGCGCTCACCCCGGACGCCTTTTCAAGATCGCAGGCAATAGCAGCTATCATCGTTCATCGGATACGCGATGCCCTTTCTGAAAAATCTCATCCATTCCCCGCGCAAGCTGTTGCTGCGCACGGTGTTTTTTCAGATTCATCTCTGGGCGGGCATCTTCCTGTCGGCTTACGTCGCCGTCATTGCCGTCTCCGGCGCAATCCTGGTCTTTGAAGATGAACTCACCGCGGACACGCTTCCGCCCGGCCTCACCCGCTATGATCCCGCCCACGCGGCAACCATCCCTGAAGTCATGCGTTCCTTCAACAGAGCCTACCCCGGCGATCGCGTCGCCAATCTCAACACGCCATCCTCCATCGTTCCCGCTTACCAGATCAGCGCCATCGACGCCCAGGGGCGCGAGTTCGCCCTGGTCGCCGATCCATCGACCGCGGTTCTTCTCAATCGGCCGCGCAACTGGGTCAACTGGATGCACGATCTTCATCTCTACCTGCTGCTCGGCGCCGTCGATGGCCTCAGAGTAAACGGCATCGGCGCGGCCATTCTTCTTCTCCTCACCATCACCGGACTCGGGCTCTGGTGGCAGGGGCTCAAGAATTGGACCCGCGGACTGCGGATCAGCCTGCGCAGCCACTGGCGTCGCATCAACTACGATGCGCACTACGCCATCGGCTTCTGGACGCTGGCCATCGTTTTCTGGTGGAGTCTTTCAGGCATTTACTTCGCGTGGTACAGGCAGGTCGGGTTCATCGTGAATGCCTTCTCGCCGCTGCGCGGCATGGTGCAGCCGGCATTGCCCGTGCTGCCGGCAGCCGGCGCTCGCCGCGCTTCGCTCGACTCCATCCTCGCCGCCGCGCAGGCAGCCTCCCCGCGCGGCCGTCTCTTCGGCATCAGCGATCCCTCGCTTTCAGGTCCAACCGTCTTTGTGCAGATGGACCTGCGCGCGCCGGGCGATTTCTCGCACCGCGATCTCATCACCCTCGACGCCGCCAATGCGCACGTGCTTGCCATCTGGCACTACGGCCGGAATCAAACTGCGGGCGATTGGATCATGTGGTCGATGCACCCGCTCCACTTCGGCACGCTTTGGGGCCTGGGCTTCAAGATCCTCTGGTTTCTTCTCGGCCTCAGCCTTGCGGTGCTGAGCGTTACCGGGCTGATCATGTATTGGAACCGCTATCTTCGCCATCGCCTCCACGCCGTGCAGAGGCGCGAAGCCAAAAAATCTTTGCAGCAGATATAAAGCTCGCCAGAGATGCTTGCATAATTGGGGCTTTGAAAGGGCACGGCCGGTAACCCTCTGGGTGCCGTGCCGTAAAGGCCGCAAAAGACGCGGGCTTCAGCCCCTGAGGGATGTTGCAAGTCGAACGAACAGTATTTATGTAACCAGCCCAGGAGCTCAACGTCATTTCCCAAGGTGCGCATCGTACCACTCCAGCATGCGCTCAAGCGAGTCGCGCTGATGCTCGCGTTCCGTGAAGATGTGCGGTTCGCGCGGGTAGTGGACGAACTCGGCTTCCCGGCCCAGGAAGCGCAGCCCATAGTAAAACTCCTGCCCCTGCGACATCGGCACGCGCTTGTCGGCCTCTCCATGCAGCACCAGCACCGGAGTGTGGCATTGGTCGAGGTAGCGTACCGGCGAATGCTTGTCGTAATCCTGGCGATTGGTGGCGAACTTCCCGAAGTAACCGTCCTGAAAGCTGGGCGCAATATCGGTAGTCGTCGCCATGCTGTAAATATCCGTAACCCCCGCGCCCACCATGGCGGCCTTGAAGCGGTCGGTGTGGGTCACCGTCCAGGCCGTCATGTATCCGCCAAAGCTCCAGCCGCCGATGGCCAGCCGTGCCGGGTCGGCGATGCCCTGCGCAACCAGGAAATCCACTCCGTCTTCAACGTCCTGATAATCGCGCCCGCCCCAATCCTGGAAATCCGCCTCGGTGAACTCCGGCCCTTGCCCGTCGGAGCCGCGCGGGTTCGGCAGCAGGACCACGTATCCGTGCGAAGACAGCATGGCCGCGTAGTTGTACCAGCTCCCATGCCATCCCGTGGTCCACGCCTCTTCCGGACCGCCGTGCACGTGCACCACCGTTTTGTAGCGCGTGCCTGCCTGATAGCCGGGAGGCAAAACCAGCACACCGTAAATGGTCCGTCCGTCGAGGCTGCTCTTCCATTGAATCTCGCGCTGCGAGCCCAGCTTCCACAGTGCCGCCTGCGGGTTTGTGTCCGTCAGAACCCGCGCCTTGCCGTCGCGGAATACCCACGCCTCGTCCGGCTGCGTGAACGTCTGCCCCAGATAGGCGAATGCATCTCCGTCGCGATCGAGGTTGATCGATCCCTCGTAACTCGAAATTCCCTCCACGCCGGAAACGTGCGCCATCGCGCCGGACGCGGCATTTACCTCCACCACGCCGGTGTGCGCGCCTTCAATCACCTCGCCCAGCACGCTCTTTCCATCCGGCGTCCATACCAGTTCTTCCACCGTTCCCGGCGTCGCCTGCTCCACTGAAATCTCTTTTCCGCTGGTGAGGTCAAGCACCACATGAACGTCGGTAATGCGCCTGGGGGTCATGCGCGAAAAAGAAACATGGCGTCCGTCCGGCGACCAGCGCGGCGGTATGTAGCCCGCGTGTTCCTCCACCGTCCTCTGGATTGCGCCCGTGGCCGCGTCAACGACAACAATCTTCGACACCCGCCAATAATCGTCGATGCGCGGAGTCGGCGATACGCGCGCAATGAACCGGGCGCCGTCCGGCGACCAGTCGTAGTCGTCCACGTTCATGTCGGTTTGCGTAACCAGGCGCGCCTCGTGGCGAGCCAGGTCGTAAACCCACAGCCGGTCGAATTTGTAATCGTGATCGGCAACTGCCTGGTCGGCTTTGATCTTCTTGGCCGCGCGCTCCTCGGGCGTATCCTGGTCGGTGCGCACAAAGGCGATGAGCTTTCCATCGTGCGACCATTCGATGTTTTTCACGCCGCCGGAAAGATCGGTAAGCGGCTGCGCCTCTCCGCCATGAACCGGCAGCAGCCACAATTGCATCTCCTTTTTCTCTTCCGCGGCGTCGGGCGCCGGCGATGGCTGTTCCGTGCGCAGAACATCTTCGCGGCCCTTCACGCCGGCGAGTGAAAAGCGGAACGCATCGTTTTTTCCGCCGGCCAGCGGATTCTTGCGGCTGGAAAGAAAGGCCATCGATTCGCCATCCGGCGACCAGCGCGGTGAAGCGTCCGAGCCGTCGCCCAGCAGCAGCAGGCGCGCGCCGCTCGACCCATCCGCGGGCACAATCCAGATGCGCTCGACCCGCGGCTTGCCCGCCTCGCCGCGCGACGCCACCATGTACACCACTTGCTTTCCGTCGGGAGAAATGCGCGGATCGCTCACCAGCTTCAAGTCGGCGATGTCCGCCGGCTCCATGGCTTTCTGTTCGGACGCCGGTTGAACCTGCGCCGGAAGCAGCGCCGCGCAAGACAACAGTGCTGCCCCAAGTGGACCGCAAAGTCTCATTTGGATTCACCTCGAATATTTGGGTTGGAAAGGAAACCGGCCAAGCCGCGATCGCCTGCTTCATTCATTCTAGCAACGGAATCTGCGTTCTTGAACGAGCGATTCGCATTTGCAGCAGGTCAAAAGCTGCTTCATGATTTGGTCTTGAAAGGGCACGGCTTCAGCCGTGCCGCAAGCGCCTTGGCGTCGCCTTGAAAGGGCACGGCTTCAGCCGTGCCGCTACCGGGCAAGTAAGGTCGCGGGCTTCAGCCCCTGAAGGAAGCTCTTGCTCTCCCGTCCAAGCCCGGTCAATTCACCAAACACTGACTGTCTCGAAGCATCGAAGCGAATCGCCCGTCCGCTTTGCGCAGCCGCTACTGCACGGTCAGCGCCACCGGAACCGTTTGCGTCGTCGATCCCGAGACAGCGGTTACGGTAATGGTGTAATTTCCCGCGGTGGTGCCCGGGTTCCCTGGGACCGTTACCGTCACTGAACCTGTTCCCGATGCATTGTTGAAGTTTGAGGCGCTCGCCGCATCCGGAGTGTAGTTGACCGTGAGCGTGTCTGTCCCCGCCACCAGCGAACCGGCGGGAAGGTTGATCGTCGCGCTCCCGCCACTGAGGGTGGTTGCCGTGGAAATGTAGCTTCCGCTGCTCAAGGACACGGAGCCGGTGGGCGTCGGATTCGTGCCTCCCGCGCTGACCGCGACCATCACGGCAAGCGCCTGCGCCGTAGTAATGCTCGATGAAGAGGGCGTGACCGTCACTTGCGGTGTGATCTTCTGCGGGGCGCTGGTCATGTTTCCGCTGCTGCAGGAGAGAACTCCGCCCGCAAGAAACGCGAGAAGCGCCAGCATGCCGAGAGAACTGCGCCGCCGCAACGGGATGCCGAAGAAAAGAATGCACGCAAGAACCGCTCCACCGGCCGGCAGCCAGAACAGCCTTAACGGCTGGTTGAGCGCAGTGGCCGCGGTGGTGTTCACAGTCAAAGTGACCGTTTGTGCCGCCGCGCCGCTAACGGTCAACGAGGCCGGCACGCTGCACGTCGCAGGATCGCTTGCGGCCACGGGCGTGATTGCGCAGCTCAGGCTCACCGCCCCCGTAAAGCCATACCACGGAGTTACCGTAATTGTCGAAGTGTTCCCGGTCGTCGCTCCCGGTGCGACATTCACCGGCGAGCCCGTGACCGTGAAGTAAGGCGCGGGTGTAGTGGTAAACGAGCCGATCGCACCTTCAGTTGTGCCAACGCTGTTCTTGGCTACGGCTTGAAAGTAATAAGTCGTGCTCGGTGTCAGGCCGTTGATCGAGGCGGTCGCCGGGTCCACGCCGGTCGTCGAGCCGAGGTCCTGCATGGCGGTCTGGCTCGCTCCGCTCAGCGTGCTGCTCGTGCCCCAGAGGAACCAGGCTTCGGTGTCGGCGCCATTGGGGTTCACCGTGCCGGCCAGCGTGGCCGAGTTGGCGGCGATCGCCGAGGCCACGCCGGTGGTCGCTGCCGGCGCGGCCGCCGTCGACGCGGCGGTCACGACCACCGAGCTCGAGCCCGATGCGGTCGAGTAAAGGTTGGAACTTGCAATATCCGGCGTGTAGGCGGCCACAATGCTGTCGGTCCCCACGGCCAGCGAGCCGGCGGGCACGCCGATCGATGCGCTGCCGCTCAACAACGCCGCGGGCGCGGAGACATAGCTGCCGATGGTCAGTGTCACGGCCCCGGTAGGCGGCGGATCGCCGCTCTCGCCGCTCACCGCAACCGTCACCGTCAGCGCCTGCGCGGTTGTGATGCTGGATGCGGAAGGCGTCACCATCACCGCCGGCGTGTAAACTCCCGTGCCTGTCAGTGCGATGGTTTGCGTGGAACCGCCGGCATTGTCGGTAAGGGTGAGCTGCGCCGTCAGCGGGCCGGCCGCCGCCGGCTTGAAGGTCCCCTGGATCACGCAGTTCGCTCCCGCGGCCAGGCTCGGTCCGCAAAGATTCGGGAACAGGAAGGACGAAGCGTCCGTGCCGCTCACCGCGATGCTCGTGATCGTCAGGGCCGCGCTGCCGGCATTGGTCAAAGTCACCTGCTGTGCCGCACTCGCCGTTCCCAGCTCCTGCGCTCCGAACCACAGGTTGGCGGCCGAGAGCGAGGCCACCGGCGCATCGCCGCTAAGCGAAACGGTCTGCACCGCGTAGCCCGGTGCAGCCGCATTCAGGTTGTCGTCGGTGAGCGTCAGCGTGCCGTAGAGGCTGCCCGCCGCAGTGGGCGCAAAGCTGATGGGCAAAAGGCAAGCAGCGCCCGCGGCCAGCGTGCCCGGCTCTGAGGAACCCTGCGTCACCAGCGGGCAGGCCGAGGTTCCGCTGCTATCGAGTGTGAAGTTTGCCGCGACGGCCGGATTGCCGCCGGTTGCCGGAACCGAAAACGTCAGCGGCGCGTTGCCGATGTTCTCCACCTCCACCGTCTGCGGACTGTCGCTGCTGGCCGACCCGATCGGCGCGGCGGCAAAGTTCAACGCGGGCGGCTGCGAGCGCTCCACCTCGACCACGCGGTTGTTGAGCGAATCGGCAATGAACAAATCACCCGCCGCGTCCAGCGCAATGCCGATGGGATCGCTCAATCCTCCGCCATTCACCGTGGGGTCGAAGGCGGTGGGTGCGCCGCCGCCGCCCGGCACTTCGACAATGCGGTCGTTGCCCGCATCGGCGATGAACAGATCGCCCGCGGCGTCCACCGCCACGCCGTAGGGCTGATAGAAACTTTGCCCGTTCACCATGGGCGCGATGGCCGTCGCCCCTGCGCCGGACGGATTCTCCGCCACGTCCGGCACTTCCACCACGCGCTGGCCAAATTCATCCGCGATAAAAAGATCCCCAGCGCTGTCGAGCGCGAGCGTGACCGGATAAGACAGCTTCTCGCCATTCACCATGGGGTCGATGGCAATCGGCGCTCCGCCGCCGGCCGGTACCTCCACCACGCGGCCTTTGTCCACGTCCGCGATAAACAGATTGCCGGCTCCATCCACCACCATGCCGCACGGATAATCCAATCCGATCCCGTTCACCACCGGGTCGATGGCAATCGGCGCGCCGCCGCCGGCCGGCAACTCCACCACGAAGTTGTTGTCGAGGTCCGAAATAAACAGATCGCCCGCGCCATCCACGGTGACGCCGCCAGGATTCGACAGTCCCTCCCCGTTCACCACCGGGTCGATGGCAATCGGCGCGCCGCCGCCGGCAGGCATCTCCAGCACCCGCCTGTGAATGGTATCCGTGATGAAGAGATTCCCCTCGCCGTCCACCGCCGTGCCGAAGGGTATCTTCAATCCGTTTCCATTTACGGTGGGGTCGATGGCGATCGCTGTCCCTGGGTCAAATCCAATCTGCGCTCCCGAGCCGATTCCCTCGAGGTTGGCGGTAACGATCACATTTCCCGATCCACCCTCAAGCAAAACCTCCCCGTAGCGCTTCCCGGCAAACGCCGGCTTGAAGGTCACTTCCACGGTGCACTGACCGGCGGGATAGCTGGCGCCGGCAGCGCAGGTTCCCGATCCCGCATTGGTGAAGTCCAGCCCCGGAACGCCCTGCGTGGCCACCGAAATGCCGCCCAGGGTCACCGCGCTCGGAATGGTCAACGTCACCGTCATCGCAGCGCTGGCGCCCACGTTCACCGGGCCGAAGTCCGTCTGCGACACGGCAGTCGCCGCGGCCATCGGCAGCCACGCGGCGGCGAGGAAAATTGCGGGTTGCGGAAACTTGCCAGCGGTCATAGTTGCGGCACGGCGAAAAAAAGAGAAACCATCTGGACTGCATTATGCGCGGTCGTGAATTCGACAAGCAAGCCGGAATCGCTCGATCTTTGCTTCGCGGTGGGATCGTTACCAGCAGAGTGGCTCACAAAGAGTTCAGAAAATTGACCAGATCGATCATTTGCTGCGGATTCAGATTCATCTGGAAACGTGAGCTATAGAATTGCACAACCTGCTGCAGGTTCGCGGCCGAGCCATTGTGGAAGTACGGAGCCCGCGCGGAAAGCCCGCGCAGCACCGGCACCATCACGCGATTCACGTCGGCGCATTGTCCGGTGAAGAGTCCCGTGCCAGGGTCGGTCGTCGTGTAGACCACCGGATTGCCGTTCGCGTCCGTGCAGCCGGTGATCTGGTACACCGGCAAACTGGGCGCCGAAAGCTGCTCGAGCCCCGCGATGATCCCGGCATCCGTCTCGTCGGCCGCCAGCCGGCTGGTGCCGATGTCGAGCGGCAGCGGGCGCGACAGGTTCCCGATGTTCGGCGCATCGTGGCAGGTTCCGCAGGTGCCGTCGATCACCGCCGGGCTGCCCAGCGCGGCGTTATCGTTGAGCCCGCGCACGCCCGTAATCTCCACCGGCGCGGTATTGAAGAGATCCTCGCCGCGGGCAATGCTGGCCTGCGCCGGATTCTGGCTGTTCTCCCAGGCCGCAAACAGCGTGAACACCGCCGGGTTGAACGGCTTGCCCTGCGGGTCCTGGCCGAATGCGTCGTTGATGCCCGGATAATAGACCTGCGCCGCCAGCGCCGCCGCGCCGCCCGTTGCCCCGTTGTGGTTCAGCGGCCCGGCCTGCGCATCGGTCGCCTGCGCCGTGTAAAGTCCCTCTTCAATCGCCGCCAGTTGCGATAGCTGCGCGGACGTCGGCGCCGCGCTGCCCTGCTCGTGCGTGGCCACGGCCTCCGCCGCCTGCGCGCTCAAATCGGTATTCAGATTGGCGCTGAAGGTCGCCGCCGCATTCAACGGCGCCACCGTCTCCCGCGTATCCCACATCACTTCGCTCAGAAACGTCAGGCTGGACGCGGGCAGCGGCCGCCGGTACACCGAATATGTGGCTTCGCCGGATGCGCCCGTGGCCGCCGCGCAGCCGTAGGGGTCTTCGCTCACAGCCATCTTGAACTGCGCGTTCGCCGGCAGCGCCTCGGCAATGCGGATCAATCCATTGTTCAGCACCAGGCTGTGCGCGGCGCTGTCGCCGGTTGCCGCGCTTGGGCAATTCGCGCCGTCCACGGCCAGGAACAGCGGGTCCGCCCCATTGCTGCTGGTGAACAAAGCTTGTGCGAAGGCCGAGCTGATCGACATGCCCTGGTTCAACTGGTGGCAACTGCCGCACGTCCGGCCGTTCGTTCCCAGCTTCTCAAAGAAGATACCGTTGGGGTCGATGCTCCCCGCCGCAATGAAGGTGGAGACCGTCCCGGTGGGCGTCGGATAAGACTGCAAGCTGGGAATCAAGTTGCTGGGAGGGACGGTCGTGCTGGTGGCCGGGGCGCTGTTGCAGCCCGCCGCCGCCAGTTCCGCCGCAACCAGGAGAAGCGCCCATCGCCCGTCGATCTTCAATCGGCCTCCACCTGCGCTCGCGCTGCGGCAACTTCGGGCCGCTGGGAGAGCACGGAAAAACACCCCGATTCCGGGACCCGCGATCGCGCGAGCACGCCGCGGCAAAACTCGAATGGGCTGGCGCGAAGTGTCAGGGCATCACTTCAGTCGTGCCATAGATACAACAATAGGGATCGCCGGCCTTAGCCCCGGAGGGGTGCTCCCAGGGCTCTTACCCAAAATCTACCTTTTTCCGCGAGCCGCCAAGCCAGTCCATTCGCGCCCGCAGTCCACCGGCGGGCTCCCCGGCCGAATGAGCCGAATGATCTGTAGCAGTCGGAAACGATCTGTAAACAAAAGTTTACACCGATGTGCAGCCGCTTTCCCGCAAGTTGTTGAAGAATAAAAGGTAATAGTTTGTCGAGAGTGGTTACTTTCGTGCTTAAGTCTGGTAAGATTCACTCTGTCGCTGGACAAGCAGTTGTTTTCCACCCGGCCAAGAAGGCAAAATCATAATTTCCACTCTCCACTGAGGGATCGATGAGCGACCGCGCCGAGGCGATTCGGACAATCCGTGGCGGGCATACCATGCGAATAGGCAAGCGCGGCTCCTCCTTCATTTCGCCTATCCTGGCGGGCTTGGCGTTGGCCGTGGTCCTGGGGTCGGTTTCGCCCCACTTTGCCTCCGGTCCCGGCTTCAACCAGCTGCTGATGTTCGCCGCCGGCGCCGCTGCCGCGGTGCTGGTTCTGCGCCTGCTGGTGCAGCGCGAGCGCCGCGTCGCGCTGCAACTGGTGATGAGCGAAATCGTGGGCGAAAACACCTCGCCGGAGATTGCGGCCATGCGCATTCTCGAAGCCCTGTGCGTTTCCCAGGGCTGGGACGTGGCCATGCGCTGGGAACTCAATACCGAGGAGAACCGCCTCGAATTCTGCTCGGCGTGGGGCGCGCCCGGCCGGCGCACCGAGATCCTCATCCAGGAGAGCATGGGGCTGAAGCTGACCAGCGGCAACGATCTGCCGGGGCGAGCCTGGGAGGATGGCCGCCCGGTTTGGATCTCCGATCTGGCGTCTTTGCCCACCAGCCCGCACACCCGCACGGCCCAGGACCACGGCATGGTCTCAGGCTGCGCGGTTCCCGTGCGCGTGGGCAACAACGTGCTGGCGGTACTCGAATTCTATTGCCACTTCTGCCTGCGCGAGAATCGCGAGGCCATGGCAGCCGTGGAGACGGTGGCCGCCTCGCTGGGCCAGATGCTGGCCCGTTCCCACGAGCGCGACCGCGCCGAGAAACTCTACCGCGAGCAGGAAATCCTGCTGAATTCGGTGGCCGACGGCATCTGCGGACTCGATCCCGGCGGCCTGGTAAGTTTTGCCAATCCGGCAGCCGCCAATCTGCTCGGCGCAGATCCGGCCAGCCTCACCGGCAAGCCCATCCACGACCTGCTCCACGGCTCTGCGTCTCTTAGTAACCGTTGCCGCGACGACTGCGCCCTGCTGCGCGCCACCGGCAAGCTGCGGCGCATGGCCACGGCCGGCGAAGACACCTTCTTCCGCAACGACGGCGACTCCTTCCGCGTGGACTACAACCTGACCCCGATTCTCGATCACGGCCGTCTTTCCGGGTCCGTATTCAGCTTCCGCGACATCAGCCAGCGCTATGCGCTCGACCGCCTCAAGGACGAATTCGTTTCCACCGTCAGCCACGAGTTGCGCACTCCGCTCACCGCCATTCGCGGCGCCCTCGGCCTGCTCTCCTCCGGCAGCCTGGGGCACGTCAACGACAAGAGCGCCAACCTGCTGCGCATCGCTCTCAGCAACTCTGAGCGCCTGGTCCGTCTCATCAACGACATTCTGGACCTCGAACGCATCCAGAGCGGCCGCGAGCCCTTCACCTTCCGGCCGGTGCAACTGGCCGACGTCATCCGCCAGGCGATCGACGGCATGCAGCCGGTGGCCGACGCGGCCGGCGTGCAGCTCATCCACGACCCCACCCAGGTTGAGATCGCCGCCGATGCCGACCGCCTCCTCCAGGTGCTTACCAATCTGCTCTCCAATGCCATCAAGTTCTCTCCGCCCAACGCCACGGTATCCGTCTTGCTGCGCCCCGACGTCAGCGGGGTCACGCTTTCGGTTGTCGACGCGGGCCGCGGCATTCCTGCCGACAAGCTCGAGGTCATCTTCGGCCGCTTCCAGCAGGTGGATGCCTCCGATTCCCGGCAGAAAGGCGGAACCGGGCTGGGCCTGGCCATTTGCCGCACCATCGTCCAGCAGCACTCCGGCCGCATCTGGGCTGAGCGCAACTCGGTCAGCGGGTCCACCTTCCGGGTCTTCCTGCCTTACCAGCCGCTCCCTATCGGAGCACCGCCCGACCCGGTTCTGGAACAGGAAACCGGAAGGGGCGCCACGCGCGTGCCCGCGCCGATCGCCTTTCGCGGCCGCGGCTGAAACAAAGCCGCAGCGGACGCATTCCGGCTGCCCCGCTCGCCGGATGCACCGGAACACATATCCCGCCCTCCTTTTCCGCTTTACAACCCTCCGCTGATTCAATAACCTGCAACCATTCCCGATTTGCCCAGGGTGGGCGCAATCGCCAAACCCTCGCAACCATGCAAGAGCGTCTTGCGCTCGCGCGTCGAGCGCCGGAGGCGGTATTGCGCTCGCGGCGTATGCGGCAAACCACGGCCAAAGCGCGGGCCGGCTTTTTGGGGTTCGTATCGGATGAGCGTTGGCTTCGCTCCGCACCGGCTGAAAAGCCCCAATCAAACTCGTAACGGTCTTCAACGAATTTTCACCACTTCTACATTGCGATTGTTTCCGCCAGCGAATGCATTGCGAACTGAGTCCCGCAGGAGGTGCGCATGAGCCCAACCGGGAAAAAGACCCCCGTCAAGCCGGATCCCCAGCCGCAGCCGGGCGAAGGGCCGAATTGGGATTACTGCAGGAGACTTTGGGAGGAATCTGTCGCGCGCTATGCCGCCGAGGATCGCAAATTGAATCCCGAAGCGGCTCCGGGGGCAAGACCGAATCCGGGAAATGACGTCCCGGAGGGCAGAATCTCCCGCCTGAAAGACATTACCGAGGCAGAACTCCGGCAAGACGCCAAGCTGCAGTTCGATGCCGCCACCGAGACCGGCTACACGCCGAGCAAATGGCTACTCGAGCAGGAAATGAAGGCCAGGCGGCGCCGCGAACCGGGGAAAGACGAGTCCCTCGGCGAACCCTGTTCTAAGGACGGCGGGAGCAGAGAAGACGTGTACAAGATCGCCGCGGAGCAGGGCCTTCTCGGGCTTTGCTTCTCCGGCGGCGGCATTCGCAGCGCGACTTTCAACCTGGGAGTCATGCAGGGGCTGGCGCAACTGGGCCTCTTGCCCTGCATCGACTATCTTTCTTCCGTTTCGGGCGGCGGTTACATTCACCAGTTTCTGGCTGCCTGGATCCTGCGCGATCGCGAGGGGCGCGCGGGCGTGGAAAGAAAGCTCATCCCGCAGGCCCAGCCGGGATGCCCACCGCGCGCGCCCGAGCCCATCAAGTGGCTGCAGCGCTACGCCAGCTATCTCACCCCCAGGCGCGGATTTCTGTCCACTGACACCTGGACCATGATTGCCATCTGGTTCCGGAACACGGTGCTCAACCAGGTTCCGATCGTCGCTTTCCTGGCGGCGGGATTCTTCGTGTTGAATCTGCTGGCGCAGAAGCCGCTCACCGACAGGGTAACTTTCGACCTCCCCTTGCAGGCCTACGGCGAGCGGGGCACGTTCTGGTCCGGGGTGGCGATTCTCGCCGCGGTGGTGTGGTCGCTGGTGGCGCTGGGAAGGGATCTTTACCGCCAGCAGCGGATAGCGTATCCACCCCCGGGACAGGCCGCGCAGGAACCGGCCCAGCCGGCTCCGCCTGACGGCTCGTGCCCGGTCCCATGGTACACGTGGGCCTTGCGGGCCGTTCACAGGTTTCTGAACGAAGGCCTGCTGGGCAACATCCGAGTTCGGTGGATGATTATTTTGCCGTGGCTCGCCATGGCCGTCTGGGCGGCTTATTGGCCCAGCTTGCGATTCTCCCCGGAGCCGTGGTGGAAGCCCGCCGTCCCCTGGATCGGCTGCGCACTGGTGCTGGGCGCGGCTTTGGCGGTGGCCTTTGCGGGCGGGGCATGGGATGCCTAC
This sequence comes from uncultured Acidobacteriaceae bacterium, assembly GCA_963770555.1. Taxonomy (GTDB): domain Bacteria; phylum Acidobacteriota; class Terriglobia; order Terriglobales; family Acidobacteriaceae; genus Telmatobacter. The sequence continues at coordinate 522,879 of CAVYQC010000005.1, forward strand.
AAGGCGCTCCACTCTTTCCATGGCGGCGCGCCGCGCGGCCGGTGGCTGGCCATCGCGGGACTCGCGCTTTGCGCCATCCTGCCTGCCGCATTCGCCTGCCTGGTCGCCTTCGGTGTTCAGGTGGGCGGCAGGCAACTGGCGGAGTGGATTCTGCTCAAGGCCGGAAACGTGGGCTCGGCGCACCACGCCATCTCCGTCGATCCCTGGCGGGTGCAGATCGTGCTTCTGCCGGCGTTGCTGTTGAGCATTCCCTATGTCGCCATCGAGCTCACGCTGGGGCTGCTGGGGCGCCTTTACTCCGATGCGCGTCGCGAGTGGCTGGCGCGGCTGCGCGCCTGGTCGCTGCTGTATGGGATGTTGTGGCTGGGCCTGACGGCCATCGCCCTGCTGGCCCCCTACCTGACCACCTACATCCGCTCCAGAGGTTCGTTCGCCGAGCTTTATGCGGCCGCCGCGTTTGTGATTTCGCATCTCACCACGCTGCTCGCCGGATCGAGCACCAAGAGCGACGGAAAGCCCAGCGGCAAAGGCTTCCTCGGCTACAAGCCGATGGACCTGGTAGCCATTGCGGCCGCGCCCGTTGCCGTGCTCTGCTTTCTCATCGTTTTGTCCTCCGGCGCGGAAATGCTGGCGCAGTTTCTGGTGCAATCGCACCATCTTGAGCCGGTGCGGGTCTGGGTCTCGCAGCATGCGTGGCTGCGGTTTCTGCTCTCCAGCCGCGAAATGTCGCACTCCCACGTGCCCTTCTTCGCCTGGAAGGCCGTCTTGCTGGTTTGCGCGGCATCCTCCACTCTGCTGGCGCTGGTCTTCGGTTGGCGCCTCGACATCAACGAATTCTCCATGCAGTCGTTTTACCGCAACCGCCTTTCGCGCTGTTATCTGGGCGCGGTGTTGTGGGAGCGGGACCCCAATCCCTTCACCGGCTTCGATATGCGCAGCCAGGTGGAAGCCTTCAACACCCGCGGAAGACCCAATCCGCCGCTGGTCAAGGACCTGCTTCCCGACAATTTCAACGCCTCCAGCCCCGTCGACCGGCGGGATGGATACGACGGTCCGTTCCCCATCGTCTGCGCCACCCTCAACCTCACCACCGGCGAGGATCTGGCTTCCCAGGAGCGCAAAGGCGCAAGTTTCGCCTTCACGCCGCTCTACTCCGGTTATAGCGTCAGTTGGACCGACGCCGGAAAAGATCAAGGCGTAAGCCTGAACGGCTACGTGCCTACCAGGGACTATGCCTACCTGGACGGCGGAGTCCATCTCGACACGGCGATCGCCATCTCCGGGGCCGCGGTCAATCCCAACCAGGGATACAACAGCAATCCGGCGCTGGCCTTCCTCATGACCTTCTTCAACGTGCGCCTGGGATGGTGGATCTCCAACCCGCGCAGGACCGGCAACTGGAGGGCGGAAGAGAATCGTCCCACGCCGGCGTTCCCGCTCTGGTATCTGCTCAGCGAATTGTTCGGATCGGCGAACGACAAGTCCAAGTACGTGAACCTGAGCGACGGCGGCCACTTTGAGAACATGGGCCTCTACGAGCTGGTGCGGCGGCGCTGCAAGTACATCATCGTCTGCGATGCGGAAGAGGACCCGGACATGAAATTCTGCGGCATCGGCAACGCCGTCAACCGCTGCCGCTCCGACTTCGGCGCCGAGATCGACCTCGACCTGAGGCCGCTGCAGATTCAGGAAGACAAGTTCAGCCAGGCGCATTGCGTGGTGGGAACCATCCGCTACCCTCCGCCCCGGCAGAAGCAGGTCCAAAGCCAATCCGCAGCCGAGGAATGCGAATGCCTGGGCGACGAGAGCGACAAATTCTACGAAGGAACGATTCTCTATATCAAGTCCTCGCTGGTGGGCGATGAGCCCGCCGACCTGATCGCCTACAAACTCCAGCACCAGACCTTCCCCCAGGACTCGACCGGCAACCAGTGGTTTACCGAAACGCAATTTGAAAGCTACCGCAGGCTGGGGCATCATATCGCGCTCACCGCCATCCGCCCGGCGCTCCAGCCCCGGCAGAATAAGGTGGAGAACCGTAGCGAGGTCGCCCGGCTGTTTGAGTGCATGTATGCGGTCTGGTATCCGCCCACTCCGGAGATGCAGCAGTATCTCACCCAGCACGAACAGCAATATCAGTCGGTCCTCAAGGAGCTCCGCGAACGGCCGGAGCTCGCCGGGCTGGCCGAGCGGCTCAACGACCATCGCAATGCACTGCGCAGTCCGGTGCTGTGGGACCCGCCCGCCAATCCGCCGGGCAGCGCGGACTATGCCTGGCAGTTTGCCAATTCGCTTCTGGATTTCATGTACACGGTGTACGCGGATCTCGAACTGGCGTTTCCCGACAACCGCACTTCTCCGCATGCCGACTGGTGGATCTGCCTGTTCCGGCGCTGGTGCCGCGTATCCCTGCTGCGCGATACCTGGGAAAAGATGACGCCCGTTTACTCCGCCGAGTTCCAGTTGTTCGCGCGTCGCGAACTCAAACTCCCGTAGCCTTGCCGCAAGCCGCCTCTGCCTCGAAAGGGCAAGGCTTCGCAGCTTACTGACAAACTCTGCGGAGGGAGCACGAAGTGTCAGAGCGCGGCTTCAGAGGCTGCGGAAAAACAGCTATGGCAGAGCACGAAGCGTCAGGGCACGACTTCAGTCGCGCCGAAAAGCACGGCAAAATGGGGGCGGGCTTTAGCCCCTGCGGAAGGAACGAAGCCCGTTCGATCCGTCAGACACTACCCGGCCGCTAAGCGAACCTCTCAGCGCGCCGGCTCACAACAGGTTCTCGTTCATCACCAGCGCTACGGCGCTGCGCAAGCGCGCCTGATTGCCGCCCCGCGCGGGCCTGAGTTTGGGAATGCGGACCAGCCGGTTACGGCGCATTTCGGCCTCGATCACCGGGCCGGCCAAATGCCACGCTGTCGTGATGTCGCCCACCACCACGATCTCGCTGGGCGCCAGCGCCGAGGCAATCATGTGCATCCCGCGGCCCAGCGCCTTGCACATCGTTTCGATCGCCTGACGAGCCATGGCGTCCCCGGAATCCGCCATTTGCAGAAGAACGTCGAAGGGCGGCGAGGCCTTCTGCGCGATCTCCGCGTAGTAGCGCATGCCGGCTCGATTGGAAGCCACCGTCTCCCAGCATCCTCGGCTCCCGCAGCCGCACGGCAATCCGTTCGGATCCAGTTGCACGTGCCCGAATTCGCCCGCCACCCCTCCTGCGCCGCGCAGCAGGCGGCCGTTGGCGATAATGCCGGTGCCGATGCCCTCCGAAACGTTCACTGCCACCAGGTCGTGCATCCCGTCGCTGTACCCGAACCAGATTTCCGACAGGGCGCAGGCGTTGGCCACGTTGTCTACCACCACCGGCAAACCGGTTGCCTGTTCCACGCGCGATTTGATGCGGCCGATGGGCCAGTCGATGTTGGGCGCGAACATGAATTTTTCCAGCTGCGGATCGAATCGCCCCGGCAGATTGATACCGATACCATCGAAGGAACGGTCGTGATGCGTGGCAATCATCTTGCGGATCGCGTCGAGGATGGCGTTGACCACCTTCTTGGGGTTGTGCGGAGGCACAACCACGTCCAGCGCCAATATCTTGCCGCCCAGGTCGGTCACCGCCAGCGTGGTCTGCGCCGGATGTATGTCCAGAGCCAGCACTCCACGCTGTCCGTTCACATTCAGGAACGTGGGTCGGCGGCCGCGCGGAATCTGCCCCGTCGGGCCCTCCACGATCCAGCGGTCGGCCAGCAGCTCTTCCACAATCAGCGAAACCGTGCTCCTCTGCAGTCCCGAGCTGCGCGACAAATCCGCCCGCGAAATCGGCTGCTTGGTGCGAATCTGGTTGAAGATGAGGTTGCGGTTGATCTGGCGCGGCATCTTGTTCGACGCGCTCAGATGATTGTTCGCGATGAAGTGAGAACTCGGCATGGAAAGGTCTTCGGCCTCCGATTGAACCTCGAACTTCGAATCCAGAACTCAGATCGCGCTGGAACAATCGGAACATTCGGCGCAAGGATGGAACCGCTTCATGATTTGCCCTTGATCTTATCACGCGCATTCGAGGCGCCTGCGGCTTTCAAAACGCCGCTTTCAGAATCCCGGCGCCGCTGCCGCTCGAATTCGCCTGCGTTCGACCTCCTGATAACGCTCCCTCGCGCACCTCTCCGCCGAACGGCGGCCGGGCCGTTGCGGTTCCTCTCACTCGATCACCTGGAACTGCTTGAGCCGCTCCTCGTTGATGGTCAGCCCCAGCCCCGGCACGCCGTCGTCGAGATCGATGAAGCCCTCCCGCGGCTTCGGCTCGCCGTCGAAGATGTACCAGAACAGCTCGTTGCCCACCTCCACCTCCACCGGCGGAAAAAACTCCGCCATCGGCGAGTTCAGGCTCGCCATCACCACGTGATAGTTGTGCATCTGCCCGGCGTGCGGAATCACCGGGACCCCGAACGCCTCGGCCAGGGCGCAGATTTTGCGCGCCTGGCTGATGCCGCCCACGCGATTGGTATCGAACTGGATGTAGTCGAGCGCGTGCGCTTCCAGCAGGTCGCGGAATCCATAAACGGTGAACTCGTGCTCGCCGCCCGCGATGGGCACCCGGCCATAGGACTTCAGCTCCGCGTAGCCGCGCACATCGTCGGGAATCACCGGCTCCTCGAGCCAGCGCAAGCGGAATGGCTCCAGCAGCGGCAACATGCGCCGTGCGTAGTCGAGCGTCCAGCCCATGTACGCATCCGCCATCACGTCCACTCCATCGCCAACCGCCTCGCGCACCGTGCGCACCAGGTCCACATTCCGGTGCATCCCCGCCGCTCCGTCCGCCGGACCCCATCCGAAGCGCAGTTTCATCGCCTGGTAGCCTTCGTCTTTGTACCGTTTCGCTTCGGCCGCCAGCTCTTCGAGCGGCGTGGAATAAAGCCGGCTCGCGTACACCGGAATGCGCGCCTTGGTCCGTCCGCCCAGCAGCCGGAACACCGGCTGTTTCGCGGCCTTGCCCACCAGATCCCACAGCGCAATGTCCACCGCGCTGACGGCCGTCATACCGATGCCCTTGCGCCCGAATGCCATGGTGTTGCGATACATGTGCTGCCACAGAAATTCAATGTCCCAGGGGTCGGCGCCGATCAGAATCGGCTTCAAATACTGGTCGATCACCTGCCTGGCCGCCAGCGGCGCCAGCGCCGCGTTCCCGATTCCCACCAGCCCGTCGTCGGTTTCGATCTCCACCATCAGCCAGCCGTGAAAGGCGAAGGTCTTCATCGAGGACTGCGGCAGCGCCAGCAGGTCCATGGGGTTGGTGCAGAAATGCGGCGGCAGCGGCGCGGTCTGGCCTCGCCATTGCGCAACCCGGGTGCGAATGCGGCTGATTTTCATAGCCAGGGAGCTTCCTTTAATCTGAATCTCGTAACGCGAATGTTGTCATCCTGAGCGAGCGCAGCGAGTCGAAGGATCTGCGGTTGCCGTTCCCTGCGCCACTGAAATTCCTCTGAAGAATGCGGCAAACCTCTCGCTCGCCGCACCTCAGACTCACTGTCCGTCCCACCTGATCCGCAACAGCGCCAGCCCCTGCGCCGGCAGATCGATGTCCATCATCAGCTCACCTTTCGCCGCCGTCATCCACTGCGGCGAACCGGCCTGCTCCAACTGCCCCGCAGCCTGGAGCTCTGCATACTGCGCCGCCGTTGGCTCCTGCGGTGAGCCCATCTGCTTCCAAACCGTGAATGCGTTGCTGTGGTCTGCGTCGATGCGAAACTGCTGCACCAGGACGCGGCTTCCCGGCGGCGCGATTCCCTCAATCGCAACACGCGCCACTGCGCCCGCTCCCGGCACGTCGTCATCCGCGTAGTTCCACAGCATCACCGCCGCGCCTCCTGCGCCATGCGTGGCCAGCACGTCCACATCGGGATGCGCGCGCACTCCCTCCGCGAGAATCCGGTCGACCGGCACTGCCGCGCTGCTGCTCGCCGCCACACGCTCCCCGCCCAGCAATCCCGCCATGCGGAAGAAATTCAGCTCCGGCTTGTCGATGCCGTTGGTGGCCAACGTCCGCAGACCGGCGAAATACGGTTGGTTCTCAAACTCGAACGCCCAGGTAAGAAACCCGATCAGATTCACGTGCGCGCGCCCGGCAAGATCGAGCAGCGCTTTCATCGCCGCCGCCGTGTAGGCGGGATAGAGTGAGCCGTTGCGGTAAGCATCCTCCGGATGCTGCTGCGGAGAGCAGGCTCCGCATCCCTCGGGATCGGCCTCGCTCAAGATGACCGGCAGCCGCGCAAATTTTGCGGATTTTTCCACGATCGCAAATCCGGTCGCCGCGTTTTCGAGCTCCCGGTTCAGTCCCATCTGCACGTGCCCGTCCACCATGCCGGGCCTGCCCTTCACGTGAAACGAAATGAAATCCAGTGGAATCGCGCTGCCTGTCGCGCTGCTCTTGTCTTCCGTGCAGTGCTTCAAAAACGCCTCGAGAAACGTCCCGCTGCGCCCGCCCGCAACCGGCCCGGTGGTGGCCGGACCGCCCACGCGCGCGCCCGGAATCGCGCTCTTCACTCCCGCGGCCGCGTAATCGTAAAGCTGGTTGTACTGCTCCCCGGTTCCGTGCCAATAAAAAATATCCGGCTCGTTCCACACCTCCCAATACCAGGTGGAGACTTCCTTGAGCCCATAGCGCTCCACCATGTGCTCCGCCACGCGATGCACCAGCTCGCCCCAGCGCGCGAAGTCTTTGGGCGGAAACGACCACCCCTCCACTTCGCCCGGCTTGGTGGGCCATGGAATGTGATACGGATCGGGATGGCTCGACAGCGCCTTGGGCATGAAGCCCAGCTCCACCATCGGCCGCACGTGCGCCGCGGCGTACGCGTCGAAGATGCCGTCCAGAATCGTCCAATCGTAAACCGGCTTCCCGTTCGCGTCTTCCGTGTAGACGTTCGACGAGCTCCACTTCAGCTCCGGCTTGCCGTTTCCGCTGGTCAGCAGAAAATGCACGCGGATATACACCGGCACGGGGCTCAGATCGTGCAACTGGCCAAGCAGCGCCCGGCCGTTCTGCGTGGTGGTGAAATCCGACTCGTCGTAACCGAACCAGCGGTAGACCGGCGCAAAGGGGCCCAGGCTCTTGCCCAGGTCCACGCGCACATCGGCCGCGTTTTGGCTCAGACCGTAAGAGGCTCCGCACAGCAGGCAGCAGAGCGCGAGAATGCCGCGCACAGGCGGCGCATCGAAGAGCGATTTCAAACCTTGCATGACAATAGGCAACTTTACTCTGCTCTTAGCCGCTGAGGCAACGGCGCCGCAAGGCCGTCATCGGGTCAGTTTGAAAACGCAGGCCGCGCCGGCTGCGGAAATATTCGGCAGGAGAAGCACGAAGTGTCAGGGCACGACTTCAGAGGCCGCGGAAAAACCTCACGGAAGAAGCACGAAGTGTCAGGGCACGACTTCAGTCGTGCCGCCAGCGACTGAAAAATGAGTGCGGGCTTTAGCCCCTGGGGTACTGCGTCATTCAAACAGAGCCACTACCGCAAGGCCGCCTCCACGCGATCCGCGCGGGATAGTAAACTAATGCCGATCGCGGCCGCGCGCAAAGGCGCACACGCTTGAAGACGTCCGACGCGCGGCGCAAACTCGTTCCATGGCGGTGCACAATGTTGCAAGGCTATTCGATCATCGGCGGCGAGCCTGCCGTTCCCGAACCGGGGCAGGGAAGCGATGCAACCTTCACCGGCATCGATCCGGCCAGCGATGCGCCGCTCGATCCGGCATATCGCTACGCTTCGCTTGAAGACCTTGCGCGCGCGGCGTCCCTCGCCGAGGACGCGTTTGCCACCTACGGCCGTCTGCCCGGCCGCGAAAAAGCGCTCTTCCTGCGCCGCATCGCTGCCGGAATCGAATCCATCGCCGTCGAGCTGGTGGAGCGCGCGCACCGCGAGACCGCGCTGCCGGAAGCGCGCCTCAAAGGCGAGCTGGCGCGCACCGTCAATCAGCTTCGCCTCTTCGCGCAGGTGGTCGAGGACGGATCGTGGACCAATGCGCGCATCGATCCCGCCGATCCCGATCGCAAGCCTCTGCCCAGGGCCGATATCCGCTCCGTGTTGCGCCCGCTGGGACCGGTCGCTGTCTTCGGCTCCAGCAACTTTCCTCTCGCGTTCTCGGTGGCCGGCGGTGACACGGCGTCGGCATTCGCCGCCGGCAATCCAGTGATCGTGAAGGCCCACTCCGCGCATCCGGGCACCAGCGAACTGGTCGGCCAGGTGGTCAGCGAAAGCGTGCGCGCGTGCGGCCTTCCCGCGGGCACGTTTGCTTTGCTCTTCGGCGCGGGCTCGCAGTTGGGCACTGCGCTGGTCGCGCATCCCGCTGTCAAGGCCGTCGGCTTCACGGGCTCTTTGTCGGCCGGCAAATCGCTGATGCAGGTTGCCGCCGCGCGCCCCGAGCCCATCCCTTGCTTCATGGAAATGAGCAGCTCCAATCCGTTGTTCGTTCTTCCTCAGGCGCTGCGCACGCGCGGCGCGCAAATCGCCGCCGGACTCTTCGGCTCCTTCACCCTGGGCGTGGGCCAGTTCTGCACCAAGCCCGGCCTGGTCTACCTGCCGCGCAATGAAGACGCCGATGCGTTTGTCGCGGCGGTCAAGTCTCTCGTGGAGCAGTCGGCGGCTGCTCCAATGCTCACCGAGAATATCTTCCGCAATCACATGACCGGCCTCATCCTGCGCGAGTCCCAGGAGCACGTAGAAACTCTCGCGCAGGGCGCCGCGCCTGAGAGTGCGGTCGGCGCCTGCGCTGCTCCAGCGCTCTTTCAGGTCAGCGGCAGCGATCTGCTCGCCGACCCCGAGCTGGCCAAGGAAATTTTCGGGCCCAGCACGCTCATCGTCCGCTACGAGGACGCGCCGGAGTTGATGGCCCTGGCCGCAGCCCTCGAAGGCCAGCTCACCGCCACGCTCCACGGCGATGAGGCCGACATTGCCACTCACTCCGCTCTCATCGCAATCCTCGAGCGCAAGGCAGGCAGGCTCATCGTCAACGGCTTCCCCACCGGCGTTGAAGTCTGCCACGCCATGGTTCACGGCGGCCCGTATCCGGCCACCAGCGAAAGCCGCATGACCTCGGTGGGCACGCAGGCCATCTACCGCTTCGCGCGCCCGGTCTGCTACCAGGATTTTCCCCAGGCCGCATTGCCCGACGAATTGAAAGACGAAAATCCGCTCGGCATCTGGCGCCTGGTGAACGGCCAGTTCACGCGCGATGCGGTGCGCGTTGAGGCGCTGGCCCCCGCAAGCAAAGCGTGATTGCGCCCGAGACCATCAGCGCGACAGACATGCTCAGGAAGCCGGCGCGCGCGCTGCCGGTGAGCGCCTGCAATGCGCCTACCAGCCACGTGCCCGCAAATCCGCCCAGGGCGCCGCAGGTGTTGATCAAAGCCATCACTTCTCCGGCTACCGTGCTGGGCAGCATCTCAGGCACGATGGCGAAGAACGGTCCATAAGGCGCGTACATGGCGCCGCCGGCCACGATCAGCGAACCATACGCAAGCCAGAAATTGAATCCGGCGGTCGCATAGGAGCAGAACAGCGCCACTCCTGAGAGCACCAGGAACGGCCACACGAAAATCTTGCGGTTGAGCGCGCGGTCTGAGAAATACGCAACCGCGAGCATCAGCATCACGCCCAGCAGAAAAGGCGCGGCGCTCAACAAACCCACCGCGCCGATTCCGCGATTCAAGCCCGACCGGATCATGGCCGGGATCCACAACACCAGCCCGTAGACGCCGAAACTCCAGAAAAAATACTGCACGCACAAGAGAATTACGCCGGGAACACGCAGTGTTGCGGTCAGATTCGCGTAGTGCGGAAGCGCCGTCTGCTCGAGTGCGAGCGCGCCTGTCAGCCGCTCGCTCGAGTCCACGCTGAGCCACGACGCCTGGTGCGGCCGGTCGCGCGCCACCAGCAGCCACACAAACGCCCACGCAATCGAGGGAATGCCTTCGAGGACGAACGTCATCTGCCATCCGGCGGCCTTGATCAGAAATCCGGTCACCGCGGCCATCCAGGTCACGGTCACGGGATTGCCGAGGATGAGGATCGCGTTGGCCCGCGATCGCTCCTCGCGCGTAAACCAGTTGGTGAGCAGAATCAGCATGGAAGGAAGAATCAGGCTCTCCGCCACGCCCAGCAACAGCCGGTCGACGACCAGCAGCCAGAACTCGCGGATCACGCCGGTGAGCGCGGAAAACGTGCCCCAGCCGATGAGCGCGAAAAACACCAGCCGGGTGGCGCTCTTGCGCACGGCGTAGGCCGCCGCTGGAACCTGAAACAGAAAATAGCCGAGAAAGAAGACCGACCCCAGGAAGGCCGCGCGCGACTCGGTGATGTTCAGCGTCTTCGCCAGTCCCGCCGCCGCGCCAAAGCCGAAGTTCGAACGGCCGAGATAGGCCAGGCTGTAAGTGACGAAGACCACCGGCATCAGATAAAGCCAGCGCCGGCGAAGTCCCGCCTCATGCGCGGCATCATGCAACCGGTCCTGCGATCGCTCCGGCAAGGGTTTTCGGGGCACACAAGCTTTATAGCACTCCGCGAACAATCTGCTCCCATCGCGGCCGTCCAGGCATGCGACTGTATGCTGTCGCGTCCGCAAGTGGGTGCCCCAGGTCCGCAAGTGGGTGCCCCAGGTCCCGATTTTGGGACCTGGGAAGCACGAACTCCGCCCGGCCATCCTCAACCCAGCAAGAAAATGGGTGCCCCAGGTTCGGCGCCTTCTTGTTTTTGCGCCTAACCTGGGACGGCACGAGCCGCAATCAGCCTCTCTCAACCAACCACGAATCCCGAGCGGCCAGGTCCCGATTCTGGGACCTGGGATACCACAACCCTCAACCACAACGCTCAAGTCCGCTTTCGCCCGCGCTCCGCGGGAATGTAGAATCATCCAGCGAACGCAAAGACTCGAAGATCGCCGGCTCACCTTGAGCTCGAAAGGGCTTCCCATCGCTACCATCCCTCTCACTTCGGTGCTGGAAACGGCTCCCGACGCGGCCGATTCCGCTCTCTTCCGTGTGGCCACGCACGCGCCGGGCCCTGCCGGGCAGCTTCCCATCAGCGCGGAGATGCTGCTCGCAGAGCCATCCGGAAATCTCTTCGGCCTCACCCAGAATGCGGGCATGGGATGGAGTCCCGACCGTCTCCTCGATCCGGAGTTCCTCATCCTCAGCACGCATGGCGGCCTGCGCGCGGAAAACGGCGAGCCCATCGCCCTCGGCTTTCATACCGGCCATTGGGAAGTGGGCCTGCTGGTGGCCGAAGCGGCCCGCGAATTGAAGTCCCTGCACGCCACGCCGTTTGCCGGCGCATGCACCGATCCCTGCGACGGCCGCACCCAGGGAACCACCGGCATGATGGACTCGCTGCCCTATCGCAACGACGCCGCGGTTGTGCTGCGCCGCCTCATGCGCTCGCTGCCCACCGGCAAAGGCGTGCTCGGCATCGCCACCTGCGACAAGGGACTGCCGGCCATGATGATGGCTCTCGCTTCGTCCGCCGCCAAACCCGCGGTCCTGGTGCCCGGCGGCGTCACGCTGCTGCCGGAGTCGGGCGAGGACGCGGGAAAAGTTCAAACCATCGGCGCGCGCTTTGCGCAAAATCAAATCACTCTTGAGTACGCGGCTGAAGTGGGCTGCCGCGCCTGCGCTTCGCCCGGCGGCGGCTGCCAGTTCCTCGGTACCGCGGCTACTTCGCAAGTGGTTGGCGAAGCGCTCGGGCTTTCATTGCCCCACGCCGCGCTGGCTCCCTCCGGCCAGCCCATCTGGCTCGATGCCGCACGCCGCTCGGCGCGCGCGCTTTTGCGCCTGCATCAACTCGGCCTCGGCGTCCAAAGCATCCTCACCCCGGCCGCGGTGCGCAACGCCATGGTGCTGCACGCGGCCTTTGGCGGTTCCACCAATCTCCTGCTTCATGTGCCCGCCATCGCGCACGCCGCCGGATTGCCCCGCCCCACAGCCTCTGACTGGGCTGAGGTCAATCGCCAGGTTCCGCGCCTGGTGGACGCTTTGCCCAACGGCCCGCGCGGATTCGCCACCGTGCAGGTCTTTCTCGCCGGCGGCGTGCCGGAAGTCATGCTCCACCTGCGCGCGGCAGGGCTGCTCGACAGCAGCGTGAGGACAGTGACCGGCGAATCGCTTGGCGCAAGCCTCGATTGGTGGCAGCAGAGCGAGCGCCGCCAAGCCTTGCGCCGGTCGCTGCTTGAGCAGGACGGCATCGATCCCGATGACGTCATCCTCTCCCCGGATCGCGCCCAGGAGTGCGGACTCACTTCGACGATCTGCTTTCCCGTTGGCAATCTCGCGCCTGAGGGTTCGGTGATCAAGAGCACCGCCATCGATCCGGCTCTGGTCGGCGAAGACAATGTCTATCGCCATCTGGGTCCGGCCAAGGTGTTTGTTTCGGAAGAGGCTGCCATTCGCGCCATCAAGTCCGGCCGCATCGCGCAGGGCGACGTCATTGTGCTCATCTGCGGCGGGCCCGCCGGCGCCGGCATGCAGGAGATTTACCAAATCACCTCCGCGCTCAAGCAGCTTCCCCATTGCAGGCACGTCGCCGTCCTCACCGATGCGCGCTTCAGCGGCGTCTCCACCGGCGCGTGCATCGGGCACATCTCGCCCGAGGCGCTTGCCGCCGGACCCATTGGCAAAGTGCGCGACCTCGACCGCATCGAAATCGTCATCGATCGCGCCGCGCTTACCGGATCGGTCCACCTGGTCGGCGAGGTTGAGGAGTTCTACGGCGCCGATGAAGGTGCGCGGAGGCTCGCCCTGCGCCAACCCCGCGCCGACCTCCGACCCCACCCCGACCTGCCCGCGGACACGCGCCTGTGGGCCGCCCTGGTTGCGGCCAGCGGCGGCGTCTGGGGCGGCTGCGTTTACGATGCAGATCAAATTATTTCCCGGCTGGAGAAAAACACGTGAAGCTCTACCGCACCGCCAACGGACCTTTCGTAGAACAGGAAGGCAAGTATTATCGCGTTCCTGAATCCTCCTGGGACGCGCTCATCGCACACGACGATCTCGGCGGTTATCTGCTCTCTCTGGCGAACAGCGGCAATCCCGCCGCCGATTTTTCAGCCTCGCCAATTGAAGCGCCCATCGGCAGCCAGGAAGTGTGGGCCGCGGGCGTCACGTATTATCGCAGCCGCAGCGCGCGCATGGCGGAGGCCAAAGACGCCGGCGGCGGCGACTTCTACGATCGCGTCTATTCCGCTGAGCGGCCGGAGCTCTTCTTCAAGGCCACGGCCAGCCGCGTAGCCGCCCCCGGCGCTCCGGTCCGCATTCGCAGCGACGCCCAATGGTCGGTTCCCGAGCCGGAGCTGACTCTGCTCGCAAGTCCACGCGGCAAAATCATCGGCTACACCATCGGCAACGACATGAGCTCGCGCGATATCGAGGGCGAGAATCCTCTCTATCTGCCCCAGGCCAAGGTCTACGACCGCTCCTGCGCGCTGGGTCCCTGCATCCTTGTCAGCAGCAAACCTCTGCCCGCCGCCACGCCCATTCGCATCGAAATCGAGCGCGCAGGCACCACCGCGTTTCAAGGCGAAACCACGCTCGCCGAATTGAAGCGCTCTCCCGCGGTTCTGGTCGACTACCTCTTCCGCGAAAACATTTTTCCCGCCGGCGCTTATCTCATGACCGGCACCGGCATCGTTCCGCCTGACTCGTTCACCCTCGCGAGCGGCGACCGGATTCGCATCGCGATCGACCCCATCGGCACGCTCGAGAACGTGGTCGTGCAAGGCGGCCTGCCAGGCCCCGATTGACGCGGCCCTTCATGGAAGAATCGGAAAGGCAAAGGTTGGCGATTCACGAGGTCGGCACCAAAACACGAATTCCCATGCGCCGCTGGCGCATCGCCTGGCTGCTCGGCTTCGGCGTTCTGGTCAGCTACTTCGACCGCGTCAATCTCTCCGCCTCGCATGCCGCGCTCATCGCCTCCTTCGGCATCTCCGACTTCGCCTTCGGCGTTCTCTCCGGCACGTACAACATCTCCTATTGCGTTTGCCAGTTGCCCATCGGCGTCATCCTCGACAAATTCGGCGTGCGCCGCGTGGGCCGGGTCGGCACTTTCCTGTGGACCCTGGCCACCTTTGCCGCGGCCGTCACGCCCACGCTCGGCGGCTTGTTTGGCGCGCGCCTCCTGCTCGGAGTCGGCGAAGCGCCCACCTTCCCCGCCAACGCCAAGGCTATCGGCCACTGGTTCCCGCCGGGTGAGCGCAGCTTTGCCACCGCGCTGTTTGACTCCGCGGCCAAGTTCTCCTCGGTCATCGGAATTCCGCTGATAGGCTTCGTGCTGATCAGGGCCGGATGGCGCTGGAGCTTCGCCCTCACCGGCTTCATCAGCATTGCCTACTTTCTCTCCTTCTGGCGCATTTACCGCGATCCCGCGGAAGATTCCGCTCTCAGCCGCGCGGAGCGCGAATACATCGACGCACCCGACCGCAACCCCAACCGAACCTTCGACCGCAACCCGCAAGCCGAAGGCCGGGGCGAATCGCAATCCCCAATCGACGCGCCGCCATCTTCTCTCGGGCATCTGCTCGCCGAGCGCAAGGTGCTTGGCCTGGCCCTTGGATTCGGCTCCTACAACTACGTTTTCTATCTCTTGCTCACCTGGCTACCGAGCTATCTCTCCTTCGCTCTGCACGTCGATCTCATGCATTCGTTCCTCTACACCACCGTGCCCTGGATATTCGCCACCTTCGCCGACCTGGCCATCGGCGGCTGGCTGGTGGACTTTCTCGTCCAGCGCGGCGCAAACGCGAATCGGGTTCGCCGCTCCGTGCTCATCGGCGGCACCTCCTGCGGACTCGGCATTCTCGGCGCGGCCCACACCCACGGCGCCGTCGAGGCGCTCGTCTGGATCAGCCTTTCCATCGGCGGCCTCTCCGCGGCCTCGCCGGTCGGCTGGTCCATTCCTTCGCTCATCGTCGCCCGCAGCGACGTGGGAAAGGTGGGCGGAATCGTCAATTTCTCCAACCAGATCTCCGGAATCTGCGCGCCCATTCTCACCGGCTACCTGGTCTCGGTCCGTCATTCTTACGCCTGGGCCTTCGGCGTTTCAGCCATCTATCTCTGCATCGGAATCGCCGGCTACATCTTTCTGCTCGGCAAAATCGAGCCGCCGCCGAAGCGCGCCGGCGCACTTCCTGCGGGCGCCTCGTAGATTCCGTTCGGGGCCGCGGCCGGCAATCGCGCCGAGCGGGATATCGTTCCTCTTTCGCGTTCGTCTATACCACTGTGGAACCATACCAGTAACATTTCAGGTGCGTACCCCGAATTTTGTTCTCCTGTAATATGGCTAGATGCACAATGATCTGACGGAGGATCGACGGTAGTGCCGCGCATTCACTTCCAACAGCAACTCGCCGAGCTCAAAGACAAGCTCCTCGCCATGGCTGCCCTGGCGCAGCAGGCGGTCGAGTCCGCTGTCGATGCCTACCTGTTGCGCGACAAGGGCCTGTGCAAGTACGTCAAGCAGAATGAGACCGCCATCAATACTGCGCAGCGCGAGCTGGATGAGATGGCCTACGAGCTGCTCGCCAAAGAGCAGCCCATGGCCATCGACCTGCGCTTCATCCTGGCGGTGATCAAGATCAACGGCGATCTGGAGCGCATCGGGGACCAGTCGGTGGCCGTTGCGCGCCGCACCAAGGAGTTTCTGGCTCTCGACGAAGTCGACCTGCCGGTTGATTTTGCCGCCATGGGCGAATTCGCCGGCCGCATGATCCGCACCGCGCTGCAGGCGCTGCTGGACGGCGACGCCCGCCTCGCCGACTCGGTCCGCGAGATGGACGACGAGATCGACCGCATGAATCGCCGCGCCCATGCCGACCTGCTCAAGCTCATCGAAGAGAAGCCGCATTTCACCCGGCAGGCCATGAACGGCATCCTGGTGGCCAAGAACTTGGAGCGTATCGCCGATCACGCCTCCAACATCGCCACCGACGTGATCTTCTGGATTCGCGGCGCCGACGTGCGCCATCAGCTCAGCATGGCAATGGACTGATGGTGTCTTTCCCGGCTCTCGAAACCGGGGCGCCGTTCGATTGGCCTTAGTCTGCTTTCTTCGGCTTCAGATTGGCGTCGTCCGGATCGCAGGTCGCGCCCTTCCAATGGTATTCCGACACGGTCGTTGAACTGGTAGTTTTCCCGTCCATCGTAACGTCGAACTGGGCTTTGGCTGTCATATGCTGCATTCCGTCAAATGTCATTTCGACCTTGCCCTTCATTTGAAATGACTTCATCGGACAATCAACCAAGTAACTGCCGCCGCTGGACGTGATCCTGAGCTGTTGAACCGAGCAGTAAGGATTCTGGGTGAGCGCTTTTTGCCACAACTCGTCATTCAGACAATAGGCTGTCGTCATGGGCTGGTTCTGGGTTCCGGTAAGGGACGTCGTGGCCTCCCACTGGCCGGAGCGCAGAGGAAACTTGGTTTGTGCCGGACAGGCCTGGATCGCCACGAGAGCCATCGCGCCGAATGCAATGTGCTTGACAAAAGTCATTTTCACCCCTCTAATTCCGTTGTACGCAGAGCCTGAGCCTGCCTTGCGGATCGCGCGTTTGTCAACGGAAATCGACACCGGGCGGATGGAGACGAACCGGCATAGCGCGGATTTAAACTCCGATTACGGCGCACAACTCTCTGACCGCTGCCGCGCTCTTCTTCAGCGCCGCATCCTCCTCCGCGGTCAGCTTGATCTCGATAATCTTTTCCAGGCCGCCCGCGCCCAGCTTGCAGGGAACGCCGATATAGTAGCCCTCGATGCCGTATTCGCCCTGAAGAAAAGCCGCGCAGGGCAGAATTTTTTTCTTGTCCTTGAGAATGGCCTCGGCCATCTCCACCGTGGCCGCGGAGGGCGCGTAGTAGGCGCTGCCGGTCTTCAGGTGCTTCACGATCTCGGCGCCGCCGTCGCGCGTGCGCTGCACCAGCGCTTCCAGACGCTCGGGAGAAATCAGCTCGGTGATGGGAATGCCGGCCACGGTTGAGTAGCGCGGCAGCGGCACCATGGTGTCGCCGTGCCCGCCCAGCACAAACGCCGTCACATTCTCCACGCTCACGTTCAACTCCGCGGCAATAAAGGTGCGAAAGCGCGCCGAGTCCAGCACCCCGGCCATCCCGATCACGCGCTCGCGATTGAAGCCGGCCTGCCGGTAGGCGGCCTGCGCCATCGCGTCCAGCGGATTCGAGACGATGATCAGGATCGACTCCGGCGACTGCGACACCACCTTCTGCACCACGTCCGACATGATCTTGAAGTTGGTGTGCAGCAGGTCGTCGCGGCTCATGCCCGGCTTGCGCGGAATGCCCGCGGTGATCACCACGATGTCGGAGTTGGCCGTGGCCGCATAGTCGTTCGCCCCGGTCACATTCACGTCGCGCTTCTCGATCGGCAGCGCCTCCAGCAGGTCGAGCGCCTTGCCCTGCGGCACACCCTCCACCACGTCGATCAGAACCACATCGGCCAGTTCCTTTGAGGCGATCCAGTGGGCCGCGGTGGCGCCCACGTTGCCGGCGCCTACAATGCTTACCTTTTTACGCATGTTGTTTTTCTCCATGGGACGGTGGCGCTGTCCCGCAGGGGCTGAAGCCCCGTTGCCTTATCTGGATCTCTTGCGGCACGAGTGAACTCGTGCCCTGTTACAAAACCATGTTGCCATTGCGGCACGGCTAAAGCCGCGCCCTTTCAAAACTGACCGCTGACCTCGATGACTGTTCACTGATCACTGTCCACTGTCCACTGCTTTTACATGTTTCCAATGATCCGCGTAGCAAATTCGCTCGTGCCCACCTTCGTTGCTCCAGCCGTCTGCCGTTCAAAATCGTACGTCACGAACTTCTGCTGGATGGTCTTCTCCATCGCGGTCTCAATCATCTTGGCCGCTTCCTTCCAGCCGATGAAATCGAGCAGCATCACGCCCGACAAAATCACCGAGCCGGGATTGATGACGTCCTTGTCGGCGTATTTGGGCGCGGTGCCGTGGGTGGCTTCAAATACCGCGTAGCCTTCGCCGATATTGGCTCCCGGAGCAATACCGAGCCCGCCCACCTGCGCCGCCGCGGCGTCGGAGATGTAATCGCCGTTTAGATTGGTGGTGGCCAGGATGCTGTAATCCGAAGGCCGGATAACGATCTGCTGGAAGATCGAGTCGGCGATGCGGTCGTTGATGAGGATCTTCTGCTTCCACTGGCCCTTGCCGTGCGACTTGCCGATGGAATCGAGCACCCCCTTCACTTCCGCGTAGAGCGCCTCGCGAAATGCCGGCGAGCCGAACTCCAGCCCCGGCTCAATCATCGCCGCGTTCTCCTCCACCGTCAGGCTGGGATTCGCATCCGCGTTGCCCAGGATCCAGCTTTCGCGTTCGGTCACCGTCTGCTCGCGGAACTCCTCCACCGCAACCTCGTAGCCCCACTCTCGGAACGCGCCCTCCGTGAATTTTTGAATGTTTCCTTTGTGCACCAGCGTCACCGTTTTGCGCCCCGTTTCCAGCGCATGACGGATGGCAGCCCGCACCAGCCGCTTGGTGCCGAAGATCGAGATCGGCTTGATGCCCACGCCGGAATCCAAGCGGATTTTTTTCTTGCCGCCTTTGAGCAGGTCGTCGTTCAGAAATGCAATCAGCCGGCCGGCATCCACGCTGCCCTGCTTGAACTCGATGCCCGAGTACACGTCTTCCGTGTTCTCGCGGAAGATCACGATATCCACCCGCTCGGGATGCTTCACCGGGCTGGGAACGCCCTGGTAATACTTCACCGGCCGCACGCAGGCGTAGAGATCGAGAATCTGCCTCAACGCCACGTTCAGCGAGCGGATGCCGCCGCCCACCGGCGTCGTCAGCGGCCCTTTGATCGAGACGCGCAGGTCGCGCGCCGCGGCCACCGAGTCGTCCGGCAGCCAGTTGTCGAACTGCCGGAAGGCCTTTTCTCCGGCGAAAATTTCAAACCACCGGATCGCCCGCCGGCCGCCGTATGCCTTCTCCACCGCCGCGTCGAACACCCGCTGCGATGCCTTCCAGATGTCGCGCCCCGTGCCGTCGCCTTCAATGTACGGAAGGATAGGATGGTCGGGCACCTCGAACTGCCCGTTGCGGTATTCGATCGGCTGGCCATTGGCCGGCAACTCCAGCCCGTTATAGCTTTTTTGCATGTCCTTGTGGCGTTCCCTTCCCGCGCAGAATCAAGTTAGAGGCTACCATCCGCAATTTGGCGGTGGCAATGCCGGCGGCGTCCTCAGCGCTTGCCCATTCCGCGGTTGCGGAAGTTCTCCCATTCCAGTTTCAGATTCGGCCTACAGGCCGAACCGGACCAGCAGCCAGAATTTGCGCGGAACCCCGGCCAGCGAGGCGCGCCGGCTTGCCGTTCGCTCTTGGCTGAGGAGGGCGATCGCTTGACATCATGATGCCTTCTCACCTAGCATCATGATGTGCGAACCACGCTCACCCTCGACGACGACGTCGCCCGCTTCGTGCAGGAAGAGGTTCGGCGCTCCGGAGGCACATTCAAGGGCACCGTGAACACTCTGCTCCGCCGCGGCCTGAACGCCAGCCGCAACCCTCGGCCGAGAAGGCGGTTTGTGGTCACGCCTCGCAAGATGGGCCTTCCGCCCGGACTGAGCTACGACAGCATTCCCGAGCTTCTCGAAGCAATTGAAGGGCCGTACCACAGGTGATTGTCCTCGACGCCAACCTGCTCCTGTATGCGTACGACAGCGCGAGTGCAGAGCACAGGAAAGCGCGTTCATGGCTGGAGAATGTGTTTTCAGGTCAGGAGCCGATCGGTCTCCCCTGGCAGACCATCTCGGCATTTCTGCGCGTCCACACCAATTCGAGATTGCCGGGCGACCGCTTCACCACCGACGAAGCGGTACATGAAATTGATCGGTGGATGGAGCTGCCGCAGGTTCGGCTGCTAGCCCCCGGCGAGCGCCATTGGGGTCTTTTCAGGCAGATGCTGCTGCAGGGACAAGTTCGCGGCCCGCTTGTCACGGATGCGGAATTGGCCGCTCTCACCATCGAGTACGTTGGTGTCTTATACACCAATGACCGCGACTTCGCGCGCTTTCCCGGCCTCCGCTGGGTGAACCCGCTGGCCGGCTGACCCGCTACTTATCCTTCGCGTCCTTGAAATCGTCGGCGTCGAAATTGGGAATGCCGAAGTGTCCGCGCAGATGCAGAATATCCATCGGGCTCAGGTTGCCGGCCACCGTCACCAGCGTCAGGCTTTTGGGCGTCTCGGCCAGCACCACCGCGCCGCGCACATTGGCGCCATCCAGCACCAGCCACACGTCGGTGGTGCCGTTGTGTACCGGCCCGCCCGCTTTGGTGGTGCTCACCAGATGCTTCCAGCCGCGCAAATGGTAGGCCTCGCGCACCGCATCCAGGTCGGCCGGGTCGGCCGCGCCGGCATCGCCGAAGCGCAGCATGTGCACGCTCACGCCGTCCAGCTTGGCCACCGCCTGCCTGGCCGGGGCGTCGGAGTCCGCCATCAGGCTGGCCGCGGCGGTCAGCATGTTGCGGTCCAGCGTGAAGCTCGACTTCACCGCGGCCTGCGCGCTCAGTTCGGTCATGGCCGGCGGCACCCACTCCAGCACCACCGGGCCGGGATCGGGGTCGGTTGCGGCAGACGGCGCGGGCGCGGCGCTGTCTGCGCTTGGGGTCGGGGAGGACGTCTGCGAGGTCGCGTACCCGCACAGAAGGCCGGCGCTCAAAATAGGGATTCCAACCAAAAGCTTCCGATTCATATCCTATTAAACGTGAAAGTGGGCAGAAAGTTGCAGCGCCGGAATCTGGCGCCGGCGCCGCTTCAGCCGCCGTGCGAGCCCGAATGCTCCCTCCGTCCGGCGCCGGCTCCGCACGGTCCGCAAATTCATCCCGGTATGAACCGGAGATGAAATTGCCTGAAAACCTGTTACGCGCCGCCAAGATGCGATAGACTCATGCGGGAACCTTTCAAAATCCACCATCTTCGAACTCACGGAGGCTAGATAGAAATTGGGAAAAGGCATGGTCCCGAAGAAGCTTTTTTTCACCAAGGGCGTGGGCAAACACAAGGAGCGGCTCACCAGCTTTGAGCTGGCCCTTCGGGACGCGGGCATCGCTTCGCAAAATCTCGTCCGCGTCTCCTCGATCTTTCCGCCGCAGTGCAAAGTGATTCCGCGCAAGGAAGGCCTCACCTACCTCAATCACGGCGAAGTCGTATTCGCCGTCATCGCCGAGAACTCCACGCGCGAGCCGCATCGGCTCATCGTTTCGAGCATCGGCGTGGCCATTCCCGCCGACCGCAACGCCTACGGCTACCTGAGCGAGCACCACAGCTATGGCGAAACCGAGGATCAGGCCGGCGAGTACGCCGAAGAGTTGGCCGCGGAGATGCTCGCCACCACCCTCGACGTGGAGTTCGACCCCGACACAAGCTGGGACGAGAAAAAAGAGATCTACCGCATCTCCAACAAGATTGTCCGCACCAGCAACATCACCCAGTCGGCGGTGGGCGACCGGCGCGGCAAATGGACCACCACCATCGCCGCCGCCGTGCTCATCTTGGAAGAGTAGCGGCTGTTTCCTGTCGTCCTTTGCACAATTGCCGGCGCGGTTCCGCCGGGATCACGCCCTGATCGGCTGCGGGAAAACTCGTCGCGGCAAATGTTTTGCATCAGGGCGCGACTTCTTGGCCTAGGGAAAAACTCGACGGAAGCGGCAAGAAGTGTCAGGGCATGACTTCAGTCGTGCCGCAAGTCGAGCAATTATGGATGCGGGCTTCAGCTCCTGAGGGATTGGCGTATCCTCCGCACTAAATCCTTTCGTCATTTCTTGGCGCATGGGCCGGAATCCGCGATGCCCAATCATTAATCTTTCACTGGGAGGCAATCCTCGGGCACATGGCAAACGCGCGCAAATACACGGTAGGCCTGGTGCAGATGAGCATGGGCCCCGACCCCGAGGCCAATTTCGCCGCGGCGCTCGGCCACGTCCGCGAGGCCGCGCGCCTGGGCGCCAACATCGTGTGTTTGCCGGAACTGTTTCGCGCCCAGTACTTCTGCCAGCGCGAGGACCTGCGCCTCTTCGATCTCGCCGAGCCCATCCCCGGCCCATCCACTGAGAAGCTGGCCGAAGCGGCTCGACAGGCCGGCGTAGCCGTTATCGCCTCGCTCTTTGAGCGCCGCGCGCCCGGCCTCTACCACAACACTGCGGTCACCCTCAACGCCGACGGCGCCCTGGCAAGCATCTACCGCAAAATGCACGTCCCCGACGATCCGCTCTACTACGAGAAGTATTACTTCACCCCCGGCGATCTGGGCTTTCGCGCCGCCGAAACCGCTTTCGGCCGCATCGGCACGCTGGTCTGCTGGGACCAGTGGTATCCCGAGGGCGCGCGCCTCACCGCGCTGCAAGGGGCCGAAGTGCTGTTTTATCCCACCGCCATCGGCTGGCACCCGTCGGAAAAAGAAGAATTCGGCGCTGCCCAGTATGACGCCTGGCAAACCATCCAGCGCGCCCACGCCATCGCCAACGGCGTCTATGTGGCCGCCGTCAATCGCGTCGGTCACGAACACGGAGACGTTCTCGGCAACCGCGCTCCGGGGCCGGGGCTGGAATTCTGGGGCGGCAGCTTTCTGGCCGACCCCTTCGGCCGCATCCTCGCCAAAGCCTCGCACCATGCCGAAGAGATTCTGCTGGGCGAAGTCGACCTCGCGCTGATTGAAGAAACCCGCCGCAACTGGCCCTTCCTGCGCGACCGCCGCATCGACGCCTACGCGCCCATCTCCCGGCGCTTTCTCGATCCGGGGCAGATGCGCTCCCACGGCGGAGAGTCGAAATAAAAATGTCCGCTCACTCGCCCCAAAGCACGCCGCGGGAATTGGGCTACCGCATGCCCGCCGAATGGGAGCCGCACCACGCCACCTGGCTCGCCTGGCCGCACAATCCCGAGGACTGGCCGGGCAAATTTGCGCCCATCCCCTGGCTCTACGCTGAAATCGTGCGCCTGCTCGCCGCCCATGAGCGCGTTCATCTCATCGTCGAGAACCCTGCCTCCGAGCGCCGCGTGCGCGGATTCCTCAAGCGCGCCGGCGCCAACCTCCACCAGGTCAGCTTCCACACCTGGCCCACCGACCGCGGCTGGACGCGCGATTCGGGACCAATCTTCGTCCGCAACCCGCAGGGCCAGGTAGGTCTCACCCACTGGCGCTTCAACGGCTGGGCCAAATACGACGACTGGCATCTCGACGAAAAGCTTCCGGGGCGCGTCGCTGAATGTCTCGGTCTCCCCGTCTGGCAACCTTCCATCCAAAACCAGAACGGCGCGGAGCTCTACAGAGTGGTCCTCGAAGGCGGCTCCATCGACGCCAACGGCGCGGGCATTCTGCTTACCACCGAGGAATGCCTGCTGAGCGATGTGCAGCAGCGCAACCCGGGAGTGGGCCGCGAGCAACTGGAGCAGGTCTTTTCGCAATATCTCGGCATCGATCAGGTCCTCTGGCTCAATCGCGGCATCGCCGGCGACGACACCCACGGCCACGTCGACGACATCGCGCGCTTCGTTGCGCTTGACACGATCGTCACCGCCGTTGAACCCGGCACAACCGACCCCAATCACGCGCCGCTCGCCGAAAACCTCGCCCGCCTCAAGGCCGCGCGCACACTCGACGGCAAGCAATTTACTATCGTCGAGCTGCCCATGCCGCGCCCGGTCGTCTTCGGCGGCCAGCGTCTGCCCGCCAGCTACGCCAACTTTTACATCGCCAACGGGCTGGTCCTGGTTCCCACCTTCCACGACCCCAACGACCGCGTGGCGCTCAACATTCTAGCCGAAGTTTTCCCCGGCCGCGAAGTCATCGGCATCCACAGCGTCGACCTCATCTGGGGCCTGGGCGCGCTCCACTGCATGACCCAGCAGCAGCCGCGCGGCCAATTTACAAACGGAAACTAATTCGTGGAAACCCCGGCGCGAACCCGGGAGCGGTAGAATCGCCGGATACGCATACTTGCGTCAGGATCGATGCGCAAATGAGAGTTTCAGGTTCTCGTGGTGCGGGGCTTAGCAGGTTGCTGGGGGCCGGGTTGGTTGTGAGCTGTCTGGCGGCAAGCAGCTTTGTGCAGGGGCAGGCGGCAGCTGGGCAGAAGGGCGCTGCTCCGGAGACAAAGAAGCCGGCGCACACGGGATTCCGCGAGCCCGATCCGATCGACTTTTCCGACCACGCGGGTTACGTCGCGATCTTCGATGGAAGCAGCCTGAAGAATTGGGACGGCGATCCCGAGGTCTGGCATCTCGAAGACGGCGCCATCGTGGGCGTTTCCACTGAAGAGAAGCCGGTGGGCAACAGCTATATCGTGTTTCGCGGCTTTGAGGCAAAGGATTTCGACTTGAAGCTGGAGATCAAAGTGGAGAAAGGCGGCGGCAGCGGAATTCAATATCGGAGCCGGACGGGATTGCCGTGGAACCGGCCTACCAAGACCCCGCCCAATCTGAACTGGATGATGACTGGGCCGCAGGCGGATTACTGGTTTCCCGTCGGGCCGTGGGCGGCCGAGTGGACGGGGCAGTTCTACTCAGAAAACACACCGCTGGGGATTTTAGCCTGGCGCGGGCAGGTGGTGGAGTCCGGCCCGCAGCAGGCTCCGCGGCTGATGGGCAACATCGCCGATCGCACACCGCTGGGCGGGTATGTGCGCGTGAATGACTGGAACCAATATCTCGTCATGGCGCGCGGCGGCACGTTTATCCATATTCTGAACGGGCAGCTGATGGCCGTCTATGTTGACGACGATCCGGCCTCGTCGAACAACCAGACGGGCCAGATCGGAATTGAGATCGAGGGCGCGCCGTCGAAAGTGTCGGTGCGCAATGTATGGATCAAGAAACTGGATTAGCGATCGCTGATCTCGATTGCATGCGGGCAGCGCTGGACGAGGCGCGGCTGGCCGCGGAAGCCGGCGAAGTCCCCATCGGTGCGGTTGTCGTGCATCTGGGCGCCATCGTCGCTCGCGGCCAGAACCGCGTCCTGCGCGACGTCGACCCCACAGCCCACGCCGAAATCGTGGCTCTGCGCGCCGCCGCCGCGGCCCTCGGCAATTACCGGCTCACCGGCTGCACGATCTACGTCACGCTGGAACCCTGCGCCATGTGCGCCGGAGCCATGATCCACGCGCGGATTGACAATCTTGTTTTTGCCGCCGACGATCCCAAAGCCGGCGCCTGTGGCTCGGTGCTTTCCGTCGTGAATCATCCCAGGCTCAACCACCAGATGTGGGCCGAACGCGGCATCCTCGCCGAAGAATCCGCCGACCTGCTGCGCATTTTCTTTCGCGAACGCCGGACTCAGAGAATTCAGGAAGGGGGAGGTCTTCTTGATGCCATGGGATCTGAGATCGACGACTAATGGGCCTAACATCCTCGCTGAGAGTGTTCTTGAGCGTGTCAGGCAAGCACTATCTGAAGACTGGATTGGCGGCCTCCATTTGTCGCCCTTCCCAGAGGCTGTGGTGTTTCGTTCTTTCGATGTATTCCTCTCCTGCGTGATGAGTTCCTTGCCCGGGTTCACCTTCACTCTTTGGTCGATTTCCGAGATGCGTCGAAGAGGGCTTTTGTTGATCGACAACCAATATGAAGATGCCAAAACCTCAGGTGATTCCCTGCTTTCTCTTGCTGACATCGAACGTCTACGCAGCTATCTGACCGACAAGAGTCTCAATGAGATATTCGCCATCGTGTCTACAGGAGGCGAGGAGTTGGAAGTGTTCTGGACTGATCTGGATGAGGAAGTTTTGGCGGCGCTTTTTAATGCTGCTCGACGTGCGGTAGCTCCAGGCGGCAGGATCTGTGCTTTTCCCTTTACACAAGTGGACAGTCCGGAGTTTTACCTTGTAGATGCCAAGCGACCAAACGAAAAGGGCGAAGTACCGTAGAGGCGTCTAATCGAATGAGACTCAGCCGCGAGTGAGAGCACGGATCCGCTCCGCCTCGAGCGGCCACGTCCGAATCAGTTCTTCCGTACTCGCACTCCGGTAATCCGCGAAATCGAACCCCGGCGTCACCGTGCAGCCCAGCAACGCCACCTTCCCATCACCCACCAGCCGCGTGCCCTGCCACACCCCTGCCGGAACCACAAGCTGCACATGCTGCCCCGCCTCTAAATCCGGTCCAAGTGTGAAAACGGCGGAGCCGCCGTTGGGCAGCAACTGCAGCATCTCCACCGGATCGCCGAGATAGAAATGGAAGACCTCGTCGGAGGCGAGCACGTGCATCTCGCTGAAGGTTCCGGTCTCAAGTAGGTAATAAATCGCCGTGCCGTACGGCCGCACACCGCCCAGCAATGCCACGCTCACTGCCGAGGTGTAGGTTCGCCGGTACCATCCGCCCTCGATGGGATGCGGTTCCAATCTGAGCAAGCGCCGGATTTCGTCTGCGGTCATCGTCACAGATGATAGCAGCGAATTCCCTGTAAAATGGGTTTATGAACGTGCAGGTCTACACGGCGGCTTGGTGCCGCGACTGCCGGGCGGCCAAGCAATTTCTTGACTCCCATGGCATCTCGTACACCGAGATCAACGTCGATGCGAATCCCGCCGCCTCGGAGGAGGTTCTGCGCCGCGTGGGCAAGCGCGCCATTCCGCAGATGGTCATCGACGGCGAATGGTTTCAGCCCTACAAACCCGGCCGCGGCCTGCTGGTTGACGAGTTGTGCCGCCGCCTGAGGATTCCTCGCCCCTGAACGCGCTTCCCCCGTACAATCAAAGGTTGGCCACGTTTCCGGGTCGCTGGCTCCCGCACTTAAAGCTGGGTGCCCCAGGTCTGGATTTTCAGACCTGGGATAGCACAGCACTCAGCGCGGATTTTGATCCGGGTGCCCCACCTTCGGCGCGTCGTTGTTTTTGCGCCTAAGGTGGGATCGCATGAAACCAAGCAGCAAGACAACCGAAAGCTGCTTTTCAAGGAGTTCCCGCTTGATCGAACGCTACACCCGCGCCGCCATGGGCCGCATCTGGACCGAGGAGAACAAGTACCGGTGCTGGCTGCAGGTCGAGTCCGCGGCGGCCACCGTTCTCGCCGAGGACGGCGTCATTCCCGCTGCGGCCGCTGAAGACATCGCGACCAGGGCCACCGTCGATGCTGCGCGCATCGCTGAAATCGAAGCCGAAGTCAAGCACGACGTCATCGCCTTCACCACGGCCGTCGCAGAATCCCTCAAAAACCAGGGCCTGGCCGGCAACTCCTCGCGCTGGCTGCACTACGGACTCACATCCAACGATGTCGTCGATACGGCACAAGCCCTCCAGGTAAAAGAAGCCTCCGCGCTCATCCGCATCGGCCTCGCCGGCCTGCTCGCGGTGCTCAAGCGCCGCGCCCTCGAATTCAAGCACACCCCCACCATCGGCCGCACCCACGGCATCCACGCCGAGCCCACCACCTTCGGCCTCAAGCTGCTCAACTGGTACGCCGAAATGGAGCGCAATCAGGCGCGCTTCGAGGCCGC
Source organism: uncultured Acidobacteriaceae bacterium (assembly GCA_963770555.1). Taxonomy (GTDB): domain Bacteria; phylum Acidobacteriota; class Terriglobia; order Terriglobales; family Acidobacteriaceae; genus Telmatobacter. The sequence goes on from CAVYQC010000005.1 coordinate 550,377, forward strand.
GGCTGAAGACATGCGCGTCGGCAAGCTCTCCGGCGCTGTGGGAACGTTCGGCCACTTGAAGCCGGTGCACGAAGAAAAAATCTGCGCGCGCCTCGGCCTCAAGCCCGCGCCCGTGGCCACGCAGGTCATCCAGCGCGACCGCCACGCCGCCTACATCGCAACTCTCGCCATCCTTGGCAGCTCGCTCGACAAGTTCGCCGTCGAGATTCGCCACCTGCAGCGCACCGAGGTCCGCGAGGCCCAGGAATATTTTTCGGAAAAACAAAAAGGCTCCTCGGCCATGCCGCACAAAAAGAATCCGATTACTTCAGAACAGATCAGCGGCCTGGCGCGCGTCTTGCGCTCGAACGCGCAGGCCGCGCTTGAAAACATCCCGCTGTGGCACGAGCGCGACATCTCCCACTCCTCGGTCGAGCGCATCATCTTCCCCGATTCGACCATCTTGGCAGATTATCTGCTGGCCAAAACAGCAGACCTGATCGATCGCCTGCTGGTTTATCCGGAGCGCATGAAGCGGAATCTCGAATCGACCGGCGGACTGATTTATTCGGGCCAATTGCTTCTCGATCTCGCCGAGGCCGGAATGTTGCGCGAGGAGGCTTACCGGCTCGTCCAGTCGCACGCCACGCGAGCCTGGAAGGACGATCTGAACTTCCGCGACGAAGTTGCGCGCGACCCGGCCATCACCTCCTTGCTCGGCGAAGAAAAGCTCGCGCGCACGTTTGATTCCACGCGCCAGCTCAACAACGTGGACGCGATCTTCAAGCGCGTGCTGGGAGAATAAGGTCAGCTGACATGGAGTCTGCGCATCTCACCCTCGCCATCACCGGCGCCTCCGGCGCGATCTTTGGCCGCGAGCTGCTGCGCGCGCTCGAAGCCGATGCCCGCGTAGCCCGCGTCCACTTCATCGCCAGCGAAAACTCGCTGCGCGTGCTGGCCGAGGAACTCGGCCTCAGCGGCCGCAACGGCCTGCTCGAGAAACTCATCGGCGCGCCGCCCCAAAAAACCATCCAGCACGCCGACGCCGATATCGGCGCATCCATCGCCAGCGGCAGCCACCCCTCCGACGGCATGATCGTCCTGCCCTGTTCCATGGGCACGCTTGCCGCCATCGCCCTCGGCCTCGCCAACTCGCTCATCTCCCGCGCCGCCGACGTCACGCTCAAGGAGCGCCGCCCGCTCCTGCTCTGCGTGCGCGAAACGCCCTTCAACCGCATTCACCTGCGCAACATGACGCTGGCCGCCGAAGCCGGCGCCACCATCTTTCCCGTCATTCCCGCCTTCTACAACCAGCCGGCCGATTCCACCGAAATGGCGCGCCAGTTCGTCTACCGCGTCCTCGCCCACGTCGGCCTGCCCCAGTCCGGCGCCTACGTGTGGAAGCCGGAAGAATAGGGAATAACAGAAAGCGGATTTGACACCGGTCCCCGCCGCCATCGATACTTCCTTCTATGCCGAACCTAAGGGAACACGGAATTGCGGTCATGGCCATGTGTATGCCATGCGGACCCCTCCGTGCGCCTCTTGAGCGGCGAATGCGTTAGCAACGCAACCGATCTTGAAATCGAGCGGCCCGGGTCCCGAACAGGACGCGGGCCGTTTTTTGGTTTCCCATAGCGGCCCGCACCGGTTCCCCGCCGCCTCCAAAGCGAAATCATCCGAACCCGAAGGAGCCCAGTATGTCCGAACCGAATCAGCCCCAGCTTGCCACTCTTGCCGTCCATGCCGGCCAATCGCCCGATCCCACCACCGGCGCGCGGGCCGTGCCCATCTATCAGACCACTTCCTACGTCTTTCAGGACGCCGACCACGCCGGCCGCCTGTTTGCGCTCCAGGAGTTCGGCAACATCTACACCCGCATCATGAACCCCACCACCGACGTCTTCGAGAAGCGCGTAGCGGCGCTCGAAGGCGGCGCCGCGGCCCTGGCCACGGCCTCAGGCCAGGCTGCCGAGACCCTCGCCCTCATCACGCTCGCCCGCGCCGGCGACGAGATCGTCTCCACCACTTCGCTCTACGGCGGCACCTACAATCTCTTCCATTACACGTTGCCACGCCTGGGCATCACCGTGCGCTTTGTCGACGCCGACGATTTCGACGGCCTCCGCGCCGCCATCCATGACAAAACCCGCGCCGTCTACACCGAGACCCTCGGCAACCCCAAGCTCGATGTGTCCGACGTTGCCCGGCTCGCCGAAATCGCCCACGCCCACAATCTGCCGCTGGTCATTGACAACACTTCCACCTCGCCGGCCCTGCTGCGGCCCATCGAGTGGGGAGCCGACATCGTTGTCAACTCGGCCACCAAGTTCCTCGGCGGCCACGGCACCGCCATCGGCGGCGTCATTGTCGATGCGGGCAAATTCGACTGGGCTGCCTCGGGCCGCTTCAAGGAATTCTCCGAGCCCGATCCTTCCTATCACGGGCTCTCCTACACGCAGGCCTTCGGGCCTCTGGCCTTCATCCTCAAAGCGCGCATTCAAGGCCTGCGCGACACCGGAGCCGCGCTCTCGCCCTTCAACGCCTTTCTCATTCTGCAAGGCATTGAAACCCTCCATCTGCGCATGGAGCGCCACTCGCAGAACGCGCTGGCCGTGGCCCGCCATCTCGCCCAGCATCCCGGCGTGGAGTGGGTCAACTATCCGGGGCTCGAATCCAGTCCCTATTACAAGCGCACGCTCAAATACCTGCCCGCCGGCCAGGGAGCGCTGGTGACCTTCGGAATCAAGGGCGGATACGAGGCAGGAAAGAAGCTCATCGACTCGCTCAAGCTGTTCTCGCTACTGGCCAACATCGGCGATGCCAAGTCCCTGGTCATTCATCCCGCTTCCACCACCCATCAGCAGCTTTCGGTCGAGGAGCAGGCCGCTACCGGCGTAACGCCGGAGATGGTGCGCCTCTCGGTGGGCATCGAGGACCTGCGCGACATCGTTGCCGATCTCGACCAGGCCATCGAAGCCGCCAACGGTCACGTCTTCGCCGGCGCAACCGAGGCCGTCGCGGCTCAATGAGACTGTTGCGGCACAATCGGTTCAGGTCTCTGACCGCCTGCCGCCGCACTGAAAATGGGTGCCCCAGGTCCCGATTCTGGGACCTGGGATAGCACGAACCTCAACATGGATTCGAATGACTGACACGCATAACAGGAGCGGCGCCTCGCCGCCCATAGCGCAAGCCCCGCAAGCTCTGCCGCCCACCTACGAGGGCGACTTCGTGCTCGACCGGGACCTCGAGCTCGAATGCGGGCGCACCCTGGCTTGTCCCACGCTGCATTACGCCGTCTACGGCCGGCTGAATCGAGCGCGGGACAACGCCGTTCTGGTCTGCCACGCGCTTTCCGGGTCGGCTCTGGTGGGCTCCTGGTGGCCTGAGATCTTTGCTCCCGGCGCGGTCCTCTCCCTGGACCACGACTTCGTCATCTGCATCAACATGCTGGGCTCCTGTTACGGTTCCACCGGGCCCGGCTCCGTCAATCCTCAAACGGGCCAAAGCTACGGCCCCGACTTTCCTCTGGTTTCCATTCGCGACAACGTCCGCGCCCAGGCGCGGCTGCTCGATTCGCTCGGCATCCGGCGCCTGCGCCTGGTTCTTGGCGGTTCCATCGGCGGCATGCAGGCTCTCGATTGGACCATCCTCCATCCCGAGCGCGTACAGCGCGCGATGTTGATCGGCGTGGCGCCGCTGGGAGCCATGGGTCTGGCGCTTAACCATCTCCAGCGCCAGGCCATCCAGCACGATCCGGAGTGGGAAGGCGGCCGCTATCTTCCCCAGCGCCCTCCCCGCCGCGGGCTGGCCCTTGCCCGCCAGATCGCCATGATCAGCTACAAATCCGCGCCCCTGCTCGAAGAGCGTTTTGGCCGCAATCCGAATCGCAACGGCGAAGATCCATGGGGGCTCGACACAGTAGGCGGAGGTCTCATCGGCGGACGCTTCGACATTGCCGGCTATCTCGATCTCCAGGGCCAGCGCTTCATTGACCGCTTTGACGCCAACGCCTATCTGGCCATCCTCCGCGCCATGGACACCTGGGATCCGCGGCGCGGTTTTCCCTCGCCCGAGGAAGCCTTCGGCCGCATCCGCGCCCAGGTCAGCTTTGTCGGCATCAGCTCCGACTGGCTGTTTCCGGCCGATACCGTGCGCCGCTTCGCCGAGCAGATTCGCTTGGCAGGCGCCCGCGCCGATTACCGTGAAATGGCCAGCGACCACGGCCACGACGCCTTCCTGGCCGAACAGGTGGAGCTGGTCAGGCTCCTGCAGTAGCCCGGCTCCCTGCTCGCGCGCGCGGCTCTGGTTGCGTCCAATCTCCGCGGCCTGTGGCATCGCCCGGCAATCCGGCTCGGACCGCCCAGCCGTAAACGCCGTTCGGCGGTTGAGCTGTTTGATGACACCGCTCCCGGTTTTCCGTGTTACCGTGCTTGTCAGGGGGAGATTGGCTTTCTATAATCCTTCCAACAGCGCAAGCGAGGTCGTGCTATTGTGGTAACCGTCATCCCGGCACCCAGCCGCCGCGCAAGAGCGGTTGCACTATTCGCCGGACCCTTAGGAATATTGATCTCCATTTCGGCAATTCCCAGGAGCACTGAATGAAGAAGCTAGTCTTTGCATCTGCGATAGCATTGGCAGGCGTGAGCCTTGTTTACGCGCCGGCGCTGCGAGCACAAGCATCGGACTCCGGCCAGATCAGCCTGCCGCCGGAGCAGTTCAACGCCTATCAGAACGCCGCCACGCAGACTGATCCCACCGCCAAGGCCGCTGCCCTCGAGAGCTTTCTGCAGACTTACCCTCAGACTCCTGTGAAGAACACCGTGCTTGACCAGTTGATTGACACCTATCAGGGTCTCAACCAGCCGGACAAGGCGCTCAGCGCGGCCAGCCGTCTGCTGCAGGTCGATCCCAACAATATGAAGGCCATCTTCATCTCCGTCTACATCAAGAAGGGTCAGTGCCAGAAGAGCGTCGATCCGCAGTCCGGCGTGAGTAACGACCCGCAGACCTGCGACGATGCCGCGACCCTGGCGCAGAAGGGCCTTACGGCTCCCAAGCCGGCCGGCACCTCCGCGGACGACTGGAAGAAAATGACCTCGGCTACCTATCCGGCCTTCGACTCGGCCATCGCTCTCGACGACGAGGCCTCCAAAAAGGACGCCAATGGCAAGATGGACATGAAGGACGCCATCGCCGAATATCGCGACGAGCTCATGCTCTATCCTCCCGACGCCACCAAGCAGGTGGGTCCGGGACTGGCCGATACCCTGCAACTGGCCGAAGCCTACGCCAAGCCCGAAGCCCGGGATGAGGTGCTGGCCATCTGGTTCTACGCACGCGCCTGGAACTTCGCCCCTCCCGCCTACAAGGCTCAGATCGAACCCAAGCTCGAGTACTGGTACAAGCGCTTTCACGGCGGCTTGGACGGCCTGGACGCGGTGAAGACCGCCGCCGCTCAAACCCTCTTTCCGCCTGCGGATTTCACCGTCAAGCCGGCCCCCACGCCGCCTGAGATCGTGCACAACGTTCTGGCCACCACGCCGGATTTGACCAAGCTGAACCTGGAAGACAAGGAATTCATTCTGGCCAATGGCTCCAAGGACGACGCCCAGCAGCTCTGGGCCGTGCTCCAGAATCAGGTGACTCCCGTCCCCGGAATCGTCATCAGCGATCCCGCCACGGTGTTGAAGGTCTCCGTGACCACAGTCAGGGAAATCAAGCCCAAGGATTACGTGGTCAAGCTCACCACTCCCGTCGATTGCAGCGCCGTTCCCGAGCCTCCGACCGATTTGCATGTCAAGGATGCGCAGGCCTACATTCTGGCCAACGGCGTCAAGGCCGATACCGATGCCATGGGCGACGACCTGACCGCGGAGCCCGCGCACATTCGCAAAATCGTGATTGAGCCCGCGATTACCGCCGTCAACGTGGCCGTCACGCAGGACGCCAAGGACAACAAAACCGCCGACTTCGTCGTCAACCTCAAAGACCCGGAGTCCTGCAAGGACGCCCCGGCGGCAGGCTTCGAGCTCAAGCTCCAGCCCGCCGAGGAGCTGGACGGCACCTACAGCAATTTCACCCCGGTTGCGGCCACGGCAACCCGGTTGGCCACCGCGCAGATTGTCTTGAGCGACGGCTTCCTGCAGCTTGAAAAGAAAGCGGCGCCCGTGGTTCACCGCAAGCCCGCGGCCGGCCATCACGCCGGGCTATAACCGCCTCCATTCCTGGAAAAATCGAAGGCAGCCCGCAAACGCGGGCTGCCTTTTTCTGCACTGCACTCGTCCCAAAATCCGCCCCAGGCAGTGGTACTCTAACGGTAGCATGGTGCGCTTCAAATCTCTCTCTGTGGCCTTGACCCTCGCGGCGATGGCCGCCACTTTCGTTCCATGCCGCCCGCAGGCCGCCGGCGATTCCGCCGCCGCGGTTCCGGCCAACGCCAAGCCGGTGCCGGCGCGCTCCGTGCCCACTCCGTTTCCGCCCGGCGCCGGACCCATGGAAATCGCCCGCTCCATCCAGTTGCGCTCGCCTGAAGAGATGACCGAACCGGACCGCCTTATCGAGGCCGATGCCGAATCCTCCATCGCCGAGCGCGCGGGCTTTGCCGACATTGCCTTCAACCAGGGCAAGTGGAGCTACAGCCAGTTGGTTTGCCCGGCGCTGTCCAATCACCTGTTTCTGCGCTTCACGCGCAACAACGGCGCCGGCGATGTGAGCGTGTTTTCGGTTTCCATTCCACGCAACGGCGAGGGCCGCCTGCGCATCGTTCCCATCCTGCGCCGCAGCTATTCGCTCTTCTCGCCCGCGCCCATCAACGCGCTCACCATCGCGGCCTTCAATCGCATCCGCGCTGAAGACCAGCCGGACCAGAGCGGCGCATCGCCCGCCTGGCTGGGAACCGCTCTCTGCTACGCCGCTCTGGCCGGCGCCAATCCCTTGGCCGCGCCCGAGGGAGCGATGTCCGGGACCCGCAAGTTCCCCGCCGCTTCCGCGCCCATCCTCGAGATTCCGGCCCAGGGCGGGGCGATCATTCATTTCACTGACATGTCGGCCTCACCGCGTCCCATGGCCTGGAGCCTCGTCTTCAATGGCAAGGGAAGGTTGCTGAAGGCCACCCATGTTTCCGCCGGCCTTGCGGGCGAAAAACCGGTCCCGCCCTCCAACGCGGAGCAAAACGCCAAGCCCGTACCCTCGGGATAAAGCCTATCCCTGCACCCATCGAAGACCTGGGTGCCCCATCCTTTCACGTTCTTCGTGAAAGGGTGGGAAACCTCAACCCTCAGCCGGACCATGACCCGGAAAGCCCACTACTCTCCCAGCATGATGCGCTGAATGCTCGAAGCCCGCCCCGTCTCGGGATCGCATCCGATCAGCGCCGCGCACATCTTGGGGTTTCCTTTTGCGGCCTCGAATTTCCCCGGCATCCCGGTAAGAAAACGGCTGAGCACCATCTCCTTCTCCACGCCGATGATGCTGTCGTAGGGCCCGCTCATGCCCACGTCGGTCTGGTACGCCGTACCGCCCGGCAGCACCCGCTCGTCGGCCGTGGGCACGTGCGTATGCGTGCCCAGCACCGCGGTCACCCGCCCGTCCAGGTGCCAGCCCATCGCCACCTTCTCGCTGGTGGCCTCGGCATGAAAGTCCACCACGATCACCTTGGCCTTGATGCCAACCAGCAACGTATTGGCCGCATGAAACGGGTCGTTGGTCGCGTTCATGAACACGCGCCCCATCAGGTCCACCACCGCGTACTCCACGCCGCTTCCGGTGGTTCCTTCATACACGCCGTAGCCGGGCAGCCCCGGCGCAAAATTCGCCGGCCGCAGCACGCGCCGCGCCCGCCCATCGCTCTCCGGCGTGGCGGAATTCAAATACTCGATCAGCTCGCGCTTGTCCCACACGTGATTGCCGGTGGTCAGCACGTCGCCGCCCAGGTCGAAGAACTCTTCGGCCAGCGGCGGCGTCAAGCCAAACCCGCCGGCCGCGTTCTCGGCGTTGATCACCGTCAGCTCCACCGCGTGCGTCTTGCGCAAATGCCCGATGTGCTCGCGCACAATCCTGCGCCCCGCGCTTCCGAAGATATCGCCGACGAAAAGAATGTTCAAGGTACTTCAGGCTCCGTTGTGGTGCGTAATAGGGACTAAGGGACTAAGGGGCCGGGGACTGCTTTGCTCGAATGGACCTGATCAGCGCGCCGAGAAACCTGCCCACGTCGTTACAGAGGGTCTCGGCAGATTGAAGATTTTGAGTTGAGCCAAATCCAAGGTTTTTGGCGATTACGATTTGTGTTTCAAGCTCCGAACATGACCCACGAGCATGTCCGAGAAACTGCACATACTCGCCCTTTGTTGTGCGGCCGTAACCTTCCGCGACGTTGCTCGCAACAGACACGGAAGCTCTGCGCATCTGGTTGGTTAGGCCAAAGCGTTCGGATTCGGGGAACTTTGAGGTCAGCTTATAGACATCTGTCGTGAGTTCGATGGATCGCTGCCAAACGACCAAATCTTTGAATGATTGCCCCATCGTTTTTCTCCTTAGCCCCTCAGTCCCTTAGTCCCTTAGTCCCTGCTCTTTCCGCATCAGCGGGAAGAGAATGACGTCGCGAATGGATTTGGAACCCGTCAGCAGCATCACCAGCCTATCGATGCCGATGCCCTCGCCGCCCGTCGGAGGCAATCCGTAAGCCAGCGCGCGCACGTAATCCTCGTCCATCTGGTGCGCCTCTTCGTCGCCGGCGGCGCGCTGGGTGAGTTGATCCTCGAATCGCTTTTTCTGCTCCACCGGATCGTTCAGCTCGCTGAAGGCATTCCCCAGCTCAAACCCTCCGGCAAAAAATTCAAACCGCTCCACATGCGCCGGATCGTCAGGCTTCTGCTTCGACAGCGGCGAAACCTCGGTCGGATAGTCGTAGATGATGGTGGGCTGGATGAGGTTGGGTTCGACGATCTGCTCGAATATGCCGTAAATGGCCCTGCCCAATGATTCCTCTCTTTCAAGGGATTCGCGGATCTGCGAAAACCAAAACGCGTGCGTCTGAATTCTCTCGATCGCATCATCGGGATCAGGAAACGTGGACATTCCGACCGTCGACGAAACTGTTCGCTCTCCCCGCTGGAGAGCCTCGATTAGACCCGCGCCGCTTGTCAGGTCTTGAAGTGAAGGAGGCGTGCCGAGCTCCTTAGGCCAGCACTGGATGATTGCTTTTTCCATCGTCAGCCGCGTCCACTTCGCCAAGTCAATCGTGTGCCCGCCAAACTCGACAACCGTAGTCCCATTCACCTCCCGCGCCACAAACGCCATCAGCTCTTCCGTCAAATCCATCAGGTCTTGGTAATTCGCATACGCCTGGTAAAACTCCAGCATCGTGAACTCGGGATTGTGCTGCGTGCTCACGCCCTCGTTGCGAAAATTGCGGTTGATCTCGTACACGCGATCGAGCCCGCCCACCACCAGCCGCTTCAGATAAAGCTCCGGCGCGATGCGCAGAAACAAATCCATATCGAGCGCATTGTGGTGCGTGCGGAAGGGCCGCGCCGCCGCGCCGCCGGCGATCTGCTGCATCATCGGCGTTTCCACTTCGAGATAGCCGCGGCTGTCAAAGAACGTGCGCAGCGCGCGCAGCACCTTGGCCCGTTTCACAAACACTTCCCGGGCTTCGAGATTGGCGAACAGATCGACATACCGCTGCCGGTAGCGCAGCTCCACGTCGGCCAGGCCATGAAATTTTTCCGGCAGCGCCAGCATGGCCTTGGCAAGAAACTTGAGCTTCTCCACATGCACCGTCAGCTCGCCGGTGCGGGTGCGGAAAAGATATCCCGTCACGCCGATGTGGTCGCCCAGATCGAGCAGCTTGTAGAGCGCGAATCCCTGCTCGCCCACCGCGTCCAGGCGCACATAAATCTGCAGCCGCTCGCCCTCCTGCTGCAGCGTGGCAAAGCCCGCTTTGCCCTGTGCGCGGATGGCCATGATGCGCCCCGCAACGGCCACCGTCACGCGCGCGGCTTCGAGCTCCTCGCCCGTGGCCCCGCCCCACTGCGCGCGCACCGCGGCTACGGTGTGCGTCGAAAGAAACTGGTTGGGATAAGCCGGCTCGCCCAGCTTCTCAATCTCTTTGAGCTTCGTCCTGCGCAGCTCGAAGAGATTCTGCTCAAACTCCGAATCGAACACGCAACTTCCTTCCGCTCCAAAAGGGAAGTATACCCGCTTGCCGCTTCACGCTGTATGCCGCGCCGCCGGGCGCTGTATCCTTTCTCTGGACCCTGATGCCCTTCAACCGCCCCATTCCGGACTCGAAATCGCGCCCCAACGCCTCAGGTCTCCCACCCCTGCAAGCCAAACGCGGGCTTGCTGGGGGCCCCGGTCTCTTCGGAGCCTGGGTGCAGGCGGAAAAAATGATGCAAATCGCCCTGCTGCTGCCCTCCGCCGCATTCATCGGCTGGCTCCTTGGCGTGTGGCTCGATCACCTCCTGCATCAGACCTGGGGCGCCATGGCGGGCATCGTGTTCGGAATCATCTCCGGCCTGGTCGGCGCCATCCGCATGGCCATGGTCTTCGCCGCCGATCCCAAGCTGGAAGACAAAATCGGAGACGGGACCGAAAAGGATAACTCAGACTCCTCATCATGAGCGACGAAATCCACCCTTTTGCCGATCTCACGGATGAGGGCCTGGAGGCCCTGCTCAAGCGCGCCATCCGCATCACCCTGATTTTGGGGCTGCTCGCCTCGCTCATCCTTTGGAAGGCCTCGGGCTGGCGCAACGCCGCCATGCTGGGGGCCGGAACCGCCGTCTCCGCCGCCAGCATCTTTGAGTGGCGCCGCCTGGTCCGCGTGATCACCGCCAGGCTCGACAAGAAGCAAACGCCCCGTGGAGCTTCGGTCGCGGTGGTCTTCTTTCTGCTCCGCCTCATCGTTTTTGCGGCGGTCATTTATGGTAGCCTGAAATATATTCAGGGATCCGGTGTGGCGCTTCTTTGCGGCTTGGCCCTCGCGCTTCTGGCCATTGTCTGGGAGGCCCTTCGCCTGCTCCGCGACTAAGCCTCCGGCGACCCTCGTGAACCCATCCCGCCGGGAACGGAAAGACGCAGTTTTCGACCATGGAATCGCTCGCATTCACGCGCTTGTTGAATCACCTGTTCGGCCCCGTTGTGGTTTCCTTGCTGCAAACCGTGGGCATTCATCCCGCCCACCCCGCCGCGCCCATTGACGACACATTCGCCATGGAGCTGCTGGTGGCTTGCGGCATGGTTCTGTTCTTCCTCATCGTGCGCCTTACGCTCTCGGTCGAAAATCCCAATCCCGCGCAGCAGATTGCCGAGATGATCCACGAGTTCGTCGGCGGCCAGGCGGAACAGGTCATCGGGCACGGCTACGAGCGCTTTCAGGCCTTCGTCACCTGCGTGGGCGTGTTTATCGTGCTCAACAATCTGATCGGCCTGGTCCCCGGCATCGTCACCCCCACCAGCCAGCCCGTGGTGCCCCTGGGCATTGCGGTTCTCACCTTCCTCTACTACAACTTTCAAGGCCTTCGCGCCAACGGGCTCATCGGCTACATGAAGCAGTTCGCCGGACCGGTCTGGTGGATGTCTCCGCTGCTGTTCCCCGTCGAGGTCATCTCCCATCTCGCCCGCATGATGTCGCTCACCATCCGTCTTTATGCCAACATGCTGGCCAGCGATCTGCTCACCCTCATCTGTTTTTCTTTGATGCCCTTCGCAGCCCCCTCCATTTTTCTCGGGCTGCACTTCTTCGTGGCCCTCATTCAGGCTTACGTCTTCATGCTGCTGTCGATCATTTATCTGGCGATGGCGGTTTCGCACGAGCACTAAAGGCAGTGAACAGTGAACAGTGAACAGATTCGGTGCTGACAACTGACCACTGACCACTTTTCACTGACCACCGAAACAACTCCGGCGGAGAGTGCTTCCGCTCCGCACCATCGGACGGCCGCAAGCGTGAGGGGGCCAAAGGCGTATAGACAGCCTCTAGCCTCTAGCTACTAGCCTCTAGCCATCGCATCGGCGAATTGAGAGCCTCGGCTCACCGATGAACAAGCTAGAAGCTAAAGGCTAGTAGCTAGAAGCTGCCTTTACGCCGGCACGGTGAGCCTCAACCACCCACTGGCGGTCAATCTCAAGGGAAGCAGGAGAACTATGCGCAAACTTCAATATGTATTCATGGCCCTGGCGGCGCTGTGCTTCGCCCTTCCGGCCTTCGCGGATGGCGGTTCCGCCGCCATCGATATGGTGCCCGTCGGCGTCGGCCTGGGCATGGGACTGGCAGCCGGCCTTTGCGGCCTGGGCCAGGGAAGAGCCATCGGCTCAACCACCGAAGCCCTGGCGCGCAACCCCGGAACCCGTGCCGGTCTGCTGATGTTCATGCTCATCGGCCTGGCGTTTATCGAGTCGCTCACTTTGTTCACCTTCGCCATGATCATCATCAAGGTGAAGTAACGCCACGCAGTAACCCAAACAAAGCGGCCCCTCCCGCGCGGATGGGCCGCTTTCCGTTTTCCCGTCCCCTATTCCCTATTCCCTATTCCCTATTCAATGACCGGCTGCAACCGCCACCGGATCCGCCCGCAGGATCTCGATCGCCCTGGCGTATCCCGTCCCCACCGGCACCGGCGCAAACTGCGTCTCCTCCTCGGCCGTATCGAAGACGCGGGTCCGGATAAACACCCGTCCGCTCATCGACATTTTGAAGCTCACCGTCCGCCATTGACCGCCGCCCACGTTGGCCTGCCCGATCGCGATGGAGCCGCCCTTGTTCAGCCTTCCCAGAATTCCCCAGCCAAAGTCCACGTCGCGCTGCAAATGGCCCTCCAGGCGCACCACGCGTTCGCTGGCGGCGTCGATCCGGATCTCCCCTGTCATCGCACTCAACACGTGAGTTTCAAGGTCGGGCGGATCGTAGTTCGGATTCGGCTTGAACGTGAATTTCTCCACCCTTCCCGCCGGGCCGTCCTCCGCGCCCGCAAATTGGTAAACGAATGCGTCCGGCAGTGCGCGCAGCACCTCCAGCGCACGTCCGGTGTCCGCGCTCTCGCTCTGTTTGCGATGCCGCTGCAGTCCCGGGTCGCGCAGCAAGCCGTCCAGCCGCTCCTGCTCGTTCCCCTCGCCGGCCGCGCTTAGCGGCTGGTCGTTGATCGCGATCAGCCGCGCCACGTCGCCGTCTTTGCTTTCGAAGATTTCCTTGGTGGTGGTCAGCCGCGGGCTGGTTTTGCGCAGCACGTAGCGCATCGGATGCCCGCTGTCCTGGGCCGCGCGCACCTCGTTGGCCAGGGCGCGATCCACCAGCACCTGGCCCTCGGCCGGCGTGAGCGCATCCCTAGCCCCCGGCTGGGCCGGGCTGAAGGCCGCGCCGGACAAGACCCAGCACGCCGGGAGGCAAATCAGCGCAATCAGCCTGCCCACAACCACGTGCTCGGCGGGCATCGGCCCCCTTTCGATTGCTCGTCTTTGCGCGGCCGCGCAAGATGGACCCACTCCCCATTAGACGCTCCCGCGCCCCCTCCGGTTTCCGCGATTCGAGCGCCGCTCCCTGGGTTGCTGTTATAGTGCGGGCAGGACCTTTCGCGTTCCAGAAGCGCAACTCCTGCCCCCGCTCCAAAGCCGGCGCGCGCCGGTGCGGGCGGCCACGGGGAACGGGCAGCGGCGCCTTCGCAATTCTGGCAGCGGCATTTTTGCGGTCCATGGAAGGAACATGAACATGGCAGTGGAGAGTACTCCCGCACGCATCGGCAAAAGCGTGATCATTTGCGGAGAAGTGAAGGGCAGTGAAGACCTGATCGTGGATGGGCGCGTCGAAGGCACCGTCAGCCTCTCGGAAAGCCGGCTTACGATCGGCCCCACCGCCCAGGTTGCCGCGGACCTTTCCGCCAAAGACGTGCTGATTCTGGGCCACGTTCAGGGCAATGTGGTGGCCAGCGGCCGCGTGGAACTGCGCGCCGGGTGCGCCGTGGAGGGCGACATCAAGGCGCTTCGCCTCTCCGTGGAAGACAACGCCGTTTTCCGCGGAAAAGTCGATCTCACTCAGACCGTGGCCAAGGGACAGGATGGCGCCGGCGCGCATCCCCCGGGCGGAGCCGCCTGACGAGAAGACTGCGTGACCGCGCCACTGGCTGGCCCGGCCGCTAGAGGAATTCAGGTTGCTGAGCTGGTTCGACAAGAAGCAGAGCGGCGGTTCTACCGTCGCCGTTCACAGCCCCGCCGGTCCCAGAGTGCCGCGCCACTCCGGCGGCTGGGCCATGCTGCGCAGGCGCCTGCAGACCGAACCGGGCCTGCGCATCATCGATGTCGGCTATACCTCGCCCAACAACATCAACTACCTTACCGACCTCGGCCACAGCGTCTTTCTGTCCGACCTGGTCCACGATGCCTGCAGCGAAGACTGGCAGTCCGGCGTCGACGAGGAGGGCAACCCCATCTGGAATGTCGAGGGCTTTCTCGGCCAGTCGCTCAACTTCGCCGGCCGCACCTTCGACGTGGTGCTCCTGTGGACGGCCCTCGATTACCTTCCCGAGCCGCTGGTGGCGCCTGTAGTCGCCCAGCTCTTTGCGGCCACCAATCCCGGCGGCCAGGTTCTGGCCTTCTTTCATACCCGCTTGAAAGGCCAGGAAACCGTGCATTGCCGCTTCCACGTCACCGCCACTGACAATGTGGAGGTCCAGATCGCCCAGCCCTTCCCCATCCAGCGCGCCTTCACCAACCGCAGCATCGAGCGCCTCTTCACCGGCTGGTCCGGCCACAAGCAGTTCCTCGCCAAAGACAGCGTCTCGGAAGTCATCATGACCCGCTAGAGCTCCCACGGGTTCTCGAAGGCATTCCCAAAAGCTCCAGCAAGAAAACGGGTGCCCCAGGTCCCGATTCTGGGACCTGGGACAACACGAACCCCACCCCTATCCTTCTCAACCCAGCACGAACCCCAATCACCCCAAAAAAATCAAGCCGTCAAACCCCTACCCCGCAAACGGCAACCAAGGCTGAGCCGCGACCGCTTCCAAACCCGCAGACAACCCATCCCCATCCACCGGCCGATCCGCATACCGCCGCCCCAGCTTGTATTCCCGCCGCACCGACTCCACCAGCTCCGCAATCCGCTGCCTGTATTCTGCGGAGACGAAGGCGCTCTTCGCGTAGCGCCGCTCGTAGGCCGGCAACTGCTCAGGAAAATGCTCGCGCACAAACGCGAAGAACGTCGGCTGCGAGCAGGGCTTCAGGAACAAGGCGCCGGCCGCCAGAAAGCTCGCGTCCGCGGCCGCAGCGGCCCGCGCCACGGCGGCAATCGAACTGCGGCTGTCGGTAATCCCCGGCATCAGCGGCGAGCACATCACGCCGGCCCGCAAGCCCGCCTGGCGCAACGCGGCCACCGTGCGCAGGCGCAGGTCGGGCCGCGGAGCGCGCGGCTCCAGCATCCGCGCCAACTTCGCGTTCACGGTCGTCACCGTCAGGTGGATGGTGAGCTGGTTGCGCCCGGCAACCTCTTTCAGCAAATCCAGGTCGCGCGCAACCAGCGTGGACTTGGTCACAATGCCCAGTTTGAACCCGCCCAACCGCGCAAACACTTCCAGCAGCGACCGCGTGATGCGCTGCTTCCGTTCCAGCGGCTGGTAGGGATCGGTGGCCGTGCCCAGCGCAATCTCGGTGCCCGGCTTCAGCCGCCGCAACTCCTGCTCCAGCAGCCAGGCGGCATTCTGCTTGAAGTAGATCTTGCGTTCAAACTCCTCCGGCGCGCGCAGTTCGAGAAACTCGTGCGTGTACCGGGCGTAGCAATAGCGGCACGCAAACTCGCAGCCGCGGTAGGGGTTGATCGCATGAGTAAAGGGCAATCCCCGCTTCGAGGTCGTCTTGCTCAGAATGGAGCGGCACTCCAGCGGCCGATATTCGGTCAGGCAGCCGTTGGAGTCCAGCGGCGCGCCGGCCGCGGAGCGAGCCAGCCGGGAAATCGGCCTCTCGTCGAAAGAATCCTGGAGGATAGGGAAGAGTGGCTCTATTTTCGCCATATATTCGCCTTTTGAGCCAGCCTACACTTGCCTTCGAGGCGCGTCAAGCGATACTTCTCGATGAGAGCTATCAGCCTTGAGCCATTAGCTTTTAGCTTTGTCCTGGTAAATCACCCTCAGCGAGGAGATAGAAATGTGGCCGGACTTCCTGGCCCAGTGTCCTTTTTAGAAGACGTTGGCCGGCAATTCTCGAATGTGCGGATAACGAGCTAAAAGCTAAGAGCCTGTATAAAAACTCACGGCTTTGAAAGGGCACGGCTTCAGCCGTGCCGAGGAAGCGGCAAATGAGACCCGGCTTTAGCCGCTGAGGGAATGTAAAGGATTGAAAATATCCTCCCTCGGGGGCTAAAGCCCAAAACTCAACTTGTCATCGAGCGGCACGGCTAAAGCCGTGCCCTTTCAACGCACGTGAATCCAACACGTGGCCGAGTTTTTATACGGGTTCTAAGAGCTGAAAGCTGATAGCTGACAGCTGATAGCTTAAAGCTGTTCTCAAGGAGAATCCCATGAGCGCAACCAATCCAACCCGCATCACCTGGCTGGGTCATGCCACCGTGCTCGTCCACACTCCGGCGGGCGCCAACCTCCTCATCGATCCCTTCATCGCGCAGAATCCCAAATATCCCGCGGATTTCCCGCTGCCCTCCAAAATCCACTTCATTCTCCTCACCCACGGCCACGGCGACCACATCTCCGACGTCGTGCCGGTAGCCAAAAAGCACGGCTCAACCGTAGTGGCCATCTACGAGCTGGCAGCCTACGTCGGCGCCAAGGGTGTCTCCAAGACCATCGGCATGAATCTGGGCGGCTCTGTTCAACTTGCGGACGTGTCGGCCACCATGGTTGACGCCAAACACTCTTCAGGCGCCGAAGACGAGAAGGGAGTCCACTACGTGGGCGTGGCGGCGGGGTTCGTGCTCACCATTGCGGAGGGTCCCGTGCTCTACCATGCCGGCGATACCGCGGTCTTCCGCGACATGGAGCTGATTCGCGAGCTATATCGTCCCAATGTCGCCATGCTGCCCATCGGCGGCCATTACACCATGGGACCGAAGGAAGCCGCGCTGGCCGTGCGCCTTCTCGCCCCTCAGACCGTCCTGCCGATTCACTTCGGCACCTTTCCGCCCCTCACCGGCACGCCCGGGCAACTGGCCGCACTGGTCGACCCGGGCGTCAAGGTTGTCGCATGGAAGCCGGGCGAGGAATACGCGGCGTAAAGGCAGGGAACGAGGGAACTAGGGAACAAGGGAACAGGCGAGCAAAAGGACCGGCAAGTTGACGCATTAACGTCTTTCGTGGATCTCCGCCTGTGGATCTCCGCTCCGGATCGGGATCAGGCTTCGCGGCGTCTTGTTTTCTTGTTCCCTTGTTCCCTAGTTCCCTTGTTCCCTGTTTTACTGGTCCCGCGTCTGCTTCACCGCGCGCTGCGACGGGCTGAATCCGGTTGCCGAGGCAGAGTCCTGGTTCCCATAGCGAAGTTTGTCGGTCGCTTCCGCGGCGTGGCAGTTGTGCAGGTCGCGCAGAATTTCCGCCTTCTCCCGCGCGTACTGTCCGGCCAGCCTGGTCAGCGCGTAGGTGATGATGTCGCTGTGGTGCAAATCCGCCGCCGAGGGATCGCGGCGCATGTTCAGCCACAGCCGGTGCACCAGTTGCACGTCCTCCGGGCTCAGGGCCGGCGCGTGCGGGCCGATGAAGAAGACTTTGGTTTCACCCTCCGGGCCGATGACGTAGAAATTGAACTGGCGCTTGGGCTGCGGCAGCGCCTCCCAGGCCTGTCCCATGTGAAACGCCTGGTCCTCCGCGGTTATCGAGCTCGAAATCCCTGAAACCACTGAATCCACTTCCAGCGAATTCGCGCCCTGCACCAGGGCCGCGAAGATGTCTCCCGCCGGAACCACCAGCAGCGATACTTTCTTGCCGAAGCTTTCCGCCACCGAAACAGCCTTGGTAAACACCATCTGCTCGTGCTCGCTGAAGCTCTGCTGCTCGGCGCTCAGAAACTCCGGGCCGCCCACGCCCATCAGCCGCACGCTGATCACCACAATGTCTTTTTCCTCGGTTCGGGTGTGCGCCAGCGTCCACTTCAGCGCCAGCGGGTTCGACGGATCGCGCATGGTCACCATGGTGCCGCCCGGCCTTATGGCAACCGACTCCCGGCTCACCGTGTCCTGGTGTTCGAGCTGGAAATGATCCTTCATCTGCCGCGCGGTCTTGGCGTGCAACCGAAGGTTCTTGCGCTCTGAAACCGTGAAGATGATGAAGAACGCCGCCGCAAAGGCGATGCCGCTCACCGTGGCCACGGATTTCGTAAACAGGTTCACCACCGCGGTGCACAGCAGCACCATGAACACCGAGATCAGCCCCACCGGAACCTCGGTCTTCCCGATGCGGATGTTGGGCGGTACCTTCCAGCCGCGCTCGCCGTGATACTTCCAGCGCAGCACCAGCATGGCCAGGCTGTTGAACGTGAACGACCAGATCACGCCGAACGCGTAAGCCTCGCCCAGGGTGATCACATTGCCCCGGCTGGCGACGATGGTGAACATCTGCAGGATGAACACCAGGTTCACGATGCGATGGCTGGTGCCGAACTTCTTGTGCGGCATCCGGAACCAGTCGGTCAGAACTCCGTCTTCGGCCACCCGCATCAGCACGCCCGTCGAGCCGATGATCGAGGTGTTGATGGCGCCGGATAGAATCAGGAACCCCACCAGCACCACGAAAATGCGGAAGACGATGCGCCAGAACATCGGCCCCACCATGTACATCGCCAGGCCGGCGATGAGGTTGTCCGCGTAGATCTGCGTTCGCGGACCGTCCGGAATCAGCATCGACGCCAGCAGCGTTGCTCCGCCGGTGAAGATCAGGCTGTAGATCGCAATCACGATCGCCGCCCGCTTCAGATTCCTCAGCTTGGGGTGCTCGATCTCGCGGTTCACCTGCGCCAGGCTCTCCTCGCCGCTCATGGCCAGGATGGAGTGCCCGAAGGCCATCAGGACTCCGAACATTCCCAGGATCGGCAGGTGCCAGCCGCGCAGAAAACCGAGCGCGTCCTGGCTGAAATGCAGATGCGACGGGATCGGCGAGGGCGGAAGATGAACGCCGCGGATAAAGACCGAGTACGCGCCCCAGCCCAGCAGGATCACCACCATCACCGTGGTGATTTGCATAACCTGCATCGCCTTGCCGCTCGACTCCTCGATCCCCTTGATGTTCTGCCACCAGTAGTAGGTCGTCACCGCCGCCGCAAACAGCGCCGAGGTGTAATTCATGTCGAACTGGAAGGGATGCCCCTGTGCGGTCATCAGCGCCGGCGGAAGCCAGTGGCTCTGGTTGGCCACCGTCATCAGCTCGTTCATCAGGCCGGTAATGTATTGCCCGGCCGACACGCCGGAGATCGGTCCGGTCAGGATGTAGTCGAACATCAGCGCCGACACGCTGAGCTTGGCAAAGGTGCCTCCCAGGGCTTCCTTCACCACCCGGTACACGCCGCCGCGGGTGAACATCGAGCAGCTCTCGACGTAAACCGCGCGCACCGCAAAGCTGAACAGCATGATGCCCAGGATGAACCACGGCGCCGCCGCGCCCACGGCCTGCTCGGCAATGCCGCCGGCGTAGAAGGCTGATGACCCAAGATCGTTGAGAACAATGGCGGCTGCGCGCCAGAAGGAGATGAACGTGAGCATCACGGAGGATGCCACGATGAGCCTTACGCGGTCGGACGGGGGGGCAACGGTCGTTCGTGTGGATGCCATTGCGTATATGCCGGTGCGCGGCCGGCGTTCTGGAATCGGGAGAGCGAAACCACCGCCCTGCGCTGAGTCTATGTCCGAAACATTCGAGTGTCAACGAATATTAATATTCGGTATAGTCCGGATTCGAAATTGTTCTGAAAGGGCACAGCTTTATTCGGAGTTGTTTTGAAAGGGAGCGACTTCATTCGGCACTGTTTTGAAAGGGCACGGCTTCAGCCGTGCCGCAAGCGCGCATAAAAAGAAGCGGGCTTTAGCCCCTGCGGTCTGCGTCTCTGCGAACTGAGCCATCCACCAATCCTCACGGGACCGGCGCGCACAGGCCCTCAAACTCCCATTCCCGCGGCCTCAAATTGCATCCATTAGATTTGCTCGCATCTACCCGCCTGCGGCAATCGGTCTGTGACCGCTTGCTGACGTACCAAGCTGGGATAGCGCGAACCTCAATCGAAACGCACAAATTCAGGCGGTCAGAAACCGGGGCATCCGTTTCCGCCCATCACGCCGGAGGCGCAATCAGCAGCAGGTCGATCGCCGGAGGAGGCGCGATCGCAGGTAACTCTCCGTGCGCGTAGCGGCCGCGCGCCACATCCACCAGCACCCGGTTGGCTGTATCTTCGGTCCGCGTTGAATTGATGTGCAGCCTGCGCACCGCCTGCATCACGGTGGTGGCCAGCAAAAAACGGTTTTCTATTTTGAGTGCGGCTGAGTACACCAGATCGGATCGCATCGTCGCCTCGATTCCCGGTTGTGCAGAGTTTGCAACAAGAGCCGGACTCGATCCCTGCGACCCGTGAATTCCTCTGGGCCGCCAGGCGTTCCACGCAGAACTGTTACCGAGACATCGAGGAGGCCGAATTTCGAGAGAGCGGATTTCTCTTTTGCCAGCATACGCCCGCTTGGGCCGATTCTCCTAAAATCCGGCTGTAAAGATTCGGTCTTGAAAGGGCGCATAAGTTTTGAGAGCACGCACGGCCGCAATGAGCTGAAAGACTCGAAACGTCGCGCGACTTGTATCAGGGCACGACTTCAGTCGTGCCGAAGGCAGTCCCAAAATGAATGCGGGCTTCAGCCCCTGCGTAAAGGCTCTCGCGATTCCTGTTTTCGCTGCCTGAACTTGATCGCTCTAATCCGGAGCGGAGTTGGATGCACATCCTGCTTCCCACGGAGTTGAAGGATCTGTAACTCATCCGCCGTAGCTCAAACCTTTGCCGGGGTCTGGTCTCTTCTCCGCAAGCCGGTCATCGAATTGTCGATACGCTCTAATCTTTCCCGAACAGCTCTTTCCCGTCTTCAATAAAGCTGATCAGCACCACCACGGCCGACCCCACCAGGCCGACAAAGAACATCGCCGTGAGCAACCGCATGACAATAACCGCCACGATCATGCTGTCGATTGTAACCCGGATTTCCCTGTTCTCCACGCGCCCCGGCCAAATGCTTTAAACTCTGCCCTGTATGCAGACTTCAACCGCGCGGCCGGCATCCCTGCGTCTCGCAAGCTGGCAATCGTGGGCCGCCGCGGTCCTCTCCGCCGCCCTGCTGGAGCTCCCGTTTCCCATCGCCGGCCCCATGCCACCCTGGCGCTCCGTTTTTGCCTGGTTCGCGCTGGTTCCGCTCCTGTGCGCCCTGCTCGCGCGCGGCGATTCAACCCGCCCTCACCCGCTCCGCCGCGCCTTCCTGCTCGGCTATCTCTGCGGCTTCCTCTGGTACATCGGCAACTGCTACTGGATTCGCGACACCATGTCGCGTTACGGCGACATGCCGCCATTCGCGCCCACGCTGCTGCTCGTCGGCTTCAGCCTGGTTCTCGGCCTCTACTTCGGCCTCTTCGGCTGGGGCGTCGTGCTGGTGCGCCGCGCCACCGGCTCCACGCGGCTCGCTCTGGCCTTCGCGCCGTTTCTCTGGACAGCCCTGGAACTGGCGGCCGCCCGCATCACCAGCGTACCCTGGGATCAGCTCGGCTACTCCCAGGTCGACAACGGCTTCGTGAGCCAGCTCGCGCCCTGGACGGGCGTCTATGGCATCACGTTTCTGTTGGTCGCAGTCAATGCGCTGGCAGCGGGGAGCTTCGTCCTCGGGAAGCGCACAATCTCAGGTTCGCTTGCAGGGATTTCGCTCGCAATCGTCGCGGTCGGGGCGACCTGGTCCGACAAATATCCCCAAGCGTCGCCGACCTCCGCCACCGCTGTCCTCATCCAGCCCAATCTCGACGTGGCCGGAACCGGCTACTGGCAGGGCCCCGGCGAGTGGGACCGGCACATGGCCGACTTTACGCGCCTCGCCGCCGAGCAGTGCAAGAGTTACATCGCCGGAATCCCCCAAACCGGCGCGCCCACGCTCAACCCTCCATGTCCCGCGCAGCCGGCACATCCCGATCTCGTCGTCTGGCCGGAATCGCCGGCACCGTTCTTTGAATCCGATCCGCGCTTCCAGCACTCCATGCCGCAGATCGCCCGCACCGAAGACGCGCCGCTCATCGTCAACGCCATCGGCTCCCACTTTTCCGCCGCCGATAACGATTGGCAGGACTACGTCTCCGCCGTGATCTTCAGCGCCGATGGCGCCGAAGTGGGCCGCTACGACAAGATTCACCTCGTCCCGTTCGGCGAATACGTGCCCTTCGCGCGCCTGCTCTTCTTTGCGCACAAACTCACCGGCAAAGTTGCGGCCTACACGCCCGGCGACCAGGTCAGGGTCTTCCACATCGAGGGCCCCGATGGCCAGACGCATCGCTACGGAGTCTTCATCTGCTATGAATCCGTCTTCGCCGACCAGATTCGCCAGTTTGCGCGCCAGGGCGCGGAGGTGCTGGTGAACATCAGCGACGACGGCTGGTACGGCGACACCAGCGCTCCCTGGCAGCACTTCAACATGGCCCGCATGCGGGCCATCGAAAACCGCCGCTGGCTACTGAGGGACACCAACAACGGCGTCACCGCGGTCATCGACCCTTACGGCCGCGTTCGCCAGAGCATTCCCCGCCACCAGGTAGACGCGCTGCCCGCCCAGTTCGCCTTCCGCAGCGACATCACCTTCTACACCGCCCACGGCGACCTCTTCGCCTGGCTCTGTGTCATACTATCCATAGCCGTTGCCAGTTGGTGCGCGATGCGTCAGGAACTCCGCTAACGCCGCTAACTCCGCTAGCTCCGCTAATTTGCTAATCCAAAGTCGGGTCAAAAGAGCATGTCGCTAAACGATCTCGAATTCGCCTACGCTCCGGTGCGCGACCAAACGCGCGACCTGCGGGAGTATCTTTGACCCTGCCCGCCTCCGCAGGGAACTCGCCGACATAGAAAAGAAGCTCGCCGATCCGGCCCTCTGGTCTGACCCAAACGCGACCAAGCCGCTCATGCGCGACAAAAAGCGCCTCGAAACCCTCGTCGCCGACGACGAGGAGCTCGTCCGCCGCACCAGCGACATCGAAGCCTACTTCGAGCTGGCCCGCGAGGGGGAAGATGTTCTCCTGGATCTGGACAAGAGCATCAAGGAGCTGGGTGCTTTCGCCGACGCGCTCGAAGCCCGCACCATGCTCAGCGGCGAAGCCGACGCCCTCAACGCCATCGTCACCGTGCATCCTGGCGCCGGCGGCACCGAAAGCCAGGACTGGGCCGAGATGCTCATGCGCATGTATCTGCGCTGGGCCGAGCAGCAAGGCTTCAAGACCGAGATGAACGACTACCAGGACGGCGAAGAGGCCGGCATCAAATCCGCCACCTTCACCATCCTCGGCGAATACGCCTTCGGGCAGCTCGCCGGCGAGAGCGGCGTCCATCGCCTGGTCCGCATCTCGCCCTTCGATTCCGCCAAGCGCCGCCACACGTCCTTCGCTTCGGTCTACGTCTCGCCCGAAATCGACGAATCCATCCACGTCGATCTCAAGCTCGAAGACCTGCGCATCGACACCTACCGCTCCGGCGGCAAGGGCGGCCAGCACGTGAACACCACTGACTCCGCCGTGCGCATGACGCACATTCCCACCGGCATCGTCGTCCAGTGCCAGAACGAGCGCTCCCAGCACAAGAACCGCGACAAGGCCATGAAGATGCTGCGCTCGCGTCTGTATGAATTTGAGCTCGAAAAGAAGCGCGCGGAGAGTAAGAAGCTCGAAGACTCCAAGCTCGAAATCAACTTCGGCTCGCAGATTCGCTCTTACGTCCTGCAGCCCTACCGCATGGCCAAGGATCACCGCACCAAGGTCGAAGTCGGCGACGTCGACAAGGTCCTCGACGGCTACCTCGAGCCGTTCCTGCGCGGCTATCTGCTGGCCAAGCGCCGCGGCACCGCCGTACCCGCCGCCAGTGAAGACGACGACGACCTCGAAGTGTAGCGTTCAAAACAGAGAACCGACCACCGACAACTGGCCACTGACAACTGAGCCACCATGACCAACGATCCCGCCCTCATCGATGAAATGCTGCGCAACGCGAAGTCCATTGCCGTAGTCGGCATGAGCGACAAAAGCTCACGCGCCAGCTACCACATCGGCAAGTATCTGGCCGCCAACGGCTACCGCGTCTTCCCTGTCAATCCCAAGCTCACTGAAATCCTGGGCAATCCCTGCTACCGCGACCTCGACGCCGCGCATGCCGCCGCACGCGAGCAGACAGGGCAGGGAATCGACCTCGTCGATGTCTTCCGCGCCTCGGAAAATGTGCCCCCCATCGTCGACGACGCGATCCGCCTCCACATTCCCTATCTCTGGCTCCAGGACGGCATCATCCACGACGAAGCCGTAGCCCGCGCCCGCTTGGCCGGCGTCAAGTGCATCCAGAATGACTGCATCTATCGCGAGCACGCCAAACGCTCTTCTCTGCAAACCTAGCGACGGTCCTCCGCGTCCCGAACCACAAAGCTGGGTGCCCCATCCTTGAATCGTTCTGTGATTCAAGGGTGGGACAGCACAGACCCAACCGACCCTACAACGCCCCTCCGAGCCCCCAGTCCGATAAACTGAGTCCAATCGTCAGGAGCCGGTTGTTCCTCAACCATGCGCGGATTCCGCTCCATCGTCGCTTTGTTCGCAATGCTCGCCGCGGCCCTGCCCGCGCCGGCTCTGTCGAGTTCCGCCGACGCGCTGCACCTGCACGTGCAGCTCGTGGTTCCGCAAGACCAGCTTTATCCCGGCGCCAACAACGGCATCGGGCTGTATTTCACGCTCGAGCCGGGCTGGCATATCTATTGGAGAAATGCCGGCGACTCCGGCGAGCCGCCCCACATTCATTGGACGCTGCCCCAGGGCGTGACCGCCGGACCCCTGCAGTTTCCCGCGCCCAGCCGGCTCCCGCTCGGGCCACTGATGGATTTCGGCTACGAAAATGAAGTTCTGTTTCCGTTGCAGCTTCACGTCGCAGAGAACGTAAAGGAAGGCCCGGCCGTTCTCCTCGCCAAAGTGGATTGGCTGGTTTGCCGCGAAGTGTGCATTCCCGGCAAAGCCGACCTGGAAGTCACGCTCCATCTGCTCTCGAAAGCCCCGCCGGTCGCCTCCGGATCCTCTCTCGATTCGGAACTCCTGAAGCGATTCGCCAACACCCTCCCCACATCTTTGCCGGCCGGCTTCAAGGCCGTGTTCCAGCCCACGAAGGAGGGATTTCGTCTGGGCGTGGAAACCGGCCGGCGGGAATCCTCCGCCGTTTTCTTTCCTGATGATCAGGACATCCTCGACAATCCGTCCCCGCAAAAATTCGCGTCCACGACCAAAGGCCTGATCCTCGAACTCAAAAAAGACGCCAATCTCACCGCCAATCCCGCGCAGCTGAACGGCGTTCTCGAGCTCTCCGGCGGCCGTGCTTATGAGCTCTCCGCGCAGCCGGGCATCGTCGCGCCCGCTTCGCCCTCGTTCTCCTTCACGGCGCTGGCCCGCGTCTCCGGCCTCGCTTTTCTCGGCGGCCTCATTCTCAACCTCATGCCCTGCGTCTTTCCCGTGCTGTTCTTGAAGGGACTCGCGTTGGTCAACTCCGGCAACGAAGAGAAGCACAAGCTGCGCACCCACGGCTTCGTCTACACCGCGGGCATCCTCGTCTCCTTCTGGATTCTTGTAGGCGCTCTGCTCGCCCTGCGCGCCGCCGGGGCCTCGCTCGGCTGGGGATTCCAGTTCCAGTCGCCCGTTTTTCTGGCGCTCATCGCAGGCCTGCTCTTCTTCCTCGGCCTCTCGCTCGCGGGCCAGTTCGAAATCGGCCTCACCCTCACCGGCGCCGGCGGTTCGTTGGCCGCCAAACAGGGCTACACCGGCAGCTTCTTCACCGGCGTGCTCGCGGTGGTGGTAGCCACGCCCTGCACCGCGCCCTTCATGGGAGCGGCCATTGGCTACGCGCTCAACGCCTCGCCCGCGGTCACGTTTGCCGTCTTCACCGCGCTGGCCCTCGGCCTCGCCGCGCCTTACGCCGCGCTCACCCTGCAACCCGCATGGACGCGCCTGCTGCCCCGCCCCGGCGTGTGGATGGATGTGCTCAAGCAGGCCATCTCCGTCCCCATCTTCATCACTGTCATCTGGCTGGCCTGGGTGCTCGCCAACGCTTACGGCGCCGCCGTCCTCGCCGCTCTTCTCGGCAGCTTCCTGCTTCTGGCCATCGCCGGCTGGTTCCTCGGCCGCTGGCCGGCGAAACGCTGGTCCACCGCCGTGGCCGCGCTCATCGTCGTCGCCGTGATCGCGCTCTGCGCCTTCAGCCCCCGGCTCGCCGAACAACCCGCCGCAACCTCCACCCAGTCCGGAACCGCAAACCCGGCCTCCGCCTGGCAGCCCTGGTCCGTGGACGCAGTCAGCCGCTACCAGGCGCAGGGCCGGCCCGTCTTCGTCGATTTCACCGCCAGCTGGTGCCTGAGCTGCCAGGTAAACGAGCGCGTGGCCCTTAGCCAGCCCCAGGTCCGGCAGGCCTTCGCCAACGCCAACGTGGTCCTCCTCCGCGCCGACTGGACCCGTCACGACCAAGCCATCGCCCAGGCCCTTGCCGATCTCGGCCGCAGCGGCGTGCCTGCCTACGCACTCTATGTCCCGGGAGAAGAGAGCCCACGGCTCCTGCCGGAAGTGCTCACTCCCGGCATCGTGACCGATGCAATCGCCGGCCTGCCGCGCACTGCAACCCAGGCCGCCGCACAAACGTCGAATTGATGTAAACCCGGAAGTCTTCCCCCGGTTGATCGTCTGAATTCTTTCTCAGGAGGTTAACTGTCATGGCATCCCGATCCTTCATTCCTTCGATCACCCGTCTCTTAACCTTTGTCGCACTTGCCGCCGCAATGGTTCTCTCCGCCGCCGCGCAAACCGCGCGCGTTGGCGCTCCCGCGCCCGCCTTCACCGCCACTGACTCGCGCGGCCAAACCGAGAGCCTCAGCCAGTTCCGCGGCAAATACGTGGTGCTCGAGTGGCACAACCAGGGCTGCCCTTACACGCGCAAGCAGTACGAATCCGGCAATATGCAGTCGCTGCAAAAGCAGTGGACGGCCAAAGGCGCGGTCTGGTTCACCGTCATCTCCTCGGCGCCGGGCGAGCAGGGTTACGTGACGCCCGCCGAGGAGAATGACTATCTCGCGCGCATGCATGCCGCTCCCACCGCGGTGCTGATGGATCCCGGCGGCAAGCTCGGCCGCCTGTACGGCGCCAGGACCACGCCCGAGATGTACGTCATCGATCCCCAGGGCAAGCTGATCTACGAAGGCGCCATCGACAACCGCCCCACCCCCGACGTCGAAGACATTAAAGGCGCGGACAACTACCTCAACGACGCGCTCACACAGGCCATGGCAGGCAAGCCCGTCGCCACGCCCTACACGCGCTCTTACGGCTGCTCGGTGAAGTACGCCGAGTGAGAAAAGCAGGGAACAAGGCGCCCAGGGAACAAGGGAACGAGGGAACAAGGGAACGAGGCAACAAGGGAACAAGGGAATCGGGAAGTGGAGGAACAGGCTCTTGGACGCACGCGCGTACGCGGCCTGTCGCATTTCCCTGCTCGTTCCCCCAACAGAGCCTCCGGTCCTGATCCCTGACCCCTGATCCCTGATCCCTGACCCCTGACGCCTGCCGTGTGCTATCATGCTATCAACGGAGGACGCCGTGGCCCAGATTCTTATCCGCAATCTCGACGACCGTGTGAAGGAGCGCATCCAGCACCGCGCCAAGCGCAACGGCCGCAGCATGGAGGCCGAAGCTCGCGAAATCCTTAACGACGCGCTGTCCAAGGAGGAGCCGAAACGCGGGCTGGGCTCCGAGATGGTGGCGCTCTTTAGCGGGCAGGGAATCGGTCTCAAAAAGGGCGAGGAAATTCCTGAGATTCGCGGCTTTCGCATGCAAATTCCCAAGTTCAAACCGTGATCGTCCTCGACACCAATGTGATCTCGGAGTTTATGCGGGAGTCGCCCGACCCTCGCGTCGTCCTTTGGCTGGATAGCCAGCCGCGTTCTTCGATCTGGACTACTTCGCTCAATGTCTATGAGATTCGTTCAGGGCTCCTCGCCATGGCGGCTGGAAAGCGTCAGGCTTTGCGATTAAGCTCCTTTGAGCTCCTGCTGAACGAGAAGATTCAAGATCGCGTTGCTGCTTTTGACCATGCGGCGGCGCAACAGGCGGCGGAACTTGAAGCCGCCGGGCAAAGGACAGTGCGGCCGCGCGACCCGCGCGACACCATGATCGCCGGAATCGTGCTTGCCTCCCACGCCACTCTCGCCACGCGCAACGTAAAGCACTTCGCCGACATCGCCAGGTCGATCGTGAATCCGTGGAAATAAACGCAGGGGGCGGCAAAACAATGGAACGAGAAAGCCGGTTGGCTGAGGGTGCTCGGCATTACACCGGTTCCAGAATTGCTATTCCCCAGGACCGCGGCTGCTGAGTGGCATTTTCCTCAAGAAAATGCCACCTTTCACCTCCCTCAAAAGGGGTCACGTGAATTCTGGAACCGGTCTAAGATGGTAATGCCATTCTGGAGCCGTTTGTGCGAGCTGCGCTCGAAGCGCTCAATCGTCTAGTAGCGGATCGCGTTCTTGTGAACTACGCGATCGGAGGGGCCATCGGTGCGTCTTTTTATCTGCCGGCCATGCAGACAGAAGATCTGGACATCTTCGTCTTCCTTCCGGCCTCTTCCGGACCAATCGTCTCATTGACTCCTGTCTATAATGCGCTTAGAGCGCAGGGCGGACAGGTGGAAGGCGAGCACGTTCGTTTCGATAAGTGGCCGGTGCAGATTCTCACCGACGCCAATGCTTTGATCGCAGAGGCGATCCGCGAAGCAGCCGACACGGACTACGACGGAGTCGCCACGCGGGTTTTTACGCCGGAACATCTATGCGCAATTGCCCTCCAGGTGGGCAGAGGCAAGGACTATGCCCGCGTTATGCTGTTCCTAGACGGGAACGAAGTGGACCTGGATGCGCTTTCGGTGCTCGCCGCGCGCTTCGGGCTTTCTGACCGCCTGACCCGAGTCCTCGATAGCGCGAAAGGCGGAGCCAAATGACGGAAGATGCGCTCAAGATCGACGAACAGAAGACCGCGTCCAATGCGCGGGCAAAAGCTGCGATGCGGCAGTACCTGAAGTCGAGGACCTGGCCGCAGAAGATTGAGTCGATCGAGCGGATGAACGAAGCTGCCCGGCTGGCGCGCGAGGGGATGCGCAGGAAGCGTGCCGGCAAGGCCGCCGCTTCCGATCGGGTTTTGTGAAACCGCGGGTTCCTAGCCTGCGGCGTCGTGCTCGGCTCCTGGACCATACTCGCCACGCGCAACATAAAGCACTTCGACGACCTCGCCAAGTCGATCGTGAATCCGTGGCAAGCGTAAGCCGGCACCGGGGATCGGTTGCGTCCGAGCGTTGACTACCGCGTCTCCCAATCGAGCCCCCGGTGACGCGAGTACCCTGACGCAAGTACCCAAGAATCAGATCATTTTGTAACTTTCTTGTTTGACTTGGCCTTCAACGTCTGCCTAAAATCCTCCATATTTCCGGGCCTCTTTCCCCCTGCTTCGCATCGTTGGAAAACCTTGCCGCATGTGATGGTTTGCTCTGTGGTTGCCTTCATTCTCGTTCGTGGGCCGTTGTCTTCGGCCGCTTCCGCTGCCCGCATTCCTCCTATGCGCGAGGTTTCCCCCTCAACCTTCGGGGCTTCTCCAGGAGGTAATTCATGCTTCGACGCTTCTTTCTTCTTGTTGCATCGCTGTTCGCCTGCACAACACTGGTAACCGCGCAGGAAACGCTGCTTCCGATTGTTGCCAATGTGACGGAAAACACTCTGGGAACGCAGATCACCATCAACGGAACCGGCTTCGGAACCAGGGTTCCCAAGGTTTCCTTGGGCGCGGCCGCGCTCACCGTGACGGCATCCACTGACACCAGCATCACCGCCAATCTCCCAACTGGCATTGCGCCCGGCGCGTACCTGCTCACCGTGCAGAACGCCGCTACGCATCTCGCCGCCATCTTCGAAGCGGCGATCGGACAGATCGGTCCCGCCGGTCCCGCTGGCCCCGCCGGCGCACAAGGCCCGGCCGGTCCAATGGGACTACCCGGTCCGCAAGGCGCTGCCGGCGCCGCCGGTCCCGCTGGAGCCACGGGCGCAGTCGGCCCCGCTGGTCCGGCCGGACCGATGGGAGCCACGGGCGCTACCGGAGTCGCCGGCCCCGCAGGTCCGATGGGGGCAACAGGCGCTACCGGAGTCGCTGGACCAGCCGGCCCAACGGGAGCCACAGGCGCTATGGGCGCCGTTGGACCCGCCGGTCCTGCTGGACCTGCCGGCTCCGCCGGACCTGCCGGTCCTACTGGACCTGTCGGCCCCGCCGGTCCAACCGGCCCCGCGGGATCCGGTGGAGGACAGGTCTGGTCAGCGAATTTCGTCTTGCCGGCCTCGATTGCGAGTGACATCCAGGCTGCGGCTCTCGGCTCAAGCAATGCCGCTGCCACTTCTCCCGCGAGCGTTCAGTCATCGGTTTTGCCGGTTGCGGCCAATTGCACCGCCTCCAACCTCTCAGTCACGGTTCTGGGCGCTCAGGGCACTTCCAGCGCGTTCGTTGCCGCCGGCTATTCCTCTATCGCGGACGTTCAGGCGGGCGATTCCTCCAGTGGCCTCTACTGCCAGGTCACCGCAAACAATGGGGCCGCGGTATCCTGCACATCCAATGCTTCGCAGCCGGTGACTACGTCGGAGTATCTGTCCGACTTCATGGTCAACTTCTCGAACCCACCGGACTTCGAGAACGCCAGGGTTTACGTCAGCTTCACCTGTCAGTAGCTGAGGACTTCGGCCTCCGGGCCTGCGTCAAATCGGCGCCGCGCTCGCAATCGAAGGCGAGCGCGCGCCTGTTGAACCGGACGGGGCGAATTCATATCGAAGTTATGCTGTAAACCACGCGAACGCGACACTACGAGGCATCAACGATGCGCCTCATTTCAACGACGTAGATCGGCGTGACGTCGCCCAGACTTAATCGGTGGTTCGCGTGGGGAAACACCTGATGCTCTACTAGCGGAGTGGTCTGCACCGGTTCGATCGTCATACCACGTCTCGCGGCCAGCCTACGATCTTCCTCGGTCAACTCCCAAAGGACTACCACGTTTATTTCATTGAACATCTTTTTCTCTTCGTCGAAGTCGTTCAGCAGGCCGTTAAGATCGTACTTAAACTCGATGACGACCCTCCTGTTCTTCCAACGCGCATACAGGTCGTACCGCTCCTTGTATCCTGAGATCAGCGGAGAGACTTCGGCAAACTCACCCCTTCCGATCTGCTCGAAGAACATTCCCGCCACAGTTGCTTCCTGCGCGTTCGGCCTCTTCACAAAGCGTGATTTCTCGCTGTTCAGGTTTGGCAGGCCGTCGACCTCGGCAAAGGTTTCATCCCTATCCCAATCTCCCGTTTCAGTATCAATGTCGCCGCCAAGATATTTCCGAACATTATTGATGTACTCTCTAAAGTTCTCATACGCTATTTGTCGCAGAAAGCCCTGCTGCTTCCCGTGCACGAACTTTCGACCTATGTCGAAATGCAGCGATGGGTCGTCAACAAGAACGAAGAAGTTAGGGACGTAGCCAGCAGATCCCCGGGGCTTCAACTCTATCGCAATTCCTGTGGGCATCCCCTTGGTAGCCGTCTGAAATCCTCCCGAAAATCCGACGCCGGGATGCTGTTCTACCGGACTCTCGGCGTTCTCGCCGTCTACTGTCACGCCGGCGAGGCTGGATAGCCTTTGCCAAAACTCGCGGCGTGGCACAAAGCATGACCAATAGCCAATTTCTCGTCCGCCCTGGAACTTCTTCCCCTTGGTCCAAACGATCTTGTTGAGAAGCTTCCTCCGCTTCTCCTGGTCGGATCTATCTCCGTCTTTCAACCATTTTTCAAAGGCGTCGAGCTCCTCGACACCGGATCCCTTGAGGGGTTCAATGGGAAGTAGGTACCTGCAATCGAATGCTCGCGATGATTTCTTCCCCGACCTGTCGTAGTAAACGAACGTGATGTCGCAGTTCAGGGGTTGCTCCCAGATAAATCCGGTGTCACCAATTGCGGTCTTGGTCCTCAGAAGGAAGATCAGATCCTCGAACGAGTAGTCCAAGAGCGGATGGTCGGGCGCGCTCAGAACCGCCTCAACAAGGGTACCGTGAGAGCCGTTCGATGCGGTCTCGATGAGGTCTAGCTCCAGGGGTTCCGCCGAGGCGGAAC
This sequence comes from uncultured Acidobacteriaceae bacterium, assembly GCA_963770555.1. Lineage (GTDB taxonomy): Bacteria > Acidobacteriota > Terriglobia > Terriglobales > Acidobacteriaceae > Telmatobacter. The sequence continues at coordinate 582,751 of CAVYQC010000005.1, forward strand.
TGACCCACGCAGCAGCGTCATCGATCCTTGCTGTGCAAGCTCCCTTCGCACCATTGGACTCAAGCAGGAAGCTCGCGCTCGAGAAAATAACAAATTTGAGACCGACCCCCATTTCCCCTATCTGGTTTGGCTTTCCGTCCTTGTCCGTCCCGAAGGGCCGAAGGAGCTTCTTGATTTTCTTGGGGTCGATGCCAGTGCCATTGTCTCGAATGGCAATCTTTCTCGCCGACGCGTCAAAAGTCAGTTCGATCCTGCCCTTTTCCACATCGCTCGCCCTAATCGCGTCGACGGAATTCTGCGTCAGCTCCGCAAGTAGATCCCACTCGTGGCTGTAGCTTTTGAGGATCCCTTTGATTTGATGGCGGATCTGGTCGTTATCGGGCGTGAGAAAGTCGGTGATTTTGCTCATTCTGTTTTCCTTACCTTCGTCTCAGAATAGATGCTCGTGAGGGTGGGGACAAATCTTCGTCTCTGGCGCCTGGGTCGTGACGCTGCGGGAATTGCCGATGCAGAGCTAGGCGCGCCTACTGATCCCCGCCTCGTTTCCCAGCTCGGATTCTCCGTATCTCTTCCATCCGCGCCGCCAATTGCTTCTCGCGCCCCTCCTGCGTGGGCTGGTAGTAGCTGCGCCCTTTGAGCGCATCCGGCAGGCAATCCATGTCCGCCACGCGCTCCTCCTCGTCGTGCGCGTACCGGTAGCCTTTGCCGTATTCCAGTTCCTTCATCAGGCGCGTGGATGCGTTGCGCAGGTGCAGCGGCACCGGCTCCTGGCGCGTGTGCTCGATCTCTTTGAGCACCGCCCCGTAGGCCGTATACACCGCATTCGATTTCGGCGCAAGCGCCAGATACACCACTGCTTCGGCCAGCGCCAGGTCGCCTTCGGGCGAACCCAGAAAATCGATCGCTTCCTTGGCTGAGAGGCACAGATTCAACGCCTCCGGCGCGGCCAGTCCAATATCTTCAACCGCCATGCGCACCACCCGCCGCGCCAGGTAGAGCGGGTCCTCGCCGGCCACGAACATGCGCCCCAGCCAGTAGAGCGCCGCGTCCGGGTCGGAATTGCGTACGCTCTTGTGCAGCGCCGAGATCAGGTTGTAGTGCTCCTCGCCCTGCTTGTCGTACAGAAGCACGCGCTGCTGGACCGCCTCCGCGGCCCTGCTTTTGGAGATGTGCTTCGACTCGCCGGCTTGCGCCAGTTGCGCCGCCACTTCGAGGGCGTTATACGCGCTGCGGCAATCCCCGCTCGAGTAGTCCGCAATCAGCGTGAGCGCTTCCTCGTCCGCCGTCAGCTCCAGCCCGCCCAGCCCGCGCTCGCGGTCTTCGAGCGCCCGCCTGAGCAGCGCCGCAATCTGCTCCTCGCTCAGCGGCTGCAGCACGTACACGCGGCAGCGCGAAAGCAGCGCCGAAATGATTTCGAACGATGGATTTTCGGTGGTCGCGCCGATCAGCCGGATGGTTCCCCGCTCCACATAAGGCAGAAACGCATCCTGCTGCGCCTTGTTGAAACGGTGAATCTCGTCCACAAACAGGATGGTCCGCGAGTGCAGCTCAGCGGCCTGCGCGGCGGCGGCCATCACCTGCTTGATCTCCTTGATCCCGCTCGTCACCGCGGAGAACTCGATGAAGCTGGCCTGGGTGGTTTCCGCAATAATCTTCGCCAGCGTCGTCTTGCCCACCCCCGGCGGACCCCAGAGGATCATCGAGCTCGCCCCCGATCCATCCAGTCCGTTGCGCTCGATCTGCACGCGCAGCGGCTTGCCCGGTCCCACCAGGTGCTCCTGCCCGCTCAGCTCCTCCAGGCTGCGCGGCCGCATCCGCTCCGCAAGCGGCGCCGCTGCGCGGGGCGGAGTTTTGGACGCGCTCATCGCTCCTTCCGGCACTCCATCGAACAGGCTCATCGCCGATCTCCTCGCCGGCCTGCGGGCCCGCCGCTCTGCGCAGACCGCTGCCGCGATGCCTCATACAGCAGCACGCCGGCGGCCACGGCCGCGTTCAGGCTCTCCACCGGGCCGGGGCAGGGAATTGTCACTGCGCCGTCGGCCATCGCGCTGAGCGGCCTGGGAACGCCGTTCCCTTCGTTGCCGATGAGCAGAGCAACCGGCCCGGCAAAGTCCGCCAGGTCGGCGGGCTCGGCCGCGCCCGCGGTGGTCGAGTAAACCTTCAGCCCTGCCTCACGCAGCCGCGCCACGGAGTTCACGGCGCTCGCCGCCAGCACCGGAACGCGGAAAACGCTGCCCGCCGAGGCGCGAACGGCCTTGGAATTCCACTCGCTCACGGTTCCGGGCAGCGTGAGGATGCCGTGGGCCCCGAAGGCCTCGGCGGAGCGCACAATCGTGCCCAGGTTGCCGGGGTCCTGCAGGCCCGCCAGAACCAGCACCAGAGGGGTGCTGCGCGGCCTGCCGACAAGATGCGCCCAGGTCCAGTCCGGCGGTTCAACCAGCGCCGCAACCGGCTGCGGCTTCTCTGTCGTCAGCGCCGGCACAAGCAATTCCTTCGCCAGCAGCAGCACCTCGGTCTCCGGCGGCAATCGCAGCCCCTCCAGCAACTGCTCTTCTCCCTGCGCCACGAACACGCATTCGATCGCCAGCCCCGCGCGCACCGCCTCCGCAATCAGCTTCGGTCCCTCGATGCCCACCCGGCCGCTCTTGTCCCGCCCCGGCTGCGCCAGCGCGCGCCGCAGCTCCTTCAAGCGGGCATTCTGTTTACTCTGTACAATACGGACAGGCATCGTTAGCGACCCTTCATTGCTGAGCCGATTCTATGCCGTTTTTCGGCGTATGCGACCGGCGCCCGCCTGCCGCTCAACTTGCACCACGGCTGGTGCTGTGTTAGTTTCCGAATTTACGGCGCTTTCTATTCGGCGAACTGAGGTAGGCCTTCTTGTCCGCGGAAATCTTGCGCGTCCATCCCGATGAACCCCAACCGGACCGGATCGACTACATTGTCTCCTGCCTGCGCAAGGGAGATGTCATCGCCCTGCCCACCGACACCTTTTACGGCCTGGCCGTGGACCCCGTGAATCTTCACGCCGTGGAGAGCATTTACCAGATCAAGACCCGCCAGAAGCACAAGCCGCTTTCGCTGCTCATCTCCGGCCTGGCCCAGGCTTACACCCTGGCCCGCGATACAGACGCCATGCTCGACAAGCTGGCCGACCGCTTCTGGCCCGGCCCGCTCACCATCATCGTGCGCGCCGGCGGCAAGCTGCCGCTGCGCTCTACCGCCAATACCGGCAACGTCGCATTGCGCGTGCCCGATGCCGCCATTCCGCGCGCGGTTGTCGAGCGCTTCGGCCTGCCCATCACCGCAACCTCGGCGAATCTGCAAGGGGCCAGCGAGTGTACCCACGCCGGCTGCGTCCGCGACCAGATCGGCGACCGCATTCCGCTCATCATCGACGGCGGTCCCACCCCGCGCACCCTGCCCACCACCATCGTCGATCTCTCGCTGGGACCCGGCCGCTGGGAAATCCTGCGCGAGGGCGCCATCCCGACCCATGAGGTAGTCATGGTCCTCGAGCGATAAGATAGTGCGCATGAAGCGCGGCACAGGCAGGAGAGGGCGCGGCCGGGCGCTGGCGGTATCGCTGGTGCTACTTCTCGCATCGATTGCCGCCTGCGCGTGCTGGTGCCACTGGGTCTATGCGCAGATCGAAAAGTACGCCAGCCTCGATCAGGCCGTGCCCTCTGACGCTATCGGCGTCTTCGGCGCCGCCGAGTACGACGGCCGTCCTTCCCCCGTCTACCGCGCCCGCCTCGACCACGCGCTCGAGCTCTATCACCGCCACATCGCGCCGCTCATCATCACCCTGGGCGGAGCCGGCGGCGACGCGTACTCCGAGGGCTCCGTGGGCCGCGAATACCTGATGAGCCGCGGCGTCCCCGAGCAGGCCATCATCGCCGAGACCGAAAGCCGCAACACCGAGGAATCCGCGCGCCGCATCGCCGTCATCGCCCGCGCCAACCGCCTGCGCCGCCTGGTCATCGTCAGCGACGGCACCCACCTCTTCCGCATCCACGCCATCTGCGCCGCCGACGGCCTCGATGTGCTCACTTCGCCGCGTCCCCGCCCCCCGGTTGAAGACACCACTCTTGAATTCGAGCGCTACGCCCACGAGATCCTCAGCTACACGCTGTGGCGGATGGGCCTGCACTGAGGCCGGGCAAGCAGGCGAGTCAGCAAGTCGGCAACTCTCAATCCAGCACGAAAATGGGTGCCCCAGGTCTCGTTCCTGAGACCTGGGAAACCACGAACCCCGCCCAGGCTCTCTCAATTCACCACCACCCCTGGGTGCCCCATTCTTGAATCGTTCTCTGATTCAAGGGTGGGACAGCACGAGCCCCACACCACTACTCCCAATCCAGCACGAAAATGGGTGCCCCAGGTCTCGATTCTGAGACCTGGGACAGCACGAACCTCACCCGTCCGGTGAAAAACCTCATCCCACAACCGCCAGCACCACCAGCGCAACCCCCGCCGCGCTCGCCGTCGACAAAAAATTCACGGCGTCATTATTCAGCCATCCGCGCTTTTCGAGCGTTGCGCCCAGCAGGCTGTCGAAAAGCAGTCCGAAAACCGCACCCGCGCCGGCCGTCCAAAACAGCCGCCGAGCGCCGCCGAGCGCCGCGGTTTCCAGCCCGGCAACCGCCGCAGCCGCAACCATTCCGGCCAGCGTCCCCGCCAGGCTGACCGCTCCATCGGTTCCCGGTTCGACGAGGCGCAGGGTGGTTATCATCCGCGGGCGCCCGCCCGCCACCTGCCCAATCTCCGAGGAAACCGTATCGGCGGCGGCTTCGGCCAGCGCTGCGAGCGCCGGCGCCAGGATCGATTCAGCGCCTGAAACGTCGAGGGCCCAGGGGTGTGAACTCTTCAGCCAAAGCTGGACGAACGGGCTCGCCACCAGCGCCGCTACGCCCAGGTTGGCCGTCACCTGCGCTGCCGAGCGTCCCTTCCGGCGTTCCGCCGTGCCCAGCCGTTCTTTCTGTGCGCGTCCCGCGCTGGTGGCGGCAAAGGCGAGCAGCGAAACCGCCAGCACCGCCGGCAAGGCTGTCCGCCACGGCACATAAGGAAAGTCGACCGTCGAATACATCAGGCAAGCGGTAATCGCCGCACCCGCCGCCGCGGCCCCCGGCGTGGCCGCGCGCAGCTTCCAGGTCACCAGCCCCAGCAGCGCGCTCAGCCCCAGCGTCCAGATGGCCACCGCCTGCGCCTGTTGCGCCCAGTAGTGCGTTTCGAGCACCACGTCCGCGCCCACAAACGGCAGCACTGCCAGCAGCACCAGCTTCGATTCCCAGGCCAACTCTTTTTGAGTCACGCTTCATCGTACCGTTTCCCGTACCGGCCTGTTGAGAACCAGCCACGGGTATCGGTTTACACTCATGCACGCCGCATTTTTCGCTTCGCCGAGGTATCGAACGATGCACTGGATGAAGACGCCTTCACCGCTCCTCGCTCTTTTTGCGGGAGCCGTACTTTCGGCCGCGAACCTGCACCCGCAGGCGCCCTTCCCGCCGGCCTCTTCCGCGTCCGCTTCGGCGAACTCAGCCTTCGAGCTCGACCGCCCCGGCGAGACCATTGTGCTCGAGCCCTATGCGCCCAACATTCTGCGCGTCACGCTCAGCCTCAACCGCGCGCCCGCGCAGGCCGCGCCCGGATACGGCGTCATCGCCCGTCCCTCTTCCGCCGGCTGGAGCGCGAGCCGCACCGATGCCGCCGATATATTCGCCTCCTCGCGCATGGTCGCCACCGTCGATCCTCCGCATCCCGAAAAAAGGGTCCAGACCCAGATCGATATCGAGAAGTACTTCAACGACTCGGCTCCCGCTACACACATCACCTTCCGCACTCCGGACGGCGCGAAGCTGCTCGAGCTCACCGGCTGGTCGCAGTCCGTCCCCAATCGCAAAGACGGCACTGCGGATCTCGCCCGCGACCGGCGCCCGTCCGATCCCGAGACCTACGTGGTCGGCGCCGTCTTTGCTTCGCCCGATGACGAGCACTACTACGGCCTTGGCCAGAATCACGAAGGCTTTCTCGATCACCGCGGCCATCCGGTCCGCTGCTGGGCCGATTACGACGCTCCGGCCGCGCCCAGCTTCTGCGTCCCCTTCCTGGTCACCAATAAGGGCTACGGCCTGCTGTGGGACAACCCCTCAAAGACCACCATCGCGCCCGGCTTCAACCAGCAGACCCGCTGGAGCTCGGAAGTGGGCGATCGCGTCTCGTTTTTTGTGATCGCCGGCGCTACGGCCGATGAGATCTACGAGGGCTACCGTCTGCTCACCGGCCCCACGCACTTGCTGCCCAAGGCCGCCTACGGTTACATCCAGTGCAAGCAGCGCTACGCAAGCCAGGACGAGCTGCTGGCCGTGGCCAAAGGCTATCGCGATCGCCATCTGCCCGCCGATGTGCTGGTCGTCGACTGGTTCTACTACACCAAAATGGGCCAGATGGACTTCGATCCCAAGTTCTGGCCCGATCCCGCGGCCATGAACAAGCAGCTTCACGCCATGGGCTTCGAGACCATGATCAGCGTGTGGCCGCGCTTCGTTCCCGGCGACCGCTTCTACGACGAGCTGCTTAAGAATGGCTGGCTGATCCACCTCGCCGACGGCACGCCCATCGACGGATTGCCCTACGACCGCGCCGGCTCCGACATCGACACCACCAATCCCGATGCGGCGAAGTGGTACTGGCAGACCATCCGCGACAACATCCTCAGCAAAGGATTCGATGCGCTGTGGGCCGACGAGACCGAGCCCGATCTTCCCCCCAACGGCGCCTATTACCACATCGGTCCGGGCACCCAGTTTTTCAACGTCTATCCGCTCTTTCACACCGCCGCGCTCTACGACGGCTTTCGCAGGGACGAGCCCAACCGCCGCGCCCTCATCCTCTCCCGCGACGCTTTTACCGGCGCCCAGCGCAACGGCGACTTCTTCTGGTCGTCCGACATCTATCCCACCTGGGACACGCTTGAGCGCCAGATTCCCACCGGCCTCGACGTCGCCGCCTCCGGCATCGCCTACTGGTCCAACGACACCGGCGGCTGGCAGTATCTTCCCAAGGTCCATCATCCGGCCCATCCGCCGCTGCTCGACCCCTCTGATGCCCGCGCCACCGTGGGCGGTTACGACGACTATCCCGAGCTCTACACGCGCTGGTTCGAGTACGCCGCGTTTCTGCCCATCTTCCGTACCCACGGCAGCCGTCCGGCCAATGAAGTCTGGTCCTACGGCCGTCAGGCCGAGCCCATCCTGAAGAAGTACCTCCGCCTGCGCTACCAGCTCATGCCGTACATCTACTCGCTCGCCTACCAGACCTGGCTCACCGGCGCGCCCTTCATGCGCGCCTTGCCGCTCGATTTTCCTCGCGATCCCAAGGTTGCCGGCATGGGAGACGAGTACATGTTCGGCCCCGCGTTCCTGGTGGCTCCGGTCACCGCGCAGGGAGCCACCACCCGCCAGGTCTATCTCCCCGCCGGAACCGACTGGTACAACTACTGGACCAATGAGCGCGTGCACGGCGGGCAGACTCTTACCGTCGACGCGCCCATCGGCACCCTCCCGCTCTTCGTCCGCGCCGGCTCCATCGTTCCGCTCGGCGCGCCCATCGAGAGCACCCGGGAAAAACAGGCCATCGAAAAAATTCGCGTCTATCCCGGAGCCGACGCCGGCTTCACGCTCTTTTCCGACGATGGCGCCACTTATGCCTACGAAACCGGCGCCGGCTCCATCACCCGCGTGCACTGGGACGAAGCCGGTCGCCGGCTTACCCACCAAGGCGCAGCCGCGTGGACCGCGCCCGACAGCGCCATTGTCGAAGTCGTGGGCCATTGAAATCACGATCGCTCGCGCAACGCGGCGGCCGCATTGCCAGGCTGTCCTTTCGCCGCCCAATCCGTCTCTTTAAGAGCAACCGGTTTCGCGTCCCGGCCGCTCATCGAAGCCGCCGCGGCCGCGATTTCCTTCCGTCCGGCTGATTTACAATGATTCCAGTAGCAGGAAAGATTTTTGAATGAGGCTTTTTCCCATGAATTCAGGCCAGGCGGGCACGCTGCTGGCACGGGCGGGTGCGGCCCTCGTGGTCTCGGCCCTGATCGCCGGTTGCGGCGACAATTACCGGCCCGTAGTGACTCCCATTACCACCACCGGACCGGCTGCGCAGCCTACCTCCTATGCCGTCGTGGTCTCCAACACCGGGGCGTCCACTCCGGGCGTGGCCACCATCATCGACTACTCGGGTGACACGGTGTTGGCCGTAGCCCCCATCGGCATCGGTCCCTCCGCTTTCACCATCGACCAGGTCATCGAAAACGGCTACACCATCAACAGCGACGGCACCCTGACCAACTTTCCTATCAGCCCCGACCTGCAGGCCAAGCTGGTCCTCCAGTCCACGCTGCCCTTCACGGCGCAACCCGTGAACCTGCTGGCTCCGTCCACCGGACTCTGGGCCGCCGACCTGAACGGCAATGTTGTCGATGAGTTCGCCAACTCGCCGCAGACCAACATCCGCGCCATTCCGCTCGGCTCGCCGTCTTCTCCGGCCGTCATGCCGGTCTCAGTCTTCGGTCCGCCTTCGCCCAGCAGCGGCCAGCGCGACTACGTCCTCAGCCAGAATGTCCCCGATTCCGCGCCCATGACCTGCAGCCTTTCCCCCACCACGGTTGCGGCCAACGGCGTAGCCACGGGCATCGAAATCTCGAGCAATTCGGCCGACGCGCCGATTAACCTCGATCCCTTCGCTTCCACCGGCTCTTTGAACGCCCGCTGCCCCGTCTACGCCGTCCTGTCGCCTGACCAGAAGCGCTTCTTTGTTCTCAACCGCGGCAGCGATACCATCTCCGTCATCAACAGCCAGGACGATACCCTCGACCAGTGCGTTCCCTTCACCAACCAGAATGGCCAATTGGTGAACTGCCATCCCATCCTGCCGCTTTCCTTGACCGCCGTGAATGCCTTGACCGCGGCCTGCGCGAACGCAGGACCGCCCCCCTGCAACGTCCCCGTCGCTCCGCCCAACGGCACCGCCGGCATGAGCGCAACTGCCGGCCCCGTTTACGCCGAATACAACGCGGCCACGCAGCAGATCGTGGTGGCCAACTACGACGGCGGCAGCATCAGCGTAATCGACGTCAGCCTGGACGAATACGGCAACGACAGCCCCACCTTCGGAACCACCTACACCATTCCCGTGGGCAACACCGCTACGCCCAATCCGGCCAGCGTGACGGTCCTTTACGACGGCAGCAAAGCCTATACCGCGAATCAAAGCGATGAAGCGCCGGGCGCGGACAACGGCACCGTCACGGTGGTTGATCTGAGCACCCATACGGTTGAAAAGACCCTCACCGTAATCGGCCATCCGCGCACCGTGGTCTCCACGCAGAACTCCTCTTACAGCAAGATCTACGTGGCCTCTCCCGACACTCCCTATCTCACCGTGATCGAATCCACCCCCACGGTCACTGACCAGATTGACACCACCATCCTGGTCGAGGGCAACGTCCTCGACGTGAGAACGACCACGCAGAACGGATCGGGCGGCAACACCAACTACACCAGCCGCGTTCCCGGCTACGGCCAGCCTTGCAACCTGCCTCCCAAGCTGTTGATCGCCGCCTACGGCCCCAATTACACCCTGGCGGAGTGCGGGCTGCAGTCGATTCCGTAGCGCTCTGACCGCTCGTTGCTGAACCGGCCTCGGGTGCCCCAGGTCCCGCTTCTGGGACCTGGGGCACCACGACACTCAATTCCAACACTCAAAATCAAATGGCCCGAGATCAGATTCTCCACGCATGACGCCAGCTCCCCGAAAGATGCGTCTCGATCTTCTCGTGGTCGAGCGCGGACTCGCTCCCAGCCGTGAGCGCGCGCGCGCTCTCATTCTGGCCGGCCGCGTTCTGGTGCGCGAACAGAAGATCGACAAGCCCGGCGCACCCGTTCCCGGCGATTCCTCCCTCCGCATCCTCGGCGAAGTCCAGCCCTACGTGAGCCGCGGCGGATTCAAGCTGGCCGCCGCGCTCGACCGCTGGCCGATCGCCGTGAGCGGCCGCGCCTGCCTCGACGTCGGCGCCTCCACCGGCGGATTTACGGATTGCCTGCTGCAGCGCGGCGCCGCGCACGTTACTTCCGTCGACACCGGGTTTGGCCAGATCGCCATGAAGCTGCGCAACGACGCGCGCGTTCGCCTTCTCGAGCGCACCAACGCACGCTTTCTCGAGCCCCACTCGCTTGCGTCCGGGTCGCTCGCCGCGGGCGCGGTGACTCCCGCGCTCACGTTGTTGGTCATGGATGTTTCTTTCATCTCGGCTACGCTTCTGCTCCCGCCTGTGTCGGCCGCCGCGCCGTCTCTCGCCGAGTCCGTCATCCTGGTCAAGCCGCAGTTCGAGGCCGGCCGCGAGCACGTGGGCAAGGGCGGCATCGTCCGCGATCCTGAAGCTCACAAACTCGCCATTGCCAAGGTCGCGGATTGCCTCCGATCGCTGGGTTGGGAAGTGGTCGAAACCATTCCATCGCCCATGACCGGCGCGGAGGGAAATCAGGAATTCCTGCTCTACGCGAAGCGGAGTTAGTCATCATGGAGTGACCGGTTCCAGTGCGCTGGTCGTGGGTTAGGCTGTGAGTCGAAGAGGAACACAGTCCAGAGCCACAAGCGGAGAGGAACCGGTCATGAAGGAGAAGGTACGATTTTTGGGATTGGATGTCCATGCCGAGACGATCGCGGTAGCGGTCGCCGAGCAGGACGGGGAAGTACGCAACCTGGGTATCATCGCCAACCGCGCCGAGTCGGTGCGCAAGCTGATCAAGAAGCTGGGCGGGGCGGAGCAGTTACGGGCCTGCTACGAGGCGGGTCCCACGGGCTACGTGCTGTATTGGCAGTTGACGGAGTTGGGAGTGGAGTGTGCGGTGGTGGCGCCGACGCTGGTTCCGGTCAAGGCCGGCGACCGGGTCAAGACGGATCGGCGGGATGCGGCGAAGCTGGCGCGCTGCCATCGCGCGGGCGATCTGACGGCGGTGTGGGTTCCGGATGCCGGTGCGGAGGCCTTACGGGATCTGGTGCGAACACGGGAGGCGGCCAAGCAGGATCAGTTGCGGGCCCGGCATCGGCTGAGCAAGTTTCTGCTGCGCACGGGGCGGCGTCCGGTTGCTGGGATAAAGGCATGGAGCCAGCCTTATATAGCCTGGGTGCGGCAACTGCGCTACGAGCAGGCGGCGCAGGAGTGGACGCGGCTGGATTTGCTGCACGAGGTTGAGCACATGGCGGAGCGAGTGAAGCGGTTGGAGGAGGCGATCCGTGAAGCGGTGAAGCTGGCTCCGGCGGGGATGCAGGAAGTGATCCGTGGTTTGCAGGCCTTGCGTGGCATTGCCGAGATTTCGGCGGTGACGGTGGTGGCCGAGCTGGGGCAGCTCTCGCGATTCGAGGGCGCGCGGCAGTTGATGGGCTACAGCGGCGCGGTGCCCAGCGAAGAGTCCAGCGGCAGGCGGCAACAACGCGGCTCGATCACCAAGACCGGCAACGCGCATCTGCGGCGCATCGCCATCGAAGCCGCCTGGAGCTATCGTCTCAAGCCGGCCGTGGGGCCGGGATTGCGCAAGCGGCAGGAAGGCGTGCCGGAAGAGATCAAAGAGATGGCCTGGAAGGCGCAGCTGCGCTTGCACAGGCGCTACGCCAGGCTGGCCGCGGCAGGCAAGGACCAGCGCAAGATCGTTACCGCCGTGGGGCGCGAACTGCTGGGCTTCATCTGGGCCATCGGCGTGAAGACGGAAACTGCCGCCAGCCAGGCGACGGCGGCATGACCGGCAAAGAGCAACAGCAACAGCAACAGCAACAGCAACAGCAACAGCAAGAACAAAAGCCAAAACCTTCCTAAGAAGGAAAAGACAAAAACCTCGAAACCCGATGAGCATCATCAACCATTTCGAAGACAGCGCCAGCCGCAGCCGGAGCAAGCACGAAGGAGAATCCTCGACCGCTCTATGCGACAGGCTCAGCCGGACTCGCGACTTTAGTCCGAGGCAGCTCCCGACGGATCATGACCATGCGGTTCCGACCCGCGAATATCAGACTGATCAATCGTCGCCCAATCTGCCCCGGCTGCTGCTGGCCCTGTCCTCGAAAAAACAAAAACCACCACACGGCCGTGCAGGGATTGACAGGTCACTCCATATCAGAGCGGTTCCACAATTCCTGTGCCCTTTATGTCCCTGTGCCCGGTGGGTTTTTCCTGGCGAAAAACCCACTTGGCAGCTGCGGTTTCGGGATATAGCAGTTGTGGAACCGCTGTAGCCCGCCGGCGCAGCCGGTCTCTCGATTCCGTTTCGTCCTTCGTCCATCGGGGTGGGTCGATGCGGCCCGCTCCGCCAACCCCGCTGACTCCGCCAACTCCGCTAACTCCGCTAACACCCTATCCGTTACACTGGGACCGCATGGTACGCATCGCCATCGTCTGCAAACCGCACAAGGAAGAGCTCGCACGGCTTGTGCCGGAGCTGATCGCGTGGCTGCGCAACCACGGCTACGACCCGCTGCTCGATCACGAATGCGGCGGCTACACCTCAGCCGCTCCGTCGGTCGCTCGCGCCGAGCTGCCCGCCTGGTCGCCCTCGCTGGTCATCGTGCTCGGCGGAGACGGCACCCTGCTCTCCGTCGCCCGCATCTTTGCCGCCCTCGGCACGCCCATCCTCAGCGTGAATCTGGGCTCTCTCGGCTTCCTCACCGAGGTGCGCCTCGCCGATCTTTATTCCACGCTCGAAGGCTGGTGCTCCGACTGCCACACCGTCGATGAGCGCGCCATGCTCCATGCCGCGCTCTGCCGTGAGGGCGCCGAGCACTCCAGCTACACCGCGCTCAACGAGATCGTCGTCTCCAAGGGCGACATCGCCCGCATGGGCGAATTTACCGTCGAGCTCGACGGCAAAAAAGTGGCCCGCTTCCGCGCCGACGGCGTCATCGTCTCCACTCCCACCGGCTCCACCGCCTACACGCTCGCCGCCAACGGTCCCATCCTCACGCCCGACGTGGACGCCCTGGTGGTCACACCCATCTGCCCGCATCTGCTCACGCTCCGGCCCATCGTGGTGCGCGGCGACGCCTCGCTCACCGTCCGCGTCGAAGGCGTTCCGGAGGTGGCTCTGCTCACCGTCGACGGCCAGCAGGCGGTGGAACTGCTCAAGGGCGACGAGGTGCGCTGCCGCCGCTCCACCCACACCGTCAAGCTGGTCCGCTTGAGCGACAGCAGCTTCTTCGAGGCGCTGCGCAGCAAGCTCAGTTGGGGCGAGCGCTGAGACATTTTTCCCTGATGGCCCGATTTAGGGAACAGGCTGCGGAAAAACAGCTTCGTCACAGCACGAAGTGTCACGGCACGACTTCAGAGGCTGCGGAAAAACAGCTTCGTCAGAGCAGGAAGTGTCAGGGCACGACTTCAGTCGTGCCGAAGACGGCGCAAAAATCAACGCGGGCTTCACAGGCTGCGGAAAAACTCTCCGGAAGGAGCACGAAGTGTCAGGGCACGACTCCAGTCGTGCCAAAGACGGCGCAAAAACTGCGCGGGCTTTAGCCCCTGCGGGCATTTCCCCTTGCACAACCACTCCTCTTGCATGCAATGTCGTGTCCGCCTGAGCAAGCTTGACATTCATCTTTCGCAAAATGCCGGCAACGGCCCATCGCTATTGCACCAGTTCCGCCAGCAGCACCTTGGCCTTGGCGGCCAGCGTGTGCGCTCCGTCCACATCGCCTGAAGCCAGTGCGGCCTTGGCCTGTTTCAGGAAGTCCCGGATATGGTCCGCGGTCTTCTGCTCGGTGTCGTTGAGCGGGCGGGTGATGCCGTCCAGCCCGCGCTCCGTCGCTGCAATCGAATCTTCCGTCTCTCTTCGAAAGTTCTCCGGATCGCCCGACGAAAGCTGTCCAATGGCGCTCACGCCGGGGCTGGGCGCGGGATTCGCCGCCTCCTGCGTGTTCGTGTCAGCCGGGGGTGTGTTCTTCCTCTTGTGCTTGGGCGGTGGCTTGGGCGGCAGATCGGGAACGTTCTTGGTGGGCTCGGTGGGAATGGTCGCTACCCGCGGCGGCAGGTTCACCGGCGCCGTGGAGGGAGGCGGCGGGGGGTTGTCTACGATCGGAGGAGCCAGAGGCTGGACCTGTGCCTGCTGCTTTCTGTGGAAGAGGCAGCCTGTGAGTAACAGAGGCAATAGCCACACCACCGTCTTTGCAGGCAACCTCATCCCGCAATTCCCTTCTGATCTTGTCGTATCACCGGCCGTGGATGCCGATGTCCCCATTCCGTGGCGGTAAGAGGAATTCGCAGCCGGAACTCCGTGCCACGGTTTCTTCTCGATTGTACTTCTACGCTCCCGTGGTGCAACTGGAGAATCCGATAGGTCATGGCCAGTCCGATCCCGCTGCCGCCGGCCTTGGTGGTGAAATAAAGGTCGAAGATCTTTTCCCGGATATCCTCCGGGATTCCCGCGCCTTCATCGGCGATGCGCAGCACGGCCGACCTCGCTCCCGGCGCCGCAGGCCGGTCGTCGTCGGCCGCGGACTTGCGGTCGTCTTCGAGCACCACGTCCAGCCTGCCTCCCTCCGGCATTGCCTGGGCGCCGTTTTCGATCACGTTGAGGACCGCCTGTTTCAGCAGATCCGCGTCCACCTTGGCAATCAGCGGTTCCTCCGGCATCCGGCTCTCCAGCGTCACATTGCGCGTGGAAAGCTCCGCGGCGGCCAGCGCCAGCACGTCGGCAATCACTCCCCGCAGATCCTGCTCGCGCAACTGCAGTTCCACCGGCCGCGAGAAGTCCACCAGCATCTGCACCACCCGGTCCAGCCGGTGAATCTCGGCGTCGATTACCTCCAGGTGCCTTGCCGCCGGCCCGCCCGCGTCTCCCAGTTTCGCCTTCAATAGCTCCAGGTGAACCACGATCGCGTTGATCGGGTTTTTCACCTCGTGGCCCACGCCGGAAGTCAGCCTGCCGATGGCCGCCATGCGCCGCGAAAGCTCCAGTTCCGATTCAATCTCCTGGGCCGACTCCAGATCGTGCAGCGTCACCAGCGCTCCCAGCCCCTGCTGGGTCTCGTCGTCGTGGATAAAATCCACCGAAGCCTGAATTCTCCGCCCTGTCTCGGTCCGTATCTCCTCGTGCACCATCGAGACCCCGGCATCGACCGCCTCCCAGAGCAAGCGCCCCAGCAGCGTCGAGCGGTCGAAGATCTCGCGCGCGGGCAGCCCCAGGATGCTGTCCCGGTCCTTGTGCAGAAATCTGCGCGCCGCCTCCGAAACCAGCACCGCCCGCCCATCCCCGGTAAACAGCAGAATTCCGTCCTGCAGGTTGCCCAGAATCTGGTCCAGGTTTTCCTTGAGCGCGGAGAAAACCTCTTCCACGTTTCTCATGCGCTGCCCGATCATCTCGATCTTGGTCGAAACCTGCGCCGACAGTTCCTGTTCCGGTTCCGCGTTCACCGCGCTGGGGGCCGCGCTGGCCGCGGTCCAGTAGTCGAGCTGCCGGCTGATCTGTTCCATCGGCTGGAGCGCCAGGTTGCCGAGCAGGAAGGCCACTAGCAGCGCCGCGCCCATCGCAAAGCCCATCGGCCATAGCGCCTGCTTGAGCCACGGCTTATAGAACGCGCTCAGCAGCGTGGTGCGCACGCCCACGTGCACGGTGGCGAACGGCTGGCCATTCCGGTCCAGCGGCACCGTTACGTCAAAGACCTTGGGTGGCCCAAAGACTTCGCTCATCAACCCGATCGGGCCGGCATCGAGAAGCTGCTTGTAATTCGGACGCGCCGGCAGCGGCTTGTCCCAGTTCTCGGGGTTGGCGCTCAGCAGCGCGTTCCCCTGGCTGTCGGCGATGCTCACGTCGTACACCGTGAGCGAATAGCGGTCCACCGAATCCACCACCGCTTGCAGCGAGGCATCGTTGCGCACCGCCTGGGCCGCCAGCGCGCGCAGTTGGCCCGGATTGTTGGGATCCACCTGCTCGTCCTTTAGTCCCGCCTCGAGCGCATTCTGGAGCGCCAGCCTGACCTGTTCGGCGACCATCTGGTTGGTGTCGTAGGACTGCTGCACCGCCGATTTCACCAGTTGGCTCACGTACACCAGCGAAACCAGCCCGGCGATAAGGAACACCAGGCCGGTAATCGCCAGAACGAGTTTGGTCTTCAGGCGCATGGCTTGCTGCTTATCGTCTTCTATCTATAGGTATGGAAAAATCATACCTCCTCATCCCCACCTTATCCTTACCGCGTCAGGTCACCGCATGTTCTCGCACCAGCACAAACCTCAATCGCAAACCCGAATTCACACCCTCAGACGCCTACAACCGGTTGTACTCCTTCAGCTTGTTGTGCAGCGTCTTCAAGCTCACTCCCAGAATCTCCGCGGCGCGGGTCTTGTTTTGCCCCGTTGCCTCAAGGGTGCGCAGGATCAGCGTCCGCTCCGCGTCGTTGACGGTGGTGCCCACCTGCACTGAGATCGCGCCCGCATCCGCCACCTGCGCGAAAGCCGCCTTCGCCTTTCCGAAACCCGGCGGCAGGTGTCCGGCGTCCAGCGGTGTGCCGTCCGGGCAAAGAATTACCGCCCTCTCAACGGCGTTGCGCAACTCGCGCGCGTTCCCCGGCCAGTCGTAGCCCATGAAGCGGTCCAGCATCGAGGCCGCCAGGCCGGAGACCTTCCTCCCATGCTTGTGGTTCATCTCGTTCAGCATGGCCTCGGCCATGGCCGGCAGATCCTCCATGTGTTCGCGCAGCGGCGGCATGTGAATGTTGAAGACGTTCAGCCGGTAGAACAGGTCGGCGCGCAGGTAGCCGTCGGCCACGGCGTCGCCGGGGTCGCGGTTGGTGGCCGCCAGCACCCGCACGTCCACATCCTGCTCGGTGCGCGCGCCCAGCCGCCGCAGCTTGCGCTCCTCCAGCACCCGCAGCAGCTTGGCCTGCGTTCCAATGGGCATTTCGCCCACTTCGTCCAGCAGCAGCGTTCCGCTGTTGGCCAGCTCGAAGCAGCCCGCG
Source organism: uncultured Acidobacteriaceae bacterium (assembly GCA_963770555.1). GTDB lineage: Bacteria > Acidobacteriota > Terriglobia > Terriglobales > Acidobacteriaceae > Telmatobacter. Next base: position 599,749 of record CAVYQC010000005.1, read on the forward strand.
CGCCGTTCCGCCGCTCCCGTAAACGCGCCTTTTTCGTGGCCGAAGATTTCGCTCTCGATCAGCGTCTCCGGAATGGCCGCGCAGTTCACCGCCACAAACGGCCGCGTCTTGCGCGGGCTCAGCGCGTGCAGCGTGCGCGCCACCAGCTCCTTGCCCGTGCCGCTTTCGCCGGTAATCAGCACCGGCACGTTGGAGGGCGCAATCTGCTCGATCAGTCCGAAGATCTCCCGCATCGGCCGGGAATTCCCCACCAGCGCGCCCAGCACGCCGCTCTCCCGCAGCCGGCGCCGCACCACTTCCAGTTCGATCGCCGTGTCCCGCTGCCGGGTGGCATTGCTCAGGATCGTCCGCAGCCGGGTGGCGTCCACCGGCTTCTGCAAAAAGTCGTAGGCGCCCAGCTTCATGGCCTCCACGGCCAGTTGAACCGAACCCATCGCGGTCAGCACCACCACTGCCACGTTGGCGCTCAACCCCGATCCCTCCGCGGACAGCTTGGTCAGCAGGCCGATCCCATCCAGGCGCGGCATCTTCAGGTCCGTCACCACGATGGCCGGATCCCACACCCGCGCCTTTTCCCAGGCCTCCACGCCGTCCCGCGCGGTCTCCGTCGCGTAGCCCCAGCCCGAGATCAGCTCCGCCAGCCCCATCAGCGCGTGCGGCTCGTCTTCGGCGATCAGGACTTTTACGGCGCTCTCCATGGAAACTTCCCGCCTTCTCTCCAGGCTCCCTTTCTACTATGCACCCCAGCCGTCCGTCCGCTCTTTTTTTGAACCGCTCGCTCGTTGCCCACTCAAGATTAACGGTTCCCGCGCCCTCCCCGCCGCTCGATGCAAAAAAGCCCTAAACTGGAATCATGCTGGACTTCGAGATTTCTCCCTCCGACGCCGCGGCGCTGCTCAAGGCCAATCAGGCCCGCCTCATTGACGTGCGCGAGCCCTGGGAGTTCGCCGCCGCGCGCGTTGAAGGCAGCCTGCCCATGCCCATGGGCGAAGTGCCCGCCCGCGCCCACCAGGAGCTCGACCCCGACGAGCGCCTGGTCGTCCTCTGCCATCACGGCGTCCGCTCCATGAACGTCACGGTCTGGCTCCGCAACCAGGGCTTCGAGCAGGCGCAGTCGGTGCGCGGCGGCATCGACGCCTGGAGCGCCGAAGTCGACGCCGCCGTCCCGCGCTATTAGGCAGTGGGGGTGAATCGGCGCGTCGTGGGCCTTGTATCGCTGGGTGCCCCCGGTCCCGACTCTGGGACCGGGGACAGCACGAACACCACCCCACCACTCTCAATACAGCACGAACCTGGGTACCCCAGATCCCGCTTTTGGGACCTGGGATTCGATCGAACATGAACCGCCGGGTGCCCCATCCTTGAATCGTTCTGTGATTCAAGGGTGGGACAGCAAGCCCCTCAATCAGCCACTCTCAACTCACGCCGGCGTACATCTACCGTCCAAACGCGTACGTCACCTGGTAAAGCAAGCTGTCGATCCCCGGATTCAGCGCGGCCGTGCCGTGGTTCGAGATATGGTGGAAGCGCAACTCGCCGCGCACCGACCGGCTGTGCGTGCGGAAGAACTCCACCCCCGCGCCCACATCGAAGGTGAAGTTGAACGAACCCGCGTCTGTGATTGGAATGGCCTGGGTCGAATACATATAACCGCCATGGCCGATCAGGAACGGCTGCGTCTTGCTCCGCGGCAGAAAGTTCCATTCGAACCCGATCGGCGACATGGCTTCGCCGATCGTCCAGCGCCGGCTGCAGGTGTCCGTGAAGGTGTACGTTGGACCGCCGCCCGGAAGCGTGCCGCTTCCCGACATGTTCTGGCATGCGGTCAGCGTAGGCGTGGACGTGGTCTGGCTGATCGTCTGAGACGGATCCGTGAAGGTATAGGTGGCCGCCGTCACCTGCAGCGGATCGCTCTCGAGCGCCACCGGCAACAACTCCACGTTGTATTGCCAGTTCACGGCGTGGTTGAGGTACAACCGCCGGCCGTACGTCACGCCCAGGTCCACCAGCTTGCGGTTCTCGGCATAGCCCAGCACGATATGGCTTGAATCGCCGGAGTAAGCGGCGAAGAACCCGAAGCTGTTCACCCTTCCGTAGGAGCCGCTGTCGGCTCCGCGCTGGGCAATGGCCTGCGCGCTCCACGCCATCGGCGCCAGCACGGCCAGCAGAAAAAGACAGCAGGGTCGAGGCAGGCGTATCGTTTCAAGCTTTCGCAAGCGGTTTCCCTTTCGTGTTCCGGATCCGTTGAGCGCGGGGGGTCTTCAGCGTTTTCACAATTGATGCAGACCGAAGCAAATGCGCTCAAGTGGCGTTTCCTCAAGAAAACGCCACCCTGCGCGATGCCAAAGAGCCCACGGTAATTGTGAAAACGCCGTTATACTCTTGTTTTGACTGCGCAATCCATTTTAGGGGAGTCACTTCATGTCTTCTACCGCCGTCGCCTTCGCCCGCAGCAATCATTCCCGTTTTGTGAACGGGCTGAAGGACCTGCTCCGCATCCCCTCCATCTCCACGCTGCCCGAGCACAAAGAGGACTGCCGCCGTGCGGCCGGCTCGCTGGTGGCTGAGCTCACGCGCATCGGCATGGAAAATGTGCGCCTCATCGAAGGCGAGGGCCATCCGCTGGTCTACGCCGACTGGCTGCACGCGGCAGGGAAGCCCACCGCGCTGGTCTACGGCCACTACGACGTCCAGCCGCCCGATCCGCTGGATGAGTGGCTCTCGCCGCCCTTCGAGCCCACTGAGCGAAACGGCAACCTCTACGCACGCGGAGCCGTGGACGACAAGGGCCAGGTCTGGGCGCAGGTCAAGGCTCTCGAGTCGCTGCTGGCCGAAGGCGGAGCGCTGCCGGTGAACGTGCGCATCCTCTTCGAGGGCGAAGAAGAGGTCGGCGGGGAGGGAATCGCCGCCTATGTCGCCTCCAAACCGCCCCAGCTCCAGTCGGACTTTGCCCTGGTCTGCGATACCGAGCTCTTCGCGCCCGGCCTTCCCACGCTCTGCGTCGGTCTGCGCGGCATGATCTACACCGAGCTTGAAGTCCGCGGCGCGCGCACCGATCTGCACTCCGGCATGTACGGTGGCGCGGCGCCCAATCCGTTCGTCGCGCTGGCCCAGATTCTGGCCCGGCTCAAGGATGAGGACGGCCGCATCCTCATCCCCGGCTTCTACGACGACATCGTCCCTCCCAGCCCCGAGGAGCTGGCCGCCTGGCGCAGCCTGCCCTTCGACGAGGAGCAGTACCGCATTGCCGAAGTGGGCTCGCGCCAACTGGTAGGCGAGCCCGGCTACTCGGTGCTCGAACGCACCTGGGCCCGGCCCACGCTCGATGTCCACGGCATTCCCGGCGGCTTTACCGGCGCCGGCGCAAAAACCGTCATTCCCGCCAAAGCCGTGGCTAAAGTCTCCATGCGCCTGGTTCCCGGCATGACTCCGTCCAAGTCCTTCGCCCTCTACAAGAGCTATGTCGAGAAGATCGCTCCCGCGGGCGTAGATGTCGATATCCGTCTCATTCACCAGGGCGAGCCCTGCCTGGTCCCCGTGGACAACGCCTACATCCAGGCCGCAACGCGCGCGCTGCATGAAGTCTGGGGCAAGGACACGGTCTTCATCCGCTCCGGCGGCTCCATCCCCGTCGTCGGCGACTTCGCCCGTCACCTCGGCATTCCCAGCGTGATGATGGGCTTCGGCCTGCCCGACGACAACCTCCACGCGCCCAATGAAAAATTCAATCTCAAAAACTTCGAGCTCGGCATCGAGTCGCTGATTCGTTTTCTGGAGGAGACGGGTAAATAAGCTGTCGCTCCAGGTCCCATCATCGAGACCTTCTACGGGTGGCCCATGTCTGACCATCCTAAAATGAATGGGTGCCCCATCCTTCGCTTTTTTCCAGCGAAGGATGGACAATCACGAACCTCAATCGGTTATGTTGATGAAAAGACGCTGGGCAACCAGCCACGATGAGAGCCGTTCTCGACACATCGGTAATTGTCTCTGCGATGCGCAGCCGGCATGGCGCAAGCAACCGTCTACTCCAGTTGGCCTATGCACGCTCGTTTCAGATGTTGGCCACGCCTGCTCTTTTCCTGGAATATGAGGAAGTTCTGGCACGCGACGAACAGCGCGCCGTTCATGGCATGTCGCCGAAGCTCACAGCCTCATTCCTGATTGGAATTGCTGCTATCATTGAGCCAGTCAAGGTCTACTACCGCTGGAGGCCGCAGATGCAGGACGTGGACGACGAGATGGTTCTCGATGCGGCGATCAACGGGCGCGCGGACGTGATCGTCACACACAATCTCAGGGACTTTCTTCTTTCCGCTTCACGGTTTAGCCTGCGTGTTGTAAGTCCCGCGAGTTTCGTAGGGGAGATGCTGAAATGAGCAAGGCAACGATTTCGGTCAAGCTGCCGCCCTCCCTGGGAAATGCGGCACGGGAGTTGGCCGAGGAAGACGGCGTATCACTGGACCAGTGGGTATCCCTCGCGGTTGCGCAGAAGATCAGTTCGGTGGAAACCGCCGAAGCATTCTTCAAGCGGAGATCGCAAGGCGCGGAGCAAGTTGATTTCCTGGAAATTCTGCGCAACGCCCCCGACCGCGAACCCGATTCGGGCGATGAACTGGCCTCTACGAACACTCTGTAGACGGGATTACCACCAAGAAGACGACATGTGCACGGAAATGCGCAATCCGGCTCGCTCCGGCCAGTCGCCGGGCGCTCCAGGTTTCGCTTCCGAGACCTGGGAAACCGTGCCCCCCAGCCCCACCGTCCATCCCCACGCCGCCGGCTTCGTCCTCGCCGGCGGCCAATCCACCCGCATGGGCCAGGACAAGGCGCTGCTTACCGTCGCCGGCCAACGCCTCATCGTCCACGCTCTCTCCATCCTGCGCGAGGCCGGCCTTTCGGCCTCCATCGCCGGCGCCCGCTCCCAGCTCGCGTCTTTCGCGCCGGTCGTCGAAGACGCCGAGCCCGGTCTCGGACCCCTCGCCGGCATCTGCGCCGCTCTGGCCTCCATCTCCGCGCGCCACGCGGTCTTCGTGCCCCGCCACGCGGTTTTCGTGCCTGTTGACCTGCCTCTGCTCCCCGCCTCGTTGCTTCGCTTCCTGCTGCACCACGCCGAAATCACCGGCCGGGCTGTCACCGTTCCTTCGCTGAACGGATTCGCCCTTACTTTTCCGGCCATCGTCGATCGCGCCGCTTTGCCGGCCCTCCGCGCCGATCTCGCTGCCGGACGCCGCGGCTGCTTCGCCGCCTTCCAAGCCGCTGCCGCCGCCTTAGGCCAGACCGTTTCCACGCTGGCCGTTGAACTGCTTGTCCAGTCCGGCCAGGTCGATCATCCCTCCGGATTGCCTGCCGTGCGCTGGTTCCTCAACCTCAACACGCCGGCCGATCTCGATCTCGTCTCCGCACAAATTCCCTCCGCCATCGATTAACCTGAAAACAGGCCCATGGACGATTCCGACCGCGCACCCGCTTCCAATTCGATCTCCCCATCCCCGCCCTTTGCGGCCGATCCTGCCGATGGCGTGCCCACCCGGCTTGCGGAGGCCATGGCGGAGTTCGCCGCGGGAGAGCCGCTCAAGGCGCTTGAAACGCCGGCTCGCGTTTCAGCCAACCGCCCCGAGCCCATCATCTCCTTTCATAACGTCTCCATTTCGTTCAACGGCCGGGCGGTGCTTGAAGACATCAGCTTCTCAGTCGAGCGCGGCCAGACCCTCTGCATCCTGGGCCGCAGCGGCGTGGGCAAGTCGGTGTCTCTGCGCATGCTGATGGGCTTTCTGCAGCCCGACTCCGGCTCCATCCGCGTCGAGGGCCAGGAGATCGTCGGCCTGAGCGAACAAGGCATGATGGCCATCCGCAAGCGCGTCACCATGGTCTTCCAGAACGGCGCGCTCTTCGATTCGCTGAGCGTGCGCGAGAACGTATCGTTTCCACTGCGCGAGCGTGGAGGCCTCGACGAAGATCAGCTCCACCAGATCGTCGATCGCCTCATCGGCATGGTCGGCGCTGAAGACGTGGTGGCCGCTTTGCCGGCCAGCCTGTCCACCGGACGCAAGCGCGCCGTAGCCATGGCCCGCGCACTGGCCGCGCAGCCTGAGGTCGTGCTCTACGACGAGCCCACCACCATGGTCGATCCCATCATCGCGCGCCGCCTGGGAGACCTCATCCAGCGCCTCAAGCATCAACTGGGATTCACCAGCATCGTCGTCACTCACGATATGCGCTTTGCCGAGCGGCTCGCCGACACCGTGCTATTCCTCGACCAGGGCCGGGCCCGGTTCTTCGGGCCGCTGTCCGGCTTCCTCGCCTCCAGCGATTCGCAAATCCAGCAGTTCCTCGCTCTTGACGCTTACGTGTTACCTTCGACCTAAAGGTGGCATGTTCACTCGTAATGTGACTGTAGTAATTATTTTCTTGCGAGAGTAACCAGTTCGCGCGATCCTTAAGTGTTGGCCGGGTCCAATCTCCGCGCTGCAGATTTGAGGGAGACTACAAGTATTCTCCACCGCAAGTACCAGGCTCGTTTCCTTGAACGAATCTGTTAGAATCGCTTTAAGTCGAGTGTTTTCCGTCGTGAACCGGCGATTCCGGAGAAGATGCGGCGAAAGCGCACCATGGTCGCATTTTCAGGGCTTCATCATCGCTTCCATGGCGCCGCCTCATGGTCGATCGAGCGGCGCCGAACGGCAAACCAGGGCAGGCTGATCTTTCCCGTCCGGTCCGGGCCCAAATCCCAGCAAATCCCTGCCGCGGGCCGGCAGGGCGCACCTCCCGGACGGCGTCAAATGGTTGCTTTGCGGTAGGCAACCCAGCTTCCCGTAAACCACGTCTAACACGGCAGATTGTGGACCAGTCGAGACTTTCCAGCTCAAGCATTGTCTTAGGCAGGGCGACCCCTGCCGGATCTCCGTTGTTTCTCCGTCGTTTTTGAGGTTAGCGATAACCAATGGCGAGTTCGGAATTCTGGCAGAAATTATCCGCTTCCATCTCCTCCTCCGCCGAGTGGGAGGGGAATCTGGCTGGAAATTCCACCCGGGGTTCCCGCGGAGCCCTCAAGCTGTGGATGGTTCTGGACGCGCTGACTGTCCTGGCCGCCGCCATTCTTGCCACCCTCTACGAGCGTCACACCGGGCCCATGGCCGGCGCCAGGGGATTCTGGCACGGCACCCTCTTCCACGGCCGCCCCATGTGGATCCTGCTCGCCCTCCTGTGCGGATTCACCTTCACCCTCATTCTCATCAGCAAGCGGCTGCATCTCTACTCTCCCACCCGCATTTCCGGCATTCTCCACGAGCAGAGCCTCAGTGTCCAGGCCTGTTTCACCGCCGGCCTTCTGCTTACCGGCACGCTTTACCTCACCCACGCCGCCGATATTCCCCGTGTCATTGTGCTGATCACCGTCGGCCTGGTGACCGCTGCCTTGGGCGTCCGCAGGTTCTTCTATCGCGTCCTGCTCTACCGGCGCTTCGATCGCGGCGTCGGCACCCGCAATGTCCTTATCGTGGGCACAGGACCGGAAGCCCACGCGCTGCGCCATCATCTCGAGAGCATTCGCCATCTGGGTTACACCTTCAAGGGCTTCATTGACCTGCCTGACGCGTCTTCCCGCTTCGCCGCCGCCTCCCCTGACGTGGTCGGCACCGTCGACAGCCTCTTTCAGAACGCCCGCAAGCAGTTTGTCGACGAGATCTTCTTCACCACTCCCTGCGAGCGCGGCATCGTCCAGAACGTGCTCGAACAGGCCCGCATTCAGGGCGTCGACCTGCGCGTCATTCCCGACATGTACGACGGCCTGGCCTGGAACAGCCCCATCGAGTACATCGGCCAGTTTCCCACCATACCCTTGCACTGCGGCCACGTCCCCGAGCTCGGCCTGGTGTTCAAGCGCACGTTCGATATCGTCTTTTCCACCATGGTCCTGGTGCTGCTTTCGCCGCTGCTGCTGGCCATCGCCATCGCCATCAAGCTCGATTCGCCCGGCCCTGTCTTCTACTCCTCCGAGCGCATCGGCAAAAAAGGCGTGGTCTTCCGCTGCACCAAGTTCCGCACCATGGTCCAGGACGCCGAGAAGCGCCGCGCCGAAATCATGCACATGAACGAGCGTGACGGCGTGCTCTTCAAAATCTCCAACGACCCCCGCATCACCCAGTTGGGCCGCTTCCTGCGCAAGTATTCTCTCGATGAGCTGCCCCAGTTTTTCAATGTTCTCAAAGGCGACATGAGCGTCGTCGGCCCCCGGCCTCCCATCGCCAGCGAGGTCAAGGAGTACAAGCTCAGCCATCTGCGCCGCCTCGACGTCACGCCCGGCATCACTGGCCTGTGGCAGGTGCAGGGCCGCCAGGATCCCTCCTTCGCCAGCTATGTTTCGCTCGACGTCACCTACATCGACAACTGGAGCGTCTGGCTGGACTTCAAGATCATCATGAAAACCATCGGCGTAGTCTTCGCCGGCACCGGCACGTAGAGACAGCTTTCAGCCCTTGGCTGTGAGTACTTCGAGCGTGATTCAAAAATGGGTTCCGTGTCAGGGCATGGCCGGGTGTCGGGTGCCCCAGGTCCCGATTCTGGGACCAGGGAAAACGCGCCTATAAACTGCGAGCCAAAAGCTGAGAGCTGAGGGGTGCCGGGTGCCCCATCCTTGAATCGTTCTGTGATTCAAGGGTGGGAAAGCACGCCCCTCAATCGAACGCCGCGCATCCCCGCATAACGCAACCAACAGCTAACAGCTAACAGCTAAAAGCTAACAGCTAAAAGCTAACAGCTAACAGCTAACAGCTAACAGCTAACAGCTGGAAGCTGAAAGCTAGAAGCTAACAGCTGAAAGCTAGAAGCTAACAGCTAACAGCTGAACGCCGTCTTTCCGTTAAACTAAGATTGTGAAGATCGCGCTCGCCCAGATCGACCCCACGGTCGGGGATTTCACCGGAAACCTTGAAAAAATCGTGGCCGTCAGCCGCCGCGCCGCTGCTCTCGGCGCGCGCCTTGCAGTCTTCTCCGAGCTCGCCATCTGCGGCTATCCTCCCGCCGACTTCCTGGAGAAGCCCAGCTTCCTGGCCCATTGCCGGTCCGCGGTCGACGAGCTCGCAGAAGCAACGCGCGGCCTGCCCACCGCGGTTCTGGCCGGCGTAGCCTTGCCCTCGCCCGCGGAATCCGGAAAGCCCGCCGTGAACGCCGCCGTCCTGCTCGACAAGGGGCATCTGCTCCTCGAACAGCACAAGCGCCTGCTGCCCTTCTACGATGTCTTCGACGAGCAGCGCTATTTTTCCCCCGCCCGCTCCCAGCAGGTGGTCGAGCTCGACGGCCTGCGCCTGGCCGTCACCATCTGCGAAGACGCCTGGAACGATAAGAACTTCTGGCCGCGCCGGCTCTACGCCGTCGATCCCATGGAAGAGCTGATGCGCCAGAATCCCGCCCTCCACATCAACCTGTCCTCTTCGCCCTTCTGGCACTCCAAGCGCGCCGTCCGCCGCCAGATGCTGGCCGCCATCGCCCGCCGCGACGGCATCCCGGTGCTGATGTCGAACCAGGTGGGCGGCAACGACAGCCTCATCTTCGACGGCTCCTCGCTGGCTCTCAACGGGCGCGGCCAGCTGATCGCCCAGGCCGCCTCATTTGAAGAGGATCTCGTGCTTCTCGATCCCTTCACCGCGCCCCCCGTGCCCGCGCCGCCCGACGACGACACCGAGGCCGCTTACCGCGCCCTCGTCCTCGGCACCCGCGACTACGTGCGCAAGTGCGGCTTCAGCAAGGTCCTGGTGGCTTTGAGCGGCGGCATCGATTCGGCCCTGGTCGCGGCCATCGCCGCCGAAGCGCTGGGCGCCGAAAACGTCATCGGCATCGGCATGCCCAGCCCCTACTCGTCAAGCGGCTCCATTGACGACAGCCGCCGCCTCGCCGCCAACCTCGGCATCCGCTTCGAGACCATTCCCATCACCGCGCTCTTCGAAGAGTACAACCGCTCCCTCTATCCGCTCTTTCGCGGGCTCGAGCACGATATCACCGAAGAAAACATCCAGCCCCGCATCCGCGCCACCCTGTTGATGGCGCTCTCCAACAAATTCGGCGCGCTGGTGCTCACCACCGGCAACAAATCCGAGATGGCCGTCGGCTACTGTACCCTCTACGGCGACATGGTCGGCGCCCTCGCCGTCATCGGCGACCTGGTCAAGACCCGGGTGTACGCCGTCTGCAATTGGCTCAACCGGGGCCGGGAAAAAATCCCCGCCGCCATCCTCGAAAAGCCGCCCTCCGCCGAGCTGCGCCCCGACCAGAAGGACACCGATTCGCTGCCTCCTTACGAAGTTCTCGATCCCATCATCGAGGCCTACGTCGAGCGCTACGAAACTCCGGAGCGTATCGCCTGCGCAAACGGTATGCCCATCGAACTCGTCCAACAGGTGGTGCGCCTGGTGGAGCGTTCCGAGTACAAGCGCCAGCAGGCCGCGCCGGTTCTGAAGGTCACTTCCAAGTCCTTCGGCACCGGCCGCAGATTTCCCATCGCCGTCAAGGTGAAGGTATAAGCTAGAGTCAGGGAGACATCCCTCGATTTGCAGCGTTTCTCCTGCCCGGCGGAAGAAACGCCTCACCTACGCTCTAAGGAGATTCCGCTTGATCCGACCCTCTGTCCGCCTCTTCGGCGCCGCCGCGCTGATGGCTTTTTCCCTGTCCGCATTTCAGGCGATGGCGCAAACCCAGGTCCCGCCCGCGCCCGCTCAAACGCCCGCCACACCCACTCCGGAACCCGCCGCTCCCGCTCCCGCCGGGCCGCCTGTGTTTCCCAAGCCCGACCCCGCCAACTTCACCGCCGCCGCGCCCACCAAAGAACTGGTCAACGCCTTCCTCGAAACCAACTGGGGCTACGACGAAAACCGCATGTGGCAGGTGCAGGCCATTCTCAAGACCCCGGTGGATGGGCTGAGCAAGGTCATCATCTTCATCGGCGACAAAACCGGCAAGGAAAAACCCCAGGCGATGGAGTTCTTCGTGCTTCCCGACGGCAAGCACATCATCTCCGGCGATGAAGTGATCCCCTTCGGCGAGCATCCCTTCGCCGATCACCGCGCCCAGTTGCAGCAGCGCGCCGACGGGCCTTATCGCGGCTCAGCCTCCAAAAATCTCGAGATGGTCGAGTTCGCGGACTTCGAGTGCCCGCACTGCAAGGAGGCGCAGGCCAACATGGACAAGCTGGCCGTGGATTTTCCCTCCGCGCGCATCGTCTTTCAGAACGACCCCCTTGCCTCCATCCATCCCCAGGCTGTCAACGCGGCTCAATTCGGCGTATGCGTGGACAAGCTGGGAGGCAGCAATGCCTTTTTCACCTTTGCCGCGGCGGTGTTTGACGGCCAGGAGGGGTTGAGCACTGCCGACGGCGCCACGCTCACGCTCAACAGCGCCGCCACCAAAGCCGGCCTGGATCCGGCCAAGGTCTCTGCCTGCGCAGCAACCCCCGAGGTCAAAGCCAAGGTCGACGCCTCTGTCAAGCTCGCCTCCGATCTCGGCGTCCTTTCCGTGCCCACATTGATGGTCAATGGCCGCGCCATCCCCGCCAACGCCCCTTACGAAACGCTGAAGAAGGTCATCGCGTACCAGGCCAAGCTCGACGGCGTGACGGCGCAGTAAGCCGCGAAGGACAAAGGAAGGCCAGGAGCCGGCCCTCTCGGTGAAGAATCGCAGGAAAATTGCGAATTGGATTGGGAGTCTGAGCCTGGCCCTTTCCTTAGCCTTCTGGCTGCTGTTGCTCCTCGGAAGCGCAAGAAGCCTGTCCGACCGGGAATTCTTCATGCAAGGACTGGACGCACTGTTCTACGTCTGGCTGCCCGTCTGGTCGTTCTCGGCTCTGCTTGCTGTGGCTTCCGCGATACTGGGATCGCGCCGCTGGTTGCTTGCAGCTCTCGCACCTCTGCTGTCCGCCTGGCTGTCATTGATCCTGTTGGCAGGCATCCCGTTCTAATAGGCGGATGGCCCAGTTCCCCACGGAGTCCGCTAACCCAGACCTGGGGCACCCCAATCTGAGCCACAATGCGGAATGGGATCCGGGCCGCCCGCCAGTGGGCGAGATTGTTAACGATTGGAGCAAAGGAATGGAGGCGAGTCCGGAATGCCAATAGAGGTTAGCCCGTTGCAGCGAGTTTCTTCCGGACGGGTTCGAAGAGGCCGTAACGATCGCAGCAAGGCCGGTTCCAAGCCGGTCCGAAGGAGAAGTGCCTCGGTCCTCCGGTCGCTGAAGCGCTCCTTGCGGCAGGTCTCTAAAGGGGTGAAAAACGACTTGAACGAAGCCAAGAAGATTTGGTTGCCTTGGCCGGCCGTATTCTGCCTATTTGTTCTTGCCTTTGTGTTTATTAGGGTGCTCCATGCTCATGGATTGGAGTACCTCTACCGGCCAATTTGGAATGCCGTGGCCGTCTTTGGTTTCTTGTTTTTTTTGAAGTGGAGGCTGAGACGGTATGCATGGTTTTGGATAACCATGACGGCCGTCGTGGCCCTTCACGTTCTGTTGATTTTGGTTGTTCCCTGGACGAACAAGTGGGTTCCTGCACTAGTGACTGCCGGTATCGATTCTCTCGATCTTTGCCTGGTCTTCTGGATTCTTGGTATTGTCGAGGATCTTGCAGGTGGTCCAAAAGACAATGACTCTGAAACATGAGCGGCGGGTGGCCCAGTTCCCCACGGAGCCCGCTAACCGAAAACTGGGTGCCCCAGGGTCCCGTTTCTGGGACCCGGGAAACGGACTCACCCCAACACAACCCTCGAAATAAAACGGTCAGAGAATCAATGTCCCGTATCGCTCTTATCCACCAGCATCATCGGCGTATGCCCCACCGACTGCGTCCCGCGCACCACGTGCGGCGTGATCACGATGACCAGCGTCGCATAATTCGACTGCAGGTTTTTCCCCGTCGCGTTGTTCAACCCCGGAATCTCGCTGATGCCCGGCGTGCCGCTGATGGCCAGGCTCTGCGACTTGCTCAGTTCCGCCGCAATCACCGAGGCCTCGCCCTCTTTCACCGTGATCACGCCGGAAAACGATTCGCTGTTCAGAATCGGGTTGCCGTCCACCGAGGCTCCTGAAAGCGAGTCGAGCTTGATGTCCAGGGTGAGCGCCACCGTATCGTCGCGCATCACCTTGGGCGTGGCCTTCATCGTCAGGCCCAGGTCCTGGTACTGGACCATGGGAATGTTGGGCACCGAGTTGTTGAGCGACCCCAGCAGGGAAGTGAGGCTGCTCGAGCTTCCCGCTCCGGTCAGCCCCGGAATATTGGGCAGGTTGGGCGCAAGGCTCGAATAGCTCGATGTCTGGATGGGATAACGTTCGCCTTCTTTCAGCGTTCCCGCCTCGCCGTCGCCCAGGCGCAACTGCACGTCGTCCAGCTCGCGCGAGTCCGATGTGTTCAGGTTCAGGTTGATGGTGGTCGCGCCCGGCGCCACTCCGGAAGCCGTCAGTCCGCCGCCGAACAAAGCCAGCCCATTCGAAAACAGCGAGCTCGAAACCTGGCCCGAGGCCAGCAGGATGCCGAGAATGGTCAGCGTGTCGCCCGGCCCGGCCAGCCCCGACGAAATGATCTGCTGCACCAGCGCGGCGTTCTGGCTCAGGATCGATTGTTCTTCGGCGTACACGTTGAAGGCCGTAACGGTCTGCGGAACCTGCGCTCCCGTGTTGCGCGTCACGTTGTGCGCCACCTGGATCATCCGCACTTCCAGCACCACCTGGTTGCGGCCCTCCAGCAGCGAGCGCATGGTGGCATTGAACGCCGCCAGCGAGTCCGGCGGCGCGCGCAGGGTCAGGGTGCTCGCCGAGCTGTCCTTGGCCGCCTGCTGTACGCCAAACACGTTCTTGGCCAGATTCTGCACCTCGGTCATCTCCTCGTCGCTCAGCCCCGGCAGATACAGCGTCTCCATCTCTTGGCGCGTGTACTGCTCGCGCAACGTCCGCGTGTCCTTGGCCACCAGCACGCGGTGCGCGTCCAGCGGAACGTAAAACGTGCCCGTCACCAGCGCCAGAACGCGCATCGCCTCCTCGAAGCTGGCGTCGTCCACATCCAGGCGCGCCGTCCGGTTGCTCACGCTGTCGTCCAGCATCGCCGTGATCCCGTAGGCCTGGAAGACGTGGCGAATGGCCTGGATCGCATCCATGCGGATGTGGAAGCTGTGTACGCCGGCTGAAGGCGAGAGCGCATCCACGTCGCCTAGCCCGCTGCCGGTTTCCCCGTAGAGCGATTGCGGCTGCGCGCGCAGTGCTTGGTTGCCCAGTTCGTCCAGATGCTGGGTCGCCTCCGCGTTCTTCGGATCGAGTTCGAGCGCCTGCACCAGGTCGGCGCGCGCTGAGCCGTCGTCGCCCACCAGCCGGGCTTTTGCCGCCGACTGGATCAGCGCCGTCACCGCATGGCTGCGCGCTACTTCGGCTGCCATCCGGTAGTCGGCATTGCCGGGATCGAGCCGGGCAGCCTGCGTGTAATTCTCGAGGGCGGCTTCGAATTGCCCGCTCACGAACAGCTTGCTCGCAGCCAGATAGAGTTTGGCAGCTTTCCGCTTTTCGCCGCTGCTCGGTTTGCCGGCTTCTTTTGCCTGTTGCGGCGCAGCTTGCGCGCTGGCCGCGCCTGGTCCGGCCGCGGCCGGCGCGGCCGCACTCCCCGCTTGCGCAATCGCGCCCCAGGGAAAAACCGCCAGCAGCAATCCCGCGGCCCACGCGCGCACATCTGCTTTCCTGCGCGCACGCGCGCCGGCGGGGGTTCCCATGCGCGTCGATCTCACGGCGCAGTCCGGGTGAGCGCCAGCAGATCGGCCAGCGACGTGGCGCACACCTCCGGCTGATGTTTGGCCAGCTCCTCGAAGCTGTAGCTGCCCGTGGCCACGGCGATCACCGACAGAAAATTCGCGCGCGCGGCCTCGATGTCCCGCGGCGTGTCGCCGACCACGCATATCTTCGTCTCTTCATCCGGCGGCTTCGTCTTCAGCTCTCTCGCCTTGGCCGCCGCCTGCGTCACCAGCTCCGCGCGGATGGGGAAATGGTCGCTGAACCCTCCGAACCGGAACCACTCGCGCAGCCCCGCCCGCTCGATCTTGATCCAGCCGATCATCTCCAGATTGCCGGTGGCCACGCCCAGCAGCGCGCCCTTCCGCGCCAGGTGCCGCAGCACATCCTCCACGCCCGGCATGCGCACCAGGTCCAGCTCGTGGCGCCGCTCGGCCACCGTGGTGCGCATCGCCTCCAGAATCGCCTCGGTGCGCTCCTCCATCACTTGTGCGGGAATGCCGGCCTGGTGGCAGGCCTCGCGCAGGATCGCCGTGTCGGTGCTCCCGTGCAGCAGGATGCCGGCCAGCGTAATCTCGAATCCCGTCACCCGCTGCACGCTCGACGCCACCGAATCCATGTGGATGCGGTCGCGGCTGCGCAACAGCGTGCCGTCGATGTCGAACAGGTACGCGTCCTGCCCGTCCCATTCGAAATCCGGCTCGACGGCGATGCGGGGTTCCTGTGTCTGCGATGCAGTCTGCATGTTTTTATCGCCGGGCGCGATTGGCCTTGGGCCGTTTGCCTCATTACCAAAAGCGGGTGCCCCAGGTTCGGCGCGTTCTTGTATTTGCGCCTAACCTGGGATAGCGCAAACCTTAATTGCAACAAGCAAAATTCCGCGCCATCGGCCTTAACGATAATTCTGCCGTAATGCGCTATAGACAGGACGTTCGGCGCGCGGCGGACGCTTGAGCCCGGCGCGTACTTCCGCCAGCTCCAGCCCCAGTTCGGCCATCGCCCGGCTCAGGGTATTGCGGTGCATCCCCAGTTCTTCCGCCGCCTTGCACTGGTTTCCCCGGTGCGCCACCAGAACCTCGCGCAGATACTGCCTCTTGAACTCCCGCACTGCGTCCTCATAGCGCATCCCGCTGGAGTGCATTTGCGTCACCAGGCTATCCAGTTCTCGTCTCACGTCTACCTCTGGCTCGAGTCGCTGATTTAGTTTAACCGCCACTTCCGTATTTCCCCTTGCGTTTCCGACCCGCCGCCGGATGTGGAAATTCCAGCGGGCATTTCATCACGATACACCGTTCCCCGGATGCATCCACTGCGGCGATTCCAACTCCAATGTCCTGAAGCCCTGGCGCACCCGCTCTCCCAGCTCCGCCGGGGTCACGTGCATGCCGAAGTGGCAGGCCCCGAAGAATTCCTTCGGCAGCCGCGAATCCGTTATCCATTGCGCCTTGGGGAAAAAGGCCAGCGCCACCATGATGGAAATCGTCACGATCGCCAATCCCTGGAAGAATCCCAGCACCGCCCCGGCCAGCATGTCCAGGCAGCCCAGCCCCATCCAGTCCAGCGCTTTGCCCAGCATGTTGCCGATCACATTGGCCACCGCCATCACCAGTATGGCGATGATGAAAAACCCGATCACATCCGCCACTGCCTCGATCCGCACCATGCCCACAATGATGGCCGCAATCTTGCCGTAGTTCCACGACGCCAGCGCCAGGCCCAGCAGCAATCCGATCAGTGAACAGGCGGTGCGGAAGAACCCCTGAAAAAGCCCTCCCAGCACGGTTGCCAGCAAGACCGCCACGATGGCCCAATCCACCCAGGTCATAATCTGCTCCGTCCCTGCTCTACACTTCGATGCCGCGCCCGGTCAAGCGGCGAAAGGCTTCCCTATATTTTTCCAGTGTCCGCTCCACTACTTCGTCCGGCAATCCGGGTGCCGGCGCCTGCTTGTTCCAATGGATCGATTCAAGGTAATCGCGCACGTACTGTTTGTCAAAGGAAGGCTGCGCGCCTCCGGGTTTCCAGCTGGCCGCGTCCCACAAGCGAGAGGAGTCCGGCGTCAGCACTTCATCGGCAAGAAGAATGCTCCCCGCGCTTCTGCCGAACTCGAATTTTGTGTCCGCCAGAATCAACCCCCGCGCCTCCGCGTGGGCCTGCGCCCGCCCGTACAGCGCCAGGGTCAGCCGGCGCAGTTCCGCGGCCTCCGCTGCGCCCACCAGCGCCTCGGTTGCGGCATAGGGGATGTTCAGATCGTGCGCCCCGTCCGGGCTCTTGGTGGCCGGCGTAAAAATCGGCTCCGGAAGCCGCGATCCATCCTCGAGCCCCGCCGGCAGCCGAATCCCGCACACCGTCCCCGACTCCCGGTACTCCTTCCATCCCGATCCCGCCAGGTACCCGCGCGCCACGCACTCAACCGGAAACATCTGGGCGCGCTTCACCAGCATCGAGCGCCCTTCGAGCTGATCCGCGTATGCTCGCAGCGCCTGCGGATACTCCTTCACCTCGGCCGTAATCAAGTGATTGGGAGCAATGTCCCCGAGCAGCTCGAACCAGAACAGCGAAATCTGGGTCAGGATCTTGCCTTTGCCCGGAATCCCCGTGCCCAGCACATGGTCGAACGCCGATATGCGGTCCGTGGCCACCAGCAGCAGCGCGTCTTCCCCACCGCTCCCGGCGTCCATCTTCACCGCATATAAATCGCGCACCTTGCCGCGCCCCAGCAAGGGCGTCGCTCCCAGATTGGTCTTCAACAACGCAGACACGAAATCTTTCTTCCTCGCCTTGGCTGAATCTCCGATTGTCGAACCCGTCCCGGCCTTTGTCAACGGAGCGCCATCTCCCGCGCCGTAGGCGCAGTATTGGTTAGCCCTGCGCTTGAGCGTGAGGAAAGCGGTTTCCACAAATGCCCGCCGCAGTCCCGTAGGGACGGACCGAGGAAATTTCTGTTGCAGGATCCAATGGCCCGTACATCCTCCGCCCCGGAAACCACCGCGCTTCGGCCCCTGCACACTCCCCGATCTACCCAAAATCAGACAACTTCCCGCCAACACAAACCCCTGTGACGGCCGTCACGGACACCCCGCCCCATTTCGGCGAAACTCCAGTTGTCAACATGGTTCAGAGGGCGAGCAAGAAAGCCCTCTTCGAGCCGGGCGACACGAGGCAGCAGTGGAAAGGGGAAGCCGCCGCTACTTCGTTAGTGCAGGGATCACCAGTAGCCGCGCGCTACCGACCTCCAGCGTCGGCTACTGGTCCCCGTCTTTATCTTGTGTACGTGTAAGATGCAAGCGCCTCCGAAGAGAAGCGATCCTTCGGAGGCGATTTTTTTGCATTCCGGACATCAAATCGCAAATCTCAGTTCGAGTTGTCCATCACCACAGTCGACTGATCGGAACGCAGCCACACGCTTTGAGAAGGCGCGCTTCCGTTCCCAGGGTATTTGTACACAAACATCGCAACGTTTCTCTCCTGCTTGAAACGCGAGCAGAAATCGGCGCGGCAAACAAAATCCCTGCGACGGCTTACCCAGACTTCAAGCGGCGACTCGAATCCGCGCGGGACGCGTACGCGCACTTCCCGCTGTGCGTAAGCAGAGAGACCTCCCTGAAATTGCGTTGCCGTGAGCTTGATATCGATCTCGGAATCCGAGGTGAGCATCACATGTCCTTCCGACCCGGCGAAATCGACGATTTTTCCATCAGCCTCCACCTTTCCGGTGGTGTTCAGAATGGTCACGCGCCCGCCCGTGCCCGTCACCCGCACCGGCCCCGACATATTCCGCACCTCGACCGCCTCGATCGCATGCACCGTCAAGGGCGCATCTTTCGGCGCATCCAGGAACAGGTCTCCGTGTCCGCCGCTGTGGCCTTTGGAATAAGTTTCATTCAGCGTGACCAGGCCGCCCATCCGGCTCATCGAAACAGGCTGCAAAGACCCGCGCGCCTCTTCTTCGGTATTGCCCTCACCCATGGCGCAGTATTCGAGCGCCCAGTGATCCTGATCCGCGCCCTCGATATGGACCCAGTTCACCAGCTCGGCGGCAATGGTCAGTGCCGGGACTTCCTTGAGCGGAAGATTAAGGAAATCGAGCCGCGTCCGTGCATAGCGAGCCTGGGAACTGGTCGAAAACCAGGCATGCGTGCCCGGGGGCAACTGTGCCGGCCGATCGGCGCAGCCAATGTGAAATGGCCGCTGGTCGAAAAGGAAATCGGGCGCGGGCTGCATTTCGTATGTACGTTGCCACTGCGGTGCGCAGGATGTGGTAAAAGCGCATAGGGAAGCAAGGAAAACAGGCCAGCGAAATCGCATCGCGGTCCTCCAGAATTTCCCGGAAGGGATGCCCGGAATTCTACGCCGTGCCCATGCTCCCACTGTGATGCCCTATCCGCGCCGCCTGTCGTTCCAGCCGGCCGCCGGGTGTACACGCTCGCGCCGCCATCTGCTCTGGGACGGGAACCCAACAGCGCCCATCCGGCACAAAAAGCTGAAAGCTATTAGCGAATAGCTGGTAACTGACAACTGATCGCTGATCCCTGATCCCTGCGTCTACGCCGTCGCCCTCTGCTGTTCCCGATGCCCCAGCCGAACGCTCACGATCTTTGAAACCCCCGGCTCCTGCATCGTCACGCCATAGATCATGTCCGCGGCGTGCATCATGCGCTTGGAGTGGGTCACCACCAGGAACTGCGTGTCCCGGCTCAGCGAGTGCATCAGCTCCGCGAACCGGCCCACGTTGGTTTCGTCGAGCGGCGCGTCCACTTCGTCCAGGATGCAGAAGGGGCTGGGCCGGAACTGGAAGATGGCCACCAGCAGCGCCAGCGCGGTAAGCGCTTTTTCGCCGCCCGAGAGCAGCAGCACATTCTGCAGCTTCTTGCCCAAGGGCGAGGCCACAATGTCCAGCCCGCTCTCGTCCTGATTTTCCGCGTCGGTCACGCGCAGGAAGGCGCTGCCGCCCTGGAACAACTGCCCGAAGACGCGTGCGAAGTTTTCGTTGATCCTGGCAAACGCCTCGTCGAACTTGGTGCGCGAAATCTGGTCGATCTCCTTGATCGTCTCCTGCGTGTTCTCGATCGACTCGATCAGGTCCCTGCGCTGCGTCTCCAGGAACGAGTGCCGCTCCGCGCTCTCCTTGTATTCGTCGAGCGCCATCATGTTCACCGGACCCATCTGCTCCATGCGCTCGCGCAATCCGCGGCAGGTCTCCTCCTCGCCGGCCAGCTCGTCCACGCTCAGCCGCTCGATCGCCGCATCGTCGCGCAGCACCTGCGCCGCCACGTTCACTTCGGCCAGGCAGCTTGCCTCCAGGTGCTCCAGGTCCGACCGCAACTTGGCCAGCTCGCTCGAACGGCCCGCGCGCTCCTCGCGCAACTGGTCCAGCGCCGCGCGCCCGCTCTTCAGTTGCGTCTCCATCTCCGCCAACTGCTGGCGCAGCCCCTGCGCCTCGGCGGCAATCGCCTGCGCCTGCGCCAGCGCCCCGGCGCGCGCCGCTGCCAGCTCCGTTTGCCGCCTGGCCAGCTCCGCGCTCTCCTGGATGCGCTGTTCGCGCTCCGCCGCGGCCGCAGCCCGCTGCTGCCCGATCGCCATCACCCGCCGCTCCAGATCCGCATGGAGCCGGTCGATGCGCTGGAAGGCCGCCTCCGCGCCGCGCCGCCGCTCTTCCAGGCCGGCCAGCTCCGCGGTCACCTGCGCCGCTTCCTGCTGCAATCGCTCCCGCGTCTGCCGCAGCTGGTCCAGTTGCGCCTGCTGCGAGTCCAGTCCGGCCTCGGCCTGGGCGTGCTCCGTCTCCAGCCGCGCCGTCTCTTCGCGCTTCTCGGCGATCGACTGCCGCTTGACTTCGCATGCATCCTTGTTGCGCGCCGCCTGCAGCGTCCAATCCTGCATGCGCCGCTCGATGCGCTGCGCCTCGGCCTCCATCTGCTTCAGCGCCGCGCCCAGGTTGGCGCTCTCGCTTTCGGCCAGGCGCCGCTCTTCGCTTACCGCTTCGAGCTCGGCCGTCACCCGCTCCATCTCCCGCGTCAGCGCCGCCGCTCCCGTCTCCGCCTCCTTCAGCGCCGCCTCCAGCCCCTCCAGCCGGTTCTCCGTCTCGCGCAAATCGCGCTTCAGCGCCAGCGGTCCCTCGCTGGCGGGCCGGCCGCCGGTCACCGTCGCGTTATGGAAGCATTCCCCCTCCCCGGTGAGGAAGAACGCGTGCGGATAGCGCCCCGCCAGCCGCAATGCCTCGCCGGCGTTCTCCACCAGGTAGCCGTGCCGCAGCTTGGGCAGAATGCCCTCCAGCGACCTGCCGAATCCGTTCAGCACTTTGATGGCCTCGCGCAGCGGCGTCAGGCCGGGTTCGCTCACCGCGCCCTGGCCCTCGTCGAACAGCTCGCCCTGCGCATCGGAGTGAATGAGAAACGTGGCACGCCCATCGCTGGTCTTGAGCAGGCGCACGCCCTCTTCGGCCACACCCCAGCTCTCCACCACCACGTAGTTCAGTTCTTCGCGCAGAAACTCGTCCACCACGCCTTCATGCCGGCCGCTGACCTCAAGAAAATCCGCCAGCGTGCCCACCGGCGCCATGCCCCGGCCCAGCGCTCCGGGCTTCAGCAGTTTTCTCACCGTATCGGTGGAGTAGCCGTGATTGCGAATCAGCGCGTGCAGCGAATCGCGGCGTCCCGCGGCCGCCGCCTGTTCGCCGCGCAGCTGGTTGGCGCGCGCCCGCTCCGCGGCTTCTTCGCCGCGCCGGGCCTGCAGCGTCTCGCGCAACCCGGCGATCTCGTTTTCCAGCCGCCTCAGCGCCTCGCCCGCCGACTCAAACTTCAGCCGCGCCTGTCCGCTCTCCACGCCCAGGTTTTCCTGCTCGTTCCGCGACTGGCCCATCTCCGCTTCCAGCCGCTCCGCCTCGCGCTCAAGAGCCGCCAGGCTCTCTTCCGCCTGCGCCGAATAGTTGCGCGCGTTGCCGGCCTGGGTAAGTAGATGCATCGCGTGGCGCCGCGCGCTCTCCAGTTGCCGCTCCGCGCCAAACACCTCTTCCGCGGCCGCGCGCGCTTCCTGCTGCCGCGCCTCCACATTGCGGCGAAACTCCCGCGCCTCGCCGGCGGCGGTCTCCAGAAAACTGTGCTGCTGCGTGCGCTCCTCGGCGATTCCCGCCAACTGCGCCCGCGTCTGTCCGAGCTCCGCCCCCGCGGCTTCAATGCGCGCCTCGAGCTCGGCTACGCGCTCGGTATTGCTGCGCTCGCGCGCCGTCGCCCGCTCCAGTTCCAGCGCGGCTTCGTTGGCCCGCGTCTGCGCCGCCTGGCCTTCGCCGTCCAATTCGTAACCGCGCTCGGTCACCGCGTGCTGGTTGGCTTCGAGCTCGGCGATTCCCTCCGCCGAAACGTTCACCAACTCGGTCAGCGCCGCAATCTCCTGCTCGAACTTCAACTGCTCGGCGTCCATCACGGCCATGCGGCTGGCCAGCACCACCCGCAACCGCCCGCGCAGCTCGTCGCGCACCGCGGCAAACCGCTCCGCCTTGGCCGCCTGCCGCTTCAGGCTGTTCATCTGCCGCGTCACTTCTTCAAAAATGTCGTCCACGCGCGCCAGGTTCTGCTTCGCGCTTTCCAGGCGCAGCTCCGCCAGCCGTTTCTTGGTCTTGAAGCGCGTAATCCCGGCCGCCTCCTCGATGATCGCGCGCCGGTCGTAGGGCTTCGAGCTGAGCAGTTGACCGATGCGCTCCTGGCCGATGATCGCGTAGCTTTCCGGCCCCAGGCCCGTGCCCATGAAGATCTCTTGAATATCGCGCAGCCGGCACAGTTTCCCGTTCAGCAGATATTCGCTCTCCCCGGTGCGGAATAGCCGCCGCGTGATCACCACTTCGCCCCGCTGCGGCGTCGAGTGAAACTTGCGGCGGCGGATCTTCAGCACCACGGCATGAGGTCCTTCCGCCTGCTCCACAGGCGCCACCTGCGGTGGGGCGGCGTTTGGGTCGGAGTCTTCGTCTATCGGCTGGCCGGGCTGCTCGGCGGCCATGATCTCCTCGGCCTCGGTGGCCCGCTGCCGGCGCATCTCCTCCTCATCCCAGTCGGCCGGCCCGTCGTGATCCACCAGCAGCTCGGGTTCCACCGGCACAGGACCTTCGTAGGCCTCGGGATCGACCAGGGTCAGCGTCACCTCCGCCATGCCCAGGGGCTTGCGGTCGCGCGTTCCGGAGAAGATCACATCCTGCATGTGCGCGCCGCGCAGGCTCTTGGCGCTCTGCTCGCCCAGCACCCAGCTCACCCCATCCAGAATGTTCGACTTTCCGCACCCGTTCGGCCCCACCACCACGGCAATCCCCGTGCCCGGCACCGTCAATTCCGTCCGGTCGCAGAAGCTCTTGAAGCCGAGGATATGGATCTTCTTTAACTTCAGCATTTTCACTCCAAATCGATGGACCGCGTAGCGCCGCCGCTCCCGCCTGGCGCTCTAGCGGTTCTCCAGTTGGTGTTGGGCCAAGCCGCAACCGCTAAGTGGCTTTTTCATTAAGAAAAAGCCACATTGCACAATGCTGGAGGCGCTACGGCCACTGGAGAACCGCCGAATGTCCCGCAACCGCCGGGCGCACAGCAAAACAACTCTCTTTGATTAGAGACTCTACGGAGCCCGAGAACCAGGGTCAACGGCCACATGAGGTGTTTATGTGGATAAGGGGGGCCGGAATTGGACTTCTTCGGGATTTCCCGGAAATTTACCAAAGATCGGGTAGATTTATCGGGTTTTGCCCCAATTTTCCACAGAGAAAAAACTTCGGAAAATTTGCACCGGCAGGCCGATCCGGCACCGGCGAAGCGC
Source organism: uncultured Acidobacteriaceae bacterium (assembly GCA_963770555.1). Taxonomy (GTDB): domain Bacteria; phylum Acidobacteriota; class Terriglobia; order Terriglobales; family Acidobacteriaceae; genus Telmatobacter. Next base: position 623,285 of record CAVYQC010000005.1, read on the forward strand.
AGAAACCAGGGCCGCGAGCGTCGCAATTTCCGGCAGCGCCGAACAGCCGGTAGCGAGAAATTCTCGGCGGACGAGCCGCGCAGGCAAAAACGAGAAACGCGCTACCGGTTTGGCGCGCGCGGCCTGATCAAATCGTCGAGATAATCCGGAGTCGATTCCTCCCGCACCAGGTGCGGCGAGCGTTCGCCGCCATGGTAGTTGACGGTGCAGGTCCGGTAGTAATCGTCGCTGAGGACGAGCAGCGAAATCGGAGGCGTCGTATCTTTTGCCGCCTTGATGGCATCCTCGAGCCCATCGTGCGTGTAGACGCGCCCGTTCACGCCCACCACCTTCATCCCCGCAGAGATTCCGGCCACGAACGCCGGACTCCCGACCACTGCATCGGTCACCATGCCGCTCTCGTCGAGCTGCAGGCCAATCGAATACAGGTCGCCGGTCATGCCGTGGCGTCCCGCCAGGTGCAGTGGATGGTCGTTGAACTCGACCTTCCACCCGCCATTCTCGATGCCGCCTTCCGGCATATCCGGCGATGTGGAGTTCAGGCGCCGCTCAAAGAAGCCGGCCCAGTCGTAGGGCGCAATTTCATTCAGCGCGCGGACCAGGTCGTCGAAGGTGTACGTCTTCAATTCGGGCCCACGGTTTGCTCCGCCGTGAAAGAGATGGCAGAAGTCGTCGATCGATTTTTGTCCCTTGGTTTCGCGCTCGATAATCGTGGCCGCTTCGAGCCACATCAAATCGCCTTCGTCGTAGTAATCCGTGCCGCGGCGCCAGTTCGCCCAGTTGCGCCTTCCCCAGCCCAGGCCCGGCTCCGCGACGGCGGTATCGAGCAGCGGACGCCAGGTTCGCCCCGGGCGTCCCGGGCCCAGCATGGCGGCGGCGCTGGCCAGGTACTCGTGATATTGCTCCTCGGTGAACAATCCGCTGCGCGCCGCCAGCAGCGGACCCAGATAGTCCGTCAGTCCTTCGTAAACCCACAGCAGATCGGTCTCCATCGGCTGCTCGAAATCGGGCGTCGTCAGATCGGCGGGCCGGCGGAACTTCCCGTTCCACGAGTGCACGAACTCATGCGGCAGAATTGAGCCCACCATCATGCCGGCATCCGGCGAGAGCAGCGTGCGCTCCGGCAGGCGGCTGTCGTTCGATTCATGGTGTTCCAGCCCGAAGTGCAGCACGTGATCGCTGAGCGTAAGCAGGAAATGGTAGTCGCGGTAATGGCGCGTCCCGAACAGCTTGCCTGTCTCGGCAACCAGGTTGGTCATCTCCTTCTCGACCGCGGGGCTCATCTCCAGCGCGGCTTCGCTGTCGGCCACCATGTCGATTTCGTGGTGGATCGGTTCGCCGGGCGGCGTCAGATCGATGGCCCGGTAGTACTCCCCGGCAATCACCGGCGAATCCACCAGCAGTTCCAGAGAGATCGGCTTGAACTCCACCTCGGCGCCGGACTCACTCGCCACCGGCAGCGCCGTGCCGAACTTCCATCCCTCGGGCAAAATCAGCTTTGCTTCATAAATGAGCTGGCTTGAGGACGCGCCGGCCGGATAAAGCAGCACCTCGTTCCATTCCAGGTCCAGCAGCTTGTCCGTGGCCGACACCCCGTCGGGCTCAATGGTGTCGTAGACGGCGTCGAGATGCGTTACACCGTCAGGAATCTCCACGTGAAAGGTGAAAACATCCAGCAGATCGCGCCGCCACGGAATGATCTTTCCGTTCGCTTCGAATTTCAGCCCGGTCAGGTTTGCGATCGGCCCTTCCGGACCATGGACTCCGGGAATCCACTTGGGATAGTAAAGGGTCAGCGGGCCGGGCTTTACCGGGATCGTCAGCTTCGCGTGCAGAAGCTTGCGTGGAGTTTGAGCCGCATCCACGGTAAGTGAAATCGCTTCGCCGGCAAACGCTGCGGGTGCGGCCACGGCCAGTGCCGTGGCAAGAAACATCCATGAGCAAATCCAACACGGTCTCACGCAAAGGTTCCTCAGGTCACTTTTTTGTAGACGCCGCAATCCGGGGAGCGGCGGCCGGGCAAAAATCTCGCCTTTCACATCACTTTCCAGAGCGTGTTTCAAGAATGCGTTCTGGATCAGGGCATGGCTTCAGCCGTGCCGGAAAGAGCCAGAAAAATCGTGGGCTTTAGCCCCTGTGCGGTTGCCTTCGACGAATGTCGGACTATTTCCGAAACACGCTCTGAACCGATCGATCTAACCGCTAAATCATAAACTGCCTCACCCAGGCACCGGATGAAAGAGCGGCTGGCGCGCGCATCTGCGGCTTGCGGGCGGCGCGGAAGTGCCATAGGTCCGCGGAAGTACCATAGGTCAAGGCACAGGGAGCCGCGACCATGCCCCAGCGCAAAGCTCGCACTGAACCCGGCCGGCAGCCAAAGCAGAGCAGCCGCAACAGGGAAACATCAAGCCCGGATGCTTCATCCCTCCTGTCGCGCGGAAGCAGGAATCGCCGCGCACCCTCTTTGCCTCAGCACCTTGACTCCGGTTTCGCTCCAGCCGCTCTGCGCATCTTTGCCGCCAACGAACGCATCAACCAGGTTCTCATCGAAAAGCTTGACCCCGCCGTCTGGAACGCGAAGCCGTCCGGCCAGGTCCGCACCATCGCGGCCATCTTCACGCACATGCACAACGTCCGCACCAAGTGGATCAGGCTCTCCGCTCCGCACCTCAAGGTTCCGGCTCAGCTCAGCCGTGCGCACTGCACGCCCCAACAGGCCCGCGCGGGACTGGCCATGAGCGCCGCTCTCTGCGCGGAGATGCTTGCTGAAGCGCTGGGCGGCCGCGCGGGCCGCGTGGAGAAGTTCCTGCGCGACGGCTGGGCCCAGCCCTGGCCGGCCGGCCCGGAGATGCTGTGCTACATGGTCGCCCACGAAGCCCACCATCGCGGCCAGGTGTGCATGCTCGCGCATCAGCTCGGACACCCGTTGCCCCTCGCCGTGATGTCGGGAATCTGGAATTGGGAAAAGCTATGGAAAGAGTGCGGCGCGCCTCTCGGCCTGGGGCACGGCTCTTAAGCAACGGTCAAAGGTACAAGCCCCCGATCCGCACACCGACGAACTGCTCCGCTCCCGCGGCGCTCAGCGTCGCGCCAAAGCCGCGGCCACCGCTTTGCGAATCACCCTTTCAAGCGCCCGCAGCGCCTGCGGTCTTGGGAAACCCGGCCGGCTGGCCAGGCGGATGGTCCGCGACGACTCGCCCGTGAGCGGCCGCAGCACAATCTCGCGCTTGCGGAACGAATCGGCAGCCAGGGCCGGCAGCAGCGTGCTCCCGTAACCCGCGGCCACCAGGTTCACCAGCGTCTCCAGGGTGGAGGCCTGCATGGTTGCCGGCATGGCGCCGCGCTGGGCGCCGTTCCGCGCCCCGCACGCGGCCATGGCCTGGTTGGCCAGGCAATGGCCGTCGGCCAGCACCAGCAGCTCTCCGGCCAGCGACTCCTCGCTCACCGCCGCCGCTCCGGCAAACCTGTGGTGCAAAGGCAGCGCCGCCAGCAGCGGCTCGTCGAACAGCGCCAGCTCGGTAATCTCCGGCGCATCGGGCGGCGTAGCCAGCAGCGCCGCATCCAGCCGGTGGTTGCGCAGCCCGTCAATCAAGGACCGCGTCTGGTCTTCCCACAGCTCCAGAATCATTCCCGGATACGCCTGCCTCAGCGGCTTCAGGATCATCGGCATCAGGTACGGAGCCAGCGTGGGAATTACGCCCAGCTTCAGCGGCCCCACCAGCGGATCGCGCGCCGCCTGCGCCACCGCCTCCATCTGTCCCGCCTCGGCCAGCGCCCGTTGTGCGTGGATCAGAATCTGGCTGCCCACCGGCGTCAGGTCCACGCGCTTGTTGGTGCGCTCCAGCAGCGTCACGCCCAGCTCGTCTTCGAGCTTCCTGATCTGGCTGCTCAGCGTAGGCTGGCTCACGTTGCACGCCTCCGCCGCGCGCCCAAAGTGGCGAAGCTCGGCCACGGCAGCCAGATAACGGAGGTCCTGAAGATTCATGATCGGCCCGCGCTGCAACCAGTCTTTATCATAGAACGGAGCAATCGTCATTGTAGAAACAATTGATTTTCCTTATCGCTGGGCGAGGGCGTAATCTCAGAACTGTTGTTCGCATGTGCCGCAGTCTTCCAGTTTCCAGAACCGCAGGCCGACCATTCTCGGTTTTTCACCTGCTTCACAATCATGAGGAGACATCATGTCTGACGAATCGAAGTGCCCGTACTCGAACGGCGCGCTCAAGCACACAATGGCAGGAGCAAAGGGCAACCGGGATTGGTGGCCCGACCAGTTGAATCTGGGAATTCTGCATCAGCACTCCTCGCTGTCCAATCCCATGGGCGAGGAGTTCAACTACGCCGCGGAGTTCAAGAGCCTCGACCTGGACGCCGTGATCAAGGACCTCCACGCCCTGATGACCGATTCCCAGGACTGGTGGCCGGCCGACTTCGGTCACTACGGACCGCTCTTCATCCGCATGGCCTGGCATTCCGCGGGCACCTACCGCATCCACGACGGACGCGGCGGCGGCGGCAGGGGCGCGCAGCGGTTTGCGCCGCTCAACAGTTGGCCAGACAACGTGAGCCTGGACAAGGCGCGCCGGCTGTTGTGGCCGGTCAAGCAGAAGTACGGCCGCAAAATCTCCTGGGCTGACCTGATCATCCTGGCCGGCAACGTGGCGCTGGAGTCGATGGGCTTCAAAACCTTCGGCTTCGGCGGCGGCCGCGCGGACATCTGGGAGCCGGAGGATGTCGATTGGGGTCCGGAGACCACCTGGCTGGGCGACCAGCGCTACAGCGGCGATCGCGATCTGGCCAATCCGCTGGGAGCCGTGCAGATGGGCCTGATCTACGTGAACCCGGAGGGCCCGAACGGCAACCCGGATCCGGTCGCGGCGGCCAGGGATATCCGCGAAACCTTTGCCCGCATGGCCATGAACGACGAAGAGACGGTGGCGCTGATCGTGGGCGGCCACACCTTCGGGAAGACCCACGGCGCCGCCCCGGCCAGCCACGTTGGTCCGGAGCCCGAAGCCGCGCCCATTGAGGAGATGGGACTGGGCTGGAAGAACAGCTTTGGCGCCGGAGTGGGTGGCGACGCGATCACCAGCGGACTGGAGGTGATCTGGTCTCAAACACCGACGAAGTGGAGCAACCACTTCCTCGAAAACCTGTTCGGCTACGAATGGGAGCTGACCAAGAGCCCCGCCGGAGCCAACCAGTGGAAGCCGAAGGGTGACGCGGGCGCGGGCTCCGTGCCCGACGCTCACAATTCCTCGAAGAGCCACGCGCCTTCCATGCTGACCACCGATCTCTCTCTGCGCATGGACCCGGTCTACGAAAAGATCGCGCGCCGCTTCCTGGAGCACCCCGAGGAGCTGGCGGATGCCTTCGCCCGAGCCTGGTTCAAGCTGACCCATCGCGACATGGGGCCCATCTCGCGCTACCTTGGCCCGCTGGCGCCCAAGGAACATCTGATCTGGCAGGACCCGGTTCCCGCCGTAGACCACATCCTGATCAATGAGAAGGACGTTGCTGCCCTGAAGGCGAAAATCCTCGCCTCCGGACTCTCTATCGCGCAACTGGTCACCACCGCCTGGGCCTCGGCTGCGACCTTCCGCGGCAGCGACAAGCGCGGCGGCGCCAACGGCGCGCGCATTCGCCTGGCGCCGCAAAAGGATTGGGAAGTCAACCAGCCGGCCGAACTGGCAAAGGTCCTTCAGACGCTCGCATCGATCCAGAAAGACTTCAACAGCGCGCAAACCGGCGGCAAGAAGATCTCGCTTGCCGACCTCATCGTCCTCGGAGGTTCGGCTGCGGTTGAGGCTGCCGCCGGCAAGGCCGGCCACGACGTGAAGGTTCCCTTCGCGCCCGGCCGCACCGACGCTTCCGAGGAGCAGACCGATGCAGCCTCGTTCGCGGTGCTGGAGCCCAAGGGCGACGGCTTCCGCAACTACGTTCGCAAGGGGTTGGAGGAATGCGGCGCCGAGTTGCTTCTGGACAAGGCGCAACTGCTCACCCTCACCGCTCCCGAGATGACGGTTCTCATCGGCGGCCTGCGTGTGCTGGGTGCGAACTTCGGGAAGTCCCAGCATGGTGTCTTCACCAGGCGGCCGGAAACATTAACCAACGATTTCTTCGCAAATCTCCTCGACATGAACACGAAATGGCAGAAGTCCGCTGCGTCCGGGGGCGTATTGGAGGGACGCGACCGGAAGACGGGCCAGCTCAAATGGACCGGCACTCAAGTCGATCTGGTCTTCGGCTCAAACTCCCAGCTCCGCGCGCTCGCCGAGGTCTACGCGAGCAGCGATGCCGGCCAAACCTTCGTCGAGGACTTTGCGGCGGCCTGGAGCAAGGTGATGAACCTCGATCGCTTCGACCTCGCCGCGGCTGGGCACGCCGTTGAAGAACTCGTCGCCGGCGACTGATCTTCGAATCGTTCCCACTCCACTGCGCCAAAAAGGCAAAGGCCCATCCATACCAAAACTGGATGGGCCTACCTTTGCGGCCACGTCTCATCCTCTGTCAAGCTCACGCCGTAAGTGTCGAATAACCTGGATGGCCTGTTTTGTATCAGGGCACGACCGGGGTACCCTCTGGGTAGCGTACCGCAAACGCGACAAAATGAGCCGATGTTTTGAAAGGGCACGACTTCAGTCGTGCCGAGAAAGGCCCATGAACAGCGGGGCTTTAGCCCCTGAGGGGTGTTCTGCGACTCCGCCAACCATTCATGCAACCGGTTCTAGTCCCGCGGCCGGATGACCATCCCCGTCCTCTGCTCCATGATGGCGTACCAGGTGTCGTCGTCGGCGCTTTGCAGGGCAATGTAGTCCTCATCGCTGGTGGCCAGCCGCGAGGCCAGCAACGGCTCCGCGCCGGGGCCCACGGGATGGCGCAGCTTCCACGTCCCGCTCTCGATGATCTCCTGGATCTTCTCGGCCACCAGGAGCGGCGGCGTCGGATTCTTGAGCGCCGCGGCAAAGTAGTGCGCCATGCGCCGCTGCTGCGGATAAACGGACTCCGGCGCCGGCAGGTCGATCTCATGCGCCATGGGCGTATCGATAATGCCGGGCTCGACGATGGCGATGCGCACGTTGAAGGCTTTCAGCTCCTGGGCCATCGCTTCGCTCAACGCCTCCAGGGCAAACTTGGACGCCGCGTAGGGGCCGAGCGGCGAGGTGCACACGCGCCCGGCCACCGAAGTCACGTTGACGATCAATCCGCTGCGGCGCTGGCGCATGTGCGGAATCACCGCCTTGGCGCAGCGGATGGCGCCAAAGTAGTTGGTCTCCATGGTGGCGCGAAAGTCGGCCATCGAGAGCTCTTCAATGGCGCCATTGCGCTCCACGCCGGCATTGTTCACCAGCACATCGATGTTGCCCGCGGCCTCATACACGGCTCCGATCGCCGCGGCCACCGAGCTGTCGGAGTCTACGTCCATGGCCGAGATGTGAATGGGCAGAGATTCATGCGCGGCCGTTTCACCGAGTTCCGGCGCGCGGTCCGGATTGCGCAGGGTGGCGTAAACGGTGTGGCCCGCGCGGGCCAGGGTGAGCGCGGTGATGAGGCCGATGCCTTTGCTGGTGCCGGTGATCAGAACGGTTGCCACAGCGACCTCCGCTTGCTGGCGTTCGAAGAAGGTTGAAGTCTACAGCAAGGCTCGCAGGCAACGGTACCAGGGTGCTGGGATACCGCGCAGCAGGTCCCGATCTCCGGACCTGGGCTACCGCGACACCTGGGTGCCCCAGGTCCCGACTTTGGGACCTGGGATACGCTACGCTCGAAAGCGACTCAAGAAGTCGAACCAACAGAGACCCGGGCCCTCAATTCGCCAGCACCGCCCGGTAGCGCACCTTGTTCTTCTTCACTTTTTCAATGGCCTCGTTGGCCTTGGCCATGGGGAAAAGTTCGGTGGTGGCTTTCACCTCGTGACGCGCCGCCACGTCCAGCATCTCCCGCAGCCGGTACGGGCTTCCGGTGGGATTGCCGCTGATGCTGCGCATCCCGGAGATGAGCGGGAACGCCTGCACCGTCACCGGCGACGGCGGCACGCCCACAAAGCACAGCGTTCCGGTGGGCCGCAGCGCCTGGATGTACGTGCCCCAGTCCTGGTCGGCGTTAATGGTGGTCAGAATGAAGTCCTGCGTCCCGGCCACTTCCTTCATGGCCTTCGATTCGCGGGTATTCACAAAATGGTGCGCTCCCAGCGCGCGCACCGCCTCTTCTTTTCCGGCCGAAGAGGAGAATGCCGTCACCTGCGCGCCGAATACACGCGCAAACTGGATGGCGATATGACCGAGGCCGCCAATGCCCACCACCCCCACGCGCGACGACGGATTGACGCCGTGCGTCCGCATCGGGTTGTAGACCGTAATGCCGCCGCACATGAGCGGCGCGGCGTGCTCGCTCTTCAGCGCGTCGGGAATGGGAATCACAAACCGCGCGTTGGCCCTCACCCGTTCTGCATAGCCGCCGTTGCGGTGGACGCAGGTGCCCTCCGACGCGGGGCACAGGTTCTCCATTCCTTTCATGCACCACTCGCACTCGCCGCAGGAGTTCGACTGCCAGCCCAGGCCCACGCGCTGGCCCTCCTCAAACTTCCGCACTTCGCTTCCCAGCGCCGCAACGGTGCCGATAATCTCATGCCCCGGAATGAACGGGTACTGGCTGATGCCCCAGTCGTTCGAGATCAAGTGAAGATCGCTGTGGCAGATGCCGCAGTGGGTGATGGCGATTTCCACCTCCTGCGCGCCCAGCTTCCCAGGGTCATAGTGATAAGGCAGAAGTTCTGCTCCTGCTGCATGAGCTGCAAGTCCTTGAATTTGAGCCATGTTTTGGAGTCCTCACTGGCGTGGGTCAACAGGTTGTCCGGGCCAACCGCGCCCGGCCCCTTTGTCGAAGTGAAAGGATGAGTTTCTTATCCCCGCCCCTAGTTTAAACCGCCGCCCGGCTCGATGTGCAGGCTGAGAATCTGAAATCCGCTCAGCACCCCTCCGGCGGGAGCTTCCCCGGCCACCTCCGCCGATTCTCCGTTCAGGCTGATCTCCTGCGCGGTGCGCACCGCTTCGAGCGCGTTGGCCACCGAGAGCGGAACGCTCGAAAGCGTCTCTCCGTCCATCCCCGCCTGGGCTTCCGGAACCAGCAGGCTCACGTAAATGAGGTCTTCCGCGTGCTGGTGCCGCGCCATTTCCAGAACCGCTTCGATGTTGGATGGCCGGCCCGGAATCCGGGGCTGGTTCAGCGTCCGGTCCAGGGTTGCGGCGTCTGAAACCAGCAGCCGCAGATTGCCCGCCCCAAGCCGTGCCGGCAGTTGGATTGCGATGCGCACGTTGCGTTCCGGCTGCTGCCACGGTCGGACGGTCGCTTCAACCTCTACCGTGTCGCCGGCGTGAACCATGTCGCTTGAAACCAGCCGCGCGCTTTCGAGCTCCACGCCCATGCGCCGCGGAACCTCCTCTACGTGCAGATCGATGTCCCGTACCGCCCCTTGCCGCGCGCCGTTGGCATAAAGCGAGGTAAAGCGCTCGCCGGCCTGCAGCGCAAGCTGCATGGGCGCCGGCGCAAATTCGCCCGGCGAAGCCCACACGTCCAGCGGCACCGACGGATATTCCACGAGATCGATGTTGCCGGTCAGGTGATAGCTGGTTGAAGCGGTGCTCGCATTGGTCTCCAGCAGCGATTCGAACAGCACCACCATCATCGCCTGCGAGGTGAGCGTGGGCAGATCGAGAATCTCCACGTTCAGCTTGCGATGGTCTCCAGGGCCGTCCATGGTGATGTGCATCGGGATCATGCGCGCCTCGGCGCCCAGCACTCCGCGAATGGCCGAGTCGCGGTCCTCGGTAAACGCGCCCACGGTGGCCCCGGTGTTGATGATCTTGAAGGCGTTCAAAGGCGAGGCCAGCGTGGTCACCACCTCCGCGGTGGTCATCGGCAGCGAGATCTGCCCGGCCTGCAGAACCGGATGGCCGCACGCCAGCAGTTGCTTGGGGTCGATGTAGGTCACCGTGCAGGTGGCCGAGATCTCCACGTCGCCGCGCACCAGTTGCATGCTCACCGCCGATCCCGGTTCAAGCGTCGCGGCGGCCGCGGCGGAGATTCCGGCGCCCGCGTCCGACGACCCGCCCAGGCCGCCCGCCGCCACCGTTTCCAGGCTGGTTCCGCGCGTCTGCTGCTGCCAGAACTCGATCGCCTGGGGCCGGAACCCGCTCATCACCAGCGGCGTCTCCATGGCCTGGAAGTTCATATTCCCGCCGCCCGGTTCGTCGCTGCCGGAGCCGCCGCCGGAACCCGCGGCCGCAAGAGCCGCCGATGAAAGGTCCGCTCCGGCCGAGGCTCTTTCCATATCGTCGAGCGGCAGATTGCGCACCTCCAGCATCTGCGCAATGGGCGTAATCCCGGCGATAGGCTCCTTGCTGAACTGCCCGATGCGGTACGAAAGCGAACCCAGCAGCTTGTCGCCGATGTAGACCGGGCTGCCGCTCATCCCCTCCACCACGCCGGTATATTCGGGTTTAGCCCCTTCAAGCCGGGCCAGGATCAGGTCCTGCCGGGGGCCCAGCACTCCGCGCAATACCCCCAGAATCTCCACCTGCATCGGCTCGGGCTTGTTGCCTTCGAATACCGTCCACGCCGTACCCATCATCCCGCGCCGAACCTCGCTCAGAGGGAAAAATCCGCCGCTGCTGGGCGGGGGCCCGGTCTGGTCCCGGTTGCGGCTCGGATTCTGCGCCGGCGCCGCTTGCGCCGCTGCGCTTCGGGCGCCCGGCAGCGCCGCCGTCGCGCAGATCAGGAGGGTTAGTCCCGTCAGCCTCATTGCGGTTTCCTTAAGTCCAGTTCCCACGTCTATTAGAGTACAGCGAATCGTGCGGTTGCTGCCCAACGGCCGGCCGCCCGAATCAACTATGCTTGTGAGCAACGAGGTTGTCATGACCACTCCGCGCAAACCACGTCAAGCCCCCTTCCCTCTTCGCTTTGCCATGCTGTTGCTTGCGGCTGCGGCCCTTGTGCCGCTGCCGGTTTGCCGCGCCCAGAACCAGACCCCTCCGCCCGCCACGCCGCCGGCGCAACAGCCTGACCAGACGGCGCCCGATGCGGGTGGCCCCAGCGGCGACAACGGCGTGATTGCCCTGCCCAAAAAGAACCCCTCCGACGAGCCGCCGCCCGCTCCCCCCGCTCCGCCCCAGCCGAAAATCAAAAACCCTGAGGGCATGCCCCCGGTCTCTTTCCATATCGATGTTCCCGAAGTCACCGTCGACGTAGGCGTACTTCTCGAGAAGACCGGCCAGTTCGTCCCCGGCCTCAAGCCCACCAATTTCCGCGTCTACGAAGACGGCGTGGAGCAGAAGGTCGAGGGCTTCAAGCGCGTCGAGGCGCCCATCACCGCGCTGTTGCTGTGCGAGTATGCCGCGCGCGGATGGGTCTTCAGGATGGACATGCTCAACGCCGCCTGGGCCTTTACCCAGCAGTTGCGCCCCGAGGATTACGTGGCCATGATGACCTTCGACATGAATACCCACATCGAGGTCGACTTCACCCAGGACAAGAACCAGATCCAGCAGGCCATCAACTCACTCGGCATGTCGGTCTTCATGCCCGCGGCCTTCAGCGAAACCAACGTCTTCGATGCGCTCTACGAGGCCATGGACCGCCTGAACCGCATCGAGGGCCGCAAATACATCATCCTCATCGCTTCCGGCGTCGATACCATGTCCAAGCTCACCCTCGACCAGATTCTTAAAAGGGTGAAGGCCTCGCAGGACATCACCATCTACACCATTTCCACCGGCGGCCTGCTGCTGGAGATGACCGAGGGCACCGGGGGCATGATGGGCGGCATGCGCGACATGACCTACCTGCAGGCCGACAACCAGATGCGGACCTTCGCCAACCTGACCGGAGGCATGCACTTTGCCCCCAAATTTACCGGCGAGCTGCCCGATATGGTCAGGACCATCAACGAAAACATCCGCGCCAAATATCAACTGGTCTATCGCCCCACCAACCCCAAGCAGGACGGCACCTACCGCAAGCTGCGCGTGGTGCTGGTCGACGACGAAGGCCAGCCGTTGCGCATGCAGGACGAGAAACACAAGCCGCTCAAGTACGACATCATCGCCCGCGACGGCTACCGCGCTAAACAGGAAGTCGAATAACTCCGCACCCCGCTTTCCATCACGCCGAAAGACTCAACCAGGCAGAGCACGAAGGATCAGGGCGTGACTTGAGGGGCTGCGAAAAAACTCCAAGGAAGAGGCACGAAGTGTCAGGGCACGACTTCAGTCGTGCCGCAAAATGAACAGTAAAAACCCGGGCTTCAGCCCCTGCGGCATGCGTTCTGATCCTTGCCCGGAATTCAGCCTTTTTCCTCAGCCACCGCAACCAAATCTAACCCACTTGCTTCCCCGAGCCCCGCGCCGCGCGGATTCCCACGCCAACCCCGGTGATTGCCATCACCTTGCCGCACCCCGCGCTGAGGCTATGATCGATGACCGTAAGGCCCCCTGCTTGAGGGCGCCGCGGCCTCTGCCCGCGGCCCGAAAGCATCCGGAGCCAAATTCGTTGCGAGGTGGATCATGCCATTCGTTCCGGCAATGTGGGCGGTTTGGGTTGTTTTGGTGCTCTGCTTTATCGTCCTTAAATTCTATGTATCCAGATTGAGCCGCGATGAGGACGACCAGCTCGTCCTGCAGGAATCCTTCGAGCGCGTGCGTCTCGAGCAAGCCGCTCTCGTCACCCGGCTGAACAAGATTCAGCCCCTTCAGCGGGCGATTCTGTGGGTGCTGGGAGCCGCCTCGGTATTCGTCGCCGTCTACTACCTTCACGACATGCTGAGCCAGTTCAAATAGCCTGCGCGTCTGCCGGGTTTCCGGTCCTGGGCGATCCAGCCCCGCCGGCAAGGCACAGCGCCGCCGCTGTTTCGTGCCTCGATCGCGGCAGGAATCGTGTCGCTGCGTACTCGCCGCGGGGGGCACTCCGGGAGCCGGCGGCGCGCCGCAACGGAAAAGGCCGCGCCTATCCTCCGATGACGTTCAGATGAATCAGGATGTCCCGGATGTAGTACGCCAGCACCACCACCGTCATCCCGACGACCATCCACTGCGCCACTCGCAGGACCGGCTCGAGCTTGGTTACTTTGGCCACAATCGTCGCCTGGGCCGTCCGTTCGTGCTCGAACGAGTCGTCCAGAAAAATCTGGTCCTCTTCATCGCGGGTAAGGCTTGAACGATATACGTATAGCACGGCCATCACGGCGACCAGAGCGCACCAGACGGTCCACATGACCGGAACGAATGTCATACCCACCTCCAACAGCGCTTACCGGGTCCCAGATCCCGGCGGGTCCGTTCAGCAATCGCGGTCCCCGGCGGGTAGTGGGGCCTTTCGGTTGATTATGATAGCTCCGATCCGGTGCGCTTGTCCCCGTTAAATTTCCGCTTTCCACTCCTTTTTAGGGTACTTGGGCGCTTTTTCTCTCCCGATGAGCCTGAATTGTAACGTTTTTCCGCCGCCACGCTCGCGCTGCGACCTTCCTGCCTCGACCGGCATCAAATTGAACGGGGCGGAAAGGGACTTGTGTCCCCGCCTGCGGAAAGGTAATCTGAAGAGAACGATACTTCGGAAATTGGGAGAAACCATGGCTACTGCAACCGTTGCACCCGACCAGGAAACCGTCAAGAAACCGCCACTGAATCTCACCCCTCAGGCAATTGCCAAGGTGCGCGAGATCATGGCCACCCAGGATCCGATTCCCGCCGGGCTGCGCATCGGCGTGGTCGGCGGCGGCTGCTCCGGCTTCCAGTACTCCATGGCTTTCGAGAACCAGAGCGGAATGATGGACAAGGTCTTCAACTTCGACGACCTGAAGGTCTTTGTCGATTCCACTTCGCTGATGTACCTGAACGGCTGCATCGTCGACTATGTCGAGACGCTGGAAGCGGCCGGATTCAAGTTTGAGAATCCCCAGGTAAAGTCGACCTGCGGCTGCGGCTCGTCCTTTAGCGTATAGCCGGCAGGGTGTAACAGCCTCCGCACCGGCTCTGGAACAATCTTCCAGCAGGCAAGCGCCCGTCTCCGCGAAGGAAACGGGCGTTCTTCGTTCCCGGCCGAAATTCGCGCTCCAGCCCGTTCTGCTGCCGTTACTGCTGCGGCGCGGGCGTCTCCGGCGGCGTGATTGGCGACGATCCGATTCCGCCGCCTGCACCGAATCCCGGCCCGTTCTGGATGCCGGAACCCGGAGAATTCGGATTTGAGCTGCCGAATCCGGGTACGCCGCTTGCGCCGCCGTTCGGTTGCCCCATCATCCCGGCGTTGCCTCCGCCCTGCATCATCATCTCCATGATCGGGTCGTAGGTGAACTCCCATTCGTTGTAGTGATCCTTTTTCTTGTAAACGAGAATGGACTGCTTCGAGTCGCCCGGCGAGAAGCCGATTATGCCCGCGCCGCCGAACGTCTGTCCGCTGGGTCCGGAGCCTATTCCTCCAGTCCCCGAGATGGGATTCCCATTCGCGTCCGTTCCGCCGCTGCCGCCGGTGGCCGTCGTCGTCCCGCCGGTCGCAGATCCCGAAGGGTTGCCGGAGCTATCCGTTGAGCCCGTGGTGGGCTGCGTAGTGCTTCCGGCGCCGTTGGTGTCGAAGATCGAGCCGCCCGGCGCCTGGCCGTTCATGCCGTTGATCCCGTTTCCGCCGCTCGGCCCGATGCCCGCGATCGCGCTGCCGGTCGACAGCGGCTGCCCGAAGAATCCCATCGCCGTCGGAACCTTGTTCTGCCCGAACATGATCGGCTTCCAATCGTCTTTGCCGGTCATCGGATCGATGTACTTCTTGCGCAGGAAGCGGATGTCGTTGGTCTTTACCAGCGCGTCGATGCTGGGCGGATAGGCATGGAATTTCCGGTAGTAAAGCCGGATGGCGCGGATGTACTGCTTGCCCCGGTGCATGGTTTCCACTTCGCGGTCGCGCTGGATTTGCCGGGCCATTTTGGGCACCGCCACCGAGAGCCAAAGCACCATGAGCGCCATCAGGAAGATGACCGCCAGCAGCGCGTAGCCGTCTTCCCCGTCTCGGGCTGCTGCGGTTGGTGTGCGGCGCGGGTTTGGAAATCGCTCTCTCATACCAGTACCCGGCTCAGAACGCCGTCACGGTCAGCGTCTGCGTGTTGTTGTATCCCATGTCGGTCACTTCCACGCTGCCCGGCTTGATGGCGCCGATCTTATAGCGGTGGTCGACGATCTGCCCGGTCGAGGCCATGAAGATGTCGTCCCCGTGAACGAAAAATGCCCTCAGCGACTTGTCCTTGGTCTCGCTGTAGCCAAAGTATTTCAAATCGATGGCCGGCGGCTTGGGAACCGGCGGCGCCGCCGGCGTCAGGTTCGCGGTCGGCGCGCCCGGACCGGGACGCGCAGGTGCGACCGGCTTATCGATGGTGATCGGCGCTGAATTGGCTGAGAAGATGTTCCGTCCCGAGCCTCCGTATTCCACGTCCTCGCTCTGCGCCAGCTCCTCGAACTGCAGCGTGGGATCGATCCCGTCATTGCCCAGCTTTTGCGCATCCACGGCGGAGGCTGCCGCCGGGCCCCCGGCTGCGGCGGTCGTTCTCGTATTCGCTGCCTGTGTCCGTACCGCGGCCGGTGCCGGCTGCGCCGGCGCACTCGGCCCCGAAAATGTCTGGTAAAGCTCGTATCCGCCCGCGCCCGCGATGATCGTGAACAGCACGATCACGATGTAAACCTGCTTCTTGTTCTGGGTTCCGGTTTCAAGGGCCACGGCTACTCGCCCTCCTTGTCGGATGCCGGCGCAGGAGCCGGCTCAGCGCCCGGAGCGGGTGTCGGCGGCAGGCCGCTGGCTACGGCGTCGGCCGGCCGCAGCCACGTGGAAACCTGCAGCCGCAGGCTCACCAGCCCGCCCTGCTGCCCGGTCAACGACATGGCCCGGATGATAAAGAAGATCGGGTCGCGCTCCAGGCTGTTCACAAAGCGCATGATGGCCGGATACTCGCCGGTGATCCCGGCGTCCATCGAAATCTCCGTCAGGTCGGAGCCCGGCGCGCCCTGCGTGTACTGCACCCGCGTCAGCCGCACCCCCGACGCAACCTCCAGCTCCCCAATGCGGCTGGAGATCGACGAGTAATTCGGCGGAATGCGCTTTACATAAAACGCATTCATCGCCGCGCGCGCCTTCTCCACCCGCATGTCCAGGCCGCGCAGCGGCGCGGTCTGCAGATCCAGCGCCTTCAGTTGGGTCTGCTTGTCGGCCAGCACGTCGTTTGAATGGCTGTCGGTAGCCGCCCAGTCCATGCCGAAGCGCACCCCCAGTACAATCGTCGCCGCCAGCAGGATGGCGAACCCCACGTAATGCCAGGTCAGCGGTGAAGCCAGCCGCTCGCGCCAAACCGGAAGACGCTCGTCGCTCATTGCGGGCCTCCCTGCGCCGGATGCGGATACGTCGCGGGATTGGGCCGCGGTTGCTCGGGCGCGGCTGTGGCCGGTCCCGTATAAGGCGGCCGGCCCGTACCCTGGCTGAACTTCGGTGCCTGGCGCGCGGAAACCGGCCGGTTTCCGGTCTCATCCCCCACGCCGGCTTCGCCCTTTTCCGCTCTCCTGGGTCCCTTGCGTTCTTCCGGCGTGGGCGGGTTGTAGTCGGCCAGCAGATCGAATTCGAACCGGTTCGATGCGCTTACCGGCTCCAGCCGCGCGTTGGGCCCGCTATTGTTCGACTCCGCGTTTTCGCCCACAATCCGCGGCGACATGAAACGCGTCGAGCGCTCCAGGTTCCGCACCAGGTCGATGGACAGATCGTGCGGCCCCACCACCCGCAGGTGCACGGTGGTCTGGCCGGTCTTGGCACGCACCGGCTCAATCTGCGTCACCTGCACGCCGCCCGGAAGCACCGTTTCAAGATTCTCCATCGCCATGGTCCAGGAAAATGCCTTTTGGCCGAAAAGCTGGTTCAGCATCGTCACCTGGCTCATGAAGCGGGCGTTCTCCGGCAGCCGCATCGTGGCCTGGTAGCCCTGCCGCTCTCCGGTAATGCGGGCGATCGCGCCATCCAGTGAGTGCTCGCGGGCGCGCGCCGCCTCGGCCTTGTTATGCAGTTCGTGCAGTCCCAGCAGTAACAGAAGCGAGACCGCGGTCAGCACGCCCATGGCGATGCGCAGCCGCTTCATGGCCGGACCCAGATCGGTGAACGGGCGGGTAGCGAGATTGAGAGTGACTCTCATCTAATTTGCTCCCGCCTGCCCGCCGCGCAGGGCCAGTGCTCCGGCAACGCCGGCAATGCTCTCCCGGCCCAACGAAGTCAGCGCTCCGCTCTCCGGATGAGGAACCAGTTCCACAACCGTCAGCTCCGGCTGATCGATCCACCGGGCAAACTCCTCCGCCTCGCGATTTCCCGCGTAGTACAGCTTGCGCGGAGGCGCTCCGAGCTTGTCTTCGTAGTAGGCCGCGGCCACCGCGATGCTGCGCTGAATCTCCGCCAGCCGCTCCGCGCTGGCCTGGGGCAGGTCGATAGTGCGATAGAGCAGCAGGTCGTCGCCGTTGGCGATCAACGTAGTGATCCCCACGCCGCTCAGGTTGGCGGCCAGCACCGCTTCCATCTGATCGGCGGTTTCAATCGCCGCCAGGCTCGAAGGCAGCACCGCGCCCGGTTCGTAGCCCGCCGCGCGCACCGCGGACTCGTACTCGGCCAGGATCGGTCCAGGCAACACCGCCGTCAGCACCTTGCATTCGTTCTTGTTCTGCGCCAGCACCTGGTAGCTCACCCCGGCGTGCTCCACGTCGAAGTGAACCATCTTGCGCAGCCTGAAGCGAATCACGGGAACGGCTTCCTCCGCTTTGCCGGGAAGGGAATCGAAGTCCAGCACAAACACCCTGACCGCCGTATCGGGCAATACCAGCGTAACGGCGCGGGTGCGCGGCGAAACCTCTTCGAGCGCCGACCGGATCGCCGCCGCCACGGCCTCCGGGGCGCGCAGATTCGGTTCGTCGATGCCGGGAACCAGCGCGCCGGCCGGCAGCGCCGCGTAGGCGTAAACCGCCGTCTTTCCCTCAACCGCGCCGCCGCGCTTGCCCGCTGCGGGGCGAACCGCGGCCAGCACGCCCTGCGGCGTAATCTCCACCGCCGCCGGCGGACGCCCGCCCGCCTGCGATCCGAGTTGAGCCGCCTTCAGAATCGAGCCCACTGCGTTCCTTCCCTCGAAACAGCTCCTAGCCTCTAGCTCCTAGCCTCTAGCTCTTCCGCGCTGCAACGTGCCGCAGCGACAAACCCAGAAACCCAAATTCAAGCACAAACAGCTAGTAGCTAGAAGCTAGAAGCTAGCAGCTAGCAGCTAGAAGCTGCTCTACCGCGACGCCTCAATAAACGTCACCTTGTTGATCTCCTTGAGCGTGGTCAGCCCGCGGCGCACGCGCTCCAGCGCCGACTCGCGCAAAAAGCTCATGCCCTCTTTCTGCGCCATCCTCCGCACCTCCGAGGTCGGCTTCTTTTCCAGGATCAATTCCCTGATCGGATCGGTCAGGTCCAGCAGTTCGTGGATCGCCGTTCGTCCGCGATAGCCCGTGCCTCCGCACTCCATGCAGCCCGCGCCCTCGCGGAAGCCGAACCCGCGCCACTCCGCCGGATCGAGCCCGCTGATCGTCAGCTCTTCGTCGGTGTAATAGACCTTGTGCGCGCAGTACTCGCAGATGGTGCGCACCAGCCGCTGCGCCAGGATGCAGTTCAGCGCGGAAACAAAGTTGTACGCCTCCACGCCCATGTTCAAAAAGCGGCCCAGCACGTCCACCACGTTGTTGGCGTGCACCGTGGTGAACACCAGGTGCCCGGTGAGCGCGGAGTTGATGGCGATCTGCGCCGTCTCCTGGTCGCGGATCTCGCCCACCAGGATCTTGTCCGGGTCGTGGCGCAGGATGGAGCGCAATCCGCGCGCGAAGGTGAGGCCTTTCTTCTCGTTCACCGGAATCTGCGTGATGCCGCGAATCTGGTACTCCACCGGGTCTTCAATGGTGATGATCTTGTCTTCGTCGCTCTTGATCTCGTTCAGCGCGGCGTAGAGCGTGGTCGTCTTGCCCGAGCCGGTGGGTCCGGTCACCAGCACCATCCCGTACGGCTCGCGGATATAGCGCCGGAAGCGCCGCAGATCCTCCTCCGCGAACCCCACCACGTCGAGCGTCAGATTGCGGAACTTCTCGCTCATCGATTCTTTGTCCAGCACGCGCAGAACGGCGTTTTCGCCGTGCACGGTGGGCATGATCGACACCCGGAAATCGATCAGCCTTCCCTTGTAGCGCACCCTGAAGCGTCCGTCCTGCGGCACGCGGCGCTCGGCGATGTCCAGCTCGCTCATGATCTTGATGCGGCTCAGAATCGTCGAGTGGTGCTCGCGCGCAATCGGCGCCATGGCCGCCTGCAGCACGCCGTCGATGCGGTACTTCACCACCACCGAGTCGTCGTTGGTCTCGATGTGAATGTCGGAGGCGCGCCGTTCCAGCGCCGTGAAGATGGTCGTATCCACCAGCCGGATGATGGGGCTGATGTCCTCGGACTCCCTGGTCAGCTTCTCGATCGAGATGTTTTCGTCGGCATTCTCTTCGCCGGTCAGCACGTCGAAGGTCAATCCTTCGCTGGCCTCGTCGAGAACCCGCTGCGACTGCTCGGTCTTCTTCAACAGGTCGGTGATCTGCGAGAGCGTGGCCACGCGCGCCTGGATGCGCTGGCCGAGCAGTCCGGCGATCTCGTCCAGCACCATCAGCCGCGAGGGATCGCTCACCGCGATCGTCAGCGCGCCCGGCCCCTGCTCGATGGGCACGAAGTTGTAGCGGAACATCAGCTCCACCGGCACGGTGCGCAGCAGCTCGTGTTGAATCTTGAAATTCTTCAGGTCCACG
Source organism: uncultured Acidobacteriaceae bacterium (assembly GCA_963770555.1). GTDB lineage: Bacteria > Acidobacteriota > Terriglobia > Terriglobales > Acidobacteriaceae > Telmatobacter. The sequence goes on from CAVYQC010000005.1 coordinate 643,150, forward strand.
AACTCGGCGTGATAGCGGCGCGCCAGCGCTTCGGCCTGACCGCGCTCGTCCCCGCTCATCGGCACCGGAAGCGTGATTACATTTGTATCGGCCATCTCGTTTTACCCCGCCGCGCCGGTCTGGCCCAGCGAGAAGATGGGCAGATACAGCGAAATCAGTATGAAGACCACCACCACTCCCATGACGATCAGGATGGCCGGCTCGATCAATGCCAGCGCCGCGGCCAACGCCGTAGCCACATCCTCTTCAAAAAACTCGGCCACCGAGTTCAGCATCTGCGGCAGCGCGCCGGTCTGTTCGCCCACCGTGATCATATCCGTGGAAAGCTGCGGAAAGACGCCTGTTTTCGACAACGACTCGGCCAGGCTCTTGCCTTCGCGCACGGTAGTGATCGACAAGGTCACGGCCTTCGATACCCGCCGCGACGAAATCGAACGCGCCGCGGTTTCGAGCGACGGCACCAGCGGCAGTCCGCCGGTGAGCAGCGTCGACAGCGTGCGCGAGAACAGCGCCACCTGGTACTTGAGCCAGATTTTTCCGAACACCGGCAGGCCGACCCGGATTCCATCCACCAGGTCCCGGCCCCGCTCCGTGATCGAGAACCGGTAAGCCGCAAAGGCAACCGTGACCCCGCCCAGCGCCAGCCACGCGATGGAGTGCTGCATCCATTTGCCGAAAGCCAGCAGCGCCATGGTCAACCCCGGCAGCTTCGATCCCATCTGGTCGTAGAGCGCCGCAAACTGCGGGATTACGACCGTGAACATGAAGGTCATCAGCCCGCAAACCAGCGTCAGCAGCACGCCGGGATAGATCAGCGAGCCCACCAGTTTCTTGCGCAGGGTGAGTGAGACCTTCTGGAAGCTGACGTATCGCTCCAGCACCTCCTGCAGATTGCCCGAACGCTCACCGGCCAGCAGCGTGGTGGTGTACATCACCGGGAATCCGCTCTGCGCCTCGAAGGCCGAAGACAGCGACTCGCCGGTCCTCACCCGCGTGGACACGTCGTCCAACTGTCCCGCAAACTGCGCGTTCTTCTGGATCTTGCCCAGCATTTCAATCGAGCCCAGAATCGGCAGCCCGGCCCGGATCAGGGTAAGAAACTGCTGGTTGAAGATCAGGAACGGCTCCAGCTTCACCTTGCGCCGGCGTCCCAGGCCGCCGAAGCCGCCACGCGCGCGCACGCTGAATACGTGGTATCCGGCGTGCGTGAAGCGCGAGCGCAGCTCGTCGGCGGTTGCCGCCGTCTGCACCTGCTCCTGCACCCGGCCGCGCTCATCGGCCAGCTTGATGACGAACTCTGCCATGCCAATTGTCTATCGGCCTGAAAAACAAGCCGTTCCCGTAAATTTTACCGAAATTTCAGGGTATCAGCTTCCGCTTCCGGTGATTGCAAGAGAAAGACGCGGCCGGGACACTCAACGCTCAGAGCACCGCGCCTGATCGGGGCGGGAAAAATCCCCTCCGAAACCGAAAATTCCGTGTGCTACCATCCTTCGCATGCGCAAACTGCCCTGGGGACGGCTGCTGGCGGGGTGTGCCGCAATTGTCGCCCTGCTGGCGATTCTGGCTTGGTTTGACGTGGCCATTCCCGGGCTCGACACGGAGTTTGCGCCTTCGGCGAGCGTCAGTTACGCGGCCGTGGCCCTGCCGGCCGGTCTGAGCGCATGGGTTGAGCCGCCGCCGCGGCGGCTGGTTGCCCATCGCGGGGCCTCGTTCCAGGTCGTGTTGACCAACGCCGCGGCGACTCCGGTGAAGGTGAACCTGATCTGGGAGGCAAGTTGCTTTCGATCCTCGCCGGCTCCGCCCTTGCCCGTGGATGCGATAGCCTCCGGCATCACCGCGCGGACCGTTGAACTGACCCCCACATGCGACGGCGGGCTGCACCCGATCGCCATCTTCTTGCAGACGGAGAATGACAAGACGCCCAAGGCCTGGGCTTCGATTGCGCCCGTTGAAACGATCTCGGAAGAAAAGCGCTTCTTCTTCCGGTTCTTTTATCTGGTTGCGGCGTTTTTGAAGACTCTGGCCATTCCGGCGGCGCTGGCGCTTCTGGCCTATTTTCTGAATCGCAAGGCAGACGATATCAAGCAGGACCGCGACCAGCGGGACGCGCGATTGAAAGCCGAAGAAGACGAGCGGGAGCGGCGCGGAAGCGTCCTGCGGCTGCTGCTGCCCGAGTACAGCGCGCGCGTACAGCAACATTATTTGCCCATTTGCCGGCGTATGGTGGCCATTGAGGCCGAGATTCCCACTCGCCTCAAAGGAATCGACGACTCGAAGCCGTTGGATGCAGCGGAGCTCAACACCTTGCAGGACGGCCTCAAGCAAGACGTATCGCTCGATCAGAAGCCCGCTCCCGCTCCAGCGGCGGACTCGGCGCCCCCCATCGTTCCGGCGCCCCCCATCGTTCCGGCGGTCCCGGTCTCTGCCACGCGCGAGCCGGACGGCCTATGGAGGCTGCTCACGGCAATCCTGCTGTTTCGGGCGCGGCAACTCCGCTTCTTCAAGACTGCCGGGGGCATTTATTTCCGCAGCAGCCGTGCGGAACAGCTTTTCAGTGACCTGGTCGGTAATTTCTTTTCCAGGCTCGATAAGCAACTGGGGCGCGATGATTTTCGCCGGGTAACCGACCTGATGGATCCCGAGGGCGAGGTGGGCGCGTCCATGATGAGGGTGCGCGGCGGATTCCTGTTGAATTGGAGCATCGAGACGGATGTGGCCAAACAGAGGAAACTGTTTGACGATGTTTACAAGCGATTCGAGAACTGGATCCTGCAGCAACCGGTTGAATTCCGCCAATATTCCCGGCTGATTCAGCTCGCGGGGGCTATCCTCAGCTTCGAATGCGACCGGCCCTTCTATCAGACCGAACCCATCGATCTGAAGCTGCCGGCAGACGCCACCCAGGAACAATCCGCGAAGAAGGAGAAGGAGAAAGAGAACTCGGGGTGGTATTTCGATCCGCCGCAGCTTGTTCTTGAGAAAGCGATGTACTCGTTTCCACAGCCCTTGCGGAAAGATCTCAATGCGCGCATCGGAGAGTATGTGGAGGGAGTTCCGAAAGAGTGTAAAGCGGGGAAGGACTTTGCACCGCCGACGCCGTAAAGCAATCTGCGCGATAAGGCGCGAAGCATGAAAAAGCGGCTCCCGCACTGAGACGCGGAGCCGCTCTTCAAACTCGGTGCGTGCCGCCGGATCTGAGGTTTAGCCCAGGATCGGCGTCGCTTTCACAAGGAGCATTTTCTTCATGGCGGCACCTCCATCCATCCCTCCCAGTGTACTACTTTTGCGGTTTGGGCGCTACAGATTGCCCATTACCGCCCAGGCTCTGGCTCACCCCTCACACCGTCTTGGATGCACCCAGGCTGCTGAAGTTTCACGCCGCGGTTCCGTGCAGGTTCACGCAGGCGAAGCATCTCCGCCCAATTGTAACTTCAATGAATAGACGGGCGAAGGGACGTAGCACTCAGCCGGGCCAAAAGCGGGATTCCCGCGCTCGGAATGCGCCTGGGCCGGACTCTCAGGTCCCACTGGCGTCAATACCCGTTGGCCACCAGCCAGGCCTCGGTCAGCTCCATCTCCGGCTTCTTCGCGGCCTGCATCTGCATCGCGGCCAGCTTCACCATCACATCCGCCTCCACGTTCACCGGTGCGCCCGCGCTCAGGGTGTGCAGGTTGGTCCGCCAGTACGTCAGCGGCAGAATGGCAATCGAAATCTCTTCCCCATCGAACCCGGCGATGGTCAAACTGATGCCTTCCACGGCCACCGAACCCTTGTGCACCATCCACGGCCGGGTGTTTTTGGGAACCCGCACTTTCATCGTCCAGTCCGTCGTCTCCCGGTCAAAGCCGGGACTCGCAGGCGAGACCACAGGATCGAGGCAGCGGAGCTCCCCGCAGCCGTCCACATGACCCTGGACCACATGCCCGCCCAGCGGACTTCCCGCCGCCGTCGGCAGCTCCAGGTTCACCTGCGCGCCCGGAGCCAGGCTCCCGAGTGAAGTCCGGTCCAGCGTCTCCTGCGCCAGGTCGGCGTGAAAATAAACCGGGTCCACATCCAGCGCCGTCAGGCAAACGCCGGAAACCGCCAGCGAATCCCCCTCGCGCAGCCGCGCCGCAATCCCCGGCGCCTCCACGGTAATCCGCCGCACCCCGCCGCGATCCGTAAGGCTGACCAGCGTCCCGGTCTGTTCGATGATGCCGGTGAACATGGTCATATTTTAATGGGCCGGCGCGAAGAGAACCGCGTCCTAACGCTCGAGCAACGTGGCCTCGAGCGCACGCAAGGTCGCTCGGCCCACTGTTCCCAAGCGGACACACCTGTTCGAAAATGAACGGCTCCAGATGAAATGAGTGTGACGAGCAGCAGTTCCCGCAGCGTAAACGGTGTGTATTGGGGAGATTCGCCGGCTGCGGATTTGGTGCGTGAACTGCTAAAAAAGGAACGGGCGGCATTTTTCGGAGATCCCCATCGGATGAAGCAGTTTGATCCCTTCAGGCTGGATGCGTCGAACGGATGTCTGTGGCGCGGCGGCGTGTCGATCGCGATGCCGCCGAAGCCGTTTGCGGTACTGCGGTATCTGGTGGAAAACCCCGGCCGCCTGATCACCCACGACGAGCTGCTCGATGCTCTGTGGCCGGAGACCTACGTGCAGCCGCAGGTACTCAGGACCTACATGCTTGAGCTGCGCAAGGTTCTGGGCGATGACGCCGGGCAGCCGCGCTATATTCAAACCCTGCCCAAGCGCGGTTACCGTTTTGTTGCGCCCGTGTCGGAATGGGAGGGAGCCGGGTCTATGCCGGCGCCCGCGGTCCATGGGGGAAAGCCCTCGGGCTTTGTGAATCGCGACCACGAGCTGGCCCGGCTGAACGCGGAGTTCGAGCCGGCCGCCGGCGGCGAGCGGCGAGTGGTCTTCATCACCGGGGAAGCGGGGATTGGCAAGACCGCCCTGGCCGATGCGTTCTGCCGGCCGGGGAATCTCGCCCAGCCGGCGGCCGTGGCGCACGGCCATTGTGTGCCGGGCATCGGAGCCAGGGAAGAGTACTACCCGGTGATGGAGGCGTTGGGCCAGCTTTGCGCTTCGCCGGATGGCGAAGCGGCCTGCAAGGTTCTCCAAAAACTGGCTCCGGTCTGGCTCGCGCAACTGGGTCGGCGCTTGGAAGCCGCGCCTTCCACGGCGCCGCTGCCGGTCCAGGAGCGCATGCCCGGCGACCTGTGCGCGGCGCTCGAAGAACTCGCCCGCGCCAAGCCGCTGATTCTGGTCTTCGAAGATCTGCACTGGGCCGACGAATGCACCCTCGATCTGATGTCGGCCCTGGCCCGCCGGCGCGCTCCGGCCAAGCTGCTGGTACTGGCCACCTACCGGCCCCAGGACCTAGCCACGGAGCATCCGCTGAAGGCGCTCAAGCAGGACCTGCTGCTGCACCGGCTGTGCGCCGAGATCGCGCTGGCCCCGCTGTCGAAGTCGTCCCTCACCCAACTGCTTTCGAGGGAGCTGCGGCAGCAGGCGCTGCCCGATGAGCTGGGCGCCTTTGTTCATCAGCGTTCCGAGGGCAATCCCCTCTTTGCCATTGCCATTCTCGAACACCTGATCGCGCAACAGTTCCTGGTGCGCCAGGCAGCCGGCGGCGCCGCTGAATGGAGACTGCGCACCACGCTGCTCGAGTCGGATGCAGGCCTGCCCGGCGATCTGGCGCAGATGGTCGAGCTGGAGATTGAGCGGCTCAGCCCCAGGGAACAAAGCGCGCTCGAGGCTGGCAGCTTGATGAAGGTCGCGTTTCCGGCCTGGGCTGTAGCCGCGGCGCTCGATGAGGACGCGGTAGAGGCCGAGGATTTGTGTGACGGGCTGGCCCGCCGCCTGCATTTTGTCGAGCGCGCCGGGCAGGACGAGCTCCCCGGCGGCGTCTGCTCGGCCTTCTACGTCTTCGCGCACGGGCTTTACCGCGAGGTGCTTTACCGCAGACAGTCCGCGGCCCGGCGCGCCCGCAGCCATACGCGCATTGCCCAGCGGCTCGGCCAGCTCTTCAAAGGGCGCGAACCGGACGTGGCGCGCGAAATGGCCATGCACTTTGAAGCGGCCGGCAGTTGGCAGCTTGCGGCCGCCGCGCTTCGCTCCGCCGCGCTTCATGCAGAGCGCCGCCAGGCGCACGCTGAAGCCGCGGAGTTGCTGGAGCGCGCGCTGCGCATTGCGCACAGCTTCGGCGGGAGCGAGCGCACTCCTGAAGCCGCGCGATGACGCCGCCGCGCCCCGCGGATTCATTTATTCAGAACTGCATGAGCAGTGCCCCATTGAGAACTGCATGAGCAGTGCCCCATTGAGAGCTATATAAGTAGTGTCCTATTGAGAGCTACATAAGCAGTGCCCTGGCGGCGGCGCCGTAGGCGGTGTTTATTAGCCCCGCGCTTTAGCGTGGGGAAAGCGGTTTCCACAAATGCACCCCGCAGTCCCGTAAGGACGGCGCAAGGACTTTTGCAGGATCCAGCAGCCCCTTCGCAGAGCGGCCCCGCAAACTTGACAAATTCTTGACGGGAACTTGACGACTTTCGTTCGCCAAGCTGGCTAGTGTCTTTCCCAGGCAGGAGGTCCTGAGAAATGCAAACCACACTTCGCTCCCTGATTCTGGCGCCGATCGTATTGGCGGCCGCAGCGCTCACCGCAAACACCGCCGCGGCGGAAACCAAAGTCAACGTACCCTTCGACTTCACGGTGGCCGGCCAGCATTGCCCTGCCGGCCTCTATTCCATTCAGAAAAACGGCTTGCAAGACTCGGTAAAGTTGGAGGGCAACTCGCACATCTTCACCTGGCTGATTGGCCCCGGCGACCCCGCCCCAACCGACAGACGGGTGATTCTGAACTTCGACACGCTTGGCTCATCGCATGTCCTGCGCTCGGTCCAGTACGGCCCTATGATCACGCCCCGGCTCGACGAGAAGCACAAGCAGTCCACCGAAGAGCAGGAACAGACAGTGCAGGGACAATAAGGCCCTTTGGGGCGGATTAAGCACGGCTACGTACAACACGCGCGCGCAAAACACAGGGGGGGCATCGCAGCAGCGATGCGCCCTCAATTCTGCCGAAAGAACAGCATTTCAAACTCAAATCCTTCCAATATTCACTGACCCCTGACCCCTGAACCCTGAACCCTGAACCCTGATCCCTGCTCACAGCTTCTCCGTCCACGGGTCCTTAAGCAGCGAGCACAGCCCCAGGTCGTTCCCATACCGCTCGATCTCCACGTTGGCCATGCGCACGAAATTCGTCATCCCGCGAAACGCCGGCACTGCATCCGATCCCATGATCTGCGGCGAGATAAACAAACGGACGCGGTCCACCAGGCCCGCGGCAAGAAGAGCCGTGTTCAGCCGTGTGCCGGTCTCGGTCAGCAGCGTGAGAATCCCCTCCTCGCCCAATTTGTCGAGAACTTTGCCCAGCGGCACGCGCCCCGCTTCGGCCGCAAGCGATTCCACGCGCACGCCGCGCTGGCGCAGTTCGTCGGCGCGCCTCGCATCGCTCGACACGGTATAAATCGTCACGTCGTCGTGCGCCGTCGCCACCATCTTCGAATCGAGCGGCATGCGCAGCGCCGAGTCCAGCACGATCCGCACCAGCGGCCTGCGCCGGCGCAATCCGCTGCGGTCGGTCAGCATGGGGTCGTCGGCCACTACCGTGTCCACGCCCACCATGGCCGCATCGGCCTGCCAGCGCAGCGGTTGCACCGCCGCCCGCGCTTCTTCGCTGGTAATCCAGAAAGGCTCGCGCGCCAGGTGCAGCCCGGCCGGCGGCGCAATCCGCCCATCGAGCGACATGGCCACTTTCATCAGCACAAAGGGGCGCTTGTGCTGGCTCCAGCGCGCAAACCCCTCGTTCAGCCGGCGCGCCTCCGCCTCGCACACGCCCAGCATCGTCTCCATCCCTGCCGCCCGCAGCCGCACCATTCCGTGCCCGGCCACATTCGGATTCGGATCGACCGTAGCCGCCACCACGCGTCCCAGGCCCGCGTCAATCAGCGCGGCCGTGCACGGAGGCGTGCGCCCAACGTGATTGCAGGGTTCCAGCGTCACATAAGCCGTGCCCCCGCGCAGCCGCTCGCCTGCATGTTGCGCGGCCACGCGCAGCGCCGCCACTTCCGCATGGTCCACCAGGTCGTACTCGTGCCATCCTTCGCCCGCCACCTGGCCCGCGCGGTCCAGAATCACGCAGCCCACCACCGGATTCGGCGAGCACACGCCAATCCCGCGCCGCGCCAGCTCCAGCGCGCGCTGCATCCAATAGTGGTCGCATTCGGATTGGCTCGTCATGGGCCGCGATTACGGGGAACTCTCAAGTGTATCGGGTATGGCTGCGAGGCAGGTGATCAGAAAGGCCGTTTAAGGGGAGTAATTCTCTGGGTAGCAATCCGTTTCTCCCCCAAGCAGAGCAAGAACGGAGCATTCGATTAGTTTCGAAAAACGTCGTTGAGAGGTAGGCTGGGCTGCCCTCGCGCGGGGCCCTCAGTCGATGACATACACCGTGCCCATCCCGTACGCACCACCACTATCGGTCGTCCCATAGAGGTTTCCGGCGCTATCCATGATCAGACTCCCATTCGGGAGCGACCCATCGGTGGAACTCGCGCCGAAGGAGTAGAGAACCGTCTCCGTGCCGGCAGCGTCGATCTTGTAGACCGTACCGTAGCCGTTCGCTCCACCCCAAACGGTCGTTCCATAAAGATTTCCGGCGCTGTCCATGATCAGACCCGCAGACGGGAATTGCGCATCGGTGGCGCTTGCGCCGAAAGAGTAGAGCACCGTTTCCGTGCCGGCGGCGCTGATCTTGTAGACCGTACCGTACCCTTCCGTGCCCATGTTGTTCGTTCCACCATAGTCGGTCGTCCCATAGAGGTTTCCCGCGCTGTCCTGGATCAGACCCGAATGCGGGGCCCATCCGTCGGTGGAGCTTGCAGGGAAGGAGTGGAGAATCGTTTCCGTGCCGCCCGTGTCGATCTTGAAGACCGTACCAAAGCTGCTCGCTCCACCATTGATGGTCGTTCCATAGAGGTTTCCGGCGCTGTCCATCGTCAAACCCGCATACGGGCTCTGTCCATCGTAGGCTTTTGCGCCGAAGGGGTAGAGAATCGTTTCCGCGCCGTCGGCGCCGATCTCGAAGGCCGTGCCTTCGAATTTCGCTCCGCCGGACACCGTCGTTCCATAGAGGTTTCCGGTGCTGTCCATGATCAGACCCGCATTCGGGTTCAGGCCATCGTTGGCGCTTGCGCCGAAGGAGTGGAGAATCGTTTCCGTGCCGGTCGCGCCGATCTTGAAGACCGTACCGTCGCCTCCCGGACTTATTATGTCGTTCGCTCCACCATAGGGTGTCGTCCCGTAGAGGTCTCCGGCGCTGTCCATGATCGGTGCAGCCATCGGGGACAGCCCATCGGCGGCGCTTGCCCCGAAGGAGTAGAGAACCGTCTCCGTTCCTGCTGCGTCGATCTTGAAGACTGTACCATCGCCGTTCGCTCCGCCATTCTCGGTGGTTCCATAGAGGTTTCCGGAGCTGTCCATGATCAGACTCGAATACGAGTACTGCCCGTCGGTGGCATTTGCGCCAAAGGAGTGGAGAATCTTCTCCGTGCCGGCGGCGCAGGAGACGGCGATTTCCGTCACATCGGAGGAGCCGACCGTGCCGCTGCCGTTGCTGACCGGGCACGCGATTCCAGGCGTGTGCGAATGCACCGTGACTGCGTAGGCGCTGCCGGCGTCCAGACTCATCGGGAACGAGAATACGCCATTGGCGCTGAGGGTCAGCGTGTCTCCTCCGTTGTCTTGCAGGCTCACGCTTTGGCCGGTGCTCAGGCCAGCAAGCGTGCCGCCGAGCGTATAGGTCGTGCTGCCGCCGGAGGTGGAACTGCTACCGCAACCGATCAAGGCCAGCATCGCCAGGCAGGCGAACAGTGCCGATGCCCGATCAAGACGAGTCGTTTGCATTCTTTTCGTCACACGATCATTCTGTCCCATTTCCCGCTCATTGTGCCCCAGCTATCGCTGCATTGTCCTTGCAAAACAGATCTCAGGTGTTCGCCAGCAACCGCGGTTCAAGCGCCGGATGGAAATGTCGCTTGAAGGTAGGATAGATCCTGATAAGTCTTAGTGCTGTATCTGGAGCGCCCCGCGACGCAACGGTGCGCAGTTGCACGCAGTTTGGCGGGGCGCTTCGGATACAGTGACTTGAAGGAAGCCGCCCTCACGGAAGCCTATGTACTTTGCATCGGTCTGCGTGGGTGCAGAGGGATTGGGAACAGACTGAGTTGGGTGCAGTCTGAAGGCCTGAAGGGCGGATGGAGCAGGATGGTGGCTTGCGGAGGGGTGAACTGGAGCCTGGAGAGGCTGGCATCCAAGGGGTTTTGCGCGGATGAGACAAGGAGTCCGCGAGCGCGCCGAAGCACGGGTAGAAGCCGAGGGTGGGAACAGATGTTCAAGCGGCGCACCGGTCTGGTTGAGGTGGCGAGCGAAGCATCAGTTGCGCGGCGGAGAGCCGTTCGACGACGCGCATGGTTGCGCCGCAGACTGGGCAGTTCCAGAGTGAGCGGGTCTGATCGGTGGACGGTGATGCCACCGAAGCAGGCATCTTTTCTGAGCCGCCGAGCAGTTGGAAACACAGCGGCAGGAGCGAAGCGCGGTTGCGGTTGGCGAGGAAACCGAAGTTACGGATGCGGACGAAACCTGGCGGCAGTACGTGTAGCAGGAAGCGGCGCAGGAACTCAGCGACAGTGAGAGTCATGAGCCGTTTTTTGTTGCCGTGCGCGGAATCGCGCCAGCGGAAGGCGACGTTGCCATCGGCGAGAGCGACCAGCCTGGAGTTGGAGATGGCGACGCGATGGGTGTATGCGCCGAGATAGCGCAGCACGTGTTCCGGTCCGCCGAACGGCCTCTTGGAATAGACGACCCAGTCGTGTCGGAACAGTACCCGCAGCCATCGAGCGAAAGCGCGCGGCTCGGCGAGTGGCAGCAGGCTGCCGTGGAACTGGAGCTCACCGCGATGGAATGCGTCGCGAAGTCCAGCGACGAACTTGCCGCGGAAGACCCGGCTGAGCACGCCGATGGGAAGGAAGAAGGAGCGTCGGGCGGAGATCCAACTTGAATGGTCCGGTGCCAGACCGCCGCCAGCAATGACGCAGTGGATATGCGGATGAAACTGCAGGCGCTGATTCCAGCTATGGAGCACGCTGAAGAAGCCGATCTCGGCGCCAAGATGCCGTGGATCGCGAGCGACTTCAAGCAGGGTCTCGGCGCTGGAGTGAAAGAGCAGGTTGTAGATCAGCCTTTTGTTCTGCAGTGCGAGCGGAGCCAGTTCCCGCGGCAGAGTAAAGACGGCGTGGACATATCGAGTAGGCAGCAGCTCCCGTTCGCGCGCCTGGAGCCAGCGTCGGCGCGCGTTGCCCTGGCAGCGTGGGCAATGCCTGTTGCGGCACGAGTTGTAGGAGATGGTGGTCGTATGTCCGCAGCCGGAGCAGCGGTCGCGATGCCCGCCCAGCGCGGCCGTGCGGCAGCGCACGATGGCCAGCAGCACCTTCCGGTGTTGCCAGTTGATCCACCTGCGGCTGTGTTCGATAAATGCCTGTCCGGCACAGCGAACAATGTCGGCCATCTCCACGAGAGGCCGGTTTTTCAACTGTGCTTGTGTGCTCCTTGCGATGGGAACGACAGAGCATCGAGCGGGCTGGCGGTTGCGCTCAAGTGCCGCTGGGACAGATGCAGATAGATGGTCGTTACTTCGAGGTCTCGGTGGCCGAGCAGGATCTGGATGGTGCGCAGGTCGGCGCCGGCTTCAAGAAGATGGGTCGCGAAACAATGGCGCAAAGTGTGGGGATGAATGCGCCTGTTGTCGAGGCCGGCGCGCTCGGCAGCGATCTGGCAGGCAGACCAGAGGACCTTGGTTGTCACAGGGTAACTTGCCGTGTGCCAGCGGTTGCCGGGAAAGAGCCACTCCTTCGGCTTGCGCCGCAGTCCGCGCCAGTAGACGCGCAGCTCTTCGAGCAGCTTCGGACTGAGCATAACGTCGCGGTCCTTGCCGCCCTTGCCCTCGTGGATGTGAACCACCATCCGCTGGCTGTCGATGTCGCTGATCTTCAGGCGGGCCGCTTCTGCGCGGCGGGCTCCGGTGGCATAGAGCGTCATCAGCAGGATGCGGTGAAAGGGTGTATCCGCAGCTTCGATCAGCCGCGCGACCTCTTCCTGACTGAGCACACCGGGAAGGTGCCGCATCTTCTTCGGATAGGGCGTCTCGGCGATGCTCCAGTTGCGCTTCAACACGTGAATGTAGAAGAAGCGCAGCGACGCCAGCCGCAGGATGACCGTGTTGGGGCTGAACTTGAACTGGGTGAACAGGGCTGCCTGATACTTGCGTATCTCCTCCGGACCAAGCTGATCGGGCCGGCGATGAAAGTATCGGCTGAAGTGCTCAACACCGTGCAGGTAAGTGCGGATGGTGGTAGCGGCGAAGTTGCGGCGATGCAACTCCTCAATCATGAGCTGACGTAGTTGGTTCACAGAGAATCCTCCTTCTCTGCGAACCAAACTACCCCGATAGCCGAAAAAGCTGGTTCAACCGCACGCGGAAGCGTCCGCCGCCGCAGCGGCTTCGTTCATGCCGGTTTATAGGAAGTGAATCGCATCAACCCACCAGCGACTCCACAAACTCCGCCGCCGAAAACTCCAGCAGATCCCCCATCTTTTCGCCCACCCCCACAAACCGCACCGGCAGATTCAGCTCCCGCGCAATCGCCACCGCGATTCCGCCCTTGGCTGTCCCGTCCAGTTTCGTCAGCACAATGCCCGTCACTCCGGCCGCTTCAGTAAACAGCCGCGCCTGCTGCAATCCATTCTGTCCGGTCGTCGCGTCCATCACCAGCAGCACTTCGTGTGGCGCGCCGGGAACCAGCCGCGCAGCCGTGCGCCGCATCTTGTCCAGCTCGTCCATCAGACCGGATTTCGTATGCAGCCGCCCCGCCGTGTCCACATACAAATCGTCGATGCCGCGCGCCTTGGCGGCCGCAATGGCGTCGTAGAGCACCGCCGCCGGGTCGCCGCCCTGCCGCGTCTTGATCATGTCCACGCCGGAGCGCGCCGCCCACACCTCAAGCTGCTCGATGGCCGCCGCGCGAAACGTATCCGCCGCGCAAAGAAGTACAGAGTGCCCCTGCGCGCGGCTCCACGCCGCCAGCTTGCCGCTGCTGGTCGTCTTGCCCGTGCCGTTCACGCCCACCAGGAAAGTCACCTTGGGCGGCGCATCGGGCTTGGGGACCGGCCGCCGCGGCGCTTCCAGAATCATCTCCAAATGCGCCTTGAGCAGCGCGCGCAGCTCTTCGCCACCATCGATGGCCTGGTGCCGCGCGCGATCCCGCAGCGCCTCCAGCACCGCCATGGTGGTCGGCACGCCCAGGTCGCTGGTCAGCAGCGCTGTCTCCAGGTCTTCGAGCGCGCTCTCGTCCACAATCCGCGTCATCGCGGCCAGGTCGGCGATCTTGGCGGAGAAGGACTCCCGCGTCCGCGTCACCGCCTGCCGCATCCGCTCGAAGAACCCCGTCCTGCGGCCTTCTTCCGCAGTCTCGCCGGGCTCGGCCTCGCTGCCCTCGGCCGCACCGGTCGCCGGCGCGCCGTCCGCGTCTTTTCCTCCGCCAAAAAATCGCATCGTCACCTGCCCAGTCTTCAGTTTATAGCGGATGCGCCGTCCGCTTTCCGCTCCTCACGCTGCCCCGCGCGCCGCAGTTGAGTCAGTCCACGGCGCATTCCAGCCGCGCCGCGGGCTCATTCGCCGCGAATCGGTACGATCCGCTTGCAGAGTTCGATATTCTTGATAAGAGGCCGCTTTCCTTTGTTTCTCATCGGCGCCATCAGGTAGACATGACTCTAGCCCGCGAACACCCGCTTCAAAGAATCCTCGAGCGCCGCATCGCCATCATCGATGGAGCCATGGGCACCACCATCCGCGCCTACGGCATGACCGAAGCCGACATCCGCGGCGAGCGGTTCAAGAACGCGACCAAGGACCTGAAGAATAACGGCGACCTGTTTTCGCTCACCCAGCCTGCGATGATCTCCGATATCCATCGCCGTTTTCTTGAGGCCGGGGCGGACATCGTCGAAACCAACACTTTCGGCGCCACCAGCATCACGCAAAGCGAATTCTTCGTCGAAGATCCCCGCGAGCGCGGCGGCCGCAAAGACCCCGCGTTCTACCAGAAAGTCATCGAAGACAAGTTCCTCAACGATCTGGCCTGGGAGATCAATGAGCAATCGGCGCGGCAATGCCGCGAGTGGGCCGATCGCATCGCCAACGCCAGCGGCAGCCAGCGCTTCGTGGCCGGAGCCATCGGTCCACTGACCGTGTCGTTGTCGAACTCGCCCGACGCCGACGATGCGGGTTTCCGCGTGGTCACCTTCGACCAGGTGAAAGCCGCTTACGCCGCGCAGGTGCGCGCCCTCATCGCCGGCGGCGTTGACCTGCTGCTGGTGGAGACCATCTTCGACTCGCTCAATGCCAAGGCCGCCTTGGTCGCCATCCGCGAGGTCTTTGACCAGGGTGCAAAGGAGCTGCCGGTGATGGTTTCCGCGGCCGTGGGCCGTGGCGGCGAAACGCTCATCTCCGCGCAGACTACTGAGGCCTTCTGGAACGCGGTCGAGCACGTGAAGCCGCTCTCGGTGGGGCTCAACTGCTCTCTCGGTCCCGACCTGATGTACCCGTTCCTCTCCGAGCTTTCGGAGAAGGCAGACGTGGCCATCTCCTGCTACCCGAATGCGGGCCTGCCGAATCCGCTTTCTGAAACCGGCTTCGATCTGGGACCGGCGGACATGGCCCGTTCCCTGGGCGAATTTGCGCGCGCCGGCCTCATCAATATCGCCGGCGGCTGCTGCGGCAATACGCCGGAGCACATCGCGGCCATCGCCAAGGCTCTGGAAGGCCTGCCTCCGCGCCAGTGGGAGAAGGCTTCCGTTGGGGAATCCTACGCCCTTCAGGGTGAGGGCACAGCATGAGCGCGACCGGAACCGCGCCGCCCATCCCCGCGCCCAAACCCCTGCGCCTCTCGGGATCGCAGCCCTTCACCCAGCAGCCCGGCGTCTTCATCCTGATCGGCGAGCGGACCAACGTGGCCGGTTCGCCCAGGTTTGCCAGGCTCGTGAAGGAAGGCAAATTCGAAGAAGCGGTCAGCGTGGCCCGGCAGCAGGTGGAGAATGGCGCCAACGTCATCGACATCTGCATGGACGAGGGCATGATCGACGGCGTCGCGGCCATGACCCGCTACCTGCAGTTGCTGGCCAGCGAGCCGGAAGTCGCCAAGGTCCCCTTCATGGTGGATTCGTCCAAGTGGGAGGTGATTGAGGCGGGGCTGAAGTGCCTGCAGGGCAAGGGAATCGTGAATTCGATTTCGCTCAAGGAAGGCGAGGAGAAATTCCGCCACAACGCCGCGGCCGTGCTCAAATACGGCGCCGCGGCGGTGGTCATGGCCTTCGACGAACAAGGCCAGGCCGCGACCTACCAAGACAGGATCAGGGTTTGCGAGCGCGCCTACAGAATCCTCGTCGATCGGGTCGGCTTTCCGCCGGAAGACGTCATCTTCGACCCCAACATCCTCACCGTCGGAACCGGACTCGAAGAGCACAACAACTACGCCGTAGACTTCATCGATGCCACGCGCTGGATCAAGTCCAACCTGCCCCATGCCAAGGTTTCCGGCGGCGTCTCCAACATCTCCTTCAGCTTTCGCGGCAACAACAAGGTTCGCGAAGCCATGCACTCCGCTTTTCTCTATCACGCCATCGCCGCGGGCATGGACATGGGAATCGTCAATGCCGGAATGCTCGAGGTCTACGAGGAAATTGAGCCCGAGCTGAAGGTACTGGTCGAAGACGTGCTCTTGAATCGCCGTCCCGACGCGACCGAGCGCCTGGTGGAATTTGGCGAGACGCTGAAGAGCGCCGGCGCGGCAGTGAGTGAAAAAAAGGCCGAAGAATGGCGCAACGGCACGGTCGAGGAGCGGCTTGCGCACGCGCTGGTGAAAGGCATCGACGCCTACATCGAGATCGACGCCGAAGAAGCCCGCGTCAAGCTGGGCCGTCCGCTCTTGGTCATTGAAGGCCCGCTGATGGCCGGCATGGGCATCGTGGGCGATCTGTTCGGGGCCGGCAAAATGTTCCTGCCCCAGGTGGTCAAGTCCGCGCGCGTGATGAAGAAGGCCGTGGCCCACCTCACGCCGTTCATGGAGGCCGAAAAGGCCACAATGGCCGCCGCCGGCGAAGTCGTCAAGGCGCAGGGAAAAATCGTGCTCGCCACCGTCAAGGGCGACGTGCACGACATCGGCAAGAATATCGTCGGCGTGGTGCTGGCCTGTAACAACTACGACGTCATCGACCTGGGGGTGATGGTCCCCTGCGAAAAGATTCTCGAGCGCGCCAAGGCGGAAAAGGCAGACATGATCGGCCTCAGCGGCCTCATCACGCCCTCCCTCGATGAAATGGTGCACGTGGCCCGCGAGATGGAGCGCCAGGGATTCAAGCTGCCGCTGCTCATTGGCGGCGCAACCACCAGCCGCGCGCACACCGCCGTCAAAATCGCGCCGCACTACAGCGAGCCGGTGATCCACGTGCTCGACGCCAGCCGCGCCGTGCCGGTCACCACCAGCCTGCTGAGCGACGAAGGTAAAGCGGAATTTGTGGCCGAGCATCGCGCCGCCTATGAGGTCCTGCGCAAAACGCACGCCGCGCCCCGCCAGACGCTCGTTTCTCTTCAAGCCGCGCGCGCCCGGCGCACGCCCATCGAGTGGCGCGCCGAAGACCTGCCCGTCCCTGAATTTACCGGCGTGCGCGTGCTCGACAACTTTCCTCTGGCCACCCTGCGCACATACATTGACTGGACGCCGTTCTTCCACACCTGGGAGCTGAAAGGCGTTTACCCGCGCATCCTCGACGACGAACGGCAAGGCGCGCAGGCGCGCCAGCTCTTTGCCGAGGCCAATGTGCTGCTCGATCGAATCGTCGAAGAAAACCTGATCGCGGCGCGCGGCGTGTACGGCTTCTTTCCTGCCAACGCCGCCGGCGACGATGTCGAGCTGTACACGAACGCGGGCCGCACTGAGCTGCTCACGCGCTTCCACTTCCTCCGCCAGCAGGCGAACAAGGAAGGCAGCGAGCCCTGCCGTTCGCTCGCCGACTTCATCGCGCCCAGAGAAGCCGGCCTTTGCGATTTCATCGGCGCATTCGCCGTAACCAGCGGCATCGGCCTCAAGGCCCTGTGCGACAGCTTCCGCGCTCAGCACGACGACTACAACGCCATCATGGCTGAGGCCCTTGCCGATCGCCTGGCTGAAGCTTTCGCCGAGTGCCTGCACAAGCAGGTGCGCGATGAGTGGGGTTACGGCCGTGCGGAAGCACTGAACGTCGACGACCTCATCCACGAGAAGTATCGCGGCATCCGCCCCGCCGCGGGTTATCCGGCCTGCCCCGATCACACCGAGAAGGGTGCGCTTTGGCATTTGCTCGATGTCGAGGCCAACACCGGCATCCTGATTACCGAGTCGTTTGCCATGTGGCCCGGCTCCAGTGTCAGCGGCCTCTACTTCGCCCATCCTGAATCCCGCTATTTTTCGCTCGGCAAAATCGCCCGCGATCAGGTCGAAGACTATGCCCTGCGCAAAGCAATGAGCGTGCCCGAGATCGAGCGGTGGCTGGGGCAAAACCTGAACTACGACCCCCCGCAATAGCGCCGCCGGTCTCGCCAAATTCCGATCTCGCCGCTGGACGGCCTGGTAGGTCAGGGCTTCAGCCCTGACAACGAAGCCAATTAAATCGGGGCGGCCTTTAGGCCCTGAGGTATGCTCTTTTACACATCTTCCGCAGAATCAGGCCTCAATGAGCAGCACGTTCATTCGAATCGGGAACGGCTCTATCGCAATCGGCACACAACTCAGCAAAATATTTTGCAGTTTCCGCTACTTACCTTGCGTATAATTCCCGCCTTCTGTGCAACATTGTTCTTAAGGTAAGTGCGAAAGCACGTGTGGCCTCCTCGAACGGCCGGGGTGCAACCGCGACTCATCTCGGTTGCGCTCCTGGCCGTTCGCTTTTTTCTAGAGATTCGCTCCCGCTCCGGCACACCTGGCGGAAGAAAGCCAACGGCCCGCCGCAATCGCATTTGATTGCCCCAGGGAATTGTTACGCGCAAATGAATCGCCGATCCGATTTTTGCACTGTTTTTGCGTCATTCTGACCGTCCTTTCACAGAATGCCTCCCATACTGCATGCGTGATCACACGTATCCGGCTCAAGATTCCCGTCCAGCTCGGCTCCGATTCTGCGCCATTCGCAAAATCGGCCTTTCCCGCCTTTGTTACGCCGCCCTTCCTGATTCCCGGCGCTCTCGGCAATCGCTCCATCGCGGCCCCCGTCGACAAAGCTCCGCCGCGGCTGTGGAAAGAAGTCGGCAATTACCGGCTGCGCCTGGCCGGTACTCCTCAGGACCGCGAAGCCGCCTGCCGTCTGCGCTTCAAGGTCTTCAACATCGAGCTCGGCGAGGGGCTCGAAAGTTCCTACGAGACGGGGCTCGATATCGACCGCTTCGATACGGTCTGCGAGCATTTGCTGGTGGAAGACAAAACAAGCCTCCGCGTGGTGGGCACTTACCGTATGCAATCGGGCGAAACCGCCGCGCGCCGTCTCGGCTACTACTCCGGCCTGGAATTCAACCTCGCGCCTTACGAGCCGCTGCGGCCGGGCATTCTCGAGCTGGGCCGCGCCGCCATTGACCGCCAGCACCGCACCCCCGAGGTGCTTACGTTGTTATGGCGCGGGATTGCGCAGTATGCTCACGATATGGGGCTTCGTTATCTGCTCGGCTGCTCTTCTCTCAACTCCTGCGATCCGGCCGAAGGCTGGCGGATGTATCGCCGGCTTGAGCATTACCGCGTCCCGCCGGAGTTCGAGACCGTGCCCACCGCTGCCTATGCCTGCCCCGTTCACCAGCGGGCGCGCAACGGATTCGAAAACGGATTCATGAAGCAGAAGGACGTTGAGGCCCAGCCCGCGCCCGATGCGCCCGATCGATCGCCCAACCATCCCGCGGCCCCAACGCCGCTTCCGGTCAAGGTCCCCAAGCTGCTCAAGACCTACCTCGCCATCGGCGCACGCATCGCCGCTCCGCCGGCGTGGGACCGCGAGTTCCGCACTATCGATTTCCTCACCCTCCTCGATCTCCAGTTGCTCTCTGCCGGCGCGCGCAACCGCTTCCTCGCGCCGCTCGCGCAATGATCCTGCGCCGGCTCCGGCGCGCAATCTCTCTGTGTCTCGCTCTCGTCCTCTGCGTCCTGGGCTACTGGCGCGCGCGCCTGCGCGGCCCGCTCTCGCTTGAGCAGAGCGCCCTCTGGCTGCAATCGTCCGCGCGCGCCATCCTGGCCGGCCTCGATATTCGTTTCACCGTCGAAGGCCGGCCGCCCGCCCGCGGTCTCGTCGTCTCCAACCACCTCAGCTACCTCGATATCCTCATCCTCTCCGCGGCCATGCCCTGTTCCTTCGTCTCCAAGATCGAAGTGCGCAGGTGGCCCTACTTCGGCAAAGCCGCCCGCGCCGGCGCCACCATTTTTCTCGATCGCACCAGCCATGCGAGCACCGAAGCCTCCGCTCAGGAGATCGCCAGACGTCTCGCTTTCCCGGTTCCGATTCTGCTCTTTCCTGAAGGCACCAGCACCGACGGCAGCCGGCTGCTGCGCTTCCACGCGCGCCTCTTCCAGCCCGCTACTCAGGCCCGCGCGCCCATCACCGCCGCCGCCCTTCGCTACGTCCTCGAAAACGGCGTCGACGAGCGCCAGCTCTGCTGGTTCGGCAACGCGCCATTTCTTCCCCATCTCTTCAAAGTGCTGGGCGTAGCCGGCTTCACCGCGGATATTCACTTCGGCCCGCCGCAAATCTACACCGATCCCCGCATCGCGGCCGCGGAGACACACGCCGAAGTCTCGGCCATGCGCGGCGAATTTCGGCGTTCTGTTGAAGAAATCGAGCGATCGACGAATGAGCTCTGCGGCCGGCCATCATTCTGATGCCGTCACTGCGCCATCCCCGGCAAGAAGATCTCGCGCCGGAACCCGCGTGGATGCGGCGATCCATGCCATCGCGCCGGGAAACAGCGGCGCGCCACAAGCAGCCAGCCTGCGCCCGGCTCCCGTAACCAGAGCGCGCGAAATGCACGTGGCCAGCGACATGGCTTGCTTGAGCTGCGCATTCAGTTTGCGGTTGTATTCATCCGCCGTCCCGCCCTCCAGGTAGATTTGCGTGGCCAGGCTCGCGCTGTGCAGTGCGATCGACATGCCATCCCCGGTGAACGACGGGATCACCGCCGCCTGATCGCCCACGCACCAAACGCCGCGTGGTCGCCCCGCAACATGGCCGTAGGGGATGGGCGATATCGCCAGCGGCCGGGACCACAGCGACTGTGCGCCTTCAAGCCGCGTGCGCAGACGCGGGTTTGCTTTGATCAGCGAAGCGAGAAACTCGCTCCAATCGCCAAACCGGCGCCACTCCACGCGCCGCACCACCAGGCAAAGATTCGCAATCTCCCCCTCCACCAGCGACATCCCACCGTATCCGCCGGGAAACAGAAAAAGCTCCATCCATTCGCGCAACTCCTCGGTCTGCGCCGCGGCCAGCCGCCAGTGCAGCTTGAGCCCGATCAGGTCGCTCTGCACGCCCTTGCCGCGGCGCCATCCGCGCAGGTCGTGCTTTCCATTGGCCAGAAAAACGGTGTGCGCGCGCACCTGCGCGCCATCGCCGAACGTGGCCATCCACGCGCCGCCGTCTTCAGTGAGCCGTTCCACGCCCACGCCGCAATGCACTGCGCAGCCCCGGTCCGCGGCCCGCTCGAGCAGCGCCGTATCCAGCGCCCGCCGCGAGAGCGAGAGCGCGCCAAAAGGAAGTCTGGCTTCCGCGGCGCGCCGGCCCGCGCAAAGGCGCACAAAGCGGATCGGTTTAGCACCCAGGCTGCGCGCGCAAACCCCGGCCTGCCGCAGATACGCAACCGCCTCCTGGCTCAAAAACTCGCCGCACACCTTGTCGTGCGCGGCGCGCTCTTTTTCGACCAGCGTAACCTGCCTTCCGGCCTGGGTGAGCTTGATGGCTGCCATGGAGCCGGCAGGGCCGCCGCCAATGACCAGATGATCCACGCTTCCCGAAATCGATCTCATCGCATCTTGCTCCGCGCTGCGCAAAGCCGCGCTGGCCGGTACCCGCGAATCCTCACGTCCTCTTCGCTCAAGCCGGCCGCGGCGCACATTCGGCGCCAGTCATCCGGCAAGAAAGATCGCGCGATGGAAACCGGCCCGTCATGTTGCACGAAGCGGTGCAGCCGCGCCAGTTTTGAAAAGACGCGGAATAGATGATAAGGCACGGCGCTGCGCGAGAGATCGTTCACGAACCACCCCAGCGTTGCGTGCTGCTCCATCCATTTGAGAAACCGGACCACGCCCGCTTCGTCGAGATGATGCGTGAAAAGAGAGCTGACGACAAGATGAATCGGCTTGCGCGGCGCATACCGAAACACATCCGCGCAAATCCACTCGATCTCGCCTGCATGCTCATCTGCTTCCGCGGCGATGGTCACGGTGTCCGGGTTGATATCCAGCCCGGTCAATTCAACCGCCAGGCCGCGTGCCCTTGCCCAGCGCGCAACCCGGCGCAATCCATCGCCGTAGCCGCAGCCCGCGTCGAGAATGCGAATCGGCGTCCGCATCGGAAAAACAAATGCGTCGAGCCAGGCCAGCAGCGGCCGGTAGCCCATCGTCCAGCGGTTGACCCGGGCTAGATCGCGCAGGCAGGCGCGCAACTCCTCGCGGCTGCATGGCTCATCCATCAGCTCCGCAAGCTGGGCGCGAAAGCCAAAATCCGGCGCGTCATACCGCATGGAAGAGCATCGATTCGGCGGTCACGCCCGGCCCAAACGACAGGCCGCAGCCCTGCTGCCCCGCCTGCGCGCGCCGCATCAGTTGCTCGAAAACAAACATCACCGTCGCCGACGACATGTTGCCGTAGCGCGCCAGAATGGCGCGCGAATCCGCAAGCGCATCGGGGCACAGTCCCAGGCCTTTTTCCGCGGCGTCCAGAATGGTGCGGCCGCCGGGATGCACCGCCCACAGCGCGATCGACTTCGCATCCTTTCCGCGCGTGATCTCCATCCCCATCTCCGTCAAAGCGCCGCGCAGCGCGACCGGCACCTGGCCGGAGAGGTGCATGTCGAAGCCCAGTTCGCGGATGCGCCAGGTAATCAGGTGCGCGGTTCCGGGAATCTGCACGGCTAGAAAGCTGTCCATGGCCAGGCCCTCCGGCTCCGCGCTCACCAGGCACGCGGCGCATCCATCCGCAAACAGCAGGAAGGAGAGAATCTGTTCCAGATTCCCGGTCTCCTGCATGTGCAGCGTGCACAGCTCGAGATTCAAAATCAAAACCCTGGCCAGTGCCTCCGAGCGAACGATGTGGTGCGCCGTCTTCAGCGCGTTGATGGCCGCGTAGCAGCCCATGAAGCCGATCACCGTGCGTTCCACTGAGCGGTTGAGGCCCAGATGCTCGACCACATCGAAATCCAGGCCCGGCGCATAAAGGCCGGTGCACGAGGTCACGATCACGTGCGTAACGCCGCGCCGCTCTTCCTTGCTCAGCGCCAGCTTGTCCAGTGCGCATCGTGCCAGTTGCGGCGCAAAACGTTCAAAGGCCTCCATGCGGCGCGCCGTGCGGGGAAAATCTCCCGGCACGTAAAGCCCCACCGCATCGCTCCATTGGCCGTTTTCCGCGGCGGTGGGCTGCAGGAATGAATAGCGATGCTTGATCGCCGACATGCGCACCATGCGGCGAAAAAGATTCCGCTCCGTGCCCTCGGGGAGCAGCGTCTCCGCAAAATCGATAAACGCGCAATGCACATCGTGAGGAGGGACCGCCGTCGCAATCCGGTTGATGTGTGCGGTCGTCAATGGCTCTCCTTCGGTTGCGCGGGGTATCTCATCGCAATGGCTCTTGCAGCGTGCTTCAATAACCGGTTTTGTAGCAGGGCCCGGCTTTACAGGCTGCGGGAAAACTCGCCTTAATGGCGATTTGCAAGGGTTTTGTAAAAGGGCACGACTTCAGTCGGGCCGCAAAGGTCACAATAGGAACGTGGGCTGTAGCCCGTGCTCCCTCTCATGCGATCGACGTTCAGCTAACATTGAAACACGCTCCTGGAGATAGTGGATGCGGAGATGCGTGGTCCGGTGCCAGGTCTGAATTGCCTCCCTTTCAGATCGCCGCGCCCATCCGTTCGATCCCGTCCTGCGAGTGCGGATCGCGGCCTTCCGCTGCCGGCATGGAAGGCGCACTCTTTCCTGCCTTGCGCTGGCCTGCGCGCAAACCCGCAGAAGTGAATTATCTCAATTTCAGGAGTGGAGATATCGCGCAGCGACAAAGAAATGACAAGAGACAAAGAAATGACAATCGGCCGGCTCAATCGCCGCGCGAAACTCGACGGCTGGGGTCAATTTCCCTCATCTCTTCGTCCTAGAACCGGTTGCACAAATACGGTTTTGAAAGAGCACGACTTGAGTGGCTGCGGAAGATCAGCCTCGGCAAAGCACGAAGTGTCAGGGCACGACAGGGGTACCCTCTGGGTCGCGTGCCGCAAACGCCACTCAATGAACGTGGGCTTCAGCCCCTGGGGGATGTTCTGCGACTCCTCAAACCATTTATGCTGCCAGTTCCAGCAGACACCCGGTATGCGTCGCTCCTCGCTTCTCGATCTGAGAAAAATTGGTTCCACGCGCCCGCTCGCGCGAAAGTTAATAACAGGCTCAAGCTTCCCGGCGCGCTTAGCAGCCAATAAAAAAGCATTACATTTCTCTTGACAAACCATAACCAAACGGTTATGGTTATGGTTGTGACGGCGGACCATGCCAGTCCCGCGCTCCGTGCTCGCGCCGATATCCGCGTCCGGCGATCTGCGAGCGACTGGCCCGCCGGCAGCGCGAGGGATTACCATCCATACCCAAACCTGATAACGCAGAGCAGACACAGCTCAGTGCAGAAAGGAAAAACCATGCAGATCAAATTGACGGGCGTCTTTGTGGACGATCAGGACAAGGCCCTGAAGTTCTACACCGGCGTTCTGGGCTTCCAAAAGAAACTGGAGTTCCCGGCGGGGAAGCACAAATGGCTCACCGTGGTCGACCCCGAAGATCCGGAAGGCGTGCAACTGGTTCTGGAGCCCAACGACGGCTACAACCCGGCCGCGAAGGCGTATCAACAGGAGATCTTCCGGCAAGGGATACCCGCGGCTATGTTCTTCGTCGCGGATATCCAAAAGGAGTTCGACAGGCTGAAGCAACTCGGCGTGAAGTTCACCAAGGAGCCAACCAAGACTACCGGCTCGACCATCGCGGTGCTTGACGATACCTGCGGAAATCTCATTCAGATCACGCACCTCGACTGGTAAGTCGACTCATAAATCGCCCGGTAAATCGCCCGGCGACACGACCCAGGTCAGCGGAGGGGCTCTCGATGCAAGCCGCAACGGACAATGTTTTCAGGGCCCTCGCCGACCCCACTCGTCGAGCGATCTTCGAGCGCCTGGCCCGCAACGGGGAACAGACGGTGCATGCCTTGACCGCTCGTTCCGGCGTGTCGCAACCGGCTGTCTCCAAGCACCTCACGGTACTGAAGCGGGCAAAGCTGATACGGCATCGCCGCGAGGGACGCGAAACCCACTATCGCGCACGTCCCGATGCGCTGGCGCCCATGGTGGACTGGCTCAATTTTTACGGCGCCTTCTGGCGCGACCGCTTCGATCGGCTCGAAAACCTGCTGCAAAGGATGGACTGATGACCGATCCTGTTCCGGCGCGAACTGTAGTCGTAGAACGCGAGATGCCGCATCCCCCGGAAAAAATCTGGCGTGCCCTCACCCAAGGCTCCTTGATCGAACAGTGGCTGATGAGCAACGATTTCCAGCCGGTCGTTGGGCACCGGTTCAGCTTTCGCGCCACGCCCGCGCAGGGTTGGAACGGGGTCATCGACTGTGAAGTCGTGGCGGTGGTGCCCAACGAACGGCTCTCTTATAGCTGGGGAACTTTGGGAATGGAGAGCGTCGTCGCCTGGACGTTGACGCCGACCGAAAGCGGCACGCACCTGCGCATGGAGCACTCCGGCTTCAAACCGGATCAAGTGGCCAACTATAAAGGCGCCACCTACGGATGGCGGAAGTTCATCGGCAACCTCGAACATGTAGTAGAAGGGATGGAATGACCGTGAAATCGAAAACCATTACCTACTGGACGATGACCGCGCTGGTCGCGTTTTTTATCGGCGGCGGCGGCGCCGCGCAAATCTGGCAATATCGGGTCAACCCTCATGGCGTCGTGCCCATCCTCGGCTACCCGCTTTACTTCTTCGCCATCCTGGGTGTTTGGAAGGTGCTCGGCGCCCTTGCCATCCTCGCGCCGCGCTATCCGCGGCTCAAAGAGTGGGCCTATGCCGGCATCTTCTTTGACCTCACGGGCGCGGCCGCATCCTGCCTCGCGGTGGGCGGCTACGGCGCTTACGGATTTCACGTCATCGCCCCGCTCGTCATTTGCGGTTTTACGGTGGCATCGTGGGCGCTGCGGCCGCAGAGCCGCAAAATCGGCATCCTCATCCCAGCGAAAATCGGCGCGCCGGCATAGACACGAGGAGTTGATGTCGCCGGCCATGACAACGAGCAAGACAAATCCCAAGGTCGATACCTTTATCGCCAACGCGAAAAGGTGGCATGAAGAATTGACGAAGCTGAGATCGATCCTTCTCGAATCTGAGCTCACTGAAGAATTCAAATGGGACCAACCCTGTTACACGTTCCAGGGGAAAAATGTAGCGATCCTCCATGGGTTAAAGGAATCCTGCGCGTTCGCCTTTTTCAAAGGAGCGTTGCTGAAGGATGTTCATGGCCTCCTCACCAGACCAGGTCAGCATTCGCAATCGACACGCTGGATCAAGTTCACCTCTGTGCGAGAAGTTGCCGAAATGAAATCTGTGTTGAAGGCCTATATTCGCGAAGCCATCGAGGTAGAAAAATCCGGATTGAAATTGAGATTGAGAAAGACTTCCGATCTGAAGTTTCCTGGAGAATTGCAAACCATGCTGGACGAATTTCCCGACTTCAAAACTGCCTTCGATCGACTGACGCCAGGACGGCAACGAGCCTACATCTATCATGTTTCCGCTCCCAAACATTCCAAAACCCGCGAGTCGCGGGTTCTGAAATGCATGCCGAAAATCATCGACGGCAAGGGTCTCCTCGACCGGTAGTTTCGATGAGCCGATGGGTGGCCCAGCCCTGATCTTCCCGAAAACTGAGGGTGCCCCATCCTTCCGCGCATTCTGCGGAAGGGTGGGAAGGCAAAACTCCCTCAACCATCTCAGGCTTTGGAAGTATTCAACCCCGCGGCGGCGCGAATCAGAGTTTTCAGCGCCTTCTCGTTCACCTTGTCGCCTTCGTGGAAGTCGATGGCGCGCCTCACTCTGCCCTCCAGGCTGGAATTGAAGAGACCTTCGGGGTCATCCAAAAAAGCGCCCCGGGCGAATGTCAGCTTGACGGCCTTCTTGTAAGTCTCGCCAGTGCAGATGATCCCGTCGTGCGACCATACAGGCGTCTCCCACTTCCACTCTTCCACGGCTTCAGGGTCGGCCTGCCGGATCAAAGCGCGAAGGCGCGCAAGCATCCGGCCGCGCCAGTCGTCCAGCCCCTCGATTCGCGCGTCAATCAAGCTGGACGCCGGCTCGCGCGATGCCGATTCCACTTTCCGGGAGCTTCTCTTTTTCATGAGCTGCGCCTGCTTTCCACCAAGCATCTCTGTCTTGGCCTTGCCTGCTGCTTTCTCCGGCCTATTCTATAGAAACAAGGGAGCGGCGAACATTCACGAAAGAGCAGACAGCGGAATGCTTGGATGAAAAACAGCATGCAGAAAGAAATCGACGCGGGAAGTTCAATCGTTGAGGCGGCCCTTCGCGCTTACCGTCGTCTCCACGCCACGGCCCATCATCCCAGAATCGCCATCACCACGTGGTTCACCGCAAACGCCGCGCCGTAGGCCAGCGCCAGCATGTAGAGGAACTGCACCGCCGGCCACTTCCAGCTATTGGTCTCGCGCTTCACCACCGCGATGGTCGAGGTGCACTGCATGGCGAAAGCGAAGAAGATCATCAGCGCCAGCGCGCCGCCCAGCGTCATGTCGTGGTGCAGGGCAGTCTGCAGGTTCAGCGCCTGGGTGCTGGGGTCGGCGCCGTAGAGAGTGCCCATGGTGCTCACCATCACCTCGCGCGCCAGCACGCTCGAAAGCAGCCCGATGCCGATCTTCCAGTTGAACCCCAGCGGCGCAATCGCCGGCTCAATAAAGTGACCCAGCCGCCCGATCAGGCTTTGCGCCAGCTCCGGCGCGGCCCACGTGCCGCCCGCGGCGTGGATCACCGGCAGATGCGCCAGCACCCACAGCGCAAGCACCACCGACACAATCACCGTTCCGGCATTGTGCAGGAAGATGCGCGCCCGGTCCACCACGCGCAGCGCCAGCGAGCGCAGCGTCGGCATGCGGTACTGCGGCAGTTCGAGGATGAACGGCGTCTCGCTGGACTTCAGAATCGAGCTCTTGAGCAGCCGCGCGGTGGTAAACGCGGCCACAAATCCGGCCACGTAAAGTCCCAGCATCGTCAGCGTGCGCAGTCCCAGAAATCCGTGCAGAAAATAGGTGTTGGGAATGAAGGCGGCAATCAGCAGCAAATAAACCGGCAGCCGCGCCGAGCAGGTCATGAACGGCGTCACCAGAATGGTCGCCAGCCGGTCGCGCTTGTTTTCAATGGTGCGCGTGGCCATGATGGCCGGCACCGCGCACGCGTAGGCCGAAAGCAGCGGGATGAAGGCCTTGCCGTTCAATCCGATGGAGCGCATCACGCGGTCGGCAATCAGCGCCGCGCGCGCCAGGTAGCCCGAGTCTTCCAGCACGCCGATAAACAAAAACAGCAACAGAATTTGGGGCAGAAACACCAGCACCGAGCAGATCCCTTTCCATACCCCGTCCAGCACCAGCGATTGCAGCCAGCCCACCGGAAGCAGCGGGCGCGCGAAGTCGCCCATGCGCGCCAGAACGGCGCCAAACCCGTCGCTGAGCGGCTGGCCGATGGAAAAAACCACCTCGAAAACACCCACCACCACCAGCAGAAACAAGAGCGGTCCCCACACCCGGTGCAGCAGCACGTTGTCGATGCGGCGCGTTCCTTCCACTGAAACCGGCGCGCTGTACCCGGTGCGCCGGCTCACCTGTGCCGCCCAGGTATGCGCGCTGGCGGCGTTGCCCAGCACCGGCAGCACCATCGGCTGCGGAGAAACGCCGTTTCCCGGCTGATTCAGAAACAGCGGCACCGCGTCCAGCCCGGTGCCGCGCACCGCGCTGATCTGCGCCACCGGAGCGTTGAGTTCCCGCGCCAGGTGCAAACTATCGATCTTGCCGCCGCGCGCCTTCATCAGGTCGCTCATGTTCAAGAGGACCAGCGTCGGCAGTCCCAGCGACAGAACCGGCGCGGCCAGCATCAGTTGGCGGGTAAGGTGCAGCGAGTCCAAAACCAGCAGAACCGCGTCCGGCCTGGGCGTGCCCGGCATTTTGCCGCGCAGCACGTCCACCGCCACGCGCGCGTCTTCTGAGTAGGGTGTGAGCGAATAAATGCCCGGCAGGTCGATCAATGTCAGGTCGTCGCGGCCCACGCCGGCCATCACGCCCATGCGCTGCTCCACCGTCACGCCGGGGTAGTTCGCCACTTTCTGGCGCAAACCCGTCAGCCGGTTGAAGAGCGTGGATTTGCCGGAGTTCGGCGGCCCGATCAGCGCCACGGTGTGCAGCCGTCCCGGCGCCCCGTTTCGAACCGGCGGCTCAAAGACCGGAGGCGCACAGCACTCGCTCACCGCGCAACCTCGAGCGGCTCGGGTGACTCTTCCAATTCCCGGGTCTTGGCTTCCAGGGTCTTGGCCGCGTTTGCATTTGCCGGCTTCACGCGGATCGCGGTCGCCGTCTCGTGGCGCAGTGCGATCTCCATCCCGTCCACGCTGTAAACCGTCGGGTCGCCAGCCGGCGCGCGGCGCAGCGCCGTCACCAGCGCTTCGGGGACAAACCCCATATGCATCAGATGGTTCTGCACGGAATCCGGCAGGTTCAGAGCCACCACAATCCCGCTCTCGCCCACCTTCAATTCGCTTAGAACGCTCACCTGCCTGGCTCCCGTGCGCCGCCGGAAAGACGGCAACAAGAAAATACGACCGGAATGGTCGGAGTTCAGTATACGACCAAATGGGTCCGATTCGCAAATATCGTTGTCCGCGGGAATTCTCGTTCGCCAGAAGCCCATTACAACCTCCGCACACGCGCACCTGTGCCCATTCCGCTCTAACTTCCCAAAACCCCCTGGCGGACGCTCGTGTTCAATTCATCGGAACGATGATCCAGTTCTATCAGTGCTCTTTTGGCGAGTATGTGACCTGAATCACAGTGGTTTGCCGCCAACCCATTTGCAATCCACAAAAAACAGGTGGTACAAGGGCTCTATGCAACTTGCTGAGTTCCGCGCCATGCTCCCGCTCGAATCTCCGCCGGAAAATCTGCCGGTAACCCTGGCTGCCCTGTGGTGGGACGCGAAAGGCGACTGGAAACGCGCGCATGAACTGGTGGATTCGCTTGAGACCCCTGAAGGCATGGCCGTTCACGCCTATCTGCACCGCAAGGAAGGCGTGGAGTGGAATGCCAATTACTGGTATGACCGCGCCGGCCACCGCTTCCATCGCCCCACCCTCGAAGCCGAGTGGGAAGCGCTGGTGGAGGGGCATGCGGGCTGACGCCGAGTGCTAATTCGGCGAGGGTGGCTCTACATGGTCGATGACGAGGATTTTGACGGGAGCTCTTGTGGCCTTCAGCTTCAATCCGAGCTGCTCTTTCAGAGCCTCCAGCAGGCTCGTTCCCGGTGCGTCAAGCTGGGGGCCGGTAGCCGTGCCGCCGTCTGACTCATGCAGCCAATACTCCGGCGTCCAATTCAGTGAAAAATCGAACGTCCCATCCAGCCCCGTCTCGTCCACCACCGGACGTCCCTGGTTCAGAATCGACGGCAAATACTGAGCGAGTTGCTTCAGGGTGAGCTCTCTGGCGCCGAACATTACCGTATGGATCTGACCGGGTATCATGGCCACCGCATCACAGACGGGCATAAATCCGCCTGGGGCCACGGCGGTTGAGCTCCGATCCGGCGGCGCGACCCACTTGGCATCGCATGCGAGGCCCTCGGCATGCAGCCTGAGCCTGGGTCCGATTTTTCCCGGCTTGTCCAGGACGAGAGCAAATACCGGGACTTCCTGCGTCTCGAAATGCACGGCCAGCCTGAAGCGATCGGCAAGCAGAGACTGCATCATCAGGCGCATCTGGTCCTTGGTGGGGTTGCCCTCGGCGCGGGCTTCAATCACAAGGTAGTCAGCCGCAACCCATTTCGGCAAATGGGCAACCAGGGACTCTTGCTCTTCGTGCGTGAGCATGAGCTTGTACGCAAACTCAATGTATACGCTGAGTGGAAAATCCGCGGAAAAGCGTCCTCCCTGTGGAATGGGCGTGTCGTCTATGTTCAGGGCGAAGCTGGGCGGGGTAAACGTGCCCGGTTCGGCCAGCCGGATCGACGCCACCTCGAACGCCATCTTGCCCCCGGTTGCTGTTTGCCAGGCCGGCACGGCTTGCGCCTGACTCGACACGGATTGTCCGTAAGCCGGCGCGGCCACTGCGAGGAAAGCAGAAAATCCCAGCATGAGCCGCGCTGCGACGTGTGCGCATCCGCCAATGCAGCCTGTCGCAAGTCTTTGGCGAACACGCGCATGCACAACCTCTGTCGTCATGTCGATCCGCTTCCTGCCTACCATCGCTGAATCAAGGACGCATCGGCGTCGAATCCATTACCGCGGATTGCACAATACAAGACTCATTCCACAATGCGGTAAACCTGACCCTCCGTGTGTCCCGCATCACTGCGGTCCTCCGCTCCAAAGCCGATGCTCACCGTAGCGGCTGATTTCCTCTTCCAGGCCGCCCCGTGAGGCAATGCGCATGAGTGAACAGAAGTCTGTGATTCCCACCGTGATACTGGACGGGAACGAGGCTGCGGCCTCCGTGGCCTATCGTCTTTCCGAAGTAGTCGCCATCTACCCCATCACCCCCTCCTCGCCGATGGCGGAGTGGGCCGATCAATGGCGCTCGGAGGGAAAGAGAAATATCTGGGGCGCGCTGCCCATTGTGGAAGAACTGCAGAGCGAGGGCGGCGCGGCCGGCGCGCTCCACGGCGCATTGCAGGCGGGCGCCTTCGCCACCACGTTCACTGCCTCCCAGGGCCTGCTGCTGATGATCCCCAACATGTTCAAGATCGCCGGCGAGCTCACCCCGGCCACCATGCACGTCACGGCCCGCACCCTGGCCACGCACGCGCTCTCCATCTTCGGCGACCACTCCGACGTGATGGCCTGCCGCTCCACCGGCTGGGCCATGCTGGCGTCCAATTCCGTCCAGGAGGCGCACGATCTGGCTCTGGTAGCGCAAACCGCCACGCTCGAATCCCGCATCCCCTTTGTCCATTTCTTTGAGGGCTTCCGCACTTCGCACGAGGTGGGCAAGATCGTGCCCATAAGCGACGACATCATCCGCGCCATGGTCGATGATCAATTCATCATCGCCTACCGCAACAACCGGCTCAACCCTGACCGGCCCGTCCTTCGCGGCAGCGCGCAGAATCCCGATGTCTTCTTCCAGGCGCGCGAAGCCTGCTCGCCGTTCCATGCCGCCGTTCCCGGCATAGTGCAGTCGGTCATGGATCGCTTCGCCAAACTCACCGGCCGCGCCTATCGTCTCTTCGACTACTACGGTGCGCCCGATGCCGAGCGCGTGATCGTGCTCATGGGCTCCGGCGCCGAGGCGGCCGAGGAAGCCGTCGATGCCTTGACGCGCCAGGGCGAAAAGGTCGGCATCGTCAAGGTTCGCCTTTATCGGCCTTTCGATGGCCAGGCGTTCATTGCCGCGATTCCCCACCACGTCCAGTCGATCGCCGTGCTCGATCGCTGCAAGGAACCTGGCGGAGCCGGCGAACCGCTCTACCAGGACGTCGTGACCGTGCTGTCTGAGAATGTCGTGACCCTGCCCTTCGCGACGCCCGCGGTTGTGGGCGGCCGTTACGGCCTCTCCTCGAAGGAATTCACGCCCGCCATGGTCAAGGGCGTCTTCGACGAGTTGAAAAAGCCCGCGCCCAAAAATCATTTCACCATCGGCATCAACGACGACGTAAGCATGAGCAGCCTGGCCTACGATCCGGCCTACTCCACTGAAGATCCGCAGACCGTGCGCGCTCTCTTCTACGGCCTCGGCTCCGACGGCACCGTGGGCGCCAACAAGAACTCCATCAAGATCATCGGCAGCGAGACCCCCAACTACGCCCAGGGCTACTTCGTCTACGACTCCAAGAAGTCCGGCTCCATGACCACCTCGCACCTGCGCTTCGGCCCCCATCCCATTCGCTCCACGTACCTCATCACCCGCGCCAGCTTTGTGGCCTGCCACAACGTCAGCTTCATCGAGAAGATGAACGTAGTGGAGGCCGCCATGCCGGGCGCGGTTTTCCTGCTCAACTCGCCGTACCCGGCCGCCGAGGTGTGGGACAAGCTGCCGCGCACCATGCAGCAGGAGATGCTTCGCAAAAAAATAGAGTTCTACGTGATCGACGGCTACAAGGTGGCGCGCCAGGCCGGCATGGGCTCGCGCATCAACACCATCATGCAGACCTGCTTCTTCGCCATCAGCGGCGTGCTGCCGCGCGAGGAAGCCATCGCCCAGATCAAGAAGGCCATCCGGAAAACCTATGGCAAGCGCGGCGAGGCCGTGGTCGAGAAGAACTTTGCCGCCGTCGATCATGCGCTGGCTCATCTCGAAAAAGTCGAGCTGCCTGCCGCCGCCTCTTCGCAATTCGATCTCATCCCGTCCATCTCATCCAGGGCGCCGGAGTTTGTCCGCACCGTGCTCGGCCAGATCGCCGCCGGCCAGGGCGACCAGGTTCCGGTCAGCGCCATTCCCGCGGGCGGCGCATTCCCCACCGGCACCGCGCAATGGGAGAAGCGCAACATCGCGCAGTTCATTCCGGTGTGGGACAAGGACCTCTGCATCCAGTGCGGCAAGTGCGTCATGGTCTGCCCGCATGCCGTGATCCGCGCCAAGGTCTACAGTCCTGACCTTGCCCAGGACGCGCCCGCGACCTTCCAGTGGGCCAAGCCAAAGTGGAAGGGCATGGAGCAGGAGCGCTACACCTTGCAGGTGGCTCCTGAGGATTGCACCGGCTGCGCGGTTTGCGTGGAGGTGTGCCCGGTAAAGAGCAAGAGCGACGCAAGCAGGAAAGCCATCAACATGGCCCCGCAGGCGCCGCTGCGCGAGTGGGAGCGCGAAAACTGGGAGTTCTTCCTCGGCCTGCCCGAGGCCGATCGCTCCAAACTCTCGCACACCCAGGTCAAGGACCTTCAGCTTCTCGAACCGCTCTTCGAGTTCTCCGGGGCCTGCGCCGGCTGCGGCGAAACGCCCTACGTCAAGCTGCTCACGCAGTTGTTCGGCGACCGGCTCTACATCGCCAACGCCACCGGCTGCTCGTCGATCTACGGCGGCAACCTGCCCACTACGCCTTACACGAAGAATGCGCAGGGCCGCGGCCCCACCTGGGCCAACTCGCTGTTTGAAGACAACGCCGAGTTCGGCTTCGGCATGAGAACCGCACTCGATCAGCAGAAGGAGTTTGCCGAGCTTCTGGTCACGCGCCTCGCGCCCCACCTCGGCGACGAGCTCGTCACCGCGCTCATCGGCGCTTCACAAAAAACCGAGACCGACATCAACCGGCAGCGGGAGCGCGTGCAGGCGCTGCGTGACAAGCTCGAAGACAACAGCTCCTCCGACGCGCGCAACCTGCTCGCCATTGCCGACGTGCTGGTCCGCAAGAGCGTGTGGATTCTCGGCGGCGACGGCTGGGCCTTCGACATCGGCTTCGGCGGCCTCGATCACGTGCTCGGCTCAGGAAAAAATGTGAACGTCCTGGTCCTCGACACCGAGGTTTACTCGAATACCGGCGGCCAGGCGTCCAAGGCCACGCCGCGCGGCGCGGTGGCCAAATTCGCGGCCAGCGGCAAGGGCAACAGCCGCAAAGATCTGGCCATGGAAGCCGTCAGCTACGGCTCGGTCTATGTGGCGCAGGTCGCGCTCGGCGCCAACGACACGCACGTGGTCAAGGCATTTCAGGAGGCCGAGGCGCACCAGGGTCCGTCGCTCATCATCGCCTATTCCAGTTGCATTGCCCACGGCTACGATCTGGTGCACGGGCTCGAGCAGCAGAAGCTGGCCGTGCAATCCGGCTACTGGCCGCTCATGCGCTACAATCCGGCGTTGCGCGAGGAAGGCAGGAACCCGTTCCAGCTCGATTCCAAAGCGCCCTCGATCCGGCTCAAGGAATACAGCTATCGCGAGGCCCGCTATACCATGCTGGCGCGCAGCAATCCGGAGCTGGCCGCCGAGCTGCTCAAGCAGGCGCAGGACGACGTCGAGCGCCAGTGGCGCGTCTACTCCGCGCGCGCAGCCATGCCCGGCCGCGGCGAAACGCCCAACATCGCGCCGGCTGAAACGCCGGAAGAGAAACTGGCGGCCGTGGCTGCCGGAGGTGAGGAATGATCGACATTTCAATGAGCTATCTCGGAATCAAGCTCAACGGTCCGATCGTCGCGTCCTCCACGCCGCTCTCGGAATCCATCGGCAACATTCGCCGCATGGAAGACGCGGGCGCATCGGCCGTGGTGCTCACCTCGCTCTTTGAAGAGCAGTTGGCTCTTGAGTCGCGCACCCTCGACGAAGATCTCTCGCGGGGCACCGAATCCTACGCCGAGTCGCTCGGCTACCTGCCCGATCTGAGCGACTATCGCATGACCCACGAGGTCTATCTCGAGCATCTCCGCCGCGCGCGCGAAGCGGTCTCCATCCCCATCCTGGCCAGCCTCAACGGCGCCACCACCGGCGGCTGGGTGCGGTTCGCCGAAGAAATGGAGCAGGCCGGCGCGCAGGCCATCGAGCTGAATACCTACGCGCTGGCCACGGACCTCAACCAGACCTCGGCCCAGCTCGAAATTCAACTCGTCGAATTGGTGAAATACGTTTGCGCCGCGGTCAAGGTCCCGGTCGCCGTCAAGCTATCGCAGTCCTTCACCAGCGTGCCCAACCTGGCCGCGCGGCTTGAAGCCGCGGGCGCTGCCGGCGTAGTGCTCTTCAACCGCTTCTATCAGCCCGACTTCGATATCGAGGCGCTTGAAGTGCGGCCGTCGCTGCATTTTTCCACTCCCTCCGAGCTTTTGCCGCGGCTGCACTGGGCCGCCATTCTCTACGGCAACGTGAAGCTGGATATCGCCATCACCGGCGGCGTTCATTCGGCTGAAGACGTTCTGAAGAGCATCATGGCCGGAGCCAGCGTCACCGCCATGGCCTCGGCGCTGCACATTCACGGCATCGACCATATCGGCCGCGTCCTGGCGGACCTGCTCTACTGGCTTGACAAGCACGAGTATTCGTCGCTCGAGTCCACGCGCGGCTGCCTCAGCCGCCGCTCCGTGCCCGACGTGTCGCCCTTCGACCGCGGCAATTACATCAAGACGCTGAGCTCCTACAGCCTGCGCCAAACCACAGCCGCATTTTAGCTGTCCCAAAACCCTGGGTGCCCCGCTCCACGACCGGGCGCCCCAAATGCATGGGTGCCCCACCTTCGCCACGTTTTTGTACTTGTGGCTGAGGTGGGCTATTTCTATCTACAGTCTTTTACAGTTCTTTATCGTCTTTCCCGCAAGCCCTCACCTCTCCGTTCAACGCCCCTCAACCCCACATCCCATCGCCGGCGGTTCACACGATGAACTATCATCCAAACGAACACGCCTCGTTCCAATCGACAAAGATGAACGGAATTCCGTGAATCGAGGAGAGTTTGGATGAATCGGAAGCAGGCATTTTTCCTGGCCATCGGGGTTTCGCTGGTGGTGGCGGGCGGACTCTGCGCCGCCCAGGCGCCCGTGCACTACGAGCCCACGCTCGACTCGCTCAATCGTCATCCGCTGCCGCGCTGGTACGCGGATGCAAAGCTGGGCATCTTCATCCACTGGGGCCTCTACTCGGTGCCGGGATGGGCGCCGCTCTCCCATCCCAATCACGACTTCGCCTCGGCCGACTACATCCTGAACAACCCCTATGCGGAGTGGTACTTGAACGAAATGCGCATCGACGGCTCGCCCACCCAGGCCTATCATCGCCAGCACTACGGCGCGGATTTCAGCTACTACGGCTTCGCGCCCATCTTCGACCAGCAGATTCAGAAGTGGGATCCAAACCAGTGGGCCGCCATCTTGCGCGCCGCCGGCGCGCGCTACGTGGTGCTCACCAGCAAGCACTGCGACGGCTTCACGCTCTGGCCCAGCTCCACGCCCAATCCCGTGCTCGCGCCCGATCGCCAGCACGCTACGCGCGACATCGTGGGTGAGCTCACCGCCGCGGTTCGCAAGCAGGGCATGCACATGGGCCTCTACTACTCCGGCGGCTACGACTGGAGCTTCGTTCCCGGCCCCATCCGCACCCCCGCCGACTACCAGGCGGTGAAGCCGGAGAGCGAGGCCTATGGCGCTTACGCCTTTGCGCAGATTCACGAGCTCATCGATCGCTACCATCCATCGCTGTTGTGGAACGATGTCGACTGGCCGCGAACCGGCAAGCCGCTCCAGGTGATGGCCGACTACTACAACGCCGTGCCCGACGGCGTGATCGACGACCGCTTCGGCGTGCCGCACTCTGACTTCACCACGCCGGAGTACAAAAAGATGGATCAGATCAGCGTCAAAAAGTGGGAAGAATGCCGCGGCCTGGGACGTTCGTTCGGCTATAACCGCGCCGAAGGCGAGGCCGAGACCATCGCGCCCGCCGATCTGATCGCGCTGCTCGTCGATATCGTCAGCAAGAACGGCAACCTGCTGCTCGACGTAGGTCCCGAGGCCGACGGAACCATCCCTCCGGTGCAGATGGAGCGGCTTCAGGCGCTGGGCGCATGGCTCAAGCAGAACGGCGAAGCCATCTACGATACCGAGCCGTGGGATCGCCCGGCGGACCGCTCGCTGGAAGGCGACGATCTGCGCTTCACCCGCAACGGCGTCGAGCTCTACGTCACCATCCTCGGCACGCCCAGGTCCGGCGTCATCACGCTCGAAGATGTTCCCTCGCACCCTTTGCTCGAAGTTTTCCTGCTTGGCGATCCCAATCCGCTGGTTTGGAAGGCCGACGGCGACAACCTGAAGATCACCCTGCCCGCGCGCCTGCCCGGCAATTACGCCTACGTTCTCAAGCTGGCGCACTACGGCCGCTGATCGGGGTGCAGCATTCTCGATTCGGCTCTTTACAAAAACCTTGAAGCCAAGTGGCTTTTACCTTTAAGAAAAAGCCACCTTGTGTGATCGCCAAATGACAAGATGTGAATCGAAAGTGCTCCAGGCCTTTGACCGCTTATTTTTGTACCAATACTGGGTGCCCCAGGTCTCGATTTTGAGACCTGGGATACCTCGGCGTCAGATACAAATTCTCGCGGTCAGAGGCTTAGTGCGGTTTCTGCGCAGTCAGCGTCCAGCGCACCGCGTGGTCCAGCAGATCGCAAGTGTCGGGAAGCGCGGCTTTCACCCGCACGCTGAATCCTTCGCCCATCTCGCTCGCCCCGGCGCCAACCGTAAGCAGCAGCGCCTTGCGGGGCAGGGAACCGTAGAGCTCGCGGCCCAGCGCCAGCAGGTCTTCGGCGTCCATGTGATGCGCGCCCGCCGCGGGCTTGCCCGATCCGGGATCGACCGGCGTCAGCCTTACCGCTCCGGGCGCAGTCGCCACCGAGCTGTCGACAAAAATCACTGACTCCGCGCCGGCAATCTCTTCGGCCAGTTCGGGAGTCCATTGTTGACGGGACACAACGCGAACCTCGGCCTGCGCGGCAAAGTGTTCCTCAGCCCAATCGGCGAGCCACGGACCCACGCCATCGTCGCCGCGCAGCGTGTTGCCGCAGGCAAGAATCAGGCAGCGAACGCTCATCTGGGCCATGTAGCCACCAAATACGGGTGCCCCATGTCCCCGCGGTCCCCACGGATAGGTCCTCGTCCGTGGAGTGGTTGTCCCGCATTTGGGATATGGGAAAGCACGACTCCCCAAAAGCACCCGCCACAACGCCGACTTTAGGATCGCACAACCCGGTCCACAACTTCGCCATCGGCCGACACCAAGGTAATGGCCAGCGGCATCTGCCCGAAGGCGTGCGTCGAGCAGCTCAGGCAGGGATCGAAGGTGCGCACCACCGCTTCCACGCGGTTCAGGATGCCTTCGGTAAACTTGCCGTCCTTCACGTAGTGCCGTGCCGCCTGCAGCACGCCGCGGTTCATGGCGTTGTTGTTCTGGCCGGTGGCGATCACCAGGTTGGCCCAGGTGATCTTGCCGTTTTCGTCCACCTTGTAGTTGTGCATCAGCGTTCCGCGCGGCGCTTCGGCCTGGCCGGCGCCCTCCAGGCGGTTCACTCCCGCGGTCGCGCGCACATGCTTGTCCAGGATGAGCGGATCGCTCAGGATCTGCTCGATCTTCTCAATGCCGTAGAGAATGTCGATGAGCCGCGCGTGATGATAGTAGAAAGAACTCTCGACCGGTCCGGCCGCGAGTTGCTTGAACTCTTTCAACTCCGCATCGGCCAGCGGCGTGCCCATCGTCTTGGCAATATTCAGCCGCGCCAGCGGTCCCACGCGATAGCTGCCCTCAGGGTAGCCGAGCGGCTTGTAGTAGGCGAATTTCGTGTAGGTGTAGGGTTCCACCGCCTCGCCGATCACCTCCGTGAACCGGCTGGCGGTAATGCCGTCGGCAACCGTGTTGCCCGCGGCATCGATCAGCCGCAGCGCGCCGTCGGTGAATTCAATCGACTCATCCTCGTTGATCAGTCCCATGAAAAGCGATGGAAAGTTGGCGAAGACCTCAATCTCCGGCCTGAAGGCATCGGGAATCTGCTTGTACCAGTCGAGCGCCAGCTTCAGGTTCGCGTAGGCTTCCGGAAGCATGGCCAGGATCTGGTCGCGCTTGGCCGCGGCCAGCGGCTCGGTCACCCCGCCCGGCACCACCCACCCCGGATGAATGCGCTTCGAACCCATCAGTTCGATGATGGATTGCCCAAAGCGGCGCAGCCCCACGCCGGCGCGGCCCAGTTCCGGCTTGGCCGCCGCCACCCCGAAGATGTGGCGCGACGCGGGATCGGATTCCATGCCCAGCAGCAGGTCCGGCGAGGAGAGATAGAAGAAGCTCAGCGCGTGCGACTGCACCATCTGCGCCAGGTTCAGCATGCGCCGCAACTGCGCGGCGGCCGGTGGAATGCGGATCGACATGATGGCTTCGCAGGCCTTCGCCGAAGCGATCAGGTGCGAGACCGGGCAGATGCCGCAGATGCGCGCCATCAGGCTGGGCATCTCGTAGAACGGACGGCCTTCGCTGAAACGCTCGAATCCGCGCACCTGCGTCACGTGAAAATGCGCGTCTTCCACTTCACCCTGGTCATTCAGCTGAATGGTGATCTTGCCGTGCCCTTCAAGGCGCGTTACGGGATCGATGGTGATGGTCTGGCTCATAAAGCTTGCTCCGAATCTCGTGCAAGTAGCGCCGGTCTTACGCTCCAAAGCGGGTCAGCGCCGGAATATCCAGCGGTCCGCCGTTGATCAGCGCGGTCAGCGCGGTGTGAAATGTGTCGGCTGAAGGCGGGCAGCCGGGCAAGAATACGTCCACCTTCACAAACTCGTGAATGGGCCGCACCACGCGAAGCAGCCTGGGCACCACCACGCAGGGAATCTGCTGCTGCGCGCTGGCGTTCTCGATGTAAGCCCGGTCCAGGATCGCTTGCGGCCCCATCGGGTTGCGCATCGAGGGCACATTGCCGGCCACCGCGCAGTCGCCCATGGCCACCAGCATCTTGGCGTGAGCGCGAATCTTCCTGATCTTCTTTTCGTCGTCTACCGAGGCCACGGCGCCCTCCACCAGCGCGATGTCCACTGCGTCGGGGAACTGTTTGGCGTCCACGATGGGGCTGTACACCACGTCCACCAGCTCCGCCAGTTCAAGCAGCCGCTCGTCCATATCGAGAAACGACATGTGGCAGCCCGAACATCCGTCCAGCCACACCGTTGCCAGTTTCAGTTTGCTCATTTCGCTTCCCTCATGAGGTTCAGGTAAGGGAGAAAATCGGGATGCTTGGGATGATCCGAGCCGATCTTGCTTTTGTCGAACAAGGCGCCGGTGGGGCAAACCTGCACGCACTTGCCGCAGCGCGTGCAGCTCGATGCGCCCCACTCCTCGTGCAGATCGGAGATGATCGTGGAGTTGATGCCGCGCCCCATCACGTCCCACACGTGCGCGCCTTCGATCTCCGCGCAAACGCGCACGCAGCGGGTGCAGAGGATGCAGCGGTTGTGGTCCAGGGTGAAGCGCTCGTGCGATGCATCGACGCTCAGCTCGGGGTTGCGGTACGGCAGCCGGACGTGGGTCACGCCCTGCTCCTGAGCCAGCGTCTGCAGTTCGCAGTGGCCATTGGCCACGCACACTGAGCAGATGTGGTTGCGCTCCGCGAACAGCAGTTCGAGTATGGTGCGGCGGTGCATCCTCAGCCGCTCCGTGCCGGTGCTTACTTCCATGCCTTCCTGCACCGCGGCCACGCAGGCCGGCAGCAGCTTGTTGCTGCCCTTGATCTCCACCAGGCACATGCGGCACGCGCCCACGTCGCTCAGCCCGTCCAGGTGGCACAGCGTGGGAATCCTGATGCCGTTCTCCCGCGCCGCTTCCAGAATCGTCTGCCCCGCGCGGGCGCTTACTTCCTGCTCGTCGATGACCAGGGTTTTCACATCCGCTTCGGCGCTCATGCCGTCACCTCCATCGGACCCGCGGATATCGCGGCTTCCATGGTGCACACCCCGGACGGGCAGCGCTTTTGAACAATGTGGTCCATGTACTCGTCCCGGAAGTATTTCAGAGTGCTCAGCACCGGGTTGGGTGCAGTCTGGCCCAGGCCGCACAGGCTGGCTTCCTTCACTGTCAAGCACAACTGCTCCAGCAGCTCCAGGTCGTCCAGCGTGCCGGTGCCGTTGCAGATGCGCGACAACAATGTGAACATCTGCGCGGTGCCGGCGCGGCAGGGAATGCATTTGCCGCACGACTCCGTCATGCAGAACTCGATGAAGAAGCGCGCCACGTTCACCATGCAGGAGGTGTCGTCCATCACGATCATGCCTCCCGATCCCATGATCGACCCGATCTTGAGCAGCGCGTCGTAGCTTACGCCGATATCCAGCATCTCGGCGGGAATGCAGCCGCCCGATGGACCGCCCGTCTGCACCGCCTTGAATTTGTGCCCGCCCGGAACGCCGCCGCCGATCTTTTCGATGATCTCCCTCAGCTTGATGCCCATCGGCACTTCCACCAGCCCGGTGTGCGTGACTTTGCCGGTGAGCGCGAATACCTTCGTGCCTTTACTGCGTTCCGAGCCCATGTTGAAGAACCATTTGCCGCCGTTGCGCACAACCGGCGCGATGTTCGCATAGGTCTCCACGTTGTTGATCAAGGTGGGCTTTCCGAATAATCCGCTCGCCGCCGGATAAGGCGGTCGCGGCTTGGGCGTGCCCCGCTTGCCCTCGATGGAGGCAATCAAAGCCGTCTCTTCGCCGCACACAAATGCGCCCGCGCCCAGCCGGATCTCCACATCGAAATTGAATGTGGTTCCGCAGATGCCGCTGCCCAGCAGGCCTCTGCGCCGGGCCTCGCGCAGTGCGGTCGTCAGCCGCGCCACCGCCACCGGATATTCGGCCCGCACATAGATGAATCCCTTGCTCGCCCCCACCGCATACGCCGCGATGGCCATGCCTTCGATCACCCGGTGCGGATCGCCCTCCATTACGCTGCGGTCCATGAATGCGCCGGGATCGCCTTCGTCTCCGTTGCAGACTACGTACTTCAGGTCGCCCGCGGCCTTGGCCACCGTGCCCCACTTGAGGCCGGTGGGATAACCCCCGCCTCCGCGCCCGCGCAGGCCGCTCTCCGTGATGCGGTGGATCACTCCGCCCGGCGTCATCTCGGTCAGCACCGTCAGCAGCGCCTTGTAGCCGTCGCGGGAGATGTAGTCGTCGATCTTTTCCGGATCGATGTAGCCGGCATTTTCGAGCACCACCCTCACCTGGCTGCCGAAATGCTCGTTCAAGTCGCACTGCAGCGCGGGCACCGGTCCGCCGCCCAGGCTGGCCACGATCTGCTCCGCGTGCCCCGCCGTCACCTTCCGGTAAAGTGTCTCCGCCGGATCCACCCGCACCAGCGGTCCGGAGGAGCACGGGCCCATGCAACCGGTGCGGCGGATCAAAACCTTTTTCCCCGACCCTTCCACGGCCTTCGCCAGCGCCTCTCGCAGCCGCTCCGAACCCTGGCTGGCGCAGGCCAGATCCATGCACACATTCACTTCGTAGTCGTACTTCGCGTTCTCCAGCCGCACGCTCTTGGCAATCTGTTCGAGTTCCTCGATCGTCATACCACGGCCCACCTTTCCAGTTGCTCGATGATCTGCTCGCGGCTCATCTCGCCCGCCACTTCGCCGTCGCACAGCACCACCGGCGCGCGGCTGCAGGCGCCCACGCAGCGGGCGGTCATCAGGCTCACTTCCCCGTCCCTGGTGGTCTGTCCCGGCGCAATGCCCAGCCGCTTTTCCGCCGCGGCCAGCAGCTTGTCGGACCCCTTGATGTAGCACGCCGTGCCGGCGCAGATGGTCACCGTGTGCTTGCCCGGCGGCTTCAGGCTGAAGTAGTGATAGAAAGTCGCCACTCCATAAGCCTGGCTCAGCGGCACGCGCAGCGAACAGGCTACAAAGCGGATGGCGTCGTCGTCCAGAAAGCCGAACGAGGATTGCACCGTATGCAGAGCCTCAATCAGCGCGTGGCGGGCGAAGCCGTTCTTGCGCATGGTGCCGTTCACGATCTTCCAGCGTTTGTCGTCGCTCGGTAGCGGCGGAGGTGTGAAGGGTTGCACGGCTGCCTCCCCGAGAGCAGCCATCGATCGCGGACCGATGTGGCTCTCAATCTTCTCGCAATGCCTGGTATTGTTGTACGCGATTGGGGCGTTGGCAACCCGTGACAGAGATCACCGACGTAAGTGCCGTTCCCATCCCGTGATGCCGCGCGCAGGCCGTTTCAATTCCGGAACGCCAGCACATCCATGAGATTTGCGCCCCGCGCAATCCGCAATCCGCGGCGGATTCATGCTGTCGATTCTGCCTGGCTAGGACTCTGACCGCGCAATCCTG
The DNA here is from genome assembly GCA_963770555.1 of uncultured Acidobacteriaceae bacterium. Taxonomy (GTDB): domain Bacteria; phylum Acidobacteriota; class Terriglobia; order Terriglobales; family Acidobacteriaceae; genus Telmatobacter. The sequence continues at coordinate 686,600 of CAVYQC010000005.1, forward strand.
TACCAATTTGGGTGCCCCAGGTTCGGCGCGTTCCTGTTTTTGCGCCTGATCTGGGAAAGCGCAGATCGCATCGGAGGGAACGAAATCGCGCGGCCGAAACCTAGCCCAGCGGCGGAAGATGGTCCGAGATGCCGAACAGGAAAATGACGCCGATGATGCAGCTATAAGCCGCGCCGGTCCACGCAATCGCGTGATAAAACCGCGGATGCTGCCCGCTGGCCTTGAAAGCGCCGCCCATCGACGCGGTCATCAGCGCATTCATGGTCACCAGTCCCACCGCAAAGGCCAGCAGGCCCATCATGCCGCGCGATGTGCCGCCCAGGTTCGCGGTCAGAAAAAACAGCGCCAGTTGGCTCGGAGTCTCCGCGCCCACGCCATGCAGCATCCCGATCACGAACACTGACTTCCCGGTGTACATCCACTGGAACCGCTCCGGCCTGGGCGCCTGCCGGTTCCAGATCCGCCGCACCTGCCAGGCCGCCCAGAGAATGCCGTTGATGGCGATCGCCAGCCTGCTTTCCACCCGGCTGTGCTGGTGCCCGTGCGCGTCCTTGCGCAAGATGCCGGCCACCACCCCAATGCCCAGCACGATCAGCGTCAGTCCGATCAGCCGCTCGGTCCAGTGATCCAGACCCTCCGGCAGCCCCAGGTGCAACTCCAGAACCATCACTCCCAGGGCGCCCACCGTGAACGCATGGCCCAGCGCGTAGGTCATGCCCAGGCGCAATCCGTTGCGCCAGTTGCGCTGCACCGCGGTAATGTCGGAGATGGCCGCCAGGTGATCGTAGTCGAATCCGTGGCGCAACCCCAGAAACAGGCAGGAAGCCAGTGCGGCATAGAGGCTTAAATCTCTGGGAACTATGGTCACGGAATTCAGTATAGAGGAGACACGCAGCCTTTGGAGCGCCGCAAGTCACTCGCGGAGTTCCGCAATGCGCGCTTTCCGGCATCCGCTCCCGGAAACGGCCAATCGAAGCCGGATCGCGCAACCCGCTCTCATTGCGCCGCGCCAATTTGCAAATGATAGTCGCTGTAGTCGATGATCACCACCGTGCGGCCGAAAAACATGCTGCTCGACTCCGCGCGCGCATGCGTGGCCATCGGAAATCCGTCGATCTCTGTGTATTGCCGCATCATTTGCGTCGTCCCCGCGAATGCCGAAGGGCTCTTCGACGCCACCCCCGCAACCTGCGCGATCGATTCGTCCCTCGCGTCCACCCACAAGGTCCCGTCGATCATGTTGGGCGCTTTCTGCTTCGGATCGATGGAAAGCGCAAAGCAATCGCGCCCGTTCAGCCGCTGCGCCCCGCCGGGCTTCAGCCTCATTGCGTAGTTGGCTGAAGTAAACCAGGACTGTGCCACTTTGCCCGGTACGTTGATCTTCTCCTCGTTTTCGAGGAGCGGCTTCAATCCCAGCCGGATTACCAGCGTCGATCCGCGCTGCGAAAGCACGGTATACGTCTTGCCCGCGCCCTTCCGGTAGGTGTCCTTCGCCGTCATTTCGGCCACCGGGTGCGTTTCATCCTTGCCCCGGTATACCGTGTAGTGCTCGAGGTCGGTGAATCCCAGCACGTTTTCGTAGCGCGCTTCGACGGCTGCATCGATGCGCCCAATCACCGCCGCTGCGTCCGGCCCCTGCGCGGCCACCGGCAAATCTCCCTGTGCCCACCACAGCGGCAGGCCCAGCACTCCCCAGGCCGCTCTTCGCTGCATCCGAATTGCCATGCAGAGAATTTTCTCACGGCTGGAATTGGCTTCAGATCGCCGCGGCCTGCGAGCGTGCCTACGGTTTATGCTGGTCTTCGGTGTGAGGCCCTGATTGACCCGGGAAACCCAACCAAAATCAGGACGGCACGAAGTGACGCTCAAGCGATGCCGGGCACGGGTGCGCGGCGTGGTGCAGGGTGTGGGCTTTCGTCCCTTCGTGTACCGTCTTGCGCTCGAGGAGCGCCTGGCCGGATTCATCGGCAACGATACCGGCGGAGTTTCAATCGAGATTCAGGGCCCGCCTGCGCAAATCGAATCGTTCCTGCTTCGTCTCCGCGCGGAAGCGCCCGCCCTCGCGCGCATCGATTCGATCGATGTACACGAGATCGCCGTCGCCAGCTTGGATCCGTCCGCCGAGGCAGGCTTTCGCATCGTCGCCAGCCAAGCGCGCGGCCACGTCGCCACCGGCATTCCGGCCGATGCCGCCACGTGTCCTGATTGCCTGCGCGAGCTCTTCTCGCCCGCCGACCGCCGCTATCGCTATCCCTTCCTGAACTGCACCAACTGCGGCCCGCGCTTCACCATCACGCGCCGCATTCCCTACGACCGCCCCCAGACCTCGATGGCGCAGTTCAAAATGTGCGCGGCCTGCCAGGCCGAGTACGACGATCCGGCCAATCGCCGCTTTCACGCCCAGCCCAACGCCTGCTGGGATTGCGGACCGCGCGTCTGGCTTGAAGAGCCCGCCAACGCCTCAGTCCACAACGATGCTGCTTTGAAAGGGCACGCGGGTACCCTCTGGGTGAGCAGTGCCCTACAGGTACCCAATAAGAAAGAAGGGGCTTTAGCCCCCGGAGAACAAGACCCAATCGCCCGCACCATTGATCTTCTTCTCGACGGCCAAATCCTTGCAATCAAGGGCATCGGCGGATTTCATCTCTGCGTCGACGCCGCGAATGAAGCGGCGGTCATGCGTCTCCGCCAACGCAAGCGCCGCTACGGCAAGCCGCTGGCCATCATGGTGCGCGATCTTTCCGCCGCGCGCTCTCTCTGCGCGTTGAGCGCCGAAGACGAGGCATTGCTTGCCGGCGTGGCGCGCCCCATTGTGCTCGCGCGCCGCCGCGGCGATTGCGGAATCGCGCCCGCGGTTGCGCCGGGAATCCCGTGGCTCGGCGTCTTTCTGCCTTACGCGCCCTTGCAGCACCTGCTCTTTGCCCACCCGCGCATTCGCGCGCTGGTGATGACCTCCGGCAATCTGAGCGAGGAGCCCATCGCCATTGACAACGACGAGGCCCGCGCGCGTCTGGGCGAGATTGCCGACGCCTTCCTGCTTCACGACCGCGAGATTCTCGAGCGCTGCGACGATTCGGTGATGGCCATGGTGGACCGCGCGCCGCAGCTCATCCGCCGCGCGCGCGGGTTTGTCCCGCTCAGCGTGCCCTTGCCTTTCGATGCGCCGCCGCTTCTCGCCGTGGGCGGCCACTTGAAGAGTGTCTTCGCGCTGGCGCGCGGACATTTCGCTTTTCAAAGCCAGCATCTCGGCGATCTCGAAGACCTCACCGGGCTCAATTTCTTCCGCGAATCGCTCGCACACCTCATGCGCACCTTCGAGATCGAGCCGGAATGGGTCGCGCACGACATGCATCCCGGTTACCTTTCCACCACGCTGGCCAGGAATTGGGCCGCTGAGCGCGGCTTGCCGCTGATCGCCGTGCAGCATCATCACGCGCACGTAGCCGGATGCATGGCCGAGCATTCGCTCACCGGTCCGGTCATCGGCCTGAGTCTCGATGGCACGGGCTACGGCACGGATGGAAAGATCTGGGGCGGGGAAGTGCTCATCGCGCGGCTGGAAAGTTTTGAGCGCTTCGCGCATCTCGACTACGTTCCCATGCCGGGCGGCGAGGCAGCCATCCGCGAGCCGTGGCGCATGGCTTTCGCCCATCTCGCCGCGGCCGGCCTCGATACAGGCGATGCCGCGGCGCAAGAATTGCTCGGAGCCGCCGGCAACGAGGCGCGCGTGCTAACGCGCATGATCGCGCGCGGAATCAATGCGCCGCTCACTTCCAGCCTCGGCCGCCTCTTCGATGCGGCTGCGGCGATCGTACTCGGCCGCCGCGCAGTGGACTACGAGGCGCAGGCGGCCATCGAGCTGGAAGGATGGGCAATCGATGAGCCGGATGAGCTCGATTCCGGTTACCCTCTGGATTTGCTCGAAGGAAATTGGGATTCTCGCCGGCCGATGCGGTTATCCGCCGCGCCGCTCTGGCGCGCACTGGTCGGCGATCTGCGCTCGGGCGTTGGCAAAGCGCGCATCGCGGCGCGCTTTCACGCGGGAGTCGCCGCCGGCTTCGCGCGCGCCGCCGTAAGAGCGCGCCAGGCAACCGGCATCGGCCAGGTAGTTCTCTCCGGCGGATGCATGCACAACCGCCGCCTGGCCCGCCTGCTGCGCGTGGGATTGGAAGCGGAAGGGTTCAAGGTCCATCGGCACCTCCAGGTCAGCCCCGGAGACGGCGGCCTGAGCTACGGCCAGGCGGTCGTAGCATCGGCAATCCTCAGCAAACGCGATTCAGCCTGAAACCCGGACTAACCTGGGTGCTCCACGACTCTGGGTGCCCCATCTGGGCGCCCTCTGGGCACCGCAGTCTCATCGCGGAAAGGGTGGGAAAGCACGAATCTCAATCAGCCCAAGTCCGGGAAATCTCCGCGCGTCACCCCGACAGCCGGGTGCCCCATCCTTTCGCCGGCGTTATCGGCGAAAGGGTGGGAATGCATCGGCCTCGATCAGCCGCGTTTTTCTCACCCCGAAATCCGCACCAGCTCCTGCGCTTCCTGCCGCGGCCCCAGAATCGAAATCCGCGGAATCCGTCCCCGCACCATCGCCACTTCGTCGCAGCGGTGCAGCCGCGGGCAGCTCTGGCAGTCCTTGAAAATTTTGTCCGGCAACTCGGCCTTGTCTTCCACCGTGCGGAATCCGTACTTGAAAAAGAAATCCGGGATCCGCGTAAACAGGCACACGGACTGGATGCCGTGCGTCTCCGCTTCTTCAATTAGCGCGCTCAAAATCTTCCCGCCCGCTCCCTGCCCTTTGGCTTCGGGCTTGACCACGATCGAGCGCACCTCGCAAAGATGCGGTCCGTAAAAGTGGATCGCGCCGCAGCCCAGAAACACGCCGCCATCCGATTCGGCCACCGTGAAGTCGCGGATGTTTTCGCAGATTTCCGCAAAGGCGCGCTTCAGCAGCGTGCCGTCGGAGGAGAGCGAATTCACCAGGTCGTACACATTGGAGGCGTCGTGCAGCAGGGCCTTACGGACCAGCATGAACAGCCTCCCCCGCGCCCTGCGCCGCCAGTGCGGCGATCCGCCGCGCCGCATTCTCAAGCGCCTGGCGCACGCGTCCGCGCGCGGTGCCTCCGGTCACATCGTGGCAGTCGAGCGTTGCGTTCAGCGATATGGCCGCATAAAAGTCCGCGCCGAACTCGGCCCCGAACTGGTGCAATTCGCCGAGCGTCAGATCTCCGAGTTCAACGCCCTTTTCAAGCGCATAGCGCACCGCCGTGCCGATTTTTTCGTGCGCGCTGCGGAAGGGAACGCCCTTGTGCACCAGGTACGTGGCCGCGGCCATGGCATTCAAATAGCCCGACTGCGCCGCCTCGTTCATGCGCTGGCGATTGAATTGAAGAGCCGCCGTAAAGCGCGCCACCAGCTTGAGCATCTGCGGCACAAAGCTGACGGCGAAGGCCGGCTCCTGGGTCTCCTGCATGTCTTTATTGTAGGCCAAAGGCAGCCCTTTCAGCTCCAGCGTCACCGCTTCCGCGGCCCCGTGAATGCGGCCCACTTTGGCGCGAATCAGCTCGGTGAAATCCGGATTCATCTTCTGCGGCATGGCGCTCGATCCCGTCGAAAACGCCTCCGGCAACGTGACAAAACCGAATTCGGCCGTGGAAAAAAGCGTGATCTCCTCGGCAAAACGGCTCAGGTGCAGCCCCACAACCGTCAATGCCTGCAGATATTCGAGAATGAAGTCGCGATCGCTGGTAGCGTCCATCGAATTCGCCGTCGGAGCCGTAAAGCCCAGCTCGCGCGCGGCAATCGTGCGGTCCAGCGCCAGCGTTGCTCCGGCCACGGCTCCCGATCCCAGCGGACAATAATTCGTCCGCTGCACGCAATCCTGCAGGCGATCGGCGTCGCGCAGCGCCATCTCCACGTAGGCCAGCAGCCAGTGCGCCACCAATACAGGTTCTGCGCGCTGCAGGTGCGTGTAGCTGGGCATCACCGCATCGCCGGCCGCGCGCGCCTGCTCGACGAGCGCGTTTCCCCACGCGGCCAGCCCCTCCACCGCGAGCCCGGTTTGCTTGCGCACGTAGAGCCTCAGGTCGGTCGCGATCTGCTCGTTGCGGCTGCGTCCGCTGTGCAGCTTCTTGCCCAACTGGCCCACGCGCTCCACCAGCTTGATCTCCACAAAGTGATGGATGTCTTCGGCCGATGCGTGATCGCGCACCCGCGCCCTATCAGCCTCCGAGGCGAACTCGATCGCAATCGAATCCAGCGCCCCGCGCAACTCCGTTGTTTCACTCTCGGTCAGCACTCCTGCCGCGCCAAGAGCCGACGCGTGCGCCTTGCTGGCGGCGATCTCTTCGTCGAGTAGCCGCCAGTCAAAGACGATCGACCGCTGCCACGCCTCGAACTCCGCATCGAGCGGCGAGCGAAACCGCCCCGACCACATCTTCATAGGATTTTGCTCGTTCGGCATTGATCTGTTTCTGATCCCTCACCCTTCAGTTTGATCGGCTTGTTCTGCTGGCTCATCTGGCGCCGATGATGGAATTGCATCGGGGTCGCAGTCGCAGCCGATAAGTTGTCCGTGGCAGCGTGGACATTCCTCCCAGTCGCAGCCCACATGGTGGTAGTGACCCGGCAATGCACCGCAATCATGGCACCGGGGAGGGTTCCCAATAAGTACACCGTGCTGCCATTGACCCGGTTCCGGTGGTTCATCCCTGCTCTCGCTTCCGTATGGAATTGGGTCCATCTCGCCGTCAACTGTCTTGATCGGCAGCTTTACACAGCCATCTGCCTCGTGCATTTCGAGTTCGCAGTATTTGCAGATGGCCATGTTACTCCTTCTCCTTGACGCTGTTGAGCTGGGGCATTTCGCTGCTTCTGCCAAGCGTGAGGAGGCCGGTTTTGGCGTACGTGAGGAGCTTCTCCCGGGTGTCGGTAATGTCGAGATTGCGCATGGTGAGCTGTCCGATGCGGTCGCGCGGGGAGAAGACCGATTCAGTCTTCTCCATGCTGAGGCGCTCGGGATGGAAGGTCAGGTTGGGCGACTCGGTCGAAAGAATGGAGTAGTCGTTGCCGCGGCGCAACTCCAGTGTGACCTCGCCGGTAATGGGTTTGGCGACCCAGCGCTGGGCGGATTCGCGCAGCATGATCGCCTGGGAGTCGAACCAGCGGCCCTGGTAGAGTAACCGGCCAAGCTTGCGGCCATGGTCGCGGTACTGCTCGATGGTGTCCTCGTTGTGGATGCCGGTGATCAGGCGCTCGTAAGCGATAAACAGCAGGGCCAGCCCCGGCGCCTCGTAAATGCCGCGGCTCTTGGCCTCGATGATTCGATTCTCAATCTGGTCGGACATGCCCAGCCCGTGCCGCCCGCCGATGCGGTTGGCTTCGCCGAGCAGGGCGACGGGGGAGTCGAATTGCCGGCCGTTGAGAGCGACCGGGAAACCCTCTTCGAAGCGAATGGCGACCTCCTCGCGCAGGATCTCGACATCGTCGCGCCAGAATGCCGCGCCCATGATGGGAACCACGATTTTGATGGACGAGGAGAGATGCTCCAGGTCTTTGGCTTCATGAGTCGCACCGAGCATGTTGGAGTCGGTGGAGTAGGCCTTCTCGGTCGGCATTTTATACGCGAAGCCTGCCCGCTGCATGAAGGCAGACATCTCCGCGCGGCCGCCCAGTTCGTCGATGAAAGCAGCGTCAAGCCACGGCTTGTAGACCTGGAGGCTGGGATTGACGAGCAGGCCGTAGCGATAGAAGCGCTCGATGTCGTTGCCTTTGAAAGTAGAGCCGTCGCCCCAGATGTGGACGTCGTCCTCCTTCATTGCGGCCACCAGCATGGTGCCCGTGACCGCGCGGCCGATCGGGGTGGTGTTGAAATAGGGGACGCCCGCGGTGGTGATGTGGAAGGCCCCGGCCTGCAGCGCGGCGAACCCTTCGCGCACCAGCGGACCGCGGCAGTCGATGAGGCGGGCCTTTTCGGCGCCATACTCGAGGGCCGCGCGCGGGATGGCCTCGTAGTCGGCTTCGTCGGGCTGGCCCAGGTTGGCTGTATAAGCGTAAGGGATGGCGCCCTTCTGCCTCATCCAATGCAGCGCGGCGGAAGTGTCAAGCCCGCCCGAGAAGGCGATGCCGACTTTCTTACCCGTGGGCAGCGATTCGAGAATTACGGACATGCTTGCGAAACCTCAATGCAGTGACCAGCGACAAGCGGACAGTGAACAGTGAACAGTGATCGGTTTGTCCTTGCCACAATTTTCTGTTGAGTTGACGAATCAAAAACTGCTTTTATTCTCACTGACCGCTGACCACTGACCACTGACCACTGTCCACTGACCACTGACCACTGACCACTGTTCACTGTTCACTGCTCACTGTTCACTGCTCACTGTCCACTGTCCACTGACCACTGACCACTGACCACTGACCACTGTTCACTGTTCACTGCTCACTGTTCACTGCTCACTGTCCACTGTCCACTGCTTACTGTTCACTTAACGCCGCTCGATTCGCCAACCCGCCCAGCAGCAACAGCAGCAACGCCTTCTGCGCGTGCATCCGGTTCTCGGCCTGGTCGAAGACGATCGACTGCGCGCTGTCCAGCACCGCGTCCGTCACTTCGGCATTGCGCCGCGCCGGCAGGCAGTGCATGAACACCGCGTGCCCGGCGGCTTTCTGCATCAGCGCCTCATTCACCTGGAACGGCCTGAAAATGGGCGCCCGCTTGGTCGACTCGTGTTCGAACCCCATGCTCACGCACACGTCGGTGTACACCGCGTCGGCGCAGGTTACGGCTAGCTGCGGGTCCTGCATCAGGTGTACTTCGCAGCCGTTGGCCTGCGCCATGTCGCGCGCCTGGGTCACGATTTCGATGTCCGGCGAGTAGCCGCGCGGCGTCGCCACGGTTACGTTGGCGCCCAGTTGCGCTCCGGTAAGCATCAGCGAGTGGCACACGTTGTTGCCGTCGCCCACGTAGGTAAAATTCAGGCCGGCAACCGTGCCGAAATGCTCTTCAAGCGTCATGAAATCGGCCAGCGCCTGGCAGGGGTGCTCGAAATCCGAGAGCGCATTCACCACCGGCACGCGCGAATTCGCCGCCATCTCCGTGATGGTGTCGTGCGCGTAGGTGCGCAGCACGATGATGTCCACCCAGCGCTCCACATTCCGCGCCACGTCGGCGATGGATTCGCGTTCGCCCAGCGGCGAACTGGTGTGATCGACGAAGATGGCATTGCCGCCTATGGTGTTGATGCCGGTTTCGAAGGCCAGCCGCGTGCGCAGGCTGGCCTTCTCGAACATCAGCACCATCTGCCGGCCGTCCAGCGCATGGCGGTAGGCGCGCGGATTGCGCTTCACTTCGCGTCCCAGCTTCAGGATCGCCCTGACTTCGCCGCTCGAAAGATCGGCGATGGAACAAAGATCCTCGCCGGCCAGCCGCGCCGCCGCGGCCACGATATCGGGATCCTGGTGCACGGGAGTCGAGATCTCCCCGCTTTCGATGGCTGCTCTGCTAACCACGTTGATGTCCTCCTGCGGATTGCGCCGCCGGATGCGCGGCATGTTCGGTAAAAATCTCGTCCAGTGCTTCGATGGCCATATCCACATGCTCGCGTTCGAGAATATAGGCAGGCAGGAAGCGCAGCACTGTGTCGCTGGTGCAGTTGATGAGAATGCCGCGCTTCAGCATCTCCGCCACCGTGAGCTTGGCCAGCTCCGCCGAATCCAGCTCCGCGGCCAGCATCAGCCCTTTGCCGCGCACCTCCACAATCGTCTCGTGGCGCCGCGCCAGCGCGCGCAACTGCTCCTGGAAGTAGTCGCCCACTTCGGCCGCATGGGCCAGAAGGCCGTCGCGCTCCATCGCGTCAATCACCGCGATCGCCACCGCGCAGGCCAGCGGACCGCCTCCGAATGTCGTTCCGTGCATGCCGGCGTGCATCGCGCGCGCAACCTCTTCGCTGCACAAAACTGCTCCAAGGGGAAGTCCCCCCGCCAGCGGCTTGGCCAGCGTAGTAATGTCGGGCTGAATGCCGTAATGCTGATAGGCGCACCACTTGCCGGTGCGGCCCATCCCCGCCTGAATCTCGTCCGCGATCAGCAGCGCGCCCGTCGAGTTCGACAGCGCGCGCGCCTCGGCAAAGAACTCCTGCGTGAGCGGACGGATGCCGCCCTCGCCCTGGATCGCCTCCACCAGAATCGCGCACACATCGCTCGAGAATTTGGCGCGCAGATCGTTTACGTCGTTGAAGCGCACAAACTCCACGCCCGGAACCACCGGGCCAAACGGTTCGCGGTATTTTGCCTTGTAGGTCGTCGACATCGACCCGAAGGTGCGGCCGTGAAAGCTCTGCTCGAGCGCCAGAAATTTGGTGCCGATGCCGGCGCCCTCGCTGCGCCTCAGCCCGGCATACGCGCGCGCCAGCTTCAGCGCCCCCTCCCACGCTTCCGTGCCGGTATTGGCGAAGAACGCGCGATCGAGGCCGGTGCGCTCCGTAAGCCGCAGTGCCAGCTCCGCCTGCCCTTCGTGATAGAAGAGGTTGGAGGTGTGGATCAGCGCCCGGCTCTGCCGCGCAATGGCCCCTTCAATCACCGCATTGCCGTAGCCCAGCGCATTCACGCCGATCCCGCTCAACAAATCGAGATAGCGCTTGCCCTGCTCGTCGATGAGGTAAACGCCTTCGCCTCTCGCAAAGAGGATGGGGCTCCTCTCGTAGGTTGTCAGCAGCAGCCGCGACTCCGCGGCGCGAATTTGATCGAGTTTCGTCACTTCCTTTTCTCCTCGCAGCGGTTCCACAATTGCTTCGCCCCGAATCCGCTGTTCTTGAGTACTTTTTTCCTTAAGAAAAAGGTACCTTGCAAAATGCCGGAAGAGGCACGTACATTGTGGAACCGCTCTAAGCCACCATCACTTCAGTACCGTGCGCCACGCGCGAGCTGCACAGGTCGGGCAACGATCCGGCCGCCTCCGCAGGCAGAATTCTTACCCGCTTCACACCGTTCAGCAGCGCCTCGCGGCAGGCTCCCAGTTTAGGTAGCATGCCGCCGGAGATCACCGCGCTTTTAGCCATCTCGGCGATCTGGTCGATCGACAGCCATCGCAGCACTTCGCCGTTCGCCCCCTTCACGCCGGGAACGTCGGTGAGAAACACCAGCGCGTCGGCACGGCAGGCAATCGCGCAGGCCGCGGCCATCTCGTCGGCATTGATGTTGTAATACTCGCCGTCGAAGCCCAGCGCCATCGAGGAGAGCACCGGCACGCCGTTCAACTGCCAGATGGCCTCGATCCAGCGCGTATCGCTGGCGGCAATCTCGCCCACGTAGCCCAGGTCGGGCGCGGTTCTCTTTTTGCGCGCGCGAAACATCAGTCCGTCGCCGCCGGAAAGCCCCACTGCCGCCTGGCCCAGCGCGCCCAGTGCCGCCACCAATCCCTTGTTCACGCGCCCGGCCAGCACCATCAGCGCCACGTCGCGCGTCTCCGCGTCGGTAACCCGCAGCCCGTTGATGAATTCGCTCTCCTTGCCCAGGGCCTTCAGCGTGCGCGTCAACTGCGCGCCGCCGCCGTGCACCACAGCCACCTGGTTGCCGTCGCGCACCAGGTCTGTAATCGCGCGCACGCAGCCGTCCAGAAGCGCGGGTGTCTCCAGTCCGGCTCCGCCCAGCTTGACCACATACCTCATTCCAGCCCCTCTGCTTCGCCCCAGCCGAGCGCCACATTCATGTTCTGCACCGCCTGGCCGGCTGCGCCTTTCAACAGATTATCCAGGCAACTGACGATCACCGCGCGCTGGCCGCTCGCGTCGAGTTGAAACCCGATATCGGCATAGTTAGTTCGCACCACATATTGAATCTGCGGCAGCGCCTTCGAGTAGAAGCGCACCATCGGGCTGCCCGCAAAAAACTCCTCGTACACCTGCGCCACGCCGGCGCGCGTCTGCGCCTCCTTGAAGCGCACGTACATCGTAGATAGAATCCCGCGCGGGATCGGCAGCAGGTGCGGCGTAAAAACAATCTCGCCCGAAGAGATCCCGATCTGCTCCAGCAGCTCGCCGGTATGGCGATGGCTGAAGACGCTGTACGCCGACAGATTGTCTGCCGCATACATGAAGTGCGTCTTGGCCGTAGGCGCCTTTCCCGCGCCGCTCACTCCGCTTTTTGCGTCGGCCACAATGCCGTGGTCCAGGTCCAGCAGTCCCGCGGCCGCCAGCGGCTTCAAAGCCAGAATCACCGCGGTCGCGTAGCAGCCCGGATTGGCAACCAGGCGCGCGCCGGCAATCCGGCCGCGGTTGAGCTCCGGCATGCCGTACACCGCCTGCGCCTGGGTGGCCGCGGCCTGCTCTGTTCCTTCGTCCGCGAATCCATACACGGCGCGATTCGACGCCTCGCCAAGCCGCCACGCGCCGCTCAGGTCGATCACCCGCAATCCCCGCTTCAGCGCCTCGGGAACCCACTCCCGCGACTGCTCGTGCGGGGTGGCAAGAAACAGAACCTGCACGCCGCGGCGGGCGAGCAGCTCCCACGAGAACGGCTCCAGCAGCAGATCGCCGCTGCCGTACTTGTCCGCCAACTGGGGGTGAATCTCAAGCAGCGGAACGCCGCCGCGCGCCGCGTCTTTCTCCTCCACGCGTCCCGCGAATACCGGCGGCTTGCCGTGCAGCCGGGGATGCCGCAGCAGCAGCCGCGCCAGCTCCGCGCCCGCGTACCCGGTCACTCCCACAACCGCGGTTTGTGCTGTTTCCGTCATGATTCGAGCAGCGTCCTTATCTTCTCTTCCACCTCGCCCGCGCGCCGCACATCGGGACAGATAACCAGCACCGTATCGTCGCCGGCGATGGTGCCCACCACCTCAGGCCATGCCGCGCGATCCAGCGCCGCGGCCACCGGCTGCGCGCCGCCCATCGCGGTGCTCAACACCACCTGGTTCATCGCCTGGCGCACCCGCAGCCCGAAGCTTTCAATCATTTCATTCACCGGCGGCGGCCCGTCGTCTTCCGCCGCCGCGCCGTTGGCTGCGTGGCCGTTGGGCAGCGCATAGCCTCCGGGGCCCTTGGAGAGACGCAACTCGTGCATGTCTCTCGAAAGGGTGGCCTGGGTCACGCGAATTCCGCGCCGGCGCAGCTTGCGCCGCAGCTCGTCCTGGCTGGCCACCGGAGTGTTGGAGAGCAGGTCGCGGATTGCGTCGAGGCGTTGATGCTTCATGGCCGGCTTTCCCTTTTGCGGGCAAATCAAAGGGGCGGCCCGCGAAGCGGAAGCCGCCCTCGAATAAATATACAACAGATTTGAATAAGTATACAAGCCCGGAATTCGGCGCCTGACAGAAAAAATCGACCCTCCGAACCCCTGGGTGCCCCAGGTCCCGATTTCCGGGGTCCCCGGCGACGGGTCTTCGCCGCTGGGGCGGTCTCACCTGCGACAGCACAGACCTCAATCACAACCGGCGCAATGACGCCGGGTGCCCCAGGTCCCGATTCTGGGACCTGGGAAAGCACAAACCTCAATAACAACAGGTGAATCTCGGCGATCGCGGCTCTAGCTCACCGCAACCTTCTTGCGCCGCTTGTCGACGTACATGGCCTGGTCGGCCTTGGCCAGCAGCTCATCCAGGGTTTCGTTTGGCCCGCTGCCCGTGGTCACGTAGCCCAGGCTGAAGCTGAGCGCCGTGGAGCAGCCGTCTTCCGCGTTGCGCCGCGCGGCGGACTCCTCGATGCGCTGCGCTGCCATGCAAATGCCGGATGGGCTGAATTGCCCGGCCACCGCAAATTCATCGCCCCCGATGCGCCCCACCACGTCCGTCTCGCGGAACGAGGATTTCAGAATCCTGCCCGTCTCCATCAAGAGCTCCGAACCGGCCTTATGCCCCAGCGAGTCGTTGGTGCGCTTCAGGTCGTTGAGGTCGATGTACAGCACGGAGAATGGCAGGTGCGACCGCCGCGCCATGCGCAGCGCCTGGTCGGCCAGCAGATGAAATCCCCTCAGGTTGTAAAGGTCGGTCAGCGCGTCGCGCAGCGACAGATCGTGAATCTCCACCTCCATGCAGTTGATGCGCCAGGCGAGAAACAGGAGCAGGGCGAACGACAGCATCACCGCCAGCGAGGCGAGCAGCGCGGTGGTGTAATGCGAGGGCATGCGCGCGAAATTGATGAATCGCGCCCGCGCGCATTCCCGCAGGTAGGGCAGCACAAACAGCAGGGGCGTAAGGCCCCGCGCGATGTTGCTGCCGATGCCGCGCCCCAGCAGGATGGCAAAGACGCCGTTCTCGGCCCGGCGAAAGAAGGCCACCATCGTCAGCAGCAGCAGGCCCAGCATGGAGAGCGACGAGGTTCCCGCGGATTCGGATGGGCCGAAGATGCCCAGAACCGCAATCACGTGTCCCGATACCAGGATGAGAACCAGCAGAACCAGGCAGAAGGTCAAAAAATCGGCAGTCATCACCGCCGCGCGCTTCTGCACCCGCATCGTCGTCAAAGCGAGTGCGAGAAAGGCGAACCCGCCCGCGGTCGTGAGCGGCATCCTGGCCGGGAACGAGGATCGGAAGCCATGAACGGCCGCAACCGGAACGGTCGAGACGTGCGAACCGGGAAAAACATATTCGCAGACAATGGCCGTGCAGGCCGCCGCCGCCGCCGCCGCAAGCAGCAGAGCCAGCCGGTGGTTCCGCTTCGAGTACTGGGGGCTTGAATACCGCAGGCTGAGCGCGCAGCACAGCGCGGCCAGCGCGGTCTCCGCATTCATCAGGTGCTGGTCGCCGGGGAAGTTCCAGCCCAGCAGAACCACGAGCCCCGCGGCCAGGTTCAAGGCGAAAAGTAAGATCGCCGCTGCCAGCGTGACGCGCTCCAGCAGCGCCAGTCGATCGAGCAGGCCGGTGTCGGGTTCAGTTGGCGGCAAAGCCGGGGTCAGTTTATACATGGTGCAGGAGCGGTGTCCCCATTTCTGGCGTACGAGGACTGATGTGGAGGTGCCTTACGATCAGTTTATCGCCTGAATAGTTTGGCTGGACTTCGAATTTTCTCCGTTTTTTCAACAGATGGAGCCTGCGGCCTGAGAGTTTCCCCTCCGCCGCCCGCGCGAAAGTGAAGTGCAGGCTCCGGACCCCCCGCGCTGATACACTTCCCAGTGACTCGTTTTCGCCGCCGCGCGCTCTCGATCTCAACCTCATGGCGACTGCTCCCATCTCCACCATCAACGATCTGTTTCGCCGCGTAACCGCGGCCGCCAACCCCGCCGCGGTGCTCTGGCAGGACGAGTTCGGGCAATGGCAGCCCCTTTCCTCCGATCGGATTTACCAGCGGGTCAGGGCGCTGGCCAGCGCCTTGCTTGCCTGGGGCGCGCAGAAGGGCGATCGCATCGCCCTCATCAGCGAGAATCGATGGGAGTGGGCGGTCACCGATTTCGCCACGCTGGCCATCGGCGCGGCCAACGTGCCCATCTATCCCACCCTCAACGGTGAGCAGATCGCCGCTCTGCTCCGCGACTCCGGCTGCCGCATCGCCGTGGTTTCCACCCGCCAGCAGTTTGACAAGCTCAACTCGGTCCGCGCCCTGGCGCAGTTGGAGCGCTGCGTCATGATGGACTCGCCGGTTCCCGAGGGCGCCGTCGCCTTCAGCGATCTGCTGGACGGTGCCGACGCGCGCGGAACCGAGCGCGACCCGGTCTTCGATGCCCTGGTCCGCGCCGCGCAACCCGCCCACCTGGCCACGCTCATCTACACTTCCGGCACCACCGGCGAGCCCAAGGGAGTCGCCCTTACCCACGGCAACATCGCCGCCAACCAGAACTACGCCGCCGCCGGATTCTCCTTTAACTCCACCGACGCCTGCATCTCCTTCCTGCCGCTCTCGCACATCACCGCGCGCGCGCTCGATTACGTCATGTACAATGCCGGCGCGCAGGTGGCCTACTGCTCGCAGTTCGACAAGCTGCCGCAGGCCATGCAACAGGTCCGGCCCACGGTCATCGTCGGAGTACCGCGCGTCTACGAGAAGATTCGTCAGGCGGTCGAGCAACGCTCTTCGGCTTCACCCGTAAAGAAGCGCGTCCTCGCCTGGGCCGTTCGAGTGGGCGCGCGCCATTGCGACACGGTTTATAGCGGCCGGCAGCCTTCGTCGCTGTTGTGGAAACTGGCCAGGAAACTGGTCTACGCCAAGGTGCGCGAAGCCTTCGGCGGAAGAGTCCGCGTCTTCATCTCCGGCGGCGCGCCCTTGGGCATGGACACCGCAAAGTGGTTCGCCTCCGCCGGCATTGCACTCTGGGAGGGCTACGGACTCACCGAAACCTCGCCCGTCATCGCGCTCAATAATCCGCTCAGCCAGCGCATGGGCTCGGTGGGCCCGGTCCTGCCCAATGTTGAAGTCAGGCTGGCTGAGGACGGCGAATTGCTGGTGCGCGGGCCTTCCATCTTCGGCGGCTACTGGCAAAAGCCGCAAGCGAACGCCGGGGTCCCCAGCGACAGTTCTTCGTCGCTGGGGTGGAACGCCGAATGTTTCGACCCCGAAGGATGGTTCCGCACCGGCGACATCGCCTGCCTTGACCCCGACGGCTTTCTCTACATCACCGACCGCAAGAAGGAACTGCTCAAAACCTCGGGCGGCAAGCTGGTCGCGCCCCAGCCCATCGAAAACAAGCTTAAGAACTCGCTGCTCGTGGCCCAGGCGGCCCTGGTCGGCGACAAGCGCAAGTTCATCTCCGCGCTCATCTCCCCCAACTTCGCCGCGCTTGAAGCGTGGGCCGCGCAACAAAACATCCGCTTCGGCTCCCGCGCCGAGCTGGTCGCCGACAGCCGCGTCATCGCGCACTACAGCGAGTTGGTCAGCGAGGTCAACCGCAGCCTGGCAAACTTCGAGACCCTGAAGCGCTTTCGCGTGGTGGCCGAGGAGTGGGCTCAGGATTCGGGAGAACTCACCCCTTCCATGAAGCTCAAGCGCCGCGTCATCACGGAACGATACGCGGCGTCGATCGCCGAACTTTACGCGGACGAAGCAACCGCACGCGGCGAATCGGCGAGCTGATCCGCCACAGCCCCTTGCGGAACAGCGTGCCTTTCACCCACATCTGCTTGAGGCCGCTGAAAAACGGCGCCCCTCCCGCGCCCACCGCCAGCACCGCGCCGAAAAAGACGATCGCGTCGATGTTCAGCCGGCCCGAGCTCGACCAGTAGGCATTGGGCTGCAGATTGAGCCACAGCGCAAATTCATCCAGCGTAAGCGCGGCGCCCACCCCGTAGCTCACCGCCATCAGCCGGCTCCAGAAAATCGACAGCGGCGAGTGCGAACGCCCCAGGTCCAGCAGCCATCCGTAGCCCACCAGCAGCAGGATCAGGATGCCCCACACCAGGTGGTGAATGTGCAGGCCGCGCACCACCACCCATTGGAAATGCCCCTCGTGATTCACGATCCGGTGCACCAGAATCCGCACTCCGGCAAACGTGATCAGGAACGAGACCGAAGCAATGAACATGCGCCGCCGCGGCCGGTCCGGGATGGTGGAGCGAATCAGGAACCCCAGCCGCGTCAATTGCAGCAGCACCAGCAGCACGATGACGACCAGGCTGACGAAAGCCAGCAGCAGAAGTGCTCCACTTCCGGGCATATCCTTATTGAATCACTCCGGGCCGCTCTCCCCAATCGGTAATTGCGTCCGGCTGAATCCTGGCCCGGCGTGAGCCTGGTCACGATTTCCCCTTCGAGCGGCAGGGTACACTGGGTAAGGCGTCGAGACCGGTGCTTTTCCCTCCGGCGCAAGGTTCAGAGACAGAGTCCCGGCACGGCTCACCGGCCCGCCGAAACCTACCAGGAGACCTTACACGATGCGAGTTGCATTATTGACCGGAGGCGGCGATTGCCCCGGATTGAACGCCGTCATCTATGCGGCCGTGAAAAAAGGCATCAACCACTATGGCGACGAGTTCATCGGCTTCCTCAACGGCTGGCGCGGCGTGCTCGACAACAACTTCATCCCCCTCACCCTGGAAGCCATCGACGGTATCCAGTTGAAGGGCGGCACCATTCTGCACTCCTCGCGCACCAACGTCAAAAAAATTCCCGGCGGCATCGAGAAAGTCCAGGAAGTGCTCAAGACCAACCGCATCGACGCGCTCATCGCCTTGGGTGGCGACGACACCCAGTCCGTTACCCAGTTCCTTTGCGAGAACGGCGTAAATGGCGTCGGCGTGCCCAAGACTATCGACAACGACCTCAGCGGCACTGACCAGACCTTCGGCTACGACACCGCGGTCATGATCGCCACTGAGGCCGTCGACCGTATCCACACCACCGCCGACTCCCACAACCGCGTCATCGTCATTGAGGTCATGGGCCGCGACGCCGGCTGGATCGCCTGCGCGGCAGGCATTGCCGGCGGAGCCCACGTCATTCTGGTTCCCGAAAAAGAGATCGACATCGCCCACGTCTGCGCGCTGCTCAAGTACAACTACGACCACGGCAAGCACTATGGCGTCGTGGTGGTCGCCGAGGGCTGCCACCTGCCTGAGGTCGGTCAGGTCACCGGCTCCGCGCAGGTCGATTCCTTCGGCCACGCCCGCCTCTCCGGCATCGGCGAGGCGCTGGCCGATCTGATCGAAAAGAAGACCGGCTACGAAACCCGCTCCGTCAATCTGGGCCACACCCAGCGCGGCGGCGTTCCCACCGCCTACGACCGCCTCCTCGGCCAGCGCTACGGTCTCCACGCCATCGACATGGTGCACGACAGGAAGTGGGGCCGCATCGCCGTCCTCCGCGGCACTGACATTACCGACATCGCCATCAAGGAAGCCATCTCCAGCAACCGCCGCCTCGACCAGCGTTTCTTCGACGTGATCTCCGACCTGGAGGCAAAAGTGTAGTGGCCCATATCTGGGGAATATCGCTTGCAGAATCAATTAGTTAAACCATACTTGCGCTCAGGAGAGGGGCGGAAGCAGGATTCCGCCCCTCTCCTGAGCGCATCCAATGGTAGGTAGCTCGGCATCCACTGCGGAAATGGGCAAATATCCATAAGTGCCGATATGCACAAATGCGTGGTAAAATGGTCTCCAAATGGACGTGCCTATGCGCCTGATGAGCACCACAAACATCTGATCCGATTCATCGCTGGCAGGCTGCGGCGGACACCTTGTCCCGGCCGAGTCTATCTACGGCCGGTAACGCATCTACCCGCCATTTCTCGCCCTTACCCTACACACTTACTTGTATTTCGCTGAAAGCGGTTTTTCCAGCTTGAGCAGCATATCCCTGCACCTCAGCTCCTCGGCGTCTGTCCCCTTGTACTGGACGAAAGCACAAAAATCGCCGCTCTTGGTATGGAAGTCCCGGGCTACATCTTCAGGGTTGGCAAGCCCGAACCTCGCGGCCTTGCGCAACACAAGTACAAACGCCTTTTTCGCGAACCTGTTCCCTGCGGCGAGCCGTGCATAAAAGCAGGCCAGATTGTAGACAGCCTGGCACCGGAATTCTGCCACCGGCTCATGCTCCCAGTTGGGATATCGGATGCCCTCCTTAAGATGGCTGATCGCCTTCCGCAGGTTCTTATCTCCGGCTGTCGGCGTGTTGGCCACGCGAAGGGGCTGAACGTACCCGCGCTTACACTCATCTTGTGCTCTATCGTCCGTATGCCCCACCGGATTTTGCACCCCTTTACGCGGTCGAGGAGGCATGCTTCGAGTCGCCCTTCCGCTTCGGCCGTGGAACCATGCGCCGCCTTGTGGCAAGCCCGCAAGCGTCCACCTGGATCGCCGAAGAGGATGGGCGTCTGGCGGGCTTTGGCATTGTCGAGTGGTCGCTCGACGGCGGCCGGCCAACCGCCTACATTCAAACCATCGAAGTGGCGCCCGGCCAGCGCCGGCTCGGTGTCGGCGGCAAGCTGCTGGGGCTGCTCGAGCACTCCGCCGAATCGGCAGGCGCGCCGGCCATCTGGCTCCATGTAGACGCAGAAAACACCAGCGCCATCAAGCTCTACCAAGCCCATGGATACAAGTGCATGGGAAGGGAACCGGACTATTACCCGCGCGGACGGGAAGCGCTGGTCTACGTCAAGGCGCTGCATCTCACTCCGGACGCCGGTTCACAGTAACGGGAGTCAACAAGACTCAAAAGCGGGAGTCAAGAAGACTCAATGGAAAGGATTAGTTCGCGAAATGGCCGATTTGAACGGACGATTGCGCCTGGACGCGCAATTGATATGGCGGAGAGGGAGGGATTCGAACCCCCGATACCCTTGCGAGTATGCCTGATTTCGAGTCAGGTGCATTCAACCGGGCTCTGCCACCTCTCCGCACTATAACTCATTTAAGTTCAATGAGTTAATGTTTGGGTTTGTTTAGGCTTTTTCGCTGCAAATTTTCCAGTCGCCGATTGAGTCGCCATTCGTCCGTCGGCAGGAACCGGCCGATCCACAGCCGATACCTGGTGTTCCGGAGCGAGATGTGCGTAGCGCATGACCATCTGGAGCGGCCCATGCCCGAGCAGTTCTGCCACTGTGCGCAGATCCACTCCGGCCATTACAAGTCTACCGGCAAATGCAGGACGGATGCAATGTCGGCTATAGCGGCGATCTTGGCTTCTGCGCCGAGCCAACTTGGGGTCGACGGATTCCACTTGATTGATGACTTGCAATACCGTCGAATGAGAAACGCGTGCACGCCGTGCAATTTCTCGAATGTTCACGGACCATCCTGGTTCCATCTGCCGGCGGAAAAGCGCGCATTGCCGTGGACCGGTCGCCGGACCGCGCTGAGCCTTCATTGGCCCGACAAAACCGTGCCGCAACTTAGAAGGATAGCAGCACCGGAAAGCGGTTTCGGAAAGCGGTCCCCGCGCAATCGGTCACGTTGCTGCCGCCTGTTTTCCGCGTGGCCGGCGGGGACGAAACCGCGGCACGCAGAAGACGCCGAAGAGCAGAAGCAGCGTTCCGCCCCAAATGCCGGGATGGTGTTGCGCCAGAACCGCCGCCGAAGGATGGGACCACTCATCGATCGACGGGATGAGAAGAATGACTCCGTAGAGAGTCGGCAGCACGCCAATGAGGAACCATACCGGCAACATACGATACGATTCCACCGGCGATGAATTCTATGAGGCTTTGGCGCGCGCCGCCGGCGCCGCATGCCAACTTGAGCCGCTCATCCGGGCGCGTCGGCCTGGCGAGCAGCCGAACGAAATGCGGTTTCTCCGGTTTGGGGGCAAACCTGAGTCGATTGACAGAAACGAGGCGGAGATGGACAGGAGAACTTTCAACAAACTTGCAGGGCTTGCGGCCATCGGAACCGTCGCCCGGAATGTCGAAGCGCAGCGCGATCAAGCCGGCCCAGCCAGTGGCATTGAAGGCGCCGGCGCTGGTGAAATTGTGCTTGAAGACAGTGAGCTTCTGGTGGCCTTTGACAGGCTGTCGGGAGCGCTCACGCGGCTTGAGCGGAAGTCATCCGGATGGTTGATCGAGCGGCGGCCGGAATTGGGCCTGTCGTTCCGCCTCTTGGCGCCGCTTCCCAACCGGCGCGCCAATTTCGTCCTGGGCGAAAAGCAGCACGCCGCCGCTGTCGAGAAGATCTCGGACCATGAGGTGCGGCTGCGGTGGAAAGGCCTCGTCAGCGAGCACGGGGGCGTGTTGCCGCTCGCCTTCACCGCAACCGTAACGCTCAATGGTGGCAGTCTGACCTTCGAGAGCACGCTCGCCAATGACTCCGATCTGACCATCGAGACCGTCGACTATCCATACCTGGGCGACCTCAGCGCGCCTGCACGCGGCATCGCGATGACCAGCGAGCACATGTGGTATGGCAACCTCGTTTCGGACCAGCTTTATCCCGTGTTTCACGACGAGAAGGGGTATTGGGGCGTCAACTTTCCCACCAAAACGATCGAGTCGAAACAGAGTCTGTTCAGTCTCATCCAGGCGCCGCAACAGGGCCTGTATGTGGGGATGAACGATCCCGCGCAGCCATATCTCATGGAATGGACCTTCGAGCAGCACCCGGGCGTGCTGCAATCGATCGGCGACCCCGTGCCTCCGGAAGATGCGATCTCCGGCCTCCCGGTGCATCTGGAATTCCGCGCCTGCCATTTTGTCTTTGTCCATCCTCACTCGTCCAGGCGCCTCGCGCCGGTAGTGTTGCGCGCCTACGACGGCGACTGGCACGCCGGCCTCGATGTGTACAAGCAATGGCGGTCAACCTGGTTTCAACCGCCGCACATTGCCGCGTGGGCCTTGGATCTGCATGCCTGGCTGCAACTGCAGATCGACGGAGCGGAGCAGGACTATTCCATTCCCTATCGCGATTTGCCCAGGTACATCGATGAGTGCGCCGCCAACGGCGTCACTGCCATTCAACTCGTTGGCTGGGAACTCGGCGGGCAGGATGGCGGAGATCCCTCGCTGGATACAGACCCTGGGCTGGGAACATGGGAGGAACTGCATCAGGCGATCCTCCACGCCCGCGGCAAGGGGGTAAAGATCATCCTCTTTGGCAAGCCGATCTGGGCTGACCGCACTACGGAGTGGTGCAAGCGGGAGCTATACAAGTATGCCGCCACCGATCCCTACGGCATTCCCTACGAGACCGGGGGCTATAGTTACACCACGCCCACGCAACTGGCGGGCATCAACAACCGGCGCCGTTATGTAATGGATGTGCAGTGCCAGGCCTACCGCGACATAGCCACAAAGGAATTTGAAAAGACGGTCGCGCTCGGCGCCGCGGGATGGCTCTTCGATGAGGTCTGCCACCACGGCCCCGTCGAGTACTCCTTCAGCAACGATCGCGGCTATCCTGCGCCCGGCTACATCTACGGCGGCGATATGCCCATGGCCAAACAGTTTCGCGCCGCCGCCGACAAAGTCGATCGGGACTTTGTCTTTGCCGGCGAAGGACCGCAGGACTGGCTCATGCAGTATTATCCGGTCTCCTACTTCCGCATCGGCCCTGGTTCCCGGCCGGTGTGCCGTTACATCGACCCAATGGCCCCGCTGCTGGTCGCGGTCACCGGATTCGACGACCGCGAAATGCTCAACCTCATCCTTTTAAATCGCTACATCGTCAGCTATGAACCCTACAATTTCAAAGGCCGCATCGCCGATTTTCCACTGACCCTGGCGTACGGCAGAAAAATTGACGCCCTGCGCCGCAAATACAAAGCATGGATATGGGACGCCGGCTTCCGCGACACGCTGGGAGCCCAGGTTACCGCCGATGGAATGCATCGTTACTCCGTCTTTGTCGCCGGCAACGGAAAGCGCTCGGTAATCGTTGTCAATCTCGAGGCCGCCAAAAGCATTTCCGCAACCGTCGATCTGCCTCATCCAGGCAGCCTGGTTGTCGCCACGCCGGAACAACCGGAAAGCGAAGCAACCGCCGGCAAGCTTACTATTCCGGCGCGGTCCGCTGCCGTCCTCATGGAGCAATGAGGAGATGCACGGCGGCCGGCCTGGATTCAAGCCGGAGAGCCAAGCTCTCACTTGGCGGCGGCCGCGCGTAGACTCGATGCGCGCACCACCAGGTGCGGGCGGATGAATTCGCTTTTGGGCTGCATGGTTGTCTTGTTCTGCGCCAGTTGAAGCGCCAGTGCGGCCGCATGCTTTCCGATCGCCTTGCTCCCCTGGTCGACCGACGAAAGAGGCACGCGCAGAAAATCGGAATAAGACAAGTTGCCGCAACCCACTACCGCGATGTCCTCCGGAATCCGAAGGCCGGCGTCCAGGATCGACCGCATTGCACCCAGTGCGACCGGATCGTTGAAGCAGAAGATTCCATCCGGCCGGAGCTTGTTGGCCAGTAGTTTTGAAGCACTCTCATATCCGCTTCTTTCGCCGCGATGATCCCCGGATGTTCCAGTCGAGATGATGTGTCCAGGGAGCGGGGTCATATCGTAAGACGCCAGGGCCTGCCGGTAGCCTTCCAGGCGTCCCATGGCCGTACTCACCTCCGGGCCGCGAATATGAGCGATCCGCTTGCATCCTTGCTCCACCAGGTGCGTGGTGGCCAGCATGCCCACCACCCTGTCGTCCACGCCTACAAAGTTGGCCTCGAGTCCGGCGATTTGCCGGTCCAGCAGAATGTACGGAATTTCCATCTCCTCGATCCGGCGAAAGCTTTCCAGCGTCCATTGCGCCGAGGCAATCAGCATCACATCCACGCGCCTGGCCAGCAGTTGCTCAATCTCCTGCTGTTCCAGCTCCGGGTCTTCGTTGGAAGAGGAGATAAATAAGCTATAGCCCTGCTTCCTCACCTCGACCGACAACTCCTTGGCGATATGAGCGAAGAATGGGTGCAGCAAATCCGGCACCACCAGGCCGATCGTCCAGGTGCGCCCGGTGATGAGTGCGCGGGCGGCAAAGTTGGGCTGGTAGTTGAGTTCCCTCATGCGCTTCAAGACGCGCTTGCGCGTCCCTTCGCTGATGTCGGGGTGATTGCGCAGGACTTTAGAGACGGTGACGATCGAGAGGCCCAGGTCGCGAGCTATATCCTTCATGCGCGGCGGCATGCGTCAAGCGCCTCCTCGTATTGGCTTAAAATCGAATCCAGGCTGCCGCCCATCGATCTGCTGCAGCCCGGTGGAATTCTGCGGCGATTGGCTCGCGGCCGGCGGCCAACTTGCAAACCATCGTAGCATCTTGTCGGCGGCAGGCAGGGCTGAAAGCCGCGCGTTGAGCATGGGCTGGATGGTAGCACACCGGTCACGCGCTGCGTGGGCCCGCTTCAGGCGGCTCCGCGCCTTCCGCCTTGACGCTCAAAGTCCGCCGCGCGTACAAAGGGACCGGAATCTTTAGCTGCCTTCGATTCGATTCGGACTTGCTTGTCGCGCGGCTGGTGCGGCCGTTACCGCGCTTTCACGCCGCGGTTCGCCTTCGCGTCGGGAATCCAAATCCTGGGAGGAAACAAAATGTACCGGCGCTTTTTATTGTCCGTGTATATTTTCGCGGCAAGCGCAGCCCTGGCCAATCCCACGGCCGCCAAGTTGCTCGCGCGCTTCACCGCGCCTGACGTTCCTGCGCTGGGGCCGGATGAGCAGCCCGTTCCCCGCACCTGGCCGGAACCTTCCGTCCAGGCTCTGCTTCCGGGCCACGGCCTCGCCGAGCATCCCATGCTGTACGCCGGCGAAGGCTATAACGACATCCTGCTGGTGAATCGGGGCAAGGTAATTTGGAATTACTCCGCCGGGCCGCGCGGCGAAGTCGACGACGTCTGGATGCTTAGCAACGGTCACATCCTGTTCGCGCGCCAATTCGGCGTGGAGGAGGTAACTCCGCAGAAAAAAATCGTCTGGCGCTACGATGCGCCGCAAGGCACTGAAATCCATAGCTGCCAGCCTGTGGGGCTGAACAAAGTGCTGCTGGTCGAAAACGCCTTGCCGCCCAAGCTCATGCTGATCGATAAAAGAACCAATCGGGTCGAGGTGGAGCATCTGCTGCCCGCCGAGAGCATCGTCGATCCCAAAACCGTTCATCCCCAGTTCCGCCGCATTCGCATCACCGCTAGTGGAACGTATCTGGTGCCGTTTCTGCGCTTGAACAAGGTCGTCGAATACGACAAGCACTTCAACGCCATCTGGTTTTACGATATGCGCAGTCCGTGGGCGGCCGTCCGTCTGCGCAACGGTGACACGCTCATCACCGACGAGCACGACCAGCTGGTCCGTGAAGTGAACCCGCAAAAGCAAACCGTGTGGGAATTCAGCCAGGCCGATCTTCCCGCCAACGTGGTCCTCCACAATCTGCAGACCGCCGAGCGCCTCGCGAACGGCGACACCGTCGTCTTCAGTTCCACGGGAGGTCTCAAGCGCGAAGACTGGCCCGGCCTCGTCCAGGCCGTCGAAGTGACGCCGGACAAAAAACTCGTGTGGGTATTGGAGGACTGGAAGGATCTCGGCCCGGCCACCACCGCGCAATTTCTCGATCAGCCCGGCAAGCCGGAGAAGCCGGGCGACCTGCAGCGATAGCCGAACCTCAGCCGGGCTGCCTCACTCCTGCACGGCCGGTTTCGCGAAGGCATACCGGGCCAGCGCCGCCAGTGCCCAGAATCGCGCCCGCGTCGCATCGCAATGCAGGCTCTCCACCAGCGCGCGGTCCACGGTTTTTGAGTTCCTGAGTGCGTAGTCCGCGAACTCCTGCATCGCCTGCGCGTTTTGGTACAGCGTCCACAGTCGCACCGGCGATGCGCGAAGCTCTTCCATGGAAACGCGAATGTTCACTTCCGGAGTCAGTTTAATCAGCAGCGCGTCCCACGATTGCCGGTTGCGGCGATCGATCGCCAGCCGGCAACGGCCAAGGTAGACTGCAACAGCGGCAATCGCCGCAGTCTGGAGCACCGGAGGAATCACACACTCATCGTCAGACCGATTCTGAGGCGGCCATCGTTTGCGCCGCGACAACCCGGCTGCCTTTCCTTTGAATGTTTGCTTATTCAACTTAATAGCCGAAATTGCCATCGTTTTGGCAAAAAATATCCGTGTGCTGACCCATTCGTTGTAGTGCAAGGTAATCGGGCACGCCGGGCTCCCCATCCACCGGATTTGACTCTCGATGGTTGAAGATGCATCCAGCCATCTCCGCGGCTGGTTATGCAGCTATGGGCCAGTTATGCAGTTATGAGTATGACGCGAGCCGGGCGGAAATTGGCGAAACCGCCCATTCTCGCGTCCGGCCGCGCTCTCCCGGCGTCACCTGTCCGCCTCCGGCAATTTGGCCACGCCCTTCGTGCCTCGCCTCGGTTCGTCCATTATGCTTCATCCGGGCGGATTTGCCGAAATGGCTCCGCAGGCAGCTTTCCCGCGTGTCTCCGCCCTCACGCCTGCCGCTCTCCATCGGGAGCGATTACAATCTCAGTTTCCATCGCCTTCCTCCGGTGTTGTACCTTTACCTTTGGCCGCGTTGGATCGGCGCGGAGCGGCAGTGCCAGGTTCAAGAGAACGGCGATTCGGCGAAACCGGCGCGCCGTTTGGTCCAGGCAGGGAGTTCGACTTTTGATGATGGAATTCCATATAGCGCGGAAAGCACGGGAAAGATACCAGTTCGCGGAAGCCCTTTTCTCCTATACCGGGAATGTTGTCTTTGCCAGCATGTCTGCGTGCCGTGAATTTGCTTACCGGATGAACCAGGTCCGCGAGGTGGACAAGTACCCTGAGCGCGCCGTTCACGCCGGCCAGCTCTTCGCCATGGGCCTCATCGACGAAGCCAGCCACGTGTTGATGGCGCGCTATCGCGAGCAGCTCGATCCCCAGGTGATGACCGGCGCGCTGGACTGGTTTGCTGACCACGTGGGGCCTGAAGCGCTGGACGCCATGCTGCTCGCCTTTGTGGAGCAGTTTCCCGGCGCCAGCGTGATGCGCGGCCTGGAGACGCCTCGCCAATGGCTGGCCGGTTCCACCTCCGGCACGCCGCACCGCGCTGCCGCCCTTGAGGAGCTGCTGCTGCTCTGGAGCGCCAACCGCAATGAGGCCTTCCGGCCCTTCGAAGAGCTGTTTGAAGACAAGTCTCTGGCCGAAAAAACCGTCTACCGCCAGGTCACGGCGCAAATGCCCGAGTACTTCGCCACCCGCCCGTTGGTTCCGGTTCCTGACGCGAAGCCCCTCAGCCTGCTCGATCTTCTCCGCGCGCCTGCCATGCGCGCGCCCGCCTCTCTCAGCGAGCAACTGGAAACCATCCGCAGGCTCTGGAAGCCGCTGCTCGGCTACAGCCTGGAGCGCTTCCTGCTCATGGCCGGCGAAATTCTCCGCGAAGAAGAACTGGCCATCTGGATGCAGTTCAATCCTCCCGCGGCCCGCGCCCGCGAGGCCGCCGAGCGCCACCGCCGCACCGGCCAGCAGCAATGGCCCTCGGTAGTGAGCCACGCCGACGTCCCCGTCTTCGGCGATCCCGCGCATGAGTACGAAAAGTTTTCCGCGGATACGGCCTGGATGCCGAGCACGGTGCTGATTGCCAAAAGCACCTACGTGTGGCTGGCGCAGTTGAGCCGCCAATACGGCCGCCACATCGGACGGTTGGACGAGATTCCCGACCAGGAGCTGGCGACCCTCGCGCATCGCGGCATCAATTCCCTGTGGCTCATCGGCGTGTGGGAGCGCAGCCGCGCCTCCAGGACTATCAAGCAGCTCTGCGGCAATCGCGACGCCGTGGCCTCGGCCTACTCGCTCTTCGACTACGCCATCGCCGACGATTTGGGCGGCGAGGCCGCGTACGTGAACCTGCGCGACCGCGCCTATCGTCACGGCGTCCGGCTGGCCAGCGACATGGTGCCCAATCACATGGGCATCGATTCGCCCTGGGTCATCGAGCATCCGGAGTGGTTCATCTCCCGCCAGGACCGTCCCTATCCCGCGTATTCCTTCGAGGGTCCCGATCTCTCCCACGACGGCCGCGTGGAGATCAAGATCGAGGACCACTACTACGAGCAGTCCGACGCCGCCGTCGTCTTTCGTCGCCGCGACAAATTCAGCGGCGAAACCCGCTACATCTATCACGGCAACGACGGCACCAGCTTTCCCTGGAACGACACCGCCCAGCTCGATTATTTGAATCCCGCCGTGCGCGAGCAGGTCATCCAGACCATCCTGCACGTGGCGCGCCTGTTTCCGGTCATTCGCTTTGACGCCGCCATGACCCTGGCCAAGCGCCATTTTCACCGCCTCTGGTTTCCCGGGCCCGGCTCCAGCGGCGCCATTCCCTCGCGCGCCGAATACGGCATGAGCCAGGCCGAGTTTGACAAGCATATGCCGCACGAATTCTGGCGCGAGGTGGTCGATCGCGTAGCCGCCGAAGTGCCCGGCACCCTGCTCCTCGCTGAGGCCTTCTGGCTCATGGAGGGTTACTTCGTCCGCACCCTGGGCATGCACCGCGTTTACAACAGCGCCTTCATGGTCATGCTGCGCGACGAAGACAACGCCAAGTACCGGTCGGTCATCAAGAACACCCTCGAGTTCGACCCCGACATCATGAAGCGCTACGTGAACTTCATGAGCAATCCCGACGAGCGCACCGCCATCGATCAGTTCGGCAAGGGCGATAAGTGCTTCGGCGTCGCGGTCATGATGTCCACCCTGCCCGGCCTGCCCATGTTCGGCCACGGGCAGATCGAAGGATTCACCGAGAAATACGGCATGGAGTACCGCTGGCCGCGCTACCAGGAGAATTCCGATCAGTGGCTGGTGGAGCGCCACGAGCGCGAGATTGCGCCGCTGCTCAAGCGCCGCTGGCTCTTCGCCGAGAGCGGCAACTTTCTGTTCTACGACTTCTTCAACGACAACGGTTCGGTGGACGAGAATGTCTTCGCCTATTCGAACCGGAACGGCGGCGAGCGCGCGCTCGTGGTCTACAACAACCGCTACGGCCCGGCGCACGGCACCATCGATTTCTCCGCGGCCTATGCCGACAAGGGATCGGGCCAGCTTCGCCAGCGGCGCCTGCGCGAGGGGCTTGGACTGAGCGGAGACACCGGCGCGGTGCTCGCCTGGCGCGACTCGCTCACCGGCCTTCACTTCCTGAAGCGGACCGGGGATCTGCTGGAGCGCGGCCTCAGGCTCGATCTTCATGCTTATCAGTCAAACGTATTTCTCGATTGGCGCGAGCTGCGCCCCACCGCCCAGCAGCCCTGGGACCGGCTCTCCGATCAGCTCAACGGGCGCGGCGTTCCCAATCTCGACGATGCGCTCGTCGATCTCGAATTGCGGCCGGTGCACGACGCGCTGCGCCGCCTTCTCGATCAGGCGGTCGTGCGCCGGCTCGCCGATCTCGCCGAGCATCCGCGCGCCATCGCCACTGCTCCCAGCGACAGAAAGACCGAGCGCGAGCGCAGCGCATTCTTTGACCATGCCTGGGCGCGCGGCGAAGCATTCCTGCGCGCCGCGCAAACCGCCTATGCCTCGCGCCTCGCGCGCCCGCAGCAGCCGTTGAGCGCCGCGGAGCCGGCTCAAGCCGAATCGCTGGCCCTCGTGTATCGCTCCCGGCTGCGCGCGGCCATGCGCATTCCGGCCGTCGAAGCGCTCTTCCCCGCTCCCTGGACCGCTGCCGCGCGGCGCATGCTGCCCAGTCCCAGTCCGCAGTTCACGGCCACCGCCATGTGGGGCCCCATTCTTGGCTGGTGCGCGCTCGAGTTGCTGGCCGAGTCGGTCGATGCGGAGAATCCCGAACGCGCCGCGCTCGACCTCTTTGACCGCCTGCGCCTGCGCGAGCCCTTTGCCCAGGCCTTCGGTGCGCTGGGCTTCGAAGGCGAAGAGGGTTGGCGCGTCGCGGCCCGCATCAAGGTTGTGCTGCTCACCGGCGCCGGCGTCGGCAAGCCGCAAGAGTACGCCGCCCAAGAAGTGTCGGCCGATGGCGCCGCGGCCGCCGGCCCGCGCGCGTCCGAATCCGAGGCCGTAATCCCCGCGCCCGCTGCCGGCGCGTCGGCGCCCATCGAGGATGAAAGAATCGCGATCGCGCCCTCCCTGTGGCTCGATCCCGACGTGCGCTGGCTCACCGGCGCGCACGAAGCGGAAGGCCGCACCTACATCCTCCGCGAACGCTACGAAGAGTTGCTCTGGTGGATGTCGATGCCGTCTCTGCTGCGTCTCGCCGGCGAGCCCGCGCCCGACCGCGCCGCAGTCGAGGAGTTGAGCAGGATGGTCGCCGAGGCTCTCGCAACCGCCGAGGCTGCCGGCTATCGCATCGATGTGCTGCTCGGCTCGCTCGCCTCCACGCCCGCGAATGGAAGCGAAGCGCCGCAAGAGGAGTCGCAATCGCGCGAACCGGACACGGTCCAGGCCGAACCCCAACAGGAATCCGAAGCCGAATCGTCAACCGACCCAAATCGTTAGGTCATACCCACGCAAACGATGGGTGCCCCAGGTCCCGATTCTGGGACCTGGGAAAGCACAAACCTCAAAGTCCCCTCCTCACCCGAAACTCCCTCACCACGTAGGCTGGATGCCCCAGGTCCCGCTTCTGGGACCTGGGAAAGCACAAACCTCAAAGTCCCTTTCGAGCCCGAAACTCCCTCACCACCTCCGCCGGATCGCGATGCTCTCCATCCACCGCCTCGTTCATCGCCCGCATATCGTCCGCCGTGATCTTCCCGGCCAGCGCGTCGAAGGCCGTCTCGATCTGCGGCCATCGCCGCAACGCATCGTCGCGCACCAGCGGAACCGCCTGGTAGGGCGGAAAGTAGTGCCTGTCGTCGGCAAGCACCGTCAGCCCGAAGGCCTCAATCGGCCCATCCGTCGAATTGCCTGCGATCATATCCACCTGGTGCGCATTGAGCGCGCGATACAGCAACCCCAAATCCATCGTCCGCGGCGCGGCGGCGAACTTCAGCCCGTATGCCTGGCTCAAGCCCGGCAATCCATCGGGGCGCTGCTCGAACTCATACCCCACCCCCAGCCGCCACGCGGGCGTGAACGGCGCCGCCTGGCTCAAAGTCTTCAGATGCAATCGGCGCGCGTCCTGGCCGCGAATGATCATCGCAAACGTATTTTCAAATCCCAGCGGCGGGCCCACGGTAATGCCGTAGCGCGCGGCATAAAGCCTGCGCACGGTTGCAAGCGCCGATTGCGGATCGCGGTCCACTGGCTGCTTGAGGATGGCCGTGAGCGCGGTTCCGGTGTACTCCACGTAGGCGTCGATGCGCCCCGCCACCAGCGCCTGCTGGCAAATGTAGCTGCCGGCCAGATAAAAGCGCCGCTCCACCTTCAAATGAGCCTTGGCTTCGATCTCCTGCGCCAGCAGCTCGCCAACCACCACCTGCTCGGTGAAATTCTTCGCGCCGATCACCGGATGATCGGGCCGCGGCGGCCCGCACCCCACGACCATGATCGCCATTGCCGCAACGGCCGCTGCAACCAGGGATCGATCCCGCAAACTCCGCACTCCGGCGCGGCGCACTTCCGCTCCGTGCCCCATCCTTCTCGCGATTTTTGCGAGAAGGGTGGGACACCTCGATGTCTCAATCCCCGGGCCGCTCGATGACGACAGCCGCCTCATCGCGCCGGAACCCTGAACCATCGCTCGACGAGGCCCAGCGCAGCATCGGCCCCCAGCGCCAGCAGCGCCGCCGGCACGGCCCCCGCCAGCACCAGCCGGTTATCCACCGAAGCCACGCCGCGAAAGATCAGCTCGCCCAATCCGCCCGCGCCCACCGCCGCGGCAATCGTCGCAATGCCCACGCAGGTCACCGTCGCCGTCCGCAGCCCGGCCAGGATGAATGACGCGGCCAGCGGCAACTCCACTTTGAACAGCCGCTGCCCGCCGGTCAGGCCCATGGCGCGCGCTACCTCCACAATGGCCGGATCGATGCCTCGTATCCCCGCATAGGTATTGCGCAAAATCGGCAGCAGCGCATACGCGGTCAGCGCCACAATCGCGATCCGCGCCGCGCGCTCCCCCAGCCACGGCAGGGGCAGCAGAAATCCGAACATCGCCAGCGACGGAATGGTCTGGAGTATATTCGCAACCGCAATCACCGGCTTCGCCCATCGTTCCGAGCGCGTGAGCCAGATGCCGGCGGGCACCGCAATCGCGGTTGCCAGCAGCATCGCCGCCGCGGTAAGCCACAGGTGCTCCACCGTCAATTCCGCAATCTCGCCGCCGTACTGCGTAAAGAATCCTGCGCTCATCTCGGGCGCTCCTGCGCCGCGCTCCGCTCGCCGCGATGAAACGCGCGCACATAGCTCTGGATCTCCGCTTGCTTCGAATCGAGAAAATCCGCCGGAGGCTTAGCCGCAACCACTCTGCCTTCGCTCAGCAATACGATGCGATCGCCCAGATACAGCGCCTCATCCAGGTCGTGCGTCACCAGCAGCACCGTCTTCTTCAGCCGCGCCAGCAGTGCGCGCAGCATGTCCTGCATCTCGGCGCGAGTCAGCGGATCGAGCGCCCCGAAGGGCTCGTCCATCAGCAGAATTGCAGGCTCGGCCGCCAGCGCGCGCGCCAGCCCCACGCGCTGCCGCTGCCCTCCGGAAAGCTGGTGCGGATAGCGCCGCGCAAACTCATTCGGATCGAGGCCGACGGCCGCCAGCAGATTGCGGCTGCGCTCTGCCCGTTCCGCGCGCGGCCGTCCCTCGGCTTCCAGCACCAGTCCCACGTTGCGCTCCACCGTGAAGTGCGGAAACAATCCCGTCTCCTGGATCACGTACCCGATGCCCCGCCGCAAAGCGATCAGCTCCGACGCCTGGGCCCGCTCGCCCCGCACCAGCACCTCGCCGCTGGTCGGTTCAATCAGCCGGTTCACGGTGCGCAGCAGCGTCGACTTCCCCGACCCGCTGCGGCCCAGAATCACCGTTAGGTTGCCCTCCTCGACGGCAAGCGAAATATGGTCCAGCAGCGTCCGCCCCTGCGAAACCGCAAAGCAAAGATTCCGGAATTCGATGGCTGCGCTCACTGGCTTTCTCAGTGTAGCGGCAGCAGCAGGGCTGCCGGATCTTCGTGGATTTTGTCCCAACCGGCTCCGCCCCGTAGAATCGTTAGAAGGCGCTCCACGTTGTCTCAGGAGGCCTTAGGCGGCGATGAGCGAACTAGAGACAGGGAACACCCCTGAAGCGCAGGCAGCAGCGTTGGCGTGGAGCAAAGTTGAACAGGCACGGCATCCCCAACGGCCCTACCCCATGGACTTGATCGAGCGAATCTTTACGGATTTCAGCGAGATTCACGGGGATCGCGCCTTTGGCGACGACGAGGCCGTGATCTGCGGCATGGCGCGCCTGGATGCGGACGAAGTGCTGGTGGTCGGCATTCGCAAAGGCGGCACCACCAAGGAGCGCGTCCGGCGCAACTTCGGCATGCCCAGCCCGGAGGGCTATCGCAAGGCGCTGCGCGCCATGAAAATCGCCGAGAAATTCGCGCGCCCGGTCATCGCGCTCGTCGACGTCACCGCTGCCTTTCCCGGACTGGGCGCCGAAGAGCGCGGCCAGGCCGAAGCCATTGCCCGCAATGTCCGCGAAATGTCCCGCCTGCGCGTGCCCACCATCTCCGTCATCACCGGCGAGGGCGGCTCCGGAGGCGCGCTGGCGCTGGCCGTCACCGATCGCGTGCTGATTCTCGAGAATGCCATTTACTCCGTCATCCCACCCGAAGGAGCCGCGGCCATCATGTGGCGCGATACCGCGCACAAAGACCGCGCCGCGGCCGCCTTGCGCGTCACCGCCCAGCAGGTCGCATCCCTCGGCTGCGTCGATGAAATTGTCCCCGAGCCGGCCGAAGGCATCCAGAACGATCGCGACGCCGGCGCCGGATTTCTGGCCGCCGCGCTCCGCAAGCACCTCGCGGAGCTCAAGGCCATGCCCCTCGATGCGCTCCTCGCCGAGCGCCAGCGTAAATTCCGCAACATCGCGCAGTTCTACACGGAGAGCTAAGTCTCTGACCGCAAGCTGACACACGAGCTCTGGGTGCCCCAGGTCCCGATTCTGGGACCTGGGAAAGCACGAATCTCAATCGCAACGCTCAGCAACAATCGTCAACACACCCGGATCGACCGGCAACGCATCTGACCATACCAATGAACACGCTTCGATTGCAGTTGAAATTGAACCGCGAAGCCCCTCCCGGGAGACGCGCATGAACGCGCCTCCAACCTCCGGCGGCGGGCTGCGCGCATTCTTTCAGTTTCTTGTCGCGGTCCTCTACTTCTTCCTGGCCCGTGCGCTGGCGCACCTGGGAGCGCAGGGGCTGGTCACAGATCAGTGGACCCCGCTGGTCGAGCAGGCCATGCTCGCCTTCCTGCTGCTGGTCGGCTACGCAGCCATGGGATTCTGGCTGGACCGCGAGATGTATCCCATCAGCGCCCAGGGCTTTCCGCGGCGCAAGGGCTTCGCGCGCGAGACCGGCATCGGCTTGGCCTTCGGCTGGGGACTGGCCGTGGCCTGCGTGCTCCCCATGCTCGCCGCCGGCGGCATTGCCGTCTCTTTCTCCACGCAACTGCCGGCCTGGGGCTGGCTTGCCGCCGATGCCCTCTTTTTCGCCATGGCGTCGCTGTCTGAGGAGATCGCTTTTCGCGGCTACGGTTTCGAGCGCCTTACCCGCGCCCTCGGACCCCTGGGCGCGTCGCTCGGTTTCGCGGCCTACTACGCCCTGGTGCAGGGCATGATTCCCGGATCGAGCCGCGACAGCTTCGCCGTCTCCCTGGTTTTGTGCCTGCTGCTCTCCGTGGCCCGCCTGCGCACCCGCGCACTCTGGCTGAGCTGGGGGCTCAACTTCGCCTGGAAGGCCAGCCGCGCGCTGCTCTTCGGCCTGGCCGTAAGCGGCGACAGCAACCACTCCCCCGTAGTCCAGGGCGATCCGATGGGCCCATTCTGGCTCACCGGCGGAGGTTTCGGCCTGGACGGCGCCTGGATCGCGTTCTACATCCTGCTGGCTGCCATTCCACTGGTCTTCCGCATCACCCGCGAACTCGATTTCCGCTACAACGCCCCGGTCCTCGTGCCGGGCGGGATCCCGGTCGATCTCGACGCCGCCGCCCGCGCCCAGCACGAAGCTGCCATGGGATCAACCGAGCCCGCGCCCCCCGCGCTGGTGCAGATTGCTTCCGTGGCAGCGCCCGCGCCCCAACCCGAAGAGCCGCCGGCCCATCGCGAATCCGGCTCCTGAACCCCGCCCGGCGCGAGCAATCCAATCACCTCGCAGAACGGCCTCCATTGCCGCTTCTTCCCGGCCCAAACGCCCTTTTCACTTGCCCGGACTCCATTTTTGCGTAATGCTTAACATGCACATGGGAGGTTCCCATGATCCGCTCGCTTTATTCCCGGCAAACGCGGCCCCGAACGGCCGCAATCGTTAGCGGCATGAACGGACTGAGGCGTTTTGCGGGCGGAATTGCGGCAGCCTTCGCCGCCGCTTTTATATGCGCGCCGCTGCTCGCGCCAGGCCCGGCTCGGGCCCAGGTTCTTACCATCGACACCAGCGGCAGTGGCGTTGCCACCACCAATGCTCCCGTCGACCGCCGCTACCAGCAGATCGCTCCCACCCGTGTCGATCTCCCCAAGGCTGAACTGAGCACCCGGACCCGTCTCGAACTGGAGCGGGTGCTCGAGTCCGAGCAGGGTTTCGCCATGCGTCCCTTCCCGCGCGGTCGCAAGGGCCTCACGCTGGTGGCCAACGGCAAGCTCGAACCCGCCGGAGAAGGCTACCTGAACATGGTCATCAGCGAGGGACTTTGCGCCAAGCCCGGCGATCGCCTGGTCATCACCGACATCAAGGTAGAGCACGCCAGGATCGTCTTCGCCCTGAACGGCGGGCCGGACTTCAAGCACCGCTTTCTGCGCCACGTCCAGATCGGCATGGGCGATCCCGACTATGGCGGCAATTCCGTGGTGCCGGATGAAGCCGATCCCACCGGTGCGCGGCTCACGCTGGCCTTCAAGGATCATGTTCCCGATTTGACCGGCGCCCAGGTCAAGGCGCTGCTCGCGCCGCTCATCTCCTTTGACGTGAAGACGCCCATTCAGGCCTTCACGGACACTCTGCCGCCGCAGCTCAAGGATGCCATTCTCAACCACCAGGTGTGGGTAGGCATGAGCACCGACATGGTGCTTTACGCCAAGGGGCAGCCGCAGTCCAAGGTGCGCGAGATGGACGGCCAGATGCCCTTCGAGGAATGGATCTACGGCAAGCCGCCCCAGGACGTGGACTTCGTCCGCATCAACGGCAACCGCGTCATTCGCGTTGAAATCGCCAAGATAGGCCAGCCCCTCGAAATCTTCACCAAGGACGTTGTGGAGGGCTTGATGCGCTCCGACGGCACGCCGGTGATGGCCTCCAACACCCGCACCATCGAGGAAGGCGACGCGGAGAAGGACCCCAACAAGGAGGCACCCGACGCGCCGCCCAGCCTGCGCAATCCCGGCGAAACCCTGCCCGACGACCAGAACCGGAACGCCGGTGTGATGCGGCCGGTGCAGATGCCCAAGCCTCATCCCGAGGACGAGCCGGGCCAGAATCCCGACGATCAGCCTCCCGCGCCTTCAACCCCGGCCTCTTCAACTCCGGCCGCATCGGCCCCGGCTGCTGCTCCAGCCGCACCGCCAGCAGGGTCCGCCCAGCCCACACCCGCGCCATCTTCGACCGGAACCAGCCAGCCCACGCCGCCGGCCGGCGACAACTACGCCGCCCGGCCGTGAAACCTTGCCGCTGAAATCGCGATCCGCCCATCATGTAAACTGAAGCCAGCGAGTCGCGCTCCCTTCAGAGCAAATGACCGCGCCGTTGAAGCCGTCCGCAGAAGCGGATGCGTGCAGAGACACCCCCAATGAAGGAGAAACACCCCACCGATGGCCAAGATTGCAAAAACAGGCGACCGCAAGAAGGTAATGGACACCACCAAATCGACTGACTGCCCCAAGTGCAGCAAGCCCACCCGCATCGTCAAGCGCGTCAAAGACCGCGAGCGCGGCATCCCCGGCGGAGTCTACATCTCCTGCTCCGTCTGCGACTTCTACGAAAAGCTTTAAGCCGATTCTCGAAGATTTCCACAACCGGAAGCCCGTCATCCCGCCGGTTTTTTTCACATTTTTCGGTAAAGTTCAGATCGCCCCGGCCATCTCTTCGAGAATCGCCTCCGCCGCTTCCGCCGGATCGGCCGCCTGCGTGATCGGCCTTCCCACCACCAAGTAGCTGGCACCCTGGGCCAGCGCGTCTGCGGGCGTAGCCACGCGCTTCTGATCGCCTGCTCCGGCGCCCGCCGGCCGAATGCCCGGAATCACCAGTACGCCCTCCGGCCCGGTCAAGGCGCGCAGCCCGCTCACCTCCTGGGTCGAACAGACGAACCCCCGAATCCCCGCCTCCAGGCTCATCCGCGCCAGCAGCTCCACCTGCTCCGCCGTCGAGCGCTCCAGTCCCACCGCCCTGGCCTGCTCACCGTCCATGCTGGTCAGCACCGTCACGGCCAGCAATTGCGGCGGATCGTCCACGCCGCCCAGAGCAGACTGCGCCGCCTCCAGCATGGCCGGCCCGCCCCAGCCGTGAATCGTCATCATGCGCACGCCTAGCGCCGCCGCCGAGCGCACCGCGCCGGCCACAGTATTGGGAATGTCCCAGAACTTCAGGTCGAGAAACACCGAGTGCCCGCGCGCCACCAGCGGTTCAATCGCCTGCGGCCCGGCTGCCGTAAACAGCTCCATCCCCACCTTGAACCACCGGCAGGTGCGTTCCAGCCGGTTCACCAGGCCGGCGGCCACGGCCGCGCTCGGCACATCCAGCGCCACAATCAGCCGCTTGCGCGCTTCCTCCATCGGATCCAGCTCCGGCAGGCGCGGGGCGCCGAAACTCGGTTTCAGCCGTTCAGGGATGGGCATGTCTTGATCCTAAAGCAAGAGCCAAGTCTCCACACGGTAAACATGCTTCCGGCCGGGACCGGGGAAATCCGATAATCTGGATGGTGTCCGCAAATCGCGTCCTGAGAGTTTTTTGACCTGCGCCGGGAAGTGATTCGAAACAGGCAAGTTGACTGCTTCTGTTGCGGGATCTCCCCGGCGTCCTCAAGGCGGGGGCGTCGCGACGCGGTGCGTCTTGCCCGCCCCCGGCGTCAAACACAGGGGAGGATACGCGCCTTTGGGCGGGAAGGGATTTTCAGCTTGAAAACGGGCTTGAAAACGGGATCGATTCGCATACTCACCCTGGTCCTCGCAGCCGCGCTGTCCTTCGCCGGCAGCGCCGCCCGGGCCGCGGGTGTCGATTCCAATCCCATGAACAACGATCCCCAGGTCAAGGAGGCTTACCAGCACTTTTACAACCTCGATTTTCCGGCCGCCGCCGCCCTCTTCGAGCATTTTCACGAACAGCATCCCGGCGATCCGCAGGCCACGGCCTACCTGCTCAACGTCGTCATCTTCCAGGAGCTCTACCGCCAGGACCTGCTCGACACCACCTTCTACGCCAACGACGGTTTCCTTACCGGCCACCACGCCACCGATGAAGACCCGAAGATCCGCGACCGCATCTTCTCGCTCGCCGACGAAGCCGTGCGCGAGGCCGACTGGCGGCTGGGCAGGAATCCCGGCGATCTTGACGCGCTCTTCGCCCGCGCCTGGGTGCGCAGCCTGCGCTGTACCTACGTGGCCATGGTCGAGCGTGGATTCGGCGCCGGTTTCCGTCTGGCCACCAAGGCCAAAGACGATGCCCAGCGCGTCCTGGACCAGGACCCGAACTATGTGGACGCGAAGCTGATTACCGGGATCTACCAGTACGTGGTGGGCGCGCTGCCCTGGCCGTTCAAGCTGATGATCGGCTTTGCCGGAATCACCGGCTCCAAGACCACCGGCCTCGCGCTGCTCGACGACGCCGCCAACCGCGGCGTCATCACCAGGGTCGAGGCGCGCACCGTGATCGCGCTCTTCCTGCGCCGCGAAGCCCGATATCAGCAGGCCATCCAGGTGGTGAATCTCCTCAAGAACCAGTATCCCCGCGACTTCCTCTTTTGCCTGGAAGAAGCCAACCTCCGCAAGGATGCCGGCCAAGGCATGGCCGCCGTCACCGTGTACCGCGAGGTTCTCTCTGACAATGCCAGGCCCGGCTACTTCGCTTCCGCCAAGCCGGAACTGGCCTATTTCGGACTGGGCGACGCGCTGCGCGGCCAGCGTCGCTATGCTGAGGCGGCGCAGGCCTACGAGCAGGCCGCCTTCACCCCCGGCGTTGGCTCCGAGCTCAAAATCCGCTCGCTGCTGGACGCCGGCCAGTGCCACGACCTGCTCAGCGAGCGCCAACTGGCCGTAAAGGACTACCAGGCCGCCATCGACGCCGGCCCCACCACCTCCC
Organism: uncultured Acidobacteriaceae bacterium; assembly: GCA_963770555.1. Classification (GTDB taxonomy): domain Bacteria; phylum Acidobacteriota; class Terriglobia; order Terriglobales; family Acidobacteriaceae; genus Telmatobacter. The sequence goes on from CAVYQC010000005.1 coordinate 726,272, forward strand.
GCGCCGACATCGCCCGCAAGTGCCTGCGCAGCCCCTACCGCGGAACCTGAGCCTGCACGCCGCCTTTTCCGCCACGGCCCGCATTCCTGGAACCAAAGCCGCTTCCGCCCCGTATCATCAGGACGGTTGGCCTTTTCCTCGGGAGGAATCCAGTATGGCCGTCTTCTGTCAACGCTGCGGTACCGGATTGCCCATGAGCGCCCGCTTTTGCTCCAGTTGCGGCGCGACGATTCCCACCCCTCGACCCATGCCCGGCCGTCCCCTTATTCGGCCCCGCATGGGCCGCCAGATCGCCGGCGTCTGCCTCGCTCTGGCCCAGTCCAACGGCTGGGATGTCTCGGTAGTCCGTATTCTCGCCGTGCTCGGCTTCTTCTTTTCGAGCGGCCTGGTCGGCGTGGCCTATGTCGCCGCCTGGATCGGCATTCCCGACGAGGCGCAGCATTTGCCGGGGGTGTATCCTCCTGGCACGTATCCTCCGGGTATATGAACGGCGCCTATCTCTTCGATGGAGCCAGCCTGGGGTTCAGCGATTCGGGCTCTGGCCTGCCGCTGGTCCTCCTGCATCCCACCCCGCTCGACCGCGATTTCTGGCGTCCCCTCTGCGATCAGCTGGCCGGCGTGCGCGCCATCGCTCCTGACCTCCGCGGCCACGGCTCTTCCCAGCTCGGCGCTGCGCTGCCGGTGGGCGGCTTTGCCCGCGTTCCCGATGCGCCGGTGCTCGCCATCGCTCAACTGGCCTCGGATGTCCTCGCTCTCCTGGACCATCTCCATCTCGCCACTGCGGTCTTTGCCGGATGCTCCATCGGCGGCTACGTGCTTCTCGAGTTGTGGCGCAGGGCGCCTCAGCGCATCGCCGGCCTGGCCTTCCTCTGTTCCAAGCCGCAGCCGGACGCCGAGGCCAACCTGGTCCGCCGCGCCGCCACCATCGCCCAGGCGCGCGCCGGAGAAACCGCCAGGCTCTTTGACGGCATGGCGCAGACCCTGCTCGGTGCAACTGCCCGCGAGCGCCGCCCGCAGCTTGCCGCCCAGCTGCGCGCCCGCATGACCCTCACCCCGCAGGCTCTGGTAGCCGTGCAGGCCGGCCTCGCCACGCGTCCTGACTCCGAGCCCGCCGTGGCCACAATCGATGTGCCGGTGCTTTCGATCGCCGGCGGCGAAGATCCTGCCGTGGCCCCGGCGGAGATGGAAGCCTTCCGCGCCGCGCCCGGAGGCTGCGAATCCCATCTGCTTCCTGACGCAGGCCACTTCGCCGCCTACGAGCAACCGCAAAAAGTAGCCGCTCTCCTGGCCGCGTGGCTGCGCCGGTTTCAAGCCTGAAACCTGGCCGTCCCGGCACGCGCAACCCACCCCCGACACAACGCCCCGCGCAGTGGTTTACTCTTCAAGGATCGATTTCCTTGGAGGAATCCCATGGGCGAAATTGCAATCCAGAATCCAGGACGGCGCGGTTTCTTGCGCGCCGCTCCGGCCGCCGCGGCAGCCGGCCTCGCTCTCACTCAAGCTTCGCTGTTTTCTTCGCGCGCCCCGGCTGAGGCCGCATCGCCCGCCGCGGCCGCGTTCCAGCTCTTCACGGCAGGCGCCATCGCGGACGACATCGAGGCCCTCGGCGCGAGTCCCGGCAACAACAATCTCTTCGACGGCAAGACCTTCACCGTGGTCCTGACCACAGAGAAGGCCAAGAGCGGCGCGGAGTTCGAGTGGCACGAGGGCCGCGACCACATTTTTCAGATTATCGAGGGGTCCACCGTCTACGAAGTAGGCGGAACGCCGAAGAACGGCCGCAACACCAAGCCCGGCGAGTGGCTCGCCCCGGAGTCGGAAGGCGCAACCACCCTCACGTTGCATAAGGGCGACATGCTGGTCATTCGCCGCGGAACCCCGCACAAGCGAACCACCAGGGAGAGCGTAACCTTCACCCTGATCTCGCCCCAGGGAACCGTGGCCTCGTAGAGCGATTTTCAAGAATGCGTTCCGTATCAGGGCATGGCTTCAGCCGTGCCGAAGTAAGCCGGAAAAACCGCGGGCTTTACAGGCTGCGGAAAAACTCCCCGGAAGGGGCACGAAGTGTCAGGGCACGACTTCAGTCGTGCCGCAAGTCGAGCAATTTGAACGCGGGCTTTAGCCCCTGCGGCCTGCTTTTCGAGCCTATGCCTGAAATCCGGCCTTTTTCCGCAGCCTCTTGAGCCCCTGAAGGTCAGGTGCCCCAGGTCCCGGGGTCCCCACGGACAGGTTTTCGTCCGTGGGGTGGAGGTCCCGCTTTTGGGACCTGGGACAGCACGAACCTCAACCGCGAAACAGCCGCAAGAACCTTAATTTCTCCTGTTGATCTTCGACAGGAGCCTGAGCATTTCCAGGTAGAGCCACACCAGCGTCACCATGATGCCGAAGGCCGCATACCATTCCATGTACTTGGGAGCGCCGTAGCTCACGCCCTGCTCCACGAAGTCGAAGTCCAGCACTAGGTTGAGCGCGGCGACGCCCACCACGAACAGGCTGAACACGATTCCGATCGGCCCGGAGCCGTTTACGCTGATAAAGCGGATGCCGAAAAAGCCGAGCAGCATCTGGGCAAAATAGAAAAGCATAATGCCGCCGGTGGCCGCGACGATTCCCAGCCGTAACTTCTGCGTCACCTTGATCAGCCCCGAACGGTAAGCCAGCAGCATCACCAGCAGCGTGCCGAAGGTGAGGCTCACGGCCTGAATCGCGATGCCTGGGTAGCGCAGGTCGAACATGGCCGACACGCCGCCCAGCACCATGCCCTCCAGCAGCGCGTAAAGCGGCGCCGTGATCGGCGACCACTCCTTCTTGAAGACGGTGACCAAGGCCAGTATCAGGCCGCCGAAGGTACCGATCATCAGCTCCGGCGCCACCGAGGAGATATCGCGGGTCTGAAGAAAGTTGTTCCAGGTCCACATTGCGGTCGCCAGTGCGCAGATCAGCAGGATGCCGGTCTTGTTCACCGTGCCGCTCAGGGTCATGCGCGCGGAGGCATCGATCGTTCCTCCGTACTGGCTTCCGGCCAGATTGCGGAACGTATTCTCGCCAAGCGCCGGATTCGATGTCTTGATGAGTGCCATGAGATTGAATCTCCAGAATGTAAGCTGCGGTCCGGATTCTCCGGCGTTCGCCGTCGGAAAAGATGGGGAAACGTTCGGGAAAATCCCTCCGCTTTCTCAATTTTAGTCCAGCAGGGAAGAATCTGCCGGCCGTTCCGCTCCGCGCGCTGCCCGGCTTCCGGACGATTCCGAGCCCGCTCGTCTCGATCCCCATCGCTTGCCCGGCTCAGGTCCCATGACCGCCGCCGAAAAAAATTTGCCAAAAGACTAAAGTTTTCCTATTGCCCGCCGATCAGTACGCCAAGCTAGCTCCGAACCCGCTTTCAACATAGGAGGTCCTATGGGAAGCATAGCTTCGGTTCTTGCCGCTGCTCCGCTCACGGCTGCGGCCGTGAACGAGCTGGTTGTCGATGTCGGATTCTCCACGACCATCGCCGGCAAAACCTACGTTGCGGATGTCACCTACACCAGAGGAGAGTATGTCGCCTCCGATCCCAATCTCTCCGGAGCCGTCGCCACGGGCTCGACCGTGGTGGGCGCTGAAAACAATCTGACGGCGCGTATCGACGTGCTTGTATAGCGCCGGGCGCGCGGCCACAGCATTTTTGATCCTGCTCCTTGCGGGGATAAGACGGCAAAGTGGCATTTTCCCTAAGAATATGCCACCTTCGATGCCGCCGAGTAGTCAGCAAGTGGATCGGAAATGCTCTCGCGTCGGGCTCGCGTCCGGCCACTGAACCGTCTCGCCCCGTGCGAGGCCCGCGCTCCGTACAGGAAACCTGCGCCCCTGTGCGCTTCGCCGTTCAGCCCTTGGCCAGCCACGCATCGCAGGCCGTCTGGTAGCGGGAGGCGGTCGCCATCAGGTTTTCGATCGCCTCCACCGCTTGAATCCCGCCGCGCGCCCCCGCGGCCATGCAGTTCATCGCCGCCGCCGCGCAGGAGAAGTCGAGCTGCCGCTCCAGCGGCCATCCCTTGAGCAATCCGTAAATAAACCCGGCCCTGAAGATGTCGCCCGCCCCGGTCGTGTCCACCACCTGCACGCAGTAGGCGGAGCAATGCAGAAACTGCTCGCCATCCCAGGCCAGCACGCCGTCCTCGCCCAGCGTGGCGGCGCTCAACCGGCATCCGTAGCGCGCCTGCATCCGCCGCAACGAGCGCTCCAGGTTGTCGTCGTTCGTCAGCCGGCAGGAAAAATCCTTGTTCACAATCAGGTAATCGATGTTCTCCATCAGTTCGTCGATGCCCGGATAAGGCTCGTCGAGATCGGCCACCACCGGGACACCGGCCTCCCGCGCCCAGCGCGCCGCCTGCGTGGCCGCCGCCGTATCGCGCCCATCCAGGTGCAGCACCCGCGCATTCACAATCCATTCCCGGCGCAGTTCCTCGGGCTTCAGCACCATGCGCTCGTCCCGCTGGCACAGCACCGTGCGCTCGCCCCCGCCGTCCACCAGGATGACATTGTGCAGGCTCGCCGCTCCCGGCACGGTCACAATGCAGGTCTCCGCGCCCACGCGCTCGAATGCCCGCTGGTGCAGCCGCGCCGCGTCGTCGTCGCCCAGCTTGCCCACGTAGCGGGTGCGCAATCCCCAGCTCTGGCAGGCCACCACCGTGGTGGCCACCTGTCCGCCCGGCATCAGCGCGCGGTCGCTGTACTCCACCTTCGCGCCGCGCTCCGGATAGGTCGTGAGCGGAATCACCGTGTCCGTGGCATTCAGTCCCACGCCCACCACGTCCACTTTTTGGATCTCGGTCATTCAGATATTGTAATAGCCCGATGAGCCCGCCCTCCGGCATCGCGGCTTATTCCGGATCGCCGGCAACGCGTTCGAGAGCGTGTTTCAAAAATGCGTTCTGTATCAGGGCATGGCTTCAGCCGTGCCGAAGAAGGCCGGAAAACCCGTGGGCTTTACAGGCTGCGGAAAAACAGCTTCATTGGACCAAGTGTCAGGGCACGACTTCAGTCGTGCCGCGAACCGATGAATGCAGACCATTTTTGAAACACGTCTTCGGCACTGACGCTGACACCATGCCCGTGCAGGCGGCCGGGAGCAGTGACCCCGTTGTCGGATTGGCGGCCTAATGAACCTGAAATATCTCTCCGCTCACCGAAATCTCGCCTAATTGCACATCTTTGGCGGTGGCAGGCCCATTTGCTCGGTAGTACGTATCCGGAATCATGCCCCGGTTGCCGTCCACAAAGAAGCCGCCCAGCCCCGCGCGCTGCGGGGCGGCATTCACTTGAAAACCGGTCCCGGTCATCGTGATTGTGTACTTGTAATTCGGGTCTCGGGCCGGATTGTACTTCAACCTGCCGATATTCCAATCCGGCGAATTCGGACCGGCCACCAGTTCGGCCATCGAACACCTCCGGTTCAGATGACGGTGGCAATCGTCCTCCATGGATGAAATTGCCTCCAGGAACATCACCGCAATCCTCTCCTCCGGCTTCAGCGCGATGGCCACGTTCTGCAAATCCTTCACCACCACCTGAGCGTGCGTGGTAATCGGCCCGGAGCTTGAGGCGCCGGCGGACGCGGGCGCGGCTCCGCCGCCAGAGCCTGGAATCGCGCTGAATCGGATGTCGTCCAGCGCAAAATCGTTCCAGGGTGAATCTGCATTCTGGTCGAAGAGAACCAGGTCCGCGCTTTCGCTCGAGCCTGAGTTCCAGGTAAACGTGTAGTTTTGCCAGTGTCCGCCGTTATCCGGACTATATTCCGGAAATTCGCCGCTTCCAACCACCCGGCCGTTGATCTTCAGCGCCACGTGAGGGAACGACGAACTGTCGTGATCGACCTCCGCGCCCCAGTAGGAAAAGGTATAGTCCGTGGAGGCCGCCACGTGCACGGTCTCCTCCCAGATGGGCAATGAGGCGTCGGTGGCCCCATTCACGATCATCATCGCCCCGGTTCCCGTTGTGTGGTCGCCGCAGTTGCACCAGTCGGCAAAGGCTCCCGGCGCCGTCGAAGGGTTCGGGCCGATGGAGTATCCGCCTGGGACGGATACATCGCCGGAACTGTAGCCGCTCGTAAATCCGGAGTTGCCGCTTTCAAAGTCGCCGTTGACGACCAGGTTTTGGCCCATCCCCGCATTCGCTGCGCAAGTCGCCGCCATGAGCGCGAGCGCGCCCATTCCAGTGAACCGGGTCCATCCCCAATGGGAGCTCATATCTCACCCACCTCCGCCCAGACTTCTTCCTCAGGCAACCCCGCTTGCGGCCAAACGCGGCAGAGCTCGCGCGGCAGAATCTACGCTGATTCTGTGATCTGCCATTGCTTGCCGGGCGTTTCAAGTTCCCCCGCCGCACTCTTCCACCGGCGGCCAGCCCAGGTACCAGAAGCTGGCTGCACGCCTCAAACGCGTCGATGCGTTGCAAAACAGTGCATCAAGCCGGAATCCCAATTTGAATCCGGAGAGCGTAGCACCCCTCGACGGTCAAGTCAATTCCAGCTCGCAGGCTTTGGAAAAAACTCTCCGGAAGGGGCACGAAGTGTCCGGCGCGACTTCCGAGGCTGCGGATAGACAGCTTCGGCAGGGCACGAAGTGTCAGGGCACAACTTCAGTCGTGCCGCAAAGGTGGCAAAATGAACGTGGGCTTTAGCCCCTGTGGGACGCTTGCCCACGCGATTCGTTTGCCATCCTCCCTTTTTCCGCAGCCTCTCTAATCGTGCCGCAAAGGACCGCAAAATGAACGTGGGCTTTACAGGCTGCGGAAAAACTCTCCGGAAGGGGCAAGAAGTGTCAGGGCACGACTTAAGTCGTGCCGCAAGGACCGCAAAATGAACGTGGGCTTTAGCCCCTGAGGGACACAGCCCGCTGAAGGAACAACATGGATGCAACCAGTTCCAAATGACCGGCTCTCACGATCTCGGCCCGCTCCCGACTCTCTCAATCTCCGCCGCTCGGAGCACCCAAATACTGTACGCTCAAGAATGTATTTCTCTCTCTTTGGATTGGACCCGTGGCTCAGCCGACATCCTCGCGCCCCTTTCACCAACCGCGGCCCGGCGCTCCGCTTCACTGCGACCGGGTCTCCCTGGACGCTCTGGCGCGAAAATTCGGCACGCCGCTGTACGTGTACTCCGCGTACGAAATTGCCGGGCGGTTTCTCCTGTTTCAGAACGCGCTCGCGGGCCGCGACCACCTGGTCTGTTACGCGGTAAAAGCCAACTCCGCGCTGGCCATCCTCAAGCTCCTCGCCGGCCTCGGCGCGGGTTTCGACATCGTCTCCGGCGGAGAGTTGCAACGCGTGCTCGCCGCCGCGCCTGAGGCGGCAAGCCGCGTGGTCTTCTCCGGCGTAGGCAAAACCGCCGCCGAGATCGACCTCGCGCTCCAGGCCGGAATCCTCGAATTCAACGTCGAAAGCGAAGCCGAACTCGCTCTGCTCGCCGCCCGCGCCCGCAAGCTCAAGCTCCGCGCCCGCTTCGCGCTGCGCGTCAACCCTGACGTCTTCGCCGAAACCCATCCCTACATCTCCACCGGACTGCGCGAGCACAAATTCGGCATCGATATCCGCCGCGCGCTCGCCATCTACAAGCGCGCGGCCGGCAATCCCTGGCTTCAGGCGCACGGCGTCAGCGTTCACATCGGTTCGCAGATTCGCTCCGCCGAGCCCTTCGGCGCGGCCATGGAGCGCGTAAGCAGGCTCGTCGGGCAGCTCAGGCGCGCCGGCATCGCGCTCCAATCCGTCGACGCCGGCGGCGGCCTCGGCATCGACTACCACGCCGGCAGCTTCGATCCCGCAGAAAAAGTCCGCGAATACGCTCAAGCGCTTGAGCGCGCGCTCGGCGATTTCGAAGGCCGCCTGCTCATCGAGCCCGGCCGCTTCCTCGTCGCCCAGGCCGGCGCTCTTCTGGCCCGCGTGCTCTACGTCAAGCGCAACGGTAAAAAGACCTTCGTCATCACCGACGCGGCGATGAACGATCTCATCCGTCCCGCGCTCTACGAGGCTCATCACGAAATTGTGCCCGTGCGCCGCAGGGCAGGCAAGCCGCGCATCGTCGATGTGGTCGGCCCGGTCTGCGAATCGGGCGATTTCTTCGCCCGCGACCGCAAGCTTGCTCCCGTAAAGCCGGGCGACTTGGTGGCGCTGCTCGATGCGGGCGCCTACGGCATGGCGCAAAGCTCGAACTACAACACCCGCCCGCGCCCGGCGGAAGTGCTGGTCGAAGGCGCAAAGGCGCGCCTCATCCGCCGAAGAGAGACGATGGCCGATCTTCTTGGACCGGAGCTGGTGTGATGCAGTCGAATCAAACACGGTCCGTTTAGCGGTATCATTTTGACAAAGGCTGCTATGGACGAGCGCACCACGATCGAGCCCGGAAAGCACTCCGGCCAGCCCTGCATTCGAGGGCTGCGCATTACCGTCTGGGACGTGCTCGGCTGGTTGGCTGGCTGCCGGAGAGAGCGAAGAGCAGATTCTTGCCGACTATCCTGAACTCGAGCCGGCAGACTTCCGCGCCATATTCGAATACGCGTCGCGCGTCGGACGGCGTGTTGCGCTGTGAAGCAGTTCCTGTCTGGATCAGTTCTTTATCAAAGTCGCGACGATTTTTGACTCCAGATAGTCCGGATGCCCCGTCCAATCCGTTACATATTGTCCAGAAACGGCATTTCCCTCACGTCCTTTTCCAATGGCGAAAACAGTTCTATGAGACCCGAAGCTGGCGTGTGCCAATGCCGCAGCTGACTGCAGAGTGAAAAAGCAACGCTGTATTGCCGACGCCCAGCTCAAGCGTTTATAGAAATGAACCTGACCCGACCCGTTTGTGAGTAGATCTTCCTTGTGTCCAGTGGACTCAACAGAATAATTTTCCCAGGTCATTCGGACAGTCATGCCTTGGAGTGGCTTACCCGTTTCATCAACAACAGTGACATTCCACTCTGGCGATGCCAAGTAAGGGAGCGGTATGAAGCTGAGAGCTAGCAGCGCAGCGGCTGCTGCAAGCCATTTCGTTTTTCGACCCATTGGCGCTGATCTTATCAGCCCAACTGACGATCTGGTCGAACCCCAAGGCGTTAGAACACGTGTGTCTTCTGCTATGGTGTTGCGCGGGAGATTTTTCATGCATTCCGGAACACGAATTGTCGGTGCACTGGCCGTTGCTGCCCTGACGCTTGGATTGTCTGCACATGCGCGCGCCGATTCACTCACGGTCAAAACCGCCCAGGGCAAGGTCCACGGCAAGACCGTCAACTCCGGCAAGGTGCGCGCTTTTCTCGGCCTGCCCTACGCCGCGCCGCCGGTCGGCGATCTGCGTTGGAAAGCCCCCCAGCCGCCGTCGAAATGGAAGGGCACGCGCGACGCCGCCAGCTACGGCGCGCGCTGCGTGCAGGGTCACCCCTATTCCGACATGGTCTTCCAGGACAGCGGCGAAAACGAAGACTGCCTCTACCTGAACGTCTTCACGCCGGCGGACTCGAGCGGCCACAGCAAGCTGTCGGTCATGTTCTGGATTCACGGCGGCGGCTACAAGGGCGGTTCTGCCTCCGAGCCGCGCCACAACGGCGACTTTCTTCCCCTCAAAGGCGTGGTGCTGGTCACCATCAACTACCGGCTCGGCGTCTTCGGTTTTCTCGCCACCGCCGATCTGTCCAAAGAAGCCGGCGGCTCGACAGGGAATTACGGCCTCATGGACATGGTAGCCGCGCTGCAATGGGTTCAGGCCAACATCGCAAAGTTCGGTGGCGATCCCGGCAACGTCACCATCTTCGGCGAGAGCGCCGGCTCCTTCGCCGTAAGCACGCTCATGGCCGCCGCCCCGGCGCGTGGGCTCTTTGAGCGAGCCATCGGCGAGAGCGGAGGCGCCATGAGCCTCGGAGCGCCGGACGCGCTCACCCTCGCCGGCCGCGAACAGCGCGAACAGGAATGGGTTGCGTCGCTCGGCGTCTCGTCGCTCGCGGAACTGCGTGCGCTACCTGCCGCGACCCTCCTTGCCGCCGAAAGCAAACCCGGGACGCCGGGCTTTTCCACCGTGATTGACGGCAAGCTGCTCACCGAGCCGGTTGCCGATACCTACGCCGCCGGCAGGCAGGCCCACGTGCCGCTCTTGGCCGGCTGGAACCGCGACGAGAACCCGTCCATGGCGGAAGGCATGACCGCGGAGAAATGGAAGGCAAACGCGGAAAGGCTCTTCGGCGAGCACGCCGGCGAGTTCCTCGCCCTCTATCCCGGCGATACCGACGCCCAGGCCGTGCGCTCCGCCATCGACTTCGGCAGCGATCAGTTCATCGCCTTCGGCACCTGGAAGTGGATCGACGCCGAGACCAAAACCGGCGATTCCCCGGTCTACCGCTATCACTTCGAGCTCGCCGCGCCGCCCAGCAAGTTCCACCCCGGCTCCTACGCGTTTCACTCCGACGACATCGAGTACGTCTTCGGAACCCTCGATACGCGCCCCGGCGCCGTCTGGCGTCCCGAGGACTACAAACTGAGCGACGAGATTATGGACTATTGGACCAACTTCGCCCGGACCGGCGATCCCAACGGCCCCGGATTGCCCCAGTGGCCGCGCTTCGACAAGGACGGTACGATTCTGCATCTCGACAGCCAGATCGCTGCCGGTCCTGACGCAACCCGTCCGCGCTACGAATTTCTGCTCAAGTGGATGCCGAAAGGCCGCCCCTGATAGGCCGTTGCCCGCCGCTTACTGATTCACGCCGGAGGCTGCGGCAAATCCGGCATTCTGCGCCGCGGGAGCAGCCGCCGGCGGATCGGCAAAGCTCGAGTCTTTGGCGTTCAGGGCATTTGAATAATCCGGACCCAGGCCGAGCTTCTTGAGAGCCCGCGAGTCGGGCGCCAGCTTGGTCTGCCATCCCTGATCGGCCTGATACTTCTGCATGGCCGCGATCGTCGTCGCATCCCACTTGCCGGTCGGGTCGCCGCTCAGGTAGTGCTCGCGGATCAGCGCCTGCTGAATCTGCGTCACCCGCTCCGGGTCGATCGACTGCTGCCCATGAATGCGATGCGGCCGGCCGTGCGTCAACCTGCGGACGCGGTGCGTCGCGCCGCTGCTGGCCGAGTGGTGAACGCGCGTGGCCAACGCCGGCGTGGCAAGCATTCCTGAGGAAACCAGCAGCGCCAAAATAACTCGCAATGAAAACAAAGCAGTACCGCCTCAACCAAACTGAAGTAACCGTGACTTTCCGTGCAGTTTATCGGACGAATCAAGTTGCGGCAACAGGAAAATGGCAGTTTTTACCACCTGGACCATTCCGAAAGTCACGGCCCAGCTCCCCAGTCCCGGGTGCCCCAGGTCCCGACTTTGGGACCTGAGATACCACAACTCTCAACCGCAGCACACCAAACCAGGCCCCGGGTGCCCCAGGTCCCGACTTTGGGACCTGGGATACCACCCACCCAAACCCCTGAGGGCTTACAACGTCCCGCCCACGTAGTTGATTCCCTCTTCCGGATGGCGCGGGTCCACCACCTCGAAGACCACGTCGTCTCCGCTCTTCAGCTTGCTCACCACGGCGTTGAACTGGTCGCGGTTGCCCGTGGGCTGCTTGTTGACGTGGGTGATCACCCAACCCGGCTCCAGTCCCTGCAAGTCGCCGAACGACCCGGCCCGAACTGACTCGATCTCCACGCCGGAACTATGAATCTTTCCCGCCACGGCCGGGGCGAGGTCGCGCACCACCAGTCCCAGTTTGGTCTCGCCGGCGTCGCCGGAGCTCTCCGGGCTCTGCTCGGTCTCCTGGTTGCCCAGGTCGGCGAACACCTTGTCGCGGTCGCCGATGGTCACCGTCGTGTCGTCCTGTTTGCCGTCCCTCAAATAGCCCAGCCGGATGGTCGAGCCTGGCCGGCGGCTGGCGATCTCGTTCACCAGGTCGTCGCCGTCCTTCACCGTGCGGCCGTCGATCTCGGTGATGATGTCGCCCGGCTTCAGTCCGGCCTTGTCGGCAGGGCCTCCGGGCTGCACCTCTTGCACCAGCACGCCGTTCTTGAACCCGTACACCCGATTCACCGCGTTCGACAGCCCCTCGCGGAACTGAATCCCGATGGAGCCGCGCGTCACCTTGTGGTTGGGGCTGATCAGGTCGTTGTACACCGAGACCACGGTGTTGGCCGGCATCGCGAATCCGATCCCCTGGTAGCCGGCCGATTGCGTATAGATGGCCGTGTTCACTCCGATCACGTTGCCGTTCATGTCCAGCAGCGGCCCGCCCGAGTTGCCGGGATTGATGGCCGCGTCAGTCTGGATGAAATGCTGGAACTGGCCGCTCGCGCCAGGCTCGATGGTCCGGTTCTTGGCCGAGATAATGCCCGCGGTCACGGTCTGCGCCAGCGCAAACGGGCTGCCGATCGCTTCCACCCAGTCGCCCACCTGCGCCTCGTCGGAGTTGCCCATCTTCACCGTCGGCAGCGGGGTGCTGGTATCGATCTTGATCACCGCCAGGTCGGTGGCCTTGTCCACGCCGATCACCCGCGCCGGACGGCCCAGGTCCTGGGTATCGGGATCGGTGGAGAGCTTGACGTAGATCTTGTCGGCCTTGTCGATCACGTGGTCGTTGGTGATGATGTAGCCCTTGGAATCGACAATGAACCCCGAGCCCAGCGACTCCTGCACCTGGTTGCCCTGGTCGCCGTCCGGCTGGCCCGGAACCTGGCCGCCGAAGAACCGGTTGAAGAAGTCCTGGAAATTATCGTCCCCGCCCTGCCCCTGATCGTCGCCCTGGCCGTCGTCCGGATTCTGCTGGTTGGGCTGCGTCCGGAAATGGAAGTTCCTGCGGTCCTTGTTGTCCGACTGCTTGGGCAGAGTCTGGGTGTTGATGTTCACCACCGCCGGCGCTACCTGCTTGGCAATCTTGACAAACTCGTTCGGAGCGATCGTGGAATTCACGATCTTGAGTGGCGAGGCGTCGCTGCTTGCGTCCTGCTGTTCCTGCCCCCGCACTCCATGAGCTGCAAAAGATCCCGCAACAATTGCGGCCGAGAGCGTGGCAAGCAGTGCGAAGGTGGAAGCGAGACGGCGCGAGCGAAGCCGTTCGAGGAGCGATTTCATAGAGTTCCTTGACCTCGTCAGGTGACCGGCCCTGCGGCCGGCGTCTTGATGCAGCATTTCTCTCTTGGATGCACCAACTCCCAGTATAGCCAGTCGCGATTGCCGGCAGCGCACAATTCGTCCGGCCTCCGCAATCTCCTCGAGCGGCCCGCTTCGGATCGGCACTGAAGGCGCGGCCCTTGCAGCATCTTCTCCGAGAGCCGCCTTTTTTTGAGTACTCGGACGGTATCCTGCCTTCGCTCCGCTTTGAAAGGGCACGGCTTCACAGGCTGCGGAAAAACGCAACCAGCGGGAAGTCTTGTATCAGAGCATGAGCGGGGCACCCTCTGGGTCGCGTGCCGCAAGGACCGCAAAATGAACGTGGGCTTTACAGGCTGCGGAAAAACTCCCCGGAAGGGGCACGAAGTGTCAGGGCACGACTTCAGTCGTGCCGCAGGTCGAGCAATAGGAACGCGGGCTTTAGCCCCTGCTGGCCGCTTGCACTCGCGATTCGCTTGCTGTTCTTCATTTTTCCGCATCCTTTTTAGCCCCTGCCGGGCGTTCGCACACGCGATTCGTTTGCCATTCTCCTTTTTTCCGCAGCCTTCCCATCCATAGACGCATCCCGCGGAAAAGAGTAGCCGCAGGCCAAGTTCCCGCGCGCCCTGCGCCAAGGCATTCCGGCTCGCGCGCAACCTCCCGCCCTCCAGTCCCGCATCAAAACATGCGTTGTCGTCCTGAGCGGCCCTGCGCGAGGCGAAAACGCCGCTGCCTCCGCACAGCCCCCCCGAATCGCGCTCCCCGGAACCGCGCCCCGGCCACCCCCTCCATCCGCGTCACCCGCTTATTACCTTGGTGGGACCGCCAGTAACACCCAATTTTTTTCGCTCTGTATCTGAGTGGTATTCCCTTGCGCTTCAACACGGTTCATCCTTGATTCAGGCATTGTTCCCGGGGAACCGCGCAAGCTGGGAAGCACCAGAAAAGACAGGCTCTTGTTGGGTCTGCCCGGAAAAGTAGCATCAGGTTGTTTTGAACTGTTTCCCCGACGAGCAGATCGAATGGCCCGATTTACCGATAAAGGGTCGAAGGGGAAGTGAATGACACAGCGCCGCTCTCATCGCGAATCAGCGCTCCGCAAGCACGCCGGCCACCTCCCGGCTGCCGATCCCTCGCCTCTTGTCGAATCCAGCGCCGATACGGGAAAACACTGCGCCTACAACCAGTCCCGGGAGCGCTTTCTCGGCGCCGAAGTTGCCGCCCCCGATTTCTCCATCGCCGGCCTCGACGGCCGCCTGCCCTCGCTTACACCCGATTCCGGCGCCGGTCTGTGGCTGAACCCGTTCCGCGGCCTCTCTCCCACAAGCGTGCGTGTTCCGGTCGATCTGGTTTATCTGGACCGCTTCTTCACCGTCATCGACACGGTCGGGTCGTTCCCCATCAGCCGTGCCTCCTCGTCGGGTGCGCATGCTGCCAGTGTCCTGGTTCTGCCCGCCGACACCATCCTTTCCACCGAAACCCGGCCGGGCGATCAACTCATCGTTTGCCCTCCCGACGAGATGAAGCGCCGCCTGCAGCGGCTGGCTAACTCCAGCGCCGTCGCCGAACCGGCGGCCGCTCCCGTCCGCGATGAACCGGTTCGCGGCAGCTCCTTCCGTCTGCTCCAGTGGGAAGATCACTCCCGGATCAAGAGTTCCGCCGAAAGGCATTCCAGCCCCGATCGCACGGCTGTGGAACACACTCTTGAGGAACTCCCCGTCCAGCCGGCGCCCGTAACCCCGGAATTCGAACCCTCCGCCATAGAGCCCGCCGCCATCAAACCGGCAGCCGCCGCACCGGCTGCTGCCCAACCAGCCGTCATCGAGCCTGCGCCCAGGAACGTCAAGCCCGCCCGCAGTTGGTTGCAGCGCCTGTTGTCCCCCGACCCTCCCGAGCCAAGGAAAGCCGCGCGCCACGCTTTGCCCGGTCTGGCCGCCTTCTTCTTCACCGGCGGCGCTCCCCAGCCGCACGAAGTGCGCGACATCAGCTCCACCGGCATGTATGTGTTCACGTCGGAGCGCTGGTATCCCGGCACCATGGTCAGAATGACGCTCACCGATCGCAGCGTTCCGAACGACGAGCGCTCCATCACCCTGAACACCTCGGTCATCCGCGCCGGCAACGACGGCGTGGGCCTCAAGTTTGCGTTCCAGAACGGCAAAGATCGCCATCAGGTCCGGCCCGATGGCCTGTCTTACGGCGCCGACCGCATGCAAGTCGACCAATTCCTTGAGCGCCTCAGGTCTGCCAACAGCTAGACCACGTCGACCTGCGCTTGCGCCGAATTCTAAAGCTCCGCCGCCCACTCCAGCATCGCCAGCGTCAGCAGCAGCACCCGCCGCAGGCCCACCTCGCGGTCCTTGGCCCAGTACCACTCAGCCAGCGTGTGCGCTCCGCCGCCCTCCCCGCCTGCGCCCATCGACAGAGACGGAACGCCCAGCGAGAGCGGCAGATTGGCGTCCGTCGATCCCAGGCGAACGTCGGTGCGCAGGCCCAGATGGCGGTCGACGGCGCGCAATGCGTCCAGCAGCGGCGAGTCATCGGCAAGATGCGCCGCCGGACGGTCGCCGATCTTGGCGATGGTGAAGCAAAGCGGCCCTTTGCTGGCCGTTCCCGCCGCCTTTGCCCTCAAATTCCATCGCTCCACTGAATCCTCCACCGCGCGGTGCAGCGCAATCTCCAGGCGCAGCAACTGCTCCGGGCTGGTGGAGCGGAAATCGACGGTGGCCTGGGCGCTCTCGGGAATGGAATTCACGCTGGTTCCGCCGCGGATGGTGCCCAGGTTCAGCGTGCTGCGCGGCTCCTCCGGCAGCGGCGTTTCGGCCAGCGTGCCCAGCGCCGTAGCCATGGCCGCAATCGGGTTGGGGGTTCCCGCGTCGGTAAAGCTGTGGCCGCCCGGTCCGCCGATCGTTACCAGGAACCGCCGGCTGCCCAGGGCCTGCGTCACCGCACCATCCGCGCCTGCGCCGTCCAGAACGATGTGCGCCGCGATGCGGCTGGCCAGCGCGCTCTGGCCGTAGACGTAGCGCACTCCGCGCAGATCGCCCTCGCCCTCCTCGCCCACGTTGCCCAGAAACACCAGTGGCGCCGGCAACTCCACCTTGCCGTGAGCCAGCGCGTGGGCGATGGCCAGCAAGCCCGCCACGCCGGCCCCGTTGTCGCAGGCGCCCGGCGCCGTCAGGCGGTCGCCTTCCAGGGTCGGGCTCAACCGGGTCTCCGCGGGAAACACGGTATCGAGGTGCGCCGAAAGGAGAACCACCGGGCCGGTGCTCTCCGGCGGCAGGTCTACGCCGGCCATCACGCCCAGCACGTTGCCCGCGGCGTCGGTTTCCACGCCGCTCAGTCCTGCCGCGGTAAATTGCGCGCCCAGCCACGCCGCCCGCGCCTGCTCGCTATTGAGCGGCGCCGGAATCGACACCAGCTTCGCCTGCCAGTCCATGATCTTCTTCGGATTCCCGTGCAGCCACGCAAACGCCCCGTGCACCGGCCGCCGCGCCGCCAGCGCCGTCACCCGCGAGAATGCCGAATTGCGCGTCAGAAGTGCCATTCCCTTGGCTTCAGGGTAGCAGGGTAGCCTCATTTTATGACTGAGCGCCGGCGCCGGATTTGGGCTTGCGCTTGCGGAGGCTTGCCATCACTTCTTCAACTGAATACGTTTTGCCGGCCTTGATTTCTTTCTCTCCGATGGCAAGAATTTTGAGCAGCGCCAATGTCTCTTCCATAGCCTCATAGCTGCGCACATCCATCAGCACCGCCCGCGCCTCGCCGTTCTGCGTGATGATGATCGGCTCGCGCTCTTCCGTAATCCGGTCCAGAAGCTCGGCCGCGTGAGCCTTCACATAGCTGATAGGTTTGATCTGCGTGGAATAGCGCATGGCATTCACCTCACATGCCCTTATCCTAACCCAATTATGGTCGTTCGTCGATTCGATAAGAGACTAAATACAGTCCTAATTCAGTCCTTCATCGTACTCCACCGAATGCAGAAACAATCCCCGCGCCGGCGCCGTAGGTCCCGCCGCCGGGCGCGCCCGCGCCTCCAGAATCTTTCCGATCTCCTCGATCTTCAATCGCCCGCGCCCCACGTCCAGCATCGTTCCCACCAGGTTGCGGACCATGTGGTGCAGGAACCCGTTGCCGCGCACCCGGTAAGCCCAGATCTCGCCGTCGCCGCTCCGCCTCTGCTCCCAGCTCGATGCAAAAATGGTTCGCGTGCTCGCGTGAGTCGCCGCCCCGGCCGGCTCGATTTCCGTGTGCGTTCCTGGCCCCGGCTCCGGGTCGCCATCCAACCCCCGGAGCGCCAGATCCGGATCGCTGGCGGCAAAACTCAGAAAGTCATGTTCTCCCACAAACATCCGCGCCGACTCTTCGAGCGCCGCGAACTCCATCGGCCATGCGCACGGATGAACATAGCGCGCCAGAAACGGCGGGCAGATCCCTCCCCGGAATACCCGGTATTCATAAGTCTTGGCCTTGGCCGAGTGCCGCGCATGAAACCCGCCGGGTGCCGTTCTGGCTTCGCAGATGCGTATCGAAGGCGGCAAGATCCGGTTCAGCGCGCGCTCCAGGTTTTCCGGCGGAATCGCCGCCCTCAGCGCGAAACTGGCCACCTGCCCCAGCGCGTGGACGCCCGCATCGGTCCGCCCGGAACCCTGCGGCAGCGGCGCTTCGCCCGTAATGCGGCCGAGCGCAGCCTGCAGCTCGCCCTGGATGGTCGGCCTTCCGGGCTGCACCTGCCAGCCGTAAAAGCCGGTGCCGTCATAAGCCAGCGTAAGCTTCCAGTTCTGCACTCCGGATGAATCGCCGGCCTCGATTTTTGTCTCTTCCGTCATTCGATTCTGCTGCCGTCCTTGGATTCTGCTGCTTAACAGGTTACCCCGCCTGCCCCACCCCCGCTCGGCCGTGGCGTGAGTGAGATATACTCAACTTTCTGCACCTCAGTCGCGGCTTCCGGCCTTCGCAATCGTCCCCGGACGGTTGCCGGGAACGATCCGAAGGCCGATCGCGTAGTAACCGGCAAGTCTTGGAATTCCGGCCCGGCACAATCTTGGTCCAGAAGACCACAAATTTGCATCCGGATCGCTTTGCTGGCCGTCTTGAGGAAGGGCATCCCAGGTGTCGCAGAAAATCGTGGAGAGGATCATGCATTTGGACAGTAGACGTGTGTTCGAGGTGGAGCAGCAAGCCGGGTGCGGCGGTCGCCGTCAAAGCCAATCCAGGCCGGCGGGGCGCGGGAAGGGAACTGGCCGCTTGCGCGCGGCAGCGGCGGTCATGCTCACCCTGGCCGCGGCCGCGCCGCCGGGATTTCCGCAGGCCCAGGGAGCCGGCTCCAGCGGACCCGACAAAGCGGCTTCCAACCTGCCCGCCGCGCCGGCTCCGGTGCTTACCCAGCCGTTTCCGCTCAAGGCCACGGAGCGGGATTATTCCCGGCCTTATGGTAGCTGGCTTAAGAACCCCATCAACGTCTACCGGCCCACCAGCATCGGCAAGGCCAGCTTCGCCAACTCGGTACGCCTGAACGATCTCGTCAAGGACGGCAAAATCTATCTCAGCCTCTCTGACGCCATCGCCCTGGCCATCGAAAACAACTATGACATCGCCATTGCCCGCTACGATCTGGACATTGCGGACACGGACATCCTGCGCACCAAAACGGGAGCCCTGCCGCTGGGTGCGCCATCCGGCCTGGTGACAGGAACCCTGGGCGGATCGACCTCGACGCTGTCGACGGGCGGCGGGCCGGGTGGAACCACGGTGGGCTCGGGCGGTGCGGGTTCCGGCGTTTCCGGCCTCACGCTCACCACCGCAGGCGCAGGGCCTCTGCCGGAGAACCTCGATCCTTCGGTTACGGGAGCCATTCAACTGGATCGGAACCGCACCCAGGAGACCAGCATCTTCAGCCCTGCCGCCGCCGCCAACACCAACTCCTATGACTTCACCTATAATCAGGGCTTCGTTCCGGGAACCGCTCTCGCTCTCACCTGGGCCAACAGCCGCTCCACCAGCAGTAGTCCGCTCACCTCCTATTTGCCCGCTTACTCTTCCGCGTTTAAGGCCACCGTTACGCAGCATCTGCTGCAGGGCGCAGGCATCTGGGTGAATAAGCGCTTCATCTACCAGGCGCTGAATGACCGGCGCATTACCAATTCATCCTTCCGCCAGCAGATTCTTTACACCGTCAACCAGGTGGAGACCATCTACTGGGGACTGGTGCAGGCCTATGAGGACGTACAGGCCAAAGAGCGCGCCCTCGATCAAAGCACCAGGCTTCTCGGAGACAACAAGAAGCAGTTGGAAATCGGCACCATGGCCCCGCTCGACGTGGTCAACGCCGAGTCCACGGTAGCCACTGACAAGCAGGCGCTCATCAGCTCGCAGAGCGCCCTGAACTACCAGCAGCAGATCATCAAGCAGGCCATCGCCCGCAACCTCAACGATGCCGCGCTTGCAGCCGCTCCCGTCATTCCCACTGACCGCGTAAGCCTGGATCCCATCCCCGAGGAAAGCCAGCCCGTCGAGGCCCTGGTGCAGGAGGCTTTTCAGCAGCGGCCGGAACTGGAGCAGGCCGTGCTTACACTGCGCAACGATGAGATCACGCTTAAAGGAGCGCGCAATGCGCTGCTGCCCGCGCTCGATGTCTACGGATACTACGGCTCGAATGTAATCGGCGGCCCTCTGAATTTGAATTGCAACTTTTTTGGTGAACCCTGCTACTCCGCCGGATACCAAAGCACGGTGCCGGGCAGCTATGGCGGCGTAGTTTCCGACTTGGTGAACAGCACAGCGCCCGACAAGGGCCTGGGCTTCAATTTGACGATCAACCTGCGCAATCGCGAAGCGCAATCGGCGCAGGAGCGTTCGTTGATGGAGTACCGCCAGGCTGAGCTGCGCCTCGAGCAGCTCTATACCCAGATTCGCATGCAGGTGGCGAACGCGATGTATGCGCTCACCAACGACCGCGCCCAGGTGCTGGCCGCTGACGCCGCCCGCGATTTCAACCAGCAGAGCCTCGACGCCGAGGAGAAGAAACTGCATCTGGGCGCCTCCACCACCGCCAACGTCCTCGAGGAGGAGCGCAATTTGGCCACCGCGGAAGACAACTCGATTGCCGCCAACGCGCAGTACGCCAAGGATCGCGCCGGACTTTACCAGACCCTGGCCTCCACCCTGCAGCATTACGGCATCAACCTCACTGAGGCTGCTTCGGGCAACGTAGGGTCCTCGCCGGTGGTGCCCGGCGTGCAGCCCGCCAAACCCGAGAAAGAACCCTCCATGGCCCCGCCCGCGCCCGAAGGCGCACAATAGCAGGCGTTCTCAGCAATAAGCCTGCAAAAAAGAAATAAGCCTCGAAAACAAAAGCCATAAGTCTGGAAAACAAAAATCCGGGTGCCCCAGGTCCCGTTTCTGGGACCTGGGAAAGCACGAACTCAACCGTAGCGCACCACCCCTCCCACAAATGCGGGTGCACCAGGTCCCGATTCTGGGACCTGGGAAAGCACGAAACCAACATCGCAGGAACAGCGAAAACCTCCTGAACCAGCGCACCCTACCGCTCCGCCACCAGCTCCAGCAGATCGAAAAACTCCGGAAAGCTGATGGCCGCCGATTCGGCGCCCTGAATCAGCGTCTCCCCCTCCGCCTTGAGAGCCGCCACGCTGAAGGCCATGGCAATGCGATGATCGCCGCCGGAATCGATCGTCGCGCCGTGCAGCGTCTGCCCGCCGGGCACGTCCAGTCCGTCTTCGAACTCCGTCACCGCGGCGCCCATCGCGCGCAGGTTGCGCGCCGTGAGCGCAATCCGGTCTGACTCCTTCACCCGCAGTTCCCGCGCATCGCGAATGCGGATGCCCCCGCGCGTGAAGGGCGCAAGGGCCGCCAGCACCGGCAATTCGTCGATCAGCTGCGCCGCCAGCGCGCCGCCGATCTCGGTCGACCCCAGCCCCTGCGCGGGCCCGGAGACCTGCACCGTGCCCACCAGCTCGGCATGTTTTTCCTCAAGATTCAACACGCTGATGTGCGCGCCCAGCGCGGTCAAAACGTCCAGCAGCGTGGCGCGCGTCGGATTCAGTCCCAGCGCTTCGATCACCAGCCCGGAGCCGGGGAAGAGCGCGGCGGCGCACATGAAAAACGCGGCGGAGGAGATGTCGCCGGGCACCGCGGCGTCAATTCCGCTCAGCGCCTGCGGCCCCGCCACGGAGACTGAATCGAGGGTCCGCGTAATGCGTGCGCCGAAGGCTCGCAAAGCCAGCTCGCCATGGTCGCGCGTGCGCACGGCTTCCCGCACCGTGGTCATTCCCGCAGTCTGCAATCCGGCCAGCAGAATGCACGTCTTCACCTGCGCGCTGGGAACCGGCGTGGTGTAGTCGATGGCCTTCAGCGGCCCGCCCTCGATCGTCAGCGGCGCGTGGCCTTCGGTGAGCGTGAGCCGCGCGCCCATGGCTTCGAGCGGCCTGCGGATGCGCTCCATCGGCCGGCGCGAAAGCGAGGCGTCCCCGGTCAGCGTGAAACTGCCCTGCTGCGCCGCCAGCAATCCTGACATCATGCGCATCGTCGATCCCGAGTTGCCGCAGTCCAGTGCTTGTTCGGCTGGCGTTACTCGGCCCCCCACGCCCGTCACTTCCACGGCGTCCTTGCCTGGCCGGCTCACCTGTGCGCCCAGCGCCTCCATGCACGCCAGGGTCGAGGCGCAGTCGGCCCCGGTCGAGAAATTGCTGAACCGCGACCTGCCTTCGGCAAATGCGCCCAGCATGGCGTAGCGATGGCTGATGGACTTATCGCCGGGCAGGCGAAGGCTGCCATAAACGTTGCGTGCGGGGCGGATAAGGCGTTCCTGAACGGCGCTGTGCAAGGCTGCTCCCAGGCAGTTGGACAATCTGGCAGTGTCCTGATTTCACCCCGCTCTGAAAGGGCACGGCTTTAGCCGTGCCGTTAGCGGAGCCAGCTCGCTGCGGCTTTAGCCGCCGGGGAAGGTACGCACCGAAATTAGGACACTACCGGTATTCCTCTTGAGTGTACCGAATCGCATCCCGCCCCGCGCCCAAAGACCCTCTGAACAAGCCTGCGCTTTGAAAGGGCACGACTTCAGTCGTGCCGCAAACCGAGCAATAAAAACGCGGGCTTCACAAGCTGCGGAAAAACTCTCCGGAAGGAGCACGAAGTGTCAGGGCACGACTTCAGTCGTGCCGCAAGTCGAGCAATTTGAACGCGGGCTTTAGCCCCTGCGGCCTGCTTTTCGAGCCTATGCCTGAAATCCGGCCTTTTTCCGCAGCCTCTTCAGTTCCTGCGTTCCCGCCTCGCCACTCGCGGCACCCTTACTGCGGGTCTCGATCCCGCCTCCACAACCGCTCGATCACGGCAACCACGCTCAGCACCAGCATCAGCCCCAGAATCGCCATCGAATCCCGGTACTGGTGCCGAATCTTGATCACCGGAACCTCAGTCGTGGCGTCTACAGGCAGGCTCGCCGAAACCGCGCGCAGCCGTTTTCCCTTGCCGTCCACCACCTGGATCACGCAGTTGGGAAAGCTGAGCCCCGCAAGATCCTCCAGGCAACCCTCGAATCTACCCGGCGTCGCTTCCGATCGAGCAACTTTCACCGCCGGCGCCGGCGCGCGCGGCCACTCTTTCGCCTTCGCTTCTTCCAGCAGATTGGCTTCGACAGCCCATCGCGACGGAATCGCCGCGCTCGCCATCCGTCCCACTTCCGGAAGCTGGTAGATCGGGCGCAGCCCGCCGGCCAGCGCGATGATGGGAAGCAGGATGATGGGCAGCAGGGCAATCGCGCTCTCCGTAGTCCGCGACACCGCCGAAACGTAGAGTCCCAGCCCCGCGCCAATCATCGCCGTGGTCAGCAGCACTCCAAAATCCACGAGAAAGTTGCTGTGCAGTCCGCAAACCAGGTAAACAATCCCCAGCATCGCGCCGCACTGGAAAGCGCAAAGCACCAGCAGCACGGCGAGCTTCGAAAAAACATACGGCAGCAGCTTCAGCGTCACCATCCGCTCCCGCCTGTAGACCGTCCACTCGCCCACAATGTCGCGCGCCGCGTTGTTGCATCCGAACCAGATCGCGGCCACCACCATCAGGAAGTGCGCAATCAGCAGCTTCTGCATCAGGCTGGGCCAGTCGTTCGGATCCAGCGGATACACCACCACGCACACCAGCGCCGCCAGAAACGGCGCCTGCACCAGCAGAATGGCCGCCTGCGCCCGGTCGCGCAGCTTGACGATCGTGTTGCGCCTTACCAGCGCGAACCACTGCTTCAGCCCGAACTGGCGCCGCGGCTTTTCTTCGCCGGTCGTGCCGCTCTCGCCCGGTTGCTTGCCGGAGCGGTTGGCCACAAACTCCTTCTGGTAGTGGGACTGCAGGTAACGCTGCCGCCATACCCCGGTCCGGCCGGCCTCGGGAACCGCGTTCAACCCCGGCTCCAGCATCTCCGGATTCAGTTCCCGCATCGGAAACTCCGCCGTAGCCTGCGCATTGGCGGGGTTGAAGAACTGGATCGCGTCCGGATAGGCCGGCCCGAAAAAAACCATCGCCGCCGGCTCGTCCGAATTCTTGTCGCGGCTGATCATGATCAGGTCGTCGAATTGCTTGTAAACCTTCAGGCTGGGCTGGTGAATGGTGGTCAGGACGGTCTTGCCTGACTTGGCCAGCCCCCGCAGCAAATCCACCACCGACTCGGCGTCGTACGCAGACAGGCCCGAGGTCGGCTCATCCAGAAACAGCGCCGGCGTGTCGGTAATCAATTCCAGCGCAATGTTCACCCGCTTGCGCTGGCCTCCGCTCAGCGTCTTCCGCTCCGGCGACCCGATGCGGTCGTCGATCTTGTTCGAGATATCGAGGTCGTCGAGGATCTTCCGCGTGCGCGCCTCGATCTCGCCGTCGCTCAGGTCGGTGCGCAGCCGGGCCGAGAAATAGAGCGCCTCCCGCACCGTGAGCTGCGAGTGCATGATGTCGTCCTGCGGCACATAGCCCATCTGCTGGCGGAAGCGGTCGTAGTACCGGTAAAGATCGGCGCCGTTGAACAGCACCGTGCCCTGCGCCGGCCGGGTATATCCGTTCAGCGCCCGCAGAAGGGTGGTCTTGCCCGCGCCTGCCGGGCCCATCACCGCCACCAGCTCTGAAGGAAACACGGTCAGCGACAGCGGGCTCAGCAGGCACCGCTTGCCGTGTGGCGCGTATACCTGAACGTCTTTGGCCTCGATGGTGACGTTTCCGTAGAACTTGCGCTGCACCAGCTCGCCATCTTCCAGCCATTGAAAGCGGAAGCTTCCCAGCCCGATCTCCTGGCCCGGCTTCACCAGCACTTTGCCCGAGACCCTGATTCCGTCCACAAACGTGCCGTTGCGCGAGCCCAGATCCTCCACCTGAATGCCGCCCGCGGCCCGCGTCAGCCGTGCGTGCCGCCAGGAGACCATGGGAAATTCCAGCGTCACGTCGGCCTGCGGATCGCGCCCGATCTCCATCGCCTGCTTGCCTTGCGGAAACGCCACTTTCTTCAGCGCCGCCTCGCCGAATCCGGTCTTCCTCTCGCGCGAAAGCAACTGCGATGCCGCGATCTTGTAGGTCCCCAGAAACACCTCGTCGCTCGGATTCAGAACCGCCCGCTGAATGCGGTTGTTCAGCTCCCCGATCGAGGTGCCGTTCAGCGAATTCCTGTCCTCCAGGATGTACCTGCCGTTCTCCAGAATGATCGCTGCGTGATTCCATGAAACTGTGGGCAGATCGACCGGCACATCGGACGCCGGATCGCGCCCGATGGTAATCGGACCCAATCCGGCGCGACTCAATCCGGCGCGACTCGTTTCCAGAGGCCTCGATCCCGTGAGGGGAGCGAACGGGTCGCCGAAGATGGTTTCGTTCCGCGCCGCGGTCGCCCTGGGCCAGGGCATATCGGCCCGGCCGCCCAGGATCACGCGCGTTCCATACGCCACCGCCACCCGCTCGCCGGGCGCGATCTTCACTCCGTTCACAAACGTGCCATTGCGGGAATTGAGGTCTTCTACCGTGAATCCGTCGTCCTCCAAAGCCAGCCGGCAATGGTGGCCTCCGACCGTTGGCTCGGGCACAACCAGGTCGCAGTCCTCGGCGCGCCCGATTACCCAGCACTCTTTAGGCATCGATTCCCCAACGTGCATAGAAGAACTCGCGGATGGTTCACACTGTAGCATGTGAAGCTTCGCGGCGCCCGGTGTTTGACCTTGGAAGACCTTTGTTTTGAGCAGACTGGAGACCCATGCCCGAGCCGCGAACGGCCCACGGGAATCTCCCCGGCCGCAGCCTGTTCATCTGCCTTTTTTTCACCGCAATCAAACCCGCATCCGGTTCATGAAAAAAATCGCTCCCCTGCGCAATCTCAATGACAAGTCCATGACAAGTCATTCTCTTGAGCGTGCCATAATGTCGTTCTTCGCCCGCTTCAATCCTTCCGGCCTGGTTGCTCGGCGCATGCCATTCGCGCAGCGGCCGCACCGGATGTACTCAGCCGATTGAATCGGTGAAAAAAAGAACGGAGTAAGATGGGAGCGATCGAAGGCGGCCGGCGGCAACCGCGCCGGCGGTATCAATGCGGGCTTCACGCAATGCTGGGTGGGTCGCCAAGCCGAATGTTTTGTATCAGGGCACGGCTTCACAGGCTGCGGAAAAACTCGCCTGAATGGCGATTTGCAAGGGTTTTGTAAAAGGGCACGACTTCAGTCGGGCCGCAAAGGTCGCGAAATGAACGTGGGCTTTAGCCCCTGCGGGATGCTTGCACACGCGATTCGCTTGTTGCTCTCCCTTTTTCCGCAGCCTCTTTAGCCCCTGAGGTAAACTTCGTGCTCTCCACCCAGCCCCGCTCGATTCACCAATCGCTGCCTGGCCGCGGAGAGACGGCTAGCCGTAGCCGCTGATGGAACGTTGCATTGAAACTGACCCGCGCCGCCTTCCGGTAGACAAGCGGCTGCGATTGAAGGTAGAGTAGCTTGCCGGTAAAAAACTGGGCCTGGTCGCGGGAAAGAAAAAGGTCAAACCGCGGAAAACACTTGCCCGATCTTTTCGGAATTTGCGACAATGGCCCACCGGTAAATGCGATCGTCAGGAAGCCTGCCGCGCCCTCGGGCGCGCAGGCGACCCGCCCCTCGCAAACGGGAATGGAAACGAACAGCATTTATTTGCAGGGCGGTTTTTGCAATCGAGAAAAGCGGCACGGATGCGCGCCGGACCCGCGTTGAGCTTTCCTGGGACCGGCTCCGCGTTTCGGATTTAGGTGTTTCTATAGTCCATGCACGATTAAAGCGGATGGGAAGGGGCACGCGCAATGGGAATCCCTCTTCGTTTTCTCGCCGTTTTGGCAACCGGCTTCTTGTGCCTAGGGTGCTGTTCTTCGCCGGCCCTCGGCCAATCGCAGCAAGCGCTCTCTTCCTCTGATTCCCTGACTGTTTCCCTGGCCGGCCAGGACCCTGGGAGCTCGCCGCCGCAGGAAACCACCGTCATTCCCGGCCCGCTGCGCTCGTTCCTGCGCATGGCCGGTATCAGCCAGCAGATTCCGCCCAGCGACGTGCTGCCCATGCTGGCGCGCAACGTCACCCTCTGGGGCCACGAGAACGGAAGAGAAACCGAGTTCCTGGTCTTGTTGTCCCGGTATGTCCAGCTCGCCCGCGAGCTTCAGTCCCTGGCCGGAAGCGACGGCGTCATCCGCGTTGCCGATTGCGGCGATGCGGTTCGATTGATTCAGATCCTCGGCTATCAGTTCCAACGTAGCTGCGGGCTGAGAGACGCGTCGCTCAACACCTCGAACGCTGAGCGGGCCTTTCTCACCGTTGACTCCGGCTTCCCGCTCACCGCTCTCGAGCAGGCACTGCAGACGCACACCCTCTTCACCTACGAGTTTCCCGCCACCAGGGTGCCCATCCTGTTTACTGAAAAGGATTGGACGGGGATCGCCACCTGGAAGAAAGGCGGCTCGATCAATCTCGTCGATATTCTGCTCCACGACGCGAATGTGGACCGCCTTTATGCGGCTCTGGCCAGGATCGACGAGCCGACCCGGATCGCATTGGGCCATTCCCCCGGCCTCAGGAGGCTGCTTCCCAACGCAGCCGTGCTGGACTTTTACGGCAGCCAGATCTGCATTCGCTCCGGCGCTGTGATCTTGCCCGGCGGCGCAAGCGCCGGCCATGGCTGGCAGGAATTGGTGGGGGCCAGCCCCAATTCGCCCGGTGAGTTTGTCAATCATCTGCTGGGTAAAGACCGCGGCTGGATGGCGGCCTATTACGATGCGCTCTCCCGCGTCGGACCCACCCAGCAATCCCACCTCACCGAGTCTCCGCGCCTCAAGGACCTCTATGACTCCTACCGGTCGGCCGTAGCCAATGACAGCGCATCGGTCGGCGTGTTCCCCAAGAATGCCGAGCTGCTGCTGCTCCTCACCCGCCTGCGGTGGGAGGCCAACGGCGACCCCCAGGTTCCCGGAACCCCGGACTTGTGGAGGGAAGTCTTCGCCCGCGAAGGCAAAACGCTGAACAACCGCGAATGGGCGAGACACACCCGCAACCTGGATACGCCGGAGCGATTGCTCGAAGATCTCGCCTTCGCCTCGAACTTCGAAACCGACATCGGTCCGCTGCAGGTCTACCTTATGTTGACCGCCATCGACGCCGGACGGCAACCCGGAAAACGGCTCTCCAGTGCAACCGCGCAGTTGCTTGCCGACAGTTTCACCCGCTTCAATAACTGGTATCCCATCTTTGCCGAATTCCCGGCCCTGGACGACTCCTCGATCGCCAGTTTTGTGGATGCCGCCGACCGGGTAGACAAAATCTCCAACCAGACCCTGCGCGCCAACGCTCTCGGCGCCTTTCAGGCGGACATCGGGCTATGGCAGATCTTCGCCCGCCAGGGCCAGATTCCCGCCGACAAGCAGAGTTCCTCCTGGCAGAGCGCCATTCATCCCTTCGCCGGCGTCACTTCCTCCCAGCAGCTCTTTGACGCCGCCCGCGGCTCGCTCCAGTCCACTCTGCTCGCCGCTTCCGGCAACGCCGCCCTCACCCAGGATCAGATCGTCGATCTGCTCGCCGGTCCCGCGCAGAACACCCCCGACGGCCGCCGCGTGCACCAGGAGCTGGTGCGCAGAATCCAGGCCGTGCTCGAAGACCAGCGCCTGGTTTCGCTCGATACCCTCTTCGGTCTCTACGATGGCCTGCACGACCTGGCCCACGGTTCGCCCGTAGGCGACAACCTGCTCCAGTTGGCCGGCAACCTGCGCGAATTCGAGCTGCCCCGCCCCATCTTCACTGAAGGTGAAAAAACCTCCTGGTCGCCGGTCATCTACACCAATCGCCACGCCGAATTGCAGGTGCGCACTGACCTCACTTCCGTCATCAAGACGCCGGGCTCCCCCGCGCAACTTGAGGCTGCCCGCGGCCGGCTCACTCCCTTCCTGCGCGATACGCTGGTCGGCCTGAACTACGCCTACTATGAGCCGCCCGGCGCTCAGGTTCTGCATAACAACCCGCTCTTCGTCCGCTCCCACGACTTTTCCACCGTTTCCGTTCAGGGTGTCCAGCAGATCTGGGGCGCTCCGGAGTTGATCGGTATCGGCGTCACGGCCGGCGGCGGCGCCTATCTGATGGGTTCGCTCGCCGACCTGCCCTATGCGCTGGCTTCCGTCGAACAGGATTTCATCGCTCCGGAAAATGTTCAGGCTCTCATCTGGAAAGAGACCGTGCCCCAGCTCCTGATGGACGCTGTCGTTCCCCGCTGGTGGGACGTCAGCCCCAACGAAATGCACGCCGCGGTTCTTTATCAACGGGCCGGAGAAGAGCTCCTCACCTCCTCTGCGGAAAACCCCGAGCTGCGCGGCAAAGTGATCGCCATTCTCGCCGATCGCATCGCGCCGGGGCGCCTGGAGCGCATCGAGCCGGCCCTCGACAATCCCAAAACCGCGGCGGCCATGGCTTCCGAAATGCTTCCCGCGGTTACTTTCTATCTGGCTGCCGAATATCGCCGCCGCTATCCTGAGCCGGTGGCCCTTTGGGGACAGGCCGGCCGCGACCTCGACGAACTCGCCCGCAAGGATCCCGCCGATTCCGATCCCGACCGCCTGGCGCGGGACTTCGGAGTTCCGCATCCGTCCATGGCGCAGAGCGACGCGTGCACTCTCTTGAATACCGGGTTGTTTCCCGTCTCCGGCGGATACACCAGCCGGCTCTTCGGCGAATCCTGGGAGTCCAGCAACCTCTACTGGGCGCGGGTTGCCGATGAAATGGGCTATCCTCCCGTGATGCTCAACATTCTGGTGCCCGAGCTCACCCGCCAGATGATCGTCAATATCTTCGCCACCAACATCGACGACTGGCCGGCGTTGTTGCGGGCCATGAAGCAGACCGGAGATGAATTCCGGCAGGGCAGGTTTGCCGTACAGGCCGCGGACAGGGTCCACGGGCAATAGAAATGGGTGAAATCGGAGTGCGGATCGGCATGACTATGACAAGAAGATCGTTCGCTTGCATCGGGCTCTGTTCGGGATTGCTGTTGTTTCTGTGCCCCGGTCCACGGCCCGCGGCTCAGGATGACTCCACGAATTTCCGCGTAAACGTTGTCCTGGTCCAGCTCAACGTCGCAGTCACGGATCGCAAGGGGAATTACATCGCCGGCCTTCGTCCCGAGGACTTCACGGTGACCGAGGATAAGATTCCGCAGAAAATCGCCACCTTCGAAGAAGGGGACGAAGTCGCCGCCGCCTCCGGCAATGCCGCCCCCTCCGGCGAGAAAGGCCCATCGACCGCATCGGCCAATGCCCCTGAACAGTCCGAACCCACAGTTGACGCCGAGGGCGTCCGCATCTCCCGCGTAGCCGGAGCCAATGTCTTCATCCTCTTCGACACCAGCAACTACATGTACCGCGGCTTCGTCTTCGCTCAGGACGCCATCGCCCAGTTCGTGCGCTCCATGGACGACGCCAGCAAGATCGCCTTTTATTCTTACAGCCGCAATCTCTCCCGCGCCGCCACGCTTACCTCCGACCGCTTCCGCGTGGTCAGAGGCGTGCGCAGCACCGTGGCCGGCGACGACGCCGCGCTGTACAACTGCCTGCTCCTCACCGTGGAAGACGCGGCCCAGCTCAAGGGACGCAAGGCCATCGTCGTCTTCTCCAACGGCCCTGACAACGCCAGCTCGGTCCCGCCCGAGGACGTCGCCGAGCTGGCCCAGTCCACCGGCACCATCATCTACATCATCAGCACCCGCCAGGCCCAGAACGAGCCTGTCTCCGCGGCCGCCTTCGAGCGCATGAGCAAGGCCACCGGCGGCAAGGCCTATTTTGCCGGCAACTGGCGCGAGGAGCATCAGGCCTTCACTTCCATCCGCGAAGACCTCGGCCACCTTTACACGCTCAGCTATTATCCCCAGGCCAATCCCAATCGCGGCTGGCGCTCCATCCGCGTGCAGTTGAACAGCAAGGACCTGCAGAAGTATCACATCCGCACGCGCGACGGCTACCGGCTGCTGCCGCACATCGCGGTTACCGATGCAAGCTACTCCCCGGCCAGCTCCGACACCGACCCAAAGTAGGGTGTCCGAGTCCGACGTGAAGCAAATCCAGAACCGATCGCACGAATCCAGTCTTGAAAGGGCACGACTTCACAGGCTGCGGAAAAACTCCCCATAAGGGGCACGAAGTGTCAGGGCACGACTTCAGTCGTGCCGCAAAGGCCGCAAAAATGAGAGCGGGCTTTAGCCCCTGCGGGAACTCCGCCCTCGGGGTGGAGCGAGCGGTGACCTTGCACGATCTGAAAACCTCACACCAATTCCGAAATCGCCGTAAATTCTGCCCTGGGGTAAAATCGACACAGGTCGAAGAGCGTGTGAAGGGGGAGCGAAAATGGCGACTACCGCACAAATTTCACTTAAGACCTATCTGACCACTTCCTATAGGCCGGACGTCGATTACGTCGATGGGGTGCTGGAGGATCGGAACGTTGGCGAGTACGATCACAACGTTGTTCAGCAGGCAATCACGATCTGGTTTTACCTGCATGGAAAAGAGTGGCGCATCCGGGCGATCCAGGAGCAGAGAACGAAAGTTGCTTCCACAAAGGTTCGAATTCCCGACGTATGTGTATTTTCCCGCGACCTGCCCATCGAGCAGGTGTTTACCAGGCCTCAGTTGATTGCCATCGAAGTGCTGTCGCCTGAAGACCGCCATTCCCGCATCGAAGCGCGGATGAGCAACTTCCGCAGCTTCGGCGTGCCGAACCTCTGGGTCGTGGACCCGGAGACGCGTAGCGGGTGGGATTTGAGCGACGGCAACTGGGTGCGCAAGGAACGGTTTGAGGTGGCAAATTCGCCGATTTATTTATCTCTCCCAGAGCTCTTCGCGAAGATCGATGAGGACAACGCCGACTGAAGGCCTTGCATTCCCCTGCGTCCGCTGTTGAGTCTCCGGCCTCCTTTAGCCTTCCTGAAATTCCGTAAGCACGATCCCCGCTCACCCGCCCCGGCGCCAAAGCTCGCTCACCAGCAAGCCGCCCAGCCACGCGCGCCGATTCTTGAGCGCGAATCCTGAATCCCGCAGCGCCGCCGCATGATCCGGCAAGGCGCGAGCTTCAAGGCCCGTGAGCAATCGAAACGCCGCATACAGCGCCGCAACCACGGGGCGCGCAACCAGGCGCCCAAACCGGCTCTGCGGCGTGGCAAACTCCGACACCGCCCACAGCGCACCCGGTGCGGTGCAGCCGCGCACCTTCGCCGCCAGGCTAGAAATCTCCGCATCGGTCAGGCAGTCGAGAAAGAAATGCGTCACCGCCAGGTCGTACCCTGCGCTCGCCGGCTGCCAGCGGCGGGCGTCGGCCAGATGCAATTGAAGCCGCGACCCATGCCCTGCGGCGCGCCGCGCCAGTGCGCCCAGCATGGCCGGGCTGGCGTCCACCGCATCCACCTCGATATTCCGGTTTGCGTCCAGCATCCGCGCCGTGAACCGGCCGTCCCCGTCGCCCAGAACCAGCACCTTGCGGCATGGCCCGAGATGGGCAAGAAAGGCGCAGCGGCACCGCCACAGCCTGTTGCCGAAGGTGGCGTATTCCATCCAGCGGTAGAGGCCGGCGAGGCGGTCGAAATCGGGCGCGCGCGCCTCGCATGGGCCCTCATCCGCCACGCTCAGAGCATTTTCAGGGTTGACGCAACCAGATGGGTGCCCCGCCGGGGGCCCTCCGGGCGCCGCGTCTTCGTTCTTGCGGCCAGGGTGGGACGGCACGAGACTGGCCTCACAAGAACTGCGCAATTTCTTGAGCTTCGCCGCGGCCGTCATCGCCCCACCCATGCGATCGCCCACGGCATTCCATGTACGAACAGAAGCCAAGCCGGCGTCAGCAGCACCAGGTCCGCCGCCGCGCGCAGGGCCACCGGGCTCAACCGCCTTCGCTTGAGGTCAAGCACGGCCAGCAGCAGCGCACTCGCGGCTCCGGCCAAAAGCAGAGCGGCGGTTCGCGGATGCAACGCGGAAAAAAGAAACGCCAGCGCGAAGCTGGCAACCGCGAGCAGGCAGCCCGCGCACCACGGCGAAATTTCCAGCTGTTTGATATCAGTGCGCGAATTCAGTCGTGCCGCAAACGCGCAGAGAATAAGCCGGGCTTTAGAGGCTGCGCAAAGACTCGCCTTAATGGCGATTTGCAAGGGCTTTGTAAAAGGGCACGACTTCAGTCGGGCCGCAAAGGTCGCAAAATGAACGTGGGCTTTAGCCCCTGCGGGCGCTAGCTCACGCGATTCGGCTGCTGTCTTCCCTTTTTCCGCAGCCTCTTTAGCCCCTGAGGACCGCTTTTTGTAATCCCCGCAAGAGGTAAAGCCTTTTCCAGCAACCGCTGAGACACTGTTCAAACTTGTCGGTCGACCCGCAATTCGATAGGGCGTCCGCGATTCCCAGCAGTCGATCGCGTGGCAGTTCAGCCACGCCAGCAGCGCAAAGAACGCCGCCGCGCACCCCAGCGGCCACAGTGAGGCGTGCGGCGTAGCCAGCAGCCGTCCCGCCGCGGGCAACGCGCAGCCAAGGGTGAACAGCACCCCCACCAGCAGCTCTTTGGTGAGTAAAGGCAAGAGGAACGGCCGCGGCCCGCGGCCGGAATGAACCCGTGCGAAATAAGCCAGCGAGGCGACGGCCAGCAGCGAATCCCGCTCCCGTGCCACCGCCGGCATCCAATCCGCAATCAGCGCAACGGCACAGCACGCGGCCGTCACCGCCAGCGGCAATAAAACGCGCCGGTGCCGCCAGTGAAAAGAATGGCGCTCGCGGAGCCGACCAGTTTCACTCGAGCGCAATCCGGCGCGCACGTCGAGCAGCCGGTCCGCTACATAAACGGCCCATACCGCGAGCGCCAGCAGGAACCCAACCCACGCCGGCAGCCGCACCCCCGCCGCCCACGCAAATCCCATCGACCACACCACGGCCACGGTCGGTGCATCCAGGCTCGCCAGGTGCCACAGCGCCAGCCAACGTGGCGCGTCGATGCGCCCCCGCCGCGCGGACGCGACGCAGCGCATCCCGGATGCGGAACCCGGAGCAGCTCGCTCCGATTTTCCTGTCAGTTCTTGCGCCGGAGAATTGGGGAAGGTCAGCGCCATTGATTCAATTCTAAAAGACTCGCGCCTTCACTCCCCGCGCTCTTTTAAGTGGGTGCCCCTGGTCCCGATTCTGGGACCTGGGAAAGCACAAACCCAAATAACCCGAACGGCAGGAAAGTTGGGTGCCCCAGGTCCCGATTCTGGGGCCTGGGATACCGCGGCACTCACTCGCAACTTCTCGAATCCCGTCAATCCGCCGCGTTCTCTTTCTTCTGCTCCACCTTCACCGGCCCCTTGCCCTTGTGCGCCTGCGGAATCGCATCCAGATCCACCTTCCCCTCCGCCAGCTGCATCAGAAAATCCTGGCTGGAAAAAGCCGGCGCATCTTTCAACACCTTGTTGGCGCGGAGGTAGCTCCCGTCGGCCTGCTGCAGGCGCGCTTTGGTGGTGTCGGCCAGGTAAGCGGGCAGAATTTCATCGTGAATGCGCGCGATCGAAGCCGGGTCGCGCACCGGAAACACCACTTCGCAGCGCTCGAACAGGTTGCGCGGCATCCAGTCGGCCGAGCCCAGATAGAATTCGCTCTCGCCGCCGTTGGCAAAGTGGAAGATGCGCGAGTGCTCCAGGAACCGGCCCACGATCGACCGCACGCGAATGTTTTCCGAAAGCCCTTTCACCCCCGGCCGCAGAATCGAGAGTCCGCGGATGATCAGGTCCACCGCCACCCCTGCCTGCGACGCCTGGTAGAGCGACTCGATCACCGAGGGCTCCAGCAGCGCGTTCATCTTGGCGATGATGTGCGCCGGCCGCCCCGCCTGCGCGTGTTCCTGCTCGCGGCGGATGAGGCGGAGAAAGCTTTCCGCCATGGTCAGCGGAGCCACCAGCAGCGGGCTGTAATCGTCGATCTCTGCGTGCGCGGTCAGGTAGTTGAAGACCATGTGCACGCGCTCGGTGATCTGCGGGTCGCTGGTCAGCAGGCTCAGGTCGGTATAGAAACGCGCGGTCACGGGATTGTAGTTGCCGGTGCCCAGGTGGCAGTAGCGGCGCGTCTGCCCGTCTTCGTCGCGGCGCACCAGCATGGCCAGCTTGCAATGGGTCTTCAGCCCCACCACTCCGTGGAAGACCTGCACGCCTGCGTCTTCCATGCTCCGCGCCCAGCGGATGTTCGAGGCCTCGTCGAAGCGCGCCATCAGCTCCACCACCAGCGTGGCCTCCTTGGTCGCGCCGGCCTCGGTCAGCGCCTGGAACATGGGCGAGTCGTTGCTCGTCCGGTAGAGCGTCTGCTTCATGGTCACCACCGCCGGATCCTGCGCGCCCTGCTGGATAAAGTCGACCACCGGGTCGTACGAGTCGTAGGGGTGGTGCAGCAGGATGTCGCGGTGGC
The DNA here is from genome assembly GCA_963770555.1 of uncultured Acidobacteriaceae bacterium. Classification (GTDB taxonomy): domain Bacteria; phylum Acidobacteriota; class Terriglobia; order Terriglobales; family Acidobacteriaceae; genus Telmatobacter. The sequence continues at coordinate 761,272 of CAVYQC010000005.1, forward strand.
GCAGCTCATCGAAAATTCCTGTCGACTTGCGGCTCAGCACCAGCGCCTTGGGCGTGAACGGCTGGAACTTCAGCTCCGGCCGCTTCACGTCGTCGTAGAAAAACATCACCCGCGACAGGTTCACCGGGCCGTCGCCGCGGAAAACCTGGTCCGCGTCGAGTTCGAAGTTCACCCGCAGCCGCTCCACGATCTCCGGGTCGGCCTCGCATTCGATCTCCAGCCGCACCGCGTCGCCCTTGCGTCGGTTGTGCAGCTCCACGCGGATGGTTTCGAGCAGCGACCGCGCTTCTTCCTCCTCGAAGTAGAGGTTGGAGTTGCGCGTCACCCGGAACGAAGCGTGGGCCAGCACCTCGTAGCCGCGGTACATGCCGGCCAGGTGCTGCGCAATCAGATCCTGCAGCAGCAGATAATCGTGATGTCCCTCGGCCGAAGGCAGGCGCACAAAGCGCGGCAGCGCCCGCGGCACCGTCACCACGCCCAGCACCTGCGGCCCGGAGCTGCGCCGCTTGGCCCTGAGCAGAAGCGCCAGGCACAGCGCCTTGTTCAGCACCCTGGGGAAGGGATGCGCCGGGTCAATCGAGATCGGCGTCAGCAGCGGATCCACTTCGCGCTGAAAGTAGTCGTGCGCAAAGCCCTGGGCCTCCTCGCTCAGCTCCGCCCACTCCAGCAGCCGCACTCCATGCTTGCGCAGCTCCGGCAGCAGTTGCTTGTTCCAGCAGCGGTACTGCGCGGCCACAAATTCGTGAATGTCGGCGGTCAAAGTCTTGAGCGATTCGTCGGGCCGCAGCCCGTCGTAGCCCGGCTCGCGGTACCCGTCTTCAATGCGCTGCATCAGCCCGGCCTGGCGTATCTCCACATACTCGTCCAGATTGGAGCCGGTAATGGCCAGAAACTTCACCCGCTCCAGCAGCGGATTCGCCGCGTCCTCGGCCTCTTCCAGCACGCGCCGGTTGAACTGCATCCAGGAGTGGTCCCGGCCGTTGAAGAGCTTCGCTTTCTGGTTATTCCTGGCCATGGTTCAAATTCCTGCGCCGTGTTGGCAGTCTACAGCGTCCACGCCGGTTATGGCACGCTCACGCGCGCCTCCTGCGGTTCTCTCCTGTTCGGTCCATGTTGACAGGCCGCGGCCCGCGTCCATGTTAAAGCCGGAAAAAAACCACGTGGCAGCGCATTGACCTGCGAGCGATACCATGAAGTGTCCCCCAATCTCGCCTGGTTCACGCCGTGAGTCCACCATGAAGACATTCCCTCGCCGCACCCTTCTGCGCTACTCCGGAATCGCCGCCGCTTCTCTCGCTTTGCGCCGCGGTCCGCTGACATTCGCTCAGCCGCCATCCACGCCCGTCGCCAAAACCGCGTACGGCTCCATCAGCGGCACGCTTGAAGACGGCATCAACGTCTTTCGCGGCATCCCCTACGGCGCTGACACCGCGCCGGTCCGCTTTCAGGCCCCGCTGCCGCCCACCCCCTGGACCGGTGTCAAACTCTGCGACGCCTTCACCACCCGCGCCCCGCAACTTGCCGCGATGCGCGGCCCGCAGGCGCTCGCCGCTCCCAGTCTGGGTCCTGCGGGCGCAGCGCCGCGCGCCCTGCCCGAGGCCGGCGTTGAGAGCGAGGACTGCCTGCACCTCAACGTCTTCACGCCCGCGCTGCGCGACCACCGCAAGCGTCCCGTGCTGGTCTATTTTCACGGCGGCGCCTACAACAACGCCTCCGTCAACAGCCCGCTTTACGACGGCAAGCGCCTCTGCCGCCGCGGCGACGTGGTCGTGGTCACCGTCAACCACCGCCTCAACGCCTTCGGCTTTCTCTATCTGGCCGCGATCGACCCCAAGACCTATCCAGACTCCGGAAACGTCGGCATGCTCGACCTGGTGCTGGCCCTTCAGTGGGTGCGCGGCAACATCCACGAATTCGGCGGCGACGCTTCCCGCGTTTTAATCTTCGGACAATCGGGAGGAGGAGCCAAGTGCGCCACGCTCATGGCCATGCCTGCCGCCAAAGGCCTCTTCCATCGCGTCATGACCATGAGCGGCCAGCAGGTGAAAGGCGCTCCAATTGACATCGCCGCCCAGCGCACCGGGGAAATGCTCGCCGAGCTCAACATCGCGTCCGCCAATCTCTCTGACCTCAAAACCATCCCCTGGGAAAAAATCCAGTCCGCCGCCGCTTCCACCAGCTCCGATTGGCTCCCGGTCGTCGACCACGTCGTTCTCCCCCGCGATCCTTTCACTCCCGACGCGCCCCCGCTCTCCGAATCGGTGCCCATGATCCTCGGCAACACCCACGACGAAACCGCCGTGCCCTGGCGCGGCGCGCTCACCTGGGACGATGCGCCCGCCGCCCTCCACAACGCCGTCGCCATCTATCTCGGCCCTTACACCGCCGAAGAGGTCGTCCAGAAATTCCGCGGCTTCTACCCCGACCGCTCGCCCATCGAGATCGTCATCGCCGCGGCCACCGCCTTTCGCGCCTGGCCCGGCCAGGTGCTGGAGGCCGAGCGCCGCGCCGCTAACCCCATCAGCCGGCCGCACACCTGGGTCTACCAGATGAACTGGCATCGCAACGCGCCCGGCGCCCGCGCCATGCACACCATCGACATTCCCTTCATGTTCGGCAATCTTGACGCCGCGCCCGGCCAGATCGGCTCTTCAGCCGAAGACATGGCCGCCGCCCAGCCGCTCGCCGATCTCATGTCCGGGACCCTGATCCACTACGCCGCCACCGGCAATCCCAACCATCCCGGCCTGCCCTTCTGGCCCGCCTACGACCTCGCGCAACGCAACACCATGATCTGGGACAACCCTCCCCGCATCGAAAAAGACCCTCGCGGCCAGGAGCGCCGCTACGCCGCCGCCTCGCCCTACCGCCAGCCCGGCACCTACGAACCCTGAACTCTCCCACCGGACGCCGGGTGCCAGGTCCCGATTCTGGGACCTGGGATAACACTGAACCGTGGAAAAGCGCGAACCCCGGGTGCCCCAGTTCCCCGGGGTCCCCACGGACAGGTCTTGGTCCGTGGGGTGGAGGTCCCGATTCAGGGACCGGGGATACCTCCGCTCCATCTCTCGATTTCCCATCCACATTGACGCCGCGAACCGGGCAGGCGAGGATGAAAGAGAGGGCCGCTTTCCCTGACCCTCCCGAGAGGAGAACGCTCCATGGTTCAGAATTCCCCGGCTCCCGGTTCCAGCCTGTTCCCTCCGCAACCCATGCCCGAGAGCGCTTACGCCTTCTCCAAACGCATGCACGGCCTCCTGGACGGCCGGCCGAAAGACGAGGCCACGGTTTCCCAGGCCTTCTCAGGCATGGATGAAATCTTTGACCGCATTGCCGCCGGCCTCTACAGCCTGGCTTCCATGCTGGTGGGCGAAGGCGAAGAAAGCGTCCGGCTGGTCGAGGTCGCCGTGGCCACCGCCGAGATCTCGGCTTGCCAAAACCCGCAGGAGGCGCGCCAGAGCAGCCGTATGGCCCTGGCCAGAGCCGCCGTCGAGACCATCGTGCGCCGCGACCCCGGCAGTCTGGCCGCGCCCCAAGGCGCCCCGGCGCCCTCCACTTGCATCGAAGACGACGATCTCGAAGCCGCCGGCGTCTCCCAAGAAGAACTCGAACGCATGATTGCGGGACCCGACCGCGACCGGGTACGCGAGTGGCTGGCAAAGCTGCCCACCGCCCTGCGCACCGTCTTTGCGCTGCGCGCCGTTGCCGGCTTCTCCGCCGCACAAACCGCTGAATTGCTTGCCGCCCACGGCGGACCCTCCGCCGCCGGCTGGAACCCCGATTCGGTTCGCGAGATTTTCCGCCAGGGCCTTTGTTCGCTGGCCTCGCAACTCATCCACGCTTCCGCCGCGCGTTGATTCCCAGGGCTGGCACGGCGGGGCCGCAATTCCAGTTCGGGCTTGAGCGCAGCTTAAGTGAATTCTCCGCTGGCCCACTCGGCCGGAACTGAATTTTCCTGTCATTCCAGCAACTTGAAGGTTTAGAGTGAGCGTTATATGGGTGCGCCGCGCTCACTTTCCGAAGCGCCGTCGCAATCCCATGCATCCACTCTGTAACAGCCAGTTTCAGGCGAAAACGCTCGCCATGAGTTGATCAAGGTTGAATTTGTCCAAACACATCGTCAAGAATGAAATCTGCGCCTGTACGGCCGGCCTTCTTTTGAGCCTCGCCATTTTGCCCGCCGTTGGAGCGGCTGGTCAATCGCCGCCCCAGGCCGCGCCTCCCACCGCGGGTTCGTTTCAGGGTAGCGTCGTCAGCGGCGAAGCATCGCCTCAGCCGGTCGCCCTGTCGCTCGATGACGCCATCCAGCGCGGATTGACCGCGAATCTGGGTATGATCCTCAGCGGCACTGAAACCGCTTCGGCTCGCGCCCAGAGGCTGAGCCAGTTGCAATCGCTTCTGCCTTCGGTCGATTTCAATGCCAGGGAAGCCGTCCAACAGGTCGATCTGCCCGCGGAAGGATTGCGCCTGCCCGACTTTCCCAAAATCATCGGGCCCTTCGGATACACCGACGTGCGGGCTTCGCTGAGCTGGTCGCTGGTCGATCTGCCTTCCTTGCGCAACTATCTTGCCGCGCGCCACAACTTTGCCGCCGCGCAGTTGTCGGCCGAAGACGCCCGCGACATGGTAGTGCTCACCGTGGGCAACGCATATCTGCTGGTGCTGGCCGATCAAACCGAGGTGGCAAGCGTGGAAGCCCAGGTCCAGACATCCAAGGTCTCGCTCGACCAGGCGGTCGCCAACCACAACGCCGGAACCGCGCCCATGCTCGACGAATTGAGGGCGCGCGTGGATTACCAGTCGCAGCAGCAGCAGTTGATCGCGGCCCGCGATGCGCTCGAAAAAGACAAGCTGGCCCTGGCCCGCACCATCGGGCTGCCGCTGGCGCAAAGCTTCACGCTCACTGACCAGGCCCCCTACGCCGTCTTCGACCAGTTCGATGTCGCCGCGCTCATCGCCCAGGCTCACGCCAATCGCAAAGATCTGGCCGCGCTCGTGGAGCAGGCCAAAGCGGCCGAAGAGCAGCGCAAGGCGGCTGCTGCCGAACGGCTGCCCACCGTGAAAGCCGATGCCGATTACGGCGACATCGGCACCACGCTCAGCCACTCGCACGGCACCGTGGACGCAACCGGGACCCTGAGCGTGCCGGTCTTTAAAGAATTTGAGTTGCGCGGCGAAGCCCAGCAGGCGCAGGCGAACCTCGACACGGCCAGGGCCCAGTTGAGCGACAAAAACGCCCAGGTGGACGCCGACGTCCGCGACGCGCTCCTCGACATCCAATCGGCGCAAAAGCAGGTTGAGGTCGCCCATTCCAGCGTGGACTTGGCCAATGAGGCTCTCAAGGAAGCGCAGCAGCGGTACGCGAACGGAGTCAGTGACAATCTGGCGGTGAGCCAGGCGCAGCAATCCGTGGCTCAGGCCAACGATCAATACGTCGTCAGCCTCTACCGCGACAACGTAGCCAAGCTCAGCCTGGCGCGCGCCCTGGGAGCCGGACAAACTTACAAAAGCTATCTGGGAGGGAAGTAAACGTGGCGGAGACATCGGCAACACCGGTGAAAGAAGAACCGGTCGCAGACACTGAAATCGCGCAGCCGCCCCGGCGCCGCCGTGGAATCATCGTGGCGGTCGTGGTGCTGCTTTCCCTGGTTGCGCTTGGTATCTGGTGGCGCTCCACCTACAGCGAAGATACTGACGATGCGCAGGTCAACGGCCATCTTATGCAGGTGAGCGCGCGCATCGCCGGCCAGGTCATCCAGGTCGACGTAGTCGAAAACCAGCAGGTGAACCGCGGCGACCCCATCGCCGAGCTCGACCCCCGCGACTTCCAGGTCGCCGTCGAGAACGCCCAGGCCGCGCTCGATAGCGCCAGGGCAGCCCTTGCCGTGGCCAGCGTCACCGTGCCCATCACCACCGTCAACACCGGCAGCAACCTCAGCTCCGCCGGCGCCGACCTGAGCGGTTCCCAGGCGGGTGTGGCCCAGGCTGAGCAGCAGTTGCAGGCCGCGCAGGCGCGCGTGGCCGAAGCCCAGGCTAATAACGTCAAGGCCCAGGCCGACCTCGACCGCTACACGCCGCTGGTCCAGAAAGACGTTATCAGCAAGCTGCAATACGACGCCGCTGTCGACGCCGCCGACGCCTCCAAGGCCTCGTTGGCTGACGCCCAGGCCACTGAAAAAGCCGCTCAGGACGGCGTGCGCGTGGCCCGCGAGCGGATGGCGCAGTCCGAGGCCGGCCTCAAGTACGCCCAGACCGGTCCCCAGCAGGTGGCCGTGCAGAACGCCCGCGCCCGCCAGGCGCAAGCCCAGGTGGAGCAGGCCCAGGCCGCGCTCGATCAAGCCGAATTGAACCTCAGTTACACCAAGATCGTCGCGCCCGCGGCCGGCATCATCACCCGCAAGAGCGTCGAGATCGATCAGAATGTCTCCGTGGGCCAGAACCTGCTCACCCTGGTTTCGCTCGAGGATCTCTGGGTCACCGCCAACTTCAAGGAGACCCAGTTGCGCCACATGCAGGCCGGCCAGAAGGTCCAGGTTCATGTGGACTCGACCGGCAAGGACTATAGCGCCAGGGTCACCCAGATCGGCGGCGCCACCGGCTCCGTGCTCAGCTTGTTCCCGCCGGAGAACGCCACCGGCAACTATGTCAAAGTCGTGCAGCGCATTCCCGTGCGCATCGACTTCACCAACCTGGCCCAGGAAGACCCCAACCACGAACTCCGCCCCGGCCTCTCCGTCGAGCCCAAGGTCTGGGTGAAGTGAGAAAAGCAGCTTCTAGTGTAGTGTCCCGGCTAATTCTTTACAGCGGCGAACCTTGTCGAAGATAACGTCTGCGGTAGCCTTCCAGACGAATGCCTTGGGCGTGTCGTTCCAGGTCGTAAGCCATGCATAGATGGCGCGTTCCAGTTCCTCCACGGAATGGAAGGTGCCGCGCCGGATCATTTTGTCAGTGATGAGTCCGAACCACCTTTCCACTTGATTGAGCCATGAGCTGCTGGTGGGCGTGAAGTGGAAGTGGAAGCGGCGGCGTTTTTGGGGCTTGAGCCAACGCTGGACTTCGGCGCCCTTGTGGGTGCTGTAGTTGTCGAGAATGAGGTGGATGTCGAGCTCCGCAGGGACTTCATTTTCCAGTTGATTCAGGAAGCGGATGAATTCCTTGCCGCGATGGCGAGGCAGGCAACTGCCGATGACCTTGCCATTGAGGATATTGAAGGCGGCAAACAAGGTCGTGGTCCCGTGCCGTATGTAGTCATGTGTCTGGCGTTCCGGCAGTCCCGGCCGCAAAGGCAGGATCGGAGCGGTTCGGTCCAGGGCCTGAATCTGGCTCTTTTCATCGACGCAAAGCACCAGAGCGCGATCCGGCGGGTCGAGATAAAGGCCGACAACGTCCCGCACCTTGTCTTCAAACTTCGGGTCATTGGAGATTTTGAACTTCTCCAGGCGGTGCGGCTGCACGTCGTAGCGTTGCCAGACACGCTGCACCATCATGCGGGAAACGCCCAACTTGGCGCCCAGCACGCGGGCGCTCCAGTGGGTGGCCCCAGTTGGCCTGGTCTTCAGGGTGGTATCCAGAATCCTCTGCTCCAGTTCCGGAGTCAGGATGCGGCGTGACCGCTGGCGCTTCTGAGGCGCGCAAATACCAGCCGTGCCGCACTTGGCAAATGCAGCCCGCGTGGCCAGCACGGTCGGTCGCGACAAACCAGTTTGCTGAGCAATCGCATGATTCGCCACGCCTTGGCTGGCCAACAAGATGACCTGACACCTGCGAACAATCTTCTGCGGCGTAGCCCCGGTCCGCAGCAGGGATTCCAACTGATGTCTCTGCCCTTGGTCGATGGTCAAAGCGGCGGCAGCAACAAACATGCCTCCCATTGAATCACGAATTGACGATATTGTCAATAATTATATGGGACGGGACACTAGCCGCTGGCCTTTAGCCTCTAGGAGTGTGTCGGAGATAGCAGTTCTGCTTTCCGGTATTGGGTCGAGATTTCTGTCTTGCTTGTGCGAGTCGGCGATGCAGCCAATGGTTACGGATCGAGTGGTTTCGCTTTTGAGGTAGCGGACGAGCGTCTGAACGGGATGGAATTGGCACCCTCAAGCGGCCTGCCGGGTCCACCCTGAGCCGAACAGCTTGAGCAGATTCGAGGTCAGGCACACCAGCTTCCACTCGCGGCGAACATTCTGCAGGCCGCGCAAGCTGAATCGCCGAAAACCTCGCTGCTCCTTGATCTGTCCGAAGACCGGCTCGACGATCGCCTTGCGCATCTTGTAAATGGATCGCCCTGCCTCGCTGCGTAGTTTGTGCCGCATTGCTTCCTTGGCCGTGGCCTGGTGCGGCGGCGGCTCGCTAACTGTCTCGATGGTTTCACCGTGCTTCATGCGTCCCGTGGCGATATGCAGATCGATGCCAGCTACGCTTTCATCTGTCGCATTGGCCTCGCTCCAGTAACCTGCATCGGCACTGGCCGCGTCCGGCTGGCGGCCCATGTTCTCTTTCACCTGGCCTAACATCGGCAGCAGTTGGTGGTTGTCCGTGGTTTCCTGCGTGACCTCTGCGGCCACGATTACCTGCGCTGTCGAGTCCACTGCCGCCTGCGCGTTGTAGCCCTGCACGAAGCTGCCCTTGTTGGCTCCGTCGGGCATGATGCGGCTTTCCGGATCGGTGAAGTTACGCTGCGCCTTCGGGGCTGGCGCTGCCTTATCGGGATCGGGAACCTGGGGCTCGCGCCCGCGCTGCTTCTTGCCCGTCCGCTCTTGCCCGTCGCGCCGCGCGGCCAGTTTGGCTTCTGCCTCGGCGCGCTCCCGCTCCGCCTTCTCCCGCGCCTCTTGCTCCAACTCCGCCTTAGCCTGTGCGATCTTCTTCAAACGGCTCTCGCGCCGCGCCAGCTCTTCCGGCAACTGGTCCCCACCACGGCCCTTGCCGTACTGCGCATCCTCGGCCGCGTCCACATCCTCGGCCTGCTTCAGCAGCGCTTCGATCTCCGCCTTCAGACGCTGCTCGGTCTCGGTCATCCGCGCATAGCTCATCGCCTTATGCTTGCTGGCGTTGGCCTTGATCTTGCTCCCGTCGATCGATACATGGCCCAGCTTCACCAGGCCCGCCTTCTCGCACAAAAGCAACGCCTGCGTGAACAAACCGGCCAACCCCTCCAGATGACGCTTGCGAAACTCTGCAATGGTGTCGTGGTCCGGATGCGCGTCGGCAGAAAGATAGCGGAACGCCACGTCGTCGTAGGTCTTCGCCTCCATCTTGCGCGAGCTGTACACCCCCGTCGCGTAGCCGTACAGCAGCACCCGCACCATCATCGCCGGCGCATACGCCGCTTGACCGCGCCCATCCTTCTCCTCATACGAGGCATAGATCGCGCTCAGATCCAGCGCCGACACCACATCCACCAGGAAACGCGCCAGATGCCGCTCCGGAAGCCAATCGTGAAGCGAGGGAGGGAATAACAACGACTGGTTCACGTCGTCAGGAATAAAACTCTTACCCATAGCCAGCATCGTAACTGAGCGGCCAGATAAAATCTTGAATTTACACGCAAAAGGAATCTATCCCCGACACACTCCTAGCTTTCTCTTGTCAGCTCCAATCGCTGGCTGAGGACCGAAGCTGGAGGCTTTGCTTCGTCTCGAAGCAACGGTGCTGTTCTTGACAGGTGGCTGGAAGCTAGTGTCCCGTCCCATATAATTATTGACAATATCGTCAATTCGTGATTCAATGGGAGGCATGTTTGTTGCTGCCGCCGCTTTGACCATCGACCAAGGGCAGAGACATCAGTTGGAATCCCTGCTGCGGACCGGGGCTACGCCGCAGAAGATTGTTCGCAGGTGTCAGGTCATCTTGTTGGCCAGCCAAGGCGTGGCGAATCATGCGATTGCTCAGCAAACTGGTTTGTCGCGACCGACCGTGCTGGCCACGCGGGCTGCATTTGCCAAGTGCGGCACGGCTGGTATTTGCGCGCCTCAGAAGCGCCAGCGGTCACGCCGCATCCTGACTCCGGAACTGGAGCAGAGGATTCTGGATACCACCCTGAAGACCAGGCCAACTGGGGCCACCCACTGGAGCGCCCGCGTGCTGGGCGCCAAGTTGGGCGTTTCCCGCATGATGGTGCAGCGTGTCTGGCAACGCTACGACGTGCAGCCGCACCGCCTGGAGAAGTTCAAAATCTCCAATGACCCGAAGTTTGAAGACAAGGTGCGGGACGTTGTCGGCCTTTATCTCGACCCGCCGGATCGCGCTCTGGTGCTTTGCGTCGATGAAAAGAGCCAGATTCAGGCCCTGGACCGAACCGCTCCGATCCTGCCTTTGCGGCCGGGACTGCCGGAACGCCAGACACATGACTACATACGGCACGGGACCACGACCTTGTTTGCCGCCTTCAATATCCTCAATGGCAAGGTCATCGGCAGTTGCCTGCCTCGCCATCGCGGCAAGGAATTCATCCGCTTCCTGAATCAACTGGAAAATGAAGTCCCTGCGGAGCTCGACATCCACCTCATTCTCGACAACTACAGCACCCACAAGGGCGCCGAAGTCCAGCGTTGGCTCAAGCCCCAAAAACGCCGCCGCTTCCACTTCCACTTCACGCCCACCAGCAGCTCATGGCTCAATCAAGTGGAAAGGTGGTTCGGACTCATCACTGACAAAATGATCCGGCGCGGCACCTTCCATTCCGTGGAGGAACTGGAACGCGCCATCTATGCATGGCTTACGACCTGGAACGACACGCCCAAGGCATTCGTCTGGAAGGCTACCGCAGACGTTATCTTCGACAAGGTTCGCCGCTGTAAAGAATTAGCCGGGACGGTACACTAGGAGCTAGAGGCCGGAAGCTCATTTAGACTGGGTTGCAGCACAATCATGAAAGACTCCATCCACGTCTCGAAAGAGAATTACCTCAAGGCCATACTGGAAGCCGAGGCTGAGGGGCGCGAGGTCATTCCGGCGCTGTTGGCGCATTGGCTTGAAGTCTCCGCGCCCGCCGTGACCATGGCCCTCAAGCGCCTCAGGCGCGACGGCTTCGTGGAAGTGGGCGTGGACGGCATCGTGCGCCTCACCCCCGCCGGCCGCGAGACCGCCTACCATACCGCGCTGCGCCACCACCTCATCGAGCGCATGCTGAGCGAGGTCTTCGGCATGGGCTGGCACGAAATTCACGAGGAAGCCGAACGGCTGGAGCACGCGGTTTCTCCCGCGTTTGAGGCCAAGCTGCGCGAGAAACTGGGCGAAGGCGGCGCCTGTCCTCACGGCAACGCGGTGTTGCCGGAGCGGCCCGCCGAGCGCAAGCGCCGCGGCGAAACCCCGCTCTCTGAGGCGCGCGAGGGCCTGCGCTACACCGTCACCAGCCTCCAGGAGCGCGATCCCAAGCTGTTGCTCTTTCTCCACAAAGCCGGCATCGGGCCCGGCCAGAGCCTGCGCGTCGTCAGCCAGAACTACGACCAGACGGTGCAGATCGAGCTCGATACGGGCCTGTCCATCCTGGGCCGCCCCGCCGCCGACGCAGTCTGGCTCCGCCCCGCCGTCTGACCGCGGATCAGGCGAAAGGATAGGTCAGCACGACCGCCAACATCATCTTTTTCAATCCAGCGAGACCGAGGGTGCCCCAGGTCTGGATTCTCAGACCTGGGAAAGCGAGGATCTCGACCATCCCTCTTCAAACATCCCACGAATCTCCGTGCCCTTCTTTTTCGGGAAACCACGAACCTCGGGCGCCCCAGGTCCCGATTCTGGGACCTGGGACAGCACGAACCCCAACTACAAAAAGCCGGGTGTACTGAACCTGCGGGTGCCCCCGGTCCCGCTTTTGGGGCCGGGGACCGCACCGGTCTCGATCCGAAAATTCCTCGTAATTTAACATAATAATTTTTGTTAACCGTAATTAAGAATCTGTGGCATACTTGAGTTGAGAGGCCCTTGCGGTCTCTTACCCGTAACCCATGTCCACTGAGATCGTATCCCGGATCGCCCTCACCGAGCCCTCCTTGCCTGAGGTGCATTCCAGCGTAAGCCTCTCCCGGTCGCCGTACACCTGGCGGCGTCTGCTGGGCTTTCTCGGTCCGGGATTTCTCATCTCCGTGGGCTACATGGACCCCGGCAACTGGGCCACCGACATCGCCGGTGGATCGCGTTTCGGCTACACGCTGTTGTTTGTCATCATGGCCTCGAACCTGATGGCGATTCTGCTGCAGAGCCTGTCTCTCAAGCTAGGCGTCGCCACCGAGCGCGATCTGGCCCAGCTTTGCAATGAAGCCTACGGGCGCAAGGCCAGCTTCGTCCTCTGGATCTTCGCCGAGATCGCCATCGCCGCCTGCGACCTGGCCGAGGTCATCGGATCGGCCATCGCGCTCGAGCTGCTCTTCCACATTCCGCTCTTCTACGGCGTGCTCATCACCGGGCTCGACGTGCTGCTCATCCTGCTCCTGCAGCGCTGGGGCTTTCGTTATGTCGAATCCCTGGTGATCGCGCTCATCGGCACCATCATCGCCATGTTCGGCATTCAGATGTTCTTCTCCCGTCCCGATTACGGGCCGGCCTTTCGCGCCCTTTTCGTGCCCTCGCTTTCCATCGTCACCAATCCCGAAATGCTGTACATCGCCATCGGCATTCTGGGCGCCACCGTGATGCCCCACAATCTTTACCTCCACTCCTCTCTCGTGCAGAGCCGCCGCTACCAGCGCACCCCGCAGGGCAAGCGCGAAGCGGTGCGCATGGCCAACATCGATTCGGCGCTCGCACTCACCGTGGCCCTGTTTGTGAACGCCGCCATTCTCATCATGGCCGCCGCCGTCTTCCATCGCAGCGGCCACTATGAAGTCGCCGCCATTCAGGACGCCTTCAAGCTGCTCAGCCCGCTGGTAGGCGCGGCCGGCGCCAGCACTCTGTTTGCCATTGCGCTGCTGGCCTCGGGTCAGAACTCCGCCATCACCGGCACGCTTGCCGGCCAGGTGGTCATGGAAGGATTCATCCACATCAAGCTCTCGCCCTGGCTGCGCAGGCTCATCACCCGTTCGCTGGCCATTATTCCCACCATCGTCGTGGTCGCCATCACCGGCGAGCGGGGAACCGAAAAGCTGCTCATCCTCAGTCAGGTCATCTTGTCGTTGCAGTTGAGCTTCGCCGTGGTTCCATTGGTGCTTTTCACCGGCGACCGCGCCCGTATGGGCGAGTTCGTGAATGGCCGCTGGTTGAAGGCATTGGCCTGGTTTACCGCCGTAGTCATCGCCGCACTCAATGCCTGGCTGCTCATCCAGACCGCAATGGGCCGCTGATTTCCTGTCTCCCTTTTCCCCCTCGGAGGTCCAGAATGCCCGCTCGCAAAAGAAAGCACGCCTTCGTCCTGATCCTTTCCTTAACCGCGGTGAGCGCGATCGCGCTGCGAGCGCAGAGCGGCACTTCCAGCGCCATCTCCGTTACCGTGACGGACTCGACCGGCGCAGCCCTCGAAGGCGCCGCCATCTCCGCCACCGATGTTGACACCAGGGCCACCCGCGTTGCGCAGACCAACTCCGAAGGCCGCGTTTTCTTCTCCCAGGTCAATCCCGGCAACTACGCCCTGATCGTCGAAGCGCCTGGATTCTCGCGGCAAAACTCCGGCCCGGTTGCCGTGGAAGTGGGCCGCACCGTGACCTTGAATTTCAGGCTGGCCGTCTCCGCCGCCGCGCAAACGGTGGAAGTCCGCGCCGATCAGGCTCTGCTCAGCCTCGAGAATCCCAACACCACCACCACCCTCGAAGCGAAAACCATCTCCAGCCTTCCCAACCCCGGTCAGGACCTCACTTACATCGCGCAATTCGCACCCGGCGCGCTGATGAACACCGCCGGCTCATCGAACGACGCCAAGGCCCCCGGCGGCTACGGCAATGTGGAATTCAACGGCCTGCCCGCAACCTCCAACGGCTACATCCTCGACGGCTACGACACCAACGATCCCTGGCTGGGCCTCAACATCGGCCTCTCCACCAATCTCGTCATCGGCCTGGACGCGGTCGAAGAAGCCACCGTCAACACCAACTCTTATTCCGTCGATCAGGGCCGTTACGGCGCATCGCAGGTAAACTACTTCACCAAGTCCGGCTCCAATCGCTTTCACGGCGACCTCTACGAAATCTGGAACGGTTCGCGGTTGAATGCGGAAAACTACTTTCTCCACGCCAACGACACCGCGGACAACATCGCCAAAAAACCCCGCTCCACCGTCAACGAGTTCGGCGCCAGCCTCAGCGGGCCCATCCGCAAAAACAAACTCTTTTTCTTCGCCCATTACGAAGGCATCCGCATCGCGCTGCCGCTGGTTTCAGAAGCCGTTGTTCCCTCGCCGGCTTACCAGCAATATGTGCTCGGCCAATTGCCGTCAGGCGGGACCGACGTCATCACCGGCACGGCGCTCCCGCCCGAGCCCGCCGAAGTCCCCTTCTACAAATCGATGTTCGCTCTCTACCGCAATACCGCCGGCACGCCGCTCGCCATCGCCTCCTGCCCGCTCGACTCGACCGGAGCCCTGCTTCCCGGCCAGCAAACCAGCGGCAATCTCTTCAACGGAACCGGCTGCGCCAACCAGTTGCAGCAATCGCTCACCAACAGCGATAGCGAAAACCTGGTCGTGGTCAAAATCGATCACACCCTCGACGCCAACAACAGCGTCTGGTACCGCTTCCAGCAGGACACCGGCCTTCAAGCCGCCTACACCGATCCCCTCAACCCCATCTTCAACTCCTACTCGCCGCAGCCGCAGCGCACGCTGGTCGTGGGCTACACCCATCTCTTCAGTCCCGATCTCGTCAATCAGTTCAACCCCGGCGCAAGCTGGTACGCCAGCATCTTCGAGCCCAATAATTTCTCCGAGGTGCTTCGAACCTTCCCCATCGTGCTCGCCGCCGGCGCCGGCAGCGCGCCTTTCACCGCCATCGGCGGCAACAACAACACCTATCCGCAGGGGCGCAAAGTCACGCAATGGCAGATCAACGACAACCTGATCTGGACGCGCGATCGCAACACCTGGAAGTTCGGCGTCAATTCCCGGCGCATCGACGTGAGCGACTACGACCTGGGCGAGGGCATCGTGCCCGAGGCCATCTACAACGATCTCGCCGAATTCACTTACGGCGCGGCCTACACGCTCAGCCAGGCATTTCCCGTCTCGCTCAACGAGCGCATCGCCGCCGGCAATCTCGACCTCTACGCCATGGATACCTTCAAGCCCTCCGCGCGCATCACCCTCACCGCGGGCCTGCGGACCACCTGGAACACCGATCCCGTCAACCGCCAGCGCCTGTTCGCGCGCCCCGCCGGCTCGTTCCTCGACCTTTCTCACAACTCGAGCCAGCCCCTCGGCCAGGCCATCGAGACGCGGGTGAGCTCACTCTTTCCAGCCACGCCGCTCTTCGTCTGGCAGCCGCGCGTTTCCGCGGCCTGGCAGCTCGCGCCGGCCACCGTGCTTCATTTGGGCTTCGGCGTCTTCAACGACATTATTCCCGCCCAGGTTGCGGATCTCGCCGCCGCCAATCCCCCCTACGCGCCAACCTTTGTCGGCGGCATCGGCGGCCAGGTGGGCGGCGTGGGAATTGCGCCCAATGTCAGCGGCAGCGCCGTAGACGCAGCCGGCAACGCCAATCGCAGCTTTCAGGCGGCCTTCAGCGCCGGCGCCGCGCCCTGCGCGGGCATCGTCCCCGGCGCGCCCACCTGCCCATTGGCCGTAAGCATGAACACCTTTCCCACCGGAACCCTCAAAACGCCCTACTACTACCAATACAATTTCGGCGTGGAACGGCAGGCCGGCGCGCACGGCGCGGTGCGCGTCGATTATGTTGGCACCCGCGGCCTGCATGAACCCTTTCAAGTCGAATTGAACGGGTATCAGACCGTCTGCCCCGGATGCTTCGCGCCCTATCCCTTCGCGCAGCCCCTCGACCCGCGCTTCGGCAGCGTGAACGAATTTCAAACCGGCGCCAACAGCAGTTATTCCGGATTGCAGGCTGAAGTGAGCGAGCAGTTGCGCGGCCTCATGCTGCGCGCCAACTACACCTTCAGCCATTGCCTCGACGAAGTCTCGAACGGCGGCCTGCTCTCGTTTTCGAGCCTGGGAATTCTTTCCCCTTTGCCCGCCGAATTGGGCCGACAGTACGGAAGCTGCGACTACGATGTGCGCCACAACCTGTCGGCCTTCGCACTCTACCGCATTCCTTTTTCATCGCCCCGCGCGGCCATGCGCGCGCTCTTCGCAGGCTGGTCGCTCTCGGCCACCGCGTTCCTTCACAGCGGTCTGCCCTTCACCGTGCTCAGCCAGCCTTACACCGCGAACGGCAACGGCATCTTCCAAAGCAGCGGCCCGCGGTTCGCCAACAGGGTCCCCGGCGTCCCGCTCTATCGCAAAACCCCGTATCCAGGCGTCACCGTAGCTGGAACCCGGCAATGGCTGAATCCTGAGGCCTTCGTCTCGGTCGTCGATCCCACCACCGGAGCCTGCACCGGCGGCGACTCGCCCATCCATTGCCAGTTTGGCGACGCCGTCCGCAACACCGTGCGCGGACCGCACTTCACTGACTCCGACCTCTATCTCACCAAATCGTTTCCGTTCCGCGAAGGCCTCTCGCTGCGCCTCGACGCGCAGGGTTTCAATGCCTTCAACCATGTCAATTTTGCGCTGCCCGGCAACGTTCAGGCCGGCGTGCCCGGCGAATTTGTCCCGGCCAAATTCGGCGCCCTCGAAAGCACCATCTCGCCGCCCACCGGACTGCTCGGCGTCGGCCTCGGCGGAGACAGCTCTCCGCGCATGATCGCCTTCCAGGCCAGAATCGAGTTCTAATCGCCGCCTGCCAGCCGCCCTCCACAAAAAGCCGGGCGCCCCAGGTTCGGCGCGTCTTTGTGCCTAGCCTGGGATACCGCGAACCTCAACGCCACCTATTCAAACCCAGCACGACCAAGGGTGCCCCCGGTCCCGCTTTTGGGACCGGGGACAGCACGAACCTCACCCCGGCCCTCTAACCATTGCCGCCCCCGAATGGCCGCAGCGGATACGTCCACTCACCCCATCGATCGGCGCCCGGTTGCCGCAAGCCCCCGCGCATGTTTCAATGACAGTTGTCCTGCGGGCCCGGGATTTCCACTACGGCAAATTTGGGGATTGCTGATGAGCGATGCGGACCAGAAGGGGACTGGTGCGAATGCGGGGGGTGCGAATGCGCCTGACGAAATCGTCAGCAAATACGAAGTAGTGCCCTACGCCGAAATCGCCAAGGAGGACGATCTCTATTCCTTCCGCGCCGCCCTGGACACGCCTCAGCCGGCTCAGGCGGCAAAGCCGGCTCAACAAACGCAACTGCCGCAGCAGCCGCAACCGCAACAACCGCAGCAGCCGCTCGCCTTGAACCGGAAAAATCTTCTCCTCATAGGTGGCGCGGTCCTGGGTTTTACCGTTCTGATGGTCGTCCTGCTCGTCGCCCTCAACTCCAGCAAAACGGAATCCGCGCCTTCGTTTATCGATCTGGGTACCGGCAACATCGCCTCGGCGGGATTGGGCGCGCGGCTAATCGCCAAGTGGGATGGAAAGGCCGGCTACGAGCTCCACATCGACGCGCTCTCTCCGCAGCAGATTCCCGGTTTTTCCGCCGTGGCCGGCAATCCTCCCCGCCCGCTCTCCGTCAATCTCCGCATGAAAGACCTGTCCGGCTCGGTGCTCTGTCAAAAGGAAATTCTCTTGCCCTTCGATCCCGGCGCGGCAGCCAATCCCGATCAGGCGCAGCCGCTCGTGCCGGGGAAGACCCTCGATGGCGACACGGTCGAGAATGTGGCCGGAGACGATGGGCAAATCGACGAGATCGTCGTCAACGGTCAGCTCCTTTGCCCCGTAAAGCTGTACAAGCGCCTCGTATCCTGGGATTTCTCTTCCAATTTTCCCGCCCTCGCCGAGCAGGAAGAATGGATGCGTCATGAGCTGAGCGTCGAAGCGGACCTCAGGCGGAAGGCGGCGCAGGCGCGCGCCAGAGCGCTCATCCCTCGTGTGGCGCCCTTGCCTGCGCCCATCGATGGAGACGATGTCATCGTCTCCGACAATCCCTCCAGGGGAACGGTCACCACCAGTGCGGGAAGGCAGTTCTATATCGGCAGAGGCGGGCTGCGCAGCACCGCGCCGGGATGGCAGGTCTTTCCCGCATCCATCCATTTCCACTGCAACACCAGGGCCATCTGCACCCTCACCCGCCCTGACGCTTCCACCGCTCTCCAGGCCCGCCTGATGCACTAACCGCCCCACCCCGCACAAGTCACTGACAACTGACCCCTGATCACTGACGACTGACAACTGACAACTGATCCCTAACCCCTGATCACTGATCCCTGCCCTACCACGAATTCCCGTGCCCCGTCCTTTCGCCTTTTTTCTGGCGAAAGGGCGGGAGAGCACAGGCCTCGCGCAAGTCCCAATTCCCTATTCCCTATTCCCTTGTTCCCTTGTCCCCTGACCCCTGTCGTACCATGAATGCGATGCACGTTCTCTCCGCCGCCGAGATGCAGGCCTGCGATCGCGCCACTACCGAGCGGTTCGGCATTCCGTCCCTCGAGCTGATGCGTGCGGCCGCGGCCTCCGTGGCGGCCTTCGCGCGCGCGCAGTTTCCTCACGCGCGCCGCGTCACGGTGCTCTGCGGCCGCGGCAACAATGGCGGCGACGGCCTGATGACCGCGCGCCTGCTGGCTCGCGCCGGCCTCGAAGTAACCACATTGCTCCTGGGCGCGCGCGAGGGGCTCAAAGGCGACGCCGCCCTGGCCTGGCAGGAATTGACCAGCCCCATGCACGGCCTGGTCCACGTAGTCACCGAGGCAGCCGAACTCGAGCACCACAAGAACGCACTCGATTCGGATTTGATCGTCGACGCGCTGCTGGGAACTGGATTCAAGCCTCCGCTCAAGGGCCTGGCTCCCGCGGCGCTCGATTGGGCAAAAACCAGCCGCGCCCAATTTCTGGCCGTCGACTTGCCCTCCGGCTGGCCGGCCGACGACACTGCCGCAGCCGCGGGCGGTCCGGTCTTTCCCGCCGACGCGGTCATCACCTTCACCGCGCCCAAGCCGGCGCACGTCTTCGCGGCCTTGACGCGCTCCTGGGACCATCCCATCGTCGTCGCGCCCATCGGCTCGCCCAATGCAGCCATCGTCTCCGCTCTCCAGTTGCAGTGGGCCGGCTCTGCGGCCGCGCTCACCCTCGCGCCCCGCGCCGCTGCGTCCAACAAGGGAAACTTTGGTCACGTCGTCGTCGTGGGCGGAACCTTTGGATCCGCGGGCGGCAAAGCCGGTGCGCCCGCCATGACGGCGTTGGCTGCGTTGCGCGCCGGCGCCGGCCTGGTCACGGCCGCCGTGCCCGCACCCGCATTGCCCGTGGTCGCCGCCATTGCGCCGGAGCTGATGACCTGGCCGCTCGAATCCGGCGCCGCGGGCCAGATCGCCGAGGAAAATCTTGCCCCCGACCGCATCGCCGCGCTCATGGCCGGCAAAACCGTGCTCGCCATCGGTCCGGGGCTCGGGCAAAGTCCTGAGACGGTCAAGTTCACCGCCGGCCTGCTCTCCTCCACCGCTATTCCGGCGGTCCTTGACGCCGACGCCCTCAACATCCTCGCCGCCAAGCCCGTGCTGCTGGCCAAGCTGGCGCGCCGCGGCAAGCGCATGCTGGTGCTCACGCCCCACCCCGGCGAAATGGCGCGCCTGGCGGGCACGACCGTCGCCGATGTGCAGGCCAATCGCCTTCAGACCGCGCGCAGCTTTGCCACCCGCATCGGCGTCACGCTGGTGCTCAAGGGCGCGCGCACGCTCATCGCGCATCCCGATGGCCGCGTCGCCGTCAACACCACCGGCAATCCGGGCATGGGCAAGGGCGGCAGCGGCGATCTGCTCACCGGCCTCATCGCCGGGCTTCTGGCGCAATACCCCGGCGACGCCGCCCGCGCCGTGGAGGCCGCCGTCTACCTGCACGGCCTGGCCGCGGACCTGGCCGTGCGCGAGCTCGATGAGCACACGTTGCTCGCCACCGACTCGCTCGCCCGTCTTTCACAGGCTTTTCGCTTTTACTCGCGGCGCGCAAACGGGTATGTTTGGTTACAGGGGCTGCCGCCGGAGGCGAACCCACTCGAGGCCGAACCATGACCAATGCCGCACCTCCCGCGCAGGGCAAGACTCACGAGTTCACCACCCAGAGTGGCGCGGACACCATCGAGGTGGGCCGCAAGCTCGCCAGGCTGCTCAAGCCGCCCCAGCTCCTGCTCCTGCGCGGCGATCTGGGCACCGGCAAAACCACCCTGGTCAAGGGCATCGCCCAGGCCCTCGACGCCGCCGAGCCCGACGAGGTCACCAGCCCCACCTTCACGCTCATCCACGAGTACGACGGCTCCCGGGACGGCAAGCCGGTCAAGCTCTTTCACCTCGACGTGTATCGCCTTGAAGGCGAGCGGCAACTGGAGACCCTGGGTCTCGATGAGCTGCTCACTCAGGATGCGCTGGTGCTGGTCGAGTGGGGCGATAAATTCAAAACCATCCGCAAAAAGGCAACCGGCGAAATCGTGATTACGGCTGAAGGCGGCGACACCCGCAAAATCACCGTAACCCTCAAGGAATAGCGAGCCGGCAAGTCAGCGAGTCAGCAAGTCGGCGTCCTCATACCGATCGCGACCATGGGTGCCCCAGGTCCGGATTTTCGGACCTGGGACAGCACAAACCCCATCATCCTTTCAACCCAGCACGACCGAGGGTGCCCCAGGCTCGGCGCGTCTTTGTTTTTGCGCCTAGCCTGGGATACCGCAAACCCCACCATCCCTCTTCACATCCCACAGCTCCCCTGCGATAAGCTCATCTCAGCCCATGAACCGCATTCCCTTTGCAGAAGTCCAGCAACAACTCGCAGCCGTTCTTCGCAAGCTCGGTTTCGAGCCCGGCCGCGCAGCCACCTGCGCGCGCCTCTTCGCCGAGACCACCTGCGACGGCGTCTACACGCACGGCATCAACCGCTTTCCGCGTTACGTCGCCACCGTCCGCAACGGCAGCGTGGCAGTGGACGCGGAGCCCAGGCGCCTCGCTGCCCTTGGCGCGCTGGAGCGCTGGGATGGCCGGCGCGGCCCCGGCAATCTCAACGCGCTGGCCATGATGGACCGTACCCTCACGCTCAGCCGCGAGCACGGCATCGGCTGCGTGGCGCTCGGCAACACCAACCACTGGATGCGCGGCGGCACCTACGGCTGGCAGGCTGCCGAGGCCGGCTTCGTCGCCGTCTGCTGGACCAACACCATGCCCAATCTGCCTCCCTGGGGCGGCGCCGAGCGCGTCATCGGCAACAATCCACTGGTCGTCGCCGTGCCTCGCCCCGCTGGGCCCATCGTGCTCGACATGGCCATGTCGCAGTTCTCCTACGGAACCCTCGAGAGCTACCGCAAGCGCAGCGAATTGCTGCCCGTCGATGGCGGCTTCGATGCCCAGGGAAACCTCACCCGCGATCCCGCCGCCATCGAAGCCTCCTGGCGTCCGCTCCCGGTCGGCTACTGGAAAGGCTCCGGCCTCTCCATCGTGCTCGACATGATTGCCGCCATGATGTCGCTCGGCCAGGCCACTCACCAGCTCTCCCACGATCCGGTCTTCGAGTGCGGCATCTCGCAAATGTTTTTGGCCATCAATCCGCGAGCCTTCGGACTTGAGCCCCAAGCCGCTCAAATTGCCGATGAGATCGTCGCCTCGCTGCACAATTCCAAGCCCGCAAAAGAGGGCAAGCGCGTGCGCTATCCCGGCGAGGAAACCCTCCGCATCCGCGCCGAAAACTTGAGGCTCGGCCTGCCCGTAGAACCCGCCGTCTGGTCCGAAATTCAAGCCATGTAGCCCGCAGGGCCATCAACTTCAATCCACCAGAAACATCGTCACCATCTTTTCCGTCCAGCGAGGGTGCCCCAGGTCCCGATTTTGGGACCTGGGACAGCACAAACCCCAACCCTATCTCTCTCAGTCCAGCAAGACCGCGAGTGCCCCAGAGCCTGCCCTGAGCCTGTCGAAGGGTCTGGATTTTCAGACCTGGGACAGCACCAACCCCAACACAAACCGGCTATCCTGACCCCATGAACCTGCGCGCCCTCCCCAAGATCGAGCTCCATCTTCATCTCGATTGCTCGTTGAGCTACAAAGCCGTCTCCCGCCTCGCCCCCTCCGTCACGCCCGAAGAGTACAAGCGCGACTACACGGCCCCCGCGCGCTGCACCAATCTCGCCGAATTCCTCACCCGCGCGCCCATGGGCTTCCGCCTCATGCAGACGGAAGAATCTCTTCACCTGGTCACCGGGGACCTCTTCGAGCAGCTCGCCGCCGACGGCGTCGTCTATGCCGAAATCCGCTTCGCGCCGCTGCTTCATACGCTGAACGGTTTGAGTCCCGAACGCGTAGTCGCCGTCGTGGAGCGCTCCGTCGCGCAACTGAGCCGCGAAACCGGAATCGAGGCCGGCGTAATTCTGTGTACGCTGCGCCACTTCACCCAGGAACAGAGCATGAACACCGTGCACCTCGTCGAGCAGTTTCGCGGCAGCCGCGTCGTAGCGCTCGATATCGCGGGCGACGAGGCCGGATTTCCACTCGATGCGCACCTCGCGGCCTACCGCCACGCGCGCGAGCGCGGACTCCATCGCACCGCGCACGCCGGCGAGGCCTGCGGCCCGGAAAGCGTGTGGCAAACGTTGCGCCTCCTCGATCCGCAGCGCATCGGCCACGGAACCCGCAGCTACGAGGACGCGAGCCTTGTCGAACACCTGCGCCGCGAAAAAATTCACCTCGAGCTTTGCCCGTCCTCCAACGTGCAAATCATTCCCTCGATTGCGGACTGGGAACATCATCCCATCCACCGGCTCTATCGCGCCGGCGTCCCGCTCAGCGTCAGCACTGACACGCGCATGTTGACGCCCGCCACGCTCACCGGCGAGTACGAAGGTTTGCAGCGTGTCTTTGGCTGGGGCAGGGAAGAGTTTCTGCGCGCCAATCTCATGGCGCTGGAGGCGGCATTCGCGGATGCGCCGGTGAAAGAAAAGCTGCGCCTGTGTCTCGCCGAGAGCTACGGCGACATCGCTCCTCGCAGTTGAGGCGCAATCAGAACCCCATGATGTTGTACCCGCAATCCACGTAAATCGTCTCGCCGGTCACGGCGCTGGAGAGATCGCTGGCCAGGTAAAGCGCCGTCCCGCCCACTTCCAGCTGATCCACGTTGCGGTGCAGCGGCGCGCGCTCCGCGTGGGCCTTCAGCATGTCGCCCAGCGCGCCGATCCCGCGCGCCGCCAGCGTCTTGATGGGCCCGGCGGAGATGGCGTTCACGCGAATATTCTTCGTTCCCAGGTCCCACGCAAGATAGCGCACCGCTGACTCCAGTGAGGCCTTGGCCAGCGCCATCACGTTGTAATGCGGAACCACTTTTTCGGCTGCGTAGTAGGTGAGTGTCATAATGCTGCCGCCCCCGGTCATCAGCGGCGCCGCGGCGCGGCTCACCGCGATCAGCGAGTAGACGCTCACGTCGTGCGCGATGCGGAACCCTTCGCGGCTGGTGTTGATGAACTCGCCCTTCAGATCTTCGGCGGGCGCGAAAGCCACGGCGTGCACAAGGATGTCGAGCTTCGCATACTTCTCCTTGAGCGCGGCGAACAGCGCTGCAATCTCCGCATCGTTCGAAACATCGCACTGGAATCCGCTCGCGCCGGGCAGATCGTTAATCAGGTCCTCGGCTTCGGCTTTCATGCGCTCGTTCTGGTAGCAGATGGCCAGAGTTGCGCCTGCTCCCTGAAGTCTTTGCGCGATGCCCCAGGCGATGGAGCGCTTGTTGGCCAGCCCGAAGACCACCGCCGTCTTACCCGCCAAGTCGATCATGCTTGTTCATCCCCTCCAGAGTCCGGGCTCGGCGCGAACAAAAGCCCGCGAACCGTGTCTTAGAATATCAGCCACCTAGATCAACGAGCCCCACATTGCCCACCGGCCGCCCGAGAAACCGCGAACCGAGCCGCGCGAATTTTTCCACCGAATCCGTAGCGAAGCAGCGAATCTCGGTTTCTTCCATCCCATCTGCAAACGGCGCGGAAAGATTCGGGCCTCCGGCGGCCTCTTCTGCCGCGCGGCCATGGAAGAGCCTCACCGCGGCTTCGGCCGTCGATTCCGCCGAGTCGATCACGCCAATGGCTCGCGGCGAAGCCCCGTCCAGAACCCCCTCGATGAGCGGCCGCAACAACGGGTAATGCGTACACCCCAGCACCAGCGTGTCCGGAACGATGCCCTGCGCGGCAGCGTCGGCGCGCAGCTCGTCGAGATAGATGCGGATCACTTCGGCGGTCACGGGATGATCGGTCCAGCCCTCCTCGACCAGCGGCACCAGCAGCGGACAGGCCTTCTCGAGCGCCCGCAGCCCGCGCGCCCGGCAGGCCGCCGCATAGGCGTGGCTGTGCACGGTTGCGTCGGTGGCCATCACCAGCACGTCGCCGGTTTCTGAAGCCGCGCACGCAGCCGCGGCGCCCGGCTCGATCACCCCCAGCACCGGAACCGGAACCGCATCCTGAATCGCGTCCAGGGCCAGCGCGCTGGCCGTGTTGCAGGCGATCACCAGGTATTCCGCGCCCTGCTCGCGCACCAGGAACTGCGCGCTCTCGGCGGCGTAGCGCGCAATGGTGCGGCGCGACTTCGAACCGTAGGGCAGCCGCGCCGTATCGCCGAGAAAAGCAAACCGCGCCCGCGGCATTCGCGCCATCAGCGCGCGCAGCACCGTAAGCCCGCCAAATCCCGAATCGAAAACGCCAATGGTGGGTGTCATGGCAGTTAGACGGCCGGTTTGCGGTTGCGGAGCAACGTGGCAAGACTTGAGGACAGCCAGCACAATTCGTTGAATACACTTCTTTCGTAGGCGTTGTTGGTGCCGTTTCTCAATAGGATTTCGTCGAGATTGAGAATGACAATCGAATATGGATACAACATTTGCAGCACTGTCGGCGTATTGTCGGTGTGGAAAGCGTTCCGGAGTTCGCGGAGAACGCCCTCCGGCGTCCCGTTGTGAACGTAGGGATCGGTTCCGTTCAGATCGCTGGCCGATCTCTGCAGCCGATACGGCTCAGACTCCCATACAAACCAGGTGTGCCGGCTTGGATGCAGCTCGGCCCAGGTAATGGTCATGCCCAGTTCAAGAGGCATATTGAACCGCGGCGTTGCCGCGGGCGCAACGCTCAGTTCTACTCTGGAGAGATCGTGGATGGAATAACGGCAACTCTTAATGAGCTGAAAGATTCGATTCAGCCTGCGATCACCACCGGGGATTTCAAGGGCAAGATGAGGAACCAGATCCAGTTGGTAGAGACCAACGATGTAAGCAATGTAGAGACTACGGAATTCTTCGTCGTAGGGAATATTCAGAAAGACGGCATTCAGGTCAGGCAGCGGAGGCACGCTTGCGCCTCTTTTCCGGCTCGTTCGCGTTTTCGGGTTTATCGTCCTGACGGGAAAGTTGTGCCTTAAACTCTTCTACAAGTTTCTGTAGCGCTCTCTCGCTAGCCTTCGGAATACGCAACTGTTTTGCTCTCTCTTCAAGAGAGGGGCGAGGAGCCCTGATGTGGATCGGCTTGCGCATGGCTACCGCCAGATTATACCGCGATTCCGGCCGTAATCGAAATGGAAATAGAGTGTTGGCTCACGGCTGCGCCGCAGTCGCCGGCGCCGCCTCGCTCGTCAAATAAGTCCGCGTCAAATCCGCGTGCCCCGCCAGCGTTTCATGCCGCTGGCCATCCACCAGGAATTCGACCTCCGTCACGCGCGGCAGGTTGGCGTGCAGCGTGGCGCAGATCGAGAGCAAGGTGAGGCTCTCCGTCTCGATGCCCGACGGATGGCCGGCGGCGAAAGCGCCGGTCAGATTCACCACCGCCAGTTCCGGGCCCTTTTGCGGATCGCCCGCCGCCGCGCCCGCCGCGGCCCGTCCCGTAGCGGCCGCATCGACTCCCGTGGCCGGCAGCAGAAACACCTGCGTAATCGAAGCCGCCCCTCCCGGCGCCGGATGCGCCGCACCGGGAGCGGCATAGAGATCCAAGAGCTTGCCCAGAATGGCGCGCGCGCGGGCGCCGGAATCCTGCGGCAGCGGCAGCGAAAGAACCCGCGTGCTCAGAGAATCGTCGCTGTCGTCCGCGACCATCAGAGTGGCCTGCTCCGCCGGCGCCACCAGCGGCGCCTGCGTCGGAGTCGACTCTTCGCCCTGCAGCCGGCGCTGATGCGCGTGATTGAGCAACTGCCACAGGATCGCGCCCATCGCAATCGAAGCCGCGAGCAGCAGAAAGAAGAGAACGGTTTGGTAGCGTGGAATCAAGGCTGGTGGACCCCCGCTTGCCCGCCATCCGTTCGCCATTCCACCAGCGCGGCCGCCAGCGCCTCCGCTACCTGCGCCTGGTAGCCGGCGTCGTTCAGGCTGTCGGTCGCCGATTCCCCTTGCGGGCGGCTGACTGCGCTTTCGGGCGAAATCTCAACCGCCGCTGCGGGGCAGTTCATGCTGTCCACTACGGGCAGCCCTGTGCGGCCCACAGTCACCGCCATGCCGGCGTGCTCGAGCGCCGCATTCAGCACTCCCTCGAGCGCCAGGCTACGCTCCACCGATGCCGCCTGCGCCGTCCTCCAGGGCACAAACCGCGCCGGCTCCACGGCCGCCAGCGAAGAAGCAAACAGATGAACGCCGGCCCCGCTCAGCGAAGCGTGCAGGCTCAGGCAAGCCTGGGCGTTGGCGTGGTTGGCAATCGCCGCGCGCCGCTCCGGGTCCAGCGTGGTGTCGGCTTCGCGCGTGGTCACAACCGCAATCCCCCGCGCCGCCAGCAGCGAGCGCAGCTTTACGCTCAACGCCAGCGTCACGCTCTTCTCCGTCCATCCGTTGGCGTGTCCCCCGCTGTCGTCGCCGCCGTGCGCGGCGTCCACCACCACTACGTACCGCTCCGCGGGTGCCGGCGGCGCCTGCGCATTTCCGCTCATCGATCCGAACGCGGCGTAGAAGGCGATCGGCAGTCCGGCCCTCCTCAAGCGCCTTCCCGCTCGGTCGGGAATCCTCTCACTCCAGCGCATAAATGGCCAGGCCGCTCAGCAGCTTAGGAAAGAAATCGGTGGACTTCTGCGGCATCACGTCCCCCGCAAACGCCACTTCCTTCAGTTGTTCCATGGTCACCGGGTTGGTGAGGAAGGCAACGTCGGCCTCTCCGCGGCGTACCTGCTCTACCGCTTCTCCTGCGTCGCGCAGGTAGCGGATGTTGGTTTGCTCCCGCACCTTTTCCTCATTGAGGCCCAGCAGCCGGTCGAGAACCAGCGAGTGCAGATGCGTCAGGTCGAGCCGCCGCTGCCGCTCCGGCACATCCTTCAGAGCCGCTGCCGCAGCGTCCGGCTTCGAGCGCAGCAGCACAGCCCCCGCGCCCGTGACGGCGGCAAAAGCCGTGCCCGTTTGCCCTTTCAGCGTCTCAACATAGCTCATCGCATCCCCCGCCGGCAACGCCTCCACCGCAAAGAACTTCTCGGCTTGGGCCTGAAACGCCCCCGCATCGAAGCCCTCCAGGCTGTGAACCACCCGGTGCGTGGGCAGAATCACCAGTCCGTCGGAGTCCATGTTCACAAACGTCATCATCGCCGCGGCCTCGGGATACAGCGGCTGTGGCAGTTGCGTGGCGCTGTGCTGGCTCTTTCCCCCTCCGCTCGGTCCATGTTCCTTGGCGTAATTCAATGCCGTCTCGTAGCGATGGTGTCCGTCGGCAATGATCAGCTTCTTGTCGGCCATGGCGGTCGTCAGTTGGTTGATGAGCGCAGGATCGCGGACGCACCAGATCCGGTGCAACACGCCATATTCGTCGCTCACTTCGGCGTCGGCCGGCCCGTTCCCGTCGTACAGCACTTTCTCCACGGCGCCCGCCGGATCGGAATAAAGCATGAAGATCTGCCCGAAATGGGCTCGCGTCGCCTTCAGCAGGTTCAGCCGGTCGCTCTTGGGCCTGGAAAGCGTCTGTTCGTGCCGGAAAACCACTTGCTCCGCGTATTCGTGCAGCTTCCCAAGAGCAATGAATCCACGTCTTTCCTTCACCACCGAGGTTCCCGGCGCCGTGAAGCGCTGCGCGTAGGCAAACACGCACGGCTCCTTCTCCTGGGTCAGCACCCCCTGCTCCCGCCAGGCGCAAAAATCCTTGGCCGCCCGCGCATAGACGCTCTCCCCCCGTTCGGCATCGAACAGCTCAGGCAGCCCAAAAATGATCCGCACCAGGTTGAACGGGCTGCGCTGGTAATACGCCTGCTGCATGGCAGGGGAGATCTTGTCGTACGGCTGGGTGACCACGTCGTCCAGGCGGACCGTTGAAGGATTGTAGCGCCAGGCGCGAAACGGATAAATGCGAGCCATGAGGAAGGTCTTGCTCCGCGTTGAAACCGTGAAATTTGCGCGCCGGCGTCTCCTCTTGCTGCCGCCTGGACCACCCGCCCGCTCAGGCTTGATTGTATCCCAGTGCCGGCATGGTCCCGATTTGTGGGATTCCCGGAATCAGGGAACCTGGGATTACAATCTGGTTACACCCCAGACGCGCGAATCGTGCTACTATCGCGTCCAACAATTGGGTGCTGTCAAATGACATTCGCTCCCCTCCAGAACGCTTCGCTCAATGGGGACGGCAACCTGCGTCTGGTCCGCCGATGGATGTCCTTTTGTGCGTTGGCAGCGCTCTTTGCCCTGGCCCGCGCCCAGGCGCAGGACGACCAGCTCAACCGCGTGCACGTGCAGCCGCCGGCCTCCGCCACGCCTTCCGCCGCCGAGCCCGCCGGCGCTGAGGCGCCTCCGGAAACCGGCATCAAGGCGCTCAAGGTTCATCCCGGCTCGTTCATCCGCATGGAAGTCGATATGGTGCTGGTCCCAGTCACCATCACCGACCCCATGAACCGTCTGGTCACCGGCCTCGAAAAGGACGATTTCCAGGTCTACGAGAACAGCGGCGAGCAAAGCATCAGCAGTTTCGCCTGCGAAGATGCCCCGGTCTCCATCGGCATCATCTTCGATCTCTCCGGCTCCATGACCTCCAAGCTCATCCGCGCCCGCGAAGCCATCCTGCAATTCATCAAAACCGCCAATCCGCAGGACGAGTTTTTCGTGATCGGATTCAACGACCGTCCGGAGCTGATTGAGGACTTTACCAGCTCCGTTGAAGACATCCAGGCGCGCCTGGCCACCGTGCGCAGCGGCCATCGCACCGCCCTTCTCGACGCAATCTATTACGGCGTTGCCAAAATGAAAGACGCCCGCCACGAGCGCAAGGCGCTGCTGGTGGTCTCCGACGGCGGCGACAACCGCTCCCGTTATACCGAAGGCGAAGTCCGCGCCCAGGTGCGCGAATCCGATGTCGAAATCTACTCCATCGGCATCTTCGATCCCTATGCCCCCACTCCCGAGGAGCGCACCGGGCCGCAGCTATTGGAAGACCTCAGCGATTCCACCGGCGGCCGCCTCTTCCGTGTCGACGACGTGGACGAAATGAGCGACATCGCCGAGAAAATCTCCACCGAGCTCCGCAATCAGTACGTCATCGGCTACAAGCCCAAGGACCTGACCCACGACGGCAAGTGGCGTAAAGTGAAGGTGAAGGTGAATCCTCCTCCAGGACTGCCTCCGCTCACCGTCTATGCTCGCACCGGCTACTATGCGCCTTTGCAATAACCTGGTCCGCGCGGCTCTGTTTGCCGCGGCGGCGCTTACGCTCTCAGCCCATCCATTGCCCGCCGCTGCCGCCCTGGCCGCTCCGGCTCAGGTGGCGTCCCAACCGGCCGGCCAATCCCCGAGCCAAGCCCCCAGGTTGCCCGCCGACCGCGATCCGGTGCGCTCGCCAGACGGCTCGGCGCCCGTGCCCGCGCCCGCTCCGCTCCCCAAGGAAGGCAGCGGCTACATCCTTCGCACCGACGTGGAAGAAGTGGTGCTCAACGCCACCGTGCTCAACGGCACGCAGTTGGTCCAGAACCTGACCAAGGACGACTTCCAGGTCTTCGAGGACGGCGTCAAGCAGAGTCTGCTCAGCTTCCAGCACACTGACCTCCCGGTCTCCATCGGCCTGGTCATCGACAACTCCGGCTCCATGTACCGCAAGCGCCCCTCGGTCAACAAGAGCGCTCTCGATTTGGTCCTGGCCTCCAATCCCCAGGACGAAGCCTTCGTGGTCAACTTTTCTGACGAGGCATTCATCGACTGCGACTTCACCGCCGACCCCAACAAGCTGCGCGATGGGCTGGCCCACATCGACTCCCGCGGCGGCACCGCTCTTTACGACGCCGTCGTGGCCTCGGCCGACAAGCTGGTCGAAGACGCCAAGCGTCCTAAGCAGGTCCTGGTGCTCATCACCGACGGTGAAGACAACGCCTCCACGCTCAATCTCGAGCAGACCATCCATCGCGTTCAGGAGCTCTCCGGTCCGGTCATTTACTCCATTGGGTTGCTGTTCGGCGACGAGATGAGCCGCGCTGAAGTGCGCCACGCGCGCCGCGCGCTCGAAATGCTCTCCGAAGAGACCGGAGGTATGGCCTTTTTCCCAAAATCCATTGAAGAGGTCGACCAGATCGCCGCCGAGGTCGCGCGCGACATCCGCAGCCAGTACACGCTCGGCTACCGCTCCACCAAGCCCACCTCCGTGCCCGGTTTCCGCCGCATCGAAGTCACCGCCGAAGCCAAGGGCCTGGGCAAGCTCACCGTCCGCACCCGCACCGGCTATTTCCCCGTCCCGCGCAAAGAAAAACAGCGCGCCGCCGTCGTCGGCAACTAGCTAAGCAAGGGAGGCCCCCCGGCTCTGCCGGGGTGGCAGTAGAAGTTTCACATTTACGGGAGTCCATCCAAGAAACTCCAGATCGTGAGCCGCCAAGCACACGAGGAGGAGATCTCGGATGGACGAATACGAAAGTTTAAGCCACACGAAGTGGGAGTGCAAATACCATGTGATTTTCATCCCGAAGTGCCGCCGCAAGACTCTTTACGGCAGCCTTGGCAAGCACCTGGGCGAGGTATTCCGGCGCCTCGCGGAGCAGAAGCAGAGCCGGATTGAGGAGGGTCATCTGATGCCGGACCACGTGCACATGATGATCTCGATTCCACCCAAGTACGCAGTGTCGGAAGTGGTGGGATTTATCAAGGGTAAGAGTGCGATTCACCGCTGGTTGCAAAAATCGAGCTTTGAAAAGGCACGGCTTCAGCCTCGCCGTAAATGCCACGAAAAGAACCCGGGCTTTCTTGATGGCTGCATAAGGAATGTCCTGTTGAGCGCGCCGCATGCGCAGCGTTTGTCAGTCCCCCGCTTGAGCGTGAGGAACGCGGATCGCACAGTTGAACCCCGAAGTCCCGTAGGGACGGCGCACGGTCATTTCTTTTACAGGGATCGATAGCCCCTGAGGGAGCGCCGGCGGCTTATTCAGAAGTTCGCTGGAAGTAGCGCTTCAGCTTGAGGATTTGCGACTCGAACCCGTACCACAGCACTGCCGCCGCGGCCGTCGAGGCTGCCAGCCGGAAAGCCACAACGGCCAGGTTCCCCGCCATGCCATAGCGGTCCATCCGCAAATCGAACCAGCCAAAAAAGATGAACACGGCAATGTGAATCATGTAAAGGCCGTAGCTGATGCGGCCGTAAAACGCCAATGGCCCGCGGCCGAGCGCCGCATGCAGCGGGCTCCGCGCACCGGTCGAGGCAATCGCCGCCAGCACCGCACCCGCAAAGCCCACCGCCAGCGCCGAATCGAGAAAAGCCGTTCCGCCGGCCACCGTGCCCGCCGCCACGAATCCCGCCGCCAGCCCGCTCAACCCCATTAGCAGCCAGGTTCGCCGCCTCAGCCGCAGCGTGTGCAGTCCCAGCGCCAGCAGGCTGCCCCAGGCAATGCCGTCCAAATGAATCAGCGTGTGCGTGGGCGTCATCCAGCGCAGGTTCGCAAGCCGAAACGCCGTCGACGCTGCCAGCGCCGCGGCCAATACCAGCGCCAGCATCCAGGGCCGCTTCAGCAGGCGCACCGTCGGTGCCCACAGAAAGTAATACTGCTCCTCGATGGCCAGCGACCACGTCGGTCCAATGGCCGGCGGCAGCGCCAGGTGAAACAGGTTCTGCACAAAAAAAAGGTACGCCAGCCACGGAGCGGCCTTGATGGCCTGCGCCACCGTCGGTCCGATGAACCACGGCGCCTCCAGATACACCACCGCCAGCACCAGCGCATACACCGGCCAGATGCGCAGCACCCGCCGCCCATAAAAATTGCGGAAGTACCGCGGCTTCTCGCGCGACTCGAGAAGAATTGAAGTAATCAGGAACCCCGAAAGCACAAAGAAGAGATTGACCCCCGCCCATCCCCACAGCGAAGCCGCATAAAGCCACGTCCCCGCGAGCCGCGGATGGCAGTGATAGAACACCACCGCCAGAACCGCAACGCCGCGCAATCCCTGCATCTCGGGAATATAAGAAGGAAGCCAGGTTGGACGCTCGATAGACAAGACAGCAGGTTAGCAGGTCAGCGGGCGGCAAAAAATCAATCGCCGCCGCGCGGTCTTGAGGATGATCTGAAAAACCGGGTGCCCCAGGTCTGGATTTTCCGGGGCCCCCAGCGGCAGGTCTTCGTCGCTGGGGTGGCCTCAGACCTGGGACAGAACCAACCTCAATCCAGCGCAACAAACTGATCCCTGACCCCTGATAACTGATCCTCACCCCGCCGCCAACTGCCGCGCCCGCTCCGTAGCCCGCATCACCGCCTTGATCAGCGTCACCCGCAGTCCGCCTTCTTCGAGTTCCAGGATTCCGTCGATGGTGCACCCGGCCGGGGTCGTCACCGCATCCTTCAGCAGCGCCGGGTGGTAGCCGGTTTCGAGCACCATCTTGGCTGAGCCGTAGGCCGTTTGCGCGGCCAGTTGCGTGGCGATGTCGCGCGGCAGCCCCACCTTCACGCCCGCTTCGGCCAGCGCCTCGATGATGATGTAGAGGTACGCGGGCCCGGAGCCGGAGAGCCCGGTCACCGCGTCCATGTGCTTCTCTTCCACAATCACGGTGCGGCCCACGGTCTCAAAGATGCGCTGCGCCAGCTCCATCTGCTTTTCTGCGACGAAACGCCCGCGGCAAAGCGCCGCGATGCCTGCGCCCAGCGCCGAGGGCGTGTTCGGCATGGCCCGGATCACCCCGATCTCCAGCCCCGCTGCCTCCTCGATCGAGCGCGTCTTCACTGAGGCGGCAATCGACACCAGAGTCTTGTCCTTGGTCAGCGCCGGGCGAATCTCGGCGATCAGATCCGGCACCTGGAACGGCTTCACCGCAATCAGGATCAGATCCGACTTGCCGGCCGCCTCCAGGTTGTTGGTGCTCACGTCCACGCCCCACTGCGTGCTCAAGGCCAGCGCGCTTTCGGCCTTGGTGCGGGTGGCATGAATCTGATCCGGAGCGAACAGGTTCTCTTTCAAGAACGCCTGCAGCAGGATGCCGCCCATTTTGCCGGCCCCCAGTACGGCCACGCGCACCTGCGGTAATTGCGCCGGCGCGTGCGTGGCCTCAACGGCTATCTCCGCCATGGTTCTCCTCGTCTTCGATCGGTGTCGCGGTGCAACCTACAGGATACGCGCCCAGCCCCGGCATTCGCAGAATCGGCTCGCATCCCAATTCAGCAACCGGCGCCAGCTCCACCGGCTCTGAGGGCCCGCACCGGAAGCGCAACGCAGCTGAACGCCCGCGCCGGAGGCGCAAAGAATGGTAGCCCAGCGTTTCAACGCTGGGTGAGCGGCCCGTCGACAACCGGGAGTCCCGTTGGGACGGCGCAAATGCCGCCCTTCAAAATCCATCCCTTCCAGAAAATCCCGCAGAACGGCTCCCGTCAACCTCAAACTCAGGCTCCCACCGCGCAATAGTTCCGGAGTCGGCGCGGATTCGCAGTTACCTCCAGGCGCACCGTACCACTCAAGTTGCAGCGGTTCGAGCGGAATCCATAGCATACTGAATTAGCGCTTACAGTATGGCCGCAGGAACCCCAGAACCAAATCCTGCTTTGCGGGCGAGTAGCTCCCTCCGCTGAGGCTGAAAGCTCCTGAACTGGAGGGAACACAAATGAATAGCCTGTTTTTGAATTTGTATTTGAAATTCAACACCCTGATCAACCGCGAGGAAGGTCAGGATCTGGTTGAGTACGCCCTGCTCATCACCCTGGTCGCCTTGGCTGCCATCGCCGGCATCAACAAGGTCGCCACCGCCATCAACACTGTATTCAGCAACATCAGCAACACGCTCTCGTAATCATGGGCTGACCGTCATCGGGAAAACGCCCAGGGTCCGGGATTCGTCCCGGCTCTTGGCTTGACCCGCTATGAGCGCAGTCATTATGCGCTCTCGGCGTTACGAAGCGCTCGCAGCGCCAAGATCTGACTGCGGTCTTCGCAGGCCGCAAGAAATCGCGTTCCGGCGGCAGGCCGCGGCCTCAGCGGCGGCGGAAAAACTCGCTCGAGCGGCAGGCCTGAACTTTGGTCCCGGCACACAGCCCACTGAAGCACTGTGAGCTTCCCAGATCGCGCAAACTCGATTCGGGGGCCCGTCTCGTATCAGGGCACGACTTCAGTCGTTCCGCAAGCGTAACAATATGAAGGTGGGCTTCACAGGCTGCGGAAAAACTCTCCGGAAGGAGCACGAAGTGTCAGGGCACGACTTCAGTCGTGCCGCAAGTCGAGCAATTTGAACGCGGGCTTTAGCCCCTGCGGCCTGCTTTTCGAGCCAATGCCTGAAATCAGGCCTTTTTCCGCAGCCTCTTCAGCCCCTGCGCCTCGCATCTCCGGCCGTTGCCCAAAATCAGGCGCTCCTCCTCACTCTATATAGCTCAGGACCTATTCCTTGGAAGTTTGCTGATCAATTGTTTTCGTAATCGGCAACCGGAAAGCCAGCAGCAAGAACCGCGCCGGACAGCACCGCCCACGAAACCCGGGGTCCAACACCCAAAGGACCGCCGTTCAACCACACCCGTTCCCCGTTCCCTCATTCCCTATTCCCTCATTCCCCGGCCCCTCGGCGACGGCTGCCATCGTTCGGCGCCGCTTTACTTGGCGAAGAACTCATCCTTGGTCAGGAAATTCGTCAGCGCGTCTTCCATCTTGCCGTCACGATCCGCCGCTCCCCATGTGGAGCTGAAAAACAGATACCCTCCCGGCAAAGTAAGAAACTTCTCGCCCATCCGCGCTACGGCCGACACCGTGATCACCCACGCATTGTTTTCGAGTACGTACGCAGTGGCAATTTCATTGGCCGGCATATTGCGCAGATCGTAGATGTGCTGGCCCATGTGAATCACGACCGCTGCCTGCTCAGGCTTCACCAGCCGGTCGATGTTATCGAACGTGCAATTGTAGAGGACGCCGTCCGGCGAGTCCGCGGTTCCCTGCGCCTCATCTTTCGCCGCGGCCTCATTGGCCGTTCCGAATCCAACCTGAACGCCGTTGTTCTCGCCTCGCTTGCCGTAGGCTGCCGCGTCCCTCTGGATCGCGAGCGCTCCCGCGTCCGACCCCATGGACTTGGCATACTGCTCCGCAATCCCGGTCGGGTCCGATGCGTCGAAGGTATTGGAATAGACCACCGGCTCGCCTTTGACGATCGAGTCGGAGTTTGAAAAATCGACTGCCTTCGCGGAAACGTCGGCGACTGATTCGAGCACTAGCCGCGCCGGATATGCATTCATGTTTCCGAAGCCGCCCAGGCCAACAATCTTGCCCGAAGCGTCGCGCTTCAAGTTGGCGTCGGCCACGCCGTCCAGCCTTCCCGTCAGCGTAGCATTCACCTCGTTCTTGGCGCATGCCAGGCATATTCCCGGATCCTTGATGTGCGGCTGCGAAAGCAGCGAATCGAATTGCTTGAAGTCCTTGCTCTTCTCGAGCGTCACCGGCGTGCGCGTGGGCGCTGTATACGTTCCGGTGAAATTGTGCGCCGGCTGCAGTTCCAGAACCGCCAGCGGCCCCGCCTTGCCCTTGGTTCCTTGCGGATAGTCCAGCCAGATGGCGTTCACTGAATCGCCGCAATCCTGGTCCTTGATGATGAACTGATCCAACCCCGCCGCCACCGTGCCTTTGATGCGAACCATCTTGCCGTTGAACGATGCCGGATCCTTGAGCACTGCGCACACCGTCGTATCCACAACCTGCGCGCGAACGCAGCAGCCGCATGCCAGCACACACAATGCCAGAACAGCAATACGCTTCATAGGAGTCTCCTCGGCCGCTGCGGAACCTCGAGCGGCAGCGAAAATGATGCGGCGCGGAGCCGCTCCCGTTCAGGAACTGCCAAGAATACCACGCACAGCTCCTGCGCAAAAAAAGAGCCGCCGTCAAGAATGTCGAGTCAGGTGAAGTCCCGCCTCGCCGCCCGCTTCCACCTTCTCGCCCTCATCGAGGCCTCTGGCCGCGTAAATTTCTATCAATTCGGGTGCCCCAGGTCCGGCGCGTCTTTGCTTTTGTGCCTAGCCTGGATCGGCACGAACCTCAGCGGAAGGAATGAAATCGCGCGGTCAAAGACCTGGCGCCGCCTGCCATTCCGCTCTCACTCGCCCGCCTTCCGCGCGGCGATCCACGCATCGACGCGTTCCTCCAGCAAGTCCAGCGGCAATGCGCCCGAATCGAGCACCTGGTCGTGAAAAGCACGGATATCGAACTTGTCGCCCAGCGCCTTCTGCGCGCGGTCGCGCAGCTCCAGAATCTTCAACTGTCCCACCTTGTACGCCAGCGCCTGGCTCGGCCACGCAATATAGCGGTCCACCTCGGACTGTATGCTCGTCTCCCCGATGGCCGAATGCTCATGGAAATAATCCACCATCTGTTGGCGGGTCCAGTGCTGGCTGTGGACGCCGGTGTCTACCACCAGCCGTATGGCGCGCCAGATGTCGTTTTCCAGGCGGCCGTAATCGGAGTAGGGGTCCTGGTAAAAGCCCACATCCTTTCCCAGCCGCTCGGCATACAGCCCCCAGCCCTCGGTGTACGCGGTATAAAACTCGTACTTGCGGAAGGTCGGCACGCCGGTCAGCTCCTGGGCAATCGAAATCTGCAGATGGTGGCCGGGAAGCCCCTCGTGATACGCGGTCGACTCCACTTCGTCCAGCTTGCGGTCGGCAAAGTTATACGTATCGATGAACAACCGTCCCGGCCGGCTGCCGTCCGCCGTGCCCGGCTGGTAATAGGCGTCGGGCGCGGTCTTCTCCATGTACTCCGGCACCGCCACCACCTCGAAGGGCGCCTTGGGCAGCCGCCCGAACAGCGAAGGCAGCTTGGCCTGCATCGGCTTGAGATAGCCGCGGTACGCGTCCAGCAGCGCCTCGCGCGAGGCCGGCCGCAGCTTGGGATCCACCTTCACGCTGGCGCGAAAGCTGGCCAGATCCTTGAACCCCAGCTTTTCGGCAATGGCCAGCATCGCCGCCTCGTCCTTCTTCACCTCGTCCACGCCGATCTGGTGAATCTGGTCCGCCGTCAAATCCGTAGTCGTCGTCTGCCGGATGAGGAACTGGTAATACTTCTGCCCGTCGGGCAGCGCCCACAATCCCGGCTCGCTGCGTCCCGCCGGCACATAGCTCACCTCCAGGAAGCGCGCAAAGCGCGTGTAAGCCGGCAGCACATCTTTCCCGATCGCCTCCAGCATCTCGCTCTTGATCCGCTCCTGCTCCGGAGCCGCAATCGAGGCCGGAAATTTCTTGAGCGGCAGCGCAAACGGCGAATCCTCCGGCTTCTGCGCGGCCAGTTCCTTCACCTGGTCCAGCACTTTTTCGAGCAGATACTTCGGCGGCACGCGCCCGTCCTCCATGCCGATCGACATATTCGTCGTCACCTGCCCGAACGCTCCGGGAATCGCGTGCAGCCGCGCAATCCAGTCGTCGTAGTCCTTCACCGTGGTAAAGCTCAACTCGGCCACCAGTTGCGGATAATCGGTCTGGATGCCGTCCATCTGGTTCACCGGCATCTCCCACTCTTTGAACTCCGCCTCTTCCTGGTCCTGGGTAAACTCGCGCAGCAGCAGCTCGCGGCTCAGCTTCTCCTGGTCCGTCAGCCCCGCGTCGTCGATGGCCGCCAGCCGCAGCATCCAGCCCTGCTCGCGCGCCAGCCACTCGTTGCAGGCCTTCACTGAGCGGTCGGCGATCTTGTCGTTGTAGCGCAGGTCGCCCAAAGACGAAGCCAGCTCAGGCGAGCGCTCCAGCACCGCCTCCCAGTACTCGTGGAAGAGATCGTTGAGCGCCTTGCGCCGGTCGTCGACCGAGGCGGGCGCAGCCGGCGCAGCCGAAGCGGCGGCAGTTCCGGCCGGAAACGATTGCGCGCGCAGCGCCGGTACGAGCCAGACCAGCAAGAGTGCCGAGGCGAGGAGAGCGGAACGCCGGAATTGTCTCAATGGAGGGGTCCTTGGAGCGAAGATGCCTTGCAGTGAGTTTAGAGCACGGAAGCGGAGCGGGGTTAGCGGGGTTAGCGGGGTTGGCGGGGTTAGCAAGTTAGCGAGTTAGCAAGTTAGCGAGTTCGCGAGTCGGCCAGGCGGCGTTCGGGGATCAGGGATCAGGGATCGGGGTTCAGGGGTCAGAAAACAGGGAATGAGGGAACGGGGGAACGGGGAGCAGGGGAGCAAGGGAATAGGGAATAGGGAATAGGGGTGGTTGGCGTTGTTTTGGTTCCTGGGCCGGGGTGTTTTCCGGGGGGTGGGTTGGCCCGGCCTGGTTCTTGAGTTGGGCGCCGGGTTGTTGACGTTCCTCGATGAGTTTGCGAGTTTTCTGCCTTGCTTCCGCAGCGGCTTCGTTCAACTCGGGATTTCAGCCCCGACGGGATCCGCGTTTACGTCGCCGTCGATATTTACTCGCTTCCGAAATGCCGTCGCGGGGCTGATCCGAAATTCGCGTTACTTCCGGTTTGCCGACAATTCACTCAGGATCGAGTGCAGGAGCCATTTTAGAGAACGCAAAGCTGGCCAAGTTTCACTTCTTAGGTAGAATGGTCTGGCACGAAGAGGTCTCGGAATGGAAACGATCCAGCAACTAGCGATACCGCTGAGGCAGAGCCAGATTGATGCCGCAAATGAATTTTGGGCGGATGGCTGGGAAAGCAAGGAATTTGAGCAACTGAGGAGGGCTTTCCCAAATCCTCTCGATGCCGTCAGAATCAAGGCGATTGTGCTCAATGCTCTCTATGGAACGAACATCATTGCAATCGCACAAGTTGCTGACCGTGTTCAGCGGGTATTGTCGGGAGCAAATCCCCGGACAGGCCCGGACTTAGTGGAAGAACTCGTCAATGAGATTCGAGGGGTTACCAACGAAAACAATTACAGCTTTGCTGCGAAGTATGCCCATTTCTTCATCGATTCGAGTCTCCCGATTCTGGACGGCTTTGCAGAGTGGATGCTCGAACGGCACGTCGGACGCGAGATGCAATCGAAGAAGTCAAGGAGGTATCACAGATTCACGGAAGACATTGAAACGCTCAGGCGGGTCGCAGGGTTGACTTGTAATTGCGCTGAACTCGATGCGTACCTCTGGGTCGCTGGCGAGTATTGGTACTGGGAGAGCCATCCAAAATACAACATCAACAGTGACCTGAAACGGCACTTCGAGAACCTGCGAACGGACCCCACGGCTGAGCGGTCGCTAGCTGCTCTTTTGGGCATGGGCACGGAAGGGGCAACATGAGCAAGAAGAGAGGTGCATATCCGCAGTGCAATTCGCTTTTCGCCAACAAGGCATTTTTCGATTCGCATATAATCGCTCCTCCAAGATAATCAATAAGCGGTAATTTCGCCCAATTGGTAGTGGTCAGAATTGGCCACGCCAACGGCATGAAAGCTCCACCTCTCCCCTGCGCCAAGATCGTTTTGGTTCGCCAAGGCCGTTCCAACGACATTTCCATCGCTGTCGAATAACTTGTAAGCAATCTCGACATAGCTGTAGCTCCTTCCACAGTCATTCCTCATCGTGCCGTTGATGGTGGTACCGCCGTTAGCGGTCGTCATCTCTCTCATTTCCATTACGATTACGAGGCAACTTCCCGGCGAGGCAGCCGACGACGAACTTTCAAACGGCGATCCTGAACTCCGAATGAGCGAGGCGGTTACGGCGAAGAATAAAGAGGCCGTCATAATTGAGACGGCAATCTTGCTGCTCCTCTTAACTGTTGGACTAATCCAAAGAAGGACGATGCCAATCGGCCAAAGGAATAATAGGGCGGCTAGCATTACCCATCCGCTGTCATGCCAGGGTTCCTTAGCATTTTCTTTGGAGATAGTGGGGTCGAACGCCGGGCCGGACGGCAGATGGGCACCGCACGTCCCACAAAAGGTCCATTCTGCATGTAGTTTCGTACCACAGCTGGGACAATAACCTTGAGATGCCATTTCCGTTCTCCCGCTTGCCCCGCGCTCACGTTGCGCATTCCTAGCGAATCACCGGCGCCTTATCACCCATGCGTTTTCCGGCTTAGGGAAGGATAGCCGACCATGAGCCTTCCGGTTACTGCTCCCCAGCGAGTTGGAGCCGGCGCTGCTTCGCACTTAAGGCAGCTGCGAACCCAAAGGCAGGCCAGACAAGGGCAGTGGCGTATGCCAAGTGATAATCTCGGGACAAAACTGCAGTATATACATCAAGCGAATCTTGAGCTGCGGCCGCTCTGGGGTCCCGTCCTAAGACGCTTGACTGGTGCAGCCTTTGAGTATCCTCGTCGAGCGTCAGCAAAGATCGGTCTGCACTGAGCCTCACTTCGTCCTTCGAGGCACTTTTCCCCTCAAGTCTGGCCGTCTCGATCTTAGATTCAT
This sequence comes from uncultured Acidobacteriaceae bacterium, assembly GCA_963770555.1. Classification (GTDB taxonomy): domain Bacteria; phylum Acidobacteriota; class Terriglobia; order Terriglobales; family Acidobacteriaceae; genus Telmatobacter. The sequence goes on from CAVYQC010000005.1 coordinate 802,035, forward strand.
CAGTTTGAATATTGAGATCGTCATTTCGTAATTTTGTGCGATCCGTATCGGCCTGAAGTTCTGCAACGATCTGCCAATTGGATACGTCTTCGGCTGCCTGCTCCATACCGCGGTGCGCGATAAATCCGGAGGTGCACAAAAATGCCGAGGAGCAAAGGGCGATAAGCCCCAGAATCCAAGCGAGTTTTTTCATGCCCGCATTATAGGCCGGTTTGGTGTACGTGGGAATTGAGGCCGGCCTCAGTCCCGGAAAACGCCGTTGTAGCCAGCAGCAGCACGAACCCATCCTCACGCCGCCACCTCCGGCCAGCCCATCCGCGGACCGGCTGACTCGCCGACTTGCTGAACAGCCGATTCCGGCGGCGGCCGGGTGGGGTTCGTGCTTTCCCAGGTCTCAAAATCGAGACCTAGGCCACCCGCCGCTGAATTCAGGGGCTTGAAAGCCCCTGCTCCCTGCGGTGGGAGGAATCGGGCCCGGGCCTGAAGGCCTTCAACTCGCCTGCTGCATCCAGGGGCCTGAAGGCCCCTGCTCCCTCCGGAAGGACAAGAAACGGCCGTCGGCGGGTGGCCCCGGTCCCTCGCATTCGGGGACCGGGGATCGAAGAAAATGCCTCTTTCGGGATCGCCCCTGGAAAACGCCGTTGTGGCCCCCTGCGGCGCGAACCGATCCTCACGCCACCACCCCCTGTCATCCCATCCGCGGACCGGCTGACTCGCCGACTTGCTGAACAGCCGACTCGCTGGCCAGAGGAGGCGGGAAGGCCGCGGCGATTGCTCGATGGCCGTTCTTTGCCAGGGAGGATTTTCGTCCCGGCCCTACGGGGCGGATCGGGCTCGGGCGGGCGGTTTCCCAGGGCTGCGCTGCGCTTGCCCTGGGCTATTTTCGGTTCCTCCCTCCGGGAGGACGGCGGGGCGGCGCGTTGGCAAGTTAGCGGGTTAGCGAGTTGGCGAGTTGGCGGGTTGGCACGTTGCGGGTTGGCGAGTTAGCGAGTTAGCGAGTTAGCGGGTTGGCGAGTTGGCGGGTTGGCAAGTTGGCACGTTGGCGGGTTAGCAAGTTGGCGAGTTAGCGGGTTCGTGTTTTTTGCTCTGGTTTTGGGTGGACGCATTCTGGTGGTTTGTCTGGGTTTGAGGCTGCGCATTTTTGCGACTTGGTTCGACTTTGGAAAATGCCTGGGTCTGGGTGGTGATTTTTGGTTGAAATGTCTTTGCGGGCGCGGACAAAAATGCTTCAGGCGCGACCAGGATCGATGTTTTCTTTGCGAATCTGGGCCACTTCTTGCGCAAAATTAGGGCCGTTTTGTCTACGTTTAGATTGAGGCGGGTTGGGACGGGGGGCACGGTCAGAGATCAGGGGTCAGGGATCAGGGATCAGGGGTCAGGGACTGAGGGACTCGGGACTTGGGACTTTGGACTTGGGAGGGTGCGATGCGGGAGAAGGAGAGAAAGCTGGCGCGGCGGCGGATGGATGAGGAGATGCGTCCTTTCCGGCGCGCGGGGATTCGAAGCAGCCCGACCGGCGAGCTGCTGCGTGGGGTGCGGCAGGCGCTGCGGGTTCCGGTGGCGGAGATTGCGGGCAAGATGGGCGTGAACCGATCGGCGCTGTTCGAACTGGAGGCGAGGGAACGCAAGAAGACGATTACGCTCGGGTCAATGGAGCGCGTGGCGAAGGCGATGGGCTGCAAGGTGGTGTACGGCGTGGTGCCGGATGGAGGGAAGACGCTGGAGGAACTGGCGGAAGAGAGGCTGTGGAGGGCGGTGCTGGGGCAGCAGGTTGGCGAGTTAGCGAGTTAGCGGAGTTGGCGGGGTTGGCTGGCGGTTGCAGAGAATTATGAGGTTTTTCGGTAGGCTCGAAGGCAGCATGGTGAATGAAGCAGAATCAGAGCCGGTGAAGGTAAAGAAGGTACGGGGAAAGACTGGAGGGAGTGAAACGGGAACGAAAGGGAGCGGGGCGCGGGGCCGGACGGGCAAGGTGAAGGCGGCGGCGCACGGCTCGGAGCGGCTGAAGAAGGCGGCGGCGCGGCAGGTGGGGCGGAATTGCGGGAAGCTGACAAAGCTGCTCATGGATAAGGCCCTGGAGGGGAACCTAGACAGCGTCAAGCTGCTGGTGACGCTGGCCGAGCCGAAGAAAGGGAGTGAGAAGCCGGTGAAGAAGCGGCGCGGGCCATCCTTGGCCGAACGGATCGCCGCCGAGCCACTGTGGGAAGGCCCCGACGTACCAGAAGAGGACGGGTACAACGGCGATCCCGACACGCTTTAGGGCTTCCCGGCGGAGGGAGCGGGGGGTAGGGACTCGGGGCCAGGTAATGGGGAATAGGGGATAGGGAATAAGGAACGAGTGGGCAGTGATCAGCGGTCAGTGATCGGGGGTGAGGTTGCCGGCGTTTTTTTGGTTCTTGGGGCGGGGCTGGACTCCGACGGCGGTCGGGTGGGGTTCGTGCTTTCCCAGGTCTCAAAATCGAGACCTGGGGCACCCTTGTTTCTTACGAGGTTGGGGTCCCCGAGATGTGGGCCACCCGCCATTCTGGAGCGAGAACGCTTGCGCCGAGTTTGTGGGATGTTCCGTCGCCGCCTGAAGATTTTCCTCGGGAATCAGATCCTGAGGACTCCAAATACTCCTGTCACCTCGTCATCCTTTCCGGGTACTTATACGATGAGGCATAGAGATGACCACGAAAGCATCAAGCAACAATGACGCGCAACTGGTGGAATGCACTCTAGCAGGCGACCGCGCCGCGTTTGCAATGATTGTGAAGCGGTACCAGTCGCTGGTCTGCTCCATTACTTACAATGCCACCGGAAGCTTGAGTCTGAGCGAAGACCTGGCGCAGGACGCGTTTCTTGCGGCTTGGAAACAGCTCTCAGAGCTGCGCGAGCCTGCGAGGCTCCGGTCCTGGTTGTGCGGCATCACGCGGTTCCTGGTGGGCAAGGAATTCCGGCGACAGGGCCGTGAGCCCGTGCTCGCTGCCGAGCCTCTGGAAGAAATCCAGGAGCCGTCCTCGCCTGAGGCATCGCCCCTATTACAAGCAGTCAGCCGTGAAGAAGAGGCGATCCTGTGGCGAGCGCTGGAACGGATTCCCAATACTTACCGCGAGCCGCTGATCCTGTTCTATCGCGAAGAGAAGTCGATTGAGCGTGTGGCAGCCGAACTGGAGTTGAGCGAGGACGCAGTGAAGCAGAGGCTCTCGCGAGGGCGCAAGCTGCTGCACGAAGAGGTGGTCGCGTTTGTGGAAGGAACGCTGAGCAGGACCGCGCCCGGACAGAGGTTTTCGAATGCGGTGCTGGCGATGCTGCCGGCTGTTCCGGCAGCAACGGTGGGCGCTGGGGTGGCGGGAAAAGGCGCGGCGATGGCCAAGTCGGGGTCGATGGCCGCGTGGCTGGCTCCGCTGACGCCGTTTTTGGGCGTGTTTGCCGGCATGATGGTGAACTGGATTTCCGTGCGGTCAGCGCCGACGGCGCGCGAACGCCGTTTCCAGGGCCTCTGGCTCAGTTGCTTCTGGATATTTGTGCTGGGCTGGGCCGTGGCCGGGCAATATGCCGTCCAGGCACTGCGCCATGGATATGCGTGGAGCGATCCGACGTCTTATGCGGTGGTGGCGGGATTCTGGTGGATCTACGCGATGGTGGTCGCGGGGTTCATCGTGATCTTCCTGCGTCGAGGTGCAGCGATGCGACGCCAGATTGAGCAGGAGCCGGGGATTCCGGAGAGCAGCGGAGCGCCCATGACTCTTGCCTCGAGAGTTGCGATGGTGGCAGGGGTCTACGTGGCCATGTTCTCCGCGCTGATCTATCTGGCATTCGAGGCTCACGACCGGCTGGCGGGCGCAATTCTGCTGGGAGCGATGATTGTGCTGGGTGGATCGCATTTGCTCCATGTGAACAGCCGGGACGACCTGGCATCCTTCAGGCGAACGATAAGGCGGTTTGTGCTGGGATGGGCGGTGATTTTTGTGGTGCTGAATCTGCGGCTGGGAGGCTGGCTGGCTGCTTATCGGGGAGTCGATCTGGACCTGATTCATCGGCTGCTGCCGGCGTGGGTGATTCCGGTGGCGACGCTGACGCTGCTGGTCTGGATTGGAGCGCTGGTGGGTTTGACGAGACCGCGCCGCGCCGATCGGTAACGTGAGCGAATTCGACAACGGTATGGGATGGTTCAGGGGTCTCAATGCGCCTGGATCAATCAGTCCTCAGCGAGGCGGAGAGGATCGGGAACGATAAACGCCGTAGCAGCGCCCGGATCCACCGCAGGATATTTTGCTTTCTGCCAAATCGCCGTTCCGTTCGCCGACGCTCGGGGTGTTGCGGCTGCGGCTAGGCTGGGATTGCGCTTCGATTGATTGGCGCGCAGAGCTGGGAACTGTACAAAGCTATAAAAACCGTACAAGCCTATAGATAGGTGGAAATATTCCACCTTAGGCGCAAGAGCAAAAACGCGCCGAAGGTGGGGCCCCCGACACCCGGTTGGTCCTTCATCTTTGACGTCTGTTCCCTCATTCCATGTCCCTGCTCCCTCATCTCCGATATTTTGATTCCTTTTCCCTGATCCCTGATCCCTGTTCCCTTGGTCCCTGCGGTTAGGTGGCGAGCAGCGATTCGTTGCCGAGGATGCGGTAGAGGGTGGAGCGGCTGATGTTGAGCTGGCGGGCGGCGCGGAGCTTGTTGCCGCGGTTGAGGTCGAGGACGTACTGGACGTGATGGCGGATGACGGCGTCGAGGGAGAGGTTGTCGGGCCGGGAGATGGGCTGGGGCTCGGGCTGGGCGAGCATGGAATCGGGGAGGGCCAGGTCGCTGGCGCGGATGACGCCGTTGGCGGACTCGAGGAGCGCGGTTTCAAGGACGCTGGATAGCTCGCGGACGTTGCCGGGCCAGTTGTGCTGCAGCAGGCGGGCGAGTGCGCCGGGTCCGAGGACGACGTGGCGCTGCTGATAGCGGTGACAGATGCGCTCAAGCAGGGCCTGGGCGAGCGGGGAGATGTCTTCGCGGCGCTGGCGCAGCGGCGGAATGGAGAAGCGGATGGCGGTGAGGCGGAAGGCGAGGTCGGGCATAAGCATGCCCTGGCCGGCCATCTGGCGCAGCGGGGTCTCAGAGGAGGCGATGAGGACGGCGCGGCCCGGGGGACGGTCCTGGAGGGCCTTGAGAACGCTGAGCAGCAGGCCTTGTCCGGGGGGGGCGAGGAGATCGACGCGGTCGAGATAGGTGAAGCCGGCGAGGGTGGCGGGATCGCCGTCGGTGGCCAGCCATTCGCGGGCGTCGCGGCGCTGGAACGTGGAGCCGGAGAGCGGCGAGCGGCTGAAGAGATAACGGGCCAGGGTGGTTTTGCCGGAGCCGTGTTCGCCTTCGAGAGCGGCCAGCTGCAGGTGGGGCGCGGCCATTTCAGCCTGCACCAGGAGCTTGCGCCAGGCAGCGCTGACCCCGACCAGATGGGTTGCGGGGGTGAGCTCCACTTCGACGAGCGTGGGACCGGGGAGGTTGGGCTGAGGGGTCTGGAATTGCACGGCGCTCTGCATGGCTGTCAACGTGCCTCGCCTCCGTGACCTGGGGGCACATACCAGGCCGACAGAGGACTCATCGGCGGGGCGGGGAAAAACTTGAACGGGAAAGTTGTGGAGAACAGGGAACGAGGGGACGAGGGACTGAGGGACTAAGGGACTAAGGGAACGAGGGGACGAGGGACTGAGGGACTAAGGGACTAAGGGAACGAGGGAACGAGGGAGCAAGGGAGCGGGGACTCGGGGGTGGGGTTGGGAGGGTGTGCGGGTTGGGGGCGGGCTATACTCGAACCATCCTTTAAGAGGCAAGTCGTTTGGATTCATCTGGGCGAGGGTTGGCGGCGAAGGAGCGGCTCTTTGACGAATCGAGCCAAACGGGGTTGGGGCGCGGTGTGGCTGGCCGCGGTGGTGGGATTTGCGGCTCTGCACGCGGTACACCTGGATGCGGATTTTCCCAACCACTCGCCCTGGCTGGCGGATTGGGCGAAGTATACCGACGAGGGGTGGTATGGGAATGCGGCCATGCGCGCCCACCTGTTCGGTAACTGGTACATGGCGGGGGACTTCAACCCCGCGGTCGCGATGCCGGTTTGGCCGTTTCTGGAGTGGGTGCTGTTCTTCTTTACCGGGGTCTCGCTGGCAGCCGCGCGGGGTTTGGCGATTGCGGCGTTTATTGGCAATCTGCTGCTCGGCTACCTGCTGCTGCGGGCAAAAGGGCCGCGTTGGGTGGCGCTGCTGGCGCTGACGCTGATGGCGACCAGCCCGTTTCTTTATTGCTTCAGCAGGCTGGCGATTCTGGAGCCGCTGCTGACTACCTGGACGCTGGCGGCGCTGAACCTGGCGGTGCGGCTGCCGCGGCTGCGCAGGCCGGTTTGGGGTGCGGCGGGGGCGGGCCTGGTGTTTGCGCTGGCCATGCTCACCAAACCCACGGCTGTTTTTTCACTGCCGGCACTGGGATGGGCGGTTGCGGCGCCGCTGTGGCGGACGCGCAGGCTTGCGCTCAAGTGCGCGGCGGCTGCCGGGGGCGCGGCGGCTGCCGGCTATGGGCTGTGGATCGGGCTGGTGGCCGGATGCGGACTGCTGCGCGACTATGAGTACACTTTTTTCGTGAACACTTACCCGCGGCCGAAGGGGATGGTTTGGCCGCTGGTGAGCCTGTGGTGGTCGTTCCACGGCGGACTTTGGGTGGACAAGGTCCTGGCTCCGCTGGCTGGAATCATGGTGCTGGGCGCGGCGATTTTCTGGCGCGCAGGCTGGGCGCGCCGGCTGCTCGCGAATCCTGTTTTTGGCGCGTCGGCGCTCTCCGCGGCGGGAACCATCCTGTTCATGACTTACCAGAACCATCCGCAGCCGCGCTATTTTGCGTATCTGGCGCCCTTCTGCTTTTTCCTGGTGGCGATGGGAATCGAAGCGCTGGTGAGCGGGGCGGCGGAAAGCGGGGCGGCGGGCGGTTCTGCTTCGGGGGCTGCGCGCGGAGTGGGGCGGGAGTTCGCGGCGCGCGGCGCGGGCTGGACGGCGATGGGGCTGGCCGCATTGGCGGCGTGCCTGAACGGGGCGCGGACGCTCGGCTACGCCACGCATCCCGAGTACACATTTGTGCGCGCAGCCGAACAGCTTACCCGCTACATCGATACCCACCCCAATGGGAGGCGACTGCTGGTCTCGGTCAGCGGAGACGAGATCACGCTTGCGACTCGGCTGCCTACGCTGTGCGACGACTTCGGCACCACCGATCTGCCGGAGAAGCTGGCCGCCTACCGGCCCGGCTGGTATGCCTCGTGGAACGATATCGATCCCGGCACGCTCGAGGATCTGCACATTCGTTTCTCGATTGAGCAGGCGGCCGAGTTCCCGGCTCTCGACGATCCGGGCCGGAACCTGCTGGTGCTGTTCAAGCTGCACCCGCTGCCCGGCGGAGAAGTACGCGAGCCGCTGGAACAGAATTTACGGGACGAGTTGCCGGGGGATTCGTTTGACGCGCCGGTCGAATGAGGGGCCGGGGAACGAGGGACTAGGGAATAGGGAATAGGGAATAGGGTTTTGGTTCGTGCTCTCCCAGGTCCGAGAATCCGGATCTCCGCCCCACGGACGAAGACCTGTCCTTGGGGACCCCGTGGGACCTGGGGCATCCGGCGAGCTTGTCCATCGGCAAGAATCTGATAAGTTCAGTCTTGAGAATTTACGCGGCAGAGGCTTTCGACTATCTTTGGACTCATTGAGTGCCTCGCCGGCGGCCAGAGGATCGTGCGAGGCGCGACCGGGCGGAAAGGACTACGCGTGGGATCGAGCTTGGCGGCTTCGACGGCGGCAATGGCTCTGGTCGCAATTCCCGTCCAGGTGATTTGGTCGTATGCCGCCGGTGGAGCGGTCTTTGCAATCGGGCTGATCGCGATCTTTCTTCGCGGCGAGTGGCAAAAGGCGCCGGGGCTCGACAGGTTGATTCTCTTTGGGCCGGTCTTCTACGCGGCGCCCATCGCAGCCTTCGGCGCCGAACATTTCACCATCGCGCAGGACATCGCGCCGATGGTGCCGGCGTGGATTCCGTGGCATCTGTTTTGGGCGTACTTCATCGGCGCTTGCTTTCTTGCCGCCGCGCTGAGCCTGGTCACCCGAATTCAGGCGCGTCTCTCGGCGAGTCTGCTTGCCTTTACGTTTTTCCTCTTCGTCGCGCTGATGGACGTCCCGGCCTGCCTGCAGGATCCGCATAATCGGTTTGGCATCACGCTGGCGCTCAGGGAGTTGTCCTTCGGCAGCGGACCGCTGGCGCTGGCCGCGAGCCTCAGCGACAAGCAACACCCGCGCGGCGCCCCGATTGCTGCAACGATCGCGCGCTCCTTCATGGCCATTGCCGTGCTGTTTTACAGCTTCGAGCAATTCGCGCACGCCGATCACGTCCCCGGTGTTCCGCTGGAGATGGCGACTCCCACGTGGCTCTTCGGGCATGCCATTTGGACTTACGTGGCGGCCGTACTGTACGCAATTGCGGGAACCCTGCTGCTCGCCGGGAAGAAAACCCGTGCGGCAGCGGCGTGGATCGGCTTGACTGTGCTCTTTGTGGTATTGGTCGTGTACGTGCCCATCGCATGGGCAGAGCGGACCAGCCTCGAGGGCCTGAATTATCTCTTCGATACTTTGATGTTTTGCGGCACAGTTCTCCTGCTCGCGGGCGCCATGCCGCGGTCCGAACGGTCCCCGTAATCCATTTGCACTGGACGCGGACTTCGACTGGCGAAGGCGGCCGGCGTCACTCGCCGAGACGGTTTTGTGGATGGGATGAGGTGTTCCGGGGCGGATGGGGTGGCGGGTCGCGATCCACCTGTCGATGGATTGCGTCGAGCTTTGGTTTTGGTTCGTGCTGTCCCAGGTCTGAAAATCCGGACCTGGGGCACCCGGCTCAAGCCCACGTTTTTTGCGGCCTTTGCGGCACGGCTAAAGAGGCTGCGGAAAAAGGGAGAGCAGCAAGGGAATCGCGTGTGCAAGCGTCCCGCAGGGGCTAAAGCCCGCGTTCAAATTGCTCGACTTGCGGCACGACTGAAGTCGTGCCCTGACACTTCGTGCCCCTTCCGGAGAGTTTTTCCGCAGCCTGTAAAGCCGTGCCCTTTCAAGGGCGGGTGAAGTCGGGGCTCTACGCGGCGGGCGGGTTGGTTGCGCGCGGGGATTGGATATGCGAGAATTGCGCTCCAGCCCGCACCGATGCGCAACGAGTTCGACGGTGAGGAGATTCGTGCGACCGAATGGGGACGGGGCCGCGGGCTCATCGGCTCCAAAAAAAAGGTGGCTCAAAAACATGAACCCTCTGAAGTTGCGGGCGTGGCGGCTGAGTGCGCTGGTGGTGTGCTGCCTGGCGCCGGCCGCGTGGGGTCAGGCGGCGCGGGCGCAGGGCGCGGCGGGAACGATCGCGTCGATTCCGGGCACGGACGGGTGCAGCAATCTGACCACGGACGCGGCGGGGAATCTGTACTTCGAAAGCTGGCGCGGGGTGGAGAAGCTGACGCCGGGCTCGGACAGGATCACGACCGAGGCGCCGCAGTCGCTGATCATCAGCGGAGCGGGGATTGCCCTGGACGCAAGCGGGAATCTCTACATTGCGCAGGGGGCCTACGGACCGCTCCAGAATACGGTGAAGATGGTGGCGGCGGGGAGCCATGCCGCGACCACGGTGGCGGGAACGGGCGAAGGGGCGAATGGGCTGACGAACCGGATCCCTGGGCCGGCTTTGAAGGCGATTGTGGACAATCCCGACAGGCTGGCCGTGGACGCCGCGGGAGATCTCTACATCAGTCACGGCGGCGGCATTTGGAAATTGACGGTTGCGAGCGGAATCCTCAGCGGGTTCCAGATCGACTGGGGCAGCCTGAGGGATACGGCTTCCATTTTGTCGGCGGCGGGTGTGCGGTATATGCAGATCAAGGGGCTCCAGTTCGACAGGGAGGGAAACCTGTTGATTGCGGACGCAAACCGTTCCGTGGTGTGGAGGGTTGTGCCGGCGACGGGAAAGGTTGCGCGGGTTGCGGGGTCGATCCAGGACGGATTCTGGGGCGACGGCGGATCGGCGCTGGCGGCGAAGCTGAGCTTTCCGGTGAGCGTGGCCGTGGACGGCGGCGGGAACCTGTTCATTGCCGACCAGGGGAACAATCGCGTGCGCAGAGTGGACGGCGGGAGCGGGACCATTACCACGGTGGCCGGCAACGGAACCGCGCGCAACGTTTACGTCCATGTAACCCTGCCGGACGGGAACACCACGGACCGATACCAGAAGGCCGATGACGGGGACGGGGGACCGGCCACGCTGGCGCGGGTGAGCGCTCCGGACAGCGTGGCGCTGGACCGGGCCGGCAACCTGTACGTGTGCGACGGGATTGTACGCAGGGTGAGCGGCGCGGGAGTGGGGCGCTAAGGCGCGAGGAGCGCCGATTGCGCGATGCGATTGACGGGATGCGCCGGCTCAGGGGCGGCCGATCATGACTTCAGTGGCTTTGATGAGGGCCAGGGCCTGGTCGCCGGGCTTGAGGGCCAGCTCGCGGATGGCGTCGGCGGTGATGATGGCGGTGACGCGCTGATTGCCGACGGCGAGCACTACCTTGGCGAGCAGGCCCTCCACGGTGACCTCGGCCACGGTGCCCAGAAGCTGGTTGCGTCCGCTGATGCGCGCCGATCCGGGATGGGCAGGCGAGGCGGCCGGCTGCTCGGCGGGAAGGAATTCCACGAGGGCTTCGAGTGGAATGCGGTGATGGCCGCCGGGGGTTTTCACGGTGCGGATGCGGCCGGCGAGGATCCAGTGCTTGAGGGCGGGGTAGCTCATGCCGAGGCGCGCGGCGGCCTGGCGGGGCGTGAGCAGCGTGGATGAGGTCATGGCGGCTTGAATCCCCCTGGATGAGTACTTTACACGCTACGGCGTTCCCATATCCGATGCATCCGAAAACGGCAAGCGGGAGCGACGGGCCGTGACAGCAGTCACTCGACAGTGGCCCATACGGATGATAGGCTTCCGGGTGGCGTTACCCCCAGGGAGTGCGGAGGTCCGGTTGGAAGTGTGCGCGCCGGGGGCGCTCGCCACAGGAATTAAAAACCAGGTTCGGGAGGAAATGTGACGGTTCAAGACTGGGTCAACGTTTTTCTTGGAGTGAGCGTACTTTGGCTGCTTGCGGCCGCGATTTTTGCGCGGCGGATTATCGGTTCCGGCATGAGCACGCTGGGCATGGAGAAGATTGGAGCGGCGGTGAAGGAAGGCGCGAAGGGATTCTTGAGGCGCCCGAACAAGCGGTCGGCGGCGGTGACGGCGGCGGTTGTGGGCCTGCTGCTTCCCACCCTGGCCTGCGCCCAGGGGGAACACGCGGGCGGCGGCGGCGAAGCCAACCTGGTGCTGCCGGATTTAAGGATGGCGGCGGTGAGTTTTTTCGGCATGAGCGGGCATGCACTTCTGACCTGGGGATTGCTGTTCTGCGTGGGCGGCCTGTTGTTCGGCCTGACGATCTATGTGCAGTTGAAGAACCTGCCGGTGCATAGCACCATGCGCGAAATGTCGGAGCTGATCTATGAGACGTGCAAGACGTACCTGGTGACGCAGGGCAAGTTCATTCTGCTGCTGTGGATTTTCATCGCGGTAATTATTTCGCTGTACTTCGGTTACCTGGCGCCGGTGCCGGGAAAATCGATTGCGGTGACGCTGCCGATCATTTTAGGGTTCAGCCTTCTGGGCATAGCGGGCAGCTACGGAGTGGCGTGGTTCGGGATTCGCGTGAACACCTTTGCGAACTCGCGGACGGCATTCGCAGGATTGCGCGGCAAACCGTATCCATGCTTTGCGATACCGCTGAAGTCGGGCATGAGCGTGGGCATGATGCTGATCTCGGTGGAGCTGTTGATCATGCTGTTTATTCTGCTGTTCATCCCGCGCGATTATGCGGGCCCCTGCTTCATCGGGTTCGCGATCGGCGAATCGCTGGGCGCGGCGGCGCTGCGCATAGCCGGCGGCATCTTCACCAAGATCGCCGACATTGGCTCCGACCTGATGAAGATCGTGTTCAAGATCAAGGAAGACGACGCGCGCAACCCAGGGGTGATCGCGGACTGCACGGGCGACAACGCGGGCGACTCGGTGGGCCCGAGCGCGGACGGCTTTGAGACTTACGGCGTGACCGGCGTGGCCCTGATCGCGTTCATTCTGCTGGCGGTGAAGGAACCGACGACGCAGGTGCAACTGCTGGTGTGGATCTTCGTGATGCGCGTGGCCATGCTGGTCTCGAGCGCGGGCGCTTACTTCCTGAACGGCGCGATCGCTCATGCCAAATATGCGAACGCAGACGAAATGGACTTCGAGACGCCATTGACGTCGCTGGTATGGATCACGTCGATCGTTTCCATCATCCTGACCTACATCGTCACCTACCTGATGATCCCCACGCTGGGCGACGGAACGCTGTGGTGGAAGCTGGCTTCGATCATCTCGTGCGGAACTTTGGCGGGCGCGATTATTCCCGAGCTGGTGAAGGTCTTCACCTCAACCAAGTCGGCCCATGTACAGGAAGTCGTCAAATCGGCGCAGGAAGGCGGAGCGTCGCTGGGGATTTTGTCGGGATTCGTGGCCGGCAATTTTTCGGCCTACTGGCTGGGACTGAGCATGGTGGCGCTGATGTCCATGGGCTACGGCTTCAGTACCGGCCAGTCCATGGCCGACCTGATGCTGGCTCCGGCGGTGTTCGCGTTCGGCCTGGTGGCGTTCGGCTTCCTGGGCATGGGTCCGGTGACCATTGCCGTGGATTCCTACGGGCCGGTTACCGACAACGCTCAATCCATCTACGAGCTGTCGCTGATCGAAAACGTTCCCGGCATCGAAGCCGAGCTGAAGAAGAACTACAACTTCGACGTAAAGTTCGAACGCGCAAAATACCTGCTCGAAGCCAACGATGGAGCCGGCAACACCTTCAAGGCTTCGGCCAAGCCGGTGCTGATCGGCACAGCCGTGGTGGGCGCAACCACCATGATCTTCTCGATCATCATGGCCCTGACCCACGGGCTGACCGACGCGGATGCTGTGAAGAGCCTCTCCCTGCTGCACGCGCCATTCCTGCTGGGGTTGATTACCGGAGGAGCGATGATCTTCTGGTTCACCGGCGCTTCAACGCAGGCGGTGACCACCGGGGCTTACCGCGCGGTGGAATTCATCAAGGCGAATATCAAGCTGGAAGGCGTGGAGAAGGCGTCGGTCGCGGACTCGAAGAAGGTAGTGGAAATCTGCACCAAGTACGCGCAGAAGGGAATGTTCGTCATCTTTCTCGCCGTCTTCTTCGCTACCCTGGCGTTCGCGTTCATTGAGCCGTACTTCTTTATCGGCTATCTGATCTCGATTGCGACCTTCGGCCTGTACCAGGCGATCTTCATGGCCAATGCCGGCGGCGCATGGGACAACGCGAAGAAGATCGTAGAGGTGGAGCTGAAACAGAAAGGGACGCCTTTGCACGATGCAACCGTGATCGGAGACACCGTCGGCGATCCGTTCAAAGACACCTCGTCGGTGGCGTTGAACCCGGTGATCAAGTTCACGACGCTGTTCGGATTGCTGGCCGTGGAGCTGGCCGTGACGCTCACAGCGGGCAATCCGCTGCTGGCGCATGCGCTGGCGGTCGCATTCTTCCTGGTGTCGGTGTTCTTCGTACACAGATCGTTCTACGGAATGCGGATTGACACCAAGGTAGGCGACTGATTGGGTCAGGTAGCGAGTTAGCGTCCGCTGCGCGGACATGGCGAGTTAGCGAGTTGGCGTTCGTGCTGCTGTTCGGGTGGCGAGTTAGCGTCCGCTGCGCGGACATGGCGAGTTGGCGAGTTGGCGTTCGTGCTGCTGTTCGGGTGGCGAGTTAGCGTCCGCTGCGCGGACATGGCGAGTTGGCGTTCATGCTGTCCCAGGTCTGAAAATCCAGACCTGGGGCACCCGGGGTTCGTGCTGCTGTCCCAGGCACCCGGCGTTTTTTCTGTAACTCTCCTCAAAGGCAGGGCGCTAAATTGTGAAGACGATTCTGCGGCCTTTTTCTACGCGGGACCAGGCGGCTTCAACATCGGCGAGGGGAACGGGCTCGACGTCGATTTTCAGGCTGCCGGCGGCGGCCAAGGAGAAGAGCGTGGGGATGGCGGCGAGGATGCCGTCGAGGGGCACGGCGCCGAAGCCGCTGCCGAGAAGGGTGAGATCGATGCTGCGCAACGTGGCGGCGGGCAGAGTGATGGTTGGGCCGGCGCTGGAGCCGACTTCCACCAGCCGGGTGCGGTGCGTGGCGCTGGCCTTGAAGCCACCGGCAAGCGCTTCAAGCAGCAGCTCCGTGGGCCGGCCCCAGAGGTAATCGACGACCACGTCGATTCCGGCGGCGGCCTGGGCGGCGAAGGCTTCGCGGATGGCGTCCTCCGGCTCGTTGAGGGAGATGACGGCGTCCACATCGGCGGAGGCCAGCGCGCCGACGTTGCGGCCGGCGGCAATCACGCGCCTGGCTCCGAGAAGCCGCGCGGATTGAAGAGCGAGCTGGCCGGCTACGCCGGTGGCGCCGAGAACCAGCACCGTTTCTCCGGGATTCAATCGGGCGCGCTCCTTCAACGAGAGCCATCCCGACATGCCGGGATTGGCGATGGCCGCGGCCTGGACGTCGCTGAGGCCGTCGGGCAGCGGAATGCACTTGGATATCGGGGCGGCGGCGCGCTCGGCCATGGTTCCCCAGGGCTTGCGCACAAAGACAAAAAAAACGCGGCGGCCGCCGGGAAGAACGCCCACGCCGTCGATACCGGGAACGGCGGGGAGCTCGCCTCCTGCGGCGTAGTGCGAGCCGCTGGCCAAACCTTTGACGATGGGATGCAGGCCAGCGGCGCGCACCTGGATGAGGGCTTCGCCCTCCTGCGGCGCTGGATCGGGAAACGGCTGGTATTTCGGCGCCTGGCCGAGAACATTCACCACCGCTGCCTGCATGGATGCCCCCTCTGCTCGAATATCTCATTCCATGCGCGGAAGCTCAAGCGGGTTTCGAGATCGTGCCGCGATTGAGAGTCTTCGGGCGGCCCGGGCTGGACTCGCCAACGGGCGGCAGTGTAGGGTGAAAGCGTTCGCGAGGAGCGTCTATGCTGCGCCGGGACTTTGTGCGCAAGGCCATCTCATTCGTCTTTGCGGCGAAAGTTGCGCGCGCCCAGCAGGCGGCCGGTGTTGCGCCTCCAGCGCCGGCGCCGGTGCCGTGGACGCAGGGATTGAACGCGCGGATGCCGCTGCCCGAGACCGTGAGCGCCGACGAAGTTGCGCAGTGCGAGTTGAGTTTTTTCACGCCGCCGCAGATGAAAACGCTGACCCGCCTCTCTGATCTGCTGGCGCCGCCGATGGGCGACAAGCCCGGCGCGGTTGCGGCGCAGACGCCGCAATTCCTCGACTTCCTGATCGGCAGCTCGCCCGAGCCGCGCAAAAAGATCTATACCGGAGGGCTGGATTGGCTGGAGGCCGAATCGCAGTCGAAGTACAAAACGCCGTTTGTGCAACTGAACGACGAGCAGGCCGGGAAACTGATCGAGCCCTGGCTGCGCACGTGGATGAGCGACCATCCGCCCGCCGACGCTCATGCCGGCTTCATCAACATCGCCCACGACGACATTCGCAACGCGACGGTGAACTCGAAGGCGTGGAGCGAGGCCGCCACAGTGGGCGCGGAGGAAAAGACCGAGATCGGGCTCTACTGGTCGCCGATCGAGCCTGACGCGTACCGAGACGAAACTGCGTCCGCACGGCTTCAGCCGCACGTGCTGGCGGCGCCGAAGGCGGCTCACACCATGCCTATCTATCCGCGGTAGCCTCTCCCGGGGCTGCAGCCAATCTGGACTCATGAAAAGCGAAATCCCGGCAAGTGGTGAAATCTTCGACGTGCTGATTATCGGGTCGGGCCATTCCGGAGGGATGGCCGCGAAGATCCTGACCGAGAAAGGCATCCGCTGCCTGATGCTGAATGCCGGACCGGTAGCCGACGTGAGCCGCGACGCCGAACGCAAGCCGGCTTACGAGCTTCCCTACCGCGGGTTCCGGCCGCCGGGCCGGCTGGAGCACGTCTTCCAGTCGAACGAATTCAATGCGAACGTGTGGGTGGACGAGCAGGAGGTTCCTTACACCTATGAGCCTGCACACTCGTACAACTGGGTGCGGGTGCGGCTGTTCGGAGGCCGGTCGCTGTTCTGGTCGCGGCAGTCGTTTCGATTGAGCGATTACGAATTCAAGGCCAAGTCGCGCGACGGCTTTGGCGAGGACTGGCCGATCAGCCTCGCCGACCTAGCGCCCTGCTACTCGCGCGTGGAGGGGATTTTTCGCGTGTCCGGCGCGCTGGACGGCCCGCCGCAGATGCCGGACGGCAACTTCATTCTCGATGACGATCCCTGGTCGCCGGCGATGCAACGCTTTACGGCTGCGGGAAAGCCCTTCCATTTGCCGGTTTGCAAGCAGCGGCGCGCGCTGGGCGTAGACGGCCTGGCAAGCTCAGTGAATCTGTTGCTGCCGGACGCGGAGAAGACCGGCAATTTGACTTCGATTGCCGACGCGGTGGTGCGCGAGCTGACGGTGGACAAGAACACCGGCCAGCCCAACGGCTGCAATTTTGTGGACCGGCTTTCGCGCCGCGAGATGAGCGTGAAGGCGCGGGTGGTGGTGCTGGCCGCGGGAACGCTCGAAAGCACGCGCCTGCTGTTGAATTCAGGGCTGGGGAATTCAAGCGGAGTGCTGGGCCATTACCTGATGGACCAGATTTACGGGGCCGGGGTGGTGTGCTCAGTGCCGGAGGCGCGCAACGGCAAGGCAAATGAGGTGATGGGCGGCGGCGCGATCGTTCCCCGCTTCCGCAATATCGAGACGAAGTGCGACAAATTTCTGCGCGGCTATGCGCTGAATGTCTCGGCGCGGATCGGCTCCGCCGATCCGCGCAACTTTGCCGCTTATGGCGCCGGGCTGCAGCGCAAGCTCGACGAGTACTACGGCAGCATCCTGCAAATGACGATCATGGGCGAGGTGCTGGGCCGCTACGAAAACCATGTGCGCATCGACAGGAACAAGGCGGACGCGTGGGGCATTCCGGTGCTGCACGTGGAGACGCGCTACACCGACAACGAATTCAACATGGCGAAGGACGCAGTGGAGGTGGGCTGCACGGTGGCGGAGGCCGCGGGCTTCGAGGTGCTCTCAAAGAACGATGCGCCGAATCCGCCGGGCTACAGCATTCACGAGATCGGCACCTGCCGCATGGGCGACGACCCCAGGCGCAGCGTGCTGAACCGGTGGTGCCAGAGCCACGACCACAAGAACCTGTTTGTGGTGGATGGAGCCGGATTTACCAGCGGGGGCTGGCAGAACCCGACCATGACGATCCTGTCGCTTTCGATGCGGGCGTCGGAATATCTGGCCGATGAGATGAAGAAACAGAATATTTGATGGCAGGATGAGCGCATGTTCACGCCGATACCGATCGCTTACGTACATAGCCCGTATACCGAATCGTCCGCGATTCCGAAGGGGCTGGGCGCACGGCACGACGCCGAAGGTGTGATTGAGTTTTTGCGCGAGTTCGAGGCGGGGCTTTTGGATGTGGAGGGCTTCTCGCATCTTTTTGTGCTTTGGGTGTTCGACCGCTCGAGCGACTTCGATTTGACGGCGCACCCGCCCTCCGACGAGCGGCCGCACGGCGTGTTCGCCACGCGCTCGCCGCGGCGGCCGAATCCCATTGGCCTGACGGTGGTGGAGGTGCTGCGCCGCGACGGAACGCTGCTCCATGTGAGGGGCGTGGACATGCTGGACGGAACGCCGGTGCTGGACGTGAAGCCGTATATGTCGAGCATTCCCGCGGAGAGGTTGCGGCGGGGATGGCTGGCGGAGGCGGAGAAGCGGAGAGACGGTGGTCAGTGAACAGGGGTCAGGGATCAGGGATCAGGGATCAGGGATCAGGAAGACGACAAGACGACGTGAAAGGGTTGCGGCAGGAAGACGGGTTCAGTCTACCTGTATCGAACCTCGAAGCACGCCAGAGCATTCTGATCCCTGACCCCTGACCCCTGGTCTAGGGGATGCCGAGAAATTTGTGGGTTTGCAGACTCAGACGCCACTGCGGGTGATGGAGGCAGTAGCGGAGGGCGGCCTGGGTGTTGGCTTCGCGGACGGGGCCGTCCATGGGCTGCAGGAAGAAATGGCGGAAGGCCAGGGCCGCGAAT
Source organism: uncultured Acidobacteriaceae bacterium (assembly GCA_963770555.1). GTDB lineage: Bacteria > Acidobacteriota > Terriglobia > Terriglobales > Acidobacteriaceae > Telmatobacter. The sequence continues at coordinate 820,220 of CAVYQC010000005.1, forward strand.
TTTTCCGGCTCCGCGCCGGGCTGTGGATAGACCAGCTTCAACTCGTCGCCGCTGCGCTGCACCAGTTCCGATCCTGCCTTGGGGCTGACGCAGATCCAGTCCAGATCGAGAGGAGCGGCGATGGTCCCGTTGGTTTCGACGGCGATCTCGAAGCCGCGCGCGTGGAAGGCCGCGATCAGAGTCGCATCGAGTTGGAGGAGCGGCTCGCCGCCGGTGCAGACTACGAATTTTTTCAGGTGGGGCGCGTGGGCGGGCCAGGTTTGCGCGACGGCTTCGGCGAGGGCTTCAGCGGAGGCGAATTTCCCGCCGCCCGGGCCGTTGGTATCAGCGAAATCGGTGTCGCAGAACTGGCAGATGGCCGAGGCACGGTCCGCTTCGCGGCCGGACCAGAGATTGCATCCGGCAAAGCGGCAGAAGACGGCGGCGCGGCCGGTCTGCGCGCCTTCGCCCTGCAGGGTGTAGAAGATTTCTTTGACGGCGTAGCTCATAAGAGCAGCTTCCAGCTTTCAGCTCCTAGCTTCTAGCTGATCTTGCTGGGGCGCGGTCCGTCAACTCAGCACGGGGAAGCTAGGAGCTAGAAGCTAGAGGCTAGGAGCTAGAGGCTCGAAGCTAGAAGCCTGGAGGCGGGTAGCGGAGCGGGTCTTCGATTCCATTCTCGCGGAAGCCCTTCCGGCGGAGCAGGCAGGAGTCGCACTGGCCGCAGGGCTGGCCGTCTTGGAAGGGATCGTAGCAACTGCTGGTGAGCGCGTAATCGACGCCGAGCTCGATTCCCTTTTGAATGATCTGCGCTTTGGTGAGTGCGATGAGCGGGGTGTGAATTTTGAGCTGCTGGCGGCCTTCGACGCCGGCCTTGGTGGCGAGGTTGGCCAGCTTCTCGAAGGCCGCAATGAACTCCGGGCGGCAATCGGGGTAGCCGGAGTAATCGAGCGCGTTGACGCCGAGGAAGATGTCGCTCGAAGCGAGCACCTCAGCCCAGGCCAGCGCGAAGGCGAGAAAGATGGTGTTGCGGGCGGGGACGTAGGTGATGGGGATTCCGTGGGCCATGTCGGCGGGCTGGCGGCCTTTGGGCACTTCGATGTCGGCGGTGAGCGCGGAGCCGCCGAAGGCGCGCAGATCGATGGCGGCGATGCGGTGTTCTATTGCGCCGAGCGATGCGGCGACGCGTTGGGCGGCCTGGAGCTCATAGGCGTGGCGCTGGCCGTAGTCGAATGAGAGGGCATACGTCGCGTAGCCCTGGTTGCGCGCGATGGCGAGGACCGTGGCGGAGTCGAGGCCGCCGCTTACGAGAATGACCGCGGGTTTGGAGTTGGTTGTCATTTCGGCTGTCCAAGACTTTTCGATCCGCCCCTACGGGGCGGGGATGTTTGCTGCGATCGAAACCCAGGACGTCGTCCGCGTCGCGGACTCCGGCCTGGGCTATTTTCGCGGACTCCCTCCGGGAGTCTTATTGCAGCGATGCACGAGACGGAACGCGTGCGCAGCCCTGCGCATAATCATTGCCTGGACGGCGAGTCGTCGCCGCCTTTGCCGATGTCCATTGACGGTGAGATGGGGTTGCTCTCGTCGATGTAGGACTCGATGCACTGGTCGAGCACGCCCTTGGCTTCAAGGATGAACTCGACGGCGTCGCGTGCGGCGCCGTGGCCGCCGCGGTTGGGCGTTACGTAGTGGGCTTCGGCCTTGACGCGCTCGCGGGCATCGGCGACGGCGACGGCGAATCCGCAGGCGCGCATGACGGGCAGGTCGATCACGTCGTCGCCCACGTAGGCGATTTCGTCGAGCGTCACGCCTTCCCTTTCCATGATCTCGCGGACCGGCTTCATTTTGAAGGCCTGGCCGAGATAAACGAATTCGAGCTTGAGATCGCGGGCGCGCATCTGGACGGTTTCAGAGATGCGCTTGGTGATGATGCCGCATTTGAGTCCGCCGAGACGGGCCAGCGAGATGGCCGTGCCGTCGTGCGCGTTGTAGCCCTTGGCCTCGACCATCTTCGATGTTGTGGAACCGCCGGAGGCCACGGGCACGGGGATGAGCCAGATGCCGCCGTCGGTGAGTACGCCATCGACGTCGAAGAGAACGATCTTGATCTTGCGGGCGCGGTCGATGACGGATGCGGGTGCGGAAGGGCTCATGGTTCGATTGTATCGAGGGAAGGGATGACAGAGCGGATGGAATGCGGAGAGGCGTGGGAGAGAATGGGAGGATGGAGAACGAACCGCCCGCCGGAAGGCCCGATCCACCGCCGGGGCTTGAAGACGAGGATTACTACTTCGAGGGGCCGTACCTGGTGTTTACGGGCGCGTATCACCTGAAGCGGGGGTCTTGCTGCGGGTCGGGATGCAGGCATTGTCCGTATCGGGATGCGGGGACGGATGAAGATGGAAAGACAGAGTAGAGCGTGCTTCAAGAATGGTTTGGCGGTGTTCATTGCCGCCCGGCAGGGGCTAAAGCCCGAGATTTTAGTGGCCTATTCGGCCCGGCTGAAGCCGTGCCCTTGTTACAAAACCCGTTCCGCCAGGATTCGTCAGACACTACCTGAAGCCCTTGATTTTAGCGGGCGTATTCGGCCCGGCACCCAGGGGGTTCCCGGCTGTGCCCTTGTTACAAAAAGGGTTTGAAGCACGCTGTAGGGTTCTTGCCCGATTGAGAGTGGGACGTTGAGGGCTGCGGTTTCCCACCCTTGCGACAAAAACAGGTACGTCGCAAGGATGGGGCACCCAGGATTTGTGCGGAGTTGAGAAGGATGGGTTGAGAGTTGTGGTGAGTTGAGAAGGATGGGTTGAGAGTTGTGGTGAGTTGAGAAGGATGGGTTGAGAGTTGTGGTGAGTTGAGAAGGATGGGTTGAGAGTTGTGGTGAGTTGAGAAGGATGGGTTGAGAGTTGTGGTGAGTTGAGAGTGGGACGTTGAGGGCTGTGGTCTCCCACCCTTGCGACAAAAACAGGTACGTCGCAAGGATGGGGCACCCGCCATTTCGTTCAACACCCGCTACTCTGCGCCGCCGGCGGTGGATTGAGCGGGTGGGGTTGCGGGTGCGGGTGCGGGGGCGGGGAGTGCGGGCGGCCTGACCAGCACGGCGAAGCGCGGAAAGGCGAAGCTGCCGCCGGCGTCGTCGATCACGTTCAACTGGCAGATATAGGGGCCGGGCTTGAGTGCGTCGAGCGGCACGTCGAGCTCGAAGGCTACGGCGTCGCGGCCCTCCACGTTGACTTGCCTGGCCTGCACGATGGGGGTTTCGTAGACCTTGGTCGAGCCCTGGATGAGCTCCAGGCTGCTGAGCAGGCTGATCGCGTCTTTACTCGCTTTGGGACTCGCTTTGGGCTCGCCGGCGGCGGGCTTCTCATGGGCGGGGTCGTAGATTTCGTAGAGCAGATACATGTGCTGATCCTGGCGGAAGACGTGGCTGATGTTGGGCACGTACTCTTCGCCGTTGCGGGTCAGCGGGTCCTGCTTCCTGCTGGGCAGGCGCATGGAGGCCAGCACGATGGAGCTCATCTTGAGCGGCGCTTTTTTCAGATCCGGAAGCGTGATGGTGGCTTCGAACGAACCCATGCGGCCGGTCTGATTTTCGCGCACCACGAATTTCAGGTCGTACTTGCCGGGCGGCAAATTGAAGCTGGTGGTGTACTGAATGTTTTTCTGGCGCGCGCCGAGCGATTGATCGAGGTTGAGCTTGACGGTCTCGCGCACACGCCCGATGGGGCGCTTTACTTCGTCGACGACGGCGCCGATGATGTCGAGCGTGGCCTTGTCCTTGTCGCCGCCTTTGACGAAAGGAATCTGCGAGCCGGGGATGAGCAGCGAAACGGGAACGAAGAAGCGGTTTTCGTCGAGGCGGAAGTACATGGCGTCGAGATAGACGGGGATGTCGGTGGCGGGCAGGTCGCTCGCGAGCTGGTCCTGAAGCTCCTGCTCGCGGTCTTCGCGGCCGGAGTGGCGGAAGTCGGCGGGCGCGTAGTAGCCGGGCCGGTATTCGAGCTTGATGCCGGGACGGTCGATGCGGACGGTGAGCTTGCGATACTTGCCGTCGCGCGCCAGGTTGGTGGAGCGGAAGCCGATGGCGTAGTAGGCCGAAGTGTCTTTCTGCACCTGGGCAAAGGCGGGCGCGAAGTCGTTGGAGTCAAAGAAGGCCTTGCCGCCGGTGTCGGAGGAGAGCGTGGCCATGACTTCCTGGGTGGCGAAGTTCTGGTTCATGTTGTTGAGCAGCGCGCCGCCGTTGTAGGCGCCGGAGCCGCGCAGGCTGCCGGTGGAAGCGTCGCCCAGCGGCGAGATGGCCTGCAGGCCGCGCGTGTCTACGCTGTAGATGGCCAGATTGGCGCGCACCGCGGCATTGATGGCGGCGCGCAGCGAGGCTTCGTTCTCGATGCCGTCGCGGGAGATGCCGCCGGAGAAGTAGAGCAGCGACTTTTTCTCAGAGATCCTGGCGAGGGATTGGGAGACCGCGCGCAGGGCGAACAGCTCGCGATCGGTGTTGACGTCGTTGTATTCACTCTCGTCGGGGGTGTAGCCGGTGGTGTCTTCCACCTGATTGGAGTTGGCGTTGGCGCCCTGGGCAAAGCCCTGGCCCTCAGTGCCGTTGTACGCGCCCACCTCGTTGATGAGAGCGTTCTTGTCGGCGGTGAAGTCCTGGTCGACGCTGAGCGTGTCGCCGAGCGAAACCAGGGCTACCAGGTCGGCGGGCTGCATTTTGGTGCGCAGGAACTGCTGGGCCGCGTCCACGCTGCGCTCCAGATCTTCGGGCTGCATGGAAGTGAGGTCAAAGAACATCACGATGAGGCGGTGATTGCGCAGGTCCTCAGGGCGGGCGACGACCACGGCTTTGCTTCCGTTCATGGCGGGTCCGGCGGCCAATCCGCTGACCGTGGCTTCATTGAGCGGCGTGGCCATTTCGACGCTTTCGAAGTCGAAGGTGGAGATCTGCTGCTCTTTGCCATTCTCAAAGATGCGGAAGTCCGATTGCTTGAGGCCGCGCACCACTTCGCCGGTTTTCGGGTCGCGCGCGACTACGTTGGTGAGGACCAGCTCGCCGTTCAATTGCAGCGTGAATCCGCCCTGGGGCGTGGAAGAGACCTGGGGGGAATTTTGCGCGAACGCGGGCGGAATGGCGAGGGTCATCGCGGCCAGGGTGGTGACGAATTTGGGGGATACGGTTTTCATTGCATCGCGATTTGGTTTCGAGCTATCCCAGGTCCCAGAAGCGGGACCTGGGGCACCCGTTCGTCATTGTTCCTTAAATTTCTCCGGGGCTAAAGCCCCCGATTCAAAGCTTGCCGGTTTCAGGGGCCTGAAGGCCCCTGCTCCCTCCGTCCCTGCTCCTTCCGTTCCTACTCCCTCCGTCCCTGCTCCTTCCGTTCCTACTCCCTCTGTTTCTGCTCCCTGCGTTCCTGCTCCCTCCGTTCCTACTCCCTGCGTTCCTGCTCCCACCGTTTCTGCTCCCTGCGTTCCTGCTCCCTGCGTTCCTGCTCCCTGCGTTCCTGCTCCCTGCGTCCCTGCTCCCTCCGATGTTTTCGTGCCGCTAGAACCGGTATCTGGCCGTGAATTGGAACGAGCGCATGGCGCCTGCCGAGGTCACCTGTCCAAAGCTGGGTGAGGCTGGGTTGGTGTCCACGCCCGTGTACTGCACAGTGTTGAAAGCATTGTCGAGGGTGGCGCGCAGCTCCATGCTGCGGGTGTCGCCGAATTGCATGGTTTTAGAGAGCGCCACGTTGTTGGAGATGGTTCCCGGCCCTCCCGGCCCCTCGATCGAGTTGCGGGGAAGGTTGCCGAAGACGCCGCAGGGAAACTGCGGGCTGAAGGGCGGCTGGGTAAAGGCGGCGGTATTGAACCAGCGATTGATCGATCCGCCGCCTACGGGAATGGAGGCGCCCGATTTGAGGTCGGGTCGGAAGGTGCTGCCGGTGCCGCAGCCCACGCTTACCTCCGCGGCGGGATAACTCAAGTTGAGCGGGGTTCCGGTGGCGAAGGCGAAGGTTCCGGAGGCGGAAAAGCCCTCCAGGATGTGGGAGCCGACGCCGGTGGTGACCCAGAACTTGTCCTTGCCGAAGGGCAGCTCGTAGAGATAGGTGCCGGAGACCTTGTGGCGCACGTCGATGCTGGAGTTGCCTTCCTCGCCGAGCACATCCTGCCAGTCCTGCACGCCCACGCCGCCCACGCCGCCCAGTGCGCCGGCATCGTCAATGGAGTGCGAGTACTGGTAGTTGGCGCCGACGGCCATGCCTTTGGAGAGCCTCTTGTTGACGCGCACCGTGCCGGCCTGGAACTTGGAGAAGGCCTGGGCTTCCTCGTAGCGGAAGATGAGATTCTCAGGATCGGTGGCGGGACTGGAGAGCGTGGCGCGCGGGGCAATCACGGTGTCGAGATGATTGCCGCGAGCGCCGTTATAGCCGAGGTTCATCACGATGCCCCAGGGCAGCGTCTTCTGGATGTCGAGATTCCACACCTGCACGTAGGGCAGCGGATAGTGTGGATCGAGGGCGTAGTTGCCGACCGGGGCGGGGGCGGGAAATCCGTCGCCCAGAGTGAAGCAGGTGGAGGGAACGGCCTGGGCGCAGGCCGAAGTTGGATTGCCGTTGGCGTTGGCTTCCTGATTGGTCTGCTCGTTGGCGAAGGGCGGCTCGTGGGCCATGGTGGTGGCGAAGGAGGAGTAGGCGCCGACGGTGAAGTTCATGCCGAAGCCGGCGCGAACCACGGTCTGGTTGAACCTGGGGACTCTCCAGGCCAGGCCCAGGCGGGGCGCGAAGGCCTTGTGGAAGGAAAAGACAAGCGCTTCGGGAAGACCGCCGGCGCCGGCTTGCACTTCAGTCTCGCTGGTGAATCCGGCAGCGGGATTGGTGGCGGTTTCGGCGAGCCGGCCGTATTTTTCAGTGTAGGGCGCGTAAAACTCGTAGCGAAGGCCATAGAGCAGGGTGAGCGAGGGCTTCACCCGCCAGTCGTCCTGGGCGTAGGCATCCATCACGTTGTCGCGCAGGTAGCTCTTGGAGACGGACGAGTCGATGCTGCTGGATTGCGGAAGCCCGAGCAGAAGATCGGCGAGCGGCGAGCCGGTGGATTGATCGCCGGCCGAGTCCTCAGAGAACAGGCCGGTGAAGGTGAAGGTTCCGGTGGCGTTGGAGCCGGCGAGAAAATCGCGATGCACGCGGCGATAGTCGCCGCCGAAGCGCATATTGTGCTTGCCGTGAATCCAGCTCAGGGTTTCAGAGACGGAGATGGTTTGCGCGAGCGAGAGGCTGGGCTGCTGCTGGCTGAGGCCGGAGATGTTGCTGAGCGTGAGGTTGGGAAGGCCGTAATTCAAGGGGCTGGCGTTGAGGGCGGCATCGCCGGGACCGAGAATGCCGGACTGGGTGGCGATGTCAACGCCGTTGGTGAAGAAGTTGGTGGTGTGGCTGTTGCTGCGGTTCCAGCCGGCGCTGAAGATGCTGGTGAAGCGGTGATAGCCGACCGAGTATCCGGCGGTAAGCGAATAGGAATTGGAGGCGCTCTTACCGCCCAATTGGGGAAAGAGATTCACCAGGTCGGAGGCCGCGTGGCTCCAGTTGTAATTGAAGTTGATGCTCTGGCGCAGGCCCTGATTCGCCGAGCCGCGCCGTCCGCCGCCGAAGCCGCGCCCCATGCCGGGCTGAGTGGCATTGGCGCCCAGGCTGCGATTGTAGCGGAGGCCGGCCTGGGTGGAGTTGGATTGCGCGGTGGACAGGAGATGATAGTTCTCGACGGAACCGGGCAGGTTGGGTTGGGGAAAATAATTCAGCAACGCCATGGCCTGGGATACGATGCGCGTGGGCGGGATGACGTTGGGCGTGCCGTTCGAGCTGAACTGCTGGAAGGTGGTGGGATCGAAGATGGCGGGCAGGCCGGCGGCGGAGAAGTCGCCGGTGCGCTCCGCATCGGTGGGGATGGTGGCGTACTCGTCGAGCGGACTTGAGTTGCGCGAGCCGGAAAGCGTGAGGAAGACGGTGTCTTTGCCGCTGGGTTTGGTCAATTTTGGCAGATAGGGCGCGCTCATGAAGGTGAGACCGAAGCGATTGGTTCCCGAGGCGGGCTGAAACTGGGGCTGACCGCGGAGCGCAAACGGCTCAGCGTTGACGGCCGAGTTGCTGCCGTTCCAGAAGAAGGCGCCATGCGGCTGGCCGGGGTTGAAGCCGCGGAAGTTCCCTCTCCCGCCGCCGAAGCCACCACCGCCGCGCCCGCCGCCAAAGCCGCCGCCACCAGCACCGAAAGCGCCGCCACCGAAGGCGCCGCCAAAGCCGCCTCCTCCGCCACCGCCGCCAAAGAGGCCGCCGCTGCCCGGCGACTGGCCGCCGTTCTGCTGGCGGTAGGTCTCCAACTGATCGCGGAGCTGATCGAGATTGACTCCGGCGAGCGGGCTCACCTGCCCCGATTCTCCGTTGATGGCCACCGACTCGCTGCTGAAGTCGGAGTTGCCGGCGATGGAAGGCAGATCGGCGCCGCCTGCGCCGGCTGCGCCGTTGCCGGTCTCAGTGCCCTCGCTGAGGGCGCTGGTGAGGCTCAAGTTCTCAGCGCCGTTGCCGGTCATCTGGCGGACGGCCTGGTCCTGATCGCTGTCCTGGTCGCTCTCTTGGGCGCTTTCGTCCATGCCCTGCCCCGCGTTCTGGCCTTGCTGGCGGGCCTGCTCGCGTTCCTGTTGGGCCGCACGCGAGGCGAGGATGAGTTGAAAGTCGACGGTGCGGTCGTGGCCCGTGGCGTTGAGGAGCGCTTCCTGCGAACCCGGCGCGAAGGCGGCGAACTGGGTGCGGATGACGTAGCGGCCGTTTTGCGGAATGGCGAGGGACCAGGCGCCGGTGACGTCGGTGGTGGTGGAGTAGCGCTTGCCGGTAAGGGTGTTCTGCGCGGTGAGGGTGACGCCGGGCAGTGGGATGTTGCCGCTCTTCACGACGCCGTGCAGCCTGCCGCCGGTGACGGGCTGCGGCGCGGGAGCAGCCGGCAAAGCGGCGCTGACGGGGACCTGGGATTGCGCGGCGGGCGCGGCAGCGGCAGGCGCGGGAGACGGAGGCGGGATCTGGGCGGCAATGCCAGCATGGAGGCCGACACATATCCCCACCGCAACCGCCCATGGCATGGCCATTTGCCGCATTCCATCGCTCCGATTTCGCCGTCCTGTATTCAGACTGACGAGCCATGCGCCGTTAAGGTTTACGCGAATCGAGAGCCGGCCCGGCATACACTCAAGTATGGCCGAGGGCCTGGTCCAATCCGGAAACCGAAGCGCCGCAACGCGGATTGAAGAGTTGGGCGAAGCCACGCAGGAACAAGACCTTGCCGCGGCGCGGGCGCTGCTGCTGGAGTACGGAAGGTTCGTGCTGGCGCAGCCGGGCGCGGGACGCTTCTGTTTCGGCACGCTGGAGCAGGAGGCCGAGGGGCTGGCGGGGATTTTTCTTGCGCAGGGCGGCGGCAGCCTGCTGGCGTACGCGCGCGAAGAGCCGGCCGGTTTCGTTGCCTGGCGCGCATTGGCGGCCGGCGCACAGGTGACGCCGGACTCATGGGAGCTGAAGCGCCTGTGGGTGCGCCCCGCGGGCCGCGGACTGGGACTGGGACGAATGCTGACCCAGGCGGTTGTGGATCGCGCGGTTGCCGCCGGGCGCAGGGCGATTTATCTCGACACCGCGCAGGAGTCGATGGCGAGAGCGCACCGGCTTTACCTGGAGATGGGCTTTACGCCGTGCAGCCGCTACAATGACAATCCTCAAGAGGGTTTGGCCTGGCTGGTGAAGTGGCTGTGATGGATGCGTTTTTCTTTGAAGGCTGTTCGTCAGGGCGAGTATCTTTGTTGCGGGGAACGGTGGGGTTCGTGAGAGGGATGGCTGGAGATTGGAAAGAGCATCCCGCAGGGGCTGAAGCCCACGTTTTTGTTGCTCGACTTTCGGCACGACTGAAGTCGTGCCCTGACACTTGGTGCCTCTCCGGCAGGCTTTCCCGCAGGGGCTGAAGCCCACGTTTTTGTTGCTCGACTTTCGGCACGACTGAAGTCATGCCCTGACGCTTCGCGCCTCTCCGGCAGGCTTTCCCGCAGGGGCTGAAGCCCACGTTTTTGTTGATCGACGTTCGGCACGACTGAAGTCGTGCCCTGACACTTCGTGCCTCTCCGGTTAGCTTTCCCGCAGGGGCTGAAGCGCGTGATCGTATTGCTCGACATTCGGCACGACTGAAGTCATGCCCCGATACAGGACGCGCGAAGATTCGAGTGTTTCATCGGGCTGTGAAGCCGGAGCCTGACAAAAGGTCGCACGTGTTCATCCGTTGGGAAAATGCCGGAGCTCGTTGGACGATTTTCTGCTTCGAAGAAGCGAGGTTTCTTGTGAAGAATTTTCGTTTGCTTCTGTGCGCGGTTGGAGTGTTGGTTGCGGCGGCGGTTGGACGCGCCCAGCAGGCGGTAACCTTTCCCAGCGGCGACTCGACCGGGCAGGGGCTGCTGTACCTGCCGGCGGGCCCGGGACCGCATCCGGGGCTGATCGTGATCCACGAGTGGTGGGGCCTGAACGACTGGATCAAGCAGCAGGCGGCGCGCTACGCAGCGCAGGGCTACGTGGCGCTGGCCGTCGATCTGTATCACGGCCAGGTGGCGACCACGATGGATATGGCCCACGAGCTTTCCCGCGGCCTGCCCCAGGACCAGGGCGTGCGCGACCTGACGTCGGCGCTGAAGTGGCTGCGGGCGCGCAGGGATGTGGATCCCAACCGCGTGGGCGCGGTGGGGTGGTGCATGGGCGGAGGCTTTGCCATGCAACTGGCCGTGGCCGCGCCCTCCTTGAAAGCGGTGGCGGTGAATTACGGCGCACTGCCCACCGACAAGTCGTCGCTCGCGCAGATTCATGCCGCGGTGCTGGGCAACTTTGGCGGCCAGGACCACGGCATCACGCCCGACTCGGTGCACGCTTTTGAGGCCGCCATGCAATCGCTGGGCAAGGGAGTGGACGCGAAGATTTATCCCGACGCCGGTCATGCATTTGAGAATCCCAACAATGCCGGGGGTTACCGGCCCGAAGATGCGGCCGACGCGCTGGCCAGGATCGACCGCTTTTTTCGACAGGCGCTGCGGCCGTAGGGGCCAAAGGTACCACGTAAGTGACAGGGGGGCAGACCAAATATACGCTTGCAATCGCGGCCGCCTCATGTTAACTCTTAAGCCAATACTATTTTGATAGATACCGCACAGGCACATCCTGGCAGGCATCGGACAGGACCTTCTACCGCAATGAAGATTGGCACTACGATTCGCGCGTTCCGGCTGCAGAAGGGGCTTTCTCAAGGAGATATCGAAAAAAAGACGGGGCTGCTGCGATGTTATCTTTCGCGTGTGGAGAACGGTCACACCGTGCCCTCGCTGGACACGCTTTCGAAGATCGCCCTGGCTCTCGATCTGCCCATCGCCCAGTTCTTCGCCGACGACTCGCTGGGGCGGCAGCTGAACACCCAGAAGCTTTCCGACGAGGAGCTGAAGTTCCTCACCCAGATCCGGCGCTATTCCTCCAACCTGAACGAGAGCGACCGCAAGCTGCTGCTGGCGATGGTGAAGAAGTTCGCAGCGACGGCCGTGCGGTAGCGTGGTTTCCCCGGTCCCAGAAGCGGGACCGGGGGCACCCGCGCACTCTTTATAAAGAGCCTTTCGTTCGCCGACATCTCGCACTATAATTCCGGCTGAGTACTCCCACCACACTTCGAATGGTCTATCCTCGCCGCCGTGCTGCCGCGACGCGACGGTGACGGGCTATAAAGGAGACACGCGTGAAACGAATGATCGTTGCATTTCTGGCCGCTGCCACTGCTCTGCCCGCGGTAGCCAAAACGCACAAGGACGACTACACGATCCCGTGCAGCACCCTTTGGAAAGCCGTCAGGGACACGGTCCGAAACTCCGGGAAGTACGGAATCATCAGCATCAACGATGAGGAGATGACCGCTTCCTACAACATTGGGGGTAACCTGACCGGAAAACGGGTGAACACCGTCCTGCTTAACCCGCAGGGGAGCGGCTGCGAAATGCAGATCCAAACCGCGTTCAGCGGGCTGGTCAACAGCGACGCGGCGGATTTCAAGAAACGAGTTGACGATTCGCTGGCAAAGCTGCCAGCGGCTCCGGCGGAAGCACCTGCATCGCAACCGAAATAGCTCAGCATCGCGGCGAGATGGATGGAGGGCTGCACACGGCGTCTTCTCGTCCGTGACATCGGCCGTTCTTCCGCACTCACGCGGTAGCGTTGTGCCAGACGCGGCCGGCGCCTGCTCGCGGGTCAGCCCTGGGGCGGGAGTTGGGCGAGGAAGAATCCGAACAGCACCAGCAGGCCAAGGATGGCCGCCACGGCTACGCGCAGGCGCAGGTCGAAGGTGGAACGCGAGGAGCCGATGCGCGGCACCAGCGGCGCGGCGAAGAGCAATCCGCAACTGAAGCCGCCCAGGTGAGCCATGTTGTCGATGTTCAGCCCCTTGCCAAGATAGTCGGTGCCGAAGCTGATCGAAAAGCCGATCACCAGATTAATGGCGGCAAAGTAGATCACCGATTTGCGCAGTCGCGTGAGCTCCAAAGGCGGAACCGGCAGCCGCTTGGATTTGAGCAGCACGATGAGCGCGCCGGCAATGCCGAAGACCGCGCCTGAAGCTCCCGCGCCCGCCGGAAAAATATTCATATCGTGGAACTTCCACCAGTTGACGAAGGTGGAGAGCAGGTTGCCGGCGGCGCCGGTGAGGATGTAGACCGCGAGCAGTCCGAAGGAGCCCATCAGCGGCTCGGCGAGAAGGCCGAGGTTCCACAGGCACCACATGTTGGTGGCCAGATGAAGGATTCCCACGTGGAGAAACATGGCGGTAAGGATTCTGATCCACTGGTGGCCGAGCAGCACGTTGCCGGCGTTGTTGGCGCCCCAGTTCATCAATTGATCCACCGTGGGGTTGAGGGGGCTGATTCCCCTGGCCACCATGGCCAGAAAGACGGCGCAATTGATGCCGACCAGCAGATAGGTGGCCGGCGCGGCAGCCCACAACGGACGCCGGCGCGCCGGCTGCGGCGGCGCAAAACCGCCGTCCGGAGGCCCGTAACCCCCGTCTGGAGGCAGAATTTCGGGCACGGCGTCAGAGGCGTCGGGGGCGGAATTCTGTCCGTAGGGTGGAAGAACGGGGGGATGGCTTCCCATAGCTTCACTTTACTGCATTTTCGGTTGCGCGGTTGGGAGGGGCATGCTGGTTGTAGTCTGGTGTGGGACGCGGGCGGGGCGGGTCGATGGCGCCGTGGCGCGGGATGACGGGAAGGCTTTTGGGGAACTTCCTGCGTTCCCTCAGGGGCTAAAGCCCACGTTTTCTTTTGAAGCGCTTGCGGCACGACTGAAGTCGTGCCCTTTCAAGGCAGGGGTGCGTTAGCGGCGGGGTGCGTTTGCGGCAGAGATGAAGAGCTTGCAGAGAAAGGCCGAGTTTTTGGGAGGAGTGCGCGCAAGACATCCCTCAGGGGCTAAAGCCCGCATTCATATCGATTGATTTGCGGCCCGACTAAAGTCGTGCCCTGATACAAAGCGAATGCAGCCGCGGGTTTTTCAACAAACGGTGAAGCCGTGAACTTTCAAAACAGGGACTTGTTCAGAGATTTCCTGGAAGGAGTGGACGGGTGCAGCCAGAGAATGGCGAAAGACGGATTCGGCGCGCGCTGCTGAGCGTGACCGACAAGACCGGTCTGGTGGAGCTGGCGCGGGTGCTGGCCGGCTTGGGAGTGGAGCTGGTGTCGACGGGCGGAACGGCACGCGCGCTGCGCGAGGCGGGGCTGGGCGTGGAGGACATCAGCGATCTGACCGGGTTTCCGGAGATGCTGGACGGGCGGGTGAAGACGCTGCACCCGCGCGTACACGGGGGGCTGCTGTTTATCCGCGGCAACCAGGAGCACGAGGCTGCCGTGGCCGCGCACGGCATTGCGCCCATCGACATGGTGGTGGTGAATCTCTACGCGTTTGAAAAGACCGCGGCCAAGCCGGGAGTTGCCTTCGACCATTTGATCGAGAACATCGACATCGGCGGGCCGTCGATGGTGCGCTCGGCGGCCAAGAACTTCGAAGACGTAGCCATCGTGACGCGGGTGGCGGATTACCCTGCCCTCATCGACGAGCTGAAGCGCAGCCACGGAGCACTGAGCCGGGCGACGCGCTGGCGGCTGGCGCGGCAGGCCTTCGCGCTGACGGCCGATTACGACACGGCCATCGCCGGCACGCTGGAGGCGATGGGCGAGGCTCCGGCGCGCGAGGCCCCGGTGCAACTCGGAAAAGCTGGATTTCCCGCGACCCTGCGCGTCCATATGCCGCAGGCGCAGGCGCTCCGCTACGGCGAAAACCCGCACCAGCGCGCCGCGCTTTATTGCGATGGCACAGGCCTGGGGATTGCGGGCGCGACGCAGCTGCAGGGCAAGGAGCTGAGCTTCAACAACCTGGTGGATCTGGACGCCTGCTGGGAGCTGGCCGGGGAGTTCGAGGAGCCTGCGGTCATTATCGTGAAGCACACCAACCCCTGCGGAGCGGCCACCGGCGCGACGGTGCTGGAGGCCTACGAAAAGGCGCTGGCGTGCGATCCGGTTTCGGCCTTCGGCAGCGTGATCGGCATCAACCGCGCAGTGGACGCGGAGGCGGCCGAGGCGATTGCCAAGCTGTTTGTGGAAGCCATCGCCGCGCCGGCCTTCACGGCCGAGGCACGGGCGCGCTTTGCGGCCAGGAAGAATCTGCGCCTGGTTGAAGTGCGCAGCGCGAAGGAGGGTTGGGTGCGCGGGCCGGCGGTGAAGCAGATATCGGGCGGGCTGTTGCTGCAGGATGCCGATACCGGCCGGGTGACCGAAGCGGAGCTGAAAGTGGTGACGTGGCGTCCGCCGACGGCGGAGGAGCTGCGCAGCCTGCTGTTTGCGTGGCGGGTTTGCAAGCACGTGAAATCGAACGCCATTGTGTACGCCCGCGACGGCCAGACGCTGGGCATGGGCGCGGGGCAGATGAGCCGCGTGGATGCCGCCCGCTTTGGGGCCATGAAGGCGGTGCTGCCGCTGGATGGGTGCGTGGCGGCGTCGGACGCGTTTTTTCCGTTCCCGGACGGGCTGGAGACCGTGGCGCAGGCCGGAGCGACAGCCGTGATTCAGCCCGGCGGCTCGGTGAAGGACCAGGATGTGATTGCCGCAGCCGACCGGCTGGGGGTTGCCATGGTGTTTACCGGGATCCGGCATTTCCGGCATTGAACGGCCGCACGTCTGCCTGCCGGTTGTTACCGCCCCCCAGAAAATCCGGCGGTGGTCCGCGCATTTGCGACCAATGACGCGTAAAATCGTCTGTACAAGCAGGCAGAGCTGCTCAGAACGGCTGCCTGCGCTGCCATTCGGCTGTTCGGAGGGGCCACGGTGCCCGTTCGCGCGGCCAGAGGAGCGCGGAATCCCCTGGATGATGAGAAAAAGATTGGAATCGCCGATCTGGTGGCTGAAGTTTGCCGCTGCCGCCCTGGTTGTTTTCCCTGCAGGCTGGGCGTGCGCCCAAAGCGCGCCCGTGAATGGCGCCGCGGCCAGCCCGGCGGCGAAGGCCGCGCTGCCGGTGAGCGCGACGCCCGCCGCCCCGAGCGCCGGCGCGAGCGCCACGCCGGAACCCAACCGCGCCCAGGCGTACTTTCATCTGGCGATGGCGGCTACGTACGAAGATGACGCCATCTCGGAGGGCCGGCCGGAAGACGTAACCCACGCGATCGAAGAGTACAAACTGGCGCTGAACGCCGATCCGAGCTCAGCGGAGCTGAACGACGCGCTGGCCGATCTCTACTTCCGCACCGGGCACGTGCACGAGGCGGAAGTGACGGTGCGGAATCTGCTCAAGGTGTCGCCCGACGACGTTGACGCGCACAAGCTGCTGGGACGAATCTACCTGCGCCAGCTGGGCGAAGGGGAAAACGGGGGCAGTTCCGCGCCGCCCTCCGCGAACGTTCTGGACCAGGCCATTGCGGAGTTCGAAAAGATTGTGGCCTTGCAGCCCAAAAGCGTGGAAGACCGCATGGTGCTGGGGCAACTGTACACGGTGAAGCACGATCCGCAGAAGGCCGAAGAGCAGTTCAAGACCGCGCAGGAGATTGAGCCGGAGTCAGAGGACGTGGTGCTGAACCTGGCCCGGCTTTACGCCGAGAGCGGCGACGTGCAACATGCGGTGAAGGTGATTGAAGCGGTTCCGGAATCGGACCGGACTCCGAAGATGGAGTTCTCACTGGGCGCGGCCTACGACCAGTTGAAGCAGCCCAAAGATGCGATTGCGGCCTATGAGCGCGCCGAGGACCTGGAGCCGGGCGATCTGCGGACCATCGACGCGCTGGCGCAGGCGCTGTTCAACAACGAGCAGTTCGACGAAGCGCTGAAGCAGTACCGTCAGCTTGCCGAGGCCGATCCGGAGAACGACGGGCCGCTGATTCACATCTCGGAGATTCTGCGCCAGCAGGGCAAATACGAAGAAGCGCTGGCGGCGGTGAAGAAGGCGCTGAAGATCGATCCCACGTCGCTCGAAGCAGGCTATAACGAAGGCTTCCTGCTGGATATCATGGGCCGCTTCGACGAGGCGGTGCAGGCCTACCAGAGCATGCTGGACCAGCCGTCGATCTCGGAGAACCAGCCGTCCATCTCGCACGCCAACGGCGCCTATACCGACGAGGAGAAGACCAACCGCGGCATCTTCCTGGAGCGGCTGGGCGCGGTGTACCTGGAAGAGAACAAGACGGATCTGGCGGTGGCAACGTACCAGAAAATGGTGGACCTGGGCGGCGACAACGCGGCGCGCGGCTACCAGGGCGAGGTGGACGCGTACCAGACGGCCAAGGAATTCGACAAGGCGCTTGAAGTTTCGCAAAAGGCGGTTGCGGCCAATCCCAAGAACCGGGATTTGAAATTGATGCTGGCCGGAGAGATGGCCGACCAGGGCAAGCCGGACGAGGGCCTGGCGATGGCCAAGAGCCTGCTGAACAACACTGCCGAGGACCGCGGCGTGTGGTTCGCGATCGGACAGATCGACATCCGGCTGCGGCGCTGGAAGGATGCCGACGACGCCTTCAACAAGGCCGAGCCGCTGGCCACCAAGAAGGATGACCGCATTTACCTGCTGTTCCTGAGGGGCGAGCTGGCGGACCGGCAAAAGCACATGGACCAGGCGGAGCAGTACTTCCGCCAGGCCCTGGACCTGGACCCCACGAATGCGATGACCCTCAACTATCTGGGGTACATGCTGGCCGACAAGGGAGTGCGCTTGCCGGAAGCCCTGAAGATGATCCGCAAGGCCGTGGATCTGGAGCCCCAGAACGGCGCGTACCTGGATTCGCTGGGTTGGGTTTATTTCAAGCTGGGCGAGTACGAGCTGGCCGAGGATAACCTGCGCCAGGCGGTGGAGCGGGACCAGACCGATCCCACCGTTCACGAGCATCTGGGCGACCTTTACGAGAAGACCGGCCGCATCCGGCTGGCGGCGGCGCAATGGGAGATGTCACTGGCCGAATTCGCGAAGTCGTCTCCGGCGGACTTCGAGCCCGGCGACGTAACCAAGGTGCAGAAGAAGCTGGAGAGCGCGCGGGTCAAGCTGGCCAAGGAAGAAGACTCGATCGCGCAGCCGAAGCCGGAGTAGCGGCCGGCGGCGCGGCGAGTTTGAGGTTTGCTGGGTGGGGTTCGTGCTGTCCCACTCTTGCGCCAGAAAAAAGGCGCAAGAATGGGGCACGGGGCTGGTCAGGATGACAGCAATCTTGAAACAGAATTCACGTTGAAGCGCTGATAGTAGTGATTCTAGAAGCGGCGGCTCTCCGGTGGCGGAGAGCCGCCGTTTTTTGTTGGCGTGTGCGTTGCGGCTGCGGGTTTACCGGCTTCCCTGCGCCGAAGCGATGTAGAGGTCCACGTTGCTCTTGTCCACCAGCGAGGTGCCGGTGTCTACAAACACCGGAAAGGGCGCGAAGGAATCGGCGCTATAGTCCTTGGAGAGATCCTTGGGCGGATCGTGAAATACCTCGTCGAGGGCCTTGAGCCCGATGTAGCCCATGGTGTACGGCTTCTGGGCGATGGTGGAGTCGATGACGCCGTCCTTGATTCCGTCGAGGGTGTCCTGGCTCACGTCCCAGGCCACCAGCAGCCGGTCGGTTTCGCCGGTACGCTTGATGGCATCGGCCACCATTTTGCCGGACGCCGAATCGAGGCAAACGAAGGCATCGATTTTCTTGGGGCCGGTGAGAGCCATGAATTGTTGAGTTCTGTCGAAGGCGGTGGTGGGGTCGCCCTTGATGTCGACCACTTCGACGATGTTGATGCCGGGCCGGGTGGAGAAGACGTCTTTGAAGCCCTTCAGACGCTCGTCGGTATTGGCCTGGCCGCCGAGGGTGAAGAAGACGACGTTGCCCTTGCCGCCGAGTTTCTCGATGACCCGATGGCCGCCCAGGCGTCCGGCGTCGAGGTTGTTGGTGCCAATGAAGTAGAGACGGCGGCTGCCGGGCGCATCGGAGTCGAAGGTGATGACGGGAATGCCGGCGGCGATGGCGGCATCGATCTCCGACTGAAGGACGGAAGCGTCCGACGCCGAGACGAGGATGCCGTTCGGCTTGGCGGCAACGGCCTTTTGCAGCGCGGCCAGTTCGGCCTGGGGATCGTGGTTATCCGGCCCGTCGACCCTGGCGGTTACCTGGTACTGGGCGGCGGCGTGGTTGAATCCGGCGACAGCGGTCTGCCAGTAGGGCAGGGCCATGTTTGCCCCGATCAGGTAGTAGACCTCTTTGAGGGAGTGCCTTTGAGCGCATCCCGATGTGAACAGAACGGCCAGCGCGAGCGCGGCGGCGGCCGCTTTGACGATGTTCATGGCTACCTCCTGGATGAGACCTGAGATCCTGTCAGCGGCGGGCGCGAGCGAGCAGAGGCGGGCCGCCGCAGACTCCAAAAATCCGGGTGGATGGTACTCCATCCAAAACGGGATTGTCCATCCGGCGGTTTTCAAGGGGTGGCATTCAGGAAATTGGTTGCAGCTTTGGAAGGCGGAGGGCAGCGACGGCGGGGACGGCTCCCTCCGGCGGGCTAAAGCCCGCAAATCATCTTTGGGCGCCTGTTTCGGCACGGCTGAAGCCGTGCCCTTTCAAGACAATATTTCCGGGGCTAAAGCCCGGCATGAAATTGCGGCGTCGATTCAGGGACCTTAAGGCGCCTGCTCCCTCCGCAGTGATTCCGAAAGGCTCCCTCCGCAGCGATTCCGAAAAGCTCCCTCCGCAGCGATTCCGAAGGCGCTATAAGGTATAACCAGACGTGAACCGTTGGCGCGCATCGACGCTGCAGGCCGATGCCGCGAAGTTCGCATGCGATGAGCGAATTCAGGATCACTGCACATCGAGAGCCCGCCCGCCTGCTGCCGCCGGGCATGGCCGTGCGCGGCGATGCGGACAGCGCGTTGACGCGGCGCGCGCACGCCGAGCCCGGCCATGCCTACCGCACTCCTTTTGCGCGCGATGCGGCGCGGATTCTGCACGCGCGCGCGTTCCGCCGCCTGGCCGGCAAGACGCAGGTGTTTACGCGGCTGCCCGGCGATCCGCTGAGCGATCACTTTCGCAGCCGGCTGACGCACACGCTGGAGGTGACGCAGATTGCGCGCACGCTGGCAGGGGCGCTGGGGTTGAATGCGGAGCTGGCCGAGGCCCTGGCGCTGGTGCACGACATCGGTCATCCGCCCTTTGGCCACGCCGGCGAGAAAGCTCTCGACCGCGCGCTCCAGGCGCACGGCCTGAGCTTCGACCACAACCTGCACGCGCTGCGCATCGTGACCTGGTTCGAGGAACGCTATCCTGCCTTTCGCGGGCTGAACCTGACGCTGGGCGTGCGCGAAGGAATCGTGAAGCACTCGCGCGACTACTCCACGGCCGCGCACCCTGAACTTCAAGAATATTTTCTCGACGAATTTCCACCGCTGGAAGCGCAACTGATCGATCTGGCCGACGAGATCGCCTACCTGACGGCCGATCTCGACGACGGGCTGGACTCCGGCATTCTGCGGGTGGAGCAGGTTCGGGAGCAAGTGCCGCTGTTCCGCGAGTTTCACGATGCGGCGCTGGGCGGCTATCCCGGCACGGCGCCGCGGCTGGCTGTTTACGAGGCGCTGCGGGCCATGCTGAATGTGCTGGTCTCCGATTTGTTGAACGAGGTGCGGGCGCGCGTGGAGGGTCTGGGCGCGACCACGCTCGAGGAGATTCGCAAGGCTGGGCAGCGGCTGGCGGGGTTCAGCCCGCGGATCGAGCGAGTCCGTTCCGAGGCGAAGACTTTTCTCTACGACAATCTCTACAACTCGCCGGACATGGAAGACGTGCATCGCCACGCGGAGCAGGTGGTGATGGACCTGTTTGGCGCGCTGGCGGCCGAGCCGGGCATGATGCCGAAGGACCACCAGGCGCAAATCCCCACCGAAGGCCTGGCGCGCACGGCAGCCGATTACATTGCGGGCATGACGGACAGCTATATCGAGCAGTTGTGGGCGCGGTGCGGGGATTTGAAATAAGAACTCCGCCAGGGGCTGAAGCCCGATCCTCATTTTTCGCGCGTTTGCGGCACGACTGAAGTTGTGCCCTGACACTTCGTGCCTCTTCCGTGGGGTTTTTCCGCAGCTTGTGAAGTGGCACCTGATTCACGAGGCTCTTCGTCGAACCCCGAGCCCCTCCGATCCACGGCGGGTTGCGATCGAGCCGCTATCGAGAGACGGGGAGTGGCGGGACGCGTGTTAACCTTCCGTAACGGCAACAGCCTGGGTTGCGGAGGCGGCGAACGTGAAGTTTTACCTGCTCCTGTTCTTCTACCTTTTTGCGGCGGGCGCCTGCTGTGCGGTTGCCTCGGCGCTGATCTACTTCGCCATGATCGGCGAGGTGAATCGCAAGCGGAGGGACGACTCGCAGATCAGCTATTTCCTGAGCCCGTGGTTCGACGTGTTCCGGGAATACCGGTCGCGCTATCCCGAGGGAAAGTTCGCCCGAGCCCTTACGATTGCCGGTTCTCTGGCGCTGGTCTTCGGGCTGGGTGCGGTGTACGTGCTGTTTGGCGTGCTGCCGGCGTACATGGCTCAGCACAGATAGGGTGAATCTCGATCCTGCTCCGGCCAGGAATGGCCACGGCGGAGTGGACGGCTGGAAGTGGCAGAAAGCGTCTCGCAGAGGCTTAAAACCCGTATAAAAACTCGGCCACGTGTTGGATTCACATGCGTTGAAGGGGCACGGCGTTAGCCGTGCCGCTCGATGACAAGTTGAGTTTTCGGCTTTAGAGGCTGCGGAAAAAGGGAGAGCAGCGTGCGAATCGCGCGTGCAAGCGACCGCAGGGGCTAAAGCCCACGTTCCTATTGCTCGACTTGCGGCACGACTGAAGTCGTGCCCTGACACTTCTTGCCCCTTCCGGAGAGTTTTTCCGCAGCCTGTAAAGCCCACGTTCATTTTGCGACCTTTGCGGCCCGACTGAAGTCGTGCCCTTTTACAAAACCCTTGCAAATCGCCATTCAGGCGAGTTTTTCCGCAGCCTGTTTAGCCCCCGAGGGAGGGTATTTTCAATCCTTTACATTCCCTCAGCGGCTAAAGCCGGGTCTCATTTGCCGCTTCCTCGGCACGGCTGAAGCCGTGCCCTTTCAAAGCCGCGAGTTTTTATGCAGGCTCTTAGAGCAATTCCTGGGTAAATATGTCCTTTTGAGGAATGAGACAGGTCGCCGATTCCTTGTTGTCGCGGCGGCTTGAGGGCGGTCGCTTCGGGATACAGCCACCCAGGAATTGCTGTAGCGGAACGCGCAAAACGCCTCTTCACCGCGTTGCCTCCGGTTTACGCCGATTGCGAAAACGCTCAAACTCCGGACTTCTCCGCGATCAGGCAGCGGATTTGATGAGCCTGTTGTAGAGCCATGCGAAGACGGCACATCCGATCAGGCCGTCGGCAATTGCGTACAGGCTCACGATCAAGACTTGAACGACGCTGTGGGTTGCATGATAGCCGGGATAGCAGGAAGACAACATCTCGAGGAAACGCTGGCCGTAGTTGCCGCAGACGAAGTTGACCAGAGCTACCAGCAGAGTGGCGCCGCCCCAGAGGATTGCCCCCGCAAAGGCCATAGCTTTGATGTCGAATTTCATTGCCGAACCCTCCCGCCAGAATCTTAGTCCTGCAAGGCAGAGGGAACGGCGAACGGGGCACAGCTTTTTGAGCACATGAACAGGAAAAAATTGAGCCGCAGCCGCGGGGCTCTTATTGCACGGTGCCTTGCGGACGGAGGCGGCGCATGTCGAGGGCGCAGGCTACGGCGTTCTGTGCGTTGAGGCGCAGATTGTCAGAGGCCGCCCAGATCCAGAGACGGGACGCGGCGCTTGCATTGCGCACGCCCGGTTCCGGCCGCACGCGCACCAGTATGTCGTTCTGGCCGGTGGCGGCCAGGTTGGAGGGCGAATCGGTGTCTTCGAGCATCAGATCGACGTGCTCGCCGCTGAGCGCTTCTTCGATGGACACGATTTGGACCGGGCGCTCCAGCTCGACGGCAATCGAAAATGTGTGGCCGTGAAAGACGGGCGCGTGCAGGACCTGAAGGGCGAGCGGCGGCCAGCGGCCGGCGGAGAGCGCGTCGTAATGGCGGCGAATCCGCGTCTCGACGGCGGCCAGGCTGAGGGTGGCGGATTCGCCCAGGCCGCTGAGCAGGTTGTAGGCGATCTGTGCGTCGTAAATGGCGCGCGGCAGGGACTGGAAGCTGAGCAGGCTTACGGTTTGCTGATGGAGCTCGTCCATGGCGGCGCGGCCGAATTCGCTGGCCGGCTGAAGGACGGTGGCCGCGGCAAACCGAACGGCGGCGGCCTGCCGCAGGCGGTCCATCAACAACCCGAGCGCAATGGCCGCGGGATGGGCGGGAACGACGGCGGGAGTAAACAGGTCTGCCGATCCGGCATCGGCGTCAAGCCAGGGAGCACGCACCAGCACTCCGGTCTCCGAGTCGAGCGCGGCGGAGAGATCGAGGACCGTGGAGCCGGCGCGCAACGCCTGGCGCCAATGGCCGCGGGTCAGCTTCTCAGTGCCGCAGAAGAAGGTAAAGTCGGCGCGATCGAAGGCGTCCGCGCCAATGGCCTGGATGATGGTGATCTCGTCTCCCACCTGGTCCAGCTGCCCCTGGGCGTCTTCCTCGTCGAGCAGGGCGAAGGTGGCCGCGGCGAGCGGCGATTCCGAGAGGACTTCTTTGAGCTCCCGGCCTACCAGCGTGGAGGCTCCGGCGATGGCAATCTTGTACACGGCGTCCTTGAATGCAGCGGGTTGGCGAGTTGGCGAGTTGGCGAGTTAGCAAGTTAGCAAGTTAGCGAGTTGGCGAGTTAGCAAGTTGGCGAGTTAGCGGCTTCGCTCGTTCGCTCGTTAGCGGGCTGGCTGGTTGGCTTGCTTTCGCGGGAGACTATTCGGAGAACCGGGGTCCGAGCGACTCGGGGTCCACCGCGGCGCCCGGAGAGGATTCGAGCAGCGGTCTTCGGCGGCGTCGGCGCGACCATCCATAGGCGGCGCGGGCCCAGATGCCGGAGAACATGTAGGCCAGCGCCATGAGAAACAGAACCGCATTGGAGAAGCGGACCATGACGTAGACCACGATGGACAGGATGAGCAGGATCTGGAAGGGATGGCTGCGGGAAAAGTTGATCTCCTTGGCCGACCAGAAGCGCCAGGTGCTGACCATCAGGAATCCGCTCAACCCCACCAGCGCCAGCCACGGAATGGCAACCCACCACCACCAATCCTCCACCGGAATCCCGTAGCAAAGATGCACCGTGGCGGCCAGCAGACCGGCCGCTGCGGGAATGGGCATGCCAACGAAATACTTCCGACCCGGCCTTCCCGGATTGCGCGGCTGCGCATCGTGCGAGATGTTGAAGCGCGCCAGCCGCGACACCCCGCCGATGAGGAACAGGAAGCAGATGAAAGCCCCCGCGTGCTGCAGGTCCATCCGCAATTGCGGGCTGAGGGAGTCGGGCAGAAAATGAAATCCCCAGATCAGCGCCAGCAGGCTGGGCGCCATACCAAAGGTGATGGCGTCTGCCAGCGAGTCCAATTCCTTTCCAAACTCGCTGCAGGTATTGGTCATGCGGGCGATCCGCCCGTCGAGCGCGTCGAACGGAATGGCAAAGAGAATGGCGATGGCCGCCCAGTCCAGGTGGGTTTGCGCATTGCCCGTACCGCTAGTTGCCTTGATGGTCTCGGTGATGGAGAAATAGCCCGCCGCAATATTCCCCATGGTGAACAGCGAAGGCAGCAGGAACATGCCGCGGCGCAGGCGGGCCTGGTTTCTGGCTCTGGCAGCGGCCGGGTCGTGGTGATTCACGCGCGCTCTCCCTGGGGCATGACGGCCAGCACGCTCTCGCCGCCTTTGACGCGCTGGCCCACCTTTACTTGCAAAACCGCGCCGGCGGGAAACAGCACATCGACCCTGGAGCCGAATTTGATGAGGCCCACGCGCTGGCCGCGTTCGACCGACTGCCCCTGGCCGAAATTGAACACAATGCGCCGCGCCAGAAGGCCGGCAATCTGCTTGAAGGTGACCTCGACGCCCAGGTCGGCGCCCTGACCGCGCACGGTGACGACATTCTGCTCGTTGCGCTCGGCGGAATCGGGGTTCATGGCGTTCAGGTACTTGCCGTTCCGGTAGTGCACGCTGGTGAGAACGCCGCCGATGGGAGCACGATTCACATGCACGTCGAAGACGCTGAGGAAGATGCTGATGCGCTGACGCGGACCGTCGGGAGTGGCGATGGCCGCCGTCTCGGTGACCTGCCCGTCGCCGGGCGAGACGATCAGCCCATCGCCCAAGGGAATGGCGCGATGCGGATCGCGGAAGAACCAGAGAAAGAAGCCGGCCAGAAGCACGGGCACGGCGGCCCAAACCCAAGTGCGGGTGAACCAGATGAGGATAGCGGCCACCGCAAACAGGCTGAAACCGTAGATGTAGCCGTCGCGAACCATCGTCCCAACGATTATACGGTCATCGGTATCCTGCATTTGGGGGATTTCGGAGCGGGAACGGGGTGGGAGCGAGGTTCGCGGCACGGCACCCAAGCCAGTCCGGGCCGGCCTTTCAAGGGGCGCGGTGTGCGAGCGCACACTTTCCTTGGGAACACGCCCGGGGGCGACCGTTTCGTGAATTGCCCGCAAAAACCTACGCTACGACCGGCAAGCGGCGTTCCAGCGCGAAGATCAGGTCCTTGGCGTGCAATTTGAGCTTCTTCAAGCGCACTTCCTCAAGCTGCTCGTCCGTGCTGAGATAAGGCTTTTGAAGCAACTCTTCCAACCGCTGAGCGTAGCGATGATGTTCGGCGTGCAGGCGATCGATCTCTTCGCTCAGCGTGGAGTCCTTTACTTCATCCATCAAGCACCTCCGGTGCGGCGGTGCTCCGGCCGTCAAGGAACCGGAGCCGCCTCTTGCTGCGGAACATTAACATATAGCTCCGCAGCGGGGCAGTCCGCAAGCGGGAAAACGCCAAAAGTAACCTTCCCCTGTGAATTTCGGGAAGGAAACCCGCCGGGTGTGACGGCAATCACGGGACGAGGGCGGAAGGGCGGGAGCTTGCGGGGAGCGCGGCCGGGCGGGCAGGACGGGGGCGCGATTCAGCCGAGTTCGAGGGCCATGAGGACCGCATCTTCTTTGGGATGTGCATAATAGCCTGGGCGGCGGGCGGTCTCACGAAATCCGAGCGAAGCGTAGAACCCCAGGGCGGGCGAGTTCGAGGCGCGGACTTCGAGCTGCAGCTCGGCGATCCCGTGCCGGCGAAGATCCGCAGTGAGCGCGGCCATGAGGCGCCGGCCGATTCCACGGCGCTGGGCATTTGCGGCTACGGCGATGCTTTCGAGTTCGGCCTGGGGCGGGACGAGGGCGGCGATGGCGAAGCCTGCTATTTCGGCGGTACGGGGACCGCAAGCCACGAGGGCGACGCGCGGGCGCGGGGCATCCGCGCGCAGGATTTCCTCATAGTGTTGGCGAGACCAGTGCGGGGCTTGGTCGAGGATTTCGGCGATTCCGAGGATGGCATCGAAATCCGATCCATCGAGAGGCCGGATTTCGATCTTTGCCGCGTTGAAGCTCATGGCTTTGGCAGCCTCGCTGCGCCGGGCGAGCCGAAGATCTCGGCATCGGAGCGGCGCAGGTAGTGGCCGTCGAGGAGGGCGAGATCGGCGCAGGCGCCGGCGGCCAGGCGCGCTTCGCCCAGGCGGAGGGCATCGGCGGCCAGCGGGGCGGGAACAGGGACCAGTTGCGTGGCCGGCCATGCGGCGGTGAGCAGCTCGGCGGCGGGGTGGTCGCAGACGGCTACGCGGAGGGGCACGGGGTGGACGGCCGCGAGCTCCTGAGGGCCGGCGAGCATCTCGATGGGATCGTGGCCGGCGGCTTCCAGACGCAAATACAGCTCGCCGCGGTGGGCATCGAGAGCCGACGAAGGGGCTCCGGCTTTGCGGGAAAGAACCAGGAGCCGGGAGACGGCGACGACGGGAATTTGCGCGCCTTCGGCGAGACCCTTGACAGCGCTCAGGCCCACGCGGACGCCGGTGAAGCTGCCGGGGCCGTTGACGGCGACGATTCCGCCGAGATCCTTGAGCTGGGCGCCCGCCGAGGCCAGGACATCACGGACGGCGGCGACGAGGGTTGCCGAATAAGTGCGTCCGGCGAGCTCGATCTGGGCGAGGACTTCAAGATCGCGGCCGGCGAGACGGCCGAGGGCCGCGGAACCGGAGAGACCGCAGGTGTCGATGGACAGCAAGAGCGAACCGTGGTGGTAGGGTGAATCCGGGTTCATGGTTTTCGGCAGTCAAGGCCGCATTCTTAAAGTATCGCGTGATGGGTGGGCGGGCGGTTTCCCGGATAGCGGGCTAAAGCCCGCAAATCATCTTTGGACGCCAGATTCGGCATGGCTGAAGCCGTGCCCTGATATAAGAAATTGCGGACTTGTTTCGGCACGGCTGAAGTTGTGCCCTTTCAAAACAGCTTCTCCGGGGCTAAAGCCCCGACATGAAATTGTGCCGGCGTTTCGGGGGCCTAAAGGCCCCTGCTCCCTCCGGCGGGCTGAAGCCCGCAAATCATCTTTGGGCGCAAGAATTGGCACGGCTGAAGTCGTGCCCTTTCGATACGACTTCACCGGGGCTGAAGCCACGGATGAAATTGTGCTGGCGATTCAGGGACCTGAAGGTCCCTGCTCCCTCCGTCAGAAGCCAAAGCCTCCAAGGAAATTCCATAAGCGAGGGTTCAAGCCAGCGCGGAGTTCCTACACGGCGGCCAGGGCCTGGTCGAGGTCGGCGATGAGGTCTTGCTTGTCTTCGATGCCGATGGAGAGCCGGATGCGGCCTTCGTTGATGCCCATGGAGGTGCGCACCTCCTGGCTTACGGAGCCGTGGGTGGTAGTGGCCGAGTGCGAGGCCAGCGATTCGACGCCGCCCAGCGACTCGGCGTTCAAAAATATTTTGATGGCCGCCAGGAAGCGCGCCGCCTGCTCGCGGGACTGGAGCTCGAAGCTCATCATCGAGCCGAAGCCCTTCTGCTGGCGGAGGGCCAGATCGTATTGCGGGTGGCTCTTGAGGCCTGGATAGGCGAGCTTCTCCACCTTGGGATGAGTGGACATAAATTCCGCTACGGCGCGACCGTTCTCCTCGTGCTGCTGGATGCGCAGGGGAAGGGTTTTGATGCCGCGCAGGACGAGGAAACACTCGAAGGGCGACATGACGGCGCCGGCGGCTTTCTGGATCAGGCAGAAACGTTCCTTGTGCCCGGGGGTGGAGCCGATGAGCGCGCCGCCCAGGCCGTCGGAGTGGCCGTTGAGATATTTGGTGGTGGAGTGCATGACGATGTCCGCGCCCAACTCGAGGGGGCGCTGCAGGACGGGCGAAAGAAAGGTGTTGTCTACGCTGACTTCGGCGCCGCGGGCGTGCGCGATGCGGCAGACGGCTTGAATGTCAGTGAGCACCATGAGCGGATTGCTGGGGGTCTCGATGTGGACGAGCTTCGTATTGGGGCGCATGGCGGCTTCAAGAGCGGCGAGGTTGCTGGTATCGACGT
Source organism: uncultured Acidobacteriaceae bacterium (assembly GCA_963770555.1). GTDB lineage: Bacteria > Acidobacteriota > Terriglobia > Terriglobales > Acidobacteriaceae > Telmatobacter. Next base: position 848,233 of record CAVYQC010000005.1, read on the forward strand.
ACTCGATTTCGATGCCGTAGCCCGAGACGATCTGGTCGAAGAGGCGGACAGTGCCGGCGTAGACATCGCGCGAGCAGATGAGGTGGTCGCCGGCGCGGAGCATGGCTACCAGCGCGGCGATGGCGGCCATTCCGGTGGTAAAGGCGTGGCCGCTCAGGCCGCCCTCGAGAGCGGCGAGGGCCGTTTCCAGCCGGTCGCGGGTGGGATTTCCCGCGCGCGAGTAGTCCCAGCCGCGGTCCGTGCCGATGCCGGTGAGCTCGAAGGTCGAGGAAAGATAGACGGGGACATTCACGGCGCCGGTGAGCGGGTCAGGGTGCTGGCCGGCGTGAACGGCGAGGGTGGAGTATTTGTATTCGGGCATGGTTGGGTTCCAGCTTTTAGCTTTTGGCTCCTAGCTTCTAGCTTATCGCGGCGGAACGGGAAGATGGTTTGCGGGTGATGAGCTCTAAGAAACAACCGCAGGTCCTTCGACTCCGTTGGAAGCAAAAAACGCTTCCAACTCCGCTCCTGATGAACAGGTACTCATGCTGCGATGGGGACAAGTAGGAAGCCGATGGCGCTGGCTTGTTTGCGCAGGCGATTTTCGTGTGGTTGGGCCTGCTTTCGATCTTCATTCGACTTGATGACGGTCTGCTGGCCGGAGCGCACCTTTTGATCGCATAGGGCAGCCAGCCGGACCGGATCGCGCTCTCCGGCCACGATGGCCTCGATGATGGCCATGCCGCTTATGCCGGTGATGTCCGATAGCAGGTGATGGATCTGCAGATTCATTTGCGTGAGGGCTTTGTGCATGTGCTGGACGTGGACCGCGGCGCTTTGCACCAGGCTGGCCCGGTGCCGGCTCAAGGAGCGGATGGCGCAGATCTGGGTGTCTGGGCGGAACGGAGCCCGGAGCAGCCCCACCGAGTGCAGATACTGCAGCCACTGGCAATCGCTCACATCCGACTTGCTGCGGCCGGGCCGGACAGTGAAGCGGGCAATCTCCTGAACGGGATCGTGTCCAATGCTCCGGCACACGTCACCAATCTCGCAATCACAAAGTCCGGGACCATGCTCAAGATCGGGCTCAAAAACTCCAATGCGCAGCCGGCCTGCTTCCACAAGCCGCAACCGAACACAGCATAACGCCGCGCGCCGCCATGTTCAGCTCTGGGCGCTACTCGCCGCAGCGAGTAGGGATGCTCAGGATGACAGCGCAATTATGACGCGAACTTCAGACTCGGGACACTGGAATGGCGCGGATCGACATGCCGGAGTGTGACTTCAGTCACCCGCGGCTCTATGCGATGGCTGCTAGGCTTGGAGTAGACGCGAATCCCCGCTGTACGAGGTGCGCCGTGGCCGCGAATGCGCCGACCGGCTGACTGAGTGCGGCGCCAATATTTCGCGAAGGCAGGACAGGATGCTCTCATTGCCGGTGCTGGTATTGAACAGCGGTTCGTCTTCCATCAAGTTTTCGGTTTACGAGGCCGGCAACGGCGAGCGAACGAAGGTGTTCGAGGGCGCGGTGGACGGCATTGGAACCGATCTGGGCAAGTTCTGGATCAAGGATGCGGCGGGGAAGAAGCTGGTGGATCGAGCTCCCGCGCTGCCCACGCGCGCGGTTGCCTTTGCGCTGGTGGCCGGCGCGCTGCACTCCGCAGACTTCCCCTCTCCGGCGGCCATCGGGCATCGGATGGTGTGCGGCGGTCCCACGGTGCTGCACAATCAACGCATCACGCCGGAACTGATCGACGAGATGGAGCGCTACACGGTGTTTGCGCCGCTGCACACGCCGATCGCGGTGTACATCATGCGCGAGGCGCTGCACCTGTTTCCGGGCGTCCCCAACTTCGTCTGCCTGGACTCTTACTTTCACCGCACCATGCCGGAAGTGGTTTCGCACATGCCGATTCCGGAGGAATACTCGGCGATGGGCGTGCGGCGGTATGGGGCGCACGGCCTCTCGTACGAATCGATCGTCTATCAATTGCAGCCCAGCGTGCCGAAGAGGCTGATCGCCGCGCACCTGGGCAACGGCGCTTCCATCAGCGCCATTCGCGAGGGGCAGTGCCTGGATACTTCGATGGGCCTGACGCCGACCGGGGGCATCATCAGCGGCACGCGCACCGGCGACATCGATCCGGGAGTGCTGTTGTTCATCCTGCGCAAGATTGCCGAAACGGCCAAGACAGCGCAGGAAGCCGCGGACCGGCTGGAGGCTGTGGCCAGCAAGAAGGCCGGGCTGCTGGGCGTGAGCGGGCTCTCGAACGACATGCGCGACCTGCGCGAGGCGATCAAGGAAGGCAACGCCAAGGCGCGCCTGGCGGTGGACAAATTCACTTGGACGATCGCCAAGTGGATCGGCGGCTTTGTGGCCGAGCTGGGCGGCCTGGACATGCTGGTGTTCACGGGCGGAATCGGCGAAAACGATATGGCCTCGCGGGCAGAGATTTGCGCGGGGCTGGGGACTTTGGGGATCGTGCTCGATGCGGTGCGCAATAACGTGCGCGGCGCGGCGGTGATTTCCGCGGAGGGCTCGCCGGTTACGGTGCGCGTGATTCCGCCGGCGGAAGATTTGATGATTGTGAATCACGTGGTGCGGCTGCTGAACGATTGAGCCCGGGCCTGCGGCGACAGTTTCAATCGGCGCGACCCGCCTGTTCTACACTGGAGGGTTGGCTATGGAGTCGCTCTCGATGCCTGCCGCCGCGGTTTCTGTTACTGCCGAACGACTGCCTTCGCTTGCGCTGCGGCGTTTTTCATGGGCGGTGCTGCTTTATTTTGTGGCCGTGATCCTGTGGGGCACGCTGGTGCGCGCCACCGGCTCCGGCGCGGGCTGCGGCGACCACTGGCCGCTGTGCAACGGGACAGTGATGCAGCACGCGCCGCGCGTGGATACGATGATCGAATTCACGCACCGCGTGACCAGCGCGATTTCCTTCTTCTCCGTGGTGGGATTGCTGGCGTGGACCTTCGCCGGCACCGTGCGCGGGCACCTGGCGCGGGCGGCGGCCGCGGCCTCGGTGGCGTTTACGCTGATCGAAGCGATTCTGGGAGCATTCCTGGTGAAGCTGGGACTGACGGCGCAGAGCCGGTCTCCGCTGCGGCCGGCCTACCTGGCTCTGCACCTGACCAACACGCTGCTGCTGCTGGCCGCGCTGGCGCTCACCGCCCACTTCCTGAGCCGGCGGCAGGGTTATTTGCGCGGCACGATCCGCCTGGTGAAGCCGATCGGCGCCGCCGCATGCATGGCGGTGGTTTTGCTGGTGGGGGTGACCGGCTCGCTGGCCGCGCTGGGCGATACGCTTTTTCCCGCGACCTCACTGGGCGCGGCGCTGCAGCAGGATTTTTCTCAAGGGAGCGGCTGGCTGGTGCGCTGGCGGTGGACGCATCCGACGGTGGCGTTCCTGGCCTGCATCTTTCTGATCTGGGTGCTGGTGAGGGCCGCACAACGCACTACATGCTGGGACAATCGCGGGCTTTCCGCGCTGGTGCTGATCCTGCTGGCTTTGCAATATGTTCTTGGGGTGCTCGATGTTTTGCTGCTGGCGCCGGTCTGGCTGCAGGTGGCGCATCTGCTGGGCGCGGACGCGTTGTGGATCGCGCTGGTGGTGTTGATTGCGCGGGTGACGCTGGCGCCGGTGGGGACTGGGGAATAGGGAATAGGGACTAGGGACTAGGGACTAGGGAATAGAAAGACTTTTCCGATTGGGGTTCGTGCTGTCCCTGGCACCCGGCTGGTGGGGACTAGGGAATAGGGAATAGGGACTAGGGACTAGGGAATAGGGAATAGAAAGACTTTTCCGATTGGGGTTCGTGCTGTCCCAGGTCCCAAAGGCGGGACCTGGGGCACCCGGCGTTCGTGGGAAGGGTGAGGAGGGACGGTTGGGGTTGTGCTGTCCCAGGTCTGAAAATCCAGACCTGGGGCACCCGGCATTGGCTTAGAAGCAAGCTGTTAGAGACCTACTCTTCGAGGGCGGGATGGTAATGGCTCTCCCAGCCCAGGTAGCGCACGGCTGCCTCGTGAATGGCCTTGGACACGTTGCTGAAGTTGGCGGCTACGTGATGCTCGAAGCCGTTCCGGCAGATGTACTTGAGAAGCTTTTGTAACTCGGGAATCTCGGCTACGCCGGCGCCGCCAAAGGTTTCGAGAGGATCGTCGGTGAAGCGGCCGGCGCCGGTGTAACCGCGAATGACGCCGCGGCGATCGTCGGTGGAGTAGCGGGCAAAGCTCATGGCCCCCGCTTTGACGCGGCCCACGCAGGTGCCAAAGGTATTCAGCTTGCCGACGGTTCCGGCAATGATCTCCTGGTAGTCCATCCTCACGTCCGCAAAGAAGTGCTTGGGCAAGTTGGAGCAGTGGAAGCAGACGCACTTGTCGGGATGGCCGCCGTAGTTGTTGTTCCAGTCGAGCAAGGCAGAGGGGGACTGGCTGGCCAGGGCCAGCATGTACATGCTGAGCACGCCGGGCACGTCGACTTCGCAGGCCGAGGGAATGAGCTGGTTCGACATCATGCTCATGACGGTGCAGGGAACGACGCCGAAGTACTCTTCCATCGAGGTCCAGCATTGCACGGCGCTGATGGTGACGGCGGTCTGCTTCATCCAGGCGTCGATGACCGCGCCCAGCTTGGCCATCTTCATGAGCGCCTCTTCGGGAATGCCGGCGGTGGTGACGTACTGTTTGATGGCCGCGAGCTTGGCCTGGGCCGCGTCGTCGGTATCCTTCATGCGGTTGATGCGGCCGAAGATCTCGGACAGATCAATGGGCTCGATGGAGATGCCGGAGGTTTCGAGAATACGCTCGGAGTAGCGCACGGTGTTGAAGGCCGCGGGACGCGCGCCGATGGCGCCGATGCGCAGATTCTTCAATCCCTTGACGATGCGGCAGACCTGCGAGAACCACTCGAGATCGGCCTTGAACTCATCCGATGCGGGGCTCTCGGTGTGCAGGGTGGTGAGCGAATAGGGAATGCCGTACTGCATGAGGTTGTTGCAGGCGCTCATTTTGCCGCAGAAGCTGTCGCGGCGGGTGGCGATGGTCATGGCGTCAGAACGGTCGGGCGTGGCCTGGATGAGCACCGGAATGCGGAGCCCGGAGAGGCGCAGCGCATCGGCCACGCCGCGCTCGTCGCCGAAGTTGGGCAGGGTGACGATAATACCGTCGATCTCGGCCGCGTGTTGCTTGAACAACTCCGCGCAGCGCGCGGCTTCGGCGAAGGTTTCCACCGCTCCGTGCTTGGAGTCCCCGGACCCGAGGACCAGCGGCTTGGCGCCAGCCGCTTCAACGGCGGCAATCATCTCTTCGCGCCCGGTCTTAGCCAGATGATCGGGGAAAAAACCGCGATTGCCTACCACAATTCCGTACATCATGGTTCGTTCGGTTGCCATTTCAATGCTCCAGACTTAATTGTTGCCCGCGATGGCGGGCGGTTGTTGTGCCCAGGCCGGTTCAATTCCTTGCCTCCCTACAGGAGGCGGTGTGTTCTGGACGAGCAAAGTCGCCCTTTCAAAATCTCGCCCTCGTCCGCAGCCTCAGAGGACCGGCCTACGAGTTCCTGGTGGGGCGGAACTTGACCACGTAAAACAGGCCCAGTGCGGCCAGCAGAGCGCCCCACCAGATGGGGGCATGCAGACCCGTCAATTGCACCAGCGGCGGATAGTTGCCGCTCGAAAGTTCATACAAGCCGTAACCCAGGATCATGAGCCCGTAGACGAGCAACAGGATGCCGATGAAGAACCAGATTGGAATGCGCGAACCGTGCATGTTTCGGGACCTTTCCGTTTTTGCGGCATCGACGATTTTTGCAGCATGTCTGAAATGCGGCTTAGCACATCAGATATTGCTGCAGATGCCGCAGGGGCTAAAGCCCGTTGACTTTCCGGCCTCTGTTGCGGCACGACTGAAGTCGTGCCCTGACACTTCGTGCTTCTCCCACGGAGTTTTTCAGAAAGCTATGAAACCGTGCCCTGATACGAAGCGCCTCCCGCAATACGCTCGAACACCGCGACAAAGCCTCCCATAGCTACCAGAACAGGATGTTGAGCGCCGCGAAGATAACTATAACCAACCCGGCCCACATCCATTCGTTTTTGTAAAAAGGCACCGGCTCTTCTTTGGGCAGGATGGTGGCTCCGTAGACGAGGCCATCCAGCTCCGCGACCGGCTTGGGTTTTGTGAACAGGCTCACCACAAAGATGATAATGACCGTGGTCAGGAACGCCCACAGCGCACGATAGAGATTTTCGGCCATGGGCTTGGCGTCCGGCGAAAGCGCCACGGTGGCCAGATGGGAGGGATTGAACTTGACCCAGACAAAGAGGCCGACCGAAGTGACGATGCCGAGGAGCAGCCCGAGGAAGCCGGCGGGGGCGGTGGCGCGCTTCCAGAACATGCCCAGGAGGATGGCTCCCAGGAGCGGCGCGATGAAGAAGCTGAACAAGGCCTGCACGTAGTCCATGATGCCGTGCGCATGCATGACGAGGTAGGCCGCGCCGATGGAGACAGCGACGCCGATGAGGATGGAAAGACGGCCGACCAGGACGTAGTGGCTGTCCGATCCGCGCTTGTTGATGAGCGGCTTGTAGATGTCGTAGGTCCACACGGTGGAGAAGGCGCTTACGTTGCCGGCCATGCCGCTCATGAAACCGGCGATCAGGGCGGTGATGCCGAGACCGAGCAGGCCGGGGCCCAGATAGCGCACCATCATCAGCGGCAGCGCTTCGTTGTAACTGTGCAACTCCGCGTCCGGCTTGTCGCTTAATACATTCTGCCGGTAGGCGGGCGAGAGCCGGGTGGTGGACATGGCCGTGGAACAGGCGGCGGGGTCGGCAACCGCGTCCTGGGAGGTGCTTGCGGCACAGGATTCGACCACGTCTTCGCCGACCAGCACGCGGCGGCTGCCATCGGGATTCTGGAGCAGGACCAGGCCGAGCAGGCCGGGCAGAATCACGATAAAGGGAACGGCCATTTTGAAAAACGAGCCGATGATGGGCGCCATGCGCGCGGCGCGCAGGTTGTGCGCGGCCAGCACGCGCTGGACGACGAGGAAGTCGGTGGTCCAGTAGCCGAAGCTGATGACGAAGCCGAGGCCGAAGACGATGCCCGTCCAGTGCACGCCCATGGGGTTGGCGGAGAAGTGGCCGGTGTCGCGCCAGAGATGGAAATAGCTGTCGGAGTGAAGATTGGCAAGGATCTTCTGCTTGAGGCCGGTCCAGCCGCCGGACTGCACCAGGCCCAGGATGGGGACCAGCAGCGCGCCGCCCCAGATGAGCACGAATTGCAGGACCTCATTGAAGATGGCCGAGCGCAGTCCGCCGAGGCCTACATAAAGCGCCACGGCGGCCGACGAGACCAGGATGCTGAAGGTGATATTCCAACCCAGCACGACCTTCATGACCACGGCCATGGCGAACATGTTGACGCCGCTCATGAGAATCATCTCGGTGGCGAAGGAGATGGCAGCCAGGACGCGGGCGTGCTCGCCGAAGCGCAGCTTCAAATAACCGGGGACGGAGTGAGTCTTGGAGACGTAGTAGAAGGGCATCATCATCAGGCCCAGGAAGAGCATGGCGGGGATGGCGCCGATCCAATACCAGTGGGTGGCGAGAATGCCGTACTGGTAGGCGGAGCCGGCCCAGCCCATCAGCTCCAACGAGCCGAGGTTGGCGGAAACGAAGCTGAGTCCGGCGATCCAGGCGGTCATTTCGCGGCCGGCCATGAAGAACTCTTCGCTGGTGTTGGATATGCCCTTGAGGTAGAAGCCGATCCAGAGCACCATGGCGAAATAAATGGCGATGACGGCAATATCGAGAGAGCGCAGGTGGGCCAGAGGCTGGGCGCTGAAAGCCAGCAGCGCGGGCAGGGAGCCGAAGGAGCCGGCGGCGATGGAGGCTGGGAGCAATTCGAGCATTTACGTCACCTTGAGGGGCGAGAACCGGGTTGCAGGCTTTGCCGTTCAGTAAATTGCTTTACTCCTAAGATTGTCAAGCGGCCATCCAGCATTGGAACGAAGATTCGGCAGGAACGCATGGCCCGCGGCGCCTGCGGCGGCGATGCGCAGCGTGGAAAGCCCCGGAATCTGAGAAAGCGTTTACCGGACGCAGTGTAGCATAATCGCGCGGCTGGGCACGACGGGGTGGTTCTTCGATCGTCTGGTTTTGGATTTGGGGTTCGGGTTCGTGCTGTGCCAGCGGAGCTAGTGGGGTTGGCGGAGCTGGTGGGTTCGTGGTGAGGTTTGGGAGTGCTTTCCCATTCTTACGGTTTGGGTTCGTGGTTTCCCAGGTCTGAAAATCCAGACCTGGGGCACCCGGCCGGGGTATATTCTTTCGTAACTGGGAAGCGGATTGGAAGTTCCGGGCGATGCTTCGATCATGATCAGCCGTCGAGATTTCGTGGCCGCGCTTGCGGTGCTGCCGGCGGGCTGGGCGCGCGGGGAAGGCCGGCTGCCTGCACATCGAAATATCAGGTGGGCGCTCTCTTCCGCGCTGTGGCGCTACCAGCCGCCGTGCCCCTTCAGGAGCATTCTGGAGGTGATGAAGGAGACGGGCTTCATCGGGGTGCGGCTGGCGGGATTTCCGGCCATTCTCGAGGAGTATGGATTGACGGCGGCGCAGATGCTGGGCGAGGTTGAGAAGCGGGGCCTGCACGTGGTGACGATTTCCTGGGGAGGGCCGCTGGAAGAGCCGGCTGCGCGCCAGCAGGTTCTGGACAGCGCGCGGAATGCGATGAAGTTTCTGGCCGATTTCGGGGCCAATCACCTGGTGGTGTTTTCGCCGGGGCGCAATAAGCCGGGAGCCCAGACACCGGCGGCGTTTCAGGAGCTGTGCGCGCGGTGCAACCAGATTGGCGAGCTGGCCGGCGAAATGGGATTCACGGCGGGGCTGCACAATCACATGGGCGAGATGGTGCAAACGCAGGAAGAGGTTGACCGGTTCATGGCCATGACCGATGCCAAGCTGTTTGGCCTTTCTCCGGACACGGCGCATTTGAATCTGGCGGGCTGCGACGTGGTTGGGACGCTGGATCGTTATAAGGATCGCATTCGATTTCTCGACTACAAGGATTCGAAGTGGACCACCCCCGCGCAGGACTGGGTGCAGCCGAATGGAAAGGTGCTGGCCAAAGATTCAACGGATGCGCGCTTTTTTGCGAGCATTTACGACCTGGGCGACGGCGAGGTGGGTTTTACCGCATGCCACCGGGTGCTGAAGAGCGTGCACTACCGGGGGTGGATCTGCGTGGACCTGGATACGGCGCGGAGGGGTCCGCGCGCCGACTTCGAGCGCTGCGGCGCTTACGTGGTGAACAGACTGGAGCCCATCTACCGATGAACCGGCGTGAATTTGCTTTGGGAACGATGGCCATGGCGGCGCCGGGAGCGGCGGCGCAGTACCGGATTATCGATGCGCAGGTTCACGTGTGGGTGAACGACGCGCGCTATCCGTGGGCCAAGGAGACCAAAGAGCCGCCCAAGGAGGACCGCACGCCGGCGATGGTTCTGGAGTTGATGCGAGCCAACGGCGTGGAGCGAACGGTGATTGCACAGTACATCGGCTACCGCTGGGACAATCGCTATGCGCTCGATTCCATGAAAAGATACGCGCCGTATTTCATGGGCGTTTGCCGCGTAGCCCCGACCGACCCGGCGGCACCCGACCAGCTTTCAGAGTTGACGGCGCAGGGATTTCATGGGGTGCGGCTCAGTCCTGCGGCCGACGCGAGCGGGGATTGGATCAACGGCCCGCTCATGCCGGCCTTGTGGAAGCGGGCGGAAGGGCTGAAAGTACCGATGCAGATTTATGCGCCGATCACGCGCATGCCGGACCTAAAGCACTTGATCGAGATGTGTCCCGAGCTGAACGTGGTGATCGACCACATGGCCGATTGCCCGATCGACCGGCCGCGGGAGCTCGAGAAGCTCATCGCGCTGGCGCGCTATCCGCGGGTGTTCGTGAAGATCTCGCACACCTGGTCGATTTCGCGGCAGCCGTATCCGTGGCTGGACGCACAGGAATACGTGCGGCGGCTGCACGGCGTGTACGGACCGCAACGGCTGATGTGGGCGACGGACTGGCCGGTGGACCTGACGTGGACCACGTATGCGCGGGCGCTGAACGTGGTGCGCGAGGAGATGAAGTTTTTGAATGAGGACGATAAGAGATGGATTCTTGCGCGGACCGTGGAGCGGGTTTGGCCGTTTGCGTGAGGGCGCGGGGTTGAAATCCGCGCCTCCCTCCGGATCGTTTTTTGGGCAGATTGCGGCACGACTGAAGTCGTGCCCTGATACAAGACCAAGCGCGCGGTTCGTGGTTTCCCAGGTCCGAGAATCCGGACCTGGGGCACCCGAGTGTAGGGATCAGCGCGGGGTTACTCGTTGACGGCGGAGATTTCGTGCAGCCAGCCGGGGGCTTTGAGGAGCTCACGGGGGCGGGAGCCGTCGGCGGGGCCGACCAGGCCGTCGCGCTCCATCAGGTCGATCAGGTGGGCAGCGCGGCCGTAGCCGATGCGCAGGCGGCGCTGCAAGAGCGAAGTGGAAGCCTTGCCGAATTCGAAGACCAGGCGGACCGCATCGTCGAACATGGGATCGTCCTGGTCAGGATCGTCGTCCGAACCCTCGAGGGCCTGGCGCTCGTCCTTGGCGGACTCGAGGAAGCCTTCGACGTACTCGGCTTGGCCCTGGTCTTTCCAGAAAGCAACCACGGCCGCGGTCTCTTTTTCGCTGACGTAGGGCGCATGCAGGCGCATGAGGCGGCTGGTGCCGGGGGGAAGAAAGAGCATGTCGCCGCGGCCGAGCAGCGCCTCGGCCCCGTTGGTGTCGAGGATGGTGCGCGAGTCGACCTTGGTGGCCAGGCGGAAGCTGATGCGGGTGGGGATGTTGGCCTTGATAAGGCCGGTGATGACGTCGACGCTGGGCCGCTGCGTGGCCAGAATGAGATGAATGCCGACGGCGCGGGCCATCTGCGCGAGGCGGGTGATGGACTCTTCGACGTTGGCGCGATCGAGCATCATGAGGTCGGCCAGCTCGTCGATGATGATGACGATGTAAGGCAACGGCTCTTCCTGCTGGCCCTCATCGAAGAGCGAAGGCATGGCGCCTTCAAACAGCTTGTTGTACTGATCGATGTGGCGCACGCTGCGCGAGGCCAGCAGCTTGAGGCGGCGCTGCATCTCGCGCACCGCGTTGCGCAGCGCGTTGGCGGCCAGCTTGGGCTCAGTGATGATGGGCGTGAAGAGATGGGGAATGCCTTCGTACATGCCGAGCTCGACGCGCTTGGGATCGACGAGGATGAGCCGCACCTGGCTGGGGGTGGTGCGGTAGAGCAGGCTCATGATCATGGCGTTGATGGCGACCGATTTGCCCGAGCCGGTAGAGCCGGCGATGAGGACGTGGGGCATGGAGGCCAGATCGGCGGTGACGATGCGGCCATTGATGTCTTTGCCCATGGCGAGCGTGAGCCGCGACCTGGCCTTGGCGAAGGTCTCGCTTTCAAGCACGTCGCGCAGGTTGATGGTTTCGCGCTCGTGATTGGGGACCTGGATGCCGACCGTGCTCTTGCCGGGCATGCGCTCGATGAGAATGCTTTCGGCGCGCATGGCAAGGCAAAGGTCGTCGGCCAGGCTGGTGACGCGGGAGTATTTGACGCCGGCCTCGGTCTTGAACTCGAAGGTGGTGACCAGAGGACCGGGATTGATCTGGACCACCTGGCCGCGGACGTCGAACTCGGCGCATTTTTCGACGAGGACTTTTGCTTCTTCGCGCAGGGCCTCCTCGCGGACGGTCTGCGGGCCTTCGCCGGCATTGAGCAGGGTGCTGGGGGGCAGCTTGAAGCCGCTCAGGTGGCGGGGGGCGACGGTAGCGGTGCGCATGCCGGCATCGGCGCGGTCGTGGATGGCGATTTCGCCGGCGGCCTCTCGGGCGGCAACAGGGGCCGTCTCGAACCTGGATGCGACGGAGCGCAGCTCCGGAGGGCGCGATTCGTCGCTGCGCGGCGCGGACGCGGGGGTTCGCAGAGACGCATCCGCGGCCATGCGCGCGAGCGCGGAGGCGGGCGGGAAGGGCGGAACGTTTTCGTGTGCGGAGGCCGGCGGCCGCTCCAAATTGCGCTCGGGGGAGCGTTCCCAAATGCTGGTGCGGGGCACTTGCGGGACGATGGGGATTTCGTCTCCCATCTGGACGGCTTCGGCCCGCTGAAAGGCCGGGATCTCGTCGAGGGAGTCGACTGGCGGAGTGCGGCGGCGGCCGAAGAGGGCAGCAAAGAAGCCGCTGCGGTTGGGCTTTGCAACTGCGCCGGGCACTGGCTTTGGATGGAGTTCTGAGCCGGGCCGCGCTTCCTCGGCTTCGATCAGCTCGCGCTCGGCACGGAGCTCGGCGCGTTCTTCACGCCAGTTGCGCCAGCGCTCCAGGAGAGAGACCAAGCGGAGCCAGCGTTCCTGGATGGCTTCTTTGAGAGCCCAGAAGCTGATGGCAGAGGCGAAGTAGAGTCCGGCGGCGGCGAGCACACTGGAAACGACCCATGCGCCCTGCAGGTTGAGGTAACCGATCAGCAGGCCGGAGACGAGGCGGCCGGAGACGCCTTCGGCAGGGACGAGGTGCAGCCAACGCCAGTGCCAGGGCATGAGGCCGAAAACCGCGGGCAGAAAGAAGGCGGCAAGCAGAATGCCGACCCAGCGCAGGATGGGAGAGCCGCCGGGACGGGAGTGCATCCAGGTCCATCCGATGCCGGCGAGCCAGACGGGAAACAGAAAGGCGGTGAGGCCGAAGGACTGCAGCAGCAGATCGCTGGCGAAGGCGCCGAAGAGGCCGATCCAGTTGCGCGCGGCGTGGACCGCGGCCGGGTCGGCGGAGGTGTTGAGCGAGGGGTCGGAGGCGTGCCAGGTGGCCAGCGCGAGGAAAACGAGCAGCGAGACCAGCAACAGCAAAAGCCCCAGAAATACATTCAGAGGGCGGCTGCGCGTGGGCGACAGAACGATGCGAATCGGTTTCATGAGGGGGCGCTTCCGCTCCATGACCGGCTGCGCGCGCAGTTCGAACGGGCCAGCCGCAGGAATGGGCAAACGATCCCAGAGCAGTCTTTATTATTTCCTGGCGGAGTGGGGAATCGGGGCAAAACAGGGTGGGGGGAATCAGGGTGTCAACCCCCGGGTAGGGGCGGCTTTGTGCCGATTGGGCGGGCTGTTCAGCCCCCGATCAGCTTTGCGCCGAAGATCAGCACCGCGGTTCCGAGCAGGATGCGGTAGACGGCGAACGGGGTAAAGCCGTGTTTGCGCACCCAATAGAGGAACCACTCGACCACGCCGAGGGCCACAATGAAAGAGACTGCGGTTCCGATGGCGAGGATGGCCCAGCGCTCGGAGGTCATGACGACGTGCGCTGCTGCTGCCGCGCCGGCGGCCTTGCCGTGGTGAATTTCTTTGAGGAGATCCCAGCCGGTGGCGGCGATCATGGTGGGAATGGAGAGCAGGAAGCTGAACTCGAGCGCGGCGGGACGGTCGAGGCCAACCAACTGACCTGCGGCGATGGTGGTCATGGAGCGCGAGGCGCCGGGGAAGATGGCCGAAAGCGTCTGGCAAAGACCGATCCAAATGGCCTGGAAGAGGGTCATCTCCTCGACGTGGGTGGTGTTGGATTCATAGCGGGTGGACCATACATCGACGGCCCACATGACGACTCCGCCGATGAGCAGGGCCAGAGCCATGGCGCGCAGGCTGCCCAGGTTTTTCTCGCTCCACTTGCGCAACAGCAGGGCGGGAACCGAGGTGCATGCGAAGGCGATGAGGGTGAGCGAGATGGGATGATCGAGCCAGGTATGCTTGCCGTCTTCGCCGCCGGGAAAAGTGCGCAGAAAGTCGAGGATGCGGGTGAGGAAGAGCAGGCAGAGCGCGAGAATGGCGCCCACCTGGATGACGATGGTGTACATCTCCCAGTAGGGATCGTTCAAGGGGATCTTCATCAGCGCTTCAGCGATGCGCAGGTGAGCGGTGGAACTGACGGGAAGAAATTCGGTCAAGCCTTCCACTATTCCCAAAAGAATCGAAAGAAAGTACGGACTCAAGAAGCCTCCATGGTTTGGTCAACATGGACTTAAGCGGCGCGTCATTGACTCGTAGCGGCGGTCTGCGTCCGAGTTGGTTGCGAGACTGCAAAAAATGCAGGTCCTTCGACCGCGCTCAGGGCCGCGCAGGATGACAGCGTTTATGAAACGCAGGCCAAAGACCGGACACCGGTGCGCGTTTTAAGAATGGATGAGCACATGCTCGTTCAGATCCTTCAGGGGCTAAAGCCCACGTTCCTTTTGCGACCTTTGCGGCCCGACTGAAGTCGTGCCCTGACACTTCGTGCTCCTTCCGGAGAGTTTTTCCGCAGCTTGTAAAGCCCCCTCTTCGTTTTTCAGCCGTTTGCGGCACGACCGGACAGCTTGATGAAGAAGTCAATTTGGCAGGTCGATAGAACGGCCCGTGGCTAAAGCCACATCGAATTGACGGGCTTTATTCGGGAGGCTAAAGCCTCCCGCTCCCTCCGACAGTCGAAATGCCGAGTTTTTCAGCAAGCTTTGAAATCGTGCCCTTTCAAAACATCATTCCTGCAAACAGCATCTGGAACGAGCGGTTGGGCAGAGCGTGTGCGGTTCACTCAAAAATCGATGCCGTAGACGGGAACGCCTTCATCCAATTTGTACACCAGGGTACCGGCGCGCCAGGCGTAATCGGAATCGGCAAAATGCTGTTTGAGCCGCGCGGCCAGGTCGCGGGCGTGGTTGTGGGCCTCGTCGGCCTTTTTGTCGTTTCCGTCGGCAGCGTACATATTGGTGAGCACCGCCATGCGATAAACGGCCTGGTAGAGGGCCTGTGCGGTGCGCGGTCCGTCAGGGTACTCGTCGGCGTATTTCTCGTAGTCGTCGGCTTCCTTCTCCGGGCATTGAGTCGCGCCCTGCCAGTCGCCGCAGAGCTTGTTGTCGATGAGATCGAAAGCGGCCAGCGCGGCCCAGCGGGAGCGCGGGTAGTACTTGATCACCTTCTTCAGCGCGTCTTCGTCCATCTGCTCACGCATCCAGGGTTGTTTCTCCTTGGCCGAGGGGCGCGAAGCAGCGTCGGCTTTCTCCAGTTGCCATTGAATGTCGCCGGCGCGCCACGCGGCTTCCGGCGCGAGAGGCGAGTTGGGGAACATTTCGACGACGCGGCGATAGAGCAGGCGGGCGCTTTGGGCGGCGTTGGCCGGACCGCGCGGATCGGAGGCCAGGGCTTCCTGGTTGGCGGCGGCGCCCATGACGATCTGGTCGCCGTTGGGAGTGGACTCTTCGACGATGCCCTTGGCTTGAATCCAGCCGGAGATGGGCGGCGGGGTCTCGTCGCTGCCGAACTCGGGCGCATCCGGCGAGCGATCCTCTTCGATATCGGTGTTGGCGTAGACCCGCATCCAGGGTCCGCTTTTTTCGGCGACCACCATCTCGCGGCCAATCTGCAAGCGGTCGACCTTTTGCGCGCCGGTGTCAGGCGATATGTAAAGCCAGGTGATGCGCAGGGCCGTGGCGCGCGGTCCGGCCATGGGCTTTACCGGCTGCTCCGGTTTTTTTTGACAGCGGAGGGGCAAGCCGGCGCATGCCAGGAAAAGCCCAAAACAGAGAATGCGTGCGGCGGGGACTCGATGTTTCATCACAACCAAAATGATAGTCCAACGGGCGGCCGAGGCTTGGTACAAGAAGTGCGGTCAGAAACCTAGCAGCGGCTATCCTTTCCCGGTCAGCACTTCGGCCAGCAGTGCGGGGTCTACGTTGCCGCCGCTGACGATGGCTACGGCATTGCGATAGGCCGGCAGCTCGGCAGAGTGAAAGAGCAGTGCGGCCGCGGCGACGGCGCCGCTGGGCTCGGGGACGAGGCGCGCTACGGCGACGATGGAGCGCATGGCGGCGCGAATCTCGGCTTCGGTGACGGTGAGAATGCCGTCGACAAAAGCCTGGATGTGGGCGAAGTTGCGCACGCCCACGCTCTGGGTGCGCAATCCGTCGGCGAGGGTGCGGCTGGTGAGCTCGGCGGGCCAGGTTACGATTTCTCCGGCGCGAAAGCTTTCCGCGGTATCAGCGGCTAGCTCGGGCTCGACGCCGTAGACTTTGACGCGCGGACTCAGTTGTTTGACGGCCGCAGCTACGCCGCTCAGCAGTCCGCCGCCGGAGACGGGCGAGAGCACGAGATCGACATCGGGCAGTTCCTCTACGATCTCGAGGCCGCAGGTTGCCTGGCCGGCGATGATCTGCTCGTCGTCGTAGGGCGGAATGACGACGTAGCCGTGTTCGCGGACCAGTTGCTCGGCCACGGCGAGGCGCTCGCTGGAGGCCAGGCCGACATCGACGATCTCCGCGCCCAGCGCGAGGGTGGCCGCGCGCTTGACGGCGGGCGCATTGGAGGGCATGACGATCACTGCCCTGGCACCTACTGCGCGTGCCGCGTAGGCCACGCCCTGGGCATGATTGCCGCTCGAATAGGTGATGACGCCGCGGGCAACCTGCGCGGGCGTGAGTTGAAGAATTTTGTTCGTCGCCCCACGAATCTTGAAGGCGCCGATGGGTTGCAGGCTTTCAGCCTTGAGCCAGATCTCGCGGCCCGTGCCGTGCCCGGCGATGCCGGGGAACGGGGCGCGAACCAGCGGGGTCTTGACGGCGATGTGCGCAATGCGGAGCGCGGCGGCGCGGATGGCGTCGAGAGAGACCAGGGTTGGCGATTCGGTTTTCACTCAGGTCAAGTATCGCCGATGCGGGGCTGGGGCTCAATTTTGAATGGGACGGTGGTTCAGGTGCACGGTGTGGCGCGTTGATGTACGGGCTGAAGAGGCTGCCGAAATGGGCTGGATGTTGGGCAGAGCTTCGGAGAAGTGTCCCTCAGGGGCTAGACAGTCTGCGGAAATGGGCCGGATTTCAGGCAACAGCCCGAAGAGCAGGCCCCAGGGGCTAAAGCCCCGCGCTTTCGTTTGAAGCGTTTGCGGCACGACTGAAGTCGTGCCCTGACACTTCGTGCTCCTTCCGCGGAGTGTTTGCTCAGCCTGTGAAGTCGTGCCCTTTCACTTCGTGCGTCTACGGGGCGTCTTCCGCAAAAAGGCTTCCCTACTCGTAGGCGAGGGCGTCGATGGGGTCTTTGCGGGCGGCCATCCAGGCGGGATAGAGCGCGCCGCACAAGGAGCCGGTGAAGGCGATGGCGCCGGCCTGCACGAGCCAGCGCGCGGTGATCTCGAAGTGCTGGGTTGGAAATGCCTGGAGCAGCAGCAGGCGCGCGGCGTAAGTGCCCACGAAGCCGAGGAAGACGCCGGCGAGCGCCAGCACCGCGCACTCGCGCAACACCACTCCGACGATGGCCGCCTTCGACGCGCCCATGGACTTGAGAATGCCGATCTCGCGGGTGCGCTCGAGGACCGCCGTATACATGGACTGGAAGATGACCAGGAAGCCGATAACGACCGCAATGCCGGTGATGATTTCGAGAGCGAGGTTGAAGCCGGGAATCCTGTTGGGCGTCATCTGGTCGAGCCAACTGTCGATGGTGGTGACGGTGTTCTGCCCAAAGCCGCGCGTGGAATGAATCTCGCCGATGACCGTCTGCTCGTTGGCGGGGTTGTCGCACTTGATGTAAAAGAGCGATGCCTTGCCGGGCGCGCCGATCAACTGCTGCATGGTCTCGAGGGGAATAAGCTTGCGCCCGCCTTTGCCGGGCTCGACGATACCCGAGATGCGAAAGGGCTGGCCCAGGATTTCAATCGAATCGCCGACGCGGTAGCCTTTGCCCGAGGTGGCCAGGATGTTATCGATGAGGGCGTCGTAGGGTCCGCGGAACTGCTCTCCAGCGAGAAATTGAAAGGGCTTGAGCGCGTCGAAGCTGGGGTAATCGATGCCGTAGAGGATTTCCACGCTGCCGTTGGTGGAGATTTTCTGGATGGCGGGCGAAACCACCGCGACGTGGGGCAGGCGGCGCAGGGCTTCGGCGTCCTTGACGGGCATAACCGCTCCGCCCACGCCGTTGAAGTAACTGGCGTTGGAGGGCATGAGCATGAGGTCGGCGCCGATGCCGTTGGTGCGCTGCTTCTGGTCGTTCAGCATGCCCATGAAGATGCCCACGATGGACAAGATCATGATGACCTCAATGGCCACGGCGAGCATGCTGATGATGGAGCGCAGTGGACGGTGAAGCAGGTTGGCGAAGATGAGCTTATTCATGCTGAAGACCGGCCGCGGCGCACGGGGCGGCGGTTGCTTCAAGGGTAACAGGATGACGCGGCGGGAAGGTTTTGGGGTGGGTGCGCCTGCCGCGAAGCATTTTCGGACAGGCCGACGGCGCATCTGGGTTGCGATTCCTCCCAAGGACAGAAGGCGAGGGAGAAGTTCCGGATTGGAATTGGCAACCCAGGCTCATGATTATAAAGGAACTACTCAGAATTCATTTTGACGGGCGAGTAGAAGCGGGTTTATTGTGGTTGTGGAAATCTTTTTGGGTACTCTGCCCGTTTTGGCTATGGCTATGGGGAGTTTTGGAGAAGACCTGCGCACCGAGCGTCTGTCGCGCGGGGTGGCGCTGGAAGACATTACGGCAGTAACCAAGATCAGCCAGCGGCATCTGCTTGCGCTGGAGCAGGAGCGATTTCGCCTGCTTCCGGGCGGCATCCTGAACAAGGGGATCGTACGCGGCTATGTGGGCGCACTGGGCCTGGACCAGCGCGATTGGACGGAGCGGTTTTTGCAGGCCTACAGCGCCTCGGTACAGGCGGTGGACGACGACCGCGACTGGACCGCTTTCGCCACCAACGTGGGCAAGGCGCGCATTCTGCACCACGACGCGGTTGAGCTCAGAGTGCGCTGGCTGGGTGCGGTTCTGCTGCTGCTGGCGGTGGCATGCGGGGGCTTTCTGGCGGTACGCTATTACGGCGTCCGCTCCGGCTGGTGGCCGACGGTGCTGCCGACGCACCAGTTGCTGGTTCTGATTCATCCGGTACGGGCGGCTCTGGGACGCGTTCTTTCGAAGATCTGAATCGAGACGCGGGGAGCGAGCGTGGGCGGCAGTCCGCGACGGGCGCCTGCTTAATCCGCCTGGCAACCCTTGAGCCTTGAATCTTCGCCATTCGCTAATGGGCTTTGCTCTGGCTGCCCGGCCCAATTACCATAGACAGATACACCGTCAATTCCTCGCAGGGCGGTGCGGGTGTGCCGAGCCGATACGCGCAGGGAAGTGGGTTCCCATTCGCCCCGCATGAGGCGACTTCGGCTGTCGCGGCTAGCCTTCAAATTAAATTCCCTCTACGGGAAGGAGTATTACCTTGAGCGACCGTTTCTTGTTTACCTCTGAGTCCGTCACCGAAGGCCATCCGGACAAGATTGCCGACCAGGTCTCGGACGCGATTCTCGACGCCTGCCTGGAGCAGGACCCCTATAGCCGCGTGGCCGCCGAGACCCTGACGGCGACCGGACTGGTGGTGATCGCGGGCGAGATAACCACCAAGGCCTACGTGGATTTCCAGAGCCTGGTGCGGGGCGTGGTGGCCTCCATCGGCTACGACAACGCTCTGTACGGATTCGACTCCAACACCTGCGCGGTGATTTCGAGCATCAACAAGCAGTCGGGCGACATTGCGCAGGGCGTAGACACGGGGGGCGCCGGCGACCAGGGCATGATGTTCGGCTACGCCTCGAACGAGACAGCGGAGCTGATGCCGGCCCCCATCTCGCTGGCCCACAAGCTTTGCCGGCAGTTGACCACGGTGCGCAAGAACGGCAAGCTGAACTACCTGCGGCCCGACGGCAAGAGCCAGGTGACGGTAGAGTACGACGAGAACGGCAAGCCGGCGCGCATCGACGCGGTGGTGATTTCGAGCCAGCATGCGGAGAGCGTCTCGAACGAGGAGTTGCATGCCGACATCCTCAAGCACGTGATTCAGGCCGTGCTGCCGGCGAAGTGGCTGGACGAGCACACCAAGTACCACATCAACCCGACGGGCAGGTTTGTGATCGGCGGCCCCATGGGCGATACCGGCCTGACCGGGCGCAAGATTATTGTGGACAGCTACGGCGGCATGGGCCGGCATGGCGGCGGAGCGTTTTCCGGCAAGGACCCGACCAAGGTGGACCGCTCCGGGGCTTATATTGCGCGCTACATCGCCAAGAACATTGTGGCCGCGGGCCTGGCCGAAAAGGCGGAAGTGCAGCTTGCCTACGCCATCGGCGTGGCCGAGCCGGTGAGCGTGCTGATTGAGACTTTCGGCACCGGCAAGATGGGCGCAACCCAACTGACAGAATTGGTGCGCAAGAACTTTTCGCTGACGCCGAAGGGCATTATCGAGAGCCTGAACCTGCGCCGGCCGATTTACCAGAAGACGGCGGCTTACGGGCACTTTGGCCGCACCGAGCCGGAGTTCACCTGGGAGGCCACCGACAAGGCGGCCAAGCTGGCGGACCAGGCAGGCGTGGCCGCGGCGGCCAAGTAGACTCGCTGGACGACTGATCCCGCGCCTCATCTTTTTGCCGTTTTCCTGGCGGAAAGGTGGGGCGGCAGGGCGTTTGCTTCTCCGCTCCGGCGCAAGATCATCATTTTTTGGCCATTTGCGGCGCGACGGAACAACTCACTGAAAAGGGCGAGTATTCGGGCGAAATACGCAAAGAGCGTCCTTCCGGGGCTAAAGAGGCTGCGGAAAAAGGCCGGATCTCAGGCACAGGCCCGAAAAGCAGACCGCAGGGGCTAAAGCCCGCGTTCAAATTGCTCGACCTGCGGCACGACTGAAGTCGTGCCCTGACACTTCGTGCTCCTTCCGGAGAGTTTTTCCGCAGCCTGTAAAGCCCGCGTTTCTCTCGCTCGCATTTTGCGGGGGGTTGAACCCCCCGCCTCCCTCCGAAGCGGGTTTTTCACCAATTGATGGAGTCGTGCCCTTTCAGGGCAACGGCAATCAGGACACCGCCCAACCCTACCGTTTTTCGCCTCTCCCGCGTCGATGACTTAGAATTTTCCGGGGACACCGTAAGGTCTCCAGGTCTCTGCCCGCGTGGGTTTGTCTCTGAACCGTCGTGGTATCCCAGGTCTGAAAATCGAGACCTGGGGCACTCACTGCTGGTGCAAGATCAAACGGTCAACGAACTGGTCATGGAGAAATCGATGCGCCGCTTGGTTGTTGCTGCTTTTCTCTTCAGCTTTTCCGCCTTCTGCACGGCCCAGTCGACTGCGTATTGGAATTACACGGGGCACACCGGGCCGCTGGTGTGGGGCAAGCTCGATCCTTCGTATCAGGCCTGTTCGAGGGGCCATGAACAGTCGCCGGTCGATATCCGGGGCGCGCGGCTGAATAAGGACCTTCAACCCATCGAATTCCACTACATCGGCGGACCGGTGAAGCTCGAGAACACAGGCCGCGGGATCGTAGCCCATGTGGATGCGGGCAGCACGATGATCGCCGACGGGGTCAAGTACGGTCTGGTGGCGATCGAATTCCACCGGCCCAGCGAGCACGCGGTGAAGGGAAAGCTCTCCGATATGGAGGTTGACCTGATTCACAGGAGCGAGGACGGACAGGAGGCCATCGTGGCGGTGCGGCTGAACGTGGACCGCGGCTTTCCGAATGCCACGCTGGCGACCCTGTGGGGGCATCTTCCCGCGGCCGCGGGCAAGAGCGAGGCAATCACCGACATGGTGGACGCGGCGGGATTGCTGCCTGCCGACCGCGGCTATTGGACCTACACGGGTTCGGAGCTGACTCCGCCCTGCAGGGAGGGCGTGCGCTGGTTTGTCTTCGAGAACGAGGTCAGCATCAGCCGCTCGCAGCTTCGCGCCTTTGCCAATCTCTACAAGATGAATACCCGGCCGATCGAGGATCTGCACGGACGGCGCATTGCGGGGAACGAGTGAGGCGGGGAACGAGGGAACAGGGAATAGGGAGCAGGGAATAGGGAATAGGGAAAAGGGAACGAAAACCAGAATGCGGCGGGTGAGCTGGCGAATCAGCCGCAGGCCAGCGGTTTGAAACGGAGCACCAGCGTCTCGCTGCCGGGAAGCACAGAGACCTCGATGCCGCTGAGGTCGTTGACTAGGTAGTGAGCCGAGTCGAGCGATTCCACGGGGTGGGAAAACGTGGTGGCTACGACCGTGCAACCGGCGGCGCGGCCGGCCTGGGCGCCGGACGAGGAATCCTCGAAGACAACACATTCGGAGGGCGCGAATCCGAGCAGCGCTGCACCGGCCAGGAATGGCTCGGGGTGCGGTTTGCCGCGCGTTACCTGGTTGGCCGTGACCAGGCGCCGCGGGACGGGGATCCCGCCGGCGGCCATTCTTGCCCGCGCCAGCCGCTCGGTGGCGCTGGTCACCACGGTCCAGCGATCGGGCGGCAAGGCGGCGAGCAGTTCCAGAACTCCGGGAAGCACCTTGAGGCCATCGTTATCGGCGATTTCCTGGTCCTCGACGATTTTCAGCTCGGCTTCGCTGTCGAGATCGGGCCGCAGATGAGCCAGGGTGTCGATGGCGCGGCGGCCGTGCGCGATGCCGCAGACGTATGCGGGATCGATGCCGCGCAGGCGCGCCCATCGGGTCCAACTGCGTTCTACCGAGCCCAGCGAGGAGATCAGGATGCCGTCCATGTCGAAGAGGACACCCTGGCAGCGGAGGAGGATGGGGGAAGAAGCGACGGATGAAGCCATAGATTCATTTTAGTGGGAGGGGTGAAGGGGGATAGCGAATGGCCTTGCTGTCCCAGGTCCCAAAATCGGGACCTGGGGCACCCAGGGTTTTGTGGGGGGTCAAGAGGGATGGTTGGGTTCGTGCGGTCCCAGGTCTGAAAATCCAGACCTGGGCACCCGGCGTTTTTGGGGCAGTCGACTGCTGGTGCGGGTTAGCGGTGAGGGGGTTCGGTTGTTGCCGCGGCGGCTACGCTGGGCTGGGATTCTTTGCCCACCGTAAAGCTGAGCCTGGGAGGGTCGGCGAAGATCAGTTTGCCATCGACGGATCGCTTGCGGCTGCCCTGGCGGACGACATTGTGCGCAAGCGCGATGGCATTGCCGCCGATGCCGGCATCGGCCGACCAGAGGTCGAAGCGGGTGAGCGCAATGGGAATCGGCGGGGTTATCGAGGCGAGTTGCGCGGCTTTGGGGGAGATGGCTCCGCGGCGCCAGTCGAAGTGCAGAGTGCCTTTGGCCGAGGCGGCCAGATCGCGGTCAGTGTAGCCGGAGAGCGCGATCTTGCCATTGGCATCGATGGCTCCGCCCGACCAGCGCTGCCCGATCAACTGGCCGACGGCGGGGGCGCCGAGTTTGGAGAGCTGAACTTCAAGCGTGTAAGCGGGCCGGCCGTCGCTGCCCGCGGCGCGCTCGAATGTGCCCGACCCATGGACATGGCCGCCGAGAAGATCGGCGTCGAAGTCAGTGATTTCAGCTCCGGCCGGAAGGATGCGCAGGGCGGCGACGGGATTGCGCAGCATGACCGGCCCAAGAACGAGGGAATCGGCATTCACAGTGCCATCGAGCCTCGGCCAGGGAGGGGCCGAGGAGGGATCGAGGCGGTCAATGAGCGCGGAAAGAAGCGTGGTCTTCCCGGGCACGCCCAGAATTGCGGTTTGCAGCGTGGCCGCGTCCAGATTGCCGAGGCGGATTTGAAACCGGGGCGCGCAGTCCGGGGTCGCGCCGCAGTGCAGCGGCAAGGCCAGGCTGGCAGTTCCCTTTACCGGCCCGTAGGAAAACGCAACCGGATCCCAGCGGATGCCGCCGTCGCCCAGGTGCAGCGTGGCCTGGGAAATCTCCACATGGCTGGCGAGAAAATCCGCTCTCCAGTTGGCGTTGCGCACGGTCACGGTTCCGCTCAGGTTGCCGTAGGCCTGAGCGGCGGGCTCGACGGCAGCCGATGGGAGAACGGTTGCATCCGGGGTGGAGGCGGCCACCAGGTTGGGCGGTGGAATTTGCTCGGCGGGCAGCCATGGGCCGGCGGTGCTGAGATCGACGGATATGGGATCGCCGCCCAGCGCGTCCAGCCCCGCCGGACCCGCGAGTCCGGCCGCGCCGAATATGTCCCTGGCCCGCGCCGTGCTGGCCTGGCCGCGCACGGTGAGCTGATAGCCGGTTGGCGAGAGGAGGAAATCGAGCGTGAGCGGAAGGGGCGCGCCGGCGGGAATGGAGGCGGTTCCTTCGAGCGCCTGGGCGGCCGGCGCGGTGGAGAGGGGCGCGGGCTGGAGCACGGTTTTGGGAATCTGAAGGGGCCGGCTTAAACCCGCTCCACTGAGCTCGAAGTTCTCGACGACGAGGGAGCCGGTGAGCGGCCCTTCGACAACCGGCGCAGCCCTCAACGACCGCCCGCGCGGCGGGCGCAGGGGTTTAAAGGGTTCCGGGCCGGCAGCGGGGACCGCGTAGGCGATTTTGCCGCTGACCGTGCCGGAGGCGTCGAGATCCGGGGGCAGATCGCTGCGCAGGGTCCGCAAAGCGTCAAGGCCGGCGGCTACGGGAACGCGCTCAAGCTCGACGGAAAGGTGCGGGGGGCTGTTCTGGCTGGGCACGCCGCCGGTGACGTGGATGCTGCCATCGCCGAGCGGCGAGTCGCAGACCAGGTTATCGAGGGCGCGCTGGGAGTAGTGGTAGACGAGGCTGCAGTTGGCGTCGAAGTCCATGGGCTCGGCGGGGGAGAACTCGGCGCGATGGACGCCGGTGGCGCGCAGCCGGGTGGTGATGCGGGCGGCGTCGGCGGTGCCGTCAAGATGCAGCTCGCCGGTCAAGTCGCCGCGCCAGCCGGTATCGGAGCCACTGACCAGGCGGGCGAGCTGGCCGAGCTGCGCCTCGCGCCACTCGAGGTCCAGGTGCACGGGCAACTCACGGAGGGCGGGCGCGCGGCGGACACTGGCCTCGATGAGCATCTCCCCGGTGTCTTCCTGGCTGAGGCTAACATCGGTTCGGGCGGGCTGGCCGCGCAGCCGGATGCGCCAGTCGCCGGGGCTTTCCTGTGAGAACTCGAAATCGGTGTTGACCAGGGAGAAGGGGAGTTTTTCCGCGCCATCCTTGATGTTGATGCGGGAGTTTGTGGCTTGAAGACTGGGCAGAGGCACGGTGCGGCGCGGGGTTTGGGCATTTTCAGCGGAGCCGGCCTTGGCGGCAGCGGTGCGGAAAAGAGGATCGAGATTCCAGCGGCCCGGCCCGCTGCGCACCAGGTTGAGGCTGGCGTCGTCAACGCTGATGCGGTCGATCTCCAGACGGCCGCGGAAGAGCGAGAGCAGGCGAATGGAGGCGGTAACCGAGGCGGCGTGCAGGACCGGCTCGGCGCCGTAGGCCGGGTCTTCCGCCACGCTGAGATCGCTCAACACAAAGCCCGGCCAGGGCAGCAGGCGCAGCTCGACCGAAGAAAGACGAACCGGGCGGCCGAGCGAGGCGGCGATGAGGCGCGTGATGCGGCTTTTGTAGCGGTTGAGGCCGACCATGGGAGGCACGAACAGCACCGCCAGGAGGACGGCCACAAGAGCGGCGAGGGCGAGGCGAATCCGTCTGCGCCTGCGTTGCCGGCCTTGGAGGGGGTCGGTCATGGTCTCTTCAGTGGACAGTGGACAGTGGACAGTGGGCAGTGAACAGTGGACAGTGGACAGTGGACAGTGGACAGTGAACAGTGGACAGTGAACAGTGAACAGTGGACAGTGGACAGTGGGCAGTGGACAGTGGGCAGTGGACAGTGGACAGTGATCAGTAGAAAGCCTGGCGCGGCGGTCGCCGGCAACTCACAAGTGCCTCTACCGGATCAGGTGGAGGGTGCGGCTCCAGCGGGTTTCGGTGAAGAAATGCAGCGCTACATGGGCCATCCATCCGATGCGGTTGGATAAACCGGTCTGCTCGTACTCGGACTCCGGAGCGATGAAGGACCAGTAGTTGAACAGCGGACGGCCGATGATGTTGGCCCTGGGCACGAAACCCCAGAAGCGCGAATCTAGGCTGTTGTGTCGGTTGTCGCCCATCATGAAGTACATGCCCGGAGGAACCACGAGGTCGCCATCCACGACATCGCGTGGAAACTCGATCTTGGACCACGACTCGGGAACCTGCGGACTTTCGGGTGGCGGGAGAGTTGGAAATTCGTCGAGGAAGTTGTCGTGATTTTCCAGCGTGGTGGGCTGGGCGTGGGGCTGGGCCTGGGCCACGCCGTTGATGACGACGATGCCGTTGCGGAGGTGAATGTGGTCTCCGGGCACGCCGACGAGGCGCTTGACCAGGGGTAAGTACTGGGGATTTCCCTCTGCGTCCGGTTGCGGCTCCGGCGAGGGCTTGGTAAAGACCACGACATCGCCGCGGCGGGGTTCGCGGTAGTGGACCAGCGGCATCCAATGCGTGGGCGGGGAGAGCGTGATGCGGTCAACGAGCAGGTGATCGCCCACCAGGAGCGTATTCTCCATCGATCCCGAGGGAATGACGAAGTTCCGGGCCAGAAAAGTAAGGATGAAGAGGCCTACGACCAGCACTCCACAGATGCTGGCGACGGCCTCGAACGGCGTCTCTTCCACTTTTTCTTCCACCGGAGCTGAGACCTTTACAGTCGGGCTTCGGCCGGTCTGTGACTCGGACGACTCTTTCGTGGCCAACATTTTTTTCGTCGTCATCCTGTCGCTCTTTTTCAGTGAACCGTGGTCACGCGTCAGTGATCAGTAGAAAGCCCGGCGCGGCGGTCGCCGGCAGCTCGCAACTGCCTTTAGCGGATCAGGTGGAAGGTGCGGCTCCAGCGGGTTTCGGTGAAGAAATGAAGCGCTACATGGGCCATCCACGCGATGCGGTTGCCAAGACCGGTCTGTTCGTACTCGGACTCCGGAGTTTCGAAGGACCAGTAGTTGAACAGCGGACGGCCAATGATGTTGGCCCTGGGCACGAAACCCCAGAAGCGCGAATCGAGGCTATCGTGACGATTGTCGCCCATCATGAAGTACATGCCCGGAGGAACGACGAGGTCGCCGTCGACGACGTGATTGGGAAAGTCGACGGCCCAGCTTTCAGTGGCGCCACCGGGCTGGGGCCACGGCGGCACGGAGGGAAACTCGTCGAGAAAGTCCTGATGATTTTCAGACGTGGTGGGCTGGGCGTGGGGCTGGGCCTGCGCGACGCCGTTGATGATGACGATGCCGTTGCGGAGGTGAATGTGGTCGCCGGGCAGGCCGATGAGCCGCTTGACCAGGAAGAAGTATTGGGGATTTCCCTCTGCGTCCGGTTGCGGTTCCGGCGAGGGCTTGATAAAGACCACGACATCGCCGCGGCGGGGTTCGCGGTAGTGGACCAGCGGCATCCAATGCGTGGGCGGGGAGAGCGTGATGCGGTCGACGACCAGGTGATCGCCGACCAGGAGGGTTTTTTCCATCGATCCCGAGGGAATGACGTAGTTCTGGGCCAGAAAAGTGAGGATGAAGAGGCCTACGACCAGCACTCCACAGATGCTTGCGACTGCCTCGAAGGGCGTCTCTTCCACTTTTTCTTCCACGGGAGGCTGGGCCGCTTTAGACTCAGACGGTTCTTTGACGGCCAGCGTTTTGTTCTTGGTCATTCTGTCGCTCTTGTCGGAGATCAGGGATCAGTGGTCAGTGGTCAGTGAACAGTGGTCAGTGGTCAGTGAACAGTGAACAGTGGTCAGTGGTCAGTGGTCAGTGAACAGTGGTCAGTGGTCAGTGAACAGTGAACAGTGGTCAGTGAACAGTGGTCAGTGGTCAGTGAACAGTGGTCAGTGAACAGTGGTCAGTGAACAGTGGTCAGTGAACAGTGGTCAGTGGTCAGTGAACAGTGGTCAGTGATCAGCGGTCAATGATCTTTAGTGGACTACGCGGAAGATGCGCTTCCAGCGGGCGAACCCGGTGAGGCGCATGGCGAAGTCTGTTTCGTGTCCGAGTCTATCATCCGCGGCCTGCTGGACATCGGTGGAGGAGGGGCGGCGGAGCGAGAAGTAGATGACCAGCGGGCGGGCAACGATGGCCTGGCGGGGCACGAAACCCCAGTAGCGGGAGTCGCTGCTGTGATTGCGGTTGTCGCCGAGGACGAAGTATTCGCCGGGGGGCACCACCAGGCCGCCGTTGCGGGTGAGGCTCTGCATCTGGCGCCACCACTCGGGATCGACCTGTGGATCGGTATAGATATGGGCGGGAAAGTTATCGCGGAAATCGTTGGGCGGGGCGGGCTCAAAGGCGGCGTAGGGCTCGTCGAGGGCGACGCCGTTTACAAAGACGCGGCCGTCTTGAATGCGCAGCAGGTCGCCGGGAAGCCCGATGACGCGCTTGACGAGCAAAGGCGGCTTGGGATGATGGAAGACGACAATGTCGCCGCGCTCGACGGGGCGATAGGGCAGGAGCCAGCGGCTGAGAGGGCCGGGCGGCGCGTAGACCTGCTTGTTGAAGAGCAGAAAATCGCCCACCAGCAGGGTGCGCTCCATGCTCTCAGAGGGGATGAGGAACGGCTGGAGCACGAAGGTGAGGACGAAAAGCGCGACGACAATGGTGCGCAGCAAAGAGGCCAGCGCTTCAGGCAGCGTGGGCAGATGGAGGCGGAGCCGCGCCATGTGGCGCAGCGGCTCGACGGGCAATTGCGCGGAGGCGCTCATTGCGCTGCGTGTTCCTCCTGTTCCGCTTCGGGCTCGACGGCCGCCGCGGGCGCGCTGCGGTGCGCGATGGAGTCCAGATGTTCCAAGGCGCGGCGGGCGGCGTCCTGCTCGGCGTGCTTCTTGGTGCTCCCCAGGCCACGGGCCAACGGCTCGCCAGGCTCACCGGCTTCAGCCTTGAGACGGACTTCGACCAGGAAGCGCTTCTTGTGATCCGGCCCGCTTTCGCTTTTGACGCGGTACACCGGGGTTCCGGCGCGGGCCGCCTGCAGCCGCTCCTGGAGCGCGGATTTGTAGTTGCCGAGCGCGGCGCCGGAGCGCAACTCCCGGGCCAACTGCTCGGCGGCCTCACCCATGACCCGGCCGCGGACAAAGTTCCTGACCGGGTCCAATCCGCCATCGAGAAACAACGCGCCCATCACTGCTTCCATGGTATTCGAAAGCACGGTGCTCTTGTTGCGGAGACCGCTGCGCTCCTCACCGCGGCTGAGGCGCAGATGACGGCCCAGCCCGATTTCGGCGGCCACATTGGCCATGTACTGGCGGCTGACGAGTTGCGCACGGACACGGGTGAGCTCGCCCTCCTGCCACTCCGGATGCGCGCTAAAGAGCGCCTCGGCCACGACCAGGTTGAGCACCGCGTCGCCGAGAAACTCCAGGCGCTCGTTGTCGCCGGTGTCGGCCGGCTCGCCGGTTGCGGCTTCGTGCGCGCGCTGGTTGGCCAGCGAACGATGGGTGAGAGCGCGCACCAGCAAGTGGGGGCCGGCAAAGTTATGCCCCAGCGCTGCTTCGAGTTCTTTCAGGTCGGCTTCCACGTTGGCTTCGAAGAGTTTCAGATTTTCTCACAGATTGTGGGGAAAGGGGACGATTCGCGGTTCTGCGTGAACGCGTGCGGCCGTGTTTTGATGGATAGGTCGGTCATCGGGTGATGGTTCGGCGCGTGGGAAAACCTTCCGGGGCTGAAGAGGCTGCGGAAAAAGGGAGAACAGCAAGCGAATCGCGCGTGCAAGCGACCCGCAGGGGCTAAAGCCCACGTTCCTATTGCTCGACTTGCGGCACGACTGAAGTCGTGCCCTGACACTTCTTGCCCCTTCCGGAGAGTTTTTCCGCAGCCTGTAAAACCCCGCGTTGATTTTGCCGGTCTTTTTGCGGGGGTTAACCCCCCCGCCGCTTCGCTTCGGATTGAGTTTCTGCGCGGCCTTCCTGTCCCGACCGCGTGGTCCGCGATTCAGTGCCTAGAGATCCCAGGTCCCAGAAGCGGGACCTCCACCCCACGGATGAAGGCCTATCCGTGGGGACCCCGGGGGACCTGGGGCACCCATTTTGATGCGAGAACTTCGGCCAGTTGCCGAACGCTTGTTCTTTCATTGCGGCTTTTGCGTTCCGTCCTGGCCGGCTGCGGCGGTTCCGGCCTTGGCCTGGCTGGGGGCGGGTGGACTGACCGCGCCGGGGGAGTTGTCGCCGGCATCGTCGTCGCAATCGTGCTCATGGCCCTGGACCACATAGGCTTTGTTCACGCCGCGCTGCGCGGCCAGACGGGTGTCCTGCTGGCCGTCGCGCACCGCCAAAGCCTGCTTATACTCGGTGAGCGCTTCGTCGCGCTTGCATTCGAGGTCCAGCATTCTTCCCAGATAGATGTGCGACCAGGCCAGCAGCCGTTGTTCCTTGCTGGTGGCCAAAGTCTTCTGGAAGTCGTCGACGGCCTGATCGGGATGGCCGGTCATCAGGTCGACCCTGGCCAGGATGAAGTGGGCGCGGGCGCAATCGGCGACGGATTGGATGGAATCGGTTTCCGATGCCAGCACCTGATGGGCCATGGAGCCGGCCGCGGCCACGTCGCCGGCGGAGAGCCTGGCTTCAGCCAGATCGAGGCCGGTGAGCTTGCGCGGCTGGTAACGCTGCAGGACGTCTTCATCGGCCTCCTTGTCGAAGACGATCTGGCGGGCGCGGTGCACCTGCTGATCCACGTCCATGCTGTAGACCATCTCGCCAATGGTGTCTTTGAGGCTGGCCGGATCTTTTTCAAACTGGACCAACTGCTCGTAGAAATACTGGGTGAGCACGAATCCCTGATTCATGTCGTGCTCGACGGCGGCCAGTCGGACGGCATCGGACTTCTCGATGGAAAGCTGGCGCTCGCGTTCGTAGCGGGGCAAGTCGGAGCGATCGATATTGGCCGGGATCTTGTAGATGG
The DNA here is from genome assembly GCA_963770555.1 of uncultured Acidobacteriaceae bacterium. Lineage (GTDB taxonomy): Bacteria > Acidobacteriota > Terriglobia > Terriglobales > Acidobacteriaceae > Telmatobacter. The sequence goes on from CAVYQC010000005.1 coordinate 878,946, forward strand.
GGACACCGGTATCCATAGTCCGCGCTTCGATGGCCTTGATGAGGCATTCGATGGTCAGCGGGACGGTATCGGAGCGGTAGCGGAACTCGAGAGGCGCGTCGCGAATCTCCTTGAGAATCGGCTGAGTGCGGTCAATGGCGTTGGAGCGCGCGTAGAGCAGGGGATCGATGATGTAGTGCAGGTAGGTGTGGCGCACGTCGCTCAAGCGAATGACGCCGTTGACGGGCGAAACCACCACCACGTAGTCGGTTCCGTAGATGCGGGCGTTGACCACGCTGGGCGAGAGCATGGGTTCGATGACCACGATGAAACGCTTGCCCTCGTAGGTGGAGGCCGGCATTTTGAGGTAGAAGTTGGTGTTGACAATCATCTGCGAGAGCGGATCGTGCACCTTGGCCGCCTCGTCGTCGTAGATGAGCTTCACGGTGAGCCAGATGCCGTGCAGGTCGACGGCGGCCGCGAAGTCCTTGAGGATGGGCACGATGTCGGCGACCTGGGTGGCATCGGGCGGCATCTCGGTGAGGTCCACGGTGGTTTCCATCTCCGGCGGCGGGGTGAGATAGAGCGAGAGCGAGATGTATTGCGAAATGTCCTTTTCGGTTCCGGTCATGCGGTGCTGGGCGATGTAGAGGCAGAGCGCATCGCGCTTGGCGCGGGCGTCTTCACTTTTGGCCAGGGCCTGATCGATTTCGTCGCGCACGTGCTTGCGCACCGGTGCGCTGTCCTGAAGGCCTTCGTCGTAGCCGCAGGCGTTGAGCGCGGCAGCCATAACGAAGACGGGCTCAGAACTGATGAGCGAGATGGTGGGACCGGCGGGATCGATGAGCGAGGGGGCTTTCTCCTGGACGTAGCCTGCCGAGGAGGAGGAATTCCGGTTGCTGGATGAACTGCTTGAGGACTGAGCGCCGGCCTGGGATAAGGCGGGAGCGGCGAGGAGGCACAAACAAGCTGCCGGGAGAAGCGCGAAAGAGCGGAATGGACGACCGATCATGAAAAGGACCCTGCCTGCAAGTCTAGTTAGACGGTTGGGAAGGGTCAAACGGGTGGAGGCAGCTTTCAGCCTTCAGCTTTTAGCTTTCAGTGTGGTGTCTCCGAAGTTCGTACCGTAAGCTGAGGGCCCGAACCGCAGGTCCTTCGACTACGTTTCGCGCACAAAAACCGCGCGAAACTCCGCTCAGGATGACAAATATATCGTAAATATATATAAATAAGCAACATAGTATTTTGATATCATCTATACGAGTCCTGCACAGATACGCAGAGTCAATGACTTGCCGGAAAAATCTGCACGGAATCTGCACAGGACGCATCGAAAAAGATAGAGGCGAACATGGCATTCGTCACGGACAAAGCGGAACTCAAGCCGGGCCTGGTTCTCTTCCGGCGTGGCGACGTGGATCATCGGATGTGGTATTGCCGCATGAAAATACCCAAAGCCGACCGCTACAAGACGGTTTCGCTCAAGACGACCGACATCGAGGTGGCGCGGGAACGCGCCTTCGACCAGGACGCAGACATCCGGTTCCGCTTGAAGCATGACGTTCCTGTGTTCAATCATCCCTTTCGCGAGGTGGGGCGAGAGTATCTGCTGATGCAGGAGGCGCGGGCGAGACGCGGAGAGATCAGCGCGGCGCGGCCCAGGAAAGTTCGTGCCATCATAGAAGGCGCTTTAGACCGATATGTAGGCTCAACGCAGGTCCACCTTATTGGCGATGAGCTTTGGGGCGGCTATCCGGCATGGCGGCGGGAGAACGGCGCGGGGCGCAACAAGCGCAACGGTGTTCGGGAAGTCACTACCGACATGGCGCAAGCCTTCGCGGATAAGGAAGCCGAGCGCCGCACCAAGGTTCAGCAAACCCTGGGCATCAGGGTTTTGAAGCCAATTGAAGTCAAACCTTCCGAAGAACGGACGGTTCCTTTTATTAGCGATTCCACCATCCGCCTTGAGATGTCCATCTTCGGCGCGGTGATGAATTACGCCATCAAGAAACGCTACGTTGCGGCCAGCCAGCGTTTCGACGAGCGCCCCAAGCTCAAGACGATGAGGCGCGATGAGTTTACGCTGGAGGAATACCGCAAACTCCACACTGTGGGAAGGAAGTGGATTGCCGAGGCGGATAAACCTTCAAGCATCTGGTATCGCACCGTCACCTACAACATGATCCTGATTGCCTGCAATACAGGCATGAGGCCGGCGGAGATGAAGAATCTCCGCTGGCGCGATATTATGCCTGCAAAAGACCGCGAGGGGCGTGAGATCGTTGTACTGTTTGTCCAAGGCAAAGGCAAGTCGCGCAAGCTGGTGGCTCCTAAAAGCGTCGGAGAGTATCTGGAACGTATCCGCGCGATCTCCAAAGCCACGGAACCGGACGACAGGGTGTTTACCAACACCACGGGCAAGCCTGCAATAACTCTTTACAGCTCGCTGATTGCCGACCTTCTGAACGAAGCGAAACTGCGCGAAGGCACGCAGGGCGTGCCGCGCTCGACCTATTGCTTCCGGCACACCTACGCTACGCTCCGATTGCAGGAAGGCGTGGACGTATATTTCCTGGCCGAGCAGATGGGAACTTCCGTCCACATGATTGAAACCCACTATGGACACGTGAACACCATCAAGCACGCCGACCGCGTGTTACAGGGCATGGCGGGATGGGAACTCCCGCAGCCGGACGACGCCAAGGCCAAGGCGTCGAAATCCGCAGAGACCCACGATAAATCCAAAAGAGGTCAACGCAACAAGCCGCGTTGACCTTGAACCTCCCGAAGCCGTTTTTGCCGGAGCCGCTGGCGGAGGCTGGCGCAGGGAGGTGATCGTCTTGATGCCCCGGCTGGATTCTCTTCACAGAGATTGTTCTGATTTGCCGCTGCCCCGCTGGGGCGCTCTTAGCGGCAAATCTCTCTGCACGTGCCGCCGCTGGCGGCTGTTCTTCGTGCAGCTCCAATCTATTAGTGAATCCGAATCGGGCGCGTGTGGAACCCGATCCCGCCGACCCGGACGGCCAGAGCTTGCTTCTCTGGTATCCCGCCGCGACCGTAGAAGGTAATGCGTAGATCCGTCGCGCCATCAAGATCGAATCGGGTGCGAAGTCCGCGCTCGACACTCATGCTCCGGTTATCGTAAAGCCGTACATTGCGGACGATCTTCCAAACCTCGATCTAGGGGTCGGAAACTCGGAACCGAAGTGACGAAAACGGCGGCTCTCGAAATCAACCAGTCTGTGTCCATTGGGCAGGGGCTGTGAATGGACTGATTCAGTGTCGCGGTTTTCAGACACCCGCTGAAAAATTACGAAGGGCAGATTCTCCAGACGGTGTCTGGAGAATTCTTGCAACAGTGTCGAAAGAATCGCTGTGCTCGTTCTGGAGATAGACACCATCCCTAAGCCTGACGGCTTGGACATGCTGGTACGGGCGAAGAATATCGGACGACTTTCGATTGATCTCGGACCACATTCGATGGAGATCGAAGGCTGTCCGATCTCGTTCGAGTTCTGGATTACCTCCAATTATGCGAGACCATACTGACAGCACTTTCGATTAGCGTCTGTGAAACTTCCACGCCTGGAGGGCAAGCCGTCGCGCCACGGCCCGAACAAGCGGCAGGACACGAAGAGCGGTACTATTCACTCATGGACGAGTTGAGTGAAGGGCAGATCGTAGAGCTAAAGTCGGGAGGTCCAAAGATGCGTTGAACGCGTCAAATTCAGTCATTCGTGTGCCCTCGAATAAAGCATGTGATTGACAGTCCAATTAAACTCGAAGAAATCCTCGTTCGTCAAAAAACCGGATTCGAGCAGTGTGTGTAACATTAACTCATAAGGGAAGAATTTCACCATAAAACCCATCCCTTCCTTTTGAACAAATCGTTTCATTGCCCAGCGCATCGGTCTGCGCGGACCGTCAAAAAAATGCTCGAATTCCTGAGTCAACTCATAAGCAAATAAATCAGCAGCTTGCAGGCCATACACTCTCTCAGGAGTAGCCGTAGAATACGCCCCGATCCACTTTCCGTAATCCGCATCGCTCTGTGAAGCAAGCCAGAGTTGCTTTGCTCTGCCTAATTCAGTGGCTCCAAATTCATCCTGCTGGGAGTACATCAAGACGACCTGTTCGGGTTGGGATGGTGTTTTTTCTTCAGCAATAATCGCCATGCCGCGAGTGACTGTTTGAAATGCCACGTAATAGGGATCGACAAGCGCAGTTTTACAACTAAGCGGCAATTGATCGAAGCCTGGCACGGAAACAACACAACCAACGAATCTGCATCCCGACTTCAGAGTTGCTTGAACTAATCGGCCTAGAAACTCTCTTCTCTTTTCTTCCTCCCATCCTTCATATAGTCCTCTCGGCGGAGAAATTACAAAATCCTTCATGTGAAAAGGTTGACGGTCAATGAATTCCTCTAAAGCTTTTCCCCATCCCTCATCGAAAGCGATCCATGCAGTCTCATCAGCAACTATGCCGCCCATACCAACGAAACTGCAAACCGGGTCTTTCGAGTGACCGGATTCGTCCATGAATGCCTTCAGCATACAAATCCACCGCTGCTTGCTGCGCTAATCATGAAGTGCCTGCAATAAATACCTTACGGGAGTAATCTCGACGCAATTCACCGCACACCGCCAATCATGCGCCTGTGGAGATGATTCGGCAAGTGTATATTTGCCATAAGTAGCTTGCTCTTGAGCGGACAGCGAGACTCCGACCGTGAATCACAAAGTCGTAACTTTGGGCGGCAACCGTAATGGGATGGTTTGACAGGTTGTTGGGGCGGAAGCCTCCTTCTTCGCAGGAATCGACATCTGAAGCGCAATTGGCACCGCCCAATTGGGCAAGCAGCCAGCCACATCTGGCCCTACTCGATAAGTTTCTATCGGCGCGTGAAGTCAAAAGCTCGTTCCTGGAGTTCTGGGCACCAGCGTTCGGGATGAATCCTCAGCGCGTTATCGATGGGCTGGTTGCGCATGGGGCACTGGAGCTTGCGCCCACAGTGGCAGACCTCAAGGTGATGCTGTCATCGCGCGGCTTTAAGGTTAGCGGTAAAAAAGCAGACCTTATTCAACGACTACTCGAAGCCGATCCGAAAGGCCTGGAAGTGCTGTATGCGCATCGAATGGTCTTGCAATGCACGCCTGCGGCAAGTCAGGCGGTCTCAAGATGGAAGGCTGAACAAGCGAGGGCTTTTGAGACGGCGTCAGACAGCGTGATTGCTGCGCTCCGAAAGCGGCATTTCAACGAGGCGATTCGTACCGCTGATGCGTACCGCAAGAACAAATTTGAGCCCCCAATCCACCCTGGAGTAGCGGCCATGACAATAAAGTCCGCGCCACGCTCCATAGAAGAACGGGTAGCCAATCTCGTAAGGGTCTTTACCTTGCGTCCTAAGCTCTTGGAGGGGCTTCAGCCAGAGCGATGGGAAAGTGCATTTCCACCTACTCCGACGGTGCTCTCGCCAGAGCAATGGGAAGGTCTATATCTCAATTACGTAGTTTGGAAATTGTTGGGGCGCGTAGCACCCGACAAGTGCAACCTTCCGAGCAATTGGGAATGGTTAATGGCATTAGATCGTGAAGATTTCCCCAGCTCGAATATGACGGCACTGCGGGCGGATTGAGCGAACTCGTTGGGCCGCGCTATTTACAAGCCCGATATCGCCACCCTCCGTTTCGAAAACACTTGAGGCACAAGTTATCGGTATTTCAATCTCGAGAACCATGCTGTCACACTCCTACGCACTTTCCTGTGGCATCTGTCGCAAAGTTCACAACGATTGTCTAGCGTATCGCCCGTCGCTGGCCCGATCCCACTCAGGAAGTTCTTGAACCTGCGCAGCAAGTTCTGTGCGCGGCGAATCCGGCGGGGTAGTGACCCGGCAGCCTTATGTTCGGAATCCACGACGACTGCGCTTGTCTTTGTTCTCCTTCAGCCAAGCATTCACGTCATTGGCATCCCACCTAGGGCTTCCGCCTACGTTCATGGCCGGTTCTGGAAATGGCGTGAGGCCTACGGCTTCGTTCTCGACATCAGATGGTGTTCGCAGTTCACGTAGAACCTGGGTTTGAAAGCCGCCTGTGGGACATGGGGACTGCGCATCGGGATTAATCTTGCGCCAACGGTCAAGAGTGCTTCTGCTAACGCTGAGCCTGACGCAGATGTCGTCTGCTGAAAACAACATGGTTTTTGAAATATCGATCTCTTCCATCAGAGCCTCCGAGCCTTAATGATCCAAACGTATCATAATGCGTCTAAACGAGTCTATATAAGTCGATATGCGTCAGAACGCATCTCTCCCCCGCATCGCAGGCTTCGGGTACCATTTTCTGTTTCGTGAGCTGGCTCTAAGATGGTCTCCCGGCGCGCGAAGGCTGTGCTTGCTGAGGCACGCGGCGATCAACTAGGCCGAGCGCGCCCTTCTCTGTGAGGTCCGCCAAGTCGCGAGTGGTGGTGGCCGGGGAACCGCAGATTCATCTCACCTCCTTTCTGTGTTGAACGATCACTGAAACTGCTCCAAGTCGCACTGCTCCGCCCTTTCCCCGCTGCAACCGCCGATCTTCCCGGCGTTTTCCGGTCCCCATCCATGCGAGCGTGTGTCCTGCCCGCAACGCCGGCCCTTACGTGCGTACGAGCGTACAGCAATAAGGAAGTGAACCGAATTTCTTTCTTCGTCAAGTGCCCCCGCTTCAGGCAACGGTCTGGCAGAGGCGGGAAGAACCCGTCAAGGCTCTCCGCTTCGCTGCGATGAACGCGCTTGAGAACGCGCGGCCTTGACCGAACCTTCCCGCCTCCGCCCGTTGCGAAGAGCCATGAAGCGGGGGCACTCAACGAAAAAAATTAGGTTTGAGTGCTCTTGCTTCTGGACGCCAATCGGCCCCAAGGGGCTTCGCAGGAGCATCGTCATGGAATTCAGCAACCACACTACCAGCATTGCAGCCACCACCGCCAGCAATGGCACAGCGAGCAGCCAAGCTGCGCCGCACAGGAAAAATGCGGCGCAGCGAAACCGCAGCGACTCGCCCTATCAGGGGCGGACAGCGCAGAAGGACAACCCAACTCAACTCATCATCAAGCAGGCCGTAAACTACCTCATCCGGCAGGTAGAAGCGGGCAAGAGCGAGACTTTGGCCGCTTACCTTACCGCGATGGCGCGGTTCCACAATTACAGCTTTGGCAACATCGTAGCAATTGCGCGGCAGCGGCCCACAGCTACGCGCGTTGCGGGATTCGGCACATGGAAAGAGATGGGCCGGTTCGTGAAGCGTGGCGAGAAGGGTATCCAGATTCTCGCGCCCATGATCGGCTACAGGCGGAGGAACACGGAATCCGCACAGAATGCCGACGCGGACAACAACACCAAACAGCCGCCGGTGCTTATTGGCTTCCGCGCCGTGTATGTGTTCGACGTGGCGCAGACCGAAGGCGAAGACCTGCCTGACTTCGACCACAACATCTCTGGCGAAGTGGGCGACCAGCGCGACCGGCTGATTGATTTTCTCGCACAGCAGAACATCGCCGTTGAGTTCAACGAGCGGATCGCCCCTGCTTTGGGCGTGAGCTATGGCGGCAAGATCGCTCTTCTACCCGGTCAGTCGAAGGCGGAAGAGTTTGTTACTTTGGTTCACGAAACGGCGCATGAACTCTTGCACAAGGCCGAGCGCCGGACCTTCACCACAGCAACCGTGCGTGAGACGGAAGCCGAGGCCGTGGCCTTCATCGTGGGGCAGGCAATCGGCCTTGAGATGGGCAACGCTTCAAGCGATTACATCCAGATGTACAACGGCAACGCAACCTTGCTGGCCGAAAGTCTTGAAGTTACCCAGCGTACCTCCGCTGTGATTCTCGCCGCCATCCGCGAGGAAGAAAGCGCGGAACCGGCGACGGAGCGGGAGCAGTTCGCAGCGGCCAGCTAATGCACACATCCTGAGCGGGTGCGCTTGGGAGTGTGCCCGCTTGCGCTCTCACGCAAGATTCAACCGGAATAGGAGATTCCCCATGACTACTTCAGTGCAAACACAGTCCGAGTACCGCGACCTGCCGCTCGATTGGCTGGTTGTATCGCCTACCAACCCACGCAAGACATTCGACGAGGATGCGATGCAAGAGCTTGCCGCCAGCATCCGCGAAAACGGCGTGTTGCAGCCTTTGTTGGTTCGGCCCCGCACGGAGCGGAGCTTTGAGATCGTTTTTGGAGAACGCCGGTATCGCGGCGCGGCGATGGCCGAGAAAGAGACCGTGCCGGTATGCATCCGCGAAATGACCGACGCTCAGGTGTTGGAGGCACAGCTAGTCGAAAACCTCCAGCGCCAGGACATTCATCCACTCCACGAGGCGCAGGGCTTCGCCGCGCTCTTGCGCCTTGAGGTGCCGAAGTATTCCATCGAACTCATTGCGGCGAAATGCGGCAAGCATCCGGGGTATGTAACCTCCCGGCTTCGCTTGACGGAGCTTGCGCCCGCAGCCGTCGAAGCCTTCACAAACGACGAAATCGGCTTGGGCCATGCTTTACTGCTCGCTAAAATTCAACCGGGGCAACAAGAAGAGGCCCTTTCAGCTTGCTGGCAGGAGAGCTATTCGGGGGGCAGTAAGGCGAAGCGAATCCTGCTCCCCGTCCGTCATCTGCGGGAATGGATCGAACACAACATCCTCTTGGAGCTTGCCACCGCGCCGTTCTCGAAAGAGGATGCAACACTTGTGCCCGAGGCGGGTTCCTGCCATGACTGCCCGAAACGTACCGGGCATAACACGCTGCTCTTCGAGGGCATCGCAGCACAACACGATTCCTGTTCCGATCCTGCCTGCTATGCGGCCAAGGTGGACGCGCATGTGAAGCGGACGGTAGCGGCAAAACCGAAGCTGGTACAGATCACCACCGCTTACGGCAAACCCGCCGAAGGCAGCACGCTTGTCCCGCGCGGGCAGTATGTCGAAATCCGGCAGGAGAAGCCGAAGAACAAACACCAGCAGGAAGCGCCGGAATACAAAACGTGCAAGTTCGTTACCCAGGCCATCGTTGCGGATGGCACCGACAAAGGCGAACTCCGCAAGGTGTGCGCCAATCCCGATTGCCCGGTGCATCACCCCAAGAAGCAACAGCGGCGGGCGAACACCGATGCCGCGATGAAGGCTGCTCAGGAAAAACAGCGCCGGGAGGAAGCGCAGGCCCAGGCCACCGGGCTGCGCGTCCTGAAAGCCGTCGGCGACGCGGTTCCTGTGCGCCTGATGAAACGCGATCTGCTGTTTGTTGTGTCGCAGCTTTCCGCGATGCTGGACGAGCGAAAGGTTGCCGTCCTAATCCGGCAACACGGCATGGGCAAACCGAAGGACGGCGAGGCACCGACGAAACTGCTGTGTGCCTTTCTGCCCAAGGCTGAGGAAAGCACACTCGGCCGCATTTTGGTGGAGACTGTCATTCTGCTGTCCATGCACAACCAGGCCGACGCCGCGAAGATTCTCCGTGACGCGGCGCACGCCTACAAGGTGGACGTGGACGCCATCTCCGCAACCGCCAAGCAGGAGTTCGCGGCGAAGGATAATGGGAAGGCCGGCAAGAAAGCCACACCGAAATCGGCACCGAAGCCCGCGAAGAAAGCAGCGGCCTAACCTGCCACTAACAAGAAACTCTCGCGGGGCCAGCAAGACCGGCTCCGCATTTTCATGCCCGCTGCTCGTCTGCCCGCCCTCATGCGATGCCCCGGACGAGCGCCGGGGCGACATTCTGGCCCTCCCGACGAGCAGCCCAGCCCGCGTTTAGCCCCTACCGTGGACCTGATTCTCGGCAGCACGTTTGAGGTAGAGAAGGAGACAACCGAAAACGCCGGGGATGCCGCTGTCAGCGGCATCCCCGCAGCCGTTGCGATGAATATCGCTCCGACGATCTACGGCCATGCGCATCTCTGAGCAGTGGCCGGAATGCTTATCCTGCTCTCAGGCGAAGAAATCACAATTTCTTCTTGGCCCTGTGCGCGGTTGCGGCGTCAACTAGCCTTTGCGTTAGCTCCTCGTACGTTTTCTCGAAAGTTCCGAGATCATGGGGTCTGCTCGTTAGATGGGCATTCACCGCCGCAAGCCATTCGCGTTTAAGGTCCAAACGCTTGACATCGGTGAAGGTGAAGATTCGTGTTTGGACGACCTGGAAGAAATCTGCCGTTTTGCGCCTTTTGTCTTCTCTCCCCTTTGGGGTCAATTCGGTCTCATACATCGCATCGACCTCTGCATACATGGACGCAGTAAGGGCTCCTAAAAGCTCTCGAAATTCTTCGTGTCTGCGATCACGCATCCACTGTTCCCTCTGCGATGATCGCGACAGGAAATGCCCGACAGCAATACCGCAAAGAGTTCCGATAATGCCAAGACTAGCGACGACGACCGTAACCGTCCCTTGCCCCATTGAGGCTCCCCTTTCCCTGGCGACGTGGCCCATTTTTCATCTCGAGACCTGGACCATCCGCCATTTTCATCGGCAAAACAACCTCCACCTCCCGAGCGCCTACCTCTCGGAATTTAGAGGAATCAAAGAACGGGCAAATGTTAATTCCATACTCTACCGCTGCCGCCTGGATATGAACTCGAGGAGCTGCGCGGTGCGCTTGCTCGAATTTAAACTGCGAATGAAACAGTGATTGTTCCAGCATACGTTTGCAAGGAAATGCATATTGTTTGACGTGATCCGTAGCAACTACGACAACGTCGCCCAAGTTTGGCCGATACGTGGGGTCGATCTTCACAGTCTGGGTAAACGTGTCAAAGTTCTGGTGGAACGGATCGTCTATAACCCTATGGCAGTGAGCCGCCTGGCTGGCGCATTGTCGTCCTTGTAGGTAACAAGAAATCGTCAGATATGCGTTAAATGGGTCGCTTACGAATTCGCCATTGATCTGCGTCATTGTGCCTTTCCAGCTCCCCGCAAGGCGAAGTAATTCAGCTCCTCTTTTTAAATCCTCCAGCGCGGAAGTAACTCCGGCCCAGTGCATTGTTCGTCCGCCGACCTTCTGTTCGCCGTAAACAGTTGTCGACTGAGCTAGGCTGATTGCAATCGGTAGGTTCGCAGATCTGCTATTTGGGAAAATAATGAAAATGACACACTCTTTCAGGACATCCAGCGGATCGACTAAGTGAAGCTGACCATCTTGGAGCCTTATGGTGAGGGTAGGGTAAGCATTGACATCTGATGCGCCGGGTGCTTCCATTTTGATTCTCCGATTCGGGGCATTCAGCCAACCGCCTCGCTGGCACCGGTTCTCTTGAAAGTCTACCTTCCGATCGCCGGGCGCCCCAGGTCTCGCTTTTGAGACCTGGGACTCCGCCTCACTCTAAAGATTCGGTTTCCGCGCGGAGTTGTAAAGCACGGTTTCGGTCCATTGAGGTTCATGCTCTCCCAGGTTCGAGAATCCGGACCGGGGCACCCGGCGTTCCACTCATTTCTGCGGCGCTTGATAAGTGGGAGTATCAGGCACTACGTTCATTACCGTCATGCCTTGCTGGTCTGCCCAAGCGGCGAGTGGAGGTGGGAGGTTTTCCATCGTCGCGCCGTACAGTCGAAAGGTCTCCTCGTCGGAGGCCATTGCCCGAAGGCCTTTGCCAGAAGCTATTGCCTGAGCCATTTCCCCAACGTGCTCGTCACGGGTCATTGGCGCATTGGCGACCATAATGATCGCAGCGCCTTTCCCTGTATTTTTGTCAATGGTCCAAGCGGCTTCATTCATCGTGCATTCGTGGGGCGCGCAGCCGCTTCCAAAATAGTAACGCCCGTCGGAGTCAATAGGGCTGACAACGTTAAGCCGCGCACTGAAATCGGCTTTGACCGCCTTCAACGATCCGGGCATCATATTAAACATGGCTGGACTTAAAATGTAATCCGAATACTTACCGACAAGGGTGGCGAGGTCATGTTGAAGTGCCAACTCAAATCCCGTGGCTAGCTTCTGACCATCTGCTGTTACGAGCGTGGTCTTGCCATCAGAAGTAACGATCAGCGGGACTGTAAAGATTGAATTGTAGGCCGCAATTGTTGCCTCACCCTCATATTTGGGCACGGTTGTTTGCACGACGCTGACTTTCTGCACCGTCGCGTGCTTATCAGTGTAGTCATGGTTCAACTGGCGCTGTAATTCAGCTTTCGCATCAGTGGCCACATTGTTGATATTTGGAGACTGGTGGCACCCAGAAAGCAGGATTACTGATATTGCAACAAGTACAATTCTCATAATCTGGAATCTCCTGTGGGCAGACTACGAGGCGTTGATCACCGCTCCGCACGTCAAAGGGTGATAGCAGCCGATGGCATAGGGAGGTTGTCTGTGCCATTCTAACGCGGGTGGAGCGGTCGCGCAGAGTGCGAAACCTACCCTTCGCCAGAAAAAGCGAAGGATAGGGCACCCACTATTGATGGACGATCAAGATTTCAAAAACTTAGGGTCGGCCACCCGCCTTCTGCACTTCCGCTCAGGGTTTGGTTGGGGCCGGAGCGGCGCAAAAAACATGAAACACAATGTCCACCGCCGTGTCAGGTATTACGCGCCGCGCAACGTCCTCGGGACCGGTTCCAGAATCGAAAACCCCGTTCGGGTCCGTAATTGCGGTTCCCATAATTTGATACGTCTTGGATGGACAGTTCCCGAGAATGCTCGTTTTCTCAAATTGAGGGGCTTCTATAATATCGCCCTCGGGGAGCTTAGTGATGATGATGGTTTGGAATTGTCCAGTTACCGGCACACCTGAGAAGACTTGAAATTTTATATCGCGCTTCTTGACTGTGACCCACGTAGTACCATCCGCCCCAGTTTCCATAACGTTGCCGTTCGGGTAGGTGAGCTTGCACGGACCATTCGTGTGCGCTGTTGCTGCCAAACATCCTGCTGGAGATTCTTTGACACCATTCGGCAGCGTGTCAGAGGTTTCGGGAGGTACACTCTGAGTCCCCGCGTGAGGAACGCAAGAGGAAGTACCCGTATCGCCGTGATACTCGTAAGCTAAATCTAGCTTGGCGCAACTTTCCGGCGTGGCATTTTGTCCCCCGGCCTTTGCAGACCCTGAAGTAGCGGACTGAGAGCTGTCTTGTTCGACTTGCCGGATGATGACGGAGAGCAGGTCAGACATTTCGGGCGGGAGGCGGGCTGAGAGATGGGTCAGGCTGAGTTCTTCGCCGGTGAGAAGGGCGACGCCATCTATGGGGTCGGCATCTTTGACGAGGAACGACTTTGTTCCCAGACCTTCAGTGTTGGGTGGGGTTACATATTCGACGGCTTCTTTGCTCTTGTAGGTCAATTTGTCTGTGGGATAAGGCCCGTAGGGGAACGAGGTTGCGGGTTCAACGCCTTCGGCGATCACTCGTCTGACGAAAGCCGAATGGGCGGGAAAGACCCGAGCGACGATCTGTGCAACCTCGAAGCGGCCTGATGTGTCGCCGTTGGATTCGCTGATCTGGATTCCATAGCTAGAGATGCCCTTCCAGCTATTTGAAAATAGATCGGCGGATTTGAGCGGCACTGGGGTTACGTATAGGCTGGACCCGCTGGAGCCATAGGTCCCGAAGCAGTACCAGCCGCGTGGACCGAGAACGCCCTCGCCGTCCGATGCCTTGTAATAAGCGACCCTCTGAGCCAACTGCGGAGAGATTGTGATTGTCTTGGGTTTGCCTGTCGGCGCGTCCTGCGGACCCACCTGGCCGTCCGATCTGCAGCCCACAAACGGGACATTGGTGGAGGGTTTTATGGGCATAGCTGGTTTCTTCGTTTGTGCGAATGCTGCTGAGGTGGCACCTAGAGCAAAGGCGAGGAGCAGAGCAGTTGGCGAAGATGTTGGATGGTAGTGGTGTTCTTGCATGAGCTTTTTGATTGACGCAGAGAGTATTGCAGGCGCCGGCCATTCGGTGCAAGAGCGTGCGATTTCCAGCGCATCAGCGTGAGCGAAGCAGAGCACGAGGTCAGCGCCGTCAAAACGAGACGAGTGATCGCTGGCGCTGCGTTTGTTGTTCTTCCCGGACGGACGCTGCTAAAGCATCTGCTGGGTGAATGGGAACTACAAAATTGGTTTACGACGAAAGACGCGATGTGACCTCGGCCCAAACGCCAGGGCAGCAATCGAGATTGCGTGCAAACACGTAGCGCGATGCAAGCCCGACGGCCCGCTCATTTACCCGACTCAGCTCCGCGTGCGGAATCGTGCAATCGGGACAATTCACACCTACGCAAAGTTCAGGCGTTACTGTTAGAACCATGAGATTCTGAAACGTATCCGGCACCGCAAACTCACCTCCCGAAGCGCGAACCACTCCCCACCGAAACTTTTCGCGAGATGCCGCTGCGATCTTTGCTTGCATCTGAATCCCCGCCATCGACCGACCGGAAAACATACCGTTTAGTCCCACCGTCAACACCCACCTTCGCTCGAATCTCTCCTGCGCGTCCTTCGTTTGCACCAAAGCAGGAACACCGGGCACCTTCACATCCTCCATGGGGTTTTCCTTTATTCCGGCGCGAAACTGCCACAGGAACCAAAACTGTGTCAGCTTTCGATGATCTCCCTCCGCCAACACGCCCGTGGTAACAATCCTGTCCGCGACCTCCTGAAATGCATCCTCTATTTTCCGCATATACCAGTGCTCCGCCCGCTGGTCCCATGCACGTTGGGCACAGAAGATCGCGTCGGAGGGGGGCTTGCGGATGCGCTTCGACGGTCGCAACAGGCGAATGTCCACCAGGCGATCCGAACCGCTGAACCGCTCAATGCTTGCCTTTGGCAGGACGTGTTGATTGATTGTCAGGCAGTGAGGATTGCCGGGCTGAGTTGGCTCAGGCTTCAGACGTTTTGCGGCGGTCATACGTTCCCAGTCTACAGTTTGCCCATCCACACCCCCTACCGTTACGCTCTCCCCATTCGGCCATGCCCGCGGGTTCCCGCCGAATCGATCCCCATTCCTTCGACCGCTCCCTTCGATGCCCACGCCGATAGCGACGACGATGACCGGCTGTTTCGCAAGCTGTACCTCTAAGCTGTCACTGGGCAGATCCACCATGCCGGAGTTCCGTGTCAGGACCAGCGTTCCAAGAACGGCGCTGCCTACGGCATCGGGTGGAAGGATGACACGTCACCCCCAAATGGGATGCTGCCGGTAAACCGGCCCTTTGGTTCGGTTAGCCAACGTTAACGTACTTTGAATCAGCAGTTTGACAATTTGCAACTTCAGCGCGGCGGCACTGCGTTTACGCGCGTAAACGCGCAGAGCAGTCCACAGCGTGCGGCGCGTAAACGCACTGATAGACAAGGGCTTTCAGCAATCGGGCGCTTGACGGCCAAAATCGAAGGGTGCAAGCTAATTTTGAGGTGGGCTCCCCATGAGCACTCCCCGCATCCCGGCTCCGTTGCAGTCTCCAGCCTCGCTGAGTGGCGAAGCGCGTCCGGTTCTTCGTGCCAAAACCATTGCAACCAGGGTTACGCCGGAAGAGTTGGCCGAGGTAGAAAGCGCCGCCGAAGGCGCGGGGAAAACCTTGGCCGAATGGCTGCGCGAGCTGGCTCTGAAAGCCGCGCGGGAACGTCCGGCAGACCCTACAGAGCTGTTGCTCGCCGAGGTCTCTGCACTTCGATACATGCTCCTGAATCTCTTCCATGCAACGGCCCAGGCGAACGCCGAAGGCAAGCATCTGCTGCCCGATTCCGTGGTCAAAATCCGTGACCAGGCCAATGTGCGGAAGCTGGCGGACGCCCGCAAATTGCTCGCAGAGTTTCTGTCCCAGGAGGGACCGGACGGGGGCAAGCAGTGAGCCGCCCCATGTGTTTCCCAAGCCGGACGGGACGGCTGTTCTGGCTTCTTTTCTGGCTTGCGGTTGGCCCGCTTGTCCTCATCTTCCCGGCGTCGGCTTGGCTTGCCTGGACGCTCCAGCCGCTCCAAAAGGTCTACCTTACGACCTATGCCGCCAGCTCCGTAGGGGGTGGGATTCCGCACAGCGAGATGACGATCCGATGGGTGATGAAGACCGCTCCCAAGCGGAAGCCTGTTCCTGCCTCAGCCGAGGATGTAGTCGCAGGTCCAGACCCAAAATTGCCCGTCAGCCTCTCGTCCAAAGCCATCGCGGACGGCTGGCGTGGAGTGGCTTATAGCGCCCCGGAGAAAGTACCCGCAGACAGTCTTGCCAAGGGATTACGGGACTACGTTTATGACGGGGTGAATGTCTGGTGGTTGTTTGGCCGTCCCATGCTCAACAGCCTCGCGGTGCTAATGCTGCTCTATGTGCTCCGACTCCAGATGAAGCAGGGCTTTAGCCGGAGACAGCAGCAGGAAGAACGCCACGGACGCAGGACCAAAGGCCCGGAGCTGGCCTCGGCTTTGCGGTGGCGCGGCGCAAAGACAGATGGCGTCCGTTTCCATCTGCGCTTCGAGAATACGCTTTTGCGGTGGCTGCCCTTTGGCCCGAGCTACCGGATTCCGAAGCGCCTCGAAACGAGCCACATTCTAATGATGGGCGACACCGGCAGCGGGAAGTCGAACGCCATCCGGCAGCTTCTTCGCCAGGTGCGGGAACGCGAAGAGAGCGCCATTGTCTACGACCCGGCGATGGACTTTGTGAGCGAGTTCTACTCGCCCGCGCGCGGCGATTTGATTCTCAATCCGCTGGACAAGCGTTGCCCGTATTGGGGTCTAGGCGATGAGATCGACCGCGACGAAACAGCGGCGACCATCGCCGCTGCGTTCCTTCCGGAGAAAGAGTACGAGAAAGAGTTTTTCACGGATGGTCCGCGCCGGATACTGGCCCATCTGCTCAAGCGGAGGCCGCAGCCCAGGGACATTCTGAGGATGATGGCCGACCCGTCGCGGATCGAGGCGGCGGTGAAAGGAACGCCGCTGGCCGCGTTGCTCGATTCGGGGGCACCGGCACAGCGGGCGGGTGTGCTTGCCAGCCTGAACATGGTGGCCGACAGCCTGGAGCTGCTGCCGGAGTGGGAACATACGAGGCCAACGTTTGCGACGGCAGAGTGGTACGCGAGCCGGAAGCGTTGGGTGTTTCTGACTTCCACTCCTGCCTACCGCGCGAAGATTTTGCCGCTCCATTCCGTGTGGCTCGATTTATACATCCTGCGCATGATGGGCTACTGCGAAGACCAGACTGCGAAGCCGGTATGGTTTGTGCTGGACGAGCTGGCAAGCCTCAACAAGCTGCCGCAACTCCACACCGCCGTCACGGAAAACCGCAAGTATGGGAACCCTGTTGTGGTGGGTTTTCAGGGGCGCAGTCAGCTTGAAAAACGCTACGGCCAGGACGCCGAGGCCATGCTTTCGCAGCCTGCAACCAAGCTGTTTTTTAAGACCACCGAGCCGCGCGCCGCGAAGTGGATTTCCGATGCTATCGGAGAAATCGAGGTCGAACGGCTGAAGGAGTCGCGCAGCATGAAGCTGTTAGGGAGCAGGAAATCGTATGCGATGGAGATTGCGACCAAACCGCTTGTGATGGCTTCGGAAATCTCTGGTCTCGAACCGTTGCACGGCTTCATCAAGCAGGAAAACAAAGTTGTTGCGGTTCACTTTCAGTTTGCCAAGAAGCACGGCAGACAACCGGAGTTCATCGAGCGCAAATTGCCGGAGATTGCGCCCAGGCCGTCAACGCCGACGCCGGTAGCTCGCACCGAGCAATCCAATTTGCCAGCAGCGGTCCAAGCCACGCTTCCGTTCTCCAATTCGCCAGCCGACAAACCTAAAGAGGCGTTTGTGTGGGATGAGTCAAAGGGGATTGAATGACCGGAAGCGGTTTATAAGGACTTGCCCGTTCGGACTCTCATAAGTCTATTGCGCGCATTTTCTCGGCAAGCTCCCGCATCTTCTGGGTTTCTTGTTTTGAAGGCCACGGATTCTTTGGTGCATTAATGCAGACAGAACTTACCTCCACTTGTCCGTAATCGCGTACCTTGATTTCGCCACTAGGGTTCTTACCTAAATTTTCAGGTTTTCTGTCTTTGAGCCAACAAGGCAAATCTGGGATTTCATCTGTCTCATCCAGATCGCAAAGACGTTCCATCAAAAGGTAACGACCCGTCTTTGAGATTTCTTTGCATGTGCCAAACAGATTCCCGATCCCCGATTCTTTGATCTGATTCCATATCTCGAACTCTCTTTTGTTCGAGTTGTCTTCACCGTGATTCCCCACTGACTTCAATTCTTTAATTACAAGCTGGTCATCGTCCTTCACCTCGTACACGTGGCGCGACGTTCCACTGCCAATCTGAGAGCCTTTTCTCAGCTCAAAATCTTGATCATTTCGCATGATGCAGCTTTCTGATGGATTGAATTGCACAAACCAAGCATCCGCACGACAAAGCACATTGCACTTCGGAGCGCATGTCTGATCTCTTCAAAATGCTACTAATGAGGAAGTCGCCTTATGTTTACTAAGGCATAGAATCTTCCTATGCTGACGATCTCCAAACCGCTGTCAGCTTCCCAGGTACGAACGTACCATGAGCGGGAGTTTGCATCAGAGCGTCAGAACTACTGGAGCCGTGACCAGCAGGGACATAGCGAGTGGCAAGGCACGCTGGCCGGGCAGTGGGGCTTAGAGGGCGCGGTTGGCAACGAGCACTTCGCAAGGCTGACCGAAGGCCAGCACCCGCACACGGAAGCGCAGCTTGTTCGCCATCAGGTTTCCAAAACCTACGAGGGCAAATTCGGCAAGGAAGTGACGAGCGTGGAGCACCGCGCTGGTTGGGACGCCACGTTCTCCGCGCCGAAGTCAGTTTCGCTCACCGCCCTTGTGGGCGGCGATGGCCGAGTGCGAGAGGCGCATCGGGAGAGCGTGCGTGTTGCGCTGGCCGAGCTGGAAAAATACACTCAGGCGCGGATCGGCAACGTCCATGCGCCGGAGACGACAGGCAAATTCGTTGCGGCTACCTTTGAGCACGACACCGCGCGGCCTGTGGACGGCTACGCCGCACCGCAGCTCCACACCCATGCTGTGATCTTCAACGTCACCGAGCGCGACAACGGACAAACGCGCGCCTTGCAGCCGCAGGAGCTATTCGCTTCGCAGCGCGTCGCCACCAGCGTCTACCGTTCCGAGTTGGCGATGCAGTTACAGGGTCTGGGATATGAGCTGGAGCGCGGCAAGCATGGGCAGCCGGAGGTCAAGGGCTATACGAAAGAGTATCTGGAGGCCAGCAGCCCACGCCGGGAGCAGATCAAAGACCATCTCCGCGAGATGGGGATTGACGGGGCTGGAGCCGCGCAGGTTGCCGCACACCGGACGCGGGACAGCAAGGAGCTGCTATCGCCGGAAGAGGTATTAGCGCGGCACCGCGAGTTGGCCGCACAATATGGACATCAAGCCGACCGTGTTGTGGCCCAAGCGCGGGAGCATAGCCAGCGCCACGTTTACGAACCCGACCGAATCGCGCAGCAGGCCGTGACCTATGCCCGCGATCATCTCTTCGAGCGTTCCGCTGTGCTGGACCGGCGCGACATTCTGGAAGCGGCGCTCAACCGTGGCATGGGTGAAACAACGTATGCCCACGTCCAGCAGGAGTTCGCGCAGCGGGCCGCGCGAGGCGAGTTTCGCACTGTCGATCATGCCGGAGCAGGACAGCAGTACACCACCGCCGCGATGGTCCGCATGGAACGCGAGATCGTTCAACGGATGCAGGAAGGTAATCAGCGCGGGGTAAGTGACCCGATGCTGGTTGATTCACATATCCGCGTTGCGACCGAGAATCGCCACCCGGAGCTGAATGCCTCGCAGCACCAGGCAGTTGAACAAGTGTTTATCTCCCGCGAAAAGCTGGTGGGTTTGGATGGCATCGCCGGTGCGGGCAAGACCACGACGCTGGCCGTCATCCGTGAAGGCGCGGAGGCCCAAGGGTACAAGGTCGAAGGTTTCGCGCCCACATCCCGCGCGGCGCAAAAACTGGCCGACGCTGGCATGGAAACGTCCACGCTGCAAAAGCATCTTGCGCGGGGACAGCAGCCGGACACCGGGGAGCGCCGCCTGTATGTGCTCGATGAATCGTCGCTCGCGTCCACCAAACAGATACACGAGTTTGTGAATCGCCTTCATCCGAATGACCGAGTGTTGCTGGTGGGCGACCGGAGGCAGCATGAGGCGGTCGAGGCCGGGCGTCCCTTCGCGCAACTCCAAGACGCGGGCATGAAGACAGTCAAACTCGAAGAGATTGTCCGGCAGAAAAACCCAGAGCTGAAACAGGTGGTCGAGCAGCTTGCGCGTGGCGAAGTGCGCGACGCCGTGCAGGGTCTGGAGCGGCAGGGCCGCGTCCATGAGATTCGAGGCCGCGAGGAACGCATCACTGCAATGGCGAAGGAATACGCGAAGTCGCCGGAGGGTACATTGGTTGTCTCTCCTGATAACCGTTCCCGCGTGGAGATCAACTTGGCGATTCGTACCGAGATGCAGGAGCGCGGCATGGTCAGCAAAGAAGAACATCGCATCGAGGCACTTGTGCCGCGCCAAGACCTCACCGGGCCTGAGCGCACATGGGCAGCGCGGTACGAGTTCAACGATGTAGTGCGCTACGCGCGCGCGTCGAAAGAGACCGGCATGGAGCGGGGCGAATACGCGCGGGTCAAGAGCGTTGACGCCGAGAAAAACCTATTGACGGTCGTGCGGGCCGATGGCTCAGAGCTGACCTATGATCCACGCCGTCAGCAGGGCGTGTCTGTGTATCGGGAAGAGCCGCGCAGCTTCGCCGTGGGCGACCGCATCCAGTTGACTGCGCCAGCCAACGATTTGAAGGTTGCCAACCGCGAATTAGGTACTGTCGAAGCCATCGGCCAGGACGGGCAGATGCGCTTGAAGATGGACGGTGGCCGCGACGTACAGCTTGATCCGCGCGAGCATCCGCATCTCGATCACGGCTATGCGGTGACGAGCCATTCCAGCCAAGGACAGACTGCCGAGCGCGTATTGATTCACGTCGATACGGAACTGGCCGCAAAAGACCTGCTCAATAGCCGCATGGCTTACGTCGCCGTCTCGCGCGGCGCGGAAGACGCGCAGGTATACACCAACGACCGCGCGAAGCTACCTGAAGCGTTAGGGCATGACGTGTCCCACGAGAGCGCCCACATGCCAGCGATAAAGCCGGAGCAATCCATCACGCCGCCGCAGCAGGAGATCGCGCCGGTCATCGAACACGGCATGGGCTTAGGACACAGCCTCTAACCTATGAATCGTGCCTGTAGAATGGTGTCTCGCGTTCAAGAAATGCATAGAAATCGAGAAATAGCCTGCACAGTTCCTACACAGCCAAAAATAGGCCATCTATCTCTCGATAAATCAGCAATTTCTAAAAATCAAGTCACCCGCTCAGGATGACAGACATTTATGAAGAGTGTTCGGTATACGAAGTTCACGGGTGATTTGGCGAGCGAGGTGAGCATGGAGGATCTGCTCAAGGCGCTGTCGGATTATCTGCTGGACTCGGGATTTCAGAATCCGTTTGCGGAGTTTCAGGATCTCGAGCAGACGATGGAAGATCTGCGGGAGGCGCTGCGGCGAGCGCTGGAGCAGGGGGACGCGTTCGACGAAAGCCTGCAGCAGAAGATCGATCAGATGGCGGCAGACGGGAAGCTGGATGAGCTGATCGAGAAGCTGATCGAGCGGATGGAGCGGGAAAATTACATTTCGACGCAAAGTTCGCAGGAACCTGGGCAGGTTTCGCAGGCGGCGGGGCAGATGGGCGGGCCGCAGACGGAGGCGCGCTTCGAGGTGACGGACAAGAGCCTCGACTTTCTGGGATATAAGACGCTGCGGGATTTGCTGGGGTCGCTGGGGAAGTCGAATTTTGGGCGGCACGATACGCGGCACTGGGCGACGGGCGTGGAGACGAGCGGCGGATCGCAGCCGTATGAGTTTGGGGACACGCTGAACCTGGACGCACCGGCAACGCTGAAGTCGGCGATTGCGCGCGAGGGGCTGACGCTGCCGCTGAATCTGGAGTACAGCGACCTTCAAGTCCATCAAAGCGAATATCAGAGCTCGTGCGCGACGGTGGTGATGCTGGACTGCTCGCACTCGATGATTTTGTATGGCGAGGACCGGTTTACGCCGGCGAAAAAAGTAGCGATGGCGATGGCGCATCTGATCCGGACGCAGTATCCGGGGGACACGCTGTCACTGGTGCTGTTTCACGACTCGGCGGAGGAACTGCCGGTGTCGCAGCTGGCGCGGGTGAAGGTGGGTCCGTATTACACGAACACGCGCGAGGGGCTGCGGATGTCGCAGCGGATTTTGGCGCGGCAGCGCAAGGACATGAAGCAGATTGTGATGATCACGGATGGGAAGCCGTCGGCGCTGACGATGCCGGATGGGCGGATTTACAAGAATGCTTTCGGGCTCGATCCGCTGGTGGTGAGCGAGACGCTGGAGGAAGTGTCGCGGTGCAAGCGGCAGAACATCATGATTAACACATTTATGCTGGCGTCGGACTTCGGGCTGGTGCAGTTTGTACAGAAAGTGACGCAGATGTGTAAGGGGAAGGCGTATTTCACGACGCCGGAGACGCTGGGGGAGTATTTGCTGATGGATTACATGCAGCGGCGGATGAAGACGATCCATTGAAATGCAGGGATTAGAGGTTAGGGTTTAGGGATTAGAAAACCGCGAGGTCCTTCGCTTCGCTCAGGATGACAAATATATCGTAAATAATTATAAATAAGCAACATAGTATTTTGTTATTATCTATACAAGCCCTGCACAGATGCGCAGAGTCAATGACTTGCCGCAAAAATCTGCACGGAATCTGCACAGGACGCATCGAAAACGATAGAGTCGAATATGGCATTCGTCACCGACAAATCGGAACTCAAGCCAGGCCTGGTTCTCTTCCGGCGTGGCGACGTGGATCATCGGATGTGGTATTGCCGCATGAAAATACCTAAAGCCGACCGCTACAAGACGGTGTCGCTGAAGACGACCGACATCGAGGTGGCGCGGGAACGCGCCTTCGACCAGGATGCAGATATCCGGTTCCGCTTAAAGCATGACGTTCCTGTGTTCAACCATCCCTTCCGCGAGGTGGGGCGAGAGTATCTGCTGATACAGGAGGCGCGGGCGAGGCGCGGAGAGATCAGCGCGGCGCGGCCTGGGAAAGTTCGCGCCATCATCGAAGGCGCTCTAGACCGATATGTAGGCTCAACGCAAGTCCACCTTATTGGCGATGAGCTTTGGGGTGGCTATCCGGCATGGCGGCGGGAGAACGGCGCGGGACGCAACAGGCGCAACGGCGTTCGGGAAGTCACTGCCGACATGGCGCAAGCCTTCGCGGATACGGAAGCAGAGCGCCGCACCAAGGTTCAGCAAACCTTGGGCATCCGAGTTTTGAAGCCGATTGAAGTCAAACCTTCCGAAGAACGGACGGTTCCTTTTATTAGCGATTCCACCATCCGCCTGGAGATGTCCATCTTCGGTGCGGTGATGAATTACGCCATCAAGAAACGCTACGTTGCGGCCAGCCAGCGTTTCGACGAGCGCCCCAAGCTCAAGACGATGAGGCGCGATGAGTTTACGCTGGAGGAATACCGCAAACTCCACACCGTGGGAAGGAAGTGGATTGCCGAGACAGATAAACCTTCAAGCATCTGGTATCGCACCGTCACCTACAACATGATCCTGATTGCCTGCAATACAGGCATGAGGCCGGCGGAGATGAAGAATCTCCGCTGGCGCGACATTATGCCTGCAAATGACCGCGAGGGGCGTGAAATCGTTGTGCTGTTTGTCCAAGGCAAAGGCAAGTCGCGCAAGCTGGTGGCTCCCAAAAGCGTCGGAGAGTATCTGGAACGTATCCGCGTGATCTCCAAAGCCACGGAGCCGGACGACAGAGTATTTACCAATGTCACAGGCAAGCCCGCAATAACTCTTTACACCTCGCTGATTGCCGACCTTCTAAACGAAGCGAAACTGCGCGAGGGCACGCAGGGCGTACCGCGCTCGACCTATTGCTTCCGGCACACCTACGCTACGCTCCGATTGCAGGAAGGCGTGGACGTATATTTCCTGGCCGAGCAGATGGGAACTTCCGTCCACATGATTGAAACCCACTATGGACACGTGAACACCATCAAGCACGCGGACCGCGTGTTGCAGGGGATGGCGGGGTGGGAACTGCCGCAACCGGACTATAGCAAGGCCAAGGCGGTGAAGGCGGCAGAGGTTCACGATAGGTCTAAAGGAGGTCAGCGCAGCAAGGCGCGCTGACAATAAACCTCCCGAAGCCGTCTTTTGCCGGAGCCGCTGGCGGAGGCTGGCGCAGGGACGTATTCGTCCCAATGTCCGGCCCGGACAGTTCTTGACCGGGATTGTCCTGATTTGCCGCTGCCCCGCTGGGGCGTTTTTAGCGGCAAATCTCCCCGCACGTGCCGCCGCTGGCGGCTGTTCTTGTGCGCGTCATTGTCGGGTATATATCGGCACGAAAAATCGAATGCCGATTGTAGATTTCCGCACGTTTGAGCGTATTCCCGTCATTGGTGACGCCGTCCATCGATAAACTCCTGCCGTGTTAGTTTTTGGTCGGGAGCTTGGACCTATAAATCCGGAGCCAGCATCCTCTCGATTGTGTTCTTGTCCATCGCCACACGCGCTTTAGCCCACTCGACCTAACCGGCTTGAATCGCTTTTCGCGCTTCTGCCGAACTGACGGCAGGAGCACTTTGCGCCCCAGCTGCAGCCGTTACGATTACCGCCAGTAACGTGGAGACCAGAATGCGCCCCCCCAAATTCATGTAAGTTGCCACTCTCGATTTCATTCGCTTCTTCTCTTGTAGGCCCTGTCGGCCACAGCGTCATCCCAACGCCAATACGTTCTTGGAGATGCTCCTGCTCACTGAACAATATGCCACGAAGAACCAGTGTTTGCAGGAAAAGTGACATTTGACTGGCCATTGACAAGTTTCAGGAGCCTATGCAACTATACGTGTAATGCAAGACAACGTGCTTAGACAGAGTGGATCTTGGAAGGCTCAGCTCAAGAAAGGGACCTTAGAGCTCGCGGTACTTGGCCTGTTGAGTGCCCACCGCTGTTATGGGCTTGAGTTACTGGAACGTCTGAACCTGCTGGATCTTCAGGTCAGCGATGGGAGCATCTACCCGCTCCTTGCCAGGCTACGTACGGAAGGCAAGGTCGCAGCCGAGTGGGTGGATAAGGGTAGTGGACACGCACACAAGTACTACACTCTTACGCCACACGGCTTTGAGGTCCTCAAGAGCATGATCGAAGATTGGCGCGAGTATACGGTCGCGATAAACCGCGCAATAGGTGAACATAAATGACCCCCAAAACTCCGTCGCACAACGAGGTCGAAGACTTTCTTCGCCGTTTCCGCCGTGGCCTGGCCGCCCTTCCAGCAGACATCCGTGATGATTTCGTAGCCGAAGTGCGCGCGCACATCGAAGAACGCACCGCTCAAGGAGCCTTCGATCTAACGAGCAGCTTCGGCTCTCCCGAAGAGTATGGCTCCCGAATCATCGCCGAAGGAACCCTCAACACCGCGGTGGATAGGGGAAATCCTTTGTCCATATTGACCGTGCTGCTGGGAACGGCGAGGACGACCGCGTTGACCGTCCTTGTCGTCCTGCCGTTAGCCGTCCTCGAGATCATGGCATGTGCCCTAACGCTGATCGGACTCCTCAAGCCTGTAAGCAGCAGCCATGTCGGTTTGTTCCTTTTCGCGAATGGTAGCTTCGGAGCCTTGGGCTGGGTGAGCGATCCGCGATCAATGCATGAGGTTCTTGGCTACGCGGCCATGCCTCTGTTCATCTTCTGTGGACTTCTGTTGCTCTGGGTCGCCCACACGCTGATGCTTCGGGTCGCAAGAGGAGAACTTCTTAGGATGCGGGCCACCAGACCGATCTGATGAGTTCATAAAACGTTTGTTGCTAGGAGGTCGTATGAAGAAACCGACACTGACGTTCCTCATCTTGGTATTTGTAATAGGCTGGTCCTTCCAAGGGTTAGCGGTCATGGCTGGTGTCAATGGTGCTGGACACAAGTGGCTCGTAGCCGCGATGTGGGCACCGATACTGTCCGCTTTGCTCTCAGGAGGAGAATCGCGCAGGCAAGTATGGACAGGATTGAAGCGTGCCGGCGTGCGCACGTGGTTGATGGCGTTGTTCGCCGGCTGGTCGTTTAGCGTCCTTGCGCAATTGATGCTATGGATCGCGAAAAGCGGTAGCTGGAACGGCGATCAGTTTCAGCTAACTGCCGATCACCACGCTATTCAATCAGTTAACCATCTGGCGATGGTGTTGGGAGTGGGCCGCCAGGGATTCGGCATGTTCTCGTTCAACTTGTTTCTCTCCGTTACCCTAGGGTCGCTAATCCTGACCTTGATGGGAGCAGTTGGGGAGGAGGCGGGTTGGCGTGGCATTCTTCAGCCGCATCTTGCGAGGCGGTTCGGGAATCTTCAAGGTACACTGTTCGTTGGGCTCATTTGGGGTTACTGGCATATTCCTGTCAATCTGGCGGGCTACAACGATGCGCATCACGAAACGCTTGACGCCCTTTTCCTGTTTCCAATCGAGGCAGTGGCGATGAGCTTTGTGTTGGCGTGGTTGGTAAGACGAAGCGGAAGTATCTGGCCAGCAGCAATCGCTCATGCGGCAAACAACACTTTGCAATCCGGCCCACTGGTTATCCCCGGCGGTTGGTCCGCAGACAAGCTTACGGCTATCATGGCGTCGCTCATCATGGGAGGATTGGCAGCGATGCTCCTCAACCGCCAGGCAGTCGACGCAAAGAACACAAGCGACGAAACTACAGCAAAACCAGGGTAGATGTATCTCGAAGAGGCTATACTCGAGTCGACGCGACTCTCAAGGAGCCGTGACCTTCGGCGACCCTGAGCAGGACACAGTAACCCTGGTTTTGCTCTAGTCCAGATAAGTGAGTGTCGAGTGTCCAATAACTTTTGGAAGTTGGCTATAACTTTTTGGATTTGGGCAGTGCGATTCGTCTCGCACGATGGTATGCGGGCGTGAGGTTCTCTGGGGTTGGCTTGGATTCTATAGCGTTTCTATTCAGGTCAGCTCGTTTGCTCTTCAACTGGAAAGCACACTCTGTCACCGAGTCAAATGGGGATATTTCGTCAACCAACCAGCCTAGTTTCGGGCTTGGCGACCATGCGGCCGCCAACAACTGACTTCCGCCGCCGGCCGGCGCTCGTAACCGCAGCCTCGCAAACTATTTCCGGCCGAGGCGCAAGTCTACCCCGGCGCCAATCCGCAAATTGTCTTGGCGGTTGTTGAGACCGTCGGGGATTTTGGTCATGAAGTACTCGGCCTGTATGGGGCGAACCGAGACGTGCCTGGACACCTTGCAATCAATGCCGCCACCCGCCGTCATCGCAAAATTATTTTCGGTCCCTGTTGATTGGGCAATGCCGTCGGTTGTACGAACGCCTCCGAAGAGGGCCTGAGCGAACGGCGTAACTTTGCCACGCCGGAAATTCACCCTGGGCCCAAGAAGATATGTGAACACCCCTCCGGCGAATGAGCCGTTCCCGCTACTGGTCGCATAAAAGCCGCCCAAATCTCCCACCACACCAAACCAGCGGTTGGCGTTGTACTCCAGCTGTCCACCCCCGCCATTTCCGTTGTATGTTGCCGAGGGTGCGATGCCCGGAACATTGGCATTTACGTTAAAGCGCGCGTAGTAGTACCCGCCATACAACTCGACCTTTGAGGGTTCCTCCTGCGCCTTCGCCAGCGGCGCGGTTCCAAGTAGTCCAAGCAATAGACCAACAGCCACTGACTTCCTCATTCTTGGAGCACTCCTTTCCACTCCAGGCATTTAAGGTGAAAGCGCTCGGGGTTGAGTTTAGCAGCAACCCGCCGCCTTTGGGAGGTGGCGGGTTGCTCGAACGAGATGGTTTCCAGTTATTTACGCTAACGGCAGCGGGGTCAGAAGTAGATCCCCGTGAGCACGTTGCTGGGCGCCGATACGTTACCAAGGTTGTCAACGGCAACAATCCAGACCGTCGCGGGCTCATCGGCTCCTCGCGGGAAAATGTAGACCTGATTGGTATCGCCGACCGAGCTGTCAAATGAATCGAACACCCCGTCGATATAGGGTTCATACGTGATATCCGCTTGCGGCTCGTTTGCCGACGTCGAGGGGTTCCACGAAATAATCGCTTCGCCGCCGCCATCGCCGCCGCCGTTCAGATCGGTGGGAGCGGTCAGAATCGAGGCAGGTGCCGGTGGGGTTGTCGCTGCCGCCGTCGTTACGGTGACGGGGGCGCTGGTTGTTGAAAGTGCCCCCGTTGTGCCGTTCAGGCTATAGGCAACGACGGTGACAACAAAAGTGTAACTGGATGCCAGACCCGTGGCTGTCGACGCTGTGGTGCCTGAGGGACCGCCACCATCCTGAATGCCATTGACATGGACAACAAAATCGTTGATCTCATTGGCAGGCGTCGATTCCGTCCACGCCACGGTGATGGTATTCGAGGTTGCGTTCGCTTGAGTGATCACTGGCGCGGCTGGTTGGACGGGGGTCGGCAGCGGAGTCCCGAGAAGCGTCACCGTGACTTCCGGGCTGGGGGCTGACACCAGCGTTCCGCTGGTCCCCGAATATGCTTCAATATGAAACTCATAGGTGCCGCCTGCTTGTACTCCTATCGTCCAGGTGTCGCTGGTGACACTGCCCACGTTCAAGCTGAATCCGGTGGTGTCGTTGAAAATGTTGTATCCTAACTTCCCGCCCGACCCTGGCGTCGACGCGTTCCAGGCGAACGAAACACTGCTGGTCGTGATGCCAGTGACATGGAAATCGCCCGGCGTGCTCGGCGGAGTGGATCCCCCCCTGCCCCTGTCCCTCGCCAGGGCGGGCAAAGAGAGCATGGCAATGGCTATGGCGAGTGCAACGGCTTTGGCGGCGGCGCCGCGATACCCGGGCTTGGAGGTACTCACACGGGGCTGACATCCGATTGTTTTGGGTGCGAACATAATGGATCCTTTCTTTGGCTGAATCCTGGTTGGATTCTGCGCCCGCGCAACTGCCGCATGCTGCTTCAGCACGCCGCCGATCTGTTCCTTGGTGAATCGTCCTATCTTCTTCGCTGCTGGATCTCCTCCTGATCAGCTCCCGCCGTTCCCCGAGATCCTCAATTATCGCTGGCTGAGTTTTTCGATGGCAGTTCGACGCGATTCTTCACTGATGAGCGATTTCACCATGAATTCGCGATGCGATTGTCAACGGCTTGTAAGCAGAATGTAATTCTCCGTGAGTGAGGAAAGTATCTATCTCCCGGTAAGGCCGGAGGCCACATTCCCCGGATCAGAGGCCGATGTCAAAGCTCTGCGACCGCGAAGTGGCGCGCGCGCGCGGCCTTGATTCCGGGCACGCCTCGGCTACACTGCTGCAATCCGGGGAACGTCAAGTTTGAAGAGTGTCATTGCTCGCCGCTCTTAGCGGCTCCCTTGTGATTTAGACTGATTCGCATGAGCCTTGACCATTTGCTCTCGGCAATCGACGCTGAAATTACCCGACTCCAATAGGCCCGCGCGCTGTTGGCTGGCACCAGTCCGCGAACCCAGGACGGCAAGCGCCCTGAATCATCAGCCCGTCAGAAGAGAGGCCGGAGGAGGCTCAGCGCAGAAGCCCGCGCGCGGATTGCTG
The DNA here is from genome assembly GCA_963770555.1 of uncultured Acidobacteriaceae bacterium. Lineage (GTDB taxonomy): Bacteria > Acidobacteriota > Terriglobia > Terriglobales > Acidobacteriaceae > Telmatobacter. The sequence continues at coordinate 908,556 of CAVYQC010000005.1, forward strand.
AGGCACAGCGCAAACGTTGGGCTGCTCAAAAGAAGGCTGCTGCCAAGTAAGGCACATCCACTGGCTTCTGCTTGTCTACGTCGCCTTTGCCGTCAGTGCATTCGCATCAGACGTGACGCTGGAGCTGAACGCCGGCTTGGATGTGGTGAGCATGGGGAGTTCCCCTACATTCGCTTGCGAGGTTGATGGCCTGTTTGAGATTCCTGTTCGGAGATCTGCAGAAGCAGTTCCACCAGTTCGACTGGTCGAGAGATGTAGGGGCAATGGCCGCCTGGAAGCTCATGAGGCTCGATCTTCAATTGCGATCTTGCGACAATGCGGGACCACTCAGGTCTGATCGTGCGGTCCTCCGCGCAGACGATGTAGGAGGCCGGTGTTTCAGGCCACTGCTCCAATGGATAGGGTTCGGTCATGATTTGTCGCAGATTAACGATGCGGATGGTGGCATGCCCCCAGTTCAGCCGGTCCGGTGGACAATCGTGGAGCAAGAACTCGTCGGCGATCGCCTCGACTCGCGGATCCTTTCCGACCCAGGCCGGATTTATCATCTCGGGCTCCGCCTTCAATCGTTCCAGGAAGCTCAATCCGATCTGGGGAACCATGGCCGCCAGAAAAACCATTCGGCGTACGCGGTGGCGAGCCGCGACGATGGGGAGAAACCAGCCTGCCGCAGAGTGAGCTACTACAACTTTGCAATTACTGGTGTGCCACGAAACGGTCACCTCGACCGTACTCGACCTGGGAATCACTTCATGACAGCTTCCCCGCATGCTCGTATTTGTGGAGAAACTTGAGTGCCGTTTGAGCAGGGATCGCGCTCTTGACAGTGAGATTGCGGACGATGCGAGCGGGCCTGCCAGAACGTCGTTGAGCGGGTGAGGACCCACGGACACGAAGGCATGCACCACGCAAACGGCTGGGGGCATCCATAGTTGGACCTTCGGGAGCGCACTCGGGGAGTTGCGGGGGACGTTCGGTATCCACGTCGCTATAATCTCCGCCGCGTTCAAACTGGACGGGGAAGACCGGCTGGCTTCCATCGTGCCCGCCAATGCCGAGGCCGACACCGCCGACGATGATCGTCTGTTCCGCCGTCTGTATCTCTGAGCCAGCATCGCGAGTGCCCGTCGGCGCTGCTACGCAGCGGTTGCAGGATGACACGTCATCCCCAACGGGGCGCTGATTCGTAGACGCTTGTTTGCGTTTGTTAACGTGTGCGGTTTCAATCATTTGCAGTTTCGGGTTTTCACGCGAAAACTTAGCGTTTCCATCTGCAAACGACAAAGTTAGCAGCTGTGAACATGATGATTCAGAATGCTTTACGGAAACCGCCCTCAATCATTAGGCATCAAAGGAAATGCAAGCCCAAGTCCTCGACGGGGTCAATTTTGCTGTGGCTACTGCTGACCCAAAGCCGACTTCGCTGATTCCGCCAGCCATTTCCCCCGCGCGGGAATCCGAGAATTACCGCGTCAAACAAACCGGCACCCGGCTGACCGAGGCTGAGTTTGCCGAAGTCGAGGCCGCTGCCGCCGACGAAGGCACGAACATTTCCGCCTGGATACGTGAGGCAATACTTGCCAGATTGGGCCCCGCTCAGAGAGTGAATACCGACCCAATTCTGCTGGCCGAACTGATGGCGATTCGCGCCCTCATCCTTAATCTGTTCGCGGCAGCTTCCAAAGGGCCGTTGACGGACGAATCCCTCCGCAAGATGCAGGCATACGCCGACTCCGTTAAACAGCAAAAGGCCGACGAGTTTCTGACCAAACTGAGGGCCGGTGGCGGGGCTAAACCGCCGAAGGAGACGCCATGAGGCCGCTGCGTTTCCCAGGTCGTTTCCGGTGGTGGATCGTGGCTGTACTGGCGGTGATCTTCGGCTTTCCGCTGTTCCCATTAGCGGCATGGTTGGCATGGGAGATGCCACCGCTGCAACGGTATTATTTGCTCAATTACCTTGACAGCACGGAGCGGGCAAAGCGGCCCGGTACAACGACCGAAGTTCAATGGGTGTACAAGACAGCTTCCGGGCGGAAAAGCACCCTGGCAACGAATCCCGATGTAGTCTCGGAAAACAGCGCCGATCCGCCTGTCCGGCTTTCCGAAGCCGCCATCGCGGATGGCTGGACGGGGATTGAGAGGCACGCTCCCGTTCAGGTCAATTCAGCCCAGCTTGAGCAATTCTTACAGGAAGACATTTACAACGGCCGTGGCTATTGGACATTGATGCTGGAGCCGATTCTCATTGGCTTCGCATTGATGATGTTTCTGATTGCGGGCGGGCTTCAATTGAAAGAGTGGCTGGGTGGCACCGGATCGCGACACGAACAGCGGCATGGACGCCGCACCCGAGGGCCGGAACTGCTGTCCTCCTGGCGATGGAACTGGAGGCTGAAGCCCGATGGCATCCGCTGGCAATTACGCTGGCAGAACTTCCTGCTCGACTGGTGCGGCAAGCTGTTGCCCAGCTGGGTCACCCCAACTTTTGGTATCCGGCGCAATCTCGAAGCTAACCACATCCTATTAATGGGCGACTCGGGCAGCGGCAAGTCTTCGGCCATCCGGCAAATCCTCCGCCAGATTGCCGAGCGGGGAGAGACGGCCATTGTCTACGACCCGGCGCTGGAGTTCACGCCGGAGTTCTGCTCGCCCGAGCGCGGCGATCTGATTCTCAACCCACTCGATACGCGGTGCCCTTATTGGGACATCGCCGATGAGGTATCGACCGCGGAAGTGGCGACGGCGATGGCGGCGGCATTGTTTCCGGAAAAGGACCACGAAAAGGAATTCTTTACCGACGCGCCACGGCGCATCTTCGCCCGTCTGATGTGCCGGCGGCCAACCCCGCAGCAGCTTGTGCAATGGATGAGCGATCCGGCGGAGATCGCACGCATGGTGCAAGGAACCCCGTATGCCGCTTTTCTCGATTCCAGCGCGCCTGCCCAGAGCGCCGGAATCATCTCCAGTTTCAACATGATTGCGGACAGCTTCGAGCTGTTGCCCAGGGAGGATGACAACCGGCAACGGTTCTCCACTTCGCGCTGGGAATTCGAGCGCAACAAGTGGGTGTTTCTTACCTCCAGGCCGACCTTCCGTGAGAAGCTATTGCCGCTGCATAGCGTATGGCTTGATATGTTGATACTCCGCATGTTGGCACCCTGCGTGAATCCGGCGAAGCCGGTGTGGTTTGTGCTGGACGAACTGGCCAGTTTGAACAAGTTGCCGCAGCTCCATACTGTCGTCACGGAGAGCCGCAAATCCGGCAACCCCGTTGTGCTCGGATTCCAGGGCCGAAGCCAGCTCGAAAAGCGTTACGGTAAAGACGCGGAAGTCATCCTCTCGCAACCCGCCACAAAGATATTCCTCAAGACCTCCGAGCCGCACTCGGCGAAGTGGGTTTCCGATGCGATCGGCGAGGTGGAACTTGAGCGTTTGAAGGAGTCGCGCAGCGCGGGGCTGATCGGTGGCAGAAAGCAGTACACCCTTGAGATCACAACGCAGCCGCTCGTCATGGCCTCGGAGATTGCCGGACTGGAACCATTGCACGGCTACATCAAGCAGGAGAACTGCGTTGTTCGCGTGCGCTTTCCGTATGTCGCTCCGATAGAGAAGCAACCGCGATTCATCGAACGAGCTTTATCGGTATCGCCGCGTTCTGTTGCCATGCCGCAGGCGGTGGTCAACTCTCAGCAGGCGAGTAAAGCCCAGGATCAGCCGCCAAGGAAGCCGGTCCAAAAGCAGCCGGTATTCCCTGCGGCCTCACGGCAGAAGGCTGGAAATGAAAAGCCGCGTGACTGGGACGAATCGGAGTGGATCGAGTGAGATTTCAATAGATGACTCAAGACGAGTTCATGGCTTCCTACAAGACGACAAGCACTAAGACTTGCCCTTACAAATTGATCGTCGACTGCTCTGCAAGTCCGCACCTTCTGTACTTAAGACAAGATTGCCGAGCTATTAACAGGACGATTAGCCGACCGGCGGTAAAGTGCTTCCAATCGTCAATTTCATCGAGTGATGAGGAATTGGAGCGGTCTCTAGTTCATCGAGAACTGTTCTTTCGTTTGAGTTCTTCGGCGTTGGGATTTTGATTCGGTGGCCTTCCGCAAGCCGAACCCAATCTGCGTTGTCGGAGCCATACCGTGAGCTCATCAAAAGCAATAGGAGAAAGTCAGCAAATGGTGAGAAACTGACTTCGTTTCGCGACTCCAATCTGGCATCGTAGAGCGCCTTGAGTTGCGGAGGACCGTGCTCGCCGATCCTTTGCGCAACATCCAATTCCGAGATGCGAAGCGCCGGTTGCGTCATCCGCCACTGCCGATGCTTGGCTTCTTCATCTGCCGATGTGGCTCTTGAACTATGGGTTCCGAAGAGCGCCGGATATCCCCGTTCGAGCATTTCATCTAGAAAAGGATCCATTCGCCGCCAAGAACGAAATGGGTTCGGACCGCTAGCTTCGTATGCTCTCAGCACCTTAGCCTCCGCATCCGTAAACGCGGTAGAAGGCGGATTGTACCAAAGGTAAAATGCGGAATTCCAAGCGCCAAAGCGCTGCTCCAGAGCCTTTAAAAAATCAGCCTGTGCCTTATCGAAGCTACTGTATTGAGAGAAGAGACTGAATTCGCGTTTCTTACCTTTGCTGAACAATCGCTTCGCCTGCACGAGGATGCCTCGGTGCGACTGCCCGAGGACTGGATGGTTTACCGCGAGTACGATACCTAAATCAGCGCCGGAATAGTTGGACTCGATCCACTTTGAATGCTCATGTGTCTGGAACTCTACATCTAAAGTTATGCCAGCGTCAGAGCTTTCAAGGTCTGTTCGGACTTGGGATAGCGGGTAATCGAGAGCATGAAGGGACGTTGAGTTGGCATCAAGCAATTCACAGAGTAGAAAAGTCAGGTTCTCTTCGCCAGGCGGCGATCCATCTCTCATCCGCATTGCAACTGCTGAAGACACACCGTCAAGAAATCTCCATAGGATGTCAGCCTCATAGCTTCCAATTACCGCAAACTTTCGGGGCATAGCACATATTTCCCTTCACTAGCTCTCCATCGAGGCACTGGTGTCAACTATCGAGCGGTATCCTAGCCTCCCGCCACATCTACTTGCAGCCGTTCAAGTTCGAGATCCCACGAATTCAATCTGGTATATCGCCGCTCACATCACGAATCGCAAAGTTCTCCGCACGGTAATAATCAGCCCCCAAATCCTTCGGCAGCAGAGAGAGAATGATCCGCTTCAGTGCGGAACCAGCTACATGGCTTCCCATACTATCACTGAACCCCCAGGTGGGATCGGGTGTCCTGACCTCTTCTGCGAATCGCAGTACATCCTCGAAGAAGCGTCGGACGCTGTGAATTGCTTTGTCTCGAATCATGCGGTCTAGGTCGCACACAATCGTGGAACTGAAGTCTAAGGTTGCCGTCTTGCAGTCAGTGGCGCACCTGCCATTCATGAGGAGGAGATCGGCTTCACCACTATAATGCCATCGTGATCTCCTCTCGATATCGCGCCGGAATCGGTCAAAGAGTTCGTGGCTAAACATCCATGGCGGGTCATCATCTGTTACGGGCTTCTCCCCCGGAGTGAACCCGAACCGGCTGTACCCGCCACAGAAGAAATCGATGTGATTTCCGGATCGATGATGAAAATACTCAAGACTGGGTACGATCTCTTCTCTCGCCAATCGAACTTCGGCTGGCGCGAAGAGCAAGCCAACCATCCGAATACTGTTGGCGCCTCGATCTGGATATCGGTTCTTGAAGGCGCCAGCTAAGTCATGACACACCTCCTGGTAGTCCCACGCGTGAATCATGGTAACCTCACGAGGTTTATGCGGATGGGGATCGCGCAGACCTGCTCATGCTTAGGTTGGTCGTGAAATGTTCCAGCCTTGGGATCTAGTGTAGCTCGCTGAACTCTGGCTGCGGCCACATTGACTTTAATGACTTGTTCCATATCAGAACGCACTCAGCCTCCTGGATGACTCGCCAAAAGCGGCCCCCGGCTGGGGAGTCCCTGCCGCCGTAGCTGGCCTCTCGCTTGGACTTCAAGCACCGAAAGAATTGTACTTCAAGGCGAAGACGGGATGGCCAAGGCGGCGATTTGGACACCACACGAGAGTTGCAGCCTCTCGCTTCTGAGCCGCCTCTGCGTGCTTTCCAGCAGTGTGATCCTAGGCACCTCCGAGGTCGAACTTCTGCCCTTTTCAAGAGTTGATACGGGTCAGTGTTCCGGAAAAGCCATTCATAACGAGTGGCACTCGACTCGCCGGTTAACAGTGCCATGCACTCATCGACAGCGATCTGGGCATGAGTGAGTAAATACGTATTGGAAAACGCGCTTGTGTTATCTAGAGGCTGGACCTCTGCACTTCTTCAGGTAAGAGGTAGAATCTCATTAGGCAGAAGCGAGATGCTGCCGCGCACGTTGTGAGGTACATGCGCATGTTGACCATCTCCAAATCGTTGTCCGCGGGCCAGGCGCGGACGTATCACTCCCGCGAGTTTACTTCCGAAGAGCAGAACTACTGGAGCCGTGACCAGCAGGCGCATAGCGAGTGGCAGGGCAGGCTCGCGCAGGAGTGGGGCCTGCATGGCGAAGTCGGCTCCGAGCATTTCGCACGCCTAAGTGAAGGCCAGCATCCCGAGAACGGCGTCCAGCTCGTCAAGCATCAGCCAGCACGCACCTACGAAAACGAGTACGGCAAGGAAATCACCAGCGTGGAGCACCGCGCCGGATGGGATGCCACATTCTCCGCACCTAAGTCAGTCTCTCTCACCGCGCTCGTGGGCGGCGATGATCGTGTGCGGGAGGCGCACCGTCAAAGTGTCCGCGTCGCTCTTGGAGAACTGGAGCGTTATACGCAGGCGCGCATCGGCAACGTCCATGCACCGGAGACGACCGGCAAGTTCATCGCGGCCACCTTCGAGCATGACACCGCCCGTCCGGTGGACGGTTATGCTGCGCCGCAGCTTCACACCCATGCCGTCATCTTCAATGTCACCGAACGCGAGAACGGCCAGGCACGCGCGCTCCAGGAGCGCAGTTTGTTCCAGTCCCAGCAGTATGCAACCAGCGTGTACCGCTCAGAACTCGCCATGCGGCTGCATGGCTTGGGCTACGAGATCGAACGCGGCAAGCATGGTCAGCCTGAGATCAAGGGCTACACGCAGGAGTATCTTGACGCATCGAGCCCACGCCGTGAACAGATTAGAGAACACTTGCAGGAGATCGGGAGAGACGGCGCTGGCGCGGCGCAGGTCGCGGCCCATCGCACGCGGGACAGCAAGGAGTTGCTTTCGCCGGAAGAAGTGTTACAGCGGCATCGTGAACTAGCCGCACAGTTCGGCCATCAAGCGGATCGCGTCGTCGCGCAAGCGCGCGAACACGCACACCACTATGCGCAACAACCGGAGAAGACGGTGCAGCAATCCGTGACCTATTCGCGCGCTCATGTCTTTGAGCGTTCGGCAGTGCAGGATGAGCGAGCGATCCTGCAAGCGGCGATGGATCGCAGCATGGGTCAGGCGACCTACGGCCAGGTGCGACATGAGTTTGAGCAGCGGGTGATGCGAGGCGAGTTCCGCGCAGTTGAACAAACGGATGGCCGCGCCGCTCCGCAGTACACCACCGCCGAAATGATTCGAATGGAGAAGGAGATCGTCGGCCAGATGCAGAGAGGCAATGAGCGCGGCTATGGCGACCCGATGCTTGTTTCACCGCAGTTGCGAATTTGGACCGAAGACCGGCACCCGGAGTTGAGTCCGGCGCAACGAAGCGCAGTCGATGAAATATTTGTGAGCCGCGAGAAGATTGTTGGATTGGATGGAGTCGCGGGCACCGGCAAGACGACGACCTTGGCTGTGGTTCGTGAAGGTGCGGAGGCGCAGGGATACACGGTCGAAGGATTCGCACCGACTTCGCGCGCGGCGCATAAGCTCGCCGAGGCCGGTATAGAGACTTCAACGCTCCAGCATCATCTTGCCAGGGGCGAGCAACCGGATACCGGCGAGAAGCGATTGTATGTGCTCGATGAATCTTCGCTTGCCTCAACGCGCCAGATGCACGATTTCGTGACCCGCCTCCATCCGAATGACCGCGTCCTTCTGGTAGGCGACACGCGCCAGCACGAGGCCGTCGAAGCGGGTCGCCCCTTCGCGCAGCTTCAGGAAGCGGGGATGCGCACGGCGAGGCTCGATGAGATCGTGCGTCAGCGCGACCCGGAGTTGAAACGAGCCGTCGAACAGTTGGCGCACGGTCAGGTGGGAGCCGCTGTCGAAAGTCTTGATACGCAGGGCCGAGTCCATGAGGTAAAGGGCCGCGAGGAACGCATCTCCGCTATCGCGCGCGAGTATGCCAAAGCTCCTGAAAGCACGCTTGTGGTTTCGCCGGACAACCGTTCGCGCACCGAGATCAATGATCGAATACATGACGAGCTGCAATCGCGCGGCGTTGTAGGCCAACAGGAGCACTCCATCAACACGCTTGTGCCGCGTCAGGAGATGACTGGCGCGGATCGCAGTTGGGCGCAGCAATACCAAGTCAATGACATCCTGCGCTACTCGCGCAGTTCGCAGGAGACGGGCATCAAGAAGGGCGACTACACCCGCGTTGTGGCGGTAAATGCGCAGACAAACACGCTGACGGTGTTGCGCACGAATGGGGAACAGACGACCTACGATCCGCGCCGCCAGATGGGCGTCTCGGTTTACCGCGAGCAGGAGAAGGCATTTTCTGTCGGCGACCGCATCCAGTTCACCGCACCCAACCAGGAGTTGAAGATTGCGAACCGCGAACTTGGAACAGTGGAAGGCATCGCGCCGGATGGCACAATGCGATTGAAGCTGGAAAACGAGCGCAGCATGAGCTTCGATCCGCAGCGCCACCCGCATCTGGATCACGGCTATGCCGTGACCAGCTACTCCAGCCAGGGGCAAACCGCTGACCGTGTGCTCATACATGTAGATACGGAACTTGGCGCGAAGGATCTGCTCAATAACCGCATGGCCTATGTCTCGGTTTCACGCGGCCAGTGGGACGCTCAGATATTCACGAACGACCGCGAAAAACTGTCGCAGGCTTTGGGCCATGATGTTTCGCACCAGAGCGCCCATGCGCCCGACCTGAAACCGCCGCAACATGAGATAGCCGAGACTCCTAAGCAGGAAAAAAGCCAGGGTATGGATATAGGGCTGAGTCTCTGAAGGCTCCGACGACGGATGCGATTATCCGTTGCCTGAATCCCATGGCCGAGACTTCGACTGATTGCGGCATCAACATTCGGTTTCATCGCTTCTGACCACTGAACATGCGGCGAAGATGCGGCCATTGCTGCGATCATTTATCGTTAAACTAGCGCTATCAACAGCAGGAACCGACATCGCGCACTTTTTGTCGCAAGGCTATAATCCGCTCCATGGGCGACAAGCAGGCTGAAAAAGAAATGGAAATGCGGGAACTCCGGAAACAGGCTGCGGAGCTCCTAGAGCGTTCTGACACCGACATTCATATCGCGAAAAACACAATGACAACTCTTTGCGGGAAGCCGATTCCTCCAGCGAAAAGCAGTCCCCGGCAAAGTGATGCCACATGTCAACGGTGAATAGGGGAATCGAATTGGATAGGGCTTTCAAATCGTGCTTAGCCAAGTCATCTGATGCGTGGAGCTGTTCGCGCAATTGTGTCCAATTCATATTAGGTGGACACAGATTCACCCTCGGAAGAAGGGGCGACGCACCCCGGCTCCTCGTGCCCAAGGGACCTGTAGCAACCAAAATTGGCTGGAATTTGCACAGTTTGCCTGCACAGTTCCTACACAGCCGAAAACGGGCATGTTATGTGCAATGAAAACAATGTGATGCAAAAGTTTTATCACCCGCTCAGGATGACAGTGCATTTGTGAAGCGAAGTTTAGACTCGGAACACTAGAAGCCGGCAGCTTGAGGCTGGAAGCTGCCTTACCCGCGGACGGAGACGCCGGAGAAGGATAGGACGGCGAGGCCGCGGACCGGCTGGCCGAAGAAGCGGGCCGGCTCAAACTGGCTGAACAGGAGCAGGTTCTCGACCTGGGAGCGGGTAGCCTGGTCAGTGGGGCCGGAGACGATGCGGAAGTCGTACACCTGGCCTTCACCGTTGATGTAAGCCTCCACCACGACGGGACTGGAGACAGCGCCGATATCGTCACTGCCCGCGCCGCCCCACAGATACATGAAATGCGGCGCGGTGGCCATGCCGAGGGGTTCGTCTCTGGTTGCCTGGACCGACTCAGGCTGGGTAAACATGCCGACCAGAACGATCACGGTGCCGAGCAGGAGCACGGCGCTGGCGAAGCCGGCCGAAGCCTGCAAGAGAAACGGACCGACCGTGTTTCTCCACGCCAGTTCGAGGGCCTGGAGGCGGTTGCGGCGCGTGCGCGCGCGTTCCTGGCTGACGGCGACGCGAATCCGCAGCAGCAGGTCTTCCGGTTCCGGCACGGGACCGAGATCGGAGAGCGAGGACTGGGTGAGGCGCAGCGATTCCCACTCGCGGGCGCAGGCCTGGCAATCGCGGAGATGGGAGGAGATGGTCTGCATCTCGCGGCCGTTGAGCCGGCCATCCAGATATTCGGTAAATCCTGCCTGCACTGCATTGCAGCCGTTCATCGCGCCTCCTCTCCCACAGGTAGTTCAAATGCTTGAAAGGCCGCGGGACGCGCACTGCGGTCCGGCGCCGTCAGCAGGGCCTTTAGACAGGCCCGCCCGCGAACCAGCCGCGACTTCACCGTTCCCAGGTTCACGCCCTGTATTTCCGCTACTTCTTCGTAAACAAAACCTTCAATGTCGCGCAGGATCAGGGTGGTGCGAAACGGCTCCGGAACCTGCCGCAAGGCCCGCTCCACGAGCTCGCGGTTCTCCTGGTGCACGGCGGCGTCGAAGGGCGACTCGCCGGGATCGACCAGCATATCTTTCAGCCGCACCGGAGTTCCGGACTCGGAGTCCCTGAGCTCCTGCTCGATGGGAATCTCCTGCTGCCTGTGGCGCATCCACCAGCGGCGCTGGTTGGAGGCCTCGCGCAGGGCGATGCGGTAGATCCAGGTGCGCAACGAAGATTCTCCGTGAAAGCCGCTCATGCCGCGGAAGACTTTCACGAAGACTTCCTGAGTGAGGTCGGCGGCATCGGCGCGGTCGTGCACGGTGCGCGCCAGCAAGGAGTAGATGGGCTGGTGGTAGCGCGCGAGCAGCCCTGCAAACGCCTCTTCAGAGCCGGCCCGCAACTCCACAATGAGAGCCGCCTCTTCCGATTGGAGCGCGAGCGCGCCGGCAAGATTGCCCATGGTGAGGTCCACCTGCAAACCAGTTTCCTCCCACCTTACCGCAACTGAGTCGTTTTGGCACATCAATCGATGCCGTACCGCCCAGTGCAGCCACTCCTTCGATCGACTCCGGGTAACGCGAACGGCCGCCGGAGTTCCCGACCGACAAGGGAGCGCGCGGGATACGGGGCGCCGGCAAAGGAGCCAAGCGTCCCGCGTGCTCTATTGTCTTAGACACCGGAGACCCCCGAAAGTGTTCCCGGTCACGGCGGATGGACGCGAATGTGGGTATCGATACGGGCTAATTCTCTGCGGCGTAAATCTCCGCGAGTCTGCGCCGCTGACGGCCCTGCGGGTCGAAGTTGGCGGGGTCGAGCCAGGTTTCGAAGGCCTGCCGGCGGGCGAGCCACTCGCGGTCGAGCAGGGAGAACCAGGCGGTGTCGCGATTGCGGCCTTTCGAGACCATGTGCTGGCGGAAGATGCCTTCGAAGGTGAAGCCGAGGCGTTCCGCGGCGCGGCGGCTGGCCAGGTTTTCCGCGTTGCACTTCCACTCGTAGCGGCGGTAGCCGAGGGTGTCGAAGACGTGGGCGGCCATCAAGTACATGGCTTCAGTGGCGGCTCGGGTGCGCTGGAGGGCGGGAGCGAAGACCACATTGCCGACTTCGACGACGCCATGGCGGGGCTGGGCGCGCATGTAACTGGCCCAGCCGGCGGCCAGCGCCGTTCCCTCCGGAGCGATGGCCAGGACAACGGCGTTTTCAGCGTGGCGCCAGCGGTCGAGGGAATCGAACATGGCGGTTGCGCCGCCGTAGGGGCCCTGGGCCAGCCAGGTCCATACTTCGTCGTGGGCGTGCAAGGCATTCCAGAGGGGCTCTGCGTGGGATGGTTCGAGCGGCTCGAGAGTCACGTAGCGGCCGCGGAGGGTAACCGGGGACAGCGGCGCGGGCGGATGCCAGTCGAGGAGATTGAGAGTGGAGTCGGGCACATGGGAAGGGTAGCAGAATGGGTTAGCGAGTTAGCGTCCGCTGCGCGGACTATCGCAAGTTAGCGAGTTAGCGTCCGCTGCGCGGACTATCGCAAGTTAGCGAGTTAGCGTCCGCTGCGCGGACTATCGCAAGTTAGCGAGTTAGCGGATTGGTGGTTCTGCTGTCCCAGGTCCGAAAATCCGGACCTGGGGCACCCGGGTTTTGTGCTCGGTTGGAGCTGGTATGGGCATCTAATGGCTGGGGGCTGAAATGTCCACATTCGCACAGGCGGGGCGGCGAAAAATCACTGTTTTTGCGCCTTGTTTGGGCGGGGAATGGGGTCTAGGCTGGGAATTGCGCGGCCGTGGGCCGTGGAAATCCTCGAATGCACTGGTTTTGAGGCAGTCTGGGCGCGGGAAATCCGCGTCCGATAAGGCTGTTTTGAGGTTTCCACAGGCAAATGGCGGTGTTTAGCAACCAGATGCCGCGTATGTGACCAAAATACCAGATGTTGTGGTTTGTCCTTGACACGTACCATAGACAGCGGTATTTTTTCATCTGCGGCTGTAAACAGATTGTAACGAAAGCCGGCTCGCAGGAGCGGTTTCGCGGTTTCCCAGCCCCTATATGCCCAAGCGCCGGGCGGCGCACGCCGCGGCGGATTGCCGCCGGGCGGCAAAGGCTTGGAGGGACGGCCACCGAGGAAGCGCCAGACCCGCCGGAAAGGCCGCTGACGGAACAAGAAGATCGCGGCTCTTTCCAACTCCTGTTTCCCGTTTCCTGTTTTCCGTGGTTGCTCCAGGCACGTCGTCCCCTCCCGGCTCAAGTGCGCCGGCAAGATTGTGCTGGCTTGGGGGAGGGTAATTTCACTACTTATTTGCCGATCGAGAGGATGCCATGAACGAAACCCACCTACAGAGTTCCACGAGTGTTCCCCAGGCGGCCTACACGGACAAGGGCCTGGTGTTTGTGCGGCGGTTTTCGAAGGGCGGCATTTCGCCCTACGACGAGTTGCAGTGGGAGCGCCGGACAGCGTCGATTACCGACACCAAGGGCAACACGATCTTTGAACAGAAGGACGTAGAGGTGCCGGTGGACTGGTCGATGACGGCCACCAACATCGTAGCCTCGAAGTACCTGCACGGGCAGCTTGGGACATCGGAGCGGGAGACGGGGGTGCGCCAACTGGTGGGGCGGGTGGCGGAGACCATCCGCGACTGGGGCATCCGGGGCGGCTACTTTGCCACTGGGGACGACGCGGAGATCTTCCACGACGAACTGGCGCACATGCTGCTGACGCAGAAGGCGGCGTTCAACTCGCCGGTATGGTTCAACGTGGGCTGCGACCGGCTGGAGCCCAAGTCGGACGGGCAGAACTGGCACTGGGACCCGGCGTCGGGGGGGGTGAAATATTCGGCCACCGGCTACCGGAATCCGCAATGCTCGGCGTGCTTCATCAACGCGGTGGAGGACTCGCTGGAGTCGATTCTGACGCTGGCCAAGACCGAGGGCATGCTGTTCAAGTGGGGATCGGGCACGGGCACGAATCTGTCTTCGATTCGCGGATCGAAGGAGCTGCTTTCGGGAGGCGGCGAGGCCTCAGGTCCGCTGAGCTTCATGCGCGGGTTCGACGCGTTTGCGGGAGTGATCAAGAGCGGCGGCAAGACGCGGCGCGCGGCCAAGATGGTGATCCTGAATGTGGAGCACCCGGACATCATGGAGTTCATCGAGTGCAAGGCCAAGGAAGAACGGAAGGCGTTTGCGCTGATCCGCGAGGGCTACGACGGCTCGGGTCCGGATTCGGAGGCCTATTCGTCGATCTTCTTCCAGAATGCCAACAATTCGGTTCGGGTGAGCGACGAGTTCATGCACGCCTACGAGGAAGACGGCGAGTTCTGGACCAAGGCGGTGAAGGACAAGCAGCCGATCAGGAAGTACAAGGCGCGGGAGATCATGCACAAGATCTCGAAGGCGACCTGGGAATGCGGCGATCCGGGGATGCAGTTCGATACGACCATCAACCGCTGGCACACGAGCAAGAACACGGCGCGGATCAATGCGTCGAATCCGTGCTCGGAGTACATGTTCCTGGACAACTCGGCGTGCAACCTGGCGAGCTTCAACCTGCTGAAGTTCGTTTCGGCGGCGGGGGCGTTCGATATACCGGCGTACCGGCACGCCATCTCAGTGATGATTACGGCGATGGAGATCCTGGTGGATAATTCGGGATATCCCACCGAGGCGATTGCGCGCAATTCGCACGATTACCGGCCGCTGGGACTGGGGTATGCGAACCTGGGCGCGCTGCTGATGGCGTTCGGGCTGCCGTACGACTCGGCGGCGGGCCGCGACCTGGCGGCGAGCATGACGGCGATCATGTGCGGGCAGGCGTATCTGCAGTCGGCGCTGGTTGCGGCGAGCTGCCCGGCGCTGGCTTCGGCGACTCCGCTGACGGCGTCAGTGGAGCGGCAGGGCGGGGCGTGCCCCGGCTATTACGTGAACCGGGAGCCGTTCCTGGACGTGATCAGGATGCACCGCGCGGAGGTGAACAACATCGGCAAGTCGCGGACTGCGGGCGAGCCGTTCCATGTGCCGCAACTGGAGGCGCTGATCGACGCCAGCCGCGAGAGCTGGGACATGGCGCTGGTGTACGGGGAGCGCTACGGGTACAGGAACTCGCAGACCACGGTGCTGGCGCCGACGGGCACGATCGGCTTCATGATGGATTGCGACACGACGGGGATCGAGCCGGACCTGGCGCTGGTGAAGTACAAGAAGCTGGTGGGCGGAGGCATGATCAAGATCGTGAACAACACGGTGCCTGCGGCGCTGTTCAAGCTGGGCTACGCGGACGGGGACGTGAATGCGATCGTGAGCTACATCGACGCGACGGGGACGATCGAAGGCGCGCCGGGGATCAAGCCGGAGCACCTGGCGGTGTTCGATTGCAGCTTCAAGCCGGCCAAGGGAACGCGGTCGATTCATTACATGGGTCACATCAAGATGATGGCGGCGGCGCAGCCGTTTCTTTCCGGAGCGATTTCAAAGACGGTGAACCTGCCCCACGAGGCGGGCGTGGAGGAAGTGGCGGAGGCGTACGCGGAGAGCTGGCGGCAAGGCATCAAGGCAGTGGCCATTTACCGCGACGGATCGAAGGGCACGCAGCCGCTGAACACCAGCATGGATGCGAAGAAGGAGCCTTCGGCGCTGGACGCGGCGGGCAGCCGCGCGCTGGCGCATCTGGCGCAAGCGCAGCCGGCGGCCGAGGCCGACGTGAAGGCGCTGGAAGCGCATGCAAACGAGAAGCTGGAAGTGAGCGCGAAGCAGGTGATGGGCGCGGCGATGGCTTTCCAGAATGCGCTGGAGGCGATTGCCGGAGCGGCGGCGCCGCCGGTGCTGACAGCTACGCCGGCGGTGAGCGAGACGGCAGCACAGACGCAGGATCTGAACGGACCGCCGCGCGCGGTGCGCCACCGGCTGCCGGAGGAGCGCGCGTCGATTACGCACAAGTTCTCGATTGCGGGCCACGAGGGCTACATCACGGTGGGCCTCTATCCGAACCAGCAGCCGGGCGAGATCTTCATCAAGATGGCGAAGGAAGGCTCGACGGTTTCAGGGTTGATGGACGCGTTTGCGACTTCAGTCTCGCTGGCGCTGCAGCACGGCGTGCCGCTGAAGGTGCTGTGCGAGAAGTTTGCGCACACGCGGTTCGAACCTTCAGGCTGGACGGGGAACGAGCAGATCGGCTACGCGAAGAGCCTGATGGATTACATCTTCCGCTGGGTGAGCCTGCGTTTTCTTTCGGGCACGCAGTTGACGCTGTTCGCGGGCCTGGCGCCGCAGACGCCGCAACTGGCGGCCTCGCCCAGTCTGCTGCCGGAGGCAGAGCCTGAGGAAGAGGAAGCCGGCGTGCCGCAACACCACCTGGCCAGGCTGGCGGAGGAAGTTGCCAAGCGGCTGAACCAGGTGAGCGGGCATCCCGGCGGATCGGCGGCGGGCGGCGGCATTGCGCCGGAGACGCAGGCCTGGCAGGCCCCGCTGTCGAGCGCCGCGCAGGTTCCGGAGCTGAAGGATCGCGGCATTTACCACGCCGCCGACGCCATGCGCGGTATGTACGAGATGGGCGACGCGCCCAGTTGCTCGACCTGCGGCGCGATCATGGTGCGCAACGGGAGCTGCTACCGGTGCATGAGCTGCGGGTCGACGAGCGGGTGCTCTTAGGGCGGCTTGCCGGCGCTGACTCTCGTATTCTCCCTCCGGGCGAAATTGAGGTAAGTGGATGGGCGTGCTGTCCCAGGTCTGAAAATCCAGACCTGGGGCACCCAGCTGCTGCGTACACGGGATGTTACACGCTGCGTTTGTACACGGCGTAGTAAGGTTGGCTGGAGAGCGTCGCGTTGAAACCCGGAAAGAGTGTGGCAGAGTTATTTCCGGAAGCCAGTTCGAAGTAATACTGAAGCGGATAAGGCGATTGCGTGTAGCCGGCGGGGATGGCGGCGGTATAGCTGCCGTTCCCGCTTTGCATTTCCGCAGAGAGCCAACGCTCTGCCTGATCGACGTGGCGATAGTGCAGTCGGACCGATGCCGCAGCGCCTGAAACCTGCAGAGACAATGTAAGCGCCTTGCCGGGGCAGAATGTTTCTGGCGCCGCATGCGTGCAGCGGACGAAAGGGCGCGCGGGCTTGCCGGTAGCGGCGGCGATGGCCTGATCGACAGTCGGCGCGGAGCCGTTCGCAACGGGCGGGGACTGCACCTTTTCCTGCATGACGGCAACGTCTGTGTCGATGGCGGCGAGCCGGTCGCTCCAATGGCCGCGGCGCATGGGGACGCTGCCGTAGCTTATGTCGGAGACGTAAACCGTGGCGGCGCGTGCGGCCATGGCGGCCCAGGCCTGGCGCGCCTTGCGGTATAGAGCGAGCCCAAGGTTGCCTGCCTGGCGATTGCCGGTCTCAAGAAAGATCTGATAAAGGATGGCGCTGCGCAGCCTGGCGGCGAAGAAGGCGCCGAGGCCGTTCTGGATGAGGATGTCCTCTTCCATGCGGCGGAATTCGGGCGATGTGCTGGAAGTGGCTTCAGCGCGGGCTTTTGCCAGGGCCGCGGTCGATGCAGCGACGAAGTCCTCGAGCCATTGAGCGACTTCGATGGGAGAGTATTTGGGATTGGGACGGCCGGCGACGAGGTCGCGGGTGTGTTCGACGACGGTTGAAAAGAGCTGTGGGTCAAGCGGGCTGACGGTTGCGAAGCATTTAGGTTGGGGTGTGTCGCTGTAGGGCGAAGGCGCACTGCCGGGCGCGATGGGCATGTTGGTATAGAGCTCGGGCCAGAAGGCGTGATTCGACGCCGAGGGAAGGTGAGCCGAAGTGATCAAAGGAAGAATGCGGCTGGAATTGGCGAGCGCAGTCTCGATGGACGCGGCGCCGGGGCCGGCGAAGTTTCTGAGCGAGCGGCGCGTGGATTCGGGATCGGATTCGGGATGGTACAGCTTGCGTCCCCAGACGCGATAGTAGTACTCGAATTTTTTCCAGTCGGCATCGGGATCGAGGGACGGATGGGCATAGGCGCAGCGGCCTGAACTGTGACCGGATCCTTCGCGCCCCTTAAAGGTGAGCGGCTCCATGAGGTCAATGCCGGCAGCGCCGCAGAAATGCGCAGTGCGGCCATAGGCCGCGGCCATCTCAGGATCGGCGGAGAGCAGATGGCGCTGGGTTCCGGGCCACAAACGAAAGAGGAGCTGGGCCCGGCTTCCCTGCTGAAGAAAATCGGCGTAGCCGTAGCGTGTGAAGAGACGGGAGCCGCTGCTCAAGCTGAACAGGCGCGAGTCGCCGCGGCGATTGGGATCGGGAATTTCGAGCGCGCGAATGTCGGCCTGGTTGTAGCCGAGGCTCTGGTGCTCGGCGGAATACTTGGCGCCGAGCTTGACGTTCATGCCGGTGGCTACGGCGATATCGATCATGGTTTGATCAACGCCCTTGGCGTGCATGTCGATCTCGATGCCGCGGCCGGCGCCGGCGATGGCTTGAAAGAGCGTTTTCCAGAAAGAGTAGCTGCCTTCGGGAATTCCGCTTTCGCCGTGAACGCGCAGGGTGATGCCCTGAATCTGCGGGCACTCGCGGAGGAGGATGGCGAGTGCGTCGCGGCAGTAGGCAGCGTGCGTTTCCGGCGTGAGGCCGCCGATGCGGTGATAAGCGTTGGGGCTGTCAGTCCACTGGTAGGCATGGGTCCAGATGCCGAGCTGAAAGTGCAGGCCGCGCGCGGCGGTTTCGGCGGCGATGAACTTCAACATCTCGAAGTTGAGATTGCGCTCTTCGGCGCTGAGAGGTACGAGAGCGGGAAGCGGAGTTCCTTCAGGGGAACGGAGTTGCACGACCTGAACTTTGGAGTAGCCGGGGACATCGACGAGATAGGGGTAGGGGAGATGCAGATAGTCGTCGGTAACGCCTTTGGGAAAATCGTATGCCAGCCCGAAGGCGAGACAGAAGCGGTTGAAGCGGCTGGCGGCCAGAACATCGAGATAGGCGGGCCAGAAATTCCTGTCGCGGTACCAGGGCTTGTCTTCGATTTCGCAGCAAAAGTAGCGGCTGACGCAGCGAACCGGGTTGGCAGGATTTTCGCCGATGGCTTCCGGCAGACGCAGCGCGGCGATGGGATCGGCGTTGAATTGGACACGCTCGGCGAGCTCGAGCAGGCCGTAAACGAAGCCGAGCGGCCCGATGGCGGAGACCAGGATTGCGGGCGCATCGGCGACCCGCCCCGGAGCCATACGGATGCTTTCAGGGCCGGCGGGCGCGGCGCCCCCGGGCGGAAAGGCGCGGGCGAGATTGGAGACTGGATCCGCTACGACGACGCACGAGGCGAAGCCGGCCGCCTGGTGCGGCGATGCGATGAATGCGCACTGTACATTTTTGAGGGCGAGCGCGTTCTTGAGCTGTTCCGCGGCGCGCAGGACGGGGCGGCTGGAGGCGACTGGATGGGAAGCGTCCATGAGCACGGCGACGCGCGAGGACGGATTGGCCGCGGCGGTGGGCGCGAAAGCGCAGACGGCCGTGGCGCCGGCGAGCTTAAGGAACTCGCGGCGCTCGATGGCGGAAAGCGGATCGAAGGTCATTGCTTCAAGCCCCCGGAGGCACGGGTTGAATGATATCTGATTGTGGTGCGGGGGGTGGTGCGGCGGAGTTGCGGTGGAACGGGCTTCGAATCGAAGATGGCGGTGTGAGGTCGCTGCGCAGTTTTGTGCGGCCGAGAAACGCCTCAGGGGCTAGAAGCCCGCTCCCCTTTTGAGGCCGTTGCGGCACGACTGAAGTCGTGCCCTGTTACAGGACGCTTGCAAATCGCCACTGAGGCGAATTTTTCCGCAGCCTGTGAAGCCCCTGTCGATCCTATGGGCGCTGTTGTCAGGGCTGAAGCCCTGACCTACCAGCCGTTTCCTGAGACTTGCTGCTGGGCCGCTTTTATGAGATTGACGGCGTGCTCGAAGGAAGTTGCGGCGAGGGCGACGGAGCGGAGTTGGGGGAAGGCTGCACCGGCAAGCGAGGTGAGCACCTGCCCGGGGTGCATTTCGACGAAGAGCCGCGCGCCCATTTCGGCGAGAACCTCAGTGGAGTCGTGCCAGCGCACGGGATGCGCGATGTTGGTGGCGATGTCATCGCGGATGCGGTCGAAGGCCTGTGTGGAGCGGGCGCCGCGGTTGGTGATGTAGGTGAGTTGCGGAATGCGCGGCGGCAAATCTTTCGCTGCTTCGATCAATTGCGCGGCCACGTCTGCGAACAGCGGACAGTGCGAGGGGATTCTTACCGGCAGGCGTTCGGCTTTTCTGCATCCGCTTTTGCGGGCGAGATCGAGAACCATTTCCATGCCCTCGACCGAGCCGGCCACCACGATCTGTTGCGGCGCATTCAGATTGGCGACGTAGACGGGATGGGCGGGCGTGGAGCAGACGGAAACGAGAGCGGCGACCTGCTGCTCGTCGAGGCCCACGATCGCGGAGAGGCCGTAACCCGAGGGAAAGCGTTCCGCGGTGAGCTCGGCGCGGGTGTGCACCAGGCGCAGACCCGGGCCGAACTCGACGGCGCCGCTGATGACGGCCGCCGAGAATGCGCCGACCGAAAGACCGGCGACGGCATCGGGCCGCGCGCCTTCAGCGATGAGGGCGCGGGCGGACGCGACGCCGGCGATGAAGACGGCAAGCTGCGTGGAGATTGTGGATTCGAGCGCCTTCTCTTCGTCGAGGCTGAAGGGGTCAAGGCGAAGAATGTCGCCCGACTCTTCGAGAGTTGCCTGCACGCGGGGGTGAGCGGGGAGCGCGTGCAGCATTCCGGCGCGTTGCGAGCCCTGGCCGGGAAAGAGAAATGCGACGGTCAATGCGGTGCTCCTTCGTCTTCAAAATTATCGACTGAATGATTGAGGTTCGTGCTATCCCACCCTAGCCGCGAAAAACAAGAACGCGGCGAGGGTGGGGCACCCGGAATTTGTGCAACATTGGGTGCGTGAAAGGCCAGGTTTCAGGGGCCGGTCGATGTGTCGATGGGAGGATTGCGCCACGGATCGAAGACCAGTTTCGGGCCGTGGCTGGTTTTCATGAGAAGCTTGGACGGCGATGGCGCTGCGTATTCCTTCAAGGCGACAGAGCCGAAGGGAGTTTCGATGCGGATATCGGCCGGGACTTGGAGCGCGGCGACGGATTGGAGCAGCCAGATTGCGCGGCTCGCCTCGATGCGTTGGGAAGCGCGGATGACGAGATCGAGATCACTGGCGGAGGTTACGCAAGGGATGCCTGTGGCGAGTTCGAAACCTGCGCTGCCTGTAGGTCCCCAGGCGCCGTGGAGGGAAATCCACTCGCGAGCAAGCGTCTCCAAGGCGCGACGGATGGGGGCGAATTCAGGACGGTGGTTGTTTTTCCAGGCTTCGACTTTCACCAGATCTTCGGGCGTGATGCGCTTGTGTACGTCGCCGGCCGTGACGAAAGCTGCGAAACGCTCCGATCTCGATTTTCCGCGAACGCCGACGGGAGTTTGGCTGGCGCGGTGAACGCCGCGGCGGACGACGACTACGGGCGCTGCCGAGATTGCTTCGCGGACCCAGTCCGGCGGCGCGCAATCTGCGATGAGCGCGCCGGCATTGGTGATCCAGAAAAGATCGTGGGGGCGAGCGGAGATCATTGGAGGCCTTAAGAGGTTTGGCGGTGCTGGGTGAATCGAGCGGGCTTTTTTCGGAAGCAAGTGCATACCTCAGGGGCTAAAGCCCGCAAGTCTTGCTGGTTCGGTTGCGGCATGGCTGAAGCCGTGCCCTTTCAAGACACGGACATGCTTTTAGGTTGCCTGGAGCGCGGACCATTGTTCGGTCATTTTTTCGCGGACTGCGAGGGATGCCTTGCGATATTCAATTGCGCCTTGGGATTCGAGGCGCGAGGAAAGATCGGGCGGGGAACGGCGAGCGTCGGCGATGGAATCGATGAGCGCCGATTTTACCCGCTCCACGGTTTTCGGGACCGGGTCGTCGGGAGCGTCGATGGCGAGCAGTTGCGACAGGCCGCCGAGCTTATGAAAAGAGCGGATATCGTAGGCCATGGGCACGATGGTTTCGCCGAGCGCATCGAGCTCGGCGACGGTTCGGCGGGTGATGCGGGCCGCGGCGTCCTTGTACATGGCGTGGACGAGGACGCGCGGATCGTCCAACGCGAGGATGCGATTGGCTTGCCCGCAGAGCACCAGGAAGGAGGCGGAAACGGCGCGGCCAACAATGAGAGCGATGATTGGATGGCCCGCCATGCGCGCCTCAGCGTAGGCCGCGATGAGGGCCGCGGCGGCGAGATGGATGCCGGCCAGTTCTTCGCGGCGCCCATAGGCCTGCGATTTGGCGTCGACGATGGTGACGATGGGGCAGCGGGCTCCGTTTGTGCCGGAGGCGACGAGGTTTTGAATGGCACGGGCTCCGAACCATGCTTCTTCGAGTCCGACTTCGCCGGCGCGGGCGCGGGGAAAGCGGCCTTGGAGATCCGGGGCGAGCGCCATGTAGGTGACGTTCTCCGCGCCGAGCGGCGCGTGGGCGATGAGCAGCGAGCGAGGGCCTTCGGGCTGCCTGCCGTCGCCGGCGAGCGCGTGAAACCACTTGCGGCCGCGGCCGATGGCGATATCACTCATGGCGCGTCTTCCTGAAACGCGGTGCGGATTTGTTCGGAGGTCCAGGGCTGAGCGGGATCCATTGCGGCCAGGCGCGCGATGTATTTATCGTGCAGTGCGCTGCGCAGTTGGGCAGGCCGGCCTTTCTGGAACAGAGAGCGGATGGCCTCAGCGATGGCGTCGGCATCGTCTTCGACGAGCATGTCGGCGGCGCCCGTGGCGAAGCGCTGCGCTCCGCCCGAGATGCTCCAGATGAGGGGCCGGTCGGTGGCATCGAGTTCCTCGATGCCGGCTTCCTGCTCGATGACCTCGGGGCCGTTCATGCCGAGGCGCGCCTGGCGGGTCATGACGACATAGCTCGCGAGCCCGGCGGCGATGGACATGCCGCCGAAGCAGCCAGTCATGCCGGCAATGACGACGATGACCGGCACGTGCCTGCGCAGGGCGACGAGCTCGGCGTAGATTTCGGCGAGCACGAGCTCGCCGAGATTGGCTTCCTGAAGGCGGACGCCGCCGCTTTCGAGCGAGAGGACGGGGCGCGTGGGGATGCCGCGCTCGTTATCCCGGCGCGCGAGAGCGAGAGCCGTGGCGATCTTCATGCCGCAGACTTCGCCGATGCTGCCGCCGAGGAACTTGCCTTCGACGGCGATGACGACGGCGGGCTTGCCGGCAATGGCCCCTTTGGCTACGACGCAGCCGTCGTCGGATTGCGGCACGATGCCCTGCATGGGCAGCCAGGGCGATTCGACGCGGTCAAAGGGACCGAGAAGTTCACGGAATGCGCCGGGATCGAGCAGTTGCGCGGCTCGGGCGCGGGCATTCATCTCGATATAGCTGCGACGCCTGCCGAGGTCGAGCACCTCCTGCGCGAGTTCGATTTGCGGGGTCACGATCGGCTTATCTCGACTGCTTGCTGAAGGCGCATGGCCACGGTTCCGGGGGTTGCGCCGAAGTCGCGGATGTCGATGCTGGCGGCGTCCTGATAGCGATCGAAGAAGCGATCGAGCACGGCCTTCCAGGTGCCGGCGAAGCCGGAGACGCTGGTCTGGATGGTGACGTGCGATTGCGCGTCGGGGGAAGGCTCGAGCAGGATTTCGAGATCGCCGGAACCGACGACGCCGACATGCGAGCGCCTGGGTTTTTCTCCGCGGGCGGGATAGGCAAAGGTCAGTTTTTCCATGAGTCTTCCTTTTCGAATCGAGCGGCCGCGGATTTGCGCGCGGCGGAGGGATTTGAAATCGAATCGAGAAACAGAGTTGCGGCGAGCAGATCGGCGCTGCCGCCCGGCGAGGCATTTCTGCGCAGCAACTCCGCGTGGAGCTGAAGCAGCAGCGCCAGGCCGCGCGGCGTGGATGCGCCGCCGGCGGCGAGCACGAGACGCGCGCCCTGTTGCGCGGCGTGGAGCGCAGGCAGGCCGCCGCGATGGAGGAGACAGGTGTCGCCAAGCGAAGCCATGATGGCCATCAGCGCATCGAGCCTGGCGCAATTTTCCGGAACTCCGCGGGAGCGCGCGTGCAGGAGGGCCGGGAGCCCAATGTGGACAACGTGCGGGAAGCCTTGCTGCGCCTCGCCGCGCGCGCCCGTGGCTCCGTACCGCTCCAGCACGCGCGTGCCGTGAGTGGGGGCGTGGGGCGCGTTCGAATCAGGGAAGCGCGCGAGGCGGCCGGCGACGGATGCGACGGCGAGGGGATGGGCGGGATCGGGGCTAAGGACTGCGCCGGCGACAAGCAGGCCGAGGGACCAGATGGCGCCTTTGTGGCTGTTCGATCCGCCGGTGGCCGCGAACATGCGCGATTCGCCGTCTCTGCCGATGGCGGCGAGTTGCGCGCGCAGCGCGAGGCCGGGCACTTTGCCGGCGGAGGTTTGGGCGATGGACTGGAAACAGGGAAACAGTGCGTGCGCGGAACGATGCATCGATTCCAGGGTGAGATCGGGGTGCGCGCCGGAGCCGCGGCGGTCAACGAGAGCGGGCTTGGGGGTGAGATCGGCTTCGTCGATCAGGGCCTGGACGGCGTAGAAGGCGAGGCGGTCGTGGTATCCCAGGTCCCAGAAGCGGGACCTGGGGCACCCGGCGGGGTGAAAGGCCGCAGGGGCTAAAGCCCGCCATTTTTCTGGGAGCGCGTTCGGCACGACTGAAGTCGTGCCCTGACACTTCGTGCTCCAGTCGAAAGGCGTTTCGCCGGTTTGGGTGATCGTGCCCTGATGCTTCGTGTCTCTTGCTTGAAGGTTCTCAGCGGGATGTGATGCGAGTGCATTGCTTTGGAAGGTTCGGGGTGCTACGCCGCGCGCTTCAGTGAAGGAAGCGTAATTCGCAGATAGTTTGAAAGGGAGGGTTGGCATTTACCAGCTCCGGAAGCGCGGGGGCGGCTGATAGAGGCCGCCGGACCAGGCGACGAGATCTTTCATGCTGCGAGCGGAGAGAAGCGAGCGCTCGGCATCGGAACGGCGCACGCCCAGATCTTCAGGGTACGCGACCAGGCCCTGGCTGCGCAGCGCCGCGGCCTGCTTCGAGTCCGACTTGCGTCCCACCGCGGTGACGCCGGCGATGGCGGCGATAGCGGCGCTGCGCTGCTCAAGGCTGTTTGCCTTGTAGAGATAGGCGATGCCTTCCTCGGTGACGATGTGGGTTACGTCATCGCCGTAGATCATGATGGGAGCTACGGGAAGATGGGCGTCGATTCCGAGTTGAACGGCATCGAGCGACTCGACGAAGGTGGGCACGCCGCCGGCCTTGAAGGTTTCAACCACTTGCACGACCAGCTTGCGGCCGTGCACGGTGGGGCTGCCGCCGGTGATGGTGGAGAGCCAGGCGGGCGAGCTGTGGCGGCGTCCGCGCGCGTCGCTGCCCAGGTTGGGCGCGCCTCCGAAGCCGGCAATGCGACCGCGCGTAACGGTGGACGAGTTGCCGTCGGGATCGATTTGCAGGGTGGAACCGATGAACAGATCGACGGCGTAGTGGCCGGCAAGCTGGCAGTAGACGCGGTTGGAGCGCAGGCTGCCGTCGCGGCCGGTAAAGAAGACGTCAGGCCGCGCGGCGATGTAGCGCTCCATGCCGTCTTCATTGCCGAAGCTGTGCACGCTCTCGACCCATCCGCTTTCAATGGCGGGTATCAAGGTGGGTTGCGGATTGAGGATCCAGTTGCGGCAGATTTTGCCTTTGAGCCCGAGTTTTTCTCCGTAGGTGGGCAGAAGCAGTTCGACGGCCGCGGTGTCGAAGCCCACGCCGTGATTGAGAGAGGTGACCTGATGGCGCTCGTAGATTCCGCGGATCACCATCATGGCGGTGAGAATCTGCAACTCCTTGATTTCGGCGGGATCGCGGGTCTGGATGGGCTCGCGGGCGAAGGGACGGTCCGACTCCACGATGACGTCGACCCAGCCGGCGGGAATATCGACGCGGGGAAGCTTGTCCAGCAGCCGGTTGACCTGGACGATGACGATGCCGTCACGGAATGCCGCGGCTTCAACGATGGCGGGCGTGTCCTCAGTGTTGGCGCCGGTGTAGAGATTGCCTTCGCCATCGGCGGCTTCGGCGCACACCAGAACCGCATTGGGAATGAGGTCGACGAACATGCGGGCGGAAAGCTCGACATAGGTGTGAATGGCGCCGACTTGCATGCGGCCGTCTTCGACCATCTGCGCGACGCGCAGGCTCTGCGGCCCGGCGAAACTGAAATCCACTTTTCGGGCGATGCCCTGCTCGAAGATGGCGAGATGATCGGGACGGGCGATGGCGGAGATGACGATGTGAAGATCGTGCAGCTTCTCAGGATTGGCCTGGGCGAGAGAGCGGGAGAGAAAATCGGCCTGCTTCTGGACGCTCTCGACAACCACCTTGTCGCCGGGCGCGAGAAGCAACTCAAGGGCCGCAACGATTTTGTCCGCGGGCAGGACCTTGCCCTTCATCCAAGGCTCGACGCTCGCCATGCGGCGCTGCTTGCGCTCGCGCCGGGTTGCCCATGAACGCGGGGCAACTGCCTGGGCTGCTGCGAACCCCATTCTATTTCTCCCGGAGCATTTTGGATGTCGCCTTGTGTGCCGAGTTCTTTTGCTGCGATGGCGCGAGGCCGGCAACGAGCCAACTGTACGCAGGAGGCGGATGAATGTCAACCGCCGCAAGGTGAAACGCGAGCAGAGATGCATTCCTCAGGGGCTAAAGCCCGACCGCCCTTTTGAAGCGTCTTCGGCACGACTGAAGTCGTGCCCTGACACTTCGTGCTGCCTGCGTGGAGTTTTTCACCCGCAATAAAGGCCGAACTCTTCAATCTGACGCGGAGTTTGTGTGCGGGCTGGAGCCAGCACAGATTTCAACATTTTTCGGCACGACTAAAGTCGTGCCCTTTCAAAGCCGAATATTGAAGCGCGCTGTAGGGATTCTTTTGAGCCTGCTATGGATCTCTTAGAGTTCACAAATGATTTTTTTGAGCGCGTTATGGATTTTTGCTGAGGCGGCGGTAGTATTCGGCGACCGAGTCCTGGTATCCGGCGGGAACCGCGTAGGGCTTGCCGGTGCGGGTGTCGGTCGAGATGCCGTCGCGCTCGAACTCGAGTTCGAGCCGGTCGACGGAGCTGAGCACTTGGCGATGCATCTCGTCCACCATAGCGGGATTGCCGGGGAAGCGGCTGGGATCAAGATGCTGCATCTGCCGCGTGAGATCGGCCACTTCCTGGGCAGTTTGCGGATCGCCGAGGACCATCTGGCGAAGCTGGTTGAGCTCGCGCAGGCTCTCACGGTAGGTGCGCTCGGTGTCGGCGGGGTTGGCGGAGGCGTCGTTGGGCGCGGCTTGCTGCGGACCGCGCAGGCGGGGTGTGTTGTTGCCGGTATCGAAGTTGCCCCAAACAGTACCATCCGCCCCACGGCCGCCGTAACGCGTGTCGCCGCTTTGAGCGTCGAGACCGCTGCTGTCGCGCACAGCGTTGCCGCGCGGACCAGCGCGGTTGCCGGCGAGCGCGCCGATGCCGCTGCCCGACTGTCCGGCGGACTGACCGTTTCGCGAAAGCTGCGGGGTGGATCGATCGGGCTGGGCGCCGCCGGCCGATGGCTGCGAGCCGCGCGGCGAGGATTGCCCCGGCTGATTTGCGCGGTCACGCGCGGCTTGCGCATCCTGCGATCGCGCGATGGCTTCGATCTGGTTGCGCAGCCGCTCCACCTGATCGAGCGCCGCGGTCTCGTCACCGCGCGCGACGCGGCCCTGCGCAGGATGGTCGCGGCCCATCTCGCGCTGCGCCTGCTGGAGCTGCCGGTTCAGATTGCCGAGCCCTTCGGCGATTTCGGATTCAGTGCCGTTGGAGTTCGGATTGATGCCGCTGCGCAGCCAGTCGGCGGTTCGTTGCACGCGGTTGTCGAGATCGGAATCGTCCATCGCGGTGAGCGCATCGCGCAGCTTTTGCGCAACCGCGGGTTGATTGGGAGCCATTGCGCGGGCGGCGCCGCGGAGATTTTTCTGGAGGTCGGATAAGTCGTTCGATAGCTGCTGGCGCTCGGCGGCCAACTGGTCGCGCTCGTGGAAGCGCGCCATCAGGCCATCAAGATCGGTAGAGCCGTCCGCATTGGTGGGAGGGTTCTGCCGGCTGGCGAGCTTGTTGATACGATCGGCCTGCGCGCGCTCTTCCGCGGTCAAGCGGCCGGCCTCGCCGGCGAGCGAGTCCAATTTGCCCGAAGCGAGCTGCTGCTGGCTGCCGGCGAGCAGATCGGTCGCCTCGCGCAAGCGGTCGGCGGCCTGGCGCGCGGCGTCGGCGTTCTGCTGCGGGGTTCCGCCGCGGCGCATGGCGCCGGTGGCCTGCTCGAGGCGGCTGAGCGCCTGTCCGATTCGCGGGTCGGAAGATTGGCTCGCGGAAGAGTTGGAAGACGAGCTTCCGTTCCTCTGGCCTGAGGATTCGGAACCGCTCCAGCTTTGCGGACCGCTTTGCATGGATGAGCCCTGCTGCGGATTTTGCTGCGAGTCCTGCTGTGCATCGGATTGCGCCGACCGCGAATCGGGCGAACCATTTGAGTTTTGCTGGCTCTGCCGGCCGTTTTGAGCCATCTGCTCCATTTGCCGCTGCAGTTGCTCGGCCTCGCGGCGCAGCATCTCCTGCTGCCAGCGTTCTTCAAAACTTTGCTTTGGATTATTCTGCTGGTTGGCCAGGTCCTGCTGGCGGCGGGCGAGCGCATCGAGTTTTTCGAGCGCGTCTTCCACATCTTTCTCGTGCTGCTGTGCGGGAGAAGCGGACTGCGCGGTCTCGTACTGGTTCTTTTCCGTATCGAGTTCAAGATCGAAGAGGCTGGCGAGGTCGCGGCCGGCGTTGTCACCGCTGCCGCCGCCTCCGCCGCGCTGGCCGAAGGCTACTTCAATCTGCCGGAAGGTAGCTTCAGCGCGCAGCAGGGATTGAAGGGATTTTTGCTCGAGAGGAAGTGCGTCCTTCCACGCGGCGGCCTTCAATTTTTCCGCCGATGGCGACATGGCTGCCGCGGCGGCCTGCATATCGCGATCGAAATCGGTGAACTCTTCGTTGGCCGAGGAGACGTCGCGGCTCTGGATGCGCAAGGAGAGCGCGAGGACCTGGTCGCGCAGTTTTTGCTGCGCGCCAGAAAGGAACTGGCCTTGAGCTGCTGCGTCTTTCGGTGTTGCGGCTGTGTCGTTCTGCTGCTTCCAGGTGGCGGCGATGAGTTCTTTCTCGCGCTTTGAGATTTCGGTTTGGTTGCTGCTTCCGCCTCCACCACCGCCGCCTCCGCCGCTCTGCTGGGACTGAGAAAATTCGCGCTCGAAGGGATCGACCTGGATGAAGGAGATGTCAGTGCGGGCTTCGCTGTGGCCGTCTTTCGCGGTGGCGTAGATGCTGACCAGATCGCCGGGCACGAGCTTGAAATCCTCGAGGGGGAGGGTGTACGAGGCTTCGGCGCTGCTCGCAGCGGGAGTTTTGAGCAGGTTTATGTCGCGGTCAGGGCCGCCGTTCACGGAGTAATGCAGATGCACGGCAGCGAGGCCGAACGGGTCAGCGGCTTTGACGCCCACGGTGACTTCCTCGATGGGGCTGGCGCGATAATCGCCGGCGGGGCGATCGATGGCGATCTCGGGCGGCAAGGCCTTGTCAGTAGCGATGAAGTAATCCTCGGAGAGACGCACGGGCTGGCCTTCGCTCGAAGAAGCGAGATGATAGGCGCCGTCCTTCTTCATGTGGATGACGCCGCGATAGGTGTTGCGCGGATCGTTGTTACCGGCGGCGGCGGCGAGGCGAATCGACTGGCCGTCGTCGAGCAGGAATTGGCCATCGCGCAAGGGGCGGTCCATCTCGACTTCAACGGTGGCGTCGGTTCCTTCGATGGCGCGCAGATCGCCCGAATGCTCCGCGGTCACAGGCTTCATCGCGGTCCACGCAGGATAACGATAGGTGACGCGAATCTGCTTGACGGAGGGCAGATCGACAACGCGCACCTTGTAGCGCGGAGAGACGAGCGGCCCCGCGGCTACGTAGTACTCGACATCTTCCGGCAGGCCTGCGAAGAGAAACTGGTACGCAGCGCCACTGCCGGAATCCGGCGCAGGCTGCATGGCCACGGGCTCCCAGCCCAGAGCGCTCCGATAGCGCGCGAAAAGACGGGCGTGGCTGGGCGCCATGCCGGTGACGCGCGCGGTAATCAACTGATCGCTGTTGCGGCGCACGGTGGCGTCACCCGGAGTGACGAGGATGGTGTAGAACGGGGCGGCGTTTTTTTGGGGTCCGGCCCACAACAGGGAAGCGCCGTAGCCGAGATAGCCGGGTCCGGCGGCGATCATCCAAACGAGCACAGCGAGACAGGCGAGACCGGCGCCCGAAAGCGCGAAGAGACGATTGCGGGGAACGAGGATCTGCGGGTCGGAATCATCGGTGCGCGCGAGCGTGTCAGCGGCCAGCAGCTCGAGGAATGGGGCTTCTGCCGGTTTGGGGTTGTTGCCTGCGCGCTCTTCGAAAGTGGTCAAGCGCTCGTCGAGTTCGGGGTTTGCGGATTCGGCGAGACGCACGGCGCGGGCGCGGGTGAGGCGCGCAAGCGGCAATGCGAGGCCGAAGGCGGCCGATGCGGCGAGCGCTGCGACGATGGCGAAGCGCGCCAAGGAAACGCCGCGGGCCGGAAACGCGAAGAGATTGAGCAGCAGCACCAGGGCAAGTGTGACCAGGAGCGCAGTGCCCAAGAAGACGGCGGCGCCGCGCAGCCACGCTCCCAGCCGCAGCCTTTGCTGCAGGCGCGCGATATAGGAATCGAGCAGGCCACGATTGCTCATGCTTCCTCCCGCTGCGTGCCCATGTAGCCGCCGGCGAGCGCCGATTCCAGAGCGGCAACTGCCAATGCTAGCAGCATAACGTACCACCAGAGAGAAATGGGCCGATATTTTTCCTGCGATGCGGCGGCGGGCACAGGTTGGGCAGCGGCGGCGGAAGTTCCGCTCCAGAGCGCAAGCACATCGTCGGCGATGGGCCGCAGATCGGATTCGCGGCGATCGGGATTGACGCCGACGACGGCGTCGCGGCCGTCGGCGAAACGAAACTGATAGAAACCCGCGCGCCGGAGGCGGATGGATTGCGCGGTGCGCGCCTCGCTGAGCGAGAGCGGGCGGCGGCCGCCGGGATCGATGACTTCAACGTTCGAGACCGCTCCGATGGGTTCGGCCGCCGAGCGCAGCTGCACGAACGAATCCACCAGCTTCGACGCGCTGAGCCGCTCGCTGCCGGAAAGATAGCGGGCGGTGCGGTCAACGAAGGCCACGAAGACCGGATGCAAAGGAAGATCGCAAGTGAGATTGTCGAGACCGGAGGCGAGCAGCAGGGCGTGGCCTTCGCCGATCTGCTTGTCGAGCAGGAGCGGCGTGCCGTCGGAGAGCTGAGCCGCAACGCGCGCCGGGCCGGGATCGACGACGGCGGCGTAGAAGAATTTCACTTCGGCCCAGCCGCCCTTGTCGCGGCCGGGCTGATCCTGCTGAAGGGCGGGATGACTGAAGTCCACCTGGCCGACGGTGGCCGCGGTTCCGCTGCGCGCATAGTCGCGCACATCTTGGACGCTGCCGCCCCAGAGCGGAATTTCTGCGCGGCGCGGAAAATTCGCGCCCAGCGCGATGAACACGCTGCCGCCTTTGGCGACGTATTGCGCGAGCGTGTGCTCGAAGATGGAGGGCAGTGCGGGCGCATCCGAGATCACGACAAAGGCAAACTTCGCGGGATCGATGTCGCGGGTTTCTTCGGCGGACATCGATTGCAGAACAAAGGCGCCATGAGCCGCGGATTCAAGCGCCGCGCCGAAGTAGATTGCGGAGCGCGCGTCGCCGGAGGCGTGGACGAAGAGCACGCGCTCGGGGTCGGAGCGGCGCACGACGAAGACGGATGCGTCGTCGGCGGGGAAGGCGTCGCCGGCGCCGTCGCCGCTTTCGATGCGCACCTGGCAGCGGTTGAATCCGAAGTCCACGGGGAGCGGGGCGAAGTCAACCGTGGCGCGGCCGTTGGCCGGAACGGCGACTTTGCGCGAGGCGACGACTTTGGAGTTGACGACGAGCGAGACCGTCTTGATGGCGGCGGGCGTGGCGAACCCCGCTACGACTGCCTCGACGCGCGAGCGGCGCGGATCTTTCGGATCGGACAATTCAGGCGGCGCGTCTACGCTTTCGATGGTCCAATTGGGCGGCGCTGCGCCCTTGGCTACGGGATGCAATTGGAGGGTTACATTGGCGGGCAAGACCATGTCAGCGAAGTTGGCCGGCATAGCGGTGCGCTGCATGTCAGAGTAGAGCGCGAGATCGATGGGTTGGTGAACGGACTCGGCCATGGAGCGGAGGGCGCGGCCCAGCTCACCGAAGTTGGCGCGGCCGTCGCCGGGCTCGATGCCGTCAAGAGCGGCGCGCAGTTGCGCGTCATCGGCGATGGGCTGGGTGAGCACTTCAAGCTCGCCGCCGAGGGCCACGATCTGCGCCTTTTGCGCGCGTGGCCGGGCGGTCAAGGCGGCGAACGCCTGCTTTTTTGCGTCGGCAAAGCGCGTGCCGGCCTTCATGCTGAAGGAATTGTCGAGCACGACTATGAGGAGGCGGGCGTTGGCATCTGCGGCGGCGCGGCGCACGAAGGGATTGGCGAAGGCAAGCACCAGGAGCAGCAGCAGGGCGGAGCGGAGCGCGAACAGGAGCAGGTAGCGAAGACGGCGATGGCGCGTGGAGCTTTGCGTGCCGCGCTCAAAAAACATGAGCGAGCTGACGGGCCGCGGCGTGGCGACGTGGCGGCGAAGAAGATGCACAAAGACCGGCACGCCCAGCGCCGCCAGGCCGGCGAGAAACCATGGCGCAAGAAAGCCCATCAGACTCACTCCCATCAGGCACGCTCCTGGCGAAGCGCAAGATACCCGCGCAGGGCCGAATCGAGAGGCTGGCTGGTGAGGAGCAGTTGATAGTCCATTCCGGCGGCGCGGGAGCGGGAGCGGAGCTGTTCGACGTGGGCGTCGATTTTGGCGCGATAGGCGGTTTTTGCGTATTCGGGGACGACTTCGATTTTGCGATCGGTTTCAAGATCGACGAGAATCGCCGAGCCTTTCATCTCGGGACGGATTTCCTGGGGATCGAGGATATGAAACAGCACCACTTCATTGCCGCGGAAGCGCAGCGGCGCGATGGTGCGCACGACGATTTCAGGGTCTTCGTAAAAATCGGAGATGACGATGGCGATGCCGCGGCGGTGAAGAAAGTTCTGAAAGTGGCGCAGGGGCTTGGCGAAGTCAGTGCGGGCGCGCGGCTCAGCGCCCTCGAGGCCCGCGAAGAGCCGCGCAAGCTGGCCGGGGCGCGTGGAGGGGCGGATGGTTTCGCGCACTTCGTCATCAAAGACGATGAGGCCGGCGGCGTCGCGCTGATTGCGGATGGCGAGATAGAAGAGCGAGGCGGCGATGAAGCGCGCGTAGTCGATTTTGGCGGGCGGACCGGAGGTGTAGCGCATGGAGTTGCTGGCATCGAGAAGGATGGTGAGCTGGCTGTTGGTTTCGCCGCGATAGCGCTTGAGATAGCAGCGCTCAGTGCGCGCAAAGAGATTCCAGTCCACATGGCGCAGGTCATCGCCGGGCGTGTAGGCGCGGTACTCGGCGAACTCCTGGCTGAAGCCGAAGTCGGGCGAGCGGTGCAGGCCTGCCACGAAACCGTCCACTACCGTTTTCGCCAGCAGGTCGAGGGACGAAATACCGGCCAGCACCTGTGGATCGAGAAATCGCTGCATCAGGCCTCCCTGGGTCGCGGCACATGCGCGAGGAGGCGGTTGAGAATCTCGTCGGCTTCGATCTTGTCGGATTCGGCGTGAAAGTTGAGCAGGATGCGGTGGCGCAAAACCGGCACGGCCACGGACGCGATGTCGTCCGAGGCCACGTGATAGCGCTTATGCGAGAGTGCGCGGGCCTTGGCGGCGAGCACGATGAATTGCGCGGCGCGCACGCTGGCTCCGTAGTTGACATACTGGCGCACGAAGTCGGTCGCGCTCTCGCTCTTGGGCCGCGTGGCGCGCACGAGATTGACGACGTAGCGGGCGAGCGTCTCCGCAATGGGCACCATGCGCACGAGCTGCTGGAAATCGAGAAGGCTCTCAGCGGAGGTGACGGCCTGGACCCTGGCGACGCGCGTGGCGGTGGTGCGATCGACGACTTTCATTTCGTCTTCGGCGCTCAAGTCGCCGAGGATGGAGTTGAACAGGAAGCGATCGAGCTGCGCCTCGGGCAGCGGGTAGGTGCCTTCGAGCTCGATGGGGTTCTGGGTGGCGAGCACGAAGAAAGGCGCGGGCAATTGGTAAAGGTTGCCGCGCACGGTGCAGGAGTGTTCCTGCATGGCTTCAAGGAGCGCGGACTGCGTTTTTGGCGGGGTGCGATTGATCTCGTCGGCGAGCAGGATGTTGCCGAAGATGGGGCCTTC
Source organism: uncultured Acidobacteriaceae bacterium (assembly GCA_963770555.1). Classification (GTDB taxonomy): domain Bacteria; phylum Acidobacteriota; class Terriglobia; order Terriglobales; family Acidobacteriaceae; genus Telmatobacter. Next base: position 942,808 of record CAVYQC010000005.1, read on the forward strand.
GACGAAGGTCCATTTGCGATGGCCAGTGGCCAGGTCCTCTTCAATGATGTCGGTGCCGGTGATGTCGGAGGGCATGAGGTCGGGCGTGAACTGGATGCGCCGGAACCGGAGGCCGAGCGCGTCGGCGATGGTGCGCACCATGAGCGTTTTGGCGGTGCCGGGCATGCCGGTCATGAGGCAATGGCCGCCGACGAAGATGGCGATCAGGATCTGGTCCAGCACTTCTTCCTGGCCCACGATCACTTCGCGCACCTGCTTCAGGATTTCTTCGCGCACGGCGTGGAAGCGCTCGATGCGCCGCTGGAGTTCGGCCGCGTCCTGATTCAATCCGGCAAGAGAGACCATCGAGTTCCTTTCAGTTATTTTGCGGTTGCTGGGGGTTGTTGCAATTCGAGCAGCAGTTTTTGCGCGGGGCGGTAGCCGGGCGCGATTTCAAGCGCGGCCAGCACGCTGTCTTCGGCCTTGTCCTTTTGACCCGCGGCAAAGTAGGCCTGGGCGAGCGAGAACTGCGCGCCGGCCTTGTCTCCGGGATTGGACGCGATCAGTGCGTTGTATTCGCGAACGGCGCCGTCGTATTGCTTGAGCGCGTAGAGCAGATCGCCGAGATGACGGTGCAAATCTTCGTCCTTGACCGGGTAGATGTAGTTGAGCCGCTCCAGCGTTGCCGCGGCTTCAGCGGTTTCGCCGGCGGTTTCTTCAAGAGCGGCCAGGCGCTTGAGCGCGTCCGGCTGCTGGCCGCCGGCGTGTTCATAGGCGGTGAGGATGGTGGCCTCCGCTTTGGAATCATTCTGCGCGCGGTCGGCTTCGGCCATCAACTCGTATACGTTGGCATCGTCGACGTACTCGGGATAAAGGGCGAGAAGCGACGGCCCCTGTTCCAGGACCACGGCGTACTGCTCTTGCTCAGCGGCGGCGACGAGCGACTTGAGCTTCTCGCGCCATTCATCGAAATGCGCGGCCGGGGCGCCGTATTTGCGGTCGATCCAGGCGAGAACCTGCTTGTCGAGCTCCGCGGGAGCGAGGCCGAGATTCTGCTGGATGACTTCGGGCGTGGTTTCGAGCTGGGCGTAGGAGTGGACCATATCGAGCAGTTTTTCCTCACCCCATTTGGCGGCGATGAAGTCGCAGATGGCGCCGGCCTGAAAGTAGGAGACGATCACCTGGGACGGGTACACAGGATAGACGAAGCCGCGATCGAGATCGGCGACGGGGAGGAGTTTTTTGCCGCGAATGGCGATGAGCACTTCGGGGGTGGCGCGGTTGCTCCATTCGGGCGAGCGCGCGCCTTCTTCGTGAACGGCCAGGCCTTCAGTGAACCAGCGCGGGACGCGATGGTTGGTGGCGGTGAGGATGAAGACGTGGCTCATCTCATGCCAGAGAGTCGCGCCCCAGTTGAAGTCGCCGGGCTTGCGGGCCGAGGGGCTGTCCATGGCAACGACCTGGCCGAAGGTGACGCCGAGGGCGCCGAGGCCGGGCATGCCCATGGTGCGCACGGCGAAGTCTTCGTGGTCGGGATAGACCTCGACCTGCACGGGACCGGGGAGGGTCATGCGGTATTTTTTTTCGTAAGCGGCGAGAATGGTGTGCAATTCCGGTTGCATGTAAGGGAGCAGCAGCGCGGATTCGCTCTTGTTGAGCTTGAGAACGGTCGAGTCATCGCGGAAGGTGTCGAAGTTCTTGTAGCTATCGAGCAGGCGCAGGCTGTTGACGGTGGCGGCGTCGCGATAGCCGTTGTTATAGCTGAGCTCGAGTTGGCGGCGGGGCTCGTCCTCCTGGCCGAGGCGCATGAGCTCGATGCCGAGCGCGGAGTGCGCGGACCAGAGGCGCGGGTCGGCTTCAATGGCCTGGCGGTAGTATGCGACTGCGTCTTCATAACGGTAGTGGAGCTCGAGCTGATGGGCCACGCGCGCCCAGGCTTCGCCGTAAGAGGGATTGATGGCGCGGATTTTCAAAAACCACTCATCGGGAGAGCGGTCGTTGAGCAGCTCGATGGCGGCGCGGATGGCCATAGCGTCAAGCGCGTCGTCTTCAAGCGCGATGGCTTTGCCGGCTTCGGCCGCGGCTGTTTGCCGATCGTCATTTTCGAGGGCAAGCTCGGCGAGGAGTTCGTGAGCTGAAGCGAGCTTTGGATCGAGTGCGACGGCTTTGGCCGCGTATTCGTCGGCTTTGCCGTCGAATCCATCGGCGGAGACGATGGCCAGTCCGAGCCAGGCCTGGGCATTGGAGGGATCTTTGTCGAGAGCTTCATGGAAGAGATCGGCGGCGTCGGTCTGGTTGAAGCGCTCGTGGAGCAGCAGGCCCCAACGGACTTTGTAAAGAGGCTGGCTGTTGGCGGATTGAGTAGCGAGACGGAACTGCTGGTTGGCCTGCTCCCATTCTTCGAGGCCCCAGAAACCTTCGGCGCGGTCGTAGGCGCCGCTCGAGCGGGTGAGCGCGTCGAAGCAGGATTGCGCCTGGGCGGCGTGGCCGTGCTTGCGCAGCGACCAGCAATCCGCTGGAGCTGCGGCGTGGGCGATTACCGCGCAGGCCAGCAGGAGCGCGAAGATGGATGCGGCGCGCTTCATTTATCCAGCTCCTGCTGCACTATGGCGAGCGCGACCAGCGCGTCAGTCAATTGCTTTTTGTATTCGGCGGGGTCCATTGCGGCCTTCTGGTATTTGAGCGTGTCGATCTTCTGTTCCAGTTGCTCCTTCTCTTCGACGAGGGCTCGCTTCGCGGGATCGTTGGCCGCCTGCCGGGTTGCGCCGAGGCGAATCAGGGTGAAGCTGGAGAGGAGCAGGCCCTGGCCGTTTCCGGCTACGCGCACCGGCTCACCGACGCCGGAATCGTTGAAGACGGCGTGCTCGGTGGCGAGACGTTTCTGCGAGTCGTAGAATTCGGCGGTCTTTCCAGATGCGTAGGTAAAGGCCTCAAGGGCGCTGATGGAGTCGCTCTTGTCGGTGTCGGCCGATGGGTCCTCAAGAGCCTCAACCCAGTAGCGCGCGAAGACGGTTGCGTTTTTTTCAGTACCGGATTTGGTGGCTGCGACAACCGCGCGGCCGGGACGCAGGAAGGCGGGGATGGCTCCGCCGCTGGCGCTGGTGGTGTCGACGACAAGCTGGCGGCGCGCGGCGATGCGATCGCAAAGCGCGGCGATTGCGGATGCGGTGAGGTCGGGGCCGACGAGATTGAATTTGTATTCGACGCCGTCGAAGGAGCCGTGGCCGATGAGGATGAGCGCGAAGTCGTCGTCCGGTTTGGCGAGGCGGGTGACGGCGGCCATGGCGTCATTGAAGCGGGCAGCGGTGGAGTTTGCGCCGGTGAGGGTGTAGACGCGGGCGGCGGGGCCTTCGCTTTTGAAGATCCTGTCGAGATCGTTGGCCGCAGCGGCGAAGCGCTGCTCGTAGTCGGGCTCGCCGCCGAGCCCGGCCACGATGACGTAGTACGTGGCGGCGCGAACTTGAATCGCAAGGACGCAGAGCGCCGCGAGAAGCCCGGCACGGCGAACGTGCTCGAAGATCGGTCTCATACGACACCCCATTTGCGGCGCAAGAGCCACTCGGCGATGGGCAGGCCGAGCAGAAGCAGAAAGACGATGGGCATGTTCCAGAGCTCTTTGGTGGTGCGGACGGAGATGCCGGCTTCAGAGTAGGAGATGTCGCGGGGCAGACTTTCGAGGTTGGAGGGTTTCCAGTAGCGGCCACCGGTTTGAGCGGAGAGCTGCTCCAGCAGCCGGCGATTCTGCTGGGTGTGGAAGCTCTCCGCGACGCCGTTCTGGCGCTCGAAGGTGAGCACATCGCTGCCCAGCGGCTGCGGGGGATCGGCTGCGGATCCGGCGGTGACTTCGGCGAGATAGGCGCCGGGGTTGGGCGCGGTCCACTCGGCCTGATATTGGCCCGGCGCGTCAGGGGATGGAGTGAGGTCGATGAGCACGTCGGTGTTCTCAGGGCCGACGATGTGGGCGGTGACGCGGGCGCCGGCAGCGGGCTGAAACTGGCGGTCGCGGACCTGGGCGGTGAGCTCGACGCGGCCATCATCCATGAGCAGGCGCACGGGTATGGAAGCGGTGACGGGACCAGGCGACTCGGCCACCAGCCAGCGCAGGAGCTGCTGCCAGAACCGATCGTGGGAAGGGTCGCCGAGAGCTTCGCTCATCTGCCAGCGCCAGGTGCCGCCGGTGGCCAGGATGGCGGTGCGGCCGCGGCCGTAGTTCTGGGTGACGAGCAGCGGCAGGCGGCGATGGCCGGCGTTCATTTCGGCGAGCACCGTGGCGCCGGGCTTGGGCGAGCCGGGGTCTTCGTAGTCGGCGAGATACGTGAGCCTGCGCCAGCGCTCGGCATTTTTTTCAGGGTCGTCGAGCAGGCGGGTGATGGGCGAGTCGACGCCGGCGGCGGTGAGCTGGACGGTTGCGGGGTTGCGATGGAAGTTGCGATTGCCGGAGGGAAGAAATGTGGGCAGCAGATCGTTGAGGCTGGAGGCGGCCCAGCCTCCATCGCTCAAAGACGAGCGCCCGCCGAGAAACAAGATGCCGCCGCCGCGGCGATCGACGTACTCACGCAACAACTCCTGCTGAAGGGGCGTGAAGTAATCGGCTGCGACCGAGCCGACGATGATGCCGGAATAGCTGAAGAGATCTTCGGGGCGAACCGGAAAACCTTCGGCGAGCTCGGCGGGATCGGCGATGCCCTGGCGGTAGATTTTGTTTTCGCTGGTGCGCAGCATGGAGACGAGCTGCACGGTGGGATCGTCGTCTTCAGCGCGGCGAATGAATTTGTACTCCCAGCGGGGCTCGCCCTCGACATAGAGGATGCGACGCTTGGAGCCGCTGACCAGGATGGGCCGGGTGACGGCGTTGTTGGCGAGGTTTTCTTCGCCGGGGAGCGGCGCGAGCGAGAAGGTGAGGCTCTTTGCGCCGGCAGCGCCGACGGGAAAGAAGAGCTGTTCGGTCTGGAGCCGGCCGTCGGGGGCCAACGCGATTTCCTGCTGGGCAAGCGTCTTGTCGCCGTCGCGGACGGTGAGCGTGGATTTTTGGCCGGCGTAGCCGTGTTGTACGAGAGTGACCGTGGTGGCGAGGCGCGCGTTGGCGGAGGCGCTCGAAGCCACGCTCAGGTCTTCGATTTCGATGTCGTGCGCGGGTGACTCCCTGCCGAAGCCGACGGTGTGCACGGGAAGGCGGCGATTCCTGAGCGCCTCGAGCGCTTCGGGAGCGATGCCGGAGCCGCTGGCCGCGGCGGTGTTCTCACTGCCGTCGCTGAGCAGGAGGATGGCGCCGATGGGGAGATCGGAGGTTTGCGACACGAGCTGCTCGAGGCCGGCGGCGATGTGGGTTGCGGGCTCCTGGGGGACGATCTGCTGGGGCGAATCGACGCGCGCGAGGCCGCTGCCCAGGCGGTAGATGCGGGTTTGGAAGCGCTTCTTCAATCCGGCGAGGAGGCCGCCTTCGAGCGCGGCGAGCGCGGCGGCTTCGCGGGTTTTCCCATCGCTGTCGGCAATGCCCATGCTGCGCGAGTCGTCGACCACGATGGCAACGATGTTCTGCTGCGAACTGAGCTCGCTGACCGACATGGCCGGCTGCCAGAGAAGAAACAGGATGAGCGCAACCAGCGCCGACTGCAGGCTCCAGATGACCCAGGCGCGCCAGGTTTTAAGATTGGGCGCGGCGTCGCGGAGGCGCCAGCGGATGAGGCCGGCGAGCGCGGCAGTGGCCACGCAGACGAAGACCGGCAGCAGCCACGCGGGCCAGGACCCGAGCAGCACGAACCGCCCTTGGGTGAAGACCGGAGCCGGGAATTTGAAGAAGAACTGAAACATGAGTGTTTCCAGTTCCGCGTGGCTGTGCGGCTGATGAAGTATTTTCTCTCGAAATTTTGAGAGCCCAAAGAATTTTCGAATTCATTTCCGCGGGGCGGATGACGTTTCCCTCAGGGGCAATTAGATCCTGCAAAAGAAATGTCATTGCGCCGTCCCTACGGGACTCTGGGTTCATCTGTGCGATCCGCGTTCCCCACGCTCAAGCGCGGGGCTAACAAACGCTGCGCCTCCGGCGCGTTTAACAGAACATTCCTTATGCAGCCATCAATAAAGCCCTCGATTTTGGTTGCACCGTAGCGGCACGGCTAAAGCCGTGCCCTTTCAAAGCTCGATTTATGCAGCCCGTTCCAGGTCTATGGCTGCGTGAATTCGCACTTTGAGGTTCGTGGTTTCCCACCCATTCGCCGGGAAAAAGGCGAATGGATGGGGCACGGAATCAGTACAAGAACAAAGAGTCAGAGACTTAGTGCGTCATGCCGTAACTTAGTGCGTCATGCCGTAGATGATGTAATCGAGGCCGACGCGGAAGGCCATGGAGGCAAAGGTTTCAGGGTAGTTGGGGTCGTCGGCCCACTCCCAGGCGTCGCCCAGGTGCATGTTGTGGCAGATGGCGACAATGATGCGTCCCTTGTCGTCGCGGATGGCTCGCCACTTGGGCTGGTAGCCGTCTTTCTCGTAGGTGCGACCGGTCCAGACGTACTGCTCGCCGGGGATCTGCATCTTGTCGTCGATGTCGTAGAGGGTGTGGAAGATTTCGTCGCCGCTCTGGAGGTCTTCAACGGGCCGGTCGGGCAAAACCTGCCTCATGCCGTTCATGAAATTTTCCCAGTCTTCGGTGCCGTGAAAATCGTCGACCATGAGAAAGCCGCCTTTGAGCAGGTATTCGCGCAGGCGCTTGGCTTCGGCGTCCGTGAAGGTCCAGTTCTGGACCTGGACGGCGTAAATCCAGGGATAGTTGAAGATTTCGTCGGAATCGAGGGTGACCACCTGCTCGGTGGGGCGGCCATCGATGCGGGTGAGGCGGTGCATGGCGACGAGAAACTGGCGGTCGGCCTTGGGATAGTCGCGCGACCAGGAGCTGAACCAGCCGCGTCGACCGTAACCGCCGAGGTTCTCCATGTTGGAGGTGTAGGCGAGGCGCGACCAGTAGAACTCGGCCTTGACGTTGGAGGTCGAGTCGTCGCCGCCGAAGCCGAAATCCGCGGTGCGCTGCAAGGCCAGGAGTCCTACACAGCAGCCGGCGGCCGCGGCGGCGAGGAGCGCGACTCGAGAGAACTTCATGAAGGACCTCCGGAGGAGGGAGTGCGCGAGAGAACCGAGGCGATTGCTAGCAGGGCTATGGCCGTCTGATTTTATGTGCGTGCGATTGAGTGTCGAGGTATCCCAGGTCCCAAAAGCGGGATCTCCGCCCCACGGACGAAGAGCTGTCCGTGGGGACCCCGCGGACCTGGGGCACCCAGTTTGAGTGCAACGGGACGCGATTGCTGACCTAATAGACGATGCAGGGTTGGTGTTGGTTGCAGAGGGTGAGCGCGGGCCGGCCGGCGCTTGTACGGATTCAAGGCTGCGTGAGAGGATTCCGCTACGGGAAGGGCATGGATTTGAAGCGGCGCGATTTGCTCAAAATCGGCGGGCTGGCGATGGCCCAGGCGGCGGGACTGCCGTTGAGGGCGCAGATGGAAATGGGTGCGCAGGCGCAGGGCGGCCAGGCCGACTATACCCTGCGCATTGCGCCGGTTACGGTGGAGCTGGACCGCTCGCACATTCTTTCGACCATTGGGTACAACGGCACGGCGCCGGGGCCGGTGCTGCGCATGCGGGAAGGCAAGACGGTTACCGTGGAGGTGATCAACGAGACGGACACGCCGGAGCTGGTGCACTGGCACGGGATGTTGATTCCGCCGGAGGTGGACGGAACCGAGGAAGAGGGTTCGCCGCTGGTTGAGCCGCACGGAAGGCGGCGATTCGAGCTGACGCCGGGACCGGCCGGAAGCCGTTGGTACCACTCGCACGCCATGGCCATGGACGACCTGCACAAGGGCGCGTACACGGGGCAGTTCGGGTTTGTGTTTGTGGACGGCGGCGGCGATACCGGCGCATACGACCAGGAGCTTTTTCTGGCGTTGCGCGACTGGGAGCCGTTTTTTACCGGCACCATGGACGACGAGGACGACGACACGCACCAGGGGCCGCTGCTCGAAAAGCCGACGGTGCTGAATACCGAGCCGGACGGGCTGGAAGTGGGCTCGATGACCTACTCGATCAACGACAAGGCGCTGGGGTCGGGCGATCCGATCAGGGTGCGCGCAGGAGAGCGGCTGCTGATTCATTTTCTGAATGCGAGCGCGATCGAGAACCGCAGGATTGCCTTTTCCGGACACAGAATGAAGGTGATTGCGCTCGATGGCAATCCGACGCCGCGGCCGCAGATGGTGGATTCGATTTTTCTGGGGGCCGGGGAACGGATCGACGCAGTGGTGGAGATGAACCATCCGGGCATCTGGATCCTGGGATCGACGGAGACGCCGATTCGCGAGTCGGGACTGGGCGTGGTGGTGGAGTACGCGGGACAACACACTCGGCCGCAATGGACGGATCCGCCCAAAGAGCCGTGGGATTACACGATCTTCGGGACGGGGAGCAGCGGCTCGCCGGCGCCGCAGCAGACGATTGAGTTGATCTTTGAGAAGATTCCGGGCGGGGCGGGGAAGTTCAATTTATGGCTGGTGAACGGAAAGCCTTATCCGCACGAGCGGGAGTTTGTGTTCGAGCGGGGAGCGCGGTACCGGCTGGTGATGCGCAACCGCACGGACGATGCGCATCCGATGCATCTGCACCGGCATTTGTGGGAGTTGCGGGAAATCAACGGGAAGCCGACGGCGGGGGTGATCAAGGATACGGTGGTGGTGCCGTATTACGGGCGGGCGGTGGTGGATTTTACGGCCGATCAGCCGGGGCTGGCGCTGTTTCATTGCCATATCCAGCAGCACATGGATTACGGATTCAAGGCGTTGTTCCGGTATGGGTGAGGGGGTGCGCGGGGATTGGGCGCTGTGGTATCCCAGGTCCCGGAAGCGGAATCTCCACCCCACGGACGAAGACCTGTCCGTGGGGACCCCGGGGGACCTGGGGCACCCACCTTTAGAGGGGGAGCGAGACTCGGGGACTTAGGTGTAGATGGCGGCGACTTCGTAGGCGCTTATGGATGGAATGGTGAATTCGATGCGGTTGTTTGCCCGCCTGAAGGGGATGTCTGCGCCGGATTTGAGCAACTGAACGCGAGAGACTTGTCTTCCCTGGGGAATGGCGAAGCTTACGGATTGCGCGCCGATGGGATAGAAATCGCGGATGAGGCCGCGGTGGGTGTTGGGGTTGGTGTAATTCAGGACGTGGAGCGCGAAGCCGGGCTCGGTTTCGTAGGCAAAACATTCGATGAGGCCAGGACCCTGAATGGTGACGGGCCGCTCACCGTGCGAGATCCATTGCACGGTGTTCTGGAGGAGCCGGCTGAGATCGATGTCTCCCGAGACCCAGAGGCTGCGCTCGATGTCGCCGGGGAAATAGGCGAGCCGGCTTGCGCCCTGTTCGCGCAGGACCACCGCGGGGATGTTGGTGTTGGGGATGGGCGGATAGGCGAGCTCCGGCGGATAGGCGGGAAAACCGGGCACTACGGTGAGGACGGGACTCTCAATGGGCGCGAGCGGTACACGGTATTCGGCTCCGGGCAGCCAGTTTGTATTGCGAAAGCCGGAGAGGATTTCATGCGGGCGCTCGATGCGCGCGTAGAACGCGTTGCCGGTGGTGGGCACGATGTCGCCGGTTTTTTGAATGCCGAGGACGTCGGCGAGCGCGAAGTCCTGGCGGGGCTGGTTGCGCTCGTCGTAGAGGCTGGTTTCGAAGGTGGCGAGGAGCGAGCCGCCGCGCTTGACGAAGGCGCGAAGCTGGCCGCAGTGGGCATCGCTGAGCAGCGCGACATTGGGCAGAATGAGCGCGGAGTACTTGCTCAGATGCTCCGCGTCCATGCGGTCTTCGTGGACGAAGTCGAAGAAGAAGCGGCCTTCAAGGAGCGCGTAGTACATGCCGTGGAGAAATTGCTGCATGGTTGCGCCGGGCTGCGGCTTCGAGAACAGATGCGTGCGCTGGCCCATGACCACGCCGAGGCGCGCAACGGTGCGTTTGTTGACGAAGTGCGGATCGTGCTTCGCGGTCCAGGCGAAGTATTCGCGGGGCACATCGAGCTCGCGGCGGTCTTCGCCGAACCCCTTCTCAGCGCCGACGATGTGATAGTAGGGGACCATGCCGCTCGAGCTGGTTTCGCTGAACCACATCTCGATTTCGCGCGGCGATTTGCCTGCATTCCGCCAGCGGATGGGTCCGGTGGACCAGGCTCCGGTGACGTTGGTGGCCATTTTGCCATCCTGGACGGCCTGGCAGACGCGGCCCTGGAGGGTGCACAGCCAGAGGGGCGAGTCTTCTCCGCCGCGCCCCTGGTTATCGCCCTGGAACCACTCGCACAGGCTGCCCAGCAGGGCGAGATTGGTGCTGGAGCGCACGCCGCCGCCGGAGTTGGCGAAGAAGAATCCCTGCGGCGCTTTCTCTTTGACCAGCGCGTCGTAGTGTTTCCAGAGGAATGCGACGCGATCATTGAATTTGTCCCAGTAGGCGGGAGTTCCCGCAGGCGGCAACTGGCGGCATCGAGCGCAGAAACAGACGGGGAGACTGCCGATGGGCGGCCAGCCGTTGGTGTAGACGGCATCGACTTCGTAGAGAGAGGTGACTTCGCGGATGATGGCCGGGATGTAGTCGGTCATGTAATCGGAGAACATGCAGGTGCGAAAGAGGCCCGGCTGCTCTTTGGAGGGAACCAGATCGCCATTCGCGCCGCGCTCGAACCAGTCAGGATGGGCCTGGGCGGCGTCTTCCCAGTTGAGGTCGGGGCTCATGCGCGCAATGGTGCGCAGACCGCGCTTGCGGGCGGCCTGGTTGCAGTCGCCGAAGAAATCGCGGCTGCCGAGGAATTTGCCCTTGCGATGGAAGGGCACCTTGGTCTGGTAATAGGCCAGTATGCCGGTGACGCTGATGAAGGTTGCGCCCACCCGGAGGCTGGCCCAGTAATCGGCCCACTCCTCGACGTTGAGGCTGACGGGGTCGTGCTCGGTCATGTTCAACTGGCCGGCGCGGCGCAACTGCCTCTGCCAGGGCAGCGCTTGCGCAGCGGCCGGCGGCGCGGGGACGGGCGCAGGGGTTTGCTGCGGCAGGACGGGCTCAGCGAAACCGGCAGCGCCCGCCAGCAGGGGCACGGCTCCAACTCCGGCTTTCAACAGATCGCGGCGATTCAACATGGGCGGAACGGACCTCGATTCGGGGGCGAACGACAAATCTGAATTGATACCGATCGGCTTTGTCAATCGGAGAGAGCGCAGCGGTGCGGGGCGAAGGGTTGGCGTGCCGGACAGGGAAGGTCATTCTTACCGATAAGTCAGTTTGAGGTGACCGCTGTAACCTGCACAGTCGGCACATCAGTAATGTATACGATGGCGGCGGATCGAGAGGATACTGCCATGAAGGGCGGATTTATAGAGATATCGATCGATGCAGGTGAGCGGCGGGTTCGATTGGACCGGCGATACCCGCAGGCTGCAGCTTCAAAGAGTGAACAGCAGTCCCAGAATTCGTGAAATCAACTGAAACGGCGGCAAGTTGCCGCTCGCCCACGCGAACGACGAAGGCTGGTCGATGGGGCGAGTTGTTCAGTTGGCCGCATCGAGCTTAGAGCGGCGGTCCCAGAAGCCGGAGACACGGGAATATTTATTGACCCGGAGAGAATAAGAATGAATAGCCTATTTCTGAAGATAAGAATAAAGGTCCTGGACCTGATGAGCCGCGAAGAAGGACAGGACCTGGTTGAGTATGGATTGCTGATTACCTTAGTTGCCCTGGGTTCGGTGGCCGGCGTGAACAGCGTGGCCACGGCAATCAACACCGTGTTCAGCAACGTGAGCAACACGCTTTCGTGACGCATTGCGGAGGGCGGCGGGGAGTTCGAGCGCCGCATTCCATAGGGCCTGCTTGCGCGGCTTGCGAGCGAGCGAAGAGGTTTGCGGACGAGCGACGCGCGACGGCTCAAGAGCGTTGGTTCAACGGCTGAGTGCCGGTCGTGCGCGGCGCCGCAACGGCCTAGAGCTTTCAACGGTCCAGCTAAAGGAAATCTCCGCCCACCCGGCTACCCTTTCAAGGCTCACCGGGCGGCGGGAAGGTTGATACACTGGAAGCTGCATCGCAGTTTGTGCGAGCTCGTAGCTCAGTTGGTAGAGCAACGCCCTTTTAAGGCGTGGGTCCTGGGTTCGATTCCCAGCGAGCTCACCATCCCCTACCGGATGCGCTTTCCGAAAAAATCCACATTTTGAACGCCTCCGGCGCGGGTGTTCAGCTCGGGTGGAATTGGAGCCGGTTGCTTCAGGCGGGCCTGGAGCCGATTGCCGAATCGCGCTCCATTCGGCTACTTTGAGGGGTCGGCACAGGCAAGGCCTTCGGCCTTACCGTGAGGTAGATCCTTTCCTCTCTCTCCTACTTTTACATTCTGCTGACAAGCCGCTGACAATCGCATCGTGAGTTCATGGTGAAATCCCCTCGCAGTGAAACATTGCGTTGACCTGCCATCGAAAAACTGAAGCAGCGATAACGGGGGATCTCCGGGAACGGCGGGAGCCGATCCGGAGGAAGTCCAGCAGCGATGAAGACAGGACGATTCACGGAGGAACCGATCATCGCCGAGCCGAGGCAGCGCGAGGCAGGTGCGCAGGCGCAAGATCCAACGAAGAATCAACCAAAGAAAGGATCTTTTATGTTCGCACCCAAAACAATTGGATGTCAGCCACGCATGAGCATCTTCAAGCCCGGGTATTGCGGCACCGCCGCCAAAGCCGTTGCACTTGGCATAGCCGTCGGCCTGCTCTCTGTGCCTGCCCTGGGGAGCATCCGGAAGCCGCCCACACCCACTCCGCCGAGCACGCCGGGCAATTTCCACGTCATTGCCACCACAACCAGCAGCGTAACGTTCGCGTGGAACGCCTCAACGAACGGATCAGGCGGGAGTCTGGGATACGACATCGTCAATGACACCACCGGATTCAGCAACAACGTGGGCGATGTCACCAGCTACACCTGGAACTTCGGATTGGAAGCAGGCGGCACCTATTCGTTCCATATTTATGCATATTCCGGGTATACGCTGGTGTCGGCCAACAGCCCGGAGATCACGGCGACGCTTCAAGGGACTCCGCTGCCGGTACCCGTGAAACCAGCCCCGCCCGTGATCACGCAAGCCAGCGTGACTTCGAATACGATTAACGTGGTGTGGACGGAAGCGAACCCAGCCAATGAGATCAACGGTTATACAGTCGCAGTCAATGGCATGGGGGATGGCAGTTCCAACGCAAGCACCACGACGGCCCTGGCCACGGGCCTGATCCCCAGCTACACGTACACCGTCACCGTGACTGCCTATAGCCTGAACGGCGTAACCGGGGATCTGACAACAACCAGCGCACCTGTCAACGTGACGACGGCGGCAGCCACAACAGGCCCCGCGCCAGCCTCGGTTCTGACCGCTCCCACCGACCTGAACGGCTGGGGCGATGGCGGCGGCGAAGCGATCATTTCGTGGAACCCCTCGATCTCGGCGAACGAGCCGCAACAGGATATCCAATATGACGTCTATATCAATGGAGTCCTTGACAGTTACGACGGCACCGTTGGCCAAACCTCCGATATTTACATCTTCCCAAGAGGAGCAACGGAGCCCGCGCAGGTGTTTGTTGTTGCGGTTGACAACCTTGGGAACGTATCGGCGCCCAGCAACGTACTCACGGGGATCTACTTCTGACCCGGCTCTGGTCAGCGTAATCATTGGAAACCGCCTGGTTTGAGCCACCCGCCGCCCCTCCCAAAGGCGGCGGGAATTTTTCGCCGCTCAATTCAACTCCGGGTACTCATTGAGTCGATCGAGAATTCGCGACGGATCCGCTCGGCAATGCGGGCCGATGTATACAGATGGGTCGGCCAGCGGTGCGCCGTGGCTGCGTCCGGCTTTCGAGGTCGTCTAAAACTGGTTGAATAAATGGTCTGGGAGGCTGCGGAAAAAGGCAGGATTTCAGGCATAGGCTCGAAAAGCAGGCCGCAGGGGCTAAAGCCCGCGTTCAAATTGCTCGACTTGCGGCACGACTGAAGTCGTGCCCTGACACTTCGTGCTCCTTCCGGAGAGTTTTTCCGCAGCCTGTGAAGCCCGATATTGATTTTGAGGCTTTTGCGGCCCGACTGAAGTCGTGCCCTTGTTACAAAACCTCCGAGTTCGTCTGCATGATTGAGTTTTTCCGCAGCCTGTGAAACCCACGTTCATTTTGAGGTCTTTGCGGCACGCGACCCGGCCCAGAGGGCGCCCCGGTGCCCCGCTCATGCTCTGATACAAGACGGGTTTTTGCAACACGCTGTAGATATTTATGCAGATGCCGATCGTCGTGCAACCAGTGATCGGTGATGCGCATCACATCACGAACGGCCTTTTCAAGGCAATCTGCTTTTGCGAGGTCGGGACTGCATGAACTCCAGAATTCTGCTGGACAAGCTTATCGAAATTGAACGGTCGATCGGGGTGGAATCCAACGCTGCCCTACTGATCAAAGTGTTCGAAGCGGAGAACTGCGTTCTCGAGCTGCAAAAGGCGTTGGTCGAGATGCTGGGCAAAGAGCGGACGCACTTGGTGTTGCAGGGGTCTGCGGAGCGGAGTATCGCCGCGTAGTTCAATCGCGTTGATCGCGCTCTCCGGCTGCATTCACGCGACAATTCCGACTTTCATGCGATTCAATTTTCACTCCGGCCCCAGGGGACGGGCCCGATGCGGGGAACGCTGACCCAGGGTTGCGCTGCGCTTCAACCTCCCACCCCGGCACGGAAAGGCCGCGCGCCCGGGGGCCCCGGTCCTGGGCTATTTTCCTGTTCTCCCTCCAGGAGAACTTGTGGCCGCGCTTTTTCGTTGAGCCGCCGACTCGATTCGTCCTCTTGGGTTTGCTGACAGCCGATTAGCCGTTCAGGGTTCGAGGTCGAAGGCTGGGCGCAGACTGCCGTCCATGTAAAAGGGGACCGAGGTGTGCTCGTGGACGATGCGCCAGGCGCCGGCGGCGCGCTCGAAGGCATAGGTGGCGCGCATCCAGAAATCGATCTCGGGGCCGCCTGCCTTGGTTCCGCTCATGCGCAGAAAGCCGTGGCCGAAGGCGGTGTCGCCGCTGACGGTAATTTTCAGGTTGCGTATTTCAAGCTCGAGGGGCGTTTCCCAGGTGTCGAGCCAGGGCTGCTTGCGCTCCACGGTGACGCCGGGATGGGCGAGCGGCGGGGAGAGATCGAAGATGGCCGCGTCCGGTGCGTAGGGCGCAGCGATGGCGGCGGCGTTTTTGTCATGGTGGGCCTGGTGGATGGAGTCGATCAAGGCACGTATTTCGGCCTCGGCGATGGAGACGGGAGCGCTTTGCACAGCGGTAGACACGATAGGACCTCGATTCATTGTGAGTGGCGATGCGATGACTTGCGCGGCGTGAAAGGGCCGCGCCGGGCGATGTACGGCTTATGCGGCCGGGAGGAGGATTTCGGTGATCAATTGGTCTTCCGGCGTGGTGCGCGGGTCGTTGACATAGTTCTCGATGTTGAAGCCGTCGCGGAGGGGAAGGTGCTGCTCGGCGACCAGTTCGGCGACGCGGCCGCAGGCCTGGGGAAGGTTGGAATAGGGTCCGGTGAGCAGGAAGCGGCTGTACTTGCCGCCGGCGAAGATTTCGTAGTGCAGCCCATCGGGGAGTTGGAACGGAGGAGCGGCGAGGGAGACGCCGGCGCGATAGATCTGAGGACCGACTTTGTAGAGGCTCATGTATCCGGTGATCCGGTTATGAATTGCGACTGCCGGGAGGAGCTTGTGCAACTCAGCCCAGGCCTGGGGGGCGTTCTGCATGAAGGGGCCGATCTTCTCGAGAAAAACGTAGTGAGTTTCGGGCCAGTTCACGGTGTCGGGCACTTCAGTGAGGTTCATGACGTCTCCTGCGGATGCTGCGGTTGGGATGGCTCTGGGGCGAAGAGCAATTCGAGATAGCGGTGGAGATGATCGAGGCAGGCGGCCGCCACCTGGGCGCTGTTCCGGGCTTTGGCCAGGATGAACGATCCCTGGATGACGGCCTGGGTGTAGAGTGCCAGGCTCTCCGCAGTCCAGCCTGCGCGCAGGCCGCGCGTGGCCACGGCTTCGGCAATATCCGCTTCGACGGTCCGGGCGTGCGCGGCGATGAAATTGTCGCAGGCCTCACGGATGAGGGGGTGGGTTTCGTAGGTTTCCTGCACCATGGTGCCGAGCAGACAGGTGAACTGGGGGAGCTCGCCGAGCAGGATGGCCTTGCGGAATTCGACGTAGCCGAGGAGGCGGTCGACCGGGCCGGGAAGGCTGCGGTAGGGAGCCGAGGCGAAAAGGCCGTCGGCCCTCAAGGAAAAATGCTCGGCCGCGGCGAGCGCTAGCTCTTCCTTGCTCTTGAAGTGATGGAAGAAGCTGCCCTTGGTGAGGCCGGCGGCGGCGCAGACGTCTTCCACACGGGTTGCCGAATAGCCCTTGGCGCGGATGACGTAGAGGGCGGCGTCGAGGAGCCTGGTTTTGGATTCGTGTTGTGGAGAGTGGGGCATCGCGTACCGACCAGTTGGTATGTACTATACCGACTGATCGGTATGTTGTCAACAGGGTTTTTTCCACAGAGAGCGGGAAGGCATAAGGCGTTCAGGATGAATGCGATCAGGTCATTTCGCCGGCAGTTGCGTGGGGATGGATGGGTTTATGCCGACCGCACGTGCGGCAATTTGCGTTGGATTTTCGGAGAGCAGAAAGGTGCGCGGTTGCGTGGAAGGGCTTCCGAATGTGAATCTCAGGACCTGAAGGCCTGGACGGCTGATCGGCTTTGTGCCGGGGCTGAAGCCCCGGCCTACCGCCCCGGCCTTCCACTCCGGCCAAGGGGGTGGCTGTCGAGTCGAACAGGTATCGTTGCGATGCGAAAACATACCTCAGGGGCTAAAGCCCGCGTTCCTACTGCTCGACTTGCGGCACGACTGAAGTCGTGCCCTGACACTTCGTGCCCCTTCCGGGGAGTTTTTCCGCAAGCTGTAAAGCCGTGCCCCCAAAAGAAACTGGTTCGTAAGTTGTTGAAAATGCGTGTGGGCGTCAGTGTCCGAACCCTCCCACCCATCGAGCAAAAAACGCTCGATGGATGGGGCACAGTTTCATCCCCCCTGGCACAGTTTCATCTCCCGTGGGTCGGCTTCGCCGGTGGGCGACTGACGCTTCGTGCTCCTTCCGGGGAGTTTTTCCCAGACTGCGAAGCGCCCGGCCTCACGGCCTCGGTAAACCATCCCAAGCTGTCAGCTCTGACCTACCTCAATAGTGATTCTTCCGCAGGGCCTGAGGGGCTCGGGCGGCTTTCACGCCGGGGTGAGGCGATCGAGAGGGGGGAGGGTGGCCAGGAAGCGGGCGGCGAATTCGGCGCTGTATTGCACGAGCAATTGCTCGACGCGCTCGGGATCTTCGGAGCGCACGATGAGGCCGGCGTGGTGGTGCTTCTTCATGCGATAGACGATTTCCGGAGCGTCGAAGGCAGCCGTATCGGGTTCGGCGGTCTGCGCCAGACAGAGGACGCTGCCGGCATAGCTCGCGAAGGATTGGGGCAGTGAGTAAGGCTGGCCGCGCAGGTGGGCGATTTCGATTTTGGCCCATTCGCGCCAGAGATTGACGCCGGTGGCAATCTCGACCAGATCGGCGATGAAGGCTCCGCCGACGCGGGCCGCGATTTCGAGGAAGTAGTAGCGGCCATCGGCGTGGGCGCGAATGAACTCGGCGTGGGTGACGCCGCGCACCATGCCAAAGGCGGGCGCGAGGGCGGAGTTGAAGGTGGTGAGCTCGCGCCAGTCGCGGCCGGCGCGGTCGACGGTGCGGGTGGTGAAGACGCCGCCTTCGTGCATCACCTGCATGGGCGGGCGGCCGTAGCGATGGACGACGGAGAACGGCACGCTGCCTTCGCTGACGATCGAATCGACGTGGAAGATGTCGCCGGGGACGAACTGCTCGAGCAGGAAATGGCTCTGGCGGTCGCCGAGCTCGTCGAGGGCGCGCCAGAGCTGCTCGGAATCTTCGATTCTGCGAATGCCGAGGGCCGAGGCCTCAGAGCGCGGCTTGAGCAGCCAGGGCGGCGGCACGCGGCCCATGAATTCGCGGAGCTCGTCGTAGTTGAGGACGCGGCAGAATTCGGGAACCAGAAAGCCGGCATGGCGCGCGCCCATGCGCATGGCGAGCTTGTCGCGGTAGTAGGCCGCGGTGGTGATGCCCATGCCGGGGATGCGCATGTGCTCGCGCAACTGGGCGGCGGATTCGAGATCGAACTCATCGAGAGCGACGATGCGATCGAAGCGGCGGCCGCGGGCCATCCAGGAGACGGTGTTGAGAAGCTGCTCGCGGGTGAGGCCGGAGGGCATGGAGGCCAGATCTTCGAGGGCGTCGCGCGGCCAATCGGCTTCACGGAGATTGTCGAGCGTGAGCAGGGTGCACTGGACGCCCAGTTCCGCCGACTGGCGCATGAAGTCGTGACCCTTCTCGTAACTGGCGAGGAGAAGAAAGCGCTGGTCTGGGTTGGGCATCGGCCCTCCGGTTGGATGGGTGGCCGGGTTTCGGAAGTCCGGCGTCAGGATTTGGGAATCTTAAACTGCGAATGTGACATGGACCTTGAATGAGGATAGTTTTACCATAGACCGTGAAACGCCCTGCATTCGAACCGAGAGGAAGGTAGTGTCCTAATTTCAATTCGAACTTTCCCTCAGCGGCTGATGCCGCATCGCGTCGGCGCCAATTACGGCACGGCGAAAGAGGCTGCGGAAAAATGCCGGATATCAAGCAAAGGCCCGAAAAGCGGGCCGCAGGGGCTAAAGCCCGCGCTCATAATGCTCAGCTTGCGGCACGACTGAAGTCGTGCCCTGACACTTCGTGCCCCTTCCGGAGACTTTTTCCGCAACCTGTAAAGCCGTGGCCTTTCAAAGCGGAGCGAAATTAGGACACTAGGTCTCTGACCGTGTAATTTCGTCCTTTTGGGATTGGTGGTGTCTCACCCATTCGCCAGAAAAAAGGCGAAAGCGTGGGGCACGGAGATGGTACAAGAACATACGGTCAATGACCTAGGGCCGTGTCCATCAGGTTTCGTGCTATCCCCGGTCCCAAAAACGGGACCTGGGGCACCCAGATTCGTTCGGTCCGTTACGAAATCACGAAGACACGGTACTAGGAAGAGGAAAGAGAACGAGGATCGGCATGTCGAGGTTCGCGTACTGGAACAGACTGCTCGCAGGCATCGCCGTGGGGTGTGTTGCGGCTGCATTGACGCTGCATATCGAGAGCGTAGCGGTTCTGTCTTCCAGCCAGTTTGTCGAAACGCTGCAATTTTTCGGACGCGTGCTGACGGTGCCGGGAATCCTGCTGGCGATGACCTTCAGCCGCAATGCGCATGGGTTTAATCTTTGGCTGGCGGCGCTGTACAACGCGGCGTTCTGGCTGGCCAACTGCTGGCTGCTGGGAGCGCTGGTGGCGCTGCTTCAGGAGAAGCGGAGATATTCGGCGTGGGATCTCAGGGAGGATGCAGCGGAGACCACTCCGTGGCTGGAAGCGGGACGGATCACGGGCCTGCAGGACGAGTGCACAAAGCGGTGGCACAGCGGCGCCGGCAGGGAAACGGCGCGCAGCGGCAACGAGTGGCTGGCCGCGATGGAACGGCAGCACCGGGCCAACTTCGATTTGTGGCACGTTGAAGACGAGGCGCGCCGGCCGGGGGCCACGGATGCCGAAGTAGCGGATGTGAAGCGGCGCGTGGACAAGACCAACCAGTTGCGCAACGATCTGGCCGAAGGGCTGGACCGGAAGCTGCTGGAGTGGCTGGAGGCCAAGGGACTTCCCAATGCCGCGGCGCCGCTGAATTCGGAGTCGCCAGGTCTGATTGTGGACCGGCTGTCCATCCTGGCGCTGAGGATTTATCACACCCGGGAAGAGACGTGCCGGGAAGACGCGCCCAGGGGCCATGCGGAGCGCAACTGCGAACGGCTTGAGATTCTGGAAGCGCAGCGCGCCGACCTAGCCGGTTGCCTGGACGATTTGTGGAAGGAGACGCTGGCGGGAAGAAGGCGGTTCAAGCAGTACCGGCAACTGAAGATGTATAACGATCCGACGCTGAACCCGGCGATCTACGGGGAATTGCGGAAAGAAGAGAAGGTTTGAAGGCGGGGTGGGGAAGTTGGCGGGACCGGAAGGTCGGGGGCTGAAGAGGCTGCGGAAAAAGGCAGGATTTCAGGCATAGGCTCGAAAAGCAGGCCGCAGGGGCTAAACAGGCTGCGGAAAAAGGGAGAAAAGCAAGCGAATCGCGCGTGCTAGCGTCCGCAGGGGCTAAAGCCCACGTTCATTTTGCGACCTTTGCGGCACGACTAAAGTCGTGCCCTGACACTTCGTGCTCCTTCCGGAGAGTTTTTCCGCAGCTTGTAAAGCCCGCGTTCAAATTGCTCGACTTGCGGCCCGACTGAAGTCGTGCCCTTTTACAAAGCCCTTGCAAGTCGCCATTCAGGCGAGTTTTTCCGCAGCTTGTAAAGCCCGCGTTCAAATTGCTCGACTTGCGGCCCGACTGAAGTCGTGCCCTGACACTTCGTGCTCCTTCCGGAGAGTTTTTCCGCAGCCTGTGAGGCCCGCCTTTCTTTTGCACGAGTTATGTACGGGTTGAGCGCCCGAACCCTGCAATCGAACACGCGGCGCTTGGGAGGACCCATTGACGCCGCGCCGGGTTATGCGTATAAAGATGGCTCAAGCAGCGTTCGACCCTGTATGCGGGTTTGTGCCGGGTTGGTAAGGTGCAAGCGGCGGGCGGGAACTGCGCGACTGTCAAGAAAAAACCATGACGCAAGAGGCCCGATCCGCGGCGACCAGCCGCAAGAAAAATTCCCCCTCGGCCGCCAGACCCGACAGTCATTCGGGCGGATGCACCGGACCTGCCTTCCAGCATTACCAGACGGCGGTGCAACTGCTGCAGCAAGGCAAGTACGAGAAGGCGCTGACCGCGCTGGAGAAGCTTCTTCCCGAGGCTCCGATGGAGCTGAAGGAGCGCTGCCAGATGTACATCAACACCTGCCAGCGGCAACTGGAGAAGCCGAGCCTGACGTTCCTGACGCCGGGCGAACACTACGACTACGCAGTGTCGCAGTTGAATACGGGTGACTACGAGGACGCGCGCGAGCAGTTCAACAACATTCTCAGCGGCCATCCCGGCGCCGACTACGCTTTCTATGGACTGGCGGTCCTGGACGCGATCACGGGGCGGGTGCAGGACTGCCTGTCGAACCTGGCCCGGGCCATCGAGCTGAACCCCAAGAATCGGCTTCAGGCTCGCGTGGACAACGACTTTCAAAGCATGGTCGACGATCCGCGGTTTACAGAACTGCTGTATCCTGAAGTTCCGTAAGGCTGCTTTGAATTCCGCAATCTCCGCAATCCGTGAAGTATCCGAGTCGCCGTCATCCGGTAGCGAGGCGTCGCCTGCCGCCCGACCGCTGCGCGTGGTGGCGATAGGAGGCGGGACGGGGTTATCGACGCTGTTGCGCGGGCTGCGCCGGCACGTGGCCGTGGCCGGGCAAGGCGAGGCCGAGACGGATGCGATCGCCGATCTGGCCGCGGTGGTGACGGTGACCGACGACGGAGGCTCGTCGGGGCGTCTGCGCCAGGACTTCAACATGCTTCCGCCCGGCGACCTGCGCAACTGCATGGTGGCGCTGAGCGAGGAAGAGGACCTGCTGGCGCAATTGTTCAGCCATCGCTTCCGCGGCGGCGATGCGCTGAAGGGTCATAATTTCGGAAATCTGTTTGTGGCCGCGCTGACCGAGATCACCGGCGACTTTGCGCAGGCGGTGCAATTGTCATCGAAGATTCTCGCTACGCGGGGCCGGATTTATCCCGCCACGACGGCCAACACCACGCTGGTGGCGCGGATGGACGACGGCTCGCTGGTGAGGGGCGAGACCAACATAACCGCCAGCCGGCAGAGGATTGTGGAGCTGACGCTCGATCCGCCCAATCCGGCGCCGCTGCCGGAGACGCTGGAAGCGATCGAGCGGGCCAACCTGATCACGGTGGGACCGGGCTCGCTGTACACGTCGCTGATCACCAACCTGCTGGTGGACGGGATACCGCAGGCGCTGGCGGCGGCGCGGGGGCTGCGTGTTTACATTGCGAACCTGATGACCCAGGCCAACGAGAGCCTGGGCCTGACCGCATCGGAACACATCGAGCGGATTTACGAGCACACGCGTGCGCCGATCTTCGATTGCGCGCTGGTGAACACCGCGCCGTTTTCGGCCGAGACGCTGGCGCGCTATGCGGCCGAGGGGGCTTCGCCGATCGTCGCCGACATCGAACGCATCCAGGCGCTGGGCGTGCGGTGCATTGCGGGCGACTTTGCCAGCGAAGAGAACGTGGTGCGCCATGCCGCGGGGCGGGTGACGGGCGCGCTGCTGGCGCTGGGACACACGAGCGCGCGGCCGCAAGAGTGAGGGCTGCGGCGCGGAATTGGCCTGCGGGGAAAGGAAACAATCCATGAAAAAGTTGTGGCTCATGCTGGGGCTTGCGGCGGGAGTGGGCGCGGCGGTGGCGGGCCGGGGACTGTTTGCAGAGAGCGGCGCCGCGAGCCAGGTGATGGCCGCCGAACAGGCGCGGGTGGCGGCGCTCGATTCCTCCGACGTGGCGGCGCTGGAGCGCATCATGGCCGACGATGTGACTTACGTTCACGCCAGCGGCAAGGTGGACACCAAGACGAGCTACCTGGCGGCGATACGCACCGGGCAGTTGCGCTACATTTCCTGGCAGCCGAAGAATTTGCAAGTGCGGATGCTGGGAGCCGATGCGGCGGTGATCAATGGGGAATATGCGGTGCGGGTGACGGACTCGCGGGTGCAGGCGACGCCATTCGACATTACCATTTTCATTGTGAGCGTATACGCGCGGCGCGACGGGCGCTGGCAGCAGGTCGCCTGGCAATCGACGCGCGACGTTGCGGCTTCGCCGGCGCGCTGAGCTGTGCCGGGCGCATTCTTCGGTAAGGAGATTTCAGCTCATTTCACTTTCTCAAAGTGTGCGAAGGAGTGTACATTGAGTGCGCGCCCCCGAAAATGGAGCGCATAAGGAGGGCAGATGCGGGTCCGCAAAGGAGCGCTCGCGGCGAGCGCAGGGATTTTGGTTCTCGGGTTGTTTGCCTGGGCTCAAGAGGTGAGGAAACCGGGATTGTGGGAGATCACAACCACCACGACCTGGCAGCAAACGCCGTTTCCGGCGGGGATGCAGATGCCGCCCCAGGCCATGGCGGCCTTCAACGGCACCCCTCATACGATCCAATACTGCCTCACCCAGGCCATGATCGACCGCTATGGCGCAGCCCTTCCGCAGTCGCGCGGCAGCTGCACGGTGGCGAACGTGCAGAAGACTGCCAACAGCATGACAGCCGACTGGATTTGCACCGGCGCCATGAACGGGAAAGGCTCGCTCGAATCGCATTTCTACGGCGACGGCACCGCGAAAGGCAAGGTCCACTTTGTGGGAACCATGCAGATGGGGCCGAACCCGACGCCGGTGGAGTTCACGAGCGAATCCACGTCGATTTACAAGGGAGCGGACTGCGGAAGCGTGCAACCTCCGCCGATGCCGAAGGAGGACAAATAGGGCTGCACTCGCTCACCCTTCGCGTGCGCGCCGGGGCCGGCTGAATGCCGCGAAGATGGGCCGGCCGCGGGGCGCACAGATTGCGCGCCAATTCAGGACTGAGCGAAAACGGCCTACGGCACGGTGACATTGAACGTGGCCGTCACAGTCGCACTGGTGTCAACGTCGGTAGCGGCGACGGTGTAGGCATAGGTTCCCGGCGTCACGTAGTCGTTGTTGCCGCCGCAGGCGCTGATTCCCGCCAGTGCGAATAACGTGTAGAGCGCTAGTGCGAGCCAGCGCGCTCGCCTGCGCCGAAAGCCAAAGCCCAACAGCAGCGCACCGGCGAGCGCCAGGCTTGGCGCCATCCCGCGGTCCCTGCGATGCAGCGCGCTGAAGGGAGCTGGGAGCCGAGAGTTATAGAAGGGAATGGTCCCGGTCACCACCTCATCGGCGGTCAGCGTAATGGGCGGCTGGATTGGTACTGCACCAGTGCCAGACGATCCACTGCCGCAGTAGGGCAGCTTGACTCCGGCCGGAGGAGTGGGAGGATCGCAACCGACGAAAACTGAGCCGGTGTAGCCGTTGACCGAGGTCAATGTGAAGGAGCTAGAACCAACTCCGCTGGAAGTGCTGGAGGACAGGGTCACATTGGTGGCGGTGATGGTGAATGCCGGCGTGGCCGCCGGCGCGCGCGCGGCGGAAAACGCAAGGGTGAAGGTCAGCAGCGAAGAGAAGAGAACAAGCGGGCGGTAACGGTGCATGGCAGAGACCTTTCCGCGGGTGGCTTGCACCCTGCCTGGGTTGTTAGACGGATTCCAATGCTCTCAGTTGGCTTCAACGGTGCGCTTGAGCTGGCCGCAGGCGGCATAGATGTCGCGGCCTCTTGGCTGGCGGAGGTAGACGGGGATGCCTTCGGCGGCCAGGGCGGCGCGGAACCGTTCCACGGCTTCGGGTTTTGGAGTGGTGTAGTGGAACTCCGGGCCGGGATTCCAGGCGATCAGGTTGACCTTGGCGGGCAGGCCGGAGCGGCGCACCAGGCGGGCGGCTTCGCGGGCGTGCCCGGGACGGTCGGTGACGCCGCCCAGCAGGACGTATTCGAAGGTGATGCGCTCGCGCGGACGGAGGCGGAGCCGGCGGACCGCGTCGAGCACGGCGTCGATGGGCCATTTGCGGTTGATGGGCATGACTTCGGTACGGATGCGGTCGTTGGGGGCGTTGAGGCTGATGGCCAGCCTGGGCCGCAGGTCGGGCGGCTCCTGGGCAAACTGCTCGATGCCGGGAACGATGCCGGATGTGGAGACGGTCATGCGCTGCGGGCTCAGGCCCACTTCGCGCACCAGCAGGCGGACGGCGGCCATGAAGTTGGCGTAGTTCAAGAACGGTTCGCCCATGCCCATGAAGACCAGGTTGAGGCGGTCGCGGCCCACCTGGACGCCGTGGCGGTCGAGCACGGCGATGACCTGGCCAGCGATTTCGCCTGCGGTGAGGTTGCGCTGCAGTCCGAGCCTGGCGGTAAGACAGAACTGACAGTTGACGGCGCAGCCGACCTGGGAGGAGACGCAGATGGTGGCTCGGGTCCGGGGCTTGCCTTGTCTTACGGTGTCGGAGTCTTGTAAGACGGTGGGGTTTGGATCGTGCTTTCCCAGGTCCGAAAGTCCGGACCTGGGGCACCCGGAGTCCTTTGGTTCGTCGTCGCCGGATTCGCCGTCGTCGCCTTCGGGCATCCAGACGGTTTCGACGGTTTCAGCGGCGCGCGGTTCCGGGTGGCGCGTCCGGCCGGGCGGAGATTCCGGGGAGCGCTCGGAATTCCGGTTTTGGCACTCGACCAGATAGCGCTCGGTTCCGTCGATGGAGCGAAAGACCTGGAGAATTTGCGGCCGGCCTATCTCGAAACCGGCATCGAGCAGCCGGCGGCGCAGCGGACGGGGCAGGGTGGTGATCGCGTCGAGATCAGTAAGCCATTGACGATAGATGGCTTGAACGAGTTGCCGGCCGCGCCAGACGGGTTCGCCGAATTCCTCCATCGCCACGGCGAGCGCAGCCGCATCCAATCCAAAGAGCGGCTTGCGGCTCCCGCGATCGAAGGGCGCGGAGTCTAAACGAACAAGTTGGCTGGAATCGCTGGCCACGTCTGGCGTCAGGATAGAGCATTCAGGCTGTCCGTGCAGATGGCGCCGGCTTGGCGGTCTGGTTGCGCGGCGCGGACAGGGTACATTTGCAGTTGAGATTTAGAGCAGAAGCGGTTCGGATTGATGAAGGGCTATCCTG
Source organism: uncultured Acidobacteriaceae bacterium (assembly GCA_963770555.1). Classification (GTDB taxonomy): domain Bacteria; phylum Acidobacteriota; class Terriglobia; order Terriglobales; family Acidobacteriaceae; genus Telmatobacter. The sequence continues at coordinate 968,645 of CAVYQC010000005.1, forward strand.
CAGGGGCTAAAGAGGCTGCGGAAAAAGGCCGGATTTCAGGCATTGGCTCGAAAGGCAGGCCGCAGGGGCTAAAGCCCGCGTTCAAATTGCTCGACTTGCGGCACGACTGAAGTCGTGCCCTGACACTTCGCGCACCATCCGTGGAGCTTTTCAGCAAGCTGTGAAGCCCGTACCCTTCAGGCTGAGCCATTGCGAGGAGACCAGGCGGCATGCTGAAGGGCGCGGGTTGGCCTACAATCGAAGTTTGACCTGGTGAGAATGAATACTGAGCGAAATCTTCGCCGCACCGTATTGCCGAACGGACTGATCGTGCTGACCGAGCAGATGGAGCATCTGCGCTCGGTGGCCATGGGAGTGTGGATCAAGTCCGGCTCGCGCTCGGAGCCCGCCGAGACCAACGGCATCTCTCACTTTGTGGAGCACATGCTGTTCAAGGGCACGCGCTCGCGGTCAGCGCAGCACATTGCACGGGAGATGGACTCGATCGGCGGCAACCTGGATGCTTTCACGAGCAAGGAAACGATCTGCTTCAACGTGAAGTCGCTGGCGGACCATGTGCCGATCGCGCTGGACGTGCTTTCGGACCTGGTGCTGAACCCGGTGTTTGCGCCCTCGGACATCGAGCGCGAACGGGGCGTGATTCTGGAAGAGATCAAGATCGACGAGGACAATCCGGACGTGCTGGTGCACGAGCTGTTCACGCAGAGCTTCTGGAAGGGGCATCCGCTGGGAAAGCCGATTCTGGGCACCACGGAGACGGTGGCGCGGCTGGGCCAGCAGCAACTGTTTGCTTACCACGGCGACTGGTTTCACGGCGGGAACATGGTGTTTTCCGCGGCGGGAAACCTGGATCACGAGCGGTTCGCGGAAGCGGTGGCGAGCAAGTTTTCCACGCTGCCGGCCGGCGCGGCCGCGGACGCGCTTTCAGCGCCCGAAACCAGCGCGCGCATTCAACTGCGCAACAAGAGATCGCTCGAACAGGTGCAGATCTGCCTGGGCGTGCCGGCTCCGCCGATCACCGACGACAATCGCTACGCAACCTTGATTCTGAACACCGTGCTGGGCGGCGGCATGAGCTCGCGGCTCTTCCAGACCATTCGCGAAGAGCGGGGGATGGTGTACTCGATCTACTCCGATCTGAGCCCATACCGCGACACCGGGACGCTGTGCGTGTATGCGGGCACATCGGCGTCGAAGGCGCTGGAGGTGGTGGAGCTGATTCTGGCCGAGTTCCGCAAGCTGAAGGAAGCGGCGCTGGGCGAGGAGGAACTGACGCGGGCTAAAGATCAACTGAAGGGCAACATCCTGCTGGGACTGGAGAGCTCGAACGCGCGCATGGCCAACCTGGCGCGGCAGGAGATGTACTTCCGTCAGTTCTTCACGGTGGACGAGATCATTGCCCGCATCGACGAGGTGACGGCGTCCCAGGTGCAGGCCATGGCGCAGCGGCTGTTCGACCCGGAGAGCATCGCGGTGACGCTGCTGGGCCGGCTCACGGGCGTGAAGCTGAACCGGGAGATGCTGGCGTGCTGAAGGGCAGCTTTTAGCTGTTAGCTTTTAGCTTCCAGCTTTGCTGTGCTGGTGTCGGGTTGATTGCTTTGAGCCGTGTGCTCAGTTTCGCGTGGCGAAGCAGTGTTTACCCACTGCGATTGCAAGACGAGGCACGAACAGCTAGAAGCTAAGAGCTAATGGCTAAGAGCTGCTTTTTCGAGCGTCCCCTTTCCCTTCTGCGTCTCTACGTTGTAGCATTTCCACGTACGGGCGGGGAGGTTGGGGCCCGCTCCATGAGGCACCGGAAATCCATGAATCGCAGGTATTGGCTTGCAGGCGGCCGCGGCGCGCAGAGTCGCGCAGCGGCGAACGGCTTTACGCTGATGGAACTGCTGATCGTCATCGCCATCATTCTGATCCTGATGCTGATGGCCATTCCGACGATCGGAGTGATGAAGAAGCACGCCAACGATACGTCGGCGATCAACTCGCTGCGGGCCATTACGCAGGCCGAGATCCAGTACGACTCCACCTACCCGGCGAACGGCTATGCGTGCACGCTAAGCGCGCTGGGCGGCGACCCGAACTCCGGGCCTCCTTCGCCGCAATCGGCGCAGCTGATCCAGAGCGACCTGGCATCGGGCTACAAATCCGGATACATCTTCAACATTTCAAACTGCACCAAGGTGACGATCAACAACACCGACCGCATTACCGGCTACACGCTGACGGCGGTGCCGCAGGCGGTGGGCAAGACCGGCGACCGCGGCTTCTGCACCGACCAGTTCGGCGGCGCGCCCAAGTACGATCCGGCGGGCGGCACCAACTGCGTACAACTGCTGCAATGAGGCTGGCCGGCGCTGTGCTGTGCGGCAGCCTGCTGAGCGCTTCCGCGCTCGTATCTGCCGGGCAAGGCGCGGGGATGAGCGCGCAGGAGCTGGCGCAGCGCGTCGATCGCCACTACGACACCCTGCACTCGCTGACGGCGAACTTCCAGGAGAGCTATGAAGGCCTGGGGATGAAGCGCGTGGAAAGCGGCACGCTGCTGGTGAGCAAGCCGGGGCGCATGAAGTGGGAGTATGGCTCGCCGGCAGGCAAGCTGTTTCTGCTGGACGGCAAGTATGCGTGGTTCTATACGCCGGGCAATCCGCAGGTGCAGCGCATTCCTGCCAAAGAGCTGGACGATCTGCGCTCGCCGCTGCGATTTCTTCTAGGGCACACGGAGCTTGAAAAAGAGCTGAGCGGCCTGCACGAAGCGCCTGGAGCCGCGGGAAGCGGCGAGAAGGTGCTGATTGGCCAACCGAAGGGGCAGGAGAAGCGGGTGAGCCGGGTCACGCTGGCGATCGACCCTGCTACCTACGCGATTGCGGCCATGGAGATCGACGAAACCGATGGCGCCATCACGCGCTTTACCTTCACCGACCAAAAGCCGGACGTGCCGATGCCGGCGGACACGTTCCGGTTCAGGGCGCCTGCGGGCGTGGAGGTGGTGGATGCGCCGCCGCCGGTTTAGGAATTTCTCATTGCATTCAATCGTGGCGAGAGCGGCGGGAGTGTGAGAGGCGTGGGACGGGTAAGACACCGTGGGCGGCGGCGTAAGACATGTGAGATGTCACTGCAAGAGATGTAAGACGTAAAGGCAGGCCCGGCCGGGGTCTGCCTTTGTGGTTTCCGGGATGGAGCGCGATTTTGGGTGGGATTTCGTAGAGGAGCATCGCGCAGGGGCTGAAGCCCGCTTCTTGATTTGGGGCGCCTGCGGCACGACTGAAAGTCGTGCCCTGACACTTCGTGCTCCGCTAGGCTGTTTTTCCGCAGCCTGTGAGGCCCTCCCCTTCTCAAGGAGCGCTTTCGGCACGCGACCCGGCCGAGGGTGGGGTGCTCTCCGGCGCCCCGGCCGTACCTTTCAAAGCCTTATTTGCCGGGCTTGGCGGGGGCGCTGGCGGGGGCGGGTTTCACGCCTTCGAGCACCGAGTGGGTGCCTGTGGAGCGCTGATAGAGCACCACCAGGGAGATGGACGTGCACATGAAGATAATGGCCGACCAGGTGGTGAGGCGGGTGAGCACGTTGGCGGCAGCGCGCGGGCCGAAGGCGGTTTGCGAACCCTGGCCGCCGAAGGCGCCGGCGAGGTCGGCGGATCGGCCCTGCTGGATGAGAACCACGCCGATGAGAAAGAGGCACACAACAATGTGCACGAAGACGACGAACCAGAAGAGAATCTGCATAGAGCAAGCTGCTTTCAGAGCCGGTCAAGAGCCGGACGAGAAGATGACTGGTGCGGAGGAGGGGACTTGAACCCCTATGCCTTGTGGGCGCTAGCACCTCAAGCTAGTGCGTCTGCCAATTTCGCCACCTCCGCACGAGGTGAACCTTTCAAGTATAGCAAAGGGCAGGGGTCAGGGATCAGGGGTCAGGGGCCGGATGCGCGAGACCGAATGCGGGGTTTGGGGGCGGTATACACTCGTTGCAAGCCTATGCGCACGCATGTTTCGCTGGTCCTGATTCTTGCAGCCATGCCGGCCTTGCTTGGGGCTCAGACGGGAGCCAGCACTCACCCAGCCTCTATGAATTCCAAAATGCAAACGCCTGAAGCCGTACACCAGTCTGCGCTGGTGATCGATGCCCACGCCGACACGGCGCAGCGTTTTCTGGACGAGCACTACGATCTGGGCGACCCGCTGGGCGGGGGCAACTTCAATCTGGAGTCTGCTCGCGAGGGAAATCTGGGAGCGGAGTTCTTCGCGATCTGGGTGGAACCGGCGCTTTACAAGGGCCAGTATGCGCGCCGCACGCTGGAGCTGATCGACGCGGTGAAGCAGCAGGCGGCCAAGCACCAGGATCGGATGGAGCTGGCGACGTCGGCCGAGGGGATTGAACGGGCGCACCGGGAGCACAAGCTGGCGGCGCTGATGGGCATCGAGGGCGGACACTCGATTGAGGATTCGCTGGGGCTGTTGCGGCAGTATTACTCGCTGGGCGTGCGGTACATGACGCTGACCTGGAACAACTCGAACGGATGGGCGGACAGCTCGGGCGACATCGAGGACGCGAGCGTGCCGCACACCAGGGAGGGATTGAGCGAGTTCGGCAAGGATGTGGTCTACGAGATGAACCGGCTGGGGATGATGGTGGATGTGTCGCACGCGTCGGACCGGACGTTTTTCCGGACGCTGATCATCTCGCGTGCGCCGGTGATTGCGTCGCACTCGGGGGCGCGGGCTCTGTGCGATGCTCCGCGCAACCTGACGGACGACATGCTGCGCGCGATCGCCAACTCGGGAGGGCCGGAATCGAAGGGCGGGGTGGTGCAGGTGGTCTTCTATTCGGGCTTCCTGTCGCAGGAGTACCGCGACGCACTGAAGAAGATGCAGCCGGAGATCGATAAGGCCGTGGCCGACGCCGAGGCGCAGGCCAAAGCCGAGGGCCGGCCGTTCACTTACGAGGACCAGGGAAGGATCCGGCGCAGCTTCATGGACCGGATACCGCGTCCGCCGCTGTCAGTGCTGATCGAGACCATCGACCACATTGCCAAGGTGGCGGGCATCGATCACGTGGGGCTGGGATCGGATTTCGACGGAGTCTTCGGGCAGTTGCCGGAGGGGATGGACTCGCCGGCGGATTTGCCCAAGATTACCGCGGCGCTGAGGGCGCGTGGCTACTCGGCCGAGGATTGCCGCAAGATTCTGGGCGGGAATCTGTTGCGGGTGTTCCGCGAAGTGGAGGCGGTTTCGCACCAGCTGCAGACGGAGGAGCGGCCGCGGATCGTGGAAAGGCAGTGATCAGTGAACAGTGGACAGTGGACAGTGGTCAGTGGTCAGGGAAGAGGGAATAGGGAATAGGGAACGAGGGAGCGAGGGAACGAGGGAACGAGGGAGCAGGGGTCAGCGATCGGCGCGCTTGGTGAGACTACGGGCCGAGAGACGCTACCGGCCTCGAATTCGATCGGTTGCTGCTCTGGCCTGCGTTCTATACTGTTTCCCTGCTTGACCCGCTCGTCCTGGAGGTTCTTCGATGAAATCCCTTGCTCCCTTTTTGGTTGCCGTTCTCTCCGTGCCCGTGCTGGTTGCGTCTCCGCTTGTCCGCGCACAGAATGACAAGCCGGCAACGAAGACCGATGCAGCAGCGGCGGCTGCGCCGGCCGACTCGACGACGCAGGGCTCCGTTGACGTGGGCGGTCAGCCTATTGCGTACACCGCGATTGCGGGCACGATTACGGTGGGCGCGACCGACACGGACGATGCGCAGCTTGGGCCGGATGGAAAGCCGCTGCCTGGCTCGCAGCTGGCGCTTGCGGCGCCCAAGGAGCCGGCCGATGCGCCGCCGGTGGCGCACATGTTTTACGTGGCCTACTTCAAGACGGGCGCGAATGCCGAGGATCGGCCGGTAACGTTTTTCTACAACGGCGGGCCGGGCAGCTCGACGATGTGGCTGCACATGGGATCGCTGGGGCCGAAGTATGTGGAAACGGCCGGCGACCGGCATCTGCCGGGCGCTCCGTACAAAATGATCGACAATGCGTACAGCCTGCTGGACGTGAGCGATGAAGTGTTCATCGACATGCCCGGGACCGGCTTTGGGCGGCTGGCCGGGAAAGACGCCGGAAAGGCGTTCTGGGGCGTGGACCAGGACGCGGAGGCGTTCGCGCGCTTCATTGCGCGTTTTCTGGCGAAGTACGATCGCTGGAACTCGCCCAAGTTTCTCTTTGGCGAGAGCTACGGCACGACGCGGTCGGCGGTGCTGGCGGACGTTCTGGAGAACGAGAAGAGCATCGACCTGAACGGGGTGATGCTGCTGGGAGAGATCTTCAACTTTCCCATGGCGACGCTTGGGCCGCGGCCGGGCATGGATCTGCCGTACGAGCTGGCGCTGCCTACGTACGCGGCGACCGCGTGGTACCACAAGAAGCTGTCGCCCGAGCCGCCGGCGCTGGAGCCGTTCCTGAAGGAGGTGGAGGATTTCGCGCTGGGCGATTATATGCATGCGCTCGCGGAGGGAAACAATTTGAGCGACGCGGAAAAGCAGCAAGTGGCGGAGAAGCTGCACGCGTACACCGGCCTGCCGGTGGATTACCTGATCAAGGCCGACCTGCGCGTGACCGGCAGCGAGTTTGAGAAGACATTCGACGACGAACAGGGGATGACGACAGGACGATACGACACGCGCTTTCTGGGGCCCACGCTCGATCCGCTGAGCGAGGGGTCGGACTACGATCCGCAGAGCGCGGCGATTTCGTCGGCGTACTATTCGCTGGTGAATCTGTATCTGCGGCAGGATCTGAAGTACGGCGCGGGCGAGACGTATTTGCCGCATGCGCTGTTTGACGGCGTCCACTGGGATATGACCCGCCAGAGCGGAGGCCGCATCTTCAGCAGCGCGATCGGGCTGAACGTGAGCGCGGACCTGGCGGAGGCGATGAAGACCAATCCGCGGCTGAAAGTGATGGTGAACGACGGCTATTACGACCTGGCCACGCCGTTTTTTGCGGCGGAGTATGAAGAGCAGCATCTGCCGATTCCCGCGTCGCTGACCAAGAACATCGAGTACGACTGGTACGAGTCGGGGCACATGGCCTATGTGCGCGACGAATGCCGCAAGCAGCTCCACGACCGGGTGGCGGCGTTCATCGAGAGCGTGGAGAAGGACAGGGAGTAGGGAACAAGGGAACGAGGGAACGAGGGAACAGGGAATAGGGAATAGGGAATAGGGAATAGGGAATAGGGAATAGAGATCGAGGCCCGGAGGATTTCGAGATGGCGGTTTGCGACGATTGCTTCCGGGAGTTTCTCCATCCGATAGTCCACCAATCGATGGAGCGGAATAGCCGCTTCCGCGAGCACTACGGAGAGTTCGATCGATGGGATTGGGATGCGGAGGAGAGCGTGCTGACCTTTTCGAACGCCGGCGATCCGAAGCTGCGAATCCATGTTTCCGTAGTTGGGACGGTGGAGGGCGGCTCCTGGGAGTGGTCCTGGGGGAATCCGAACTTTGGACCCAACTCCAAGCTGGATATCGAAAAAGTGAGAGAGTTTGGTGAGGAAAACGGTTACGAGATGCTCACGTCGAAGTTCCTCACGTCGGACGAATACACCGGTTGGGAGATGACTGCCGTCGCAGCGCATGTTTTGGGTGCTCTGGGATCTTACCGATTTCCGACCGATGACGGATTCTGCTATCTGATCTATCGGGAGATCGAAGAGGTTGGTGACGAGAAGTGAGATATGGTCTTCGTCGCGATGGGCGTCGCCTTCAAGGGCGAGCGCAGCGTTGACCCGATAACTCCACGGTGAGAGCCCGGAATCGAGCAGATGTGAGTCGGCCGATTCGAGAGCAAACGAAGGCAAAACATCTGTGACTAGCGGACGGAAAATGGTGACGAGCCGGAGAAGGCCGGGTCTGCATTCAGGTTTGCACTCTATACTGTGGTTTAACGCCAATCCCTTCCCGGAGACTCCAAATGAATTCAACCTCTCGACTGGTGGCCGCGGTGTTTGCTGCGGTTGTGCTGATGTTGCCTGGAGCGGTGCGCGCCCAGGACGATAAAGCGGCGGCCAAGCCCGCAGCCGCGGAGAAGACTCCTGGGCCGGCTCTGCCGGCCGACGCGACGACCCAAGGCGCGGTGGACGTGGGCGGGCAGCACATTGCGTACAACGCCATTGCCGGCACCATCACGGTGGGCGCAACCGACGCGCAGGATGCGCAACTTGGCATGGACGGCAAGCCGCTGCCGGGCACGCAGCTTGCGCTCACCCCGCCCAAAGAGCCCGCGGATACGCCTCCGGTGGCGCGGATGTTTTATGTGGCGTACTTCAAGAAGGACGCCAAGGCCGAGGACCGGCCCATCACGTTCTTCTATAACGGCGGTCCGGGCAGCTCGACGGTGTGGCTGCACATGGGGTCGGTGGGCCCCAAAAACGTGGTCACGGACGGAGACCAGCACATGCCCGCGGCGCCGTACAAGCTGGTGGACAATCCCAACTGCCGGCTGGACGTGAGCGACCTGGTGTTCATCGACGCGCCGGGCACGGGCTTTGGGCGGCTGATCGGCAAGGATGCGGAGAAGGCCTTCTGGGGCGTGGACGAGGACGGAGGCGCGTTTGCGCGCTTCATTGCGCGCTTCATTTCCAAGTACGACCGCTGGAATTCGCCCAAGTTCATCTTCGGCGAGAGCTACGGCACCACGCGCTCGGCGGTGCTGGCCAAGATGCTGGAAGAGGACAAGTCGATCGACCTGAACGGCGTGATTCTGCTCTCGCAGATATTCAATTTCAGCGTGTTCATCGACTTTGCGGAGACCAACCCCGGCGTGGACCTGCCCTACATTCTGTCGCTGCCCACGTATGCGGCGACGGCCTGGTACCACAAGAAGCTGGCGCAGCAGCCGCCGGCGCTGGAGCCGTTCCTGAAGGAGGTGGAGGATTATGCCATGGGCCCGTATGCGCACGCGCTGGCGCAGGGAACCGACCTGAGCGACGCGGAGAAGCAGGCGGTGGCGGAGAAGCTGCACGACTACACGGGCCTGCCGGTGGCTTACCTGATCAAGGCGAACCTGCGCGTGGAGGGTGGGGAGTTCGAGAAGAATTTTCTCGACGACGAGGACATGACGACGGGACGGTACGACACGCGATTTTCCGGTCCGACGGTGGACCCGCTGAGCAAAGAGGCGGACTACGATCCGCAGAGCGCGGCCATTTCGTCGGCTTACGTTTCGCTGCTAAACGATTACATGCGCAACGATCTGAAGTACGGCGAAGGGCAGACTTATCTGCCGGAGATCGAGGTGTGGGGCGACAGCGTCCACTGGGACTTCAAGCACGGCGATAACCCGCTGAACCTGAACGTCTCGGGCGACCTGGCCGAGGCGATGAAGACCAATCCGCGGCTCAAGGTGATGCTGAACGGGGGTTATTACGATCTGGCCACGCCGTTTTTCGGGGCGATGTACGAAGAGAAGCATTTGCCGATTCCGGTGTCGCTGGCCAAGAACATCGAATACGACTGGTATGAATCGGGGCACATGGTGTATGTGCGGGAAGAGTGCCGGAAACAGCTCCACGACCGTGTGGCGGCGTTCATCAAGGGGGCTTCGGGGACGGCTGAATAAGCTGGAAGGAGAACGCAGGTTCGCGGTTTCCCAGGTACCAGAGGCGGGACCTGGGGCACCCGGGATTCCGATGAGATTGAGAGTTGAGGTTTCCCAGGTCCCAGAGGCGGGACCTGGGGCACCCGTCTGAGGCTGGGACGCCGGAAAAATCGGGACCCTCGGCACCAGCCGCCGGTACGACATCATGCGGTCAAAGCCCTAGAGAAAACGCTGTTGACACGTTGATGGCTTGCGTTATACTGACTGCGTTTTTCTCGCTCGATCCGATGCGGAATTCGTGCCGGGCTGCATCCACAGGCAGCGGTACTGGGCCAGAATTCTCGCTACCCAACCACAATGAGGTCGAGCCTGATTCCGGAGGGGTCTTTCTCCGTCTTCCGGAAAGTGGATGAGTCCGGATTTCAGGGAGTGGGGTGAGTCGACGGGCCTTCCGAGCCGCGCCTCTCGAAAGAGCGAGTTCCGGTATTGCAATGCTGCTTCCCCGAATTGCGGTATACAGGAAAAAGCAGGGCTGAGGGTATTTGTGCGATGCCTCAGAAGTCAGTCGCACACGTCAGACGCGCGAACCACAGGTTCTTCGACTGCGTTTGGCTCAAAGAACGAGCCAAACTCCGCTCAGGATGACAACGCATTTACGATGCGAACTTTGGAGACAGGGCGCTAAGGAAAGAAGTCCAGGGCTTGGACCCCGATGGCGAGTGCCGATTTGAGACCGACGGAGCGCGCCAGCGACGATGTAACGATTCACGGATGCGCATCACGATAGAGCTGTCCATCCTTCCCCCGCGAGGTCGATATGATCGGATCGAGCAAGCCTCTTCTGGACATCAAGTTCTCGCTGGCCAGAATTGCGGCATCGAACTGCACGGTTCTGCTGACCGGCGAAACCGGGACGGGCAAGGAACTGGCCGCGGAGTTCATTCACATGAACAGCACGCGACGCGACCGGCCGTTTGTGTGCATCAATTGCGCGGCGATACCGGAGAGCCTGCTCGAAAACGAGTTGTTCGGCCACAGCCGGGGGGCTTTTACGGGCGCGGACGCGACCTACGACGGGCTGCTGACCTCGGCCAACGGCGGCACGGTTTTTCTGGATGAGATTGGCGACATGAGCCTTTCCGCGCAGGCCAAGATTCTGCGCGTGATCGAGGTGAAAGAGGTTTGCCGCATTGGCGCCACGCGACCCACGCGGCTCGATATCCGGTTTGTGGCCGCGACCAACCAGGACCTGGAGACGAAGTCCGCGCAGGGGATTTTTCGCAAGGATCTCTACTTCCGGCTCAGCGTGGCGCACGTGCATCTGCCCGCGCTGCGCGAACGCAGAGAAGACCTGCCGCTGCTGCTCAAGCACTATTGCCAGGAATTCCGGCAGGCGCCGGGAATGCGGCCGATCGAATTTTCGGAAGAGAGCCTGCGGGTTCTGCTCGAATACGACTGGCCGGGCAACATTCGCGAGCTGAAGAACCTGGCCGAGTCGATGTCGATTGTGGGTGCGGCCGGCGCGATTGAGCCGGAACAGTTGCCGGGAAAATTCAGGGCGCGGCAGGAAGGCGGCGTGACGGCAGCCGCGAATATGGAACGCGAGTCGCTGATTTCGGCGCTGAGCTGGTCGGGAGGCAATAAGGCCGCCGCGGCCCGACGGCTGAATTGGTCGCGCATGACGCTTTACCGGAAATTGACGAAACACCAACTCCATTCCGGTTCGGACCGGGAGCTGACCTGTCACCGCTGAGTGACACCTGTTACAGATTCTGTGACACCTGAAGAAGCGGTGGTTGGAGTGCGCCGATTCGCCGATGCGCGCATGCGAGGCGGGCCGATCCGAGGGAAATACCGGGCCCGGCGCACATCGATCGCTCAAAAATCCGGGCGATCGAACTGAACTTGTGTGAAATCTTCTGAAGAGCAGACCGCGCAGCGGAAGGGACGCGTTGATTTTGCGCGCGTTCGGGGCCGGACCGCGCGGTGAGCGCAGATTCGAAGTCTCGCTTCGAAAAAACAAGACAGAGTGTTCGTGGCTCGGCGGGGCTGCGCGGGGCAAGCGCGGGCCGCGTCTCGAGATGATGCGGAGCTGTATCGAGCCGATGTGACAGCGGCGCGCGCGGCCGCGTGGATTGAAGAGCGAATATTTCCCGACAACTATTGCCTGGTCATCGAGTTGACTTTGCGGGCGGCCGGCGGACGGAGTTTGGACCGCGGATTGCTTGGCCCCGGCTGCGCAGCCAAGCAGCGCCGCGGCCGGAGACTGTTCTTCGGGCGCCATGCCAAGGAGGATGGATACATGTCCACATTCACCTACCCCGGGGTCTACATCGAAGAGCTTTCCAGCGGCGTGCACACCATCACCGGAGTGGCGACCTCGATTGCTGCGTTTGTGGGATGGGCGCCGCAGGGGCCAGTGACCGAAGCGACGATGGTGGAGAGCTGGGCCGATTATCAGGCGCAGTTTGGAGGCCTGGATGCGCGCAGCCTGCTGGGGTACGCGGTCAACCAGTTTTTCTCGAATGGCGGCCAGCAAGCGTATATCGTCCGCCTGGTGTGGAACACGACGCTGACGGCGGCGCCGGCGACGTATCCTGTGCCGGCCGCTACGGCGGTTGCCGCCGGGCTGGGCAGCGCATCGACCGAGATCACGGCCTCAGTCGGCTCGATTGCGTCGAAGCCTGCGCAACTGAGCGTGGGCGCGAAGGTTTTAGAGAGCATCACGATTGCTCCGGGAAACCTGCCGCCGATTCCGCTGGGGGCAAGCGTGACGTTCACGGCCAACGGAAACTATTCGGATGGGAGCCAGAGCGCGCTTTCCACAGTGACCTGGACTTCAAGCGACACCAACGTGATGGCGTTCACCGGCGGGGGAACGGCGCAGGCCCAGAGCACGCCGGGAACGGCGATTCTCACGGCCCAATCGGGATTCATCACCGGCACCATCACGGTGACGGTGACGCAGGCGGCGATCTTGAGCATTTTGCTTGCGCCCTCGGCGGTGACGCTTGCACTGGGGCAGACTCAGCCTGCTACCGGGCCGGCGCTGGGACCCACGCAACAGATGACGGCTACGGCGAACTACGCCGACGGCACCACGCAGGACGTGACCGCGCTGGGGACCTGGACCAGCAGCGCCACGGCGTCGGTGGCCGTTCCCGTGAACGGGCTGGTGATTGCGGGAACCACCTCTGGATCTTCGAATGTTTCGGTGGCGTGCCTGGGAGTTACAAGCAACCTGGTTGCGGTGACCATCGGGGCCGCGGCAGTAACGGCGATTGCGATTCAACAGACGGCGCCGGTGCTGACCGTCGGCCAAACCATGCCGCTCACGGCGTTGGCCACTTCCTCCGACAGCGCCACGCCGGCTGCGATCGCGGGATCGTGGGTCTCGAGCAACACCTCTGTGGCGACCATTCTGGGGAGTTCAGTAACCTCGGTGAGCGCAGGGGTGACGACGATTACGCTGACCGCCGGCTCGATGACGGCGAGCACCACGCTCACCGTGACCAGTGCGACGCTCAGCTCGATTTCGTTCACGCCGGTGAACCCGACGGTGGCGCAGGGGCTGACGCTTCAACTCAAGGCCCTCGGCTTCTATTCCGACGGCACCTCGGCCGATCTAACGACGATCGTGGATTGGCAGCCGCCAGGGAGCGGAGATGCGACCGTCAATCCCATTTCGGGGATAGGGATCGTGACGGGCGTGAATGTGGACCCGGCGGCGACCATCACAGCGACCACGGGGTGGCTGCCGTTGACTCCGCCTCCGCTTAACCCTCTGACGGTCAACGTTGCCGTGACGAACGCGGTGCTGCAGTCGATCAGCTTGTCGCCCTCGTCCCTGGTTTCGATTTTGCCCGGCCAGACGCAGCAGTTTACGGCGACGTTGAACTACTCCGGCGCGACTACGCCGCCGCCGCCGACGGTGCAATGGAATTCCTCCGCACCGTCAGTGGCCACAATCAACAACACCGGGCTGGCATCGGCGGTGGCCGCGGGCGGGTCACTGACCTTGTGGGCCAGCAATCCCGGGGTGTGGGGCAACACGCTGAGCGTGTCGGTAACGCCGTCGCCGACGGCGGGACGATTCGGATTGCTGGTGCAGCAAACGACTCCCAGCGGAACGTTGCAGACGCTGGAGAGCTACCCGGGGCTCTCGGTTTCGCCCACCGACGCGTATTACGTGGTGACGGTGATCGACAACGACTCGAATTACCTCACCTTCATCAATCCGGCCAATCCGTTGGGCCCGCCGGTGGCGCCGACCGCTACGCCCTCCCCCACGGCGGCGCCGGTGGCGCTGACCGGGGGCGCGGACGGCTCGGTGCTGAAGCCGGCGACGGACGGGAACTTCGAAACAGCGATGCTCTCGAATGCGACCGCGGGCGTGTACCTGCTGGACCGCGTGAGCATCTTCAACCTGCTGTGCATACCGGCGGAGACCGACGCGCCGACGATCTCGACACTGCAGCAATACTGCTGGACCAAGCGGGCTTTCTACATTGTAGATTCGTGGCAGCTTGCGACCACTTCGGGCCTGCAGACGACGGGGCCGGTGGGCAGCACGACCGGGCCGATTACGGGCCAGTACTCGATCAACTCCGCGTTCTACTTTCCGTGGGTCGAAGCACCCGATCCCTTGTTCGGCGGCCGGGCAACGTATTTTCCGCCATGCGGATTCGTGGCGGGAATCTATGCGGCTACGGACGCTTCGCGGGGCGTGTGGAAGGCTCCGGCGGGCATCGATGCGAGCCTTACCGGGGTGCTGGGCCTCAAGTACAACCTCACCGACCTGGAAAACGGGCAGCTCAACATCCAGGGCATCAACTGCCTGCGCGAGTTCAAGGTGTACGGCGACGTGGTGTGGGGCGCGCGCACGCTGCAGGGCAACGACCAGGCCGGCTCGGAGTGGAAGTACATTCCGATACGGCGGCTGGCGCTGTTTATCGAATCCAGCCTGTACGACGGAACGCAGTGGGTGGTGTTTGAGCCCAACGACGAGCCGTTGTGGGGCCAGATACGGCTGAATGTGGGCACGTTCATGCAAGGGCTTTTCCTGCAGGGCGCGTTCCAGGGAACCACGCCGCAGCAGGCTTACTTTGTGAAGTGCGATTCGGACAACAATCCGCAATCGAGCATCGACCAGGGAATCGTGAACATCCTGGTGGGGTTTGCTCCGCTTTACCCCGCGGAGTTTGTGGTGATTCAGATTCAGCAGATGGCGGGACAGAGTTCTTCGTAGGACAAGGACTGAATGAAATTGTGGTTTCCCAGGTCCCAGACCACCCCAGCGACGAAGACCTGTCGCTGGGGACCCCGGAAAAAGCGGGACCTGGGGCACCCAGGATGTTGCGAGGCTTCCCAGGTCCCAGAAGCGGGACCTGGGGCACCCAGGATTCGGATGAGATTGAGGACCGAGGTTTCCCAGGGTTCAGGAAGATTGAGTACCGAGGTATCCCGGTAAGGAGGAAATTCCATGGCGATGTTCCCGGCAAACCCCACGCGGCTGGATCCATACAAGAATTTCAAGTTCCGCTTGAAGTGGGACGGGCAGTATGTGGCCGCAGTGAGCAAGATGAGCGCTCTGAAGCGGACCACGGAAGTGGTGGAGCACCGCAGCGGCGGCGACCCATCCATGTCTCATAAATCTCCCGGCCGCAATAAATACGAGGCCATCACGCTGGAGCGCGGGCTGACCCAGGATTTGAATTTTCACGACTGGGCGGGGCTGGTGTGGAACTTCGGCTCGGCGCTGGGGACGGAGGTGTCGCTGGCGAATATGCGCAAGGACATCTACCTGGAGTTTTACAACGAGGCCGGGCAACTGGTGATGGCGTACAAGATTTATCGCTGCTGGGTGTCGGAGTACCAGGCGATGCCCGACCTGGACGCCAACGCGAATGCGATCGCGATCGAACACATCAAGCTCGAAAACGAGGGCTGGGAGCGCGACACCAGCGTAACCGAGCCGACGGAGCCGACGCTGAGCAGCGTGTCGACCTAAGACCCGCCCGGAATGGAAGGAACGATGCGCGCGCTCAGCAATGCCGATTTTCTCGACCTTTGGGAAGATGGCCAGCGTTTGCATGCGCTGGACCGGGGATTGCTTGCGATTGGCGCGCTCGATGGGGGGCCGGGCGATGAGAGCGCGGCCGACTGGACGCTGGGACGGCGCAACCAGGCTCTGGCCGAATTGTACGGGGAATGCTTCGGCCCGCGTTTGCGTGGCTGGACAGAGTGCGAGCGATGCGGCGAGAAGCTGGAATTCGAAGTGGACTGCCGCAGCCTGGTGGAGCGGCAGGAAGAAGGCAGCGGCGGGCCGATTGCCATGAAGGGCCGCAGGTTCCGGGCGCCGACAAGCCGCGACCTGGCCCGCGTTGCCGGAGAACGCGACCCGGAGTGGGCGGCGCTGAAGCTCGTCGAACTTTGCCGGATCAGGGACGGCGACGAATGCGGAGGGAACGAGTTCGGGGCCGAGGAATGGCGCGCTGAGGACGTGGAGGAGCTGGGAAAGAAGATCGTCGAGGCCGATCCGCTGGCGGAGATCCTGCTCTCATTCGAGTGCCCGGCCTGCAAATCCACGCACGAGCAGCCGCTGGATCTGCCCGAGTTTCTGTGGGCCGAAGTGGAGGCGGTTGCGAAACGGCTTCTGAGTGAGATTCACATTCTGGCCAGGGCCTACGGCTGGAGCGAGGACGCGGTTCTTTCGCTGAGCGACAAGCGGCGGGCGATGTATCTCCAGATGGTGCAGGCATGAGCCATTTTCTCGAACGCCTGGCGTCGGGCGTCGTGAGCGCTTCGACGGAGCCGAAGTTGCGGCCACTGCATGGCTCCATTTATTTGCCAGGGGCGTTTCGCGTTGCGGCCGAGCCGGCTCCGCTGCTTGCAGTGAAGGCCGCGGAGCCGGCGAAGCCGGATTCGATGCATGATGCGGCCGGCGAAGGCGGCGCGCGGCCTGCGGCGGACGACCGGGCACAGAACGCAGCGCGGGACGATGAGCCGGCGGGATCGATTGCGCCCAGGCCGCCTGCGAAAGTGAGCGCGGCTTCGCGTTTGATGCGAGGACGGGTGGAGGAGAATCCGAAGCCCGAGCTTCAAGCGCAGACTGAACCTCTGTTTCCAAAGCGGCTTTCGGCGGAGAAAACGGAAGATGAGAGCGCGAGCATTATGGGCCGGTTGGCCGCGGAACGAAGGGAGCGTCCGCCGGGCAGCGGAGAGCGGGAAGCGCTGCGGCGGTTGAAAGACGGAAACGAAGCCGGGCGCAGCGAGATTGCGCGGAGCGACGGACGGCCGCCGGTTGGCGCGGCGCTGCCCGCGGCGACTTACCTGGCGCCACCGCGCGCGCCTCAACCGATGGCGCAGCAGAATGCCAGCGCGGCGCGACTGGCGGGCGGCGAATCGATGCGGCACGCTGCGGAAGCGGCTCGCGAGCCGGATGAAATCACCATTCACATCGGGCGCGTGGAAGTGGCCGCGGTCTCCCAGCCCGCCGTCCGTGCGGCGGCGCCGGCGCGCAAATCGGTCAATCTCACGGAATACCTGCGGCGCGGAAACGGGAGGGCCAGATGAGCAGCGTGCTGGCCATTGCTGCCGTGTCGGCGGTGCTGGAGTACTACCTGAACAACGCCTACAACGGGCTGAGCGCGATTTTCGGAGACACGGTGACTGTCTCAGCGAAGGCGCCGGATCTGGTGCAGACCCAGATCGGGACCGGCTCTACGCTGCAGAACCAGGTGAACCTATTCCTGCACCAGGTGAAGGAGAATGCGGCGTGGCGCAACGTGGGCCAGCCATGGGTTGCCGCGGACGGCATTACGCAGCTCAAGAATCCCCCGCTGGCGCTCGATCTGCACTACCTGCTCACGGCCTACGGATCCAACGACTGGCAGGCCGAAGCGCTGCTGGGCTACGCGCTGCTGATGCTGCATGAAAATCCGGTGATGACGCGGCAGGATATTCGCAACGCATTCGACCCCGTTATTGGACTTCCCGCCACCGATCCCGGCAACCTGCTTTCTTCGGTGCTGGGCACATCGGGGCTGGCGGACCAGATCGAGATGATCAAGATTACGCCGTCGACGATGGGCCGCGAAGAGATGGCGTGGATCTGGACGGCATTGAAGGCGGACTACCGGCCGACCTATGCATTTCAGGTTTCAGTGGTGCTGATGCAGCAGGCGGCGAATGTGTCGCTGGCATTCCCGGTACTGCACCGGCGCATCAAGGCGAAAGCGGTGACGCCGGCGCAGATTCTGGAGATCGACCTGCCGCAGGGACAGTTATCCGCCGCGGCGGGCGACACGGTGAAGGTGAAGGGCGAGTTTCTGGCCGGCGCCAGCCAGGTGTCGCTCACGAATGCGCGACTGGCCATCGAGCAGACGGTGAACGTTTCTCCGATCGACAACAACAATTTGTCTTTCGTGACGCCGGGCGCGATCCCGGCGGGGATTTATTCGCTCGCGGTGCTGTTCAACGACACGACTGGAAATACGGTGCAGAGCACGGGATCGCTGCCTTTCGCGGTGGCGCCGGTGCTCCAGACGCTGCCCCCGCCGGTGGCGGCGCAGAGCGCAACGAATACGCAGGTGACGATTATCTTCAGCCCGAATATCGTTGCCAGCCAAAGCGCCACGCTCACGCTCAACAGCTTTTCGGCTACGGCCGGGCCGGTGGACGCGAGCACGAACACATTGCAATTCACGTTCACGCCGGCGCTCCAATCGGGCTCCTATTTGGCGCGGCTCACAGTGGATGGTGCGCCCAGCGTAGTGGGAGTGAACTGGAACGTGCATCCGCCGGTGTTTACCGGACCCACGGTGAACCTATGAGCCAGCGCATGCCGATCTCGTGGTCGGAAGCCAACCAGACTTACCTGTTGATGGAATTCGCGCGGCTGCGGCGGCGTTTTCACGCGGGAGAAGAGACGAGCCTCGACGAACTGGGCGAAGCGTACCTGCGCGAGACGCTCGATCCTCCGCCGGCCATCGAGCGGCTCACGAGCATCTTCGGGCTCAGCCCGTTCGAGCGCGACGTGGTGCTTCTGGCGGCAGGGGTGGAGATGGATTCAAATCTGGCGCGGTTTGCCAGCGAAGCGCTGGGGCGCGAGCCGCTCGGCGCGATCACCTTCGCGCTGACTCTGGCGACCTTGTCCGATCCGCACTGGAGCGCACTGGCTCCGACGGCTCCGCTGCGCCGCTTTCACCTGATCGAACTGGAGGCGGAGCGCGGATTGACGACCGCGCCGCTGCGCATCGACGAACGCATTCTGCACTACCTGGCGGGCGTGAACGTGCTGGATGCGCGGCTGGAGCCGCTGCTCAAGTTCAAGGGGCACCCGCACTGGATTGCGGAGCGGCACCGGGTTCTGGCTGTGGAGACGATCGCGGCGCTCGAGACCGGAGCGCGGCAGCCGCCGGTGCTCCATCTTTGCGGAGACGATCCGCACGGGCAGGAGGACATCGCATCGCTGCTGGCGGTGAATGCCGGGCGGCATTTGTACGTGCTGCGCGCGGAGAACCTTCCCGCGGGGGCCGCGGAGATCGATCAACTGGTGGCGCTGTGGACGCGCGAAGCGCACTTGCTGCCGGCGATTCTGCTGGTGCAATGCGGCGCGGCCGTTCCATCGCCGGCGGTGCGGCAGGTGCTGGAGCGGCTTCCGAGGCTGATTCTGGCTAGCCGCGAGCCGCTGCGCCTGGAGCGTCCGCTGCTGCGCTACGACGTGGACAAGCCGGAGCCGGTAGAGCAGAAGTTTCTTTGGAAGCACGCGCTGGGCGCGGCGGCCGACGACCTGAACGAAATGATCGACGATCTCGCGGAGCAGTTCAGGCTGAGCGCCGAGACGATCTCCGCGCTGGGCGTCTCAGTGGTTGCGAGCGACGGCAGGGTCGATCCGGGCCGTCTGTGGAGCGTGTGCCGCTCGCTGTCGCGTCCGCGTCTGGAAGACCTGGCGCAGCGCATCGATCCGATGGCCGCGTGGGAGGATCTGATTCTGCCCGAGGCGCAGATTCAGATTCTGCGCCAACTGGCGGCGCAGGCGCGTTCCCGCATGACGGTGTACGAATCGTGGGGATTCGCGGAGCGGGGGCGCAGGGGACTGGGCATCAACGCGCTGTTCGCCGGAAGCAGCGGCACCGGAAAGACGCTGGCCGCGGAGGTGCTGGCGCGCGCGCTGGGGCTGGATCTTTATCGCATCGATCTGGCTACGGTGGTGAGCAAGTACATCGGCGAAACGGAGAAGAATCTGAAGCAGGTGTTCGACGCCGCCGAAGAGGGAGGCGTGATTCTGCTCTTCGACGAGGCCGATGCGCTGTTCGGCAAGCGCGGCGAGGTGAAAGACAGCGTGGACCGCTACGCCAACATCGAAGTGGGCTACCTGCTGCAGCGCATGGAAAGCTTTCAGGGACTGGCGATCCTGACGACCAACTTGAAATCGGCTCTGGACAAGGCCTTTCAGCGGCGGCTGCGCTTCACGGTGGATTTTCCATTTCCCGATGCGGCGCAGCGGGAAGCGATCTGGCAGCGGGTGTTTCCGGCCAAGACGCCCACGGCGGGCGTGAATGCAAAGCTGCTGGCGCAACTGAACATGACGGGCGGCAACATTCGCAACATCGCGCTGAACGCCGCGTTCCTGGCCGCCGATGCGGGAAGCCCGGTGGGCATGGAGCATCTGCTGAAGGCGACGCGCCTCGAAGCGATCAAGATCGAGCGTCCCCTTTCCACAACCGAGACGCGGGGGTGGGTATGAGCCGCATTCATGTCGAAATCGACAAGCTGGCGCTGGGCGGACTGGATCCGGCCGCGCGAAGGGCGTTTGTGATTTCGCTCGAAAAGGAGCTGCGCAGCATTTTGGCCGAGCCGGTGGCGCGCGGCGAGTGGGCGCGCACGCATCGCACGCCGGTGCTGCGGCTGAACCGCATGAGCATGGAGCCGGGCGCGGCGGGCGCGGGCAAACTGGGGCGGCAGGTGGCTCGCGGAATCGGAAAGGGGCTGAAACCATGAGCCCGGCACTGACCCGCGCAACACGACTTCCCGAGAGCGCGCCGCCGGCCTCAGCCGCGAAGAAGACGCGCGGCGCGGGGTTGCGCATCGGTGCGCCGGGTGATGCATTCGAACGCGAAGCGGACCGCGTGGCGGATGCAGTGACGGGCGGGGAGAGAGTTCCTCCATGGTCGTTCAGCAAGGTTCGCGCCGGACAGGTGCAACGGCAGGCGGCGCCCGATGCTTCGGCGAGCCAGGCCGGTTCAGCGAGCCAGCAACCGGCCGCACCGCAGCCCAACAACTACGGGGACGCGGCCGGGAAGCTGGGCGAGGCCTTTCTGCAGACCGACGTGGGCAAGAAGCTGAAGGATGCAGCCACGCAGGACCCGCTGGTGAAAAGCGCGGAGGATTTCGCCGCCACGCTGCCGGGCAAGATCATTGTGGGCGCGGCGGCCGTTGGGACGGTGAGTGCGCTGGCCGCGACGCACACCCCGCTGCCGGTGCAGATTCCCGAGATTCCGCTGGATGCGGTGCAGCCGGGACTGAAGGTGAAGATCACGTACGAGGGGCCGGTGGACCATCCGACCAAGGCGATGATCAGCTTCAGCTTTACGCCGCAGGGCGACAAGAAAAAGCCCAAGCAGACAGCCTCGGAACAATATCGCGCGGAGACGGCGCGCATGGCCGCCGACCAGGAGAAGTTCCGCGCGGGAATGAAGTATGCGCCGGGTTCTGCCGAGGCGAAGCAACAGGAAGCCGACCAGAAGATGATGGACGACTGGGTGCTGCACCGGTTCGGCGCGCTACCGGGAACGGGCGGAGTGCCGCTGGCGCCGGCGAAGGGCGCGGGCCAGCCGGGTGCGGGTGGCTCGGCATGGACGTTTTCGCCGCTGATCAATCCGGAGCTGGACAAGGAACTGGATTTGCAGCCGGCGACGGGATCGGGCACGACATTGCAACGGCAGGCTACGGGACCGGCGGCGGCCGATGTCGCGCCTCCGCTGGTGAACCAGGTGCTGAGCTCTGCGGGACGGCCGCTGGACGCGCCGACCCGCGGATTCATGGAATCGCGTTTCGGCTACGACTTCGGAAAGGTGCGAATCTTCAACGATGATGCGGCGGCGGACTCAGCGCGCGCGGTTGCAGCCAATGCCTACACGGTAGGCGAGAAGATCGTGTTCAATCGCGGCAAGTACTTGCCGGATTCGACGAGTGGGCGGCGGCTGCTGGCACATGAGTTGGCGCACACGGTGCAGCAGACGGCGAATGAAACACGGCTGAAGCCAGTGGCCGGTGCGTCTTCCGAAGCCGAGGCTCACCTGGCGGGAGAGTCGGTGGCTGGTGGCAAGCGCCTGGCCGGCATTGGCCACAGGACGGAAGTGAGAGTGGCGCGGGAGCCGGCTGCCGATGCGAAGCAGGCACAGGCCTTTACCATCACCCTGAAATATCCGCCTGGCCGCGAAGAGCATATGGAGGCCGTCTCCGCTCAAGTAGCGACAAAGAAAATCGGTTGGTTCGTCAGCCAGGTGGAGGCGCATATCGCGGGCGGCAAGGACGGGCTCGAGTATCTCACCAACCTGCACCACGAACAGCGGATCGTAGCAAGCGTCTCGGACCTGTTCGGCGGGGTATCCCTGCCTGCCATGGAAATCTGGGCGCCTGCCGACACACAAGTGGCGCAGAGCCGCGCGGCATTGCAGCAGGGTGACGTGAAGGCGGCGGCCGAGCACGCGCAGGCTGCTGCGTCCAAGGCCCACGATGCCGAGACGCAGGTCTACAAGTACCGGGAAGGAACCATCAGCGGGGCTGGTCGCGCGGAGTTCGGCCTGGAGGTGGTAGTGGTGGCCTCGGCCGCAATCGTAGCGGTGGGCACCGCAGGAGTTGCGGCGGGCGCCGGCGGCGCGACCGCCCTGACAGGCTTGGCCGCCGGCGCAACTGCCGGCGGCACGGCAGCCACAGCGGGGATCCTCGCGGGGGGCGCGTACGGAGCGGCGCAACAGGTGGCGGGCCAGGCGGCCGAGGTCCATGGCGGGTTACGCAGAAAAATCGATTGGGGCGGGATCGGTTTCGACGCTTTGTTCGGCATCGTGACGGGATACCTTGGCGGGCGGCTGGGCGGATTATTCGTCAAGCGTTTCCTCGCCAACCCGGCAACCGCCGCATTGGGGCGGCGCGTTGCGGTATCGGTACTGGGAGACCTCATATCGGGCCGATCCGCTTCTGTCTTACATCGTGCCGCAAGAATGGTCTTCGACCGCGTAAGGGGCAGGCAAGAGCTCACGGTAGAAGGATTCATTCATCAGGTCATTGACCAGTTGCTCGATCCGAGGGGCGCGTTTCTCGACGTCATCCTGGGCGCAGCCAACCGCCGGCTTGCGTCTGGCGCACCGCGTGCTGCCAGTTCCACCCCGGCCGGGACGGAGGGTCCTGCGACGAAAACCAGCTCAGCGACGACGGTGCCCGAGAGCCAAGCAAGCAGCGAAACCAGCGCGGCCGAAAGGGTAGAGCAGCCCTCCGGGAAGGAAGCTTCCAGTCCGCAGAGTGCTCACGTTGAGTCCGAGAGCGGCGCAACGGCGGCCACCGCGGTTGATGCCGAGCCGGTCCATCCGGCGGAGGCCGAACCTGCGCCGAAGACCCCTGCGCCACGGGCGAAGGGTCCGGTTATTGAAGAGACAAAGATCAGGCCGGGAGTGATTCGCCGCAGACGGGCCCCCGCTCCGGAAGCTCCGACCGCGAAGGCGACGGAGCCGGCGGTCAGGGAGACTCTGTCGCGCGAGGAGCGGAAGGCGCGCTTCGGCGCCGGGGCGAGGGAAGAGATAGAGGGATTGGGACAGCACGAGCGCGAGCATGCTACCGAGAGTCATCCGCCCGAAGGCAGCCATGACGTCAGGGCAACACCACATATTCGCACTGCTGCGCCTGAGCCCCACGAAGCACTAGGAGCGGCCCTCAAAGAAAACGGCGATCTTCCGCCCGGTGACGGTTTCGACGCGCATCACATTGTTCCGGTGAAGCAGGCGCCTCCCAAGCTGATCGCAAAATTGGAGAATGCCGACATCAATCTCAATGATCCGAGAAATGGTGTCTGGCTCCCCAAAACAAAAGAGGTCGCAAATGAGTACGGACGAAATGTGCATTTGAGCCAGATTCATGCCGATCCCAGGGCGTACATCAAGGCACTCAACAAAAGGCTGATGCCGTTGAAAACGGCAGATGTTCCGGCTGAGCTCGCCAGGATCAAGAGCGAGCTAATGTCAGGAACATTTCGCTTTTAGACAAGTTGAGGCGCAGCGCGACGTGGGGCGACCCGGTCTGGAGGGTTCGCAGGGGAAAAGACTGGCGGGAGCGGGAATGTGGGAACGATGACGGGATCGAAAAAATTCGCGGGCAGAGTGGAGCGCTCCGAGCCGCCGAGCCGGTTGCGGCCCGAGGCGGCGAAGAACACGCGTGCTGCGCGTTTCGAGGTTCGCAATGCGGGCGGCAGCGGCGGGACTTTGCGGCCGGTGCGGGCGGGCGCGATTCTCGAGCGCGCCGGGGTGCACAATGCGCTGCATGAGCCGGGGCGGCCGCTGAATGAAGGGGTTCGGCCGGCGATGGAATCGCGGCTTGGATTCGACTTCAGCAAGGTGCGCATCCACACCGATGCGCGGGCGGCGGACTCGGCGCGATGGCTGAATGCGCAGGCGTATACCGTGGGCTCCCATGTCGTATTCGGGCGCGGCCAGTACGATCCGATTTCGACCGTGGGACAGCGGCTGCTGGCGCATGAACTGACGCACGTAGCGCAGCAGGGCGGCCGGAATGCTGCGCCCGGCGCGATCGATGCGGCCGCGGACTCGGCGCACGAGCTTGAAGCGGATCGATTCGCGGGGAGTTTTTTGTGGGGATCGGGCAGGATGGACGCGAGCGTGCACGGACGGGTGAGCGCGGGCACCGTGCAGCGCAAGATCGAGATGCGGAACAGGGGCGCCAGGTTCTCCGGATTCCCGCGGGCTCCGGAACTGATTACACGTCTCAACGGCATTTCGACCGGACTGACGTTTTCGCTCGACGGCTTGAATCTGAAATGCGACTTGAAGCAGAGCGGCCATCTGAGCAACTTCGACAGGCAGATGAAAGGCTTCATCGATCAGGCCGCCGTAATCCCCATGCTGCTGACAAACCGCCACGGCTTGCTGGGAAACAGGACGGGGGGATTTCACACAAGCGTGACCGAGGACGCATGGTCCTCGGGTTATGTGGATATCGACGATCTGCTGGCCAGCAGCGATCTTGGATTGCAGGAGGTGCTGGTGCACTTTCTGCGCGAGCGCACGGCAACGTCGAACTACGCAGGGCGAATCGGAACGGAGTCGCTCAACACCGACCCGGCTTCAGCGGGAGGGGCTGCGCACCAGGCGGAGTTCGATCACGCGCACGCACAGGGGATTCAGGCGGAATTGGCCGTGCTGCAAGATTTCTTCAACGATCCCTTGATTCGGCTGATCAACGCGGACGGGGAGGGCGAGATCTTCCGCGTTTACCGCAACAGCCGGAGAGATACGATTCGAACGCGTGTTCGTTCCGGCACGGGCAGAAATGCCGGGGTGGATCCGGTCACGATCGAGGTGGTTACGCGCGATGGCAGGGTCCATACTCCGGAGGAATACAGGGCAATTCTAGCGGCTGCACCTCCGCCGGGTGTAGCGGGCGCGGCTGGCGGTGCGGCGGCAGCGCATGCGCCGTAACATTCGCGATCGAGCGCCGATTGCCGAGACACGAACCCGCAACTGACAGGAGTTGAAATCGCTTGAGCACATCACCCATTTCGCCGCGGCTGGTCAAGGGCGGCATTGTGACCATGGACGTGGATACTTCGGCGGTGCAGAGCGTGATTGCGCTGCAGTATAACCCCGACTCGCTGACGCGCAGCTTGCAGATTCAATCGATGCCGGGCGGACAGGACGGGGTGCGCGTGGATGCTTTGAGGCTGCGCGGGCCGGCGATCGAGACCATCAAGCTCGAAGCGGAGCTGGACGCGACCGATCAGCTTGAGTTTCCGAGCCAGTATCCGCTGGCCGTCCAGTTTGGATTGCAGCCGCAGCTGGCGCAGCTGGAGATGCTGATCAATCCGACCGTGGAAACGCTGCTGGCCGACGATGCGATGGCCAACGCGGGAACGCTGGAGATTATTCCGCTGGAGCAGCCGCTGACCTTGTTTGTGTGGAGCAAGAGCCGCGTGGTGCCGGTGCGGCTTACGGAATTTTCCATTACCGAAGAGTTTTTCGATACCTCGCTCAATCCTATCCGCGCCAAGGTGAGCCTGGGGCTGCGCGTGCTCTCGGTCGACGACCTGGGCTTCGAGCATCCCGGGGGGCGGCTGTTCATGGCCTACCTGAGCAACAAGGAGCAGCTCGCGTCGCAGGCGCAATCAGTGGCGCTCACGGTTCTGGGACTTGGAGGCCTGCCATGAACTATCCGCTGCAAGCTCTGATTCAGATGGGCGTGGTGCCGTCGGTGAGTTTTCCCACCGACAGCCGCTACTACAACTCGGCGACGCTCCAATACACGGCGCCCAACGGGCAGGTGATCGCGTGCCTGGCGCGGCGCTTCGTGCCCCAG
Organism: uncultured Acidobacteriaceae bacterium; assembly: GCA_963770555.1. Classification (GTDB taxonomy): domain Bacteria; phylum Acidobacteriota; class Terriglobia; order Terriglobales; family Acidobacteriaceae; genus Telmatobacter. The sequence goes on from CAVYQC010000005.1 coordinate 994,798, forward strand.
CCGGGCGCGCCGAATTATGCCATGGTGGCGCAACACATTGTGACGCGCGGCGACCGGCTGGACCTGATTGCCGCGAAGTATCTGGGCGATCCGCTGATGTACTGGCTGATCTGCGACGCCAATGGAGCCATTCGCCCCAACGCGCTGATCGCCACGCCGGGAAACGTGGTGGCCATAACCATGCCGCAGGGCGTGCCGGGAGCTCCCAGTGCTGCTTAAGAGCGTGCAACTCACGCTGATGATCGGACCGGTGTTTCCGGTCCCGGTGCCGAGCACTGTGCTGGAGGCGCTGGCGGAAGTGGAAGTGAAGATCGAGGACGTGGGGCAGAGTGGATTTCAGCTTATCTTTTCGATCGACAAGCAGTCGCCGCTGAACATTCTTTTTCTGCTCACCGGCGGCAGTCCGCTGCTGTTCATGCGGGTGATTCTGATTGCCACGGTGAACGGGCAGGCCAACGTGCTGATCGACGGCGTGATTACCAACAACCAGATTTCGCCGGGCGACAAGGGATCGAACTCCACGCTGACGATCACGGGCAAGGATCTGACCGCGGTGATGGATCAATCGGACTGGAGCGGGTTTCCGTTTCCGGCCTGCCCGCCGGAGGCGCGGGTGGCGCTGCTGCTGGCCAAGTATGCGCTGTTCGGCGTGATTCCCATCGTCATTCCCAGCGTGATGATCAACGTACCGATTCCCATCGACTTGATTCCGAGCCAGCAGGGAACCGATCTGCAATATATCCGCTACCTGGCCGAGCAAGTGGGGTACGTGTTCTACATTGCTCCGGGGCCGGTGGCGGGAACCAACAAGGCGTACTGGGGTCCGCAGGTGAAGGTGGGCGTACCGCAGGCGGCGCTGAGCATCGACATGGACGCATATACCAACGTGGAGAGCATGCACTTCAACTTCGACCAGGAGAAGAACCGGATTCCGCTGGTCTACATCTACGTGCAGGAGACGGGCACGAGCATTCCGATTCCGATGCCGCCGATTACGCCGCTGAATCCGCCGCTGGGGCTGATTCCACCGCTGCCGACGAATCAGATTCCGCCCGATCTGAAACCCTTCCGCGAGGATCTGGCCAAGCTGCCGGTTCCGCAAGCCATCATGATGGGCCTGGCCGCGGCGGCCGAGTACGCCGAGGCGGTGACCTGCGAAGGGAGCCTGGACGTGACGCGCTACGGGGGAATCCTGAGCGCGCGGGGACTGGTAGGCGTGCGCGGAGCCGGACCCGCATTCGACGGGTTGTACTACGTGAAGAGCGTGACGCACAAGATCAAGCGCGGGGAGTACAAACAGAACTTTACCCTGACGCGCAACGGATTGGTTTCGACGGTCCCGACGGTGAACGTATGAGCCCACAAGATCCAGGTCCGGGCGGAAACGCGAGGAAGTTCTACGGCAAGTACCGTGGGCTGGTGATCGAGAACATCGATCCGCTGCAGATCGGGCGCGTGATGGTGCAATGTCCCGATGTGCTGGGCGAGACGGAGTCGAGCTGGGCGATGCCGTGCGTGCCGGCGGCGGGGATTGAGGCAGGCTGCTTTATTGTGCCGCCGATCGGCTCGCAGGTGTGGGTGGAGTTCGAACAGGGCAACCCGGATTATCCCATCTGGGTGGGCGGATTCTGGGGCGACGCCGGCGATGTGCCGGTCTTCGCCACGGCGCCGCCGGCGATTCCGCCGGGACAGAACATCGTGCTGCAGACGACGGGGCAAAACATGATTCTGCTCAGCGATTCGGCGCCGACGCCGGCGACGGGCGGGATTGTGCTGAAGGACACCAGCGGCGCGATGCTGGTGATCAACGAGACCGGGATTTACATCGACAACGGGCAGGGGGCGACGATCACGCTGATCGGACCTACAGTGGCCGTCAATTTGACCGCGCTGACGATTGTGGGGCCCTGAAGTGTTGCGCAATTGTTCGTGGCGCGAGCGGAGGAAAAGCAACCGCAGGTCCCCTTCGACAGGCTCAGGGCAGGCTTTCGACTCGCCGCTGCGCGACTCGCACAGGATGATCAAGCTTTTGTGAAACGAACATTCGAGACAGAGCACTCGAGAGGAATAGAGGAGACGCGATGCCGGGACCGATTTTGCACATGGGAGCAACTGTGCTGTGCGCGCACGGCGGGCAGGCCATCCCGACCGTTCCGAGCACGGTGGTGTTTGTGTCGGGGATGCCGATTGCGACCATCGCCGCGCCTTACGCGATTGCGGGATGCGCGTTTGTGCCTCCGGCGGGCAACGGCCCCTGCGTGACGGGGCAATGGGTGGTGGGCTCGGAGTGCGTGCAATCGCAGGGCCAGCCGGTGGCGATCATGAGCGGCGTTTCAGTGTGCGTGCCGACCGGAACGCCGATGGTTCCGGTGGTGGCGCAGACGCTGGTGCAGGCAACGTGAAGGGATCGCGATGAGATGAGGAAACGAGGATGAGCACGACCAACGTCAATTTCCCGTTTCAATTCGACGGACGCGGGCGCACCGACGATCCGGGACAGGACTACGTGCGGCAACTGGTGGAGCAGGTGCTGTTCACCTCGCCCGGAGAACGGGTGATGCTGCCCGATTTCGGCAGCGGGCTGCTGCAGCTTCCATTCGCGCCCAACAGCATCGAGATGGCCGCGGCCACCCAGTTCAGCGTGCAGGCGGCGCTGCAGAAGTGGCTGAGCAGTTACATCAAGGTGCAATCCGTGGTGGCGGCGGTGAACGAAGCCACGCTGACGGTGACGGTGAGCTACACGCCGCTGAACAGCGACGTGACCCAGGTGCAGACCTATGTGTACGGAGGTCCGCAGTGATTTACAGCTGCTGCAACGAAAATCGCAAGGCCGCGGTGCTGGGCAATCCCACACTGAACGGGATCGATTACCTGGAGGTGGTGGATCGCGAGGCGATCGGCGAAAGCAGCCCGCGGCAACAGACGCTGCTGGTGCACTGCCTGAATCCGCTGGCGGCGAATCTCGCGACCGGCAACGTGCTGATCACGGGCGGCGAGAGCGTTACGGGAATCACCGCGCAGTGGGTCGCGATTGCCAGCAAATTGGCTTCGCCGCCGGCGACTTCGTGGGAAACGACCGAATTCACGGGCCTCGCCGATGCAGCCAACGTTCTGGTGATCCGCACCAGCGCGGCGGGCGATTTTTCGCCGTACGTGCTGCGGCTGGTGAACGACGCGGCGCAGGCCAGTGAAGATCCGTTTCAGGTGACCGAGGCTTTGAGCGGATTCGATCCGATTCTGGCGGAGGTCGAGTTCAGCTTCAAGGTGGAGTGCCCGAACGATTTCGACTGCGCGCCCGCGCCGTGCGACTGCCCGCCGGAGGCCGAGACTCCGCCGCCCATCAATTATCTGGCCAAGGATTACGGCTCGTTCCGTTCCATCTTGCTGGACCGCTTGAACCAACTGGCGCCGAACTGGGGCGGATCGGCGGAGGCGGACATCGGCGTGGCGCTGGCCGAAGCGATCGCGTATGTCGGCGATTTTCTGAGCTATCAGCAGGACGCGGTGGCCACCGAGGCCTACATCGAGACGGCGCGCAGCCGCATTTCGCTGCGGCGCCATGCGCGGCTGGTGGACTACTTTGTACACGACGGAGCGAATGCGCGCGCCTGGGTTCACCTGCGGGTTTCAATGCAGATCTCGATGGATCACACGGTGACGCGTTTTTACACTTTCGCGCCGGGAATGCCGTCGAGCCTGGCGGTGGGCGCGAACAACGAAGAAGCGGCGCTGGCGGCGGGGGTGGTGGTCTTCGAGCCGATGCAGGATGCGGAACTGTTTCCCGAACACAACCGGATGCATTTCTACACCTGGGGCGACCTGAATTGCTGCCTGCCGAAGGGCGCGACGGAGGCGACGCTGCGGGGCACGTATGCGAATCTGCAGCCGGGCGACGTGTTGATCTTCGAGGAGGTGCTGGGCCCGCAGACCGGCAACCGCGCCGACGCCGACCTGCGCCACCGCTGCGCGGTGCGGCTTACGCAGGTGACCACGCAGAACGGCCAGGGACAACCGCTGGTCGATCCGCTGTTCGAGGAGGGAACGGGGAAGGCGATCATTTCGGTATCGCAGCAGCCGACGCCGGTAACGGAGATCCAGTGGTCTACCGACGATGCGCTGCCGTTTGCCGTGTGCATCTCATCCACATTCGTGAATTCGACGGGAGACAAGCAGACGCTGACGGACGTGAGCGTGGTGCTGGGCAACGTGGTGCTTGCCGACCAGGGGCTTTCGTTCACGGGGATCCTGCTGGGCACGGTTCCGGAGCCGCAGCTCACGCAGCCGGCCAATGCCGCGCAGGACCGATGCAACCCCAACCCTGAGCAGAACTGCTGCGATACCACGCCCGCGCAGACGTTTCCAGTGCATTACTGGCCGCAATTGAAGGACAGCCCGGTGACGCAGGCAGTGCTGCTCGAGATTGCGGAAGCGGCGGTGACCTCGGGAATCGTGCAACTGGTCGCGAACGGGTACGTGACGCTGAAGGACGCGAACGGCTACGCCAGTCTTTCTGTGGAGGCGGACGAGGCCTGGGCGTGGCCGCAATACTTCGGCGTTCAAGCGAGCGCGAACCTGGCGCACGCGGGCAACTTCGATCTCGAGGTGGTGTACAACCCGAGCGGCGGCGCGACCGGACAGGCGACGCTCGAGTCATTCACCAATCTTTCGTTGACGACTACGGACGCAAATTACGCCATGACGCAGATCAACATGTATTCGAAGTTGATCCAAGTGCCGGCGAGCTTCACACCGGGGGCGACGCCGAATGGGTTTCCGGCGGCGCCGATCAAGATGGCCAACACCGTGCCGTTCGAGCTGCTGGACGCGCACGGCGCTGCCTATCTCACGCTCCAAGCGGTGAATCCGCTCTTGTGGCCGGCGAACTTCGGAGTGCTGTCGCAGGGCAATCAGCAGCAGCCCACGAGCTTCAACCTGCTGGTGGTTTACAATCCGCCCTCGGGCGGCGTGGGAGTGCAGGCGCCGGTGGTGGTGGAGCAGTTCAACAATCTTACGCTGGGCACGGTTGCACAGATTTTCGACACGGGCTCGGTGCTGATTTCGGCGGAGAGTTTCGTCGATGAGCCGAACCTGAGCCTCTCCGCTTACGACCTGATGAACTACGCCGCCAGCGAAGGGACGCCTTCAATCACGCTGACGGGGACCTTCGACGGCACGACAACAACGTGGACGCCGCTGCCCGACCTGCTCGAGAGCGGTCCGGACGACGCGAATTTCGTGGTGGAAGTGGAATCGAACGGGGTGGCGCGGCTGCGGTTTGGAGACAACACCAACGGGCGGTTCCCGGACAGCGGGACGGTGTTCAGCGCCTCTTACCGCATCGGCAACGGGACGGCGGGCAACGTGGGCGCCGAGAGCCTGGTTTATTTTGCCGGCGATCCGCGCATCGAGAAGTGCACCAACCCGCTGCCCGCATCAGGAGGCGTGGACCCGGAGACCAACGATCAGATATGCCGGCGCGCGCCACGGGCGTTTATGACCCAGGAGCGGGCGGTGAGCATGGCCGATTACGAGAACGTGGCGGAGAGCAATCCGCAGGTGGAGCAGGCGGTGGCGGAGCTGAGATGGACGGGAAGCTGGTACACGGTGTTCATCGCCGCGGAGCCCGAGAATGCGGGAACCCTGACGCCGGCATTGAAGAAGGCGCTGACGCAGACGGTGAACCGCTACCGGCTGGCGGGTCAGGACATTCAGCTTGAATCGCCGCAGTATGTGCCGCTGGAGATCAAGCTGACGGTGTGCGTGGATCCGGAGTATTTTGCGGCCGACGTGAAGCAGGCCTTGTTGCAGGTGCTGGGCAGCCAGGTGCAGGCCAACGGGCAGCCGGGCTACTTTGCGCCGGACACCTTCTCATTTGGAGAGACGGTTTATCTGAGCCCGATTTATGCGGCGGCGCGGCAAGTGGCCGGCGTAACGTCAGTGACCGCAACCGTCTTTCAGCCGCAGGGGATTGCGACGAAAAGCTATCTGCACCGCGGCGAGATTCCGCTCGGGCCGCTTCAGATTGCGCAGATGGACAACGATCCCAGTTATCCGAATCATGGCCAGCTGACGCTGGCGATGAAGGGTGGAAAGTGAGCCGGCTATGAGTTGCGCAGGCACATCCGGTTGCACGTGCGGCTGCTGCGCGGGCGTGGCGGTGGAGACTCCGCAAGGCGAGAGCAATCTGCCCGGTCTTTCCGCGATCGCCTACCGGACGGGAACGTGGGCCACGTTCAAGCAGTCGATGCTGGCGCGGCTCTCGAGCTCGGATTATCCGGCGCTGGCGCAACTGAAGACGCGCGACAATGACGATTTCAGCATCGCGCTGCTGGATGCGGCCGCGGTGGTTCTGGACATTCTCACCTTTTACCAGGAGCGGCTGGCGAACGAGAGTTATCTGCGCACGGCGACGCAACTGCGCTCTCTTGTCGAGCTCTCGCGGCTGATCGGCTACACGCCGGCCCCGGGCGTGGCGGCGCTTACATACCTGGCGTTCACGCTCAAGGCGGTTCTGGGACAGCCGCCCAATCCGTCCACGCCGGCCATCATCATTCCGCAGGGCACGCAGGTGCAAAGCGTGCCGGTGCAGGGGCAGACGGCGCAGACCTTCGAGACTTCGGCCGACATTCCGGCCAAGCCGGACTGGAATGCGCTGCCGGTACTGGCGGCGAATTTGTGGAAGGCGCCGGGCCACGCAAGCCTGTATCTGGCCGGCACCGCTACGCAGCTCAATCCGGGCGATGCGCTGCTGATCATGGGCATCGATCGCGAAGAGGCTTCGCCGGGCGCGCTGCCGAACGAACAGTGGGACGTGGCGATCCTGAACAAGGTGACCGCCGATACGCAGAACAACATTACGCGGGTGGAGTGGGACAAGCGGCTGACGCACGCTACCTCGGGCTCGAATCCGACATGGAGCACCGCGAAGGTGTTTGCCTTCCGGCAAAAGGCGGCGCTGTTCGGCAACAATGCGCCCAACCCGTATCTGTTCACCCTGGCAAGCAATACATTGAAGACGAGCCTGCCGAATCTCATCAACGATTGCCTGCCGACTTGGCAATGGTACAACTACCAGATTCCTTCGAGCAGCTCGATCTATCTGGACGCGACCTACTCGAAGATCGCCGTAAACAGCTGGTTTGCGCTGTTCAACGGGGAGCAGGTTCAGCTCTACAAAGTCACGTCGGCGATTACGCAGTCGCCGGCCGAATATGCGCTCAGCGGCAAGGTGACGACGCTGGCCGCCGACTACGACGACTCGAGCATCGGCAGCACGTTTCCGCTGCAAGGGACGGCGGTGATGGCGCAGAGCGATCAGCTTACCGTGGCGCAGCAGCCGCTCGATTATCCGCTCTACGGGAGCGTGATCGATCTTGAGGATTTGCGGCCCGACCTGGCCGCTGTGCAGGCGGTTGCAATTACCGGAACCGCGCAAAAGCTCACCGTGAAGACCGGCGCCGGAACGCTGACCTTCGATCCGGACGATCAGACCCAGAGTCTGAATCTTGGGCCCGGCGACGTGGTGACGATCATCGATCCCTCACCGCTGCCGCTGAAGGGCGTGAGTGCGGCTTCGGATTGGAGGCACAACTCAACGTCGTTGCCTCTGCGCGTCGCCGATGCGAGCGGCCGGACGGGCACACTGAACGCAGCGCTCGACAACTTCACCCTGGCGGACGCGGCGAAGACCGATGCGGTGGTGCAGGAAGTCGCCCTGGTCACGACAGGCTTCAGCGCCGACCCGTATCCGCATACGCAACTGTTCCTCTCCGTCCCGCTCCAGAATTGCTACAACCGCGAGGTTACGACCGTGAACGCGAACGTGGGCCTGGCGTCGGCGGGCGCCTCAGTGAGCGAGATCATGGGCAGCGGATCGGCGGCCACGCCGGACCAGAGCTTCAAACTGAAGCAGACGCCGCTCACTTACGTGCAGGCGGTTACGCCCACCGGCCGGCAGAGCACGCTCCAAGTGCTGGCCAACGGGGTTGCGTGGACCGAGGTTCCCACGCTCTACGAGCAAGGCCCGTCGCAGCAGGTCTTCTCGGTGCTCAACCAGCCGGGGGGCGCGACCACGGTGCTTTTTGGCGACGGCCAAGAGGGCGCAACGCTGCCGACGGGGCAAAACAACATTCAGGCCAACTACCGGGTGGGATCGGGGTCGGCGGGAAACGTGGCGGCGGGCGCGATTACCACGCTGATGGACAGGCCGCTGGGGGTGAGCGGGGTTATCAATCCGCAGACGGCTACGGGCGGGCAGGATCCGCAATCGCTCTCGGACATCCAGGCCAATGCGCCGCTCTCGGTGCTGACGCTGGGGCGCGCGGTTTCAATCACCGACTACCAGAACTTCGCGGCGAGCTACGCGGGCATCGTGAAGGCCAACGCTATCTGGATTCCGAGCGGACCGGGGCGCGGGGTATTTCTCACCGTGGCCGCAGTGGACGGAGCGGAGTTGAAGCAGGACAATCCCACGCTCACGCAACTGGTGGCATCGTTGCAGGCGTACGGGAATCCGCTGATTCCGATCCACGCATTTTCATTTCTGGAAACGCTTTTCAGCATCAAGGCCGACCTTACCTACGAGCCGGGCGCCAATGCGACGGCGATGAACGCGGTGAACACGACGGTAACAGCGGCGCTCCAGGAGAACTACAGCTTTGCCAACCGCAGCTTCGGACAGGGAGTGACCGCGGATGAAGTGGCGGCGTTCATCCAGGCGGTTCCGGGGGTGGTGGCGGTGAACGTGAAGCACATCAAGGCGGGGCTGACCAGCAAGACGGGCGACATTACCGGGAGCAACTGGAGCCTGCTGGCCAATCAAAACTGGCAGTCGCAACTGGTGACGCTCACGCGGCCGTGGGCGGGTCCCAAGCGCATCTGCCCGTATCTTCCGGTGGCCAATCCCGATACATTGCCGCAGCCGGCGGAGATCCTGGTTCTCGATCCCGATCCAAGCGCGGTAAAGCTGGGGGTGATGCGATGAGCATGCAGGGACTGGATCTGTTCAACCTGCTGCCTGCCGTTTACCGGGTGCGCGATGCGCAACTGGCGCAGGCGCAGACGCTGCTGACGGCCGCCGAGTCCGCCGAGCTTGCCGCGCTCGAGGCGGCCGCGCCGCCGCTCTCCGCCGAGCAGCAGGCGCAACTGAACGAGCTGACGGCGAAGGCGGCGCGCGGACCGCTGCAATCGCTGCTGATGGTGATCCAGGAGCAGTTGAAGGCGGTCGAGTACGATCTGGATCAACTCTACAACGACCAGTTCATCGAGACCTGCAATCAGTGGGTGATTCCGTACATTGGCGATTTGATCGGCTACCAATCGATCAAGGGGATTGCTCCTTCGGTGGACAATCCGCGCTCGGAAGTGGCGAATACGATTTCGTTCCGGCGCCGCAAGGGCACGGTGCTGGTGATGGAGCAACTGGCGCGCGACGCAACCGGATGGGGCGCGCACGCGGTGGAGTTTTTCCGCATTCTGGCCGACACGCAGTACATGAACCATATCCGCCTCGACAACCACTACGCTCCCGATCTGCGGCGGTGGCAGCCGGGGCTGTACATGGATACCGGCTTTGACCGCACCGCGCACAAAGTGGACGTGAGAAGGATCGATTCTACATTTCCGCTGGAGCAAGGGCGGTACAACATTCAAAACATCGGGATCTTTCTCTGGTCGCTGAGCGCATTCAGCGTGACGCAGGGAACGCCCGCGGCGATGGCGACCAACACTGCGGGCCAGCCGCTGCGCTATACCTTCAACCCGCTGGGCATGGATATTCCGCTGTTTCACAAGGCGGTTTCTCAGGGCGCCGACATCACCGCTCCGGCGCAGCCCTTCAACGTGGCCGACCGTCTGCGGCGGCGCGTGCTGTGCGCCGACATTCAGCAGGGCGTGGGGGCGAGCTACTACGGGCCGGGTGGCAGCCTGCTGCTGACGATCGACGGCCAGCCGCTGAATCCTTATGAGATCCAGGTGTGCGACCTGGCCGCGCCGGATGGAAGCTGGATCAATTTGCCCACGACGGACGATTACGCCGCGACGGTCGATCCGGAGACGGGCCGCATTGCGCTGCCGGCGACCACCTCCGCGTCGGCGGACCTTCAGGTTTCCTATTATTACGGCTTCAATGCGCCCATGGGCGGCGGCGAATATGAGCGCGCGGCCGACCCGAACGGGTTTGCGGTGACGGATGAGGCGTGGGTTTTTCCGTATCCGGATACGGCCGCCGTGGCGCGCTACAACACGCTGCAGGATGCGATCGACTACGCAATCGGGCAGCTTACGCTGGACGGGCAGGCGGCGGTGGAGATCGGGCCGACGCAGACCATCGCGATTACCGGAACGCCGCCCTCGACTCCGGCGCTCTCGATCGACGTTCCCGCCGGGGCGACGTTCGAATTGCGCGCCGCGGACAACGCACTGACCACGCTCGTGGTCGACCAGGAGATTGCGATCACGGGCGGCGCGTCTTCGACCTGCATTCTGAACGGACTGCTGATCGCGGCAGGTTCGACCATGACGCCGGCCGCGCCGTCGCCGGCTGCGCTGGTCCACGCACCGGCAACGTTGACGGATGGAAGCCCCAACCTGCTCGGCCAGTTGAACGTTACCAACTGCACGCTGGTTCCGGGGTGGTCGGTTGCGAATGACGGGACACCGAACCAACCGGGACAGCCGGCTATGATTGCCGAACCCTCAGGATTGCAGGTTGCGCTCACGCTCTCGATTACGGGCGGACTCGAGATGGGGCAATTCACGACCTTCAACGGGTGCAACTCGATTATCGATGCGACGGCGAACACCGGAGTGGCTTATACGTCGCCGCACGGGGTGAACAAGGGCGCGGGCGGCGCGCTTACGCTGGTGGGCTGCACGGTGATCGGCAAGGTACACGCGACCGAGCTGACGCTGGTTTCAAACTGCATTTTCCGGGCGGAGCCGGCAACGGGCGACACGTGGCCGGCGCCGCTGATTGCCGACCGCAAGCAGGCGGGGTGCGTGCGCTTCAGCTTTCTGCCGGCGGGCGCCGTTACGCCGCGCAGATTCAAGTGCAGGGTGCAGGCGCCGGCCGCGGCGCAGCCGATCTTCTTTTCGCTGCGCTACGGCGCGCCCGGCTACGCAAAGATGCTGGCCGCCACCAGCGATGAGATTCGCCGCGGCGCGAGCGACGGCGGCGAGATGGGCGCGTTTCATTTTGTGCTGGCCCCGCTGCGCGAGTCCGACCTGCGCATCCGGATGGTGGAGTATCTACCGGTCGGAATGGAATTCGGAATTGTGTACCAGAACTGACGGGAGACTACGATGAGCTTCGATACCAGCCGGTTTACATTCAATCCTTGGAAGAATTACAGCGGCGTTGTGATGGAGCAGGGCCGCGTCCAGCTCGACTCCGACTGGAATGAGTGGCTCGCCGAGCTGAGGCGCCACATCCAGGCCCAGACGCTGGATGTATTTGGTTTCGGCAACCCGCTGCACAACGCGGTTTACCCGGCGACGACGCCATTTGCGTTTCAAATCACCGTGACCTCGGTTGGGGACGGGCCTCAGGTGAACATCGGACCCGGACGCATGTACGTGGACGGGCTGCTGGTGGAAAATCACGGCCAAAAGGGCTACGCACAGTGGGATCCCGCGCTGGCGGAGCTCTCCGGGTCTCCACAGCCGCCTGCAACCACGCCCACGGAAACGGTCAACTATCTGGAGCAGCCGTATTATCCGCAGAGCGCGCTTCCATCAGGCAACGGGCCGTTCCTTGCCTATCTCGACGTGTGGGAGCGGGCAGTCACCTATCTTGAAGATCCGCATCTGGTCGATCCGGCAGTGAATGTGGATACGACCGGCCGCATCCAGACGGTGTGGCAGGTAAAGCTGTGGACTCCTCCGACGGGCTCGAGCGTGACCTGCGCCAGCACGCCGTGGTCGACGGCGGAGCCCGGCCAATTGACGAACGGATACTTCGACACCGGGACCTCCGGACCATGCTGCCTGACCAGCGGCAGCGGCTACACGGGCATGGAGAACCAGTTCTACCGCGTGGAGATTCACCAGCCGGGAGTTGCGGCTACGGGCAACGCCTATCCGGCCGCGACGGGAACGGCGACCTTCAAATGGTCGCGCGACAATGCGTCGGTGGAAACGGGGGTCACCGCGATCCAGACGGTGAACAGCGCGGCGCAGCTTACGGTGCTGAGCCTGGGACGCGACCAGGTGCTGGGGTTTGCGCCGGGAAACTGGATCGAGCTGATCGACGACAATCTGGAGCTGCTGGGCCAGTTTGGCGAGCTGCACCTGATTGCCAGCGTCGATCCCTCCGGCAAGACCATTCAACTGGTGGATAAGCTGCAAACGGCGGCAAATTTTCCGGTGGGCGTTTCGGACCCGAGCAAACCGTATGGCACAACTCCGTCGCGCCATACGCGCATTCGCCGCTGGGATCAGTCGGGCCAGATTTATCAGGCCGACTCGACAACGGGCGCGACGACCCTGTGGGTGGACCTGGGCGCAAACACAGCTACGGGCGATATCCCGGTGCCGCCGGCGGGAACCACGCTGATCATGGAAAGCGGCATCACGATTACCTTCGGACCGAACGCGAGCACGCAATTCAATAGCGGCGACTTCTGGAACTTTGCCGCGCGCGCGAGCACGGGCAAGATCGACCGGCTTGACAAGGCTCCGACGCGCGGCATCCATCATCATTACGCGCCGCTTTCGGTTGTGACCTTTGCTCCCGCCAGGTATCCCGATTGCCGCACGGAGTGGCCGCCGTCGAGCGAGAGCTCTTGCGGGTGTTGCAATACCTACACGGTGGGCGCGAACGGCGACTACGCAACCATTCAGGCGGCCATTCAGGCACTGCCTGCCTCCGGCGGCGAAATCCAGATTTTGCCCGGCCGCTACTACGAGAACGTCTTCATCGAGCAGATGCAGGACGTGGTGATTCGCGGCTGCGGCGAACAGACACGCGTGGCTTCGGAGGCGCTCGCGCCGGGATACACGGCGCCCACGCCATCACAGGGCAATTCCACGACCATCAACGCGGTGTTCTCCATTGCCACCTCGCAGCACATCGAGCTACGCGACTTTGCGGTGGAAGCGGCGCCGGACGAGGCCGGCATTCTGATTGACGGCACCGGATACCTCATCGCCTCCCCGCCGGGATCTTCCGTGCCCGGCGTTCCCGGGGAAATCAGTAGCGGCGGCACTTCCATCGGCACTGCGTGGTTTATGACCGTCGATATGGACATCGCGGTAGAGAACCTGGTGTTGACCGCTGCCGCGCTTCCGGCGATTTTTTCGGTATCCGCGAACCTGGTGCGCATCAGGGAATGCACGATTTTGATGGCCAATGAGCAGAGCACGTATGCCGGGGTTTGGATGAGCGGAGATCAGAACGAATTTGTGCGCAACCGCGTAGGGCTGCAGACCACCACGAATCTGAATGACTGGTTGCCCGAATCGGTTTACAACGATCTGGTGAGCGATGCAAATAACACGGGCGCAACCCTGGCGTCTGCGGGCACACTGCATCCGGGAGGGATTCAGATCGCAGGACCGTCCGCCGGGGTGCTGGTGGCCGAAAACGAAATTGTAGGCGGGAGCCGCCAGGGCATTACGCTGGGCGGTTACTCGGTTCTGAACGCGAACCTCGGCAATACCAACTACATTGTGGGTGTCATGGTGAACGCGGGCGACAACTTCCTCTCTCTCGCGAGCCCCTATACTTTTAACACGCTGCCGGGCAGCTCCGTGGTTGTCTCGGGGGGCCTGACCGATATCACCATCGACCGCAACACGATTACAGATTTTGGACTGTGCGGCATCGGGCCGGTGGGGTACTACAATCTGGCCAAGGCGCTGGAAGTGGTGCCCATCGAAGGGCTGACCATTACCGCGAACAAAGTCAGCTGCACGGCGACAATGGCCACGGGCGAAGATAGCAACGATTTTCTGGGCTACGGCGCCATCGCGCTGCCTTCGGTCGAAGGCCTGGTGATCCGCGACAACGTGATCGATACCTTTGGCCAGCAGCCAGGGCTGGGCGTGTGCGGCATCTACCTGCTTCATGGCGAATCGGTGGAGATCAGCCGCAACCAGGTGATCGACAATCGCGACTGGGAGGATGCGTCGCAGCCGGACCAGACCGGAAACCCGAGCGAGACGGCGGGCGCCATTGAAATCGTGGCCGTGACGCCGCCTTCGCTGGCCGGCGATTTGACCGGCACCAGCTCGCTTTCGATCTTCGAGCCCGGGCTGCCGGCTCTGCGCGTCGAAGAGAATGTGGTGCGCGTGCCGCTGGGCGCGGCCTTCACGGTGCGCGGCTACGGTCCCTTCTCGATCTCCGACAACCACTTCAGTTGCGGCGGCAACATTCCCGGCACATCATCCTCGGCATTGAAGTGCGTGAGAATCGTGAATATGGGCGCATGCATCGAGTTCGTTTCCGTGTTCTCGTTTCTGGAACTGCTCAACATCGCGTCCAATCCCGGAATAGACTTCAACAACTATCCCACCTTTACTTCGTCCAGCGGAGCGGTGCTGTTCACCAACAACTACTGCCAGCTGGAGATTCAGGAAGTTCCTCAGACCAGTTTCGCCTCGGTGGAGATCATGACCCATGACCACCTGATCTTTTCCAACAACCACTGCTGGCTCGATGCCAGCGTAGACGCGGCCGGCGAAGGTATGACTCTGGATGCGTATCTGATGGCCTATACCCTGAATGTGGTCGGCAACCGGTTCCAGGAGGCAATTTACGCGGTGGGCCTTTCCGCGGTTACCGTAGGAGTGGTTAACGTGACCACGCAGAACATCTCCACGGGCTGCATCTGGGCCAAAGGCGCGCTGGTGGCTTCCACGAATAATCTGTCGGTGGCAAGTCTGATCGACACGGACATCTGCGCCCGATTCGTGAAAGGCTGAATGCCAACGGACGCAGCGCGATAGCAGCAAGAAGCAAGGCCGGTTTAGATTACGAAAGGATGGAATGAGAATGAGCACACCCGCGCAGAGCACAGGAACCGGCAACGCGCCGACAACCGCGCAATTGACCGAGCAGATCAATACGGAGGTGACCGCGGCCGACAGCGCAGCAGCCGGCTCGGTGCAGAACCTGGGCCTGGTACACCAGGCGCGGGTCTCGCTGTTGACGCGCTCGGCCGCGGCGCTGAAGGCGAAATATGGCGCCAGCGACCCGCGGGTGGTGAAGGCGGAGGCGGCGGTGACCGCGGGCAACGCCACGGTAGCGCGCATCTCGGTGGCCAGCCAGCAGGCGGCCACTACGGCTCCCACGGTGGCTGCGACGGGTTGGGCGCTGCACGGGCGGATTTACGACGCGCAGCTCAAACCCAGCGGCCAGCTTACCGTGTACCTGGTGGACAAGACCAAGGCGTACCAGCGGGAATATGGCTTTGCCTATACCGACTCGACCGGCTATTTCCTCATCAACTACGCGCCGGCGGCCGGCCAGGCAGCGGCGACGCCGCAGCTCTACGTGGCCATTGCCAACACCAAGGCCGAGCCGGTGTACCTGGCTGCGACGGCGTTTCAGCCGGCGGCGGGCAGCACGACGTATCAGAATATTTCGCTGGCGGCGGGAGAGAAGCCGCTGGGCGATCCGCCGGCGGAGATACGGAAGATCGCGATTCCGAGCGGGGCGGTGGATCCGACGCGGAAGTGATGGCTCCTTTGCCTCGGTTGAGGACTTTGGTATCCCAGGTCCCGGACCACCCCAGCGACGAAGACCTGTCGCTGGGGACCCCGGCGTCGGGACCTGGGGCACCCCGGGTGGCGCACGGGTCCCCCTGGGCCGAACAGGCCTGCGGAAAAAGGCTTGAGTTTCACCAGTGCCCCAGGAACATCCCTCCGGGGCTAAAGCCCCTGTTGATTTTGCTGGCTTTATGCGGGGGTTGAAACCCCCGCCTCCCTCCGAAAGGAGTCTTTCAGCAAGCTGTGAAGCCGTGCTGTGATACTTCGTGCTTCGTCCGCGAGGCTTGAAGCCAGCTGCAAAGTCTGCACTCTTCAGTGCGAACTCTTTTGAATCGAAGAGTTTACTTTGAGAGGGCGGAGTTTTCCACAGGGGCATTGCGGATTTTTGTTGCGCTCTATCGCAAATTGCGATAGAGTTATTGCAATTTGCGATTCACTTTGGACCGGGATGGGAACGATTGCAGGCAAGACCATGAAGCTGGGAGAAAAAATCCGCTATCTGCGCGAGGTGGAAGGCAGCCTGCGGGGCATCGACCGCGCCATGAGCCAGCAGGAGCTGGTGCGGGCCATCGAGGCCGAGACCGGCTCGCGGCTGAGCCAGAGCTATCTTTCGCAGATCGAATCGGGGGCGCGGCCGCACGTGACGAACACCACGCGGCAGATCCTTTCGGCCTTTTTCAAGGTGCATCCCGGTTACCTGGTGGACGATCCGGAGGGCTATTCGCCGGAGCTGCAGAGCGCGGTGGGGCACGAGGAAGACAAGATCGATCTGTGGCTGGTGTCGGGGGCGGAGCGGTTCCGGCGCGATCCGGAGCTGAAGCAGGCGCTGCTGACGCTGGCGCGTCACGAGCACTCGCGGGAGTGTCTGCTGCTTCTGGAGGCGATTCTGGAGACGCCGGGGCTGATGCCGCGGCTGGCCGAAGTGCTGAGGCCGAAAGGCAGGGAACAGGGAATAGAGAATAGGGAACAGGGATCAGACACCCCAGCGAGCAACCATCGCTCGCCGGGGGCCCCGGCAGGGGTCAGGGATCAGCCACCCCAGCGAGCAACAATCGTTCGCCGGGGACCCCGGCAGGGGTCAGGGATCAGGGAAGAGAAAAAAGCGCGGGGTGGGAAAGCGGGGGCACAACGATGACCTGGGAATCTTTCTACCTGATTTGTTTTCTGGTGGGGCTGCTGTTGAGCGCGGTTTCGCTCTTGGGCGGCATGGGGCACTTTGCCGGGCATGTGCACGTGCCGCACATGCCGCACGGGGGACATGTTCCGCACCTGGCGCAGGGCGGTTCGGGGATGAAGACCGGGCAGACCGGAGGTACGGTTCCGTGGTGGAACGCATTTTCACTGATGATTTTTCTGTGCTGGTTCGGCGCGGCGGGTTTCCTGATTACGCGGCACGGAAGTTTTGTGGCCGCGGTGGTGCTGCTGCTGGCCGCGGCTTGCGGTTTGGCCGGCGGAGCGATCGTGTTTCTTTTTCTTACCCGCGTTCTGCTGCCGCATGAGCGCGAGCTGACGGCCGACGAGACCGGGGTGGTGGGCGCAGTGGGCCGTGTGTCGGCGGCCATCCGGACGGGCGGAACCGGGGAGATGGTCTATGAACAGATGGGCGCGGTGCGGTCAGTTCCGGCGCGCTCCGAGGACGGTGAGCCGATTCAAAAACAGGATGAGGTTTATGCGGTCCGCTATGAAAAGGGGATTGCATATGTACGGAAGTGGGACGAGGAGCAGGAAGCGGGGACTAGGGACTAGGGACTAGGGAATAGGGACTAGGGACTGAGGGACTAGGGGCTGAGGGACTGAGGGAATAGGGAATAGGGAATAGGGAACTGGGACTGAGGGACTAGGGAATAGGGAATAGGGAATAGGGAACTGGGACTAGGGACTTAGGGACTCAAGACAGGTAACTGATCGCTGATCCCTGATCGCTGATCCCTGATTCCTGACCACTGGGAAAGGGGTGCTGAGGCTTGCAATGACGAATACAGACGTGCTGATCACGAACATGGCCATCCTGGCGGGGATTTTCCTGCTGGGGCTGCTGGCCAAGATGTTTCCGAGGAATGGCCGCAAAGCCGGGCCGGAGCAATGAAGCGAAGCAGTGAAACCATCAATTACTGAAACCGTCGACGGCTGAAACGTCGACGATTGAAACCATCGGGCACTTACCCTCCCGGGCGAAGGGACCGGGAACACAATGATGAACGTACTGACGAGCGATATTGTTCTGATTGCCGGGATCTGTGCATTGGTGCTGATCCTTTTGATGGGCATTCTAGCCAGGATGTACCGCAAAGCCGGGCCGAACGAGGCGCTGGTGGTTTACGGGTTCCGGGGCCCGAGGGTGATCAAGGGCCACGGCACGGTGATCTTTCCCATGGTGGAGAACTGCCGCGAGCTGAGCCTGGAGCTGATGAGCTTCGACGTGGCGCCGCAGCAGGATCTTTACACCAAGCAGGGCGTGGCGGTGACGGTTGAAGCCGTGGCGCAGATCAAGGTGCGCAGCGACCAGGCGTCGATTCTGACCGCGGCCGAGCAGTTTTTGACCAAGCCGCCGCAGCAGCGCGAGGCGCTGATCCGGCTGGTGATGGAAGGCCATTTGCGGGGCATCATCGGGCAGTTGACCGTCGAGCAGATTGTCAAGGAGCCGGAGATGGTGGGCGACCGCATGCGCGGGACCTGCGCGGACGACATGAGCAAGATGGGACTGGAAGTGATTTCGTTCACCATCAAGGAGGTGCGCGACAAGAACGAATACATCTCGAACATGGGCCGGCCGGATATTGCGCGCATCAAGCGCGATGCGGACGTGGCGACCGCGGAAGCGGAGCGCGACACGGCGATCCAGCGCGCGAATGCGCAGCGCGAGGCCGCGGTTGCCAGAGCCCAGGCCGACCAGGAGCGGGTGATTGCGGAGACGGCGTCGCAGACCCGGCAGGCCGAGGCGCAGCGCGATCTGGACATCAAAAAGGCGCAGTACACAGAGCTGAGCAAGCGCCAGCAGGCAACGGCCGACAAGGCGTACGAGCTGCAGACCAACGTGATGCAGCAGCAGGTGACGGCCGAGCAGGTGAAGGTGCAGCAGGTGGAGAAAGAGGGCCAGATCAAGGTACAGGAGGCCGAGATCTCGCGCCATGAAAAGGAATTGATCGCAACGGTGCTGAAGGGCGCGGAGATCGAGCGGCAGCGGATCGAGAATATGGCGGCCGCGGAGAAGAACCGGCTGACAGCAGAAGCCGAAGGACGTGCGGCTGCGATCCGGACGCAAGGCGAGGCCGAGGCTTCCATCATCTTCCAGAAAGGCGAGGCGGAAGCCAAGGCCATGAACGTGAAGGCCGAGGCTTACCAGGAGTGGAACCAGGCCGCGGTAGTGGACAAGCTGCTGACCAACATGGCGGACGTGGTGCGGGCGATGGCCGAGCCGCTGAGCAAGGTGGACAAGATCACCATTGTGTCCACCGGCAACGATGGCGCCGCCGGGGTGCACAAGATTACCGGCGACATGACCAAGATTGCCGCGCAGGTGCCGGCACTGTTCGAGGCGCTGAGCGGCATGGACCTGCGGCAGTTGATTTCCAACGTGCAGGCGATGAAGCCGAAGCCGAAGACCGTGGACGGGGCGAAGAGCGTGAACGGGGCGGAAGGCGGCGACGGAGTCTAGGTTTCCGACCGCGTAATTCTGTGTGTTGCAATTGAGGTCCGTGCTGTCCCAGGCTAGGCGCAAAGACAAGAACACGCCGAACCTGGGGCACCCACGGTTGGTACAAAATCAAACGGCCGGAGAGCTAGAGCGTTTCCGCAGTTGTTATAGCCGTTTCAAACCTCGGTGTTGGGTGGATTTTTCTTCCACCCCAGCGACGAAGACCTGTCGCTGGGGCCCCGGCTTGAGGAAAAATCCACTTGGCAGCCGTGGTTTCGGGACACAGTAACTGCGGAACCGCTGTAGCGTTTGGCATTCAAGAACCGAAGGAGGAATTCCAATGTCGTTGCTCGAGCGAGTAAGCACATTGCTTCGCGCCAATCTGAACGACCTGGTGGAGAAGGCCGAGGATCCGGAGCGGATGATGAAACAGATTGTCCTGGACATGGAGAACCAACTGCTGCAGGTGAAGACGCAGGTGGCGATCGCCATTGCCGACCAGCGGCTGCTCGAGAAGAAACGCGCCGAGCACGAGCAGGAGTCTTCCGAATGGCGGCGCAAAGCGGAGCTGGCCGTGGAGAAGGGACGCGACGACCTGGCCCGCGCCGCGCTGGAGCGGGTGTTGAGCCAGGATCAACTGGCGGCGGGATTCACCGCGCAGGCCGAGGACCAGAAGACGGAGGCGGACAATTTGCGGCAGGCGCTGCGCAAGCTGGAACAGAAGCTGAGCGAAACCCGCGCGCACTGCGAGATGCTGGTGGCCGAACATCGCCGCGCCAAAGTGGTGGGCCGGGCCAGCAAGGCGCAGCAGGTGGTGGGCGTGGACCAGGAGAACGCGCTGAAGCGGATGAAGAGCAAAGTGCAAGTGAAGTCTGCCGAGAATGCGGCGACCAGCGAGCTGCTGAACCCGGAGACGCTCGAAGACAAGTTTCGCGCGCTCGAAAGCGAGGACCGGGTGGAGGCGCTGCTCAACGAGATCAAGAGCCGGCAGGTGGTGCAGTAGGGCTTATCGGGTCTCCCGCGGCGGAAGTGTGCGGCGCATGGGACGGCGGCCTTTCTTCATTTTGCAGGTGAGGATTGGTCGCGTAAGTGAGGCAGGGTAAGGGGATGGGTGCGTTGGGTGGAGGTTGAAGCCGCGTGGAAGAGGCTGAATATTAGGCAAAGCTCTCGAGAAACACCCCCAGGGGCTAAAGCCCTTCAATTCATTTGAGGCTCCTACGGCACGACTGAAGTCGTGCCCTGACACTTCGTGCTTCTTCCGCCGGGCTTTTCGGCGAGTTGGGAGGAGGCTATTGGCTTGTGGACTTTGTGCCGGGACTGAAGTCCCGGCCTACCAGTCCCGGCCTACCAGTCCCGGCCTACCAGTCCCGGCCTACCAGTCCCGGCCTACCAGTCCCGGCCTACCAGTCCCGGCCTACCAGTCCCGGCCTACCAGTCCCGGCCTACCAGTCCCGGCTTCGGAACATGCCTTGCGATCCGGGCTGATTGGAATCTGGAATAAACTGTGACTATGACGGCCGCTGCGAGTCTCCCTACTGCCATTCAACCGCGCACGCCCCATGGCGTGTTTGCCAACGAGCCCTTTGTCGATTTCAAGACGCCGGGCAATGAACGGGCGATGCGCGCGGCGCTGGAACAGGTGGCGTTGCAGCTTGGCCAGGAGTACAGCCTGACGATCGGCGGAAAGCGGGTGAAGACCGCGGACAAGATCCTGTCGCTGAATCCCGCGCGGCCGGCGCAGGTGGTGGGCATGCACCAGAAGGCCGGCGCGGAGCACGCCGAGCAAGCCATGGCCGCGGCGCTCCGCGCTTTTGAGTTTTGGAGCAGGGCATCGGCGGACGAGAGGGTTTCACTGCTGCTGAATGCGGCCGCGATCATCCGGCAGCGCAAGTTCGAGTTCATGGCCTGGCTCACTTACGAGGTGGGGAAGAATTGGGCCGAAGCCGACGCGGATGTGGGCGAGACCATCGACTTTCTGGAGTTCTATGCCCGCGAGGCGCTGCGGCTGGCCGGCGCGACAACGCCGATCCAGTATCCCGGCGAGCGCAATGAGCTGCTTTACATTCCGCTGGGGGTGGGCGCGGTGATTCCGCCCTGGAATTTTCCTTTCGCGATTATGGCGGGCATGACGGCGGCGGCCATCGTGAGCGGGAATACGGTGGTCCTGAAACCTTCAAGCGATGCTCCAACCATTGCCGCCAAGTTTGTGGAAGTGCTGGAGGAAGCGGGCATGCCGGATGGGGTGGTGAACTTCTGCCCCGGCTCCGGCGCGGCCTTCGGCAACGCCATTGTGGAGCACCCCAGGACGCGATTCATCGCCTTCACCGGGTCAAAGGCGGTGGGACTGGAGATTCACGAGCGCGCGGCGCGAACGATGCCGGGACAGATCTGGATCAAGCGGACGATTCTCGAGATGGGCGGGAAAGACTCGATCCTGATGTGCGCGGATGCGGACCTGGATGCGGCGGTGGACGGGGTGATGGCGTCCGCTTTCGGATTCAGCGGGCAGAAATGTTCGGCCTGCTCGCGGGCCATCGTGGAGGCTCCCATCTACGATGTGTTTGTCGAGCGGCTGCGGGAGCGGGCAGGCCGGCTGACGGTGGGCGATCCGGCGGGAAATGCCAATATGGGTCCGGTCGTCAACCAGGCGGCACTGGCTTCGATGCTGCATTACGTCGAGGCGGGAAAGCGAGAGGGACGTCTGGTTGCCGGGGGGAACGCGCCCACGACGGCCGAGGGCGGGTACTATCTTGAGCCAACGATCTTTGCCGACATCCCACCGCGCGGCGTGCTGGCGCAGGAGGAGATCTTCGGGCCGGTGCTGGCGGTGATCCGGGTGGGCAGCTTCGCGGAGGGACTGGAGGTTGCCAACAACACCGAGTACGGGCTGACCGGCGCGGTGTATACGGCCGACCGGGAGCGGCTGAACCAGGCCCGGCGCGAGTTCCACGTGGGCAATCTCTACTTCAACCGCAAATGCACCGGAGCGATGGTGGGCGCACACCCCTTCGGGGGGTTCAACATGAGCGGGACGGACTCGAAGGCGGGCGGGCCGGATTATCTTTACCTGTTTACCCAGGCCAAGAGCGTGGCGGAAGCGCTGCGCGCGGCGGAGGCTCGCTGATCGCTCGCGTGGGGTTGGTGGTATCCCAGGTCCCGGAATCGGGACCTGGGGCACCCGGATATTCTTGTAATGACATTGACGTTACATTCGGATAGAATGGTTTCAAGAGGTGAAGAATCACTATGCCGACGGTTGAAGCGGCCAAAGGCAAACGCGCGACATTGAACCTGCGCATCAAGCCAGAGTTGCGCGGGCTGATCGATCAGGCGGCGGGGCTGACGGGCAAGACGCGCACTGACTTTGTGCTGAGCGCCGCACGCGGCGCCGCCGAAAATGCGCTCCTTGACCGCACGGTCTTTGCGGTGAGCCCGAGGGCTTATGCCGAGTTCCTAAAACGGCTCGATGCCCCGCCGCGGCCCAATGCCCGGCTGCGGCGCTCGCTCGATGCGACCGCGCCATGGGAGAAATAAGCCGGCTGCGTCCCCCGGAACTGCTCGGGGAACCGCACGAACTAGAAGAGTTCCTCTGCGGCGAGCCTACGCTGGACGACTGGCTGAGGCGCAGGGCGCGCGCCAACCAGGCGAGCGGCGCTTCGCGCACGTATGTGGCTTGCGTCGGGCAGCGCGTGGCCGGCCATTATGCGCTGGCCTCGGGCGCGGTCTCGGTGGAGAGCGCTCCGGGCCGATTCCGGCGGAATATGCCCAATCCAATTCCAGTGGCGGTGCTGGCGAGGCTGGCCGTGGATCGGAATTGGCAGGGGCAAGGCCTGGGACGCGCGCTGTTTCGCGATGCCGCCGAGCGCGTAGCGAATGCCGCGGATGCGATTGGAATTCGCGGGATCGTGGTGCACGCGATATCGAAGGAAGCGAAGAATTTTTATTTGGCGCTGGGCTTTGACCCGAGCCCTCAAGAGCCGATGATGCTGATGGTCACGCTCTCCGACATTCGCGCTGCGCTTTGCTGATCGGCGTTTCGTGCAGTGAGCAGGGGTTGGTGGTATCCCAGGTCCCAGAAACGGGACCCGGGGCACCCGGATTTTGTGGTGTGGCCTGAGTGGTTGGTCAGGAACCGGTCTTCGCTCAGGCGACGGCGTCGGATTGGGACTGTTCTTCGGCTTCGAGCTTGCTGCCCACTTCAGCGGCGGCCTGGGCCAGGACGCGGTGGTGGATGGTGAACAAGGCCAGCTCCAGGCGGTCGCCTACGCCGGTTTTGTCGTAGATGGAGCGCAGGTAGTTCTTGATGACCTGCTCGGTGGTCTTGAGGCGGAGGGCGATCTCGCGGTTCTTGCAGCCCTGCACGATGAGGGCGACGATGCGCATTTCCTTGGGAGTGAGGCGGTCGCGAACCCGGGTGCCGACCATATCTTCCTGAGGCGAATCGGGTTGCACGATCTGGGCCGGCAGCCAGGTATCGCCGGCGGCGACCCGGCGCACGCACTCGACCAACGTGGGACCGGTGACGCTGCGGAAGACCACCCCGCGAAAGCCCTGCTGGAGGTAGTTTCCGGCGGCGTCGTTATTTTCGGCGATGACGATGCCCCGGCTTCCCACCGTCTCCAGCATGACGCGCAACCGCGGAAAATCGGGGTGCAACGAGGCGGCAAAGAGCACGATCGCGGAGGGAAAAGTGGTGATGGCGTGGTACATGCGCTCAAGGTCAGTGCATTGAGCAATGATGCGCAGATCCTCGTCCATAGCCAGCACTTTGGCGGTACCGGCGCGGAAGATCGCCTGCGAATCGGCCAGGATGATTTTATTCATGTTGTATACCTTGCATCCTCATATCCCTGAATGGAAACCTGCTTTCGCCGAATCCGGTGCGCGGATGGTGGCCAAGATCCCGAGGCGCCGGCTTGCAACGGGAGGCCCTTGACTTCCGTCCTTCCCGAGACTATCGGCAAAGCGGAACCCGCTCTTGGCAGTGTTCCTATTTGCTACACTTTCGAAGTGTCCTAGTCCCTTCTAGCCGACCTACTTGCGGTAGGTCAATGCCACTTTTGTTCACCCGGAAGCGGTTCCGGAGACGGGTTCCGCGCGGATCTTGAATTCCCGAGCCGGTACGCGCGGGCGACTGACCCGGATGGGGGATGGCGACCGTAAACTGAGGATATATGGCAAGGCCGATTCTGCTGGCGGTAGACGACGATGTGAGCGTCCTGGAGGCAGTGGTGCAGGACCTGCGCCGGCAATATGGAGCGGCCTACCGGGTAATGCGCGCCGCCAGCGGGCAGGCGGCGCTGGATACGCTGACTCAACTGAAGACGCGCGAGGAGCCTGTGGCGCTGTTCATCAGCGACCAGCGCATGCCGGGGATGACCGGCGTGGAGTTCCTGGAGCGGGCGCGTCCGCTGTACCCGGAGGCGCGGCGGGTGCTGCTGACGGCCTATGCGGATACCGAAGCGGCCATCCGGGCGATCAACTCCGCGCGCATTCACTACTACCTGAACAAGCCCTGGGATCCGCCCGAGGAAAAGCTTTACCCGGTGATCACCGACCTGCTGGAGGACTGGCAGGCCGGCTACCGTCCGCCTTTCGAAGGGCTGCGGGTGATCGGGCACCGCTGGATGCTGAGAGACCACAAGGTGCGCAATTTTCTCTCCCGCAACCACGTGCCTTACCGCTGGATGGACGTGACCGACGATCCGGAGGTGATCAAGCTGCTGACGGACCGGCAACTGGACCCGGCGCGCTTGCCGGTGGTGCTGTTTGCCGACGGCAGCCTGCTGGTGGATCCGGAGCTGGAAGAGCTGGGCGCACGCGTAGGGCTGAGCACCCAGGCGGTGCAGGATTTCTACGACATGGTGGTGGTGGGCGCGGGTCCGGCGGGACTGGCGGCGGCGGTATACGGGGCCAGCGAGGGTTTGCGCACGCTGGTGATCGAGCCCGAAGCGCCGGGCGGACAGGCCGGCTCCAGTTCGCGCATCGAGAATTATCTCGGGTTCCCCTCCGGGGTCACGGGGGCGGACCTGGGCCGCCGCGCCTACACTCAGGCATTGCGATTCGGGACCGAATTCCTGATGCAGCGAGCTATCGGCCTGCGCATCGAGGGGCAATACCGGTTTGTGACGCTGGCCGACGGGCGCGAGGTTTCGAGCCATACCGTGCTGCTGGCGCCCGGGGTTCAATACCGCAAGCTCGATGTGCCGGGCGCGGAACGGCTGACGGGGCGGGGCGTTTATTACGGAGCCGCGCTGGTGGAAGCGGTGGCCTGCAAGGGCGAGGAGGTTTTTGTGGTGGGCGGAGCCAACTCCGCGGGGCAGGCAGCCCTGCACTTTGCCAAATATGCCTCCAAGGTGACGATGCTGGTGCGGAGCGATGGACTTTCGGCCACGATGTCGAAATACTTAATCGATGAGATTGCTGGAACATCGAATATTGTGGTGGAGACCCGGACGCAGGTGGTGGAGGCCCTTGGCGAAGAGCGCCTGGCAGCGGTGCGGCTGCAGGGGCCGAACGGGGAGTCGCAGCATCCGGCCAGTTCGCTGTTCGTGTTTATCGGCGCGGCTCCGGCGACGGCCTGGTTGCCGGCCTGCGTGCTGCGCGACAAGTATGGCTTCCTGCTGGCGGGGCCGGATTTGCACAGCGACGGCGGATTGACGGAGGTGTGGAGGGAACGGCGCGAGCCGTTTCTGCTGGAGTCGAGCGTACCGGGAGTGTTTGTGGCCGGGGATGTGCGGCACGGTTCGGTGAAGCGGGTGGCCTCCGCGGTGGGCGAGGGCTCGATTGCAGTGCAGTTGGTGCATCAGTATCTGGCGGGGTTTTAGGGGTTGGTGGGTTGGTGGGGGTTTGGGTTCGTGGTATCCCAGGTCCCAAAATCGGGACCTGGGGCACCCTCGTTTTGTGGTGGGTAGAGTGGGGTGGGTTTGGGTTGGTGGTGGGTTGAGAGCGTTTGTTCGACCACGGCATTTTATGAATAGAGCTTAGGACATGGAATTCTAAATGAGCACGGACGGCGGGATGAGCGAAGGCGGACAACCGATTGAGGTCGAGCCGATTCTGTTGGGGGATCTCGGCGAGGCGCTGTTTCAGACTCGCCCGTTCTCCGGAACCAGTCCCGATGCGTTGAGCGGGGTGGAGCGCGCGGAGCGGGTGCGGGCCAAGGCCGGCACCACGGTAGCCGAGTCAGGGCAGACGGCACGCTACTACTGGCTGCTGCTGGAGGGCGAAGCGCGGGCCGAGCGGCCGGAGAAAGACGGAAGCTGGACGGTGGCCGGGTTTGCGCATGCCGGGGAGGGGTTTGGCGAGGTGCCGCTGCTTATGGGCCGCACGCCGTCAATGTTCCGGGTGGTGGCGGCGCAGGATTCGGTGCTGCTGCGCTTCGGCGAGCAGGAGTTCTGGTCCATGCTGGCCTGCTGCCCGTCGGTGCGCAGCGTGGTTCTGGCGGACATGGCGCAGCGTCTGCAGGCTTACCAGGTGGAGGCTCTGCACCGCGAGAAGCTGGTTTCGCTGGGAACGCTGGCCGCGGGGCTGATGCACGAGCTGCACAATCCCGGTTCGGCGGCCAAGCGGGCGGCTTCGCAGTTGCGCGAGAACCTGCTGCGGCTGCAGCAGTTGAGCCTGCGGAACAGCGTGAAGCAGAAGACTCCCGAACAACTGGAATGCATGCGCGACCTGCTGGAACATGCGATGGCCGGCTGCCACCTGCCCGCCATGAGCAGCCTGGAACAGGCGGACGCCGAAGAGGCCATGTCGGAGTGGCTCGATTCGGCGGGAGTCGAGAATGCGTTTACCATCGGGCCGGCGCTGGTGAGCATTGGATTCAAGACGGAAGAATTGGCCTGCGCCCGAGCGGCCTTCGAGGCGGGCAGCTTTTCCGATGCGCTCAACTGGCTGGAGGCGCTGGTTTCGAGCGTGTCGCTGGTGTGCGCGATTGAAGAGAGCATTTCGCGCGTCTCCGACCTGGTGATGGCGGTAAAGAAATTCGCTTACGACGAACGCTCGGCGGGCAAGGAACTGGACGTACACGACAGCCTGCAAAGCACGCTGACCATCCTGAACCACAAGCTGCGCACTAAAAAT
This sequence comes from uncultured Acidobacteriaceae bacterium, assembly GCA_963770555.1. GTDB lineage: Bacteria > Acidobacteriota > Terriglobia > Terriglobales > Acidobacteriaceae > Telmatobacter. The sequence goes on from CAVYQC010000005.1 coordinate 1,022,222, forward strand.
ATCTCGGTGGAGAAGAAGTTTGCGGCGTCGCCGTCGACCATCCTGACCCGGGGCTCGGCGCTCAGCCAGGTGTGGACGAATCTGATCGACAACGCGGTGGACGCTTCGCCCCCGGATGGGCAGATCCAGGTGGCGACCTGGACCGAGCCGGGCTGGCTGGCGGTGAGCGTTGCGGATCGGGGATCGGGAATTCCGGCCGAGGTGCTGCCGCACATCTTCGAGGCGTTTTTTACCACCAAGCCGCAGGGGTCGGGCACGGGGCTGGGCCTGGAGATCGTTCACCGGATCGTGACGCAGAAATTCGGCGGCAAAATCGATGTCGAATCGGAGCCGGGCCATACGCGATTCATCGTGCGCCTGCCGGCGAAGAGCCCCGATGCCTCGTGAGCGCGGTCTGCGCCGCGGGTTTGCCGACGAGTCTCCCAAAATGGATTGAAGCGCATGCGGCGAGGGACGCCGCATGCTGGCTGTGTTGGGCAGGCGAGCACGAGGGAGGGAGTGCGCGGCGCGACGGATTCCCGGGCCGGAAATCCGGATGGGCGCTTCGGCGCGGGGTAGAGACGCGGCGATTTTGTACCATGCATGAGCAAAACCGGAAGAGCGCGCCCGGCGCACGCGCAGGCCGGGTCCTGTGGTAGGACCACCGGCCGGTAACCGAGGTATGATGGTTGGGCACGAAATCCGGCTGATCGAGAGGTGCCCATGATTCGACAGAAAAACTTATGCCATCGCCTGCTTGCCGTTGAGGTTCTGACCGGTTTGCTGGTTGCCGGAGGTGCAGGCGCGCTGCACGCATCCGCAACCTGCGCTGTTCGCGCTTACGGCGCGAAGGGCGACGGGGCGAGCAAGGATACGGCCGCGATCCAGAGCGCCATCGACGCCTGCGCGCAGAAAGGCGGCGGCACGGTGCGCCTGACGTCGGGCACGTATGTGAGCGCGCCCATCGTGCTCAAGAGCAACATCACGCTCCAGCTCGACAAGGGCGCCACGCTGCTGGGCTCGCCCGATCACGCGGATTATCCGGCCAAGACCGAGTTTCATCTTCCCGACGCGCAGCCGCTGGTGAGCGCGACGGACGCCGAAAATATCGCGATCACCGGCGAGGGGACCATCGACGGAAACGGTGGGAGCTGGTGGCAGGAGGCGCGAAGCGTGCACGACCACGGCATATTGGGCAACGGCCACGCGCGGCCCAAGCTGGTGATCTTCGATCATTGCAAACACGTGCTCGTGGAAGGGATCACGGTCCAGAACTCGCCGATGTGGCAACTGGTTCCGTACTACTCAGACGACGTGACGATTCGCAATGTGCGGATTCTGGCCCCGTATCCTTCGCCCAACACCGACGCGATCGATCCGTTCTCGTCGTCGAACGTGCTGATCGAGCACGTGTACTCCGACGTGGGCGACGACAACGTGGCCATCAAGTCGGGCCCCATCAATTCGCCGGGCCCGGATTCGCCGAGCACGAATATTACGATTCGCGATTGCACGTTCATGCACGGGCACGGAGTGTCAGTGGGCAGCGAGCTTTCCGGCGGAGCGCAGAATATCCTGGCGGAACGGATTCACTTTGAAGGCACGGACAACGGCATTCGCGTGAAGGCCAATCGCGACCGGGGCCACGACGTGAGCCACCTGGTGTTCCGCGACCTGGATATGAAGGACGTGAAGTACGCGATCGTCATCAGCGAGTACTATCCCAAGATTCTGCCGCCGGCAGACGAAGCGCCGCAGCCGGTGACGCGGCTGACGCCGCATTTCCACGACATTACGATCGAGAACGTGACCGCGACAGGCGGCGCCGTGGCCGGGGCGATTGCGGGGCTGCCGGAATCGCCGGTTCAGAATGTAGTGCTGAAGAATGTAAAGATCAGCGCCAAGACCGGGTTGACGATCGGGTATGCAGACGTGACCGGGACGAACGTGGTGGTGCAGGCGGAACAGGGTGAGGGGATCATCCAAGAGGCGGGCGCGCAGGTAACTCTGCGGTGAGGATTGGGTGTCGTACTTTCCCAGGTCCCAGAAGCGGGACCTGGGGCACCCAGTCTTGCGGGACGGGAGTTACTGGTTGACGCCGCTGGCGAGGAAGCCGCCGTCGACGACCAGGACTTCGCCGGTGACGAAGGATGCAGCGTCGGAGGCGAGATAAACGGCGGCGCCGACCAGCTCTTCGGTTTTCCCGAAGCGGCCCATGGGCGTGCGCATCAGCAGCTCCTGGCCGCGCGGCGTGCTGTCGAGCAGCCTGGCGTTGATGTCAGTGCGGAAGACGCCGGGCGCGATGGCGTTGACGGTGACGCCTTTCTTCGACCACTCCACGGCGAGCGAACGGGTGAGCGAGGCCACGCCTGCCTTGCTGGCCGCGTAGGCCGCAACCTCAGTGAGCGCGACAAAACTGTTCAGCGAAGCGATATTGACGATGCGGCCGTAGCCGCGCTCCACCATGTGGCGGCCGAAGATCTGACTGGCGCGCAGCGTTCCGGTGAGATTGGTGTTGAGGATGCTGGACCACTCCTCTTCGCTTAGATCGAGCGTGGGGGTGCGCTTGATGATGCCGGCGCAGTTGACCAGGATATCGACCTTGCCGAAGGCCGAGAGCGCGGCGGCGAGCAATTTCTCGAGCGAGGCGCGGTCGCCCACGTCCGATGGGATGCGCAGGGATTTGCGGCCGCGGGCCTCGATCTCGGCGGCGGCTTCGTTCACCTGCTGCTCGCGGCGGCCGGTGGGGACGACGTCGGCGCCGGCGTCAGCCAGGCCGAAAGCCATGGCGCGGCCGATTCCGGAAGTTCCTCCGGTGACGACCGCGGTTTTTCCTTCAAGGCTGAAAAGATTTGTGCTCATTGGTTCTCCGTAATGGATCGCAGCTTAAATTGCTATTGCTTTTTTTCTCGAGGTAGCATCCGCTTCGCGGAAGTTAGCAAGTTAGCAAGTTAGCAAGTTAGCAAGTTAGCAAGTTAGCAAGTTAGCAAGTTAGCAAGTTAGCGAGTTAGCAAGGTAGCAAGTTAGCGAGTTAGCAAGTTAGCAAGTTAGCGAGTTAGCTATCCGCTGCGGCCTAGAAAGACCGGAGCGATGTGGCGATCGAAAAGGTTTTCGGTTACGTTTTTGGCGATCACAGCTTCATTGGCTTCGAGCAGGCGGAGATAACGGGGACCCATTTTTGCGGCCACCTTGAATCCGACGTGCAGCAACTGGCGCACGCTGGGATTGTAGGCGGCTGCCGCTTCCACATGGCGCAGCGCGGAGGTGTACTGCGCCGACGACCAGCCGCGCACTTCTTCGGCGGAGGGCAGGCGGGCCGGATCGATGTCGATCACGGTCGAGTAGGGCGCGCAGAGTTCTTCGCGATGGGCGAGCGCCTCGGCGTACACCTCCTTGGCCAGGGCGAGGCCTTCGCCGCCGGCTTCGGCCAGCCCGATCAGCTCTTCGAGCCAGGTGGTTCCCGCGGTTTTGAGGTGCACGCCGGCGCCGGAGCGCTGCATGGTGGAGTGGATGGCGGGATAGATGGAGAACTTGTCGCTGCCGGAGTGGACGCTGAGCTTGAGATCGCCGGGCAGACCGTATTGCTTTACGGCGTAGGCGATGGCCGCAACGTCGAGGGCCATCTCGCGCTCGAACTGGGCCACGTTGCCCACGTAATCCACGCCCTTGTTGAAGCGGCCGCTGAATTTGGGCGCGATGGTCTGCACGGGAATGCCTTCATCGGCGATGGCGGCGAGAATGATGAGCAGCTCGACGGGGCTCTGGGCGCGATCGGTCTCGTCCATCGAGACCTCGGAGATGAAGTTGCCGGCGCCCTTGGCGCCTTCAATTCTGCGATAGACTTCGCCGGCCTTGGCGACGGCGGCGAGAAATTTCTGCGCGGTTGCGGTGAGGGTTTGGCGCGCGATCTCGAACGGCTCATCGACGCCGGCGAGCTCGATGCTGCCCTCGAGCTCGGGGTGGCGCTTGACGAAGCTGTCGATGTCTGCGGCTTGAGCGGGCTGGCCGATGAAGTCGGCCACGTCGATGGTGAAGAAGTCGCAGGGCGAGAGAAAGCGGTCGACGGTCTGGGTGGTGATGTGGTCGGCGTCGAGGTAGTAGGGCAGCTTCCAGCCCAGGGCCATCACGGCCGCGTCGGCGGCCTGACGCGCGGAGACTGGTTCCGAGCCGATGATGGTGTGCTCGCGGTTGGATTTGTTCCAGACGGGGACAACTTCGACACCGTTCGCGAGCGCCTGCACACAGGCCTGCAACTGGGCTTTGGCCTGATGCGCAAAGCGGTCGCCGGTGCCGACCGAATACTTGCCGAGTTTCAATTTTGGATTCGTCATTCTCATTCCTGTTATTTGGAGTCTTGTTTTCGGGTCCGCTCTTAGAGACGGCTGGGATGCGCCCACAGACCCAGCCCCGGATTGGCGATGAAAAAGATTTCTTCGCCGTCAACCTGGTTGAGGCCGTGGCGGAGCTGGCGTGGATCGTAGCGCGCGCACATGTCAGAAAGATCGCCATAGGCGTAGCCGACGCCTTCAATCTCCTCGCGGGTGAGATGGCCGGGACACCAGGTGATCTTGAAGCGCCCTTCGGAGCTGGCGTGGATGAGATGCGCGGCCGCGCCCAGATCGTTGGCCAGTTCGGGATTCTCGTTGACGGCTTTCAAGGTGCAGGGAGTTCCGCGATAGCCGTACTTGCGAATGAGCCTGTCGATGCCCTGGTCCTCGCCGAACTCGCGCACGCCGGGGGCCAGGATGATGAGTTCCGCGCCGTCGGCCAGCGCCATGCGGGTGCGATAGACGGCCTTGTTGCCGATCCAGGTGCTGTGAAATTCGTTGGGGTCGAGATAGACGACGGCTTTCTGCATCTGCCGGTCGACGATTTCGAAGTTGACCTTGAGGCTGAGATCGGCGGCGAGCAGGAAGCATTCGACGTCGTCGCCGATGTACAGGCCGCGCACGGCCAGCCCGCCGCCGGCCTTGAGTCCCACGACGGTGAGCACGTAGACGATGGGCAGAGCAGCGAGAAAACGATCGGAGGCGCGGTTGAGCACGGTGCGCACCGGGTTTTCCGCCCGTCCCATGATGCGCTCCATGCCGTAGACGGCGCCCAGGTAGTGGCTGCGGTTGATGCCTTCGCGCCCGCCGGCGCCGATGAGAATGTTCTTGGTGTAGTTGGCCATGCCGATGACTTCATGGGGCACAACCTGGCCGATGGAAAGGATGAGGTCGAAGCCGCCGCGCGAGATAAGCTTGTTGACCTGCGCGGGCCACGGGTAGTCGAGCTTGCCCTCAGACTGCTCGCGGATGAATTCGGCCGGAAGCTCGCCGAGGGTTTCGATGTCGGTGCGCCAGTTGTGGATTTTGAAGAGCTCCTGCGGGACGCCGGCGAACATGTGGGCGAGCTGGTCGGGGCGCATGGGGGTGTGGGTGCCGATGGCGGGAAGCACGGCTTTGAGCCGGTCGCCATAGTGCTGCCACGCATAGCGGGTCAACTCCCCGGCGCGGGAGTGCTCGCGGCTCTGATCGGGAGGCACGGCGAGCACGCTCGAGCGCGCGCCGAGCCTGCTGAGGCTCTCGTTGAGCAGCTCCTCTAATTCAGGCGACGAAATATCGGTGTCAGTGCTGCCGACAGAACAGTAGAGACTCATGCAGTTAACTCCGTCTCTCCAAGCGAATCGAGCCGCGCGGGCGCCAGACCTGGTGTAATTCCGTGAATGATCAGGAGCGCCAACAGGTAAGCGACGCACGCAACCAGGAATAACGGCACGTAGCTGTTGGTAATTTTCACAATGTATCCCGTGGCCAACTGGAGCAGAACTCCACCGATTGCCCCCGACATGCCGCCAATGCCGATGACACTCCCGACCGCCGCCTTGGGAAACATGTCCGATGGAAGAGTGAACAGATTTGCCGACCAACCCTGATGCGCGGCGGTGGCGAGGCCCACGAGCGCCACCACCAACCAAAGGTTATGAATATAGGGCGCAGCGAAGACGGGTATGACGCACAGCGCGCAGATCAGCATGGCGGTTTTGCGGGCGACGTTAGGGCTTTTGCCCGCATTCAGCAGGGTGGAAGAAATCCATCCTCCTCCGATGCTGCCCACAGTCGAAACGCTGTATACAATCACCAGCGGCAGCCGGTTCGAAGATAAACTGAGCCCGAAGGTGGATTGCAGATAACGGGGCAGCCAGAAAAGGTAGAACCACCAAATGGGGTCTGTGAGGAACTTGCCGATGGCGAAGGCCCAGGTTTCCTTGCACGGCAGTACGCGGCTCCAGGAGACGGCTTCGAGCTTTTCCACCGGGTCGCTGAGGATCAACTCCAATTCAGCTTTGGAAACGCCGCGATGCTGCTCCGGCCGGCGGTAATAAAGGAGCCAGCCGATCAGCCAGACGACTCCGGCCGCGCCCGTGACAACAAAGGCGCCACGCCAGGTAACGAGCGCAACCAGGGCCGGCACGACCAGAGGCACGACGATATTGCCGATATTGGCTCCAGAGTTGAAAATGCCGGTGGCCAGCGCGCGTTCGCGCTTCGGAAACCACTCAGCCACCGTCTTGATGCAGGCGGGAAAGTTAGCCGCTTCGCCGAGTCCGAGGAGAAACATGGCGATGGCGAAGGTAACGACCGAAAACGCGGCGCCGGGGAGCATCGCCGCCACGCTCCAGAGGCCGATTGCAATGGCGAAGGACTTCCGCGTTCCGAGCTTGTCAGTCAATCCGCCGGCCACCACCATGCCGATGGCGTATGCAGCCTGAAACGCGGCCAGGATGTATCCGTACTTGACGCTGTTCAGTCCCGGGATGATGCCTTCCAGGAACTTCTCAAGGTATGCGATGACGCCGCGATCGACATAGGCAATGACGGTAGCAAAAAACAGGAAGCCGCAGATCACCCAGCGCCGGTTCGAGATGCGATCCGGTGAGCGACCGATGCGAGGAAGAGAGCCTGCAGCCGTGCCGTGTGTCGCCATAAAAGTCCTAAGCCTGCAAAGCCATCCGGGAAACGCGGGTTTGCGACCAACGGAGGCTACAGCTTGTACGCTTTCTTGACCAGGCCGTAGGTCAATTCGCGGGCCACTTCGCAGGCTTCGTCTTCGTCGAGGCGGTGCTCGGCGACCAGCCTGCCCAGGAACGCGCAGTCGATGCGCCGCGCCATGTCGTGGCGCGCCGGGATGGAGAGAAACGCCCTGGTGTCGTCGTTAAAGCCCACGGTGTTGTAGAAGCCCGCGGTTTCCGTAGCCTGTTCGCGGAAACGCATCATGCCCTCCGGACTGTCATGAAACCACCACGGGGGTCCCAGGCGCAAGCAGGGGTAATGGCCGGCCAGCGGCGCCAATTCGCGGCTGATGGCCGACTCGTCGAGCATGAAGAGAATGATGGTGAGGTTTTTCTCGTTGCCGAAGCGGTCGAGCAGGGGGCGAAGCGCATGCACAAAATCCGTGGCCTGGGGGATGTCGCATCCCATGTCGCGGCCATAGCGCCCGGCTACGAGGCGGTTGTGGTTGCGCACGGCGCCGGGGTGAATCTGCATGACCAGTCCGTCTTCGACGCTCATGCGCGCCATCTCGGTGAGCATCTGGGCGCGGAACAGTTCCTTCCCGGCGGCATCGGCTTTGCCGGCCAGCACTTTGCCAAACAGCGCGGCGGCCTCGCCGGCGGGAAGGTCGGCGGTGAGCGCGGTGGGATGGCCGTGATCGGTAGAGACGCAGCCGAGCGAGCGGAATCGCGCGCGCGCCTGGGCGAGGGCATGCAGATAACCGTTCCAGGAGGAGGCGTCTTCGCCGCTCTGCTCGCCGAGTTTGGCAATCAGTTCCGCGAACCCGGGAAAATCCGGATCGACGACGGAGTCGGGACGGAAGGCGGGAATGATGCGCGCCTTCCAACCCGAATCGCGAATGGCCTGGTGATTGGCCAGGGGGTCGAGCGGGGAATCGGTGGTGGCCAGCACCTCAATGTTGAACCGCTCGTAAAGCGCGCGGGGCAGAAACTGGGGGGTGTTCAGCTTTTCCGAGATAGTGTCGTAATAGAGATCGGCGTTGTTTTCCGATAGCCGTTCCTGGAGGCCGAACAGCTCCTGAAAGGCATAGTCGAGCCACATGCGCGTGGGGGTGCCGCGGAACAGGTAGTAGTGGCTGGCGAAGATATGCCAAACCTTGCGCGGCTCCTTGACCACGGGCCGGCCGATTTCGAGGTCGTCCATGGAAACGCCCTGGCTGTAGAGCATGCGAAAGACGTAATGATCCGGCTGCACGAAGAGAGTGGCGGGATCGGGAAACGGGCCGTTTGAGGCAAACCACCCGGCCTGGGTGTGCCCGTGGGGGCTGACGATGGGCAGATTGCGAACCTGCGCGTACAAAGCGGCAGCCACTTTGCGCGCGCCGGCTTCAGCGGGAAACATCCGGTGTTCGTGGATCAACATGGCACTCATAATACCTCTTGGCGAAATGGCCGCGGCGGCCGCCCGGGAATGGAGGTCAGACCAGAAGTATACAAGTATGGTCTTCGAATTAGATTTTTGCGGGCTGCGCCGAGATTTTCAGACGCGGCGGGAAATTCAGTGATAATCTCGTTTTGCCGCCGATTTCCGAACTTGCGCAAAGGTGACCTCAAGGTATGCCGCGGATCAAGAAAGACGAGCCTGACACCCACCGCACCATGCAAGTGGTTAACCACATCCGCTCGCTGATTGAAAATGGCACGCTGCAGCCGGGCGACAAGATTCCGCCGGAGCGGGAATTCGCGCGCACCCTGAAGATCAGCCGCGCCAGCCTGCGCACCGGGATCGGCTACCTGGCGGCGATGGGGGTGATGAAGATCCGTCATGGGGTGGGCACCTTTGTGGCCGATGGCCCGCCGGAGTTCGGGAAGGCCTCGCTGAGTTTGATGGGCGCGCTGCACGGGTTCCAGTCCTGGCAAATGTTTGAGGCTCGAATTATACTCGAAAGCCATCTTGCCGCGCTGGCCGCAGAACGCGGCAAGGAAGAGCATCATGCGGCGCTGGCCGAAGAAGTTGCGGAAATGTTCGCGGCCATGAACAGCCCCACGGATTATCTCATCCACGACCTGCTCTTTCACCGCATCATCTCGCAGGCGTCGGGGAACCCGATTCTGGCGGCGCTGATCGAGACCATTACCTCGGCTCTCTACGACAAGCGGCGCAAGACAGTGGAGCGTTCGACGGACCTGAGGGAATCGGCGGAGATGCACCGCGAGATTTACCGGGCGATCCGCGCGCGCAAGCCGCTGGAAGCGCGGAAACTAATGGACCAGCACCTGCGCATGGCGCAAGCCGCGCAGGGGATGGAGCGGCCCACGACGGAGCGCAAGGCGCCGCCGGCGGCACAGAAAAACCGGCAGACGCGGCAGACGCCGGTGGCGTCGTGATGGAGCCGGCTTCGCGGCCGGCGGTGGACGGGGCGCGGGCTCGATGCCGGCGCCGGAGCCGGGCCAGGCGGAGGGCATGATTGGCCGCAATGGTCGGACCATTGCTCCGATTCATTGACTCATAGACTCTCAACGCCCATGTAAATCGCATTTGTGGAAATCTGCTCCCGGACTCAATTTTCTTTATTGACAAAGGCGCGTGGCGAGGATCAGAATTGTCCCGCCTCAAAATGTGGTCAGACCACAAGCAGTAAAAATGTGCAGTAAAGCGCAGAAAACCGGCTTTGCCCCTGAAACACCGCAGGGCCCCATTCTCAAATTGGTGGAACCGAAGCAACCAAACGAATGCAAATCAAGGCAACTTGCAAGCTTTCCGAGCGTTGTGCCGCTCCTGCTTGCGCCCTCGCTGGTGGGGGCCAGATTGCCGGCAGAGGCAACATCCAGGGTACGGCCCCAAACACGTCGGGCGCGGTGATCCCGAATGCGGCCGTCACCCTCACCGACCAGGCCGCACTGGCAAAGCGGACGACCAAGAGCGATGCCAGCGGTGGGTACGGATTTCCGGCGCTGCGGCAGGGAACGTCGAGCGCGCGATCGCTCGAAACATTAACTGGTAAAGAATTCTCCCATTGACAACATTCGACCCGATATCTATCCTCAAGCGCACTAGGAATCTTGAAATTTCTCAGGGGTTAAGGCTGCCGTTTATGAAACGGCGGCCGAGCGCCTTGAGGGCGACATCGTGGATTAACACTTGTGTAAGGAGGCTTTGTGCGAATTTCTATGAAACCGTTTACCCGTGTACATCAAACTGCAAGTCCCTTAAGGGCTTGCGGGACGCAACGTACGCCGCATCAACCCCGACGCACCGGAAGCCATTGCTTGTGGGGCCCGGGGAGCATGGTTGCCATTGTTTGCCTTTGCTTCGCCTTGTCCGCGGCCAGTCTGCGCGCGCAGGGCTACGGAACCATCAGCGGTGCCGTAACCGATCCTTCCGGCGCCGTAGTAGCTTCGGCTACCGTGACCGCAACCCAAACCCACAACGGCACGGTCACGACCACCGTCACGGCCGGAGACGGCCGCTATGTATTCCCGACCCTGCTGCCCGCACCGTATACGCTATCGGTTTCGGCACCCAATTTTGAGCTTTATCGACGCACCGGAGTTGTGCTTGAAGCCGACCAGGCTCTCACCGTGAATATCACACTGAAGGTTGGTACGCAAACGCAAACCGTGAGCGTCTCAGCCGACGCGCCGCAGGTCGACGTCACCACCGGAACCTTGTCCCAGGTCATCGACAGGGCCAGCGTGCAGGATCTGCCGTTGAATGGCAGAGCTGCAGCCGTCCTGATTACGCTGGTCGCCGGCGTCGTCGATGCCACCAACGAGGGCAACGGCGCCAATCAGGGAAATGGGAAGACTTTTTCAGTGAACGCGGTGCAGGTGGCCAGCGCCAACGGCACTCTGCCCAACCAGGACAACTACCTGCTCGACGGCGGCAACAACCTCGACGAGATGACGAACATCAACGATCCCTACCCTATGCCGGACGCCACGCAGGAATTCAGCGTACAGACGAGCAACTACGACGCCGAATTCGGCCAGAGCGCCGGCGCGGTGGTCAACATCGTCACCAAATCCGGCGGCGAACAGTTCCACGGCGATCTCTTCGAGTATCTGCGCAACGGCTTCTTTAACGCCGAATCGCACTTCTCGCCGCCAACCTCCCAAGATACCTATCACCGCCATCAATTCGGCGGCACCATCGGCGGTCCGGTCAAGATTCCGCACATCTCCAGCGGCAAGACCACGCAGTTCTTCTACGGCTACCAGTACACTCTCATTCACACCGGTACCGCGGCGAGCACCTTTACGTCTCCCACCGCTGCCGAAGAAGGCACCACCGGCACGGGTTACGCCGATTTCAGCAACCTCTGCGCCGGCGGCACCCTGACTTTTAATGGTTCAGGCATCTGCAGCTCGGCCTCCGGTCAGATCTCTAACCCGTACACGGGCGTAGCGTGGCCCTACAACCACATCCCGACCACGGCCATGGATCCGGCCGCGACCAAGTTCCTTACCTATTTCCCCACGGCGGCTTCGGATTCGGCATTGGGAAAGGCCGGCAACCTGGTCAACTACTTCACGTCCACGCAGAACTATCTCAATGAAGACACGGCGCGCGTCGATCACGAGTTCGGCGCCAACGACCATATGTTTGCCCGCTACTTCTACGACTGGTTCCAGCAGCCGGGCATCTACAACCCGACCAACCTTGCATTGGGCGGGCTGGAGAGCTACACCTCTTATTTCCAGACCCGGTACCACAATGCGCTGATCGCTGAGACGCACACCTTCACACCCAACCTGCTCAACAACCTGGTTCTCAACTTCCAGCGCGAGGTTTCCCAGCGCGGCGGACCTCCAAACAGCTTCGACATTACGGCCCTCGGCCCCTCGGGTTCCGGCCTCGCCAGTATCTGGCAGCCGAATGTCGGACCCTACCTTGCGCTTTCCATCAGCAACTATATGAAGGTCGGATCCTCGGCCAGCGCCGTCTTTGAGCGGAACAACTACACCCTCAACGACGACGTTCACTGGGTCAGGGGCCAACACAACTTCGCCTTTGGCGGCCACGTGGAGCTGAGCAAATTCGACGTGGTCAACGTGTACAACTCCTATGGCGCCTTCACCTCCGGCCTGGCCGGCGCCTCCCTGGCCGCAGCCAGCGTGAATACCATGGCCAATTTCGAGCTCGGCTTCCTGTCCGCGCTTACTCAGGGCGAATTCGAATTGGTGAATGACCGCAACAACTTCCCCGGCCTCTACGCCCAGGACAGTTGGAAGATCAGTCACCGGCTGACTCTGGATTATGGCGTGCGCTGGGAGGATTTTGCTCCCTGGCACACGAATGTCGGCGTCCAGACAGCGTTCAGCCCCACTAAGTATGCGGGCAACACGGGCACGTCTCAGTTCGATATTGCCACGACGTCGGGAACTCCAGGCCTGCCTGCCGGCATGGTGATCTCGGGCGATCCGGGCTTCCCGACCAACGGCGTGAGTAACCAGTACAACAAATTCATGCCTCGCCTGGGATTTGCTTATGACGTATTCGGCACCGGCAAAACCGCGGTGCGCGGCGGCTACGGCATCTTTTTCCAGGACCGCATGTCGGGCTTCTTCAACCTGAGTCAAACGACTTTTGCGCCCAACACCATCACCGTTGCTCTGGCAAACATGGATCAGACCGCGGGCAGCCCGGGCGGACCGCTCAGCGATCCGTACTGCCAAACCTCCGCCTGCAACTCGGCAGGAAAGTACACCGATCCCTTCCCGTTCAAGCTCCCGTTCAAGTCCACGCAGGTCTTCCCGAACCAGATGGAAGTCAATGAGTACGATCCCTCCGGCGTCTTCCACGTGCCGGTCACGTCGGATTACAACCTCACCATCGAGCAACAGTTGCCCGGAAGCATGGCGATGCGGCTGGCCTATGTTGGTTCGGCATCGCGCCACCTCTTTGTAAACCTTGAAGTCAATCCAGCCATCAACACAGGCGCTATCGTCAGTGGCAAGCTGACCTTCCCGAGCGGCACGTCGGCCGCCAATGCCAGAAGGGTGTATGACACAGCTCCAACCGTCGGAGCGATATGCGCCGCAGGCAGCGCAAGCTGCCCCGCAAACGACGAAAACTACTCGCAAATCGTCGAGGCGGCCATGATCGGAAGCGCTCACTACAACTCCTTCCAGGCCACTCTGACGAAGACGATGTCGCACGGGGTCCAGTTCCTGGCCAACTACACCTGGTCCAAATCCATCGACGACTTGCCGCAGGCCACGCGCGATTCCAACACCGAGGATCTAAACGCGGGCGAGTCGTATGTCTATCCGCTCTATCCGGCAAATATGGCCAACGCACCGACCGGCGCCTACGCATTTCCCGACATCAAGGCGCTGGACCGCGGCTATTCCGATCTCAACCATCCTCAGGCTCTCTCGGTCTCCTATATCTGGACGCCGACGATCCACGGCGGCGACCGCATTCTGCGCGCCGTCATGAACGGCTGGAACACCTCCGGTACATTCCAGCATCACTCCGGCGATGCGCTCACCGTGTACTACGGGTCGACGGATAACTCTACTACCGGCCTCCTCCAGGACCGCGCCCAGGAAGACTTCACGAAGGCGCGCTACTCCAAGAGCAAGCAGGGCGGCGGCGAATGCCCGGCCGGCAAGATCTGCGAAACCTGGTTCAACAGCACAGCCTTCTCACAGCCGATCAACACCGGCGCGGGAACCGGCTTCGGCAACGTCATCAAGGACTCCCTTACCGGACCCGGCTACACGATATGGAATGGCGCTTTGGTCCGCACCTTCCCGGTTTTCCGTGAAACCAACATGGAGTTCCGGATGGAGTACTTCGACGTGCTGAACCACACCGTCCTCAGCAACCCGAGCCAGTCTTTCGGCGGCAACACCACCTTCGGCACCATCACCGGCGAGGCCGGCGGCGGACCGCGCATTGGGCAGTTCGCGCTCAAGTACAACTTCTAACCGGCTTCATCGAACGCGGCCAGCGGGGGATCGCAAAGAGACTGCGGTCTCCCGCCAACGCGAGGTTCCCGGGCTGCGACTTTGCAGAGCTGTGATGTGAACATCGGGCCGTCCCACCCTAGCGACAAAAACAGAAACGCCGCGAGGGTGGGGCACCCATTTCATAGCGTGGTGCGGGGGGTGCACCCATTCCACTGCACTGGCCCGCCATTCCACCGGCTCGAAGAATACTGGAAAGCGGCGTTTCTACAAGGCGATCCATTTCGCCCTGGAACGGCCACCCTTATCAGGTGGCCGTTTTTTTTTGGCTTGGCCAGCGGGGACGGCTGCGCCAACGCTGGGCAGCCGGGGCGCGAAAGAGTGATGGAATCCCACTTTCGTACCCATAAAAGCCGGCAAAGGCACCCCTTTGGTAACCAAAATGGGATCGTGTAAATGCTTCATTTCAGGGGGAATTTGCCGCAGCTGCGGGGATTGATTAACTTTCGCTGAGGATGTTTAACTTTCGCTATTGACAAGGCTTGAGCGGTTATACGAAACTGGTCGAGCTTCAAAAAGTGGTCAGACCACGACGGTGATGACGAGGGGCAAGTCATGACCGGAAGCGATGCCGCGAAGCGTAGTCAACCGTCACTATGGAGGCAACAATGCAAACAGAATTGAGGAAATCCTCGACAGGAAGGCCTGCGGGCCTGCGGGGGTTTCCGAGTTGGAAATGGCTGGTGCTACCAGCGATTGCGGTCATGATGCCGATGGTTGCAAGGGCGCAGATGGCCGGAACGGGAGCGATCTCCGGCACGGTAACCGACGCCACGGGTGCAGTGGTCGGACATGCGACCGTAACCGCGACCGAGACCACCACGAATGTAAAGACAGTTCGCACCACCACCGGCGCCGGCGACTACAGCATCACGCCGCTCATACCGGGCGAGTATACCGTGTCGGTTACGGCTACGGGGTTCAGGACCTTCGTGCAGGAGAACGTGACCGTCAATGCGCTGGAAACCGTGGCACTCAATATCCGGCTTGCGGTGGGAGCATCCGAGCAGACGATCACCGTGAATACCGCACCTCCGGTGCTGGAGACCACCGACGCCACGCTGGGCGCGGTAATGGACAACCAGATGTATTCGAGCCTTCCGCTGGAGATGGGCTACGGCAACAACGCAGATCAGCGGCGGGCCACGGATTTCGAGTACCTGATGCCGGGCGTGCAGAGCAACTACACGTCGAACAACAGCACCGATAACTCGGGCATCGTGAACGGCAGCGGACCGGCGGGCGGAGTTTCAGAGATTTACCTTGACGGCATCAATCTGCCCGAGGCCGACCAGGTGGGCGATCCGCGCTTTACATGGACGGCCTTCGGGGTGGACGCGATCGACCAGTTCCAGGTGCAGACGTCGGCCTTTTCGGCCCAGTACGGCGGCCAGGGCGTGGAGAACTTCTCCGTCAAGCAGGGCACCAACGAAATCCACGGCTCGATTTACGAGTACATGCGCAATACCGTGCTCGACGCGTGGCCGTTTTTCTCGAAGATTCCGACCACCGTGGTTCCGAAAGGCGGAGGCGCGCCGACTTCATGCAAATATGGAGATCCAGCATCGCCTTCGTGCGTGCCGGGCGGCGTGAAGCCCAAAGAGATCATGAACGAAGTGGGCCTGGAGATTGGCGGCCCGATCATCAAGAACAAGCTTTTCCTGTTCTACAACTACGGCCAATACCGGAACCAGAACGGCCCCTCGCCGCAGATTCAGACGATTCCGACCTATGCGATGATGGGCTATTCGTCGACCGGCCAGCCGCAAGCTTTCGCCGACTTTTCAGGTTATGCGGCGGCGACCGGATACCATATCTACGATCCGGCGAATCCGGGATCGAACGACTGCGCCGGTACGGCGGCCAGTCCGTGCAGCCGCAACCAGTTTTCCTACAATGGAGTCGCCGATCAGATCCCGATGAACCGGATTTCAGCGGCGGCGGCGTACATCAACAAGTACATGCTGCCTTACGAATTGCTGGCCAGCCAGAGCACCTACGCGAACAATATCGTGGTGGGCTACAACAACGGACTGTCGAACTGGTACACGTCGGGCCGCATCGATTACGCGATGAGCGACCGGAACCAGATCAGCGCGATCATTGCGTTCGGCCGCCAGGCGAGCACGGGACCCAATTCCTCCGGCGCCTCGAATGCGCTGGGGCCGCCGTTCAACAACAAGCAATCGTATGCGCCGCAGACCACCGTGGACATTGTCAAGGACACCTTCACCATCAGCCCGCACATCGTGAACCAGGCGGCAGTGGCGTATGGGCGCTATAAGAGCCTTTCGGTCACGCCCGATCTGGAGTCCCAGTACGATGCAGCGAGCACCGGCTTGCTGGGCACACCCGCGGGCCAGGCCACCATGAGCTTCCCCGGCATCTCGTTCAGCGGCGAGGATTCTCCACAGAATGAGGCCGGCTACTCAGAGAACCTGAAGGTGAACAACACCTACACGGCGATGGACAACATGCAGTGGGAACTGGGCAAGCATAACCTGACCTTCGGCGGGCAGATTGTCGAAGTGCAGTTCAACTACGTGAAGAATCTGACCAATTCCTCGCCTTTGACCTACACGTTCAACCAGACTGAGACGGAAGCCTTCACCAACAACGCCACCGGCATCGGCACCGGCATGAACACGTCATCGGGTTCGCCGTTCGCCAGTTTTATGCTTGGCGCCGTGGACACCAGTTCGATTACGGTTGGCATTCCCGGGCTGGGTTCGCGGTGGCTGAACCCGTCGTTCTGGGGGGAGGACGACTACAAGATCACCTCCAAGCTGACCTTGAACCTGGGCCTGCGCTGGGATATCTTCCCATCGATCCATGAAGTGCACGACCTGTTCACATGGATCAACCCGACCGGGCAGAACTCCGTGACCGGCAACCTGGGCACGCTGGAGTTTGCGGGCAGCGGGTCGGGTTCCGAGTATGCCGGCAAGCACACGCCATCCTCGATTTTCCTCGGGGGGCTTGCCCCGCGCCTGGGAGCGGCCTACGCGCTCAATTCCAAGACAGTGATTCGCGCCAGCTACGGCCTGGCTTTTGCGCGCGGCGACTGGACCAGCGGCAGCCAGAGCGGTTCGCCGTCAACCGTGGGCCTTACGCCGTCGGCAACGGCGCCCGCGGGACTGAGCGGATCGCCTCAGTTCTACTGGGATAACACGGCGTGCAGCAACTCCAATGCGAACGGCGTGGCCTGCGGCTGGACCGGTTCGATCGCTCCGCCCGCACCGCCGGCCGGGGGCACGAGCCTGGGTGAGTTCGGCACCACCGAAACCGTGGCGCTGAAGAACTCGGGGTCGACCACCCAGACGTACTTCGATGCCCACGACGGCTCCCGTTCGCCTGAATACGTCAACTGGACCTTCGGCCTGGAGCGCCAGCTTACCAACGACATGTCCGTTTCGGTCAGCTATGTGGGCAGCGAGGGGCACTTTATCTCGGCGTCCAAGGCCATCGGGGCGCGCAACAATGAGCTCCCCGAGTCCCTGGCAGCCATGGCCGGGTACAACGTGAGCGGCAGCACCGCGACCCCCTGTTCCGGCGCCGCCTGCACCGCGCCGCTGCTGGCCCAGAAGGCAACCGCGGCCAATCTTGGCCTGGCAGGTACGGCGGGCTTCAACGTGCCCAATCCTTACAACGCAGCCGATGCCAGCTACTATGCCAGCAACTCGGTGTACCAGTACTACTACCCGTTCCCGCAGTTCAGCGGGGTGAGCGACACCACCAGCTTTGTGGGCAACGAAAACTGGAATGCGGTCGAGCTTTCGATCCGGCAGCGTCCGTCGCACGGCCTGAACTGGATGCTGAACTACACCTACTCGAAGTCCATCGACGACCTGGGAACCTTCCGCGTGGGCGACAACGACCGGCTCGATCGCTCCATCTCGACAACGGACGAGCCGCAGAACCTGACCGGAACGGTGGTCTACCTGCTGCCGGCCGGCAAGGGCCACATGTGGGGCGACAACTGGGCATGGAGAGCCGTTGCAAGCGACTGGACGGTCTCCGGAATCACCACGTATCACTCCGGTTTTCCGATCGCGCTAACAGGCAAGGGTTGCGGAGGAAGTGGAATTCTGAACCAGTGCATGCCGAATCTCGTTTCCGGCCAGGCAGGACGCCAGAACGGCACTTACGGCAAGAACGTAACCGCTGCATCGGGATCGCCCAACTTCATCGGCAACGTGCAGTACCTCAACCCGGCTGCCTTCACGGTGCTTGCCGCGGGCAGCGCCGCCCAATATGGCACTTCGGTTTCCACCACTTCAGTACAAGCCACCTATGTGGGGAACGGGCCTGCTTTGTATGTTCCCGGCAATGCGCCCCGCGTGGGTGCGTTGAACATGTGGGGCATGGGGTCGTACGACGTCGATCTTGCCGTCAAGCGCTCCTTCCCGATTCACGAGAACTGGAAGTTCGCGTTTGAAGCCGATATGGCGAACACGACCAATCACGTGGTGTTCAGTTCTCCCAATGCGGTGGTGAACAACGGCGCGTCGTTCGGCACCATTACCGGCACGGCCAACCAACCGCGCGACCTGCAGTTGACGGGACGCATCATCTGGTAAGTACCAACCGATGGTTTTGAGAGTGCTGCCGGCAACCACCGGCAGCACTTTCTGCGTAGGGCGCAAATTTTCGATCGGGAATTTGCGATTATTTCCTTCCCTCCTGGAGTGTCTTGTTGAGATTTCCAAGCGCAACTGGTTTTCGATGGGCCGGGATTCCAGCCGTTCCGCGATGAAATTGCGGGGCCCGGAGGGACAAGGGGATTTGCGGTTGAGATTCGTGGTATCCGAGACCCCAAAAGCGGGACCTGGAGCACCCAGCTTCGTGGAATGTTTGGGGTGGGGCGGCGAGGTTCGTGGTATCCCACCCTTTCTGCGATGAAACTGCAGAAAGGATGGGGCACGGAGATTTGCGGTTGAGGTTCGTCGTTTCCCTGGTCCCAAATGCGGGACCAGGGCCACCTGGCGCTTTGCGTCCGCCTGCTGTTCAAGAAACGTGAGAGTGGGTATAGTTGGTTCGGTGCTCAAACAAAACGCCCTGGATCGCTTCGCGATGCGCCCAGGACCAACCGGAGTTGCGATGAAAGTTTCCCGTTATCTTGCCTGGGCCTTGTTGATTTTATCGGCGACCAGCGGCGCGCGCACTGCGCGAGCAAATGAAGCGCCATGGTCAGAGCGCGCGGCCAATGCAGCCATGGCGCGCTGGCCGGATGGGCGCTTTGTGCCCGCAGGAGCTCCGTGGGTTTGGAATTACGTATTGGGCACGCTGCTCCAGGGGATGGATGCGGTGTGGCTGAATACGGTGGACCGGCGCACCTTCGAATACATCCAGAGCTCAGTGGATGGGCTGCTGGGCCCCGACGGATCGATTCCCACTTTGAAGCCGGAGGAGAAGCAGCTCGACAATATCCTGCTGGGCCGGCAATTGCTGCTGCTGTACGGCGTGACGCAGAACAAGCGCTATCTGACCGCGGCAACCGAGCTCTACGAGCAGTTGCGGCATCAGCCGCGCAATGCTTCCGGCGGCTTTTGGCACAAGCAGCGCTATCCAAACCAGATGTGGCTTGACGGGCTGTACATGGCCGAGCCGTTCTATGCGGAGTACTCTTCCATTTCGCATCACGCGGAAAATTTTGCGGATATTACGCACCAGTTTGTGCTGATGGACGAGCACGCGCGCGACGCGAAGACGGGATTGCTTTATCACGGATGGGATGAATCGAAAGAGGAGCGGTGGGCGAACAAAGAGACCGGGGATTCGGCGGAGTTCTGGGCGCGGGGCATGGGATGGTATTTGATGGCGCTGGTGGACACGCTCGGTTCCTATCCCGAGGACGATCCGGGGCGCAGGCAGCTGATTGCGATTCTCAATCGCGAGGCCGATGCCGTGACGCGGTTTCAGGATGCGTCGAGCGGCCTGTGGTACCAGGTGATGGACAAACCCGGCGCGCGGGGAAACTACTTTGAATCGTCAGCGGCGTGCATGTTTGTTTACGCACTGGCCAAGGGCGTGCGGCGCGGATATCTGCCGGAGCGTTATCTGGCGAATGCGGAGCGCGGTTATCAAGGTATTCTGACGCATTTTATCCAAGTTGGCGCGGGCGGCGAGGTGACGCTGACCGATACGGTGAAGAGCGCCGGACTGGGCGGCGACCCGTACCGCGACGGCAGCTATGCGTATTACATCGGCGAAAAGACGGTGAGCAACGATCCCAAAGGCGTAGGCGCGTTCATCCTCGCCAGTGCTGAGATGGAGAACGCGCTGAACGCGAAGATCGGCCGCGGCGATACGGTGATGGTGGACGGATGGTTCAACTCGCAGCAGCATCTGGACGCGTTCGGCCAACAGGTCATGTTTCACTACAAATGGGATTTCCAAGGCGAAGCGGGCTACTCGCTGCTGGGCCACATCTTTCGCAACTTCGGCGCGGAGACCAAGCCGCACTACGCGGAGCCGACCTTCGACAATCTGCGCGGGGCGCAGGTATTCGTCATCGCCTCGCCGGACAACAGCGACAAGAATCCGCAGCCGCATTATGCCAACGCCGGGGATGCGGCCGAGATTGCCGAGTGGGTGAAGGCCGGCGGCGTGCTGATGATGATGGAGAACGATACGTCTTATGCGGATCTGGACCACTTCAACGTGGTCGCGGAGAAATTCGGAATCCATTTCAACAGCGTGCTGCGCAAGCACGTGATCGGCAGCGATTGGGAGATGGGCAGGATCGCAGTGGATGGAGGTGGCCCCATCTTTCAACATCCGCACACGCTGTATATGAAGGATGTGTGCACGATCTCGGTAAGCGGGCCGGCGCGGCCGGCGCTCACGGAGGGCGGCGACATTTTCATGGCGACGGCGAAGGTTGGAAAGGGAACGGTATTCGCGATGGTCGATCCGTGGCTTTACAACGAGTACACCGACGGACGGAAGCTGCCGGCGCTGTACGACAACTACGCGGGCGGCAAGGAACTGGTGCGCTGGATTCTGGAGCAGGTTCCGCGCTAGAGGTTTAACGGCGTGGTTCGTGCTATCCCAGGCCAGGCGCAAATACAAAGACGCGCCGAGCCTGGGGCACCCCGGGATTGCGAGTTAGGTTGCCGGAAAACGTGCGCCCGGGGCTAAAGAGGCTGCGGAAAAAGGCCTGACTTCAGGCATAGGCTCGAAAAGCAGGCCGCAGGGGCTAAAGCCCGCGTTCAAATTGCTCGACTTGCGGCACGACTGAAGTCGTGCCCTGACACTTCGTGCTCCTTCCGGAGAGTTTTTCCGCAGCTTGTAAAGCCCTGATCGACACTGTCGGCATAATGCGGGGGTTGAGCCCCCCGCCTCCCTCCGGATGGAATTCTTCAACGGCCTGTTGGGGCGCTACTTAAGCTTGAACGTCGGGGGCGCCGATCGGAGATTCAGATGCGAGTTCATTCATTGCGTATTCCCGCTGCCGTTGTGCCGCTGTTTTTTGCCCTGGCTATTTACGGACAGGACACGCGCCCGGTAACGGAGCCGCACATTCCCGCCGCGTGCGCGACGCTGGATGCAAAGCTGGCGGCAAAGCACGGCGTGCTCTCCGATGCCGATGAGCGGAAGCTGGATACGGCGCGGATTCAGGGCGCGATCGATGGCTGCACCGCGGGCGGAGCGGTGATGCTGCGCGCGCATGGAAAGAAGAATGTGTTTCTCACTGGCCCGCTTCAACTGCGGTCGGGCGTGACGCTGGTGGTGGACAAGAACACAGTGCTCGCGGCGTCGCGCGATCCGCGGCTTTACGATCTTGCGCCGGGCAGTTGCGGCACGGTGGGCGAAAGAGGCCACGGCTGCAAGCCGCTGATTACGGCGGACGGCGTGGAGAACAGCGGCATCATGGGAGACGGCTCCATTGACGGACGCGGCGGAGATGAGCTGCTTCCACCCCAGCGACCAAGACCTGTCGCTGGGGACCCCGGGATAGGACAAGATAGGACGTGGTGGGACCTGGCGCACGAAGCCAAGGTGAAAGACCAGTCGCAGAGCGTGTTTGCGCTCATCGTTCTGCGCCGCGCGAAGAACTTTACGATGTACCGGATCACGCTTCGCAATTCACCGAACTTCCACGTGGCGGTGAACCAGACGGACGGATTCACGGCCTGGGGCGTGAAAATCATGGCGCCGAAGACGGCGCGCAACACGGACGGGATCGATCCAAGCTCTTCGAGCAACGTGACGATCGCTTACTGCTCGATCCATACCGGCGACGACGATGTTGCGGTGAAGTCGAGCCGCGCTGGGCCGGCCTCGAACATTTCCATTCTTCATAATCATTTCTATACCGGCCACGGGATGTCGATCGGCAGCGGAACCGACGGCGGCGTGAATCACATGCTGGTGGACGACCTGACCATCGACGGCGCGGACAACGGCATTCGCATCAAGAGCGACCGCAGCCGCGGCGGGCTGGTGCAGGGATTGCTCTATCGCGACGTGTGCATCCGCAACGTGGGGAACCCGCTGGTTTTTACCCCGCTCTACACCACGTTCAGCGGCAACCGGCTTCCGATTTACAAGGACATTACGCTTGAAAACGTGCACGTGCTCACGCCGGGCGCGTTCACATTTTACGGATTGGACGCGGATCACAAACTGGAGATCAAGCTCGACAACGTCTTCGCCGACGATCAGCAGCACTCGCTTTTCTACGACAAGGACGCGGATATCACGATCGGCGGCAAGCGCGGCAATCTGGAGCCGAAGGGCGACGACGTGACGATCAATCAAACGGAGAACTCCGCGCCGGGCGAGCCGCTGGACTGCGCTGCGCGGTTCGTTCCGTTCCCTGCAACGCCGACGGCGCCGGAGATGGCGGGCAAGATTCCGCCGGAAGATCATACGCTCTATGTTGCGGCCGACGGGACGGGAGATTTTTATTCGATTCAACGCGCGCTGGATGTGGCGCCGGCGAGCGGAGCGGAGCTGCTGGTTTCGCCGGGTGAGTATCGCGAAGTGCTGACGGTGGACAAGCCGAATATTACAATTCGCAGCGCCAATCCTGACGCCAGCAAGACGGTGGTTGTGAACGACCGCAGCGCGGGCCAGAACGGCGGCACGCTGCACTCGGCCACAGTGAATGTGAGGGGCGACAATTTCTTGGCCGAGAACATCACCTTTGAAAACGACTTCAACCGCACGCATCCGCAACTGCCGCAGGGCTCGCAGGCGCTGGCCGTTCTGGTTACCGGCGACCGCGCCGTCTTTCATAACGTGCGTCTGCTGGGCAACCAGGACACGGTGTACGCGGGCAGCAAGAACTGCTCGCCGGATGGACAGAACTGCGTAGCGGCGCGGCAGTATTTTTCAGACTGCTATGTGGCTGGGAATGTCGACTTCATCTTCGGCGACGGGAAGGCGGTTTTCGACCATTGCGAGATTCATTCGACGCCGCATAACGGCGGATACATTACCGCGCAGTCCAAACACTACGCGAGCGAGGATTCGGGATTCGTGATCGACCATTGCAAGCTCACGGCCGATGACGGAGTGAGCGGCGATGTGTTCCTGGGGCGGCCGTGGCGCCCCTTTGCGACGGTGGTTTACTTGCACACAGAGATGGATGCGAAGATTGCGCCCGCGGGATGGCGCGAATGGCACCCCGGCGAGACGCATTCGCTGGACACGGCTTTTTATGCGGAGTTTGATTCGACCGGTCCGGGAGCGCACCACGACGAACGCGACCCGCACACGCATTTCCTGACGCCTGAACAGGCGAAGCAGTATGAACCGCAAGTGTTCCTGCGCGGCGCGGACAACTGGAATCCGCTGGCAACGCCTGCGCAGTAGAATGGAGTTCGTTCGGCTACGCCGACGAAGGTAAGTGGGAGGAACGATGAAGACGGTATTGATGGCCGATCCGGTGCGGTATCCGCGCATGACGACCGAGGAACTTCGCGCGACTTTCTTGCTCGGCGCGCTGTATGAGCCGGGGAAGATTCACTTGAATTATGTGGATCTCGACCGCGCAGTGGTGGGATTTGCAGCGCCGCTCGATACGGCGGTTGCTTTGGAGACGGATACCGATCTGCGGGCTGCGTTTTTTACCGAGAGGCGCGAGGTGGGGGTGCTGAACATCGGCGGCAGCGGGACGGTGACGGTGGAAGGGAAGAGCTACGCGCTTGAAAATCTTGACTGCCTTTATGTCGGGCGCGGCAACAAGGAAGTGAGTTTTGCGTCGAATGACGCGAAGACGCCTGCTGTTTATTACCTGCTTAGTTATCCGGCGCACGCCGTGTATCCGGTGGCGCTGGTGCGCAAGGAGGAAGCGAGTCCGACGGAGCTGGGCACGGTGGAGACCTGCAACAAGCGGACGATTTGCAAATACATTCACCTCAAGGGCGCGCGGAGCTGCCAACTGGTGATGGGCGTGACGCATCTTGCGGCGGGCAGCAACTGGAACACGATGCCTCCGCACACGCACATGCGGCGCTCAGAGATTTACATGTACTTCAACGTGGACGCGAGTGCGCGCGTGATGCATTTGATGGGGCCGCCGGCGGAGACGCGGCATCTTGTGATGGCGGACAAGGATATTGTTGTGTCGCCGGGGTGGTCGATTCATGCGGGGGTGGGCACGCGCGCGTACAGTTTCTGCTGGGGCATGGGCGGGGAGAACCAGGATTATGCGGATATGGATCCGGCGCCGGTGGAGACGCTGCGGTAGTGAAGGGAACAAGGGAACTAAGGGACTGAGGGACTAAGGGACTAAGGGACTAAGGGACTGAGGGACTGAGGAACTGAGGGACTGGGATCTGACGGCAGCGGGTTGGATTCGTGCTTTCCCAGGTCCCAAAATCGGGACCTGGGGCACCCAATCGTGTTTGGGTACTACACGTTGTACGTCGATGAGGAGACGCGGCCGCCGTGGCCGGTCCAGTTGGTGTGGAAGAACTGGCCGCGGGGCTGGTCGATGCGCTCGTAGGTGTGCGCGCCGAAAAAGTCGCGCTGGGCCTGGAGCAGGTTCTGCGGCAGGCGCGCGGTGCGGTAGCCGTCAAAGAAGTTAAGCGCCGTGGAGAATGCGGGCGTGGGTACGCCCAGCTTCACAGCATGAACAAGGGCCTTGCGCCACGATGCCTGGTACTTGTTCACCGCGCGCGAAAAGAATTTGTCGAGCAGCAGATTATCGAGCCCCGGCTTCTTGTCGAAGGCGGTCTTGATCTTGCCCAGGAACTGGCTGCGGATGATGCAGCCGCCGCGCCACATCAGGGCGATGCCGCCCATGTTCAGGTTCCAGCCGTTCTCCTTGGCCGCGGCGCGCAGCAGCATGTAGCCCTGCGCATAAGAAATAATCTTGGAGCAGTAGAGCGCGCGGCGCACATCTTCAATGAACTTCGCGCGGTCGCCAACTTTGGCTTTCGCGGCCGGCCCGCGCAGAATTTTCGAGGCCTCCACGCGTTCCTCCTTGAGCGCGGAGAGGCAGCGAGCGAAGACCGACTCGCCAATGAGCGTGACGGGCTGGCCGGTGTCGAGCGCGCTGATGACGGTCCACTTGCCGGTGCCCTTCTGGCCGGCGGTGTCGAGGATTTTGTCGACGAGCGGGGAGCCGTCTTCATCTTTTTTTGCAAAGATCGCGCTGGAGATTTCGATCAGGTAGCTGTCGAGCTCGCCCTTGTTCCACTCGGCGAAGACATCGTGGAGCTGGTCCGGAGCGAGGCCGAGACCGCGCTGCAGCAGGTCGTAGGCTTCGCAGATGAGCTGCATATCGCCGTATTCGATTCCGTTGTGCACCATCTTGACGTAGTGGCCGGCGCCATCTTCGCCCACCCAGTCGCAGCAGGGGGTTCCGTCTTCCACCTTGGCGGCGATGGACTGGAAGATCGGCTTGACGTGCGGCCAAGCGGCCGGATTGCCGCCGGGCATGATGGACGGGCCGTGGCGCGCGCCCTCTTCGCCGCCGGAGACGCCAGTGCCGATGAAGAGGATGCCTTTTTCGGCAAGCGACTTGGTGCGGCGATTGGAATCGGTGAAGAGGGAATTGCCGCCGTCGATGAGGATGTCGCCGGGTTCGAGATGCGGCAGGATTTGATCGATCATCTGGTCCACGGTGTCGCCGGCTTTGACCATCAGCATGACGCGGCGTGGACGCTTGAGCAGGCCGATGAATTCCTCCATGGAATGGCCGCCCGCGACCTGGGCGCCTTTGGCCTCGTTGGCCAGGAAGTCGTCGACCTTGGAGACGGTGCGGTTGAAGACAGCGACTTTGAAGCCGTGGTCGTTCATGTTGAGGACAAGGTTCTGTCCCATGACGGCGAGGCCGATGAGGCCGATATCACATGAGGGGTCTGGCATAGGTTCTCCGAAGCTGAATTTTAGCATTGCATGCAGCGGCTGCGTGGAGCGGCTGCATGGAGCGGCGGTTTGACGATTGCGCGCCGAAGGTCTGACCGCAGGTTGAGTCTTCACAGAGTGTGGAGAAGCGCCGTAAGATGGGCGCGGTGGAAACCTTGATCGAGCCGTTGATTTTGGACGGCCAGCCGCTGACGCTGGCTGAAATCGAATCGGTTGCACTGGCGGGACGACCGGTGGCGGTTGCGCCCGCTGCGCTGGCGCGCGTGGCCGCCGGCCGCGACTGCATTGAGCAGATGGTCGCCGCCGGGCAGACGGTCTACGGCGTGAATACCGGCTTTGGCAGGCTGTCGGACGTGCGCATTCCGGCCGAGAGCCTGGCGCAATTGCAGATCAACCTGGTGCGGAGCCATGCGTGCGGGCTGGGGCAGCCGCTCGCGATTGGCGAATCGCGGGCCATGCTGCTGCTGCGCGCCAATGTGCTGGCCAAGGGCTCAAGCGGGTGCCGGGCGGTGTTGTTGGAGCTGTTGGCCGGGCTGTTGAACGGCGGAGTGACGCCGGTGATTCCGGAGAAGGGCTCGGTGGGCGCAAGCGGCGACCTGGCGCCACTGGCGCACCTGGCGCTGGTGATTCTGGGAGAAGGCGAGGCATTCTTCGAGGGCCAACGCGTGGCCGGCGGCGAGGCTCTGCGGCGGGCCGGACTGGCGCCGCTGGAGCTGGCGGCCAAGGAGGGCCTGGCGCTGCTGAACGGGACGCAGGCCATGACGGCGGTGGGCGCGCTGGCGGTGGCGCGGGGGCGGCGGCTGGCGCGCCTGGCCGACCTGGGCGGCGCCATGAGCCTGGAGGCGCTTATGGGAACGCCCACGGCGTTCGATGCGCGCATTCACCAGGCGCGGCCGCACGCCGGCCAGATAGCTGCCGCCGCGCACCTGATGTACCTGCTCGAGGATTCGGAGATTCGCGAGTCGCACCGGGAGCACGATTCGCGCGTGCAGGACGCCTATTGCCTGCGCTGCATGCCGCAGGTACACGGCGCGGTGCGCGATGTGCTGGACCACGCCGCGGGGATTCTCGAGATTGAGTCGGGTTCGGCTACGGATAATCCACTGGTCTTTCCACAAATCTCCTCCAAAACGCCAGACCACGGAGTGGTGAGGGAGGGAGGGAATTTTCATGGGGCGCCGCTGGCCTACGCGTTCGACTATGCGGCCATCGCGGTGACCGACCTGGCCGGGATCACGGAGCGGCGCATCGACCGGCTGCTCAATCCCGATATCAATGAGGGGTTGCCGCCGTTTCTTTCGCCGGGGGCGGGATTGCAGTCGGGGTACATGATCGCGCAGGTTGCGGCGGCGGCGCTGGTGAACGAGTGCCAGGTGCTTGCCGCACCTGCGTCGACGGGCAACATTCCCACCAGCGGCGGCAAGGAGGACCACGTCTCCATGGGCATGACGGCGGCGCTGAAGCTGCGCGCGATTGTGGAAAATGCGGAGCGCGTGGCGGCTATCGAGCTGATGTGCGCGGCGCAGGGAGTGGAGTATCGCCGGCCGCTCAAACCCAGCCGGGAGGTGGGCCGCGCCCATGCGGCGGTGCGCGCGGTGGTGGCGCGGCTGGACGAGGACCGGCCGCCGGGGCGGGATATCGAGGCTTTGGCCGCGGCGCTGCGGGAGGGAGCGTTTGCGGCGTGGGTGGGTGGGTGAAAAGGAGCATGGAAGGGCTGCATGCGCAGGCGATCTTGGGCCGGGAGTGCGCAGAGGCGAATCGGCCTTCGGTACAGGGTCTGATTTATGCGAATTCCGTGAAGAGCGACCTTCCGGGGCTAAAGCCCGCGCTCATATTGGCCGGCTTGCGGCACGACTGAAGTCGTGCCCTGACACTTCTTGCCCCTTCCGGGGAGTTTTTCCATAGCGTGTGGAGTCGTGCCCTGACACTTCGTGCCCCAGCCGAGAGTTCTTCCGCGGATCGGCACCGGATCAAGGCGCGGAGCTATTGCACGCTGAGGCCGCCGTCGACGTCTACGACCAGCGTGTCGCCCTGGACTACGACGGAGTGGATTTTGAGCCGTTCCAGGGTGACTTTGTAGCCGGACGACGCCGTGGAGCCGGCCAGGGCCTTGCGCAGCAGGTCGGCCGCGTTCACCTTCATGCTGGACGGGACCTGGCGGCGAAGGAACGGAGAAAGAACAAAGTTGACTTCGTTGTTGTCAGAGACCCGGTCGAGGCGGGCGTCGCGGAAGCCGATGGTCTCGCCTTCAGCGTCGGGCGCTAAGGATACCTGAGCCGAAGCGGAGAACGCCAGGCCCACGCAGGCGCCGCCCACGGCATGACCCAGCCGGGCGTGGGTTTTCATCCGGACCACGATCCGGCCTTGCTCGAAGCTGAGTTTGGGATCCTGGGCGGAGATGGAACAGGGGGATTGGGCACTGCCTTTGAGGTAGTAAAGACCGTTGAGGCCGCCGAAGAGCTGCTGTTTGAGGGTCCGCTCCAGCGCGTCACGGCTTACCGTCAACTCCGCGGCGGAGGAACGCGTGAAGGCGGCCAGTAGCAGAACCGCCATGAGCGCGCGGCACAATGTTGTCATAAGAGTAATCCTCGAAGGCTGACCGTTACGCTGCCATTATTATCCACAAGCGGTCCGCGCCTTCTCTTGGGTTTTTACCGGCTGGACTATGTTAATATGTTTAGAATCATATCGATAGGTGGAGAGTATGGGCAAGGCGCGAGTCCTGGCCGAACTGCCAGGAAAAGCATTTTACTATTGATTTTTGAACAAAAAATCCCTAAAATAGAATTCAGTGTTACTCCCGGACCTAGCGCACTTCCCCAGGGCCGAGTCCGAGGTTCAGAAAATCACCCTTCTTCAAGGACACAAAATCAATGGCAAAGCGTCGTGGAAATCCGAATTGGGGCAAACCCGAGCCCATTGGCCCGGTTGTGCCCACGGTCACCTCATTCGAACAGATTGTCAAGGAATTCAAACTGCCCCCGGACCAGTACATACGGTCGACCCGGCTGCGCGAGTGGGCGCGCCGCAATAAGAATTCCAAGTACATCCCTGAGGCTCTTCTCGAAGCCTGGGGCTTTGAGATTGAATCGACGTTGTAGGATTTGATTGTGCCAGTTGACCAAAAGCGCCGCCTTCGGGCGGCGCTTTTGCTTGATGCGCCTAGGGAATGCGGCGTTTTTGCCGTTTGCGGCGGGATAAGCGAAAATAAGAGCGCGCCATGCCTCAGCCTTCCCGCACCATCGAGCCTCCCTTTACCGACGTCCCTGGGGCGCTCAACGAGATTCGCGCTGGCCGCATGGTCATCGTGGTCGACGACGAGGACCGCGAAAACGAGGGCGACCTGACGCTGGCCGCCGAGCACGTGACTCCGGAGGCCATCAATTTCATGGCCCGCTACGGACGAGGGTTGATCTGCCTGACGCTGACCGAGGAGCGCGCCGATTATTTGCGGCTGTTTCCGATGACTCAACAGAACTCCTCGCGCTTCGGGACGGCGTTTACCGAGACGATCGAGGCGCGGGAGGGCGTGACGACGGGCATTTCGGCGGCCGACCGGGCGCACACCATCCGCACGGCGATCGATCCCGGATCGACCTACAGCGACCTGGCGCGTCCCGGCCACGTGTTTCCACTGCGCGCGCGGCGGGGCGGGGTGCTGGTGCGGGCCGGGCAGACCGAGGCCTCGGTGGACCTGGCGCGGATGGCGGGGCTCAACCCCTCGGGAGTGATCTGCGAGATCATGCGCGACGACGGCCAAATGGCCCGCATCCCCGACCTCATCCTCTTCTGCCGCGAGCACAACCTGCGCATGCTCACCGTGGCCGAGCTGATCCGCTACCGGCTGCGGCACGAGCGCTATATTGTGCGCGCCGGCGAAGCGCAGATCCAGACCCGGCACGGCGAATTCCGGATGATTGAGTACGAAAGCGAAGTGACCGGCGGGGAAAGCCACATCGCGCTGGTGCGAGGCGACTTGTGCGCCGATTGCCCGGCCGTGCAGGGCGGACCGTTTGGGGAAGATTCGGGGCCGAGGCAGGGATCGCCGGGCCGGACCGAGGGAAGGACGCCGTGCACACGTCCCGTCCTGGTGCGCGTGCACACCCGCTGCACGGCGGGGGACGTGTTTGCGGCCGATTGCCGGTGCCACGAGATTCTCGACCAGTCCTTGCGCATGATCGCCGAGGAAGGTTGCGGGGTGGTGCTTTACCTGCACAATACTTCGCGGGGATTCGAGATCGACCGCTCGCCGAGCGGGGCCTTTGGGCCGGGCGGCACGGCTGCGCCCGCGGGCGAATCCGGCGCCAGCGTGGGAAGGCTGATTCTGCACCAGGAGCTGCGCGCGCGGGAGGGCTCGCAGGCGCGGACGGGGCGGATTCTGCGCGCGATCGGGCTGGGCGGGCAGATTTTGTCGGACCTGGGCATCCAACGCATCCGGCTGCTTTCGAATACTCCCATGCACATTCCGGCGCTGGAAGGGTTTGGGCTGGAGATCGTGGAGCAGGTGGCGATTCCGGCGGAGGAGTGCAGCCGGGTGGGGTAAATCCTCAGGCTACTGGCTGTGACCGGGTTCTCCCTGTAGAGTAAAGTCTTGGAGTTGTAGTTGTGCTATCCCAGGTCCCAAAGGCGGGACCTGGGGCACCCGCTGTCCCACCCTAGCCACAAAAGCAAAAACGTGGCACCCAGAGGGCGCCCATATGGGGCGCGGGGCTTCTCTGGTTTTCCGAATCCTTCCCGGAGGAAGGCTCCTGAGATACCTGAAAGAGTCCCGGAATTATGTTCTCAACCGGGCAAAAGTGGTCAATATTGATCAGTATTCGCGATCCAAAGCCTGTACGATCCACAGGACAGTTCGGCGTAAAGATTCTCGAGGGCTTCCCCGCGGATAATTTTGAGCGCCGTCGACACGCCCGATTCCAGAGGTCCTGCCTCGAACGATTTCACGTTTTGTGCCGAAGCCAGGTTCAACAGGGAGGCCCGCCGCGGCGGGCCGCTCAGGTTCATCACCCGCGTTACGGCAACCGTGGAATTGCTGTGAAGCCAAAGACCGGCACCAGGAAGGGCGGATAGGTTGAGCGTTCATCTTGTCAATCCAAGCGACAATTCTTTTGGCACGGCGGTGATCACGCCGCGATGGCTGTTTGTGCTGGCGGCCGCGACACCGCAGGCGGCGGGCGACCCGATTCTGGTTGATGAGTCGCTGGAACAAATCGTGCCGGAGAGCATTCAGCGCGGAGATATTGTGGGCATCAGCGTGCACACCGGAAATGCCCTGCGCGGCTACGCGGTGGGCAAGATGGCGCGCAGCCGGGGCGCGTGGGTGGTGTATGGCGGAATCCATGCCACGCTGTTTCCCGAAGAGGCGCTGGAGCGCGGGCAGGCGCACGCGGTGGTGAAGGGGGACGGCGACGTAGTGTGGGGGAAAGCGGTGATGGATTGCCTGGCGGGCAAGCCGGAGCGGGTTTACGAGGGCGGGCGAATTGAGGGCGGCCAATTCCTGGCGGCGCGCTGGGACCTGATGAATCCTGAGAAATACATGTGGGCTTCGGTGCAGACCATTCGCGGCTGCCCCAAGCACTGCTCCTTTTGCAGCGTGTGGCGGACGGACGGGCAAAAGCCGCGGCAGAGGAAGTTTCAAAGCGTGGTGGATGAGATTGTCACGTTGCGGCGGCTGGGGTTTCGCTACATCGCGCTGGCGGATGACAACTTCTACCCGGTGACTTTGACCGATCTGCGGCTGGCGCGGGAGCAGGGCAATACGGCGAAAGTGGAAGAGCTGACCACGCTGCGCACGGAGCGCTTCCTGCTGATGGAAGAACTGGCCAAGCTGCCCAAGGACATGGTGTTCTATACCCAGATCACGATGGAAGCGGGCGAGGACGGCGACTATCTGGACGCGATGCGGAGAGCCAACATCAAGGGCGCGCTGGTGGGCGTGGAGGCGGTGACGCCGGAGGGGCTGAAAGCAGTTTTCAAAGACTGGAATTACTCCGGCGAGGCGCTGGCGAAACAGTTGCAGACGTTCAAGCAGCACGGGGTTCATGTGCTTGGCTCGTTCATCTTCGGCCTGCCGACGGACCGGCCCGCGACCTTCGATGCAACGGTGGAAATGGCTCTGAAAGCGGGCGTCACGTTTGCGCAGTTCGTGATGATGACGCCGTTTCCGGGCACGGTGGATTTTGTGCGCTGGGAGAAGGAGCAGTCGCAGAGTCCCACCATGGTGGGCGATGTGCCGATCACGCGCTACTGGCTGATTCCCACCGAGGTGCGGCCCAAGATGTTTACGCCCCACCCGACCATGAGCTCGGATGAGATTCGCGAGCGCACGCAAAAGGTGTGGGACCGGTTCTATCGCTGGGACGCAATCTGGGAGCGGTCGGCCTGCACGCCGAATCTGCGCTCTCGGATCGCATTCATGTGCCTGTCGAAGCTCTACCGGCAGATGTACGCGGGGACGGGCATCTCGACCGACAGCGCGCGGCGCAAGAAAGCGAAGCGGTGGGCGCGCTGGACGGCGCGGCAGTGCAAGAAGCTGTTCCGGGCGAAGCCGATGCCGGAGCTGCCGTCGCCGGAGTGGGAGATCGGGTTGCCGGCCATGAGCCAGCCTGTATTTGCCGGCAACGGACAGACCCTGCCGAGTCCGTTTGCCGTGTTTCCGGAGAAGTGACCCACCGGGACTCAAGCTGCGCCGACAGAAACCGCGGCTTTCGATGAACGGGTGAGAGCTGTGCTATTCCACCCTGGCGACAGAGGGAAGTTACGGGGACAGGGCACCCGGCGGTGAGTCTCCGGCAACGCGATGCGGCGTACCTGAGACAATCCGATAGACCCCGTAGTCGATGGTTAGCACAGCGACGCCGCCAATCAGCACTTTGGTTTCGCTGCGGCTCTGCTGCGGAAGCCAGAAATCGCCGGTCTTGGCGCTTGTATAACCGATCGATGTCCGCGAGATCCAGAACGACGGATTCTTCGCGGGCGCGGCGTCGATCCTGGCGACCGCGAAATCTTCCCCATCGACCCAAATTTTGCCTCGATAGAGGAACTTGCTGGCCTTCAATGGCGCCACACTCAGAATGTAGGCCGGACGCCCGTTCAGGCTCTCGCTGCCCAGTATCTGGAACTTGTAATTTGCCGCCGTCAACGCAGTCGCCTCTTTGTTCTGCGAGGCCTCTTTCTCGCTTTCCACTGCCCTCTTCAGAACCTTTTCGCAAAGAAGCTTCGATCCGCTCTGGGACAGGATGCGAAAACTCTTCCCTGAGGAGGGGTCGAAGTTGACCTCCACTTCCATTTTCGCTGCCAGAGATATCCCAAGCCCGTGGTACTCGACCTGGTAATGCCGAACTGCCTGGTAGTGTTTCAGTTGTTCTGCCTGAGTTCGATCATGGCGCTCCATGGACTCCAGAATTTGCGCGAGGGGCAAGCTTGCAAGGGCTGGCGCACTGGCGTTGGCCGGCAAGAGCGCGGCTGCAATGGGAACCAGCATCGCGGCGCGAAAAGCGCTTATGCCTTGACGGAAGGACATGAGGCATTCTAGCGCCGCGCCGCGGTTGCCAGTTGAATCGGAACGAAGAGAGAATACCGGCAAGTGCCAGCGCGGTATTTCAGAGATTCGATGCAGGAATGGCAGCGCAGAAAGCTGCTCTGGACTCGACCGATGCCGGAGCTCGAATCGGGGGTGCGGGAGATTGGGCTGGCAACGCTGGCGCAGGCTGCGTTTGCGGGTGTGGAACCGGGCCGTTGGCCGTCATTCAGAGGAGCTGAGGCCTGACGACGGCAGATGGGCGTTGTGCAAGCGAGTTTGGGTTTGTGCGATCCCAGGTCCCAAAGGCGGGACCTGGGGCACCCGGCATTTTCCGAGCGGTCATCGAACATACGAGAACGTACCGCACAAAGCGCGCGAGTTGGCCAGAGCGTCAATCGTGAACACGGGCATGTCTTCTCCTGAGAAGAAGGCCACTTGCAGCGTGCGGCCCTCGACATAGGTCGCCATCCACTGCGTGTCCTCACTGCCGCAGAGGGTGTTGTGGCCGACAAAGCGCTTCGCGGCCGGCACGTTGAGGCGGTAGAGGTTTCCGCTTCCGCCGGCGTTCACGTCGGCATCGAAAGCCAAGCTCACTTCCGCCGCGCTGAGCTTGCGGATTTGGGCGATCGTGAACCCTGCGTAATTGATCGTGACCTTGCTATCGGAGATGGCAATTTCGCCGGTGATGGCCGCGGCACTGGAACTCGCGGGCTGCCAGTATCCGTTTTCCGGAGCCGCAAAGGAAAGAGAACAGGACAGCACTAAACTTGTGGCTGCGAGGAGCAGCGTTCTTCTCTTCATAGGTTTGAGCATGACATCCGGGAAGCTTCCGGGCAACCGGAAGGCCATAAGGCTGAAAGCCGGACTGTCTTACCAGCCAAGCACGCAGGCGAAGATGAGCGGGGCGACGATGGATGCGTCGGACTCGATGATGAATTTGGGCGTGTGCTCGCCGAGTTTGCCCCAGGTGATTTTCTCGTTGGGGACGGCGCCGGAGTACGAGCCGTAGCTGGTGGTTGAATCGGAGATCTGGCAGAAGTAGGCCCAGAGCGGTACGTTGTCGCGCTGCAAATCCTGGTGCAGCATGGGAACCACGCAGATGGGGAAATCGCCGGCGATGCCGCCGCCGATCTGGAAGAAGCCGAGCGGCGATTTTGCGGTGGTGTTTGTATACCACTCGGCCAGCTCCATCATGTATTCGATGCCGGTGCGGACGGTGTGCACTTTTTTCACGTCGCCGGAGATGCAATGGCCGGCGTACATATTGCCGAGCGTCGCGTCTTCCCAGCCGGGCACGAACATGGGTAGATTCTTTTGGGCCGCGGCCAGCAGCCAACTGTTTTGGGGATCGATCTGGTAGGACTTTTCGAGGTCGCCCGAGAGCAGAATCTTGAACATGAACTGGTGGGGAAAGAAACGCTCGCCGGCCTGGTCGGCGCGGACCCACTCTTTTAATACTTCGTTCTCGATGCGGCGCATGGCCTCCATCTCAGGGATGCAGGTGTCGGTGACGCGGTTCATGTGCCGCGCGAGCAGCCGGGCTTCGTCGGCGGGCGTGAGGTCGCGGTAGTGGGGCACGCGCTCGTAAAAGTCGTGCGCGACCAGGTTGAAGACATCTTCCTCGAGATTGGCTCCCGTGCAGCAGATGCCGTGAATTTTGTCCCGGCGGATCATTTCGGCCAGCGAGAGGCCCAGCTCGGCAGTGCTCATGGCGCCGCCGATGGTAACGAACATTTTGCCGCCTTCGGCGAGCAGCTTGTTGTAGGCCTCGGCCGCGTCCACCAGCGCGGCGGCGTTGAAATGGCGGTAGTGATGCTTGATGAAGGCGGTAATGGAAGACATGATTTCTTGAAAACTCCCGTATTTAAGCTAGCATACGGGCGTTGAGGGGAGGTGAATTGCGGGGTCGGTGATCAGGGAACAGGGAACAGGGAACAGGGAACAGGGAACAAGAGGCTAGGGACTAGGGACTAGGGACTAAGAGGGGGGCGGAGTTCTTTTTTGGGATTCCCATGTGATCCACGTCGTGGCACTTGTGATACAAGTCACTGCGATTCTCCATGCTGAGGCTTGAGCCTGTAAGTGCATAACCCGCTCAGACATCGGTTTCGATGTGGCGGCGGATTTGCGATTGAGGCAAGCCGGGCGCAGAAGATTGTCTTCCTATTCGGGCCTGGAGAAAGCAGACGGCGGGATGGTTGAAGCCGCGATCGTGGGAAAACTTTTCAAGCTGCGCGGAGTTTTCCGCGGCGGTATCTGGGTTGGGTTGGTTGCCTGGTTGCTGACTGCGCCCGCGCCGCGTCTGCGCGCGCAGACCGACTGCCTGGCGTGCCACTCCGACGCCACGCTTCAGGACGCGTCCGGGCACAGCGTGGGCGTGGACGGGCAGAAGTTCGGCGCGAGCGTTCACGGCGCACTGAAATGCGGCGATTGTCACGCGGACATCAAGGGATATCCGCATCCCGATCACGTGGCGCCGGTAGAATGCAAGAGCTGCCACGCCGATGAGGCGACGGCGCTGACCGGAAGCGTGCACGGGGATGGGAAGCAGCATCCGTGCACGAGCTGCCACGGCGACCCGCATTCGATCTTCCCGAAGAGCGACCCGCGCTCGGCGGTCTATCCGCTCAATGTGCCGCGCACCTGCGGCAACTGCCACGGCAACGACGCGATGGCAAAGAGGCACGGGTTGCCCAACGTCTACCCGCTGTACATGGATTCGATTCACGGCTTCGCGCTGAGCAAGGAAGGGCTGCTGGTGGCGGCGAACTGCCAAAGCTGCCACGGGTCGCACCACATCCTGAGCCGCAACGATCCCCAAAGCCCGACGTACAAGAGCAACATCCCCAAGACCTGCGGAAGCTGCCACGCGAAGATCGACGCGGACTACGAGATGGGAGTCCACGGCAAGGCGATTGCAGCCGGCAAAATGAATGCGCCGGTATGCACCGACTGCCACACGGCGCACGCCATACTGCAACCCACGGAGGCGGCGTTCCGCATGCAGTCGACGCCGATCTGCGGCAACTGCCACAAGGACAAGTTCTCGACTTATCGCGACACCTTCCACTCGCAGCTTGGCTCGCTGGGCGGCTATGTGGAGACGGCGCGCTGCTGGGACTGCCACGGAGCGCACGAGATTCTGCCCGGCTCCGATCCGCAGTCGCCTATCAACAAGGCGAACCTGGTGAAGACCTGCGGCCAGTGCCACGCGGGCGCCAACCTCAGCTTCGTGCAGTATCAGCCGCACGCCAACGCGCGCGACCGCAAGCTGAATCCCGCGCTCTATTTCGTGCGGCTGTTCATGAACCTGCTGCTGGCGAGCGTGCTCACCTTCTTCCTGATTCACACCATCCTGTGGCTGATCCGGTCGCGCTACCACCAGATCAAGAATCGCGCGCAAGAAGGAGAAAAGAATGGCTGATTTGGAGCAGGCGGGAGCGGCGACGGCCAGGCAGGGCGCGCCGGGCCGGTATTTCCAGCGCTTCACGCGCGAACAGCGTTACCTGCACGCGGTGCTGTTCAGCACGTTTCTGGGGCTGGCGGGCACGGGGTTGCCGATGCGCTTCAGCGAGAGCTTCTGGGCGCGCAAATTCGCCGCCGGCGTGGGCGGCTTCGGGGCCATCCTGTTTTTCCATAAGTTCTGCGCCATCGTTCTCACCATCGCCTTCCTGATTCACGTGAAGGAGGTTTTCACGCGCGGACTGTTCCGCGGCGAGAAGGGGGTTTTCTGGGGGCCGACCTCGATGGTGGGCAACTGGAAGGATGTGAAAGACCTGTTCGGACACATGCGCTGGTTCCTCGGCCTGGGAACGAAGCCGCAGTTCGAGAGGTACGCTTACTGGGAGAAATTCGATTACTGGGCGGTGTTCTGGGGCATGATCGTGATCGGTTTCTCCGGCTATGCGATGTGGTTTGCGCCGTTCTTCGCGCGCTTCCTGCCGGGATGGGCGTTGAATGCCGTGCTGGTGATTCACAGCGAAGAAGGGCTGCTGGCGATTCTGTTTATCTTTTCCATTCACTTTGTGAATACCCATCTTCGCCCCGACACCTTTCCCATGGACATGGTGATCTTTACGGGCGTGGAGAGCGAAGAAGAATTCAAACAGAAGCGGCCGATGGAATACGAGCGGCTCAAGCGAGAAGGGAAACTGGAGGCGCGGCTGGGCGAAGCGCCGGCAACCTGGCTGCTGAACTTCACGAAAGTGGTTGGGTTCACGGCGATCTTCATCGGTCTTACGCTTCTGGTGCTGACGTTGAGCGCGTACTTCCGCTAGGGCTTTGGCCGCACGATGTTGCGTGTTGCGGTTGAGGTTCGTGCTATCCCACCCTTGCGACAGAAAGAAGTCGTTCCCAGGGGGCGCCCAGATGGGGCACCCGGCGGTTGAGGTTCGTGCTTTCCCAGGTCCCAAAAGCGGGACCTGGGGCACCCCGATTCGGGATTGCGCTTCTGCCGCTTGTGACCCGAGTCACTGCGGGAACTCCCGCATAAGAATCTGCTTGATAGTGTGAACGCTGCTCGCTTGCTTTCCGTTCGTTGGCCGATTTTATTTCTTCTATTATGGGCGTCGACCGCACAGGGCGCACAAAAGCTCAAGGATGCGGACTGCCTCGCCTGCCATTCCGATCCGACGCTCACTGAGGAGATCAACGGAAAAACGGCGAGCGTTTATGTGGACCAGAATCTGCTCAGGCATTCGATTCACGGCAAAGTGCTTTCGTGCGTCGATTGCCACAAGGACGTGAAGAGCCTGGCGCATGAGACGCCGCCTCAGAAGGTGACGTGCGCCGAGTGTCACGCGAGCGCGCAGGCAGCCTATGCGCAGAGCGCGCACGCCATGGCTGCCGAGAACGGGAATCCCAGGGCGACATGCGAGGACTGTCACGGCGGAGCGCACGCGATCCTGGCCGGCGGCCATCCCAGGTCGCCTGTGAATCATGCCAATATTCCCGCCACCTGCGGACGGTGCCACGGGCAGAAGTTCCTGATGGAATCGAACGGCGAGAGCGCGCAGCCCTTCTACTCCTACCAGGAGAGCGTACACGGGCGCGCGGTGAAGAACGGATCCGCGCAGGCCGCGGTGTGCACCGACTGCCACGGAGCGCACACGATTTTGCCAGCCAACCAGGCGCAGTCGCCGATTTACAGATTCAACGTGCCGGCTACCTGCGGCAAGTGCCACGTGGACATTGCGGCCACGTTCAACGCGAGCATTCACGGGCAGGCGATCGCGCGCGGCAACGGGCTGGCGCCGGTGTGCACGGACTGCCACGGCATTCATACCATCCGGTCTGCGGGAAACGCCAACTCGCCGGTTTCCGAGCAGAACCTTTCCCGGGACGTGTGCGCCCGCTGCCACGAGGGTGTGCGTCTTTCAGAGGAGTTCGGCGTGCCCGGCAACCGCGTGACCAGCTACTTCGACAGCTATCACGGGCTGGCCGCGGAAGGCGGTTCGGTGGTGGCCGCGAACTGCTCCAGTTGCCACGGGGTGCACGACATTCTTCCTTCGAGCGATCCCCGCTCGACGATCAACAGCGCCAATCTCGACGCGACTTGCGGGCAGTGCCACAAGGGCGTAACGCGGAAGTTTACGCTGACCAAGGTACACCTGGTGGACGGAGCCCGCGGCGGCGACATCGATTCGCTTGCGGTGCGCTGGGTGCGGCGGATTTATGTGGTGCTGATCCTGGCGGTCATCGGACTGATGTTCTTGCACAACGCGGTGATCTGGCGGAGCAAAGCCGTGGCGCGGCGGCGCATGCAGAACCCCATGATGGCGCGCATGACGGTGAATCAGCGCTGGCAGCACCTGATCCTGCTGGTGTGTTTCATCGTGCTGGTGATGACGGGCTTCGCGCTCAAGTTTCCCGATTCCTGGTTTGCGCAGCTGCTGGGGATGGGCGAAAAGCTGCGCAGCATCACCCATCGCGTGGCCGGCGTGGCGCTGATCGGCGCGGGCATCTATCACGTCTTTTATCTCTGGGCGGCGAGCGAGGGGCGCAGGCTGCTGAAGGACCTGGCGCCCGCGCCGAAGGACGCATTCGACGTCTGGGCGGCGATGCGCTACTACCTTGGATGGAGCGGCGAGAAGCCGAAGTTCGGACGCTTCAGCTACGCAGAAAAGACCGAATACTGGGCGCTGGTGTGGGGCACGGCGTTGATGGGTGTGACCGGCGTGATGATGTGGGCCAAGGTATGGGTGGGCGACCTGCTGGCGCGCTGGTGGGTGGACGTGGCTACGGCGGTGCACTATTACGAGGCGATTCTGGCCACGCTGGCCATCGTGGTGTGGCACTTCTACCAGGTGATCTTCGATCCCGACGTTTACCCGATGAACTGGGCGTGGTGGGACGGCAAGATGCCGGTGGAGCAGTACAAGCATGAGCATGAGCTGGATGAAGACAAGGGAGTAGGGAACAGGGAATAGGGAGCGCATCGACAGAAATTCGTATACTCCAACCATGGATCGTCTGCAGGTGCTTCGCGAGGATCTTTGGTCACGCTGGCGGGAGGCGTTCAGCCATCTGAACGATCCGGCAGCGGCGCCCCAATCGGGCGAAAGGATGGCTTACGCGAATGTCCCCCTGTTCGATCTGAAAACATACACTCCACGCAAATTTCCTCCAGGCGGACGCGTGCTTCCAAAGCCGCCGGAAACGGGCAACCCCTACTACGCGTACAGGCTTGACGGCGTCGGGCGTCCGGTCCACATGGCGTACAGTCGCCTCGTAAATGGGCTTGTCTTGCGGGGGTTCTATCAATACGGCGCAGACGAAGTGGAATATGTCGAGTTTTGTCTGCAGACGGAAGTGGTCTCCGATTATGCGCGAATGGCTTTGCGCAACGGCTTGCCCGCGACATATCAGCACGTTGAAATCGACGGCCACGGCTCGCATCCGAGCGGACAAAAGGGAAGGATGCCGTCGCGACCATAACCGGGAACTCCTTCTTGTATTGGATTCAGGTGGAAGAATATGAGGCGGCAGACAACCGGATCGTTCGCGGCCGGGCGATGTTCGAAGGCAAGAAGCTGGCCCCGCAGCTCTCGACGCTCGAGTACAGTTACTCGGATGAGGGCAGGCTCGCGCGGGTGGTCAGGGTGAATGAGGATGGGTCGAGATTTACGGAATTCGCAGCGCGATCGAAGATCAGCATGAAAGAGCTGGCAACGAGGCTTTCGGAAAAAATCGCCACTCGCACGATCGAGGCTCTCAAGGGAGCAGGGTTCGATTCGCCCCTTCAGGCGGTAGAACTATCTTATCGATCTGGGACGGAGTATGTGCCTGGTGTTATTCCAGCGACACAGCGGGATCCGATCTCGAATCTCGGTCTCGTTTTGGCTATCGATCCCAGCCGATGGATCGCCCTCAACCGCGAGGATTTCGAGCCCGAGATGGCCGATTTCACGGAAAGGCTGCATGAAGCTGAGCAGCGGAATCTCGGAACGAAGATGCTGAGACAGGCGGCGCTCCTGGTCGCGAAACTCGCACCCGGCACGAGGATGACCGCAGGCTGCTTTGTGGCTTACGCGATCGATTGGGAATTCGAAGGCCAGGACCTTCGGGCGATCTTAAAGGAGTGCGGAGCCAGCGGCGAGACCTTTAAGAGGCTGAAAGAGATGGGTTGGCTGGAGTGAAAACCCCGCGGCGAAGGCTGAGAGAGAGCAGCCGCCGACACGCGCCAGTCATCAGACGCGCCAGTGGTCGGGGCGCCAGTCTTTGATGCGCTCCTTGATCTGCTTGCGATTCAGATTGTGCTCAAGCGCCTGCTTGGCAAGCTCGACTACCTCGTCGTCGGCGGCGAAGCGGAGGCCGATCAACTGATCCTCGGTGAGGCGGTAGATCTGGGTGTGCCACTCGGCCGGGGCGAGCGCCTGCAGGCGCAGCCGCTCCTCGAGGCGGATGACGCGGTCCTGCACCTTGACCGGGTACATGCGCATCTTGAGCAGCCCCAGGATGGCCGCAACCGCCAGCACCACCAACCATGCCGGATAAAAATGCAGATGGTGCACCAGGTAGACGATGGCGATGACCAGGTTAGCGAGGAGAACGAAGAATAGGACGAAATGGAACGGCGGATCGAGCCGTCCATGGTTTTTCAGGTTTTGCGGTTTCTGCTTGCTCATTCAATAGCCTTGATTTCTCTCAGGCCGGATTGGGTTCCCGCGGCGACCTGGGTTGACGCCGGAAGCGCGGGAACGTCGCCGGGGGCCAGCACACCGGCGATGGCCGGATTTTGCTCGGGCGGACCCATCTGTGTCAATGCTGGAAGCATCTCCGGCCCCAGGATGACGGGATGCCTGGGAATGAAATGGTAGCGGCCGCGCACCAGATAATCGACCAGCAAGCCGCCGGCGACATAAGGGTTCAGGATGGTGATGGGGATGGCATAGAGCGTGGTGACAAACGACTCGTCGATGCTCTTGTTGGCGTGGCTCAGGCGGCGGTAGCCGGGCACCTGCGGAATCTCAAAGACGGCCAATTGCACCCGCGGATGCTTGCGCCCGTAACGCACCAGCTTGTAGGCGATCTGCTTGGGGGTGGTCATGCCCGCATCGGGGAAGATGCTGCGGCCGAAGATGTGCGGGAAATAAGAGTTCAGGATCACGCGGGCAAAGTCGGCGCAGTTGGAGAACAGGAGGTTGAACGAGGAGCGGTTCGGCCCGGCGTTCAAGCGGGCGATCAAGGCGTCGTCCTGTTCTGCGGTGGTGGCAAAGCGGAAGGCAAAGATGCGGCGCTCATAGGCCACGCCGACCAGTTCCGTCCAGCCGCCGTGAACCAGGCTGCCCGGCGCGAGATGCGCGCCCAGGCTCAAGAAGTGCGCCTCGCGATAGCGGTCGCGCATGCGAGCCACGATGTCGTGGTCCACGTGGGAGGGCACGCCGGCGGCATCTTCGACCGAATAGAGGTAAGGGATGAGGGGAACGGCAACCCAGTCGTAGCCGTCGATGCCCTGGTAGCGCGAGATGACCGCGCCCATCTCACCCGGTCCGCAACGGCGCAGCTTGACGGGCGTGTCAGCGCAGATGCGCTCGAAGTAAATTGCGTCGTGACCGGTGGGGTTGAGGGCACCGAAGAAGCCGTAGGGCTCCTCCATGAGCAGGGCCGCCTGGGCGCGGGCGCGCAGGCAGCCGAGCGCCGCCAATCCGATGAGAGCAAATGCTGTTCTGCGTAGGTTGCGCATGGATAGCACCGGTTCTCCCGAAATGAGATGCGTCTCCTCCCTTTCAGTATGCCCGAACTCAGGTAAAGGACGGATGAATGGCCGGATGCGTGCTTGAAAATTGCTGAAAGAGCTCGGGTTATTGGCGAGACGGAGGGGCTCGAAGCGGGCCCGTCGCCTGGTTTTGACACACCCGGAGCGAGAATGTTGCGTTGGGCGGAGCGGGTGGGCTGTGAATGAACCGGTCAAAAGAAACACGGCGACGGGCAGGACAAATGGCGGAGGCGACAGACGGCGCAGGGCCTCGTCTGTTAACGTTCTCATGGCAGTTATCGCCGCAACCAATTTTCAGAGCGCGTTTCAAAAATGGCTCGGCGGATGTCGATTCGATCTCCGCAGGGGCTGAAGCCCGCTCTCATTTCTTGAGCCATTTGCGGCACGACTGAAGTCGAGCCCTGACACTTCGTGCCCCTTCCGGGGAGTTTTTACACAGCCTGCAAGGCGCTCGATTCCAGCGGGCATTCTCGGCACGGCGACCGGCCCAGAATTCCCCCGGCGCACCGGATCACGGTCGCACCCTGAGATTCAACGGATTTTGGAAACGCTCTGTACTGTAACCGAATTCGGCCCGTGGCCGGAATGTGAGGCTACCGATCTATGAAGGCGCGCCTGTTGCTGTTGCCTTTGCTGCTGCTAACGATGGGGCTTGTTGTGCTTCCCGGCCTGCACGCGCAAGTGACATTGCCCCGGATTCTCTCCAGCCACATGGTGGTGGAGCGGGACTTGCCGGTTCACGTGTGGGGGATGGCCGCGCCGGGAGAGCAGGTGAGCGTGAGCTTCCGCGGAGAGACGCGCTCGACAACCGCCGGCGGGCTGGGCCGCTGGAGCCTTTACCTGGCTCCCGGAGCAGGGGGCGGGCCGTTTGCGATGACGGTGACAGGCGGCGCCGGGTCGGCGGACGCGAGCGCCGCGGCCCCGCAGACGATTACGCTCGACGACGTGCTGGTGGGCGACGTGTGG
Source organism: uncultured Acidobacteriaceae bacterium (assembly GCA_963770555.1). GTDB lineage: Bacteria > Acidobacteriota > Terriglobia > Terriglobales > Acidobacteriaceae > Telmatobacter. The sequence goes on from CAVYQC010000005.1 coordinate 1,066,205, forward strand.
GTGGCTTCGGGGCAGTCGAACATGGAGTTCCAGATGCGCCAGGCGGCGACAGCGGACCAGGATCTGCCGCACGCCGACAATCCACGAATCCGGCTGCTGATTGTGAAAAAGAGCGCCGCGCTTTCTCCGAAGGAGGACATCGAGACCGATGGCTGGACGGCCTCGTCGCCGGATGCGGCGAAGGATTTCTCGGCGGTGGCGTGGTATTTTGCGCGGGAGATCGAGCAGCGGGAGAAGGTGCCTGTGGGGGTAATCGACTCGACGTGGGGCGGCACGCCGGGCGAGGCGTGGACGCGGATGGAAGCGCTGGGCGAAGACGCCGCGCTGAATCCGCTGTTTGCCTCCTGGGGAAGAATGACAGAGCGGGAGCCGGACGCCGAACTGCGCGAAGAGAACAAGCAGAGAACGATCGACGCGGCCAAGGCGCAGGGCAAGCCGGCGCCGGAGTTTCCGTGGACGCCGCAGCTCGAGAGCTGGGGGCCGGGCATGTTGTGGAACGGCATGATCGCGCCGCTTACGCCGTTTGCCATTCGCGGCGTGATCTGGTACCAGGGCGAGTCCAATAGTGTTCTGGAACGGGCGCCGCTCTATGGGCGCATCTTTAGCACGCTGATCGAGGATTGGCGGCGGGAGTGGGGCGTGGGGGATTTTCCGTTCCTGTACGTGCAGATTTCGAACTTCAAGTCTTCGCCGGCCGAGGACTGGGCGACGCTGCGCGAGCAGCAGTTGCAGGCGCTCAAATTGCGCAACACGGCCATGGCCGTGACCATCGATATCGGCAATCCGGATAACGTGCACCCCACCGACAAGCTGGATGTGGGACTGCGGCTGGCGCGTGGGGCGCGGGCATTGAGCTATGGCGAGGCAATCGAATACTCCGGCCCGCTCTTCCGGCAGGCGACGCCCGAGGGAGCGGCGATTCGGGTGTGGTTCGATCACGCGCAGGGGCTCACGGCGAAGGGCGGAGCGGTGACGGGGTTCGAGGTTGCGGGCGCGGACGGCAAGTTTGTGCCCGCCACGGCGACTATCGACGGCTCGACGGTTGTAGCGTCGAGCCCGGAGGTTGCGCAGCCGGTTCAAGTGCGTTATGGATGGGCGAACAGCCCGGAGTGCGATTTGTTCAATGGAGAGGGGCTGCCGGCTTCGCCGTTTACTTCGGTTGAGTAGGGTTGAGGCGCGGGTGGGGGTCTGAGGTTTCCCACCCTTTCCGCGATGAGACTGCGGAAAGGATGGGGCACGGAGCTTTGTGGAATATTTGCAGAGGGACGGCTAGGTTCATGCTTTCCCAGGTCCCAGAAGCGGGACCTGGGGCACCCGGCAAAGACTAAAGACGCGCCGAACCTGGGGCACCCGGCCGTTTATTTCGGTTGAGTGATGCCGGCCTTTGGCGCGGGGATTAGAGGATGGAATCGATTAAGGCCTCGAAGCAGTCGGGATCGAGTTTTCGTGGAACTTCCCGGTACATGATCTCGATCACTTTCTCAAGCGCCAGGCTGGGGCGGTAGGGGCGATCTTCGGCCAGGGCTCCGTAGACGTCGGCGACGGCGATGATGCGGGCTTCGCGGGTGAGACTGCAAGCCTTGAAGTGGTCCGGATAGCCGCTGCCGTCGAGCCGTTCGTGATGAGCGCCGGCGATGACGGCGAGCTCATCGAAGGGTCCGATGCGGGAGAGAATCTCGCGGGTAAGACGTGGATGCTCCTGCACCACGCGCCATTCCTCGGGGTCCAGCCGGCCGGGCTTGTCGAGGATGGAGTTGGGGACGCGCAGCTTGCCCAGATCGTGGAGCAGGGCCGCGCGACGCACAAGTCTTGTGCGCTCCTGGTTCAATCCCATCTTCTTCGCGATCATGACGGCCGCCTGGGTAACGCCCACCGAATGCCGGAAGGTGAACGAAGACTTGGCGTCGACCACGTCGGAAAATGCTTCGCAGATGAGGTCGATGTCCCCGGCTTCGAGCTTGTTGACCGAATCCGGAGCCAGGCCAAGGGCCGACGTGCGCACTTTGTTTTCGGGAGTGCCGGGAAGAGCCGCCTTCCAGAGATCCCCCCGCCGGTCGAGTGCGGAGGCGACGCGGACCAGCTCGGGGTCGAACCAGCGGCCGCTGCGTTCGCGCAAGACTCGAATGGCTTTTTCCGGGCCCTCGGCGGTGGCGAAGACGTCGAGGTGCTGGGCGACGGCCAGGATGCGGGATTCGATGGGGATGGCGTGACCGGTGCGGCTCTCCGGGTAGCCGCCTCCGTCCCAGTGCTCGTCCAGGCCGCGCACGGCCTCGGCGGCCACTTCGCCCAGGCCCAGCTTGCGCAGAATGCTGGCGCCGCGGTCGCAGCGCAGGGTAATCATCTCTTCGTTGTTGCGGTGCTGGGCGAGGCCGATGCGCAGGATGCCGGCGGTGCGGCGCAAAGGCCCGGCCAAGGGAAGCACGTTGTTCCACAGGAGACGCAGCGTGGACAGGCGGGGATGGCCGGGACGGGTCCAGTCTTCCAGCTTGACGCCGGCCTTGACGCGCCGCTCGTCGCCGCCGCCGATGATCTGGCAGAGACGCGCGGCATTGCTGCTGCAGCCCACATCCTTGAGGAGCAGCGCGTAGTAGAGGCCGGCCATGCGGCTGGGCGGCAGGCGCAGCTCGGTGGCCAGCCGCATGCCGAGCAGGCAACTGCGCAGCGCGTGGCCGGGCATGGCGCCCTCAGTGAGATCGAGCGCAAAAGAGAGTGCGGAGAGGATTTCAGCGAGAGAGATGTTGCGATGAATCTGCCGGATGGGGAATTCCCGAATACGGGGAGCAGGAGCAAGGGTTGCCAAAATCGCCTCCGCGGAGCGGCCGTTCCCGTATGTGCCTTCGCCGAACCTGTGCGAGGTGGTTTCTTCCTGGGGAAAATGCCACTCAGCCCTTGCTTCATTGAAGTGCAGCTACTGTGGAGCCGCTCAAATCGTGCGCGTATCGAAACCGTACACAGGCAAGCTACCAAAACGAAAAGGGAAAGGAACTCCCCAGAAAAGGAAAGGAACTCCCCAAAAAGTTCTCCTTTGCAGGCGATGGAGGAATTTGCGAGGGCGCCCAAAGTGCAAGAGCGCGAGACTTTGCGGCCTCGGCAGTGGGTGCGCAGGAGCCGGCGGCAGCGCTTTGATCGCCGGCAGCCCATTTATTCTCATAGGCTTTGCGTGAATCGGGAGGGGCGGCGCATTACAATCGGAGCGCAGCTCAACAGGGAGGCATTCGACGACGATGAGAGCCACGCCGCGGTTACTTTGGTACGCCGCCGCACTGCTCGCAGTGGGACAGGCGGGTCTTTCCCTGAATGCGAAGGCCCAGGCGGGAGGGCCGGTTTCGCAGGAGAAACCGGTTGCCGCGCCGGCAGCCAAGAGCGAAACAGGAGTAGCGGAGCCGATTTCGGCGCAATACCGGCAAGTGCAGGCGCGGCTGGCGCAGGGATGGAATACCTGGGACGCGAACAGCATGACGACCTATGTTCTGCTTCCGGAGGGACTGGCGGTTCACCTGGGGTTCAAGCACAACACAACGGTATTCGGAGATGAGTTTCTGGCCCGGACTTCGGTGGGGCAGGGAACGGTTTTTCCGGGACCGCACACCTGGGACGGCAGCTACACGGATCTGAAGGTGACGTGGAAGGGGCACGAGTGGCGGGTGGAGAGCGCGGAGGACGGGCGCGACCTGGTGGTGCTGGTGACCCCGCTCGATGCGGCGGGGAAGTTTGCGGTAGCGCCGACGGCGGTATTCCAAGCGGATTTCCTGTGGGACCGGCCAGGCACGGCTCTGAAGCTTGCCGACCGGATTGAAACGCGTGGAAGCGCGGGCGCGATCGCGATCTATTGCGCGTGCGGAGCCGAGGCGCGTGCAAGCGCGGCGAAGCCGGGGCGGGGGCAGATTCCGGCGAGCGGGGCATTCTTTGCCGCGGAACTGACCCAGCCGGTGGGGGTGAGCACGGGCAAGCGGAGGAGCGTGGCGGAGATCGAAGCCATCGTCGAGCGCGGGCGGTCGGGTTACCGCAGATCGATCGGGATGCAGAGCGCGACCGCGGCGACCGCGGATGCGATTGAGACGACGCTAGGATGGGACACGATCTACGATCCGGAGGGCGGGCGCGTGATCTCACCGGTGAGCCGCGACTGGAGCGTCGGCTGGGGCGGCTACGTGCTGTTCGATTGGGACACCTTTTTCGCGGCCACGCTGGCCGGGATCGGCGACCGGGATCTGGCCTACGCCAACGCGATGGAGATTCTGCGCGAGGAGACGGCGATGGGATTTGTGCCCAACTATGCGCGGGCCGGAGGGTGGAAGAGCTCGGACCGCTCAGAGCCGCCGGTGGGCGCGATCACGGTGCTGGGGCTCTATGAGAAGTATCACGACCGGTGGTTCCTCGAAGATACTTTCGAGCCGCTGCTCAGGTGGAATCGGTGGTGGGCGGAGCACAGGGACATCCAGGGCTATCTGGCGTGGGGCAGCGACGGTCGGAACGCGCCTGAGGATGTGGAAGACGGGTCGCGGGGCACACGGGCCGGGGCCATTCTGGAATCGGGTCTCGACAACAGCCCCATGTACGACAGCGCGGCCTATGACGTGGGAACGGGCGTGCTGGAGTTTGCGGACGTGGGACTGATGAGCCTGTATGTTGCCGATTGCGACGCACTTGCAAAGATCGCCGATGCGATCGGCAGGCAGGCCGAGGCCAGGGAGTTGCGCGAGCGGGGAGACCGCTACCGAGCCAAGCTGGCCACGCTGTGGGACGACAAGGCGGGGATCTTTCTGAACCGGGATTTGCGCACCGGACAACCGAGCCTGCGTCTTTCGCCTACCAACTTTTATCCCATGCTGGCGCGCGCGGCCACACCGGCGCAGGCGCAGACGATGATCGAGAAGCACCTGCTCAACGGGAAGGAGTTCTGGGGCGAGTGGGTGATTCCGTCGATTGCGCGCGACGATGCGGCATTTGCCGACCAGAATTACTGGCGGGGCAGAATCTGGGGTCCGATGAATTATCTGGTCTATCTCGGGCTCTGCAACTACGACGACAAGGACACGCGGCGCGAGTTTGCGCAGAAGTCGTACCAGCTTTTCTTGAAGGAGTGGAGCGAACACGGCCACGTGCACGAGAACTACAACGCGATTTTGGGCAGCGGCGACGACGTGGCCAACAGCGACCGTTTTTATCACTGGGGCGCGCTGCTGGGGTACGTGGAGTACCTGGAAGAAGGACCGGCGAAGTGAGGCCGATCACGGTCTTCATGCAGTTTCAATGAGTGGTGGGTCTTTCAGAAGAGGCTCCTTCCGGGGCTAAAGCCCGCGCGGATTCTTCTGGATTCGTGCGGGGGTTGAAACCCCCGCCTCCCTCCGGATCGAGCCTTCCCGCGGCCTTCGAGGCCCGTCCATCTCAAACCGGCCATTAACTTTCAACGGGCATGAGGGGTCGATGCCCTAAAATGCTGCGGAGGGTTTCTCCGATATGACTTCAGAGTTGAAAGCGTCCTTCCGAATTGCGGCATTTCTCTTTTTGCCGGTTGCGGCATTGTTTTGCGCGTCGACTGCGAGCGGGCAGCGCGGCAGCGAGTTTGACAAGGCAACCGCGCTTCTGCCTCCCGATTGCCAGGCGGTGGTGGACCGGCTGGGCAGCTTTCGCGAACTTCCGGACGGCGCCTGGAAGACGCACAGCGGCGACCTGGCTCACGGCGAGGACGTGGACCTGGATGAGAGCACGTGGCAGCCGATCGAACTGGGGGCGAAGGCAGCGAACGACGCGGTATGGTTTCGCCAGACCTACCAGGTGCCGGACACGCTGAACGGGTACGACCTGACGGGGGCGCGCATCTGGTTCCAGTTCCATGCCTCGGCCAACGGCCCCATGCCGCAGATTCTCTACTTCAACGGCCGGCGCGTGGCCATGGGCGACGACCTGGAACCAATCGTGCTGTTCGACAACACCAAGCCGGGCGACCGGGTGACGGTGGCCGTAAAGCTGCTGCACACGGTGGACCAGAAGACGTTTCAGGGCGCGACGCTGAAGATCGACTTCCCGGAAAACCGGCCCAATCCCGAGGACTTGCGGGAGGAGCTGCTGGCGGCGGCGGTGCTGATTCCAACGCTGGCGCCCGGAGACGCTTCGAAAGAGGCGGCGCTCGAGACCGCGATCCACGCGGTCGATCTGAGCTCGCTGGATGCGCACGACCAGGGCAAGTTCGACGCCAGCCTGATCGCGTCGGAGGCGCAGCTTGAGGCGCTGAAGCCGCTGGAGAGCCAGGCGACCTTTCATCTGACCGGCAACGCACACATCGATGCGGCATGGCTGTGGCCGTGGACGGAGACCGTGGACGTGGTGAAGCGGACCTTCGGGACGGCGCTGCAGTTGATGTACGAGTATCCCGGCTACACCTACACGCAATCGGCCGCGGCTTACAACGAGTGGCTGGCGCAGAAGTACCCGGACATGAATGCGGAGATCGCGCAGCGCATCAAGGAGGGACGCTGGGAGGTGGTGGGCGGCATGTGGGTGGAGCCGGACTGCAATATGCCGGACGGCGAATCGCTGGTGCGCCAACTGCTGGTGGGCAAGCGCTGGTTCAAGCAGGCTTATGGCGTGGACGTGCACGTGGGCTGGAATCCGGATTCCTTCGGGTACACGTGGCAGTTGCCGCAAATCTACAAGAAAAGCGGCGTGGATTATTTCGTGACCCAGAAGATGGCATGGAACGATACCAACCAGCTTCCCTTCAAGCTGTTCTGGTGGGAGTCGCCGGACGGGTCAAAGGTGCTGACGTATTTTCCGCACGACTATGTGAATACCACGCTGAATCCAGTGAGGCTTTCGGAAGACCTGAGCATTGCCCGGGAGCACTCGCCGGGGATGCTGGACATGATGGACCTCTACGGCATCGGGGACCACGGCGGCGGGCCGACGCGCGCGATTCTGGACGAGGGATTTCGCCGCGTGGGGTCGGGGCACGTGACGCCGAAGTATGAGTTCGGCACCGCGCAGCCTTACTTCTCGACGATCGAGACCGAGATTGCGCCGGACAGCCCGACGTGGAACTACCAGTCGATCGCCAAGGGCTACAAGCCGCCGCCGGCGGTGGCAGACAAGATCTCGATTCCCACCTGGGACACCGAGCTTTACTTCGAATATCACCGCGGCGTATTTACCACCCAGGCCAATCACAAGCACAACATGCGCACCGCGGAAGAAGAAATGCTCAACGCCGAGAAGTGGTCTTCGCTGGCCTGGCTGGATGGAACAAAGTATCCCGGAGCGGAGCTCACGGAAGACTGGAAGAAAGTGCTGTTCAACCAGTTCCACGACCTGGCCGCCGGTTCCGGCATCGGCGTGATCTATAAGGACGCGCAGAAGGACTACGACGTGGTGCGCTGGTCGACGGACGAGATCAGCGCGGATGCGCTCAAGACGATTGCGGAGCGGGTGAATACCAAGGGCGAGGGAATTCCGGTGCTGGTCTACAATCCGCTGGGCTGGGAGCGTTCGGGCGACGTGAGAGTGGAGGTGCAGCTTCCGGATGCGGGCAGCTCGGCGGGCATTGTCGATCCCTCAGCGGGCAAGGAGCCGGAAGAGCCCGAAATATCTTCGATCGATCCCAAGACCGGCGTGGCCGATCTGACCTTCCACGTTGCGTCGGTGCCGGCGCTGGGCTACAAGCTGGTCCACATTGTATCGACCAAGCATAGCGGCGGTGCGGAGGCCGCGGCGGCGTCGGACCAGGGCGGTACGCTCGAGTTGAGCGACCACGATCTGCGCATTCAAGTGGACAAGAAGTCGGGATGCATTACGAGCATCAACCTGGGCGGGTATGAGTCGCTGGCCAAGGGCGCGTGCGGAAATGAGCTGCAGGCCTTCAAGGACACGCCCAAGCAGTACGACGCGTGGAACATCGACCCCGGCACGCTGGACGAGACGCCATCGCTCTTGGATTCGGCCGACTCAGTGGAGCTGGTGGGCGCCAAATCGGCCCATCCCGCCATTCGCGTCACGCGCACCTGGCAGAGCTCGAAGTTTGTGCAGACCATCACGCTGCCGCCGGGTTCCGGCGAGGTGGACATCGACAACCAGTTCGACTGGCACGAGCGCCACGTGCTGCTGAAGGCGGCGTTTCCGCTGGCGGCTACGAGCGACTTTGCCACCTACGAGATTCCCTACGGGGAGATCGAGCGTCCTACGACGCGCAACAACAGCTGGGAGAAGGCGCAGTTCGAAGTGGAGGCCATGCGCTGGGCCGACCTGGGCGACGGCAAGCATGGATTCAGCCTGTTGAACAAGGACAAGTACGGCTACGACGCGGCGGGCAACGTGCTGCGGCTGTCGCTGCTGCGCTCGCCTACGTGGCCCGATCCGGAAGCCGACCAGGGACACCACCATTTCCGTTATGCGCTCTATCCGCACGCGGGGACGTGGAAAGACGCGCTCACGGTCCGCAAGGGATGGGAGTACGACTACCCGCTCAAGGCAGTGGCGACCACCGGGCACGGCGGAGAACTGCCGGTCTCGCACTCCTTCGCTTCCGTTGCGCCGGACGACGTGGTATTGACCGCGGTGAAGAAGGCGGAAGACGCGAACGGGCTGATTTTCCGGGCCTATGAGTGGGCAGGCAAGGAGGCGACGGCGGAGTTCCACGTGCCGCCGGGCGCGACCAGCGCCACGGTGACCAATTTGATGGAAACGCCTGAGGGAAGCGCACTGGAGACGGCGGGCGATACGGTGCGGGTGCCGATCCATCCCTATGAGATTTTGACGATCCGGGTGGATTATGCGGGAGGGGGCGGGAAGTAGGCGGGTGAGTTCGATCGAGAGAGGGCGGTGGGCGGGTTTGGAGGATCACGGCCTCAGGGGCTGAAGAGGCTGCGGAAAAAGGGAGAACAGCAGGCGAATCGCGCGTGCAAGCGCCCGCAGGGGCTAAAGCCCACGTTCATTTTGCGACCTTTGCGGCCCGACTGAAGTCGTGCCCTTTTACAAAGCCCTTGCAAATCGCCATTCAGGAGAGTTTTTCCGCAGCCTGTAAAGCCCGCGTTGGATTTGTGGGATTTGTGCCGGGACTGAAGTCCCGGCCTACCGCCCGGGCACGGGCGCTTTTGCTACTCTAGTTAGAAAGAAGGAGTTCGCCGATGAGCATCACTTCCCCGTTTTTCGTCGTTCCGGTCATCATCGCCGTGTTTGTGGCGTCGATCTTGTTTGCCACCAGCAGCAAGGAAGACGGCTCATCGGAGGACGACGGACACTCCGCGCACTGATTCGCCAGCTTCGGTTCCAAAGAGATCAGGCCGCTGCGCTGTGAGCGCAGCGGCCTGTTTTGATTCCGGGATTTCTCCGGGTCAATTCACGTTCGGCTTCTGGTCCTTGTTCCCGTTCTTCTTCTCCTCATCCGATTTGTTGCCGTGTTCGCCGGCCGGCTTTTCGCCGGGCTTGGCCTCCGTCTTTGGAGCGGGTTTTTCTGCCGGTTCAACCGCGGGCCTGGGGGCCGAGTTCGCGGCGGGCTCCATCGCAGGCCTGGGTGCGGGTTTGGATGCAGGCTCTACCTCCGGTCTCGCCGGCGGCTGGGCGGTAGATTTCGGTGCGGGATGCACGGCCGGCCTAACCTCGTTTCCGACAGGCGGAGGAACTCCGTTCTCCTGTGGCCTGATTGCCAGTTTTGCCGGCGGCGTTGCAGCTGGAGCCGGCGCCGGGTGCGCGGTTGCGGCGCTGGGCGGCATCCTGACGCCCGGAGGCGGGGCGACGAGCTTGCGTCCGGGCAGCACCCTGGCCTGGGGCGCCGGTCTTACCGGGGCGGCTACGGGCCTGAATCCCGGCCGGGCGGAAACCACCATGCCTTTTTCGTTGATCAGCACCGGGCGCGCGGCTGCCACGGGCACGGGACGCGCGGGCGGTCGGGAAACCATGGTGCGCTGGCTGATCTCAACTACGGGACGCTGGATGATGGTGATGTGCTGAATCACGGCGACGTTGACCACGACATTGGCCTGGCGGACCGGGCGGCCGGCCGCGAAATCGACCTGACGGATTGCGGTTACGCCAATGGCCCGGTTTGAAAACGCGATGCCGCCGAAGTTGAAGCCCACATAGGTGGTGAGCAAGTGAACCCGCGGGCCCTCGGTCATGTTCGAAATATTGACCTGGTCGACGTAGCGGGGGCTGCTGGGATACCAGGGCCGGTATGGCTCGCCGGGGCCGAGCGGGAACCAGGCGGAAACGGCCACGCCGCCCACCTGGATGCCGCCGGCAAAGACGACCAGGGCCGGCGACCAGACGGGGTGGGCCGAGATGGGACCGGGAACCCATCCCCAGCGGCCCTGGAACGAGACCCAGCGCCCGTAGTGGAAGGGCGCGTAGCCCCAGGACTCATCCTCGACCCAGACCGGGCCCCAGGGTGCGTGATTGACCCAATGGCCGTAGTGATAGGGCGCCCAGCCGGGCTGGACGTTGGGGAACCAGATGGCGCCATAGGGAGTGCCGGGCATCCAACTGCCGCTCGAGTCCAATTCCTCGGCTCCGGGGACTTCGGGGCTGACGTAGCGCCAGGAGGCAGCCATGGAAATCTGGCTGTCGCGCTGGCCGCTCCAAACATCGAAATCGTCGAGCGGGCCGGGCTCAAGCCACTGTGGAATGACGGGGTTGGAGCCTACCAATTCCAGCGACTGCCTCTGGGGGAGATCCATATCGAGGCCGCCCGCGCCGGTGACTTCAGCGTCTATGCCGAAGTTGGTGAACAGTGCGGCTTGCTGGTCTGGGAATACATCCGCGCGGAGCTGTCCGGGCTGGTTCAAGGTGGCGCTGCCGCTGGGGGTGTTGACATGGACCGACTGGCCCGGCCACAGGCCGAGGGTGCGAACCAGGACCGAGCCCTGGGCCACGCCGATGGATATGCCGGAGGGGTTGACGTCAACCACGCTGAGGTCAGTGTTGGGGGCGAGGCGGATAAAGGTGCGGCCGATCTCGATTTCCGCGCGGCCGTCCACATCGGTAAACAGGCGGTCGCCGGGGCCGAGAGGCAGATTGACATCGGCCTGGCCCCAGTCGTCGATGCCGACCGGCTGGACGGAGACGGAGCCGGAAACGTAGGAGAGCCGGCCGGCCTGCATGGGCGGGTCGGCCTGGGCGCGGGATTGCGAGGCTGGGAGCGCCAGCAGGAGTGCGGCGGCAGCAGCCGGGAGGAGTTTCCTGGAAGGGGATTGGATTTTGAGGGACATGAGAGGATGATCCTTTCGTACGGCGAAGGAAATCGGACGCGGCAAGGGGAAAGCCCTCGCGGAGACGGTCCGATCGCCCTTCGCCGTTGCTGGTTGGGGGAACCCGGTCCGAAGCCGGCTCGAACCGAGCGAAAACCTGCAACTGAGGAGGCGATGCTCCTTGGATGGTAATCGTCTTGGGCGGGAAAGTGGTAAAAAGTTGACATGCCGGGAACGCGGGATTGCGGGAACCAGCCGGCGCAGGCCGGCGTATCAATGGTTCAGAGGGCAAAAGCCATGGAGCGGACTGGGATACGGAAGCCGTCGGGGATCTCGATGAGGAACAGTTTGCGCGTCGCCGGCGGCGTGCTTGCCTGCCTGGCGCTGGCGGCGTGGACAACGGGATGCCGGGTGCACGTGGAAAAGGGCGCCAACGGCGAAGATAAGAACGTCCAGGTCGACACTCCCTTCGGCGGCGTTCACGTAAACACCGACCAGACTACGGCCGCCGACCTCGGGCTGCCGGTGTATCCGGGCGCGGAGCCGATCAGGGGCGACGACGAGCACAAGTCAGCGGACGTACACATGGGCTTCGGCGAATGGGAGCTGCGGGTGCGCGCCGTCTCCTATGGCAGCGCGGACAAGCGGGAACAGGTGGAGGCATTTTACAAGAAGGCGCTGGGCCGCTACGGCGACGTAGTCACCTGCGAGGGCAACGCGCCGGTGGGAACGCCGGCCGCGACCTCGGAGGGCCTGAATTGCAGCGACGATAAGACCGTGCAGGTGGACTCGGGCGACTTCCATACCGGTCAGGGCAACCTGGAACTGAAGGCGGGATCGAAGCGGCACCAGCATGTGGTGGGTTTCGAATCGCCAAAGGACGGACAGACGCGGTTTGTCCTGGTTGCGCTCGATTTGCCCGCGGGAGTGGAAGGCAACAGCGGCAAAAGCGATTAAGACAGACATTCGAATTCCGATTCGAGCCGCATGGCGCGAAGGGCCAAGCTCGGCCTGGCGAGGCGCAACGAACTTGCGCATGTACAATCCCTCTTGAACGCATCCCAATCGCAAGCGCACCTTTTCACAACCCGTTCACGAACGTGCGTTGCGGTGCGTTGAGAGGTTCAGCATGAAGGCAAAGTTCCCGGCTGTTTTCTGCGCGGCCCTGATTGCCGGGCCGGCGCTGTCTCAGGCGCAAATGGTGAATCTGCCCACCAGCAAACAGTTGCTGGGCGAGATACCGGGGAATCCGCGGAAGATCAACGGGCTGCCCATGTCGATGGCCATTTCGCCGGACGGCCGATACGCGGTGACCGTGAACGCAGGCTACGGCACCTACGAGTCGCAGTATGAGCAGTCGCTGACGGTCCTGGATACGCAATTGGACACGCTGACCGATTTTCCCGATCCGCGCACGCCGGTGCGGGCCAAGCAGACGCTCTATTCCGGGCTGGCGTTCAGCCAGGACGGCACCCACCTTTACGCCAGCATGGCCTCGCTTACCGATGCGGCGGGGAATGGCAAGGATGCGGTGGGCAGCGGGATTGCGGTGTACAGCTTCAACGAAGGCAAGATCGCGCCGGAGCGGCTGATCCGTCTGCCCATGGAGGAGCTTGCGCCGGGGAGAACGACCAGGCTGCCGGCGGGCGCGGAGAGCGGGATGGGGGTTCCCTATCCGGCGGCGATCGCGGTGCTGAGCCAGGCGGGGCGGGAAAAACTGCTGGTCGCCGACAATCTATCCGATTTTGTGGTGCTGCTGGACGCGGCCACGGGCGCGGTGGAAAAGCGATTCGATCTTTCGGAGAGCGATACCGTGCCTTCCACGTACCCGGTTGCGGTGGCGGTGACGAGAGACGGCAAGCGGGCGTTCGCCGCGCTGTGGAACGCCTCGGAGATTGCGGAGCTGAACCTCGAGAGCGGCACGGTGCTGCGCAAGCTGGCGATGCTGAAGCCGGCGAACGACGTGGCGCCGGGCACGCATCCCTGCGCCTTCGCATTCTCTCCCGATCAAAAGACCCTCTACGTGGCCCTGGCCAACCGCGACGCCGTGGCGGCGGTGAACCTGGACGGGGGGCAATTCTGGATCAAGGGATTCTTCGATACGAGGCTGCCGGGGCAAACTTATTTTGGCGCGGAGCCGGTGGCGCTGGCCGTGAATGCGAGCGGCGCGCGGCTGTATGCGGCCAACATGGCCAGCGACGCGGTAGCGGTGATGGACACGCGCAAACTGACGGCGAAGGCGGTAAAGACCGGCATGGTGGAACCGGACGGATTTATTCCCACCGACTGGCTGCCGATGGCTATAGCCTTCGACAAGCTGCCCTCGGGCGGCAGGCTGCTGGTGGCGACGGGCAAGGGCGAAGGCACCGGGCCGAACAACTTTCCCCAGCGCCCGGTGGAGGGCGCGGACAAGGGCTCTCCACAACGGGCCAATGCGTATATCGGAACGCTGCTGTACGGGTCGCTGGCTTCGCTCGAGGAGTCGGAGATCGAGAACGACCTTCCGCAGTGGAGTCCGGTGGTGCTGGACTCGAATCGCATGATCGCGGCGCAGGAAAAGATCGTCTTTGCGGGCGGCGCCCAGGACCGCATCAAGCACGTGATCTACATCATCAAGGAGAATCGCACCTACGACCAGATCTTCGGCGACCTGAGCGAGGACGGCAAGCAGGTGGGGAACGGCGACCCGAAGCTGGCGATGTACGGCGAGGCCATTACGCCCAACCTGCACAAGCTGGCGCTGCAGTTCGGCGTGCTGGACAATTTCTTTGACTCGGGCGAGGTGTCGGGCGACGGGCATGTGTGGTCGACGGCGGGGATCGGCTCGGATTACCTGGAGAAGACCTGGCAGCAGAGTTACCGCGGCGAACAGCGGTCCTACGACTACGAGGGCGTGGTCGCAGATGGGTATCCGCTGCTGCAGAATATTCCCGACGTGAACGAGCCGGGCAGCGGTTATCTGTGGGGCGACCTGGCTGCGCACGGCAAGACGTATTACCATTTCGGCGAATTCATCTCATCGACGTTTTGCAACGAGTCAGTGGTCGCGGACCCCACGCTGGGGCCGATGCTGGCCGGACCGAAGTGCGCGCAGAAAGCGATTGAACCGGGCCAGGCGCTGCCCGAAGAGTGGGGCGGGGGAACGAACAAGTGGCCGTGGGCGATTCCGGTGCTGGCGGCCAATACGGCCACCAAGCCGGAACTTGTGGGCCACTTCGCGCCCGAAGCGCCGGACTTCAACCTGATGGTTCCCGACCAGATTCGCGTGGATATTTTTCTCAGGCACCTGAAGGCGTGGCTGGCGGACAAGGCGGAAGGGCGGGACACGATGCCGAACTTCATCATGCTGCGGCTGCCCAACGATCACACCGCGGGAACGCGTCCCGGCGGTCCCACGCCGAAGTCTTCAGTAGCCGATAACGACCTGGCGGTGGGGCGCGCGGTGGAGGCGATTTCGCATTCGCCCTTCTGGGACGATACTGCCTTCTTCATCCTGGAAGACGATGCGCAGAACGGCGCCGACCACGTGGATGCGCATCGCAGCATCGCGGTGGTGGTGAGCAAGTACGCGCCGCACGGGGAAAACGGCGCGCCGTTCGTCGACAGCCATTTCTATTCGACGGTGAGCGAGATCCGCACCATGGAATCGCTGCTGGGCCTGCCGCCGATGAACAACAACGACGCCTTCTGCTCGATGATGGCGAGCCTGTTCACCGGTCCCGGCGACCAGGCGGCGTTCGACGCGGATACCTCGAACCGGGACAACGGGCTGATCTACACGGCCAACGGGAAGACCGCGGTGGGCGCCAAGCAGAGCGTGAAGATGGACTTCAGCCACGAGGATCGCGCCCCGACCGAGAAACTGAACGTGATTTTGTGGAAGGACGCGATGGGCAACGCGCCGGTGCCGGCGATGCTGAAGGAAAAGGGAAAAAAGAACGCGAAGGACGAGGACGATTGAGGCGATGCCGAAGGATGGGGCGCCCCGGCAGTTGGGTTGAGTTTTGTGCTTTCCCACCCTTTCGCCAATGAAGCTGGCGAAAGGATGGGGCACCCTCCTTTGGTGTGCGATGAAGGCGGTGGGTTAGGGGTTGTGCTTTCCCACCCTTTCGCCGATGAAGCTGGCGAAAGGATGGGGCACCGTCCTTTGGTGCGCGATGGAGGCGGTGGGTTAGGGGTTGTGCTGTCCCGCTCTTTCGCCGGTGAAGCTGGCGAAAGGATGGGGCACCGTCCTGTGGTGCGCGATGGAGGCGGTGGGTTAGGGGTTGTGCTGTCCCACCCATTCGCCGATGAAGCTGGCGAAAGGATGGGGCACCGTCCTTTGGTGCGCGATGAAGGCGGTGGGTTAGGGGTTGTGCTTTCCCACCCTTTCGCCGGTGAAGCTGGCGAAAGGATGGGGCACCGTCCTTTGGTGCGCGATGGAGGCGGTGGGTTAGGGGTTGTGCTGTCCCACCCATTCGCCGATGAAGCTGGCGAAAGGATGGGGCACCGTCCTTTGGTGCGCGATGAAGGCGGTGGATTAGGGGTTGTGCTGTCCCACCCTTTCGCCGATGAAGCTGGCGAAAGGATGGGGCACGGGGCGTTGTGGTGACGGGCGGGAGACGGAAACACGGTGATAAGATGGCTCACGGATTAGCCGGGAGCTTGAATCGATGAACAAGCTGGCTCGAATCGGGAAAACGTCTTCTCTGGCCTGCGCGCTGATTGCGGCTTCCGTATGCATGGTCAACGCGACCGCGCTCGACGGCCAGCAAACGCCGCAGCTCACCATTGACTGGGACAAGGTCACCGTGGTCTCCAGATCCATGCCTACGCTGCAAGTGGTGGTGAATCCGCCGCTCAGGCCGGGCGAGCCGCTGGGCGCGGCGGCTTACAAGGCGGTGAAGGAACTGGGCGCGGACTACGTTCGCTATGTGCCGTGGCTGCCGTATCCGAGGCTTGCCGTCGCCGAACTCGAACCGCCTACGCCGGAAAAGACATCGTGGGACTTCAGCTTGATCGATCCCATGACGAAGGATTTTCTGGCCGCGACCGAGGGGCACTCGACGATTCTCAACTTCAGCACCATGCCGGCGTGGCTCTTCAAGACAGCGAAGCCGGTGACTTATCCCTCCGACCCGAACCAGGTGGACTGGAATTACACCCAGGGCACGGAGCTGCGCGATCCCACGGGCAAGGAGATGGGCGCGTATTACGCGCGGCTGGTCAGCTGGTACGTGAACGGCGGATTTACCGACGAGAACGGGGTGCGGCACGAGTCGGGCTACCACTACAAGGCGCCGTGGTGGGAGGTGCTGAACGAAGTGGACTTTGAACACACCATGACTCCGCAGCTATACACCGAGCGCTACGACGCGATTGTGAGCGCGATCCACGCGGTCTCGCCGGAGACGAAGTTCGTGGGCCTGGCGCTGGCCATGCCGGGAAGGGAGCCGGAGTTCTTCGAGTACTTTCTCGACCACAAGAATCATCGGCCGGGCACGCCGCTGGACATGATCTCGTATCACTTCTATGCTTCGCCGGTGGCGGGCGAGACGCTGGATAGCTGGCAGTACACCTTTTTCGACCAGGAGGCGGGGTTTCTGAATACGGTGCGCTACGTGGAGGCGATTCGCAAGCGGCTCTCGCCCCAGACGCGCACGGACCTCGACGAGCTGGGTGTGATTCTGCCCACCGATAACACGGCCGCCGACAACGTGCCGCCGCCGCCGGCCTACTGGAACCTGGCCGGCGCGCTCTATGCCGATCTGTTCATCGAGCTTTCGCGGCTGCAGATCGACGTGATCGGGGAGTCGCAACTGGTGGGCTATCCGACGCAGTTTCCGAGCGTGAGCATGATGGACTGGACGCGCAACGAGCCCAACGCGCGCTATTGGGTGCTGAAGCTCATCAAGGACTCCTTCCATCCCGGAGACAGGCTGGTGGAGACGAAGCTCGAGTCGCCGGATGCGTCGGCACAGGCGTTTGTGACGCCCGCCGGGCACAAGCTGCTGCTGGTGAACAAGCGCAACCGGCCAATCGAGATTCCGCTGCCGGATGCGGACCATGCGAGCGCGCTCACGGTGGATGAGCAGAGCGGCAACGGTCCGGCGCGGAGCGTGCATGCCGTTGGGGGAAAGATTGCGCTCGCGCCGTTTGCGGTTGCGGTGGTGAGCTGGTGAGCGAGAGAGCCGGTACCACAGCGGCGTACATTTGTGGTTTCCCAGGTCTCAGAAGCGAGACCTGGGGCACCCATGGTGGCGAGCTGGTGAGGGCAGGCGCGAAAGAGTAGGCGATGAAGAGCGAGCATGCGCTGCGCGTGGGACTGTGCGGCATTGGGCTGGATGCGTACTGGAGCCAGTTTGCGGGGCTCGAGGAACGGCTCAAGGGTTATGTGGCGCGGGTTGCGTTGCGGCTCCAGCGGCCGGGCGTGGAAGTGGTGAACCTGGGGCTCATCGATACGCCGCGCGGCTCGCGCGAGGCCGGCCACCGGTGCCGGCGCGAAGACATCGATGTGCTGTTTCTCTACGTGACCACGTATGCGCTTTCGAACACGGTGCTGCCGGTTGTGCAGCGTGCCGGCGTGCCGGTGATTGTGCTCAATCTTCAGCCGGAAGCCGCGATCGATTACGCCGCGTTCAACCGGCTCCAGGATCGCACCGCCATGACCGGCGAGTGGCTGGCCTTTTGTTCGGCGTGCCCGGTTCCCGAGATTGCGAACCTTCTCACGCGCGCGCACATTCCCTTTCACCAGGTGACCGGCGTGCTGGACGAGGCCGGGACGTGGCGGGAGATCGAGGAGTGGCTGGCCGCGGCGCGGGTGCGGGCGGCGCTCGGTTCGGCGCGGCTGGGGCTGATGGGGCACTACTACAGCGGCATGCTGGACATCATGACCGACGTGACGCTGGTTTCGATCGTCTTCGGCACGCACGTGGAGCTTCTCGAAGTGGACGAGCTGAGCGCGCTGTGCGGGGAAGTGACCGAGGCCGAAATAGCCCGCCGCGTGGACGAGTTTCAATCCGCATTCGACGTGCAGCCGGACTGCGCGGCAGAGGAGCTAGGGCGCGCGGCCCGCACCTCAGCGGGTCTTGACGCGTTGGTCGCGCGGCACCAGCTGGACGCAATGGCCTACTACTACAAAGGCTCGGGAAACGCGGCCAACGAAGACACCATGAGCTCGATCATTCTGGGCACGTCGCTGTTGACGGCGCGCCATATTCCCGTAGCCGGCGAGTACGAGGTGAAGAACGCGCTGGCCATGAAGACGCTGGACCTGCTGGGCGCCGGCGGCTCGTTTACCGAGTACTATGCGATGGACTTCAAGGACGACCTGGTGCTGATGGGGCACGACGGCCCAGGGCATATCGCGATCGCCGAGGGCAAGACCAAGGTGCGGCCGCTCAAGGTGTATCACGGCAAGGTAGGGCGCGGCCTGTCAGTGGAGATGAGCGTGAAGTACGGGCCGGTGACGCTACTCTCGGTGGCCGAAGACGCCGCAACGCGCTTCAAGCTGGTGGCGGCCGAGGGCGAGTGCGTGGCCGGGGAGATTCTGGAGATCGGCAACACCAACAGCCGGTATCGCTTCCCGCTGGGCGCGCGGGGATTCGTGGAGGCCTGGAACGCGCAGGGGCCGGCGCACCATTGCGCCGTGGGAGTGGGGCACGTGGCCGCCACGCTGCGCAAGACCGCGGCGCTGATGGGGATCGGTTTCGAGCTAGTGTGCTGAGAATCCTCATGCGATGAGGATTCCGGGCCGGTTCGCGCCGATGAGGGCACTTCGAAAACTGTCACAACGGCCGACTCGGCCTCGATTGACGCCGATTAACTTCCTCAGTAAGCGGGGGAAGTTCAATCGATGCGGAAATCACCGGCAACTGGGCACACCTTGCGGGCCGCGATCTGGCTGGCTCTGGTATCCGTTCATGCCGCGGCGCAGTTTGCCGGTCGATCGGCTGCCTGCCCGTCTCCGGAAGTTGTCTTGCAGCGCTACGTGGAGGCGGTTGGCGGCAAGGCGGCCCTGGATCTCGAAAGCCGCACCATCACGGCGAAGGAGTCAGAGTGCTGCGGCTTCACAGGCGAGACCGAGTATTACATGTACAAGTTCAAGTGGAAGGCGCCCAATCGAGTTACGGCCAGCGATGTTCCCTACTTCATCAACATCCTTCCGGTTTGGTATCCCAACGGCGTTTGGAGATTCGATGGAGAAAGCTGGAGCGATTTTCTGGGCCGGAAACCGTTCAGCGACGGAAGCCAGCCGCAGCAGAGCAAGGACGGCACGGCGCAACAACAACGCGAGGCCAAGCAGCGCGCGCTGACGGCCAGGTATCTGTACAACGAGGAGCCCGAGTTCCTTGCATTCCGCGTGGCCGCCGATCCACTCGTCCTGATCCGCGCCAACGAGTTGTACTCCAGCTTTGAGGTGGACTCCGATTCCACTGAGACGCCCGGGCTTTGCGTTCTCCGCGCGAATCAGGTCCGCCTGCGGCGCAACCAACGCCAGGACATTCTTTCGTTCGACGCGGCCAGTGGGCTTTTGAGTACCTGGATCGTCCAAACCGGGTTCCCGCCGCAGAATACCCCAGTTCAATTCCGGTTCCAGGATTACCGCCAGGTGGGTGCGACCCGGTTTCCGTTCTACGTTTATCTTGATTTTCATGAGATGACTTTTCGCTCCACAAGCGTGGTCCAAAATAAGCCGCTGCCCGATTCGGTATTCGTGGCAAAGCCTGAGAGGCCGTGAGCGCGTCTCGCCGGGCGCTGGCGTGGGGACGCGGGAGGGCGAACGGTTCACAGAATGGGATGAGCGGTGAGAAAATGGAACTGAACGGCAACTTCGCCGCGCTGCGCCTTAGCCAAAACCGCCCTCGAACTGGTACGTTGAGATAGAAGGATTTTCTTTTCCACGATGGCCTCCAATCCTTATTTTTCCCTGGCAGTTTTGTTTGTGGCCGCGCTCGGGTTTGGGCTGGCTCCGCTGGGGTTGGCCTGGGTTTGGGCGCGGGTGTATTCGCCCTCCAAGCCGAATGCGGTGAAGAACTCGATCTACGAGTGCGGGCTGGAGTCGAAGGGCGACGCCTGGGTGCAGTTTCGCGCGGCGTACTACCTGTATGCCATCATCTTTCTCATTTTCGACGTGGAAGCCGTGTTTCTGCTGCCGTTTGCGGTTGCGTTTACGGGGCTGCGGGCGGCGGCCTGCGCGGCCATGCTGGTGTTTGTGCTGCTGCTGATCGAGGGATTGGCGTGGGCGTGGGCGAAGGGGATTTTGACGTGGGTGTGAGTGAGGCAGGGAATAGGGACTAGGGAATAGGGACTAGGGAACAGGGAACAGGGAATGGGTTGGCGGATTGCGGAAATGGCTGGATTCTTGAAAGAGCTTCCGAATCGCTTCCCTCAGGGGCTAAAGCCCGTATTCATTTGGTTGTTTTTGCGGCACGGCTAAAGCCGTGCCCTTTCAAAACTCCATTTATGCAACCAGTTCCAGGGACTAAGGAATAGGGAATAGGGAATAGGGAATAGGGAACAGAAGGCTGACCACTGAAACGGAGCGACCGATGGCTGTAGAAAACGAATTGAAGATCGAACTGGGCAAGCAGGGCGTCTTCGTTACGACCATCGAAGAGCTTTACAACTGGGGACGGCGCAGCTCAGTGTGGCCCATGCAGTTTGGCCTGGCCTGCTGCGCGATCGAGATGATTGCGACCACCATGGCGCGTTACGACCTGGCGCGGTTCGGCGCGGAGGTTTTCCGGCCGTCGCCGCGGCAGGCCGACCTGATGATCATCTCCGGCACGGTGACCAAGAAGATGGCACCGCAGGTGGTGCGGCTTTACAACCAGATGGCCGAGCCGCGCTACGTGATCGCCATGGGCGCATGCGCCATTTCGGGAGGGCCGTTCAAGCAGGGTTACAACGTGCTGAAGGGGATCGACCGCTACATTCCCGTGGACGTACACATTCCCGGCTGCCCGCCGCGGCCGGAAGCGCTGCTCCAGGCCTTTATGGCTCTGCAGAAAAAGATTGACGAGCAGCCGCTGACCGGCGCCGGGCGTCCGCGGCATCTGGACGCCGAGGCGCAGGGTGAGTTTCCGGTGCCGGAGCAGGGTGAGCACGATCTCGAACCGGCCTCCAACAAGGGCGTATGGACGGCGCCGGTGGTGATTCGTTAGAGACAGGGAACGAGGGAACAAGGGAGCAAGGGAACGAGGGAGCAAGGGAACGAGGGAACAAGGGAACGAGGGAACGAAGTTGAAGACGGTGGAGGAGATCAAAGCGGCGATTGAGGCGGCGCTGCCGGGAGCGAGGGTTGAAGTTGTGCCCAATCCCAGCCCTTCGGCGCAGCACTCGCTGCGGCTGAGGCCCGATCGCGCGGCCGATGTGGCGCTGTTTCTCCGCGACAGCCAGGATCTGGCCTTCGATTATCTCTCCAATCTGACCGGAGTGGACTGGCCCGACAAAGAGATTGCCGAGAAAGTGAAAGTGACGCGGCAGGTGACGAAAACGGTTGAAGGAGTGGAGCAGACGCTCGAGGAGACCGTGGAGGAGACGCGCAAGCGCGTGGAGCCCGGCTATCTGGAGGTGGTCTATCACCTGTATTCTGTGGCGCTCAAGCATGGGCCGCTGGTTTTGAGGATGCGCACCGTGAACCGGAGCGACCAGGTGGAGTTGCCGTCGCTTACGGCGATATGGCGCTCGGCGGAGCTTCAGGAGCGCGAGGTGTTCGATCTCTATGGCATTGTTTTTGCCGGTCATCCGGATTTGCGCCGGCTGCTGATGTGGGAGGGCTTCAAGGATCATCCCATGCGCCGCGACTACGTGGAGCCGGACGACTACGAATACGAGCCGACGGCTCACGATGCGGTGCTGGCGCGGGCCAGGGAGCATAAGGACTAAGGAACAGGGAACAAGGGAACAAGGGAACGAGGGAACAAGGGAACGAGGGAACAAGGGAACGACGGAACAAGGGAACGACGGAACGAGGGACGAAGGGAAATAGGGACAGCCGGCGGATGAGTGTTGCGGAAATCAAAACGGAGAGGGCAGAAGGCTGGAATCGTCCGCCGGTGATTGAGCCGGATGGCGAAGGCGAAGTTCTGGAATTGTCCATGGGGCCGCACCACCCCTCGACTCATGGCGTGTTCCGCATGGATCTGGCACTGGACGGCGAGCGGGTCATCCGCCTCAAGCCGGTCTTCGGTTATCTGCACCGCAACCACGAAAAGATTGCCGAGCAGGCCAGTTACCTGGCTTCGATGCCGTACACCGACCGATTGGACTATATCTGCTCGCTGACCAACAACTGGGCTTACGCGCTGGCGGTGGAGAAGCTGGTTGGGCAGGAGGTTCCGGAGCGCGCCGAGTATATTCGCGTGATCCTGGCCGAGCTGACGCGGGTGCAGAATCATGCCTCGTCGATCGGATTTCTGATTCAGGAGATGGGCGCGAGCGGCACGCCGCTTATGTATGCGTTCCGCGAGCGGGAAAAGATTCTCGATCTGTTCGAGACGCTGACCGGCTCGCGGATGATGTGCAATTACATGCGCTTCGGCGGCTGCCGCGTGGACGTTTCCACGGCCTGGCTTGGGGCTGCGGGCAAAGTTGTGGCCGGATTGCCGGCCTTTGTGGACGAGTTTGAAGCGCTGCTGAGCGGCAATGAGATTCTGATGGCGCGCTGTCAGGGGATGGGCGTTCTCAGGCCCGAACTGGCTGTGAATGCGGGCGTCAGCGGGCCCATGCTGCGCGGATCGGGCGTGAACTACGACATCCGCAAGGTAGACCGGTACGGCATCTACGACCGCTTCCATTTTCGCGTGCCGCTGGGCGACCATGGCGACATCTTCGACCGTTACATGGTGCGCATATTGGAAATGCGCGAATCCATCACGATTCTCGAACAGGCGCTTAGGGAGATTCCGGGCGGTCCGATCATGGACCCGAAGGCCAAGATTCGCGGCTTTCGCCCCAAGCCCGGCGAAGCCTATGGGCGCATCGAAGCGCCGAAAGGGGAGCTTGGCTTTTACCTGATCAGCGACGGCAGCCCGAACCCCTATCGATATCGCGTGCGCCCGCCCAGCCTGATCAACCTGACGGTTTTGGAAGACATGTGCCTGGGGCACAACGTGGCCGACGTAGTGCTGATCTTTGGATCGGTGGATATTGTGCTGGGGGAAGTGGATCGGTAAGACAGCTCTTAGCTATTAGCTCCTAGCTTCTAGCTTTCCTTGGGTGTGTCGACTGCATTGGGTTTTTTCGCGAAGGCAGGTTGGGGCACGAAGGAGCTAGAGGCTAGAAGCTGGCAGCTAGAAGCTGAAATTGGAGGATGCATTGCTGGGCGAGGGAATCGCGAAAGGGATGCTGGAGACGGCGAAGAATTTTGCCGGCAGTTTTGTCTCCGCGGAACGGTTGACGACGGTGGAGTATCCGGAAGAGCGGATTCCGACCGCTGAGAACGCGCGGGTGTTTCCCTTTCTGGTGTATGACGGCGGCGACTGGGAGGCGGGTATGCGCTGCGTAGCCTGCCAGATCTGCGAGAAGGAGTGCCCGCCCAAGTGCATTTACATCGAGAAGTCGAAGGACAAGAAGCCGGATTTCGTGGGCAAGATGCAGATCTATCCGGCCCGCTTCGATATCGATATTTCGGTGTGCATGAGCTGCCAGATCTGCGTGGAGGTGTGTCCGTTTGAGGCTATCAAGATGGACACCGAGTTCGAGCTGGCCACCGACGACCGGTTCGGCGGGCTGCTGCTCGACCGCAGGCAACTGTCGAAGTCGAACGAGTACTACCACTCGATCCATGCCACCGAAGCGGCGGAGGTAGATGCGCGGCTGGCGCAGGAAAAGGCCGCGGCCGAAGCCAAGGCCAAGGCTGCGGCCGCGAAGGCTGCCGCCGATGCTGCCGCGAAGGCCGCCAAGCCAGCGCCGCCGGCCGCGGGGGGGAACTAGGCCATGGCAGCGACTTCGGTTTGGACTTCGCTCGACCAGATATTCGTGCTCGCGCGCGATTGGGTCACGGGCTTTCTGCCCGCCGCGGCGCGTCCGGCTGCCGGCGTTGTGCTGAGCGTGATCGCCATCGTTTGCGTGTTTCCGGGGCTGTTCGCGCTTACCACGGTTTTCGAGCGCAAGGGACTGGGGCGGATCCAGAACCGGCTGGGGCCGAATCGGGTGGGGCCGTTCGGTTTTTTTCAGCCGGTTGCCGACGGCATCAAGTCGCTCACCAAGGAAGATATCGTTCCGCTCCGGGCCGATGCAGCGGTGCATTTTCTGGCGCCGCTGGTGCTTGTAGTGACGGTGTTCATGGGATTCGCGGTGCTGCCCATGGGCCGCAAGATGGTGCTGGTGGACATGGATGCCGGCCTGTTGTTCTTCTTCGCCATGGGCGCGGCCACGGAGCTGTCGGTGTTCATGGCCGGCTGGTCGAGCCGCAACAAGTATTCGCTGCTGGGCGCCATGCGCGCGGTGGCGCAGATGATCAGCTACGAAGTGGTGCTGCTGCTCTCGAGCGTGGCCGTGGTGATGATTTCCGGCTCGCTCTCGCTGGTGTCGATTGTGGAGGCGCAGAACCACTACACGGGCGTGTTTCCCAACTGGTACATCTTTACGCCCTGGGGTTTGGCCGGATTTCTGACGTTCGCGATCGCCGCCACGGCGGAGACCAACCGCTCGCCGTTCGATTTGCCGGAAGGCGAGTCGGAGCTGGTGGCCGGCTACCACACCGAATACTCAGGCTTCAAATTCGCGCTGTTTTTCCTGGGCGAATACCTGGCCATGTTTTCGATTTCCGGTCTCGCCACCACGCTGTTTCTGGGCGGATGGTCGGCGCCGTTTTCGTTCCTCGGCTGGATTCCGTCGTGGATATGGTTTTTCTCGAAGGTGATGCTCTTCATCTTCGTCTTCATCTGGATGCGCGGAACGCTGCCGCGGCTGCGCCAGGATCAGCTGATGAATTTCGCGTGGAAATTTGTTCTGCCCTTCACGCTTTTGAACCTGATGGTGACGGCGCTGTGGCGCTTTATGGGTGAAGGATGGGCGCGCTGGTTGGTGTGCACGGCGATTCTCGCCGGCGCGTACGTTTTGATGGGCCGCCTGGAGATGCGCAGGAGACACTTCGGACCGAGGAGTTACCGCTATGCGGAGTGAAGAGCGGGGGATGCGGAGAGTGAGGTTCATGCTTTCCCACCCTTGCGACGAAAAAGAAGTCGCAAGGATGGGGCACCCGGGGATGGGCACGTTAAGGTTCGTGCTTTCCCACCCTTGCGACGAAAAAGAAGTCGCAAGGATGGGGCACCCGGGGATGGGCACGTTAAGGTTCGTGCTTTCCCATCCTTGCGACAGAAAGATGTCGCAAGGATGGGGAACGGGGCATTCGTGGGTTGTACAGGAAGGGGCCGAGCAGAGATGAGCGGTGCTTTTTATCTGGTTACGGCGCTCACGCTGGCCGGAGGGCTGGCGGCGGTGCTCATGAAAAACACGGTGCACTGCGCGCTTGCGCTCACTGTGGCTTTCGCCGGACTGGCGCTGTTTTTTCTGGGCCTCGACGCGCAGTTCGCGGGCTTTGCTCAGATTCTCATCTACATTGGGGCGGTGGCGATTCTGGTGGTGTTCGCGATTCTGCTCACGCGCGGCTCCGAGACCCCGGAGAGAGGCGTCTTCAGCAGGAGCTGGCTGGTGGGCCTGGTGATTGCGGCCGGCGTCTTTGCCGTGCTCGGCTGGGCGGTGTTGCGGAGTATGGATGCGCTGCCCATGCAGGCCGCTGCACCTGCTGTGACGGTGCATGATATCGGCGTCGCGTTGGTTGGCCGCTATGTGCTGCCGCTTGAGATCGTGGCGCTGCTGCTTACCGCGGCCACCATCGGCGCGGTCATTGTGGCGCTGCACGAGAGAGAGAGGACGCGGTGATGGCCGTCTCTTCGCCACTTGCGGCGTATCTTCTGGTTGCCGCGCTGCTGTTCGCCATCGGGCTGGCCGGGGCGCTGACGCGTCGCAACGCGATCCTGGTTCTGATCGGAATTGAATTGATGCTCAACGCGGCCAACCTCAACTTCATCGCCTTCTGGCGCTACGGGCCGCATCCCGAGGCGCTGACCGGGATGATGTTTGCCATCTTCTCGATCGCCGTGGCCGCGGCCGAGGCTGCCGTGGGCCTGGGGCTGGTGATCCAAATCTATCGCCACGCGCACACTACCGACGTGGACCAGATGAACAGGATGAAGGGGTGAGGGATTGATTGCGCAAGGTGATCTGCTCATATTGAGCGGCGTGAACGCCCCGGCTCCGGTTCAAGCGTGGATCGTGCGCTGGCTTTGGATGATTCCCGCTCTGCCCATCTTTGCGTCAGGCCTGATTTCGCTTCTGAAGCAGCCGCGGCGCCGGCTCTCTGCCGGATTGGCCATCGCCTCCCTGAGCGCTTCTTTGTTGCTTTCATGCGCTGCGCTTGCTCACGTGATGAGTACGAGGGCGCTGCTGTTACATTTCGGCTTCAATCCGATGGCGCGGGACACAATCAATTTCAACTGGCTTCAATTCGGCAACACGAGCGTGGATCTCGGCTGGGTGCTCGATCCGCTCTCCGCCATCATGCTGGTGATGGTGAGCTTTGTGGGCCTGCTGATCTTCATTTACTCGACCGGCTACATGGAGCACGACGAAAACTTCACCCGCTTCTTCTGCTTTCTTTCGCTGTTTGCCGGAGCGATGCTGGGCGTGGTGATTTCGAATTCGCTGCTGCTGCTGTTCATGTGCTGGGAGCTGGTGGGGCTCACATCGTATCTGCTGATCGGCTTCTGGTATCAGAAGCCCGCGGCGGCCGCGGCGGCGAAGAAGGCATTCATTACGACGCGCGTGGGCGATGTTTTCTTTCTTCTCGGAATCGTCTGGTTGTTCAGTGAGACCGGCACGCTGCTTTTCTATAACCATGGCGCGGGCTCGCTGGAGGGGTTGGCGCTGGCCGGGCTGCTGGCGCATCGCGCGGCCCTGGGGCTTACCGCCGCCGGGGCCATCGGGCTGCTGATTTTTGCCGGAGCCGCGGGCAAGAGCGGGCAGTTGCCGCTGCACGTGTGGCTGCCGGACGCGATGGAGGGTCCCACGCCGGTATCGGCGCTGATCCATGCAGCAACCATGGTGGCCACGGGCGTGTATCTGGTTGCACGCGTGTATCCGCTGATGGCCGCGGGCGCTCCGATCAACGCCGCCGGCGAAATCACGGGGACAACTACCGCGTTGATCGTGGTTACGTGGATTGGCGCGGCCACGGCGGTGTTCGCGGCGCTGATCGCCATTGCGCAGAACGACATCAAGCGCATTCTCGCTTACTCGACCGTCTCGCAGCTCGGCTACATGATGGCCGGACTGGGATTGGGCGGCGTGGCGGTGGGCATGTTTCACCTGATCACGCACGCCTTCTTCAAGGCGCTTTTGTTTCTCGGCGCGGGCTCGGTGATTCATGGCTGCCACGAGGAGCAGGACATCCGGCGCATGGGCGGATTGCGGGTTGACATGCCGCTCACTTTCGCGACCTACGCCGTCGGCATGCTGGCGCTGTGCGGATTTCCGCTGTTCTTCTCCGGATTCTGGTCGAAGGACGGCATTCTTGAAGCCGCGCACAACCCTGGTGCGATCAAAGGGCCGTATTACCTGCTCATCTTCGGCGCCCTGCTCACGGCGTTCTATATGACGCGCCAGGTCTGCTACGTTTTCCTCGGTTACTGGCGCGGGCACGGCGAGGCGCACGAAAGCCCGCGCGCGATGACGCTGCCGCTGGCGATTCTGGCCTTCTTCGCAATAGCGCTGGGACTGATTGGAACCCCGGCGTGGCCGTGGTTTCACGCGTTTCTTGAAGGCCGTTCCGTCACCTTCAGCTGGCATGGTTTTGGCGAGCCGGGCCTGATGCTGCTGATGGCTACGTCGTCACTGGTGGTGTTTCTCGGCCTCGGAATCGGCTGGCGGCTTTACGGGAACAAGTCGCCGCGGCCTGAAGAGGCCGATGCACTTGAAAAAGTCGCTCCGTGGCTATGGACTCCGCTGCGCGACCGGCTCTACGCCGACGAATTCTACGGAGCCACGGTGATTGCCTTCTACGCATGGTGGGCGCGGGTGGCTGACTGGCTCGACCGGCGCGTGTGGGGCGGAGCGGTGAGCGCAGTGGCCTGGCTGTTTGGCCTGTGGGCGCAACTCAATCGATTCCTAGACACGCACTGGGTGGACGGCGGCTTCGACAAGAGCTGCGAAGAGCTCTCCACCAGCGGCGGATTGCTGGCGCGCGTGCAGAGCGGGCGCGTACAGATCTATCTCCGCATCCTGGCCGTGGCAGTGCTGGCGCTGGCGGCGATTCTTATTTGGAGCAGCCGGCCATGAACGAAACGATGACCGGATGGACGGCCGGATTTCCGATCCTCACGCTGTTGACCGCGCTGCCGCTCGCCGGCGCGGCCATCGCGCTTTTCTCCGGCAAACATGCGCGCGGCGTTGCGCTGTTTACCACGCTGATCGCCCTGGCGCTGGCTCTGATCGTATGGATGCACCTGCCGGGCGACGGAAGCATGGGCATGGTGGAGCGGGTGGCGTGGGCGCCTTCGCTGGGCATCGAATATCACCTTGGCGTAGACGGGCTGGGCGCGCTGATGCTGGTGCTGGCGGCGATTGTCACGCTCATGTCAGTGGACGCGGCGCATCGCGTGCACCATTTGCCGGGGCTCTACTACGCACTGGTGCTGGTGCTCCAGTCGGGACTCTTCGGCGCATTCACCGCGCTCAATTTCTTCCACTGGTTTCTTTACTGGGAGCTGAGCCTGATTCCCGCATTCTTCCTCATCAAGCTGTGGGGCGGGCCGAAGCGCGGTGCGGCGGCTACGCAGTTTTTGATTTACACCATGGCCGGCTCGGTGGCGCTGCTGCTGGCGTTTCTTGCGGTGTTTCTTGCCACGGGGAACAACGGCGCGCCGGGGACGATGGATTTTGGACAGCTCGCGGCGATGGCATCGTCGGGCGAGCTGGAGCGGATGGTGACGGCGCACCTGGGGCATGTGATGCCGTGGCTGGCGATTGGCGTGCTGGCCGGATTCGCGGTGAAGGTTCCGCTCATCCCTTTCCACACCTGGCTGCCGAATGCCTACGCGGAAGCGCCCTCGCCAGTGACCATGCTGCTGACCGGGGCAATGTCGAAGATGGGCGTCTATGGCCTGCTGCGGATTGCGCTGCCGATCTTCGGCGCGCAGATTGCCGCGATGCGCACGCCGCTTCTGGCGCTGGCCGTGGCTACCGTGGTGATGGGCGCGTGGGCCGCGGCGGCGCAAAAGGATTTGAAGCGCGTGTTCGCGTATTCCTCAGTGAACCACCTCGGCTATTGCCTGCTGGGCATCTTCGCGCTCGCGGTTCCGGCAGCGGGAGCCGCGGCAACGGCCAGCCAGGCCGCGGCGCTCGACGGCGTGATGCTGCAGATGTTCAATCACGGCATTACCGCGGCGGCGCTGTTCTGGTTTATGGCCATGATTCAGATGCGCAGCGGCGGCCTGCGCGGCATCGACGATTTCGGCGGCCTGCGCAAGCCCGCGCCGGTGTTTGCGGGACTGATGGGGATTGCGCTGTTCTCGTCACTGGGGCTGCCGGGACTGAACGGCTTTGTGGGCGAGTTTCTGATCTTCCGCGGGGTTTTTCCGCTGGCCTGGGTTGCGGCTACGATTTCCGTTCTGGGGCTATTGGTGACGGCGGTGGTGATTCTTACCGTGATCCAGAAAGTTTTTAACGGACCCACGCCGGAGCGCTGGGCCGGATTTCCCGATCTGCACGCGAGCGAGCGCCTGGCGCTGGCTCCGGTGATCGCAATCATGTTCGTGCTCGGCCTTGTGCCCCAGATTATTGTGGACAGCATCAATCCGACGGTCGTGAATATGCTGGCGCACTGGAGATTCTAAAAGCGGTTCTCCAGTGTGCGCGAGATTTTGTAGGTTGTCGAACGCGGGTTTTGCCTGAGGCAAAACCGGCTCAAATAAATCGGCTCCGAGTGAAGGCAACTGGAGAACCGCTGTCGATGTTGGCCTGGTGCATCTATATCTCGTTCGGCGGCGCACTCATCGCGGCGCTCTTACCCAAAGGCAAGCCCGGCCTTGCGCGCTGGTTTGCGCTCGCTGTGGCCGTGCTCGGACTCCTCCATGCCGCCGGAGGATTCGTTGCCGGCATGGGGCAAGGGCGCATCGTGATTACCGATGCGCCGTGGGTGCCGTCGATGGGCATTCACTACCTGCTTGCCGCCGACGGCATCAGCCGCGTGCTGGTTCTGCTGACCGGGCTGGCGGCGGTGGCCGGCGTGCTGTTCAGTTGGAATATCGAGCTGCGCACGAACCAGTTTTTCGGTTTCTATCTTGCGCTCATCGGGGGCGTTTACGGGGTTTTCCTGAGCGCCGATCTCTTTCTTCTTTTCGTGTTTTACGAGATTGCGATTGTGCCGAAGTATTTTCTGATCGCCATCTGGGGTTCCACGCGGCGCGAGTACGGGGCGATGAAGCTGGCGATCTACTCCTTTGCCGGCTCAGCCATGGTGTTGATCGGATTGCTGGCGGCCTACACGACCGCGGGCAGCCACTCGACGGGGCTCGCGGATCTGGCTCACGCCGGGCTGCCGGCGAGCTTTCAGATGTGGTGCTTTCCGCTGGTCTTCACGGGCTTTGCGATTCTGGCCGGCATGTGGCCGTTCCATACCTGGGCGCCTACGGGCCACGTGGCCGCGCCCACCGCGGCCTCAATGCTGCTGGCCGGCGTGGTGATGAAGCTGGGTGCGTACGGCTGCCTGCGGGTGGGCATCGGGCTGTTTCCGCGCGGGCTCGATCCGTGGGGATTTTCGCTGCTCGGGATCGGCTCGTGGCGCGATGTGTTCGCGCTGCTGGCGGTGATCGGCATTGTCTACGGGGCGCTGGTGGCGCTGGCGCAAACGGACTTCAAATTCGTGATCGGCTACTCGAGCGTGAGCCACATGGGCTTTGTGCTGCTGGGCCTGATGACGTTGAACCAGATTGGGCTCGACGGCGCGGTGCTGCAGATGTTTTCGCACGGCGTGATCGCCGGGCTGCTGTTCGCCATCGTGGGGCGCGTGGTGTACGACCGCACGCACACGCGGCAGTTTGCGGAGCTTGAATCCATGCACCTTTCGCGGCGCCTGCCCTTTGCCGCGTGGGCGTTTGTGGTGGCCGGCATTGCGTCCATGGGACTGCCGGGATTTTCAGGATTCGTGGCCGAGCTGCAGGTGCTCGTCGGCGCGTGGGAAGCCAAGCCCTGGTGGACGATTGCGGCCGGCGTGGGCATCGTGGTAGGCGTGGCCTACACCTGGCGCGCGCTGCAGAAGGCGTTCTTCACCGATACACTGCCTACGGCGCATGGACTGGAGTTTGAGCAGGCCCACAAATTTGCGCCGATTACCTGGCCTGAAATTGCCGGCGTCGCGCTGCTGGGTGCTTCAACGCTTGCGGTGGGACTCTATCCGAAGATTCTGCTCGATCAAATTGGGCCGGCGGTGAAGGCGCTGCTCGCGGGAGGGGTGCAATGAACTACGCAGACCTCTTCCGCGCCACGCTGCCTGAAACCGCGCTCGAAATCGCTGCGCTGCTGGTGCTGGTGGCGGATCTGGGCTTGCTGCGGAAAGCCGCGCTGAAGACGCGCGTGGCAGCGGCCGCATGGGTGGGCGTGGCCGGGTGCGGTGCGGCGTTGTGGTCGGTCTTGGCCGCAGGTTCTGCGGGATTCAGCGCCGGCAACGAGGTGCTTCTGGCAACGGGCGGAACTGCGGCCGTGGCGCAGGTGGGAATCCTGGTGCTGACCGCAATCACGCTGCTGCTGCTGATCGATGCCGGCTTCACGCGCCATGCCGGCGAGTATGTGGCCGTGGTGCTGATGGCCGCGGCGGGCGGGCTGATTATCGCCGCGGCGCAAGACTTGCTGGTGATCTTTGTCGGCCTGGAGCTTTTGAGCCTCGGGCTCTACATTCTTACGGCGTTCGCGAAGAAGTCGGGCAAGAGCGCCGAGGCGGCGATGAAGTACTACTTGTTTGGCGGCATGTCGGCGGCATTTCTGCTGTTCGGACTCAGCTATCTGTATGGGCTCTCAGGCTCAACCAGCCTGCCTCGCGTCGTGTACGGCGTCAACATGGCCGCCGCTCACGGGGGCGCCCCGTTGCTTGCCATCGCGCTGGTGATGGTCGCCGTCGGGCTTGGTTTCAAGGTCGCCGCCGTTCCGTTCCATCTCTGGGCCCCCGATACATATGAAGGTGCGCCCGCGCCGGCCGCGGCGTTCATCGCTTCGGTGTCGAAAGTTGCGAGCTTCGCGCTGTTGATCTCGATTAGCTACACGGGTCTCAATTACATCCGAAGCTTGATACAGGAGTCTCCCGTAACCGGCGGCCGTAGCTATGCCACGGCGACCGTCTTTTCCGTGAGTGGTCCGCAGCACATCGCGCTCAGCCTTTTCTATGGCTGGACTCAGATTCTCATTGTGCTCGCCGTGGCCTCCATGATCCTCGGCAATCTGGCCGCACTCGCGCAGACGAGCGTCCGCCGGCTGCTTGCCTACTCTGCCATCGCCCACGCCGGATACATTCTGCTGGGGCTTGCGTTCTTTTTCTGGGGCAACCGCAGCGCGCAGGCCATTCTTTATTACGTACTGACCTACGGCCTGACCACCGTCGGCGCCTTTGGCGTGGTGGGCGTGGTGGAGCGCGCGACGGGCAGCGACAAGATGGACGCCTTCCTCGGGCTGCAGAAACGCAACCCGCTGCTGGCCGCAGTGCTGCTGGTGCTGTTTCTGTCGCTGGCCGGGATTCCGCCGCTGGTGGGCTTCTGGGCGAAGTTCAATTTGTTCGCCGCGGTGCTGGGCGTCTCCGCCGGGCCGGTTCCGTTCACGCTTGTCGCGCTGGCCGTCCTGCTGAGCGCGGTGTCGCTTTACTACTATCTGCAGGTGCTCAAGCGCGCGTATGTGATGCCGGCCGCGGACCAGACGCCGATTCAGGCGCATCCGGTGACGCTGATTGTTCTGGTGGGAATTGCCGCCGCGGTGCTCATCCTTGGGTGCTTCCCGGCGCTGCTGCAGGGATGGATCGCGAGCTTCTACGCTTAGCGCAAGGACGCGTTTCGTCACGCCCCTACGGGGCGTGGATAGATTCAGGGACCGCATACCCAGGACTGCGTTCGCTCACGCGAACTTGTCCTGGGCTATTCTCGATTGCCCCTCCGGGGCACCGAGACAAGGCGCCTGAGCGCACCAATAGATAAAAAGCCGTCCGAATCGCCTCTTTCCGGACGGCTTTTCCATGACTCGCACGGCCTGAGTAGCGGACGCCAGAGCATTTCTTCCGTTGATATAGAGCCATCCCACCCTAGCGGCAAAAAACAAAGACGCGGTGCCCAGAGGGCGCCCAGGTGGGGCACCCACACTTCACACCATACCCACACTTCACGCCATACCCACACTTCACGCCATACTCACACTTCACACCATACCCACACTTCACGCCATAAGGAGAAATGCGCTAACTCAGCTTATGCCGCAAGCCGCGCTAACTCCTCTAATACTTCACGATGGCGGTGAAGGAGTCGGGCTTGAGGCTGGCGCCGCCAACGAGCGCGCCGTCGATCTCTTCCTGGGATATGAGCGCGGTGGCGTTGTCGGGCTTCACGCTGCCGCCGTAGAGAATGCGCATGGCCCCGGCCGCATCTTCGCCGAGCAGCCTGGCGACTTCAGCGCGAATGATGCGGTGCGCGTCGGCAGCGATCTCCGGGGTCGCCGTTCGGCCGGTGCCGATGGCCCAGACCGGCTCGTAGGCGATTACGATCGGCGATGCGCTCTCCGGCGCGATGCCCGCAAACGCGCCGGCAATTTGCGTCTTGAGCACGCTTGCCGTCTTGCCGGCTTCCCGCTCCTCGAGCACTTCGCCGATGCAGACGATAGGAACGACGCCGTGCTTGAGCGCCGTGTGCAGTTTCCTGTTGACGATTTCGTCGGTCTCGGCGAAGTACTGGCGGCGCTCGGAGTGGCCGATGAGGGTGTGGGTTCCACCCACCGCCTGCAACTGGCCGATCGACGTTTCGCCAGTGTAGGCGCCCTCTTCGGCAAAGTGGATATTCTGCGCGCCCACGGCCACATTGGAGCCCGTGGCCGCTTCAACCACCGTGGGCAGCAGGACGGGCGAGGGAAACAGGGCGATCTCGTCGCGGGTGTGCCCGGCTACGAGCGGCAGGAATGCATCGACAAACGCCTTTGCTTCCGTGGGCGTTTTGTACATCTTCCAGTTGGCGGCGATGAGTGCTTTACGGGACATTTGTGTGAGTTCCTCAGATTGATTTTAGAGGATGGATTTGCGGGTTCCGGGTGACGGCAGGCACAACCAAATGGAGTCAAGAAACCGTCTGGATGAGAAGAGCGGCCAGTTAGTCTTTTGGGCCTGCTACCTGGACCGCCGTTAAATCGTCCGGAACTTCGCCCTGCAGAAAGGCGGCGCGATGATCGGGGTCGCCCAGGTCCATCTTGAAATGATGCCAGGCGCCGTCCTGCAGGACCGCCATATTCCAAGGTCCTGAGACCGAATCGGAAAACTGCCAGACAACCTGGTAGCCATCCTCGTTGGTGAATCCTTCGCCATCGACCTGGATGATCGCATCTCCGCGCTCCCAAAGAGCCGCGCGCAGTGCATGGAGCGCGTTGCCTCCATCCTCCGTATCCGATCCCTGCAGGTGCTGGAATGCATAGATGCTTCTGACCTCGGTGAGGTACTCCGCGAGCCATTGAGCGCCAGATTCCGGCTTGCAATCCTGGAGCTCTTCGATGAACTCCGCGATCTCATCCTGGCCGTGGGAGCCATCGTAGACGGGATTCCGCTCGATAACCGCAACTTCGACCTCGTCGTTGCCTGAGAGCAGAAGAGTCTCCCATTCTTCCTCGCCTCCGCTTTCGATGGTCAGCTTGCACTCTGGATGTCCATCGCGTACCAGGCGTGCGAGCTCATCGAAGGGAGGGAATTCTTCTTGTTTCGATAAGACTCGCGTGAAATATCCCATCGTGTTTCCCTGCTTAAGCGTTTGCACGGTCACTATTTCTCAGTCAGCGCTTCGACGCCGGGGAGTTTTTTGTCTTCGAGAAATTCGAGGCTGGCGCCGCCGCCGGTGGAGATGTGGGTGATCCGGTCGGCAACGCCCGCCTGGTTGATGGCCGAAACCGAGTCGCCGCCGCCGATGATGGAGATGGCCGTGCGGTTGGCCGCGACAGCTTTGGCGATGGCGTTGGTGCCGACAGCAAAGCGCGGAAACTCGAAGACGCCGGCGGGGCCGTTCCATACGATGGTCTTGGCCGTGGAGACCACGTGCTCGATGGCGGCGATCGACCTGGGGCCGATGTCGAGTCCCTGCCACTCGGAGGGGAAATCAACTGAGCAGTCCCAAGGCTGGGTTTTGGCGTCGGCGGCGAAGCGGTCGGCGAGGATGTTGTCAGCGGGCAGAATCAGCTTCACGCCTTTGGCTTCGGCTTTGGCCAGTGCTTCTTTGGCCATATCGATCTTGTCTTCTTCGACAAGACTCTTGCCGGTGGAGACGCCGAGCGCGCGCTGAAAGGTATAGGCCATGCCGCCCACGATCACCAGCGTGTCGACCTTGTCGAGCAGGTTTGAGATCACGTCGATTTTGCCGGAGATCTTGGAACCGCCGAGGATGGCGACAAAGGGCCTTTCGGGCGCTTCAAGAGCCTTGCCGAGATAAGTGATTTCCTTCTCCATCAGCAGGCCGGCCACGGCGGGCTGGAGATAGTGCGTGATGCCTTCCGTAGAGGCGTGGGCGCGGTGCGCGGAGCCGAAGGCGTCGTTGACGTAGATCTCGGCCAGCGCGGCCAATGCCTTCGAGAAGGCCGGATCGTTGGCCTCTTCTTCGGCGTGATAGCGCAGGTTTTCGAGCAGCAGCACCTGGCCGGATTCGAGCTGGAGCGCAAGCTCCTCGGCGACTTCGCCCACGCAGTCCGGCGAGAAGGCGACATTGATGGAGTAGTCGTCCTCCTTCTTGTCGAGCAGCTCACGCAGCCGGTCCACTACC
Organism: uncultured Acidobacteriaceae bacterium; assembly: GCA_963770555.1. Classification (GTDB taxonomy): domain Bacteria; phylum Acidobacteriota; class Terriglobia; order Terriglobales; family Acidobacteriaceae; genus Telmatobacter. The sequence continues at coordinate 1,102,404 of CAVYQC010000005.1, forward strand.
GGCCTGAGCGAGAACTTGGGATTGGGCTTGCCCTTGGGCCGGCCCAGGTGCGAGGCCAGAATCACCTTGGCGCGATGGCGGAGCGCGTATTCGATGGTGGGCAGCGTGGCTACGATGCGCGTATCGTCGGTGATGGTTGCGCCGTCCTCGGTGAGCGGCACGTTGAAGTCGACGCGGATGAAGACCCGCTTGTCGGCCAGTTCGATGTCGCGAATGGAGAGCTTGGGCATGGTGCGGAAACCTTTCTACAGTGGACAGTGGACAGTGGACAGTGAACAGTGGACAGTGGACAGTGAACAGTGGACAGTGGACAGAGATCAGTTTTCAGTTGACTGCTTTTGAGGCCAAGCGGGTGGGACAAGCCAGTTCATTTTGTCCCCAAGCCGGGATCGTTAGAAGGATTTGGGATCACGGCGTCCATTTCAATTTCGATGCGCCAGGCGGGGTTGAGCAATGCGGCGACGACGACCATGGTAGCCGCGGGGCGGATTGCGGAGAAGAACTCGCCGTGCACGCGGCCGACCGCTTCCCAGTCTTCGACGTGGGTCAGGAACATGCGCGTGCGGACTACGTGCTGGAAGGTTGCGCCGGCTTGAGCGAGTGCTTCGGCGGCGATCGAAAAGATGCGGCGGGTCTGTCCGGCCGCGTCTTCCTGTTCGGCGCCGACCGGACCGGTGCCGGCCAAATGGACGACGTTGCCCACGCGCACGGCGCGGGAGAAGCCGATGATGGGCTCGAAGGGTGATCCGCCGCTGATGTTCTTGCGCATGGTGGCTTGGCAGGAGTGGCTGAAACCCACCCTAGCCGCACAAACAAATACGCGGCGAGGGTGGGGCACCCGGGGGATTCAGTGGACAGTGGACAGTGGACAGTGAACAGTGGACAGTGGACAGTGAACAGTGGACAGTGGACAGTGAACAGTAGACAGTGGACAGTGGACAGTGAACAGTGGACAGAGATCAGTGAACAGCGAGCGGTGCAACTGACCACCGATCACTGTTCGCTGACCACTCGCTTTTACAGGCCTTTGGAGGCGAGGAAGCCGACCAGGTCGACAACGCGGTTGGAGTAGCCCCATTCGTTGTCGTACCAGCTCAGCACTTTCACGCTTTGGCCGACGACCTTGGTGAGCGGCGCGTCCACGATCGAGCTGCGCTTGTCGCCTTTGAAGTCGGAGCTGACCAGCTCGTGCTCCTCGACGCCCAGGATGCCCTTCAGCGCGCCTTCGGAAGCCGCTTTCAGCGCGGCGTTTACGGCTTTGGCGTCAGTGGTCTTTTCACTGATGAAGGTCAGGTCGACGATGGAAACGTTGGGCGTGGGGACGCGGATGGCGAAGCCGTCGAGCTTGCCGGCAGTTTCCGGAATGACCAGCTTGAGCGCCTTGGCCGCGCCGGTGGAGCTGGGAATCATGTTGATCGCGGCAGCGCGGGCGCGGCGCAGGTCCTTGTGCGGGAAGTCGAGAATCACCTGGTCGTTGGTATAACTGTGAATCGTGGTCATGATGCCGCTAACAATCCCGAATTCGCCGAGGAGCACCTTCACTACCGGCGCCAGGCAGTTGGTGGTGCAACTGGCGTTGGAGATGATGTTGTGCCTGGCCGGATCGTACTTTTCCTGGTTGACGCCGAGAACGATGGTGATGTCCTCATTGGTGGCCGGCGCCGAGATGATGACCTTCTTTACCGTTGCGCCCAGATGCGCCTTGGCTTTCGTGGCGTCAGTGAAGTGGCCGGTCGACTCGATCACGATTTCGGCGCCCACGTCAGCCCAGGGCAGCTTGGCGGGGTCGCGCTCGGCCCACACCTTGATCTTTTTTCCGTCGACAGCGATGGAATCCTCGCCCGCGGCGATTTCGTTGGGCAGGTTTCCGAGGATCGAGTCGTACTTGAGCAGGTGGGCCAGCGTGGCCGGGCTGGTCAAGTCGTTGACGGCAACAAAGTCGATCTCCGAGTTGCCGAGTGCGGCGCGCAAAACGTTGCGTCCAATGCGGCCGAAGCCGTTGATTCCAACCTTAACTGCCATGCGTGATTTCTCCTTGGTATTGGGTATGGCCGCGGTTCACGAGCTTGGGTTGTGCGGCGTCTGGAGCAGGACCAGAATGGATTCCACCAAACTCTTGATCGTAACACTCCGGGCCACGGGGGCGAGATGAAAACTGGCTCGCGCCCTCGATCTGCGCGGAGACTCTTCCATCGCCAGAATGCGGGTTCCAACGCGGAACTGTATGTGACGGGGTGCACACCGTTTGCAGCGAGCTCGGGTGGTGTGGTATTCGGGTAAGAAGAAGACGTGCTTTTGGGCAGGCGGCGCAAGCCGCGCTCGCGGCACGGGTTGAAGCAAGGTTTGAGGCAAGATTTGAAGGCGGCATGAGAAGACGTTCCAGACGCGCTCCCAATACCTCGGAATCCACAGGCAAAATCGGCCAGGAACTCCCATCGAATCAGCCGGCGCCGCTGGTGCCGTTTTATCCGGAGGAGGCGCCAGCCGGGGCCCAGCACGGACGCCCGCATCCGCCGCGGGAGGCGCGCCCGGCCCCGCAGCCGCGCGCGCCCAAGCCGGAACGTCCGGCCAGGCAGGATTGGCCCGCGGGGCAGCAATGGAATGAACCGGCCGGCTCAGGACGGCTGGAGGTGGAAACCCAGCCGGAGATGCCCCCCGCGCACGCCCCGGTGACCGGCCCGGCCGACCGCACGCCGCAGACCCCCAAAGGCTATGTGGTATTGGCCATCGGGCTGCCCGGCTCAGGCAAGACCACCTGGTTCGGCCGCCGCGGCATTACACCGCTTTCGAGCGACCTGCTGCGCAACATCCTTTTCGACGACGTGGAGGAGCAGCGCTACCAGGGGCTGGTATTTTCCACGCTGCGCTCGCTGCTGCGGGCGCGGCTGATTGCGCGCATGCCCTGGAATTATGTGGACGCGACCAATCTGTCCATCCACGAGCGGCGGCAGTGGATCAAGATGGCCATGAGCTTCGGGTACGAGGTGCAGGCGGTGTTCTTCGACGTGCCCCTCGAGGTGTGCCTGCAGCGCAACCGCCAGCGCGACCGCTCGGTGAGCGAAGAGGTAATGCGCAAGATGGCGGAAAAGCTGAAGCCGCCGGTGTTCGAAGAAGGGTTCGCGAAGATCACCGTGGTGCGCGTGAAGAGCGCGGGTTGAGCGACGGCGGAGAGAATCTTTGCGGGCGGTTGTGCGTGCGCTTCAAACGCAGCAAAGACGGTCTGAGGAAGTTCCGATCAAGTCATTCGGATAAGGCCGTCGCTCCGCAGGGGCTAAAGCCCAGGTTCATATTGCGACCTTTGCGGCACGATTGAAGTCGTGCCCATTTACAAAACCCTCGCGAATCGCCATTCAGGCGAGTTTTTCCGCAGCCTGTGCAGTCGTGCCGATACAAAGCGAATGCCGCTGCGAGTTTTTCGGCAAGCGGTGAAGTGGTACGCTTTCAAGACTTCATTTACGCGGCCAGCTTTAGACGGCGACCGCGGGAGCCGGCTGCGGCACTTGCGCGAGCGGCAGCGTGAAATGGAAGGATGCTCCGTTGCCGAGCTCGCTTTCCGCCCAGATGCGGCCGCCGTGGGCTTGGACGATATGCTTGACGATGGCCAGTCCCAGGCCGGTGCCGCCCGACTCGCGGGAGCGCGCCTTGTCCACGCGGTAGAAGCGCTCGAAGATGCGTTCGAGATGTTCCGAGGCAATGCCGGGACCGAAGTCCTGGACGGTGAACTGGACCTGGGAGCCGAGCAGGCGCGCGCCTACGCGAATGCGCTTTCCGTCGCGGGCATATTTGAGGGAATTTTCAATGAGATTGCCGAAGACCTGGTTCATGGCGTCGGGATCGGCCATGACCAGCGCGTCGGGAGCGCCGGCGGACTGAAGCTTGATGCCGGAATCGACGACGATGCCGCCCAGGGAATCGATGGCGTCCTTGACCAGCGCGTTGGCGCGGGCCGGTTGCAGGGAGAGCTTGTAATCGGGGCTCTCGACGCTGGCCAGAGCGAGCAGATCCTCAGTGAGCCGGTTCATGCGCGCGGCGTTCTTGAGGATGATGCCGAGAAATTCGCGGGTGGTGTCGGAGCCGGGGTTGGGGTCCTCGATGAGCGTTTCCACGTAACCCTGGATGGAAGTGAGCGGGGTGCGCAATTCGTGGCTCACATTGGCAACAAACTCGCGGCGGGATTTCTGCGCGGCCTCAATGCCGGTTACATCGTGCAGAACGACGAGCGCGCCTCCCGAGGGCAGCGGCGCGGCGTTGACTTCAAAGACGCGGCCCGGCGCAAGCGAACTGGCGCGGCCGAAGCACAGCTCGCGGCGCTCGAGAGCGGCGCGGATGCAGCTGAGCAGCTCAGGATCGCGGACGGCGTGCACCAGGGAGCGGCCGGCGCGAATCTGCATGCCGGCGATGCGCTGCATGACGGCGTTGGACCAGCGGACCAGGCCCTCGGCGGTTATGGCCACAACGGCTTCCTGCATGGAATCGAGCATGACGGCGAGCTCATGGCGGCCGCTTTCGAGTTCAGCGAAGTCCTGGCCGAGGCGCTCGGCAGTCTGGTTGAGGGCGGCTTCCATGGGAGTGAGCTCGTCCTGGCCGTTCTGGACCAGCCGCGCGGTCAGGTCGCCGTCGGCGATGCGGCGGGCGAAGTTCATGATGTGCTGCAGGCGGGCCGAAATGCGTCCCGCCACCCAAGCCGCCAGAGGCAAGGCAACGGCAAGGGCGATGAGGCCGGACCAAAACGCTTCGCGCCCGAGCGCGCGCAGCGTGCCTCCCGCGGCGTGCTCCACAAAGCGGTGAAAGAGGAACTCCATCACCAGGGTGTGGAAGACAAGAAGCAGGACAAAGAGGCCGAGCAGCTTGATAAAGACTTTGGAGGTCATGGAGAAGCAGCTTTTAGCTTTCAGCTTCCAGCTTTTCGGCCCGGAAACCGAGATTCCTGACTCCCGGAAGAAAAGCTAAAGGCTGAAGGCTCAGGAAGCTTGGTCTTACTCGCTTTTGGGCAGTTCGAAACGATAGCCGGCGCCGCGTACGGTCTTCAGGTAACGCGGGTTTTCCGGATCGACCTCGATTTTCTCACGGATTCGGCGCACATAGACATCGACGGAACGGGGAGTGACGAAGCGGGCATCGCCCCAGACGGCGTCGAGCAGGTGGTCGCGGCTGAAGACGCGACCAGGGTGGCGCGCCAGGTAGTCGAGCAGGCGGAATTCGGTGGCGGTGGTGGTGGTGAGCTGGCCGCGCACCTTCAACTGCATGGCGCCGGCGTCGACGATGACCTCTTCAAAGTTGATGACCGATGGCGAAGCCGGCCGCTCGAAGCGGCGCAGCACCGCCTTGACGCGGGCGACCAATTCACGGGTGGAAAACGGCTTGGTAATGTAGTCGTCGGCGCCGAGCTCGAGACCGAGCACGCGGTCGTTTTCTCCGGCGCGGGCGGTGAGGAAGATGATGGGAACGGTGGAGAGGCCGTTGTGATTGCGCAGGCGCCGGCAGACGTCGAGTCCGTCGCCGCCGGGAACCATGATATCGAGCAGAAACAGGGCGGGCGCCTTGCGCTCGGCGTCGGGGATGAGGTTGGTGGGGGTGTGATAAAGGCGCGCCTCAAAGCCTGCAGCTTCAAGGTGATGCTGTACCAGCCGCGAGATATCTGCGTCGTCTTCCAGAACAAATACGGATTGGCTCAAACGGTCAGCCCCTGGTCCCGGCGGAGGTCGATTTGTGAAAATTCACACCGCCAGGAAGCATTAACAGAGTAATGCACGGAGGCAAACAGATTGCAAACGTTTGATGAATTTGACCCGAGGACGGGCGGCGGACCGAGGAGTGAATCTCCGGCGAATGCGACGGGCGGGCGGCCGCAGCCGTTCTGCACGGCTGCGCAAAGTCCGGCGAAAAGGCTGAGGAAACGGAGTTACGCCGGGCGTCCGGGCGCTTGCGACGGATCGTGGCTGGGGGTGGGGCCGCTGAATGAACCGCTGCGGTGCGCGTCGAATATTCTCTTGACGGTAGGGTTCCCGTTCTGCAAGACTCCGTGGTCATCATCCTGCTCCCGAGGCGTTTCGTCTCCTGCTCCGCCGGCGCCTCTTTTAACCGATACCTGAAGCGGAGCGATTCTCAGGAACAGCAAAACGTAGTGGCCGGATTCGCGGCAATTCCGCGAGCGATTGAAAGCGACGCAGGAGGAAACATGAAAAAGTACTTTGCGGAACTGGTGGGCACCTTCATTCTGGTGCTTTTCGGGGTTGGAACGGCAGTGGTCGCAGGCGACAAGGTGGGCATTCTGGGCATTGCGTTCGCCTTCGGACTGGCGCAGGTGGCGGCGATCTACGGGCTCGGCCCAATCTCAGGCGGCCACGTGAACCCGGCGGTGAGCCTGGGTGTGTGGACCGCGGGACGGATGTCGGCCAAGGATATGATTGGCTACTGGGTAGGACAGATTGCGGGCGCCGTGCTGGCGTCGTGCGTGCTGTGGGCCATCGCGAGCGGCGTGGCCGGCGGCTACGACATTGCGGCCAGCGGGCTGGGACAGGATGGATGGGGACCCGGTTACCAGGGCGGCTACAACATGACTTCGGCGATGGTCTTTGAATTTGTGGCCACCCTGATTTTTGTGATCGTCATTCTGGGCTCGACGCAGAAGAACGCACCCGCTGGCTTTGCGGGACTGGCGATCGGCATCACGCTGCTCGCGATTCACATCTTCGGCATCCACATTACCGGAGTGAGCGTGAACCCGGCGCGGAGCCTTGGCCCCGCGCTGCTGGTGGGCGGCCAGGCGATCAAGCAGGTGTGGCTCTTCCTGCTGGCGCCGAGCCTGGGAGGAATTGCCGCGGGCCTACTGTTCCGAACCAAGGCACTGGAAGCCGCTTGAAAGACGCCGAAGGGGAAAAATCCGGAGAGCGGCTGCGATGGCTGCTCCCCGGCGGGTTGATGGTTGTTTAAGGATGCCGGGCGCCCCAGGTCTCTCGCGGTCCCCACGGACGGGTCTTCGTCCGTGGTGCGGAGGTCCCGATTCCACGACCTGGGAAAGCGCCATCGCTCACGAGCCGCTGGTACTCGCCGACTCAAGCTCGGCGATGTAATCCACCACCGCTTCGCTCCAGCCGTCGATGTGCGTCCACTCGCCGTAGCCTACGCCGTTGCGGTTCGAGGCCACGTTGATTGCGTAGCCCTTGCCGCGTGGCGCGTGTACGGCGTCGTGCGACTGCTCGTCGGTGATGACCACGATGCGGTCGTAGCCCGCCGCGCACTCGCACTCGACGTGCTTGAGAGCGGCGCCGAGGTAAGTGCCCGAGTGCGGCTGGCTGTGCTCGAGCGCGTCGCGCAGAGCCATGCCGCGGCGCGGTGGAACCTGCCTGGCCGCATCGGAGAAGGTGTAGATCGTCACCTTCTCGGCGATCTCGCGCAACAGGATCGCAAGACCGTAGGCAGCGTCAGTGCGGCGCATCTCCGAGCGCTGCGAGATGGGCGACTCCATGGAGCCGGAGACGTCTACCAGCAGCACGGTGTGGCCCGCCAGCCTGGCCGCGCGGCCTTCGCGGGCGCGAGTCTCGAGAGCCCGGAACATGGCGGCCTCGAGCGGCTGCTCCCACTGCGGGGCGTTGCGCGCCGCGGCCAGAAAACGGAAAGGCAGAACCCGGTCAGTCTTCATCGCGGCGAGCGCGTCGACGATCAGCTTCTCGCTGACGCCGGCCGCCTGCAGGTTGCGCAGGTTTCTCAGCAGCGCAAGCGCGCCGAGCTTGCGCTCCGCGAGCAAGCGCTCCCAGACCTCGCGCTTCTGCGCTCCCTGCGCGCGTCCGGCGGCCGAGAGTGCAACCTCCCAGGTGTCCGGCGTGGCCAACTGGTTTTCGGCCAGGCGCTTCCATAGGGCGGCCTGCGCCTCGCCGGCGGGACGGGCGTGCGAGAGGAAGAGCACGTCGCGCAGTCGCACCGCACCGGCGCGATCGTACTTGGCCAGCGCGTACTCGTCGAACTTGCCGAAGGCCGCGGCCAGGCCCTTCTTGACCTGCGCCGAGAGCGGCTGACGGCCGCCGGCCCAGTAGATGGCGACAAACTCGCTGAGCTCGTCGGCACGCTGGACGACGCGGGCCAGCGTCTCGGCCACGAGGCCACGATGCGTGGCGTGGCGCGCCATCTCGCGCACCACCAGCAGCGGCGCATGGCGCAGCTTCATGCGCTCGCGTGCCTCGACGGCCAGCGCGGCCACTTTTTCCGCGGCCACCTGGGGAACCAGATCGTGAATGCGGCCGGCGATCTGCACGCCGTCCTCGTAAAACTCGCCCTCCCACAACATGCAGGAGAGAACGGTGCGGCGCAGGGCCTGCTCCGGAGCGATGACGCGAGCCGGCGCGCCCTCGTGGGTGCGCGGACGGGCATGGGTGTTGAGCTTGAGAATGTTCAGACGCACGGTGCGCCTCCTTTCACTGAGGAAAACTTCTGCCGGGGAAAAATCGGACGCGGATTCCGTGAAACGAGCTACGCCAGATTCGTGCCTGGCGACAGGAATCGAACCTGCACCTCCGCTTGCGCGGCGCTCTGCCATTGAAGTATCCGTGTCCTGCGCCACCGGCAGATTTTTTCTTTTCGGATCGGGACGTCAAACCGAGGCGGCTTCGCCCTCTTGCTTGTCCTCGTCCGGCTTGCGGATGGGATGAATTGAAGCCGCCGCGCTGAAACCCGCAGTTCTGGCGGAAACGCGGACTGGCCGAATGTTAATCGCTAACCTCTTCATCTGCTCCAAGCAAGGCCTGTGCTTGTCGCTGAATCCGGTGCATTCCAGCATGGTGAACGGGACCACGAGGTTGGGGTTGGTGTTGGTGCAGATCACCAACCTGTCCGACTCGCGATAGCCGGTCATGCATTGGCCCCAGCTGCATCGCAAGCAAAGGTGGTCGTTGCCCACCGGCGTGCCGTTCTCGATGTTCAGTTTGCCCATGGCAATTTCGTTTCTATCCGGGCGCGCCGGAGGTTGCGGCCGGGGAACAAGCGGCAGCAGAGAAAGGCGGACGTCCTGCCTTTAGATGACGCGATCGCCAGTCACGATTGCGGCGGGATTCGAACCCGCATCGTCCGCTCCTGAAGTATCCGTTGCCTACACCACCGGCCAAAGTGGATTTCAAGAACCGCACATGCCCGAAGAACTGCGCCGGGGAATCAGCGAAGAGAGCCGGACATCGGAGCCTCTTCTTCGCGGCGCCCTGTGATTCGGGACTACGCCCCCGCCCCGCGAAGCGAATTGTTCCGGCAGGGTCTCCGTCCCCGCGCGTCCTTGTTTGGCGGAGGAAGTAACTCTCCTCTTTCGCCACCGGCGCTTCCAAGTTATCGCATTCGAGTTAGAGGCGAAGCTATTCTGTGCGCCGCAGACGACTTAGTGCGGCGACAGAGCAGACCAGAACCACAACTCGACCTGAGTTATCCCGAGGGAACAAACGAAACCAGGCAGTTAATCGATTCGCAGTCGATGCACCTGAGTTCTACGCCACTCGGGGTAAGACGAAGGTTTGTGCCTGATGCGCAGGAGGCGGACACCAGCGGAGTTACTTGGGATCGACGAACAACGCCCGGCGGCCGGTAAGGCTTTGATCAAGCCATCCCAGCCTGCACATCGAAATTTGCATTTCGGAAATCATCGGGCGTTCTCCTACGCAGCTAGTACTGTGCCATAAGTCGGGGATCAAATGCAAGAGCTTAATCGCAAATATTTTCTCGGGAGTTATGGGAAGTTACAAAAGACTCCCGGCTTCGGCGTAACTGTGCGTCTTCCCTTTCCGTCCGGGGCGATGATATAGGCTGGAGACGCAATGATCTGGATTTATCTGCTCTTGGGGTTTGTCGTCGGAGCTTTTTCCGGCATCGTTGGAATCGGCGGCGGAATCCTGTTCGTACCCGCGCTGATCTGGCTGGCGAAGATGGACCAGTTGAAAGCGCAGGGGACGTCGCTGGGGGCGCTGCTGGCTCCGGTAGGGCTGCTTGCGTTTCTCGAATACTACCGCGAGGGAAATGCGGACGTGCGCATAGCCGCGCTGCTGGCAGGGGGCTTTCTGGCAGGCGGTTATTCCGGCGCTGCGGGCGCGCAGATGATTCCGGAGGTGTGGCTTCGGCGCATCTTCGCGGTGAAGCTGGTGACGGTTGGCGCGCGGATGTTCTTCGAGCATTGAGCGATCACGCGACGGCGTAAAAGCGAAGCCGAACGTAGTCCGCGATCCAGGCCCCGTCCTCGTCGCGCAGGGCCTGAGCGAGCAGTTGCACAGTTTCTTCCACCACGGTTTTACGCGTCGCTTCGGGCAGCGAATCGAGCACGCCTTTGCGGAAAGTGGCGAGCCAGCCGGTCATCCCGGATTCGGCCAGCGGCGTGGGACGCGGAATGAGCGCGATGCGCTCAACGCGAAAACCATGGCGCTCCAAGCGGCGCGTGTAAGCCCCGGCCGTGGGATAGTAGTTGACGCCGTCTTCGCGGTTGGCGAGGCCATATCGCTCGAGCACGGAGATGAATGCCACGCGAATAGCGGCGATGTTTCCATGGCCGCCCATCTCGGCAACGAAGCGGCCGCCGGGCTTGAGGACGCGGTGAACCTCGGACATCATGGCATCCTGCCCGCGCACCCAATGGAGCGCCGCGTTCGAGAAAACGGCATCGAAGGCGCGGTCGGGGTGCGGCAAAGCCTCGGCACTCGAGACGGCGGCGACGCCGCGCGCGCGGGCTGAAGCGGCCATCTGCGGCGAGGCGTCGACGCCGACCACGTCGGCGCCGGCGGCAACGATGCGTTGGGTAAGCTGGCCATCGCCGCAGCCGAGATCGAGAATGCGCTCGCCCGGCCGGGCTGCGAGCCACTCCAGCACGCCGCCGGCCAGTTGATGGACGAATGCGGCGTTCTCGGCGTACGCTTTGGGATCCCAGGTCTGCGCCATTTGAATCACGAGCCTCCAGGATTCAGTTTGAAGCAGGCGCAGGCATAAGGCAAAGTTATTTTAATTGCCATATCGATAAGCACGTGTTATGGAGAAGATTCGACGCGATTCAGAGAGATTGCACGGGAACCAAGGTCAAATCGTCGACCAGCCCCACTTCCTTCTGGACGAAGGGCTCGCCATAGCGGACGCCGGCCAGCAGTCCGTAGTGGCGCGCTTCAGCAAAGGTGCGTTCGCGAATCTGTTCTTCCGGAACGAAGAGCGCGCTGCCCGCGGATTGATTGGCGTACTGGGAACGATAGGCCATGAGGGCGAGGAAGCGCTGTTCGAGGAAGGGCGTGATGTCGACGATGAAGGTTGGCCTTACATCCGCGTAGAGGCTGGCGTAGACGATTTTGAACGGCCGATGCGGCTCGGAGCCGGGTTCGATTTTTTTCAGGCCGGAAAGAAAGCAAGCGTCGTAGCCAAGCGTGGCGACGATGGCGTGATCGGGATGGCGCGCCTGCCAGTAAGGAAGGATGACGACGCGGGGACGGAGCCGGCGCAGGAGGCGGACGATCTCGAGGCGGTTGGCCGGCGAGTTTTCGATAGAGCCGTCGGGAAAACCGAGAGCCTGGCGCCAGCCAACTCCGAGCAGGCGCGCGGCTTGCCGGGCTTCGCGAGCGCGATCTTCCGCGGAGCCGCGGGTACCGGACTCGCCTTGAGTGAGATCGAGGATGGCGGTGCGCAACCCGCGCGCGGCCATGCGCAGGAGAGTTCCTCCGCAGGTCTGCTCCACGTCGTCGCGATGGGCCGCTATGGCCAATACGTCGGCTCGGAAGTCGGCGGCCTCTGCGCTCATGGCAATCAGTACACGGTGTTATCGCCGTCAGTGATGGCGTCCATGTAGGCCACGTCATAGGCGGTGCCGGTGACGGTGACGTACTGATTGTCGATGGAGGAACCGTCTTTGGTGGAGTAGATATAGACCTGTCCGCCTTCGGCGGCATAGATCTTGTGCAGTCCGGTGACGGCGGCGATGCCAGTGGCGTTGCCGATGTACGGCTCGAGCAAGGTGACCTTGTTCGTGGAGGTGTTGTACATGGTGAGGCAGCCGTATCCTCCGGCCGGGTTGGTGGCGTAGCGGACGCCAAGGGTGCAATCGATCATGCCGATCCACAGGGTGTTGTCGTCGGCTTCGATCATGCGGCTGAGTGCGCCGGGCTGCCCGTCGCTGATGGCCACGGGGCTGGAAGCGGTGTTGTTACTCAGATTGACCACGGTGAGATTGCCGCCAAAGAGGGTTTGCCCGTCGATGACTTGAGGGGCCTGGCCGATGACGTACATCTGGTTCGTGGTGGCGGTATCGACGAGGGCATTGCTGGCGCCGCCGGGAATGGGAATATTGACCATGGGCGCGGAATTCTTGTTGGGGCACGGCGCCACCGATGCCAGATTGCAGGGCAGAACCCCGGAGTTCTTGCCCAACTGGAAGATGAGCGGCGAGACCGGCAACAGGGAAACGGACGCGGCAGTGCCACCGCATTCAGGCCCGCAGTTGAGGACGTAGGCGGTGCCACCGTCGGCGGAGAAGACGGCCTTGACGGGACGGTCGAAGGTGAGCGGGGCGCCGTAGTAGTTGCCTGTGGCGTCGACGTGGTCCGGGCTCTGAAGCTGGAACAGGCACCAGGAAGGCGCGTTCTGCGGCTCGCAATCGACGGCGGCCCTGGGCCAGGTGGATGGGCCGCCCGAGTAGTCGACGGACTGCGATTCCGTGAGCTGCATGGGGAAGTAGGCGTAATCGGAGTTCTGCACAAAGGCCAGGGCCACCGATCCACCGGGATTGACGCTGACGCGATAGATGCCGGGAAGGCTCAGCCCGTTCGAGGAGCCGGCGGCCTGGTTCACGACGGTGAGAACATGCTCCGACTGGCTGGCCGCAAAAACGAAAGTCTGGCTGCGGGTAATGAAAATGCTGGAAGACGGGCCATTCAGGCCGCTGACGTTTCCGGAGGTTTTCTCGGTCTGGTAGTTGGCCATGGTGAAGCTTCCGTCGCCAGAGCCGTAGACCGCTCCAATCTGCTCCTCGGGCATGTTCTGGATGGTGATGGGCAGTTGGCCGCCGTAGCCGGAGAGAGAGAAGGCGCCCGGCACGCCGTTGTAGCCGCTGCGGATGTCGTAATAGGCGTCGACGATTTGAAGCGCGCCCTTGCTGAGGGCGCTGGGGTTCTGGATAGCGATGAGGACGCGATTGACGAGCCGGCTGGGCGGGAGCGTGCGACCTGCAAAATAAGAGGTAGTGCCACAACCTGCCAGCGCAACGGCGACCGCGAGGGCGGCGGCGGCGCTCATCCAAAGACTTCTTTTCTTCAAAATCCTTTACCTCGATCGAAAGCGCGGAGCAAGCCGCAGCGGATGCAAATGTATGGCGATTCGGCATTCCAGGAGGGAGGTAAAAACCCCGAGACCCGACCATGCTGTGCCGAAGCTATGACTCCCGAAGTATAACAAAGCAACCCCGTCTTCGGGCGACGCGGCGGGGCGCGGCGAACGGCGTTGTGCGCTGCCGCGCACATACAACTCTGCTGGCGATGCGGTAGCATGACAGAGGAATGACCCAGTTCGCCGAGATGTTCGCCGACCGTCCCGTGCTCGCCGACGGCGCCATGGGCACGGTGCTCTACGCGCGGGGGGTGCTTATCAACCGCTGCTACGACGAGCTGAACCTTTCCGACCCCGGACTCATTCTTGCGGTACACGAGGAGTACCTTCAGGCGGGCGCGGAGATTCTGGAGACCAACACCTTCGGCGCCAACCGTTTCAGGCTCACGCGCCACGGCCTGGCGGGAAAGCTGAGGGAGATCAATGCGGCGGGGGTGCGACTGGCGCGCCAGGCCATGGAGCATCTGAAGGACAAGCAGGCGGGCATGGCGTGGGTAGCGGGCTCGGTGGGCCCGCTGGGGGTGCGGCTGGAGCCGCTGGGCAAGACCGGGCTGGATGAGGCGCGGGCGGCGTTTGCCGAGCAGATCGGGGTGCTGGCGGAAAGCGGCGCCGACCTTTTGATCGTGGAGACCATGCCGGCGCTGAACGAAGCGCGCGAGGCTCTGGAAGCGGCACGGACCGTGGCGCCGGATTTGCCGGTGCTGGTGATGGTGACGGTGGACGACGAGAGCAACTGCCTGGACGGGTCTTCCGCCGCGCAGGCCGCGGCGCAACTGACGGAGTGGGGCGCGAGCGCGGTGGGCGTGAACTGCTCCACCGGGCCGACGACGGTGCTGACGGCGGCCGAGGCCATGCGCGGAGCCACCACGCTGCCGCTGGCGGCCATGCCCAACGCCGGAATGCCGCGCGCCGTGGAAGGACGCAACATTTATCTGTGCTCGCCGGAGTACATGGCCAGCTTTGCGCGCAAGGCGATTGCAGCCGGAGTGCAGATTGTGGGCGGCTGCTGCGGCACTACGCCCAACCATATACGCGCCATGCGGTCGGCGATGCGGGCCCTCGATGAGCAGACGCACGTGGAAGTAACGAGCGCGACGCCGGTGTTGAACCGGGAGACGCCGCCGGCTCCGCTCGGCGAGCGGTCGCGGATCGGGGCGCTGATCGCGGAGAAACAATTTGTCACGCTGGTGGAGATCGTTCCGCCCAAGGGCATCGACTGCGCGAACGAGATCGAGGGCGCGGCCCTGCTGGCGAGGCTGGGGGTGCACGGAATCAACGTACCCGACTCGCCGGGCGCATCGGCGCGCATGAGCGCGCAAAGCCTGTGCATCCAGATTCAACAGCACACCGGGATCGAAACGATTCTGCATTACACCTGCCGGGACCGCAACATTCTTTCCATCCAGTCGGACCTTCTGGGAGCCTCGTCGATCGGGCTGCGCAACATCCTGTGCCTGACGGGCGATCCGCCCAAGCTGGGCAATTATCCTGACGCTACCGCGGTGTTTGACGTGGACTCCATAGGGTTGGTCAACATGGTGCAACGGCTGAACCACGGGCTGGATATCGGATCGAATACCATCGGGGCGAGCACCAACTTCACCATCGGGATGGCGGCGAATCCGGGCGCGCCGGACATGGAGAACGAGCTGCGCCGGTTCGCCTTCAAAGTGGAAGCGGGCGCCGAATACGCGGTGACGCGGCCGGTCTTCGACCTGCGGCTGCTGGAGGACTTTCTGGAACGGATTCGCGATCACCGGATCCCGGTGATTGCGGGCATCTGGCCGCTGACCAGCCTGCGCAACGCCGAGTTTATGAAGAACGATCTGCGCCTCGCCATGCCGGAAGAGATCATGCTGCGGATGGCCCAGGCCGATACACCCGACGCCGCGCGCGCCGAAGGGATCAGGATCGCGCAGGAGATGCTCGCCGCCGTCCGTCCTTACGTACAGGGCGTACAAGTGAGCGCGCCCTTCGGCCATTACGACGTCGCTGCCGAAGTCATCGCCAGTGCTTTGCCCAAGGCGCCTTGAGCCACCAGCCGGGAAACCGCTCTAACACCTTTGTGTAGCTGAAAATTGCGCGAATTTGTGCGATCTTGGGCGTACCCCTGTATTGACCTGATTCGAAGCCGGAGCGGGCAAACGACCTGAGGAAGTGCTTGCCAATGGCCGCAGAACTCAACTTCGATGGCCCAAGCGAAGAGCTCGACGTCTTCGATTGCCCCAAGTGCGGCCAAACGATCGACGCGACAGCGGACGTGTGCCGGTTCTGTGGCGCGAAAATAAACCACGAAGCAGCGCAGAAGGCCGCTCACCTTCTGGCCAGGGTCGATCTGGCGTGCAGCGATGCGAGCTATCTGCGGAACACGGCGGTGATTATGCTCTTGTTGCCGCCCGGCGTTTTGATCGGCCTTGCGCGCAATCCTCGTTTCGCTGTCCTGGTCGGATTTCATAATGTTCTTCTCGGTTTCTGCGCCCTCGTCTTGTTGGTCGCCTCGCCGTTTCCCCTCTGGACTCTGCGCTGGTGGACGAAATACGCAGGTCTCGCAAGCGAAGACGATGATTTTCAGGACGCGCGAAAGGTAGTGAAGGCTGTCGGAACCGGCACAGCGGCAGCATTGCTGACCTTTGGCTCGCTTTTCTGCCTGGTGTTGCTCCTCAGGATCGCCCACAGCTAAGTTTTTCCGGCTTCCCCACGGGCAAGCTACGTGTGATTCCTGCTCATCCCATTGCGCGCACAATCGGGTATTCTGAGAACCCAGAGGAGATGCGACCGCCATGCCATCGTTTGAACAGTCTCTCAAGAAGCTGGAAGCCATTGTCGACAAGCTGGAAAAGGGCGATCTGGCGCTCGAAGAGTCGCTGAAGCTGTTCGAAGAGGGAGTGGGGCTGTCGGCGGCCTGCAAACAGGAGCTGGACGCGGCCGAAGGCAAGGTGCAGATGCTGGTGAAGCAACGTGACGGAGCGCTGAAGGCCGAGCCGGTCCTGAGCGAGAAGTCGAGTTGAGACAGAGGTCAGGGATCAGGGATCAGGGATCAGGGATCAGGGATCAGGGGTCAGGGATCAGGGATCAGGGGTTGGAGGCTTCAGGGCACGTCGCGCAGGTAAACGCGGATCGGCGATGAGCCGGGTTCAGTGGATTGCGCAAGGGCTTCCACGCCGCGCCGGTTGAGGGCGCGCACGAATTTCTGAGCAACAGCATCCGGCGGGCGATTCATACCGGCTCGCCCTCAACGGCTTCGAGCAGCGCCGCGGCCATCCGGTTGAGAGGCGTTTCAATGCCATGCCTGGCGCCCTTGCGGACAATGGCGCCGTTCCGCGCGTTCCATTCCATTTTTCGTCCGGCGAGCCGGTCGGCCAGCAGCGAGTTCACAGAATCCGCCGGGTGCATCTTATACATCGCGAGCACCTCTTCGCCGATCGACTCATCCAGCCGGGCGCCCTCGGCGCGTCCCACGGCCGCGCACTCGGCCACCATCTCGAGCGCCACGCGGGCCATCGCCTGGCCGCGCAGCACGCCGCTTGGTTTCAGCGCCAGCGCGCTCAACGCCCCCACCGAGTTGAAGCACAGTTTCCACCACAGCGCGGTGGTGAAGTCGCCGGTCAACTCCACTTTGACGCGCGCGCGCTGAAAGAGCTGCGCGAAGCTTCGACCCAGCGGCGTATCTTCCACCTTCATCAGCGCCGCGCCGCGCACCAGCACGGTCTGATCCGAGAGCCTCTCGGCGGGACAATCGATGACGATGGGCAACAGCCGCTCCGCGGGCACATACGGTTCGAAACGCTCCCGATGTTCCACTCCGTTTTGAAGCACAGCTACGGGCGCGCCGCCGGCGCACAGGGCGGGGAACCAACCGGCTGTGGCGGCCGCATCGTAGGCCTTGGTGGCAACCAGGACCCAATCCACCGGCTGCGCCTGCGCGGGATCGGTCGCATTCCGCGCCGTCACTCGCACCAGGCCCTCCGGCGTTTCTACACTCAGCGTGTTGAGCGGACGCCGCGTACAGAGGGTGATCTCGTGTCCCCCTGCCGTTTCGAGCAGTCCGGCTATCGCTCCACCGATTGCGCCCACACCCACTACTGCAACCCGCGCCATCGCAGCTCCTTTCGCGCATCCAGCCGACGCAAGAAGAATTGTAGTGGGTTCGGGTGCGGGCCAAACTCCGTTCAGGATGGCGGCGCATTCATGATGCGAAATTTGAGAACGGGCGAGGGAACGGGGGAACAAGGGAACGAGGGACTAAGGGACTAGGGACTAAGGGACTAGGGACTAAGGGACTAGGGACTAAGGGACTAGGGACTAAGGGACTAGGGACTAAGGGACTAGGGACTAAGGGACTAGGGACTGGGGGATTGTGTATTCGGGCAGGACATTGAGTTCGGCGGCCATGCGGAAGAATCCGCGCATGCCTTCCAGGCATTCCTCATCGAGAACGTAGTGGATGTTGCTGGTGAGGTAGCTGCGAATGGTGCTTTCCGGAATGGGGAATCGGCGCGACCACTCGGCGACCAGGGCGTCGATGTTTTCGAGGCCGTGGTCACGAGAGCGGATGAAATCCTGGGCGATGCTCTCATCCAAAACGAGGCCGTGCGCAGCACCCCAGACGGCGGAGACAAAGGGAAGGCCGGTGAGGATGCTCCACTCGTGAGCCAGATCGTGGTAGACGAGCTCTTCGCCGGTGCGCTCGAAGCGGTTGGAGCGCTCTTCGAGGGCGAGCAGGGCGGGGTCGCCGATGATGATGGCGGCGTCAGCGCGGTGGAGCATGAGATCGAGATCGGCGGCGAAGGGAAGGAAAGGGACGGCGGGGTTGCCCCAGCGGTGAAAGAGGATGCGCGCGTAGGCAAGGGTGGTGCGGCTGGCCGTATCGGCGGCAACGGAGCGGAGTTGGGCGAGTGGCCGGATGGCGCGTCGGACGAGCAGCAGGGAACGGACGCGGCCCTTGGAGGCGATGGTGCAGCCGGGCAGGATGCGCAAGCCGGGGATGGTGGCCAGAGCGGCGATGGGGACAAGTCCGATGTCGGCCCGGCCGGAATCGAGGCGGGCGGCGCATTCGGAGGGCAACATGCGGTCAATGCTGTAGTGCTGGGCGAGGAAGGAATCGAGCGGCGGGTGCTCGAAGTCCCACATGAGCGGGGCGGGGTTGAGGAAATCGATGGCGGCCACGCGCAGGCGCGGATCGTGCTGATCGTTCACGCTTTTTAGACTAACAAGGCGGGCGGAGGGATGCAGGCTACTCGACGGTGAGCGCTACATTGGCTGAGGCGGTGGTTGCTCCCGAGACGCCGGTAACGGTGATGGTGTACATGCCCTTCGTGGTGCCGTCGCCGGACGGCGAAGTGTGAGTGAGGACGCCGCCGCCGCAGGCGCTGAAGCCGCAGGCGAGAAGAAAGCTGAGCAACACCATGCCCAGGAAGGTGCGCCAGGTGCGGCGGCGCGCGGGAATGCCGCAGAGCAGGATGCAGGCCAAGACAGCCCCGCCGGACGCAGTCCAGGGAAGACCGGAACGCGCCGGGCGGGACATGGCTACGGTTCCGGCGGAGGTAGAGATGGTGAGAACGGCGGTCACCGGGCCTGCGCTGCCGACATTGACCGGCGAGGTTGAGCCGAAGCTGAGCGAGGGAAGATGCTGTGCGCCGAGCGGCGCCGAAGCGATGGCAGCCGTCAGGCTTACGGGGCCGGTGAAACCTCCCGCGGGGGAAACGGTAATGGTAGAGGTGTTGCCGGTAGTTGCTCCCGCAGCGATGGTGACGGAAGTGGCGGCAAGGGCGAAATTGGCGGGGACCGGCTTGACGATGGTTTCATCCAACGTATTCGAAGTGCTGGCTGCGAAACCCGCGGTTCCCGAGAATGCGGCTGCTCCTTGATAGGCCGCGGAAAAGGCAAGAGTGCCCGCCGTGGCGGGAGCCGTGCCGGAATAATCGGCGATGCCAGAGGCATTGAGGGCGACCGTCTGCGTGGCCGTGCCGATGGTGAAGATCACGAAGCCGGTGGGAACCGATGTGCCACCCTGCGGCGTGACGGTTGCAGTCAGGGTGTAGGACGAGCTGGTAGTGAGCGATCCGCCCGCCGGCGCGATGGAGAGCGCGGTGGCAGTTGGCATGATGGCCGCGGCCGCAACGGTCAACGGAACGGTCTCTGTGACGGTCCGGCCGTTGGAGGCGCCGGAGATGGTGACCGGATAAACGCCGGCTGCAACGATGTAGTCCGCGGCGAGCGTCATCACGCTGCTCGAGGTGGTGGGATTGGGAGCGAAGGACGCCGTCAAGCCCGGCAACGCCGATGTGAAGGCGAGATGGACGCTGCCGGAGAAGCCTGCCTGGGGCGAAACCGTGATGGTGTCTGAGGTCGACGAGCCCTGGGTCACATTGATTGAGGCGGGCGATGCGCCGAGAGTAAAGCCGGGCGGAGGATTCACGGTGAGAAACAGATTGGCCACCGTCGATTGAGCGCCCGAGACGCCGGCGATCCAAAGCACGTAGTAGCCGGCGGTGGCGGTGTTGCCGGCGGTAATCGTCATCACGCTGCTTCCGGTGGCGGGATTGGGGCCAAACGATGCGGTGACGCCGCCGGGAAGAGCAGAGGTAACGGAAAGATTGACGCTTCCGGTGAATCCATTCTGGGGAGTCACGACGATGGCGTCGGAAACGGAACTGCCCTGCGCGACAGTCACAGAAGTTTGCACGGCGCCGATGGAGAAGGACGGCGATGCGCCTGCGGTGACCGTCATATTGAATTGGTTGATGGTTCCGGAGAGGGTTCCGTCGCCCTCGATGCCCGCTACCGCGGTTCCCAGCGGAGCGGAACTGCTGGCGGTGAGGGTGAGAGTGCTGCTTTGGCCGATGGCAACGGAGGTGGGATTGAAGGCCGCGGTTACGCCGGGTGGAAGCTCAGGAGCGGTCAGCTTGATGGTGTCAGTGAACTTGTCCACGGGCACGGCGGTAACGGTGACGGTCGCGGCGCCTCCCTGCGCGATGGTGGTGGGATAGGGCGAGACGTTGAGATAGAAAAGCGGTGGACTGACGACCAGAGCCAGTGTGGCGGTTTCAGTCAGATTGCCGGAGGTGCCGGTGATGGTGACCACGGCGTCGCTGTTGGCGGGGGCGGAGTCGCTTGCGGTCAGCGTGAGGGCGCTCGATCCGGTGGCGGGGTTCGAGACCCAGGTCGCGGTGACGCCGCTGGGAAGGCCGGAGGTGATAGCAAGATTGACGCTGCCCGAAAATCCTGCAAAGCCGTTGACGAAGATGGAAGTCGATCCCGAGGTGCCGGGATAGATTTTGAGATTGGCCGGCGACGGCTGCAAGGAGAAGCCGGGCGCGTTCACGGTCAGGGCCAGGGCCGTGGTTTCGGTGACGGATCCGGAGACGCCAGCGACGCTTAAGAGAGAAGAGCCGCGGACCGCAGAGCTTGCCGCGGTGAGCGTGAGCAGGCTCTTCCCGGAGGTGGGGTTTGCGCCCCATTGTGCGGTTACGCCGGCGGGCAGACCGAGGACCGACAGGTTGACGCTGCCGGAGAAACCGGCCTCGCCGGTGACTGTAATTGTTGTGACGCCGGAGCTGCCGGGGTCAATGGTGAGGGCGCTCGAGGAAGAGCTGAGCGCAAAGCCCGGCGCGGCAGGCGGGGCAAGCGCATCGATGAGGCTTTGGCCGTCCGGGCTTCCCCATCCGGTGACGAGGTCGTAGCCGGGAACCGCGTTGTAATAGGGCCATCCGCAGCAATTATCCCTGGCGTCGTTGTTCCCGATGACGATGTCGTGAAGGTCGCCGGCATAGCCGGAGCCCTCGCCGATGGCGTAGAGGGCCGGATTGACGAAGCCCACGGAAGGATCGCCAGACGTGGCCGCCTGCTGATTGACCAGCGCCATGAAGCCGGCCCAGCGCGGCGAAGAAAAGCTGGTGCCGCCGTAGTCCGATGCGCACACGCCCATGGCGCAAAGATAGTTGTCGGTGTTCGCCTCCGCGGCCACGTCGGGCACATTGCGCATCGTGTTTGAGCCTCCGTTGGAGGAGGTGGCCACGCCTGCCTGCCAGCCGGGAATCGGAATTCCGTCCGGGCTTATGCCGCCGCCGCTCCGGTCCCAGGCCGTTTCCGAGGCCCACGACTGTCCCGGGCCGCTGGTGGCGAGGACGGTTCCGCCTACAGAGGTCACGTAGGCGTCTTCGGCGGGGTAGAAGTCGTCGAAATACGGATCGAACTCTCCAAAATCGCCGGAAGAGGCAAACACGCTCTGTCCCTGGGCGGCGCATTCCTCAAAGAAGATGTCGTCGGTTGCGGGATCGTCGGGGCTCCACGACCACGCGATGCTGACTTGCGCGGCGAGATCTTCGGATGCGATGGCGTTCAGGATGTCTACGTCGCTGCTGCCGATATAAACGCGGACCTGGCTCAGGCCGGGAGCCATGCCGATGGCCTGAACGATATCGATGACGTCCTCGCTGTCGTCGCCGGAGACCGAGGCTCCGGTGGCACCGTCCAGGAGCACGTTCTGGACCGGCACGGTCGTGGACTGGCCGGCGCTGGAGAAGGTCAGATTCACATCGCTCATGTCGTAGCCGTCGAATTCGAGCAGGCCGACGGTTTGTCCGGAGCCGGTGAGCGCCGTGCCGCCGTAGTAGACCGAGCGCATGTCGCTCGAGAGGAACGAGCCTCCGGGACCGGAGCCGAGGACGGTCGAATCCGAGGGCGCTTGGGACGCGGAGGCGCGCGTGACCATGGGCCGCGGGATGGAGTAGTTGTTGAGGCCGGCGATGTGGGCCACGGGCACGTTCAGGTCGAGCGAGGGTTCGCGGTCGGGCGAGAAGAAGAGCCGGTTTTCGGTGGGATGGCGGTAGAGCCCCATCTTTATATGAAAGGCTTTTTCGATTTGCGCGACGGTGCCGCCGATGGGCACCACCATTCGATTGGCCGGCGCGCCCGTGACGGTGAAGCCGTTTTCCTGGGCGAAGCGGACGACGGACTGATAGTCCTCGGGCGAGGGACCGAACCGGCTGGTGAACTGGGCCGGAGTCAGGAATTGACGGTAGTCGGAACTGGAAGGATCGTAGAGACGGCTCAACAGGCTGCTGAGTTCGGCCTGATTGCGCAGCGGCAGCACGATGGAAAGATTCAGGCGGTCGCCCGGCGGCAGCAGACCGGCGGGCGCGGCCCGTCCGTCAATGACCGCGGGGCGCACGTGCCCGTGCAGCATTTGCCGCGATTGCTGGCCGTAGCCCGGTAACAAGGCGAACAAGAAACAAGCTGCAGCCAAGAAACGAGAAAATGTTCCGACCTTCACAGACGGACCCACTCGTGTCACATTGGTGAGTAACCTGTGCACGAATCCTTTTTTATGTCAGCAGTTCGGAACCGCGGTCGCGCCGCTTCCGGGGGAGCTTCAAATACGATCATCGCCGAAACCGACCTCCGCTGTTCTTAAAAAACTGCACGGGTAAGACTCGCAGTAACCGGCGCTTGACTTTTGGTAACCGGGCGGATAACGTGACCGCAAATCCACTGAAGCCGGATTCCGATTCCTGTGAGGAAAGTTGAAGTGTGTCCTGTGCCGGCAAAAAGGATGGCGCCATGAAGGCGACAGCGGAGAATGCCGATCCTGCTGGCCGGCCGGAGCTGGATGAGGACCGGCTTGCCTGGCTGGCGCTGGCACTGTCGCCGGGACTGGGCCCCAAGCGGATTGTGGACGCAGTGAAGGAGCTCGAGACGCCGAGCCGCATCCTGGCGCTGCCTTTGACGGCGCTGGAGGGGTTGCGGTTTCCGGCTGAGGCGGCGCAGTTCATCTTTGACGGCAAAGCAAGAGCCGCTGCCGAGGCGGAGTGGGCCCGGGTTGCGGCGCAGAACGCTACCATAGTGAGCTTCAGCTGCGAAGCGTATCCGGAGCGGCTGAGGGAGATTTACGATCCGCCGCCGGTGCTGTGGGTGCGGGGAGATGCGCGGCTGCTGAGCCGGCCGGCCATCGCGGTGGTGGGAACGCGACATCCTTCGCCCTACGGGACCGGCGTGGCGGAGATGCTGGCGCGCGACCTGGCGGCGCGGCGGCTGCTAATCGTGAGCGGGATGGCGCGCGGCATCGACTCCTGCGCCCACAAAGGCGCGCTGGCGGCGCGCATGCCGACGGTGGCCGTTTGGGGCACGGGGATCGATGTGGTTTACCCCAAGGAGAATAAGAAGCTGGCCGAAGAGATTCTGGCCACGGGCGGGGCGATTGTGAGCGAGCTGCCGATGGGGACGTTTCCCGCGCCGCAGAACTTTCCGCGCCGGAACCGGATTCTGAGCGGGCTGAGCATCGCGGTCCTGGTGGTGGAGGCGGGCGAGAACTCGGGCACGCGGGTGACGGCGCGCTGCGCGGCGGAGCAGAACCGGGATCTGTTCGCGGTTCCGGGGAACGTGACCAGCAAGGGGTCGTGGACCCCGAATACGCTGATCAAGCAGGGCGCCAAGCTGACCGCGACCTGGGAGGATGTGTGGGAGGACCTGCCCTCGCAGGTGCGGCTGGAACTCGAAGCCGAGGGCCAGACCGGAGCGGGGGTTGAATCGAAACCGGGGACCGCGGCATCTCTTCTTGCGGACCCGGTGCTACGCCCGCAAGAGGCTATGGTGCTTGAGGTTATGCGCGCCGACGAGAGCCTGCAGATCGATGAGATTCTTGAGCTGCTGGAGACGCAACTGACGTCTTCAGAGGTATTTACCGCGCTATTTGAACTGGAGATGGCGGGCCGGGTGCGGTGCCTGCCGGGAAAGAATTACGTGAGGACGCTCTGAGCGCGGAGCCGGGGCCGGATTCGAACCCGCAGCCTGCGGAGCCGGCCGGGGGACCCCGATACGACCGGGATTTTTTTCGTCTAACCCAAGCGGGAGCGGATTCGCCAGCCGGAAATGAGTTCCAACGAGTGATTCGGCAGGAGTTTTGGGCGGGAACGCTCTTCCCGCAAAGGGACCTCTTTGCACCTGGAACGGGGCTTCAAGGGGAAAGAAAAGTCCGTGGCGAGTGGAAATGAGACGGTGTTCCGTGGTAGGGTGCAACACTTGCGGGCCGATTTTTCCTGGAACCACAGAGGAGAAGGCCGCAGCGCCGGGTTGAAAAGGTGAAACCGGCGCGAAACGAAACCGAATGCACTTCGGGTAGATCAAAGGACCTGAAAGGCCCGGCAGGCTCAAAGAAAGTGAAGAGGGAACTGAGTTCAGGATGGCAACGAGTCGATCACTGGTAATCGTCGAATCGCCGGCCAAGGCGAAGACGATCGAGAAATATCTGGGCAAGGGGTTCGATGTGCGCGCGTCGGTGGGGCACATCATGGACCTGCCCAAGAACGACATTGGCGTGGAGCTGAAGAATCGGACGTTTGAGCCGGAGCTGATCGTGTCTCCGGGCAAAGAGAAGGTAGTGGACCAGCTGAAAAAGCTGGCGGCCAAGGCCGACGAGGTGTACCTGGCGCCCGACCCCGACCGGGAGGGCGAGGCGATTGCGTACCACCTTGCGCTGCAATTGGGGACCAACGCCAAAGAGCGGAAGAAGATCCGGCGCGTGACCTTCAACGAGATTACGAAGAAGGCGGTGCAGGAGGCCTTCAACCACGCCCGGGACATCGACCAGAACCTGGTGGACGCGCAGCAGACCCGGCGGGTGCTGGACCGGCTGGTGGGCTACCAGATTTCTCCGCTGCTGTGGGACAAGGTGCGGCGCGGCTTGTCGGCGGGGCGGGTGCAGACGGTGGCGCTGCGGCTGATCGTGGAGCGGGAAAAGGAGATCGGCGCGTTCCTGCCGGTGGAATACTGGACGCTGGACGCCTTGCTGCATCCCGAGCGCAGGGCGGACGCGAAGTTCAAGGCGCGATTCATCGGCATCGACGGCGAGCCGGCGCGGGTTGCGAATGGAAAGGACAAGGACGGAAAAGACCAGTTCATCGCGAGCGCACTGCCGGACAGGAAGGCCTTGGACGCGGTGCTGGCGGCACTCAAGGACGCGCAGTGGCGGCTGGCTTCAGTGCAGGCGCGCGAGCAGCAGCGCCGGCCGGTGGCGCCGTTCATTACCAGCCAGTTGCAGCGCGATGCGGCCAACAAGCTGGGGTTCAACGTGCGGCGCACGATGGGCGTGGCGCAGCGGCTCTATGAGGGCGTGGATCTTGGCGCCGAGGGCACAACCGGCCTGATCACTTACATGCGCACCGATTCGCCGCGCGTGGCGCCGGAAGCGGTGACCGGCGCGCGAGAATGGATCGCCAAGCAAATGGGTCCGCAGTACCTGCCCGCGGCGCCCAATGTCTACAAAGGCAAGAAGGATGCGCAGGACGCGCACGAAGCTATCCGGCCCACGGATGCGGCGCGGACCCCGGATTCAATCGCGCGCTCTTTGACCGACGAGCAACTGAAGCTGTACACGCTGATCTGGAAGCGGTTCGTGGCTTCGCAGATGGTTCCCGCGGTCTACGACGTGACTACGGCAAACATTGCCGCCGCATCGAAGAAGACCGGGAAGACGTACGACTTCCGGGTGAGCGGCTCGGTGCTGCGCTTCGACGGATTCCTGAAGTTGTACGAGGAGTCGGAGGACAAGAAGGACGAGGACAGCGAGTCCGCGAGCCGGCTGCCCAGCCTGGACGGCGTGAAGACGCTGGAGCTTGACGAGCTCAAGCACGAAGAGCACGCGACCCAGCCGCCGCCGCGCTACAACGAAGCCTCGCTGGTGAAGGAACTGGAGGAGCGTGGAATCGGACGGCCGTCGACCTACGCGTCGATCATCAACACCATCCAGGACCGCGAGTACGTGGTGAAGCATGGCGGCTCGCGCGGCCGTTTCTACCCCACCGAGATCGGAATGGTGGTCTGCGAATTGATGGTGGATAACTTCCCCTATATATTCGACACCAAATACACGGCGCGGCTGGAAGAGGAACTGGACGACATTGAAGACGGCAAGGAGAAGTGGACCGACCTTTTGAACGGCTTTTACGATCACTTCGAGGAGGAGCTGAAAAAAGCCGGCAAGAAGATGCGCAACGTGAAGCGCATGGAGGAAAAGACAAACGAGAAGTGCGAGGTGTGCGGATCGCCGCTGGTGCTGAAGTGGGGCAAGTTCGGCACCTTCTTTGCCTGCTCGGCGTACGACAAGAAAGATCCGTCAAGCTGCACGTTCACCAAGGAAAACATCGCGGCCAAACCGGACCTGAATACGCCCGAAGCGCAGGAAGCCGGGGACACCGAGGAATACTGCGAGAACTGCGGAAAGGTGATGGTGCTGCGGCGGGGGCTGTTCGGGCCGTTCATGGCCTGCCCGGACTATAACGCCGATCCGCCGTGCAGGACCTTCAGGAAGCTGAGCCAGAAGCAGCAGCAGAAGCCGCCCGAGCCGACCGGCGAAGATTGCCCGGTGTGCGGCAAGCCGCTGGTGCTGCGCCAGGGAGCTTATGGAGAGTTTGTGTCGTGCTCCGGCTATCCGAAGTGCAAGTACATCAAGCAGAACCTGATTGAGGGGATGAAGTGCCCCAAGTGCGGCGACGGCGACATTGCCGAGCGCAAGGCGCGCCGGGGCAACGTCTTCTGGGGTTGCACGAATTATCCCAAGTGCGACTTCACGTCGAACTCCAAGCCGGTGCCGACAAAGTGCCCGCAGTGCGGCAGCCCGTACCTGGTGGAAAAGACGTTGAAGTCGGGTGTTTATCTCGAATGCCCGAACAAGAAGAAGTCGGCCGAGGAAGAGGCAGCCCCGAAGAAAAGGGGCAAGAAGACCGCGCCGGCCGCCGCTGAGAGCGCGGTAGTGTGCCACTACTCGAAGCGCATCGGCGATGCGCCGCCCCCGCCAACGGCCGAGACGCACGGACCGGTTGTGGAGAAGAAGGACGAGAAGCGGGAGCTGCAGCCGGCGTGAAGTGGAAGGCCGCCGTTGAGGGATTGCTCAAGTCCTTCGCGGCACCGGTTTGAATCACCATTACTTTTGAAGCCTTTCGTTGTTGAGATTCGTGCTGTCCCAGGTCTCAGAATCGAGACCTGGGGCACCCATTTTCGTGCTGGGTTGAGAATGCGGGAGCGGGGTTCGTGCTTTCCCACCCTTCGCGAAGTGCGCGAAGGATGGGGCACCTGGCGGCACCGGTTTGAATCACCGTTACTTTTGAAGCCTTTCGTTGTTGAGATTCGTGCTGTCCCAGGTCTCAGAATCGAGACCTGGGGCACCCATTTTCGTGCTGGGTTGAGAATGCGGGAGCGGGGTTCGTGCTTTCCCACCCTTCGCGAAGTGCGCGAAGGATGGGGCACCCGGCCAATCGAGGTATTTGATGAAGCGATTTGGGCGAGAATCGAAGAGGAGACTTAGGCGGGAACCATGACAGTTCAGGAAATCTTTGAAGCCATCGACAGAGGGATGGTAGAAGTTTCGCGGCGGCTCGTTTCGGGAGAGCTGGACGGCTCGGGACGGTACTATACCGACGAAGAGCTGGCGGCGGGCGCGGCTACGGGCGGGCTCGAGAAAAAGTCCAAAACGGAGGCTGCTCCGGCGGTGTAGAACGCGATACCATTGCGGGGGTCGAGAGGTTTCCAGGAGGAAGACGCTGAAAACCGCGCAAAATCCCTACGATGCAGTTGCGTATCCGGGCCATTCCTACCCCAACACACATCCTGACCGGCTGGCGACCATGGCGATTCTGCACGGGCTGTCGCCGGCTCCGGTTGCACGCTGCCGGGTGCTTGAAGTTGCCTGCGGCGACGGGGCAAACCTGATTCCGATGGCTTACGCGATTCCCGCGGGCGAATTTGTGGGATTCGATCTGGCACGACTGCCCATCGAGCGCGGGCAGGAGCGGATCGGTGAGCTCGGCTTGAAGAATGTGCGCCTTTTTCAGGGAGATTTGCTCGATGTGGGGGCGGAACTCGGTCCGTTCGACTACATCATTGCGCACGGTCTCTATGCCTGGGCCCCGCAACCGGTGCGCGACCGGCTGCTTTGGCTGTGCGGGGACCTGCTCACGGCCGATGGGGTCGCCTTCGTCAGCTACAACGCAAAACCGGGCGGCTATCTGCGCTCCATGGTCCGCGACTTGATGCTGTTCGGCGGCAAGAGCAGCGAAGACCCGGAACAGGAAGTGGTCGAGGGACTGAAGTTCGTACACTTCATTGCGCAAGCGCTGCCGGAGAACGACGTCTATCGCGCGCTGCTCGAGAGCCAGTTGCAACGGATGGAAAAGCACAACCGCGCGGCCATCCGTCACGACGAGTTGAGCGACGTATATCATCCGGTGCATTTCGCGGAATTTGTGGAGCACGCCGGCAAGCATGGATTGCAGTACCTGAGCGAAGCGCAACTGCCGCCCCCCCCCGATCCATGCTACCGGGCCGAGATGCAAGCGGCGCTGAAGAGCGCGGGGTCGGAGGACGTATTGCTCCAGGAACAATTTCTGGACTTTGTGCGCATGCGCGCGTACCGGGAGACGCTGCTGTGCCGGGCAGACCGGGCGATCCAACGCGGTTTTCCAGCGGAACATTTTCGACGGCTCCTGCTTGCCACGCAAACCTCGCCGGCTTCGGGCGAGGCGCCTGGCGCTTCAGCATTTGTGCTGCCCGGCGGCATCAGGATGGAATCGAATCATCCTGGCGTGACGGCGCTGCTCAGGGAATTGGGAAAGGCGTGGCCGGGCGCGATCGCGTTCGAGGCGCTTGAGCCGCGGCTGGCGGAATCCGGCTTTGCGCTCGCTCAGGATGGCGCATCTTGGCTCATCCGTCTGGCGGTTGCCAAGATGATCGAGTTGCGCGCCTGGAACGCTCCGGCTGCTGCTTCCATCTCGGAGCGGCCGAGGGCCAGCGCGTGCTGCCGCCAGGAAGCTCGAAGCCTGAAGCAGACCACTTCGCTGTTGCACATGACGGTGAGCCTGGAAGACGACAAGGTGCGGAGCCTGCTCAAGCTTCTGGATGGAACGCGGGGCCGCTTGGATCTTCTGGAAGCGATGAAGGCGGAGTTTCCCGCGGCGCCGGCGCGCGAACTCGAGGAGGGGCTCGATCCAAACCTGCGGCTTCTCCACATCGCGGGAATTCTCGAGGGCTGATTCACCGGGGCTTCGAGACGGACTGCGGGCTTGAGTGCGAGCGGAAGCAGGAAGCGAGCGCACGCTGCGCGCGACACGCTTCCGGTGAATCTTGTAGTATGGGGCAGCGGAGAAGCCTCGATGGAACGAATGCTGGCCACCCCGGCCGATGCCGAGATCATTTTGAAACTCTATCAACTGCGCACCGAAGAGGTGATGCGGAAGGCGCGCGCGTGGGTCACGGGAGATTTCTGGCCGAAGTCGGCGGAACAATTTTATTCCGTGTACGAGAATCCAGCCGATCCGCACAATCCCTGGCTTCGGCAGGTGCTTACGTATTGGGAGATGGCCGCGGCAATGGTGCTGCACGGCGCCGTATCGGCCGAGCTGTTTGTGGATTGCAACGGGGAAGGATTTTTTCTGCTGGCCAAATTCGCGCCGATTCTGGAAGCGGTGCGGGAGAAGAATCCGGGCTTTCTGGCCAAGACGGGCGAACTGGTGAACCGGTTCACGGCTGCCGCGCAGCGGTATGAAGCGATTATGAGGCGCGTGGAGGCGACGCGCAGCTCCCGGGTGTCCAAATAGGAACAGAAAGGCGCAGAGATATCCGTGAGCTAGAAACCTCGACGCCGGCGTGCTTGTGCAATTGCGGCGCGGCGTGCATGATAGTAGCTGGCTCACATTCCCAATCCCCGCGGAGGTTCCCATGAAGCGTGTTCTTGCAGTGGCGGCAGCAGCTTTCGCCCTGACTGTTCTGGCGGCTCAGGCGGCCGATTCAACCCAGATCAACGGCTGGATTTCGGACTCGAGGTGCGGCGCCAAGCACGCCGGAACCGGCGCGGATTGCGTGAAGGGCTGCATCAAAGGCGGCGAGAAGCCGGTGTTTGTGGACGAGGGAAAGAAGCAGGTGTGGTCGATCGACAACCCGGACGCGGTGAAGGACTTTTACGGCGACCATGTAACCGTGAACGCGACCGCCGACTCGAGCAAGATGAGCGTCCACATCGACTCCATCGCCGAAGCCAAGTAAGTCCACCGCAGCGCGGCCCTTGCGCCGCGGGACTCGCCACAGAAGCGCTTTGTCTGGTAGTGTCGTATCCGTTACCCGGATCGGACCGGTTTTTGCGGCCGGATACGGGTTTGAACAGGCGGAATCGACCGGAATCAACATGGCGCGAGCAATCTGGAACGGCAAAGTCGTGGCCGAAAGCGATCAGACCGAAGAGGTGGAGGGGAATGTTTATTTTCCCGATGCCAGCCTCAAGCGCGAGTACTTTCGGCCCAGCAGCACCACTTCAACTTGTCCATGGAAGGGCCAGGCGCGCTACATGAGCCTGGTGATCGACGGCCAGGACAACCAGGATGCGGCCTGGTACTATCCCGACCCGAAGCCGGCGGCGCGGAAGATCAAGGGGTATGTTGCGTTCTGGCGCGGGGTGGAAGTGGTGATGTGACAGACAGTGGTCAGGGGTCAGGGATCAGGGACTAGGGACTAGGGACTTGGGACTGGCGAGGTTCCTTGGCCGGTTTGGGACGAAGCATCCTTCCTTTAGCGCGGAGACGGAATGCGGCTGCGCAATCTTTTCAAGCTGTTGGTAATTTCTGCCGGTCTGGCGGGCTGCGCGCACCCGACTGCCGCGCCCGCGCCGGCTGCCGCTGCGCCCACGCTCACTGGCGATGCGGCGCATCCAGGGCACACGCAGGGCTGGGTGGATACGAAACTCTACTTCGGGCTGGGGCCGGCGGATGAGCCGGGCAAGGGAATCAGCGAGGCTGCGTGGCGGGAGTTCCTCGACAAAGAAGTGACCCCGCGGTTTCCAGCGGGGTTGAGCGTGCTGGATGTTTACGGGCAATGGGAGAGCAAGGGCAGCGCGACACCGGAGCGGCTGCGCTCGAAGCTGCTGGTGATCGACTACGAGGACAGCGAAGAGAACCGGGCCAAGATCGCGGCGATTCGGGCGGCGTGGAAGCAGAAGACCGGGGACCAGTCGGTGCTGATGGTGGCGGAGCCGGCGGAGGTTTCGTTCTAACTCAAGAAAGAAAGAGGACTCTTCCCGTTCCCTGTAGACGTTCCGCTTCCCGGTGCGTCTCTATGCGCATAACTCGAACCGAATATGGGGGCCCCCATGCAGCGAATCGTATCGGTTGTCACCGTTCTGGCTTTCACTGCGCCGTTCAGTCTTGCTCTTCCGCCCGCGGGCAATAACCTTTGCCTGGTTGGAAATTCCGTCGACACGTCGGGCGCCGCCGTCGCTGGCGCCACGATAACGGCCCAGCCGCTGAGAGGCAATGCAGGCTATTCCGCACGCAGCGATTCGAGCGGACGATTCAGCATTTGCGGACTGGAGCCGGCCGACTATCGGGTTGAGGCGCAGAAAGCGGGCTTTCAGGAGCGCGAGCTCGTGGAGACACCCGGCGCCGACACCCGTTCGCCGTTCACCTTCACATTGGAACGGGAGAGTGCAAAGGCTCAACAAAGCCCATTGACCGGGAGCGCGGACAGCAGGGATCTCTCTGACAACGGCGTGGGCGGCGTTGGCTTTTTTCGCGCGTCGGGCGGCGATGCCGTCGCGCAGCAGATGCCCGAAGCGCCTTCTCCGGTAACGGGCAGGCCGCACGGGCAGGTGAAATGGATTTTTGGCTCGACGGGGGTGAACGCACCTGACGACGCGGCTGTGCGAGGCGAACTGCCGGTCTCGGAGCTTAGAGGGTCGGTGGGCGGCGAGATCGGCCACAATCGCGCCGGCTATTTCACGAATTTCGACCAGTTCAACTTCAGCCGGCAAAGGCTGATGTCGTTTCTGGGCACGCTGCAGGCCCGAACCGGCGATGGGGAACTGCCGATCGGCGCCAATCCTGCGTCATCGGGAGCGTACAGTGCAGGGTTGGACCACAGTTTCGGCCAGCGCGATTCGGCCTACGCCCGATTCAACCGCGACGATCTGCATAGCTATTCCTTGCAGCCCGATCGAGCAGCGCCTCCGAGTCTCGAAACCGATCTTCACCTGACTCAAGACAGGGCTACTGTAGGAAACACTGCGGCAATTTCGCCCAGCACCGTGGACGCAGCGAAGGCCCAGTTCATCTCGACCGATCTGCGGCTTCCGCCGGGGGCGCCGGAGATCGGGATCGAGTCGCCGCTGCCCACCGCCAGGCGGGATCGGATCTTTGAAGCCGCCAACAACGTTTATCGACAGGTTGGCGCGCAGAGCCTGCGCATGGGCGGGGATTTCCTCTTTAACCGGATGAACATCTCGTTTCTGGAATCGAGCCTGGGGAGAGCAACCAGCGGGAATCCCTCATTCAGCCAGTCAGGCAGCGACGCCGAGCTCTACGCGCAGAGCGAACGAAGGGTGCGCAGCAATGTGCTGCTGACCAGCGGAGTTTCGTACAACGTGGAGGTTCTCAAGGGATTCGCGACCGACACCAACAACCTGGCGCCGCAAGTGGGCGTTGCCTGGTCTCCCGCCCAGGGCACGGTAATTCGCGGCGGCGCGGGAGTGTACTACGATCAGATTCCACTGCCGGCCATCGCCGGCCCGGTGAATACCGGCGGCGTTGCAAATCTTCAAAGCTCGGGCAGGTTTACGAGCGGCAACGGATTCGCGGCAGACCGGCTCGCGGGCTTCACATTGACGAGCCCTTCGATTCAGAACTCCTATGCCGAGCAGGCGGACGCACAAGTGGAACAGCAGATCGGGGCCAAGGGCGTGCTTTCGGCGGAGACGCAATACGTGCGCGGAGTTCAGCTTGCGCTGCCGGTGCTGCGACCGGCCGCGATGTGCCAATCGTCGAGTGCCTGCAGAGCGGGAAATACGTTCTGGGGCCAGGAGATAGGGACCGGCGGAGTTTCTACCTATTCGGGAACGTCGGCGTCGTTTACGGAGGAACCGGTACGCTGGGGGAGTTACCGGGTCTCCTATAGCTACGCAACGGCTCGGGGCTCCGGCGTGGGAGAAAACGGCTCCTATGTGAGCGATCTGATGCGGCGCGCTTCGTTCACCGCAACGCTGCACAGCTCCCTCGATTCGGGCGCGGACCTGTGGCAGCACCTGACGAATGGGTTCGCTCTGGCAGCAACCGGAGACTACGCCACCGAGACGGAATTCGCTGGGATCAACTTTTTCAAATTCAATGGCCGCCTGACAAAGACGCTGGCATGGGGGAACGGTTTCCACCTGGACGCCGTGGCTGAGACCTTCAACACACTGGCGCGAACTTCGGCGGCCCTGGCGAGGTCCGCGTCCGAGATGGGCGACGGCTTCGCAGGCGTCTACTCGGCTTACCAGAGGGTTGCCTCGATGCAGAGCCCGAATGCCACACAAGCCGGATTGCGCCTGAGCTTTTGATCAGTAGGCCTGGAGCTGGTCGAGGGGGAGCCGGACGCGGAAGCAGGTGGAACCGGGCTGAGATTTGACGCTCAGGTGGCCGCGGTGCTTGCGAACGATGCGCATGGCGTAGTCGAGGCCGAGGCCGAGACCGCGGCCGGGCGCCTTGGTGGTGAAGAAGGGCTCGAAGATGCGCTCCTGCAGCTCGGGCGGGATGCCGGGGCCGGTGTCCCAGATTTCGACCAGCAGCATCTCGGCTTCAAGCTTGCAGGTGATGCGCAGCGTTCTCTCCTTGTGCCCTACGGATGAAAACTTGTCCGCAGGGGCGCCGTCACGCCCCACGGACGACGGTCTGTCCGCGGGAGCCCCTTCACCGAGGGCGTCGAGGGCGTTTTCGATGAGCGCGGTCCAGACCTGGTTGAGCTCGCCGCCATAGGCGCTGATACGGGGCAGGTTGGGCTCGTAGTCGCGCACGATTTCGACGCGGTCCATGCGCGAGCGGAACATCTGGAGGGTGGCGTCGAGGCCGGCGGGGACGTCGACTTCGAGAATCGGGGCGCGGTCCATGTTGGAGTAGTCCTTGACGGCGCCGATGAGATCGAAGATGCGGGCGGTGGAGTTGACGAGGGTTTCGGCGGCCCGGATGGAGCGCAGGTAGCGGGCGAAAAACTGCAGCGAGATGCAGGCTTCAGCGGGGGAGAGGAAACTGCGGTAATCATCGAGATCGGCAGTGGTGACACCCTGCTCGGCCAACTGCGGAGCGATTTCCCATACTTGCGAACATTCGATGGAGCCGAGCCAGAGGCGGATGGATTCCTCGCGGGAGATGTAGTCGAGCGCGCCCGGCTCAGGATTGGCGGCGGGAATGGGGAGGGCGCGGTTGAGGATCTTCTGTTCCCAGGCCTCGATGGCGTGAATCTGCGCTTCGCTGAGAGCGAGTTTGACCAGCCGGAAGCGGTTGGAGCGTTGGGCCTGCAAGGCTTCAACGACGTTGGCGGCGGCGCGCTGCGCGGCGGAGGCCGGGTTGTTGAGCTCGTGGGCGAGATTGCCGGCCAGCTTGCCGAGTGCGGTGAGTTTTTCGGCTTGCTGCTCGATGCGGGTGACTTCGCGCACGCGGTCAAGGAGCACGGTGACGGAGCGCTGGGCCATGGAGGGGATGGCCTGGATCATCTCAGGAAAAAGCGAGCTGGGAACGAGCAAGGCCCAGACGTGGGAAACGGCGAATCCCTGGCCGCCGTAGGTTTTCATGCGCGAGAAGGGAAGAATGCCGGTGACCTGTCCGGCGCGGCCGATGAACAGGGCCATGGCGCCGCCGTGCTGGCGGCGGACGTGAATTTCGCCCTTGAGGATGAGGACCATGTCCTCGGCCGGCGCGCCTTCTTCGAAGAGGATGTCGCCGGCGTTGGCCATCATCTCGCGGCCGTTGCGGGCCAGCCAGAGACGGTCCTCAAGAGACAGGCCGTGGAGCGGGCCGATGTTGCTGAGGGCGGCGGCGATCTCTTCCGGCGGCGTGGGTGAGACGGGCTCGGCGACGGCGGGGGAAAACATCCGGAACCTCCGTGTGGCTCATGTCAAGGATAGACGATTGGGGGATTGGGGGGCTGTGGGGGTGGGATGGATGGGCCCTATGAAGGGATGAACAGCCGTGGAAGGAGGGCGGAATGTTGTCGAGGCGGGTCGGCAGGCGTCTGGGCGGATGTTCATCAGGGCGACCGGTGTTCCTGTATGTGCGGGCTTGAGGCCCGCGGCTTTCACGGTTTTGGGTTATGGCTCGCATCCGGGCGCGTGCGCTTGAAGGGGATGGCGCCGGCGACGGCCAGCACCACGATGGCGGGTTCGATGGGCTGGCGGTAATCCATGAGGACGAGGGAAAGATAGTAGGTGAGCGGAAAGACGGCGATGAGGATGAGATAAGGGAGGGCGGCGGAGAGATTCGAGCGCAGCAGGCGGCCGAGGCCGCGCAGCATGAGCAGGGTGACGCCGCAGACGTAAAACATCATGGGAATTTCCGTCGGCTCGATGGCGAGATACCGGGGCCGCAGCGACCAGTAGCCGGTCCAGTAGTAGACGGCGCGGTGAAGGATGGCGCGGGCCAGATCGCCGGGATGGCTGCGAATCCAGGCGGCGGCGAGGGCGTGTTTCTCAGCCAGATAAGGGACTTCGCCCATCAAGAGGAATTTTTGCATTTCGGCGGGATTCGAGGGCGGATGCGCGGAAGGGTTGGAGGGCGGATTGACGGGCGAAGTGTTGTTGTAATTGCCGGCGTAGATGTTGATCCAGTAGTCGTCGCGCACCGGGCAGAGCACGTGCAGAACGCGGTAATTGCGGATGGTCCACGGAGCGAGCGCGAGCAGGAGGGCGGCTGAGGCAACGAAGCCGTGACGGAGCCAGCGGCGGCCGGAGCGGCGCGCCTGCCATAACGCGAAGGCGAGCAGGAAAGGGAAGACGGAGAGCACGCTGGGGTTCGATTGGGCGGCGATGCCGTAGAGAAGGCCGAAGCCGGCCCATGCGGTCCAGTGGCCGGCGGCGTGAAGGCGCTGCGCGATGCAGAAGCAGGTGGTGAAAAGGAGCGAGGTGAGCGCGTACTCCCAGACGCGGTCGGCGGAGAAATAGATGGCGAAGGGATAGAAGGCCCAGGCCCAGGCTGCGACGAGTGCAGCGCGGGACCCGAGCGAGTATCTGGCGCTGAAGTAAACGGCGATGCAGTTGAGCGAGGAGAACAGGCCGTTGAGGGAGAGGATGATGAATCCGGAGGTGAGCGTGTAAATGCCGAAGAGTTTGAAGATGCCGGCGAGCAGAGACGTGTAAAGCGGCGGGACCATGGCGGTGGGTCCGGTGAGGGGATAAACAGGAGAACTGAAGCCGTGGCCGCTCGCGAGCGCGCGCGCCACCCAGCCGACTTCCCAGCCGAATTGCTCGTAATGCAGATCGGCGTCAGGGAGCTGGCGATAGTAGAAGACCACGACGACGAGGCGGAGGGCGAAGGCGGCGAGAACGACCAACGCGAGCCGCCAGCGGCGGGCTGTGGTTCGATCCGCGAGAGTAACGGGCGCGGCAAGGGTGGTCATTGATTCGTATGAGAAGTGCGGGTAGCCCAATTTTAGACGAATGGGGCGCGAGGGCGTTGGCGAGGGATGGGCGTGGAAGCGAGAGTGATATGATGGGGCGGCTCTGAAGCGGAGACAGGAGGGCGAGCCATGATGCAAGCCTTTACAAGAGTTGCCTTGCTGTTGGCCGCCGGGATGGCCGCGGCGGCGCAGCCCGCTTCTGTGCACTTCGATGCGGCAACCAAGGTTTTCCGGCTAGATGGCGGCGGGGTTTCGTACGTTTTTGGCGTGAACCCGCGGGGCGAGCTCGAACAGCTTTACTGGGGCGGGCGGCTGGGCGCGACGGACAGCTTTCCCGCGGCGCAGCCCATGCGAGAGTGGGCCTCATTTGACGACTCGTACACCGACACGCCGCAGGAGTACGCGGGGTGGGGCGCGGGCTTGTTCAACGAGCCGGCGCTGAAGATCACATTTGCCGACGGCAATCGCGACCTGGTGCTGCATTATGAGAGCCACACGGCTACTGCGCGCGGATTGGACGTAGTGCTGAAGGACATCGAACGGCCGATCTTTGTGACGCTGCATTACGCCATTGATCCGGAGACCGGGATCGTGGCGCGTTCGGCGACGATCGAGAATCGCGGCACGGCGGCGGTGACGGTGGAGCAGGCCGCGGCGGCCGCGTGGGCGCTGCCTGCGGGAAGTTACACGCTGAATTATCTGACCGGACGATGGGCGGGCGAGTGGACGCTGAACCAGGAGCCGATCGAGCACGGCGCGCGGGTGATGGAGAGCCGCAGAGGCTCGACCGGGCACCAGGCGAATCCGTGGTTTGCGATCGAAGCCGGCAATGCGGACGAGGAACACGGCGAAGTGTGGTTTGGAGCGCTGGGGTGGAGCGGGTCGTGGCGGATTACTGTGGAACGGGATCAACTGGACGCGGTGCGGGTGACGGGAGGGTTCAACCCGTTCGACTTCGGCTTTGTGCTGCATCCGGGGCAGGAGCTGGAGACGCCGGTGTTTTACGGAGGGTACTCTTCGCAGGGGCTGGGCGGGGCTTCGCGGGTATTGCACCGGTTTGAGCTCGAAGAGATTTTGCCGCATGCGAATGCAAAGATGCCGCGGCCGCGGCCGGTGATCTACAACTCCTGGGAGGCGACGGAGTTCAACGTAAATGAGGCCGGGCAGATGGCGCTGGCGGAAAAGGCGGCTGCACTGGGCGTGGACCGGTTCGTGATGGACGACGGATGGTTCGGACAGCGCAAGAACGATCGCGCCGGGCTGGGCGACTGGTATGTGAATCCGGAGAAGTTTCCACACGGATTGAAACCGCTGATTGACAAGGTACATGCGCTGGGGATGGATTTCGGGTTGTGGGTTGAGCCGGAGATGGTGAATCCGGACTCCGATCTGTATCGCAAGCATCCGGACTGGGTGCTGAATTTTCCCGGCCGTCCGGAAACCGAGCAGCGCAACCAACTGGTGCTGAACCTGGCGCGGCCGGATGTGCGGGCTTTCATCCTGGGGTTTCTGGACAAGCTGCTGACCGAGAACGATATTGCATTTTTGAAATGGGATTACAACCGCAACTGGAGCGAGCCGGGATGGAATCAGCTTCCGCCTGCAGAAGAGAAACAGGTGTATGTGGAGTACACGCGGAATCTCTACTGGATCCTGGGCGAGCTGCGGCGCAGGCACCTGAAGGTGGAGATCGAGTCGTGCTCCGGGGGCGGCGGGCGCGTGGATCTGGGCATTCTGCGGTATGTGGACGAAGTGTGGCCGTCGGACAATACCGATCCCTTCGACCGGCTGACGATTCAGAACGGATTTACGTACGCGTATACGCCGCAGATCATGATGGCCTGGGTAACGGATTCGCCGCACTGGCTGAACCACCGGACCACGTCGCTTGCATACCGGATGCTGAGCTCGATGCAGGGGTCGCTGGGGATCGGCGCGAATATTACGCAATGGACCGCGGAGGAGACGGCGACGGCCAAGCGGCTGATTGCGGCGTACAAGCAGGTGCAAGCCACGATTGTGCAGGGGGATTTGTACCGGCTGATTTCGCCGCTCGAGGGGAGCGAGTTTTCGGCGACCGAAACCGTGCGCGCCGACAAGAGCCAGGCGGTGGTGTTTGCGTTTATCCATTCGACGCAGGAGGGACGCGGATTTCCGCTGTTGAAGCTGGAAGGGCTGGACCCGGCGGCGGAGTATGCTCTGAGCGCGATCGAAGGCAAGGCGCGCGCGGGCACGCCGGAGACGGCGAGCGGCGCGTGGTGGATGCGTCATGGGCTGGAGATGGATGAGGGGTTCAAGGGGGATTTTCAGGGGGCGGCGTTCCGGCTGGACCGGAAGTGAGCGGCGGGAACATCGGGGTTGTGACCACGCGAACTTGTGTTTTTCGATTGAGGTTCGTGCTATCCCAGGCTAGGCGCAAGAACAAGAACGCGCCGAGCCTGGGGCACCCAGGGGATTAGATTCGGAGCTGTGCTGTCCCAGGTCCCAGAAGCGGGACCTGGGGCACCCCAGGGGATTGGATTCAGGGTTGTGCTGCACCCATGTTGGTGCGACAGCAAGATGCCAGACGCCTCGTTTCGAGCGATTAACAGGGAGCCCGGTTCACATGCGCAGAGCGGTTGCTTGGAGAGTGGCGGCGAAGGCTCTGGCCTTCGCATTTTTCTTTTCAGGAGCCTGGACGGCGTGCGTTGCGCAGGGCCAGGCGGGGAGTGAATTTGCGCTGCGCACGGATCGATTGACGGCGCGGTTTGAGGTCGTGCATGGAGGGCTTCGCGTGGCGGGAATCGACGACCTGCGCAGCGGAGCGAACCTCAATCCGGGTGAGCCGTTCAGCGTCGTATTCCGCGATGGGCGCGTGCTGGCTGCTTCGCAGATGAAGTTGAAATCGGCGCCGGTGGAAGCGAGACTGGCCGCGAAGCCTTCCGCTGCGCGCGCGGCGGAGCGGATTGAAGGGCGCGCGGTGTGCGCGGACCTCAATGCCGGCGCGTTTTCGGCGCACTGGTGCGCGGTCATGCGCGAGGGGACAAATTATCTGCGCCAGGAGGTGACGCTCAAGGCCGCGGCTCAGCCTGTGGACCTGGCGGAAGTGCGAATGTTGGACTTCGAAGCGCCCGGCGCGCAGGTGGTGGGGAAGGTTGCGGGATCACCGATCATCGCGGGCAATTTCTTTTTTGGATTCGAGTCTCCGCTGTCGTCGAGCGCAGTTGAGAACGGACGGGCCACGGCCACGCTCACGCGTGAGCTGCCGCTGGAGCCGGGCAATCCAATTACTTACTCGTCGGTGATCGGCGTGGCTGCGCCGGGACAGATGCGGAGAGATTTTCTCGCCTATCTCGAACTGGAGCGGGCGCATCCCTACCGCACGTTTCTGCATTACAACTCCTGGTACGACCTGGGCTACGGAGAACGCTACAACGAAGCGCAGGCGCTGGACCGGGTGCACGCGTTCGGCGAGGAACTGGTGCGCAAGCGCGGCGCGACCATGGACTCGTTCCTGTTCGACGACGGCTGGGACGATACGCACACGCTGTGGGGATTCAATCCGGGGCTGCCGAATGGATTTGAGAAGATTCGCGAAGCGGCTCTGCAGTATGGATTCGGCATTGGGGTTTGGCTTTCGCCGTGGGGCGGTTATGCGGAGGCGAAAAAAGAGCGGATTGCGGCCGGCGAAAAATTGGGCTACGAAACCGTGAAGGGCGGATTCGCGCTCTCGGCGCCGCGCTACTACGGGCTGTTTGAAGATACGTGCCTGAAGATGATCGAGCGTTACGGCGTGAATCAGTTCAAGTTCGACGGGACCGGCAATGCGAGCCAGGTTTTTCCGGGCAGCCTTTTCGACAGCGATTTTTCGGCGGCCATTCATTTGATTGGGCGGCTGCGCACGCAGGAGCCGGAGATCTTCATCAACCTGACGACGGGCACAAAGCCTTCGCCGTTCTGGCTGCGCTATGCGGACTCGATCTGGCGCGGCGGCGACGATCACAGCTTCGACGGCGTGGGAAGCTGGCGGCAGAAATGGATCACCTACCGCGACGAGCAGACTTATCGCAACATCGTGGAGGGCGGGCCGCTGTTTCCGCTGAACTCGCTGATGCTGCACGGGCTGATTTTTGCCAAGCAGGCCGTGCATCTCGACACCGACCCGGACGGAGATTTTGTGGACGAGGTACACGACTATTTCGGCACCGGGACCGGGCTTCAGGAGATGTACATTACGCCGGGGCTGCTTTCGAATGAGGATTGGGATGCGTTGGGGGAAGCGGCGCGCTGGTCGCGGGCGAATGCCGCGGTGCTCGAGGACACGCACTGGATCGGCGGCGATCCGGGCCGGCTGGAAGTGTACGGATGGGCTTCCTGGACGCGGGCAAAAGGGATCGTGGTGCTGCGCAATCCGGCCGATCGCGCGCAGGAGTACGAACTCGATGTGGATGCCGCGTTTGAATTGCCGGAGGGTGCGGCGCGGAGTTACCGGGCGCATAGCCCTTGGAAGGCAGATGCGGCCGAAGCGGCCATCCTGTTGCGCGCCGGCGAGGCGAAGAAGATTGTGCTTCGGCCGTTCGAGGTGCTTACGCTGGAGGCAGAGCCGATGCGGCGGTGAAGGCGGGGAACGAGGGGCGGGGGACTAGGGACTAGGGACTAGAGCCTGTTATTAACTTTGTCCCTTTGTTTGCTTCTGGATAGTGAAAAGTCGATAGTGGCATGACGATGGAGGTATGGAAAAACGTGTCCGGTCTGGCTATCCGAGCGATGTTTCCGATGAGGAGTGGGCGTTTGTAGCTCCTTATTTGGCTCTTTGTCGCGAGGATTCTGCGCAGCGGGATTATCCGCTTCGCGCTGTATTCAATGCGCTTCGCTACATTGCCAAGACGGGCAGCCAGTGGCGCTTTCTGCCCAACGATCTACCGCCGTGGGCAGCGGTCTATCAGCAGATGCGGCGATGGATGGAGGCACGGTGTTTCGAGATCATGGTGGAGGATCTGCGCATTCTTCTGCGCGAGTTTGCAGGGCGCAAAGGCCAGCCCACGGCGGTGATTCTGGATAGCCGCACTGTGCAGTCGACACCGGAATCGGGCGCGCGTGGCGGCTACGATGGAGCCAAGCGGCGCAAGGGATCGAAGGTTCACGCGGCGGTGGATACGCTGGGACATCTGCTGGCCCTGCACGTTACCGCAGCCGATGAACAGGACCGCGCGCAGGTAGAGAAGCTGGCCGAAGCGGTGCAGGAGATTACAGGTGAGAACATCGACCTGGCCTATGTCGATCAGGGATATACAGGTGAAAGCGCGGAGCAGGCCGCTGCCAAGCACGGTGTGCGGCTGGAGGTGGTCAAACATACTGAGGTCAAACGCGGCTTTGTGCTGTTGCCGCGCCGCTGGGTTGTGGAGCGCAGCTTCGCTTGGGCCGCGCGCTTCCGTCGTCTGGCCAGAGATTACGAACGCCTCGCCAAAACACTGGAAGGGCTCCACTATCTCGCCTTCGCCATCCTCATGCTCGCCAATCTGGCGCGGCAACTCACGCAAAGTTAATAACAGGCTCTAGGGAGATAGCATTGGCCTCGCTCCAGTAACCTGCATCGGCACTGGCCGCGTCCGGCTGGCGGCCCATGTTCTCTTTCACCTGGCCTAACATCGGCAGCAGTTGGTGGTTGTCCGTGGTTTCCTGCGTGACCTCTGCGGCCACGATTACCTGCGCTGTCGAGTCCACTGCCGCCTGCG
This sequence comes from uncultured Acidobacteriaceae bacterium, assembly GCA_963770555.1. GTDB lineage: Bacteria > Acidobacteriota > Terriglobia > Terriglobales > Acidobacteriaceae > Telmatobacter. The sequence goes on from CAVYQC010000005.1 coordinate 1,144,835, forward strand.
CGTTGTAGCCCTGCACGAAGCTGCCCTTGTTGGCTCCGTCGGGCATGATGCGGCTTTCCGGATCGGTGAAGTTACGCTGCGCCTTCGGGGCTGGCGCTGCCTTATCGGGATCGGGAACCTGGGGCTCGCGCCCGCGCTGCTTCTTGCCCGTCCGCTCTTGCCCGTCGCGCCGCGCGGCCAGTTTGGCTTCTGCCTCGGCGCGCTCCCGCTCCGCCTTCTCCCGCGCCTCTTGCTCCAACTCCGCCTTAGCCTGTGCGATCTTCTTCAAACGGCTCTCGCGCCGCGCCAGCTCTTCCGGCAACTGGTCCCCACCACGGCCCTTGCCGTACTGCGCATCCTCGGCCGCGTCCACATCCTCGGCCTGCTTCAGCAGCGCTTCGATCTCCGCCTTCAGACGCTGCTCGGTCTCGGTCATCCGCGCATAGCTCATCGCCTTATGCTTGCTGGCGTTGGCCTTGATCTTGCTCCCGTCGATCGATACATGGCCCAGCTTCACCAGGCCCGCCTTCTCGCACAAAAGCAACGCCTGCGTGAACAAACCGGCCAACCCCTCCAGATGACGCTTGCGAAACTCTGCAATGGTGTCGTGGTCCGGATGCGCGTCGGCAGAAAGATAGCGGAACGCCACGTCGTCGTAGGTCTTCGCCTCCATCTTGCGCGAGCTGTACACCCCCGTCGCGTAGCCGTACAGCAGCACCCGCACCATCATCGCCGGCGCATACGCCGCTTGACCGCGCCCATCCTTCTCCTCATACGAGGCATAGATCGCGCTCAGATCCAGCGCCGACACCACATCCACCAGGAAACGCGCCAGATGCCGCTCCGGAAGCCAATCGTGAAGCGAGGGAGGGAATAACAACGACTGGTTCACGTCGTCAGGAATAAAACTCTTACCCATAGCCAGCATCGTAACTGAGCGGCCAGATAAAATCTTGAATTTACACGCAAAAGGAATCTATCCCGACAATCTAGGGAATAGGGAATTGGGAATAGGGAATTGGGAATAGGGAATAGGGAATAGGGAATAGGAAGGAGTCTCGGAAGCTGGCTGCACAATCGAAGATCGATGGCGGCGGTGGTGAATGGGGCGCGGTTCGATTGGAAATGGCTGAGCCGATCGGTGTGCATCCTGTTAACGGGAGCGTAGTAGACTTGCCCTTTGGAGTTGAGCTCAGGATGCGGGAAGAGACGAGGGAGATTGCCTGATGCAGATTGTGTTTGCAGCGTCGGAGTGCGGCCCGTTTGCGAAGACCGGCGGGCTGGCCGACGTGGTGGAGGCGCTGCCGCCCGAACTGGCCAGGATGGGCCACGATGTGACCGTGTATTTGCCGCTCTACGCGCGGGTTCGGCCGCTGATTGAGGGCGAAAGCAGGGAAGCGGTGCGTTCGATCACCATTCCATTCCGGTATTTCAACCGCTTTGTGGGCATCGTGGACGGGGGCAAGCGCAACGGGGTGCAGTTCTACTTTGTGGATTGCCCGGAGCTCTACGACCGGCCGGAGCTGTATGGATCCAACGGCGGCGATTACGCCGACAACGCCGAGCGGTTCGGATTGTTTTGCCGTGCGGTGCTGGAAGCGGCCAAGCAGGTGGGCGTGCCGGAAATTTTTCACGTTCACGACTGGCAGGCGGCGCTGATTCCAGTGTACCTGCGCACGTTGTACGCGGAGGACCCCGCGTTTCACGGGACGGGCACGGTGCTGACCATCCACAACGCGGCCTACCAGGGCAAATTTCCACCGGTGACCACCGAGCAGCTCCTGTTTCCGTGGGATGTTTTCACCATGGACAAACTGGAGATGTACGACCACTTCAACTTTCTGAAAGGCGGGGTGGTTTTTTCAGACATGCTGACCACCGTGAGCCGCAGGTATGCCGAGGAGATACAGACGGCGGAGTTCGGCGAGCAACTGGAGGGCGTGCTGCATGCGCGGGCGGCGGATCTGCGCGGGATATTGAATGGCGTTGACTACGCGCAGTGGGATCCGGCCACGGACGGGAACCTGGCGGCGCATTACACGCCCGAGAGTCTGGCGGGAAAGAAGCCGTGCCGCGCCGATCTGCTGCACGCTTTCGGACTGGAGACGGTGGGAGAATCGACGCCGGTGATCGGGATCGTGTCGCGGTTCGCCACGCAAAAAGGGTTCGACATTGTGCAAGGGATTGCCGAGGAGCTTGTGGAGCGCGACGTGGCGGTGACCGCGCTGGGTTCAGGAGAGCCCATCTACGAAAACTTTTTCCGCGACTGGGCGTACCGGCATCCGGCGAGCGTGGCCGTGCGCGTGGGTTACGACGATGCGCTGTCGCACAAGATCGAGGCGGGCGCGGATATGTTCCTGATGCCTTCGCGCTATGAGCCGTGCGGTCTGAACCAGATTTATTCGCTCAAATACGGGACGGTGCCGGTGGTGCGCGCCACGGGGGGCCTGGAAGACACGATCGAGGAGTGGGACGCGAAGAAGGGAACCGGCACGGGGTTCAAGTTCGAGGGGTATGAGCCGCCGGACCTGCTGGCGGCGATCGATCAAGCTCTGGCGGCATTCCAAAACAAAAAGGCTTGGGAGCGGCTGATGCGCAACGGAATGGCGCGGGATTACAGCTGGAAGAAACCGGCGCAGGACTATGCGGCGGTGTATGCGGAGGTAGCGCGGCGGAAGGGGTAACGGATCGATTTGTTCAAATCTCGCAATAGTTCGAGACCATGTAGATAATTATAAGTATCATTATGTTGAAGATTATATTGTAGTTATATTAGATATTCTATTCTTTATTGCAAAATACATTGTTTACGTTGTATATTTGTGGTTGCCCAAAGGAGGGCACTGCAATGTCCATTCATGAAAGTTTCTGCGCATGGGAGTGCGGATGCCGAAGAAAGACCCGGTACAGTAAAGCGCGACATGCGAATGGAAGGATTCAGCACATCTTGCGTTTAAGCGGAGGGTACGCGGCCGGTTCGTTGCGCCCGTACCGATGCCGATTCTGCGGAGGATGGCATTTTGGACATGTGAGAGTCGGAGATGCCGGACTTTGCGAGAGAGGAGAATAATTCAATGGAATCCGTCCTATCTCGAATCCAGATCTCGTGCGCCGTCGAAGTATTCATCGCGGCTGCCCTATTGCACCGCGAGAATCCCCTTCGCCCTGAATTTACAATTCAAGAAATTGTCGCTCGGGCAGAACGCGAGAGTATCACAGGCGAGCACCGTCCCGGCGTAAATGTTCACGCAACTCAGCATTGTGTCGCAAATAAACCTCCAAGCCCCGGGAGGCACAGAATGCTATACGCCACCGGGAAACATACGAGACGGCTCCTTCTGCCGGGCGACGAGGTGCATCCAGAGCGGAATGGGAAGATTTTCCCGGAGGCGGGAGAGATTCCAGAGAGGTATTTACCGTTGTTGGAGTGGGCGAAGCGAAGATACAAGGCAGGGAGCGCCGATGCAATGCCAAATAAACCGATGGGAGGGTCGGGTGATGCGGGATTGGCAAAGCCGGAGGCGGGGACGCCGCAGCGGTGGCTCGAGTCGCTCTTTGAGTTGGAAGGTCTTGGAAAGGAGCACTGGAAAGACGTCGATCCCGATGAATTTGTGCGGAAACTGCGCGAGGGCTGGGAATGAGCCGTATCTTTCTCGACACCAATTTTTTCATTTACCTGATTGAAGGAGCGAGTTCCCACGCGGCTCGCGCGAGATACCTTGCGCGAGCGTTTTCCACGCGAAAAGATGAGATTCTCACTTCGGTGATGAGCTTGGGAGAGGTGCTGGTGACGCCTTTGCGTAATGGGGATTTTGCCCTTGCCCAGCGCTATCGCCAGATTTTCCGAGGGCAAGGAATCACCGTGTTGCCATTTCTGGAACCGGCAGCAGAGGCTTTCGCGCTGATTCGTATCGGAGGAACTGTCAAGCCGCCCGATGCAATTCAACTGGCGACGGCGGGGACGGCGGGATGCGATCTCTTTCTGACAAACGATGAGCGGTTGATGGGTGTCGCTGTTCCGGGAATTCATTTCATAACGTCGTTTGACAAAGCTCCAATTTGAGCCAGCACAGCGTTTCCATCAATTGCTTGGCGAATCGCTTTGCTCGCCTCGGATTCTTTGGCATTGAACGGCAGGAAGACGGAAAATGCGGTCCAGCGCTTTCCGGGAGTGGCGGCGCTTCTTTCGTGCGCTTGACCTGGGACTCTCTGATAGCCTGTGAACGCTTGAAGAGGAAGATTTGCCTGGAGGATTGCTATGCATCTGAAGTGGATGGCGTGTTGCGTGTTGAGCATGGGCTCCCTGGTTGCGGCGGCGCAGATGGGGACGAGCGGGAAGGCGCAGGCGCCGGCGGCGGGAACCATCGCCACGCCGGCCGCGGCATTCGATTCGCAGTTGAACGTGATTGAGTGGGAGATGATGGGCGCGGTGAAGGCGATGCCGGCGGAGAAGTTCGGCTTTGCGCCCAGCGCGGCCATCTTTGTGCCGGGACAGACGACCGAATTCGCCACGGTGCGGACGTTTGCGCAGCAGGCGACGCACGTGGCGGAGGCCAATTATTTCTTCTATGGCATTGTGAGCGGATTGAAGCCGGATGTGGATCCGCAGGGACTCACGAAGCTGACCAGCAAAGACGATGTGGTGGCCGCGCTGCAGGGCTCGTTTGCGTTTGCCCACAAGGCGATTGCGACATTGACGCCGGCCAACGCGTTCGAGGTGGTGAAGTCGCCGGAGCCGGGATTCCAGACGCGGGCGACGCTGGCGGCATTCGGGATTGCGCATGCGAACGATCATTACGGGCAGATGGTGGAGTATTTGCGGATGAACGGGATTGTGCCGCCGGCGAGTTCTAAGTAATCCGGGCCTACGCCCCCGGCAGGATCGACACCTCTGCATCCCAGGTCTCAAAGGCGAAACCTGGGCAACCCGCCCGTTCGCACGTGGCTGGGTTGAGAGTGGGCCACCCGCCCCGGGCCTGAAGGCCGCAACGATTTCGATGCGATGTTTTCAGGGGCCTAAAGGCCCCTGCTCCCTCCGTCAAAGTTACGAAATGCAAACGCAGATCCTTCGACTGGCTGCGCGGCGCTCAATGCCGCCCAGGATGACAAGTCTGTTGAATGGACGACGGTGTTGTTCCGCGGAGGGAGCAGAGCCAGTTGTCAGTTGTGTTTGCCTTTCCATTCGGCGTAGGGGCCCTGGAAGTCTTCTATGCCGGCTTCGTGGAAGACCCAGAGGCGCGTAGCTACTTCGTCAATCAAGTCGTGGTCGTGGGTTACCAGGAGGACTGTGCCCTCGTAGCGTTGCAGTGCGATGTTTAACGCGTTGATGGCTTCGAGGTCGAGGTGGTTCGTGGGCTCGTCGAAGATCAGGATGTTGGGTTTGGTTAGGATGAGCTTGCAGAAGGCGAGGCGTGCCTGCTCGCCGCCCGAAAGGGCGCGGGTCTGCTTTTCGCCTTCTTCGCCGCTGAATAACATCTGCCCCAGGATGCCGCGAATGTCTTCGGCGTGGGCATCGGGTTTCCAGCGATGGAGCCACTCGGCGACGGTGAGGCCATGTTCGACGGTTGCGCCGACGTCCTGCGGGAAGTAGCCGACCTGGGCTTCGTGGCCCCAGAAGACGGAGCCGGAGTCGAGGATGAAATCTTTTTCCGCGAGGCCGGGATAGTTGGCGAGCAGGCTTTTGAGGAGCGTGGTTTTGCCGGCGCCGTTGCGGCCCATGAGGCAGATTTTTTCGCCGCGCAGCAGGTTGGCGGTGAAGCCGTCGAGGACCTTGAGGTCGCCGTAGAGCTTGGTGAGGTGCTTGAATTCGAGGATGTGCTTGCCGCTGGGGCGCACCTGGTCAAAACGGATGTAGGGGCGCTGGATGTTGGAGCGGGCGAGCTCGTTGGTTTGCAGGCGCTCGACTTCCTTGCGGCGGCTGGTGACCTGCGAGGAGCGCGTGCCGGCGGCGAAGCGTGCGATGAAGTCGTTGAGCTGGGCGATCTTCTTTTCGCGCTGCACGATCTGCGACTCGAGCGTGGAGCGGATCTGCGTCTTGGCCATCACCATGTCGTCGTAGCCGCCGGTGTAGACGATGATGGTCTGGTAGTCGATGTCGGCGGTGTGGGTGGTGACGCTGTTCAAGAAATGGCGGTCGTGGGAGATGGCGATGAGAGTGCCGTCGTAGTTGAGCAGGAAGTCCTGGAGCCAGTGGATGGAGTCGAGATCGAGGTAGTTGGTGGGCTCGTCGAGGAGCAGCGCTTCGGGCTTGCCGAAGAGCGCCTGCGCCAGCAACACGCGGACTTTCTGGCCGCCCTGCATCTCGCCCATTTTGCGCTCGTGCAACGCTTCGGGAATGTCGAGGCCGTCGAGGAGGACGGCGGCATCGGACTCGGCGGTGTAGCCGTCCTCGTCGCCGATCGTGCCTTCGAGCTCGCCGAGGCGCATGCCGTCCTCGTCGGTCATTTCGGGTTTCTCGTAGATGCGGTCGCGTTCTTCGAGCGCGGCCCAGAGGGGCTTGTTGCCCATGATGACGGTGTCGATGACGCGATAGGCGTCAAAGGCGAACTGGTCCTGGCGCAAGACGCCGAATTTGCGCGGACGGACGACGGTGCCCTTCTGCGCATCGAGCTCGCCGGTGAGGATGCGCATGAAGGTGGTTTTGCCGGAGCCGTTGGGGCCGGTGAGGCCGTAGCGGCGGCCAGGGACGAAGCTGACGCTGACGTCTTCAAAGAGGACCTTCGAGCCGTAGCGCATGGTGACGTTCGAGACACTGAGCATTCGAGATTGATTCCTAAAAGTTTTTCCCGTTGCCGGATGCGACCACAACGGGGCGATGGCCGCGCGGGCCGGTTCCGCTTCGATTGAAATGTGGTTCGGGCGCAAAAAACGCGGCGCCCGCTAATAGACTTCCGCTCTTCTAGTTTCTCATAGGCGGCGCGAAGGCGATAAAGAACTAAGACACTATAGGTACCCCAGGTTAGGCGCTCAGTCGCCCCACGGACGAAGACCAGCCCGTGGGGACCCCGAGGCTGCGCCGAACCCTTCGACTACGCTCAGGGCAGGCTCTGAGGCGCGCGGCGCTTGGCTCAGAACAGATCGCAGAGTTTGGCGAAGGTGTCGAGCTCGATCAGGTGCTGGCCCTGGGGCGCGGGGTTGACTTCGGCGTGTTCGAGGATCCAGGTGTCTTTGTGAAAAAGGAAGACGGCGTGGAGGCCGGCGGAAAGAGCGGGGTTGATGTCGCTTTTGGGGCTGTTGCCGATCATCCACGAGGTGTGGGGCGCGAGCTCGTGGCGGGCGATGACCTGGCGGTAGGTGGGCGGGTCTTTCTCCGCGACGATTTCGACGGCAGAGAAGTGTGCGGCGAGGCCGGAGCGGGCGAGCTTGCCGGCCTGCTCGGCGTGGTTGCCCTTGGTCATGAGGATGAGGCGGTGACGGGCGGCGAGCTCGGCGAGCGTGGCGGCGACGCCAGGGAGCAGCTCGATCTCCTGCTCGGCGATGGAGCGGGCGAATGCGCGGATGCGCTGGCGCTTTTCTTCGGTAACCGGAGCGGGCGAGAGGCGCTGGTAGCAGTCGACCAGCGAGCGCGTGAAACTGGTGAGGCCGTAGCCGTGGGCGAGGATGGTTTCACGCTCGACGGTATTGAGGGTCTGGCGGACTTCGGCCGGCGAGTATTCGTGATGGTTCAGGAAGCCGATGAAGGCGGCGATGGCGCGCTCGAAGTAAATGTTGTTTTCCCACAGGGTGTCGTCGGCGTCGATGAGGAGGGTCTGGCCTGCGGGGAATTGAGGCATGGGTTGATGGTACAGGCTGCCAGCTTTTTGCCGCCAGCTCTCAGCCATTTCCTGCCTGAGGTGAATGCATGCTGGGTGCGGGCAGACAAGAAGAACTGAAAAGCTGTAGATAAGTGGAGCTATCCCAGGTTAGACGCGATAACTGCGTCGAACCTGGGGCACCCGTACTGACCTTGGGCACTCCTTGCGAACTAGTACCGTGTCCATCCGGTTTCGTGCTATCCCAGGTCCCAAAAACGGGACCTGGGGCACCCAGATTCATTCGGTCCGTTACGAAATCACGAAGACACGGTACTAGACGCCGAGCTCGGCGCGGATGGCTTGGGCGATGGCTTCAGCGTGGTACTTCATTGCGGACTCGTCTTCGGCTTCGATCATTACGCGGGCCAAGGGCTCGGTGCCGCTGTAGCGGATGACGACGCGGCCGGTGTCTTTGAGCGCGTCTTCAGCGGCGCGGATGGAGGCCGCGACAGCGGGGATGGAGTCGAGCGGCTTCTTCTCGCGGACTTTGACGTTGACAATGACTTGCGGGAAGACCTTGAGATCGGCGGTCAATTCGTCAAGGGATTGGCCGGTGCGGGCGATGAGATCGAGGACGGCGAGGGAGGTGAGCAAGCCGTCGCCGGTGGTGGCGAGATGGGGCAGGAGGATGTGGCCGGACTGCTCGCCGCCGAGGGCGGCATTGTGCCTGAGCATCTCTTCGAGCACGTAGCGGTCGCCGACGGGCGCGCGCAGCATGCGGATGCCGCTGCGCATGAGCGCGGCTTCAAGGCCCATGTTGGACATGGTGGTGGCGACGACGAGATCGCCGGTGAGCAGGCCGCGGGCCTTGAGGTCGCGGGCGACGACGAGAAGAATCGAGTCGCCGTTGACGATGTTGCCGTGGGGGCCGGCCAGCATGCAGCGGTCGGCATCGCCGTCGAAGGTTAGACCCAAATTTGCTCCGTGTGATTTGACTTGGTTCGCAACATAAGCGGGATGCAGGGCGCCGCAGCCGGCGTTGATGTTGCGGCCGTCGGGCGCGACGTTGAGGAGGGTGATGCTGTCTGCGTTGAGTCGGCGGAAAAGTTCAGGAGCTACGGCGGCCGCGGCGCCGTTGGCGCAGTCGGCGACAATTTTGAGGCCGGCGAGCGAGAGGCCGGGGACGGAATCGAGGAGGAACTGAATGTAATCGGATTGGAAGGCGGGGTTGTCTTCGACCGGCGGGAGAGATTTTGGATCGGGCGGATGAATTTGCGCGGCGTGGTGGAGAATTTCTTCTTCCATAGCCAGCTCGACCGCGTCGGGAAGCTTGAATCCGTCGCCGCCGAAGAGCTTGATGCCGTTGTCAGCCCAAGGATTGTGGGATGCGGAGATGACGACGCCGGCGTGGAAGCCGTGCCTGCGGGCGAGGAACGCAATGGCCGGCGTGGGTACGATGCCGGCGCTTTCGACCTGCGCGCCTGCTTCGCGGAGCGCGGCGGCGAGGGTGGCGGCGATCCAGGGGCTGGACTCGCGGGTGTCGCGGCCGAAGAGGATGCGAGGCTCGGTGGAGGATTTACGCAACGAGTGAGCGAGTGCGAGGCCGGTGGCGTAGATGGTGATGGGGTCGAGCGGCGATTCGCCGGCGACGGCGCGAATGCCGTCAGTGCCGAAGAGTTTGCGTGCGGATTCAGTCATCGTAAGTTTTCACCGTTCTTGTCGATTCCTTCCGGTCGCAACGTAAAGACCGATAGAGGCTGATCGCCGCTGATCCAGGATGCGATCACTGCGTTCCCCGATTGATCGAGCGCAAGATCGGGGGCTTCATCGGAAGGAGTACACGTTCCCATAATGATGAACCAGGGACAAGAGTGGTGGACAAGGCGGAGAGCAGGATCCTCAGCGATGGCTATGCCGGAATTGCGGTTCCAAAGGGTGAAGCGGGCATCGGTCACGGTATATTCGTTCGAATATTGTTTGCAGAAGATGCAGTGGCGCCATTTTTCCGCATAGGTAAGCACGACCTTCCCATCCGCGGATACTCCCAGCAGGCTGAAGCGATTCGCCTGGGGCGCTGTGATGGCGCGGATCTCCGAGCCGGTTGCAATGTCATAAAAGTGAATGGAGGATTCGTCGCCGTCCGCGCCCAGGGCCTCGCCAGGCCTGTAAGGCCTGAATTGATTCAGTTGCAGAACAAGGGCGTGGTCGCCCGCGTAGGCGATTGGATCATACTGAAACATCGCTTCGCTCTCAACGAAAAATCGCTGAGCGATGCTGCGGCTCGCAACGTCGATCACCGTGACCGTGTCCTTGCCCGTATCAATCGGGTTCGTTATCGGGAGAACCGCCCCGTTCAGCAGAGCAATACTCGATCCGTCTGGTGCGACTGCGAGGCCGTCAAGTTCATCGGGGCTACCGAGGCCGTCGAATCCGGGAATCTCAGTACCCGTCTCGAGATCGAAGACCTTGAGGTTGCCAAGGTGAAGCGCCGGGTTGGCGACAAAGAACACTGCGAGCGGACCATTCGCCGCGCACGCCGCGAACAAGAGGTAGCCGCCGCCGAAGAGGTTGCCTTTTGGCCTCTTCAGAACCTCCGCGCGAATGGCTTCCTCTGCCTCTTTCAATGAAATCGCAGTGCGCAGCTCAAATTTATTCGTGTCGACGACGTCGACACTTTCAGTATCTTCAAGGGCAAGAAGATATTTCCCGTGATCGCAAAACTGGAGCCGGTCTCTGGGGGGGAGCCCAGGATAACGATCAGGATCGTTGTTCAGCCGAATGGAAGCGACTTCCCTCGCAGGATTCACCGAAAAAAACTGCAATGTTTTCCCATCGAAGTGGCGCGTCGGCCAGATTCCCGTTCCGAAGTGTGCGGCAAGCTTGCCGTCGGGCGACAAAGCAAACTGATCCTGAGAATCGGTCTGCGCAACTACGTCGCTTTGGGAGAATTGAGGATTGGAATTGGGCCGCGGGAATCTGCAGGAAGTGCAGAACAGCGTCGCGGCCGCCAAGGCGCAAATCGACACGCGACGCGCGATCTTCATCAACCCGCCGGAGATAGCTGTCATTCCGAATCCTCCGGGCGTTTTTGGGTAGCGGCTCGAACCTTTTTTCGCTGCGTCGCTACCACGCGGCTCGTGAAGGTTCCGTCGGCGAGCCGCGTCGTTACCTGGTCGCCATGGGAGACCTGTGCCATCGACCGGATCAACGCGCCGTCAGAAGACAGAATCAACGCATAGCCGCGGTCGAGAACGGCGAGCGGCGAGAGCGAGTGAACGCGCGCGTCGAGCGAGCTGAGCGTGAGGGCCGAGGATCGCAGTAGACGCTCGAGGGAACGGTCAAGACGCGCGCGCAGGGCGAGGAGGGTTTCGCGCGCCTGGGCGATGGACTGACGCGGATCGTGGCGAAGAACGGCGGCGGCGAGGGCGGCGACCCGATTCTGGCGCTGGCGCAGTTGCGCGGAGAGCGCGGATTCCTGGCGGAAGACGAGGTCGTCGAGACGCTGGGCGAGGCGATGCAGCAACGCGGCGATGCGGGACTCGGCGCGGGCGATGGATGAGTCAGCCAGAGACTGGCGCGCGTGCAGGAGCTGAAAGCGCGCGGCGCGCTCCAGACGGTGGACCTGCGCGGCCAGATGCTCGGCGATGTTGTGCTGGGCTTCGGTGATGAGCTCGGCCGCTGCGGAGGGCGTGGGAGCGCGCAGGTCGGCGGCGAAATCGGCGATGGTGAAGTCGGTCTCATGGCCTACCGCGGAAACGACGGGAAGGGCGCTCGATGCAATGGCGCGGGCGACGCGCTCGCTGTTAAAGGCGGCGAGATCTTCAAGCGAACCGCCGCCGCGGGCGAGGACGATGAGGTCAACGAGACTCGCCGCGTTGAGGTCGGCGAGCGCGGCTTCGATTTCAGCAGACGCAGAATCGCCCTGAACGGAGACGGGATAGAGCAGGACGTTGAGGCCGGAGTGGCGGCGGGCGACGATGGAGAGAAAGTCGCGGATGACGGCGCCGGTAGGCGAGGTGACGATGCCTACGGTGCGTGGAAATGCGGGCAAGGGCCGCTTGCGCGCGGCCTCGAAGAGGCCTTCGGCCTTGAGGCGCTCACGGAGCTGCTCGAAGGCGAGCTGGAGCGAGCCTGCGCCGACCGGTTCCATGGTTTCGGCGACGAGCTGCATCTGGCCGCGCTGTTCGTAGACGCTGACGCGGCCGCGGACCAGGACGTGCAGGCCGTCTTCGGGTCGGAAGCGGAGAAGCAATGCCTGACGGCGGAAGAGCACCACGGGAAGCTGCGCTTCGGCGTCTTTGAGCGTGAAATAGATGTGGCCGGAGGGTGCGGAACGGAAGTTGGAGATTTCGCCTTCGACCCAGACGTCGGCGTAGCTGCGCTCGACGAACTCTCGGACCTGGGCAACAAGCTCGTTGACGGGCCAGATGCGGCGGGAGGGCGCGGGCTCGTCGAAATTCAAAGCCAACTGGGGGGTGAAGCCGAGCTGGGACGCGGATGGGCCGGGTGAGGGCATTTAAGAAAGTGTAATTGGTGGGGGTGTTTGGGGCCCGGCGATTCGTTAGGCGCTTGTCCCCGCTCGTCGGGGCTGAATCGCTCCGCAAGGGGCGACCCCGCCGCAGCGAAGGCAACCGCATCCGGCATCAGGAAGGCTTGAGAACCGGCAATCGCTGCGACGACTCAAATTTCGCCTTGCAAAAACGACCTGAGGCAAGGTAAAACAACCATGTCCCAGCCCTTCAGAGTAACCGGTCTAGACCCAATCACTCAGTAGAACCGACTGCGGGGATCGGGCACCCGGAAATATTCAGTTTGGGTCCATCGGGCCGCTTGAGGAAGAACCCGCATACGGACCAATCGTGTCCGCCGGCGCAATCCCCGCTGACGTTGTAGAGACGAGAACCAGGAGAGCAGCATGCCGCTATTGATGACCTACGAACAATGGATGAAGCGAACTCACTCGATGGTGAGACCGAGAAGCGATTCTTTGAAAGTGATCGACGAAGCGATCAGGAGAAGAGACGAGGCGGGCGCCAAAAAGGCACTGATCAGTTGGATCGATGACCAGAACAAGAAGCATCAGGACTGGCACCGCAGCGTGAGAAATCAGGATCACGCCGTGGAAGAGCTTTACAAGCAGTTAGGTGTATTGGGTTCGGCAGTCCCCTACAAGAACATCACCGAAGAGATGGACGACAAGCTGGCCAAAGCGCACATCCGGCGGGAGCAGCGGCTGGCGGCGGCGAAGATGTTCGACGGCCGAACCCTTCGATTCAAGGATAGCTTTTGGGGGATTTCCAGGCGGAAATGCGCGGAGGGCCGCAGCAAGATCTTCAACTCCGCGAAGAATGTGGGCAAATCGACAGTTGGTGTGGGCGGCAATATTGCCAGCGTGGGATCGAGTGCCTACAGTATCGGTTCCGATCTCAAGACCATCATCCAGACGATCATGGGGACCCTGGCGCCGGAGACGCAGAGCGCGCTCGTGGAACACGTATTCGGAGAAGGGATCGCTCAGTTTGTCGCCAATGTTACTCCTCTTTTCGGAGTCGTCAGTTCCGGAGGCAAAGCCATCAAGGACTGGGTGGGCGTGGCCCAGAATGTGTACCAGGCGACGGAAATGGAATCCCGATACGGCGACGTGAGACTGGGAGACGCATCGGCCGCATTGGAGGCCATTGTCGCCATCATCGATCGGCAAATCAAGAAGCAAACTGCCGATGCCGCGATTCATACCACGGCATTCACCGCCAAGGGCATAGCGGTCCTGGCTGACGGAGGAACGGCGACCACCGCGGCCCTGGGGGCCGTTGAAACCGTCGCCGTTCTCCTGAATACTCTGGTCGATCTGGTCATCGATGCCAGGCAGGTAGACGCGGGAAATGCGCTGATTGCCGCCAAGCAATTCGATTTGACCCTGTTCAGCAAATGCCCGATTCTGGGCTGCTACTACGTGGCGGTGCAAGACCACTCGACCATCATGGATTTCGATTTTGCCAACATGGGCAAGGCCAACTGGCAGCAGGAAGCCCAGCGATTGAGGTACGCGATTGGGCCGGTCATCAAGCAGGCCGGCGTTCTGATTGACAAATCGCGAGTGGAGATCAAGGGAATGGAAGAGGCGAAGGGTGTTTACCAGCGCTCGCTCTGGAATGTGATCAACCTGAAGTACAAATCCAAGGGCTACGGTCAAAGCACAAATATGCCCGGGATTGCCGGCCCCAACATCGACATCATCGACGCGGTGGCCAAGGGAGACATTTAGGGGCGCTCGACGAAGCCGCGGGCCTGGGCGACAAGCGGGTTGACGGGCCAGATGCGGCGGGAGGGTGCGGGCTCTTCAAAGATGAGGCTGAACCGGGGCGCGGATGGATCGGGCGCGGCCTTCCGCTTTGCCGGTCATACGCCGGGAGTGCAGCCGCTTCGTGATCGATCGCGCAGATCAGTATCAAGAGCGATGAGTGCGGACTCTACTTTTGATCAGCTTCTGAGATTCCACAAGCGCGGCAAGCGTAAGATCCTTGAACACCGATGCTTCAAATAGCGACGTTCCGCCTGCATTCAGCTTTAGCAGGGACAGTCTTTTTCTGACGGCGCGGTAGCTGAGGAGCATCTCGGGAACTGTGGTGACGTCGCCGGGCTGCCGAAAGACGCTGCGCAACCCAGCCATCACACCTTTGGCTGTTCCATTATGAATTTTGGGGTCAATCCCGTTGATATCGCTCGTAGACCGTTGCGCACGATAGGGCTTGCTCTCGAACACGAATACCCGGTGCCGGCCTCTTGTGACGTGTGAACGAAAGAGCGCAAGACCAAGCTCCAGCGGCATGTTGAAGCGTGGGATTCCCTTCGAGAGCTCGATCCGAGAGAGGTCATGAATCGAGAAACTGGATTCTTCGATCAGACTGATGATGGTCTCGAGCCGGCCCTGATTCGGGACGGCGACCGTCGCATTGACGCGCAGGCCGAGCTGAGTCAGGCCTACGATGTAAGCCAAATAGAGGTCTTCAAATTTGCGATCGTATGGGATATTGAGAAAGACAGACTCTATACGCTTGCGACGCCGCACGACAGATCTATCGCTTGCCCCGAACCTTAGAGGAGGTTCGTGAGCGGCTCGACGTTCTCGTTGCTGCTACCTTGAAGGAGTAGCGCGCTCTCTTGGAAGATTTCCGGCTGGACGGCGCGCTCATGATGCTTCGCACAGCCGCCACGCGCTCGGAACTGAGCCCGAGAATCTCGCCCATTTCTTCAGGGGTAGGAACCGGGTTGCCGATCACATGCGCGCTCATAAACCGATTATAAGGCGAAATCCAAATCGCCAGCTAAGAAAATGTACTGCCTGGGAAACGTGGATCGCAGCCGAAATCGAGCTGGGGAGCCTGCATTCTTTTGGGGCCTGTAATTGGCAGGGGTGTTCGGGGGTTGCCGCGGAAGGCTCATGGATTTATCCGGATTGCCGGCAATCCGGGCGCGGTCTGCTGAATCGAATGCTCAGCGAGGCAGGACTGAGCCAGAGCACCTTGCGGCTTGCTTGCCTGGCGAGGAAGTAAGATTTCGTCAGGAGAGATAGCTCTTGCCGCTCTGGAACGCCTTTTTGATCGCCTTCAGCGTGCTTCTGCCGCTGATCAATCCTCTCGGGTCTGCCCTGGTGTTTCTGGGACTGGTGGGCGATGCGCCGCCCAAGGTGTTTCACTCGCTGGCGCGCAGGATCGCCATCAACAACGTCATCTTCCTTGCGATTATTGAGGTGCTGGGCGCAGCCATCCTCCGTTTCTTCGGCATTTCATTGCCCATCGTCCAGCTCTCGGGCGGCATTGTGATCGCGGCCATGGGTTGGGGTGTTTTGAACGAGAGAAATGCCGGCGCCAGTTCCAAGAACAAGGAGGAAGAGACCGGGGGACACAACGAGACGGATACGGAGCATCTTAAAGAGAAAGTCTTCTACCCGTTTACCTTTCCGATTACCTCGGGGCCGGGCACGCTGGTTGGTTTGCTGACGCTCACCGCACATATCTCGAATCGAAATCTTACGCAAAATATCCTGGGACACGTCGGCGTGTTTCTTGCCGTGGTGGTGATCAGCGTGCTTTGTTATTTCTGCTATGCCTACGCTCCCAAGATCACTACGGCCATCTCTCCGTCTACGGCCCATGGCGTACTGCGGGTGATTGCTTTCGTTCTGCTTTGCATTGGCGCCCAGATCGCGTGGAACGGGCTCTCGGCGTTGCTGGCTACGGTGGTCAAGCGGTGATGGCATTCGCTTTGAGAGGTTGCGGATCTTTGTCGCGGATTGCGGGAGCGCGGCGGATTATTTGCGGCTGTCGATGATGGAGAGCAGCTCGGCGGCTTGCGATGCGAGGTGTGATGAGGAGTCTGGTGCGGAATTGGGCGAGGCGGAGAAGTGGAGCTCCAACTCACGGGCGAGTTCGGTGCCGCGCTGGAGATTGAAGGTGCCGAGAGTGCCGGCCAGCTTGTGAGCGGCGGAGGCTGCGGCTTCCTGTTGTTCGGCGGTGAGAGCGCCGGCGGCCTGAGAATGGAGGGCGGATTCGATCACGGCTATGCGGGCGCGGATTTCGGGCAGGAAGCGGACCCACAGGCGGTCAAGAGCCGCGGCGAGGTTGGGTGGGGGCGCCGGGTTGCCGGGGATCTCCATGAGGGAGGGTGCGATCAGGCCCAGCCCAGCACGCCGGAAATCTGCGCGGAGAGCGTGAGCGGGTCAAAAGGCTTGAAAAGCACGGCCTCGACGCCGAGGTCGGCGAAGCGGCGCTGGTCGGAATTTTGCACCTTGGCGGTGAGCAGGAGGACGGGAATGCGCGAGGTGGCGGGGTTCTTGCGCAGCTCGCGGAAGGTGGTGGGACCGTCCATTCCCGGCATCATGACATCGAGGAGGATGGCGTCCGGCATGAATTCGGCGGCGCGGGCGAGGCCCTGCGCCCCGGAGCTGGCAGCAATCACCTCCCAGCCGGCAACGCTCTCCAGGCTGAGCTGGGCCACTTCGCGGATGTCGTCTTCGTCGTCGATGATCAGGATCTTGCGCATCAAGGCGGAATAATCCTCCGCAAACATTGTGAAGCGCCGGGGCGGGATTGTCGATGGGCGTCATCACACGATCGAGTTTACGAGTGCGGTACGGAAGTTTGCGGCGAGGGAGCGTCTTCCATCCTCCGCGAGCGGCGCAGCATTGTGAGCACCAGAGCTTCGAGCTGCTGTGGCTGGACGCGGGCCTTGGCGAGAAAGTGCGTAGGACCGAGGGTGAGATGGCGCCGCTCGGCGGGCGAGAGCTCGCGGCCGGAATAGACCACCAGCGGAAGTCCGGAGAGAGATTCGTTCTGGCGCAGCCAATCGACCACATTGAAGCCGTCGCCGTCGGGCAGGCCGATGTCGAGCACCAGGAGATGCGGCTGGAAGGTAAGGCAGGCGTCGATGGCTTGCTGGAGCGAGTGGGCGAGGTGAACCTGGATGCTTTCGCGGGCGAAGACCTGGCCGATGATGCGGGCCAGGTCGCGGTCGTCTTCGACCACCAGGATGCGCGCCTTGTCGCCGGGCACGCTCAGGACGCGGGCCAGCTCGCCGAGCAGGGCATCTTCCTGGAGCGGCTTGGAGACCAGGCCCTCGGCGCCGGCGGGGAGCGCGGCGCGGGAGTGGGAGGTATCGACGCAGAGCAGGACGATGGGGGTCCGGGAGTCGGGGTCGAGGCGGCGCAGGAGGGGCAGGATCTCCCAGCCGTTCATGCCGTCGAGCGCGGTGTCGAGCAGGATGGCCTGAACCGATTCGTGGGCGGCGGCCAGGGTCTGCTCGACGGTGGAAGTTTCCACGACGCGATAGCCGTGGCGGGCCAAATAGGAGGAGATGCGGGGACGGGCTTCAGGGCCGGCTCCGGCCAGGACCACGGTTCCGGTGCGGGATTCGGGAGGAAACGGCTCGCCGGGTTCGAGCGGGACGGGCTGATAGGGCAGGAAGACGCGGAAGGTGGAACCGCGGACGGGATTGCGCTCAGCCCAGATTTGGCCGGAGTGCTGCAGGACGATGGTGCGGCAGATGGCGAGCCCGAGTCCGCTGCCGCCTTTCTGGCGGGAGTCAGAGGCGTCGACCTGCTGGAAGCGGCCGAAGACGGCTTCGAGCTTGTCGGCGGGAATGCCGCGGCCATGATCGATGACCGAGAGAGTGACGCCGGTGATTCCGGGGCGCAGCATGACGGAGACGGCCGAGTTGGGCGGTGAGAACTTGACCCCGTTGGAGAGCAGGTTGGTGAGCACCTGGAGCAGGCGATCGGGGTCGGCGGCGATCTCTGCCTGGGTGGTGTCGTGGACGAGCTGCACGCCGGCCGCGTCGGCCACCGGCTGCATGCCGTCGATGGCCTGGCGAACGATCTCAGCCAACTGGACGGGGCGGAAGGCGGGCGGCTCGCGGCCGCTCTGGATGCGCTCGAGATCGAGGATGTCGTTGATGAGGCGAACCAGGCGGTCAGAGTTGGTGAGGGCGATGCGGAGAAGATTGGCGGCCTTCTCGTTCACGTCACTGAGAATGCCGGAGGCGAGCAGGCCGAGCGCGCCGCGGATGGAAGTGAGCGGGGTACGCAGCTCGTGGCTGACGGTGGAGATGAACTCGTCTTTGAGGCGGTCGAGGGCGTAGCGCTGGCTGATGTCGCGAAAGCTGAGCACGGAACCGGAAAAGCGGCCCTGGTCGGGGATGGGCGTGAGGGCGTACTCGGCGGGAAAGGCAGCGCCGTCGAGGCGGAAGATGTTGTTTTCGCCGGCGGTGGCGCGGGGGAGAGACGCGTTGAGCCTGAGCAGGCAGTCGTCACCGCAGCGGCGGCTGCCGGGGGCAAAGCCGTGAAGCAGCTCGTGGACCGATTTGCCGGTGAGCGTGGAGGCTTCGGCGCCCAGCATGCGGGCCGCGGCCGGATTGGCAAAGCTGACCTGGCCGCGTCGGTCGAGGCCGCAAATGCCGTCGGCAACCGAGTCCAGGAGGACCTCCTGGCGGCGGTAGAGTTGTTCGGCGCGGCCGTGCTCCTGAGAGCGGGCCAGCAACTGGCCGAGTGAGGAGGCGACGGTTTCCACGGTGGCCATCGCCTCGCGGTCTTCGCGAAGCCGGAAGCGGCAATAGAACTCGAGCACGGCGAGGATGCTGTTGCCGACGCGCACCGGCACCGCCCAGCCGGAGACCATCTCGCGGTCGAGGGCGGACTGGATGCGGGCGCTCGGCGGGAGCGAAGCGAGATCGGAAATCCAGACGGTGCGGCGGTCTTTCCAGGCGCGGCCGGCGAGGTCAGCGCCAGCGGGCACGGTGAGCCCCATGCTGTCGCGGATGAGGGCTTCGGAACGGCGGCCCGGAGCTCCCCAGGCGGTGGAGAACTCGAGGCGATTCTGCTGGGCGTCGACGGTCCACTTGATGGCCGCATCCCAGCCCTGCGAGATGCAGAGCGCCTCGAGGATGCGGGTGGCCGCGACTTCGGGCGATAGGTTTTCGCCCACGATCTGGCTGACCTGGAGTTGCAGGGCGAGACGGTGTTCGCGCTGGCGCTGCTGGGTGACGTCGCGGAGCAGGCAGCGCACAGCGAGCGGATTGCCGGACTTCTGGCGCTGGCTCAGGCTCAGCTCCAGATCCAGGACCCGGCCGTCGGGCGTGTGATGGCGGAGCGGAGCGCGATCGACGGATTCTCCGTTGAGGGCGCGGCGGAAGAACGCGGCCGCCTCGCCACGACAACTGGGAGCGAAGAGATCTTCAAAGGATTCGAGGGCGGCGAGGCTCGCATCGTCCAGACCGAAGCACTTCTTCCAGGCAGGATTGGCGTAGAGCAACCGTCCCGCCGGGCTGAGCGTAGCGATCATCTCGCTGGAGTTCTCGAAAAGGTCGCGGTAGCGCTCCTGAGACTCGCGCAGAGCCTGTTCCTGGCGATGCGTTGCGCTGCGGTCTACGGCGACAGCCACCAGGCCGCGGAGCGCGCCGGTGCGTGAGCGCAGCGCGGAAATGTGGAGAGTGGCGGGAACTGCAACGCCGTCGTTACGCAGCAACTGGACGTCGAAGCCAGGCGCCACGCCGGCGGGCAGCGCGCGCACGCAATCGAAATAAGCGGCCAAACGGCCGGCAGGGTTGGGCTGTGGCAACGAGGCGGCGGCGCAGATTTTCTGCATCTCCGCAATCAGGCGCGCGCCTTCGCCTTTGGCGAGAATATCGGTGGCGCTGCAAGCGCCGGTCAGTTCGGCGGCATGATAACCGAGCAGGCGGTGGGCGGCGGGATTGGCGTACATCAGGCGGCCGTCGAGGTCCGCGGCGACGACGGCCGGTCCTGCCGAATCAAGCAGCTCACCGGCGAGTTCGCCAACGGGCTCGGGTGTGGGCTGGGAAGCGGCGCGGGCGCGAGAAGGTAAACGCAGGCACAAAGCCGCGGCCGCGGCCGCGGCGGCGAGCACCAGAAGCCAGTCGTAGCGCGGGCCGGCGGCGATGCGCAAAAAAACCGCAACGGCGCAAAGGGCGAGAGCCGATGCTGCCAGAATGGGCCAGACGAGAAGTGTGGCGAACCGGGCCCCACGCCGTACCCCTTCGGCCGTGCCGATCCGCTTCGACCGGACCTCCATTCATTCCCTCCAACCAAGGCGCCAGCGCCCGGTGCGGCCGGGCGCGCATTGTTGCCGGAGTCCCGCGGCTTGCCGTTCGCGGACCTCACATCGATCAACTCGCGGGAGATTCTGAGGAAACCAACGCAAACAGGGAGTCGCGTGCGGAACGCATCGTGGCTATTTGTTCGGAACGCATCGTGGCTATTTAAGACGGGTTCTGCCCGATTTGCGAGTAGTATAGGCGTCCGCTCGGGGCAGTCCTATAGCATTTTAGATGCATAAATCCCAAATGGGCTCGGGCCTGTTTCGAAGTTGGCAGGCAGTTCACGGATGGGACAGACGCTGCCGGACGCGCACAAATTCCGGACTGCCGACGGGCCTTATACTGACTTTCATGTTGCGTCGAGCGGCTTTTTCAAGTCTTTTGCGGTTGGTACTGGCGGCGGGCGGAGCGTTCTGCCTTGCGGCGCATGCGCCCTTGGCCCACGCCTGGGGCAACGAGGGGCATCGGATGGTGAACCGGCTGGCGGCGAGCACGCTGCCTGCCGATGTGCCGGCGTTTCTGCGTTCTGAAACGGCGGTGAATGAGATCGAGTACCTGGGCCCCGAACCCGACCGCTGGCGCTCCCCGGCCGAGCCGGAGTTGAATGCCGCGCAGGCGCCGGAGCACTTTATCGACCTGGAGCTGGCCGATGCGCTGGGACCGCTGCCGCGCAAACGACTGGACTTTGAGGCCAAGGTCTTCGCGGCCGGCCAGCGGCCGGAAAAGATCGGATTGCAACCGTGGGAGACCGACGAGGTGTGGGAGCGGCTGAAGGCGGCGATGCGGCAGTACCGGGAGTTGAAGGCCTCGGGCCAGGACACCGGGCCGGTGGAGCAGGCGATTGTGTTTTATGCGGGATGGCTCGGCCACTACGTGGGCGACGGTTCGCAGCCGCTGCACACGACGGTGCAGTATAACGGCTGGACCGGGCCGAATCCCAACGGCTACACCACCGGTCACCAGATTCACTGGCAGTTCGAGGGGCCGTTTGTGGGCGCGAACATCCACGCCGCGGACGTGGAGCCAAAGATGACAGCGGCCAAGGCGATCGACGGCGACATGTTCGAGGCGTACGTTGCTTATCTGCGGCACACCGCAACGTATGTGGAAAAGGTGTACCAACTGGAGAAGGCGGGAGGCTTTGTGGGCGCGGGTACGGCGGAGTCGAGGGCGTTTACCGCCGAGCGGCTGGCGGCTGGAGCCAGCATGTTGCGGGACATGATCTACACCGCGTGGCTGGACAGCGCACAGCCGGTGGTTGATCCGTATGCGGGGAAGTAGACGGAGATGGCGATCAGTCGGCGGATTCGGCGCGGACGAGCGCGGGAATGCGGCGCAGCATGGCGGTGAGGGTCGGGGTAAGGAGCAGGACGGCGGGGCCGGCGATGAGCAGCCAGGCGACCAGCGCGTGGCCGGCCAGCCCGCCCATGTGAGCCACGAGGTTGAGCGTGGAAAGGTGCAGAAGCGCGCCGGGCGCGAGAACCGGGTAGGGACTGGAAGGAAAGAGCCGGCCGCCGAGGCGCACAAAGGGCACAATGAGAGCCAACTGGAAGGGCATGGCGGCGTAGTTGGCGGCCTGCATCGCGGGCAGATTCAAGCGCAGGCCGATCGCCAGGGCTGCGCAGAGCAGGGTGGGAATGCCCACCACAGGAATGCAGCCGATGGCGAACCCGAGCGCGAGAGTGAGGGCAAGACGGCGCGGCGAGATGCCCTGGCGCAGCCAGAGGACGACGTTGGTTTTGATCGGCTCGAGCATGCGGCGCGCCCCTCCTGGTTATAAGTATCGACACGTATTGACCTCCGATAGTTGCACTGGAATGAAACTTTTGTAAATGAACCAAAAGCGGCACAGGGATGGGTGGTTCAGGTTCGTACTTTTCCAGGTCAGGCGCAAAGACAAGTACGCGCCGAACCTGGGGCGCCCGGGGTTTGCGCCTTTCCACCCGGTTTTCGACGCACGCCGGACGTCGATCTCTTCCTGAAGGCTGTCGTACTTTCGCGGCGCGTGCCCGGCATCACATCCATGCGACTCACCGGAAGAGGAGAATCGGGTTGGCGATCAGACGGTCACAAGAACCGGGTTCCCTGTTCCGGCTGCGCATCAAAAAAGGACAATTTATGAAACACGAATCGTTTGCTGCGGACCAGCGACTCATCCAGGCGCTGGAGAGAGTGTCCCTGCCTGTTTCCTGCGACGATGGCCGCACGCTCTTCAACCAGGGGGAAAACTGTCACGGGTTGTACATCCTGGAGGATGGAGAGGCTGTGCTGGTGCTCGAATCGCATACCGGCCAGGCGGTCATGTGCCTGACGGTTGGCGGCGGCTCGCTGATGGGTCTTCCCGGCGTGATCGGGAAGGAACCGTATAGCTTGTCGGCCATGGTCCGCAAGGGCTCCAGGGTTGGCTATGTGACGCTGGAAGCGTTCGAGACGCTGATCCGGGCGGAGCCTTCCTTGTATCCGGATATTCTGAAGGTTCTGGCCGCGGAATTGCGCTCCGCGCGGCGGGCGTTTGCGGAGAATTAGAGCCCATTCCCAAGTTCTGTAACGTGAACATCGTGCCGTCCCACCCTCGCCGCGAAGGCAAGAACGCGGCGCCCGGAGGGTTCCCAGGTGGGGCACCCAGGGTTGGTGGTGAATTTGGAGATGGCGGTTGGGGTTCGTGCTATCCCACCCATTCCGCAAAGAACGCGGAATGGATGGGGCACCCGGCAAGAACGCGGCGCCCGGAGGGTTCCCAGGTGGGGCACCCAGGGTTGGTGGTGAATTTGGAGATGGCGGTTGGGGTTCGTGCTATCCCACCCATTCCGCAAAGAACGCGGAATGGATGGGGCACCCGGCACCCGGGGTTGGTGGTGAATTTGGAGATGGCGGTTGGGGTTCGTGCTATCCCACCCATTCCGCAAAGAACGCGGAATGGATGGGGCACCCGGCACCCAGGGTTGGTGGTGAATTTGGAGATGGCGGTTGGGGTTCGTGCTATCCCACCCATTCCGCAAAGAACGCGGAATGGATGGGGCACCCGGCACCCAGGGTTGGTGGTGAATTTGGAGATGGCGGTTGGGGTTCGTGCTATCCCACCCATTCCGCAAAGAACGCGGAATGGATGGGGCACCCGGCAAGAACGCGGCGCCGGAGGGTTCCCAGGTGGGGCACCCAGGGTTGGTGGTGAATTTGGAGATGGCGGTTGGGGTTCGTGCTATCCCACCCATTCCGCAAAGAACGCGGAATGGATGGGGCACCCGGTTTTTGTAGGGGCTGAAGCTCGTGCCCTTCAAACTGATGCCGGCGCCCTTCAAGCTGAAGCCGGCGCCCTCCAACTGACTGACGGCCGGCGCGGGCGAGCGGGGCGGATTCTGCGGTACACTTGTGTCGCATGCGGGTATTCGGTATCGACTGCGGAACCGAGGTGACCGGTTTTGGAGTGGTGGAGTCGGATGACGGCGGGCGGTCTCCGCGACTGGAGTGCCGGGCGCTGGGCGCGATCCGGCTGGCCAAGTCGAAGGCATTGCCCGCACGTCTGGAGCAGGTATTCCGCGAGCTGACGGCGGAGCTCGATCGCTGGCAGCCGGATACGGTAGCGATCGAGGAGGTTTTCTACTCCGTGAATGCAAAATCGGCGCTGAAACTGGGTCAGGTGCGGGGTGTGGCGCTGCTGGCCGCGGCGCGGCAGGGAATTCCGGTGGCCGAATACGCTCCGCTGAAGATCAAGTCGAGCGTAGTGGGGTACGGACTGGCCAAGAAGGAGCAGGTGCAGTTTATGGTGGCGCGGCTGCTGGGCCTGGCGACCTTGCCGGAGCCGGCCGATGCGGCAGACGCGCTGGCCATCGCCATTTGCCACATCCACACGGCGCAGACGCTGGCGATTCAGGGGGTGGCGCAATGAGGGTGGGGCTGGCGCTGGCGGCGGCCGCCCTGATGCTGGGCGCAGGCAGCCGGGCCGGCACGGCGATGGAGCCGGTGGTGGTGGTGGATTTCACCAATCCGGAGTTGAGCCCAACGGAATGGACGCTGACCTTGCACCCCGACGGAAGCGGACATTTCAGCTCCCGAATGGGCAAACCGCCGGAGGGCGGCCTGCAGGAGATCGACGCGCCGGATGTGAACCGGGACGTTCAATTGAGCGCCGACTTTACGCGGCGCGTCTTTTCGGCGGCACAGCACCAGAAGCTGTTCAACGAGGATTGCGAAAGCCATCTGAAGGTCGCCTTCCAGGGCTGGAAGAAACTGAGCTATACGGGGCCGGACGGCAGCGGATCGTGCACCTTCAATTACTCCAAAGACAAGGAGATCCAGGCGCTGGGCGACTCGCTGTGCGCGGTGGCGGAGACGATTCTGGAAGGAGCGCGGCTGGAGATGCTGCTGCAGCACGACCGCCTGGGACTGGACAAGGAGATGGAATTCCTGGTGGACGCCGCTGGAAACGGGCGGGCACAGCAGATTTGCGCAATTCGCGGGATTCTGGTGCGGCTGGCCCAGGACGACGAAGTGATGGAACGGGTGAGGAAACGGGCCGAATTGCTTCTGAAGCGGGGAGACGGTTAGAGAAAGAACCGTAAGTAAGGGCCAGGCGGCGATTTGGCGCGACTTTTTCCCGCTTGCACGTGTCCAACTACTGTTGGGCTGCCGTTATAGAAGACCGGGTCGTGTTTCGGGGCGGAGGAAGGCGGGTCAGCATGAAGCCCATGGGGAATGGCGGGACGTGGAATGGGCGCAAAAGCGCCGGATGGCTGGGGCTTGTGGCCCTGGTTTTGGGAACAATCTGCCTTAATCCGGTGGTGCGCGCGGACGACACCGGCGAGGGGGCACGCGCGGTGCGCCTGAGCTACGTGGAGGGGCAGGTGCGGATTGTGCAAGGAGGCCAGGTGCTGGCCGAACCGGCAAGCGCCAATGCGCCGCTGTTCGAGGGCATGCAGGTGGCCACCGCGGACGATGGGCGCGCGGAGATCCAGTTTGAGGACGGGAGCGTGGCCCGGATTTCTCCCGACAGTGCGATTACGCTGACCGCGCTGCGTGGGCAGGGCACCGGCGGTGACGCCGAGATGACCTTGAACGGAGGCCTGGCCTACTTTGAGCTGCAGGGCGGGAGCCAGTCAGGCCAGATGAGCGTTCACTTCGGCGACAGCGTGGTGACGGCCAGCGGCTTTACGGTGCTGCGGGTGAAGATGGACACACCGCCCGGCGAGCTGGCGGTGTTTTCAGGAAATGCGCATCTGGAGGGCGGCAACGGAGTGATGTCGCTGGACCTGCACGGCGGCGAAAGCGTGACGCTGAATGGGAGCAACACGGGCCGCTACGAGCTGGCCGAATCGATCGAACCGGACTCGTGGGATGCGTGGAATTCCGACCGCGACCAGGAGCTGACGGCCGAAGCCTCAAGCCAGACCGGGGCGGCGGACAGCATTTCTCCCGATGAAAGCCAGAATCCGGCATGGAACGATCTGGACTCCAACGGCAACTGGTACAACGTGCCGGGGCAGGGCTACGTGTGGTCGCCCTACGATGCGTCGAACGCCGGCTGGGATCCGTACGGCTACGGGAGCTGGATGTTTACGCCGGGCTACGGGTATATCTGGAACTCGGGCTACTCGTGGGGCTATCTGCCTTACCAGTGCGGAGCGTGGAATTTCTACGACGGCTTTGGCTGGGGCTGGGCGCCGGGATTGGGCGGCTGCCAGCCGTGGTGGGGTGCGGGCTACTATGGCGGGCCGCGGTTGGGCGGCTTTTTGCCCATCGGATATCATCCGCCGCGGCGACCGGGTCCGCCGCAACATCGAATGAACGGTGGGCCGATTCCGGTGATTCCGGTGAATCGGCGCGGGACGATCACGAACACCGTGTTTCCGGCGCGGGACCGGAACGCCCCGGTGACGATTGCCGGCAATACCGTGCAGCCGCTGCGGCCGATGGGGCTGCGGCCCGCATACGCGCAGCCTGGGGAGGCGTTTGCCAACCGCGAGGCCACGGTTTACGGAAACACCACGCGCGGGGCATATACGAGCCAGCGGAGTTACAGCCAGAGCCGGGGAGTCTATACGACTCCGGCGGGAAGCGGGCAAATTCATGGGGCTCCCGCGAGCAGAAGCTATTCGGCTCCGGCGCCCAGCCACAGCTATTCAGGCGGCTCGGCCAGCCACTCGTATAGCGGCGGCGGAGGCGCTCCGCACGCCAGCAGTGGCGGCGGCGGTGGCGGCGCATCGCACGCGAGCGGCGGCGGCGGTGGTGGCGGAGGGAGCCACAAGTAAGGGGACGGTCTAAAACGGAATTTGAAAATGAAGGCCCCATCTTCCGGCGCATTCAGCGCGAGGAAGGTGGGGCTTCTGTTTTGGGAGAGCGCTTTCGACCGCGCGCGTTGAGGTGTGGCTGGAGCTCGGGCCCCGGCATGCGAACTCGGATCAGCCGATTGGTGCGAATTCGAATATGCATATTCGCCCCAGTGCGCGCGGAGGCGTTCCTGCGAGGACAAAGAGATTGCCGGTGCTTTTGCGGCTCGTATAGCATGAGAATCTCTCTGCAAACCGGCTGTTCGCGCAATGCGAACCGGGGAAAGTTGCGACATGCAATGAAAAGCAAGGCCCAAAATGCGGAACGCAGGTCCAAGACGTGGCCCACAGTGATGAGCTGGGTGGGGCGCGCGACGGCGCTGATCGGGCTGTGTGCCAGCCTGGCCGGCGGAGTGACGTGGCTGGTGCGGCATCACGCGCAGGAGGCGCAGCGCAAGGCCAAGATGGCCCTGGCGCAGGCGCAGGCGGAGCAGGGAGATTATGCCGGAGCGGTGGCGAGCTACGCGGAGATTTTGAAGACGGACCCGTCGTACCGGCCTGCGGTGGACGGGCAACTGAGTGCTACGGAACAATGGGTTGAGAACTTCCACGTGGCGGTTCCGGATGGCGAGAGCGCCGCGGGGCCGGCCGCGGCGATGCTGGACGAGATTATGCCGATCCTGGACGCCGGACTGACGCGCAGCACGGGAGCGCAGGCCGCGGAGGTGCAGGCGCACATCGGCTGGGCGCGCTGGCTGAACGAGAGTATGGCGGAAAGGGAGTTCGGGACGGCGCCGGAGCAGGATTTTCGCGCCGCCGTAACGCTTGATCCCGGCAACGTGTACGCGAACGCAATGCTGGGCAACTGGATGCTGCAGAACAATGGGGATTTCGACGAGGCGATGCGCCATCTGGACGTGGCCGTGGCGACGGGCAAGGAGCGGCCCTGGGTGAGGAAGCTCGAACTGGGAGGACTGCGCTATCTCGACAAGAAAGGGGCGCGGGCCGCGCAGGTGAAGGTGGCCAACGATATGCGCAAGGGCGGTGAACCGCTTGACGAGTCGTACAGAATCCGCATTCTGAGTTTCTGCTTCGATCCCCAGGTGACGGATCACGATGAGCTGGTGGAGTCACTTTCAGCAGTTCCGGCGGACGAAGAGTGGAAGACCTACCTCTGGCTCGACGACAACCCGAGCGAGGAGTACCGGGAGGAAGTTCACGAATTTATTCATGCGGATCTGCTGGAAGTGAGCGGCGATAAGACGGAATCGCTGGAGCAGTTCCGCAGCTTGCAGCAGAAGCTGAAGGATTCGCCGGGGACGATGAAGGACCAGGTGGACGCGGAGGTTGCGCGGCTGTCGCATAAGTAGCACGTCAGCAAGTTAGAACGCACGGTTTTTTTTCTGCATTTTCGATTGCGGGCAGGGGAGGTGGCGATGCGGATGTTGCGCGCTTTGTGGATGGGATGCGCGATTGCGGTTGGAGTGCAGATGGCCGCGGCCCAGGCGGCTCCGCTGCTGATGCCGGAGAGCCAATTGCCGCCGGTGAAGAGCGTGCGGGTGTTCGGCGAGACGATTGTTTATTACGACACGGGCACGGGACCAGCGGTGGTGCTGGTGCATGGGTTTGCGAGCCAGGCGCGGTTTGACTGGGGCAATGTGATTGTGCCGCTGGCCCGGCATCATCGGGTGATTGCGCTGGACCAGATCGGATTCGGCCGCTCGGACAAGCCGATGATCGACTACTCGGTGCAGACTTTTGTGGATTTTCTGGGCGAGTTCCTGCGCACGCTGAAGATTCAGGAGTACACGCTGGCGGGTGAATCGCTGGGCGGATGGATTGTTGCGCTGTATACGATTGAAGCGCTGGGGCCGGAGAATCGCGGGGCGTATGCGCTGCCCAGGCCGGAGCGGCTGATTCTCGAGGACGCGGCTGGATTGGCTCCGCTGAAGGCCGCGCCGGGCGGCGCACCGGTGGCGGGAACGCTTGAAGATGCGCGCGGCGTGGCGATCGTGTTTCATGACAAGGCGCGGGTGACCGAAGAGTTTGTGCGCGCACAGTGGGCGATGAAGATGCAGGCCAACGACGGGTTTACCGAGCGGTCGTTCCGGAGCAGCCCCAAGCTGGCGAGCGAAGTTGTGGGCGGGCGGCTGGCGGCGATTACCATTCCGACGCTGGTGGTGTGGGGCGGCAATGACGAGCTGGTGTCGCTCGAGAATGGGCGCGGGTATGCGGCGGGGATCAAAGGGGCGAGACTGGTGATTGTGCCGGAGTGCGGGCACGCAGCTTCAGTGGAGAAGCCGAGGGAGTTTCTGGCGGCGGTGGAGGGGTTTTTGGAGTGAGGGGTTTCGTGACTGTGGGGGATTGTGCTGTTCCAGGTCCCAGAATCGGGACCTCCACCCCACGGGCGAAGACCTGCCCGTGGGGACCCCGAGGACCTGGGGCACTTGGCCGCCATGGATGGAGGCGCGGCTTACGTCCGCGCAGCCCGTTGAAGGCCGATGCGCTCAGCGCTTACTGCGCGTGATTGGGAGCCGAGTCCGCGACCGCCGTATTCCCGTCGGTGCGCGGGGCCATGGAGACGACGGTGTACTGGTGGTCCTTGTCGTCGAGAGTGTCGACGCGCAACAGCAGCTTGTCCTTTTCGATGCGGAATTGCGCCATGCCGCCCACCGGCAGCAGCTCGGGATGCTTCTCATCGCGCGGCCGGATGTGGTAGACGACTGAATCGGTCTGCAGCACGTATTCCTGGCAGAGCACTTCCTCGCTCTTCCTGTTGGTGTCGTCGGTGCCAACGATCTCGCTGAGGGCCGAGTGGGCATCCTTTTCCGTTGTGCCGCAGTGGACGGAGTTCATCTGGATCAGCTTGGCGGTCTGGTACGGGCGAGAGTCTTTCGCGTAGGCCGCCGTGGCCACGCACAGCAGTGTGCAAAGCATCCACCTGGAATCCATTGTCGATATGCTCCTTATTTTAGTTAGAGAGAGCCCTCGATTCGGGAATTGGGGAAGCTTCTCAGGCTCTCCGGTATGCCGTTTGAAAATAGGATGGCACAACCAGCGCGCGAGGTTGACTCCTCATGGTCCCGCGACGGAGGGGAAAACATTACCGCGGTAATGAGCAGGGCTTTTGGAAGCACCGTTGTCCGCGCCGAAGCGCTTGTAGGAACCGCAAACTTGCGATCTAAACAGCCGGGCCGCGAGGGGATTGGCTGCCTCAGGTTTCGGATGCGGGGTTTGCTGCGTCTAGCCCCCCTCCATCACATGAGTTTGCGCCGCACCAGGTCGAGGGCCTGCTGCGTGGCCCATTCGCGGATGCGCTGGCGGTCGCCGCGGAAGGTGCGGTTCATGGCTTCGGTTTTTTGTGCGTCGGAGACGGCGATGTGGACCAGGCCTACGGGTTTCGATTCGGTAGCGCCGGTGGGGCCGGCGATGCCGGTTACGCCTAATCCAATCGTTGCTCCGGTGCGGATACGAATGCCGTCGGCCAGGGCGCGGGCCACTTCTTCGCTGACGGCGCCGTGCTGCGCGATGAGATCAGGAGAGACGCCGGCGAAGGCCTGCTTGAGCTCATCGGAGTAGACCACGGCTCCGCCGAGAAAAGAGCGCGAGCTGCCGGGGACGGCGGTGATGCGCTCGGCGATCATGCCGCCGGTGCAGCTTTCGGCCACGGCGAGCGTG
Organism: uncultured Acidobacteriaceae bacterium; assembly: GCA_963770555.1. Lineage (GTDB taxonomy): Bacteria > Acidobacteriota > Terriglobia > Terriglobales > Acidobacteriaceae > Telmatobacter. Next base: position 1,175,094 of record CAVYQC010000005.1, read on the forward strand.
GCCTGGCGCAGGCCAAGATAGTAGAGAACGATCTGGGCCAGGGTTTCGCCCTGAGACGAGTAGAGCCAGTCTTCGAGCGCCTCTTCCAGCTTGCCGGCGAGCTCGTCGACGCGCTGCTGGGCGGCTTCGAGCGTGGGCTTGGCGCACTCTAGGGTGAGCTGGATGTCGCCGGCGTGGGCGAGGATGGTGGTTTCGACGTCAGCATATTCGGTGTAGATGGGCGCCAGCAGCTTGTCGGCCTGGGACTCGGGAATCATGGCGGCTTTGAGGGTGCGCGTGGCGATGAAACGCGTCGGGACGAGCTCGCGCAGGCGGGGCAGGCACTCGGCGTCAAAGAGGGCTGTGCACTCGTGGGGCGGGCCGGGGACGAGAAAGACGAGCTTGCGATAGCCCTCGAAGGCGGTGTCGAGAAACTGGCCGGGCGCACTGCCGTTGGGGTTGGGGAGCAGGGTTGCGCCTTCAAGCACGTCGGCCTGCTTGAGATTGTTGGAAGGGATGGGAATGCGCCAGGAGGCGGCGCGGGCGTGGAGCGCCGCTACCTGCGTGGCGTCGCGGCGCAGGGTGAGGGAGAGCGAGTCGGCGACGGCTTCGCGGGTGAGATCGTCTTCCGTGGGGCCGAGGCCGCCCATGAGGATAAGAATGTCGGTGCGGCCGAGGGCGCTGCGGATGGCGTTGACGATGTCTTTGCGGCGGTCGCCGACGATGGTTTTGAAGGCGACTTTGACGCCGATCTGGTTGAGCTGCCCGGTGAGATAGAGGGAGTTGGTGTCTTGGCGGTGCGGAGTGAGCATCTCAGAGCCGACGGCGATGATTTCGGATTTCATAGGGACTGGGGTCAGGGGTCAGGGATCAGTGAACAGTGGACAGTGGACAGTGAACAGTGAACAGTGAACAGTGAACGGTGAACGGTGAACAGTGAACAGTGGACAGTGAACAGTGGTCAGGGATCAGTGGACAGTGGACAGTGGACAGTGGGCAGTGGACAGTGGTCGGTGAAACGGATGACACTTCCAGATTACCGCGGGCGGCGCGAGGGGCATCGGTAGACAATTGACGAGGGTCAAAAAAGTTCGAGGCCTTCTACGCCCAGGTCCACTTCATAGACGGCGTCGTGCGTGGCGAGGATGGTTGTGCCGAGGGGCGAGAAGGCGACGCCGACGAGGTTAGGTCCGGCCAGGGCGAGCGTGGCTTTGCCGACGGGGGTGATGCGGACCAGGCCGCGCTGCCCGTGGAGGCAGGCGATGACGTAGAGGTCGTCTTCGTTCGAGAGCGCGAGCCCCTGCGGGCGGCCCAGTCCGCGGTACCAGGCGCGGGTGTCGCCGTTGGGCTCGATGGCCCAGATGGCCTCGTTGGAGGAAAGCGTGGGGCCGGTGACGAAGAGCGTGCCCTGAGCGTTGACCGCCATGTGATAGGCGGCCACCGAAGGCTCGAGCGTGGCGTGGACAAAGATCTGGCGCTCGGGATTGATCTTGAAGACGGTGCCGCTGCGGTCGCCGACGAAGAGATTGCCCTCGGCGTCGAAGACGCAGCCGGTGGCCACCCCCATACCTTCAGCGTAGACGGTGAACTCGCCGGCGGGGTCGACACGGTAGACGTTGCCCTCGGCGCGCGAGGTGACGTAGAGATCGCCGTCGTGCGAGAAGGCCAGGCCGGTGGGGTTGAGAATGCCGGTGACGAAGGGCGTGCCCCGGCCGTCTGGGCTGACGCGCACGATGGAAACCGGGGTTTGCTTGCCGCGCGGTCCGGAGATGGTGGCATAGATCATGCCGGAATGGCTGACGGCGGGATTGGTGACGGGATGGAGACCGTCACTGAGACGGCGGGCGATGCGGATGGGAACCGTGTTGCCGGCTCCGGCAGGGCTGCGGACTTCAATGAGGCCGGTGGAAGCCTGCTCGGGGACGCGAAAGGCGAGCCGCGCAGGCCGGCTCATGAGAATGTGGCACGGTTCGCCATCGACCAGCACCGCGGGCGGGCCAAAGGCGTGGGGGCCGAGATTGGCGCCGGCGAGCTCCACTTCACCCAGAGGCAGAGCGGCAGGTGGGGCCACGTCGTCAATGCGCGGCACCGGAAGAGCTGTGGGTGCGGGGTTGCGAGCCATTGCGGGTCCTTAGAACCAGATGCGCCCGAGCGACGCTATACCCAAAGCATACAGCCCGGCGGCCACATCGTCGAAGACAATGCCCCAGCCCTCGGGAAGGCGTTCAAGGCGGCGGATGGGGAAGGGTTTGGCGATGTCGAGCAGGCGAAAGAGGACGAGCGCGATGAGAGCGTGGGCCCAGTCGGGAGGACAGAAGAGAAGGGCGATCCACTGGCCGGCGACCTCGTCGATGACCACGAAGCCGGGGTCGTGGCGGCCGGACTGGCGCTCAACGATGCTGGCGGCGGGAACGCCGAAGACGAGCGCGAGGGCAATGCCGGCGAGCAGGACGGCGAACAAGGCGTGCGGAGAAAAATGGACGGCGCGCGCGGCGATGGACCAGAGGAAAACGGCGGCGATGGAGCCGTAGGTGCCGGGGCCGGGCTTGAGGTAGCCGGCGCCGAAGAAGGTGGCGACGGCGAAGGCCCACTTCGTGGTGTTTTGGTTTTGGACTGCAGCCGCGGGAGAGCCGTCAGTTTCCATCCGACCCTCCGCCACGATTTTCGCCGGAGTTGCCGAGGTCTTCGAGGACTTCAGGATCGAGGACGGGAGAGCTGATCTTGTATGCGCCGGTGGCCCATTTGCCGAGATCGATTTTGCGGCAGCGGTCGCTGCAGAAAGGGAAGTCTTCGTCCCCGATGCGGACCAGCATGCCGCAGGTGGGGCAGTGGAGGAGCTTGGCGGATTTTTTCTTGGCGGGCATTTGACCTATTCGCGTCTTAAGCGGCCATCCTTCTCTATGGTACAAGTCGAGCGGCACTCAGTTAAGGTGGGAGATGAAATGGCCGAGCTGATGGAGCCAGGATTGCCAATCGGCGGAGACGGCTTGCTCGCCGAGTTTGCCGGCTGCGCTCTTGAAGGCTTCTTCAGCGAATGTCCGAATGAGGTGGACTCCTCTCGACACAATGGACTTGTCGGGGTTCTGCTTTTGCAGCTCGGCGGTTGTGGACTGGAGTTCGGTCTCGAATTTGCGCGCGTCTGCGGTGGAAAGGTTGAGGTCGGCACGGCAGTCCATCATCTTTTCGAGAAGGGCGAGAAGCGCGGAGTTGTCGTTGACGGTTTGATGGAAGTCGACGTTTGACTCGCCGCTTGCAATTACGACGCCGGTGACCGGTGCGTTGAAGACATTGTGTGGCGTGCCGGCGCTCAACATCGCCGGAACCAGCTTTCCGAGGAAGAGCCGCTCGAGGTAATCTTTCTCGATCTGCAATCGCTCCGTTTTCTTGTCGCGAAGGGCAAGTTGTGCGTGATAGACCTGCATGGCGTCAGCCTTGATCTTCTCGGCCGACTCCGTGCTTGCATCGCCTACGCTGATGGAGATCTTCGCGCCGCCGCCGGTTTCTTCGATCGACTTGAGGCGGATGTTGCTGTCTGGATGCAGAGAAGCCAGATGATAAAGCAGGGCAGGGAGTGTGTTGAGCTCGAAGGTGGAGACGCCGCCGTGGTAGAAGAGCTCGATGCAGGTTTGTTCGGAGTAGAGCCGCTCGAATTCGCCGGGTGCGTAGTGCGTGGGAACGCGAGCATCTTCATCCCAATAGGCGCACGCACAGAGGACGCCCTGGATGGACCATCCCGCGCGCTGGGTCTCCCATAGCCTGGCGTTTGTGAGGTTTGCTCCGTCGAGGTTGGCACGTTGCAGATTCGCGGATCGCAGGTCCGCTGCGGACAGGTTTGCTCTTCTCAGGTTCGCATGATTCATGTCCGCCATGGAAAGCACAGCGTTGGACAGGTTCCCGCGAAAGATGCTTGCTTCCGCCAGGTTGGCGTTTCTCAGGTTTGCCTTTTCGAGATTCGATTGGGCGAGGTCTGCGCGAATAAGATCGGCCCCCGCGAGGTTGGCATCGTTCAAATGTGTGCCATCCAGATCTGCATCGCGAAGGTTTGCTCCAGAGAGGTTGGCTTCAGCAAGATTTGCGCCGGTCAGAGTCGCGTCACAGAAGTTGGCTTTGCTTAGATAGGCGCTTCCAAGATCCGCTCCCTCAAGGTGAGCACGGCTGAGGTCCGCTTCCCACAGAACTGCGCGTGGAAGCAACGCCCCGGCAAGGCGCGCCTCAACGAGCTTTGCGCCATTCAGGGCCGCTCCCGGCAGGGCGGCGCCTTCGAGAGTAGCCCATGTCAGGTCGGCTCCGGAGAGGTCCGCATCCGCCAGCCTGGCTCTGTTTAGATTTGCGCGCCGCAGATTCGCCCAGCGCAGGATCGCACCCGTCAGGTCGGCTTGAGTCAAGAAGGCTCTGGCAAGGTCTGCTTCGGAGAGGTCCATCCTGCTGAGGTCAGCGCCAGTGAGGTCTGCATCGAGCTCGGGATGCCGGGCTCGCCAGCCATTCCATACCTCAATACCCATTCGGAGCCTTGCAAGGTGTTCGGGATTGGCCATGGGGGAAGGATAGCGGCAGATCGCGAACCGAGGAAGAAAAATGTGGCGGATCGCTTGTGTTCTCAGAGCGGCGCGACGATGCGGGCTACCACGTCGTAGTCGTGGGCCTCAGTGATCTCAGCTTTATAGAAGCGGCCGGCTTCGAGCGTGGCGACAGCGGCTTCTGAATCGCCGAAGTCGTTGATGTAGACTTTGCCGTCGATCTCGGGGGCGTGGAATTGCGTGCGGCCTTCCCAGAGGAGTGGAGTTTCGTCCGATTCACCTTCGGCGAGCAGCGTGACCTCGCGGCCGACCCATTGCTGCTTGGCGCGCTTGGAGATGGATTGCTGCAGCTTCATGAGGCGGCGCTTGCGGGACTCGATGGTGCGCTTCGGGACCTGCGCGTCGAGCGAATAGGCCGCCGACCCTTCTTCATGCGAGTAACTGAAGACGCCGAGCCAGTCGAATTTTGCTTCGCCGATGAATTCCTCCAAAACTTCAAAGTCGCGGAGCGACTCGCCGGGAAAGCCTACGATGAAGCTGGTGCGGAGGGCGATTCCCGGAATTGCCGCGCGGACTTTTTCGAGGGTCTTCAAGAAAATCTCTGCGCCGGCGCCGCGCTTCATGCGCTTCAAAACGTCGGGTGAGGCGTGTTGCAGGGGCACGTCGAGATATTTGCAGATGTTGTCATGCTTCGCGATGGTTTCGAGCAGGCGGCCGGTGATGCGGTTGGGGTAGGCGTAGAGGAAGCGCAGCCAGCGCAGGCCTTCAATGCGGGCGAGGGTGTCGAGCAGAGTGGCGAGGCCGTCCTTGAGGCCGAGGTCTTCGCCGTAGCAGGTGGTGTCCTGACCGATGAGCGTGATTTCGCGGACGCCGCCGGCGACCAGGCGCTCGGCTTCGGCGACGACCGACTCGAAGCGGCGGGAACGGAATTTACCGCGCAGGTTGGGAATGACGCAGAAACTGCAGGGGTGATCGCAGCCTTCGGCGATTTTTATATAAGCTGACGCGCGCGGCGTGGACAGCAGGCGCGGGGTGGTGTCGTCGTAGAGGTAAGTGGGCAGCAGATGACGCGCGCCCTGCCAGTCATCACGGCTGAAGCGGCCCTGGCGCTCGCGGTGGTTGCCTTCGGCTCTGAAGGTCACCTCGGGGGCTAAAGCCCCGTTCTGTTGTGGTGTCGATGCGGCACGACTGAAGTCGTGCCCTGATACAAAGCCTTCCGGATGTCCCGTTGGAGCGGGCTCTTCCATCTCGTGTTTATGGGTACCGGCGCGGGATTCCTGGCCAGAACGGAGTTCAGCATGGACGCTGGTGAGGATGGTAAACGGTGATGGCGCGGCAGCAGGCGCGGGCGCGATGCCGGCGGCTTCGAGAATCGCTTCTAGCTCGCCGGTGCCGACTACGGCGTCGACTTCGGGAATGTTTTTGCGAATCTCGTCGCGATAGCGCTCAACGAGGCATCCGGCGACGATGAGCTTTTTGGCCGAGCCGAAGGTTTTGTGGCGGGCCATTTCGAGGATGGTGTCGACCGACTCCTGCTTGGCGGTGTCGATGAAGGAGCAGGTGTTGACGACCAGGATTTCGGCGTCCTCGGGCCGCGCGGTGAGGCGCGCGCCGGCGCGGTCGAGCAGGCCCATCATGACCTCGGAGTCGACGAGGTTTTTGGGACAGCCGAGGGAGATGAAGCCGACGACGGGAGCGGCTACGCTGGCTGCCTTGGAAGATTTTTCTTCTTTCGCTATGCTCACATATTGATTGTACCGGGATTGGAATTTTGGCGGGTTCCGGCTGGAGGGCGACGATGATTGCGCGGCACTGGCGCGGGTGGACAAGGGCTGAAGACGCAGATGGTTACGAGAGTTTCTTGAAGGGCAAGGTGATGGCGGATTTGGCTGCGATCGAGGGGTACAAGGGAGGGTACGTGCTGCGCGCGGACGGCGAAGCGGAGACCGAGTTTGTGGTGGTGAACTTCTTCGAGTCCCTCGAGGCGGTGATGCGGTTTGCGGGGCCGGAGTACGCGACGCCGGTCTTCGAGCCGGAGGCGAAGCAGTTTTTGAGCCGAATTGAGCCGTTTGCGTCGCATTACGAGGTGCGGGTTTCGACGGTTTAGCGGCGGCAGATATGATAGGCTAGCTTAAGCTAGCTTAAATGGAGAGATGCGATGCTTGAAGTAGGAGCTTTCGAAGCCAAGAATACGCTAGGCGCCCTGCTGGATCGGGTGGAGCGTGGGGAAGAGATTGCGATTACCCGGCATGGCCGGCTGGTTGCGCGCCTGGTTCCCAACACCGGCGGCATCGACCGCGCGCAGGCGCGCGCCGCCGCCGAGAGAATCCGCGGCCGTGCTGCGCAGATCGGCAAGGGGAGCTTCGATTGGGAGACGCTCAAGGCCGATCGCGATGCAGGCAGACCGTGAGTCCGGTTCTCGATAGCTCGGCTACGCTGGCCTGGGTTTACAGCGACGAGACGACCGAGCCGATCTGCCTCGTTTTCGACCTTGTGATCGCAGAAGGGGCGTGGGTACCATCGCTGTGGCGGCTTGAGGTTGCCAATATTCTGGAGATGGGCGTGCGGCGCGGACGCACGGATGCTGCATTTCGCGATGCGACACTGGCCGATCTTGCGCTGCTGCCGATTCGCGTCGATGAGGAGACGGATCGACAGGCGTGGGGAGCGGCTTTGCGTCTCGCCGAGCGCTACCGGTTGACCTTGTACGATTCTGCTTATCTGGAACTGGCGCAGAGACGCGGTCTGCCGCTGGCTACGCTGGATGCGGAGTTGAGAGCAGCCGCGAGCGCCGAGAAGGTTCTTCTGCTTGGAATGTAACAAGCCTCTTGCATCTATTGCCGCCGCGAAGAGAGCTAGCCGTCTTTGCGGTAGAGCATGTCGCGGATGACGCGGCGGCGCTCGGCGTTGGCTTCGGCTTCGGTTTTGCGTTCGATGGCGTCTTTGGCGGGCTTTGCCTTCGACTCGACGGACTCCGGCTCGCTGCAAACGGGGCAGCGATTGGCGAAGCCGGGCTTGCCGGGGCGCAGCTCGAATTCCTCTCCGCAGACGACGCAGGTTTTGATTGGGAAAGGCATCACTAACCATCGTAGCGAAGTAAGCTGAGGAAGGTCGAACGGTGCGAATCTGGTTTCGAGCCTTGAAGCCGACTGGCGTGTGCCGAGTGCTAAAATCAAGCAGTGCCGGGTCCTACGCGACGTAATCCCGCCAACCCCGCCAGGTCCGGAAGGAAGCAACGGTAACGGGCTAGTACGGGCGCAGTAGGTCACCCGGTACTTTTTTGCGGCTGTGCGGACGTGGGTGGTTCGATCTAGGAGTTTGTCGGGGTTCGTGCTGTCACAGGTCTCAAAATCGAGACCTGGGGCACCCATTTTCGTGCTGGGTTGAGGGTGGTCAGGGTGAGGTTCGTGGTTTCCCACCCTTCGCAGAGAACGCGAAGGATGGGGCACCCATTTTCGTGCTGGGTTGAGGGTGGTTTTGGGTGAGGTTTGTGGTTTCCCACCCTTCGCAAAAAGCGCGAAGGATGGGGCACCCATTTTCGTGCTGGGTTGAGGGTGGTTTTGGGTGAGGTTTGTGGTTTCCCACCCTTCGCAAAAAGCGCGAAGGATGGGGCACCCATTTTCGTGCTGGGTTGAAGGTAGTTTTGGGTGAGGTTCGTGGTTTCCCACCCTTCGCAGAGAACGCGAAGGATGGGGCACGGAAATTTTTGGTTGTGCGACGGAGATGAGTTGAAGTTCGTGCTGTCCCAGGTCTCAGAATCGAGACCTGGGGCACCCATTTTCGTGCTGGGTTGAAGGTAGTTTTGGGTGAGGTTCGTGGTTTCCCACCCTTCGCAGAGAACGCGAAGGATGGGGCACGGAAATTTTTGGTTGTGCGACGGAGATGAGTTGAAGTTAGTGCTGTCCCAGGTCTCAGAATCGAGACCTGGGGCACCCATTTTCGTGCTGGGTTGAGGGTGGTTTTGGGTGAGGTTTGTGGTTTCCCACCCTTCGCAGAGAACGCGAAGGATGGGGCACGGAAATTTTTGGTTGTGCGACGGAGATGAGTTGAAGTTCGTGCTGTCCCAGGTCTCAGAATCGAGACCTGGGGCACCCATTTTCGTGCTGGGTTGAGGGTGGTTTTCGGTGAGGTTCGTGGTTTCCCACCCTTGGCAGAGAACGCAAGGGATGGGGCACCCATTTTCGTGCTGAGTTGAGAGTGCTGGTTTTGCTGAGTTGCTAGGAGAGAGACATTGAGCCTTACCGTTCGCCCCGTGGTGGGCCGGCGCGCCAAGATTACGGCGCTGGGCACCTACGTTCCCCCCGATGTGCTGACCAATCAAGACCTTGAAAAAATGGTGGAGACCAGCGACCAGTGGATCATGGAGCGGACGGGAATCCGCGAGCGGCACGTGCTGCGGAAGGGGCTGGGGGTAAGCGACATCTGCACGGAGGCGGCGAAGAAGTGCCTGGCGGCGCGGGGGATCGGGGCGGACGAAGTTGAGGTGATCCTTGTGGGCACGGTGACGCCGGACATGATGTTCCCTTCGACGGCGTGCCTGGTGGAGGACAAGATCGGCGCCAGGGGCGCGTGGGGCTTCGATCTATCCGCCGGATGTTCGGGCTTTGTGTTTGCGCTGCAAACCGGCGTCAAGCTGGTGGAAAGCGGCGCGTATTCCAAAGTGCTGGTCATCGGCGCGGATGCCAATACGCGCATGACCGACTACAGCGACCGCGCCACCTGCGTGCTGTTCGGCGACGGCGGCGGCGCGGTGCTGCTGGAGCCGTGCGAAGAGGGCGAGATCGGGTTCATCGACGCGGTGAACGAGATCGACGGATCGGGCGGCGTGAGCCTGAATCTGAAAGGCGGGGGCAGCCTGAATCCATCTACGCATGAAACCGTGGACAAGAAAATGCATTACATCCACCAGGACGGTCCCGCGGTATTTAAGTTCGCGGTACGCAAGATGGCCGAGACCACGCTGAAGGTTCTGGAGCGCAACGGCATCACCGGGGCGGACCTGGCATGTTTCATCCCGCACCAGGCCAACAAGCGGATCATTACCGCCACGGCCGACCGGCTGGGCATGGACCCGGAGCGGGTGATTATCAATATCGAGAAGTACGGCAACACCTCCTCGGGCACGATTCCGCTGGCCATGCAGACAGCGCTCGACGAGGGCAAGCTGAAGAAGGGCGACCTGGTGTTGCTGGGCGCCATGGGCGCAGGGTTCACCGTCGGCGCGGCGCTGCTGCGGTGGGAGATTGGGTGAGGCAGCGGGGTTAGCGGGGCTAGCGGAGTTGGCTGGTTAGCGAGTTAGCGTCCGCTGGCGCGGACATTAGCAGGTTAGCGGGTTGGCTTGATGCGGATTCCCGGAATGATGGCTGGTTCTAGCTTGGCGGGGCGCGCGGCTGGAGCTCAAGGATGTGGATTTGCAGGCGGTCGGGTTTGGCATATACTGTGCTCCACAAACGTGTGACCTTCGGGGGGCAAAATCCGGGCCGGGAGCTTTCGAGCAGGGAGATTGGCCCCAGGGAGTTCGAAGGCCGGAGAATTGGCGTGAATGAATCAGTTCGAGCAGAAAGCAAGGAGCGGAGGCTGACCATGGAAGTGGAGTTCACGGCCAGGCAAGTGAAGATCTCCAGGGCGCTGCGGGCGCAGGCCGAAGAGGAGATGGAACCGATCGCCCGCATTCTGGGGAAGGGCGCACACGCCAGCGTGACGTTCAGCGCGCAGCGGCACGTGCAGATCGTGGAGCTGACGGTGCAGGCGCGGCTGCATACGATTGCGGCCACGGGCAAAGGAGACACGCTGGAAGCGGCGCTGCGGCAGGCCATTGCGCACGCCGAGAACCAGGTGCGGCGCTACCGGGACCGGCGGCTGGTGAGCAAGCGGCTGCCCAAAGAAGAGAAGGTTTTGACGGCGCCTCCCGTGGTGCGGCCCAAGGCGCGCGTATCGCCGCTGGACGAGGCGGGCGAGGCGAAGCCGGGACGCGCGGGCGCCAAGACGAGGGCTTCGATCGCGGTGCATTCCTTCCCCTCGAACCACGCCGTGGTGGAACCGCATATTGTGAAGAACGGCGAAGCGATCGCGCTGAGGCCCATGACCATTGAGGAAGCGGTGAAGGACGCCGAGTTCCGCGATCGCGACCTGCTCATCTTCCGCAATGCCTCTGGAGACGTGTTTGTGCTGCACCGGCGGCGGGACGGACAGATGGAGCTGGTGGAGATTCCGTGAGATTCTGCTGCGCGCCGGCTTGGCGCAAGGCCGTTCTTCGGTGCGCGGAGATGGTGTCTGGTTGCGTTCGCAAAGAATACGAGGGATGGGGTTGCCGACCGTAAAAGACGATAAGAAACTTTAGATAAAAGGCAATAATAAACTTTAGATATCGATATCCCACCTTAGGCGCAAAAACAAAGACGCGCCGAAGGTGGGGCACCCATTTTTCTGAAAGTGGGGCACACATTTTTGGTGGGGCACCCATTTTTGTGCTCGGTCGAGAGTGGCCGGAAATTGCTCATCTGAAGTACTTAGGTAGCACCGGCTGACCAGATTTGGGGATGGTTGACGCGGCCTGCCGAGCATACGATTTCAACATGGCGGCAAAAATTATAAGGCCCATTCCGCATTCCGGGCCGGTGTATTTACAAACAGAACCTACGGTAAATTCAGGCGAGCCGAAGAAATTGAATCTGCCGGAACATGCGGATTCCATCCAACAGCGGGAGATCCTGGACGCGCTTCCGGTACTGGTGTTTCTGGAGCGGGGCGGCAAGATTGTGTTTGCCAACGCGGAGGCGCGGCAGATGCTGGGGCAGAGCGAAGGCGCATGGGCTCCGCGTCCCATTGAAGACGTGCTGTGGGGGCTTTTTGCCGGCACGGCCGAGCCGCAGACGCTGTTGACCGGCACGCGGCGGGGAAGTCCGTTTCACGCCACGCTGCCCGCCAAGAACGGGCGGCTGCTGCCGGTGGAAGGCACTTATAGTCTAACCAACGCCGAGCTGCGCGAGGCGGTGATCGTGGCCCATCCCGGCGGGCGGGAGCGCGCGCCCAAGACGCGGCTGATGGAAGACGTGCTGGCCAGCATTCCCGAGGCTGTGGCCATTGAGCACGGCGATCACGTGCTGTACACCAATCCGGCGTTTACGCGGATGTTCGGGTACCCGGCGGAAGAGGCGGGCGGCGGCAGCCTGCGCGAGCTGATTGTCCCCCCGACGCGGATGAGCGAGCACGCGGCGCTGGCCAAGAGCGCGCGGGAGCGGGGATGCGCGATGGTGGAGACGGTGCGCAGGAACAAAGCCGGGGAGCTGGTGAATGTGAATCTGCACGTAGCGCCGCTGCAGGTGGATGGGTCGCAGGCGGGATTCGTGTTTACGTTTCGCGACCTCTGCGAGCACAAAGAGAACGAGGCCGTGCAGCAGGACGCGATGCACGACGTACTTACGGGATTGCCCAACCAGGCGCTGTTTCTCGATCGTCTGCACCTGGCGCTGAGCCGCAGGGCGCGCCGTCCGGAGCGCACGTGCGGGGTGCTGTATCTGGATCTGGACCAGTTCAAGGAGATCAACGACGCGCTCGGCCACGGCGCGGGCGACGTGCTGCTGAAGTCAGTGGGCGAGCGGCTGCGCAGCTCGCTGCGCCTGCAGGATTCTGCCGCGCGGATGGGCGGCGATGAGTTTGCGGTGCTGGTGGAAGACATTGAACTGGCCTCGGATCTGGAAAGCATTGCGGCCCGCATCTCGGAAGAGATGGATCGGCCGTTCGATATCTTCGGTCACTTGATCCAGACCGGGGCCAGCCTGGGCGCAGCGATGGCCGGGCCGGAGCACACGGCTCCCGATCTGCTGATCCGCGACGCGGACCTGGCCATGTGCCGCTCGAAACAAGCGGGAGGCGGACGCTATGAGATGTTCGACCGATACCTTGATCTGCACAGTCACGCATCCGGCCCGCCTTCCGGTGTAGCATGAGCGCATGACGAGCCCGAAATCCGCGCGACCACCGGCCGAGGGAAAAAAAGCAGCAGGCCGCGGAGCCGGCAAGGAACTGGTGATCGTAACCGGAATCTCCGGTTCCGGCAAGGCTTCGGCTCTGAAGGCATTTGAGGATCTCGGCTTTCACTGCGTGGATAATCTGCCGCTGGAACTGCTGCCCGATTTTGCCAGGCTGGTAAGCAAATCCGCCGAAGTAGAGCGGGCGGCCATTGTGGTGGATGTGCGGGAAGGAACCACGCTGGACCGGCTGCCGGAAATCCTCAAGGATGTGAAAGTACGGCTGCACACGCGGGTGGTGTTTCTGGACGCGCAGGACGCGGTGCTGGTGCGGCGCTATTCAGAAACGCGGCGGCCGCACCCGCTGGGGATTTCCGAGACCGTATCGCGATCGATTGTGGAAGAGCGGCAACTGCTGGACCCGATCCGCAACGTGGCCGATATGCTGATCGACACTTCGAACTTCAACGTGCACGAGCTGCGCGCGCACATCCAGAGCCGCTTTGGCCATCGGGACGGCGTGAAGCACCTGCTGGTTTCGTGCCTGAGCTTCGGCTTCAAAAACGGCGTGCCGCTGGACGCCGACATGGTCTTCGACGTGCGGTTTCTCCCCAATCCTCATTTTGTGCCGGAGTTCCGCAAAAAGACCGGCCTGGACCCCAAGGTAGCGGAGTTCGTGCGCGGATTCCCGCAGACCGAGGAGTTCCTGGGCAAGGTGACTGCGCTGATGCTTTATCTGCTGCCTCACTACGTGGAGGAGGGCAAGAGCTACCTTACGGTGGCCTTCGGCTGCACCGGCGGCCAGCATCGCAGCGTGATGATGGCCGAGGAGATGAGCAAGCGGCTGGGAAAAGCCGGCTACCAGGTGAAGGCGCTGCATCGCGATATGGTGCGGGGGTAGTGGAGATAGCAAGTTAGCGTCCGCTTGGCAGACATTCGCGAGCGAGCAAGTTAGCGGGTTTGCAGACTGTCCAGCCAGCGCGAGAGTTCATCGGCAAAGTTCACGGTTGTGGTTTGGCCGGGGGGCAGCCAGACGAACATCTTGGGCGCCGAGACCTTGCGAAAGACCTCAGGGTTTTCAGGCAGGCCGTTGCTTGCGGTGGATTGGGGAAACGGCAAGAACCAAAGTGAGGGAATGCGCAGCGCCGCTGCCGGAGCCGCCAGGTCCCAGCGATCGCTGACCAGCAGGTGAGCGGGGACCAGACGGGTGCGCGCGTCGCCGAAGATGGCGCCGGTGGCGTCTCCAAGCGGCGATTCTACGACCACGCCAGCCAGCTCGGGGTGCGATGCGGCGAGCTCGAGCGCGAGGTCCGCGCCCAGGCTGCTGCCGTCGAGCACAATGGCGCCGGGATCGATGTGGCGCGTCGCAGTGAGATATTGAAGCGCCCAACCGGCGTCCTCAAGCCAGCGTTTTTCAGTGGGATGCGCAAAGCGGCTCCGGCCGTAGCCGCGATAATCGAAGGCCAGGACATTCACGCCGGCGGCGTGCAGTTGGGCGAGGTGATCGACCGTGTCGCCGAGATTGCCGTTCTGCCCGTGCAGGTGGAGAACGGTGTAGCGGCCCAGGCGCGAGCCAGACGCGGCGGGAACCCACCAGCCATTCAAGCGCGGCAGGCCGGAACCGGTGGTTGCGAAGCCGATGGGATCGAAGGGCAAGCCAATGCTGGCCGGCGTGCGCGCGACCGTGGACGAGGGGTGGTAAAGCAACTGCCAACTGCCTTGCCAGAAGAGCAGGCACAAGGCGCCCCAGGCGCAGACGGCCGCCGCGGCGAAGACCGCGGAAACCGCCAAAAGCAGCCAGCGGCCTGAAATTTGGGGCGGCGCGGCTTTTGCGGTTGGCCAGGACGCGGCCGCGGTTTTGGCCGATTGCGCAGCGGGCGGCGCCGGCTTGGCGGGCTGTTTGCCGCCGGGTGCGGCGGCCCGTTTGCCCGCGACTACCTGAAGTTTGGTCTTTCTCGGCGACATGGGGTGAGGAGCGAGCGGCGCGCCACGGAGGGCGGCTTGCTTCTATGCTAGAGCATTTTCGATCCACTTGTTGACATTTCGGCGGCATTCAAGGTGGCATTTTCTTGAGGAAAATGCCACTTCGCCTCGTGATTCCTGTATAGAGCAGGATCGAAAATGCTGTAACCCGAAGCGTTCAACGGCATGAGGACGAAGAAGGGAACTGAGAAACCGGAAAGAAATAGACGCGGCTTTCAACGTAAGCCGCGACGGCGCATTCAAGGAGGTTCAGAATCGGAGTTTCTCCTGCGAGACGCGCGGAATCGGCGAGTGAACGGGATGGAATCCACTGCACTGGAGTGCGGCGCGGACAGCGCTGCTGTTCCGCGGTTCTTCCATTGCCGCTTCTCGGTCCCTATTCCCTGTTCCCTGTTCCCTTGTTCCCTTGTCCCTCGTTCCCCTTGGCCCCTATTTTCCGCCCTTGACATCCTATCCATAGATAAACTATATATACAGCCCATGGCCAGGAAACCCGATTTGCTGCCCGGAACCCTCGACATGCTCATCCTCAAGACGCTCACCCGCGCCCCGCTGCACGGCTACGGCATCGCTCTGTCCATCAAGCGGCTTTCCGACGATGTGCTTACCGTGGAAGAAGGCTCGCTCTATCCGGCCCTGCAGCGGCTCTTGCAGCAGGGCTGGGTGAAGGCCGAGTGGAAGATGACCGAAACCGGACGCCGCGCGCGCTTTTACACGCTCACTTCCGCGGGGCGAAAGCAATTGGGCATCGAGCTTACCGAGTTCGAGCAGATGATCACGGCCATCGGGCGCGTGCTTCGCGATGCGCAGGAGGCTTAGATGAATGCAGCCACGCAATTCCTGAGAAGGCTCGCAATACTCTTCGGACGGAAGCGGTTCCGCAACGAACTGGACGAGGAGATGGCCTTTCACCGCGCGCAGTTGGAAGCGGAGCTCAAGGCCGGCGGCATGGCGGCGGAAGCCGCTCGCTATGCGGCGTTGCGGCAATTCGGCAATGCGGAGCGCCACCACGAGCGGAGCCACGCGGTCATCGGCTTCCGCGCGGAAACCGTGCTTCAGGACCTGCGCTTCGCCCTGCGCCAATTCCGCCGCACCCCAGGGTTCGCGCTCACCGCCGTCGTCATCCTGGCTCTCGGCATGGGCGTCAGTGTGGCCATCTTCGGTTTTGTGGATGCGGCGCTTCTGGAGCCGCTGCCCTACGCGGCGCCGGGCCGGCTCATGTCAGTAGACGAAATGAGCGCGATGTTTCCCCGCTCCAATCTTTCTCGCGACGACTACGACGACTGGAAGCGGATGAACCACTCGTTCGCTTCGCTTGAAGCCTATAGCGGCATGGGCTTTCTGATGCGCACGTCCTCAGGCACTGTGCCGGTGCCGGTGGCGCGGGTCAGCGACGGATTTTTCTCGACGCTGGGCGTGAAGCCGATGCTGGGCCGGGGATTTCTTCCCGGTGAGGACCGGCCCGGCAAACCGCCCATCGTCATCCTCACTTACGGCACCTGGCTGAAGCGATTCGGCGGGCGGCGCGACGTAATCGGGCAATCGATCAGCCTGAGCAATACGGACTACACCATCGTCGGAGTGCTGCCGCGCGAATTTTCGTTTGCGCCGCGCGGCATCGCCGAGCTCTGGGTTCCGCTGCTCGAAAAGAACGGATGCGAACAGCGGCGAAGCTGCCACGATCTCTTTGGCGTAGGCAGGCTGCGCGACGGCGTAACCGTGGAGTCGGCGCGCGCCGAGATGAAGGCGATTGCGGCCGAGTTGGCAAAGCAGTATCCCGACTCGAACCAGGGGCAGGGCGCGGCCGTTGGCCCACTTTCCGAAATCATCGTTGGCAAAGTGCGGCCCATTCTGCTCACGCTGCTGGCTGGCGCCGGCTTGCTTCTGCTGATTGCCTGCGTGAACGTATCGAGCCTGGTGCTGGTGCGCTCGGAGAGCCGGCGCCGCGAGATCGCCGTGCGCGGCGCGCTGGGCGCCACCCGGGTTCGGCTGGTGCGGCAATTCGTCACCGAGGGCCTGCTGCTGGCCTTTGCGGGCTGTCTGGCCGGCGCTCTGGTGGCCGGCTGGACGATGACGCTGCTCAAGCGTCTGGTCCCCAAGGTCATGGCGGATGGAATGCCGTTTCTCGCCGGCGTAGGCATGAACGCGCACACCGGCGCCTTTGCCGCCGGGATCGCTCTCCTGGCTGCGCTGCTGCTGGCCGCAACTCCGGCGCTGCGGCTATCGTTTGAAGACATGCGCGATGGGCTGGCCGATGGAGACCGGGCCGCGGCGGGAAGGCTGTGGAAGCGGCTGGGCGCGAACCTGGTGGTCGTTGAGCTGGCCGTGGCCGTGGTGCTGCTTGTCGGCGCGGGATTGCTCGGCCGCAGTTTCTACCGGCTGCTGCACGTGGACAACGGATTCGATTCCTCGCACCTGGCCACGGTGCAGGTGATCACGCCCGAAAATATCTACTCCCGGCCCGACCAGAAGGTGGCGCTCTATCGCGAGATCGAGCGGCGTCTTTCCGCCCTGCCCGGCGTGCAGTCGGTAGGTATCACCAGCGACCTGCCGGTGCAATGCAACTGCGATACCGACTGGATTCGGATTGTGGGCAAGCCGTTCCATGGCGAGCACAACGAGGTGAATGAGCGCGACGTAACGCCTGCTTACTTTGCCACGCTCAAGGCGAGGCTGGTGCGTGGCCGCTGGTTTACCGAGTCCGATGACGCAAGCCATCCCCAAGTGACCGTCATCAACGAGGCGCTGGCCCGGAAATATTTTCCCGGCGAAGACCCCATCGGCAAACAGATCGCCAACGGAGATCTGTCGCCGGCTTCGATGCGCCAGGTCGTGGGCGTGATCGGCGACGTGCGCGAAGGCGAGCTCGATGGCGAGGTTTGGCCAAGCGAGTATTTCTCGATCTATCACAGCTCCGACAGCTTTTTCGCGGTTGCCGTTCGCACCGCGCAGGATGAAAAGGCGATCCTGCCCTCGGTGGTCGGCACGCTGCACCAGATCGACCCCAATCTGGGCACGTATGGCGAAATCACCATGACCGACCAGATTGAATCCACACAATCGTCCTTGCTGCATCGCTTCTCCACCTGGCTGGTGGGCGGCTTCGCGGCCATGGCGCTGGTGCTGGGCGTGGTGGGGCTTTATGGCGTGATCGCCTATTCGGTGAGCCGGCGCACGCGCGAAATCGGCGTGCGCATGGCGCTGGGAGCGCAGCGGAGCACGGTCTACAAGATGGTGCTGCGCCAGGCGGGACGGCTCACGGTGGTCGGACTCGGGGTTGGGCTGGTCAGTGCAATGGGCGCTTCGCTGTTGATGCGCAAGCTGCTCTTCGGCGTCGAGGCATGGGATGCGCCGACTCTTGGCGCCGTGGCTGTCGTGCTCGGCGTAGCCTCCATGGTTGCGAGCTTCCTGCCCGCGCGCCGCGCCGCGTCCGTCAATCCAACCGAGGCCCTGCGGACGGAGTGAGAAGGGCAGGGAACAGGGAATAGGGAACAGGGAATAGAAGGCGGATCCCTGATCACTGATCACTGATCACTGACCGCTGACCGCTGACCCCTGATCGCTGATCGCTGACCACCGTCTCTGGACTGCTCAAACCAGCCGCAGGAACCGTGCTGGCGCCAGTCCCGCGCCGGGGAAGACCATCTCAAGATTGGTGGCTCCGAGTGAGCGTGTGACCACTTCGCCAAGCACCTCGCGGAAATCCGTGGTCAGCGCCAGATCGCGTCCCTGGTTGAGCTGCTCATTAGCAAGCCCCGGCCAGCGGCCGTAGACTTTGCCGCCCTTCACCTGCCCGCCGAGAACAAACATTGCATTGGCGTGGCCGTGATCGGTGCCGCCGGTACCGTTTTCGTGCGCCGTGCGGCCGAACTCCGACATCGTGACCAGCGTGACGTTCTCCGCGCCGTCGCCCAGGTCGCGCCAGAAGGCGGCGATGCTCGCGGAAAAGTCGCCGAGCCGGTTGGCGAGCTGGCCGTTTACGCCGCCCTGGTTCTGGTGCGTGTCCCAGCCGCTCACATCGGTAAACGCCGCTTCTACGCCCAGGTCGGCCTTGAGCAACTGCGCAATCTGTTTCATGCTGTTGCCGAATTCGCTGTTGGGATAGGCCGCACCCGCCGCGGGCTGGTATTGCGCGGGGTTGGCGGCGCGCAGCATGTTCACGGCTTCAAACGTCTCGTCGCCGGCGGCGTGGAAGATGTGGTCGCCCGAATCGGCGTACATGGCCTCAAACGCGCTGGCTGCGGGCGAGGGGTTGGGTCCGCGCCCGGCAACCGTAAAGCCGTTCACGTTGTTGAGCGCAATGGCGGGAATGCGCCCGGCCAGCGTCAACGGAACCTCGGCGCCCAGAGCCAGTGCGCGAAACGCTGTGCGCTCGCAGGTGCCTTGACAGCGGTGTCGCAGGTCTTCGGCTTGCAGCGCGCGGTTCAGCCAGCCGTCTTCCGTTTCCTTTACGCCCGGCGTGCCCGATTCCATGTAGTCCTGGGCGTCGAAGTGCGAACGGCTCATGTCCGGCGAGCCGGCGGCGTGCACAATCGCCAGATGGCCCAGATCGTAGAGCGGTTTGAATGCCGCAAGGGATGGATGCAAGCCAAAAAATCCGTCCAGATCGACGACCTGGTTCTGCGGAATCGCGATGGTAGGGCGCATCGAGTAGTAATTCTTCTCGCGGTAAGGCACTACGACGTTGAGCCCGTCGGCCGCGCCGCGCTGGAAGATGACAACCAATCGCTGGCCCGGCGATCCCGTGCTTTCAGCCAGCACGCTGCGAACAAGAAAGCTGGGGATCGCCGCGGTGCCTGCAACCGCAAGAGCGCCTTGATGCAGAAAAAATCGCCGATTCATTGTGCTTCTCCTTAGCTCTCAGCTCTCAGCTATCAGTTCCACCTGATTCCAGCGCAAAGCATCAACTGCCCGTGGGCCATGTTGGAGTTCTACCGATCTTCGTTCTCCCGCCGCCAGGCCGACAGCTGAAAGCTGATAGCTGAGAGCTGACGGCTCGGCGCGCTAGCGCCGCTGAAACTCCGGCGAGCCGATCAGCAATCCAGCCAGCACCTGATCCTGCCGCTCCACTGCAGAAGCGGCGCGGCCGCGGTTGAAGGGCCGGGCGGCGGCGGCCATCGGCCGCACCGGTGCGGGGTCTTGCGCGCTTTGCGCCTCAAATTGCTTGAGCGCGGCCGAGCGTGTAGCCGGGCTCACTCCGCCCGCAACCAGCAGCGGCTCGAGGCGCGCTTCTTCCGCCTCCGGAGTGGGAATTTCGGCATTGGCCGCCATGCCGGCGTTGCCGGAGTACGGGGTCCAGTTTACGGTGATGCCGGGCAGACGATTGGCGGCAAGATTGAGCGCGAAGTTCATGCGATCGACCAGTGCGCCGGTGCTCACCCAGTCGGCCTCATCCCATTTGTAGCCGGTGGGCGGAATGCAGCCGTAGAGCGGCATGCCCATCTGGCGCAGAGCGTTCTCGAGCGGCAGATAGTTCACAATCTCCGCATTGCCGGCCCGCACCGCCGAGACCACGAACTCGATCGGCGTCTTCACCTTGGCGCGGTAGTCGCTGGCCGTCCAGAACTCGGGCGAGCGGAACAGCGTTCGCATCACCGCCGAGATGTCGCCGCCGCTCGAGAGATAAGTCTTGGCCATGCGGTCCACAAGCGCCTGGGGCGGGTCGTCGCTCACAAATCGAATCGCGAGCTTGCGCGAAATGAATTGCGCCGCGGCCGGCCGCGTGGCCAGCAAGTGGAGCAGCTCCTCGCCTTCTCTTTCCCCATTTTCCTTGATTTTCTTGCCCAGAACTTTTTTCGTGCCCGGCTCGTGGCGATTGGGATTGAAGATAAATGCGCCGCCCCGCTGCGGCCGATCGACGGTCCAGCCGGTGAGCACGCGGGCCGCCTGAATGACGTCGGCTTGCGTGTAGCCGCCGTTGACTCCGAGAGTATGCAACTCCATCAGCTCGCGAGCGTAGTTTTCGTTGATGCCTTCAGGGGCTTTGCGCTGGTTGGCGGGCCGGCGCGCATCCACGAATCTGGCGCGCTCCGCGGCCGGCGAATCGGGGCCGACGCTCTCGGCATTGTCGAGGTAAAGCAGCATGGCCGGGCTGTGCGCCACCGCTTCCAGCAGGTCTTCGAACTTGCCCAGCGCCCGCGGACGGATCACGTCGCGTTCGTAGCTCACCAGGTAATACGGCGTCTCCTCGTTCTTGCGCAGGTACACGTTGAAGTGGTTGAGCCAGAAATCGGTCATCACCTCTTCGAGCTGGGCGTTGGAATAAATGTCGCGCGCCAGGCGATCGGACATCAGCTCTTCGCCGAGCAGCCGCTGCGGGTTTTCGAGGTCAGCCACGGTCTCACGCAGCTCGGGCCGCATGTCGGCCACCAGCCGCGCCCGCTGCGGCGGGCGAAGGGACTTGAAGAAGGCGTCGAAGTCGGCCGGCTGCATGGCCGCCAGCTTTGCAATACGCTGCGGCGGCGCGAGAGCCAGAAGATCAGCCAACTGCCCTTGATCGAACGTGGAATCAGCGGCGGGATCGTTCGCCGGGCCGGCTGGGTGTTCCGTCGCCTGACCGGTTGCTGGCCCGGGGTTGGCAGTCCGGTCGCTTGCGGGCCGCTCAGCAGACGCGGTGAGCTGATCGAGCTGGTTCAAGATGGTTGCCGAGGGAACGGGCGCAGTAGCCGGTGCATCGCCGGGCATTCCAGCGTCGCTATTCGAGGCTGCGGCCATAGGCGCCGCGCCGGGCGAAGATTCGCTCATGCTGTTGCCGGCCATGGACTGTCCCTGATCCTGCGCGCCTGGCTGCATGTTCTGGGCTGGATTTGGCTGCTTTTGAGCTTGATCTGCCCTTTTCTCCTGCAGCCGGTAGATCTGGTTCTCATAGACGGCGCGCAGAATCGGGCCTTGCGGAATCGACTCGCGCCCATTCATCGCCTGGCGGATGACGGCGTTCGAAGGCATGCGGTAGAGAAGGTTTTCCGTGCTCCACTGCATGGCGGGGAACTGCGCCAAGCGCGCGTCGAGCTCGGTTTCGTCCAGGCTCGCCGGGTGCAGTTGGCTTTCGAACCACTGTTCCAGGCCCATCGCGCGCACGGCTTCCAGGTCACCGGGCCGGGGACCGAATGTAAACCGGTTCAGCGCGTGCAGGATGCGTTCGTCGCCTTGCATCTGGTCGGATTTGTACTCGGGGCGGCGGCCATGCAAGGCAGGCTGGATTGCGGAGGAAGCGGCGGTCGGTGCGCCGTCCCGGCTTGGGCTCTGGGGCGCGGACTGGGCCAAGGATTGGGCGGGGCCGGGTTGCGCGGTTGTGCACAACGAACAGCACAGCAGGACCGCGAGACAGGCTCGGAACGATTCGCGAATCGGCACTTGAATCGGCTCCTTGAGGGCTGGCGTCCCAGTGCGCAAGGGATGGCCTGGGGAAAACACGGCACGAGCTTCCTTAAGTAGGCTAACGCCCATTTTCCAGGAAAGTTGCGGCCGGGCCGCGGAAGTTCAGGGAAGTTCAGAGAAACCGTCGCCGCGTACGTGCCGGAAGCGGCGCCAGAGTCTGCATCGGCTCGAAGGGGATGTGTGCGTCCATCTCCGGGGTCCGGGGCTCGATCCGGCCGTCCGATCCCACCACCCAAACGTAGGGAGGAGGTGCGGCCGACAGTTTGATTGCAATGGTTTGCGTGTCCTTGGGCTTCAAATCGATATGGCTGGTCAAGGGGTCGAAGCCGGGCACCGAGACGGTGACGGTGTGCGGCCCGGAGGGCAGATCGATAGCAACCTGGCCTTGTGCGTCGGTCTTGAGCGGCGCCGCAGCGCCGGCAGCGGGTGCGTCGATCTGCACCTCGGCCCCCGCAAACGCCGCCCCATTCTCGTCCGTAACCCGCACGGTGAGGTTTTCCGGAGCCGGCTGCTGTGCCGGTGCGGTGGCCTGCTGTGGCGGTGCGGCAGGCTCCTGTACCGGCTGGGCCGGCTCTTGTGCCCGCGCGCACAGTGAAAAAGCCGCCAGCGCCAAAAGGGGGACGCGCGAAGCGATCATGATGCCAAGCGTGGCACACAATCGGCGGAACTTCAAGATGCCAACGGGGAACGGCTGCGCCTGCGGCCTTGTGCTCCCTTCAGCAGGGGTTCGCGCTTACATAACCGCAATAATATGAGAGGAATACGTCTTGAGGGATAGTGGCTTCGCGCGCGCCGCCCCAGGTAATCAGGCGGACGAAGACGTCTCCGTTGTTCTGGATCGTCAGTTTCCGCAACAGGGTCCAATGGGTTTCCCCGGCGCCGATGGGGCCGGGAGCGGCGCCCTTGGTGAACGCTCCATTCTTCAACCCCCTCGAAAAGTCGACCGCTGCATTCATGACCACCGTTCGCCCGCCCTCGATTTCCACTTGCGCCTGGCGCAGGCTCTTGATGCCCTGGTCCCCGGGGAGGTGGGTCTGGCCATGCAGCGAGTGCGGGGTGAGCGCGTTCAGCGTCGACAGCGCCTTCGTCATTTCCAGAAATGTGCGGTCCAGAATATCGGTATAACCGGCGTCTGCCAGAAAATCGCACAGCGCGCCCGGCTTGGTGAGGGTGAGGACATCGCGGATGGTTTCATTCCCGATGATGATCGCCCAAGTGTCGCGAATCGATGCCAGCATGATGTAATCCGCTTGCGGCGTCAGGCTCTTGAACCCGGTACGCACCAGCAGGCTGGGGGCAAGCTCGGTGTTGCCCCACTTCGAGCGGCCGGTTTCAAACAATTGCGCCGCCGTGCGCGCGTACCGCACCGGATCGCGTTTGGCCAGATCGACCACCAGCGCAACCACCCCGCACAGCGTGGTCTGGTCCTGATCGATGATCTTCGGCCGCCGCACCCGCAGCGCTAGTTGAAAGCACACGGTGTTCCTGGTGAGATGGCTGAAGGCACCAGTGACCGGCGCAGTGTTGGCAAAATCCATCAGTGACCGGATGGCATTGCTGCGCGCGTCCACTTGTGTCTGCTGCTTCGCGCCGCCCAGCTTCCCGGTCTCGGTGCCCACAATTCCCAGCAGGGTTCCCAGAAAATTTACCAGTTCCCGGTCCGTTGGCTCGGCAACGTCGTCGGTGTCAAAAATCTCGGCGCGATGGTCGCCCCCCGTAGAGTAGGCTTGCCTGACGGCCGCCAAATACGAATCGAAGTCTCTCATGGCCGCCAGAATAGTGCGGCTTCGCATTCGATGTCGAGAGAATTCTCGGGCCTGCGCGGCGCTTGAATTGAAACTTAAATTCGCACCGGACGCCGCACAACCTTCAGTAGCCCTTTTTGCAGCGCGCCATGATGGCGGCATGAAGTCGTTCGCGGAGATTGGAGGGCAGGTCGTAAATCTCGTGGGATCGATAGATTTCTATGGTCTTGCGGGTGGTATTGAAAATCACTTCGCAGTGGCTGCACTTGTGCATGTGCTGCTCGATCTCGGTACGAATGGGGACGGTAACCGTGTCGTCGATCAGGTCGTCGAGAAGCTGGAGAAACTCGGTGCAGGTCACTTTATTTCGTCCCCGCTTCCTGCGCAACCGCCGGTCCGGTATTCCTGCGGAAGTAGCGGCTGAGCCGCTCGCGCAGTTGCAGCCGCGCGCGCAGCAGGCGCGATTTCACGGCAGGTACGCTCAGTCCCAATGTCTCGGCGGTCTCCTCGGTAGACAGGCCCTCCACGTCGCGCAGGGCGAAGACCACGCGAAAGCCCTGCGGCAGGCCCTGGATGGTCTTGCGCAGAATCTCGGCCAGTTCGGACTGGTTGTAATTCTGCTCCGGGTTGGGAGCCCAGTCGGCCAGATCGCGCGGAACGGCCCCCTCGTCGGTCTCCATATCCTCGTCGATCGAGACCATTTTCCCGGTGCGCCGCTTGCGCAGCCGCATCAGGCTTTCGTTGACCGCAATTCGAACCAGCCATGTGTAAAATTTCGAATTCCCCTGGAACTGATCGAGCTTCTCGTACGCCTTCAAAAACGCGTCCTGCATTACGTCTTCGGCGTCTTCGCGGTTTTGCGTAATGTGCTGCGCAATCCTGAAGATCTGCCGCTCGTATTTGCGGACCAGCGTATCGTAGGCCGAGACATCCCCGGCGCGCACCCTCTCAACCAGGGCCACGTCGGGATGCTGCTCGTTTTCTCCTGCAATCGATTGGATGGTCGACATGGGCGTTGGATGCGGGAATTCCAGGAAATCGGCGGGGTCCCGGGAGAACATTCCCTCCACTGGCCAAAAGACTCGGCCGGGCCCCAAAAGAAGAGTGTACCGGACGCCGGCTGGCGGGACCAAACCGGGCCGGCCATGTCCAATCCTGTAACACCAAAGCCCCATTCCCGTAACACGAGTGGTTCAGTCGAGCGTCGAGGGAATGAAAACGGGGATAGAGTGAAGATATGACGGTGCGGTATTCCTCCGGCCTTGTTTTCCGCCAGGCGCCCTTGCGCGTGCTGGCGCTTCTGCTTTCGCTGCGGATGGCCGCGCTGCCTGCCGCCGCGCAGGATGCGAAGGGCACCGGCGACCCGGCGGCGCATTCGGCCCAGTCCACGGTCACCCGCAACCGGACAGCCGCGAAGCATGCGGCCACGAGCCAGCATCATCGCCGGCCGACGAAAAGAACCTTGAGCCGCGCGGCCCGGACGGCGCGAACGGCGCGAATCAAACAGGCATTTGTAGCCTCCACGGAGCTGCGGCCCATGGCCCAGCAACTGGCTTTGCTGCGCACTTCGGAGGCCTATGAAGGCGTGACCGCCTACGCGCACCGCCACACCGGCGAGGCTGCCGCGGCCGCTTACCTGGCGCTGGGCCACGCGTATCTGCTGGACAAGCGCTACGCCGAAGCTGTTTCCAGCCTCGCCCAGGCCCGGCGCGATGGCCAGGAGCTGGCCGATTACGCCGATTTTCTCGGCGCCGAGGCCAGTCACGAAGCCGGCCAGGAACAGGCCGCGGAAGCGTTGCTGAAGGGCTTCACGGATCGCTACCCTGACAGCATCTTTGACGATCGCGCCCCCGAGCTCGAAGCCAACGTGCTGCTCGGTATGGGAAATCCCGGCGCCGCGCGCGCGGTGCTGGCCAAGGCCGAAGACACCGATGCCGCGGACCGCACCGGCTATCAGCTTGCCGAGGGGCAGGTGGAGCTGGCGCTGGGCCAGCAGGACACCGCAAACGCCATCTTCAAGAAGCTGCTGCTCGGCCATCCCCTCAGCGCTGAGGCGCTGACAGCCCGTGCGCGCCTGACGCAAACCGGCGCTGAAGCCACGCTCACCGTGGCCGAGCTGCGCACCCTGGGCGACGCCTACTACGACGCCGGGCGCTATAGCGAAGCCGAAGAGCAGTATCGCGTGCTGGCGCGCGTCCACGAGCTCGGCGTGGCGGACCGCAACGGCTTCGCCGTGGCCGAGGCCGCCTGCGAGCTGAAGCTGAAGCGGCTTACGCCGGCACAGGTGCAGGCGCTGCCCGACACCAGCGACGAAAACGGAGCGCGGCGGCTCGACCTGCTTCTGGAATTGGCGCGCGACCGCGACGCCTCCGCCGACCTGGAGCGCATTGTCGCCGAGATGGAGACTCGCTTTCCGCGCAGCCCGTGGCTGGCCGACGCATTGTTCTCCGCCGGCAATATGTATATGCTCAAACGCGACTTTCCCAAGGCGGTGGAGCATTACAGTTACCTGGCCGCGCATTTTCCTGAAAGCAAGAACGCCGCGGCGGCGCACTGGCGCGCCGGCTGGCTGAGCTACCGCGAGGGACAATACGCCGAGGCCGCGCGCATCTTCGACGAGCAGATCAAGCTCTATCCCGCCGCGCCGGAAACCGTCTCTGCCCTCTATTGGCGCGGGCGGCTCTACGAGACCGAGGATCATTACCCGGCGCTGGCGGCGGCCAACTACCGCGCCATCCTGCGCGCTTACCAGCATTACTTCTACGCGCAGATGGCCCGCGAGCGCCTGGAAGCGCTGGGCAAGATGCAGCCCGCTCAGGAACCCCAGCTCGATCAGTTCCAGCCTCTGCCCGAGCCGAAACTGGTGGACAGCTTTCCCGTCGATAGCCCGCATCTGGCCAAGGCGCGGCTGCTCGCCAACGCCGGCCTCAACGAGTACATTGCCGACGAGATCAAGGCCGATCCGGACTCCGCTTCCTGGAGCGCGCTGGCCGAAGCGCAGATCTACGCAAATTATGGCGAGGCCTTCCGCGCCCTGCACGCCCTCAAGCGAGCGCTGCCTTACGCCACCACCGCCTCCATCGATTCCATTCCGCTGGTCTACTGGCGCATTCTCTATCCCGAGCCGTATTGGGACATCATCAAGTCCGAATCGGCCAGGAACAATCTCAATCCCTATCTGGTGGCTTCACTCATCCGCCAGGAGTCGGAGTTCAATCCCGCGGCAGTCTCCTATGCCAACGCCTATGGGCTCATGCAGTTGCTGCCTGCCGTCGGCCGCGCCATGGCGCACGAGGAAGGTTTGACCCGCTTCCAGACCTTTCAGCTTCTCGACCCGGAGACCAACATCCGGCTGGGAGCGCGCTACCTGCGCCAGATGCTCGACAAGTTCGGCGGCGTCGAGGAGTATGCGCTGGCGGCTTACAACGCCGGCGACAACCGCGTCGCGGACTGGGAGGCGGCCGGTCCCTATCAGGGTATCGACGAATTCGTGGAGTCCATTCCCTTCACCCAGACCCGCGAATACGTAGAGGCCATCCTGCGCAATCAGGAAACCTACAAGGCCATCGACGAGTTCGCTCTTTCGCATGCGAGGGAGGGAATGGAAGCATCGAAATAGTGAAAGGTCACCCGTTCGGGTGATGGGAATGAACCATCCGTACCGGGCCGGGGAGTAACGCCGGATACTCCCCGCGCTCGTTTCCGGTTGACGAAACGGGACGCATCGGCAACACTGTCTTGAAATAGAGTACCCTCGGTCTACAATTCGCACTTGCCATTCGCAGCTGCTGTTGCACGAAAACAGAGCCGGTCAGAAGATACTTTACGGCTCGGTTACATCAATGCCCATGGAGGGAACGATGTCAGCCGACTTGCAGTTTCTGGAAGAATGGATCCCCGAGAGAATGGACCCCGGAACGGTTTTCCTGCTGGAAAACCAGGCCAAGCTGGGCCAGGCGCAGAATCCCTATGTAGCCGTCATGTCCTGCCCGCGCTGCGGCACCCTGGGACTGATCACGCGCCGCCAGCTTTACGCCGGCGAAATGATGATCTGCGGCGGCGAAGTCTGCTCGGCCGAGTACCGGCTGGAGGGCGACAACATCTGCTACCGGGCGTCGCAATAGAGTGTCGCGCAGCCAAGGCTGACCATCTTGCCCGTGCGCAGGTTTCAAAGGGCGCGGCTTGGGCCGAACAGCGCACGGTCGGCCTGCGGGTCCTGCATCAGATGCTCAGGTCTCTCATCCTCGGCGTGCTGACGGTTTCGGCGTTTGGCCAGATCCCCACGTCTGGATCTTCGGACAATTCCGCAGCAACTCCCAGGTTTCAGGTGGCCACGATCAAACCAAGCAGTCCGGAAGAATCTCGAACGTTGCAAATTCGAGGCAACCGGTTCGCAACTACCGATACATCCTTAGTCGATTTGCTCAAGTATGCCTTCGGAATTCAAGAGAAGGAAATTGTCGGTGGGCCCAAGTGGTTGACGACCCAAAAATTTGACCTTGTCGGCGATCCTGAGACTCCAACCAGGCCATCTTCGGACGATTTCAAAAAGATGGTGCAGAATCTCCTGACAGATCGCTTCCACTTCACGGCTCACCATGAAACGAGGGACCTGTCCGTGTTCGAGATCGTGGCCGCAAAGAGCGGCCCCAACCTGAACAAAAGTACAAGGCCGCCCAACCAGATTCCCGGCGTCGGCTATCTGCCGGGTCAGTTGACGGCGTCGAACGCTACTATGGCTGATTTCGCCGCATTCCTTCAACGCTTTGTTACAGATCGTCCCGTGTTCGATGGGACTGGAATCACGGGGAGATACGATTTGGCTCTGCGATGGACACCCGATGAGTTGCAAACGGAAGGAGGCCGCTCGGGCGACGATACGAATAACTCCTTGCCTGGTCTTTATACCGCCATTCAGGAGCAACTGGGATTGAAGTTGCAGGAAGAAAGACGCCCTGCCCAGGTGTTTGTCATCGACCATGCCGACATGCCCTCAGAAAACTAGCGTGCGGCTCTATTCTTTGTGGCCGAGTCGCTTCGAGCGAAGCAGATATGCGGCCGATTTGTGAGTTGGGGCTCCCGGCGGGCACTTGAACCGATCGGCGGCCCGTCGCTAACATCTTCTGCAGTGGCAATCTTCACTCCCGACCAACGCGAGCATCTTCGCAGCGAGCTCATCGCTGCCGCGCAGCGCGATCTGAATCTTTCCGGCGCGGCGCACACTGGATCGGCGGCCTCCTCACGGCTGGACCGCTGGTCCGACATCGATCTGGCTCTTTGCCTCAAGCCGGACGCCTCCCATGAGGGCGTGGTCGCCGAGTGGACCGACCGTCTCTACTGCCATCACGGAGCCATCGCTCACGTGGATGTGATGCGCGGCCCGACACTGTTCCGTGTCTTTCTGCTCAAGAACACGTTGCAGGTGGACATCGCCTTCTGGCGCGGGCAAGATTTTGCCGCCATCGGACCGAATTTCCGGCTCATCTTTGGCCAGGCAGGGCCAGCGCAGCCTGCGCCGCCGCCGGATCCGCTCACTCTCGTCGGGATGGCATGGCTCTACGCGCTCCATGTGCGCTCGAGTCTCGCCCGCGGCCGGATGCTGCAGGCGGAGTACATGTTGAGCGGCATGCGCAGCCACGTCGGCGAGCTTGCCTGCCTGCGCTGCGGCGTGACTCCGCAGCAAGGACGCGGGCTGGATGATTTGCCGGCATTGGAGCGGGACGTGGCCGCGGAATGCATGCCCAGGTCGCTCGAGCCTTCCGAGCTGAAACGTGCATTTCAAATCACAATGCAGGCGCTGCTCATGGAACTCAGCCATGTTGATGGCGAAGCCGCAAACCGGCTGGTGGGGCCGCTGAACAACATCGTGGCGTAAGGTTGCGCTGCTTCTGCAACGATAGGTGCCGACCGCAGTCTCTGCCGTGGTATCGCTGAACCCGCCGCAAGGCGCGTCACCCGCTACTGCTGCATTGTGTAGTCCGTTTTGACTGTCTTCGCGCCCGCCTGCTCCGGCGTAGGAAGCTGCGAGGGGTCCCAACCTCCGCCCAGCGCCTGCACCAACTGCACCGACGACATCATCTCCTCCACCTGAAGTGAATTCAGCGTAACCTGGTCGTCGAGCAGCGTGGTCTGCGCCAGCACCACGTCCACGTATGGATCGACGCCGGTGTTATAGCGGTCCATCTCCAGGTCGAGATATTGCTGCGCCGATGCAACCGCCTCCTTCTGGCGGAGAATCTGCTGCGAGTAAGTGCGCGTGGCGGAAAGCGCATCTTCCACCTGCTGGAATGCGATGAGCACCGTTTGCCGGTAAGCGGCCAAGTCGGCGTTGTAGGCGGCCTCATACTGGTGCAGTTCGGCGCGATACAGCCCTCCGTCGAAGATCACCTGCGAGGCCGACGGGCCGATGGACCAGATGCGGCTGGGCCAGTCGAAGAGGTGCTTGAACAGCGCGGATTGAAATCCAGCGTCAGCGGAGATCGTCACCTGGGGGAAGAACGCGCCGTAGCCGATGCCGATGGTCGCGTTCGCTTCAGCCAGCGTGCGCTCGGCGGCGGCCACGTCGGGACGGCGCTCGGCGAGCTGCGAGGGCACGCCGGTGGGAATAGGCGGCGCCGCGTAGATCATCGGCTTTATGGGAATCGTGAAATCGGTGGCCACCTTGCCCAGCAGCGTGGCAATGGCGTGTTCGTACTGCGCGCGCAGCAGGCCCACGTTCACGTCCGACGCCTGCGCGGCCTCGAGCGTGGCCTTGGCCTCCACCACTGAAATCTGGTCGCCGGTTCCCGCGTCGTAGGCGCCCTGCGCCGAATCCAGCGCCTTCTTGTCCGCGGCCACCGTCTGGTCGAGAATCTGCTGCAGCATATCCTGGCCGCGAATCTCAAAATAGTACTCGGCCAGGCTTGACTGTTCAGTCAATTTCTCCAGTTGCAAGTCGGCGGCGCTCACCTGCGCCGCGTATTGCGCCTCGTGGACCTCGTTGCGGATCTTGCCCCAGAAGTCCGGCGTCCACGACACGTCCAACGGAAGATTCCAAAGTCCGTAGGTTCTTCCGGTCGTGGCCGTCGAAGAGACGTTCTGGTTGGCCGAGGCGCGCGACCGCGTCCACGAGGGGTTGGCCAGGATCGTTGGCCAGTACTGGGAGCGCGCCTCGGCAATCACGGCGCGGGCCGACATGTAGTTCTGGAAGTACTGCTTGAGATTTTCGTTGTCGATGTTGAGCTGCTCTTCGAGAGCGTTCAACTCCGGCTCCTCGAAAACCTCCCACCAGTTGCCGCGGATCATCGCGTCCTGCGGGCTGGCCACCTTCCACCCCTCGGCGTCGTGGAAGTTGACCGTGGACTCCTTGTAGTTGGGCGCGGTCACCGCCGGCGAGGCCGGTGCGTGATACGTCGGCCCGACGCGGCAGCCGGTAGTGAGCGCGACAACACCAAGAGACAATTGGGCAGCCGATCGCAAAATCTTGCACTCCCATCCTCTCCGCAAAAATCGCGGAAAGAATGCGTCACGTTGCGTTGTTCGGGATTTGAGAGCGGCCATGGTCATCGTCCTTCTCGGGTTACGACGCTGCTCCTTCGGCAGTCGAGGGAAGCACGTCTTGAGTCCGGTTGAGCGCCCATATGCGCATGCGGTCCATCAACAGGTAGATCACCGGAGTGGTGTAGAGGGTGAGCAACTGGCTCAGCAGCAGTCCGCCCACGATGGTGATGCCCAGCGGGCGGCGCAGTTCCGAGCCGGTTCCGGTTCCGAAGGCCAGCGGCAGTGCGCCGCAAATGGCCGACATGGTGGTCATCATGATGGGGCGGAAGCGCAGCAAGCAGGCTTCGAAGATGGCGTCGCGCGTGTTCTTGCCCTCGTTGCGCTCGGCCTGCAGCGCAAAGTCGATCATCATGATGGCGTTCTTCTTCACGATACCGATGAGCAGAATGATGCCGATGATGGAGATCACGTTCAGGTCCATCTTGAAAAGCATCAGCGCCAGCATGGCGCCCACGCTGGCCGAGGGCAAAGTGGAGATGATGGTGATGGGGTGCACCAGGCTCTCGTAGAGAATCCCAAGCACGATGAAAACCGCCAGCAGAGCGGTGATCACCAGGTATTTCTCGGTGCCCAGCGAATCCTGGTAGGCCTGCGCGGTGCCGGCGAAGAAGCCGCGGATGCTGCCGGGGACGCCCAGGTGCTGCTCCATCTCCGAGACCTCGCGCGTGGCAT
Organism: uncultured Acidobacteriaceae bacterium; assembly: GCA_963770555.1. Lineage (GTDB taxonomy): Bacteria > Acidobacteriota > Terriglobia > Terriglobales > Acidobacteriaceae > Telmatobacter. The sequence goes on from CAVYQC010000005.1 coordinate 1,206,876, forward strand.
CGGAGAGCGACATGCCGTTTGCCAGGTTGAAGGAGACGGTCACCGAAGGAAAGAGTCCGGTGTGATTCACCTGCAGCGGCGTGGTGCTGATGTGCGGCTTCATCACGCCGAGCAGGGGGGAAATCGCGTTGATGCCCGCGGCCGATGAGCCGCCGGACGCCGACTTGCCCGGAGCAGCGTAGATGTTGTTGAGGCCCGAGGGGTCCTGCCAGTATTGCGGCGCCACTTCCATCACTACGTAATACTGATTGAGCTGGGTGTAGATGACTGAAACCTCTGACTGCCCGAAGGCGCTGTAGAGCGACGAATCGAGCGATTGCGGCGTCAGGCCCAGGCGCGCGGCGGTGGTGCGGTCGTAGGTGAGCATCTCCTGCAATCCGCCGTTCTGCTGGTCGGTGTTCACGTCCTGCAGGCCGGGCAGCTTGCTCATATTCTGAAGCAGGATGGGTCCCCAATGCGCAAGATCGGCAATACTGTCAGTCTGAATGGTGTATTGATAGAGCGCGGCGCTGGAGCGGCCGCCGATGCGCAGATCCTGCACCGGCTGCATGAATGCGGAGGCGACGGGCAGTCGATTCATTTTCGGCCGAAGGCGGTTGATTACATCCATTGCCGAGGCCTGGCGCACGCTGCAGGAACGCGACTCCTTGCATTGGTTCCCCAGCGGCTTAAGCGCAATGAACATGAAGCCGGAATTTCCGCCCCCGGTGTAACCGTTGACGTGGGCCACGGCGGGATCGGCTTTGACGATGCTGACCAGAGACAACGTGGAAAAGTTCATGAAAGGGAAGGAGGCATCCTGCGGTCCCTGCATGCCGCCGGCAATTATCCCGGTGTCCTGCTGCGGGAAAAAGCCTTTCGGAATTCTGTAGATCACCACCACGTTCAGCGCCACGGTGAGCAGAAACACGATCAGCATGAGCAATGAGTTGTCGAGCACCCAGAGCAGCGACTTCCGGTAGGTCCAGAGGAGGCCGTTAAAGACATTCTCGCTGGTGCGGTAGAAGAAGTTGTGCCGCTCGCCTTCATCGCGCGCCTTGAGCAGGTGTGCGCACATGCAGGGCGTAGTGGTAAGGGAAATCACCATGGAGACGGCGATGGCCGCCGAAAGCGTGACCGCGAATTCGCGGAATAGCCGCCCCACGATGCCGCCCATCATGAGAATGGGAATGAAGACGGCGATCAGGGACATGCTGATGGAGAAGACCGTAAAGCCGATCTCCCGCGCGCCTTTGAGCGCGGCGGCAACGGGCTCCATGCCGCTCTCCAGGTGGCGGGTGATGTTCTCCATCACTACGATGGCATCGTCCACCACGAAGCCGGTGGCGATGGTGAGGGCCATCAGCGACAGGTTGTCGAGCGAGTAGTCGAACAGATACATCACCGCGCAGGTGCCGATGAGCGAAACCGGAACGGCCACGCTGGGAATGAGCGTGGCGCGCGGGCTGCGAAGGAAGAGAAAAACCACCAGCACTACCAGACAGACGGAACCAACCAGCGTCTTCTCGACGGTCGAAACCGAAGCGCGAATCGTAGTAGTGCGGTCGAGCACCATGGTGGTGGTAACGCCCTGCGGGAGCACGGCCTCAAGGAACGGCAGTTGCGCCTTGATGCGGTCCACGGTCTGAATGATATTGGCGCCGGGCTGGCGGAAGATGATGACGAAGACCGCCCTTGTGCCGTCCGCGTAGGCGGCGGCGCGAAGGTTTTGCGTCGAGTCCACGACGTCAGCCACATCCGAGAGGCGGATCGCCTCGCCGTTGTGATATCCCACGATCAGCGGACGGTAGTCTGCTGCCGTGGAGATCTGGTCGTTGGTGATAATGTCCTCGGTCACTCCGTTGTTCGAGAGCTGCCCCCTCGGCTCGTGCGAATTTTGCAGGCTCAGCACCGACTGCACGCTGCCCAGCGTGAGGCCGAAGCTCTCCAGCTTGGTGGGATTGATTTCCACGCGCACCGAGGGCGTAGCGCCGCCTTGCACTCCCACTTGCCCGACACCTTGAATCTGCGACAATTTCTGCTCCAGGATTGTGGAGGCAAGGTCATAGAGCTTCGTCACGTCGTACTTGTTTGAAGTGATGCTGAGAAGCATGATCGGCGAATCGGCAGGATTCACCTTGCGGTAGGAAGGATTGGAGGGCAGGTTGGCGGGCAGATATGTCCGCGCAGCGTTAATGGCAGCCTGAACGTCGCGGGCCGCGCCGTCGATGTTGCGGCTGAGGTCGAATTGCAGCGTCACGTTGGTGCTTCCCAGCGAGCTCGACGAGGTCATCTCGGTGACGCCGGCAATGTGGCTGAACTGGCGCTCGAGCGGCGTCGCCACTGAGGCTGCCATGATCTCCGCGCTGGCTCCGGGAAGGCCGGAGGAGACGCTGATGGTGGGGAAATCTACCTGCGGCAGCGGGGCCACCGGCAGCACAGCGAAGGCGATGGCGCCGGCCAGAGCCACCGCCGCGGTCAGCAGCGTGGTGCCGACCGGCCGCTTGATGAATGGAGCGGAAAGGTTCATGCGCTCTCCGTGCCCGGCTGCTGCGGCCCGGTTGCGGGCGCCTGCGACGGCCGCCGTCCGGCGAGGCGGTGCGCGATTTTATCAAAAAAGATGTAGATCACCGGCGTGGTGTAAAAGGTGAGGAGTTGGCTCAGCAACAATCCGCCCACCATGGCGATGCCCAGCGGACGGCGCAGCTCCGAGCCCAGGCCGGTTCCGGCGGCCAGCGGAATGCCGGCCAGCAGCGCGGCCATGGTGGTCATCATGATGGGCCGGAAACGCAGCAGGCAGGCGTCGTAGACGGCCTCCGTCGCATCCTTGCCATGCTCGCGTTCGCCTTCCAGCGCGAAGTCCACGATCATGATGCCGTTCTTTTTCACAATGCCGATGAGCAGGATGATGCCGATAATCGCCACCACGCTCAAATCCTCGCGGAACAGCATCAGCGCCAGCAGCGCGCCCACTCCCGCCGAGGGCAGCGTGGAGAGAATGGTGATGGGATGAATGAAGCTTTCGTAGAGAACGCCCAGGACGATATAAACCGTGACCAGTGCGGCAAGAATGAGCAGAGCCTCATTCGAAAGCGAGTTATGAAACGACGCCGCGGTGCCCTGGAAGTCGGATTGCAGGCTGGCCGGGAAGCCAAGGTTCTTCACCACCTTTTCAATGTCTTCGATGGCGGTGCCCAGCGATGCGTGCGTTGCCAGGTTGAAGGAGACGGTGACGGAAGGGAACTGCCCCTGGTGATTGATCGAGAGCGCCTCGGTAATCGGCGTGGCGTGCGTGAAGGCGCCCAGCGGAATGGCGTTGGCGCCTACTGAGGCGATAGCGGTGTTGGGCGTGGTTCCCGCCGCGCTGCCGCCGTTTTGCGACGAACCGCCTGCCGCGCTGCCGGTCCCGGCCAGCACCGAAGAGGGTGCGCTGACCACCTGCGAGGAAGGAGTATATTTCGTCGAGGTGGTGAGCGCATTGGAGCCCGCCGACGCCGACGCGGATTGCGAAAACGATGTGGCAGCGCCGGCGCCGCTGGCTCCCGATGAGGCGCTGGACTGGATGTACAGATCCCCCAGATTGGCCGGGTTCTGCTGCCACATGGGCGCGGTTTCGAGGATCACGTGGTACTGGTTGAGCTGCGTGTAAAGCGTATTGATTTCGCGCTGGCCGTAGGCATCGTACAGCGTGTTGTCGATCGTGGTAGGCGCAATCCCCAACCGCGACGCCGTCACCCGGTCGATCTCCAGTTGCACCGCGCGCGCGCCGGTCTGCTGATCGGTGGCCACGTCTTCCAGTTCCTTCAGCTTTTTGAGTTGGGCGACGAATTTGTTCGTCCACTCGTTCAGCTCGTCCACATCGGGATCGACCAGCGTGTATTGGTACTGGGTGCGGGTCACGCGGTCGTCCACGGTGATGTCCTGCACCGGCTCCATGTACAGGTGAACGCCCTGCACCTGCTTCAGGCTGCTCTCCAGCCGCCGGATCACGTCGGAGGCGCTCAGGTTGCGTTCATCGAGGGGCTTCAGGTTGATGGAGATGCGGCCGCTGTTGAGCGTGGTGTTGATCCCGTCGGCCCCGATGAAGGAGGAAAGGCTCTCCACAGCCGGGTCCTCAAGAATGATCTTCGCTAGTTGTTCTTGCTTGGCCGCCATGGCCGTGTAGGAGATGGATTGGTTGGCCTGCGAGATGCCCTGAATCACGCCCGTATCCTGCACCGGGAAGAAGCCCTTGGGAATCTCGATGTACAGGACCACCGTGAGCACCAGGGTTGCCGCGGCCACCAGCAGCGTGAACGTCTGGTAGCGCAGCACCGCGCGCAGGGTGCGCCCGTAGAAGGCGATCATGCGGTCGAAGACGCCCTCCGACCAGCGGTAGAAGCGGGTCTGCTTCTCCTTCGGGTCGTGGTGCAGGATGCGCGCGCACATCATGGGCGTGAGGGTGAGCGAAACCACCGCGGAGATGACGATGGTGACGGCCAGCGTAACGGCGAACTCGCGGAAGAGCCGGCCCACCACGTCGCCCATGAAAAGCAGAGGAATGAGCACGGCGATAAGCGAGATGGTCAGCGAAACGATGGTGAAGCCGATCTGCTCGGCGCCGGTCAGCGCCGCTTCAAGCGGCGGCATCCCCTCTTCCAAAAAGCGGCTGATGTTCTCGATCATCACGATGGCGTCATCCACTACGAAGCCCGTCGAAATCGTCAGCGCCATCAGCGAAAGGTTGTCGAGCGAGTAGCCCAGCAGGTACATCACCGCAAACGTGCCGATCAGCGAGAGCGGCACCGCGATCGAGGGAATGATGGTGGCGCGCAGGCTGCGCAGGAACAGGAAGATCACCAGAACCACCAGCCCCACCGTCAGCATCAGCTCGAACTCCACGTCGTTCACTGAGGCCTGAATGCTGGTGGTCATATCGGTCAGCGTGGTCACCTTCAGCGATGCGGGAAGGTTCGCCTCCAGTTGCGGCAGCACCTTTTGAATGCTGTTCACAACGGTGATGGTGTTGGCTCCGGGCTGGCGCTGGATGTTGAGGATCACGGCGGGAGTGAGCGTGGCCGGCATAGTCGATGCCGCCGCGCCCATCCACGCGGCCTGCTTGGAGTTTTCCACGCCGTTCACTACGTTGGCCACGTCTTTCACGAACACCGGCGCGCCGTTCGAATACGCGACCACGATGTTCTTGTACTGGCTGGCGTCGGTGATCTGGTCGTTGGCGTCGATCTGGTAGTCCTGGCGCGGCCCGTCGAAGTTGCCCTTGGCGGAGTTGACGCTGGCCTGGGTCAGCGCGGTGCGCACATCCTCCATGTTCAGGCCGTAGGAAGATAGCTCCACCGGATTCACCTGGATGCGGACCGCCGGCTTCTGGCCGCCGCTGATGCTCACCAGTCCCACCCCGGCCAACTGCGAGAGCCGCGGCGCAAGCCGCGTGTCCACCATGTCCTCAACCTGAGACAGGGGAATGCTGTCGGAAGTGATGGCCAGCGTAAGCACCGGCGCGTCGGCGGGGTTGGTCTTGTTGTAGACCGGCGGAACCGGCAGGTCGGAGGGCAGGAACGAAGCGCCGCCGTTGATGGCCGACTGCACTTCTTCCTCGGCCACGTCGAGTCCGAGCGAGAGATTGAACTGCAGCACGATCACCGACACCCCGCCGGCGCTGGTCGAGGTCATCTGGCTCAGGCCCTGCATCTCGCCGAACTGCCGCTCCAGCGGCGCGGTTATGGTGGTGGCCACCACGTCCGGGCTGGCGCCGGGATAGAAAGTCAGCACCTGGATGGTCGGGTAATCCACTTCAGGCAGCGCCGATATCGGCAACTGCGTGTATGCGACAATCCCCACCAGCAGAATTGCGGCCATCAGCAGCGAGGTCGCCACCGGCCGCAAGATAAATGGGCGCGACGGGCTCATGGTGCGTTGTCCTCGGTGGTATCGGCGGAGGGCAGAGCAACAGTCGACTGGAAGACCTGCGACTTGTCCACCAGCTTCTGGAAGCTGCTGTTGGCCACCACCGTTCCGGGAGCGATCCCGGTGACGGCGGTTTTGCCTCTGTCCGAAATCCCCGACGTGACCTTTTGCATCCTGGCAATGGCCCCGGTCTTGCTCATCGGGTTCTGGATCACGTACACAAAATCGGTCGATCCGTTGTGCTGAATGGCGGAGGAGGTAAGCAGGGTCAGATTTTGGACCGTGTTCACCAGCAGCCGCGTGTTCACGAACTGGTTGGGAAACAGCAGTCCCTTCGAATTGTCGAACTGCGCGCGCAGCTTCACCGTGCCGGTGGCGGTGTCGATCTGGTTGTCTACGGTGATCAGCTTGCCGGTAGCCAGCAGAGCGCCGTTCCGGTCTTCAGCCAGCACGGTCAGGCTCTTGCCGGCGCGCATCTGTTGGAGCACCTGCGGCAGGCTGTCCTCAGCCAGCGTGAAGATGACGGTGATGGGCGTTGTTTGCGCTACCGACACCAGCGTGGTGGTGGAGTTGGCGGTCACCAGGTTGCCGGGGTCCACCAGCCGCAGTCCCACGCGCCCGTCGATGGGCGAAGTGATGTGGCAGAAGCCCACCTGCACCTGGTCGTAGGCGACCGCGCCCTGGTCGTTCTTGACCGTCCCTTCATCCTGGGCCACGATTTTTTCCTGGTCCTCCAGGGTCTGGCGTGGAATCGCATTTTTTGCCCAGGCCGTCTTGTAGCGCTCCAGGTCCATCTTCGCTTCGGCCAGCAAATTCTGGTCGCGCTCCAGCGCGCCCTGCGCCTGCTCCAGTTGCGCCGCATAGGGACGCGAATCGATGTCCACCAGAGGATCGCCCTTGTGCACGAACTGGCCTTCGCGGTAATGCACGTCGGTGATCACGCCGGTCACCTGGGACGTCATCCAATCCGTATAGACCGCCGTCACCGTGCCGATGGCGTCAAGGTAAACGCCCAGGCTGCCCTGGGTCGCGGTCGCATAGGTCACGGGAACCGGGCCGGTGATGCTGCGCCGCCCGCGCCCGGTCACCGCCTGCTGGCTCTCGTTGTGCTGCCGGATCACCCAATAGAACAGCAGGCCGAAGAGCAGCAGGATGATTGCCCAAATCCACCAGTGGCGGGACTTCTTTGCGGATCTCAAATGTGTATCCGCCGGATGCGAAACATACGAAGGCTGGTCCATATTCTTCTCGTGTGTGTCCGGTTGCGGACCCGTGGATGGTTAAAGCATATTCACAGTTGCGGCAAGTCGAAGCCGCCGCACCCGGGTGGCATTACCCTTACGAAGATGCCGCTGGCGCGAAAAGCCTCGCTGTAACCATGTAAATGCCATCGGGAAGCAGGTTCGTATTCGAAGTCATGAACGGGGTGTGCGGTCCATTGAATTCTTGCCGCCAAGGAGTGCCAGTGCCGAGCCCCAGGGCCGCAGAGTCCGGCGTGCAGGCACAATACGACTCAACCGAAAACCTGCATCGCATCGCGAGCCGGGAGCCGCAGACACGCACGTTGTTTCATTGACGCGGCAGAAGCGCAAATAGTTGCAAGACCGGACCTCTGCGCCATGCCGGCAAAAGCGCGCCTGTAGTGCGCGGCCGCGACCGGGCGGTGGGGCTTTTCCTGTCCCCGCCCGGCCCCAACAAGTCTACCAGCAGCAACGAGTTGCGGTCGATGTGCGCGAGCCGGCTCCAGGCCGGCGGCGGGGCGGAATCGAACTCGCGCCGCCGCTGGCCGCGCCGCGATTCCCGCTACGCGGTACGCCTTGCATCGATTGCGGAAACGCGCCAGGTTTTCGCCCTTCTTCGTCTCTCCAGTGGGGCGCGACGGGTCTCAATTGATGAGATGCCAACCCTCGAATCGCGAGCTGTGCGGACCGTCGCAGCAGTCGAACGGAATCGGAGATTCGGTAGCCCGATCACCGCGTGCCCCTCTGCCGCAGCCGCGCCAGCAAGAACACCAACACTCCCGCTCCGATCAGGATCGCCGTCGATCCGATAATCTTCACCACCGCCAGCATCGGATGCGGATCGTCGCCGGCCGGAATGGTCGACAGCACGATCGTCAACACCGTGCTCGCCAGCCCGATCGACCCCAGCGCAATCGCTACCGGCCTTCCCCCCGGAACGCGCCGCACTTCGGGCGCGGCCGCGCGGTCCTGCACGCGGATCATCGCCGAAAACATAAAAAGAAAAGGGATGAACTCGGTAAGGACGGCCATGCCCACCAGTACGTCGTAGGCGCCGCGCACCGTGGTTCCCGCCTGGCCCAGCAGCGCCATGCACATCCCGGCCAATCCGTAGATGCCGATCGCGACCCACGGCGTGCGAAAGCGCGGGTGAATTTTGCCAAAGGCCGAAGGCAGGTAGTGGTCGATGCCGGCCACAAACGGCAGCCGCGACGTCGATGCCAGAAAAGTGGCCGCGCCGCCCACGCCGTTCAGCCCCACCAGCAGCGCCATCGGCGCCAGCAGCCATCCCACGCCCAGGCGCGTGCTCAGCGCGCGGATGCCGTTTACGAATCCATCCGGCCCGCTCACCGCCTCACCGGGAAGCGCCATCAGCAGAGATGCGGTTCCAGTCACGTAGCCGATGGTCAGCACGCTTCCGCCCGCCAGAATGGCCCACGGAATCACGCGCCGCGGATTGCGAATCTCATCGCCCATTGCCGAGCCCGATTCGAGTCCCGCGAAAGCGAAGAACACCGTGGACCAGAAGATGGCGTTTTTCAGCGAGAACTGCGGCGCCAGGCTGGCCGCTGTAATATGCGTGGCCGGCCCGAATCGCCAGTAAGAGAGCGCGCCCAGCAGGATCACAACCGACAAAGGAAGAAGTCCGCCCAGCGAGCACAGGTTGTTTAGCCACTTGCCGGCATTCGCGCCCAGAATGTTGAGCAGCGTAATCACCGCCAGCCAGCTGACCGAGAAGCCGATGTAGTAAAGAGGGCTCGCCGTCAGCGCCCGGCCGCGCGCGCCGAACGCAAACAGCACCGATGCGGCGCCGAAGTAAAGCACGCTGGGAAAGTAGGAGAGATTGCTCATCCAGTAGGTCCACGCGGCAATGAACCCTGAAAAATCGCCGAACGCCTCGCGCGACCACACGTACACGCCGCCCTCCTGCGGGTATCGCGAAGAGAGCTCCATCACGCATCCGGCCAGTGGAATGAAAAAGCAGACCAGCGCCGCGCCCCAGATGACCAGAATGCTCGGCCCCGCTCCGGCCGCGGTTGCCGTCCAGCGGATGCTCATCGCGCACACGATGTAATACAGCGCGAGATCGCGAAACCCGATGGTCCGTTTCAGCTCCGAGGTTGAAGGCATGTACGGCGGAGCATAGCAGAGCGATGCGTGCACGAAAAGCAAATTGTTGCTCGACGATGGGCGCCCCACGTCCAAATCTTCGGACCTGGGCAAGCAAGAAGTTCGGTGCCGGAGGTCTCGATTTTGAGACCTGGGATAGAAACAAAGCCGGGTGCCCCAGGTTCGGCGCGTCTTTGTCTTTGCGCCCAACCTGGGATAGCGCAAAACTTCACCCGCCCGGACCCAGCTAGAAGCTAAGAGCCAAAAGCTGAAAGCTGAAAGCTAAAAGCTGTCTTTCAGCACCGCCATCGCGGCATTTCGCCCATTGATCCCGATCACGCTCCCTCCGGGATGCGTACACGCGCCGCAAAGGTACAGGCCCTTCATCGGCGTGCGCGGCGTGAGCCGGTCGGCCCACATATACGGGGGCAGGCACTCGCCCTGAAAGATGTGCCCGCCCGTCAGTCCCACCTTCTCTTCGATGTCTGGAGGGCCGAGCACCTGCACGTCGATCACGGCGGAATCGATGTTTGAACAGAAGCGCGCCAGCGAGTCAAGCGCCAGCCCGCGCACTTCTTCGCGCCGCCCGTCCCAGCTCCCGCACGCGAAACGGTAGGGTACATACTGCGCGAAGACGCTCATCGTCTGCTCGCCGGCCGGAACCACCGATCGGTCATGAACGCTTTGGAAGTACAGCTCGCACCATAGACGCCGGGGCAAATCTCCGCGCCGCGCCGCGGCAAAGCCCGCCTTCCACTCCTCCTTGGTCAGCGGCGTGTTGATCTGTCCATAGTGGTGCGGCTCATCGGTTCCCGGCCGCGCCGTGAAGTTCGGCAATTCGCGCAGATGCACGTTCAGCTTCACCGTGCAGCCTTCCATCGGCACGCGTTCCACCTGTTCGCGCCAGTCAGCGTCGGCTGCCGCGCCCAGCATCCGCAGCGTCCGCCGCGGATCGGCGTTCGAAACAACCGTCGGCGCCGCAATCCGCTCGCCGCCTTCCAATTCCACTCCCTCGCCCGGCACGATCTTCTCGACAGCCACGCCCGCCGCGACCGTAGCTCCTGCCTCGCGCGCGGCGTCGCAAAAATAAAACGAAACCATCCCCATGCCGCCCTGAACGTAACCCCACATGCCCGGCATTCCGCCCAGCCGGCCCGATGCGTGATGAAATCGGATGGAGGCCGTGCCGGCATCGAACGGGCTGGCATTGGTGCCGATCACGCCCTGGCCCAGATAGGCGATCTGCAGCCGTTCGTCCGCGAGGTAGCGCTCGACGAACTCCGCCATCGACCACTCGAAGAGCAATTTCCGTGCTTCTTCGTCGGCGCCGATCCGCTCCTCGATCTCGGCGCGCGTGGGAGCTTCACCGATCCAGAGATCGCCCGCGCCCGCGGGACGCAATGCATCGCGCAGCCGCCGCGGCACGTCGCTCATCGCGCGCCATCCCGCCACATCGCCGGGTGCGAGCGCGCGCACCTCCGCCGCGCATCGCTCGTCGTCGTCCCACAACTGGATGCTCGATCCATCGAGGAAGGGAACGAACAAGCCGTTGACCGCGGGAGTCCAGCGGAATCCGCGCCGCGGAAGTTCGAGCTCCTCCACCACCAGCGGATGCAGCAGCCCGGCCAGATACGCGCACGGCGACATGCGCACTCCTGGAAACGGCTCTTCAACGGTGCAGGCCCCGCCCACGCGGCTTCGGCTTTCGAGCACCAGAACGCGCTGTCCCGCGCGCGCCAGGTAAGCTGCGCAGGCCAGCCCGTTGTGCCCCGCCCCCACTACAATCGCGTCCCAGCTTTTTTGTGCCAGCTCGCGAACCGGCGCGGGAAGCCCGATCTCGCCCAGCACCGATGCCGTTGGTGAGCCCATGATTTCTTACTCAACCTGCACTGTGGTGCGCAACGCAATGTCCGCGGACGAGCTCCCGATCATCACGCTCACCGGCTCGGCTTCCACGCGCCATCCGGGCAGCTCTTCGTCCCACCACGCCAGCGCGGAGGCCGTCAGTGGAATCTCAACCGTCTTGGTTTCGTTCGGCTCAATCGTCACGCGCTTGAACCCTTTGAGCGCCTCCGGCGGTTCTTCCACTCTCGTGCCCAGATGCTTCACGTACATCTCGACCACCGCATCGCCGGTGCGGCTGCCGGTATTGGTCACGTCCACGCTCACCGTCACCGCGCCGTCTTTCGCCAGCCGCGCCGAGCTGGTCTTCAGATTCGAATACTTGAAAGTCGTATAGCTCAACCCGAATCCGAACGGATAGAGCGGCTGGCCTTTGAAGTACATGTACGTTCGCCCGTCGCGGATGTTGTAATCCATCATCGGCGGCAACTGGTCGAGGGATTTCGGCCAGGTCTCCACCAGGTGCCCGCCGGGATTGCAGTCGCCAAACAGAACCGCGGCCAGCGCCGTGCCCTCGTCTTGTGACGCGTGCGTCATGTGCAGAATTGCGGGAACGTGGGCCTGGGACCAGTTGATGGCGAACGGAAAACTCGACACCAACATCACCACCGTCTTTGGATTCACCGCGAACACCTGCTTCACCAGTTGCTCCTGGGCCAGGTCGATGCTTTCGCGGTCGCGTCCTTCGCGGCCGTCGCTGGGCACCGTGCAGGCCAGCGTGCCGCCGCCATCCACCGTGTGGTACCAGTCGTGCGCCATGTCCGGCCCGCAGGTCGGGTCGTTGCCGATCACCACCACCGCGACGTCTGAAGCCTTCGCCGTACTGATGGCCGCGTTGCCCAACTCTTCCGCGGCGTAGTTTACTTTCACTCCCGGCCCCACTTCATTTTTGATACCCTCAAGCGGCGTTACCGCATAGGGAGGCGTGCCGCCGTACCAGTCCCAATGCACGGAATCGGCCAGCGGCCCGATCACCGCGATCGATCGGATCGCATCTTTCTTGAGCGGCAGAAAATCATTCTCATTCTTCAGCAGCACCACCGATTCAAGCGCCATCTTCTTTGACACCGCGCGGTCCCGCTCCGTGTTCCACGGCTCCGGCGCATCCTTGATCCGCGCGTAGGGAACCATCTCCGCTGGATCGAGCAGCCCCAGCCGAATCGTAATGCGAAACTTGGGCCGCAGCAGCGCATCGATCTGCGCTTCGGTTATTTCGCCATCCTTGAGCGCCGCTTTCGTCTCGTCCTTGTACCGGTCCAGGAATTGATTGATTCCGGCCTTGAGGCAGGCCACCACCGCCTCCTGCTGATTGGCGAAAAGATGGCGCGGATCGACCAGCAGGTGCACGGCTCCGCCGTCGCTCGAAATCACATCCACGCCCCATTTGTCGCGGACGATGCTTCGCAGAATCGGATTCACGGCCATCGTCGTACCGTTCCACGCATTGTAGGAGGCCATCACCGCCCGCGCGCCGCCCTCCTCGAATCCCATGCGGAAGGGAACCGAGTAATACTCCCAGAACAAACGGTGGTCGAAGTTCGACGACGATTCGTCGCGGTGGTCCTCGTTGCTGTTGGCCAGGAAATGCTTGAGCAGCGCCGCCGCCTGCCAGTACTTCGGGTCGTCGCCCTGCAATCCTTTGATGAACGCAACCGCCATGGTCCCGTTGAAGAAAGGGTCTTCTCCGTACACTTCTTCGCTGCGTCCCCAGCGCGGATCGCGCGCCAGGTCCGACTGCGGACCCCACAGCATCAGGATCTGGCGATCGTACTTCGCGGTCTGCGTAATGAAGCGCGCCTCATAACCCTCCACGCCGGCGGCCTCGCGCACCATCTCCGGGTCCCACGACTCGCCCATGCCCGGCGGCTGCGGAAACTGCGTCGTGGTAACCGGCATGCGCGTGCCCCGCTGCTCGCGCTGCACCACGCCGTGGATGCCTTCGGAGCTGCCATAATTCATCACCCCCAGACGCGGCACGCCGGTATTCGTGCCCAGGCAGTCGATCTTCTCGTCCACGGTCATCAGCGAAAGCAGATTGTCGATCCGCTTTTCCATGGGCAGCGCCGGATCGTTGAAGGGATATTTGGGTTGTTGGGCGAGTGCCGTCCCGAGTCCCCCAGCCAGAAGGCAAAGCAGAGCGATAAGCGGTTTTCCGGTCATGTTATGGATACCATCGCTGCAGCGATTCAACAGTGCTGACAGGCTATCACGTCCCGGGTGTGTGGCGTGCAATGCCGGGATTTTCACCGCGCCGCTCCTGCGGCAACCGCCTTCGCATCGCCGTACTCCACCGCTCCCGCCGAGGCCTCGATTCCCGCGTTCTTCATCACTTCAACCGCTTCCGCGGGCCAGCCGTCGTTTTCGACCGGGTGATCGTCGAGAATCAGATCGTTCTCGTAGTCGGTCCACATGCCGCCGATCCTGGTCCCGTTGTGCCAATTGCCGGTGGCGGTATTGTCCACCGTGATGCGCAACGGAAAGGCGTGGCGAGCGGTGTTGACGTTCAACCATTCGCCGTTCGCATCGTCCACCACGTTCCTGCGCACGGTAATGTATCGCGAGCCCTCGTCGAGATACAGGGCGATGCGCTGATTGTTCTCGAAGATGTAGTTCTCGGTAATCAACGTGCCGGGACCGGCGGAGAGATTGTAGATTGCGCCGCCGTCGTGGAAAAGTTTCTTCGCTCCATGAATGCGATTCCACGCAACCACCACGTCGCGGTGCGTGGTCGGCGTCTCAAAAACGGGATTGTCCTTGAAGTCGTACCCGTGCATGAACACGCGATAGTTCGCATTCCCGCCCGCATCCTCGTAGCCCCAGCCGTATCCAATATCGATCGCGTCGTAAGGCACGTCCGAAATGTCGTTGTGCAGAATCAGCGCGCCCGTCACGTACGTCGAAAGAATCGCGCTGTTATCCAGATAGTCTCTGCTGACCGATTGGATGCGGTTGTTCTCCACCAGCAGTTGCCGGTTGATCATGCGCGGATCGGATGGGTGATGCGCGTCGCGCCGCACTCCGCCGGCCAGCACCGCGCCTCCGGCCAGGTCGGTGAAGACCGAGCGCGTCACGCGAATGTCGCTTGTGCCCAGCCCCGCGCCGGTCCAATTTGCATCGGCGTCGTTTCCAATGCCCAGCGCGTATTGCCCCAGGTGCGCAAACACATCCTGGTCGAAGGTAATCATGTTGGCCGCGGCCACCTGGATTGACGCCGGCGCCTGGCTCCAATGGTTGCGCATCGACTCGAACGAGGGGCAGCCCTGCGCGCACCCGGTCAACGCGTCTGAAGGATAGAGCGGCGCGCGCCCCGCAAGATACGATCCGCTTTGCTGGCTGGCGTATCCTTCATTGCTCGAAGGCCCCAGCCAGCTGGTGTGCGAAAAGCGGATGCCGCGAAACGCGAGATCGTGAACCGGCGCATCGAGACTATTGCCGATGGCCACCAGAACCGCGAGCCGCGGCAGTTCCACGTCCAGTCGATCGATGGCCGCGCCCGCCAGGGGACGCAGATAGAGCCTGCCCTGCTTCGGATCGAGAAACCACTCGCCTGGCCGATCCAAGAATGCAAGCGAGTTGGCGAGATACAAGTGCGCATACTGCGGGCCGAATGGCTTGGTAATCGTGTCGTAGCCCCAGATGTTGTTGTCCCACGCCGGCTGCTGCATGACCAGCGTGCGTCCTTCGATTTTCTCTATAGGAGAAACGCGCCTGGTGAAGAAGCCGGTTGCGTCAATCTCCATGCGATCCTGATTGGGCAGTTTGGCCAGATAATCGTAGCGCGCATCGTTCATCACAATGCCCTGTGCGGTGAACGACACGTCGGCGCGCGCGATCTCTATCGACGCGCGTTCGGCCAGCGCATCGTTGACCCAAAGCTGGCGCGAGTCCAGTCCAACCGGAGTATCGGCCACGTAAATCTCACGCTGCTTGTCGTATAGCTTCCATTCCCTAACCGGAATGGCTCCCGAGATGACCGGATGCGCGCCCTCTGCGGCCGTCCACACGACGTGATGATCGTTCTGTCCGCCATCCTGCGCGGTAAAGATGAGCGGCTGCGCCAACCGGAACAACCCATCGCCGAGCTCAACCGTGACATCGTGATCGGAGTTCGCCTGCCGCACCGCACGCTGCGTGCGCTCAAACGTCTGAAAGGGCTGTGCGCGGGTGCCAGGTCCGCTGTCGCTTCCCGATGGAGAAACCGCAATCACAACGGTGTTCGCGGTCTTGTCCTGTGCGGCGGCCGGTCGCTGCGCAATCAGAGTGAAGAGCGCAATCGTAGCCGATAGGGAAGTCGTTTGCCAGAGCTTCATCGCTTTGTTGTCCGGTGCACTACTTTTCAAAGTATCGACTGCCCTCGCTTGCCGGGCGCCCCGCCTTGGCCGCGTTTTCTTGCGGCCAAGGCGCGAAGCACAAGCTAAGCCCGCCGCAGCGGCTTCTGCATCGGCACTACCTGCACGGTCACGTCGCGCACCTCGGCCAGAAACCGGTTCAGCACCGAGCCGCGCAGCAGAATATCCCAGCGTGAGCGCACCGGCTGCCCGAAGACCACGTGCGAGATGTTCTCCTGCTGCGCAAACCGGATCAGCGCGTCGGAAACATTGCGGTCGGTCAGGGTAACCACCTTGGCGCCCAGGTCGCGCGCCATGCGCTTGTACTCCTCAATGCGTTGAAAGGCTTCCGGATCGCCGTGACCTTTATCGTCGGGCGGCGCAACGTGTACCGCGTACCAGTTGGTGGCCAGGCGTCCGGCCACCCGCGCGCCCACTCGCAGCAGCCGCTCGGTGCCGGGCCGCTCGCTCAAGCACACCATCACTTTCTCGGGAATCGGCGCCTGTTCCAGCCCCTGCGTGCGCCGGTACTCTGAGGCGCGGTTGCTCACCTGCTCGGCCGTGGTGCGCAGCGCCAGCTCGCGCAGCATGTTCAGGTTGCCCTTGCGGAAGAAGTTGGCCAGCGACTGCTCCACTTTTTCCGGCGCGTAAATCTTTCCCTGCCGCAGGCGCGTGCGCAGCTCGTCTACCGTCACGTCTACGTTCACCACTTCGTCGGCGCGCTTCAGAAAACTGTCCGGAACGGTCTCCCGGATGGTGGTGTTGGCGGAGCGGCTCACCGCGTCGTTCAGAGTCTCCATGTGCTGGATGTTGACGGCAGTCATCACGTTGATGCCGGCATCGAGAAGCTCCACCACATCTTCGTAGCGCTTGCGGTTCTTGCTGCCGGGCACGTTGGTGTGCGCCAGCTCGTCCACGATCACGGTATCGGGATGCCGGGCCAGGATCGCATCCACGTCCATCTCTTTCAGGTTCACGCCGCGATAGGGAATCACGCGCTGCGGGATCACCTCGAGATCGCGGACGCGGTCCTCGGTCTCCTTGCGCCCGTGCGACTCTACCAGCCCGATCACTACGTCTACATTCTGCTGGTGGCGCAGCAGGTAGGCGTCGTCGAGCATGTGGTAGGTCTTGCCCACGCCGGGCGCCGCGCCCAGGTAGATACGCAGCTTTGCGGGTTCCTGCTTTTTCTCGAGAACGATCTCCGCCATAGTTCAGCCCACCTCGACAGGATGGCGGACATCGTCCACTACGGCCACCGGAAGCGTGAAGCGAAATGTGGTTCCGTGCCCCAGGCGGCTTTCCACCGCAATCTGCCCGCCCAGCGACTCCACCAGCCGCCGCACCAGCGCCAGCCCCAATCCCGACCCCTTCTCTGAAAACGGATTGAAGCGATCGAAGATGCGGCTCAGCCGCTCCGCCTCAATGCCCAGGCCCGTGTCGCGCACGCTGAACTGCACATAGTTCTTCATCTCCTCGGCGGTGAGAGCGATCTCGCCATCCTGGGGCGTATAGCGGATGGCGTTCGCAATCAAGTTGTCCAAAATCGTCCGCAGCGCGCGCCGGTCGGCTCGCACCGGAGCCAGGTCCAGGTAGGCGTCCACTTCCAGCCGGATGTGCTTCTCCGCGGCCTCTTCGCAATAGCGGTCGCGCGCCTCGGTTAGCGCCTGCGAGGGCCGCAGCCGTTCCAGTTTCAGCTCCCGCTTGCCGGTATCGAGCTCGGCCACTTCGATCAGGTCGCTCATCAGGTCGTTCAACTGTTCGGCCTCGCTGTTGGCTTTTGCCACCAGCTCGGCCTGCAGCGGCTGCAACTCGCCGCCGTAACCCTGGGTCAGCGCGTACAGGCCGCGCCGCAACTGCAGCAGCGGATCGCGCAGCTTGCGGCTGGCCACGGCGATGAACTGGGTCTTGAAGCGGTCCGTATCCTGCAGACTGGTCACGTCCTCAAGGGTGGTCACCGTGCCCAGCAGCCTGCCTTCCGAGTCCCGCATCGGCGTGGTGCGCAGCCGGTAGCTGCGCTCCTTTTTGCCGATGCGCATGGGCAGCATGGACGCATCGTCTTCGGTGGCCACCGCCTTCTGCATCGAAACCGCGTCGCGGATGGCGCTTAGAATCTTGTCGCCGCCTGGGGTGTTGGTCAACGCCATGCGGTCTGACGCGGCTTCGCCCAGCAGTTCCGCCGCCGCCTGGTTCACTTTCAGCACGTGCCCTTTGCCGTCGGTCACGATAATGGGCTCGAAGATGGATTGAAGCACTGCATCGGAGAGCTGAAACTCCATCTGCTTGCGGCCCGCTTCGGTGTCCCGCAGTTCGCGCAGCCGCACCGCAATCCGGTTCAGCTCGCCGGCGATCGCGCCAAAGTCGTCGCGGCTGCTCCACTCCACGCGATGTTCCAGGTTGCCCTGCGCAATCCGGTGCGCATCGCGCGCCAGCATGCGGATTGGGCGCAGCACAAAGAACACGGTCCCGATCTCCACCACCAGCGCCGCCGCAATAAACGCGTAAGCCAGCCTGGAATCGCCCGCCGCCGCCAGTGCGCGGTGCGTGGCCGCCACCAAACCCGTGGTCAGGCAGGCCAGCAGCACGCAGCCGAGAATCAGTCGCTGGGAAAGATTGAGCATGAACCGGTCTCCGCGCCGGCGTGAGATGACTTTTTCATTCTCGCGGATTGAGGCTCAACCTGCAACGCACTCCGCCGCGATTGCCTGTGGAATCACGGAATTCTGCACACCGCAAGTGTCCGATTATGCCAGGGGCAGGGAAGCCCGGTGCGGCGGGGATACGAGACCAGTACCCAGTCCACGCCAAACTCCGCCCTCAGCCGCTCGAAGTCCGCCTGCTCGAAGCGGTTCCAACCCTGCTCGGCTTCTACCTGCCGCGTCCACCGGGGAGCCAGCTCCGGAATCTCGGTCACCACCGATGCATCTTTTACCACGTCGGCCAGTTGGCTGCGCTCGGCCAGCGCCGGAAACCCGTGGTAATCCTCGCCGGGCGCTCGCAGGTAGTAGGGGTCGAGCGCGAAGTAGGCGTTCTGCGGGGTGTTCTCGCGAATCCAGGCGAAGGCCTGGAGCCAGGGATTGGCGGGCCGTTCGCCGGGCAGCTCCAGATGCGCGCTGCCCGGAAAGGCCGCCAGTTGCCACGCAAACATGCCGCCGTTGATGGCCAGCAGGTACACAGCCCAGCGCCAGGCGAAGCCCTTGAGCAGATATTTCCCCAGCAGGCAGCCCGCAATCAAAGTCATCGCGAAATAAACCAGTTGCAGATAGCGCATGGGCTGAAACGGCGTAAGCCGCACCCAGGACGCCGGCGCCAGCAGCACCATGGCGAGGCACTGCTGGAACATTCCGTACGCGAATACTGCCAGCGCGAAGCGCGCCAGCGGCTTTTCTCCGCGCTTCTCTGCCGCGCGCCACAGCAGCCAGAAAAGGAGCAACGGAGCCAGCGCGCCCAGCCACTCGTACCAGGCCCACTTGTAGAGGTTGTAATAAGTGTTTGCATTCAGGGCCCGCAGCCACTCGGGCGAAGCCGGTTTGAGCAACCAGCCCAGAGGAATCAGAGCGGCCGTCTGCCCCCGCCACGCCCGCGGCGCCGTCCAGCTCCACGAAGCAACGCGCGCATGGACTGAATCGAGCATCGCCACGGTGAGGAACACGCAAAACGAGATTCCCAGCGCGGCCATCAGCGGATGCATCAGCAACGCCGCAAACAGCAGCGGCATCGCCTGCCAGCGCCGCGCGGCGAGAATGCGATCGGCCGCCAGCAGAATCAGCGCTGCGGCCGCGTTGCGCGGGTGCAGATGCTGATCGGCGAGAAACAGCGCGGTCCCCGATACCGGCAGCGTGAACATGGCCGCCACCAAGGCCACTCCGGCCCACTGCGCCCGTGTCTCCGCGAACAGGCGCTGCGCGATGCCGTGGCACGCCCAGAGAATCGTGAACAGGCAAGCCAGTTGCCAGAACAGCTCGGCCCAGGCCACCGGCATTCCGGTGGCTCTCACGAAACGGGCCATTGCGCTGTCAAAGACCGTAGCCTGCATCTGGATCCGGAAGAAATCCGAATTGTACGGGAAAAGCGCGGGGTTCAAATCCGCCTTCACGGCCGCCAGGTAGACGCCATCGTCTTCAAGCCCCGGATGGTATCCCATCACGGCGAAGCCGAGCAGGGTCAAGAGCAGAATGAGCAGAATCCGGAGGTGCGAATCTTGACTCTTCAAGTCCGTAACCTCCACAAATCCATCTTCGCTCAGGCATCCCGAGGGATAAAATTATCGCATCTCCTATGAACGTATCCACAGCAGCGCAGTTTCCGGTCGATCAGGGCGCCGGAACCACTGGCGCTGCCGCGAAAGCCGATTGTGCGCCGCTCAAGCTGGCCCTCATCATTCCCACGCTCTGCGAGGCCGGCAATATCGGCCGCGTACTCGGCCAGGTCCGCTCGGCGCTCGATCCGCTGCAAATTCCCTACGAGATCCTGGTGGTCGACGACGACAGCAGCGACGGAACCGGCGATGTGGTCTCGGCCGTCGCCCGCGAAGACCCACGCGTGCGCCTGATCGTGCGCAAGGGAGAGCGCGGGCTCTCCGGAGCGGTTCTCGACGGCTGGCGCCAATCCGATGCCGATGTTCTCGGCGTGATGGACGCCGATTTTCAGCATCCGCCTGAGCTCTTGCCCCAGCTTTTTGCCGCCATCGCCGCGGGCCGCGACCTGGCCATCGGCAGCCGCTACACGCCCGGTGGTGAGCTGGGCGGATGGAACCCTGTGCGCAAGCTGCTCTCCGCCGCCGCCGTATGGGCCACCTGGCCCCTGCAGCGCCACGGCATGCGCGCCAAAGACCCCATGTCCGGATTCTTCATGGTGCGCCGCACGAGCGTGGACCAGATCGCGTTTCAGCGCGCCGGCTTCAAGCTCTTGCTCGAGATTCTGGTCCGCGCCCGCCTCGGCTCAGTTCAGGAGGTGCCGTTTGTCTTCGGCAGCCGCTACCGCGGAGCCAGCAAAGCCAACTTCAAGGTCGCCTGGGACTACGGCAAGCTGCTCGGCAAGCTCTACGCGGGAAAACTCGGCCTCAGCCGCAAGCCCGCTCCCCGCGCCGGCCCGAAGCCCTGAATCTGCCACAGCCGCCGATTCCCCCAGTCGGAGACTCCCGCAAACGCTGGGTGCCCCATCCTTCATGTCTTTGTGAAGGGTGGGACAGCAACAACCTCAACCCGGTCTCCTCAACCCACCACAGAAGCCGGGTGTCCCAGGTCCCGTTTCTAGGACCTGGGAAAGCACAGTCCTCGGCCAGATGCTTACATCGCCGGCAGCACCATCCGAAGCAGCAGAAACCCGCCCACCCCGGCGAAAAACACCAGCGCCATGCGTATCCCCGGTTCCCGATTCACTTCCGGCACCAGGTCCGTGGCGGCCACGTAGAGCGCCACCCCGGCCGAAACCGGCAATCCGATCGAAAGCCAGCTCGGAATCAGCTCGATCACCAGCACCCCGGCCAGCGTAGCCCCGGCCAGCGCCACCGCCGAGTAGAATGCGGCGGTCCGGCTGCGCCCGCTGGCCATCATCACTGACGCCATCGTGAACCCCTCCGGCGCCTTGTGTAGAAGAATGGCCAGGAAGATCAGCCAGCCCAGCCCGTTCGACACCACAAAGCCCGAGCCGATGGCCACGCCGTCAAACAGCGCGTGTACGCTCAGCCCGCCCAGCACCGAATAACCGGTGCGTCCGGAAACAAACTCCCCGGCGTGCGTCTCCTCGCCAAAATGAAAGTGCGCGTTGATGGTGTGCTCCAGCAGGTGCACGGCGCAGTACCCGGCCATGATCAGCACCGGCCCCATCCGAGGGCTCAGGCGCAGGCTTTCGGGGGTCATCTCCAGCACCGCCGTGGCCATCAGGAACCCCGCGCCCAGCGCCACAAAGTAGCGCAGGTAGCGCTCCACGCCCCGCGCGCGCACCAGCACCACCCCGCCGGCCACGTCGGCCAGCGCCGCAATCGCGCCCAGAAATAGAGAGAGTTTCAGCATAGACGAGTCATGCAAGATCAAAGGCGGAGCCTGCCGCGAACCAGCCAGAACCTAGAAGCTGAAAGCTGAAAGCTAAAAGCTAAAAGCTAAGAGCATAAAGCCAAAAGTAAAAGCTGAAAGCTGTCTGCTCACCCGCTGTGCCGGATATGCAGCACATCGCCGTCCTGCACCACGTACTCCTTGCCTTCCAGCCGCAACGTCCCCCTGGCGCGCGCCGCCGCCTCTGAGCCGGCGTCGAGCAGCGCGTCCCAGCGGATGGTCTCGGCACGGATGAAGTGATGCTCCAGGTCGGAGTGAATTGCGCCCGCGGCCTGCGGCGCCTTCGAGCCCACCGGCACGGTCCAGGCGCGGCACTCGTCTTCGCCGGCGGTGAAAAAGCTGATCAGCCCCAGCAGCTCGTAGCTCTTCCGGATCAACCGCACCAGCCCGCTCTCGTGCAGGCCGTAGCTCGAGAGGAAATCCGCCGCCTCGGCGTCGTCCATCTCGGCCAGCTCCGCTTCCACTTTGCCGCAGATCGCCGTAGCGCCGGCGTTTGGCCGCCGCGCCGGCTCGTCCAGCTTGAACCGCGCCGCGGCAGCCTCCAGGTCGGCGCCCAGGGTGGCGCTTTCCCCGATGTTAAGCGCATACAAGATGGGCTTTTGCGAGAGAAACATGAAGCCGCGGATGAGCTTTTTTTCCTCGGCCGTCATCTCCAGCTCCCGCAGCGGCTGCTCCTTCTCAAGCGAATCCTTCGACCGTAGCAGCAACGCGTGCTCCCGCTCCAGGTCGCCGGTGCGCATCTTCTTCAGGTCTTTCTCCACGCGCTCAATCCGCTTCTCGATCTGGGTCAGGTCGCTCACCATCAGATCGAACTCGACGTTCTTCACGTCGCGCAGCGGATCGATGCCGCCCGCGAGCGGAATCGATTCGTTCTCGAAGACCCGTAGCACGTGAATCAGCGCATCCACATTGCGCAAGCTGGTCAGGAACGCGGTCTCCTTCAGCGCCTCCTGCCCGATGGCGGCCACGTCCACATATTCCACCGAGGCGTAGGTGGTTTTCTTCGGCGAGTAGAGCGCCGACAGCCTGTCCAGCCGCTCATCCGGCACGCGCGCCACGCCGATGTGCGTCTCGCGCGGATTCGAGAAGCCGTGCTCCTCGAGCCTGGCCTTGGTGAGTATCTTGAACAGCGATGTCTTGCCCACCTGCGGCAGGCCGATAATGCCAGTCTTCATGATCGTCCCGTCATGGCCGCCGCATAGAAACAGTCCTGCATCCGGGCCTCTCCGATGATACAAGAACCGGGGTCGGCAGACAGTGGCACGGAACAGGTTTTACCGGGTCAGGAAGCCCAGGCCGTCGGCGATGAAATGCCCCAGCATGTTGGAACCGAGGTCGCGGCGCCACGCGTAGAGCAGCGCGAAGACCAGGCCCGCGCCGGCTACGGGAATCAGATGCACCAATCCCCATCCGGCCAGATGGGCATAAGTGAAGGCTGCCGCCGAGCAAAGGATCGCAATCCACAAGCTTCCCGCTACCTGAACAATCTTTTCGATCAGGTATCCGCGAAAGAGGATCTCTTCCACCACGCCCGTGCGCAAAACCAGCAGCACGCGAAACCAGTATGGTGTGCGCAGAATCGACTGCTGCGCCGCGATCGCGGCGCTTGCATCCAGGTGCAGCATGGGAATGATCATGGCAAACTGCAGAATCATGATCGCCGTGGTCGCAATCGCAGCCAGAAGGCCGAATACAAGGCTCTTCCAGGTGAAGCGCCGAAAGCCGATCGAGCTCAGCGGCAATCCCTCGCCAAAGCGCAGCCAAACCAGGATGGCCGCCGCGCATGCCCACCAAACGGCCTCGCGGGTGAGCATCGCGCCCATGGCCTCTCCGGGCGCAAGCCAACGCGCGAGCGGCGTCAGCGCGAAAATCAGCGCTCCCGCCAGGCCTGCCAGCGTTTGCCAGGTCACCGGTTGCGTTTGTCGATTGGCCGGTTTCTCCAACACCGTCTCCGCAGGCATCGCGTCTGCCCTCATGCGTCATGTACGCGGAGATACCGTCCCAGGTTCCTGAAAAACCGCCGCGCCGCGCATCGGCTCATCCCCGTCCCGGCTCATAGCGCAGAATTACGCAGCCGTTCTCGAGTGGCCTTGCTTCCAGCAGCTTCATCGGCACCCGGCTCAAGCCGCGTCCGAAGAGCCCGGCGCCGCGGCCCAGCACCAGCGGCATCATGCACAACCGCACCTCGTCGAATAGTCTGGCCGCGAGCAGCGCGGCGCACAGCTTGCCGCTGCCGAAGACGTAGAGGTCGCGCTCGCCCTGCTGCTTAAGCGCGAGCGCCTCGGCCTCCACGCCGCCCTTCACAAGCCGTGTATTGGCCCAGTCCGCGCGCGCAAGCGTAGTGGAGAAGACCACCTTGGGCAGGGTGTTCATGTAGTGCGCGTCCTCGCCTTCGGCCTTCTGCCAGTAGGCGGCCATGCCTTCGTAGGTCACGCGGCCAAAGAGCAGCGCATCGGCGCTGCGCAACTGCTCAATCGAGAAGGCCTCGAGCTCCTTGTTGAAGAAGGGATGAAACCATTCGACATCCCAGCTCTTCTCACCCTCAAAGTAGCCGTCAAGCGAAAGCATATTCCACATGATCAGCCTGCTCATTCCATCCCTCCAACGAAATCCAAGAGGAAATCGCCGCCCTTCAAACCCGTGTCGTCTCAGCCTGCGCCACCAGCGCCACCACGCCCAGACCCAGCAGCAGAATCGCCAGTTCCACGTCTTCGCTGCGATTGTGCAGCTTGTTGAAGTGCGCGGTGATGGGATTCGCCGGGTCGCCGGCATCAATGGCGCCGCCGGCCGCCGCGCGGTCGTGATCCATCGCCGGCAGGATCACGTAATGCGAGTACGTCGTGCAGGCCAGCATCAGCACCAGCAGCGCCATCGGCGCCAGCACCGCGCGCGGTTTGTAGATGCCCCACGCCGGAGCCAGCGCCAGCAGCGCCAGTGCAATGATTCCGGAGACCTGGCCCATGCGGTGCAGAATTCCCAGCAGATGCCCGACAATCATGCCCGCGGCATGGGTATCGGGCGCAAGGGTTGTAAAGGCGACCGCCGCAACCACCGGAAAGAAAATCTCCCCGCCCAGCCACACAACCAGCGCCAGATAAAGCAGCGTGCGAAGCACGGTCTTCATGCGTAAAGAATACAGTGGCCAAGGGAACAGGGAACAGGGAACAAGGGAACGAGGGAACGAGGCAACGAGCAAACAGCGGGCAGGGTGCAGCAGCAGGGAACAGGGAACAGCGAACAACGATTAGAGAAAAGAAACCAACGCGGTGCCCCACCGGGGTGCCCTTTGGGCCCCACGTCTTTGTTTTTGTGGCTAAGGTGGGATGGTTCCACCTATATAGAGCTTTTTATAGCTTGCAATATAGAGCTTCTTTTAGTTTCCAGCTTTACCCACCGATCAATCGATGCGCAGGCCGCCGATCTCTAACCATGGATCGCTCACCACTGACCCCTGATCCCCGATCCCTGATCCCTGATCCCTGATCCCTGCACTGACCCCTGTTCACTGCTTCTTCAATGCCCGCCGCAGCACCGTCTCCAGTGCCGCCTTCACCTCGCCGTATTCCCCAAGCGGGAGCGTGCCGGCAATCTTCTCGCTCTCAATCGCGAACAACTCTTCCTTGAGCGCGTTCAGCAGCGCCGTATTCTTGCCCGCCGAAGCCGGTGCGGAATATGCGACGGCCGGCGGCGCCGCAAACGGCGCCGCTGTCTGCTGAGGCACACCGGCAAGCGCGCCCGCGGGCCTGCGCAACAGGAAGGCCGCAGCCGCGGCCAGAAGCAGCGTCAGCCCGCCCAGAATCCACCACTTGTACTTGCTCAGCGGGTCCGGCGTATTGATGGGCGTTCCAATGCCGCCGCCAGGTCCATTGCCCTGCGCGCCGGCGTCCTGTCCGCCGTTGTTGTCGCCTTGTCCGCCGGCCGCGTTCTGCGACTCGCGCGGAATCGCTCCTGTTCCCGAAATCGTAAACTCGATCGCCTTGCCGGGCGCTACGTTGTTGGCCAGAAACGTCAGCACCCCGGGGTCTTCAGTCACCGGCTTGAAGTCCAGCCCCGCCGCCGGCGCAAAATTCATCGATTTGGGAAGAAGTATCGCAAAATGATCGGCGGGCAGCGTCAACATTGAATTGAACGTATACTTCCCGTCCGCGTAGGGCAGCGTGTAGCTGACCTGGAACAGCGTGTCCTTGTCGCCATCGTCGGGTTGGATGGGAAAGTTGAACGAGTAATGTCCCTGGGGGCCGTCGGCGTCCAATTTCGTTGAGGTCGGCAGCCCGCTCGGCCTTTGCGCGCCGGTGTCCGTCACCACCGCGTCCGGCGGCAGCACAATCTCAAACGACTTCGGGCTCCACTGCGTGATGGGCGGCGAACTGGTGTTGTGCACAAAATAGCGCTCGTTCACCTTCAGTTGGCCGCCGGGGTCGGTTTCGGCCTCGATCACGTCGGCCTCGATCATGACTCCCCGCACCTTGGCCGCCACGTCGAAGACCGGTATGTCGCCCGGCCCTCCGCCCTGCGGCGCGGCAATAAAATAGCCCGCGCCCTGGTGCGTCACGCGGATCAGGTACGGCCCGTTGCCCGGTTCGCTCAGCGCATAGTGTCCGCTCGCGTCCGTAGTCGCGCGCGCCACTTCGTTCATGCCGGCCTGTACGTCCACCAGCACCACCTGGTCGCCCGTGGCCGGCTTGCCGGTGGTCTTGTCGGTCACCGTGCCGGTCACCTGCGCGGCATGTGCCCCAGCGCCCGCCATCAGCAGGCTCAAAAAAAAGGTGCCAGCAAAAACTCCCGTAAATTTCATTTCGTGTCGTACCTTCAAATTCCGCTCCGAATTGATCTCTGTTCCCCGATCCCTGATCCCTGGCCTCAAGCCTGCTGCAATTGGTCGATCTCCGCCAGCAACTCCGCGGCCTCGCTCTCCAGCAGCGCGCGCTGCGCCTGGAAATCCTCCTCAGGATATTTGCCGGCGCGATGCTCGAAGTTCAGGTCGCGCAGGTTTTCGTAAAGCTGCTCCTTGCGCTCCAGCAGAAAGTCGAGGCGCGTCTTTTCGCGCTGGCTGGCAAAGGAATTCTCCGGCCAGAAGGTGTAAACCAGCAGCGCGAACAGGAGAAACAATCCCGCAATCAGTCCTTCGGTTTCCGTCATCGCTCAAAACCCTCCATCCGCGCCGGTCTCGCGGCGAACCCGTTCCCGCCGCTCCCTGTCCTCCGCGCTCAGGACGGCCGGGTGGCCGTTTGCCGCGGCCGCGTATGCCTTCACGCCCGACACCCCCGACCACCGCCGCACCAGCAGTATGGTGCCCAGCAGCGCCGCGGCAAACACCGCGAAGGGCGCAATCCACGCCACCAGGTCGAATCCGTGGGTGGTGGGCGCGGCCAGCACCGTGGCCCCGTACTTGGCCACAAACGAATCGAAGATCTGCTGGTCGCTCGATCCCGCGGCCACGGCCGCGCTCAACTCGGCCAGCTCCCTGTCGCGGTCCGGGCAGCCCACGTGGTCGCACTCGCCCAGCAGTTGCGCGCATCCGCACTGGCACATCAGGTGGTGGCTCAGGTTTTCAATCCGCGAACTCGCATCCGTCGCGCCCATGCTGAAGCACACCGCCACGGCCAGCACGGCGGCTTCCACAACCTTCGTCCAAAAGGTCAAACGCGACCAAGTCGCCATCAGTCGCCCCCTTTCAGCGCCGCCTCAGGCGTCGCCGTCCGAGCCGCCGGCACGCGCAGCGAAGCCGTGGCCGGGCTCAGGCTGGGCGCCAGCGCCACCAAGGTTCCCAGGACCATCACCACCAGCCCTGCCCAGATCCAGCCCACCAGCGGGTTAAGAAACGCCTTGATAATCGGCTGGCCGGTGTCGGGGTTGGTGCCTTCGTACACCACGTACAAATCCCAGCTCGGCACCGAATGAATGGCCACCATGGTCTGCGGCTGGCCGCTGGCCAGGTAATCGCGCTTCTCCGGCGTCATCTGGAATCGCAGCTTGCCGCCCCTGTATACATTCAACAGGGCGTACTCCGAGTTGTAGTTGGCGTTCGAGTCCTGCGTGAATCCCGTGCACTCCAGCGTATAGGGGCCGATGTATATCCTGTCGTGCACCCCCATCTCGCTTTCCACGTTGCGGTTGAAGGCCGAGCCGGCCAGCCCCACTACCACAATCACCACGCCGATGTGCACCAGGTAGCCGCCGTAGCGCCGCGTGTTGCGCCGCGTCAGCAGCCAGGTTGCCGAAAGCAGGTTGCGCCCCGTCTGCCGCGAGATCACTTCGCCTCCGCGCAGGAACTCCGACAGAATCGCGGAAAGCACCGCCGCCGCGGTTGCAAACGCCACCAGCGCGTAGAAGTTGCCCGGCGAGAACTCGCCGTTCGGCCAGGGCCGCACGCCCACTGCCAGGCACACGATCACCGTGGCCCAAAGCACGATCACCGGAACCACAAAATTTCGCCGGATGCTCTTGAACGAGGTGGCACGCCACGGCAGCAGCGGACCCACGCCGGTCAAGAACAGCAGGAACAGACCGATGGGAATGGCTACGCGGTTGTAAAACGGCGCGCCCACCGTGACCTTCGACCCTTCCACATATTCAGAGAGAATCGGAAACAGCGTTCCCCACAGAATCACGAAGCACGCCGTCAACAGCACCAGATTATTGAATAGAAAACTCGACTCGCGGCTCACCAGCGATTCCAGATGGTGTTCGGTTTTCAGATGGCCGCGCTGGTAGACGTAGGTGAAGATGCACACCGCCAGCACGATTCCCATGAAGACCACGAACCAGGTGCCGATCGACGACTGCGCGAAAGCATGTACAGAACTCACCAGTCCGGCGCGCGTCAGCAGCGTGCCCAGCATGGTAAGCAGGAAGGTGGAGAAGATCAGCCACACATTCCAGCTCTTCATCATGCCTTTGCGCTCCTGCATCATCACCGAGTGCAGGAACGCCGTGCCGGTGAGCCAGGGCATGAAACTCGCGTTCTCCACCGGGTCCCAGCCCCAGTAGCCGCCCCAGCCCAGCACCGCGTAGGCCCAGTGCATGCCCAGGAAGATGCCGCAGGTCAAGAACAGCCACGTCACCATGGTCCAGGCGCGCGTGATCCTGATCCATTTTTCGCCCGGATAGCGCATCATCAGCGCCCCCAGCGCAAACGCAAACGGAACCGAGAAGCCCACGTAGCCCAGGTAAAGCATGGGCGGATGAATCACCATCTCCGGATACTGGAGCAGCGGATTCAGGCCATTGCCGTCGTCAGGAATCGCGCCCCTCAGCAGCGCGAACGGGGGCGCGGCAAAGTTCAAAATCAGCAGAAAGAAAACCTGCACCCCGGCCAGGATCGTGCCCGCGTAGGCGTAAAGCTTCACGTCGGTCTTATGGCGCAGCCGCAGCACAAAGCCGTACGTCCCCAGCAGCCACGCCCACAAAAGCAGCGAACCCTCCTGCCCGCTCCACAGCGCCGCGAATTTGTAGGGTGCCGGCAGCGCGCGGTTGGAGTGCTCCAGAATGTAGGTGATGGAGAAGTCGTTCGTAAACACTGACCAGACCAGCGCGAAAGCGGCGGCGGTGATGGCCAGAAAGCCCGCGATCCCGGCCCGCCGCGCCGTATCCGCCAGCCGCTCCGGCGAGATGCGCGCCGGCTGCCCGGTGGCGATCAGCCGCAGCGCCAGCGCCCCGGCCAGCAGGTTGTAGGCGGCCAGCGCCAGCGCAATGAGAAGTGCAAAACTGCCAAAGGATGCCATCTATGACTCCACGATGATTCTCGCACGCAGGGGAGACGAGCTAATTCTCCAACATGATAGGCGCTTTGCGTGTGATCTGGCTCACACCATGGGTGGAGGCGCGGGGCCAAGGCAGGAACGATCTCCCGAAATCGCACCGGCCCGGAACCGTCCCACGCACGAATAACCGCGTGGGGCTGCATGCCTGGCTCATAGAAATAGGATTTGTCGACGGGAATTCCGCGCCGTTCAAGCGACCTTATGCCCGTTTTGCGCCAGCAACTGCCCGGCAGCGGCGATGATCTGCTCGGTTGCAATCGGCTTGGAAAGAAACCGCACCCATTCGCCGGCGTAATCGCGGACCGATTCGGCGGCGTCGCCCAGCACCAGGATCGGCAGTGCAGGCATTCGCGAGTGCACCTCGGCCACAAAGGCGGGGCCGCTGAGCCCGGGCTGAAGATGCCCGGAGATGATCAACCCGAGATTGTCTGAGAAGACCCGCTGTTCGATCAGGCAAAGAGCTTCAGCGGCATCGGCCACGCGTTTTACGGCGGGGAATCGCTTTGCCAGCGCAGACACGCGCAAGGACGCCTGTAGCGGGTCGTCCTCTACCAGTAGAATGGTCCTCATTTTCCCCGAGCCCATGACCCCAACGTTTGGGCCAATGCATTAATTCGCGACCAATTTTATAGGATGGTATTCTCCTTGTTTTCGTTGCCCACGCGCGGGAATATTCGGGGAACCATGGGAGTTAACCGAACAGGAATTCCTTGTCGCGCAGATCCTTGATCGTGTCGCGCAGCCGGGCCGCCTTCTCAAATTCAAACTTCCGGGCCGCCTCCCGCATCTCGCTCTCCAGCTTGGCGATGTACGCATCCAGTTGCTGCTGCGATTCGAACTGCGGCAGGCCCTCGCTCTCCTCCTCGGCAAGTTCGCCGTACTCGGCTTTGAGAATCTGCGCCAGCCCCATGTCGATCTGGCTTACAATCGAGCGCGGCGTGATATCGTTCTCTTCGTTGTAAGCCCGCTGGATCGCCCGGCGGCGATCCGTCTCCTCGATCGCCCGCCGCATCGAGTCGGTAACGGTATCGGCGTAGAGAATCGCCTTGCCTTCCACGTGGCGCGCCGCTCGTCCCATGGTCTGGATCAGCGAGCCCGCCGAGCGCAGAAAGCCTTCCTTGTCCGCATCCAGAATGGCCACCAGCGAAACCTCGGGCAGGTCCAGCCCCTCGCGCAGCAGGTTGATGCCGATCAGCGCGTCGTACTCGCCCTTGCGCAGACCGGCCAGCAGCTTCACCCGCTCCAGTGTCTCGATCTCCGAGTGCATGTAGCGGCAGCGCACGCCCACTTCGGTGTAGTAGCCGGCCAGGTCCTCGGCCATGCGCTTGGTCAGCGTGGTCACTAATACTCTTTCGCTGCGCTTGGCCCGGTCACGGATTTCGCCCAGAAGATCGTCGATCTGCCCCTTCACCGGCCGAATCTCCACTTCCGGATCCACCAGTCCCGTGGGCCTTATCACCTGCTCCACCACCACCCCGGCCGAGCGCGTCAGCTCATACGGCCCTGGCGTGGCCGAAACATAAATCGTCTGGTGAATGCGGTTCTCGAACTCCTCGAACCGGAGCGGCCGGTTGTCCATTGCCGAAGGCAAACGGAAGCCGTAATCGACGAGATTTTGTTTCCGGCTCCGGTCGCCGTGCCACATCCCGTGGACCTGCGGAATGGTGGCATGGCTCTCGTCCACAAAGAGCAGAAAATCGCGCGGGAAATAATCCAGCAGCGTCGGCGGCGGCTCGCCCGGCAACCTTCCCGAAAAATGCCGCGAGTAGTTCTCGATCCCGTGGCAGTAGCCCATCGACTTGATCATTTCCAAATCGAAGCGGGTGCGCTGGTGAACGCGCTGCGCCTCCACCATGCGCCCTTCCGCTTCCAATTGCGGCACCCACTCGTTCAGCTCCTGAACAATCGACTCCACCGCCTCCGCCTTGCGCTCCGGCTGCACCACGTAATGGCTCTTGGGATAAATCGGCAGCCGCGCGTACTTCTGCTTCACCGTCCCGAACAGCGGATCGATCTGCGCCAGGCTCTCGATCTCGTCTCCGAACATCTCAATGCGGTAGGCGCTCTCATCGTAGGTCGGGAAGACCTCGATCACGTCCCCGCGCACGCGAAACGTTCCGCGCCGGAAGTCCACGTCGTTGCGCTCGTAAAGAATCTCCACCAGCCGCCGCGTAATATCTTTGCGGCTGATGTGCTGGCCTTTTTCAAGCAGCAGCAGCATGCCGTAGTACGCCTCCGGCGACCCCAGCCCGTAGATGCAGCTCACCGAGCTCACGATGATCGCGTCGCGTCTCTCGAACAGGCTGCGCGTGGCCGAAAGCCGCAGCTTATCGAGCTCCTCGTTGATGGTGGCTTCTTTCTCGATGTACAGGTCGCCCGCCGGAATGTACGCCTCGGGCTGGTAATAGTCGTAGTAGCTCACGAAGTACTCAACCGCATTGCCCGGAAAGAACTGTTTGAACTCGTGATAAAGCTGCGCCGCCAGCGTCTTGTTATGCGCCAGGATCAGCGCCGGCCGGTTCGACTGCTCGATGACCTTGGCCATCGTGAACGTCTTGCCCGATCCAGTAACCCCCAGCAACACCTGGTGTTTTTCGCCCGCAGCCAGTCCCTGCATCAGCTCCTCGATCGCGCGCGGCTGGTCGCCTCTCGGCCTGTAGGTCGTCACAAGCTGAAAATCCATGCTGCGATTATACTCGAATGGCGAAAATCAGGCGAAGAAGGCGCGCTCCGAGGGAGTTTCCGTTCAGAAGACCGTGCATATATCCAAAGTCCCACTTGCGATTCGGCCCTCGGTACCGGGGACTGAAGAAATTTCGCTGGCTTTCCGATATATCCAGTGGTAACCTTCCGCCATGACCTTCGGTACCATAGCGTGCACTTCCGTAACAGGACTCGTCGACCCTTCGACAGTCACTGGCACGTGCGTGTTTTGCGGCAGTCCAGTCGAAGGCAAAATCAATCGAATCGACTCCAAAGCGGCCTGCGACGGCTGCCTGCTTGCATCCCAGAAAGGCTTCATGGAAGACCGCGTGCTCTTCACCCGCGGTTTGATTCTTGGGGGCGTCGCCGCTCTCGTGTACCTCCTCCTCCTTGCCTGCCTGGACGTTTTCCTCGACGGTGTCCGTGCGCCCGGCTTTGTTGCCTTGCCCGTGGGCTGGGTCGTGGGCCGCGCCTTTGCCCTGGGATCGCGAGGCGCACCGGAATTCAAATTCAGATTCACCGCCGTCCTTTTGAGCTATTTCTCCCTGGCCCTGGCCTCGGCGCCTGTTTTGTTCATGCACGCCTTCGACAATGCGGCTAACTCCGCTGGTTGGGCAAGCTACGTCTTTATGAAACTTCCCCTCTGGGCCGCCGCCTCGCCTTTTCTGGTCGCGAATGGGCGCGGCGCCATTGGGATGCTCGGTCTCCTTTTCCTGGTGGTTGGCCTCGCGGTCGCCTGGCGCGAAGCCGCCACGGCCCCGCGCAACCCTCACGGCATGTCAATACAGCAAACCCTCCGGCCTCGCGGCATCTAATCCGCCGCAACACCTTCGAGCCACGATTTCTCGCCTTTTTCCGGTGGGAGGGTGGGAAAGCACGCCCCTCGATCTACCACTCTCAACTCACCCCCAAAGCCGGGCGCCCCATCCTTGAATCGTTCTTCGATTCAAGGGTTGGAAAGCACGAACCCACCAGCGCCCGCGCCGCGGAAACCAACTCGCCAGCCCGCCGCCCACCCACTACAATAAAAACCAGAACTCTACATCACGAGGAATCCTATGCCGCTTTCCGGAGAAGCCATTCGACTCATGAATTACATTGACGACGTCGCCGTGACCCTGCGCCGCATCCTGGCCACCGTACCTACGCTCTCGGCCGAGGAGCGCGCGCGCGTCGCGGAGCACCTCCTCGAGGCGCGTCCCAGTGCCGCCGACGTGGTCCAGGCCCTCACCGTCAAGTAGTCCGCTTGCCCTCCACCATCGCCATCATCGGAGCCGGCCCGCTCGGCCGCCGGCTCGCACTCCTGGCTGCCGGCGCCGGCTTCCGCGTCCTGCTCGAGGACGTGATGCCCTCCAATCTCCATCACGCCCAGGAATTCCTCCGCCTCGAACTCAATTCCGCCGCGCTCCCCGCTGTCGATTTCGTCTCCACCATCGAAGACGCCGTCCGCTCCGCCGACCTCGTCATCGACTGCGTCCCTGACGAGCTCGAATCCAAGCTCGAAATCCTCTGGCTCCTCGACCGCATGGCCCCTCCTCACGCCGTCTTCGCCACCCCCACCACGCGGCTCTCCATCGCCGACCTCGCCGCCTGCACGTACCGCCCGGAGAAGTGCATCGCCATCGCCGCCGAACCCTCCGCTCTGGCACAAAGCGCGGGCGCAACCGTTGAGCTCCGCACCAACCCCGCCACCAGTTCCGCGACCATCGCTCTCGTCGACCAATTCTGGCGCGCCCTCGGCTTCACTCCCACATTCACGCGGGAAGGCTGATCGCCGAGCGCTGCGCCCTCGTCGTTACAAAGATGGCTGGGTACTCTCGAATGCGACAGATCAGGCGAAGAAAGGCCGGGCGCCCCATCCTTCACGCTCTTCGTGAAGGGTGGGGAAGCACGCACTCAGCGAACTCGCGAACGTCGCTCGGGCGATGCTAACTCGCTAATTCGTTGACTCGCTGACTCGCCCACCCACAGCAGCGCCCGGCGCGAAAAAACTGCATCCGAAGCGCACCATCCACGCTGCGGGCGATCCGCAAAAAGCGCGCAAACTGTCTCAACTTAGGGGGTCACCCCACTAGTCCCGTGTCCCTTAGTCCCTGATCCCTGCCTCTAACACCTGCTCATAGAACCGCACATACTGCGGCACAACCAGCGAGGCGCAGAAGCGCTTCTGCGCGGCCTTGCGCCCCGCCTCGCGTATCGCCTCCAGCCGTTGCTGGTCGTTCAATAAGTCCAATGCTCCCTTGGCCATAGCTTCCACATCGCCCACAGCGTAGAGCAGCCCGGTGACCTCGTCGTCGATCAGTTCCGGCACACCGCCCACGCGCGTCGCGATGGATGGCACCTTGCACGCCATGGCTTCGAGCGCCGCCAGGCCGAAGGACTCCAACTCGCTCGGCATCAGCAGGATGTCGGCCAGCGGCAAAAGTTCGTTCACGCGCTCCTGCTTGCCCAGGAAGTGAACCCTGCCGTGGATGCCGAGGTCGTGCGCCAGCCACTCGGCTGCGGAGCGGTCCGGCCCGTCGCCCACCAGCACCAGTTGCGCCGGCCGCTCTTGGACCACCCGCGCGAAGATCTTCACCACGTCCACCACGCGCTTAACCGGCCTGAAATTCGAGAGATGCATCAGGATCGCCTCGTCCGGTCCGGCCAGGTGCAGGCGCGCTTTGGCCCGCGCGGCTTCGTCCTTGATAGGCGTGTAAACGTCGCAGTTGACAAAGTTGGTGATCGTCTCGATGGGCCGCGTCACGCCGAAGTCGGCGATGGTTTTCTCTTTTAGATACTTCGAGATGCTGGTAACTCCGTCGCTTTCCTGGATGCCGTGCCGGGTGATGGGAAGGTAACTGCGGTCCAGGCCCACCAGCGTGATGTCGGTGCCGTGCAGGGTGGTGACAAAGGGCAGCCGCCGCCCCTTCCCGGCGAGCATCTGCCGGGCCAGCAGCGCGCTCACCGAATGGGGGATTGCGTAGTGCACGTGAAGCAAATCAAGTTCATAATATTCAGCCACTTCCGCCATGCGCGAGGCCAGCGCCAAGTCGTACGGCGGGAACTCGAAGAGTGGATAATTCGAGACCGGAACCTCGTGGTAGAAGATCCCCTCGTCGCGCCCGTTGAGCCGGAACGGCTGCGAATAGGAGATGAAATGTACCTGGTGGCCGAGCGCAGCCAGCTCGATGCCCAGTTCCGTAGCCACCACGCCGGAGCCGCCGTAGGTGGGGTAACACGTAATCCCGATGCGCATACGACCTTCGTGAAAAAGGAGTTATTGCTGTCTTTGTTATGGACGCTCGCCGCCGCCGCCAGGATTCAGCGCTCAGGTTAATCCTTCGCCGTCCCCGGTTGTAAGTCCCTGAAAGAAATCAATTCGACCTCCGGAAATTCCCTGACTGTAAGCAAAGCCTCTCGTTCCACGTCCCGGGATGCGCGGAGCCGGGTGCGGATCTGGTCCAGATCCGCGTCGTTATAACCGGGATGGGTCACCAGCTCCCAGGTCCCGGCTGGAAGTTGCCCGAGCAGGGAGCGGACCATGGCGGCGTTCAGAACTCCGGTGCCGACCACCGCGATGGTTCCGTCCGTGCTTGTAAATCCTTCTTCGACAAGGATTTTCTTCCACACCGGCTTCATCCATCGGAGCAGGCTTACCTCCGCGATGCGCGCCAGGCGAGCGCCGGCCGTGGCGCGAACCGCCCATGCCGGCTCGAACGGATTGCGCACCGCGCGGATTCCAGCCGCGCGCGCGGCCCGCAGCACCGGCCTGAGCACTTCCGGAAACATGTGGGTGTGCTTGTGCGTATCGATGTGGGTGAGTGTGAGCCCTTTATTTTGCAGAAATTCGATCTGGGCCCTCGTTTCCGCTTCAATCTGGTCGCGAAAAGATCGGCGCGTCCCCTCCGCATAGAGTCCGCGGAGGAAGCTCGCCATGCTTGGACGGAAGAGATTGACGGCCGGATCGGCCAGGTGTGGAACTTCAGCAGGCGCCGAGAGCACCGGCGTCCCGTCCACCAGAACTACGTGGCAACCCACGCCCAGAGACGGTGTCGAAAGCCCAATTTCAGTGGCCTCCTCCGTGGCCCCGGCGCGTGCCATCAGCGTTGTGCTGGCCAGCACTCCCGCCGCGTGCAACTCGGCAATGGCGCGATTCACACCGTGCGTCAGCCCGAAGTCATCCGCGTTGACAAGGAGTCGGCTCACCGGCTGAGTCTATCAACTTCGGCGCCGAATCCTCTCGAGCTGCGCTGCTATGATGGCAACAGGCCACGATCGCCTGGTGCCCGAGCGTGGGCGGTTAGCTCAGTTGGTTAGAGCGCCTGCCTTACAAGCAGGAAGTCGGGGGTTCGAGTCCCTCACTGCCCACCATCGCCCCTCATTTTATTCCGGCATATTCCTTCGCATCCAGCAGGTTTTCAAATCCGCTTTGAGGTATTTTGTGAGCGATGTCGAACAGTATCGAAAGATGCTGGCCGTAGCCCTTGAAGAAGCGCGCCACGGCCTCACCGAAGGCGGCATCCCAATCGGGGCGGCTCTCTTCACGCGCGAGGGCCAGTTCCTGAGCCGGGGACACAACCGCCGCGTGCAACAGGGCGACCCCAGCATTCACGCGGAGACAGACGCCTTTCGCCGCGCCGGGCGGCTGCGCAGCTATCGCAACCTGGTGATGGTCACCACTCTCGCGCCCTGCTGGTATTGCAGCGGACTGGTACGCCAGTTTCGCATTGGCACCGTGGTAGTGGGCGAGAGCCGCACATTTGCCGGCGGTCTCGACTGGCTGCGCGAGAACGGCGTTGAAATTGTCGATCTCGACAGCTCCGAGTGCCGCGAACTGCTGGAGGGTTATATCGCCAAGCACCCGGAGATATGGAACGAAGATATCGGCGAAGAGTGAGAAGAGCAGGGAACAGGGAATAGGGAATTGGGGGCTGCGTGCTCGCATGACGGCTCGGTTACTGCAGAAACTTGAGCGAATAGGCGGTGGTCGGATCGAGCGGACCCTCGAGAATTCCCAGAGACTTGAGCTGCTCGTAGCCTGTCTGCCAGCGTCGGGCCGTCATTTGGCCGGTCTGATCGGCTGGTGAACCGCTCTGCCCCGACGGTGCGCCGGTCACGAATCCGCCGTCGCGCAACGCCTGCGCGGTGTAAGCCTCCTGGGCGGGATTCAGCGCCGGATTCAGCTTCAAGAGCAGCGCATTGGTTGCTTCGGGATTGCGCAGATACTCCTGCCAACCGCGGATACTGGCGCGCACGAATTTTGCCACCACGTCCGGATGCTGCGCGGCGAAGTCGCGGTTGGTGAACTGCACGCGGTAAGGATCGTAACCCGACGAGCTGATGAGCAAAGTCCGCACCTCGGCGCCGGCCTGGCGGGCGAAGTAGGGTTCGCTGGTGATGAAAATCTGCTGCACGTAATTGGGATCGGCTAGAAAGTTCGCGATCGAAAGCGTGGCGGGAATCTCGCGCACGCTGTGCAGGTTATAGCGGCCGATGACGAACCTGAGCCAGGTGGCGCCGGGTTGTGCGGCGATGGTCTGGCCTTCGAGGTCCTTGAATTCGAGGATCGGAGACTCCTTGTGGACCATGATGGCCTGCGGATCGTGTTCCATGGTGGCGGCAACAGCGACCAGCGGCAGGCCATTCGAGTCCCATTCGAGAATCTGGTCGCTGGAGCCGAGGCCGATATCGGCTTTGCCGCTGGAGACAAGCTGGGCGACGCTTCCGTATTGCGGCAGCGGCAGGAGGGTCACGTCGAGGTCCTCGGCCTTGTAGTAGCCGAGCGTCTGCGCAGTGAAAAAGCCTCCCTGCTCGGGCTGCGGGTACCAGTCAAGTTGGAGCCGAACGGGAAACAGGCCGCTCTGGCTGGACGATTGCCGGCCGCGGCAGCCCGAGAGCGCGAGCGATGCGGCTACAACGATCCCGAGAAGCGCGACCAGGCCGCTCGATCGGATTCCAGACCTCGAACCATGGGAAGATGCAATCATCCAAAGGCAAACTATCACGCCGGCGATAAGGAACCCGTCAACATTTTGCACTCGCCGAGTTTGGCCGCGAATGCGAGCAGGGCCTCGTCGGCTTCGCGCGCGGCTGAGAGCTGCATGCCGCCCGCGGCGCAGGGAATGGTGACAGCCGGAGTGCCCGCAAGGCTGAAAGGCGTGGTGTAACGCAGCAGACGGCCGCGGGTGCGGCTGTGATCCGCTCCGGCCTCAAGCCGCGCAACCGGAGCGCAGGGAAGCAGAATCAGCTCGTGCTCGGCGAACAGCTCGTCCATGCTTGAGCGAAATTCCGCGTGGCGCTTGCGCAATCCGGTGATTTCTTCCGGTGCGATCTTCGCGCCCCACTCCAGCCGCTCACGAATGGCCGGCTGAAAATGATGGAAGTGGCCGGCGTGCAGGCGCGCAGCTTCGCTTGCCTGGATGGGCGCAAAAATCTCAATGGAACCGCGCCACCACGCTGGATCGATGGGCCGGCCTTCGAGACCCTGAGCCTCCAATGCGCGGATGGCGCCGTGGAAATTATCCGCGACCGCAGGCTCGCAATCGTCGAGAAAACTGTCGGCGAGAAAAGCGAAACGTGTAAAGGCGCGGATCGGAGCTGTGCCTCCGGCTGCAAACGGAGCAGCAAGCAGGGTCGCGTCTTCTAGATCGCGAAACAGCCAGCCCATGGTGTCGAACGACTCTGCAAGGTGCGCTCCGCCTCGCCAGTTGCCGCGGCCCAGCGAGGCGCGGTAGCCGGCCAGCCCGCAGAGCGCGGCGGGCGCGCGAATGGAACCGCCTGTGTCCGTGCCGATGGCCGCCACGGCCGAGCCCTCAAGCACGCTGGCCGCGGCGCCGCTCGACGAGCCGCCGGTCAACGCTCCGGGATTGCCGGGCTGCCGGCAGTCGCCGAATTCCGGATTCTCGCCGGTAATTCCGTACGCGAGCGGGTGCAGATGCGTCTTGCCGATGGTCACCGCTCCGGCCGCGCGAAGCTGCTCCACCAGCCATGAATCGCGCTTCGCCTCACCGTTTAGATCGCGATAAAACTCGACGCCGCAACTGGTGGGAGCTCCGGCCAGATCGAAGCAATCCTTCACCGAGATCGGCAATCCCCACAGCGCCGCGCGGCCGTCTCCGAACGGACCGCCCTGGCCGCGCTCGATGGCTTCGGCGCGCGCGGCTTCCCGCTGCGTCCATGCTGCATTCTGCCAAAGATAAGTGTTGCGGCCTGGATTCTTGCCGGAATTCTCGAGCGCCTGCCCGGCCAGACCGGTAGGCCGCACAATTCCGTCGGCAAGCGCTTGCCGCAGGGAGTGGATCGTCCATGGAAGATTGCCCATATCTCGATTGTAGGCGGCGTTGGCAGGATCGGCCGGGGTGTAACTTTCTCCGGCGCGCAAGCTGTGCGTCATGCTAATTTCAGTTATGGGAGTCTTCCCCAGCGTAATTGCCCGGCCGGCCGGGAAACGCCCGGACGCCCGCATTACCTCTTCCAAACCTGCTCTCGATTTGGAGCGCATGGCGGCGCTCGTGGCATTCACGGCCCGGTCCATGCGCACGGAGCGCCCGCGGCCCTTCGGCGCATCGATCGTTCACACCAGGTCGGGAATGGTGCTGCTGCGCGCGCTGAACGCGGTGCGGCAGGAATTCGATCCCAGCGCCCACGCCGAAGTCCGCGCCATTCGCCTGGCCGCTAAGCGGCTCAAGCAGATTTCGCTGGCCGGTTACACGCTGTATACAACCTGCGAGCCCTGCCCCATGTGCATGAGCGCGGCGCTGTGGGCCGGCCTGGATCGCGTAGTGTACGGCGCGACCATCGAGGACGCGAACCGGCACTGCAACCAGATTCTGATTCCCGCCGTGGAAGTGGCTGCGCGCGGCGATTTGACTTGCGTTGTGGACGGTCCCGTATTGCACGACGAATGCTACGCGCTGTTTACGCATCCGCGGATGCTCAGGGCTTTTCGGCATTGGTCGACGCGGAGGCGCAGTTGACGGGCGGCAAGCGATATCTCTATTCGCGAGGTCTTCCAGGTGCACGACGGACTTGCAGCAGGACTTTCCGAGATTCTCCGCGATGCGGCGCGCGTGTTTACCGCGCCGGCAGTGCTCGACCGCCTGTCGCACGACTTCTACTGGTATTCGCCGATTCTGCGCCCGCGCCTGGTGGGCAAAAACGCCGATGTCGCAGTGCAGCCTTTGTGCGTGGAAGAGGTGCTGGCGGTGCTGCGTTTTGCCGGCGAGCGCGGGATACCGGTGACGGTGCGCGGCGCGGGAACGGGCAACTACGGGCAGTGCGTGCCCCTCGAAGGCGGCATCGTGCTCGACCTTTCACTGATGGACAAACTGGAGGAGATCACATCCGAGGGCGTGGCGGTTTGCCAGCCGGGATTGCGGCTCGGCGCGCTGGAGACCGAGGCGCGCAAGCAGAGATGGGAGCTGCGCATGTATCCCTCCACGCTGGTGAAAGCCTCAGTGGGAGGCTTTCTCGGCGGCGGCTCGGGAGGCATCGGCTCGGTGACCTACGGGGCATTGCGCGACTTCGACAATGTGCGCGGATTCGAAGTGGTGACCATGGAGGAAGAGCCGCGGGTGGTGCTGCACGAAGGCGCGGCGGTGCACGAAATCCTCCACGCCTGGGGCACCAACGGCGTCCTGACTCGAATCTGGTTTGCCTTGGCGCCGGCGGTGGAGTGGACGCAATTGACGGCGGCGTTCAATACCTACGCGCAGGCCTTCGATTTTACCGAGCGGATTGCCGCGGGATCGGATTGGACCAAGCGGCTGGCGACGGTCTTCGAGTGGCCTATTCCGTCGTTTTTCACGCCGGTGAAGCAACTGGTGCGCGAAGGCAAAACTCTGGTGCTGATCATGATTGCAACCGCGCAGGCCGAAGCGCTGCGAGCAGCGGCAGAAGCAGCCGGCGGAGAGGTGACATTCGCCGGCGCCTTCCAGGGGCCGCGCACGCAGCCGCTGTTGAGCGATTACACCTGGAATCACACTACGCTGTGGGCCATGAAGGCCGATCCCGCCTACACTTATCTGCAGTGCGGGTTTTCACCCTCCGCATCGCGAGAGCAGTTCCGGCTGCTGCGCGAGCGCTACGGGCAGGAATTCCTGTTTCACATCGAGTTCATGAAAAATGGAGACGGCGTGGTGATTCCCGGCGCAATCCCCGTAGTCCGCTTCACCACCGAGGAGAAACTGAACGACATGATCGCCTATTGCCGCTCGATCGGCGTGTTTGTGGCCAATCCGCACGTCAATTATCTTGAGGACGGCGGCAGGTTTCGCGCCGACAACATTCAACTGCTGGCCAAGCAGAAGTACGATCCGCGCGGCCTGTTGAATCCCGGCAAGATGATCAGCTTCCGCAAACAGAAGGCGGCGCTTTGAAGACCTGGATTCCCGACCAGCGAAACTTCGCTTATTTTACCTGGAAACAGGTGGACGCGCTGCCGCGCGAAACCACGCTGCTGGTACTGCCTGCGGCTGCGATCGAGCAGCACGGCCATCATCTTCCACTGGCGACCGACACGCTCATCAACAATTTGCTGCTGGGCAAGGCGCTGGACCTGGTTCCGGCGGAGCTGCCCATCTATGCTCTACCGCCGTTGTGCTACGGAAAGAGCAACGAGCACCTTGGCTTTCCTGGAACGCTTTCGGTAAGCGCGCAAACGTTTCTCGCCGTGGTGCGCGACCTGGGCGCGAGCATTGCGGCGGGCGGGTTCAAAAAGGTTGTGCTCTACAACACCCATGGCGGCAACGCATCGCTGGTGGACGTGCTGGCGCGCGATTTGCGCGCGGAGTTCGGGTTGCGCACTTTTTCGCTCTTCGGCTCGCCGGGTGCGTCCTTTGAGGGCGTAAGCCGGCAGGAGCGGACCTACGGCTTTCACGCCGGCGAGATCGAAACGGCTTACCTGCTGCACGCTGCGCCTTCCTTGGTTCATGCGCAAGAGTACACGGCCAATTACATCGCCCGCGTGGAGCAGCCTGAGCTGCTCAAGCCCGAGGGTTCTCAAGCAAACTTCGCGTGGCTCACCGCAGATATCGCACCCAGCGGCGTGCTGGGCGATCCTTCGGCCGCCAGCCCTGAAAACGGCGAGCGATGGTCGAACGAGGCAGCCGCGCGCATCGCGGAGATTCTTGTGGCCATGTACAACTTCAAACCGCGGCAAGGAGGTTGACGATGGCCCCGGCAGGAAATCTGATCGATTGTGGAAACGGCGTGCGCCTGGAGCGCGGCGTAAGCTGCCAGCTCAGCGACGGAACCACGCTTCTCTCCGACCATTACTATCCTCCGGGTGAAGGGCCCTGGCCCACGCTGCTGATGCGCCAGCCCTACGGACGCGACATTGCGTCGACCGTAGTCTATGCGCACCCGGCGTGGTACGCGGGTCACGGATATCACATCGTTATCCAGGATGTGCGCGGGCGCGGCGGATCAGCCGGCGAGTTCGACCCGTTCCGTAACGAGGGCCGCGACGGAGCCGAAACCATCGCCTGGCTGCGCGCTCACGCGGCGTCCAACGGCTCCATCGGTATGTACGGGTTCTCTTACCAGGGCGCGACGCAGTTGCTGGCCGCCGCCGAGCAGCCCGAAGGCCTGAAGTGCATCGCGCCGCACATGACCGCGGCCGATCTCTATCATGGCTGGTTCTATCACCACGGCGCATTCAGGTTGAGCGCGTCCCTGGGCTGGGGCGTTCAGATGCTGCGCGAAGATGCGCGGCGCAGGGAGCTTCATGGAGCCAGCGCTCGATTGGAGGAAGCCTGGAATAACATCCGCGCGCAAACGGCGGTGGCTCCGTATGCGGCGCATCCGGCTATCGCCAGTCCCGCGCTGCCGAGTTATGTGCGGGATTGGTTTTCGCACCGCGATGCAGGCGAATACTGGACAGAACGGGACATCAGTGCGCGATTCGATCGCATTCTCGTGCCGGCCCTGCACATCGCCGGATGGTTCGACACTTATCTGGAGGGCTCGATCGCCGGCTATCTCGCGTTGCGCAACGTCGCCGGCAGCGAGTTTGCCCGCGATCATCAATACCTGATTGCCGGTCCGTGGGTTCACATCCCCTGGGGCGATCGCGTAGGCGACGCGAACCTGGGCGAAGCCGCCAACGTGGACACGGACACCATCCTGCTGCGCTGGTTCAACCATTGGCTCAAGGAATCGGGGGACTTTGAGCGCGAGCCGCGCATTCGCTATTTCTCCCTGGGACCGAATGGCTGGCGCACCGCGGCGGAGTGGCCGAAAGAAGCCGCGCACCCGCTCCACCTGCGCAGCGCCGGGAATGCGAATTCGCGCAAAGGCGGCGGCCGACTGTCGGCGCGCGCTCCGGGCGGCGACGAACCGCGCGATGTTTTTGTCTACGATCCGGAAGTGCCGGTGCCCGCGCCGGGTGGTCCGCAGGCGCTGCCTGGCCCCTTCGATCAGGCGGCGATGGAGACCGGCAATCACCTGCTCGTCTACACCTCGGAGCCGGTAACGCGGCCCACTGAAGTATTCGGCTATCCGCGCATCGCGCTGTGGGCCGCCACTTCCGCTGCTTCCGCGGACTTCACTGCAAAGATCGTGCGCGTAACCGGGAACGGACGCGCGGATTTCCTCTCTATCGGCATCGCGCGCAGCTCCTGGCTCTTTACCGGCTCCGCGCACCAGGCAGACGTTGTCGAGCGCTGGGAGTTTACGCTGGACCCGATCGCCTTCGTGCTTGCTCCCGGCGAATGTCTGCGGCTCGAGATCGCCAGCTCGGCGTTTCCTTTGTATGACCGCAATCCCTCGAACGATACTCCACCGCAGCTTGCGGACAATTGGAACTGGTCCCGTTCCACGCAGCAGATTTTGCACACCGCCGAGCACCCCTCCATTCTTTACTTGCCTGTATGGGGAGATCCGGGATGGTGAGCGGCAGCGGCGGATCGATTCCGGAGATTGCGCTTCAGGATGTCGGCAAACGATACCGCAATTCCGCCATCGCCCTTGAAGGCATCTCTCTCAACGTGCAGCGCGGAGAGTTTGTCACGTTTCTCGGTCCCTCGGGATGCGGCAAATCGACGCTTCTCAAGCTGGTTTCCGGCCTCAGCCCGGCCAGCGAGGGCGAAGTGCGCGTGAGCGGCATGACTCCCGAGAATGCCCGCGAGTTGATGAGTTTTATCTTCCAGGAAGCGACCCTGTTGCCGTGGCGTACGGTGGAGGAAAACGTGGGCCTGGGGTTGGAGCTGGAACACGCCGCGCGCGCCCTGCGCAAGGAACGCGTGG
The DNA here is from genome assembly GCA_963770555.1 of uncultured Acidobacteriaceae bacterium. GTDB lineage: Bacteria > Acidobacteriota > Terriglobia > Terriglobales > Acidobacteriaceae > Telmatobacter. The sequence continues at coordinate 1,251,086 of CAVYQC010000005.1, forward strand.
CCGCCATGCTGGAGTTCGTGAGCCTGGCCCATTTCGCCAAGCGGTACCCGCGTGAGCTGTCGGGCGGCATGAAGATGCGCGTTTCCATCGCCCGCGCGCTGGTGAGCCGGCCACGCATTCTGCTGATGGACGAGCCGTTTGCCGCGCTCGACGAGATGACCCGCGACCGGCTGAACGAAGAGCTGCTGCGTTTGTACACCGAAAAAAAATGGACAGTGCTCTTCGTCACCCATTCCGTGGCGGAGGCGGTATTTCTCTCTACGCGCATCGTGATCCTGGCCGCGCATCCGGGCCGCGTGGCCCACCAGGTTCCCATCGATCTGGCCTGGCCGCGCACGGCGGAAACCCGCGAATCGCCGGCGTTCGAAGGGGCAGTGACGCAGGCATCGCGGCTGTTGCGAGGAGTCGTTCAGGCATGAAGCGGCGCGGACTGCTGGCCGTCAACAGCGTGCTGGTGCTCGCCTGCCTGCTGGGCATCTGGCAGGCCGTCATCTGGCTCAACCGCCTGCCCGCGTACATTCTGCCCGGCCCGCTTGCCGTGGCAAGGGTGCTTGGGGATCGCTATCCCTCGCTGCTGCGGTCGCTCCAGATCACGGCGGAAGAAGCCGCGGGCGGCCTGGCGGCCAGTGTCGTCGCCGGTATCGCGATCGCCATGATCTTTGCGCAATGGCGCTGGCTCCGGCAGACGCTTTATCCTTACACCATACTGTTGCAGACCGTACCCATGGTGGCCGTTGCCCCGCTCATCATCAACTGGGCCGGCGCCGGAGTCTTGGCGGTGACGGTGGTGGCCTTTATCATTTCCCTGGCGCCGATTATTGCCAACACGACGCAGGGATTGATCAGCGTGGATGAAGATCTGATTCACCTGTTCGTGATGCACAAGGCGACGCCCGCGCAGATACTTTTCAAACTGCGGCTGCCGAATGCGCTGCCCAACCTGTTCACCGGTATTCGCATCTCGGCGGGCATCAGCGTAATCGGCGGCATCACCGGAGAACTCTTTGCCGGGTCAACGCGCGTGGGCGAAGGAGGGCTCGGGTACGAGATGATTTATGCCAACAATCAAATGGAGACCAGTTATCTGTTTGCGCTGGTGCTGGCGGCCGCGGTGCTGGGATTCTCGTTTTTCTTCATCGTGATGTTTCTGGAATGGCTGGCGCTGCACAACTGGCACGAGTCGAAACGGGCCCAGTCAGCCGAATAGGGAGCGGGATCGATGCTACGCATGGAGTCGGAGTCGGGCTGGTGGCTGGTCAGGCACCAGGACCACGCGCGCCTGGCGGGGGCGTTTGCGGCCGAGTGGGGCAACGCGCGGTTTCGCCGGCCTGAGCCGCACGAGCGCGTGCTGCGTGCCATTGAGACTCACGACGACGGCTGGGTTGCCCGCGACGCGCATCCTTCCGTCACCCGCGAAGGAAAGCCTTCGGCATTTTCAACCGAACTGGTGGGCAAGTACGCGGCCTTCGAAGAGATCGATCTGGAAGACTACCTCGCCGTGCGCGACCGGGCAGTGCGCATGATCGCGGAGGTCGATCCTTACGCCGCACTGCTCATCTCCATGCATACCTACAGCCTGCTCAGCGAACATGCCGACCGCTCCACCATCGCGCCCGAGAAACTGCCGCTGCTGGATGCGTTTCTCCGCCGCCAGCGTTCGTATCAGAGCCAGTTGGACGCGCAGATCGCCGCCGATGCCTCGCTCTCGGCGGAAGAGAAATCCGGCGAGAGGATTGTGGAGAACTTCCGCCTCCTGCAGGCCTGCGACAATCTTTCGCTGCTGGCCTGCGTGGCGTTCGCTTCGCCGTCGCACCTGCTGCACCCGCTGCCGCTCAACGATGGATCGGCGGCGGAGGTGCGGGTGGTCCCGGTTGCGTCGCGCGGTTTTCACCTGTTTCCATGGCCGTTCTGCGAAAAGGAGCTGAGATTCTTTTTTCCTGCGCGCCATGTCGCGCGCAAGTTTTTTGTCACCTCGGCGCAACTGGAGGCTGCATACACGGAGGCTCAGGAGAAGATGCTGACCGTGACCCTGGTGAAATAGGTTGGCTGATTCCGGCGAAAACAGGATGGCTGCAGATCCGGCGCAAGAACGAAAAGGCATCCGCCGCGGATGCCTTTTCTTATTCACGCAGGCGTGCCGCGATCAGAAGTCGAAGTGAAGCGACATTTGTATCTGGCGCGGCGCGCCGATGGTGTGCGTAACCACGCCTATGCCCGCCGCGCAGTTATAGAAGCTGCTGTTACTCTGCGAGCCGTTGCCTTGGCAACCGGTAGGCAAAGGCGTTTCACCGGCAGTCGGAAAAGAGTTGTAGTACTCGTTTTGAGACACCTCGTTGCCGGGAATGTCGAAGCTGGAGGTGTTGGTCAAGTTGTAGACGTCGAAGGTGTACTTCAGGCTGTACTTCTCTTTGTCGAAGCTGGTCTCCTTCACAAGCGAGGCATCGGCGCGCTTCTGGAAGGACTGGCGGAAGATGTTGCGCTGGCCGGTAGTGAAGCCCGTCTCGAATGTATCGGAAGTAGGAACGGCCCCGTTCAAGCCGCCTGCCGGGATCAGTTTGGGGCCGAAGCAGCCGATCTTGAGCGCCGCGCCGGTGCCTGAGACGGGGTTGAAGAAAGCGCCTGAGGCACCCGTCTTGGCGGTCTGTGGAGTGCAGCCGTTGATCAGCGGCACAATGGGGTTGTTGATGCCGTCGGCGGTGGAGTAGTAGATGCCGGCGATGGCGCCGGTGTAGTCGATGATGCTGTAGGGCTGGCCGCTCTGCAGCACGGTCAGGCCGACCAGCGACCACCCGTCGATAAGCTTGCCTTCCAGTGAGGACTCTGCGGCAAAGTTGTGAAGATTGAGGGTGTAGTCGATGTTGAATACGTGCGTCCGGTCGAAGTCGGCTGAGGCGTAGCCGCTGCGCAGGTCGAGCGGATTGTCGCCGTTGTAAAACAGACCCAGCCCGCTCTGCTCATCAAGGGCATGGGACCAGGTGTACGAGGCCCCGATCTGGAAATCGTGGCTCATCCGCTTCTCAAGGTGTGCCTGGAGCGCGTTGTAGGCATCCACGCCGGCAGCCTTATAGTCGATCGACTCGGCCGCGTAACCGATGTAGGGAACGCGCAGGTCCAGGTTCCCGCCTTCATAGTTGTACAGGTAGCCGTTGCCGGTGGCAGTGTTGGCGCCGCAGCCGGTCAGGGTCGCGCCTTCCACGGTGTAGCCGTAGCTGCAAGTCTGCTGATAGGCGCCGCCCGCGAGGGCTGGGTTGGAAGGGGATGCTATATTCGGCTGGTTGAAGGGCACCGGAATCACCTGATGGCGGCCCAGGTTGCCCACGTAGCCCAGTTCGATGGCCAGGTCGTTACGCGGCTGCCATTGGAAATCGAGCGTGTAGTTGATCGTGTACGGCAACTTGTTGGCGCGGTCGTAGACCCCCAGCGAGACCGGCTGGCCGTTGTTGATGATTTCCCCATTCGGAGTGGCTGCGGTTACCGGGCAAAGGTTCTGGACGCCTGCATAGCCCTGGTTCACGATACTGCAGGCGTTGGGAAGGAAGTTGCTGAGATCCGAGGCCTTGGGGCTGGTGGGAGCGGCGTACTCAAGGGTGGTGCCGTAGGGGTTTTCAAGGTCGCCTTCAGCTCCTGTGCCCGCGGCCTCTGAGCCGCCGCAGGTGGGGATGTAGCCTTCATAGTAGTACAAGGTTGCGGATGGGCAGCTTGAAGCGTTCACGAAGGGAAGTTGCTGATTAACGCCGAAGGGGCCGCCGGTGACGGTTCCAATCGCGTAGCCGGGCGAAAAATAGCTGAACAGTTCGCCGCGGTCGTAGTAGATGCCGGCGCCTGCCCGGAAGACGATGGTGTTGTGATCTCTGGCCGGCGCCCACGCCGCGCCGACGCGGGGCGCAATGCCCCACTGGCGGCCGGTGAGCGTGGTGGGGCTTACGCCTTTCGTACCGTTGGCGTTGTTGCCGGCGATAATCAACCCGGGATTGGTGATCGTGTCGGTGCCGATGTCGTAGCTATACAGGCTGGGATTGAAGTTGAAGAGCCGGCCGTATTTCTCGGTGAGGCCAGCGTCCCAGTCATAGCGGACGCCGGTGGTGAGAGAAAGAGTCGGCGTGATCTGGTACTTGTCCTGTACGTACATGCCCAACTGGTTGGAACGGTAGTAGCGGCTGGCGTTGCCCTGCAGAAAAGAACTGACGTAGAAGCCTGTCGACGCGTTCCCGGGGGTCACCTGTCCCTGAATCATCTGGCTGAAGTCGTCAGTGGCCACCGTGCCCGTACCGGTGCGTTTGTCGATGGTGTTCAGTTGGGTGTAAGTGTAGTTGGCGCCAAAACTGATCGTATGCTTTCCAAGTAACCAAATCGCATTGCCTGAAGGTGCAAGGCGATTCTGGAACATACCGGTGTTGGAAGCCTGCCCCTCCGCGTTGGGACCGACGTTCGTGATTGCGCCGGAAATTCCTTCGGGCTGGAAGTTCCCCAGCACGTTGTAAATGGAGACGCCGGGAAAGTACTTCGATCCAAACGTGTTTATGGACCCAGCCGGATACATTCCGCCGGGGATGGAGCTGGGGCCAAAGGGCTGCTCGTTGTCGGCCCAGTCTTTCTCGCGAAGAACGCCCAGGGTCTGGGTGGTGCTCAGGTTGGACTTGAGCACCAAGGTATTGATGATGGAAAAGACCTGCGCGCCGGAATCAAGATGCTCAGTGAAGCCGGGAACGCTGGAGTAGGAGTACGGCGCGACGGTGGGATCGTGCTGGTAGAAGTACTTAAGCGCGAGAGTGTCTTTTGCAGTGGCGTTGTAGTCCAGGTTGGCCACGCCAATGTCTGCCGTAAACCGGCCCGTACCGGGTAGAAACGCGTTGTCGATGTGTTGAGCGGTCGGCAAGGGGCTAGAGGTCCCGAAGAGTCCGTCGTTGGGGATGAGCCATTTACCGGGTTCGCCCGGCACTGAGGGCGAGTTAAACAAGGCCAGGGCGGTGGGGTCGACGTTGGCGCCAGTGAGGCCGGTGCCAAACGCATTATTCGTAATCGTTGCCAGATCTTCTGGATCGCGGGTACTGTCCGTCAGGCCGACCGGAACGTCGAGCAGGGAATCGCCGATCTCCTGATCGGAGACGTGAAGATGTTGATACGCAGCGTAGCCGAAGAGTTTGTCCTTGATGATCGGTCCGCCAAGCGTTCCACCGAGGATAAAGCGGTGCAACTGCGGAACCTTGTTGAACGCAGGAATATCGGGGTCCTGTTTGAAGAAGAATGGAGCGGAATTAATCCAGCTGGTGCCGCGGTGAGCGTAGACCGAGCCGTGCATGGCGTTGGTGCCGGAGGCGGTGTCCATGTCGATGTGCGCGCCGGATGTCGAACCCTGCTCTGCGTCATACATTGAGGCGTTGACACGGACCTCCTCGAGAGTCTCGGGCGCGGGAGTTGGAAGTGCATTGCCGATGGAGAGATAAATAGAGGCTGCGGTGGGAATGACGCCGCCGGCGCCCAGGGTGCTGGAGACACCGGTCGAGTTGATGACTCGCGCCGATGGCACCTGGCTGGTGCTCTTGCCGTTGAAGAGATTGCTGGCGTCCACGCCGTTCAGCGAAAAGCTGTTGCTGGTGTCGCGCTGTCCATTGGCCCAGATGGGCGCGTTGCCCAGTCCGGAATTGGCCCCGGTTCCTCCGGAAAGTTCTGCGCTTACACCGGTCGATTCAATCGCCAGGCCCGTAAAGCTGCCGGTGGGGAGTGGCGCGGCGGCGATCTGCGAGGTTTCCATCACGTAGCCGTTGGTGGTATCCACGGCGTTCATCAGCGGTGCGGCTTCCACTTCCACGGTGGTGCTGGTCTGGCCCACTTGGAGGGACGCGTTCACCGTACCGGTACGGTCGGCCTGCACGTTGATGTGCGGAGTCTTCTGCTCTTCGTAGCCCTCGGCCGTGTAGGTGAGCGTGTAGGTGCCGATGGGCAGATTGACGAAGGAGTAGACGCCGGTTCCGTTGGATCTGGTGGTGCGGGTCAGTGCGGTTTGCTCGTCAGTGACCGTTACCGTTGCGTTGGGAATCGCGCCGCCGGAGGCATCCGTGATTTGGCCGGTGATGCCGCCGAGCGTCTGCTGTGCGAACAGGGAGCCAACACACAGCGCAGCGGCTGCCAGAATCGCGAACAGCCGGGGAAGAGGGAAGTAGAAATTTCGCATCGAGTGCCTCAAGGAACCGACCTCGGAATAGAGATATCCCCTTAGCGTTCGCTGAGTCGTAACGAAAATAAATTGAAAATGAGAATTCCGTGGTTCAGGGTCGTTCATGCTCAAAAACAGGATTGATGGAACCCCCACGAGTTCTGCTCGTCTTTATGGCATCTTCAGCAATCGCTTGAAGGCTCGACGTCGCTTCCAGTCGCCGCTCCTCGCAACAGCGAAAAACCTTGACTCAACGGATGCGGCTTCGTCCTCAAAAATCCTGAAAACCCACTGGGTCTGGTCCTGCTCGCACTACGGGGTACGGCTAGAGTACTCTCAGCGGCATAAAATTCTCATAAGATTTTCGCCATTTCGGGCCGGTTCTCGGTAGCAGGCTTAGAGACGCATTGGAGCCGGGACATGAGCCTGCCCATGGAGGCAGACTGCTGCTCCGGATCCCATGCCTTACCGGCCTCCGCTTGCCTTTTCCGCCGCTTTTTCCACAATTTTCTCACAGGGGTCGCGGGGCCAAGCGTGCTCGCGCATCAAGCTCCGCAATCGCCTGGGCGCATCGACGTTCATGGAACGGAAAAAAGCTCGCGGCCGGGGAGAATCTGCTTGGCCAAAGCCGCGCTCACCGTGTGCACCGGTTCGTTGACCACCTGGCTGAGCCGCAGGCGAAGCGCCACGCTGCACAGGATGTAGGCGTGCACCTCGCTGAAGCTCCAGCGGCTGACCAGCAGATCGATCATGCGGCCGGTGGCGGCGCGGGCCGCTTCAGCCAGGTCGGTTCCGGTCTCGACCACGACCCACGAATCGGAGCGGCTGTCGGGCGCCGTGGATTCACTGGACTCGACCAGCGGGCCCGCGATCGGCTGGCCCTTATGGAGCTGAAAGCCGAGAGTCACGTCGAGCGGGCACTCGATGCCGTTGATGCACACCTCGCCGTCACCCTGCGCGGCGTGTCCGTCGCCGCAACTGAAGAGCGCGCCGCGATTGAAGATTGGCAGGTAAAGCCGCGAGCCCGCGCACAGCTCGCGCACGTCCAGATTGCCGCCGAATGGTCCCGGAGGGCGGGTGCGAAATGCGCCGTCTTCCGCGCGCGCGACGCCCATCACGCCCAGAAACGGCCGCAGCGGCACCACCGCCGGGTAGAGCGAACCGCTCGATTCTCCTTCGAGCAGCCAATGAAACAGGCAAGGCCCGCGGAAACGGTCTTTAAGAAAGCCCAGCCCCTCGATCACGCTGGACCAGCCCCATCCGCTGTGACGGGTTGCGAGCACATCGATTTCGAGCACGTCGCCGGGCTCGGCGCCTTCGATCCAGATGGGACCCGTGAGCGCGTGAATGCGGGTGCGGTCGATGGCCAGAAACTGCTCCGCGGTCATGCCCGGCTGCACCTGCGCGCCGCTCGAATCCACGCACTCAATCTGCACCTGGTCGCCCGGTTCGATGCGCAGGCGCGGCTGCAGCGAGCGGTCCCACACTGAGTGCGTGGGCAGCGCGGTAAGCGCGTGCTCTCTCATGGCTCGTTCACCCGCACGCTCATCTGAATCTCGACCAGCGCATTGCGCGGCAGCGCGCTTACGCCCACCGCCGCCCGCACATGGCGGCCGGCATCGCCGAAGACCCGCACCAGCAGGTCGGAGGCTCCGTTGATGACCGCGGGCGAGTCGGCAAATCCAGGCGCTGCGTTCACGTAGCCGTTCACGCTCAGCACTTCGGCCACGCGGTCGAGCGTGCCAAGCTCCCGCTTCAGCACCGCAAGCTGCATCAGCGCGCAGGCGCGCGCCGCGGCGTAGCCTTCTTCAATGGAACGGTCGGCGCCGGCCGTACCGGCGATCACACCCTCAGGGCCGGCGGAGATCACGCCGGAGAGATAAACCACGGTTCCCACCCGCTTGGCGGAAACATAGTTGCCTCCCGGCGCGGGCAACGGCGGGAGCACGAGCCCAAGGGACGCAAGAATTTCTTCCGGCGTTTCGCTGTCTGCCATTTGCATTCGAATGTAGCACGGGCGGGCGAGATTTTTCTTACGTTCCGCGCCGCGGCCAAGTTAGCATGAGCCATGCCGCCGAGCGGCCACTGGCCCAGCCCGGCCCCGAAGTCCGGTCCGCATATCGAGATCCGAGGTGAAGACCATGATTCCGCGCACCGCGAAGATCGTCCTGGTTGCCGGCGTCGGCTTCTTTTGCTCGCTGGTCGTTTTCAATAATCTCACCGATTTCGATTCGAATTACCAGTTCGTTCGCCACGTTCTGATGATGGACACGACCATTCCGGGCAATCGCGGAATGTGGCGCGCGATCGATTCGCCGGCGGTCCATGTGGCCTTTTATCTCTGCATCATTGCCTGGGAATTCGCGACCGCGATCCTGCTGTGGTGGGGCGCCGCGCGGATGCTGCGCGCGCTGCACGCGCCGGCCGACGCTTTTGCCGCATCGCGGCGGTTGTCCGCGATCGCGCTTACGCTTTCACTGCTGATGTGGCTGGTGGCGTTTCTGGCCGTGGGCGGGGAGTGGTTCCTGATGTGGCAATCGCGCACCTGGAACGGGCAGGAAGCGGCATTCAGAAATTTCGCGATCGTGGGCCTGGTGCTGCTGATTGTGGCGCAGCCGGAAACGGAAAGCCGGCCGTGACCGGTCACTCCCTCACCGGCGCGGCCTTTTTCCGCCTCGCCGCATACCACAGAATGCCCAGAGCAATGTAACCGAGATAGATGTAGGGAATACGCGCATGAACCGGGTCGGATGTGGAGCGTAGATCGAAGATTGCGATCAGCAGCACGGCCACCACGGCGAGAACGCTGACGGCTGCGACCGCGTGCGAATGCTGGCCGAGTGCGCGCCGCGCAAAGGGCAGAGCCAGCGCCACCAGCGCGTAAGCGGTGAGGAATCCGAAGACCGATAGAGATCCAAGCAGGTCGTACATGTCGGAACCTGCGACGCCGCGCAGGTCCAGTACGACTGTGAATGCAAACATCAGGGCGGCGGAGAGCGCGACCGCCGCTCCCGGCGTTCCATGCTTCCGGCTGGTGCGCTCGAGCGCGGCCGGCAGAATCGCTCCCCGCGCCATGCGCATCAGCACCCGCGCGGCTGCCGTGGTGCAGGCCAGCACACAGGCAAACATGCTCACCGCTGCGCCAATGTCGATGGCCACGCCGAGCGGCGCAATGCCGGCCCTGCTCGCCAGCAGATGCAGCGGGCTGGTTGAGCTGCTCAGCCGGCTGGCTTCGCCGCGGAAGCCCAGCACTTCAGCATAGGAGCACAACATGAAGAAGCCGCCGGAGAGCAGCGCGCATTGCAGCACCGCGCGCGGAATGGTGCGCAGCGGCTCGCGCGCTTCGCCGCCCAGCGTAGTGGCGCTCTCAAAGCCCACAAAGCTGAAGATGGAAAGCACCAGCGCGGGTCCCAGCCCGGAGAGAGAAACTGCTTTGAGCCGGAACTGGTCGGGATCGAAATGGAAGCCGAGCCGGATGGGCAGCACTGCCAGCACGATCACGATCAGGCTCACGGAAACCGCCTCGATCCAGAGCATGGTCTCGGCCGACAGCTTTACATCGCGATAAGCAATGTAGCCCGCGGACGCGCAGACCACGGCCAGCGTGGGGATCGCCGGTGGAGACCCGTGGAAAAATTGCTGGGTCAGCACGCCGGAGTAATAAAGCGCCCCGCCGGCCACGGAGCCGCCGGTGGCAAGGTAAGCCAGCAGCAGCGCCCATGCCGCGGTGACTCCGAAGACCGGCGGCAGTGTGCTCGCCGTGTAGGTGTAGAGCGAGCCGGGCGAAGCGGACAGCCGCGCAAACCGGCTGACGCAAAAACCGATGAGCAGGATGGCGACGGTGGCCAGTAGATAGACGAACCATGTGGCTGTTCCGGCCAGCGCGAAAACCAGAGGAATGGTGAGCGAGGGAGACGTGGACGGCGCGATTGCGGAGACCGATTGCGCCAGCGTTTCGACGGGCCCCAGCACACCGGCGTGGAGTCCGAATTTTTCCGCCGCGCCCTCCTGCGCGTACACTTCGCCGTTCGTGCTCGCCTGGCTGCTCACGAATCCGCCTTCCGCAAAACGTCCGATTGCCGGTTACCGCTCGATTGTGGCTTCAATGGCGCCGTGCGGCTCATCGATGGGCACGAAGATGTGGTTTGGATTATCTTGCCCGAAGGGGCTCAGGTCCGCAAGCAGATGGTGAAGGTTGGGCATGGCGAGATGAATTCGCGCGATCTCCGGCGCGGCTTCGAGAGCGGCTTTTCCCATGTCGAACAGCGTGTGCTGCACGCTCATGCTCATGTGCGCTGCGAACACCTTTAGCAGCGCGGTTACGATGCGCGTGCGCGCCGCCGCATAATCGGGCGCGGCCCCTGCGTAATCCCACTTCACCGTCGCGCGGGTTCCGAAGATGCGATCCGTAGCCGGCTTGAGCGTGGTCAGCTTGTCCTTGATGTAGCCGGTGAATGCGGATTTCGTGGTTTTGAGAATCGTCAGCCCGTCCACGCCGGAGGCGATCGACCACGCACCGCCTCTTTCCCGCACCGCGTCCACGGTCTGTAATTCGGGCCCGCCCAACTTGAAGGTCGCTGCTTCGGGCACGCCGTCTACCAGCATGCGTTCCCACGCTTTTTCCTCAACTGCCACGCTCACTCTCGCGACCTGCGGATTGTTGTCGAGCAGAAAATCGCCCAGCTCCATGGCGAACGCCTCGATCGTCGCGGCCTGCGAGCCGCGGGCAATCGAGTAAACGGTGTTCTTCATGGTGTCCGTGGGGAGAATCCTGCCGTTATCGGCCGCGGTAAAGCTGGCCTCGAAATCCCCCTCGAGCAGCACGTCGACGGACCACTCGTTGAACTCGTGACGCTCGCCCTCTTTCGGATCTTGGATGCGCGTGATCCGCGACAAGCGCACCCGCGATTTTCCGTAGCGATTCTTGCCCAGTCTGGCCATCTGTCTAGCTTCCTCGATAGGTTGTGTAACTGTTGTCGCTCAGGAGAAGCGGCAGGTGGTAGTGTGCCTCGCCGCTGCACGTGAAGGTGATGGAAATCTCCGGATAGATGCTCGAACGGCCGTTGCGGCCGAGATATTCGCCGGTCGAAAACGTGAGCCGGTACGTGCCGGCCGTTGCGTTCTGGGTCAGGTCGCGGCAGCGGCCGTCGGCATCGGTCTCGCTGGCGGAAACCGGCGCCCAGCGCCCGGCTTTGCGTCTGTCGATTTCGTGCCTTTCCAGGCGGACAGCAATTCCGGATGCAGGTTTGCCCAGCACCGCGTCCAGCACGTGAGTTGTGATTGCGCTCATTCTATCAGCCACTTTCCTAAACGAATTTGAGTAATCTGGCGCTGTTGTTCGGCAGCCTCGCGCAATTCCCGGGCGCGGTCGCTGGCCAGGCGGCGTTTCAGAATGGCCAGCATCTCTTCGGCGCTTTTGCCGGTGGCGCACACGATGTACGTGAAGCCGTAGCGCTGTTCGTAAAGATCGTTGCCCGCCGCCAATTCGGCCAGCACGCGTTCCGCGGCCAGCACTGCTAAGGATTGCTCCTGCGCCGACCACGCGGCCGATTTCGGCGCAGCGTGCGCGGTCTTGCGCTCGCCAATGCGCGGATGACAGGCGAAGGCCTCCATCCAGTCCGGCTCTTCCATGGTATTCCACACCCTGTCCGCGGCCTCGCTAAGTTCTTCTACGCTGTTGAACGGGCGCAAAGCCACCATCGCCTTCGCCCAGCGCTTCGAACCGCAGCAGGCGATCATGGCGTCATAGGCCGCGCCTTCTTCGGCCGCATTCCAGGCGGCGAGCGTAGCGTTCACGGCCGCGGCTCCTGCGGGCGCAGTTCCAGCAAGAATTCTTCCAACAGGTTGGCGGCCACCTGGCGGCGGTACTCGGCCGTGGAGCGGATGTCGTCGATCGGCAGCGCCTCGGCGAGGATTGCATTGCGCGCCGCTCGCATCGTCTCCTTCGCGATGGGCCGGCCCAGCACTGCGTCTTCAGTACGGTACAGCCGCGCCGGAAACGGGGCCAGGCTGGCGGCGGCGAGGCGAATCTCGAGGATCTTGGCGCCGTCAACCAGCGCCGTCGCGCCGAGCGCAACTTTCGCGATGGCCATGGCGCGGCGCGTGCCCACTTTGCGCAGATACTGGCGGTGGTGCGCGAAGCGGCGCGGAATATGGACCGCCAGAAGCAGCTCGTCGGCGGCCAGCACGTTGCGCTTGTAGCCCAAGTGAAACTCGCTGTACGGAATGCGGCGGCGGCCGCGCGCCGAGACCATCTCGATCTCCGCGTCGTAAGCGAGCAGCGCCGGCGAGGAGTCCGCGGCCGGCGATCCGTTCACCAGGTTTCCGCCAATCGTTGCCCGGCTCTGGTTGGCGATAGAACCGATCCAGCTCGCGGCCTTCGCGAGCAGCGGCAACTCCCCGGCCACCAGCGCGCTCTTGCGCAGATCGATAAACGTGGCGCCCGCGCCGATGACGATATTCTTCCCGGCCTCACCGATAAAGCGCAGTTCGGGAATGCCCCACAGGCTGACCAGCTTGGGCGCGCGCAACCGGCCCGCGGCGTGCGCAACCATCAGCTCCGTCCCTCCCGCGATCGGCGTCCAGGCGCCCGGCTCGGCGGCCATCAGGTTGAGCACCGCGTCCAGGCGGCCGGGCGCGATGAGCTCATGCGCTTCCGCGTTACCGCGCATGGTGCGGCTGTCCCACAGCCGATTCGGAGTGGCCGGTCGAGGCCGCAAGCACCGATTCGAAGATGCGCATGAATCCCGTGCATCGGCACAGGTTGCCGGCCAATCCCTCGCGAATCTCGGCTATGCCGGGATGCGGATTGTTCTCGATAAGCTGCGCCGCGGCCATCAACATACCCGGCGTGCAGATGCCGCATTGCGCCCCTCCGCAGGCGAGGAACGCTTCCTGGAGCGGATGCAGCGCGCCATTCGGCGCCAGTCCCTCGACCGTTTGAATGCTCGCGCCCTCGGCCTGCAACACCGGAACCAGGCAACTGTTCACCAGCTCGCCGTTCATGCGCACCGAACACGATCCGCATTCTCCTTCGCCGCATCCCTCCTTGGTTCCGGTCAGGCGCAGATCCTCGCGCAGCACATCGAGCAGGCGCTTCATGGCAGGTGCGTGAACGCTGCGCGGCTCGCCATTCACGATCATTCGGATGGTGGGCCAGGTCGAGCTCATAGGGCGACCGGCTCCTCAAGTGGCCGGCGCGCGGCCAGCGTGGCGAACAGATCCTCGGGCAGCAGAGGAATGGCATTGAACGCCACGCCGGTCGCGTCTCGAATGGCGTTCACAATGGCCGGCGCAGGGCCGTCGTGCGGCAATTCGCCAATGCCCTTGGCGCCGAATCCCCCGTAGCGAAATGGTATCTGTTCGAAGTGCACGTGGATCGGGGGAACATCTTGGGCGGTGGGCATAATGTAATTGGTCATCTGGTTGTTGGCCATGTGGCCGTTCTCCAGCACCACCTTCTCGTAGAGCGCATAGCCGATGCCCTGCGCCACGCCGCCTTCGATCTGTCCTTTGGCCAGCACCGGGTGCAGCACGCGGCCCACCTCCTGCACCGCCCAGAACTCCTCCACCTCAGCCGAGTAAGTAACCGTATCCACGGCCACCTGCGCCACGTAAATCGCCCAGGCATACGCGGGATACGCCTCGCCGTGATACTTCTGATCGTCCCAGTGGATGCCGGGCGGCGCTTCGTAGCGGCACAGAGACTCCACCTTGCCGTGAGCCTGGCGATAGCGCGCGCAGGCGGCGAAGAATTCCTCACTCGTTGGTTGGGCCGCAAGTCCCGCGTGCTCCCGCAGCAGATCGAGCAGTTGCAGGCTGGCGCGCTCGATCAGCCGACCCACCACCATCGATGTGCGCGAAGCCACGGTGGGCCCGCTGTTGGGGATCACGCCGGTATCCGCCGGCGCCATCACCACATCGCTGAATTCGATGCCCAGCGCTTCGGCCGCAATCTGCGTGAGAATGGTGTTTGTGCCCTGGCCAAACTCGGTGTTTGACACCAGCACGCGCACTTTGCCATCCGCGGTCATGTCCACGCCGGCCAGGGAATTCAGATAGAGCTCGCCCGAGCCGGTAAAGCCGGAACCATGATAAAAAGCGGCGATTCCCATGCCGCGCTTCACCGCGCTCACGGGATTTTCGCGGGCATAGCGAGCGCGCTTTGCGTGGTAGCCGCTCTCGGCGAGCGCGCGATCGAGGAGCCGATCGAGAATCACCGGCTCGCGCATCAACTGCTCGGTCGCATTCAGGTCGCCGTCGTGGAGAAAATTCCTGCGCCGCAGCTCCACCGGGCTCATGCCGATGGCCGCGGCGATCTCATCCATGTGCCGCTCCATGGCGAAGATGGCCTGCGGCGCGCCGAAGCCGCGAAACGCTCCATAAGGGACCGTATTCGTGGCCCAGGCGCGGGAGCGGATGCGCAGGTTGGGGCACACATAAGGGCCGGCCGCGTGCAGCGTCGCCCGCGACAGCACGGTGGACGAGAGCGTGGAGTAAGCGCCGCCGTCGGTAGCCAGATCGATGTCCATGGCCAGCAGCTTGCCGTCGCGGTCGAGCGCGGTGCGGTGGCGCACGCGCGAAGGGTGCCGCTTGGTCGTGGCGGCCAGATCTTCCATGCGGTCGTAGACCATCTTCACCACGTGGCCGCTCTTCATGGCCAGCAGCCCCGCGTGCGCGCCCAAAGTAGAGGGATAATCTTCCTTGCCGCCGAAGGCTCCCCCGGTCTCGGTCTGAACGACGCGCACTTTTTCGTCGGGAAAATCGAAGACCGCGCGCAGCGTCTTGTGCACGTAGAACGGGCATTGCAGCGATCCCCACACCGTGATGCCGTCTTCCGCGCTCCACTCCGCGATCATGCCGTTGTTTTCGATATAGAGATGTTCCTGCGCGCCGGTGCGATATTCGCCATCGACGATGTGCGCGGCGCCGGCCCACACCGAATCCACATCGCCTTTTTCAAGCAGAAAGCTCTTGATCAGGTTGTCTTCGCCCAAAACAATCTCATCCTGCTTTTCGCTCGCTTCGATGCTGAGCACCGCGGGCAGCGGATCGTATTCGATGCGCACCGCGCCGACGGCTTCCAGCAGTTTGTGCTTGTCGGGATGCGCCAGCAGAACAATCGCTTCATCGCAGTGGTTCACCCGGCCTTCGGCAAGACAGGGCTGGTCGGCCACGATGAGCTGGATGTGATTCCTGCCGGGCACATCGGCTGCGGTCACGATGGCGAACTCGCTCCAGTCGATGCGCGGGTCGAATTCAATGGAACGGATTTCGCCGCGCGGAATGGTGCTGCGCACCGTGGCTCCGTGCCACATACCCGCGCGTTCCAGGTCGTCCACATACTGCGCGCGGCCCACAAGCTTGTCGACGCCCTCCTTGCGGGGAACAGGCGCGCCAACGATGCGGGTTGTCGCAGTCGTGCTCATGGTCGTGGATGCCGGAAGTTCCGCACGGGTTGAGGCATAGCATACAACGATGCGCGGAAGAATTAAAGCGCACGGCCTATGCGGCCAGCGTGGCCAGCGTGCGCGCCAGCACGTGCACGCCGTTGCCGATCCACTCCGGCGAGGCGTACTCGTCGGGCCGGTGGCTGACTCCGCCGCGGCAGGGAATGAACAGCATGGCCACGGGCGCAATGCAGGCTACAAACGAGGAGTCGTGATAGGCGCGCGCCACCATTCTCTTGTAGGTCTTGCCCGCCTCGATGGCCGATGCTTCCAGCGCATTGAGAATCGCAGCGTCGCACTCCGTGGGCGGGTCGGCGTTTACCAGCTCGGTGGCAATCGTCACGCCGCGCCGGGCGCTCACCTCGTCGCACGCCGCGTGCAGCGCCTCCAGCACGCGGTCGCGGCGCGCCTTGTCAACATCGCGCACGTCGGTGGTGATCAGCACGCGCGAAGGAATGCTGTTGACCGCGCCGGGAAAGACTTCGCAGACCCCGACTGTTGCCACGGTATCCACGGCGCCGGATGATTTGGCCGCTGCTTCGAGCGCCAGGATCAGCTCGGCGGCTGCGGCCAGCGCGTCTTTCCGTCCCGGCATAAGCCTGCCGCCTGCGTGGCCGCCTTCGCCTTCGATGGTAATGCGCTGGCTGGCCGGCGCGGCGATGTGCGTCACCAGCCCGACATCGATGCCTTCCTGTTCCAGCAGCGGGCCCTGCTCGATGTGCAGCTCGATGAATTGATGAAACCGTCCAGAGGGGACCGAAACGGAGTTCAGCGGCCCGGTAAAGCCGGCCTGCGTGCGCAGTTCTTCCAGGCCGCGGCCTTCCTTGTCGCGCAGCGCCTGCGCCCGCTCCGGAGTCAGCACAGAAGCCATCATGCGGCTGCCCAGGCAGCCGATGCCGAAAAGGGTCGGCTCTTCGGCGGTGAAAACCACCAGCTCGATGGAGCGGCGCGGCTTGAACCCGAGTTTCTGCAGCACGCGGATCGCTTCCAGTCCGCCCAGCACGCCTACGCAGCCGTCGTACAGGCCGGCATTCGGGATGGCGTCGATGTGCGAGCCGGTGCCCACCGGCGCCAGCTCAGGCTGGCTGCCTAGCCAGCGCGCAAAGGTGTTGCCCACGGCGTCCTCGTGCACCGTGAGCCCCGCATGCGCGCACAGCCCCTTCACATATGCGCGCGCGCGCAGATCGGCCTCGCCGAAAACCACGCGCGTGACCACCGGAGGCTCCGCTTCCGAAATCTGCGCGAGGGCCTTCAGCTCGGCGATCAGCCTGTCGACGGCGAGTCCGGGACGAGTAGTTGCCATCTGGTTTACGCTCCGAATGGATGCCTGCGCCAGTCTTTGTAGATGAGATATTTTGCCGGTTTTTTGCCCAGCGCGCCAAACCACTGCGGGCAATACGGCCCCATCCAGATGAAATCGCCGGCTTCGACCGGATACCAGGAGTCGCCGAGCCGGTAAATGCCGCCGCCTTCGAGCATCAGCAGTCCGTGTTCCATCACGTGGATCTCCACCATGCTGAGCGCCGCGCCGGGCGCATAGGTCATAGTATTCACGGCAAAATCGTAGGGCGGACCCTCGGGCATGAGCGAGCGCACCAGCAGGCCATCATCGCCCATCAGTGGCGTTGCAGGAGCGGTGGATTCGCTGCCCACAACCATTCCAGGCAGCGCCGCGCCGGCCTGCCGCCGGTAAGGCTTTTCAATCATTGCGGCGCGCGCCGCAGCCTGCGCACGTACGGTATGCGGCTTGCCCTGCGGCAGGTACGCAAACCCGCCCGGCGCGAGCGCGTAATTCTTCCCGCCTGCCTCTAATTCCAACTGCCCTTCGATCACGTAGAGGAAGCGCTGCGCCGGCGCGGGGCCCAGCGACCCGCCGGCGGCGAACTCCGCGGTTATCTGGGTGAAGCGCGAACCCAACTGCGGCGCCGCGTGCACGATGAAATCCACGCCTTCGGCGCCGGGCAAGGGGGTGCGGATGAACGTATCCGGCGTCTGCAGCAGGTGATCCGGCTTCAGGCTGCTTCGTGTTGCTCCCAGGTGATGCAAGTGCGACCTCGATGAAGAGAACCGGTTGCAATGCGCTGTTCGATTTTAACCGACCTCCGCGGCCAGCCGCTCCAGAAATTTGCGGCCGACGCGGAGCGCGGCCTCCACATCTTCTTCGCGCACCGCCTCATCCGGATGATGGCTGATGCCGCCCGGACTGCGCAGAAAGAGCATGGCGGCAGGCACCCGTGCGGCCATCACCATGGCGTCGTGACCGGCGCCGCTGAGCATGTGCTTGACAGGAAATCCGGCCTCTTCGACGGCCAGCGCGAGCCGATTGCTCAACCACTGGTCCATCTCCACGGCGCGCTGATCCGATGTTTCGACCCATTCCATTTCGACGCCTCGTTTGTGTGCAGCTATCTGTGCATCCTTCGTCAAATGCCTGACCCAGTGGCTTCGTGCGCGACTGCTCACGTGACGCACGTCGAGGCTCAGATCCACCTCGCCCGGAATTACATTTCCGGCGTTTGGCTTGAGGGCGATCTTGCCAACGGTGGCGATCAGTCCGGCCTCGTTTTTGGCCGCTGCTTCCACCGCCAGAATCCACTCCGCAGCCGCGGCGAGAGCGTCGCGGCGCAGGTGCATAGGCGTGGTTCCGGAGTGATTTGCCTGACCTGTAAATTGGAACCCCATCCGGGTCTGTCCCACGATGCCGTCAACGATCGCCAGTTGCAGGTCTTCGGCTTCAAGAACAGGCCCCTGCTCAATGTGCACCTCAACAAAGCCCAGCACATCGCCATCCAGCGCGGCCCCATCGATCTCGGCAGGGTCCAGGCCGAAGGCCCGGATTGCGTCGTCCATGCGCACGCCGTCGGCGTCTTCAAAGGCGAGCATGGACTTATCGAAACTCCCGGCCACCGCCCGGCTTCCCAGGAACGGCACGCCATAGCGAACCCCTTCTTCCTCTGAGAACGCAATCACCTCGATCGGCAGCGGCACATCGAGCCTCTGCGCCAGCCCCACCCATTCGAGCGCCAGCGTCACGCCCAGCACTCCGTCGTAAGCGCCTGCGTCCGGCACCGTGTCAATGTGCGAGCCCAGGATGAGGCGCTTCCTTCCGGCGTTCGGCGGCTGCCACAGTCCGCGCAGATTGCCGGCCGCGTCCACCCGGGCGCTCATTCCCTGCTCTGCCATGCGTGCGTTCAGCAGCGCGTGAACCTCGCGCACCGGCGGGGTGAGAAAGCGGCGCGTGATGCGTCCCGGCTCCTCGCTCATGGCGGCGATCCGCCTGCATTCCTCGATGGCGCGCAAGGCCCGCTCTCTCATGGGCGCACCAGCTGTGTTCCGCGCGGTTCGCCACAGAAAGTCCCGTCTGCGAAGACGCGTTCGCCGCGCAGCCATGTCTCCAGCACGCGCCCGCGCAACTCCGCGCCCAGGTAAGGCGAGAGCTTGTGGCGAAAACGGAGATCATCCCGCGTCACCGTCCACTCGGCGTGCGGATCGAAAACCACGAGGTCCGCGTCGGCTCCCACGGCGAGCACTCCCTTGCGGCCGGCAAGGCCGGCCAGCCGAGCGGGGGCCGCGGCCATCCACTCGCCGACACGAGCCACACCACAATCGAGGCCAATTCCTCGCTGGTGCATCGCGGTCCAGACCACGGCCAGCGCGAGGCCGAGCGAGGCGATTCCCCCCCAGGCCTGGTCGAAACGGCCTTCCTCGCGGCGCTTCATGGCCGGCGGGCAGGGGGAGTGGTCGGTTGTGATCATATCGATGAGGCCGCTTTCCAGTCCTTGCCACAGCGCTTCGCGGTTTTCAGCTTCGCGAATAGGCGGGGCGCATTTGCATTCGGTGGCGCCGTCGGGGATGTCTTCGGCGGCGAACCAGAGGTAGTGGGCGCAGGTTTCCACGGTGATGGGCACGCCGCGCTTGCGGGCTTTCGCCAGAAGCGTCAGCGAATCGGCCGCACTCGAAAGGTGAACGATGTGGATGGGCGTCGCGAATTCTTCGGCGAGTCGGACCAGCAGCGCGATGGCGTCGAGTTCGGCCATCGGTGGCCGCGAAGCCAGATAGGCTGAGTATCTGCGCCAGCTTGTTCCAACCGCGTTGAGCGCTTTCGTGGCCTCATCCACGGGTCCCGCAACTTCTGCGTGCGCCAGCAAGGGCAACCCGGTTCCGCGAAGATGCGGAAGCGCGAGTCGCAGATCGGCCTCATCGACCCACGCGAAACCGTCGATGCCGGAGTGGATGAGGAAACACTTGAAGCCGGGGACGCCGGCGCGGACCAGGCCGGGCAGAGCATCGGCGTTGCCGCGCACCACGCCGCCCCAGGCCGCCCAGTCCACCCAGGCCCTACCCTTGGCTGCGCGCCGCTTGGCTTCAAGGGCCTGAACGTTTGTGGTCTCCGGCACACAGTTCAGCGGCATGTCGACAAGCGTTGTGACCCCGCCGGCAGCCGCGGCCCGGGTTGCGGTGCGAAATCCCTCCCAAACCGTGCGTCCCGGCTCGTTAATGTGGACGTGCGTGTCAACCAGGCCCGGCATCAGAACCAGGTCGCCCAGATCGCGCAAGCGAACGCCAACCGGAGCCTCGTCCGAGCCAGTCACCTGGGCGATTTTTTCGCCTTCCATCACCACGGTTGCGGCGCGGAGTCCGTCGGGGGTCAGAACGGAGTTCGAGCGGAATGCCAGTGCCATCTTGAGTGTACTTTCGCCGGTTTGGGAGGCTGAGGGCAAGCGGGCTGGAAGGGAGAACCTGGCGAAGTTCGGTTCTCAGCGCCCGAAGGCCGCACCGAATCCGCCGGCTCTTTACCGGCAATCAAGTTTCGGCTACCCGGTCCCGGCCAGGTCCCGGACGGCAGGCCCGCCAGCGCCGATGAAGGCCGCGGCGCTACTGGCGCAGCCGGCTCACCAGGTCCTGGGGATGGACGGGCTTGGCGAGGATTTCGAATTCGTATCCCTGGGTGCGCGCCTTTTCGAGCAAATCGGCGGTCGCGGCCTGACCTGAAAAAAGCAGGATCTTGATGGATGGCAACAGGGAACGAATGCGAATGGCCGCGTCAATTCCGTTCAAATCGGCCATGATGACATCGGAAATCAGCATATCCGGTGCAAAGGACGAGGCCATTTCGAGGGCTTTTTCTCCGGAATAAACGGCGCGCGCCTCAAAACCGCTCTGGTTCAGGATCATGGCCAGCGTGTCGGCGATGACTCGCTCATCGTCCGCCACCAGAACCTTGGGTTTCGTATTTGCTTCGGGCATAGACTCCTGGGTGATTAGGGGGAATGATTGGGTGCTTGATCCCGACCGGGGTCAATCCATCGGGTCGGTAATCCGCTTTCTGGCCATTCGCTTACGTACAATGATACGCTCGGCTTGTCAGGAACCGGCCTTCCTTCTATTTTTTTCAACCCCGCCGGGAGGATAGAGTTTCGGCGTGAGTTCAGCCCGAGTCTTGCTGCGAACGCTCATTCATCTGAAATCAAAGTGGCAAACCTAGACTTGCAGCCAGGAATCGGCTTGGAACCTGGGCTGGAAAAGGCGCATCGAATGGCCGGGAAAATTGCCGGGCGAACCGGACCCGCCGCGCGCGGATTGAACCTTCGTGGCGCGAGCCCTCAGCGGAGAAATATGCATGCAGGAAGAGATCGTCACCGGTCCGGCTCCATCTGCGGCCCCTACCCCGGCTCCGGCCTCGCCCCCGGTGCTCGAAGCGATCATCCGCGCCGAGCGGATTGAGAAATACTACGCGCAGCCCAGCGAAAACCGCATCCAGGTGATATCGGCTACCGACCTCAGCATTGTTCCCGGCGAGATTCTCGCCCTGCTGGGTCCCTCGGGCTCGGGAAAATCCACCATGCTGCGCATGCTCACCGGGCTCTCCACCCCTACGGCCGGCCAGGTTTATTGGCACGAGAAGCCGATTGCCGGCGCGGAGATCAACGTATCCATCGTCTTCCAGAGTTTCGCGCTGTTCCCGTGGCTCACGGTGCTCGAAAACGTGGAGGCCCCGCTGCAGGCCCGCGGCGTGGCTCCGGAGGAGCGGCGCGAGCGCAGCATGAAGATGCTCGATACGGTCGGCCTGGACGGCTTTGAAGGGGCGTACCCCAAAGAGCTCTCGGGCGGCATGCGGCAGCGTGTGGGCTTTGCCCGCGCGCTGGTTGTGGAACCTGAAGTGCTCTTCATGGACGAGCCCTTCTCGGCTCTCGACGTGCTGACCGCCGAAAACCTGCGCAGCGAGTTGCTGGAGCTGTGGTCGAAGAAGACCATGCCTACCAAGGCCGTCTTCCTGGTCACCCACAACATTGAAGAAGCGGTTTTGCTGGCCGACCGTATCGTGGTGCTGGGACGCAACCCGGGCCGCATCCGCACCAACTTCCGGGTGCAACTGCCGCAGCCGCGCGACCGCAAGTCGGAGGCCTTCACGCAGCTCGTGGACTACATCTACAAAGTCCTAACCCAGCCCGATGTGGCTCCCGAGGAAGTCCCCGGCCAGACCAGCGGACCCCGCCCCCGCGACCAGCGCCAGATGCGCTACCAGATGCTGCCCCATGCGCGGCCCGGCGGCGTGGCCGGCCTGCTGGAATTGCTGCTCGACAAGGGCGGACGCGACGACATCTATCGCCTGGCCGACGATCTGGCCTTCGAAATCGACGACCTGCTGCCCATCGTGGATGCTGCGCAACTGCTCGGCTTTCTCACCATAGAGGAAGGCGACGCGGCCATCACGCCCGGTGGCAAGGAGTTCGCCAACTCCGAAATCCTGCGCCAGAAGGAACTTTTCCGCGATGCCGCGATCGGCAACGTATTGCTGCTGCGCCAGATTCGACGCGCGCTCGAGGCCAAGAGCGACCACACCGTGCCGGATGAGTTCTTTCTCGACATGCTCGACGAACAGTTCACCGAGGAAGAGACCCAGCGCCAGATGGAAACCGCCGTAGCCTGGGGCCGCTACGCCGAGCTGTTCGACTACGACGCCGGACGGCGCCGGTTCATGCTGCCCGATGCCCAGGAGGAAGAGGCTTCCGCCGGCGAGGTGGACGAGTGAACCCTCAGCATCCACTGGCGCGGTCGCTGGTCGTCGCGCGCACCGGGCCGCTGGTCATCGACGTGGGCATCGCGGCGTGCGGGCTGGCGATCTTCTTTTCGCTCATCAGCACGGGCACCTACTGGCTGAGCAAGCCGGTTCCGGTGGTGCCTATCTCGCACTCCATTGGAGCGCTGCCGGCGTACGCGCTTTACTCGCTGACACGCATGGCCATTGCCTACTTCCTGAGCCTGGCGTTTGCCATCAGTTATGGCTACACCGCTGCTTACAGCCCGCGGCTGGAAGCGTGGATGATCGCGGTGCTGGACATTCTGCAGTCGATTCCAGTGCTCAGCTTTCTGCCGCCGGTGGTGCTGGCCATGGTGGCCCTCATACCCGGCCATCAACTGGGCATCGAGATGGGCGTGATCCTGCTTATTTTCACGGGACAAGTCTGGAACCTGGCCTTCAGTTTCTACTCGTCTCTGAAAAGCACTCCCAGGGAGATGCTGGAGGCTTCGCGCATCTATCGCTACTCGGCCTGGCAGCGGTTCTGGCAACTGGAGATGCCCAACGCAGCCATCGGCCTGGTGTGGAACTCGATTGTCTCGGTGGCCAACGGATGGTTTGCGCTCATGGCCTGCGAGATGTTCACCATGGGCGCGCGCAACTTTCAACTGCCCGGCCTGGGCAGCTATCTGCAGACGGCGGCGGACTCGGGCGACGTGCATGCGCTGGTGGTTGGGTTTGCGGTGGTGATCCTGATTGTGGTGGCGACGGACCAATTGATCTGGAGACCGCTGATTGCGTGGAGCGACAAGTTCAAATTCGAGCAGGTTGAGTCGGCCGATCGCTCGGCTTCGCCGATCCTGGAGCTGCTGCGCCGCTCCAGCCTGGTCAGTTCACTGCCTGGCCGCGCGTGGAATCGCGTGGAAGAGCCCATCTACAGGCGAATGTCGCGGACCCAAAATTGCCGCGTAGTCCGGCCGCTGGATGAAGGGCAGGCGCGCGGCAAAAACTCCGCAGGTCTATGGGCGCTGGGCGTGGCGGCTTTCTGCGTGGTGATCTGGGGAGCAACGCAGGCTATTCTGATGCTGAGCACCGAGACCTGGCCGGACGTGCAATTGCTCCTTGATGGCGCGGGCGCAACGTTTCTACGAGTGAATGCGGCGCTGATTCTTTCAGCTGCCTGGACCATCCCCGTCGGCGTGGCCATCGGCTTCAATCCGCGTCTGGCCCGGTTCGTTCAGCCGGTGGCGCAGGTGCTGGCGTCGATTCCGGCCACTGCTTTTTTTCCCATCCTGCTGATCGGTCTGGTCAGGATTGGCGGCGGGCTGGGGATCGGCTCGATTGCGCTGATGCTGCTGGGCACGCAGTGGTACATTCTGTTCAACGTGATTGCCGGTGCCATGTCCATCCCTTCGGACTTGCGCGAGGTTGCGTCTCTGTTCCACTTCACCAATTGGCAGCGCTGGACCAAGCTGATCCTTCCCGGAATCTTTCCCTATCTCATTACCGGCATGGTCACTGCTTCGGGCGGCGCCTGGAACGCGTCTGTGTTTGCGGAGTATTCGCACGTCGCCGACCGCACTCTGCAGACTGTCGGGCTGGGCGCGCAGATTGACGCGGCCACGGATAGCGGGCGTTTTCCCACGCTGCTGCTGGCCACGATTCTGATCTCGCTGATAGTGGTCACCATGAACCGGCTGGTGTGGCGCAAGCTCTACCGGCTGGCCGAGACCCGGTATAAACTCGAAGGCTAACGGCTTGCCGGCGATGCGCCCGCCGTTGCGAAGGTTCTCATGATCCGCGTCGGTTTGATCGGTTTCGGTCTCGGCGGCCGCGTTTTTCATGCGCCGCTGATCTCTTCGGTCGAGGGCCTGGAGCTGGCCGCCGTTTGGGAGCGCACCTCGAGCAAGGCCGCCGAGCGCTACCCCGGCATCGTCACCTGCCGCTCGCTCGAAGAGCTGCTGGCCGACTCCTCGCTGGCGCTCATCGTGGTCACCACTCCCAACGCTACCCACTTCGAGCTGGCCAGGCAGATTCTGTGCGCCGGCAAGAGCGTGGTAGTCGACAAGCCAACAGCCGTGACCTCGGCCCAGATCGCCGAATTGATGAGCCTGGCCGCCGAGCAAAATCTCCTTCTCGTACCATTTCATAACCGCCGCTGGGACAGCGACTTTCAGACGATTCAGAAACTGTTGCATGAAGAAGCGGTGGGCCGGCTGGTGCACTTCGAATCGCGCTTTGACCGCTGGCGCCCCACGCTGCCCACGGACCGGCTCTGGAAAGACGATCCGGCTCTCGGCGGCGGGCTGCTGCTCGACCTGGGAACCCACCTGGGCGATCAGGCCCTGGCGCTTTTCGGCAAGCCTGCAGCGGTAAGCGCCGAAATACGTCGCGAGCGCGATGGCGCCGGTGCGAACGATTCCTTTACCGTCCGGCTTCGCTATCCCGGATTTCTGGCCACGCTTGGCTCCAACAGCCTTTCGCTGCCCGCCGGAGCGCGCTTCCACCTTCGCGGCACGAACGGAAATTACTGGAAGTACGGCGTGGATCCGCAGGAAGCCGCTTTGCAAAAAGTGGCGCGCATCAGCGATCCGGCCTGGGGTCGCGAGCCAGCCTCTTCCTGGGGCACGCTGCATGTCGGGATCGATGGCGGAACCGTAAGCCGGCCGGTCGAGCCGGTTCCGGGAGATTACCGCCTTTACTACGCGGGCGTGCGCGACGCCCTGTTGAGAAAAGCTCCGCCGCCGGTCGCCGCGCTGGATGCGTGGCGCGTGGCGCGGCTGCTGGAATGGGCCGCGGAAAGCTCCGAGCGGCGCTGCGAAATCGCCTGCGACTGGAGCGGGGAACTGAAGTGATCGACCTGCGCGGCTATACAGCGGTTCAACCGTTCTATAGCCGGTCAGCCTCATCGGGGGCACCGTCGCTCACCTTCGACAAGACCTCCTTGAGCTTCTCCAGCGAGCCCCGCGCGGAGCGTTCTTCCAGGGTCGCCGCCGCACTACCCGGTTCCTTTTCCACCAGCGGCACCCAGAAGCGGAAACGCGCGCCGCTGCCGGGAATGTTGCCGGCCTCAATGCTGCCGCCGTGCACCAGCAGAATCGCGCGGACGATGGCCAGGCCCATCCCCGAGCCCTTGCGCATGCGCGCGCCCCGTTTGCCGCGGTAAAACTTCTCGAAGATCAGCGGCAAATCGAGCGCGTCGATGCCCGGCCCATTGTCTTCCACGCTAAACTCCAGCCGTTCGCCCGACCGCCGGGTGCTGAGGGTTACGCGGCTTCCCGGCGGGGTGTAGGCGGCCGCGTTTTCGAGCAGGTGACGCAGGACACGGCCCAGCAGGTGGGGATCGAACCAGGCCGGCTTGTCCCCTTCTGACTCGCCGGAGCTCTCCACGCTGATGCTCACCTTGTGCGAGGCCAGAATCTTCCGCGACTCCTCCACGGCCTGGTCGAGCAGCGCGCGAGGATGGTGCGGCGACTTGTGCGCCTGCACCACGTTGGCATCGATCTCCGCCATCTCCACGGCTTCGCCGATGAGCAGATCGAGGCGCGAGGCTTCCTCATCGATGATTGACACCAGATCGTGCCGCCCCGCTTCATTCATCTCCCCGGTTTCGAGCAGCGTGGTGGCAGCGGCCCGTATGGAGGTGAGCGGGGTGCGCAGTTCGTGGGTCAGCGAGTCGATGAGCGCCGTGCGCAGCCGCTCGCCTTCGCGCGCAGCCTCGATCCGCGCCGAGTTCTCGATGGCCATGGAGCGGGCGACCGCAATGGAGACCTGGGCGCCCACCGCCGCGGCAACCTCGCGCGACAGCGTCTCCGGCCGCCAGGACAAAGCGCCCACCGGCCTCAACCCCAGCATTAACGCGGTGGTCTGGTAGCCGGAAAACGAGCTCAAGGTCGGATTTTGGCCCTGGGTGATGGCCTCCATGCTGGCTTCAAGGCCGGCGGGCGTCCCGGCCGTGGAGGCATAGAACTTGTCCTGGTCGCGGACGTACAGAACCACCCCGTCGAGGATGAAGTTGCGGTCGATCAGCTGCGGCAAGTCGTGGATGAGCCGGTCGGCATCCTCGTAAAGCATCATTTCCTGGCTTAGCGCGTAAAGGCGCTCCACGTCGGACTGCCGCTGCTCGGCCTGCCGCGCCTGGCTCCTGGCCCGCTCCGCCACCCGGCCCACCACCAGGCAACTGGCTACAAAGCAGCACATGGCCACCCACTCCTGCGCGCCCGCCAGCCAGAGCGTGCGGTAGGGGAGCAGGAAGAAATAATCGAAAGAGATCGCGCACAGCGCCGCGATGTAAATCGAGAGGCGGATTCCGGCCTGGGTCGCCGACCAGACCACCAGCACCAGAAATACCATGCCCGCGGTGGTCGAGTTGGCGCGGAGCCACACCAGCGCGAAGGTGGTCGCCGTCGCCATGGCCGTGGCCACCAGCCAATGAACGATTCCCCTCGAATCGGAGAGACCCTCCATGATCTTCATCACCGAAATCATACTCGGACGGTGAGATGATGTAATCTTCCCCAGGACTGATTCTTGGAAAGAAGAAAGCTATGCCGGGCAGGATTCTGGTTATCGACGACGAAGCGCAGATTACGCGGGTATTGCGCGCCGCGCTCTCCGCGCAGGGCTACGACGTGCGCACCGCAAACGATCCCGAAGAAGGCCTGCAGCTCTTCCGCGATTGGCCGCCGGACCTGGTGGTGACCGACCTGATGATGCCGGGCATGAGTGGCGTGGAGGTCTGCCGCGCCATCCGTGCCCGCGGCGCCACGCCGGTGCTGGTTCTTTCGGTCCGCGATCACGAGCGGTCGAAGGTGGAGGCGCTGGACGCCGGCGCCGACGATTACGTCACCAAGCCGTTCAGCATCCAGGAGCTGCTGGCGCGGGTGCGGGCTCATCTGCGCCGCGCTCCGGAGCGCGAGACCGCGGCTCTCGAAATAGGCGACTTTGTGGTCGATGCCAACGCCCACAGCATTACCTTGCAGGGCAAGCCGGTTCACCTTACTCCGAAGGAATTCGATCTGCTTCTTCATCTTGCCCGCCACTCCGGCAAGGTCATCACTCATCGAGCCCTGCTCACCGCGGTGTGGGGAGCGCAATCGGCCCACCAGCCGGAATACCTGCGGGTCTTTGTCGGTCAGTTGCGCAAGAAGCTCGAAAGCGAGAGCGGCAAACAGTACATCCAGACCGAGCCGTGGATCGGCTACCGCTTCATTCCCGAAGGCTGGAAGGGCAACGAAGTTTGAGCGCGCGCACACCGAGCTTCAGACCGCATCCCGAGCGAACCTCGCTTTTCCATCATTTCAGGACCGCTTCGCCGCGCCCTTACGTTTTATTTAGGAAATCTTTTCGATACTCGAACCTGCCGGGTGCCAGAATCAACTTCAGTCGGGCTTCCTGCTGGCGCCCGTCCCGGCCCTGCGCCGTATCCCGACTCGGAGATTTGCGATGCAAGACGTAACCATGCTGCTGTTCACCGCTGCGTTCTTCGTCCTGGCGTTTCTCTACGTCAAGGCTTGCCAAAAGTTGAGGTAACCCATGCATTTCGACATCATCAACGCGGTTGGTCTCATCCTCTCCATCCTGTTGTTGGGCTATCTCACCCTGACGATGCTCTACCCGGAGAAATTCTGACATGTCCGCAAACGGCTGGCTGCAATTTGCCATCTACTCGATCGTCCTGCTGGCTCTGGTTCGCCCAGTGGGCATTTACATGGCTCGCATTATAGAGGGCGAACGCACCTGGCTCGATCCGGTGCTGCGCCCGTTTGAACGGCTCATCTACAAGCTGTCCGGCGTAAAAGCCGACAAGGAGATGAACTGGCGCGAGTACGCGTTCGCCATGCTCGGCTTCTCGGCCGTGGGATTGGTGTTCACCTACGCCATCGAACGCCTGCAGGCCTATCTGCCCTTCAATCCGCAGCATCTGCCCGGCGTAGGGCCAGATCTGGCGTGGAACACCGCTGCCAGCTTTACCACCAACACCAACTGGCAGTTCTACACGCCTGAGTCGACCATGAGCTATCTCACCGAGATGGTCGGCTTGGCGATGCACAACTTCTGGTCGGCTGCGGCGGGCATTGTGGTGGCCATCGCACTCATCCGCGGCATCAAGCGGACCAGTACTGCCACCATCGGCAACTTCTGGGTGGATATGACCCGCACGATGTTGTATCTCCTGGCGCCCACCTGCATCGTCTACGCACTGCTGCTGGTCTGGCAGGGAGTTCCGCAGAACCTGAACGCCTACACCGTGGCCCACCCGCTGGAGCAGCCCAGCCAGACGCAGACCATCGGGCAGGGACCGGTGGCTTCGCAGGAAGCCATCAAGATGCTGGGCACCAACGGCGGCGGATTCTTCAACGCCAATAGCTCCCACCCCTATGAGAACCCCACGCCGCTCTCTAACTACATGCAGATCGTGTCCATCTTCTTCATTGGTGCGGGTCTCACTTATACCCTGGGCCGCATGACCGGCTCGCGCGGCCACGGCTGGGCTGTGTTCGCCGCCATGTATGTGCTTTTCGCGGCCGGCTTCGCGGTCTGTTACTGGGCCGAGGCGCATCCCTACAACATGATTCACGGAGCGCAGCAGGCGCGCACCGCGACCGCGCCCGGCGGCAACATGGAGGGCAAAGAGGTCCGCAACGGCATCGCCGAGAGCGCGTTGTTCGCCACCATCACCACGGATGCCAGTTGCGGCGCCGTCAACAGTATGCACGACAGCTTCACCCCGCTCGGAGGGATGGTTCCGCTCGCCAACATCATGCTCGGCGAGGTGGTCTTCGGCGGCGTAGGTTCCGGCATGTATGGCATGTTGGTCTTTGTCGTGCTCGCGGTCTTCATCGCCGGCCTCATGGTAGGCCGCACTCCGGAGTATCTGGGCAAGAAGATCGAAGCCTACGACGTAAAGATGGCCATGCTTTACGCGCTCATCTTCCCGCTCGTCATTCTCACCTTCGCGGCAATCTTCGTTCTGATACCGGCCGGAACCTCGGTGACCAACAACCCGGGGCCGCATGGATTTTCCGAGATCCTCTATTCCTTCGTCTCCGGCGCAGGCAACAACGGCTCCGCCTTCGCCGGGCTGGGAACGAATTGGTGGTACAACATCGCGATGGGCTGGGACATGCTCATTGGCAGGCTCCTTATGATGATTCCCGCGCTGGCGTTGGCCGGCAACCTGGCCCAGAAGAAGAGCGTTCCGCCGTCGTCCGGCACCTTCCCCGTGAATACGCCGTTGTTCGCCGTGCTGCTCATCGGCACAGTCGTGATTGTCGGCGCACTCACCTTCTTCCCGGCGTTGAGCCTGGGGCCGATACTCGAACATCTGCTGCTGCAGACAGGAAAGCTGTTCTAACCGAATCCAAACAACGTCAGGACAAGGTAAACAGATCGTTATGGTTGAAAAAACGAGTCTCTGGAACACGAAGATTATCGCCCAGGCAACGATGGACAGCTTTCGCAAGCTCGATCCGCGCTGGATGGTCAAGAACCCGGTGATGTTCGTGGTGGAGGTGGGCAGCGTCCTCACTTCGGCGCTGCTCATCGACAACACCATTCACCACCGCGTCGCCTTTGCCTTCAACCTCCAGATCACGCTCTGGCTGTGGTTCACAGTGCTCTTTGCGAACTTTGCCGAAGCCATGGCCGAAGGCCGCGGGAAGGCGCAGGCCGACACGCTGCGCAAGGCCAAGGGCGAAACCGTCGCGAAAAAGTACGACGCCGACGGACGCCTGGAAGAGATTGCCAGCGGACTGCTGCGCGCCGGAGACGTGATCTACGTCGAGGCCGGCTTCTACATAGCCGGCGACGGGGAAGTGATTGAAGGCGTCGCGTCGGTTGACGAATCCGCCATCACCGGCGAATCGGCTCCTGTGATCCGCGAGGCTGGCGGCGACCGCTCCGCCGTCACCGGCGGCACCAAGGTGTTGTCAGACTGGATCAAAGTCAAGATCACTTCCAATCCCGGCGAAACCTTTCTTGACCGCATGATCGCGCTGGTAGAAGGCGCCACGCGCCAGAAGACCCCCAACGAGATCGCGCTGAGCATTCTGCTCTCTGGCCTCACCATCATCTTTCTGCTCGCTGTGGTTTCCCTGCAGCCCTTCGCCATGTTCGCCAATGCGCCGCAGACGGTCTTCGTTCTCGTCTCGCTGCTGGTCTGTCTCATCCCCACCACTATCGGCGGTCTGCTCTCGGCCATCGGCATTGCCGGCATGGACCGCCTGGTGCAGTACAACGTGCTGGCCATGAGCGGACGCGCCGTGGAAGCCGCCGGCGACGTGAACACGCTGCTGCTCGACAAGACCGGAACCATTACGCTGGGCAACCGCCAGGCAACCGAATTCCTGCCCGCGCCGGACGTGAGCGACGAGCGGCTGGCCAACGCCGCGCAGCTTGCGTCCCTTTCCGACGAGACTCCCGAGGGACGCTCCATCGTGGTGCTGGCCAAGGAGAAGTACAACCTGCGCGGCCGCGACCTGGGCGGCATTCACGCCGAGTTCGTGCCTTTTACCGCGCAGACCCGGATGAGCGGGGTGAACCTTCCCGGCACCCGCATCCGCAAGGGCTCGGCCGATGCCATTGCCCGCTTCCTCGAAGAGCAGGGCTCATCGTTGCCGCAAAAGGTGCGCGACCATGTGGAACAGATCGCTCGCGACGGCGGAACTCCCTTGGTGGTGGCCGAGAACTCTTCCGCGCTGGGCGTCATCTATCTCAAGGACATCGTCAAGGGCGGCCTCAAGGAGCGGTTGGCGCGCCTGCGCGCCATGGGCATTAGCTCAATCATGATCACGGGCGATAACCCGCTCACCGCGGCGGTGATTGCCCGCGAGGCGGGAGTCGATGACTTTCTGGCCGAAGCCAAGCCCAAAGACAAGATGGACCTGATCAAGAAAGAGCAGAGCAAAGGCAAGCTGGTGGCCATGACCGGCGACGGCACCAACGATGCTCCCGCGCTGGCCCAGGCCGACGTGGGCGTGGCCATGAACTCCGGCACCCAGGCGGCCAAGGAAGCCGGCAACATGGTCGATCTGGATTCGAACCCCACCAAGCTCATCGAGATCGTCGAGATCGGCAAGCAACTGCTGATGACGCGCGGCGCGCTGACCACTTTTTCCATCGCCAACGACGTGGCCAAGTACTTCGCCATCATTCCGGCCATGTTTGCGGGCGTGTTTCCCGTGCTCGGCGCCCTCAACATCATGTACCTGCACTCGCCGCAATCGGCCATTCTTTCGGCCGTCATCTTCAACGCCATCATTATCGTGGCGCTCATTCCGCTGGCCCTTAAAGGCGTTAAATACGAACCCAAGGCAGCCGACATCCTGTTGCGCAACAACCTGCTGATCTATGGCGTGGGCGGCATCATCATCCCGTTCATCGGCATCAAGGCCATCGACGTGTGCCTGGTAGCTCTGCACATGGCTTGATAACCAACGGCACGGGCTTTAGTCCGTACGCCGGCCGAGGCAAGAATCGGATCGTTAGCCCCCGAGGGAAGCATTGAAGGAGATCGATCGTGCATTCAACTGCTACGCTAGCTACAAGCCAGGAAACGTCTCGCGAGGCATCGACAAGGAGCTCGAAAGTGCATTCAGTATGGAAAACGTCGATCCGCTACACCCTGGTCACCGCGGTGCTGTTTGGACTGGGTTATCCGCTGCTGCTTACCGGCATCGCCGGCCTCATCTTCCCGCACAAGGCAGCCGGAAGCCTGATCACGCTCAAGGATGGCACGGTCATCGGCTCGGAGTTGATCGCGCAGAGCTTTACTTCCGACCGCTATTTCCATCCGCGGCCGTCCGTGGCCGGCAACGGATACGATGCTACGTCTTCGGGCGGCTCCAATCTGGCGCAGTCCAATGCCAAGCTTGCGCAGCGCATCCAGGGCGACATCGACAAGCTGGCGAAGGAGAATCCCGGCAAACCGGTTCCCATCGACATGGTGACCACTTCCGGCTCCGGTCTCGATCCCGACATCACGCCGGACAACGCGTACTTTCAGGCGCCGCGCGTAGCCAAGGCGCGCGGACTCACCGAAGATGCTGTCAGGGCGCTGATCGAGAAGCACATCGCGCAGCGCACGCTCGGCTTCATCGGTGAGCCGCGCGTGAACGTGCTGGAACTGAATCTCGATCTCGACAATCTGTCGAAGTAACGATCCAGGAGTAAATTTGCCCTGCCATGAGCAATGCGGGAGCGCCATTATGCTCTCCCGCTTTTTTTTCGTTTTCTTCAGCCTGTAGACGCAGGACGCGGGCGCCCCATTCTTTCCGCGCTCTTCGCGGAAAGGGTGGGAAGGAACGAATCTCAACGGGTCATTTCGCGGAAAGATTCTTGACGGTCCGCTCAAACGTCGCGGCGCCCTTCGAGCGCGCGCGCCATGGTTACCTCGTCGGCGTATTCGATATCGCTGCCCGCGGGAACGCCGGTAGCGATGCGCGTGATGCGCACCGGAAAGCCGCGCAACGCAGTTGCCAGCCAGTTGGCGGTGGCTTCGCCTTCAAGCGTGGGACTGGTGGCCAGAATCACTTCGTCCACTTCGCCGCGCTCTACGCGCCCCACCAGCGTGCTCGCGCGCAACTGGTCGGGACCCACGCCGTGCAGCGGCGAAAGCGTGCCGTGCAGCACGTGATACACGCCCTGGTAGCTGCCCTGCGGCCCGCGCGCCCGCTCCACCGCGGCGATGCTGGTGGGTTCCTCCACCACGCATACCAGTCGCTGGTTGCGCGCCGGGCTGGCGCAGTAGGCGCAGGGATCGACATCCGTGACATTGTTGCAGATGGAACAGAGGCGCAGGCTGGCCTTGAGCCCGCGCACCGCTTCGGCCAGAGCCGAGGCGTCTTCGTCGCTCGAGCGCAGGATATGGAACGCGAAACGCTGTGCGCTCTTGGTGCCCACTCCGGGCAGCTTCTTCAGCTCTTCAATGAGCCGGGCCATCGGCTCGGCATAACGTGACAAGATGTTGCCTCCGTAGCTCAATCCCGGAATCTTCCGGATGCCCCAGGTCTGGATTCTCAGACCTGGGAAGCGCTGAACCTAACTTAGTCCCGGAATCTTCAGCCCGCCCAGCATTCCCTGCACGCTGCTCTTGATGGCCTCATCGGCCTTGCGCCCGGCTTCGTTCACCGCGCCCACGATCAGGTTCTCCAGCATCTCCACGTCTGCCTGGCCCCCACTCAGGCTCACTACTGCGGAGGGATCGATGCGCAGTTTGAGCAGTTCCTTCCTGCCGTTCATGGTCGCGGTCACGGCGCCGCCGCCGCTCGAGGCCTCCACCACCGTCTCGCCCAGCTTGCGCTGCACCTCTTCCTGCATCTGACCTGCCTGCTGAAGCATCTCGGAAATCTTGAGCGGGTTAATCATTCTCTCTACTCCTGTCTGATTCTTGCCTCTGGCTTCTTCCCGTTTTCGCTCCGGCTCGCCGCCCATGCACGGCGATGAACGGCCACGCTGATAGCTAAAAGCCGACGGCTGAAAGCTGCTTCTCATTTCTGACGCAAATCCAGCACGCTGCGCACCTCGGCCTTGAAGATTTCCCGCGCCCGCTGCACCAGCGGATGCGCGAGCGCCGCTTCCTGAATGCTGCCGGCCGCGGGCGCGGCAGAGGAAGGTTCGGCTGATGCCGACGCCGCGCCGGGGACGGCCAGAAAGCGCGCTGGCCCGCCCAACCGCTGCAGTTCCTGGCGGATGATTTTCTCGGCGGCGGCATTCACGTAGAGGCCGAGTGTCTTCTTGCTCATCAGCGCCACTTCCATGCGCAGGTTGGATCCGTCGATCGACCATGCGCCCGCGCCGAGCAGTTGCGCGGCGGAACTGTGCCCGGCTGCATCGAGCGCGGAGACGATCGCCTGGCGTAGGGCTTCGACATCCGGAGCGCCAGGTGCGGGCGTCGAGTCCTGCGCGAGTGCCGGCGTGGAAAGAAGCGCGGTTTCGCTGCGTGCGCCATTCGTTGCTCCGGTTTCGGTTGCCGCAGCCACGGGACCTGGCGATGAGCCGATCTCAGCCGGCGGCGTGGCAACTGCGCTCGGCTTGGAGGCCTGTCCCGAATTCCACGCCGCTCCTCCCGATTCAAACGGAGAAATGGAAGGAGCGGCCGGCGCCGCAGCCGCGCGCGCCGCGGAAGCCTGCGCCGTTCCCGCCGTTGTGCGCGGTGTGCTCGCCGGCGGCGCACCGCGCCCGCCTGCAGTGCCTGACAGGCCGCCCGCCACACTGCTCAGCAGCTCCTCCATCGGCAGCAGCCGCTGGGCATGGATTAGCTTCAGCAGGCCCAGCTCCAGGTGGAATCGCTGCTCCTGGCGGTAGTTCAGGTCGTCGAAGGTGCGCAGGACAATCTGCAGGTTGCGCGTGATTTCCTCCTCGGTAAACAAGAGAGCGGTGCGCGCGGCCCGTGCGCGTTCATCGGCGGAGATCTGCAGGAGCTCGGTCTGCTCGCCGCCCAGCTTGGCCATCAGCGTGTTGCGCAGATAGCGCACCATCTGCCGGGCCAGCGACGATGGGCTGTGGCCGGCGTTCACGAGCAGATTCAATTGCTCCATCAGCTCCGCGGTGCGGCCGGCGGCCACGGCTTCCAGCAGCCGCTCGAAGATTGCGTTGGGCACCGAGCCCATCAGCTCGCGAATCTGCGCCGCGGAGAGCACCGGCCGGCCGTTCTCCACCGGCGCCGAGGCAATGGCCTGGTCCATGATGGAGAGCGCGTCGCGCATGGAGCCGTCGCCGGCCTCGGCCAGCAGCGGCAGCGCGGCCTCTTCAGCCTCCACCTGCTCGTGCGCGGCAATGGCCTTCAACTGCGCCAGAATGTCGTCGAACCTGACGGCATGAAAGCTGAAGTGCTGGCAGCGCGAGCGGATGGTCTGCGGAATGTTCTCGGGCTCGGTGGTCGCCATCATGAAGATGACGTGCGCCGGCGGCTCTTCAAGCGTCTTCAGCAGCGCGTTGAAGGCGGCGTCGGTGATCTGGTGCGCCTCGTCGAGAATGTAAACCTTGTACCGATCGCGCGAGGGCGAATAGCGCGCCGCATCGCGCAGCTCGCGAATTTCGTCGATGCCGCGATTGGTGGCCGCGTCGATCTCGATCACGTCCACGGCGTTGCCCTGGCGGATTTCGATGCACGAGTCGCAGATGCCGCAGGGCTCGGGCGTAGACCGCTCCACGCTGCCGACTTCATTGCGGCAGTTCAACGCCATGGCGAGAATGCGCGCGATGGTGGTTTTGCCGATGCCGCGGTGGCCGGAAAAGATGTAGCCGTGCGCAATGCGGTTCTGCGCGAGCGCGTTCAGCAGCGTGCGGGTCACGTGGTCCTGGCCGGCTACGTCGGCAAAGCGCTGCGGACGGTATTTGCGGGCCAGAACCTGGTAACCCATGTGCGCGCGATCTCCCTGTGAGCCGCTCAAGACAACGAGCGGCCTAGTGGGGATTGTATCGTTCCCGGCCGATGCGGGACATGCGGCGGAGGATTGCGGAAATCAGCGTTCTGAGTTCTGCCCAATCGCAGGCCCCAGTTCGAGCCTTTCGATCGGTTCAGCCAAGGATGGCGCGCGAAATCCTCATCCACAGCGCCGGCTGATGATTCACAACATAGATCACCGCGGATTGGCAGGCAAACAGAATCGGCAGCGCGTAGAGATACACCTTGTGGACGCGGCGATTCACGATCAGGTCGCGCACCACGCCCAGAATGATAAGCGCATCGACGCCGGTATAGAAATCGGCCGGCGGAGGGAATTGATTCGGAAAGCGGCCAAATGCGGCGCTAGTGAGCGCGCAGGTGGCCACCAGGATCAGGCGGCGGTGCATTTCGGGCTTCTTGCGCCAGTAGATGGCCAGCGCCAGAAACGGAGCGAATGCCGCCATGTCAAACAACGGGACAATGAGGAAAGGGACGGCGAAGGCCTGGTGAAGGACGTGCAGATCGAATCGCCCCATGACCACGGCGATGCAGCAGCCCAGCGCCACCATCACCGAGCCAAGCGCCGCGCCGAACCAGCCGGTCAATTTGTGGACGCTTATGTTGCGCGTCCTGACCAGCGCGGACTGAAAGATGAAGAAAGCGACCCACGCGGAAAAACAAGCGCCGTGAAAGTAGAGCAACAGCGGGCGCGGAATTGCGGGATGGATAAGATTGTCGCCGATGGTGTGGCTGAATCCGTAGATTACGGTCGCGGCGATGAGCAGCGACATGAAAAAGTAGAAATACTTGTCGAGAAGCCGCACAGGCAAAGGCCTGCGGGCCCGGCTGCTTACGCGCATGGGGTAAATGGTTGCCATACCTGCTCCACTGTGGGGGCGGATTTGAGCCTGGATTGTGGCGGATGGTAGCAGGATTGAGAGACGATGGCAATCGAAATCGCGGCTACGACGCGTCGAGATGGAAGCTGATGTCGTTGAGCCAGTCGGCGATCAGGTCTTCGTCGGCGGGGTCGAGGGCGTAGGCATCGTTCATCAGCAACACGGTTGCCCACAGCACCAGGTCGCGCTCCGAGATCAGCCCGAAACGCTTGCGCTCAAGAGCGTTCTCAATGTGCTCGCGGGTGATGACGATGCCCGGCTCGGGAACGCGGAAGTGCGTGGCCGAGGGGCGCGGCAGCGGATCGGCTTCAGCGGATATACGCCTGGGCTCGAAATCGAACTCGAATACACCGGCCAGTGAGCGGCGCATTTCTTCGGCCCCGACTTCAAACAGGGCAAACTTTCGCAGGGTCTCCATCTGGTCCGGTGTGAGGGACGGAAGGTGCGATTCTTCGCTCACTGCGATTGCGCTTTCACCGTTTCAGCTTTCCGCCCGGCTTGTTTCCGCGGCCGGGGAGATTGCTGCGCTTCTTGGCGGCTTTTTTCGCCGCGGCTTTGCGGGCTTTGAGTTCTTCCTCCGAGTACATGGTCCCGCGGCACTTTTTCTCGCCGCAGTTGCAGGTTGCCTCATCGTCGCCGCCATCGTAGAGGCAGTAATCGTAGGTAATTTCCTCGCCGGGGGCGATGTTGCGGACGGCGGAGATCCACACCCGGCCATCGATCTCCTCGGACTCGCAGTTGGCGTCGCAACTGTGGTTGATGAACATGGCCATGGAGTGCCCGTCGATGACCATTGCGCCGTCGCCCAGTCCATAAAGATAGGTGGTGGGCGAGTCCTTGTAGAGCCGGTCGGCCTTCTGTTTGGTCAGCGGATGGCCGGTATACTCGGCCACCCGCGCGCCCTTGCGGATGGCCGTGGTGGTGTAGCAGCCGGCGGCGTGAATGGAGGAAGAACGAATCATCAGTGCCATGCGAGTTTGCGCTGCGTTCCTTGAAGGGTTTGCGATTCGACACCGTATGGACCGCATCGTACCATTGAAGGGTGAGGGAATGGTGGTAAAGCCGGTCATCGCGGTTGCGCTGGTTGCGGTTTGCTGCCTGGCGGCGGGGCCGCGGCTGCACGCGCAGGCTCCAGCGGACAGCAAATCGAATTCCAATTCGAAACCAAATTCGAATCCGGCCAGTCAGAGCAAGCCGGCCGCGCCTGCGCAGACGCCTGCCTCGGCTCCGGCCCAGTCCAACGCCAATGCCTTTCCCGAGGATGAAAGCTCGGTTCCCGTGCTGCCTTCAAACAATTCGCCGGAGGTTGCGCCGGGTACATTCGACGGCGCGGTGAATGGCCGGGTGGCGCTGCCCGCCGGCGATATCGACCCGGTTCAAAGCCCCGACGACTCGCCCGCGGCCGGCGGCGTGGACACGGGTTCCAGTTCCAGCCTGAGCGGAATGGACAGCCTGACACCCGTCCCCGACGACGAGGAGCCGGCCAAGCACGGCAGGAAGCGGGGCGACGATGTGGTCCCCGAGCACCACGAGACCGCGGCCGAGGACGAAAACGTGGGGAAATACTATCTCGACAGCAAGGACTGGCGGGCAGCGCTCTCGCGCTACGAATCGGCACTGGTGCTGGATCCGGACAATCCCGACGTGTATTGGGGACTGGCGGAGAGCGAGCGCCACCTGGGCAACTATGCCGACGCGCGCGGCAATTACCTGAAGGTGATGGAGTACGACCCCGACAGCAAGCACGCTAAAGAGGCCAAGAAGGCGCTCGAAGAGCCGGAGCTTGCCAACGCGAAATCTTCATCGGCGCCGCAGCCTGCGGCGCAAACACCGCAATAGATCGCTACGAAAGGTTTGAGTTCGTGCTGTCCCAGGTCCCAAAATCGGGGCCTGGGGCACCCGGCGTGTTGCCGGGTTGAGATTCGTGCTGTCCCACCCTCTCCGCGATAAGGCTACGGAAAGGATGGGCACCTGGCGATTTACTTCGGGTTTTGCAGGGTGGTGCAGAGATTTAACGAGATTTGCAGGAGTGAAGATTCTGTAAATCATTGATTGTGAATGAGTTAGCTAGGAAACGCGCCATTTTGCCGGGGGGAGGGGTGGGGGGTACAGGTTTTGCGGCCCCGCATCCTTGGCTCGACGCTTCCTCAAAGCCAGATTAGCTTAAAGCGGGCAAATGTTCTGCACGATTCGGGTGAAGCATCAGAAGCCGGCCCAGCGCAGATAGGCGGCGATGATTGGCTGGCCCCAGAGGGCGCTGACGATTCCGCCGATGCAGAGGAAGGTTCCGAGCGGGAGCTTGGTGAGCGCCCAGTTGCCGTCCCTCTGGTGCGCGAAGCGGGTTGCGAGCACAAACAAAGCTACTACCGCGCCCAGCGTCACGCCAATAAAGAAGGAAAGCAGCGCGCCCGGAAGGCCGAGCCAGGCGGCCAGCATAGCCATGAGCTTGGCGTCGCCCAGGCCGATGCCTTCGTGGTGGCGGAGGAGCTTGTAGAGCCAGCGGATGAGGAGGATGAGACCGGCGGCCAGGAACATGCTCATGAGCGATGCGAGCGCGGCCTGCAGATGGACATTGCGTCCCCAGCGAAACAGAGCAAATGTGGCGCCGAAGGGTAGGGGGATGATGCTATACGCAAATCCGAGAGCCATGCCAGGCCACGTCAGCCGATCCGGCAGCCACAGGTATTCTGCGTCGAGCACAGCGAGCGCCACCAAAAGCCAGGAGAAAACTGCGCGGCCGATTGATCGGGCAAGCTCGTCGAGGAGTGAGGGTCCTGGCAACGTAGCGAGTACAGACATATCCGCAAACCGCCACGCCACGAGCCCCCAAAGTCCGCCGAGCGTCAGCTCTACCAGCGGATAGCGCCATTCGATCCGTGCGCCGCAACTACGGCAGCGGCCGCGCAACGTGATCCAGCTCACCACGGGAATGTTTTCCCACCAGGCCAGCGGGTGCTGGCAATGGCGGCAGTGGGAGCGCGGCTTGACGATGCT
Organism: uncultured Acidobacteriaceae bacterium; assembly: GCA_963770555.1. Taxonomy (GTDB): domain Bacteria; phylum Acidobacteriota; class Terriglobia; order Terriglobales; family Acidobacteriaceae; genus Telmatobacter. The sequence goes on from CAVYQC010000005.1 coordinate 1,290,993, forward strand.
CTCGCCCTCGGGCCAGCGGCTCAGGCAGACGTTCAGGAAGCTGCCGAAGGCCAGGCCGGCTAGCGCGGCGAAAACCGTGGCGAGAAGGCGCATCATGGGCGGGTTTGGAAAGAACTGTAAGAAACCATAGGTATTTGTATCCCACCTTAGCCACAAAGACAAAGACGTGGGGCCCAGGGGCACCCCGGTGGGGCACCTGGCCGGTGGGGAAGGTGGGGTTCCCGATGGACTCGGCGAAGGTTCAGCACCCAGTTGGCGGGAAGGTGGGGCGCCTGGTGTCCGGAGAGGTCTCCTGGATGGTGTGACGAGGGCAACAGGGGTTGCGCTCGGGGCGGGGTAAACTGGAGGTGCATGGACCTTCCGTCCGAGCGAACCGCAACAGATGTCTCCACGCCGGGGACCCCAGCGACAGGTCTTCGTGATTGGGGCGGCGCGCCCCAGATTGCAACCGACCCGGCGCGGGCCGCGGCGCTTTTTGAGCAGTCGGCGGCCATCATGGCGCGCCTGCGCGCTCCCGGCGGCTGCCCCTGGGACTGCGAGCAATCGTTCGACACCATCCGCAAATACACGCTCGAGGAGGCCTACGAGGTCTTCGACGCCATCGAGCGGCGCGACTTTCCGCACCTGGCGGAAGAGCTGGGCGATCTGCTGCTGCAAGTCTTGTTTTACGCCGAGATGGCGGCCAACGAAGGCCGCTTCACCATCGCCGAGGTGCTCGACCATCTGAACCGCAAGCTGATTCGCCGCCATCCGCACGTGTTTGGCGAAGAGGCTTCAAAGGCCGCGGGCAATCGCGCCGATGTGAACGCCGCGGTGGAGGGCTCGGCGGCGGCGGTGCTGCGCAACTGGGAGCAGATCAAGGCGGCAGAAAAAGGGGCTGCGGAAAAGGCGCCGGGGCCGCGATCGGACGCTGAGGCTTCAGAGCCGGATTCAAGACTTGACAGCGTGATGCGCGCGCTGCCGGCGCTGGCGGAGGCCGAAAAGCTGGGCGCCAAGGCGCGCAAGGCAGGCTTCGACTGGCCGGATTGGCGCGGCCTGCTTCCCAAACTGGCGGAAGAAGGCGCGGAACTCGAAGCCGAAGCTGCTTGCGGCGATCCGGCGCGCAAGCCGGCCATGGAAGCGGAGCTGGGCGATCTGCTATTTACGGTGGTAAATCTGGGCCGGCATCTGGGCGTGGACGCGGAGATGGCGCTGCGCGGCTCGAATCTTCGCTTTCGCCGGCGCTTTCACGAGATGGAAGTGGCCGCGGCGCGGCCGCTCGAAGAGCTTTCGCCGGACGAGCTGGAAGCTCTTTGGGCGATGGCCAAGCGCAAGCTGGCTGAAGAGGCTGCAGAGGCCAGGCAGGCTTCGGGTGAGATTTCAGAGAAGGCAACCGCAGGGGCTGAAGCCCCAGGGAACTTTGCCCGCTCCGATGCCAGGGCTAAAGCCCTGGCCTGCCATCCCGAGCCTGTCGGTCCTGACAATGGGACGGAAACCGGAACGGAGACCCGGCCATGATCCGGATTCGTTCCTGCCAGGGCCTGGAGGAGTTCGAAGCCTGCGTCCAACTGCAGATCGAAACCTGGGGCTACGACGAAAGCGAGATCATTCCGCGCAAGACGTTTCTGCTGGCGCAGAAGATCGGCGGCCAGGTGATTGGAGCGTTCGAAGAGGCAGGGAACGAGAGAAGCAGGGAACAAGGGAATGAGAGAAGCAGGGAACAATGGAACGAGGGAACAAGGGAACAAGGGAACGAGAGAAGCAGGGAACAAGGGAACGAGGGAACAAGGGAACGGGGGAACGAGGGAACCGGGGAACGAGAGAAAACGCTGCTGAACATGGTGGGTTTCGCCATGTCTTTACCTGGTGTGAAAGGGGAAAACGGCGAAGCGCAGCCTTATCTGCACTCCCATATGCTGGCTGTGCGGGAAGAATACCGCAATCGCGGCCTGGGTGTGCAACTGAAGCGGGAACAACGGCTTGAGGCGCTTTCAAGGGGTATACGGCGGATGGAGTGGACTTTCGATCCGCTGGAAATCAAGAATTCTTTCCTCAATTTCCACAGGCTGGGAGTGCGCGCGCGCGAGTATCGGCCCAATTTCTATGGTGTATCCTCTTCTCGACTGCAGGGTGGGCTGCCCACGGACCGCCTCTTGGCGGAGTGGGAATTGGAATCGCCTTGGGTAAAGTCAATCCTTGAAGGACGCCCCGCAGCCGCAAGCGTTATCGAGGAACGGATTCTGGTCCCGGCCGCCATTTACAAATGGAAGGCCAGCCAAACGGATCGGGAACGGGCACTCGCCGTTCAGTTGGAGAACCGCCGGAAGTTTCAGCAAGCATTTTCCCAGGGGTTGGCAGTACTTGGTTTTTCTCTGGATGCAGAGGGAAATGGAGTCTTTGAACTGGGGCCCCTTGCCAAAACGGAGCAGCTCTTCAGATCTGAGGAACGCAAAAATTTATGAGAATCGATGCAATTATCCTGCGCGAACTGCATATGCCGCTGGTGCGCCCATTCGAGACCAGCTTCGGCGTAACCCATGAACGAAGGATCCTGCTCGCCGAAGTTCATTCCGAAGGCCTGGTCGGCTGGGGCGAATGCACGGCGAGCGAGCGTCCGTTCTTCTGCGGCGAATCCACCGACAGCGCGTGGCAGGTGATCATCCAGGAGCTGGGTCCGATGCTGGCCGCCGAGCAGCCCGAGCACGGCGGCGAATGCCCGCGCATCTTCAGCCAGGTGCGCGACAACCGCATGGCCAAGGCCACGCTGGAAAACGCCATCTGGGATATCGAAGCCCAGCGCGAGGACATTTCGCTGTCCCGGCTGCTGGGCGGGGTGCGCGACTCGATTTCCTGCGGGGTTTCGATCGGCATCCAGCCCTCGATTCCGGCTCTGCTTTCGACCGTGGAGCGGGAGCTGGAGGCCGGCTACCAGCGCGTGAAGCTGAAGTGCAAGCCCGGCTGGGACGTGCTGGTGTTCGAACAGGTGCGCAACCGCTGGCCCGGCATCACGCTCAGTTGCGACGCCAACTCCGCGTATCGCTTGCGCGATGTGGACCACATTGTGTCGTTTGACGCCTTCGACCTGCTGATGATCGAGCAGCCGCTGTGGCACGACGATTTCTACTTCCACTCCATGCTGCAAAAGCGGCTGGAAACGCCTATCTGCCTGGATGAGTCGATTCACAATCGGCGCGATGCGCTGGCAGCGATCGAGATGGAGTCGTGCAAGATCATCAATATCAAATTGGGCCGGGTGGGCGGTTTCTCCGAAGCCATCGCGGTGCACAATGCGGCGCTGGAACGCGGCATTCCGGTGTGGTGCGGCGGGATGCTCGAGTCCGGCATCGGCCGCGCGCACAACATCGCTTTGTCGACGCTTGAAAACTTCTCGCTTCCCGGCGACGTTTCAGCTTCCGCGCGCTACTTCACCGACGACCTTGTCGAGCCCGAGATCGCCGTCTCCGCGGAGGGGGAAATTGAGATTCCCGATACCCCCGGCCGCGGCTACGAGGTGCGCACCGAGCTTATCGAGCGGCTGACCGCGCGCAAGGAGATGATCCGGGCGTTTGACCTGGTGAGCTGAACGGAATGCGGGGACTTAGGGACTAGGGACTTAGGGACTAGGGACTCGGGACTGGTTCTTTGACCGCGCGATTTCGCACTTTTGGGGTTGGCGGGTTCCCACGCTTTCGCCAGAAAAAGGCGTGCCCAAAGGGCGCCCAGATGGGGCGCGGAGTTGGTACAGAAACAAGCTGTCAAAGACGTAGCCGCCGTCTTTTTCGCGGCGGCGCGGACGAGCTTCATTGCGCATCGACGACGCAGCGGAAGCCGACGCCGCCGGAGCGATCGTAACTGGGCGCCATCCGCAGCACCTTGCTGTGCTCACGGTTGCGATACGCGGCGACGGCCACGGCGAGAACCGCAAGGCAAATGGGGCGAAGCATGGGTGCTTGTTCTCCCTTAGGTTTTGATCCAATTCGGAGCGAGGCGCTTCGCGGGAGTTCATGAATATTTCTGGAGAAACGCGTCCACATCGGCGCGGGGCGGCATGGACGCCTGCGCGCCTTTGCGCGTTACGGAGATAGCGGCGGCGGCATTGGCGAAGCGCGCCGCCTGCCAGGGGTCCGGATTGGTTTCCAGGCCTTCGAGCAGCGCCACGGCAAAGGCGCCGTTGAAGCAGTCGCCCGCGGCCACCGTGTCAACGGCCTCGACCGGGAACGGCTTGACCCACGCGGCCTTTTCACCCGCGACGGAAACATACGCTCCCTCCGCGCCGCGCTTCAGCACTACGCCGCGCAGTCCCTTCCCATGCAGCCACTTCGTGGTGTTCTCGACGTTGGCGGCGTTGCCCATATAAAAAGCCGCTTCGGTCTCATTGGGCGTGAACCACGCTACCTGGCTGAAGGCCGCATCCGGCAGCGGCGCAGCGGGAGCGGGGTCGAGCATCACCGGCACGCCTGCCTGCCGGCACAGCGCGAAGGTGTAAGTGACCGTATCGATGGGCAGCTCCAACTGGCAAAGTACCATGCCGGCGGAGCGAATGAGCGCGGCGTGGCGGTCGACGTCGGCGCGATCGACCTTTCCGTTCGAGCCGGGAACGACCACGATCGCGTTCTCGCCATTCTCGGCCACAAACATGGGAGCCAGTCCGGACGAGCCTTCGGCCTGCTCCATGGCCGCGGTGTCAACGCCGGCGCGGGCCAGGTTTTCAAGCAGCGACGGGCCGTACGCATCCGTGCCCACCTTGCCCACCATGGCCACCGGATAGCCGAGGCGCGCCGCGGCCACGGCCTGGTTGGCGCCTTTGCCGCCCGGCGTGGTTTCGAACCCGGTGCCGATGAGCGTTTGGCCGATGGATGGGATGCGCGGCGTGCGCGTGACCAGGTCCATGGTGACGCTGCCCACTACGACGATTTTTTTTCTGGTATCGGTCACGAATGTGCCTCAGCGATTGAAGTGCGCGAGCGGAGCCAGCGCCACCGCGCCCAGCCCCAGCAGGAAAAATACGAACATGAAAAAGAGCAGCACCCTGGCCGCGCGCGGTGCGCCGGCAAACTCGCGCCACACAAAGACGCCCCAGCACGCGGAGACCATGGTGGCGCCCTGGCCGATGGTATAGGAAACCGCCGGGCCGACCAAGTGCGCGCCGGAGGCGACGAAATTGGCCACGCCGCCAAGACACCAGATTGCGCCGCCCAGAATGCCGGCCAGATGCCATCCCAGCGGCGCGCGCCCGTAATCGGCGCCATCGACGCGCGGCTTGCCGTCGAGGGGCTTGACCATCAGCAGCCAGTTGGCGGGCACGGTGGAGATGAGCAGTCCGACGACGAAGAAAACCGACACCGCGTAAGGGCCGGGCGCGGGCTGGCCTGGCACGCCGCTCAGGGCGCGGGCCACAAATGGATAAAAGCAGCCCATGAGCACGCCGGCCACGAGGCTGATCACGATGCCGCGGGTGGTGGTTGCGCGAGCCGAGGCTTCGCGCTTGCGATAGGCGGCGGCATCCAGCACGATGGCCACGGCCACCAGCGCCACGCCGCCAAACAGGAGCAGCGGGTTGCCCACGGGCGTGATGACGTAGTTTGAAACCGCGCCGATCACCAGCGCCAGGCCGATTCCCACCGGGAAGGCGACGGCGAGTCCGGCCACTTCGATGGCCGCCACCAGCAGAAGATTGGCGACGTTGAACACGGCCCCGCCCACCATCGCATACACGATGAGCACGGGCGCGGTGCGCGCCATGTCAGCAAAGAGCGGCGCGCCGGCGCTGCCCAGGCTGCCCGCGGTGAGGCCCAGCGCCACGACGCCCAGAGCCATGCCGATGGCGTAGTCCCAATAGAAGAGCTGAAAACGGTAGCGCGGGCACAGCTTGAGCGTGTTGGCCCACGATCCCCAGCACAACATGCTGAGAACCATGAGAAACAACGCGGCGTGGTAGGTTTCGGGAAGAAGCACTCAAATCCCTCCGCTGCTCTTTCCTTGCGCAGCAAAAAGGAACGATAGCGCATTGCTCCCTTGGTTGTACACGGCGCCCTGTCCGGGACTCTTCCGGTCTGATTCTGTGCGTAGGATTGAGTGCAGCGGGATTCCAGGTCCCAGAGTCGGGACCTGGGGCACCCGGCTGTCCAGGGCATGCGCCGCAGAGCTGCTATTGTTTGGCTGCTTTCACGGCCTCGGTGAGCGCCGGGACCACTTCAAAGAGATCGCCGACGATGCCGTAATCCGCGACCTCGAAGATGGGCGCGCCGGGGTCTTTGTTGATGGCCACGATGCACTGCGAGGCTTTCATGCCGACCAGATGCTGGATGGCGCCGGAGATGCCGACGGCGAGATAGAGCTTGGGCGCGACCGACTGGCCGGAACTGCCCACCTGCCGCTCCATGGGCAGCCAGCCGTTGTCGCAGATGGGACGCGAGGCGGCCAGCTCCGCTCCCAGCGCGGCGGCGAGCGCTTCGACGAGGGGAAGGTTTTCGGCGTCCCGGATGCCGCGGCCGACGCTGACGATCCTTTGCGCCGAGCCCAGGTCGACGGTCTGCGCGGCGCTGCGGAAGGGCTCGCCTGGACGGGTGCGAATCTGCGCTGGGTCGATGGTGGGCGTGAAGATCTCGGTGGGTGTTGCGCCCGCGGCCGCGTCCGGCAGCTCGTCGCGAAACGCGCCCGCCTGCACGGAAAGAAAGCACGGCCCCGCGCCCGAATGACGATAATTGCCGTTCAAGCGGCCCTGCATGAGCTGGCGCGTGAATGCCGGCCCCTCGTCAATCGCAATCACATCGCCGATGAGCACCTGGCCCATGCGGCAGGCCAGCGCGGGCGCGTAGTCGCGTACCTGGTAGCTATGCGGAAACACTGCCTGCGCAGGGCTCTCCTTTTGGATGAGCTCGTGCAAAGCCGTGCAATAACCATCTGCCGTGTAGCGCTCGAGCAGCGGGTGCTCCACGCGCACCACTTTGCCGAATTGCTTTTGAGAGGCCTCGGCAGCGAGGGACTCCGTTTGCGCGCCGATCACCACCGCGGTCACATCCTGCGCCGGGCCCAGCCGCAGCGCGGCTTGAGCCGCTTCCCAGCTCACTCGGCTTACCTTCCCGCCACGCTCCTCCAGAATCAGGAGAATCCTCATAGCACCCTCGCCTCGAATTTGAGTTTTTCGACCAGCGCCGCCGCGGCTTCCTTCGCGCTGCCGGTGAGAATCTGCGTGGACTTCTGCTTTTTGGGCAGCGCGATCTGTTCGAGCGTGACCAGCGGCGCCGCGGCTGCGGAGAGATCGGCCGCGCCGAGCGTGCGCACTTCTTTGGTTTTGGCGCGCTTGATGCCCATGAGCGTGGCGTAGCGCAGCTTGTTGCCGCCGGACTGGATGGTGAGCACGGCGGGCGTGGGCATTTCAATGAACTGGAACCAGCCTTCTTCGAGCTCGCGCTTGGCTTTGATATGAGCTTGGGATTGTCCGGCTGCGACGACCTCGATCTGCAAGATGAGCGTCGCGTGCGGCAGGCCGAGGAGCTCGGCGACGATGACGCCGGTCTGGCCGAGGCCGAGGTCTTCCGACTGCAGGCCGGTGAGGACGAGGTCGGGATTCTCGGGCTTGATGGCCCCGGCCAGCAGACGGGCCACGCCGAGGGCATCGCGTTCGCCGAGATCGCCGCAGACAATGTGAATGCCGCGGTCGGCGCCTTTGGCAAGGGCTTCGCGGATGGTCTGGCCGGCGCGCTCGGGGCCGGCGCTGAGCACGATCACCTCGCCGCCGTTTTTTTCTTTGAGCTGAAGCGCCTCTTCGAGAGCGTAGGCATCGGGCTCGTTCATGGCCCACTGGAGCTCGCGCTCTTCGATTCCTTTTGCGTCTGGAGCGATGCGAATGGGCGCATCGCGCTCCGGGACTTGCTTGATGGCGACGACGATCTTCATAGGACGAAACTCTGACTCATGGTAGTCGATCCCGCGGCGGGAAATATCCGTACTCAGGATGGATGCGCAGAATTCTTCCAGGGTGAGCGCAATGGCTGAGGGAATCGTCGAATAGGGAAATGCAGGAGGTTCGCGCCGGCCCTACGGGGCGGCCGTCCAGACTCGAATTGACAACCCAGGATTTCATCCTGGGCTATTCTCGCGTGCTCCCTCCGGGAGCGGGTGTTGAGGCGACGAGTCTGCTGCGGGCAGTCCGCGTGCGGCTAATTGCGCAATGTCGAGCAACTGCGGGGCGCCTTGGCCCTGCGCGGCGAGCGCGTCCCGGAACATGGTATTGCAAAACGGGCAGGCCGCGGCCACGGTGGTTGCGCCGGTCGCTGCAAGTTCCGCGGCGCGGGCGTGGCTGACGCGCTCGCCGGTTTCTTCGCCGAGGAAGGCAAGGCCTCCGCCTGCGCCGCAGCAGAAGCTGCGCTCGCGATGGCGCGGGGCTTCGACGAGTTGGCCGGCGAGCGAGACGACCGCGCGGGGCTGGTCGTAGACGTTGCGGTAGCGGCCGAGATAACAGGGATCGTGGAAGACGATTTTTTCTTTCCCAGGTCCCGCAGGGGCTAATGCCCGGGCCGTTTTGTCGGCGCTTTCGGCACGACTGAAGTCGTGCCCTGATCCAAGACTCGTGTCGTCTTGTGCGGCAGGCGGCTCACCGGCCGCGTGGTTTCCAAGGCCGTACCCCGATACAGGGCTCAACTCCGGCAGATGCCGGGCCAGGAACTCGCTGTGGTGTTCGACCTCGGGCGGCGCGCCGAATTCCTTCCAGTCTTCCTGGATGGTGCGCACGCAGTGCGGGCAAATCGAAATTATTTTTTTGGTTTTGGATTGGGTTAGTGCTTCGAGATTGCTTTCCGCCAGTTGCTGGAAGAGCAGATCGTTGCCGAGGCGCCGCACCGGATCGCCGGTGCACTTTTCCTTGCGCAGCACGCCGAAGCTTGTGCCGAGGTAATGCATCACGCGCACCAGCGACAAAATAATTTCGCGGCCTTTCGGATCGTATCCGCCCATGCAGCCCAGCCACAGACAATATTCCTGCGTCCCGTCGAAGAGAGGCAGCGCATTCTTCTCGATGAATTTCTCGCGCTCCGTGGCGGGAAGTCCCAGCGCGTTGCTGCCGCGTTCGAGCGCGAGAAAAAGCTTTGCGCCGCGATCGTCTTCCCACGCGCCGGTGTTCACCGCGCCGCGGCGCAGGCCCACGAGGATGGGTAAGTGCTCGATGCCCACCGGGCACTGGAACTCGCACGCGCCGCAGGTGGTGCATTGAAAGACGGCTTGCTGCGCGTTGTATTTGCCCAGCAACGGCTCATCGGAGGCCGGGCCGCAGTCGTTCAAATAAGCGCGCAGGCCGAGGACGACCTCCTTGGGATTAAGGATTTTGCCGGTGTTGTTGGCGGGACAGTGCTCCGTGCAGCGGCCGCACTCCACGCAGGAGTAGGCCTGCAGGCTGACCAGTTGCGTCAGATCCTTGCCGGTGACCAGGCCGAAGTCCTCGTCGCCCACCAGCGGAGGAATGCGGCTGAAGCTGCCGCGGGAGAGAAACACGGTGATCGGGCTCAGTACCAGGTGCAGATGCTTGGTGTGCGGAATCACCGGCAAGAAAGCGAGCAGGGAGAGTGTGTGGACCCACCAGAGCGCGCGCACGGCGGGGCCGGAGTCGGGGACAAAAAATGCCGCAAGATAAGTGACCATGAGCGCGAAGATGAGCAGCGCGATCAGGCCGGATTCCCAGGAGAGTTTTTCGCCCAGCCACTTGGGGCGCAGAAAAAAGCGGCGGACGAAGAGCGCGAGAATGCCGGCGGCGCAGCCCGCGGCGAAGATTGCGGCGAAATAAAAGTAGCCGCGTCCCGCCCAGCCTTGTGGATCGAGAAAGCCGATGCCGAAGGCAACGGCGCAGTGATTGAGCGTGACCAGCGCGAAGGCGCAGAAGGCCCAGAAGACCAGGGCATGCGCCAGGCCTGCGAGCGGGCGCTCACGGATGACCTTGGCCTGGCACATCACTTCCCAGACAAAATCCCAGATGCGACGGCCGAGCGGGAAAAGATGAAAATCGGAGTCTTTTTTCGATTTGAGGATGCGATTCAGGATGGGCCCGAAGCGGCGCCAGAAGCCGTACACCGAAGCCGCTGCCAGCGCGGCGAACAGCCATTTCCCGGCGGCGGAAAAGTGTTGCGGCTCGGCCAGCGTGGGCAGCAGGAGGGTCATAGGGCGAACGGATTTACGATAAACGATCGGGGCTGGAGCCGTCTGTGCGGCTTCGATTCGCTTGCGGGCCGGGTTGCGGGTTCAGCGATGCGGGCGCGGGATCAGAGGCCACCCAATTCCGTCCAAAGCTTGTAAACCGCAAACAGGAGCGCCAACCCGACGAGACCGTTGACGATGAATCCGAACGTGGATTTGGTTTTGAAGAGGGCAATGGCGTCAATGACGGTGATGAGGAGCGCGATGAGAAATGCGAGCAGCAGGCCGCGGAAATTTCCGGTGTACGCGAGCGCGCCCGCCAGCAGTCCGAGCACGATTTCGCGCGCCGCGAGCACCGCCATCATGGGCCGGGATTCGCCGCGCAGCAGTGGAAGTCCGCGCGGCCCGGTGGCGAGCTCCGGCCTGACGAGCAGGATCAGCCCGATCCCGCTCAGGAAGACCATTACGATGTAGGCAACGACGCGGCCAACAAGCATCTTTCCGTCCCTGTGCGTTCCCGATCAGTAGGAGGACACTTCTTTGAGGTCGGCGCGCGTATTCTCATAGGTGGTGTTGTAGCCGAGCAGCGCCGGGTCGGGTTCCGTGCCCCAGTGCCGGCAGGCCGCGCGATAGACCTCCGGCCACCAGTTGCGGTGCTCCGTAAGCCCGTCGTCCTTCCACTTTTTCCAGTCCACCAGAATCTTCGACCAGGCGCGGTTGCCGAATTCCATGGCCTCAACCTGGGTGCCGATCTGCGGCACCAGCCAGTCTTTGCCGATGCGCGCGTGCAGCACTTCGTCGGCCCAGTCGTAGTCCTGAATCCGGGCAGTGAGCGGATCGGCCGTGGCCACGCCCACTTCCCACTCGTGCTCCTTGCCGTTCTTGCGCGGCATCAGTCCCTGCTCGATGGCGAACAGCACCGCGTGCCGCTCCTTGGCCGTGAGCATGGTATTCAAGCCCAACGACCAGGTGAAGTTGAAGGGAATCCGGGTCCAGTCCACGCCGATGGACGCGAAGCCCACTTCGCCCATCATGGCGTGGCGCGCTTCGTCCCAAAGCTGGCGCGTCATGTCGCGGTAATATTCCCAGGGCTTGCCGGACACCTCAGTGAGAATGCTGGACATCATCTCCGGCACATCGATCTCGCGCATGCGCTTGAAGTACAGCATGATGGTTTTAGGCTGCGCCTGCACCTGGGGATCGAACAACAGCGCCTCGGCGTTCACGCCCATGTTGTAGGGGTCCTGGAAGCGCTCGTCGCGGCGGGGCGCCGGATCGTAGCGGAAGGGCGTGCGCGAGAAATGGCGGTCTGCGATTGCGCCGCTCCTGTTGGCCGTTCCGTCCAGGCCGCCGGCCGCGGCGAGCATCCGGTTGAGCGTAGCCGGCCAATCGCCCAGCGCCTCGCAATCGCTTTGCTTGACGAGACAGCGCACCGCCTCTTCACCGTACTCTTCGGCCTCTTCGAGCTCGAGCAGCGCAAACCGGCAGAGGCGATACGTGGGGTAGTCGAACAGCCGGTTGGTATCGCTCATCAACTGCTCCAGGGCGAGGACCACCGCGGGCAGCGCGTGCTCATACAGCCCCACCAGCAGCGATTCGGTGGCGGGCGCGGCCAGCACCTCGTCGAAGAATGCGTCCAGCATCGGGTCGGGCGGAACTTCCAGCCCGTGCGGAGGCTGACGCATCTCGCGCACGCGCCTGGCCAGCGCATCCACGTGCTCGGCACAGTAGTGCGCGTGCAGGCTGAAGGCCATTTTCAACTCGTACACCGCGGTGGCCGGAATCCGCGCCACAAATATCTGGTGCAGCCGCTTGAGCGCCCAGTGAATGCGCTTGATGCGATCCACGGATTCGGCTACCGTAAGCCCGGTAGTGGCGGCCTCGCGCATGGTGAGCAAACCAGCCAGCGGAGGCAGGCCCGCGTAGCCCCGGTAGTTGTCGATGGAAATCTCTTCAGCCTGCTTGACGCTCTGGCTCATGGCGCCGATTCACCTCGCTCGATGAGTTGCAAACTCGACTTCGCCGGGAAGGGAAGCCGGTCGATTGCAGCCAGCCTACGCCCGGCCGCGTAGAACCGGCAAGCGCCGCCCGGCAAGGCTTTTACTTCCGCGAGAAAGATTGCCATTCAGTTAATAGGCTTTTGGTCACCCGAACGCGCCGATTCGGCTCCTCCTGGGCGTTTCTTTGACCTTTCCCGGGGGTATCAATCCGGGAACTACGCGCTTGCCGGCCGTATCCCCTCCGTGACAGGCTGCGCGGATTCGCGATACCTTTGTAGGTGTGCGCGCATCGCACACGCCAAGGAGCTTTTTAACCCACCATGCCCATCCAAACGACCGCAAAGATCTGGCACAACGGCACCCTCATTCCCTGGGAGCAGGCCACCATCCACGTGATGAGCCACGTGGTTCACTACGGGTCCAGCGTGTTTGAGGGAATTCGCTGCTACGGGCAGCCGCACGGTTCGGCCGTATTCCGGCTGCCGGAGCACATGCAACGGCTGCTGGACTCGGCCAAGATTTACCGCATGGAGATCCCCTTCACTCTCGAAGAGCTGTGCGCCGGAGTGGTGGACCTGATTGAGGCCAACGGCGTAACGCCGTGCTATATCCGGCCCATCGCGCTGCGCGGCTACGGCGAGATCGGGGTGAGCCCCAAGGGATCGCCCATGGAGGTCTACATAGCCAACTTCCCGTGGGGCAAGTACATCGCGGGGCACGGCGGGGCGGACGTGTGCATCTCAAGCTGGAACCGGCTGGCGCCGAACACCATGCCGGCGCTTGCCAAGGCCGGGGCGAACTACATGAATTCGCAGCTCATCCACATGGAAGCCGAGGCCAACGGCTACCAGGAGGGGATTGCGCTGGACGTGAACGGACTGGTGAGCGAGGGCTCCGGCGAGAATGTGTTCGTGGTACGGAGCGGCGTGCTCTACACGCCGCCGCTTTCGAATTCGGCGCTCTCCGGCATCACCCGCGACTCGGTGCTGACCATCGCCCGGCACCTGGGCCTGCCGGTCACCGAGCAGGCCATTCCGCGCGAATTGCTCTATATCGCCGACGAAGTGTTCTTTACCGGCACGGCGGCGGAGGTGTCGCCCATCCGCTCCATCGACCGCGTGGTGATCGGAGACGGCAAGCCAGGTGAAGTTACGAAGAATATTGCGGACGAATTCATGGGCATCGCCAACGGCCTCAAACCGGACCGCTTCGGCTGGCTCACGCCGGTAAAGGTGGACGCGACCGAGCCGGTTACGGTGTAGATGTTGCCTCTTGAGTTAACAGCGGGCTGCCTTATTGGGCAGCCCGCGTGGATCGCTTTTTCTCGGGATACCGGGGAGGAGAGGCTGACCGTCGGCGGAGCAGGGGAGATAGGTGTTATGCAGGATATTGCCTATACCGTTCACACTTTTAAGGAGGCCGGAACGTACATCGCCTATGTGCCGGAGCTCGATCTTTCGAGCTGCGGGGCCACCAATGACGACGCCCGCAGGAACATCCGGGACGCAGTGCAAGGATTCCTCGAAACCAGCGCCGATATGGGCACGCTGGACGAAATTCTCGAGGAAGCCGGTTATGAACGGAACGGCGACGCATGGGAAGCGCCGGAGTTCGTCGCACTGGACAGGGAAAAGGCAAGCGTGCGGTAATGCCCGCCATTCGCCCCGCTCACTATAGGACGCTTGCCGGGGTATTTGAAGAGGATGGCTTTACCTTCAATCGTCGGCGAGGAGATCACCTGGTCTACACCGAGCCGGGCGTGATTCGCCCGCTCGTCATCCCTGCCTAACATGAGGTTCCCGTGTTCTTTATCAAGAACCTCCTCCGCACCGCCGGCATGAGCCGGGAGCGGTACTTCGAAATTCTTGAAGGAAACGCAAGAAGGGACGAAAGCGGCGCGTGAAACCGGACATGAGAGTTTCGCTGGCGGGTATCGAACTGACGAACCCGGTGATTGCCGCCAGCGGCACCTTCGGCTACGGCATCGAATTCGAAGAGATTGTGGCGCTGGAGCGGCTGGGTGGATTCGTCACCAAAGGCATCTCGCTGGAACCGATGGCCGGTCACGGCGCGCCGCGGCTGATCCATACCGCGGCCGGGATGCTGAACGCCATCGGCCTGCAGAACGTGGGCGTGAAGGCGTTTCTCGAAAACAAACTGCCGCCGCTCCAGCGCTACCCGCGCTGCAAGGTGATCGTGAACGTCTTCGGGTCCACGGTGAACGAGTACCTCGGCGTGATCGAGCAGCTTAACCCGGCCGAGGGCATCGCGGCCTACGAGCTGAATGTCTCCTGCCCCAACGTACACGCCGGCGGCATGGCCTTCGGCGCCGATCCCGGTTCGCTCGAATACCTGGTGGGCCAGGCGAAGTCGAAATCGGCGCGTCCGCTGATTGTCAAGCTCTCGCCCAATGTGACGTCCATTATGCACATGGCCAGAGTGGCCGCCGGCGCGGGCGCCGACGCGTTGAGCCTGGTGAACACGTTCCGGGCGATGGCCATCGATGCCGAGGAGCGGCGGCCGCGGCTGAGCAACGTGACCGGCGGGCTTTCCGGTCCGGCCATCAAGCCCATCGCGCTGCGCATGGTCTATGAGGCGGCCAGAGCGGTGAACCTCCCGATTCTGGGCATGGGCGGCATCGTCACCCCGGAAGACGCGGTCGAGTTCCTGCTCGCCGGCGCGACGGCGGTTCAGGTGGGAACTGCCAGCTACGCCGACCCGCGCGCCGCCGAGCGTCTGGCGCGTGGCCTGGAGTCGTGGTGCAAGAGCCACCAGGTGGAGCGCGTCACCAGCCTGACCGGGGCTCTCGAAGTTCCGCGCGCGTGAGTGCGGCGGCACTCCCGGGGCTTTGCGTGGAAGGCACGCGATCCGGCCGGGTTTTTGCGCAAGGTTTGTAGTCTTTGAGCGTCCGCTCGAGTTTTCGGAAGAGAGCCGAATTGCGGCGGATTTGCACGGCTTCTGCCTTCATGGACGGGTTGGCCGAAAAGTAACTGACGCACAGGCGGCAAACGGGAGTCAATTGACGGGATGCGCGTTCGATCGGCATAGGGGCGGCGAAATGTCGCGTGCCCTGGAACATCCCCTTTCCCACCTGCGTAAACAGCTTCAGCGCCCGGAGGTCCTGAATGCTCTGGTTCTACGAATACTTCTTTCCCGTGGTCTGGATTTTCTTTTTTGTCTACTGGCAGATCAAAGCCGCCAATACCAAAACCACCCAGCGCCTCGAGCCGGCTGCTTCGCGCATCCTGCGCGTCTTGATTTTCCTGATCGCGATCGTCCTCCTCTCGACAACGCGCATCCCGCTGCCCTGGCTTTACCTCCAGCTCTGGCCGGTTGGCCTATTGCCCTTCTGGCTGGGAGCTGCCGTCACCATCGCCGGCCTTCTGTTCGCCGTCTGGGCGCGCGTGCACCTGGGTAGAAACTGGAGCCGCTCCGTGACCATTAAACAGGGCCACGAGCTGATCACCACCGGTCCCTATGCCAGGGTCCGTCACCCCATCTACACCGGCATTCTGACCGGACTTCTTGGCACCGCGATTGCTCTTTCCCAAGTGCGCGGGGTCATTGTTCTGGTTCTCTTCTTCCTCGCGTTCTGGATCAAGCTCCGCATGGAGGAACAGTGGATGCGTTCCGAGTTCGGCGAGGCGTATGCCACCTATGCTCATCGGACCGCTGCCCTGGTGCCTTATCTCCTGTGATCGCAGGGTTGCGATCTCAGCTCCAGCAAGAGCGAAAAGTGCGGTCAACTGTTCCCATATACGGGGATGGCTGCTCCATGGATGACCTTTGCCTTGTCGCTGCACAGGTACAAAATCACCTGGGCGATGTCCTCGGGCTTGGGCCAGGCTGCGAAATCGGCGCCGGGCATGGCGGTGCGGTTTGCCGCGGTGTCAATGATGCTGGGAAGAATGGAGTTCACGCGCACGCCTGTGCCCCTGGTGTCGGCGGCCAGGGAATCGATCATGGCCAGGGCCGCGGCCTTGGAGGCGGCGTAGGCGGCCGCACCCGCGGCATGATCGTAGGCGGCCTTGGCGGCCACGTTCACGATCGCTCCGCGCTTCTGCCGGAGCATGGGCGCCACCGCGGCACGCGAGAGCGCGAAGCCGGCACGCAGATTCAGAGCCAGCATGCGATCGAAGACGCTCAAATCAAGGTCCCACAACTTGACGCCGCCCACGTATCCGCCGACGGTATTCACCAGCGCATCCAGGCGGCCATGCCGGGCAACGATCCATTCGACGAGACGACCAACGGAGGCTTCGTCGGTGACATCCACCTGCCGGCCTTCGAGAGAGGAAGCGTGGATGCCAGCCTCGCCCTCGAGAGCGGCAAGTTCTTCCGGGTTGCGATAAGTGACCACCACCTTGGCATCCTGGTTGAGAAATGCCAGGCTCACCGCTCTCCCCAATCCGCCCGTGCCGCCGGCCACCAGGATTACCGCTCCTGAAAAATCTGTTGTCATCGCGCTCCTCGCAGGTTCATCCGGGTGTCCCCGGATCGCCCGAGTCCACCGATGCTTCGATTTTACGTTCGCACCGGGCCGATGTGCGACGCAGCGGGCTCAACTTGTGAAGCGCGAGACGAAACAGATGGGCGACAACCAAGGCAGTACCCTGCTCCCGGCTCTTACGACATTTGCCGTTAGCCAAGCGGCCAGGAGCCTGTCGATGGAACGATCGGTGAAGAATTGATTGAATAGGGGCCTTTTTCAGGCGTAAAGTGGTGACCACCGGGAAAACGGACGCAATCTCCTGCTCCAGCGGACCGACCAAGTCGATTCGACAGCTTCGATTCCGTCTATTTGCCGGGCATTCTTCACACGACACTTGCAGTCATCCCCAAACAACCTTGCCTGCGGCAAAACTGTCCGCAGGTCCCTCGGAACTGCAACGAGCGTACCGGCAAACAGGAAAAGGGCGACTGGCTGCCCGCGACACGGCAGTTTGACCGCTCCCCGCTCAAGAGAGAACATTCATCGCTCATCCAGCGGCATTCGGGGTGCGTAAGAGCTCGGACATGAAGTTGCAAGACCGGCAGCCGATCCATGCCGGAAACTGGGTGCGAGAGGCACGCCGCCCGGGCAGTTGCCACGGCTTGGCGCATGCCGCCGAACAGAGTGAATTGAAGGGATCCGACTGCTTTCCCTAAGGGAGATTCTCATGAAGCGTGGCGTGATTGCCTCCACCCTGGTGGTAGTGCTGACGGCCGGAGCCCGGCTAGCGCTTGCCCCCGCGGCGCCGCAAACGTCCACGACTTATAGCCGGGCGGGCGGTGTTACAACCAAAGCTCTCCAGCCCGAAGGCACAAGCTGTTCAGCATTTGCCGGTCAATCGAGCGGAAAAGGCACGGACTCACAAGGGGAACTTACGACTCTCGTGCGCCAGTTTCTTCAAGGGGCTCCCGATCAGGAGAATTCAGAGATCGGTTCGCTTCCCAGGAGCCTACACTTCATCGTCGCGACTGTGCCGGACCCCTTGCATACACATTTGAATCTCATGTTCGATCGAGCTCTCGACGCAATCCAACAAGCAGCCCAGGATCAGGGATACACCTATGATTCGTCGTGGCTGCCCTGGAAAGCGAATGCGGTGGAATACTCCAGCCTGGCGGATCAGAATACGGAGGACCAAGACACTTCCAGCCGCGAACTTTGCCCTGGTCTGGTCCTGTTCCGCAATGGTTTGAGCCGTTCGGCCGACGGGCGCTACGACGACGCGTACACCCATGGCCTGTTCGTATTTCTGGTAGGGGAAAAGCCCACCACCGGGCTCAACCGAATCCAATGGAATAACGCCATTCAGTGGATCGATCAACATGCGGACAAAGAAAATTCCGACCGTTCGCTGCGCGTGCTGGGGCCTACCTTCTCCGGTTCGGCGCCCTCTGTGGCCCGCGCGCTGATCGATCTTCCCAAGAAGGCAAGCTACTTTTCCAATGTTCTGCTTTATAACGGCACGGTGAGCGGCTGCTCCTCCATCGAATGGCTGGAGGGCCAGTTGAACAAGCCGTCTCTCATGCCCATGCGCATAGCCGATTTCATCCAAAATGATGCCATCCTGGTTGACAGGTACTTCAAGTATCTGAGCGAGCGGGGACATTCGCTCTCAGAGGTTGCGGTTCTCTCTGAAGATGAGACCGCCTATGGCGGCTTGCCGGATGCGCGGCCGACCGCGCCCGGTGCGATCCCCGGCCCGACCACTGTGTGCGAGCCAACTTACGATGTCGCGCGCGCTCCGCTGCACTTGTATTATCCGCGGGATATCTCCGCGCTTCAATCGGCCTACCAGGAACAGTCCATCTTCGCGCCGTCGACAGGGGATAAATCCAACCCGGCTCACGCTGTGCTGCAGCCGCAGGCCGCAGCATCCACACACCACGATACCGACACGGTTGCAACCTTCAGCGGCCCGAACTCGGCGCTGGCCCAGGAAGCGCAGATGTACGGGATCGTCGATTCGCTCAAAACGCACGGAATACGGTTTGTCATTCTGCGCAGCACCAGCTCACTGGATTACCTTTTCCTGACGCGGTTTCTTCATCGGGCCTATCCGGATGCTTTCATTGTGACGATGGGCGCGGATATGCTGTTCGGACGCGAAATCGATTCCACCGAGTTCCGGGGCGTGGAGGCTCTGACTACGTATCCGCTTCTGCCGCGCGGCCAGGATTGGACCCGAGACACATACAAGGCGACTCGACACGCGCACCGCGTCTTCGGCAGCGACACGATGGAGGGCACGTACCTGGCTACCCGATTCCTGATTACCGACGGGGATCCCAGCAAGCCGTCGACTTACATCGATCCACTGAAGGCGGATATAGCAGACTACATGGAGCCATTCTGGGAGGAGAGATCGAGCGACATAGTTGCACCGTCTACCTGGCTGTCGGTGGTTGGACGGGATGGGTATTGGCCGGTTGCGGTCTTGACCGAACCCAAGTCGGAACTCGCTCCGCCGGATTCGACCGTGGCTACCGTGGTTTTGCCAAGCGGACCCGACAGCGGCGTTCCGGAAGGGAGTACGGCACTGTGGGAGCTCTCTTTGTCTCCGGCCTGGAAGTTTTGTTGCGGGCTTGCGGTGTTTGCGGTCTGCCTTCATTTCTACGCTTGCCTTCTTGGACGGCGGCGTGAAAACCAAGGCATGTTCGTTCAGTTTGTGCCCCTTTCGGGGATGCGGCAGATGGTTCTGATCGGAATAGGATGGGCAACCATCGGTTCCATCGTGATTCTCATGTTGAGATGCTCAAGCCGGATCGGTTCCTATCTTGAGGCAAGCAACATTTTATGGATCTGGGTACTGTATATCGCCGCGGGGTTGGCATCTCTTGGGGTCGTGCTCGATATCGTTTCGCGATCTTTTGGCGAGCCCCACTCAGCGCGCATCCGTGCCCTGCGCGCCTGGGTGCGCCAGCTTTGCGCCGGCCGGGGCGAAGCCGGCTCAGTTTATAAGCGCGCGCTGCGCGCCACTGTCTTTATCGCCTTTCCATTCGTGCTCGCGGTTGGCGCTTATTGGGTTGGTTCAAGAATCTTCGAATACCCCGGTCCCGGCGGAAACGGAATCGCCACTGCGTATCGCGCCGTCCACCTGACCAACGGCGTTTCGCCCATGGTCTCCTTGCTGCTCATCCTGAGCGGGTTTTATTGGTGGTTCTGGCACACGCTCTCCGGCCTGGCGCTTCTCGGAGAAGGGAAGCCGATTCTTCCGCGTCAAAATCATCTTGATGGGGCCCTGGCCCGCATCAGCAACGACATGGCCGAGAAAATCGAGTCCCTCGCTATCCCGTTCCCAGGCTGGCATCAAGTCTGGGTATATCTATTCCCGATCGCGGTCCTGGTGCTCCCACTCTATGCTCTTTGGCATGAAGGACCGGCAGGCTTCGATCCAATCTTTCATAGCGTGGAGAATCATGCTTTCAACGAGGCGCTGCATGCACTGCTTGCGGTGGCGTTGTATCTGCTGATCTTCGAATGCACGCAGTTGCTGGGCACGTGGCTTTCTCTGAAGCGCCTGTTGCTGGCCTTGAACCGTACCCCCCTGCGCCGGACCTTCTCAGCGCTGCAGGGCCTGTCGATGCAGTCGCTATGGAGCATGAGCGGGACCTCTTCACGAGCCCGGTACACAATCTTTTCGCACCAACTGGAATCGCTCTTTCACCTTCGCAATCTGCTCGGCTCCTTTGCATCCCGCGACTGCGGGGACGAATGGATACGCGGCGCCATCGACACCGCATGCGAACGGGGAATCAAGTTTGTGGAGAAGCGCAGTAAGGGGGCCGACCTGGCGATGATCAATGACCGGGAGGGCCGGCACATGCGCGAGGAATTCTGCCAATGCATGGAGCACGTCCTCACTGACTTGATCCTTCCCAAGTGGCTGAAAGAAACGCGCAGCCTGGATCTAATGGAGGACGGCGGGAAAGCGAACGATAAAGTTGTGTTGCCATTGTCGGAAGACGAGCCTATACGTAATGCCGAAGAGTTTGTATGCCTGATCTATGTGGGTTACCTGCAGAACCTGCTTGCACGCATGCGGACCATGGTGCTTTCGATCGTTGGCGTGCTTGCGGGGTTCGCGTTTTCTCTCGCGTTCTATCCGTACGTTCCGCGGCCGACGATCACCATTACCCTGCTCATTCTGGTGGCGGTGCTGGGATCTGCCGTAGCCCTGGTATACGCAGGGCTGGAGCGCGACTCGACGCTCAGCCGCATTACCAACACCGAGCCCGGCAAGCTTGGAATGGGCTTCTGGGTCAGATATGGGAGTTTCATAGGGGTGCCGATTTTAGGAATGCTCGTTTCCCAGTTCCCCGCAATCACGGACTTCGTCACCTCGTGGATTGAACCTAGCCTCAATGCCGCGAAGTAGTTGCTGCTGCAAATCAAGGGCGCTGCGATTGCGAAACGACCATTCAAGCAGCGAAGAATGGATCGGAGGCCAGAACGAAACCGGCGCCTCAGCTTGAGGTGAAAGCGGGCAGTTGCGCTTTTGCCGGCTCCCGGCTATGATGTTGCTATGGAAGTTATGGCCTGTTGTCGCTGCTGTTCGCCGCTGCGCGCGCACAGGTGACCTGGGTCTGAGCTTTCGAGGGAAAATCCAAGTTTCTTGTAGCCCGCGTTGCAGCCTAGCTGCCGCGGGTTCTCTATTTTCGGCGCGAGAGAAGGCAAAGCATGAGTGAAGTTGTTCCCGTGAAAGAGACCAAAGCCCAACGGATGGAGCGCCTGAAGCGCGAAAAGAACCCCTGGGAGGCCTTCGACGAGGTGCGTGCGTTCGCACGCGCCGGGCGCTCGAGCGTGGCGCCGGAGTGGGCCTCGGCGTACTTCAAGTGGTGGGGCATCTATACGCAGGGCGACGGCGTGGGCGCCACCGGCGGCAAAGGCGGCGAAGGGCTGGCTACCGAATGGTTCATGATGCGCATCGGGATTCCCAACGGCATTCTTTCGGCCAGCCAGTTGCGCACCATCGGCGGTATCACGCGCAAGTATGCGCGCAACCTGGCCGACATCACCGTCCGCCAGAATATCCAGCTCCACTGGCTCACCATCGAATCGCTTCCCGAAGTCGTGGAAGCGCTGGACAAGATCGGGCTTTCGCCCAAGGGCGCCTGCGGCGACGTGGTGCGCAATGTGACCGGCTGCCCGCTGGCCGGCGTGGCCGCCGACGAGGTGATCGACGCCTCGCCCATCGCGCGTGAAGTTGCGCACCTGCTCACCGCCAATCCGGAGTTCTTCAATCTTCCCCGCAAGTTCAAAATTTCGGCCACCGGCTGCCCCACCTGGTGCACTTATCCCGAGATCAACGACATCGGCCTGACGCCGGCCAGGCGGGGCAGTGAAGTGGGCTACTCGCTGCGCGTCGGCGGAGGGCTCTCGAACGAGCCGCACCTGGCGGTGCGCCTGGATGCGTTTGTCCGTCCCGATCAGGCGGTGAGCGCAGTGCGCGCCGTGACCGAGATTTTTCGCGACCAGCAGGGGTTGCGCCAGAGCCGCGAGCGCGCGCGCCTGAAATACCTTTTCATGCGCGAGGGATGGACGGCGGAGAGCTTCCTCGACGAGGTGAACCGGCGGCTCGGCTACAAGCTGGACCCCGGCGTGCCGGAAGAGGTGCCGGACGATACGCTGCGCGATCACGCCGGCATTCATCCGCAGCGCCAGCCGGGACTGAACTACGTGGGCGCCTCGGTGCTGCGCGGACGGCTGAGCGGAGAGCAGCTTGAGGCCGCGGCGGAGCTGGCGGAGCGATTCGGCAGCGGCGCACTGAGGGCGACCGTCTCGCAAAACCTGGTCTTCATCGACGTGCCCTACGCCAGGAGCGGGGAACTGGCGCGCGAGCTGGGCCAGATCGGGCTGCACGTGGATGGATCGCCGTTCTGGCGCGGAGCCATTGCCTGCACCGGCACCGAGTTCTGCAAGCTGGCCATTGCCGAAACCAAGGGCTTTACGCGCTGGCTGGTGGACGAGCTCGAAGAGCGCCTGCCGCAGTTCGACCAGCAGTTGAAACTGCACGTGACCGGCTGCCCCAACAGTTGCGGCCAGCACTGGATCGCCGACATCGGCCTGGAAGGCAAGAAAATCAAGTACGACGGCAAGCTGGTGGATGCTTACTACTTCTGCCTGGGCGGAGCGGTGGGCCAGTTCGCGGGCGTGGCGCGGCCGGTGGGCTACCGCTGCGCGGCGCCGCTGGTGCCGGAGGCCATCGAACGGCTGCTGCGGCATTATCTGGGCGGGCGTGACGAAGGCGAGAATCTGCGCGCGTGGTTTGCGCGCCACTCCAACGACGAACTGCGCGCCCAGCTTGCCGGCGAGGTGCTGGCCGCCGTGGAGCGCGACCTGCCCACCGCCCCGGTGCCGCACGCCATGGCGGATTGAGAAAGACAGGGACTGAGGGACTAGGGAATAGGGAATAGGGAATAGAGACCAGCAAAATGCAAGTATTCTGAGCCGGGTCAAATCGTCGAACCGGACCAAATCATAAGGAGCATCCAATGAGTCTTTTGCCGATTTTTCTGAAACTCGAGGGCCGCAACTGCCTGCTGGTGGGCGCCGGCACGGTGGCGCTGGACAAGATCGGCTCGCTGCTGAAGACCGGGCTCAATCTGCGCGTGGTTGCTCCTGAAGCGCGGGATGAGGTGAGAGAACTCGCCGCGGAGGGGAAGCTCGAATGGGTGCAGCGGGAATTTGAGCCGGCAGATCTCGACGGCAGCTTTCTGGCGATCGCCGCCACGGATTCTCCCGCGGTGAACTCGGCTGTGTATCGCGCCGCCCAGGAGCGCGGCATTCTCTGCAATAGCGTGGACGATATTCCGAACTGCGATTTCTTTTTCGGCTCGGTGGTGAGCCGTGGCGATCTGCAGATTGCCATTTCGACGGCCGGCGAGAGCCCGGCGGTGGCGCAGCGGTTGCGGCGCGAGATCGACGAGCAACTGCCTGACGATCTGGGGCCGTGGCTCAAGAATCTTGGCGAGCTGCGCCGCGAAGTGCTGGCGCATCATCCGCGCGGCGAAGAGCGACGGCTGCTGTTGCACGAACTCGCCGCACGGCAGATTTGCGATTCGCTCTTGTGCGCCACGCGCCAGTTGGCGCGCCAGGGCAGGGAAGCGGCGCGCGCCGGCCGGGTCTATTTGGCCGGTGCGGGACCGGGCGATCCCGAACTGCTCACCGTGAAGGCGCTACGGCTGATCGAGAGCGCCGACGTGATCCTGCACGACGACCTGGTTCCGCAGGCGATTCTCGATCTGGCTTGCGCACAGGCCGAGATTGAGAATGTGGGCAAGCGCTGCGGAACCAAATCCATCACCCAGGAAGAGATCAACGCGCTCATGGTCGAACACGCCGGCGCCGGCCGCAGCGTGGTGCGCCTCAAAAGCGGCGACCCGCTGCTGTTTGGCCGCGCGTCCGAAGAGATGGCCGCCCTGGCCGAAGCCGGCGTTGCTTACGAGATTGTGCCCGGCGTCTCCGCGGCCTTTGCCGCCGCGGCGGCCATCGGCTGCTCGCTGACCGACCGCAACTGGGCTTCGAACGTGATCTTCTCTACCGGCCATCACGCGCAGTCGCACAACCATGCGCCGCTGCCGGAGCTGGAGGACGCGACCCGCGTGGTCTACATGCCCGGCCGCGACATGACGCTGCTGGCCGCGGAATGGATGGCCGAAGGCCTGCCCGCGGAATTGCCCTGCGCGATTATTGCGCGCGCCGCGCAGCCCGGCCAGCAGGTGCTGCATACCACGCTGGGCGAGCTGGGCGAGACCGCGTCCGCCGCGGCGCCGAGCCTGCTGATCGCCGGATGGGCGGTGCGGGAGATTGCCGCTGCGAAGCTGTCGCCGCCAGAGACGGCGCTGGCCAGGGCCTGAGCGCCGCGCCTTTTAGAAAGTCTCTGCGTTTCATGGAGTGTCGTTTTCCCTCGGGAAATTGCTACCAGCCGGCTGTTGCGCTTTGAACAATTTCATTGGTCATGGGCCGCCCGGTAGCAGACAGTAAGCCCCGCGGAGGCCGAGCGCCTTGTCAAATGTAACCAGCTTCCCTCCCGCTGTCTCAGCGAGGGCGAGCAGCCACGCGTCGGCCCACACCTTTGGCGAAACGATTCGCCCTGTCGCCTTTTCCCGAAATCTCTTCTCCACTTCGACCGGCTCGGAAATGAATGCCACGCGATCATCGTCATACCAGCGGTCATAAACCCGCCAGGCTTGTGACATGGTTAAGGGCTTTTGGTCCATGGCAGCGGCTGTCGTGACGAGACGGAGAAATCCGAGCTGCGTGAAACGTGAGAACGCGATGGCGCCGCTCTCCTGGTCCCACCAACGTCTCGCAGGTTGGGAATGGATGTGCTCCGGGGTGGCCAGGGCGAGCCAGACGTTGATGTCAGGGAAGCTCAATGAGCTCATAAGCCTCTTCATTGGTAATGCCAATGCGGCGTCCTACCGGCTGGATCAGCGGCGGGTCGAGCTTGAGCCGACGGCCGGGGCGGGCTGACTTTGTCTCGTTCACCGCGCGCTCGATTCCAGCCAGAATCAGCTTTCGGGCGCTGCAGCCCTTGCGGGCCGCCGCCTCGTGCAAGCGGCGGTGTAGATCGCGAGGAAGGTCTATCGAGGTGCGGATCGCATCCGGCTTCATAAGAGAGATTATGAGGAAGGTGACTTAAATAAGTCAAGACGGTTGATGCCGTAGACCAAAAACCTCCCTGGGGCTAAAGAGGCTGCGGAAAAAGGCCGGATCTCAGGCACAGGCCCGAAAAGCAGGCCGCAGGGGCTAAAGCCCGCGTTCAAATTGCTCGACTTGCGGCACGACTGAAGTCGTGCCCTGACACTTCGTGCTCCTTCCGGAGAGTTTTTCCGCAGCCTGTAAAGCCCCGTGCGCATTTTGCTGGCTTTGTGCGGGGGTTGAAACCCCCGCCTCCCTCCAAGTTGAACTTCCCGCCTGTCTCCGAGTTGAGACTCCACTTCCATCCGAGTTAAAACCCCCACATCGTTGCGAGTTGAACCGCCTGCCTACCTCCGGATCGAGTTTTTCTGCAACCTGCAAAGCCGTACACCTTTCAAGGCGGGGCTAAATCGGGACCCCGCCCTGGGGTCCGGGCAACGGCGAATGGAAGTGACACTAAAGTTACAATTGGAAAGATTTGAAACTGATACCCTAAACGTATGAAGTTCGGCGTTCTGGTTTTTCCCGGCTCGAACTGCGACCACGATACTTACAACGTGATTGCCGAAGTGGCGCACCAGCCGGTTACCTTTCTCTGGCATGACTCGGAAGACCTGGGCGGGGTGGACGCGGTGCTGGTTCCCGGCGGCTTTGCCTACGGCGACTACTTGCGCACCGGCGCCATCGCGCGCTTTTCTCCGGTGATGCAGTCCGTGCAGCGGTTTGCCGCCGGCGGCGGGCTGGTTCTGGGCATCTGCAACGGGTTCCAGATCCTCACCGAGGCGGGATTGCTGCCCGGCGCGCTGATGCGCAATGCCGGGCTCAAATACATCTGCAAACAGGTTCACCTGCGGGTGGAAACGGCCGATAGTCCCTTCACAAGCCAGACGGCCAAGGGCGAGGTGCTGGCGATGCCGATCGGGCACATGGAGGGGAATTACTTTTGCGAGCCCGGCGAGCTGCGCAGGCTGGAAGCCGAAGATCGCATCGCTTTCCGTTATGCCACGCCGGCCGGGGAGATTACTGCGGCGGCGAACCCGAACGGTTCCTTGAGCAATATCGCCGGGATTCTGAACGCGGGCCGCAACGTGCTGGGCATGATGCCGCACCCCGACCGGTCAAGCGAACAGTTGCTGGGATCGGCGGACGGCTGGAAGGTCTTCGCCTCGATGATTGAGGCTCTGGCAACGCACTGAGGACCTGAAACGGGGATTCGAAGGCTGGGGAAATGATCGATATACATCACCACCTGATCTACGGGGTGGACGACGGAGCCAAGGACCTTGCATCGTCGCTGGCCATGGCGCAGGAAGCGGCAGAGGAAGGGGTGACGCACATAGTGTGCACGCCGCATGCCAGCGAGCGCTATCCCTACAAGGCAGAAATCGTAGAAGAACGCCTCGCCGAGCTGCGCAGCCGGCTCGCAGGAGTGGTGGAGCTGAGCCTGGGCTGCGACTTTCATCTTTCCGCAGAAAACATCGCTTCGGCGCTCCAGGCCCCGCTCAGTTATTCGATCAATCGCAAAGGCTACCTGCTGGTCGAGTTTCCCAGTACGGCCATCGCGCCGCAGTTGCAGGAAGCGGTCTTCAAACTGCAAGCGGCCGGCTATACGGTGGTGGTTACGCATCCCGAGCGTTATCCGGCGGTGCACGCGAATCCGGAGCTGGTGGCCGATTGGGTGCGCAGAGGCTGCCTGATCCAGGTGACTGCCAGCTCCTTGTATGGCCGCTTCGGCGGCGCAGCGGAAGCGCTGGCGAATGAGCTGCTGGACCGCAACTGGATTCACTTCCTGGCCACGGACGCGCACCGCAGCAACTGGCGGCCGCCGCACCTGAAAAAAGCCTTCGAGTACGTGCGCAAGCGGTCCGGGGAGGCGACGGCGCTGCGGCTGTGCGTGACCAACCCGCGCATCGCGGTGGAAGGCGGCCGGTGGCCGGAGCAGCCGGTCCCGGTGGGCCTGTGGGAGCACGAGCCGCTCACCTCCGATGCGCGCCACTGGCGGAGCAAGGCGAAGCCACACTCCGCGCTCAACGGAAAATCGGGCGGCGGCTGGCCCGACCCTCCGCGAAGCGGTCTGCGCGGCCTGTGGGACCGTTTGTTCGCGCGGTAATCATGGCTGGCCGGGTTATCGACCGTTCGATTAACCTGCTGCGATTCAGGCTCGTGCAATCCCAGGTCCCAAAATCGGTGCCCGTGCACCCGACGTTGGTGTAGCGACGCAGGGTCAGGTACCTACAGAAGTCCCAGTCCGCCATCTACGGCCAGAATCTGACCGGTAATAAACTCCGGTCCCGCGGCAAAGAAGAGCACGGCCTGGGCGACGTCTTCCGCCGTGCCGTTGCGCCCCATGGGCGTGCGCGCGGCAAAGCGGAGGGCGTTTTCGGCTTCGCCCGCGGAGCGGTCGTCGAGATCGATCCATCCCGGCGCCACGCAGTTCACGCCGACCTCAGGCGCGAAGGCCTTGGCCATGGCTTTGGTGAGCATCTGCAGCGCGGCCTTCGAGCTCGAATAATGGGCGTGCCGGGCCCAGGCGTGCATGCCGCCCAGCGAGCCGATGTTCACGATTCTGCCACGGGCCGCGCGCAAATGGGGCAGCGCCTCGCGGGCCACCAGGAACGGGCCGCGCGCGTTGGTCTCGAAGGCCGCGTCCCACTGCTCAAGGCTGAGGCTTTCAAGCGGCGCGGACTCGAAGACCGCGGCATTGTTGACCAGCACGTCCAGGCGACCGAATGCGGCCATCGTCCCGGCGACGGCCCGCCGCACCGAGCTTTCCGAACGCACGTCGCACTCCACGGCCAGAGCGCGGCGGCCCAGAGCCGAAAGCGCGTTGGCAGTCTGCGCGGCTTCGGCTTTTGAAGTGAGATAGGTGATGGCCACATCGGCGCCGGCGCGGCCCAGAGCCAGCGCGATCTCGCGGCCAATGCGGCGCGCGCCCCCGGTGACCAGTGCGGACTTGCCGAGAAGCGGTTGGCCGAACATGGAAATAGGGTAGCGGATCGGGCGGCGTCAGAGCACTTTTGATTCACATTTTGCCATTTGGAGATCGCGCAAGGAGGCCTTTTATTAGAGCGTGTTTCAAAAATGGATCGGCGGAATTCTCTACGGCCCGGCAGGGGCTAAAGCCCCAATGAATACGCGGCTTTCACGGCACGGTTAAAGCCGTGCCCTTTCAAAGCCGGATTTATGCAGCCAGTTCTAGTGCGTCTGCGGCTGGCTCGATTGCTGGGTGTTCGAGTCGGCCGGCTTGGCGGAGGAACCGGCTCCCTTGCCGCTCCCGGCGGGCGGAGCCGCATTCGCGGGCGGGGTGGCGGACTTGTCGGAACCGGAACTCGCGCCGGAATTGCCGCCGGAGCCGGCGGTTGCGCTGTCGCTCTTGTAGATGGAGTATTGCGCTCCCGGCCGCTTCAGGTGGACTTCCATCGACATTTCGGCCTTGTCGATCTTGTAATCCTGCCCGTAGGTCTGGTAGCCGTTGGCGATGATCTGCAGCCGCACCGTATCGCCGATGGGAATCACGTCGATGATGGCTTTTCCGTCCTCGTTGGTCTTCAGCTCCAGTGCGCCCTTGTCCTTGTCACCCTCGATGGGGTGGAAGATAACGGCGGCATTTTCAATGGGCTTTCCGTTTACGGATTTCAGGACCGTGACCTCAATGCGCGAGGCAAGCGGGGGAACCTTGTACTTTCGGCCCCATTTGGAGTCGTCCTGCTGGGCGCCGAGGCCGGCTGCGGTTGCCAGGAAGCTGACTACGGCCAGAGACACGCTGAGACGAAGGAGGGTACGGCGCAACATGGATTCCATTGTAATGCTTTCGCATCCTTATTGCTTTGGACTTGCGGCGAGCGGATTCTGCTCAAAAATTCCTTCCTGCCCAGGGAAATCGGCAACTTGCCCCAAAACTCCGAGCCCCGCGGAAAAAACTGCCCGCGGCCGGATGCGCCGTCCATACGGGACTGCTGGTTGTTCGTGGGCCGCTCGCCCAGCGCTGTGAAGCGCTGGGCTAGAGCATTCCGGAGGATACTTACTCGGGCGAGGGCATTGGAAGCTTCTGCCGGGGCTTGGGTGGCTGGTTGGAGCCGGCCGGATTCGCGCCAGGCGCAGGGGCGTTCCCGACCACCTCGTTGTCGTTGCCGCCCTGGTTGGCGGCCTGATCTGCGCCCGGCGCGGGACTGGCGCCGGCATTGGACATGGCAGCCAGCTCCGATTGCCGATACTTGGGCGCGCTTACGTATCCGTGGATGTGGTCCTTGCCGATGTCGTTTATGACCACTTCGATGGGCTGCGGGCTGTCGGGCTCGTAGAACATCGCCGGCTGGTAGAGATTGACGTGTTTCTGGGTCAGGTTGCGATCGTCCACCAGCAACATCAGGTCGGCATACTGATGCCTGGAATTGGCCTTTCTCAGGCTGATGCCGACGGGGCCTTCGCGCTTGAACTGCTTGGATTTCTGGACGTCGAACTCAAAGTAGTTGAGCTCGCCTTTCTTCTCCAGCACGACGAGCTCGTCATGGGTATGCGCAATCGAGCCGCTCAACGCAGTGCGCGTATTGACCAGATCACCCTGCGTGCTGGCCAGATCGTTGCGGGTTTGCTCAATCTCTTTGCCCTGCGCGTCGAGCTGCGATTGCAGCTTCCTGTAGCGCGTATCCACCGCTTGCCGGTGACCTGCCGGGGGTCGGCGGCCGGGCGAGGTCTGCGCGGCAGGGGCCGGCGGAGCAGCCTGTGCCTGGCTGCGCGCGGCCAGCATGTTCACCTGGGTTTTCAGGTCGCTGAGCTCATGCTGGGTCGCGTTGAGCGCGGCAGTGGTCTGCACATTGTCGGCAGCAAGATTCTGCGCCGAGCGGTGTTCATGAATTGCGTAGCCGCCGAGAGAACCGCCGAGCGCCAGAGCCGCGGCGTAAGCGGCGACGCGCCTGGGCGCCACTCCCGGCGAAAGGGAAGCGAATTCCACCATACATGCCTCCAGTGTGAATTAAGAAACATCTCCACTTAGATAGAGGCACGTTCGATACCATTTTGCACGGTCCGCTAAACTATTTATGTGCAGCGGGTTGCAGGAAGTTCCTTCATTGGAGGGTGAAAGAAATTCATGGTTCCCGGTAATTCTTACGCGGTTGATCGAGCAGCGATTTCGCTGCGTGGGAGCCTACGCGGATATGGTTCAGTCTTCCATCGGCGGAGCCGGCGTTCCATCTGACCATTTGCCAACCACGACCATGAAAATCGTCACCCGTTCTTCGGGGTCATCCGCCGCAATAATCGGCGAATCCGGCTGGTCGGCTCCCCAGCTCTTTGCCGCATCCCCCGATACAAAAAACATCAGGTGCGGGTGCCAGCTCATGCCGCGATCATTCAGATATTGGCGCTTCGACATCATGTAACACATGGCTCCCGGCTCCAGCGCGGGGAGTTCCTTCTTATCCAGCGCCAAGTTGGTCGCCTCAACGATCTCTGTCTTCGATTTTCCTTCCAGTACCAATCTTGTCTTCATCAGGAAGATCTGCGCAAAGGTTCTTGCGGCCGCCGAATTGAAGCAAATGGGCGAGCGAATTTTGGGATTCCAGAATTCCGGGTCATCGGTGGAGGCGCCCCATGATCTTTCCACGATGCAGACGAAGCCATTCGTCCCCTTCACAGCGGTCGTATACCCCTTCCGTCCCAGCACCATCACTTCGGCTCCGTCCGCGATGGATGCCGGAGCGCCACTGCGAGCCAGATCGATTTCGGCATTCTCGTCGGGCATCAAATACTCATCGACAGGAGCCATGGCTGGATACGAAGTCTTCTCCGCCTGCGCCCGAGCCTGGCGAAGTGCGCCGGGCAGGGCAACCTGCAAGAGGAACACTGAGACAAAGAAACCGAGCGTCTTTTTCTGCATTGGACTCTCCGATACGTGCAATCTCCGCTTCAGAGTTGGGGACTCTGGCCCGAGATCGCCGGGCAATTTTGGCTTCAATACTACATCAATCGACCCGTCGAACCGTGATCTCGCCAATCGAATTCGATTGACCGGCCGTGCCGGCTTCGCATTGCAAGGAGTATCGACTGCGATCAGGCAGAGTCGCACTGCGAGTGAGAGTCCGAAACCAAATGGCGAGTTCTGGCCGAATCGCGGCCAAACCTTTAGTGACGCTGAAGCTGACGCATCTGATGATGCCGGCGGTCGGGCCAGGCCAGCGAACTCCGGCTCTTGCCCCAAAGGCAGGTTCCTGCCCAAAAGCCGATCGAAAAGTGTGCGCTTCCGGTAAAGCGCGGTCAGGGAGGGCGCGGGGCGCGGGACGGGAGTGGGATGGGGAGGGTGTAGACTGGTCGCTGCGTCGTTTTCTGTTATTTATTGATTAAACTCACACTATATGAGCGGGGAATGCTCACATTTTTCTCTTTAGCCCCTTGACAAACTGGCCGCGACACTCCTATTGTTAGCAATTGGAAGGCTAGAGTGCTAGCACTCAGGGCGTTGGAACGCTCGGAATGGCGCTCTGCCGGCCACGGTGGGCAAAGTCCCGCAATCTTTCAAGCGTCAATCACCCCACTCAAATCCCGCGGCCCGGGCTCAACCCGTTCCGCGCGTGAAGGAGAAGCGAAGCAATGGCAGCAACATCGGTAGCGACTACGTTTACACCGCTTCATGACCGCATCCTGGTCCGCCGCCTGGAAGAGGGCGAAACCGTCCGCGGCGGCATCATCATCCCCGACAGCGCCAAGGAGAAGCCCCAGGAGGGGGAAGTGATCTCCGTAGGCAAGGGCAAATCGAACGACGAGGGCAAGGTCTTCCCGCTCGACGTGAAGGCCGGCGACAAGATCCTGTTCGGCAAGTACTCGGGCACCGAGATCAAGATCGACGGCGAGGAGTTCCTGATCATGCGCGAGGAAGAAGTCCTCGGCATTGTCAAAAAGTAGCGAGTTAGCCGTCCGTTGCACGGACGCGATTGCGAGTTAGCAAGTTAACGAGTCAGCGAGTGGGCAAGTCAGCATAAAAACTGATCTCCTTTCTCTGACCCCTGATCTCTGAAATCTGACAACTGTACTGAGGAGAGTTCAAGCAAATGGCAAAGCAAATTCTGCACGGTGAGGATTCCCGTCAGGCGATTCTGCGCGGCGTGAACACGCTGGCGGACGCTGTGAAGGCGACGCTCGGACCCAAAGGGCGGAACGTCGTAATCGAGAAGAAGTTCGGCTCGCCCACCATCACCAAGGACGGCGTGACGGTGGCCAAAGAGATTGACCTGAAGGACCCGATGGAGAACGTAGGCGCGCAACTGGTGCGCGAGGTTGCCTCGAAGACCAGTGACGTAGCCGGCGACGGGACGACAACGGCAACTGTGTTGGCGCAGTCGATCTTCCGCGAGGGCGTGAAGACGGTTGCGGCCGGCGCCAATCCGACAGCACTGAAGCGCGGCATCGAGAAGGCCGTTACGGTCGTGATCGGCACGCGCGACAAGGACGGCAAGTGGACCGAGGGCGGCGCACTGGGCAAGCTCTCGAAGCCGGTGAACGAGGGATCGGTGGCCCAGGTGGGCGCCATCTCAGCCAACGGCGACCAGGAGATCGGCGAGATCATCGCGGAAGCGGTGAAGGTAGTGGGCAAGGATGGCGTGATCACCATCGAAGAGTCCAAGACCATGCACACCGGGCTTGAAACCGTGGACGGCATGCAGTTCGACCGCGGCTATCTCAGTCCGTATTTCGTCACCGACGCCGAGCGGCTTGAAGCGGTGCTGGACGAGCCCTACATCCTGATCTACGAAAAGAAGATCAGCGCCATGAAGGACCTGTTGCCGCTGCTCGAGCAGGTGGCCCGCGGCGGCAAGCCGCTGTTGATCATCGCCGAGGACGTTGAGGGCGAGGCGCTGGCCACGCTGGTGGTGAACAAGCTGCGCGGCACCCTGAATGTGGCGGCCGTGAAGGCTCCCGGATTCGGCGATCGCCGCAAGGCCATCCTGGGCGACATCGCCATTCTCACCGGCGGCAAGGCCATTACCGAGGACCTGGGCATCAAGCTGGAAGGCGTGAAGCTCGAGGACCTGGGCAAGGCCAAGCGGATTACCATCGACAAGGACAACACCACCATCGTCGACGGCTCCGGCAAATCTTCTGAGATCGAGGGTCGGGTGAAGGAGATCCGTTCGCAGATCGAGAAGACGACCTCGGACTACGACAAGGAAAAGCTGCAGGAGCGGCTGGCCAAGCTGGTGGGCGGCGTGGCCATCATCAAGGTGGGCGCGGCTACCGAAACCGAGCTCAAGGAGAAGAAGGCACGCGTGGAAGACGCACTGCATGCAACCCGCGCCGCAGTGGAGGAAGGCATTGTTCCGGGCGGCGGCGTAGCCCTGGTGCGCGCCATGCCCGCGGTGCAAAAGCTGATCGAGACGCTTACCGGCGACGAGAAGACCGGGGCGCAGATCGTTTTGCGCGCGCTCGAAGAGCCGCTGCGCCAGATCGTCGCCAATTCCGGCGAAGAGGGTGCGGTGGTGGTGGCCAAGGTTCTTGAGTCCAAGGACCAGCACTTCGGCTACAACGCGCTTACCGGCAAATTCGAAGACCTGGTTTCGGCCGGCGTCATCGATCCCACCAAGGTGACGCGGACAGCGCTGCAGAACGCGGCTTCGATCGCGGCCCTGCTGCTGACCACCGAGGCCCTGGTCGTCGAAATTCCGGAGCCGAAGTCTGCTCCGGCCGGCGGCGGCCACGGCGGCGGCATGGACGGCATGTACTAAGAACAGTTGTCAGTGGTCAGTTGTCAGTGATCAGAAGTTGGCCAGGTGGATTATCCGCCTCACTGAACGCGATTTGCTACTGACGGCTCCAGAAAAGGCCTCCAGGTTCGGCTGGGGGCCTTTTTTCTTCAATGTTTTCGTACGCAGGTATTAAAGGTATTATACTTAAATAGGTCTAAGCCCGGAGGAATACAAATGCCGGCAACCACATATGGTCTGCTTTTGGCCGATCGCATTTGGATCGCGGTCGCCCTTCTACATCAGGAGTATCCCGGGCGTGTGGATTTCTCGAGAGACGAGATTCGCCGCAAGCTCGACGAGTCGGGTCTCGCAAACGGGATCGAGCGAGGCTCTGTGAACGCTCACCTGAAAGAGCATCTGGTCGCCAACGTTCCCCCTTCGTCGAGCAAATACCGAATGCTGTATGAAACGAGGCCCGGAGGAAACCTTCGGCTCTACCGCCCCGGCGACTTCACTTTTGCCACGAGATTTCAAAAGCGGAAGCCGTCCAAATCCGTGCCTAAGCGCGAGGAGATTCCGGAGCAATACTGGCAGTTACTGGACTGGTACGAGGAATGGAGCAAAGAACCTCATGCTTCAGACGCGCCAATCAACTGGGAAGACGACCCGCTGATTCGCCTCATAGGTTCGGGTAAGCACATCTGGGCTGACGAGCATGCCGACGAATATGTTGAGAACCTTCGTCGGGAGGACGGATGAGCAAGATATTTTTTGATACCAACCTTTTCATCTATATGTTCGAAGGCCTGGAACCATTCCGCAGCCAGGCGCTCGCGATTCGAAAACGGATGATCGACCGGGGAGACCAGATGGTCACGTCGGCAATGACGCTTGGTGAGATTCTGGTCAAGCCGACCCGATTGGGACAGGCGTCGCTGATCGACCAGTACGACCGTGCGGTCCGTTCAACTGCGCGCATTATCAGTTTCGATCCCTCAGTGGCCTGGCGCTATGCATCGCTGCGCGCTGCGCATACGATCCGTAACGCGGATGCGATTCAACTGGCCTGTGCAGCTCATTTCGGAGTGGACCTGTTCATCACCAACGACAAGAACCTGCACAAGCTTAATGTTCCGGGTATAGGATTCATAGCGCCGCTTGAAAAAGTTCCCCTTTAACAGCAACGATCCTCACAACTGTTGAAGGTGTTGAGCTGGCCCGTCCGGCAGCAAAACAAAAGGCCTCCAGCTTTGGCTGGAGGCCCTTTTTGCGCATGATGGACGGTGTTTCGCGCCCCGGCTCGGCATTTGGCCCTGCGCGGATTCTGCCGCGGCGCTTGAGCCGAAGCGACAGCCGTTTAGCTGGCGATGGCGATCTTGGTGTGCGCGATCTGCGGCGGGTTGGGCACGGCTTGCGGGCCCAACGGGCGCAGCCAACCGGCCGAAAGGTACGCTCGGGGAATCGCGAACTCAGACCAGCCGCAATCCAGGCACACCTGGACGTCGGGTGAAGGTGTCAAAGGCGGATGGCTGAGAATGCGGGAGGTACTGCGGTAAAGCCGAATTTCCGCCGGGACGGTTGAGACTGCGTTCGACTGACACTTAGGGCACAGCATACATACACCTCGGGGGAGTGTAAGAGTTCCGAGCTAATCTGCAAATTACTGGAAAGATTCACATTAGCTGGATTTCCGCCGTCTTTTCAACAGGAAAGAGGCATCGTTCCGGTACCAAGGTAATTAACTCTCGTAACGCATGCAATCACCCGTCGGTGTGATTCGTCTGCGACCTCCGGTGCGTTCGTAACGGCCAAAGGAAAACGCGGCAGCCGAAGCCGCCGCGCTGAATAAGTGGATCGCCGAATTCCTCGAGGAGAATGAGGACCTAGTACGTGAAGTGGAAGCCCATGGTGATCATGCGGTTGCTGCCGATGGTGTTGTACACCGAGCCGAAGTTGGCCGCGTTGTTCGGGCATCCGCCGGGAATGGCGTAGACCGAAGTGCAGGTGCGGGTGCCGACTGGAATCAGGGTGGGAACCGAGAGCCCTTTGCCGGAGCCGAGCGAATAGGGCAACTGGTCCAGGTTGGCGTAAGTGGATTGGATATCGGCCGGGGCGGGGCTGGTCACGATCTGGCCATAGTTGACGAAGTAATACTCGCCCGGCTGGCAGTTCAAATCGTTGACGACGCCTTGCTGGGCAGCGGAGGTGGAGCAAGCCGAGTTCTGGCGAATCTGCCCCTGGTTCGAGGGCACATCGAGGCTGGTGGTATTGGTTATGTTGAAGACGTTGAACTCATACTGCAGGCTGTACCGCTCACTGACGTGGAAGGCCTTGCGCACGGAGAGATTGAGCTGCTTCTGCCCCGCCTGACGGAAGATGTTGCGCTGCGGGGGCGCGAAGTTGGTCTCGAAAACGTCGGGCGGATCGCTGTTGACGCCGCCGCCTTGAGGAATGCCCATGGCGACGGCCTGAGCGCCGGTAATGTAGTTGATCTGGAGCTGGTTGGGATCGATGGCCGGAATGTAGCTGCCGCCGAAGCCGCGTTTGGCGCCATTGTTGCCGGTCATCGCCGTCTTTGGATTCGATGGGTCCTTGACGCCGATGATCGGATTCATCAGGGTGGGGAAGTCGCCGAAATAGACACTGCCGACGGCGCCGTAGAACTCATAGAGCGAATACGGCTCGCCGCTTTCGAGAGTCGTGGTCCCGCTCAAATTCCAGTCGTTGACGAACTGCGCGGCCAGGCTGTGGGCATGCGCGGCATTCGGGAGAGTGGCCTGGAAATAGAGGGAAAACACGTTGGTGCGGTCGAAGTCGGACGAAGCGTAGGAGTTGCGCAGATTGGAGGGATTGTCGCCGGTGAAGAACAGGCCGAGATCGCTCTGCTCGTCGAGGGTATGGCTGAAGGTATAGCTCGCGCCGGCGAGGATGTTGTGCGACAGGTTCTTGGTGAGATGAACCTGGAGGGCATCGTAGGCCGAGTTGCCCGCCGTCTTGTAAACCGAGGCATTGGGGCTGAAGCCGATATAGGGCGCGCGAAAATCGGTGTTGCCGCCGTCTTCGGTATTCCACGGCTCGCCGGCGATGGGGGCATAGTCGCAATATTTAGAGCCGCACACGTTCTGGTTCAGCACATCGAAGCCGTAGGTCGTGGTCTCGCCCCAGATGGGGTTGGTGGATGTGGCGATGCCCGGCGCGTTGAACGGGAAGGGGATGATGGCATGGCGGCCGCGATTGCCAACATAACCGATGTCCAGGGCCATGTCCGGGCGCGGCTGCCACTGGAAGTCCAGCGAAAAGTTGATGGTGTAGGGAAGCACATTGCTGCGGTCGTAGGTGCCGAAGTTCAGCGCATCGGGGCAGAGCGTGTATCCCTCCTGGCTCTGGACGCCTCCGCAGTTGGGTCCGAAAGGCGCGTACTTGGTGCCCGGCAGGGGCGACCCGGTCATGAGGCCGAGCGTGTTCTGAAGCGCGGTGGTGATGGTGCCGGGGTTGGAGCTGGGCGGGACATAGGTTGACACGGAAAGGGCGTCGCCGATTGGATTTTCGAGCGAAAGCGTGCCGGCGCCGGTTACGTAGCTGGTCAGCGGAGCCGACTCGGTGACGCCGAAGGGACCGCCGTTGCCGCTGCCTGCGGGCTGCGAGAGGTAGACGAAATACTCGCCGCGGTCGTAATAAATGCCGCCGGCGCCGCGAATCACGACGTTGCCGTGATCGCGCGTGGGCGACCAGGCAAAGCCGATGCGCGGAGAGATGCCCCACTGCCTTCCGGTCAAGGTAGAATCGCTGACGCCCTTGGTGGGATTCGCCTTGTTGTTGCCGGCAATGATGAAGCCGGCGTTGTTGACCGTGAAGCCGGTGGTCGTGGTTCCCGTTACGTTGAATAACTTGGGGTCAAAGTTAAACATGTCGCCGTATTTCTCGGTCATGCCGCCGTGGTAGTCGTAGCGCACGCCGGCGGTGATGCTCAGATTCGGCTTTACTTGCCACTTGTCCTGCACGTAGCCGTCCAGCTCGGTGGTCCGGTAGTAGCGGTCGGCGTCGTTCTTCCCGCTGGAGGGATCGATGGTCTCCAGCACACTCGAGCTGTGCACTTCGCCTAAAAGAAAGTCCGGGAAGTTTTCCGTCTTGGCCTGCGGAATCTCGCCGCGGTTGTTGGTGATATTGAGCTGGGTGTAGCTGTAACCGCCTCCAGCGACGATGGTGTGATTTCCTTTGGCGAGGATCAGATTGGTGGAAGGATTCAGCCGGTTTTGATAAAAGCCGACATCGGCGAAGGAGCTGTAAGGGCCCACTTTCAAGCTTGGCGAATCGAGCTCGTCGCTGGGGAACGACCCCAGCAGGAGGCCCGGCAGGGTTTGCTGCTTGACTCCGGCCACGCCGTTGCCGACTCCGAAATCGGCCGGCCCTCCGGGGTTGGTCGCCGTCTGCTGAAAGTTGCTGTAGGAAGACTGGCGGAAGAACCCCATGCGCTGTTCCCAGTTGAACGTCGGGCTAATGGCGATGGTGTTGTCAATGGCCGCCACCTGCGAGCCGTTGAATTGGGTCACGGGGAATCCGGGCGCCGAGGAGAAATCGTAGGGCAGGGTGACGGGGTCGTTCTGATAGTAGTACTTGGTCGAGAGCCGGTCTTTGGTGTTGACCTGCCAGTCCACCGAGCCATTGGCCTGATCGGAGGTCATGATCGAGTTGCCGATCAGCGTGACATTGGGGATACCGTATTGGTACGGCGCCGTGTTCTGCGCCGAAGGAATCATGTATTGCCCGCTTGCGCCGGGCATGGGGGCCGTCAGAAGAGCCATGGCGGAGGCGTCGATCGCCTTACTGAAGGTTCCGCCGCCGGCCCAGCTTTCTTCCGCGGCATCTATGCCTGCCGTCGAGCGGTCATTCGTGAGCCCTGGCGGCACGTTCATCTGCGACAGACCGGTGGACTGGTCGGAGCTGTACAGGCGCTGATAGGCCGCGTAGAAAAAGAACTTGTCTTTCTTGATGGGCCCGCCGATGGTGGCGCCGGCGGTCCAGCGGTGCAGGTAAGGGTTGACCAGCGACTGCGGAAACGCTCCGACGCCCTGCTGGCTGAGCTGATATTGCTGATTGAAGAAGTAGGGCGAGGCATTCAACGCATTGTTGGCGAAGGTGCCGTAGACCTGGCCGTGCCAGTTATTGGTGCCGACCATGGTGTTGACGTCAACCTGCGCGCCCGACGTTGCGCCCTGTTGCGCGTCGTACATCGAGGTGTTCACGCGCAGCTCATTGATGGTCTCGGGCGGAGGCGAAGGCAGGCTGTTTCCGGTCGAGCCGTAGGGCGAGGCGGCGGTTTGGGCCGCGCCGCCGATCAGGGCCGAGCCGGCAGAGGAGGAGTTCGAGGTGCTGCCGGCGCCGATGTTGAAATTGAAGCGCTGCGAGGTGAGGCCGCTGGAGGTCATGCCGGTGAAGATGTTGGTCACGTCCACGCCATTCACCTGCATGGTGTTGGAGGTGGCGCGCTGGCCGTTGGCCTGGATGTTCTGGTTGCCGAGCCCGGAGTTGGAATTGAGTCCGCTCAGTAGCTCCGTGTTGACGCCCGGCGAAAGCGCGGCCAATTGCGTGAAGCTGCCGGTGGCCAGAGGCGTGGCCGCAATCTGGTCGGCGCTCAACACAAAACCGTTGGTGGCGTCGGTGGCGTTAAGCATCGGGTTGGCTGTGACCTCGATCGATGCGGTCGCCTGGCCCACCTGCAGGGTGACGTCGACCGTAGAGGCCTGCGCTTCCCGGACGGAGATCCCCGGCAACTGCGTGGTCTCAAAGCCGTCGTGACTCACTGAAACCGTGTAGGAGCCAACAGGGAGATTGAAGATCTGAAAGAAGCCGTTTTTTTGCGTGGTGGTGACTTGCGTGACGTTGATTGCGGCGTCGGTCACTTTTACGGTAGCTCCGGGCACGGAAGCTCCCGATGCGTCCAGCACGGTTCCATTGAGAGAGCCCAGCGTTTGCTGCGCGCTGCCGGGCAAGGGGGCGAAACTCGATCCGAGCAGAATCAGGGCAAATGAAACGGCACTCCTCCGAAAATAACGATTCATGGCTTCCTCGCTTTTCATTGAATTTTCGATTTCTTGAATTTCAGGCCGGCTGATCATCGGATCGGGGCCGCGGTGCTGGCAGTCGAAGCCGCGGTCGTGCCAATCGAGATTGATCGCTACGCTACGGCATTTCCCCTTCGGTTATAGCCTTTGCCGGACTGCGCGGGTGACAGCTTTCCTTAGAGAGATGCCACTTCGCCTCCCCGGCGCGGGGTTACAGCGGAAAAGAGAGTTGCGCTCGAAGAACTTCTTTAGTTTGAATCAGAACTGCCGCTCTTCCAAGAGCCAAAAGGTACCTTTTCATCGAATTCTAGCAATCGGCTGTGGAAAAGCAAGAAGAAAAGACGCCGGCGCGGGCACGGAGACTTTCGGGCCGGCGGGCAGCGTGACCCTCCAC
Source organism: uncultured Acidobacteriaceae bacterium (assembly GCA_963770555.1). Taxonomy (GTDB): domain Bacteria; phylum Acidobacteriota; class Terriglobia; order Terriglobales; family Acidobacteriaceae; genus Telmatobacter. The sequence continues at coordinate 1,331,366 of CAVYQC010000005.1, forward strand.
ACACGCGGAGGTCATGGCTTGAGCTCTTTCCGCCACGTGCCGATCAAGATATACGGGCACCGCGCGAAGAATGCTTCAGTGGCCGCTTCCGATGCCCCACTGGATGCGCAGGCCGGCGCGAAAGTTCATGGGCAGGCTGGGATAGCCGATGGGCGCGATATGTTGCTGGCTGAGCAGGTTTTCTCCCTGAATGTAAATGTTCATCCACTTGAGCAACGGATAGCTGCCGCCCAGGTCGAGCTTGGCGTAGCCGAAATCGAGATTTCGATTGGGCAAGAGCAGGCTGTTGCCGCCGCTCGCGTCTTCGCCCTCGAGATAGGTTGAGTCGTCGCTGCGGCCGGCGAATGCCGCGCTGAAGACACCGGTGAGCTTGCGGGCCGCGTAGGTGGCCGTGAAAAACCCGGTGTGCGGAGCGCGGCGAAAGGGCCGCGCACCCTCGAGGGGAGAATACGGCCCGATGGGAATGCCGTTCGAGAAGGTGGGGATTGGGCCGAGCAGCGCCTCGTCGTCATTGGTGAAGGAGCGCTGCACTACGGCGTCGAGGTAAGTGTAGCCGCCGCGGAAGAACAGGTTCCTGCCGATGCCGCTCTCGACGTTGGCCTCCACGCCCTGGGCGCGGAAGGCTTCAGAATTGATGTACAGCTCGTAGGCGAAGTCATTCTGCAGAATCCCTTCGAGCGCCTGCTGCTCGGCCGGGGTGAGATTGGGCAGCAGTTCGGGAACCAGGTCAAGGCCGACGCCTTCAATCTCGTGGCCGAACTCGTTGTGAAAGTAGCTGGCGCGAAAAACAATGTGCTCGCCCAGGAACGATTGCTCCACCCCTCCTTCATAGGTGCGCGCAGCCGGCGCGCCGAGCGGAGCGATGTGCAACTGCGCGATGGTCGACTGCCCGCCATTCTCTTCAAGAAACGTATACAGCGAGCCGTCCTGTTGCGGCAACGAGGGTTCGCGCACCGCCTCGCCGAAGTTGAACAGGATGCGCGTGCCGCTGAAGACGCCGCTGCGCGGACGCAGCGCATAAAACGAAACTCCCGCGCGCGGGGAAGTCTGCACGCCGAAGAGGGAATAATGCTCCAGGCCGCCGCCCAGCGTATAAAAGAACCGCTCCTTGAAGTCGCCGTGCACCGCGGCCATGTAGTCGTAGTTGTTGCGCTCCACCGGCGGATAATAGGAGCTGCCCGGCTCCGCGCCGCGCTCGTCCTCGTATTGAAAGCCGATGAGCGCTCCCAGATGGGGCGTGATGGCGACGTCGCCGCGATACATGACCTGATCGCGATTCGAAACCAGCTGGGCTTCGTATGGATAGATGGAGCCATCATCCCAGCTATAGTCGAGCAGCGCCTGGCCGGACGCGCTGTAGCCATTCGCGCCGGTAATGGTAACCGGCAAACCGAAATAGTTTGCGCCGCTGTAGGTGGGCGGAGTTCCAGGCCCGCCGCAACCCCCCGCGGGAATGCAAATGCCTTCCGGCGTCCATTGGTGGTACTGCTCGCGCTTGCGCGTAAGACCGTAGCGAACGTCGTTATGAAAGCTGGCCGTGGTTTGATTGCCGATGGACGCACTCAGGAAAATGTTCTGGTCTTTCTCCGTGGCGTCGTCGGCCACGTGATAAAAGTCCCAGGCGTTGGGAACCCCGGTTGCATCCACGCCGTAGTGGACGGTGGCGCGGATTTGCGTGTTGCCGCTGGGCTGCCAGCCCACGTTGGCCGCCGCCGTGCCCAGATGATATTCGTCCATGGGCAGGGAATTGCCGGTCTGCTGCCAACTGTAGGCGCCCAGGTAATCGAATTTGCCGCGCGCCCCCGCCAGCTCCAGTTCTTCGCGCGAAGTGGAGAAGTTGCCCGCATCGCCGTGGAAGATCAGCGAGGGAAAGCTGGTGGTGCCGTGGGGAGTGGTCAGGCTCACCACGCCGCTATCCGCATCGGCGCCATACAGATTTGAATCCGGTCCGCGATACACCTCGGCGCTCTGGACGGAGGTGGTGGCAAGCGTGCCGAAATCGAATTGTCCGCCCAGATCGCCGGCGTCGATGCCGTCCAAAAGAACCTTGTTGTCGTCCGAGTCGCCGCCGCGGACGAAGAGCGAAGCCTGAGCGCCGCGCTGGCCTTCCTGGACGACGCTGGCGCCGGGCATGAGGCGCAAAACGCCCACAAAATCGTCGCGCAGTTCCAGATCGAGAGGGCTGAGCACGGTGATTGCCGAGCTGGTCTGGGGCTGCGGCGTCGGCGTTCCGGTGGCGGTCACCACGATGGACTGGCGCACCCATTCGGGCTCCAGCACCACGTTGCGCTCGATTGCGTCGAACTGGCCGGCGTAGAAATCCGGCGTTTGCAATTCACGAAAGCTGCTGGCGGAAACCACCAGGAAGAAGCGGCCGCTGGCACCGGTGGTGATCTGGAAGCTGCCGTCGGCCGCGGAAACGGCGGAAGAGACGACCTGGCCTTTGCTGACCAGCGCCACGCTGGCACCTGTCACCTTGGCGCCGGTAGCGTCAGTCACTACGCCGTGAATGGACCCCGCAGAGCAGGAGGCCGCGCAAAAGAGCAGCAGGAGGGCAGCGAGCAAACCCGGAGGAATGCGGCGTGGCCATGCACGCAAACACGAGGAAACAGCCATGATAGCTCCTTCGTTCCCCTCGGAACGTGAAAGCGGGTGAAGACGCCGCGGACCGGTCTCCTGACTTGCGCATTTCTCAGCCGCCTTCCCAAGAGCAGAACCCGCGGGGGCTTGACCTCAGTGGCTTCCGGAGCCTTCCGCAATGCGCGGAAGGCTTCGGGCTGAAAGATTGACTCACACCGGCAACCCCATACGACGGGTTCAGGCGTGGCCGCGCTCACAGTTGCGGGGCAGTGGCGGAGTTTAACCGCCTTCCCGAGCATCCTGGCGATGGTTGAATTGTGCCGCCTTGCGGCAGGCAACGATTACGTCATGGAAACGGCTTCCATGACATCAACATTTATAGTCGGTGAGGCGCGCGAAGTCAAAGCGGAAATCGGGGCATCTTAATGCTGTCGACCGGCACGAAAGTGACATTGAGGGGGCGAAACCGCCGGGCGTATTCTGGCCCGATGAACCCCATCGAATGCCACAAAGCGATTGGACAGGCACGGCTTTGGCGTGCGCTCCGGCTCGCCGCCGGGTTTTCTCACCGCGCGCTCGCAGCCGCGCTGGTTTTTGCCGGCCTGGTTGCGCCCTTCGCCGCGGCGCAAACCATGACCATTCGCCTTGTCGATGCCAAGACCGGCAAGCCGATCCGCGACAAGATGGTGAGTATTGCCTTTTACGTCGAGGATCCTTCAATGATCAACAGCCGCCGCCGCGTAGCTTATCCGGATGGCCAGTTCTGGACCAATCTCGCGGTCGACAAGGAGGGATTCGGAGCCATCCAGGTCCCCAAGGGCGCCACCATCGTTGAAGTGGGCAAGGGGCTGGACAACGACGGCACCCGGACGACGGAGAAAGCGATTCACCTCTTCATGTGCCAGGGCAAACCTGAATTCACCAAGCCGGACTCCGGTTTTCAGTACGGGCGGGTTGCCGAGGTGCTGGCCACCGGATTTGTGGCCAGGGATCCCGACTGCCAGCCGCGGCTGAAAGTGCCCGCCGCGCCGGGGCAATTTGTGGTGATGGCGTGGCCGCCCTCCACCATCCCGCTCTCGGGCGGAATTGACTGGTGACCCCGGGAAGACTCGAACTTCCGACACGCAGTTTAGGAAACTGCTGCTCTATCCACCTGAGCTACGGGGCCACATCCACTATTGTCGCAGCAGTTTGCGGAAACTGCTGGACGATTTCCGAATCGTCCTTCGGACGGAGCCAACCAGATGTGAAAAATGTACTATTGCTCCTGCTTTCCGGGAATTCAGCGGTCGGTTGGCTGGTCAGGCGAGAGCGGATGACTGTACCGCACGATCTGAATACCGACTTCGCTCTCTTCGAGCGTCACTTCGAGAATCTGGTTGGTGAGATCGCCGTTCACGTCGAGTTCGTCGAGCGCTTCCGAGAAAAGTTCTCTTTGGAGCGCGAGGTCCATGCCGACAGGACCGTTGAGACAGACAAGCCCGGCGTGGAGCGATACATCCGCATATTGGCCTTTGCTCCCCGGCGTCTCGCGCGGTCCACGAAAATGCTCACTATTCTTCGTTACCAGAACCCAATCCTCGTCCAGCAAAACTCGCTTCAGTTCCCAGTCCTTCCAGCCGGACTTGCCGATCCACACAACATGTGAGGCTTGGTGGTGGCCTCGCTGGCGGGCCATCAAAGCAAGTTCTGAACTGAGGCATTCGTCAATGAGGAGTTTTGTCACTGCGCAGCGGACCGGAGCTTGCGGCGAGAGGAAATGACATTGGCTCCCTCAGGCGGGACGATGCGCTGCTTTGGTCTGCCGCGCTGCGGATTCGCTTCTGCAAAGAGCGCGGCGAGTTCCACCTGTTCCCGATTGAGGCTGGGATAGGAAGAGAGAATCCGCTCCACCGGAATGCCGGCGGCCATCGACGCAGCCACATCGTACACCGGGACCCGTGTTCCCTTGATGACGGGAGTTCCGCTCAGAATCTCGTCATCGACGGAGACTTGGGCGCGGGCGGCGTTCAAACGCAATAGACGCTCGTCGACGCCCTTCCAAAACGGCGCCAGGTCGATGGTCAGGAATTCATCCTGAATCGTCCTTGTGCGCGACTTCACATCGGAAGAATTCTGGCTCGCCAGCGTGATGGCACGCTGCCGCTCCTCTGATGTGAGCCTGTCGGCTGCGCCAAAGTAGAAGGCGATGAACACACAGGCGTGGCTCTTGAACGACCTGGCATCCTGCGTGTCAAAGAAACTCTCCGGCAAGATGTGCTCGTCGATTACCCGGTGCACATCGCGCACCGACACACCGGATACGACTGCGGCTTCGGTCGGTGTCAGCGTCTCGGTTGAGATATTCATCGGTCTCCTCCACGGTCAGATTATAAATCTTCCGAACCATCGGAAGCAATGCTGTCGACACGTGGCGATACGATACCGGGGTATCAAGACGACCGGCAACAGTCTTCCAACTTCCTGTGCAAGGGCAAAATCTGGTGACCGATTTGGTGACCAGTTCATCCGAGAAGGATGCATTTGAGTGCAGCCCGTTGCAATTCGCGTCTTGATCGCAACTAGCTCTAACTAAAGGCTATTTCAGAAATTTGCGACGCGGTGCGCATCGGTGCGAAAAGCCACGAAATCCGTTTAGGAAACTGCTGCATTATCCACCTGAGCTGCGGGGCCACTGTTTGAATTTTAAGTGATTTCACGGTCAACAGTTTGCGGAAGCTTGAAGGTTCAAACGGCGGCGAACCTGCCGCTCAAGACCGGCGGCGTGCTTTTCGGTATCGCTTTGAAACTCGCGGATGCGAGCGCCGATCACAATACGAATTTGATGGTTGTTTATTTCTTCCCATGCGCCACCCCGGGCGCGACCACCAGCCAAGCGTTGGGACGGGGACATCAACCTGACCACCGCTTTCAGCTGAGGGAGGGACCGGCTCCCTGCGGGAATTACAGGATTCACCTGATACCGGATGGATAAACCCGAAGGTAGAATTTGGGCTACGATTTCTTTTGTTGCCTTGAAAAAGCACAATTTAAGTCGGCAGACAGGAGGAAAATCCGTGGCTCGAAACGTGCATAACCCTGCCGCCGCGCTGGGGCAATCAAGACATGACCAGTCGGCTGAATCGGCTCGATTGGGCGCTGTATTGCTGAGCGAACTGGTATCTCACTTGCGCCAGAACCGCACGCAACTCCGCGAAGAGTGGGCGCGGCGCATCACTGAAGCTCAGTTGTTGACGGCCATGACCAAAGACGAGATTTTCGCCGAGGCGACGTCGGTCTATGACAATTACGTCGAAGCGCTGGAGACGGGGACGTTTGAAGCCCTGCAGGCCTATGCGCGCAACTTGTCTGAGCGCATCATTCCCCGCGGTGTGGAGACCCATGAAGTGGTCGGAATCGTGCTCCTGCTGCGCGACGTGCTCGCCCGCTCACTGTTTGCCAAATATCAGGCGGACTTTACCAAGCTGAACCGAATCCTGGACGCCTACGAGCCGGCGGCTAACCGCATTGCGAATACGGTTGCGGTCGGCTTTGTGCAGGAAAGAGAACGCATCATTCGTGAGCAGCAGGAAGCCATCCGAGAGCTTTCGACTCCTGTTCTTCAGGTCCGCGAAAGGCTGCTAATCCTTCCCATCATCGGCGTGATCGACCCGCAAAGGGCCCGTCAGTTGACCGAGCAATTGCTGCGCGGCATCCGCACCAACCGCGCCAAGGTGGTGGTGATCGATATTACCGGCGTGGCCGCGATGGATGCCACCGTGGCTAACCACCTGGTGCAAACGGTAGAGGCGTCGCGGCTGCTGGGCGCCACGGTCATCGTAACCGGACTTTCGCCCGAAATCGCTCAGACCATCGTGAACATTGGTGTCGATCTGGGTAAGATGAATACCGTGGGAGACCTGCAAGGAGGCATCGAGCAAGCCGAGCGTTTGCTGGGATACAAAGTTGTGCCGGTGGCATGACTTTAGCAGCACTATGGAGATCGATCATTGGAAGTCCCCATTCTCAAACAAGGAGATTTTCTGATTGCCACCGTTCAGGCTGCGCTCACGGACGCCGATCTGATGCATTTTCGCTCCGCACTCATCCAACAAGTCGTGCGCTGCCGATCGACAGGCGTCATTGTCGACCTAACCTCGCTCGATGTGATGGATTCGTTTGCGTCGCGCACCCTGCGTGAAATTGCCCAAATGATCCGCCTGCGCGGAGCGGAAACGGTGATCGTGGGGATTCAGCCCGAAGTCGCATTTGCCATGGTGCAACTGGGCCTGACGCTGGAGAATGTGACTACCGCGCTGGACCTGGAAGAGGGCCTGGCGCATCTTGGCTTAAGGTCGACAAGAGGTGAGTGAGAAATATTCAAGTGGTGGAAAACGAAATCCAGGTTCCGATCAACTCGGATCAGGACATCGTGACTGCCCGCCAGAAAGGGCGATCGATGGCGATTGCGCTGGGCTTTTCCTCGGCGGACGCCATCATGATCGCGACCGCTATCTCCGAGCTTGCGCGCAACATTGTGACCTATGCCCGGCGCGGCGAAGTTCAGGTTACGGTGATTCAAGGATATGCGCGGACGGGCATTCAATTGGTGGCCCGCGATGCCGGCCCAGGCATCCCGGATATCAATCAGGCCCTTCGCGATGGGTTTTCAACTTCCGGAAGTCTCGGCTTAGGTTTGCCTGGTGTCAAGCGATTGATGGATGATTTTGAATGCATATCCAAAGTGGGCCGAGGTACAACGGTAATAGCCAGGAAATGGAAACCCTAGTATCATTGCCGATCGAGTGGGGCGTTGCTTCGCGCGCATTGCCGGGACAGCCGGAGTCTGGCGATCAGCAGGTAGTGAAGCCGTTTCCCGGCGGTGTCTTAATAGCGGTGCTGGACGGCATCGGGCATGGCAGCGAAGCTGCGACCGCCGCAACGATTGCCAAGAATCTTCTTGAGGCGCACGCTGCGGACCCGGTGATGGCGCTGGTTCAGCGGTGTCACGAAGCGCTGCACGCCTCCCGGGGCGTGGCGCTGAGCATTGCATCGTTCGACGCATCGCAGGGGCTGCTGACCTGGCTCGGCGTAGGGAATGTGGTGGGCGTCCTGCTGCGCCGGAGCGCAACGCCCGTTCCGGTGGAAAAATCGTTGTTGTTGCGTGCCGGCGTTGTAGGCCTTCAATTGCCGCTTTCACTCGATGCGGATAGCGTGCGGGTGTCGGCGGGAGATACGCTTATCTTCGCCACCGACGGTATCCAGAGCGACTTCGCTCGTGGATCGGCGGCCAGCCAACCACCCCAGAAAGCTGCCGAAAGCATCCTGGCCCATCACTGTAAGTCCACCGATGATGCTCTGGTGCTGGTAGTTCGCTTCTTGTCAGCGCGTCCATGAAGGCGAGTCGAACCGATCGAACCGATAAGAAGGGCGCACTGGAGCGGGCTTACTCCAGTGCGCTCGCGGAGTATCTGGCGATGGGCAATGAGAACGCCTTGCGGAACGCGTATGAATTCGGGCGCACGGCTCTCGCGCAGGGCTGGGGCATTCTCGACGTGGCGGGTATACACCACTCCTGCGTCGCGAGGATGATGGTGCGCATGAACGCGTCTGCGTCTCTTACGCAAGACCTGGAGCGGACGCAGCAATTCTTTGAGGAGAGCCTTTCTCCTTACGAAATGGCTCATCGCGGGCTTCGCGACGCCGCCTCGGCTCTGCGCCGGCTGAATGAAACATTGGAGCAGGAGGTTCAACGCATAGCCCACGCCGTGCATGACGAGGCCGGACAACTGCTGTTCGCCGCCCGCCTGGCCATGGACGGCATCGCCCGCGAACTCGATGCTTCCGCAAGCGGGCGCCTGCAGGAAATATGCGTCATTTTCGATGAGGTAGAGAAGCAGCTCCGCAGGCTCTCCCACGAGCTTCGCCCCTCAATTCTCGACGATCTCGGACTTCTGCCTGCCGTGGAGTTTCTTACCAACAAAATCTCGAAGAGCGCGGAGCTTTCAATTCAGATTCACTGCACTCTGAAAAGCCGATGCACAACCGCGATCGAGACCGCGATGTATCGCGTAATCCAGGAGGCTCTCACGAACATCGCCAAACATGCACAGGCGAAAAACGTAGAGATTCGGCTGAGGCGGGTTGCAAAGAACCTGAATTGCCTGATTCATGACGATGGAAAGGGCTTTGACGTTCCCGCTGTTCTTTCTTCTTCGATGCATAAAGGCCTGGGCCTGATCGGAATGCGGGAACGTCTGAATGCAGTCGGGGGAACTCTGGTCATCGATTCAGTGGTGGGCCGTGGTACCAATTTGCTCGTCAATATCCCATGGAGGAACAGGTGACGATTCGAGTACTGCTCGCCGACGATCACGAACTTGTCCGCCAGGGGTTGAAACTGCTGCTTGAACGAGAAGGTTTCAACGTCGTGGGCGAGGCGTCTGAAGGCCAAATGGCCGTGCAGATGGTCCTTAAAGTCTCACCGGACGTCGCCATCTTTGACATCGGCATGCCGATCTTGAATGGACTTGACGCCGCCCGTGAACTACGCAGAACTTCTCCCCGAACCAAAACGATTCTGCTCACTCGTCACGATGAGAACCAGTACGTGACCGAAGCGCTTCGAGCTGGAGTAAAGGGATATGTGTTGAAGAATCAGGAGTCAACGGACTTGGTCCATGCCATTCGGCAAGTATCGCGAGGGGAGATATATCTCAGCCCGAGTATCTCACGCATCGTTGCGGAAGCGTTTCTCTCTAAGACAACATCTCATCCGGATCCTCTGACATCGCGAGAGCGCCAGGTTCTCCAACTCATTGTGGAAGGTAAGTCCACCAAAGAAATTGCCGACGTGTTGGGAATCAGCGTCAAGACCGCGGAGACCCACCGCACGCGGTTGATGCAGAAACTGGATATCCACGATGTGGCCAGCCTGGTCCGCTATGCCATTCGCCACGGCTTAGTCGTACTTTAGGTTCCGTCCTAAGGTTTTTCCCGAAGCCGCTTCTCATATATTCTCCTTACAAAACATAGGTGATTTCCCCGATTGCATATTCCTGCCAACGGTCTAGGCTACACATAGTCTTGGTTCTCTCGCCGCCTGCTTGAATCTTTTCCGTTTGCGTATGGTGAACAGGCGGTAAGGAATAATCCTCATTTGGCAATAGGGCGATCCGATCCGTTTCAGTCAGCCAGCGTTAGAAAGTTGGCTGATGGGGCTGATGGGGCTGAAAGGGCGGAGCTATGTCACCTTTTGAAACTTCGATTCTTGTAACACTCCTGAGCACCACCCGCGGCTGATTACGCGCGATCCAGTATTCACTTTCCCGGCTACTGCATCGCCGAAGCGGCCAGCGAGCCAGCGTACAAACGCTGCCGCCGTCTGGTGGGGTCGAAATAGATGGAGGCAACATGGATCAGCAAGTAGATCCGCTCGGGGAATCTTCCTGGTATGCCGCCTTCACTCGTTCGCGGCATGAACAAGTTGCCGCTTCCATGCTTAGCTCGCTCGGCATTTGTCACTTCCTGCCTCTGATAACTGAGATGCGCAGATGGAGCGATCAGCAACAGAAATTGTCTATGCCGCTGTTTCCCAGCTACGTGTTTGTGAAGATTGTCAAGTCATCCGATGACCTGCTGCGCGTCCTGAAGTTCCCCGGAGTGATTAGCTTCGTTGGGAATCTTCGCGGCCCCGTGGTGATTCCGAAAGAAGAGATCGAGAGCATTCGGACTGTCCTGGCACACGGAATCGGACTCTCGCCGCACCCATTTCTCGCCGCGGGAGATCGCGTGCGCATTGTCGATGGAACACTGGCCGGCGTTGAAGGCGCCTATGTTCGTTCGGGCCAGGATTCCAAATTGGTCATCTCCATCGAGATGATTCAGCGATCTGTGGCCATCAATGTGGATGGCTGCGACGTCGAGCCGGTTGACCGCGAAGAGCCTGCGTACGTTCACGCCGCGGCGGCTCTTTCCGTGGCAGCAGTACAGCAACAGCTGAGCCATTGAGCAGAGAAGCGAAAAGCGGACTATGACTTCAAGAGGCGCAATTCGGGCGGGCAAAGCGGATTCGCTGAGCGCGATATTGATATGGACTCTTCTTGCAGGCTACCCCGGCGCCGCGGCGAGACGAGGCCATGCTCAGCAGTCCGCAGCCAGCGGCATACCTGCCTCTGCCGCGCTCACCGGCAATACCGGAACGGTTGTTCAGGGCGATGCTTCACCCGAACTTACACTGCGTAATCCCAGATATGTTATTCAGTGCGAGGATGGCGGATATGGATCAGAAATCTGTCCTTGAGGAGGCATGCAGCGCGATGCAAAAGCCAACGAAGAGAGTTACCTGCTTTATCTGTCTAAGCGTGAGCAGGCGCAGTCATCGGAAGCACTCGACAAAACACGGATTGCGAATGTCACCTTTGCGGTTCCGCCGGCCATTCCGGCGCTGCCCGCGCATGGTTTCCCGTTCATCCTGCTGGTGGGCCTGGGTCGCGCATCGGTGATTGCCATAGTCGTCGCATACATCGTTGAGCACTTTGCCCCATCCTTCCATACGTCTGCCCAGGTCATCGACACCCTGGACATACCCTTAGTCGTCTCCATTGCAAAGAGGACAGCCTAAAAGCCGATGATTCTCGACTATTTCAGCCTTCGCGAGCAACCGTTCGGGGTCACGCCCGATCCTGGCTTCTGGTTTGCGAGCGCGACACATCGTGAAGCGCTCGCTTCGCTGCTTTATGGATTGGAATCGAAGCGGGGCTTTGTGGTCCTCGTTGCAAAGCCGGGAATGGGGAAGACGACAGTTCTATTCAATGGCTTGAAGCAATTGGGCGACGAGATGCGAACGGTGTTCCTTTTTCAGCAGCTAACAACTGCGGAGAGCCTCCTCCGCGCAATACTGGCTGGCCTCGATAGGAATGAGACGGAAGGCGATCTTACTCAGCTGCAGCGAACGTTGAACGATGTCTGCGCCGAGCAGGCTCGGCTGGGAAGGCACATCGTGGCGGTGATTGACGAGGCGCAAAACCTGGATGAGTCAGTGCTTGCATTCGTTTGTATGCTGTCAAACTTTGAAACTGCACGCGGGAAGCTCATACAGGTTGTTCTCTCCGGACAGCCTCAGCTCGCTGAGAAGCTGGCGGCTGAGAGAGTGGCGCAGCTTCGCCAAAGAATTTCTATTCTGGCGCACTTGAGGCCTCTCACACAGTTTGAAACGGCCGCATATGTGAACCACCGGTTGCGCGCTGCCGGATTTAGCTCAACGAAGGATCTGTTTACACCGTCTGCCATGGCGATGATAGCCAAAGAGAGTCAAGGCATTCCGAGAGACATCAATAATCTATGCTTCAATGCCATGTCGGTTGGTTTTGCACTTAGACGGAAAACAATCGATTGCGAGATTGTGCGCGAAATGATTGCAGATCTCAACCTTGGTCCGATTCCTGCAAAAAGCCGTGAGATATCGAAGCCGCCGGCGCATGAGCCAATCTACGATGTCGATCAACGTTTACGGAAACAGGCCCAGGTGGTCCGGCCTTTTGTGGAGAAAGTGATGGAATACCTCAACCAGTGGGAGCAGAAAAGCGATCGGGAGTTTGCGCTGAATCCACCGGTATGCGAGGTGACGGCGACAGGTCGCTCGCAGACGCCCGGCGCGAACAGAGTGGAAGCAGTTCAGCCGGCCGCAAGGCGCTGGCCTGGATTTCAATTACTCAAATCCGCTAAAGCCAGTTTCTCCGCCTTTCGTAAACGGTTCAACCCTAACTCATCCTATAGAGTGACATGGACGGGCATTCTCATCGTAATTGCCGCGTCTGTTCTAGACATAAGTTTCTGGGGCAAGGATTCTGCCGAAGCCGCGAAGATATCAGCTATGCCTTCCGTTTCAACCTCGGAATCCATAAGCGCCTCGTTTCTTGCGGCTCCAGTTCCAACTGATCTTCCGGCTCCATCTACGATTGCGGTCGCGGTGAAGCCGGGAAAGTTTCTTGAAGGGATTCGCACTGAGCACTTTGCAAACGGCCTGCCGCTGCTTCTGCAGAGGATACTGAACCTCAATCCAGAAATCGATGATCCCAACTACATAGTTGCGGGTCAACTGCCCCGTATCCCGGCAGGAAACACCATCGTTGCGGCATCCACCCAGACGGATCGCATGGTAGGCACTAAAGGAATTACTCCTAGCAGGCTTTACCCAAGGATAAATCAATACGCCGCGGCGGCCAGACTCCATGAGAACCGGCGAAAGTTATCAAGCTGGACTACGAGCGTGCGATCAGACACTTAAGGAGAGACAGATGAGCGGATGGAATACCGAGACCATGGAAGCAGTTGCCGAAGGGCAGTTAAGCGCCCAAACACATAGGCAGCGAAGTGGATTATTGGTTCAGATAGAGCGAATCAATCCACGCTTGATCTACGATGTCGGTGCTCATTTGGGCGAAGATACAGAGTTCTATCTTAAAAAGGGTTTCAGAGTTGTCGCGATTGAGGCAAATCCTTTTCTGGCAGAGAAGCTCCGGGAGAAATTCCGATCGGATATTGCCGATTCCAGTCTCATTGTCGTTAGTTCCGCCATTGCACAAAGGGCAGGCGAGGTTGGGTTTTATGTCAGCGAGCGATCGGAATGGAGGACGGTTCAACCCGAATTCGCGGAGAGAAACACGTGTATGGGCACTCCCTCGAATCTCATCGACGTAAATGCGATCAGGTTCCGGGATGTTCTTAGCGAACATGGAATTCCGTATTACCTGAAGATTGATATCAAAGGAACCGATCTCTTGTGCCTGGAGAGTCTTTTTGAGATGTCAGGCAGGCCGGGATATATATCGATCGAGAGCGAAAAACAATCGTGGCAGGCGCTTCTACACGAATTCGAGTTATTCAAGAAATTGGGTTACACAAAGTTTAAAATCGTAGACCAAGAGAAAGTCTACCGGCAAAAAGTGCCCAAGCCTGCGGCTGAGGGGCGTTCTATCGATTATAAATTCAGACCTGGCTCGACCGGATTGTTTGGCCGCGAACTTCCCGGGGAATGGCTGACGATGGGCCAGGCACTCTGGCGTTACAGGCTTATTTATATGAGGCATTACCTGTTGGGAGATTACGGCGTAGTACGTAAAGCCATACTGAGAGTGCCTGGGTTCAAGAGGGCTGCCTCTACAGACAGCGGCGCATCATCGCCTTCGACTCTGAGAAAGCTTCTGAATGCAGTCTTAAGGATTCCCATGTTTGAATCACTTTTCAAGTCCCATTGGTACGACACGCACGCCACGATTTAGGGCAGAGTCATAAGTGGAGCAGACCCGCTTGTCTAAGAATATGAATCCCAGGGTCAGAATTGGTATCCTGGCTTGAGCTCGCATAAGTAAACAGTGGACCTTTCCTCTTCTGTGCTGACTCTCGAGCTACAGGTGGCCCAACTCAGGTAAAGGTCCGGTCCCAGAGGAAAGACCATGGGCGTGCCATCGACTTCAGCTTCGATGCTAACTCCTTCCTGCGTAGCCGGAAGAGTAAAATTGAGAGCCCGGCCAAAAATGGCAGGATACGACTCGCGTACATTGGAGCTGATTGCGGTACGGAATACCTCAGCTTCCAACAGGAAGGTTGCTGTATCCGACCAGTCGAGAGCCGTAATGGTAATGTTCCGGCCGCCGTTCACGAAGCCGCTCGAATCGATGCGGGTAAACGGGCATGGTCCTGCAATGCAGGAGGCCCGCACATTGCGGAATTCGTTGCCAGCGCCCGCATCCAGTGACAACGAGGCAGTGGAAGCCTTCCAGGCTCCATTCGGGGAACAAGGGGCCTGGCGGTCGCAGGCTACGTTCCCCTTATTGACCACCTGAAAGGTTCTGACTTCGCTGCCGATGTTGTCCTCTGTTTCAGAATTCACCGTATACCTTACCCGGATATTGGAAACGACAGGCTGCGGGCCGGCGGAAGTCATGCTGGACTGTTGAGGGACCGGGGTCATGGCCGCGACGTAGAGTTCTTTTCCGGACAGCCGGAGGCCGGCACGGAGCTTCAGCTCGAGAGGCTGGTAGTCCAAATGTCGGAAACTGAGATCCACGATTCTGCCCGGCCAAACCACCCCGGGAAGCGTGAGCGTGAAGTATCCGGAGGCATCGGACTCAGTGCCGGCGCTCGACCTGCCGTCTGACGCACTCACCAGGGCGCCGGAGATCGGCAGTTGCTTGCGAGGATCGCTGTCGCCGCGGATCACGGCGCCCTGAATCGTGAGTAAGCCGGGTCTCCAGTGATGCAGCCTGAGCGCGACCATCGCGGCTATTGCAGCAACCACTGTTCCGCCGATGACCCAGAGCAAGACCTTTCTGCGTTTCACGTCATTCCCACCTGCGCACACCTTGGTTTGACGCGTCTTTGACGCAATTTGCCGTCCGTGTGCGCTCATCGCGACGCGGATTTTCTGCATCTAAACCTCTGGCGGTCAGGATCGGCATGGGGCCGAGGGAGCGGTAGTCCGCGAGAGTCCTTGCGTGGCGGGTGAGTTGAAAGAATGGAGCCTTTGCAAATAGAAGGATTCAGTCTTGGGGCAGCAAGGGGAAGCTCCCGGCGCAAGTTGCTCCGACAATTGGCGAGTCTCACTCTGGGCCTCCCACTTTCCGAATCGATGGCTGCGCGCCTCCTGACCCTATCCACGCAGCAGACAAAGACGACGCAACCGCACGAGCGTCCCGCGGCCCCTCCCGCCCCCACCTCGCTTTCACCCCAAGACGACCAATTTCTGGACGGGATCGAGCATGGGTGTTTTCTCTTTTTCTGGGAACAGTCCAACCCACCGACCGGATTGACGAAAGATCGCTGCAACGTCCGCGCCCCGGACACCACTACCGCCGCGAGCATTGCGTCTACCGGCTTCGGCCTGACCGCGATTTGTATCGGAGAAAAACGAGGCTTCGTCAGTTACGCCGAGGCGCGCTTGCGCGTTATCCAGTGCTTATCGTTCCTGTGGCATAAACTGCCTACGCATCGCGGATTTTTCTATCACTTCGCCAACATCGACACCGGCGAGCGAATTTGGGACTCGGAGGTTTCCTCTGTCGATACCGCGATACTCCTGTGCGGAATCCTCACCTGCCGCGAGCATTTTCACGACGAGACCATCTCCCAGCTTGCGCACGCCATCTTCGATCGCGTGGACTGGACCTGGCTTTCAGAGGACACCGCTTTGCTCTCGCACGGATGGACGCCCGAGCTTGGATTCATTCCTTCCCGTTGGGATTTCTACAGCGAGTTGATGATGATGTATCTGCTGGGGCTTGGGTCTTCGTCTCACCCGCTCAACAGCGACGCGTGGTTCGCGTGGAATCGCACCATCTTCGAATATGACGGGCTGCGCTATATCGGGTCGTTCGCGCCTTTGTTCGTGCACCAATATTCCCAAGCCTGGTTCGACTTTCGCGGTAAGCGGGACCGCTATGCGGATTACTTTCAGAACTCGGTGATCGCCACCGACGTGCACCGCCGCTTTTGCGTTGAGCTGAACACACAGTTCTCCGATTACAGCAACGCATTGTGGGGAATTACAGCGTCTGACTCTGTGCGAGGTTACGTGGTATGGGGAGGACCACCGGCGATGGGGCCGATCGATGGAACTGTCGTACCCTGCGCAGCCGGCGGCTCATTGCCGTTTCTTCCCCAAGCCACCATGCGCGTTCTTCGAACCATCCACGATCGCTACCCGAATGCCTTGTGCCGCTACGGCTTTGTGGACGCGTTCAATCCGTTGACAGACTGGTACGACAGCGACGTAATCGGCATCGATACCGGCATCACCATGCTGATGGCCGAAAATGCGCGCACAGGGTTTGTGTGGGAGACCTTCATGAAAAACCCTGAAGCGCAGCGCGGAATGGAGATTGCAGGCTTCAAGCCCTATGAGCCTGCGGCCGGCTAGGTCTCTGGCCGCGTGATTTCGTTCCTCCCGGCGAGGTTCGTGCTGTCCCAGGTTAAGCGCAAAAACAAAGACGCGCCGAACCTGAGGCACCCAAGATTGGTACAAGATTACGCGGTCAGAAACCTTGCAGCAGTTTCCCCCAACGCGAAGGCTGCTTTTCAAATTCTTTCGCCAACCTGGCGCGGCGCCGTTCCCGATCCTGAATGGCTGTTGCAAGCTTATCGATTTGTGGGACAAACAACGATCCGCTCCAATTTCGCATCCGAGTAAAGGAATACTGAAGCGAGGCGCCGCGTGCAGCAGAGCGTCCAGATGCGCCTTGGTTAGGGAATCGCGCTTTCAATGCGCCTGGCTACCCGGCCAGTCACAAACGGAGCATCCTCAACCATGGCTGACGCGAAGCTGGCCGGCGAGTCCGGCCCACGCCAATCCGGCGCGCAGAAGACTCCCGGCAACGCATGGGCTGACCGCATCCGCGCGCTGAAAAATATTCCTCCTGTACTTCATTTCGTATGGGAGTCCGGCCCCTCGGTCGTTTTCTGGAACATCGCCATCCGCATCACCGCTGCTTTTCTTCCTGTCGGCATCGGTATCATCGGCCGCTTCATCATTGACGGGGTCAATCGCCTGCGCCTGCATCAGCCGTTGCCTCAGCACTTCTGGTGGCTGGTGGGCGCGGAGATGGCACTCGCCGTAGCCGCGGGCATCCTTTCGCGCGCCGTCGACTATTTCGACAATCTTCTTGCCGACCGCTATACCCACCACGTGAGCGTGGAGGTAATGCGCAAGGCCGCCTCTCTGGATGTCACCGTATACGAAGACCCGGTGTTCTACGACCGGCTGGAGCGAGCCCGCGTACAGGCCACGGACCGGCTGGCGATGATCCAGCAGATGGGCCGGCTGATTCAGCAGACGGTCACGGCCATCGCATTTTCGGCCGTACTCATCCGCTACTCTCCATTTCTTCTTCTCTTGCTTGTGGCCGGCATTCTGCCTGCGTTTCTCGGCGAGAGCCACTTCGCGTTTCTAACTTATGCCAAGAACTTCAGGCAAACGCCGGCGCGCCGCCAGATGGATTACCTGCGCCAGGTGGGCGGCAGCAAGGAAGCGGCGAAAGAACTCAAGCTTTTCAACCTGAGCGAATACCTGACCGGCCGCTTCACGAAACTCTCGCAAAGGATTTACGAGGAGAATGTCGCCCTGAACAAACGGCGCCTGTTCTGGGGCGGACTTCTGGCCATTGTCGGCCAACTTGGATACTACGGCGCATACGCCTACAGCATCTACCGCACCATTCAGGGCCGCTACACCATTGGCGATCTCACCCTCATTACAACCGCTATCATGCAGGCCATGGCCAATATCCAGCAGGCTTTCTCAACCGCATCGGGCGTCGCCGATCAGGCGCTTTTCCTCACCGACCTCCTGGCGTTTTTTGAGATGAAGCCGATCGTCACCTCCAGAGCGAACGGGCTGCCCGCGCCGAGTCCAATCATGCTGGGCTTCGAATTTCGAAATGTATCTTTCGTCTATCCGGGTACGGACCGGCGCGTCCTCAATAACTTCAATTTCAATCTCCGCCCTGGGGAACGCGTGGCTCTCATCGGTGAGAACGGCCAGGGAAAGACCACGGTTGTCAAGCTAGTTACACGCCTCTACGATCCAACCGAAGGACAGATTCTGCTCGATGGCATCGACCTTCGTGAATACGATCTGGACGGCCTGCACGCCGAGATCGGAGTCATCTTCCAGGACTTCGTGCGCTACGAAATGACGGCGCGGGAAAATATCGCCGTCGGCCGGATCGAAGTCCCGCACAGCGCGATGGAAATTGAACATGCGGCTGAAAAGAGCCTCGCAGCGGGAGTTATCGCACGGTTGAGCGGAGGCTACGAACAGATGCTTGGCCGCCGCTTCGACAACGGCATTGACCTGTCGGGCGGCGAATGGCAAAAACTGGCTCTCGCGCGCGCCTACCTGCGCGATGCGCAGTTGCTGATTCTCGATGAACCCACCGCCGCGCTCGATGCGCGCAGCGAACTCCAGGTCTTCGAGCGCTTCGCTGAATTGACGCAAGGCAAGATGGCTCTGCTCATCTCCCACCGATTCTCCACCGTTCGCATGGCCGATCGAATTGTAGTGCTCGAAGACGGCCAATCGGTGGAAGAGGGCAGCCACGCACAACTGATTGCACTGGGCGGCCGCTATGCCGCCATGTTTGAAATGCAGGCCGCAAGTTATCGATGAGGCTCCGTGATTGAAGTCCCAGCCATTCCGGAAACCGCGCAGCCGCTCTGCGACGCACTGCTGGAGTGTGCAAGCGCCGCGGCATCGTGGGATGTGGTGCACCGGCCGGCAACGCGAGGCACATTCCCGGCTCGCTTACGCGCCGCCCGCCGCGCTCTCAAAGCACTGGAGGCGGATGTTGCCTTGCTGCAGCCCTCGTCCAAGTCAGGCGGCAATTCGACTTCAGCACTTTTCGAATTGCGAGCGAATGCCCGCCTGTTTCGAGCCGCCCTCCGTGCCGCATCGGACCGGCCCCAAATCATTGCCCGCCTCCCGCGCGTCGTTTGCCCGGCACGAAAAGACGAACCACGCGCTGCGGCCATCGCCTCGGTTTACCTCCGCGCCGTCGACGGAAAGTTCTCGGCGCCGGCCTTCCGCGATCTGATCCACGCGTTGCAGGCGCACGATCCTCTAACTCTGGATGAATTGTGGAATGCCTCCGCCTTCCTTAAATTCACCCTGCTGGAATTGCTGCTGGAGGATGCCCGGCTCTTAATGCGTTCGCCCGGTTCTGCGCCAGGCTCTTCGGTTGCGGCTCATCTCAAGAGCCTGCGCACAGTCACCCACACCGATTGGGCTTTTTTGATGGAGCCGCTGATCCTGTTCGATGCTACGCTCCGCCAGGACCCCGCCCAGGCGTACGCATCGATGGATTTCGACAGCCGCGAATTCTATCGGAAGCGCGTGGCTTTGATCGCCCGCCACTCCGATTGCACCGAATCCCAGGTTGCCCAGGCGGCCCTCGATCTTGCCCGCGAAGGGGCGGCGGAGCACAACCACGATCTCCGCATGCAACGCCGCCGAACCCACGTTGGCTATTATCTCTTCGACAAAGGATTCCCGCAGCTTGCCGCGCGCACCGCATTCCATCCTCCGCTCATCGAGAGAGCGCGCGCGTTGGTTCGCACCCAGGCCGACAGTTTCTATATCACAGGCATCGAGCTCATCACGATCGTCTTCATCGCGGTCCTGATTGTGCTGCCCTTGCCCCGTTTCAGCCTTCTCGACTGGATCGTGGCTGCCCTGATGCTGCTCATGCCAGCCATGCAATGCGCGGTCGATCTGATCAATAACGCCGTTACATTCATCTTCGACCCCGCCCCTCTGCCGAAGCTCGACTTCAGCAAGGGCATTCCCGCCGAGTGCGCCACCCTGGTGACCGTGCCCTCTTTGCTCTTGAACGAAGCACAGGTGCGCGGTCTGGTGAACGACCTCGAAGTCCATTTCCTGGCCAATCACGACGCCCACCTGCATTTTGCTCTGCTCACCGACCTTCCCGACTCGGCGAGCAAGCCGCACAGCAACGACGCCCACCCGCTCGTCGCGCTTGCCATCCAGCTTATCGACGATCTGAATGCAAAGCACGGATCGCCGAACAGCGGCGGCTTTATCCTTCTCCATCGTCACCGCATATTCAATGTGCGCCAGGGTTATTGGATGGGCTGGGAGCGCAAACGCGGCAAGCTGCTCGACCTGAACAGGCTGCTGAGCGGAGAATTCGATGCTTTCCCGATCAAGGCGGGCCGCCTTGGCGCGCTGAGCCAGATCCGCTATGTGCTTACGCTCGACTCCGACACGCAACTGCCGCGCGGCGCCGCGGCGCGGCTGATCGGCGCAATCGCACACCCGCTGCACCAGGCCGTCATTCACCCCCGGCTGCGAATCGTTACGGATGGGTACGGAATCCTGCAGCCGCGCATCGGCATCAGTGTTCGCTCCGCATCGCGCTCACGGCTCGCCGCCATCTACTCCGGCCAGAGCGGATTCGATATCTACACACGCGCCATCTCCGATGCCTACCAGGACCTCTATGGAGAAGGAATCTTCACCGGCAAGGGCATCTATGAAGTGGCAACACTTCACGCCGTGCTCAACGATCGCTTTCCGCGCAATGCACTGCTCAGCCACGATCTGATTGAGGGCGCGTATGCACGAGCCGGACTCGCCTCGGACGTGGAGCTCATCGACGATTACCCCTCGCACTTGATCGCTTACAACCGCCGCAAACACCGCTGGGTTCGCGGCGACTGGCAGATCGCGCAGTGGATGTTTTCCCGCGTTCCCGAAGAGTCTGGACGCTGGGCGCCGAATCCGATTTCCGAGGTGTCGCGTTGGAAGATCTTCGATAATCTGCGCCGCTCACTGGTGGAACCGTTCACCTTCATCCTGTTTGCGGCGGGCTGGCTCGGTCTTCCCGGAGGGCCGCTTTACTGGACCATCGTGCCGTTGATTCTGCTCATTTTTCCGGGCGCCGTTCAATGCGCCTTTGGGCTCGGCCGCGCGTTTGTGAGCGGCCGCAAAGGCAGCGCAGGCGAAGTGCTCTCCGGTTTCTGGAAGACGGCTCTCATCGCCCTGCTGAATCTCATCTTTCTCCCTCACCAGGCGCTTCTTTGCCTTGACGCGATCGTGCGCGCACTGGTGCGGCGCTTCATCACCGGCGAACGGTTGCTGGAATGGGAGACCGCGGCCGAGGCGGAGATACATCCCAGCAGATGCACGCCGATAGACCGTTATATTGGGCTCACGCCCGCGGTTGCTCTTGCCGTGGCAACCGTTGTCTACCTTATGAACCCGCGCCACCATCATGCGCTCGTGGTTGCCGCGCCCATCCTGTTGCTGTGGGCTCTCGCCCCATTGGTTACTGCCCGGCTCAATGCGCCGTTACGCGAACAACACAAGCGCCTCGACTCCCGCGACCAAGCATTCCTGCTGGCGCACGCATTGCGAATCTGGCGCTACTTTCGCCAATTTGGTTCCGAGATCCACAACTACCTCATCCCTGACAACGTCGAGGAGGCCGGCCTTTATGAAGCTGCCCGCGTCTCGCCCACGAACCTCGGCCTGCTGCTGAATGCCCGCCAGGCTGCCTGCGATTTCGGATTCCTGACGGTACCCGAGTTTGCCGCTCTCACCAATCGCAGCCTGGCTACAATTGCGCGGCTCGAAAAGTTTCGGGGTCACTTATACAACTGGTACGACACCCACACCCTCGAGCCGCTCGGCGAGTCCTCCTTTGTTTCATCCGTCGACAGCGGCAATCTGGTGGCCTCGCTCTATACGCTTCGTTCCGGGGCCGTCGACCTTCTCCGCGGACCTTTGCTTGCCCGTCAACTCTTTTCTGGAATTCGCACGCACTGGCAAATGATGCGCTCGGAGGGAATTCTCCCAGCGAATTTGTCACAGTCGCCTTTGCCCGCCGCGAATGTATCCATCGACGCATGGCTCGCATGGCTCTCTTCCACCCAGGCTGCGTTCGCCGCGGCTTCCGGTCCGCCCACCGCGCAGCACCAGGACTTTTGGTGGTTGACAGAGACAGGGCGCCGTGTCGATGCGATCCTCGAAATGCTAGAGGAGTGCTTGCCGTGGCTGCTCCCTGAATACGCACCGCTTCGCGAAATTCTTGAACCTCCGATCCGGCAAAGTGCGTACATGCTCACAATCGACGAGGCAATCGCATTCGCGGAAAACCTGTCTGAGCGCCTGACGCAGGCATTGCCGGCATTCGCCGATTATGCATCGATGCTTGCGCTTGGCGAGCGTTTGCAGGCATCCCTGCCGCGCGCGGCGCAGAATCTACGATCCATGGCCGCAAGCCTGCACGGCATTGCGCAACAGGCCGAGCGCCTGGTGCAGGAAGCGGAATTCGCCTTTCTCGCCGACCCTGGACGCGGCGTTCTCTCCATCGGCTACGACGTGCGGGCGCAAAAGCTTCACGAAGCCTGTTACGACATGATTGCCTCTGAGGCTCGCATTGCCACCTTCCTGGCCATAGCCCGCGACGAAGTCCCTAAGGAAAGCTGGTTCAAGCTGGGCCGTGAGCACACGCGCGCCTTCGGGCGCTTTCTCCTGCTCTCCTGGACCGGCACCATGTTTGAATACCTGATGCCTGCGTTGTGGATGCGCAGCTATCCTGAGACTCTTATTTCGCGCACTCTCGCAGCTTGTGTTTATGTGCAACGTGCGTTCGCCCGCTCACTCAAGATTCCCTGGGGCATCTCGGAATCGGGCGCATCGCGCAGAGATCACATGGGCCACTACCACTATCAGGCTTATAGCGTGCCGCAAATCGCGCTCTGGATTGAGGCCACCGCGGGCCCCGTGGTTTCGCCTTACTCTTCGTTCCTTGCACTCGCGGTCGATTCCGTGGCCTCTCTCCGCAATCTGCGCCGGATGGATTCCGCCGGATGGGTTGGCGCTTTCGGTTTCTACGAGGCTGCCGACTACTCATCCACGTCCGGGAAGCCGGTTCTTGTTCGCGAGTGGATGGCGCACCACCAGGGAATGTCGCTGCTCGCCATTCTCAATCTGCTCCACGATAACGTGGTGCAACGCTGGTTTCACGCCAATCCCGAAGTGCAGGCAACCGAACTTCTGCTTCATGAAATGCCGGTCAGCAAGCCGGTTCTCAGGGCGAGGCTGAAAGAGTGATCCATCGTTGCGCGCGCAAGATCACGGATGAATTTCGATGAGTGCAAGCGCGTTGGGCGTAAGGCTCAATCTGAGCCGGCCGTCGTGCAGCCTGGTCTCTTCGGGTGAGGGAAGCGCCGTTTCCCGGTTCAATTGGTCAACCTGCGCCGGCGTGGGGTCGACCGGTTCACCCATCGCCGCGTATTCTTTCAACACGTTTCCATGATCGGCATCGACTCGGTCAATGGTCACTCGCGCATCGGAACGAAGACGCTGAAAATCAAAGTCAATGATTTGAGTGTTTCCGCGCTGGCCTGGATCCACCAGATTCCATGCGGCGATCGCCAGGCCGCCATCCGCGGTTTTCGTGACAATGACGTCCTTCGACGTGTTGGCCAGCCGTTGGCCGCCTAACCGATGCAGCAGCCCGTAGGCGTAATAGCTCGGCTTGTCGATGCCGCCCTTCGCACGCAATCCAAACATTCCCACGAATGGTTTTGCGATCGGCCCGCCTTCCTCAAATACATCGGAAAACGTCCAGAAGGAGAGCATCGTCACCAGCCCGTCGCACTGTCTTACGGTGTTGGCCAGCGCAGGCCCGGCAAAGATCGTGTCGCGCGCGTCCATCATCCCTTGTACGTTCCACTCCGACCAGATCAGTGGAAGATCCGGCCGTGCCGATGCTTTGATTTCGTCATGGACCTTGGCGGCGGCGCGGCACACCCGTTCGTCCATGGGGATGTCTTCATTGGTCCCGAACAGATCTTCCACCGTATCGTCCGCATAGGCGTGGGTCGAGACAAAGTCGACCGGCACATGATTCTGGGTTGTGAACGCCAGAAAATCGCCGATCCACGCCGACGCCGCCGTGGCCGGCCCGCCTACTCTCAATCGCGGGCTCACGCTCTTCACGTCGCGAGCCGTATGCGCATACAGGTCGAAGTACGATCGCTGCCGTGGAATGCCATTCCAGAAATCGATATTCGGCTCGTTCCACACTTCGAAATACCAAGTGGCCACTTCGTCAATGCCGTAACGATCGACGAGGTGTTCGACGAAATGTTTCACCAGATCGTCCCAGCGCTCCATGCTCTTGGGAGGCGAGACATTCGGCTTGTACCAGAAGGGATGCAAGGCGTCTGGATTGAAAGCCAGCTTTTTCGGCATAAAGCTGATTTCAACAAACGGCTTTACGCCGTTGTTCAGCAATCCATCGTAGACCTGGTCCACGTAAGAAAAGTTGTAGACGGGGTTGCCATGCTGGTCTTCGTTATAGACTCCCAGTTCATCGTGAAAGATCGCGTGAAAGCGCACGTAGCGAAAGTCCGCGACCTGCTTGACCGCGCGCATATCGTTGCGGTAGCTCTCGCGCAAAGAGAGGATCGCGCGTCCCGAGCCGAACATCTGCTCCCAGTAATGCGGAAAAGGCGTCGCCGGCGCCTGCGCATCGATCTCAATCTTCTCCTGCGCTTGTGCAGACCGCACGGTCACAAGCGCGGCATTGAGAACCAGCGCCAAACACAGCCAGGATGTGAGCCAAAACATTTGAGATCTCCCATGCGCGAAAGTTGCAAATGGTGCGAAGAGAAAGCCGGAATACCAACTCTGCGGGCGGCCGATTGCAAATGCAGCCGCGCCGGCAGGCAAGCCCGATGCGAAAGTCCGACGCGAGGTGCGCCCTCGAAATGCTGTCCCTTCAGAAGCTGAACCGGGCCTGCAGTTGCACAGTTCTGCTGCCCAGTGCGTTGCGGGCCACGCCAAAGTCGCCGTTCACCGACTGGATTGAACCGTCGGGATTTACAGAACCGAGCGTGTTATCAATGCTCGAAGTCAAGAGGTTCAGCTTGTTGAAGAGGTTATAGGTATCCACGCGGAATTCGATCTGGGCATTTTCACCCAGGACACGCATGTTCGGAAAGCCGAAGGCCTTGCTCAAAGAGGCATCGAGGTCGCTATAGCGCGGCCCGTTCAAACTGTTGCGCTGAATGCCGGGAGTGGGCGGCGACACGGTGGCCGGGAATGCAGGACCAACCACAAAGCTGGGCGGCGTGAAGTATTCTGTACCGTTCCCGCCAAAGTCAGGATTTGTGGCCTGCATGAAAGTATGGTTGTCCGTGTTAGTCCCCGCCCCGGCTGCAATGCCCGCGGGACGCAACTGGCCATAGCCGCTGCCGTTGTAATAGAGCTGCGAGCCGCCGGCGTTGATGTTGTAGACCGGATTCCACGAAAAACCGGTATGCCAGTTAAAGATGCCGCTGAGCGACCAGCCGCCTGCCGCTTTCTCCATCCATCCGCGCTGTCCGTGAAAGATGACCGGCTGCCACATACCGAACAGCTTGAATGCATTGCCCACGTTGTAGTCGGAGCGGCCATAGGCTGCCTGCGAGCGGAAGGGGTAGGGGTCCTCGGAATACGGGCCGGAGTTCTCGTCCATCGATTTGGCCCAGGTGTACTGTCCTTCAAGGTTGAAATGGTTTGCAAAGCTGTGCCTGAGAGTGGCGATCATCGCGTTGTAATTGCCGGTTCCCGTGTTGGCGTAGTAGTCAATGAAATTCGTAATGGGATTCAGAGCCAGGCCGCCGGCAGCCGCAATCACGTTATAGTTCGACTGCACCAGCAGGTGGCGATATTCGCTTCCCTGGTATCCCAGCGTCGCAATGACGTTCCAAGGGAACTGATACTCCGCGTCCAACGAGTAATGGTAGTTTGCGATGGTCTTGGGGTCGGAGTCAAAACCCGTCACGGAGGTGACGCCGGTCGTGGGCAGGTTGTTGGTTCCGAATGCGGTGATTGCCGCCGGATTGGGCGCATAGCCGAAGAGCGAATGGATGTCCGTCGCGGTCTCATACAGGATGCCGGGAGCATTGCTCGCCGTGGTCGAGCAGCAAAAATCCTTATTCACCACATTCGGCGGATTCCCGAATCCGTTGGCCAGAATTGCTATTTCATCCTGGTTGTAATTGATGCCGAATCCGCCCCGAACCACCAGCCTGCCCTCTGACTCCCTGGGCAGCCACGCAAAACCGATCTGGGGGCCGAAATTCAACTTTTGCGGAGTGGAGAGCGATCCTCCGACGCGAATGTTCAAGCCGGACAATCGATCGGCACCTGGGCCGAATCGCAGCACATCCAGATTGTTCTGCTTGGAGTCGTATGCGCCGAAGTAGGACCAGCGCAGGCCGGCGTTGATGGTCAAGTTCGGCAGGATCTTGTAATCGTCCTGAACAAACGCGCCCCAGATATTCACGCGGTTATCTTCGCGGTTGGCGGAAGGAATGCCCGTTGCGGAAGCGAACTGGCCGGTTTCGCTGTTCGGTGCGTCATTCGCAAAGTCCCACAGGTTGTAAAAGCTGAACCCCGGACGCGCCGCACCCACATTATTGTTCAAGTAGTAGAGACGCGTAAGATCGCCGCCGGCCTTGAGGCTGTGCCGTCCAATTACTTTGGTGAGAATGTCGTTGTAGTCATAGGTCCATTGGTTCAGGTCGCCGGGCCCCGGAGCCCCAAAGAAATTGGGGCTTGCGGTGCCAATGCTGGCCAGATTGTCCTGTGGCAGTCCAAAGGGCTCCTGCGGATTGCTCGAAATTTCGTTATATCGCCAGCCTGCAGCGTTGGCGCGCGCCTGATTGAGCAGGGTAGGAGAGAACACATGGTTCCAGATGAGCGAAGACGCGTCGTTCACCTGCGTGTGGTGCCATAGATTGGCCGCGCGCACCGGGCCATTGTAGTTGGTCCTTGTAACCGGAACCCAGTAGATGGTGAAACTCAGCCCGTCATTCTGTCTTACTTGCGCATCGATGCGCCCGTTGTACTGTTGCTGCGAAATGGTGGTTGGATTGACGGTATTGAAATATCCCAGGTCGGGAGTCGTCGTCAATCCGTTGCCCACACCGGGCGATTGCGGAGAGCCGCCGTAGGTTGGATCCTGTTTGCCCAACCCATTCGTCAGCGGTGAGCCCACATTCAACCCGCCGTCGACCGCCACGCAGTTGGAGCTGGAAAGCCCGATGGATTGGCACGATTCAGTAACCAGGCTGCTGGACGCAACGCCCTGGCCTGGATAGGTTAGATAAGTGGATGAAATGCTTCCCGACGGCAGAGTCAACTGGTCGAATTGCGGCGTTTCATACCACCCTTGCCCCGTCGTATTGCTCGATTCAGGGCTTTGCTCGAAATTGAAGAATGCGAAAATCCTGTTCTTGAGAATCGGCCCACCCAGGCTGCCGCCGTCGTTGTTGGTGCGCGTATCATCCTTGTTCAGGCCGCGCGAGGCGGGCGTGCCCGCGGCATCCGATCCCAGGCCATTCCAGCGCTGATACGCATTCAGCCCCGGCCGCGACGCCTTGAAGAAGAGACTGCCGTGCAGATCGTTGGTGCCGCTCTTCGACGTCACTTGAATCTGGCCTCCGCTGAAACGGCCCACCGAAGCATCATAGCTGTTGGAGACGATCTTCACATCTTCGATGGAGTCTTCGCTCGGAGTGATCACCGACGCTCCACCCCACACGGCGCTTACCGTGCTGATGCCGTCAATGGAAATTCCATTGGTTCCCTCCTGGCCGCCGCGGGCCTGAATCTGCGGCTGGTTTTCCGTCTGAAAGATGCCGGCGGCGCCATTGGCCGATCCGCCGGGACCTTGATTTGTAGGCAGATTGCCCGTTCCGCCGCCGCTGCCTTGCGCGCCGTCGCCGAAAACTCCCGGAGTCAACTGCGCCAGTTGGAAGACGTCGCGGTTATACGAAGGAAGATGCTGAATCTCATTGCCGCTGATCGTGGAACTGACGGTCGCCGTATCGGTATCGAGCAGCGGAGCGGCCGAGCCGTTCACGGTCACCGTCTGCTCCGCGTTGCCAACTTCCATTTGTAGATTGAGTGCGTTCGGCTGCTCCGGGATCAGCACCACCTGGGCAATCTCCCTCTTTTGGAAGCCCTGCCGCTGAGCAACGACGCGGTAGTTGCCTGGCGCCAGGGCTTCGAATGTATAAAGGCCGCTTGCGTCGGTCGTGGACGATCGGGTCTCGTTTGTGTCCTTGTCGATCAGCGTCACCGTGGCGCCCGAAATCAGGGCCCCGGTCGAATCGGTTACGGTGCCCCGCAACGATGCGCCAAATTGCCCATAGGCAGCGGGGTCGAGCAGCATAGCGGCAACCATAAACGCATAAAACGCTCGAAGCGCCGTCGGCAGCCGAAACGGAATGGGAAGCGTCCTGGATGGGAATCCTTGGGCAGCGGTCATCTACGTTCTCCTCGAAACTAGGCGCTCAACGAAAGTCGTTCGCTTGCAATTCTGGAAAGAGCCCTGCTTGCAGGCGCAAACGAGCCCGGACGGCGCACACACGCCAACGACCACCTGAGTGCGCCAGCACCAAAGTGACAACGCAGCTCCCCAAGTGGGAATGGATTCCAGATGATGTGGAAAGGTTGCCAAGCCGGCCTTCCACTTTATCCGGCTTGCGTCCTGCGCAGTGACAGCCGTCGCATGCTCGGCCTCAACTAAGGGTGTATCCGGGCAGGCGGCTCGGCGACCTTACGACCTCAAAACGTTACCATGTTGTGCTTTGCGGAGTAGATGACGAGCGCTGTTCGGTCGTCAACCTCCAACTTCCGATAGATCGAAGTGAGGTGGTGCGAAACGGTTGCTTCGCTGATATGAAGCGTGCCGGAAATGCCCTTGTTTTTATGGCCCTGGCAAACCAGGCCGATCACCTGCTGTTCGCGCGGAGTAAGGGAGCCGATCTTGCGCGATTCGGGATCGGGAGTATCGCGTGTTGTGAGCAGGTTCTCAAGAACTTTCTCGGCAACCGTGCGCTCCAGCCAAACACCGCCATTCGTCACTTTGCGAATGGCGATGGGTATCTGTTGAATCGGCCACTCTCTTTGAATCACGCCCCTCGCGCCGCGCCGAAGCGCCCCTTCGAGAAAATCGGGATCCTTTCGGCTGGTCAGAACAATCACGCGTGTATCGTCGATCTCGGTAACGAGGCGCTCCAGCGCATCAAGCTCCTCCTGCAGGATGTCTGCGCTCACCAGCAGCACATCCGGAGAGTGTTTGCGCACTGCGTCCATCAGCCTCTCACGATTCTGGCACTCTGCCATTACCTGGATGTCAGCGTGATCTGCCACGGCGTTGCGCAGTCCAGATAGCGTAAGAGGCTGATTGTCTGCAATTACAACCTGAATATCGCCCATAAACCTACCTCATTCAATCCGGAATTGTGGCCTGGATGGCTATTGTCGGACGCATAGCGAACCAGGTTCAAGGCAAAAGAATTCAAATCATTCATAAGTGGATTGGCTGAGGGTGCGGCATGCGGGAATCAGCACCCGGAACGCGCTTCGTGCATCTAAGTGACAAACGATAGTACCTCTCCTGTTTGACCGATTGATGCATTGAAAGAACACTTTCCCGGTCTCCATTTAGACGCCTTGCGAATTCAAATGGTTGGGTTAGATGTTGATGAATTCGACAACCCCTTTGGTCTCAAGCAGGTCACTGCTGCGCCTGTGCAAGGGATCGTTGTTGCTGCTTCTTGCCGCAGTGTTGTTTCCCGTGGCCAACTGCAACCGCGATGTTCGCCTCGTGTACTCCTCCGCGGCAGGTTCGTCTCCGGTAGAAGAAACTCCGCGCAGCGCATTCGATTTTGTTCAGAGCATCGGGCTGAACACGCATCTCAACTATTTCGATCGGATCTACGGCAATTTTCCACTCGTGAAGCGCGAGCTGGAATCGCTCGGAGTGCTTCACCTGCGAGACGGCGTACATTTGCAGAACGCAGACTATAACGCCGCGCTCTACGACCGTTGGATCCAACTGGGCAGCCTCGGTGTACGTTTCGACGCCGTTCTCGATCCGCGCAGCAATCTTGACCCGTTGAACGGTCAACTGCTTGACAGGGTGGAAACACTCGCCGGTCACACCATCGAATCCTTTGAGGGACCGAACGAGCTGGACGTCAGCGATGAGAGCGACTGGCGCTCTATCGATCGCAGCTACCAGAATGCAATCTTCGACTCCGTGAAGTCGATGCAGAATGGCCGCTCCATTGCGGTCATCGGGCCTTCATTGGCGTCTGCAACAAACAGCTCTCTGCTCGGCGATCTCAGCGATTCCATGGACATGGGCAACCTCCATCCATATCCAGCCGGGCAGATGCCATCCATCGTCTTTCCGAGTCAGATCGATTTGGAAAAAATTGTGAGCGCCGACAAGCCGATCGACTTCACTGAAAGTGGATATCACAACGCAATCAACGAAAAGAGCGACCAGCCCGGCATATCGGAAGCCGCGGCTGCCAAATACATTTCGCGGCTGTTCCTCGAGGACTTTGCGCACGGCGTTCCGCGGACTTACCTCTACGAATTCATGGATGAGGCGCCCGACCCCGGACTGACCGATCCGCAGATGCACTGGGGCCTGATCCGCGCGGATGGATCGGAGAAGCCTGCTTTCGCCGCCTTGAAAAACCTGATCGCGGAGCTCAGCGACTCAAGCGAGCCGGCGAGTCTGCGGCAATTGACCTGGTCGCTCAATTCCAAAGACGCGCAGATTCACCACCTGTTGCTCGAGAAATCGAATGGCACATTCGACCTGATTTTCTGGCAGGAGATTTCAAGCTACGACGTTGTGCGCCAAACCGATATCCATAACCCGGACGTGACCGCGGCGCTGACGCTCAGACGCGAGGCGCGCCGCATCGCGCTTTATCAGCCGGCGACGCAGGCCGGCCCGGCTCATATATGGAACGATGAAACGAGCGTGCCGCTTGAGATTCCGGATCAGCCGCTGGTTTTGGAGATATCATTCTGATCGATGCGAACGCAGTCTCTGCCGCGGCGCCTCAGGAGAGGCAATGTGCGGCTTCGGTTGCGACCAGCTTCTCGTAGACTTCGCTCACTTCAGCCGCCATACGATCCACGTAGAACCTGCCGATCCCCACTTTCGCTTTGCGTTGCCATTGTTCGCGGCGGTCGCGGTCGCTCAGCATTGCACGAAGGGCAGCGGATAATGCCTGCACATCTTTCCGCGGAACGAGCATCCCGGCGCGTCCTCCGTCGAGCGCTTCGGAGATTCCGTCTACATCCGTGGCAACGATCGCACAGCCGGCTTGCCTTGCCTCAATCAGTACAAGCCCAAAGGACTCGCGCCGCGAAGCCAGCACAAATACGTCGGCGCTCAGCAGGAAGGCCTGCGGGATTGGCCGATAGCCCTCAAAATGAATTCGATCCGACGACCTGGCCCTCTTCGCCAGGCGCTCGAATCGCTGCCGATCGGGCCCGTCGCCAACCAGATACAGATGCGCGTGCTGAAACTCGCGCGCAACCAGCTCGAAGCAAGCGATGAGATCCTCGATTCCTTTGCGTGGGTTCATGCCGCATACAGTCACAATCGATGGCCGCTCGAGAGGCGCCGGGTCAATTGCCGCAAGAGGGGGAACGCGTTCGCTTCCAAGCGTCCGATTCAAGACGACTCGAATCTTTCTTTTCGCGATTCCCTGGGCAGCCATGGTGGCAGCTACCGATTCGCTGACTGCAATCACGCGGTCCGCCAGGCCCATGAGAATGGATTGGCGATCATGGACGTTGTGCACATGGCCGACGAGTGCGAATGGTTGGAAATGCCTGCACCACCAGGCCAGCAGCAGCCCCGTTTGCATGTGGGCGTGCACTACATCCGGCTGGAACTCGCGCAGGTGCGTCTGGAGCGCCCGGATGGCCCGGAGCAATTGCGCCGGCTTGCTCGGCTGGCCGAGCGTCAGATGAACAACGCCTGCTCGTTCCAGAAGCGGCTGGTATTCGCCTCCCGCCGATACAACGGCAACGTCAAGGCCTTGCCGCGCCTGCTCAAGGGCAAGATCGACCGCGGTATTCACAATGCCATTGCCGCGGCCGGTTACGTCATTGAGGATGTGGACTACGCGCACTCAGGTCTCCTATGCGGCGGCAAGACTGACCGCTCGGCGGGCTTGCTTCTCGACGGAGGCTTCTGCTTTTCTTGAACGATCCGCGGCAGCGATACTCATGGCGGCAAAAGTCCATACCATGAAGCCGAGCACTCCGATCATTACGCTGTTGAGAAGACACTGCGCCGCAAAACCGATGAGGATGGCCTTCGACGAAACGACAAAAGGATCGTCATGTCCCGCTTTGATCAACTGAAATGCCAGGGTTCCCAGCCCCAATCCATAGACCAGCGTTCCCATCCATCCCAGGGAATACAGGAACTCAAGCAATGTACTGTCGTGCGGCCCGATGATGGCATCGTCGCCCTCAGTATTGTGGTTGGCGTCGGTGCTTCCCAGCCCTTCGCCAAATGGTTCCTGCGCAATCTGACGGAAGGCCTGTTCGTGCCCCTCAATCCGCGCAGAAAAGCTTACGTCCTGGCTTGGGTCAGAGAAGGACTGGACCCTTTGCAAAAGCAAGTCGTGCAGCACCGGAATCTGCGCGAGACCGATCAGAAACACGCCGCATGCGAAGACCGCGAATGCAAGGCGGACACGTTGGCGAGTCCCGGTGCGCAGCATCAGGTAGACGGCGCCCGCGGCCAGGCTCAACCATGACGCGCGGCTCACCGTCAGCATGAGTCCAACGAACCCGCACGCCGCTGAAAACAGGCGCAGCTTGCCGCTCTGGTTGAAAAGGAGCATTAAGCCGCACATGGTTACGGCCGCATAAATGGCAGGCGCGTTCATGGTGCTGAAGACTCGTACCTTCATGGCCTCGACAGCGCCGAACGAATTCATCTGCACATTCAGCATCCACATGCGGTCCCATTCCGGCAGCGCAAAAAACTGGTAGATGCCGTAAGCTCCGGACAGCAACGTCCCGTACAGGAAAGAGCGTTCAATGACTCGTTTGAATTGCGGGTAAAGCTCGCGGTTCTGGTAGATGAAGAGCCCGAAGAGCACCGGCACGAGCCAGTTGAGCAATGCGCGCAGCACATCGAACAGCGGCAGGCTCACCAGTCCAAGAATGAATCCATACAAGATGGCGACCAGGGCGCATGCAAAGGGAAACACCTTGCGGTTGCCAAGGCTCCCCATGGATGCCAGCAAGGGAAGTCCGGAGAGGCCCGCGGCGAGATACGGAGCCAATTCCACCGCGGATGCCGGAGACCACCCCCCTTGAAAATCCGCCATGCGTCCCAGGAAAGGCGTGAGGAACCAGAGCCAGATTACGAGACCCACGTAGGCAGGCTTCGAACGCCAGAGCAGAAAGCCCGCGACCAAGATGCTGAGCACAGGGAAAGCCACTCTCAGTACGCCGGCCTGGCCGCCCGCAATGGTGAGAGCTGGAATGGCCACCATCGCCGCGATAACACTAGCGATCTGCAGCCTGCGCCCGGCTTGGCTGGGAAGCGGTGCGACAACCGCCTGGCTGCCGGCTTGACGGGCGGATATCATACGGCACGCTCCCTTGCAAGGGAACTGCAGGCGCCGATGAATGTAAGGAGATCGCGCCGGGCAGGCAAAATACGCGGCGGCGCGACTTTGAGAAACACCTTGAATCCGGCACACACAAAAAGCAATCGCGCGCAGGTGGATGCGAGAAGTGAGATTGCGGCGCCGTAAATTCCGTAGCGGGGAATCAGCCATAACATCATCGGAAGGCTCAATGAGAGGCCGATCCCTTGCAAGACCGTCACCACGCCGGGGCGATTGAGGGCCATAAATGCCTGCGCCAGAACAAATGTAACTCCGGCGAGAACTGCCTCCAAAACCAGGATGCGCAGGGCTCCGGCCGCGGCAACGTATTCCGCTCCGTACAGAGCCCGCAGCAGCGTTGGTCCGGCGATGCATACCAGCGCACCGCAGGCCGCCGTCACCAGCCCGCTCATGCGCACTGAATCGCCCGTCATCGCCAACACTTTTTGCGCATCGTGGCCGGCTGCCTTCGGGAACAGAACCATCACAACGGAGGTTTGAAACACATTGAGCATGCGCGAAAGACTCAACACCACCACATAAGACCCCATCGCACCCGCGCTCAACAGGCTCACAACTAGCACCTGGTCCACTTGCAGCGCCAGCGTTCCCAGAATGTCAATCCCGTAGGACCGTATTCCGTACTGCAGAATCTGTTTCAGCAATGCGAATTCAAGCCGTGCCGCGCGGATTCCAATGCGCATGACCCGCGAAACCATGAAGCAAAACGATGGAAGCGAGGCGGCGATATAGGCGGCCGCTGCGGCGTAAGGGTTCATGCGGTGCAGTGCGAGGAAGAGCACCAGCCCCAACAGCGTAACCAGAGGAGTAAGGATCTGAATTGAGTTCGAAGCCGCAAAATCGTGCGATGCTTCGAGCGCCGCTCTTCCGGCAAGCGTGACCGAGCACAGAGGCACAGTCAACAGGAACCATTGCGCCGCGCGGATCACGTCCGGAGGGTACTGATGCAGCCACCACGGCAGAAATCCGGCCGCGACCCCAGCAGCCACAACGCCCGTCACTGCTGCAATCGCAAATCCGTTGGCTACCAGACGGTCGCGTGCGCCGGCACGGCTGCGCAGGTGATAAATGAGGGAGCTCGGTACGCCCAGCGTAGTTACGCTGGCTATAAAGAGAGGCCACAGAATCATGGCGGCCAGCTCGCCGCGGCCTGCCGGCCCCAGCGTTCTCGCGGTCAGAATGCCGGTGCCCGCCTGCAACGCCAGAATCGCAGACTTGCTGCCGACGGATTGCACCACGGCGCGTAAGCCGCGCCGCGGCCCGGCTGCGGCTCCGGCAATTTCGCTCGCTGCCGCAATGGGTATTGAACTCATCCAGCCCTCCGGCGGAGCATTCGATATTCGCGGATCAGAGGAGACACCTTGCTGAGAAAATCAAGCAGCCGCTCCTGAAAAAGATGAATGTCATAGCGCTGGGAAACATTTCGGATCGCCAGCGGATCCCAAATCCGGTGCTCGCATCTTTCGAGCGCTTCAATCAGAGCATCCGGCGTCTGTTCGTGAAACAGGATCCCGTTTAACTGTTCGATCACCGTCTCCGTTGCGCCACCCGCGCCATACGCTACCACGGGTCTACCGGCTGCATTGATCTCGAGTGGCGCCATTCCGAAATCCTCTTCGCCAGGAAAAATCAGCGCGCGGCAGCGGCTGGCATAGCGATTTACGGCTCGATCAGGCTGCCGTCCCAGGAACGTGACCGTCGGTCCCGCAATCGACTTCAGCCGCTCACGGTCGGGTCCATCGCCAATCACCACCAGACGGCGGCCCGTTTGCGTGCACGCTTGTACCGCAAGGTCAATCCTTTTGTAAGACACCAGGCGGGAGAGAACAAGATAGTAGTCGTCAACATTCCTGCTGATCCAGAATCGCGATGTTTCAATGGGCGGTTCAATCACGGTTGCGTCGACTCCAAACGCATCCTTGAGCCTGCGCGCCACGATGTGCGAGTTGGCAATGAAATAATCCGGCCTGAGGGCCGCCTTCATCTCCCATTGCTTGAGCCCCTTCAACATGGTGCGCAGGATAAATCTGGTGGGCGCATTGAAATTTTCCCGGGCCATGTACTC
The DNA here is from genome assembly GCA_963770555.1 of uncultured Acidobacteriaceae bacterium. Classification (GTDB taxonomy): domain Bacteria; phylum Acidobacteriota; class Terriglobia; order Terriglobales; family Acidobacteriaceae; genus Telmatobacter. The sequence continues at coordinate 1,367,043 of CAVYQC010000005.1, forward strand.
CGGCAGCCGCCACACCCAACGCATCGGGTTGTGGCAGTAGCAGACATGAACAGCGTTGCTTCCGCGTTTCACTCCTTTGGCATATCCGCAGCAACTGCTGATGACAAGGTCGTAGTCCTCAAGATGCGCGGATTCCACTGCAAATGGATAAAAGAGAAAATAGTGCCGATAAAGCTTCGATTTCGCCGGTAGATGCTGCATCCAGGTTGTTTTTGTCTTGACTTCACGCAGGTAAGGGGACATTTTTTCCGGCACGAACAGCGTCGAATGCAGGTCCGCTTCGGGAAGTGCCTGGTGAATAGCTTCGGTGACTCGTTCCGCGCCGCCGTGCTGCGCGAGATAATCCTGAAAAAGCGCGATCCTGGGCATGGAGACTCCTTAGTTGTTGCCGCTTCCGGCAAGCGCAGGGCGGCTGCGAACACTCCTCGCCGGACAGTTGTTCGGGTCCAGCTCGGAATAGAGGTTTGATATGTCGCTCTGGAAGCGCTCCAGTGAGAACCTGGAACAGGTAAACAATTGCGCCCTCTCCGCGACGCGCAAGAGAGCGCCTCTGTTTCGCGATAATTCAAGCAATTTCAATGCCAGGGCTGAAGTGTCCCCGCTTTCGATCAACCATCCATCCTCTGCGTCCGTAACAATCTCCGGAATACCGCCGACGCGGGTCGCCAAAACAGGCGTGCCGCTGGCCATGGATTCGATCACCACCAAACCGAACGGCTCATCCCGCGAATTGAGGACGAGAAGATTTGCGGCCTGCAGAACGGGAGACACGTCGCGCAGCTCGCCGGCGAAATGAATGCGATCGTCGATCCCGGACGCCGTTACCGCGGCCCGCAGATCATCCAGATAATCCTCTTCATGCGGGAAGACAACCTTGCCCACCAGCACAAGGTGGATTTGCGGCGCCTGCGCGATGATTCGCCGCACGGCGCCAACCAGTTCGAGAAGCCCCTTTCGAGCGCAGATCTGCCCGATCGCGCAGACCAGGAAGTCGTCATCGGAGAGACCAAGGCTTTCCCTGAAGCCAGGCCTTCCGGGCTGCCTGGGGGGAAACCTGCTCAGATCCACGCCGTTGTAAATGGTGCGCACTTTCTTTCCCAGCGGGAAACGCCCGCGGAACTTCGCCGCGGTTGAATTCGACACGGCAATCACTCGGGTGCGGCGCCGCAACAGCACGCATGCGCGGATGGCGGTGCTGAGAGGGTGCCGCGGCAGCGTGTCGTGGACGTGCCAGATCACCGGTTTGCCCGTTCCCATTGCCGCAAGCGAGGCCACGATGCCGGCGCGGATGGAATTTGCGTGAATCAGGTCCGGGGAAAGCATGCGAATCTGTTTTCGCAGTTCTGCGACCGACCTGAAGAGCGGCGCTATCGCGTGGAGTACGTGGCCTGGCCGTCCCGCGAATCTTGCTTCGATCGCCGGCATCGGCAGCCAAGCGATTCCCAGCCCGAGCACCTCCGCGGCCAGACCGCCCTGCGAGGGACAAGTCACATCCGGCTCATAGCGGTCGCGATTGAGCCCGCGCAGAATATCGATCAGGACCTTTTCCGCGCCGCTCACAAGCCCGGTATGATTCACGTAAAGAATGCGGGTTTTTCTGGATGCACTCATGCGGCGCCGGCTCCCTTGATGACTGCCGGTACGGTCATCACGAGAATTCTGAAGTCCAGCTGCAGCGACCAATGATCGATATAGTGCAAATCAAGTGCGATCCAGCGGTCGAAGCTTACATTGCTCCGCCCGCTGATCTGCCACAGGCAGGTCAACCCGGGCTTTACGCTGAACCTGCGCATCAACCACGCTTCAGAGAATCGGCTTACATCGCGCAGATTCAGCGGCCGCGGGCCCACCAGAGACATGTCGCCTTTGAGAACATTGACGAGTTGAGGCAGTTCGTCAATCGAGGTCTTGCGCAGGAATGCGCCTATTCTTGTAATACGCGGGTCCTTGAATATCTTGAACACGGGCCCGCTGTTCTGGTTCAGGTGCTCGAGCTGTGCCTGCGCCGCTTCAGCGTTCTCGACCATGGTGCGGAATTTGTAGATGCAAAAAGTGCGCTTGCCCAGGCCATAGCGTTCCTGCCTGAAGAGCACCGGTCCGCTGCTGGTGCATTTAATGAGGATTGCCGCGATCAGGAAGATTGGAGCGCAGGCCGTCAAGCCGAACAATGCGCCTGCAATGTCGACCGCCCGTTTGATTCCGTGCCGATAATCCTCCGGCACCATTTTCAGAACCACTTTTCGCTGCTCCCGATCTGCGCGATGACAGTGGCTTGAGCGTGAGATGCCGAACAGCTCTTCTGAATACTGAACCTCCACTCCCACACGCTCACAAACGGCAATGACGCGCTCAATCGCGGCGTAATGCGATTTCAATGAGAGCGTGACGATCACTTCGTCCACAACCTGGTGCATGAGTATTTCTTCGAGATCTCCGATCCGGCCCAGGATCGAAAGGGATGTTCCCGCGATCTCTGCCGGGGCAGAGCCGACCAGGCCGAGAACTCTGTATTTCCATTCGGTATGCGATTTCAGTTCATCGACGAGATCTGCGACGCCGGCGGAACTGCTTACGATGACTGCGTTTCTTGTTCGCCTGAGGCTTGGCCGGATATAGATATGAAAAGTGCCGATCGCTACGCGCGAGATGACGGCGCAGATAGCGGAGGCGATCCAGGTGTAGAGCGCGATGCGCAGAAAATGGCCATGATGCCATTGCGCGGCGATCACCCACGCCTGAACGAGCGCGCAAAAACCGGCGGCCAAAGCCACACGCCCGGCGACACCTGGCGCCGAACGGATGTGTTGCCAGGTGTAGAGCCCGCAATAAAAGAAGGCGGCGCGCCAGATCATCCAGCATATGGCCAGCATGCAAAAGTGGGCGATCGACATCCTCATGGACAGCAGGGCCAGTGGATTTAATGCGGGACGGGCATTGACCGCCCACAGCGCGAAGTAGATTAAACAAGCGCTCAGCAGGACGAGATCAACGATTCCCGCAAACCTCCCGGTTATCGCTTGCGCTACAAACGCGGGCAGCCGCAATGCGGCGTTTGCCGGCGCTTGCCGGGCCCACGGAGAGGCGAACAATCTAAGGCTGGCCGTTCCTTGTGATTCAGATTGCAATTCAGACCGCATGAACTCCTCCGCTGATGGATAAAGCGCGTGCAGCTTCCTCAGGACGCGCATGGAACGCGCCCGCGACGGGCAATCCTCCGGACCTGGTTCTCAGGGAACCACTGGGAAGGGGTTGAAATAAACTCCCAGGTTGGTGGCTTTCATGAAGCGGGACAAGTGCTCCAGTTTATTGCGAGTAACAAGGAGCATGTCGCCGGGTTGGAGCTCGGTATCGTGTTCCAGCTGCGCATGGCTCTTAATGTCATGCAGGTTGAGGCGGCGCACTTCGGCGGTATCCTGGTTGATGTGCCGGAAGAGTATGACCTGCGTATCCCGCGCAGACGGCATGAACCCTCCAGCCAGCATCACTGCCTGGAGAGCGGTTGTGTCCTCGTGTATTTCAATCTTGCCCGGCTTGGCCACTTCCCCGGCAACGACGACGTAAGGCTGCTGGAACTCCTTGAGCGTGATGGCGAGCACGGGATGATTCAACTGGCTTGAAGCAAGCCCCACAATCTCGTCGTGCACCTGGTCCATAGTGAGCCCCGCGACTTTAACATTGCCCACGACCTGCAGATCCACGTATCCATCCGGTTGAACCGCGACCGTCTGGTTGAATTCAGGCGTGAGGCGATAACTCAACGCGATAACATCGCCGATATGAAGCGTGTAGATCGGCCTTTGATGAAGCTGTTCGTCGCCCCGGGCGCCAGGTTGAAGCACAAGAAATGCGATCATGAATAAAACAAGCCGCCGGATCATCAACGCCTCCCGCGCGCCCCGTTCAGGCGCGATTCACTCAGAGCATGCGATCGAGCCACATGGGCATTTCGCAGATTCGCTTGTTGAGGATGAAACCAAGGAGCTTGCCTCCGGCCGCAGCGATGCTGTATTCAGCCTGGCGCGGCTCGTCGCGGCGCGTACGGTTCGCTTCGATTACAAGCAGGACTCCGTCTACAAAGGGAGCAATGCTGAGCAGATCGCCCGTGGTCTTGAGCGAAGGGCAGTCGATAATGCTGTGATCGAACTCGGAACGCAGCAAGTCGATGCAATCGCGGCGGTATTGCCAGCTTGCATCCCAGGGACCACGGTAATCTTCGCCAACAAGAGCGCCTCTTCTCCGCCGGGAAAGAGCGCGCACATCTTCAGACGGGGCAGGCTCGGTGGTGCGAATCGAGTTCCTGATCGCCTCCAGCGTGGGCTCATGCAGCTTGCGGAGAAAGCTCATGTTGACGCCTGCAACGGAACTAAGCTCGAAGCTGCTCAGTTCGCGAAGCAAGGCTCGCGCGACAAATGTGACTCCCTCGCCCGGATTGAGCGAGCTGATGGCGACGACAATTCCGCCCAGATCAGGATCGCGCGGCTTTTGAAACACGGTGTAGAGAAGAGTATGAAAGACGGAGCTTTGCACGCCATCCAAATGGGTCTGCATAGCGGGAGCGGCGGATAAATTCAGGGATGCGATCATAGGATGTGCGGCTCCCTTCGATAGCGAACGAGTGTGGGGGCGGTCTTTCCAGGTTCGTTCGCCTGCGCTGGCGGCGTCCCCATACCGATAAAGACCGGCATGAACTCTGTGTGTTTATTTCCTCGATTCCCAGGACCTATAAGAGGAACTTCAGACAGTACCGGGAGCTGCAAAGCTCTTTCAACTTCAACCGAACATGCAAAGGTGTTGCGCCCAATCTCGGCGAAAAACACCAGGAAGCTGGCTATGAATGCAGCGGTAAACGTACCCAGAACGATGTCGATTGCCGGCTTTGGCCGATAGGGCGTCACGCTGTAGGTCGGATTCTGCGCGACCGCGACGTTCAGAAGCCGGTTTGCGTTCATCTGGTCCGCTATCTCGGCCTCGTCGCGCTTTTGGGCGTAGAGCTGATAGTTATTCTGGAGATCCGCGACCTTTTGGCGGAGAGTGTCGAAGGGAACAGTGGAGCTTTCAACACCCGATAACTGGCTCTGAAGAGATCCAATTTGCCTGGCCAACGCGATGCGCCTTGCTTTCAATGCCTCGCGCTGGGTTTCATTCTGGATGATCGATCCGGTGACGGACTGCCAGACCGGATTGACATCCGTATCGTGCTCCTGCGATGTCATCTGCTGCGCCTTCGCCAGATTTGCACTGGTGTCGGCAATCTGCCGGTTCACCTCCTGCACAAGGCGATCGTTTTCATTGAACTTGGTCAGGAGCTCCGTGCGCTTGTTCTGGAGCTCGGCGAGCATGGTGTTCAGCCGCTCGATGGAATAGTCGTTGGGAATGGTGCGGACCTGTGTCATTTGCCGGTCAGGAATGTTCTTGAGATGGCGCGTCTGGGAGCCCAGCTGCTGTGTCAATTCACTGATCTGAGCATCCGTTCCGCGCAGATCGGTCTGTTCATCGTTGATCTCGCGATCGAGCACTTGTTCGGAATCCGAGAGGGAAACGATCTTGTTTTGCTGCTGAAATGCCGCCAGCTGCTGTTGCGCCTGATCGAGTTGCTGCTTATAGCTCGCCGCCTGATCGGCGAAGAACTTGGAGGTGCCCGGAGGCTGCGCGATTTCCTGCTGCTTTTTCAGGAACGCCGTCAAAAGCCGGTTCAACGTGTCGGTTGCGGTCTTAGGGTTGGGCGCGACGAACGAAACATGAATCACGTTCGACTTCCTGATCATGCTCACGGAAAGATGCTTCTCGAAGCCGGCTACCGCCTCGTCGTGCGCCTTGAGCTGTTCGCGAGACATCCTTGTTTCGTCCTGGCTGTTCCAATCGGGATCCACTACCTGGTTAGCGAGGCCTCGACCGATCAATAACTGAATCTCCGAATTGATCTGTTCCTCGGTCACTCCATTGATTGTGATTTCGCCGTTGATGCGGCTGGGAGTGATTTGCTCGTCACCGCGCTTGTTCTGGACCAGAATGTCCATCTCGGAGATGTACCTGCGCGGGGCGAGGAGAACATAAGCCAACGTCAACGCAATGACGCCGAAGACGACCATCAGCCACAAGAAGCGGTACCGGAATCCGGCAGTGACGATTGACCGGACCGAGCTGCTTTCTTGAATTGCCGCCATGTTGCCCGGAAGACTCTGCATAGGCTGCGGAATGCTCCTTAGCAATCGAATTCTCACTTTTTGCTGCGTTGCGTGTGCCGTGAGTCCGTGAGTCCGTCAGTACGCGACTCTTTTTTGCCCGTTCCTCATTTCCGTCCGATGCTTGTTTCGCTGCGGCTCGTAGTCAGCAGCAAACCATCACGTTCATGAATAACGCGGATTGTGAGCAGCGCGCATCGGCGGCGATTGCCTTTTTGCATGGCGATTCAATGCCTGCCGGTTCTGGCAAATCTTTGCCATGGGAGGGGGCAGATATGTGGATCAGGGAGAATCCGATATTCCCCGGACGGCCCGACGGCAGGCTGAGGCTGGGAAGCCGGTGTAAAGGCTCTGGTACGGGCCGGGTGCTCGTGCAGAGGCCCCAATGATCGACTATGCTGGTTGGCGGGCATCTCCGTGCATTGGACCTTTTCCAGGACCGGGTTCTCGCTTGTGGTCTGTCTTGACCTGTGCGCCGGCGCGTGGGCGGCGTGCAGCGGTCCGGCACCGCTCGAGGCGCGGCTCGGCGCCCATCCCGACGCCGATGCTTATATTGCGCTGGGGGCGTGGTTCGACCGGAATCACGAGACCGAGTGCGCAGCCGAAGCCTGGCGGGCCGCGCTCAAGATCGACCCCGCCTCGAAGGCGGCTCTTGACGGCCAGGCCAAAGGCTGGCTGGCCGAAGGGAATTACGACGCGGTCATCCGCAGCCTGCGCCCGGCGGCGCGCGACGAGAATCTCACCCTCGATCTGGCCGCCGCGTACCGCAAGGCGGAGATGTTCGACGATGCCGCGCAGGTGCTGAGCGATGGTCTGAAGAGCGATCCCGATTCCGACGCTTTGACTTCGGCGCTGGTCTCGCTCAACGCACACCAGTCGCACTACGCGGCGGCGCGGACGATGGCCGAGGAGATTGCCCGCCGCAAGCCCGATGACCTGGAGGCGCAGCGCATTGATCTGCGCACGCTGGTGGTGGTGGGCGACTACGACGCGGCGGCGCCGCTGGGCCGCAAGCTGCTGGCGCTGGCTCCGCGGGATGCCGATTTGCTCAATCTGAATGGCTTTCTGGAGCGCAAGGCCGGCGACTATGCGGCCGCCCGCAGACATCTGGAAGAGGCGGTTGCTCTGAACCCCGGCGACTACAACCCGCGCGTCAACCTCGGCCTGGTGCTGGCGCAGTTGAAGGACGCCGCCGGGGCCAAGGCGCAGCTTGAAAAAGCCATCGAGCTGGGTGCGGACGAACCGCAAATCCACTTCGAGTTGTCGAAAGCTTTGCGCACCCTGGGCGAAACCGAAGAGGCTGAGCGGCAGCTCGAACTCTACAAGCAGAAATTGCAGGAAGAATCCGATCAGGCGCTGGCGGTGCTGAAGGCCACTCAAGCCGCCGAGGCGGCGAAGGGCGGCGATAACCGCAAAGCGGCCGATCTCTATCGCGAGGCCTGCGCCGCGCAGCCGATGAATGCCGTGCTTGCCTACCGGCTGGCGCTGGTGCTTGACGATCTGGGCGAGCGCGATGGCGAACGCGCGGCTCTGGAACAGTCGATCAAGAACGATCCGAAATTTGTCCTGGCGCAATACCAGTTGGGCTACATGGAGTTCCAGGCCGGCGAGAATGCCGCGGCTGAAGAGCAATTCCGGCTGGTGGTGAAGGCCGCGCCCGACAACGCCCAGGCCTGGGTGTCGCTTGCGGCTGCGCTGGCCACCGAATCCAAACTCAAGGAAGCGCGCCAGGCCGTGGGCGAAGCTCTCAAGCTGGAGCCGGACAATGCCGGCGCGCAAGGGCTGAGCAGGAAGCTGGCCGAAGCGCCGGATGAGCACTGACGGAAACCTGCCGTCGATTTGAGCAAACCAAGCTGCCGATTGGAGAGGATGCACGCGGTGACGAGCGGCAACAAGTCGAATTGTTGGTCGCGCCGCAAATTGCTGCGCAGCGCGCCGGCAGCATGGGCGCCCGCTCTTCTGCCCGGCGGGCTCCGCGCGGCGGTTGCGGGCGGGCGCAGTGCGCCGTTTTCCCGCTTTGCGGATGTAGCTCATGAAGCCGGCCTGACCGAAATCACGGTCTACGGCGATCCCGGCAGATTTACGTACATCGTCGAATCCATGGGCTCCGGCTGCGCCTTCCTCGACTTCGACAACGACGGATGGATGGACATCTTCATCCCCGGCGGGCGCCGGCTCGAAAACACGCCGCCTGACTCGAGCAACCGGCTGTACAAGAACAACCGCAACGGGACCTTTACCGATGTAACCGCCAAGGCCGGCCTGATGGGCAACGGCTGGGCGCAGGGCGTGTGCGAGGGCGATTACAACAACGACGGCTTTGAGGATCTCTTCCTTACCTACTACGGCCAGAACAAGCTCTATCGCAACAATGGCGACGGCACCTTCACCGACGTGACTGCCAAGGCCGGGCTGCTTCATCCCAGCACGCGCTACAGCACCGGCTGCACTTTTGTGGATTACAACCGCGACGGACATCTCGATCTGTTCGTTTCCAACTATCTCGAATTCGATTTCGCCACCGCGCCCAGGCCTTCGCTGGCCGTGCCCAACTGCAACTACGAGGGCGTGCCGGTTTACTGCGGCCCGGAGGGCCTGCCCAAGGCGCAGAACTATCTCTACCGCAACAATGGCGACGGCACGTTTACCGATGTTTCCCGGGAGTCCGGCGTTGCCGGCTTCACCGGCTCGTACGGGCTGACGGCCATAGGGATCGACCCCGATGAAGACGGCTGGCCCGACATCTTCGTGGCCTGCGATTCGACTCCCTCGCTGCTGCTGTTGAACAACCGCAACGGCACTTTCCGCGAGGAAGCGCTCTTCCGCGGCATTGCCTTGAGCGGCGACGGCCGCAAGATGGGAGGCATGGGCGTTTGCGCGGGCGACTATAACCTGGACGGCCATACCGACCTGGTGAAGACCCACTTCTACAATCAGCCCACTGGTCTCTACCGCAACGACGGCAAAGCCAATTTCGAAGACGTAACCATCGAGGCCGGCCTCAACAAGGAAACGCACTTCGTCAGCTTTGGCGTGGGGCTGGCGGACTTCGACAACGACGGCTATCCCGACATCTTCGTCTCCACCGGCTCGCTGTTTCCGGAGCTGGACGGCGTCATTCCGAATTTTCCCGCCCGCACTCCGCGCATTCTGTTTCGCAACCGGGGCGACGGCACTTTCGCGGAAATGGGCGCGGAGGCCGGCCCAGGCATCAGCGACCGGCACATCGGCCGCGGCGCCGCATTTGGCGACTTCGATAACGACGGCGACATCGATGTGCTGATCATGAACGTGAACGAGCCGCCCAGCCTGCTGCGCAACGACGCGCCGCCGGGCAACCACTGGATCAAGATTCGCCTGGAAGGCACCAGGAGCAACCGCAGCGCGATCGGCGCGCGCGTTCTGGTACGCTACGGCGGCCATGTGCAGGTGCAGGAAGTGTTGAGCGGCTCGAGCTTTCTGTCTTCGAACGATCCGCGCCTGCACTTCGGCCTGGGCGCGGCAACCAGCGCCGATATTGAAGTTCGCTGGCCCTCGGGACTCGTGGAGCGAGTTCATTCCGCCGCGGCCAATCGGCTTCTCATCTTGCGCGAGGGGGCGGGGCAGGTCGCCGGGCGGCTGTCTCCGTAAGGCGTGTTATCCCAGGTCCCAAAATCGGGACCTGGGGCACTCCCAGGGTCATGGGACGGCCGTTCCGTTGACCCGGCAGTGCATCTTCAGGAGTCCGGAATTCACAAAACAGACTCGAAGTTGCCTTCAAAAACATCTTCCATCGACGCGCGCCGCAGCCGCAACTCGGCGTGCGGATTGGCCGTAGGCCGGCCCAGCAGATATCCCTGTCCTTCCACTCCGCCCATGGCGCGAATCAGGCGCAACTGTGCTTCATTTTCGATTCCTTCCACAATCACCTTCATGCCCAGGTTCCGGGCCAGAATCAAAATGGACTGAACCAGCGCGCGGGTCTCAGGGCTGGCGGCCAACTCGCTCACAAACGAGCGGTCGATCTTCAACGCGTCGAAAGGCAGCTTGGGCAGATAGCTGAGGCAGGAATAGCCGCTCCCGAAATCGTCCATCACCACGCTGATTCCCATGTTCTTCAGGCGCTGAATCATCTCGGCGGCGCGATCGATGCCGATCAGCGTGACCGATTCGGTGAGTTCCAATTGCAGAAGGCTCGCGGGCAGCCCGGTTCTTTCAAGGATGTCAAGGGTCTCGGCGATAAATGTCTCCCTGGCGAACTGAACGCTGGACACGTTGATGGCTACCTGAACGGGGCGGCCTGCGATTGCCTGCCAGCTCAATGCCTGCCGGCAGGCCTGCTCCATGACGTAGGCTCCCAGCGGGACGATCAGGCCGCACTCCTCGGCCACGGGGATGAAGCTCGTGGGAGGAATGACGCCGAGATTCGGATGCGTCCAACGGGCCAGCGCCTCAAAGCGCAGGATGGAATTGGTGGCGAGATTGAATTCCGGCTGGTAATGCACGTAAATCTCGCCGTTGGCCACCGCGCGGCGAAGCTCATTTTCCAGGATCAAGCGCTCCCGAACCGCGACGCTGAGATCGTTGCTGAAATGGACAACGCGATTCTTGCCGCTCTGCTTGGCCGCGTACATGGCGCTATCCGCCTGTTGCAGCAGGTCGTCGTTGGCGCTGCCGTGGTCGGGGAAGATGCTGATGCCGATGCTGGCGCCGATGGTAATCTCGTGTCCCTCGATGCGGAAGGGAGAGGCGAGCGAATCAAGCAGGCCCTCGGCCACTCGTTCCGCATCGGCGCGGGTCTGGATGCGATCGAGAATGACGGTAAATTCGTCGCCGCCGATGCGAGCCAGCGTGTCGCTCTCCCGGGTGCGAGCCTTCAGCCGCCGGCCGACTTCGACCAGCAGCACGTCGCCCGCGGCGTGGCCCAGGCTGTCGTTCACCAGCTTGAATCCATCCAGGTCGATATACAAGAGCCCCACCATTCCGTGGTCGCGGCGGGCCGCGTTCAGGCTATGCGACAAGCGGTCGGAGAGCAGCCTGCGATTGGGCAGGCCGGTGAGCTCATCCACCAGCGCCTGGTGCTGCAATTTCGCTTCGGCGTCGCGCCGGGCGCGGTCCTGCTGCAGCAGCTGCGCGAGCATCCGATTGAATCCGACCACCAGTTGCGCGATGTCTTCGCTGCCGCGCACTGAAACCTGGGTGTCGAATCGCTGCCCGCTCGAGACCTCCTGCATGGCCGCGGAAAGATCCCTGATGGCCTGCGCGGTTTGCGACGCCTTCTCGAGAGCCGCCTCCTGCGCGTGCACGCGCCGCCGCAGCACGCCGACCCAAACCAGCGCGGCAACGATGAGCAGGGAGAACAAAACCAGCAGCGGCAACAGGGTCCTGGCCGTCCACAGCGGCGCGGCGCGCAGCACGGCAACATCTTCAGGGCGGCGAAGCAGGATCCTGAAGGTGGCGGGGTCGTCGTCCAGGAGCCGGTAAAGCTTGTTGGGATCGATTTGCGCGGATGCGACGCCGGTGAGATCAAGTACGCTGCCTTCCCTGAACTTCCAGGGAGCGGCGCCCAGGTCGGCGGTGTCGAGTTGCGCGGTGAAGGTCTGGATTCCGGACTGGAGGACGAGATTGACGGTGCCGGGCCCATGCAGCGCGGTCAGCAGCCGGCCTTCGGTGGTGACCAATTGCGAGTCGTAACGGCCCTTGAGGATGGACTCCGCGGTCGCGGATCGCGGAGAAACCTGGCCCAATCCCGGCAGGCTGCGAAACTCGGCGTCGGTGATGTCGGGCGAGTACCTGCCCACCAGGGAAGGGTAGCCGATGGCCTCGATGCGCTGGCCGACGCGGAAGGCGCCGGCCTTGCCGTGCAATTCCACGCCGCCGCTTTGGTCCTGCAGGTAAAGAAAATCGCTTCCGGTCATGGTTACCGAGCCCGCCACCTTGACGCGATGGCCGAAGCGGACGCCCGGCGAGAAGCGCAGCAGCGCTCCGATGGGCGTGGCCTCCATGGCGAAGGGATCGCGGACCGCGGGCTCGATCACCTGGATCTGCGAAGGAGTGGAGATCAGCAACTGATATCCCACAAGCTGCCGGCGCGAGTTGAACAGAGTGCCGAAGACGCCGCGGATGCGGACCCGGGCATCTTCAAGATTGCCCGTCTGGCGGAGATCGGGGAAGCCCGGCGAAGTGGAGACATGAATCTGGCCGAACGACGAATAGAGCTCGAAGGTGAGGATGGGATGTCCGGGATCCTCTCCGAATTTGATGGGATGGACGACGCCTTCGACGCTCACATACTGCGAGTCGAGCAGCCCCGCGTTGGCTGCCTCAGGAGTTGCGGGAACCGGTGCAGGGAAGGGCGCCGTGCCGTCCACCCGGAACTTCGGAGCCACGATGACGGGAGCGTAGTTGCCTGGATTCGTGATTCCGGTTGCGGTTACGCGCAGACCGGCGCACAGCTCAGGATGTGCGCCCGAATACTTGACGTAGATTCCTCCGGTCGAGTCCTGAAGAAAAAGCTGGCGCCAGATTGAATCGTTGTGCGTGATCACGCCCGTGATGCGCACCGGCAAGGCGAGCGCGGCCTGGGAAGCGGAGAGCGTTCGAACGGCCGCTACGGTGGCCAGCGGCGGCAGGCGGTCGCCGTCCTCGCCGGGCGGGTTGGCTTGCCCGTCCGGTACTTCCACTGCATATGCGTCGAAGAGGTCCAGCCGCAGCCCATTGGCGTTGGGAAACCCGGTTACTTCCACCGCCGATCCGGCGCGGAATCCCGGCGCCCGGTCAAGGCGGCATTCGATCGCTCCCCAGCGGTCTTCGAGCAGGATCGAATCGGGAAAGACTGCGGCCGCGCGTCCACGGATGCGAATGCGATGGCCGGTCACGGTGGCGCTATCCCGGTAGAGGCCGCGAATCGAATAGAGTGGATCGCGGGCCGGAGCGGGCTGTTCCACCTCCAGGTCGCTTCCGGAAGGGACCCAGAGCTGCCTGGAGACCAGGGTTCCGTCGGAATTGCGCAGCAGCTCCGTAAGCCCGGTGACGCGAATGGTGGCATTCACCAGTTTGGAGTAGTCGCCTCCGGGTCTTGCGACCGACACTTCGAGCGTCGAGCCGGACCCGGTGATCGACAGCCACGCGCGCCCATCGCCGTCGACGTGCGCCTCCTGGACGACGCCCGAGATCTGGACGCGCGCGCCGTTCTTATCCGCATCAGGGAAATTGGCCAAGGACGCGGGAAAGGGCGGCGGCAGCTTGACGCGGGCCAAAGAGGAACGAACGGTCACATTCTTGAGCGCCATGCTCGCCGCACCAACATTTGTGTCGTAGCGCGAGGTCTTGGCCGCGTCCACGGCCACCGTCTCGCCCACCTTCACACCCGCCCGGACCGGGCTTGCCAGAAGCACCGCGGCCCCGGTTTCATCCTCAATCCAGAACCGATTTGCGGGAATATCCGTGTAAGTGACAACTCCTACCAGATGAACAGAAGAATGCAGCGGGAGATCGGGGAGCTCGCGGATGGATTTGTGCGTTGGGAAAACGGACCTGTCCCAAAACGCACCACCGAGACTTCCCCCAGCCAACAGTGCGCCCGCGATGGCGGCCGCCCACAGAAACCTGTCTCCGCTTCGGCTCATTTCCAGGTTCATCGGCGGCGGGGGCGTATTTCATTAGAAATTACACACGTAATTAAGCCCTTTAAGGCTCAGCGGCGGGACGGGGAATCCGCCCGGTTCCGGTTCATTGCGCAGGGATTCTCAAGGCGGCCGCCCGTGGTGGTATCGTTACCTTGGTCGAAAATGCCGCCGCAGTTTTCAGGAGCCGCTACGATGCAGATTCCAGATCGTTCCTTGCCGCGCCCAAAGTTCCAGCGCCTTCAACGCCGTTGCCTGTTTCTCTACGCCTCCTTCGGGTTCGGGTGCCTGCTGGCTCAGCCGCAGCTTGTGTGTGCGCAGACGGCTCCGGCGGAGGACTATGGGCCGTACAATGCCGTCTTCCTGCCCGACGGGCCCGGCTTAAGCAAACCGCTGGCCGAGCCCCCAGCGCTGAACGGCCCGATGGGAACGCTGCTGGCCGGACGGGCGGCCTGGACGCTGGCTTTCTGGTTCCGTTCCACCGAGGCGGTTGAGGGCACGGTGTTGCTGGCGGGCATCGGCGACCCGGCCGGCGAAGATGCGCGCTTCATCGGCGTCGAGGATCACCGCCTGGGGCTGTGGCTGGGCCGGGTGCAGGGTACGCACCTCGTCTCCGGCAGCGACCCGCTCTCGCCGGCGGAGTGGCACCTGGCGGCGGCGGCGAGCGACGGCGAGCAGGTGAGGCTCTACCTGGATGGTGAGCAAATCGCCGCGACCGCGATCGCGCAGGGCGACATCGCGCCGAGTCTTGAGATGGCTCCCGAACCGGTCGAGGGAATCGCCACTGCACATTTTGGCGGCAAGATTGCCGCACTCAAGATTTTCCGCGAGGCGCTGACGGCCGAACAGATAAAGGCCTTTGCCGCCGCTCCGCCGGACTTTACATTGCCCACCTACGAAGAGGCTTCGCAGCACTGGCCGGTGCAGACACGCGCGCAGGCCGGATTGAGCGCCCCGCAGGACCCCTCGACCTTGCCGCGCGGCAAGGGCGGCATTCAAAAGCCGGTAGCGAAAGCACTGCGTGCGGCAGACCTTCGGAGCGATTTGGTGGGAAGCAACCCATGGAAGCTCGAAGGCGGCTGGAGGCTGGCCGCGGCCCCGCAGGTGAAGGCCGCCGGCGAGGAGATTTCGAAAGCCGGCTTTGCCGACAAGGACTGGCTGGTGGCCACGGTTCCCGGAACCGTGCTCACCACCATGATCGATCGGGGCATTTACCCCGATCCCGATTACGGGCTCAACAATCTCGCCATTCCTGAAAGCCTGGCGCACCAGGATTACTGGTACCGCGTGGAGTTCAAGGCGCCCGCGGCGGCGCGCGGCCGGCGTCTGACGCTTACCTTTGAAGGCATCAATTATGCCGCCGAGGTGTGGCTGAACGGCAAGCAGCTCGGCGGCATCAAGGGAGCATTCCTGCGCGGCACGTTCGACGTCACCGGACTGGTGACGCCCGCGGGCGAGAACGCGCTGGCGGTGCGCGTTTCGCCGCCGCCTCATCCCGGCATCGCCCACGAGCAGTCCATCAAAGCCGGGCCCGGAGACAACGGAGGCATGGAGGTTCTGGACGGCCCGACGTTTGCGGCGGCGGAGGGCTGGGACTGGATTCCCGGCATTCGCGATCGCAACACCGGCATCTGGCAGGAGGTGACGCTGACCGCATCGGGCCCGGTCGAGATCGGCGATCTGAATGTGATTACCGTCTTGCCTAAGCCTGACTTGAGCGAAGCCGACATCGAGATCGAAGCCCCGCTCACCAACACCGCCGGCGAGCCTGTCGATGGCGATCTGACGGCTGGTTTTGACGATGTGAAAGTGAGCAAACATCTGCATCTTGCGCCCGGCGAAACCGTGGTCCGGCTGGAGCCTGCGGATTTCGCGCAGCTCAAGGTGCAGCATCCGCGCCTGTGGTGGCCCAACGGCTACGGCGAGCCGGCACTGCACTCCCTCGATGTCACATTCACCGTCAATCAAAAAATCAGCGCGGAACGAGACGTCGATTTCGGCATGAGGGAACTCAGCTACGAGACCTCGCTCTTCGATGCAGCGGGCCACCTGCGCCGCGTGGAAGTGCTTCCCGGCCGAACGCACGACCAGGCGCTCGCGCTCATCGACGAAAGCCACGAGGGCATCCGTCAGATCGACGACAAGACACCCAATCTTTTGCCGCCGGGCCAAACTCTGCCGGACTGGATGCGTCACTCCTGGGTGCACTCGCTTGAGCCGGGCGCCGAGGGATCGGCCTCGATCCGCCCCGTGGAAGGCGGCTGGCCGGGCACCGATCTGGTCATCAAGGTCAACGGCGTCCGCATCGCCGCGCGCGGCGGCAACTGGGGCATGGACGACAGCCGCAAGCGCGTCAGCGTAGCCCATCTCGAGCCCTACTTCCGGCTCCATCGCGACGCGCACGTGAACATGATTCGCAACTGGATGGGCCAGGACACGGAGGAAAATTTCTACGCTCTGGCCGATAAATACGGACTGATGGTGTGGAACGATTTCTGGGACTCGACGCAAAATTACAATCTTGAAGCCGAAGACCCGGCATTGTTCCTGAAGAACGCGCGCGACACCATCCTGCGCTTTCGCCATCATCCTTCCATCGTAGTGTGGTGCGGGCGCAACGAAGGCGTTCCGCAGCCCATTCTCAACCAGGGACTGGCAGCGCTGGTGCGCACGCTCGATCACACCCGCTACTACACCGGCAGCTCGAACCAGGTGAACCTGCGCAACTCCGGACCGTATCAGTATCAGCCGCTCGAAGCCTATTACCGTATCAACCGCGGCTTCAGCGTCGAGCTGGGCATTCCCAGCGTGCCCACTCTTGAAAGCCTGCGCTCGTTCATTCCCGAGCCGGATCGCTGGCCCATCGGCGACACCTGGGCGTATCACGACTGGCACCAGAGCGGCAACGGCGCGGTTGCGCCGTTCATGGCGCACATGGACACCGAGTTCGGCGCGCCCTCGAGCCTGGAGGACTTCGAGCGCAAGGCGCAGATGCTCGACTACGTGGGCCATCGGGCCATCTTCGAGGGCTTCGCGGCGCACTTGTGGCAGCCCAACTCCGGGCGGATGATCTGGATGACGCAGCCCGCCTGGCCGAGCATGGAGTGGAATTTCCTGAGCTGGGATTACGACACTCAATCCAGCTTTTACGGCGCCAAGAAAGCGTGCGAGCCGGTGCACGCGCAGCTCAATCTGGCCGACGGCGCGGTGGATTTGATCAACCTGGGCGCGGCCCGCGCCTACAAGGTGCGCGTGCATGTGACGGGGCTCGACGGCGCGACGTTGAGCGACCAGACCAGCCAGGTGATGGCCGCTTCCGACGACCGCACCCCGGTCGGCAAACCGGATCTCGACAAACTGGCAGCGGGCCATACGATTTTTGTCGAGCTGACGGTCACTGATGCGGACGGCGCGCCGGTGAGCGGCAATTTTTATTGGTGGTCAAAAGATGAAGCGAGCCTGCGCGAGTTGAACGGGCTTCCACAGGTCACGCTCGCTGTCTCGGCTACAGCGGCGGCGGCGGATGGCGAGCGCAAGGCGACAGTCAAGATCGCCAACTCCGGCGCTGCGCCGGCGCTGATGATCAAAGTGACGCTTCAGGATGCCGAAACCGGCGAGCGGATTTTGCCCGCCTATTACAGCGACAATTACATCTCGCTTCTGCCCGGCGAGGAGCAGACGGTCACGATCGAGTTTCCTGCCGGCTCGGCAAAGCCTGAGATCGGCGTGCGGGGATGGAATGCGGCCACGGAAAAGATCGACGTGCATTAGCCGGCCTGAGGGCGCTTTTCATTTCAGATGCGCACCGTTTCTCGCGGCCGCAGACTTAGAATCGACACGGAGATGGGCCATGATTAGCGTGTCACGCAACCTTGCGAGCCTGACCATCGTCATTCTGCTCGGCGCGAGCGCCGCCATGGCGAAACCGAAAACATTTCTTGCCAACGATTACGGCGCCGTGGGAGACGGCCGGATTCTCGACACGGTTGCAATTCAAAAGGCCGTCGACGCGGCCGCGGCTGCCGGCGGCGCCGTTACTTTGAAGCCGGGGATTTATCTCACCGGATCGTTGTTTCTTAAATCGGGAGTGACGCTCGATGTTCCCGAAGGCGTTACGCTCATCGGATCGGAGAGCCTGAACGATTATCCGATGCTGCCAACGCGCATCGCGGGAATCGAGATGACCTGGCCGTCGGCGCTGATCAATGTGCGCGATCAGCAGAACGTAATTATCACGGGCAAGGGCACCATCGACGGCGACGGGCCCCGCTGGTGGAAATCGTACTGGGATCTGCGCGCCGCGTACACGCCGAAAGGCCTGCGCTGGGCGTCGGATTACGATTGCCGCCGGCCGCGCCTGCTGCTCATTCAGAATTCATCGAATATTCAAGTGGGCGGCGGAATCGAGCTCAGGCGATCGGGCTTCTGGACGGTGCAGATTCTGTATTCGCACGACGTGCACGTAGACGGGGTCGTGATCCGCAACAACGAAGGCGGCAAGGGACCGAGCACGGACGGCATCGATATCGATTCCTCGCGCAAGGTTCTTGTGGAGCACGCCGACATTGATGTGAATGACGACGCTCTGTGCCTGAAAGCCGGACGCGACTCGGACGGACTGCGGGTGAACCGGCCCACGGAGGATGTGATATTGCGCGATTCAATCGTGCGCGAGGGCGCGGCCGCGGTCACCATCGGGAGCGAGACTTCAGGCGGATTCCGCAACATCGAGGCCTACAACATTACCGCGCTCAAAGGCGTACCATCGGGGGTTCTGTTCAAATCGGCGCGCACGCGCGGGGGATTCGCCGAAAACATCCGCATTCACAATCTCACCCTCGAAGGCGTGGCGATCCCGATTCACATCACCATGAACTGGAATCCAAGTTTCAGCTACGCCGTGCTGCCCGAGGGCGCAAAAGACGTTCCTCCCTACTGGATCGCGCTCACAACCCCGGTTCCTGAAGACCGGGGGCTGCCGCATTTCCGCGACGTTCACATCTGGAACATCAAGGCCAGCGGCGCCCAGAGAGCCTTCGAAGTAAGCGCCTATCCCAACGCCACGCTCGACGGCTTCCGCCTCGACCATCTCGATATCGAGGCCGCTACGGCGGGCACCATCGCAAACGCGAAGGATTGGGTCCTCGCCGATAACAGCATTCGCACGGCCGACGGAACCAAACCGGCATTTACAGCCGCTTCGGCGAACGACCCCAAAGACATTCCCTACGGCGAGCCGAAGTAACCGCGCCTGTGGCTGGCCGCATTTCGGGAATCTGTCTCGACCCGTTGATTCCGGAACGGAACGGCCTCGCAGCCGGCCGGTTCCGATCCGAACCGCATCGGCGCGTCCCACGTCCCGGAACCGGCCGCGGCAAGCCGGCACTTGAACCGCGGATTGGAGAATGGCGGCGCTATAATCGATTTTCGGCAACTCGCGTCTCAAGGGCGCATCTTAGGGGTAGCCGGCGCGCGCAGCACGAGTTGATCGGGAAGCAGATCGATGGTTACGAATCGGTGACTGGTTCAGACGCGCGGGAATACATCGGCCAGTGAGTTGGGCCGTTTGCGGGCCGCCAGTCGATACGCATGAAATCCAGGGCTGAAAGCTGAGGACTATGCAGAAAAGGCGCAGTCTTTCATCCATTCGATCCCGGTTCATCCTGGTTCTCGGCTTTTGCGCCGCGGCATGCCGCTGCCTGGCGGATGGGCCTCAAGCAACGCCCAGCATTCTTGCTCCGGCGTCGTCGCAGGCGCACGAGATTTACGGGCTCTCGCTGTTCGTTCTGCTCATCACCGGCAGCATCTTTGTGGTGGTTGGCGGACTGCTTGTCTACGTGCTTATCAAATACCGGTACCGCGAGTCCGAGGGGCAGCACGAGCCGGCGCAGGTTTACGGCAGCGTGCAGGTCGAGCTGGCCTGGACGGTCATCCCGGTGCTCATCGTGGTGGTACTGTTTCTCACCACCGCGCGCATCATCTTCGCCATTCAGGATGCTCCCGAACCGCGCTCGGCGCTGGATGTGACCGTGGTAGGCCACCAGTTCTGGTGGGAGTTCCGCTATCCCGCGCTGGGCATCGTCACCGCCAACGAGCTGCACGTCCCGGCCAGCAGCGCGGGCCAATACACGCCCACCTACCTGCGGCTTTTGTCGGCCGATGTCGATCACAGCTTCTGGGTTCCGCAACTGGCCGGCAAGACCGATCTGATTCCCAACCACCCCAACCAGATGTGGATCGATCCGCGCGTGCCCGGCCTCTATCTGGGCCAGTGCGCGCAGTTCTGTGGCGTGGAGCACGCCAAGATGCTGTTGCGCGTTTACGTCGATACGCCCCAGCAGTTCGCCGCCTGGGTGAAGGCGCAGCAGCAGCCGGGCGCGCAGGACGAGGCGGTGGCCGCCGGCCGGCGCCTGTTTGAAACCGAGGCCTGCATGAACTGCCACACCGTGACCGGCACCGCGGCCAGGGGAACCTTCGGGCCCGACCTGACGCATCTGATGAGCCGGGCCACGATCGCGGCCGGCGCCGCGGACAATACCCCGGCAAACCTGCGCGCATGGATTCAGGATCCGGACAATTTCAAGCCCGGAGCGCTGATGCCCGCCATGCAATTGAG
The DNA here is from genome assembly GCA_963770555.1 of uncultured Acidobacteriaceae bacterium. Lineage (GTDB taxonomy): Bacteria > Acidobacteriota > Terriglobia > Terriglobales > Acidobacteriaceae > Telmatobacter. The sequence goes on from CAVYQC010000005.1 coordinate 1,387,445, forward strand.
CGATGAGCAGATCGACCTTCTGGTGGCGTACCTTTCAACCTTGCATTGAGGAACCAAGATGGCGGACCAGACCTTCCCGATTCCCGGCGCTCTTCCTGAGGCGCATCCGCGCGCCGGCGCCGTTCTCGAATGGCTGCATAGCTGGGTGGTCACGGTGGACCACAAAAAGCTCGGCATTCTCTACATCGTTTATGCGATCTTTTTCCTGCTCGTCGCCGGTTCCGAGGCTCTGGCAATCCGCATTCAGCTCGCCGTACCGCACAATCACTTTCTCTCGCCCGAACTCTACAACGAGTTCTTCACCATGCACGGCACCACGATGGTTTTCCTGGTCGGCATGACCTTTATCTTCGGTTTCGGCAACTATCTGGTTCCGCTGATGATCGGCGCGCGCGACATGGCCTTCCCGCGGCTCAACGCATTCAGCTTCTGGATGACTGCGTTCGGCGGGCTGTTCCTCTACTTCAGTTTCGTCGGCGGCTTCGGCCTGTACGGCATGGGCAGTGCGCCCGACGTGACCTGGTGGGCTTACGCACCGCTCACGGCCAAAGCGTTCTCCCCCGGCCATAACACCGATTACTGGGCGCTGGCGCTCATCGTCAGCGGATTCGGCACGCTGGGCGCAGCCATCAATACTCTGGCGACGGCGCTTTCGATGCGCTGCCGTGGGATGACGCTCTTTCGCATGCCTCTCTTCGTGTGGCTGATGGTCGTGACCAGCGGTCTCACGCTGATCACCATTACGCCGCTCACCGCCGCGCAGATCATGCTGACCATCGACCGCTATCTGGGCGGGCATTTTTTCGACACGCAGGCGGGCGGTTCGGCAACGGTGTGGATGCACTTCTTTTGGATCTTCGGCCATCCGGAAGTGTATGTTTTGATTCTGCCCGCATTCGGCATTGCCAGTGAAGTGATCCCGGTGTTCTCGCGCAAAGCAGTGTTCGGCTACCCGGCCATGGTTGCGGCCTCGGTGGCGATTGCCTTCGTTAGCCTCACCGTCTGGGCGCATCACATGTTCACCATCGGCATGACCTCGGTGAGCAACGCATTCTTCACGCTCTCCACCATGATGGTCGGCATCCCCACCGGCATCAAAATCTTCAACTGGCTGGCCACGCTGTGGGGTGGACGCATCCGCTTCGCCACGCCCATGCTTTTTGCGCTGGGATTTCTGTTTCAGTTTCTCATCGCCGGCCTCACCGGCATTATGCTCGCGGTGGCGCCGTGGGACTGGCAGTTGCACAACTCCTACTTCGTGATCGCGCATTTTCACTACACGCTGACCGGCTCGTTCGTCTTCTGCATCTTTGCCGCGATCTATTACTGGTATCCGAAGGCGACCGGGCGGATGCTGAGCGAGAAGCTGGGCAAGTGGCATTTCTGGCTGTTCCTCATCGGCTTCCATGTCACGTTTGACACCATGCACTTTGTCGGCATTCTGGGCATGCCGCGCTCCATCTACACCTACGAGCCCGACCGCGGTTGGACGAACCTGAACTTGATCATCTCCGCCGGTGGATTCGTCCAGGGAATTGCGGTGCTGATCTTTGCCTGGAATCTGGTCCACTCCCACCTGCACGGCAAGGAGGCGGGCAACGATCCGTGGGACGCCTGGACGCTGGAGTGGTCAACGCCCTCGCCGCCGCCCGAGTACAACTTCGCCGCCGATCCGGTAGTGCGCAGCCGCCGCCCGCTCTGGGACATCAAGCATCCACAAGATCCTGACTGGAAGTACGAACGATGAGCACGATTCCGAACTCGATCCCCATCTTCGCGGACGAAAACTGGCGCCTGCCCTCGCGCGGACGCGTGGCCATGTTCGCCCTCATCGTGGGCGAATCGGCCATCTTCACCATCTTCGTGGTGGCTTACATCTACTACATCGGCCGCAGCACCTACGGGCCCACACCGCAGATTCTCGATGTGCCGTGGTTCAACACCGTGTGCCTGCTCTCGAGCAGCGCGACCATCGTGCTTGCCGAGCGCGCCATTGAGCGCGGGCGGATGCGCGCCTTCGGCGCCTGGTGGGGATTGACCATGCTGCTCGGCATGGTGTTTCTCGCCGGGACCGCGATTGAATGGAAGCGGCTGATCTATAGCGATGGCCTGACCATCCGGACCAATCTTTTTGGGACGACCTTCTACTCGCTCGTCGGTCTGCACGCCACGCACGTGGTTGTCGGCCTCATCGGACTGTCGCTGGTATTCGTCTTTACGCTGTCCGGACGCGTGAACCAGGGCCACGCCGAGCGCATTCAGGTGCTGTCGCTTTACTGGCACTTCGTCGATGCGGTGTGGGTGGTGGTCTTCACCGTTGTGTACATGGTGGGAAGGTGAGCGCGATGACGGAACCCACGCAGCACCAATCCGGAGCCGCTGGAGGCGGGCACGTTCGTCTGCCCGCGCCCACGGCGTGGCCCATCGTGCTGGCCCTGGGGTTCACGCTGCTCGCTGCCGGCCTGGTGACCGACATCGGGATCAGCGCCCTGGGCGCGGTGATGATGGTTGCCGGTTGCGTGGGATGGTTCCGCCAGGTTCTTCCGGTCGAGCAACATGAAGAGGTTCCGGTCGACGATCGGCCGGTGACGATCGCCACCTCGCGTACACTGGTGGAGCGCATCCGCCTCAGCCCGGAGCACCGCGCGCATCTGCCCGTCGAAACCTATCCCGTGGTCAGCGGCATCAAGGGCGGCATCGCCGGCGGAATTGCCATGATCTTTCCGGCGCTGCTCTACGGAATCATTGCCCAGCACAGCATCTGGTATCCGGTGAATCTGCTGGGCGGCGCGGGCGTCGCCCACTGGAGCAATCCTTCCACCGCGGATATCGCCGCCTTTCACTGGCAGGGATTAATCGTCGCCATCGTGATTCATGCCGTAACCTGCGTGCTGGTGGGCCTGTTGTACGGGGCCATGCTGCCCATGCTGCCGGAGCATCCGGTGCTTCTGGGCGGGGTGCTGGCGCCGGTGCTGTGGACGGGCATTCTGAACGCCTTCATGGGCATCATCAATCCGGCTCTCGATGCGCGCATCCAGTGGGGATGGTTTCTGATTTCGCAGGTGGTCTACGGCGTGGTTGCGGGACTGGTGGTCGCGCGACAGGGCCGCATTCCAACCCGGCAAACGGTGCCCTTCGCCGCGCGGCTGGGAATCGAGACTCCGGGCATGATGCAGTCCAACCCCCAGGCCGGCCCAGCGGACGGCGAGGAGAAGAAATGATGCGCCGCCACGCGCCGGCACTCGCCGCATCAAATTGCGCGCTCATCGCCGCGTGCATCGCCGTGTGCATGGTTTTGTCCATGGCCGGCTGCGCGCACGCGCCCGGATACCCGCCGGCGGCGATTGCGAGCCCCGGCGCGGTAACCGATTTCGCCGCGCTCTATAACCAGAATTGCGCCGGCTGCCATGGGCGCGACGGGCAGAATGGCCCGGCCATCGACCTGCGCAATCCCGAGTACCAGGCTCTTGTTGACGATGCCACGCTGCGCAAATGGATCAGCGGCGGCATGCCCGGCACATTGATGCCGGCGTTCGCGCAATCGGCCGGCGGCATGTTGACCGATGCTCAAATCGGCGCGCTGATCGCGGGCATGCGCAAACAATGGCAGGCGGCGAATGCTTTCGCGGGCGACGTGCCCCCGGCGTACGTGCAAACCGAGGCCGGCGATGCGCGCCGCGGTGCGCAGGCGTACCAGGCGCACTGTGCCGGCTGCCACGATGGGTCGCGCCAGCAGATTGCAAGCCCCGTCTATCTTGCGCTGGTGGGCGATCAGACGCTGCGCAGCATGATCGTGGCGGGCCGCCCGGATATTGGTCAGCCCGACTGGCGCCACGACGGCCCCGGTGGAAAATCGGCCGCGCCGCTCTCCGGGCCGGATGTGGACGACATCGTCGCGTATTTAAGATCGCTGCGGAACGCCGAGCCAGGAACCGTTTCCGCGGCGGGCGGGAGGTGAGGGAAGTGAGCGAACAGACGCAACAGCCGGGCGAACAGCCGATGCCGGCCGGCAATCCGCACAGCACTCAAGAGCATTCGCATCCGGCGGCCAATGACGACGCGCGCATCGTGTCGCGCCGCTGGATGCTTTTGAAGGCGGGCATCGCGCTGAACGGCCTTGTCGGCCTGGTGCTTGCTGTTCCCGTGGTGCGCTATCTGCTCGCTCCGTGGCGGAAGGACGCCAGCTTCGACTCCTGGGTTTCGCTGGGTGAGGCGGATGCCTTTCCCACGGGAGAGACGCGCCTGGCGTTCTACAAGAATCCCTATACGCAGCCCTGGGACGGCGCAACCGACAACGTGGCCTGCTATGTGCGCCGCGAAGGCGCCGGTCAATTCCGGGTCTTCGCCATCAACTGCGCGCATCTGGGCTGTCCGGTGCGCTGGTTTCCGCAATCGCAGCTTTTCATGTGCCCCTGCCACGGAGGCGTCTACTACGCCGACGGCTCGCGTGCTTCGGGTCCGCCGGAACGGGGCCTGTTCACGTACTCGTGGAAGATCGTCTCCGGCGATCTGAAGATCGACGCCGGACAGATGCCCACGCTTTCAAACACGGCCAAGCTCGTGAACATCCAGCTTGGCAATGGAGATGGCCCATGCCGGGGATGAAACCAACCGCAGTGCGCGTCTACGCGTGGCTCGAGCGCCGGCTGCAGCTTGAAGCGCCGGTGAAAGACGCGGTTCTGCACTCGGTTCCGCGCAGCACCGCAAGCTGGTGGTACGTGTTCGGCAGCGCCGCGTTCACGCTTTTGTTTCTGCAGATTTTTACCGGCATTTTATTGGCTTTGGTTTATGTCCCTTCGGCAGGGGAAGCATGGAACAGCCTCAACATTCTCAACCATCAGATTCCGCTGGGCTGGTTTTTGCGCGCGCTGCACGGCTGGGGATCGAATTTCATGGTCGCCATCGTGCTCATCCACATGGCGCAGGTATTTCTGTTCGGAGCCTACAAGTTTCCCCGCGAGCTTACCTGGATTGTGGGCGTTTTTCTCCTGCTCATGACCCTCGGCATGGCGTTTTCCGGCCAGGTTCTGCGCTTCGATCAGGACGCGTATTGGGGCCTCGGCATCGGCGCTTCCATTTTGAGCCGCGTGCCGTGGATCGGCGGCGGCCTGGTTCATCTGCTGCTGGGCGGTCCCATCATTGCCGGAGCCACGCTCTCACGCTTCTTTGCGTTTCACGTCTTCGTCATCCCTGGAGCCATGCTGGTCTTCGTCGCGCTCCATGTATGGATGGTGCTGAAGCTCGGCGTCAACGACTGGCCGATGCCGGGACGTCTCGTCAACCGCGCCACCTACCTCGACGAGTACAAACGCCTCACGCACGAAGATGGAATTCCTTTTGTGCCCGGCGCATTCTGGAAGGACCTCCTCTTCTCCGGCGCCATTCTCGCCGCGGTTGCCGTTTGCGCCGTTTTCTTTGGACCCTTCGGTCCCAGCGGCCAGCCCGATCCTTCCATCATTCAAACGGTTCCCAAGCCGGACTTTTTCTTCCTTTGGATTTACACCATCCTCTCCTATCTTCCGCCGCAGATGGAGACGCCATTCATTCTGATCGCGCCGCTTCTCGGCATTGCAATCCTGCTGGCGCTGCCTTTCTGGGCGTCGGAAGGCGAAAAGAGCTGGCATCGCCGGCCGGTCGCCGTTCTCCTGGTGTCGACGATTGCCGTGTGCTTCGGCGTGCTCACGCAACTGGGAACTACCACCCCCTGGAGCCCGCATATGAGCGCCTGGAGCGGCGATCCGCTCCCCGTCGATCGTCTTCGCACCGCGACGCCGCTGGTGCGGCAGGGCGCGGTGGTCTTCCAGGCCAAGCAGTGCCGCAACTGCCATGCAATCGGCGGGTCCGGCGGAGAGCGCGGCCCGGCGCTGGACGATGTGGCGACCCGGATGACCATCGATCAGATGCGCTTCAAGGTGGTCACCGGCGGCGGCAACATGCCGGCTTACGGCAAGAATCTCACTCCGCCGGAGATCGAAGCTCTGGTCACATTTCTTGAAACGCTTCATCCCGCCAATGAGCCGCCGGCTTACGATGCCTCGCGCAAGGCTCTAGAGACTTCGCAATCGGAGAATCGGCAATCGATGGGCGGCGGCGGCGCGCGCAGCGATGCAGCGATTTCAGACGCCGGCAGCGGAAGCGCCGGTCCATGACCGAGATCGCCACGGAAGCGGATCTTTTCACGCGCTGGGAGATTCCGTGGGTAGTGACCTCCGAGCTGGTGGTCACTGCGCTGGTCTACACGCTGGGATGGATGCGCATCCGGCGCACGCGGCCGGCGCTGTTTCCACCCTGGCGGCTGGCGTGTTTTCTCTCAGGTATCGCGGCGGTCTTCATCGCGGTCGCCTCTCCGCTTGACACTTTCAGCGAATCGCTGCTCTTCATGCACATGGCGCAGCATTTCGTGCTCATGTCGGTCGCGCCGCCGCTAATCGTCTTTGGCGCGCCCGTGGTTCCCATGCTGCGCGGCCTGCCGCGCTGGATCATCCGCAAGCTGTTGCGGCCGCTGTTCGCAAGCCGCGCGATCCCCGCCGCCGGAGCTTTTCTCACCCGCCCGCGCGTGGCCTGGCTGGCCATGAACGCCGCTTACGTGGGCTGGCACATTCCGCGCGCGTATGAGTTCGCGCTCGCGTCGGAGAACTGGCACAACTTCGAGCACGCCTGCTTCTTTTTTACAAACCTGATGTTCTGGTGGCCGGTCGTTCGCCCCTGGCCCTCGCGCCCGTTGCAGTCGCGCTGGGTCTTGATTCCTTATCTTCTATTTGCGGACATCGTCAATACCGGGGTTTCGGCCTTTCTGTGTTTTGCAGGGCGTTTGCTTTATCCCAGCTACGGCCTCATCGCGCGCCCGTTCGGGTTGAGTGCGCTCAACGACCAGGTGGCCGCGGGCGCATTCATGTGGGTTTTCGGGTCGATGGTGTACCTGATCCCGGCCGTCGCCGTCGTGGTGCAGTTGCTTTCACCGCAGACACACGCGCGCGATTCCACCGCCATCCACCGCACTGCCTGACCGATGGTTTTGAGAAGTGGCCAACTCCCGGGCAGCCGTCACGCCTGAGGAAGACAAATCCGGTCACTCCATTACGTGCTGGATGCGCCCTCGGCCCAAGCGAAGTGCGATGAGCGAAGTGCGATGTACGATGGGGGGGGGTGACAGGAAAGGGCTCAAGCTATGCGATTCACGTCTCGCCGACAGCTGTTCTTCTCTGTCGTGCTTTCACTGTCCATCGTTGTCCCTGAACATGCAGCAGCGAAAGACTGGACCTCCGATCCGGTGACGTGGTGGCCCGATCCGGCGACGGGCCTGATGTGGACAGGGCAGCTCCATGCGAAAAAGGGTCTCCTGAACAAAGGAGCTATGGGCTATGACGAAGCCGCGCAGTATTGCACGAACCTGAAGCTCGGAGGTTTCACGGGGTGGCGGCTCCCTACGCTGGACGAGGTGAAAGCGGCGAGTCAGGTAATGCGCCGGGGCGGAACATCGCAAAGCATGTTCGTGCCTGCCCTGATCCAGCCGATTCCGCCGGATATGCCTTGGGATTTGCTTTCCAGGCCGATGGCCCTCCTGTACTTCGCGTACTATCCGAAAGGCACGGTTCTGATTTGGACAATGAACGAATGGATATGGACGAGCACGCCGTCTCCGGCGGGGCCGAAAACCGATCCCGTGAACTGGGTCGAGACGTTCGCGTACGACAAAGGGAACAGCACCGGCGAGCCCGCCGATCCGACATGGAACTGGAAGAAGGCCTGGGCTGGGCCGCAGGTGGTGTGCACGCGGCCGATGGAGCCGGAACTGGCGCAGGTCGCTGCCGAAGCGGGGCCGGTAGTTCCGATCCCCGACGTTGAGACGCTCAAAAAGTACATTCCGTTCAATAAGGCGCGCTTGGCCTACCAGGCGGGCAACTTTCAGGAGACGATCGATGACGCAAAACAAGCCCTGCAGGGCCTGCCCAAAATGTACCGCGCATATTGGGCAATGGGAATTGCCTACGGGCGACTGGGCGAATGGGACGAGGCGATCGCCAATTTAAAAACAGCCTCAGCAACCGCCAGGAAGCAAACTCGCGAAGAGGATGCGATTATTCTCGAGAGCTTGCATTGGGCCAATCAAGGCAAAAAGGCTGCAGCAAAGGGACAAACGCCTAAAGACAAAACGCCGGATTGGTTTCCCTACCCCGTTGTTCCGGTCTCCACCAAGACATTCATTTCGGTTGAGCAGCAATGAATGAGGCGGGTGGTCCCCATCCAATGCACCGGGGCGCCCGTCCTACTTCGGCTTTTTATCGCGCCGCGGCGGCGTGCAGCGCGCGGGGCGTCGCATCCTTGTTCGCGGAGAGATACGCGTTCACGGCGGCCGCGGCCTTGCGGCCTTCGGCGATGGCCCACACCACCAGCGACTGCCCGCGGCGCATATCGCCGGCGGCGAAGATGCCGTCGACCGAGGTCATGTAATTGGTCGTCTCGACGTTGCCGCGATGGTCGAGGGCCACGCCCAGTTGCTCGATCATCCCGTTGCGGACCGGGCCGAGGAAGCCCATGGCCAACAGCACCAGGTCTACGTCGAGCGTGAATTCAGTGCCCGGAATGGCTTCGAATTTAGGCGGAGGGCCGACGCGGACGGCATGAAGCTGCTTGACGTTGCCGTGCTCGTCGCCGGTGAACTTGATGCTGTTGATGCTCCAGTCGCGAATGCCGCCTTCTTCATGGGCGCCTTCGGTGCGTAGTTGCAGCGGCCAGAGCGGCCAGGGCGTGGAAGCGGCGCGCTCGGCCGGCGGCTTGGGCATGATTTCGAACTGGTGGACGCTGATGGGATGCTGGCGGTGGGTGGTGCCGAGACAATCGGCGCCGGTGTCGCCGCCGCCGATGATGACCACGCGCTTGCCCTCGGCAAGAATGGCTATGGCGGGGTCCACGGTGTCGCCCTCGCAACGGCGATTCTGCTGGGGCAGAAACTCCATGGCGTAGTGAACGCCTTTGAGCTCGCGGCCGGGAATCTTCAGGTCGCGCGGATGCTCGGAGCCGCCGCATAGCAGGATGGCGTCGTACTCTTCGCGGAGCGATCCGACCGGCACGTTGACGCCGACATGCGCATTGGTTTCAAAGATGACGCCTTCGGCGCGCATCTGGTCGATGCGGCGGTCGAGGACCTTCTTTTCCATTTTGAAGTTGGGAATGCCATAGCGCAACAGGCCGCCGATGCGGTCGTTCTTCTCGTACACGGTGACGGAGTGGCCGGCGCGGCGAAGCTGCTGGGCGGCGGCCAAGCCGGCGGGCCCGCTGCCCACCACGGCGACGAGCTTTCCCGTAGCCTGCTCGGGAGGCTCGGGATGAATCAGGCCTTCTTCCCATGCGCGCTCGACGATGGAGCGCTCGATGAGCTTGATCGAAACCGGCGGCTGGTTGATGCCCAGCACGCACGAGGCCTCGCACGGCGCCGGACAGATGCGGCCGGTGAACTCAGGGAAATTGTTGGTGGAGTGGAGGCGGCGAATGGCGGCTTCCAGTCGGTTCTGGTAGACCAGGTCGTTCCAGTCGGGGATGAGATTGTTCACCGGGCAGCCGGTGTGGCAGAAGGGAACGCCGCAGTCCATGCAGCGGGCGCCTTGCTCGCGCTGCTTCTCTACCGGGAAAGGCTCGTAGATTTCAAACCAGTCGTTGATGCGCTCGCCGGCATTGCGGCGGGAGGGCTGCTCGCGCTGAATCTCAAGAAATCCCGTGTCCTTACCCATGCCGCACCTCGGTCGCTGCCGTAACCAGAGGCGGCGGAATTGTAGGGGAAACATAAGCCTGCTCAACGCGGGCCACGCCGAGGACGCGCTTGTACTCGTGGGGGAAAACCTTGATGAATTTGGGCTGCGCGTCGGTCCAGTGCTCGAGCACCCAGGCGGCGCGAGGGCTGCCGGTGAGGTCGCGATGGCGTTCGAGAAGCGTGCGCACGCGATCCACGTCGGCGGAATCGGCGAGCGGCTCGAGGTCTACGCTGGCCTTGTTGCAGCGCCGCGTGGTGAAGTCGCCCTGATCGTCGTAGACGAAGGCGATGCCGCCGCTCATGCCGGCGGCGAAGTTGCGCCCGGTGGAACCGAGAACCACAACCAGGCCGTTGGTCATGTATTCGCAGCCGTGATCGCCCACGCCTTCAACAACCGCGGTGGCGCCGGAGTTGCGGACGGCGAAGCGCTCGCCGGCGATGCCGTTCAAAAAGGCCTCGCCGCTGGTGGCGCCGTAGAGCACCACGTTGCCGACCAGGATGCTTTCCTCGGGCAGGAAGCTCGAAGTCTTGGGCGGGTAAGCGATGATGCGGCCGCCGGAGAGGCCTTTGCCCAGATAGTCGTTGGTGTCGCCTTCGAGCTCGAGGGTGACGCCGTTGGGAACGAAGGCTCCGAAGCTCTGGCCGGCCGAGCCCTGGAAGCGGAAGTGGATGGTGCCGTCGGGTAATCCGGCAGACCCGTAACGGCGCGCAATCTGGCCGCCCAGCATGGCGCCCACGGTGCGGTGCACGTTGCGGATGGAGAAGCTGCCCTTGACCGGCGTTTGCGCATCGAGCGCGGGCGCGGCCTTGGCGATGAGCGCGTGATCGAGCGCCGAGGCCAGCCCGTGATCCTGCGCCTGGGTGCGGCGGCGCGACACGCGCAAGGGAAGCTCGGGCGAATAGAGAATCGAGGAAAGATCGATACCCTTGGCTTTCCAGTGCGCATCGGCGATGGAGGCGTCGATCCTGTCCACGCGGCCCACCATTTCGTCGACGGTACGAAAGCCAAGTTTGGCCATGTGCTGGCGCATCTGCTCGGCGATGAAGAAAAAGAAGTTGATCACGTGCTCGGGCGTGCCCGTAAAGCGCTCGCGCAGAACGGGGTCCTGGGTGGCGATACCCACCGAGCAGGTGTTGAGGTGGCACTTGCGGAGCATGATGCAGCCCATCGCGATGAGAGGCATGGTGGCAAAGCCGAATTCTTCGGCGCCCAGCAGCGCGGCGATCACCACGTCGCGGCCGGTCTGCAGCTTGCCGTCGGTCTGCACGCGGATGCGGCCGCGCAGATCGTTGAGCACCAGCACCTGCTGGGTTTCGGCGAGGCCAAGCTCCCAGGGAAGGCCGGCGTGCTTGATGGAGCTCAAGGGCGACGCGCCGGTGCCGCCGGTGTCGCCGGAGATGAGCACCACGTCGGCGTGGGCCTTCGATACGCCGGCGGCCACGGTGCCTACGCCGGCTTCGGAGACCAGCTTGACGGCGATACGCGCCTGCGGATTCACGTTCTTCAAATCGTAGATGAGCTGAGCGAGATCCTCGATCGAATAAATGTCGTGATGCGGCGGAGGCGAGATGAGGCCGACGCCGGGGATCGAGTGCCGTATCCTGGCGATAACTTCGTCCACCTTGTGGCCGGGCAACTGGCCGCCTTCACCTGGCTTTGCGCCCTGCGCCATCTTGATCTGCAGCTCGTCGGCGTTCACCAGATAGTTGGTGGTGACGCCGAAGCGCGCGCTGGCCACCTGCTTGACGGCGCTGCGGCGCAAATCGCCGTTGGCGTCGCGCTTGTAGCGCGCTTCGTCTTCGCCTCCCTCGCCGGTGTTCGACATGCCGCCCAGACGGTTCATGGCGATGGCCAGCGTTTCGTGCGCTTCCTTGCTGATGGACCCGAAGCTCATGGCGCCGGTGGTGAATCGCTTCACGATCTCCTTGGCCTGTTCCACTTCCTCGATCGGGATGGGGTTGTCGGCGTACTTGAGCTGCAGCAGTCCGCGAAGAGTGGAAAGGTTGCGGTTCTGATCGTCGATGAGGTCGGTGTACTCCTGGAAGGTAGCCGCGTTATTCACGCGAACCGCATGCTGCACCTTGCTGATGGTCTGCGGGTTGAGCAGGTGAAATTCGCCGTTCTCGCGGTATTGGTACTGGCCGCCGACGACCAGATCGGTCTCGGAATCGGTGAGCGGCTGGTAGGCGTAGGCGTGTTTCATCTGCGCTTCTTTGGCCAGCACGCCCAGGCCTACGCCTTCGACGCGCGACGCCGTGCCGGGAAAATAGGCGTCGACCAGCGCCTTGTTGAGGCCTACGGCTTCAAACACCTGCGCGCCGCGATAGCTTTGCAGCGTGGAGATGCCCATTTTGGAGATGGTCTTGAGCAGCGCCTTGTTGATGGCCTTGATGAAGTTCTTCTCCGCGTATTCGGCGGAGACATTGTCCGGCAGCAGCCCGCGGCGCTTGAGGTCGTGGATGGTCTCGATGGCCAGATAGGGATTGATGGCGCTGGCGCCGTAGCCGATGAGCAGGGCGAAATGCATCACCTCGCGCGGCTCGCCGCTCTCGATGATGAGCGCCACCTGGGTGCGGGTCTTGTCGCGGACCAGACGATTGTGCACCGCGGCCATGGCCAGCAGGCTGGGGATGGGCGCGTAGGTGGGATCGACGCCGCGGTCGGAGAGAATCAGCAGCGTGTAGCCGGAGGTAACGGCGTGGGCCGCGCGGGTGCTCAAATCTTCGAGCGAGCGCTTCAGGCCGGCTTCGCCGTCGGCGGCGCGGAACAGCGCGGGCAGCGTGGTGGCCAGCAGATCTCCCGAGGAGACGCGGCGCAGCTTTTCGAGGTCGCGGTTGGTGAGGATGGCATGCGGCAGCTTGAGCGTGTGGCAGTTGTCCGGCGTCTCATCCAGGATGTTGCGCTCCGTGCCGATGTAGCTGATCAGCGACATCACCAGTTCTTCGCGAATGGGATCGATGGGTGGATTGGTCACCTGCGCGAAGAGCTGCTTGAAGTAGTTGAAGAGCGGCTGCGGACGGTCCGACAGGCAGGCCAGCGGCACGTCCGTGCCCATGGAGCCCACCGGCTCCTCGCCCTTGGCGCCCATGGGCGCGAGCAGGATGCGCAGGTCTTCTTCGCTGTAACCCTGGGCGCGCTGGCGGCGCAGCAGAGTCTCGGGGTTGGAGGCGATGACGCGCTTGGGCTCGGGCAGCATATCGAGCGTCACCTGCTCTTCCTTCAGCCATTCCGCGTAGGGCTGGCGCGCGGCGAGCTCCTTCTTGATCACGGCGTCGGAGACAATGCGCTGCTGAACGGTATCCACCAGGAACATGCGGCCCGGCTGCAGGCGGCCTTTCTTGCGCACGTCTTCGGCCGGAACCTCGATGACGCCGGCCTCGGAAGCCAGCACGACCAGGTCGTCCTTGGTGACGATGTAGCGGCCGGGGCGAAGGCCGTTGCGGTCGAGCGTGGCCCCGATTACCTTGCCGTCGGTAAACGCGATGGCGGCCGGGCCATCCCATGGCTCCATCAGCGAGGCGTGGTACTCGTAGAAGGCGCGCTTGTCCTCGTCCATGTCGGGGTTGCCGGCCCAGGCTTCGGGGATGAGCATGGCCATGACGTGGGGCAGGGAACGGCCGGACTGGTAAAGGAACTCGACCGCGTTGTCGAGCGAGGCGGAGTCGCTGCCGCCGGGCATGATGACGGGAAACAAGTCGCCGATCTTGTCGCCGTGCAGCGGGCTTTCCAGGATCGACTGGCGGGCGTTCATCCAACTGACGTTGCCGCGGATGGTGTTGATTTCGCCATTGTGGGCCACGTAGCGGTAGGGATGGGCGAGCTTCCAACTGGGAAACGTATTGGTGGAGAAGCGCTGGTGAATGAGCGCCAGCGCGCTGGTGACCAGTGGATTGGCCAGCTCGAAGTAAAACTTTTCGATCTGCGGGGCCAGCATCAGGCCCTTGTAAATGATGGTTCGGCAGGAGAACGAAGGAACGTAGAAGGTTTCCTTGTCTTCGATGTCGGACTCGGCAATCTCGTTCTCGGTGCGGCGGCGGACGCGATAGAGCAGCCGCTCGAAGGCCTCTTCATCGAGGCCGCCGGGCCGGCCCACGAACAGTTGCTCGATATACGGCTGCGAGTTGCGGGCTTCGCGGCCGATGGCGTCGCCGTTCACGGGCGTGTCGCGCCAGCCCAGCACGGCGAGGCCCTCCTGCTGGGCGATGCGCTCGAAAACGCCCTCGCACTGCAGGCGGCTGTGCCTTTCCACCGGAAGGAAACACATGGCCACGCCGTAGGCGCCCGGCTCGGGAAGCCGGATGCCGGTCTCGGCGCACTCGCGCAGATAAAAGGCGTGGGGAATCTGAATCAGGATGCCGGCGCCGTCGCCGGTCTCCGGGTCGCAGCCCGCAGCCCCGCGATGGGTGAGGTTGATGAGCACCTCGAGGCCTTTGCGGATGATCTCGTGGCTCTTCTCGCCGCGAATGTTCGCGACCAGTCCCATGCCGCAGGCATCGTGTTCATTCTGCGGGTGATAGAGCCCTTGCGGTTCAGGTGCGCGGAGGCGACGATTCGTAGTTTCCATGGCAGCCTTTTCCGGATGAGTTGTGATGCGGATGGCCTGAAGTGTCTCAAAAGACACAACCACGGTGCGATTCCAGAATCTTGAAATCGAACTGGAGCACGTTCAAAAGCTTTGCCTGAGCAGGCCCGGCCGCATCCGGGACTTTCTTATTAATATAACGAAAAATTGCGGAAGCCGCAGTACTTCCTTTCCACATCTTGATTCGGAGCGCCGGGCGCGGAGCCGCCGGGGAGTCGTAATCGGGTTGTTTTGTACCATATACTCATAACGATTCCAATGTCTGGAGGCGCGCGCATTCAAGATACGATCCTTGTCACCGGCGGAGCGGGATTCATCGGCTCGAATTTCATTCTGAGCTGGATGAAATCCGGCGGCGCACCGGTCGTGAACCTCGATCTGCTTACCTATGCCGGGAATCCGGCCAACTTGTCGTCGCTGGATGTGGACCCGCGCTATGCGTTCACCCGCGGCGATATTTGCGACGCGGAGCTGGTGGGAAGTCTTCTGCGCACGCACCGGCCGCGCGCCATCGTTCATTTCGCCGCCGAAAGCCACGTGGACCGCTCCATCGCTTCGCCGGAAGCGTTCATCCGCACCAACGTGCAGGGAACCTTTGTTCTGCTTGAGCAAGCCCGTGCCTACTGGACGGGACTGAGCGATGCCGATCGCGCGCGATTCCGCTTTCTGCACGTTTCCACCGATGAGGTTTACGGCACGCTGGGAGCGGACGATCCCGCATTCTCCGAGGCTACGGCCTACGCGCCGAACAGCCCGTATGCGGCTTCGAAGGCGGGCTCCGATCACCTGGCCCGAGCTTATTTCCACACCTTCGGCCTGCCCGTGCTCACCACGAATTGCTCGAACAATTACGGGCCGTTTCAATTTCCGGAAAAATTGATCCCGCTGATGATCCTGAACGCGCTCGAAGGCAAGCCTCTGCCGGTTTACGGCGATGGCATGAACGTGCGCGACTGGCTGTTTGTCGAGGATCATTGCGCGGCCATCGGCGCGGTTCTCAAAAACGGGCGCGCCGGCGAAACCTACAATATCGGCGGCGGCAGCGAGCGGGCGAACATCGACGTGGTGCGCACCATCTGCGATCTGGTAGACGAGATGCGGCCCGAGCCCCCCGCGGCGCCGCGAACCAGGCTGATCACCTTCGTCGAAGACCGGCCGGGCCACGACCGGCGCTATGCCATCGATGCCCGCAAGATCGCGCACAAGCTGGGCTGGAAGCCGGCCGAGGGGTTCGAAAGCGGGCTGCGCAAGACGGTGCGGTGGTACCTCGAAAACGGCAAGTGGATTGACAGCGTGCGCACCGGCGCTTACCGCGAATGGATTGCAAAAAACTACGTTGGCCGTATGGTCCTGTAAGCTTGAACGCATCTGCAGGGTCCTTTGCCGTATGGTCTCAGTGGAGAGCAACTGTTATGCCGGTTGAATCCTGTATTCCGGTCATTCCGAGCGCCGACCTGGAGAGGAGCCTGCGCTTTTGGGTGGATGGTCTCGAATTCTCAATGCGTTCAGAGATGCGCAAAGACGGGAAGCTGATCTTCTGCATGCTTCACAAAGGTGACATCTGGTTCATGCTGAATCAGCGCGCGGGGAATCCGGTCAAGCCGGAAAACTACGATGGCATTCGGCTTTACTGGGCGCCGAAAGATATAGGTAAAACCAGAGAGCGGTTGAAGAGCCTCGGGTACGCGGTCTCAGAGTTCGAAGAACGGGACTACGGCCAGACCGAGTTTTTTCTAACTGACGATGACGGATATTCGCACTGCTTCGGCGTCCCGACTCAAGCATAGGCTTCCTCTGAAAGTTGAGAATTGCATGATGAAAGGGATCATTCCGGCCCAATAATCGGACTCCCTTACAATGCGTTCGGAATTTCCTAGAGGAGCCCAAATGCGATGAAATTCGTTCGATCAGATTCGCCAGATGTCGCTCGCAGCATTGCCTCGACCAGAACTCTGGCCAGACTGCATTTGCCGGTATTCGTTCTCGGAGTTTTGCCGAACCTATTGATTCTATCGATCGCGCTCGTAAGTCTGATTGATTCGGTGCGAGCAGCGGCCTGGATCGGCTTGCCGGCGTTTTTCGCCTGGAATGCATGGGTGCTTTGGCGGGCAAGGTCGCCTCGCCTGAGCTGGGTCGTAAAGGCTGGCAGCGGGCGAGTTCTAATTCGGCTTTATGTAGGGTTTGGGAAGGCGTGGCGTAAATCCGATTTGCCTGATGTGATGGTGCTCGAGGCTTCCGAAATCGCTTCGGTGTCGATCCGAACCGTCGAAGTGCTTTTGTACGGACCAAAGCCCAAGGTAGTTGAATGGTTGGTAATCGAACCCTCTCAGGTGGCCGTGGAGAGTGTCTCCGAAAAAGCCCCCTCATTTCTGCGGGACACGAGGAGGGCCGATTGTTTTGCACCCTATTTGAACGAGCGCGTGTACTGGGCGGACGAGGGGCGGCATCTCAATATTGGATGGAAATTGTACCGTCCTGCCGTGCGGATCTTCCTCCAGCAAGTCGCACGGGAATGTCCGTCCATCGCCATCGGCCCGGAAGAACGTTCTGAGTTGGACTTGAATGGCATTTGGCATGGGCTTAGGGAGGGACCGGATGCGCAACAACGGCGGATGCTCGCCCAGGCAAAGCGCCTTGGATTCGGCCCCGATTGCGTGAGGCTGCTAAATCTGTACAGGGGTATGCCGTTCCGGGAGTGTGCGCCATATCTGGCGGAGCTTGAGCGAGAAGAAATTGAAACGGAGCACTCCGCTGCAAAGACAACTTGATACACTCGTCCATTTGGGGATTGATTTATGAAAGGCATCATTCTCGCCGGCGGCTCGGGCACGCGTCTTTATCCGGTCACGCACGTGGTGTCGAAGCAGCTTCTGCCGGTTTACAACAAGCCGATGATTTATTACCCGCTGAGCACCCTCATGCTGGCCGGGTTGCGCGAGATCCTCGTCATTTCCACGCCGCAGGACACGGGCCGGTTTGCGGAACTGCTGGGCGACGGACGCCGCTGGGGCCTCGAAATCAGCTACGCGGTGCAACCCAGCCCCGACGGCCTGGCGCAGGCATTCCTGATCGGCCGCTATTTTATCGCCGGCCAGCCGAGCGCGCTGGTGCTGGGCGACAACATTTTTTATGGGCAGGGCTTCTCGCGCCAGCTCCAGGCCGCTGCCGGGCTCCAGCACGGCGCCACCGTGTTTGCCTACCCGGTGGAGGACCCCGAGCGCTACGGCGTGGTGGAGTTCGACGCGCAGGGCCGCGCCGTGAGCCTGGAAGAAAAGCCGGCCGCCCCCAAATCGCGCTACGCCGTGACCGGCCTCTATTTTTACGATCATGACGTGGTCTCGATCGCCGAGTCGCTCCGGCCCTCGGCGCGCGGCGAGCTGGAGATCACCGACGTGAACCGCCGTTATCTGGAGGCCGGCAAGCTGAACGTAGAGATCATGAGCCGCGGCATGGCGTGGCTCGACACGGGGACGCACGAATCGTTGCTCGAGGCCGGGCTTTTTGTCCACACCATCGAGCGCCGCCAGGGGCTGGATATTGCCTGCCCGGAAGAGATCGCCTATCGGCTGGACTTCATCACCGCGGAGCAGTTGGAGCGGCTGGCGGCGCCAATCGCCAAGAGCAGCTATGGGCAATACCTGCTGGCCCTTCTGCGCGAGCCGTACTTTTCCGCCAAAGGCGCCGAACCATGATGATTGCCGAAACCAGCCTGCCGGGCGTGCTGCGGCTCAGCGCAACGGTCCACAGAGACAACCGGGGAGCGTTCTTCGAGAGCTTCAACCAGCGCGCCATGGCCGAAGCAGGACTGCCCGCACACTGGGCGCAGGACAACTTTTCGCAATCCAAGAGGAACGTACTGCGCGGCATTCACTATCAGATCGTCCAGCCACAGGGGAAGCTGGTGTGGGTGGCGCACGGAGCGGTGCTCGACGTGGCCGTGGACCTGCGCAAGGGCTCGCCCCACTTCGGCCGCCACGTGGCTGTGGAGCTGAGCGGCGGCAGCGGCGAAATGCTGTGGATTCCCCAGGGCTTCGGTCACGCCTTTCTGGCGCTGAGCGAAGTGGCCGGCTTCGCCTACAAGGTCACCGACTATCATTCGGTAGCCGGCGAACGCACCATCGCATGGAACGATCCCGACCTGGCGATTCCGTGGCCAGTGAAGACAGAAGACGTAATTGTCTCGGCAAAAGACCTCGCCGGCAAGGCGTTGCGCGACGCCGAAATCTTTCCTTAGCCGATCCGCACCCGCTGCGGTGCGAATCGCTAGCTGGATTCACGGGAAATCGAATGGGGGATGACATCCGAATCGACGCACAATTTCTGGAACGGCAGTTCTGGCTTAGGGTTCTGCTCGCCATCGGCATACTCTGGGGCACCATGCCGCCTATCGCGATCGCGTTCATCTTCATTGGCTGGCAGGGGCCAGCCTTCGATCTGGCCACGCTCATCTTCAACGCGTTCACGGTGCTGCCGGCCTGCGTTCTGGCCTTCTGGCATCGCCGCACGGCCTGCGTCTGGCTCAGCGTGAACGCCGTGCTTGCCGCGATTACGCTGCTCGACTACGCACGCCATCCCGCGCTGCTCAACTTCTGGGAAGCCGTCGGCATCGCGGGCCCGCTGATGATCGCCATTGTCCTCGACTGGATGGAGATACGCGGCTGGCCGGGCGCGCTGGAGCGATAAGGCTCCAAATCTGCGGCTCGCTGGGCTTGCGGTTTTTCACAATCTGTCGGCCGGTTCTCGCATTGAACGAAGCCTCACTATCATTGATCGTCTTTTAACGAACTGTTTAAAGAGGCGTGGCGCGGCTCAAATTATGATTCGTGATTGTTCCCCGCATGACTCAGGAGGTCATGAAGAATATGAAAATACGCGCTCCAAAGATGATTGCAGCGGCTCTCTCGGTAACGTTCGCAGTGGGTTTATTTGCCGTCGAACTGAAAGCCCAGGGGTACGGTACCAACCAGGATTTCGGCCACTATTTCGATCACCATCGAGATCAATTTCACGGATTTTTACCCGGCAGCATCGTTTTGAGCGGCACGGTCTACGTTGGGAATGCCGACACCGTTACTCCCGGTGAAGCATTGCCATTCGGCTGTTTGAACACCGGTCCGATTACCAACCCTAACCCGGCCACTGTCAATGTGCCGCTCCTGCCGCCGTCTACCTCCACCACGTCCGTGACGGTGACCTGCGGCTATGCCGGCGACAACGGCGAAGCCCCCAATCTCAAGGACAATCACAACGTTTGGAACAACGCGAACACCGATCCGAACTTTGGCGTCTCCTCGCCCATCGTTCTGTGGGACCTTAGCCCCGACGGCCACCTGCTCGGTGTGCTGCCCGTTCCCAGTGACGAGATGGTAACCAGCTTCAGTTCCAAATCCGAGCTCGCCTTGAATCGCTCGGCAGACGGCAGGAGCCTCACCTTCATGGGCTACCGCGGCGGCCCCGGCTGCCCGGCTCTCACCCTTGACACGACGACCAACATTCTCACGCAAGGCACGAATGTGGGAGCGTGGTCGCCGACTGCGCCCAACCTGCTCGACGTTTCGGCCTCCAACACCCCGGGCCTCTGCGACCCGACCAATCCCGCGGTCGCGAGCTTTGCCGGCGCAAGCAATCCCACTGCTTATTACCGCGCCGTGGCGGAAGTGGACGCCCGAGGCAATATCTCATACACCAATGGCGATGCCTACAGCGGCGACAACTCCCGCGCTGTGATTAAGGCGGACAACGATCTTTACTACTCGGTCGGAAACGACAATAACGGCAACCTTTCAAAGAAGCAGATGGGAGAAACGACGCTTGGCTTCAATCTCTCCCACTCGACGGGCGCAGAAATGTTCGTTCCTGGCGCCGCGCCGCTCGTCCCGCCCAGCAACAATATGATCTCCTATTTCCTGTTTTCGGGAGACAAGCCTGGCAAGGACACGAACTTCCGCGGCTTGACGATCTTTGACGATACGCTCTACGTGGCCAAAGGCAGCGGCGGCAACGGCATCAATACCGTCTATCAGCTCGGTACTCCGGGCGTTCTGCCCACAACAGGCAATGCCCCTTCGGGTGGCCTCATCGACGAACCTGAAACGGTCCTTCCCGGATTCCCCGACACCAGCGCCAGCACAAATAGCCCGGGCGGCGCCTATCCGTTTGGGGTTTGGTTCGCGAATCCTACCACTCTGTACGTTTGTGACGAGGGCGACCTGATCTACACGGCGAATCAGACGATCAACGGACAGGTCAACGTTGCCGACGCCGGTACACTGGCGACCGCGGGTTTGCAAAAGTGGGTCCTCACCACGCCCTCGGGGGGTAGCCCGACCTGGGTGCGCGAGTATGTCATCCAGAATGGACTCGGCCTGGGCGCGCCTTACAGCGTCCCGAATTATCCCGCTTCGATTGAGCCCGCCACCGGCGGCTGTCGCAACATTACCGGCGTCGTCAACCGGGACGGGACTGCTACAATTTACGCGATTACGTCCACCATCAGCCAAAATGGCGACAACGGCGCCGATCCCAACAAACTGGTTGTAGTCACCGATCGCATCGGCGGTTCCCAACCGGCAACCTACGGCTACCTCGACCGGTTCTTCACGGTTCGCTCGGCCCGCGCAGGGGAAGCCTTCCGCGGCGTGGCCCTGGCCCCGGAAGACTTCAGATAAAATCCAGCAGCAGAATGAGCAGCCGGCCAAGGCTCCCCGAGCTAGATCAACTCGGGGAGCCTTTTCCCTGATTGGCCCAATCGACAGCCTTGCACCTGGAGCATCGCCGATTCTCCGTGTCCTGCGACAACTGAATTCGTTCGCGAAAAGGTATGGTGGGCGTGTAACCGCCAAACCGGAAGGCGACCCGTTCCCTGGCGTTTTTCCAGCGTGTCCCCGGTGGTATACTCACATGTCGGGTGCGTGCCCGCACCGCTATTTTCTTTTCGACTGAGGTTCACATGTCCGGCCACTCGAAATGGGCCACCATCAAGCACAAGAAGGGCGCGCTCGACGCCAAGCGCGGCAAGATTTTCACCCGCATCATCAAGGAAATCTCCATCGCCGCCAAGGGGGGCGGCGATCCCGACGGCAATCCCCGCCTGCGCACCGCCATTCTGGCCGCCAAGGCCGAAAACATGCCCCAGGAGAACATCAAGCGGGCCATCCAGCGCGGCACGGGCGAGCTGGAAGGCGTCAATTACGAGGAAATCGCGTTTGAGGGGTACGGTCCCGGCGGCGTGGCCATCATTGTGGAGGTTTTAACCGATAACCGTAACCGCGCGGTGAGTGAAATCCGTCATACCTTTGCGAAGAACGGCGGCAACCTGGGCGAAACGGGCTCGGTCAAATTCATGTTTTCGAAGAAGGGCGTGATCGCGGTCGAGAAATCGGCCGCCGGCGAAGAGCAGTTGATGGATATCGTGCTGGAGCACGGCGGCGAAGACCTGAGCGACGAGGGCGATAGCTGGGAGATCATCACCGAACCCGGATCGTATGAGGCAGTTCTCGGCGCGATCAAGGCCGCCAAGATTCCGACCGTGATGAGCGAAGTAACCATGGTGGCGTCAACCTATACCAAGCTCGAAGGACCTTCGGCGAACCAGATGATCCGCCTGCTGGAGGCCCTGGAGGAATTGGACGACACGCAGAACGTCTACTCGAACTTCGACATGGACGCCGAGCAGATGGAGCACGCGGCGGGGTGATGCGGCGCCAGGCAGGCGTAGCAGGAAAAGCCGCCCGGATGTGGCGGCTTTTTTTTGGAAGAGACAGGGAACCAGGGGCCGAGGGACCAAGGGATCGAGGGAACAAGGGAACAGGGAACAGGGAATCGGGAACAAGAAAGCAGTTCTGGGGGAGGGATTGAGAACTTTCAATCAATTCGGTTGGTTGGTGTTGCTGATCCTCGTTGCCGGGACAATCGAAGCCGCTGCACAGGCCTCCGAGGGCGACGCCGCGCGACCCTCGGCCGCGAACGCCGACGATGGATCGGCGAATCCTGTGGCGCGGGTGCGCGAGCGCCGCAGCTGGGAGTACGGGCCGTTCGTCAACTGGGGTACGGGCGTAGGCAGCCGCTCCGACTACAAGTTTTTCTGGGGCGGCTTTCAGTTGAGCAAGCCGGTCTTTCCCGTGGTTCATGCGGGGATCCTCAGCGGGCAGTTTGAATTGGGCGGGAACATCATGCCCTTGTGGCAGGCCTATACGCCGCCTCCGCATCAGCAGACGTTTTACTATCCGGGCGGCGCTTACGTGGGGCCGGAGGGCGGCGGCACCTTTCGCGGCGTCAGCATCACTCCGGCGATCTTCCGCTGGAATTTTCTCACCCGGTCGCGGCGCATCCAGCCCTGGCTGCAGGCGGCGGGCGGCGTGATCTACACCACCCACAAGTTTCCGCCAGACGTTGAAGTTCCGGAGGGAACGCCGGGGGGAACCTGCGTGTGGAACTTTTCGCCGCAGGGCGGCGGCGGAATTCACTATTTTCTCCGTCCGAAACGGTCGATCGATCTGGGGGTCAACGGGGTGCACATTTCATCAGCCTCGCTGGGTGACCGCAATCCCGGAGTGAACGCCAGCATCCAGATTCAGGTGGGTTACACGTTCTGGAAGTGAGGGAAGGAGTACCGGCCGGGTTGCGGATGGCCGGAGCGGAAACAGCATGAGCGGGCCAGTTGTCGAGTGCGTTCCCAATTTCTCCGAGGGCACAGACGCCCGGCGGGTCGAGGCCATTGTGGCCGCGATGCGCGAGACCGGGGTCTACCTGCTCGACTGGTCGATGGATGCGGACCACAATCGGGCGGTGGTCACCATCGCGGGATCGCCTGCCGCGGTGGTGGAGGCTGCGGTGCGCGGGGCCGGCAAGGCCGTGGAACTGATCGATCTGACCCGCCATCACGGCGCGCACCCGCGCATCGGCGCGGCCGACGTCATTCCCTTTGTGCCCATCTCCGGAATCAAGCTGGAACAATGCGTGCTACTGGCCCGCCAGGCGGGCCTGGAAATCTGGCGGCGTTTCGGGGTCCCGGTCTTCTTTTACGAGGCGGCGGCGGCGCGGCCTGACCGCGCCAACCTTGAAGAGGTTCGCCGCGGGCAGTTCGAGGGGTTGCGGGATGCCGTCGACAAGGACCCCTCGCGACGGCCGGATCTGGGCGGACCTGGATTACATCCCACCGCCGGCGCCTGCGCGGTGGGGGCGCGCAAGTTTCTGGTGGCCTACAACATCTACTTCGATTCCTCCGATGTGGCCATTGCCCGCGCCATTGCCCGCGAGGTCCGCGCCGACTCCGGCGGGCTGAAGGGCGTAAAGGCCATGGGAGTTCTGGCCCATGGGCGGGCCCAGCTTTCCATGAACATTACCGACTTTGAGGCCACGCCGATTTCGCAGGTCTACCGCAAAGTGGCGTCCCTGGCCGCGAGGCGCCACGCCGCCATCGTGGAGGGCGAAATTATCGGCCTCGTTCCTGAGGCTGCCTGTGAGCGGGAATCCGAATGGATGCGTCAATTAAGCAGATTCGATCCGCAGACGAAGATTCTGGAGCGCCGTCTGGGGGCCCCGCTCAGCTGGCCGGGAGAGAAATGATCCGCATCTCGAAACCGGAACCAACGCGGTTACAATGGATAAAGCGTAGTTGCGATCTTCGGGTTTGCGCTTTGACGTGTCCGGGAGCAGATTGCCGGGCGAATTGCTGTGCGGATTTATTCCGGGCGGAAGGTGTTTCCGCCAACCCATCGTGCGCCCGCCAAGTTTCTGGAGGATGAAATTGTTCAAGACGATTCTTAGGTATTCCGTCGCACCCCTGCTGCTGGCCGCCGCTACTCTGGCTCCGGCGGCACAGTTGTCCACTGACGCCCGCTCGGCCATTCCGCAGGGCGTGCAGCAACTGGTGGTGATCGACTACCGGGCCATGCAGGATTCTACCGCGGCCATGGACCTGCGCAACCGCGTGATGCCGCCGGAGCTGAAGCAGTTCGACGAGGCTCTCAAGAAGGCCGCCTTCGGCGATCAGCAGCAGACCATCGACCAGTTTGTGGACGAGCTGGCTTTTGCGCTGTTCCGGAGCCCTTCGCCAAGCGCGACGGCAAGCGCGTCGGCGAGCGATTCGCTGATGACGGTGGGCATCGCCCAGGGCCAGTTTCCGGTGCAGGATATTCTGGCCAGCTTCCGCAAGCAGAAGCTGAAGCCGACCCTGGTGCGCACCAATAGCGTCTATCCCATGACCAAGTCGGGAATGGTGCTTTGCTTCACCGATCCCTCCACCATGGTCTTCGGCGACAAGGATGCGGTGATCAAAGCCCTCGATGCGCGCGACGGAATCAGCCCCAATCTGCTCAGCAATTCATCGATGATGAATGCCATGCAGAGCGTGGATACCAACCCGTTGTGGAGCATTCTGGACGAAAAAGGCACGCAGACCATGATGCAGCAGCTTCTCGGCGAAGCCGGCTCGGTTACCGATTTCGAGACGGTGCGCAAAAAGCTCGATGCCTCCTGGTATTCGATGGACTTTCAGCACGGCGTCAAATTCGACCTGACCATCGCCACCGGAGACCCTTTTACCGCGGCCACGCTTTCCTCCCTGATGACGGCGGCGGTGATGGTGCGCAAGATGAGCAGCACCGACGCGGAGAAGCAGGCGCTGGACGCAACTTCCATCTCTTCGAGTGCGGGACAGCTTACCATCGGGTTCGCGAGCTCCGACAACGAATTCAGCAGCCTGCTGCATTCTCCGTTGTTCCAGAGCATGGTGCGCTGAGGCGGCAATTGCCGGACTGAATTTCGCCCGGTTCAGACCCCTGCTCAGGCCCCCGCTCAGGCCCCCCGCTCAGACCGTAGTCCCGCTCACAGCCGTATCCAGCTCCTGCTCGCTCCGCGCAGCGCCCTCGGCGGGCTGGTAGTTGCTCACCTGGTTGCGGCCGCTCCTCTTGGCCTGGTAGAGGGCCTTGTCGGCCAACTCGATCAGGTTGCCCGAGTTTTGGCCCAGGCGGGGAATCAGCGTGGCGCAGCCTGCCGACACGGTTACGATGCCAAAGGCGCCGCCCTTGTGCGGCAGTTCCCGCGCGCGCATGGCCGCGCAAATCTCTTCGGCAATATGCACGGCGCCCTCGTTTCCGGTGCTGGGCAGCAGAATGGCGAACTCCTCGCCGCCGAAGCGCGCCACCAGGTCGCCGGGCCGCGCCACCACATCCTGCGCCGCTTCGGCAATCTGCTTCAGGCAACTGTCGCCGCGCAGGTGCCCATAGTTGTCGTTGTACGACTTGAACATGTCGGCGTCGATCAACAGGAGAGACAGCGGCAGATGATCGCGCATGCCGCGCCGCCACTCCTGGGCCAGGCATTGGTCGAACCGGCGGCGGTTGGCCAGCCCGGTGAGACCGTCGGTAATCGCCAGCGTCTCCACGGCATGATAGGCGTCCTTGAGCCGCTGCTCGGCCAACTTGCGCTCCGAGATGTCGCGAAAGAACCACACCCGCCCCAGGTACTGGCTGGCGCCATTCCGCAAGCTGGTGGTATACCGCTCCAGCGTTCTGCCATCTTTCAGCTCAACCTGGCAACTATCGCTTGCGTCGCGCTGGGCGTATAGCTCCTTCACCCGCTTCAGAAATCCAACCGGGTCCTTGGTCCGGTCTAAACATTGCGACAGGAGCTGCTCGTCCGGGAGCGCGTCGCTCCCTTCAGAATTGCCCGGAGACCCTTGCGGGATTGCAATCTTCCACACTTCGCCAAATCTCCGGTTGTACGAGACCACATTTTCCTTTTCGTCCACCACCAGAATGCCGTCCAGAGATACCTCGTGGATGGCCGCGATCAAAGAGTGCTGGAAATCGCGCAATTGCGCTCCGCGCTTGCGCTCGGAGATGTCCCGGATCATGTTCAGAATTCCCGAGGGAGCCCCGGTGCGGGAATCGCGGACGGCGCGCAGGCTGGCCTCTGCCCAGAAATACTCTCCGCTGCGGGTTCGTAGGCGGTACTCGATCAATGCCGATTCGGTTCCGGTGCGGAGCGCGCGCATGGCCGCCGCGGCTTTGGGCCGGTCCTCGGGATGGACAAGCTCAAGGCTTTTCCGGCTCAGCAACTCTGCCTGGCTCCATCCGCCCCAGTTTGCGCCGGCGGCGGAAATATAGCTGCGGTTCCCGTCCCAATCCGCAATCACGATCACGTCGCGCGAATTTTCGGTGATCAACCGGTGCAGCGCGGCAATTTTTTGCAGCCGGCGTTCAATGGCGCGCCGGCTGTCCAGAACCACGGAGACGCTGTAGAGGATAAACATGGCGGAGGCGATGAAGAGCTGCAGCGCGACCTCCGGCCGTAATGGCGAGCCGGAAGCCGATGCGGCAAACGGGCCCGCGCCGTGCATCAGAGGCCAGGTGGCGAGCCCGGCCACCATGAGAGTGGCTATGGAAGCCCATCCCAGGCCCATGCGCAGAAGAATCAGGACCAGAAGCGGGTAGATCAGGAACTGGAACGGTGCGCTGGATTCGGAACACACCGTCAGGCTGATGGCCGCCATCAGGAGCAGGTAGATCCAGTTGCCTTTCAGGTTGAGGGTGCGCTTGAAATCGGCGCGGAAGATCGCTACGCAGGCGGGAATGGTAATGCCGGCTCCCAGGCCGTCGGAGAGAGCCCACTGCATCATTTCCGAGCCAATCGGAGTGTGCTGCCGGAAGTGAGCCACAATGCCAAAGATCAATCCGATGGCGAGCGGCGCCACGACAACGGCGACTGCAACGAAACGAAGGAGATAGCGGAGATCGGTAAAGCTGGGAAGCACGCTGGAACGGGGCCGCAGCAGCACGGCCGTCAGAGACACTTCAGCGATATTGAGGGCCGCGAGGAGCAGGTTGATCCCGGGTTGCGGGGTCACCGCCAGGCCCCCAAGGAACTGCGCGGCGAAGCCTACGCTCAGATAGGCGCGCCAGCGGCTGCGCGGAGCCAGGAGCAGATAAGCGAGCCAGACCCCATTGGCGACCCAGAGCAATCTGTTTGCTTCCGGCACGATGCGCACAAAGGCCGTGGTCAGAGACACGGACAGAAAGCATCCCCCGAGGCGCAGGGCCATCCGGTGCGCTCGAATCCAGGGGAGGTTTTTCTGCCCGTTCGCCGATCGAAACGTGCCGCGCAACTCGACTCTCCTGAATCTCTTATCGGAGAGAATTTGACCTGGAACAGGCTTACCGGCTGGATTTGTTCGCGGTTTCTGATGACTTTGGAAGAATCGTCAGTAGCGGAATCAGGGCCGCGGGGTCAATTGCGGATGAAATTCGGCCCGGCCGCCGGGAAGCAGCACAATCTCGAGCCGGCCCTCCTGGCGCTCGGCCAGCGCAGGCCCCGTAATCTGCACCTGGCGACCGCCGGCGGCCGTGTACTGAACGCTGATCGGCCCGCTTCCGCGCACCTGGAACCGGTAAGGGAAATCCGCGCCGGCGGCAATGCTGTCGGTTCCAAAACTGGCGCTGGGGTAATCGACTTCCAGAAGCCGGACCTGGGCTCCGGTGCGGTTTTCGATGGTGGAGTCGATGTGATAAGAGTGGCAACCGGCAAGTCCGGCCGGAGCCGAGAACAATGCAAACGTCCATATGCCCTTGCGGATTGCGCTGCGGATCATTCGCCGCTCCCCACGCCGGATTCCGGGCCGGGGCCGGCAATCTTTTCTACCCGCTCTTCCAGTCGGCTTAACCGCTTGAGCAGCTCGGGCAGGCGCTGAAAGATGGAGACGGCGCGCAGCCAGACCTTGTTGTCGAAGCCCGGCGAGCCGGAGATCGTCTTGCCTGCCGGTATATCGTGCGAGATGCCCGACTGCGCCGTAAGGATGGCGCCGTCGCCTACGCTGCAATGGCCGGCGACGCCCACCTGCCCGGCGAGAATCACGCGGCTGCCGACCGTCGAAGAGCCGGCCAGGCCGGTTTGGGCGCAGAGCAAAGTGTTTTCACCCACCCGCGAACCGTGGCCCACCTGGACGAGATTGTCCACCTTGGTTCCGTCGCCGATCTCGGTGGCGCCCACGGTGGCGCGGTCGATGCAGGCGTTGGCCTGCACATCCACGCGGCTGCCCAGGCGCACCGGGCCGGATTGTGGAATTTTTTCCCAATGACCTTCGTCGTTTTTGGCGAAGCCGAAGCCGTCTGCGCCCACGATGGCCCCGTTTTCAAGGGTCACATGGTCGCCGAGGACGCAATTCTCGCGCACCACGGCATGGGCGTGTGCGAAGAAATAGCTGCCCGCCCTGACCCCAGGATAAAGAACCACGTGCGGCAGCAGCGTGGCATGGGGTCCAAGACGAACGCCGGGACCGATGACGGCATACGCGCCGATGTGGGAATCTTCGCCGACCTCGGCCGTGGGATGGATGACCGCGGTGGAATGGATGCCGGGCAGGTACACCGGCGGTTGATAAAAGAAGCTCAGCGCGCGCGAGAAGGCGAAGTAAGGGTTCTTGACGCGCAGCGTTGCTGCCTGGATCTCCTGGAACTCCGGCTCAACCAGCACCGCGGCGGCCCGGGTGGTGCGCGCCAGGCTGGTGTAGCGGGGATTGGCGACAAAGGTGATTTCAGACGGCCCGGCCTCCTCAATCCCTTTCACGCCTGTGATTTCCAGCTCTGCGTCGCCGCGCAGCTCCGCGCCCAGCCGGCTTGCCAACTCGCCTAACTTCATTGAGGAAATTGTACCGGAACGGGACGAGCCTTGAACTGCCTGCACCCGTTTCCACACGCGGGTCAGGGGGCTGGCCGCGGATTCGTGCCGTTGCCCGTGGAGAGAACCGGCGGCGGCGTGTCCGGCAAAGGCGCTTCGAGGGTGTGCGCCCCCGACTGCGCGGAGTGCAGCACGTCTCCCGGCGCAATGCCCAGCATCAATGTGGCGCCCACGGCCAGGAGCAGCGCCGCGCCCACCGCCACGCCAATCTCCGTCCGGGGTCCGGCGGGGCGCTCGGTTGCGGCCGTCGGGCGCTGCGCGGTGACCAATGCCAGGCGCAGGTAATACGCGGCGGCCAGCCCGGAATTCAGCAGGCCGATGAGTACCAGCGCGACGGCGCCGCCGTCCATCGCCGCGGAGAACGAGTAGAACTTGCCGAAGAATCCGCCGGTGAAGGGAATGCCGATGAGCGACATGAGGAAGAAAAGCAGCAGGCAGCCGAGCAGCGGCGAACGGTAGATGAGCCCGCGGTAATCGTCGATCAGCGGACGCTCTTCGTCGTATCCGCCGGCCAGCGTAATCACGGCGAATATGCCCACGTTCATGGCCGCGTAGGCCGCCATGTAGAAGCTGGCGGCGGCGATGCCGATGGTGCCGACTCCCGCAAAAGCTGCCAGCAGGTAGCCGGCGTGCGCAATCGAGGAGTAGGCCAACATGCGCTTTACGTTCTGCTGGCGCAGCGCGGCCAGGTTGCCCACGGTCATGGAGAGCACCGCGACCACCCACAGCAGGGGCGCCCAGAGAGCGTGCAACGAAGGGAAAGCCTCATAGACAACGCGCAGCAGCAGGGCGAAGGCCGCGGCTTTTGGAGCGGTGGAAAGCAGCGCCACCACCGGCGCGGGCGCACCCTCGTAAACGTCGGGCGTCCACACGTGGAACGGCGCGGCGGAAACCTTGAAGAGAATGCCCACCAGCATCATGGCCAGAGCCGCCACCACCAGGGAGTGGTTGCGGGCCAAAGGCGCGAGGTGGGCAATCTCGTAGATCTGGGTGGTGCCGGTGGCGCCGAAGATCAGCGCAATGCCGTAGAGCAGGAATGCGGTAGCAAACGAGCCGAGCAGAAAATACTTGATGGCCGCTTCAGGTCCGCGGCCGGTCTGCTTGCGGTAGCCGGCCAGCACGTAGGTGGAGATGGATGAGATTTCGAGGGAGATGAAAACCACCAGCAGCTCCACCGCTCCGGTGAGCAGGCACATGCCCACGGCGCCAAAGACCACCAGCGCGTAGTATTCGCCCTGGTGATGGCTCCCGGCAGGCAGCGTATCGAGCGAGAGCAGCAGGGCCACCAGCACAATGCCGCAGATGAGCACGTGGAAGAAGACGGTGAAGGTGCTGGTTTCAACCGTGTGAAAGAAGCCGGTTCCTTCAGGCAGGGAAAGCTGCCACAGGCTGGCCCAGAGAGCGAGTGTCGTTCCAATGGCCGCAACCCACCCCAGCGGACGGCGCGCCCATGCGGGCGGAAGCGTGGCGTCGGTCAGCATCACGGCCACGCCGGTGAGGGCGAGGATCACCTCGGGAAGGATGCGGTAGATGTCGGGAACAGGCGTCACCGCTGGGCCTCCTGTTGAACAGCCACATGAGTTCCTCGATCTGCCGCGCTCGCGACAGAGTCAAGCCGCAAGGTCACGATGCCTGCCGTTGGTTGCGGCGGATGGGCGCCGGTTTGAATCGTATTGAGCCAGAGCGAAGGCGCTACGCCCATTACCAGCATCAGCAGCACCAGCGGCGTGAGCGCGAGCAGCTCCCCGAAGCCGAGATCGGCAGCGGGTCTTTGCATGGCCAGCGCGCTCTCCGGTCCGTAGAAAAGCCGCTGCACCAGCAGGAGCATGTACGCCGCGCCCAGGATGGTTCCAAGCGCGGCGGCCACGGCCCAACCCCGGCTCACTCCGGTAAAGGTGCTCGAGAGGATGAGGAACTCGCCCACAAACCCGCTCAGCAGCGGCAGGCCGATCATGGCCAGCGAGGCGATGAGAAAATAAGCCGTGGTGCGCGGCAGCTTTGCGCCCAGGCCGCCGTAGGCAGCAATCTGGCTGGTGGCGTAGCGATCGTAGAGCGCGCCCAGCAGCAGGAAGAGCGCGGCGTCGACGACGCCGTGGGAGAGAATCTGGTAAATCGCGCCGCTCCAGCCGGTCAGCGTGAGGCCGTAGATGGCCAGAACGATCAGGCTCAAATGGCTGAGCGCCGCGTAGGCCAGCAGCCGCCAGTAATCGCGCTGCACCAGCGCCAGGCAGGCGCCGTACAGCACGCCGATGACGGCCAGAGCCATCAGCCACGGAGCCAGTGCGCGCGCCTGCGCGGGAAAAAGCCCCACGTGGAAGCGCAGCATGGAATAGAGGCCCAGTTTGCCGGCTACCACCATGGCCAGAGCCACCGGCGCCTCGCTATAGGTATCCGCGATCCAGCCGTGGAGCGGAAAGACGGGCACTTTGACCGCGAACGCGAAGAGAAATGCGAGCGCTGCCCAGAACATCGCACCGGCCGGCAGCGATTGGTGGTTGAGGAGAGTCTGGAGGGTCACGAAGTCGAAGCTGCGCGTGCGCGCGTAGAGCCACAGAATGGCCACCAGCAGCGGCGCCGACGGAATGAACGTGAAGAGGAAGAATTTGAGCGCGGCCCCAGGCCCGTCCTTGCGGCCATACATCGCGATCAGAATGGCCATCGGCACCAGCGACAGCTCCCAGAAGCCGTAGTAGAGCATCAGGTCGAGCGAGATGAAGACGCCGAACATGGCGGTCTGCTGGACGAGAAACAGCGAATAGAAAATCTTGCGGCGCGCCTGGATGGCGTTCCAACTGGCCAGCACGCCTACCGGCGCCAGCAATCCGGTGAGCACCACGAGCCACAGGCTCAGGCCATCCACGCCCACGTGATAAGAGATGGCGGGCTCTTCGATCCACGGACGGTTGATTTCGAACTGGAAGCCCGGTTGGCCGGCGGCAAAGTGCGCGGGAAGGTGGAGGGTGAGAAGAAAACTGAAGAGCGTGGTCAGGAGGGCAATCCAATTGGGCAGTTTCACGCGGTCCGGCGCCAGCGCCACCAGCGCCGCGCCCGCAAGGGGAACGAGCAGGATCAAGGTGAGAATCGATGAGTCGATTGCGTACATGCTCTCAGTGCCCCGCCGATCTTCCCAGGAAGTGTAACGACGCCGGCCACACCGCGCCCCACGGCACCAGCGCAAACACCAGCAAAATTGCGGCTCCCGCAGCCAGCCACGCCGCGTAAGAGCGCAGGTTCCCCGATTGCCATCGCTGCAGGACAGCGCCCGAGAAAGTTGCAACGGCGCCCAGCAGCCACGCGATGCCGCCGAGCAAAGCCACATCGACCACCCAGCCCAGGATGTACTGCGAGATGACGAGAAGCGGCTTCACGATGACGGCGGCGTAGATCTCGTCCACGTAGTACTTGTTGGCCAGCAGCTTGTAACCGCCGGAAAGAGATTGAGCCAATTGCGCAGGCAGCTGCGGCTTCTGCCGGTAAAAGATGTCCGCAATCAACCAGCCCAGCAGCGCGACCGCAACGGCCGCAACGCTGAGGATGAGTTCAAGATGCGGCGTGGAGGATTCCGCGGAATACGTGCCCACAGCCGGCGCGAGGAACCCGCTCAATCGCTCGATGCCGATCCAGCCGCCGCCGATCGAGAGCAGCGCCAGCAAAATAAGCGGCGCCAGCATCGACCACGGGCCCTCATGCGGGTGCGCGTCGTGCGTGCGCGGCTTGCCGAGAAACGCGAGATACCAGAGCCGGAACATGTAGAGCGAGGTGAGCAGCGCCGTAAACAAGCCGACGAACCACAGAATCTTGCCGTTGGTGCCCTGAAGAAAGGCCGCATAAAGAATGGCGTCTTTCGAGAAAAACGCGGCCAGCGGAGGAAATCCGGCAATTGTAAACACGGCCGCGGTCATGGTCCAGAAGGTGATGGGAATTTTGTTCCACAAGCCGCCCATCTTGCGCAGGTCCTGCTCGCCGCCCAGCGCGTGCATCACCGAGCCCGCGCAGAGAAACAGCAGCGCCTTGAAGAACGCATGCGTCACAAGATGAAAGATGGCCGCCGAGTAAGCCGCAACCCCGCAGCCCAGAAACATGTAGCCGAGCTGCGAGATGGTGGAGTAGGCAAGCACGCGCTTGATGTCGTTCTGCACCAGGCCGATGGTGGCTGCAAAGATGGCCGTGGCCGCGCCTATGATTGCGACCACACTGAGCGCGAACGGCGACCGGTCGAAGAGAAAATGCGTGCGCGCGATCATGTACACGCCGGCCGTAACCATGGTGGCTGCGTGGATGAGCGCGGAGACCGGCGTGGGGCCCTCCATGGCGTCCGGTAGCCACACGTAGAGCGGAAGCTGCGCGCTCTTGCCGGTTGCGCCGAGCAACAGGCACAGACAAATGACGGTGAGAGCGCCTCCGGTGAAACTCGGGTCGGCCGTGAGCTTCGATGCAATCTCGCTGAAGGTGAGCGTGCCGAAGTTTGCAAGCAGCAGAAAAATACCGATCATGAAACCGAAATCGCCGATGCGGTTGGCGATGAACGCCTTTTTGCCGGCCTCGGCGGCGGAGTTCTTTTCAAACCAGAAGCCGATGAGCAGATACGACACCAGGCCCACGCCTTCCCAGCCCACAAACATCAGCAGCACGTTGCCGGCCAGCACCAGCGTGGTCATGAAGAAGAGAAACAGATTCAGGAAACTGAAATAGCGCGCGTAGCCTTGCTCGCCATGCATGTAGCCGACGGAATAGACATGAATGAGAAAGCCCACGCCGGTGACCACCAGCAGCATGACCAGCGAAAGCTGGTCGAGAACGAAGGTGAAGTCGATGTGCAGCGCGCCGATGTTGATCCATGGGTAAGGGCACGATTCGACAAAGGGCGAACGATCCCCGAAGCCAGGATTTACATGGATGTAGGCTAAGAAACCCGCGTTCAGCACCACGCCGAAAGCCGCCAGCGGCGCGAGCAGCCCGATGGTCGTCACCAGCCACTTGGGCAGCCGCGAGCCGAGGATTCCGTTCAAGAGGAATCCGGCGAAAGGCAGCAGCGGAATCAGCCAGAGGTGCAATGACTCGTTCATAGTTTCATCAAATCAATACGGTCGACGGCCAGCGTAGCGCGGGCGCGGAAGACGGCAATGATGATGGCCAGTCCCACCGCCGCTTCAGCCGCGGCCACCATCATCACGAAAAAGACAAAGATTTGGCCTCGCACCTGGTGCCACTGGTGGGCGAAGGTGACGAAGGAAAGATTCACGCCGTTGAGCATGAGTTCGATGGACATGAATACGGTGATCAGGTTGCGCTTGATGAGAAAGCCGACCACGCCCAGCGAAAACAGGGCGGCGCTCAGCAGCAGATACCAGGCCAGCGGAACGTCCTGATGCAGGAAGCTCATTTGGCGGCCGTCCTTTCTCCGCTGCCCTGGCCTCCATCGCCCTGGCGCGCCAGCGCAACCGCGCCCAGAATGGCGATGAGAATGAGCACCGAGGTGACTTCAAAGGGCAGAAGCAGTTCGTGGAAGAGGACGCGGCTGAGATCTTCAGTAGAAGTGACGCCCTGGCTGAGCGCGGCCGAACCCAATCCCTGTGCGCGCAGAATCAGCGTGGCCAGAACCGCAAGGATGGCTGCCACCGCGGGCAATCCAAGGGTGAGCGCGGCGCGGCTGCCCAGGGTGCGGTCTTCGCGGCCGGCATTGAGCAGCATCACCACGAAGGTGAACAGCACCATGATGGCGCCGGAGTAAACGATGATTTGCGCGGCGGCCAGAAACTCCGCGCCCAGCAGCAGGTAGAGCACGGCCAACGAGGTCATCACCACGATCAGCGAAAGCGCGCTGCTGATGGGATGGCTCTGCAACAGGAGATTGATGGCTCCGGCAAGGCAGAATCCGGCAAAAAGGAAAAACAGGATCAGGTGCATCGTTCCGCCGCAACAGGCTGGAGCCGGTTCGTAGAGACCGCCGGCAGGTTAGGGGGAAGAACAACGGAGCGTGCGATTCAGGCCCCGGCAAATGCATCTCGATTTTACTATGGGCCGCCGGTCTCTGAATCCCATGCCGTTTGTGCATCTGCGCCCGCACAGCGGGTCATGAAACTCTCCCACTCCGGACGGGAAAGTGCGCTCACTCAGCGGTACGCAAGCCACAGGCTGGTTCCCACAATGTTCAGGATGGCCAGCGGCATCAGGTACCGCCATCCGAAGTTCATAAGCTGGTCGTAGCGGAAGCGGGGAAGCGTCCCCCGCACCCAGACGTACAGAAACAGAAAGCAGAAAACCTTGGCCACAAACCAGAAGATGGAGAGCAGCGCATTCACCAGGTTATTCTCGACCGGCCCCAGCAGGTTGCCCCAGGGGCTGGTCCATCCGCCCAGAAAGAGCAGCGTGGCCACGCAACCCACGGTGATCATGTTGGCGTATTCGGACATGAAGAACATGGCGAACTTCATGGAGCTGTACTCGGTGTGATAGCCGCCGGTCAGCTCGCTCTCGGCTTCGGGCAAATCGAAGGGAGCGCGGTTAGTTTCGGCATACGCGGCCGTGAGGTAAATGAAGAAGGCGATGAACTGGAATCCGCCGAAGATGTTCCAGGTAGCGATGCCTTTCTCGGCCTGCTGTTCGACGATGACGCGCAGATTGAGCGATCCGGCGCGCAGCACCACGCCCACCAGCGAAAGCCCCAGCGCCAGTTCGTAGCTGATCAACTGCGCCGAGGAGCGCAGCGCGCCGAGCAGCGAGTATTTGTTGTTCGATGACCAGCCTGCCAGCGCAATGCCGTAGACGCCGATGGAAGTAACGCCCAGAATCACCAGCAGGCCGATGTTCACATTGGAAATCTCAAAGAGATCGAGACCGTGCGGCCCGGCTTTGGGTTCGCCAAAAGGAATCACGGCGATGGACGTGAGCGCGCAGCCGAGAGCAATGATGGGCGCGAGCAGGTAGAGTGGCTTATAAACTGAGGTGGGAATGATGTCTTCCTTAAGGAAGTTCTTGGCGCCGTCCATCAGCGGCTGCAGCAGGCCAAACGGACCCACGCGGCTGGGTCCCCAGCGATTCTGAATGCGGCCCACGAGCTTGCGCTCCAGCAGCACGGTGTAGGCCACGCCCAGCAGCAGGATCACTGTGACCACGGCTACCTTGAGCAGGCTCCACAGAAAAAAATTAAGAAGTGTCAACGCCGTTCAACCCCTCTTTCTCATTCTTAAGAGCATTTCCACAGGGGCTGAAGCCCCGGCCATTTTAGTGCGTTTGCGGCACGACTGAAGTCGTGCCCTGACACTTCGTATTCTGCCGAGGGTGTTTTTCCCCAGCCTCTAAAGTCGCGCCCGGATACAAAACATCCGCAGCACCCGGCTGTTCGGATCACTCTGAGGTCGTTTTCTGACAAGGGCGCTCCTCTCTCCATCATTCGCTTAGTCCGCCGCCGTTTCCGCCATGGCGTGTGCCTGGTGCCCTTCGAGTTCGCGGAGCGACGGGCTGTAACGGCCCAGCGTGCCGGAGGTGAATAACGTGTCGTGCGCAGGAGCCACGAACCCGGCGCCGGCCAGCGCCGAGACCGGCACAAATCCCGATGTGGCGGCCGGTTCCGTATGCACGTCGTTGCCGCTGAAAAGATTGAGACGGTCAAGCGAATAGCCCGGCACAAGCCGCTCGATCTCGTCGAGCACTGCCAGCGGATCGAAGGGGCTTAGCTTGGGCTCCAGCCCATGGGCTTCGAGCCACACCGCATGCCGGTCGGCTTCCCCGGCCTGCACGCCGCGCGACTGACCCAGGTCGGCGGTCGTTCCGCGCTTGCCGAAGGGAACCAGCGTGCTCACGTCCACGCCCATGCCTCCGGCGAGCCGCACCAGGATTTCGAAGTCGGACTTCACTCCGGCGCGGTCGGCCGCTTTCCTTACCATTTGCACATCGCCGAAGGTGTTGGTGACGGTGCCGGATTTCTCGTAGAGGCTGGCGGCAGGGAACACCACGTCGGCAAGCGCCGCCGTCTCCGTCATGAAAAGGTCCTGCACGATGACGAATGTATTTTTGAACGGATTGGAGTTAGAAATGCCCAGACTGTGTATTGGATTTGAGCCTACCAGGAGCAACGCGCCCATTGTTCCCATGCCTGCCGCATCGCACATCTCCCGCCAAT
The DNA here is from genome assembly GCA_963770555.1 of uncultured Acidobacteriaceae bacterium. Classification (GTDB taxonomy): domain Bacteria; phylum Acidobacteriota; class Terriglobia; order Terriglobales; family Acidobacteriaceae; genus Telmatobacter. The sequence continues at coordinate 1,424,574 of CAVYQC010000005.1, forward strand.
CCATGCCCGGCTTAGAGGGCATCCCAGGATATTCGGCGAAGGCTCCAGGCGCCGTTACCGGCACATAGCCCGGCAGCAGGTTGGGGAACAGTCCCATGTCCGCTGCGCCGCGCGCGTTCGCATAATCGCCGAGATAGGCGAGTCGCACATTGTCGCGCTTCAATCCCCAGGCGACAAGTCTCTGCACCGCCTCGCCGCGGAACTCTTCGCCGAAGATCACCACCAGCGATTCCTCGGCAAGCACGGCCTTGCTGAAATCCGACTGGCCGGCTTCAAGGAATGCGGCCAGATCCTTGTAACCGTCCGGCGGGACCTCCTGCGCCGCCTTGGCCTGGCGCTCGAGCTTGATGGGATGCGAGTTTGCCACATAGAGGCGGGCGCGGTTGAGCCGCACGTTGGTGCGCAGCAGCCAGGCAAGCAACGGATGCTCGTCGGTGGGGTTGCCGCCCACGAGCAGAATTGCCGGCGCCGCGGCGACGTCGCGCAGGCTCGCTGTTTTTCCGTGCTGGCCCGCAAGAGCCCGCGCAAAGGCAGCGTAGTCCGTGGTGCGCTGATGATCGATGTGGTTGGTGCCCAGCACGGTGCGCGCGAACTTCTGCAGCAGGTAATTTTCCTCGTTGGTGGTGCGGTTCGAGCCGATCACGCCGATGGCCGCGCCGCCCCCCGCAGTTCCGTTCTGGCCGTCGCGAATCTGCTTGAGCCGGCTCGCGGCGAATCGCAACGCGTGGTCCCAAGTGGCAGGTTCGAGCTTGCCCGCGGCGTTTCGTACCAAAGGCTTCGAGAGCCGCTCGGAGCTCTCCACAAAATCGAATCCAAAACGGCCCTTGGCGCACAGAAAATCGCCGTTGATGCCGCTCTTGTCGCGGTTGTCGGCGCGCACGATCCGCGAGCCATCGTTATCCTGGCGCACCCCCAGCGTCACCTTGCAGCCGTCGGCGCAATGCGTGCACACGGTGGAAACGTGGTTCATCTCCCAGGGCCGCGTTTTGTAGCGATAGCTGCCGCTGGTGAGCGCGCCCACCGGGCACACGTCGATGCACATGCCGCACTGCTCGCAATCCAGCCGGTTTTCGCCTCCGTCCGTACCGGGTATGTTGGGCGCAATCACCGAATTGGCGCCGCGATTCTGCACTCCCAGCGCCCACACGTCCATGCCTTCGCCGCACATGCGGATGCAGCGGTAACACAAGATGCAGCGCGGCCGGTCGTAGAAGACCGCAGGCGACCACTGCTGCTCGTCGCGGTGATGCTTGGCTTCGGCGTAGAGGCTTTCGCCCGCGCCGTACTTGAAGGTCATGTCCTGCAATTCGCACTCGCCGCCCGCGTCGCACACCGGGCAGTCGAGCGGATGATTGCCCAGGAGCAGTTGGATGGTGGCTTTGCGCGCCTGTGCGATCTCGGGCGACTCGGTGACGAAGACCTGGCCCTCGGCCACCGTGGTGGTGCAGGCGGTTTGCAGCTTGGGCACTTTTTCCTGGCGCACCACGCACATGCGGCAAGCGGCCTGCAGGCTCAGGCCCGGATAGTAGCAGAAGGCCGGCAATTCGATGCCGGCCTTGCGGCAAGCCTCAATGAGCAGCGTGCCCGCGGGGGCGGTGAGCTTCTTTCCATCGACTGTGAAGGTTACGTCGGGCATTGATTGTTTCCGGTCTTTCCGTCTAGGGCGATTAGGCTGTCATCGCTTCTCGTCTTCGCTTCGAAACAGGAACATTGATTTCCATGAACTCCAACACATAGTGGTCCACGTCGCCGTTAGGGTCATAAACGGTGGACAAATCGAAGTTGGTGGTCACCGGTGAGGGCATCGAGTCGCTGTCGGCCGCCATGAATTCAAGGTGCCCTTCCAAAGCTTCTCGCATCAGCCGGCGAATCTCTGTCAGCGTTTTGGCGGTCGAGATGCAGCCCGGAATATCGGGAGCAAAGCCGCCGTAATTCCGCTTTCCGTGCTCGTAAACCACCAGAAATTTCTGCTTCATTTCAAACCTGCCTGCTTCAGAACTGATCTTAGAGTACCTGGAGTGACGTCATCGCCGGGGTGCCCTGGAATCGTAACCTTCCCCGGCTTTATAGGGTGCTTATAGTGCCGGTGGCTCCCACTCGTGTACATGTATTGCCAGCCGTCCTGCTCGATCTTCTTGATCAGGTCCCTGACCTTCATTCCAGTTTCCTACACCACGGCCATCTCAACATGTTTCGCGAACGGACACGGCCTGCCGTCCAGATGATCTTCGAACTCCTTGCGAAACTTCTTCACAAATGCGATGGTCGGCATGGCCGCCGCGTCGCCCAGGGGGCAGAACGTGCGGCCCATCATGTTCTCGGCGAGGTACTGAATGTTGTCGATATCGCTGGGCGCGCCGAAGCCGGCGTGAAAACGGGTGAGCGATTTCTTCAGCCAGTCCGTTCCTTCGCGGCAGGGAATGCACCACCCGCAGCTCTCGTGCTGATAAAAACTGATCGTCCGCAGCGCAAACTCGACGATGCACGTCTGGTCGTCGATCACCACCACGCCGCCCGAGCCAAGCATGGAGCCGGCCTTGCCGACCTGGTCGAAGTCCATGCCCAGATTCTCAATCTCGTCGGGCAGCAGCACCGGCGTCGACGAGCCGCCCGGGACTACAGCCTTCAGTTTGCGCCCGCCGCGCACGCCGCCGCCCACCTCGTAGATCATCTTTTTCAGGTTGTAGCCCATGGGCAGCTCGTAGACGCCGGGCCGCTCCACGTGGCCGCTAATGCTGAATAATCGTGTCCCGCCGTTGCGCGGCGTGCCCACGGACGAGTAGGCCTCCGCGCCCATGGCGATGACGTGCGGCACGGTGGCGATGGTCTCGGCGTTGTTGATGATCGTGGGCCCGCCGTAAAGACCCACCACGGCAGGGAAGGGCGGCTTGATGCGCGGCACGCCGCGCTTGCCTTCGAGCGACTCCATCAGCGCGGATTCCTCACCCACTTCATAGGCCCCCGCGCCGGTCTGGGTAATGATCTGGAACTCCGTCTCCGAGCCGAAGATGTTCTTGCCGAGAAAGCCGCGCTCGTAGGCATCGGCAACGGCTTTTTCCACGATCTCGAGCAGATAGCGGTACTCGCCGCGCAGATAAATGAAGCCGACCTTGGAGCCGACGGCCAGGCCGGCAATGATGGTGCCCTCGATGACCGCATGCGGATCGTGCAAAAAAATCAGATGGTCCTTGCAGGTGCCGGGCTCGCTCTCGTCGCCATTCACCAAAACGTACTTGGGCTTGGGCGATTGCTTGGGAACGAACGACCACTTCATGCCCGTCGAAAAGCCCGCTCCGCCGCGGCCGCGCAGATTCGAGGCCTTCATCTCGTTGATGATCCAGTCGGGACCTTGCGCGAGACATTTCTTCACCGCCTCGTAACCACCCAACTCGATGTACCGGTCGATGTTCGCCGCTCCCTGGCCGAAGCGGCGGGTCACGATCTTCACTTCATCGGGATGGGAGACCAGCTTAGGCATGAGCCGTTCCCTCCGCTCGGGCCCGCACGCGATAATCTTCAAGAAGGCCGGGCACGCGCTCGGGCGTCAGATCGTCATGGAAGTCGTAATTCACCTGGATGGCCGGCGCCCAGCAGCAGGCCCCAATGCACTCCACTTCCTCAAGAGAAAAGACGCCGTCGCGGGTTATGCCTTTGTGGCCCACGCCGAGTTCCTCCTGGAAGCGCTCGTACACCGGGTAGGCCCCGCGCAACATGCAACTGATGTTGGTGCAAACCTGGATGTTGTATCTGCCGGCCGGCTTGAAGCGCAGCATGGAGTAGTACGTGGCCACATTGCGCACCTCAAGCTCGTTGATGCCGATACGCACGGCCACTTCGGCGACCACCGCGTCGGACAGATAGCCGACCTCGTCCTGGGCGTACAACAGCATGGGAACCAGCGCCGAACGCTTCATCGGATATTTCTTCACCAGCGCGTCAAGCCGGGCGGCCAGTCGGGGCGAAAACAGGCTCAGGGGCTCCGCGCCCATGTCTTTGGCGCTCATGGCATAAGCTCCCGCGCCGGGTTCTGCATCAGGTCACGCGCCCAGGCTTCGGCAGCCATATCCATCTCTTCCTCGCCCGCCTCTTCGGTGTCCGTTTTTCGGTTTGCCGCTCCGCGCAATCGCCCCTCTTCGGTCAGCTCCAGCAACCCTCTGCTTCCATCTTCGCGCAGCCAGGCCACCGACGCGCCCTCGCGGCGCAGTTCCAGCCATTTCTCTCCGTGGCGCGCCAGGATGCGCGCCTCGTCCCACTCCACCTCGGCCGCGCGGTTCTCGTTCAAGCCGTGCACCGACGTGTAGCTGCGCAGGAGAGAAGCGAGCGAGACCCAAAGCTCAACATACAGCGGCGCAACCGAATCAACCAAAGCGTCCTCACATCCCGGCGTCGCGCACGCCGGCGGACAAAGTACCCTTCATGAAAATTCTCCCACAAGGATGCTGGAGATGATGTCAACGGCAATCTCTTCGGGATTCAGTCCGGTCACGATCACTCCCGCGTCCTCGTCGGTTCGAAATGTCTGCGCCTCCGCGGCGCCGCGGTTGAAAAGATATTCCCTGCGGCCGATCACGCGCGCGTTGGGCGGGCCGCTGATGGTGACTTTGATGCGGCGCTGTCCAGGCCTGGATTCCAGCTCCACGCTGCAAAACATGGAAAAGCCGAATGTGAAACAAAACCTGCCCGAGAAGCTGGGAGAAAAACTCCGGTCAAGCGTCGGTACGCCTCGCTTGCCCAGCTCCGCGTTGGCCTTATTCATCTCGGCAACCAGATGCGCCTTCACGCGGTCGTAAAAAGCCTGCGGATCGTGCTCCTGTTCACCCTGCTGCCCGACGGCATTCTTGCCGGCGTCCTGCAGGGCCTTTGCTTTATCTGCCAACTTAGCGTAATCAACCACGAACCATCTCCTTTATCTATCAATTTCTCCAAGCACAATATCGATGGACCCGATCACGGCGACAAGGTCGGCAAGCAGCCGGCCTTTGCTCATGGTTTCGATCGCCTGCAACGTGGCGAACGAAGGATTGCGCATGTGCACCCGGTAGGGCTTCGCGGTGCCGTCTGAAACCACATAGTAGCCCATCTGCCCGCGCGGGCTCTCGATGCCCTGATAAACCTCGCCGGCGGGCACGGCGAAGCCTTCGGTGACAATCTTGAAGTGATGGATCAGCGCCTCCATCTGGGTTTTCATCTTTTCGCGGTCGGGCAGGACGATCTTGGGCGCGTCGGCCTTGATGGCGCCCTCCGGCATCCCGTCGAGGGCTTGCTCGATGATCTTCACGCTCTCCCGCATCTCGATCAGCCGCACCTGGTAGCGCGCCCAGGTGTCGCCCACGGTTGAAGTGGGAACCGCGAATTGAAATTTCTCATAGCCTGAGTACGGCATGTCGCGGCGAAGGTCGAAATCCACGCCCGAGGCGCGCAGCGGCGGCCCCGTGACACCCAACGCAATGGCGTCGGCCGCGGAGAGATGGCCCACGCCTTTCAAACGGTTGGCGAAGATCGGATTTCCTGTGAGCAGGTTGGAGTACTCGTCGATCTTCTCGGGAAAAGTGCGGATGAACCCTTGCACGCGGTCGAAAAAATCGAGCGGCGGTTCCATGGAAAGGCCGCCGATGCGGAAGTAGCTGGTCATCATCCGCTGGCCGCTCACGGCTTCAAAGAGCCTTTGAATCTCTTCGCGCTCGCGGAAGGTGTAGAGAAACACGGTCAGCGCGCCAATATCCATGGCGTGCGTGCCCAGCCACACCAGGTGCGAGTTGAGCCGCGTAAGCTCGGCCAGCAGAACGCGGATCCATTGCGCCTTCTCGGGAATTTCAAGCGCCAGCAGCTTCTCCACGGCCAGGCAATAACAGAGATTGTTGGCCATGGGGCTCAGGTAGTCGATGCGATCGGTGAGCGGCACCACCTGCTGGTAGAACTTGGCCTCGCAGGTCTTCTCGATGCCGGTGTGCAGGTAGCCGATCTCCGGGTAGACGCGCACCACGATCTCGCCGTCGATTTCTAGCACCAGGCGCAGCACGCCGTGCGTCGAAGGGTGCTGCGGTCCCATGTTCAGGACCATGTGCTGATCGCCGGCGCCTTCGGCCAGCGGTGCTTCGAGGATAGGCGTGCCGACGCTACCGGCCATTTAGCGGTACCCCTCTACCGGATAGTCCTTGCGCAACGGGTGTCCCTGCCATTCGTCCGGCATCATGATGCGGCGCAGGTTGGGATGGCCCTCGAACCTGATTCCAAACAGATCGAAGACTTCGCGCTCGTAGTAATTCGCGGCCGGCCACACCGCGGTAATCGACTCGACCGATGGATCCGTATCATCGATCATCACGCGCAGGCGAATGCGCTCCTTAAAGCCGTGCGAAAGGATGTGGTAGCTCAACTGAAACCGGGGCGAGGCAGGGAACCAGTCCACGGCGGTCAGGTCTTCGAAGAAGTTGTATCCGGCGGCCTGAACCGTTTGGGCGGCGGCACGAATCGCCTGGGGCGCAATGGTCAGCGTGAGCTCGCTCCGGTCGAATTTGGCGTCGATGAGCGCCTCCGCATTCCAGGCGAGCACGGCTTTCACGGCCGGGTGTGCGCCCAGTCCCTCCAGGACCGCCGCTTTGCCGAAAAGTGGGCTCGACTCGCTCATCCGCAAATAACCGCCTTCCCCGATCCGCCTGGCCTGCGATCCGCCGCGCTTAAAGATCCGCTCGATCCCGGCTCCAGTCCAGGATGCCCTTGCGCACAATGTAATACAAGCCCACGGCCACGAAGCCCAGATAGACGATCATCTCCCAGAAGCCAAAAAACCGGTGACCGGTAATGGAGGGAAGCTGGCGATAGATGACGGCCCAGGGCAGAATGAACACCGCCTCCACATCGAAGAGAATGAACAGCACCGCGACCATGTAGAAGCGCACGCTGAAGCGCCGGCGGGCATCGCCCACCGCCTCGATGCCGCACTCGTAGGCTTCCAGCTTAACCCGGGTGTTGCGATGGCGGCCGACAAACCACGAGGCGATAACGATCCCCAGCCCGAGCGCGATCGCGGCAAGAATCTGCATCAGCAGCGGGAGATATTGCCAGTAATAGGGAACCGAATTCATCGCTGTCCGCCCAAGTGACCCTTCAAACAGGCGCCCGATTGAGGGCAACAACGATCGTCACCGGTCAAAAGAGAACCTGTTTTGAGATTAGGTTTTCAGCCTCATCCCGTCAAGGCGCACCCGGACGGCGCAGCTGTGTGCCGGACTGCCTCCCGTCCATTCCCGGCCGCAACTCCAGAATCCGGAACCGAGGGGGGAAATCCACCGGCAAATGGACTCGGTAAAGAAGCGCAAAGAGCAAGCCGCAGAGTGGGAAGGGTGAGCTGAATCACATATTTTCCTGAATTAGTACGCCATCCTTGAACAGTGCTTAAACGGGAAATACAAGGTTCGCCTACAGAAGATCGTTGCCAGCCTGGCAATGAACTGAGTGAGAATCCACAAGATGGCGACTCTGACAACTTCGGCACGGAATGAGGCAGCCGGCGCAACCGTTTCCCGGCCCGTCTCGGGCCGCAGGCGCATCGGCCCTCAGGCCGGTCACGCCCTTGAGATTCTTGGACATGCAATCGATTACCTGACCGACGAATATGTCCACGAGGGCGGAACGTTTTGCTGGCACGATCCGCAACTGGAAGCGTTGCGGCTGCTGATGGCGGCCAACCGCCAAATCTATTTCGAATGTCCGCAAGTACCAGCGTTTGGCGAGCGCTGCAGGAAACTGCTCGGCCTGGGGTAATCCCCGAGCCGAAGGGGAAGAAGCCCGACAGCGGCCCTCGCACCGCATCCGCTATTGCCCGAAGGCCAGAACCGCAAACAGGAGCAGCCACGCCATGCCCATGGCGTGCCAGAACCAGGCCGTCGAATCGATCGCGATCTGGCGGTAGTCGACCCGCTTCAAAGAGCCCAGCGCGCACAGGCACACGAGCAGCGCCAGAACTCCCAGCAGCAGATGGGCGGCATGAAGCCCGGTAATTACGTAGAAGAAGTAGCTTGCCGGGGTCGACCAGCGGTCGAATGCAAAGCCTTGCGCCGTCAACTGCTTCCAGGCGATGGTCTGGCCGGCCAGAAACAGCGTGCCCAGAGCCAGGGTTGCGCCCAGCCAGGGCAAGGTGCGGCGCAATGCGGGACGGCCCAGGCCCAGCCATTCTTCCAGGACATCGATTTCGCGAAAGATGTGACGCCGGGCCAGCTCCATGGTCAGACTGCTCAACAGCAGGGCCGCGGTATTCAGGAAGAGGATAGGCGGCAGAAGAACGGGATGCCAGTCGCCGATCTGGCGCATGGTTCCGGGATCCATGTGCGTGGTGGCCTGGCGCGCGTAAAAGAGCACCACCAGTACAACAAAGAACATCATGTCGCCGGCCAGCGCGCAAAACACGAAGGCCCGGATGCGGTAGAGCAGCTCGCGCGGTCCGCGGTGCGCATTCCGCCAATCGTCGTCTCCTCCTCCGCCCCCGCCGCCGGTCGGCCGCCGGTCGACCGGCGGCTTTCCGCCGATTCCGGGGGACTTGCGTTCCGTTTCCGCTGGTATGGGCGTAAAGATGGAAGGCATGGCGGCACCTTTGCAATAGAGGTTACTCCCACTTTTAATTGGACGCATGTGGAAACGGAAGAGTGGCACGGAAAAAACTCGGAATGGTTTCTTCCGAGGAAACCCCCGGCCTTGCTGGAAATCTCCATCCACGCAGGAGAGCCGGGCGCCGCTACCGGGAGCGCGCGGTCTTTACCGCTTCGACGAAGAGCCGGTGCACGCGGCGGTCGGCGGAAAGTTCGGGGTGAAAGGTGGCGGCCATGAGCGCGCCCTGCCGCACCAGTGCGGGAGAGCCCTCGCGGAAGGCCAGCGGCTCCACGCCGGCGCCGATCTCGGCGATGCGGGGGGCGCGGATGAAGACCATTTCGAGCGGGCCGCCGGGCAGGGAAGTTTCGGAATGCAGAATGGCCGAGTCGATCTGCCGTCCGTAGGCGTTGCGCTCCACGACCGCGTCGAGCAGACCCAGCGAGCGCTGCGGCGGATTGCGGACCTCGCGCGCCAGCAGAATGGCCCCCGCGCAGGTGCCGAAGACCGGCTTGCTCGCACAAAACTCTTCCAAAGCCTCAAAGAGGCCACGCCTGGCCAGAAATTTGAGCATGGTGGTCGATTCGCCGCCGGGCAGAATGAGCCCATCCAACCGGATCAGATCTTCCGGCTTGCGCACCTCGGCTGGAGTTGCGCCGGACTCTTCAAGAGCCGCCGCATGGGCGGCGTAGTCGCCCTGGATGGCGAGCACGCCGATTAAGGGGATCTCTCTCCGGTGGAGTTGCTGCTTTTCAGTCTTCGACAACTCGGATACTCCATCTCCGGCCGTATCGACTCGATGGCGCGTCGATCGGCAGATAGCACCTCGCAGTCCAAGTTTACCTGTTCCTGATATATCGGCCCTGCAGAAGCATAGGGAGCGGCGTTAGGCGCATTGCCGATCCCTCCGCCGATTATTCCCTTGACGATATATGTAAGAAAATACATAATTAATCGATGGCGTGGGAAGTCGAATTCACGGATGAGTTCGGGGCGTGGTGGGACGGATTGACGGCTGAGGAACAAGACAGCATCGATTCCTCCGTGCACATGCTCGAAGACCTGGGTCCGGCGCTCACCAGACCCTATGCCGATACCGTTCGCGATTCGCAGTTCCCCAACATGCGCGAGTTGCGGGTTCAACATGAAGGCCGCCCTTACCGGATTCTGTACGCATTCGATCCGCGACGGACCGGAGTTTTGCTCATCGGCGGAGACAAGACAGGAAATCCCCGATGGTACCGGGAGCTTGTGCCCAAAGCAGATGCAATCTATGCGCAGCATCTGCGCGAACTCGGAGAGGAGTCAAGCGATGGCGAGAAAATTTGAAGAGTTGCGGGCGAAGATGTCTCCGGAACGCCGGGCGCGAAATGCTGCTCGCGCCAAAGAGGAACTTGCAAAGATGCCCCTGCACCAGCTTCGCAATGCGCGGGAGATGACGCAGACGCGGCTGGCCGAGGTGCTGGAGATGGACCAGGGCAACATCTCGAAGCTCGAAAAGCGCACCGACATGTACTTGAGCACCCTGCGCAGCTACATCGAGGCGATGGGCGGAACGCTGGAGATTCGCGCCGTCTTTCCGGACGGGGATGTAAAGATCGATCTGCTCAATAAGCTGTCTGCGTGAGCACCTGCGGTGAGGCAGCCGCTCGCTATTCGCTCGGAGAAGGTTCTTGACCCCCACCCGGCAAAGCTGGCGGGGGCTCTCGGTTTCGCCACGAATAGCGGCGCAGAGCCTTCTCTTGCGGAGTCGGTTCCCGCACTGCCGCTGTACACTGCGGCTGGCGGAGGAGGGTTGAGATGAAAATTGATGTGCAGGGCTGGGACTTTGGGTACACTTCGAAGAGGTTGATTGTGATAGGCGTGGCTATCCTCGTAGCCTATTGGTTTTTCAAGCCTGGCGCTCCCGACAAGCCCAGAGCACCGCTTGACTACCGCAAGCCTGTTTACACAACCGAGAGCACCGTGGCCTGTCCAGTGCTCGCACTCTTAGTTACCAGCCAATGGAAAACAGCGCTCAAGGCAATCGAAGATCACGACGCAGATGCCGGAAAGTCTGTAGGCTGCATAGAATTGCCTTCCGGTACTTCAGAACACGCGTCTCGCTTCGACAAGGACGACTTGCCGTATGCTTACATCGACAACGATTATTTCGTAGACGCTATCGATTTAACGAATGACCCGGAAGGGAAGGTGCAGTATGTGGATTCCAACACCGCACAGCCCAGTTCCTCAACTCCAACTTCTACAACCAAAGGCGAAACGTTCGACCCTACCAAAACCTATGTCAACACGGCGCCTGCGTCTCCGATTCCCCTCTCGAATGGCACCGGTACAGTTCTGGTTTCCGCTCCATCCAAAGTCCCGATCCTGAAGGGTGATGTAAAGTCAGCAAGTCTTCACGGGTTTGGTGCAGTAACTTGCCCGGATTCGAAAACCTTTGCGGCGTTTGTCGATATTCCGAACCAGAATTCGGACCAGGAATCGGACCCGACGAGCAAGAAGGTGACTTCAGACATCGACACCTTCAGACGCTACGGTTGCAGTTATTTTCCCCCAGACACCCCGATGTTTTCGGATGGAGGAGACCCGAGTGGGTCATTAGTTTCTGTAAGGGTAGACCTGCACGACGGCAGAACTGTTACGGGTGTTACGTTTTCGAACTGGATTACCCAAAATGAGCAGCTGGGTCAGGATGCTGCTCACTGATGAAAAGCGGGCATGCTAACAGCATCCTAATGGCGAAGGCGGAAAAATTGGTGTTATTCAGCTTCTATTGCGATGAGAGCTACGACGGGAAGTCAAACCCTGACTCCTATACAATGAGCGGATTCTTTTCCGACCAACGAACATGGAAGGAAGTCGAGGAACAATGGAGCGAAATCAATCGCCGATTTGGGGTTTCGCGCTTCCACGCCTCAGCATTGAATTGTCGAGACAAAGAATACGAGGGATGGTGTAAGGAAAAAGCAGATCGGTATAGCAGTGAACTGCTGAACGCAGTCAATTGCCAAGGCAAGCGAATGCGTGCCTACAATTGCGGGATGCGCGCAAATGAATACAGAGCCATGATTAGCGACTCTGGCCGCACAAAGCTGGGACATCCTTGGATCGTTTGCTTTCAGAGTTGCATCGCAATGATCACAAAAGACATGGAAACCCTTCGTGTGGATGACAGACTTTCTGTCGTCGTGGAGAGAGGGTCTGAGTCTGATGCCCGGGCCGTCAAACTTTTTGCGGAGTTGCGTGACAATCCCGACTTCGCGTACCGGCATCGGTTGGCGGATTGCACTCTTGCAAGTCCTGATATGGTCGTCGGTCTACAGGCGGCGGATTTGATGGCCTTCGAATACTTCAAACGGCTGAATGAAAAGAAAAAGATGCGTGAGCCTTTGAGATTGATCCGCGAACACAACGCGTATTGTGAGGGCTTTTTCGGGAGGGAAACTTTCATACGCTTTCAGGAAGGAGTTGAGGCAGCTTCGTGTGGGCCAAATAAGCTTGTAATTATCCCATCTCTGGAGTAGCGTTGTTTGACACAGACCCAGTTCCCCATCTTGAGCGCCCGGTGGATCATCCTTGCGCTTGTTTCTGGCGCAAGGATGGCAAGCACAGAAGCTGGAGCGAGCGAATAGCAAGCGTCTTCCCCATCGGGGGTGGTTACCGGCAGCGGGTTTGATGTTCTGTGTCCGGTAGCGGCATTGCCGGCAGTCTTGCCCTCATCAGGCCGGAACATACCGCTCAATCGCGATGTCCTTTGCGTTTGCTCTGGTTCTTGACACGTCATATGCCAACTGCATACGAAGCAGGTGGTCCATCTCCGGCCCGAATGCCTTTTCGATGCGCAGCGCCATGTCGGGAGTGAGCGAGGCCTTGCCGCGAAGAAGATCGGAAAGCGTGGCGCGGCGCACCTGTAGAATCTCCGCAGCCTTCGTCACGCTGAGTCCGAGGGCTTCAATGACTTCAGTCTTAATCAGATCGCCCGGATGAGGCGGGTTCTTCATGGGCATTTCGTCCTCCTCAGTGGTAGTCGATCAGGTCAATATCGCTGGCGGCGTTGGCATTTTCGTAGTACCGGAAGATCAATCGCCAGTTTCCGGTTACTGTCAGGCTCCAGAACCCCTTGAGATCGCCCTTGAGGGGATGCAGCTTCCAGCCCGGGAACCTTCCGAGCTGCTCCAGGGATTCGGCGGTTTCGATGGCGAAGAGCAGCTTGCTTAGCTTCTCAACCATTGCCGGAGGCACGGAACGGGCATTTTCGTCCTCATAGAGCCGTCGCAGTCCTTTGTGACGAAACCGGACAAGCTCCATGACACCTCACGCCTTCATGATGTACGGTTGCACCGTACAAGTCAAGCGGCGCCGCAGGTGCTACCAACCCCTAGTCTGCAGCAGCTGCGACTCATCGAGGCCGGCGGCGGCCAGTCCCTTCATGGTTCCGGTCACCTGCTCGCTCGCCTCGGCCAGCACCTTGGGGTCGTTGAAGTGGGTGGTCGCAATCACGATGGCCTTGGCGCGGGAGACGGCTTCGTCGCGATCGTGGGCCGAGTTCTCCACATCGAGCGGCGTGGCCCGCTCTTTCATGAAGATGCCTGAGCCGACAAAAATCGCCTCGGCTCCCAGCTGCATCATCAGCGCGGCGTCGGCGGGGGTGGCGATGCCGCCCGCGGAAAAGTTGGGCACCGGCAGCCTGCCCGTCTTCGCCACCATGGCTACCAGCTCATAGGGCGCCTGGTGCTCCTTGGCGGCGGCATAAAGCTCCTGCTCGCTGAGCACGGTCAGCGCCTTCAGTTCCTTCACGATCTGCCGCATGTGCTTGACGGCGTGCACCACGTCGCCGGTGCCCGCTTCACCCTTGGTGCGGATCATGGCCGCGCCTTCAGCGATGCGGCGCAGGGCCTCGCCCAGGTTGCGCGCCCCGCACACAAACGGAGTGGTAAAGGCGTGCTTGTCGATGTGGTGGGTCTCGTCGGCCGGGGTCAGCACCTCGCTTTCGTCGATGAAATCCACGCCCAGCTCCTGCAATATCTGCGCCTCGGCAAAGTGGCCGATGCGCGCCTTGGCCATCACCGGAATCGAGACCGCATGAAGAATCTGCTTGATGAGGCTGGGCTTGGCCATGCGCGCCACGCCGCCCTCGGCGCGGATCATGGCCGGCACGCGTTCCAGAGCCATCACCGATGCGGCTCCTGCCTCTTCGGCGATCCGGGCCTGCTCGACGTTCATCACGTCCATGATGACGCCGCCCTTCAGCATCTCCGCCAGGCCCACTTTCAGGCGCAGGCTGTTGGCGGTGAAACTCTTGTTTTCATTCTGTTCCGGCATCGAAGTCGTCCTCGTTCCCGAGACCCTTCCGGGTTTGTAAGCGTCCATGCAAGCGCTGCCGCCGCTTCTTCCCAGTGTAGCAGCGATGCAGATTGCGGGTTTCAAAGCCGGACTTCAAAAAAGCGGCCGCATCTCTTAATCCATTCCAATTTGACTGTGTCTCCTCTGGTCACTTTTCTGCAGGGCTCTTTCACACATGACTCCAGCGCACCCATTGCCTTCGCCGGGTGGCGAAAAGCCTCAGGGAGCAGGGTCTTTGCCAGGAGGCGGCGAGCCGCCCGCCGGACAGGGTCTGGTTCCGGTTCCGCCCGCGGCCGGCGAAGAAGAGGAGATGACGCTCAGCTCTCCGGTGGCGCGGCTGCCGGTGGGGCTGGATGTCATGGTCCCGGTGCGCGACTTCCGGGTCCGCAATCTGCTCGCTCTCGAGCCGGGCCACTTGATCGAGACGCACTGGGGAAACGGGGAAGACGTGCCGCTGAACTCAGGCGATGTGCTGCTGGCGTGGAGCGAGTTTGAAGTGGTCGACACGCAGTTGGCGGTGCGGGTCACGAGGCTGGCCTGAGAGAAGCAGGGAACAGGGATTAGGGATCAGGGAGCAGGGCGGCGTGAAGGGAAAACACGTGGCGGGGATGAAAAGGCCAAACGGCGGAGTTGCGATGGGCGGGTTGGCCGGCTGGCTGCTCGGGAAACTGCGCGGCAACCGCCGGCCGGCGCCGCGTCTGGCGCTTCTCGAGCGGATCGCGCTGGCGCCGCGGCAGTCGCTGGCGCTGGTCGAAGCCGAAGGGCGAAGAATCCTGGTAGCTACCTCCGCCGACGGCGGACCGGCCTTTTATCCGCTGGATGAACAGACGCGCTTCGGCCGCCGCACCGGCCCGCGTTCCGGGTCCGGCGATGAGCCGCGCGGCGCCGCGCCGCGCGTCCTGCCGAGGATCTCGTGGTAACCCCATGGCTGGCGCGGGTGGCCCTGGCTGTGCCGGCGCCACTGTTGCCCGATCTCAACGCCAAGCTCCATCCCTCGGACTCGACCCCCTGGACCATCCTCTTCGTTCTCACCCTGGTCACGGTTCTGCCCGCCATCCTGATGGCCATGACGCCGCTGGTGCGCCTGCTGGTGGTCTTTCACTTCCTGCGCCAGGCGCTGGGCACGCAGACCGCTCCCTCGAACCCCACGATTATGGGCCTGGCGCTGATGATGACCTGGTTCCTGATGTACCCGGTGCTCAACCAGGTCGACCAGCAGGCGGTCGAGCCCTACCGCGCCGGCCAGATCACCGGATACGAAGCCATCGAGCGCGGGGCGCAGCCGTTGAAGCATTATCTGCTCCGCTACGCGCGCGAAAAGGACCTGGCCCTGTTCACCGCGGCGGGGCAGATTCCCCGCCCCAACGCCCCCGACGACCTGCCCATGCGGGTGGTGGTTCCGGCCTACATACTGTCCGAGCTGAAGGCCGGGTTCGCCATTGGCGCGGTGCTGTTCCTGCCCTTCCTGCTCATCGACATCGTGACCGCCTCGATCACCACCTCGATCGGCATGTTCCAACTGCCGCCGGTGGTGGTTTCGACGCCGTTGAAGATTCTGCTCTTCGTGATGGTCGATGGCTGGAACCTGTTGTGCAACTCGCTGTTGAAGAGCTTTTAAGAGGAATAGCTATGACCCCGGACATGGTGGCCGAACTGCTGCGCCAGATGATGAAGGAGGCCATGATCCTGGCCGCGCCGCTCCTGCTGGCGGCAGCCGCGCTCAGCTTCCTGCTCAGCCTGGTCCAGACCCTTACCAGCCTGCAGGAGCAGTCGCTTACCTCGGTGCCGCGCCTGGCCGCGATCGCCCTGATCCTGCTGGCCGGAATGCCCTGGTTCCTGGGGCGCATGGCGGACTACACCCGCATGCTGCTCGGCGATCTGCACCGCTACCTGGGGTGAGAAAAGCAGCCATCAGCTCTCAGCCTTCAGCTTTCAGATCCCGGAGTGCGATGGCGGGCAAAGTCGATAAGGCCGAGAGCGGATCGAGGCAACGGAAAGCTGAGAGCTGAGAGCTGAAAGCTGACGGCTGAGAGCCGAAGACTCATATGACCGACTGGACTCACTTTCTGAGTGCGATGACGCTGGCCCTGGTGCGGATCAGCGGCATGGTGGTCTTCGCACCGTTCTTCGCCTCGACGGCGCTGCCCTTGCGGGCCAAGGCGGTGTTTGTGGGCGCGGTAGCCTTCCTGCTCGCCCCGCTGGTGGCCGCGCTGCCCGGCGCCACCGCAACCCTGGGCTTTTCGGCGCTCACCGGTGAACTGGCCGTGGGGCTGGTCTACGGGCTCACGCTCACCCTGCTGAACGAGATGCTGCTCTTTGCCGGCCAGGTCGTCGGCCTGCAGTTCAGCTTCTCGCTGGTCAACCTTCTCGACCCGGCCTCGGCCATCCAGACCCCGTTGATGGGCGACCTCTTCCAGCTGATGGGCACGCTGGTGCTCCTGGGAGCCGGCCTGGACCGCATCCTGCTGGCGTCGGTGGTGCGCAGCTTCCGCGCCGCGCCGCTGGGCGAGTTCGCCTTGGGCCAGCCCACAGCGGTGGCCATCGTGCGCGCCGCCGCCGGCGTGTTTCTGGCCGCCGTGGAGCTGGCCGCCCCGGTGCTCGCGACTACCATGCTGGCCGAGATCGCGGTCGCTCTTTTGGGCAAGCTCAGCCCGCAGTTGCCGGTCATGTTCTTGACCGTCCCCATCAAGACCATCACCGGATTCGCCATCCTGATGGGCGCGCTGGCCCTGTGGCCGCGCTTCATCGAGGCCCGCTTCGCCAACCTTCTCGATCTGGCCGGGCGGCTGGTGGCCGCGCCCGCCGCCGGCCCGGTTCACGGACTGGTTTCCGGATTGGGAGGCTAGCCGATGCCCGGAGAGCGCACCGAACAGGCCACCCAGCACCGCCGCCAGAAGGCGCGCCGCGAAGGCGACGTGCTGCACAGCCGCGAGCTCTCGTCCGCCGCCGGCACCCTGGCCGGCGTGCTGGCGCTGGGCGCCCTGGGCGGCAGGGCGCTGGAGGCATGGCGCCTGTCCTTTGCAGCCTTTCTTCCGCTGGGCGCGGCCGCGCGCTGGGAGCCGGCCACCGTTTTGCCCACGTTGATCGCGCTGCGCCGGCTGATGCTCGCATCTCTCGGTCCGCCGGCCGCGGCCATGGCCGCGGTGGCCGCCGCGGCGCTGGGCGTGGGCATTCTCCAGACCGGCGGGCTCAACCTCCACGCCGGCGCCATCGGCTTCAAGCCGGAACGCATCAACCCGGTCTCGAACGTGAAGAACCTGTTCTCGCTGCGGGCCGCGGCGCGCCTGGCGAAATCGCTGCTTCCCGCCAGTTTGCTGGCGGTCTTCGCCTACGGGCGCATCCGCCGGCAGTTGACCGTTCCCCCGTTTTCGACCGTGCGCCTGGAACTGCTGGGCGCGGATATCTATGGGCTGCTGCTGGCCGCTTCCTGGCTGCTTTTCGCCTGGTCGGCCATCGACTACCTGGTCGAATGGCAGAGCCGCGAGTCGCGGCTGAAGATGAGCAAGCAGGATCTGCGCGACGAGTTCAAGGAGACCGAAGGCAGCCCGCAGATTCGCAGCCGCATCCGCGGACTGCAGCGCCAGATGCGCCGCCGCCGCGTGAAGGCCGACGTGGCCAAGGCGGCGGTGGTGCTGACCAACCCTACCCATTACGCCGTGGCCCTGGGCTTCGACTTCTCCACCATGGAGGCGCCCAAGATGCTGGCCAAAGGGCGCAACCTGCTGGCCGAGGAGATCAAGGCCGAGGCCCGCTGGGCGGGCGTGCCCATCGTCGAGAATCCGCCCCTGGCCCGTTCCCTTTACCGCTCGGTCGAGGTCGGCCAGGCCATTCCGGTCGATCTCTACGCGGCGGTGGCCGCGATTCTCGCCTATCTCTACCGCCAGCGCGTGGAGGCCGAGTTGCGCCAGCGCCGCTCCGCGGTTTCAAGTTTTGGAGGAGCGAATCGATGAGTACCACCGCAATGGCCCCCGGCGCCTTGCCGGCGCAGTCCATTCTCGACCGCCTGCGCGAGTACCTGCTGCCGCTGGCCGCGATCAGCGTGATCTTCGTGATGCTGGTGCCGCTGCCGGCCGCGGGCCTGGATTTTCTGCTGGCTCTCTCGATGGCCGCCTCGATCATCGTCTTCCTCTCCGCGATGCAGATTCGCCGCGCCGTCGAGCTCTCGGTGTTTCCCACCCTGCTGTTGCTGCTCACCCTCTTCCGGCTGGCCCTGAACATCGCCTCCAGCCGCCGCATCCTGCTGCACGGCTCGGAGGGCACGGCCGCGGCCGGCCGGGTCATCGAGGCCTTCGGCCAGTTCGTGGTAGGCGGCAATTACGTGGTCGGCTTCGTGCTTTTTCTGGCTCTGGTCGCCATCCAGTTCCTGGTCGTCTCGCACGGCGCCGTGCGTACCGCCGAGGTCACCGCGCGGTTCACGCTGGACGCGCTGCCGGGCAAGCAGATGGCCATCGACGCCGATATGAACGCCGGGCTGATCGACGAGGCCGAGGCCCGGCGCCGCCGCCAGGCCATCGCCCGCGAGGCCGAATTCTACGGCGCCATGGACGGCGCGGCGCGCTTCAACCAGCGCGACTCGCTGGCCACCATCCTGATCACCGCCATCAACATCATCGCCGGCCTGCTCATCGGCACCCTGCAGCAGGGCATCGAGCTGGGCGAGGCGGCGCGCACCTACACCGTGCTCACGGTGGGCGACGGGCTGGTCACGCTCATCCCTTCGCTGCTGGTCTCGGTGGCCGGCGGCATCACCCTCACCCGCGCCAACTCCGCCGGCATGCTGGGCGGCGAGATCCGCCAGCAACTGCTGGGCCGGCCGGCCACTCTCTACCTGGCGGCGCTGGTCTCCTCCGGCATGTGCCTGATTCCGGGTTTGCCCAAGCTGGTCTTCTTGAGCGTGGCCGCGGGACTGTTCTGGGGCGGGCGCCGGGTGGCCGCGCGTCTGGCCATCGCACCGCCCGCCGAGCTGGCCGCGGTCGAGAAGAAAGGCGCCGCCCAGGCCCAGGGCGCGGACCTGGCCGCCCTGCTGCGCCTGGAAGACCTGACCCTGGAGATCGGCTTCCAGCTCATCCCGCTGGTGGATGAAAAACAGGGCGGGCAACTGCTCAACCGGGTGCGCACCCTGCGCCGCCACCTTTCCTCCGAGATGGGCTTTCTGGTGCCCCCGGTGCACATCTCCGACAACCTGCGCTTGAAGCCGCGCGAGTATCTGTTTTCGCTGCGCGGCATCGAGATCGGCCGCTGGCAGACCGAGGGCGCCCAGCTTCTGGCCGTCTCCGGAGAGCCTGAACGCCGGCCGCTTACCGGAAAAGAGACCCGCGAGCCCGCCTTCGGCGTGCCCGCCATCTGGATTGCCCCTGCGCTCGAAGACCAGGCCATCGCCGCCGGCTATTCAGTGGTCGATCCCACCACCGTCCTGACCACCCACCTCGGCGAACTGATCCGCCTGCACGCCTGGGAGCTGCTGGGGCGCGCCGAGATCAAACGGCTGATGGACTCGCTCAACGAGACCCATCCCAAGCTCATGGAAGAGCTGGTGCCCAAGCTGCTCACCCTGGGCGAGGTGGGCCGGGTTCTCGAACAGCTGCTGCGCGAGCGGGTCTCGATCCGCGACCTGGGCGCCATCCTCGAAGCGCTGGTCGAAACCGCCTCGGCCACCAAAAACCTGGTGGCGCTGGTCGAGTCCGCGCGCCAGGCGCTGGGCCGCCGTCTGGTGCGCCCGCTGCTCGACGCCGACGGGCAGTTGCCGGTGCTGCTCCTCGACTCCGTCCTCGAAGAGGAGATTCTGCAGGCGCTGGGAGCGGAGAGCGGCCAGAGCGGCCAGCGTCTGCTCACCGCCGCGGCTGCGTCTGCCGTGCCCGCCATCCCCGTGGTCCGCCGCCTTACCGATTCTGTGAGACAACTTATCGGCGCTGCCTCGTCCGCGGCCATGCCCGTGCTGCTTTGTCCCAGTCCAGCCCGCTATCACGTCAAGCGATGGCTCGAGCCGGTTTTGCCCCGCCTGGCCGTGGTGGCCGCCGGAGAGATTCCGCCCGAGATCCGACTGCGCCCGGTGGGAACGGTGCGCTGAGGGCCGGCGGCGAGTGGGCAACCGTAGGGACGATTTTGAGCTCCGGCCAGGGGAAGCCGAGGGGAGAGCGATGGGAGTCGAGGCGGGCGCGACGGCGAGGGGCCAGCGGGCGGTGCGCCGCACGGCGGCGGAGAACGGCTATCCGCCCGCCGTCTCCGCCGCCCCGGCGCTCAACGGCGAGCAGGAAAGGGTGCTGCTCGAGCATCTGCCGATCGTGCGCTTTCTGGCCCGCCGCATCCACGAGCGGCTGCCCCACCACGTGGACATCGAAGACCTGGTCTCGGCCGGGGTGGTGGGGCTGATGGACGCCTTCGCCAAGTTCGATCCGGACAAGAAGGTGCAGTTCCGCAGCTACGCGCAGTTCCGCATCCGGGGCGCGATTCTGGACAGCCTGCGCACCCTCGACTGGAGCCCGCGCGAGCTGCGCCGCAAGGGCCGCGCGGTGGAGGAGGCCATCCGGGTGCTGACCGCGCGCATGGGCCACGCGCCCGGCGAGGCGGAGGTGGCCGCCGAGCTGGGGGTGAGCCTGGCCGAGTACCAGCAGTTGCTGGGCGACCTGAAGGGCCTGGAGATCGGCACCCTGCACATGGAGCGCAATGAGGACTCGGGGGACGAGGAGCTGGCCTACGTGCCCGGCAAGCCGGAAGAGGATCCGCTCTTCCGCTGCCTGCGCGGCGAGCTCGAAGAGCGGCTCACCGACGCCATCCAGCACCTGCCCGACCGCGAGCGGCTGGTGATGACCCTTTACTACTACGAGGAGATGACCATGCGCGAGATCGGCCTGGCGCTGGGCGTGGTCGAGTCGCGGGTCTCGCAGGTGCACGCCTCGGCGGTGGTTCACCTGAGGGCCGCGCTCAAGGATCTGGCCGCCCGCGGCGCCTTCGACAAGACCGCCGCGCGCAAGCCGGCAGACAAGGCGCGCCGCGCCGCAGGCTAGAGCGGTGCCGCAGTTGTTATAGCCGTTTCGAGCCTCGGCGTTCGGTGGATTTTTCTTGTGGAAAAATCCACTTGGCGACAGTGGCCTCGGGACACAGTAACTGCGGAACCGCTGTAGCCCGCAAGCAGCGCGGAAGCCGGGCGGCGGAGCCAGGGACGGGAATCGGGGAAGAAGCGATGGAAAAAACCCTCAAGCAGGATGAGATCGATGCCCTTTTCGAGGCCGCGCGCAGCTCCGCTCCGGAGGCCGCCCGGACCGAGGTGCGGGCCCGCGTGGTGCCGTACAATTTTTCCTCGGCCGGCCAGATCTCGACCGACCAGCTGCGCGCCATCAGCATGTTGAACGACCTGTTCGCCCGCAACCTGACCCATAACCTGGCCGCCTGGCTGCGGACCCGCTTCCAGGTCAACCTGGTCTCCGCCGAGCAGATCCAGTTCAATGAGTTTCTGCTCAGGATTCCCGAGATCAGCTACGTGGCCTCGGTGCGCCTGGAGCCGCTGGGCGCGCTTTCGGTGCTGCAGATCGATCTCGGCCTGGCCCCGCCCATCATCGACCTGCTGTTGGGCGGCGAGGGCAAGGACGGCCCCTTGCGCGAGCTGACCGACATCGAGGAATCGATTCTCGCCAGCGTGGTCGACATCATCTGCCGCGAGCTGACCGCGGCCTGGCAGCCGGTGGGCCTGAGTTTCTCCTTCGACCGGCGCCAGATGCAGACCCAGGTGGCGCGCATCATGTCGGTGACCGAAAAAACCCTCTGCCTGAGCTTCGAGATTCGCATGCCGCACAGCTCCGGTCTGCTCAACCTGGCCTTTCCGGCGGTGGTGGCCAATACCATCCTGCGCCGTCTGACCACCGACTGGGGGCGCAGGCGGCGTCATGCCGGCGATGCCCGGGCGCGGATGGAGACCTCGGCGCGGCGCATCCGCTTCGGCTGCTCGCTGCAGCTGCCCAGCGTGCGCCTGGCCGCGAGCGCTCTCGAGAACCTGGTTCCGGGCGCGATCGTGCGCTTCGATCTGCCCGCCAACGCCACCCCGGTGTGGCGGGTCGGCGGCCAGTCTCTGTCCCAGGCGCAGGCCATTCGCCAGGGTCCGCACCGCGCCGCCCGCATCGAGAGCCCGATCGCCGGGGTCCAGCCATGAAGACCTACATGGATTGCTGGGCCCGGGTGGCCACCGACCTCTTTGCGCAGGCCCTGGCCGGCGAGCCGGAGCTGGCCGAGTCGCTGCCCAAGCCGCTCGGCGCCGGATCGTTCGGCTTTGCCGCCACTCTCTCCGGAGACGAGCAGGGCCGCTTTGCGGCGGTTCTCGACGGATCGATCCTCGAGACCCCGCTGATGGGCGACGGCGTGGACCAGAAGGCGGCCTGGAGCGAGCTGCTGCGCGAGGTGGCCGACGCGGCCGCCGGCGAGCTGCTGGCCCAGACGGGGAAAAAGTGCCGGGTAGAGAAATTCGAACCGGTCAGCGGCGAAAGCCAGATCTCGCGGGCCTTCCAGTTGCGGTCGGGCGAACGGGCCTGGACGCTGCTGGTGCGGGACGACGTGCACGCGGCCCAGGCCAAGGCCGAGAAGCCACAAGCTGCCGCCGCGCCGCCGCCGGTCCCGCTGCCAGGCCTGACGCCGGGCCTGACGCCTGGCCTGACGCCGGGACTCGAGCTGCTGCTCGACGTCGAGCTCGAAGCCAGCCTGCGCTTCGGCTCGAGGGAGATGCCGCTGGGCGAGATTCTCGATCTCGGTCCGGGCGACGTGGTGCAGCTCGACCGCCATGTGTCGGACCCCGTAGACCTGCTGGTGGGCGACAAGATCGTGGCCCGCGGCGAGGTGGTGCTGGTCAACGGCAACTTCGGCCTGCGGGTGACCGAGGTCGCCGAGCCCAAGCGGCGGCTGGAGAGCATCCGATGCCTCTTCTAGGCCGCAACCGGGCGGCGCTCAAAGAACTCTCCCGCGCCCGCGCCCGCGCTTTGGACTCGATGCCGGTGGAAAGACGCGCACCGGGGATCGGCCGAAACGCCATGGCGCCGGCGGCTCCCGAACCGGCTCCGCTCTTCCCCCGCCCAGGGTTTTTTGAGACCTGCGCCAACCCGCGCTGCGCCTCGGGATGGCTGAAGCTGTGGCGCAGCCGGCGTGCGCCGGTCTTTGAGGGCGGATGGTGCTGCTCGCCCGCCTGCACCCGCGCCCAGGTCGAAACCGCGCTCAGCCGGGAGATGGACACCCGCCTCAGCGCGCCGGAGGTGCATCGCCATCGCATTCCGCTCGGCCTGGCCATGCTCGAGCAGGGATGGATCACTGCCGCCCAGCTGCGCGAGGCGCTCGAGGCGCAGCGGGCCGCCGGCGCGGGCCGGCTGGGGCAATGGCTGGTACGCCGGCAGGCCGCCAGCGAGGAGCTGGTGACGCGGGCGCTGGGCCTGCAGTGGAGCTGCCCGGTGCTGGGCGCCGAGTTTCACGATGCCGAAGCCATGACCGGCCTGCTGCCCCGCCTCTTTGCCGACGCCTTCCGGGCCCTGCCTTTGCGCGTGGCCGCGGGGCGGATTCTTTACCTGGGCTTCGAGGACCGCCCCGACCCGGTGCTGGCGCTGGCCATCGAGCGGATGAGCGGGCTGCGCGTCGAAAGCGGGCTGGTGCCGGGACCGGAGTTTCGACCCGCGCACGCCCGCCTGCTTTCCGCGCGCTATCCCCGCGCGGGTTTGATCGAGGCCTCCTCGGATATCTCGCTGGCCGGCGCGCTGGCCAAGGCCATGGAGCGGACCCGCCCCGCCGAGGCGCGCCTGGTGCGGGTCCGCGACTGCCTGTGGCTGCGCCTGTGGCTGCGGCCGCAAAGCGGGCCCTGGCCGGAGCCGGACTCGATCGAGGACCTGATCTGCTCGACCGGAGGGCGCTGAGCATGGAAGCCCGCACCGTAAGGAGAGCCGCGGCGATCCGGTTTGGGGAAGATGACTCCGCCGGAGCCGGCGCTGCAGATTACGGGCGCTCATGGATTCGCCGCGCGGGCCGATAGGCTAAACAGTTTGAGGAGCCAGGCATGAGTGAGATTCGAGCTCTGATCGTTGACGATTCGTCGGTAATGCGCAAGATCGTGGAGCGGGCGCTGCGCCAGGCGGGTCTGGATCCGCTGGTGGTGCACGAAGCCGGCAGCGGCACCGAAGGGCTGGACCTGTTGCGCGGGCGACCCGTGGACCTGATCCTCTCCGATATCAACATGCCCTCCATGGACGGTTTGGAGTTTCTGCGCCAGATCCAGGCGCAGAACCTGGCCCCCGGCGTTCCGGTGGTGATGATTACCACCGAGTCCAGCGAAGAGCATGTCAAGCAGGCGATCCAGGCCGGGGCGCGCGCTTACATCCGCAAGCCGTTCACGGCCGAGCAGGTGAAGGAACGAGTGTTGCCGCTGGTTCGCGCGGCATGACCGGAAGGCGGGCGGCATGCTCTTAAACGGTGTGCGCAATGCGGCGGTCGCGCGGGCGCGTGCGATGGCCGGAAACGGAAGGGAACAAGCCATGGCGGTTTCTCTGCGTGAATCCGTACAGCAGGTCTCGGATCCCAGGAATCTGGATGCGAGCGTCGAAGAGGTCTTTCAACTGATGCTGGGCGTTGCCTGCCGGCGCGACTCGGCTCCGGCCCCCTCCCGCCAGATGGAATCGGTCACCGCGGTGGTGGGCTTCGGCGGAGCCTTGAGCGGGGCCTGCGTCTTCCGCTCGGTGAGCGGCGCGGCCCGCGCCATCGCCGGCCACATGACGGGCATGGAGTTCACCGAGGTCGACGACACCGTCAAGGACGCCATCGGCGAGATCTGCAACATGCTGGCCGGAGCCTGGAAGGGCAAGGTCCCGGAGCTGGCCGCCAACTGCGGCCTCTCGGTGCCGGCCGTCATCACCGGCCGCGATTACAACCTGCGCGTGCAGGCGCCGGAGTTCCAGTTGCACCACGTCTACCGCTTCGAGGAATCGAGCTTTGAGGTGACCATCGTCTGCGACGGGCTGCAGTAAACCAGCCGCTCGCCCGTCGCAGCGCCTTTGCGCGTCCTGGCGGGCTGTACCGTTTTCGGCCGCCCTCCGCTTTTTCCTAATTTGCTCTAATCCCTCTGTCCCACCCGCGGCCACTTATCTGCAGGGTCTCTCCCATCATGGACAGCGGTTACTACGCGGCGATGACCGGCCTGGTGGCGCGCACCCAAGCGCTGGACACGGCCGCCTCCAATCTCGCCAATGCTTCCACGCCCGGCTACCGCGCCGAGCGCGAGTTTTTCCGCTCCGTTCTGCTCGGTCCCGACGCCCTCGATTCGCAGCTGGGCGAGACGGTGAACAACTATGGCCTTTTGGGCGGCGACCGCCTGAGCCTGGCCCAGGGAGCTCTCGAGCAGACCGGCAACCCGCTCGATCTGGCCATCGAGGGGCAGGGATTTTTCGAGATTCAGACTCCCCACGGGGTGCGCTTCACGCGCGACGGCGGCTTTCATCGCGCCCGCAGCGGGCAACTGGTGACCGAGGCCGGGGAGCCGGTGCTCTCAAGCGGCGGCCAGCCGATTCCCGTGCCCCCGGGCGAGGTTACGGTGGGCGCCGACGGCACGCTTTCCGTGGCCGGCGGCGCGGTGGCCACGGTGGGCGTCTTCACCTTTCCCCCGGGCACCGAGCTGGTTCCCGAAGGAGCCAACCGCTACATCGCCCCCAAGAGCGCGGCGCCGCTCGTGGCCCGCGATGCTTCCATCCATCAGGGAGCCATCGAATCCGCCAACCAGGATGTGGTGCAGGGGTCGCTGGACCTGATCGTGATGCAGCGCCAGGCGGAGATGATGCAGCGGGCGCTGACCGTCTTCCACACCGAGTTCAACAAGTTCGCGGCCGAGGATCTGCCCAAGGTGTGAGCAAGGCAGGGACTAGGGAATAGGGAATAGGGACTGGGGACTGAGGGACTAAGCGCTCAAGAAGAACGAAACGGAACGGGATGAAAGGGAATCAGCAGCGGGCAGATAGAGGCTTTGGATCGAACGGACCAGTCCCTGAGCCCCTGAGTCCCTAAGTCCCCAATCCCTTCGTCCCTGCTTCAAAGGAGACGCAATGATTCGAGCCTTATACACCGCCGCCAGCGGCATGAGCGCGCAGCAATTGAACCTGGACACCATCGCCAACAACCTGGCCAACTCTTCGACCACCGGGTTTCGCCAGTTGCGCCTGGAGTTTCAGGACATGGTCTACCAGAACCTGGTCACGCCGGGCGCGGCGCAGAGCCAGACCACGGTCCAGGCCGGGCTGCAGATCGGCCTGGGCACCAAGTCGGCGGCCACCGAGGTCATCACCACCCAGGGCGAGCTGAACGAGACCGATAACCCGCTGGACGTGGCCATCGAAGGCGCGGGCTTCTTCCAGGTGCAGCTTCCCAACGGGACCATCGCCTACACCCGCGCCGGGCAGTTTCAGTTGAACAACCAGGGAACGATTGTGGATACCGACGGCGATCCGCTGATTCCCACCATCACCATCCCGCCCAACGCCACGGCGGTCACCATCACCCAGTACGGGGTCGTGAATGCGACCCTTCCCGGGCAACAGAACCCCTCCCAGCTCGGGCAGATCCAGCTGGCCACCTTCCCCAACCCAGGGGGTCTGGAAAGCATGGGCAACAACCTGCTCCAGGCCACGCTGAACTCCGGCGACCCGGTGCTCGGCAACCCCGGCGGCACCGAAGGCCTGGGCACCCTGCAGCAGGGCTATCTCGAGAACTCGAATGTGGACGTGGTTACCGAATTCGTGCAGATGGTGCTGGCGCAAAGAGCCTACGAGTCGAACTCCAAAGTGATCAAGGCCGCCGACGATATGTACTCGCAGGTCAACAACATGACTCACTAAACCTGAAGCGGTGCATGAAAAATGGGAAGCTTCTCAGAATGGGAGACCTTGGATGACCGGGCGGGGCGTGAAAACAGGATGGGCGGTTTGGGTCGCCGGGGGCGCGCTCGCGGCCTGCGGCCAGACGCCTGTGCCTCGCGCGGCTTCCTCCATTTCGGCTCCAGTCCACATGGTCCTCGAATCGGCGCCCGCGCCCACTCCCGTCGAGGTCCTCCGCGAGATCGACGACCCGTACAACGGCGACCGCTGGCTTCTGGAGCGCGACCCCGGCCGTCCCGGCCCTGGGCGGCTGGTCCGGGTCGCAGCCGGCGCGGCCAGGTCAACCGAGCAGCGGGCCGGTCCGGTTCTAGAGGCGCACGGCGGCATCGGGAACCCGGCCGCGCAGCCCGGCCAGGCCATTGCAAGCGCCCCGGCGCTGCCGGTAATTCGCGCCGGCGACCGGCTCATCGTCGAAGAGAACACGCCGGTAGTGGAGGCGCGGCTCGCCGCCATCGCGCTGGGGCCGGCGCCGGCCGGATCCCCGTTCAACGTGCGCCTGGAGATTGGCGGCAAGGTGGTGCGCGCGCGGGCGCTCGCCTCCGGCCGCGCCGAGCTGATGCCGGAGATCGGCGGCCAGCCATGAAGATCGCGCTTTCCCGCCCATCGGCGATCGCGCTCCTCCTCGGCCTGGCCTTGGCCGCGAGCGGTTCCGCGCCCGCCGGAGCACTGGGCAAGAAGCGCGGCGTGCTCGCTCCGGCCGCCAAGACCACCCCTCCCGAGGCGGCGCTTCAGGCCTATATCGAGCGGGTGCGCGCCCAGCAGGCGGCGGAGGTGCGCACGGCCGGCTCGATTTGGAGCGCGGAGGGGCTGCTGGTGCGGCTGGGCACCGATCCCAAGGCCTACCGGCTGCACGACGTGGTTTCGATCGTAGTCAGCGAAAGCCTGGCGGCTTCGACCGACGGGCAGGTCAAGAACGCGCGCGCCTCGAACGCCAGCTCCGGCCTGACGGCGCTCTTTGGCGCGCTCAAGGTCGGGAACAATCTGCAGAACCTGCTCGGCATGACGGCTGCCTCGGGTCTCTCCGCGCAGGGCCAGAGCACCACCAATTCCAGCCTCGCCACCACCTTCGGCGGCGAAGTGGTGGATGTGCTGCCCAACGGCATGCTGGTGGTGCAGGCCACACGGGAGCTGACCTTCTCCGAGCAGACCCAGCTCATCAAGCTGCGCGGGCTGGTGCGGCCCGAGGACGTGAGCGCGCAAAATCAGGTTCAGTCCGCCGACATGACCGATCTCGAACTTGAGGTTACGGGCAAGGGGATCGTCAACGACTCCACCTACCGGCAGAATCCGCTGGTGCGCTTCCTCGAGAAGCTGCTGGTGTTTTAGAGGCAGGGAACGAGGGAACAAGGGAACAAGGGAACAAGGGAACGAGGGAACAGGGGAACGAGGGAACAGGGGAACGGGGAGCAGGAATCGGGTTGGGGATGGCGATGCAGGGAGCGATCGAGAACGGGGCAAAGGGGCAAGGCGGGCGAATGTTCGTGCGGCTCATCGCGGCCGGGCTTGTCCTTGGGCTGCAGGCTGCGGGCGCGCGCGCCGCCGACGACGGGCACATGGTGCGCATCAAGGATGTGGCCGCCATCGAAGGGATTCGCGACAATCAGCTGGTGGGCTACGGGCTGGTGGTGGGGTTGCGCGGCACCGGCGACAGCCAGCAGACCATCTTTCCCTACCAGAGCCTGGTTTCGGCGCTGGAGCGGATGGGAATCACGGTGCCGCAATCGGGAGCGATCAGCGCCGCCAACATGCAGGTGAAGAATATGGCCGGGGTTTTTGTGGTGGCCACGCTGCCGCCCTTTACCCAGCCCGGCTACAAGCTCGACGTCACCGTCTCTTCGGCCGGAGACGCGCGTTCGCTCGAAGGCGGCATCCTGCTGATGACGCCGCTCTACGGGCCGGATGGAAAGATCTTCGCCCAGGCGCAGGGGTCCCTGGTGCTGGGCGGCTACGTGGTCACCTCGAGCGGCAACACCCGGCAGATGAACCACCCCACCACGGCGCGGATTCCGGATGGAGCGCTGGTGGAGCGCCCGGTGCCCTTCGACCTGAAGCAGATGCACACCGTCGACGTGTTACTGAACGACGCCGATTTTCATACCGCGGAGCGCATGGCCGTATCCATCGACCAGGCCCTCGGCTCGCCGCGCGCGCATGCCCTCGACAGCCGCCGCGTCGAAGTGGTTCCGCTGCCCGGCGAGGATGTGGCCGAACTGCTCGACAAGGTGGAGCAGGTCGAGGTCGAAGTCTATCCGCGCGCCCGGGTGGTGGTGAACGAGCGCACCGGAACCGTGGTCATCGGCGGCACGGTGCGGCTGCAGCCGGTCTCCATCCTGCACGGCGGGCTGAGCGTGAACGTGATCTCGACGGTCGAGGTCTCGCAGCCCAACGCCCTCTCGACCGGAACCACGCAGGTAGTGCAGCAGACTGCGGTCGAGGCCGAGGACAGGCCGGTCAACCGGATCGATCTCAAAGAGGGAGCGACGGTGGAAGATCTGGTCCAGGAATTGCAACGCACCGGTGCAGGGGCGCGGGATGTAATTTCCATCCTGCAGGCCATGAAGGAAGCCGGCGCGCTCGAGGCCGACCTCGAGGTGCTGTAAGAGCAGGGAATAGGGAATAGGGAATAGGGAATAGGGAACAGAGGACGGGAGAATGCAGGGAAGCTCAATCCAGATTCACGGCCCGTCGGGACAGGCCGCAAGTACGCCCAATCCCCGCCTGGTGCGCGCGGCGCAGGAGTTTGAAGCGCAGATGATGAAGGAGTTATTGAAACCGATGACCGCCGGCGACGCGCTCACGGGCGAGGACGGCGACGCCGATGCGGAGATGGGATCGGGGGCCGGCTCGGGCGGCGCGCTGGCCGATTTTGCCTCCGAATCGCTGGGCCAGGCGCTGAGCCAGCGCGGAGGCTTCGGCATCGCGGACAAGATCGTACGTGAGCTTTCGCACACGCGTACCGGGCCTGCGCCTGGGATCGGGTCCGGAAATGGGTCCGGAAAGGTTACTCAAAAGGTAACCGGATCTGTGCACGGCAATACCGTGTTAAGAACGGGCAAATGACTCTAGTTACGAACCAAACTGCCGATACATTCGGCGAGGAGCATTGCATATGGACATTAGCAGTAGTCTGGATGGCTTGAGGTCGCTGCTGGGAGTTGGCACGACCGCTCCGGCCGCAACCCCTGCAAAAAGCGGGGCCTCCACCGGTGCGGGCGGGCTGGGCAGCGATCTGGCTACGCTGAGCAGCGCCGGCAGCGAGGTTTCGCAGGCGGCTGCCGGGGACGGTGTGCGCCTGGACAAAGTGGCCGCGATTCAGTCGGCGCTCGCCGCCGGAACCTACTCGGTGCCGGCATCGGCGGTGGCGTCGCGGCTGGTGGACGCCATGCTGGGCGCCGGACACTGAATTCAGGCACTCGTAGCCGGGTGAAGGCAAAATCTTTTCCCTCGGCGGAGCGTGTCTTCGCCGGCGTTCCCGGCAGCGACTTCATGGAGATGGATATTCCCGCGCCCAGCGTGCGGGAGCCGGCAGGAAAGGAAGCAACAGCAGGCCATGCGGGAGGCCATGCAGGAAGTGAGACACGAGACCATCGAGCGAGCGGGGAGCCGGCCGGCGCGGCCGGAACTCAAAGAATTGGTTTTGCAGGCATCCCGAGCGCTTGCGCGGCTGGACGCGGAGCGGCTGGAGGAGCTCGCTCTCTGCTGCCAGGCTCTCAATCGCGATTCGAAGCCGGAGGACGCCGGCCAGCGCGAGCTCCTCAAACGCGAGGCGCGCGACGCGGCCCACGATATGGCGGTGTTCGCGCGGGTTCTCGATGTAACCCGCGCCAATTTGCAGGTGATGAACCGGCTGCGCGAACTGCGCAGGGGAAGATTGGAATACCCGCAATGGCCTGGCCAGAATCCACAATGCTGATGCGGTCAGCGACGGAGAGCGGGTATGGGAACGATTAACGCCGCATTTAACATCATGTCCGGGGCGCTCGATGCCGATCAGACGGCGCTCAACGTGGTGGCCAACAACGTAGCCAACGCCAACACGCCCGGCTATACCGACGAGATTCCCAACTGGCAGCAGAACCCGGCCATCCAGGTTGGCGGAATATCCGTCGGCGACGGCGTAACCGAAACCGGCGCCACCTCGCAGCGCGACCGTGTGCTCGAGGAACGATTGGATCAGCAGCAGCAACTGGCCTCGGCATCGGGGGTGCGTCTCACCTCGCTCAACACCGTGCAGGCCCTGTTCACGCCGGACTCCGGCACGTCGACCTCGGCGGCCGGCGACATCGGGAGCGACATCACCGGATTCTTCGACTCATTTTCGACGCTCGAGGCCAACCCCACTGACAATGCGCTGCGCCAGGACGTGCTGTCCACGGCGTCTACGCTGGCCGGCGATATCTCCAATGCCGCAGCCAGCCTGAACTCCCAGCGTGCGGCTCTCGATCAGGAGGCCGCCGGAGTGGCCAGCCAGGTGAACTCGCTGACCGGCGATCTGGCCCAGCTCAACCTGGAGATTCAGTCCAGTTCGCCGCACGCCGACGCGGGCACGCTCGAAGACCAGCGGCAGCAGGATCTCAGCCAGCTTTCGCAACTGATCGGCATCAACCAGGTCACCACCGAGAACAACGGGCTCTCCATCACCACCACCTCGGGCCAGTTGCTGGTCTCCGAAGGACAGAGCTTTCAGTTAACCACCGGCATGGTCAACGGCGTGACCAACTTTTTTGCCGGCGGCGTCAACATCACTTCGCAGTTGACCACCGGCGGCGGCCAGTTGGGCGGGTACCTCACGGCGCGCGACCAGGACATTCCCAGCGTTCTCAATTCGCTCGATCAACTGGCTTACGGCATTTCCACGCAGGTGAATGCGCTGAACAATGCGGGCACCGACCAGGCAGGCGACAACGGCGGCGCGGGCAATATCTTCGCCGAGCCTGCGCAGGTGCAGGGCAGCGCGGAGGCCATGAGCGTGGTGATGACCGACCCGAACCACATTGCGGCGGCGGCGCTGGGCGCCGGAACCGGAGACAACACCAACGCCATTGCCATCGCGAACCTGGCCAACCAGACCATTGTCGGCAACCAGACTCCGACCGACTACTATTCGAACTTTGTCACCTCGCTGGGATCGACGGTCTCGCAGGTCGAGACCGAAAACACCGCGCAGAACGCGTCGGTGACGCAGTTGCAGACGCAGAACGACGCGCTTTCCAGCGTGAATCTGAACGATGAGGCGTCTTCAATGACCGTTCTCGAGCGCAGCTACCAGGCGGCTTCGCAGGTGTTTACCATGCTGAACACACTGATGGCCTCGGCATTGAATCTGGGGGAACAGGCGACCGTCTCCTGAGGCCGCCGCGTTTGGGTCGCGGGAAGGCGAGACGGTCAAAACGCGAAAAGGGCCAGGAAAGGGAATTGGGGCAGGAAGAAGAATACGATGCGCGTAGATCCGAATTATCTTACCAACCTGGCGACTTCGCTCGATGAGTCGCAGGCCCAGGAAGAACAGTTGACCAATGAGCTGTCGAGCGGCGTGCGCGTGACTTCGCTCGGCGTCGATCCGCTGGCCTCGGGCGAAAATGTGCTGCTGCTCAACCAGATTCAGCAGGACGATTCGTTCACCCAGAATTCGTCGCTGGTGACGGGGCAGTTGCAGGTGGCGGACTCGGCGCTGGGCAGCGTGGTGACGCAGTTGACCCAGGCCATCTCGCTGGCCACCAGCGCCAACAACGGCACCAACGACGCGAGCGACGTGCAATCAATCGGCAACCAGATTTCCGGCATTCTCGGCGAAGTGGAGTCGCTGGCCAACACCAGCTATCAGGGTCAATTCATCTTTGCCGGCGGGCAGACTTCAACCGCGCCCTTCACCACTTCCACCGCCACCTCGCCCGCAGTGACCACCTACAACGGCGACCAGGACATCAACTATCTCCAGATGCCGAACGGGCAGAAGATTCAGCTCAACGTGCCTGGAAGCCAGATTTTTTCAGGACCCGGCGCCAGCAACGTCTTTGCCACGCTGAATAATCTGGTGGCGGATTATTCGAGCGGCACCGTGAATACGGCGCAGGCGGTGAGCGACACCGAGGCGTTGGGCACGGCGCTGAACTACGTCTCGCAACAGCGCGTGACTATCGACAACTCGATCACCCGGCTCACGGCCGCATCCGAGGCGGCGACCAACCAGCAGACCCAGTTGACTGCCGGGCAGACCAACCTGATGCAGGCCGATGTGGCCCAGGTCTCCACGCAGCTCTCGCTTGCGGAGACACAGCAGACGGCGCTCGAAGACGTGATTGCGCAATTGGGCTCGACGCAGAACGACTTGTTCAGCAAGATCGGCCCGTAATGCAATTTCCCGCATCTTTCAGAGCCTGTCCAGCAACCCGATGTCAAGGCCAATTCCATTTTCCAACTGTTCTGGGACGGGTCCTGAGAAGAAACACATCCATCTATACTGGAAGCGAGGAACCGATCCTTGCTCGCTCCGCTCCGCTTTCTCTGGAATGCGACCCGCGGCCACCGGCTCACCCCCTGGCGGAGCGAGTATCTGCGCTGGCGCGTCGAGACCTACTCCGGCAAGCGCGCGGAGACGCTGACGGCCGCCGGCGTAGCCGCATTTCTGTGGGCCTCGAAGTGGGAATTGTTGAGCTTCCTCGCCTGGACGCGCCGCCTGGAGCGCGACGCGCGCAAACAGAATTAGCGCGGGCGGCGCAACGACTCGTGCGGCGGCGACGAATGCGGGACGCCGATCTCCTATGATCGAAGCTGGAGCTTTTCCCGGATGCGATTCAAAGTCTCCCGCCTGGCCGCGCCTGCGGTCTCGCTTCTTTTGTGGACCGCCGTTACGGCCTTCGCTCAAAAGCTGCCGCCCATCGAGCCGCCCAAGCCCATGCCCGGCGCGCACCCTGCCGCGCCCACCCTGCGCGTGACCACGACGGAAGTGCTGGTGCCGACATTGGTCGAAAAGAAAAACGGCGGCATTCTTTACGGCCTGAAGCAAAGCGATTTCATTCTCGAAGACAACGGCGTGGCGCAGAAGATCCGCGTGCAGGAGGAGATGGATACAGCGCCGGTGGCGCTGGTGGTTGCCGTGGAAGAAGGCGGCGCCAGCGTGCTCGAATTCGACAAGCTGGCCAGGCTCGGACCGCTGCTCGATCTTTTTCTCGCCGACCCCCGCAGCCGGGTGGCGCTGGTCGGCTTCGATTCTGAGCCGCATCTCATTCAGGACTACACACACGCCGGCGCGGATGTAAACGATGAGCTCAAGAATCTCGAGCCGGGCGACGGCGGCGCATCCATTCTCGATACGGTGAGCTACGCCGTGAATCTGCTTGAATCGCAGCCCGAAGACGATCGCCGCGTTCTGCTCCTGATCTCAGAAGAGCGCGACCACGGCAGCAAGCATACGAAACCTGTCCAGTTGATCCGCAGGATCGGTGAATCCGATGTGCTGGTGCTGAGCGTGTCGTTCTCTCCGGCGCGGGCCGAGTTCGCGCACGACGTGAAGGACTCCGGCGACGACCGCACCCTGAACATGGTGTCGGCGCTGGCCATGGTGGTGAAGGCTTTCAAAAAAAATGTAGCCAAAGAGGTAGCCGCAATGAGCGGCGGCGAATATACCACTTTCACCGGCGACAAGAGGTTTGAAGCCCGCGTGGTGGATGCGGCCAAGCACATGCGCAACCGCTATCTGATTACCTTCAGCCCCTCGAATCCGACGCCGGGGCTGCATACCATCCACGTGAAAACGGCGCAGGATTACGGCGCCCGCATCGTGGCGCGGGCGAATTACTGGCTGACGCCCCAGCCTTGAAGAGTAGCCCCTTGATCCGGATCGGTTTCTGACCTGGTTCCCGGCGGTCACCGGTTTCGCGCACGCCGCGCGTTCATGGTAATCTCACAATAGACACTTTGAGAGTGGACCCGAGAGAAAAAGAGGAGTAACTCACGCCGTGCTGGCGACTCAAAAGAAAACCGACCTGATCGAACGCTTCCGCACACACGAGACGGACACCGGATCGCCGGAGGTCCAGATCGCGATACTGAGCGAGCGGATCGGCGACCTGACCGAGCACTTCAAGACCCATAAAAAGGACCATGCGTCCCGGCGTGGATTGTTGATGCTGGTCAGCAAGCGCCGCCGCCTGCTGGATTACCTGAAGACGCACGATTCCGACCGCTATCGCGACGTGATCGGCAAACTCGGTATCCGCAAGTAAGCAAGAAAGCCAACGTTGACCCGGAAGCGCCCAGACCGGATATTGGTCACGGCCCCTGCTCGACCTGAAACCTGGGGCCATGGTGCACCTGGCGAATTTCATTCGCGGCCAGGGCTTGCGCACGGTTATCGGCCGAGCCAGGCCTTTGCGCACATGCCAGGGTCCAGGGCAGGAAAGTCCGCGCCCACGCAGGTGTCGCCTTTGAGCGCGCACCCTGCCGCTTGCCTTCCGCTCCGGCGCATTCCCCACACAAGTTTCCCAAGCGAAAAAAATGAAACGAGGACTCTATGTCTACGAAGCATGAAGTAGCCGTCGAGCTTGCCGGCGGCAAGCGGATGGCCATTGAGACCGGCCGCATGGCCAAGCAAGCCTCCGGCGCCGCGCTGGTCACTACGGGCGAGACCGTTGTTCTGGCCACCGCGGTCGCCTCACCCGACCCAAGGGAGGGCATCGACTTCTTCCCGCTGACGGTGGATTACCGCGAGTACACTTACGCCGGCGGGCGCATTCCCGGCGGCTTCATCAAGCGCGAGGGCCGGCCCAGCGAAAAGGAGATCCTCACCGCGCGCCAGATCGACCGTCCCATACGCCCGCTGTTTCCCGATGGCTTCCGCAATGAGACGCAGCTCATCGCGCTGGTCTTCTCCGCCGACAAGGGAAACGATCCCGATGTGATGGCCATCAACGCCGCGGCCGCGGCCGTCGCGCTCTCCGACATTCCCTTCGGCGCCACCTTGGGCGCGGTGCGCATCGGCCGCGTCAACGGCGAGTTCGTCGTGAATCCGACCTACGCCGAGCGCGCCGGCACTACCGTGAACATCATGGTCGTCGGGCACAAGGACGGCATCGTGATGATCGAGTCGGGCGCCAAGGAAGAGACCGAAGAAGTCATCCTCGCCGCCATCGAGTTTGCGCACGCTGAGATCAGAAAGATCGTCTCCGCAATCGACGAATTGGCCGCCAAAGCCGGCAAGCCCAAGCGCCCATTCACGGCGCCGGAGTTCGACGAAGCCTATTACGGCGAACTCAAAGCCAAGATCGGCGAGCGGCTGAAGGATGCGCTGGACACCAAATCTCACGGGAAGACGGAGAGCTACGCGCTCGTCAAGCAGATCAAGGACGAGCTCGCGGCTGAATTGCCCGCCGAGGATCCCAACGCCAAGAAGAAGCTGGCGCATTATTACGAGCATCTGCGCGAGCGCCTGTTCCGCGAGCAGGTAACGAAGGACCGCGTCCGGCCCGACCGCCGCGCCTTCGACGAGATTCGGCCCATCACCATCGAGACCAGCGTTCTGCCGCGCACGCACGGCTCGGCGCTGTTCACGCGCGGCGAAACGCAGGCCCTGGTGACGGCAACGCTGGGCACCATGGACGATGGCCAGCGCCTGGAAAGCTACGAAGGCGAGCAGAAGAAGAATTTCATGCTGCACTACAATTTTCCGCCGTTCAGCGTGGGTGAAACCGGGCGCATGACCGGCGTGGGACGCCGCGAGGTGGGCCACGGTGCGCTGGCTGAGCGCGCCATCTCCGCGGTCCTGCCAGGCCCCGACGAATCGCCTTACTCCATCCGCATCGTCTCCGACATTCTCGAATCCAACGGCTCCTCTTCCATGGCCTCGGTCTGCGGCGCGAGCCTTGCGCTCTACGATTCCGGCATTCCGTTGAAGGGCGCCGTGGCGGGCGTGGCGATGGGGCTGGTCAAGGAGGGAGACGACTACGCCATCCTCACCGACATTGCCGGCGCGGAAGACCACTACGGCGACATGGACTTCAAAGTGGCCGGCACGCGCAAGGGCATTACCGCTCTGCAGATGGATATCAAGATCTCCGGCCTGACCCACGAGATCCTTCAGCAGGCCATGGAGCAGGCGCGCCGCGGCCGTCTCTTTCTGCTCGACAAAATGGACGCGGTGCTCGACGGTCCGCGCCAGGAGCGCTCGCAATATGCGCCGCGCATCGAGACGGTGATGATTCCCACCGATAAGATCCGCGACTTGATCGGCAAGGGCGGCGCCACCATTCGCGGCATCGTGGAGCAGACCGGCGCCAAGATCGATGTGGACGATACCGGCCGCGTGAGCGTCGCCTCCAGCGACGCCGATGGACTCAAGCGGGCGCTGGCCATGATCAGCGACATCACCGCCGTGCCTGAGGTCGGCAAGACCTACCTGGGCAAGGTGGTGCGGCTGGCGGAATTCGGCGCATTCGTCGAGCTCTTCCCCGGCACCGACGGCCTGCTGCACATCTCCGAGATCGCCGAGCACCGCGTGAAAGAAGTGAAGGATGAATTGCGCGAAGGCGACCAGGTGATGGTGAAGGTTCTGGCCATCGAAGGCAATCGCATCAAGCTCAGCCGCAAGGCGCTCATCCGGGAGCAGAAAGCGAAGCTGGTGCAATCGGCTCCGGCGGAAACCTCGGATGCGGAAACTTCCTCCTACGAAGCGCCCGCACCGCCTGCCAGGCCGCGCAACGAGTTCGACGAGCGCCAGCCGAAAACCAATCAAAGCACGATTCTGATCGAAGGCGGAGACGATTTCGAAGAAGAAGGAAGCGAAGAGTTCGACGAAGGCAGCGAGCCCAACTTCAACCGCGTGGAAGGCGCGCCGGTTCCCGTCGGCCAGCCACATGGCGGCGGCGCCCGTCCGCAAGCGAACAATAACAATCGCCGCCGTCGGCGCCGCCGTCCCGGCGGCCGTCCCGGAGGCGGCCCGGGATAAAGCGATCGTTCATCGCATGCAACCAGGCCCGGAGTCTATCTCCGGGCCTCTTTGCATAGAATGGCGCGCTATCCGCATCGGCCGCTCGAACGAATGACGACCGCTCATTCAGCGCTCAGCGGGATTCGAAGCCGGTGGACACCAGCCTCGTGGTCTTGGGCCTTGCCGGTTGCTCATCGGCAGGAATTGAAACGGTCACCGAGGTCAGAGCCGTTTCGCCCCGGCCCGCATTCTTTTCCGTATACATGCGCCTATCGGCCGCGATGCACATCTGCTCGGCGCCGGTTGCATCTTCGGGATACACCGCAATCCCCACGCTGGCGCCAATCTGCACCAGGTGGCCTTCGAGCTCAAGCGGCTCCTTGAGCAGCTCGATCAGCGATTCTCCCACGCGTTCGGCGTCCTCGCGGCTGGTAGGCTCTTCGAGGATGACGGAGAACTCGTCGCCGCCGGTGCGGGCCACGGTATCGGAGCGGCGCACGCGCCCCAGAAAAATCTCCCCCACGCGCTTCAGCAACAGGTCGCCTACGTGATGGCCCACGCTGTCGTTGACTTGCTTGAAGTAGTCGAGATCGACCAGCAGCAGCGCGGCCTGCTTTCCGCTGCGGTGGGCGCGTTCGAGCGCCCCGGCCAGCCGGTCCTGGAAGAGGCGCCGGTTGGGCAGCCCGGTCAGTTCGTCGTGCAGCGCCAGAAACTTGTTGTGCTCGATCTGGCTCTCCAGCAGCAGCAGGATCATGCCTACGGCCACCACGTATTTGGGCAGGTTCCAGACTTCGTTTTCGGGGTGAAGGGTGGGGAAGTACGTGCTGATTCCGGGCGCGGCCACAAACACCGCAGCCCAGGCCAGAAATCCGGCGATGGTAATCAGCGCGCCGGTGGTGGCGCGCCGGTAGGTGTACCAGAAATGGATGCCGCAGCCGAAATAGACCGTAAAGAACACGGCGTTCAGCGCCAGGCTCGCGCCATTGCCGGGCTGGCTTTGAACCGCCAGCAGAAAGCATCCAAGTCCGGCATAAAGGCTGGCTACGGACCAGCGCAGCGGATGGTTGAACCGGCGCATGGTCACCAGGGCAAGGGCCAGCGGCGAGCTTCCCAGCAGCACCGCGGCCGGAACCAAGGTCCAATGCCCGGCGGGCGCAAAGCACAGCACTCCCAGGTAAAGAGTGTTGGTGCCCAGCAGCAGGCCCAGCATCCAGCGGCTGGAACGATTGCCCCGGTAGGGCACGCAGGCCCACATGAAAATGACGCCGGCCCACACCAGCGCCGAGATTCCAACCAGGGTCGCCAGTGCGCCCAGGTTGCCGGGCGCGGACAAAAACATGAACGCCGCAAAATGAAGCTCGATCAGCAGCCATCCGGTGAGCCATAGACCGGAAACGGCCGTAAAGCCGCGCCGCGCCACCGATGCAAAGGCGCACGTCAACAGCGCGACCGCTCCTACGTCCGGAAGTTTTCCCCAGTCCAATCTCAACCTGCCTCGCCACCGCGAGGCCCCCCAACTACTAGCATCGTTGAATTCTTAGTGAGCGCCATGACGCTTTCGTGGCAGTGCGCGGACTATCGGAGTAAACTTCCGTAATTGCAGGAATTCTTATTGCCAAAGCATGAAAAAAGAATGATTTAAGGAAGTCTCCCTGGCCGGGTAGACGCGGCATTGCCTTTTCTTAGAATGACATAGGAAGATTTCTTGAGACGACGCCCCCAGGAATGGGACGTAAACGCCGGCGGCGCTCGAATGAGCCGCTCTCAATTGCCTCGTTGGCTCATAAAGAGAAACGCCCGATGCGCCGATAACTAGAAATACCCGGTGTGTGCGGCGGTAGGGCGCGCGGACGGGTGGCACGAGGGGCAGATGATCTCGCTAAAAAAGTACATGGATTCGGCCGCGGCCGTCATCGACAAACCAAACGTCCAAGGCCAGCCCGACATTCTTTCCACGGCCATCTCGGTCTATGGTTCCGCGCTGATCGAGATGGGCAACTCGAGCCTGGCCGCCTGTCCCGGCGTGGGCGACGAGCTGAAGCGGCGCCTGGGTGAAGTGAAAGCCGGCCTTTCCCGGAACCTGAGTTCCCCGGCCCTTGCGGCTTTCGGCGCAGAGGTGCAGGAGCAGTTGCAGAATTGGGGAAGGCGCACCGCGCGGCACTATCAGGAGAAAGCCGGCGAGGTAAAGGAACTGCTCATCGTCATGGCGCGCACCGCCGAATCGGTGGGCGCACGAGATCAGCGCTGCGCCGGCCAGATGGATGAGGTGACGTCGCGCCTGAAGGAAATCGCCAGCCTCGACGATCTGACCGAGATTCGCGCTTCCATCGAGAAAAGCGCGGTGGAACTGAGGACTTCGATCGAGAGAATGACGTCGGAAGGCAAGGCGGCGATCGAGCAGCTTCGGGAACAGGTCTCAAGCTACCAGGCCAAGCTCGAAGAGGCCGAGGAGATCGCCTCCCGCGACGCGCTCACCGCGGTGCGCAGCCGGCTGGGCATCGAGAATCTCATCGAAAGCCGGATCGGCGCAGGCGCGCAATTTTGCGTGGCCATGCTGGACATCGACGACTTCAAGAAGGTGAACGACGAGCACGGACACGGAACCGGCGATGAATTGCTGAAGCAGTTCGCCGCCGAGCTCCGCTCGGCCTGCCGCTCCACGGACGCGATCGGACGCTGGGGCGGCGACGAATTCATCGTCCTGTTCGAAGGCCGCCTGTCTGAAGCCGAGGCGCAGAAAGATCGCTTGCGCAAATGGGTCTGCGGGAACTACAGCATTCCTGCAGGCTCCGGCGTTCTCAAGCTGAAGGTGGACGCATCGATCGGGCTGGCCGAGTTCGCGCCAGGCGAGCCCATGAAAGGGCTTCTGGCGCGCGCCGACGCTGCTATGTACGCGCACAAAGCCTCTGCGCGCAACGGCGGAAACACGGCCAAGCACTGACCCTCCCATCGGCTGGAACCGGGAACGGCGGGCGTGCGATGAGCGAGCACGCGGCCGCTGCCGTTTTGGGAATGTCGTCTTGCCGGTGCCGTTCCAGGAATCGTCCCGCACTCTTTCTTCTCGCCAACCTTGAGTTCCTTTCCGCCTGGCGGGAAGGTTGACGTGTGCCCATCTTTAGCTTGCGTTAAGAGGAGCCGCTGTGCTCGAAGCGGGCCGACGCCGCGCATCGAGGACGCCGCCGGCAGGAAAGGCAGTCATGAGGCTACTGATCGCCGAAGACGATAAGGCGCTGGGATTGTTTCTGAGCCGCGGACTGGAAGTCGACGGACACCGCGTTCGCCTGGCCTACGACGGCGGAACCGCCGTGGAGCAATTCCGCCAGGAGATGCCCGATCTGACCATCCTCGATCTGAACATGCCGGTCAAGGATGGAGAACAGGTGCTCAAAGAGATTCGCGCCCTGGACGCCGATCTGCCGGTGATGGTGCTCACCGCCCGGCAGGAAGTGGAGACGCGCGTGCGCTGTCTCGACCTGGGCGCCGACGACCTGATGACCAAGCCCTTCAGCCTGCACGAACTGCGCGCCCGCTGCCGGGCCCTGCTCCGGCGCAAGCGCGAGACCCGCCTGCAACTGCGCGCCGGCGATCTGGAGCTGGACCGGCTGGATCACTCCGCCCGCCGCGCCGGGCAACCGGTGGTGCTCACCAATAAGGAGTTTGCGCTGCTCGAGCACCTGCTGCTGAACCGCGGCCAATGCGTGTCGCGGGTCGAATTGCTCGATTCGGTCTGGAACCTGGAGCCTGCCCAGACCACCAATATCGTAGACGTCTACGTGAATTACCTGCGCCGCAAGCTGAAGGACCCGCCCCCGGGCCGGCTCATCTGCACGGTGCGCGGGCGCGGTTATATTGTGCCTTCCGAGGCGGAGCTGGCGCTGCCCGTGCCGGCGGCGCTCTCCTCCGCCACGGCCGTGCCGGCGGCCGCGGCCACCCAGGCCTTCGAGATACAGTAGCCACCCATTACATCCTCGACTTAAAGGAGATCCAATGCAGCCTGTGCCCATCGCCATCCTTCCCAGCCCCAACCGTACCCGGCCGCGCACCGCTTTGGTGGCCAGCGCCGACCGCAGCTATCGCCAGCGGCTGGTGCAGATTCTTACCGGCCTGCGCTGGCAGGTGCGGGAGGCCGAAGGCGGCGCCCAGGCCTGGGCGGAGGCGGAGCTGGCGCCGGTCGAGGCGGTGATCGTCGATACCTGGCTGCCGGATCTCGATGTGGGCGAGTTTCTCAAGGATTTTCGCGGCACTTATCCAAACGTCGACCTGGTGACCTCCAGCGGCAACGCGCAGCAGGACGGACCGCGCGGGCCCTACCGCCAGGAGCTGCTCTACGCCATGCGCCGCAGCCAGGATACGGATACGGCGGCGTGGAACACGGCTCCGGCGCTCAACGGCGCGCGCATGGCTGCGGACAGCTTGCCCTTTGTGTCCCGCGGACCCGCGCCCGCTTATCCCGCGCCGGCCGCTGCCGAATCCCATCCGGCGCCGCCCCGGCCGAAGCCTGGCCGGTCGGACCCGCCAGCCCGCATCGAAATGGGATCGGTCGAGCGCCTGCCGGAGCTGATCGGCAACGCCCCCTGCATGCTTGAGATCAGCCGCCGCGTCCGGCTGGTGGCCCCGCGCATGACCCCGGTCCTGATCGAGGGGCCTACGGGCTCGGGCAAGGAGCTGGTCGCCGAGGCCCTGCACCGGCTTTCGCCGCGCAGCCGCAAACCGTTCGTCGCCATCAACTGCGCGGCCATTCCCGAGGCCTTGCTGGAGGCCGAGCTCTTCGGGCATACCCGCGGGGCCTTCACCGGCGCGGTGCAGGGACGCACCGGCCGCATCGAAGGCGCCGATGGAGGTACGCTGTTTCTCGATGAGATCGGGGAGATGCCGCTGGGGCTGCAATCCAAGCTTCTGCGTTTTGTCG
This sequence comes from uncultured Acidobacteriaceae bacterium, assembly GCA_963770555.1. Classification (GTDB taxonomy): domain Bacteria; phylum Acidobacteriota; class Terriglobia; order Terriglobales; family Acidobacteriaceae; genus Telmatobacter. Next base: position 1,467,214 of record CAVYQC010000005.1, read on the forward strand.
AGTGCGGGGAATTGCAGCGGGTGGGCGACAACGAGACCCTGAAGGTGGACGTGCGCATTCTGGCCGCGACCCACCAGCCGCTGGCCGAGCACGCTCAATCTTCGACTTTCCGCTCGGATCTCTATTACCGGCTGGCCGTCTTTCTCATCCGCACCCCGGCGCTGGCTGAGCACGCCGAGGACCTGCCGCTGCTGGTGGAGCATTTTCTTGCTCGCTTGGGCCGCGATACACCGGTGAAGCGCGTGGACGAGAGCGCCATGGCCAAGCTGGCCGCGCACGACTGGCCGGGCAACGTGCGCGAGTTGGAGCACGTTCTGGAGCGGGGCATCATTCTGGCCGGCGACGAGCCGGTCCTGACCGCCGCGGAGATCGACTTCGGGCGCCAACAGAACTGACGCCGGCGCGTCGAGCTGGAGCATGAAGCATGAACGTGGAGCGTGAACGTGGAATCTGGATGGAGCGCTTGAGCGTAGGACCGGAAACTGGAGCATGAACACGGAGCATGGAGATGAGCATGGAAATCGAAACCAGGTTGAGCGACGAAGTTGCCCGTTACCTGGACCTGGCCGCGAGTGAGGCCAAGTTGACCGCGGCCAACATGGCCAACATCGATACCCCCGGCTACCGGACCGTGGGGATGGACTTCGAAGCCGAGATGCGGGAGGCGATGGCGGGCGTCGACCAGGGACGGGCGCCGCGGCCGGTGCGCGTGAAGGCCGTGGACGGGTTGATCGCGCGCCCCGACGGCAACAACGTCTCGATAGACCGCGAAAGCCTCAGCCTGGCCGAAGCGCAACTGAGGTTCAAAACCGGCGTAGCCCTGTTGCGCCAGGAGTATCAGCGGGTAATGGACGCGATCCACGCCGACAAGTAGCGAGCCTGCGGCTTGCCGCCAGCTATCGGCCTTTAGCTCTTAGCAGTTAGCTAGAGGCCGGCATGGAGATCTTGTTGCTTTCTAAGTAAGGAGCATCTGAATAAACCGTGGGCGTTCCCTCAGGGGCTAAAGCCCGCGTTTATTTTATGACTCTTACGGCACGACTACAGTCGTGCCCTTTCAAAGCATCGACTTATTCAGAGGTTCCCTACGCCGGACCGCGACGATGACGAAAGCCTGAGGGGCGGGCGCCAGGAAGCCAGGGGCTAAAGGCTAACAGCTAAAGGCTAAGAGCGGAAAACTTCGAGGAGGTTCGAGCATGAACTTGTTCGGCATGATGGACGCTTCCGGCGAGGCGATGGAGGCGGAACGGATGCGGGCCGAGGTGGTGGCCGCCAACATGGCCAATGCCGAGACCACGCGCACCGAATCGGGCGGCCCGTACCGGCGGCAACACGTGGTCTTTGCCGCCGACCGCGGCGACCCTGGTTTTCTCGAGTCCATGGCCTCGGCTACGGAAGATGCCGCTCCGGGCGGCCCGGCGGCGGGATTGTTGAACGCTTCCTTGCCGCCCTTGCCCGGCCTTCCCGGAGCGGGAGCCGTGGCTCCGGGAGTGCACATTGCGCAGGTGGTCGAGGATCCCTCGCCCCCGCTCAAGCGCTACGATCCCGGCCATCCCGACGCGGGGCCCGACGGCTATGTCGCATATCCGGACATTAATCCGCTTACAGAGATGGTGGACCTGATGGGCGCGACGCGTGCATACGGACTGAATGGCTCCGCTGTACAGGCTGAAAAGTCCATGATCGGCTCGGCACTCGAGATTGCCAAGTCCTGACTGGCGGCCGCGGGCCGCTTTGTGGAGGAACCATGTCAACCGCCATCCCCTCGATCGCTGCCGCGCCGGCCGGGTTGTCGGGGCTGGCCGCTCAAAATCCGGCCGTTCCCGGCGCGTCCCCGATTGCGGCCAGTGGCGACACTCCCGCGCAGTCTCCCTTTTCCGATCTGCTCACCGATGCGGTTGGCCAGGTCAATCAACTGGAAGAGCAGGCCCACGCCGCGGTTGCCGGGCTGATGACCGGCAATGGCGTGGACGTGCACCAGGCCATGATCGCGACGCAGAAGGCGGACATGGCCTTCGAGCTGGCGCTGGCGGTGCGCAATAAAGCGGTTCAGGCCTATCAGACGGTCATAGGAATGCAGTTCTAGTGCGGTTCCATAATTTGCGGGTCTTCTCCGGATCCGTTCTACGTGGCTTTTGGGGAGCATTGATTCAAACAGGCTAGGCACCGGTGTATGCCTTCTCCGCTTCGTAGGAGAGCGGACCGGCATCAGGGAGAAGGGAAGCGGAAGACAGAAACCATGGCCACCGCAACACAGTTGACCAAGAGCCCCCCGGCAGTTCCGGGCCAGCCGCAGTGGGCGGGCCGGCTCGCCGGCCTGTGGGGAAGGATTCGTGTACGCTGGGCGCAGATGGCGGCCGCGCAGCGGCGCGGCGCGCTCACCGCCGGGCTGCTGCTGGCCGCGCTTACCGGCGGGTTGCTCTGGTATGCGCTGCGCACCGACTGGCGCACCCTCTACATGGGCCTGGAGCCGGAGGACGCGCGCCAGATCGGCCAGATTCTTACCCAGGCACAGATTCCCTTCGACGTCACCGCCGACGGCAGCGGCATCCGGGTTCCCGACGCGCAGCTGGACAAGGCGCGTCTGGCAACCTCGGCCAAGGGCGGCGTGAAGAGCGGGCGGCTGGGCTTTGAAATCTTCGACAAGCCCAATTGGGTGGGCTCGGAGTTCGACGAGCAGGTGAACTACCAGCGCGCGCTCGAAGGCGAGCTCGAGCATACCGTCGGCACGCTCTCTGACGTCGAGTCGGCCCGGGTGCATCTGGTGCTGCCGCACGACTCCCTGTTTCGCGAACAGGACCGCCCGGCCAAAGCCTCGGTGGTGCTGCGGCTTCGCCACCGCACGCTGGCCGACGGCGAGCCCGAAGCGATTCGCAACCTGGTGGCCTCGGCCGTGGACGGCCTGACGCCCGACCACGTGGTGCTGGTCGACGCCGCCGGCAACCTGCCGCTGGGCCCGAAGACCCCTGAAGCTCTCGAGTTGAGCGCCGAGCAGGCGCTCGAACAGAAGGTGATTGCCACCCTTGAGCCGGTGACCGGCGCCGGCAACGTGCGCGCCTCGGTCACCCTGGACTACGATCCCACGGCCGTCGACGTGACCCAGGAGACCTACGATCCAACCCAGACGGTGACGCTTTCCATGCAGCGCACCGAGCAGATCTCGGGACCGCAGCCGGTAGCCGCCGGGATTCCGGGAACCGCGTCGAACGCGCCCAACTCGGCTTCGCTGCCGGTCTATCCGCAGCAGAGTACGCAGCCGCAATCGGCGAAAAGCGAATCCGGCACCTACGCCGCCTCGAAGACCGTCAAGCACACGATCGAGAACCCGGGCCGCGTGCGCCGGCTCACGGCGGCGATCGTGGTCAACGATCGGATGGTACAGGCCGCCGTCCGCGGCAAGGCCGCGGTATGGCAGCCGCGCTCGGCCGGCGAGCTGCGCAACCTGACGGCGCTGGCCCAGGCGGCGGTAGGATTTGATGTCGCGCGCGGCGACGCGCTGACGGTCGAGGATCTGCCCTTCGACGACAACCGCGCCCAGCAGGCGGCGCCGCTGCCCGCGCAGATGCTGTCGGCGGCGGAGAGCTCGCCGCTGCTCCTCAAGTATGTGGCGCTGCTGATCGGGCTGCTGGTAGTGCTGATGCTCGGGGTGCGCCCGGCGCTGCGCCACGCCGGCGCGGCGCTGCTTGAAGCCGGCCGGGGCAAGCCCCGCGAGCTGCCTGCCGGAGCCAGCCGCGCCGCCTCCGCTCCTCTGCCCGCGCCGGAGCCGGCCGAATTGGACCCCGCACGGCAGCGCACCCAGGCCATCTTCGACCAGGTGACGGCGCACCTGAAGCGCGAGCCGACCCAGAGTTCGCGCCTGTTGCAGAGCTGGATCCACTCCGACTGACAGATCGCTGGAAAGGACCTTCGCCTTGCCCGAACCGGGAACTGGAACTGACAACGGAGCCGCGCGGTCGCGCCATTCGGCCAGCCTCTCCGGGGTGCGCAAGGCAGCGGTTCTGCTGGTCGCCGTGGGCGAAGAGCTGGCCAAGGAGATATTGCGCGCCCTGCCCGACGCCGATGTGCAGTTGCTCACCGAGGAGCTGGCCGACCTGCGCGGCATCACGCCCGAGCTTTCCATGGAGATCCTGGAGCAATTCTGGGAGCTGCTCGAAACTCAGAACTTCATGATCCATGGCGGACTGGACTATGCCAGCCGCCTGCTGGTCGAGACCTTCGGCCAGGAGCGCGCCGACGACCTGCTGCTGCTGGTGCGGCGCTCGCAGGAGGAGGCGCTGGGCAACCTGGCCAAGCTGCAGCGCACCGACCCCCAGCAGTTGGGCAAGCTGCTCGACTCCGAACACCCGCAAACCATCGCGCTGGTGCTGGCCCATCTCGATCCCCGCAAAGCCTCGATGGTGCTCGACAACCTGAGCGAGGACCACAAGGTCGTCTCCATCCAGCGGCTGGCCGAGATGCGCCAGTTTTCTCCGGAGATGGCGCAGAAGGTGGCTCACATCCTGCACCGCCGGCTGGAAAGCGTGGGCGATACGGCGCGCAAAAGCTACTCCGGCTTCAAGGCGGTGGCCGACCTCCTGAACCGGCTCAACGCCGAAGAGTCGAAGAAGATACTTGAGGCCATCGAGGAGGGTCAGCCGGAGCTGGCGTTGAGCATCCGCAACCTGATGTTCACCTTCGAGGACCTGGTGACGGTGCCGCCGGCCACCATTCGCGAGATCGTCTCCGGGGTGGACAAGCGGCAGTTGGCGCTGGCATTGCGTGGCGCCAACGACGAGCTGCGCGCTCAGATCTTCAAGTCGATGAGCTCGCGGGCGGTCGAGATGCTGAAGGAGGATATGGAGGTGCTGGGCCCGGTCCGCTCGCGCGAGGTGGCGCAGGCGCAGCAGGAGATTCTCAACCTGGCGCGGCGGCTGGAGGCCGAGGGCAAGGTGGTCCTCAAGCTGGAAACAGGCGACGAGATGCTGGCCTGAGCCGGCGGGCCGCGGGCCGGGGTGGAGCGTATGCCAGAGAGACCAGCCGTTCCGAGAGATGCCGCGGGCCGTTGCGGCGCGGCGGAGAGAATCCAGATCTTCGAGTATCCCGCCGACCCCAACGCGCCGGCCTCGCCCGTCTGGCATGGATGGACGGACGCGGGTGGAGACTCAAGCGGGCTGGACGCGGCGGGCCACCCGGCCGGGAAGACTCGAGTCGCCGCCAGCGCGGAGTTCGAGCAACGCTTGGCCGAAGAGGCGCGCCGCTCCTTCGACGCCGGACGCGAGCAGGGCCGGCAGGAAGAGCGCAAGGCGCTGGCCGGCGAACAGGCTCAATCGCTCGAACGGCAGAAACGGCAGATGGCGGCTCTCGCCGAGAGCTTCGCCCAGGCGCGCGACCGCTACCTGCACGCGGTCGAGCAGGAAGTGGTGAAACTGGCTCTGGCGGTTGCGGCGCGCATCCTGCGCCGCGAGGCGCAGATGGACCCGCTGCTGCTGACCGGGGCGGTGCGGGTTGCGCTGGGCCAGCTTTCCGCGTCCACCGAGGTGCAGTTGCGGGTGCCGGCAGGGGAACTCGACCTGTGGACCGAGGCCATCGCGCTGTTGCCGAACCTGCCCACGAAGCCCGCCGTCGTTGCCGGCGAAGGCCTGCGCCTGGGCGATTGCCTGATCGATACCCGGCTGGGGACAGTGGATTTGGGCATCCGCTCGCAACTGGGCGAGATCGAGCTTGGCTTCTTCGATCGCGCCGGCGCAAGCAGGCCGGAGCCCGCGCTGGAAGCGCGCGCCGAGCCGCATTCATCGGGCGCCGGCCGGGAGCGCCGCTCGTGAGCGAGCTGCTGGGCGGCTATTTTGCCCGACTGGAGCGCCGCCAGCCCTGGCGCTGGCGCGGGCGCGTGGTCGAGTCGGTGGGGCAGACCATCGAGTCCGCGGGGCCGCTGGCCACGGTGGGCGAGTGTTGCGAGATCGCGGACAAATCCGGCCGCCGCCACCTGGCCGAAGTGATCGGCTTTCGCGGATCGAACGTGCTGGCCATGCCGGTCGAGACCGCCGACGGCATCCGCTTTGGCGATGAGGTCGCGGCGCTCGGCATCAGCCCGGAGATTGAAGTGGGTCCGGCGCTGATGGGCCGGGTGTTGAATGCGCTGGGCGCGCCCATCGATGAGGGACGGCCGCTCGAGGAGATCCGCCGCTTGGGGGACGGCAGCGCGCCGGCCGTCTCCGTCTTCCTGCCGCTGAACGGTGCGGTGCGCTCGCCGCTCGACCGGGTGGCGATTCGCGCGCCCCTCGGCAGCGGCATCCGCGTGATCGACGCCCTGCTGACCGTGGGCCGCGGCCAGCGGGTAGGCATCTTCGGCGGGTCGGGCGTGGGCAAGAGCACGCTGATTGGCATGATGACGCGCAACACGTCGGCCGACGTGACCGTGGTGGGCCTGGTGGGCGAGCGCGGGCGCGAGGTGGGCGAGTTCCTCGAGGACTCGCTGGGCAAGGAGGGCCGCGCGCGCTCGGTGGTGGTGGTTTCCACCTCCGACGAGTCGCCTCTCAAGCGCATGAGGGCGGCGCTGGCCGCGACTACGGTGGCGGAGTTCTTTGCCGCCCAGGGGAAGCACGTGCTGCTGGTGCTCGACTCGCTCACCCGCTTCGCCATGGCGGCGCGGGAGATCGGCCTGGCGGCCGGCGAGCCGCCCACGGCCAAGGGCTATACGCCTTCGGTGTTCAGCCGCCTGGCGCGCCTGGTGGAGCGGACCGGTCAATTCCGCCAGGGGTCCATTACCGCCTTCTACACCGTGCTGATGGAGGGCGACGATCAGCAGGACCCGCTGGTGGACGCGGTGCGCTCGCTGCTCGACGGACACGTGGTGCTCTCCCGCGCACTGGCCGCCGAGGGCTGGTACCCGCCCGTCGAGGTGCTCGATTCGATCAGCCGGCTGATGCCGGTGGTGACCTCGCCGGATCATCGCAGCCACGCCGCGCTGCTGCGTAAATTGATGGCCGTCTACGCACGCTCCGAGGATCTGGTGCGCATCGGCGCGTACAAGCCCGGCGCGGACCCCGACCTCGACCGCGCATTGCGCGCGCGCGGAGCCATGCGCGCCTTCATGACCCAAGATGCCGGCGAGCAGGTGCAATTCGACGATTGCCTGCGCCGGCTGGCCGCGCTGGCCGAAGAGGTATAAAGCGATGGCCGTCTCGCGCACGCTGCGCCGCCTGCTGCGCGTCCTGAATCTCGAAGAGGAGCAGACCAAGATCGCGCTCGAGTCGGCGTTGGGCGAGGTCAAGCGCCTCGAAGCGGCTCTTGAAGCGGCCAGCGAGCGCGGCCGCGGTGGAAGGCGGCTGGTGTCGGCCAGCGCCCTGAGCGGAGAGCTCGCGGACCGGGTGGCGGGCCTCGAAGAGACGCGCGCGGCTCAGCGAAAAACCGCGGCGCTCGGACCGCAGATCGAAGATGCGGAACAGGAGGCTGCGGCGCGGCGCGACTTGTTTCTCTTGAAGCGCGTCGAGCGCCGCCAGGCCGAGACCCTGATCCAGGAGGCCGAGGCAAGAGACGCGATCGAAGCCGGCCGTCGCGGCCAGCAGAGCCTCGACGACTGGTTCTTGAATCGCCTGCGCCACGCCGGGGCGGAGGCGGAGCCGGCGCGGGAAACCGCAGCGCGGCGGACACCGTCTCGCGACGCCAGGGACGAAGAAGAGAAGCCGGTCGCAGCCGCGGAAGAAAACTTGAGGAAGAATCGACGCTGAGAGAAAGGCATGTCCTGAATCGGGATGGGCAGTTCCATTCCTGCGAATGTTCTAACCCGCTCCAATCGCCTTTGGCACGGCATCTGCACTGTTTTAGGACATGAACGCAGTCGCAACTCTGGAGAGCTTAGGCGGCGCACAACCCGCGCCGGGCCCTCGCCTCGCGCCGGAACCGGCATTAGCCGCGGCCGGTTCTACGGGAGCGCCGGCATCGGGCGCCGCGAGCTTCCGCTCCAGTTGGCAGTCGATGCTGCTCTCGCTCGGCGCTCAGGCCAACGGAAAAACGAGCGAAGAGTCCGCGGCGAGTGAGGGCCGCGCGGCAGAGGCTCCGACTGTATCGGACCAAGCGGGAAGCGATGCGAGGGCCAGCCAAGCCTATGGCACTGCGACGGCGGCCGCGCTGACGGGCTCAGCCGCGGCCCTCGCTTCGTCGATGGCCGCAGGCGCCCGGCTCGTGGCATCCAGGAGGCAACAACTTGCACCGGGCGTATTGCCGAATGCACGGACCGATGGATCCGGGACGGACGACTCGCGGTCCGGCACGGTTTCGAAAGACAAATCCGGCGGCTCGCGCCCGGCAGGCTCCGCGAAAAGCCCCGGCCGCGAATCCAGCTCGAGCGGCGCTGCGCCGGCGGGCCTTCAGGCCGCGATGCTGTCTGCGCCGCCCATTGCAACGATAGCGATTGCCGCTCCGGCCGCAGTCCTTGCTCCTTTACAGCCGCAGTTTGCGCCGGCGAAACTCCTGGATGCGCTCGGCGCCGAAGAGAGCTTTCTCGCGGTCCCTTCTCCGCTGCCCCAGAGAGCAGGCTCCGGCATTGCCGCCAATCCTCGCGCCGGAGGCGGAATCGCCGCGACGACTCAAAACCCGCCGCCCGCGCAGATTCTCGAAGGCGGCAGCGCCACTGGGTTGGGCAAAGCCGAATCGATGGCCGGCGAGTCGGACTCGCTGTCCCGGCAGCCGGCGCCTGAGAACGCAGCCCCATCTGCACCACAACTGGACGGGAATTCGTCCGCCCCCGGAGCCGCTCAACCGGCCAGCCTCAACGGAAACGGAGTTGATCCGGGAGCGGACTCACTTGGATCTGTCCTGGCGGATTCGGCAGCCGAGCTCGCCGGCGCCGCGCAGTCCGGCGCGGCGAGCGACCGGCGCTCCACCGATCCGCTTGCCGCCCGGACCGCGCACGAAAACAGCGCGGCCGGCGCCGGACAGTTGCCGGTCCACGCGCTTCCAGCGCAACTGCCGGCATCCGGCGCAGAGACTTCCGGTTTCGCGCGCGATCCATCGGGGTCGCATGGGTCACTGATCGCGCTTCGTTCGGAGGCAAGCGGAGCTTTACCTTCGGCATCCGCGCCGGGTGCGCGCGAGACCTTTGCCGCACTCGATGGGGGAGCCGGGGCCGGAACCGGTTGGATTCATGCCGGAGCGCACAGCGCGGAGGCAGGATTCGAGGATCCGGCGCTGGGCTGGGTGGGAGTACGGGCCGACCTGGGCGCGAACGGCGTTCATGCCGCCGTGGTGCCGGGATCGGCCGAGGCCGTCCAGGCGCTGGGCGGGCACATGGCCGGATTGAATGCCTATCTCAGCGAGCATCATGCACCGGTGGAGACGGTCACGCTGGCCGCGCCGGACGCGCGAGGAGCTGCTTCGGGGATGAGCCAGGAGATGCAGCAGGGCAGCGGGCATAACGCGGACCAGGACGGCTCGTCCGGTCCGCGGCCGGATGCGGCGGCGAGGACATCTTCAGTCTCCGGAACGGCCCTGGGGGAAATCACACCGCCCGGCGGCGCGGCCCATGACGCAGGCCGGACCGCAAGGCCGGAAGGCACCTATATCTCCGTGATGGCCTGAATCGGCGGCCGGCCGGAGGCACGAAGCACGATCGGAGCCACAACACGAAGGGAACGCAAGGCAGGGAAGCGGCGGCACTGGAAAACGCAGGGCAGGGGGAAAGAATGGCGGCAGCGGCAGGAATCTTTACTCACCAAATGACAGCCGGGCAGGCGTTCACCGGGCAGACAGCAGGCCCGATGGACACCTCGACAAGCGGTACCAGCGGCAGCAGCAGTTCGAGCGATTCAGGCGACTCGACGGGCATCTCGGCCAACGATTTTCTCACGCTTCTGGTGACCGAGATGCAGAACCAGGACCCGACCGCGGACACCGATCCCAACGAGTTCATCGACCAGCTTGTCCAGGTGAACAGCCTGGAGCAGCTTATCAGCATCAACCAGACCCTGACCGGCGATCTCGGCGCTCCTCCGGGGGGCACAGGCAACGACTCCGCGACAGGTCCGGCCGCCGTGAGCGGACGGGCAACCGCAGCCGCGCCGGGAACGGCAGGCGCCGCTCCGGCAACCGCGGCCGGACCTCAAAGCGCCGTCGCAAGCATCGCGGAACGATTATCCGCCGCACACAATACCGTTGCCACCCACACCACCGGCGCGCAGCCATCCGCCACGCGCGCGCCCGGCAATCTCAGCGTTCCCGCCGTCCAACCCGCGGCCCAGCGCGTGGCGCACGCTCTTGACGGCCATCCGCACAGCGGGCCAATCCGCGGCCGGCACTTTGCGCGAAGAAGTCCGCTGTAACCTCAGGCCGCGGACCTCCGCGGTAAACCTGAAACCGAATCGAACGCTCGAACGCACAACCGCAACGCGACACCAGAAGGAGACCCACGATGGCCAGTTTTTCCATTCCACTTACCGGTCTTGAGGCCGATTCCACGGCGCTCAATACAATCGCCAACGATCTCGCCAACATGAATACCACGGCTTTCAAGGCGCAGACCACCAATTTCGCCGATCTCTTTTATCAGCAGATCGGCTCGACCGGCGCGGGCGACCCCATCCTGGAGGGCGCGGGCGTGAAAGTCGCCTCCAATGAGACGTCCTACACGCAGGGCTCCATCAACTCGACCGGCAATAACACGGACGTGGCATTGGACGGCAACGGATTCTTCGTGGTGGGCAATGGCCAGGGAGCGTTCGAGCTCACGCGGGCCGGCGATTTCACGCAACTGGCAAACGGGAATCTCGTCACCACCGCAGGCCTGCAAGTGATGGGCTACCCGGCGGTGAACGGCGTCGTGAATACAAACGCACCTTTGACGGGCATCAGCGTTCCGGTCGGGCAGGTGCAGGAGCCGCAGGCCACCGGCACATTCAACATGACCGCCAACCTCGACGCCGCTTCGCCTGCCGGCACGCAGTTCCCCGCCCAGCTTACCGTCTACGATTCTCTGGGCGAACCGCACGTGGTCACGGTCACCTATACGCAGACGGCCCCCAACACCTGGGGCTATTCCGCGGCCCTGCCGGCCGGCGACTTCACCAGCGGAGTTTCCACGCCGGTCACCGGTACACTGACCTTCAACTCCAGCGGCAATCTCACCACGGTCACGCTCACCGGCGGAGTTGCGGAAACCGTGGGAACGGCGCCGGGCGACGTTTCCTCGGTTCCGATCGCCTTTGCCGGCCTGGCCGACAACGCTTCCAACCTCAACATGCAGTGGAATCTGCTCGGGCCTGGCGGCACGCCGACCATCAGCCAGGTCGACACCGCTTCCGCGGTTTCCGCAACCACGCAAAACGGCTACGCCAGCGGCCAGTACCAGAGCTTCACCGTCAACTCCGACGGAACGGTCACCGTCTCCTACTCCAACGGCCAGCTCCAGAACGTAGGGCAGATTGCGCTTGCCAACGTGACCAACCTGCAGGGGCTGCAGTTGCTCGGCGACGGGAACTACGCCACCACACTGGCCAGCGGAACGGCCTCCATCTCCACCTCCGGATCCTCCGGCCTGGGCACGCTGCAGGATGGCGCGCTTGAAGCCTCCAACGTGAACATCTCCTCGGAGTTCTCCGACCTCATCATTGCCCAGCGCGCCTTTGAGGCCAACGCCAAGTCGGTGACCACCTTCGACACCGTAACCCAGGACACCATCAACATGGTCCACTAAGAAGCGGTTCTTGGATCGCGCACGAACGCTGGGTGCCCCAGGTCCCGATTTTGGGACCTGGGACAGTTCCAACTTCACAAGCACAGCCGTGGGCGCGCTGGTCTTACTTCTTCACTTCGACAAAAACTCCTTTTCCCTGCGCCAGCACCGTTCCGTCGGAGCCGAGAATTCCGGCTTCGATCCAGTGCCTGCGGCCTTCGCTCTTTACCAGCCGGCCTTCGATGCGCAACGGCGCGCTGGAGGGCACGGGGCGCAGGTAATCGACCTCGAGATGCCGCGTCATGGTCCGCAGTCCGCGAGCCCGCGCGGACTTGCTCATGGCTTCGTCGAGCAGCGTAGCAATGATGCCTCCGTGCAGATAGCCGGGATGACCCTCGAAGCTTTCCCCAACGGTAGGCAGCGAGACGACCGAGCCGTCGTCCGCCAGCAGGAATTCGAGGCGCATCCCGGTGGAGTTGGCTTGCCCGCAACCAAAGCAGCGGTTTTGCGCCGAGTGAACCATGGGCCGAAGATTTTCTTGAGAACCTTTCAATGCTCCTCCTGGCTTCCGGCCGCGCCGTTCAGAACGGCCGCATAAATTTCCCGGTCCACGTTGCCGCCGGTGAGCACAATGCCCACGCGCTTGCCGCGCAGGTTCCGCTTTTCTTTCGTCGCCGCGGCCAACCCCGCGGCTCCCGCGCCTTCGGCCAGGTTGTGGGTGTCGGCATACAGTGCGCGCATGGCGGCCATGATTTCAGTCTCGGAGACTTCCACGAAGCGCGCAACATTTTCAAGGATCGCCTCAACCGCCTGCGCGTTTGGACGCCGGCAGGCAAGTCCATCGGCAATTGCGGTGTCGGCGGGCGCCTCCACCACTTTGCGTTCTGCAAAACTGCGTGCATAAGAAGGGGATTGAGCGGCGACCACGCCGACGATTTCGGTTGCGAGCCCCAGCGCGTTGCGAACCGCCGCGACCCCCGAGATGGACGACCCCAGACCCACCGGCACATAAACCAGGTCGAGCGCCGGCGCACCCTCAAACAGCTCCAGGGCGTAGGTGGCCGTGCCCAGGACGAGCTGCTGGTGGAAGGATTCGAAAAAAACAAGGCCGCGCTCATCCGCCAAAGTGCGCGCAAACTCAAGCGCAGCCTGAAAGTCGTGGCCGTGCTCCACCAGCTCCACGCCCTGCGCCGTCATGGCGCGATTCTTCTCCACGCTGTTCCCGCGCGGTACCACCACGACGGCCTTCAATCCGAACAGCCGCGCCGCCATGCCCACGCCCTGGCCAAAGTTGCCGCGGGTGGCCGCAACCACTCCTTCAAAGCGCGGCTGGTTCTGCTGGAGCCAGTTCATATACACCAGCGCGCCGCGCAATTTGAATGCGCCCACCGGGGTGTGGTTCTCGTGCTTGATCCACGCTTCGGTACCGAGCCGCTCATTCAGCAGCGGCCAGGTGTACTGCGGCGTGGGCGGCATGAACCGGTAGACCAGGTCTTGTGCGGCGCGGATCTTGTCCAAAGCGGGAAGCTTCATGGATTCAGGATACCGGCTCAGGGAAGCGAGAGCCACCGGCCGGAAACTACTACAATATAGGAGAGCGTATATCGCACATGCGGCCGGCTCCCTTTGCGATTGTCCGTCTCTTCCTCGGGGCTTTGTTGGTTGCCCTCTGCATTTGTGTCGAAATTTGGTTCGTATTCTCAGAGCTCGGTCTAACCCGCAAGAACTTCCGGAATGACACTTGGCCCATCAAAGTCCTGCGCGCTGTTATCGCGGTGATCGTCGTGATGCTCACGATCGCCTGATCCCGATTCTGCTCCAGCGCCTGTTCATCCTTGTTGCGCTTTCGACCGGAGCACTTGCCAGTCTGGCAGGCTGCCGCTCCAAGCCTCCGCTCACCCCGCAGCAGGCGGAAGGGAAGCACCTCTACGACGTGCGCTGCGCCCACTGCCACGAGTTCAACGACCTGGCGCTCAAAAAAGTCCCGCCCAACCTGCATGGCGTCTTCGATTCGCCCACGCTGCCCAGCGGCGCGCCCGCGACCGACCTCAACGTCGAAAGGACCGTTCTTTCCGGCAAAGGGATGATGCCGTCGTTTGCCGGCCGGTTCTCGGACGAACAGATGGCCGCGCTGCTGGCCTATCTGCACGCGGGGTTGCGTTGATGGCGCAATAAGGCTTGCGCCGATGCGCCGGTTTGCAAGTATTTTTGGGCCGGCTCATACCCGCATCGACGATATACTGGAGCAGCGATGGCAACCGAAAAGACATTCTATCTGGAGACCTTCGGCTGCCAGATGAACGCCCACGACTCCGAGAAGGTGATCGGCACGCTCCGCCAGCAGGGTTACCGGCAGGTGGATCAGGAAGAAGAAGCCGGGCTGATCCTCTATAACACCTGCTCCATCCGCGACAAGGCGGAGCAGAAGGTCTTCAACCGCCTGAACGACTACAAGAAACTGCACAAGCAAGGCAAGCGCTTCGGCGTGCTGGGCTGCGTGGCGCAGCAGGAAGGCGAGAAGATCTTCGAGCGCGCGCCCTACGTTTCGCTGGTCTCCGGCTCGGCCTCTTACCGCAAGCTGCCGGAAATGTTGGCGCGGCTCGAAGCGGGCGAAACCCGAATTACCGGGCTCGACGACCGCCAGACCGAGGAGACCTTCGAAACCGAGTTCACCGCCCGCCAGAATCCTTACCGGGGCTACATCACCATCATCGAGGGCTGCGACAAGTTCTGTTCCTATTGCGTGGTGCCGTATACGCGCGGCAAGGAGCGCAGCCGGACTTCGCCGTCCGTGCTCGCCGAAGCGCGGCGAATCGCCGACCTGGGCTATACCGAAATTCAACTGCTGGGCCAGAACGTGAACAGCTATCGCGATCCGGAAGGGAAGTTGAGCTTCTCCGAACTCCTAGCGGCCGTTGGGCAGGTGCCGGGGATAAGGCGGGTCCGATTCACCACCAGCCATCCGCGCGACTTCACCCGCGACATCGTCGAGGCCATCGACGCCCACCCCACTCTCTGCGACCACGTTCACCTGCCGGTGCAATCCGGCTCGGCGCGCGTGCTCAAGATGATGGCTCGCGAATACACCCCGGAGTGGTACCTGGAACGGATCGCCTGGATCAAGTCCGCGCGGCGCCCCATCTCGCTTTCGACCGACATCATCGTCGGCTTTCCCGGCGAAACCGAGGACGACTTCATTGAGACTATGGACCTGCTGGCCCAAGTAGGCTACGATTGCGTCTTCGCCTTCAAGTATTCCGCGCGGCCCAACACCCCAGCCCTGGTGATGATCGATTCCATTCCGGAAGGCCAGAAAGCGGCCCGGCTTCAAGCCCTGCTCGATCGCCAGCGCGAAATACAAAGGGCAAATTATTCCAGACACATAGGGGAGATTGTTGAGGTGATGGTTGAGGGACAGAATCCGGCTCGCGGACAGATTGCCGGCCGCAGCAGCCAGAACAAGCCGGTCAATTTTACCTGCGCCCAGCCCATCGCGCCGGCTCCGGGCAGCTATCTGCAGGTGCGGATTACCGCATCTCATCCCAACAGCCTGACTGGCGAAGCCGTCTGAGACGAAAAGGGGGACCCATGGATGTGGAGGTGAGAATACGCGGCCTGATGATGGACCCGGCCACGAATATGCCGATCGTGGTTCTCAAGGATGTGGGCTCCGACACCGTGATGCCCATCTGGGTGGGAATCTTCGAGGCCAACGCGATCGCCATCGAGATCGAAAAGGTCTCCGCACCGCGCCCCATGACCCACGACCTGACGCGCAATCTTGTGCGGCATTTGAATGCCGTGCTGGAGCGGATCGTCATTACCGAGATTAAGGACGAAACATTCTATGCCGTTTTGTGGCTGCGCCAGGGCAATGAGCCGGTTGCGGTGGACGCGCGGCCTTCGGACGCGATCGCGCTGGCGTTGCGGGCCGACTGTCCGATCTACGTCGCCGAAGAGGTCCTGCAGAGCGCCAAGCTGAACACCTCCGGGCCACCGGACGGTCCTACCGCCGAACAGTTGCGCGGGTGGCTGGAAGGATTGAACGACGAAGATCTCGGGCGCTACAAGATGTGACCCGTAGCCCAGCCAATCGAACGGAAGATCCGCAATCCCGCGCATCCGCGCGAGTCCGCACCTTGCTTCGTGGATATTGAACCGGGAAAAGGACTTGCGACGGCATAGCAGGGAAGCCGCCAGGCCCATCCGCAGTGTGTGAGCGAGCAGAAGCGGCGCCGGATGAGGCGAAATGGATTGCCCGCCAGCCAGTATACAGAATATCTGTTATCGGACATGATGACAGGAAGCGGCTTCTTGAAAGCCTGACCAGATTCGAGCATTTTCGATCCACTTGTTGGCATTTCGGCGGCATTGAAGATGGCATCTTCCTGAGGAATATGCCACTTTGCCGCGTGGTTCCTGTAAGGAGCAGAATCGAAAATGCTGTCGCCGATCCGGCAAAGCCAGCCCTGCCGCAACCTTGACCGCGAGGAGCTATGAAATCCGAACTTTCGCTCGTGATGCTTTTCCTTCCCGCCTTGGCGTGCATCTGCCAGTCCCCCGACATAACAAACGGCGGCCGGGTACAAAACCTGGCAGCTACGACGGCGCACCTGGCCAATAACTCCGGGCTCCGCTTCGTCGACGGCGTGAACTCCTGGGGTACGGATACGACCATCACCGCCGCGTACAGTGATGCCTGCCTGAACGGCGGCACACTGGAGATCTCTCAGTACTACAAAGGCGCCGAGACCATCCCCTTCAGTTGCGCGTCCCTCGGCGTCGATCGCGCCGCGCAGCCGTTTCTCCGCGTGGTCGACGACCGCAATGGGCCGTCGGCGGTCACAGGCAAGATTAATCTGCTCGAATTCGGCGCCGACCCCACGGCAACCGCCAGCTCCAACAACGCGCTCCTCCAAGGCGCGCTCCCGGCCTCGCTCTATGCGCGCGCATTCGGCAGCAACCTTTGCCATCCCATTTACGTTCCCAGCGGAGATTACCGGCTCAACGAGGCGGTGATCCCTTCCACGTATCAATCCTGCCCGGAGATCGAAGGTTCGGATCACATCCACGGCACCCGGTTTTTCTACGGAGGCACGGGCGGCCCAGGTTCTTACATGCTTCAATTCCCGATCCTTTCTGACGGTGGAATCAACAACCTCGACTTTGTGGGATCCAACCCGGGCTCGGCCGTCTCCTCGGTGGCGCAGAACGGATTGAGCTTCGCGGCGCTGGACAGCGGCAGCGACACATCGAACTGGCAAGTGCAGGATTTTTATGGAGATGCCTTTACAATGGGCACTCCGACGGGACCCACGGGCGACACAAACTCCTATTTTCACCACTTCCGCACCGATGCCGTAGGAGGCTACGCGATCAAGATGTGGATGGCTCCGGTGGCCGACGGATTTATCGCCGATTTGTCCGACTACACCACCGACAACAACGCCGGCTCCGGCAGCTTTGCCTCCTATCTGATTGCGCACGGATATGCGCCGGGCGACGGCTCTCATCTAGCCGGATACGGCTCGGGCGACCTGTTCTGCAACAACTGCAATGCCTACTATTTTGACGTGTCCAATGTGCGCGACGAGGAAAACCTGCCCACGCTCAATGTGGGCAACGCCGATCAGGGCAGGTTTTTCTTTAACAACGATTCTCCGCGGAGCTTTCCTTCCCTATCCATGCACAACTTCGCGCTGGCCGGATCGCCCAAGGCGCCTCACCCGCTGGTCAGCTCGGCGGCGGGCCGAGTCGCATTTGTCATGTACGGTAACAACTACATGTACGGGGTGAGCGGCCTCTACAAGAACCGGCTCACCCAGCAGGAATACGGGGACAGCACCACCGCCACAGCTCCGGTATGGAGTTTTGGCAAGAGCCCGCTTGCGGTCCAGGGTCCATGCTACGAAGATCAATGCTTTGATGTGGTTCCGGTCTCTATGAGAAGCCAGAATTTCGCCCGCAGGCACGTGGGCGACTGGTTCTACCGGCACCAGGAGGATTTCGTCCCCGGCGCCATGGGCCCGTTCGATGTGGTCGTATCGCCGGTTAACGGCGGCAGAGGCGCCATGCGGGCGCATTATGTACTTTCCAATGCTGTTACGGTTACGGCCAACCCCAGCTATACGCCCGCCCATCTGGCGACGGTGACTGCGGCCAGCGGCGGCAGCATCGAGGGCACGGGCAACTGCACCCTGACTAATTTTTCCGGCGGATTCGCGGGCGCTTCGGCGCTGGCCACATTCGCGGCGCCCGGCAGTTGGGCCGGGGCCACTTTCGTGGTCACCGCCCAGGGCGACGGCGCAGCCGGATCCCCCACTTCTGTAACCGCGACCCTGGGCAACGGCACGGCGACCTGTTCAGGCACGGCTACTCTGACCATCACCACTGCCGCTTCCAGGCCATCCACTTACGCGAATCTGACTGGATTCGATCCGGCCACGAAGGCCCTGCACATCGGGGATAACCTGACCATCATCAACTCCGGCAACGGCGGCAGCGGAAGCACGGATGTCCAGGTTGCGTGCGTGGATATGACCGGCTCGGGGACCGAGTGCGCCGGACTCTCCACCGCTGGAGCCGTCGTCTACGCCGCTCCCGGCTGCCTCGCCAGCGGTTCGTGCCCATCTGCGGGCGCGGCAACCGTGGAGTGGACCCAGGTCACGCTCTCCAACTTCGGGCTCGAAGCAAATCGAACCGCGTCCACTTCCCTGGCCGGCACGGCCTGCCCCTACGCCGGAGACTACGTCTGGAACGACAAACCTGCGCCCGGCAGTCCCATGGGATACGCCTGCAGCAGCGCGCTGCGCTGGGTGGCCATGCCCAACTATCCAGCCGGGGGAGAACGGGCCGCCGCCGATTCCACCCACCCCGCCGGTCCGCCGCCTTCCGGCGCGGTTAAACTTGCCTCTCTAACCCGCTTCGTTCCCACCCATGCCGCCGATGTCGGACCCGCCAGCGCCCCCGGCGCCGTCAACGATGGGTCCTGCGGATTGCTTTCGGGGTGCGTCGAGCGCTGGACTGCCGGCGGCTCTTCGTTCGCTGTACTCGGCAATTCGGTAACTCAGGCTGCTGGAGCAACTTCCATCTCTGTCCACAATGCTCTTGCATTCGCACCGGTCATGGTTGAGTCCGATTCGGCGGCCGTAGCCGGCGATAGCGCCGGATGGTTCAGCGGGCAGGCTTATTACGGAGCGCGCCAGCCGGCGGTCTCCTTCGGCGTGGCCTATGCCGCTCCCGGCAATTACTCTTCCCCTGCCCGCATTCAGCTTGGCTTGGTTGGAGACTCGTGCAGCCCCAGATCCATGGCGGCCTCCGATACGCCGCCGTGCTCCTACGCGCAGATCCAATTGAGCACCACCCGAGGCGACGCAACCTATATGTGCGTGACCGACAGCGGCAGCGGGAGACCGCAGGTGACCCCGATCGGCATAGCTCCGTCCTCCTTTGCGTCTCCCTATTCGCTTGAGCCCATGAGCATTACGTTCGGAGACGGCTCGGTGACCTGTACCGTGAACGGAATCTCCGTCACCAATACGGCCAATCTTCCGCTGCCAACCACGGTGTTTCTGGACATGTTCTTGAACACCACGCTCACGGATGCCGCAACCGCCCTGCGCATGAATGGAGTGCAGGGAGCGTCGCAGAACGGAACTTTCTGATCAACCGTGAGCAGCCGGCGGCGTTGGAAGAGACATGAACTGAATTAGAGCGCTTTCGATTCACTTCTTGACATCGTTGACATCGTGCGAGGTGGCTTTTCTTGAGGAAAAAGCCACTTAGCATCACACTTTCCGTCCAGAGCAGAATCGAAAACGCCGTAGTCGCCTCCTTCAACAGATGAGAACACCGCTCGGGGTCGGCAGTCCGGTGATCCTGCATGACCAAGCGCGCCCGAAGTCGTCCGAGCCATACAAGTTGCCAGCTCTGTCAGCAACGGCAACGGACGAGCCGTTTGCGGCGATGCAACCGGTGTCGACGATACCCTCGGTCCACGCCGGCATCCCGCCTTGGACGGCTGCCAGGTTTCCATCCGGCTTGAGCGGCCTTCGATAGATTCGCCCTTCAGCCGCAAAATGATCGGTCGACGCCGAGAAGAGAATGTCGTCGCCCGAAAACGCTACTGCGGAGCAGTATGGCGCGTGGAGCCCCTCCCGTTCTATGGTCCACGTTGCCCCGGAATCCAGGCTGACGCAAAGGCCAATCGCGGCGGCCGCGACGACAATCTCCGGGTCCGCATGGTGCGCACACACCTCGTGAACATCGCTGTTGATATCGATGGTGGGCTGCCAGCTTGTTCCGCCATCCATGGAACGCGGAATGCCTCCCACGTGAACGTTGGCGAATAGCATGCTCCCGTTCGAGCTGGCTGCAACCGAGCGAACACCTAGCGGTGGCCCAACACGCTGCCCATTCACAATTGCAGAACCAGCAAACCAGGCATCTCGCCCCGCTACGTTATCGAATCCGACAATAGGTTCGAGCACGGCACCCCCGTCGCTCAGCCGCAGCAGGCGTGCGTCGTCCGTTCCAACGTAGATGGTATCTCGAACAGCCATGCAGCACGAAAGCGCGAACCCGCTTGTAGCGACGGTCGCCCACTCACCGCTTGGCGCGCGCTTGCGCAGCGAATTGCCGCCTACAATGGCGAGCGCACCGCCGCGTCCATCCGGTGCGAGCCCCCTGACGGACAGGTCCGCAATCTCTTGCCTGCGCCCATCGCCGGTTACCGCGAACAGCCCGTTGCCCCACGTGGCCACAAGTGTCGTGGGCTTTGTCACGGATCACCTTCCCTCTTCCAGTTGTTGCCGGCTGGCATAAACTCGTCGGCCGCCTGCGCCTCCCACCCCGTCGGCAGGCTTTGCACAAACTCGATCGGCGTGCCGTCGGGATCCCGGATTTCGAAGGCGCAGTCGCCGGCCAAGGAGAAATGCCTTAGTTGCGGATCTCGGCCAGCAGGCCCTCGACCTCCGCTTTTTCCTCCCCGGTAAGCGGAAGCAGCGGCGCGCGGGCTCGGCCGCCATAATAGCCGTTGAAGTCGCAGCCGTATTTTACGCCGGCGATTCCGAGCGAACCGACGATGCGGTTGTTCGCCGCAGCGATGCGCCGCTGCTTTTCTTCCGCCAGGTTCAGGTTGTGATCTTTCCAGGCCAGGTACACTTCCTGGCAGGCCTGCGGCGCGCAGGCGGCGAAGGCCAGAATCGCGCCGCAGGCGCCGGACTTGAGCGACTCGAACACCGCCGATCCGGAACCGCAAAGCACCTGGAATCCGACTTCCCTGCTCCGTGTCTTCGCCGGCAAGGTCTTAGCCGGAGCAGCCGATGGCGCCGCGGCTACGGCCGCGCTTCCAGTCGAGGCCAGGCGAGCGGCCGAAACAAATGAGCCCGCCGGCTCGTCTGCCTGCGTCCGCATGCGTTCCGTGACTGCCTCAAACACGGGCGTGACGGTCACGGTGCGGCGCAGAGCCGTTCCGGTCGCGGCTACGGTCGAGCGAATCCGTTCCACGCTTCCGCTTGAGTCCTTGATCCCTATGATATTGGGGTGGTTAGCCAGCTCGGCAATCATCTCGACGGGAATCTGGTAGGGCACGCACTTGGGAATGTTGTAGAGCAGTACCGGCAGCGGCGAGCGGTCGGCAACCCCGCGGAAGTAATGCAGCACCGCAGCCGCGGAGAGCTGCCCTGAATAGTAGCTGGGCGGTCGGACGAGAACCGCGTCATAGCGGAATCGCGCCGCGGCCTCCGCCAGCGCCACCGTAGCGCCCACGCTCTCGCGGCCCACCCCGGCTACCAGCACCTTGTCCGACGCCGTGGCTTCGGCCGCCGCGCGCAAGACGTCGCGCGACTCGGCGTCGTCCAGCATCACCGCCTCGCCGGTCGAACCCAGAACCACCAGCCCGGCTAGCAGGCTGCGCGAGTAGCGGTCCATGTTGGCTTCGATCTTCTTGAAGTAAATCCGCTCGTCGGAATAGAAAGGCGTGGTGGTGGCGGCGAAAACACCCTCAATCAACATGCAGCCATTGTATTACCGGTGCAGTTGGAAATCAGACCTCCACTTTACCGGCAGCCGCGGATTGGTTGTGGTTCAGGAGCACGGTGGGCGCAAATTTTAGACCACAATTCGCGGCGGCACAATAACTGTCTAGGTACATTTTGTGGAAAATTGTTCCACGCGGAACGCGAAATTCTAGGGTTTTCCCCTTGTTTTTCAAGGTATTGTGGAAAGAACCGATACCGGCGCCGCCGTTCCGCCGCATCTTTCCAAGGCTCGCTGCCTAACGCAGAGCGATCGACGATTGGGCAGATTCGAGCCCCGCGGCCTGGGGCGGATTTGCACCGTTTTCAGTGTGGAGCTGCTGCAGCGCGTACACCGTAGTCGAGTGCTTTTGCATGGCCGCGATGCCTTCGGCGGCGGCCTGCGCGGCGGCGATGGTGGTGATGGTGGGCACCCGGGCCAGGACTGCGGCGCGGCGGATGGCCTTCTCGTCGAAGAAAGTGTCCTGGCCGCGGGGGGTGTTGACGATCAGCTGGATGCGATCGCCTTTGATCAGGTCGACGACGTTCGGCCGGCCCTCCTTCACTTTGAAGACCCGTTCGACAATCAGCCCGGCGGACTCGAGAGTGTTGGCCGTCCCCTCGGTGGCCACAATCTTGAAGCCGAGATGCACATAACGCCGGGCCAGTTCGACGACCGCCGCCTTGTCGTGGTCGTTTACGCTGAAGAACACCGTGCCGCCGGTGGGCAGCAACTGGCCGGCCGAAAGCTGCGCCTTGGCGAAGGCCTCGCCGAAGCTGGCGGCTACGCCCATTACCTCGCCGGTCGACTTCATTTCCGGGCCAAGAACGGTGTCAACGCCGGCAAACTTGTTCCAGGGGAAGACCGGAGATTTCACGTAGTAATACGCCCCGGTCCCAAGGTCCTTGCCGGAGGCAACCTCGGCCGGAAGCAGGTCGCGGAGCTTGCGGCCGGTCATCAGGCGCGCGGCAACTTTGGCCAGCGGAATCCCGGTGGCCTTGGAGACGTAGGGCACGGTGCGTGAAGCGCGCGGGTTTACCTCGATCACATATACGTGGTCCTGGCCCTCGCCATCGCGCTGGATGGCGAACTGGAGATTGACTAGGCCGACGACCTTGAGTGCCAGCGCCAGCTTGCGGGCGTAAGTGCGCAGGGTTTCGAGTGTCGGCTCGGAGATGCTCACGGCGGGCAGCACGCAGGAGGAGTCGCCGGAATGAATGCCCGCCTCCTCGATATGCTGCATGATGCCGGCGATGAGCACGTCCTCCGAATCGCAAAGGGCGTCCACGTCGACCTCGACGGCATTCTCAAGAAAATGGTCGATGAGAACCGGCCGCTCCTGGGAGTACTCGACCGCTTCGCGCATATAGCGATCGACGGCCTCGGCGTCGTAGGCAATCACCATGGCCCGGCCGCCCAGCACGTAACTGGGTCGAACCAGGACCGGATAGCCAATGCGTTCGCCCACCGCCAGCGCCTCCTGGACGCTGGTTGCGGTGCCGCCGGGCGGCTGAGGAATGTTCAAATCTTCGAGCAGCTTGCCGAACCGCTTGCGGTCCTCCGCCAGGTCAATCGACTCCGGCGAGGTGCCGATGATGGGCACGCCAGCGGTGCGGAGCCGCTGCGCCAGGTTCAGCGGGGTCTGGCCGCCAAACTGAACAATCATCCCGATCGGCGCGCCGGACTGGGCCTCATGATTGTAGACGGCCAGCACGTCTTCAAGCGTAAGCGGCTCAAAATAAAGGCGATCGCTGGTGTCGTAGTCGGTTGAAACGGTCTCAGGATTGCAGTTGACCATGATCGTCTCATACCCGTCTTCCTTCAGCGCGAAGGCGGCATGGCAGCAGCAGTAGTCGAATTCGATTCCCTGGCCGATGCGGTTTGGACCCGATCCGAGAATGATGATCTTGGGGGTCTGGGTCGGCGGCGCCTCGTCTTCCTCGTCGTAAGTCGAATAAAGATAAGGCGTCATCGACTCAAACTCGGCGGCGCAGGTGTCCACCAGTTTGAACACCGGACGGACGCCGTGGCTCTCGCGCAGTTCCCTCACCTGGCGGATGCCTTCGTGGCCTTCGAGCTTCCATTCGGTGGCGATGCGTTCGTCGCTCAGCCCGAGGCGCTTCAGT
Source organism: uncultured Acidobacteriaceae bacterium (assembly GCA_963770555.1). GTDB lineage: Bacteria > Acidobacteriota > Terriglobia > Terriglobales > Acidobacteriaceae > Telmatobacter. The sequence continues at coordinate 1,490,998 of CAVYQC010000005.1, forward strand.
TGCCTCAGATGCTCCGCGCTGATTTCCTTCGGAGTTGTCCGCGCAATCTCCGTCTGCGCCAGGGTAATCTCGCGCAACTGGTGCAGGAACCAGGGGTCCATGCTGGTGAGGCGGGCCACTTCGCGCACGCTCATGCCGCGCTCAAAGGCGAAGCGCAGGTAGCCGAGACGCTCCGGCCGCGGGGTCACCAGCATTTGCGTAAGCCGCCTCGGTTCAAGCACTTCCGCGCCGGTCTTCTTGCCGGTTTCAAGCGCGCGCCAAGCCTTCATCAACGCTTCCTTGAAGGTACGGCCCATGGCCATCACTTCGCCCACTGACTTCATCTGTGGTCCCAGCGTGTCGTCGGAGCCGGGAAACTTCTCAAATTGCCACTTGGGGATTTTCACCACTACGTAATCGATGGTCGGCTCAAAGCAGGCAGGCGTCTTGCGGGTAATGTCGTTGGGAATCTCGTCCAAGGTGTAGCCGACCGCCAGTTTGGCGGCGATCTTGGCAATCGGAAATCCGGTAGCCTTAGACGCCAGGGCCGACGAACGCGAGACGCGCGGGTTCATCTCGATGACCGTCATGCGTCCGTCGACGGGATTGACGGCAAACTGAACGTTCGACCCGCCGGTCTCGACGCCAATCTCGCGCATTACGGCGATGGCGGCGTCGCGCATCCGCTGGTATTCGCGGTCGGTGAGCGTTTGGGCCGGGGCTACGGTAATCGAGTCACCGGTATGCACGCCCATCGGATCAAAGTTCTCAATCGAGCAGATAATAATCACGTTATCCGCCAGATCGCGCATCACTTCGAGCTCGAATTCCTTCCAGCCGAGGACGCTTTCTTCAATCAGGCACTCGTGTACCGGCGAGAGATCGAGCCCCCGGGCCAGGATCTCCATCAGTTCCTCGCGGTTGTAGGCGATGCCGCCGCCGGAGCCTCCCAGGGTGAAGCTGGGGCGGATCAACACCGGAAATCCGAGCTTGCTTGCGAAATCGAGGCCATCGCGCAAGTTGTTCACCAGCGCGGACTTCGAGACTTCGAGCCCAATCCGAATCATGGCGTCCTTGAACAGCAGCCGGTCCTCGGCCTTCTTGATGGCTTCGAGCTTGGCGCCGATCAGCTCCACGTTATAGCGGTCAAGGATGCCGGCGTCGGCCAGGTCGACGGCCAGATTCAGCGCCGTCTGCCCGCCCACGGTCGGCAGAAGAGCGAACTTCCCTCCCCCGTTTTGAAAGGGCACGGCTTCGGCCGTGCCGTCCCCCGCACTCGAAAGGTTGGCGGGCTCCAGCCCCTGAGGGAAATTCCCGAGCATCGGCCGAATCGTGTCCGATCCCGCCGGGCCGCGCGCCAGCATCTCCGCCTCAATACGGATGATCTCCTCAACATATTCGCGGGTGAGCGGCTCGATGTAGGTGCGGTCGGCCAGCTCGGGATCGGTCATAATCGTGGCCGGGTTCGAGTTCACCAGCACCACCTCGTAGCCCTCTTGTTTCAGAGCTTTACAGGCCTGGGTCCCGGAATAGTCGAACTCCGCCGACTGGCCGATGACGATCGGACCCGAGCCGATCACCAGGATTTTCTGAATGTCATTTCTGCGTGGCATGGGTTTGGTGTCTTATCTGCCTTGTGGAATTACGAGTTGTTGTTTTGAAAGGGCACGGCTTCAGCCGTGACAATGGCTTCCTGGTTGATCGGTGGCTTTAGCCACTGAGGGATGGGGTCCAGCTTCCAACCCGGATAAGCTGAGGAGTACCGGTATTCCCCGGGACTTGTGCATAAATGCTTCTTCACCGGGTTGAGGTGAATGTAATGCAAATGCCTGTCGTAGTCCTCAGCGTCGCGAATTCTATGATCTGCAATCCCCCGTTGCCAAATTTCTGCGCTCGATTCAAGTTCCTTCTTCGCCCGATACGAAAACCCGCCCCTGATCATCTGAACGGCGCGTTCAAGTGCAATCGCCGGAGAGATCAGGAGATGGAAATGATCGGGCATAAGAACAAACTCATGAAGAAGATAGCAATCGGGCCGGTGAGCGAGCCGATTCTTGAAAAAAAGCCTCGCCCACCCCTCGGACTGAAACAATGCACGACCTTCCCAAGTCTTCGAAGTCACGAAGTAGGTCTGCGAGTTGTTGGTCGCGTGTTCGCGCGCGGGTTTCAAAACCCTCCCTCGGCGGCTAAAGCCGCAATCTCGACTGCCGCGTTGCCGGCACGGCTAAAGCCATGCCCTTTCAAGGCCTTGCCTTATCTCGCCGTTCCCCAAAAATATCGGAGCCAAATGCCCCGCTGCTTCGAAACTCCGAAAATGTTCTGCGCCGCCCGCTTCATCCCTTCCACTCCTCCATCATCTGGCGGAAGTCGCGGAACAGGTAGTGCGAGTCGTGCGGGCCGGGGGCGGCTTCAGGATGGTACTGGACGCTGAACAATGGCAGCGTCTTGTGGCGTAAGCCCTCTAAAGTCTGGTCGTTGAGGTCGACGTGGGTCAGCTCGACATCGTTGGCGTTGATGGAGTCCGGATCGACGGCAAAGTTGTGGTTGTGGGCCGTAATCTCCACTTTGCCGGTTGCGTAGTTCTTTACCGGGTGGTTGCCGCCGTGATGGCCGAACTTGAGCTTGTAGGTGCGGCCGCCCAGAGCCAGCCCGCAGAGCTGGTGGCCGAGGCAGATGCCGAAGACCGGCACGCGGCCCATCATTTGCCGGATGGCGCGTACGGCATAATCCACAGGCTCAGGATCGCCGGGACCGTTCGAGAGGAAGACCCCGTCCGGCTTCAGGCCTAGCACTTCATCCGCCGTTGTTTCAGCGGGAACCACGGTAACGCGGCAGTTTTCACGCGTCAACATGCGCAGAATATTGTGTTTGATCCCGAAATCATAAGCCACTACATGAAGTTTCTGCTCTTTTGCGTTCTGAGAAAAAGCGTTAGGTAAGAGAGCATCGTCGCTTTGGTTGCGGGTGTCGGAGGAGTCGAACGGATACATCGACTTGGTGGAGACGACTTTGGCCAGATCCGTTCCATCCATCTTCCGTATATTCTTTGCCTTCTGGATTAAAATTTCACAATTACTTTCAGTTGTCGAGACAATCCCCCTCATAACGCCGTGGTTGCGCAAATGGCGGACCAGGGCCCGGGTGTCGATCTCGGCGAGGACCGGGACGGCGTAGCGCTCCATGTACTCGTCGACGACCTGCTCGGAGCGCCAGTTGGAGCTGATTTGGGAAAACTCACGGACGATCAGGCCCTCAATAAACGGCCGGGCTGACTCGTTGTCCGCGCGGTTGGTGCCGTAGTTGCCGATCTGAGGGTTGGTAAGAACCACGATCTGGCCGGCATAGGAGGGGTCGGTCGCGATTTCCTGGTAACCGGTAAGTGAAGTATTGAAAACAACTTCGCCCTGGCATTCGCCGGGGTGCCCATAGCCGTGGCCACGGAAGATGCGCCCATCTTCGAGCGCGAGGATCGCCTGCATCGCCGCTCCGGGGAGTGGATTCAATCGATTCTAGCAGAGAATGGGCGGTGGAATTCTGGGTTGAAACGGACTTGTTGCCGCTTTCACTATCCGGATGAGCGTTGGGCTAACCCGCATTGACGCAGAATAAGGGCAAATACTACATCGCGATTTTATTTTGTGGCTTTAAATCTGTTATTTAACGCGATAACCTGCAAGCTACAATTGATGTTGTTCTTGTAAATAACTGCAATTGAATGGCTAGCGCACCACGCCCGCATCTTTGGCCGGCCAGTAAACAAACACTGCCTTGCCGTAGATGAGATCCCGCAGCACGGGACCGAACTCTCTGGAATCAGAGGAGATAGAGCGATGGTCGCCCATCATGAAATAGCTGTCGTCGGGGACCGTCAGCTCGGCCATGGAGCGGGTGTCCCGGTATTTGGCAGGAACGTAGTCTTCGCGCAGCGGTTTGCCGTTGAGCCAGACAATTCCCCGCTCGATGCGGATCCGGTCGCCGGGCAGAGCAATCACGCGCTTGATGTAGCTCTTCTCCGGGTCGCGCGGGTAGCGGAAAACCACCACGTCGCCGCGTTCGATGGCCGAGATCCGGTAGACGAATTTGTTGATAAACAGGCGGTCGCGGTCCTCAAGCCGGGGCAACATGCTGGTCCCTTCCACCCGTACCGGCTGGTAAAGAAAGGTGATGATCAGGACCGAGGCAGCAGCGGAGATGAGAAGGTCGCGCAGCCACAGGCCCACCGCGCTCGATCTACGCTGCACGGGCGGCGCCGGGTTTGGAGCCGGCGGTCCGGCCGCGCCCGGAAGGGCTCGGTCAGGCGTCGGGATTGCGGGGTGTCCGGGCGTGGTTTGCATGGCTGCCAAATCCTTTGGAGCCGACAACTAACGGATTCCAAAAGAAGAGAATGTCCTATCGGAATTGGGAAACGCGTCGAAAGAGTTTGATATATCCCAAAACTCTTTCGCTGATTTTGAGATGGTTTCGCGGGATGCCGAACAGCAATCCCGATCAAAGCCCCGATGAAAGTATAGATGAAGTGCGGACGAAATGGTCCCCAACTTCACACCACAAAAACAGCGTCAATTGCGGCCCATCCGAAAGTAATCCAGGCGGCGGTTACTCGGGCTCGCCGGCCCGTGCGGAACTGTGCGGGTAATGCCCCTTTCGGTGGATTGTTGCCGATTTCCGGGAATGTTTCAATGATTTTGACACCAAAGAAAGTGAGGTCGCGGCCGACCCCGCACCCCCGCTATGGCGACTTACCATCAATATTCCGAAATTGTAGCCGCTTATGGTTATAAACTTCCTCCTCCTCCTCCGCCGCAGGGATCGCGGCTGGCTCTGTCGTTGATTTATGCCGCAATCGGCGTTGCCCTTGGAACTTTTACCGGAACCGCGCTTGCAGTTGCCAGTTTGCAACCGGGCGGGATCTCCGCATCGAACCACTTCGCGTTTGCCCGGTCCATTGCCACCGGACCCAGAATCCATTCCATCTCCAATGCCGGACCGGCACAGGTGACCCATGTTTCCCTGGCTGACCAGGTCGTGATTGCGCAACCTCCGGCTTCGCTGCGGTTCGCTTCCGCTGCTCCCGTTCCTATCGGCACGCCCAGCGCCCCGGCTCCGATCGTGAAGTCTGCGATCGTCAGTGAGCGGATCGCCGCGGCCCCCACCGTCAAGGCCGAGATTGCCCTGGCGCCGATCGCCAGAACTCCGGCAGTCCAGACGACCATCCGTCAATCGCAGATCGCCACGGCGTCCATCGCCGCGGCTCCAGTTGTCAAGGCGTCGACCGCAACCCTGGGAATCGCCAAGGCGCCTATCGTCCACACGCAGATTGCCAACAGCCCTTCCTCCGTCGAGAAGCAGACCGCCACTGCCGCGCCGGCGCTGAGCACGAATGCCACGCGGCCTCCACCTGCCAACGCACTGGCGCTGGCATCCAAGCCTGTGCAGGCAGATATGCCTGCGCCTGCAGCCACGTCTGCCGCCGTCGCACCTGTGAGCCTGGACGGCGGATTCAAGCCACTGCTTTTCTATAGCGAAGGCGATGCTACGGTTGCGGATTACAGCGCCGCCGGGGGCGGGACAATCGTGACTGACGATGGAAGGACCTTCCTCATCGGCGCCGCCGTAACGGCCAGCAACGCCGCTCCTTGGGAGCAATATCGCGCCAACGTTCACTACCGGTGCGACCAGAACGGAAACTGCATGCTGGTGCGAACCGGTGCGGTAGCCCTTAACGCGAAACTGATGTAGGATGCGGGCGCGGCTTACCTTGAGCGCGCCTCAACAATGGACGGCAGCGCGCGGCGGGAACTTCCACCGTGCATCATCCCTCACAGCAGTACGAATCGGATTATTCGCAGCCAAGACCCCCGGCCGGACACAGAACCTGAACACGGTCGGGCTTTCGGATGGGCTTGGGCTGGGTGGCAGCGGGAACCAGGGCCGCGGGTGCACCGGACGATCCGGCCGCGGCCAGGTTCTCTTCCTCGAGAACCAACGGGCGTTGCAGAACCATTTCAATCTGGGCGCCGGCTTCGATGTTCACATCGGCGCCGCGGGTAAAGAGCGAAACCAGACCGGCTGCGGCAAGTCCCGCTCCGGCGCCGGCCAAGCCGCCGGCCAGCGGATGGCCTGAACCCAGGCCGCCGATAGCGCCCACGGTGGCCCCTGTGGGAACACCGATCTTGGCCACTTCGCCGGCATTGCGGCCCTTGTCGCCGTCCTCCTGAATCGTTCCTTCCTGATCGTCCTTCACGGTTTGCTTCTTGGCGCCGGGCAGTCCGTCGACGCTGCCGGGAATTTCAACCACCGTGCCGTTGGGAAAGATCATGGAAGTGAAGTGCATGTCGAGCTGTGCCCTGCCCTTCACATGCCCGGCGCGCTCCACGCGGTCCACAACTCCCTGCACATACACACCCACCGGAATCATCACCCGGTTGCCCACGCTGACCGGAAAGATGGAAGCCAGGTAGACGCCGTCGCCGGGCCTGGCGCTCTTGGTGTTGATGGAGCTGCGAAGCTGGAGCAGGACTTTGGTTCCGGCGGGGACCGTGAACGTGTTCGGGGCAGCTGCGGCCGGCGCCGGGGTGGGAGCGGCCGCAACGGCCGCCGCCGGCGCGGGCTGGGCAGGCGACTGCGCGAAACCGGAACCTGCGGCCGCCAGGCCGCTCAACAGTGTTGCCGGTAACAGCCGATGGAGCACACGCATACCACCCTCCCTGGGCCAGTTCACTGAATAAGACGAGCAGTTCAGGAACAAGGATAGCGTGAACCGCGCCCGCCGCGGCGAAAAATGCGCCGTCCTTAGAGTGGAACCAGAATAACTGTGTCCTTAAGAGTTTCGTACAGGGTCGCCGCTCCCGGGTAGTCGCGTCGACTTGAACTCTGTGGTTTCGGGATGCATCTATCCTGGTTCCGCTGTAGGCGCCGGCGCCGGTTCGCGATAAGATGCGAACCATGACCAGGCCCGAGACTGCTCTTCCCGCCGCGGCTGCCGGCGCCGCTCGCAGCCGTTTTGGAGCTGCGTATCGAGTCCTGGAAGACGCGATCGCCGCGCGCGGGTTTCCGGGCTGCGCCTTCGGGGTCCTGGCTGGCGGCGAGGTCGTTCTCCAGGATGCGCTGGGGAGCGTCACTTATGCAGATAACGCGCCCGGCGTGAATCCACACACCGTCTATGATTTGGCCAGTCTGACTAAAGTCGTGGCCACCACATCGGCGGTCATGCTCCTCTGGCAGCGCGGCGTGCTCCACCTCGACACGCCGCTGGGGGATCTGCTGCCGGGCTTTGTTGTCGGACGCGCCGCGGGCGATCGGGCGCGGCACGTAAAACTGCGCCACCTGCTGGCCCACAGTTCCGGGCTGCCCGGCTATGTCGAGCTGTTCCGCACGTCTTCCACGCCGGCGGAGCTCTTCCGCGCCTGCCTGGAGTTGCCGCTGGAGGCCGAGCCGGGGACCCGCGCCGAATACTCCGATCCGGGATTCATCCTGCTGGGCAAAGCTCTCGAGGTGCTCACCCGGGAACACCTGGCCGCATGGGCCGGCCGGGAGGTGTTTGAGCCGTTAGGGATGACGGCCACCGGGTTCTCGCCGGCTCCAGGCGCCCGCGCGTCCATTCCGCCGACGGAAGAAGATACGACCTTCCGGCGCCGGCGAATCCAGGGCGAGGTGCAGGACGAAAACGCGTGGGTTTTGAAAGGCGCGGCCGGTCACGCCGGGCTGTTTTCGAACGTGCCCGACCTGCTCCGCTTCGCCGGCTCGATTCTGCGCACCGGAACCGGGGACGGCCCGGAGGAGACCGATCCAACCCACTTGTTCGATGCGGAGACCGTGGAAGCATTCGCAGAACGGCAGGCGCCGGAGGGCAGCTCGCGGGCGGTGGGGTGGGATACGCCGTCGGAGAACTCATCGTCGGGGCGGCATTTTTCTCACCACTCGATCGGACACCTGGGCTACAGCGGTTGCTCTCTTTGGATCGATCTCGACGCCCGCCTCGCGGTGGTGCTGCTCACCAACCGCACCTGGCCGGACCGGCAAAGCCAGCTGATTCGCGAAGTCAGGCCTGCCTTTCACGACGCCATCCGCGAAGCGCTGTGAGGGGTAACGGTCTAAGGGCTCCGTGGCGGGTTTCAATAACAGGAGCAAGCCGGTCTGGAAGGAGAAATCAAACCGGCGGAGGCGTGAAAGGAAGACGATGCGGCGGGAGTAAAACCTGAAAGCTCAAGTTAATATACACATAGATATGTGCTTACGGTTGCCTAGATTAGCTTACGGAGCAGAACTCTACAGGTAATTTTACTTGGAATCAAAAGTAACCCAAATCACAGACAAAAGTAATCAATGAGCGGATCCTCTTCTCCGTGAGCACCTTCCCATTCTCGAGGGATCGCGGGCCCGCGGAAGAATTGGCGGCGCGTGGAAATAGGGAACGGCGAAGCGTTCGCGGGGAGTGAATCTTATGCCGAATGCCCTTGCTAATTTTCTGTCGCGCCCAGCGTTCCCAACATCTCCGGAGCAGAGCTGTTGCCACAAAGGCCACCTGCAAGGCTGCTTAGCGGCACTGATCGGGTGTCTGCTTTGGACCGCACTTCCGGCTGCTGCCAGCACCCAGGCAACGACGACCACGCTGACGGTGACCTCCGGAGGCACGGCGGTGACCACAGTCTCTTCAGGGAGCGTGGTGACGCTGACTGCTGCGGTCACCGCCGGCTCGACGCCGGTGACAGTGGGTCTGATCAACTTCTGCGACGCTACGGCGACCTACTGCACAGACATCCATCTGCTGGCCACGGCGCAGTTGACCAAGACCGGGACGGCCACATTCAAATTCAGGCCGGGGATCGGCGATCGCAGCTACAAGGCAGTTTTTCTAGGAACGCCCAACGGCGCCATGCCTTATGCGGGCAGCGCTTCCGGCACCTCGGCGTTGACGGTGACCGGGACAGCCACGGGGAAGAGTCCGACGACGACGACCATCGCGCAGAGCGGAGGCCCCGGCAACTACACACTGACGGCCATAGTGGCGGGGCCTGTGAATAGGTCGTGGCTACCTCCGCCGTCAGGAACGGTGTCCTTCCTCGACACGAGCAACGCTAACTCGGTGCTGAGCACGACGCTGCTGGGCGCGGGCACGGCCGTACCCGGCTGGGCGCACTCTCAGACTCCGGAGGTGGGCGACAGTCCCGGCGGCATCGCCGCGGGAGACTTCAACGGCGACGGGATACCGGACTTGGCCGTCCTGAACGGTGACGGCACGGTGACGATCCTGCTGGGCAACGGGGACGCAACCTTCACGCGCATGGCGAAGAGCCCGGCGGCGGGTGGGGACACAGCCATTGCGGTGGGAGACTTCAACGGCGACGGTATTCTTGACCTGGCCGTTCCGAACGACGGTGACAACACGGTGACCATCCTGCTGGGCAATGGGGACGGAACGTTCACTGCGACAGAAACGAGCCCTGAGACGGGGAGTTATCCCGACGCCATAGCGGTGGGGGACTTCAACGGTGACGGGATACCCGACCTGGCTGTCGCGAACGAAGACAACACAGTGACGATCCTGCTGGGCAACGGGGACGGAACGTTTACGTCCGCGCCGAGCCTGGCGGGTGGCGCTTGGCCTGTGGGCTTTGCGGTGGGAGACTTCACCGGCAATGGGATACAGGACCTGGCGGTAACCGACGCATATGGCAACAACGTCACCATCCAACTGGGCAACGGGGACGGAACCTTCACAGTCGTGGCCGAGAGCCCGGCGACGGGCGACTTCCCCCAGGGCGTTGTTGCCGGGGACTTCAACGGGGACGGCATACTGGACCTTGCCGTCGCGAACAATCAGGGGGACGTCCCGGTCACGATCCTGCTGGGCAATGGGGATGGGACCTTCAAAGCAGTGCCCGGGATCCCGGCCATCGGCGGCAACCCCAAGGCCATCGTGTTGGGGGATTTTAACAGCGACGGCATTCCGGACCTGGCCGTCGCGAACCTGGCCGGCAGCACGAGCCTTGAGGGCGCCTCGATGACGGTCCTGTTGGGCAACGGGGATGGAACCTTCACAGCCGCGGCCGATGAGCCGGGGACGGAAGACTTTCCCAACTCCATGGCAGCCGGGGACTTCAACGGGGACGGTCTGATGGACCTGGCGGCGGCGAATTATTGCGGCGCCGACGATGTTTGCGAAGGTAACGGCCCGGCCACGGGCACAGTGACAGTGCTCGAGACCGAGAACAAACAGACGGCGACCGCCACGGTGAGCGCAATCTCGCCAGCAGGAACAGGAACGCACCTGGTGGAGGCGAGCTATCCGGGAGACAGCAACTATGCCTCCAGCGTTTCCGGCGCAGTCGCGCTGAATGCAGGACCGCATACGCCTACGATTACCTGGGCCACGCCTGCGCCGATCTTCAATGAAACCGCCCTCGGCGGCATTCTGGATGCAACTGCACAGAACGGGTCCGAGCCCGTCGCGGGCAGCTTTGCCTATAGTGCGACGCCAGCAGGCGGAACGGCCGTGGCCGTGACCGCGGCAACCATGCTCACAGGTGGCGGCTACACACTCACGGCAACCTTTACGCCGACAGATACAACCGAATACTCCACAGCAACGGCCACGGTACAGCTAACGGTGTACCAGCCTGCCGCGCTCACGTCTCCAACGCCGGGCACTGTGCTGACTGGTTCCAGCGTTGCCTTCACGTGGTCGGCCGGGAGTGGGGCCACGGATTACGAACTGCTGTTGGGCACCACCGGAGTCGGCTCGGCCAACCTGCATTACTCGGGCACCACGACAGCAATCACTGAGACCGTGAGCGGCCTGCCAACCTTAGGGGTGACCGTGTACGCCCGACTTTCGTCGGAAATCGGCGGAGTCTGGTACCCTGCGGACTACACCTACACCGAGGCAGGAACGCTGGTGCCCGCCACGCTGAGCCCTGCGCCGGGCACCGTGCTGAGCGCCAGTACGACCTTTAGCTGGTCCGGCGCAGCCGGTCCCTCGGAATACGATCTCCTCCTGGGCACGGCCGGAGCCGGATCGAGGAATCTATATGGCTCCGCCGTAACTACAGCTACCTCCGAGACCGTGACCTTGCCCACCAACGGAGTGATGGTATTCGCGCGCTTCTCCCAACGCATCAACGGGATCTGGCAATACGCCGACTACACCTACACCGAGGGAGGAACGCTGGTGCCTGCCACGCTGAGCCCTGCGCCGGGCACCGTGCTGAGCGCGACTACGACCTTTAGCTGGTCCGGCGCAGCCGGTCCCTCGGAATACGATCTCCTCCTGGGCACGGCCGGAGCCGGATCGAGGAATCTATATGGCTCCGCCGTAACTACAGCTACCTCCGAGACCGTGACCTTGCCCACCAACGGAGTGATGGTATTCGCGCGCTTCTCCCAACGCATCAACGGGATCTGGCAATACGCCGACTACACCTACACCGAGGGAGGAACGCTGGTGCCTGCCACGCTGAGCCCTGCGCCGGGCACCGTGCTGAGCGCGACTACGACCTTTAGCTGGTCCGGCGCAGCCGGTCCCTCGGAATACGATCTCCTCCTGGGCACGGCCGGAGCCGGATCGAGGAATCTATATGCCTCCGCCGTAACTACGGCTGCCTCCGAGACCGTGACCTTGCCCACCAACGGAGTGATGGTATTCGCGCGCTTCTCCCAACGCATCAACGGGATCTGGCAATACGCCGACTACACCTACACCGAGGGACCGTGACCCTGAGCAGTCCAGCACTGGGCGCCGAGCCGCAAAGCTAGTAAATGCCCGTACGCATCTTTTCGTTTTAAGCCACCCCGGCAGTGCTCCGGTACGGTCACCGGAGCCGATTCGAACAACTCGAATATCGTCACCTCAACCGGCGTCACCATCGCCGTCGAGTGATAAAGCGCTTTAGGGATCGACGAGCAGGCGCGTCGATGCGAGGCGTCGGGCCCTCCGCTCGCGATGGACTCGACGAGACACCCCAAGCGGTAACTCTCCGAGGTTTTGGTAATGGGTTCCACCTGCGAGAATTCTCTTTGGATTGCGCATTTTCCGGATACAATGAAAAATTGGGGACCAATGTGATGCTAACCAGTACGATGACTCTTGAGGCCAACGGTAGCCATAGAAATGGCACCGGCAGCGATCAATCCTCTCTACTCGAACACCTCATCACAGAAAGCCCGAATGAGGCTTCCCAAGGGTTCGATACCAAGTCCGCTTTGGAGATTGCCCGCATCATCAACCATGAGGACGCCAAAGTTGCGGCCGCGGTCAAGAGGGCAATTCCAGAGATAGCCCAGGTCATCGATCAGGTGGCGCGAAGCCTGCGCGACGGCGGCCGGCTGATCTATGTCGGAGCCGGATCGAGCGGGCGGATTGCGGCGCTGGACTCCTCGGAGTGTCCGCCGACTTACTCCACGGCGCCCGGCCAGGTGCAATACATCATGGCGGGCGGACCGAAGGCGCTGGCTTCGGCGGTGGAAGTCAACGAAGATTCTGAAGAGCTTGGCCAGCGCGACATCGCCCGCCGCCGTCCCACCCGTAAAGACGTCGTGGTCGGGCTTTCCGCCTCGGGCCGCACGCCGTATGTGGTAGCGGCCGTGGCTTATGCCCGCGCCCGGGGCGCGCGTACCGCCGCCGTCACCTGTAATCATGGAACCCCCATCGAGGGCGCGGCCGATATCACCATCGTGGCCGAGGTAGGGCCGGAGGTGGTTTCCGGCTCGACGCGCATGAAGGCCGGCTCGGCGCAAAAGATGGTGCTCAATATGATTACCACCGGCGCCATGACCCGGCTGGGCTACGTGTACGAGAACCTGATGGTGAACGTGCACATGCAGAACTCCAAGCTGGTGGAGCGCGGCATCCGCATCCTGATGAGCGCCTGCAACATCGACCGCGAAACCGCGGTGCAGACCATCAAGAGCGCCGGGCGCAGCGTGCCGGTGGCGCTGGTGATGCTGAAGGCCCGGGTGGACAAGCCGGAAGCCGTGCGCAGGCTGGCGAAATCCGACGGCAACGTGCGGCTGGCCATCGAAGACAATGTGCTCGAGCTCTGAAGCGCGGCGTTGATGGTTGAACTGCGCTGCAACCCTGACCTTACCCTGCGATCCTTCGCCACGCTCTTTCCCGGGACCACTCTCCTGTTTGCGTGTGCGCTCAATCTGCCACACTCCTATCTGCTCGCAAAAGCCTTTCACACTTTCAAAACGTGGGGCATGACCTGGGGCGAGGCGCTTTTCTGGTCTCTCAGGGCGGGAATGCTGCTGGCGTTGATGGAAGCCGGCAACCTTGTCTTCAACGGGTTCGTCATCCTCGACGCCGCGCACCTTAATCTGCGCTGGGTCTCGCCCACCAGTCGGCGTCGCGTTCCGCGTCCGCTGCCGGCCGTCCGCCTGGGACAAAGTTACCGTCGCGGGGCCCGGAATTCTCCGCGTGCTGCTTGAGTCTTTCTCTGCGCTGAACCGCCTCTGGCAAGCCATGGCGCGGCGCGGAAATTGAGGAGCTGAGGTTTCCGCGTCTCAAAGGCGCGATGTGAGCCGGTCTTGAGGGGGAAAAGGGAGGATTCATGCGGAACACTTTTTTCGCATTCGGATGGCTGATCCTGGCTGCGCCGGCCCTGCTTTCGGCGCAGAGTTCCGATCGGAAGCCAAGTCCGGGGGTGACGCAGGCCGTCGAAGCAGCTTTCCCGCCGGATCTCCACTATGCCGGAGAGCCGCCATCCAATCCCTATGACACTTGCGCGGCGGTATTCAGCCGGGATGCAGGTGGCGCGCCAAATCTGATCGCGGCTGCATACAGCGGCGACGGCGCCGAGGTCGCCATGCTCGCCTACGCACCTGGCGGGGCCAGAATCATCTCCACCATCACCAATCGGCAATTCTGGCTGACAGATGGGGAATGCGGCTTACAGATGGTCAATCTCGCCGATCCGGCGAGCCCTGACTCGCCACTTGCGGATACTTTTGACGTTTCGTTTGACGAAGGGCCGGATTGGTTTTTCATCTGGGATGGCAAGAAGCTTCAGAACATTACGGCGCTCCAGACAAGTCATGACTATACCTGGCGGGGCAAAGAGGTCCCCAACTCGGCCATGTACCAGGCGCGTGTCGTGGACGTCGATCATCATGGCGCGATGCAGATCGCCGGGAACAATGGCGACTGGGACAAGTTTCCGCAGGAGGATGGAATCGCATCAACGGGGACCGATACCCTCTTCCGGTACAACGGCACAACTTACGCACCGGCCAAGGCTCTCCAATATTCAGAGGAATACGAGCCGAATCTTCCCAAGTCCCACGATGACCTGGCGGCATATAAAGTGGACGCGGCGCCGTGGACACAAGGGATCAATATGCACCGGACTCCCGCGCCCAGCTATCAGCTCAGGATCGTGAATGGAGACCGCGGCGGCAGCAACAGGGTGACGAGCGCGAAGGTCGAGATCAACGGCGCGACCATCGTTTTGCCCAACGAAGTCAACCAGGGAGTGGAAACCCTCGCGCGGACGATTCAACTGCAAAAACAGAACATGATCAAGGTGACGGTTGACGGACCGGCAAAATCCCATATCTACGTCACAATCGAATGAATCGGCGGGTGGCCCACGCTTGGTTTACGCGCAAGGTGAGGACGAATCGGCCTTCCACAGCTTGATCGCGAAAGGACGAGGCGCCCGGCGCGGAAGGTGAAGAGTTGAGGTTCCCCCAACTCCAAGGCGAGATGTGGGCTACCCGCCCGAATCCGCAAACCCTTGCCTCACCCGAGTCAGGCAACTTTTAGCGTGTCGTCCTTTGGGTCGTTGACGCAGGCCGACGGGATGTCGTGGAAGGCGGTGATGACCGCCGACGCGTTCAACTGGTTGCGCGTCCGCTGGAAGTCGTCGCGGGCAGTATCAAAGGCATGCTGCTTTTCCGCCGGTACGCCGATGTGGTGCTTGCCCAGCCGGGCGATCGCGTAGTCGGCCCAGCTTGGCCACGTACCCATATGCTTCGCATTCACCCAGGGTGCGCCCACCTTGTCGAAGTCGGTGTAGAAGAGCAGCCGGCCGGTGGGGCCGAGCCGGTTCCAGTGCCGGAAAATATAGCGAATCTCCGAAGTGCAGATGGGCACCTTGTTCAGCTGGGTTGAGCTGTTCAGCATCCGGTCCTTGTCTACGATGGCCTGGATGTTCATGCCGTCGAGGATGTAGTGCAGCCGGGCGTTTTTCCGCTCTACGAAATAGTGGATGCCGAACTTGCAGGACCTGCGAATGGCAATATCGACCACGATGCCAGGCAGTTTGTCCGCGGTTTTCGGCAGCGCCAGATTCAACGTGTCCGCCTGCTGGTATTTCTTCAGCGCATCCTTCAGCTCGGCGGCGCTTTTCATCAGCGAGCCCGGACCATAGCCCACGCTCGTCTCCAGGCAGCGGAAGTATTCATCGTAGTGGAGTTGCTCAAAGCGCGAGTCCTGCTTCGGCACCTCCGGCGCCTTTCCCGGTTTCACGCCGGGCTGGCCCCCTGTCTTGTCGGCCTTGAAGATATTGCTCTTGATGGGCAGGTTGTAGTTGTTGATCACGTTGATGCCGTACTTGTTGTGCGCACTCGCCGTCACTTGGTCCACGCGATCTGCGGCCGACGGATCGTAAGGGTTGAGCGAGCGGAAGCCGTACACCCCGCTCTTGTCGTCGATGTTCAGCAAGGTGGGATTGGCGTAGGGCCAGGTAAACCAGAAATTGTAGAGATAAACGTGGATCCAGTCGCCGGTGCCATAGACTACATCGTTGTCGGGCTGAAAGCTGGTTTCAAAATCGGGCATGGACTGTCGCCTCCGTAAATCCGCGACGATCTTACCACACCTATGCACCATCTCCATCAATCATTAGGCCTCTCCGGGTCGCGCCTAAAGTTTTGGAAAGCATCGCAGGCCCGCGCCGGCCGGAGGGGCGGTCCCGCGCACGGTTGCGGGCAGAAAATGTGTGAGATACGGCCGAATTTAGTAGACTCAACGGCAGAATGTTTCATCTTCGCCTCATCCATTCCCGCCTGCCTTTTGCGCTTGTCTTAGTTCTCGGCGCCGCCGCTTCCCTTCCCTCGTCGTTAATCGCGCAGGGGACCCACCTGTGGACGCAGTCCGAGCTCGAGGAGTTCGAAAAAGGCACGCCACAGGGCGTGGCCCTCACCAGCGACGGGCATCTGCGCGAGGGGCCCGGCCTCAAGGAAGTGCTGACCACCCCTTCCACCTTCGTGTGGTCGGTGGCCATGGACAAGAATGGCGCGGCGTACCTGGGAACCGGCTCGCCCGCTACGGTGCTGCGCCTCGCGCCGCCCAAAGTCGACCAGCCCTTTACCCTGTTCGAATCCAAGGATGTAAGCGTACAGGTAGTGCGCCTGGGACCGGACGGCGCGCTATACGCGGCCACGTTGCCCAGCGGCAAAGTCTACAAGCTGAATCCCGGCGCGGAGACCAAGCAGGACGAAGCCAGCGCGGCAGTGGTGTTTGACGCATCCAAGCTCGCTTCAGCTGACGATGGTAAGCCGAGCCCAGATAAGGCCAGCGGTAAGCCCCACTATATCTGGGACCTGGCCTTTGACCCGCAGGGAAGGCTTTATATTGCCACAGGCGATCCGGGTGCGGTGTATCGCGTGAATCCTGCCAGGCCGGGCGAAGCACCGGAACTGTTTTTCAAGAGCGACGAAGCGCATATCCGCTGCCTGGCCTGGGACGCGAAGGGCAACCTGATTGCCGGCTCGGACGGGTCGGGACTGGTCTACCGGATCGACGCGCAGGGCAAAGGCTATGTCTTGTTCGAGGCGCCGCGGCGGGAGATTACGGCAATTTCGATAGCCGCCAACGGAACCATCTATGCGGCCAGCGTGGGCGACAAGACCCGCAACCCGCTGCCTCCGTTGCCCGTGCAGGGAGTTGGCTCCATCACCATCACGGTGGTGCAGCCAAATTCTGTGCAGCAGGCGGCGAATGCCAGCACCTCGGTCCCCGAGGGGACCGAGATTTATGCGCTCGACGAAAAGGATCATGGCGAGGCGCCGCGCAAGCTGTGGGCCTCAAAAGACGAGATCGTCTACGCGCTGGCCGCCGGACCTGACGGGCTGCTGGCGCTCACCGGCAATCGCGGGCGCATCTTCCGCATTCAGGACGACGGCAGTTATGCCGATGTGGGGCACCTGGACGCGCAGCAGGGATTGACCATGGCCGAGGCCCAGGACTCCAACGGCAGCGGCATTCTTATAGGAACGGGAAACACCGGCAAGCTGTTTGCGTTCGATGGGAAGAGGATGCGCCAGTATGCGGAATTTCCCAACCAGCACGAGTACGCGAGCGACGTGCTGGACTGTGGCTCATTGGCGCGTTTTGGCCGCGTGGAGGTCGAGCCGGGTTCGGCGGACTATGAATTGCTCACCCGCTCCGGCAACGTGGAGCAGCCGGTGCGCGGATGGTCCGATTGGGAGCCGTTGAAAGACGGATCGGTGGCTTCACCCGCCGGGCGGTTTCTGCAGTGGAAGGCGGTTCTGCATCCGGGTGGCGTGCTTGGCAGCGTGGGCGTGAATTATCTGCCGGTGAACTCTGCGCCGGTGGTCGACGAGATTGTGGTGGTGCCGGGCGCGCGGCTCAATCAGCAGAATTTGATGGCCTCCCAGCCGCAGACCATCAATATAGCGCTCCCCTCCGCGAACCAGGGCATCACTTTCGACAGCAACGTCAACACGACCTTGCAGGCGACCAAGGACCGCACCGCGATTACCGTGCGCTGGGGCGCGCACGACGACAACGGCGACGATTTGACCTACTCGCTCTATCTGCGCGGGGATGGCGAGACCGTGTGGCGGCTGCTCAAAGACAAGATCGCGGACAAGGCCTACAGTTTCGACGCGACCCTGATTCCGGATGGCGGCTACCAGATCAAGGTCGTGGCCTCGGACGCTCCCTCGCACACGCCCGGCGACGCGCTGACCGGTGACAAGATCAGCGACCGGTTCGTGATCGACACCACGCCGCCGGCCGTGGAAGGGTTGAAAGCCGCAACGGAGTCAGAAGCCTGCGGCCATCCGGAGTGCGCGACGCAAATTCGCGTCACGTTCGATGCGGTCGATTCCAGCTCGCCGATCGCCCACGCCGAGTATTCGCTCGATGCCGGCTCCTGGCAGTACATCGAGCCGGTGGGTCAGATTTCGGATTCGAAGACAGAACGCTACAACGTAACCATTCCGGTTGCAGCCGCGGACGCCCAAAGCGAGCATCTAATTACGGTGCGCGCTTACGACCGCTACGACAACGTGGGCGTGGCCAAGACGGTAGTTCCGGCGCAGGCAAAGTAGATGCGATTCGAGCTCTATGTGGCGGCACGATACCTGAAGGCCAAGCGGCGGCAGGCCGTGGTCGGCGTGGTCACAGCGATCTCGGTTGCCGGCGTCACGGCCGGAGTGGCCGCGCTGATTATCGCGCTTGCCATCACCAACGGCATGCGGCGCGACCTCGAGGACCGGCTGGTGGACTCGAGCGCGCACGTCGAACTGATGCAGGTGGAAGGCCTGGGGATCAAAAACTGGCGGCCGCTGCTGGACCGGCTGCGCAAAGTGCCGCATGTGATGGCCGCTTCACCGGGCTTGTGGGAGCAGGTTCTGGTGGCGCGCGGCGCGCGCGATGGCGGCGCGCTGGTTCAAGGAATTTTGCCCGACCAGGAACTGAAGGTGAGCCACCTGCTCGACCACTCCACTCCCGGCACCATCGAGGCGCTCGAACCGGCGGCGCTATCGGAAACCGCGGCCGGCAGCGAGCTGCCGCCGATCGTTCTGGGCAGCGATCTGGCCGAGACCATCGGCGCTTCGGTGGGTGATTCCGTGATGCTGATCAGCCCGCAGGGCGAGTTGACGCCGATGGGCATTATTCCCAATTACGTACACTTCCGGCTAGCCGGCACCTATCGTACCGGGTTCTACCAGTACGACTCGCAGATGGGCTTTCTACGCCTGGCCGATGCGCAGCGGCTGTTCGACGAACCGGATCTGCTCTCGGTCATCGGCTTCCGGGTCGACGATCCCAACCGCGCCCCGGAGATTGCGCGCGCTATCGAGCAGGCCGCCGGCAAGGGCTACATGACAACCGACTGGACGGAGCAGAACCGCGAGCTGTTTCGCGCCCTCCGGCTGGAGCAGATTGTCACCTTCATCGTGATTGCGCTCATCGTGATCGTGGCCGCGCTCAACATTCTCATCGCGCTCACCATGATGGTGATGGAAAAGACCCGCGACATCGCCGTGATGATGAGCTTCGGGGTCGAGCCCGGACAGGTGCGGCTCATCTTTGTGCTGCAGGGCTTTCTCATCAGCGCGATCGGCACGGCGCTGGGACTGGCGCTGGGCTACCTGGCCGCTTGGGCGGGCGGGCATTACCCCCTCCATCTTTCGCCCGAGGTCTACTCCATCGATACCCTTCCCTTCGCGCCGCGGCTCATGCACGGAGTGATCGTAGCGGCGGTTTCCATCGGCATCTCGCTGCTGGCCACGCTCTACCCCTCCTCGTCGGCCGCGCGAGTGCTTCCGGCCGAAGCGCTGCGGTACGAGTGATCGGCAAGAGGCTTCCCAAGCCCGATTCATTTAGAAGCGAATTTCGTGGGGCAAGAAGCGGCCCACCACATTCCGGGAGGTCAGAGTATGTCTGGTCGATATTCGGGCTCCGGCCACATTTAGGAGATCGTGCCCTTCCGAAAGGAAATGGCGAATTAGTGTTTTCTCGATTAAGGTTATGCACTTGTCCGCGCTTTGTCCTGGCCGCGCAACAAACTCCCCAAATGCAACAGCACGGGATCCAATTGCTGCGTTCTGGATACCCTTCATCAGTCTGAGAGCATTGAGTTGCTGGCCAACGCGAATCCTCAGATTACGTGCTTTCCCCACATACAGGGGGCTGAGGCTCTTTCCGAACTTACGCATATAGATGTACACGCCCGGCTTCGCGGGTGCTTTGCTCAGATCAAGATCGTATATTAACGTCGAGTCGGCGCGAGGCTTCCGTAGCCGGACAGGATTATGCCAAGTTACTCTCAGGTCCATTTCCCTGTTCCTCAGTTTCTTGGAACTCTAATTGGCCTGGGACTCATTTTCAACTCTTTGGAGAATTGGAAGCTTGACAATGTGACACATGTTGTGTCACATTTGAGCTTATGCCAAGCGTAAACCTCCGCCAACTTCGCGACACCCGCCAATTGCTGATCTGGTTGGAAGCCGGTGAGGTCGTCGAACTCCGCAAGCGCAATCGCGTCGTGGCCCGCATCGTCCCGGAAACGCCCAAAACCAAGCCCGTCGAATGGCCGGATTTCGCGGCGCGCCTCAAGCGCAACTTCGGTGACAGAATCCTGCCCGGCGCAGACCTGCTCATAGAGGAGAGAGAGAAGAGCCGCTATTGAATGTCTACGCCGACAGCAGTTTCCTGGTCTCGCCCTACGTGCAGGATTCGCACCGCGTTGACTTTCTCGCGCGAATCTCCATGCGCCCGGCAATCTGGGTGACGCCATTTCATAAAGCGGAAGTGGCTCACGCCATCTACCTGCACGTCTTTCTTAAAAAGCTCTCCCCCGACGCGGCAAAGAACGCATGGTCTGAATTCCAACAGGACTGCCTTGCCGGGGTTTGGATTTCTGTCAACCTTCCGGAAGCAGCCTGGGAGACTAGCATCGATCAGGCCCGGAAATACGGGCCCGTGCTGGGCGTCCGCACGTTGGACTCGCTCCACGTGGCGTGTGCGCTGGAGTTGAAGGCTGAGCGTTTTTGGACCTTCGATGAGCGGCAGGCGCGGCTGGCCGAGGCGGTTGGCCTGAACACCACCCCGTAATCTCCGCTCCAGATTAGAAAAGCTACTGCGGCGTGATGATGCCGCCCAGCGCGTGACGCCGCGGCAGTACGATGCCGCGATGATCTACGTCGGGAGCGGGCGCGCCGGGAGGGTCAAGCGCGGAAGGGGCCGACCGCTCGATCAATGCGCCGCCGCAGGCCGGGCACCAGTCGGAGGGATTCTCTTGAGCCAGCACTGCGTGGCATTGCGTGCAGATTCTCTCCATCCAAAAAGATTAACGCGCCGGCCCCGCTCCAGGCGATCCGATCGCGCGGAAAGGTTCGCGCACCCGGTACACTTAAGCCATGCACCCTCCCATCCGGCTGGTGGCCATCGACATGGACGGCACGCTTTTGCGTACTCTTTCCACGGACGTGAGCCTGCGCACGGCCGAGGCGCTCCGCTCGGCGCAGAAGGCCGGCATTACGGTGGCGATCGCCACCGGGCGGAGGACGGCGTACACGGCGCCGCTGCTCGACGGGCTGGGCCTGCGAGCGGATACGCCGCTGATCACGTCAAATGGTGCAGTGACCGGCACATTGGGCGGCGAGGCGATCGATCGGTGTCAACTTCCGGCGCGCGTTGCGCGCGGCTTGTGCGGCGTGCTGCGGCCGTTCGGGTGCGTGGTGTTTACCTTTGACCGGCCCGGGCGCGGCGAGCTGGTCCTCGAGGACCTGGAACAGGCGCACGGGCGCATCGCACTGTGGGTGGAGGCCAATCGAAACGCCATCGAGGTGGTAAAGCCGCTGGAGAAGGCGCTCGCCGATGGCGACGATCCCATTCAGGGCATGGCGGCGGGCACGGTGGCCGGAATGCGGAATGCGGCGAAAGCGTTGGTGACCAGCCAATGGGCCGCAGAGTGCGAATCGGTGCCCACCGAGTATCCGGCGCGGGACCTCGCGATTCTTGACCTGCTGCCGCCCGGCGTCACTAAGGGTTGGGCGCTCGAGCGCCTTGCCGCGCGCCTGGGCGTCGATCGCCGGGAGACGATGGCCATCGGCGATAACTGGAACGACGTGGATATGCTGGAGTGGGCCGGGCAAGCGGTGATGATGGCCAACGCCAGCACCGAGTTGCGCGCCCGGGCGAAGATGCGCGGCTGGAAGCAGGCGCCGGTCAACGATGACGACGGCGTCGCCGTGGTGTTGGAAGCGGCGGTGAAGAAGGTTCTGGCGGCTCAGGTTGCGACTTCGGGTTAGGATGGTTTGGATGGATTTGAAAAGCCTCGGGAACACGCTATTCATCGCGTCTATCTGCGCGGCCATCCTTGGCCTCGCCCCCGCCGCGCGCGCCGGCGAGCGTGTGACCCTGCGCAATGGCTTCGCCCTGCGCTGCGACCATCTCGCCCAGGTTGCGGGCCGGGTGCGGCTTTACCTGGGCAGCGGCGAGGATAACTATATTGAGATTCCGCCCGGGGAGATTGACTCGGTCGAGCCGGTTGCCGGGCCGCCCGATCCAGCCGATCCAGCGGCGGCTCTGCCCTCTGCGCAAGCGCCCGCCGGCTCCTCCGCAAAACTTACCGCTGGCGACCTGGGCGAGATGCTGGCTCGCGCCGGCAAAGCGCACAACCTGGATGTAGACCTGCTCGCCAGCGTGGTGAAGGCCGAGAGCGGTGGCAACGCGCAGGCAGTGAGCCCGGCCGGCGCGCGCGGGCTCATGCAACTGATGCCGAAAACCGCCGCCGAGCTGGGCGTGAACGACAGTTTTCAGCCCGACCAGAACGTGAGCGGCGGCTCAGCCTATCTGGATGCGCTGCTCACCCGCTATGGCGACAACCTGGCGCTGGCGCTGGCCGCTTACAACGCCGGGCCGGCGGCCGTGGACAAATATCACGGCATCCCTCCGTACCGCGAAACGCGTGCGTATGTGGCGCGCGTGATTCACGAGTTCAATCGCCGCGTGCTGGCGCGCGAAGCGCAAGCGCGGCGCGCGGCCACTTTCCTCCCAGTTCAGCAGGCGGCAGCCGGCCATTAAACTCGTTCGCATCGCCGCGCGAAACCCATCTTATACACTCAATATCGATATCCTTCCCGCAAACGGAGAGCGCTTGAAAAAGGGTCAATGGATTCTGGGCTTGGTGGTGCTGGCAGCCTTGGCGGCCTTTGCGCTGTGGGCGCGCAGCAGGGTCCAATTCGACTTTGGCGCTTTCCGCGCCCAGTTGGCGCTGGCCGACTGGAAAAAGATCGCCATTGCTGCCGGCTGCATCTATGCCGGATACGCCTTCCGCTCCGCGCGCTGGGCGCTCCTGCTCCGGCACATCAAGAAAGTGCGGCCGCTCACTCTGCTCGGATCGCAGGTGATGGGGTTTACAGCCGTAGCATTGATCGGCAGGGTCGCCGACCCAGTCCGTCCCTACCTGGTTTCGAGAAAGACCGGGCTTCCGCTGGCCTCGCAAATCGCCGTTTATATCGTTGAGCGCCTGCTCGACGCCGGTTCGATGGCCCTGATCTTTTCCGTCGCCATGATCTGGGTGCCTACGGATGAAATTCTCCGCGCCACGGCCCGCTCCGGATTGCTGGCTCAACTGGCGCTGCATCACCGGCTGCTGGCGTTACTGTTTGCGCGCTTCGGCGGGTTGGCTCTCACCCTGCTGGGCGCGCTGTTTCTCATCGTCGTTCGCCTGGCGGGCGGAGCTGTCGCCTCGTTTTTCGAACACATCCTCAGCCCGATCTCGAAGAACCTCGGCCAAAGCGTGGGACACAAGATCCGCACCTTTCATTCCGGGCTCGACATCATGCGCTCCTTCTCCGATTTTGCGGCCGCCGCCTCGCTCTCGCTGGCCATGTGGCTGCTGATTGCGCTTGCCTACTTCGAAGGAACGCGGGCCTTCGTCGCCAGTCCGCAACTGGCCGCCATCACCGCGCCCAAGTGCGTGCTGCTGATGATCGCCAGCGGCGGCGCCAGCATCATCCAGCTTCCGGTGATCGGTTGGTTCTCGCAGATCGGCTTGGTGGCCGTAACGCTGGCGGCCGTCGTAGGCGCGTCGGCTGAGGCCGCTACCGCCTGTGCGGCTACGCTGCTGCTGGTCACGTTCCTCAGCATTGTGCCCGTGGGCCTGGTCTGGGCGCAGATCGAGCACGTGAGCCTGCGCAAGGTGACCGTCGAAAGCGAGCACGCGGAAGAAGAGCTCACGGCCAAGGAAACCGCAGCCGAGCAGGCGCAATAACTTCACGCTTCAGGGCAGCGCCGACGGCGGAAGAACCGAAGGAGCAGACTTCGAACCCGCCTCCGGCTGCGAATAGCGGATCGTCTCCGGTCCCACTGCGCCGCCGGTCATCAACATGCTCATGGCCTGTTCCATAGTCAAGTTGGTCTCGATGACGCGCGACAACGGCAGCACCTGCAGAAATGCCGAGGTGGGGTTGATGGCATTGGGCAGCAGCACCGAGGCCAGCAGTTCGCCGCTGGTTGAGTCAGTGAGCGTGCGGGTGAGGAAGCCGATGCTTTTCTGGCCTTCGATGGGGAAATCCACCAGCACCACGCGCTGGCTCGAGGGCTTCCTGGCCATCATGGTGTCGATCAGTTGCCGCACCGAAGTGTAGACCTTGGCCACAAAAGGCAGCCGCTCCAGTACGGACTCGAAGAGTTCGAAGGCCTGGCGGCCGAGCACAAATGAGGTAATGCGGCCGACGATGTAGAGCAACGCCAGCGTAAGGGCAATGGCCAGCACCGATTGCAGGAACGGGCTGCTGAACCATCCCAGCGGCACCACCGTGGCGAACAGCTGCACCATCGGCAGTCCGGCCTTGGCCAGCGTGGTGAACAGAAAGCTGAAGATCAGCCAGGTGACGAAGAGCGGGCCGACGATGATGATGCCCGCCAGAATGTTGCGCTGCAGGCTCCGCAATGGATGGGATAGAACCGATTTCACGCGCTGCTCCTACGCTACGAGGATACGTGAGCCATTTGTGGATGCGCGAGCGGCAGCCCTGCCGGCCGCCTGGCCGTGCAAGCTGAAACGATACCGCGCAGGGACTAAGCGCAAAGTGGCCGGAAGAAGCCTTACAGCGAAACCAGAGTCACTGTATCCCAAAACCGCAGCGCTCGAGTCGACGCGACCACCAGGGACCAGGCCCCCAACGACAGGTCCTCGTCGTTGGGGTGGAGCGAGCGGCGACCCTGCACAAGGTTCAACAGGCCACACCAACTCTGGTTTCGCTCTAAAATCCGTTCTATAGTGGGAATGCCATTCATCGCGTTTCTTCGAGCGGTGTGAACCGAAGGCGATGCCGTCGAGCGGCGGTTTCTTGAACAAAGGGCCAGTTCGCATTTCGCCATAGACTTTGCGGAAATTGGAGAAGCGCCGGAGTGCGTGGAGAAGGATCCCATGAGTCATCTGGAAGGCCTTGACCTGAGCGGCCCCGGCCTGCCTCGGATCATGGAGGCGCCGCCGCTTCGTGCTGTGGATTCGCCGCAGCCGGCTGGAAACGCCAGTGACGCCCCCGCGTCGCCTGCGCCGGAGGAATCGAAGCGATATACGACCGTCGCCGACCCCGCTGCCTCGCCGGAGCGCGCGCCGGCCGGCCCCCCAGCCGAGGACCAATCGTTCGGCCAGCACCCTCACCTGCAATGGGCGATGAACGGCCTGCGCATGGCGCTGCCCTTTGTGCAAAAAGTGCTGCCGCTGCTCGATGGCCAGGTGCTTCCCGCGGTGATCAACCTGCTTGCCCATCGCCCGGAGGCGCCCGCTGCCCCGGTGAACCTGGCGCCTCTTGAAGGCGGGCTCGCCGATCTTCAAAACCGGCATCGCGAGCTTAGCCAGCAGGTTGAAGAGCAGATTGCGGCGCTCAACCGCGTCGAGGACCGCTTGGAGACGGTCCGCGAAGCAATCAACCGCAACTGGCTGGAGCAGCAGGAACTGCTCGAAGACCTCA
Source organism: uncultured Acidobacteriaceae bacterium (assembly GCA_963770555.1). Classification (GTDB taxonomy): domain Bacteria; phylum Acidobacteriota; class Terriglobia; order Terriglobales; family Acidobacteriaceae; genus Telmatobacter. The sequence goes on from CAVYQC010000005.1 coordinate 1,516,663, forward strand.
AGAAGTCAGGCCGCAAGTCGACGGTTTGGGCGGTGGTAGCGGCTACCTTTCTGACGGCGTCCATCGCCTTGAACGTACTGCTTTATTTGCACATCCGAGGCGGCTTGCGCTAACTTCGCGTTTTCAAAACCCGCCTTCCGATCGCCCTAATCCAGGGCCAGCCCGCAGCAGCGGACGAGTCGCAGGACCTGTGTTTTCCCGGCCGAATTTGCCGAGAAAATCCCCCCGACTCACCAAACCGGAACGAGCTCCCGGCTGATCCGCGAATTGGACCCCAGCCGCATCCGCCAGGACAGGAGCAGTCGCGGTTCAGCGGCCGGCGGGGCCCTTCACCTCCGTAACGTCCTGCATTTGCAGGATTTTCGCCCAGCCCATGGTTTTTCCATGCCATGAAACGGTTATTTTATATTACCAATACAATTTTGTTGGGAGTTGCTAACTATAGCTAACTTTGTGATCCGGGACCTTGCCAGTCGTATTTTTAGGGGGCTAGTATTCCCCCTAGTTCAACCGGGTCGCACCTATCATGACCTATTCTCGTCCCGTTATGTATGCAGTTGTTCCCAAGTTCCCAGAGCTTCACCAACAAACGGCGCCTGCCAGTCCAGGCGCACGCGAATGGAGTGTCTCGTCATGGCATGGTATGCCTACTGCATCGGGGAAAAGCAAGCCTTTCCTGAACTAGCACGTCATCGTAAACCGGTTCCGATGGATTCAGTCCTCGGAGTAAGCGGAAATCAAGTATTTTTATATCCAGCCAGCGATCTGGCAGTGATCGTAAGCGAGCACAATTCCCAGGAAGTTCTAAACCAGAAATCCGGCGTGGATCACGCCCGGGTGATTGCCGACTGTTTTCAGCACTCCACCGTGCTTCCCTTCCGGTTCGGGACGGTTTTCAACGATGACGAGTCGCTGCGCAAGTCCATCCGCTCCAACCAGCGCCAGTTTCTGGGCAATATCGACAAACTGCGCGGCAAAACCGAGATGCACTTGAAGATCTTTGTCGACGACTGCTGCGGCCGCGAGATCGAACGGCATCTGCCCGCCGACAGCGTGGGCCGCGAATACCTGAGCAACCTGCGCGAGAATGCGGCGCGGACGCGCGAGCGCCAGACGCGTGCGCGGGCGGTCAGCTTCCAGATGCACCGGCTGTTCCTGCCGCTCGACGAGGAAGTGAGCTGCCGGCTCACGGAAAACGGCAAGATGGTGCTCGATGTGGCCCATCTGATCGACCGCAAATATGTGGAGCGGTACCAGAACAAATTCACCACCACCAGCGCCCTGCTGCGCGAGTGCCAGATGCAGCTTTCGGGTCCGTGGCCGCCGTATCACTTCGTGCACCGGCTCACGCGCGCGGCGCACGCGCCGGCCCAGCCAGCCGCTGCCGCGCAGCCGGCAACGCCTGAACTGCAGCCTGCCATGGCCTGATCCTCGGGGGAATCTTGCGACGAAAAAGGCTCCGGCTTCGGCCGGAGCTTTTTGTTTCAGGCTGCGAGTTCTTCCAGGTTCTGTCGTCGCCTGAGTGGGGTAAGACGGCTGCCGGGGAAAAGTAGCTTAACTCTGAAGAGCGGGGCGCCCTGCGTTGGCTTCCTGCTCAATCTCCTCCAGGTAAGCCTGGACCTCTCGCGGCGACAGGCCCTTGCGCAGAGTGAGCAGCCGCGCGCAATCCTCAGCGAATCCAAGGCGTTTTGCCTGAAGGAGAGACCGCCGCTGTTGCGCATCCAGATTCGTCGATCCGTATCCGTGCCAGATGCTGTTCAGATCCAACTCAGAACGTTCTTCGGGGCCAATGACGAGAGGTGGAAAATCCCGTACAACTTGTCGAACGAACGGCCGTAGATCAGGGTGGCACTGTCTCCATGCAATGATGAGACGACCGTCTTCATTCGTTACGCGCACCAGATTGATTGAACTAAACTCCCCACAGCACCCCAGAGCACACCAATCCGACGGAAATGAAGCATCGTCAGCGGGAACGCTCTCCGCTACCGCCTCTGCAGGCTCGATCACCAGGCATTGCGCAAGTTTGGGCTTCGGGCCATACAAAAAAGTTTCGACCGTGCGGATTGACATCGAGGCGATTTCAGAAGCTTTGAACACGATGACATCCGGCTCATCGATGCCATCCGGGGCCGTCTCAAGCGTCATATAAAGCCGAACGTACACCTGGTCAGCACAGACCGCCAAGATCCAGTTGCGGCGGGAGGACTTGAGCAACCAAAGCAGATACACGTTCCACACAAGAAACATAAACGCGCCGAGCCAGGCCGTCGAACGCGCTGGAACAAGGAAGCTCAAGACGATGACGATGAACAGGATTATTAGGTTGAAAGGGAGGCCGTAAAAAAATGCAGGCCAGTGCCGGCTGGCCCGAATGCTTGCCGTAGTGATGCAGCATGCTACTTCCGGTGCGTCAGATCGAACCAGCTTCATCGCATTCTTTGGCTTCCATAGTACATCCCGAGTGTAGTGCAAAGAAGTCCGAGCGGTTTTACACCCCCAGTGGGCCGCGTGCTCCAGATGCCCTCCGCCGCGGCAGATGAGACATGGAGCACGCCGGGTACTCCAGGTCCAGATTCCGGGCATCTCGCCGCAGTGTGGGTAGCGAACAAGTCTCGTTGGCATAGAACAGCAAATACACCCGTCAACCCATTCCTCCCACGTCCGAAAATCCGGACACTGGGCACCCCATTTCAGTCCCTTTCACTCGATGGGACCTGGGTCACCTGCCCCGCCTGCGCGTTGGGCCTGGGCCACCTACAGCGGTTCCGCAGTTACTGTGTCCCGAAGCCACGGTCGCCGAGTGGATTTTTCCTCAAGCCGGGGTCCCCAGCGACAGGTCTTCGTCGCTGGGGTGGAAGAAAAATCCGCTTAACGCCGAGGCTTGAAACGGCTATATCAACTGCGGAACCGGTCTAAAGGTCTTCTTTTCGCAGCACGGAACGTGAGGGGTCGCGGGGGTCTACGTGGACCTTCACGGTTTCACCTTTGTAGGAGTTCGCCCACGCATTGGCATCGTCTTTGCTGCCAAAATCGCGGCTGTAATCCCCCATCTGCTCCTCTGGAGAGCGGTAGACATAGGTCAGCGTGGCCTTGTAGTAGGAGGAGTCCAAACTGGGTTGGGAAGGCGGAATCAAACTATCGTCCGGGATAAAAGCGACACTTACGATGTCAATGACGGCATCGACTGTCGGCCAGTTGCGACCGTGAACATGTTCAAACCAATCCTCTATCGCGTCCCAGCAGATAGCCCCCAGCAGGCCAGCTACGACGAGCACCATAATCGAAATTATGGGATGCGCTAAGGCTTTATTGAAAGCACCCGCGATGTTCGCTGCGTTCATGCTGAAAAGTTTACCTCACGATTCGGTCAACGAATCATCCGGACCAAGGTAACGCTGTCAGAGATTGCCGGGCGCCCCAGGTCCCGAGTTTGGGACCTGGGATAGCACAGCCTCAATCGGCAAGAAATCAATCGTAATACTCCAGCCCCAGGTGCGTAATCAACTCCTGGCCCATGATGTGCCGCAGCGTGTTCTTCAATTTCATCGACTGAATGAACAAATCGTGCTCGGGATACAACCCCTCCGCCGTCTGCGGCGACTTCAAGTAAAAGCTCAACCACTCCTGAATGCCCAGCGAGCGCAGCTCCGGCGTGCGCTTGGCGAGATCGAGAAACAGCACCAGGTCAAGCGCGATGGGTGCGGCCAGAATCGAGTCGCGGCAAAGGAAGTTCACCTTCACCTGCATCGGATAGCCGAGCCAGCCGAAGATATCGATGTTGTCCCATGCTTCTTTGTCGTCTCCGCGCGGTGGGTAATAGTTGATGCGGATTTTGTGGTAGATGTCCTTGTAGAGGTCGGGATAAAGTTCGGGCTGGAAGATGTATTCGAGCGAGCCCAGTTTCGACTCTTCCTTGGTCTTGAACGATTCCGGATCGTCGAGGACGGCGCCGTCGCGGTTGCCGAGAATGTTGGTCGAGAACCACCCGGAGACGCCGATCATGCGCGCCTTGAAGGCCGGCGCCAGCACCGTCTTCATAAACGTCTGGCCGGTCTTGAAGTCCTTGCCGCAGATGGGCGCGGAGTTCTTCTTCGAGAGACAGATCAGCGCCGGAATATCCACCGTGAGGTTGGGCGCGCCGTTGGCAAACGGCACGCCTTCGCTGAGCGCGGCGTAGGCGTAAATCTGCGAGGGCGCAATGCCGGCATCGCTGGCCAGAAGGCCCTTCTCGAAGTTTTCAATGCTCAGGTGAACCGCCTTCGGCTCCATGAAGATTTCCGTCGATCCGCACCAGATCATCACTACGCGGTCCACGGTCTTCTTGAAGGCGCGGATGTCGGCGATCACCTGGTCGGCCAGGTCGCGTTTGCTCGTGCCTTGCTTGATGTACGTCCCGTTGAGGCGCTTGACGTAATACTGGTCGAAGACCGCCGGCATGGGCTTGATGGCTTCGAGGTAAGGTTTCAGCTTCTCCAGCGTTTCCTTGTCCAGCACCGCGGCGTGGCGGGCGGACTCGTACACGTTGTCTTCAAAGATGTCCCAGCCGGTGAAAACCACGTCGTTCAAATCGGCCAGGGGCACAAAATCCCGGATCAGAGGCGATTTGTTGTCGGTGCGTTTGCCCAGGCGGATGGTGCCCATTTGCGTAAGCGAGCCGATGGGCTTGGCCAGGCCGCGGCGCACCGCTTCAACGCCGGCGATCATGGTGGTGGCCACGGCGCCCAGTCCCACCACCATCACGCCCAGCTTGCCCTTGGCGGACTCGATTTTCGATGCGGAGGTCTTGTGGCCGCCTTGCTGCTTGGTTGACATTGTTTCTCCTAACCTTCCTTTGCTGAGGATTTCGAATCAATTGTCCGCGCGCCTTGGCGGCCGGCGTTTAATCAAACGATGGGGTGCCCCAGGTTCGGCGCGACTCTGTTTGTGCGCCTAACCCGGGATGGCGCGATCTCCGATTTGCCGCGCTCCACAATTACGCCGCCTTCGCCGCGCCCCTGCGGTTGAGGTGCGTCCAGACGAACCATACGAATGCCGCCAGAAGCGCGATTTCGACGGCCAGATGAAAACGGTGGAAGACCTGGTAAAACCTGGGATCGGTGTGCCACTTCTCGCCCAGCTTCATGCCCGCGTAAGCCAGGCACACATACCACGTAAACGAGCCGATGGTGGTGTAGATGTGAAAGCGCAGCCGCGGCATTTTGGCAATTCCCGCCGGGAAGGCAATAAACGACTGCGCCACCGGCATCATGCGCGCCAGCAGCACCGCGATCGAACCGTACTTTTCAAAGAACCAGGTCATGCGGTCCAGATCGTGGCGGTTCATCAGCACCCACTTGCCGTAGCGCTCCACCAGCGGGCGCCCGCCTTTGGCGCCGATCCAATACCCCACCGCCGAGCCCAGATTGCTGCCCACCGCGCCCGCCGTGGCCACCAGCAGCAGATTGAACCGCCCCAGATACACCAGGTACCCGGAAAACGGCATGATGATCTCGGAGGGCAACGGAATGCATGCCGAATTGATGGCCATCAGCCCAACAATGCCGGCATACCCGCCAGCATCGATGACATGGGTGATGAACTGCACCAGCAGGGCGAGAATCTTTTCGCTCATTCGCGTTCCCAGTATATAAGGCCGCGGGGAGCCGTTCCCGCCCATTGGCCGCGCGGAATGCGGAAAAATCCATGCACACGTCTGCAAATTCGCTTTGTTAGGATGAAGGATGTCGAAGTGGAGATGTTGAGGAGGATTCGTGGCCGATGTTCCGCCTGTACCGCTGACTCTTGAGGGCTCAAGCGTGCTGCATCAGTTCTTCCGGTTCGACTGGAAGGCCTGGCGCTGCTGCGCGCAGGGCGAACGCAACGAGATGGTTGCGGAGGCCGTCGAGGCGTTACGGCACAAGGGCCCGGGCCCGGCGCGGTCGGCGCTCTACTCGCAGCTCGGACACAAGGGTGACCTGATCTACCTTCACTTCCGCGATTCGTTCGAGCAGTTGAACCAGGTGGAGCTTGACCTTGCCCAGGTTCGGCTGTACGACTTCCTCGAGTTGCGGCACTCGTATGTTTCGGTGGTCGAGCTGGGTCTGTACGAGTCGACGCGCAAGACCTACGAAGCCGCCGCGGCCAAAGGCTTCGCCGCGCACTCTCCGGAGTGGAACGCCGAAATTGCCGAGTCGCTCGCGCGCAGCGCCGAGGCCATGAGACCGCGCCTCTGGCCTTCCATTCCCGATGCGAAATATTTGTGCTTTTATCCCATGGACCGCAAGCGCGGCGAGCAGGTGAACTGGTACACCGTGCCCTTTGCCGAGCGCCAGCGCATGATGCACGATCATGGGATGATCGGCCGCCGCTACGCCGACCAGGTGAAACAGATCATCAGCGGGTCGATTGGATTCGACGACTGGGAGTGGGGCGTCGACCTCTTCGCCGACGATCCAGTGGTGTTCAAAAAACTGATCTACGAGATGCGGTTCGATGAGGTGAGCGCGGTGTACGCTCTGTTTGGACAGTTCTACATTGGCGTGCGGCTGCCGGTGGAGAAGCTGGGCGGATGGCTCGACGGCCGGATAGGCTCTTAAGTATCGACTTCAATTGTTCTTCCAGCCACGCTGCCTCCGCCTCCCACCGGTGCGCTTCGTTCCGCTCTTGCGGCTGCCTGGCAAAGCCTTCGCGATCGCGACCCTCTTTGGCTCCTACGTCCAGATGTCGACCCTGCTCTAAAATTGCTTCTCCATGCGGAGCGAGCACAGGCCTTCAGGCTCCTCAATCCACCGCGGGCTCGCTCGCTGCTTTCACAATCGCTACATCCACGGGCCCTTTGTCCGGTTTCAGCTCCAATCCAAGCTGCTCCGGCAAGGCTGTAAACAATCCGGGGTAAGCTGCGTCGGCCGGCACACCGTTTCCGTGGTCGCGCGTAAAGTTCAGCCTCAAGTCATATCTGCCCTGCAGGTCGGTGCGATTCAGAACCACGTGATCGCCAACTTCATCAAGAATCGCCAGGTAATGAGCAAATTCATCCATCGAGATGTTGGTTGCCGACACTTGCCCGTTGTAGCCGGAGATATTGCTCGCCCCGCCATCTTTCTCGGCGCTCGGCAAAAACTTTGCGCCCGATTTCGCAACCACGAGGGCAAAAATAGGTAGCTTCCGCTTACCCCAGATCAATTTAAGTCCGAATCGGTCGACGAGAAATGACTGGAGCATGAGATCGCGCTCCGCGTGCCGCGCCGCGCTGGTCATCTTTCTTAGCTTGGCCACTTCTGCGTCGTCGATCTTCGCCGCAATGTCAAACGTCTGCTGATCGATCCACTTCGGGCCGCCCACCACCTGCGATTCAGATTTCAGTTCATACGCAACGGAAATCAGCCGCCGCAGCGTGTAATTCTCAATCGATATCCGATTCGTTGAGTCATTCCAGCTGTGGTTCTGATCGTCCGGCTTGCCCGGCTTGATGGCAGCGACCTCGAAGCTGGGTGGCTGCTCCGCACTCGCCTCTGGCAGCGACTCCTGCGCGCCTGTGATGGAGCCACCCGATAGCACAACCGCGAGAATGCCGAGGACCGCACATGCGAAAAACGTGGCACAGCGCCGCCGCACCCTCCGCGACCGGCAATTGCGTAAACCCGCCGGGCAGTCTTGTAACATGGGTCAGCAGGCCTCCTGAGAACTATGGCGAAAATTAAGAAGATTGAGAAGCCGCCCGGAAAGAAGCCTTCGGCCGCTGTTGCAAAGACGCCGTCACACCGCGGCCCGCTCGCGTCCGACCGCGTGGCCGCGATTCTGAAGGGGCTCGACGAAGCCTACCCCAACGCGGAATGCGCGCTCACCCATCGCACGCCGTGGGAACTGCTGGTGGCGACCATTCTCTCCGCGCAATGCACTGACGTGCGCGTGAACATGGTCACGCCGGAGCTCTTCAAGCGCTTCCCTACTCCGGCGGCCATGAGCAAGGCAAAGCTGCCTGAGCTCGAGGAGCTGATCCGCACCACGGGCTTCTATCACAACAAGGCCAAGTCGATTCAGGGTGCGGCCCAGGCCGTGGTGGAGCGCTTCGGCGGCAAGGTCCCCGAGACCCTCGACGAGCTGATCACCATTCCCGGCGCGGCGCGCAAGACGGCCAACGTCGTGCTCGGCGTGAGCTTCGGCAAGGCCGAGGGCGTGGTGGTCGATACGCACGTTTTTCGCATTGCGCGGCGGCTCGAGCTGGCCAAGGGCGATACCGCGCAGGAGGTCGAGCGCGAGTTGATGCGAGTGATTCCGCAGGACCGCTGGATCCGCTTCTCGCACCAGATCATCCACCACGGCCGCCAGGTGTGCGAAGCGCGCAAGCCGAAATGCGAGCAGTGCAACTTGGAGACGCTGTGCCGGTCGAAGGACAAAACATGGCAGAGCTGAAGGTCATAATATTACAGGCCTGAAAATCCAGACCAGTGGCATGTGCGTCAGCGGGGAAAGATCTGCCGAACCGCGGCGACAAGGCCGCGAATATCCGAAGGCTTCGCTTCCCCCTCGGGCTCCCAGCCGTGCTCGCGCAACGTCCGGCTGGTAATCGGCCCGATCGAAACAGCCGGAACTCCCGCCAGTGGAAACGCAATTCCAGCCATTTCTGCCGCTTCCTTCAAATGCGTAACGCTCGAAGAGCTGGTAAACGTGGCCGCATCGATGCCCTGCTCCAACGCCAGCCGCAACTGCCCCGGCGCGGCCTCAGGCAACACGTTCCGATACGCGTCGACGATATCGACTTGCGCTCCGGCAGCCCGCAGCGCGTCGGGAAGCACGTCGCGCGCAATGGCTGCGCGGGCCAGCAGCACGTGCTTGCCGATGATTTGCGCTTCAAGGGCCCCCGCCAGGCCTTCCGCAACGTGGACCTCGGGAAGCACCGTGATGGCGAGCTTGGTCTTCTGGACAGCGGACGCGGTGCCGGGACCAATGGCGGCCACCTTCATGGTCACCATCTGATCCAGTTGAATTCCCAGGTGCGCGGCCCGCTCCAAAAGCGCCTGCGCGGCGTTGGCGCTGGTCAGGATCAGCCAGTCGTACGTCTCCATTTGCAGGAGCGAGCGGTCCAACGCTTCGTAGCTTTGCGGCGGGCGAATCTCCAGCACTGGGACTTCTACAGGAGTTGCGCCCAGCTCAAGCAGCGCGTCGCTCAGCTTGCCGGCCTGGTGCGCGGCGCGCGTTACCAGCACGCGGCGGCCGGCGAGCGGCAAGTTCATTTCGATTCCCCGGCGGCGGCGACCAACAGTGGTCCCGCTCCGGCTTCGAGCAACATTTTGGCCGCATGGCGGCCGAAGGCTGCCGGATCGCTTTGCCCGCGCAGCGCATGATGGTGGATGCGGACCAGGGCTCCCGTCTGGGGTGAAGCGACAACCGCGAAGATATCGTCCTGCGCCTTGTGATGCTGCGTAAACTTCGGCCTGCAGTAGACGCCGATGGGAATCTGGCAGCCTCCGCCCAGTGCGGCCAGCGCCGCGCGCTCGGCAGTCACCGCAAAGCGCGTATCGGGATCGTCGAGAAAGGCCACCGCGTCCATCGTTGCGGCATCGTCCACGCGGGTTTCAATGGCCAACGCGCCCTGGCCGGCGGCGGGGCAAAAATCCTTGGGGTCCAGCCGCTCGCGGAGCCAGTCGGTTTTGCCCAGCCGCTCCAGTCCGGCAACGGCCAGAAGAACCGCGTCCACCTGGCCCTCGGCTAGCTTGCGCAGGCGTGTGTCTACGTTGCCCCTGAACTCGATGGCCTCGATGTCCGGCCGCAGCGCCTTTAACTGTGCGCGCCGGCGCTGGCTGCTGGTGCCCACGCGCGCGCCGTACGGCAGCGCGGCCAGCTTGGCGTGGTTCACCGATACGAATGCATCGCGCGGGTCGACCCGCGGTGGCGTGGCCGCCAGCGCAAACGGTTCAGGCAACTCGGTGGGCAGGTCTTTGAGCGAATGCACGGCCAGGTCCACGCGGCCCGCGGCCAGCGCCTCTTCAATTTCCTTGGTAAACATTCCCTTCGCGCCCACCTCGGCGAAAGCAACTTCCTGCAGCTTGTCGCCGGTGGTTTTGATGATTTCGATTTCGACCGTATGGCTTTGTTCGCGCAACAGGCCTGCAATGTGATTGGTCTGCCACAGTGCGAGCTGCGAGCCGCGGCTGCCAATGCGCAGATTCATCGGTGCACCTCCACGCGTGGATTGGTTCGGGGGTCAGGTTCGTGGGTTTCAGGCTTCGCGTGGGCAGCACCGGGAGTCTCCGGCTCGGCGGGCGCGGGAATCGAGGCGGGCGTCGACGGAGAAACCGACCACTCCTCGCAGAGCGCGTCGAGGCGCGCGGAGTCGCCTTCGCGCGCGGCCTGCTTGAGCGCCAGCATGGGCGGGTGCAGGAACTTGTTTACCAGCCCGCGGGTGAGGGCTTCCACGGCGGCAAGCTGCTCGTCGGTCATGGTGCCCAGGCGGGAATGAATGCGCTGGATTTCGGCCTGCCGGATCTCTTCGGCCCTGCGCTGCAGCGCCACGATGGCCGGGGCCACGTTCACGGTGCGCTGGCGCTGGTGGAAGCGCTCCACTTCGGCGGCAATGATCGTCTCCGCATCCACGGCCTGGCGGCTGCGCTCTTCCATGTGCGCGGCGGCCACCTGCTGCAGGTCGTCGATATCGTAAACAAAAATGCCGTCCAGCTTGTTCATCTCCGGATCCACGTCGCGCGGAACGGCGATATCGATAAAAAACATGGGCCGGTTGCGGCGGCGATGCAAAAAAGCCTGCCCGTGCTCGCGGCGGAAGATGGGATGCGGCGCGCCGGTGGATGTAATGACGATGTCGGCGCTGCTGGCGGCCTGGTGCAGCTCGGCGAAATCGATGACCTTGGGTATCACGCTGCCGCTGAAGTCCTCAGCCATGCGGCGGGCGCGCTCCCGGGTACGGTTGGTTACCAGGATGGCGCCGGCCCCCTGCTGGACGAGATGGCGCGCGGCCAGCTCGCTCATCTTGCCTGCGCCCACCAGGAAGACGGTGCGGCCATTCAGCGAGCCGAAGATCTTGCGGGCCATCTCCACGGCCACTGAGGCCACGGAAACCGAGTTGGAGCCGATGCCGGTCTCGGAGCGGGCGCGCTTGGCGGCGGCAAAGGCGCTCTGCAGCAGGTGTTCGAGCTGGCCAGCCACGGTTCCGGCGGCGCGCGCCGTGGCAAATGCCTCTTTCACCTGGCCCAGGATCTGCGGCTCGCCCACCACCATGGAGTCCAGGCTGGCGGCCATGCGAAAGAGATGGCCCACCGCATCCTTGTCGCGGTACTCGAAAAGATGAGGGGCAAGAACGGAGGCATCGATGCCGAAGTGGCGTGAAAAAAAGCCGGCGAGCTGCACATCGGAGCCATCCACGGCGGCCAGCAGCTCAACGCGGTTGCAGGTGGAGACGATCATGCACTCGCTCACGCCGGGCGTGGCGGCCAGCGCGCGCACCGCCTCCGGAAGCTCGTCGCGCCCGATGGCGACCTGCTCGCGCAGCGCGATGGGCGCGGTCCGGTGGTTGACGCCGATGAGGGTGAGCGTCATTGCGGACCGAACCTTTGCACCTGGCTGAAGAAGTTAACGCACCACACGGCCATCATCACAACCAACGCAGCGCCGGAGACATAGGCGGCCTTTCGCCCGCGCAAGCTGGCGCTGCGGCGTACAAAGAGCAGCGTGACGTAGATCGCCCACATGACGTAGGCGGCAAGAATATCTGGATTCATAAAGTAGGAGGCGCCAACCGAAGTTTCCTGAACCAGGACCGAGCCCAGGATGAGGCCAACGGTCATGCACGGGAATCCGAACTCGAGGGTCGCGAGGGCGACGCGCTCCAGGGTGTCGAGCGGCGGCAACCATTCGAGCGGGCCCCATTTTGAAGCTTGGCCGGGTTTGAACTTGGATTTGATGCGCCGCTCCTGCACCAGGAAAAGCATGGAGGCCACCAGGCTGAAGAAGAGCGCGGCGTAGGCCAGCAGAAGGGCGATTATATGTGCTACGAGCCAGACGTCGTAGGCTCCCTGGCTGGGGAAGTGATAGCGATTTGGACCCAGGGCGGGAGAGAAAACCAGGAAAAACGTGGCCGGTAAGGCAAAGATTCCAAGCGAGATGGCGTCGTAGAACCACCACACCAAAAAAAACAGCCCGGCTACCGCAAAGCCCAGCAGGGATTCGATTTCGCGCACGCCCACGGGCACAAAGCGATGGGCCTGGACGAGCATTTCCACCACCGATACGAAGTGAAAGAAGAAGGCCATCCCGCCCAGGTGGACGCAAGTTCGGCGCCAGCGGTCGACGTTGTAGAGAACGGCCGGGAAGACGGCGATCGAGGCCGCCGCGTAGAGGATAGCCGCAACTCGTAACCAGAGAAGGTACATCTCGACTTACACCATAAGTCCTAATCCCTCATTGTACTGTGATCTAAATCACGTGCAGTCGGAATGGCGGAAGGAGTGAACCATGCGGGATGGATACCGGGACGCCGGGTGCTCCAGGTCCCCTCATTGGGACCTGGGAGAACACCGGCCTAAACCGAGATTTCGATGCGTGGGGTGGGCGCCAACCTGTGCGTCTTGGACCCCGCCGCGCTCAACGCCCGAACTGCACGTAGTCCATGCGGTAGGTGCAGCCGGCGCTCGAGGTGCAACTCGGCGTGGACGGATTGGCGTATTGGTACGCGTACATCTCGCTGGAGAAGTCCGTATTCCGGGGCCCGGAGGGGCGCACGGCAAACATGTCTCCATAGCGGGTGCCGAGGACCGGCTGCCCCTGGCTGTTGACCTTTGGAGTTCCGTTGGCATTGTTTAACTGGAAAGTGAGCGTGACGGTGCTCAGGTCCACGTAGTAGACCACATAGTCGCCCAGGTATCCCACGGTCGAGCTGGAGTAGTTGCTGGGGCCGCCGAAGGAGACAGCGACGCCGATATCGCCGCTCGGCGCGGTGCCGAGGGAGGGATAGGCAAAGGCGTAAGGGGTGTTCCAGATGTCGTATTCGCCCACCGCGTTCAGCGTAGTGTCGTCCACCTGCGCGATGTCCACGTAGGGTTGCGGGAATCCCTGCTTGCAACTGGAATCGTCGCGCGCCGCTCCCCATCCCATCCAGACCTTTCCGTGAGCGCCGTTCTCGCCCGGCTGGCGTGCGCCTGAAATCACCTTGCCGCTGCCGGCGGCGCGTGAGGCGTCGATCCACTGCTGGTGATCCGGCGCCAGCGAGGAGTAATCGGAGTTGCAAAAGGTGTTGTTGGTGGTCACGTTGGAGGTTATGTCGCTGGAGCTGTCGGGCCAGTTGAAGACCTCGAGGTGGCTGGTATCGACGTGACCGGCCCAGTACATTCCGTTTGAAGTTTGCTGCGTGAGCCGTCCACCCCATGCATAGTCCTGATCGGTGTCCTCGTTGGGTGAAAAATACTGGATTCCGACGCTCGAGCCGGAGCCGGTGATATCGGAAAGCGGCATACGGGCCACGATGAGACCGGAGTTTCCCCCTTTTGAGTCCGTGCCGTCGACGCTGGCGTAGAGGTACTTGTTGGTCACCGAGATGTCGGGATAGTCGAGCGCCGCGCTGCCGTTGAAAGTGGCGACCGTGACGTCGAAGTAAGTCCACAGGTTGAAGTTCGAGATCAGGCTGGCGGGATGGGCATAGGCGATGCGCAGCCGGTTCTGGCCCGCGGAGTTGGAGCGGTACTGCATGATCCAGAAGAAAAGGTTGGTGTTGCCGTCGTAGACCACGACCTGATCGCAGCACAAGCCGCCGTCCGATTGCGGAAAGATCGTGGTTGGATCGTAGGTGGTGAAATTGGCCCCGTTCTGCGTGGAAAAGAGCATGTAGGTATTGTTCGGATCGAGAACCACGCCGGCGGTTGAGGCAGCCGCTGTGGACGGGTCAGGCGGGACCCCGCCAGGCTCGTTGCCTCCGTTGTCCTTGAGAATCGTCACGCCCGATGGGCTGGGCGTTCCCACGGGAGGGGCTTGCTGCGGCGCGGTATGCGTGGGCGTAACCGGGAAAGGATGGAGCGGGGGTCCAATGGGGATGGCCGGCCCGAGTTCGTTGTTGTCTTCGAACTCATGCGTCGTCGGAGCGGGCGCGGTAGGCACTCCGGAGGTGACATGCTTCGGTACGGCAGTGCCGGTGGCGGAGGCGACGGTGCCGATGTGCGGCGCGGCCAGGTTGAGCGTAGCCGTTGCCGAGAAATCGTGCGTTGTTCCACTCTCTGTATAAACGCCGGAGACCTTGAGAGTCTGCGCACCCATGCTCACTCCGTTGAAGCGCGTTTGCAGCACGGCGCGCGCATCGGAGTTGATTTCGCCCAGCGCAGCGGGCAGCGCGGTGGGCAGCAGCAGTGCGCCGGAGCCGAGACTCACCTGGGCTACGTTGACCGCGGCGGCCGAGCGCTCGCCGGAGTTGACGATGGGTATGGCCACAGCCACCGATCCGTCAGGCCAGATGGAGTAGCCGACCGGGCCGATCGTTAGCGGGCCGGGGGCGTTGCGCTTGGCAAAACATCCGCGGAAGTGGAGCAGAACCACGACCAGGAGCAGAAGGATGAGAAGAATGAGAATCCATTCAAGGATTTTTTTGAGGCTTATCACGGGAACACCTCCGAGGGGGCGGCACGCATTGAACGCACGTCGCATACATTGCACGGCCCGCATTGCGCGTCCCGGAGCTTCGCCCGAACGAACTCACGCGTCAATTCCAAGCGCGGGGTTCGTCAAGGTTTCTGAGTGCGCTTAACAATACACCTCCGCGCAGGTCCGCGATAGTCTTTTTTCTGCTCTTACCTGCCCGATTTATCAGGGAGCGCGGACAGTGCACAATCCGCTCCGCCGGACGCAAGGCCAGCGGTGAGCGGCTTACTCGTCGCGGCAGCCGATGTGGACGTCGGCGAAGGGGCGGCCGAAAAAGGTCCAACGGGCGCGGTAGCGGAGCAGCTCAGAGGCCGAATTCCAGGCAAATACATCGCCGCAATGGGCGTTGTAGGAGAGCGCCCATACGTTTCCCCAGTCGCCGCCCAGGCCTTGGGCCAGCAGCTTTCCCGCAAAGTCGAACAGCATGAGACTGTTATCCTCCTTGGCCCGCGCATAGACCACCTCGCTGCCAACCATCTGGCCAATGGACACTATACCGGCGGCAACGGGCTTGCAAGGCGTGGAGCTGTCGCATTGAAGCAAGGTTCCATCCTTGGTCAAGGCAAAAGCCGAGTCCATTGAGGCGTCAGGAATGAATTTGGTAACGGTATTCATGTCCAGGCCATGTAAGCGAAATGCCGCTGTGGATGTTGGAACAAGGAGGACCACGTCCTTTCCGGACTGGAACGAGACCGAGCCGTCGACGCCATTCACGTCGACTGGGTCTGCAGGGCCGAGGAGAGGGTTTGGCGAGAGATCTTTTACGCTCAGGAGGACGCCGGAGTTGCCGTTCCGTTTCATGAATAGCAGGGTGTTGTCGGCGGTGAAGCGCAGATCGGCCGTGAACCCGTCGACCGTTGCGTTGCGCAGCAAAGCGCCAGTGTGCAGATCGTACAGTTCCACGGCACTGTGGCCCTTGCCCAGGTCTTCGCGCAGTGCTACCAATGCGCCGGGGTAATCGACGGAGTAAACCCCGGCTCCCTGGCGGCGCGCAAGCCGTAGGACCGATTCGTTCGTTGCCAGGTTCCATAATTCGAGCTGATTGAAGTCGGTTCCCTGGACTTGTCCAGAGAGAAGCAGCCGGGATTTCGACGGGTCTTCATTGGGAAAGAGCCCCTTGACATCCAAGTTGGAGTAGGTGCCGGGAGTGGCGATGCGCTCGCCCGTACTGGATTTCCAAAAGAAGAGCTGCTCGTTTGGGTAATCGCGTGATTTGGGTGGATTCGGGTTGTGCAGGTACCCGAAGTACTCACCGTTTTCCACGAAAAACGGGTACATGTCCGGGGGAATGAAGGCACTGGAGCGGGCTGCCGCAAGCTGCTTGATATCGAAGACCATCGTGTCGGAGCCATTGGCATCGGTGACAAGGATTCTGGGCGGGGCCCCGTTGATTGCGCGCCGGATTCCCGGAACTAGCTTCAATAACGCTCCATCGTTAGCACGCCAAATGCGCGTATTGCGCTCGTATGCGGAACCCTCCGGGAAGAAGTCGCCGGTCGTTACGATGCCAATGTCAGGGTAAGCGGAGACCACCACGAAATTGAGCTTGTTGCTGCTGCTCGTGTCGGCAATCTTCTGCGGCACCCACTGCTCGCGAACTGCGAAAAGAGCAAAGAGAATTAGCGCGAGCGCAACCGCTGCGGTTCTCTTTATCAGCCTGAGATGTTCGCGGCGCAGGCTGCGGCGCACGTAGTCGAGAGTGTCCGCTGTAAAGGCGCCGGCGCGTTGCGCCACCAGTTCCCGCACCAGTTTCAGATCTTTTCCGGTGAGCAGCATGCGCGGATCGCGGGAGCGCACCCAGCCGCTGAAGCCGGTATCGAGAACGAATTGTGCGAGGCTCTCCTTGGCGAGCAGCGAGCCGGCCAGGGTGCGGATGGGTTGGATGAAGCGCTCGTGCGGAAGCCGGAAGACGGGATCGGCGCCGTCGGAGGTGTCGAGTTTTTCGAGGATGCGGATGTGAGGCGCCGCCAGCGAATCGAGAATCACTGCAAGCCGGCCCGGCGGGAGCGAGGAGCCCGCGGCCAGGCTGGTTGCGGTCCGGCCCTCGGCGATGCGCTGGTTCTTGGCCGGATCGATGAGCGCCAGAAGCGCTTTAAGAACCGCCTCCTGCCACACGTCGGGATAGACCGCGAGCTGATCCCTCACATACGCGATCAGCACGCCGGAAGAGCCGCCGGCAAACTTGTAGTCGTCGAGCGTGATGGTATCTTTCTTGGTGCGTTTGGCCAGGTTCACCAGCACCAGCGTGCCGATTCCGATGTCCACCGAAGAGACGGAGCCGTTGACCGCGGCCGAGGCGGTAAAGTCCTTGAGCAGTTGGCGCTCGAAGCTGACGCCGGCTTTGTCGGCCAGCGTAGCCATCACCTGCTCGGCCTCTTCGCGCGTGAAAGCCGTGACCAGTACGAACGGAAGCGCGAGGCTGCGCTCGGCGAGAAACTCGTAGATGCCCACAAAGTCGCGCCGAAAGGCGATGATCCAGGTGGCCGGGTGCGGTGCAGGCGCATGCGCTGCTTTGACGATCAGCTCGTAGACCGGAGCGTGCGCTTCGTTCGAAGGGCTCAACTGCTCCAGTTGATCGATGATGACGACGGGGCGCGCGGCCAGGGGTCTCTTCTGGAACAGGTCGTCGCAGGAGGTCAGGCCTGCGGATTCGCCCACCGCGTCCACGACCGTTGCCGTGAGGCTTTCGAGCGGGTTGGTGGGCTTCGCCTCCCAGTAGATGACGTTGCGCCCGAATCCCTCCTTCAGCGGAGCAGTCAGCCCGGCGCGCAGTAGAGAGGTCTTGCCGACGCCGGATTCTCCCGAGACGAGAATCACGGGAATCTGATCGTTGGTGACGTAGGCCAGCGCCTGGCCGATGAGGTAGTCGCGCCCCAGCTTGCGGAACAGATCGCCATCGGCCTCAGTGAACGGGAGCGGGCCGCGGACCGAGCTGGGCAGCGCCTGCGCGCCGACGCCGGTGTTCGGATCCTGGATGCGGGAGACGCGAACCACCAGAAAGACCGTGCATCCGGCCGTGAAGCAGGCGAGCGCGATGAGGACGATTTTGCGATAGGGTTCGGCGAGTGGAATGGGCGTTTTGCCGCTGAGAACCCATATAAAGGCGGCGGCTCCGGCCACTGCGCCGGCGGCGGCCAACTGATCGAAACGCCGAGTGCGCCAAAGCGCTATGAAGAGATGGATCTTCTCAAGGAAATCCTGCGGCGACATAGCGCACCCCGTCCCGGAAATCCACTGGACTCGATGTTTCGCCGATCATACCACGGCGTAAGAGCAGCAAGGCCAGCGGATTCCGCGGGCGGCGGTTTGCATGGACGCGGAAAGAGCTGCGCCCTGAGGTATGCGCAACACCTCAGGCGGATCAGTGGCCCGGTGGAATCCCGAAGCGAAGCCAGAACCGTGATCAGCACGACGCCCGCCGTTCACTGTTTCGTGGCGACGTAGGTCGAGGTGCGGCCAAACAGCTTGTTGTCCGCGACCACGGTCATGGTCTTCCCGTTCGGTGAAACGGTCATGGTGTCGACCTCGATGACCGTGCCGTCTCGTTTGTCGGTCTCCTCGATGGTGTGCGCGTTGATGCTCCTTAGAGAGACCAGGTTGTGGGAGTACGAGCCTTTGACGGGATAGTCGCTGCCGTCGAGTTTCGCGGTATAGCTCTCGCCGACGGGGGTCGTCATGGTCAGCTCGTCGCCGTTGCTCTTGTAGGTGGTGAGCAGGTCGTTGTCGCTGAGTTTGACCTTTTCAAGCTGCCATTGACCGGAAGTTGCGTGGACGGCGGAGGGCGCGATGCCGACGCGCTTGGCAGTGGCCTCGGCCGTTACGGGCTGATCGCTGTTCACGGGGTGGGAAGTGGTCTTGATGGTGAGCGTCTTGCCGTCGGCGGAGACGCTCCGGGTCTGCTCGGCGACAGCCTTGCCGGCCTTCTTGGTGCTAATGGAAAGAGTGTGGTCGTCTACTACGCTCACGCTGATGGTGTCGTAGGTTTGGCCGGTGACCGCCTGATCGGTGCCGTCGGCCTTGATGTCGAAGGCGGGATTGCAACTGACGCAGTGGTACCAGCCCTCACTGAGGTAAAAAACCTGAGGCTTCGGCGAGAACTTGGTTTGCGCCATGTTGGTGCGCCAGGTTCCGTCGAATGGTGATTGCGCGAGCGAAGCGTTCGAAGCCCACACGGCTATCGTGAAAAACAACGCGCAGGCGGTGTACCGTACTATTTTGTTCATCTTCATCTCCTCCTTGGAGAATTCGGTTTCAGTGCTCTGGGGAAACTCGCTTTGAGCCGGCTCTTTAGGGCGCAACGATTGTAAATGGGCAGCCCGCGGGACGGGGATTTTTCTTTCGCGTGCTCGCCGGCACGGCGAAGACGGGCGCAACAGGACCGCGGCGGCGCCGACGCGGTAAGCTGGAAGGCAGCGTGATCCGAGACGACCTCCAACCTGACGCGGCTGCGCCGGTTCCCCCTTCAGACCAACCTGTGGCGGAGGAGTTTGCGCTGAGTTCTCCTCTGGGCAAGGGCTCGACCGCGGCTGCGCAGCTCCCTCCTGACAGGAGTGCTGCCGAACTCACTCCGTTCATGCGGCAATGGTCTGCCGCCAAGCGGGAGAATCCGGACGCGCTGCTGTTTTTCAGGATGGGCGATTTTTACGAGCTGTTTTACGACGACGCAGCGGTGGCCAGCCGCGAGCTGCAACTGACCCTGACGGCGCGGGATAAAGACAGGCAGATTCCGATGTGCGGGGTTCCGTTCCACGCCGTCGAAGGCTATCTGACGCGGCTGCTCAGGAAGGGATACCGGATTGCGCTCTGCGATCAGATGGAGGACCCGAAGCTCACCAAGAAGATCGTCCGCCGTGAGGTGACGCGAGTGCTTTCGCCGGGAACGGCGCTCGATGCGGGCCTAGGACAGGAGCAGAATAATTTTCTCGCGGCGTTGTTTGAAGTGGGGCCGAGCCTGAAGCGCACTATCGGGGCCAACGCTACGGTCGATTCCGCCAATTCGACGTACGGCCCAAAATCCGTACCCTTCAAGGTTCCGGAGATCCGGGACAGAAAAGCCGCAATTCAGGGCGAAAGTATTTGCGCGGTGGCGCTGCTTGACGTTTCGACCGGAGAGTTTCGGACGGCCGAGTTTAACGGAGCGAACGCGCGGGCGCAAGCCGTGGACGAGATCCTGTTGTCGGGCGCGCGCGAGGTGCTGGTGGCTTCGAGCGCGGAACTTCCGGTGGAGTTGGAGCGCATTCCGGCGCGCACACGCGTAGAGGACTGGGTATGGACGCACGAATTCGCGGTTCCGCTGGTGGAGCGGCAACTGAACGTGAGGTCGCTCGAAGGATTCGGGTTGAACGGGCACGAGGCGGCGGCGATTGCGGCCGGCGCCGTGCTGCACTACGTGCGGACAACGCAGAAGAACGAGGCGCTGCACATCGACAGCTTGAAGTTCGAGGAGCACTCCACGGCGCTGGAGCTGGACGCGGTGACGGTGCGGAATCTCGAACTTGTCGAACCGCTGTTTGCCGGCCAGGACGAACGTGCCACGCTGTTTCGCACGTTGGACGCCTGCGTGACGCCGATGGGCAAGCGGCTGCTCAAAGGTACGATTCTGCGTCCGCTCAACAATGAGGCGGAAATCGAGGCGCGCTATGAAGCGGTCGCTGAGGCGCATGGCGACCTGCTCAAGCGCGAGGAGACGCGCCGGGCGTTCGGTGGCATTCTGGACCTGGAGCGGCTGCTGGCGCGGCTGTCGCTGGATTCGGCGGGGCCGCGCGACGTGCGCGCGATGGCGGCAAGCCTGGCGCGGCTGCCGGGCCTCAAGAACGCACTGCGAGCGATGACCGCGCCGTTGTGGCGCAACATTGCGGCGCGGCTCGATACGCTCGATGACGTCACGGCGCGGATTGCGCGGACGCTGGTGGCTGAGCCTCCGTTGACGCTGGCCGATGGCGGCGCCATCGCCCTTGGCGTCGACGCCGAGCTGGACGATCTGCGCTCCGTGTCGAGCACCGGGCGGCAGGCGATCGCGGCTATCGAGGAGCGGGAGCGGCAAAGGACCGGTATCGGCTCGCTGAAGGTGCGCTATAACACCGTCTTCGGATACTACATCGAGATCACGAAGACCAACCTGTCACTGGCGCCGGCCGACTACGAGCGCAAGCAGACGCTGGTGAATGCGGAGCGGTTTACTACGCCGGAGCTGAAGGAATACGAGCGGAAAATTCTTTCCGCGCACGACCGGTCGATCGAAATCGAGAAGCGGATCTTTGCCGAACTGCGCGCGGCCGTGCTTGCAGCGGCTGGCCGCATCAAGCGCAGTTCTGCGGCGGTGGCTGAGGCCGACCTGCTGACCGGTTTCGCGCACCTGGCGGCGGGAAGACGGTATGCGCGGCCGCAGCTTTGCGAGGAACCGCTGCTCGAAGCTGTGGCCGCGCGCCATGCAGTCATCGAGCAGTGGATGGAGGAGACGCGCGAGGGACGGTTCATCGCCAACGATGTGTATTTACGCGCGGGGAACGACGCGTCGGGCTCAGAGGGACCGAGCCTGCTGCTGATCACGGGGCCGAACATGGGCGGCAAGAGCACTTATCTCCGGCAGGCGGCGCTCCTGGTGCTGATGGCGCAGATGGGCAGCTTTGTGCCGGCGGAGAGCCTGCGGCTGGGGCTGGTGGATCGCATTTATACGCGCATCGGCGCAAGTGACAACGTGGCCCGCGGACGGTCGACCTTCATGGTGGAGATGACTGAGACGGCGACGATATTGAATACCGCGACGCCTCGCTCGCTGATCCTGCTTGACGAGATGGGCCGCGGGACGGCGACCTTCGACGGGCTCTCGCTGGCATGGGCGACGGTTGAGTTTCTGCACGCGGAGACCGGCGCGCGCACACTGTTTGCGACGCATTATCACGAGCTGACCCTGCTGGCGGAAAAGCTGCCGCGGGTGCGGAATCTGCGCGTAGGCGTAAAAGAGGCCGCGGGCGGCATCGTGTTTCTGCACCACATCGAGCCCGGCGCGGCGAGCAAGAGCTACGGGATTGAAGTGGCGCGGCTCGCCGGGCTGCCTGCGGCAGTAATCGAGCGCGCGAAGCATGTCCTGCGGCAGCACGAGAAGCAGGAGCGGCAGAGCGTGCAGGTGGAGACGGCGCCGGAGCCGATGCAGATGACCATCTTCACGCCATTGTCGCAGCGCATTGTGGACCGGATCGAGGCCACGGACGTGAACCAGCTTACGCCGCTGCAGGCGCTGAATCTGCTGGAAGAATTGCAGCAGGAATTGAAGGAGAAAGCGTGACGGCGAGATTGCGCCATGCCGCGGGCGAGCTGCTGGTAGTGGGATTGGGCGGCGTTGAGCTCACGGGGCTGGAGCGCGCGTGGCTGCGGCTGGTGCGGCCCGGCGGCGTGATTCTTTTCAAGCGCAACGTTGCCGATGCGGCGCAGACCCGCGCTCTGCTGAATGAGGCGACGGGGCTGGGCGCGCCGTACAGCGTGCGCTGCGTGGACGTGGAAGGCGGAACCGTGAACCGGCTGCGCGATGCGCTGGGAGCATTGCCGTCGGCACAGGCGGTGGGCGCGGCGATGCGTAATCCCACCCATGTGCAAAGTGCGCGCAAGGATCGGGCAGCCAAGGCTGGTGCGGCAAGCAAACTGGGATTGGCGCGCGAGTTCGGAGAGCTGATCGCGCGCGCGGTAAAGGCGTTCGGCTTTAATACCACGCTGGCGCCGGTGGTGGATCTGGCATTGCCCGAGTCGGCAGAGGTGCTCGGCTCGCGGCCGCCTGGAGCGAATTCAACACGGGTGACCGATTTCGCGCGGGCGTTTCTCGTGGGGCTGGCGGCGCAGGGAGTGACGGGCTGCGGAAAGCACTTTCCCGGACTGGGCGGCGCTTCCGGAGACACGCATTTTGTAACTCCGGAGATCGGGCGCACCTGGCGGCAGATCTGGAACGAAGACCTGGTTCCCTATCGCGAGCTGCATGCCGCCATGCCGATGATCATGATGAATCATGCCGCGTATCCCGCCACGCCCGGCAAAAACCGGCCCGCGAGCGCGTCGGATTTTTGGATTACCACGGTGCTGCGCAAGCGGATCGGTTATCGCGGTATCATACTCTCCGACGATCTGGAGATGGGCGGCATTCTCAAGTTTCTCCCCGTGGACGAAGCCGCCATTGCGGCGGTTCGCGCGGGAAGCGACCTGCTCGAAATCTGCCATAGCGCGGAGCTGATCCTGCGCAGCTATGAGGCGCTGATTGCCGAAGCCGAGCGCTCGGCGGCGTTTCGCACTCTGCTGCTCCGGCGGGCCCGCGAGGCTGCGCGCAAGCGGGAACGGCTGTATGCCCGTGGAATCGCACGAGCGCTCACGGCCACACAACTCGATGCGCTGCGGGAGCGGATGCTTCGATTCCGCGAGCGGGTTGCGGCCAGCGAAGCAGACGCGATCGCTCCCCGGGCCGCGGCGCCTGCGGAGATCTCATGAGCGCGCGTGCAATGACCGTGGCCGGAGTGATGAGCGGGACCTCCGCCGATGGCGTCGATGTGGCCGTCGTGCGCATTGCGGCGGGACGCGCGCGGCCAACGCTGAAGCTGATCGCGGAGGCGAGCTTTTCGTTCCCGAAGCAATTGCGCGCAGCCATCCTGGCGGCCATGAATGCGCGCGCGACTTCAACGGCGGAGCTGGCGCGTCTCAACTGGCGGCTGGGCATGGCGTATGCCGAAGCCGTGGAGAAGACCGCCAAGCGGCGCGCAGTGAAGCTCGATTTGATCGGATGCCACGGGCAGACGCTTTATCACCAGCCGCGAGCAGAGCTGTACCTGGGCCGCAAGTTTGCCTGCACCTGGCAGGCGGGCGAGGCGCAGGCGATCGCGTCGCGCCTGGGTGTGCCGGTGGTTTCGAATTTTCGCCCCGCCGATCTGCTGGCCGGCGGACAAGGCGCACCGCTGGTGCCGCTGCTCGATTTCGTGTTGTTTGCCGATGCCCGGCGCGGACGCGTCTTGCAGAACGTTGGAGGGATTGCAAACCTCACCGCGATTCCGGCAGGCGCACGTGCGGATGCGGTGATTGGCTTCGATACCGGTCCGGGAAATATGGTGATCGACTGGCTGGCGCAAGAATTGTTTGGCAAGGCCTTCGATCGAAACGGAGCCCTGGCGGCGCAGGGCGCGGTGCTGGCGCCGGTGCTGGCTCAAGCGCTGCGCAATCCCTATTACCGCTTGAAGCCGCCGCGGACCGCGGGGCGCGAGCAGTTTGGACGGGAGTACGCAGCGGAATTCTTGAAGCAGTGTCTTCGCGGTAGCCGAAAAGGAGAAGATGCGCTGGCAACGGCAACGGCGCTGACGGCGGAGACGATTGCCCGCAGCTATGAGCGGTTTGTACTGCCGCGCATGCGTGGGCGCGATGTCGATTTTGTTGTTTCAGGAGGCGGAGCGCGGAACAGAACGCTGATGGAGATGTTGAGAGCGCGTCTGCAGCCAATGGGGTGTGAGCTCGCGGCGAGCGGGAAGTTTGGATTGCCGCCGGAAGCAAAAGAGGCCGCCGCGTTTGCGCTGCTTGCCTGGCAAACGTGGCATCGTCTGCCGGGGAACGTGCCCTCGGCTACGGGAGCAAGGCGGCCGGTGGTGCTGGGACAGGTGACGTATGGATAGGGTCCCGTGCCGTGGCCGGTTGGGATTCGTGCTATCCCACCTTAGGCGCAAAAACAAAGACGCGCCGAAGGTGGGGCACCCAGAGTTGGCGGCAGCGTCAGGCAACGAACCGGAGACTCCATTCGAAAGGCGCAGTGCAGACCTTCGAATTCTGCCGCTGCGGCGACCGCTGCTCGGGATGTCAGCATTGTTGCTTCTAGCGACGGCGGGTTGTCATTCGGCGCGGAGAGATCCACGCACCGTGGTGTTTCTCATCGAGAGCAGCCCGGCCAATCTCGATCCCCGGGTAGGCACGGATGAACCGTCGGAGCATATCGATGAATTGTTGTTCGACGGGCTGGTGGCGCGGGATGCGAAATTTCATTTCACGCCCGCGCTGGCTGAAAACTGGGAGCAGCCGGATGCGCGCACCCTGGTGTTTCATCTGCGCGCAGGAGTCAGGTTCGCGGATGGGCGCGCGTTGACGGCGCGGGATGTGCTGTGGACCGTCAACTCCATGCGCGACGGCACCGTGATTTCGCCCAAGGCGGCAACGTACGCGTCTATCGATACGGTGGAAGCGCGCGATGCGCATACCGTGGTTTTTCATCTCAAGCACGCGGACAATTTTCTGCTGACCAATCTTTCCACCGGCGCCATCGGGATTGTTCCTTACGGAAGCGGGAAGGATTTCTGGCGCCTTCCGGTGGGAACGGGGCCGTTCCGGTTCGTGAGCCAGCGCATCGATCAGGACGTAGTGGTGGAGCGGAATCCGCTGAGCTGGTCGGTGGTGCCCAGCATCGAGCGAGTTCGCTTTGCGGTGGTTCCGGACGCGATCACCGAGTCGCTGGAATTGGAGAAGGGATCGGGCGACGTAGAGGTCAATTCGCTGCCCATGGACGCGCTGCCGGTGCTGGCCGGCCGCGCCAATCTGGTGATCGAATCCACCGCCGGCACTGAGGTTCAGTATCTCGCGTTCAACACCGTCGACCCCCTCCTGAAGGATGTGCGGGTGCGGCAGGCGATTGCGTTCGCCATCGACCGCGGCCTGATCATTCGCACGCTGCTGGGCGGCCATGCGCGCATTGCGCTGAGCCTGCTGCCGGCAAGCCACTGGGCGTGGACGGGCGACGTGGCGCGCTACGATTACGATCCGGCGCGCGCGGAGCAGTTGCTCGATGAGGCTGGATATGGCCGCGGCGCGGATGGGATTCGCTTCCATCTGGCGATGAAGACCAGCACGGACGAAAGAGCGCGGCTGCTGGCGGCGGTTTTCGAACAGCAATTGGCGAAGGTGGGGATCGCGCTCGATCTGCGCAGCAATGAGTTCGCGACCTTTTACGCGGATGTGACGCGCGGCGCATTTCAGATGTATTCGCTGTATTGGATTGGCGGCAATGAGCAGCCGGATATCTTTAGCTACGTATTTTCCTCGGCGCGTTTTCCGCCCAAGGGAGCGAATCGCGGCCGCTATGCGAATCCACAGCTCGATGCGCTGCTGGACGACGCGGCCGAGAGCGGGGACATGGATCGGCGGCGCGCGGACTACATCCAGGCACAGCAGATCCTGGCGCGCGATCTGCCCGCCTTCAATCTGTGGTATCTCGACACGATCGTCGTGCACAACAAAAGATTGGCCCACGTGGTCCCTTCACCGTCGGGGAAGTATACGTTTCTGGAGACGGCAGAGCTCGAGCAGTAGCGCGCCGGAACGCGCAGAGAAACATAGATCGATGCTTTTCAGCAACAGCTTTTTCCCGAAAGAGTGAGCCTCCAGTCGATTGCAACCAATAGGTTTATAGATTGCAGCTCGGGCCGATTTCTTGTCGTGATACGCGACCGTGCCGCGGCTTCAACCTTTTCCCGCACTGCTCCGTCTACCGGAATAGAGACGGATATCTCACTCGAGGCACGGGCGCTGCCCGGACCGCGGAGAAAAACGGAAAATGAGAAGTGCGAAGATCGCGCGCACTGCGCTTGGCATCGCGGCGTTGGGGCTGTTGGCCTTGTTGCCGGCCGTGCCGAAGGCGAGCGCGCAAGCAGCGTCGGCGCGGTTCCTGGGCACCATTACCGCAATCAGCGGCGACCTGCTGACAGTCAAGCCGGCGCAGGGAGACGCGCGGCAGTTTGAAGTGCCGGCGACCGCGGATCTCAAGCGCGTCGAGCCTGGGCAAACGAATCTGAGCGCCGCCGTCGCCATGACGCTCAACGAGCTGGCGGTGGGGGACCGGGTGCTGGTGAATCTCGATCCGAATGCGACCGGCGCCATGCCGCAGGCTCTGCGCATTGTGGCCATCAAGCAGCAGGACGTGGCCAAGAAGCAGCAGCAGGAGACCGAAGAGTGGCAGCACGGCGTGGGCGGACTGGTAAAGAGCGTGGATGCGGCGGGCGGCGTGATTGTGATCGCAAGCGGAGCGGGCCCCACGGCGAAGTCGGTCACGGTTCACATTACACCGGCGACGGCATTGATGCGGTACGCGCCAGGCTCGGTTCGATTTGAAGAAGCCACCAAGGCGCCCATCGGCGTCATTCAACCGGGCGACCAGTTGCGGGCGCGCGGGCAGAAAAATGCGGATGGAACCGAGATCGCGGCAGACGAAGTGGTTTCCGGCAGCTTTCGCAACATCTCGGGGACGATCGCTTCTGTCGATCCAGCCGGCGCAACCCTGGTGGTGAAGGATCTGCTCACCAAGAAGCAGGTCACGGTTCACATCACCGCTGAGTCGCAGATGCGAAGGCTTCCGGACCGCATGGCGCAGATGCTGGCGGCGCGGCTGAAGGGAATGGCGGCGGGTGGATACGGCGGACAAGGCCAGAGCGGCGGCGCGAGAAATGGCGGAACCGGAAGCGGGCCGCCGGGAATGCAGCGCGGCGGTGGCAACGGCGGCGATTCGCAGCAGATGTTGAGCCGCGCACCCGTGATTCAGCTAACCGATTTGCAGAAGGGCGAAGCGGTAATGCTGGTTTCGACCCAGGGTGCATCGGAAGTTACGGCGATTACCCTGCTGGCGGGCGTTGAGCCGCTGCTCGAGGCTCCGGCCAGCCAGGATCTGCTCGCGAACTGGAGCATGGGCTCAAGCGCACCCGAAGAAGCCGTCCAGTAGGCGGACATCAGGATTCATTCGAACGAAACGAGGGAGACGTGTATTCAAGGTTGCACTGCTTTATACATTTTGTTCTTGCTTTGGCAATCGCTTTTGCGGTGGCAGCGGCGGCGCATGGGCAGAGCGCCGCGCCGGCGCAGGCTGCGCCGCCTGCGGCTGGTGCTGCGAGGGTGCAGGCCGCGGCCACGGGCATGCTGCACGGGCACATTACCGACCCGAGCGGCGCCCTGATTCCCGGCGCACAGGTGTCAGTGAGCACTGCGGCGGGAAAGGCCGTAGCCACCGCCACCGCCGATGCGGCCGGCGGCTATCAGGTGCACGGGCTGCCGGCGGGGAGCTACGTGATCCAGGCCACCTTCGACGGCTTTGCGCCGTTCGTTTCGGCTCCCATTCAGCTGACCCCGGGGCAGGTGAAGAATGTCGACGTCAAGATGGCGATTGAAGCCGCGGAACAGCAGGTGGTGGTCACCGATGAAGGGGCGCCGCAGGTAAGCGTGGAAGCCGGCGAAAACTCAAGTGCGATCGTTCTGAAAGGCAAGGATCTCGATGCGCTGTCGGACGACCCGGATGAGTTGTCAAACGAATTGACGGCGCTCGCCGGCCCCTCCGCCGGACCGAACGGCGGGCAAATTTATATCGATGGATTTACCGGCGGGCAACTGCCGCCGAAGTCGGCGATCCGCGAAATCCGCATCAATCAGAATCCGTTTTCGGCGGAGTTCGACCGGCTGGGATACGGGCGCATCGAGATTTTGACCAAACCGGGAACCGACGTGCTGCACGGGCGGTTCTTCGGCATGGGCAACGACAGCTCGTTCAACACCGGCAACCCGTTTACGCAAACCATACCGCCCTATCACAGCATCATGATGAACGGCACGCTGAGCGGATCGCTGTCGAAGTCGGCCTCGTTCTTTTTCAGCGTGGAGCAGCGCAACAACCAGGACGCCAGCATTTACACGGCAGACACCGCTGTTCAAGATCCGGCGACGGGCCTGTGGTCCGTTCCCACAGATTCCAGCGGCAAAATCATTCCGGTTTCCGGGGGCCTGTTCACGCCCGCGACGCACACTGAAATCTCTCCGCGTTTCGATTTCCAACTGGGACAGAAGAGCACGCTGACGCTGCGTTACCAGTTCTTCCGCAACAACGTGAGCGGGCAGATCGGATCGACATCGCTGCCCACCCAGAACGCCACTTCGGACACCATCGAACATACGCTGCAGGTGAGCGATTCGGAGATCATCAACGACCGCATCGTGAACGAGACGCGGTTTGAATACCGGCGGCAGATCACATCGGAGTCGCCGGTGAGCACGGCGCCGACGGTGGGCGTTGCCAATTATTTTTCCGGCGGCGGCAATGGGGCACAATCGTCCACCGGCCACGCCGACCATTACGAGTTGCAGAATATTACCACCATGACGGCCGGCAAGCACGCCATCAAATTCGGCACATGGCTGCGCGACAACCGCCAGGCGACATCGACCGATTCAAACTTCAACGGCAGCTTCAGTTTCCCCTCGCTGGCGGCCTACGTCGATACGCTGAACGGTTTGGCGGCGGGCCAAACGGTGGCCCAGATTGCGGCCAGTTGCCCGCCGGCGAGCAACGGAGCGCCGGGCCAGTGCACGCCCAACAACCTCACTTACACCGCCGGGCCCGAGGCGTTTGCAGGCAATCTCTTCGATGGCGCGCTGTTCTTCCAGGACGACTGGAAGTTCAACCCCAGCCTGACCCTCTCCGGCGGTTTGCGCTGGGAGACGCAGAACCACACCGCGGACCACAGCGACTGGGGTCCGCGCGTGGCGTTCGCGTATGCGCTGGACGGGCACAAGAACCGCAAACAGGCCAAGACGGTGCTGCGCGGCGGGGTGGGATTGTTCTACGACCGTTTTCAGATTGAGGACCTGATGAACCTGGAGCAATACAACGGCACGGCCAGGGCGCAGACCCAGACGGTGATCAACAATCCGACCTGCTATACCGCGACCAGCCTGAGCGCCATCGACCTTGCCAGTTGCGGTTCGGGAAGCGCGGTGTCGCCGGAGATCGACACCATCGCTCCCAGCTACCACGCGCCGTACACTGAGCAGTTCGGAGCCAGCCTGGAGCGGCAGTTGACCAAGGTCTCCACGCTGACGTTCACGTATCTGCGCTCGATGGGCGTGCACCAACTGGTGGTGCGGGACTCGAATGCATACGAGCCTCTGCCGGGGACGGTCTATTACAACAGCACCACGGGGCCGAGACCGAATCCCGGCCTGGGCATCGTGGACCAGTATTATCCGGAAGCGGTCTTCAAGCAGAACCAGATCATTGTGAACATCAACGCGCGCTTTACGCCGAATTTCAGCGTGATGGGCTTTTACAACTGGACGGACGCGAATTCCGATGGCGGAGGAGGCTCGAATCCGTCGAACTCCTACGACCTGAGCCAGGATTACGGACGGGCCTCGTTCGTGAGGCCGCAGATGATTTTTCTCATGGGCAGCTATACAGGCCCCTGGGGGGTTACGTTCAATCCGTTTCTGGTAGCCCAGGCGGGAAGGCCTTTCAACATTACGACGATCAACGATTTGACCGGCGACAATTTCTTCAATGACCGGCCGGCCTTCGCATCCTCGTCTGCGTGCGGTTCCACATCGGCCGTGACCCAGTATGCGCTCACCTCCTTTGGCTGTCTGGACTCCAATCCGCAAACCGGTGAAACGGTTCTGCCGTCCGACTTCGGCAACAGTCCGTCGAGCGTGGCTGTGAATCTGCGGCTAAGCCGGTCGTGGGGCATCGGACCGAGGGTGGAATCGAGCGGCGGCCCGCAGGGTGGACCACCTCCGGGCGGCGGCGGTGGACACGGACATGGCGGGGGCGGATTCGGCGGATTCGGCGGACCCTTCGGCGGCGGCGGGGGCGGAATGCGGGGCGGAATGTCCAATACCGGCCGCAAGTATTCACTCACCTTCAGTGCGCAGGCGCTCAACCTGTTCAACGACATCAACCTGGGAACTCCGTCGGGAACGGTGGCCCCGGATTTTAACTCGCAGACGGGAATCACCGGTCCGGGCAGCCGGTTCGATGTGTCGACCAAGCTAGCCAGCGGCATGTTCGCCTCGCCTTCCGGATCGGCAGCGCGCAGAATCTTCTTTCAGGCGGCCTTCACGTTCTGAAGCATGGGCAAAGCGGAATACGAAGGGCCGGGCGCTGCTCCAGCCCTTTCGCTTTTTGGGGAATTGTCATTTCCGTGACGCGCGGATTCATCGCGCCGCCAGGGAGACGGCAGACGATGATCCATAGTCCGATCCGCACTAACCGCGGCGACGCTCGGGTGAAGGCGGGTCGTCTGATGTTGCTGGGTGGCCCGCGAGAGCGCGGTAAAAGGATTCCCATTCGCCGGCGCGCGCTTCGATGGAGAAATGCTGCTGGATGCGCTGGCGAGCGGCGCGGCACTGCGCTGCGCGGGCCGCGGAAGTCTCGCGCATGAGGACAAGCATCGCTTGAGCCAGGGCCTCCGCATCGCGGGCGGGGACGATCGTGCCGGCGCCCAAAACCAATTCGCGCACGCCGCCCACGTCGGTTGCGACGACGGGCTTCTCCATCGCCATGGCCTCGGCCAGAGCCAGAGGCATTCCTTCCCAGGCCGCCGAAAGAACGAAGGCGTCGGCGGCATCGAGCAGAGCGGGAAGGTCGTGGCGCAAGCCCAGCCATTGCATCGTGCGGTCAACGCCCAATTCCGCGGCCAGAGATAAAAGCGCGGACGATTCGTCGGCCGTTCCCTGCCCCGCGATCCAGAGGCGCGCATCGGGGCATGAGGCATGGACGATGGCGAAGGCGCGGAGCAGATTGGGATAGTCCTTGGAGAGTGCAAGGCGTCCCGCGGCGAGCCAAATGAAATCGGAGTTGGCGGCGAGGGCAGCGCGGGTTTTGGCGCGGCGGACGGGGTCGGGAGTGAATTCGTCAGCGTCGATGCCGTTGAGGAGCACGGTGCATTTTTGCGCTGGCACCGCGCGGAGAGCGATGAAGCGATCGGCGACGGCCTTGCTGACGGCCGTAGTGCGGCGGCAGAGCGGGTCAGTGAGCCGGTACGCCAGCATGCGCAGCCCACCGCCTTCGTAAATATTGTGAATGGTTGAAACGATCGCGGGCGCGGGAACGAGCAGCTTGAGCAGGCGCGCCAAAATGTTCGCGTGAAAGCTGTGGCTGTGGATCAAATCGGGGCGCACATCGTGGAGATAGCGGCGCGCGCGGACGAGTGCGGAGAGGAAGCTGAACGGATTTTTGTGCACGCAAAGGCGGAAGACGGGAAGCGATGTGGGCCATTCTTCTTCGAGGCGTGGGCGCAGTGTGACAACGATGACGGCATGGCCGCGCTCGCGCATGCGCTCGGCGATGGCCAGGGCCTGGCGCTCCGCTCCGCCGATGCCAAGCGATGTGAGCAGGTAGGCGATGCGCATGGAGTCCACAGTCTCAAAGGAGATTGTGGGAATCATAAGGCATTTCTCCTTCGGATAGAGCCCTTGTGGCATTGTGCCAGGTGGCAATTTGTTGAGGAAATTGCCACTTCGCGGCATCGGCTTCGCGACGCAGCAGAAGGAGAAATGCGTGAGCGCAGGCCTTCAGAGTTTGCGACCGGGGGCGAAAAGACGGGCAAGAAGCGTGTCGATCGAGAGCCAGCCGGGGCCGAGGATGAGGATGAGCAGCGCGGCGAACCAATAGTTATACGCGTCGGCGGCCTGGAACTTGTCGGGATTGGAAATCACAGCCAGAAACGCATCCTTTTCCGCCGCCCAGAAGGCGACAGTCATATTGACAAAGAGCAGCAGCGCCGTAATGCGCGTGAGGATGCCTGCGGCGAGCAGGATTCCGCCCACGAATTCAAGGATAGAGACGAAGAGCGCGGTCGCGGCGGGCGCGGGAAGATTGAGGGTGGCGAAGTATGCGCTCACCCGTTCGAGATGATGCAGCTTGCCCCACCCATCCTGCGCGAACTGCCAGCCCCAATAAAGACGGATGGCCGCCAGCAGCGGGCATTCAAGGTAGTTGAGCAGGCGGGCGAAGCGGGCGTAGGCGTTGGCGAGTGCGGACATAACATTCCCTTCCGATGCGGTTGCGTTTCCGGCAATGCCACCTCTTCAAGAAAAGGAGCAAGAGGGCGGGGCGCGGAGCGATCAATTGATTTCGGTCCCTTTGAATACCGTCACGGGAGATCCCTCGGCAAGAAAGGCAGAATCCGGAGGGCGCTTGAGTACTTTTGCGAATTCGATTCCATAGAACGAAGCCGGGTCCCCTGAAAACTCCGCGCTCTTCCCTTCCCTAACCAGCCAACGCGGATGTTGAACCTCGTATTCAAGGCATCTGCCACCCGATCGCGCCGAGTATCCCCAGTAGTGCTCGGTAATGAATTGACCGAGGGAGCCGTCCGCGGGAAGAATGCCCTGCCCGCCGCTTTTGATTTGCATGGAACATCGCTGCGGCCCTGAACCCCAGGAGTATTCCACCTCAATTTCTCCATCCGGTCGAGCGTATACACGATGCGACATCGTTACGGTCGAGTAGTTCTCGCCGAAGGCGGCGCGCGCAATCGCCGCTACAGCAGATCTTGGGACAAGCTCACGTATGAACACGACGCCTCGCCGTGCTGCGCGCCTGACGTAGAAACGGAGATTGACCTCCTCGAAGGAGCGGTGAAACGGCGCCGGGATTCGAAAGACACGCGTGCGATTGAATTCAAAACCGACGAGGCTGACGTATGCGCGGCCCTCGAATAAGTCAAGTTCAGTGCCTGCAGGGACAAATGGCCGCAGCAAAGGAGGATCGGCCGCGTAGTTGAGCATCAGCACATTCATCCACTCAGCGGTCAGGAATCTGCCTGGATGGCTCATCCCCATTGCGATTCGGCAGCGCAGATCCAGCCGAACTGGGCCCAGTTGGCGAACCACGCCCGAACGCGCGCGGCGCGGCGCGGCCCGGGAATGGCGGAGGCCGCGAAGGCGTGGTCGATAGATTCGCCGAGCGGCCTGCCCTGGCGGAGAGCCGCGAGGGTCAGGAACTCTTCCTGCCGCAGGCGGCGATAGTAGACGGAAAAATCGACGCGGTGCGCAGCCAGCCACGTGGGCCGCCGGCGCAGTTTGGCGAGATTTGCCGGAGCTTCGGTTTGGTCCTCGTGCTTGACGCCGGCCTCGTTGGCCAACCGCTTTTCGCGATCGTGCAGCGAGAGGACCAGGTTGTCGGCCGGATAACTTAAAGCCATGAGCTGGAGGTGCGGCTGCAGCGCCAGGCGCGATTGGGCGTCGAGGGCGGAGATCTGGGGGAGGGTGAGCGGGGTGCGTTCGGCTGAGTCGAAGGACTCGACAAAAGCCCATTCGACGCGTGCTGCATCGACGGCGAACGAGTGGCGGCGGCCGGTGTGCTCGGGGTGAGCGGCGAGCCAATCGGGGAGCTTCGAGCCAAGATTGCGCAGCGAGAACGACCGGCTGGGATGCGCGGTGAGATAAGCGATGGAGAGAGCCTCAAAGCGCGCGCTGCCCAGGACGGCGCGCAGCGCGGGAAAATCTTCCTGAAGGGCGCCGAGAACGCGGAACCAGTATTGGCGATTGTAGATTTCCAGGCGCTCGAAGGCCGTGAGCTGACTGTTGGGCGCGATAAACGACGCCGCCACGTCGGCCATGGAGCGGCCCTCCGGCGTGCGCTCGCGCATGGTATCGCCCGGCGTAAGCGGCTGCATCACGGCGGCGGCCATCGCGCGCTGGATCGACTCAAGGTTCATGAGGCGGCCTCTACGAGTTCGGGGGCCTGGCGACGCAGGTAGCGATTGGCCTTGAGGGCTTCGGCGTGGACTTCGTCGAAGCTGGGAATGTGATCGTCCCACTCCAGCAGCGTGGGCGTGGGCCCGCAGCGCTCGATGGCGCGCGCGTAAAGCTCCCATACCGGATCGATGACCGGGTGGTCATGGGTGTCGAGGATGAACTTCTTGTAGCGCGAGTGGCCGGCGATGTGAATCTGCGCCACGCGGTCTGCGGGGACGGCGTTGACGTAATCGAAGGGATTGAACTCGTGGTTCATGGCCGAGACGTAGATGTTGTTCACGTCGAGCAGAATGCCGCAGTCGGCGCGCTCGACGACCTCCGCGAGGAACTCCCACTCGGTCATCTCGGAAGCCGTAAAGGCGGCGTAGGAGCTGACGTTTTCGACGATAAGCGGGATTTCGAGATAGTCCTGGACCATGCGTACGCGCTCGACTGTGCGCTCCACAGCCTCCCATGTGTAGGGCAGCGGGAGCAGATCGTGGGTGTACGTGCCGTCCACCGAGCCCCAGCAAAGATGGTCGCTGAGCCACGGAGTTCTGGTGCGGCGCACGAGTTGTTTGAGGCGGCGCAGGTGCTCGGGATCTGGCGCCGTGACGGAGCCGAAGTACATGGACACGCCATGCTGCACCACGCGGTACTGCTCGAGGATGCGGTCGAGCGTGGCCAGCGGACGGCCCGCGTCGATCATGTAGTTTTCCGAGATGATTTCGAACCAGTCCACTACCGGCTTGCGGGAGAAAATGTGCTGGTAGTGCGGAATGCGGAGGCCGATTCCGACGCCGTGATTCTGGTGCGCATTGAAGCGATTGCCGGGCATAAGGACAGGGATCAGGTTTCAGGGATCGATGAATAGCGGTAAGTGAACTGTGGTCAGGATGAAAGATGTGGGATCGGCTGGGCGCTGATGGGTTGCGGCCGCCGATCCCTTCGGATTGTCTTAAGCAAAGAGAGCGTCGGGCATCTTGGAGCCGTCGGTTGCACAGCCGCCCTTGCCCTTGCAACTGTTCTTGCCTTTGCAGCCGTTGTCGCTGGACTTGCAGCCGCCCTGGCCTTTGCAGTCGTTCTTGCCTTTACAGGAGTGCTTGGCGGTGTCTGAGCTGACGCCCGAATAGCGGAGGCCGGCCTTGATCACCTTGACAGAGTTGGCGCCCGCCGAGCCTCGGGTGGCGGCGTGAGCCGCGATTGCGGTGCCGCCGGCCAGACCGGCCAGAGCCGCGGTGAGAAGCATTGCGTTCAATTGGTTCTTCATGATTCTTTGACCTCGCTGGGGGGTTAGGCGGAGGTTGTCCGCGGGTTGAGGCGACGGCGGAAGCGAAACGGATTCGATCCTCCGCTGACTTTGTTACGGGGTTAACCGCACTTCCAGGAAGGACTGCAGCTTTTGGAGCCATTTGCCGGGTTGCGGCTTCTCGTCGCGGCGAGTGGCGCCAACTTGAGCTTCGCCGCCTCTGCATGCCGAACTTCCTACCATGCATGGAGTAGCGTGCTTGCGGAAAGGTTACAGGGAAAGCCGAGCCCGTGGCTACCTGAATCTGTCCGATGCGCGTCATTATGTGATGAACGACAGCTAAGGGAAATTGGATTGGCTGCCTTTCCCCGGCTGCGCTACCCTGTTTCTGCGGGGAAGCGGCAGATGCGCCGCCGCGGAGCATGGAGGTCGCGTGGAAAACGCCAAAGGGCTGGAAGCGGTATCGTTTGCAAGCGTGACGGTAGCGCTGCTGCAAAGCCTGTGCACCGCGGTGCTGACCATCAACGGCATCCGCGTGGGGATCGGGCTGGCGGCGCTGGCCGCGGGCAGTATCTGGGCTCCGGTGCTGGCGTTCCACCGCGATGCGATCCGCATTCCGATGCTCACCGTGGCCGTGCTGGGCGCACTGGTGAATCTGGCGGTGCTGATGTGGATCTGGAGGTTGCGGGCGCGGCCGGAGGCGCAGTGGCGGCGCCGCGAGATTACAAAGAAGCAGCGCCGTTCAGAGAGGCTGCAACTGGCCATGGCGGTGCTCACGCTGGTGCTGGTGGGGCTGGAAGTCTGGTCGCATCCCATCGTGAACCACAAGGCAGAGGCGCAGGCAGCGCAGCCCGGCGCAGGCGAATGATCTGGTGGCGCAGGGTTGAGGTTTCAGCCCGCCTGCCGTGCCGCTCGATGCGTGTTGTGGCCGCCATCCCCATGAGAACGGCTACGGCCCGGCTAACCCGAGTTCCTTGTCGAGGCGGGCGTGGAGCCGGCCGGTAAATCCGGCGGGCAGCTCGAAGACGCGATCGTCGGCCACCAGCACCACCACGTTGCGGGTGGAGTCGAGGACGGCAGAGCAAATCTCGCAGGTTTCCAGATGGCGATCGATTTCAGCGCGCAGGGCCGCGTCCACTTCGCCGTCGATGTAGGCGGAGATATGCTGCCAGACGTGTTTGCAGTCGATCCTCATTTCGCCCACCCGAACAGCTTGCCCCGCTGGGGCGCAAACCCCTTCAGCTTCGGCGCCAGATTCCGCTGCAAAAGCGCCCTGGCGCGGTGCAGGCGGACCTTGACGGCGCCCTCGGCGATGCCCAGCGCGGAGGCGGTTTCACGCACGTCCATCTCTTCGATGTCTCTGAGCAGGACAACGTTACGGTAAATCTCGGGCAAGCCCTCAATGGCCTGCCGGAGCAGGGCGCCGAGTTCCTGGCGCTCCAGGGCTTCGGCCGGAACCTCGCGCCAACTGGTCAGGATGGCAGGGGTAAAGTCGCCGGCTTCAGCATCGGTGAGCGCGTCCAGCGAGTCTTCGCGGCGGGTTTCCGCCTTGCGCAGGCGCCCCAGCCCCTCGTTGCGGGCGATGGACAGCACCCAGGTGCGGAATTGGGAATCGCCGCGGAAAAGGTGAAGATTGCGGTAGACCTTGATGGCCGTCTCCTGGGCGGCGTCTTCGGCTTCAGACTCGTTGCGCAGAAGCGACAGGAGCAGAAAGTACACTGCGCGCTCGCAGGGACGGATAAGGGAGTGAAAGAGATGCTTTTCGCCGGCCAGGATGCGGCGGATCGATTCCGCCTCGGATTCCGGGTTGGAGGCCTTCGTCATGCGGGCATGCGGTCGAGGCGGAAATCCAGTGTAAATGCTTGAGAAAACTGGCTTCCCTCAACAGGAAATATATCCTGGCGAAGCCCTTGCGGTCGAAACTCCAGACTCTGGCCTAAGTTTATCAATTTAAAAAGAAATGTTTTTTGCAAATAAGCAGATGGGCTGTACAATCGCCGTACAAGGAGAACTAAACGGAGACCCTTATGGCCGGAGACATGCAGTTAACATGCAGCGACTGTGGGCAGGACTTTACCTTCACCGCTGCCGATCAGGCGTTCTTTCAGGAACGCGGCTACTCGACCCCGAAACGATGCAAGCCTTGCCGCCAGGCAAAGAAGAACGACCAGGGGGGGTCCGGCTACCGTTCGGCTCCGTCACAGGGAACTCCTGTGATTTGTTCTGGTTGCGGCCAGCCAACTACAGTGCCCTTTGAACCGCGGGGTGATCGTCCCGTCTACTGCCGCGATTGCTACACGGCACGCAAAGGCACGAGCGGCGGCGGCGGCGGCGGAGGGCGGGGACGCAGCCGTTGAACGATTGCAGCGCGGTCCCGCTCCGGACAAAGCATCGGGGGCTGGACCGTGCCGTCGCAAGCGAAAAAAGGAGAGCGTGGCGGTTCCGCGGCTCTTTCTCTTTTTCATGCAGTTCGAGAACAAGTTTCCTGGACCCCGGTGCGTGGCTGTGCCCGATTGCGTCCTACCGCGGCGCATTTAAAATAGGTCTCGGCAAAGCCACCGGTGTTCCTGAAAACGTCTGTGAAAAACGACTTCCGTAACCGCCTTTCCGCGCCCACGGCAAATTCCGCATGGACATCTGCCGCGGCAGCCTTTTACACTTGCGGTCGCATGTCCTCCCGAAATCCACGCGCACGAGCGCTTGACGGCAGTCTTTCCGCGCTTGTTTTCACCGGAGACATTGCCGCATGAGTAGCGTTCTGCTGGAAGCGCGAGGCCTCAAGAAAGACTACGACGATGGGCGCATCGAGGCGTTGCGCGGGGTGGATCTTTCGATCACGTCAGGCGAGTACGTAACCATCAGCGGGCCCAGCGGGAGCGGCAAATCGACGCTGCTGCAATTGCTGGGCGGGCTGGACACGCCCAGCTGCGGCGAGGTTCTGTTTGAAGACGCGGCCCTGGGCACGGCCATCAGCCTCGATACCTACCGTTCGAGCAAGGTGGGCTTCATCTTTCAGGCGTTTCATCTGCTGCCTACGCTGAGCGCCATTGAGAATGTGCAGGTGGCGATGCTGGCCGGGCAGAAGAAGGCGAATCACCGCGCGGAGCGCGCCGAAGCGCTGCTGGAGGAGATGGGCCTCAAGGATCGGCTGCGCCATTTTCCCAATGAGCTTTCGGCCGGAGAGCGGCAGCGGGTGGCGATTGCGCGGGCGCTGGCCAACGATCCGGCGATTCTGCTCGCGGATGAGCCCACCGGCAACCTGGACAGCGTGAACTCGGCGCGCATCATGGAGATTCTCACTGGAATTCAGCGCGAGCGAGGCATGACGCTGATCGTGGTGACGCACGATCACGAGATCGCCGCCGCGGCGCCGCGCCATATTCGCATCCGTGACGGGAAAATCGAAAAAGGGGCGGCGGCATGAGCCTGCTGCGGGCCGCGCTGACTGCGACCGTGCTGCTGGCCCCGCCGGCATTCGCGGCAGATGCGAGGGGAGTGCTCGCGACGCCGCGGCAGCGGGTGGAGACGGCGGATTTCGTGACCACCGGCCGCCTGGTGCGGGTGGACTCGCGCGGAACGCGGACCAGTTATGGCGTTTCCATCAAGGCGCACGGATTCCCGGGAGTGCTGCGCGTGCTTCTGGAAGTGAACTCGCCCGCTGCGGCGCGCGCCAAGGTTCTTCTGGAGATGCGCTTCGACGGCCAGAGCTCAATCCGGATCGCGCATCCCGGAGACAAGTCGTTCGCGCCGCTGCCCTTTGAAGAGTGGAGCGACGGACCGCTGGGTTCGGGATTCGCCTACGAGGATTTTCTGGAACAGCAGTATTTCTGGCCGGGGCAGTCTGCGCAGGCGGAAACCACGTTCGGCGCCCGCAATTGCGATGTGCTGGCGAGCACGCCGGGAGCAGGCAACAGAACGCATTACGCAGAGGTGAAGACGTGGCTCGATCACCAGATCGGATTTCCGGTATACGTGGAGAAGACGCTGAAGAAAACCGGGGAGGTGAAGGAGTTTACCTATTTCGGCCTTCGCCACAACGGCGGCGTGTGGTCGGCGAGCCAGGTGGAAGAAAAAGCCCGCGGCCAGGCCGATGAGACGCTGCTGATCATCGATCGCGGAAACGCAAAAGCCAACCTTGGCATGAAGGATTTTTCTGGATTTTCGGATTAGGGGCGCCCTTATTCAGATTGGTTCCGGGCCGAAGTTTGTGCAGGTTTCGGGAATTTTGCCGCGCGGTGCGGTAATCTGGAGTGACTGACACCCCGGACAACTTGGTGCATTCTTAGGAACGGATATGGATATTGGTCTCTGGATGGTCCTGGTGCTGACCACCGTGCTCGCGGCGGGAGTTCTGTATCAGTTGATCGGCAGCCGCCGCGACGTGCGTCTTTATGCGAGGCCGGGGCGGTGGGTGGCGATCGGCCGCAGGTCGAGGCTCTATGTGCTCGAAGTGGGAACCGGCGAGCCGACGGTGGTGTTCGAGTCGGGCATCAGCGCCACGAATCTGAACTGGCGGCGCATCCAGCGCTCGGTTGCGCAATTTACCGGCACGGCGTCGTACGACCGGAGCGGGTTGGGATGGAGCAGCCCCTGCCGCACCGCGCGAACGCCGAGCAACATTGCGTCGGAGCTGCACGAAATGTTGCAGCGCGGCGGCATCAAGCCGCCCTACATCCTGGTGGGGCACTCGTTTGGCGGGCTGGTGATGCGGCGCTACGCATTGAACTATCCCGAAGGTGTGGCAGGGATGGTGCTGGTGGATCCGATGCGCTGCGAAGAATGGCCGCCGTTCGATTCGGCCAAGCAGGACCAGATCGAGCGGGGCAGAAAACTGATTCGCCTGGCCTCGCCCATGGCGCGCTGCGGGCTGGCGCGGCTGGCGGTCATCTCGCTGCTGTGCCGCTCGGGCAAGCTGTCCGACCATCTCGCCGGTGTCGCGGGTCCGGGCGGACGATCTGTGCTGAGGCGGATTACCAGCGAGGTCGGCAAGATGCCCCGCGAGGTGTGGCCGGTAGTGGCCTCGCACTGGTCGAGACCTGGATTTTACGCGGGGATGCGGAAACACATTGAATCGATTCCCGATACTGTGCGCGAGATGCACGCGGCGGAGCCCATTCGGGAGATCCCCGTACTGGTTCTCACGCCGGCGAAATCGACCCCGCTGTCGGAAGAGTGCCTGGGACGGATTGGCGACCGGGTGCGGCAGGTGATTGCGCCGGAAAGCGCGCACTGGATTCATCTGGACGAGCCGGACCTGGTCATCGACTCGATTCGAGACATGGTGGAGACAGCCAGCTCCGCGAGGATGGCCGCGGCCGCCGCTCCGCTGTCCTGCGTTCTGGAGTAGATACTCCGGCCGGATGGCGGCGCTCGAACCCGTTCGCTGCCTCACGTTTTTCGGTCTCGCGCGTCTCAACATTGGTCAGGAAATTGGTCAGGAAAACCGCGCAGCCGGCATCGCAGGCCGCGAGCGCCTCAAAATTCCGCATGGTAAACTGCACACATGTCAAGTAGCTCTGCTGCTTCCCCGGCTTTTTGTCGCATTACTTTTGCCTTTGGCTTATGCCTGCTGGCAATTCTCTTTGCGCTGGAAGCGAAAACTGCGTGGTTCGGGCCCGCGGTTGGCCCGGGGAGCGACGTGCGGGCACAAAAGGCGAGTCCCGCCGACACGCCCAAAGTGATCGAGCATGGTACTCCCGTACCGGATCCCATTCATCCGGGAATTCTCTTTGCGGCCCTTCTGCCGGCTGCGGCGGACAACCCGGCCAGCACCCGCGGACCGGGGCAGGACGAGGCCTTGCACGGCCATTCCGCGGTTTCCCTGGAAGCCTACTTTTCACCGCAAATCTTCTTCCGTCCTCCTCCCTTCCGCTCCTGATCTTCCAACTGCATTTTGACACCGCAGCGGTGGTGCCGTGCGTTAGCTTTTTGTTGTCAGACTTCTTCCATGGAAGCGGCGGCAGCGGTTCATCGGAACAGGCGGCACGAGTGAGCCAGCCCAGCCGAAGCTGCCGCGCAACACTTTAAGGACCCATGGGCAGCGGCTGTGCGCAAAACCGCGATGGAGCCTTGAGGGAAGGCATCTCACTTTCCGGAACGAGCATCCAACGGTGCGCGAGCCGCTCTCCGCGGTGATCCTTCCCATTTTTCACTTCATGCACCGCAACGGAAGGGTGCTCAGGAAACAGGAGCAACACCGGCATGCATACGCAATCAGCAGTGAATTTAGCCGCGGCTTTGGCGCTCTCGGCAGCCTGCGGTATAACCGCATGCCACTCCGACGCCAGCAGTGCCGCCACCACGCCCGCAATTCCAAACGCGCGCGTTGCGGCCGCGCAGCGCGGCGACATCGCCCATGTGCTCACGCTGGCCGGGCAGTTTCAGCCTTATCAGATGGTTGACGTGCACCCCAAGGTGAGCGGATACATGAACCGGATCAACGTGGACATCGGCGACATTGTCAAGCAGGGCGAAACGCTGGCGGTGCTGGAGGTCCCGGAGTTGAAGGCGCAACTGGAGCAGACCGTCTTTGAGCTGAGGCAGAGCCAGGAAGAGATCACGCGCGCGCAGCATGAGATCCAGCGGGCCGAAGCCATGAATTTTGCGCTGCACGCGGAGTCGGAGCGGCTGAAAGCGGCGGCGGCGACGCGGCCGGGCCTGATCGCGCAGCAGGAACTGGACGACGCCCAGTCGAAGGACCTGTCATCGCAGGCCAAGGTGGACGCGGCCAAGGCCGAGATGGCCGCGGCGCAGCAACACGCCGAGTCCGCCCGGGCCGACAACGAGCGCGTGCAGGCGCTTGAGAACTACACCGACGTAGTGGCGCCGATTGACGGCGTGGTGATATGGCGCTACGCCGACACCGGAGCGCTGATTCAGGGCGGCACCAATTCCAACAATCAGGATCTTCCCATCGTCCGCCTCTCTCAGAGCAGCCTGCTGCGCCTGCGGGTTCCGGTGCCGGAAGACGATGTGCGTTTCATCCACATCGGCGACCTGCTTGAGGTGCGCGTGGACGCGATCAGGAG
The DNA here is from genome assembly GCA_963770555.1 of uncultured Acidobacteriaceae bacterium. Taxonomy (GTDB): domain Bacteria; phylum Acidobacteriota; class Terriglobia; order Terriglobales; family Acidobacteriaceae; genus Telmatobacter. The sequence goes on from CAVYQC010000005.1 coordinate 1,559,056, forward strand.
ATCGTTCACCGGGAAGATTGTGCGCTTCACGCGTAACGTGAACTTTGAAACCCGGACCATGGAAACCGAGGTCGACGTGGAAAACCGGGACCTGTCGATCGCACCGGGCATGTACGCCAATACGCTGCTCGAGCTGGCAAGCGCGAAAAACGTGGTCACCGTTCCTGTGGAGGCGCTGGTGCTGAATGCGCAGGGGCAGCAGACGGTCTACGTGCTCGACGGTGAGAACCGCGTTCACATTCGCAACGTGACCGTCGGGCTGGAGGGATCGAAGCTGGCGGAGATCAAGTCGGGCGTAAGCCCTGGCGACCGGGTGCTGGTGGGCGGCCAGGAAAAGTACCAGGAGGACGCGGAGGTGAATCCGCTGCTTGAGCCCACGCAGGCCTCCGAAACCATGGAAGAAACGGGCGGCACCATCGATATGAAAGCCGAGGAGAATGCGGAGGGCGCGCACTAATGCCGAAGTTTGCTCTCAGATTCCCCTACTTCATCCTCATGCTGTGCCTGGTCATCGCCCTGGTCGGCGCGGTCACCGTGGTGCGCATGCCGGTGGATCTGTTCCCGGAGATCGACATGCCGGTGGTGGTGGTGGCCACGTTTTACAACGGCATGCCGCCGCAGCAGATCGAAGCCGACATCACCAATACATTCGAGCGATTCTTTACGCTGGCCGCCAATGTGGACCACAGCGAATCGCGTTCGCTCACCGGCGTAAGCCTCATCAAGATCTATTTCAAGCCCGGCACCGACGCCAACGCCGCATTGAGCAACATCGCCAACCTGGCCATGGCGGACCTGCGCCGCCTGCCGCCGGGCACATTGCCCCCGGTGGTGCTGGGCATGACCGCCTCCACGCAGCCGGTATGCCTGGTCACGCTCAAAGGGCAGGGACTGAATGAAACCCGTCTCAAGGACCTGGCGCAGTTCGAGGTGCGCAACCAGATCTCGAACGTGCAGGGCGCCTCCGTGCCGCAACCCTATGGAGGAACCTACCGGCAGATCCAGATTTACGTCGATCCGCTCAAGCTTGAGGCGCGCAACCTGAGCCTGAGCGACGTGGTCACATCGGTGGATAGCTCCAACCTGATCCTGCCCGCGGGCGACGTGCGCATCGGCTCGAAGGATTACAACATCTACGCCAACAGCCAGTTTCCCAGTGCCAGTTCGATGAACGATATGCCGCTCAAGTCGGTGGGCAACTCGTCCGTGCTGGTGGGCGATGTGGGCAAGGCCGTCGACTCCGGCGCCCTGCAATACAACATTGTCCGCATCGACGGGCAGCGATCGGTCTACGTGCCCGTTTTCAAGCAGGGCGGAAACAGCAACACCATTACCATCGTGGACGGAATCAAGGCGGCCATCCAGCATCTGGTCGATATTCCCGCTTCGCTCAAGACGGCGGTGGTCTTCGATCAGTCGCTATTCGTCAAGCTGGCCATCGGCAATGTGTCGCGCGAAGCGGCCATCGGGCTTGTGCTCACAGGAGTGATGATCCTCATCTTTCTGGGCAGCCCGCGCGCCACGGTTGCCGTGCTGCTGGCGGTTCCGCTTTCCATGGTGGTCTGCCTGCTCATCACCAACTATATGGGCGGCTCCATCAACACCATGCTCCTCGGCGGGCTGGCGCTGGTTTTTTCGCGATTGATCGACAACGGCGTCATCGTGCTCGAAAACATCTTCCGCTTCATGGAGATGGGCGCGTCCCCGCGAGAGGCCGCGGAACGGGGCGGCACGGAGGTAGCGATGGCGGTGTTGGCCGCCACCTTCACCACCGCAATCGTCTTCTTTCCGGTCACATTCTTCAGCGGCGTGAGCAAATACATCTTCACGCCGCTGGCGTTGGCGGTGGTGTTTTCCATCTTCGCGTCGTACGTCTTCGCCATGACCGTGGTGCCGCTCTATTGCGCCATGTTCGTACGGCCGCACGAGGAAGGCGCGGCCGCCGAACCCCGCAAGAAGAACATCTTTAGCCGTTTCGACAGTGGGTTCAACACCCGGTTTCAGGCCATGCTGAACTGGTATGAGGCGCAGGCCAAACGGACCATGCAGCGGCCCGGCCTGACTTTGATCGCCATCCTAGCCGGAATGGCGATCCTGTTCGCCGCCACAACGCCGTTCTTGGGACGCGCGTACTTTCCCCGCACCGATCCCGGGCAATTCGTCATCGATGTACGCATGCCCAGCGGCACGCGGTTGGAGGTGAGCGACGGCTACATCGCTCGAGTCGAGAACATCATCCGCAGCGTGGTAAAGCCGAAAGACCTGGGCATGATCGTCTCCAACATCGGCGTCTATCCGGACCTGTCGGCAATCTACACGACCAACGCTTCCATGGATACAGCTTTCGTTCAAACCAGCCTCAAAGAGGACCACAGCATCGGAAGCTATGAATACATGCGGCGCGTGCAGGCAAAGCTCGCGCGCGAGATACCCGAGCTCTCCACTTATTTTCAGGCCGGCGGGCTGGTGGATTCGGTCATCAATCAGGGCCTGCCCGCGCCCATCGACATCCAGATCAAATCGCAGAATATGGATCAGGCCTACGGCCTCGCGCAGCAACTGGCCGCGAAGGTGAAGGCCATGCCGGGCGTAAGCAATGTCTACATCCCGCAAAGCATCAACTATCCGGGGCTGGAGCTGAACATCGACCGCGAACGGGCAAGCCTGATCGGGCTCTCCGCCAAAGACGTAGTGGACAACGTGATCACCGCGCTCACCTCCGACGGCATGGTCGCCCCGAGCTACTGGATCGATCCGCGCAGCGGCAACAACTACATGGTGACGGTGCAGTATGCCAACCGCTGGATCGACAACATGTCGATGGAGGACCTGAAGAGCATACCCCTGCGCAGCGACCAGCCACCTGGCTACACGCCTTCACAGGAGGGCCAGCAGGCTGACCCGGCCTCGCCGCAGCTCTTTCGCGGCGATCACACCTCCGGCTACGTGTCGCTGGGCCAGGTGGCCGACATCGAGCAGATCAACACGCCCACCGAGGTGGACCACTACCAGATCCGCCGCGTCATCGACGTTTATGTTGCGCCCCGCGGCGAAGCTCTGCAGGGTATCGGAGCGCGTATCGACCGCCTGCTGGCGCAGACCCCGCACGACCGGAACACGGTGATCGACGTACGCGGAGCGGTGGTGAACATGAATGAAGCTTTCCATGATTTCGGCGTCGGGCTCATCGTCGCGGTCCTGCTTGTCTATCTCATTCTCATGGCGCAATTCCGCTCCTTCATCGATCCGTTCATCATCCTTATGGCCATTCCGCCGGGCCTGCTGGGAGCCGTGCTTATTCTGCTTGTCACGGGAAGCACGCTGAACATCATGTCGCTGATGGGGGTGATCATGATGACCGGCATCGTGGTCTCGAACAGCATTTTGATCGTGGAGTTCGCGGGCATTCTGCACGGCGGCGGTCAGTCCCTGCTGGATGCGGTGGTGAATTCATGCAAGATCCGCCTGCGGCCGATTCTCATGACCTCGCTGGCCACGCTGCTGGGTATGATTCCGATGGCCATCGGGGTGGAGGCGGGCAGCGAGCAGTACGCTCCGCTGGCGCGGGCCATCATTGGCGGGCTGGCTCTTTCCGTTGTGGTCACCGTCTTTCTGGTTCCGGCGGTGTACCTGGTGATCCATGGCCGGCATGAGCAAAAATCCGCCGTCGCGGAGGGTGGAGAGCATGTGTAGACAGAAGACGACGAGGGCGCTGCGCGCCGCGTGCGGGGTCTTGATTGCGGCGGGATTTGCGGCCGCAGCGGCAGCGCAGGATTCCGGCTTGCCGCAGGCGCCCGAAGTGCGTCTGCTAGCGGCGGGGCAATCCCCTTCCCTTGCCGCGGGTGGGCCGGCTCCCGCGCAGAACCAGCCGGCGCAGGCCGCTGCGGGACAATCGAGCAGTGCGCAGCCTGCGGCCGGGCCGGCGCTCACCGTGGAGCAGGCCGAGCAGATCGCGATCCAGCACAATCCCAACATCAGCGTGGCGCGGCTCCTGGCCCTGGCGCAGGCACAGGTGACGCGCGAGGTCCGTTCAGTGGAGCTGCCCATGGCGCAGGGCGATCTGACGGCCGTGGACGCGCATAATGGAACCCGAGTCACCGCGGGCTATCTCAGCAACTCGTCGATCTATGACCGCGCCGCGGGCGGGCTGACCGTGAGCCAGTTGATCACCGACTTCGGACACACGCACAACCTGGTGCTGAGCGCAAAGTCGAGTGCCAGGGCGCAGCTTGAAAGCGAACGGGCCACGGAGCTGGACATCAAGCTGACGGTGGACCAGGCGTTTTACCGCGCGCTCACCACGCAGGCGGTGCTGAAAGTGGCCCAGCAGACTGTTGCGCAACGGCAGGCTACGGGCGACCAGGTGAGCGCGCTGACCAAAGCAAAAATCCGCTCGGACCTGGACCTGAGTTTTGCCAACGTTCAAATTGCGCAGGCCAACCTGCTGCTGGTGGACGCCACCAGCGACGAGCAGGCCGCCATGGCGGCGCTGAACGACGTGCTGGGTTCGGAGACGAACCAGCAATATACGCTGGTGGACGAGACCAACGGCAGTCCGCCGCCGGTCCCTTTGGATCCGGAATCTCTGGTGCAGACGGCGTTGAGCGCGCGGCCTGACCTGGCGGCGTTGAACGACCAGTTCACCGCCGCCAAGCAATACAGCACGGCCGAGCGCGATTTGTGGATGCCGACCGTTTCAGCGCTTGCGGCGGCGGGAGGCACGCCGGTGCGCGCCGACCAGATTCAGTCATCCTGGTACGGAGCCGCGGGCGCCAACGTCAGCATTCCCATCTTCAACGGATTGCTTTTTAACGCCGAAGCGAAGGAAGCGAAGCTCGAGGCGCAGAGCGATCAGGAGAAGGTGCGCAACCTACGCGACACCATCGCGCGCGACGTGCGCACCGCGGTGCTGAATGCGCAGGCGGCCTTCGACCGCATCGGAGTCACCGCGGACATGCTGAGCCAGGCGAACTTCGCCATGGACCTGGCGCAGGCACGCTACAAAATCGGTTTGAGCAGCATTGTTGAGCTGACCCAGGCGCAACTGGAACAAACGCAGTCCGAGATTGCCAACACCAGTGCGCGCTACGCCTACCAGACGGCGCTCGCCGAGGTGCGGTATCAGTTGGGGCAGTGAGGAAGGCGGGCGCCCTGACCCCTGTCTACGTAATGCTGGCGCTTTTGCCGCGCGAGAGAACGGCGGCTTTGCGGCGGTCCTTGGAGGCGTGGTCGATTTTCTTCCAGAAGCCGACAAAATAGTCGATGGCGGAGATGGTGGAAACCACGACCGTGAAATAGATGGCGGCCACCGCGTACCATCTGATCGGAATCACCAGCATGCCAACCTGCCACTGATCCCAGCGGTGCGCAAGGATGGCGGAGACAACGCAAACGATCTGAATGACGGTCTTGAGCTTGCCAAGTTCGCTGGCGGTGATGGCAAAACCTTCAGAAGCAGCGATGGAGCGCAGGCCGGAGATGAGAAACTCGCGGCCGATGATCACCACCGCGATCCATACCTTGACGACCTGGGGATTGTAGGCCACCAGCGCGATCAGCGCGGCGGTGACCATGATCTTGTCGGCCAGCGGGTCAAGCAACATGCCCATGGTAGTGATCTGGCCGCGCTTGCGGGCCAGATAGCCGTCCAGGCCGTCGGTAATGGAGGCCAGCACAAACAGGATGGAGGCCGCAATCTCCTGCTCGCCGTGCCTCTGCCAGGGAAAGTGCGGCGAGAGAATCCACAGCAGCAGCGGGATCATGACGATCCTGCTCATCGTGATGGAGTTGGGCAAATTCATCCCGGTTCCCGAGCAATGCGCGCTGCGCAATGTGCTTGGCGAGCGGCGGCCGGAGCGGCGGGCAAGCCGGCTGATTCACGTTACCACAACTATAATCGCCTTTCTGCGCAAACTGGGGAAATGGTCCGATCGTGGGAGACCGCGAAACCCGCCCGTGTGCGCGCAAATTCTCATTCGCCGGGCGTTGGGCGAGTGCTGGGCGGCAAAGGATTTTGAAGCGGAGCCGCCCGGCAAGGGGTATGCGAGCGGTCAATGCCGATCCATTCGGCACTGGCGAACCTCGATCGCGGGCACGCGAGGTGGCGTCGACACTCTGCGCACTCGTCATAGCCGAAGCCGCGGCTACTGTTTGACCACATCGAGATCGATAGTGAGTTTAATTTCGTCCCCGATCATCACCGCCGGGTATTTCGTGCCGATGCCGAACGCGGTGCGGCTGATGGTGGCCGCAGCCGAATAGCCCGCGTGCGGCTTTTGATCCATGCCTTTGACCGGGCCTTGGGGACCTTCCACTTCGAGCACCACAGGCTTGGTGACCCCGTGCAGGGTCAGGTTGCCGGTCACAACCAGGCCCGAACCGTTTTTCGCCACGCCCGTGCTCACAAAGGTGGCCGTGGGAAACTGCGCCGCATCGAAAAAGCCGGCGCTTTTCAGATCGTTGTCCCGCGCGCTCACGCCGGTGTCGACCGAGCTTACATCGATGGTTACGCTCACGCTGGATTTCGCAATATCGGTCTCATTCAGAACGATCGAGCCGCCGATGTTGCCAAAGCGGCCGCGCACGCTCGAAACGCTCATGTGGAGAACGGAAAAATTGACTTCGCTGTGCGCTTTGTCGGGAACCCAGGTGGAGGTTTGGGCCAAGGCCGCGGAAGTAGCGAAAACCAGAATGGCCCCAAAAAGGCAGGATCGACGCATCGTGCTTTCCTTTCAATCTTGGACCGAATGCTACGGATATGTTATCGCACGCGAGCCGGGGTCCCCAGCGCACGCGAGGCCATCGATCTTTCGCGGTCGTGTTTCAATTCCGAAGGCGAGAAGCGCGCAGCTATTTCTTCGCTCTGGCCACGCTCATCGGATAGAACCTAACCAGATAGGCGCCCTGGTCGCTGTCGAGCGGCTCAAGCTCCAGCAACTCCACCTGGCCCGACATCACCAGCCGCGTGCGGAAGTAATAGGCGTGACCCGGCTGGGCCGTAAAATGCGCAAGCTCCACGCGCTGGTTCACAAGGGAGGATTGCAAGGTGGCGCATACATGGTGCTCTCCGGGCGCAAGCTCGACGGAAAACCAGGAATCGCCGTGATTGGCGCCGGCCCAGGCGGAGTCGATCGCGATCTTCGTGGTCGGATACGCAAGTGAAAAATTGACCACCGACCCGGCATCGTGAATGAAATAGACCTGCGCCTTGGCGGGATCGCGCTCGGCAGGCGCGGGAGACGCGTAGTTGAGCTTCACTTTGAAACTGGTCGCGGCGGGACCGCAGGCTGAACCCGGAAGCTCGGCGGCCGTTTGCGCGCCGAGCGGCGCGGAGATGAGCAAGGCAATCAAGGCAAATCTCATAGCTCCCCCTGGAGCGTCTTTCTTCTTCAAAACGAGCGAAGCGGGATGAGTGAACCACCCACCCCGCTCCGTCCACGTCAGGTTATGCAGCTTGAAGTCGGCTCCCCCACCGCACCGCGGGCGTGGCGGGAAACTGGGCCCGGTTCTGATTCACTTCGTGGATGCCTACGGCCGCCATGATCGCAACCGACGCGAGGCCGACGCCCATGACGGTAAAGAATGCTTTTTTCGACCAGCCCAGGCGCAGGCCGACGATATCGGTGTAGAGCACAGGTGTAATTTCAGGATAGTTTGCAAGTTGCAACCCGACTGACTGGTCGTCGATGGAAACGACTCTTCCAACCAGGGCAATTCCATTCGCTTCTTCAACGCAGATCCAGTTTCCCACGCCGCGCTTGGCAATGCGGTCGTGAACGGTTACAGGATCCAGGGGTTTGGGCTTGGCGTTTGCAATTGCGGGCGCAAGAAGCGCGCACGCGAGCAACAGGCTCGTCACTCTCAACCCGTTCATTTCAGGCTCCTTATCTACTCTCTAATCACAAAGACGGTGGGACGCGGAAATAGTTGCTCGGAGCCCAAAAAGAAAAGCGGGATGGCGCACCATCCCGCTCGCGGGTTGCAGCTTGAAAGCAGGGTCAGGCGTAGATGCCGCGCTGGCGGATGGTGAAGGCCACACGGTCGATGGCCAGCATGTAGGCGGCGATGCGGTTGTTCACGTTGTGCGCCTCGGCGTAGCGAACCACGTCGTCGAAGCTGTCGCGCAGAATGGTCTCAAGCTGCTCGTTGACAATGGCTTCCTTCCAGAAGTATCCCTGCCGGTCCTGCACCCATTCGAAGTAGCTGGCGGTCACGCCTCCGGCGTTGGCCAGAATGTCGGGAACGATGAAGATGCGCTTGTCGGCCAGAATTTCGTCGGCTACGGCGGTTGTGGGACCGTTGGCGCCTTCCACCACGATGCGCGCCTTGATCTTGTCGGCGTTGCGGCTGGTGATCACGTTCTCAGTCGCCGCCGGAATGAGGATGTCGCAATCGGAGATCAGGAGCTCCTCGCTGGGCATGGCCTCGGCGCCGCGGAAGGACAGGATCGACTCGTTGCGGTACTTGTATTCGATCAACTGGTGGATGTCGATGCCGGCGGGGTTGTACAGTCCGCCGTCCTTCTCCGCTACGCCGACGATCTTGTAGCCGTGCTCGAGCATGAGGCGGGCCGCGTTGGAGCCCACGTTGCCGAATCCCTGAACGATGACGCGGCAGCCGTTGACGGGCATATTGAGATAGCGCAGGCTCTCGCCGCAGACCACCATGACGCCGCGGCCCGTGGCCTCGACGCGGCCCTGCGAGCCGCCGATGCTGAGCGGCTTGCCGGTCACTACGCTGGTCACCGTCTGGCGCATGTGCATGGAGTAGGTGTCCATGATCCAGGCCATGGTCTGCTCGTTGGTGTTCACGTCGGGAGCCGGAACGTCCTTTTCGGGGCCGATGAACTCGATAATCTCCGAGGTGTAGCGGCGAGTCATGCGCTCCAGCTCGCCCCGGCTCATGGAGTGCGGATCGCAGATCACGCCGCCCTTGGCGCCGCCGAAGGGTATGTTGACGACGGCACACTTCCAGGTCATCCAACTGGCCAGCGCGCGCACCTCGTCGAGGGTCACATCGGGGGTGTAGCGGATGCCGCCCTTGCACGGGCCGCGCGCGATGGAATGCTGCACCCGGAAGCCGGTGAACATCTCGATCTTGCCGTTGTCGAGGGTGATGGGAAAGTGAACGATGATCTCCCGCGAAGGAGAGCGCAGCACCTTCCACAAGCCCTCATCCAGATTGAGCTTGCGTGCTGCAAAGTCGAACCGCGCGCTTTGCGCTTCCCAGGGATTGATCTCCTGGTCCAAACTGACGGCGGCATTTCCGGTCGGCATAGTTTTCTCCATTTCCGCGGCTCCTGCTTCGGCCGGGCGCGGGCGAGATGGGATCCAATCGAACCCTCTCGTAAGTCTATCGATACGGCTGGGGCCCTGAACGAACTCCGGAGCGATTCGGATCCCGTGTAAACGCTGTCGGCCCCCGCCGGCATTTTGAGAGCGGGGCGGATTGCTCGCACGCTCAAACCCTTGTGAGTCTAGGCTCCCCGGCTCATCCCGTCAAGATGGATTCCGATTCCGAACTCTTTCCCGGAACGGTACGCAACTACCAGTATGGACCGCCTGGGCGCAATCCCATGCCGACAAACCCGGTCCACCGCCAACTGCCGCTCTATGATCCGGAATATAGATAGCAATCATGGGGTCGGGATGAACACAACAGGGGCTCTGGAAAGTCTCTACGGATACTTCGATAACCTCGCCGAGGGCATCACGGTTCTCGATCCTCAAGGAAATATCCTGTCCATGAACCGGACAGCTGCGCGCGTTGCGGGCCTCAAGGAGGGCGAGAAGCCGCATGGCCGCCTCGAGGACCTGACCGATGCGTTCACACCTGCAGGCGATCCGATCCCAGCCGAACAGCGTCCCCCGGCCCTCGCCCTGCGAGGCCGCTTTGTTCGCAATTTCGAAGCCGGAATCCGGCCGAAAGGCGCGCAGGAAATCACATTCGTAGAGATCAGCACCGCCCCGATGCCGGGTCCGGACGGCGACACGGCACAGATCATTCTGAGTTACCGCGAGATCGGGGAGCGCAAATGCGTGGACGAGGCGCGGGCGCGGCTGGTGGCGATTGTCGAGTCGTCGGAAGACGCCATTGTCGGCAAGGACCTCAACGGGACGGTGACGGACTGGAACCTGGGAGCGCAAAAACTGTTCGGCTACACGGCTGAGGAGATGATCGGGCAGTCGATCCGCAAGCTGCTGCTGCCGGGCCAGGAGGCCGAGGAGGACGAGAACCTGCGCCGCATCGGGCGTGGCGAGCTGGTGAAGCACAGCGAGGTTTCCCGCAGGAAGAAAAATGGCGAGGTAGTGCAGGTCTCGGTCACCATCTCGCCCATCCGCAACGCGAGGGGCGAGATCGTAGGAGCATCGAAGATCGCGCGCGACATCACCGAGGCACGGCGCGCCGCCGATGCGCTGCGCGAAAGCCAGCAGCGTCTTTCCGTCATTCTCGACTCCGCGATGGACGCCATTATCACCGTCGACGAAGAGCAGCGCATCGTGCTCTTCAACGCCGCCGCCGAGCGCATGTTCCGGTGCTCGCAAGCGAACGCCGTAGGCGGGCCGATCGACAGGTTCCTGCCCGCGCGCTTTCGCTCGCTTCACGCTCAGCACATCCGGAACTTCGGCGAGACCGGCATGACCAGCCGCGCCATGGGCGAGCTGGCGCCGCTCTGGGCACTGCGCTCCAACGGCGAAGAGTTCCAGATCGAAGCCTCCATCTCCCAGGTCGAGTCGCATGGGCGCAAGCTCTTTACGGTCATCCTGCGCGACGTGACGGACCGCATCCGCGCGGAGGCGGTGCTTCGCGAGCAGGCGCAGCTTTTGAAATCCACGCAGACGTTCGCCCGCGACATGGAAAGCCGTATCGTCTTTTGGCCCGAGGGCGCGCAGAAGATGTACGGTTTTTCCGAACAGGAGGCGCTGGGCATCGTCTCTCACGATCTTTTTCACACAGAGTTCCCGGAACCGCTCGAACAGATCGAGGAACAGGTTCTCAAAACCGGTGCGTGGGAGGGCGAACTCGTGCATCGAAAGCGGGACGGCAGCACCATCGTTGTAACCAGCGCGTGGATACTACACCGCGATTTCGCGGGAAGGCCTGCGCGCACCCTTGAGACTGTGATCGACATTACCGCGCGCAAAGTGGCCGAAGAAAAACTCGCCGCTCAGGGGCAGGAGTTAATCCGGCAGGCAGTGGAGCTTGCCCATTCGCGAAAGGCTCTTGAAGAAAAAACGCTGATGCTCGAATCGGTGCTGGACAGCATGTGCGACGGGCTGGTCACGGCCGACGAGCAGGGCCGGTTTGTTCTCTTCAATCCGGCCGCGGAGAGAATTATCGGTTTCGGTCCTGCTGAAATAGCCAGTCAGGAGTGGTCGAATCACTACGGCCTCTTTCAATCGGACACGGTTACGCCTTTGCCCCCGGAGCAGAATCCGCTGGCCATCGCCATGCGCGGCGAGTTCAACACCGCCGTTGTGTTTATCCGCAACCAGCGAATCCCCGACGGAGCGTTCCTGGAATGTTACGGTACGCCCCTCAGGGACAAGAGCGGCGCGCTGCGCGGCGGGGTAAGCGCATTCCGCGACATTACCGAACGCAAGCGGTCCGAAGAGAAGATGCGGCAATCGGAGGAGAGATTCGCAAAGGCCTTCCGATCGAGCCCCGTGGCCATCTCCGTAAGCACGGCGATGGAGGGTCGATACGTCGATGTCAATGACGCATTTCGGAGAATGCTGGGCTACGTAGATGGCGAGGTCATAGGCAGCACAGACGTCGAGCTTGGCATCTGGGAGCTCCAGGAACAGCGCGCCGAGGTCATGGAAAGGCTGCGGCAATCCGGAACGATACGGTCGTTTGAAGCCCAGTTCAAGACCAGATCCGGCGAGACGCGCAGCGTGGATCTCTCCATCGAGGCGATCACTCTGGATGGTGAGGAGTGCGTACTGACCACTGCGTTCGACATGACTGAGACCAGAATTCTTGAGCGCCAGTTGCAGCAAAGCCAGAAGATGGAGGCGCTGGGCCAACTGACGGGCGGCATTGCGCACGACTTCAACAACTTGCTCGGGGTGGTGGTCGGCAATCTCGACCTGCTGGAGCGGATGGTGGCGTGGAATGAAGCCGCCGTGATGCGGGTGCAGAGAGCGCAGCGCGCGGCCGGCCGGGGAGCGGAGCTCACGCGGCGGCTGCTGGCCTTTTCAAGAAAGGAGCAATTGAATCCGGAGCCGGTGGCGATGCAGGACGCGATCCGCGAGGTGGTTGAGCTGGCCAAGCGGACGATCGGGCCGGAGATCAAGATTACGACGCGGTGCGATCCGGATTTGCCGCCGGTTCTTGCGGATGCGGCGGGACTTGAGACGGCGCTGTTGAACCTGGCGCTGAATGCCCGGGACGCCATGCCCAAGGGCGGGACGTTGAACATCAGGGCGCTGCTGGCCGATTTGAGCGGGAATTACGCGCTGGTGAAGGCTGGAGACCTGAAGCCGGGCAAGTTTGCCCGCATCACGGTGAGCGACTCAGGGCACGGCATGCCGCGGGAGGTCGTGGACCGCGCCTTCGAGCCGTTTTTTACCACCAAGCCAAGAGACAAGGGCACCGGGCTCGGACTGGCCATGGTGTACGGTTTTATCAAGCAGTCGGGCGGAGCCCTGCGGCTCTACAGCGAGGTGGGATACGGCACCACGGTGTCGCTCTACCTGCCGCTGGCCGGCGAACCTGTGGCCGAAGCGCCGGAGGAGTTGGCCAAGCCAAGGCCGGATAGGCTGGGCGGGACGGCGCTGCTGGTGGACGACGAAGCCGATCTTCTCGACATCGCCGATGAGTACCTGGCCGAGCTGGGCTATACCGTGATCCGCGCCGGGGACGCTGCCGCGGCGCTTGCGGCCCTGGACCGCGCCGGAGAAATCGACCTGATGGTGACCGACATCATCATGCCCGGCGACATGAACGGGATCGAGCTGGCCAAGAAAGTACGTGAAATGCGTCCCGGAATCAAGGTGATCTTCACTTCCGGGTTTCCCGCCGAAGCCTTGACCGAGAGGAGCGGCAAGCCGGAGGGTGGCCCCTTGTTACACAAGCCTTATCTGCGCACCGAATTTGCCGATATGGTGAGGAGACAGGTCGGCGCCGGCCTCTGACGGCCTGGCCTGGAGATGCCGATCGCCTCCCGCGGAGACTGCGGACGATGGGAAAGCGCTCGACGAGTTTCCGCAAGCTTCCCGGAAGCTTTGCGTGCCTAAGGGAACGGATTTCAACGGCATTGGCCGGATTCGAGAACCGATGACCACCGCTGCCAACATCCTGGTGATCGACGACGATAGCGACATCGGTGAATTCGTGTCTGCGGCTGCGCATTCCATGGGGATGCAATGCACGGCAATCACTGACGCGGCGGAGTTGCCGCGCCTGCTCACGCCCGATGTGACGCTGATCCTGCTCGACCTGATGATGCCGCAGATGGACGGCATTGAGGTGCTGCGGATGCTGGGCAAGCTGGATTGCCAGGCCAGCGTGGTGCTGATGAGCGGAATCAGCAAGCGGGTGATCGAAACGGCAGAAAAGCTGGCCGGCGCGCTGGAGCTGACCATCGCCGGCCACTTGCAGAAACCGTTCCGGCTGGCCGATCTCGAAGGCTTGCTGCGAGGACACGTTCCGCGCGCCAGCGCGCCGGGCGCTCGGCGGCCGCCGCAGGTCGAATTCAGCGCCGGGGAGCTGGGCGAAGCGGCCCGGAACAACCAGTTTGTGCTCTTCTATCAGCCCCAGATCGGCATTCGGAGCGGGGAGGTCGACGGGCTGGAGGCCCTGGCCCGCTGGCAGCATCCGGAACGCGGCCTGCTGTTTCCGGACAGCTTTATCGGCCGCCTGGAGGCTCTTGGGGCGATCGACGATTTTGGCTGGCGCATGGCGGACCGCGGACTTCAGGAGGTGCGGCAATTCGCCATGAACGGGCATCCGGCGCCGCGCATCGCACTCAACGTGTCGGTGCAATCGCTGCGCGATCTCACATTTCCCGACACCATTGTCGGCATGGCCCAGAAGCATCGCGTCCCGGCGGCGCGCATCATGGTGGAAATCACCGAGAGCGGCCTGATGAATGAACCCTCCTGCGCGCTGGACGTGCTGGCCCGGCTGCGCATGAAAAATGTGCAGCTTTCCATCGACGACTTTGGGACCGGTTACGCGATGATGCAGCACCTGGTGGATATTCCGGCCACCGAGCTGAAGATCGACAAGGTCTTCGTGCAGAACATGCACTCCAACTCGAGCGACCGCGTGATGGTGGAGAAGACCATCGAGATCGGACACGAATTGGGCATGACGGTAACCGCGGAGGGCGTGGAAACCGAGGAACAGCTCGAGTTCCTGAGGCAGAAGGGTTGCGACCACGCGCAGGGATTTCTGTTCAGCCGGGCGTTGCCGCCCGCTGAGTTGTCGGCGTGGCTCGGCAATTATTATGCGCGGGCCGCGCACGCGTAGGACTCAGGTTCAGGACTGCGCAGGATTGGTTCGAATACACTGGTCTCTGTGAAGCCTGAACTTCATCCTGTCCAACCCAGCCGCAAGGAATTCCTGGCGCTTGCCCGCGAACACACGCTGGTTCCCGTCTGCCGCACTTTGGCGGCGGACCTCGAAACGCCGGTCTCGGCGTTCCTGCGCGCAGCGTGGCGGGAGCGGGAATGCTTTTTACTCGAATCGGTCGAGGGCGGCGAGCAGTTGGGCCGGTATACGTTTATCGGCCTCGCGCCGTTCAAGCGCATCGTGGCGCGCGGACGGGCGATTGCGATCACCGAGGGCCGGCGAACGGCGCGGACCGAAGGTGACGTCTTCGACGTTCTGCGCCAGGCGCTCGGCGGACACAAGCCGGCGCGGCTCCCTGGCCTGCCTCCCTTCACCGCCGGCGCGGTGGGCTACTTTGCCTACGACGCGGTGCGCCAGATCGAACGCCTGCCGGAGACAGCGAAGGATGAGCTCGGCATTCCCGACGCTTGTCTGCTGTTTTTTGACGAGGTGCTGGCCTTCGACCACGTGCGCAAGGAGATCTGGCTGGTGGTGACGGCGGACGTGACGCACGGGAACGCCGGCGCGGCGTACCGGAAGGCGATTGCGCGGCTCAACCGGCTGGAGAAGCTTCTGTCCCGGCCGCTGCCGAAGCTGGCTGCGCGGAACGGCGCCGGCCGGGGAAAACTGAAGGTGAAGCACCGCACCGCGAAGAACGAATACATGGCCGCGGTCGAGCGGACCAAGGAATACATCGCGGCCGGCGACGTGTTTCAGGCGGTGATCTCGCAGCGATTCGACGTGGAACCGGGGGTGGACAGCTTCCAGGTGTATCGCGCGCTGCGGACGGTCAATCCCAGCCCGTATATGTTCTTTCTGCGCTTCGCTCCGGATGGGCCGCTGGGAAGGCTGCGCCAACTGCCAAAGAACCCTTCCAGCAAGAATAACGCGCCCGCGGCGCCCCTTGAACTGGCGGGATCGTCGCCGGAGCTGCTGGTGCGGGTGCACCAGGGCAAGGTCGAGTACCGGCCCATTGCCGGGACCCGGCGGCGCGGCGCCACCGAACGGGAAGATGAAGCCCTGGCCGAGGAGATGATGCACGACGAAAAGGAGCGCGCCGAGCACGTGATGCTGGTGGACCTGGGCCGCAACGATGTGGGCCGCGTGAGCCGGTTCGGCAGCGTGAAGGTGGACAAGCTGATGTTCGTCGAGCGCTACTCGCACGTGATGCACATTGTGAGCTCCATCGAGGGGCGGCTCCGGCCCGATCTCACGGCCGTGGACGCGCTGCGCGCCTGCTTCCCTGCCGGCACGCTCAGCGGCGCGCCCAAGGTACGGGCCATGGAGATCATCGAGGAGCTGGAGCCGGCACGGCGCGGCGCCTACGGCGGCGCGGTGTTGTATGCGGATTTTTCCGGCAATCTCGACTCCTGCATCGCCATCCGGTCCATGCTGGCCATCGGCGGCAAGGGCTACGTGCAGGCCGGCGCGGGGATTGTGGCCGACTCGGTGCCCGAGCAGGAGCACCAGGAGTCGATCAACAAGGCGCAGGCCGTGATCCGGGCCATCGAGCGGGCGCGGGGAATGTGAAGAGAGCGGTCAGGTCAGCGATCAGGGATCAGTCCGCGCCGAAGACTCTGCGGAAAAAATGACCCAGCCTGGTGAAGAATCCGGGCTTCTTTTTGGCCCCGGGCGCAGACGGGGAGGGGCTCGCCGCAGCAGCCGGCGCGGCCGCCGGCGGCGGAATGGGCGCAGCCTCCGGGGCTTTGGCGCCGCTTGAATAAACCAGCGGCGCTGTAGCCTGCGGCGCCACGTTAGCGGGCTGCTTGGGTGTAGGCGCCGGCGCCGGAGTGGGCGCAAGCCCCTCGCTCTGGGCCAGCGGGAACTCGTTCCCGGTCGACTTGGCGGCAGGTGGCGGGCAGCCGCACGGCTCTTTTTCCTGGTCGACGACCTCGTTCAGGCTGCCGTGCTGGAACATGACGCGCTGGCCGGGCTGGACGCGGTAGAGACCGGGGTCGAAAAGGCTGGTCACAACGACATACGGGGCGTTCGCTCCCGAATTGTCGATGCAGGTATCGCCCCCGCTCCCCAGGCGCACCTTCAACTCCGAAGCGCCAGGACCGCCGATGAGGATGCGGAAATCGGGCGTGAGCAGGATGTCGGCATTGCGGCCGGTGGCAAAGCTGGTTTCGATGGCTCCGTGATCCATGGCGATCAGCAGGCCCGGAGTCTCGCCGGCGGGGACGCTGGAGTCGGCGGCCAGCTTGACCGTGGTGGCTGCGCACACGCGCAGAATTCCCCGCTGCGGCAGCACCACTTCCGTAGTGCTGGATCCTGAGGTGATGCTGCCGCTGGACGCAATCATGGCTTTGCCGCCGGACACCTCCAGAGCGCCGGTAACGGTCGCCGCGGAGCCCGGCTCCCCGGTATCCAACGGAACGTTGGCGATAGGGCCGGCGGAGCCAGGCTCGGCCGGCACTGCCGGCGGGGGAGTGGAGGGTGTTTGCGCCGGGACGGCCGCAGCGGCGAGAGCCAGGACGCAATCGGCAATGAGAATCCGGGACCAGCGGCAGATTTTGGCGTTGGGCAGAACAGGCATCCGGCTTACATGTCCAGGAAGTTGCGGATCATTTGGTGACCGCTGTCAGTGAGCACGCTCTCGGGATGAAACTGCACGCCTTCGATCGGCAAGGTGCGGTGACGGAGACCCATGATGACCGAGCCTGCGCCGTTCAATTCGGGGGTTCGGGCAGTGATGGCGAGTTCCGCGGGCAGAGAATCCTCTTCGACAATGAGCGAGTGGTAGCGGGTGCAGGTGAGCGGAGTGGGCAGGCCGGAGAAGACGCCCTTGCCATCGTGCTCCACCGCACTGGTCTTGCCGTGCATCAGGGTGCGCGCGCGCACCACCTGGCCCCCGAAAGCTTCGCCGATGGCCTGGTGGCCGAGGCAGACCCCCAGGATCGGGGTCTTCCCGGCCATGTGCCGGATCAGTGGCACAAGAATGCCGGCCTCATGCGGTGTGCACGGACCCGGCGAAAGCAGAATGCGCTCGGGCTTGAGCGCCTCGACCTCTTCGGGCGTAACCTCGTCGTTGCGGCGCACCTCCACCTCCGCGCCCAGCTCTCCGAGATACTGGACGAGGTTGTAGGTAAACGAGTCGTAGTTGTCGAGGACGAAGACCATGTGCTATTTGAGTGTAGCGCGCGGGAGACGCAACGGCGAACCGGGCTGAACGCCGAAGGGACTCCATCTGGAGCCGGACACCCGGTTGCGCATACCAAGTGTATCTGCAAGACTGGCGGGGGTCGCAAACCATGGTTCTTCATTTTCTGATTCAGGGGCGCGTGCAGGGCGTGGGCTTTCGCTGGTTCGTGCAGCGCGAGGCGGGCGAGCTCGAGCTGCGCGGCTGGGTGCGCAACACCGAGGATGGCGACGTGGAAGTGGTCGCCGCCGGCGAAGCGGCCGATCTCGATGAGTTGCGCGCCAGCCTCAGGCGCGGCCCGCGCGGCAGCCGTGTGGATCGCCTGGTCGAGCATCCGCTGCTCGAAAGCGAGGCGGAAGGATTGGACACGTTCCGCATTCACGGCGCGTGGTGAGAAAGGCAGGCAACAGGGAATAGGGAACAGGGAACAGAAAACCTGCGTGGACGGCCCCATAGGTTGTAGTTCGGAGCCCCTCCTGATTTCGTTTAAGAATCCTCCCAAGGCATGCACGATCTGTTCCCTAATCCCTATTCCCTATTCCCTGCTCCTTGTTCCCCTTTCCCCTGCTCCTTCGGCCCCTATAATCAGAAGGGAAGACGAACCGTATCCCTGCCTGTTCCCTTCCCGCAAAAATTGAGCCATCGGGGCGAGATCGAGGAGAGCCGCGTGCCATGCCTGAAAAAGCGAAGCCGGTGAATGTGGAAGACCTGAAGAAGCTGGTGCGGACGGTGCCGGATTTTCCCAAGCCCGGGATTTTGTTCTACGACATCACCACGCTGCTCAAGGACAAGACCGGCTTTGCGCAGTTGATCGACGCCCTGGCGGCGCACTACATCGGCCGCGGCATCGACCTGGTGCTGGGCATCGAGGCGCGCGGGTTCATCTTCGGGCCGGCGCTGGCCTACCGGCTGAATGCGGGTTTTGTGCCGGTGCGGAAGCCGCGTAAATTGCCGGCTCCGGTGGCGCGCGTCACTTACGACCTCGAATACGGCTCGGACACGCTCGAGATTCACATGGACGCCATTGCGCCGGGACAGAGCGTGGTGCTGGTGGACGATTTGCTGGCGACCGGAGGCACCATGGAAGCCACCGTAAAGCTGGTGAAGCAACTGGGCGGCAAGATTGCCGGGCTTGCTTTTGCCGTGGAGCTCGATTTCCTGAAAGGCCGGGAACGCTTTTCGGAATACGACGTGTTCAGTTTGCTGCATTACGACGAGTAGTGAACGAAACGGCGCGATTGGACTAAGGATGTTCGTGCTATCCCAGGTCTCAAAATCGAGACCTGGGGCACCCTGGATTGCGATTAGGCCGCGTGACCTCAAAACCGAATCGAGGACTATTCAAGAAGATTCGTCGCTTACCGGCTCGATTTCAGCGGGTTCCGCCCCATTCGCCGCCGACCCTTCCTTGAACATCTGCGCGTCGGCAAAGCGGTAGCCAACGTAGACGTCGGTCAGCAGGTAGAGCGGGCTGGAGGGATCGTCTTCGATCTTCTTGCGCAACTGGCGGATGAAGGTGCGGAGATACTCGACTTCTTCGCGGCAATCGGCGCCCCACACCGCGGTGAGCAGCTTGGCGTAGGTGACTACACGGCCGGCGCGGCTCATCAGGCAGTGGAGAATGTCGAACTCCTTGCGCGTAAGGCGCACCAGTTCCCCGCGCTTGGCTACGCTGCGCTTGACCGGATCCAGGCGAATCTCCCCGATCTCGATGGGAGCGTCTTCGGCACGGGCCGGAGCGCGCACCCGGCGCACCGCGGCGCGAATGCGGGCAATCAGTTCGCGGGTGCTGAATGGCTTGGTGACGTAGTCGTCGGCGCCCAGATCGAGGGCTTCGACTTTCTCCTCTTCCTGGTCGCGCACAGTGAGCATGAGGACCGGCAGGCGCGGCGCAAAGCTGCGAATGCGGCGCAGGGTTTCAATGCCGCCGATGCCCGGCATGTTGATGTCGAGCAGCACCACATCGTAGGTTGCCGCGCGCAGCGCCTGCAGAGCCTCTTCGCCGCGCGAGACTTCGGCCACTTGAAAGCCGAGTTCGACCAGAGGCGGACGCAGTGCTCTGCGGATGGCGGATTCGTCGTCGACCACGAGAATGCGGATTGCTTGCTGGTTCATTCAACAAATTCCCTTCTCGGTCGTTTTCGGAATGGCGGCGAAGAACGTGGTCCCTTCCTGCTCGTCGCTGGTAACCCACACATAGCCGCCGTGAATCATGGCCACGCGCTTGGCCACGGAGAGGCCGATGCCGGTGCCGGGGGCGCGGTTGGAGTAATTCGTAGATCGATAATAGCGGTCGAAGATGCGCTCGCGGTCGGAGATGGGGATCACCGGGCCGAAGCTGTGCACGGAAAAGATGGCCTCCGCATTGGCCAGGAACACGCGGATGGTGATGGTGGTGCCGAAGATGGAGTACTTGCACGCGTTGTCAATGTACTGCGTGATCAGCATGATCATCAACTGGCGGTCGCAGCAGAGCACCAGGCTCTCGTCTTCAAGCGCCACTGATACTTTCATGCTGGCCAGGCGTTCCTTCAGGCTTGCCAGCACCTCTTCGATGATGGAGCCGACGGCGACCGCTTCGGCATGAATGGCCACGTCGCCGGCGTCGAGGCGCGCGGTGGTGAGCAGGCGCGTGGTCAGCTCGCTGAGCGCGCCGGCCTGCTCGTTGATGAGGGTCACCAGCTCCGCCTGCCCGGGCGAGAGCCGTCCCATTTCCGCCAGGCCGGTTCCGGCGGCGCGGATGGCGGTGAGCGGCGTCTTGTAGGCGTGGGCCAGCGAATCGAGCACCGTGGAGCGGAGCTGCTCGGTGCGGCGCTCGGTTTCGATGCGGCTCTCGTTGGCGAAGGCGCGGTAGCGATCGAAGGTGATGGCGATCAGCGAAGCGATGGCGTTGTTGGTGAGCGGGCTGGTTTCTCCACGCACCACAAGGCTGCCCACCGGAACCGCTCCCAGGCGGACGACGCGGCGTCCCAGGCCCGTGGCGGGATCGTCGTCGGAGGTCTCGAAGTAATACACGTTCTGCGCCAGCTCCAGCGGGTCCACGCTCCAGTAGCCGGCCTGATAGACATCGTGAAGGTCGGCGTCAAAGACCGCGACCGCCTCGAGCGCGAAAATCTCATGCACCAGTTCGGCCAGTTGCGGCCCCGGCTCCACGTGCAGATTCATCTGCAGGGTGCGGCGGGTGAACTCGTAGAGATCGTGCATCTGCCCGCCCCAGGACTCGGCCTCGCGCGCATGGCCGGTTACGCGCGCGGAAAGCCGGCTCACGGTGAGCGCCACCAGCACGAACACCAGCACGGTGACGGTGTTTACTGGGTCGGCGGCCAGCGAAAGCTCGGGCTGGCGCGCCGTAAACAGAGCCTGAACCACCACCGCGGAAAGAGAGACGATGACCGCCTGCCAGAAGCCGTACAGCAGCGCGATGGGAACCACGATGAGCAGGTAGAGCAGAACCGACACCGGCAGCAGCCAACTGGACCAGTGGGCAAACGCAGCCACCAGAATCACAGCCACAATGCCCAGCGCACACTCCAGCGTGAACAGGAGCAGGCGCGTGCCGGAGCCCCGCGGACGCCTGGGGAAACTCGAACGCGCAGGGATATAGCTCTGAGACAATCCGTTACCCGCTTTCTTTTTCAAATGGATTACGGAAAAAACATCGGAGTCCGCGCAATTTGACGGGTGCGGGAGCCTGCGGCCATACGCTCCGATCTTCAATTTCATGGAGCCAACTCCGCCGCTCGCGGAGACCGCTTGCCCAGCTTCGCTCACCAGGCAAACAAAAGAAAATTCTATCAGGTTCTTCATTGCATTTTAATGCAAATGGTGAGTATTGGCAGCCGTCTTGCGGATTCACACACGTGTACAGAGACCGCACTCAACAAGAACTTCCCGGACGTTGAAGGCGGCACGCCGCCGGGAAGATTCTTTTTTGCAATCCTCATCAAATCTTTATGCGTGGTTTGCATTACTGGTGCTAGCAAGTCTTCGACCGGACCAACCTATCTCGTCACCACGCGATTGCCAATCGGGACATTGAGATCCCTGCGCGGGTGTGTGCGCATGTCTGCGATGTCTTGAGAGCTGTCAAACCGCGCTTCCCCGAAGTGTGCGCGACTGAAAGCGATTGGCAGATTTATCCAGTGTCATATCACAAACATTTTTCTTTGGAGGGAAAGTGCCGATGTTCCTGAAAGTGAATCGCATCCTGCAATCGATGGCCGGTACGACCTTGGCCGTGGCGCTGATGGCAAGCGCCCAAACGCCCGCACCAGCACCCGATTCCGCGCCTGCAGCCGCTCCGGCAGCCCCGGCAGCTCAGGCTCCCGCGACTCCTCCCGCGCCGCCGGCGCCTCCAACCTGGAGCGTGGGCCCGATGGATCTGAGCGGGTTCATCGACGGCTACTACAGCTTCAACGCCAATCGCCCCAACACTCAGGACGGCTACGACCAGATCAATCAGCTTTACAACTTCAACGACAAGACAGATCAGTTTGAATTGAGCGCGGCCAAGCTTACGTTGAATCACGATCCCGACCCGGTGGGCGCGCATGTCGACTTCGTCTACGGCCGCACCAACGACCTGATCAACGCCGCTCCCAGCAACGCGAATACGCTCGGCGGCGGCAACCAGCTCAATTATCTCGAGCAGGCATTCATCAGCATGAAGCCGCCCAAGGCCAAGGGCTTCGAGTTGGACTTCGGCAAATTCGTTACCTCGGCCGGCGCGGAAGTGATCGAGGCGAAGGATAACTGGAACTATTCCCGGTCGCTGCTGTTTGTGGAGGCTATTCCATACTGGCACTTTGGCGTGCGCACCTCGATGCCGGTCTCGAAAACAGAAACCATCGGCGTGCAGGTGGTCAACGGCTGGAACAACGTCTCCAAGACCAACGGCGGCGCAACCATCGGTCTCACCAGCGCCTTGACCAAGACCAAGTACACCTGGGACCTGAACTATTACGTCGGGCCGGAGAACGCCAACACCACCTCCGGGTTTCGCAACCTGATCGACACCACCCTGCTGCTGACGCCCAATGCGAAATTCAATGCCTACATCAACTACGACTACGGCCAGAATCGCGACGGCACGTACACGGTGGGCAGCGGCGATGGCAGCTACACGGCGGGCGACACGCTGCTGAAACATTGGCAGGGCGTCGGCTTTGCAGCTCACGGCCAGGCCACCGGCACGCAAGCCCTGACGGGCCGGTTCGAATACTTTAATGACCCGAACGGCTCCCAGACCGGCCTGGCGCAGCACCTGTACGAGTTCACCGCGACCTATGAATACAAGTGGGCCGCGGGTCTGCTCACGCGGGTCGAGTACCGCGGCGACTTCTCCAACGTGGCCTACTTCGACAAAGACGCGAATCAGACTTCCGACTCGCAGAACACCATCACCATAGCTTTCATTGCGTTCTTCGGACCCAAGCGTTAAGGATGTTCGATTCTTTATTTCGTCCTGATGGGGTGAACGATACCCTCTCAGCACCGGGATAAAGATCGCGGACCGGCCAGGGAGCCAAGCTGATCGCTGGCCGGTCCCAACACGCAGCACTCGCGGACGATTCGATTCCCCGCACACGACGCGCCCGCAACGCGCACCCGGCCGGCCCGGATTGGATCGGGCTCCACGTCAGAATTTCCCGGCGCCACCCTCCGGGATCAGCCATACGAAACTCAATTCTTCAGGAGAATGCTCATGGCAGATCAGAAAGCACCTCAGATGCAGGCCACACTGGGTCTCACCCAGTTAACCGCAAACGCAATGGCCCTCATCGCTCCCGGCGCCTTCCTGTGGCTCACCTTCTTTATCCAGGCCACTACCGGCGTCGCGGGTCAGCCGTCAACCGCACCATCCATGTGGCTGGGCATCTTCCTTTCGCTGCTCCTCTGCCTGGCCACCGCCGTGTCCTACGCCGAGATCTCCAAGCTCTATCCCGGCACCGGCTCCAGCTACTACTACGCGGAGCAGGCCATGCTGTCCAAGGACGCGGCTTTCAAATATGCCCGCATCTCCAAGTTCATTGTCGGCTGGGGCTCGCATCTCTACTACTGGGTCTATCCCGGCGTGATGGTCGCCGTCACCGGCGTCTTTTGCGGATACGTGGTCGGCTTCCTGTATCCAAACTTCATGAGCGGCGCCAATCCCGGGCTGCTTTTCATGTCGTTAATCGCGGTGGTCTTCTCCTTCTTCATCGCCTGGATCGCCTCGAAGGGCGCCGGCGCTTCTTCGGCCGTCAACATCGCCATCAACGTGATTCAAATCTCCGCGCTGGTCACCTTCAGCGTTCTGGCTATCGGCTACCGCACCAGCCATCCGTCCGGAACAACCGGCTTCCAATACGACACGCAGACGCTGGCCACCTACACTTACCAGTTTGCTACCAACCCCAAGGATGGCTCGATCATGCGCGACTCGGGCGGCAATCCGCTGCCGCTGCTCGACGCGGCCGGCAAGCCCGTTCCGTTCGTCATCACCTATCCGGCTGCGGATTCGACCGGCAACATGCTTGCTCACCCGTCGGCCGCTTCGGTGATTGGGGTGCATAAATGGAGTTGGGTCTTTATCCAGGCCACCGTCGCCATTCTCATTCTCGTCGGCTTCGAATCGGTGACCTCGATGGGAGGCGAGGCAAAAAATCCGACCAAGCATATTCCCATTGCCGTCATTGCTTCCCTTCTGATTCAGGGGTTGTTCTGTTACCTCTTTGAGTACTTCTGCGCCAACTACTTCCTCAACTCCGGGTACACCATGCAAAGCGCGGCGAGTTCTGCGGCGCCTCTCGGCGACATGATGATCATCGTCGGCGACGCGCTGCTGGGCCAGGGCCATGGCAAGTACTTCATGCTGGCTGAAGCCATCACTGTCTTCTTCGCCCTGATCGGCACCACGCTGAGCTGCATGAATACCGGCGCCCGCGTTACCTACGCGATGGGCAAGGACGAGGAAGTTCCCGAGAACTTCGGTTTGCTGCATGCCGAGTCGCTGTCGCCGCGCAAGGCCATCTGGACGCTGGCCTGGATCTCCGCGGTCATCGGAGTCATCGCCATCTCGCTGATGTTTGGCGACGCCGGCGCGCCCACGGACGCGACCATTGCCGCTCTTCCCCACGGAATCTTCTCCAGCTGGGGCTACCTCTCCCACGACACCCTGGCCGCGCTCCCCAACTCGTTGCTCGCCATCACCCTCACCTCCAACTTCGGCACCTTCATCCTCTACGCGCTGAGCTGCTTCCTGTGCATCGTGGCGTATCACGGGCGCCCCGACCATAATCTCCTGACTCACACCCTGATCCCCGCCTTCGGCTTGCTCGCCAACCTGGTGTGTATGGCCTTCTACCTGATCGGTCCGGTCTTCGGCCTCGGCACATTCAAAGAACCGTTGCTGGCGCTGGGCATCTCGGCCGTCTGGGGCATCTACGGAGCCATTTACTTTATCCGTTCCTCCAAGGCCAAGGGCAAAACGATTCTGCTCGCCTCAAAACAACAGGTCCTCTAGGCCGAACCTCAACCAAACCGGCAGCTCTGGGTGGACTCTCTATTCGCGGGTCGCGATCAAAGCATAGAGAGCCACCCAGTGGTGTTTTGCGGGATCATCTCCGACAATTCTTAAAATGACATTCTTCCGGCGGCAGAGCGGAAGATGGCGATGCGGCGGCGCATATGTTGGACGTTCAGTTCGGCGAGGCAAGCGACTTCGGGAAAGTGAGGACGAACAACGAAGATGCCATGGGTTCCTTCATACCGTCTTCGCGCCACCAGGCCCGTTCGCACGGATATCTCTTTGCCGTTGCAGACGGGGTGGGCGGGCTCGACCTCGGCGAAGTAGCTTCTGCAACCGCAATCTCCGTGATGACCGAAGAGTTTGCCGGCGCACAGGCCGGAACCATGCTCATCAGTCTTCTGCCGCGGCTGATTCAACACGCCAACGCCGCGGTTCACGACCGGACGCTGGAACCCCGGTACAGGGGACACAGAATGGCCACCACGCTGGTGGCCTTGGCGCTGCGCTACGACCAGGCGGTGGTTTCGCATGTGGGCGATTCGCGCTGCTACCTGGTGCGCAACGGAAAAGCGCGCCAGGTAACCCAGGATCACACCCTGGTTAACGAGCATCGCAAGCTGGGATTGATCACAACCAGCGAGATCCCGGAATCCGAATCGCGCCACGTGTTGATTCGATCGCTGGGACCGGAGATGTTTGTGGCTCCCGATACCACCGCCGTCACGCTGCAGCCTGGAGACGTGCTCATCTTGTGCACCGACGGGCTGCACGACGAGATGAGCGAAGCCGAGATTGCCGGGATTGCCTCGCAAAAAAAGGGCGCCGACGAGCTGGCCCGCGAACTGGTGGCCCGGGCGGTTGAGATCGACGGCGGTGACAATACCACCGCGCAGGTGATCCGGGTGCGCTCGGTCGAGCAGGTGGGCATGTATCGGGGCCGGCCTTACCGGCTGCCGGGGCTGCCGGCCTGAGACCTTGGAGAGACGGCCCGGAAAGACTTACGTATTCCTTAGTTCGAAGGCGGTTTTTCCGGATAGAGTAGGAGATGTCAGCCACGGTGGGGCGAGACGCGCGATGGGTTTTTACGACGGCCTGGAGGCCGGCACTCAGGTCGATTTCTACCGCATTGACGCGCCCGTGGCGCGCAGCGGAATGGCGTCGATTTTCCGCGCCACCGATACCCGCGACAACCGGGTAGTCGCACTGAAGATTCCCCACCCGGACATGGAAGCCGATCCTATCCTCTTCGACCGCTTCGAGCGCGAAGCCGGAATCGGAGAAAAGCTCAACCACCCCAAGGTGATGCGCGTCTACGGCGGAGAAAAGCGCACGCGCGTTTACATGGTCATGGAGTGGTGCGAGGGGCGCCTTCTGCGCAAGATCCTGGAGGATGGCCGGATTCCGCAGGAGCGCGCCATCCGCATCGCCCTGGGCGTATTGGAGGGCCTGGAATACATCCACGCAAATGGCGTGGTTCACCGCGACCTGAAGCCGGAAAACATCATGGTCGACGACCAGGACAACGTCAAGCTGATCGATTTCGGAATCGCCGGCGATTCCTCGGCCCGGCGCCTCACCTACGCCAACTTCACCGCGACCTTGGGCACCCCGAATTACATCTCGCCCGAACAGGTGAAGGGCAAGCGCGGCGATGGGCGCTCCGATATCTACTCGATGGGCGTGATTCTGTATGAGATGCTCACCGGCAAGCTGCCGTTTTCCGGCCCCACGCCCATGGCCGCCATGAACGACCGGCTGTTGAATCATCCCCTGCCGCCGCGCGTGGCCGACCCTTCCATTTCGCCGCAACTGCAGGAGGTTCTGTACCGGGCTCTGGAGCGCGATCCCAGGAACCGGTACGCGACGGCGAGTGAGTTTGAGCGCGACCTGGAACACCTGGACCAGGTGGGAGTGGAAGACAGGGACGAGATCCGCGACTGGGAGAAGCGCAAATCGCATTTGTCGCGAAAAATTTTATATTACGGCGGACTTGCCCTCATCCCGGTTGTTATTCTTTTGCTGATGGTGTTGATCGCCCATCGCCATTGACGGTGCGCAAGACGGGCTCAATTTCAAATCTTCACGGAATCCTTATGAATCAGACCCTAGGATTCTTAGCAGTCTGGCAACCTCTATTCCGGAGACAGTGGGTTCATGTCTTCAAAACGCCGTAATCCATACTCCGCACCTGGCTTTCCGGAAATGACGGGATAGGCCGCGGTTACCTACCGGACCGCCTTGTTTGAAACCCGCATTTTCCACGAGCCAAACCGTTTCACTTCCATACCCACAGGAGGATATATGGCACGCACTCCAGACGACGTGAAAAAGCTTGCCAAGGATGCCGGCGTCAAGATCGTCGACCTCAGGTTCATCGACTTGCCGGGCATGTGGCAGCATTTTTCGTTGCCCGTGGAAGACCTCGAAGACGATCTGTTCAGTGACGGGATCGGTTTCGATGGATCGAGCATCCGCGGGTTCCAGCAGATTCACGAAAGCGACATGCTGCTGATCGCCGATGCGGATACGGCGGTGGTGGACCCGGTGCTCCAGGTTCCCACGCTCAACATCATCTGCGACGTGCAGGATCCCATCAGCCGCAAGCCGTACAGCCGCGACCCGCGGCACGTGGCCAAAAAGGCGGAAGCGTACCTGAAGAGCACCGGTATCGCCGATATCAGCTACTGGGGCCCGGAGGCCGAGTTCTACGTCTTTGACAGCGTCCGCTACGACCAGACCGCGAACAGCGGCTACTACTACGTCGATTCCAGAGAAGGCATCTGGAACACGGGGAAAGACGAGGGTCCGAATCTCGGCTACAAGCTGCGCCACAAGGAAGGCTATTTCCCGGTGCCGCCCTCCGACCAGCTGCAGGACCTCCGCTCGGAGATCATCCTGGCGCTCAAGGAGGTGGGCGTAAAGGTGGAGGTGCACCATCACGAGGTGGGAACGGCCGGCCAGTGCGAAATCGACATGCGCTTCGGCTCATTGACCAAAATGGCCGACAACCTGCTGAACTACAAGTACGTCATTCGCATGATCGCCAAGAAGCACGGCATGACGGCCACCTTCATGCCCAAGCCGCTCTTCGGCGACAACGGCTCCGGCATGCACGTGCACCAGAGCCTGTGGAAGGGCGACACCAATATCTTCTACGACGCCAACGGCTACGCGCTTTTGAGCCAGACCGCGAAATACTATATCGGCGGGCTGCTCAAGCATGCCCCGGCGCTGCTGGCCATTGCCGCGCCCACCACCAACTCGTACCGCAGGCTGGTTCCCGGATTTGAAGCGCCCGTGAACCTGGCTTACTCCAAGCGCAACCGCTCCGCGGCCTGCCGCATCCCGGTCTACTCCACCAGCCCCAAGGCCAAGCGCATCGAGTTCCGCTGCCCCGACCCCTCCACCAACCCCTATCTCTGCTTCTCGGCCCTGCTGCTGGCCGGCCTGGACGGCATCCAGAACAAGATCGATCCCGGCGAGCCGCTCGAAAAGGACCTGTACGATCTGGAGCCGGAAGAGGCAGCCAAGATCAAGAGCACGCCGGGTTCGCTGGGCGAGGTTCTTAACGCGCTGGAAGCAGACCACGATTTCCTGCTGAAGGGCGACGTGTTTACGCCCGACCTGATCGGGACCTGGATCACCTACAAGCGCGAGCGTGAGCTGGCCCCCGTCAACCTGCGCCCCGTGCCCTACGAGTTCTTCTTGTATTACGACCTGTGAAACAGAATCGCGCGGCGCTCCCTTTTTTGAGGGCTGCGCCGTGCGGTTTCCCACACTTTCCGAGAGCACACGCGGAAAGCACGGGCAAGCACTGTAAGGGTAGTAGCTTGCTTCCCTACCCTGCTTCAATCTCCTCGCCGTGCGCTTCGAGAGCATCGATGCGGGCGGCGCGGGCGACGCACTGAAACGACTGACGAGACGAATGGCGTTTGGCCCGGTCACCCCGAAGGCGACCGGTCCGGCGGCGGCCAGGAAGCTTGTCTGTCCGATACCGCCGCAACCGGCCTTCTGAAAATTGCGGGGTTCGCCGGCGGAGGCCATTTTGTTGAGCAGTCATTTTCAGCATCAAAAGGAGAACTATGTCGAAGTACAAACTCGAGTACATCTGGCTTGACGGCAAAAAACCGATTCCCGAACTCCGCGGCAAAACCCAGATTAAGTCGTTCGATAAGCCGCCCACCCTTGCCGATCTACCCCTTTGGGGTTTTGACGGAAGTTCCACCATGCAGGCCGAGGGCAGCAAGTCCGATTGCGTGCTGAAACCTGTGGCTCTCTACCCCGATGCAAGCCGCAAAGAGGCTTACATCGTTCTGAGCGAAGTGATGCACCCCGACGGCACCCCGCATTCCACCAACGCGCGGGCTACCATCGAAGACGATCCCGACTTCTGGGTCGGCTTTGAGCAGGAATACTTCCTTTACAAAGACGGGCGTCCGCTCGGCTTCCCCAAAGACGGCCACCCCATCCAGCCACAGGGCCCGTATTACTGCGGCGTCGGCTACAAGTACATGGGTAGTATTGCCCGTCAAATCGTCGAGGAGCACCTGGAACTCTGTCTGGCCGCCGGCATCAATCATGAAGGCATCAACGCTGAAGTCGCCAAAGGCCAGTGGGAGTTCCAGATCTTCGCCAAAGGCTCAGCCAAAGCCGCCGACGACACCTGGACCGCCCGCTATCTCATGATGCGTCTCTGCGAGAAATACGAAGTGGATCTGGTTTTATATTGCAAACCCATCAAGGGCGACTGGAATGGCTCCGGCATGCATTGCAACTTCTCCACAAAATACCTCCGCGAAGTAGGCGGCAAGGAATATCTGGAGGCGCTCATGACGGCGTTCGAGAACAACATCAGGGCGCACATAGACGTCTATGGCCCGGATAACCATCTGCGCTTGACCGGCCTGCACGAGACCCAAGCCATCGACAAGTTCAGTTACGGTCTCTCCGATCGCGGCGCCTCGGTTCGGCTGCCGGTCAACTTCATCAAGAACGGCTACCGGGGCTATCTGGAAGATCGCCGTCCGAACTCCGAAGCCGATCCTTACCAGATCGTCTCCCGCATTCTGAAGACGATCAATGGTGTCCCCAAGGCGGAGCTGGTCGCGTCTTAAGGCAGCCACGCGCGATTGGATGGCACATCGAACGCAACGAATTCGATCCTGAATTTGCCGCAATCGGGGCGTTGAGAAATGGAAAGCGCAATCTTGCTTTCCATTTCTCAACGCCCCGTTTTGCTCTCCGTTCGCCGCCCTCCCAGCGATGGTGGTTTATTCTGATTCGTAATCATCATTGCCACTCAAAGGAGATTCATGTCCACCGAATACCGTAATTTTCTTGCGCTTTCCTATGACGAGCTGGAAGACCTCAATCTTGCCGCCAAAGCCGACCGGACCAACCGGGTCGCGCCCGGCGAAATTCGCGAAAAGCGCCTCAAGTACTTGACCGACGAGAAGCGGATCAAGGCAGTGTCTGTGCTTTTCTCCGATTTGGAAGGGCGCCTTCACCTGCTCGACTACGACAAGAAGTTCCTGCTCGGCGCCAGCGAAAACCTGACCTTTGACGGCTCGTCCATTCGCGGATTCACAGAGCAGAAAGAGAGCGATCTGCGGCTGGGCATCGACTGGGGCGCCTTTTACTGGGTGCCGGCCGATGTCTTCGGCAACGGCAAAGTGCTGGCCTTCGGCACCGTGCTCGACAAGGACGGCTCCGCCTATGCCAATGACTTGCGCGGGGTGCTGAAGAACTACTCCGACAAACTCTACCAGGAAAAGAAGTACACGCTGAACGCGGCCAACGAGATCGAGGGTTTCCTGTTTGCCGGCAAGGACGCGGAGAAGCGCTACCACGAGACCGGCAAGTTTGAGTTCATCAATACCGGCGGCTACTATCACGTGTTGCCGCTCGATCCGCTGCGCCAGTTCATCGACACCGCGGCCGAGGTGCAGCGCGCCATGGGCTTCCAGAATGAGAAGGACCATCCGGAAGTCGCGCCCAGCCAGTTCGAGATCAACTACGGATACTCCGAGGTAGTTGCTGCCGCGGACCAGATCCAGCTTTACAAGCTGCTGACCCGCCAAATCGCCAACAACATGGGGTTCACGGCCAGCTTCCTGCCCAAGCCGGTGGTGGGCGTAAACGGCAGCGGCATGCACACCAACGTGTCGGTGTCGCAGGGCAAGACCAACCTGTTCTGGGACGAGAAGGGCCAGGAGCAGCTTTCCAAATTCGGATGGGACTTTCTGGACCGCATTCTCACCCACGCTCTCGACCTTTGCCTGATCTTCAACTCCAGCGTGAATGCCTACCGCCGCCTCGACCCCCACTTCGAAGCTCCCAACCAGATTCGGGCTTCGGCCGTGGATCGCGGGGCGATGGTGCGCGTGCCCATCGGCAACCATCGGTCCATGAGGACTGAAGTGCGCGCCGTGGCCCCGGACGCCAACCCCTACCTGGCGCTCTATGGCATTTTCAAGACCGGCATCGATGGAAACATTTCCGCCGAGGACAATCTGCGCGCCGGCGGGCGTTACCTGCCGGATAATATTCAGGCGGCGATTGACGATTTCAAGGACTCGACCTGGATCGGGGAGATTCTCGGCGCCGACGTGCAGGGCCGCTACGCCGACCTGAAGCAGGCGGTCGCGAATCGCTCGCCGCGCGAGCTGGGCACGTTTGTGAAAGGCTCCGAAGTGCAGTACCACCACGAGGTCTACAACCAGTCGCTCTGGAACCTGTTCTAACGCCGTTTCGCGGTTGGCAAGAAAGGCCACAGGCCCTCCGTCCGCGCCGCATATATGCGCCGCCGCGGAAGGCGCGGGCGGAGCGCGTGCGCTCAAAATCGTCGAATCGGATCCGGCAGTTCACTGGGTCATGAGGCGTTTGGAGAGGCATCCACAAGCACCATACTTCAGACTTCGCAATCGAACGGCATGCGGCTCTTAACCTGTCAGCGGAATCGCCGTCGATCCCGGCGGCTTCCGTTTTTGACGTTCAACCTCTCCGAAACAAATCGACCGCACAATTGCATTGCTTCGACTTTGGCGTTCGACTAAACTTTCGTGAAGGATTTGCCATGAGCAAGCCAAGTGGCATGACACGCACGAAATCGAACGCGAAGCCTCGGTCCTTCCTGCACATCCGCTTTGGTTCCTTTCGCTTTTATCTTGCGCTGCTCGTCGCGGCGCTCGCGCTCCATGCCATCGATGCGCTCATCAGCTATATACCGTTCGTGGAGCCCGTGCGCGATAAGGAGCTGGTTCTGGAGTTCCAAAAGCGGCAGCTCGATATCTGGACGGAGATGAACAAGCTTCTGATCGCGCTCGCTACGGTCACCATCGGCGCGGTCGGCGGGTTCATGATCAATCGCGACAAGGTGGTGCCTCTCCCGCGGCCGCAATTGCGCCGTGCCGCGGCCAGTTGGATCTTCTGTTGCCTGTCGCTCTACTTTGGATATCTCTCCTACTACGAAGCCACTTGGATGTTAAGCCTGGGCACCTTCAATTCCTTCAATCCGCGGCTCTGGTGGCCGACCCGCGCCCAATTCTGGACGTTTCTGATTGCAGTCATCCTACTTGCCGATTTTGTTTATGGCTCGGTTCGCGACAAACAGAAGACCGGTGGCTGAGTGCAGGGAGGACAAATGCCTCTCGGATTCCGTTCTTTGCTGGCGTTCGCCGTCTTCGCCCTGGTTATCGCGGGGTCAGGGCTTCGCGCGCAATCCGTCAATCCGGGCTCGGCTGAATTCGTGAGCGAATCCGGCTTGCACCGCGCGGTGTTCAAGGTTCCGCAGGGCACAATCTGGGTAAATTTTCCCGACGATATGGCGGCCGGGGACGCGATCTTCGGCTCCGTGTATACCGAACCTTCCGGAATCGATCAAAAGGAGCGGGACCGCAACAGCGGCGAGCTGGCGCATTATCTGATCGCAATGGACGGAACGGCAACCGGCGCGTCTGCTCATCGCTTTGGGTTGCGCATTCCGGCGCGCGCGCCTTCAGGCAGTTCGACCGTCGAACTGCGAGACAGGAAAAACAAGAGCATCCTCAAGTGCCAACTGCCGGTCGATCCTCCCGCTCCAGCCAATTCCCGCGCCGATTTCGCTCTTCCCAGCGGGGCGCAGGCAGGCGCTTTCGTCTCGGCCTGGGTCCCCGCGGGCGATCCCGGGGCATCGGTGACCGTTGGCGGCGAGACCGCCGCGGTTCTCGCCGAGTCTCCAAGAAAAGTAGTTTTTTTGAGCCCGCCCGATGTGGTGGGGGAATCCACCCTGGTTGTCAGCAAAGACGGTGCATCGGCAGCGACAGCTTATTCGAGCCTCAGGCTGCAGCGAAGCGCCATCGGGCGCCATCTGCTGCGGGGTGAAACCGCAGACTTGACCGTCCGTGTTTCTGGGCTGCAAAATCTGAAAGCGCCGGCCTGGCTGGTCATTTTGAATCATGCACCCCAAACGGTAGAACTGAGCGGAGGAGCGGAGCAACAGATCGCGATTCAACAGGCGGATGTTCGCCCGGACGGAACTTTTCAGGTGACGCGAAGACTCACCGGAGTAGAAAGCGGAGACTTCGAAATCGGAATGGCGGCGACGGTGTCTCCATCGTCCGACATTCCGCTTCGTGGCATCGTCGACCGCACAATCGATTCATGGTCGCAATTAAGCGCCGTTTCCGTTTCTCCGGATGCACGCGATCTCATCGTTACCGGGGTCGCGGAGGCGCAACAGCAACTGGATGGGTTCTTGCGGGTGCAACTGGCCTTTAACGTAGACCCCGGATCTCTTCTCGACTGGCTGGTGCGCGACTACTGCTTCGACCTGCTGGACCGGAAGCTCCAACCCGCGGCACTCGGCGAAAGCTCTCGCCGGCTCCGCGCCCCGTTCGGCCATGCGTTCCTCTCGCCTGGCACGGCCCCCAACAGCCTGGATGCCTCCGCTGTGCGCGGATTCTCGTTTCTGCGGTACCTTGCCGGGCTGTTGAGCCGTGTTTCCACGTCGCAGCCGGTTGGCGACCTGCTGGTGGCTTCCGAGCCCGATCAACAAATGATCACGATCGACGCATTCAGCGGTGAGGGTTACTTTACCAACCGAAGCTTTGTTGTCTCCGCCGGCTCGCATACGGTCGCCGTCGCTTCCTGCAGAAAGGATGTCATCGTAACCGCGAATGAAAAAGCGAAAGTGACCTGCCCGGACAGATAGAACTGCAACCGGGAACTTCGCGCCGTGGATCGCGCGATTCGATTCCCTAACCCCAACGCCGCGGACCTCAACGAGCCATCGATCGCGACTCCTCTGCCAGAATCTCGTCGGCCAGCGCCTCGGCGGCTTCAACGCAATCGGAGCGGCTCACGTCGAGGTGCGTCACGAGCCGAATCGCGTCTGGACCGAAGGCGCTGATCAGCACCCCTCGCGCTTTCAGGCGCGAGGCCAGCTCCGGCGCGCCGCACCCGGCATCAAGCCGAAAGATCACGATGTTGGTCTCCACCGATTGGAGATCGATAGTGACGCCCGGCGTGTGGGCCAGCGCTTCCGCCAGCAGCCGGCCGTTGGCGTGATCTTCATGCAGCCGTTTGGGCCCCTGCTCCAACGCCATAAGTCCGGCCGCGGCCAGAATGCCGGCCTGCCGCATACCGCCGCCCAGCGCTTTGCGGAACACGCGTGCCTTCCGCATCAGCTCTCCAGACCCAACCAGCATGGAGCCGACCGGCGCGCCCAGGCCTTTCGAGAGACAGAACATCACGGTGTCGAAGCCGCGCGTAAGTGCCTGGACGTCGAGGCCGAGCGCAACGGAAGCGTTGAAGATGCGTGCGCCGTCAAGGTGCGTGGGGAGTTTGCGCTCCTCCGCCCCGCCCCAAATCTCCTCCAAAACCTGAAGGTTGGAGACCCGCCCGCCGGCCAGGTTGTGGGTGTTTTCGATTTCGATGAGGCCGGTCGCGGCGCGGAAGTTGCCCCAGGGCTGGACGACGGACTCGATGTGCTTCCAGGTGAGAATTCCGCCCTCGGCGGGCACGGCGCGGATGAG
Organism: uncultured Acidobacteriaceae bacterium; assembly: GCA_963770555.1. Classification (GTDB taxonomy): domain Bacteria; phylum Acidobacteriota; class Terriglobia; order Terriglobales; family Acidobacteriaceae; genus Telmatobacter. The sequence goes on from CAVYQC010000005.1 coordinate 1,594,280, forward strand.
GCAGCCGGAGAAGACAGCCGCGGTGGCCATCTCCCAGTCGAGAATGTGGGCGCGGGATTCGGCAATCACCTCTTGCCCAGGCTGCGTGTGCAGCCGGATCGCGATCTGGTTGCCCATGGTGCCGGTGGGCACAAACAGCGCCGCCTCGCGGCCAAAGAGCTCCGCGGCGCGCCGTTCCAGGAGATTCACGGTAGGGTCTTCGCCGTAAACGTCGTCGCCCACCTCCGCTGCAGCCATGGCGGCGCGCATCTCCAGCGTGGGACGAGTAACGGTGTCGGAGCGCAGATCGATGATTGCGGACAATTCCCTGCTCCTTTCCCGTGACAAGTCGCCTCGTCAAAGGATGACGGTGGGGGCTTGGCCATTCGCCGGACGGCGCGCCGGGATTAGCGGATTGCCAACTTCCATACCACGATGAGGGCAACGACTACCGCGCCAATGCCGTAGACCCAGGCGCGCCCTTTTTGAAGTTTCTCATGATCGATCATGAATCGCCTCACAAGCTCAATCCTAAGGATGCTGCCGGCAGGAAGATGAAACAAGCTCCCAGGGCAGTAGGGCACTCGGGGAAAAAGCGCCTCTGAGGGGTTAGAACCCGGAATCCGTCTTTGCCCATCGTGCGGCACGACTGAAGCCGTGTCCTGATACAAGACCCTCGTAACCTGTTCTATGTTCCCGGCTTCCGTTCCCCATCCCTGTTCCCTCGTTCCCTCGTTCCCTTGTTCCCTGCTCTTACGGAATCTTCGACATCGGCAGCTCCATGACGGGCGTGCGCTTACCGTCCTTCACCGCATAGGCCCACAGGCCGTGAAAATTGGCGCGGATGCCGGGCTCGGTCTTCAGAAAGGCGCTCATCACCGAGGTCGCCTCCGTGCGCAGCGCTGCCGGATCGGTGACGCCGGTCGAATCATAGGCCACGGCCAGGTCGGGCTCGCGGAGCGAGGCGTCGAGACTTACCGCGTCGATCTTCCAGGTGCGGTCGCCGTCGGGAATTGAAAGCGGCAAAACGCTGTGCGGCGCAGGCGTGATCTGCGCTTGCTCCTGGCGTAGTTTTTCGAGGTTGGGCGAAGAGAGGAAATCGACCGGAAGCAACAGGTAGGCGGCGGCATCGTAGCTGTACCAGGCGCTCCACGGATCGGCCTTGGCCAGGTCGCGCCCGCGCTTCCAGTACCAGGTGCCGTCGTGCCCGTCAAAGGCGCCCGGGCGGACGGAGAGGCCGGCCAGCAGCCACTGAGACGAGGCGCTGTCCCAGGCGAGGATCAGTCCAAGCTGGCCTGCCGAGGGCGAGCCCAGGGCGTCGGCAAGCAACACTGCGTAGCGGCCCGGCGGCAAATCGCGCATGTTGATGGTAATGTCCATCGAGCCGCTGGCATTGGTGCAGAAGAACTCAGTGTCCTCGGGAGCGGTCTGGCCGGAGGCGTCGAGCAAAAAGCCGTCGCGGAACTGCACGTGACCGCCGCTGGTAAGCGGTCCAGCCTGCTCCACGGCAGCGCGGATACCGTCCCACGCTGCGGCCTCGGCCGGCAGCAGTGCGGCTTTGACAGCGGCAATATCCTGCCCCGCGATGGCCTCCGAGAGCCGCGCTCCGGCGGCTGCCAGCGCGCTGTTGTCCTGCGCGGACATTTCATCGTTCATGGTGCAGGTGGCGGCCAGGCTCCCCAGCGGCATCGCAAGCACCGCAACGGCAGCCAAAACCCTCCAGCAGAAGCGCATCTTGACAGACATCCTCTCTCACCCTTAGACGCCGATTTTGAGCGTCCGTCGGTCACTGCTAGTCTAGTACAGTGGAGCGGCACGAAAAGGCGGCGGCCGGCCGCAACTCCAAGGAGCCGGGGCAGCATTCCGCCGGGGGGAGCCGATTCCGATGCGCAATCAACATCGAGCGCTACGCCAAATCTTTGCGAGTCGCACCGCGCGGGGCCTGTCCGCTGTGCGTTCTCTCGCGCTGGCGGCTGCGGGCGCGGCATTGCTGGTGCTCCCGCCGGCCGCAAAGCTCCTGTCGCAGGCGCCCGCTGCGGCCAAAGCACCCGCGGTCGCGACCGCGCAGAGACCGCTTCACCCGCATCGGCGTGCCGTCGCGAAGCCTTCCCCTGCCGCTTCTGCAGCGCCGGCTCCCGCCGCGCCCGTTGCGCCTCCTGCCCCGGATTGGCCGGTGAACGACAAGCCCTCACCGGCCACCGTGGTTTGGGATAGCCATGGCCTGCGCGTGGACGCGGTCAATTCCAGCCTCGAACAGATTCTGAAGGACGTGTCGGCGGCAACAGGCGCCAAGGTGGAGGGCCTGGGCGCCGATCAACGAGTCTTCGGCGTATACGGACCAGGCCCGGCGCGCGATGTGCTCTCGCAGATTCTGGAAGGTTCGGGCTACAACGTGCTCATGATCGGGGACCGGGGCGAAGGAACGCCGCGGCAGATTGTGTTGAGCGCCCGCCCCACCGGACCGGCGCCGGTCAACGCCGGCCGAAGCACGAGCAACGATGACGACTACGAGGCGGAGCAGCCGCAGATTATCGATCAGCCTTATCCACGCAACAGCTTCCAGCCTCCCACGCCGCCGCCTCCCGGCATGCCGCTCCGCTCTCCGCAGCAGATCTTCCAGGAGATGCAGCAGCGGCAGCAGGAACAGAATCAGAACCAGAATCAGAATCAGGATCAGAACAATCAGCCGAGGTGAGCCATCGAGCCGCTCCGGTTCTCTTTCGAGTCCGGATCGAACCGTGCAGATGCGTCTTGAAATCGGTTTTCAGGTAGTTTCAGGACCCCGCGCCGCGCGCCCACAACGCTTAAAGAGTGCGGGCGGCTTCGGGTTGGGGAGGTTTTACAGGGGCCGGACGCCGCTGCGGTCGAAGCAACGCGAAGCCGGCGCGAAGGATGGCGTAGGCAGCCAGAATTCCAAATGCCATGGAGCCGAGCGACGCACAGATCAACATCGCCAAATTCAACCAATCCGCCATCCATTCCGTCCTTTATGTTTAGATGCCTGCCTGCGCATCCGCGTCCTGCCGCGGTGGAACATTTCTCCGCGCCGCTCCGGCAATCGTCTATGCGATTGTCTCAGAAGAACCGCTTCGTTGACCCTTGTTTCTGTTGACCAATAGAATACTCCCAGGGTGTTCGATTACTGCGTTCGGCCTCACGCCACCCTCGGAACAGCCCACCGTCTCCAAATTTCCGCTATGTCGATTACTCACATCTCGGTGCGCGGGGCGCGCCAGCACAATCTGCGCGATATCAACGTGCGCATTCCCCGCAACGCGCTTACGGTCGTCACCGGGCTCTCCGGTTCGGGCAAAAGCTCCCTTGCCTTCGACACCATTTATGCCGAGGGTCAGCGACGCTATGTAGAAACGTTATCGGCATACGCGCGGCAGTTTTTAGACCAAATCGAACGGCCCGATGTGGATTCCATCGAGGGGCTCAGTCCGGCCATCTCCATCGAGCAGAAGACCACCAGCCGCAGCCCGCGCTCGACCGTGGGCACCATCACCGAGATTTACGACTATCTGCGCCTGCTGTATGCATCCGTGGGCACGCCCCACTGCCCCAACTGCGGGCGTCCCATCTCCCGGCAGACCGCGGAACAGATTGTGCAGCGCATTCTGGAGCTGGGCACGGGCGAGCGCGTCACCGTGATGGCGCCCGTGGTGCGCGGGCGCAAGGGCGAATTCAAGGATTTGCTCGACGGGTTGGACAGCCAGGGATTTCGCGCCCGCGTGGACGGCGAAGTGCGCGATCTGTCTGAGCCGCTGCTGCTGGACCGGCGGAAGAATCACACCATTGAGGCAATCATCGACCGGGTCCTGCTCAAGCCCGAGAGTGCCCCATCCCTACCTCGGCCAGCAGGGGCAAAGGTGGGACTGGAAACTCAGCCCGCCGGCGGCAAGCCCTCGGTGGAAAAGCGGCTTGAGCAGGCCATCGCGAAAGCGTTGCAACTGGCCAACGGTCTGGTCCTGGTAAGCATGGGCGGGGGCGCCGGCGGCCAGGGAAAAGAGGAGCAGTTGTTTTCGTCCTCCATGGCCTGCCCGGATTGCGGGCTGGACGTGCCCAAGCTGGAGCCGCGCAGCTTTTCGTTCAATTCCACCTTTGGAGCCTGCACGGAGTGCCACGGGCTCGGCTCGCTGTACGATCTTGATCCGGCGAAGGTGATCACGGACTGGTCCAAGCCGCTGCTCGACGGCGGACTGGGACCGGGATCGGCGTCGCAGTACCTGCTCAGACTCGTCCAGCTTGCGGCCGACCGGTACAAGATCGACTTGAAAACGCCTTTCGAGGATCTTCCACCCAAACAGCAGCACATTCTGGTCTACGGACCGCCCAAGAACGAGGCGCCGCGCACCGGCTTTCACGGCATACTGAGCTACCTGCGCGACTCCATTGACGAAGCGCGGAGCGACGGCTATCGCGAGTACATGATGAGCTTCATGTCGGCTACGCCGTGCCCGGTTTGCCGCGGCAAGCGGCTGCGGCCGGAGTCGCTTGCAGTCAAAATCGGAAAGATGTCCATTGCCGACTTCACCGCCCTGCCCTTGAATCGCGCTCTCTCTGCGGCCATCAATCTGAAATTTACCGAACGTGAAGCGCTGGTTGCCGAGCGCATCCGGCGTGAGGTTGTGGAGCGGCTGGAGTTTCTTTGCGCCGTGGGGCTGAATTACCTCTCGCTGGATCGCAACGCGGCTACGCTTTCCGGCGGCGAGGGCCAGCGGATTCGCCTGGCCACGCAGATCGGCTCGCGGCTGCGTGGCGTGCTCTACGTTCTCGACGAGCCATCGATCGGATTGCACCAGCGCGACAACATGCGCCTGATCGAGGCGCTGGAGCGGCTGCGCGACCTGGGCAACACGGTGCTGGTGGTGGAGCACGACGAGGACACCATCCGCCACGCCGACTATGTGCTCGATCTCGGTCCAGGCGCGGGCCGGCTGGGCGGCAGCGTGGTGGCGGAGGGTACGCCGGAAGAGATCATGGCGGCGCCCGCATCGCTCACCGGACGCTATCTCGCGGGCGACGCCACCATGCTGCAGCGCACCAGGCCGCGCCGCCTAACCGGCAAGTGGCTTACGGTAACCGGCGCGCGCGAGCACAACCTGCAGGACGTAACTATCCGCATTCCCCTGGGCGTGATGACAGTGGTTACCGGCGTGAGCGGCAGCGGAAAGAGCACGCTGATCAACGACATCCTCTACCGCTCGCTGGCGAAGACGATTTACGGCTCGCGCGAGGAGCCCGGCGCGCACGATATGCTGACCGGCGCCGAGCAGATCGACAAGGTGGTGCGCATCGATCAGTCGCCCATCGGGCGGACGCCGCGCTCCAATCCGGCCACCTACACCCAGGTCTTTTCGCCTATCCGCGACCTGTTCGCAATGCTGCCCGAGTCGCGCGAGCGCGGCTACAAGGCGGGAAGATTCAGTTTCAACGTAACCGGCGGACGGTGCGAAGCCTGCCAGGGCGACGGGCAGCGGCGCATCGAGATGAACTTCATGCCCGACGTCTACGTACAGTGCGAGGTGTGCAACGGGCGGCGTTACAACCAGGAGACGCTGGCGGTGAAGTTTCACGGCCACTCCATCGCCGACGTTCTTGATTTGACCATTGAGGACGCGCTGCCGCTGCTCAACGACGTTCCACAGGTCCGGCAGAAGCTGCAGACCATGGCCGATGTGGGGCTGGGCTACGTGCACCTGGGGCAGAGCGCAACCACTCTCTCCGGAGGCGAGGCGCAGCGCATGAAGCTGGCGCGCGAGCTTTCCAAGCGGCAGACGGGGCGGACGCTGTATCTGCTCGACGAGCCAACCACGGGTCTGCACTTCGACGACGTGCGCAAGCTGCTCGAAGTGCTGCACCGGCTCACCGACCTGGGCAACTCGGTGATCATCATCGAGCACAATCTTGACGTGATCCGCAATGCCGACTGGGTGCTGGACCTGGGGCCGGAGGGCGGCGAAGACGGCGGCCGCGTGGTCGGCGAGGGGCGGCCGGCCAGGATCGCCGCGACCCCCGGCTCCTACACCGGGCGGTTCCTCAAGCGCTACTACACTTCAGAGAACGGACGGCTTGCCGAAACGGAATTCGCCGAGGATTTTGCGGTCGATTCCGAAGGCGATTCCGCAACCAGCCAGCCTGCGGCTGAGAGAATGGAGTCGCCGGCCGCCCGGCGCGCAACCACCAGGCGCGAGCGGGAATTGAAAGCTGCACCCGGCAGGAAGAAGAGGGGCCATGAATGACCAGCATCCCTGAAGACGAGCCGTTGAGCGCGCGTCCGGACGAGCCGATAGACGTGGAAGAACGGCGCTCCGGCTTGTTTGAAGCGGCAGATGCGGCGCTCGACGAGAGCGCGCGCGGCGAAGCGCTTGAGCAGAGCCCCGCGCCGCACACCTGGCCGGGCGAAGCCATGCCCGCGGAAACGGCTCCCACGGAGACCGCGCCGGCGCAGTTGGACCCGTCGACCGAAGAGCCGCCGATGTTCGGGTTTGCGACCCAGCCCGAGCCGCCGCGGACGGTGCGGATTCCGCACTTCGGCCATCTCTTGATGCTCTTGCTCATTCTCCTGGGCGGCTTTGTAGGTGCGGGCGCACTGGTGCTGCTGGCTCTGCATTTTCGGCTCTACGGAATTTCCACCCTGCAAGGAACCGTGACTGAAATTCATTACACCCTGGGCAGCGAAGGGTTGGGCTATCTGTTCACGCTCGGCGGCTGCCTGCTGGTGTTTCCGCTGTTGTGGAACAAGCCGTTCTTCGCCGGAATCCAGTGGAACGGCGCAACTGCCGCGCGGCTGCGTTGGTATCTGGTGGGCGCGGCATTCGTGTGCTTTCTGCTCGCACTGGTGAACGGCGTGCTGCTTCCCGGCCCCACCAACACGCCCATCGAAAAGGTCTTCCGCGAGCCCGGAGCGGCCTGGCTGCTGTTCGGCTTCGGCGTCACCGCCGCGCCGTTCTTCGAGGAGATGTTCTTCAGGGGATTTCTGCTGCCGGCGCTGTGCACGGCCTGCGACTGGACCGCGGAGAAGACCAAACATGTGCCCATCAGGCCGCTGGCTGAAAACGGGCATCCCCAGTGGTCATTGACCGCGATGGCCATCGCGTCGCTCCTCACCAGCCTTCCCTTTGCCTGGATGCACGCCGCGCAAACCGGCTACTCGCTGGGGCCGTTTCTACTGCTGGTGGGGGTGAGCGTGGTGCTCTGCGCGGTGCGGCTGTGGACGCGATCGCTCGCCGCCAGCACGCTGGTGCACGCTTGCTACAATTTCATGCTTTTCTCGCTGATGATGGTGGCCTCGCACGGGTTCAGGCATCTGGACAAGATATGAAAAGGCAGCTTCCAGCCGCTAGCTTTTAGCTGCCCGCTTTGAAGGACTTTGGCATTCGTCCTGAGCACCTTCCTGCTTTTGGCTAAAGGCTGGGAGCTGGAAGCTAGGAGCTATTCGTGAATTCAACCACACATGCCCAACAACTGCTCTCGCTGCTGGCGCGGACCAGCTTCCGGCTGGGCCAGTTCAAGCTCTCGTCCGGCGCTACGAGCGACTACTACATCGACTGCCGCACCACCACGCTCGACGCCCAAGGCGGACGGCTCACCGGGCACGCAATTCTCGAATTGCTGGAAACGAGCGGGATCGAGGCCGAAGCGGTGGGCGGACTGACCCTCGGTGCAGACCCCATCGTTTCCAACGTGGCGACGGCCAGCGCATGGCGGGCCATCTCGCGGAAGGGCTCGCCTTTGCTCAACGGGTTCCTGGTGCGCAAGGCGGAAAAGGCGCACGGAACTGGGCGCCGCATTGAGGGCTTTTGCCGCGAAGGCGCCCGCGTGGTGATTGTGGACGACGTTTGCACCACCGGAGCATCGACGATCAACGCCATTGAAGCCGCGCGCGACGCAGGCATGAACGTAGCCGCCGTGGTGTGCATCGTGGAGCGCGAAGAAGCCAACGGCCGGCCGGCCGTGGAAGAGGCTGCGCAGGGTGCGCCGTTTCTGCGGCTCTTTTCCGCAATAGAAGTACGCGCCGAGCACGTGCGTCAACTCGAAGCGGCAAAGCCCTAGTGCAGTCCAGGCCGTAACAGCGAAAAGGGCAGACGCCTGGTTAGCATCTGCCCTTTGCTGTTTCTCTGCCGAAAACCCGAACCCCGTTATTCGTTGACGGGCGCCGCGGTGCCGGTATTGGTGGAAGCAACCGGCGCAGAAGTCGCAGCCGGCGCAGGAGTCGCAGCCGCAGCCGGAGCCGGGGTCGTATCCCCGCTCAGGTTCGACAGCAACTGCACTTCCACGCGGCGATTCTTCTCGCGGCCTTCACGTGTGTCGTTCGACGCCACTTCCTGGTCCTTGCCGATGCCGATGAGATAGAAGCGGTGCGCCGGGATGGTGTACTTGGTCACCAGGTACTGAACCACCGCATCGGCGCGGCGCTGGCTCAGATCGTAGTTATACTGGGCCGGGCCGGTCGAGTCGGTTCCGCCGGTGACTTCGAGGATGTAATTCTTCGCCGAGCCAAGCTGGGCTGCAAAGCTGTCCAACTGGCCGCGATCGTCCTCGGTTAACGCCGACTTGTCGAATCCGAAGGTGACGGAAACATCGGCGACCTGCTTGTAGCTGTCCAGCCCCTTCACTACGGCATCCAGCGAATCGGCGCGCTGCGCCACGTCATTGGCCGCGGAGTCGGCATCGTTGGCTGCTTTGCCGGCGCTCTGCGCGTTCTGGGTGGCCGTGTCCGCCGAGTTCTGCGCCTGCTTGATGCCCGACTGGGCGCGATCGTCCACGTCGTGAATCTGGCGCGAGTTCTCCGCCGTTTCGTTATCGAGCTGGCCGGTATGTTGAATAATGGGTGCAGTCTGGGTACGCACATAGTTCTTGCTAGCGCATCCTGAGATGCCGAACATCGCCAGAGCCGCCGCTGCCATTGCAAATCCCATTCGATACTGTGTCATGGTTTTGTCCTTTTCCCGCCGGCCCGGCAGCTGCCGCGCTTCCAGCGGGGATGGATTTCTCCCTATTACCTTGGAGTAGTTGCACGCGGCGCTCCAATTCTCCTCTATCCGCTACCTGTTTGATTGCATGTTAGTTATTTGCACGCTGACGCACGAACAGCCGGGTTTCCGCCGGGTAATTTTTACACGGTCACGTAAGGATTGCCCTGTGGATTCCGCGTCCCTGACAAGCGCGGGGCAAAGCCTGCGCGGGGGCCATTGCCGCTATCCTTAGAGCTGGCTCGCTCGACGGCGGCCCTTCCCTATGGACCTTTACGAGAAAATCCGCGCCCTGCCTGCCCAGCCGGGCGTGTATCTCTACAAGAACGCCGAGGGAGAAGTGATTTACGTGGGGAAGGCCAAGAACCTGCGCGCGCGGGTACGGTCCTACCTGCTGGAGGCCTCGCAGGCCAACGCCAAAACCGGTTCGCTGATGCGCGAGGCCGTCGATCTCGAAACCATCCTGGTAGCCAACGAGCACGAAGCGCTGGCCCTTGAGAACAATCTCATCAAACAGCGCAAGCCGCGCTTCAACATTCTTCTCCGCGACGACAAGACTTACCCCTACGTAAAACTCACTCTGGCCGACCGCTTTCCCAAGGTCTTTGTCACGCGCCGGCTGCGCAAGGATGGCGCGGCGTACTTCGGTCCGTATTTTCCCGGCAACCTCGCCTATCGCGTCGTCGAGCTCATTCACCGCAGTTTTCTTCTTCCCAGTTGCAAGGTGGATTTGTCGCGCTACCATCCGCGCGCGTGTTTGCAGTTCTATATCCACCGCTGCCTGGGCCCTTGCGTGGAGGGATTGACCACGCCGGAGGCCTACAAGCAGGCGGTGCGCGACGCGCAACTTTTTCTCGAAGGGCGTCACGCGGAGCTGGAGCGGACCCTGACGGCGCGCATGATGGCCGCGGCCGAAGCCGAGCAGTTTGAAGCCGCGGCGCGTTTGCGCGATCAGCTTTCCACCGTTCACCAGCTCCAGGAGAAGCAGCGCATTGCCACCGCCGAGCAGGACGACGATGCGGATGTGTTCGGGTACCACTTCGAAGACGGCTGCCTGGCGGTGAACTTGTTTCACATGCGCGCCGGAAAGATCGTGGATCGGCGGGAATTCTTCTGGGAAGATCTGCCGGAACTAATCGAGGCGCCAGAGGACGACGATGTGGCGAGGAGCTCGGGTGCCCCAGGTCTCGATTCTGGGACCTGGGAAAACTCAGAATCCTCCGCACCGTCCTTTCAGGCAGGCCGCGTTTTCTCCGCCTTGTTGAAGCAGCTCTACATCGATCAGCAGTACGTGCCCCGCACCATCCTGGTCCCGGTGGACTTCGACGATCGCGAGTCGCTGGCCGCGCTGCTGACCGAGCGCCGCGGGCACAAGATCGACCTGGCCGTTCCGCAGCGGGGCGAGAAGCGGTCGCTGGTGGATCTCGCCGGGCAGAACGCCAAGCAGTCCTACACCCAGCGCTTCCGCGTGCTGGAGCCCTCGCGTAAGGCCATCGAAGAGGCGCTGGCCGACGCGCTCATGCTGCCCGCGCTGCCCAGGCGCATCGAGTGCTTCGACATCTCCCATATTCAGGGCTCGGAAACCGTGGCCTCGCTGGTGGTGTGGGAAGACGGCAAGATGAACAAGTCCCAGTACCGCAAGTTCAAGGTGATGTCGGTGCTCGGAGTCGACGATTTCGCATCCATGCGGGAAGTGGTGGAGCGCCGCTATCGCCGCCTGAAGGACGAAGACAAGCCTATGCCTTCGCTCATTCTCATCGATGGCGGCCTAGGCCAGCTCCACGCCGCGGCCGAAGCGCTCGAGTCCCTGGGGTTCACTTCGCAGCCGCTGGCCTCGATCGCCAAGCGCGAAGAGGTGATCTATCTCTATGGCAATGAAGACGAGCCGGTAGTGCTCGACCGGCGCTCGCCGGTGCTTCATCTGGTGCAGATGATCCGCGACGAGAGCCATCGCTTCGCCGTCGGCTACCATCGCCAGCGCCGCGCGATGCGCGACCGCAGTTCGGAGCTGCTCGACATTCCCGGTGTCGGCGCGTTGACCCGCCAGCGGCTGATCACTCACTTCGGCAGCCTGCGCGATGTGCAGCAGGCAACGGTCGATTCGCTGGCCGCCGTCGTCTCACGCAAAACGGCGGAGGGAATCTGGAAGCACTTCCATGCCGAAGCCGCCGTCGCGGACCCGCAACCGGGCGCCCGCGGCGACTAAGTCGCCCGCACCAGCGTCCGGCTTTTGACGGCGATCCTCTTGCTGCAGGAATGGCACACAAAGGCGTCAATCTGCGCAATGCTGTTCACTGGGACGCCGCACCAGGGACATTTCCCCCGCACTTCGGTGATGCCCAGCATCGGGCCCGCGAGCGGCGAGAGTATGCCCGCGATGATCATGGGAACGCCCAGGAACGCTCCCAGGCCGGTGAGACAAAGCATGGTTCCCACGATAAGCAGCACCGGAACCACGATCATGCCAAGGAACAGTCCGCCGAATGCCGCCTTCACCGACGCTTTTTCATGCTCCGCCGGTTTTGCCGCCGCTTGCGGTTCATGAGCGGCTTCGGCTCCGCATTGAGGGCAGAACTTCCACGGCGATTCGAGATGCACTCCACACTTCGCGCACGGTCCGTTCATTTCTGAGACCCCTCCCGGCGGTCGATGCGCGGCGAGCCAGGACCGGGAGAGCTGGGTAGGATGCTCCCGGCAGCTTCCGCTGTGGCCAGGGCCGGATGGTTGCAACCCATCCAGCCGCGTTGGGTCCCATGTCGAGCCCTGGCTCGCCTGCGGTGTAAAAGTGTAGGCTTTTCGCCATTGCCCGCCCGTGACTCCCGTCACACCTCAGGAATAGAAATCTCGCTGTGCGGCGCCCCATTCGAGGCGTATGTTTGGTTCGAATGCGCGCCAGGCGCAACCGGCGCGCCGGCTGAGTTCTTTATAGTTGCTTATGACCTGTCTCCGGGTCCGATATGAATTCTGTGCGCATGGATAAATGGCTGTGGGCGGCGCGTTTTTTCAAGACCCGCGCGCTGGCTTCGCGCGCTTGCGACCTGGGCAGGATCGAGTCGAATGGAGTGAAGGCCAAGCCGGCGCGCGAAGTGCACGTCGGCGACCGGTTGCAAGTGGAAAGCGAGAGCGGAATCTTTGCGATTGAGGTTCTGGCGCTCAGCGCGATGCGCGGGCCGGCTGCGCTGGCGCATTCGCTCTACAAAGAGAGCGAGGCAAGCCGCGAGGCGCGCATGAGGCTGGCCGAAGAACGCAAAGCGATGCAGCAATTTGCTCCGCTGCCGGAGCGCAGGCCATCCAAACGCGACCGCCGGCGCATCATTCAGTTCCGGGGCAGAGCCTGAGATCTATTTTCAATAGCCCGGGCCTCGGCGCGCCGGACCAAAGAAATAGCCCGGCGCGTTGGCCGGGCTCCCTGCGTGACTCTTATGCCGATTGCGCAACGCCGCTTGGCGCCAGCATTCGCTGCACCTTTTCCTCGACGACGCTCTGCGGCACGTAGCCGACGATCTGATCGGCAACCTTGCCGCCCTTGAAGAACAAGAGCGCCGGAATGCCGCGAATCCCGTAGCGCGACGGCGTGGCGCCGTTCTGGTCAACGTTCACTTTCGCAACCTTCAGCTTGCCCGCGTACGATGAGGCAATGCTATCGACAATAGGTGCAATGGCCTTGCACGGGCCACACCAGACCGCCCAGAAATCCACCAGGACAGGCAGCTCGCTGCCGAGCACTTCCTGGTCAAAATTTGCGTCGGTTACTTCCAAAATCCCCAACCCAGCCATGATCCTCCTCGCGGACCCCGCACCGCTTCCTAGTGTACAGGAAACGGCGCTTTAATTCGATGCGCGAGGGCTCGCAAAGTCGCAGGCGGCCGCCGCCTGAAACCTCCTGACCGCGAACAGGGCGCAAAACGAGAGAACCAGAGGAAGGCCACCATCCGCGCAAATAGCCGTTCCGCTCATTGGAATTTATGTTTGTGCCGCGCGCAACGGGCACAAATAAAAGCGCCCGGATCCAGAGAGGATCGCGGGCGCTAGAGCAGCCCTCCCCCAGAACTGCTCACGGAGCGAATTTATGTCTTCCTTGAATGAATAGCAAGTAAACTTCGGTAATCGAGTGGTAACCAAAATTTGGTGATTATCCAAATTGATATCAGTCCCATCAACAGAATTTACCGAATGATTAACCCTGGAGAAACAAATCTCCGCCTCGGCGCTGGAGCTGGCTGGCGCCGGCCAGCTGGAATCGGCAAAGGAGAAGCTCCGCGGTTTCGGAATCACCGAGCGACTTCCGGATAGCGGCCTCCGCCGGGCGCAGATTCGCCTCGCTGTCTACGACCACCAGGACGGAGGGTCCGGCTCCGCTCAGGGCTGCTCCCAGAATGCCGTGCTCGCCCACCAGCGGCAAGAGAAGCGGCAGCATGGGGCAGATGGGCGCCCGGTACGGCTGGTGGATGCGGTCGTTCATGGCCACAGGGAGCAGATCGGTGCGCGCCTGGGCGAAGGCCAGCGCGAGCAGCGAAACGGACTGCAGGTTGGAGACGACATCGGCCAGCGGATAACTTGCCGGCAGAACGGATCGCGCCTTGCTGGTGGGCAGCGGTTCGGCGGGAAGCACAACGATGGCGCGCCATTCGGCCGGCGGAGACACCCGCGCCACGTGCACAGCTTTGCCTTCGCAGGCGGCGGCGGCGAACCCGCCCAGCCAGCAGGCGGCCACGTTGTCGGGGTGGCCTTCGAGCGCGTAGGCCTCTTCGAGAATGCGGTCGGTTCCCCATCCCAACTGCCCGAAGTGAACCGCGAGGGCGATGGCGGCGAGCCGGCCGGCTGCCGAAGATCCGCAACCCATGCCCAGAGGGATACCGTTCGACATCCGGATGGCCAAGGGCACAATCGGCTGCTTGTGCGCGATGAGAATCCGCTTGTACGCCTCGAGGATGAGATTGTCTTTGAGCTGCGCGCAGCGCTCGGCATCGCGGCCGGCAGCGGCTATCGAGAACTCCGCCGCGGGATCCGCCTCGATGTCGAGAAAGAAATCCAGGGCCACGGCAACGGAGTCAAAGCCCGGACCCAGGTTCGCTGAAGTTGCGGGCAGGCGCAGCCGGAGAGCGCACGATTCCGGCATCGGAGGCTCGCTCATGCCGTCGCGTCCTTCATCGCGTCCATCACCGCGGCCGGCGTGGCCTCGACAACCACTGCATCGCGGCGCAGGCCCGCAATCTCCTTTTCGCGGCCAGCGGCTTCTTCGGGACTCAAGAGCGTTCCGCGATGGAAATCGATGGTGTAGTCGGCGTCCTTGAGCGTGTGGCCGGTAAGCACCAGAACCACAACGTCGCTGGAAGCAATCAGGGTCTTCGCGCGCAGTTTTTTCAGCCCGGCGAGGCTCACCGCCGAGGCCGGCTCGCAACCCAGTCCTTCCGCGCCCAGTTCAGCCTTGGCGATGGCAATCTCGGCCTCGGTTACGTCAATGCACCAGCCGTGTGTATCCTGGATGGCGCGCGCGGCCTTGCGCCACGAGGCCGGATTGCCGATGCGGATGGCCGTGGCCCGCGTGTGCGCCTCTACCGGTTCAATGGACGTGCCGTTGCTCAGGGCAAAGCTTCGCACCAGCGGATTGGCTCCCTCCGCCTGCACCACCGAGATGCGCGGCATGCGCGCGACCAATCCCAACTCGTGCAGTTCGCGGAATCCTTTGCCCAGCGCCGAGCTGTTGCCCAGGTTGCCGCCGGGAACAATCAGATGATCGGGAACGTTCCAGTCGAAGGCTTCGGCAATTTCAAAGGCCGGCGTCTTCTGGCCCTCCAGCCGGTAGGGATTCACGGAGTTGAGCAGATAGATGGGCGAGGAGCGAACGATCTCGGTGAGCACCGCGAGGCAGCCGTCGAAGTCCGTCTTCAACTGGCAGGTGACGGCGCCGTAATCCATAGCCTGCGAGAGCTTGCCCCAGGCGATCTTGCCTTCGGGAATCAGCACCAGGCTGCGCAGTCCGGCGCGGGCCGCGTAGGCGGCCATGGCGGCCGACGTGTTGCCCGTTGAGGCGCAGGCGACCCACTCGAAGCCACGCTCGCGGGCCACGCTCAAGGCCGCGGTCATGCCCGTGTCTTTGAAGCTGGCGGTCGGATTCATGCCCTGGTGCTTGGCGAAGAGCTGGTCGATCCCCAGGGCTTTGGCATTGCGCGGAAGATGGTAAAGCGGCGTATTGCCTTCGCGCAGGGTTACGGCATTGCCGAAGCTGTCCAGGATGGGTAAGAGCTCTCGGAAACGCCACACACCGGACTGATCCAGCGCCTCAGAGGAGCAGCGGCGCTCGCGCCACAGCCACTTGAGCGCGCCGGGATTGGGCCGATCGGGGCCGCGGCGCTCTACCCAACCCGGATACTCGACTTCGAACAGGTCTCCGCAAACGGCGCAACGGAAATCGGGCCGCGCTTCGGCGCCGGCAATCCGAGTCCCGCATCCGAAACAGCGCAACTGGTGCAAATTCTCGTTCATACCTGGTGTCACGGCCAAACCGGGACGAATCTGTTTGCCTGCACCCCGATCAAGGCCCCCGCAACTCGCCTCGGCGAATGGTGTGCATGGGCTCCGGGAAACAGAATCCCTGGTTTTGCTATAGCCTACCAGTGTACGGCGAACTTTGCTGTGGACGGGAGACCGCTTCGCGCCGATGCCGAGGAGATTCTTCGCTGCTCTTTCAGGATTGCTTCTGGTTGCGCCGGCTTTTGCGCAAACGCTGCGCGTGGCGGCAGCCGCGGATCTGGAGCCCGTTTTGCCGCCCATCCTGGCCCGGTTCGAGCAGCAGACGGGAATCCATGCCGAGACCACGTACCAGGCATCGGCGATGCTGACCACGCAAATCGAGAATGGCGCGCCGTTCGATCTTTTTCTTTCGGCGGATTTGAGTTTTCCCAAGCGCTTGATTGACGAGCGACTGGCCGACGGGGCGGGATCGGCCGGCTCGTCGACCCCGATCACCTACGCCAAGGGCACGCTGGTGCTGTGGGAGCGCAAGGATTCGCACCTGCCGCCGCCCTCGCTCGCGCTGCTCGGCGATCCGGATCTGAAGCGGCTGGCGATCGCCGATCCGGAGCGCGCTCCGTACGGCCGCGCGGCGCTGGCCGCACTCACGAATCTGAAACTCTATGACGCGCTCAAGGCGCGCCTTGTGACCGCCGAAAACATCGCGCAGGCCGCCCAGTTTGTCGACTCCGGCAATGCGGACGCGGGGCTGATCTCGCTCACCTCGGCGCTCACGCCCAGGCTGGCCGCGAGTGGAAGTTACTTCGTGATCCCACGCGATCTCTACCCGCCCATCGAACAGGGCGCGGTCATCGTGAGCGCCACCAGCCGGCGCGCCGCGGCGCTCAAACTGCTGGACTTTCTGCTTTCGGCCCCGGTGCAGGCCGGGCTTGCCAAGAGCGGCCTCATGCCTGTGAAGTAGAAACAATGGACTGGCAGGCATTCGTCCTCACGCTCAGGCTGGCAACGGTGACCACGGCGATTCTGCTGGCCGCCTCAGTGCCGCTGGCGGCGCTGCTGGTGCTGGGGCGCGGACGCTGGCTTGCCGCGCTGGAGGCAGTGTCGACCTTGCCGCTGGTGTTGCCGCCCACGGTGCTTGGATTCTTCCTCCTGGTGCTTTTGGGGCCGCGCACCGCCGTGGGACGCGGGATTACGGTGCTGATCGGCCACCCGCTGGCATTCTCCTTCGACGGCCTGGTGGTGGGCTCGGTAATTTACAGTCTGCCCTTTGCTGTGCAGCCCTTGGTGGCCGGCTTTGCGGCTGTGCCGCCGGCGCTTGTAGACGCGGCACGGCTGCTGGGAGCGAGTCCCGTGCGCATGGTGGCCACGCTGCTGGTTCCGCTGGCGCGGCGCTCGCTCATCACCGCGGCAGTATTGAGTTTTCTGCACACCGTGGGCGAATTTGGCGTGGTGCTGATGCTGGGCGGCGACATTCCCGGCGCCACGCGTACGCTTTCGATCGTGCTCTACAACCAGGTAGAGAACTTCGATTACGCCGCGGCCGGGCGTACGGCGGCGATCCTGCTCGCGCTGAGCCTGGTGGCTCTTGCAGCCATTTACTCCGAAGGTCAAAGGCGCGGGGGCGCCCGCGGAGGACGCCGTGCTTGAATTCGAACTCGACGTGCGCCGCGGCAGCTTTCATCTAGATGTCCAATGCCGGCTTACCTGCGAATGGACCGTGATCTTCGGACCCTCGGGCGCGGGCAAAAGCACCTTGTTGCGCTTGCTGGCCGGGCTCGACCGGGCTCGCAATGGCGAGTTGGCGCGCGGCCGGGTTGCGTTCGACGAGCAGGTCTTCACCGACTCCGCGCGCGGCGTGTGGGTGAGGCCGGGGCGGCGGCAAAGCGGCATGGTTGCGCAACAGCCGGCGCTCTTCCCTCACCTGAGCGCGGCCGCCAATGTCGCTTACGGCCTTGCGGGATGGGAGCGCGCGAAACGCGCTGCGCGCGTGAACGAAATGCTGGAGCTGGCGGGGGCGACCGAGCTCGCCGCACGCAGCCCCGCCGATTTATCGGGCGGCCAGGCGCAGCGGGTGGCGCTGGCGCGGGCGCTGGCGCCGGGGCCGAGGCTGCTGCTGCTGGATGAACCGTTTTCCGCGCTCGACGGCGCGGCCAGCGATGCGCTGCTGGAGCGGCTGCAAACCTGGCTGCGCGCGCACCGCGTGCAGACGGTGCTGGCAACCCACGACGTAAGCGATGCGTTAGCCATCGGCGCGGAGGTACTGCTGCTGCGCGAGGGACGGCAGGTGGCTCTGGGTCCGGCCGCGGAAGTGCTGGCCGGCGAGCGCGAGCGGTTGCTGGCGCGGCTCGCCAGCCCGGAAGGTTGATATCTTCAACGTGCTAATTTGCCGCGATGACCAGCAGGGTTGCGTCGTCCTGAAACTGCGCGCCACAAAACGCCGTGACCTTCGCCAGCAGCCGGTTCTTGAGCTCGGTTGCCGAAAGCGACCGGTTGGATTCCGCAAACTCCGCCACGCTCTTCTCTTCGAACTCGCGCCCCTGCGCGTCGGCGGCTTCGGTAATGCCGTCCGTAAACAGGAGCAGGCGGTCGCCTGTCTCGAGGTCGATCTTCGAATCCTGGTACTTCCAGCCGGGAAAAACACCCAGGACTGCGCCGCCGTGGTTTGGCGTCTCGATTGATCCCGCGCGAGCCAGGATGGGATAAAGGTGGCCTGCATTGCAGTACCGGAACGATCGCTCTTCGTCATCGAGAATTCCGTAAAGGAAAGTGACGAATTTCCCGACGGCGATGTTTTCGTGCAGCAGGAGATTGACCTTGCCGCAAAGTTCAGCGGGGCTGGCCGAGCCGCCCGCAAAGGCGCGAACGGCCGCCTGTACGTTTGCCATGAGCAACGCGGCCGACACGCCCTTACCCGCAACATCGGCAATACAAACCCCAAGCCGATGCTCGCTGAGACGAAGCACGTCGTAGTAATCGCCGCTCACCACGCGGGCCGGCTGCCATACCCCGGACACTTCAATTCCCCGCAGTTGCGGGACCTCCCTGGGCAACAGCGACTGCTGGATCTCGCGAGCGCGCTCCAATTCCTGGTCCTGCGCCTCCAGGCGCTCGGCGCCGAGATCGATCGATCTCTGGAGCTCCACGTTGCGCCGCTGCAGCTTGTTCCTGGTGTCGCGATAAAGAAAAATGAGCACGCTGAAAACAAAAGTGATGAGGAACGGGAACTTCCATCCCGTCCTGAGCAGATGCCCCAGCGTTTGCGGAGCGGGGGGCGCCAGCAACCAGACCACAACCGAGGAGAGAATGTAGACCGGGGCGAGCAAAAGCAGCAGGATGGCCAGGAAGAACACCCAGTTGGCGGGAAACGGCCGCTCGGAGTAGAACTCGTGCAGGCTATCCGTGGCCGGCATGATCAGATTCCCGATCATCAGCGAATAGAGCAGTATAGTCAACGGATTGATCTGTTGGCCGATGGCCCAGAAGATAGCTCCGGCTATGGCGGAAAGCGCGATAAAGAGCACTTGCCTTCTGAGCAAGTCTGCCCTGCACGGAAGGACGACGCGCATGGCCGGCCTTCTTTCTCGACCTCACCCGCACACGGAGAACGGGACCCGGAGAGATTGTACATCTCAAGCAAAAAGCTCCAGTGTGACGCGGCTCACCGCCTTACGGGGTTCCGTCAAACCCGACCTGAACCGGCTCCATCTCCAGCCGAATGCCGAACCTCTCCTCGACAGCCGCGGCTATTTGTCTTCCCAGTGCCAGAATCTGGACCGCGCTGGCGCCGCCGCGGTTGACCAGCGCCACCGGATGACGCGAGGAGACGGCGGCTGCGCCCAGCGAATAGCCTTTCTCAAAACCTGCCTGCTCGATGAGCCAGGCGGCGGGAATCTTGACCAAACCGTTCGATTCCGGACCCGTTCCCGCGGGAAAGCGCGGCGGCGCGGCAGCACTGCGTGCGGCGACGTTTTGGAACAGTTCCTCGCTAACTACCGGATTTTTGAAGAAGCTGCCGGCGCTGCGGCAGTCGGGGTCCCCCTTTACGAGCAACATGCCTTTGGAATGCCGAATTCGACGCACGGCGGCAGCGACTTCCTGAAGCGTGGGCTGAGCGCCGTCCGGATGAGCCGATTCGATAGCTCGTTGCACGTCGGCGTAGCGGAGGGTAGGCGCGCCGCCGGGGAGAAGACGATATTCGACGCGCGTAACGATAAACCGCCCGCGGTCAGTGGAGTTGAAGCGGCTGCGGCGATAGGCAAATCCGCATTCCGCCGCAGTGAACTCAACGAACGCGCGATCGTGAAGGTCGAAGGCGCGGACGCGGTCGATGACGCTCGAAACCTCCTGCCCGTAGGCGCCGACATTCTGAACCGGCGTGCCGCCCACCGTGCCCGGGATGCCGGCCAAGCATTCTAGCCCCGCGCAGCCATCCTCAATGCTCCGCTCGACGCAGTCCTCCCAGGATTCGCCGGCGGCGACTTTGTAAACGCGGTGACGCGGCGGAGCCTCCTCGCCCGAAACGCCGCGCAGCGCGATATGCAACACCAGGCCGTCGAATCCGGCATCGGAGACGAGCAGGTTGCTGCCGCCACCCAGGACGAACAGCGGCGCGTCGCGCTCCCCGGCCCACTCGACCGCGGAGGCAACATCCGGCTCGCTCGCGGCCTCAACAAACCAGCGCGCCGGGCCGCCGATGCCGAAGGTGGTGAAGGGGGCAAGCGGCCGATTCTTTTCGATGCGCATCGGTTCAAGGCTATCGCATTTTGTTCCCTGCCGCGGTTTCCGCCGGCGCTCGCGCGGCGTGCGGCGGGAATTTAACGATAGAATAAAAACTGGCATTCTTCCTGCCGGAGGTAAACATGTATCCAGAAATGATGGTGATGCCCATGCGCGAGGAACTGGTGCGCGCCGGGATCAGTGAAACGCGGACGGCCGAAGAGGTGGACGCAGCGCTGGCTGAACCGGGAACGACGCTGGTGGTGGTCAACTCGATCTGCGGCTGCGCAGCGGGCAAGATGCGGCCGGGCGTGCGGCTGGCGCTGGCCAACTCCGCCAGCCAGCCGGAGCGCAAGATCACGGTGTTTGCCGGGCAGGACCGCGAAGCCACCGAGCGCGCGCGCAGCTACTTCGAGGGCAATCCGCCCAGTTCTCCCTCCATCGCCATCCTGCGCGACGGCAAGCTGGTTTACTTGATGCAGCGGTACGTCATCGAGCAGGCCACGGCGCAGCAGATTGCCGGCGAACTGGTGCGGGCATTCGACGAGTTCTGCGCCAAGACGACGGCGTAAGCGGGACCGCACGAGCCACGCACCAAACGAAAAGGGGAACGGTCAACCGTTCCCCTTTTCGTTCGCTTGCTCAGCGAAGCCCTTCCTGCATGCAACTCGAAAAGTCCCCTCAATCCGCCACGGCTGCCTTGGCCAGCTTTCCCACCTTGCTGTGATTCCGGCTGTAGGAGAAATAGATAATCAAGCCGAAGATCAGCCAACTGCCGAAGCCGATCCAGGCGGGCGCGTCGAGCGAAACCATGAGAGCAACCGACACCACCATGCCGCAGATGGGCACCAGCGGAACCAGCGGCGTGCGGAACGGGCGCGGCAGATCGGGGTGCCTCACGCGCAATACCCAAACGCCCAGGCTGACAATGGTAAACGCCAGCAGGGTGCCCAGGCTAACCAGTTCGCCGAGGAGCGTGATGGGGAAAAATGCGGCCAGAAACGCGGCGAAGGCGCCCATCACGATCGTGACCAGCCAGGGCGTGCAGAAGCGGGGATGCAGCTTGCCAACCCAGCTCCACAGCAATCCATCGCGGGACATGGTGTAGAGCACGCGGGTCTGGCCGAGCAGCATGACCAGCATGACCGAGGCAAGGCCGGCAATGGCGCCGAGATCGATAAGGAGGACGGCCCAGCGGACGCCAATCTCGGCCGCGCCGTCGGCCACCGGGGCCGGGACGTTGAGCGTGGTGTAGGATTTGACGCCGGTCAGCAGGCCGGCCACGAAGATGTAAAGCGTGGTGCAGACGATCAACGAACCCAGGATGCCGAAAGGCATGTCTTTCTGCGGATTCTTGGCCTCCTGCGCCGCTGTCGACACCGCGTCGAAGCCGATATAGGCGAAGAAGACTACGCCCGCGCCGCGCATGATGCCCGACCAGCCATATTGGCCGAAGTGGCCGGTGTTCTTGGGGATGAACGGGTGCCAGTTGGTGAGCATGTGCTGCCAGTGGCCGAAGGCGAACGTAGCGGCGAGGCCGATAAAGATCAACACCACGGAAACCTTGATCATGACCGCGGCGGTGGTGAAGTTGGCCGACTCGCGCACGCCGACGACGAGGATGATGGTGATGACCGCCAAAGCCGCCATGGCGAAGATGTCGACCTGGGCGTGGAGGGTATGGCCGAAGAGCACAACCGAAAATTTCGGCGTGGGATTGAAGGGAAGGTTGGCGCCGAAGAAGCTCACCAGGCTATTGACGAAGCCGCTCCAGCCCACAGCGACCGTGGCCGCGCCAAATGCATATTCGAGCACCAGGGCCCATCCGATGATCCAGGCCACCAGCTCGCCCATGGTGGCATAACCATAGGTGTAGGCGCTGCCGGCGATGGGAAGCATCGAAGCAAACTCGGCGTAGCACAACCCGGCGAAGATACACCCGACGCCGGCGATGATGTAAGAGATGACGATGGCCGGACCGGCGAATTGGGCGGCGGCCGTGCCGGTGAGGACAAAGATGCCGGCGCCGATGATGGCGCCGATGCCCAGCGTGACCAGGTTGATGGGACCGAGGGCGCGCTTGAGCGTGTGCTCGCCCCCTCCCTGGGCCTCGGCCATAATGGTGGCGATGGGCTTGGTGGCGAAAAGCTTACCTGGCATCAATTCCCTCCCCGATTCCGTTGTCGATTCGCTTTCCTGCGCACTGCGCGATCAAGCCCGTGGGGTTCTATCGAGCTGGTCAGGTGCTTCCCCGTCCAGGTTCGGATTCGTGTCATGCGTCCTCGGTCCGTGTTCCCGGCGAGCGCGACCATAAAAGATAGACGGGGATGCCGAGCAGAACCAATGCCAGGCCGGGCCATGTGTATTGCGGCTTGTATCGCAATAATACGACACAGATCCACGCGGCCATGACGATATACAGCGCCGGCAGGACGGGATAGCCGAAAGCTTTGTAGGGGCGCGGCGCATCCGGCCGCTTGAAGCGGAGAACGAAGAGCCCGGAGATGGTGAGAATGTAGAACACCAGTTCCGCAAAGATGATGTAGTCGAGCAACTGGCTGTAAGAGCCGGAGACGCAAAGCAGGATGGTCCATGCGACCTGCACCAGAAGGCCTGCGACCGGTGTTCTGTAGCGGGGATGGAGTTTGCCGACCGGCTTGAAGAAGAGCCCGTCGCGGCTCATGGCGTAGAAGACGCGCGCGCCGGCAAGGGTGAGTCCATTGGCGCAGCCGAAGGTGGAGATAAGAATGGCCGCCGCCATCAGCTTGGCGCCGGCGCTCGAAAAGATCTGTCCGAGGGCGGCCGTGGCTACGCGGTCTTCCGACGCATATTGAATGCCGCGCGCCATGGCGGTAGCGCCGCCGGGGTCGCCGTGCAGCGGCAGAACGAACATGTAGGCCAGGGATACCAGGAAGTAAACCGCAAGCACGAAGCCGGTGCCGAGAACCAGCGAAAGGGGCAGGTTGCGGCGCGGATTCTTGACTTCGCCGGCGGTGAAGGTGACGTTGTTCCACGCGTCGGCCGAAAAAAGCGAACCCACCTGGACGACGGCCAGGATGACGAGCAGATTGACCCACGCAATCGGCCCGCCGACGCCTACCTGCACGGGATGCATCGAGCTCCAGCCGGCGTTTTTCCAGAACTGGCTCAAGCCGGCGCCGAAGTTAGCCTGCCAGGCGCTCGCGTTCACGCCCACCGCGAAGGCGAGCACGATGAGCGCGGCCAGCGAGAGAGCTTTGGCGGAGGTGAATATGTTCTGGATGAGCGCGCCCAGCCGTACGCCGAAGATATTCACGATGGCCAGGAAGACGGCCACCGCGATGCCGGCAAGGTTCGCGGTGCTTACGCCGATCTCCATGTTTCCCAGGACCATGGGACCGACGCGCAGCGGAGGCACGTGGGCGATGTGCCACAGCCAGTGGGTGGTGGAGACGGCAGGGAAAAAGACGCCGAGAAATTTGCCGAAGGCCACGCAGACGGCGGCGATGGTTCCCGTCTGGATGACGAGAAAGAGCGTCCAGCCAAACAGAAAGCCCCACAGCGGGCCGAGCGACTCGCGCAGATACACATACTGGCCGCCGGCGCGGGGCATCATGGCGGCCAGTTCCCCGTAGCTGAGGGCGCCGATAAGGGTGAGGACGGCCGTCACCAGCCAGGCGCCGAGATAGAGTGCGGGCGAGCCGACGCCGCGGGCGATGTCGGCATCGACGATGTAGATGCCGGAGCCGATCATGGAGCCGATGACGATGGCCGTGGAACTAAAGAGCCCGAGCGTCTGCGCCAGCCGGGGAGCTTCGCCTGGCTTGGCAGGTTCTGGGATAGGGGCAGCGTCTGGAGAATCCACTTTGCTTGGTTTTACTCGATTTGGGGGGAATTGTCTCCTGAATTCCTCCAACCGATTCTCGGAGGGGGCATCGATTCTTGATAGTAGGACAACAGATTGAGATTTGGTCTAACCACTTCAAAATGACGAAGAATTAATTGCCACCGCGTTGCGCGGGACCGTGTATGATTTCCGCTGAGTTCCTAGGGCAATTTGGATGCGTACATGCCCCCGTTTGGGGATGCAAAATGGCGCTGAAGAGGTCTGGATATGCACCGTATCCGGCAGAGGAATATTTGTGTTTTGAGCGCATTGATGGCGCTGGCCATAAGGTGCTGCAATCCCTCGTTCGCACAGATAAATGGGGCGGGAGCGCTTGGCAGTGGCTTGGGAGGCGGAGCTTTCGATGCGACGGCCGGTGTACTGCTTAAGACCATGAAGAATCCGCGCGCGACTGTTGATTTCGGCCCGAAGCGGCTAGATTTCAGTAGCGTGAGATTGCAAAGGCCCGTCCTGAATGTCCTAACAATCACAAACGGGACAAATTCCAGGATAGAGGTCGAGTCGCTGTTACTGCCGCCCTCAGGCTTTCGCATTGCAGGTACGCTTAAGCTGCCACTTGTCATCCCTCCTCAAACACAGGCCTTTTTAAAGGTCGAGTTCTCTCCCGCCGAATCTCGCGACTATAGCGGTGCGGTCGAGATGGTGTTTCGAACGGCCGGCGGTGAAAAGCCCCACAAGATCAAAATCACATTGAAAGGAAAAGGGGTCGAAGAGTGACTAAGACGAGGATTTATGCAGCATTGATCTTGGGTATTTTCACGGCCGCCGTCGCATCCGAAGGCGCGGGAGCTAAGAGCCATAAGAAGGCTCCTCCGACGACGGGCACGGAAGGACTGTTATATGCGGCTGGAGCCTGCGACCTGCCGACGCTCAAGACCATTATCGCCTCGGGTGTGGATGTCTCTGCTACAGATGCGGACGGTTATGACGCGCTTAGCCGCGCCTCCATCAATAGGGACGACGGGCTCAGGTCTCGAACGAGGTGGAAGCTTAATTGTCCGGCTGCCGTGATCGCTCTGACTCAGGCCGGAGCTAACCCCTGGAAGGCCAGGTTTTATCAGAATCCACGCCTTGAAGAGAACCGGCCAGAAATGATCGCCGTCATACGTGTTGAGGACAACCGCGAGAATAAGGGCAAAAGCGAAAAACTCGTTGACAGCTTGAAAGACGGGGTGGAGTTTCAACTTCAAAAAACGGGCGAGTACCATTTGGGATACCCGATCGTCGGGGTCAGCGAGGTGAGGCAAAAGCTTCTCGCGGCGGACTTCTCGGCTGAAGATGCAATGGCACCCGATCGCGTTAAGGCGTGCAAGGCCCTTGGCGTGGACAGCGTTTTCGAAGCAAGTCTGGAGAATTACCGGAGCCGAAGCGCTGGCATAGTGTCTGCGGCGGGAATGAGAATGAAGTTCATACTATCGGACTGCAAGACAGGCGAGTTGCTGTGGCAATCTGACCAAGACTACACATTGGCAGAAGGCTGGATTATTTCGACATTCGGAGGGAACAAGGTGAGACAGATCATCATTGGATCCCTTGATGGGAATCCAGCTCTCGGGTTCCCCAAATACAAGGAGGGGAAGAAGTAGTGCAGATAGGCTGGCGCTGGTGGGGCTCGGAGGGTCCGGCTCCGCCGAGCGTCGACAGCCATGATAAGCCAGCACTCGGTGAACTCGAGACATACACGCCGCAGTGTCGAGGTGGTTGGCCCGGATCTGGCGAGTAAGGAAAGCTCGGTACCCCATCGTTGCCGTGCCTTTGCCCAAGCGCCCAGGGTGGAGAATCACGAACTCGTTCGCGCGTTTATCCCAGAGCCGCCAGCCAGCGGCGAAACTCGGCGGCGGGATTCGGGGCGCGGAAGATAGCCGCGGAAACCGCTACGGCCGAGGCTCCTGCGGCCAGGACGGCGGGCGCGGTTTCAAGAGTAATGCCGGCAGCTGCGGTGAGAATTCTGTCCGGACCGGCCTGGCGGCGCAGGCGGCGCACGCCTTCTACGCCGATAGGCGCCCTGGCGGTTTGCTTGGTCACGGTGAGAAAGACGGGACCGATGGCGAGGTAATCGGCGGGCGCGTCGAGAATGCCGGGCAGAAAGGCGTCGCTGCCGCCGAACGTGCCCACGATGCGATCTGGACCTAAAAGACGGCGGGTTTCCTGTGGAGACGCGTCGCCCGCGTCCACGTGCACTCCGTCAAATCCCACTTGTTCAACTAGATCCGCTCGATCATCGAGAGTCAGCTTGATGTTTGGAGCGGGCAGCGCGGCGCGCAGCAGGGCGGCGTCCGAGAGCAGCTCGGCGTCGGCTCCGGTCTTGTTGCGGTATTCGAGCAGGGTGACTCCCGCCTCGGCCAGCTCGCTGCCCAGGCGACGGAGGAACTCGGCGCGGCCCACGGCGGGAATCGTGGAAGCGTCGAGGATGGGGTAGATTTTAGGAAACGAAAAGAGCATGAAAGAAGAGTAGACCTGTGTTTGTGCTTTCCCGCCCTTTCGCCAGAAAAAGCGAAACGCAGGTTCTTCGAATTCGCTGCGCTTCGCTCAGAATGACCGAAAGGACGGGGGCACGCTGCGTCTTGAATCCATTCCCTCGATCCCTTGTTCCCCTTGTTCCCTGTCTTTCTTACATCTCGTCCGCGGAGGGGCCATACATGCCGGGAATCTTGGCGCCGAGTACACGCAGATAGACGCCCAACTGCGCGCGGTGATGGACCATGTGGCTGATGACCAGCTCGCGGAAGACCTGGTGGCGCGGATCGTCGATCCAGACGTGTCCGCCGTAGATGAACTGCCAATGCTGATCCCATTTTTCCGGAGTGGTTGCAGCCAGGGCTGCGCGGGCGTCGCCGAGTTTCTCGTCAAACTTGGCCAGCAACGCCTCTTTGCTTGTTGGGACATAGCCCTCCCACTTGTGATCGGCTGGAAAGTCGAGCTTGTCGAGGGTAAGCGAATGGATGCTCCAGTCGCCGGTCATGTCGGTAAGATGGCCGGCTAAGCGGCCCAGACTCATGGACTTGGCGTGCGGTTTGTAGTTGAAATCGGCGTCGGCAGGGATGGCTTCAAGCATCTTGCGGGTTTTGGCGGTCTCGCGGTCGTATTCGGCGATGAGTTCTTTTTGAAAATCCATGGGTGCAACCTCCAATCGTTGCGAAGCCAGCATAGCCGAAGCGAGAAGAAAAAGCGAATAAAAAACGAAGATATTTTGGGACTTTTTCCGGCATAAATATACTTGACACACCATAAGCATTCAGGCACAATGGTTTTGTTATGGAAAAGCAACTGCCAAAAAGCCTGATTGAAGCCATTCGCTACTTCGCCGATCCTGACGTATGCGTGGAGTTCGTAGCGTCTATGCGGTGGCCTGACGGTGTGGTTTGCCCGCACTGCGAAGGTAAGCGTGTTTCGTATCTCAAGAGCCGTCGCATCTGGAAGTGCATGGCGAAGGACTGCCACAAGCAATTCAGCGTGAAAACTTTCAGCGTCTTTGAGGATTCGCCTATTCCGCTGGACAAGTGGCTGACCGCGGTTTGGCTGGTAGTGAACTGCAAGAACGGAATCAGCAGCTATGAACTGGCTCGCGATTTGAAGGTAACTCAGAAGTCGGCATGGTTCATGCTGCATCGGATCAGGCTTGCTCTAAAGAATGGCTTCTTTGAGCGTATGGGCTCATCTGGCGGCCCGATTGAGGCCGATGAGTGCTACATCGGAGGCAAGCCCAAGAATATGCACGCTGGCCGCAGGATGAAGCTATTGGCGCAGTATGGCGAGCATGTACCGAAGCCTGCTGTTTTCGGGATGCTGGACCGCGAGACTCGCCAAGTTCGCGCGACTGTCTTCGCCAAGATAGAGCGCGGTGCTCTGATGTGCGAGATCCTGAATAACGCCAAGCAGGGTGTGCCGTTGTTCACCGATCAGCACAAAGCATACGACTACGCGCAAAAGCATTTCATTCATGAAACCGTGAACCACATGAAGGAATATGTGCGCGGGGAAGTTCATACTAACGGAATCGAGAACTTCTGGTCACTGCTCAAGCGCGGCCTGAGTGGAACCTATGTTTCTGTCGAGCCGTTCCATCTTTCTCGCTACGTGGATGAGCAGGCATTCCGCTTCAACAACCGCGCAACCAAAGACAATCCACTGAATGATGCAGACCGTTTCGCGCTGGCAGTATCGCAGATCGCAGGTAAGAGACTGACCTATGCAGAGCTGACCGGCAAGGTGGGAGAAACGACGCCAGAGCCGTTCTAAGCCGGATGTTTTGGAGAGACGGCAGGGACGTGGGAAGCGGAAGGCTTAGGGCGCTTCCCCTCTTCCATGCGGCGCTGTATTTCCGTTTTCGACACCTTCATTATCTGGCGCATGGCGTCAGTGAATCGCTCGAATTCTGGCCCCTTCGGTGGCGTCTTCATGGGGCTATCATACTCCCACTTTGTTGATCGACAACAGAAACGCATGATACGCCCGGTCACATGTTCCATTCGCTTCTTGCGCCAAACGTTTGGCTTTTCCCTGCATGGAAAGAAAGAGAGAGTAAAAGAAAATGGCCTCTTCATCGGAAGCGTTTGAAAAGCTAGAAATGTGGAGGAAGTCTAAAACTCCGCTCAAGGTCACTGTTATTGTAGGCGGAGAGACTACAGATGTTGTGTCTGCCCGCATTGCAGCGATAGATTCAGCAGCAGGTTTGGTGGCATTAGCATTCGATGAAACGAGATCCTTCAAATCACTTGACATTGAAGAATCTACATTCTCAGTCACCACTTCGCGTTTGGTTGCTACAAGGAATGATTCGGACTGGCTTATCTTTGAAGAAGCATAATCTTGCATTTCTGCACCCTCCATTTGGCTGGTAGACTCTCAGCCATGTCTGACATTGAATTTCTCGTGCTGCTTGCCGCCCTAGTGTGGATATGGTGGATTGTCCCTCGTCGGAAATTCGCTGGCAACGATTCCCAGAAAATCCTCAATGCTTTGGAAAGAATCGAAACCAAACTGGGAACGAATCCCGACATAAAGCCCTACGATAATGAGCAGCCCTGACGCTTACCCAGTCACCCTCCAGTTCTTTGCATTTTGAAGTTTTGTTTTGTCGATCCAAGCCACTTTCCATTGCATCCTACCTGGAGTCTGATTGTGGGTCACATATGCGAGTAGTTCTCGGAAATCGTAGGGCTTCGAATACCAGAGCAATTCCCCCTCTTTCCTTCCCAGATACGAGATCATGTCCGTTGCCTGCAATGCAGGAAAAGCAACGCTATCCGCAAAAGACAGAGATTTGACTTTGTCTCGAACTGCCCGCTGTGGTCTGCGGAGTGCGCGGTACATTTTGTAGCTGTCCCATGCGGTTTCCTCGTCATCATCGCAAACAATTGCCAATCTCTCATCCCGACCGTACTTGGAAAGCGCAGCGAGACCGCGAATAAAGGCAAGATGGTACGGATCTTTCATGTTTGCTAATGCTTTCTTTTGCTTCTCTGGAATAGAAGAAAAACCTGCTGAGTCTGTGGCATGAACGAAGCCTGTTTCCATGTACCCATTGATTCGATCCACGAACGGTTTTAAGAGTTCCACTCTCTCGCTTGCGGTCTGGCCTCTGACGAACCTACATCCTACGTTCTGACTGAGACGGGAAATCTGCGACATGTGCAGTTCTTCCAATCCATACTGGCGTAACAGCACTTCCCACTCCGCATTGAAGGTGTCGAGAGCCGCAACTCTCACACACAAAGCCGCGAAAGAGACCACGGAGTCATTCTTATGCTTCCCGCTTTCATCGCAGTAGACATGAATAAAACTCAAAATAGGTTCCTCATCCACAAAGGGCAGCGCCATATAAGAATGCAACACAAAAGAGGGACGCATTCATTCTCCCCCTTTCCGTATGGTGTTGCAAGTATATTGAGGTCCTTTTTCCACAGACCCGTTGCCGGAAGCCGGATCGCCCCGGCGATTCGAATCTCGATTGCTTTCCGCTTGCATTCGATGTGATGCTAATATGTATCACATGAGAACCGTCTCCGTGCGCGATCTGCGTTATGACTTCAAGAAGGTGGAAGGCTTGCTGCGCAATGGTGAAGAGGTGCGAATTACAAAACGCCGCCGCATGATCGCCCGCCTGATTCCCGAACCCGCTGCTCCGGCCGCACTCCCGGATTTTCTCGGCCGGCTGGACAAGCTTTATGGCTCCGAAGTGCTGCCGGTGAGCGGAGCTGAGATTGTCGGAATGGACAGGGACCAAAACTGAGCCAACCGATCGATGATTTACCTCGACACCAGCCTTGTTGTATCGCTCTATTGCCGGGATGCAAATTCCGCCGCAGCCACTTCCGCGCTGCAATCGGCGAAGGCGCCGTTGCTGATCACGACACTGGAAGAGCTGGAAGCGGTCAATGCGTTTGCGCTACGCTTATTCCGGAAGGAAATAACGAGCTTGCAGGCGCGCAGCGCGAAAAGGAGCCTGGAAACGGACCTTGCCTCTGGAGTGTATCTGCTTCGGGGCGTGCCGGAACCGGCATTCGCGCGCGCCCGTCAACTCGCCTGGCAACTGACCGCGAAGCTGGGAACGCGAACGGCTGACCTGTTGCACGTTGCGGCAGCTCTTGAACTCGGTGCATTCGGCTTCTTCAGCTTCGATCTTCGACAGCGAACGATGGCGCGCGCCGCGGGCTTGAAACTCAATCGCTGGCCGTGAAAGTTCACGCGGATAACCGGCTCCGATCTCTGTTGCGATTGGAAATCTTCTATTGCCGTGGCAGGGCAAAGGCGACATACACGCCGCCGGCGGAGCCGTTCGGATCGCGGCCGCCGCTCGAGGCAATGACCACATACTGGCGGCCGTCGACCATGTAAGTGGAGGGAGTGGCGATGCCGGCGAAAGGCAGCTCGGTCTCCCACAGCAGTTTGCCGGTGCGGGTGTCGAAGGCGCGGAACTTGCGGTCGTAGACGGTAGCGCCGATGAACAGAACCCCGCCGGCGGTGACGATGGGTCCGCCATAGAGCTCGGAGCCCGTGTCTGCCATTCCCTTGCGGGCAAGGCCGGGGTATTCGCCGAGCGGAATCTTCCAGAGATACTTCCCCGTCTTCAGGTCGATGGCGTTCAGCGTGCCCCATGGCGGCTTGATGGCCGGATAGCCGTCGGGGTCGAGAAACTTGCGGTAGCCGGTAAAGGCGAACTCCGGAGGCTGGTTGGACGCGGCGGAAGGCCGCGGAGCGCCGATGCCGAGATAGCGGAGCAGAGCGCTCAGGTCGGCGCCCTCAAGATCCGCCATGGGCGGCATGGTCCCTTTGCCCTGGTGGATTACGGCGACGATCTGTTCGGCTGTGAGGCGGTTGCCAACGCCGATCAGCATGGGAAACGAGGGAGGGTTTCCCTCCATGTGGTCGCCGTGGCAGATCGCGCAGCGGTCCCGATAGACGTCAGCGCCCGCGGATTCGAACTCTGTCTGCTCGGGCTGCTTGAGAACTGGGGCCATCTCCTTGCCTGCACCGGCTTCGGCCGGCGTGCGCAGGTAATCGAGCAGGAGGGCCAGCCGGGCGTCGTCGATGTTGGGGAAGGACGGCATACGTCCTCCGCCGTGACGGACGGTATCGGCGATCTTGCTTGCGCCGAGGCGCTGCACGACATCCACCAACGAGGGAAAGGTGGGCGGCGATCCGGCGCGATTCAGTCCGTGGCACACGGCGCACTGCCGATCGTAAAGTTGCTCGCCGGGGCTCGCGTTGCGCGAAACGGCGGCCAAGCCTCCGGTATAGGCCATCTCCGTGGAGCCAACGAAGAGCGTATCGGTGGCGGGATCGAGGGCCGGTCCGCTCCATTCGCCGCCGCCGTCGAATCCGGGGAAGACGACGGTCTGCTGGCCGACGGCGATGGGAACAAACTGGCCGTCGCTGCGGAAGGTGCTGAACTCCTTCGCCGCCCAGGCGTGGGCCTCGGGCGTGCGTGTGGTCAACATGTCCGCGGTGAGTTGCTGGCGGCCAAAGGGCAACGGCCAGTCGGGCGCCGGCTGGGTGGGCGAGGCCACTTCACCTGGCACGGTGCTGGCCGGGTACGGGTGCTCGTGGATGGGAAAGAGCGGCTGGCCGGTGAGGCGATTGAAGAGATAAACGTAAGCCTGCTTGGTGATCTGGGCCAGGGCTTCGACTGTCTTTCCGTTGTTGTGGAGCGTGTAGAGAGCCGGCGGCGCGGGAAAATCGCGATCCCAGATATCGTGATGGACGCCCTGAAAGTACCAGAGCAGTTTTCCCGTGGCGGCATCGAGGGCGAGGATGCAATTGGCGTAGAGATCGTTCCCTACGCGGTCGGCGCCGTAGAAATCCATCACCGCCGAGCCGGTGGGCGCGTAGACGATGCCGTGCTCCGCATCGAGAGCCATGCCGGCCCAGTTGTTGGCCGCTCCGGCGGTCTTCCAGGCTTCAGCCGGCCAGGTCTGGTAACCGGGCTCGCCGGGGCGCGGAATGGTGTGAAAGGTCCAGCGCAGCGCGCCGGTGCGCACGTCGTAGGCGCGAATGTCGCCGGGCGGCGCGGGATGGGTTTCCGGGTTGCGTCCGCCCACGATGATCAAGTCTTTGTAGACGATGCCGGGCGTGGTGAGCGCGACCGACTGCTCTTCGTAGTCGCCGCGCAGATTCTTGCGCAGGTCGATGCGGCCCTCTTCGCCGAACTCCGGAATCGGTTTTCCCGTCTCCGCGTCCAGGCAATACAGGAAGTTCATCACGCCGGCGAAGATGCGCGCCCGCTTGCCGTCGCTCCAATAGGCCACGCCGCGGCTGGGCTGAGTGGCGCGAATGCCGGAGTCGAACTTCCATTTCAGTTTGCCGGTGGCGGCATCGAGGGCGATTACGATCTGCGTATGCGTGTAGGCGTAAAGCGTGCGGCCCACGATGAGCGGATTGACTTCAAGGTTGCCTTTCTCGCCGGTATCGTAGCTCCACGCAAGCTTAAGGCGATGAACGTTGGCGCGATCGATCTGGGTGAGCGGCGAGTAATGGTCGCCCTTGGGACTCCCGCCGTAGGCCGGCCAGCCGACGCCGCTCTGCGCCGCGCAGGGCGCGCAGAGCAGGCAGGAAATGAGAAATGCCCGAGATCTTCCTGAGCTTGACAAGTCCGTCTCCCGCTCCCTACCCGATGTATTTGAGGATGGTCATGAAGCCGAAGTCCATGTGCAGTTGCTGATGGCAGTGGAGCAGCGTATCGCCGGGATTGTTGGCGGTGAAGTCCACGGTGACGGTCTGGAGCGGCATCACATTGATCACGTCCTTGCGCAGGCCGTTGAGCGCGATGCGGCCAATCTGCGCCACTTCAAAGGTGTGCCGGTGGAGATGGATAGGGTGCTGGTCGCCGCTGCCGTTGCGCAACAGCAGGCGATAGCGCTTGCCGGCCTGGACGCGAATGGGGTCCACGTTGGGCCAAGATTTGTTGTTGATGGTCCAGGTGTCGAATTGCGAGCCGCTTTGCGGGCCGATGTCGCGAAAGGTGAGGGTGATGGTTTCATCGGGCGCGGGCGCGGACCAAGCGGCCGGCCCGGGAGTTGCCGGCGCCGGCGCGAATTGCGCGTAGTCCCAAGGTTGCGATGCGGGATCGGTCCACACCGGAGCGCCGGTTTTGCCGGCATATTCGACCACGATACCGAGGCCCATCCTGCGCGCTTCAGCGAGCGTGGACCCCAGCACCCAAACGCCTGGATTGTTCATCTCGACGATGGCGTCGACGCGCTCGGCCACGGCCAGCGACAGCACTTCCACCGCTTTGGGATTGGGAACCGGGTTGCCGTCCATGGCGACGATTTTGAAGGTGTGTCCGGGCAGCGCCAGGACTACATTCTCGGTCGCGCTCGCGTTCAGCAGCCGGAGCAGCACGCGCTGGCCCTCGCGCACGCGAATCGGTTCGCCCGCGCCCAGCATGTCCTGGTTGATGGTGGCGTACTTATAGCCTACGTCGGAACCGGTGGTGAGCGGCTGATTGGCCGAGGCGGCGCGCAGGGTCTGGACCATGGGGACGAAGGAGGGTTCCCAATGGTGGATGGCGAGAAAAATCTCCTGGTCGTAGCCGCCGGGATCTGCCTGGCCCTCGACCAGAAGGAACCCGAACTGGCCGCTGTACATTCCGCGCGTCAAATCGCCTCCCGCGCCGGCGTGGGTGTGGTACCAGCGGGTTCCCGAGGGGCGTGGCGTAAAGGTGTAGCGCAGTTGTCCGCCCGGCGGGATCATCGGCGAGCCTTCCTCCATGGCGCCGTCGTTGCGCGAGTCGATGGCCAAGCCGTGCCAGTGGACGATGTCGGGATTGGCGCTCGCATTGGTGACGTCGATGGCTACCGGTACGCCTTCGCGCAGCCGCAGGATCGGTCCGGGGACCTGGCCGTTGTAAGCCACCGTGCGGATGGAGACGCCGGGGCCGATGTCGAGGGTGGCGGGCGCGATGCCGAGAGTGTAATCGGGCTTCGGGGCGGGCGAGGAAAGCGCGATGGACCCGAATGCCCGCGCGGGAGACGCCACGGCAAGTCCAGCTCCCAGGGCCAGTCCACCGTTGCGGAGAAAGCCTCGGCGCGCGATCCAACCGCCAGAGCCCATGTGCGCGCCTCCCTCGATTCTCGTTCTGCGGAACGAACCGATTGTTACACAGCGGCGATGGGCGGGGAAAGCGATGCGCGAGTCATCGGAACCGGGTAGACGCAAAGGAGGCCGACCAGGCCTGCTGCCAGCCGGGAGCGCCTTTGAGCGGAAGGGGGCCGTCGCCGGGCACGGCAGTGGGCGGCGGAATGGAGATGCGGGCCGGAGGTTTGACGCTTAAATAATCTCCGTGGCCGTAGTTCCACGCGTCGGGAATCTGGCAGGACGGCTGGTAATTGGGCGGCGCCACTTTGGGGCCGAAACGGCCGAGGGCCGACTCCCACCAGGGGTGGTCGCGATCCACGATCTCCGCGGCGAAGTCGCCGATGGGGAAGGCCCAGCGGAGTACTGCGTCCTGCTGAGATGTGAGCAGAGACAGAGTATCTACTTTGGCAGGGACTGAGGCGAACTCGGCGGTCAGGCAATCGTCGGAGACGGCGCCGGCCATGAGGATGGCGCGCCGGACGCGCCGGTTCATGGTGGCGATGGCCTGGAGAACGACGCGCGTGCCGAGACTGTGCGAGGCAAACGAGATGCTGGCCGCGTCGGCAAAATTTGCGTCGACGTACTGGCCCACCATGGCGCCCGCGTCCATTGCGTTTTTGGGTTCCTCGGGATAACTGAGAGCATAGATAGATTCCGAGTCGCCCGGCCAGAGAAGCCCGACAAATACCGACGAGGCGGGAAGCTGCAGCAGCGCCTCCCATGCGGACAGGCACTCGATGCCGTCGGAGCAGTTCACGTTGAAGCCGTGGGTTCCGATGAGCACATGGTTGCCGTGAATGAAGCTCTGCAAGCCGGCCGGGTCGAGCGGCGCATAGTTGCCCACGGTGGCCGTGCAGGCGCTGATGGAGGGAGCGACGCCTCCGCCGCCCCACGCTGCGCGCGCATTCAGAAAGACGGTCATTGCGGGATCGCCTTTTTCACTGTCTGCATAGTGTTCACGGCGGTCGCCAGCGCGGTCGAAATATCCTTGGCGATGGGCGCGAGCGGCGTGGCTAGCAGGCCCACGAGAAAGGCCAGAGCGATGTCGCGCCAGTGGCCGCGCTGAAAGAGAACCCAGCCTTCAAGGCTGACTGCGCCGGCCAGCGCCAGAACTACGGCGATGACCGCGGCCAGCCCCCGGGTTCCGTTGCGGTAGATCTGGTCGGAGAGCTGATAGGCTTCGTCGAGCGTCGCGGTGAGGATCAGGTCGAAGCGGGAGAAGACGTCGCTCTCCGCCTGCTGCAGGGGCGTGCCCGCGAGCGTTTTGGCGGCGATGGATTTGAGCATGGCGGGATCGACGTTGACCTTTTTGGCAAGCGCCTCAGCGGTGCCGGCGCTGAGATGGAGCTTGACGAGCGATTTTGCGATCGCCTTCTGGTCGGTCACAGCGGTTCCGTTCACCCAGTTTGCTTCGATGGTTGCCAGGATGCCTTTCTGCGGCAGTGCGTTCAGCGGATCGGAGGGAAGTCCGGGAGCGGCCTGATTGGGGGTGAGCGTAGAAATCGTGTCGTTGATGTGGCTCAGGCCCATACGATTGATGGAGCTGAAGACCGGCTTCAGGGCCTCGAGAAGACCGAAGGCCGCGGTGCCCAGACCTCCGATGGCGGTAATCACTGTCGAGAGCTGCATGGCTGAGATTTCAACGTTCATGGCCTTGCCCTTTCGTTCACAAGAGAACTTATACAGACAAGGCCATTTGGCGTAAAGAAAATTTTCGGAAAGAAACTTTGGCGCGGGTCCGTGCTGCCTCGCCCATTTGCCATAGAACGGCGAATGGGTGGTGCACGGAGTGGATTGGCGAGTCAGAGAGGCGCGAGGTTGAGGTCTGTGCGATCCCAGGTCCCAGAAGCGGGACCTGGAGCACCCGGCACCCGGCATGGAAAGAGCGCATGTTGACGCTTGCACTCAGGCGGGCTGCTTCTGGGCTTCGGCTCGGGCGGCCAGAAAGCGCTCCATGAATCCGGTGTCGAATTCGCCGGCGCGGAAAGCCGGATCCTCAAAGATCTCCCGATGCAGCGAGATCGAGGTCTCGATACCCTGCACCACGAACTGGCTCAGCGCCCGCTCCATGCGCGCGATGGCCTCGGCGCGATCGACGCCGTGGACAATCAGCTTGGCGATGAGCGAGTCGTAATAAGGAGGGATGACGCCTTCGGCGTAGAGCGCCGTGTCGACGCGCACGCCGTTGCCGCCGGGGACGTTGAAGACGGTGATCTGGCCGGCCGAAGGGGTGAACTTCTGCGGGTGCTCGGCGTTGATGCGGCACTCGATGGAATGGCCGCGCATCTCGAGCTTTGCGGGCAGAATCGCGTCCAGCTTTTCGCCGCAAGCAATGCGCAGTTGCGCCTTGACGAGATCGACGCCGGTGATGGCCTCGGTGACCGGATGCTCCACCTGGATGCGGGTGTTCATCTCGATGAAGTAGAGCTGGCGGTCGGGGTCCATGAGAAATTCGACCGTGCCGGCGTTCTGGTAGCCGATATCGGTGAGGCAGCGGCAGAGGGTGCGGCCCAGCTCTTCGCGGAGCCGCGGCGAGACCTGCAGCGAGGGCGCTTCTTCAATGAGCTTTTGATGGCGGCGCTGAATGGAGCACTCGCGTTCGAAAAGCGAGGCTACGTGGCCGTGCTCGTCGGCCAGAATCTGGAACTCGATATGGCGGGGGTTCTCAATGAACTTCTCCATGTAAAGCTCGCCGTTGCCGAAGGCGTTGGCTGCCTCGCCATGGGCGGCGTGGAAGAGGTTGGGCAGCTCGTCGGCGGAGCGCACGATGCGCATGCCGCGGCCTCCGCCGCCGGCCTTGGCCTTGAGGATGACGGGATAGCCCACCTTCGCGGCCGCAGCCTCGGCTTCTTCCACGGTGGGGACGACGCCGTCGGAGCCGGGCAGGATGGGCACTTTGGCTTTCTTCATCGCCTGGCGGGCTTTTTCTTTTTCGCCCATCAGGCGCGTCACTTCGGGCGGAGGGCCGATGAACTTGATGTTCGAGGCGCGGCAGACCTCGGCGAAGTTGGCGTTCTCGCTCAGCAGGCCGTAGCCGGGATGAATAGCATCGACATCCGCAATCTCCGCCGCGGAGATGACGGCCGGGACGTTCAGGTAGCTGTCCGCCGGACGGGGCGGACCTATGCAGATGGCCTCGTCGGCAAAACGGACATGGAGCGAGTTGCGATCGGCCTCGCTGTAAACCGCGACCGTGCGCACGCCCAGCTCTTTGCAGGCATTCAGAACCCGCAGCGCGATTTCACCGCGATTGGCAACCAGTACTTTTCTAAACATAGCGAGTCAGCGAGTTAGCAAGTCAGCAAGTTAGCGGAGTTCCGGTGGAACCGGCCGCGACGGCACCAGGTTTAAGTGCGAAAATGGGCTCCGCGATCACGAGAGCTACGCCGGCCGAATCGTAAACAGCGGCTGCCCGAATTCGATGGGCTGGCCGTTGCTGACGAGGCACTTGACAATCTCGCCGGTTTCATCCGATTCGATCTCGTTCATCAGCTTCATGGCTTCGACGATGCAGATCACCTGGCCCTTCTCCACGTGGTCGCCGGGAGAGACAAACGACGCGGAGCCAGGCGACGGCGAAGCGTAAAAAGTGCCGACGATCGGCGATTTGACGATGTGCAGGCCGGCATCGGGGTCCGCGGCCGGAGCAGCCGGTGCCGCCGCGAACTGCGCACCGGCAGCCCCGTGCGCCACGGCCTGCGGCGCGGATTGGAGCAGGCGCGCCAGTTCTCCCAGACCTGCCGGCGAGCTGTCCTGCGCATGAAATTTGAGCCGGATCTTCAGGTCGCCCCGGTCCAGATCGAATTCAGCGACCTGATATTGCTTCAGGAACTCAATCAGTTGTTTCAGGTCTTGAAAATCCTGTGGTTTCATTCGTTCCTTAACTCTCCCGCGAGCGAATGGGCCGATCAGAAAAACCCGTTTCCCAAAAAACTCGCTTCAAAGCTCGATGAGAGCCTTAGGCGCCGGGGTGAGCACCTGCCCTCCGGTTCGCGTTACAGCCACCATGTCTTCAATGCGCACGCCGAACTCACCGGGCAAATAGATTCCAGGTTCAATGGTGATGACCATGCCGGGCAGCAGCCTGGCTGTCTGGCCGGCGCCCACCCGCGGCGGCTCGTGAATCTCCAGGCCGACGCCGTGGCCGGTGGAGTGCCGGAAGGCTTCCGCCAATCCTTCCCTGCGCAAGACGCCGCGGGCCGCTTCGTCCACTTCGCCGCAGCTCACGCCTGAGTTTACCCGTGCGACCGCAGCCTCCTGGGCCTCCAGCACCGCTTGATACGCGCTCCGCTCACTGGGCTTCGGCTTGCCGAGGAAGACGGTTCGCGTCATATCGGAGCAATAACCTTTGAGGATAACACCGAAGTCGAGGGTCAGGAAGCCTCTGCGCGGCAGCAGCCGGGTGGTGGCGCGGCCATGCGGCAGGGCGGAGCGCGGGCCCGAGGCCACGATGGTCTCAAACGACATGCCCTCGGCGCCCAGCAGCCGCGCCTGGTGTTCCAGCTCAGCGGCTACTTCGATTTCACGAACGCCGGGCTTGAGCGAGCCGAGGATTCGCTCAAAGAGCTTGCAGCCGATCAGCGCGGCCTCGCACATCGCGGCCAGTTCGTCCTCATCCTTCACGCGGCGCAAGGGCTCGACGAAGGGAGCGGGCAGCGACGAAAGAAAACCGCGGCGAAGCCTGGAGGGCAAAGCGGCCTTCCAGCGCGCGAGCTCGGCCACAGTGGTGCGGTCCGGATCGAAGCCGGCAATCTCGACTCCCGGTTGCGCGGCCAGCCACTGGACCGCTTCCGCAGCCGGAGAACTGGAGACGATCTGGGCGCGAGCCGCCTTCACCTCTTCGTCGGCCTGCGCGGCATAGCGGCCGTCGGTGAAAAGACGGGCGCGGCGGCGGGTAACTGCCAGCGCGGCGCTCGATCCTGTGAAGCCGCAAAGATAGCGGACGTCAGGCAGGTGGGTGACGAGCAGGCCGGGAAGGCCGGCGCGCGCCAGCCTGCGGCGCAGCGCGCCCATGCGGCGGAAATGGTCCACCCGGTCAGTTTTACCATGCCAGGGGTCAGGGATCAGGTTTCAGGGATCGTGAACGGCGGACAGTGATCAGTGATCAGCGAGCGGGGGTCGGACTTGAGTGGTCACATCGCCGATTGTACGGGCTTCTTCTTCTCGGGATCGATGCCGGCCGCCGATTGCAGGTCGGACTGGCGGTCCATCCAATCGTCGAGCCGGCTGCGCTTGAAGCGCCAGCGGTTGCCGAGCTTGAAGGCGGGGACGAAGCCTTCGGAGGCATATTTGTAAAGCGTGTCGGGCGAGATGCCCAGGTAATCGGAGGCCTGGCGGATGTCCATGACCTCGCGCACTTCAGGGACGAGCAGGTTGGAGCGGGCCGCGGCGTTACGCATGAATGCCTCCTGGATGGAATATGCCTGAGGGCAGGATTCCGGCGAATCTACCGGTAGCTTTGTATATAACGCGGTTTCACCTGTCAATTCAAGGAATTTCCGGAAGTTAAAGGAAATTCATGGGATTTGGCCTTTACCCCGCCGGGAACCCATCCGGCCGCTTTAGGGGCGAAAACCCCGCCGCATGTGGTCCGGTTTGGGAGACACCCAAGCTCTTGGGTTAGTAGGACGGATGGTGCGGGAGAACGGAGGACAGTGCGATCCCAGGTCCCGAAATCGGGACCTGGGCCACCCGGACCGTCACCCGGCAACGAATCGGGCGCCAACCGAAAGCGGCTTCCCGCCTGGGGAAGCCGCTGTGAAGTGCTTCGCCGTGCGAAAGGTCAGTTCTGATCGTCGCGGCGGTGCAGCGTGGGCTGATCCGTGCCGTTGCCGTTGTCGCTGGTCTGATCGCCCGAATCGTCGTTGGGGTTGTTGCTGGCGCGCCGCAGCGAGGGCCGGGTGATGCCCTTGGTGTCGGTGAGGCGGCGCTTGTTTTCAATGCGGGCCAGGCGCGCCTTCACGTCGTCGAATTCCGACGTGGTCACCGTGTACTCATCCCTGGCCGGAAGGATGCGGGCAATCTCTTCCTGCGTGTGCAGGATGCGGTCGGGAGTCTGAGGGTGGTCGGAGAATGCCTTGGCTACCAGGCCCGGTTTCCGCTTTTCAAGAGCCTGAATCTTCTCAAAGAAGCTGATGAAGGCCTGCGGATCGTAGCCGGCGCGGTACATGTACTGCACGCCCAGGTAGTCGGCCTGGGCCTCGAACTCGCGCGAGAATTCGAGGAAGGTGATCGGAATGGCCAGTTGCGCGGCTTCGTAAATCCCATAACCGGTCCAGGAATAGCCGGTCATCATAATCAGCGGCACCATGCCGAGCTGCGCGTAGTTGGCGCGGGTCATTTCGCGGGCCGCGTGGTGCGCGCAGACGTGGGCGGTTTCATGAGCCATCACGCCGGCCAGCTCGGCCTCCTCGTCGGCGGCCAGAATCAGGCCGGAGTTGACGTAAAAGAACCCGCCCGGCAGGGCCATGGCGTTGATCTCGTCCGAATCGATTACCTTGATGGTAAAGGGCACCTTGCAATCGGAGTTCTTGACGATGTTCTGTCCGATGCGGTTCACGTATTCAACGACGACCGGATCGGTGATGAAGCGGGTGCTCTTCTCGATCTCGTCGGCGTACTGCTTGCCCATCTTGATTTCGCTGTCGGTTGAGTACCAGTTGCCCAGGCCGCGGCCGCCTATTTCGCGGTTGCCCACCGCGCTTACGTCTTCAATGCTGCCCGGTTTCACCTTGATCATCTGGCTGCCCGGATCGACAACCTTTTCCGTATCCACTTTTTCATTGGGTGCGGGAGCGTCTCCGCCCACAGGAGTGGTTCCGGGAGCGGGCTTGGCATCGGGCGCCTTGGTGGGGGTCTCGCCGCCGGAGGCGGTGGTTCCGGTAGAGGCGGTTCCTGAAGACGGCGCGGGCGCGTCGCCGCCCACCGGGGTTGTGCCGGGAGCGGGCTGCGCGGCAGGCGTAGATTGAGCAGCAGGCGTAGATTGCGCGGCAGGCGCGGTTTGCGCCGCAGGCGTGGCGGAGGAAGGCGTGCTCGGGTTGGAAGTGGTGGATTGTGCCCATAATCCCGTGGCCAGCGCCAGTGCCAGTCCCGCGAGAACCGCCGTACCCGAAACCCTGCGATGTTCCCTCATGAACCTACCTCCAACGTGCAGACGGACCCATCCGGCTGCGCCGCTTCGCTCAACTGCTTAGACGCTAGTATCCGCCTGTTTGGTAACGGTTGGAAAGGATTATTCCATGGGGCGGTGGAATCCTGCGCAATCCGGTGCGCGCGGTGCGTGAATTTTGACCGAGACCGCCTTGGGAAGGAGCGGCCGAGTGCATTAGAGTGAAGAGCACGGAAGCGGAGGAATTCTTGCGGCAAGCCACCTTGAAAGTGCTGGCAATGGCTGTGTGCGGAGCGGCGCAACTTGTTGCACAGGCGGGGTCTCCGCATCCGGTTCCGCTCTCCGGCGTTCGCCCGGGCGCGCACGGGGAACCCCGGTCTGCCGCGCCCGCCTCCCGGCAGGGTGTGGAAGCCGTCTTTGACGCCGGCAACCTGGGGTCGCCGCTGTTGCTCGATAAGGATTGGCGGGTGGGAATCACGGCCGCCCCAGCGGCCTCCTCGGCCGATTTCGACGATTCCGGGTGGGTGATTCGAGACGCCCGGGCCTTCATGGAGGAGGTCCCCGACGAGGATCGGCCGCACGAGCAGGGCAGCGAAGGAATTCACGTTCAAGTCGGCTCGTCCGATACTGCCTCCGCGGCCGCGCCCGTCAACAACCGGCGCTACGCGTGGTTCCGGCTTCATATCCGGCTGGCTCCCGGCCACGGGCCGGTTGCGCTGCTGATCGAACTGCCGGTGTCGCAGAATACTTCCTTCGGCGTTACCTCGACCGGACCGAGCGTGGACGTGTTTGCCAATGGCCGGCAGATCACGCCCGAGGGACCTCACGGAAGCACGCCGGGGCAATATCAGCAGATTTCGCGCGTGTACGACCTGAACGTAGATCCGACGGTGACCTCGCTTACCCTGGCGGTTCGGACGCTCTATGTCCCGTTCGGCTACGGCGCATACACGGGCTTTTTTTCCAACCGCAGCCTGAACCTGGGCAATCGCGCCGACCTGGAACGCGCACTGACCCTGTGGTCCGATCGCATCCTCTTCGAACGGCTTCCGCGGCTGGTCTATTCCGTGGTCCTGATCGTGCTTGCCCTGTTCCTGCTGGCGCTTTATTTCGCTCAGAAAGGGCACACCGAGTACCTGTGGCTGGCGCTGCACGAGCTGATTCAGGCGCCCATCGGCTTTGTGGAACTGGCGGGGAGCACGGCGCGGCTCGACAGCCTGTGGTACGCGGCGCTGGTGCTCGAACTGGTATTGGCCTCCGCCTACCTGTTCTTCGAGTTTCTCGTCGCGTTTCTGTCGCTGAAGCAGCGCTGGTACATCCGCTGGCTGCGCTATTCGGCGCCGATCCTGGCCGGCGTGGGGCCCACGCTGCTGTTCGTAGGCCATAGCAAGTTCATCGGCCTGATGCTGGCGATCATCTTTCTGTGCAGCTTCCTGTGGCTGATTGCATGGACGCTGATCGTCTTCCTTACGCTGGTCTCCGCCACGCTCAGGCGCAACTTTGAGGCCGGATTGCTGCTCATCCCGCTGGTGCTGAGCCTGGTGGGCATTGTCGAGCCGCTGGTGACCGCGAGCATGAGCGATTGGAGCGGCCAGGAATACCGTTCGCCTCTCACCCTGCAGGCCGGACCGATTCCCATCCACTTCGCTTCGATTGCGGATTTCACGGGAGTCCTGGCGATTGTACTCATCATCTTCTTTCGATTTCTCCGCATTCAACACGACCAGGAACGTGTTTCGAGCGAGCTGGCTGCCGCGCGCAGCGTGCAGGAGCTGATGATTCCACAAGAGAAGCTGGCCACGCCCGGCTTTGAGGTGGATTCGATCTACAATCCGGCCAACGAGGTGGGCGGAGACTTTTTTCATGTGCAGATGGTCAGCGACGGCGGATTGCTGGTGGTGATCGGAGACGTGGCCGGGAAAGGACTCAAGGCGGCCATGAACGTCTCCATGCTGATGGGAGCGCTCAAGAGAACCGTCGAGAAAAAGCCGGCGAAGATTCTGGAGTCGTTGAACCGCGTGCTGGTGGGCACGGAGAGTTTTACCACCTGCCAGGCGGCATGGTTTGGGGCCAACGGCGAAGTGGTGCTGGCCAATGCCGGCCATCTGCCGCCCTACCTGAACAGCCAGGAGATTGCGGTAGCCGGCGGACTGCCGCTGGGATTTCTGCCCGAAGTGAAATATGAAGAGCTGCGGCTCTACCTGCATCCCGGCGACCGCATTCTGCTGTTGTCTGACGGGGTGGTTGAAGCGCGCAAGCCTTCCGGGGAGCTGTTCGGATTCGACCGCGTGCACAATTTGAGCAACCAGTCGGCGTTCTACCTGGCAGAGGCCGCCAAGACCTTTGGCCAGGAGGACGACATTACCGTTCTCACCGTGCGGCGGCTGGCGCAGATCATGGCGGCGTGAGGGGCGGCGTGAAGATTCCACCCTGGACAGCACCACGAACGAGGCGGTGTGCGTGGTGCTGCCGCGCAGGGTGAGCCGCTCCGGTTGGTGGAGCAGGTCAAGATCGATGATGGCGCCGTTTACGAAATAGACGCCATTGGAGCGGCAATCCGACCGAAGTGCGGGCCTGACCCCAAAAGCCGGAGTGCGTGGCTTCGTTCCAAATTCGTTCTCCTCTTCCGCGCGCGCATTCGGTGCCGCGGGCCTCACTTGAGGGAACTTTAGGGGCTTGGCGGGGGAAGGATGTCACGGAATTGTCGAAAGAATGCAATTTCTCGCGCGGGGATGACGGACATTCGATTGCCGGTGCTGAAAACGGCGCGGCGGCGGAGCGCGAAGCTGATCTCTGCAGCCCGCGGCGTGTCCCTGGCCCGGGCGGGAATCGATTGAGTAAGAGCGCAGGCTCGATGCCGCGCCCGCGCATCAGCGCTTGCCGTCGTATTCGACGAACAGCTCGGGGAATTGCTGTTTGAGAGCCTGAATTTTGGGACGGTCGCAAACCAGAATATAAGGATTGTCGGGATTGTGGAGCGCGTA
This sequence comes from uncultured Acidobacteriaceae bacterium, assembly GCA_963770555.1. Lineage (GTDB taxonomy): Bacteria > Acidobacteriota > Terriglobia > Terriglobales > Acidobacteriaceae > Telmatobacter. The sequence continues at coordinate 1,638,983 of CAVYQC010000005.1, forward strand.
ATCCTGGTGGTAGTCCTCGGCGCGATAGAAGCCCTTGAGCGGCGTCACCTCGGTGACGATCGGCCGGGGAAACACTTTGGCCTGATCCAATTGCGCAATATAGGCGCCGGCAATGCGCTTCTGATCGTCATTGACGGTAAAGATTGCCGAGCGGTACGACGTGCCCACATCCGGCCCCTGCCGGTTCAGCTGGGTGGGATCGTGAGCCACCGAAAAGAAGATGCGCAGCAGTTGACCGTAAGTGATCTTCGAAGGGTCGTAGACCACCTCAACAGATTCGGCGTGGCCGGTGGTCTCCGTCGTCACCTGGTCGTAGGACGCGGTGGATGCCGAACCGCCTGCATAGCCAGCCGTGGTATCGACGACGCCTTTCACCCGTTCGAAGACCGACTGCGTTCCCCAAAAACAGCCGCCGGCAAAGACGGCAGTGGCTTTGCCCGGCATGGTGGCGAGCGGCGAATCCGCCGCCGCCGGAGGAATCGGCTGCCTGGGAGCGGCATTCCCATGGCGAACGAGCAGAACCAGCCCCAATCCGACCACAACCAGAATCAGAATCCAACGCGCGAGCGCCACTTGTGACCTCCAGCCCTGCTGAGGATGAGATTGCTTTTTGCGGCAATTGGTTACAAAGTTCCCGCGCTCCTTGCGGCGCCGGGCAACCTGGAGCGCGTCGTTATGGGATCTGCCTCCAGAGGCAGGGCACATAAAACTCTTCGAGAAACCAGGACAGGAGGAAGAGAATCGCTACGCCGGCGATGGTCCACAGATACACCCGCACCGGCAGCGTGGCCAGCAGGTGCTCGCTGGCTTCGCGATCCTCCTCCCATGGCCGGGCAAAGAGCAGGCCGCTGAGCAGGCACACGCACCCGGACAGGCCAACTCGCGCCAGCGCCACAATCAAACGATCCTGCCAGCGGCTTCCGGGGACGAAAAACGCGCTCAACACCACCGGATAGAGAGACAACATGCTCAGGAAAAATGAGAGCGCCTTGGCGATGTCCAGGAACATGGCTATTTCAGATCGCGCCAATTGGGCCCGAAGGCGAGATGGGCAACCAATGGAACGCTCAGCTTGACCACGCCCTCCATCTCTTCGCGCACCAGCGCGCCAACCTCGGCCGTTTCGTCGAAAGGCACTTCAAAGAGCAACTCATCGTGGACCTGCAGCACCATGCGCGTTTTCAAATTTCGCTCCGCAAGTTTTCGGTCGAGCGCGATCATGGCCAGCTTGATCAGATCGGCTGCCGTGCCCTGAAGCGGCGTGTTGATGGCGGTGCGCTCGGCAAAGCCGCGCTGGTTCGGATTGCGGCTCTCGATGTCAGGAATCGGCCTGAGCCGCCCGAACAGGGTGCGCACAAAGCCGTCTTTGCGGGTCTGCGCGAGCGTCTTTTCGATAAAGGATTTTACGCCTTCGTAGCGCGCGAAATAGCGGTCGATGTAGGCCTTGGCTTCAGCCTGCGGAATTCCCAATTGCGCGGCCAGCCCGAAGGCCGAGATGCCGTAGACGATTCCGAAGTTGACGGCCTTGGCGCGATTGCGCGTTTCCTTGTCCATGGTTTCGGCCGGAACGCCGAAGACCTCGCTGGCGGTGAGGGTATGAATATCGAGGTCTTCCGCGTAGGCGCGCTTCAGCAGCGGATCGCCGCTGAAATCCGCCAGCAGGCGCAGCTCGATTTGCGAATAGTCGGCGGAAAGCAGTTGCGTGCCCGGCCGCGCGGTGAACGCGGCGCGAATCTCGCGGCCCAGTTCGGTGCGCACGGGAATATTCTGCAGATTCGGATTCACCGACGAGAGCCTTCCGGTCGCCGTGGCCGCGGCCTGGAAGGTGGTGTGCACGCGGGAATCGGAGTCTGCAAGCAGCGGCAAAGCGTCGATGTACGTCGATTTGAGTTTCGCCAGTTGCCGGTATTCGAGCACCAGCTTGGGAACCTCATGGTGCTCGGCGAGCTGTTCCAGGACGTCCTGTGCCGTAGAAACGGTTTTGCTTTTGCCGCGAACCGCGGGCGGCTGAAGGCCGAGATGCGTAAACAGCACCACGCCGAGCTGCTTGGGCGAGTTGATGTTGAACCGCTGCCCGGCCAGCTCGAAGATTCGCTCGCCCACGCGTTCGAGCTCCACGCCGAACCGTTTCGAAAGAAGCGCGAGCGCGGCGGCGTCAATGCGGACCCCAGCCTGCTCCATGCGGAAAAGCACGGGCGCGAGGGGGAGATCGATCTCGCGATACGCACGCTCGACTTGAGCCTTCTCCACCTCGCTCATCAGCGCGGGCGCCAGCGCCTGGATGGCCGCGGCGCTCGCCTCCGGCGTGGAGGGCGGCGCCTGGTTATGGCGCGCCGCAACGTCGGCCAGGCTTTGCGTCGCGTGCGTGGGGTTGAGCGCATAGGAGAGCAGCATGGTGTCGTCAACGGGTCCGCGCAATGCGATGCCATGCTCTGCGAGTGCGTGCAGAGCGGCCTTCAGATCGTGGGTGGACTTCCGGATGGCGGCGTCTTCGAGCAGCGCGCGCAGCTCCGCGGTGAGCTGCACGCGCAAGGCGATGGCAGGCTCGGCGCTGACGCCCACCGACGAGCTTGCCTGCTTCTCCGCGGCTTCCGCGACGTCAAGAAGCGACATGGTGGCCTGCGCTTCCGGCTCCGCGTCTTCTTCCGATGCAGTGACGGCGGACGCGGCGGCGAGCGCAAAGGCGAATCCGCCGGCGCGCGCGGCCGTGTAAAAGCCGGCGAGTTGTTCTGCCCCTGGTTCCTCGATAAGCTCCACCGACGAGCCGCCCGCTTGAGGGGCCAGTTCGCGCAGCATGGAAGTAAATTCGAGTTCCGTGAACAGCTCGCGGCAGGCTTCGATGTCCGGCAACTGGGTTTCCAGTTCCGTCAGGTTCAGTTCAACCGGCACGTGGCTGTCGATGGTGACCAGCTCTTTCGAAAGCAGCACGGCGTCGCGATTCTGTTCGAGCGACTCGCGATAAGTTTTGCGCTTGACTTCGGCGGCGTGGTCGAGCACCGCTTCCACGCTGCCGAACTCGAGAATCAGGTCCACGCTTCCCTTGTCGCCGATGCCGGGCGCGCCAGGCACATTGTCGACCGAGTCGCCGCGCAGGGCCATCACGTCCACCACTTTTTCCGGCGGAACGCCGAGCGTCTCCGTCACCTTGGCGGGATCGAGAATGAGGTTGTCCTTTTGCGGATTGAGAATTTTCACCTGCGGCGTAACCAACTGCATCATGTCCTTGTCGCCGGAGACGATGAAGACCTCGTGGCCGCGCTCGGCCGATTCGCGGGCCAGCGTGCCGATCACGTCGTCGGCTTCGAAGCCCACCGCTTCCAAAATCGGAATCCTCAGTGCATCGAGCGATCGGCGAATGTAGGGAATCTGGCGGCGAAGGTCCTCGGGCATGGCAGCTCGGTTGGCCTTGTAGCCCTCGTAGCTCACGTCCTCAAAGCTTTGCGTCTTGCCGTTCCACTTGCGCAGCGTGCCGATGGCGCGGGCGCGCTCGTCGCGGAAGACTTCGCCGCTTACGTCGAAGACGGCGGCAAAATACTTCGGGTCGAAGTCCTGGCGCAGCTTCTTGATCATGTTCACAAACACGTAGATTGCCGCGGTGGGCAATCCGGAGCGCGTAGACATGGGACGGCTGCGCTGCATGGCGTGGTAGGCCCGGAAGATGAACGACATAGTGTCGAGCAGAAAAACGGGCGGCTTGGCTGGGTCGGGCATCGATATGGAGTTTAGCAGGGGTCAGGGATCAGTGGTTAGGCGATGAACATGCAATCGCCGTAGCTGAAGAACCGATACCGCGCTTCGACGGCGTGGCGATAGGCGGCCAGAATGTGCTCGCGGCCGGCGAAGGCGCTTGCCAGCATCAACAGGCTCGATTGGGGAAGATGAAAGTTGGTAAGCAGCGCGCCAGTGAGGCGGAATTCGAAGCCCGGAGAGATGAAGATTTGGGTTTCGCCGGAATGCGGCTTCAGTTCCCTGCCCTTGGCCTGCAGCGCGGCGGATTCGAGAGTGCGCACCACCGTGGTGCCGACGGCAACAATGCGCCGGCCCTCGGCAATGGCGCCGTTGAGGGCTTCGGCCGTCGTCGCGCTCAGCGTGTAGCGTTCGCGATGGAGCCGGACTTCCTGCACGCGGTCGACGCGCAGCGGAGCAAAGGTCCCGAGGCCGACGTGCAGCGTGATCCGCGCAGCCTCAATTCCCCTCGCAGCCAGCGATTCGAGCATCTCGCCGGTGAAGTGCAGGCCGGCCGTGGGCGCGGCCACCGAGCCACGCTCGCGCGCAAACACGGTCTGGTAGCGCTCGCGGTCGGCTTCCTCATCGCCGCGGTGGATGTAGGGCGGAAGCGGCATGTGGCCGATGCGATCGAGGACCGCGAAAAAATCGTCAACCGGCTCAAAGCGTAACAGCCGCTCGCCAAACTGGCCGCGTTCCAGGACCTCGGCCTCGAGTGCAATGCTGCTGTCCGGCGCGGGAAAAACCAGCCGCTCGCCAATCGCCACTTTTCTTCCCGGCTTTACCAGCGCGCGCCAGCGATTTTTGCCGGCCGGTTCGGTCAGCATCACTTCGATGCGGCCGGTGGGTCTTTCCCGCTCGCGCACCAGCGTGCGGCGGGCGTAGAGCCGCGCGGGAATCACGCGGCTGTCATTCAAGACCAACAGGTCGCCGGGATTGAGCAGCGAAGGAAGCCTGGCGAAGCTAGAATCTTCAAACGCTCCCGTGGCGCGGTTCATCACCAGCATGCGGCTCAGGCCGCGTTCCGTGGGCGGTTGCTGCGCGATCAGCTCTTCGGAGAGATCGAAATCGAAGTCGTCGACGCGCAGGTCTTCGATGCGCGTAGATTTTTTCGCGCGGACGGTCATTCCGCGGCCTTCCCGAAATGTTCAAGCGCACGCAGGCGCGCGCGTTCGATTACAGCATCCAGCTCTTCGCGCTTCAATTCGAGTTTATCTTCGGCAAGATCGGTGGCGACCTCGGTCCATCGCGCCCAACTGACCACGATGCGCGTGAAGGGCATGGGCACCAGGAATCGATCCCATGAATTCACCTTCCATGCGCGCTGCGGCTCCAGGTGAAATGCGCCGATGCGCGTGCCGGTGGCCTGCGCCAGTTTGACGGGCCCCATTTTGGTGCGGTAGATGGGGCCGCGCGGGCCGTCGGCAGTGAAGATGGCCGGCCTGCCGCTTTCGAGAACGCTCTTCAGTCCGAGCAGTCCCTCGCGCGCCCCGCGCGAACTCGATCCGCGCACGGCCTGAAATCCGAACAGGCGGAGAACGCGCGCAACCAGCTCGCCGTCGAAGCTGCGGCTGATGAGGATGGTGGCGCGTGTGCGGCGAAAATAAACGGTGCAAGGCAGTACGCACTGGTGCCAGAAGCAGAAGATCTCAGCTCCGGCGCCTTCGCCGTGCTTGAGCGGCGTGGCGCCTTCTTCGGCAATTACCTCGAATCGCCAGGTGAGGCCTACAACCCGAACCAGCGCCCACACGATGCGAGGGACGATGGAGAGAGTGAGACGCTGGCTCAAGGAGAATCGTGCCGTCCCAGGTTCCAAAAGCGGGACCTGGGGCACCCCGTTGCTTGCGGCGCCGGTCTTGTCTTCGGTCACTGCTCGATTTTAGCTGTAGCGCAGCCAGCGCAGCAGTTCGGGCAGCGTGGCGCGCTTGCCGTACATCAGGATTCCAACGCGGTAGAGGCGCGACGAAAACTCGAGCGTGCCCCAGATGCTGAGAAGCATGAGGACGATCGACGCCGCGAACTGCCACAGAGGCGGGATCTCCGAAGCCATGCGCAGGAACATGACGATGGGCGCGGTGGGAGGAAAAAGCGAAGCGGCCACCGACCAGAACGAATTCGAGTCGTTCATGATGAGCAGGATGAGCGCAAAACTCAGCCAGGTGGGCGCGGCCGCAAGCGGCATGTACATCTGCAGCTCCTGCTCGGTTTCGCAGGTGGCCGCCAGGCCCGCGAAGAGCGCGCTGTAAAGCAGGTAGCCGAGCAGGAAATACACCGGAAACAGCAGGCCCTCGATCCAGGAAAAATGAATGGAGTACTGGCCGCTGAGGATGGCCGCGGCAAAGGGCGAGCCAACGATCGCCAGTCCCGTAGCCAGCCAGATGGCAATTTGCGTGAGGCCCACCGCGCCCACCCCGATCAGCTTTCCGGCCAGCAGATCGGCGGGCTTGGCAGCCGCCAGCATCACCTCGAAGATACGCGATGTCTTCTCCTGAATGATGGAACGGGCAACATTCAGGCCGTAGATCATGGTGGTCAAGGAGAGCAGAAAGGCCATCACGTAGCCCTTCCAGAAGGAAGCCTGCGCATTGGTCTTCACCACCGAGCCGTCTTTCTTCACCTGGTAGGTGTCGATCTCGATGCCCTTGACCATGGCATCGGTGTCGGTTTGATTCATTCCCGTTGCGGCCAGATGCTCTTCCACCAGGCCGTTGTCCAGCGCGTCCTTCAAGCGCGCGGTGGTCATAAAGTCTCCCGCGGTCTGCGCCGTGTACGTGGCGCTGGGCAGCGCGCCGGTTGCGTTGTCGATCCACAAGAAGCCGTCGATGGCTTTGCTCTTCACGCGCCCGGTCAGCTCACTGCGCGTATCGGGCCCCGACGGGATCACGATTTCGACGGCCGATTTTTTGCCCTTGTCGGTAAGCAGTTGCGAGCGAACTTCAGCGGCCAGCACCGGATCGGACGAAGCGATGACCACATGCTTGTGTGTGCCCAGCCCGCGGCCGGAAAAATAAGCCACTCCCAGGACGAGTGCAAACAGCACCGGCAGCCCGACGGTGGACAAGCGGAAGGCCCGGCCGCGTATCTGCTCCATATATTCGCGCCGCGCGATGAGAAGCATGTTACGCATTGGCCGCGCCTCCCACGGTCTGAATGAAAATCTCTTCGAGTGAAGGCTCGACCAGCTCGAAGCGGTAAATCTTGGCCATCGCCGTGGCTTCGTGCAGCAGCTTTTGCGCGTCGCCGTGCTCTTTCAACCGGATTTCGGCGTGCCCCGAAAAATTGCGGGCTTCGGCGATTTCGCCGCTGTTGAGAAAGGCCGCGCTTCCCTCAAATTCGACGATCACGTGATTGCGCTCGTAGCGGCTCTTGATCTCGCGCACCTTGCCGGCCAGCACCGCCTGGCCGTGATCGATCAGGCAGATCGCGTCGCACAGCTTCTCCACCTGGTCCATGCGGTGGGTGGAAAAAAGCACCGCTTTGCCCTGCTCCTTGAGCTCGATCAGGGTGCGCTCCAACAGCACCGCGTTCACGGGGTCGAGGCCGCTGAAGGGCTCGTCCATCACAATCAGCCCCGGATCGTGCAGAATGGCTCCGATGAACTGAATCTTCTGCTGCATGCCCTTGGAGAGTTCCTCGGTTTTCTTGTCCAGCGCATCGGCGATTTCCAGCCGCGCGGCCCACTCGGCCGCCCGCTTGCGCGCCGCGCCGGCCTCCACTCCGTGCAACCGCCCGAAGAAGACGAGTTGCTCAAGGACTTTCATCTTCTTGTACAGCCCGCGTTCTTCGGGCAAGTATCCGACGCGATCGAGGCTCTTGCGCTCGAATGGCTTCCCGAACAGATCGATGCGTCCGGAATCGGGCAGGGTGATGCCCATCATCATGCGAATGGAACTGGTTTTGCCGGCGCCGTTCGGTCCCAGCAACCCGAACATCTGTCCGGCTTCGATCGACAGGCTCAAGCGATTCACGGCAATCTTGTCCTCGTAGGCCTTGGTGACTCCTGCGAGTTCGACTACTGGCATGGATTCTCCTGCCGCGATTGTTTCTATTCCTGGTCGACCGGGGAATGGTCTGTGAGCAGTTTAACAAACGCTGCCTGGCGCCGATCTGCCTGAGTTTTCTTTGCGTAACCGACGAGCGCGCAGTCCGCTGCTTCGTTTCCTCGGGCGAAACTCTCGCGAAATCACACACCTGCCTACGACTAAAGGGGCACCGAAAAACCGACCTACGGGGGACGCAAAAAACCAAAGGAGGCGTTAGATTGGTAAACATATCTAGGAGAACCAGATGGCTACAGTGTTGTCCATGCAGGATTATGAATATGACTTTGGTGTAGCTTCCGGAAAAAATTCAGGACCTGAATGTAAGCCCCGCCGCCTGGCGGAGCTCGATATACGCCAGTCCGTCGTTGAGGATCTTGTACTGAAAATCCTTTATCTTTCCGGTTCCTTATCGGTTATTGAACTTTCTGAAAGAATCCGCCTCGGCTACGAGGTCACGGACGAATTATTTTGCAAGTTGCGCACCCAGACTCTTTGCCAGGTAACGGGAATGAGCGGCAACATTCCCCAGGTGGCCATCACCGCGCAGGGCAGGACGCGGGCCATCGAGCTGCTCCAGCAGAGTCAATATGCCGGCAGCGCTCCGGTTTCGCTGGAAAGCTACGTCGAGATAATCCGCAAACAAAGCGTGCAGAAAGTTGAAGTGCACGCCGCGGACGTGCGGCGCGCATTCAATCATCTGGTCATCGACGAACAAACGCTGGACCAGTTCGGCGCCGCGCTCAACTCCGGTAGTTCGGTCTATCTTTATGGCCCGGCAGGAACCGGAAAGACGACCTTCGCCGAGGTTCTGTCGCGCGTGCTCGCCGAAGACGAGGTCTGGATTCCGCACGCGGTCGAAGTCGACGGCCAGATCATTACCGTCTTCGACCCGGCGATTCATCAGCAAGCGGAGGCATCGGCGCCGGGAAATTACGATACGCGCTGGGCGCTCTGCCATCGTCCGGCAGTGCTGGTGGGCGGTGAGCTCACGGCTGAAATGCTCGACATGCAGTTCAACCCGATTTCAAAGTTCTATGTGAGCCCGGTACAGATGAAGGCCAACAACGGAGTCTTCATCATCGACGACTTCGGACGCCAGCGCATACGCCCCGACGAACTCCTCAACCGATGGATCGTTCCCCTCGACCGCAGAATCGACTTCCTCACCCTGGTGGGCGGCAAGAAGATCGAAATCCCCTTCGAGATGCTGGTTGTCTTCGCTTCCAACAATGCGCCCGGCGACCTCGTCGATCCGGCCTTCCTGCGCCGCATCCAGACCAAGATCAAGATTGGCCAATGCACCGACCAGCAGTTCTCCGAGATCTTCCGCAGGGTGGCCAACGACAAGCGCGTCTCCTACGAACCGGAAATTCCCGAGCACCTCATCTCCTTCATACGCACTTCACTGGGCCAGGAGTTGAGATCGTGCTATCCGCGGGACATCGTCAACCAGGTCTGCTGGGCGGCCCGCTACGAGGGGAAAAAGCCGCACGTCGATCGTTCCTCCCTGCGGCGCGCAATCGAGGCTTACTTTCCCATGAACGCCTGACGTTCCGAAAGGGCGCGCATGCGCTTCGCCGCATTTGAAGCGCGCCCAATCGATCGCGTGCCGCGCGTGGCGCCGGTTTCGCCGGCACGAGTTTTAGGCGCGCCCGCGTGCTTAGAGCAGCTTCATGGCGTCAGGATCCCACGCGACCACCGCTCCGCGCTCCATGCTCAGATTGCTCAGCAGCGCCGCGCCGGCGGCGCGATAGCCGAAGACAGCATCTTCGACCACCGGCTTGCGCGAGCGCACCGCGGCAAAAAAATTCCTGAAGTGATCGTAGCTGTCGCTGTAGCCGGCCGGGGCCTGGTATTTTTCAAAGCCCGCCGCGGGCTGACCCTCGGGATGCGTGGGCGGATACTTCTTCTCGTACGCGGCAAGAATCCGTTTCTGCATCGCCTCAGTGAAGCTGCCGATCGTGTAACCCGGCGCCTTCTCGCGCGGCACGCGATTCACGCTCACGGAATCTCCGGCAATCTCCATGGTGCCTTCCGAGCCGGTGAAGATCAATCCCTCGCTCTCCTCGCCACCATCCACGAAATTCACGCGCAGGTTCAGGTTGAATCCCTCCCGGTAATCGAACAGGCCGAGCATTACGTCGGGCGCGTTGCGGCCATCCTTCCAGAAGCGCAGGCCTCCGGTGGCCATGCCGCGCGTGGGCCCGTTGGAGCCGGTAATGAAGTGCGTTCCGCTGAAGAGGTGCACAAATAAATCGCCGGCCACGCCGCTTCCGTAGGCCTTCCACTTGCGCCACTGGAAGAAGTGCTCGGCGTTGAACGGAATTTTGGGAGCGGTGCCCAGGAAGCGCGGCCAGTCGCAGGTCTCCGGCGAGGCGTCAAGCGGAACGGTATAATCCCACGCGCCCATCGCCGAATTGCGGTCCCAGTGCGCGGTGACCATATTGAGCTGGCCGATGGCGCCCGATGCCAGCAGCTCCTTGGCTTTCGCGTAGATCATCGAGCTCACGCGCTGGCTGCCGATCTGGATGATCCGGCCCGTCGCCTGCGCGGTCTCGATCATCTCCGGGCCGTCGGAGTAGAGGTGAATCATCGGTTTCTCGCAGTACACGTCCTTGCCGGCCTTCATGGCATCGACAGACGCCTGCTTGTGCCAGTGGTCGGGCGTGCCGATGATCACCGCGTCAATGTCTTTGCGCGCCAGAATCTCGTTGTAGTCGCGGGTGGTAAAGACGTTGTCGCCCCACACTTCCTTCGAGTGCTCCAGGCGGCCGTTGTAGCAGTCGGCCACGGCCACCAGCTTCACGCCCGGAACCTGCACGGCGATGCCGGTGTCGTACTGGCCCTGCCCGCCCGCACCTATCAGCGCTAGCTGGATGTGGTCGTTGGCCGCGATTGGTGCGGCCGGCTCGTTTTGAAGCGCCGCCAATGCGTGAACCTTCCCTGCCAGCATCGTCCCGGCCGATGCCGCCCCTGCTGCTTTCAAAAAACTTCGGCGATTGAATGCCTGCATTTCGATCCCGCTCCCCAAAGCAATTTTTCAACGCATATAACCATACACGGGGATGCGCAGCCCACCCTAGCGGCAAGGACAAAAGCGCCGTGCCCAAAGGGCGCCCAGGTGGGGCGCCCAGCGGCTGGGGACGGATCGGCGAATGCAAACTACGCGATCAGTAGCTGGGGATGGCGATCTTGTCCACGAGATCGCGGCCGATGGCAAGGTTTGAAATCCACGGAATGGCCATCAGGTTTACAATCCCGTTGCGCAGCCGCATGGAGAACTTCGATTTGGGCGCGAAGAAGCCTGCCAGGCGCAGGGCGGCCTTTTGTTTCCTGAGCACAAAGGGGCCGAAGAGTTGCTGATAGCGGGTGAAGGCGAGCGAGTAATCGCCGCCCGCGCGATGAAGTTCGCCGGCGAGGATATAGGCGGCGACCATGGCCAGCGCCGTCCCTTGCCCGGCCAGCAGGGAGACGCACGAAGCCGCGTCGCCTACCAGCGTAACCCGGCCTTTGCTCCACATTCCCTGGTTCGGGTCCATCCGAATCTGGCTGACGCGATCGAAATACAGCTCATCGCACGTGTCCAGCGCGTCCAATATCTGCGGATACTCCCAACCGGCGCTGCCGAAACGGCGCCGCAATTCAGCTTTCTGATCTTGAAGGCTGGCCGGAATTTCGTATTTTTCATCTTTGAAGGTGAACAGGAACATGGTGCGGTCGCCATTGAGCGCGAACCGGCCCACCTGTTGATCGACTTGCGTATACATCATGTAAATCAGCTCGTCGCGCGGCCGATAGCCCGGGACTTCGAAGGCCGCGGCTTTGTATCCCAGATACTTCTCGAATCGATTCTCTTCGCCAAAGACAAGACGGCGAACGCGCGAGTGCAGCCCGTCAGCGCCGACGACGAGATCGAACTCGCGATGGCCGCCGCGCCTGAATGTAACGGCTACCGTTTTCTCCATCTGTTCAATGCGGTCGATCGAGTCACCGAAGATCGTCTCCACTTTGCCTTCGAGGGCGGCGAAGATCGTCGCCGCCAAATCGCCGCGCGGAACGCTGACAAAGCGGCCCCGAACTACGCGCGCGACGGAATCGGTCGAAAATCCGGCGATCCGCTCGCCGCGCCCGTTCACGATTCTGACTTCACGGACCATATAGCCTTTGCGCCGAATCTCCGGCATCAGGCCCATGCGATCGGCGATCTCGAAGCCCGCGCCCCAGAAGTCGATGACGTAGCCGCCAACCTTGAGTTGCGGCGCGGATTCAACAATTGCCGGTTGGAATCCATAATGGGCAAGCCAATAAGCCAGCGTGGGGCCTGCAACCCCAGCCCCTGAAATCAACACCCGCATCATACGAATAGGTTACGCCGGCCAGCGCGATCGGCGCTTCAACACGATAAGTGGAGCCGCGGTTCAGCCTTGCCGCGATTGCGGTGCGGTTGCGCGGGAATATAGCATCCATTCTGTGCCCGGCCTCGATACTCCAGCGATGTACGTGCGCGGAGTGGGGCCGCGCGTGGCGGAGCTGCTTGCCGCCAAAGGCATCCAGACCGCCGAGGACCTGCTCTATCACCTGCCATTCCGCTACGAAGACCGGCAAAACCCGCGCAGCCTGGACGAACTGAAGGCCGGCGAAACGGCCAGCGTCATCGCCGAAGTGCGCGGCTCGGCGTTGCTGCGCACGCGCCGGGCGCCGCTGTTTGAAGTCACGCTCGGGCAGGGGCGATGCGCGCTCAAGTGCATCTGGTTCAACGCGCCTTACCTGAACGGCAAATTCCAGGCAGGGCAAACGGTCGCGGTGTACGGCAAGGTTGAGCCGTCGCGCTCTTCGAGCAACTTCAAAATGATCCAGCCGCAGTTTGAAATCCTGCCCGACGCGAGCGACGACGCGGAGACGCGCCTGCTTGAAGTGGGCCGCATCACGCCGGTGTACGAGTCGCTGAGCGGCAGCCGGTTGGCCTCGCGCTGGCAGCGCAAGACGATCTTCAACTTGCTTGAAGCGGTGCGCGGAGCGGTGCCGGAATGCCTGCCGCGCGCGCTGCTCCAGCGGCTCGATTTGCCGGACCGCGAAACCGCGCTGCGCGAGGTGCATTTTCCGCCCGAGGGAACGCCGTTTGCCGAGTTGCAGGCCTGTTCTACGCCGGCGCACCGGCGGCTGATCTTCGAGGAGCTGTTTTTTCTGGAGCTGGGCCTGGAGCTTAAACGCAAGCGCATGAAAGAGCGCGCCGGCATTGCCTTTGCCACCACGGATAAAGTGCGCGAGGCGGTCCGCGAGGTGCTTCCGTTTCATCCCACCGCGGCGCAGAAACGCGCGCTGGGCGAGATTGTGGCCGACATGCGCGCGCCCAGCCCCATGCGGCGCCTGCTGCAGGGCGACGTGGGCTCGGGCAAAACGATTGTCGCCTTCCAGGCCATGCTGGTGGCCATGGAAAACGGCTACCAGGCCGCGCTGATGGCGCCCACCGAGATTTTGGCCACGCAGCATTTTCTCGCCTGCCGCAAGCTTCTGGAGCGATCCAGCCGCAAGCCGCGCATCGTGCTCCTGACCGGTTCGCTCGACGAAGACCGCAAACGGCACACGCGCGGGCTAATTAACCGCGGCGAGGCTCAGCTCGTCATCGGCACCCACGCGCTCATTGAAGAAAAGGTGGAATTCGACCGCCTCGGTCTGGTGGTGGTGGACGAGCAGCACCGCTTCGGCGTGCTGCAGCGCTTCAAGCTGATGAAGAAGCCCAAGCCGGATGGAACGGCGGGGGCCGAGCCGGATGTGCTGGTGATGACGGCCACGCCCATTCCGCGCACCCTGGCGCTCTCGCTCTACGGGGATCTCGACCTGAGCGTTCTGGACGAGATGCCGCCGGGGCGCACGCCGATTGCGACGCGGCGGGTTTCCGATGAGCGGGCCGAGGAGGTGTGGAAGTTTGTGCGCAAACAAGTCGAGCAAGGGCGGCAGGCCTACGTCGTGTATCCAGTGATCGAGGGCACGAAAGACGATCAGCCCGAACTGGATTTCTCCCACGATGAAGCGCAGCCTGGAATCCAGGCGTCCGTCCCGAAATCTCGTCCAAAACGCAAGACAGCGGAGCTGCTGTTTCCGAAGACCGCACAGGAAGCCAGTCCAACGGCAAAATCGGGACTGAAATCGGCCGTGGAGATGCACGAGAAGCTGCGCACTGGGCCGCTGGCCGGACTGCGCGTGGGCCTGCTGCACGGACGGCTGGACGCGGACGAAAAAGAGATCGTGATGCGCCGCTTTCAGCGCGGCGAGATCGACGTGCTGGTAGCGACGACGGTGGTGGAAGTGGGCGTCGACGTGCCCAATGCGACGGTGATGGTGGTGGAGCACGCCGAGCGCTTCGGGTTGGCGCAGTTGCATCAGTTGCGCGGACGCGTGGGCCGGGGAGCGGCCAAAAGCTACTGCATCCTTCTCACCGGGCCGGGCGTTTCTCCGCTTGCGGAGGAGCGATTGAACGCCATGGTCCGCACCCAGGACGGTTTCGAACTGGCTGAGCTGGACTTGACCCTGCGAGGTCCCGGCGAATTTTTCGGGACGCGGCAGGCGGGGCTGCCCGAGTTTCGCGTGTCCAACCTGGTGCGTGACCGGCAACTGCTGGAGCTGGCCAAACAGGAGGCGGCGCGGTTTGCGGGCTATCGTGACGACGCAATTCCGGAAGCGGAACGGGCGCGCGTCTGGGCGCGGCTCAAAGATGCCTGGCAGCGCCGTTATGGATTGGTGGAGGCGGGATGAGGTTTGTTGAGAGGCAGGCCGATTCTCAGACGATTCCCGGCGCGGGCGCGCTGCAGATCATTTCGATGGGGAAGGTCTGGATCTCCAGGTCGACGCTGGCAATCTCCGTGGCGCACTCGGGTTGGTGGCTGCGCGTGCACTGGCAGAGCTCGGTAAAGTGGATGTGGCCGCTCTGGCTCAGCTCGAGCCCGGAGGCCACCAGCACGCTGTAGATGTCGATGCAGGCCTGGCGCTCGAACTCGAAGAGCATGTTCACTATGCCGGAATCGTTGGCGCCCCGGCTCAGCACCCATCCGCCGCAGCCGAGAATGGCGCCGGTGAGGAACTGGACCAGCCGCGTGGGCTCCTCGGCGGAGACGGCCCTCAACTGCATCGCCCAGGGAGCGTTCACGTCGCGGCTTGTCAGAGTTCCCTGCATCTCCAACCTCACAAAGGTGTTATCGGATGCAAAAGGAGCCGGATAACGATTGTTCAGGAGTCGAACGGCGGCGGCGGTCGGCTGTCTTCTTTCGATACAGAAAGCCCGCCGTGGAGGAGGCGCGGTAATTTCCGCTGGTAATTGGACGCGCTCCAGGCGGTGGTTTCCTTGAGGATGCGGTCCCAGGGCTCGGCCGGACGACCCAACTTCAACAAAGGCCGGATGTTGTAGTTTGATATACAAGATGATTGTGGGCTCCGGAATCGACCTGGTGGAGGTCGGGCGCATTCAGCACTCGGTGAGCCGCTACGGCGCACGCTTTCTCGATCGCGTCTTTACCCCCTCTGAGCAGGCCTATTGCCTGCGCAAGCGTATGTCCGCCGAGAGCTTTGCGGCCCGGTTTGCCGCCAAGGAGGCGGCGGCCAAGGCGCTGGGAACGGGGATCAGCCAGGGGGTAAACTGGCTGGAGATCGAAGTCGTCCGCGAACCGGGCGGAAGACCCGGAGTGCAGTTTCACGGGCGCGCGGCCCAAATTGCGGCCGGCCTGGGCGTGGTGCGGGCGGCCTTGTCCATTACCCACACCGCGGCTTTGGCCATGGCCAGCGTGGTGCTTGAAGGCGGGCTTTAAGCTGAGCCGTCTGTTATTCTCAAGGCGTCGACCGCTCAACCCAGCAAGAGGAGTGACGTGCCAAGCCGCAACGATATCCAGTGGTCGCAACTGAAGGTGGGAGCCTTGGTCCTGGTAGCCATGGCGGTGCTGATCGGACTCATTTTTCTCATGTCCGGCGCCGCCGGCGGGCCGTTCGCCAAGCGGCTGGTGCTGCGCAGCTACTTCAATAACGCCGCGGGATTGAAAGACGGCGCGCCGGTGACGCTGCAGGGAGTGACGGTGGGCAACGTCACCCGGATACGCGTGGTTCCGAGCCGCAATCCCTCCCCGGTGGAAGTGAGGATGCAGATTGGGCACGAGTACCTGGGCGGCCTGCACGTTGACTCGACTGCCGGAATCGCCCAGGCCGGCGTCCTGGGCGACAGCTACGTCGATATCGATTCGACCCACGCCACCGGCCCGCCTCCGGCCAACGACGCGGAGTTGAGGGCCGCCGGCTCGCCGACCATCCAGGACGTGATCACAAGCAGCCAGGGATCGATCGAGCAGGTGCAGGCCACGCTGCTCAAAATGAATAAACTCCTCGATTCGATCAACTCCGGCCGCGGCACGGTGGGAAAGCTGATTAACGACCCCGCACTTGCCAATCGCATTGTTTCCATCGCGTCCGATCTTCAAACCATTACCAGCACCATCGCCCAGGGCAAGGGCTCGATCGGAAAGCTGGTGACCGACGACACGCTGTATACGCGCGCCGACTCGGCCATCGACAAACTGGACCAGATCACCACCGCGCTCAACGCGGGACAAGGCACCGCGGGCAAATTTCTCAAGGACGAGTCGCTGTATAACAATCTGAATGCGGCGGTCGAGAATACCAATCAACTGGTTGCCGGTATCAATGGCGGCAAGGGCGCGCTGGGCAAGCTGGCCAAGGATCCGGCGTTTGCACAGAAGATGGACGACACGGTAACCCACCTGGACGCGGTACTGAAGAGCATCAACGAGGGCCAGGGCACGGTGGGCCAGTTGTTCAAAAACCGGGCGCTCTACGACAACGTGAACCAGACGTTGACCGACACGCGCGATTTGCTGAAAGCCTTCCGCGAAGACCCGAAGAAGTATCTCACCGTTCAGTTGAAGCTGTTTTGACGGGTTTGGGTTCCAGCCGCGCCGGCGTTTCCACACGCGGGCGCGTGCCTGAGCAGGTGAGGCATTTTTACGGGATGGAGGCTCCGGTGTACCGGAAGACTGTTTCAGCCGCGGCAGCAATCTGCCTGCTTGCCTCGATCGCCTTCGCCGCATTCGAGGTCCGCCTGCCCAGGACGGCGATGGCCGCGGCCGGCGACGCACCCGCTTACGCAAAAAATGGCGACATGTTCCCGCTCTCCGGCTACCGTGAGTGGATCTACCTCACCTCCGGCATCGACATGAGCTATGCACCGAAGACCGGCATGCAGGACCACTCGATGTTCGACAATGTCTTTGTCGATCCGGCCGCCTACCGCGGTTTTCTTGCAACCGGGGTCTGGCCTGACAGGACCGTGATGGTCCTCGAGGTGCGCGAGGCGCGAAGCAAGGGCTCGATCAATCAATCCGGACACTATCAGGGCACTGACGTAATGGGCCTCGAAGTCCATGTAAAGGACGTATCGCGCTTTTCCGGTGGATGGGCCTTCTTCGACTTCGATTCACCACAATCGAATGGGACGCTCATTCCTCAGGGCGCGCCCTGCTACAGTTGCCACGCCGCTCATGGGGCGGTGGACACGACATTCGTTCAGTTTTATCCGACCCTGCTGCCGATTGCGCAGAGGAAGGGTACGTTCAGCGCCGCGTTCCTGAAGGAGAGTGCGGAGGCAGCACCCGGCAAGTGAAGCGCTCGCGGTGCGGTTACGAGCCGGAGGGGGCGCGAAACAGCCTCCAGAACTCCACAAAGGCCTTCAGCCGCACCACCTGAAAAGAGTCGTTGGCCAAAAAATAAAAGACCGTGGACGCGGCCCACACCACGTGCAGTGAGCCCGCGCCCAACTCGTCGATGAAAGGCAGCGGAGCGGCGGAAAAGACCATGGCCAGCACCGCGAGAGCAATCTTCACGATTCCCATCACCAGGTTGATTTCAGCGAGCTTGCCGGTGAACGGCTTGCCCAGCCTCAGGCTTTGACCCAGCGCGGAAAGCGCGGAGCGGTTCTCCAGCAGCGCCAGCAGCGGCGCGATGGACAACGCCCAGCTCACCAGCGCCCATGCGGTGAAGAATCCGAGTGAAAGAAAGATGGCCCAGACCGCATAGCCGACCAGGTCCGGCTCGCCGGCTGCCGGGATATGTGCAGCGGCCGCACACTGCATGGAACGGAACCAGCCCCAGAAGGTGAGGACCAGCAAGGCCATCCATCCGGCCTGCAAGCCGATCATGGCCAGGGGGCGGAAGCGAAGCCCGCGCTCCATCCGCATCAGCAGCAAATTGCGTCCGAGCCCGGAAACAACCACCCAAAACAGCGCCGCGGCCGGAAACAGCCAGCGCAGCACGGCCAGCACGTGAGGCTGGTAGTAGGCCCACACCTGGGCGAGCTGCAGCGCGGCCAGCCAGGGGTTCTCGGAGTCGACGGAGTTGAAGCCCGACGACTCCAGCGGAAATGCCGCGAGCATTCGCTGCGCCTGCTGCCATAGGACAAACAGGATCGGAATGCCGGCCAGCCAGCGCCAGCTTAATTCGATGGCGATGAGCGACGGCCGGCGGAAGACCCCGCTCATGTGCTCGACCAGCAACTGGGTTCCGCGCACCGGCGCGTTGACGCGCGCATCCGCCTTGGAGATTCCCGTCACTTTACCACCAGGTTGACGGCCCTGCCAGGAACCACGATCACCTTGGCCACGTTCTTTCCCGCCGTGCGCGCTTTCACCTTTTCGTCGGCCAGCGCAGCTGCTTCCATGGCACTGCCGCCGGCATCGGCGGGCAGGCGCACCACGGTCACCAGCTTGCCATTGATCTGCACCGGAATCTCGATTTCGTCTTCCCTGGCAAGCCCGGGATCGCTTTTGGGCCACGACGCACGCAGGATTGCTCCCTCCCCGCCCACTTCTTCCCAAAGTTCGGCGGCAAGAAAAGGCGCGAAGGGCGCCAGCAGCAAGACCAGCGGACGCAGCAGTTCGCGCACCACCGGCGCAGGCACTTCGCCCGAACCAAGCTGCGCATCCGCGGCCTGCAGCTCGTTCACCAGCTCCATGATGGCGGCCACGCAGGTGTTGAAGTGCCAGCGGCCCTCGAAGTCGAGCGTGATCTTGGCGATGGTCTGGTGCAGCTTGCGGCGGAGCTTTTGCTGCATGACGCTTGGCTCCCCATCCTTCGGGCGTTCATTGCTCGAAGGTTGAGAGTCCGCAGACTCGTCCCGCGCAATTGCCGAGTGTTTCGTCACCAGCCGCCACACCCGGCTCAGGAAGCGGCTCACGCCAGCGACGCCGTCTTCCTGCCAGTCGAGATCGCGGTCGGGCGGCGCGGCAAACAGCGCGTACATACGCGTAGCATCGGCGCCGAAGCGCGCCACCATATCGTCGGGCGAAACCACGTTGCCCTTCGACTTGGACATCTTGGCGCCGTCCTTGATCACCATGCCCTGCGTGAACAGCCGCCGCACCGGCTCGTCGTTGGCGACCAGGCCCAGGTCGCGCATCACACGGGTCCAGAAACGCGAGTAAATCAGGTGCAGAATGGCGTGCTCCACGCCGCCGATGTACTGGTCGATGGGGAACCAGTACTTGGCGATCGCAGGGTCGAAGGGCGCGTTGGTGTTCTTCGCGTCGGCGTAACGGTAGAAGTACCAGCTCGAATCGACGAAGGTGTCCATAGTGTCGGTTTCGCGGCGCGCCGGCCCGCCGCATTTAGGGCAGGTGACGTTCACAAACTCCGGCACGCGGGCGAGCGGCGAGCCGCCGGTCTGCGTGATCTCGACGTTGTCGGGCAGAATCACCGGCAACTGGTCGTCGGGAACTGGAACCAGGCCGTCGCGTTCGCAGTGGATCATGGGGATGGGCGTGCCCCAGTACCGCTGCCGGCTCACGCCCCAGTCTTTCAGGCGGAAGGTCACGCTGGCCTGGCCAAACCCGCCGCGCGCCGCAGCCTCTTGGAGGAGCTTCTGGGCCCGGATACAACTCATGCCGCTGT
Organism: uncultured Acidobacteriaceae bacterium; assembly: GCA_963770555.1. Taxonomy (GTDB): domain Bacteria; phylum Acidobacteriota; class Terriglobia; order Terriglobales; family Acidobacteriaceae; genus Telmatobacter. Next base: position 1,658,692 of record CAVYQC010000005.1, read on the forward strand.
ACTCGCCGGAATTCACCAGCACCCCGTCTTCCCCGGTGAAGGGGAGCTTCGCTCCGTCCGCGTCCTGGACTGGCCGAATCACCTCGCGGATCGGAATCGCATACTTCTTGACGAACTCGTAGTCGCGCTCATCGTGCCCCGGAACGCTCATGATGGCGCCGGTGCCGTAGTCCATCAGAACGTAGTTGGCCACCCAGATCGGGATCTGCTCTCCGCTGTAAGGATTGATGGCGAAGCGGCCGGCCGGAACTCCGTGCTTTTCGATCGCGCCTACGTCGCCCGCCTCACGCGCCTTCTTCTGCTCGTCCAGCAGCTCCGCTACCTTGGCCCACAGGCCTGCGTCCGCGGCAGAGAAGGCCGCGACCAGCGGATGCTCGGGCGCCAGTTGGACGCTCGTAGCGCCGAAGATGGTATCCACGCGCGTGGTGAATACGCGAATGCGCGTTCCTTCCAGTCCCTGGTCCCTAGTCCCTAGTCCCTCGTCGGCTTTTTCCGCCAGGAAAAAGTCGACCTCCGTGCCCTCGCTGCGCCCGATCCAGTTGCGCTGCATGGTGCGCACTTTTTCCGGCCACCCCTCCAGCTTGTCGAGTCCGTCGAGCAGCTCCTGGGCGTAGGCGGTGGTGCGCAGAAACCACTGCTCCAGATCGCGCTGCTCGACCTTCGTATCTTCGTGCCGCCAGCAGCAGCCGTCGATCACCTGTTCGTTGGCCAGCACCGTGGCGCACTCCGGGCACCAGTTCACCTTGCTCTTCTTGCGATAGGCCAGCCCCTTCTCGAACATGCGCAAAAAGAACCACTGATTCCAGCGGTAATATTCGGGCAGGCAGGTAGTCACTTCCGTGGCCCAGTCGTAGGCGAAGCCCAGCCGCTGCATCTGCCTCTTCATGGCGCCGATGTTGTTCAGCGTCCACTCGCGCGGAGGGGTATCGTTTTTGAGCGCGGCGTTCTCCGCGGGCAGCCCGAAGGCATCCCAGCCCATGGGGTGCAGTACGTTGTAGCCGCGCATCCACATGTGCCGCGCCAGCGCGTCGCCGATGGAATAGTTGCGCACGTGGCCGATGTGCAACTGGCCGCTCGGATAGGGCAGCATTTCGAGCACGTAGTACTTGGGCTTGCTGCTGGAAGCGGGCTCGGCCGCATACAGCAGCGGGTCCGCAGCCCAGCGCTGCTGCCATTTGGCCTCAATTGCCGCCGGGTCGTAACGCAGTTCTTTCTCTTCAGCCATAACCTTTCAGTGTAAACGGAGGAGGCGCGTCAGATTTTCAGCTACTTCACCAGGCTCTTCAGCACCCTCACATTCCGCTCCTCGTCGCCGGGCTCGTCGACCGGGGTCTCGGCGATGAATGCACAGTGAGCGAAGCGCGCATCGTTGAGCAGCCGGCGGAACGGCTCGACGCCGATGGTTCCCTGCCCGATGTGCTCGTGCCGGTCCAGCTTCGATCCGCGCGCTGCCTTCGCGTCGTTGCAGTGCCACACGCGCACGGCGTCGCAGGTGACCGTTGCGGCCACCTGGCTCATGGTCCCGGCGTAGCCCTCCGCCGTCTCGATGTCGTAGCCGGAAACGTGGGTATGGCAGGTGTCCAGGCACACGCCCACGGGCGCCGAACTTCGCAGCCGCTCCGCCAGTTCGGCTACCTGCTCGAAGCTCCCGCCCAGCGAAAATTCCGCGCCGGCCGTATTTTCGATCAAAATGTGAAAGCCGGTTCCCTGCCAGGGCAGGCCGTCGATCGCGCGCTTGATCGAGTCAGCCGCCAGCTTCAGCCCCTCGCCGCGGGTGAGCCCCTTCCATGAACCGGGATGCAGCACCAGGTATTCGGCCCCCAGCGCGAGCGCCCGCTCGATCTCTCCGCGAAACGCGGCCACGCTTTTCTCGCGCACCTCGTCCGACTGGCTGCAGACGTTGACGAGATAACTGGTGTGGATCACGACGGGGCCCACATCGAGCTTCGCGCGCAGCTCGCGCATGCGCCTGGCCTGCTGGGGGTCGATCTTCGGCGCGCGCCACATGCGCGGGCTCGAGGAAAAAATCTGAAAGGTGTTGGCGCCGATCTCCCGCGCCCGCTCTACAGCATTGGATGCCCCGCCCGCGGTGCCCAGATGCACTCCGATTCGCCTGTCCATGCGACCAGTCTACATGCCGGCAGTTGGCGCGGAAGGAGTCGCATCAGCGCCCGGTTGCGTCCTTCGGAGCAAGCATCACATAGGGCACCTGGGTGCTCGAGAACTGGCTGCGCAAGCGCGGATCGCCGAAGGGCGGCGCGTGATCTCCGACCAGAAGAAAGACGGTGGGACGCGCAAGCGCTCCCGCCGCCACCCGGCTCACCGACTCATGCACGGCCCGCACCAGCCGAAACCAGGAACAGAGCGCTTCAGAGGCGCGCAGTGCGAGCTGCGCCGCGCACACCGTATCGGCAGGCAGGTCGGGCCGCACCGGAACCGGGAGATGCGAGTTGAGCGTGACCCAATACACGAACCTTGGCCGGCTTTGCGGCGGGGAAAGAACGGTTCCGCCAATGAAGTTGGCGATGGCGCCGTCGCAGATGCCCGGAAACGCGCCTCCGCATCGAGGCAGTCCCATCGCCTTCAGGTCCGCACCGAACCAGGCGCGGTCGAATCCCAACTCCCGGTACCACGCCGCGCGGTAGAACATCTCTCCGGCGTAACCGTGGATGGCGATGCTCTCGTATCCGCGCGCGTGAAACTGGTCCGGAAGGCAGCGCTGCGCCGCCTGGTTCGAGAGATGAAGAATGCCAAAGCCCATCGTCGAGTGGCACAGCTCGCGCGCCTCGCCGGGAACCGTGAGCCCCGTAAATGGAGCCGCGCCATACGCAATCCGGTACCTGCGCGCGATCGCGGGGTCGGCGTAGGGCGCGGTAAGCGCCTCGTCCAATCGCGGATCCAGCGGCAGCCCCCACGACTCGACCACGATGAGCACAACATTCGGAGCAATGGCTCCGCGCGGCAGGCTTTCAAGAAGCGAATCCATGCGCGCCGATGCCGAAGGCATGGGTGCGTCTTCGGCCTGGCGCGACCGCGATTCGGTGGAAAGAGCAAAAGCCTCGCGCACGCCCAGAACCAGGATCGGGCTGCGCGCCACGCGCCAGGATAAAAGCGTAACGTCCTTGTGCCAAAGGGAATTCTGGCCGTTGAGAATGTCGGCCGGCAGCAGGATTGCGAGCGGCGCCAGCAGCGCGCACACGGCGCGTACACGGCGCCGCGGGTCGGGCCGGACCAGCGCCAGCACCGCAGACACAAACACCGACGCTGTCAGCGCAACCGCGCCCGCAAGCAGGCGGCGTTCCGGCATAACGCCGAGAAAATGCACTGACTCGAGCAGGTCGCCGAGCGAAAACTGATAGGTATAGCAGATCGAATACGCGCAGTCGGCAAGCGAATCCGCGAGCAGAAGAGAGAATAGGGCCCAGCGCGGCAGAAAGACTCCTACGGCTCCAATCAGCAGGACTTCCAGATTCACGTAGCCGTGCGGCAGCGCGCTGAGCACGTGCGTCGAAAGCTGCGACGCGACATTCGGCAGGATCAGGTAGAAGAGAACGACGGCGGCAATCGGAATTCGTCCGGCGCGGGCCGCGAGCGCCGCGAGATGAGCCCGGAGCCGCGGTGCAGCGGCCGCGTTGGCTTCATCCGCGGCCTGAAATCGCCCCTGGATCGAGAGATCACTCATTGCGGCTGCTCCCCGCCGAAGGCGACGATTCGCCGGCGGAATAAGCGGATCGGAAAGAGCGCGCGAATCCTGAGATCGTTCCAAGGCGCGCGTGCTCGGGAAAAATTCTTGCGGGTTCGCAGGCAGCACAATACTCGCCGGTCTTGCTGCCCGGCCGCGCGCGGCGATGAAGCCGGAGTGCGTTGCACGCGTATTGAAGCCACCATCCGAGGGCGCGATGAAACGGGAGTCCCGACTCGGTGCGATAAATTCTCCATACTTCCAGGGCGCTGGCCAGCTTGTTCGCCGAGCGGCTGCCGTTCGACAGCCGGTAGCGGCCCAGGTCGTAAGCCAGCCGATGGCCCACGTGGCCCGCTTTCACGATTCCCAGCCAGGCTCGAAAATCTTCATTTAGCGCAGCACTGCCGGCGGGAAAACGCAGGCCCGAGACCTGCTCGCGATCGATGACCACGCTCAGGCAGCCCGTGCCTCTGTGCGTGTGCAGAGTGCGGTAATTCAATTCATCCGGCCCGGCAATGAGCCTTCCCGCGCGCGAGCCGTCGTGCAGCATGTGCCGGTAATCGTGATAAACAAACGCGTAGCCGCATCCGGTCATCCATGCCACGCAACGGGAAAGCTTGTCGGGAAGCCATAGATCGTCGGCGTCAAGAAACGCGACGAAGCGCCCTTGAGCCGCGTCCAACGCAAAGTTGCGCGCGGCCGAAGGGCCCGCCGTGCGCGGCATGCGCAGAATGCGGATGCGCGCATCGGCCGCGGCCGCCGCTTCCAGAATCGCCGCCGACCCGTCGGTCGAGCCGTCGTCGACAAGCAGATGCTCCCAGCAGGTGAACGATTGCGCGCGCACCGAGGCCAGCGTCTGCCCGAGCCACGGGGCCGCATTGAAGACCGGAGTGACGATGGAAACGGCCGGACGCGGCGCGGCGGCGCGCAGATTGTACGCCGGTTGCCGAAGCCGCGCGGCGGAAGAATTCCACCGATCCGCCGGAATTGCGCTCGAAATCATCATTGCGCTCCTCGCCAGGTTCGAAATCCAACCGCCCCATCAGCGTTCATCAAGCGCCTCGGTGCAGGTCGGGCGCGCAATCTCCCTCCACAACGTGTGAAAAAATCCATGAGCAGCCTCTTTCGGTGCATCGGCTTCAGTTCTTCGCAGCTCGATCGTGCATCCCAGCACAAACCACAGCGTGGAGATGAACAACGTGGCGTTCAGCAGCATGCCCGCCATGAAGGCGCGGACCACCCAATGGCCATGGAAGCCGCGCGGGTACAGCACCAGTGTTGCCAGAATCAGCACTCCCGGAATCCCCATGCGCTCGAGCAAGGCGCCGGTGCCGTGGTTGTTGTAGCGCAGCGCGCGCAGATCGTTGAGCAGGGCACGGAAAGAAGAGTCCGGCCAGAGAAGGATCGCCGCGTCTCCGTTAAGGGCGCTGTTGGTCGCCTCCGGGTCAATGCGCACATCCATCGAGCCGAAAGGCTTATCCGGGATTTGATGCAGGCCGACATAGATGCCCAGCGTGCGGTCCGCGAAGCTGTATTCATCGAGAATGGAAAGCGGGTTGCCGGCGATGCCGGAAAGGATGGAGGCTCCACGCGATTCGGAGGAGCTGAGAATCCGTCCAAGAGAGATCATCGCCAGAAAAAAGGCTGCGAGAAGCGCGGCCTTCGATTTTCCGGACAGCTTCGAATTGAACAGCGCGGCCAGGGCAACCACCAGTGCAAGCACCACGCCCGTTCCGGACTTGGTGATGACCAGCATGAGGCAGGAAGCGGTTACGACGAACCGGGCGGCGTTCCTGTGCGTTTTCCAATAACCGCGATGGAAGAAGTAGAGGGAGACGATGAACAACATGCAGATGCTTCCCATCATCGAGGGCTCGGTGCACAACCCGTTCGGGCCGCGCCCTTCGTCGGCGAACCAGCGCGTATCCGACAGCATGTGCGCGAACGTGGCTGCATACGCGCCGAGAAACGACATCTGCAGAAAGAGAACCCCGCAGTAAAGCGCGACGACGGCAAGAAACACCCGCGGCGACATATATCGATAAAGATTGCGCACGGCATAATACACCGGAAAGGCCAGCACGATCTGTCCGCACGCGCGCAGCGCCGCCGGCAGGTCGTCGAATGCGACATCCGGGTTCACATACACCAGGCTAAGCAGGCCCATGGCCAGAATGAGAAAATCGTCGCCCGCGAACGAAAATACCCGCGGCGCGAGAAGCAGCAGCAGCAGGAGGATTGCAGTCGAGGTTCCCAGCGCCATCAGCTGCACATCCATATCCGGCAGCACAAAGGGAGAAACATAAGGCATGAGCGCGGTCACCAGCACCGCGTTGGCGCAAACGCGTACCAGGCCATCCGCGAAGGAGCGCCCCTCGAGATCCAGGGAACGCCGGCCGGCCTCTCTCGAAGCGCTCATACGCGTTCTCCCCGGTTGCCGAAGCAGGCGTCGGCGGCAAGATAGCCGACGGCAGTCTTGCGCGCCCGGTAGGCGTTGAGCGGCGCACATGCCGGCTCGGCAAGCAGCGCCTGGCGCAACGCGGCCGCCACGGCCTCGCGCGCAAAGGATGCGGAAAACAGAAAAATATTCCGGCCGATCAGCTCCGGAGCGATCTCCAGCCCGCCTCCGCAGGCCGGCATCACCACATTGCATCCCTGCGTCATCGCCTCAAGATAGGCAATGCCGAATCCCTCCACCTGGTTGCCGGATACGAAGACCTTGGAGCGGCGAAGCCATGCGCGGACCGCGTTGTCGTCGGGCGTTCCCTTGAACTCGAAGCGCGGATCGCCGCCGGTCATCGCCTCCAGTTCCGCGCGTTGCTCGCCTTCGCCCACGATGCACATGCGCAGGCCCGGAGTCTCATCCAATACGTCCCGGATGGCCGGCAGGACGCGATGCAGATTCTTGGCCGCTTTGAGCCTGCCCACATAGGTCACGTAGCAGCGTTCGCGCGGAGGCCCGGTATCGCCTTCCAGGTAAATCGGCTTGGCCGGGTTATGGACTACGGCGTCGCTCCGCACATTGAAGATTGCCTGCAGCGTGGCCGCGGTGTAATGGGAGACAGAGACCAGTTGCGCGCCGCGGCAAAGATTCGCCAGCTTGAACGAAGCAATGATCGAGAGCAGCCGCGCCCAGTCCTGCGCGTCCGCGCGCGGCACGCCGTGCGCAACGCAGATCGCTCTGCGCGCCATCGGCGCGGCGAATACAGCCATGGTGCTCAGAATCTTGAGGACGCGCGGATTGCGCAAATCGCGCCAGCGACGGAAGACGCGCGCGGGCGATACGATCTCGACCGGGATTCCGAATTCGGCGAAGCCCGCGCGCAACCCCTCCGCGAAGCTGTCGATGCCCCCGATTTCGCGTCCTCCGGTGATCAATATCCGGGAGGGATTTTCGTGTTTCAATTTCTTCTTCTCCTGTCCATGCATGGAAGTCGCATTGCTAGAGCATTTTCGATCCACTGGTTGACGTTACCGCGGTATTGGAGGCGGCATTTTCTTGAGGAAAATGCCACTTTGCCGTGTGGCTTCTGCAAGGAGCGGAATCGAACATGCTGTGGCTGCGGAGCGCCCACAGGTCGCAGAACGGCGGTATCTTCATGTCCGCCCGAAGAGGCCCGGTTGGCCAGAGAGGCGCGCGGCGGACCGCATGGAGCGATCGAAATCGCCCACGGATGAATTCCAGCATTCCTTCCGTCGCGCCCCAGCACTCCGCGTACTCGATCAGCATTTTCATGGTGGGCGAGTTTTGAATGGTTGCCTGCATGCCCAGCAGCGCCTTCATCTCGCCGCCTTCGATGTCCATCTTGCATACCTGGATCGGAGGAAGGTTGAGAGAATCGATGGTTCGGCACGGAACCTGGACGGGATCGGTTCCGGCAAAGAGATTGGAATGCCCGCAGTTGCCTTCCAACCGAAACAGAGAAACCGTGCCTTCGCGGTCGCCAACGGCGGTGGGAAAGATGGTGACCCGGTCTTCAAACCCGTTGATTCGAACATGGCGCCGCAGCAACTCGACATTGCGCGGGTCGGCTTCGATGGCAAACACTCGGGCGCCGCGCTTTGCCGCCAGCAACGTGTAGACGCCTACATTTGCTCCCACATCGAGCACGGTGCTGCCGGGTCCGATCTGCCCGCAAAACAAGGCGCGCTGGTTCTTGTCGAAGAAATCCGGCCGGTGCCAGATGTTCACGCCCATCGTGTCCCGGACATCCAGCTCTTCAAGCTTCAAATCGCCGTCAAAGTCATCCACGCTCAAATGCAAATCCCGATGCGGGAGAACGGCTCGATAGAAACACTTCAGCAAGAAAATTCCCCGAAAATAAGGCAGGTATTTCGTAACCCGCGCGAGCCTCAGCAGCTTTTGAATCATCGCCGGCCTCTATTCCCGATGGTGCTTGCGCATCAAGAAAACCCGTCCACCACCGCTTCATTCGCGTCCATGAAACTCTCAATCCGTCCCAAAAAGGAAGTCGTGCGTCTCCCCATCGACCCGGCCCTGCGACACCCAGCGGCTCACATCGGCAGTCCCTACCGGAGTCCGCGCCGGGTCCAGCTTCCGGCATCGATAGCCGTGCTCCCAAAACACGGCGAAGGTCTGGGCAAATCCGGAACTGATCCCGCCGGGAATTACTTCGCCGCGGAGCACAACCTCCAGGAGCCATTCAGGGCTTGGCTTAAGATCCAAGGTTCTCTGGGCTCCTGCCAGCACATCCAGCTCGAATCCTTCGACGTCCATCTTGATCAGCAGCTTTTTACCCTGGAACCGGCAGGCGGCAACAGCGTCAAGGGTGGTAAGCGGAACCAGGCTGGACTGCGCTTCGCGCGCCTGGGCCCAGCCGGGCACAAAGGAGGCAATGCCGCCGTAACCGTAAATGCGCCCCAGTCCAGGCTGCTTTCCCAAGCCGACCGGAAGCGCCTCGACATGCATGAACCGGTTGTTCGAAAGATTCCTGTAGAGGAAGGCAAGATTCCTTGGCGATGGCTCGATGGCGATGGTTGGTTTGCCGCGGCTCGCCGCCAGGCAGGAGTAAAAACCCACGTTGGCGCCAATGTCGATCACCACGTCGTGAGTTGCAATCAGCTCGAGAAACGTGCGGATCTCGGCCGTTTCCCAGCCCTCTCTTGCCATGGCCGGATCGCCCGCCAGGCTGAATCCGTACGGGGTCTGGATCGCGCGGCGGCGGTTGGTCGAGTCGCGCAACAAGCGGTAAGACCGGCCCAGCGGCGGCGCGAGTGTGTCCACGGCCTTTCGGTATCTTGACAGGAACATCGTGGGCTCCGGGAGCTAGCCTCCTTCGCAGGGTTGAGGCACGCTTGCGAGCTTGCCTACGTTCAGATAGCCGCGGCGGGCGCGCAGGAACACCGCCAGGGCGAAGGGCAGACCTACGACCGCAGTGGCGACAAAGCAACTGAGCGCCGCGCCGGCGTTGCCCCAGCGCGGCGCCGTGAGCGCGGTCAGGGCGAGAGTGAGCGAAGCGACCACCAGCGACTGAATGAGAAGCGGCTCGTACTTGAAGGAACGCAACAGAGTCGCCAGGCTCTGGACCATGCAATTGGCTCCGCCGGCCAGAACCAGCAAGGCAAACAGTTGAGGAGAAACAAGGCGCGCCGCAAACCGTGGAGCAACGGCCGCGAGCAGCGCGGCCAACGTGCACACGGCCAGCGCAATGGCGCCGAAGACGGTCAGCGACTGACGCAATGTGCGCCGGAAGAGCCGGTCGAGCTGCTCAAATTCGCGGCGGGCAATCATGTTTCCAAAGGGCGTGGTTTTGGTGGTCGTCCAGGCCAGCGCCAGCAACGTCATGTAGCCGGTGATGCTCAGCGACATGCCCATCTGCCCGGCCTCGACCGGCCCGCGCAGGGCGAACAGCATGGGGATGAGAATCTGCACGGTAAAGTAGGAACAGATCCAACTGACGGCGATGCGCCACTGAAACGGCCATATCTCGCGTGTCCAGCGGACCGCATTCTCGCCCGCCGGGTGGCGCAGCAGCCCCATCAACAGGCGGCGGTGCGCGGCCACGAAGAGAACTCCGGCGCCCACGTAGCCCACGATGGCCAACGCCGGCGAGTAAAGACCGTGGCCGAGCAGCAATGGAATCCAGGCGCAGGCCGAAGTGGCGGCGGACTGGCGCAGGCGCATGGCGGCCACCGCGCGCACATGGCCGCATCCTTCGAGAAACGAGTAGAAGGGCATGCACCACAGGCTGACCGATGAGGCGATAACCGCCGCCAGCCACGGCCCCCGCCACTCGACCGGCGCAGGTCCTGAAGCCGCCTGGCGGGAAAAGAACGCGAATCCCAGCGGCGCCAGCACCAGGCACATGCCCGCCGCGGCCGCCGTGTACCAGCGCAAGCTGAGCTGCAGAGTCGAGGCCAGGCGGGCGTGGGCCACCGGATCGCCCGCGGCCCGGCCGTCGGGACTGAGGTCCAGATGCGCGCATTCGTGCGCGGCCATCTGCTGGATCACGAACGAGAAGCCGAGCTCGAAGACCAGTTGCAGCGAGACCAGGCTGAGCAGCGTGTAATAGTAGCCCTGCTCCACGGGGCTGAGGAAGCGCACGATCAGCAGCACCGTGCCGGTGCTGCCCGCAATGCTCACCGACCGCGCAAGAAAGGTGTAGGCGACGGCGCCGTCCATGCCCAGCGCGCGCAGCGCCCTCATTTGGGGCCTCCCGCCGGTACGGCTCCAAAGGCCATTTCGAGCGCCAGGGTCCAGGACCCGAAGCGCCGCCGGTAACGGCCAAGGACCGCGGCCAGCTCGGCCGCGCAGGCCATCAGAAGCGCCAGCGGCAGGGCGCCCAGCAGGGCGCCCAGCGCGATCCAGATTCTGTAGAGCGAGTTGGGGCGGTCCGGAACCAGCGCCGGATCGACGATCTGCACCAGCGCTCCCTGGCGCGCCTCGTCCACGCGCGCCACTTCGTACTGGCGCGTCAGCAAGTCGTAAATTGCCTCGCGGTATTTCATCTCGCGCAGCGCGCGCACGTATTCGAGGCCCGCCTGCGTGATTTTTCCCTTGGGCATCGAAATGTCTCCCTCGCTGCGCTCGCTGTCCACCGCCATCGAAGCCAACTGGCCTTCCATGCCGCTCAGCTCCTGCTCGGCGCGCACCAGGTCGGGATTTTCGCCGGCGGCAAACTCGCGCATGCCGCGAATCTCCACCTGCTTGGCCGCCACTTGCGCGCGCAGGGCCGCCGCCGAGGCGATCATGGCGCGCGCCTGGCCATCGATTTCGAGCACCCCGGTCCGCTGCTCGGTCTCCTTCAGATCCTCTTCCGCGCGGGCGAGCTCGCCGCGCGCGCCCTCGAGCTCCCGCTCGAAGAAAAGCCGCCGCTGCGAGGCTTCCGTCACCGCCAGGCTCGCGGTCATGCGCCGGTACTCTTCCACCCAGCCGTTGGCCAGCTCCGCGGCGCGGCGCGGGTCGCCGTCGGTCACCGAGAGCCGGATCAGGCCGTCTTTCAGGCCGTTGTCGATCGATGTTCTTCGCTCCCAGTGCTTGCGCGTGGTAGAGAGATACCGGCAGTGGTAGAGCGCCTGCAGATGATAGCGCGCCACCATCGCATCCTCTACGGTCTGGCTCTTCAGCAGCGAGACCTGCAGATCGTTGGGGTTCTTGATGCTCAATCCGCCTCCCGCCGAGGCCAGCGCTCCCAGGTTGCCCAACTGCGCCAGCATGGAGGCGCTCGACGAGCCGTTTTGTTGCGGAGGCATCATCACCACCATGGCCGTATAACGGTTCGGCACGAGCAGAGCAACCAATCCGCCCAGCACCGCGATCGCCAGGGACGCGATCCAGATCAGCCTTCTTCGCCGCAGCGCAACCTGGATCACGATCGGCAACGAGCTTGGCGCGGATTCGAGTGCGAGGGCGTCAGGTTCCTGAGCTTCGGCGGGCACGCGGGTTTTCCTCATCGGCCCATGCGAACGGGCGCTTGCGCTTTCAACACAAAAAGGCATCGGCCGGCGTAAAGCGCCGGGGCTTGCCGGAAAAGCTGCGCCCAGATTACCTGTGTTTGGCGCGGATTTCCGATGCCGGCGCTCGAAACAAACACGTTGGTTGCAATTATGGGAAGAGACTCATAAATCAGTCCGATATCGGAACAGGCCATGCGCATGCCTGTACTTTTCCGTTCGCGCAGCGCGATGCATAGGCAAACAATAGGTCGTCTATGAGAAACGATTTATCTATTCACCCACGCCGCTTCCGCACCTCGCATCTTGCCTTCGCGGCACCGTTGATGTTCGCTTTCCTCTTCCCGGCGTTGCACGCACAATGCGACGATGACGATCCGACTTCGCTTGCCTGCCAGCTTCAACAGCCTCTCGAACCATCGACCGAGCCTTCGGAATCTCCAACCGTGTTCAGTGTTTCTCAGCCAACGCAGCCGCAGCCCCGCGCCGATCGCTCCAATGAAGCCTCGGCCAGCCACAGCCTCCCCGGCGGCTCCGCGTATACCGAGGGCGCCTCGGGGCAGAACCGCGGCGCGCCATATTACCGCGGCGCAACAGCTGCGCCGCCTGAGCCCCCTACCGAGTTTCAGCGCTTTGTGGCGGCCACTACCGGGCAAATGCTGCCCGTATATGGCGCCGTCCTGTTTTCCGACCAGCAGCCATCTTTCGGTCCCATCGAAAACGCGCCGGCTCCGGCCGATCTGCTGGTCGGCGCGGAAGACGAACTGCGCATCCGCATCTGGGGCCAGGTCAACTTCAGCGCCAATCTGCGCGTGGGCCGCGAGGGTGAAATCTATCTTCCCAAGGCCGGCGCCATCCATGTGGCGGGACTGACGATTGCGGCCGTTCAGGAGCATCTGCGCGAGGCGCTCGAGCGCATCTACCGCAACTTCGAGATCAGCGTCGATCTGGGAGAGATCCACTCCATCCAGATCTATGTCACCGGCGCGGCGCGGCGGCCGGGCGAGTACACGGTGAGCGCGCTCTCCACGCTGGTCGACGCGCTGTTCGCGAGCGGCGGGCCTTCCACTGCCGGCTCCATGCGCCACATCGAGTTGAAGCGCGGCGGCAAGGTTCTCACCGATTTCGATCTCTATACGCTGCTGGTGAATGGCGACAAGACCGGCGATGTGCAACTGCAGCCCGGCGACGTGCTCTACATCCCCGCAGCCGGGGCGCAGATTGCCTTGCTGGGCAGCGTGCGCCAGCCGGGGATCTACGAATTGCGCGGTCAGGAATCGCTCGCCGCGGTGCTGGATGCGGCCGGAGGCCGGACGGCGATGGCCGAGGACGCGCGCATTTCCATTGACCGCATCGAGGAGAGCGCGCGACGCCGCTCCTTCCAGTTGAACGGCGACGCCGAGGGGCTGGCGGCTTTGCTCACAGATGGCGATATCGTGCGCGTCGATCCGATTGCCTCGGATTACCGCGACACGGTCACTCTGCGCGGCTCGATCGCCAATCCGGGGCGCTTTCGCTGGCATGCCGGCATGCGCCTGAGCGAGCTGATGCCCGACCGCGATTCGCTGGTGACGCGCGGCTACTGGTGGCGCAGAACGCAGCTTGGACTTCCCGCGCCGGAGTTTGCGGTCGCATCCGACCGGCCCTCGGGATTGCCCTCGAGCGATAATCAGCCGGCGGGCAGCGGCTTTCTGAGCAGCGCAGGAAAAGAACTGGCCGACCTTTCCGGACAGGCGGAGAACACGCCCGCCGTGCTTAGCCCCGGCGCGCAGACCAACTGGGACTATGCGGTCATCGAGCGGCTCGATCCGGACACCATGAAGACTTCGCTGATCTCATTCAATCTGGGCAAGCTGGTTTTCGAACACGATCCCGGCCAGGATCTGGAGCTGATGGCCGGCGATGTGGTCACCGTCTTCTCCGAGGACGATGTCCACCCGCCGCTCGACCGGCAGACGAAATACGTAACGCTCGATGGAGAAGTGGTCCACGCCGGAGTGTACAGCGTCTCTCCCGGCGAAACGCTGCGTTCGGTGGTGATCCGCGCCGGAGGGCTGACTGAAAAGGCGTACCTCTACGGTGCGGAATTCACGCGCAAAAGCACGCAGGAGCTGGAGCAGCAGCGGTTGAGCGAGTACGCCGACCGGCTCGAACATCTGATGGAACGCAACTCGCTTTTGCTTGCGGACGCGGAAAACTCAGCTTCCTCGCAAGGGCCGCGCCAGAGCCCGGCGCTCTCAGTCAACCGCGACCTGGTCGCGCGGCTGCGGCAGCTGCACGCCAGGGGAAGAATCGTTCTCAACCTCTTGCCGGACAGCCGCAGCGCAGACGATCTGCCCGAGATTCCGCTTGAGGACGGAGACCGGCTGGTGGTACCCTCCACTCCATCCACCATCCAGGTTATCGGCGCGGTGTTCAATCAGAATGCGTTTCTTTACCGGAACGGCGCGAGGGTGAGCGGCTATCTTCGCTTCGCGGGAGGTCCCACGCGCGAAGCCGACCGCGGACAGGCCTTCGTGCTCCGGGCCGACGGTTCGGTCTTCAGCCGCAGCGCCCGGCAGTCGATTTTCGCCCCCTCGGACTTCGAAAACGAGCGCCTGTATCCCGGAGACACAATTGTCGTTCCTGAAAAGATGGTCAAGCCCTCCGCACTGCGCGAGATGGCGACGTGGACGGAGCTGATGTCGCAGCTCTCCCTGAGCGCGGCGGCCATCGATGTGATCAAGTAACCGGCGGAGCGCGGCTACGCCAGCGCGGCCGCGAGCGCTTTTACCCCGCGCAGGTCGATTTTGCCGGTGCCCAGAACCGGCAGCGCGTCCACGTGAAAGAACTGGTTCGCACGCGGCTTCCACAAGGCCGGCAGGTCGCATTGCGCCAGCTTCTCCAGCACCGGCGCGAGCTTCTCTTCCGCCATGGTGAAGACCACCACAATCCGCTCGCCTTTCTTCTCGTCGGGCAGCGACGTGACCGCGAACACCTGCTCGGTGACTCCGGCCAGCTCGTGCAGCTTTTCTTCAATGCGGATGTGCGGCACCATCTCGCCGCCGATTTTGCTGAACCGCGAAAGCCGGTCGGTGATGGTCAGAAACCCGTCTTCTTCCATCAAAGCAACGTCGCCGGTGGTGTACCAGCCGTCATGCAGCACCTCGGCGGTCTTTTCCGGCTTGCCGAGATAGCCTTTCATCACATTCGGCCCTTTCACCAGCAGCATTCCCGATGTGCCGGCAGCGACGGGCTCGCCGGTGTCGAGATCGACCACTCTCACCGAGACGCCGGGCAGAGGATGCCCGATTTTGCCGCGCCTTCCGCCCACCTGCCGGAAGCCCGGCGCGCGGAAGTCGCGCCCGTTTACGGTGACCACGGAGAACACTCGGTGCAGCCGTAGCCTTCGAGAGGCCGAATCCCGAACTGGTCTTCGAAGGCCAGCGCAATGCGCTCGGGCAGCTTTTCCGCGCCCACCAGCACGTATTGCAGGCTGCCGAAACTCTCCGGCGTGCAGCGCCGCATATAAACCTGCAGGAAGGTCGGCGTGGCGATGAGGAAGGTTACCCGGTAGCGCTCCACCAGTTCGCCGATGGTGCGCGTATCGAGCGGGTTGGGATGATAGACAACGCCCACGCCGTGGACGGCGGGCATCCACAGTGCGGCCATAAATCCGAAGGAGTGGAAGAAGGGAAGGATGCCGAGAATCTTGTCTTTGCCGCCGAGCATGAACACCTGCGATACCTGCTGAACGTTGGAGGCGATATTGAAGTGCGTCAGCATTACGCCCTTGGGGTCGCCGGTGCTGCCGCTCGAAAAAATCACGGTGGCCAAATCGTCGACGGTGCGCTTCAACGCAGTGCGCCTTGCGCCGGCGGCCCGGCGTAGCAGGCTCTGGGGCAGGAGCCAAGCCAGCACAAGCGAAACCAGCCTCTCAATCGTTCGCGGCGCCTGCAGTGCATCTTCGAGGAACAGCGTTCGCCCCGGAATCTCCAGTTTGGGAAAGCGCTCCACAAACGCCCTGGAGGTGATGACCGTCTCCACCCCGCACTGCTTCGCGCAGGAGGCAATCGATTCGCTGGACGCCGTGTAGTTGAGATTCACCGGGATGAACCCCAGCAAGGTGAGCGCGTAGTTGGTGAGCGCCCCGCCCACGGATGGAGGCAGCAGCAGGCCGACCATCTCCGCTTCGCCGATGAGCGGGCCAAGCCGGCGGGCGATGAAAACGGTCTTGGTGAGCGCCGAACCGAAGGTCACCTTGGGCGTCTTGCCGTCGGCCATCATGAAGCGCAGCGGGAATCGCCGCGCGGTGCGCAAGAAGGCGCGGTCGAGAGTGCGCATGCGCCCCTTGCGCTGGTAAAAGGCATCGGCCTGCAACTCCTGCACTGCGCGCCGCACGGCAATCGCCGTCGAGTTGGACGGCATGGGCCGGCCGAAGCTTACCGTGACCGGATAGGGAATGCGCCGCGGCATCTTCCACAGAAAGCGTCCGCGCTCGAAGCTGAAGATGCTGCCCCATACGCCGTCGAGATTCACGGGAATGATAGGCACCTCGACGCCCTTCATGATGCGTTCCAGGCCGCGGCGGAAAGGAAGCAACTGCCCGGTGCGCGTGATTTGCCCTTCGGCGAAGACACACACAATTTCATCCTGCCTGAGGGCCTCGCTCGCGGTTCTCAGCGAGCGGATCATATCGCGCGGCCGCTGTTCGCTGGAAATCGGAATGGCCTTCATCATCCGCGCCAGCGGCTTGATCAGCCTGTTGTCGTAGATGCCTTTGTACATCAGGAATCGAATTGGCCTGTCAGTGGACGCGATCAGCAGCAAGGCGTCAACGAACGACATGTGGTTGCACACCAGCAACGCGCCGCTTTTGTCGGGAAAGTTGTCTCTGCCCAGCACCTTCACCCGGTACACGGTATGGGTGAGAAAGAAGAGAATCAGCCGTCCGAACCACTCCGGCAGCAGCGCGAGCACATACACCGTGCCCAGGCCGGTAATGCACGAAGCGGCCACGATCACGCCGCGCGGATTGAGATGAACGAAGGCCGTGAAGATGTAGTACACGCCGGAAGAAAGGGCGATTCCCACAAACGACAACAGGTTTGCGGCGGCGATGATGCCGCCTTTGTCCTTTTCCGCCGGGCGGTGCTGGATGAGTGCGTTCACGGGCACGGCATAGAAGCCCGCCCAGAAGCCAAGCACGGCCAGCAACACCGCCGAGGCAAGCAGTCCGGGATGGGTGCTGCCGAGCGCGATCCCGGTGCAGGTCATGCCGATGGCGCCGAGGGGAATCAGCCCGTACTCGATCTTGTTGCCGCTCACCAGGCCGGCGATCATGCTGCCGATGCCGATGCCGACGGCCAGCGCCGCGTTCAGATAGCCGGTCTTGGTTTGGCCGATGTGCAGGACATCCGGCCCATAGACCACCACGGTGGAAAAAAGCAACGAACCCAGAAACCAGAAGTAGGTATTGCCGAGAACGGCAAGGAACAAGGGCCGGTCGCGGCGCATCAAGCCGATCTGCCGGGAAAGATCGCCGAGAAAATTGACGCGGAATTTCTTTTCCGGCGCCGCGGCGGGAACGCGATCGATGCCCATGCTGGTGAAGAACCCGGTGAGCGCCAGCGCCAGCAGAGCGTAGCCGGCGTAAACTTCGCTCCCTTTGAAGCGCTCCGCCATGGCCGCGCCGGTAATGGTTCCCACAATGATGGCCAGAAACGTTCCCAGCTCGATGACGCCGTTTCCCCAGGACAATCGTTTTTCCGGCAACAGCTCCGGAAGCAGCCCGTACTTCGAGGGACCGAACAGCGCCGCCTGGGTGGCGACCATCCCCAGCGCCACCAGGGTCACGGCGCGTGAATGAACGGCCAGGCCCGTGGTTGCCACGGTCATGGCGCCGATCTCCATCACCTTGGTCCACAGCGTCACACGCTGCTTGCTGAAGCGGTCCGCAAGCCAGCCTCCGGCCATGCTGAAAAGCACGAAGGGCATGGAGAAAAGAAACGTGACCAGCGAAACGAAGCTGTCGCGCTCGCCCGCGGCCATCTGCGTTCCAACGATCATGGCCAGCAGCAGGTTGCGCAGAATGTTGTCGCTATATGCACCCTGAAACTGGGTCGCGGTCAGCGCCCAAAAGCCGCGCTCGCTGCGCCTGATCTCGGGAGCAATCGGTGAGCTTTCGGCGTCGAAAGTCGAATCCGGAACGGTCATCATCTCGGAGTAGGTCGATTATAGTGCTGCGCGGCGCCAGCGCACTGGAACTTTCGGGTCATTCCCCCACCGGCCCGCGCTCCCTTTCTACGGGAACGCTGACTCGACTGATTCTTGCGCGAATTCTTGTGTTTTTTTCCGGAATTCTGCCGGACGGCGCGCCGTGTGCAAGAGGGGAAGGGCGCGATTGCTAAGCTCTTTGGGGCGGCAGGACCACGAACGGACGCATCATTTCGTTGGCTGCGTGTTCCAGAAGATGGCAGTGCCACACGTAGCGGCCGGGATAGCCGGTGAAGGGAACGATGATGCGTGTAACGGTTTCGGGATGGGCCGGGATGGTGTCTTTCCATCCGGTTTCGCCGGGCTCGGGCGGCGCCGGCTCGCCGACATAATGAAATTTGCCGTAATTCAGATAGTCGTCCACGTCGAAGGGACGCCGGTCGAGCAGTTGAAACCGCACCAGGTGCAGGTGGATGGGATGCAGATCCTGCGTGGTGTTGACCAGCTCCCAGATCTCGATCGAATCGAGCAGCGGCGTCTCCGTGACCTGGTCGTGCCAGTAGCTGCCGTTCAGCAGCATCAGCATGATGTGCGTTTTGGGGTGCATGTACTCGTTCAGTGTAAGCGTGCGCGTGCGCACCGCCGCGCTCTCCGGAATGCGCTCGATCGCGCGCAGCCTGGGCGGCGGCGAAAATGGTGCGGGCGAATTGGTCCCGGACCTGCCCGTCGACACCGCCGGCGCGATTCCACTCTCTCCTGTCACGCGGAATTCCATCAGCTCCTGGCTTTGATTGATGAGCGTAAAGCGCCGGGCGGCAAGTGGAGAAAAATCGAGGATCACGTCGGCGCGTTCCGCCGCGGCCAGCGTCAGTTCCCTTCTCTCCACCGCCGCGGACAGCAATCCCTGGTCGCTGCCGATCTGGTTGAACACCAGTCCGTTCGAGAACGAGAACCGGAAATAGCGGGTGTTGGACGCGTTCAGCATGCGGAAGCGATACGGCCGCGGCTCAACCTCGAGGAACGGAAAGAGCCCGCCGTTGATGAGGACCACGTCGCCGTAGACCTCCGGCACCCAGGGCGCGGCCGGATCGCCGGAGACGGGATAATGCAATTGGCCATCGGCGTAGAAGAGGCGGTCGCAGAAGACGAGTGGAATTTCATGCCTGCCGCGAGGCAGCTCGAGAGCATCTTCGATCTCGTCGCGCACCAGGAAGAATCCAAACAGGCCGGCATACTGATTGAGCCGTTCGATTCCCATGGCGTGATCGTGATACCAGAGCGTCGCGGCATCCTGCCGCATGGGATAGATGGCCCGATACGCCTGGCCCGGCGTCTTCCAGTCTTCGGGATAGCCGTCGCTCTCCGGCGGAACAGATGCGCCGTGCACGTGAACGGCGGTGCGCACCTGGGGCAGATCGGCGCCGGCTCCGCACAGCGTGTGGTCGATGGGCAGAAAATGCTCGGCGGGCAAGCGGTTGACCCAGTCGATGAGCATTCCCTGGCCGCTGCGCGCTTCAATGGTGGGGCCGGGCACCGAACCCGCGTAGCTCCACATGGATGCGGGCGGAAGATCGCGGTGCACGCGAATGTTTGCCTGGCGCATCTCGATCTTGAGGTAATCGAGGCGCTCGGAGGGGTTCTGCGGATGGGGACGCTGCTCGGTGGGACGAAGAACGGCAGGAACGCGCAACGGATCGACAAAGCGCGCCAATCTTTCCGGCTGCAACCAGGGCCGGACGGGGCTGGATTGCGCGGCGGGAGCTGGCGGGACGTGGCTCATGCCCGGCATTGAACTTGCGGGGGCTTGCAAGGCTCCGGGCTGCTGGCCGATGAGCGCGCGAGGCTTAAACAGGCCGGCTTCGCCGGCTGCGATGGCGGCCATCAGGCGTGCGCCGACTTTGAGAAGCTTGCGGCGGGATTGGTTCATGAACGAATAAAAGAAAAACTAGCCGCGCTTTTCCAGTATCCCATCCTTGCGCCGAAGCTCGACGCAAGGACGGGACCCGGAGCGGGAGAAAGCAATCAACGAT
The DNA here is from genome assembly GCA_963770555.1 of uncultured Acidobacteriaceae bacterium. Lineage (GTDB taxonomy): Bacteria > Acidobacteriota > Terriglobia > Terriglobales > Acidobacteriaceae > Telmatobacter. Next base: position 1,678,513 of record CAVYQC010000005.1, read on the forward strand.
GCTCAGCGATTGCGCCGGTTGTGGGATCCAGAATCAGCCTCCGGCCCTCGGGGAAAAACGGCGGGAACGGCCCGTGACCGTGGAACAGGTGGCTCACGTCGCCGGCAATCGAATCGAAGCTGCCGCCGGGCTGAATGCGCTCGCCGTTGAGCCAGGTGTCCTCGACGAAGCGGATGATCGAGCTCTGGTCAGTGAGCGTGTGATCCACAACATTCGCGTCCACGAGCGGGGAGATGATCAGCATGGGAATGCGCGTGCCGTATCCGCAGCGGCCCCAGACCGGCTTGCCCAGAACTCCGTTCAGCGGCGTCGTGGTAAGCGGATGGCCTTGTTGAGCGCCCGCGTCGCAAACATTCGGGGCGTTGAGCACGTCCACGTAGCTTGAGAACGATGGATCGACGATGGGCGGCATCTGGTGATCGTACCAGCCGTCGGAGTCGTCGTAGGTGATGAAGATGGCCGTCGAATCCCAGAACGGGCTGCGCATGACGGCATTGATGGTGTCCACCAGGAAAGTCTGCTCGTCGATGGGGTCGGAGTTGCCGGGATGCGCATCCTCAAACGAAGGCGGCTTGAGGAAGCTCACTGCGGGCAGGTTGCCGTTGTTGAGCGCGGTAAAGAAGTCCTCGGTATCGTACTGGTGATTGGCCGGGTCTTTGGTCACGCCGTCGGCCTCGAAGGTTCTGCCGATGGCCCAGACGGAGCTGGGACGGGCATGCGTGGGGTTCGCGGTGGAGGGATAATACTGGAACGGTTCGTGGTGCTCGACGTAATCGGCTTGCGGGACGCCGCCATAGCCGGGAACCACGTTGGGCGTGGAACGCGCGCAGCCGGTGGTGCCGTTGGCGTTGACCAACTGGAGATCGAAGCCGCCCTGGAACCAGCCCCAGGTAATGCCCCTGGCATTGAGCAGATCGCCGATATTCTTGCCCGCCATCTGCACGTTATCCGAAGCAGTATTGGAGCAGACGTCGCCCAGGGGCTCGGCGTCGCCAATCAGCGTAAGACCGCCCTGGTTGTCGAAGACCTCGTGGCTGGTGTGCAGCAGCGCGCCGCTGCTCGACAAGACATTGGTGTTGGCGGCGATGCCGTTGGTCTGGCCGGAGATCAGATCGATCGCGCCCGGCGAGGATGGCCCGAACTGGCTGGTGTAGGTGTTGTCGAAGAGAACGAAGTGCTGCGCATAGTTCCACAGCGCGGTAACCGTGTTGCCGTCGAAATAGCCCATGGTCAGGCCCTTTGACAGTGCGGCTTCCGACGCGGCGGTGGCCGAAGGCGGCGGGCCGGCTGTGCCGGTCGAGCCGGGGAACTGATCCATCTTGCCGTTGTCATAAGCAGTCTGCTCGGGCTTGGGAGCGTGATTCTGGTCGGCGGTCGCGGCCTGCGTGGGGCCGAGCCGGAAAGGATTGGTGGCGCTGGCGCCGTTGAATGCCGCGCCGCTGCCGGCAGGCCCGTTGGGATTGTCACCTAACAGGTTAAGCCCTTTGATCGGCAAAAAGAACTTGTCGGGATTGAGGGGATTGGCGAGGGTATTGGCCGAAGGCGTCCTCCACGAAGCCTGAAACGGCGTCTCTCCGGGGTTGTTTTCGGCCTTCGGATAGGTGGCGAAATAGTGGTCGAAGGAGATGTTTTCATTGAAGATCACGATCACGTGCTTGATGAACGGCTCGTCATGGCGATCCTGCGCGAAAATGGGGGTGGGGATTGTGCCGGCAAGGAAAAACGCAGCGGATAGAGCGGCCGTGGCCTTTCGCATAAAACCTCCGTGCCATCCCGGTGGAAGTGGCATTCCCTTGTTAAGGCTCCCGCGTTGACCCCGTTTGAACGCAGTGTGAAGGTCAGGCAAATTTCAAGCGGCTCCACTGGGCGCAGGTGTTTCAGGAGACGCGAACGTGCTCCTCCACCGGCCGAATTTCGCGGGCGAAGGGAAGCTTCAATCGATGTTGGTTGCGTTTCGGGGACTCAGCCGCCGGCGATGACGAAATGCATGCATCCGGCGCGGGCGCCGGCAACACGGCTGGGCCGGAGCCCGGCGCCATACAGGAATATTCCCTGCCGTCGAATAACCAGGCGCTAAGCCGTCAAGACGGCGGCGCGGTTGGCGCGGCTGCCCGACACATACCCCATATCCACTGAGATGCCGCGCACGCACTGCAGCAGATGATTGGCGATGGAAGGAAGCTTTTGCGCGGTCACGCGAAACGACGGCCCGGAGACGCTCACCGCGGCCACCGGCTGGCGCTGCGCGTCCAGCAGCGGAACGGCGATGCAGCGCAGCCCTTCTTCCAGCTCCTCGTCGTCGACGGCGTAGCCGCGGCGGCGCGTCTTCTCCATCTCCGCGCGCAGCGCTTCCGGCGTGGCGATGGTCCGGTGGGTGTGGCGCTCGAAGCGGATGCGGCGCACCACCTCGGCCGCGCGTTCCGGCGGCAGAAAGGCCAGGATGGCCTTGCCCACCGAGGTGCAATGCACCGGATTGCTGGCGCCGATGCGGGTAATCATGCGCACCGAACGGGCCGGCTCGATCTTGTCGATATAGATAACCCGCGCCGCCTCCAGAATGCACAAGTGAGCGGTCTCCTCGGTCTCCGCAACCAGGCGGCGCAGGTAGGGCTGCGCGCGCTCGCGCAGATCGTACTGCTCGATAGCGCGGTTGCCGAAATCGAATAGGCGAAGCCCGAGCCGGAATTTTCCGTTTCCCGTGCGCTCCACCATGCGGTGACGCTCCAGAACCATCAGAAAGCGATGCGCGGTGCTCTTGTGCAACTGCAGGGATGAAGCCACTTGCGCCAATCCCAGCGGGGTTTCGCTTTCGCCAAGCAAGTCAAGCACGGCAAAGGCCCGGTCAAGAGCCTGAACTTTGTAAGTGCCTTGCGGAGCGGCGTCTCGCATATTGGTCCTCTATTCCGCGTTCTGGTTACACCATTAGGTTCTCAAAATATGAGATTCCCGTCAAGAAACGATACGCGGATTGCAACCCAGGGGCCAGGATGAGGTTCCCGGCGCACTCTTCAGGCCGGCACAACGTCCCCTTCGCCAGGAGCGAGAAAGAGATTCGCCTCCAGACCGTGCTGGCGCGTGTAGAGATCGAAGTAGCGGCCGCCCAGCGCGAACAGATCGGCATGGCTGCCTCGTTCGACGATCAGTCCCTGCTCCACCACCAGAATCTGGTCCGCTCGGCGGATGGTGGAGAGCCGGTGGGCGATGACGAACGTGGTGCGGCCCTGCATGAGCTGATTCAGGCCGGCCTGGATCATGGCCTCGGATTCGGAGTCGAGGGAACTGGTGGCTTCGTCGAGGATGAGAATGCGCGGCTGGGCCAGCAGCGCGCGGGCGATGGAGAGGCGCTGGCGCTGGCCCCCGGAGAGCTTCACGCCCCGCTCGCCCACGATGGTGTCGTACCCCTCGGGGTAGCGCTCGGCGAACTCGTCCACGCGCGCCGTGCGGCAGGCAGAGAGAAACTCCTCTTCAGTAGCCTCGGGCCGCGAAAACATCACGTTCTCGCGAATGGTTCCATCGAAGAGGAACGAATCCTGCAACACCACGCCAAGCTGAGACCGGTAAGTGTCCAGGTCGACCGTGGCAAGGTCGATGTCGTCCACCAGCACCCGCCCCGTTGCCGGCGAATGGAAGGCACACACCAGGCTGATGATGGTGGATTTGCCCGATCCTGAAGAGCCAACCAGCGCCGTGACCGAACCCTGCCCGGCGACAAAACTTATCCCATGCAGTACTGGCTTCTCGGGCGTGTACGCAAATTCCACATCTTCAAAGCGCACCGTGCCCTGGATGGGAGGCATCTTCACCGTACGTTCCGGGTTTTGATTCTCTTCGAGCTCTGCCATGATCTCGCGGGTGCGGTCGAGACCCGCAAAGGCCTCAGTCAACTGCGTGCCGATATTCACAATCTGAAAGACCGGCGCGACCATAAGGGCCAGAAACATGTTGTACTGAAAGTACGAGCCCACCGTCCACGCCTTACCCAATACCAGATGGCCGCCCAGCCACATCACCAGCGCTGACACCAGTCCCAGCACCGTGGTTGAAGCCGAGCCAAGAACGCTGGTCATGGTCAGCGACTTCATCACGTTGGCCAGCAAACGATCCACACCGGCGGAAAACACTCCGGCCTCCCGGTCCTCCGCGTGGTATCCCTTGATTACGCGCACACCGCCCAGCGACTCGGTCAGCCGGCCGGTGACCTCCGCATTGATCTTGCCCCGTTCACGGAAGATAGGACGGATGATCTTGAAGCCATACTGCAAGACAAACACAAACGCGCCTACCACCGTGAAAACCGTCAGTGTGACGACAGCGCTGCGGCGCAGAAGGAAAAAGAAAACCAGCACGGCGGTCAGCATCCCGCCCACAAAATCCACCAGCCCGGTGCCCACAAGGTTGCGGACGCCTTCCACATCGGTCATGATGCGCGCTACCAGCGCGCCGGCACGATTCTCGTCATAGAAGGCCACGGAAAGCAGGCCTACGTGCCGTTGCACTTGGCGGCGCATGTCGGCAATCAGCCGTTGGCCGGCCTTCGATAGCAATTGCGTGAGCGAAAACGAAGTGAGGGCTTGCACCACCGTGGCGCCAAGCACCACCGCGATGATGCGGGGCAACAGTTCCGGGTGCGGACGGACCGGGGAGAGCACCGTGTCCAGCAGTGGCTTCGAAATTAGAGGCAACACCAGGCCGGCGACGCGGTTGATTGCCATCAAGCCCATCCCGATGAGCAACAGGCCCCACCGCGGCGCCACCAGTGCCCGGATCTGCGGCCATAGCTTCTTCAATTCGGGCTTGTGTTTGGGCAATTCGGCCAGGCCGGCGCGCCCGCTGCGGCCGTGCGGCGAGCGCTCGGCGCGCATGCCCATGCCCATTCCACCGCCGCGCATTGTTCCCATGCACTATACCTTGCGTGCGCGCCGCGCCGCGATAAACGAGCGAACGCACAAATTCACATAGACCAGCAGCAGCACCGCCATCGTCAACTTGGATGCGAGAGCAATGTGGTCCGGTTCAATACCTTGCGCGCGCGCGCTGGCGTAGCCGCGCAAGGCCTCAGCCGCGGCGCCCAGAAAACCCAGCAGGCCGATGGTCACATTGATGTGCATGAACAGCTTGCGCCGGCCCTCGCTGGGACTGATGGCCAGAAAGCCGAAGACTCCCAAAGCCAGGCCAAACCACGCGGGGATGAGCGCGGTGTGATGCACGGCGCCGGTGCCATAGAACCCGGCAAGACCCAGGGCAATGAGCAGAACGGCGAATACCAGTGTGACTTTTGCCATGCCGGACCTCCATCCCTCCGCATGGCAAGGATATCAGCTTCAGGGGTCAGGAATCAGGGTTCAGGGGCCAGCCGCTCACCTCGGCCGCCGGTTATCGCTGACAACCGATCACTGACAACTGTCCTACCGCTGAATCCGCGCCGATCCGCCCTTGGCAAGAGCGCGCACCTGCTCCAGCGTGGCCATGGTGGTGTCGCCGGGGAAGGTTGTCAGCAGCGCCCCATGCGCCCAGCCCAGCTTGAGAGCCTCCTCCGGAGTTTCGCCGCTCAAAAGGCCGTAGATCAAGCCGGCCGCAAAGCCGTCTCCGCCGCCCACGCGATCCACCACGTCGAGCTCAGTTGTTGGCGCGGTGTAGGTCTTGCCGTTCACCCAGGCCACGGCGCTCCAGGTATGGTGATTCGTGGAGTGCACTTCGCGCAGCGTGGTCGCCACCACTTTGGCCTGCGGAAGCTTCTTCACCACCTGCTCGATCATGGCGAAGAAGACGCTGGGATCGAGCTTGGACTTCGCGGCGACCTCCGGCCCGGGAATGCCGAGGCCCTTCTGCAGATCTTCTTCGTTGCCCACCAGGACGTCGACATTTTCGACGATGGTGCCGATGGTTTCCACCGCGTGGTCGATGCCGCCCGAAATCTTCCACAGCTTCTCGCGAAAATTCAAATCGAACGAAGTCACCGCGCCGGCGGCCTTGGCCGCCCGCATCATCTCCGCGGCAAGCGGGGCAGTGGTGGACGAGAGCGCCGCAAACAGCCCGCCGCAGTGAACCCAGCGCACACCCTTCGAAAAAATCGCCTTCCAGTCGAAGTCGCCGGGCTTCAGTTGCGCCGCCGCCTCATTCGACCGGTTGTAAAACACCACCGGTGGCCGCACGCCGTAGCCGCGGTCGCTGTAAACCGTGGCCATGTTGGGGCCGGTGGCGCCGTTGTGCTCAAAGTGCTTGTAAATCGGCGTCACGCCCATGGCGCGCACCCGCTCCGCAATCAGGTCGCCGATGGGATAGTCGACCATCGCCGAGACGATGGCCGATTTCATGCGAAAGCAGTCTGACAGGTTGGCGGCCACGTTGAATTCGCCGCCGCTGACGTGAATTTTGCACTCGGTTGCCTTGCGAAAGGGAATGATCCCCGGATCGAGCCGATGTATCAACGCCCCCAGCGCCAGAAAGTCGAACTCCCCATCCTTGCGAATGTTCAATCCATCACTCATCGTTCACTCCTTGCAGATCGTGCAGACTTGCAGTTGTTGAATTCGAAGCCCGGCTGGTCCAGGCCTGCCGCGTTTCACCCCGCATTCACGGCCACTTGCTCTACATCCGCAATCACCTGCGCGGGAGTCCACTCGTTTCCCGGATAAAACTGCGCCACCTTGCCGCGGGGGCCGATCAGCGTGGTCGACAGCGTGTGGGTAATGGTGTCGTCCGCGCCCTGGGTAATGCCCACGTCGAAGTACTTCGCCATCTCCAGCAGTTCGGGCTTCGAAGGCACGGCAAAATCCCAATGCGCGAAGGCATTCTTGGCATTGCTGCCGATGTACGCCGCGCCGTAAGCACGCAGCCGCGCCGGGGTGTCGTGGTCGGGATCGAAGCTCACGCAGAGAAGATGGGTCTTCGCATAGAGCGCGGGATTGGCGGCCAACTGGTTATTGATCACCGCGAAATTGTGCGTCACCAGCGGGCAGAAATTGGGCAGCGGGCAGCGCGTGTAGATGAATGTGAGGAGCAGGGTCTTGCCGTGAAACTGATCGAGATGAATCTCGCGCCCGTCCTGGTTGCGCAACTTGAAATCCGGCACCGTGTCGCCGGGCGCCGGCACGTGGTAGACCACCGCCGGACGGTAATCCGGCTTGGCTTGCGCGATGATGACAATGTGATCCAATAGCACTTCCGCATCGGGGCCCTGCGAAACCAGCACGTCGGCGGTGAGCATGTCTCCAGGGTGCAACTCGCTCAGGATGCCGGGATCCTTCAGCTTGTACGGCATGGTCATCGCATCCATGAAACCGGGAATCGCCTCGTGATCGAGCGTGACCTCGCCGGTAGCAGCATTGGTAGAGACCACAATGCCGCGCAGCTTGTACACCTTGAACGATGAGTTTTGAGTGGACTGCTGTTCGTCCTTCGCGCCGGAGCGGCATCCGTTCAGAACAGCGAAAGCGAGCAGAACGCTGGCGAGGAATATGCGCATCACGAACTCTAGTGTACAACCCGTGGACTGACCACGCGCTCTTGGCGCGATGAACGGCTCGCGCCGCGGGTAAATGAAAATCGGCACAATCCGCTGCTTGAACCGGGCCGCTCGCAGCCCCGGCCGCCTGCTTTGGCACTTGCACGCCGGGCAGCGTATAACGCTGGAATGGGGGATGAGGCCGCACCTCAAATCGATGCGTGGCTGCGGAACGGCGGGTTGGTGGTCGCGGCCAGCGAGCGCGCCGCCGGGGCGCTCGCCAATGCCTATCACCGCGCCCGCCGCACGGAAGGCCTGACGGCCTGGCCGGCGCCAAATGTCCGGAATTGGGAAAACTTTGCCCTGGACGCGTGGAAGGCTCGCAACCTTGACCAGCGGCTGCTGCTGAGCCCGCTGCAGGAGCAATTGCTGTGGGCGCAGAATGTGGCTGCCGGCAGCGAACGTGCCGCGCTTCTTGAAGGGCCGCTTCACCGCGTGGCCAAATTAGCCATGGAGGCACACCGGCTGCTGTGCCTGTACGCGCCGCGGTTTCTGCGCCCGGCTCAAAGAGCTAATTGGCAGCAGGACGCCGGCGCATTCAGCGGCTGGCTTGCCGCCTTCGATGAAGTTTGCCGCGCCGGCGGCCTCGTCAGCGCTCCGCGCCTGCCGCTCGAGTTGATTGAAGCGCTCGAGGCGGAATCCGGCTCGCGCGCGCCGCTGATGCTGACCGGCTTCGATCGCATTCTGCCCACCCAGCGCAGGCTGTTTGACGCTTGGGGAGAATGGCGCGAGGCGCCGCGCAATCAAGCAGCCACGCGCGTGCTTTTCCATCAAGCTGCCGACGAGAGCGCCGAGCTGGCTGCATGTGCGCTTTGGTGCAGGCGCCAGCTCGCGGTCCACTCACACGCGCGGCTGCTGATCGTATCGCAGGACGTGGCAAAGCGCCGCGGCGAGATGGAGCGGGCGTTGCTGCGATTTGCAGGCGGCGCAGCGAACGCTTCGCGCCTGTTTGAGTTTTCGCTTGGAGTTCCGCTCAACCAGGTTGCGCTGGCGCGGGGGGCGCATCTGGTGCTGCGTTGGCTCAACGCGCCGATCGATGAACACGAACTCGATTGGCTCCTTTCCACCGGACAGATAGCGGCCGATGAGCGCGAATCGCACGCGCTCACTGCATTCATGCGCGCCCTGCGCAGGCGCGGGCTGGAACGAACGCGCTGGCGCTTCGACGAATTCGTCAGTCAAAATCCGCGCGAAGCTTTGCCCGCCGCTTGGGTTGCGCGCATGACTCAGGCAAAAAGGCGCCTGGAGCAAATGACGCGCGGGCCGTCAACCGCGCCCCAACGCCGAGACACGGCAACTCCGATCGCGTGGGCCGAGCTGGTTCCGCAATTGCTCAAGATTGCCGGATGGCCCGGCGGGCGCGCGCCGGGAAGCGCGGAATTTCAGGCCATGCGCAGATGGCGGCAGGCAGTGGATGAGTGCGCTTCGCTGGGATTCGACGGGCGGCGTATCGAGTGGAGAGAATTCCTCGCCGCGCTGGAGCGCGCAACCGGCGAGATGCTGTTTGCGCCCGAGTCGCGCGATGCTCCGATCCTCATTGCCGGACCGGCGGAGTCGGCCGGGCTCACGGCAGACGCCATTTGGTTCCTGGGCGCGACTGAGAACGCGTGGCCCGCTGGAGGATCGGCGCATCCGCTGCTGCCTCTCGATGTGCAGCGCGAGGCGCGGATGCCTCATGCCACGGCGCAGCTCGATTGGGAGCTGGCCGCATCCGTAACCGGCAGGCTGCTGGCCTCTGCGCCTGAAGTTCGTTTCAGTTATGCGCGCCAGCGCGAGGGCGTCGAGGCGCGGCCGTCGCGTTTGATTGTGAAGACTGCTGGAGGTCCGTGCGAAATTCCGCCGGAACTGGCTGCACCGAAGCTGCCCGATGCGCAGACGGTTTTATTCGAGGACCGCAGCCGGATTCCCTTCCCCGGATGCGAAATTCATGGCGGATCGAGCGTGCTCACGGCGCAGTCGCAGTGTGCCTTCAAGGCCTTTGCAACCGCGCGCCTGGGCGCGCAGCAGTGGGAACCGGCCGAGGCCGGGCTCAGCGCAAAGCAGCGTGGGCAATTGCTGCACGCGGTTTTGCACGCAGTGTGGAGCGGACCGCCGAAAGGGATTCGCAGCCACGCGGAATTGCTGGGGCTGTCTGACATCGGCGCGTTTGTCGAAGAGCATGTGCGCACGGTTCTGGACGAAAAAATGCCTGCCGGCGCGCGGGAAAGCATGCCGCGGAGATATCTCGTGCTTGAGCAGACGCGGCTTGCGGCCGTGGTTACGGAATGGCTGCGTTACGAAGCGGCGCGCGTTCCCTTCACCGTGGCTGGAACCGAACTCGAAGCAGAGGCGCCGATCGAGGGCCTAGACCTCAAGCTGCGCCTCGACCGCGTGGACCGGCTCAGCGACGGCACGGCCCTGGTGATCGATTACAAGACCGGCGACGTATCGCCGAAGTCATGGGAGTTGCCGCGCCCGGACGATGTGCAGCTGCCGCTCTATGCCGGCTTTGCGCTCGATCGCGAGACTGAGCCGCTCGGCGGGCTGGTCTTCGCAAAAGTCCGCGTGGGCGAACATCTCTTCGAGGGCCGCATGTTCGATGCGCAAGGCCAGTTGCTGCGCGATCTGAGCAATCTTAGTGCTTTGGCTAAGAACAAACTGGAGATCGAAGACCTCGAAAATTGGCGCGTGTACATCGAGAAGATGGCGCGTGATTTTGTGGAAGGCTGCGCCGAAGTAAATCCGCGCGAATATCCGGAAACCTGCGACCGCTGCGGGTTGCAGACGCTTTGCCGCGTCCATGAGACCCAGACGCAGCCTGAAAAGGACCACGAAGACAGCGAAAAGGAGGACGATGCCTAGCGGCGCGCCCGCAATTCAGAACCCGCCCGACCAAGCGGAGCGCGAACGCGCGCTCGATGCGAGCCGCTGCGTACTGGTGCAGGCGCCCGCAGGATCGGGCAAAACCGATCTGCTCACGCGCAGGTTTCTGCGCCTGCTCGCCGAGGTGGACGAGCCGGGGCAGATTGTCGCCATCACGTTTACCAAGGCTGCCGCCGCGGAGATGCGGCACCGGATTTTAGAGAGACTGGAACAGGCCGCGGCGCGCATCGATGCGGAGGGCGAAACGGATGAGTTTTCGATGGCGGCGCTGGCGCAGCGCGCGCTCGCGCATTCGCTGAAGTTAGGCTGGAACCTGATCGATCTCCCGGCGCAGTTGCGCATCTCGACCATCGATTCTTTTTGCCGTGAACTGGCGCTTGCGCGGCCGCTGCTCTCCGGGTTGGTTGGAGGATTGGAAATCAGCGAGCAGCCGAAGGAACTGTATCGGCGCGCCGCGCGGCGGACTCTCGAGGCAATCGATGCGGAAGACCGGACGCTGCGCGAGGCAATCGAATCACTCCTGCTTTGGCGCGACAACGGCTGGCAGGAGATGGAGAACCAGCTTGTAGAGATGCTGGAAAAGCGCGATCGCTGGATGCACGATTTCGTGGTCGCGCGCCACGTGGATTGGGATGCGCTGCGCGCGCGCCTGGAGCGGCCGTTTCGCTTTTGCGTGGCCGAGGCGACCACGGAGTTGAGCGGACTACTCGACCAGGTCTCCGGCGTGCGCGAAGAAATCTTGGAGCTGGCGCGATTCGCGTGCGCGCAGACCGCCGGCGCGAAGCACCAGGAGCTGGCCGAGATGGGCGAGTTCCCGGCCGCTCCGTTCCCCGGCGTGGATGAGCTCGAAGAAGCGCGGCAGGCATGCAATTGCCTGGCTGACCTGCTGCTGACCAACGAGGGCGCCTTTCGCAAGCAGGTGGACAAGCGGCACGGGTTCCCCGCCGATCGCAAGCATGAGAAGGGACGGCTGCTGGAATTGATCGCGAGTCTCGGAAAGATTCCCAACCTCGAATCCGCATTGGCCGCCGTTCGCCGCTTGCCGCCGCCGCGTTACACAGAAGAAGACTGGCGCATTGTGCGCGCGTGCTTTCTGCTGCTGCGCCGCGCCGCGGCTGAATTGCAGGTGGTTTTCGCGGAATCCGCCGCGGCGGATTACATCGAAGTGGCGCAGATTGCGGAAAGCGTGCTGAAGGGCGAGAGCGAGATACCCAATGAATCCGCGCTTGCCGTAGCTGACGGCGTGCGCCACCTGCTGGTGGACGAGTTCCAGGACACCAGCCGAAGACAGCACCGGCTGCTGGGGTGGCTGATTGCAGCGTGGTCCGAACGGGAAGGCCGTACCTGCTTCGTGGTGGGCGACCCGATGCAGTCGATTTATTTCTTCCGCGATGCGGATGCTGAGCTGTTTCCGCGCGTGGCCATCGCCGGCCTGGAGATTCCCAACGATCTGCCGCTTAACTTCGACTTCGTCAAACTCTTTGCCAATTTTCGCACCGCGAGGCCGCTGGTCAAGCAACTGAATGATGCTTTCACGAAAGTCTTTGAAGAGAACGACGGAAGCGGCGTCACGTTCTCCAACGCCGAGCCGGCACGCGACGAGCGCAGTCGGCACGAGCTTTCAATTGCAGGCGCACAATCAGCGCCCTTGGAGTTGCACGTCGAATTCATTCCGCAAACGAAACCGGGAAATTCCCGCAGTCCCGATGCCGCGCTCGAAAAAAAGCGAATTGCGGCGGAAAGAAAGGCAGGTCAAGAAAAGCAGACCGCGGAACTTGTCGATGTGATCCGCGCGCATCTTGCGAAATCGGAGCAGACGTGTGCACCAGGAGCAAAGTATCGCACAGCCGTTCTTGGACGAACGCGCTCTACGCTCGTCCGCGTTGCCGAGGCCCTTCGTGCCGCATCCATTCCATTTTGCGCTGTCGAGCTTGAGTCCTTGAAGCAGCGGCCCGAAGTGCTGGACGCATTGGCGCTGGCGCGCGCGCTGCTCAATCCGCAGGATCGCGTGGCCTGGCTGGGCGTGTTGCGCGCGCCGTGGTGCGGGCTTTCGCTCGAAGATCTGCACAAGCTGGCGAGCGCGGACGACGCGGAACTGCTGAATAAACCGGTGCCGGATTTGCTCGCCGACCGTCGTCAGCTCTTGAGCGAAGAAGGACGAGCGGGCGTGGAGCGCGTGCTGCGCGCGGTCGAATCCGTGCCAGGCTTGCGCTTGGCGCAGCCGGCGTCGACGCCGGGCACATGGCTTGAGCAGGTTTGGCTGCGGCTGGGCGGCGGGCAATGCGTGGATGCGGCCGGGCGAGCGAATGTGGACCTGCTCTGGCGCGCGCTGGACGGCCTGCCTGAAGGCGAACAGGATCTGCTCGGGCCCGCGCTGGATGCGGCTCTCGAGAAACTAACGGCCTTGCCCGACCCCAACGCGAACTCGGACTGCGGCGTGCAATTGATGACCATCCACAAATCGAAAGGGCTGGAGTTCGAAGTGGTGATCGTGCCCGATTTGCAGGCCAGGGCGGCGCACACGCGCGGCAAGCTGCTTTCATGGCTCGAACGCGGATTGCCGGAGCCTGACGACTCGGGCGAACCAACCGAGTTTCTCGTGGCGCCGCTTCAGTCCAGGGGCGCGGATCGCGGCAAGGCAAAAGAGTGGGTGGATCGCGTGTATCGCGAGCGAGAGACGCAGGAGATGCGGCGCCTTTTGTATGTGGCTGCGACCCGCGCGCGCGAGGAACTGCATCTGTTTGCGCGGCCCTCCTATGCGATCGGGAAGGATGGCTCCTTCAATCTGCTGGAACCGAGGGAGAGCCTTCTGGCGACAGCCTGGAGCGCAATGAAAGACGAAATCGGCAAGCAATTCGAAGCGTGGCGTGACCGCGTGGAGATGCAGGAAGCAGAGCCCGCGGTCATCGAATCGATTGCAGCCGCCGGCGAAAGTGTTCTGTTTGCCGAGCCTGCCCAGGAGCGGGGAACGTTGTTGCGGCGCTTGCATACGGATATCGAGATTGCGCAGAATGCGAGCCCCGCCGCGAACGTTGAACCGGCCATTGTGGGCGGTGGGGAGCTTTATGAGCGCCACGAGGGCGGCTTGCTTTCACGCGCGCTGGGAGTCGCTGTGCACACTCTGCTTGAGGCGCTGGCGCGGCTGCTTCCGAGCCAAGACTGGGATGAAGCGCGTGCGGCGCTTGCGCGGATGGAGCCGAGCGTTGCGGCGCAGGTACGGGGCGCGGGAATCGAGCGCGCCCAGGCCGGCCGCATCGCCGCCAGGGCGCTGGAGATCGCACTCAAGGCGTCGCGCGATCCGGTGGGGCAGTGGATTCTTTCCCCGCACGCCGGCGCGGAGAGCGAGGTGCGCTGGGCAGGAGTTGTGGCCGGGAACCTGCGCACCGTGCAGGTGGACCGCGTTTTTCGCGGCGGAGCCGAGCCTCGGGCCGATAGCGGCGCCGTATGGTGGGCGATCGATTACAAAACCGCGCACGAGGGTGAACCGGACGCAGCCACGGTGTTGCCCCGATTCAGAAAAATCTTTGCGCCGCAGATTGAGTCCTACGCGCGGGTCCTGCGCAATCTTCACGGCGCAGACGCGGCGGTGCGCGGCGGGCTCTACTACCCGCTCATGTTGAAGTTCGACTGGTGGGAGATTTGAGGCCGGATGTGCAGATGGCCCACCCTTTTCGCAGAGAACGCGAAAAGGATGGGCCAAGGAAGATGTTCGGTGAGTTGACGCCAGGCGGTTACTGCAGGTTGACCATCAGGCTCTCGAGCGCCGACTTGGGAGGCCGCGTCATCGATTCCGGCAGCGTGGCGAGCGGCTCATCCACCACGTTGAGCAGATCGATAAAAGTGGGCTTCTTGGTGTCGATGTAGAAGACGCCGGTAAGCACTTCTCCTTTGTCCTGCGCTTCCATCAGCGTGCGCACTGCATTGGCCTTGTCGGTAGGATCGTAATCCGCCAGCAGCTTGCGCAACCGCAGGCTGGAGCCGTCGTGCATCTCCACGTCGAAGACCTGCCCGGAATCGTAGTCGACTTCGATGTCGTCGAAGCTGGCCACAAACCCGATTTCGTTGATCGGCTCGTCGTTTTCCTGCAGGAATTTGTAGCTCTTGGTCGATCCCTCGTGATCGTTGAAGGTGACGCAGGGGCTGATCACGTCGAGCATCACGGTTCCGCTGTGCGCAATGGCCGCCTTGAGCATGGCCAGCAACTGCTTCTTGTCGCCGGAGAAGGAGCGGCCCACAAAGGTGGCGCCCAACTGAATGGCCAGAGCGCAGGTGTCGATGGCCGGCAGGTCGTTGATCACTCCGGTTTTGAGCTTGGAGCCGATGTCGGCCGTGGCCGAGAACTGGCCCTTGGTCAATCCATACACCCCGTTGTTCTCGATGATGTAGATCATGGGCAGGTTGCGGCGCAACAGGTGAACGAACTGGCCCATGCCGATGGAAGCCGTGTCGCCGTCGCCGGAGACACCGAGCGCCTGAACGGTATGATTGGCCAGCAGCGCACCGGTGGTCACCGAGGGCATGCGCCCGTGCACGCTGTTGAACGAAAACGAGCGGTTCATGAAGTAAGCCGGGCTCTTCGAAGAGCAGCCGATGCCGCTCATCTTGATTACGTGCTCGGGCTGCACGCCCATCTCGAACATGGCGTCGATGATGCGTTCGGAGATGGCGTTGTGGCCGCAGCCGGCGCACAGCGTCGACTTGCCGCCGCGGTACTCGATGACCGGAAGGCCGATGTGATTCACTTTGGGCCCAGGATTCGTGCTGGGTGTTGCGGTAGCCATTACAGGCCCTCCTTGGTCGCGAACTCCTCGGTGATGGTGCGGGCGTCCACCGGCAGGCCGTTGTAGTGAAGAATGCTCCGCAGCTTGACCACCTGTTCGCCGGGAAGGTCGAGCTTGAGCAGGCTGGCCAGCTGCGCGTCGCGGTCCTGTTCCACCACGTAGACGCGCTCGTGCGAGGCCACAAAGTCGTGAATCTCATGCGTGAACGGATAGGCGCGGATGCGCATGTAGTCTACGCTTTTGCCGTATTCGGCCTTGATCTGATCCAGGCTCTCGCGCAAAGCGAAATCGGTGGTGCCGAAGGCCAGGAAGCCGATCTTCGAGGTTCCGTCCTTGAGGGTGAGCGGTCCCGGAACCAGCTTGCGCGCGTTCTCAAACTTGCGCGCCAGCCGCTCCATCAGCGCAATGTACTCTTCCGGCTTTTCGGTGTAGCCGGCGCTGTCGTTGTGTCCGGAGCCGCGCGTAAAGTACGCGGCCTTGGGATGCTGGGTTCCGGGCAATGTGCGCCAGCCGACCGCGTCGCCGTCCACGTCGCGGTAGCGGGCAAACCCGCCCAGCCGCTCCAGGTCCGCGGCGGTCAGCACCTTGCCGCGGTCCAGCGGCTTCTCAGGATAAACAAACGGATCCGACATCCAGTTGTTCATGCCCAGGTCGAGATCGGTGAGCACGAAGACCGGCGTCTGCAGGCGCTCGGTCAGGTCGAAGGCCGCATACGCGAATTCGAAGCACTCCCTCACATTGCCGGGGAGCAGCACCACATGCTTGGTGTCGCCGTGAGAAAGGAAAGCGGCAGTCAACAGGTCGGCCTGCGAGGTGCGCGTCGGCATTCCCGTAGCCGGGCCGGTGCGCTGCACGTCAAAGATGACGCCGGGGATCTCGGCAAAGTAGCCCAGGCCCGCGAACTCGGCCATCAAAGAGATGCCGGGGCCCGAGGTGGAGGTCATGGAGCGTGCGCCGGCCCAGCCCGCGCCCAGCACCATGCCGATGGCGGCCAGCTCGTCCTCGGCCTGCACCACGGCAAAGGTGGCCTTGCCTTCGGGCGTGACGCGGAATTTCTTGAGCAGGTCCGTAGTCGCCTCAATCAGCGACGTGGACGGCGTGATGGGATACCACGCGACCACTGTGACGCCGGCAAAGACCGCGCCCATTCCGCAGGCCGCGTTGCCGTCCACAATAATTTTGCCGGCCGTGCCGCTCATGCGCTCGATATAGTACGGGTCCTCCTTGGTAAACGTGGCCTGCGCGTAATCGTAGCCGGCCTTCACCGCGCCGAAGTTCAAGTCGAAGACCTTCTGCTTCTTGGCGAACTGCCTTTGCACGCCCTTTTCAATCACTTCCAGGTCGATCTTCAAGAGCTGCGCGACCACGCCCACGTAGACCATGTTCTTCACCAGCTTGCGCAGCTTGGCCTCGGGGCACACGGCGGCGGTAAGCTTGTCGAACGGAACCGGGTAGCAGACCACGTCGTCGCGGTACTGCTTCAGATTGAAGCTTGACTCGTAGATGGCAATTCCGCCGGCGGGCAGCGCCAGAACGTCTTCGCGCGCGGTTTCGGGATTCAGCGCCACCAGCACTTCGGAGTCGCGCGTGCGGGCCACGTAGCCATGCTTGCTGGCGCGAATGGTGTACCAGGTGGGAAGTCCGGCGATGTTCGAGGGAAAGAGGTTTTTGCCGCTTACGGGAACCCCCATTCCAAAGATGCTTTTCAGCAGCACGCTGTTGGCGGATTGAGAGCCGGATCCGTTTACCGTTGCTACAATGATGCTGAAGTTGTTCATCACGCGCTGGCGCGCGCTGGTTAGGCCCTGCTCTTGACCCAGGGCCAGGTCTCCTGTCGCCATTTGGCGGGATTCCCTTCGGGTAGGATTCTGAAGAAGCGCCCTGCTATCGCGCCCATCTGTGATTATAGTCACCTTCGAAGTGCGCTGTACCGCCACATGACCCGAAAGTATCAGCCTCATTACCCTCAAGTTGAAGCGCGGACGCCAGTTTCAAAACGGAACCCGCTCCTGAAAAGATAAAGTGTTTCATATCATACTCTTACATGGTTTTGCGTGAACGGCAAGCGTCCTTGAACGCCGGCCGTGCATCTCCGCGCCGGGGCGGGATGGCGCCGAATCGCCGAGCCATCCCGCAGTGAGTGAGCCGTTATCTGCCGTAAATACGCGGGCAGTCCTGCTGATTCTCCACCTTCGTCAATACATTATTCACGGCAGTCAGAGTGCGGCTGTAGCACGCGCCGCGCGAATCATGCGAGCGGTACGTCTGCACGCTGCTTTGGCCTGAGCTCGGCCCTAGATAATAACCCCCATTCGAAAACACGAACTCGGTCGAATCCTCTGATTTCACTTCGTTGCTGGTGCTCGACTGGAAGATCGGAAATCCTCCCAGGGTGCTGGTCTCATCCGCGTGGTATTGCTGGTCGACGGAAGTGACCTGAGGAACGTCGCCGCTGGCCAGGAAAGTGTCGGAGAGATTGATCGTGAACGGATAGGAAATGTGCATCTCATGGGTCGAGAAAAACGGGCCCTGCTGCGTGGTTGTCTTCGCGTCCACGGTCGAGCTTTGCACTTCGTTCTGGATTTCCTGGTTTGAAGCCGTAAGCGCAATGTAAGTTACGTTGCGGAAGTTCACGGATTCATTCACCGTGGTGGACACGCGGCCATGCGACGTGTTCACGTAGCCCGCAATCGTGAAGTTGTGCGAATTGGTGGTGGTGATGGTGCCCGATCCCACTCCGCTGGAGTTGAACGATACCGTGTTCACCACCGTGGGGCTCGGCGCGGTGAGGTTGTTTTTTGTCAACTCGCCGGTAACGGCTTTGCTGCCGTGATCGAGATAGAGCAGCAAGATGGCGTCAGTGCTGAAGTACTCGTAAGCGTTGTACACGCTCACGCCAATGGTGTGCTCTGTACCGTCGCTCAGCATGGCGGCGAAGGGCGTAAGGTCGACGCGATACGGCTTGAAGTTGAGCGTCTGCACGCCGGGAATGGGGATCCAAAGATACGGATCGATGCCGCCCGTGTAGATCCAGGGATACACCGGAGCAACGCCCGCGGGCGCGCCGTCAATGCTGACTTCCACCTCGCGAAACGACGTGTCTTGGCAGTCTCCGAGCGTAGGCGCCAGGCTACTCGGCACGCACAGGAACCATTGTTCTTCCTGGTTTTGACTTTGCGCAAACACATCGAGATATGCGCCCTCAACATTGGTAGGCAGGGTAAGTGCCTGGGTGAGCTCCGGGCTGCCGGAGTCGATGGCAAACGTGCCGTTCGAGTTATCCGGGATGGGCAGCACGGCGTCTGCCGTCCGCGGCGCCGGATTGGCAAAGTCGGCGGGGTAAAACTCGAGCGTGAAGGTACCGTAAATGACCGAATTCAGGCCCGGCTCGATCAGGTTGCCGAGGCTGGCGAATCCGGTCTGCGGGCTCGTGAAGAGCGCGGCATAATCCGTAACGTCCCGCTCCACGTGCCACGCGTCGGTTACGTTCTGGAGCGGCTCGGCCGTGGTGCCAAAGTAAATGTCCACGTCGCCCAGAAACACTTCCGCGGTGCGGTCGTACTGCACTCCGGCCTGAATGGAGAAGTCGCCTTCAAATACTACCTTCGACCACGGCCCGCGGCAATCGGCCGGTGGCGTGTAGGTGAACGGCTTGTTATTGAAGTCCTCGAACGCCTGGTCCGATAGCAGGGTTACGACGCAGGGTTTTGTGTTGGGGCGAGGCACAGGCGGATCGGCCGTGGCTTCCAGGGAGGTTCCGATCTGATACTCGCTCGATGGATCGGGAGTGGTCGCCGCAGTTTGCGCATACATTGCGGCTGCGGCGGCAACGGCGAGTCCGGCGACTAACGCGCTTCTCGCTGAGCACATGGGGGAAAACTCTCTGCGCATCGTGTCCTCTCCTTTGTTGACTGCATTGCACATGGGGTTATGGAGCTCTTGACGCCGCGCATTTCCGGCGTGACGGCGCTGAGTGGCCGCGCCAAGGTCCGAGCCGCGCCGAGCGCCGGCTGGAGAAACGCTCTGCATTCCGGCCGCAATCCGAATTTCGACCGCCGTCCGCAACGGCACCCAGTCTAGCAAAAACTGGCGGTGGATTTCGAGATTTATCGCTGGAAAGCGCCGGTTCTTCGGTGTTCCCGGCGCCTTGCAGAGTGCGCGCTTGTCCGGCGCGCCCACCTTTTCCGGTCTCAGCTTCGGCTGGCGGGCACCGGAACCGATGGCCGCAACTCCACCTGCCTGGTCGTAATCACGAGCTTGGCCGGGGTCAATTCCGGGCCGTCCCAACCCGACTTCACTGCCTCAATGTGGATCTCGCCCGCGCGCCGCGAGGATTGCAGAATCACCTGCGCAAGACCGTTGAAGAGCGAGCGCTTGGGCTCCTTGTCGCTTTCCTGGCAGTTGGGGTCGCCGTTGCCTACGCCGATCAACGCCCCGTCTCCTGAGACGTTGAAGCCGATCAGATTCATCGCGGTGGGAACCGGCGAGCCGTCTTTGTCGAGAGCCTCCACTTTCACGATCGCAAGATCCTCTCCATCGGCGTCGATCTCCGTGCGGTCGGCAGTGAGGCGGATGGCGACTGCGGGGCCGGTGGTCTGGCGCTTTTCGGTAAGCACAACCTTCCCGGCCTTGGTGCCCCGCGCTTCAATCACGCCCGGCTCGTAGCGGACCTTCCACTCCACGTGGCTCAGGTGCGCAACCTTTTTGCTTCCCTGGCTCTTGCCGTTGACCAACAGCTCGACGGAATCGAGATTGGAGTGGACCCAGACCGGAATTTCGTCGCCTTCCCTGCCCTCGAAGTTCCAGTGCGGAAAGAGATGAAGCACCGGATCCTTGCCCCACCAGGATTTGTAGTAATAAAAGGTGTCCTTGGGAAATCCGCACGTGTCCACGATGCCGAACTGCGAATTGATGGAAGGCCATCCGTACGGGGTGGGCTCGCCGCGATAATCGAAGCCGGTCCAGGCAAATCCGCCCGCTTCCCACTCGCGGGTGCCGTAGAAGGTCCACCACTCTTCGGCCTGTTCGCCCCAGCCGGGGTTGCTCACGTCGTAGGCGCTCACTGTGTTGCGCAGCGGATCGGTGGTGTACTCGCCGCGCGTGGAGACTGCGCTCGCCGTCTCCGATCCAAAAATGGGCCGCGTGGGGTGCGCCTTGTGATAAGCGTCGGGGAAATTGAGATTGTAGTTGAATCCGATGATGTCGAACGCATCCGACACGCCTTTGGAGTTGTTGCCGTTCACGGCGGCGGAGACCACGCGCGTGGGATCGAGCTGGTGGCAAAGGTCCACCATGGTGGCGCCGATCTTGGCGCCTTCTTCGGCCATTACGTTTTGCAGTTCCCACTCCTCGTTGCCGATAGACCACAGAACGACGCAGGGCGAGTTGCGGTAACGCTTCACCATGGCCTCAAGCTGCGCCAGGCCCTCGGGGCTGGAGCTCATCTGGCGCGTCTCGCACATCATCATCAGGCCCAGGCGGTTGCAGCCTTCCACCCACTCCGGCGTGGGCATGTTATGCGAGGTGCGCACGGCATTGCAGCCCATCTCCTTGAGCACCGCAAGGCGATAGTATTGCAGGTGGTCGGGCAGCGCCGCGCCCACGCCGGCGTGGTCCTGGTGGTTGCAGGTGCCTTGAATCTTGAGCGGCTGATCGTTCAGGAAAAATCCGTGATCGGCATCGAAACGCGCCGTGCGCACGCCGAAGGGGACGCGCTCGGCGTCGCGCGTGGCGCCGGCGGACTCGACGGTCACAATAGCGGTGTACAGATTGGGCATGTCGGTTGACCACAGCGCCGGATTCGGCAGATCGGCGGTCGCGGAGTAACGGGCCGACCCATCGGCCGCGATGGATTGTTCCGAGGCTTCGGCCGTGGCCACCGCGGCGCCTGAGGCATCGAGTATTTTCCACGCGACCTTTGCGCTCTCGCTCTGCTTGCCCTGGTTTCTGACCGTCGCGGCCAGCGACAATGCGGCGGAGCTGCCCTTCACTTCCGTGCGAACCGTGCTGTCCCATGCAGCCAGGTGCAGCGCATCGGTTTTGTTGAGCCACACGTGCCGGTAAATCCCTGCGCCCTCGTAGAACCAGCCATCGCCGAAGCTGGCGTCGACGCGCACGACCATGGTGTTCCTGGCTCCGACGGCCAGAAAGTCGGTAATGTCGAAGTGGAACGGCACATAACCGTTGTCGTTGCGGCCGATGAAGCAGCCGTTGACGAAGACCAGCACATCGCGGAAGGCGCCGTCGAACTCCACCGTGACGCGCCGGCCCGCATCGCTCGCGGGAATGTCGAACTCGCGCCGGTACCAGCCCACGCTGGTCTCGGGATAACGCCGCCCCAGCGGCTTGTAGCCGTGCGATCGCTGCTCCTCATCGTGAACAAAAGGCAATTCGACGGCCCAGTCGTGCGGCAGGTTGAGCTTGCGCCATTTGGAGTCGTCGAAGCCTGCCTTAGCGAAGTCGAAATCGCCGGTCTTGGCAAAGTCGCCCTGGTCGAAGCCAAAGTTCAGGTCGCGGGAGGGGTCGGTTCCGTGGCCGAAAAAGAACTTCCATCCAAAATCGAAAAGAAGCCGCTCGCGCGGAGCCAGAGCCGGCGCCCCGGCTGAGCCGGCCTGAGGTTCGCCCGCCAGCAGCGCCGCCGTGCGTCCCCAGGCGGAACGGGCAACGGCCGCGGAAGTGGAAAGCGCCAGACCGGAACGAAGCAATGTGCGACGGGAGATGTCAGCCATGGAGAGCCTCTTTTGAAGGAATCGCTTCCGGCGCTCCAGAAATCGGGCGCCGGCCGCAAGACGGCACTATAAATCAGGCGGCCGGCAGGAGTAAACGCTTTCACCCGTTTTGCGCCCCACTCCGCGCCCACTTCCAAACGGGCACGAAAGCCGCGGTCCCGTGCGCTCGCAACCCAATCCCGTGCGCTCCGATTGTGATAGATTCAAACAGTCGAGCCCGCCGCGGAGAGATGGCCGAGCGGTTTAAGGCGCACGCTTGGAAAGCGTGTGTACTTTAACGAGTACCGTGGGTTCGAATCCCACTCTCTCCGCCATATACCCTATAATCAACGACCTAAGCTAGATCGCCGGTATTCTGCCTTGCGCTGAGCTGTGACTAAGCCCGTCAAATCGGCCTTCCCTTCACAGATTGGACATGCTCCTGGGTGGTCCCAAGCAAGGAGCCTCGGCAGGTATAGGCGTCAGCGTGTCGCCTGCGTCAATCCTCTTGTCAACGTTGCGCGCGACCAGGCGGCCAACTGGAGACCGAGAAAGGTGCCCAGTTTTGCACATCTTCGCGCATCTTCTGTGCACAGACCATCAGGACTAGGATATTTATAGCGCGGATAATTCGCCGGCGATCAACACATTAGCCTTGGTGAGCACGGATGCGAAAGGTCAACACAATCACGGTTTTGATATTGACAACCGCATTCCTGAAGATCGCAAGCGGTCAAGATACTGCGACAGGACTGCTTGACCATGACAGAGTTGCGGCAGGTCAGAGTTTTCATCTCAAAATCACTTTCTCCCCATCACCAAACTATCAAGCAGGACTATGGGCTTACTTTTTCTACAAGCCCATACAGGGCGTTCCGGCACCCGCATCTCCCATCATGATTACGTGTAACGGGAACTATGACGTTAGTAAGGCAGAAGGCGATTTAGCTTGCAGCGTTCCTAACGACGAAGACAGTGGAGTCTTTGCAACCGCGAGAGTGCGAGTTGGGCCACCACCTGGCGGCGAGCGGATGAGAGAAATTCCGCTAAGAGTGAATGACGTTGAAATTGTCTCGGTTCCAGATACGAGTGTTTATCCCAGTTCTGGGGTAGCTACAATCTCTCTGAGTCAAAAACAGATTCTTCTTAATGCTTCGGCGAAGGTCACTTTGATTCTCGATCAACTGAGTACACGAGCCGATCAACACGCAGCCGAAACGAAAGACTTTCGACTCTATTTGGTCAGTGTTGCCAACACTGCACGCGGTCAACTGAGTAAGACGCGCATTCAGTATCGTGAATCCCTGCCCAAAGGAAAGAAGGAGCCCATCTTTTTTGAAGACTTTGATCGAAGGCTGCAAGCATTCACGATGGCAACGACTCCCACCGCGAGCTATCTCCAGCGTGACTCCAGACGCCCGCATCTCGTACTTGCACAAGCATCACGAGGTGAGTCGGTCATCGTTCGTCCGAGCCCTGTCGACGGATCGCTTGGACCGTACCTTTCAAATCTCGTAAGCATCCTAACGGACCTTCGTGACGCATATAACGTGATGGCGGATTCACGCTCGGATACTTTTACTATCAGCCTAAAGAGCAGCCCGCCGGGAGCGACGATTTCTTACATGCGTATTGGCGAACCTTATCAGGAGTATACAAAGCTTACAAATGTGGATCAGGCATCCTTTGAGTATTCGATGTGGTCATTCAAATTTACCCTCGGCAATTGCGTTGTCGTCAAGCATCCGAACCCATACGTCGAGAAAAGCCCAAATTTGAACGTTGATATGACGAATTGCGTCAGGAAATGAGCAAGCAAACCATCTCTGACTACAAACGGCTATTCAAGACACTTGCAGTATTCGTCTGCTTGATGCCGCTCGGAGGATGGCTTACCCATCACGAGATCATCGCCTTTTTCCCTCCGCTCGGCGACAGCGAGTTAAATGGATTGGCGTTAACTCTTTCTACGGTACTGGCGGGTGCTGCTGCGATTCTTCCTTGGAGGCTTGACATCTCCAAGCGGAGGAATCCCATCGTATTTTCCGGTTTCGGTCTCGCCGTCGGATCAGGAATTTCCTACTTCTGCCTTTGTCAACTGTATGTAGTTTCGGTTCCGTTACCCAATGGGCAGACAATAACTGTTTCTATCGGAAGCATTCGGTCTCAACTGGCGCAAGACAATTTCGCGTCTTCGGCCACCAACGAAAGACTTGTTCAGGAACAGGCCAACGAGGATGGGGTCCAAAAGCTCTGGACCCGGGAGTCCATCCTGCGCGTTCGCCTCTTGTTATTCCTGACGTATCTGGGCTGGCTGCTGCCCTTAAATTTTATTCTGGGTCTTTATGCAAGGTCAGATCATAAAGCACCGGCTGGAAAGCCCAGAATGTAAACGCGCCGATCTTAACAACGCATACGCCAGCTCATCAAACCACGTCATCCGCTTTTGCTTTGCACAGCCCGTTCAGCGGTCGGGCGCAGCGTTGCCGTCAGACGCCCGCGCATCGCCGGATTGAATTGCAGCGCTCACGCATTCAAAACCCGGCTCGGCGGCCCCCTCGGAGCCTTCCACCGCTTTGAGATGCGGCCGAATTGAGATTTTGATTTTCCTCCCATTCAGGCTTCGCCGGACAGCTGAAAGACTTGCCGCTGGCCGCGGGCCGTCTTACGGTCGATCGAATAGGGTATGATTTCGGTGGTCCACATTCGCGCAATCTGCAAACTGGTAATCCGACCGATCGAAGCCGCGATTCGGTTGAGGAGTTGATTCATTTGTCTTCAGGAAATCCGGCCGCCGGAACCACTGTCCTTGTGCAAAGCGGCGAGAACTCTTCCATCATCGGGCCGTTTAGCGGGAATGAGGTTGATTTTCCCGCGCTCGCGCCCGAACAATTCTGATCTGCGAAGATCGCCTTCAGTCCACCCGTAATCTTCAGGAACTCCATGCCGCGACTCAATCCGTACGTTGTTTTGCTCACCCTCATCGCCACCCTGGGCGGATTGCTTTTTGGATATGACACGGCCGTCATCAACGGCGCGGTGGACAGTCTGAAAAATTACTTCATCGATCCGCGATTCACGGATCTGACCAACCCCGCCCAGGCCAACGCCGCGAATTCGTTGCTCGGCTTTGTGGTCTCGAGTGCGCTGATCGGATGCATCGTCGGCGGGCTGATCGGCGGCTGGGTGAGCACCCACATCGGCCGCAAGCGCGGATTGATGATTGCCGCCCTGCTTTTCCTGGTTTCAGCCCTGGGCGCAGCCGCGCCGGAGTTTCCTTTCGCACCCATCGGCCACGGCGGACCGGGGTACATGGCGAACTTTGTTTTTTATCGCATCCTGGGCGGCATCGGCGTGGGATTGGCTTCCATGCTGTCGCCGATGTACATCGCGGAAATCGCACCGCCCAAGGTGCGGGGAAACCTGGTGGCGTGGAACCAATTCGCCATCATCTTCGGCATGCTGGTGATTTACTTCGTCAACTTCGGCATTTCCAAAGCGGGGAGCGGCGATACCTGGCTCAATTCCATCGGCTGGCGCTACATGTTCCTTTCCGGCACCATTCCCTCCATCCTTTTTCTGATCCTCCTGTTTCTTGTGCCTGAAACCCCGCGCTACCTGATGCTGCGCGGGAATGAGGCCGGCGCGCGCGCGGTGCTGGCCAAACTGGTGACGCCGGAGGAAGGCGAACGAGAGCTATCTGAAATCCGCGCCTCGCTCAGCAAACATCATTCCGGCAAATTGTTTTCCTTCGGCGTGCTGCTGGTCTTTATCGGCATCATGCTTTCGGTCTTCCAGCAATTCGTCGGCATCAACGTGGTGCTCTATTATGCGACCGATATCTTCAAAGGCATGGGCTTGACCACCAACGCCTCGCTGTTCCAGACCATCATTGTCGGCGCGGTCAATCTTGTTTTCACGGTGGTTGCCATTCTGACCGTGGACAGACTCGGCCGCAGGCCGCTTCAAATCATCGGAGCGCTGGTGATGGCGGTGAGCATGATTGCGTTGGGCACGGACTTCTGGCTGGGCGGCAAGGGCATCATTGCGCTGATCGGCATGTTGGTCTATACCGCCGGTTTTGCCGTTTCCTGGGGGCCCGTGACCTGGGTGCTCCTGAGCGAGATCTTCCCCAACCAGATTCGCGGCAAGGCCATGGCCGTGGCCGTGGCGGCGCAATGGATCGCCAATTATCTTGTCAGTTGGACGTTTCCCATTCTCGATAAGAATCCTTACCTGGTGGACCACTTCAAGCACGGGTTCGCTTATTGGATTTATGGAGCGATGGGCATTCTCGCCGCCTTGTTTATGTGGGGAATTGTGCCGGAAACCAAAGGCCGATCGCTGGAGCAGATGGAGACTTTGCTGCAGACGGCGGGAAAGAAATCGCCGTAGGCAAAGTAAGATGAAGGTCCGCGCGTTTCCCGCACCGCCCCTGAATGAGCCCCATCCATGCGGATTTTTGGGCGGCGCAGGTTCGGAATTTACTCCCCGTAGCCGGGTCCCTTTGAGTCCGCCACCCACTTCGGCGTGAATTCGTTCTTGGCCGCCTGCTGTTCGATCATCCGCCTCGCCTCCGCCACGTGCATGCGCATCAGCCTCTCCGCTTCGTCGGGAAAATTGTGGTCGATGGCTTCAACAATGCGCAGATGTTCCTCGTAAACCACGCGCGGGTCGCGCGACGCCCGCACCGCCATGCCCAGCACGCGGTATCCTTCTGCGAGACGCAGCAGAATCCTGTTGCGCGACAGGTTCATGATCTGAAGGTGAAATGCCCGGTCGGCCGCACCCATTTCTTCTTCTTTTTTCTCGGTGGACAGGTTCCAGATATGGTCCGCCATTTTTCTGAGCGCGGTCACGTCGGCGCGCGAAGCATGCTCGCAGGCAAGCCGAGCGGCCAGCCCCTCGAGGAATTCACGCACC
Organism: uncultured Acidobacteriaceae bacterium; assembly: GCA_963770555.1. Lineage (GTDB taxonomy): Bacteria > Acidobacteriota > Terriglobia > Terriglobales > Acidobacteriaceae > Telmatobacter. The sequence goes on from CAVYQC010000005.1 coordinate 1,705,290, forward strand.
TGGTAGGCTTCGCAAAGACGGGCGGCGTCCAGTTTTCCCACAAAAACGCCCAGCCGGTCAATCGATTCGACCAGCCCCAGCCACTCGAGCTCCAGCAGCGATTCCCGCACCGTGCCCTGAGCCACGCCCAGTTCCTTGGCCAGGCTCTGCTGCGTCAAGCGTTCTCCCGGCTGGCTCTCGCCCGACAGGATGCGCCGCTGAATCTCCTCGCGAACGTGATGCCTTCCCACGGGCGATTGAATGGCCATGACTTAACTGCCCTCCTGCCCTTTAATCGATTGGATCAAGACAGGCGAATCCTACCATCGATTAACATCGATGGTCAATCGAAGCTCCATGTCCGTTCGCTTCCGTCATCCACGCCCTCACGAGAATCAAGGCGGTTCTCCAAAGGTAGAACCGCCTTATTTCTGCCAGCACCCGCGGAATGCGCTGCAGCAGTTCGATCGATCTAGAAAATCACCTTGGCCACAAACTGCCATACGCGCTGCGTGCCAACCGGCGAAGGTATGTTGACGCTGCCCGTGCTGCTGCTGGTAGCGGTGATTTGTCCAAAGGTCCCCGAACTCACCGACGCTGTGGGATTGGCGAGGTTGGTGTGATTGAACGCGTTAAAGGCCTCCGCCTGGAACTGGCCGTGAACGCGGTGCTCCCTCAGGATGTCTTTGAAGAGCGAAATGTCGGTGTCCTCGTAAGCGGGCCCGCGCAGCGAGTTGCGGGGTACGTTGCCGAACGACTGAACGTTTCCGTTGGCCGAAGGGGTCGGATTCTTGCTGAAAGCGGCTGGGTTGAACCACTCCTTGATTTTGGAGGCGCCGGCCGGACGCGCAATGCTCACGCCCGGATTGTAGACCGCATAGTCGTTGCCGACTCCGGAAAGCGAATTGTCCACGCCGCTGGTGATGGTAATCGGCAGACCGCTCTGCGAGGTGACGATGGCGTTGGCCTGCCAGCCGTTGACGATCGCACCCGCAAAATTGTTGACCTGGAGCCTGGGGAGCGGATAGTTGACCGAGGTCGTGAGGCGGAGCGCCTGGTCGAAGTCGGCGACTCCGCGGGCGCTATTCAGGTTGAATGGATTCGGCGGCCCGGCCTGGCCTTCGGTGCCCGACGAGCCATTGTCGATGGTCTTCATCCAAACCACATTGGAGAGCAAGGTGAGGCCGTGAGCCGAACGCCTCGTGACATTCACTTCTACGGCGTTTGTCATCTCGTAGTTGTAGGCGTCGGCTAACTCGACCGCGCCCAGGCCGGTAAACAGCCTGCGGTTGTTTTCGTTGCCTCCGCTATCGGGAGGATTGTCGTTGGGGTTGTAGACGGCCGGATTGAACTGGCGAGAGGCCATAACATGCTCGGCGTGGTTGCCCACGTAGCCCACGTTAAAGGCGAAGCCGTGCCCCATATCCTGCTCGATGGTGAAGTTGTAAGCCTGTGTGTACTCCACTTTGGAGGCGGGGTTCAGCACGCCGCCGGAAAGAGGAGTAATAAACGTGTAGCTCTTGAATTGCGAAGGTCCGACATGGCCGCGGGGGAACGGATCGCCTGTAACGCCAGGCGCCGTAAACCCGGCCCACGGGCTGTCCCACCGCGGCGGATCGGAAATATTGATGTAGAGGTCTATGGGCTGCATCGCATCGGTTCTTTGATACAGCAGGCCTTCAGGGAACCCGTAGAACAAACCGTAGGCGCCGCGCACTACGGTTTTGCCGTTGCCGAAGGCGTTGTAGGCAAAGCCAAGGCGCGGCGCCAGGTCCTTGTATTTGTTTTGAAAGATGCTATGCGCTGTGCCGGGATCGCCGACGAACATCAGGCCCTTGGGCGCGCCCGGCGCAATCGCCGACTGGAAACCGGGGTTGGCCAGATTGAAGCCCATCAACGTGCCGTTGTCGTCAATGGGCGGCGTCCACGGATCCCAGCGCAAACCGAGGTTGAGGGTGAGTCTCGGGCTTGTCTTCCAGTCGTCCTGGACGTACAAAGCCGGACGGAGCTCGCGCAGATAGGCTTTGCGCCCGTTGTCCTGATAAAAGGTCTGCTCGTAACCGGTGTAAAAGTCGGCAATGGCATTGCCTGTTGAGGCATATCCGGCCGGCGTCTTTCCGGAGGGCGACTGTGTGCGCACACCGTTGAAGCCGGGCGAGGTGCTGTCGCCCGGGGTGTACGAGTAGTCGTCCATGTCGATGCGGTCGCGCTCCACATCGACGCCCATGGTCAGCGTATGGGTGTGCAGCAACTTCACCACCTGGGCGGAGAAATCGAAGGTCGTGGAATCCTGCGTCAGCGCTCCGCCGGAGAAGGCCTCTATATAGCCGGAGATATTGGCGCGCACGCCGGGAAATGGAACCAGGTTTTCAGTCGGGCTGCCATAAGGGGCGTTCTGCCCGAGATCCTGGAGAGTCTTCTGGCCCGGCGCCTCAGGAATCTGCGTGCGCGCACCGCGATAGAAGCTGGCGTAAACTGCGCCCGTGAGCGTGTTCGAGAAGACGTGCGCGTCGCTGATGGTCAGGGACTGGTTGCGGAAGAGGTTTGCCGCGAAAAAGCCCAACGGAGCGGTGAAAGGCCGTTGGAAATTGTCCTGGTTATAGAAGTACCGGCCGCTCAGATGATTATTCTGGCCGATGGAGTAATCGAGCCGGGTGAGGTACTGCGTGCTGTCGATGTTGTTGTTGGTGCTGGAGCTGAAACTGTTAAAGGTGCCATTGCTTCCCGCCGTCGAGCCGGCTTCGGCGGAAGCGAGATACTGCTTGTTCACTGCAGCCGAGAGCGGGTCAATGGGGCCGTCTCCGGGAAGGTTGTCCTGGGGAATGATGTTGGTGATCGGGCCGCTGCAGGTTCCGGCGGCATACGATCCGGTTTGCCCATAGGCGCAGCCGGATACCGGGTTATAGAGAGCGACGGGCGCCGGAGCCCCGGAGGAAGTCGTCAGGTTCAGGAATGCCGAGAAGTCGCCATTCAGCTCAGCGGTTGTCGGAACCTCAACGGTAATGGGCGTAGGCGCGGAACGCTGCTGCAGATCCTCAGACGAGAAGAAGAAGAACGCCTTCTTGCTCCTGAAGATGGGGCCGCCGACCGTGCCGCCGAACTGGTTCAACTTGAAGGGCGGCTCGTAGGGGTGGTACCAAAAATAATTGCGCGCGTTCAGCACCGTATTGCGGAAATACTCCCATGCCTCGCCATGCAGTTGGTCGGTGCCGGAACGCGTGGAGAGCTGCACCAGCGCGCCCGCGCCGGCGTGATCGGCGCTGTAATTCGAAGCCTGGATGGTGAACTCCTGCAGCGCATCGGGATTGGGCATGGTGGGCACCGAGTCGAAGAAGCGATCGACATAGATAGTGCCGTCCAGCGTGTAGGTGTTTTCCGTAGCCCTCAGGCCGTTCACCGAAAGGCCGGTGTTATCTTCCTGGCCGCTCTCCGTGCCGGTAGTCGTCAGCACCGTGCCTGCCGTCAGCGTGGTCAGTTGCAGCGGGTTGCGTCCGTTGAGCGGCAGATCCCGCATCTGCTGCTGAGTCACCGATTGGGCCACAGTCGAGGTGGTGGTTTCGATCTGCTGGGTTTCGGAGCTGACGGTGATCTCCTGGGTCTGCGACCCCACCGTCATGGGAATCGCCAGGTCGATCACCTGGCCGGTAAGCAGCGCCAGCGCCGGGCGAGCCTGCGTCTGGAATCCCGCTGCGGCAATTTTCAACGTATAGGAGCCGATGGGCAGGTCGGGAAAAACGAAGATGCCGCTGTCGTTCGACGCTTCAGTGCGCGTGATGCCGGTATTCGTGTCCGTCGCCGTCACCGTGGCTCTTGCAATGGCAGCCCCGCTCTGGTCGGTTACCGTTCCGCGGATGGTGCCCGTGGATTGTGCGATTCCGTGCGCAGCGCTCATGGCTACGAGCACCGCAAAGGCAAGGGTCAGTAGTTTGCGAAGTCTGCTGTTCATTTTTTCCCTTTCACCAGAGAAGTGCTCCGGGGATGCCTTCTCATCTCGAGGTTGTGGTAAGTGTCTTCACGGCTTCTGTTGTGTCTCCGGTCGGGCGAGCAGCGAAGCGGGTTTGCGCTTCATCCCTCGCCGGCCGCTCAACGGGCTCCGGCACGGCTGATTACGGCCACGAATCTCATTGCCTTCGCTTGCTACAGAATGTGAAAACCCAGCGCACGGAATGGGTTCCTTTCATCGATGCCGAGCGGGAGAACAAATTCCGCGTCTCGGGGTTCGCGTGTCCATGTTGCCGCAGGTTCGGGGAAAACATGCGGACCTCTAAGCGAGCTGCAACGGGGTGCTGAACTTCTGCGACCAGTACGATTGAAGCGCCATCATCACGGGAACGCTGGCGGCCAGCCCGGCTTCGAGCGGAGCGTTCACCTTGTCGCCCTTGACGATGGCGTCAATAAAGTTGCCGGTGTGCGCGCGCTCCAGGCTCTCTGTCGAGGCCAACTCGAAGGGCGCGCCGTCATTGGGGGCCAGGGTGTATCCCTGGCGCGTCAGGTTGAGCGAGCCCGCGGTTCCTTCGAAATAAACCGAAGGCCGATCGTTGCGGATGGAAAGCACGCTCGACTCGAAGTTGAGATTCCAGCTTTTGTAGCGGACGATCGCGCTCACCGTGTCGGGATTGGTGAGGTCGCCGCGTAACTGGAAGTCTCCGCCCAGCGCGGCTGCGCTTACCGGCCGGTCGTCGTCGAGCATCCACTGCGCCACGTCCGCCCAATGCGTAAGGATGTCGGCGAGCAAGCCGTTCCCATAATCGTGATACGAGCGCCAGGAGCTGTATCGCGAGGTCTCGAAGGGGACTTTCGGCGCCGGTCCGAGGAACAAATCCCAGCGCAGCCCCGCGGGTTTCGGTTCGGAAGGAAGGATGCGCCGCTGCCAGGGGAAGTTACTCCACACCGCGCGCACAAACACAATGTCGCCGAGCTTTCCGGCGCCGAAGATCTCTTCCTTCACCCGCTTGTAGTGCGCCCCGCTGCGCTGCTGCATTCCGCATTGCAGAATGCCTTGGCTCTGCTTCGCCGCCCTGATCAGCGTGCCGCGCTCGTACCAGCGGTGCAGCGTGGGCTTTTCGAGATAGGTATGTTTGTTTGCGCCCAGCGTGTCCTTTGCGATCTCGACGTGCAGGTGGTCGGGAGTCGCGATCAGGACCGCGTCAATGTCTTTGCGGTCCAACATCTCCTGGTACTGGACCGAGATCTTCGCCTCGGCCACGTAATCCTTGAAGCGGCCCTGGAAGCCGGCCACCTGCTTGTCGTAGACATCGGCCAGCGCGCGGATCTGAACCCTGGGGTCCTGCACAAAGCCGCCGCAAACGTCCGTGGCGCGGCGGCCGCAACCGATTACGCCCAGGCCGACGCGATCGTTGGCGCCGGCAATCGAATCATAGGCGCGCGCATCCAGGTTGCGGGTGACAACGGCGGCCGCGGCAGCCCCTGTATAAAGAAACTCACGGCGGTTCACGATGCGAAAGCCTCCTTCATTGCCTTGTAGGCCGGGGCAACCACGTCGATCCCGTTCTTTGAAAGGTCTTCGCGTTCCTCTTCGTTCTCCACCCATCCGCTCCAGCCGATCTGCTTGATGGTCGCCGCCACCTGGGCCAGCGGAAAAGTGCCGGTGCCGAGCGTCACCAGGCGGCCATTCCGGTAGTCGCGCAGGTGGAAGCCGACGATGCGCGCGGAATGGGCGCGGATGAAAGCGGGAACATCGGCGCCGCCGTGGTACGCGTGGCCGGCGTCGAGCACGAAATGGACGAGCGCGGGATCGGTCTGGGTATAGAGAGCGTCAATCTCGCCGATTTTGGATTGAAACTCCCACCAGTGATTGTGATAGGCAGCCTTGATGCCGGCGCTCTCGGCGAACCGGCCGGCGGCGTTCAGCGCGTCGATCTTGCGCTTCAGCTCATCGGGATCGGCGGCCGGCGCGCCACTCAGGATCAAGTGCCTCGCGCCCAGCGCGGCCCCGCCGCGAGCCACCGGCTCATACACCGAGGGCGCCGCGATTCTCGTGTTTTGGTCGTACATCTCGTTGGGAAAAAAGAGATGAATTCCGAAGAACGTGAGGCCGGACTGTTCAATGCTGCGGCGAGCCGGTTCAGGCGCGGCGAACTGCCCGCTTACATTGCGGAAGCTCGATTCAAATCCCTGGTAGCCGATCTGCTTGACTTGACCGAGAGCGTCGAGAAAACTTTGAAAGTTTTTGGTGTCGATCGGAAACGCGTTCAACTGCACGCCAAAGTGGATGCGCGCAGGCGTGCCGCCGGCCTGCGCGTACACGCCGCGCGCTTCGAGGGCCGAAAGAGTTCCGCCGGCGGCGAGAGCTCCCAGCGCCTGAAGAACCTCTCTCCGTGTGTTCCTTTTCATGAACCTCCCGCGTCTACCGGTTCCGGCCGCGCGCAGAATTCAGGATTGCCGCGTGAAGCTCTAAAAATTGTTGGAGCACCGGGCGGGAATCGAACCCGCGAATACAGGTTTTGCAGACCCGCGCGTTAGCCACTTCGCCACCGGTGCTTTTCAAGCCTCTTGTGAAACCGCAAATTGCGCCCAAATAAAAACCCACCGCGCCATCTGGCGGGTGGGTCGTCTGGGTTCAGAGATTGCTTCTGAGTTCAGCCCAAAGTACACGCCCGCACTGCGCCGCACAAGCTGCAGCACAGACACATCGCGGGAGTGAAAATGGAACTCATGGATATCTCGAACTAAATCGCTCTCCGGGCCGGCAACTCGAAAACGATGCCCACAGCCGGATAAGCACAGTGTGGGGTCTGCGTCCCTTTCTGTCAAGCGCCGGCATAGGGACCGTTCCTTGAGTTTCATCGTCAAAATGAAAACCCCGCAGTTCTACGGATTCGCGAACGCTCGATGAATGAAGGTGAATCGGCAACCAACCGCTTCCGGCCCGCGACACAGATGAGAGCTACGGTGGCCTCGGCCAGCGAATCCTTACTTCGCCGCAGTTCCAGCATCGAAAAACAGCGGAATTCGATTCGGCGCGCAGTATAGGCAGGGAAAATCACTGCTGTCAATCAATTTCAATCGATTTTTCTATGAGGCCTAAATACAATCAGTTATGGGCAGCGACAGGCTGATTACCTGCGCCGTCGGGAGGCCGTTCTGTGTCTAACCGACTGCAACCGATGCCTCTTGAACGCCCGCGTCTTCCCTTACCACGACTGCGGAATTTGGCCCCGGAAAGCAAGTTCCTGCCAGGAAACCGATGCAATTGCCAGACAGACCTGCCCCGATGGGGCGCTTGGACGGGCGCAAGCGCAAGGGCCGCAGCGAGCTCATGGGAAGATGAAGGAAGCGACAGCGAGTGCGGTTGAAATCATTGGCTATCTTTTATCATCGATTGACACCGGCTGCGCAGTTTCGATATAGTTTCTTGCGCCTTGAAGGACCGGCGCTCTCCGCTCCCGATCCTGCGCCGCCGCAGTTGCGGCCAGGCCTGCACATCGACGGCAGGCCGCTCGGAAGCCATCAACACGGGGGAATGCAATGCCGACAAATTTGACGCCTGGCAAGATCGCAGGCCTGAACGCCGTCGCCGATCGCCGGGGCGTGATCGCCGCGGTGGCCATGGATCAGCGCGGGCTGCTCAAGAATATGCTGGCCAGGGAACTTGGCGGCAGCCAGCCGCCGGCGGAAATGATGTCCGAGTTCAAGCAGTTGGTCGCCAGAACGCTCACCAAAGAGGCGTCGTCGATTCTGCTCGATCTGGAGTACGGTCTCGAAGCCGCAAAACACATCAACGGAAAGGGACTGCTGCTGGCCTATGAACATGCGGGTTACAGCCCGGACCGGCCGGAGCGGCTGCCTTCCCTGTCGGAGGGTTGGTCGGCGCTTCGTGTCAAGGAAGCGGGCGCCAGCGCAATCAAAATCCTCGTCTACTACACGCCTTTTGAAAAAGAGTGGGTGAACGACCGCAAGAAGGCCTGGGTGGAACGGATTGGCGCGGAATGCCGGACCGTCGACATCCCGTTTTTTCTGGAGTGCCTGGGATACGACGTGCACGGCGAGGGCGAGTCGAGCCTTGAATATGCGCGCAGGAAGCCGGAGATCGTGCTCAAATCGATAGAGGAGTTCACGCGCGAGCGTTATGGGGCAGACGTTTTGAAGGTGGAGATTGCCATCCAGATGGCCTATGTAGAGGGCACGCGCGCATTCAATGGCCATAAACTCCACACGCTCGCCGAGGCCATGGAAATCACCCGCGCCGCGGCCGCACTGACTGACAAACCCATCGTGTATCTCTCGGCCGGCGTCTCGAGCCAGGTGTTTGTGGAGACTCTGGAACTGGCCGTCGCAAGCGGCGTGGAGTTTCACGGCGTTCTGGGCGGCAGGGCCACATGGCAGGACGGCGTGCCGGTCTACGTAAAGCATGGCGCAGCGGCGCTGGAGGAGTGGTTGAATACGGCCGGCCTCAGGAATGTAAAGGACATTAACAATGTGCTTGCATCCGCTCGTCCTTGGCATCAGGCCCGCAGTATGCAAGCATAGCTTCCATTCAGTGCCGGCCCGCCGGCGCGCAGGCGGAAATCTGCGCAGCCTGCATTGAACCGTGCGGCAAGACTTGCCGATCGGACTGCTGGAGGACGGTTGCCACAAGCTGACAGGAGATTCCAGGAGAAGAGCGGCGCCGCCACGCCCGGCCAGGCCGGCGGCCATCCCTGGCTGATTCTCAGCCTTCTCTTTTTGCTCACCGTCATCCTGTTTGTAGCCCGCCAGGCGCTCTCGGTCATGGCGCCGGCGCTGCGGACGGTCTTCCATCTCTCCAACCAGCAGTATGGGCGCATCGTCTCGGCGCTGGGCTTCGGCATGATGTCCGGCGAGTTTCCCATGGGCTACCTGATGGACCGGCTGGGGGCGCGGCTGGGTTTGTCGGTGGCCGTTTGCTGGTGGTCGGCGGCCACCGGATCGCTGGCCCTGGCCGCATCCGGACTTCAACTGGGCATTGTGCAGTTCTGGAAAGGAACAGGCGAGTGCGGCGCCTATTCGGGCGGCATCAAGACCGTGACTCGATTGTTTGAAAAGAAAGACCGGACGCTGGCCATCGGCATATTCAACGGCGGCAGCGTGATAGGGGCCACCATCGCGCCGCCGCTCATTGTTTATCTGCTCCAGCATTACGGGTTTCGCACCGCGTTTCTGGTGCCGACCCTGGCCGGATTCCTTTGGGTTCCCGTCTGGTGGCTGGTGTTCAGGCGTGAGCCTAAGGTCGAGGCCGAAGCCGGGCTGCCTGCAGTCTCAGCACGGCAAATGCTGGGTCAATCGTCCACCTGGGCGGTGATGCTGTGCCGGTTTTTTATCGGGCCGGTCATGCAGTTTTACTGGTACTGGATTCCAAGCTATCTGTTCAGCGCCCGCCATCTGTCCATGACCGAGATCGGCATCGTGGGATGGATTCCGTTCCTGATGGGAGACGTGGGCGGCGTGGCCGGCGGATGGGTGGGCGGCGTGCTCATACGCAGAGGCGTAACGGTGCGCAATACGCGGCGCATTTCCATGTATGGCAGCGCCGTGCTCTGCGTTGCCAGCCTTGCGGTGCCGTATCTGCGCCACATCGGCCCGGCGATGGTGATGATCTCGGTGGCCGTCGCTGCCGACAATTTTCTTTCCGCGCACATGTTCGCCGCGGTGACCGACTTGTTTCCCGACCCACAGGTGGGGCGCGCCGCCGGCCTGATGGGGATTGCCGCTGGCCTGGGCGGAATGCTTTTTCCCCTGCTCACGGGCTTCCTGGTGGACCGCGCCTCCTACGCCCCCGTTTTTCTGCTGGTAGGGCTCATGCCCTTGGCAGGCACCATCGCGCTGTTCGCGGTGGGAAGGAAATATCGCACTCTCGACCAGCCGTCCGATCCATTGGCGCAACCCGCGTAAGGAGGCGTTGACGCGGATCGATCGAATCCCGATTCCTACTTCGACGCCAGCCTCCGCGGCACCGCGCTGCGCACGGCATTCACCGCGGCCTTTCCATCGAGCACGCGGGCAACGTCTTCGCACACGGCCGCGGTCACGCGCTTCTGCGCCTCGCGCGTAAAGGCAGCGATGTGCGGCGTCAGGATCACGTTCGGCAGCGTCTCCAGCTCGCTCAACTGCGGCGGCTCCTTGCTGCGCACGTCCAGCGCCGCGCCGCCCACGATTCCCGATTTCAGCGCGTCCACCAGATCCGGTTCCGAAACCACCCTGCCGCGCGACGTGTTGATAAAGAGCGCTCCCGGCTTCATCTTCCGGAAGCGCTCGCGATCCAGCAGTCCCACCGTCTGCGGCGTGGCGGGCAAATGGCACGACACCACGTCCGCGCGGGCCAGCAGCTCATCCAGTTCCACCAGTTCGGCCTGAATTTCGCTGAGCAGGATATTGTCCTGGCTCAGAAAAGGGTCGTACGCGAGCACCTTCATGCCGAAGGCCATGGCGCGCCGCGCGGTCAGGTATCCGATTTTTCCCGCGCCCACAATGCCCAGAGTCTTGCCATAGAGCTCGGTGCCCATGAACTTGTGCCGATGCCAGTCTCCGCTCTTCGTATCGCGGTCCGCCGCCGGAATATGACGGGCCAGCGCAAGCATCATTCCCATGGCAATCTCCGCCACGCTGATGGCGTTCTGGTCGGGCGTGAAGCTGACCACGATGCCCGCCTGTTCGGCCTGCTTCACGTCCACGTTGTCCAACCCCACGCCGGCCCTGCCGATGACCAGCAAATCGTCGGCAACGGAAATCAGCGCGGCGTTCACCGGCGTCTGGTTGCGCACGATCAGCGCCCGGCAGTTCTTCACCTTTTCCGCCAGCACATCGGGAGTCTTCCATAGCTCCGGATCGAGCAGCACGTCGAAATGGGAGCGGAGCGCCTCGAAAGCGGCGCCATGCATGTATTCGGAGATCACAATATCCGGCATAACTCAGCACGACCCCTCATGGCAGTTGAACGCGATCTTCAAGCGGGAACACCACTGCTCCATCTCGGCCACGGTTTCATCCGCAACCGGAATGCCTTGCGCGCGATTGAGAATGGCTTTTCGCGCCGAGCGCTCTCCCGGCACCAGAATCTCTTCCACGCCGGGCCGCCTCTTTGCCGAATTGATGCGGTCGATGGTCGCGTCCATGCGCCGCAGGTATTCGCCGTAATCCAGGAAGGCCGCGATATCGAAGAGGCAGAAGAAATGGCCCACATCCTGCTTGCGGTCGAGATTCTTGTACATCGATCCAACGTCTGGGCCGATGGCCGCGCCGGAAAGCACGCCGCTGAACAGTTCTACCATCAGCGCCAGTGCGTAGCCCTTGTGTCCGGCCATGGTGAGCACCGTGCCCAGCAGCGCTTCGGAAGCATCGGTGGTGGGCTTGCCCTCCGGATCGAGCGCCCATCCGGTTGGAATGGGTTGTTTCTTTTTTTGCGCCGCGATGATGTTGCCCCGCGCCACGGTCGAAGTGGCCAAGTCGATCTTCACCGTGTATCCTTTGCCGGTGGGAAACGAAGCCGCAATGGGATTGGTGCCGAAAAATGCTTCGTATCCGCCTTCCGGTGACATGGCCGGTTCGCAGTTGGTCATTGCCAGCAGAACCAGCCCCTGGCTCGCCGCGTAATTCGAATACCAGGAGAGCGCGCCGAAATGCTGCGAATTGCGGACCGCCGCCGCCGCCACGCCATTTTGCCGGGCCAGCGGCATAAGCAGATCCAAACTTTTTCTTGCCTGCACCTGGCCCAGGCCGTTTCCAGCGTCGACGGAAAGAACGCTCGCCGCTCGGCTTTCGAATTCGAGTGAAGCCCTGGGATCGATCAATCCCGCCTCGATCCGCTTCAGATAAATATTCAGTCTCGACAGGCCGTGGGTGGGCACGCCGTGCAGGTCCGCGTCCACCAGCGCCTCGGCAAACAGCGCAGCATCCTCCTCCGGCACGCCTACGCCGGCCGCGAGTTGAGCAACGAGATTTTGCAAGGCCTCTTGCGGGTATCGGTTCATTTGAACCTCGATTGCGGAATCTGGCCCGTTCGACGGGGGCGGGTGCCCCAGGCTCGGCGCGTTCTTGTTCTTGCCTAACCTGGGATAGCACGAACGTGAAACGAAGCACGCCAATTCACACCGTCAGAAACCTGGCCGCAAAAGCAAAATCGCGCGGGAGCGGGGCGCCAATGACCGTACACGGTTCCTGAAAATGCTCTACGCGCTGCGATAGAGCTTAGTCATCACGAACTCGCGATGCCCCAGTGCCTCCGCCGCGGTCAGCCGCCCGTTGGCCGTGCGCACCACCATCTCGATCAGCGCATCGCCTGCCTCGTCCAGGGTCATCTCTCCCTGCAGAATCGGCGAGACGTCGAGGTCGATGTGATCTTTCATTGAAGTCACCGTCTTCGGATTTCCGGAGAGCTTGATGACCGGCTCGATGGGGTTGCCGATTACGTTGCCCTGGCCGGTGGGGAACAGGTGCACCACCGCGCCCGATGCAGCCCACAGAGTGACGGCCTCGGCCGCGGCGCTCGAAGTGTCCATGAACCACAGGCCCTTGTCCGTTGGCGCTTCCGCCGGTTTCAGGCAGCCCACAAACTGGGTCCTCTTGCCCAGCTTCTCCACGTTGCCCAGCGCTTTTTCCTCAATGGTGGTGAGGCCGCCGGCGATGTTGCCCTTGGTGGGCTGCGATTCGGAGAGATCGTCCGATCTCTGGCCGAAGACGAGATTCTGATAGTCCTCGAAGGCCGCCATGAACTGTTTGCGCACGGCTTCGCTGGCAGCCTTCGCGGCGACGATGTGCTCCGCCCCGGTCAGCTCCGAAGTCTCGCCGAACGAGGCGGTGCCACCGATCGCGCAATGCTTGTCGATCACGTTGCCCACCGCCGGGCAGCTTGCAAGGCCGGTCGTGGTATCGGACTCCCCGCATTTCACGCTGATGTAGAGCTCGCTGAATTTGCATTCGCTCCGCTGCAGCTCCGACGCCCACTGCACAAACTCCTTGGCCTTCACTGAAGCTTGAGCGATGGTCGCAATATCGCCCTGGCCTTCAATCGAGAATCCCGCCACCGGCTTGCCCGTTTTAGCGATTCCCTCCACAATCCGCTGGGTCCATCCGGGCTCGATGCCGATCACCACCACCGCGGCCACGTTGGGGTTCGCGCCCGTCCCGATCATGGTGCGGAAAAAAAGCTCGAGATCCTCGCCGAACTGCAAGCGCCCGTAAGCGTGCGGCAGGCCGAGCGTCCCCTTGATGTTGTTGGCCACGGCTTCGCAGGCGGCATTGGAAATGTCGTCTACGGGCAAGATCACCACGTGATTGCGAATGCCTACGCGCCCATTCTCGCGCCGGTACGCCAGAATTTTCTCGTCGTTCATTACGCCCACCTCTTGGTCTTCAGGTTGTGCACGTGTACGTGCTGCCCGGTGCAGATGGGCTGAACCGCCCTTCCGATCTCACAGCCATACTTGATGGCCGTCTCGCCCACCGAGAAATCCTTGAGCGCAAACTTGTGGCCGAGCGGAATGTTTTCCGCCGTCTTTGCCTTGAGCGGCTTGTTGGTGGATAGATCCCGGCCGGCGCACTCTGTCCCGGCGGCAATATCCACCACCGCCACGGCCACCGTGTCCGCTGTATCGTGGACTAGAAAATGAATCATCGCGTTTGCTCCTTCCGTCTCTTTTCCATGAAGCTCTCCACATGCCGCTTTCAGATTCCGCCAATCGACACGTGCTTGGTCTCGAGAAATGCTTCCAGACCTTCGTTGCCCAGTTCGCGGCCCCAGCCGCTCTGCTTCACGCCGCCAAAGGGACTTTGGCTGGTGGTGGGCGCGCCGTCGTTGATGCCCAGCGTCCCGGCTTCAATCCGCTCCGCCAGCCGGAACACGCGCGCCACATCGCGCGTCATCGCATAGGCGCTGAGCCCGTAGTCGCTGCCGTTCGCCAGCTCGATGGCCTCCTCTTCCGTTTCGAAAGTTGAGATGGGAGCCACCGGGGCAAAAGTCTCTTCGCGCATGCAAAGGGCCGCGTTCCCGGCTCCGTCGATGACCGTGGGTTCGAGGAAGTATCCGCTCGTTCCGGCCAGCCTCTTGCCTCCGCATATCAATTTGCCGCCGTGCCTTACGGCGTCCTCAATCTGCCCCAGCGCGCTGTCCAGCGCCTGCTGGTTGATGAGCGGTCCCACATCGACGCCCGGTTCCAGCCCGTCCGCCGTCTTGAGTTTTTCCACGCCGGCAACAAACCGGTCGAGGAACGCATCGTGGATCGAGCGCTGCACGTAAATGCGGTTAGCCGCAATGCACGACTGGCCGGTGTTCCGGAACTTCGCCACCAAAGTTTCCTTTACGGCCTGTTCCAGGTCGCAGTCCGCGAAGATGAGTAGCGGCGCCAGCCCGCCCAGCTCAAGCGACAGCGGCTTGATGGACGGCGCGGCTGCGCGGATCAGTTCCCTGCCCACTTCGGTAGAGCCGGTGAAGGTGACCTTCCGGCAGATTGGATTGGCGAGGAACTCTTCCGAGATCATGCGCGCGTTGCCCACGACGAGCTGAAACACGCCGCCGGGAACTCCCGCCGCTTCCACGCACTCCGCGAACGCGATGGCGCACAGCGGCGTTTGCGACGACGGCTTGAGAATCACCGGGCAGCCCGCCGCCAGCGCCGGCGCGGCTTTGCGCACCGCCAGCACCAGCGGGAAGTTCCACGGCGAAATCGCGCCGACAACGCCGATTGGCGCCTTCACCGTCAGGTTGCGCTTGCCCAGCACCTGGTGCGGAATCACGCGCCCGTACGCGCGCCGGCCCTCTTCGGCGAACCAGCGCAGGTGGTCCTCGGTCATCGCCACTTCGCCGCGGCTCTGCGCCAGCGGCTTGCCGTTTTCGAGCGTGATGATGCGGGCAATCTCATCGGCGCGGCGGTTCACTTCGTCGGCCACGCGGTGCAGCAGCGCGCCTCGTTCCCTGGCCGTAGTGGCGCGCCACGCGGAAAAGGACGCTTGCGCGGCCTCGAGAGCGGAGCGGATGTGCTCGCGGCTCAAGGCCGAGACGCGCGCAAAGGGCTCGCCGGTCGCGGGATTCGTCACCGGGATCTCTTCGCCGGTAGCGATCCATTTTCCGCCGAGATAGACCTTATACGATTTCAGGTGCTCCTCGCTCATCGAAACTGCCTCAAGTCACTCCCTGCAACAGAAACATGACCGCATCCGCATGGCCGGCGAAAATCTGCCCGTCCCGCGGATCATGCGCACCATTCCAAATCCAGCGCCCGCGCAAGCCGGCGCAGCGTTTCGGCATGTTTGCCGAACGACAAAATCACATGATGCGGCATCCCTGCGTGCACCAGCCGGTCAAAACGCGCCGGAACGTCGCCGCCCTGCGCCAGATCGGACTCCGCAATCTCGACCAGCGCGGTGTTCCCGGTCACCTTGCGCCTGGGCGTCACGGTGCGGCCTTCAAATGCCGTCATGTGGTACCGGTCGCCGCACCGCCACAGCCGCGAGACCGTGACCGGCTCATGCACGCGAATCTGCCCATCCACCACCAGCGGCTTCACCACGTTGAAATGCTGCGCCAGCGTCGGTCCGCCCTCGCTGCCGACCGGGTTGCACATATTCATCGGAGCCATGCCCGGATGCCAGAAGAAAATCGAGCTCCGGTCGTGCTCCAGCCAGTCCGTCAGGAAGCCCGGACCCGCTCCCAGCAGCGTCCCCATCAGGCTGCCGATCGCACCGTCGACGTCGCCCTCAATCGAGACCGCGCGTCCCTCGGTGCCCAGCCGCGACACCGCCAGGTAAGGCCACTGGCCCAGCATGTTGGGCAGCTCCGGCCAGCATTGCAGCGCCAGCGCGTCGAGGCTTTCTTCTTCGATCACCTCCAGCATCGCCAGATAGCAGCGCGAATTCATTCCCAGCGCGTCCGCGGTCGCTCCATCCATCGGCAGCTTCAAATCGAGGACGCGTTCCACATCTTTCCGCACTGCCTCTTCGCCGACCGCATGCACCCGCTCGATGTACTGCGGCAGGCTCAGCGGGTGCAACTGGATGCCCATCGTCCTGCGCAGCAGAAACGGGTCGGCAGCCAGATCGATGAACCCCGGAGCGTGCGTGCCGATGACGCCCACTTTGGCGCGGTGCAGCGCGCGGACCGTACGCGCGATGGCAACGGCTTGAACCATGTCTGAACGCAGCGTTGCATCGTCCGGGTCTCCGTAGACCAGCTCGAAGGCGTGTCCCGACTGGCGCAGCGACGAGCCCCACAGATGCTGCCCCACCAGCGAGCACGAGCTCACTTTGCCATCGCCCGGCCTTTCCGGCGTAGCCCACAGAACCACCGGATCGGCCCATTGCTGCGCAACCGTGAGCGCCAGTTGCCCGTGCCCCATCGAGGGCTGCAGCATGACCAGCGCCTCGCACCCAGCCTGCTCGATTCTCTTGAGCGCCGCGCCGATGCTCGCATCGTCCACCACCGGCTCATCGGCGCCGGCCGTTGCATAGCCCAGGCTCTTCAGTGCATCCAGCGCGCGGCGGCAGACAATCTGATTCCATTCCTGGTCGAAGCCGGGGCGCTTGCGCCCCAGGATCAGCACGCCCACCGGGCCTGAAACGGCATCCGGCATGGACTCCCGCATCGTCATCCTTTCCTCCAACGATCCATTCATTCGGCAAAGGGAGCGCAGTAAGGCATGAGATCGCCCATCAGCGGCTCAAGATACTGAAAGAACCTGTCCTTCACCGGAATCGCGCCATCCGAGATCCATTCCGAAGGCAAAGGTCTTTCCACTTCGGCAACCCGGTCCAGGGAGACGAATTCGTATCCGGTTTCGCCGCGGCTTTCAAGCGGACGCAGCGACACCATCTTGTCCGTTTCGCCGCCCAGCAGGCCGCGCACTCCGCCGCGTCCCACCAGTTCGGCGTCGCGGATATCCTGTTCGGACGCGTGCAGCATCGATGCCCTTCCCAGCAACCCGGGTTTTTCGCTGCGGCAGCGCATCTTCAAATGCCGGGCCACAGCCTGGGCCAGAAACTGCGCTACGCCTCCGGTAATGGGGCGCTTCAGCGGATCGCTCTGCGCCGGATCGTCCACCTGGAAGACATACCGCCCATTCCGCCCCCGAATCCCCTCCGCCACCACCACCACCGCCCATCCCTGCCTGGCAACAAGTCCATCGAGGGCGGCGAGAAAATCATCCATGCCGAAGGCGCGCTCGGGCAGATACACCAGGTGCGGCGCGTCCAGCTCATCCCGTTTTCCCGCGGCGGCCGCGGCGGCCAGCCATCCCACGCTTCTCCCCATGGTCTCCAGAATCGAAACCGGCTGCGGCATCGATCGCACGTCCATGCCCAGGTCGCGCGTGGACTGCGCAATATATCGTGCGGCGCTTGCATAGCCGGGGCAGCGGTCGGTCACCGCAATGTCATTGTCTACCGTCTTGGGAACCCCGAGCACCTGAACGCCATAGCCCGACTTGCGGCAAAACCGGCTTACCGTCTCCGCTCCGCGCATGGTGCCGTTTCCACCCACAAACAGGAGATCGCTCACCTTGTGGCGGCGCAAATACTCGACCAACTGCCCCAGATCTTCCTCCGATGGTTTGGCGCGCGAAGAGCCAAGCGCCGCGCCGGGACTCGCGCGGAGCAGTTTCAGCTCGGCCTGAGACAGCCGGCTCAGTTCCACTCCACCGCTCTTCAGCAGACCATTGATTCCCGACCTGGCGCCGATCATCCGCTTGAACTTGCCCTGCGCCTGGGCCTCCTCCATGATCGCGGCAAGCGTCGCGTTCAACACCTGCGTTGGCCCGCCGCCTTGCACCACAAGCAGATTGCGCTCTATCATCCGCGCCTCAATCCGGATCGTTTTCTCGTTCGGCGACCAGCCAGGCAAGGGTTTGTGCACGCGGCAACCATAGGGCGCCTCCCATGGAAGGAACAACTCTATAATCGATTAAGATCGATTGTCAAGCCGGCCTTTTCTTCCCTTCACCCCTGAATTTGAGGGGCCTGTAACCGGGATTGCTCCCCGCCAACGCCGCCTCCGCCGCTGCAACTCCCTGTAAATTCTATCCGCCTTTGCCGGCTCCCGGCTGCAATCCGCGCTCAAGACAGTAGAAAGCTAGCAGTCGCCTTGACAGTGCCAATCAATTGTAATAGATTTCCTCTACTTTCGATTCCGTTCTTTCCGGCGCCTTTGCCGAAGGCTCAATCCGATTGGCGCGCCCGTCACCGCGAAACCGGAACGATAAGGTGAATGCGTTCAATCTGCGCGGCGCCTGCAGTTCATCTTGATTCCAGAGGAGAATGCACCATGCCGACGCGAAGAGAGTTCCTTGGGGACGCGGCAGCCGCATTGGCCGTCGCGGCGCTTGAGCCATTGGCCGCTGCGCGAAGCATCGACCGGCCGCTGGGCGTTCAGCTCTATACCGTGCGCAGCCTGGTGCAGAACGACCTGCCCGGCACGCTGCAGGCCATCCGCAAGATCGGCTATCGAACCGTAGAGACCTTCGTGGCGGAGTACAGAATAAGCGCAAAGGATCTGCGTCAGGCCATTCTGGACGCGGGCCTGACTGTGCCCAGCGCGCATTTCGGCTACGAGGATTTCGAAACCCGGTTCGATTACGCCAAGGAGCTCGGCGTAGAGTACGTCGTCTGCTCCTCCATACCCAAAACCATCGCCAACTCGGCCGACGGATACAAGCGCGGCGCCGACCAGTACAACAAGTGGGGCGCGCAGGCAAAGGGCATGGGACTGAAGTTCGGATTTCACAACCATAACGCGGAGTTTCAGGACTTCGGCGGCGTCACCGGCTTCGATGTGCTGATGAAGAACACCGACACCGCGCTGGTGCAGTGGCAGATGGACTGCTATTGGGTGGCGCAGGCCGGGCGCGATCCCGTCGCCATGCTGCGCCAGTACGGCGCGCGCATCCAGTCGCTCCATTTGAAGGACCGCAAGCCGAACGTGCCCACGTCGGTAGAAACCGGGCCGGACTCCGCTCATTTTACCGAGGTGGGCACGGGCACCCTGGACTGGACGACGATTCTGCGCCTGGCCGGTGAAGATCGCATTCCCTATATGTACGTCGAGCAGGACCAGACCGAGCGCCCACCGCTCGAAAGCCTGCAGATCAGCTACACCAACCTGGTGAAGTTCCTGAACGCATGACGTTGCGCCAACATTGGGTGCCCCAGGTCCCGATCTTGGGACCTGGAATACCTTGACGCTCAATCGCAACGGAAAGAATAGCCGGTTCAGAAACCCAGCCGATCTGTCGATCCGCGCGTCAGAGCGAAACAAAAATCGCACCGTCTTCGATCGTGAGCTCGACGCCCGCTGCCTGCGCGGCTTCCTTGAGGGCTGCGTCGAGCATCACCACCGGGTCGGGGCTCACATCGATCCTGCGCATCAGGCCTTCGCCCTTCTTGCCGCCCGCGGAGAGAACAATCTTCAATCCGCGCCGCTTGCAACGCACCGCCGTCCCGTCTTCGAGCTTCGCATTCATCGGCTTGATGTAGGCGTCCACGTAGTGAACGCCGATGCCGGATTTGTCGTCGGTGTGCCGCGGGAGTTTGTCTCCAGCAGCCGGATTCAGGTCACAAAGTTTGGCTTTCACGCTGGGCTCCGCTGGCTTCGATTCCTTTTGACGCCAGAAATTCGTCCATCACTTTTCTGAACGCGCGGGTGTGATCTGGAGTGCTGCCGCAGCAGCTTCCCACCACATTCGCGCCCGCTTCGAGCAGCGGCATCAGTCCCGCCGCCATCAGCTCCGGCGATTCGTCGTAGACCACTTTCATTTTCACCAGCTTGGGCTGCCCGGCGTTGGGCTGCGCCATCACCGGCAGGCTGGTCACGCTCTTGTAGCGCTCCACGGCCGCCAGCGCGCGCTGCATGTCCATGCGGGTGCCGCAGTTCAACGCCACAACGTGCGCGCCGTGCTCCTCCATGAATTCCGCGGCCCGCTCCGGTTCAATGCCCATCATGGTGCGGAAGGTCGAGCCGTCGAGAGTGACGTCGTAGGCCATGGACCCGATGATGCACCGGGCGCCCGCGGCTTGTGCCGACTGAATGCCGATCAACAGCTCCTCGAGTGAAGTCTGCGTCTCGACGATGATGGCGTCCGCGCCACCATCCAGCAGAGCCGCGACCTGCTCCTCGAAGGCGCTGCGAACCTGATCTTCAGTGAAATCGCCGAACGGCTCGAGCAGGCCGCCGAACGGCCCGATGTCCCCGAGCACGTAGCCTTCCCGGCCGTCGAAGGCCTGGCGCGCGATCTCCACGGCCGCCTTGTTGATTGCGACTACCTGGCCGGATTCGCCGTGCCGGTTGAGCATGATGCGCGACCCGCCGAAGGTGTTGGTGATGATGCAGTCCGCGCCGGCCTCCGCGTAGCGGCGCTGGATGGCGAGCACTCTTTCCGGATGGGTGAGATTCCATGCCTCGCCGCAATTGCCCTGTTCCAATCCGGCAATCATCAGTTGCGTGCCCATGGCGCCGTCGCACAGCAGCGGCCGCTCCCGGCTTGCGTCCTGCAAGAGTTTCTTCATCGAGTCTCCATCTTCTCAGGCCGATTCTTTCTGCGCCAGAGCGTAGTGAATCGTTTCCAGCACCAGGCCCCATTTGTGTTCGCGGCCGGCAGCGTCGCAATAGCAGCCCGCGGCCGACGGTTTGCGCTGCCACCGTAAGACGGCATTCAGGCGTTCTCCGCCAAGCGGCTTTTCGCCGTCGATGGCGGCCATCAGCCGCGCGGGGTCCTCCATATACTGGCACATGGCTTCATGGCCCGTATCGCCGGCGGCCGGGGCGCAGCGCTGTTCCCTGATCGGATAGCCTTCGCCGCGCGGGCCCAGCTTCACGCTGTAGTTGAAGACCAGCGGCCGGCCCATATTGGTGCAGGTAGTTCCTTCGTAGCGGAAAACAGCGTCTACCGAGCCGTCTTCGTCTACGCGCATGGAAAGACGCTCCTCCGCCCAGCGCTTCAGAGCCTTTCGATTCACGCTGTACTCGGCGTCCCGCTCGAGCACCCCAACCTGCGCAGGGAGTGGCTCGCCCCACCCCCGCGGCGCCCGCCGGTACGGCGCGCGCCGGTACTGGCAGGGTCCGAACGAGCAGCTTTCACAGGGAACCAGATCGGTAAGCCTGCGCAGCCGTTCCGTGTGACGCGTCAAACCGAACACCGCCAGCAGAGTTTTCTTGGGGCGCAACATGCCGGAGTCAAACACTTCAACGCGCGAAGGGAAGGCCTGCTTGCGCGTCCGCTTCATCAGCTCGAGCAGCCGCGGCTGTTCCGCTACGTCCCACTCCGGATAGCCGGGGCTATAATGCGGCAACACCGCCATGCCGTGCTGTTCCGCCCAATCGCACAGGCGCGCTCCAGCCACTGTGGTGAGGTGCTCCACAACGGCCGACCCGAACACCTCCAGGAAAAAATATTCGTCGGGCTTTTCGTCCTGCCAGCGCCGGCGACTTTCCTCTTCCGCTTCAGGGCCCGCGCCCACGGCAACCAGAATCACGCTGTGAGCTTCCGCTTGCTGGAGCGTGTTCTTCAGCCGTTTGCTCACGAACGGCGTTCCATCCATGAAAATGGAATCGCCGGCGATCTCCAGGTTCTCCGCCTGCCGCGCATAGAACCATGGCCGTCCGTTCCGCGCATACCAGTCCCGCGCCCAATCCGCCAGTTCCCTTGCCCGGCCCTCGAGCACCCAGCCGCGCGGATAGCCGAGCAGCCGCGCATACTCTTCCGGCAGCACCTTCACGTCGGAAAGCGTGCCTACCATCTCGATGGCTTCTGCTACCGGGTGCATGGCATCGGCTCCACTGGCTTGAATTGACAACCCTCTACAAAGAAATTGAAAAAATCCGGATGGGTTTCCAGCCGGCAGTGCTCGACCTTGTTCACCAGTTCTTCGAGCTCCCGGCGCTTCGACTTCGAAAGCAGCGCAATAGTCGCGCCTTCGATGGCGATGTTGCCGGCCTGGACGATCTTTTTCGAATCCAGGCCGGGCACCAGCCCGATGCGCTTTGAAGCTTCAACGTTGAGATGCCGCCCGAACCCGCCCGCCAGGTAGAAGACATCGATGTCGTCGAAGTCGATCCCGTAGCCGCTGAAGACTACGTGCAATCCGGCGACGTTCGCGCCCTTGGCCTGGGCCAGTTCATTCACGTCGCTCTCCAGCAGGAATATCTCCTGGTCCGGGCCGCGGTGGAGCGTGACGCGCCGCACGTCATCCTCAAAGCGGCCCATCTCGTTCATGCGGCCGGTACGCAGCAATTCGCTCAATACGTCCACCAGGCCGGAACCGCAAATGCCTTCCGGCGCTCCGTCGCCGATGACGCGCAGCCGAAAGACGCCGTCGTCATCCAGCGCCGCTTCTTCAATCGCTCCGTCCAGCGCAGGCATGCCGCATGCGATGGCTCCGCCCTCGAAGGCCGGGCCGGCCGGGCAGGACGCCGCCAGAATGCGGTGCCTGTTGCCCACAATCAACTCGGTATTCGTCCCGATGTCCATCACTGCCACCAGCCGCTCTTCGTGCGCCAGGTCCACGGCCAGCATGCCGGCCGCCGCGTCCGCTCCCACGTGGCCGCTGACGATCGGAGCGCCGTACACGCGCGCCTTGGGATGGATCGGCAGAAGGCTGTGCAGCCCCGTCTGCACAAGGCTGGTAGTCGTGCGCTTGCCCTCGGACCTTTCGATTTCCGTGATCGACCGGTAGGGCGTCTGCCCGATCGAGTACACGCTCTGCCAAAAGAAAAGATCCCTCATGGTGGAGTTGCCCACCACCACCATCTCGTAGATGGTCTTCGGATCGACGGGGAATTTTTCGATGGCGTGGCTCAAATAGCCGGCCAGCGTGCGCATCAGCAGTCTTCCCGGGTGCCCGGTATCGTATGCAATGCGCGACATGACTTCAGAGCCGCCGAAGCGCTGCGGATTCTCGAACGAAGTGTCCGCAATCAGCTCGCCGCTTTCGAGATCGACAAGACGCAGGACGACCGTCGTCGTACCCAGGTCCATGGCGAGGCCGTGAATGGGCCCCGTGGAACGCTCCACTTCCACTCCGTCGATGAGGATGCGGTCTCCATCGCGCGTGACCGCGGGATCGAGTTTGAGTTCCCCGCTGCTCACCGGCAACCCGAACGCATGCCGCTCGATGCGCATGTGTCCGCGCCGCATGGTATGGCAGCGAACCTGGCCCTCCGCGGCGGTCACCGTGGTCTGGCACGAGAGACGGAAGTTTCCTTTGAGATGCTGCTCTGCCTCCGTCATGCTCGAGAGCGCTTCCATCCCCGCAACCACTTCCACCATGCACTCTTTGCATTTGCCCTGCTTGCGGCAGGACGTGGGCACGTCGATGCCCAGGGCTTCGGCGTGATCGAAGAGCGATCGCCCGCCGGTGGCCTCGATCGATTGTCCGTTGATGGTGAGGGTAACGGCCATGCCTGGAGGGTTCCTACCAGCCCTTCGCTTCGAGTTCGGCTTTCAGCGCTTCCGCCACTTCGCGCGCAGAGCCTTCGCGCTCCACTTCTTCGCTCCATTTCCATTGAGCCAGGTAATCGTCGGCGTCCTGCAATCCCCGTTTGGCGGCGAGAATATCGATCTGCTGCATGAATCGCCCATCCAGAGCCACGGTCACGTCGTCCGCCTCATCCTCCGCCTTGATTTGCGTGGGGATTTCCTGCCAATAGAGAATCTTGTATGTAGCCACGCTCGTTTAACCCTCGGTCGCCAGCCGCAGAAACAAATCCACCGCGGCTGAAGCGTTGGCTCCGTATCCGTCGGCGCCGATCTCGTCGGCGAACATCTGGCTGATGGGAGCGCCGCCCACCGCCATCTTGATGTGCGTGAGGCCCGCTGCGTTAAAGCCCTCGATGACGGTTTTCATGTACATCATGGTGGTGGTCAGCAGCGCGCTCATGCCGATGATGGTCGGCTTGCATCTTTCGGCCGCGGCCATGAATTTTTCCACGCTCTGATCCACGCCGATATCGTGCACCTCAAATCCCGCGCCCTCGGCCATCATGCCCACCAGATTTTTGCCGATGTCGTGCAGGTCGCCCCGCACCGTGCCCATCAGCAACACGCCCTTGGGCCTGGTGCTGCCGTCTTTCGAGCTCAGCAGCGGCTTCAGCACCGCCATGCCTGCCTTCATCGCCCGCGCCGCGATCAGCACTTCGGGAACGTACAGCACGTTGTGCTTGAAATCCTCGCCCACCACGCTCATGCCCGCAATCAATCCCTCGTTCAGCACCTCCTGCGCACTCCGCCCCTCGGCGAGCGCTTCCCTGGTGAGCCGCTCCACCTCGTTGGCGTTCCCTTCGTACAGGTGCTGGTTCATCAGTGCGTAATCGGGCATCCCTTCACTCCTCAACCAACACTGGTAACTGCACGGCCGGCGCGTTTCCCGTTAAATTCTTCCAAAGCCTCAAGCATGGCCAGGATGTTTTCGCGCGGCATGCCGGGGCTGGTGCCGCCGCCTACCGAGAGAATGATTCCCTCGCCGCCCGAACCCTCCAGCACTTCCAGGGTTTCGTCCTTCACCTCTTCAGGTGTCCCGCGCACACCAACCTCCAACGGGTTCACGTTCCCCATCAGGCACATCCGGTCGCCCACGCGCCGCTTCACCTCGGTAATGTGCCGCTGCTTGCCCCAGTTGAGCACGTTGAATCCCGTATCCGGCAGGTGGTCCAGGCACGCGTCCACCTCCGCGTCGTTGTGGTACAGCTTCACCCAGTCCTTCGGAAAAGCATCGCAAATGCGCTTCAGATAGGGGTGCGCGAACTCGAGATAATGCTCTTCGTTAATGAAGCCCACGATATCGTCGAGGATGAAAATGCTCTCCACCGTGTCGCCCATGATCTTCTGCTGCGCTTTGAGCCAGTCGATGATCACGCGCGTGCACAGGTCGATCAACTTGTGCGCGCCCTTCGGATCCTCCACCAGGTCGATCATGAAATTCGTAGTGCCGCGC
Organism: uncultured Acidobacteriaceae bacterium; assembly: GCA_963770555.1. Lineage (GTDB taxonomy): Bacteria > Acidobacteriota > Terriglobia > Terriglobales > Acidobacteriaceae > Telmatobacter. Next base: position 1,730,151 of record CAVYQC010000005.1, read on the forward strand.
ACAAATCCCGCCGTGCACAGCGGCCCGCGCGAGGTGACCATAGGCAGAATGTAGCCGGCGTCGAGGATGCGCTGCCGTACCATCTTGATGCGGTGCAGGGTCATTCCGGCAAAGGCGTCCGCCTCCACTTCGTATTCGGGAAAGTTATCGATATCCTCCAGGCGGTAGAGGGTGTGGTATTCGCTGGGCGTGTTGTCCTGCCAGAATTTGATCTTGGCGCCCAGCACCGAGGGCTCGGCCGCCATCCCGTACTCCATCCACCAGGAGGGGATGAAGATGATGTCGGGGAACTCGCGCATGATCTTCAGGTTGGATTGAAACCAGAGTTCGGGATCGAGGAAATAGTCCATGTGCGAGATTCCGAGATACCCCGGAATCCATGGGCTATCGACGATCAGCGCCATCGGAATCTTATCCATCTTCTCGCGGCGCGCCGCTCGTTTGAACGTTTCCCATTGCTCGGGTAGCATGCTTTTCCTCCTGGTCGCCTTGAGGAGACCAGCAACCTTCATCTGATTGGCGCTCGCCCTGTGCAGCAGCTGCCGGGTTTCGCCGGTTTCCCGGCCGCTCCAGCCCCCGGGCCCCGCGACATGATGGCGGATAATCTTGAAATATACAGAAAAACCCGATTTTCTTCGACACTCGTAATAATAGTGTAAAGGCAACCGGACGCACAACAGGTTTTGCCGCTGTACCCGCCGGAACGCCCTCCGGCGCGGCCGCAAACGCTTGCAGCAACCTGGATTGAGGCGCTCGGAGCCTGAGATCGATACAACCAGCGGAACAGGGGCCGGAACAGGGGTCGGAACTGTGGGCTCGCTTGCCGGCAATCGGCTGCCGCCTGCGCGCGCGCTCGTGCTTCCCCACGAGAGCCGGCGCAATCTCCCCTGTCGCCTGGCGCCGCGACCGGGTAGATTTGCGGCCTCCCAGGTCTCAAAAGCGAGACCTGGAGCGCCCAAGGCTGGTACAAGATTCTGCGGTGAGAGACTTAGTATTCGAGCGGCACCGCTGCGGACGAGTCCCCGGATTTGCCCCACAGAGCCGTCTGCGCTTCCGGCGTGCTCTTGCCCCACAAGGCGGTCTTGCCCCAAAGAGCGGTAAAGCCGTCGGGGTCGCTCTTGCCCCACAGTGCGGTTTGGCCCCACAGAGCCGCGTTGCTGCCGTCGGAACTGATGAACGCGTTACTGCCGTACACGCTCGAAGCCGACCAGGGTCCGGTCTTGCCCCACAGCGCCGTCTGGTCGATCACCGCGGTCGTGTCCCCGGTCGAAGGATTGTAGGTTGCGATCGGCGACATCGCGGTGCCGGGGGGCACTGAGCCATTTTTCACCCGCGCGGCACTCACCGTCTTGTCGATGTCCAGATACCCGGCCCCGATGGTAAAGACGTCGTAGTTCGCGTTGTAAACCACTCCGTCGTCGGTCACGCTGCTGGTGGCCGGAAAATAACTGCGGTCCCCGTTCGCCATCACCAGCGCTTTCACCTCGTCAGGGGTAAGCGTAGGCGCCGCCTGAAGCAGGTCCGCGACGGCTCCGCTGGTGACGGCGGTCGCCATGCTGGTTCCGCTGAGCGGGAAGTAGTTCGCCGACGGGCTCTCCGGGCCGTTGGTCTGGTAGAACGAGTACCACGTGTAGAACGATGGATTCTCGTCCGCGAGCGGGTCGTCTTCGAACTGCAGGCTGGTTACCAGGTTGCCGGGAGCCACGATGTCCGGCTTGATGACATCGTCGATGAACGAGGGCCCCTTGGAGCTGTAACTGGCGATGATGTCATCGTTGATTTGCGGGGTGAATTCGGTGTTCATTGCGCCCACGGTGAGCGCGTAGGGATCGTTTCCCGGCGAATTGATGGTGCCGTATCCTTCGGGATTGAGATTCAGGTCACGGCCATCGTTGCCCGCGGCCACCACCACCACGATGCCCGCCTTCCAGGCCTTTTCCACCGCCTGGCACAGCGGATCCAGCTTGTAACTTTCATAGATCGGACGGCCCAGCGAAAGATTGATGACCCGGATGTTATAGGTGTTCTTGAGCGAGATGGCCTCGCCGATGGCCGCAATCACCGACGAATCCGTGCCCGCGCCATTCTCATCGAGGACGCGCAGGTTCACGATATTGACATTGGGAGCCGATCCGCGAAAAGTGCGGAAGTCCTGCTGGCCGGTCGAGTCGGCGCCGTTTCCGGCGATCAGTCCGGCCACGTGCGTGCCGTGCCCGTAGTGATCCAGGGCGTCGCTCTGAGTGGGCACAAAGTTCTGGCTGTAGACGATGCGCCCCGTGCTATAGGGAGCGTCTTCATTGCGCGATGCCAGCAACTGCGCCACGATGGGCTGGCCCAGCGGAAGAGTGAGCGAATTGACGTTGAGATCCGGCACCGGCGTAATGCCGCTGTCGATCACGGCCACGCCAACATTGGTGCCGGTGTAGCCCATTTGCCAGACCGCGGGAGCATTGATGGGTTCGGTGGTGTATTCTGCCGCGGAGATCGCGACTGCCTGGCGCGCGCCCACGGCCCGGTCTGGAGAGATGTACTCGACGTTGGGGTCCGCAGCAATTGCATTCAGGTTTTGGTAGGGAACGATCGCCACCACCGCGTTAATTAGCCCCAGCACAACGCTCACCAAGCCGCCAACCAAGCCGACCACCCCGCCGAGCAGGCCGCCGAGCAGTCCACCGCCACCACTCCCACTACCAAGCTCAGTAGACGATGGGGGGTTGTAGTACTGAATGATGACCTGAACATTTCCATTGACCGGATTCGCCGCCAGGTCAGGCGAGATCTTGCTGCTGGTAGACGAAGTGGCTGCAAACGCAGTGCTTGCAAACGCAACAAGCAGAACGAAGACGACGAGGAAGCGAGGGCGCAGGCTTGGCATAGGCTAAACTCCAAAATATTTAAAGTTAAATGAGCGCTCCCGGCCGATGCGGCTTGCGTTTTATCTTCGGGGAAGCATTTCCTGAGCGCTCCCACATTGGTGATGATTACTTATACGTCCTTTAGTCATCAATTGCACTCTAGTTGCAAAGGGATTGGGGCTTCCGTACCCGTCTTTGGTAACGGTACTTTGGGAGCACAATCCTCCATTTCCAGGGTTGACATCCCGCGAAAAGTGAGCAGTACCTCCGCGGGAACCGGCAAGGCCCCGAGAAGCGCCCGCGTCGCATCGTGGCGCGCACTCGCCAGCTCGCCCACCGGCAGGCTTTCCACAATCTTGCCCGCATCCAGCACCGCGATGCGGTCGCTAAGCTTGAGCACCGATAGCAGGTCATGCGAGACATACAACAGCGTCGCGCCATGGCTTCGATTGAGTCTCCTCAGCAGGTCGACGATCTGCGCCTGGGTCACCGGATCGAGCGCGCTGGTGGGCTCGTCAGCGACGATCAGCGCCGGCCGGTGCAGCAGCGCGAGCGCAATGAGAACGCGCTGGGCCTGGCCTACGCTCACCTGCGAAGGCCGACGCGCGAGGAATTCGGAGCCTGAAGGCAGTTGCACCTCGGCAAGCAGCTCCCGCAGCCGGGCGGCGAGAGCGGCCTGCCCGCTTTGTTCGTGCGCCTTCCAGGCTTCGTTGAAGTGGCTTTGCAGGCTGATCGCCGGGTTCAGCGCCGTCATGGGGCTCTGCGGGATGAGCGCAATCTCACGCCCGCGCAGCTTGCGCAGCTTGCGCTCGGAAAGAGCCAGCAGGTTCACGCCCTCCAGCGTCACCTCGCCCGCTACGCGGCCGCCGCGCCACGGCAGCAGGCCCAGCAACGACAGAACCAGCGTACTCTTGCCCGCTCCGCTGGCGCCTACCAGCCCCAGCACTTCGCCCCGCTCCAACTCGAAGCGAATATCCTCGAGAATCGGCTTGCGCGAATAGCCCGCGGCAAGGTTCACGCGAAGAAGCGGCTCTCTTTTCATCGCGCCCCCTCCAGGCGAAGGCTCTCGGCATTCCACGTCAGCGCGGGTTCCAGCACCGACGGCTGCACGCCTTTGAGCCGCGGCGAAATGGCCACCAGCACATTGGGATACACCAGGTAGATGAACGGCTGCTGGTCGGCCACGATCTGCTGAACGCGATCCACGGCCTGCCTTCGCTCCGCATCCTTTGAGCTGCCGGCCTGCAGGTTCATGGCGCGATCAATCTCAGCCTCCCATGCGGTCGCAGGTGTCTTTTCCGATGGATTCCATGGGTGATCCTGTGATGAGCTGAGCCACACATTCAACATCTCGTTCGGGTCGGGTTCCACATTCTCATAGCCCAGCAAACATGCTTCGTAATCCTGCGTGTGCATCAGCCGCTCAATCAAGGCCGGGAAGTCGAGCGCCACCACGTTCACCTGCATCCCCAGCGCGGCCAGATCCTGCTGGATCAGGGTCGCCATTTTCATCCGCGCCTCGTTGCCCGCATTGGTGAGGATGGAGAACTTCACCGGATGTCCCGCCGCGTCAAACAGAACCCCACCGTTCAAGCGGAAGCCGGCGCTCGTGAGCCCGGCTTTTGCTGCGGCTGCATCGGTGTGCGGCGCGGAGATGTTGCGGTCGTACCAATTCGTGTTCGCCGGAGAAATAAAGGTGTAAGCCGGCGTCGCATGTCCCAGGTAGGCAATGCGCGCCAGATCGGCGCGATGAATCGCCTGCGACACGGCGACGCGAAACGCCCGGCTCTGGAACCACGTCTTCTCCCACTCCGGGAGGGGAGCCGTCGCAGCCTGGTTGAACCACATCTGCTCCGTGTTCAGCGAGGGCCCCAGATCGCGCACCGACCCGGGTTCGCGCTTTTTGAGCAGCTCGAAATAATCCGGCGGAAGATCGTCGATCAGATCGTACTCGCCGCGTTCGAAGAGCCGTAACTCCTGTTCCGGGTTCTCCAGAATATCCAGGCGCACGCCCGAGGCGTAGGGCTGCGCGGCGCCCGCTCCGCCGTTCGCCTGGTAATGCGGGTTCCTGGCCAGGCGCACATATTGCGACCGCCGATAATCCGCCACCACGAACGGCCCCGCCGTCACGCGTCCCTGGCTGGGGCGATCCGCGGGCTCGATGGCAATCTCGTCGAAGACCTTGCCGACGCCGATCACCCGCCGGGGCAGATGAACCACCACCGTTTTCGCGTCCGGAGTCTCCACCGTAACCGCGGCGGGAGCAAGGAACTCCTCGGCCACGGGCGCGCCGGTTGCCTGCAGCAGAACCCGGCGTATCGACCAGGCCGCGTCTTTTGAAGTCAGGCCGCTGCCGTCGGAGAACTTGAGCCCCGCGCGCAGCCTGAAAGTAATCGTCCTGCCGTCGGGCGAAAGACTCCAGCTTTCCGCCAGCCTTGGCTCAACCTGCTGGGTGAAGCGATTGAAGCGGAGCAGCACTCCGGCGGTGAGATAGCGCACCGTCTCTGACTCCTGGTCGTCCACCTTCGCCGGATCGAAGGTCTTCGGGTCGTAGCCGATGGTCCAAGCCAGCTCTCCCGGCAATCTGGGCGCAGCCTGCGCGGCGCACATGCCGGGAATCGCCGCTGCCAAGGCGATCGCCTCGCAGAAAAGAAGATGCCGCGAAAGACGCATGATTCACACCTCCACGGCAACCGCTTCCAGCAGCAGCAGGACTGCGACCAGCAGCGCGACGGGAAAATAGACCCACCGGGTCTGAAACAGCATGGCGGAGTTATCCAGTTCGAGCAGCATTCCGCCCCACGAGGGCAACGGCTCGCCGATGCCCAGTCCGAGCGCGCCCAGGTTCGCCTCCGCGATCACGAAGGCCGGAATCGAGACAAGAAACTGGGGCAGAAGAAGAGGAGCCAGGTTGGGAATCACCGCGCGGACCAGTTGCCGCCTGCGCAGTCCCGCGGCGCGCGCCAGCAGCATCCATTCCGCACCGGCAAGATTGCGCGCCCCGCGATAAACCGCCCGTGCGCACGCCGGCCAGCCCAGCGCCGCCAGCACCAGGAAAGTGATGGCCGCCGAATGAGACGGCGACGTGGTCAATGGGAGCGCCGATCGAACCATCATGAGCAGGAACAGCCAGGGCAAGGCGAGAAACACGTCGCAGAGCAGCATGGCAAGCCAGCCCAGGCTCGCCGGACCGAAGGCCGCAAGCGTGCCCACTCCCGCAGCCGCGGCAGTGGTGGCCGCCGCCGCCGCCATGGCGCCTCCCAGGCTCAGCAGCAGCGCCCCCGCCACGCGCACCATCCGGTCGCGCCCCAGCGCATCGGTTCCCGTCGGATGTTGCCGCGATGCGCCCGCCAGCACCGATTCGCGATCCTGCCTGGAGTAGCTCGCGCCGGGCGCGGCCACGATCATGGAGGCAGTCAGCACCACGCCAACCAGCAGACCCATTGAGAGTGCGCTCAGTTTCATGCGCTCTCCCACTGCGCCGGCCGCTTCTCGCCATCGCGAGCCATTCCGGCAGCCGTGACCGCCAGCGCCATCATCATGGTCACCGCCAGCAGCACCGGCAGGTCTCTGTTCATGGCGGCGTTCCACGCCAGTTGGCCGACTCCGGGGACATTGAAGATCACTTCCACCGGCACCAGCGCGCTCAGCGCCACCACAATCGAAAGCGAAGCGAGCGCGGGAAGCTGCGGGGCAATCGACGGCAGAATGTGCGCCTTCACCAGCCGCGCGGTTCTTATTCCCTGTGCCCGCGCATGCAACAGGTGTTCGTCGAGCCATGCCTTGCGCAAGGTGCGATTGAGAAACTTGAAGTCGCGCGCCGCGAGCAGCAGCGTCATGGTGAGCACCGGCCCGCCTGCCCCGGTGAGCAGGCAGATGGTTGCCATGGCCGCCGTAGGAATGGCCAGCAGAAGCGCAGCCGGTATCTGCCATGCCATCGACGGATTCCGCCCCGCGCTGGCCAGAAACGAGGCGCTGAGAGCCAGCGTCCAGGCCAGTGCAATGGATTCGAGCAGCAGTCCGCCGGTGACAGCCAGCCGCGGCCGGATTAGCTCGAAGACCGGAACGCCATACTGCCGCGAAAGCCCGGCATCGCCTCGCGTCCATCCGCCGATCTCTTCTTCGAGCATGCGTAGAATCGAATGGCTCCGCGCCGCTTCCGCCGAGAGCTCCGCGCGCGCCGCATCGCCGTAGCGCGAGTCCATCTCCCGCTGGTCGCTCAGGTAGCCGGGGGCACAGCGCACTAAAATTGTGGAGCCGGCCATGACCAGTAGAACGATGGCCAGCGTGCGCGCCATCCATTTCGCCACTGCTGCAGCCGGCCTCATCGCATGAACGAGCCTGTCAGAACGGGCCGCGGCTCGCCTCTTCGGCCTTCGCGGTAGAAGCTTCGCTTGCTCAGATACATTTCCCGATCCGCTTTTCCCAGAAGCTCTTCCGCGCTTTCGCCGTCGTCGGGAAAGTAAGCGATGCCGATGCTCGAGGAAATGTTCACGTCGATGCGCAGGCCAATGCACGCCCGCTGCACCGCCGCGTCCAGCTTCTCCAGCTGGCAGCCGGCCGTCGAGGCGTCCACTGAAGGAAACAGCAGCGCGAATTCGTCTCCGCCCATGCGGGCGATCACGTCATCCGGACCTGCGCAGGCGCGAAATCTTTCCGCGATCGCGCGCAGCAATGTGTTGCCGATCAGGTGCCCGTGCCGGTCGTTCACCGCCTTGAAGCTGTTCAGGTCGCACACCCCCACCGCAAAGCGACCTCCCGAGATGCGCGCCTTTTCCACTTGCGCATCGATCTGCTGCATGAAGTAGCGCATGTTCACGAGCTGGGTCAGGTGGTCGATTCGCGCGTCTGTCTCCGCGGTCCGGAAGCGGAATGCGTTCTCGAGAGAGAGCGAAAACTTGGATTGAATCGCCTGCAGGATGCGAAGGTGATCTTTTGAAAATGCCGCATGTTTCGCGGAGTAGACCGTGAGCACTCCAAATACCACGCCCTTGGGATCGACCAGGGGAACCGAGAGCGCGGAGCTGTTTTCAGTAAACGCGGCGCTCTCCACCACAAAATTCGGTTCCACCGTCGGGTTGCCGTTCACTATCGGCCGATCGTTCTGCGCCACCCATCCCGACAGCCCCTCGCCCAGAGGGATATGCTGCGCCGTAAACGCGTGCGCCAGAGCGCCGTCAATGTATTGCGCCATCACCGACTCTTCCGATTTGAGATATACCGCAAAGCAGTCGAACGGAATCAGCGGTTCCAGCCGCTTGGACATGATCGCGCTGGTTTCGCGCGCGCTCAGCGAACTTCCCAGCGCCTGGCTAAGCTCGAAGACCGCTTTGGCCTCCTGGTTGGCCGCCGCGATCAGGCCCAGCGAATCGTAATGTTTCGTCGCCAGGGCGTCGGCGCCCTCATCGCGGACCGCGTCCTCGTGCTTGCCGGAGTGCGCATGACCCTGCTCCGGCTCGAATCCGGCGCCCGGCGCGGCGCCGCGCTCGATCAAAAGATTCGTCTTGAGCGGCTCCATCTCCTCGATCTGCTGGCGCGCCAGTTCTTCCAGTTCCAGATAGCGCTTTTCGAGCAATCGAACCACTTCCGGGTCGAACTGGGTGCCGGCCCTGTTTTTCACAAACGCCATGGCTTCGTCGAGCGGCATCGCCCTGCGGTAAGGCCGCTCCGATGCCAGCGCGTCGAAGCAGTCCACCGCCGTCAGGATGCGGGCTCCAATCGGAATCTCCTCGCCCTTCAGCCCGTCGGGATAGCCGCTCCCGTCCCATGCTTCGTGATGCGACCTCACGATGGGAACCACCGGGTACGGAAAGTGGACCCGCTCCAGAATGTCCGCGCCCACCACCGGGTGAATCTTCATCTTTTCAAACTCTTCCGGCGTCAGCTTGCCGGGCTTGTTGATGATGTGTTCGGGAACCGCCAGCTTGCCGATGTCGTGCAGGAAGGACGCGGTCGTCAGCGCCTGCATCAGCGGCTTGTCGAGCCCCATCGCCTTTCCCAGTTCCGAAACATACACTCGAACCCGCATCAGGTGCCGGTGAGTGTTCTGGTCCTTGGCTTCCACCGCCATCGCCAGCCCTTCGATGGTGCGCAGATGAAGGGCCTCGGTCTCCACAATGTGCCGCTCCCGGTCGCGCACCATCGCCATTTGCGCGCAGTACGCGCGATAGACCGTGTAGACCATCGGTATCAGCAGAAGAGAGGTCATCCAGCCGAACAGGATGCCGACGAAGTTAGCCGCCGCGGCCAGCATGGCGCCGACCAGATAAAACGGCATATACCAGAAAAAGTCCTGCCGCCACTGTTTGAACAGCGGCGTGTCCGATTCCCAGGCGAGAATCAGCCCCAGTGGAATGGTGTTGGCGAAAAAGAAGACCGCTGACGCCGCGGCAAGCGCCGGAGCCACTTCGCCGCCGAGCAGCCGCAGCGATTCCGCATAGCTGTGCCACGCCAGCACGGTGGCCGTGGTCACGTTGGCCACGTTGAAAAGTATCTGAACCAGCGTGAAGGGCTTGACCACCCGGATTCGGCACTGCGCAATCACGCTCGAAGCCGCCAGGGCCGCGGCCTGCAGCGGTGACAGCTGCAGAATGCCCAGCAGAATGAAGGGAAAATTCACTGACATCGTCCCTTCGCTCTTGGGCATCGCCACTTTCATCCCCGAGCTGAGAAGGATGGCGGCAAGATATACGAAGAAGTGAAGCCATTGCTGCGAGACGTGGCCGGAGGTCGAGTAGAGACTCGCGGTCGCGCCAGCCGTCACCAAGCACACAAGAGCCTTAACTCGAACCGTCATATATATACGCTCACGGAGTTCTCGACGCAGGCACACGTCGTTCTTGAATGGCCTCCCTGCCTGCCGCCTGCACCCTGGAGTTTGCCAAATCGAGTAAACTTCTCACTCAAGGCTATCGACGCCCCACCCAAAACCCAATGTGACTTTCGTGGGATGCTGAGCCCAGATGGTTATCGCCGGCACGCCACCATAGTCACAAAAGCATCGGTACCCGCCGCCTGGTTGCCCTCGATCTCGGATCGGCGCCGTTCGCGGGGGTGGGCGGGCTTTCGCGATCGAAGGCAGGAAAGGTCAATTCCGATGACTGACGCGGAAAAAATCGCCGACTACGACCGGCTCGTGGAGCTTCTTGAAGACCGCATCGCGCTCGAAAAGAACTACCGCAAAAAGAACGCCCCATTCGCGACGATCGAGTTCGTGCGCGCCGATGCCTACGTAGCCGTGGTCAAGTTGATCCTGGGTATCGGCGTTCTGCCCGGTCTCTAGTCGCTGTTCCCATCGCGGCCACTGCAGCACACGTTTGGGGGGCAAGGTTCGAAACTGCGCCCCATCGGTGCAACCCTATACCCTGTGCTAAGATAAACTTCGTTGCAGAGCGGATCTTTGAGGGGCGACTGAAGGGCGATAAACGGGCGATTTCGCCGGGAATTGCGCCCTGAACCGGCAGTCAGAGTTAAAGATGCGCTTCAAGCAAAATCTGCAAAACCCACATCCCACTGGGGTTGAGCAGAAATCGTTGATCCATGCAGTGGGGACGTAGCTCAGTTGGTTAGAGCGCTGCCCTGTCACGGCAGAGGTCGCGGGTTCGAGCCCCGTCGTCCCCGCCATAATCCTCAAGAAACTAAACGGTTTATGGCTAGAGCCTGTTATTAACTTCATGCGAGCATCCTGAAAAGTTGAGCGATCATGAGGCATGCGAAGGCGAGGAAGTGAAAGGCTCCGAGAGTGGTAGCGAGTCTTTCGTAATCGCGAGCCAATCGGCGGAATCGAGCGGCCCAGGCGAAGCTTCTTTCCACCACCCATCTTCGCGGCAGCAGTACGAAGCCGCGCTTTGCCTCGGTATGCTTGACCACTTCCAGTTGGATGCCATGCTCGGCTGCCGCTTGTTCGGCCGTCTCTCCTGTATAGCCTTGGTCCACATATGCCAACTCGACATTCTGCTGTGTAATCTGCTGCACTTGCCGGGCCAGTTCGCCCACCTGTGCGCGATCCTGCTCATCGGCCGGCGTGACGTGCAAGGCCAGTAGATGGCCCAGCGTATCTACTGCCGCATGGACCTTCGAACCCTTGCGCCGCTTGGCTCCATCGTAACCGGCTCGCGCTCCAGACTCGGGCGTCGATTGCAGGGTGCGGCTGTCCAGAATCATCGCCGTGGGCTGTGCCTTGCGCCCGGAAAACTCGCGCAACAGCATACGCAGATCCTCGACCATGGTCTCGAAACACTGGGCACGAATCCAGCGCTGAGTCTGTTGATAGACCACCGGCCGAGGAGGCAAAACATTGGGCATGTAGCGCCACTGTCCACCCGTGCGCACGATGTAGCGAAGTCCATTGAACACCGAGCGAAGACTGTACTCCCGCTGCTCGGAGTCTTCCCGGCACAGCGCAAGATACGGCACCACAAAGGCCCACTCCTCGTCCGTCACGTCGCTCGGATAACCAAACTGACCCTTGTTTCCCATCCTTTCATCGTCGGCCAAGGCAGAGCGCCCACGGATTTTCTTCATTCAAAAGGGATAAAGTTAATAACAGGCTCTAGCGGCAAAGTCAAGATCCTCCTTTGAGGATGCTGACAAGGCGGCTGGAGCGATCCACACTTTTTGTTGTTTCCCGCATCGCACCCTTCGAGGGTGCTGAAGAGGGTGCTGAAAGCGCCTTTTCCTTGCCCGCTTCCAGAACCATCGTCATCACTCGTTCTTTGGCCTCACGCTTCGTTGCGGAGATGGCTTCGATATCGTAGTTCTCAACGGAATTAGCCAGGTTGACGGAGTAGGCAGTGCTCAGTGTGTTCCCACAGCATACTCACAACGTTCCCTGACCGATTGTTTTGCAATCGCGGCAGCATGCGGCGTTCTTTTTCGGACTTCTGCCGAGGAAGAACGATCATGCTTTCGATTCCTCACGCAGACGGATATAGCAGAAAAGAGGCCATGCGTGTGCGTGTGCGCAGAACGTGATGTTCGCTGCAAGTCCCTCGCTCGGAAGCAAAGATGAGTCGAGAGAATCGGAGGCGCTCCATCGACCGGTCCAATATTCGGGAAAACTCATTGCATAGTTGGCAAAGGTCATTCGCTTCAAGAGGCTCTCAGCCAGGCTATGATCGATCGTGGCTGTGCCCAACACCAAAGGGCCGTGGAGCGCATACCAGAAGCCACCATTTTCACGCGATCCCTGCGGCGTACCTGGGTGGACGAGCGGTTTCTCGATCTGACGGGCGCCCATCTTTTCGCTGTCGAGCACTCGACGTTGAAGCTCCTTGAGGAGTCCGCGTTTGCGCTCCGTGCCCATCTCGGGTATCAGCAAAGCGAAGCCCTGCGGCTCCAGCCACAAATTGTCTTCGCCGAGAGATGTTGTCGAATCGGTCCAGGCACGGCGTGGAAACGGGCGATCCCCAAGGTCGCGCATCCACGCTTTAAGAACCTCGCTCCGGTATTCCAGCATAGCGGCGGCCAGCTCAGCGGCTTCCGGATCGCCTGCGCGCCTTAGAAGAGGTGCCAAATCGCCAAGGATGACGATACTCATGGCTGTGTTCATGCAGCTTTCGGCGGTTTCAAATGTGGAGTTATAGGAACCCTTAGTTTCCCACGCATAGAAGAGATCGTTCCAGTCCGAGTTCCAGAGGCGAATAAGTCCGTGCCTGCCCACACTTATCCGGTCGCGAAGGAAAAGGAAGGCCTGTCGCACGTGAGCCAGGACGGTATCCTCACCCGACTTCTCCGCTGGATAATAAGCAATTCGTTCGGAAAGCAGAGCGGCATCCTGTGTGACGCGTAGATATTCAGCAAGCAGCATAAAGAAGTAGAGCTGCTGATCGCTGGTCTGCATAGCGGTAGACGCAACCCAGCCGAATCCCTGGTCCATGAGCTTAACTTCACCGTCCGGGGCCGTTCGCTTCAATATAAACCGTAGAGTGGATCGCGCCAACGCAGGATTGGTATGACACAGCGGCAACGCTTGCTGTGCAATGTCGCGGTTCGATGCGAATACTCCCCATGCGTAGTCGTACATGCAGCCTTGTGGAATGATGGTCTCGTTGTAATACTCACGCCAGCTTGCCATGGCCTCAAGCACAGCTGCGTTCCACTGCATCTCGCGGCGGAGCTGGGCATCGCGTTCTGCGGAGAATCCAGGAATGATCTTGCGCCATTCCATACTGAATGCCGAGCCGCTTTCCGAATTCATGCCGGTATCAAAATGGAGTGCTTTCGTCAGATTGTCGACAGCTTGCTTCGATGCATCGCGTATATAGCCGAAAACACAACTAATCTCGCGGCTCTCGCCTGCTTTAAGCGTGAGACGTGTGCGAATGCCGATCGAAGACAGACCGGAGCTGTCTATCGCGCCATAAGGCTGCGTCGAGGCGTCACCGGCGGCATGAACGAACAATGCCGGCGGGTACTGTTCATAAGGATTCATCTCGCCGGCAGGGGGGAAAGTCAGGGGGCGCCGGGGCTTTGCATCAAAACGCGCGCAAATCAAGTCTGCGCCCATATGCTCGAACGGGCGAGCCGTGTAGCCAGGCGCTTTCGGATCGTGAATCGATTCGAAAGGCAGCATCCTGTAGTTCGCCAAAACTGTTTCCACATACTCAATGTCAAGCGGGCCGCCGGCGATGCCCTCGAAGCGCACTCGCAGCAGAAATGCCGAGGCTCCTTCGCCCACTGTGGTCGAAGGCCGCACGTGGATTGACCGCTCTACCTTCAGCCTCTGGTCAAGCTCATAGGAATAGCGCGCAAAGCCCACACCAAAAAGCTTGTCCGCCTTTATGGCCGCCGGCTCATCGAGACCTATGAGCTCATGCTTGCTGTCGCCAACGACGCAAGTCGCATTGTTCGCTCCCGACCATATGGCTTCACCTTGATTCATACGAGCCCAAGCACGTTCAGCGCTCAGTATCTGGATATGACCGCTCGCATGGGTGAAAAGGGTCAACCGATGATTGCCGAGCAGAAAGACCGGATCGTCCGGAATCATTTTTCCATCGAGGCCCCACATCGGTTTCGTTTGGTAGTGGTCGGAGAAACGAATGGGCCCTCGGTATGCGTAGCACGGTAGACCCTGACTACCATCTATCCATTCGCCCAGCGAACTGCCGGCAGGTTGTGGCCAGGCCTGCTTAACGAGCGAAGCGGCCGCTGTCGCACTCATTCCTGCCATGAAGGTTCTTCTCGTGCACTGATTCTCTTTCATGTCCGTGTTTGTTCTCGCTCGCTGCCATTTGCTGGCTGAGATTCCGTTGCCTCGCCCCTAGGCTTCATCAGAGAGTCCTACCTCTATCACCTGTTTAGCCCTTGTTCCTGTCCAATGCATTTCAATTCCTTCGAGTGGCACATTGTTCGTCTCTCGCACGCATAGGTAACAAGTTATACCTCCCTCCAATTGGACTTACTTCAGGAGGCGGAGATTTGCTTCCGTCGATGATCTTAGCGGGTCTAGAAGCAAAGAAGGGCAAATAAAGCTTAGCTCCCCGCCAGGTTTGCGGAAAAACACGCGAAAACGGCCCCGATTCGAGGCCGCTTTCCTTCGCTGCTGTCCTGGGTTAGCTTGCTTTCTCATAAGCAGGGTCGAGGAGGTTATCCCGCCACGCTTGTTCGGGGCGCATTGAACAGTCTCAGGCGCGAACTGACGACCCGTTTCACGGAATCGATGACAGGCGGCAAGATTTTATACGGCACAACTACGTTGGGTTCTCTGGCCAGGCTTTCTTCCAGGGACTGCCTCCATGCGACTCGTAGTTCGGTATTGATATGAATAATGTTGATTCCCGCTGCGATGGCCTTGCGGAAATCGTCATCGTCGGTTCCGGACCCGCCGTGCAAGGTCAGGAAGACGCCGGTCGCCTCCTTGATTTGCGAAATTCTTTCGATATTCAGGTGTTTCTTCGTCGTTCCCTGCACCATGCTCTTGAACATGCCGTGCATGTTCCCGACCGCCGGAGCGAGAACATCGATTCCGGTTGAGTGAACGAACTGCTTCGCCTCCTCGGGTGTCGTCAGGCTCTTGAATCCGTTTTGAGCTGTCTCGTGGATTTCGGAGCCCGTTCCGATATCGCCTATCTCTCCCTCCGCCAGGATGGCCGGATTGATCGCCTTAATCGCTTCAACGGTTTCCTTGGTGCGGGCCACATTTTCTTCGAAAGGCAACGCGGAGAAATCGATCACCACCGCATCAAAGCCAGCTTTCGCCGCTTCCACGGCCTTGGCCAGTGAATGTGTATGGTCTGCGTTGAGAAATGCGGGCATTTCAAATTCTTCGCGCAAGCTTTTGAGCAGAACGGCAAGTTGGCGAGTCCCCAGGAATTCGCGCTCTCCTTCAGACGCGCCGACAAGCACCGGGACGTGAGTTTCAGCCGCGGCGATGAGCACCGCCTTCAACATTACGAGGTCGGCGACATTGAAATGACCGAGGGCCACGCCATCCTTTTCCGATTGCGTCAAAACATTTCGTAATGTATTCACCTTGGTCCTCCCTGAAAGCCCGAGAAGCTTCGGCATCGCGCAGCGAAGCCAATCCTCCACGTTACGTGTTGGATGTTGACAATCAACCGTGGATACATGCCCCTGTGTAAGAAGAGGCTGTTAAATCTCGCATCCTGGTCGGTCTTGCACCAGAGTCGACGAATGCGCTCGTCTCCAAAAGAGAAGCGCAATTTCATTGCAACCGCGGGAACAGTCACTTGGGAGCGGCAGCTTGGAGCGGAGGCCTAACCTGCTCGACCCATTGGGCACGCCAGGACGGCGCATCAAATGGGTCGCCGAAATACTGTGCTTCGCGCCGGCATTTTCCATTCTTAAATTCCATGATGCTGACGGTAAACACCGGCTTTCCTTCGTAGTTGATCAAATATTCCGTGACCCAGAGATTTCCGGAGCCGCTGATGCGGCGCACGGTGAATCCTGCGGGGCGGCCTGGATGATGCCCTCGCAGGCTCTTTAGATTCTCTCTGCCGTTTATTCGCTCCCCCGATTGCGGATACTCGCAGACCGCGTTCTCTTCGTAGATATCATGTTCCGCTGCCAGATCGCCGGCCGCAGACGCCGACCAATGCTTCTCCAGAGCTGCTCGGATTTGTTTCTCCCTCATCGCCATTGGATCCACTCCCACTCCTCCTGGACGGAAGAAAGAACTATGCGGCCAGTGAACACGGAAAAGTGGCCGCGGGTCTTCTTCTGACGGGTCAGCGGTGCGCGCAAGCCCGTTTTTCGCAGCCGTTTGAATTTGATCGAGTCGGCTGCAATGGATCGATTACACCCGAGGTGCTCCGGCAAATCAATTAGACGAAGGTATCGGTGACGGCTTCGTACTGAAAGAAGGCGATTGCGGCCCGGGCGAAATCATTGGTGTCCGTCCTGGGATTGAACTCCTGTCGCCGGTGGTTGATTCCGCAGCAGATTTCCGGTCGCGAATTCAAGGTTGACTGCCTCTATAAACAATTCCGACCGTGCGGAGACACTGGATAGTCGAGCTTGGGCCAGTTCCTTCTCCGCGGTAACAACATCGACCAGATTCTTGACTCCATATTTGTATGCTTCGAGCGACGCCGAGTAAGAGGCGTTGGCGGCTTCGAGAAGCGCCACAGCTGCGTCGTGCTTTCGCAATGCAGTGCGGAATGCCAGGTACGCGGTCCAAACCTCGCGCGTCGCCTGATCATCCTCCGCCGTAAGTTCGTCCTGTGCCTCGCGGCGCTTGGATTCGGCGATCAACAGTTCGTTCCTGCGCACACCCCCGTCGAAGATTTGCCAATGGATGCCGAGTGCAACGGACCAGGTAGGCTCGCTCGCGGAACCGAGCTGCCCGTAATCCGACGCAGGCCACAGGGAGGTCTGCGCAACCGATCCCGAGAGAGCGATCTGCGGTTTGTACTCTGCCCTGGCCGCACGGATGCGAGCCTCGGCGGAGCGGATTCGCAGAGTTTGCGCCATGAGTTCGGGACGATTCTTCATCGCGCGATCAATCAGCGCCTCGATGGACATTGCGAGTTTCTCCGGCAACGGCGCACTCTCCTGGCTGTCGATCGCTATGTCGGGAGACGGATCGGCTCCCACCGCCTCAGTCAGCGTCACGCGCGCAATCTTTTCGTCCCCGTCCGCGGATTCCTCGTCGAACGCAGCCTGTGACGTTTCGGCCCGGGCGTTGAGAACATCGGGAAGAGTTGCAAGTCCGTTGCTCAGTCTGTTCTCAGCCGCATCCTGCGTGGTTTGTGCGGTTCGCAGCGTGTCCTGTGCGGCCTGCAATCTTTCCTGTGCGGTCACCAGCTGGTAATATGCAGTGGCTACGCGGAACGCCAGCGCCTGATTTACCTGAATGACGTCTGCCCCCGCGGCGAGCATTTCCTCCTTCGCGGAGTACACGCTCGCTTGGCGTTTGCCAAAGTCAAAGATGAGATATTGAAGCGCGACTTCAGGTCGGACGATGGGCAGCTCGACCATGACGTAGCCGCGAGGAGCCAGCGGTTTCGGGAATGGATTGATCAATCTCTCGTCGCCGAAAACAGCTAAACCGTCTAACTCGGGATAATAAGCGCTTTTTGCCAAACCGAGTTCGCCTGCCTTCTGTTTTGCCCGCTCCCAGATCGTGCGCGTGCTGGGATTGTGATCCTCGGCAACGTCGATCAGCTCGGCCAGGGTGTAGGGGTGAACTGGATTGAGAATCGCTGTTCCCTCGCGAGGAATCTCGCGAGCGGCGCAGTCCGCGACGGCTGCTGGAGAAGACACTTTGCCGGCGCATTGCCCCAAAGCTCGCGCCGCGTAGAGGGCGAGAAGAAGCGATAGCAATAGAACATTCAATGTTGGCTTGTATTCGATCCATCGAAAGTTCGTGCGGTTCATTCCCGGCAACACCTCGGCAATCGCCAGCCACGCCCCTCTCGTATGGGAGCTCGCTTTCACGGTAATGCCTCCGCTCTGGTGGGCTGCGAATGAGGTCAACCAACATCGCTCCGGCACGGCGGCGTCGCTGCAATTGTTTGTGCCTCGCCGAGTTCCTGCAATTCCACGGATGAGCCTGCCGCCCGACTATGGACTGAACTTTGTCACCGTGTTGACAGATGCTTCCATCTCGCGTTGTGGCATGCGCATCCTGTCCGCGCACACCGAACCCAAGAACAATTCTTCCGTCTCCACCAGCGATTAAGACAGAAGGGCGCAACCGAATCTATTGGACGAAGGTATCGATCGATACCAAAGAATTGTCAGACATCCTGCTTCCACCGGGTTACCCGGCGCCACCTCGCAGTTTCTCTCGCTTGATAGAAGTTGCTGAGCTCCCGTGGCGGGAAATTCATGCGATGCGAAGGTATCGATCGATACCTTCGTCTAATAGATCAGGCCCCGCGCTCTGTGTCTCAATCGAAGCGTTAGACCGAGAGTGTCGTGTCCATTGATCGCCCAACGGCCGCGAAAAACAGGGCAGAAACAGGAGCTAGACGTGAATGGAATGCAGCGCGATCGGCGCCGGAGGCCGTCATTTGGCCCCCTCGGAGCTTTTTCCCTGACGGTGCCGTTAACCACGGTCGGTTGCTCTCACGCGCCCGAATATAGCATCTTCGGCTCTTTTTTCCCGGTGTGGATCTTCTGTTCCGCCGGCGGTCTTTTGCTGGCGATGGGCGCGCGCGCCGTGATTGCTCGCACTGCTATCGCTGAACACCTGGCCGCACCTGTGCTTTTGTATCTCGGCATGGCGACCTTCATCGCGTGCATGTTGTGGCTCCTGTTCTACAGCTAGGTAAACGCGATGCCGACCGAAGAAACTGGCCAACCCGAGCAAGACAATCGTTTTGCAAGACTCGACTGGTATGGTCGCGTCTTTACCGCAGCCATGATTCTGCTGGCGATGTTCGGCTTGATTGCCGTTTATGCGGTCACAACTCGGCATCCTCAAACCGATGACGCCGAGATCTTTGCCAACTACATCGGAATCTCTCCGGTTGTCGAAGGGCCCATACTGCGCCTGAACGTGGCCGACAATGAGCGCGTTAAACAGGGCGATCTGCTTTTTCAAATCGATGATCGCCCCTACAAATATGCCCTCGACCGCGCACTGTCTGACCAGGCCGCCCTCGAAGGCGAGATCGTCGACGAACAACGGCGCATTCAGGCTGAAGTGCACGCCGTCACCGCCTCCGGAGCGGCAACCCGCAGCGCTTCCGCCAACGTCGATCGAGCGCAGGCCTCGATCAGCGAAGCGGAGGCCGATGTCGCCCACTCTGAAGCTGCGTTGGATCGAGCCAAGGCCGAGTGGGCATACGCTCAAGATAACCTGCACCGCGTCGAGCCTCTGCTCGCCAAGCAGTTCGTTACCGTCGACCAGGTCGACCAGGCACGCACCACAGAGCAAGCCAGCGCGCAGTCCGTGCATGAAGCCGAATCGCAATTGGCTCTTAATCGAGCCCAACTCAACTCCATGCTGGCCGCCCTGGCCGAGGCCAAGGCCTCGGCAGAGCAGAGTACGGCACAGCTACACCAATCGCAGTCCAGCGTGCTTACGCTCGATCCCCTCGTGGCCCAACGGCAGGGACGGGTCGCCGCAATCGCCAACGCCCAATACAACTACAACCAGTGCCGCGTCTACGCTCCATTCGATGCACGCGTGACGAGCCTCGTCATTTCCGAGGGCGCCTATGCTCACGTAGGACAGGAGATCTTCACGCTAATCGACACTCGCGTCTGGTGGGTGCTTGCGAATTTCCGCGAGACGCAGCTGAAGCATATCCAGCCTGGTATGACTGCCGACATCTACCTTATGTCTCAATCGGGCTTGCGGCTTTCGGGCGTCGTCGAGAGCACCGGGTACGGTGTTACACCCGATCCTTCGATCCTTGGCCGAATTACTTCCGGCCTGCCCGACGTACAACGCACTTTGAGCTGGGTACATCTGGCCAGCCGCTATCCCGTTCGCATTCGGATTCAGTCGCCTCCCTCTGACGTCATGCGTCTGGGTGAATCTGCGGTTGTGGTGATCCGCGGATACAAACGGAAGCCTTGATATGGCGACCCGAGCCACTCCGTTCCACCACCAGGCAGCCCGCCGAACTGTCTCTTGGCTTTGGTTTCGCGAATTCATCCGGTGGGAAGTTGCTCCGTATCCAGGACGTGCCAGCACGGTCGTCCGCATGACGGTTACGGCTACGTTGGTCATGCTCGTCGCCGTGACCTTCCGCATTCCGAACGCGTTCTTGGCTGGTTTATTTTCAATTCTCCTGGCTCGCGAAAATCTCGCCGCTACTTGGCGCGGAGCGCGAGTGGTTGTCCTTGGATTCGTAGTCGCCAGCCTCTACACCATGGTCGGTATGATGCTGTTCCGTGGTTACCCTATTACCCATTTTTTCTGGGTAATCGGAAGCCTCTATCTGATCTTTTTTGTTATGCGCACGGCGACCAACTACGCAGCCGCATGGGCCTTCGCCATCTTGGTCGGCGTCTCCCTGCCGGTATGGGACCGGTCGTTGCCGAGCGAACTTCAAGTGGAGGGTACTCTCTGGCCCGTCCTGGTAATGGCCATCGGTGGCGGCATCAGCGTGGGAATCGAAGCGTTGTACCGCATCTTCGATCGTTCCGATCCGCTCATCGCATCCGTCGACGATCTGTTGCTTGCGGTGCAGCAGTTAGCGGAAAGCATCGCGAACCTGCATGCCCCACCCAAGTCGATTCTCGACAGAGTTCTTCAATACAATATGATCGGGACTGGCCGACTTAGAATGACGTTGCAGCGGCAAGGTGTAGACCCTAGCCGGCGGGCGCAGCGCGGCGTCCTGATTTCGCTGGCGGGCCGGCTCATTGGTCTTGCCGCGAATCTTGAGCGCCATGCCCTTCAGCCCAGCGACGACGATGCGATCCGCCTACGCGCACTTTCTGAGAGGCTCCAAGCAATTCGAACGGAGCTCCGCGGGTCCGGAGTTGCTTCCGCGTCTCCTCCTGTGCTCGAGGGGGAGCCATCCTCTACCTTCCCCATGCTTCAAGAGATGGAACGAACTGTCGCACTCATCACCGAAGCCCTTCAACGCGATGAGACGGTCGATGGTTCCCAGAACGGACCACGGCGGGATGGATGGCGCGCACTGTTTCTGCCTGATGCATTCCAGAACCCGGAATATCTACGCTTCGCATTTGCCGGCTGCCTGGCCGCTACCGTTTGCTACGTACTCTACAACGCACTCGACTGGCCAGGCATCAGCACCTGCGTCCTTACTTGCATCGTTACCGCGCTTACCACCATTGGCACTTCGGTCCAGGCGCAGTTTCTCCGCCTTGCCGGATATTTTGCCGGCGGGGTGGTCATGGGGATTTCCGCGCAGATTCTGATCCTGCCTGGTATCGACAGCATTTTCGGGTTTGCTCTCTTCTTTGCGGTGGGGACTGCGATCGCTGCGTGGTTCGCTACCTCCAGTCCGCGGCTTTCCTTTTTTGGTGTGCAGATGGCGCTCGCCTTTTTCTTCGTCAACCTGCAGGGTGCCCAGATCCAGACCGACCTGACGATCGCGCGCGATAAGGTAATGGGCGCGTTGTTGGGTATTTTAGCTATGGGCTTCATCTTCGACCGCTTCGGGACGAAAAGCGATGCCGAGCAGTTGCAGAAACTGCTGGTGCGGAACGTACGGATGCTGGCTCAGCTTGCAGTCTGCCCGGTCCCGCGAGACAGAGCCATTGGCGTTTCGCAGATCGGCCTTCTCCGCAGTCAGATCAATGACAACCTCGCCAGCCTGGAATCGCAGACGGATGGCGCGCGGTTTGAGATTGAGTTTCGCCATCGGCGCGAGGAAGACGTTGCCGAGTGTGGGCGGATTCAGAGGACTCAGCCAGCGTTGCAATCGATCTACCTGCTGGAACTCACTGTGCTGTCACATCGTGGGCAACGAGCGATTGACTCCAAATTGACTCAGCGCCAAAATCAGGCGCTGGACCATTTTCTAAGCGAATATAGCGATGAACTCATGCACATTGCCGCATGGATCGCACACCAGGAAGAGGCGCCTGCGCGCATCGGCGATGATTCCATCCGGCTACTGGAGCAAACCCTCGCGAACCCCAGTTCACCGAACTCGCAGGCTATTGCCGATATCTGTCAGAAGTTGGCCTCTTCTCTCTTCCTGCTGCGGAACGAGTGCTGAGTCGTAATTCTTATCGGGGTTCGTGCCCCACATTCGTTTCCGGCCGTTCGTCCACGATAAGAATGCCCACTGCGATCGCCGGGCGCGTATGCCTCTGTCTCGACGATACGGCCGCTCATCCTGCATCGCCTGGCTTTGCGCACAAGCGTTTTCCCGCTAAGACATCGGGCCGGCTCAACCGTATCACCCGGCAAGCCGGCCCGCGATAGCCGCCGCACTTCCTGAGCGAAGGGAAACGCGGTCCGCAATGGGATACCTTGATTTCGTCTGCCAGGCCCCCTTCGTCCAGCAATCTTCATTGCAGCGTCATTTGCTCGCCAAAGCACCTTTGTTCGACGCTCTGAAGTGCCGGATCTTGCATGCTCCAATTCTTTCAGGCAGCAGCATGCTGTGCGATTGGCTGCACTTCTCGCAGCAGACCCGTATCCACGTCGAAAATGAAGCCTCGGACCGGCACGTCTTTGGCAATCCAGGGATGCGATCTGACTTTTTCGATCTGCTCCTGGGTATTTTCCTCGGGGTCCTTATAGGAGAAGAAGCGCATTGGAGCCGGCGACGCATCTCCGGTTGAAGCGCTCAGCTTTGAGTTCAGCTCTTCATCCGTGAATGTCGTGAACCCGCAGCCGGTATGGTTGAGAAGCAGTATCTCCGTGGTTCCCAGTACACGGGTGGAAACAACAAGCTCACCGAGAACATCCTCTGTTACCGCGGGTCCGCCGGTTCGGATAACGTCGAGATCGCTGTTGGGCAGACCCAGGATTCCAGAAAGGTCTGAGAGACGAGGATCCATACAGGTCACGACTGCAAGTTTGGGGGCGGGACGCTTTCCCAGCGCCGGATTGTAGTTTTTTGCATAATTGCGGTTTGCTGCCAGCGCCTTGTCGATAATACTCATCGTTCGTCTCCTTGTTGGTAGATGTGGTCTGACGTGGTCTCAACAACACAATTGACCGATAAACGCAAGTTGATTGCGCTATCGGGTCTTGTTACACCCGATGCACTTGCGGCCATCACATCACGAGCGCGAAAGGAAACCTATTGGACAAAGGTATCGTTCGATACCTTCGTATGGCAGCAGAGCGGCTCCACAATGCATGTGCCCCTACCGTGCCTGTGGAGGGTGACTTATTCTTGGAGGAAGAAGCCGCTCAGCCGAATCAGCTTCAGAGTCCGGCAATTGCCGAACCGCTATCGATTGCCCACCGTGAGCTCGATCACGATTTCGGGCGGCGAGAGCAGCGTATTGTGCACCAGGCAGGCGTGCACGGAGCGCCTCAGCCCTTCGGTCTGTTCTTCGCTGAGCCGGAGAGGGCAGGAAACGTGAATGCGAAAATCGCCGAGCCTTGCCGGCTGCTTCAATTTCCCGGCGCTTACTGAGACCTCAACACCCCGGTCGTCGAGGCTGCGCGTTCTCAAATACTGCACGGCGTAAAAACCCGCACAGGAGCCAAGGGACGCGAGCAGCAGCTCCGGCGGCGTCATTCCCGTGTCTTCGCCGCCGTTCTCCGCCGGCTGATCGCAGACTATCGAGTGCGACCGGGCCTGAATAGCGAACTTCACCCGATCGAGATGCGTAACCTTCACTTCCATGACTTTCTCCCTCTTTCACTGGATAAAAGCCAGGTCGGCGGCAATTCGTTACACCACGGCACACATTTTTCTTGAACCGCCGTCCCTCTCTCTCACTCGTGCGACCGCCTTCCGCGCGTTGAGCCGTTATGCGCGCTTTTCATCGTTCCGCGCGCGCGGCTGCCCACAAGCCCTGGCCGGTGTCTTCTTGAAGAGGCCTGTGTCTGCGCCCAGGCGCGTGCGCGTCAGAAGTTGAAAATCGGCCCGAATTCCATGCGCACGTCGTTCCACTCCCGCGACGGAACGCCCCGGAAAAGAGGCAAAGGCTGCTCCGGGTTGGCGTGAGTCGTATAAAGCGACTGCTCCAGCGAGAACATGACCCAGTGGTTGAGGCTATAGTTCAAAGTTCCCACCGCCATGGTGCTGTAGCGGCGATTGCCGGAGCTCCCCAGGCGATCCAGGTCGCGCGTCTTCGCCTGGTCGACGCCATAGAGGCCGTAGAGAGACCAGCCTGCATTGCGTCCCGCGGCGCGCGCATTGAAGATGCGCGAAAGCGGCAGGCCGAGTTGCGCGAATCCACCTTCCGAGCGGACGGGGCGTTCCGGAGCGATGACCTGCTCTCCGCCGCCGTTGGTTCCGAACACGACGGTGGAAGCCCCGTCGATGGATGATGCGGAGGCTGTGTTGGTCAGACCCTCGGTATCGTTGTAAAAACTGTAGAGCTGGTCCGCAAAGAAATATCTCAGCTCCGAGCCCGAGTAGACCTTTCCGATCAGCGTGGCATAGCGAGAGGGCAGTTGCCATTCAAAATCCCAGCCGTCCGTGTGGCTGCTTCCCGTGGCGCCCGTGGCAAATGTTTTTGCGTACGCGGCAGGAACCGCCGACGCCAGAACGATGGCGGTGCGGTCTCCATGCTCGGCGCTGAGCACGATCTCAGCCGGCGCTACGCCGGGCGCATGATCCAATTGCCACTGGCCGACGAGGCGCGCTTCCATGTCCGGGCGATTCGAATCCGGACCCTGGCGCTCGCCATATCCCAGTTGCATCGACATGTTGGCGGCCGAAGGCGTCAGGCCGACGGCGGGCAAGGCCAGCGCGAACTCGGGCATGATTTGAAAGCCCGCCGCCTTGTGCGTGTAGCCCACGCGCATCTGAGGCGAGCGCTCGTAGAGGGTGCCGAAACCAACGCCCAGTCCCGTAGTCTCCAGCATGTTCGGCAATGTGGACGAGGCAAACGGCGTCCAATCCTGACCGAAGAGGGCAGAGAAAATGTTCTTGCTGTTGGCGCTGTAATCGAGACGCCCCCAGGCCAGCCGCAGCGATGGATTGTTGGAGCGGACGCTTGAAAGGTTCCGGTTGTCGGAGCGGTTGAAATTCCCTTCGAAATCCATTTCGATTTTTCCGGTGATGCTCCATTTCGGGTTCGGGTCGTACCACACGAAGTTAGCGCCGAAGCGGCTGCTCCGCGCTTTTACGTGAAACTCCGGCGCGCCGTCCGGCCCGGTATCGGAGAGAAATCCGGGAAGCGGAAAATCGTCTCCATTCGGCGACGAGCTATCTTCAATGGCCGTCGACTTGACGAATCCATACAAGGTCATGCCCACGCCATCGGCCTTGAATGCGGGTACAATGAGCTCGCGGCCGATGCCTCCCACCGGAAGTGCGCGGATCGGAGTGATCGCCGATATCACATTCTTCGCAGGAGACTTCTCCACCACCGAAGGCGCTCCAGGCTCGGTGGGAAGCGGCGGGCGCTGCGCGCTCCCATGTGGATTGAATCCGACCGTCTGCAATCTGACGGGATTTTGCACCTGATTCGCCACCCGCACTTCAACCTGAGCTTGCGCTTTCGGCGCATCTGATGCGGCTGGCTGCGCGGCGGCAGCCGCTTTGCCGGCGATCTGGGCGTAATCCTGTGCCGAGATGACGCCTTTACCCAGCAGGATCCGGGCCATGCGCTCATCGGCGTCGTGCGGTGTCGGAGCCTGATCGATGAGTTTAAGTTCATCGGGCGTCAGAATGCCCTTGCTCAGCAGGATCGCGGCCAACGGATCGCTGGTTGCAACCGTGGCGCCCTGTTCGGCGGGAGCCGGCAATATCGATAAAGCAAATATCGCAAATGTAACTGGAAGTATGAACCACTGAATTGAGCCGTGAATCGACCGCATTGCGCATCACCTCTTCTATGGGGGTATCGACCGGGTGCAGCCGCGCTTGCCCCGCAATACGAGTCGCGCAAGTCCCTGAAGTAATTAGAGTGCGCGGGAATCCGGCCCGGGCCGTCGCCCTCCGTTTCCGGTGAAGCTCAAATCCCCTCAACAAGATCGCGATCCGGCCGATAAGAAGGATTGAAGGTAAATCCCGATCGGGCGGGTTTTGAGCAGAGCGTGCAGCCCCGTCGAAGATGCGGGCCCGATTGCAGCCCCGGACCGGGCCGCGGATGGAGTCGTCATCACCGGCGCCGACGGGGTCATCCAGTATGCGAATCCCGCGTTCACCGTGCCGGCAACGTGGCTCGCCGTCGATGGCCGCGGCCGCATTGCCGAATGAGATAGGAAGTTCATGAAAATAAAAACCCGCATCTTCAACGGATTTGGCGTCGCCGCCCTGGTAACAACGCTGGCGCTCGGTCTGCTCGCTTACACCCAGATGCGGACCATCAAGGCCACCGCCATCCGCATTACGGGCGACACCATGCCCTCCATCTACCTGAGCGGTCAACTGCAGAGCATCACGCTGCTTCGCTATAGCCTGCTTACGGACTACGTCGATCGGGCCGGCGAAGCCGAAAATGCAGAATTGGTTGGGCAGATCGATAGCGACAACGCACAGATCGACGCCGTCATGAGGGAGTACGAGAGCCTCATCGACGTGCCCGCGGACGCGCGGCTGTTCGCGACGCTCAAAGCCGCTCGCACACCCTACGATGAATGCTTTATCCGTGTTCTGCAATTGAGGCGCGAGGGCAAGCGCGATCAGGCGCTGGCCCTGATTGAGACTGAGCTCGTGCCTCTGCGCAACGCCTTCCTCAAGGCCGCCAAGGCCGAGGTTGATTGGAACAAGACCGATGCGGACGATTCCGCCCATGCGATCACGGCGGCGGTGAGCTGGACATCGATCGGGTTCCTGATCGGCCTGGCCTTGATTTCGGGAATTGCCTGGATCGTCATGGGCATTCGCGGGCAATTGCGGATTGAAACGGCTCTCCGGGAAAGCGAAGAGCGATTTCATCAGGTCTTCGCGCACGCGCCGGTTGGCATTTATGTGGCCCAGCGGGACGGCCGCCTGATTCAGGTGAACGAGGCCCTCAGCAAAATGCTCGGATACTCCAAACAGGAGTTACTGGAAAAAACCTGGCCGGAACTGTGCCCTCCCGAGGATCTGGCTGCCGCTTTGCTGTTGAAACAGCATCTGTGGGAGGGTGCGCAGGGACGAGCCGAGATGGAGAGGCGCTACATCCATCGCGACGGAACTATCGTCTGGTGCAACACCAGGATCTCAATGCTGAGAGCCCCCGACGGCAGCTCTCTTTACTCCGTGGTCCACGTGGAAGACGTCACCGAGCGCAGGCGGGGCGAGCAGGCGCTGCGCGAAAGCGAGGAACGCTTCCACTCCATGGCGGACGCATGCCCGTCGATGATGTGGGTCACCGGCCCGTCGGGCGGGCTGGACTTCGTCAACAAAGAGTGCCGGAGATTCTTCGGCGTCACCAGCGAAGAGGTTCAGGCGGACAAGTGGCACTCGCTCTTTCATCCCGACGACGCGCCCCAGTATATTGCGGCCTTCGCCCGCGCGCAAAAGGACCATACGCTGTTCAGAGCCGAGGCGCGAGTCCGTCGCGGCGACGGAGAATGGCGGCTGCTGGGTTCCAACGCCCAGCCGCATTTTTCGCCGGCCGGAGAATACCTGGGCCACATCGGCCTCTCCGCGGACATCACCGAACGCATGCAGGCCGAGCAGGAGCGCCAGTTCCACCACTCTCTCATCAGCGCCATTTACGAGGGTTCGGTGGATGGAATTCTGGTGGTGAACGCCGACGATTTTGTCGTATCGCACAACCAGCGGTTCCTTGACATTTGGAAAGCCACTTACCCTGAGGTTCCAGGCAATCCGCCGGGCAGCATCGCGGGCATGACTTTACAGGCGGCTTTGTCTTTGGCGCTCCAGCAGGTAAAGGACCCCGAAGCCTATCTGAAACGCATTCAGGCGATTCAAGACGACGCCGATGCAACAGACCGCTGCGAAGTCGAACTGAAGGACGGCGCGACGCTTGAACGCTACTCCGTCAGCCTGCGCAGCAAGAGCGGCCAGCACCTGGGACGCGCCCGGTTCTTCCGCGACATCACCGAGCGCAAGCAAGCCGGGCAGGCCCTGCTTGAAAGCGAAAAGCGCTTCCGCATCATGGCCGATGGTTGCCCTGCGCCGATGTGGGTGGCCAATGCAGCCGGCGAGATCGAGTTCATCAACCGGGCATTCCGCGAATTCTTCGGCCACGCCGGCCAACTGTCCGAGGGAAGCAACTGGCAGTCGCTCATTTACCCGGAAGATGCACCGGGGTTTGTCCGGGAATGCTTCAGCGCACTCGACGAGCATCGGTCCTTTCGCGCCGAAGTGCGCGTGCGGCGCGCTGACGGCGAGTGGCGATGGTTCAGTGCCATGGGCGAGCCGCGGTTTTCCGAGACCCGCGAGTTCCTGGGACACATTGGCCTGGGAATCGATAGCACCGAACGCAAGCAAGCTGAAAAAGCACTGCTCGAAAGCGAGGAGCGCTTCCGCATCATGGCCGACAGTTGCCCCATCGGCATCTGGGTCACTGACGCTCAGGGAAAAGTCCGATTCATCAACCAGGCCTATCGAAAATCCTGCGGCATCGCCTCTGAGCTGATCGCCAGCGGCGAGTGGAGGACCATGATCCACCCCGACGATGCAGATAGGTTTATCGAGGTATTTGAGCGCGCGCTGAGAGAGCATACGTCATTCACCGCCGAGCGGCGCAGCCGTTGCCCGAAGGGCAATTGGCGCTGGATGGAATCGGACGCCGTGCCGCGTTTCTCGTCCGACGGCGAGTTTCTGGGCCTGGTGGGCACCAGCCGGGACATCACCAGCCGCAAGCGAGCGGAGCAAGCCTTGCAGCAAAGCGAGGAGCGGTTTCGCCAGCTCACTGAGAACATCCATGAAGTGTTCTGGCTCAAGGCTCCGGGAGCCGAGGAATTTCTTTATGTCAGCCCCGCATACGAACAGGTCTGGGGAAGATCCTGCGCCAGCATCTACCAGGACCCCGCGTCGCGGCTCGAAGCGATTCACCCCGACGACCTGGAACCATCGCGCACATTGTTTGCCAGACAGATGGCCGGAGAGGCTGTGGAGACGGAATACAGAATCAGGACTCCCGAAGGCCAGGAGAAATGGATCCGCGGGCGGGCGTTTCCCATTCACGATAAGGACGGCAAACTGATCCGCATAGCCGGAATCGCGGAGGACATCACCGAACGCAAACTGGCGATGCAGGCTTTGCAATTCAGCGAGGAAAAATTCCGCCAGCTGGCGGAAAACGTTCAAGAAGTCTTTTTCGTCATGACCCCATCGGGTTCTGAGCTGCTTTATACCAGTCCCGCGTATGAGGAGATTTGGGGCAGAAGCCTGGACAGCGTCTACCAGAACCCCATGTCCTGGGCCGAGGCCATCCATCCCGACGACCGGGAACAAGCCAATCAATTGGCCGCGCGCCAGCTTCAGGGAGAACGCCTCACCTCGGAGTACCGCATACGAACGCCGGAAGGGATAGAGAAATGGATCCGAAGCCGATGTTCTCCCATTCGAGACCAGGCCGGGGAACTGATTCGAATTGTCGGAATTGCCGAGGAGATCACCGACTATAAGCGCTATGAAATGGAGCTCGTCCGCATGCGCGAGGAGGCTGACTCGGCCAATCGCGCCAAGAGCCGTTTTCTGGCCAACATGAGCCACGAAATCCGTACCCCGATGAATGGCGTCCTGGGCATGAATCAACTGCTGCTCGAAACCGATCTCACGGCCGAGCAGCGGCGCTACGTCGAGGTGATCCAGAGCAGCGGGCGAAGCCTGTTGACCCTCATCGACGACATCCTCGACCTTTCCAAGATCGAGGCCGGCAAGATCGCGCTCGAGAGCCGGCGCTTCAATCTCAACCAGACCATCGAGGAGGTGGTCCAGCTTCTGCGCGTGCAGGCCGGCGCAAAAGGCCTCCGCATCGAGGTCAATATTTCCTCCGGAATTCCGCAATTCCTGTGCGGCGACGCCGCGCGGCTGCGGCAGGTGCTCACCAACCTTTCAGCCAACGCCGTCAAGTTCACCCACCAGGGAGCGGTCACACTCGATGCGGGACTCGACGGCCTGCGCGATGGAACGGCAACGGTTCGCTTCCGCATTGCGGACACCGGGATTGGGATCGGCCCGGAGAAAATCTCGGCGCTCTTTTCGCCGTTCGTCCAGGCCGACGCCTCCACCACGCGCAAATACGGGGGAACCGGCCTCGGCTTGGCCATTTCGAAGCAGCTTGTCGAAATGATGGGCGGAAGCATTGGCGTCAACAGTCTGGAAGGCCGCGGTTCCACTTTCTGGTTCACGGCCGCCTTCAAGCTGCCCGCCTCCGGCCAGCGCCAGCCGGAGCTCCGGCCTCAAGCGGTCCGGCCAGACAATGCCTCCGGCTCGCCTGCCGGTGCAATCCGGCGCGGGAACGGCGAAAAGATCCTGGTGGCTGAGGACAACGCCACCAACCGTGAAGTGATTCTGGCGCAACTGAAGATGCTGGGATACAAAGCCACGGCAGTGACCAACGGCGCCGAGGCTCTCGATGCCGTCCGGCGCGGCGGCTTCGACCTGGTGCTGATGGACTGCCAGATGCCGGTAATGGACGGTTTCAAAGCCACTCGCCTCATTCGCGCAACCATTCCTCTGCACCTTCCCATCATCGCTCTCACCGCCAGCGCCATGTCGACCGACCGCGATCGATGCCTGCGCGAAGGAATGGACGATTATCTCTCCAAGCCGGTCGAACTGCCCCTCTTAGCCGAGATGCTGGCCAAGTGGTCGCCGGCGCGCGGCTCCGAAGAAACTGCCGCAAAACATCCGGCCAGCGGCGCGGGGCAATCCGCGGCG
Organism: uncultured Acidobacteriaceae bacterium; assembly: GCA_963770555.1. Taxonomy (GTDB): domain Bacteria; phylum Acidobacteriota; class Terriglobia; order Terriglobales; family Acidobacteriaceae; genus Telmatobacter. Next base: position 1,760,833 of record CAVYQC010000005.1, read on the forward strand.
ATCTTCGATGAGGACTCTCTCATGCGGCGCCTGATGGGAGATCGCGAGCTCGCCGGCACTGTCCTCAAAGCGTTTCTGCAGGATGGCCCGGCCCAGTTGGAGCAACTGCGCGCTCGTTTCGACGCAGGAGATGCGCCCGGCGCCAGGTTGCAGGCGCACACATTGAAGGGCGCGGCAGCTACGGTCGGCGCTCAAGCGTTGCTGGCGATTGCGGCGGCGATGGAAAAGGCCGCGGTTGAAGGGGATCTGGACCTGTGTCGCGGCCTTCTCTTGAACGCCAGCGAAGAATTCGCGCGGTTCAAGAATATCGTGGAGCGCGATGGATGGATTGCAACGGAAATTGACAACTTAAGAATGAAGGAGGCGGGCGGTGTTCGAGCTTGACGACAATCTGGTCATCGATTTTCTGGACGAGTCCAGGGAGCAGTTGGTTGCAGTGGAAGCAGACCTCGTGGCGATGGAAGCGGAAGGAGCGCACCTCGATGAGAAACGGCTCGATCGCATCTTTCGATCGATACACCGGGTCAAGGCAGGATCGGATCTCTTCGATTTTGCGAAAATCGGCGAGCTCGCGCACCGCGTTGAAGAGGCGCTGGCGCCGATTCGTTCCCGCAAGCTGGCGCCGGGGCAGGAATCGGTCAGCGCTCTGGTGCGCGCCGTGGACCGCCTGCGCCTCCTGGTCGATCACGCCGAAACCAGTAACGACGCCGATATCGCCGCTCCGATGGCCGAGTTAGACCGGCTGTGCGCGGACCCCGGCACGCCTGGCCGGATAACCGGCGCAAGCCAAGGCAGCCAGCCGCATCGCGACGCAGCCCCTCTGCGTGTGCTCCTGGTAGAAGACGACTTTGCCAGCCGGCTTCTGCTGCACACTTTTCTCTCCCGCTATGGCGAATGTCATATTGCCGTAAATGGCCGTGAAGCCGTGGAGGCATTTCGCTCGGCGTTGGAGCGGGGACAAGGCTACGACCTGATCTGCATGGACATTCTGATGCCGGAGATGGACGGCCGCGCGGCAGTCAGCCAAATGCGCGCGATCGAGCAGGCCCGCCGGATCGAGTTCAACCGCGGCGCCAGGATCTTTATGACCACGACGCTCAGCTCGCTGAAGGAAGTGGCCCTTTGCTTCCGGGAACTTTGCGACGCGTACCTTGTCAAGCCGGTCGATCTCGCCCGGTTGCTCAGCCAGATGAAGATGCACCAACTGGTACGGTAGCCCGGACTCACTTGTTGATTTTGCCGCTCAATGCCATGAGCGCCTGCACCACTCCGGTCGAGGCGGATGCGTACTCGGAGTTCGCTCCCAGTGCGACCTCCTCGGCCACGCTTTGCCCCGAATCCGCTTTCCGGATCACGTCGCCCGCAGCCTTGTGAAAGCGCCCATGATCGGTGACCAGCTTGGAGAACTCCGGCAGGCTGGAGTGCTTCCGGCCTTCGCCGATCAACCATTTCCCCAAGTCGCAGACCTTGTCGTCCGACACCACCGCCGGATTCAGGCTCCTGTCCGGCTTGGCAATATAGGCCTTCAGCTTCATCTTCCAATTCGTGTGAGCCGATACAGCTTCGTTGAGATTCATCTGCAATCATCCTTCCCCTGCGCGCCTGAACGGCAAATTTGACCTGCTCGCCCCGCTGAAGACTTCGGCGGGCGCAACTTTCCGGCAGGCCATCTCCAGCCGTAAAGCACTCACATCGCCAACAATGCTTCTCTCAAGATTGACAAATGCTCATGAATCTCGATCGGTCTCCTCAAAATCCATCCTCAGGCCTCACCCCGGCGCAGGGTCACTCCTTCCGCTCAAGTGACGCGGTTGCCCACTTTGGGCAGCATTTCCCGCAATCGGCAGCTAGCCAGACACCGGCACGATAAGCGGCCCAAAGAAGTGTATGAAATGCAGGCAAAGCCGAGATGATAAACACAGCCGAAACTCTCTTAAGCGATCGGCGTGGATCTTTGAGCCCCGGTTCGAAGACCTTCAAGCTTCCAGAGAATAGAGGAGCCCTTCATGCAAGGACGGAGTCCTTCCCCGCTGGTGTTTCTGGTCGATGACGATCCGAGCATCGTTCGTACTCTCGAGGGGTTCCTCAAACGAGCCGGCTTCCAGACCGCCAGCGCGGCAGACGTAGCCGGAGCCTTGCGCGGAATCCGCGCCGAGCGCCCCGACCTGATTCTCCTGGACGTCCACCTGCCCGACGGCTCCGGCTTCGACGTTTGCCGTTCCCTCAATCGAGAAGCCTCTGCCTTCACCACTCCCATTCTCTTCATCTCCGCCAACGAAGACACGTCCACCAAGATCCGGGGATTCGAATGCGGCGCGGTAGACTACATCACCAAGCCGATTGTCGGGGAAGAGGTCCTGGCCAGGGTACGCACCCATCTGCGTCTCAAGAAGGCGTACGAACGGCTCGCCGAGCTGCAGGCAGAGCGAGTGCAGCAGTTGGCCAGCGCACAGCAGAATCTGATGCCTCTCCCACAGGACGTCCCGGAGGCGCGCTTTCATGTCTCCATTCGCCAGGTGCTCACCGCGGGCGGAGACTTCTACGATGTGATCCCCGCGGGCGAGGGGGTGGTGGACTATCTGGTGGCCGACGCCAGCGGCCACGATCTGGCCGCGTCCCTGTGGACCGCATCGCTCAAGGCGCTGGCCGCCGAATACTCCGGCCCGCTGAACCTGCCCATCGAGATCGTGCGCGCCATCAACAATTCTCTGTGCCGTTTTCTTCCACCCAGCGCGTTCTTCACGCTCGTTTATGCGCGGCTCAACCATCGCACCGGCCGCCTGTCGCTGGTCAACGCCGGCCATCCGCCGGCAATGGTGGTGCGCAGCGATGAGGGCCCGCCGATGATTCTTCGCCAGGAGGGCGACGTGGTCGGAGCCTTCGCCGACGCGGTCTTCGGCATCGACGAGTTGACTCTGAAACCGGGCGACCGCATCTTTCTTTATACCGACGGGCTGATCGAAACTCCGGGCCCCTACGAAGCGGGCCTTGAGCGCCTGGCCGGAGCGTGCGTCTCGCGCCGGACCATGCCGCTCCAGGAAGTGGTGCCGGCGGTGGTGGACGATGTGATGGCCGGCGTCTCCCCGGCGGACGACACGCTTCTGGTGGGGGTGGAAGGATGAAGACTTCCCGGCCGGACGCCTCCGTTACCTTCGAGCAAAGGATTCCCTCGCTCCTGGCTGAAGCGGACTCGCTTTGCCTGAAGATCCGCAGCCTGCTCCAGGCCAACGAGATCGGCGCGGCCTCGTTTCCCGTCGAACTGCTGGCGCGGGAATGCCTGAACAACGCCGTGCTTCACGGAAGCGAAAACGACGCCGAAAGGTCGATCCTGCTGCGCCTGTGGCTGGGGCGGAAGTGGATCCGCCTCGAGGTAAGTGACCAAGGCCCGGGCTTCGACTGGCGCAACGCGCGGAACAACGGAATGGATTCATCCGTGTCCTCGGGCCGCGGGCTGCACCTCTATGCGCTCTATGCCGAGCGCGTGCGCTTCAATCGCCGCGGCAATCAAATCACGCTTTGGGTCGGCAGGAAAAATCGAATCGGAAAGGAAGGCTGCGCAATGGAGGCTTATGTAATTGAACAGAAGGATCAACAGGGATCGGTGAGGCTCAACGGCGATTTGACCGCCGTCCTGGTTCCCCAATTGCAGGCTGGCCTCAAGGAGATGCTGAGCAAGGGCGCGCGCGAAGTGGTGTTCGACCTGGCCAGCACCGCCATGCTCGACTCGAGCGGCATGGGCCTGCTGATTGCCGCGGCCAACAGCCTGGCGTCCGGCGGAGGCAAGGTGCGCGTCACCAACGTCTGTCCTGACATCTTCCGCCTGCTCCAGAGCATGCGGTTGACGGCGCGCCTCAACGTCAGCGCCAGAGCGGAATAGGAGAGCCATCATGGATGCGGATGTGATTTTGGACGATGAACTGCTGGGGGAGTTTATCAATGAATCGCGCGAACACCTCACCACCATCGAGGCCGATCTGCTGGCCATTGAAACGGCGGGTGCGGATATCGACGTGGAGCTGGTGAACAAGGTCTTCCGGGCCGCCCATTCCATCAAGGGCGCCAGCGGCTTCTTCGGCCTCACCAAGGTCAAGGAGCTGGCGCACAAGGCCGAGACCGTGCTCGACATGCTGCGCTCGAAGAAGATGATCCCCAACGCCGAAATTACCAACCTTCTGCTGGCGGCCTTCGATCAGTTGCGCGAGATGATCAACCGCCCCAAGGAAAGCGGCGACGCCGATATCGGCGAGCTGGTGATGAATCTGGCCGGCCTGGCTTCGTCGTATCTGCCCCAGGAGCAGAAAGCTTCCCTCACCCAAACCGTTTCGCTCACCCAGGACGGCGGCTCGCCGGTTGTCCTGTCCAGGTTCGATTACGAGCGGCTGCGTGCCGGCCACGACTTTTACTGCGTCGAATTCGACCTCATCCACGACATCGAGCGGCAGGGCCTGAACGTGCTTGAAGTCTTCCGCACCCTGTCGTCGTACGGGGAGATTGTGGATTGCGAGGTGAACTTTCAGGCCGTCGGCACGCTCGACGACGCCATCGGAAACCAGTTGCCTCTGCGCCTGATTCTGGCTACCGCATTGAAGCCTGGCGATATTGGCTGCCTGTTTCTGCATAACCGGGACAAAGTCAAAAACCTGATCGGCCCCTCTCAAAGCGCGCCACAACCGGCCGCGGAGAAGATTCTCGCGCCCCCTTCCCCGTCCACTGCGGCGCCAACGGCCCCAACCCCTGCGCTTGAGCTTCAGCCGCGGGCGCCGGCCGCCGCGCCGTTTGCCGCCCAGCCCGAACCTTCTGCTCCCGCCCCCGCGGCCGCCAGGGCGGCTGCGCCTTCCGCAACCGCCGCGCCCGCCACCGTGGTAGAAGACAGCATCCGGGTCAACGTGGGAACGCTCGAGATGCTGATGAATCTGGCCGGCGAGCTGGTGCTTGGCCGCAACCAGTTGCGCGCTTCCATTGCGCAGAAAAACCCGCGCGCGCTGAAGGCCGCCGACCAGCGCATCAACCAGATCACCTCCGAGCTGCAGGACGTCGTGATGCAAACCCGGCTGCAGCCCATCGGCAACGTATTCGGCAAGTTCCCGCGCCTGGTGCGCGACCTGGCCGCGGCCCTGAACAAGGACATTCAGCTCGACATTCGCGGCAAGGATGTGGCTTTGGACCGCAGCCTGATCGAATCCCTTTCCGATCCTTTAACGCACATGGTGCGCAACGCCGTCGATCACGGCGTGGAGTCCGCTGAAGAGCGGGTGCGCGCCGGCAAGCCGCGCCAAGGCCTGGTGAGCATCGACGCCCGCCACGAGGCCGGCCAGGTGGTGGTGGAGATTGCCGACGACGGCGGAGGCATCGATCCGGAGCGCATCGCCAAGGTGGCGCTGGCCAAGGGACTGCTCACCGCCGACAAGCTGGATGGCATGTCGGCCAAGGACAAGACCGCACTGATTTTTCTTCCCGGATTGTCCACCACCAAGCAGGCCAACGACGTCTCCGGGCGCGGCGTCGGCATGGACGTGGTGAAGACCAACCTCGACCGCCTGGGCGGCAAAGTGGAGATTCTCTCGAATCCCGGAAAAGGCACCACCTTTCGCATCAAGCTGCCTCTCACGCTGGCCATCATCCCGTCGCTCATCGTATCGGTCGAAGGCGAGCGCTTCGCCATCCCGCAGATCAACGTGGAGGAGATGCGGCACGTGCTGCCCGGCCAGGCCAAGACGCGCATTGAAATTGTGGGCGACGCCGAGGTTCTGCTGCTGCGCGACCGGCTCATTCCGCTGGTGCGCTTTGCCGATTTGCTGGGCGTGGTCCCCTCCTACTCCGATGACGGGAGCGGCCGGCGCGAGCTTGATCGCCGCACTCACCTCGCCGACCGGCGCTCGCCGCGCATTCCGGCGCCGGGAGAAGAAAATCCGCAGCCGCAACCCTCTGCACCGCTCCATGCCCGCAGCGCAGGCGACCGCCGTCACAAGGGCGGCGCGCTCGAAATCGTGGTGGTCAACACCGGCTCGCAAACCTACGGGCTGGTCGTCGGCAGCTTTCACGACACCGAGGAAATTGTCGTCAAGCCTTTGGGCTCGCACCTGAAAGGACTGGAGGAGTACGCCGGAGCGACCATCCTGGGCGACGGATCGGTGGCCCTGATTCTCGACGTAGCCGGCCTGGCCGCCAAGGCCAACCTCGACGCCGTCACCCGCATGACGCGCGCCCAGGAGCGGGCCGCGAAAGATCTTCAGGAAGAATTCTCCGACAGTCACTCGCTGGTGTTGTTTCATAACGCGCCGGAGGTGCTCTGCGCCCTGCCGCTCGATACGGTGACGCGCATCGAGCACATCGCGCCCAAACAAGTGGAGACCCTGGGCGGACGGCGCACCATGCAGTATCACGGCGGCCTGCTGCCGCTGGTCACGCTGGCCGATGCGGCCCAGGTCGACCCCATCGCCGACTCCGGGGACCTGGCCGTCATGATCGCCAACATTCGCGGCCACGAGCTGGGCCTGCTGGGGGCCATGCCCGTGGATGTGGTCGAGACCGGCGCCAGGATCGATCAGGCGACCCACCGCCAGAAGGGCGTGGCCGGTTCCACCATCATTCACGACCGCACGGCGTTGATCGTGGACCTGTACGAACTGGTGGACGCCACCTGGCCGGAATGGGCCGCGGAGCAATCGGCGGCGCAGCCGCGCTCCGCCGCCGCAGCGGAGACCGCGGTGCTGCTCGCCGAGGACTCCGATTTCTTTCGCACCCAGGTCACGCGCTTCCTCGAGGAGGACGGCTACACCGTGCTCGCTGCGCCGGACGGAGAAGCCGCCTGGGAATTGCTGCTGCAGAATCTTGAGAAGGTGCGCGCCGTGGTCACCGATGTCGAGATGCCGCGCCTCGACGGGCTGGGCCTGGCGCGGCGCATCCGCGCCGACCGCCGCACGGCGCACCTGCCCATCATCGCCCTTACGTCGCTGGCCGGCGAAGACGATATCGCGCGCGGAAAATCCGCGGGCGTCAACGACTACCAGACCAAGCTCGACCGCGACCGATTGCTGGGGCAGCTCAACGAGTTTTGGCGCACGGATACTTCCAAACCGGCCGCCGCCGCGGGAAACTACGCGGCCGTTTGAGCGCACGCCGGTTTCGCGGCGCTTTTCGGATAAGGCACGCTGTGGCGGTGCCGGCAAAGCGGAACAGCTTGAATCTCAGCGAGTGAAGCTCGAAACGAAAGGAAAAGGACGATGAGCAACCTGGCAGATATGAAAGTAGGCAAGCGGCTGGCTTTGGGCTTCGGCACTTGCCTGGTGCTGACGATGGGAATCGCCGCGGTGGCCTATTGGGGCCTCGCCGCTCTCAAGCGGGCCTCGGACAATCTGACCGAGCAATCCAACCGCATGCTGGTCATCAAGGATGCGTCCGTCGATATTGCCAACATCTATCTCGATATCTGGCATGTCGTGACCACGAAGGATCCGGAGAGCCGGGAAGAATACAAGTCCGCATTGGAGAAAACCCGGGCCACCTACGCAGCCAAGCTGGCGCAGTTGAAGGATAGCGGCAATCCGGATTACGGCCGGGAGCAGATGCAGAACATTCAAACGGCGGTGGGGAACGCTCGCGATCTCAACGTGAGGGTCGTCGACATGGCGATGAAAGGCGACGATGCGAAAGCCCTCTCCGAGTTTGCCGGCGAGGGCTCCACAAAAGGGCAGGCGATCTTTCAGGCCATGGCCGACTACTGCGATTGGCAGCAGCAGCAGGTGAAGGAAACCCAGCAGGCCATGGAACAGGTCCAGTCAAGGGTGTATTGGGTGCTGGCCATCATGATCCTGGTCTCGGTCGGATTGACCGTGGTCTTCGCAGGCATGGTCTCGCGAAGCATCACCGCGCCGGTCCTGCTCGGGGTCAGCGTCGTGCAGCGCATCAGCGAAGGAGACGTGAGCCAGAACGTGCCCGAAGCCATGCGCGCCCGAAAGGACGAGCTGGGCGACCTGGCGCGCGCCATGCAGACCATGAGCGAAAGCCTGCGCAAGCTGCTGGGCGGCATCGCCAACGGAGTGCAGACCCTGGCCGCCTCGGCCACCGAACTCTCGGCCGTCTCCAAGCAGACGGCCTCCGGAACAGCCTCCATGTCAGAGAAAGCCACCACCGTGGCGGCGGCGGCCGAAGAAGCCAGCGCCAATACCATGTCGATCGCCGCGGGCATGGAGCAATCCTCGAGCAGCCTCTCCTCCGTAGCCAGCGCCACGGAGCAGATGAGCGCCACCGTGGGCGATATCTCCGCCAATACCTCCAAGGCTCGCTCCATCAGCGAGCAGGCCACCGGCCAGGCGCAGACCATCAGCGAGCAGATGCAGAAGCTGGGCCAGGCGGCGCAGGAGATCGGCCACGTCACCGAGACCATCACCAACATCTCGGCGCAAACCAACCTGCTGGCGCTGAACGCGACCATTGAAGCGGCGCGTGCGGGCACCGCGGGCAAAGGCTTTGCGGTAGTCGCCAACGAAATCAAGGAGCTGGCGCGGCAGACCGCCGAAGCCACCGAGGACATCAAGTCGCGCATCGCCGGAATCCAGAACTCGACCGGCGCGGCGATCAACGAAATCGGGCAGATCACCACCGTGATCAAGGATGTGGGCGGAATTGTGTCCAGCATCGCCGCAGCCATTGAAGAGCAGGCGGCCGTTACCAAAGACGTGGCCGGCAACATCGCGCAGGCTTCGGCCGGAGTGCGGGAGGCCAATGAGCGCGTCTCGCACACTGCTGAAGTCTCGAGGACCATTGCTCTCGACATCGCCGGCGTCAATTCGGCTGTCGTCGACATCCGGCAGGGCGGCGAGCACGTGCAGGCCAGCGCCGTTGACCTGTCCAAACTTGCCGAGCAGCTCGGCGCCCAGGTGGCCCAGTTCAGGGTGTAAATCGACCCCATGCGCCAGGCGCCGCAACCGGCAATTCATTACCATATCGCAATCGAGAAATCGAGGCAGCGCGTGTTCAGTCGACTCAAACTTACCGGAAAAATCGTCGGTGCGATCATTGTCGTTCTTGCCGTCACTTCCCTGATCAGTTTCGCGATCACCCAACACCGCATCAACCGGCAGGCGGAAGAAGCCTTTCGCGACAAGGTTCGCCAGATCACCGGCATGGCCGCCGCTACCCAACTCTGGTTCTCTGACAATCTCACCACCCTGGTGCCCGACGGCAAATTCAAGAGCCTCGATCAGGTTCCGGTGGTTGCGGCGTGGAGCGTGGCCCAGAGCTATGCCGACAGGAACGGCATGTCCTTCCGCACGCCATCGCTTACCCCACGCGATCCGAAAAACCAGCCGGACGATTTTGAGCGCCGTGCGCTCGAGGCGTTTCAAAACGATCCCTCCCTGAAGGAATTCTCTGAGCGCGCGTCCGTCGACGGCAAAGACGTGATGCGCTATGCCCAGCCGGTACGCCTTACCCAGGATTGCCTGGTTTGCCACGGCGATCCGGTGGGCGCGAAAGATCCATTCGGGTACACCAAAGAGGGCATGCACGTGGGCGATGTGCGCGGCGCCTTCTCGGTGACCGCTTCGACGGCCCAGCTGATCTCGACCTCCCACTCCAATTCATTTGCGGTCTTCTCGTTGAGCTTCTTGACGCTCCTGGCTTCCGCCGGCGTCATCTTCCTGATGATTCGCAAGCTGGTGATCCGGCCGCTGGGCAAATCCGTCGAGCTGGCCAATCGCATTGCCAACAGCGATCTCTCCGCGGCCGATTTGCTCGTTGAGTCCGAAGACGAAATTGGAGAGGCGACCGTGGCCCTGAACACGATGAAAAACAGCCTGCGCCGATTGCTGGGCGGCATCTCCGCCGGAGTTCAATCGCTGGCCGCCGCGGCTACCGAGCTCTCGGCCGTCTCCAAGGAAACGGCCTCCGGGACTGCCTCCATGTCAGAGAAAGCTCATACCGTCGCGGCGGCGGCCGAAGAGGCCAGCGCCAACACCATGTCGATCGCCGCCGGCATGGAGCAATCCTCGAGCAGCCTCTCCTCCGTAGCCAGCGCCACGGAGCAGATGAGCGCCACCGTGGGCGACATTGCCGCCAATACCGCGCGCGGCCGCGCCATCAGCGAGCAGGCCTCGGGCCAGGCGCAAACCATCGCCGAACAGATGCAGAAGCTGGGCCAGGCGGCGCAGGAGATCGGCCAGGTCACCGAGACCATCACCAACATCTCGGCGCAGACCAACCTGCTGGCGCTGAACGCGACCATTGAAGCGGCGCGTGCGGGCACCGCGGGCAAAGGCTTTGCCGTCGTGGCCAACGAGATCAAGGAGCTGGCGCGGCAGACCGCCGAGGCCACCGAGGACATCAAGTCGCGCATCGCCGGGATTCAGAACTCGACCGGCATGGCGATCAGCGACATCGGGCAGATCACCACCGTGATCAGGGATGTAGGCGGAATCGTGTCCAGCATCGCCGCGGCTATTGAAGAGCAGGCGGCCGTTACCAAAGACGTGGCCGGCAACATCGCGCAGGCTTCGGCCGGGGTGCGGGAGGCCAATGAGCGTGTCTCGCACACCGCGGAAGTCTCGAGGACCATTGCGCTCGACATCGCCGGCGTCAATTCGGCGGTGGTTGACATCCGGCATGGTGGCGAGCAAGTGCAATCCAGTGCCATGGAGCTGTCCAAACTGGCCGAGCAGCTCGGCGCCCAGGTGGCTCAGTTCAGAGTATGAGGGGACAAAGATGGCAACCAGTCTATTCAATGCGGAAGCTCAAGAGGAACTGCTGATCGCAACCTTCCTGCTGGGCGGCAACGACGGCGTCTTCGGAATCGACGCCACCTTGATTCAGGAAGTGGTGATGGTGGGCGAGCTTACCCCGGTCCGTCACGCCGCCAACTATGTGGCCGGCATTCGCAATCTGCGCGGCCGCATCATCACCGTCATCGATCTGTGCGTGCGGCTGGGCCTCGGATCGGTCGCGATCGGGCCCGAAAGCCGCATCCTGATCGCCGACTGGAAAGGCGAGCCAGTGGGGCTGCTTGTGGATCGCGTAGCCGACGCCATCGCCATGGAGCCCGGCTCTCTGGAGCCCGCACCGCCGAATTTGAATGGCGTGCAGATGCAGAAGCTGCTGGGCGTTTTTCGCAGCGGAGAGCGCCTGGCGGCGCTGCTCGATCTCACTGCAGTGCTCGGCGAAGAAGACCGTTCCGTAAAGCCGATGTCGAATGAAGAGAAGAGAGGATAGACGTGAGGGTTCTGGTGGCCGACGACGCGGTCCTCTTCCGGCGCCTGCTGGCCGATGTGCTGGCCACGTTTCCCGGCGTCGAGGTGGTGGGAAGCGCAGCCAACGGCAGGATTGCCATTCGGAAGGTCCGGGACCTGAAGCCCGATCTTCTCACTCTCGACATCGAGATGCCGGAGATGGACGGCCTGGCCGTCCTCGACGCATTGCTTGCGAGCACCGGATCGAATCATGGAGCCAAAGTCGAGGTGATTGTGGTCAGCGCGCTGTCGCGCCGCGGCGGCGACCTCACCATGCGCGCCCTTGAGAAAGGGGCCTTCGATTTCATTACCAAGCCGGAAGCTGCCTCTGCGGAACAAAGCCGCGAGGCGCTGCTTCGGGAGCTGGCTCCGCGCATTCGCGCGGTGGCGCATCGGCTTGAAGTGCGCGCCATCCTGGGCGGCAATTCCTCTCCCTCCCGGCGCGATGTTCCCGCACGCAGCGTTGCGGCGGAGCCTGCGCCCGCGGAGCCATCCCTGGATGGGATCGCCACGCGCATGCAGCGGCTGTCGAATCCCTCCCGGCCCGAGCTGGTTCTGGTCGGCGTTTCTACCGGTGGCCCGGTCGCCCTGGCCCGGCTTCTGCCGGCCATTCCAAGTAATATTGGCGTGCCCATCCTCATCGTGCAGCACATGCCGCCCATCTTCACCAAATCGTTGGCCGATAGCCTCGACTCCAAGTGCACGGTGCGCGTCCGGGAAGCAGTGCACGGCGAGCTTCCCGAGCCCAACACGGTTTACATTGCGCCGGGCGCCCGGCAAATGCGGTTGGGAACCGGTCCCGAAAACCGGCCGGTCATCGAGCTCACCGACGACCCTCCCGAGAATAACTGCAAGCCTGCGGTCGACTACCTGTTTCGCTCCGCAGCCAACCGATTCCCGGGGCGAGCCATGGCTGTGATTCTCACCGGCATGGGCAGCGACGGAACCCTCGGCCTGCGCTTGCTCAAGCGTCACGGTTGTTTTGTCATAGCCCAGGACGAGGCCAGCTGCGTGATTTACGGCATGCCCAAATCCGCCGTGGATGCGGGCGTGGCGGACGCCGTTCTTCCTTTGGATTCCATCGCCGACCGCATTGTTGCCGCCGTCAAGGGAGGCCGGAGTTGACTCCTGCGATTACGCGCGAAGAAATGCCGGTCTGGTCCCGCTACATCAAAGAGATTTGCGGGATTCATCTGGACGAGTCCAAGGGATATCTGGTGGAGACGCGCCTGGGCAGCCTGCTTTCCGAAGCCGGGGCGGCCAATTTTTCCGAGCTCTTTTACAAGGTGCGCGCCGACACCAGCAGCCGGCTGCGGGGAAGAATCATTGAGGCCATCACCACCAATGAGACGTCCTTCTTTCGCGATACGTCGCCCTTCGAGCTGCTGCGCCACAAGCTGATTCCCGACCTCATCGACCGGCGCAACCGCAGCAGCCTGCGGGCGCCCATCCGCATCTGGAGCGCCGCCTGCTCCACCGGGCAGGAGGCCTACAGCACCGCGATCGTAATCAAGGAGCTGCTCGGGGACCTCGCCCGCTACGACATTCGCATTCTGGGCACCGACATTTCCAACAAAGTTGTGGCCCAGGCAAGCTACGGCGAGTACAACCGCCTGGAACTGGAGCGGGGCCTGCCCCCGGACTCCATCGCCCGCCACTTCACGGCCTCGGGCGACCGCTGGAAGGTGCGCGACGAGATCCGCGCAATGGCCAGCTTCCGCACCATGAACCTGCTGGAGCCATTCTCGTTTCCAAGCCCGTTCGACATCATCTTTTGCCGCAATGTGGCCATCTACTTTACTGAGGCCGACAAAATCAGGCTGTTTCGCAACCTCGCCCGGTATCTCGCACGAGACGGCTACCTGATCATCGGCTCCACCGAGTCCATCTCCGGACTTTGCCCGGAACTTGAGCCCAAGCGCTACCTGCGCTCGGTCTTTTACCAGTGGAGGGAACAGGCATGACGGCAAAGAGATGATGCCCGCTTCCCTTCCCACCGCGAGAGAATCTGCGTTCCAGCAGCGGCCGCTTGCATCTCTCCGATTGTTCTTGCCGCAATGCCGGCTTGAGGACCGACCATGGACGCACGCGCTCCGATGACTCGCACAGCCCTCCGCGAACCGCGCGGCCCGAGCGCCCGCATCCTGCTGGTCGAAGACAATCTCACCAACCAGGAAGTGGCTGCCGGCATGCTCCGCAAACTGGGTTGGAACGCGGATGTGGCGTCCAACGGCAGGCAGGCTCTTGAGGCTCTTGCACGCGAGCACTACGACGTCGTGCTCATGGACGTTGAGATGCCGGAGATGGACGGTCACGAGGCCACGCGGCGAATTCGCGATCCTCAATCCGGCGTGCTCGACCCGAACATTCCTGTCATTGCCCTTACCGCCCATTCCATGGCGGAAAATGCCGGAGAATGTTTTGCCTCCGGAATGAGCGATTACATTTCAAAGCCCATCGACGGCGCGATTCTGGCCGATGTAGTGGAAAAGTGGCTACAGCGGAAGAGGCATCGTTTCCCGGCCGAAACTCCCGTCGAATCGCTAACAAAAAGCGCTGCGCTCCCGGCAAAGCCGGCCAGCCAGCCCGCGGTCTTCAACCGCGAAGCCTTTCTACAGCGCATGATGGGCGACGAAGGCTTTGCTCGCGAGATTGTGGGCGCGTTCCTCGAGGAGCTTCCCGCGCTCCTTGCTGCGCTGAAAGCGGGGGCCGGGCAACAGAATCTCGAATCGATTGGGAAGCAGGCCCACAAAATCAAAGGTTCGGCGGCCAATGTGGGAGGCGAGGCGCTTCGAAACGCGGCCCTGCAAGTGGAGACGGCAGCCAGGGCAGGCGATACGGCCGGGGTTGCAGCCGCTATTCCCGATCTCGAACGGCAAAGCGCGCACTTCGAGGAAGCGTTGCGGCATTGGCTCATACCCATTGGCTGCCCCCCAGGGAATAATTTGCGTTAATTCCAAATAGTTTACTCGTCAAAGTCCCGGCAATACCCCTATTCGGACCCCTCCGCGCTTCTGCATGAATGCGTGCCAAAACGCACCAAGCCGAACGCTCGCGAAAACAAGTTGCCGGCCGATCCGGGCATTGGGCGACTACACCGTAAATCATTTCGCGCGAAAAGGTCTCGGGCCGTAGTTGGGGTACATTCGGCGCCTTGCTCGCAAGAGCATCCAGAAAGATGCGAAACTCTTCCTGGCTGGTGCGAGAACGCCTTTCGCTTCTGGATGCCATCGCCTTTTGGAGAAGCCGCTGCGCATACAACTCCAGCGCGATGCCGCGCGCCAATGCTTCCGCAGCAAGCTGCCTCTCCATCTCCGGGTTGAGTTCGACGCGCATGGTCATGGAGGCCATGTTTATTTCGCGGTGGGCGCAGCCAGCATGCGCAGGTATTCCCGTGTAAGGATGGCGCGCAATCGCGGCGCAAAGTCCGAGTCGCACGGAATGTCAAGGGAGCGGCAACGGTCGATTGCGGCGCGAAGGTCGCGTAGGAATGCGACGCAGGACGGGCATGCTTCGATATGTTCCCGCATCTGTTCACACGTAACAGGTTCCACCCTGCCATCCAAATACTCTGAGAGATTGGCGAACAGGTTGCGGCATTCAGCGGGGCGCTTCCCGGCCCTCGATAGGGAGGGTTTGGGCCGCTTTGCAGAAGAGCGGGCATTCACGGAATCCCCCGGAGCACCACTCAGCAGCTTGTTCATCTCCTTGCGCACACTGAGACGCGCCCGATGAAGGCGGATCCGGACTGTCCCCTGCTTCAGATCGAGAATCTGAGCGACCTGCGCGGTGACCAATTCTTCCATGTCGTGGAGCACGAGAACGATGCGCAAAGGTGCAGGAATACGCAGGATTGCCCGATGCAGCAGACGGTGCTGCTCGGCCTGGAGCAGGTCGCTTTCAGGACCGTTTCCGGAACTCTGGAGCAACAACCCCAATTCTTGGCTGCTCGGCATCAATTCGTCGAGCGAGAGCATCTTTGCCGGAGCGTGGGCAGGTTTGCGGCGCATACGCCAGCAGCGGTTTCTGGTGACCGTGTACAACCAAACGGCCAGTTGCTGTGGAGTCTGAATCTTGGCGAGGTGATGAAGCGAACGGAAGAGCACCTCCTGCATGTTGTCTTCCGCGTCTTCAGGATGACCGCAGACTTTCATGCTGAAGGAATAGACCGTGTTCTGGAGTAATCCGATTGCCTCTTCGACCGCCTCTGGGGTGTTGAGGTGCAACAGATGAGTCGCTCGGATCAGTTCAGGTCGCATCGCATCGGATCGTCGAAATCAGTATCAGTATATTCCCGGGCGTGAAAGTCGTACGTGATCCTCACGACGGTCTCGTTGATGATCTAGTACCGTGTCTTCGTGATTTCGTAGCGGAACGAATGAATCTGGGTGCCCCAGGTCCCGTTTTTGGGACCTGGGATAGCACGAGACCTGATGGACACGGTATTAGGCAATTTGTTCCGCAACGAATTCACTGCACGCAGGTACGCGCAGTGCCGCCTCCCTGCAATGCGGCTTCGATCATCTCAATACAGATCGGAGATATCTTCTTTAACCAGTCTCGCTCTTCAGGTGTCGAGTCAGCAGCCTGCCATGCATGCAACAGTGCCAAAGCGAGGCTCATCTCGGCGCCGGCGCGCCTTTCCTCCAGCCGGAACATCTGGCGGTAGACTTCGTCCTTGACTCGTTCGCCGCGGATGTTCCGCGAATTGCCGGGTCGGCTAACTGCCTTTCGCGCCGTCATTGCAATTTCTTCCCCTGAACCAGCCACGAGTAACGGCCGACTTCCGTGGAGGCACGCGTTTCCAAGCCGGCAAGTTGCATCTCTTGAAGAGCTTCTGATGGTTTGATTCGATGCGCGAGCGGCGGACCGCCGGCCGGTGCGACATCCGTGCGCCAATCGAGGATAGCGACCCGCCCGCCCGGGGTAAGAATGCGCATGGATTCGCGGAGAACTGCCTTGCGATCGTCGAATTCGTGCCAGACATTGGCGAGGAAAACGAGTGCGCACGCGTCATTCGGAAGTCCGGTTCTATCAGCCGCGGCGTGGATCAGTTCGACGTTGGGCAGATCGGCCGCATCGATCTTTTGTTTCAGTAGCGACAGCATTTCTGCCTGCACATCGACGGCCAAGAGCCTACTTCGCGGCCCGATTACGCGCGCCAACGGCACAGTGAAATACCCCGTACCCGCGCCGACATCAGCGATTACATCGCCCGGTTGAACGCCGAGCGCAGCGATCACTTCGTCCGGAGGGAGCCAAAGGAACCGCGCCGGATCGTCAAGCCGATGTGCCAGGGAAACATCGAATAGTCGGTGGTGCATCGCGTCCTCATGCGGTTCGACTGCAGCCGGCGTCCTTCAGGCCCAGGGCACGCAGAATCATCATCCCAGGGCACCAGCCGGTAAAGGCGGACTGTAGCAGGTTGAGTCCGACGAACACAGTCAGCCATAGCCAGTAAATCGAAAAGTAACGAGCAAGAGCGATTGACAACAGCACCATGATGCCTGCCATCAGGCGCAGTCCACGTTCAACGGTCATCGGGTCTCTCCTTCTTTGTTTTCCGGTTCGCATGTAATTTCAGATTCTTTCCGCAAGTGAAGCATGTAGTAGAGGATGGGAATCGTCGGCCATGATAGGAAGGTGGAGGCGATTGCGCCCGCGATCAGGGATACAGCCAACCCCTGGAAAATGGGGTCGGTGAGGATCACGCTGGCTCCAACGACAACCGCAGCCGCGGTCAGCAGCATGGGACGGAAGCGAATCGCGCCTGCGTCAATGACGGCTTCGCTCAGCGGAACTCCCTGGCGTCGCCGCAGCTCGATGAAGTCGACGAGGATGATCGAGTTGCGCACGATGATGCCGGCGCCGGCGATGAATCCGATCATCGAAGTTGCAGTGAAGAAAGCGCCCATCATCGCGTGCGCCGGCAGAATGCCCACCAGTGTAAGCGGAATGGGTGCCATGATAATCAATGGCGCGACGAAGGAGCGGAACCAGCCGACCACGAGCACATAAATCAGTACCAGCACCGCGGCGAATGCAATACCGAGATCGCGGAAGACCTCGATGGTGATTTGCCACTCGCCGTCCCATTTCATGGAGTAGTGAGCCGTTGACTCGGGCAGCGATGCGTTGTAGCGGGTGAGTGTGTACCCGGCGGGCAGCGTGAGGTGGTCGAGCTGCTTGTTCATCTTCAGAATCGCGTAGACGGGACTTTCTTCCGCTCCCGCCACGTCGCCAGTCACATACACCACACGACGCAGATTCTTGTGGTAAATGCTGCGCTGGATCGTCTCATGATCGATGGTCACAAGTTCCCGTAGCGAGATCATTGAGCCGTCCGCTCCAGGCAGGTGGATATTTTCAAGAGCCTGTTCGGAAGAACGGTCCGCGCGATCCAGCTGGACAACGGTTGGAATGGGCTCGCGCGCGTAGGCATCGTGCAGCAGCCCCACCTGCGATCCGGAGAGGGCAAGGGCCAGAGCGCGGGCCACGTCGGAAACCGCAATACCGTGCTGCGCCGCCTTTACCTGATCCACGTGAACCACCAGGCGCGGCTGCGGGTCTTCAACATACCAGTCGGTGTCCACCACTCCCGGCGTTCGCAGAAAGATGGATTTGATTTGCCGCGCAACGCGGATCTGCCCATCCATGTCGGGTCCGTATACCTCGGCCACCAGTGTTTGAATGACCGGCGGCCCCGGCGGCACTTCGCTCACTTGGATGCGCGCGCCATAGGGATTGCCGACAGCGTCGAGCAGCGGGCGCAACCGCTTGGCAATGGTGTGGCTCTGATCGCTGCGCAGTTTCGACGGCAGCAGGTTCACCTGGATATCGGCCTGGTTCGGCAAATGACGCATGTAGTAGTGGCGCACCAGGCCGTTGAAGTTATAGGGGCCGGATGTGCCTGCGTACGTCTGGTAATTCAGTACATCGGGCTGCCGCGACAATTCGTCGCCGAGCGCCTGGACTACACGCTCCGTCTCCTCCAGCGGTGTGCCATCGGGCATATTGACGACAACCTGCAATTCGCTCTTGTTGTCGAACGGCAACATCTTTACGCGAACCAATCCCATTGGGACCAGCGCCGCCGAGATTAGTAGAAGGAGAGCCACCGCGATGAAGAACAGTAGCCGGTTGCGTCCTGAAGCGATCAATGGCGTCATCACGCGGCGATAGACTCTGGTCCTCCAGTTTTCATGCTCCGGCTCGAGGATGCGTGCTCCGCCGAGGTGCTTGCCAACCAGCCGAATCGCGGCCCAGGGAGAGACGACAAAAGCGACCAAAAGCGAGAAGAGCATGGCGGCGGAAGCGCCTACTGGAATGGGCCGCATATAAGGCCCCATCAGGCCGTGGACAAACGCCATGGGCAATACCGCGGCAAGCACAGCAAAGGTAGCCAGGATGGTTGGATTGCCAACCTCAGCGACCGCCTCGACTGCGACCTCGTTGCAGGAGCGGTCATGATTCTCCGGCAGCCGGAAGTGCCGCACAATGTTCTCGACCACCACAATGGCGTCATCGACCAGGATGCCGATCGAGAAGATCAGCGCGAAGAGGGTGACTCGGTTGATGGTATAGCCCAGGAAATAAAAGACCGACATGGTGAGCGCCAGGGTGACGGGAATTGCCAGCAGCACCACACCCGATTCTCGCCATCCCAGAAAGAGCGCTACCAGCAGAGTGACAGACAGTGTCGCCAGCAGCAGGTGCTCGAGCAGTTCGTCCGATTTGGCCTTTGCCGTCTCGCCGTAGTTGCGCGTGATGGTGACAGTAACGTCATTGGGTATCTCGACGCCCTGCATCTCGTGTACGCGTTTCAGGACCGCATTGGCAATGATGGTTGCATTGGTGCCTTTGCGTTTGGCCACGGTAAGCGTCACCGCTGGATACTGACGCGGCGCCTGATGCGCGGAAGCTTTTGCATCGGCGGCGCCGAAGAACACATAGTCGGTGGGATCCGCCGGGCCGTCGACGATTTGGTCTGCGGCGTCGCTTAGATACACGGGCCGTCCGTGATCCACTGCTACGACGACGGACTCAAGATCTTTCTTGCTGGTGAAGAGATTGCCCGCGTCCACGCGAATCTCACGGTTGTTTTCAGCAAAGCTGCCTGCCTGCAAGCTCGCATTCGCAGCCTGCAGGCGCTCAACAATAGTCAGCGGAGACAACCCGTAGGCGTTCAACTTCGTAGTGCTAAGCAGCACGCGCATCGTCCGGGGAAGCCCGCCGATGACTGTGGTCTCCGAGACATCGGAGATCTGCTGAATGTTGTGTTCGACCTCGTCGGCGATGGCGCGCAGTTGGTAGCCGTTGTAGTGCTCGCCCCAGAGAGTCATGGCCAGGATGGGCACATCGTCGATGGAACGCGCCTTGATAATAGGTTGTGAAATACCCGGAGGCATGCGGTCGAAGTTCGAGTAGAGCTTGCTGTAGACCTTGATCAGTGCATCTTCCTGCGGCGTGCCGACCAGAAAGCGCACAATCACCAGGCTCTGTCCGGGGCTGGATGTCGAGTACACATATTCGACGCCCGAGACTTGATGCACCAGCATTTCTATGGGCGCAGTGACGCGCTGTTCGACCTCCGCCGGCGAGGCGCCCGGCATCGATGTGGTGATGTCCAGCATGGGAACGAGGATCTGCGGATCTTCCTCGCGAGGGATCACGGCGATCGCGAAGATTCCGATAGCCAGCGATGTTATGATGAACAGCGGCGTCAGCTTTGAGTTGAGAAATGCGTGCGCCAGCCGTCCGGCGATTCCGAGCTCCTGCTTCATGGCAATCTCTCGATGCGCTTGCCGGCCAGGTCGCGGTCCTGGGGTGCGTCAACCACCTGTTCACCGGACGAGATACCCGAAAGAACCTCTATCAGGTTGCCCTGTGCGGCGCCGACGGTCAGATAACGCAGCTGCGCAATCCGCTGGCTGTCGAGAACATACGCGCAAGCCAACGAGCCGCGAAGAACCATCGCGGAACGCGGAATGAGGATTGCTTCCCGCTCGCCGTCGGCAAAATTGGCTGTGCCATACATGCCGGCGCGCAATTGGTTCGACGAAGGCAGGTCGACCTTAACCAGAAAGCTGTGGCTGGCTGGGTCGGCGGCAGGAACAATCTCTTGAACTTCGCCGGTGAGTTCCTTTGAATCCTGGCCGTCGATCGCCACCTGCACCTTCATTCCGGTGTGAATCGCGCCGATCGCCGATTCATCCACAGTAGCTTCCAGTTGCAAAGCTCCGGCCTGATCCACCTGCAGCAAAGGCACTCCCGGAGCGGCCATGGTTCCTGGATCTGCCATACGCGCGGTCACGATGCCGGCGAAGGGCGCAAGCAAATGCGTGTATCCAAGCATGGTGCGGGCACCGCTTTGCTGAGCTCGCGCCGCTTCGGTTTGCGCCCGCGCTGCGTCCAGGCTCGCCGCCGCCGCTTCCGCCCGCCGCGACACTTCATCCATCTCCTGCGGACTCACGCTCTTTTCGGACTCAAGCTGCTTGTACCGGTCCAGCGTGCTTGCCGCCAGTGCCGCGTTGGTCTGCATGACGGCTTGTGCCGACTGCGCAGCCTTCAAGCCCGATTGCGCCTGCTCCAAAGCCGCACGCAGAGCGCCGTCATCGAGCACGACGAGCGTTTGGCCCGCTCGCACGCTGTCTCCCGCGCGCACCAGCACCTGCTGAATGCGGCCCATCACCTGAGCCGATATCGTTGCGGTTTCCTTTGCGTGAACCGTGCCCGTGGAGCGCAGACTCAAGGGCACCTGTTGCTGTCGGCTCTCAACCACGCGCGCCTGCATTGTCTCCACAACCGCAGGCGCCGCGGCGACATCGCCTCCATGACATCCGGCGATCATTGCCGCGGAAACGGCGAGAAAAACTACCTGTAAGAAACTCTTCATTGCAATTCCTCCGCAGCATCCGGAGTCAGTTCCCCGGTGGCGAACAAAACTTCGGTATAGGCCATGGCATTTCCGTAAACGGCATGCCAGTAATCGGACTGGCTCTGCCTCTCGGCATCCTCAGCCCGCAGCAGATCGGTGATGGTGGCAAGCCCCGCGTTATAGCGATTCTTCAGAATGCGCAAACTCTCGGCCGACTGGTCCAGCGCGGCTTGCGCCGTTTCCAATTGAAGTGCCGCTGTCTGCCAGTGAATGTGCGCCTGGCTCACTTCGAGCCGCGCGAGCTGTTGCGCGGCGGCCAGTTGGGCGTCTGCCTTCTGTTTCGCGGCGCTCTCGCGGGCTAGCTCGGCGCGCTTGCCGATGGGCAGAATATCGATGTTGATCTGAACGCCGGCGACCCAGTTGTTGCCGCCGGAGCCGGCGAATGAGGTTCGGTCTTCTTCCCAGTTTCCGTAGGCGCTCACGCGTGGGCCGAAGTCGGATTTGGCGGCTTCTACTGCGGATGCCTGCGCCGAATCCGCCTGTCCCACCGCCGCCAGGTCGGGCCGCGTCTTCGCGGCCGCAGCTAGTTCGTTTTCGAGATCGCCTTGCGGAAACACGTGCGGCTCAATCGGCTTGAGCTCGGCGGCCTTAAGGTCCGGCGTTCCCATCGCCTCGCGCAATTCAGCCCATGCCAACTCCAGGTCGCCCTGTGCCGCGATCATTTCTTCTTTTCGCGCGGCCAGGTTAACCCGGGCCGACATTCGGTCCGATTCCACCGCAAGGCCGGCCTTTACGTGCTCTTCCGCCGACGTCAGCAGCGCGGCCGCCGTCTCCTGCTCATGTTGGGCAACATCGATCTCCCTCTCGGCATACAACACTTGCTGGTACGCTTCGACTACCTGCAATACGATCTGCTGGTCTACCGCTTTGCCCGACGACGTGGCGCTTTGCTTGATGAGATCCGCACGTCGAATCTCCCGCCGCGTCTTGAATGAATCGAAGGCAGTCCACGACCCGGTGAAGCGCGTAGCAAAGTTGCCGATTGGTTGCGGGCTGTTGAGAGCATTCAGTGCAAAATCGGCCTGCGTGAATTGCCGTTGCCGCAGGCGAGTGCCGAAGGCATAAACCGGATCGTTGCCGCGGGAAATATCTTCAGTGAAGTTGAGTTGCGGCAGAAGTTGGCTACGTGCCAGGGTGGCTGCCGACTTGGCATCCCGGCTGTCGGAGCGCGCAATCGCCCCTTCGGGGCTTTGCTCCAGGGCCTCATGGATGGCTTGCCGGAGTGTCAGCGGTTCCTGCGCAGCGGCGGCAAATCCCCCAATACAAAGCAGGAGAGAAACGCCCAGAGTTCGATACATGCGATAAGTCATGAACCGAATCGTTCTCGAAAGGTGCATTCATAGGAATAAAGTCACGGATGGGGGGATTCGTTACACAAGACGGCGAAAGAAATTCAATACACTTTCGATCGCACTTTCCGTAGATTCCCAGAATGGACAATTCGCAAAATGCCCGCGGAATCGGATGGGTTGGATACAACAAGCCATTAAAGCCAAAGTGATCGCCGTCTCATCGAAACGGCACCTGGGCAGTTCCAATTGGCGCAGGCGTATACTAGCCCCGAACCGGAAACAATCTTGGAAATCTTGCTTTCTATCCAGAGATATTGCCAGGGCGGCAACTTCTGTCGGTCCTATGCGTGCAAGCTAGTCCTCGTCACGCAGCCTTCCAGCCACCTGACATTGCCATCGCCTGTCTTGTTCAGGCGTAGCGGTCTGCAACGGGAGAGCCTTCATGACTGCTGAACTCATCCATCGACTGCATTTCGCTTTCACAGTTACCTTTCACTATCTCTTTCCACAGCTCACCATGGGGCTGGCGCTGCTGATCGTCATGTTCAAGTCTGTTGCTCTCAAGACCGGCAGCGAGCAATGGGACCGCGCGGCGCGCTTCTGGGGGCGCATCTTCGGCATCAACTTTGTCTTCGGCGTGGTCACCGGCATCCCCATGGAGTTCGAATTCGGAACCAACTGGGCGCGATTCTCGCAGCTCTCGGGCGGCGTCATCGGTCAACCGCTGGCCATGGAAGGCGTCTTCAGCTTCTTTCTTGAATCGGCATTTCTGGGTCTGTTTCTCTATGGCGAAAAACGCATCTCCAAGCTAATGCACTGGTTCTCCGCCGTCATGGTCTTTGTAGGGTCATGGATCTCCGGTTTCTTCATCATCGTCACAGACGCCTGGATGCAGCATCCGGTGGCCTACGACCGGCTTCCAAACGGACAGTTCGAAGTGCTCAGCTTCTGGCATTTGCTGCTCAACCCATGGGCGTTGCTTCAATACGCGCACAACATGACTGGTGCGGTGATTACCGGCTCATTCGTCATGGCCGCCACCGGCGCCTTTTATCTGCTCGACGGCCGCATTGAAAACTACGGCCGAATCTTCCTTAAGGTCGGCGTAATCGCCGGTGTCATCAGTTCCATCCTCATCATCTTTCCGACTGGGGATATGCATGGCAAATATGTTGCGCGCAATCAGCCCTCCGCCATCGCCGGGATGGAGGGTCTCTTTAAATCCGAGACCGGCGCCGGCATGGTGCTCATCGGCCAACCCAACGAGGAAACCGGCCAGATCGATAATCCCATCGTCGTCAACGACGTGTTGAGCTTTCTTATCTACGGCACAACGAAGGCCGAAGTCAAAGGGCTCGATCAGATTCCCCGCGATCAGTGGCCCACCGCACTGCCGCTGCTGTTTTACGCCTATCACATCATGGCTGGGCTGGGGACCTGGTTCGTGCTTCTGATGGTCGTTGCATCCTTCCTGCTTTGGCGAGGGCGTCTCTACACGGCGCGCTGGGCTTTATGGGCACTCTTGCTCAGCTTTCCACTGCCCTACATAGCCAACACCGCTGGCTGGATGACCGCCGAACTCGGCCGGCAGCCCTGGCTCATCTACGGCCTCATGCGCACCAGTGATGGCTATTCGAACACCGTGTCGGCAAGCAACGGTCTCTTCACGCTCATCGGCTTCATGGGGCTATACGCGCTGCTCGGGCTGCTCTTCACAGTACTCATCTACCGTGAGATCAGCAACGGGCCGGAACCAAAGACCATCGCCGCTGTAGCCGCAAATGCCGGCTAAACGTGGACACGCCCCCGAAGGTGTGAAGAGAGAGGAACTTCGCCATGCTTTCTTTTATCTGGTTCTGGCTGGTCGCCATCATGATCGTCGGTTACGTCGTACTCGACGGCTTCGACCTCGGTGTCGGTGTGCTCCATCTCTTCCTGTGCCGGACCGAGTCCGACCGCCGCTCCACTTTGGCCAGCATCGGACCCGTCTGGGACGGGAATGAGGTCTGGCTCCTTGCCGGCGGCGGCACGCTCTACTTTGCCTTTCCGCTTCTCTATGCCTCTGCCTTCAGCGGCTTCTATCTTCCTCTCATGATCGTGCTGTGGCTCCTGGTGCTTCGCGGCGTCAGCCTTGAGCTCCGCAACCACATCGATGTGGGCGTCTGGCGTGCGCTGCTTGATGGCCTCTTCGGGCTTGCCTCGGCTCTGCTTGCCATCTTTTACGGAGCCGCTCTCGCCAACGTTTTGCGCGGCGTTCCCCTCGCGGCCGACGGCTACTTCTTCCTTCCCTTGTGGACCAACTGGCAGCCCGGTCCCCATCCGGGCATTCTCGATTGGTATACGGTAATCGGGGGCCTGGTCGCGCTGGTTGCGCTCACCCTCCACGGCGCTCTCTGGCTCACCATCAAAACCACCGGCGAACTGGCTCAACGCGCTCACCGCATTGTTGCACCCCTTTGGTTGGTGCTCGCCCTGCTCACCGTCATCAGCCTCATTGCTACCATCGCCGTGCGCCCGGCCAGCCTGGACAACTACCGCAATTTCCCATTTACCTTCGTCGTTCCCGCAGGAGTGATCGCCGCGTTAGCCGGCATTTGGCTGTTGAATCGCAAAGCTCAACCGGTAAAGGCATTCCTCTGTTCCTGCCTCTATTTGTTCTTCATGCTGGCCGGCGCGTGCTGGGGCCTTTACCCAACGCTTTTGCCTGCCTCCACCGGGACCGATCGCGACATCACCCTGAGCCGTGCCATCTCCGGTACGCACACCCTGACGGTAGGCTTGGTCTGGTGGAGCTTCGGCATGATGCTGGCCATTGCCTACGTGATCTTTGTGTATAGCCGGTTTCGCGGTAAGGTGGATCTCCACGCTGAAGGGCATTGACGGTCTCGAGGAGCTCGCTAGGGCCATTGGCGGTCATTCGCAATCCGGCTGCCATCCCGCGCCTGAATCGACGACGAACCGTTCCCACTCCTTGTTGCAAAGGCAAGCAGGACATGGCCAGAGCCTCGAATCAGAGGCTCAAATTGTTGCTGGCAATGGACTTGTCGAGTTCGGCGCGATAGGCTGCTTCAACGCCCGAATTCGGCACATTCCCGTAATGGGCGAAGTTTTCGAGGGATAGATAGATTCTGCCGGCAAAACAGAGGAGCTTCTGCAGCGAGAGCGAGGAAGATGGGTCATCTGCGGCAAACAACAATGACCAAGATAGAAACGCAAGAAGTCCACCCGCCTGCACGAATGCAGCCGAGCAGATAACTCTACATCGCATCTAAGTAGGTGTACGGTGCGGTGTGACGCACATCACATTGCGGCAACCTCGTAGGGAAGATGATCAAAGTGATCGGGCGCACCGACATCGGCGAGGAGCTGGACTATGGCGTGCGCTGCGAGGAGGAAGATGTGAAGAGCGTATTTGTCCTGGGGGCTGGTCCGGCCGGTCTGTTCGCCGCACAGAAGATCGCCTTGGCGGGGCATGAGGTCTTCGTCTTCAACCGGGATATCAAACCGGGTGGACTTGCCGAGTATGGGATTTACCCGGTCAAGACGAAAATGAAGACCGGCTTGCGCAAGCAGTTTTCCCGAGTGCTTTCGCTCCCCAATCTCCACTACTTCGGCAACGTGAAGATCGGCTCCGCATACGACATTACGCTGGACGATCTCAAGGCGCTGGCGCCATCGGCGCTGCTGGTTACTTGCGGAGCGCAGGGCTATAACAAACTCAATCTATCCGGCGAGAACGCCAAGGGAGTTTACTCCGCCAAAGACTTCGTCTACCACTACAATCAACTGCCTCCTTATGCGTCGGAGGACTTCTCCACCGGCAAACGGATCGCGGTGGTGGGAATGGGAAACGTGGCCGCCGATATCATGCGCTGGCTGCTGGAGGATAGCCCGGCGCGGCGCACCGAAGAAGTCATCGTGGTGGCTCGCCGCGGACCCTATGAAGCGAAATTCGATGAAAAGGAATTCAGGTACGTTGAGGCTCACCTGGATCGCGGCGGATTTATCCAGGAGCTGGACCGCGTGAAAGCGCGTTGCGCCGCCTGCGGTCAAGATGTATCGGCGGAAAAGATCGGTAACGCGACGTTTCCTTCCTTGCGGAAGGACAACCTCGTTCAGGGCTCGCCGAAGCTGACCTTCCGCTTTCTCTGCTCGCCGAAAGAGATCGTGGTGGGGCCGGATGGCAGAATCAGCCAGTTAGTGGTGACGGAAAACGATCTAGTGCTGCGCGGCCACAGCAGTACCGGAGCGAAGGCTACCGATAAGACAGCCGTTCTCGATGTGGATACCTTGATCTTCGCAATCGGGGACAAACAGGATCCGGGGCTGGGATTGCCGATGGGGCCGGAAGGCTACGCGACTAAGCCGAATCCTGAGTCGACCTCGGAGCCGGTGTACCAGATGTGGGATCCCCGTACCGCCAAAGCGCTCGACGGAACTTTTGTTGCGGGTTGGGCCAGGCGCGCCAGCACAGGTTTGGTCGGCATCGCGCGCCATGATGGCGAAAACGCCGCCGGCAAGGTCATCGAGTATCTGGAGACCGAACCCGAGAAGGACCCGATCCGTGAAGTCGAAATAGAAGATTTGCTTGAGAGCAAGGACCTTCAACCGGTGAGCAAGAGCGATCTGCTCATACTCGCACGGGTTGAGGAGCGCGAAGCGGGAGCGCGGAACCTGGCTAGCTTCAAGTACTCCGATAACAGCGAGATGCTGGAGGCCATCGCGCGGGAAAAGGCGGCATCGGCGGCCAATGTGTCTCAGGCCGCAAGACCGCCGTGGGCAGCTTCGGAAGCAAGGGCAACAGAATCTTTCGAAACGCTTGCAGCAGCAGATTGAAATGGTCGGTTAGGGTCCGCGGAGTCTGAAACTGCCCGAATTCCGGCCGGTAGTAGGTCTGTCTCACCGAGATTGATTCGCATTTCTCACGACGGAAAGGAAAACAAGATGGCGAAGAAAATGAAAGCGGCGGTAGTTCGTGAATTTGGTAAGCCTCTGGTGATCGAAGAAGTCACAATCCCGGAACCTGGGCCGGATGAAATACAGATCAAGATGGAAGCTTGCGGCGTATGTCATACCGATTTGCACGCTGCGGAAGGCGACTGGCCCATCAAGCCGACGCCGCCCTTCATCCCTGGACACGAGGGCGTTGGCTATGTCTCCGGCATTGGAAGAAACGTCACGACAGTGAAAGAAGGCGACCGCGCCGGCATCGTCTGGCTGTATTCTGCGTGTGGACAGTGCATAGATTGCCTTGCGGGACAAGAGTCCTGCTGCACAAAAGCGCAATTTGGCGGCTACACCAAGAACGGCGGCTATGCGGAATATGCTGTGGCCGATCCGAAACATGTCGCTCACCTGCCCTCCAATGTGGGATTCATTGAGGTCGCGCCGATCATCTGCGCCGGCGTCACGGTCTACAAGGGCCTCAAGTCCACCGACGCCAAGCCGGGCGATTGGGTTGTCATCTCCGGCATCGGCTGACTCGGTCACCTGGCTGTTCAATATGCCAAGGCGATGGGCTTCCGGGTTGCGGCAGTCGATGTGTCCGATGAGAAGCTGGCGCTTGCCACACATCTCGGCGCTAAGCTCATCGTCAACGCCAAAGAGCAGGACCCCGCGGCCTTCTTCCAAAAGGAGATTGGCGGAGCCAAGGCGGTGCTCGTGACGGCTCCCTCAACCCCGGCATTTGCGCAGGCTATCGGCATGGTGCGCGCTCGCGGAACCATCGTTCTCAATGGCCTGCCTCCCGGATCGTTCCCTCTGCCCATCTTTGAAGTGGTGTTGAAGGCTCTGACCATTCGCGGCTCCATCGTGGGCACACGTCTGGATCTGGCCGAGGCACTCGCTTTCGCCGGAGAGGGTCTGGTCCACGCCACCACCAAGGCTGAGCCTCTCGAAGACATCAACGATATCTTCAAGCGGATGCACGCTGGCACGATCGATGGCCGCATTGTGTTGGACATCGCCGGATCAGGCGCCGCCAAGGCAGTTACAACGGCAAACGTCGCCGTACTGGCATAGGTGTCCTGCACCAGGTAAAACAAGTCGCTAGCCGAGGGACACCAGCATCTCCTGGGGCGAGAGAACCCTCTGCACCCCTTATCTGTCTGAAGTTAAAGCAAATCACAGTTTTGGAAAGCTGCAGCATCCAAGTGGCCCGGCTTCTCTCCCAAATCAAGAACGCAGCCAATTCTCGGCACGTAGACCCTTGACGCGCTTGAATTCTCGAACGTTGTCCGTCACAAGAACGGCATCAATCGCGAGAATATGGGCCGCGATCAGCAGATCGTTGCCCCCGATGGGAGTGCCCGCCTTCTCCAGTTCGGAACGGATTCGTCCATAGTGTTGATCTGCTTTCAGATCAAGGGCAAGAATCTCAACAGCATCGAGTAATTGATCCACGCGGCCAGCCAAAATCGACGAACCGCTCTTGGCCACTCCATAGCGGAGTTCAGCCGCAACAATGATGCTTGTTGCGAGCAAGTCGCGTTCTTCGGAAGGGAGGGAGGAGATCTTTCGGGCGACCTTGCCTTGCGGATTCCTTAGAAGGTCGGACAGAACGTTCGTGTCGAGAAGATACCGCGTCGCCACTAGATCTCCAGCGGCTCTGCGGGCCGGTCCTCGATTGCCGGCAGTTGATCCTTCTCAGTGAGGGGCTTCCACGTAGAAAGAAGGTCGACAAGCTTCGGGCGCGGGAGCGACTCAAGGATCAATCGGCCACTTGTATCACGTCGCAGAATCGCCACGTTGCCGGGCAACTCGAATTCGCGAGGGATCCTGACCGCTTGGCTCCTGCCGTTCTTGAAAAGACGCACGTGGCGAACTGTTTCGGTAGCTGGCATTTTCGCCCTCTCTCTCAGCATATGCCAAAGCATATGCCATATGCAAGTCTACTGTCGAATCTTCCGGTGCTGCGGCGTTGCCGGGGCCTGTCCCTTGAGGTGGTCCCGGTAGTTCGGACAGTTATTGCTTTTTCCTTAGTGGAAGTTCTTGCTTTTGCTTTTAGGCTGCCATGGATTCCGGCAGGCGGTTGAAGTATACCTGATCGGGCGTTTGCGCTTTCAGGCTGGAGTGTGGCCGCGTGGTGTTATAGAAGTCGATGTAGCTGCCGATAGACTGCCTGGCTTGGCTAACTGACTGGTAGGCGTGCAGGTAGACCTCCTCGTACTTGATCGAGCGCCAGATCCGTTCAACGAAGACGTTATCGCGCCAGCGGCCCTTGCCGCATCAGTCAGCGCCATTTTTTGCTCCAAAAAGCACAGATTTTGGCCGTACCCCACCTTTAAGGGGAATTGCACCCCAGTTCCTACTCCAATTTTTGGATTGCTGTCGACGCACGTTTACGAACGTCAATGCACGCGAAATCAACGTAAGTATCTGTTTTTAACGGATATTTGATTGGACGGGAGAGAGTTCGGGAAAGTACGGAAAAGTGCGGGTATTGGCTGCCCCCCAGGGATTCGAACCCCGATATGCTGATCCAGAGTCAGCTGTCCTACCATTGAACGAGGGGGCAACGCGAGCGCCAGAACCGGCTTCTCTTCGAGCCACGATGGCCCGCGCATGGCGGGGCGCCGCGCGCGAAGGGCCAACCTGTTCATCATAGGAGCATTTCTCGCCATGGTCAAACCAGCAAGAATGCCGGCCTCGTGTCGCGCAGCGGCCATCGGCGCACCCTGATTTTTTCCCACTTTCTTTTACCAATTCTTATCAAAGCCGTTATGCATGATTCGCCATCGTGCGTCTAAATGGAATAGATTGCTTTCTTTCCCTTTGGACCCCTGTTGTAGAATCGGCACAGAGAATGGAGCAGACCCTCAATCTCGCCTGGGCGCTGCTGGCCATCGCGCTGGTCAGCCTGTGGCTGCGACTTGATCGGGGCGCTCCCTCGGACCGCCGCGCGCAGTTGGTTGCCCTGGCGGTGCTGCTGTTTATCCTTCTGCCGGCAATCTCCATGACCGACGACCTGCTGGCGGCCCAGAACCCAGCCGAGATCGACTCCTGTCTTCGCCGCGACCAGGTTTCCTCCGGGCCGCACCCCGTCTTCCTCGCGGTGGCGGTTCCGCCGCCGCCGGCCTACGACGGATTGCCCTTTGGCATTCCGCGCTTGACCGCGCCGGGCACTCTTCTGCCGCCGGCCGTCGAACCTCCCGGTCTGGCCGCCATCCAGAATCGCCCTCCTCCACGCGCCTGATCTCCGCGCCATCGCTTCTCCTTTCTCGCTAGCTGGTCTCCTTCCACTCGGTTTCCGCCGTGTGATTCACGGCGAAAAGGCTGTGCATGAAGCACCACCACTCCGCATCAACCGTCTTGGCAGCGGCCGCCCTGCTCTTTCTGCCTTCCGCCTTTGCCTCTGCGCAGCAAAGCCTTACCTGGGATCAGATCAAAGCCAGGTTTGAGGCCGGCAACCCCGCCTTGCGAGCCGACGCGGACAATGTGGACGAAATGAAAGCCGAGGAGATTACGGCCTATCTTCGTCCCAATCCACAGTTCACCGCAACTGCAGACGGTACGCAGATCGCTCCCGATCGCGGGATCTGGGAGCCGCTTGCCGGCACCTTCGTCTCACCCAATTTCAGTTACCTGCACGAGCGCGACCACAAACGCGAGCTGCGCCTCGAAAGTGCACGCCAAGGCACGCGCGTCTCCGAAGCGCAGCATGAGGACCTGAAGCGCAATCTGGAGCTCACGCTGCGCACCGCCTTCGTGAACACACTTGAGGCCAAGGCGGTGCTCGCCATGGCCAGGGCCGACCTGGACTACTACGACAAAATCATTGCCATCAGCCGCGACCGCTTGAATGCCGGCGATATCGACCAGATCGATTTTGACCGCATCGAGCTGCTGCGCGTCCAGTACGAATCCGAGCAGCAGACGGCGATCGTCAATCTGCGCACAGCCAAAATCCAGCTCCTGGAGTTGCTCGACGACCGCACGCCGGTGGAGCAGTTTGACGTGACGGGCTCCTTCGACTTCTCTGAAGCCCTGCAGCCGCTGGACGACTTCCGCCAGATGGCGCTCGACTCCCGGCCCGACCTCCAGGCAGCGCTTGAAGCCGCCGAGCAAGCGGTTACCAATCACAAGCTGGCCGTCGCCAACGGCTCGACCGATCCCACCTTCGGCGCCTGGTACACCTGGAACGCGTCTACGAACAATCCCAATGGAACCCAGACGCTGGGCCTGAGCGTGAACGTTCCCTTACGCATCTTCGACCGCAACCAGGGAGAGAAACAGCGCACCCAGATCGACATCGACCGCAATCGGCAGTTGATCGAGGCTACGCGCGCCCGGCTATTCAGCGACGTGGACTCGGCCTACGCCGAAGTCGAAAGCAATGTCGCGCTGCTCAAGCCCTACAAGGCGCACTACATGGATCAGGCGCTGCGGGTGCGCGACACCGTGACCTACGCTTACCAGCACGGCGGCGCTTCGTTGATGGACTTTCTCAACGCGCAAAGCGACTACCGCCAGGTGCAACTGGCTTACGCGCAACTCGTGGGCGCCTATCTCACCGCGGTCGCACAACTGAATTTCGCCGTCGGACGCGAGGTAATTCCATGATCTCGAAATCTCTCATGCATCCGCATCTCCGGGCGCTTCCGGCTTTTGCTTTCGCCGCATCGTTCGGCCTCGCGCTCTGCGGCTGTAAAGGCAATGAACAGGGCGACGGCGCGCCTCCGCCTGCGCGAGTGGTCCAGGTCCCGGACATGAACCTGATTACGATCGACAGCAAAGACGTTCCCAATTTTCCGCTCGCAACAGTGCAGCAGGTCGAGGCCAATGCCGAGTTGAAAGCCACCGGCGCGGTGTTTCCCGATATCTCGCGCGAAATTCCGGTCATCTCCCTGGCCAGCGGACGCGTGGTCGACATCAAGGCCCGCCTTGACGACAACGTAAAGAAGGGGCAACTGCTGTTCACCGTGCAGAGCACAGACGTCGCCAATGCATTCGACACTTATTTGAAGGCTGTAAACGACGAGCAGCTCGCCGACAAGTCCTACATCCGCACCAAGGACCTATTCGAGCACGGCGCCGCTTCGCAAGCCATGCTGGACCAGGCGGAGGATGCGGAGAGCGACGCCAAGGCCGATCTCTCGGCCGCCAACGAGCAGTTGAAGATTCTGGGAGTCGACAAGAAGAATCCGACCAACGCCGTCAATGTCTATTCGCCCATCTCCGGCGTCATCGTCGGCCAGAATGTCACCAACGACGCCGCGGCGGGCGTCACGCTTTCGGGCTCCGCCACGGCATTCACCATCGCCGATCTCTCCAGCGTGTGGATCGTCTGCGACGTCTACGAAAACGACATTCCCAAGCTGCAGCTCGGGCAGGAAGCGCGAATCGTGCTCAATGCGTATCCCGATCGCCCGCTCATCGGCCACATAAGCGACATCGGCCCGGTGCTCGATCCTTCCCTCCGCACCGCCAAGGTGCGCATGGAGGTCGCCAATCCGGGATTCCTCAAGCTGGGCATGTTTGCCACCGCGACCTTCACCAGCCGCAACCGGCAAACCTTCGCCGTGGTGCCTGCTGACGCCGTGCTCCACCTGCACGACCGCGACTGGGTCTATGTGCCCGCCGGCGGCAACCGGTTCCGCCGCGTCGAGGTTCATGCCGGAGACATGCTCGAAGGCAACCGCCAGCAGATCCTTCCGGTTTCCGGCGCAAACCGGAACATTGCCCCAGGGGACCAGGTGGTGAGCAAAGCTCTCATGCTCGATGCCGCGGGGAACCAGTAAATGATTCGCGCCCTCGTCGATTTCGCGCTCAAAAACCGCTGGCTGGTTCTCGGCGGAGTCGTTGTCCTCACCGCCTGGGGCGTGTTCTCGTTCCGCAATCTGCCCGTCGAGGCCTATCCCGACGTCGCCAACAATTACGTCCAGATCATTACCCAGTGGCCCGGCCGCAGCGCCGAGGAGATCGAGCGCCAGGTCACTATCCCGGTCGAAATTCAAATGGCCGGCATTCCACATCTCACCCATCTCCGCTCCACCACGCTGGCCGGCCTCTCCAGCCTCATGCTCATCTTCGACGACAACTCCACCAGCGACACGAATCGCGAGCACGTGCTTGAGCGCCTCAGCCAGGTCAACCTTCCCGCCAATCTGGTTCCGCAGATGGGCACCGACTGGAGCCCGGTCGGGCAGATCTACTGGTACACGCTCGAGAGCACCAACCCCGCTTACGACGTGATGGAGAAAAAATCTCTCGAAGACTGGACGCTCGAAAAGGATTTCAAGAGCGTGGAGGGCGTAGTCGACGTTTCCAGCTTTGGCGGGCCGACCAAGGAGTACCAGATCCGTCTCGATCCCGAAAAACTCGTGTCCTACGGGTTGAGCATCGGCCAGGTCGAGCAGCAGATCGCCAACAACAACTCCAACGGCGGCGGCAGCTTCATCGAGCAGGGCGCGCAGCAGATCAACGTCCAGTCGCTCGGCCTGTACAACTCGGTGCAGGACATCGAAAGGACGGTCGTCAAGTCACAAAACGGCGCCGCCATCACCATCGGCGACATTGCCACCGTTGCCCAGGGGCCGAAGATTCGCCTCGGCCAGATCGGCCGCTCCATGCATCTGCCCGACGGCACAATCGTCGACAATCCCGACACCGTGGAAGGCATCGTTCTGCTGCAAAAGGGCGACGATTCCGATCCGGTTCTGCAGGGAATCCACGAAGAAGTCAAGAAGCTGAATGGCGGCATCCTGCCCAAAGGCGTAAAGGTAGTTCCCTTCCTCGACCGCTCCGATCTGGTGAAATTTACCGTCACCACGGTGGAGCACAACCTGGGCGCGGGCATGATCCTGGTATCGATCGTCCTGTTTCTCTTTCTGGGCAATGTGCGCGGCGCCATCATTGTCGCGCTCACCATCCCCTTCGCGCTTCTCTTCGCCGCCATCTGCCTCGACCTCATCCATGTTCCCGCTAATCTGCTTTCTCTCGGCGCTCTCGACTTCGGCATGGTCGTCGACGGCTCCGTGGTGATGATCGAAAACATCGTGCGCCATCTGGCCCACTCGGACGACACGCGCACGCCTGCGCAAAAAATCCGCGAGGCCGCGCACGAGGTCCAGCGGCCGGTCTTCTTTGCCCGCGGCATTATCATCACCTCCTATCTGCCCATCTTCACGCTGCAGGCGGTCGAAGGACGGCTCTTCAAGCCCATGGCATGGACCGTCTGCTTCGCGCTGCTCGGCGCGCTCATCTTCGCCATTCTGGTGGCTCCGGTCATGGGCAGCGTGGTCTTCAGCCAGGGAGCGAAGGAGTGGAAGAACCCGCTCATGGAGTGGCTGACCAACCACTATCGAATCGGCGTCCGTTCCGCCATCGTTCACCGCAACTGGACCTTCGGCATCTCGGCCATCCTGTTTGCCGTTGCCATTTTCCTTGCCTTTGGCGGTCCCATTGGTTCCGAGTTTCTCCCCCATCTCGATGAAGGCTCCATCTGGGTGCGCGGCACGCTGCCTCCCAGCGAAGGCCCCTCGGCCAGCATCGATTTCACCAACCAGGCCCGCATTGTCATGGCCTCGTTTCCTGAGGTCACCCAGGTGGTCAGCCAGACCGGGCGCCCCGACGACGGCACCGATACCACCGGCTTCTTCGATACCGAATACTTTGTCGATCTCAAGCCCATGAAACAGTGGCGCCCGGTCTTCCACCAGAACAAGGACGCCCTGATTGCCGCCATGGACAAGGAACTGGAAAAGTTTCCCGGCGTCATCTGGAACTACTCGCAGCCCATCTCCGACAACATGGAAGAGGCCGTCTCCGGCGTCAAGGGCGAGCTGGCCGTGAAACTCTACGGCGACGATCTGCATACGCTGGAGCAAAAGGCTGAAGAGATCCAGGCGCAGATGGCAACCGTGCGCGGCATCGCGGATCTGGGCATCTTCCGCATCATCGGCCAGCCCAATCTCAATTACACCGTCGATCGCGATGCCGCCGCGCGCTGGGGCATCAACGTCGCCGATATCCAGGACGCCATCCAGACCGCGGTCGGCTCCAACGCGATCACCCAGGTGCAGCAGGGCGAAGCCCGCTACGACGTCGCGCTGCGCTATCAGAAACAGTATCGCGATACGCGCGAGGCCATCGAGGACGTTCGTCTCCTCGCGCCCTCCGGCGAGCGGGTCTCGCTTTCGCAGCTCACCAAAGCCTCCACCGACGACGGCGCGGAAGAGATTTATCGCGAGGGCGGCCAGCGCTACATTGCCATCAAGTACTCAGTCCGCGGGCGCGACCTGGGCTCGACCGTGGAGGAAGCCATCGCCAAAGTCACCCGCAACGTGAGTCTGCCTGCCGGCTATCATCTCGAGTGGGCGGGCGAGTTCGCCAGCCAGCAGCGCGCCAACCGCCGCATGGCCATCGTCGTTCCCATTACCGTTCTCGCCATCTTCCTCATCCTCTACACCATGTTCCGCTCCTTCAAGTGGGCCATGCTGATTCTGGTCAGCGTTGTCATGGCCTCGGTCGGTGGCCCGCTCGCGCTTTTTATTACTCACACCAATTTCTCCGTTTCGTCGGCGGTCGGATTCCTGGCGCTGTTCGGCGTTTCGGTCGAAATCGGCGTCATCATGATCGAATTCATCAACCAGTTGCGCGCTCGCCGCAAAGGCATGGAGGCGTCGGATCCTGAGCACATTATCGCCGCGGCCGTCGATGGCTCGGTGCTGCGTTTGCGGGCCATCATGATGACCATGCTGGTGGCCACGCTGGGCCTGCTGCCCGCCGCGCTCTCGCATGCCATCGGCTCTGACTCGCAGCGCCCCTTCGCCATCGTCATCGTCGGCGGCCTGATTGCCAACCTGGTCATCGGCGTGTTTCTGCTGCCCACTCTCTACGTGTGGATGGCGCGCGAAGACGATGTCCTGCCGCCGGTCGAAACCTCAGAGGATTTTTAGCGGCTCTTACTGCATATTCCGGCACCAATCCTGGGTTCCCCACCTTCGGCGCGTCTTTGTTTTTGCGCCTAACCTGGGACGGCGCGAACCCCAATCGAAGCAGGATCACGCGGTCAGAGGCCAAGCTGCTCGACAATCCGCGCCGCGGCCTGGGCCGGTGTGCACGCGCTGGTATCGATCGTGAGCCGCGGTTCAGGCATCCGCAGCACATGGAAAATCCCGTCCGCGTGCAATTGCTCGAAGAGCGCCACGGAAGCCAGCTTACCGTGTTCGCGCCGCGACGGAGACTCGAGGCGCCGTTTCAATTCCGCCAACGGGCAGATCAGCTCCACAAAATCCACCGTGCCGCCCGCTCTGGAGACCGACTGCAAAGCATCGGGAACAAACGTGGGGCGCACCGTGGCCTCCGGCGCGAAGGTAAAAATCAATCCCGGCAAATCGCTGCTGCACGCCGCATCGAAAACCGAGAGCCAAATCTCTTCCCGCAGCGCAACGAACGGCTCGCTCCCGAATTCGAAGACTGAAAGCAGCAGATCGACCGCGAGATGATTGTGGAAGAGCTTATAGCCGGTTCTCTCCGCAAGCACCTCGGCAACCGTCAACTTCCCGGTAGCCGGCATTCCATAAATGAAAATCAACCTCACTGTTCCCTATTCCCTTTTCCTTACTCCCTGTCTCACTCACTCTTCCCGCAGCACTTCCAGCGGCCGCAGTCCAAGAATCCTGTAGCTCGCAATCCATCCGGTAGCCGTGGCCAGTACGGCCGTGCCTGCAAGCGCCATCAGCGTGGCTTCCCACTCGAGGTGGAACGCCACGTCCAGCCGGCTCAGCAGCACGCGCGTCAACAGGTTGGCGAACACCACGCCCACCGCGCCTGCCAGCAGCCCCAGCACGCTGAATTCCACGCTGAAAGTACGCACAATCCGCATCCGCGTCGCGCCCAGAGTCTTCAGCACCACAGCCTCGCGCATGCGCCGGAAACGCGTGCTGGCGATGCTCGAAGCCAGAATCATCAGCCCGGCCAGAATCGAGAAACCCGCCAGCAGCCGCACCACAAACGTGATCTGATCCACTACGCTCTCGATCCGCTCCAGCACATCGGCCACGTTGATCACCGTGACCGTGGGATAAATCGCGAACAGTCCGCGCTCCATCGCGCCCACCTGCTTCGGATCGATGTGCAGGCCGCCGTACCACGTTGAAGGCTGGTTCGCGATCGCCCCCGAAGGCAGCATAAATTGCACGCGCGCTCCCAGATGCTGGCCGTCCGCGCGATAGATCGCACCCACCTTCAGCGCTCTCGTCGTTCCGCCCGTCTCCAGTTCCACCGCCGACCCGGCCCCCAGATGCAGCCGCGTAGCCACTCCCTCGTTTACGGCAATCTCGGCCGCATTCGAGTCCTTCCACCACTTCCCCGCAATCACTTTGTCGCCCTCGGGCGGCGCGTCGGCCCAGCTCAGCTCGGCGCTTCGCAGCATTTGCAGGGGAATATGCTGCCCCTTCATGTGTTCCACCGGCTGCCCATTGATGGATATGAATCGCCCCATCACTACCGGAATCATGTCCAGCTTCTGGCTCACTCCGGGCTGCCCGGCGAAGAACGCCTTCACGCCGGCAACCTCTTCCGAGCGCACATCGGCCAGAAAGACATTCGGCAGCTTCGGCGACGCCGTCTCGCGAAGGTCGCGCAAAAGGTCCGCCTGGATCAAATAAACCGCAAGAATCAGCATCACGCCCGTTCCCAGCGCTGCCAGCACGGGCGCCGACTGGTTGCCCGGCCGGTAAAGATTGGCCAGCCCATGGCGAAGCGAGGACGGCAATCGCAGCCTTGTCCAGTTGAGAAAAAGCCGCAGGCCAAAGAGCGTGATCGCGGCCAGAATCAGCAGCACCAGGAGCGTGACCGCGAAGGCGATGCCGAATCGCACACCCACCGCCGCCGAGTCGGACAGGGCCCAGGCAATCCCGATCAGCGGAAGCAAAAGTCCGACAGCAAGAAGCA
The DNA here is from genome assembly GCA_963770555.1 of uncultured Acidobacteriaceae bacterium. GTDB lineage: Bacteria > Acidobacteriota > Terriglobia > Terriglobales > Acidobacteriaceae > Telmatobacter. The sequence continues at coordinate 1,799,181 of CAVYQC010000005.1, forward strand.
CCTGCAGCCAGCGCTTCAACCAGAACTCGAAGAGTCCGCGCACTCCGCTCGGCCCCTGCTCCACCAGCCGGCGCAGCACCAGCACCGGCCGCACGCCGCGCACATCGAGCAGCGGCGGAAGGCAAAACAGCAGCGTGGTCAGCACCCCGGTTCCCAGCCCGGCCAGTCCCGATTGCCACGGAAACGCGAGCACCGCATGCACCGGCAGCAGCTTCCCAAAGGCCGAAGGCAAAGCCGCCATCACGCCCACTCCCGCGGCTACTCCCAGCAACGCGCCGCCCAGTCCCAGCCCCAGCGTCTGCAGCAGAAAAATCCGCAACAGATCTCCCGATCCCGCTCCCAGCGCCTTCAGGATTGCCAGCATGTCCATGCGCTGTTCCAGGTGCGCATGCATGGCCATTGCCACGCCGATCGCGCCCAGCGTCATGGCCACCAGGCAGATCAGGCTCAAAATCGCGGTCGCATTATCAAGTCCCCGGCTCAACGCCGGATTCCCTTCCCGATAATCCATCACCTGCGCGTCCGGCAGCGCCGTCTCCAGTTGGCTGCGGACGGCCGCGGCCTCCGCGTCGGCCGTAAGTCCGTGCGGCGTCTTATCCGGCAGCTTCACCAGCAGCCGTTCGCTCACGCGGCTCCCCGGAACCACCAATCCTGTCTCTTTGAGAGCGTCCGCGGAGATCATCACCCGTGGTCCCAGCCCCGCTCCCGAAGTAATCCGGTCCGGCTCCTCGGTCAACACCGCCGCAATCCTGAAGGTCTTCCCGCCCATCCGCAGCGTCTGCCCGACATGCGCATTCAGCCGAATCAAAAACTCATCCGCCACCACGGCCGAGTCGCCTGTGAGCGCCTGTTCGAGGCTCATCGCCGGATCGAGCTCCGCGGTTCCGTAATACGGATACTCCCTGGGATCGACAGCCTTGAGCGAAACCAGCAGCGGCGCCGGATCCTGCGCCACCGAAGCCATTGAGATCGTCTCCGTCACCCAGGTCGATCGAAGGCCCGCATCCTGCTTCATCGTGGCGGCGATTCTGTCCAGTTCGTCCGCCGCCGGCTGGTGAAAGATGCGCGCGCTCAAGTCTCCGGCCATCAGCGATCGCGCCTCGCCGGAGAGGGTGCGCCGAAAGCTGTCGCTCAATCCGCGCACGCCCACCAGCGCCGCCACGCCCACGGCCACGCTGAGCACCACAAAGCCGAATTTGCCCGGAGCCGACTTCAGATCGCGCCAGCCAATGGCCGCGGCGCGCTTCCAGCTCAACGCGCGCTTAGCCATTTTTTCCCTCGTTCTGGAGCTGACCATCGCTTGCACCGGAAGGCTCCCCCGCATAGGGCAGCGAGTCTTCCACGACCAACCCGTCTTTCAGCACGATCTTTCTGTCCGCCTCACTCGCGACCTCGGGATCGTGGGTCACCAGAACCAGCGTTGTCCCTGCCTTCCGGTTCCGTTCCAGCAGCAGATCCAGCACCATCCGCCCGTTCGCCGAGTCGAGATTTCCCGTGGGCTCGTCGGCCATCACAATCGGCGGTTCCACCACAAATGCCCGCGCCAGCGCCACGCGCTGCTGCTCGCCTCCCGAGAGCTGCACCGGGTAGTGATCCATCCGTTCGCTCAGCCCCACTTCGTCCAGCAGGCGCCGCGCCTTGGCAAGTCCGTTGCCTTCCACATTCAGCTCGTAGGGCAGCAGAACGTTCTCGAGCGCCGTCAGCGTCTGGATCAGTTGATACGACTGAAACACAAACCCGATTTTCCGGCCCCGCACCGCCGCCAGTTCCGACTCCACCAGGTTATGAATCGGCACGCCATCGAGCCATATCTCCCCCGCGCTCGGCGAATCGAGCCCCGCCAGCAGTCCCAGCAGCGTGCTTTTCCCGCTTCCGCTCGCGCCCACCACCGCAACAAACTGCCCCGCCGGAATGAGCAGCGAAATCCCTTTCAGAATCTCCACCCGCCGCGCGCCATTCTGGATCCACTTCTTCGCGTCCCGAACTTCAATCACCCAATCCCTCCTCAACGCCATCGCTTGTGCACGGACCAGGACTTATCGACTGGAGGCTCCCCCACCACCCAGAAACATCGCCGCGCCGATGATGTACCCGAAATCATACCAACGGCCGGCGTTCGGGAAGGTGTAAATGCGAACGTCCACAAAGAAGCTTCCTACAAAACTGAACATAATCAAGAAGCCGTGAAGAAGCCCCGAAAAAAACCCGGGCAAATCGTGGCTGTAAGGCGCCGGCTGGTGGGCGCACCCCGCCACGATGAGAGCAGATACAGTGAGCATCAGGAAGCAAATCCTGCGTTGTTGTTTCGTTATCATGAGCTCTCTCCTGTCAAATCCTCTGGAATTCCTTGTTCCGTGCCCCAGGTGCCTGCATTTCGCTACACTGTCTTCGTGGACGTTCGCCGCGCCGTTCTCGTTTCATTCGTTCTTTTCCTGGCCTTGGACCAGCGAGTTGCAGCTGCGGACTCGCGCATCCTGGTCTGCTACGGCGACAGCATCACGGCCGGCTACGGCCTCACCTACGGTCAGTCCTACACTGATTTCCTTCAGCACGACCTCGACGCCCGCGGCTACCACTACCAGGTGCTCAACCGCGGCACCAGCGGCGCCACCACCAAGGACGCACTCGCCGGCTTGCCGGAGATTCTCTCTTTGCATCCCGGCGTCGTCGTCGTCGAGTTCGGCGGAAACGACGGTCTCCGCGGCCTTCCACTCGATCAGACCCGCAGTAACCTCGATCGGATCCTTACCGCGCTCGAAGCCGCGCACATCCGCGTCCTTCTCGCCGGAATCACCCTGCCTCCCAACTACGGCCCCGACTACATCCAATCCTTCCAGCAGCTCTTCCGCACCCTCGCCGCGCACCACCGCGTCGCCTTCGTGCCCATGATCTACGCGGATCTCATCCGCGTCCCCGGCACCATCCAATCCGACGGCATTCACCCCACCGCCAAAGGCTCCGCAATCCTGGCCAAGACCCTCCTGCCCGCACTCACGCCGCTGCTGAAGAAAGGCAGGGAATAGGGAACAGAAAACAGTTGTCGAGCTCTGCGCAGTCCTCTGTTCGGCCAGAGCGCGAGACGCAGTATCTGCCCCATTTCTTTCCGATCCAGAACTGCCGAACGCACGAATGTCAGCGTTCCCTATTCCCTATTCCCTGTTCCCTGACCCCTGATCACTGACCACTGAGTACCACCACCGGCTGAAACAGCGTTCCCGCTACTCTCTTCGCAATCCCCACCAGGTTGCGCTGTCCCTCGAACACCTTCACCAGCGGTGCGTCGGAGAACTCCGGCAGATTCGCCTGCGCCCCATTCCGCAACCGCCCCAACGCTGGCTCATCGCCGCATACGGCCGGTAACTCCGGCAGCAGGCTGCGCGGGTGCACGCACTTCTCTTCGAGCGCCTCCACGTTTCCCTTCACCGCCTCCAGCTCCTCCAGCGTGTGCGCTTGTTCGAGCGTAAAGGCTCCTGACCGCGTGCGCCGTAACCGGCTCAAATGCGCCCCGCATCCCAGCGCTGTTCCCATCTCGTGCGCGATTGAGCGCACGTAGCCTCCAGCGCTCAGGGTCACGGTGAAATGCGCCTCGGCGCCCTCCACGCGGGCAATCTCAAAGCTGAAAATACGAATCGCCGCCGCCTTCAGTTCCACCGGCTTGCCTTCGCGGGCCAGCTTGTAAGCCGGCTTGCCGTGAATCTTTTTCGCCGAGAACGGCGGCGGCGTCTGCTCCATCTCGCCGTGGAACCGCGCCGCCACGGCCCGCACGCAGTCCAGCGCCAGCGCCGGATTCGCGTCCGGTCCCGCCGGCTCGCCCTCCGTATCGTAGGTGTCGGTCGCGAATCCGAACCGGATCGTCCCGGTATAGCTCTTCTCCGCGGCCGCAAAATACTGCGCCAGCCGCGTGTATTTGCCCATCAGCAGCGGCAGCACGCCGGTGGCCATCGGGTCCAGCGTGCCCAGGTGGCCAATCGATCGCTCCCCGGCGATATTGCGCACCCGGGCCACCACATCGTGGCTGGTGATCCCATCCGGCTTGTCCACTACCAGAAGCCCGTTCACCTCATTCACTTTACGGCAAAACCTTAGACCGCGCTTTCCGTGGCGCTTGGGCTGCGTATCTTGTGTCCTGGTTGCGCCGGAGCCCGCACTTGCCAACCCCCGCATCGGCACGTCAATCTAAGGGAGATGGATGTCGAGCTCGATCGCGTGCACAAACCGCTGCGTGAGCTGCGCAAGTCGCTGAAGCGGTTGCCTAAAAACCCTCCCCCGGAGGCGGTCCACAAGCTGCGCACCCGCGCGCGCCACATTGAGGCCATCGCCGCCGCGCTGGCGCAATCGGACGAAAAAACGACCCGCCGTCTGCTCAAATCCATCAAGCCGGTCCGCAAGGCAGCCGGCGGCGTGCGCGACATGGACGTTTTACGCGGCAACGCGCTCAGCCTGCCGCAAAACTCGCATAACGGCGCGCTGACTCGCCTGGTCGAGCGCCTCGGGATTGCGCGGCGAAAGAGCGCGGAAGACCTGCTCGACACCGTGGGCCAGCAGCGCAAGACGGCGCGGCAGAACCTGAAGAAATATCTGAAGGTGGTCGACACGGCCTTCGCCAATGGCAAATCCGGCTCAACCCATGCCGCTCAACCCATGCAGTCCGAGCAGCACGTTCGCGCGGTGACCAGCGACCTGATCGCCGAGCTCAGCCGCTGGCCCGCGCTCGGCGCCGGCAACATTCATCCATTTCGCTTGAAGGTGAAGGAGCTCCGATACATTCTGCAACTCCTTCCCCATCCGGAACCCCCTCTCGTCAAGGCTCTCGGCGATGTGAAGGAGCAGATCGGCGACTGGCACGACTGGCAACAGTTGGCGAAAAAGGCCCGCCAAATCCTCGACCCCGCCGAGGACCGCTCGCTGGTAGCTGAGATCGACCGTATCGGCAAGGGCAAGCTTCGCAGGGCGCTGGCCACTTCCAACACCTTGCGCAAGCAATTCCTCAAGCCCGCAGCCCCAACCCGCAAAGCCCGCTGAGCACCGCGCCCTATAGCCCTGTTTGGGTGCCCCAGGTCCCGTCTTTGGGACCTGGGACAGCACAAACCTCAATCGGCCCATTTCACAGAAAATACATTCCCGCCCGCGATCACATCCCGCCCGACCCCGCATGACTCACCAGCGACAGAAACTCCGCGCGCGTCTCCCTCTGCTGGAAACAACCCACCATCGCGCTGGTTACCGTGGAAGAGTGCTGTTTCTCGATGCCCCGCATCATCATGCACAGATGCCGCGCCTCAACCACCACGCCCACGCCCTGCGGCGCAATCGCAACCTGAATTGCGTCGGCAATCTGCCGCGTCAGGCGCTCCTGCACCTGCAGCCGCCGCGCAAACATCTCCACCAGCCGCGGAATCTTGCTCAGCCCGATCACCTTGCCCTGGGGAATATAGGCCACGTGCACCTTGCCGAAGAAAGGCAGTATGTGGTGCTCGCACAGCGAAAACATCTCGATGTCCTTCACGATCACCATCTCGTCGTAGTCCACGTCGAACAGCGCCCCATGCAGAATCTTCGTGGGATCCTGGTCGTAGCCCTTGGTCAAAAAGGCCATCGACTTCTCAACCCGCGCCGGCGTTTGAGCCAGTCCGTCCCGGTCCGGATCTTCGCCCAGGCGAATCAGAATCTCGCGATACATCTCCTGCGTGCTGAACCCGCTCAAACCCTCGGCCGTCTCCGCGACCCTGCGTACGGCCTTGCTCACTGCGATCGGCTGCGCCATCTCCCGTTATCCTTTCCAATTCTCGCCTGTCATCCTGAGCGAAGCAAACAGCGTAGTTTGCGTTCTGCGCAGTCGAAGGACCTGCGGTTGTCCGTTCAACTTCCACATCGTTCCCGCGTGCACTCAAAGAAATTATTCTCCGTCTCTTCCATGCGCACGTGCTCCAGCTCGCCCGCCGGCAGCGCGTCCTTGAGCAACCCAAACAGCAACCGGCAAAAATTCTCGGTGGTCGGCGCCTGCCCCTGAAACGCCGCATCCAGATTCAAATTTGCGTGGTCGAATCGATCCACCACGCGGCCGCGCACCACGCCGTCCAGCGCGCCCAGATCCACCACCATCCCCGTTTCCGCATCCACTGCCCCGCCCACCAGCACCTCAATCAAATAGTTGTGCCCGTGGCCGTGCGGATTGTTGCACTTTCCATACGCGTCCCGATTCTGCTCCGCCGTCAGCGCATCCGCATGCAGCCGATGGCTCGCACTGAGAAGATAGCGGCGTCCGAAGTAGGCTTTCACGCCTCACCCCTGTACTCAGCGAAGATCTCCGGCGTTTCATACACGCGGATCCTGCTCAGCCGCGCACCGCCCGCTTCCCCAATCGCAGGCTCGAGCCGCTGCCACGCCGCAATCGCGATGTTCTCCGTGGTCGGTATCAGCTTTCCTGCGCCAAACTCCTCAACCTCCAGATTCAGGTGGCGATGGTCGTAGACCGCGAGCACCTGGCGCTCCATCACATCCTTGAGCCGCTTCAAATCCACCACAAATCCGGTTACCGGATCCGGCTCGCCGGCCACCGTCACCTCGATCGTATAGTTGTGCCCGTGCCCGTTGCGGTTGGCGCACCGCCCGAAAACCTGCTCGTTCTTCTCCGCCGGCCAGGCTTGGTTCCAGTAGTAGTGCGAGGCGGAAAATGTCGCCCGCCGGGTGAGAAAGATCATGCTGACCCTCAACTGAAAAGATGCTCTGGCTGCCGCTTGCGTTTCACGAAATGGAACCTCGCTTCCGGCCCATCGATCGTCCGGAGTCGAATCGGCTGCCGCGCGAAACGGCAAGCCGCTGAAATCCTCATGCCGCGTAACTCCGTCCCTTCCAGCTTACGCGCTTCAGTATCCGGTGCTGGAACCAGCTTCGATAGAGCAGCGCGACGAACAGCGGCAACCCCAGCGGAGCCAGCGCGCAATCCGCAAACCGGAAATTCGACTTGGCCACGCGCACATAGAACCGCACCAGCGTCCGCACCCACAAGAGCGCCAGAATCCAGCCCGCGCCCAGCCACTCCAGCGAACGCGCAGCCAGGTGTGCATTCCATAGTTCGATGGCCAAAAAAGGCAACCCAAAAAGAAGCAAAAAGTCCAGCGCCCTCCAGATCGCCAGCAGCAGAGCGTTGTCAAACAGCAGCACCAGGTTCTTCGTCCACCCTTCGATCATCGCTCCGGCTGACCGGTACATCTGCGCGCTGACCGCATCGTCCGCATAACGGAAGCGCAACCCCACCTTGCGCCGCTTGGCCAGGAAAGCAAGCTCCACGTCTTCGAGCACCTTGTCCGCCACGCTCGGGTGCCCGCCCAGCCTTCTATACGCCTCCCGCTCCACCAGCAGGAACTGCCCGTTGGCGGCCGCGATGCGCTGCGCGGGGTCAGAAACTTTGCCCGGCGGATACGCCAGCGCCAGTTCGCAAAACACCAGCGGCATCAGCGTCCGCTGCGCCAGCCCATGCACCACCTGCCGCGGCGAGTAGCTCAGCATGCCCACCTTGTGCCGCTCCGCTTCGTGGATTGCGCGGCGCAGATCGCCCGGCTCGTGCATCGTATCCGCGTCCGTAAACAGCAGCCAGCGCCCGCGTGCGCGCCGCGCCGCCGTCCATACCGCATTCGCCTTTCCCGTCCAGCCCGGCTCCAGCTTGCCCGCCTCGATCACCGTCACGCCGGCAAACCCGCGCGCGATCTCGCCGGTTCGATCCCGCGAGTGGTCGTCCACCACCACCAGGTCCCAGTCCTTGCCCAGCTCAAAAATCTCCTCTGATTGGCTCACCAGCGACTGGAGGCACGCCCCCAGGCAATCTTCCTCGTTCCGCGCCGGCACAATCACCGTCATCTCAATCAATTCTTCCGGCTCCGGCTGATCGAAGACCGTTCCTGGGGCCGTACGCGAAGCCCACCCCCGCCAATCCGCCGCGCTCGCCTGCTCGCCCTCGTCTGAGAGCCCCAGCACCGGCTTCCAGCCGCGTCCTTCCGCGCCCGCGCCCGGCTCATCCTTGCCCATCGCCCTGCACCGTTTCTTTTCGCCCTCTCGCTCCGTATTATAAGGATGTGCGGTTATTCCGGCCCTTCATCTTCCTGCTTGCCCTGCCGCTGGCGTTCTTTGCCGCCTGCAACCGAGGCGCGCACCCCGCGCAGACCGGCAAGCTCGCTCCCGATTTCACGGTTTCTGACGGCTTTACCACCGTCCATCTGGCCAGTTACCGCGGCCGCCCCGTCCTGCTCAACTTCTGGTGGAGTCAATGCGCGCCCTGCATCGAGGAAATTCCTTCGCTTCTTCAGCTTCACCACGAAATGCCCAACCTGGTCATCCTCGCCGTCAGCATTGACGACGACCCCGATTCTTATGCGCGTTTCATCGTTCGCCGCCATGTCGACCTGATCACGGTCCGCGACCCCGCCCAATCCGCTCCCAGGCTCTTCCACACCGATATGTGGCCTGAGACCTACGCCATCGACCAGAACGGCTACATCCAGCGCAAGTTCGTCGGCGCGCAGGACTGGTCCAGCCCGGAGATTCGCTACTTCCTCAAGAACCTCTGAAGCAAGCCGGCCTTGTTATCATGGATGCATGACCACGGTGGAAGTTCTCTACCGCTACGCTGCGCCGCCCACCGAGCAGGTAGCTCTCGCCCTGGCCCGCGCCCGCGACGTCTATGGAATCCGCCATCTCTCCCTCGACCGCGAAGCCCAAACCCTGCGCGTCGAGTTCGACGCCACCCGCCTCAACATCCCCGAGGTGACCCAACTCATCTCCCAGGCCGGTTTCAGAATTGCGGAAGAGCTGCCTCAGCTACCACCGCCCGCAGCCCAGCCCGCACCAGCTCCCGCGGCCTCGTAGTGCGCGTTGCACCACTGCAAAATCCCTGTTAATCTGGGAATGGTTCTGCCAGGAACCAGCGTAGAAGTGCGCCCGTAGCTCAGCTGGATAGAGCGACTGACTACGAATCAGTAGGCCGGGAGTTCGAATCTCTCCGGGCGCACCATTCGACCCATAATTCATCTATCGTTTGCCGGCCTTGCCGCCTCGTTCTTGAGCCGCCGATCACGCCAGTTGATTCTGCTCCAAAGCCATGGGCTTAGCGTCCAACCGCGGAGGCACCTTCCCCAGCCGCCCCAGCAGCAAATAAACCAGGAACCCCACCGCGAAGGAATACAACCCAGCCGGATTGTCCGCCTTGACCCACGCTGCCGGCAGCCCCGGAAGATGCTCGGGGATGCCGGTGAGAAAACCGAGAAGCCAGGCGGTATATCCCGCCCAGTTAATTCCCTGCCGCGGGCCCGTCCACCGTCTCGCGGACAAAAGGTAGTCCGCCATCATCGCTCCGCAAATGGGGCCGAAGGAAGCGCCCACAATGCCGAAGAACCCGATCAGATTGTTGGCCGCCCCGGTAATCGCCAGAATCGCGCTTACTGAAATGGCGCCGAACGTGGCAATGCTGCGCGGAATCCGCGGAAGCATGGTGCTGAAGCTGTTGGCCGCAATAAATGACGAAAAGCAGGTTGGCACCATGGAAGCGGCGGCAAACAGGAAGAACATCGCGGGCGCCAGGACTCCCACGCTCGCAATGGCTGCGGAGAAATCGTAGCTCGAACCCGCACCGCGCCCGATATACCCGGCCACGGAAAGAATGGGAAGGCCGCCGGCGATCAGCGCACCGCCCACAATCCCAAGCCCGCCGCCCAGGAACACGTCCCGTCTGTCGCGATTGTGCATTCCGAAATCGGCGCCCGCCGCTCCGGCCGTCGCGAAGAAACCGATCACGATGCTCTGGATATTGAGGAATCCGGCCAGTTCATCGCGCTGCGGAACCTGATAGCGGGCAATGCCGCTCCGGTTCGCCCATACGACGATCAGAATCATCAGCAGTGGAACCCAGTTCAGAAACTTGGCGATTCGGCCTACATGATGAATGCCCCGCACCGCGACCCAGCCCAAACTGGCGAGCCACGCCACGACAATCGTGTCGAATAGAATCGGTGCGGTCTGGCCCAGTCCGTTCATGATGAAACTGGCCGATACGGACGCGATCACGGCAACCCATCCGATCTGCAGCACTCCCATCAGCAGGCCGGGAATCAAGTAGCCGCCTTTCACCCCGAACGTCGAAGTCGCGACAATATAGAGAGGCTGGCCAGACTGCATGCCCAGCATCGCAGGCACGTAATAATAGAGCCCGAAACACAGCAGCCCGGCTACCAGCAGCCCTGCAAGACAGACGCCCACGTCGGCGAAGCCAAGCGTTGGCCCGGCAAGCTTCAGGTAAAAACCCACCCACAGAAAAATTCCACCATAGGTGGGAAATGGGCTCTTGTACCATGGACCGCGCTGGCCAACCGGCACCGGAACTGCGCAGCTTACGTAGCGAGGAACATCGGTTTCCATGGAATGCCTCACATTGATCCGTGTTCCGGCACTGCAGCGTGGCTCAGATGAAGCACTTCACAGCGGTCTGCTCCTGAATTTGCTCTGTCAGCTGACATGACCCACATAATCGGGTCCATTCACCTGCACCAGGAAGCCATCCGGGTCATAGAACTTGAACGATTCCTGTGAAGTTTTGTCTGAGAACTTCAGGCCACGCTCCGTCAACCTGGCGCGAACTGCATCGGCATTGAAACCGGCAATCCCAAAGTCATAGTGATTCACGGCTGCGGTCTGATCGTCGCCTTGCTCGATGCCGAAGAAGGACGATCCCACGCCGAGGATGTGCACTTTCGGCGCCTGTTGCCGAAGCGGCATGCCAAAGAACTCCTGATAGAACGTGGACGTGCGATGAAGGTCCGGAACCTTCACGGTGACATGGTTCAGGCTCACCGCGCGAAAACCAGTTGGCTCCGGCGGAGCTGCGAACGCGCCGGGAGCAGCCGAGGCCCCGGCAGCCAACGCAGCCAGCGAAACCGCGAATTGGCGGCGCGTGAGTTTGCCGCGCTCCAGCTCATTGAGCATTCTTTCTATCGCTTCAATCATCAGATCCTCCCTGTGTTTGCCGGAGTGTTTTGCTCTCCTGAGCCGTTGTCCGGGGCCATTCCATTCAGCTAAACAGCCGTATAGAAGTTGACGGAAAACCCTGTGCAGCAGCCCTCAACCTGTGGCCATACCTGCTGATGCAGGTCTGTTGCCACCCATTGCTGCTGGGACTCCTGATCCGCGAAGGCAATCGTCAATCTGTAACCAAGCCCGCCGTCTTTGGGGCCCAGCAAGCCCACGGAGTGAAACCCGGCCTGCGCGGAAATGGCCGGATAGAATACCTGGCGGTAGATTGATTCGATATCCTGCTGCGCCCCGGGCTTCACCGCAAGGTCGACGTGTAAGACAAACATGAATAGCCTCACCAACGGAGATGGAATACATCGACGGCCGTGCCGCCCAAAACCTTGTCATAGACTTCCGGCGTCAAGTCCAGCGCCCGGTACTTGGCAATCTCAACAGGTACGTTGCTCGGCAGGTCCGCACCCATCATCACGCGATCCGGGCCGATCGTCGATATCATCCAGCGGATATCTTCGCCAATGCACCAGGAGGTCTCGAGATAAAGATTCCCGCACACCGAGGCGGCAACCTGCGCCTCAGCCGAGAAAACCGCAAAACCCGCATGCGCCAGAATGATATTCAGCCCGGGATATTTTTGCGCCGCGGGAATACACAGGGCAGGCAACGCGAAGGGAACGCCGGGACCGGTATGCACCATCGCCGGAATCCCGAATGTGTGTGCCGTCGCAAACACCAGGTCTCCGTCTTCTGATAGCGGGTTCACTGCGTGACCGATGGTGTGCATCTTCAGCCCTACGAAGTGAAGATCCTTGACGCACCGTTCCACTTCCCGCTGATACGCGTCGCGATTTCCATGCGGACTTATGCTTGCCAGTCCGAAGAACCTTCCCGGATGCTTCGCGCATAGCTCGGCGATTTTATCGTGCACTTTGGGTGCATTCTTGGCCCCCGGATAGGGCTGGACAATGGTGGCGTCTATCTTGCATTCTTCCATCCGGCGAAGCATTTCTTCTTCCGTGCTGACGAGCCCGAAGACGCAGCATTCTCCCAGATGAGCATGCGTATCGATTACTTTCTTCACCCTGCTTCCTCCCGATTTATCCTCTCGCACAAAGCGCCGGCGCGTTGAACAGCGCGACGGCCGCCCATCGCTCAAATCTGCTTCAGCAGCCATCGTATCGACCGCTTCTGTATCTCCACATATTGCGGATTCCACATCGCATCGATCGTATGGCCCACTGCCGTGAATACCACGCGTCCGCTGCCGAAATCGTACGCCCATCCGGAAATCGACTTTGCGCCGAGATTCTGGTAGGTCAGGCCGTCGACGTTCTCCGCCTCCAGCAGAATATACTTCTTGTCCTTGTCGTAATCCACGTAATGCTGTTCATCGTTGACCATAAAATCGCTCATTCCCTGCGTTATCGGATGTTGGTTCTCCGTAGCGCGCACGCGAAACGGCCGCAGCGGCGGATGTCCAATATACGCGCCCCCCATCACCTCGCGATAGGCCTTCGAGCTAAGCGAGATGTGGCTGCAATTGTGAAGGGCGTAAAAACCGTTGCCCGAATTTACGAAGTCCCTGATTGCCGCACCCTGGTCCTCTTGAATCCACATCTCCGGCTTTGGATCTCCGGAACGCGGCGGCAGGTTTTCGAGGTTCCTCTCGTAATCCGTATAGGCATCCGGCCCAAGATATCCGTTGGGCCAGATCATTCCGTCCCGCAAGCAAAGGAATAATTGATAACCCTTCAGCAGATTCGCTGAAATCTGGTCGTACTGAATCGTGTAATCGATGGGAATGTTCAGATCCTTGAATGTCTTATCCAATGCGACGCGAATGTAGTCTGAATTGTGGAAGCGGTCGCCGATGAGCGCCAGCGCGCGCGGACCGGTGCCGCTACCCGCCGGGGTCGTTGTTTGGGAACGGGAGGATTCGCCGGGCGCCAGCCCGAGCACACCCGCGGCCGCAGCCAGGCTGGCTCTCTGCACCAGGGTCCGTCGCGATAGTTTCGTTTGAGTCTTCATAGGCTCCTACCTCACAAGTTGCTCTTGCGTTTGAATCGAAAACACCGTCAAGACGGGTGAATTCCAGGTCGCGCCTCTCCCGGAATTTGCAATCGCCGCGCCGGAAATAAAGCTGCCTGCGCGCATCCGCATTTCCACGCGTTACGGCGCCTGTGCCGGCACGAACAGCAAGGATACGGGCGACGAAACATCCACGGTTTGCGTCGTCGGAGTGAGCTTGCCGCTGGCCGAGTCAATCGTAAAAACAACAATATTGTTGGAGTTTTGATTTGCGGCCAGCAGGTATCTCCCGGTGGGGTCGATTACGAAATTGCGCGGGATTTTTCCCTGCGTCGATACATTTTGAATCTTGTTGAGCGTTCCGGTTTGCGGGTCAATTTGAAATACCGTGATGCTGTCATCGCCCCGATTCGAAGCATAGAGAAACCGGCCGGATCGATCTACCTGAATCTCGGCTGAGTTATCCTGTCCGGTGAAATCCGGTGGAAGAGTGGATAGGGTTTGCACGGGCGTGAGCCTTCCGCTTGCCTGATCGTAGGAAAAGGCAACAACGCTCGAGCCCATCTCGCAAATTGCGTAAGCAAAGCGGGCATGGGCGCCAAATACGAAGTGCCGCGGACCCAAGCCCGGTGTCACCGCAACATAAGAGGGGTTGTTGGGTGCAAATGAACGTTTCGCCTCGTCGATTCGGTAGATCAAAATCCGATCGAGACCGAGATCCGGAACGAACAGGAAGCGATTATCCGGCGAGAGAACCACGGCATGGGCGTGAGGGCCCCGCTGTCGCCGGGGATCGACACTCGCGCCGCTATGCTGATCCAGGCCGGTCTTCGCTCCGATGCTGCCATCGGCCTGGATAGCAAAAGACACAACATTTCCACTTCCGTAATTGGCCACGAACAGAATCTTGCCGGTCTTGTCGACGACCAGGTGACAGGGCCCGCCGCCGCCGGAAGATACTTTATTCAAAAATTTCAGCGCTCCGGTGCCGGGGTCGATGGAGAAGCTGCTGATAAAACCGTCCTCCTTATACGCATTCGGTCCGCGCTCGCTCATTTCAGTCACCGCATATAGATGGCGGTGAGCCGGATCGGTAATCACAAACGACGGATTCACCACCTCCGCCGCAACCCCCATTGGCGACAGGCTGCCGGTCTTCTCGTCGAAGCGGTAGCCGTATATTCCCTTGCTATCGGGTCCCGTATAGGTGCCAACATAGACAAAGTAGTTATGCCGTTGCTGCGGGGCGCTCGCCGGGAACGCCTCTTTCTGCATGCCGATTCCCAAGACCGCAATAGCAGTGACACACACCAGCGCAGGTAGAAGTCTCAAACCCGCTCTCTCACAAATCTTGCGTATAAACCCCATTGATCCTCCACAACCCACTCGCTCCAACGCGAAGACCACGTCACCGACATCGAGGAGCGTCTTCTTCATTGGCCCTCCTCAACAAATGAAACAACGCGCCGCATCCGTTATATACCACAGCGTGGCAGCGCTCCATCAGAAGACAATTTTTGCCGCAATCTGCATCACCCGGCCGGGGCTCGACGCGGTAATACGGCCGAATGCCGCGCTTGAAAACGAGCCATTCGGATTGGAAAGGTTGGGATGGTTCAGCGAATTGAAAACCTCCCAGCGAAATTCCAGGTGTTTGTCTTCGGTGAGAGGAACGATCTTGAAGAGCCCGCCATCCAGATTCTGATATCCGGGTCCATGGATGAAGTTCCTTGAGCTGGTGCCAAACGTGCCCAGCGCAGGCAGCGCGAAGGCGCTGGTATTGAAGTACTCGGCAACCTTGGCGGTCCTGTTTCTGCTGTTGTAGACCGCGACCGGTCCGGTAACGTCTGCATGATCCAGGGCCACCCCGACCAGGCTGCGATCCACACCGGCCAGCACACTGAATGGCAGGCCCGTTTGCAGAGTCAAGATCCCATTCACTTGCCAGCCCCCGGTAATCGAACGGGTCAATGCGTTTCCTGAATGAAGCCCGGGAATCTGGTACACGGATGAGG
The DNA here is from genome assembly GCA_963770555.1 of uncultured Acidobacteriaceae bacterium. Classification (GTDB taxonomy): domain Bacteria; phylum Acidobacteriota; class Terriglobia; order Terriglobales; family Acidobacteriaceae; genus Telmatobacter. The sequence goes on from CAVYQC010000005.1 coordinate 1,814,240, forward strand.
TCACAAAGCGGCTCTTGATGTCGAAATCCGACGGTCCGCGGTCAAGATTCCAGTTGGATGGATCTCGAGCCTGATTGCCCAACCCGCTATTTCCGTCATTCGAAGCAATGTCCGTGGACTTGGCCCAGACATAGGAGCCGAGCAGCGTGAAGCCATTCGAAAAACGCCGGTTCCAACTGATCTGAAGCGCATTGTAGTGAGAATACCCGCCTGCCACGTCCTCGGTAATCGTCGTGAAACTGGAATAGGGACGGCGCGAATTGATGTTGCTCGTCGTCGATGCCCCAGGAATGTAAACGCCGGGGTTCTGTTCCTCAAGCAGCAGAAGATGGGTACCCTTGCTGCCCACGTATCCCACGGTGAGCACTGTCTGCTTCCATAAATTGCGTTGCACGTTCAAATTCCATTGCTGGATATAGCCGGTCGTGAAGTTAGGATTGATCGAGTTCTCGGGCATCGGGAGATAGAAGACTCTCGCTTGCCTTGCGGCCGCAGTCATCGGGGGCACATAGTTCAACAGCAACTGAAGAGTCTGCTGGTTGCTCGCATACGGGTTGTCCAGGGGCACGTCGAATGTGGTCCACCCGTAGGAAAATGGCTGATTGGTCTGGTTTGTGTTGAGCGCTACCGGACGTAGCGTGTCGGAGAAGATTCCGTAGCCCGCGCGTACGCTGGTTTTCCCGTCTCCAAAGGGATCGTATGCGAAGCCAATGCGCGGCGAGATTCGATCGAAACGGTCCGGGCTGACTCCGGGGCCAATTCCGTTGTCGCCTGGGAACAGAGCCCCCTGCGGCGCCAATGGATAAATCGTCGACTGCTCGCCGGGGCGGAAAGCGCCGTCATGACCATACCTGTCCCGTGTTGTGATGTATGGCTCCCAGCGGGCGCCCAGGTTCAGCGTCAGCTTCTTTGTTACGCGCCAGTCATCCTGGAAGTAGAGAAACGGTGTGTACTTGTACTGTTCCGAGAACAGCGGAGAATTCTGGAACACCGTGTAGGCCGCGCCGGAATAGAAATCGGCGTAGCCGTCTCCGTAAGAACCGGTAAGGGTCCCGTTGAAAGACCACTCGGTGGACATCTGGAAGTATTCATGGCCGTAGCGGCGCTCATAAGAGTACTCTCCACCGACCTGGAATAAGTGGTTCCCCTTTGTCCAGCTCATCGTGTCGACGAATTGATAGTTCATCATGTAACTGCGGAAATTGGTCGGCACCCGGATCGACATACCGTTGGCTGCGGATATGGCCCAGTCCGTGGGAACGTTTGCCGGGGCGATGTTCTGGCAGGACTGACATCCAAGAGCCGCCCAGTTAGCCGGGCTAGTTACCTGGGGCCCGCGAATGAAAGTATTTCTGGCGACCATGAACGTGGCCAGATTGACAAGACTGGGCGAAAAAATGTGGGTCTCATTGATGGTCCCGTTGTGAGTCGGCCAGTCGTTGTTCGAATTGAATGCCGGAAGCCCGGCGCTCTGCTCGTTGAAACTATCGTCGAAAAAGTAGCGGAGATTGAACTTGTCGGCGGCAGACAAAGACTCATCCATCCTGGCGATTACCTGATTGTCCCTTGTTGGCAATGCCAGGTTATAAGAGTAGATATTTCCCGGTTCGTTCGGAAGCGGAAGAAACTTCGTCGTAAATGCAGTGGCCACGGCATCGACGGTGGGAATCGTTGCATTCGCATAGGGGTCGCCGTTCGGATTCGATGCGGAGACCGTGCTTGGAGGCGCTACCGTGATGGGCACCCCGTGGATGGTCGTCTCCGAAAAGTTTCCTTCGCGCTCCAGCATCGTGGGAACAATCGTAGACGAAATCGTACTTCCCAATGCCTGCCGCGTTAATTCGGCCCCGACAAAGAAGAAGGTTTTGTCCCGGCCATTGTAATGCGGCAGTACAACCGGGCCTCCCACTGTAAGGCCAAACTGGTTCCGTCGGAGCGGTGGCACCACGGTGGCAAACTCTTCCTTGGAATCCGCGTAGCTATTGCGGAGAAAATCATAGGCGCTGCCATGAAGCTGGTTTGAGCCGGACTTAGTGATCATATTCACCACTGCTCCGGCATCCCGGCCGTCGACGGCGCTATAACTGTTTTGCAGTATCGAGAATTCCTGCAACATATCCGGATTGGGAAAGGCCGCCGGAACATTGTTATACATGTCCATATTCAGTCCGCCATCCAGCGTGTAAGCCGACTGGTTGGGGCGAGCCCCATTCACGCTGAACACCAAATTGGTATTCAGAGCAATACCGCTCGCCGCCGACCCGCTGCCCATTTGCACGGAACCGGGAAGAAGCGCCTGCAGAGTAAGTGCATTGCGGCCGTTCAAAGGCAATTCGACCATGCGCACCGGGTCCACAACGTCTTTTACCGTGGAAGTGAATGTGTCGATAGTTGTAACGTTGCTCTGCACCGTTACCACCTGCTGCGCTTGTCCGATCCTCAGCGCAAGATCGACTCTCGCTTTCTGATCCACCTGGAGCAGGATTCCCGTGCGCTCCACGGTTTCAAATCCAGGAGCCTCACAGGAGAGGCGATAACTCGCGGCGCCGAGATCGGTCACAATGTAATTCCCAACCTGATCTGACTTGACAGTTACCGAAGTCCCGGTTGATACATCCGTGATGACAATGGTCGCCTTGGGGACTACGGCGCCCTGGGAGTCCGTCACCGTTCCAAAGATAGCGCCTCGTCCGACTTGGGCCAGCGCCCCAGGACAGGACATTACGCTCGTCAACAACATCAATATCCCGATTACTACTCGATGTGTTCTCATCGACCTCCTCCAATCGTCATTGAATTGCCGCCTCTGATCGCGCACGGAAGCGGCCCTCGAAAAACCTTCGGCCAGCCCCGCCCCTTGACCCTTCAGTCCACAACCACGCGGCTCGGTTCACTCTTTCGCACCGTTTGCCGCTTCGCGCCGCATCAGCCGCGCAAGTGAAGAAAACCGCCGTCGAACGGAATATTTGCCCCAGTCAAAAACTCGGCCAGGTCCGAACAGAGGTAGAGGGCCAGCGCCGCCACTTCGTCCGGTCTTGCCATTCGTCCCACAGGCTGTGCACGGGCCAGTTCGCCGAACATCTCCTCTTCCCGTCCTGGGTAGCTTCTTTCCAGAAAGCGATCCACAAACGGCGTGTGAACCCGGGCCGGCGAGATGCAGTTGCAGCGGATGTTCTTATCGATAAAGTCCTTCGCTACGGAGAGCGTCATCGACAGCACCGCGCCCTTGCTCATCGAATAGGCAAAGCGGTCCGGCAGACCGGCAGTTGCTGCGATCGAAGCCATGTTGACGATGGTTCCGCGGCCTTGCTTCAGCATTCCGGGAATGACGGCCTTCATGCACAGGAAGGTCCCTTTGACGTTCACCGTGAAAACACGTTCAAAGTCCTCGACTCCTGTATCCGCGATCGTTCCGATGTGAGCAATGCCGGCGCAGTTGACAAGCGCATCCACCGGTCCGCGCGCGGCAACTTCGCAAAAGGCCCGGTCGACGTCCGCACTGTCGGTTACATCGCATCGAAATGCCAGCGCATCGCCGCCTCCGCGCACAATCTCGTCCGCCGTGCCTGCGGCTCCGGCGCCATCGCAATCCAAAACTCGTACTTGCGCCCCCTCGGCCGCAAAGCATTGAGCAATGGCCTTCCCGATACCGCTCGCGCCGCCGGTAATTGCGGCCACTTTTCCCGCCAGGCACAACTGTGTCAAATAGTGACCTCTCGATAAGAAGGCATTCACTTCGGGGAGCCGCTCAATCTCCGAGTTTCTTACTACTTGCGAATTGACAATGTCAAGAGTTAAATTACAATTTCAAATATTGAAATAGGATGCGACGCTAGCTCTATCGCACACCAGCGCAGAATGATTCCCGGCCTCGAGAGCCACGCATCATCTAAATCGTTGATTCGGCGAAGAGTACCGGAGAAGCGAAGCCTGGGGAAAGTGCGAAGCGGCGGCTATCGCCGGATTGGTTCGAGAGAGGAACCATCGTTCAGAAAGGGGATAGGATGCATTCGATATCTCATTTCCGGCACGGGGATTCTGCCTTGCGCTCCTGTGTTGGAATAGAATCTTCGCAGAAGTTCGTGCGCCGGGGCCGGAAAGAAAGAGGTGGAGCTTGCCCTTCCGAAAGCTGAAATCAAAATCCGCGCCCGTTGGGGTCATCGGGAAGGTATTTCGAATATTGGAACTGCTGGATCATTCTCCTTACGGCCTTCAACTGCGAGAGATCGCGTCGAAAACCGGCATCAACAAAAGCACTACGCATCGTTTTCTCTGCCATCTTGAAGCCGAAAGCTATTTATTTCGCGATACCGCCGGTTCATACATGCTGGGAGCAAGACTGGCGCGGCTGGGAAACGGCGTCAGCTTCCAAACCACGCTTTGCCGCATTTGCCGCCCCACACTGGAGAGCCTGCGTTCGGTGACCAATGAAACGGTAAATCTGGCAGTCCTGGATGGCGCCGAGATTGTCTATATGGATGTTCTTGAGAGCCAGCAAATGTTCCGCTTTGTGTCCCCCGTCGGGATGCGCCGGCCGGCTTATTGCACCTCCCTTGGCAAGGCAATTATTGCCAATCTGGAAGATGAGCGGCAGAAAGCGGAGATCGTCTCCGCCATTCAGGCTATGCCCGCCGCCGCGCGCAAAGCCAGCAGCATCTCCAGGCTGGAGAAGGATCTCAAGCAGATTTGCGAGCGGGGATTTTCCTTCGACGACGAGGAAGCCGTGATTGGCGCTCGATGTATCGGCGCAGCCATCTTCGGAGCGGAAGGGAGCGTTGTCGGTAGTATCAGCGTATCGGGTCCGGTCTCGCGAATGACAAGGGAACGGCTGCCTTTCTTCTCGTCGGAGGTCAGCAAGGCGTCGCGGGAGATTTCCTGGCGGCTTGGCCACCGCAGTTGGAAAGGGGAACGCGCGAACGGCTCCCCGATCGCGGTTAGCCCTCGGCAGTCCAAGGCGGTCAAGCGCTCCACCTGAGAAAACGCTCTCGATTCCTTTGGATTCGCTCGTTCATATCCTCGCTCCATAGCAGTTGTCTCTGCGGAACGGCTTGCCTGGCGTCTTTTGAACGCTATGCGCATAATCGAAGACGGAATGGCAAAAGGACCGTCGCAGATCCCCGGCACGTCGGCCGTTCCAGGCGGGTGCAGGCTTCAACGCATTCGATACCAGAACGTTGGAAAGTCTTCCTATCCCGTTAGAGTGCTCTCCTAACGTTGACTTTTCCTTGAGCGGCTCGATAATAGGCGTGCGAGCAAGTGCGACTCCCATTGCACCGAACGAACCATCCGGACGGCCGATTAAGGAGGCATTGCCCTGTTGTCAGGCGCTATCTATCGCGCGCATTCTTCGCACATGGCTCGCGAGCGCAGGCCATGTCCAAATACCAAGCCAGGAAGTTAACATCGAAGTTAACGAATTCGATTGCAATCAAAGGAGCCTTCATGCGACGCAGAACATTTCTCACAACTTCCGCGGCGGCCGGACTGGCCGCCTGCGCCTGGGGCGCCGAGACCGAGCAGTTGAAGCCGGGCGATATACCCAAACGGGAGTTCGGGAAAACTGGCGAGCGGCTGACGATCGTTGGCCAGGCCGGCGGCCGGTTCCCCTTGTGCTCTTACGAGGATGCCAAGGCAGTTACGCAGCGGGCCTACGAACTTGGCATCAACTATTTCGATTGTGCTCGCAATTACTGGCAAGGGCGCTCTGAACAGGTCTATGGAGACGTCTTGCCGCCGTACCGGAAAAACATTTTTCTCACCACCAAATCCTCGCAGCGCACTCGTCAGGGAGCGGAAGCGGATCTCGAAAAATCCTTGCAGGCTCTCAAGACCGATCACGTCGATCTGTGGCAGATTCACCAGGTGATGACACTCGATGAGGTAGAACAGATCTTCGCGCCCGGCGGCGCGATTGAGGCCTTCGAAGCAGCGAAAAAGGCTGGCAAGTGCAGGTTCTTCGGCTTCACGGGCCATCATGACCCGCAGGTTCATCTCGCCATGCTGGGCAAGTATGACAAGTACGATTCGATCCTGATGCCGCTCAACCCGGCTGATCCCGCCTACCTGAGCTTTGAGAAAACCGTTCTACCGGTTGCCGTCGAACGCGGTATGGGTATTCAGGCGATGAAGAGCACCGCCAATGCGAAGTTGCTCCAGGCCCTCCATTTGAAGGATTGCCTCGATTACGTGCTCAGTTTGCCTATACACTGTCTCGCGCTCGGTTGCACCACCATTGGCCAGATCGAAGACGACGTTCGCATTGCGCAGCAATTCAAGCCGTTAGACGAAGAACAGCTCGCGCAGATTCGCGAAAAGGCGGCAAAGTTCAAAGGACCGCAACTGGAGGATTGGAAGATCAACACCGAAACCGCCGCAGCCAGCTCTTACCGCGATGGCCTAAGCGCGTAAGCAGTCGTTTCCGCAACGGAGACAGCGTAACACCAGAACGGCGACGGCAGAGAACCGCGGAGAAACCTTGCCCGGCAGTAAATCCTTAAGGCTTGTAATCGAAGCTTGCGCTCAAACTTGCCTGCGACGATCCTCCCACCCACACCGTGTATTTCCCTGCCTCAATCGCCCACTTGTGTTCCGCATTCCATACCTCAATCTGCTCTTGAGGAACAAGAAAGCTCTCGGTCTTCGTTTCTCCCGGTTTCAAATGAATCCTGGAGAAGCCCTTCAGCGAGCGCAGCGGTGTTTCCACGCTGCTGACATCTTCGCGAAGATACAATTGCGCCACTTCGTCACCCTCCCGATCTCCCGTATTGGTGACATCGACGGTCACCCGGATTCCGCCGTGGGTTCCGGATTGCGGTGCCTGCACCGTGAGATGGTCATAGCGAAACGTGGTGTAGCTAAGCCCGAATCCGAATGGGAATAGCGGCTCTCCATCGCCATCGATGTACTTGCGCACCCGCGAAGGATCGGAGTTGTAATAGTCGGGTAGCTGTCCTACGCTCTGGGGAAACGTGATAGTCAACCGCCCCGCCGGATTGTTATCGCCGAAGAGCGTCTCTGCGATTGCTTTTCCACCGAACTCGCCCGGATACCAGGCTTCGAGAATGGCGGGGATATGCTGCTTCGCCCAGCCGATCGTTAAAGGCCGTCCGTTCTCGAGCACCAGCACCACGGGCTTGCCGGTTGCGGCCAATGCTTCAAGCAGCTGCTCTTGATTGTCAGGCAGGTCGAGCGAGGAGCGGTCGAATCCTTCACCCGAGATGCCCATGCGTTCTCCCAGGCCCGCAATCACAACCTCGGCCCGCTGTGCATCCGCCACTGCCGCCGGCAGGTCTTTCCCGTCATCGAAGGTGATCTTCGCCTGCGGCAGTAGAGCGCCTATGCCCTCGAACAGGCTGATGTGCGCGCCATTGGCTTCCCTTTCGTAGTCGCCATAGCGCGCCACGTTGGCATTGGGACCGATGACCGCGATAGTTCGGAGGGATTTCGAGAGCGGCAGCAGTTGGTTGTCGTTCTTGAGCAGGGTCATCGACTCGAGCGCCGAATGGAGCGAAACGGCCAGGTGCTCCGGCGAGCGATAGATCGCCGCATCGAGAGCGGGATCGACGAGCGGATGATCGAAGAGGCCGAGCTCAAACTTGACCCGAAGCACAGACCGTACCGCGCGATCCAGATCCGCTTCTCGCAGCGTCCCCTCATGCACGCAATCGATCAAGGCGTGTTGAAAAACCTCATGGTCGAAGTCGTAAAACTGCATGTCAACCCCTGACCGAATGGCCATGCAAGCGGCGTCTTTGGGGCTGGCCGCAACGTCGTGCGCCGAGTACAGTCGCTGAATGGCTCCGAGATCCGACAGGACGAATCCCTGAAAACCCCACTCCTGACGGAGAATTGTTTTCAGCAGCAGCGGGTCCGCTGTTATGGGGATGCCGTCGATCTCGTGGTAAGCCGCCATCACGCCCATCGCGTGGCCTGAGCGAATGGCAGGCTCGAAGGGTTTCAGCATGATGGTGCGCAATTCGCGCTCGCCAATATGCACGGGAGAAGTGTTCGTGCCGCCCTCCGGAGATCCATGCGCCGCAAAATGTTTCGGCTCGGCCACGACGCTGTGATTCGAGTCCAGGCTCTCGCCCTGTGCGCCCCGCACCCAGGCCAGGCCGAGTTGCCCCGTGAGGTAGGGGTCTTCGCCGAAATCCTCTTCCACGCGTCCCCATCGCGGATCGCGGGCAAGGTCGAGGACCGGAGCAAGAAGCATGGCAACGCCGGTGGCGCGGGCCTCAGCCGCAATCGCCGCACCCGTCTGCCGGGCGATCTCCGGGTTCCAGGTGGCCGCGAGGCCGATGGGAGCTGGAAAAACTGTGCCCGTATCGAAGCCATGCAGGCCTTCTTCGATAAACAGTGCGGGGATTCCGAGACGATCATGGGCGATCACCCATTTCTGAATCGCGTTGGACTGCTCGGGTGTGGGATTGAGGTCGTGAATGGACCCGGCGCCCAGATTGCCCCAAAGCTGCTCAGCTTTCATCGGCAGAAATACCGCATCGGGCGCCGCATGCGTCGAGTCCGTGTGCCGGCTCATCAAACTTGCCGCGCCGGAATACATGTCCAACTGCCGGACTTTTTCTTTGAGAGACATGCGGCGCATCAGGTCGTCGATGCGACTCTCAACGGGCGCGCCGGCGCGTTGGTACAAGGCAGGCGTTTCATTCGGAGATTGTCCCGGTTGCGCCCAAGCCCGACCGGCCCCGGCCAGAGACAGACTGGCAAGGAAAAGGACGCCTGCCGCTTTGAAAACGGTCCGCCCGGAAACAGATGTGTCAAATTGTCCTGCGGTTCGAGGAAGTGTTGTCGTCAGCCGCGGGTCCGTTCGCCTGGCGGCTGGCAAGATTCCGGCCGCTGCCCCGCCGTGATTCCACTTGTGACTCGCCCAGGACCCATTCACGTGAACTCAACCTTCCTTTACTGTATCCGAATTCTTGCTCTGCTCGGGCAGATCGCCTGCATCATTCCGATCGAGCGCGCCCAACGCTTGAACACCGCATAGTTTCAAACACCGGACCGCTGCCCCAACCAGTGGCGCGTCGTTGAAAAGCTCGCTCACGCGGAAGAGATCGCCGGTTCCGTTCCCGGCCGACGCAGCGGCACTTAAAACAAACAGATCGGCGCTCCTGGAAATCTCTCCGCCAAGTACTATGGCGTCAGGACGAAATGCCATGCAGAGGTCCTGGACAACAAGGCCAAGGCTGCCGCCAAACTCGCGCATCGCCAATGCGGCGTTGCAATCGTGTTGGGCAGCCATGCAGATTTCCTTCACGGTCCTGCTCTCGCCGCTCAATTCGCGATATCTTTTCTGAATTGCGCGCGTTGAGATCGTGTCCTCCACCGTGCCTCCCGTCCACGGAAGACAATATATCTCACCTCCAGGTGGAACCGCGGGCCCGTTCTCGACTATATCGCCATCCATCGAGAATGCCGAACCAACGCCCGTGCCCAGAGTCAGGCCGATACATCGGCGCAGGTTCTTCGCGGCGCCGGCGTGGCATTCTCCAAGAAGAAATGCCTGGGCGTCGTTTAGAAAAACTATCGTGCTCTCAGCGATGCCGAAACGATTCCCCAACTCTCGCCGCAGATCCATCCGGTAGAGGGAGGCATATTTGTGCTGAAGCAGGCTGATGCCGTGCTCATAGTCGAAAGGGCCAGGCATAGCCACACCGATTCCGCGAGTGGTGACGCCAAGCTGACGTGCCTCGGCGATTACGCCCTCGCCGAGTGCGTGAAGCTCATCCAGAATTGAATTGGCGGGCCCGCTTGAGTCGATTGGGCGAGAGCGCACGCAGATGACGGCGAGTGAGCCGTAGTCGACAATCCCCGCAGTGGCGTGAGACCCGCCGATGTCGTATGCCAGTACGTTTGTCAATTCCATTTCCCGTTAAGAAGTGAATTTCGCCAAATGCGGAAACGCCAGGCGCCACGATTGCCATCACGCTCACCAGCCGCCGGCATTACTGAGGGATCTCCGTCATGGATGGCGGAGCATCCTCCGGCGCACTGCCCCACTGCACATTCGGCTCAGGCCCCATCTCCAGAATCAGCGTTCCTCCATGGGCAAGATCCGATTGACGGAACCACGGCTTGTTCAGCGGTTCGCCGTTCAATTGGGCGGACTGGATATATTTGTTCTGCGCCGAGACATGATGAGCAACAATCGCAAATTGTTTGCCGTTGCCCAGGCGTATTACGCTCTGCTCGAAGATGGGGCTGCCGATTTCGTACACCGGACTTCCCGGACACACCGGATAAATCCCGATCGCGCTCAAGACGTACCATGACGACATCGCACCGCCGTCGTCGTCTCCGGGGATGCCCAGAGGGCCGTCGCCGTACCACACGTCCATCAGTTGCCGCACGCGGCGCTGTGTCTTCCACGGTTGTCCGGAGAAGTCATATAGATAGGGAATGTGAAAGCTGGGTTCGTTGCCCTGGGCATAGAGTCCGACCAGCCCCGTGGCGTCAGGAAACTGACCGAGGAATTGATATTTTGAGGTTCCGTACTGTTCCACAAAAAGCTGATCGAGCTTTGCATTGAACGTATCGCGGCCGCCGAGAAGACGGATCAATCCCGCAACGTCGTGCTGCACGCTGAAGGTGTAGAGCCAGGAGTCGACCTCGGTAAAGTAATCGCGGCCTCCCTGTCCACCCCCTAGCTTGGGATCGAAAGGCTCTACCCATTGCCCATCGGCGCTCTTGGGAGCCATGAAGCCGATGGAGGAATTAAAGACGTTTTCGTAGTTGTGGGCCAGCTTGGTGAAATAAGCCGCATCCTGCTGTTTGCCGAGAGCCAGCGCAAGTTGCGCAACGCACCAGTCATCGTAGCTGTTTTCGAGAGTGACCGATACGGCCTGGCGGCGCTCGACGGTCACTTCCGGCGCGGTCTCTTTTTCACCATAGGCCAACGCGGGAAAGAATCCCTTGTCGAAGTAAACGCGATCGAGACTTGTGAGCGGCCCTCGGCTCCACGGAAGCATGGTTGCCTCCGTCGCGTTCTTCCGCATGGCTTGGTACGCTTGGTCAACATCAAAATCGCGAAATCCCTTTTCGTAGGTGTCCAGGATGAAAGCCGCCGCGTGGTGGCCGATCATCACCGCCTGTTCGCCCGCCGCAGAGGGAAAGGAGGGCAGCCACCCGCTCTGTTCATACATGCGAAGGTACGATCGAATCATGTCTTCCTGCTGTTGCGGATCGAGCAGCAGTTGCAGAGGGTGAAGTGAGCGATAGGTATCCCAGAGCCCGTCGTCTATATAAAAATCGTGCCCTTGCGCGTCATGAACTCGATGATCGAAGCCGCTGAAATATTTGCCATTTTCGGTAATGTCGGTCATGCGGCCGAGTGACCTGTAGAGCGCAGTGTAGAAAATCGTGCGTTGCCGCTCTGTTCCCCCGGTTGTGTCGATGCTCGCAAGTGCATGGTTCCAGGTCGTTCGCAGGTTCAGTTTCACACGCTCAAAGCTCCAGTCGGCGCTCTCTCCGCACAGATTCAGTTTCGCCTGGTCCGTGCCGATATAGGAGATCCCTACTCTCGCCTCGATGATCTCTCCCGCGGAAGATGCGAAGTCAGTAACGAACCCGATGCGATCGCCGGCTTGTCGCACGGACCGGCTCAAATCGCCATTCTGCCAGGTCTGGTACGAACCAAAAGGGCGAGAGAACTGAATATAGAAGTATTGCCTGGTCTCCTGCCCTGTTTCCGTAGTTTTGCTGATCGGCCCATCGAATCGCTCGCTGCCTTCCACCGCGTTATTTCCAATCACCGTGAGTTCCGCGCCCCTGCTTAAACTGATGACCAGATGAGCATGATCGCTGGCGGGAAACGTGAATCGATAATAGGCGCCCTGGCAAGTTGCCGTAAGCTCTGCCCGGATGCGCCAGGTCTTGAGGTCCGCTTCGTAGTAGTACGGAGTTGCGGCTTCGAAATCATGATCGAAGTCCGACGCGTAGGCTGAAGGGCTCGGGCTGACAGTGCCCACCGAGGCCATCAAAACAGCCGGTCCGGCCGGAAAGCCGTAAATCTTGTCCGCGAGATAGCGGTCAGTGATTCCGGGAGTCGTGACCGGGGCCAGCCTCGCCATGCCATGGGGGCATTGCACATACGGAATTGTCGCGGTGAGCAGCTGGCCAACGCCGCCAATGTTCGGAGAGACATAGTCAACCGGGTCTTTCTGGTGTTGCGCAAATGCGCTCAATGTACCTGCGCCGAACATTGCCAGGAAACTAAGTGTGACTGCGCTCTTCATCCTCGCTCCATCCCGCGCACACCCTTTCGCCGGATCTCATCGGCAAAGAGCGGTCATTGTCTTTGAATCTTCCCCCAGTACCGGCCCGCAAAAGATCAAATCATTGAGGAAGCTTGAGAAGATTCGCCAACCTCTTTCGGCGCAAGCCAGGTCACGAATTTACTCACCATGCATCCGTCCCGCTGGAACAAGCGACCGTCACACGGATTGTTTTCGCCATCCAGAGCAAGTTCCGCTGGATTCGATTGGATCCTGACCCTGCGTGTTTTGGCCTCTCTGCTTTTCGCTCCGCACGCGATTAGCTCGGATCGGAGACATTTACGGTAATCGAGTATTGAAGCAATAGCAACGTTAGCAGCGGTTCTTAGCTGGGCAATACGTCTAAGAAAGCAAATGGGTTGTATATAAACTGAAGAGTTAACGGTAGGTACGTTCAAGAAACAACCGCGAACCGGAAGTTCAGCACATCGTGGCTCGCTTCTGTATTGTCTCTATATTTGCAAGCAGCCCTGGCCCAAAATGGAATCGAAGCCAGTTGGATTTCTCCTAACCTGTTCGGGAACTGGATCGAAGACTATTGGGTGGAAGCAGGGTACTCAACGCTGACAGTTACGATTTCAAACGGATGCACTGGAACCACAATCGTATCCCCGCCTTCAATCGAGAGCGGTGAGCCTTCCGGCTGTTCCAGCAGATTGGCAAGTCTCGCCGACGTTGCGCCTTTCGGCACCTGAATCCGCACGCTACCGTCCTCTCCGGCCCACTCGTAGAATCGAAAGATCAGTGCATTGGTGTCCTCCGCCTTCTTGACCGCAGTTAATACTACATTGCGATTGTCCACGGTGAGGAATGAATGCCTCATAGGCAGGGTTCCTGCGTGCGCTTCCACCTGCATGCCGCGCAGCCGGTAATTGTACTCGTAGCCGCGCCTCACGGTCAGCGCCTGTTTCCAGTTCCCGGCATGGGGATAGAGAGCGTAGCTGAAGTGGTGATGACCGCGGTCGGCGTTGGGGTCAGGATCGATAGGCGAGCGCAAAAGCGAGATGCGCAGCGTGTGCCCCGCGGCATCGTACCCGTACTTGGATTCGTTGATCAAGCTGAATCCATGCTGGCCATCGCCGAGGTCGGCCCAGCGAATCGCGGGAACTTCAAACTTCGCGTCCTCCCAGCTATTGTTCCGCGTTGTGGGGCGCTCGATCGTCCCGTACGGAATCTCGTAAGTCGCCATCGGACTGGAAGCGGCCAGATCGAAAGCCGCCTTCAAGAGAACGTGGGTTTCGTGCCAGTCGATATCGTTGACCACGTCTACTTCGTCTGCGCCGCTCAACAGAACAATGTCCTGCACGAATTTCGAGTTCTGCCATGTGCGCGTGACGCGAATGGCTGCGCGCAACGGCCCGCTCTCTATCAGTTTCACTGAATCGGCTGTGTCCAACCGGCTGAAAGACTTGTCAAAGTCCGCATCGATATTCCACGCGTCGAACATCTTGGGCTTATCCCGGAAGGCGATCAACTCGTTGCCGCAGCTGTTCTGCGTAAGAGTTTCAAATCGCGATTTCTTGTCAAAAAGACTGGTAATGCATCCCGTCTTCGGATCCACCGTGACTTTGAGCGCGGAGTTCTCGAGCGTTGTGCCGCTTGCCTTCAGGTCGCTCGTGAAGGGACGTTTACCTGGAACCACCCTCATCACCTCATATCCCAGCGAGGGAACATCCTTGGCTTCGAGGAGCAGATGATAAGTATTCGTCGAGCGGTCGCTGGAGAGGATTTCTGAAGGAAGTACGCGCCCTTTGGAGTCAAGAACGGAAATCTCCTGTGTGGCGGCAGGCATCTGGACGTCTGCCTCGACCGGCCCCGAGCGTTCCCATCCAAGCGGATTCACGATCATCAGCGGAACGGAACCGGAAGAACCATCGGCCCGTGTATCGATGCGCGCTTCCACGGTTTCGAGGGATGTCGAAGTTACTTCCTGCGTAGCCCAACGCACTTGATCGTAATCCTGTTGCGCGTCCTTATAGATGACGCCGATTCCCGATCCGGCCGCCAGATCGTGGAACTGATTGAAGAGCACCTTCTTCCATGCATCGTTGAGCTCCGTCGCAGGATACGGGCGGCCGTCAAGCCATGCAAGCGACGCATACTTCTCGGCGTTCAGCACTTCCTCTTCGGCCTCCCGCATATTCCGTTTGTGATTGCTTTGCGTGGTGTAGACCCCCCGATGAAACTCCAGATACAATTCGTCTTTCCAGGTGGGAATGCTGATTTGACCCTCGGGAGGCGCGGGCAGTTGCGTGTCGCCCTTGGCTGCCGTTTCGTAGTTCCAAACCGGAGAGTCAGTCGAGATCCTTGCCTGCACATCGTCAAAAAAAGTTTGCGCGGTCCCGAATTGCATCTTCGGAACAATGCGGTCCGGCTGCATCCATTCGAGCCCCTCGTCCAGAAGAGCGCGCGTAGGACCGCCGCCGTGATCCCCCACTCCATAAAGATCCATCATGTTATTCAGGCCCGGTGCGAGCGCTCTGGCGTGAACCAGATCGTTTCCGAGTCGGACCGGGCTGAAATTGCTGTTTCCGTAGCCATCCGGAAAATAAGTCAGCACCTTGCTGCCATCCGGCGATTCCCACCAGAACAACTTGAGCGGAAGCTGGTTGGTCTCATTCCACGACATCTTCTGCGTCACGAAGTAATCGACGCCGGATTTCTTATAAATCTGCGGAAGTTGCCAGTTATAGCCGAACGAGTCCGGATTCCAGCCGATCCGCACGTCCACGCCATATAACTGCTGGTACGTGCGCTTCCCAATCAGTAACTGCCGGACCAGCGATTCGCCGTCGGGCATGTTGAGATCCGGCTCGACCCACATGCCCCCCACCACTTCCCATCGGCCCTCCTTGATCCGCTGCTTGATCTTTGCATTGATGCTCGGATACTTGTCGGCAATCCACACGTTATATTGCGCAGCCGATTGCGTATAAGTGTAAGAAGGGTATTCATCCATCAACTGAGCCGCGGTGTCAAACGTGTGCCTCACCACTTCCACCGTCTCAGTCCACGGCCAAAGCCATGCGGCGTCAATGTGCGAGTTGCCCGTAAGGTGATAGGTCGACTCCTGCAGTATCGGCTTGACGGATTCCAGCTCCGATTTCGCTTTGTTCAGCGATTCATCGAAGGCAATTTGATTTGCGGCATCCAAGGCCTTCAGATCGACCGATGCAATCGAATCGTTCACCACCGATAGCTTGTCCGGCGCAAGCGATGGGATGAGAAGCGCCGCAGACAGGAACTCGGTGTACAGAACCTGTGGATTCGGCCGATCCGGAGCGAAATCGATTTGCAATTCCATGCGGCGAAGTCGCTTGGGCGCGGTGGTTTTCTCCAGCCGGATCGCGAGCAGCAGCTTGTCCCCGGGCTTGGCGGAGCCGAACAACACAAGGGGCTCCATATCTTCGCCCGCGGCAACCGGCTGGCCGTTCAGGTAAACGGTCAGTCCGCCACGCGATGGTTGCTGCAGCCAGATCTTCGCGCCGGTCAAGTCGTATCCGTCCAACGTCTTTGGCACTTCGATCCACTTGCGCAGCCAGATTGGATCGGCCGAAGCCGTGAAAGGCATCTGAACCGTCTGCCATGAGGAATCGTCGAGATCGGCCGCGCCGCCGTTGGCAAGATCGCCGGTGTAATAGCGCACGTCGGCAAGAGGCAGCGCGCCGAGCCGGGAAAGACGCTGCATCACTGCCTGAGCTGCCGGCGAAAGACGCTTCAATGCCGCATCGGTTTGCGCTTCGGCGTTGTACGTAACACCGATTCTCTGGGCGCAAGTAGCCGCGCAGCTGAGAACCACCGCGATGGGGAGAATCAGAAGAAAACGGCGCCACGTAGTCTTTACGTGTACTTGCTGGAACTGCGGATTCATGAATGCCTCGGAGCGTTCGCCGGAATGCGGCGGCTGTTGATTGAAACTCTGCCGGAGTCAGATTTCACCGTGAGGCGGAAAGACTCTCATCTTTGATGGAGGTCATGGGCGGTCAGGCCCGGTCGCTCTTCCAGATTTCGCGAATCGCCTCCTCATCGTCCAGCCCATCCGGTACTGCGGCGCTGGGTGCATTCGCAGAATACCAGCCGTGGTGATTGAGCGGGGACATCTCGGTCCGGCTGCCGGGCATTTCCAGATAGCCGTCAGGATCCGTTTTTCTCACCCAGTTCCAGGCATAATGGAGCCACTGGCTGCGGTATTGCTTACTCTGGTTCGCAAACCAGCTGATCTCGTCGTAACCCCAAACCCAGTCGCCGCCTTGTCCCGCCTCCCCTGGGTGGCTGCTCACACCCCAGTTGTCGAGTTCCACCAGATAAGGAAGGTGCTCGCACTCCCAGCCGCTATAAGTTCGGCCCCCCTTGCTGCGCAAGAAGATGCTGTCAAGGTAGCCCACTTGCAAAACGGCCTCCTCGGGATGATCCGCCACTTCCTTGATCCTCAGCGGGAAAGCATGAAAGTCAAGCAGCAGTTGCCCGTTGCGCACCAGCCCTCCGCTGGGAACGTGGGCATTGCAGAGCACCATTCCGCGCCGTGCATGTTTCTCGGCGTAGGCGCGGACCAGGGTAAAGAGATTGGCGTAATGTGTAAGATCGGGATCGTTGTGATCCATGATCTCCATCTGTCCCCAGTGAATGCCCTCGAATCCCAGATCGATGTAGGACTTCGCCAGAAAATAAAACCAAAGCTGAGTCTCCGTCTGGCTCACATCGGGAACTCCGCCGCTTTTGCCCCATGAGCGTTTGCGCTGCGGCAGAGGATAAAGGATGGCATCGTATCGGAAGTTCCTTTTTTCCACCGCGAGCCCCAAAGCGGTGAATGCCCAGTCCGGCACAGGAACCTGCTCCACTTCGGTGGTCACAATCTCAAAAATGCAGGCCTCGAGAATCATGCCCGGATCGGCCGCGTGAACTTGCGGAAGTTGCTGCTTTGCCCGTTCAAGATTGCTCGGCAGATCGGCTTCGCCGCCCCACAGGCAGATGCTGCGCCCGATGTACTTTGCGCCGACATGGCGAAGCATTCGAATGTTATCGTCCAGATCGCCCCGGCCATTGAGCAGGCCTTCCATCGAAATGGACCGCGAGAGATAGTTTCCCAGCACTTCGCGCGAAATGGTCCGCTTGAATTTGTAGCTGCGTCCATCCTGCCGCGACAGGGAGTCGGCGAAAGCGCTCTTTGACAGCGTAAAAGCGGACGCCGCAAGAGAAGAAGCTAGGAACTGCCGTCTCTTCATAAACTCCCCCTGAAATAGAGCGGCAGCCAATTCGGCCTGGAAAAGGTCGCATCGATTGATGTGCCGGCTCCGCGAACTGGGTTCGCTTTTTGAGATAGCTTGATCATCGGAGCTGCCTCAAACTGACCCTCGGCGCCCAGGTGGAGACAGTCGAGCGGACATTGTTATCCAGGTGACAACTTTATGAGAAAGTCCTTCTCCGCACAAGGTTATGCGCGGTTCAAACATTTTTGTAAGTGCTTGAAAAGACATGCGAATTGGAAGAGGGGATCATCTTAACGGTAGATACCTGCCGTATTGGCTGCGCCATGGCAAATTTTTGCCGGGCGATGATGCTCGCGCCTTAAGATTGGGCTCTTTGCAAGAATAGAAAACAATCAAGCGGCAGATCAGGTAAGACTATCGAACAGTCTCGATGCCGAGCCATCGTCTTTCCCACTGAATCGTGTGGGCCCGTTCCGGAAGGAACGGGCCCTTGATGACCACCGTCAATCGGTTCGCGCTACTTGGGAAACCCATTGTCTTTCCCAGGCAGAGCCATGCCATGCCCATCAAAATTGTATGAAGGCATGCAGTACGATCTGGCGCGGGTCATAAGTATTCAGGTAGCCTGAACCAAAGGTGGAACCATTCCCGATTCCCGGAATGAGACCCGTGGATGGGCTGTTGGTGAGGTTCATGGTCCCTAAGTTGCCGCTATCGTCACCTTGAAACTGCGGATGGTTGAACAGGTTATCGAAATCCGCGCCCATCTGCAGGGCGTAGCGTTCGCGGATCGGGAACGACCTGGTGATATTGAAGTCCACGTTGGTGTATCCGTCGGTGCGAATGTTGCCGCTGGTTTGCGGCGAGTTTCCAATCCAGTAAATGTTGGGGACAATACTGCCATTGGGAGTGGTAAGGGTTTCGCCCTGGAACGCGCATTGGTCGTACTTGAGCCGATAGTAGGCTCCCGGGGTGATCGTCTCTCCGCACGGCAATGTTACCGAGGTCGAGCCGTCGTACATGTGCCGATACGACTTGGGAAGCAGGTACGGGTATATTTTGTTGCTGTCGATGCGGCCCGTGATCGAGCCGTCCCCGCTCATGCTCAAGATCGCGGGATTGCCGTCTCGCATTTGAACCACGGTGCCAAGATTCCAGTCTCCCGCGATCGCCCGCCCCACGGGATTGCTCAATGCGTACTTTCCCTTTGCGCCGAACGGCGATTGATACGTCACCACCGCATTGAACGCGCTCGGGGTATCGTCTGCGCCATAGTTCAGGTTGTTGTGCGGATCGATCAGGTCCGGTGTGCTGCTGATGTTTCCATCGGGATTCACACCCTGCCCATCTTCGATTGCGGTGGACACAAAATCCAGTTCCTTCGACCAGGTGTAATTGAACATCATCGTGAGCCCGGAGGCTCCGTGGTAAGCAGCGTGGATCAGCCCGGCGTTATAGTTGGCGAAGCCCGTCGACCCGTTGAGGCCCTGGCCCCCGCCATACAATAGAGGATACGGCAGATAGGTGATGAACTGTTGGATGGTGGCGTTCGCTAAATCATTCTGGAAGGGGAGCAACGGCCCGCCGGCCGGCTGGTAAGGATTCGGAACAGACTCGGTAGACGGGTCGGTTGTTCCGTTGTTCGCGATGTACTGACTCTTCCACAGCCCCAGAACGGATTGGGGCACGCTCTGCAAAGACTCAAATGCAAAGTTGCGCGTGCTCAGGTGGTGCGAGATTGCATCGCTCCAGCCAACCGAAATCAACCACTGGCCGCTCGCTCCAAAGGATTTCTCGAGGAAGAAATTCGCTTGGTAAGCCTGCTGGTTTTTGAGATGCCGGTCGAAGTACGCCTCGTTGATGCCGTAGTTCTGCGGAGCCGAGGGATTCGCTCCCACCTCCGCAACCAGCGGAGCGGCATCGGTAAGCTCCGTCGTAGGAACGCCACTGGGGTTGGCGCCATAAGGCAGTGCATTGTTGCCGGGTGCAAACGATGCCTCGCCATAGTCGTTGGGACTGGAGAAGTACCCGGTGTTGCTGGGCAGGTAGGTAATACCAAACCCGCCGCGCGCGACCAGCGTCCTCGTGATCTGGTAAGCGGCGCCGAGGCGCGGCTGGAAGTCATTATATTCGGTGTCCCACATGTTGCGGCTGTAGCCATTGGTGCCGGGGAAAGAGATCAGGCCCATGGTTCCGAAGGGATTCATCTTCGTGAAATCGTATCCCGCCAGCCGGTTGTAGCGCTCCGTCAGGCCGGGCGCCACATCCCAACGTAGGCCGAGGTTGACCGTCAAGCCCGGCTTTACGCGCCAGTCGTTCTGCGAGTACACCGCAAAGTATTTTGCCGCATAGGCCGGTTTCAAATTGGCCCCGGGCCGGATGAACCAAACGCCTTGTCCGAGGAATGTCTTCGCACCGTTGATGCCGCCCAGCTGAGGATTGTTGTCCTGTTGTGTCGTGCCTCCGGTTGAGTTCACGTATTCGAAGCCATAGTTGCCGCCCGGATCGCCCGAGCAGCAGAAGTTCAAACTTGCCGAGCCCTCTTCGAAATCCGTGTAGTTGGCGAGCTGCACGCGATACTCACCTCCCCATTTGAACGTCCAGTTGCGCACGATCTTCGTGGCGCTGGCGCTCAAAGAGTGAGCGACCTGGCGTTCCTCCTTGTTCGCAAACCCGCCATTGGAAAGGTTGGTCCAATTGCTCCCGCCGCCGGAACCGCTGTAACCGAACCAGTTGGGCCATACAACGGGCGCCGATCCGGGTTTGGCAAACAGCCCTTGCGTGGCCGAGTTGATTCCGAACGCGCCGTACTGGTTGAATCCCGACGGCAGCCCTCCGAAATCGATCGCGTGCGTTCGCATGATTCCGTAACGGACGTCGATAAAGAAGGACGGGCTCATCACGATCGTATCGCCAATTTGCACATAGCCGTTGCGATCGGACTGGGTTGACGCATAATTGTTAAACGAAGTCGCCGGGTTGTTATTTCCCCCGCTCGTCGACGTGTCGGGCTGCAAATCGAAGGGGTCGGCATTGTCAGTCCAATAGTATCCGCCGGTGCCGTAGATCGAGTGCTTCCCCTTTTTGAAGTCGACGCGATTGTTCAGGGTCTGCAGCCTCAGCGTATTGACGGTGGACGAAAAGTAGTTGTTATCGTTGTAGGGGTCGGAGGGCGTGTGGTTCGGGCTGGGATAGAAGTTGAACATCGCGAGCGCGGCGTTATACGCAGCCGGGCCTTCAGGCAAAAGGCCGGGAGTGACGATCGCCGACGTGATGGGCGCCCGTTGATACAATCCGGGCGAAACCTGCGTCACCGAATACGGATTGAACAACTGCGCCGCCACCGGCTGGCCCTGCGCGTTTGGCTGCAGGGTCTTCGAGAAATTACCCACACGTTCCAGGTCAGTCGGCACCGTCTCAACGTTGCCCTGCCCCTGATTCTCGGTCTCATAGTGATAGCTCGAGAAGAAGAACAGCCTGTTCTTCAGGATGGGTCCACCAATGGCGCCGCCGGCGTTGCTTCTTTGAAAATCCTGTCTTGGAATTCCCTGGAGCTTGTTGCCCCAGGTGTTCGCATTCAGCACCTGGTTACGGAAGAGGAAGTTCACCTGGCCGTGGAACTCGTTTGTTCCCGACCGCGTGGTCATCTCCAGGACCGACTGGCCGTGGCCGTAATCCGCGGTGAAGTTGTTGCTGATGACCTGCGATTGCTGAAGGCCTTCGATGTTGGGTACGATGGTCATCTCGTTGAAACCATCGCCCGTGTCCGGCAGGCCGTCGAGCTGGATGTCGTTCTCAAAAGCGCGCCCGCCGTTCACACCGATTGCGGAAAGCTCGGCGCGCCCCGCGACTCCAACGCCGGCGGATTGGATGGTTTGACTGGTCGCAAGCTCGGCGCGCGGCACCACGTTGTTCTCCAGCGTTACGTAATAGAGAGGATTCAGGGTGACGTTGGGAATCGACTCCATTTCGTGCGTGCTGAGGCCGGCGGTGACGGTGCTGCTTTCCGTCTGCAGAGTCTCTACCGCAGCCTGCACCTCGACGACGCTCGTCACCTCGCCAACGTGCAGCTGGACATCCTGTTTGACGGTCTCAGAAGGGTTGACTGCTAGACCCCTGACGGTTTCATCCTGGAATCCGGCCTTGATCACCGAAACATCGTAGGTTCCCGACTCAAGATACGGCACCGAGTAGAGGCCCGCGGCGGTGGTCTTCGTGGCGTACTCGACGTGCGTAGCGACATTGGTGACCGTCACCTGCGCGCCCACAATCACGGCTCCCTTTTGATCCATTACAAGGCCGGTGATCGTCCCCGATCGAATCTGGGCGTTAGCGCCCGGGACAATCGCCAGCAGGCAAAGAAGAAGAAATCCTAAGGCACGCTTCACAGCGATTTTCGAGTAGTCCCGTTCTGGAACGGCTCTTCTGTTTTTGTTGAATCCCCGCCGATGCCTGGTTGTGAGCGAGGAACTTGCGATATGGAAAATGCTTGAAAGCATTTGCGGCCTCCTGGTGCCAGAGTCTGGTCTCTTCGTTCGCGATTGCCACGGCCCCACTTTTATCGACCCAGCATTGTTTAGTTGTTCGTTTGCAAAAATGTCAACGTTAGGGAAGTAGCCTAACGGGTAGACAAACTTTCTAACGTCTTTGCATCTGATTGGTAGACTTCCACTTGCATCATGCACGCGTGGATAACTGCAGTTAGTTCCGTTCAAGCGTCTAACTGTGGTTAGGTCACGGTCCTGTAAGTTCGAAGTCGGGTGAATCTACCTGCGGCAGCCTTCCATGCAACCGAATGACCCTCCATCGCTCCACGCTGATAACAAGTAAGACGGATCACAGCGGCGCGGACCACGAACACAGCCTAAGAAGACAAGACGGGCAGAATGCGCAGACTAATGCATTCGCCCGTAAATCGCGGCGTTCGAGGCAAGTCAACGTCGCAATACACAAACGCACAAACAGCAATCCTGCATTCGAGCACTACTCGAAAGAGTGAGTGCGTCGAACGGTTCCCTTAGACCCTTTCCGTTCCTGGACTCACTAAGTCGACTTACTTGGCCGGCAGAGTCGGCTCCCTTCACCTCAACCTGGAATCCCTCCGGATCATAGAGCTTAAGTAATTCCTGTGATGTCTCAGCCCAAAATGTCAAACCAAGCTCCGGTCGTCTGACGAAGTATGAACTTACCGCGTATAACCTCGGCTAACATCCGTTCTGTCGTCTCGATCATGAGAGCTTCTCCGTCGTGCCACGAATCATAGCCGCCGGTGAAATGTTGGCCTGCCATTGCAATCAGGTTCGCGTGATAATTTCCAATCCTTTTCCTTCGGGGTCGTTATGCACTTCGCAGGGCGCGCCGAAGTACATGGTGGCGCGGGTGTCAGCCGCGTATGTGGGCCAATTCGGCAGGCCGGGGTGATTGGGATCTCCAGTGCGTGCAAAGCTCACCCACGCGCTGCTCATCTGTTTTGAGAGCACGAAGGCTGACGGATCGCCGGCACTGTAGTGGTCGCAAATCTCCGCGTTGTCGAAGACAAAGGAGATTTCAGAAGCATGGAATGAGCCCGGCCGATTATCCAGGACCGGCGTTCTCCATGCATAAATGTAGGCGTATGCAGGCGCAGCGCCCAGCGCAGCCTTCCTTGCAGCCTGCGCCAATGCCGGGATACGCCATCGCGAGGTGGCGATGGTGGCGTAGAGGCCGAACGGAGTCGCATTGGGATAATCCTGCCGGTAAGCGGCGATGATGGCCTCGGCGTTGCCGCCATACGCCTCGCGAATTTCTTGATTCATTTCCTCCCCGGTCATGGCATCGGCGCCCGGATGGTCGAGCCCACTCACACTCTCGTTGAGATTGGTGCCCGTGATCAACGGAACATCCGCGGAAACCGCAGGTGCTCCCGGGTCGAAGGGATGAGAGGGCAGTGTTCGGCCGTCTACCATAGGACCCCAACCGCTCTCTCCAAAGGAGTCGCGGAGCGCGGTCTGAGGTTTGGGAGTCTTTTTCATGGCTTCCACAGCGGCTCCGGAGAGATGATCGACGGGGATTTTCTGTAGTTCCCTCACCTGCGATGTGGATAATCCAAGCTCATCCAGCAACTGCGCAGCTACCTGCTGCGAATAGTCGGGAGAGAGCGCCCTCAGGAATGGTCCGCTTTGGATGATCGCGCGATGAAATAAACCCTTGGCCGCCGGCATGGCCATCAGAACCGCGACTTTGCCTCCGCCTCCGGACTGACCGAAGATCGTCACGTTGCCTGGGTCGCCGCCAAATGCGGTAATGTGCGTGCGCACCCACTCAAGTACGGCCACGCAGTCGAGCATGCCAACATTGGCGGATTCGGCAAATTCGTCTCCGCCAAGCGCCGCAAGATTGAGATAGCCGTACACGTTCAGTCGATGATTGTGATTCACGACCACCACGTCGTGATTGCGCGCCAGACTTTCTCCTTCATAGGAGAGGAGATCGTGCCCGCAGCCTCCGGAGTATCCGCCGCCGTGCATGTAGACCAGGACCGGGCGTTGATGGGAACCGTTGATTTCCGGCGTCCAGATATTCACGCGCAGGCAGTCTTCGCCGGGTACCCAGATGGCCGAGCCGCGATGCAGCAGGAATGCATCCTCGTCGTGGCTGGCCAGGTTTTTCCCGTCCATATCGAAATGCGCGGAATCTTCTTGCGGGCAGATGCGGCCGTATGCCAGCGCATTGCGAATCCCCGTCCAGGGTTCCGGTTTGGCGGGCGGCATAAAGCGCCCGGCGCCGGATGTGGACGCGCCGTACGGCACGCCCTTGAAAACGAATATGCCGTTCCTCTGGAATCCGCGGACCTTCCCCGCACTCGTCTCCACCACCGTTGCGGCATCTGAGCAGGCGACCTTGCTTTGCCCGCACGGGGCCACGGCCGTCTTTGGATTCGATGCCGCAACGGCGCCGGTAAGCGCAAGCAGATTCGCCGGAGCGATGGCCGCGCCGGCCAACCCCGCGCACGACGCCGCCACGCCGCCCAGCAGGGCGCGTCTTCCACTCGAAAAAGACGCCAGGTGGCCATCTGGCCTTCCGGCCTGCGACTGCTTTTCGAGCTCATTCACGGCGTCTTCCTTCATCTGAACTTCCAGTGCTGGCCTTCTTTCAAACCCGCGAGCCCACCTTGTTGCGCTGTTGACAAATCCCGGACGCAAGGTTATTCTCCAGCATTGTGCAACAATACTTGCGTATTATGCAACAATAATTTCTGAGCTTTTTTCTCAGGATGGCGTTCGCCTGCTCCTCTGAGCGCGGGATTCGTGCCGCGCCCGCTCGCCCCGGACGGGCGCGCCGCGAGCGGCGTCATTCGTTTTGGAGGAATGATGAAACCTCGGCTTTTCGTCCTCGCGTTCGTCCTTGGCGTCTTGACGGCAGGGACGCGTACCGGATTCGCGCAGCAGTCCGCGCCCTCCTTGCCGCAACAGGACACGAGCTACGTCGACGCGGACGGAACGGCCTATGTCTATCGCATCGTCCCCATGCCGCAGACCGTCAGCCCGCAGGCGCAGAAGTACCTTACCAAGCCCGTGCCTCATCCGGGGCCCGGAGCCGGCGTTCAAGAAAACCGCGCTTCGACTGACGCCATGCAGGCCCACGACTCAGCGCTGAACCTGGCCATGTATCCCGTGAATATTGCCAATTCCATCGTCGCCGGCGTGCCCGTTCTCATCGTTACGCCCGTCGATCCCATTCCGCCGGAAAAAGCCGATCGCGTGCTCATCTGCCTGCATGGCGGAGGCTTCACCACCGATTCAGGGTCGCGCACGGAGTCCATTCCCATCGCCCATCTGGCGCAAACCAAAGTTGTCTCGGTTCTTTATCGTCTCGCGCCGGAGCACCCGTTCCCCGCCGCGGTCGATGATTCGGTCGCCGTATACAAAGAATTGCTGCACACCTATAAGCCGCAACACATCGCCATCTATGGCGCATCCGCGGGAGGCATCCTCACCGCTGAAGTCGCGGCCGAGATCAAGCAACTCGGCCTTCCCATGCCTGGCGCGCTGGGGATTTTTACCGGCTCTGGCGATTTCAGTACGGTGGGCGATTCCTCGTCGATCTACTCCGTGGTCGGACTCGCGACCCACACGACTCCAACGAAGGGCGGTGGACCATGGATTTCGGCCTATGTCGGTTCCACCGATCCCAAAGACCCCATTCTTTCCCCCCTGTATTCGGATTTGCACGGCATGCCGCCGACCCTTTTTCTCACCAGCACCCGCGACATGATGCTGAGCGGCACTGCAATCCTGCATCGCGCATTCCTCCGCGCCGGAGACGACGCGCAACTGGTCGTCTTCGAGGCGCTCACCCACGGATTCTGGTATGAAGCCGGCTTGCCTGAAAGCCAGGAAGCCGACCAGCTGATTGCGCATTTCTTTGATGTTCATCTTGCCGCGTCTAGGTAGCGATGGGTTTTGGGTTCGAGCTGTGTGAAGCACGGCAACCCATTCGCTTCGCAACCGCTCTGTCAGGCGTAGAGAAAGCGTGGCATGGACCAATCATTGAACTGATTTCCCGAAACCCGGATTCAGATCTCTTCGGTATGTTGAGAACTATGAAGCTTGCAAACAAAGTTGCGTTGGTGACAGGGGCGGCCCAGGGAATTGGACGTGGCATCGCTCAGACATTCGCGTGCGAGGGAGCCGATATCGTCATCAATGACGTCAACTGCGCCGCGCAGACCGACGCGCTGACTCAAGAAATCCTGGATTTGGGACGGCGCGTGATCGTGATCCGCGCCAATGTCGCTTCGCGTGAACAGGTCGAGGCAATGTTTGAACGCGCCTGGAGCGAGTTGGGCGCAATCGACATACTGGTCAACAATGCCGGCATCGAGACGATCGTTCCCTTCCTGGAAATGACCGATCAGCAATGGAACGACGTGACCACGGTCAACCTGCGCGGCAGTTGGATGTGTTCGCAGGTCTTCTGCCGCCGCGTAACGGCCGCCGCACGCCAGGGAGCCATTGTCAACATTGGTTCCATTCAGGCAGCCAGAGTGCTTCCGGGGCGCACTCACTATGCCCCCAGCAAACTGGCGATCGAGGCGCTCACGCGCAATGTTTCGGCCGAGGTGGCTCCGCTCGGCATTCGGGTAAACTGCATTCATCCCGGCCTGATCGACACGCCGATGATCGAGTGGCTGATAAAGGATTCCAGCCTGCTTTCTCAAGTGCTGGGACAGATTTCGATGGGCCGTCCGGGCCAGCCCGTCGAGGTTGGCGCCGTTGCCGCATTTCTCGCCTCCGACGAAGCTCGTTATGTTACCGGGCAATCTTTTTACGTGGACGGCGGCTGGGTGGGCAAATAAAAATTCGCGTTCCCGCCGGCCTGGCCGGGACCGCATAGGGAGGCGGCCCTTCGCGGCCGCGGCTCGCGTTCGCAACTCCCAACCGGCTCGCGGCGCCTGTTCAAACAATGCATTGGCCGCGCTGGAATTCGTGAATTTCACTAACTTTGGAGTTCGATTGACAGACTTAACGATGGCCGCACGCGCATAGATGGGGATCTATGATCAGGCTAACCGCTTTCACAAGCATGATTGCTGCTCTGACGATCATGACTGCCGCATCGCTGCACAGTGCGGCTGGGCAAAACGCGCCTCCGAAGCCGAGCGGCGTGACGCTGCCCGATGGACCCGGTAAGGCGGTGGTGGAGAAGGCATGCCTCAGCTGCCATGACGCTCGCGTTGTGACCAGCAAACGGGCTTCCCCGGATGACTGGGCGGAAGAGGTGGAGAAGATGATCGCCCGGGGCGCCGTACTCACGGACGATGACGCAGATCTGGTCATCGACTACCTGTCGACTCACTATGGGCCGGACGACTCAACCAGCGGGCACGCCGCCGCGCCGGCACCCGAAGCCCAAACTTCCTCAGCCCAATCTGCTTCCGACAAAACAGTTCCGCCGCCTAGCTCCAGCGCAACTACTCCTTCGGCTCCCTGCAATGCTGCCGGCTCGCTGAATGTAAATAAGGCAAACGTCGAGGAGTTGGAGTGTTCGCTGGGATTGTCTAAGTCCGGGGCCGAGGCGATCGTTCAATATCGTGAACAGCACGGTGACTTCAAGTCGTGGCAGGAAGTATCGTCCGTTCCCGGCGTGGCGCCTGAAATGATCAAGGACAACCAGAAGCGTCTTGTCTTCTGATTCAGAATCCCGGAGGAACAACCGTTGAAACAGAACATCAGTCGCCGTGACTTTACCAAAGCGGTCGCCGCGGGCGTTGCAGCCGCGGCATTGCCGGCTTCGCTCTTTGCCGCCAAGAAGCGAAACATCAAGATCGGTCACACCGGGATCACCTGGCAGAACAAGGATATCGCGGTGGCGGTTGCCGATGTCAGCAGCGAAGGCTTCTATGGCTTTGAGACCTTCGGGGAAGTTCTCGACGCGTGGGAGGATAAGCCCGGCGGGTTGGGCGCCGTTCTGCAGGCTCACCAGTTGCCATTGATTTCCGCTTATTGCAACGTGAACCTGACGGATCCGGCGAAACGCAAAGACGAGGTCGCCAAAGCCGTCCGCTGGGCGGGGATTGTGAAGAAATACGGCGGGAGCGTAACGGTGATTGGGCCGAATGGGGTTCATCGCGACACCTACGATTTCGCCGCCAACAAGGCGAATATCGTTTCTGCACTGAATGACATTGGCCAAGCGGTGAGCGAAACGGGGTTAACCGCGGCCTTACACCAGCACACCGGCACTTGCGTCGAGTCCCGCGATGAAACCTACGCCGTGATGGAAGCGGTAAATACAAAGTACGTGCGGTTCGGACCCGACATCGGCCAGCTCACGAAAGGCGGCGCGGACGCGGTCCAGGTGGTGAAGGATTTTCTGCCGATCGTCGAGCACATGCATTTGAAAGATTACAACGGCGAGAATCCGCACCTGGCCGGTTACTGTCCGCTTGGGCAAGGCAGGGTGAATATCCCCGCCATTTTGGATCTCGTAGGGAAGCGGAAGCTTCGCGGAATGGTCATGGTGGAATTGGACAACGACGGCAAAACGTCGCTGGTTCCACTCGATCTGGTCAAGACCAGCAAGGCCTACCTTGAATCGCTGGGAGTGACATTTCGATCCTGAATCGGCCGCGCCGAGAGAAGACCAAACGGTTACTGATCTCAGGGTAACGCATAGACGTACAGGATGCCGGGCTTCGCCCCGTTGTGTGCGCCTCCTGAGGCGAAGACGGCAAGGTATTGCTTGCCATCCTTCCCGAGCCATGTAATCGGGATAGAGTTAATGTCCACTCCGAGATCCGTTGTCCAAACCTCCTTCCCGGTGCGGGAATCGAAGGCCCGGAACTTGCCGTCGGTGCTGGAGCCGATAAAGACAAGACCGCCGCCCGTGGCGATTCCTCCGCCATTGGTGGTGGGTGTTCCGGTTTTCGGCACTCCCAGCTTGTCCAGCTCGGCAAAAGAACCGAGCGGCACCTGCCACGCGATGTTTCCGGTGTTGACGTTGACTGCAATCAGCCGGGCCCATGGCGGCTGCTGGCAAGGCCATTGCTTTTTTCCATCCCAGAAGTAGTCGCCCATATTGGGGGGCGGATTGTCGGGGCCGACACGGGAGTATTCGCCGTTGCCGTCCGGAACGAGTTTATTGAAATTTGCCAGGTCCTTGGTATCGACGAAGATGTATCCCAGCTCAGGATCGTAGGAGCCGCCACCCCAATTCGTTCCTCCGGTCCAGCTTGGAAAGATGACCCGAAGCTTCGGCCCATATTGCGCGAACGGGCCGCCGGTCATTGCGCCGCCTTCCCGCGCGAGGAGATTGCGGCAGTACTCTTCATGTTCCGGCGTGACGGTCGCGATCTCGTCGGGTGAAAACGTATTGCGTGCCAGCGGCGGCGGCTTCACCGGCATCGGCTGCGTCGGCCAGTTTGAGTCGCCCGGTTCGGCGTTGTCGTTGGCGACAGGAACCTCCTTCACGCCATAGATGGGCTTGCCCGTCTCGCGATTGAGGATGAACATCAGCCCCTGTTTCGTGATCTGAGCCACGGCCGGAATGCTTTTCCCGTGCCGCTTCACGGTGATCAGCATGGGCGCGGAGCAATCGTCGTAGTCCCAGTTGTCGTGATGGGCGGTCTGAAAATACCACTTCAGTTTGCCTGTGTTTGCGTCGAGCGCAACCACGCTCGTTCCATAAAGGTTCGAACCCGCGCGGTTCCCGCCGTAAAAGTCGGTGTTGGGCGTGCCCAGAGGGACAAAGATCACGCCACGCTGAACGTCGACCGACATGAATCCCCATGAATTCACGCCTGCCCGGTCTTCCCACTCGCCATCTTTCCAGACATCGTGGTTGAGCTCACCCGGCCTGGGAACCGTATGGAACGTCCAGACCAGTTTCCCGGTGCGCATGTCAAATGCGCGCACGTCGCACGGCGCGCCGAAGGCCGGCCGCTCTCCGGGAGAGCAGCCCGGAATGACGTAATTCTTGTAAAAGGTCACGGGAGAGGTAACGCCGAACCGGGCATCGGGATACTTTTCCGGGATGACCCCGGCTTTCAGATCGACCATGCCGCCTTCACCGAATGTCGGCGCCGGCTTTCCGGTTTTCGCGTCAAGGGAGATGAGCCAGCCGTCCAGGGTTCCGTAAACAATCTGCGGTCGAAATCCAGCCGTTCCGGGCCAATAGCTGATGCCGCGAAGCGCCGGAAGGTGAGGGCTGTCGTATGTCCAGATTTTTTCGCCGGTGCCGGCATCCAGCGCGATGATCTGCCGGTATGCGGTCGACATGTAAAGCACGTTGTCCACCACCAGTGGAATGGATTCGGAAAAGCGGAACAAGCCAAAGTGGCGCCGTGCGGGAGCCGATTGCCCGCTGGACCCTGGGGCAGGGGCAGCCTGCATCGGCGCTTCCTCAGAAGACGCCTCATGATTGACGATGGCGAGGGCCGGCGGAGCCGCATTCGCCACGGATGTGTCGAATTTCCAGGCAATTCTGAGTTGCGTGACGTTCCCGATGTCGATTTGTTTCAGCGGGGAATAGCGCATAGCGCCAGGATCATTGCCAAAACTCGGCCAGTCCGTCTGCGCGTTCCCGGCCGCCATGAAGACCAGACAGCCAAGTACCAGACCGCTCGTTGAAAATCGATGTTTCACCGTATCGATCCTTTCAAGTTTCCCGCGCTTCAGCCTGTGAAGGCATAACCGGGGGTGGGACTGGTCTTATGTCGGCTTTGACACCTTTGCCGCAAGCAAGAAAGTACCACGTCCCTTCACTCTTTGAACAAAAACAGACAAAGCCGTTTGACTCTTCGCTGCGTTGAGCTAATATAATTGCGGCTGGCCATTGAAAGCAATACGTGTTGCATCATACGCAACGGCTCCGAAACCATCCCCGGGAAGAGCGGCTAATAGTATATAGCCGTCATTTAGAAACGTGGGGAGGCAAAGATAAGTGCTTCAACTGCTCTATGTCTTCGTCTTCGCGCCGCCGGAGAGAGAGAGCGCCGCGCGACTCGCCGCCAAGCAGAAGAGAGGAAACATCCATGTCAAGGTTATTTCGAATGCCGGCTGCTTTCTTCGCGTTGATCGCCGTTGCGCCGCTCTTCGCTTCCGGCCCTTCCTTCCGGCCCGATATCACCATGAGCGGAATCAACCTGAATGGGTGGCATCAGTTTGGCCAGGCGGATTGGCATGCGGAAAAGGGCGAGATCGTAGGCCAGCCCAGCCACGCGGGCGGCGGTTGGCTGGTGCTCGACCATTCGTATCAGGACGTGAACTTCTATACGGAATACCGTTGCACGGAAGGGTGCATCACCGGAGTGCTGCTGCGCGCGGAGAAGACTCCGGACGGCGGCATGAAAGGCGTCTACGTATCGCTGAGCGATCCGGATCTTGGAGAATACGCCGTAACCATCGATGGCCAGGGGCAGATTGTCGCACGCGACAGGCTGCGCCGCGGAGGCGGTTTGGTTCGCGTTGCTCCTCCGCCGCTTCCCGATGCACCGTCCCAGGGCGGAGGGAACGGCGGATTTCGTCCTTCCAGACCCAATGTGACTTTACCGTTCAGGCCGGACGATACAAAACTGCGCCCCGGCGACTGGAATAGCGTAGAGATCTTTTTTGACGCTAACATCGTTCGCGCCTTCCTCAACAATGGTCACGAAATTGGAGCCGTCGGCGACGAAGGATACGGCCCCGTTGCGCTTTATATCGGGGGCCGTGGCGAAGTGCACTTCAAGGGCCTGGCGCTGGGCGATATGGGGCTCAAGGTGCGCGAACCAGACCGGGTGTCGAAGGATTTTCGCAAGCAGACGCTGAGCGAGTTCTATTATTCCTGGGGCGCCGCGGCGGCCGATTTCAATCGCGACGGCATCCTGGATGTGGTCTCCGGTCCCTATATTTACTATGGACCCGACTTTCTGAAATCGAGAGAAATCTGGCTGGCGCAGGCCTCCAGCCCCACCAACGACTTTGCCACCGACGCCACCATGGAGTTCGCGGCGGACTTTACCGGCGATGGATGGCCGGATGTGATCACCGTAATGTTCGGGGCCGGAGATGGCGGCGGCGTCCAGCTTTACGTCAATCCAAAGGGCGAAGCGCGCCGCTGGGACAAGTATCAAGTGGTTAAAGGTGTGCAAAGCGAGATTGCGGTGGTGCGCGATCTGGATGGCGATGGCGTTCCCACGCTGGTGTATTGCGGCGATGGGCAGGTTCGCTATGCCAAGCCCGATCCGGCCAATCCTACCGGCCCCTGGATCGTTCACAACGTTTCCGAGAAGGGTTACGCGGCGGGACACGGGATTGGAGTCGGCGATATCAATGGCGATGGCCTATTGGACATCGTCAATCCTTACGGGTGGTGGCAGCATCCCGCGCCCGGCAGCAAGCAGGAGACCTGGACGTATCATCCCGCGGTTTTTGCGCGTTACGGCCGAGACATGATGGGAGGCAGCGTGATGGCTGTCTACGACGTGAACGGGGACGGCTTGAACGATGTTGTCACCTCTCTCAACGCCCACGGCTGGGGATTGGCGTGGTTCGAACAGAAGCGCGACCCGCAGGGAAATATCTCCTTCGTGGAACACATGATCATGGATGACTTCTCGACCAGGAACGCGGGCGGGGTGACTTTCTCTGAGCTGCACGGATCCACGTTTGCTGACGTGGATGGCGATGGCATTCCGGATTTCATTGTCGGCAAGCGCTATTTCTCGCATCTCGATACCAACATCGATCCGTACCCCCGTGGCTCTCCGGTTCTCTATTGGTACCAGACCGTCCGCAATCCCAAGGCGCCTGGAGGCGCGGAGTTCGTGCCGCATCTCATCGACAATCACAGCGGGGTGGGCTCTGACGTGCTCGCGGTCGATTTGAACAAGGACGGCGCCATGGACATTGTCACCGCCACTCGCTTCGGGACTTTTATCTACTGGGGCAAGCCGCGGCCGAAAACGGGCAGCCACGCCGGCCCCGGCGCGCATTGACACCGGCCTTTGAAATTCGCGCCTGGAGCGGACATGGCCACGCAAGCGGCCGGCCGGGTAAAGCCTTATGGTAGAGTGGTAGCATCGTTGTTCCTCTTTATCACTCTTTGATTTTGCTCAGGGAATGGTGCTCGGCCAAACAGGAGCGGGGGTGAGATTCCGATTTCAAGAGTTGCAATCATGCGCCCGAAGAAGAGTCCGCAAGTTCCATTCATCCAAAGCTTGGATCGCGGCTTGACGATTCTTCAGTTCGTCGCTCAGTCGAAGCAGCCCGTTTCGCTGGGTGAGTTGGCTGTGCTGATCGGCATCGACCGCAGCAGCGCCTTTCGATTGGCCCACACCCTTCGCCGGCGCGGGTTCCTGTCCTGTCCTCCGGGCCGCAAGGATTATGTGCTGGGTTCGTCCATGTGGATGCTGTCGCGCCACTACGATTGGAGCAACATGCTCATCAAGGTGGCGCACACCGAGCTGAAGCTGCTGGCGAGCCAGATCAACGAAACCGCGCACTTGGCCATCCGAGAGGGAAACAGCGCACTGTTTATCGACTCCGCTCATGCCACTCACGTGATAGCCGTCTCGGGACAAACCGGCGAATTGGTGCCGCTCTATTGCACGGCGCACGGCAAGGCTCTGCTGGCGGATGCCGACGAAGCCGCTCTGCGCAAGCAGTTCGGGCCGGGGCCGCTCCAAAAGCACACTCCAACCACCATCATCACCATTCGGTCCCTGGCCCGGGAGTGTGCGGCCATCGGCGAGCAGGGATATGCAACGGATGACTCGGAGTATATCGCTGGAGTCCGCTGCATCGCGGCGCCGATCCGTTTCGGCGATGACATCGTCGGCTCAGTTGGCATCTCGGCTCCGATTTCGCGGTTTGCCAAGAGCGAATATCCTGACTACGCAAAGAAAGTGCGCAGCGTGGCAAACCGGATTGGCGTCCATCTCGCCCCCGCTCAAGCAAAGCCGTAATCCGTCATTTTCCCGCCTCAGCCTGTTCGGCGCATCGGTCGTATTGTTCTCCACCGGGTAGCGCGTTGCGCCGCGGATAGCGAGCGTCACCCTCGGCGGCGAAGACCTGCCAACGCTCTACATCGGATCGCTTCGCGGGACGCGGATTCCGTACTTTGGCGCGCAGGAGCCGGGGCTGCCCATGGTGCACTGGACCGGGCGCGGCGGATAGGCTGCCATTACTTGCGCCGCTCAGCAGATGGCGCCATTCTGCACCAGCCAGCTCACGGATTCCTGAACCGCCTCGAGCGATGAGTGGCGCGGCTCATACCCCAGCAGGGTGCGGGCTTTTTGAATGCTGCAATTCGGCGAATGGCGAATGTGGTCTTCGGTAACGGCCGCGTCTTTTGCTGAAACCCCGCGCTTCCACTCCTCCCAGGGCAGAAAACGCAGTTGCGCGGGCTGGTTGAGCCACGCAGCCATCTGTTCCGCATAGCCGCGCAGCGTCAGTGCCGATGCCGAGACGGCATGGAAGCTTTCCCCCAGAGCGGCCTCGCGATGCTGAAGCGCCAGCAGGAATGCGTTGGCCACGTCCTCCGCATGCACATGATGAACAGTCTCCATGCCAAAATTTGCGATCTGAACTTCCGCGCCATGCATGAGCGCGGCAAAGACGCCGGTATTGAAGTTTCCTTGCGGGTTGACGGGCGCCCATCCCGGGCCGACCAGATGGCCGGGATGGAGAACGGTGACCGGAAATTCGGATTGTTTCCACTGCTCAAGCAGCCAGCGTTCGATGGCCGCCTTCCGGATGCCGTAGTCGCCAAATGGCCGGCGCGGCTGGTCCTCCGCAGTGGGAACCGTGGTGCTGTGCCCGTGAACCCAGATCGTTCCGCAGTGCAGCAGGTGGCCCACGCGGCCGCGAAGAGCTTCCACCAGTTGTTCGGCGCTGTGCGGGCGATAGCATGTGAGGTCGATCACGGCGTCGGCCCCGAGCTCGGCAATGCGCTCTCCAAATCTGCCGGCCTGTTCCTCCGCGGCCCGGTCGAGGCGGAGATAGGCGATCGAGCTCCAGGAATGGTGCGCACGGTAAGGCTGCCGTTGGCCGCGGCAGACGCACGTGACCGGGTAACCGGCCTCGGCCAGCATA
Source organism: uncultured Acidobacteriaceae bacterium (assembly GCA_963770555.1). Taxonomy (GTDB): domain Bacteria; phylum Acidobacteriota; class Terriglobia; order Terriglobales; family Acidobacteriaceae; genus Telmatobacter. The sequence goes on from CAVYQC010000005.1 coordinate 1,849,289, forward strand.
GGGGTGAGATAGCTCCCGATGTGGCCCGTCCCGCCGATGATCGCTACGCGCATCCCTCCCACCTTTCCTTTATAGTCGCAATCGAGCCATGATAGACTTTCGCAGCCGCTGCCACGGAACGCGGACCGCGCAACCGATTCGCCAAGACGCTGGCGCGCGAGCCGGGATTGACGTCTCTGATTCCGGGCGGATATAGTGTAGTACACTCGCGCAATCGCTGTTGCATAATACGCACACGCCGGATCGAGTGAACGCCGAGACTTCGGAGGGCTCGCATCAGTGAAGGATTCCATTTCCAGTGTGCTTCTCCGCCAGGCCTCCGGCCGGGATCTATTCCTTCACCAGAAAGATATCGTGCGCCAGGGCATTCTCCGGCTCCTGGCCATCAAGGATTCGGATATCCGCATCCTCACCCTGGAGCAGGGCCGCGACGCAGTGGATCAGGGCCTGCATGCGGGAGGCGCATTCTCGGCCACCCTCCCCCTGGTCGCCCTGTTTTATGGCGGGTTCCTCAAATTGGACATCGAAGATCCGACGCGTCGCGGACAGGACCTCTTTACTTTGAGCAAGGGACATGCCGTGGCCGCGCTGGCTTCCATTTATGCGGATCTCGGTTACTTCGATAAGTCCGTCCTCAAAAACTCGCGATCCTATGCAAGCATTCTCAATGGCCATCCCGGCCCTATTCTTCCCGGAGTGCAGATTGCGACCGGCCCCATGGGCCAGGGCATCGGCGTTGCGCAGGGTTTTGCAATTGCCGGGCGCATCAGCCCGCGCTTTGATTCCTACTGTATGGTGGGCGACGGAGAATTGCAGGAGGGCACGGTGTGGGAAGCCGTGATGTATGCAGGCCAAAACCATCTCGACAATCTGTGCGTGCTGGTCGACCGGAATCATGGCCAGTTGGATGTTCATACCAGGACGGTCTTTCCCATGCCGGAGTTGAGCGACGTATTTCGCTCGTTTGGATGGGAGGCCTGCGATGTGGATGCAACTCAGTACGATGGCGTGCTGGCGGCGCTGGAGCGGTTCAGATTCGGAGTGCGCAACGGCAAGCCCACTGCGATTGTCTTGAGCGCCACGAAAGGATACGGAGCGTTCTCTGACTTTTTCAACAAGCATAAGGTCACCGCTCCGTTGAAGCTGATCGCCCAGGAGATTGAATTGCAGCTGGAGCGCCGCGAGGCCAGGGTCGCCGAAGCCCTCGAATGGATCGAAGAGCTGAGCGCGGGGCCGGAACGATCGGCAATCCAAAAACTGCTGCTCGATGCCGCCCGCGAGATGCACCTGGAAATCGAGCTCGCAAACGGAGAGCGGAAGACCGCGAGATCCGTGAACGGACCGGTGCTCACAAGGCGCGCCCCGAGACGCGACAAGCGGATTCGCTTTGACCCGGAGCAGTTGCCGAAGATCGATCCCAAAAAATCGTACAGCGCCGCACAAATCGTATCGGCGGCGATGAGCGTATATGCGCGCGACAGCCGAGTTGTGTCAATCGACTCAGATCTGGGCACGACCAGCGGACTGGAGGCGGGCGTGGCGGCGGCCGATCAGCGGCGGGCGCTCAACGTCGGCGTCGCCGAGGCCAACATGATGCTGATCGGCGAGGCATTTGCCGCGCTCGGAAACAATGTATGGGTGAGCACCTTTTGTCCGTTCTTTAATTGGCAGGTGTTGCGCCGCATCGCCGTGGGACAGCAGGAGCGCCTGGAGTCGATCCACAGTGAAACCGGCTGGCTGAGTGAAGGGCACTCGCTCGACCTGACCTTCCTGGCAACCGCCGCAAATTTTGAGACGCGCACCAACGGCGCCACCCACATGGGCAACGACGATAGCACAACGTTCGGCGCCGTGGGACAGTTGAAGATCGTCGATGTCTCCTGTCCGCAGCAATTGCTTTCGATTATCAGGTGGATCATGGAAGGAAACCGCGGATTAGTCTACGTGCGCGTGATGCGCGCCGAATCCGCGGTCATTTACCCGAGCGGCTATGAGTTTTCCTTCGGACAGGGACAACCTTTGCGCGCAAGCGAACTGGAGCAGGCGGTCATCGTCAGCAGCGGCCGCGGGGTGCACGAGTCGCTGGCCGCGGCGGAAATCTGCTCCCGGCGCGGATTCGAGACCGGCGTCGTGGATATGCCTTCAGTGGATGATCGGCTGCTGATGGAGCTTTCAAACTCCGGCAAGCTTTTGGTGTTCGCGGAGCAGAATAACGGCTATCTCTGGCAGAATTTTCTCAAAGTGCTTTACCGCAACCGGAAAGCGATGGCGCCGGAAACGTTGAAGCGGACTCTCGCCATCAACACTCTGAATGCGGATGGCATGCCGCAGTTCATTCATTCGGCAACCTACGAAGAGCTGACATCGGCATTTGGCCTCACTCCTGCAGCAATCGCCGATGCGGTCGAAAGCGGAATTGCCTCCTTGCGGACCGAGTCTTCGGAGAAAGGCGGGAAATGAAATGAAGCTCCCCATTGTTGACGAGAACAGCATCGAGGCAATGGATCTTCCGGGCCGCCTGCTTCGCTGGGTTGTTACCAGGGAAACCGCCAATGCACAGCATTGCACCATGGCCGTCATCCAGGTGCAGCCCGGCCAAACGGTGCGTCCCGCTCACTCCCACCCTAACGGAGAAGAGGTGATCTACATTGTGCAGGGCTCGGGAAGAGTTATGATCGAAGGCGTGGTTGAGCCTGTGCACGAAGGGTGCGCCGTACTTTTCCCGCAGGGCAGCATCCACATGCTGCAAAATTCCGGTGACACGGTGATGAAAGTTGCCTGCTTTTTCGCCCCTCCAACCGATCTGAGTAATTACCGCTTCTTCGAAGAGGTCCGTTTTCCGGAGTGAGCGATTCCGAATCGTCGCTCCGGCAAGCCCGGCTTGCTTCCTTTTCGAGCCGGATAGAAGAACGTATCTACCGTTACAAGGTTGTGCTCGTGGCTTAGATCATTATCGTCAAACACATGCGCGAGCGGTAAGAACTCTATCTAACGTTGTGAGCGTGGGAACATTGGCATAGGATACCTCTGGCCGCCGTAAACAGAGTTTGTCGAGCACTTATAGCGTAGTGTTTTCAAAGTTGGCGCGGGCCGCTGCAAGCAGGGGCTACGCTGCGGTGGTTCAGTTTGCAGCGAAAGGTTGAATGTGAAGAGCATTTTGAGCAATGCCGCGCTTCTCTTATTGGCCTGTGCAGCTCTTGCCTCGGCGGCTCAAGCTCAATCGACAGCGAATGACTCCACAACCGCCTGGCGTGACGGAAAATTTCACGTCGATGTGGCTGGAGTCCTCGGCCGATCGTCGATCATCCTGGGCCAGCCGAATATCGAAGCTACGCAGGCAATGCCGCTGGGCAATGGGCGGCTCGGCGTTGCCGTGTGGTCCGAGAATGGCCTGACCGCGCAGCTCAATCGGGCCGACACGCTGCCCGATCGTTTGTCGCCGGGAGAGGTTGTGATTCCCGGCCTCGCGGCTCTCACCCAGGCAAAGGATTATTCGGGAAGGCTCGATCTTTACGACGGCGAATTTCAGGAGCGCGGCGGCGGAATGACCGCGACCGCTTACGTCCAGCCGAATACCGATGCTTTGATCATCGACGTTACTGGCGCGCCCGCCGGTGAGCCGCAGTCCGCGCTGCTTCGGCTCTGGGCGCCTCGCACTACGCGGGCATTCGTCGCGGGCAACGTGGGTTTTCTGTCGCAGTTCTGGATCGACGACCAGAATCCGGGCGCTTCTGGCCGGAAGTTCGGGTCGCTGGCCGCGATCACTGCCGACGGGCGCGGGGTGTCAGTGGCCGTGAGCGATCCGCTCACCGTCAGGGTTTCATTCATGCCCTACGACGACGGTCATTTCCGGATCATCGTCGCCGCGCCGCATTACGATGGCGCAGTCGATGCGCAAGCCGCCGCTCGCCCGGCTCTTGCAGCGGGAAATGAAGCCGCAAGCAAATCCTGGTGGCACGCATACTGGAACCGCGCGGCGACGGTAAAAATCACTTCGAAAGATGGATCGGGAGAATACCTCGAGAACCTCCGCAACATTTATCTCTTTGCCGCGGCCGCTGAAAAGGGCGACGAGTATCCCGGCTCGCAGGCGGGTGTTGCGGATATGCTTTCCTCCGCGCGCGATGCGCACCACTGGGATTCGTCCGCATTCTGGCATTGGAATTTACGCATGCAGGTGGCGGCCAATCTCGGCGCGGGAGTGGCCGAACTCAATGCGCCGTTTTTCAATCTCTACCGCGAGAACCTTCCGGCGATCGAAAGTTGGACCAAGACGTATATGGGCGGGCGTCCCGGCGCGTGCATTGCAGAGACCATGCGCTTCAACGGCCAAGGCATCGAATACGAATCAAGCTGGCCCGGATTCAAAGTTCCGGGAAAAATCGGCCGCGACTGCGATCTCTCGTTTATCCCCTATTACAACGCGCGCACGCTCACCACGGGCGCCGAGGTGTCGCTCTGGGTGTGGCGGCAATACCTGGCCACCGACGACCTGAAGTTTCTCGCCGACAATTATCCCCTCATGGCCGCTTCGGCCCGCTTTCTTCTCTCCTATCAAAAGCCGGGACCCGACGGCCTGCTGCACACCAGCCCTTCCAACGCGCACGAGACGCAGTGGGACGTAACCGATCCAACCACCGACATTGCGGCCGCTCTGGCTTTGTATCCGGCCACCATCCAGGCCGCGAAGCTGCTGGGCAAGGACGCCGATCTGGTGGCGCAGTTGCAGGCGGCGCTGCCCAGGATTCCTCCCTTTCCGCGCACTCAGCTTACTCGTCCGTTCACTTTGTTGCCGCCCTCCGCGGATGCCGGCGGCGCCGACATGATTGCGGAGTCCTATCTGCCGGGCGCGACCAATCATAACGGCGAAAACATCGGACTGGAACCGGTCTGGCCCTACGATCTGATCGGCGATGCATCGCCGCTCTTCAAACTTGCAAAGCGCAGCTATGAGCATCGCTTGTTTGCGCGCGGGGGCTACTGGACCTTCGACCCGATTCAGGCTGCCCGGCTCGGAATGGGAGACGAAGTGGGCGCGGCCCTGCTCCGGAGCACGGAGATTTCCGCGCGTTGCGTGAACGGCTTTACGGGCTGCGGCCGCGAGGGTCCCGGCGCACCCAGTGCGACGGCCGAAGCTCCGCCTCCTCGCAGTCTGGAGTTTTATGTTGAACAGAGCGGCGTAGCTGCTGACGCTATTCAGGAAGCGCTGGCGCAGGACTATGACGGGTTGATCCGCATCGCTCCCGCCATTCCGACAGGTTGGGACTTCGATGGCAGCGTCTTTGTGCGCGGGAAAACAAAGGTTGATGTGCAAGTGAGGGATGGCGTCCCGACCACAGTTGCGATCGAGTCCGGAATCGAGCAACCGCTGAAGATTCGCAATCCGTGGCCAGGCCAGGCCGTGGATGTTGCAGCCGGCAACACCGGAGCGAACATCGTGGACAGTGCGGCCGGGGCCGTCATCTCATTCACAGCCGCCGCGGGCACAACCTACCTCGTCGAGAGGCATGGCGTACCCGCGGCGAAGCAGCAATTCGCGCCCATCAGCGGCACGCCGGCGACTACGGCGAAGAAGCTCGGATCGGTTCAGCTTGGCCTTTTCGGTGCCGCTCAGTAACCGAGGCGCCGCGCACTGAACCCGGCGGCAGAACGGCGTAAAAAGCGTGAGCTACGGACTGGAGCGCGATTCATTCTGTCAGGCGCAGCGGCGTCACGCTTGAGTCGGACCCTGACCAGGGGTGGGAGCACAATCCAATGAAAATGAAGCGGCGCACGTTTATCAAGACTTCGCTCGCAGTCGGCGCAGCCGCGGCGGTTCCCGGCCTGTTGAACGGCTTGGCGGCCAACGCCGAGGTTGAGCCGCGGACTCTTCCCTGGCAGCGTGAGGCGCCGCTCCGCGAAGCGGCAAAATCGGCAACGCTTGAGGGCGCGCTGAATCCGGCAGGCCCCGAGGCAGGTGGCTTCGGCGGAGAAGGAGCCGCCGCCACGACCATCAACAATTTGAAGATGCGAACCGCGATTTGGGGACCGCCGGAGCGGATCACGATCAGCATCAATAAGAACAACGTGTGGGATCGAAGGCTCCATGATTACCCGGCGCCCACTCTCGAAGAAATCACCGAAGGCGCATTCGCGCCGGTGAACGAGAATTATGTCGGCCGGCAACAACGATGCCTGCGGCCACTGGACTATGGATGGTTGTGGAAGGAAGGTGGCTCGCACGATCCGTACCGGGAACCCATGAGATATGCGTTCCCCTGTCTCAAGCCCGTGGGCCAGATGATTCTCGGCATCGATTCGCTGGCCGGCGCGGCCGCGCCGCGCGTGGTTCAGAGCTGCGCGAACGGAGTTGTGAATGTGCGCGCAGCCAAAGGCGAAGCGAACGTCAACCTGGACTATGTGCTCGGAATGACGAGCAACGTCTATGCCATCCGGGGCAACTTTTCAGGAATCGATTCGCCCGTCTGGCTTCGGCTTTATCGGCATCGGGACACGTCCCACCTCACTTATATGAAGGCCGACGGCCAGACGTATACCAACCCCGCGGCCGAGGCCGACAAGGCTTTCAACGGTCCCATCGACCCTCCTACCAGCGGCGCGGATGGCCGCTGCTTCTGGATTCGCCAGAGAATGCCCGCGGAAAAGACGTTCCCCCAGGGCTTCGAGTACGTGCTCATGGGCGTGGTGATTGCGCCCAATAACGCAAGACTGGAATCGGTGGAAGGCAAGACCGGCCTGGGAACGCCGCCTCCCGATCCGCCCATGCCCTGGGACATGCCTGGCTTGAAGAGGCCCTCCATTGCCGAAGCGCCGGGCGCGGCTGCCACGGCTGCTTTGGCGCTCGGAGAAGGCGGAAAAATGGAGGCGCTGGTCACGATCGTTACAACCATGGACGGCCCCGATCTGCTTTCGCTGGCGAAACAGCGTTTATCGCAAGCCGAAGCCGGCGGATTTGACGGCGTGGTTGAAGAAAACTCGCGTTGGTGGGCAGATTTTTACGATCGGCGCGAGAGCGGCCGCATCTTTCACGGCGCAGCGGGCGCCGACTGCAGCGACGACATTCGCGAAATCTACCGCAGTTACACCGACAGCCATGGCGGCGGCACCAAAACCGACATGCGGCAATTCGAATGCAGCGCATCCTATACCGGGCCGGACCGGGATATTCAAGACTACGACAGTGCGCCCTGCTACAACGAGATTTTCACTACCTCTCGTTTCGTTCGCAACTGGGGCGACAGCGAGGACATGTGGAAGCAGATTGTGTGGCACTGGATGCCCGGAGCGCAGGAGAATGCGCGCGACCTGTTCAACCTGCCTGGGATGCTGATCTCTCACGGCTATCTGCCGCCGGTCAAGCCGGACAAGTACGTCCACACTACCATCACGCTCGAATTCTGCCTGGGGACCATGGCCCAGATCGTTCGTCCTGCCTGGGACGAATGGGACTATGGCGGAGATATGAAAGCTCTTCGCGAGGAATGCTATCCCCTGCTGAAGCAGATGGCGCTGTTCTACGCCGCCTACGCGAGAAAGGGCGACGATGGCTATTATCACGTCATTCCCTGCATGCAGGAGGAAGACTGGGGATTCTACCCGAAGTTTGCGCGCAACAAGGATGTCATCAGCTCGCTTTGCATGTTTCGCTGGGCATTGACGCGCGCGGCCGATGCCGCTGAGTTGCTGGAAGCGGATGCGGGCCTGCGCGAAAACTGGCGCGAGGTGGCTGCCCACATCGCGCCTTATCCCACTTGGGACAGGCCCGAAGGAAAAGTCTTCGCGGAAATGCCCGGTCTCGAACCCATGCGATTGCCGACCGATCATTTTGGCGATGCGGCCTCTTATCCCACGCTTCTAGCGGACGAGATCAATCTCGATTCGCCGCACGAACTGAGGGAAATGATGGTCCGGAGCGTGCAGACGCTGCCCTCCGGCAGCACCAATCCAACCTTGATTCTTTTAGGCGTACCGCCGCCGTCGCCCGATCCGCCGGCAGGAAATGAGTACGGCCCGGCAGCCAGAGCAGCAGCGCCCGGCATGCGCAGAGTCGGCGCCGATGCTGAAATGCTGCTGAACAGCCGCGGCGGTCGCATTCACTTGTTTCCGGTCCCCGCTTGGGACCCGCCCGCCGTCGACGCCGTCTCAAAAAAGAATGAAATCGCTTTTCGCAATTTTCAAGCGCGCGGCGGCTTTCTGGTCTCCGCCTGCAAAAATTCGGATGGCGTTTACTATCTCGAGATTGAAGCGCGGCGCGACCATCCATGCCGGTTGATGAATCCCTGGCCAGGGGAAAAAGCCGTGGTGCGCGAGGTTGGAGAGACGCAGCCCGTGCCGGTTCAGCTCGACGCGAGCAACGGCGAGTGCCTCGTCTTCTCCGCCCTCGCGGAACACAAGTATCTGGTTGCGCGGAGCTCCTGAAAGATTCTCGCGCAAGCTTCGACTCCCACGCCAGAGGCATCTTCAACCCATTCTCGTAGCCCCATCCACGCCCGTTCCGGATCGCCGGAACGAGCCGGTTCCCGCCTGATCCCGATTCGCCAACTTGTTGCGATATGGTCAGGCTCACCGGCGGACGCCGTCGTGCGCCGCCTCTTGACAGTGGTGTTCTATTTTGAAATACTCATGCCCTCCGCAGCTCGAAGTTTAAACCGTGATACTTCGAGGCCCACACATTCTGCCATGCAAACCATTGACCCAATCGACGCTCGCGAAGCAGAGATCGGAAAGATCGCTGAGTCCAGAAAAGAGACCGCGGCGCTCCAAAAACACCTGACGGAGATTATTGAAGGAACTGCGTTCAAAGGAAGCCATCGCAGCGGCCAGTTTTTGAAATATATCGTGGAAAGGGCAATCGCCGGCCACTTTGACTCGTTGAAAGAGCGCGTGATCGGCGTGGAGCTGTTCGGCCGATCCACGTCCTACGACACAAGCGACGATGCGATTGTTCGAGTCACGGCCAGCGACGTGCGCAAGCGCTTGCTGCAGCATTACGGGAAGTACGGGGCAACCGCCGAGTACCGCATCAACCTGCCGTCCGGGTCGTACATTCCTGAAATCACCCGTAATGCTCCCAGTGAGGCGGCCCCGCTCGAGGGAACGCCGGCGCACCACGACGCGGCAGCGCCTCAGGATTCGAGCGCGCCGGATCAGGAATCCTCGCCGGCGCCGTCATCCGCGGATGCGGCGAGTCTCCCCGGCACTGCTCGCGCCGCAAGCCTCGGCCGGCGCCGGTGGCTCCTGTTCTGCGGCTTCATCGTCACGGTGAATCTCGCGCTTTGGGGCGTGTTCTGGATCGTCTCTTCGCGGACGGCTCCGGCGCGGCCCTCCAACTTGCTCTGGTTGGCGCTCTTCAATCCTTCCCGTTCCGCGCATCTGATCACCAGCGACCCGAATATTGTCGTCGTGCAGGAAATAACCGGCGGCGAGCTTACGGTCTCAGACTATGCGAATCACAAGTACATCTCCGACTCGAGCAAGCTCACGCCCGAGCAAATCCGCATTTCCCACATGATCTTGTGGGGCGACAACTCTTCCGCCGCGCTCGATCCTCCCATCACCGCCAGGATCGCGGCACTGGCTCAGATGAGCGCAAGCAAAATGGACGTGCGCGCCGCCCGGAGCATTCAGCTTACCGATCTGAAGTCCGACGACAACTTCATTTTCCTGGGTAGCCCGAGGTCGAACCCCTGGTCTGCACTCTTCGGCGACGAGCTCGATTTTCGCTTTGCGTTCGACAAAGCCACGGCTCAGGAAATTGTGGTGAATGCGCACCCGCACCTGCACGAGCAGCCGGCTTATGTCCCCACTGCCCTGGGCTGGGCCACCGGCGAGTCGTACGCCATCATTGCTTTCGTTCAAAATCTCGATCAGAATGGGCAGGTTCTGCTGCTGGCCGGCGCCAGTGGCGAGGGCACTGAAGCCGCGGGCAAACTCGTCACTGACCTGCCCCGGCTCTCGGCAACCTTGCAGAAATGCGGCATCGATCCGTCGGGTCCGCTCCGTCACTTTGAGTTGCTGATGCGCGTGAACACCATGGCGGGCTCTCCCAACAGCTCCGATGTAGTGGCATGCCATATCCTGCCTGGGGGTTCTGCCCAGAAGCGCTGACTCGAACCTGCCGGCGGTTCCTTTCGTTTGCCGGCAGCGCTTCAGTCTGTTCGCTTCACAGCGCCGCTTCAAATCTCTCCGCGCGCACCATTCCATGCGGCCCCGCGGTCCCCGTCCAATTCTGATTAAGAGCTTGCCGCGGCAACCATCAGTGCTGATTGCCGTGACTGTGCCGCCAATCCCAGTACTCCTTCTGGTCGGCCGAGTTGCGCTTGCTGAAGTCCACATGGTCCCGGTGCGTATCGTGTTCCCACTGCTGGTAATAAACCACCTCTCCTCCCCACGGATGGTAGTCGTGGTAATAGGGGTCGTAGACGCGCGCGTGCACCGCGCATCCGGTCATCCATACCGGCGAAGCACATACCGCTGAGAGCAAGAGTACAGCCAGGTTCCGAGACAACAATCGCATATCTGTTCTCCTTTCGACACGAGTATGATTCGATGCGATTGAGTGAAAAGGGTTGGTGGAACGGCCAGGTAAATTGGGGAAAACTTTCCTCATGGGCGCCCGATCAAGACGTAACTCAATGAAAATAAGAGATGATTCACTGCTCCCGTAAGCTGAATGGTTTCTAGAACTGGTTGCATAAATGGCGGGGCTTTAGCCCCTGGGGGATGTTCTCGAACTCCCCAAACCATGTAGGCAACCAGCTCTACGCCCGCTTTTCCGCGCGCGCCCTTCAACCCGCAATTCGGCAACCAATTTCGGCCTGGTCGCCGCCTTCGCTCCTCGAAACGCCATGCAGACTGCACGCAATTCGCGGTCCGCTTTGCCGAGAACGGCGGCGCCGTTGGTCGATCGATTCCGGGCTTCGCACATAACTAAAAGAACATGACCTGTCTTCCGCGCATGTTCTCGCCCCGCTCCTGATTACACCAGTCGTACAATTCGGTCACGCATCCCTTCCTCTTTCGAGGTGGAATCACGTTCCGTTTTGCCCTTTCTTTGGGGTTCGCCGCATACCAGCTGTTAAAGGTCGCCTTGAGCGCGTCGCGGTGGGTTTGGTCCGGGTTGTTTTCGTAGGCCAGTATGGCCGCGTCCACGGCTTTCAGAGTATCTTCTCCGCCAAAGAACTTGCCCGAACGGAAATGCCACTTCCGCCCCGTGTACACCCTCCAGTCATACAGATTCGGGTAACTCAGGTGATAATCGACCTGCGCCTTGGCTTCAGCGGCATCGCCCCACCGCCAGGCGTCCCTCTCTTCGGCCAGGTTCAAATAGTCCTGCTCGCGATTATCGATGTCCCCTAACCGCACATTTCTGGGATATCGATTGGCCCCGTAAATCGAGTCGAACCATCCTTGCACCAGCCTTTCATCCAAGGGACAGTTTTGGTTGTTTACGGCCTCGTTCGCGATGCGCAGCTCGATGCCCATGAAATCCGCGATGCTGTCCGCGTCGTCCTTCGCCGGGCGCACCGTTCCTCGCTTGAGCACCAGGGGAAGCCGGATTTTCCCTGACGCGAGCCCCTGGGCGATCCGGAACCACTGTTCGCAATGCCGCGCTTCGTGGTAGACCGTGTTCACCGAATTGGTAAAAATGTTGCTCGATTCACCGGTTGTCGCCGACGCGCCGCCGAATACGATCGACCAGTCGTTGAATTGAAACAGGCCGTCGTCCGCACTGGTTGGATCTTCACCCATTTCTACGGCCGGCACGCCTGAAGATGTCAAAGCCCAATTCACGGCCTCGATCAATCTCTTCCTCATCTTTCGAATGCCCGAGTTCTGAAAAGCGTCCCAGGCGCGGCCGCACCTCGTTACATATTGCTCCATTGTGCCTGTGTTGCTGAGCGTAGCCATACCTGACTCCTCGTTGTACATGCGTCTTGATCGCAGTGGGGAATGCTCGATCGAGCGAGACCAGGAGGAAACAATGAATGTGATTTGTAATTTCCGGATGCTTCCGGCGAAAGACAGCATACACCCGCCGCCCGCGGAATTCCACTCCGGCCGCACCCGCGGCGAAACCTGAGTACCGTGCCGGCTCGCTCCGCGCAGGGCGGCCGCCATTTCAACCTGAGTCCGGCTCTACTCGAGCGCCATCGCAGGCGCACGATAGCCGAACGCCTCGTCTACCACCGCCGCCACGCCCAGCGCTATCTCGTCTTCGAACGGCCGCGCTGCAATCTGCACCCCGATCGGCAATCCCTCCGGCGACCTTCCCACCGGCACCACCGCGGCCGGCGCCGCCAGCGTATTGAACCACTGCGTGTGCCGCACCGCGTCCAGATACTCCACCTTCTTGCCGTCGATCGTCCACGCCCGCTCGTCGGGACGAAACGCAGGAACAGACGCCACCGGGCACAAGAGCACCGGGTAATCTCTCATCTCCAAGAGCGTCTTCGCGCGCAGCACATCGAGCTCTGCCCACGCGTTGAGCAGCTCGGTCGCGCTAAGCGGTCCCGCCGCCTCGGCAATCGAAAGAAACTCATTGAAGATTGGACTGAGCTGATAGCGCTTGCCATGAATCTCCGGCTCGTAAAACATGGCGCCGCACTGCACGAAAAACGTCCACCACAATTTCCGCAACGGCTCCAGCGTGCTGGGGCGGAACGGCTCCACGCGAAAGCCCGCATCGCGCAGCGCCCGCGCGGCCGCCTGCACGGCCGCGCGCGTCTCCGCAGTTACCGGGACCAGCTCATCGTCCTCGAAGTATCCGATTGTGCAAGACCGCAATTCCTCGCCGCTCGGCTCGCGCAACCCAACCGGCGGGCTGGCGGGATCGAGTGGATCCTGCCCGGCAAGCGTGCGGAACAGCAATCGAATATCGCCCATGGTGCGCGCCATCGGTCCGATCGCGCCCAGAATCGCGAACGGTCCCACGCACGGCGGCATGTGTCCGCGCCCTGGTATGCGCCCCGGAGTCGGCTTGAGCGCGCAGATGCCCGTGAAGTGCGCCGGCACGCGCACCGATCCGCCGCTGTCGCTGCCCAGGCCCGCCGCTGACAGCCCCGCCGCGATAGCCGCCGACTCGCCGCCGCTCGATCCGCCCGGCGAGCGGTCGAGATCCCATGGGTTCCGCGTGCGCCCGTGCAGCGCATTTACGGTTTCGTAGGCCATCAGGTACTCCGGGCAGTTGGTGGTTCCCAGAATCACCGCTCCCGCCGCGCGCATCCGCGCCACCACCTCCGCGTCCTCGCGAGCCACATCGCCCTTGCGCAGCAGGCTGCCGAGTTCGCACCGGTAGCCCGCGGTGGCAATCGACGACTTGATGGTGACCGGCAAGCCGTGCAACGGGCCGCGCGGCGCTCGCGACGCATCCAGGCTCCGCGCCTGCGCGCGCACTCGCTCCGCATCGAAGTCGGCAAACACATTGAGATCCGGATTCAGCCGTTCGATCTGCCCGATGTGCGCTTCAGCCAGCTCGGCCACGGAAAGCTCGCCGGCGCGCAGCAACTCCAGTTGCCTTGCCGCCGGAGCCAGCACCACATCCTTATCGATCTTGTCCATCGTTCCCTGCCCTGGGTTGCTTGTGAGGCCGGTCATCCTGCGGTGTCGAGGGCAGGAACTGGTATTGGAATCGGTAAGAGTGCACCTGCTCGCCCGATTCGAACCGATCGTTCCAATTCAATTGATAGTCAAGCGACCCCGCATCGTCGGGATATTTCTCCGCTTCCGGGTAGGGATAAGCGCTCATGCCGTGAAAGGGCAATTGCGCCACCGTGAACGGCGACGCATCCCACCAATCCATGTCTTTGACGAATCCGTTGGCGTAGAAAAAGTAATCGCGCTTCCAGTGCGCGGGTAGGCTGGGCAGTTGCGACGTATCAAACTCCGCGGCAATCTCCTCGCCGCTGCCGAAGATTGCAAATCGATCGTCGATCCCTTTCACCAGCTCGGTCACATCGCCCTTGCGCGTGTAACTGCCGCGCTCGTGCTGGAAAGGTCCGGTCAGGCTGACCACGTTGTAGTCGAAGTCCAGATCGCCGTCGCTCGCGCCCTCAATCTGCTTCGGGTATCCGCGGAAGTCGAGCGTCGCGAAGCTGAGCGGAACTTCTGTCGCGCGTGCTTGCGCATTGCGGCTCTGGTCAATGAGCACCTGGTCCCAGTAAATCTGCAGATTGGTCATCAGCCGGATGCGCCGCGTGCCTGCGGGCAGCTTGCCGGTCAGGTCCACGACAATCGTGCGTTCCAGTCCGGCCGGAAAACCCGCATCGCCGGGGATCCGCTGCCAGCTGCCGTCCGGCAGCTGGGCCTCCACGTAGGGCGGAATCTCCTTGAGCTTCGCTTGCCACGCGGCATAGAGCGATGTGGCGCTGAAGTAGTCCACGTAGCCCGTCATCAACAGCCGCAATGGCGCATCGGGCTCGATCGCGCCCAGGTCGAGCGTAAGCGCGTGCAGATTCGCAAACCCATCGTAAGGCGGCAGAGCGGTGAATCCACTCGCGAACTGGTGATCGCGCCGGCTCAGGCGGTCAAGCACGTCGCGGCCCTCGCCGTCCCATGCGCCCACCGGCAGCCGCACGCCGGCGCTGGCCACAACCTTGCCCGACGCAAACGGCGGATCGTCGAGGAACCGCTCGTCCGGATTCACTTCCACGTTGTCGGGATGATCGACTGCAACCAGGCGCAACTGGTCGATGTAATTCACTTCCTCCATCGGCTCCATGAAGCGCACGCTCACCTTGCCGTCCACCGGCGCAACCGTTGCGCCATCCACCTTCACCCATTCGCCGGGCTTCGGAATGTTGCGCCGCTGCGGCGTAAACCAATGCCCCACTACGGCCGCGCCAATCACGTCGGTCACGAATCTGTATTTGTGCCCGTCCCACACAAACAGCACCGGGCACGAGCTGCCGCGCCGGTCTGCCTCCTTCATGGCGATTACGCGCGTGTGCGGCAAATCGATCTCGTCCTGCAACACTCCGGTGGGCCAAAGAATTCTCAGCAGATCGATGCCCTCCGCGTCGCCCAGGCCAACCAGAATCTGCGGCGCGGCCTGCGTCCGGTATCCGGAGGCTCCGGCCAGTTCCCACTTCTGCCACAGCCCGTTCGCATACACTTCCACCTTCACGCCGATCGCCGTCTTGTTGTCCACGTAACCGCTCAGGTCCAGGCGCACAAAGTGATTTTTGTTCGCGCCCACGTTGCGCAGCAGCAGCGGCGGCGCATTCAACTGGGTCACAATCAGATCGGCCGCCCCGTCGCCGTCCACATCCGCGGCAATCAGCCCGCGCGGCGCGTCCAGATGCACGCTGTCGAGGCCCAGCGCGCGGCTCACATCTTCAAAGCTGCCGTCGCCCCGGTTCCGGAACACGCGCACACCCGGCCCGGCCTTGGTCTCCACAATCGCGGCCAGGTCGATCCATCCGTCGTTGTCGATGTCGATCGGCGTCACGCCCCATCCGCGCAGCGCGCCTTCGAGCGGCAGCTTCACGCGCTCAAAGCGCCGGCTCACGTGGTCCGGTGCTTCCACATTGCGCCAAAGAGTGAGCCCCGGCGCGCCCGCGTGCGTCACCGCAATATCCATCCAGCCGTCTTTGTTGTAGTCGAGCACCGCGATGCCCACCGTCGCCGGCAAACCCGCGCCTGCGCCCGCGCGCTCACTGGCCGGCTCGCCGGCTTGCTGACTCGCTGACCCGCTCGCTTGCTGACCCGCTCCGTACAGCGGCTGCGTGGGATACTTTCCCTCGCGCGGGTTCACGTAAATCAGCGGCGACGGCCCATCCCCGGTTGTCACCAGGTCTACGGCGCGGTCGTTGTTGAAGTCGGTAAGAATGGCCGCTGCCGTAGTGCCGCTGCCGCCCAATCCGGTCGGCTCCGTCCACTCGGTAAAGGTTCCGTTCCCATCGTTGCGCCACAATACGTTCGGCGCGCCGCCGGCCGCGAGCGGCGCTCCCGTCAGCAGCAAATCCAGATCTCCGTCGTGATCGTAGTCGACAAACGTGATGCCCGACGGGTGATTGCGCGGCGCAAGTCCAGACTCCGCCGTCACGTCTTTGAACTGCCCGTGGCCGAGATTGTGAAAGAGCAGAACGCGATCGTCCATCGCGACAGCCAGATCGTTCAGCCCGTCGCCATCGTAGTCGCCTACCGCGCAAGCCACCGCGTGGCCGCTGGCCTTCAATCCGGCCGCCGCGGCGTCCAACTGTTCAAAGCTGCCGTTGCCCGTGTCGTGCAAAACCCCTATTGCTTGCTCGCCCTGCTGCATCAGCACCAGGTCCATCGGCCCGGAGCCGGTCGCGTCCATCATGCAGGCCCCGCCCGTAGTCGTAAATGCCGGCACATTGGGTGCCCCAGAGCCTGTCCTGCGCTTGTCGAAGGGTCCCGATGCCGGGGTCCCCGGCGACAGGTCTTCGTCGCTGGGGTGGTTTGTGACCTGGGAAGAAACCATCGGCTCCGCCACAAGCCGCACCGGAATCATCGCGCGCTGCCCTGCCTCCGGCTCCGCAATCGCTGTCGCCGTCGAGTAGTGTCCTTGCTCTCCGTACGACAATCCGATGGGCGCGGAAATCTTGGTGCTCGCCAGATGCTGAAAAATTTTGAAGTGATCCCTCGCTTCCGCGGCGTGACCGCTGCGCTGCAGTGCCCGCGCCAACCCGAATTCCGCAGACGCGTGCAGCGGATTCACTTCGAGAGCCTTCTCGAACGCAGAAATGGCCCGGTCGAACTGCTTCATCTCCTGGTAGCAGACGCCCTCGAAGTAATAAGAGTCCGCATCGCGCGGATCGATCTTCACTGCCTGCGCGAAGCTTTCGAGCGCCGCGTCGAGTTCGTTGCCCGCATGCTGCGCCAGCCCCAGGTTGTACCATCCCTGCGCGCTCTTCGGGTCCAGAGCCAGCGCCGTGTGCAGCGCGCTCTTGGCCTCGTCCAGCTTTTGCAGCGTCAACAGCGCAATGCCTTCGTTCACCTCGGCCTGCGCCAGCGTCGGATCTTTTTTGAAAGCTTCGGCGAAGCTCTCGGCCGCGCGATCGGTAAACTGCTGCCCCATCTGTGCAACGCCGCGGTTGTTCAGCCGCACAGCCTCCGCATCGAAGCGTGTTTGGGCCGCGCAAAACGCCGCCCAAGCGCCCACAAGCAGCACGCTCAACGGTCTGCTGATTTGCATGATTCTCTTCCCCATGGCTCGAAAGGTCCCGACCGCCTCCATCGCCGCAGCACCGTCCAGTGTACGCGATGGGCCCACGGGCTACAGCGGCGGCAGTCTTCTCAATGAGCAGGTGAACTTGTCTGCCGGTCGCGGCAGGACCGCAAATAGGCAACCAGATCGTCGATCGCGGCCGTGAAAAGCACGCTTCCGAAAGCGGGCATCGCCTTGCTTCCATAAACAATCTGCTCGCGTATCTGGGACTTCTTCATGATCCTGCCCACGCCGGAGAGATCGGGCCCTTTGTGGCCGCCCGCATTCCGGATGCTGTGGCAGTGCTGGCATCCGTTCGAAACAAAGTTCGCGGCGCTCGCGCTGGCTCCGCGAAGAGGCATGTGCGGGAAGTGTGAAGAGCAGAGGCAAAAGAAAAGCCGCCGGCCACTGCCTCATTGCCATGACCTTGCGCTCGCTCGAGCGGAGTCGGCGGCCGGCGCCGCGCCCGAGGGTTCAGCCTGTTGCTGTCGGCAGGAGCGCCGGGGTTCGCGTCCTGTGCAGGAAGAAGTGCGGAATATCCTGAGGCCACCAGTCCCAGGACCGTGGCTGCGCGCGCTGCTCTGAACATTGCAGCGAGTATACGGGCCGGCGAATCCGGCAAGAATCGACCGAAAGGTGGAGACGCGCTGCGCACAACACTGAATCACGGGCGCCCCAGGTCCCGATTTTTGGACCTGGGATACCTCGACACCAATCGCAGCGCACAGTTCAAACAGTCGGCGGGTGCCCCGGATCCCGATTTTGGGACCTGGGATACCTCGACACCAATCGCAGCGCACCAATCAAACGGTCGTAAACCTGGCCGTCGCGCGCTCACTCCCCGCCCAGCTTATAAGGAATCCCGAATCGCCCGATCTGGATCATCGCCTTGTCCTGCGGCGGCCAGATGTGCAGGCTTTCAATGCGGGTCGAGCCCGCGATCCAGTGCGCATCCGTAGTCCCCACCAGCGTCCCCGTCGCCGCCTGGTTGAAGTGCACACTCAGCGCATCTCCCATTTCCGCCCGCGTCCACCCAAAGACATACTCGCCCGGCTCGAGCGCAATCCCTCCCACGCGGAGCGGCGCCTGCACAATCAGATAGTGGGAGTATTTTCCATCCGCGGAATACCCGGCCGTGATCAGCACCACGCCGGCGATGTAGCGTCCCCGCGCGTCCACGATTCCCGAAGCGGTGCGCATCTCGGTCTCGATATGTTCGGCCTGCACCGGAGCCCGCGACGGCAACACCGTCGCCAGCTCGGCTTGCGTGGCCTGCCGCCATTCCGGGGTCTGCGCCGCAAGCGGCAAGCTCAACAGCGGCAGAGCGGCCGCCCACAAAACCGATGCTCTCAGGATTCTCCGTTTCATCGTCTCTGCTTTCTCAGCCCTTCGGCCTGCGCAGGGATTCGAGTGGAACAATGCCGCGCTGGATTGCGGCCGTAGCCGCCTGCGTGCGGTCCGTCACCCCCAGCTTGCCCAGCAGGCTGTTGATGTGCGTCTTCACGGTCGCCTCCGAGACCTCCAGCTCGGCCGCGATCTCCTTGTTGCTCTTTCCCAGCACGATCTGCTCCAGCACATCGAATTCGCGCGGCGTCAGTTCCTCGGCGCCCATGCGTTCCGCAAGCTTCTCGGCGATGGCCGGCGGAATGTGCGATTTGCCTTCATGCACCGCGCGAATGGTTGAGATCAGGTCTTCGCTGGTCATTCCCTTCAGCAGATACGCCTTCGCGCCCGCCTTCAGCGCGCGGTAAATGTCTTCATCTCCGTCGTAGGTGGTCAGCACGATGAACCGCGCCTGCGGCGTCTCCATGCGGATGCGCTGGATCGCGTCCACGCCGCTCATGCGCGGAAGACGCAGATCGATAAGAGTCACATCCGGCAGTTGCTTGCGGAACTGGGCGATGGCTTCAGCGCCGTCGGCCGCCTCGCCTACCACCTCCAGGCCCTCCACCACGTTCAGCAGCGCCACCAGTCCCTGGCGAACGACATTGTGGTCCTCGACAATCAATACGCGAATCGATGCTTTCGTCATCGTGCCTCTTTCACAGCCTCCCGCGCCGCTTCCGGCGCCGGCGCGCGCAGCCGCACCGTGGTTCCCTCACCCCGCGCGCCGCTCACGTCCAGCGTTCCGCCAATGGCCGCCGCGCGCTCTCGCATCCCGGTAAGGCCGAAGTGTCCCGCATTCGGATGGTCCGGAGCGCCTCCCCGTCCATTGTCCTCTACTTCCAGCTCGATCGACGCCGGACCGTAATCAAATCGCACCGCAAGCTGGCTCGCCGCCGCGTGCTTCTTTACATTATGGATGGCTTCCTGGGCAACGCGCAGCAATTCGCGTTCCGTCTCCGCCGGCAGCGGACGATACGCGCCGAAGACGCTGAACCGCGAATCGAGGCCGTTTCCCTGCGCCGCTTCCACCAGCCGCCGCAGCTTTACCGGCAAAGTCGTCTCGCCTGAGTCCTCCGTGCGCAGCGCCCAGATGGATTGCCGCGCGTCCGCCAGTCCCTCGCGCACGTGCTCGCGGGTCACGTCGAGCTGTTTTTGCGCGGCGTCTACTTTGCTTTGCCGCAGCAACTCCGCCAGCACCTCCAACTGCACGCTCACGCCCACGTAGCCCTGGGCCAGCGTGTCGTGAATCTCGCGCGCAATGCGGCTGCGCTCGCCCAGCACGGCGCGGAACTCGCGCTCCGCCCTGAGCAGCCGCAGCCTGAGCAGCAGAATCACGCCGCCAATCGCCGCGGCCAGCAGCAGCACATAAAACCACACTGTCTGGTAAAAATGCGGCCGTAATTCGAAGCCCAGCGCCGCGCCCTCCTCGTTCCATAACCCATCGTTGTTCGCGGCCTGCACGCGGAACGTGTAGCGCCCAGGCGGAATATTCGTGTAGTACGCGGCCCGCCGCGCGCCGGCATCGGTCCAGTCGCGGTCGAAGCCCTCCAGCATGTACCGGTAGCGCACCTTCTGCGGCGCTACAAAACTCAGTCCCGCGTAGTCGAACTCGAAGTGTACTCTCCCCGCCTCTACTCTCAACCAAGACCCCGCCCCCCGCAGGGGTTGGTCGACATCGTCGATGGCGAACCGCTCCAGCGCCACCGGCGGCGGAACCGCATTCACGGGAAAGTGCGCGGGGTCCGCTTCCACCAATCCCTTGGGCGTGGTAAACCACAAAAGCCCGTCGCGCGAGCGCCACGCGGAGGGATGGCTGTTCGACGCGGTGGTCCGGCTGCGCAGCCCATCGGCCGGTCCGAACTCGATCCACTTCGAGCAGCTCGGCACCCGGTCCTGCGCGCTTTTCCCCCCGCTCATTCGGGTGCAGTCGCAGCGGGCAATGCCGTTGGCCGTCGCGAACCAGAGATGCCCCATGCCGTCGTCGAGTATCGCGCGCACCGTGGTCTGGTCGAGTCCGTTGCCCATCGCCGCGGAAAACTTCTGCCCGTCCCACGCGTCCCATCCGTGGTCCTGCGTTCCAATCAGCAGCGCGCCGTCGGCTTGAACCAGCAGCGCGGTCACCACGTTGCTTGAAAGCCCGTCGGCGGTGGTGAAATTGGCAATCGTGTCGCCATGCAGCCGCGACAGCCCGGCTAGCGTTGCCACCCACAGGTCTCCCTTCGCATCGCGCGTCATCGCGCCCACCAGGTCGCTGCCCAATCCGTTGGACTGGGTGTAAATCCGCATCTTCGCTCCCGCTTGCGCCGCGCCGCTGTCCATCGTCCAGTGCACCAGCCCGCGCCGGGTGCCGATCCACAACGATCCGTCCGAGTCGACCAGCAACGAGCGGACAAAGTCGTCCGGCAGCCCGTCAGCCGAGGTATACGTGCTCACGCTGTCCCCGCGAATCCGGTTCAGCCCATCCGGCGTGCCCACCCACAATCCGCCGTCCGCGCCGGCGGCCAGCGACAGAATCACGTTGCTCGCCAGCCCGTTCGCCACTGAGTAGTTTCGCGCCTCCTCCAGTACGCTCCCATTTCTGCGCAGGTTGTTCAGGCCATCCTCCTGCGTTCCCACCCAAAGCGTCCCGGCGCCGTCCTCCACCACCGCCGTCGTCTCATCGGAAGAGAGACCCTCTCGCGCGCCGATGACCCGGAACCTCTGGTCGCGCAAGATGTGCAGCCCGTCGGTCTCCGTCCCCACCCACAGATTGCCTTCGCGGTCCTCCATCAGCGCCAGCACTGAGGCCCTCGCCAGCGGATCGGTTGCGGGAAACATCTGCAGTTTGCCCGCGGCCCAGCGCGCCAGTCCACCGTTGGTGCCGATCCACAAGCTTCCCTCGCCGTCGGCCAGCAACTGCTGAATGCGGCTGCCCGGCAGCTCCTTGCCCACCTTCAGCCGCTCGGCCACGGTTAGCCCGCGCAGCACCACCAGCGTGCTGCTGCCGGCCACCGCCGACTGGTCCCCCGGCAAGGCGGCCAGAGCCTGCACGCCCTCGGTCGCCAGGCCCGCTCGCGCCGCAATCTCCCTCCACATTGCGCCATTGCCCGCCGGCGTCCACTCTCCCGCATCTGATCGGAATCCGCCAAAGCCGCGGGCCGTGAATCCGGTCATGGGCGCCTTGGCGGTCTCACCTCCCGCCGCCTCAAACCCCTGCCCCTTCAGCCGCGCCAGCCCGCCGTCGGTCCACGCCCACAGCGTCAGGTCAAAGTCCTGTGCCAGCGCGCGAATCCCATTGGCCGGCAGTCCGTCGCGCGTGGAGAACGCCGTAACCGCGCCGTCTTTCCATCGCGCCAGTCCCTCGCTGGTGCCAATCCACAACGCCCCATCCGCGGTCTCGAGCAAACAGCGAATGTCGTTGCCCGGCAGAGCCGGATTCGAGTTCCGGTCGAAGACCTGAAACCCTATGCCGTCAAAGCGCACCAGCCCGGCTTCCGTGCCCACCCACACAAAACCCTGCCGCGTCTGCGCCAGCGCCTGCACGGTGTTTTGCGGCAGGCCGCTCTCCATGGCCCACGATTGCCGCACGAAATTGGCCAGCGGCGTCGACGGCTCCAGCGCCCATCCGCCCCGCGCGCCAAGCAGCGGCAAGGCGACGGCCAAGGCGAGACAAAGCCTTCCCTGTCTTCCTCGGATGCCCGGATTGGCGCCAAACTCGTTCACGAAAATCTGTGCAGGCAAACCTCCAGCCGAATCGAACCGGAGCGGTTCGTCGCACGTTTCCACGATACAGCGTTTCACGCGCTCTTAACGTCGCCCGCATTTCCCATGACCGTCTTCCTCGGCCGAGCGTACAATGGACCACGTCGCGGAAATCGAATCCGTGGGACTCGCCTCCCGTGCGGGATTCCCGTTTTCGAGCTTCCTTTTGGCGTGATTCTTCCGCGGATGCGAAGAGGTGACCCGGCCATGAAGATGCATTGTTCCCGCAGAGATTTTCTGGGTGCCGTAGGCATGGCAGCCGGCGCGTACGCCTGGCAGCCCAGCCTGCTCAAAGCCCAGCACCTGCCCACAAGCCGCGTCGCGGTGGGCCTGTGCCCCGAATACAACCGCCAGGTGGTGGACGTACTTTCCTCCATGTTCGACCAGCTTGGCGGCATCGACAGGCTGGTCGGTGGAAAGACCGTCGCCATCAAGCTGAACATGACCGGCCCCGCCAACGACAAACTCAACTCCATGCCCAACCAGATGACTCACTGGGTTCACCCCCAGGTCATCGGCGCTCTGGTCTACCTGCTCGGCAAAGCGGGAGCGCAGCGCATCCGCCTGCTTGAAAGCGCGCCGGTCGGAACCAAGCCGCTCGAGGAGTTCATGCTCTCGGCCGGTTGGCAGCCGAAGGATTTTGCAAGCGCCGCGCCGCGCGTGGAATTTGAGAACACCAACTTCCTGGGCAGCGGAAAGACCTACGCGCGGTTCATGGTTCCCGGCGGCGGCCTCATGTACGCGGGCTACGATCTCAATCATTCCTACCGCGATTGCGACGTCTTCGTCTCGCTGGCCAAGCTCAAGGAGCACCGCACCGCCGGCGTCACGCTATCGATGAAAAACTGCTTCGGCATCACGCCGTGCACCATTTATAGCCGCGAGGCTCCCCAAGACGAGCCCAGCATCGTCCCGGTCGGCTATCGCGAGCCCATGCACTCCGGCTCCCGCGTGCCGCCCAAAAGCGCGCCGCCGCTGGTCGACAAGACCAATTCCAAAGATCCAGGCTATCGCGTGCCGCGCATCACCGCCGACCTGGTCGCCTCCCGTCCCATTCATCTTGCAGTGATCGACGGCATCTACACCATGACCGGCGGAGAGCTGCCCAATCAGATGCCGGGCTGGATTCATCAGCCCGTCCATCCCGGGCTGCTCATCGCGGGCCTGAACTGCGTTTCCACGGACGCCGTTGCCACCGCCATCATGGGCTTCGACCCCATGGCCGACCGCGGCACGCCCCCGTTTGAAACCTGCGACAGCACGCTCCACCTCGCCGAACATCTGGGCGTAGGCACGCGCGACCTCAGCCGCATCGAAGTCCTCGGCACGCCCATCGCGAAGGCCCGCTACAAGTTCGCCCCGCTCTCGCAACTGGTCTCCTGAAAAGAAACAAGAACTCCCACCACAAATCCCGGGTGCCCCAGGTCTGGATTTTCAGACCTGGGATACCACAAATCGCGGGTGCCCCAGGTCCCGCTTTTGGGACCTGGGATACCACAACAGCCGGGTGCCCCAGGTCTGGATTTTCAGACCCGGGTCACTGCATCACCCCATCCCCGCATCATGCCGTAAAATTGCCTTTCCCATCGCGTCCGGAAATCTTACGGACCGAAGGGAGAGGAAGCAAAAATGCCGATTCCACGCCGTGATTTGTTGAAGTCCTTCGCCGGAGCGGGCGCTCTCGCCCTCGTTCCCCGCATCGCCCATGCCGAAGAACAGGTTGCCCGCGCCACGCGCGCCATGCCGCAACCGCGCATCAAAGACATCGGTGTCATCGAATGCGAGCCCGCGGGCGTGCGCCTGTCGGTGGTCAAGATCACCACCGATCAGGATGGCCTCTACGGCTACGGCTGCGCCACCTTCACGCAGCGCGCCGATCTCGTGAAGCCGGCCGTCGAGCTCTATCTCAAGCCGTTCTTGCTGGGCAAAACCACTGACCGCATCGAAGACATCTGGCAGTCCTCGAACGACAGCTCCTACTGGCGCAACGGTCCGGTGCTGAACAACGCCATCAGCGGCGTCGATCAGGCCCTGTGGGACATCAAGGGCCGCCAGGCCGGCATGCCCGTCTACCAGCTCGCCGGCGGCAAATGCCGCGAAGCCGTCGACACCTACGCGCACGCCAGCGGCGCCGACTTCGAAGACGTAGTCGCCAGCGCAAAGCAATATATGGCCCAGGGCTGGCGCAACGTGCGTGTGCAGGTGGGCCTGCCCGGTATGGCCGGCTACGGCTCGTCGCACAATTCCGCCACGGCGCTCAAGGCGCTCCATGACAAGCCGCTCTTCGAGCCCGCCTATCAAATGCGCCGCGCCCTCAAGCTCCTCGAAATCTGCCGCCGCGAGCTCGGCGACGAAGTGGAGCTGCTCCATGACATGCACGAGCGCCTCACGCCCAATGAAGCCGTCGAGTTCTGCAAGCAAGCCGAGCAGTACCGCATGTTCTTCCTCGAAGATCCGCTCTCCCCTGAAGACATCGACTACTTCCGCCAGATTCGCCAGAACTGCGCCACGCCCATCGCCATGGGCGAGCTGTTCAACAACCCGCACGAGTGGCAGCCGCTGATCGCCGAGCGCCTCATCGACTACATCCGCTGCCATCTCTCTCAGGTGGGCGGATTCAGCCCCGCGCGCAAGATCGCCATCCTTGCCGAGCAGTTTGGCGTGAAGACGGCCTGGCACGGACCCGGCGACGTTTCGCCCGTAGGCCACATGGCCAACGTGACCCTCGACATTGTGAGTTATAACTTCGGCATCCAGGAGTACACGCCCTTCAACGAGCGCACCCAGGCCATCTTCCAGGGCTGCCCGGAGATGCGCGACGGCTACCTGTGGGTGAGCGAAAAGCCCGGCTGGGGCATCGAGATCGACGAAAAGGAAGCCGCCAAATCTCCCTTCACCGCCAGCCCGCTGAACGGCGGATGGGGCGAAATCCGCCTCCGCGACGGCACCGTCATCAAGCAATAACGATGATCGCGCTCAGCCGCGCAAGAGGTGTCAGGGCACGAGTTTACTCGTGCCGCAAGCGATCCAAAGAAAACACGGGCTTCAGCCCCGGCGGGATTCTTGCCGCAATTGGAAGCGCCGTTACGAACGCTTGCCGTATGCAATCAACCGCAAACGCAGCAAGAGCGAAACGCAAACGCGCTTCGCTCTCCATGCCCATTCAAATGCCATTCAATACAGCCGGAAATTCACCTCGACTGTAATCATTACCGGAACCGGAATCCTGCCGTCCTTCATCGCCGGCTTGAACTTGTACTTCCGCACCGCCTCCAGCGCCTTTTCATCCAGCCCCATGCCCAGCGCGCGCACCACGCGCGGATTCTGCGGATTCCCGTTGGTATCCACAATCATGGAAATGAGGCAAACGCCCTGGTACTTCGCCCGCCGCGCCTCGTCGGAGAACTCCGCTTCCACGCTATTCAGCGGCACCGGAGCCGATACCCGGCCGCCGATCTGGTACAGCCCGCCGCCGGTGTTCCCGCCCTGTCCCGGCCCGTATCCGTCGCCGGCGCCCGATCCCAAGCCCCCGCCGCTGCCCGTGCCCATGCCGCCGCCGTTGCCGGTTCCGTTGGAAAGCACCACGTTCGCAGAAGTCTTCATGCCGATGTTCGGAAGCATGGGATTGTCAGGCAGCGTGATGTTCTTCTGCACATCGAGGGCCGGCGGCACCGGAATCTTCGGCTTGTCGAAGGTCTGCACCTGCGGGGGAACAATCGGTTTTTCTTCAATCTTGGGCAGCTTGCCCTGGCTGGCCTGGATAATGCTCCGGTCGCCCCCTCCGCCGCCACCCCCGGCCATCTTCAAGTCCTTTGGCGCCTTAAAGTCGCCCACGTCGATGGGAGTCAGCAAGCTCGGGTTCACCACCTTGATCGCCTGCCTCACCCCGAAATACAGCACAATCAGCAGAATGATCAGGTTGGTAGTCGTCGAAACCCCGATTGCCCAGGGATTGGGCTTCACCGCCATCCGGTCCGGAACCGGGATCGGCGTCGAGGTCAGCTCCAGCGGCGGCAGCTTGGGCGGGAAAAATACGTCGCGGATGCTCTCGTAAAGCCCTGACCAGATGGGCTTCTCATCGAATGCCTTGCCCAGAAAAGCATCCAGCTCGTGCCCTTCCATGCGTGAGGAAGCCGGCCGGGTCTCCGCTTCTGACTGTGTGAGTAGTTCGTTTGCCATAGTGAGTGCTGGCTCGGTTTTCCCTGCCTGTTCAGTCCGGGGCATGGCCGCTTACAGGCCCATCCCTCCATTATGCTTTAGGTTGCCCGCCCTTGTCTTGGACCCGAAGTACTCCTGTCCGGGAACTTCAGTATCCAGAGTCTCATATTCCGCCCGATTCCCAGCTTCCATAAACAATAGACGCCGGCTTCGCGCCGTTTGTTACCCAAATGTCATCGCTTTGCCATTTAAACTGGGTATTGCACAACTTCGCACCGCACAACGGAGCCACGATGTCCTCTGCGCCGGAACTGAAGGCGACCCTCACTTTGCCGCAAACCGCCTTCCCGATGAAGGCCAATCTGCCTCAGAATGAACCCCTTCGGCTTGCCCGCTGGGCCTCGCTCGGCCTCTATGAAGAGCTGCGCAAAGCCGGCCGCGGCCGTCCCGCTTACCTGCTCCACGACGGCCCTCCTTATGCCAACGGCCCCATTCACCTGGGTCACGCCCTCAATAAAGGCCTCAAGGATTTCGTCGTCAAATCCAAATCCATGGCCGGCTTCGATGCTCCCTACGTCCCCGGCTACGACTGTCACGGCCTGCCCATCGAGATCAAGGTCGACGAAAAACTGGGCCGCAAAAAGCTTGAGATGCCCGTTCCCGCCGTTCTCGATGCCTGCCGCGCTTATGCGCAAAAATACGTTGACCTGCAAACCGAGCAATTCGAGCGCATTGGCTGCTTCGGGCGCTGGACCGCGCCCTACAAGACCATGGCGCGCGATTACGAAGCCCGCACCCTGGAGGCATTTTACGGCTTCCTCGAAAAAGGCTTCGTTTACCGCGGGCTGAAACCCGTCTACTGGTGCATTCACGACCGCACCGCACTGGCCGAGGCTGAAGTCGAATACGAGCAGCATATCAGCCCCTCGGTCTACGTGCGCTACAAAATGCTCGACGACCGGTCCACTGCCGACGAGACGCTGAACCGGCTGCTTGCAAATGATCGCGTCTGGACCATCATCTGGACCACGACACCCTGGACATTGCCCGCGTCCCTTGCGGTGGCTTTCCATCCCGATTTCGATTACGTGGCGCTGAAACAGGGCGCGGACGTGTATATCGTGGCGGCGGAACTGGCCGAAGACGTAAAGACACAGTGCAAACTCCAGGATGCGGTTGAGATCGAGCGTTTCAAGGGATCAAGGCTCGAAAATGTGCATTTCCAGCATCCGTTCCTGGACCGCACCGTCCTCGGCGTCCTGGCCACCTACGTCACCGCCGATGCCGGCACCGGCGCCGTCCACACCGCGCCCGCCCACGGCGCGGAGGATTTCTTCACCGGGCAGCGCTACGGCCTCGACCTCACCTGCCGTGTGGACGCCGCCGGCTACCTTCACGTCGATCCCGCCGCCTGGCCCTTTGCCACGCCGCCCGCCTTCGACGGCCTCAAGGTGTGGGCCGCCAATCCGGTCATCGTCGCCATGCTCGAAGAGAACCAGGCGCTGCTGGCTTCCGGATCGCTCGACCACTCCTATCCCCATTGCTGGCGCTGCCACCATCCCATCGTCTACCGCGCCACCGAGCAGTGGTTCATTAACCTCGACACGCCTATAAAGTTGCTCCAAAACCAGGAAAAAACCTTCAGGCAGTTGGCCCTGGAAGAGATCGACAAGGTGGTCTGGGACCCGGCCTGGGGCAAGGAGCGCATCTCCAACATGATCGCCACCCGCCCCGACTGGTGCATCAGCCGCCAGCGCATCTGGGGCGTGCCCATCGCGGTGTTTCTCTGCGAAGGCTGCAATGAGCCCATTCGCAGTGAGGATCTGAATCGCACCATCGTCAATCTCTTCGAGCGCGAAGGCGCTGAAGCCTGGCACACCACCGGCGTGGCCGCGCTGCTGCCCGCCGGAACCAGCTGCGTCCACTGCGGCGGCGCGAGCTTCCGCAAGGAAACCGACATTCTCGACGTCTGGTTCGACTCCGGCGTAAGCTGGCTCGCGGTCTGCGAATCCGATCCCGACCTCAAATCCATCTACAAAGCCTTCCAAGACCAAGACGGCACGAAACGCCCGGAGTGCCTCTATCTGGAGGGCGGCGACCAGCACCGCGGCTGGTTCCACTCGTCTCTGCTCACCTCTGTGGCCCTGCGCGGCCGCGCGCCGTACTCGCACGTGGCCACGGTCGGCTGGACCCTCGACGAGCAGGGACGCGCCATGTCGAAATCGCTGGGGATCGGCGTTGACCCGGTCGACATCGCCAGCCGCATGGGCGGCGAAATTGTCCGCCTCTGGGTGGCCTCGGTCGACTTCCGCGAAGACATGGTCGGCAGCGAAAACCTGATGCAGCGCTGCGCCGAGCTCTACAAAAAACTGCGCAACACCTTCCGATTCCTGCTTGGCAATCTGCACGGCTTCCACCCGGAGCGCGACGCGGTGAAAGAAGCCGAGTTGTTGCCGCTCGACCGTTACATGCTGGCCCGCACCCGCGACCTCGCCGAAAAAATCCTGGCCTGGTACCAGGACTTCGAGTTCCATCGCATTTATCAGGCCGTCAACGAATTCGCCATCGTCGACCTCAGCGCCTTCTATCTCGACGTGCTCAAAGACCGCATGTATACCTTCGCGCCCACCAGCCACGCGCGCCGCTCCGCGCAGACGGTTCTGTGGAAGATCACCGAAGCGCTGGTGCGGCTCACTGCGCCCATCCTCAGCTTCACGGCCGACGAGGTCTGGGAGTACCTGCCCAAAGCAGAAGGCCGCGAAGCCAGCGTGCACCTCGCGCAATTTCCCAAGCCGGAAGGAATCTTCTCCGGGGACCCCGCACCGCTGCTTGAAGAATGGCGGGATCTACTCACGATCCGCAGCTTGGCTCTGCAGCTCCTCGAATTAGCTCGCCAAGATAAGATGATCGGCAAGTCTCTCGAAGCCGAACTTCATATTCATGCAACAGCGGAAATCTTCCCGCTTCTCAAGCGCAACGAAGCAGGACTGAAAGAGTTGTTGAACGTCTCAAACGTCCTGATTTACGAGGATCCGGCACAACGAAACGTGGCACCGAATCTGAATGAAGGGGAACGGCGCAAGACTCTGATTTCGTCCGACGACCTCTGGTTTGCGGTCTACCTGGCCGCAGGCCACAAATGCGCCCGCTGCTGGAACTTCATGCCCGAAGTCTCCTCCTACGGCATCTGGCGCGACGTCTGCACCCGCTGCCAATCGATGCTCAGGGAAATGGGCATCGAGCCTCCTCAGCCGGAGGCCGCAGCGTGACCTGGCCCGACAACCCAAAAAGCCCCGTGCCCCATCCTTTCGCCTTCTTTTTGGCGAAAGGGTGGGAGACCCCGAACGCAAACCTTAACTCCGTTCAAGAGGAGCCAGCCCAGTGAGCTTTCAAGCACCCCGCCGTCTCCCCTGGCTCCTGCTCATCTCCGCTCTCGTGGTCGTGGCCGACCGCCTCACCAAAGCCTGGGTCGCGCGCCATATCCCCATAGGCGGCGCCATTCCGGTCATTCCCCGCGTTCTGCGCATCACCCATTGGACCAACGAAGGCGCCGCGTTCTCGCTCTTCGCCGATTCGGCCTCGCCGCACCTGGTCCGCCTCAGCCTCATCGTCTTTACGCTTCTCGCTTCCGTCGTAGTCCTCGTCGCTCTCGTCCGTCTGGGCAGCCACATCACTTTCACCACCGTCGCCCTCGCGCTCATCTTCGGCGGGGCGCTCGGCAACGTGCACGACCGCATTCTCTACGGCTCGGTAGTGGACTTCATCGAGGTGCACATCTACCATTACCACTGGCCCGATTTCAACGTAGCCGACAGCTCCATCGTCACCGGCGCCTGTCTGCTCTTTCTCGATTCCCTGCTGCCGAGCAAGAAGCGTGGGAGGGAGCAGGAGCCTTCAGGCTCCTGAAATTCGGCACAACCGGCATCCGGCCTTCAGGCCCGGAGGCAGTAGACTTCTCGATACCCGGTGATGCCGGAGGGTCGCTCGATGTACGCGCCCAAATTCAACCAGGTTTCCGATCGCGCCCTCCTCCTCGAAGCCATGCGCGCCTATTCGTTCGCCATTCTCTTCGGCCCACAGTCCGAGTCAGCCGCGCAGGCTTCGCATCTTCCGCTGGTGGTCAAAGACGAGGGCGAGCACGGCGTGCTCGAAGGCCATTTTGCGCGCGCCAACCGCCACTGGCAGTCCCTCGCCGGCAGCGAAACGCTGGTTGTCTTTCCGGGACCGCACAGCTACGTCTCGCCCGCGCTCTACGAGGAGCCGCTTTCGGTTCCCACCTGGAATTACATCGCCATCCACGCCTACGGAACGCTTTCGCTGGTCGAGGATGAAGCCGGCAAGGAGGCCGTGCTCGCCGCGCTGATCGCCATGCACGATCCCGCCTACGCGGAGAATTGGCAGGCAATGCCGGAAGGATTTCGCCGCACCATGCTGGCCGGCATCGTGGCGTTTCGCATGCCCATTGCGCGCATCGAGGGCAAGTTCAAGCTGAGCCAGAACCGTTCGAGCAACGAGCGCCGCAATGTGCGGGCCGCGCAGGCATCGGGCAGCGACGATCAGCGCGCACTCGCCGCCTGGATGGCGCGGCTCGGCGGGTGACCGCCGGCGGCGCCGGCGCTGGCCTTCGACTTCAGTTTCTGGAGGACTTTTGAAATGCGCAAAGCAATCCTTTTCGTCAGCCTGCTGCTTGCAGCCGTTTCAGCGCCCGCGGCTTCCCCTTCCAATCAACCGGATTGGAAAACGATCCTCGCCGAGCGTCTTCCACTGCTGGGCCACCGCAACTGGATCCTCATCGCCGATTCGGCTTATCCGCTCCAGGTTGCGCCGGGCATCGAGACCATCGAGACCCATGCCGATCAGATTGAGGTCGTCCAATACGTGCTCCAGCAGGTGAACAGCTCAATCCACGTCCGCCCCGACATCTTTATGGACGCCGAGCTACCTTATGTTCCCGACAGCGACGCGCCCGGAGCCACGGCCTACCGGAAGCGAATCGCCGAGGTTCTGCGCGGCTACCCGGTTGAGTCCGAACTGCACGACAGGTTGATCGCGCAAATGGCCGAGGCCGGGCAAACGCTGCGCGTGCTGGTTCTCAAAACCACTTTGACCGTTCCCTACACCTCGGTCTTCATCCGCCTCAACTGCAAATACTGGCCCACCGATGCCGAACAGCGTCTCCGCGCCAAAATGAGCGCGGCAAAGCCTTCGCAATGATCGAAGGAATCGTGTTTGGAAAGCCCCGCTGGAACTGGCCTCGGAAAGTGTCAACCCGGAGGGAGGCGGGGGTTTCAACCCCCGCATAAAGCCGGCAGGAGCGATTCGGGCTTTAGCCCCGGAGCAGTTTCTTCCGCGGCCTTGACGAGATGCATCCATACAACTGAAGCGCCGCTCGGCTATTCGTACCGCAGCGCCTCGATGGGATCGAGATTAGCCGCCCGAATGGCCGGAATCATCCCGCTCACCACGCCCGTCACCGCCAGAATCGCCGTTGCCACAATCACCGACGTGGGCGAGATGATCAGCCGGATATCCGCGTCGGTTGCGTTCTTGGCCATTGCGCTATAAAACGTGATGCGCCCCACCAGCGCGGAGATCAGGTAGGCCAGCGAAATGCCGCACGCCCCGCCCACGCCGGTAATGGCCAGCGCCTCGGCCATGAACTGCAGCAGGATGTTGTGGCGGCGCGCGCCCAGCGCCTTTTCCACGCCGATCTCCCGCGTCCGCTGCTGCACCGCCACCAGCATGATGTTCATCAGGCCCACGCCCGCTATGCCCAGCGTGAGCGATCCCACCATCGAGAGCAGCACCTGCAGCGCGATCGACAGAATGTGGAACTGCGCCAGTTGCGTCATCAGGTTGGCCACAAAAACGGCGTTGTGATCGCTGGGCTGGAAGTGGTGGGCCGCGGCCAGCGTCTCGCGCAGCGTCTTCTCGATTTGCTGGTAATCGCCGTGGTAGCTGAACCACGCGCCGTCGATATAGGTGGTGTCTTTCAAGTCGCTCATGGTGTTGAAAGGCACATAGACGGTGCGGTTGATGTCGTCGTTGCTCTCCTGCATTTTGGGCTTGAGCACGCCCACCACGGTAAACAGGACGCCGTTCAGCCGGATGGTCTCGCCCACCGCCCAGGCGCCCGAAAAAAGCTTGGTCTTGGCCTCCGACGCGATGACGCAGACGTGCGCGCGCTGCCGGTCTTCCAGGCCATTGAAGAAGTGGCCCTCAACCGGCGTCAGTTTGAGAATGTCCGCGTAGGCTGGCCGCACGCCCAGCACGCTCCAGGTGTAGGTGTGCAGATCGTTCTCGACCGTCGCATCCAGTGAGGCCATCGGCGATATGTGCGTAATGTACGGCACCGCGGCGGTCACGCGGTCGATATCGTCCAGCGTCAGCCTCACCTTCACGCCCGCCTTGTCGCCCCCCGCCTGCTCGCTGGTGCGGCCGGGAAAGAAGCCGATCGTATTGGTGCCCCACTCGGCAAAGATGGTCTCGATGGCGCGGCTGAAACCCGCTCCGTAGGCCAGCAGCAGCACCACCGTGGCAATGCCCCAGGCCATGCCGATCATGGTGATGGCCGTGCGCCGGCGATTGTAAAGCATCGCCTCCCAGGCCTGCCCAAGAATGTCTTTCAACATGATCGTTAGCTCCTACCTTCTAGCTCTCAGCTCTTAGCTCTTAGCTTTTAGCCTCTCGTACCGTGTCTTCGTGATTTCGTAACGGACCGGATGAATCTGGGTGCCCCAGGTCCCGTTTTTGGGACCTGGGATAGCACGGAACCTGATGGACACGGTACCAGCTCTTAGCCTTTAGCTAAGAAGCAACCCGCAATCCCAAGTGTTTCAACACTCATCGCCCTTCCAACACCACCAATCGTTCCCGCACAACCAAGCTGAGAGCTGAAAGCTAAGAGCTGGAAGCTGCACTTTCACTCCCTCCGCAGCGCTTCGATCGGATCGAGGTCCGCGGCTTTGCTCGCCGGATAAAGCCCCGCCGCCACTCCGCTCGCCAGCAGCGTTCCCAGCGCCAGAGCCGCCGACCACGGCACCACTCGCGGCGGATCCCATCCCGGCATCTTGTCCGTCAGCAACATCTGCAGCAGCCCCATGAACGCCGCCGAGAAGGCGATGCCGATCAGCCCGCTGATTCCGGTCAGCAGCAATCCCTCCCAGAAAAACTGCGCCAGAACACTGTTCCTGGTGGCCCCAACCGCCCTCATCAGGCCGATCTCGCGGGTTCGCTCGGTGACTGAAACCAGCATGATGTTTATGATGCCCACCGCGCCCAGTCCCAGGGTCACAATCCCCACGCCGCCCAGAAAAATATCCATGGCGGTGAAGATCACGCCGATCAAGCGATCCTCCTGAATCGTGTCCCATTCGTTGAAGGCGTCCAGCAGCGCGGGGTCGAAGCCGTGCCGCGCGGCGATGGTGCGGTGTACCGCGGCCACCGCGGCCGCGGCGTCGTCGCGGATGGCGGGCTGGTATTGCAGCGAGGTGAGCGCGTCGCTTGGGATGTTGTCTCCCTTGAGCGCGAACAGCTCCTGCATGGTGGTCACCGGGATATAGATCTTTTCGTCGTCGTAGTCGTCGTTGCCGCGGCTGATCTTCTCCACCTGGCCGATCACGGTAAAGTCGGTGCCGTCAATGGTGATGGTCTCGCCCACCATGGGCCGGCCGGGAAACAGCAGTTGTGCGCTCTTCCATCCCAGCACCGCCACGCGCCGGTAATCCTTCAGGTCCTGGTCGTCGAGAAACCGGCCCACGGCCATGGGAATGTAGCGCACCGTGGTGTAATTGGGCTCGGTTCCGAGTACGTGGCCCGAGGTGTTGCTCCACTGGCTCACTTCGTAGAGATCGGAGCGCGACAGCTCATCGGTAACCGCGCGCAGCTCCGGCAATTTGCGCAGCGCCGCCTCATCGCCCAGCGTCAGTTGGTAGGGCCGCATCCCGGTGTGCTGGTTCGCCAGCGCCGGTATGGTTCCGTTCCACATCATCACCAGATCGTTGCCCAGACGCGACAGTTGCCGGCGCTGCCCTGACCGGAAGCCCTCGCCCAGCCCTACCAGCACCAGCAGCGAACCCACGCCCCAGGCAATGCCGAACATGGTCAAGAAGCTGCGCAGCTTATTGGCCATGATGGCGCGGACAACCTGCCCGAGTGTGTCTGAGAAGGTCTGCATAACGCTTGGACGTCCGGGGAGGGCGCTCGTTTGAGAGTACGCAGGACCGCACCCTGGAGTTCCCGGCGGCCGGTCCCTGGGGGCGCCTTGCGGCCGGGGAACCGGCAGCCGGCCAATTGCGTAAACCACGGCATCGGGTGACAGAGGCGCGTCGGGGGCGTCCTATCCGGTAGTCCGTTTTGCACTCATTCGTCTGCCCCTGAAGTCCATCGCGCTCGAAAATGCGCTGGGAGGGTGTTGTGGCCGCATCGCGAAGGAACAAGCGGTTTTGGATCTGGCTGGGCTGCGGGGTTGCGGCCATCGTGCTGTTCGCGGCATTCGGCCTGGTCCGCGTGGTTAAAGGCTCGTCCATCGATCCCAATAGGCTGGCCAAAGTCACGCGCGGCGACGTGACGCAGTCGGTGGTCGCTACCGGCAAAATTCAGCCCATCACCAAAGTCGAAGTCAAGAGCAAGGCTTCGGGAATCGTCGAAAAACTCTTCGCGGACATTAACAACCACGTGACAAAAGGCCAGCAACTGGCGCAGCTCGACCAGCAGGAAATCCTGGCCCAGGTAGACGCGCAGCGGGCACAGCTGGCTTCCGCGGAGGCCAACGTTTCCACTTATCTGGCCAACATCGAGCAGGACAAGGTGAACGCCGCGGCTCCTGACCTGCCCATGTACAAGGCCACTCTCGACCGCAACCTCGAAATGCAGAAGGATGGCATCGTAAGCCGGCAGACCCTCGACGACGCCAATAAGGATTACCTGGCCGCGCTCACCCGGCGCAATTCGGCCCAGGCGCAGATCGGCGTGGATGCGGCTCGCCTGAGGCAGGCCCGCGCCCAGGTGCTGGAGAACCAGGCCAGCCTCAAGCAGCTCGAGGAGCAGCTCTCCTACACCACCATCGTCGCGCCCATGGATGGCGTCATCCTGTCTCGCGACGTGGAGATCGGCGACGCGGTCAGCTCCATCCTGGTACTCGGCTCCACGGCTACGCTGGTGATGACCGAGGGCGACACCACCGAGGTCTACGTGCAGGGCAAGGTGGATGAGGCGGACATCGCCCACGTTTATATGGGCCAGCCCGCGCGCATCAAGGTCGAGAGCTTCCGCGACCGCCCCTTTTACGGTAAGGTGACCAAGATCGCTCCCATGGGCGTCGAAAAGGATAACGTAACCACATTTGAGGTCCGCGTCTCCATCAACAATCCCGGCGGCGAGCTTAAAGCCAACATGACCGCCAATGCGGAGATTCTGCTCGACGAGCACAAGGGCGTGCTCAGCGTCCCTGAGAATGCGGTCATCTACGATGGCCAGAAGAATGCTTCGGTGCAGGTCCCCGATAAGAATCAGAAAGATGGGGTCCGCAAAATCCCGGTGAAGGTCGGACTCTCCAACGGCTCCGTCACCGAAATTGTCGGCGGCCTCAACGAAGGCAATCAGGTAGTTCTGCAGCAGTGAGCGAATCGCTCACCGTCCTGCCTGCGCCCGCCATGCGCGCACGCGCCATAGCCGGCGCCGGGCAGCTCGGCCGCATGGCATCTTCAACCAGCCTCCGCGCTCCCTCGAACCCCTCCGCTGCGCCCCCGGCGCAGGATCGAGGCGCCGCCCGGCCGCCGCATGATGGTAGCGAAACCATTCCTCTCTGCCGGGATGGCCGAAGAGCCCCAGTGCGCACATGAAAACTGTGTTTCCTCAGTGAAAATTAGACACTTAATCGAATTATCTCCAACTTGCAGACCTTTCCGCGCCGATTTTGATATCGATCTCAAAAAAGTGTTGACAATGGGTTTTTGAGCGCGTATGGTCGGCAATCATTGAGCGTTCCACGTTCAAACCATTGGGCTATTTCCAGCTCAATCGTTTGAGTTACCCCATCTGCACACGAGCAATCTCTCCAGGAGGTTTGCATCGAGTGATCACACCCCGTAAACAAAGCGCGGAAGCATAACAAAACATACACGCGTGAATTGACCGGCCGTTGAGCCCCTAGAGTTCAAACGGTTGAGTTATGCCCAAATCCGTGCGCAAGCCAGCTCACTCAGGTTGAGCTGTGGGGAATCTGTGCGCGCAAACCAGCACTTTCAGGAGGACTAAGGGCCATGCATCCAGTGTCAAACTCTCGAAATGTACGCGGTCTTCAGAGCAAAGACTTGAACGGCCAAGGAACATCCAACCTATTGGCGATGAGGATTCGAGCAAAGAACCTCAACCGCATTTTCGGCATATCCAAATCCTGCCTCGTACTGCAATGCGCGGTTGTCGCCTTGTTTCTGGCGTTCCTTTCAGGCGCCAGCCTGCAGGCCCAGACCGGAACCATCAACGGAACCGTCGTCGATCAATCGGGCGCCGTGGTTGTGGGAGCACAGGTGCGCATTTTCAACGCGGCCACCGGCGATCTCACCCGCGAAACCACCACCAACAGTACCGGTAACTTCCAGTTGCTGCCCCTGCAGGCAGCCACGTACAACCTCAAGATCATGGCCCGTGGAATGGAGGAGCTGGACCGCAACGGAGTGGTGCTCGATCAGGACCAGACCCTCGGCCTGGGTGAGCTGCGCTTGACCATCGGTCAAACCTCTCAAACGGTAACCGTGAGCACCGAGACGCCCACCATTGACACCACCAGCTCCAATAACGCGCAGGTCATCGACCAGCGCCAGGTCGTCGAGCAGCCCTTGAACGGGCGTGACTTCGAGTCCTTGCTCACCACCACGGCGGGCGTAGTGACCAACAACGCCTCCCAGTTCCGGCTGGTCTTCAACCAGACTGACGACTTTTACGTCAACGGAATGCGCGGCACCGACAACAACTTCTTCCTCGACGGCATCATCAACACCGACATCGGGGCCAACGACGGTGAGTACACTGACCTGAGCCTTGACGCGGTGGGCGAATTCAAAACGCTCACCGGCAATTACGACGCCGAATACGGCCGCAGCCCGGGCGTCATGATTCTGGTCAATACCAAAAGCGGCGGCGACCATTTCCACGGCACGGTCTATGAATTCGACCGCAACACCGACTTCGACGCCAACGACTGGTTCAGCAACCACGACGGTTCAGCGCGCGCGGTACTTCGTTTCAATCAGTTCGGCGGGAACATCGGGGGATTCATTCCGATTCCCAAGATTTCCCCGCGCAGCAACAAGAAGGCCTTCTTCTTCTTCAACTATGAAGGCACCCGCGCCAGCCGTCCCAACGGCGGAACCTATTACACCATGCCCGTGCCGGGGATGCTGGGCCTTGACACCTCGGGCAACAAACTGGCATCGGCGAACCTGGCCCCCATGTACCGCACCGGCGCCATGTGCGATTACTATAACGGCGGCCCGTCCGGCGCCTGCACGCCGATCAACGTCCCCACCTACCAGAGCGACCCGCAAACCAATGCGCCGGCTCTGCCCGCCGGCCAGGTGCAGAACGGCCAGGCCTTCGTCCCTGGGTCCGTCACCTACGACGCGGCCGGCGAGATCACCGGCGGCACGCCCATCAAGGACAACGTAATCCCCTCCGCGCAGTTCAATTCGCAGTACGCGGCCATGATCAATGACCTTAGCCCCGGTTTCAAGGGCAACTTCAACCGTCCCATCTTCAACAACGGTTATGGCGACGAAGAGCAGGTCAACTTCCAGGACACCTACGTCTTTTACAAGAACCAGTACGCCGCCCGTGTCGACTACACCTTCGGACCGAAGGCCAATGCCTTCTTCCGTTATGTAGACGACCGGCAGGAGGAACATCAGGGCTTTGGCATCTTCTCCGGTCCCAGCTTCCCGATCACGCCCATGTACCGGAAGAAGCCGGGAAAGAGCTGGGCTTGGGAGCTGACCAATGTAATCTCCCCCACACTGACCAATGAAGCATCGGTCGGCTGGCTACATTTAACCCAGGTTGTCGACATCGTCCCCGGCACTTCCAAGTCCCTGTACGACAAGTCAACCCAGGGCTGGACGTTCTCCGATCTCTATCCCTCCACCAACACCCACGATCTGGCCCCGGCCTTTACAGACGGCGGCGGCTACGTCAGCACCGGCATCTTCCCCGCCGGATGGACCTCCACAGGCAACACCGTGGTGGCCAACGACGACGTGACCAAGGTCTGGAAAGATCACATCTTCAAGTTCGGACTCCTGCTCGATCTGAACGAAAACGGCCAGGAAGGCTCGTGGCAGGAGCCTGTCTCCCTGGGTTTCGGCGCCAGCAACCAGAACCCTCTCAATTCCAACAACGGCATGGCCAACATGCTCCTCGGCAACGCCACCACCACCAGCCAGACCAACGCCTTCGTCTTCGGCGCGTTCCACATGTTCCAGTACGAGGGCTATGCGCAGGATACGTGGAAGGTGAAACCGAGACTCACTCTGGACTACGGCCTCCGCTACCAGTTCCTCGGACCCACCTACACCACCGGGCAATATCACCAGTATTACTTTGAGCCCGACCAGTACATTCCTTCCGACGCGGTGACCATCAATACCGCCGCCAATGTTCCTGGAAAAGCTCCAACCCAGGGATCGATCTGCGGCGCGGGCGTCAACAACGGCAACGGCTGCGGGGGAGTGACCAACTACGGCAACCCGTACAACGGCATGGTCCGCGAGGGCACTGACGGTCTGCCCAAGGGCGGAATGGACTTCCGCTATAACAACCTCGGCCCGCGCCTTGGCTTCGCCTGGGATGTATTCGGAAACGGCAAAACCGCCATCCGCGGCGGCTTTGGCATCTTCTACGAGCGCTACCAGCAAAACACCTTCAACTTCGGCGGCATCAGCAATCCGCCCAACGTCTACACTCCGACGATCTATGGCGGCAACATCGGGAGCATCTCCGCCTCTGAGGTGAACGGCACTCCTTTGACAACCTCGGGCGGCGTCCTCACGGTGCTGAGAAAAGGCATGATTCCTACTACGGATGGATTCAACTTCGGCATCCAGCAGGCATTGCCCTTCAAGATGGCCCTCGATGCGTCCTATATCGGCAGCCAGTCGCGGCATCAGATCTATCTTCACGAGCTGGAACAGTTGCCGCTGGGCTATACCAACGTCATCAATCCCGGCGCGCTGGGCGCGGTCAACAACGTCACCCAGGCAATCCTGCCCTACGCGGGTTACAGCTCCATCATTCAAACCGACATGGGGGCCAGCTCCGCGTACAACGGGTTGCAGTTCAAGGTAATCCGCAGGTTCAGCAACTCGCTCACCTTCAACGCCGACTATACCTTCGCCAAGGCAACCGACCTGGAAGACGTGGACGGCGACCAGAACACGCTCCCCGACTACGCTTCCCTGCCCAAGTTCTATGCTCCGGCGGGGTACGATCGCAGAAATGTATTCAACCTGCAGTACATCTACAACACCCCAGGGCTCAAGCAGGATAACAAGATCGTGCAGGAAGTGGCTGGCAACTGGGAGATCTCCGGCACCACGCAGTTCTGGAGCGGAACTCCCTGCCTCGACGGCGATAGTCCCAGCGACGATGCCTGCGACCTCACCTCCAGCGGCAACCTGGGCAATGGCGGCTTCGGCCATATTCGTCCGGATTACGTGGGAGGCTCGTACAAGGAATCCCACTCTCACAGTGTTCCCTCCGGGCAATTCCCCATGTGGTATAACCCGGCGGTCTTTGCCGTTCCTGCCAATGGCACCTTCGGCACTTTCCACCGCAATACCATCTACGGACCCGGAATCGACAACTGGAACTTCTCCGTGTTCAAGAACATCGCCATCAACGAAAACACCCGTTTCCAACTGCGGTTCGAAGGCTACAACGTCTTCAACCATACCCAGTGGGCGAACGTGAATCACGGACTGTCTTCGTCAGGAGCGGCGGGAACCACTTACTCCGGCTCCAACGCGGGCTCCTCCGGCCAGATCACCTCGGTTCACGATCCTCGCGAGTTGCAGTTGGGCGGCAAGTTCTACTTCTAAGCCCCTTCCTTTCACCTGAATGGCCGGGTCCGCAGGGGCCCGGCCGCTTTGTTCCGTGTCATACTTTCATCCAGCCTGGATTGAAGCCTCGCCCATCGCTGTCTGCGGAATTCGGGCACAGAGTCCCTTTATGAATTTCCGCATTTCCGCGTTCGCCATCGCTCTGCTGCTCGCGGCCGATCCCGGATTCTCCCAGAGTGTCGGCACGGCGAAGCAAATCTTCGACTCGGCCGTGCAGGCCATGCAAGCCGGGAATTACACGCAAGCCGAAGACGGCTTTCACAAGGTGCTCCAACTCGATCCGCGCAATGTGAGCGCGCTTGCCAACCTCGGCATCCTGTTCGCCAAAACTCATCGCTACACTGAAGCCATCGAAGAATACAAACAGGCTCTCGACCTCAGTCCTGGGCAGCGGGAAACCGAGCTCAATCTCGGCCTGGCTTACCTCAAGCAGGATGACTATGCCCACGCGCTGCCCTACTTCCGGCAACTGCACGCTCGCGACGCTTCCGACCGAAAGGTAGCCCTGTTGCTGGCCACCTGCCTCACCTCCACCGGCCACGCGGAGGAAGCCATCGATCTGTTGAAGCCGTTGACCGCGACCGCGGAGGCCGACGCGGCGGCGCTCTATCTGCTCGGCCTGGCCTATACCCGCGCCGGGCAGGCAGACCAGGCCAGGGCCACATTCACCCGGCTCTTTTCGAGCGGCACTACTCCCGCGCAGACCAACTTCCTGTTGGGCAAGGCATATACCGACGCCACGGATTTCGACCTCGCGGCGCAGGCTTTTCAGTCCGTATTGCAGGCGCAGCCTCACTTTCCCGGCGCTCATCGCGAGCTCGGCAAAGCCTACCTCGGGCAGCACCGGAACGCCGACGCGCAGCGGGAGCTCGAAGCGGCGATTCGCGACGATCCCGAAGATGGCGATGCGTATTATTACCTGGGCGCTATGCTGGTGCAATCGGAGCAGTACCAGCAGGGCCTTCCCTATCTTCAGAAGGCGCTTGCTCTCATTCCGGATTCGTGGGCCATCTATTTTTATTTGGGTAAAGCCCAACTGCTCCTGGGCCGCGCCGATGCGGCAATTCCTCTCCTGCGCCAGGCTGTTCAACTGAATCCCGACGATACCGGCTCGTTTTATCTGCTCGCCAAGGCCTTCAAATCGCAGGGCCGCACCCGGGATGCGGCTCAGGCGCTGGAACGCGTGGCCGCTCTGCACAGCTCGGCGCTCGATGTGGAGCGGCGCGCATTGAAGGATGCGGGCATCGTGAAGAACGCCGGCGTCGAGGATGGCCAATGAGAAATCTCCACTCAGTCTTCCCGGCCAACCGATCCGTAAGGAGGGTCGCGCCATGCGGCTTGCGCCACTGTTTTCGTTGACTTTTCTCTTCTCCTCTATCTCCATCGTCCCGCAGCCCTCGCCGCCGCCCGCGCCGCAGCCGACGCGCGAGGCCTATCTCAAGCTGGCCGCGGAAGTCGACGATGCCTTGCACGCCGACGTCTTGAACGTCTGGTTTCCGCAATCCGTCGATCGCGCGCACGGCGGCTTTCACTCCCATTTCACGCACGATTGGCAGTGGGCTCCAAGCGACGGCAAGTTCTCCGTGTTTCAAGGGCGAATGACCTGGGTTGCGTCGCAGGTGGTGCTGCGCGAGCCCACGCTCAAGGACCAATATCTACCCTTCGTTCGCCAGGGCCTCGACTACCTCGAAAACACCATGTGGGACAAGCAGGACGGCGGCTTTTTCTGGGGCCTCGACGATGCCGGCCAAATCGCTCCCGAGTTCACTGACAAAAAAGAATTGTATGGCATCGGCTTTTGCATTTATGGCGCCGCCGCCGCCTACCAGGCCACCGGAGACCCGAAGGCGCTCGAGCTCGCGAAAAACGGCTTTCTCTGGGTCGATCGCCATGCGCACGACCCGGTCAACGGCGGATACTTCGAGTGGCTCACGCGCGATGGAAAGCCGGTTGTGCCCCAGGCGCCGGACGGGCAGCTCGAGATTGGGCCCATTGGCCCGGTCGGCTACAAGTCAATGAACACGCATATTCACCTGCTTGAGGCATTCACCCTCCTCTACCAGGTGTGGCCTGACCCCACGCTCCGCGCTCGCCTCGAAGAATTGCTGGCCATTGTCCGCGACCGGATATGCGTGGCGCCGGGGGTGATGAATCTCTATTTCACCAACCAGTGGCAGGCCATCCCCGACCACGATTCCTACGGTCACGACGTAGAAGCCGGCTATCTCATGCTGGAAACCGACGAAGTGCTTCACGGCAAGGCAAGCCAGGCCACGGAGCGCATGGCCAGGATGCTGGTCGATCATGCTCTCGCCTACGGCTGGGACCACGCCAACGGCGGATTTTTCCGCGAAGGCACCACCTTCGGCAAGCCGGAAGACACGCTCAAGGAGTGGTGGGTCGAATGCGAGGGCATGAACGCGCTGCTGATGATGCACCAGCGCTACGGTAAAGAAGATCCCATTTATTTTCAGCGCTTCCTCGAGCAGTGGGCCTTCATCAAGAACCACACCATCAATTCCCGCTATCACGGCCTGTATAACCTCACCCGGGCCGACGGCACTCCCATCACCACGGACAAGGGTTCAATCTGGAAAGCGGCCTACCATGACAGCCGTGCTTTTTGGAACGTCAGCGAGCGTCTGCACAAACTCGCCGAACAGCCATAGACCGCTCCGGCCAGGTCTCTGTCCGCTTGCCTTTGCGCCAACAATGGGTGCCCCAGGTCCCGATTCTGGGACCTGGGAAAGCACAGGGCCTAACCGAATCACGCGAATTCGGCAGCGAGACCTAATGCGTAACCATTCTGTCCCCCGTCACCACGCGCTCGATAATCACCGCCCGATAGCTCTGGCCTTCACCGCCCGATGCCGCTGGAGCAACCGCCTCCGGCTCGCTTAGAACCATCACCACGCGGTCCCCGGCCGCAAGCGGCTGCCGGTCGATCTGTTTCCCGTCGGCCAGCAGGAAGCGGCTGCCCGAAGTGTCCACCTCAAAGCGCGGCCCCGAGGTGACAAACTGCGCGTGTATCCCTGGGCCGCCAGGGAAGCCGTCCGGCGTCTTCACCGTCACCCGATCGCCGTTGACTTCGGTGATGCGGCCCTGGATCACCCGGAACGGGAAAGCGTCGGACTGCTTTTGCATTTCGCCGCCCGGCTCCGCGCGCAGTCCCCGGTCGCTCACCGCGCCCGGCGTAGTTAGAAGAAGCATGGCCGCCAGAAGCTGATAACTCCGCCGGCAGCGGCTGTGAACCACTGCGCCGGAATCTCGAACATCTCTTCGTCTCATCGGCTCCCCCTCTCATGGCATTGAGATTAGCAGCAGTTCGCCATCGCCGCGCCGGCTTCAGGCGCTTCAAAATGCCGGCCCGCATCCGGCTGCGGCCGCACGTCCACCTGCCCCGCACCAGGTTGGAGGCGCGCAACCCATGGAAAGATGGGCCGTTGCCCGCTTGTGTCCCTGCTCACCTGAAAATAATTCCCGCCAGTGAAACGGCAAACCCCTCCTCGCCACTATGGAGCCAGAGGACGTTGCGATGCCGGAGCTCACCACGCAGATCGGAATCCTTTACCGGGTCATCGGCCAGCTCCAGGCAGCGTCCGATTCGGGCAGGCAAGACGCTTCCTATCTCCATATGGAGGGAAAGACCACAGTGTTCGATTGCGCTCGTCCGCCGCAGACGTGGCGAAACG
Organism: uncultured Acidobacteriaceae bacterium; assembly: GCA_963770555.1. Lineage (GTDB taxonomy): Bacteria > Acidobacteriota > Terriglobia > Terriglobales > Acidobacteriaceae > Telmatobacter. The sequence continues at coordinate 1,893,547 of CAVYQC010000005.1, forward strand.
TCTCCGTCCGCTGGCTCTGTTCGTTTTATTGCCTCTGGTTCTCTCTCCCTCTGTCCATCTGGCTCTCCAGTGGCTGGTTCGGACTGCTTCTCTACTGGCAGACCCTTTCCGGAGCGGCCTGCCTCGTAGAGAGGTTTTCACGCGGGCAACGCCTGGCCCTGGCCGCTATCGGAGCCCGCAACGCGGAAGCTGCGTGTGCGGCAGACCCGCGCGTGCTGAGGCAGGTTCCATGATCCCCGCCGCGCTTCACGACGCAGCCGTGGACGGCGCGCGCCACGTGTACAAGCGTGTACGTCCACGCGCCGGCAAGGCCGCGCCACGTCCTTCGCAAGCTGGCGCGATGGTATACTTGCGTTCTCCTGGATTTACGGAGAAAGCATTGCAATTTCGCGAGTTCGATGCAGGTTACATCGATAATCTCCGCGCGGGTGACGTTCGCACGCAGGAGCACTTCGTTGTCTACTTTACCGAGCTGATCCATCTCAAGCTGCGCTCCCGGCTCCAGTCACCCCACGCCATCGAAGACGTGCGCCAGGAGACCTTCGCGCGCGTGCTTGCCTCCTTGCAAAAGGAGGGCGCGCTGCGTCATCCCGAGCGCCTCGGAGCGTTCGTCAACACGGTTTGCAACAACGTGCTGTTCGAGCACTACCGTTCCTCGTCGCGCAGCCAGTCGCTCGATGAGGAAGGCCAGCCCGAGCTTCCCGCAACCGGCGCCGATGCTCTGGGCATCGTGGTTTCACGGCAAATGAAGGCCAAGGTCAGGGATATTCTCCTCGACATGCCCGAACGCGACCGTTCGCTGCTCCAGGCTGTCTTTCTCGACGAACGGGACCGGGACGAGGTTTGCCGCGAGCGCGGCGTGGACCGCGAGTATTTGCGCGTTCTTCTTCATCGCGCCAAGCAGGCTTTTAAAACGGAATATCTCAAAAAGGTGGGCGTAAGTGTTTATTCAGGAAGTGCATAAGGGAGTGAGCGGGCGGGTTCGGCTTTTTCAAAGACCCGGAGGCGAAACCATGGAACACAACGAAGCGGTACAACAGATGGCGGTCGAGCGATTCCTGCTGGATGAGCTCACGCCCGAGCTCCGCGAGGCCTTCGAAGAGCATTTGTTCGATTGCCAGGAGTGCACTCTCGATCTTCGCGCCGGGGTCGCTTTCGTGGAAGAGGCAAAAGTTCAGCTGCCGGGGCTCGTCCTGCCCGCTCGAGTGCGCTCGTCGGACGCGCCTGACAGGCCCTTTCGGAAAAAGAACGATTGGTTCAACTGGTTCCGCCCCGCATTTGCCGTGCCCGCATTCGCCGCCTTGCTGGCGTTCGTCGGGTATCAGAACCTGGCCACCATTCCGGCCCTGCGCTCGGCTTCAACTGAGCCGCGCCTCGTCCCCTGGGTCAGCTTCCACACCGGCACCAGGGGCAACGCGCATCTAAGCGTCCCCGCCGATCGCATTCAGGGCGCCGGCGTGCTCATTGAAATCCCGCAGGATGGCAACTATACAAGCTATGTGTTTCAACTGTACGATCCTCAGGGGAGCTCTTCCTGGTCGCATACCGCCGCCGCCGACAGTCAGGCCGGCATGGGAATCGGGGCCTTTTCGCTCGTCATCCCGGGCGCTGGCCTGCAGCAGGGAGCCTATACTATGGTCATATCCGGCATCACTCCGCAGGGCGGGCGGACCGAAATCGACCGTCGCATCCTCGATGTGCACTTTGATCAATAGGAAGCCTTCCGGTCTCCCTGGCCCTGGGCTTCTTTGAAAGGGAGAACCATCTCACATGGCCGAACCCACGTCCACTGACCGAACCCATAAGTACCACGCCGAAGCCACCGTCCTCACCGGCGATCTGATTCATCCGCTCGAGCAGGAGATCAAGCCGCAGACCAACGCAAAACTTTCTGAAGACGGCGGCTATTTATCCGAGCATTCCGAGCCCTACCGTCTTGAAGGCGTCATCTCCTTCAACAAGGCCTACACGCAGGTAGCGGGACACCGCGACCTCAAGCCGGGCCACGGCTGGAGCACGCTGGTCACAACGGTGATCGAAGACCTGAACGTGCTGGAGGTCGTCACCGCCGACCGCGTCGTCGGGCAGATTGCCACGCACCATCCGCTCGAGGGCTACGTTCCGTCGGTTCATTTTCTGGGCACCCGGTTTGAAAACCTGCGCATCGCCGGCCGTCCGGTCGTTGTCGACATGCATCCCGATCCTTACTTCCTGGGTCCCAAGCCGGAGAATGATGCGCCCTACACCCGCCATCCCGGCTTCCTCGATCGAGTGGCCCGCCAATTTGAGCGCATCCGCGGCAGCGAAGGGCTTCCAGACGGTTTGCTGGAGCGTTACAATCAACTTCCAGCGAAGTCGGATGATCAGGAGTCGCTCGAATGCTCGTTGGTCAACAATGTGGAGTGCCCGACGCTTGGCCGATGCTTCGGCCATGTGATCGACGTTCCGGATTTTGGCAAGATCTATCTCGCGGTCCTGCGCATCAAGCACTGGGAATTCGCCAACGAAGTTCCCAAGAAGACGCTGATCGATTTGACCATGATCGAGTTGGAGCTCGGCTGCCTGGCGCACGGATCGGGATCCTTGGGGAACAACATCGTCAACGGTTCCAGCGTGCCCTAGCCGCGGCCGCGCTTGTTAACCGGAATCCGGGCGTCTTTTCTACGTCTTCGGCCGGAACCTGAAGGCGGAGACTATGGCGCGGTTTCGGGGTCCAATCAAAAATCTCTATTCCATGCGCACCGCGGTTGCCTGCGTTCTCGCCTTCCTTTTGCTGGTTCCGCTCAAGGACACCGAGCCGGGCCGCGCGCAGTCGGCCTATGCCCGCTGCTGGTCGCTGTTTCAGCGCGGCCAGCTGGCCAGGAGCCAGCAGGAAGCGGAGCGGGGCTACCGCGAGTTCCAGATCTCCGATCCGCCGATCGCATCCAGGCTGCAATTGCTTGAAGCCGAATCCATGCTCTATCGCGGCATGTACGACGATGCTCTGACGCTGCTTGCCGCGGATAAGCTCCCCGCCGGCGATCGCGAAGACGCGATAGAACTGCTGGCCATCGAGGGCGTAGCGCTCACTCGTCAGGAGCAAGTCCAGTTGGCCGACCAGAGACTCGCGCAAGCCGAAGCTATCTGCCGCGGTGCGGCGTATCGGGCCTGCGGCGATGTGCTCGGGGCGCGCGGCGTTTCGGCCGTCGAGAAAGGCGCCTACGCTGAAGCCTACCAGTTCTTTCTCGCTACGCTCGCCTTCGCCAGGGAGGACCACAATCGGTTCCTCGAAGCCAGCGCGGCCGTCAACCTGGGATGGACCGCTCTGCACGTTGAACGTTATGACGAAGCCGTGGACTGGTCGCGGTCTGCCTACAGATCCTCTGAAGATCTGGGCGCTGAAGACCTCGCGGAAAGGGCCTCCGGCAATCTTGGATGGGCGTACTTCGAGCTGGGTGACGACGAACGGGCGCTGGGGCTGTTTCTTCAGTCGCAGAAGCTCGCCGCCCGGATGGGCAATGTCCGCGAAGAACTCACGCGCTTGAACGACGCCGGCTACGTTTATCAGAAGAGAGAAGACCTCAACCACGCCATGGAGCCGTATAACCGCGCCCTCGCGCTCGCCAGGCTGAACAACAGCAAGGAAGACATCATCGACACGATGGAAGTGCTGGCCCATCTCTCCATCGAGATGGGTAGGTTGAACGAGGCCAGCGCTTACATCGATAAGCTGGTTCCAATGGTGCGCGCCACCGCCAGCCGCCTCGACGATTTGGATCTCATGCTCGCCCAGGGCAAGATTGCCGCCGCGCGGCGGCAGGACGCGCAGGCCGAAGCCATCTTCACCGCGGTCGAAACCGATCCGGATAGCCAGACTTCCATGCGTCTGGGCGCCGAGCACGGGCTGGCCCGGCTCTATGAGCGGCGCGGCGAGGTGGACTCCGCCGATCGCATGTACAACACCGCTCTCACCACCTTCGAATCGGCGCGGGCTCAGATCAAGAACGAGGAATCGAAGCTTCCCTTTCTTTCCAATGCAACTCCCGTTTACGACGACTACATTGACCTGCTGGTGAATCGCGGCAAATTCGAAGAGGCTCTCTCGATCGCCGATCATAGCCGGGCGCGGACCCTGGCGCAGGGCCTGGGCCTGGCTACCCCAGTCCAGCCTGCCGCTCTCGACGCCGGCAGGATCGCGCAAAAAGCCGGCGCCACGCTGCTCTTCTACTGGCTTGGCCGGAACCAATCCTACCTCTGGGCTGTTACTCCCGGCCGCACCGAGCTGTTTCCGCTGCCTGCAGAGGGCGTCATCACCCCCATCGTCGAGCGTTATCGCAATGCGCTGCTGGGCCCGGATGACGCGCTCGAATCTCTTAATGAAGACGGGCTGGCTCTTTATCGAATGCTGGTTGCCCCGGCCGCCGCTCTCATCCGGCCGGGCTCCAATGTTGTCATCCTCAGTGACGGTGCGCTCAGCCAGCTGAACTTCGAAACTCTCATCGTGCCGTCTCCCCATCCTCACTATTGGATCGAGGATGCAACCCTGGTTTCGGCGCCGTCGCTTTACATGCTCGCCTCGGCAAAGCCGGCCGCGGGCGCGGCTCGCAAGGTGCTCCTGCTGGGCGATGCCCTGTCCCCGAATCCCGACTATCCCCAATTGCCCAAGGCGGCTATCGAGATGCAGGAGATCGAAAAGCATTTTGCCGCCGGGGATGAGAAGGTCTTCGCGCGCCAGTTGGCCAATCCTCAGTCTTACTTCGCCAGCGGGCCGCAGCAGTATGCCTACATCCACTTCGTCGCCCATGGCGTCGCCAGCCTTACTGACCCGCTCGATTCGGCCATCATCCTTTCCCGCGCCAACGCGTCTGACGACTCGTTCAAGCTCTATGCCCGCGAAATCATTCGTCATCCCATCCACGCGCGCCTGGTCACCATTTCATCCTGCTATGGAGGCGGCACGCGATCCTATGCCGGCGAAGGCCTGGTCGGTCTTTCCTGGGCATTTCTCCGCGCCGGAGCGCACAGCGTTATCGGCGCACTGTGGGAGGTGAGCGACGACTCCACGCCGCAGTTGATGGACAACCTCTATCAGGGACTCGAAAAGGGAGTGCCGCCCAGCGCCGCGCTGCGCCAGGCCAAACTGGCCATGCTTCATGGGCCGGACAGCTTTCGCAGTCCGTTCTTCTGGGCTCCCTTCCAGATCTACAGCGGCCTTTAGGTCTCTGGCCGTTTGTCCATGCATCAACAGCAGGATATTTCAGGAGAGTTGATCGACCCTTCGGGTCTCCAGCCGCTTGTTCACGCACCAACAGCGGGTGCCCCAGGTCCCGGTTTGGGGACCTGGGATTCCGCATAGCTCAATTGCAGCGCACAGAATCTGGCGCCGGGTGCCCCAGGTTCGGAGCGTACTTGTCTTTGCGCCTGACCTGGGACAGCACAAAACCCAGCTCGTCTATTCAAAATCAAGCGATCGATCGGAAGTCAGCAACTGGGAATGTAACCCAGACGGCCAACCCCACTCAGCAGCCTGGCGCCTTCGATGTACCCCGGCCCCGCGCAGTTCTCGTGACCAATTCCCGCCGCAAATAAATTCGCCTCCGGCGCCGCGCTTTTGCGCCCCGAGCTTCTTCCGGCCGCTGTGCCACTGGTTCCGTGAGAGGCATTGTCCCCGTCGGAGCCATCGTGGAATGCGGTCTTCTTCAGCTCCAGCAGAATGGTGTTGAGAAACCCAAGCCCCACGCCAAAGGCGCTGCGCAGCGTCGCCGTCATGCCCGCATAAAAGGGCGCCACGCAGCTTGCGCCCTCGTAGCTGTAAGAGATTCCGTTCACAAAAAATCCTGAGTACGCCAGTTGCCCTGAGATGTCGGGAATGCCGTGCGCGCCGCGCGTGCCGGCCGCCGGGTCCAACGCGCCCCCAACGCCCGGCGCAAACGGATTCTGGAGCGCGAGGAATCCGGCGTAGTTGCCCAGGTGTGTTTTGGCAAGACTCGAGCTTGCCGCGCCCGCATGAAAGCCTCCGTCAAACTGCGGCGCCGCGGCCGGTGGAACCAGGTTCGGAGCCGCAAGCAGATGCCAGGTTTCGGCGCCCCAATCGCCCACCGCGATGAATACGCTGATGCCAAGCAAGGCGACTTGCCGGAAAAGTTCGTCGATCAGGTACGAGAGCGAACCGGGTTCGCAGTGCGGTCCAATCCGGCTCATCTCCGATCCTCCCTTGGCGGCGTCGCCCAGATAAGCCCCGAAGCTCAGGCTCAGAACCGTCGGCTGCTTTTCATTCTCAGGCAGCAGAACCCGGTTCATGAACGCCAGGTAACCCTGCTCGCTGGCCTCCGTAAAATAGACGTTCACCGTCGCTCCTTGCGCAAGCGTCGCCGATGTCGAGATATCCTGAGTTAGTTCCAGAATGGCCCGGTTTGCGCTCGCCAAGTTAGTGATGCCGGTAACTTGCGATGGGTCGTTCTTATAAGTCGTAGCGCCCACAGTTAGATTTACATCCACTATCGATGCGGGTCCCGTCCTGTAACCGGAAGGCAGATTCGGAAAATAAAGATTGTTGATATCGCTGGGAAGATAGCACGGAGGCGTACCCGGCGACCCGCAAGCCTGAGGCGCAAAGATACCGATCGTTTCCCCGGACGCATCGGTGTTGGGAAAGTTATATTGCTCGGCAACCGTAGATACCGGCGGATAACTCGCGCCGGACTGGTCGCCCACCGTGCCTTCTCTGGGAGTGCCCAGGAACCTGTTATCGAGCCCCACCGCCGCAACCACAATTCCGGCCAGCTCCGTGGGCAATGAAACAGCGCCGTCAAACCCTCGGTGCCATCGCGCCGGTTCTGCTCCGGCGCCCTCGCCGTCCATCTGCGCGGACCTGGAAGTCTGCGCTGCGCGCGGATCTTCATAACGGTGCAGCTCCACGCCAAACACCGCTTTCATCTGCGCGGCAGTGCCCAGTATGGCCACGGTTCGGCGGCCGGCATGGGCCTCGAGCACGGTCATGCCTTGTGCGCGGATAAAGGCCGCAGCTGCATCCAGCTCGGCAGGGTCTGCTCCATAAGTCCTGGCATACTCGTCGGGCGAAATGTGCTTGCGTTTTCCCGGCGGGGTGTCTTGCCAGCGCCTCAGATCGGGAAGCGCCGCACTGTCCGGCTTGCGGCGCACTACCAGTGAAATGGCAACCGCTTCTGCTTGGTCGAGCTGGCCCAGATGCTTGTGACTCGCGGGCCGGAGCCGTTCGCTCCCCGCGAGCCGGTGGGAACGATCGGGAAGTATCGTGGATTGCTCTTCGTCTGCACGCATGATTGCCTTCTTTCCGGGTTGGAACAGGAAGGATTGAATTGCGGCTTCGATTCGCCTTTGAAGTAGTGCGGATTCGAGCAGAACCGTTTCAAAGGAAAGGCAGGCCCATCGCCCGCGGCGCCGTTTCCTTGTTGGATTGCGGCGGAAGTGCAGCCACTCGAGGCTGGCGCCTCGCTCCACTTCGCTAACCTTGTGCTCAATGATTAATTCAATGCATCCGTTCCCGCGAACAGAAATTCCCACGAGGCGTCCAGATAGAGCCACTGCTGCGAGCTGAACCAGCTCGTCGGCAGGCCGGGAACGTGCAGCAGCGTGTGACCGCCGGTGCACATCAATTCGGTTCCGTTCCAGGCCAGGAATGTCCGCGACGCAAGCCCCACTTGCGCCGGGTGCGCCACGCGCCTGAGGCAAACCGGGCACCGCCGGCGCTGGTCAAGCAACGCCCACCGCATGCCGAAGAGGCAGATCGAGAACGAAATAAACAACTGCGCGTACTCGGATGCGGACGAGTGTTGCGACGCGTGCCAATAGGCGCAGTCCAGCGCGGCGAAATAGACCATCGCCAACAGCAACGCGATCTTGGCTCCCATGTACGCCCAGCGCAGCACCTTCCTCGGCCAGGTCGGCCGGTGCGGGCTGGCGCTGTACTCGCCCAGAGAAACCGATGTAATGGCGGGCAATGCAAGCAGGGCCAGGAACACCGCAAACCGGTAAAGGTCCCAGGGCGTGGGTGTCTGCTCGTCGAAGGAAATGCCCAGGTAATCGTGCTCTGAATCGTCCCGGTTGTAGTCGATTATATGCGTGCGCGGAGCCCACATTTCGGCCAGGCCCAGGCTCGTCAGGTGCGCGACCAAGTATCCCGGTCCATTGGAAGAAATCTCCGCGTCCGGCTCCAGCAGCCAGGCGTCCGGCGCGCCGGGCAGTTTCCAGGCGCGATTCGGCGCCACTCCGACGATCTTCGCCTGCAGCTTGCCCACGCGCAGAACGCTGCCCACAATCTCCGCATCGCCGCCGAACTTCTTCCTCCAAAGCTGGTCGCTCAGAATCGCCACCGGAGTTCGCCCGTCGCCGCCCTCCGCGCTCATGTACCGGATCGGCAATCCGAGCAGCGCGAAAAGATTGAAGCTCGAGTGCGCGATCCTCCATCCTTGCGGCGCTTCCGGTCCAGTCCAGACGCTCTCCCGCCGGATGCGGTAGAACGCAAAGCCGTCAAAGTACCTGTGCCGGTTCGCGCTCCAGGTGCGGTACTGATCAAAAGGAATCGTCGCCTGCGAGTGGTCGCTGAGTCCTGCCGCCTGAATCAGAATCAATCCCGGCCGGGTCGTTTGCTGCTCCGGATTTCTCGCCGCGCGCACCTGTGGCAGCGCCAGCGCCAGGGCGTAGCATGCGCACAGCGCCAAGGCAAGGCACAGCAGAGCCTGCCCGGCCGATCCATCGATCGCGGCGGCCGGCCGCGCATCCCGCCACGCCTGGCGCCTCAGGCACAGCGCGTCCTGCACCGCTCCCAGGCAGAACGCCGTGACCTCCCGCTCCGTGCGCCAGGCAGGCTTGCTGGCAGACCCGCGCGTCTTCCGCACGTGCCACATCTCCGCCGTCCACTCCCGCCTCCATTCGCCGCGCTGCCGCGCCGGCACCAGCAGCGACGCACCGCCGAGAAAGCCGCGGTGGAACGCGGCGAACGCATGCGCAACCGGCCGCGTCATACAGGTTTCGCCTCTTCCGACGGAATCAGCCGCTCCAGCAGCGGATAGCGCTTGCGCGACGCCTCCAGCGTGGACTTCCCTGCCCCCGTCAGCCGGTAGTATTTGCGCGCCGGCCTTTGTTCGGCGTCGGCAATCGACTGCCGTTCCCAGTGCGACCGGATCAGCTCGTCGCGTTCCAGCCTCCGCATCGCCGGATACACCGTCCCGCTGGGCAGGCCCGTCATCTCCATCACGCTGAATCCATAGATATAGCCGGCGTTGATCGCCTGCAGGATCATCGCCGCCGTGTGCGAAAGTTTAGGCTCCGCGGCCATGGCGCATTCTAACTATGTAGCAATCTACTTGACAATACCAATATCGAATGCTACATAGGGGAGTGGGCCGGCTTCTGCCCTCAAACTGCCCGCGGAGGCGCCTGCATGCTTGAACTCCGAAGCCTCTTCAAGAGTTTTCGCGGCATTCCCGCCATTGAGGACGTAAGCTTCAAGGTCGCGCCCGGCGAGATCACCGGCTTCCTCGGCCCCAATGGCGCGGGCAAATCCACCACCGTCAAAATCATCACCGGAATGTTGCGGCCCAACGAGGGGCGCGTGCTCTTCGAGGGCCGCGACATTCGCGACGATCTGGTCGCCTTCCGCGCAGCCTTCGGGTACGTGCCGGAAGAAGCGCATCTCTACAGCTATCTCTCCGGCCTCGAATATCTCCAGCTCATCGGCCGCCTGCGTGGCCTTTCCGAGCCGCTCATTGACGCCAAGGCAACCGGCCTGCTCAATTTGCTTCAGCTCGAATCCTGGCAATACTCGCCCATCTCGTCTTATTCGAAAGGAATGCGCCAGCGAGTGCTCATTGCGGCGGCGCTGCTGCACGATCCCCGCCTGCTCATCTTCGACGAGCCGCTCTCCGGCCTCGATGTAGTCTCGGCGCGCCTCTTCAAAGATCTGCTTGAGCTGCTCGCGGCGCAGGGCAAAGCCATCCTCTACATCTCCCACGTGCTCGAAGTTGTGGAGCAAATCTGCCATCGCGTCATCGTAATTGCAAAAGGCCGCATTGTGGCCGATGCGCCCCCCGCGCACCTCACCCGCTTGATGAGCCTTCCCAATCTTGAGAGCGTCTTCGCCCAACTGGTTCAGCAGCAAAACACCGCCGCCGTCGCGCAGCAGATTGTCGAGGTGATGCGGACCGCCCATGTCTGAAGTCTTCCAGCGCCTCTTCACCATGTCCGAAACCGAGATTCTGCCTTTGAACGAGCAGGCGGCTCTGGGACCCGCGCGCCCGCCCGAGCGCAGCCAGTTCCAGCATCTCGTGCGTCACTATCTCGAGCGCTTTTTCAACCACGAAACCGCCTCGCCTGACGGCGACGCCAAGGCCCGCCTGGTTCTCATCGCCTTTACCGCCGGCCTTCCCGGCTTGATGGTCGCCGTCTATCTCTGGCCTGTCTATCACCCCTTTCGCGGCTGGCCGCCGGGCCATCCCTCGAATGGCGGCCCGCCGCCGTACTGGCTTGAGGTGAATCATCACTTCTTTTTCGTGGTCTATTCCTTCGTGGTCATGGGCATCGTCACCGTCTTCGAATGGGACCTGTTCTTTCCCGATCTGCTCGACATTCTCGTCCTCACCGCATTGCCCGTTCCCGATCGCCGGCTTTTCCTGGCCCGCGTCTCCGCCATCGCCATCTTTATCGCCGGCTTTCTCTTCGACGCCAACATCTTTGCCCTGCTCGTGCTTCCCGAGGCCATCGACCCGCCCAGCCTGCTGCGCTTCCTGGCCGGCCATGACCTGGCCGTAGCACTCGCCGGCGTCTTTGCGGCAGGATTCGTTCTCGCCCTTCAGGGCGTGCTTCTTTCCATCCTGGGCGAGCGGCTGTTTCGCAAATTGTCCCTGCTGCTGCAAGGGCTCTCCATCTCCGCGCTGCTCATCCTGCTGCTTCTCTTTCCGGTGTTCTCCGCGGTGGTGCCGGCCCTGCTTCAGTCCGGCAGCCGCACCGTGCTTTGTCTTCCGCCGTTCTGGTTCCTCGGCGTCTATCAGCGCCTCATGGAAGGACCATCCGCGCTCCCCATCTACTCCCGGCTTGCGCAGATCGGATGCGCGGCCACGCTGCTTGCAGCCGCGCTCGCCATCCTCTTCTATCCCCTCGCCTACTGGCGCAGAGTGCATCAACTGGTTGAAGGCGCAGCCACCCGCTCGGCGCGCAGCTTTTTCGCGCGCCCGCTCCATGGCCTGCTTCATATATTGGCTGTTCGTCCACCCGTGCGCCGCGCCGTCTTTCATTTCATCGGCCAGACCCTGGTGCGCGTCCCGCGTTACCGCATCTATCTCGTTCTCTACGGAGGCGTCGGCTTGGCCGTGGTTGCCGCCGGCATTGTGCGTTTCACCGTCGACCACAACCAGGTGCGCGTGGAAATCTCCGCCGATGGCCTGCGCGCCGCCACGGCCATCGTGGCCTTTTGGGTCATCGCCGGCCTGCGCATGGCTTTTGTCTCTTCCGGCAATCAGCGCGGAAGCTGGGTCTTTCGCGTCGTCCACGGCAGCCCGCCCGATTTCGTTCCGGCTCTGGAGCGGCTGCTGGCCGCAAAAACCTGGGTGCTTCTTTCAGCGGGAGTCCTCACGCTTGGAACGGTCCTCGCCTCGCGCGCCATCGCTCCTCCCCGGTTGCTTGGTGCGCCGGCAACCGCGGCTCAACTGCTCGTCGCTGCCGCCCTGTGCCTCCTGCTCACTGACCTTTTCTTCCTCAACGTCACCGCCGTCGCCTTCACCGGCAATCCGGCGCGCCAACCATCCAACCTCGCCCTCACCATGCTCAAGTACTTCACCTTCTTCCCTCTCGTAATCATGCTGCCGCATCTCGCCGAACCGTGGATTCAGCGGCGCTGGTGGCATTTTGCGGTGGCTGCCTGCGCGGTTGCCGTGGCGCACGGCGCGCTCGCAGGTCGACATCGCGCCATCGTCGAGGCGCACTGCCATCTGCCCGACCTCGAAGAAGGCGAAGAGGACTTCCCCATGAGACTCGGCCTCCGTTCTTGAATCGCTCACCGTCGCCCAGCCGCCCAACCATCGCCGCCAATCGCCTCCTCACCTCAACTAGAATTATTTGCATAGATGAAGTTTTGAAAGGGCACGACTTCAGTCGTGCCGCCAAATGAGCATTAGGAACGCGGGCTTTACAGGCTGCGGAAAAACTCCCCGGGAGGAGCACGAAGTGTCAGGGCACGACTTCAGTCGTGCCGCAAGTCGAGCAATTTGAACGCGGGCTTTAGCCCCTGCGGGATGTTTCCCGTTGACAGAACCGCAACAATGCAACCATCCGTAAGATAAATTGAAAGAAGCGCTGACACATCGCCAGAGCGTTCCAGGGAGGTCGATCGATGCGGGTTTTGGCTCTGTTTGCCGGCATTGCCTGCCTCTTCACCGTGCTGCTCGACGCATTCCAAACCATCGTTCTGCCGCGCCGCGCCACCGGCCGATTCCGCCTCACCCGCATCTTCTACATACTTACCTGGAGGCCATGGGCGTTTCTCACCCAGCGGCTTCATAATCCCCGCAAGCGCGAGACCGCTTTCAGCTACTACGGGCCGCTGTCGTTGATTCTTCTGCTCATCGTCTGGGCAGGCTCCATGGTTGTCGGCTTTGCGTTAATCTTCTATTCCCTCGGCAGCCGCTTCAACGATGCGGCCGAGCCGCCCGGCTTTCGCTCCGACCTCTATGTCAGCGGGACCACCATCTTCACGCTGGGGCTGGGCGACGTGACGCCACAGAGCGCGTGGACGCGGGCCTTCGTCATCGTCGAAGCGGGCACCGGGTTCGGCTTTCTCGCCATCGTCATGGGCTATTTCCCGGTCCTCTACAGCGCCTTCTCGCGCCGCGAGGTCAGCATCTCCCTGCTCGACGCGCGGGCCGGTTCTCCGCCTACGGCGGCGGAGTTGATGCGCCGCCATTCTTATCAAGGCGCCGACCAGGCGCTTTCGCTGCTGCTGGTCGAATGGGAACGCTGGTCGGCGGAGTTGCTGGAGAGCCACATCTCCTATCCGCTGCTGTGCTACTTCCGCTCGCAGCACGGCAACCAGAGCTGGATCAGCGCATTGACTGCGATTCTGGATACTTCGGCGCTGCTGATCGCCGGCGTGCGCGGCCACGAGGCGCGCCAGGCGCAGTTAACCTTCGCCATGGCCCGCCACGCCATGGTCGACCTCGCCCAGATCTTCGCCTTGAAGCCGGCCACCGGCATGGCCGACAGGCTGCCGCCTGAGCGCTACGAGCAGCTTTACAACCAGCTCTGCCAAAGCGGCGTGCGCGTCTGCCGCGACGACCGCTCCATCGAGCGGCTGCGCGAGCTGCGCACGCTCTACGAGGGCTACGCCGAAGCGCTGGGCGGATACTTGCGCATGCCGCTGCCCCCGTGGATTGCCGGCCAGCCGCACAAGGACAACTGGCAAACCGTGGCCAAAGTGCGCGCCCAGACCGAGGCAGCCAACGCGCCGCTGGAAGGTGAATCGCGCTCGGGCGACATGCCCACTCCCATTATCCCGCTCATCGACCGCCATCACGATTTCTAAGGAACCTCTGAATAAGTCGCTGTTTTGAAAGGGCACAACTTCAGCCGTGCCGCAACGGCCATAAAATGAAAGCGGGCTTTACAGGCTGCGGAAAAACTCCCCGGAAGAGGCACGAAGTGTCAGGGCACGACTTCAGTCGTGCCGCAAGTCGAGCAATAGGAACGCGGGCTTTAGCCCCTGCGGGACGCTTGCACACGCGATTCGCTTGCTGCTCTCCCTTTTTCCGCAGCCTCTTTGGCCCCCGAGGAACGCCGACGGTTTACTTAGAGATTCGCTAAGCGGCAGCCGCGTCGTTGCCCTCAAGGTACCGCCCCCGCGAAGCACCGCGCCCGGCGCCAGCCCCGCGCAACTGAATCGGCGCATAGCTCTCATGCTCACAACGCCTTGTAAGTCCTCCGCAAAATTAAAAGTCATTCATAAAGTCTGATTCCGGGAATGGTCCCATTCCTGCCCCCGCACCTTCATATTCTCCAAGTTCTCAGCCCTTCGCTCTCTCAATTTGAGTCACCATTTCCATGGAACTGTTGTCGATCCATAACGATAAAGTGCCGCGCGCAGGGCTTCTTTCTGCGCGTGCCGTCCGTGCGCTTCGCGCATGCGCTTTCATCCATGCAATTCAACACCACTCTGCCTCCTGAGGTTCGCAATCATGCAACTCCCAAGTCCCCGCACTGATTCCCAATCCTTCCAGGAATCTGTTCCGCAGACTCATTCGCCTCGTCGCACTCTTCCCACCGCCCGCTTCATCAACCCGGCCGCCAGTTCCTGGACCCTATCGCGATCCAAGCGCGCCTTCGACGCCGCCCTTGCGCTGCTGGTCCTTCTCCTGTGTGCGGCCCCCATGCTGCTGGTCGCGCTCTGCATCCGCCTCAGTTCCCCGGGCCCCGCCCTCTTCACTCAGAAACGCGTGGGCCGGATGGGAAAACTGTTTTCGATCTACAAATTTCGCAGCATGTCTCTCGACGCGGGAAGCAGCGCCGGCCTTGGCCTGACCAAGTGCGGCGATTGCCGCGTAACGGCGCTGGGCCGTTGGCTGCGCAAGCTCAAACTCGATGAGTTGCCCCAGTTCTACAACGTGTTGCGCGGAGATATGAGCCTGGTCGGCCCCCGGCCCAAGCTGCCTCAATACGCAGTCTTTCGCGATATGCCTTATCGGCCCGGCATCACCGGCGCCGCCACGCTCGCCTTCCGCCGCGAAGAAGAGATCCTGAGCCGCATTCACCCCGCTCAGATGGAAGACTTTTATCATCGCCACATCAAGCCGCTCAAGGCCCGCATTGACGCCCGCTACATGTGCCGCGCAACTTTTCTGAGCGACATGCGCATCGTCGCCGCTACATTTCTGGCCTGTGTCGCCCCTCCGCGGATGCCGTCTACGCTGCGCAAAACACCTGCCGCGGCGGTCGCGTTTCCGCCGCTCAGAGCCGTCGAAAGCGCGTCCAGCGACCCGTCGGGCAGCTCAAACTGAGGCAGCTCCGATCGGCGCGTCTGCGAACATCCGCTGTTACCATTCTTGGTAAGCCGGCCTCGGATCGCCGCTGCCCTGGCCGGTTCCTGCCCTCCGCGGGCAGACTTCCAGTTGCCAAGGGTCAAGCCGCCATGCGCATTGTTGACGTCCGTGAGATCACGGCGCCCATCTCCTCGCCGATTGCGAACGCCTATATCGATTTCTCCGGCATGACCTGCTCGCTGGTCGCGGTGGTCACCGACGTGATGCGCGACGGCAGCACCGTGGTCGGTTACGGCTTCAACTCCAACGGCCGCTATGGCCAGGGCGGGCTCATCCGCGAGCGTTTCGCCCCGCGCCTGCTTAAAGCCGATTCCAATTCCCTGCTCAACGGCGCAGGCGACAATCTCGACCCCGATCGCATCTGGGCCGCGCTCATGCGCAATGAGAAGCCCGGCGGGCACGGCGAGCGCTCGGTTGCCGTCGGCGCCATCGACATGGCGGTATGGGACGCAGTCGCCAAGATCGCCGCAATGCCGCTCTTCCGCCTGCTCGCCGGGCGCCACGGCCTCGCCGCCGATCCGCGCGTCTTTGTCTATGCCGCCGGCGGCTATTACTACCCCGGCAAAGACCTCGGCGCACTGCGCGCGGAGATGCGCAGCTATCTCGACCGCGGCTACACCGTGGTCAAGATGAAGATCGGCGGCGCCGCGCTCGACGACGACCGGCAGCGGATCGAGGCTGTGCTCGAGGAGATCGGCACGCAGGCCGGCCTGGCCGTCGATGCGAACGGGCGTTTCGATCTCCAAACGGCGATCGCCTATGCTGGAATGCTGCGCGCGTATCCGCTCTTCTGGTTCGAAGAGCCGGGCGATCCGCTCGACTACGCATTGCAGGCCGCGCTCGCGGACTTCTATCCCGGCCCCATGGCTACCGGCGAAAACCTCTTCAGCCACCAGGACGCGCGCAATCTGCTGCGTTACGGAGGAATGCGCCCCGACCGCGACTGGCTGCAGTTCGACTGCGCCTTGTCCTACGGCCTATGCGAGTACCAGCGCACCCTCGACATGGTGCGCCGCGCCGGCTGGTCGCCGCGCCGGTGCATTCCACACGGTGGCCATCAGATGTCCCTCAACATTGCGGCCGGCCTCGGCCTCGGCGGCAACGAAAGCTATCCCGACCTCTTCCAGCCCTACGGCGGATTTCCCGATGGCGTGCGCGTCGAGAGCGGATACATCTCCATGCCCGAACTTCCCGGCATCGGCTTCGAAGGCAAGAGCGACCTGATCCGCGTCATGCGCCAATTAGCCAGCTAAGTCACGGAAAAAACCGCCCGCCCGCTCGGTAGCCATCAAGTTTGAAAAGCGATAGAATGAGGCTCGGATCGGTGGCCAAGGCGCTGGCAACCGATAGGAGCGATATTCCATGGGTATCCTGCTTAAGCCGGCATCCTTGCTCTTGATCGGAGTCGCATTCTTCCTCTTTTTCCTCATGATAGATAGGCTGTCAAAATCAAAGTAGCCCGCTAAGGCCGGGTGCCCCAGGTCCGGATTCTGGGACCTGGGAAAGCACGAACCCCCGGGTGCCCCAGAGCCTGCCCTGAGCGAAGCCGAAGAGTTCGGTCGGGTGCCTCAGTTCTTGTTTTTGCGCCTAACCTGGGATAGCGGGTGCCCCAGGTCCCGATTCTGGGACCTGGGACAGCACGAACCCAACCCACAGCCAGTCCCCTAAACATACCTGCCAAACCCCTCGATCTCTCTGGCGCGATATTCCCGTCTCTGCACCGGCGACGAAAGCACCGTCGAAGTGGAAGTGGCTCCCAGCGCCGACAGCCTGTCAATCAGCGCTTCCATGTGCCGGATCGACACCACGTCGGCCTCGATCACGAACGACTCGGCGCCGGTAATGCGATGGCAGCGGCTGATCTCCGCAAGCTCCTTGATGGCCGTTACCGCGCGGCTCACCTGCAGGTCGCCGCCCGGTATGGTCAGCCGCACCAGGATGCGGATGGGAACGCCCAGTTTCGCAACGTCCACCGCCGCGTGGTAACCCGTGATCACGCCCGCCTCCTCCAGCCTGCGCACACGCTCCGCCACGGCCGGCGTCGACAAGCCAACCTTTCTGCCCAGCTCCGCGAACGGCTGCCGCGCGTTTTGCTGCAGATTCTCCACAATCTTCCAGGCGATCGCATCCAGCTCCACGACATTCGGAATTGTCCTGTGCGTCATTTGCCTCCAATCCTTAAGCAGCTTCCCTTCCAAGCCTAATCTCGTTAGGCGCCGGAGCGCTCATTCCTTTGAATCGCCCTTCAATGTTCCGGGCCGCGGGTCTATGCTTTTTTCGTTGCCATTCGGCAAGCCGGCCATGCCGCCCGTTCCGCTCCCCGTGGCATCTCCGGCGCAGGAGAAATTGGCATGAGCGCTTCCCCTCGCTCCGCGCTGGCGGAGCCCATCGCCGCCCAAACGGATTTTCTCCCCCTCAAGGGAACCGATCACATCGAATTTTATGTAGGCAACGCGCGCCAGGCTGCGTATTTCTATCGCGCTGCCTTCGGCATGTCGCTGGTAGCGTACGCCGGACCGGAAACCGGCCAGCGCGACCGCGCCTCTTACGTCCTCCAGCAGGGCAAAATCCGCTTTGTGCTCACCACCCCGCTGCGCAGTGGCAATCCTCTGGCCGAACATGTACACCTCCATGGAGACGCCGTCCGCTCCATCGCCCTGTGGGTTCACGACGCGCATCGCGCCTGGGCTGAAACCACCCGCCGCGGCGCGCTCAGCGTCGCTGAACCCCGCGTGGTCGAAGACGCGCATGGACGCGCCGTTCTGGCGAGCATTCGCGCCTACGGCGACACCATTCACACCTTCGTCGAGCGCTCCGCCTATGCAGGGCCGTTCCTTCCCGGCTTCCGCGCCGTCGAGAGCGATCCCGTCGCCCGCCCCGTCGGCCTGCTCCACGTCGATCACGTGGTCGGCAACGTCGGCTGGCGCCAGATGAATCGGTGGGTCGACTTCTATTCGAGCGTGATGGGCTTCTCGCTCTATCAGCACTTCGACGACAAAGACATCTCCACCGAGTATTCCGCTCTTATGTCGAAGGTGATGGCCAACGGCAACGGCTTCGTCAAATTTCCCATCAACGAGCCGGCCGAGGGCAAGCGGAAATCGCAGATCGAGGAGTTCCTGGATTTTTATCCCGGCCCCGGCGTGCAGCACATCGCTCTGGCCACCAACAACATTCTGCACACCGTCAACCGGCTGCGTGAGCAGGGCATCGAATTCCTGCGCGTTCCGCACACCTATTACTCCCAGCTCGAAAGCCGCGTGGGCAAAATCGACGAGCCGCTCGCCGAACTCGAGGAACTGGGCATTCTGGTCGACCGCGACGACGAGGGATACATGCTGCAGATCTTCACCCGGCCCGTGGAAGACCGGCCCACGCTGTTCTTCGAGATCATCCAGCGCAAGGGAAGCCGCAGCTTCGGCAAGGGCAACTTCAAGGCGCTCTTCGAGGCCATCGAACGCGAACAGCAGGCGCGCGGCAACCTGTAACCGGAGAGCGGAAATGAACACCGAAGCGCTTTCAGCCGCCGCGCCCTACATCATCCGCCAGGATTATGCGGCTTACACCGGGGAGCAGCACAGCGTGTGGGTTGAGCTGGTCGGCCGCGTGCTTCCTGAGTTGGAGCGGCACGCCGCGCGCGAATACCTCGACGGCTTCGAGATCGTCGGCCTCCAGAAAGACCGCTTGCCCAGGCTGGCCTCGATCAGCGCGCGCCTCCAGCCCCGAACCGGCTGGAGCTTGACCCCGGTGAGCGGCTTTCTTCCCGCCCCTGCTTTTTTTGAGATGCTGGCCGCGCGCAATTTTCCCACCACCACCTGGCTGCGCAGCCGCGATTCGCTTGAATACACGCCCGAGCCCGACATTTTTCACGATGTCTTCGGCCACGTGCCCATGCACGCGCACAAAGTCTTCGCCGAATTTCTTGAGCAATACGGCCGCGTCTGCGCCTCCATCTCCGACGGCTCGGATCTCGAGAAGCTCGGCCGTCTCTTCTGGTACACCGTCGAATTCGGCGTCATCCGCCAGGGTAACGGCTTCAAGGTCTTCGGCAGCGGCCTCATCAGCTCGCACGGCGAATGTCGCAATGTGACCGAAGGCCGTTGCGCCATCCACCGGTTTTCGCTGGATGAAGTCCTGGCCACTCCGGTCAAAGTAGACGAGCAACACAAGCTGCTCTTCGCCGTGAGCAGCTTCGACGAGATCTACGAAGCAATGCACCAGGCAGAACGGCGGGCGATCGAAGGGCGACTGTGAGAGGTGAATCGATGACCATGGAGATTTCCTATCAATCCGGCTTCGGCAACGAATTCGCAACCGAGGCAGTAGCAGGAGCGCTTCCGGTGGGCCAGAACGCGCCTCAGTTGCATCCTCTCGGGCTCTACACCGAGCAATTCAGCGGCACGCCGTTCACCGCGCCGCGAGCCCTGAATCGCCGCACCTGGACCTATCGCATTCGCCCCTCGGTCACGCACCGTCCCTACGAAGAAATCCCCGCCGGCCTCCTCCGCAGCGGCCCGTTCACTGGCACCCCCACCACTCCGAATCAATTGCGCTGGGACCCGCTTCCGCTACCCGAAAGAGAGACCGATTTTCTCGACGGCATCGTTACGCTCGGCGGCAATGGCGATCCGGCCATGCAAACCGGCGTCGCTATCCATCTTTACGCAGCCAATGCCTCCATGCATGACCGATTCTTCTCGAGCGCCGACGGTGAGCTGCTCATCGTTCCGCAGTTAGGATCGCTGCGCCTGCACACAGAGCTCGGAATCCTCGACGCGGCGCCGGGCGAGATTTGCATCATCCCTCGCGGCGTCCGTTTCCGCGTCGAACTCCTCGACAATCGGGTCCGCGGCTACATCTGCGAAAACTACGGCCTCACGTTCCGCCTGCCCGAGCTCGGCCCCATCGGCGCCAACGGATTGGCGAACCCGCGCGACTTCAAAGCCCCGCTCGCGGCCTTCGAAGATCGCGAAGGCGCCTTTCACCTCGTCAACAAGTTCCTGTGCCGGCTCTGGCGAGCGCCCATCGATCACTCGCCGCTCGATGTGGTCGCGTGGCACGGCAATTACGCGCCTTATAAGTACGACCTCTCGCTCTTCAATTGCATCAACACCGTCTCCTTCGACCACCCCGACCCGTCCATCTACACCGTCCTCAGCGCGCCCTCGGCCATTCCCGGCACCGCCAACTGCGACTTCGCCATCTTTCCTCCGCGCTGGCTGGTCGCCGAGCACAGCTTCCGTCCGCCCTGGTTTCACCGCAACCTGATGAATGAATTCATGGGCCTGATTTTTGGCGCGTACGACGCCAAGGCGGAAGGTTTTCTCCCCGGCGGAGCCAGCCTGCACAACTGCATGGCCGGCCACGGACCCGATGCCGAGACCTTCGAGCGCGCCACCCACGCCGATTTGCGGCCGCAGTATCTCGGCAACACTTTGGCCTTCATGTTCGAGACCCAGCTTGCCATTCGCCCCACTGAGTTCGCCATGAACACCCGGATTCTCCAGCACGAATACTTTGAATGCTGGCAGGGATTGAAGAAGCGCTTCGCATTGGCGGACATGAGCGAGGAA
Organism: uncultured Acidobacteriaceae bacterium; assembly: GCA_963770555.1. Classification (GTDB taxonomy): domain Bacteria; phylum Acidobacteriota; class Terriglobia; order Terriglobales; family Acidobacteriaceae; genus Telmatobacter. The sequence goes on from CAVYQC010000005.1 coordinate 1,914,161, forward strand.
TTCTCGAAGAGATAATCGCAATTTGCCCGAATGCGCTGAATCGGCTACGGAGGAATTCGGATGACGCCGGAGGAACTGGGATGATTCTCGCCAGCTGGGTCTCCTCCGCCAACCAGCCCGACTCCGATTTCCCGCTTCAAAATCTGCCCTACGGCGTCTTCCGTTACCGCAATCAAAATCGCATCGGCGTCGCCATCGGCGACTGCATCCTCGATCTTCACGCCTGCGCACAGCAAGGTTTGCTCGCGCCGCTGCCCGGTCCGGTCGTCTCCGCCTGCTGCTCCGAGCTGCTTAATCCGCTCATGTCGCTCGGGCCCGCATCGTGGTCCGCGCTCCGCATTCATCTCACCGCACTGCTCGACGCGGAAGCGGCCGGCCGCAAGACGCAGGCGCGCGTCGAGCCGCTCCTCGTTCCCATGCGCGACGCCGTCCCTGAGCTTCCCGCGCGCGTCGGCGGCTACACCGATTTTTACGCCTCCATTCATCACGCCGCGCGGGTCGGCGCGCTCTTCCGTCCTGACCACCCGCTGCTGCCCAACTACAAGTACGTCCCCATCGGCTATCACGGCCGCACCTCGTCGATCGTGGTAAGCGGCACCCAGATCCGCAGGCCCCGCGGACAGACGAAATCGGCCGCGGCCGAGCCGGTCTTCGCTCCCGCACAGTCGTTGGACTACGAGCTCGAAATCGGCATTTTCATGGGTCCGGGCAATCCGCTCGGGCAAAGCATTCCCATCGCCCGCGCTGAAGAGCACATCTTCGGCCTGTGCCTGGTGAACGACTGGTCGGCGCGCGACATCCAATCCTGGGAGTATCAGCCTCTCGGCCCATTCCTGGCCAAGAACTTCGCCACCACCATCTCTCCCTGGATCGTTCCTCTTGAAGCGCTGGCTCCCTACCGCGTTCCCGTCTTCGAGCGCCCACCCGGCGATCCGGTTCCACTTGCCTATCTGTCTCCGCCGGATCCCGCCCGCGGCGGCATCGATCTCACGCTGGAAGTGTTTCTCCAATCCGCGCTCATGCGCCGCATCGGTGCGCCGCCCGCGCAGTTGAGCCGCGGCAATCTTCGCGACCTCTACTGGGCCATCGCGCAGCTCGTCGCCCATCACTCCAGCAACGGCTGCAACCTCTGCCCCGGCGACCTGCTCGCCACCGGCACCATCTCCGGAGCCGCCCTGGGCTCGGAAGGCTGCTTGCTCGAAAAGCGCTGCAACCACGAGCCCGTTTGCCTGCCCAGCGGTGAGCTGCGAACCTTCTTGCAGGATGGCGACCAGGTCACGTTCCGCGGCTACTGCCAAAAGCCCGGCTGGCCCCGAATCGGCTTCGGCCCATGCACGGGCACCGTCGTCACCGCGTCGGATGAACAATAGCAGCGGCAAAGACGCAATTTCACGATACGATGGCGCATAGGGAGCCTCTGAATACGCCGATGCCATGAAAGGGCACGACGTTACAGCTTGTCGAAAATCTGCACGGAGGGAGCAAGAAGTGTCAGGGCAAGACTTTGCAGCCGGTTGAAAAATTCGCCGGAAGAAGCACGAAGTGTCAGGGCAAGACCTCACCGGGGCCCCCGGCAAGCGATCTTTGCTTGCTGGGGTGGTCTTCAGTCGTGCCGCAACTCGAGCAAGATGAACGCGGGCTTTAGCCCCTGCGGTATGCTTTTGATCTTTGCCCGAAGTTCGGCCTTTTCCCGCAGCCTCTTTAGCCACTGCGGGAAAGAACGAAGGCCGGCCTAGCCCGAAGACGCCGTAATTCGCAAGCAACCACCGGAGACCATTTGCCGATAGACCAGCAATTCGACAACCGCCTGCGCTCCGCGCTCGATCCACACTCCGCGCGTGCAAAGGCAAATCGCGAAGCTCTGCTCAAGCTGATGGCCGCGCTGCGCGCTGAAGAAGATTCCATACGCCTCGGAGGCGGCGCCAAAGCCGCCGAGACGCAGCACGCCAAGGGCCGGCTTACGGTGCGGGAACGGCTGAACCTGCTGCTCGATGAAGAAACGGAATTCATCGAGCTTGGAATTTTGGCGGCGCATGGAATGTATGCCGAGTACGGCGGCGCGCCCGCGGCGGGCGTGGTCACCGGCCTCGGCCGCGTCAGCGGCAAGCTGTGCATGATCGTCGCCAACGACGCCACGGTGAAAGCCGGCGCTTTCTTTCCCATGACCGCGAAGAAAGTGCTGCGTGCGCAAACCATCGCGATGGATAATCGCATCCCCACGCTCTATCTCGTCGATTCGGCCGGCGTCTTCCTCCCCCTGCAGGAAGACGTTTTTCCCGACACCGACGATTTCGGCCGCATCTTCCGCAACAACGCCGTCATGAGCTCGCTCGGCATTCCGCAAATCACCGCCATCATGGGCATGTGCGTAGCCGGTGGCGCCTATCTGCCGGTGATGACTGACACCGTGTTGATGACCGAGGGATCGGGATTGTTTCTGGCCGGGCCATCGCTGGTGCAGGCGGCCATCGGGCAAAAAACCGGAGCGGAAGAATTGGGCGGCGCGGCCATGCACGCCGAAATCTCCGGTACGGTCGACTTCAAGGAACCAAACGATACTCTCTGCCTGGCGCGGTTGCGTTCGCTCGTCGAAAAAATCGGCGCGCGCCCCGCGGCGCAGCCCGCGGCGGAGATCTTTCGCCGCCGCGAATTCGATGCCGCGCGCGACGCACCGCAGTTCCCCTCCGAGGATCTGTACTGCCTGCTCAATCCCGAGCCCGGCGCAAGCAACGTCTACGACATGCGCGAGGTCATCGCGCGCATCGTGGACCGCGGCGAGTTCGATGAGTACAAGGCCGGGTTTGGCCGCACGCTCCTGTGCGGCTATACCTGGATCGGCGGACACGCCGTGGGCATCGTAGCCAACCAGAAGATCAATCAGAGCGATAAAGTCGCCATCGGTCCCGCGGCGGGCGCCACGCGGATTGAGGTGGGCGGCGTCATTTATACCGAGAGCGCGCAAAAGGCCGCGCGTTTCATCATGGACTGCAACCAGAGCCTGGTGCCGCTGGTGTTTCTGCATGACGTGAATGGATTCATGGTCGGCAAGGACGCGGAGTGGTCGGGCATCATTCGCGCCGGCGCGAAAATGGTCTCGGCCGTGAGCACCAGCGTGGTGCCGAAGATTACGGTCATCCTCGGCGGAAGCTTCGGCGCCGGCCACTACGCCATGTGCGGCAAGGCCTACGACCCGCGCTTTCTGTTTGCCTGGCCCACGGCGCGCTACGCCGTGATGAGCGGCGCCTCCGCGGCAGCCACGTTGTCTGAAGTGCGCGCCAGGCAGTTGGAGCGCAACGGAAGAGTGCTGTCGGAGGCGGAAAAAGCGGCCATCCACGATGAGATTCAGTCCGACTACGATGCGCAGGCCGATCCGCGTTACGGCGCAGCGCGTCTGTGGATCGATGCGATCGTCGATCCCGCGCGGACGCGCGAAATCCTCATTGCCGCTCTTGAAGCCTGCGCGCTGAATCCCCACGTGCCTCGGTTCAATCCGGGCGTCCTGCAGACCTGATGCGGGTTTTCTTCTGCATGCGCACCATGGGTGCCGGAGCAGCCGCATCTTAACTGGAAGCGGGAATGCTGGAAGTTCGAATTTCCTGGGAAGGAGCCTGAACATGAAACTGGATCTGGAGCCGGTGGAATCTCTTTACCCGTTCGTGCTCACTGAAGATCAGGAGCATCTCAGGCGGGAGATTCGCGAGTTCGCGTCGCGCGAGATCGCCCCCAACGTGGCCGCATGGGACGAGGCCGGCGAATTCCCTCTTGCGGCGGTCAAGAAGCTGGGCGCCATGGGGCTGCTGGGCGTGATATTTCCGCCCGAGTATGGCGGCGCGGGCCTCGGCTACGTGGATTACGTGCTGGCCATCGAGGAGCTTTCCGCGGTCGACGGTTCCATCGGGCTCACGCTCGCGGCCCACAATTCGCTGGGCGTCAATCACATCTTCCTTGCCGGCAGCGAGGCGCAGAAGAGAAAATACATTCCGCCGCTGGCCAGCGGAGAGTCGCTCGCGGCCTGGGGCCTCACCGAGCCGGGTTCGGGGTCGGACGCAAGCAACGCGCGCACCACCGCGGTGAAGAAAGGCGACCGTTATGTGCTGAACGGAAACAAGACCTTCATCACCAACGGCCGCTACGCGGATGTCTCGGTGGTCATCGCTGTAACCGACAGCAGCAAAGGCACGCACGGGCTGTCGGCATTCGTCGTTGAGAAAGGGACCAAAGGATTCCGGCCGGGCAGAAAGGAGAACAAGCTGGGACTGCGCGCCAGCGACACCAGCGAGCTCATCTTTGAGGACTGCGAGATTCCCGAAGAAAATCTGCTCGGCACAGAGGGCGAAGGATTCATCGATGCGATGCGGGTCCTGGATGGCGGTAGAATTTCGATTGCGGCGCTGTCGCTGGGCATCGGGCGCGGCGCTCTCGACGCGGCTTTGCACTACGTAAAAGAGAGGCGGCAATTTGGCAAAGCCATTGCCGAGTTCCAGGGAATCCAATGGAAGCTTGCCGATATGGCCACGGAGTTGGATGCGGCGCGGCTGCTCACCCAGCGTGCCGCGGTGTTGAAGGATGCGGGCCGCAGGGTGACGCGCGAGTCGTCGATGGCCAAATTGTTCGCGAGCGAAACGGCCACCCGCATCTGCGATGAAGCCGTGCAGTTATTTGGCGGCTACGGTTTCATCAAAGACTATCCGGTGGAGAAGTTTTATCGCGACGTGAAGCTGTGCACCATCGGCGAAGGCACCAGCGAAATTCAACGCATGGTCATCGCCCGCGAAATTCTCCGGGTCCACCCCTCGCGCGGGTGAGAAACAAGGCCTTTGACCGCATGTTGCGGCGCCAATCCAGGGTGCCCCAGGTCACGCCTTCGGGACCTGGGATAGCACGAATCCAAATCGTGAGACCCGAGATTAAATGGTGGGTGATCGAGTAAAAATCGTGGAGTGTCCCCGCGACGCCTGGCAGGGACTGCCGGCCCCCATTCCGCCGGAAGTAAAGGCGGGCTATCTGCGCAAGCTCATCGAGGCGGGCTTTACCTCCATTGATGCCGTCAGCTTTGTTTCCCCCGCAGCGGTCCCGCAGATGGCCGATTCCGAGCGCGTGCTTGAGATCCTGCAACCGCCAGAGAAGGTGGAGATCATCGCGATTGTGGTCAACGAGAAAGGCGCGGAACGCGCAATCCGCACCGGCGCGGTGCAAACACTGGGGTTTCCCTATTCCATCTCGCGCGAGTTTCTTCGCCGCAATCAGCATCAGACGCCGCAAGAGGCGCTCGCTGCGGTCAGGAAGATCGTGGCGCTGGCGCGCGAGGCCGATCTGAACGCAGTGGCATACATCTCGATGGCCTTCGGAAATCCTTATAACGAATCGTGGAGCAGGCGCGGGCTTGAAGAGGCATATGGAAGGCTCATCGAGGCGGGCGTGCGGCAAATTTCGCTTGCCGATACAGTCGGACTCGCGCCGCCGGAGTGGATCGCGGACATTGTCGGCGTGGTCATCTCCGCGCATCCTGGCGCGGAAATCGGTGTGCACCTCCACGCGCGCCGCGACCAGGCGCCGGAGCGCATCCGTGCGGCGCTCGAAGCCGGCTGCAGGCGATTCGATTCGGCCATCGGCGGCCTCGGCGGATGTCCGTTCGCGCAGGACGCGTTGGTCGGGAATATCCCCACTGAAATCCTGGTTGCGGAGTTGGCCGCATGCGGCGCCGTTCCGCCTGCTCTGGCGCCTCTCGATGAATTGCTTCGCATGAGCGCCGGCATTGCCGCCGGCGTTCAAGCCTCTGCGCAGTAGCGAGCGATCGTTGCCGCGCTCGCGTGTCTTGAAGGAGGTCGGTTTGGATTTAAGAACGATCCTGGTCTCGGATAACGGTCCGATAAGGAACATCGCTTTGAATCGTCCCGAGCGGCGCAACGCGATGACGCCGCAGATGCAGATGGAGCTGATCGCCGCGTTGGAAGCGGCCTCCGCCAACGGCTGCCGGGTTCTCGTGCTCTCCGGAGCCGGCGATGCATTCTGCTCCGGCCTCGATCTGTCGGCGCTGGAGAGAGCCCAGAATGAGACAGCCTTCGACCATCGCGCCGATGCGGAGCGCATCGCGCGGCTCTTCCTCGCCCTCCACGAGCTGCCCATCCCCACCATTGCCGCGGTTCATGGCGCCGCCATTGCAGGTGGATCCGGCTTGGCCTTCCTCTGCGACTTCACCATCGCCACTCCGGCGGCCAAGTTCGGATTCACTGAAGTCAGAATCGGCTTCGTTCCCGCGCTGGTGTCGGCTTTTCTCGCTCTTCAGCTTGGAGACAAGCGCAGCCGCGACCTGTTGTTGACCGGCCGGATCTTCGATGCCCAGGAGGCCTGGCGGCTCGGACTGGTGAACGAGATTGTGCCCCAGGTCGAGCTTGGGCAGCGGGTGCGAAACCTTGCCGAGGCACTGCTCTTGAACAGCCCGCAATCGCTAGCGGCAACCAAGCGGTTGATGGCGGAGCAGCACAAGGCGTGGCTCCGCGCTGCCATGCTTGCGGCGATCGAAGCTAACGCACAGGCCCGCGAAACATCTGATTTTCGCGAAGGAGTGGCGGCGTTTCTTGAGAAGCGCAAGCCGGCCTGGCCGAAATGACCTCCGCCTTTTGGAAGATCAATTTAATTTTTTGCTGAAGCGCAGCGGCGCGCCGGTTTTCTTCTCAATCTCGCCGCGCGTCACACCCTCTGCCATCTCGATCACTTCAAATCCCGATGCGCTGACATCGAGCACGCAAAGATCGGTAATCACGCGATTGACCACCCCGGCTCCGGTCAGCGGCAGCGTGCACGCGCGCAGCAATTTCACGCCGCCGTCGGGAGTTGTGTGCTCCATCACCACCAGCACGCGCCGCACGCCAGAGACCAGATCCATCGCGCCGCCCATGCCCTTCACGCGCTTGCCGGGAATCATCCAGTTGGCCAGGTCTCCGCGTTCGGAAACTTGCATGGCGCCAAGAATCGCCAGGTCGATGTGCCCGCCGCGAATCATGGCAAACGAGTCGGCGCTCGAAAATGTCGATGCGCCGGGAACAAACGTTACGGTTTCCTTGCCGGCATTGATAAGGTCCGCGTCCACTTCAGACACGCGCGGGAAAGGACCCATGCCGAGCAATCCGTTTTCCGATTGCAAGGTCACGGTCATTCCCTTGGGAATGTAATTCGCAACCATCGTAGGAATGCCGATCCCCAGGTTCACGTAGAATCCATCCTGCAACTCCAGCGCGGCGCGCGCGGCCATTCCATCACGAGTCCATGCCACTGTCTTATTCCCCGCGAACCGTTCTTCTCTCAATCCGCTTTTCAGGATGCGGATTGTGCACCAGCCGGTGCACAAAAATTCCCGGCGTGTGAATCTCGTCCGGATCGAGCTCGCCCGGTTCGACCACAATCTCCGCTTCGGCTACCGTAACTTTGCCGCAAGCTGCCGCGTTCGGATTGAAGTTGCGCGCCGTGCGCCGATAGATGAGATTCCCGTGCGTATCGGCCTTCCACGCCTTCACCAAAGCCAAGTCCGCCCGGATGCCGCGCTCCAGAATATAGGCGGTGCCGTCGAACTCCTTGTGCTCTTTGCCTTCCGCCACCTGCGTGCCGATGCCGGTTCGCGTATAGAAGCCGGGAATGCCCGCGCCGCCCGCTCTCAGGCGTTCCGCCAGCGTGCCTTGCGGGCAAAACTCCACCTCCAGCGCGCCGTTCAAGTATTGCCGCTCGAATTCGGCATTCTCGCCCACATAGCTTGCAATCATCTTCCTGATCTGATGCGTCTCCAGGAGCAATCCAAGGCCCCAGCCATCCACGCCGGCGTTGTTGCTTGCCACCGTCAGGTCGCGAACGCATGAGTCGCGCAGCGCGAGAATCAGCGCTTCGGGAATCCCGCACAGGCCAAACCCGCCAATCGCCAGCAGCATCCCGTCGCGCACAATTCCGTTGAGCGCCGCGCGCGCGTCCGGCCACAGCTTGTTCAGCCCGCCTGCGCGCCCGCTTCCGTCGCTCATGCTCTCCCACTCCCGCTTTCCGTGCCCTTGCGCATTTCCCATACTAACGCCAAACGGCGTGGCCACATGCCGGCTCAAAGCGTAGTCGTGAGAGCCGCGCGTTCCCCTATGTGGAACCGGGCTGGCGCCGATTTGCGCCCCACTCGACATCCACCTCCATCTGTCTGATATAGTCGCCTCGTTCTCTGGTCGTTCGTTCACCCACAAAATTGGGGTGCCCCAGGTTCGGCGCGTTCTTGTTTTTGCGCCTGACCTGGATAGCACGAACCCCAATCGAGACGCACAAAATCGCGGCCGGAAACAAGTCTGCCCACCAGAGGTTCCATGGAATCGCATCCTCCTTCCAAGGCTCGCGCCGGCGGCCAGAAACAGGAATCGGCTTCATCCCTCGCGCTGTTTGCCGCCGGCATCTTGGTCCTCATTCTCGGGCTGGTCTATCTGTTCAAAACCAATCCGGCGTCCGGGACATGGTCGCAAGGCTACGACCCCACCGGCCATTGGTGGCTCTCCACGCTGACTGCCGCATTGCCGATCCTGGTGCTGCTCGGCGCCATGGCCATTCTTCGACTCAAGGCTCATGTCGCGGCCATCGCGGGCTTGCTCACCGCCTTGGCAGTCGCCATGGCCATCTTCCACATGCCGGCCCGGCTGGCGCTCACGACCGCGGCCTACGGCGCCGCCTACGGCGTCTTTCCCATCTGCTGGATCATCGTTCCGGTCATCTTTCTCTACGACCTGACGGTGAAAACGGGCCGCTTTGTCACGCTGCAGGAAAGCCTCACCAACATCACCGACGACAGCCGGCTGCAATTGCTCTTGATCGCCTTTGCGCTGGGCGCTTTCTTTGAGGGCACTTCGGGCTTCGGTACCCCGGTGGCCGTCTGCGGCGCCATCCTCATCAGTCTCGGATTCAGGCCCTTGCAGGCCGCCGGCCTCACCCTGCTGGCCAATACCGCTCCCGTGGCGTTTGGAGCCCTCGGCACGCCCATCGTGGCGCTGCACGGCATCACCGGACTCGATCTGCTCACCCTTTCCCGCCTCATTTCCATCATCCTGGTTCCCTTCTGCGTGCTGGTGCCTTTCTGGCTCATCTGGGCCTACGCCGGATTTCGCGCCATGGCCGAGATTTGGCCGGCTATTCTCCTCGCCGGCGGCGCCTTTGCCCTGGCGCAATTTCTCATGGCCTCCTATATCGGACCATCCCTGGCTGACATTGTCGCCGCCACTTCCACAATCGTTGTGCTCATTGCGTTCCTCCGCTTCTGGAAGCCCCGCCGCGTGCTCAACGCCCTTGGCGCCGACATCACGTGCCACACCCGCCGGCGGTACGATCACAGCGCCGAAAAAATCTTCAAGGCCTGGCTGCCCTGGCTGGTGTTGAGCGTGGTGGTCTTTGCCTGGGGATACGCGCCCTTGTCGCGCTGGATTGACTCGTTCACCACCATCAAGCTTGCCGTCGCCGGCTTGCACAACTTCGTCCACCGCGTTCCGCCCGTAGTGGCCAAGGCCGCGGCAGAGCCCGCCGTCTTCACCTTGAACTGGGCCACCGCCACCGGCACCGGCATTCTGGCCGCCTCGGTGCTCGCCGGATTGCTGATGGGAATTCGCGTCCAGTCGCTCATCGCGGCATTTGCACGAACCCTCATCAACCTTCGCTTCACGATCGTCACCATTGCCGCAATGCTGGCGATCGGCTACATCACCCGCTATTGCGGCCTCGACGCCACCCTGGGCCTCGCCTTCGCGCGCACCGGCGCACTCTATCCTTTCTTCGGCACGCTCATCGGCTGGCTTGGCACGGCCAGCACCGGCTCTGACACTTCGGCCAACGTTCTCTTCGGCAGCCTGCAGACCATGACCGCGCAGCAGATCGGAGTTTCGCCGCTGCTCATGGCCTCAGCCAACTCGGCCGGCGGCGTAATGGGCAAGATGATCGCGGCGCCCAGCATCGTAGTAGCCAGTACCGCCACGCAGACTTACGGTCAGGAGGGCGCCATCCTGCGCTTCGTCTTTCTCCACAGCCTGGCGCTCGCGGCGCTGGTTGGCCTGCTCGTCTACCTCATGGCCTACGTGCACCCGTTCACCCTTCTCGTGACGCGATGAAGCAGAATTGTCCTGGCAGCCGCGCCGCAGGCGCAGTGTTTGTTCGCCCTTGCTTGAGCGCGGGGAACGCGGTTTCCACAAATGCACGCTGCAGTCCCGTTGGGGCGGCGCAAGGACATTTCTTTTCGAGGATCCAATAGCTCCTGAGGGAACTCCTTTTCTCAAAGAACCCATCTCCTGAAATCCCCAACACTTTTTTCCCCATCCCCCCACCTGCTAGCATTCACTCGTGCCGCGACGAGGCAACCCCGATGCGCATCTGTTTCCTGCTGAAAGTCCGTGAAGAAAAAGTGGAGGAATACAAGACCCGCCATGCGCAGGTATGGCCTGAGATGCTCGACGCACTGCGCGCAACAGGCTGGCGCAACTATTCGCTCTTCCTGCGCCCCGATGGATTGCTGGTCGGTTACCTGGAAGCCGAGGATTTCGAGAAGTGCTGCGCCGGCATGAAGGATCACCCGGTGAACGCGCGCTGGCAGGCTCAGATGGCTCCCTTCTTTGAGAAACTCGGCGCGGGCGGCGCGGATGATAATCTGTTCCCGCTCGAAGAAGTCTTTCATCTCGATTGAAAAGTGGTCTGACCACGCGACCCGGGAAAGGAAATCACCATGCAAACCTTCAGTTCACTCCGCCGCGATCTCCTGCGCGTGGGCAGTCTTGGCGTGGCGGGAGCCGCCATTCCGGCAGTTTCTTTTTCCGCCTCGGCTCAGGAAAGCGGTGCGTCTGCCGCTGCGGCCGGCATCTTCGACGTGCGCAGGTACGGCGCAACCGGCGACGGCAAAACGGTCGACACGCCCGCCATCAACCGCGCCATCGACGCAGCCGCCGCGGCCGGCGGCGGACTGGTTCTGTTTCCAGCCGGCGCCTATCTCTGCTTCTCCATTCGCTTGAAGAGCAACGTGCACCTTCATCTTGAGCAGGGCTCCACCATCCTCGCGGCCGATTCGCCCCTCCCCGGCCAGACCACCGGTTACAACGGCGGCGCCTACGACGCGGCCGAGCCTAACACCGCGTGGGACGCCTACCAGGACTACGGCCACAATCATTGGCACAACTCGCTTCTCTGGGGTGAAGACATCCACGACTTCTCCATCACCGGCCCTGGCCTCATCTACGGCAAGGGCCTCAGCTTCGGCGCCGGCCCGGGTCGGCCGCCCATCGCCGGGCAGGAGGGAACCGGACCCGCGCCTGCAAACGGCGCGTCTGCCCTGGGCGGCGAACATGCCCCCAGCGCTCCGCCCGTTCGCCGATTTCCTGCCCGCGGCGATTACCCGATGTACCAGGCCGAGCAACCCGGCGTGGGCAACAAGTCCATCGCGCTCAAGAACTGCCGCAACGCCATTTTCCGCGACTTCTCGCTCCTCAAGGGCGGCCACTTCGGCTTTCTGCTCACCGGCGTCGACAACCTCACCATCGACAACATCAAGATCGACACCGACCGCGACGGCATCGACATCGACTGCTGCCAGAACGTGCGCGTGTCGAATTGCACCGTGAACTCGCCCTGGGACGACGGTATCTGCCCCAAGTCGAGTTACGCGCTCGGCTACGCGCGCCCCACGCGCAACCTCACCATCGCCAACTGCCTGGTCACCGGCTGGTATCAGCTCGGCACCGTGCTCGACGGTACGTATCAGAAGTTCCCCGCGGACCGGCGCGCCTTCGGCACCGGCCGCATCAAGTGCGGAACCGAGTCGAACGGCGGCTTCATCAACATCACCATCACCGGCTGCGTCTTCGAGGGCTGCCTCGGCTACGCGCTCGAGTCTGTGGACGGCGCGCTGCTTGAGGACGTGACAATCTCGAATACCACCATGCGCGATCTCGGATCCGGGCCGCTGTTTCTGCGCCTCGGCTCACGCCTGCGCGGCCCCAAGGACACCACCAAGGTGGGCACCATGAAGCGCATCCTCATCAGCAATCTCGAGTGCTACAACGCGCCCACGCGTCAGGCCTCCATCCTGAGCGGCATTCCCGGCTACGCCATCGAGGACCTCAAGCTCTCGAACATCTTCATCGAGACTCTCGGCGGCGGCACCGCCGACGACGCCAAGGCCCAACCCACCGAGCAGGAAGACAACTACCCAGATCCCGGCCGCTTCGGCGTCACGCCCTCCACCGGCTTTTTCCTGCGCCACATGAAGAACGTGGAGATGAGCCACGTCGAAATCGCCAACCAAGCCCCCGACGCGCGCCCGGCATTCTATCTCGACAGCGTGGAACGCGCCGACTTCTTCGCCGTCACCGCGCCGCGCACTGCGGACGGCGCCTTCGCCCTCAACAACGTAAAAGATCTGCGCATCGGCTGGAGCCGCGCCGCCGCCGATGCTGCCTTAAGCAACGCCGACAACAGGATGTTGTGAATCGTCGGATGATTCGCCCGATTTGGGGCAGGATCGGGCGGGAGGACCGTAATGCACCCTCAAATCCAGTTCTGGACGGTTAAGGATAACCAGTTGGCTCGGCTTAACGAGGGAAATTTCGCGCAGGCTCATAAAGAGAAAGACCTTGAGACCTGGGTCGAACAGGATACCTCCCTGCTGGGAAAGGATCTGACTGTCGTGGGTCGTCAGGTGACCCTTCCCCAGGTCGGAACGCTCGATCTGCTTGCCATCGATGATGTAGGACGCCTCGTAATCATCGAGTTCAAGCGGCGACAGACGTCTAGGGACGCCGTTGCTCAAATTCTTGATTACGCTTCCTACGTGCGGCGGCTTGACTTGGATGCGCTTCAGCGACTGCCTAACGTAAAAGCTGCGGACACCGAACTGAGCGATATAAATGAATTTGATCCGGCGATGATTCTCGTGGCTGCTGAGACAGATGAAGCGACGGAACGAATCGTCCAGTACTTGGCAAGCAAGGCGAAGCTTCCCATTGAAGTGGTCACATTCGCCTATGCGACGTTAGATGACGGACGCGAGATTATCGCTCGGTCGATCCTTATCCCAGAGACCCAACCCTCTGCCTCGGACCTGCTAGCAACGCGCCTAACAAAGGCCGATCTGCTCAAAATTGCCAAGGATCGGGGTGTCCTCAGCTTTGTCGAAACACTCTATCAGGTAAACGCCAAGCTCTCCTGGCCAGAGGAGCTTCTCGGGCGGAACGGGGGCACGGTTCGATTCTGGGTTAGATCGCCTGATGGCAGCGGCCGGGTAATGTTTGGAATGAACGTCGGAGGCGAAAAGCTGGGCTCTCCAATGGGAGCACTCGACGTCTGGTTGCGCCCCGAAATCGCCGCGGAGTATAGCGGGTTAGCCCTTGAGCACGTGCAGGAACAAATCCGCCAATTCCACGTCGCCAAGGAGACGGAAAAGAATCTCTTTGTCCGAGTCCAAGACGACGCGAGCGCCGCGAAACTGTACTCTCTCCTTGAAGAGTGGGATTCGACAGCCGGATCCGAACCGCCTGCCGCGAGTAGCGCGCCCAACGCTTAGCCGAGGGCGCGTGCCCCGGGTCTTGCCCTCGTGACCCGAAAAACCAAACTCATGTCATCCACGCAGCCAGTCCTTCACCACCTGCACCATCACATCCCGGCTCACGTCGCTGATCGCATTGGTCAGCGGAATCTGCTTGGGGCACGCCTCCACGCAGTTCTGCGCGAAACCGCACTCCTGCACGCCGCCATCGCCGGCCAAAGCCCGCAGGCGCTCTTCCTTGAAGACCTTCCCGGTGGGGTGATTGTTGAACAGTTTCACCTGCGCAATGGTGGCCGCGCCCACAAAGCCCGTATCCTCGTTGAACTGCGGGCAGACTTCCATGCAGCACGTGCAGCTGATGCAATTCGAGAGCGGGTAATTGGCTTCCTGCTGCTGCGGAAAAACGCGCGGCCCCGAGCCCAAAGCGTAGGTCCCGTCCACCGGAACCCAGGCTTTCACCCGCATCAAATTCTCAAACAGAACCGACCGGTCCACCTGCAGATCCCTCACCAGCGGAAACTTCGAGAGCGGCTCAAGCTTGATCGGCTGCTCCAGGTTCTCCACCAGCGCCGAGCAGGCCATGCGCGCCTTGCCGTTGATTCTCATGGCGCAGGAACCGCAGATCTCTTCCAGGCAATTTGAGTCGTACGTGATCGGCGTGGTCGGCCGGCCTTCGGCGGTCACCGGATTCGCCGCAATCTCCATCATCGCGGAGATCACGTTCATCCCCGGCCGCCACTCCAGCTCAAACTTCTCCCACACCACCGGCGCATCGGGGTTGGCCTGGCGCTTGATCTCGAATTGAACGGTTCTCGTTGCCATGATCCCCTTCCGCTACGTCAACAATTGCACCAGGTCTCCCACCGCTTACTCACATGTCAAAAATGGGTGCCCCAGGTCCCGATTCTGGGACCTCGGATACCACGATCCTTCCCAGGCAAACTCAAGTGTACAAAGGCCTCCCGCCGCTCTCGTCCTAAAAGTTGCCGCACGCAGTGCCCGCACGCAGCGCTTATTTCGCCGCGTCGTACCGCCGCGGCCTCGGCTTGATGTATTGCGTATCCACGTCCTCAAACTCGAACCGCGGCCCTTCCACGCATCCCGTAAAGCTCGCCTTGGTGGTCTTCAAAAACTTCCCGTCGTTGCGCTCCGGAAACTCCGGCTTGTAATGCGCCCCGCGCGACTCGTCGCGTAAAATCGCGCCCTGCGCCACGGTGCGCGAAAGCTCCAGCATGTTATAGAGCTGGCGCGCGAACGCAAAGCTCGTATTCGCCCACTGGCTCTTGTCGCTCAGGTTGACCTTCTTGTAGCGATCGAGAAGCTCCACGATCTTTGCGTCGGCCTGCCTCAGCCCCTTGTTGTAGCGGATCACCGTCGCGTGCTCGGTCATGGTCTGGCCCAGCTCGCGCCACAGCTTGAACGGGTTCTCTCCGCCTTCGTTCTGGAGTAGTTTCTTATTGATTTCGGATTGGCGCATCAACTCCGACGAGTGGCCTCCGTCGCCCTCGGCAGCGGGCACGTTCTTGGCGTAGCGCAGCGCATTGGGGCCGGAGATGAATCCGCCGTGAATGCAGCTCACCAGCGAGTTGGCGCCCAGCCGGTTGGCGCCGTGATATTGGTACTCGCATTCGCCGGCCGCGAAAATGCCGGGAATATTCGTCATCTGGTCGAAATCCACCCACAGTCCGCCCATGGTGTAGTGCATGCCCGGAAAGATCTTCATCGGCACTTTGCGCGGATCGTCGCCCACGAACTTCTCGTAGATTTCGAGAATCCCTTCCAGCTTGCGGTTCAGCGTCTCGGCATCGATATGCGTCAGGTCGAGATACACCATCGGCTGCCCGTCGATGCCCAGCCCCAGCTCGTAAACCACCTTGTGAATGGCGCGCGTGGCCACGTCGCGCGGAACCAGGTTGCCGTATTTCGGATACCACTCCTCGAGAAAGTAGAAGCGCTCTGACTCGGGAATCTGCTTGATCGCCCGTTTGTCGCCCGCCGTGCGCGGCACCCACACGCGTCCGCCCTCGCCGCGCGCCGACTCCGACATCAGCCGCAGCTTGTCTTCGCCGGGAATCGACGTGGGGTGAACCTGGATGAACTCGCCGTTGGCGTAATAGGCCCCCTGCTGGAAAATGGCCGACTGCGCAGAGCCCGTGCACACCACGGAGTTGGTGCTCTTGCCGAAGATCGCCCCGATCCCGCCCGTGGCCAGGATGATGGCTTCAGCCGCAAAGGAGCTGAGTTCCATGGTGCGCAGATTCAAAGCCGTGATGCCGCGCGCCGCTCCCTTCCCGTCCATCACCGCGGAGAGAAACTCCCAGCCTTCGTACTTCTTCACCTTGCCTTCCGACTCGTAGCGGCGCACCTGCTCGTCGAGCGCGTACAGCAGTTGCTGTCCGGTGGTGGCGCCGGCAAAGGCGGTGCGATGGTAGAGCGTTCCGCCGAAGCGGCGAAAGTCCAGAAGTCCCTCCGGCGTGCGGTTGAAGGGCACGCCCATGCGGTCGAGCAGATCGATAATCCCCGGCGCGGCCTCGCACATGGCCTTCACCGGCGTCTGGTTGGCCAGAAAGTCGCCGCCGTAAATCGTGTCGTCGAAATGCTGCGCGGTGGTGTCGCCCTCGCCTTTCAGATTCTTGGCGGCGTTGATGCCGCCCTGGGCGCAGACCGAGTGCGAGCGCTTTACCGGGACAATGGAAAACAAGTCCACTTGCCCGCCGGCCTCGGCAATCTTGATGACCGCGGCCAGTCCCGCCAGCCCTCCGCCAACCACGATGATCCTGGGTACTGCCATTCTCTATCGAGTCCTTTCCATTCGGCCGCTGCAAGCCGCGCCGGCAGGCTCTTACACCTGCGCCGGCTCGTGCACGGGCTCAATCGGGTGACGTGGAATCGGCGGCGCGTATTGGAAAGGCGCGGCGATGCGGTTCCAGGTGTTGATGAGGGCGATCGTGGCGCTCAGCCAGGCCAGTTCCGCCGGGGCAAAATGCGCGGAGACGGCCGCATAATCCTGGTCCGAGATATGGTTCTCGGAAAGCCGCGTCAAAAGTTCGGTCCAGGCCAGCGCCGCCTTCTCGCGCTCTGAAAAAACGCCTGCCTCACGCCACACCGCCAACAGGTCGAGCTTGGGCTGCGCAATGCCCAAATGACGCGACTCGTTGAGATGAAGCTGGGTGCAGAAAGCGCAGCCGTTGATCTGCGAGGCGCGCACCTTCACCAGTTGCTGCAGTTCCGCGTCCAGCCCTGAGGCGGCCACCGCCTGGCCGAAGCCCGCCAGCGCGGTATTGGCGGCGGAGGCGTATTTCTGAAACTCCTGGCTCGTGATCCGGGCGCCGGTGCTCGACATGATTCCGCTCCTTAACTGAACGAAGTAAGTATTACGGCCTGCACCGTCGAAGCCCGCGTCCCGCCCAGACTTTGCGGCGGCTTACGCACCGCCGGCGCGGCCATGCGAAAGGACACCGGCGCTATGTCTTCCGGCGCATTCTGATACTTGGGCGAGACAAACGCCCAGATGCTGGCCAGCCCCATCGCGCACAGCAACACGCCGCCCGCCAGGCACACCCATCCAAAGCGCCTGCGCGCGGTTTCCCCCGGCGTAATGCCCCACTTGGCCGCGAACAGCCAGATGCCGTACGCAAAGTGCCAGCACACGGCGATCATCGCAATCGCGTAAACCGCCAGCATCCACGGATTCGCCAGTTCATGTTGCACCTTCCAGAACGCCGCGCCGGGATTTTCCGGCAGGCTGATGCCCATGAACCGCTGCCGCAGCACGTGCTGCAGAATGTAGGCGAACGCAATCAATCCCGTGTAGCGCTGCGCCACGTACATCCAGTTGCCCGACCACGGGTAATACACCAGGTTCGACTTGCTGCGGATCCAGATGTAGAGCCCGTACAGGCCGTGATACAAAAGCGGCAGAAAGATAAAAACCCATTCCAGCACGCGCACCAGCGGCAGGCTGTTGAGAAATTTTACCTGCGCCCCATAAGCGGCCGGACCCTTCAAGGCTTCGAAGTTCGAGAGCAGGTGTTCCAGCAGAAACGCGCCGATGGGAATGACCCCCAGCAGCGAGTGCAGCTTGCGCCAGAGAAAGCTGGTGCCCTGGCCGGCTCTGAGCGGTTGAACCCCTTGGGCTACGGTGGGCGCGGCAGAGGGTTGAGCGGTTGCCATGGAGAATTTGGCTCCTGAGAGTCTTGCGGAAAAACTCGTTCGGGTGGTAGGCCGGGACTTCAGTCCCGGCACAATGCCCCTGCAATCAGCAGGGCCTTTAGGCCCTGAGGCAGGCTGTTCGCGAAGTTCCTCAAAACTTCGGCCATGTTCCGCAGCCTCGTAAAGGGCGTGCGGAGTGAGGCAATCTCAGATTGAGAGACGGCAAGTGCTTGCTTTTCTTCACTTTCATTATTCGAGTCCCATGCCGCTCACGTCAAGGCGCCGGAGTGCCCGGTACTTCCGCATTTGGAACCGGTCTCTCGGCGGGTCAAAACAGCATCGGCAACAGAGCCGCAAGCGCCCGCCCGCGATGGCTGAGCGAGAGCTTGGTCACCAGGTCGATCTCCGCCATGGTGCGGTCCAGATCGGGCAGATAAAACAGTGGATCGTAGCCGAATCCGCCCGTGCCGCGCGGCGCATCCAGAATCACTCCGTCCACTGAGCCCTCGGCCGTGTGCAGCAGTGCGCCGCCGCGCGCAACCGCCAGCACGCAGCGGTAGCGCGCCGTGCGCCGCGCAAAGGGAATCTCCGCCATCCGCTGCAGCAGCACCATGTTGTTCCACACATCGGTATTGTCGTTGGCGTCCGGCGAGTCCACCAGGCCGGAGTCGGCGGCCAGCCGCGCCGAACGCACGCCCGGCGCGCCTCCCAGCGCATCCACCTCCAGCCCCGAGTCGTCCGCCATCACCAGCACCCCGCGATCGAAGCGCGAGTAGTATGTGGCCTTGTGCGTGGCGTTGGCTTCGAAGGTGTCGTCGTCTTCCGGAGGCGCGGGAATGTCCTCGAGATTCGGCAATGGCTCGATCTCCAGCCCGTGCGCCTGCGCCGCGGCGCGGAAGTCGCGCAGCTTGCCCAGACTGGTCGTGGCCACGTAAAGGCGAGACTCCATGACGTGAGTGTAAGGGACGGCAGCCGTTTTTCCTGCGTGTGGATGTCTGGCGATCTTTATATCCTGCGTGGAATTCGATTGACAAAGCCCCCCCGTCTTGCATACCGTTTTTCCGGCGAGAAAAATGTTTCATTTGAGGAATTTAGCGGCCTCCGAAATGCCGCACCTGACCCCCGGACCCGATCGTCGACCCGATCGTCGACCCGAATCGCCGATCGCTGGCAAAACCATGCAGATTCTCTCTCCTCGAAATGAGTTGGACCATGAATAAACTGAGATTCCTCTTTCCGGTTTGCGGGTTGATCCTTTTCTCCGCAGCGTTGCCGATTTCCGCGCAAAACTCCGCCGGGCTTCCGGGCCCGGTCGAACTCCGCGTCGACAATCTTCGCAAACCGCTCGGCATCGACGACCCCTCTCCGCATTTTTCCTGGCAACTGAGCGACCCCGCGCGCGGCGCGAAGCAGACCGCGTACCAAATCATCGTGGCCTCGCGGGCGGATCTTCTTCTCGCCGGCAAACCGGATGTGTGGGACAGCGGCCGCGTCGATTCGAGCCAATCCATTGGCGTTGCCTACGCCGGACCGGCGCTTAAGCCGTCCACGCGCTATTGCTGGCACGTAAAAGTCTGGGACGCGGACGGCAATGCTTACCGGCCCATGCCGATCGATTGGTGGGAAACCGGCCTCATGACCCAGGATGCATGGAACCCTCCCGCTCGGCCCGCTGTGTGGATCGGCTATGAAACCCCCGAAGAATCCACCGTGCGCAGCGCGCCCGCCGCCTGGATCGCCAACCCCGACTCCAACGCCCTGGCAGCCGAGCGCGGCGCCGCGCAGTTCTTCGCCTATCGCGCCACCGTCACGCTGTCCAGGCCGGTCCGCTTTGCCGCGCTCTACGCCACCGCTCAGGACACGGTTTCCGCCTGGATCGACGGCGCGCCGGCGCTCGAGGCCAGCCCGCTCCCGCCTTGGAAGCAGTTGCCGTGGAAAAAATTCGTCCGCGCCGAGGTCACGCAAAAGCTCACCGCGGGCGCAAACACCCTGGCCATCGAGGCCGTGCACTACGAAGTGAATCCCAACGGCATGGTCGTCGATGACGAGCCGCCCATGATCGCCACTCTGGTGGTCGAGTACACCGACGGAACCTGGGCCAGCTTCTCATCCGGCCCCGACTGGAAAACCGCGATTCACCCTGCCCCCGGCTGGCAAAGCTCGGCGTTCGACGACTCCGCTTGGAAAAACGCCCTGATCCGCATCCAAAAGCCCACCGACGAGGCGCCGCTCGGCCATCCCTGGATTCCCGATTCCGTCAAAGCCCTCCGCCGCGCTTTCACGATAAGCGCGCCTGTAAAATCGGCCCGTCTTTACGCGACAGCGCTCGGCGCCTACGAGCTGTTCCTCAACGGCAAGCGCGTCGGCGACCAGGTGCTCGCGCCGGGTTGGACCGACTACCGCCAGCGGGTCGTCTACCAGACCTACGATCTAACCGCCCAGATCGCGCAAGGCAACAACGCCATCGCCGCGCTGCTCGCGCCTGGCTGGTACCAGACGCCCCTCGAATGGCTGCAGCAGCCCAACAACTACGGCGTCACTCCGCCCGCGTTGCGCGCGCAACTGCGCATCGAGCACGCCGACGGCAGCGTCGAATGGGTCGGCACAGACGACGCCTGGCAGGCCAGTCCCAGCTTCATCCTGCACTCCGAGCTTTACGACGGCGAGACCCAGGACGCGCGCCTCGACCAGCCCGGCTGGAAGACTGCGGACTTCGACGCGAGCCAATGGAAAGGTGCAGAGACCATCGATCCCCAACCCGCAAAAATCGAAGCTCAGGATTTCCAGCCCATCCGCGTCGAGCGCATCATGGCTGCGAAGTCGATCTCCGAGCCCAAGCCCGGCGTTTACGTCTACGACTTCGGCCAGAACATGAGCGGCGTCGAGCAGATTCGCGTTCACGGCCCCGCCGGAACCACCGTCCGCATGCGCTTTGCCGAAGTCCTCAACGCCGATGGCACCCTTTACACCGACAATCTGCGCACCGCCAAAGTCACTGACACCTTCACGCTCAGCGGCAACGGTGAAGAAGAGTTCATCCCCCAGTTCACCTTTCACGGCTTTCGCTACGCTGAGCTCACCGGCCTGCCCGCGGCTCCCGGCAAAGACGCCGTGAAGGTTCTCGTCCTCCACACTGACGCGCCCTTCACCGCGAAACTCTCTACCGGCAGCGCGATGATCAATCGGTTGTGGAGCAACATCCTCTGGGGCCAGCGCTCCAACTTCCTCAGCGTGCCCACGGATTGCCCGCAGCGCGACGAGCGGCTGGGCTGGATGGGCGATGCGCAGGTCTTCTGGCGCACCGCCTCTTACAACATGGCCCTGGCGCCGTTCTCGCGCAAGTTCGCCGCCGACATGCGCGGCACGCAGGTTGGCACTCCGTATTACGGCATCTATTCTCCCGGCACTTCGCAGCCCAACGCCGGACACGCCGCCGGATGGAGCGACGCCGGCGTCATCATTCCCTATACCTCGTGGCTGCAGACCGGCTCAACCGCCATCATCGACCAGAACTGGGCAGCCATGACGAAGTATCTCGACGCCATCCAGGCCGCGAACCCCGATGGCCTGTGGAAGAACGAATCCGGCACCCCCTTCGGCGACTGGCTCTCGCCTGAAGGCAAGACCGATTACGTGCTCATCGCAACCGC
Organism: uncultured Acidobacteriaceae bacterium; assembly: GCA_963770555.1. Taxonomy (GTDB): domain Bacteria; phylum Acidobacteriota; class Terriglobia; order Terriglobales; family Acidobacteriaceae; genus Telmatobacter. The sequence continues at coordinate 1,935,491 of CAVYQC010000005.1, forward strand.
CTACTGGGCCTATGACGTCGCGCTCATGCGCCAGATGGCCGAGGCCACGGGCCGCACCCGGGACGCTGAAAACTACGCCGCTCTCTTCGAGAAAATCCGCGCCGCCTTTGAAAAGCAGTTCGTGCACCCGGACGGCTTCATCGCCGGCGCCGACAACAGCGCCTCGGTCTTCGGCCAGATCAACAACCCCAACGCCAAAAGCCATGGCGGCGACACGCAAACCGGCTACGTGCTCGCTCTCCACATGAATCTCCTGCCCCAAGATCTACGCGCTGCTGCGGCAAAGCATCTTGTCGACAAGATCGAAGCCAACCACGATCTGCTCGGCACCGGCTTTCTGGGCACGCCCTACCTGCTTGAGGAGCTCACCAAGGCCGGCTACCAAAAGCTCGTCTACACGCTCTTCCTTAACACCGAATATCCCTCCTGGGGCTACATGGTCGCCCACGGCGCCACTACCATGTGGGAGCGCTGGAACGGCGACCAGATGCGCGGCGACCCCAGCATGAACTCTTACAACCACTATGCCTATGGCGCGGTGGCCGACTGGATCTATCGCTACGCGGCCGGCGTCGACGCCACCCCTCTCGACGCCGGCTTCCACACCGTTGTCCTTCATCCAACATTCGATGCGCGCCTGGGCAGTGTCTCGTTTGACTACGCCTCGGCCTACGGCCCCATTCACTCCGATTGGAAGGTTGCAAACGGAGACGCAGTGTGGCACCTAACCATTCCCGCCAACACCACCGGCTGGCTGCCGCTCACAGCAGCCGAAGCCGCAAACTACAAGCTCGATGGAGCGCCTCTGACAGAAAACAAGCTCGCCACCCCGTCCACCGCGAACAACCAAAGCGGATTTGAACTGGCTTCAGGAACCTACACCCTTACGATCGAACTTCAATAAGCAGCCGGGTGCCCCAGGTCCCGATTCTGGGACCTGGGATAGCACGAACCTCAACACGCGAATCACCAGCGCCTGTACAAACCGCTTCCTCACCCGCTACGCTTTGAATTTGCTTTCACCGCCGCGCAGAAACACAGGGAGAAAGAATGCCCGTCGTAATCCTCGCTGGAATCGGATGGCACACTGTGGGCGCGGCCTGCGCCGCCTCGTTCTACGCGCCCATTGAAAAAGTCGAAAAATGGTCCTGGGAAACCACCTGGGCCATTGCCGGCTTCTTCTCCTGGATTCTGCTGCCCATCGGCGTGAGCCTCTTCCTGCTGCCCGATTTTTCCGGCTTCTATGCCTCCATGGGCACGCACCTGCTCCTCAAGGTCGCACTCTTCGGAGCCATGTGGGGCGTGGGCAACGTCAGTTACGGACTCACCATGCGCCATCTCGGCATGTCGCTTGGCATCGGCGTCGCCATCGGCGTCACGCTCGTCGTCGGCACGCTGGTGCCGCCGCTGCTGCATGGCCAGGGCGTCATGCTCTTCACCACCCGCAGCGGCCTGCTCACCATGGCCGGCGTCCTGGTGGCGCTCATCGGCGTTGCCGTCGTCTCCTATGCCGGCCATCAAAAAGAAGTCCGGCTCGGCGCCGAAGTCCGCGAGTTCAACGTCAAGCTCGGCCTCGCCCTCGCCGTGATGTGCGGCATCTTTTCCTCAGGCATGTCCTTCGCCATCGATGCCGCCCGGCCCATGCAGGCCGCGGCGCTGCACCTCGGCATCAACCCGCTCTACGCGGCGCTGCCCAGCTATGTGATCATCATGGGCGGCGGCGCTGTGGTCAATATGGCCTACTGCTTCATCCGCCTGGCCGCGCTGGAGCGGATCTCGCTGCGCGCCGACCTCGGTCAGCCCAGGCCGGTCCTGGTCAGGAACGCGCTGCTCGCCTCCGCCGGCGGCATCATGTGGTATCTGCAATTTTTCTTCTACGCCTGGGGAGCAGCCAGCATTCCCCAGCGCCTGTTCTACGTCAACTGGATGCTGCACATGAGCATTTACGTGCTCTGCGGAGGACTGGTAGGCCTGGCTCTGGGCGAGTGGAAAGGCGTGGGTGCGCGGCCCGTCCGCCTGCTCTGGGCCGGCGTGCTGATCATCATCGCCGCCGCCAACCTGGTCGGCCTCGGAATGGCCTCGTAAGCATTCAACCGCGTGTCCCGCACCAAACTTGGGGTGCCCCAGGTCCCGCTTCTGGGACCTGGGAATCCACAGCCTCCAATTCCACTACGTGAAGCCGTACTCTCACAGACTCTCCGGCAACGGCAATTCCGCGTCGTATCCGCTCGCAACCAAATACCCCCGCAGCCGCTCCACCGTCGAGAAAACAATCCCCTTCATGCCCAGCGCCTGCGCGGCTTCAATGTTCACCGGCTTATCGTCGATGAAAAGCGTTTCCTCCGGCCGCGTGCCCAGCTTTTTGAGCGTGTAGCGATAGATGGCCGCATCGGGTTTGGCGATGCCCAGCTCGTAGCTCCACACCAGCACGTCGAACCGCGCCAGCCACGCGAACTCGCGCGCGATGTTCGCGTGTACCGCATCGCCCATGTTGGAAAGAATCGCCGTCTGCAGTCCGCGCTCCTTGAGCCGCAGTTGCCAGGCCACCATTGCCGGATTCTGCGTGGTCCACATGCGCGCGTCCCACAGGTTCAGCTCCTCGATCGCCGCCGCGCCCAGCCTCAGCCCGGCCTCACCGCAAATCTTCTGCCAGAATGCGAGGCCGTTCAGCTTGCCCTCGTCGTAAGCGTGGCGATCGGCCCAGTACAGTCTCTCCAGCCGCTCCGCCGCAAGCCCGGTTATGCGCAGCAACTCCGCGTGCGCCGCGGGGTCCGGAGAGCCGGTCAATACCATGCCAAAGTCGAAGACCACCGCGCGCAGCGCCAATGCCACTCTCCCCACTCTCCGTCGATGCCCATTGATTCAACACGAGGGCGCCTGTTCTTATTGTGCATGATGGATTGGCGCGGCACGACGAGACAATAACTTGCCGCCGGGATACGCGGATGCGCTTTTCCGAGCGAACCAACTGGAACCCCGAAGAAAGCGCACTGGCGCGCGCCCACCGGCTCCGCGTCCAGGCCGGATTGCCCCTCGCCGACCTCACCGCCTCCAACCCCACGCGCTGCGGTTTCGCCTATCCGCCCACCTTGCTGCAAGGACTGACCGACCCAGCAGCGCTCGACTACGATCCGCAGCCCAAGGGCAGCCTGTCGGCGCGCCAGGCGGTCTGCGCATACTACGCCGGCCACGGCGTCTCCCTCGATCCCGGCCAAATCCTGCTCACCACCAGCACCAGTGAGGCCTACAGCTTTCTCTTCCACCTGCTCGGCGATCCCGGCGACGAAATTCTCATCGCCCAACCCGGCTATCCGCTCTTCGACTTTCTCGCCACCCTGTGCGACGTGCGGCTCAAGGCCGTGCCCCTGGTCTACGACCAGGGCTGGCAGATCGACGCGGAAGCGATTCGCCGCGCCATCTCTCCGCAAACGCGGGCCATCGTGATCGTGCACCCCAACAACCCCACCGGCCACTTCACCAAGCCGTGGGAGGCCGAAGAACTGGCCCGCCTCTGCCGCGAGTTTTCGCTGGCGCTCATCGTCGACGAAGTCTTTCTCGACTACGCTCTCGATTCCGGCATCCACCAGCAGGCCCTGAGCTTCGCCGCCGGTCTCGAGGGCGTTCCGGTCTTCGTCGTCAGCGGATTGAGCAAGATTGCCGGCCTGCCGCAGATGAAAGCCGCCTGGATTGTGGTGTCGCCCGTTGCCTCCGGCCCGGAGCAGGACATGAGCCTGGCCCGCCTCGAGATCGTCGCCGATACCTTTCTCTCCATGAACGCTCCGGTCGAGTGTGCGCTGCCCGCGTGGCTGCGGGATAGCACAGACATGCAAGGGCAGATTCGCGCCCGCGTCGCCGCCAACCTGGCCGCGCTCGACCGCCAGCTCGCCCGCGCCCCGGCCGTCCGCAGGCTTGCGCTCGAGGGCGGCTGGTACGCCGTGTTGCGCATTCCTGCGCTGGCCCCCGACGAATCCACCGCGCTGGCACTTCTCAACCGCGGAGTCTGGGTCCATCCCGGCTATTTTTTCGGAATGCCGGAGTCGGGCTGGCTGGTCCTCAGCCTGCTCGGTCCCTCCGCGGAGTTCCTGGCCGGCGTAATCATTCTTGTTGACTATCTGCAAACGAATCAGGTCAGTAATATTACCGGCCACTAGGCTCAAGTTCTACTTGAAGTACCTCTCATAACAATAGGATAAAGAACAAGTTAACCTGCTTTTGCGTTTAGCTCGAAATAAGGAAGGGATTACCTTTGCGCTCCTCGCCGACGGTCGTCAGCGGGCCGTGTCCGGGAATCACCTTCGTTTCATCGGGAAGCACCAGCAGCCGCTCATGAATGGAATCGATGATCTGTCCATAGTTGCCGCCCGGCAGGTCGGTGCGGCCAATGCTGCCGGCAAACAACGTGTCGCCGGCCACCAGCAGCTTCAGCGGAACAAAGTGCAGGCAAATCGATCCCTGGGTGTGGCCGGGCGTGTGCAGCACTTGTGCCGGATAGCGCTCCAGTCCCACGCTTGCGCCCTCGGCCAGGCTCTCGTCGGGCGGCGCGGTCTCGGGCGTGGCCACGCCCACCCACGCGGCCTGCGCCGCAATCATCTTCACCAGCGGCAGGTCTTCCTCGTTCAGAAAAATCGGCGCCCCCGTCAGCCGCTTCAGCTTCAGCGCGCCGCCGATGTGGTCGATGTGGGCGTGGGTCACCAGAATCTGTTTGAGCTTCAGGCCCAGCTCCGTAAGCCGCCCCTGGATCCGGCCAATCTCGTCGCCGGGATCGATCACGATCGCCTCTCGCGCCTCCTCATCGCCCAGGATGGTGCAATTGCACTGCAGCAGTCCAACCGGAAAGGTCTCAAGGATCATGCATCCGATTGTAGAATCCCCGCCATCCCCGCAACAGGCCAAGGCCGAGCCAACCCGCAAACTAGCTGACTCGCCAATTCGCTAAGTTGCCAATTCCGCCAACTCCGCCAACCCCGCCAACTCCGCTAGCTCCACTGCTTTTGGGAAATGTCTACAAAAAGTAACGCGATTGTCTCAAAAAGAACTATTGCGGTTCGCTTTTTGTTCGCTATAATGCGCCCATGGCTGTTACCCGTAGGCAAAAAGAGATTCTCGACTTCCTGGAAACCTTCGTCTCCCGCAATGGCTACTCTCCGTCGTTTGAGGAGATTGCCCGCGGCATGGGGCTCAAGAGCCTGGCGACGGTTCACAAGCACATCACCAACCTTGAGAAGAAGGGAATGCTGGACCGCGTTCACAATCGCAGCCGGTCCATCGACCTATTGCCTCCCGGCACGCGCACCCGCTCCAGTGCCAAGCTGCCGCTCGCCGGGCGCATCGCCGCCGGGCTCCCGGTTGAAGCCATGGAAACGCCGGAAAGCATCTCCCTCCATGACGTGGTCGGCAATCGCGACGTCTTCGCCCTCGAAGTGCGCGGCGACTCCATGCGCGACGAGCACATCATCAACGGCGATTACGTCCTGGTGGAGCGCACCAAGACCGCGCGCCAGGGCGAGATCGTAGTCGCCCTGGTGCACGGCTCCGAGACCACGCTGAAGCGCTTCTTCAACGAGGGCAACGTGATCCGCCTGCAACCGGCCAACGTGGAGATGGAGCCCATCTACGTTCCCGCCGCGCAGGTAGCCATCCAGGGCCGCGTTCTCGGCGTTCTGCGCAAGTACCGCTAACCCGATCGGCCCTGCGCAGCCGTTCGCCCTATCTCCGAAATTCGCAACACAAAGGCGAAGTTATCCTGGGCGAGGTTTGGCTCGTTTCTTGAGCCAAACTAAGTCGAAGGACCGGCGGTTGCGACGCTCGACCGCACAACAATCCTGCAATCCACCCCGCGATCCCGCCCGTTACCATCACCGAGCCATCCGTAACCGTGCGGACATCCCTGTTCGGACTTAAAATCTGCTCATGGAAGAATCTCCGGCTTCTCTCTTCAACTCGCTTTCTGAAGTCATCCTGCGCAATCTCAAGATCGTGCAGGTGAGTCAGGCCGAACAAGTCACAGCGAACGATCGCCTCGAGCGAGCCATTGAGGAACTGCGCGTTGAAATGGAGTCCCAGTTCGCGCGCATCGCCGCGCAACTCCTCGCCTGCCGGGCTGAGCTTGCGGCAACCGCGACCATGCTCAAGGCAGTCCAGGCGCAAGGCGGCAGCGACCGCGCAAATCCCACCTCGATCATCCATTGATCTCGACACCGCAAGCACAGCGGGCGCCTGCAATAATCAGGTATGCGCATCCGGATCACCGCGGAAAACCTCTGGGACGGAACCAGCCTTCTCGCATCCCCCGTAGTCGAAATTGAGAATGGAAAATTCGTTGCCATCGCCGGCCGCGATGGCGCCGCGCCTTCCACCGCGGCCGATACCGGCGCTCTCCACTATCCCGGCGCCACGCTCGCGCCCGCATTCTTTGACGTGCACATCCACGGCGCCGCCGGCCACGACGTGATGGAAGCCACCCCGCACGCGCTCGCCGCCATCGGCCGCTTCCTCGCCTCGCGCGGAACCGGCAGCTTTCTCGCCACCACCGTCACCGCCCCGCTCGACATGACCCTGCGCGCGCTCGACGGCCTCGCCAAACTCATCGACCGCCCCGAGACCTTCGATCCTGAAAGCCGCGCTGCCCGGCCCATCGGCATCCATCTTGAAGGCCCGTTTCTCTCCCATGCCAAATGCGGCGTCCAGCCCAAGGAGCACCTGCTCGCGCCGGACATCGCCATCTTCGACCGCCTCTTTGAAGCCGCCGCGGGCCACGCCCGCCTCATCACCCTGGCCCCCGAGCTGCCCGGCGCAATCGGGCTCGCCGCGCACGCCACGGCTCGCGGCGTGCGCGTCTCCGTGGGCCACTCTGACGCCAAAGCGGCTGATACCCGCGCCGCCATCGCCGCCGGCGCCGTCAGCGCCACCCACACCTTCAACGCCATGCGCGCGCTCGACCACCGCGAGCCCGGCATCCTCGGCACCGTGCTCACCACCGATTCGCTTTACTCTGAGATGATCTGCGACGGCATCCACACCTCGCCGGAGATCGTGAAGCTCTGGTGGCGCGCCAAAGGTCCGCAGCGCGCCATCCTGGTCACTGACGCCATGAGCGCCGCCGGCATGCCCGACGGCGAATATCAACTGGGCGGCTTTCCGGTGCAAGTGGCCAACGGCAAAGCCATGGCCCGCGGCGTCCTGGCCGGCAGCGTGCTCTCGCTCGATCGCGCCCTTGAAAACTTCTTGAGCTTTACCGGCGCGCCCATCGAGCAAGCCTTGCGCCTGCTCACAGTGAATCCCGCCGCAATGACCGGCTTTTCCAACCAGGCCGGCTCCATCGCTGTCGGCAAACCCGCCCACCTGGTCGCCGTCAATGAAGCCGGAAAACTCCTCGCCTCATTCCGCAACGGCCAGATCGCCGCGACGTGATTTTATGCGTCAACTTACGATTGAGGCGGCAAAGGCTGCACGGGCGAAGATGCGGGGGCTGCTGGCGTTGCCGTGGTTGATGGGGAGGGCGAAGGCACGGAAGCTGAAGCAGGGGTCTCAGCGAGCGCGGGTGCAAGATCCAAGTCAGCGCCCAGATGACTGCTGCCGCCGTTGACGATCAGTTTGCGGGTCCAGTCTGCCAATCCCTTTTCTTGACCGCGACCTCGTGACCTCTGGGCGTCACGGAGATTGTGGTGGGCGTGTCGCCAACAAATGCTCCGTCGATTTCGATGTCCGCGCCGGGTGGAGCGGAATCAATGACCAGTGAGGCCTGGGCGACAACGGGCGGGGCGGGCGACACGACGTGGGCTGGCGCGACCCCGAAGTTCACCAGTTGTGAACGAAGGGTCCGCCCACAGCGGTTCCGCAGTTACTGTGTCCCGAAGCCACGGCCGCCAAGTGGATTTTTCTTCAAGAAAAATCCACCCAACGCCGAGGCTTGAAACGGCTATAGCAACTGCGGAAACGCTCTAGCCGTCTTCTGCGACAGTAACGGTAATTCCAGGCAGAAGCGCGGGGCGGGCATTTTCGACCAGCCCCGCGCGATTTCCCGGCGCGCTACGGTGCAACAACCGGATTCTGGTCGGTGGCGTCCGCCGAAGTGAGCGGGGACCAGTTTACGGTGATCGGCCAAGAATAGAGCGTGCTCCAGCCGCTGTTCTTGTCGTAAGCGTTGAACGTGAGACTCATGGGATCAGTCACGTCGGTGGTCAGCAAACCCGGTCCTCCGGGATAGCCATCGCCGCCTTCTGATAATCCCATGGCGCTGAAGTACGCGTTCGTCGTACGGCCTCGAACGCACGCCGTAATTCCAGTTGGCGGGGTGGCTGTCACCGAGCCCTGAAAAGCAGGCAGGGTGAACAGCTTGAGTGGTGGTTGCCAGGTGTTGTCGCCTGCGGCGATCGAATAGGACTGGGTGGGCAGCGGAATCGTGAGGGTATAGGAAACGCCACCTTGACATGCGATGTCGGCTGATATCTTCCCTCCGCTCACCAGAGACACTGTCGCCGCCGGGTGTTTGCCGCCCAGCGACAATTCATAGCCTGCCTGAACGGTGTCGCCGGTGTTCACCTCCAGAGGCCACGGACCGGACGGAAAAAGGCCACCCCGGCCCAAGGACGCCAGTACGGTTCCGCCCGTGTTCCAATCATCTGGGAATTGCGGATTGTTGCTTCCCCACCAATCGGTCCAACGCTTGTAGTTCATGGTCGGAAAGTCGTAGGCGTAGTCGCCGCCGGCGGTCACAATGGGGCTCCCCGCGTTGTCGGGGGTAGGATAGACTTCAACATCCGTGTTGACGCCTGCCTGTCCCAGCATGAATTTGTCGACAAATGCCGTGATCGGCGCGTTCTCGATGGGCAGCGTCGCGCAGTGCGCGTGGATGCCATCGATGAAGAAACCGAATCGGTCTCCGATTCCCAGCGCGTTGTAGATTTGCTGCGTCGCCCGTGACGAGATATAGGCGGACCCGTTCGACAGCCAGTACTGCGAGGCGTTTCCGGTTTGCAGCAAGGCGCGGGGCGCCACCAGGGCCATCAACTCATCCTGGTCGTACGGCAGCTTGTATACGTTATCGCCGGCGAACTGCAGCATCTGGCCGGCAAACCAGTCATAGTTCGTGTCGTCGACATCTTCCACAGTACCCTGGGCCTCGATATCGTGCGAAGCGCGCCATGAAGGCGCGCCGCCGCCGCCATTTTCCTGGGCAATCGTCAGTGCAATCCGTTCGTCGAGTGCCCCGGCATAGAGCGCCATCTTCCCGGCAAAGGAGCATCCGGTCACTGCCAGGTGTTTCATGTCGATGGGCAGCGGATTCACCGCCTGATGGGTCGCGATCTCCATGCCGTCGATCAGCCGGCTCACTCCCCAGGACCAGGCGGCGTATTCCCCCTGGTTGCTGGTGCCCGTGCATACGCCTTCGCACAGTTCTGGGTAAAGCTGGTAGAAGGGGTCCATGGTATGGTCACTCGGCGATGTAAACGAGTATCCGGCTACATCGGTGCTCACGTAACCGACCGTTGCGATAGGCAGGCCCTGGAAGAGGCTGGCGGGAAGACTGCCGTAATCTGGAGGCGTCGGTGCACCAATGGGGTAATTGTAAAAATAGGGGGGAAAGCTGAAAGAGGCAATCTCCATCGGAATCAATGCCGGAAACGGCCCGCTGCCCATCCCCTGCGGAATGTAAATGCCTGACGTCATCGTCAGCGTATTCCCATTCCGGGTCACATTCACAGTCAGCGTGCCGTTGCTCGATCCTGAAGCCGGAGGCACGTAGCTGGCAGTAATGGTGCAGTCATGGCAATCGGGCTTCGGGCCAATCTGGTATGTTTCGACCGCAGCCAGAATCTCGTTGCGCCGCTGCTCCCAGTTCTGGAACCAGGGACGGCGGAATCCATCGTTAAATAGGAACGGATCCGGCAGAGGCCGGACAATCGGAAGCTGGCCGAACGACGGGAACTTCGGTGCCGGGAAGTTCGCACCGGTGTTTTCAACGTTATAGACCAACGGCGTGAAGGCATCGCCAAAGGTGTTCTCCCTATCCTGAGCCGATGCCCCTGGCGTCACGGCCCACAAAAGCAGTCCCAACATCGCCGTGAGCACTGCTTTGGCACAATTCGAGCGGTTGAAGCGCGTAGCCATAGCGTTCCTTTCCCTTTCTGCCCTGGTGTCTTCTTGCGTTGCGAATTCAAAAGTCGCCGGCGCATTCCATAACCAGCGAAGGCTTCTCATGGGTTGTTCTCATCTTGGGAGCGGGCAATGTGTCCTTTTCACTGCCCCGGGGTTGAGAGGTGAATCGGCTCGACACCAGCCTGGGTGCAGTCACGGCCGAGTCTGTGACTGAACGGCTTCTGCCCGGTGCTGGCTTGCGAACGGCATCAGCCTGCCATTAATTCGCGCCCGCAACCTTAAGCCCAATATCCTTTTGTTGTCAAGAGAAAAGTCGTCGAATTTTCCAATGGAAAATCGATAAACTGCAAAATCCGCGCCTCGAATAATTGACACGGCGCCTTGCGGCGCGTGGATCGCCGGATCGGCGGCCCCAGGTTGAAGAAGCTGGATTGTTTAAATATGGAAGGCAACGCGGCATGGCTCGACGTCCTTGGAGAAGCAGCAAGCGAGTCTGCCGCATGAGAAATGCCGATCTGGCCTCGCCCGGCGCGATCAGTTCCATACTCCGCCCGTGTCTAAGATCGTCTCGATCTCCTGCTCTCGTCACTGCAGTTGAAATCAACGGCCAGCTGATTTCACATCAGGTTCGAAGAACGCCCGAGGCTCCAGAAATGGGGTTATGTCTGGACGGTCGCCAACTTGTCAGTTAATCTCTCGATACTCTAAGCCTCGGCGTGATGACCTAGGGCCTGTTCACACTACTGGGGTGGTGGCGCCGGGAGCCAATTTTTCCGGGTTCTAGGAGCGAGGAGTGACGCATACCGGGTGTCTGCTAGCGACGAGCGACAACGAAGCCGGGAAAATTGGCCCCGGCCCGCAGGGTTGCGGTGCAAATCGGGCCATACTTCGTTCTCGCCCTCGACGGTGGACCCGCCACAGCCTTCGGGCTCGGCCTCGTCTGGCCCGATTTTCACTCGCAACGCCATCCACCCCAGTAGTGTGAACAGGCCCTAGTACCGTGTCTTCGTGATTTCCTAACGGACCGAATGAATCTGGGTGCCCCAGGTCCCGTTTTTGGGACCTGGGATAGCACCAAGCCTGATGGACACGGTACTGGCCCTCACTCCGCCAGCCTTCGCGCCCGCCACAGCGCTCCATCCAGTGAAACCACCGCTTCTTTTCCCACCGGCATCTCCGGCGCGGCCGCTTTTAACCCCGCAAAAAACGCTTCGCGCACCAGCGCCATTTTCTCAATCACGCCGCCCGTCCACGCCACCGGCACTTCGCCGGCAATCCCATGTTTGCGACGCAACTTCCGGCGCACCAGCAGCACAAAACCCACCAGGTCGGCTGCGGCCTGTTTCAGTACTCCCAGCGCAACCGCGTCGCCGGCCTCGGCAAGAGAGTGGATCGCCGGCGCCAGCGCGGCAAAGTCCGGTCCCGGCGAACTGTCGCCCAGGTTCACCAGGTCCTCCAGATCGGGCGTGCCCCATATCTCGCCCACTTTGTCCAGAATTTTCGTCGGCTCTTCGCGGTCGTAGGCATTCAGCGCGCGCCGCACCGCGTGCAGCCCGATCCAGTAGCCCGAGCCTTCGTCGCCCAGGTGCGAGCTCCAGCCGCCCGCGCTTTCCCGGCTGCCGTCCGGCGCGCGGCCAATCGTATTTGAGCCGGTGCCCGCGATCTGCAGGATCCCCGGTCCTCCGTGGAACGCCGCGTCCAATGCGATGATCTCGTCACCCACCACCTCCGAGCGCTCCACCGCAAAATTCTCAAACACCGCCGTGATCCACTCCGCAATGCCGGGCAGGGCAGCGCTGGCCACGCCGCACGAGGCTGCGCGCACGCCGCTCACACCCGCCTGCGTGTACACCTCTCTCAGCAGCGAGCGCAAATTCTCTTCCGCCGCCTGCACGCCCACCCGTAGCCGCTTGATGGAACCGCTCTCCGCAAAGGCCAGCACCCGTCCATCCCCCACGCTCCCGTCGGCAATCGACGCGCGCGTCCGCGTGCCTCCTCCGTCGATGCCAAGGACAACACTCATCGTTTCTTGCTCCTCTTATTTTTCTTCGTCTCCCCCGCCGTCGCGCAGCGTCCCGGAAAGAATATTCAGGCTACCGTCGCTCTTGGGCGCGCTCAGGCCCAGCATGTGCGCCATCCACGGATACAGGTTTACGTTTTCAAATGTCGCCACGGTTTTCCCTTCAACTATATCGGGTCCGGCGGCAAAGAAGCTGGCTTTCATCTCCGCCACTTTGCGCGGATCGAAGCCGTGCATGCCCGTGGTAGGCCGGTCCCCGGGCCGGCCGAATGCCGGCGGGTGGGCGCGAATCGCGTAAGGCCCCGTAGCCACCACAACCGGGTCGCCCTCGCGCGCGTTCCGGTTGTAATTCAGAGCGGCGGGAACGTCCTTGAGCCGATAGACAACAAATTTCGACGACGCTTTCTTGAGCTGGTCATAAACCCGCGCGCGGTCCTCTTCCGTGTTTCCGTATAACAAAGTTCCATCGGTCTCGAACCCTTTCAACACGGCGAACTCGTCCAGCGTCACCCAATCCCCCTCTGACCTGACCATGCCGTGGTCGCTCACCACCACCAGGTCGATCGGCAGCCCTGTCGTATCGAGGGCCGCTTTCAGCTTGCCCACCAGCGCGTCCATCTTCAGCTCAGCGGCCCGCGTCTCCGGCGCGTCGGGTCCAAACTCGTGGCCTTCATGGTCCGGCTCCGAATAGTAGATGGCAATAAAGTGCGGCCGCTCCGCGGCGGGCAGCCGCAGCAACGCCGCCGCATCGTCGATGCGCGCCTGTTGGGCCTCGTCGCCGGCCTGCGTCTTGGCGTCGAACCGCGCGTACCACGACGGCCTGTAGCCCGCAATCTCGGCCTCCGACCCCGGCCACAACAGGCACGCGGTCCGCATCCCGTGGCCCTCGGCCAGGCTCCATATCGGAACCCCCGCGTACCACGACCCGTCCGTCACCGCCTGCGCGTCGCTCATCGCGTAGCGCGCCTTCCGCGCCGGATCGTAAAAGCTGTTGGCCACCAGCCCATGGTGCTCCGGATAAAGCCCCGTCACGATGGTGAAGTGGTTGGGAAACGTAAGCGAAGGATAGCTGGGCAGCATGCCATCCGGAGCCCACACGCCCTTTTGTCCCAGTGCGAGCAGATGCGCCGCGTGGTCGCGCTTCGCATAGTCCCAGCGAAAGCCGTCCAGCGACACCAGCACTACGTAATGCTGCCGTTGCGCCCAGTCGGAGTTCGGTCCGTTCTTGCTATGAACCAGCGGCAGCGCGGCATTCAAGCCCGTTCCCTGCCCTGCAAGCGCGCCCGCAGTCGCCGCCAGCCCCAGCGCCGCAACCAGCGAAACAAGCGCCCGCCGCCAACCCCCGCGATAGAGCATCGTGGAATCCCTCCGCACCAGCTTATCGCATGCGCCGCCGCGCCAATTCTCCCGGCAGGGAGAACACGAAAGTAGCCCAGGGTAAAGCGCAGCGAAACCCTGGGTCAGCATCCCATCCGATCCACCGTCCCGTAGGGCCGGCGCGAAATGAAACCCGCGGGCTCTGCCAAATAAATGCCGTTTCCCGTGAAGAGCGCTTTACGTCACACCCTTTTCCCGGAACCACAGCGACCCCCACGGCGTTCCCGGCAGCTTCACCTCGGCCTTGCCGGAGTACTCACCGGCAAGCGGCGTCCGCGTCAGCTTCACCGTGTCAACAAACTCCGCCGTGTAGACCTTGCCCTCCGGAAGCATGTATGTCCCCTCCGCCGGCTGGTGCTCGTCAAAGTAATAAAAAATCGCTGTGTCGTTGGTGCGGTGCGCACCCGCGGGATCGTCGCTGATCGACGTGAAGCCGATCGGCCCGGCCCCGAGTGCAATCGTCTCCTCCAGCAGCTTGCGCAAAAAAGCGATCTTCGCCGGGCTCGTGCCGTGCAGCACGCCGCCGTGCGACCACCACAGAATGTCTTCCGGCGAAAGATACGTCTCTCCATGTCCGCAATACGTTCCCGCCGCGGCCGCAAGCCAGAAGCGCCGCGTCATCGCATCGCCGGAAAGGTTGCCCCAGCGCGACGCAATGTTTCCTTCGTACCGGCACTCGTCGAAGACCACCGGTTTGCGCCAGTCCGCGCGCCAACCGGCAGCCAGATTCATGCGCGAGTCCTGCACCCCCGCATGCGTGCACCATCCCCGTCCGTATTCGTATGGGTGCACGGAATAATGAATGGAGCGCAGATGATCGAACGCGTCGCCCTCGGCCACAATGCGCGCATAGCGGTCCCAGTCGGTATTGGTCTTGGCTTTCATCAGGTCGTACTCGTTGGCCAGCGACCACCATACGTTGCGGTACGCGCTGAAGCGCGCGATTGCGTAGCGCAGATAGCGGTCGTCCACCTCCGCGGGCATCGATTGATAGCCCCACTTGTCGTAGGGATGAAACAAAATCAGGTCCGCCTCCACGCCGATCCGCCTCAACTCCGCGATCAGCCCGTCGAAGTGCTGGAAGTACGCGACATTGAAAGTCGAATAATCGTTGGTTTCGCCGCTGCGCGGAAACGGATACATGGGCGGCTCTTTGCGGTTGTGCTGGTACCACTTGGGAAATATGCACATGCGCAGCTTGTTGAACGGCGAAGAGGAGAGCGTCGCGATGGTCTGGCGCTGGGTCTCTTCGGCTTGAAATGCCCACGCGTAACAAGTCGTCCCGCACTCCACAAACGGAGTTCCGTCCGCATAGCCAAAGTGGTAGTCGTCGCGCACGCTCACCGGCCCGCGATTGCCTTGCTGCGCAGCCGTGCACACAAACGCGCCGTTCTGGCCGTCGAGCGCCGGCTCATTGCTCGCTGTCGTCCACGACCAATCGCCCAATTCGTCGGGCATAAAGCGGATTTTGTACGAACCCTCGCCGTCGTAGAAGCCGGGAACCTTCAGCGCGCGGTTCTGGAATCGAAACGTCGCCGAGAGCGTGACGTCCACAAAAGGATTTCCATCCGTCGGCCCGGAAAGCGGGATCTCGATAAAATCCCATCTCTCCACAGACTCGCCGGTACCCGCCGCACCAGCCGCAGCCCCCACCGTCGACGATCCCAGCGCAGCTGTTGATGCAGCCGCCGCATACCCCGAGAGCTTCAACATGTCCCGTCGATTCATCCGTCTCCCTCGAATTCAACGAATCATCTTTCTACATCCGCATCCGTCGGCGCAAGCCCGCGCCCAACACCCCGCCGCATCACATCGAATCGCAAGGTTCCCACAGGTCGAGCCGAAACTCCAGGCTGAGTTCCGCACCAGGGCACGACTTTACAGCTTGCGGAAAAACTCTGCGGAAGAAGCAACAAGTGTCAGGGCACGACTTCAGTCGTGCCGCTCCGCGAGGCCCCCAAAGGAGCGGGCTTTAGCCCCTGCGGGACCGTCTATATCCAGCTGAATCACTCGACGAAACGCGCCCATCGCCGTCCGCCGGCAAGCACCCCTTGAAAACGCATACAATATTCACCATAGCGAGGGAACGAAATGGATCGCCGCGATTTCTTGAAGACCACGGGGACCTTGATCGCCGCAACCACCGTGGCCAACGGCCTGACCGCCGCAAACGCCGCCCAACACCCCGCAGGCCGCATCGTTCTGCCCATCAACCGCCGCTGGCGTTATAGCCCCAACGCGACGCCCGCCGCGCGCGAGCGCAACTTCGACGACAGCAGCTTCGCCCGCGTCACCGTGCCGCACACCAACATCCGCCTGCCCTGGCACAGCTTCGACGACCGCTCCTACGAATTCGTTTCCATCTACCGCCGGCCTTTCCGCCTGCCCGCCTCCGCGCTCGGCCGCCGCGTCTTTGTTGACTTCGAAGGCGTCATGACAGCCTCCACCGTGTGGCTGAACGGCGTGCGCCTGGGCGAGTACAAGGGCGGATACACGCCGTTCTCGTTCGATCTCACGCCGCACCTGGACTGGCCCGGCGAAAACCTGCTGGCCGTCGAAGTCGACTCCACCGAGCGCGCCGACTTTCCCCCCTTCGGCAACGAAATCGACTACCTCACCTTCGGCGGCATCTATCGCGAAGTTTCCCTGCGCCTGGTCTCGCCCACGTTCGTCGAGAACATCTTCGCGCAGCCCAAGGACGTGCTCACAGCGAATCCATCCCTCGACGTGCAGTGCGCCATCGTGAGCGCGACGAAATCCATGGAGAGCGGCTTTGCCCTCGAGGCAGCTCTCTATGACGGCGATCGGTTGCTCAAAAAAACATCGCAGGCGTTGCCCGCAGGCGAGAACGCATGGAACGCGCCGCAAACCCTCCACCTTGACAATCTCGGCGCCATCCAATTATGGGACCTCAAAACCCCCAAGCTCTACCGCGTCGAAGTCCGCCTGCTGCGCGGCACTGACCTTCTCGACAACGACTCCTGCCGCATCGGCTTCCGCGAAGCCAGGTTCACCCCGCGGGGCTTCTCGCTCAATGGCGAAATCGTCAAGCTGCGCGGACTCGATCGTCATCAAACCTTTCCCTGGGTGGGCCAGGCCATGCCCGGCCGCGTGCAGCGCCGCGACGCATTCATTCTCCGTAAGGAGCTCAAGTGCAATATCGTGCGCACCTCGCACTATCCGCAGTCGCGCCATTTTCTCGATGCCTGCGATGAAGTCGGACTGCTGGTCCTCGAAGAAATTCCCGGATGGCAGCACATCGGCGACCAGACCTGGCAGGATATCGCCGTCGACAACGTCGGCCGCATGATCCGCCGCGACTGGAACCATCCCTCTATTGTCCTGTGGGGCGTGCGCATCAACGAGTCGCGCGACAATCACGACTTCTACGTGCGCACCAACGCCCTGGCGCACCAGCTCGACCCCACGCGCCAGACCGGCGGCATCCGCAACTTCCAGGGCTCCGAGTTGCTCGAAGACGTCTTCACCATGAACGATTTCGGTTTCCCCCTCAAGCCGCCCAATCACCCGCTCTACTTGAACACCGAATTCGTGGGCCACACCTTCCCCACCAAGACCATCGACAACGTCGAGCGCCTGCGCGAGCACACCCTGCGCCACGCGCGCATCCACGACCAGCTCGCCTCCGATCCGCAGTACGCCGGCGGCATCGGCTGGTGCGCCTTCGACTACAACACCCACGCGAATTTTGGATCGGGTGACCGCATCTGCTATCACGGCGTCATGGACATCTGGCGCCAGCCCAAGCCGGCCGCGGGATTTTACCGCTCGCAGTGCGATCCGGATGAAGAGATCGTGCTCGAGCCCGCATTCCACTGGGCGCGCGGCGATGAGAGCGTGGGCTTCACGCGCGCGCTGGTCTGCTCCAACTGCGACCACCTGAAATTCTATGTAAGCGATAAGCTGGTGGCCGAAGCCGATCCCGATCGCACCGAGTTCGCGCATTTGAAATACGCCCCGTTTTCCGCGGACTTGAGCCACGTCCGCGCCGGTTGGGGCAATCTGCGCATCGAGGGATACATTCAGGGCAAACAGGCGATCGCGCGCACTTTCTCCGGCCGCGGCGTCGACCGCCAGTTCTCGCTCCTGCCCGACGACACTTCCCTGCATGCCGACGGCGCGGATACCACCCGCGCGGTGCTGCGCGTGACTGACGAGTTCGGCGCCATTCGCCCCTTCGCCAGCGACGCGATTCGCTTCGAGCTCACCGGACCGGCCCAGATCGTCGGCGACAACCCCTTCTCGCTGGTCGGCGGCGCCGGAGCTATCTGGATTCGCGCCGGCGAAACGCCCGGCAAAGCCACGCTCACCGCGCATCATCCCTATCTCGGCTCGCAATCCGCCGTGTTCGATTTAGAGCCCGCCCCACCGGAGATTGCATAGAGCGAATCGCAAACAGGGGAAGTTCTGTATGAAAATTGCGTCGAAATCGATCCATGCTCGAATTCATGCGGCGCTTTGCACGGCAACACTTGCGGCGATGACCACAGTCAGCATCGCACCAGTTCTCGCGCAGACCGTCCCCGCTCAGGACGCACGCAACACCGTCATCGTCTCCACCAATACCCACATGCCGTTGCCCGCATTCACCAGCTTGCAGGCGTGGCAGGCGCGTAGGGCATTTCTGCGCAATCAGATTCTGGTCGCCGCTGGCCTGTCGCCGCTTCCTGAAAAGACCTCGCTCAACGCTCAGATCTTCGGCAAAATCGAAGGCCAGGGCTACACCATCGAGAAGGTGCTCATCGAAACCCTGCCCGGATTTTATCTGGGCGGCAATCTCTATCGCCCGCGCGACGGGCGCGCCACGCATCCGGGAATCCTCAATCCGCACGGGCACTGGCCGTACGGGCGGCTCGAAAACGAGCCCGTCGACTCCGGCCCCGCCTTCGGCATCAGCCTGGCGCGCCAGGGCTACGTGGTCTTCGCCTATGACATGGTGGGATACACCGACACTATCCAGGTGCCGCACCGGTTCTCGAGCGCCGAGCAGCGGCTGTGGTCCTTCGGTCCGCTTGGCCTGCAACTGTGGGATTCGATCCGCGCACTCGACTTCCTGTCCTCGCTGCCCGGCGTTGACCCGGCGCGTCTCGGCGCGGTGGGCGCATCCGGCGGCGCCACGCAGACCTTTCTGCTCGCGGCTGTCGACGATCGCATCCAGTTTGACTCGCCGGTCAACATGATCTCCGCCATCATGCAGGGCGGCGACCTGTGCGAAAACGCGCCCGGCCTGCGCCTGAACACCAGCAACGTCGAGCTTGCCGCGATGATGGCGCCCCGTCCGATGCTGGTCGTCTCCGACACCACCGACTGGACCCGCAACGTGCCCAAAGAAGAGTTTCCCGCGATCGAGAAAATCTACGCTCTCTACGGCAAGGGCGATCGGGCTAGCGTGGTGCAGTTTGAAGCCGTGCACAACTTCAACCAGCAGAGCCGCGAGGCAGTTTACCAATTCCTCGCCAGGTTGAACCCCGGCTGGGCCGACAGCCGCGAGCTGAAAGAGCACAACATCGCCGCCCCCATGCTCCAGGACATGCTGGCGCTCTCCAATCGCACGCTGCCCGCCGGCGCCGTTGATCTGAATGGACTCTTCCACGAGTGGCGCGCCATGGCCGAAGCGCAGAATGCGCAGACCGAAGACGCCGCATATCTTCGCAAGCGGCTCAAGCAAACGCTGGCCGTCGAAGATCCCACCGACGTGATCGCGGAAACGAATGGAGAGTCGATTGTATTGAGCCGGCCGGCTTGGAAGGATCGCGTGCCGGGAATCTGGATTGCCGGCGAAGGCGCCACAGCCATCGTTATCGATCCCGGCGGCTCTGCCGCGGCGCTAAAAACCGAGATCGTTCTTCGCCTGCGCCGGCAGCATCGGCCGCTGCTGCTGCTCGATGTGTTTCAGGCCGGCGCGGCCAAAGCGCCGCGCGATCGCGACGATCATCCCGCCATCACGCCTGAGAACGCGGCCAATGAATCCCCAATCGAGCGCCAGGCCGACGCGGCCGGCGGAGGACCGAAGTTTCTCACTTACAACGTCTCCGACGATGCGGCCCGGGTGCAGGACATCGTGACCGCAATCGCCTACGCGCAAAAGTCAAGCCCTCATGTAGAGATTTTTGCTCACGGCGACGCAGCTCTGTGGGCCACGTTCGCGGCAGCGGTGAGCGCAAATCCGGTAACCCTGCACCTCGACGATATGCCGAAGTTGGCCGGCGACGACGATTACCTCATCCACTTCGACGTCCCCGGCATCCTCCGCGCCGGCGGCCTGCCCGTAGCGCAGCAGCTCGCCCAGGCACACTAGGTCTCTGACAACCTGAATTTGTTCCTTTTGTAGCCGAACTTCTGGCGCGCCTTTTTGCGCGTGAACTTCCAGTTGATGTCGATGCGGTCGCGATTCATTTTCCGGTTCCATGCTTGCGCTTCGCGGCTCAGGTCTCGGAGCGAAGGAATCCTGCGGTGCCCCAGACACTCACGGCTGAACAGGCTGATCTCGATCTCGGCCTGATTCAACCAGCTACCGTGTTTGGGTGTGTAATGCACCGTAAACCGATCCCATAACAGGCCGCCGATGCTTTCTCCGTAGCGATCGACCAACGCCTTACGACGGTGTGAACTCAGATTGTCCATCACCAGATGAATGGTGTCGGCCTCCGGATAAGCGGCGACGATCTCCAGCAGATAATCGGCGAACAGGGGCGCGGAGCGGTTGGCTGTGACCTTGGTAAAGTGGTGCCCCGCCTTGGGCTCCACGCCGCAGAACGCATTGGCCGTGCCGCGGCGCTGATACTCGCAGTCCCTCCGTGCGACCCCGCCCGGCCGCATGGGGCGCGGCGGGCGAACGTCGGCGTGCAGCACCACCGGCTTTTCATCCATGCAAATCACTGGCTCCTTCTCCAACAGCGGCTTTTCATAGAGACCCAGAACGTCTTCCATGCGCGCGATGTACTCCGCGCTCAACTCCGCGATACACCACATTTTTTTCCCGCCACGGCTTCAGTTCATGGTTCTCCAGCAGAATACGGATGGTTTCCCGGCTCACCGGCGGCCCCAGCTTTCGCTTCGCCGCTTCCTCGGCGATCAGCCGTACGCTCCATTGCGCCCGGCCTTTCGGCGGCGGGCCGCAAACCATGGCCACGATGCGCTGTTTCTGCCTCGCGTTCAGTACCCGCGCCTGGCCCGGACGCGGCTTTTCGTACAGAGCCGAGTCCAAACCCTCTTCTTCGTACCGCCGGGCGATAGCGCGTACCGTCTTCGGCACTACTCCCGCGTTCTCGGCCACCTGCGCCACCCTCTGCCCACCGTCGAGCTGGCGCAAAATGGAAGCCCGTCGCAGCACTCGCGCCGACTCCTGCCCCTTGCTCAACATCTCGGCCACCTGCCCACTGTCCCTCCGACCCAACTCAACATGAACACGGTGATAGCTTTGCATGCTCCAACTATGAAAGCCTACTCGCCTTCATAAAAGTACCTAGACAGGTACATCTTCACATTGTCACAGACCTAGTACCGTGTCTTCGTGATTTCGTAACGGACCGAACGAATCTGGGTGCCCCAGGTCCCGTTTTTGGGACCTGGGATAGCACGAAACCTGATGGACACGGTACTAGGTCTCTGACCCCGTAATCTTGCACCGACTTTGGGTGCCTCAGGTTCGGCGCGTCCTTGCTTTTGCGCCTAATCTGGGACTGCACGAAGCTCCACGGCGCACACAAAACCTTGCAAGAACCAAACAAACCCCTCAAGGCCCAATCGGGCACACACACGCGCGATACGCATCCTCCGTGTGATTGCCAAGCGCGCACACATACTGCGGCCAGAACGGAGCCAGCTCCGCGGAGCGGTCGCCCACAAAATAGTTGCGCAGGTAGCTCTGGCTCGGCTTCGATTGCGCCGATGGGTCGGCTTTGAAGCCTGCGATCAGCTCCGCGACTGAATCCGAGGAGAACGACGGCTCGCCATAAGTCTTCGCGTAGTCGTATTCTTCCGCCCACTTCGTACCCACGCCGGATTGATTCGAAGCGGCGAACACGCGATAGCCCGTCAGCACCGCCGAGGCCGGATCGACCCGGGCCACCATAAACGAGGAATTGTTCCCGTCGATCGGCGAAATCGACGGAATCACCTTGACGGCAACCGCGCCGTGCGCCTCGGCGGTCTTAGCCGGTGCCAGCAGCCGCAGCTCGTCCATGTGCGTATGCGCAAAAATGGCCAGTTGCACCACGTCGCCAAAGCCGCCCAGCGTGTCGGCGAGCGTCTCGGACGCAAGATACATCTGCGGCTGTTTGCCTGCGCAAATGTCGCTCCCTTTCATGGCCGTCGAGTAGGGATCCACTCCCGGCGGAATGTGGCTCATTACCCAGATCTTCTCCCCATCCCGGCGCGCACGCTCAAGCTGCTGCTCCAGCCACGCAATCTGCGCCGCCGCCGCGGCCGCATCGGGTTTGCCCGCGCAGGTTGCATACCTGCGCGCCATGAAAAGATCGTCGAGCACCAGCAGCCGCGCGTGCCGGAAGGGCGCAGGCAGAGTCGCGCTGTAATAGCCGCCCGCGGCAAATGTGTCGAGAGCTTCCTTCTGCTCGCGCGCTGGAAGATCGGCGGCCATGGTCTTCCCGGCTGCGGCCAGGAATTCGCTGTGCGCGTCCAGCCGGTAGTCGCCGCAATCGGAGTCGTTATTGCCCAGCGCGGCAAAAACTGGAACACCCGGAAAGGCTGCGCGCAACGAATGCATCACGTATTCGATGGTCTTTTCGACAAAGGCCCGGTAATCGGAGGGCGTGGACCCGGGAAACAGCGTCTTGAACTTGCAGGAAAATGAGTGCGCGATCAAATCGCCGCCCATGGCAATGAATTGGATGTGAGCCGCGTCCGCGCGCATCGCTTCCAGGCTCGATGCCAGCAGCGCATATGAAGTATCCATGCCGCGCGCATGGCAACTGTTCTGGAGTGCGTCGAAGCGCGCCGCGCGATCCGGCGATTCTTGGGCGGCAAGGATCGTCTTCCACTGGCTGGCCGGCGCGGCGGCCAGTTGCGCGGTCTTGGCCGGATCCCAGAAGGGCTCGAAATGAATGTCGCTCACCAGCAGCACCGGAACCGTCTGTCTGACCGCCGGCGCGGCCTGCGCAGCGCAGTAAGCGGCCGCAACGAAAAAGAAGAATGCCGGCAAACAGCGCATGGTAACGGTGCGCAAAATGGGGATGATCGGGCTCCCTTGCATGGTTGCTCCTCTTTTCATTCGATCCGAGTAGTCCGGCCGTGAGTAGAATAACCCGAGCACGCGCAAGCCCCGGCAAATATGCTGTGAACCGCGCGCCATCGACGCACGAATCCCAGCTCTGCCCACCCTCTTCTTCGACCTCACTCCCGTGCCCCGCGCGTTTGTGGTATACGTTTGCACATGATGCGACGCTGGTTTCCCATCGCTGCCGTTCTTGCCCTTGCTCTGTCTTCTCGAATACCCAGCCGCGCGCAAACGCTGGCCTTCACCCCGCCCATGGGCTGGAACAGTTGGGACTCTTATGGCCTCACCATCGATGAAGATCAGTTCAAGGCCAACGCCGCGGTGCTGGCGCAACTGCAGCAATATGGATGGCAGTATGCGGTGATCGACGAGGGTTGGTACATGGCCAGGCCGTCCGCGCGAACGGTCGAAGACAGGCAATACCTGTGGAACGCAAATGGGCTTCTGCTTCCGGTGCCAAGCCGGTTTCCCTCCGCGGCCAACGGCGCGGGATTCAGGCCGCTGGCCGTCTGGGTTCACGCGCAGGGATTGAAGTTCGGCATCCACATTGTGCGCGGCATTCCCCGCCAGGTTGTCGCCGCCAATCTGCCCATCGCAGGCTCGACGTTCACCGCGGCCGACGCCGCTGACACCACCAGTCCCTGCCCCTGGGACCAGGGCAACTGGGGCGTCAAGGACAATGCGGCCGGCCAGGCGTATTACGACTCGATGCTGAAGCTCTACGCATCCTGGGGCATCGACTTCATCAAGGTCGATTGCATCAGCGACCGCCCTTACCGGCCCACCGAGATTCGCCAGATCGCCGAGGCGATCCGCAAAACCGGACGCCCGATCCTGCTCAGCCTTTCGCCGGGCCCCACTGCCCTCGAGCACGCCGCTGAAGTGGCCAAGTACGCGCAGATGTGGCGCGTGGCCGACGACCATTGGGACGGCTGGAGCTTTCCTCGCCAACCCGGCCAGGGCGATTTCCCCACCGGCATCCGCGATGCCTTTGACCGGCTGGCCAGGTGGTATGTATACACCGGTCCGGGCAACTGGCCTGACCAGGACATGCTGCCCTTCGGCTGGCTCGGACCCACACCGGGATGGGGCGATGCCCGCCAATCCCGCGAAACCCCCGACGAAGAGCGGACCGAGTTCACGCTCTGGGCCGTCGCGCGGTCGCCGCTTATCCTGGGCTGCAACCTCACCCGGCTCGACGATTTTACCCGCTCCCTCATCACCAACCAGACCGTGCTCTTCATGAACCAGAACGCCACCTACGACAAGCCGGTCGACACCGCGGAGCTCGGACCCGGCTTTGAAAACGCCCGCGTGTGGCGAGCCACCATCAACGAGCCCGGCGCCCGGGGCTATGCCGAATACTTTGCCTTCTTCAATCTCGACGACAAACCCGCGGCCCTGCGCACCACCTGGAAGCAGCTCGGCCTCGACGGCGCAAAGCATTCCGCCACCAGCGCCTGGGACGGCTCGGTGACCAAAGACTCAAAGGAAATCGCAGTCACGCTTCCCGCTCACGGAAGCGCCCTCTATGAAGTGCATTGAGCAGAACCCTGCCGGCCGCCTTGCTGTGCGAAACTGAAGAGTCCGTGAGTCGGCCCAGCTTCGCGGGTATGCTTCCGGCAGGGGCAACCGATGCCTGTTCTGCGTTCCGCCTTCATTGCACTGTCCCGCAACCGTCCGTTGCGCCGATTCTGCGAGCAGTCGAGTATGGGCGCCCGTTTGAGTTCGCGTTTCGTGGCCGGCATGGGGCCCTTCGACGCCTTGCGCGTGGCCGAAGCCGTCAACCGCCAGGACATGGCGGTAACGCTGGATTCGCTGGGTGAAAGCGTCGCCTCCGAGACCGAAGCGCACCGCGCCGCTGAGGTCTACCACGAGCTGCTCGACATGATCGGCTCGCGCAAGATCGATGCCAACATCAGCGTCAAGCTCACCCAGATGGGCCTCGAGCAGTCGCCCGTCCTGGCCGAGTCCATCGCCCGCGACCTCGCCCAGCATGCCCGCACGCTGGGTAACTTTGTGCGCATCGATATGGAAGATTCCCATCTCACCCAGATCACGCTCGATATCGTGCGCCGGCTGCATGCGCGCGTTGAGACGCGCGGAGCCATCGGCGTGGTCATCCAGGCTTATCTTTACCGCTCCCAGGCCGACGTTGAGCAGTTGCTCGCCGACGGAATCCGCGTGCGGCTCTGCAAAGGCGCCTATAACGAGCCGGCGGAGGTCGCTTTTCCGCGCAAGAAAGACGTCGACGCGAACTTCATCCTCTTGAGCCGGATGCTGCTCGATAGCCCCGTCTTTCACGCGCTCGCAACCCACGACCAGGCGATGATCGCGGCCGCCAAGGTGTTTGCTCAACAGCGCGGCATCGATCCCTCGCGTTTCGAGTTTCAAATGCTGTATGGGGTTCGCCGCGACCTGCAGCGGGAGCTGGTCAAAGATGGCTACAAAGTCAGGGTCTACGTCCCTTTCGGGAGCGCCTGGTATCCCTACTTCATGCGCAGGCTGGCCGAGCGCCCGGCCAATGTGGTCTTCCTGGCCCGGAATTTCTTGCGCTCCTGACTCCGCCGCAGCCCATGCCGCGAAAGCCTACTCAGCATATTCTCTCTGCTTCGATTTTCTGCGATAGCGCTTGCGCTTCAGGAAGGTCGCTCTGCAGGCGCCGCATACCCAGGGGTAGTACCCGAACAGCGGGTAAATCTTGGTTTGCAAAAACCCCTTGCGCTCCATCCGCCGCGGATGATCGCTGCCGCACGACGGGCATTGGACTTTGGTGCTCGACCCGGCCTGGCCGACAAATCTTTCAGCGGCTTCCGTCCGGCTTCCGTAGGGCATTTCGCTCTCCTCGGACACTTCAGGCAGTTCTCCAGCCATTTCAGAATCGATGCAGAACGGATCGGCCGCACGCAGGCGGATTCTCCGTTCCGGGGCTCTCCGCCGCAGGCTCATCCGTGGGGCGTACCTTGAATCCCCGGCTCTCGCCATCGGCGGCTCTGCGGTCAATCCGAAACTGCTTTCCCATCACTCTCCGGCAGTCCCGTCTCGAAAAACCATCCGCAACACAGCCGCGGCGCCTAACCCAAACCATCCAGTTAAAATTGTCTGAACTTTCTATCTTAACTCCCCGATAACTCTCCGGAAACGAAAAAACAGGCGCACCGGAACCCAAGCGTAACCCATTGAAAAACACAAGAGTGCACACTTCGCCACACCCGCCGACTGTCCTCTGCGGCGGCTTCCATTCTCAGCCCTTAAGACGCTTGAGGCCCTCGCGCGCCAGTTCCGCAACCGCCCGGGCCAGGGTAGCCGAGGCATTCAGCGACTCCGGCCGCTCCAACCGCAGGCCGATTCCAGCGGCATATTCGCGAAACAGAATGTCCACGTCGAAAAGAATCTCCACGTGGTCGCAAAGAAAGCCTATAGGCTGAAGAATCAGTGACTTGACGCCGGTCTCGGCCATCAAGTCCAGAGTCTCTTCCACGCTCGGCCCAATCCACGGTCCGCCGCTCGCTCCCTGGCTCTGGAACGCAAACCACCAACGTGAAATTTCCGGCGCCCGAGCCGCCACCAGCTCCGCGGTGTGTCGTGCCTCCTCGGCGTACGGATCGGCTCCCTGGCCCGGCCAATGCGGCTGCGCTACGTTCGCTTCATTCGGGTGCCCCACCCTCGCCTCAGTCGGGTGCCCCACCCTCGCGACGCTCTTGTCTTTGCCGCTAGGGTGGGAAGCAGACTCCTGCGGTTCCACCGTGCGCAGCGGCACGCTGTGAGCGGTAAAGAGCACCGGAACCGGGCCGCCAACCTCCGCGCTGAGCCGGCTCAAAGCCGACCGAAGCCGTTCGGCAAACGCATCGGCCAGCAGCGGATGTCGCGCCCATCCCTCGGTAAAGTCGATGCGCAATCCCGATGCCTCCGCCTCCACTGCCCTACGGTAAAGCCCCACGCTGGTGCGGGAGTTCTGCGGCGCCATGCAGATCGCCGCGGCCTCTTCAACGCCGTCGGCGCGCATCTGCCGCACCACCTCGGGAATATAGGGGCGCCAGTTCCGCATCCCCACGTAGACCCGCACCGGTTCGCCGGCCGCGGCCAGCTCCCTCTCCACCAGCCGCGCCTGCTCGAGCGTGATCTCCGTAAGCGGGCTGCGGTCGATAAGCGCGTAGCGGTGCTGAATCTCCTTGACCAATGCTTCCGGAATCGGCCGCCCGCTCACCACATTGCGCAGATACTCGGGAATCTGCTCGACCGTCTCCGGAGTCCCATGCGCCAGCAGGAGCACCGCCCTTTTAGCCATGCTCACCCTCCAGCCGGAACTCGCGCACCATTCGTACCACGGCCTGCACATTTTCGACAGGCGTTCCCGGCACGATTCCGTGTCCGAGGTTGAAGATATGCCCTGGCCGGCCGTTGGCCGCGCGCAAAATCTCTTTCACACGCTGCTCCAGGATCTCAACCGGCGCGAACAGCGTAATCGGGTCGAGATTGCCCTGCACGGCGTGGCCGTGACCCACGGCTCGCCAGCCTTCGTCGAGCGGCTGGCGCCAGTCGAGTCCGATGATGTCGGCTCCGGTCGCGGCCATCGCTTCCAGCAGGCCCGCGGTCTCCACGCCAAAGTAAATCACCGGAACCCCCATCTGCTGCACGGCGCGCACCAGCCGCTTGGAAGCTTCGAAAACGTAAGCGCGGTAATCGGCCGCCGCCAGCGAGCCCACCCAGCTGTCGAAGATCTGGATCACGTCCGCGCCGGCCTGCACCTGGAGCCGGCAGTACTCTGTCAACACGGTAACCAGTTTGTCCAAAAGCCCGCCCCACGCAATGGGGTCGCGATACATTAGCTGCTTGGTATGCACGTAATTCCGCGAGCCGCCGCCCTCGATCATGTAGCTCGCGAGCGTGTACGGCGCCCCGCAAAACCCGATAATGCCCAGCCGGTCGCGAAAGTGGCCCGCCACTTTTTGGATGGCGCGCGCCACGTAATCCAGTTCGCCCGCCCGGTCGGTGCGCAGGGCCAGAACATCCTCCGCGGTGCGCACCGGATGATGCACCACCGGGCCTTCCCCGGCCTGAAACTCAAACGGCAGGCCCATCGGTTCCAGCGGCAGCAGCAGGTCGGCAAAGATGATGGCCGCATCCACGCCCAGCTTCTCCGCGGCCGTAATCGTCACCTCGGCCGCCAGCTCCGGCTGCTTGCAGATCTCCACCAGCGTGTGGTGCTTGCGGACCTCGCGGTACTCCTGCATGTAACGGCCCGCCTGGCGCAGGAACCACACCGGCGTGCGATCCACCGGGCGGCGCAGGCAGGCGCGCACAAAGCGGTTGCCTTCGAAAATTCGACCCGCCGCGCCCAGGTCTTCCGCTTTCAATTCCATATACCGTCGATTTTAGAAGGTTCCGCGGAAACCGTGCGCGGTCGCCCCACCTTCAACGGGTGCCCCAGGTCCCGATTCTGGGACCTGGGAAAGCACATCCCTCACCATGCCGGCGAAAGCAACTCCGCAAGAAATGGATTCGCCATCCGCCCCGTCGCCTCCAGGAAGCGCCGCCCCGGCCGCTAAGAAAAGAGCTCCGTGAAATATGGATTCATCAGGCGGTTCTGCGGGTCGAACTGCTGGCGCGCAGCCAGGAATTTTTGAATCCTCTCCGGGCCGTAGGCCTTGTGGATCATGGCCGAGGTCAGGTTGGGCGTCTGGTTGAGCAGCGGAACCCCGTTGCGGTCGCTGCACCACTGGTTATACATATCGAGAAAGGTGTCCCAGCCGTCATTCGCGGTCGAGACCGGGTCGAGGGTCATCACGTTGCCGTCGTAGGAATAGGAGAACAGCGATTTCTGGTCCGCGGCAATGCGATAGCCCACGTAGAGCAGGTTGGTGCGGTAGCCGGTCTGCTTGTAGTAATCCTGCACAAACTGCCAGAACTCGGCCAGCGTGTCCGGAAATTGTTCCTCGGGGAAGGCGAAGAGCGTGAACGTGTAACGGCTGTCGTTGGAGACCGGCGGGTAATAGATGGTCTGGTCGCAGGCGTGGGTGTTGTCGCTGTGTACGATGGTTTCGAGCGTCACGCGCCAGCTATCGTTGAAGGCGTCGATGATGCCGTAGCGGATGTGCGGCTCGCCGATCTTCTGCGTAATCTCGTACCCGAATTTCGGCCCCGATGTGCCCCAGATGTGATTGCGCAGCTCCCACGCAATGCGGTTGGGCGCTCCGGTGGCGCTGGGATTGTAGCGGCGGAACTCGACCGTGATGCGGTCTGAAAAAGGGAACATGTAATAGAACATCGAGTCGCCGCGGGCCTTGAGTGCAGGCAGCGCTGCCAGAAAATCTCCCAGGCTGAAAGTCTCGTGGTGCACGTGCATCGGGATCAAGGGCCGCACCTTGAAGGTGACTTCGTAAACGATGCCGAACAGCCCATAGCTGGAGCGGAGCACCTGCATCAGATCAGGCTGCGCCGCCTCCGTCACTTCCATCAGCTCGCCATTCGGCAGCACCATCTTGACGCCGGTGATGTACGAGCCCACCTGCCCGTATTCGCCCTCGAAGGATGCGTCCTTGGTTCCGGCGATGGAGGCGCTGCCGGCCGAAAGGCTGCCGATCTCCGTGTTCACATAGAACTGCAGATCGTGCGCCTCCAGGTACTTGGCCATGTCGATCTGGAGGGCGTCTGCCTGCACGGTAAGCGTGGGCTGGCCATCCGCATCCTGGCCGATATTGAGAATCTGGTTCATCTTCATCCGGATCAGCGTGCCGCCGTCCGCTACGCCGCACGGCGGGTTGGAGTGATTCGAGCCCACGGCGCGCACCGGCGCTGGGTACTTCGCAGGATCTTTCATCACCGCAATGATGTCTTCCACGTGGTAGGCATCCACAATGACGGCGGGGTGGGAGATGACGTTGCCGAACCAGTTGCTCACAGTGTTCGTGGCCATGGCGATACCTCGGATGGGATGGATTTTGGGGGGCCGGAAGCTTGTGGTTTGATTCAGCGATTATAGTGCGCCCGCGGCCGTGGACGTATCAACAGAATTATTGATTCGAACGGAAATAAATGGGAAAAACCCGGAGCCGGAGCTAGCGCCGGACCAGACACCCCGGGTGCCCCAGAATCTCGCGGCGCCAAACCTTCGGCGATACCGGGTGCCCCAGGTCCCGGGGTCCCCACGGACAGCTCTTCGTCCGTGGGGTGGAGGTCCGGATTTTCGGACCTGGAACAGCACAGCACTCAATTCAAGCACGAAACGGTGAGGTCAAGGCTTCGGTTATCTCCACCGGAAGATGCGCAGCGAAACCAAAAACGGCGCCGCGAACCACGCCGCCAGAATGCCCACCGGCGCCATCATCCGGACGAGGTCCGTGCCTTGCAGCATATTGCCGCGCAGGGCGTCGATGGCCGCGGTCAGCGGCAGCGCCCGCACCAGCGGCTGAATTACTGCCGGAAAGCGCGAAGCCGAAAAGAACACGCCGGAGAGAATCCACATGGGCAGCATCACCAGATTCATCAGCCCTGAAACCGCCTCCATGGTCTTGGCGCGCGAAGCCACCAGCAGTCCCAGCGCGGAAAACACCAGAGAAGTCAGGAGGCACAGCAACCCAAGCTCCCACAGCGGCCCGCGAAACGGCACGCCGAAGGCAATCCGCGCGAAGCCCAGGAAGACTACGACCTCAAGAGTCAGCATCACCAGCCGGGAGAGCAGATACGAGGCCAGATATTGCCAGCGCGGCATCGGCGAAGCCACCATGCGCTTGAGCAGCTTTTTTTGGCGGGCTTCCACAATGGAGAAACCCAGCGACCACATCGCCGAGCCCATCAGGTTCATGCCCAAGAGGCCGGGAACCAGAAAGTCGATGTAGCGCGAGCCGGTTTCATGCATCAACTGGTTTTCGGCGTGTACGGCTTCGCGCTGGCCCGCGGCGGCCTGAATCGCGCGGTCGGCCAGCAGCCGCGCGTTGCGCGCGTCGGGGTTGGTGTCGTCATAGCGATAGTCCACGCCGCCCGCCCGCCCCACGGCGAGCAGCAGAATGTCACCGGTAGCCAGCGCGTGTGCGCCCGCGGTCGCGTCCATCTCCGTAGCCTTCAGGCCCTTGTCGCGGGCGAGCGCCTGCGTAAGCTCGGGCGTAGTCGCCGCCACCGGAAGCACATCCGCCGGCCGGTTGCGAAACGCAATGCCCAGCCCCGCCGCCAGCAGCACCGGAAAAATGAAGATCCAGAAGATCGCCTCCGGCTCGCGCAGGGTGAGCCGGAAGCGCATGGTGGTGAGTTGATACAGGCTGCTCAGCTCCAGCTTATTCATCGCGCACCTGCGATCCGCGTCGAGAATGACGCCTTGAAAAGGCACGACTTCACAGGCTGCGGAAAAATAGCTTCGGCAGAGCACGAAGTGTCAGGGCACGACTTCAGTCGTGCCGCATACGCCTCAAAGGAAAGCGTGGGCTTTAGCCCCTGAGGGGCGCCCCTCGCGCATTTCATCCAAAATCCGGCTTTTTCCCGCAGCCTGTTCAGTCGTGCCGCAATGGGCTGAAACATGAGCACGGTCTTTAGCCCCCGAGGAAATTCTTTCGAAGCGCAATCGCTATTCATCGCGCAGATTCCTTCCCGTGAGCCGCACAAACACGTCTTCGAGCGTGGCCGAGTGGGTGCGGAACTCGCTCAGGTGCAGACCCTGAGCGGCCAGCGCCGCAAAGATGCGCGGCACTGAAGTGTGCAGCTCGCTTACGGAAAGCTGGTGCAGCGGCGCGCCCTCCCGTTGCGCCTCCAGCCGGTGCGACTGCACCCCCGGAATCGCCTTGAGCACGGCTGAGTCCACCACAACACTGGGTGCCCCAGGGTCGGGGTCCCCGCGGACGGGTCCAGGTCCGTGGGGTGAAGATCTCGCTTCTGAGACCTGGGTTCCGCTCACCGCGAACTCCACAATATCCTCGCCGCCCAGCGTCGCAATCAGTTGCGGCGGCGTGCCCAGTGCAATCACCCGCCCATGATCCATAATGGCCACGCGGTCGCACAGCCGCTCGGCTTCCTCCATGTAGTGCGTAGTCAATATGATGGTGCGTCCCGCCTGCTTGAGCCCCTCCACCAGGTCCCACAAGTGCCGCCGCGCCTGCGGATCGAGCCCGGTCGTCGGCTCGTCCAAAAACAACAACTCCGGGTCGCCCACCAGCGCGCACGCCATCGCCAGCCGCTGCTTCTGCCCGCCGGAGAGCCCGCCGATGCGCGACCGCCGCTTTTCTTCGAGCTGCGCCGTCCGGATCGATTCATCCACCGAGAGGCCGCGCCGAAAAAAACTGCGAAACAGCCGCAGCACTTCTTCCACCGTCAGCTTGTCAGGAAACTGCGTCTCCTGCAGTTGAATCCCGATTCGCTGCCGCAGCTCCTTCGCGCCCGTCTTCCAGTTCAGGCCCAGCAGCTCCACCAGGCCTTCGTCCGGCGCGGTCAGCCCTTCGCAAATTTCAATGGTCGTCGTCTTCCCCGCCCCGTTCGGCCCCAGCAGTCCGAAACACTCCCCCTGCGCCACTTCCAGATCCAGCCCATCCACCGCCCGCACGTCGTCAAACGTCTTCCGTAACCCGCGGATCAGCAGTGACGCCCCGTCCCTCCGCCCGCGCATCGCCGCCGCGCTTCCCAAGCTGTTTCCCGCAACTGTCATCGCTCCAGATTACCGTATATCGATTTCAAATTGACCCCGTACCCCATCGCACCACCCTCAACCCACCACGAAAATGGGTGCCTCATCCTTCGCGCTCTTCGCGAAGGGTGGGACGGCACCAACCCCACCCTCCACCCCGCAAGACAAAGGGTGCCCCAGGTCCCGGGGCCCCCGCGGACAGGTCTCCGTCCGTGGGGTGGAGATCCGGATTTTCGGACCTGGGATCGCAGGACCTCAAACCGCCCTCCCATCGCGGATGACAGCCCTTATGGGACCGATGCATCATGTTGGAGTGGGTGCAGAAGGGGTTGGTTCCAATGAATACCCGTATTCAGAAAAGCACATCCATTTCCCGCCGCCGATTTCTTCACACCGGCTCCCTGGCAACCGCGGCGTTTGCCGGTTTCGGAAGCCGAGGCGCCCTTTGCGCCGGGCCTCCATCGAACGCCCCGCTCACCGAGTTCGGTTATGGCGATGTGTCGATCTCCAGCGACCCCCACGAATCGCAACTGAGGAACACGCACGAAGTCTTGATGGCGCTCGACGAAGACAGCCTGCTGAAGCCCTTCCGGCAGATGTCCGGCATGCCCGCGCCCGGCGACGACCTGGGTGGGTGGTACACCTACGATCCCAACTACGATTATCGCAAGGGCTTCGATACGGGATTCGCTCCCGGATGCACCTTCGGCCAGTGGGTCTCCGCGCTGGCGCGCACCTACGCAATTACGGGAGAGGCCGCGACCCGCGATAAGGTGCTCCGTCTCAATCGTCTCTACGCCCAGACCATCACCGCGGACTTCTACATCAAGAATCGTTTTCCCGCCTACACCTACGACAAGCTGCTGCTCGGACTGCTCGATGCGCACACCCACGCCGGCGACCCCCAGGCGCTCGCGATCCTGGAGCAGACCACCAACACCGCGCTGCCACACCTGCCCGGTCACGCGGTAGAGCACGACCATCCATGGCGGACCGACAAGGATCCAAGCGACCTCTCATGGAACTGGGATGAGTCCTACACCATGCCCGAAAACCTCTTCTTGGCTTACCAGCGCGGCGCCGGCCAAAGGTACTTTCGCCTCGCCCAGCAATACCTCGACGACAAGCCCTGGTTCGACCCGCTCTCGCGCAATGAAAATGTCTTGGACGGCAGGCACGCGTACAGCTACGTGAACTCGCTGAGCTCGGCGATGATGGCCTACCTGGTGGCGGGCAGCCAGAAGCACTTGCACGCGGCCCGCAATGGCTTCGCCATGCTTGAACAGCAAAGCTACGCCACCGGAGGGTGGGGTCCGGACGAAACCCTGCGCGCGCCCGG
The DNA here is from genome assembly GCA_963770555.1 of uncultured Acidobacteriaceae bacterium. GTDB lineage: Bacteria > Acidobacteriota > Terriglobia > Terriglobales > Acidobacteriaceae > Telmatobacter. Next base: position 1,969,188 of record CAVYQC010000005.1, read on the forward strand.
CTCAAGCGCCCTCTACAACAGTTTGACCAACACCCACCACACCTTTGAGACGCCCTGCGGCGCCTATGCGCACTTCAAAGTCACGCGCTATCTGCTGCGCGTCACGCGCGATGCCCGCTACGGCGACAGCATGGAGCGCACCATGGTCAACACCGTGCTGGGAGCCCTGCCGCTCCAGGAAAACGGCGAGACCTTCTACTACTCCGATTACAATTTCGACGCCCAGCGCGTGTACAAGCAAGCCCGCTGGCCGTGCTGCTCGGGCACGCTGCCGCAGGTCGCGGCCGATTACCGCATCAACACCTATCTTCGCGCCCCGCAAGCGGTATTCGTGAATCTCTACGTGCCTTCCACGCTGCGCTGGAACGAAGGCGGCGCCGCGCTCACGCTCACCCAGGAGAGCGACTACCCATTCGAAGATCGGTTGGCCTTCCGCCTGACCAGCTCCCGGCCCGCCGAGCTCACACTTTATTTCCGCATCCCGGCATGGGCCGAAGGAGCGGAAGTCTTCGTAAACGGAACGAAAGAGAAAGGGCTGGCAGTCCCAGGACAATTCGCCCCGATCCGTCGCGAGTGGCGAACCGGAGACCGCGTAGACCTGGAGCTTCCGCTCAAGATGCGCCTCGAAGCCATCGATGCGCAACACGCGGACACCGTCGCGCTGCTCCGCGGACCGCTGGTGCTCATGGCGGTGAAAGGCGCACAGTCTGCCCCGCTGCCGAAAGTCACGCGGCAGCAGTTGCTCGCGGCCCAGCGCGTGAGCGAACGCGAGTGGCAAGCCGACTCGTTCAACGGCCCGGTCACGCTGCTGCCCTTCACCTGGCTAGGCTCGCGCCCCTACACCACGTATCTAAAAGTGACCTGACGCAACCGGCCGCGCCCAACCCAGCAAGAAAATGGGTGCCCCATCCTTCGCGTTCTTAGCGAAGGGTGGGAAAGCACGAATCCACCCCCGCCACTCTCAGCCCAGCACGAAAAAGGGTGCCCCATCCTTCGCGTTCTTCGCGAAGGGTGGGAAAGCACGAATCCACCCCCGCCACTCTAGACCCAGCAAGAAAATGGGTGCCCCAGGTCTTCGCGGTGGAGGTCCGGATTCTCGGACCTGGGAAAGCACATCTCTACCCCGCCGCGCCGTTCTCCGGGTAAACTAGAACCATGGCGGAGATTCAGCGCAGAAAAACCCCAACGGTCAAAATCGGCCAGGTTCGCGTGGGCTGGGAAGTCCCGGTCGTCGTGCAGTCGATGACCAACACTGACACGGCGGACGTTGCCGGCACCGTCGAGCAGGTCGCTGCCCTGGCGCTCGCCGGCTCTGAGCTGGTGCGCGTCACGGTCAACAACGAGCAAGCCGCGGCGGCCGTTCCGCACATCGTCGAAGGCCTCGAAAAGCGCGGCATCACCGTGCCCGTGATCGGCGACTTCCACTACAACGGCCATCTGCTGCTCAAAAGGTTCCCGGCCGCGGCCCGCGCCCTCGCCAAGTACCGCATCAACCCCGGCAACGTCTCCGTCGGCCGCAAAAACGACGACAACTTCCGCACCATGATCGAGTGCGCCGTCGAAAACCAGAAGCCGGTGCGCATCGGCGTGAACTGGGGCTCGCTCGACCAGGCCCTCCTCACCCGCATGATGGACGAAAACAGCCGCAAGCCCGACCCGCAGCCCGCACGCGACGTGATGATGGAAGCCATGGTCGCGAGCGCGCTCGATTCGGCTGCCGCCGCCGAGCGCTACGGCCTCGGCCACGACAGGATTATTCTCTCCGCCAAGGTCAGCGGCGTGCGCGACCTCATCGATGTTTACACCAGCCTCGCCGCGCGCTGCGATTACCCTCTCCACCTCGGCCTCACCGAAGCCGGCATGGGGACCAAGGGCGTCATCGCCTCCACAGCCGGCCTCGCGCCGCTCCTGCTCCAGGGCATCGGCGACACCATCCGCGTCTCGCTCACCCCCAAGCCCGGCGGCGACCGCACGGAAGAAGTACAGGCCGCGCAGCAGATTCTGCAGTCGCTCTCCATCCGCAGCTTCATGCCCCAGGTCACCAGCTGCCCCGGCTGCGGCCGCACCACGAGCACTTATTTCCAGGAGCTCGCCGAGCAGATTCAAAGCTACCTGCGCGCCTCCATGCCGGAGTGGAAGAAAAAATATGCCGGCGTCGAAGAGTTGAAGCTGGCCGTGATGGGCTGCGTGGTGAACGGCCCCGGCGAGTCCAAGCACGCCAACCTCGGCATCAGCCTGCCCGGTACCTTCGAAGATCCGGTCGCCCCGGTCTACATCGACGGCAAGCTCTCCACCACGCTGCGCGGCGACACCATCGTCGCCGAGTTCAAGCAGATCCTCGACCGCTACGTAGAGACCCACTACGGCCAGCGCGCAAAGAGCGCAGAACTGGTCGGCGCTCGTTAAGAGACCGCGCAAGTTCGCTCCTCCTTTCCTTGGAAGACGAACCGGAGTATCTTCGTACCAATGCTCCGGAAAAGGCATGTCTCGCGCCGTACGCTAACCATGCTGCTCGTCGCACCGAGCCTCGTTTTCGCGTCCCAGCCCAAGCCCTGCGTCCCCGCCGACCAGGCCTCGAAAATGCTCAACAAGAACATTTGCGTTTCCGCGCATATCTATAATGTCGTTCAACTTCCTGACGGCACGCGCTTTCTCGATGTCTGCTCGCCACAAACCCCCGACGACCAGTGCCGCTTCACGATCATCAGTCTGCCGGAAGACCGCGACGACGTCGGCGCGCTGCAGAAATACCGCGACATGAACGTGCAGATTCGCGGCATCGTCGAGCCCATGCACGGCCGCGCCGGCATGGTGCTGAGTCACGTGCGCCAATTCCACGGAGGGCCGCCCAAATTCAAACCCAACCCTCTGCTGGCGCGCGGATTCAGCGCCGATGAAAGCCGCCCCCCGGTCAACGATCCCAACCTGCGCGCCCAGGGCGCCGGCCGCGCCTTTATGAACTCGCGCGATCGGCAGCCAACAAAGTAGCGGCGTTAGCGGAGCCAGCGGAACTGGCAGGGCTGACCTGGGGCGGCGGAGTTTCCGGCTTGTTCTCTTGTCCTCTAGTTCGCTAGTTCCCTCGTTCCCTTGTTCCCTCGTTCCCTCGTTCCCTTGTTCCCTCGTTCCCTGTTCCCTCGTTTCCTAGTTCCCCGCCTCACCCAGCACCGGCGCATACCGCGCACCCACCAGCAGGATCGCGCACGAGATCACCAGGAAGATCAGCGTCGCGCCCAGCCCGATGCTCAAATTCGACCGGTCGGAGATCGCCCCGATGATCTGCGGCGAAAACGTATCGCCGAAAGCATGAATGCAAAACAGGTTGATGGAGATCGCCGTAGCCCGCACCGGCCCGTTCACCGAGTTCACAATGGCCGTGTTCAGCGGTCCGGTATTGAGAAAAAGAAAAAACTCGGCCAGAAACAGCGCCGGCACCGTCGTGGCCCGCGGACCGAAGCACAGCAGCACGCCGAAGGGCAGCGTAAGCGCGACGCTCCAGAACGAAACCAGGTAGAGCGCGCGGTGATTGGTGCGCAGCCAGCGCTGCGCCACCCACCCGCCCACGATGGTTCCCGCAATCCCGTCCACCACCGTAATCGCGCTTACCGTCAGGCTGGCGTTAGCCACCGAAAGCCCATTGAACCGGTGCAGAAACGTAGGCACCCACGCCGAGATGCCGCCCATGGCGAAGGTAAGCGTGGCCAACCCGAAGGTAGCCGTCAAAAACGCCGGATTGGTGAGAACTCCCAGGAATGTGGTGCGGTTATAGGTCGGCTTGATGTGGTCGGTCGAGCCGCGCTCCGGTTCGCGGCCCAGTCCCCAATAGAGTCCCGCCACAACCAGGCCGGGAATCGCGCAGACGAAGAACGGCATGCGCCATCCATACAGCGTGCCCAGTTCCCCGCCCGCCAGGTAGCCCAGCGCCGCGCCCACCGGGATGGCGACGTAGAAGATCGAGAGAATGCGGTTGCGCTCGCGCTCGGGATAAAAATCGGCCAGCACCGCGGGCCCAAAAATTCCAAACGTGGCCTCGCCCACCCCCACCAGCGCGTGGCGGATATAGAGCGTCCAATAGTCGTGCACCCACGCCGTGCCCAGCGTGGCCACGCTCCAAAGAATCGCCCCGCCAATGATGAGCGGCTTGCGCGAAAAGCGGTCGCCCAGCCAGCCGCTCGCCGGAGCCGCAAACATGTAAAAGAAAAATAGCGCCGTGGTCAGCGCGCCCATCTGCTGGTCCGTCGCGTGGAATTCATGCTGGATGAGCGGTTGTGCGCCGGGCAGAATATAGCGGTCAATGTAATTGAGCAGGTTCAGCGCAAGCAGCAGCGACACCGTGCCCAGAACCGGGCTGATGCGCGAGCGCCGAAGCTGGGTCGAAGAGGACAAAGACGCCGGACCTCAGGAGAATCCGCGTGCGAACTCAGGATTATCACAGCGGCCCACCGGCCCGCACGTCGACTTCGATTCAAGCTTCCGGATGACCTCTTCCCGCTCCGGCTGCAGCACTCGAATCGGCGATGAATCACCTCCGCTGTATCTCCTCGACGTCCGGTACTCGAATGCCTTGGCATACCTGTCCGCGCTCGCGTCGAATTTCCATGCCGCAACCGCGTAGTAATGCGGAGTATCGAAATGCGTCTCGCCCTTGCCCCATATAAAGTCGGCCACAACCAGCACCGGGTACGCCGAGGCTTCATGCACCGTCCACATGACCCACTCGCTCTCGTTGGTCGCGCCAACCCACGGCAGCAGATTGTCGATCCGGCCGACCCCTTCGCTGCCCGCGTAGCGCAGCACCGCCAATCGCGTAAGCGTGCCGCTGCCTCCGCCGGAAAACATCGCGGAGAAGAAAATCCACGATCCGCCGCCAGCCAGCGTCAGGCGCTCAGCGCGAAGCTCCAGTCCAAATTCGTACTTCACCCCGTTCGCGCCGCTGTCTGTCTCCGACGGCATCTGGTAGCAGAGTTCCGGCTTTCCCAGCACACACAGCTTTGCGCCTGAAGTCGGAAGCCCGTCCTCATCCAGTTGGCCTTCCTTCAGCGTGAATCGGGGAAAGGGTTCGGATCGCGGCGCACTCTGCGTCTGACCAGTTGCAGACAAGCCAGCAAAAATCAAAGCGAAGAGGACTAAGACAAGTGCACGCTTCATGTGCTCCTCCGCCGACTCGCCAACTTGCCGACTCGCTAACTCGCTACCTTGCTGACCCGCTGCCCTACACCGCCCCCGGCCGCGGCCAGCGCGCTTCCACCGTCGTCCCGATCCCGCCCCGCGGCCGGAACTCGCCCTTCACTACCGCCCACACCGGCTCGCACGCCTTCACCACGTCTTCAAGCACCTGGTTGACCAGGTTCTCCTGAAAAATCCCCAGATTCCGGTAACTGAATAGATACTCCTTCAGCGACTTCAGCTCCAGGCAGCGCTCGCGCGGCATGTAGCGGATCGTGAGCGTGCCGAAGTCCGGCAGCCCGGTCTTGGGACACACCGAAGTCAGCTCCGGATCGTCGATCTGAATCTCATAGCCGGGAAACTGGTTTTCCCAGGTCTCGATGGCCGGAAACGCAAAATCCAGTCCGGCCTTCGCGTGTTCGCCGGTATAGCGGAGCGTGGACGCCATGCTCCTATTGTAGGGTCCGCGCACAATTCCCGGGGCGCGGATTTTCCCGCTTCTTAAGCGTTTGATTTTGAGTCTTATATACTGGCTCTGGTTACACGAATGGCAGAAGAGAGAAAGCAATCGGGCAGAGTTTGGCTCTGGGTGGGTTCGGCAGTCGTAGTGATCGCAGTATTTTTCACGGCGCGGTCTCTGTTGCGCGACCGGCTCCCGGTTCGCGTTGCGCAGGCGGAGCGCGAAGTGCTGCTCAGCACCGTGGGCACCGACGGGAAAGTGGAGCCGGAGGCGCCCTACCAGTTCTATAGCCCGATCGCCACCACCGTGAAGGCCGTCTATGTTCAGCCCGGAGACCATGTCCGCGCCGGCCAGCTGATGATTGTGCTCGACGACCTGGATGCGCGGGCGCGCGTGGCCGGAGCTGAAAGCGCCGTCAAGTCTGCTCAGACCGCGCTGAACGTAGCCCTCCACAATGGCACCCTGCAGCAGCGACAGGCCGCTGAGGCGGATATCGAGCGCGAGCGACTGGACTGCGATCAGGCGCAGCACGATCTCGATGCGCTCACCGGTCTGGCCGCTTCCGGCGCGGCTTCGCAGGGCGAAATCGCCACGGCGCGCGCACAGTTGCAAACCGCGCAGGCCACCCTGAACGCCTCCGAGCAGAGCGCCCACAATCGCGTCTCTCCCGATGATGTGGCGCGCGCGCAGGCTGCGCTCAACGATGCCCAGGCCAACCTGGCCGCCGCACGCCAGGTGGAAGCGCAGACCTCCATCCGCGCGCCGATCGCGGGAACGGTCTACAGCATGGACGCTGCGCCCACTGAGTACGCTGAGGCCGGCAAGCTCCTGCTCGAAATGGCGGATCTGAATCGCGAGCGCCTGCGGGCCTACTTTGACCAGCCCGATCTGGGCCGCCTGGCCGTGGGACAGAAGGTCATCATTAAATGGGATGCACAGCCGGGCGAAGAGTGGCATGGCCATATCGAGCGCCTGCCCGCGACCGTCGTCACCTACAACACGCGCACGGTGGGCGAGGTCCTGGTGCAAATGGACGACGCCAGCTCCGGACTCCTGCCGGACACCACCGTCACCGTGACCGTGACCGTCTCCAGCCAACCCGATGCACTGAGCGTCCCCCGCGAGGCCCTGCACTTTGAAAACGGCAAACCTTTCGTCTACAAGATCCAGGGCGATGAGCTGCTGCGGACGCCGGTGACCACGGGCGCCTTTAACATGAATCGCCAGGCAATTCTCTCCGGCCTTAAGGAAGGTGACTGGGTGGCAACCGGGACAACCAGCGGACAGCCTTTGCAGCAAGGTATGCCCATCAAGAGAGTCGAGTGATGCGTCTCTCTCTTCGAGCCCTGAAGTCGCCGGCGCTCTGGCTCGCCGCCGCATCTTCTCTCGCCGCGCACGCGCAGGCCCTCAAGCCGGTCCTGACTCAGATCAACAGCGCTCTCCAGGCCGGCGAAGCAGACAAGGCGCTGGCGCTGATCGAAGCATTGCCGCAGGGCGGCGCGGACAACGCCGAGGCGCAGAATCTCGAATGCAGGGTGCGCTTCACACTGCAGGAATGGAGCGCCGCGGCAGAGGAGTGCGGACAGGCGGTGCGGCTGGATGGCGGGAACTCCGACTATCACATGTGGCTGGGCCGCGCGCTCGGTGAGCGTGCCAGCCGGGCCTCCTTTCTCTCCGCCTATTCGCTCGGCAAGCAGGTGCGCGCGGAGTTCGAACAGGCAGTGCGTCTCGATCCCCGCAATCCCGCTGCCCTCGCCGATCTGGGCTCCTTCTATGATGACGCGCCGGGGATCATGGGAGGCGGCCTCGACAAAGCCGAGGGAGTGGCCGGGCAACTCGATAAAGTGGACCCCGCGCGGGCCCATCAGCTCCGGGCCGCCATCGCCGAGGAGCGCAAGGACTACGCAACCGCCGAGCGGGAGTTGAAACAGGCCATCGCGGTCAGCGCGCATCCCGCCTCGCCATGGACCGTGCTCGCCTCCTTTTACGAGCGCCGCCAGCGCTGGGCCGACATGGAAGCGGCCATCCATAGCTGCGCCGCCGCCGCCGCGCGCGACAGGTCCGCCGGCGTGGCCCTCTACGATGGTGCCGGAATCCTCATCCGCTCACGGCGCGACCCGCAGCTGGCGGCCAAAATGCTCGAGGATTATCTGGCCGGCCAATCGAAGTCCGAGGAAGCGCCGGCCTTCGTGGCCTGCGAACGGCTGGCGCGCCTCAAGCAGCAGCTTGGCGATAACGACGCCGCCCGGCGCGAGCAGGCCGCGGCCCTCGCGCTCGCCCACGAGTACCGCCCGGCGCAGGAATTGAAATTTTGACGGGAACCATGCAGGTGAAATCGGCTCACAACCCGCACCGCAAATGGGCGCGCCTTCTGGCCGCGCTGGCGCTGGCGCCGGCCCTCGCGCACGCCCAGGTTTCGTTGCGCACCGTGGTCGAGCTGGCCCAGCAGAACAGCAGCGCGGTCAAACTCGCCGATGCCGATGTAGCCAAAGCCCGCTCCGTGCTGGCCCAGAGCCGCGACGCCTTCATTCCTTCCATCTCCTTCGGCTCCGGCCTGCCCGCATTTCCTGAGGTCGGCTTCACCGGCAACCTGCCTTCCATCTGGGACGCGACCGTCCAGTCGATGGTCTTCAGCATGCCACAAATCCGCTACATACAAGCGGCGCGCACCGGGCTCAAGGCCGCTCAGCTCAGCCAGAAGGATGCCAGCGAGCAGGTGGCGCTCGACGCTTCGGCTGCGTATATCGAGCTCGACACGGTCGACACCGAGCTGGACGCGGCCCGCCAGCAGGAAGGCTTTGCAAGCCGCCTGGTGGAGATCGAACAGCAGCGCACCGATGCCGGCGTCGATCCGCTCTCCAGTCTGCTTCAGGACCGGCTCATCGCCGCCCAGCTCAAACTCAAGCGCCTCCATCTGGAAACCCGCGCCGCCACGCTCGCCAAACAGCTCGCCACGCTCACCGGATTGCCCTTGAATTCCATCACGCCCGATCACGCCAGCATTCCTGAGATTCCGGCCGTAACCGCGGATGATGCGCCTCGCCCCACCTCAGGCGTCGAGTCCGCACAGTTGCAGGCGCAGTCGAGGGAAAGGGCAGCCAAAGGCGACCGGGAGCGGGTCTGGTTCCCGCAGGTCGCCTTCGGCGCCCTCTACAACCGCAACACCACGATCCTGAACAGCATCGACAACTATTACAAACAGAAGCTTCCGGCCGATAACTTCAGCACCGGATTCAACATCAGTCTGCCGCTCTTCGATGCCGAAGTGCGCGCCAGGGCACGCGAATCGGCCGCCGACGCGCTGCGCGCCAAAGTGGAAGCCGAGCAGGCCCAGCAACAAGACGACCTGCAGATCGTCGAGCTCACCTCAAGTCTCCGCGAACTCGACGCCGAAGCCGAAATCGCCGGCCTCAAGCAGCAGATCGCGGCCGAGCAGTTAAAGACCGTGCTGACCCAACTCGAGTTGGGCAACGGCGTCGCCAGCGGGCCGGGCGCGCCCCCGCAGGCCAACCCCACCGCCGAACAGCAGGCGCGCATCGACGAGCGGCAGAAATACATGGACTCGCTCGACGCCGGCCTCGACCTGAGCAAAGCCCGCCTCAACCTGCTCCGCGCCCTCGGCCACATGCAGGACTGGCTCAACGAGCTGCATACACGTTAATCTCGGTCGCGAAATAAAGCTTTGAAAGGGCATGGCTTCAGCCGTGCCGCAAAGCCCATAAAATGAACGCGGGCTTCACAGGCTGCGGAAAAACTCCCGGAAGGGGCACGAAGTGTCAGGGCACGACCGGGGTACCCTCTGGGTCGCGTGCCGCAAGTCGAGCAATTTGAACGCGGGCTTTAGCCCCTGCGGACGATTGCACACGCCATTCGCTTGCTGTTCTCCCTTTTCCCGCAGCCTCTTCAGCCCCTGAGGTACGTTTTGCCTCCCATCGAATCCCGCTCGATTCACCCAACATTCCTTATTCCGGAACCTTCTCGCCACAAACCCAATCCAATCACCATGGCCCTCAGGCCCTCGGGAATATGGTGCCGGATAAGGCACCTGAACGCGAAACCGCTCCCGGAAACCTCCGCAATGTTAGAATTGAAGGGATGCCTATGCCACTGAAAACACTTTTCCTGAACCCGCCTTCGTTTGAGAATTTTGACGGTGGCGCGAGTTCGCGCTGGCCCGCTACGCGCGAGATCGAATCCTACTGGTACCCGGTCTGGCTCACTTATCCCGCCGGATTGCTGGAGGGTTCGCGCCTGCTTGATGCGCCTCCGCACCACGTCTCGGCCCAGGAAACCATCAGAATCTGCAAGGATTACCAGTTCCTGGTGCTCTTCACCTCCACGGTTGGCTGGGAGGGCGACCAGCGCCTTGCCGAGACCATCAAGGCCGCCAATCCCTCGATGCGCATCGCCTTCGTCGGCCCGCCGGTCACCACCGACCCCGATCGAGCCCTCAACGAGTGCTCCGCGCTGGACTTCATCTGCCGCCGCGAGTTCGATTTTTCGGTCGTTGAATTCGCCCAGGGCAAGCCGGTCAACGAGATCCTCGGCATCAGCTACAAGAAAGACGGCAAGATTGTTCACAACCCCGACCGCCCGCAGGTTGAAGATCTCGACTCCATGCCCTGGGCCACCAAAATCTACAAGCGCGACATGGACGTGACGCGCTACAACGTGCCCTTCCTTCTGCATCCTTACGTCGCGCTTTATTCCACCCGCGGCTGCCCGGCGCAGTGCACCTTCTGTCTGTGGCCGCAGACCCTCAGCGGGCATGCGTGGCGCAAGCGCTCTACAGACGATGTGGCCGCCGAGCTCGCGTGGGCCAAGGAAAATTTCCCTGAGGTGAAGGAGTTCTTCTTCGACGACGACACCTTCAACATCCAGAAGGGGCGCACCATCGAGCTCTGCGAAAAACTCAAGCCGTTGGGCCTCACCTGGAGCTGCACCTCGCGCGTCACCACTGACCGCGAAACCCTGAAGGCGATGCGGGAAGCCGGATGCCGGCTGCTCATCGTCGGCTTCGAGTCCGGCGATCCGCAGATTCTCAAGAACATCAAGAAAGGCGCTACCGTCGAGCGCGCCCGCGCCTTCGCCAAAGACTGCCACGACCTCGGCCTCACCATCCACGGCGACTTCATCCTCGGCCTTCCCGGCGAAACCAGGGAATCGATCCGCAACACCATCAACTTTGCCAAGTCGCTGGACGTTGAAACCATCCAGGTCTCCATCGCCCACGCCTACCCTGGCACTGAGTTCTACGAATTCGCCAAGGCCAACGGCTACATCACCAACGAGCGCATGGAAGACGGCGGCGGCCACCAGATGGCGCACATCGAGTATCCCGGCCTGCCCACCGACTACGTGATGGAAATGGTGCACCGCTTCTACGACGAATATTACTTCCGGCCCAAGGCTGCCTTCCGCGTGGTCTGGAAGGCAATCGTCAACCGTGACGTGCCTCGGCTTTACGTGGAAGCCAAGTCGTTTCTGAAGCTGCGCGCGCAGCGCAACCGCATGGTGAAGGCCGCCCGCAGCCATCAGGCCAAACCGCAGGCAACCGTAGGCGCCGGCGCGTAAAGTGAGTCGCAGGGTTCTTCATAGATGAGGAATTCCCAGTGGATCATGGGTGCCCCATCCTTTCGCGCACTGTGCGAAAGGGTGGGATAGCACAAACCTCACCAGGCCGGGCGCCCCACCTCCGGCGATTCAACGAGTGCCCCATCCTTTCGCGCACTTTGCGAAAGGTTGGGTTAGCACGAACCTCACCCGACCGGGCGCACTAGCCTTTCTGTCACTCTGAGCGGAATGGAAGAACCTGTAATTGATCTTTCTCGGCGAAAAGACGGTAGACCCCGAAACCTTCGCCGGCCGGGCTGCACATCACAACTTGAGCGATGCCCCACCCGAAACTCTCCCCGTGGCAATACCTGATCCTGGCTCAGGTCGCGGTGTGCGCGCCCCTCGGCGACACCTGCCTTTCGCGCGGCATGACCCGCCTGCCCGCCATCTCTCTCGCTCATCCGGCCACGCTGATCGCAGCCGTCTTCACGCCCTGGATCGCCGCCGGCATCGCGCTGCTCATCGCTTTCTTCGCCAGCTACCTCACCGCGCTCTCCTGGGCCGATCTGACCTTTGTCCTCCCGGCAACCGCATTCGGCAACGTCATCGTCGCTCTGCTCGCCCGCTTTTGGCTGCGCGAGCCCATCTCCGTCGAGCGCTGGACGGGAATCGCGCTGATTACGCTTGGCGTGAGCTTCGTCGCCCAGGGACCCTCGCTCACCGAGCGGCCGCTCGCCGCAACCGGTGAGCCTCCGTCCCAGGGTCTCGTGGGTGAAAAAACCGCAAGTGAAAGTGTGGGCACGCGATGACGGTGCTCTTCTCTACCCCGCAACCCGGCTTTTCTCCTGGACTATGGTCCGCAACGGCCACGATTGCCGCCGTAGTGCTCTCGTCCACCGCCGGCGAAGTGCTGACCGCCGCGGCCATGAAGTCCATCGGCGATCTCGATCGCATCCGCGCCCGCTCCGGCATGGCCGGCGCCATCCGCGCCGTCCTCACCAGCCCGTTGTTCTTCGCCGGCGTAACTTTTCTGGCGCTGGCCTTTTTCTCGCTGCTCTTCGCGCTCAACCATCTCAACCTCAGCCTGGTCGCACCGGCCTCCGCCTCGCTCACCCTCGTTGCCAACACCATCGCCGGCAAAATCTTCCTCAATGAAAACGTCGACCGCCGCCGCTGGACCGCCGCCCTGCTCGTCTGCGTCGGCGTCTATCTGCTGGCCCACTGAGATTGCCTGCCGCCGGATCCGGTGGTATCATCCGCGCATCCTCGCAACCGGAGCGCCTCGGCCTGCAGGCAGCCATGCGTGCTCCGCGGGAGTCGCACGATGAGCACGGCAAAGGAAAACACCCAGCGCTATCCCATCCTCGAATTCGTTCACTCCCAGCACAAGCGTGCGGAGCTTCTGGATCGCCGCCTCGATCAGGCCAGTCATGGCATAGATATGATCAAGATGGTCACCGGCGGCCGCGCTTTCCGTAAATACAGTGCCCTGGCTGAGGAGGTCGGGCTCAACCAGTCTGGAAACCTGCGCGGCATGGTGGTGAGCGAGAAGTGGCGGACCGTGTTTCGACATTCCAGCGAAGTCGGCGAGTACATGGAGAACATCGGCTATCTCTCCACGATCGTGTCGGAACTTGCCAAGTCCGCGCCCGGTATCGAGAAAATCCTGGGCGCCAAGGACCCGGTGGTTTTCAAGGGCATGCAACTGGCGTCTCTCGCCGGATCGATCGCACAGAAGGCGCTGATCGGCTCTGTTCCGGCCGGCGCGCACCTGATTTATCGCTCCCTGGAAGGCTGGTGCATGTTGGTCGGACTAGCCGGAGGGACCGCCCAAAAGGCGTCGTCCAGCGGAATCGCAACGCTGCAGCGCGCCGACACGCTTGTGCAGACGACATTCGACACCATCACCGACACCGGCAATCAGGCCAAGGCATTCTGGTGGATTGTCGACATTCGAACCAAGTTGCATCTGGGGAGCAACTCCGCTTCGTCGAAGGAAGCCGCCACACCCGGCCCGAAACTTCCCTGAGTTGGTTTCAGCCGCGCGCCATCAGCCTCATCAGCCCCTTGGGTTTCAAATCCGCCACAAGAAAATCCACCACCTGACCCGCCTGCTCGCACACCGCCTCCGCCGCCAGATGCCCGCTCCGCGCCGCGCTCTCCATCGTCGAGGGCCATCCGGTCGCAGTCCAGTCCCCGGCCAGAAAGCAGTTCGGCCACGGCGAAATCGCCGACGGCCGGCATGCATCGACCCCCGGCGGCACGCCAAATGTGGCCCGCACTTCCTTGATGAACGCCGCCTTTTCAAGCTTTGCCGTTGCAACCGCGGGAAAATACTCCGCCAGCTCGGCGAGCGATTGCGCAATCGCCTGCTCGCGCGTGAGCGCCGCGAAGGTCCGCGACGCGCTTACCACCAGCTCCAGATAGCTGCCTGTCCCCTCGCGCCAAGGCTGCAACCGGCTCTTGTTGTACATCCAGTGAATTTCGCGGTCCAGCAAAACGGCGTGATCGAGGTCGGTGATCTCGCGGTCGAACCACAGATGCACGCTGCAGATGGGCCAGTGTTCGTGGCGCTCGATCTGCCCGGAAAGCGCGTCGGCGCCCTCGGCCGGCGGCATTTGCGGAATCAGTTTGGCCGTAGCCTCGAAAGGCAGCGCCAGCACCAGAAAATCGGAGACCACCTCGCCGTTGCGTGTCTTGAGCGTCCACTGCGAGGTCTCTTCGTCCCACCCAGCCGATTCTACATTCGTGTTGAAAAGCGCCGCGCAGCCGTGCTCGGCGAGGAATTGCTCCGCGCCCGCATAGAGCTCGCTCAACGGAACGGTGCTCATGCCCATCGCCCCCGCCTGGGCCGAATTCATGAACAATTCCCGGATAACCTTGGCCGCGTAAGGCAAGGCGATCGTCTCCAGATCCGCGTTGAGCGCGCTCGCAATCACCAGCCGCCAGAAGCGCTCGATCGCCCCACGCGTCTGCCGGTTGCGCGCCAGCCACGCGCCCAGCGGCTCCGTGGAATCGGGCGGGACTGGGCGCAGCAACGCCTGAAAGGCGCGCGCCAGCGCCAGCTTGTCGGCCCAACGAAAGGCATGCGCGGAGAACAGCTTCGGCAGCCCGTGCAAGGGCGCCGGCAGCCAGCTCGGTCCCAGCAGCGAGCGGCGCCCGCCCGGCTCGATCATCGTCATCGTGCGCGTCCAGTGAATCTTCTCCTCGATTCCGATGCGCCGGTAGAAGCCGATGAGATTGGTGCAGCAGCCGAACAGCACATGCTGGCAGTTGTCGATGACCTCGTTCACGCCGGGATGCAGATACGAGCTCGCGCGCCCGCCCAGGTAGCCTCTTCGTTCGACGAGGCGCACCTTGAGTCCGGCCTCAGCAAGCGCGCAGGCCGCGCTCATGCCGGCCACGCCGCCGCCGATCACGGTGACGGTCCTCTGCGGATTCTGTCGCATGTGGCTCAAATCTCTTCCCGGTTCCCTGCTGAGATAAATCCATTCTCGACGAGGCAGCCTGTAAGGCCCCTTAACTGCGTTGCGGCATGGTCACGTGAGCGTCGAATGAAAGCCCGGAACGGCGCGGCGAAAGCAGGCTGGCAGCTCTCTGATTCAAGGTTTCTCGTCGGCTGCCGGGAAAGCAATAGGCGGCTTGATTCCGTTCAGCTCCGGGTTCGGGCCGGCCATCCAGTTGCTGTTCTGCGCCACCTCTACCAGCCACTCCCCATGCCGTTTCTCAACGATCATGGTAAACAGCCCGAAGCGCGGCTTCCTGGGTGTCATGTCTTCGTTCCGGTCGCCTTGGACGCTCCAGCTCCAATGAAGCACGGCCAGGTCGGGACGCAGAAAACGAACCGCTAGCGCCAGCGGCGTAAGGGTTGACTCTTTGAAACGGCCTGAAAGCAGCCGCGTGTGATAGAGCTCGAAGTCCGCTCTCCCGTGCAGCCAATCGCCGCCCACATTCACGAAATCCACATCTTCCGCCATAATCTCCGCCAGTTGATGCCCACTATGATTCGCCCAGGCAGCGGCGAATGCTGCCGGCACATGACGGACCGCAGCTTCATCGGCCGCAGTCTGGGCATAAATGGCGCAAGGCGCGACGAGAAGCACAACCAGCAGGTTGCGCAATCGCTTATTCATTCCTTCCTCCCGGCCCAAAACAGGATTGCTTCCCCCGTCCCGGCGGCGCAGCCCTTGCCTGCCGCGCCGAAACGCGTTCACTCAACGGCTTTGTGCGTTCCAGGTCCGGCAAGGCGCGTGAACGTCATGCGCGTCAGCCCCACTCCCAGGATTGCCAGCTTCCGCATCATCGGCACGCTGGTGCGCCGCGTAAACACATCGTAATCGGCCTTCTCAATCCGCTTGAGCAGCGCATGATAGATGGCCACCAGCACCCACAGCGCCGGCCGGCTCTCGCGATCGATCAGCGGCAGCAATTCCTGCGCCGATCGATAATACTCTTCCGCGCGCCGGGCCACCTCGGCAAGCAGCGCGCGCTCATTCGCCGTGGGCGGCGCGGTTGCAACGCGGTGCAGCAGCGAATCGAGCGCAACGCCGTGCGCGGCAAGGTCCTCGAGCGGCAGATAGACGCGGTTGCGCCCGGCGTCCTCTGCCACGTCGCGCAGAATGTTGGTGAGCTGAAAGGCAATGCCGGTCTCCTCGGCCAGCTTTTCCGCGCGCCGGTCCGCGTATCCGAAGATGCGAATGCAAACCAGGCCCACGACCGACGCCACAAGATAGCAGTAGCGATAGAGATCGGCAAATGTGGCGTAGGTGTCCGGCGCGCCTTGCGCATCCTGCTCCAGGTCCATGGTCACGCCGGTCACCAGTTCATCCAGCAGCTCAAGCGGAATTCGAAAGCGCTCCACGGCGTCGCGCGTGGCGAGAAAGACTGGATTCGACGAGTCGCCGCCGCTCGACGCCCCGCGCCATTCCGCGAGCCACGCATTGAGCCGGCTCCGCCGCTCCGCGCGCGTGAGCGACTCGTCGTCCGCCAAATCGTCGGCCTGGCGCATGAATGCGTAGATCGCGCAGATGGCATTGCGCCGCGGCGCCGGCAGCGCGACAAATGCATAGTAAAAGTTTTTCGCTTCGCGTTTGGCGATCTCGCGGCAAACCGCGTACGAGCCTTCCAATGTCGCTTCGTGCGTCAAGCCGCCTTCCCCGTGGTTCTTGGGCCGAGACGCAGGAACGGCAGAGCCTTGCCGCCGATGGCGCGCAGCGCCAGCGCCAGCTTCGAGCCCTTGGAGATGGACGGCCGCGCGCTCAGCACGTCGCAGTCCCGGCGCTCGATGGCGCGAAGAATCTCCATGCCCCCGCGGCTGAACAGGTCGAGATCGATCGCCAGCTCGCGGTTGACGCGCCCGATCAGTGGAAGCCCCTCTTCGAAAAGCGCGCGCGCAAACGCAACCTCGTGGCGCAGAAGAGCGCGGAATTCAGCCGTCGCCACACCGTTTGCAATCGTTTCGTCGCTCACCCCGAAGCAGCGCATGTCGTCCTGCGGCAGATACACGCGTCCCTTGGCGAAATCGACGCGCACATCCTGCCAGAAATTCGCAAGTTGCAACGCGGTGCAGGTCGCATCCGACAACCGGAAATTCTCGTCGCTCACTTCTCCGCATGCGTAGAGCACCAGCCGCCCCACTGGATTGGCTGAATAGCGGCAGTAGCCGAGCACGTCCTGCATCGATTCATAGCGGGTTACCGTCTGGTCCTGGCGAAACGCCGTGAGCAAATCCGCGAACGGCTCCTTGGGAATCGCGCAAGCGCCGATGGTCGCCCCCAGCGCCACAAACACCGGGTGCCGCGCGCGCCCTTCATAGCAGGCGTCCAGCTCGCGGCCCCACAAATCCAGCAGCGCCAAAGCCACTGAGCGGTCGCCCACTTCGTCGCCCAAGTCGTCGGAGATGCGGCAGTAGGCGTAAATCGCGTGGAAGTGCGGCCGCAGCGCCTTGGGCAAGAACCGCGAAACCACGTGAAAATTCTCGTAGTGCGATTCGGCCAGCCGCCGGCAATACTTCAGCGCCTCGTCGAGCGTGGGCGCCTCGTCGGGAATCCGATACGCAGGCGGCAACGCAGCCCAGCCGCGGGCGATCAGATCGTCGGTTTGCGCGGTGGTGGGCATAAAGTCATTTTAGCGGGTCGCCGGAACAGCGATAAACGGTCGATGGCCGGTTAGCGGCTTTGTGGCCGCCTGCACCTCAGAATCGAGATTTGTGGCGCCCGGCCGCACCTCCAAAATCCGCCACTAATAGATGGGTTGCCCTTCATCTCCCGCTCTGCCGCCCAGCTCTATGTCCGTGTGGGTGTTGAACCACGGCACAGCATCTTTGCCCGATTGGTCGGTTACCAGCACTTCATCGTAGTAATGGCAGTGGCTTCACGCTGCGCTGCTGTTTGAACTGCACCTGCAGAGCCCCTTCCATGACGAGATATTCTTCTCGAATACCGACGGCGAACCACGCGGTTTTAGCACTCTTGCCATCGCCCGACTTGAGGATCGATTGCAGCAACGCTTGTAAAATGTTCCACTCCTTGCCTGCCTCGCGCTGCCTTCCGAGTTGCTTCAGGCAGCTCCACGCCGCGGCATGAGCTTCGCCATCGGCAATATTGTGCCGCTCGGTTTCACTTGCAATTTTCAGCGCTCCTTCGTAGTCTCCCTATGCAAAGGCCGCCAGAGCGTCTGCAGACGCTTTGTACCGGTCGTAATCCCCGTAAACCTCCCCAACCCTTGCGTCCAGCCGCAGCGCCTGCCAATCGACATTCAGGTCTCCGCTGTTAACTTTTGCGGCAAGTTCGTCATACCTTGCGCGCGCCACTTTTGGATCGTCCAGCGCATGAACTGCCATTGCAACAAACAGCATCGAAGAAAAAGACAGAAGAACCCTTGCGGCACGCATATTTGTCTCACTCAGGGCACCGCATCATTTTATTCGGCGGGTCTCTCTGCGGATTACGGCACGATCGCCGTCTTGATCTCGGTCGAGCGTTTCATCAGCTTTTCAAACACGCGGTTGAGTTCGTAGAGGTGAGCATGGCCGGTAATGAACGCTCCCGCCTGGAAATGCCCGCCGGCGATGATGTTCAGCGCCTTGCGGCAGATGGCTGGAGTGTGGTGAAAGGTGGCGCGGAGCGTGATGTCGCTGTAGTGGATGCGGTTGGTGTCCAGCGTCACGTGGGTATTCGCCGCGCATCCTCCGAAAAAATTCACCGTGCCGCCTTTGCGCACCAGATCCACGGCCTCCTGCCAGGCCTCCGGAACCCCGACCGCCTCGATCGCGATATCCACGCCGCGGTCTTTGGGCGTAATCGCGCGCGTCTCGCGGATGGCTTTGCGAATGGTCGGAGCCTGTACCACGTGCGCCGCGCCCAGTTGGCGCGCGGCTTCTACCTGGCCGTCGTGCTTCACGATTGCGATCGCTTCGTAGCCGGCCAGCGCGGCCACGTGCAGAATCATCAGTCCCAGCGGTCCGCCCCCGATGATCGCGATGATGTCGCCCTTGCGCGGGTGCGAGTCCTCCAGGCCATGCACCGCGCAGGCCAGCGGCTCGGTAAGCGCGGCGTGCTCCAGCGGCACGTTGTCCGGCACGTGCAGCGTGTTCTTGGCCACGATGCGCGCCGGAATACGGATGAACTCCGCGTACGCGCCGTTGTTGAACAGCAGGTCGTCGCACAGGTTTTCCTGGCCGCGCGCGCAAAAGTAGCACTGCCCGCAGGGAGCCGAATTGAGAGCTACGACGCGATCGCCCGGGGTAAAATCCGTCACCCCGTCGCCGGCTTCCACCACCGTTCCCGCCAGCTCGTGGCCGAACAGCGCCGGCGGCACGATCATGCGCGCGTGATAACCGCGGCGAAACACCTTCAAATCGGTCCCGCAGGTCAGTGCCGCGCCCACCCGGACGATCAGCTCGCCCGGACCGGCCCTGGGAACCGGCACGCGTTCAATGCGCACATCTTCGCGGCCGTGGAGGATTGCGGCCTTCATGGTCGTTGCCATCAAGTCCCCCTTAGCGTGCTCCGCCCCCGGGCGCAGGCTCAATCATGATCTTCATCGAGCCGGGTTGTGGATGCGAAGCGATTTCGATGGCCGCAACGGCCTGCTCCAGCGGGAAACGGTGGGAAATCAGTTGGGTCAAATCGAATCCGTCGCGGTAACCCGAGAAAACGAGACCGGTGACCTCGTCGAGAATTGGGAACGAGGATGAGTATGAACCGAGCAGGGTCTTTTCGTCCACACAAACCGCGGCGGGGTCGATCGTGGCTTCGCCGTGCTGGGTCTGCGCAAACAGCATCACCTTGCCGCCCGGCCGCGCTGCGTCCATTGCGGTGCGGATCAGCCCGTTGCCGCCCACCGCCAGAATCACGGCATCGGCGCCGCGGCCATTGGTCTCAGCCAGCGCGCGCTCCACCACATTCTCCGTACCGGCCTGAATGGGATTGGTCAGCCCGAAGCGCGCCGCAATCGCGTGGCGCTCGGCGAAAAGGTCTGAGGTGAGCACGCGTGCACCGGCTCGGCGGGCCAGTGCTGCGTGCATCAGCCCGATGGGACCCTGCCCGATCACCAGCACCGTGTCGTCGGCAGCCAGGTGGAGCATCTTCACGCCTTTGAGCACGGTATTCAGCGGCTCAACAAACGCCGCCTGCTCAAACGGCACATCGTCGGGAATGCGCACCACGCCGCGGTTCCCCACCACGAAGTCCATCACCCGGATGTACTCCGCAAAGCCGCCCCCGGAAGGCTCAAAGCCCGCCGTGACCCCCGTTTTCTTGTAGAGCGGGCACTGCGCCGGCGTCTGCTTTCTGCAGTAGTAGCACTCCCCGCACGGCACGTGGTGGAAGCTCATCACCCGGTCGCCGATCGCGAAGCTGGTCACGCCTTCGCCCACCTCCACCACGGTTCCGGCCATCTCGTGGCCGAAGATGCGCGGCGCCGAATGCGAGCCCAGGTGAATCTTCTTCAAATCCGTCCCGCAGATGCCGCAAGTCGCGATCTTGATCAGCAGCTCGCCCGCGCCGATCCGCGGCACGGGCACGGTCTCCACGCGCATGTCGTTGATGCCGCGGTAAACCACCGCGCGCATGGTTGAGGGAATCCTGGACTGAGTGTAGGTTTCAGCGCCTGATGTTTGGGTAGCCATTCCGTTTCCTGATGTCGCCTTGTTCATCGAGATGATTCAGTACCAACTCCGCAATGCCTTGGGAAGCCTGTTTACTATTTTCGCCCATTTGCCTCAGCGCGGACCAGTACCCAGGATGAAACAGCGCAAAAAGAGTAAAGCTCGCGGTCCGGAACCGCCCCTCGCGCGTGAGAAACCGGTTGAAATCGGGCAGCCTGTCTTGGGGGCCGTCGCTCACGCCCTTGATGCCCTGGAACGAAATCCCGCGCATCCCGGCCAGCCGCGCAACGGCCGCGGCTTCCATGTCCACCAGGCCGGCGCGGTAAGCCGTCTTGAGGCGCTGTTTTTCTTCGGCATCCGCAACCTTGGGACTGGTCGCGACCCAGACATCGTTTTGCGCGGCTACAGTCGCCTCCTTCGTGCGGTCTTGAGACGGCACGGCTTTAGACGAAGCAGAGCCTTGAACGGCCTTGGTCGAAGCGGAGTCTTGAAAGGGCACGGCCGGGGACCCTCTGGGTGCCGTGCCGCTTGGCGCAGGAGATAATGCACCGGGCTTTAGCCCCTGAGGGATGGTTTCCACCGCCGACGAGGTGGAGACTCGCGCGATCCGAAACCGCTCCCCGGTGAGCGTATCTACCACCCCGGCGATCCGGTAAGCCTGTCCGCGCTCAAAGGCCTCGCTCAACGCTCCCGCCCATCCCACCGAGAGCACCGACGCAACCGCACCGTCCTTCTCGATCTCCGCCAGCGCCCGCGTCGCCGCATTCTGTCCTGCGCCTGCGCAGGCCGCCACCCACTCGCCTTCGTCGAATCGCCAGCGCCACAGGTCCACGGAATTCCGCCGCTCATGGCGCCAGCCGCGCACCAGCGGCTTCAGTTCTCCAGGCATGGCAGCGACTATGGCGGTGCGGGTCATTGGCCACCACTCGCTGCGAGTTGCTGAATGATCTTGTAAAGCCGCGAGCGGTGGCAGCGCGACTCGTCCTCGCAAAAGCAGCCAATACCGATCGGCACGCGCGCCGCAACCTCAGCCATAAATTCGACCGTCTGGCGCGACTCCGCGTTCGAGAGCAGCTCCTTTTCATAACGGTCGAAAAACTTCTTCCGCTGCGCCGGATTCTCGAAGTCGTACTTCTTGATCTCGCCCAGCAGTTTCGCGCTCGGGGCCAGCGCCGGCAGCCACACATCGAAGTACCCATCCGCAACCCAGCGGCTTTTGGGCACGCCGCGCGGCGGCCTGCGCGTGGCGCCCACGCGCAACCCTTCGCCCGGCTGCGCCGGCGCGCCGATACGGAACATCGAGAGTTGGAGTTTAGTGGGCATATGAGCCTCGTTTCCCCCGTGCACAGCAGCCCGATCATTCATTGCGGCTGAGCACGGGCCCGTGGCGAGAGGAAGACCAGCAAGACCGAAGCGGCAATTGTAAGGTTGAGCAGAACCACGGCAAGGCCGTGAGGCCAATGACGCAACAGCGCAACTGCGAGCGCCGCCGCGGGCAGGAGAATCGGCAACAGCCAGGCCCTGTTCAGCCCGATTCGGGCAAGCCGGCGCAAAAGCGCAATTGGCCAAATTACAATCCATGCCAGAAAGAGCGAAGCCCAAATCAGAAACTCCCAAGTGTCACGATGGGATAGCTGCTGAGAAAAGCGGAGGATGAGGACCGGAAAAAGCAAAGCCATCAGCACAAAGTAGCTTACGCCACTTCTCTTTTCCGGCCAGGAGAATTCCAACCTGAAAGGCACCTTTCATCTCCTTGGAGTTCTCACGGCGCAAACCCATTGGCGCGGAACCAGTCTATCGCGGCGCGCATGGCGGCGATGATGGCGGTTCTGATCATGCGGACGGCTCGCCGGAACTCTCAGATTGTGGAACCCCAGAACCTTTGCGAGGCGCGAGGAAAACCAGAACCCACTGCGCCATTGCTGCGATGACCAAAAGAACCCAGCCGATGACACTCCAGCCCCTCCAAAGAGCAAATATCGATGCGGCAAATGGAATCACAAGCGGGAACATCCAGAGTTTGCTCAGGCTAAGTTCGCGCAATCGGGTCGGGGTAGTAACCAGCCAGGCTGCGCCCGACAATAGGCCCAAGGTAATCGCCCCTGCAAGATCGATTTCATTGGGGTGCAGTCGATTTCGATCAACCCTGTACGTGCAGTAGGCAAACCAATAAGCCATCGATGCGGGAAAGACAATTCCAGCACGTTCTTCCTTGGCCGGCCGCCGAAACAGACCCATGCTTAGCCCCTTTCTCTATCCCTACGGCACAAATCCATTGGCGCGGAACCACTCTATCGCGGCCCGCATGGCCGGATACACAGGCACAATCCGGAATCCCAGCTCCTGCTGCGCCCGCGCGCTCGAAGCATACATCTTCTTGCGCCCCATGCGCACTTCCTCAAGCGTGGCGCGCGGCTCCTTGCCGCGCATGCGCCCGGTGATCCACTCCTCGAAAAACGCATACGTCGCGGCGATAGCAAACGGAATCTTGACCGTAGGCGAGGCAATCCCTGTGATGGCCGACATCTTGTCCAGGATCTGCTTGAGCGTCAAATTTTCGCCGCCCAGGATGTAGCGCCGTCCGGGGGCGCCCTTGGTGAGAGCGAGGACGTGAGCGCGGGCGACCTCGGAGACATCGACGAGATTGAGGCCGGTGTCCATATAGGCGGGAAATTTGCCATTCAGGAAATCGAGAACGATGCGGCCGGTTGGCGTGGGTTTGCGGTCGTTGGTGCCGATGGGGGATGTGGGGTTGAGGATGATGACCTGCTGACCGCTTTTGGCGGCGGAGATTGCCTCCTGCTCGGCCATGAACTTCGATCGCTTGTAATGGCCCACCATATCGGCCAGCGAAACCGGCGTGTCCTCGTTGATCACAAGCCCATCCGTCCTGAAGTGCATCGTCGCCACGCTCGACGTATAGACAAACCGCCGCACGCCCGCCTCGCGGGCCATTCGCAGCAGCTCGCGCGTCCCATCCACGTTGGCGCGGTACATCGCCTTGGGATCGGGGATCCACAGCCTATAATCGGCCGCCACATGCACCACCGCATCGCAGCCCGCAAGCCCCGGCCGCAGCGATTCCGGATCGCCGAGATCGCCCATATGCGTATCGCCGTCGATGCCCTCCAGATTTTGGAGTTTGCTCGTCCTGCGAACCAGCAACCGCAACTCGGCGCCTTCCGCGGCCAGCGCCTTGGCCACATGATGGCCAACAAACCCCGTCGCGCCTGTGAGGAAGACTTTCATGGCCTCGATTCTCTATCGCCATCTTAAATTGGTGCGCAGTATCGTCCCGCTTTCGAGCAGAGCGCGGACCGAATTCACCAGATAATGCAAAATTGCATTACAATATGAAAGTGGGGGTGATCATTTGGCAATTGTGAGCACAACGTCGCGGGGACAGGTGACTCTCCGGAAGGAAATCTTCCAGCACGTTGGCATTAAACCCGGGGAGAAATTGGAGATCGAGCTCTTGCCGGGTGGCGAGTTCCGGGGCCGGGCGGTGCGGAAGAAGGGCAGCATCGGCGATCTTGCAGGATGCCTGCAGGGAAAGACCAACGGCGCAAGGCTGACCATTGAAGAGATGGACGAGGCCATCGGTGAAGCCGTCGTCGAGGAATTCCTCAGAGGCGTTCAGCGATGAGGATGATCGCGGACACGAATGTACTGTTGCGCTTTGTGCTGGGCGACGATCCTGAGCAATACAAACTCGCGCTCGACTCCATGGAGAAGTCGGAAGCTGTGGCGGTGACCAACCATGCCCTCTGTGAGATGGCATTGGTTCTGCGTAGCCGCTACGGCGTTTCGCGCGCTGCGATTGCGGCGACGATTCGCGGACTCCTCGAGACCAGGAACGTTGTGCTCGACTCTGCCGCGGTCAATGCTGGATTGACAACGCTCGACGCCGGCGCGGACTTTGCCGACGGCGTGATTGACTACGAGGGCCGCTGGCTGGGCGGAGAAACGTTTGTATCGTTCGACAAGAAAGCAGTCGCGGCGATTGCAAAGCAGGGACAGCGAGCGAAGCTGCTGGGGTAGGCCGCGTTAAGGGGCTTTTGTGGGCCTTACAACGCCCAGGTTGAGCGGGGCTCAGTGTTATTCCATCTGCTGGCACGTGAATGAAATTCACTTAGAATGTTTGTAGGAGGCTGAAATGTACTTCTGGATTCATATTGTGCCAAGCCATTCGTCCGTAGGGCCGCGCTTTATGTTCTCTGTGGCCAATATGCAGGGTCCCGGCGGTGCTGTACCCTATGTCACGTTCGATAGTCTGGACAGTTTGACGGTCTACATGCGCTCGAAAGATGTTGACGACGAGCACATCGGTAAAATGCAGAACGTCCTCGCAACTGGAAAGCCCTTCAGTCTTCCAGATGTGTATCTTACCGATCAGGACTTAGAAGGGCTCGGACTTTATGTGCTTGGGAACGTACCCGAGAGATCATCGGCCATTTCTGCCGTCGAGGGACTGGAGCTCGATTCCGAGGGCGTGGAGCGCCTGAAACGCACCAATCGCCTTCGGCCGGAAGAGCGGCGGGCAGAGACGATTGAAGCGTTCGCACAATCGCGGAATCGCGAATGATAGAGGGCTACGACGCCTTCGACGATCCCTACGCCTATCCCGGCACGTCCGTTCTGCGGAACCGGCTGGACATAAGAGACGCCGGTAGTCTGGCGGCGTTCGAGGTTGAAATCTTCACGCTTCGCGCCGATGAGCCCCTGCCGCATGGCATATTCGATCCCGCCCACTACCGCAGCATTCATCACCATCTTTTCCAAGATGTTTATGAGTGGGCGGGACAGTATCGGACTGTGCGCACCTCGAAGGGCGGCAACGCATTCTGCTATCCCGAACACATACCTGCACAGATGGATGCTCTCTTCCTATCAATTCGCGGCGGAAAAGCATTTGCCGAAAAGAGCCGGAGCGAGTTTCTGAGAGAGGCTGCCCGATTCCTCGGAGAACTCAATGCGGTTCATCCGTTTCGCGAGGGAAACGGCCGTGCGCAACTCGCATTTTTGGGATTGATAGGAGTAACGTTCAGCCATCCGTTCGCGTTTGAACGGATCGAAAGAAACGCGTTCTTGCAGGCAATCATTGAAAGCTTCCTCGGCAGATTCGAAGGATTGACTGCCGAACTCGGGAAGCTTCTGGACTGATTGGGAGCGCTACGCAGACGGATTCAGAGGAATGCCTCCCATACCGATTTTTCGATCTTTATTCCAGTACCTCAGGATGCAAGCCGATGTTCTTTTCGCCGGCGGCTCTCTTTTCGTTCCAGGCTTTGACCCAGTCTTCCCAGTGCTTGCCCGCGGCGCGGTCCTTGCCGCTGAACTCAAGCCGCGCGATTTCGGCATAGCTCACCTTGCGCTTGTCGTCAGCCTTGGGCGTGAAGTACTGCACCCACGAGTCGGCCAGCGTAGCGCCGGTCGAGCGGTTGAAGATATAGGCTTCGATCTTCTCGCCAGTCTTAAGCGTCATCGTCACGTCGCCGCGATAGTCGAACGCCTTTTCGAGCGCCTTGCGCAGTTCGTCTTCACCGGCAAGCTCGGGCACCCAGCCTTCGAGTTGCAAGTGCTCCGTTCCCGGCGCCAGCTCGAGTGCTTCCACCTGTTCGAGCGTGTACTTCAGCACTTCGGCCGTCATGCGCGTGTCCCTTCAAGCTCGCGGTCGGGATGCGTGATCTGCACCAGCGATGAGGGCCCGTGCGGCATCGGCTCGTTCAGCAGGTTCAGCGCGTGGCGGTCAGGATACTTCGAGAAGCTGCCCCGCACCATCGACCAGAATCCCTTCAGCGATCCAAAGCCGTCGATCACCGCCGTCGGCTCATAGCCGCAGCTCACCATGCAATTGGCGCACTTCGGATTCCCGCTCGCGACTCCGTAGTTTTCCCATTGGGTCGAGTTCATCAGCTCATCGAACGTGTCCGCATAGCCATCCTGGAGCAGATAACACGGCCGCTGCCAGCCGAAGATGTTGTAGGCCGGCGACCCCCAAGGCGTGCACTCGTACTTGCGGTCGCCCATCAGGAACTCCAGAAACAGCGGCGACATATTGAACTTCCAGGTCGGCTTGCGGTTCGACAGCACCGCGCGGAATAGCCTGCGCACCCGCGCGCGGCCCATGAAGTGGTGCTGGTCGGGCGCCTTCTCGTAGCTGTAACCGGGCGAGAGCACAATGCCCTCCACGCCCATGTCCATCACCTCGTCAAAGAAAGCCCGCACCCCGTTGGGATCCGTTCCGTCAAAGAAGGTCGCGTTGGTGGTCACGCGGAAGCCGCGCTTCACCGCCTCCTTGATTCCCTCCACGGCAATCTCGTATCCGCCCTCGCGGCACACGGAAAAGTCGTGGTGCTCGCGCTGCCCATCGAGATGAACTGAGAAAGTAAGATACTTCGACGGCGTAAACTCCGGCAGCCGCCGCTTCAACTCCAGCGCATTCGTGCACAGATAAATGTATTTCTTGCGCGCGACCAGGCCGTTTACGATCTCGACAATTTGGGGGTGCAAAAGAGGCTCGCCGCCGGGAATCGAAACCATGGGCGCGCCGCACTCTTCCACGGCGGCAAAGCATTCCTCGGGCGTGAGCTGTTTCTTGAGAATGTGCGGCGGATACTGCACCTTGCCGCAGCCGGCGCAGGCCAGGTTGCAGCGGAAGAGCGGCTCCAGCATCAGCACCAGCGGATAGCGCTTGGCGCCGCCGAGTCGCTTCTTCAATACATATGTGGCAACCGTCCACATCTGAGAGATCGGAACTGCCATCCTGGGGTTATCCTCCGGCGCCGTCCAACAGCGCATTCGATGAGCAACATTCGTCGCTGCTAAGTCTCTGACTGCAGGTTCTTGCACCGGCATTGGGTGCCCCAGGTCCCGATTTTGGGACCTGTGAGACCACGAACCGAAGTAGCAAGATACCCATGAATGCGTTCAGAAACCAAGCCTCGAGCCAAAACCAAAAATCCCACCAAAAACAAATCGCTCGCACTCCCAGCGAAAAGCTGGAAGCTAAAAGCTGCTTTTCCCGTCCATGGCCCGCTTATAGCCCGTCAGCGCCAGCAGCGGGAAGTAATCGCGATAGATCGTGTAGGCCAGGTAAAACACGCGTGGGAAGCCAGTTCCAGTGTACAGTGCCTGCCGTGCCGCCCCTTTACCGATGGACTCGTCCCAGCTCCCGTCGGGTCTCTGCCGGGTTAACAGCCAGCGCACGCCCTTGGCCAGCGAATCGGAGCGGTCGTCGCCTGCCGCCAGCAGCCCCAGCAGCGCCCAGGCCGTCTGCGAAGGGGTGCTGGGCCCCACGCCGCGCGTATTCGGGTCGTCGTAGCTGCCGCAGGTTTCGCCCCAGCCGCCGTCCGAGTTCTGCACCATGCGAATCCACTCCGCCGCCTGCTGAATCTGCGGCTCCAGCCGGTCCATGCCGATCGCATCCAGCCCGCGCAGCACCAGGAAGGTGCCGTAGAGGTAATTCACGCCCCAGCGGCCGAACCAGCTTCCGTCCGGCTCCTGCACGCTGAAGATGAATTTGATGGCCTTCTGCACCCGCTTGTCCTCGCGCGTGTAGCCGTAGGTGGCCAGCATCTCCAGGATTCTTCCCGTAATGTCCACCGTGGGCGGATCGAGCATGGCGTTGTGATCCGCGAACGGAATGTACTGGAAGATCATCTTGGTGTTGTCTTTGTCGAAGCTGCCCCACCCGCCGCTCTTGCACTGCATGGCAAAGATCCAGTCGATGGCCCGCTGCGTCACCTGGTGCTGGTAGCGCTCGCGCGGATTCTCCACCTTGCTCAGCGCCAGCAAAACCTGGCCGGTATCGTCGGTGTCGGGATAAAACTCGTTGTTGAATTCGAAGTACCATCCACCCGGATCGGTCTTCGCCGCCTTCACCGCCCAGTCGCCCTTGTGCCGCACTTCCTTGGCAAGAATCCAGTCCGCGGCTTTGATCATGCGTGCATCGTTGCGCGCCACGCCCGCTTCGCCCAGAGCAAAAATGGCCTGTGCCGTGTCCCACACCGGCGAGGCGCAGGGCTGCATGCGGAAAGTGGGCTCGGGCATTTCCGCAGTAGGCGGCTGCTCGATGCCCAGTTTCTCAAACTCGTCGCGGGCGCGAATCACCTGCGGATCGTCCTCCGAGTAGCCCAGGCAGCGCAGCGCCAGGATGGCGTTCAGCATGGCCGGATAAATCGCGCCCAGACCGTCCGTCATCTCTAGCCGCTCCAGCATCCATTTTTCCGCTTTGCGCAGTGCCAGCCGCCGCAGCGGCCGGATGTGAACCGCCTCCGCCCAATGCGTAATCCTGTCCAGGATCAGGAAGAAATTCCGCCA
The DNA here is from genome assembly GCA_963770555.1 of uncultured Acidobacteriaceae bacterium. Classification (GTDB taxonomy): domain Bacteria; phylum Acidobacteriota; class Terriglobia; order Terriglobales; family Acidobacteriaceae; genus Telmatobacter. Next base: position 1,997,798 of record CAVYQC010000005.1, read on the forward strand.
TGAAAAGATCGCCTTGCGATCCATGCGCACGCGCAGAATGGAGTTGGCCCGTCCGCCCACGAACAGCTCGTCGATGCTCTGCTCGGGCGCAATCTTCTTGAACGGCTTCTTGGCGTAAATAATCGCCAGCGGCACAAGAATCGACCGCGACCACGCCGAGATCTCGTAGAGATTGAAGTAGAACCAGTTGGGAAAAAGGACAATCTCCGGCGGAATGGCGGGCACGGCGTCGTAATCGTATTGCCCCAGCGAACACAGATACATCTTGGTGAAGGTGTTGCACTCCACCACGCCGCCATGGGCCAGGATCCACTCGCGGCAGATCGCGAGCCGCGGGTCGTCCGCGCCGATGCCCATCAGCTTGGCGGAAAAATAGCACTTCACCGAAAGCGAGATGTTGCCCGGTCCGCCGGGGTAGATGCTCCAGCTCCCGTCCCCGTTCTGGTAGCGCATCATCTCCGTGCAGGCGCGCTTCAGCCTTCCCGGATCGCCCGATTCCAGAAGCGTGTGCAGAAAAATGTAATCGGCTTCGAGCATGGAGTCGGCTTCCAGCTCGCCGCACCAATAGCCTTCGGGATGCTGCAAGGATAGAAGGAACTCCCGCGCGCTCGATATCGACAACTCGACATCGGCCAGGTCTGCATCGATGCGGCCGAAACGCGGCCGGGCATACGCCGGCGCCGCCGCGGATTGTGCCTTCGCTTGTCTTAGACTCATGCGGTCTGAAACGCCTCAATTCCTGTCCGGATCGTTCCAGCACTTCCCGATTCCGGCTGTCTGGCGCGCCCCTTGCCCGCGTGCCCAGTCGCTTGCCTTTCCTTGCCTCGAAGCCTCATTGCCTTACTGGCACTTGCCCGTTCCCGCCGGCGCCGCCAATGGCTTGCACAATCTCCGGAGGAAGTCCGAAGCGCACGTTCTCCGGCATCACTTCCACTTCTTCGACGCGCGAAAAGCCGTTCAGTCGCAAGTAATTGACCACGTCCTCCACCAGGATCTCGGGCGCCGAAGCGCCGGCCGTCACCGCCACATTCGCAACCCCTTCAAGCCACACGGGATCGATGGCGTCCGAGTTGTCGATCAGATAGCCGATCGTTCCCAGGTTGCGCGAAACCTCCACCAGGCGGTTGGAATTCGAGCTGTTCGTCGAACCCACCACCAGCACCAGCCCGGCGTCGTGCGCCACGTTGCGCACCGCCACCTGGCGGTTCTCGGTGGCATAGCAAATGTCCTGCGAGTGCGGCCCCACGATATTCGGAAACTTGAGCTTGAGCGCGTGAATAATGTCGCGCGCCTCATCCAGCGAAAGCGTCGTCTGGGTCAGGTAGGCCACGCGATTCGGATCGGGAACCTCGAGCGCATCCACCTCCGCCGCGTTCGAAACCACCTGCGTCACCTCCGGCGCCTCGCCCAGCGTGCCTTCGATCTCGTCGTGATCGCGATGTCCGATCAGCACCAGAGAATAGCCCTGCTTGGCGAATTTGACGGCCTCGATGTGTACTTTGGTTACCAGCGGGCAGGTCGCGTCGATCACCTTCAGGTTCCGGCGCTTGCTCATCTCGCGAACAGCAGGCGAAACGCCGTGCGCCGAATAGATCACCCGCTCGCCGTCCGGCACCTCTTCGATCTCATGCACAAAAATCGCGCCTTTTTCCGCCAGCTCATTCACCACGTAGCGGTTGTGCACAATCTCGCGGCGCACGTAGATAGGCGCGCCGAAGGTCTCCAGCGCGATCTTGACAATGTCGATGGCCCGCACTACCCCGGCGCAAAAACCCCTTGGTTTGAGCAACAACACCCTCTTCTGCAGGGGAGAAGCCGCGTCAGCGCATTCGTTTGCGATGGGTTCGAGCAGAGAACTGGTCACACATTCAGTATACCAACCGGCGGCCTGAAGCAACAGCAGAGAAATGAAGGAGTAACCGGCCGCTCCGGACCCGTTCCGGACGGAGGCGGGAGGTTCAACCCTCACAAAAAGACAGTCGGAGGGAGGCGGGGGCTTTACAGCTTGCGGAAAAACAGCGTCGGCAAAGCACGGAACGTCAGGGCACGACCTCAGTCGCGCCGCAAACGCCACTCATTGGACGTGGGCTTTACAGGCTGCGGAAAAACTCCCCGGAAGGGGCACGAAGTGTCAGGGCACGACTTCAGTCGTGCCGCAAGTCGAGCAATAGGAACGCGGGCTTTAGCCCCTGTGGGGCGCTTGCACACGCGATTCGCTTGCTGTTCTCCCTTTTTCCGCAGCCTGTTTAGCCCCTGCGGGCGCTCGCTCACGCGATTCGGCTGCTGTCTTCACATTCTCCGCAGCCCGCTCAGCCACTGCCGGGTTCCCCAGGCTCGTCTGCGAATCAATCGCCGAAAACGCGCACACACCAACCGTAAGACTCGCAGCACCGCATCGCCGCGCGCCTTCAGCGGGTTACCTTCTACGTTTCCGGATGGGTGGGGAAAGTCTAGTGCCGGTTGGCCGTTTCAGCCGCTCGCTTGATCTCGCGGTTCGCCTGGTCCAGCAGGTCCTTGGCCTTGGCTGCATGGCCGTCCATGTCCCACTCGTTGGCCGCTTGCGCGTCGCTGAGCTTCGCGTAGGCCTGGTCGATTAGGTGCTGGGCGGCAGCCAGGTTGGGATGACGGCGCCAACTCACATCCTGCCCTGCAACGAAACCGCTGGTGACAAGGCCCAGCGCCAGAACGGAGCCGAATACAATCCTGCTTGCTTTCATCGGAAAACCCTCCGCACAGACCATACAGAGGCCGGTGAACTCCACGCAAGTAAATTTTTCCTCAGGATTGCGTTGCCTTGCCCGCCCGGGCGCTCGCCTGAACAGAGGCCCATCGACGGCCGATGCGGCCTCTCCGGCGTCCGGCTCGCGTCAAATGGCGCTGCCTCCGCCCGCCCGGCTGGAATCGCTCTCCCCGTCCCCCGCCCTCATTTAGGGGCGCTCGGCTTCGTTGGGGCGCCGCCGCTCGATGCCGAAGTCCCGGACGTTGTTCCCGCCGCGCTGAAACTGATTCCGCCCACGATCTGTTGCCGCAGATGGAATTCCCCTGAAGCCACCGCCGGATTGACGTTGGGGAAGACCAGCACGTAGGTTCCCGTATCGCCCTGCTGCACCAGGAGCCGGGGCTGCTGTTCTCCGTACTTGTCCATGAAGTGCGCCGCATTGGCGCGGTGCGGCACGTGCGCATCGTCCACCAGTTGAATCCCCGACATCTCTGGGCCGGCCGCAATGGTGGCCTCGTTGCCCTGGTTCACAAACGTGAACGTGCACACGGCGCTGTTGCCGTTGTGAGTGCACCCGGTCGAGGTGTACACGCGCGTCTGCCAGGCCAGCGTACCGGTTCCCGCCGTCCCGCTGCTTGCGCTCGCTGGCGTCTGCGCCGTGCGGGGAGTTGTAGAGGTTCCTGCCGTAGTGGTTCCGGCCGTGGTGGAGGGCCTGGTCAGCGCCGTCGTCGCTGCCGGGGTCGTCGTCGTGGTCGTCAACGGCCTCTTTTGCGTATTCGCGTTGCGCGCCGCGGCTCGCGCCTGCGCCGCATTCGCCCTGGCTTGCGCTGCGTTCGCCCGCGCCTGGGCCGCTGCCTGCGCTCTGGCCTGGGCTGCAGCCTGGGCCTTGGTGAGCGGAACGCTCGTGGCCGCCGGCGCTTGAGCTCCGGCCGAAAGACAGCCGCCGAGAACCATCGCAACCATCCACACGCCCAACGCGCGTACCGGGGCCGAGAGGTGAGAGCGGATCATGATTCCTCCTTCGGGCTTCAACTCAAATGTGCGAGGAATTCCCCGGCCATGCTCATCCAACCGTCTGTCGCTGTCCTTGTTTCGTGGCCTGGGAGAATCTGTGCAAGCGATTATAACCTTGGCCTCGCTTGCCCGTCCTCAAAATCTCGTCAACTGGAAACGCCCCGCTTTTCCCGGTCCCGCTCCTCGATCGCGGGCCCTCGTTCGCCGGACCCGTCTCATCAGGCAACGGTGGGGTCGTTCAGGTTGCAGGTGCGCGACGCTCCCGCCTTCGACGTGGTCACATTTCCATTCAGGTCCATCGACGACTTGTGCTCAGCCTGCTGGGACGTCACGCTCGGGGCCAGATCCTGAGCTTTGTATTTCCAGAAAATCTTCCACGATAACTCGCTGGGAACATTCGTCTCTTTTCCATTCAGCAGCTGCCCCAGCTCCGGCTTCGTCAAAAGCGGCGCCTGCGCTGCGTTGTACCGGTTCGGCCATTGCGAATTCGGCGCGGTATAGACGTCGTCCGATCCGTTCAACTGGCAGCCGGTCGCGCTATCGCCCGCCAGGATATCCACCCACCCCCCGGTGTGTGCGTGGACGCGCGCCCCCTCCCACGCAAAGTAGCCGCTCGGGTTGCCGGGTAGCTGGCGCGGAGCCGTTCCCAGCCGCATGTCCTGCATTACCCGAAATCCGGTCTGCTTGGCCACCATCGTGCCCCGCCCTTCCTGGAATTCGATGAAGTGGAAGGAGACATTCTTGGGATCGAAATAAATGTCTCCTTTAAATCCAGCCGACGGCCTCCCGTGAACGTGCCGGAAGGGCGCCGTGGCTACCATGCGGGCCACCGGCGTATGCACTGTAAACGTCTGCTCCACAAAAAGGCCAGTCGAAGGTCCGCTTTGGATGGTCAGCCGCAACGTCGATACGCTGCTCCGCCCTGAAGGCCGAGGGCTGTCGGGCCAGTTGGCGTCCGTAGCCCAGGGCGCAATAAAGTAGGCCGTGCCATCGGCAAGCGGCGCGGAAGTGTTCGCGGCAGCCCGTTGCAGCTTGCCCTTGAGCTGGCGCGCGGTATCCGCGTTCGGCGGAATCGTTCCATGAATGCTCCACACCAGGTTGCCGGCCTGCGCGGCCGTCACATTCAGTGGAAGCGAGCGAAAGTCGAGTTTCACAGGCTCGTTCACGCCCAGGTCGTTCGGACTATGGCCAAAGAAATCGTCCACAAATTCCACGTGCGGCTGCAGCTCGAACACAATGGCTCTCACCGGATGCGTATTGGGACCGAAGACAAGGTTTGCGGTCACCGCGCCGGCCAGCGAATTGGAGGCGGAATTCACCGTGAAAGTGTGGTTCTGCTGGGTCGTGGTATCCGTTTCGAGGAACGTCACCTGCGTGCCCTTCAGCACGTGAAGAGGCCCGGTCACATCGGCGAAAGCCGGCTGGTTCGGCCCTTTGTACTGCAAGGTGGCCTTGCCCCAGGTCTGCTGCACATATTGGATTGCGGTGGCATATTTGGCGCCGCGCTTGTCCTGCTGCGCGCTCAGGATCCCCGGCTGCAACGCCGGAAGGCTGAAGTTACCCGACGTAACCTGCTGCCGCATCACCTTCAGAAGCGCTTTCAGGCAGCTTCGGCTCTCGGTAAACTTCGTGTTGGCGGTCTGCACTTTCAGCAGAAACGCGTTCAGGCGTGCTTGGGACATGCTTCACCTCGTGCTGGCTGAGATTGATTTCTGGTTGGATTGCCGGCGGCTGAATCGGAACACCGGAGGGCTGCGCCGCCGGGGTACGGGGCCATTGTAGACGGCGCATTTTCCGTTGTCCATTCCCCGCAGCCGGCGTTCTGTCGTGCTTTCGCCCCGCATTGCCAGGGCAAGGCTTCACCGGCCGCGGCACGCATTTCGGGTCTTTAGTTCGAAATCCCGCCGATTGCCGCAGCCTTTTCAGCGCTTGAGGGAGTGGGCCGCCGAACTAAGGACGCCATCCGCATCTGGCGCCTCGCGCGGCCAGGATGGTCGCACAACGCTTGACTTCGCGCCGCTCGCCAGCGAGCCGTTTCGCCGCGCTTCGCGAACTGCGCCGTCCACTCCACTCTCAAAAGTGGGAATCGGGGCCGTCGAAGTCTGGCGGACGTCCGGAAGGGTGTTCGATGCGGATCGGTCTGCCGAGCACGATACGCGTGTGGTCGGTTCCCATTAGAAGCGGCCCGCTGTAGCCGGCGGCGCGGGTCCGTTCCACAATCCGGCTGTCGCCCGCCGCGCCGGCCAGTCCCTTCTTGACGATGTGCGAATATACGGCAAGGCGCGGGGCCGTGTTGCGGAAGAGCTGGGCTGCCTGCTCCGGACTCATCAGTTTGGCAAGGATGGGCTTGAGGCGCGGGACGGCTTGAAGATCCGCGCCGGCCGCCGCCACATTCGCGATCGTCAGGTCCAATGGGCCGGTTGCCTTGGCCAACGCGCCGCTCAAGGTGCAGTCGCCGGTGAGCAGAATGGCGCTGTCGGATGTGTCCACTCGATAGGCAAACGCGGGATTGCCGTCGCCGTGCTCCACCGGAATGGCCGTCACGCGCAGGCCGTCCCGATCGTAGACCAGGCCGGGCCCGATCTCATGCACACGGATGTCGAGCGATTCCCGGCTGAGGTTCGCGTTGGGGCGCGACTCAAGATCGTGGGCAAACATCGCGCGCATGCCGGCAACCATGGCCGCCGTGCCGGGCGGTCCCCAGATTTCGAGCGGGGTCGTACGCCCGAGTAGAAACCACGGCGTAATCCACAGGCCCGGCAAGCCCTCGATGTGGTCGCTGTGCAGATGGGTCAGGAAGATCCGAGTAACCTGTTGCGGTGGAATCCGCGACTGGTACAGTCCATCGAGAACTCCGCGGCCGGCGTCGAACAGCAGCGTCTGACCGCCGGTTTGGATGAGTGTCGCCTCGCCGAGCCGCTCCGGCGTGAGCTCCGGCCCGCCGGTGCCCACCAGAGTAACTACGGTTTGAGCGGGCAGAGCGAGCCGCAGGCAAATCGGCAGGAAAAACGCGATGCCCGCCCGGCGCCACCATGATTGCAGAGGATGGGCTGTCATTCTCCGAGGATACGATGAGGCGCGTTCCCCGGCGCCGGAAGCGCGGCCGGGAGCACACCGGCATTGTGAACGGGAACCTGAGCCACCCGCCGCGCCGGCGAGAGTGGGGAAACCTCTTCGATCTACCCTCCGCGAACCCGCCCTCCACGCGGCGCGAAAAATGAGCTGCAAAGGTGAACGTTTCTTGTTTACATTCTGTCATCGGAAAGGCCGCCTCCGCTCGGCTAAAACTACGTCCTCACAACGCAGTTATGCCACGAAAGGACGGCCTTTCCTATCTCTTTTCTTTGCCCCGTCAGCCCTTCAGGCAACTCCTCTGTGAGAAATGCGGGCCAAGGGAAGGTAGGCCCCACAACTACGCCTGTACAGAGGATCCCTTGATTCATGGCAGGCGTTGCGGGCACTCCTCATTTGTGGTAGCATTTGATTGAGGTTAATCAACGTTCATCAATGGCTACGATCAATCGACTTCCCATCACCAAGGCGCGCATCAACCTGGGGCAGATTGCCCGCCGGGCACACAACGGCAACGAGTACTTCATCCTGGAAAAGGATGGGATCCCCGTCATCGGCATCATGGCCGCCGACGAGTTGGAGGACTACCTGGAACTGCGCAACCCAAAGGCGAAAGCCTCGATCGCGGCAAGCCAAAGGGATTACGCAGCCGGCAAGACCCGGCCTGCCGGGAAACTGCTGGCCGAATTGAAGCGGAACGCTGTGAGAAAGACGGCATAACGGGGCCGAGCTATGACCGCGCCCGCATACTCCGTTCTTACCACTGCGCATTTCGACCGGCTGCTGAAGAAGCTTGCGCCCAAGCATCCTGAGCTTGCGGTGCGGTTTGAAGAGGCAATCGCGATTCTTGCTTTGGACCCATGCAACAAGAGCCACAAACACCCGATCAAGAAGCTCGAAGGGACTAAGGCGGGAGAAGGCCAGTACCGCCTTCGCTCTGGGAGATTCCGTTTTCGCTACGACATAGCCGACCGCGAGGTCGTGCTCCTGTATTGTGGGCTGCGCCGCGAGGATACGTACTGACGGCGCTCACAGTTCCAAGCGCGGAGACTGGGGAAAACGTACCCAGCGAGTGGCGGGTCGCTTAACGGCGTTTTCTTACGCCGGTTTTGTGCTTTTTGGTGACCCAATTGCCGTCTTTCAGAAAGAGGTCGGCGGATCCATTACAGAATCCGCAAATGCCAGGCATTCCAAGTCCATCGCCTTGGTTGTGTCTTGGATGGGTCTCCCCGGCGTGTCTGCAATACTTGATTGGCACCGGGCGCTTAATCATGATCACACCTCGGATGAAGATTACCGCAATGTCCATGGAAAGTCCTGAAATTGCGTAACGATTCTTCCGTCAGAAACAGTCGGTCCCGGCCGTTACGATACCTGCATCGACTCAATCCCCCATTTTTCCTCAATTGGCCGGGATTTCAACCGTTCCTCGGGCAGAGCGCGGAGTTCGCTCGGCGACTAAAATCAAACTAGCCATGCCCGAGTTCACCCACCTCCATCTGCACACCGAATACTCCCTCCTCGACGGCGCCTGCGACGTCACCAAGCTTGTCGACCGCGTCGCCGCGCTCGGCCAGAAGTCCGTCGCCATGACCGATCACGGCAATATCTACGGTGCGGTTCACTTCTTCGAAGCGGCCAAAGAGCGGGGCATCAAGCCCATTCTGGGCTGCGAGCTCTACGTCTGCAAGGCAGAGGATCATCGCGCCGACACCCCCAACGACCAGTACAACCACCTGCTGGTGCTGGCCGAAAACGAAGAGGGCTACCGCAACCTGATCCGTCTCACCTCCGAGGCCTCGCTGCACGGCTTCTACCGCAAGCCGCGGGTGAGCAAGAAATATCTCGCCGAAAATGCAAAAGGCCTCATCGGCCTCTCCGGCTGCCTGAGCGGCGAGTTGTGTGAGGCGCTCGTAGCCGGCGACTATTCGAAGGCCGTTGCCGCGGCCACCGAGTATCGCGACCTCTTCGGCAAGAAAAATTTCTACCTCGAGATTCAGGACCAGGGCCTCGATCAGGAGAAAAAAATTCAGGCGGATTTGTACCGGCTGGAGCGCGAGCTCGAGATTCCGCTGGTCGCCACCAACGACTCGCATTACCTCTGCGGCGAAGACTCGCACGCCCACGATGTGATGCTCTGCGTGCAGACCGGCGCCAAGGTTCACGACAGGGAACGTCTGCGCTTTGACAGCGATCAGTTCTTCGTCAAGAGCGCCGATGAAATGGCGGCGCGTTTTCCCGATTCGCCCGCGGTCGTCGCGCGCAGCGTGGAGATTGCCGAGCGCTGCAACCTGAAGCTGAGCAAGGTGGAGAATCCGTTTCCGGAGTTCGCTGTGCCGGCCGGCCACACCATCGACAGCTACTTTGAAGAGGTGTGCAGGCAGGGACTGAAAAAGCGCCTTGAATCCGCGGTCCGGCAACTGGAGCTGCGTGGCGTCTTGCGCACGCCGGTCCATGAATACGAATCGCGGCTGAGCTTTGAGATCGGTGTCATTAAGCAGATGAAGTATTCGGGATATTTCCTGATCGTCTGGGACTTCATCAAGTATGCGCGCGATCATGGCATTCCCGTGGGGCCGGGCCGGGGCTCGGCCACCGGGTCGCTGGTGGCCTACGCGATGGAGATCACCAACATCGACCCCATGCAGAACGTGCTGCTCTTCGAGCGCTTCCTCAACCCGGAGCGCGTCACCATGCCCGATATCGACGTGGACTTCTGCCAGAACCGGCGCGGAGAAGTGATCGACTACGTGACGCGGAAGTATGGCCGTGAGCAGGTGGCGCAAATCATCACCTTCAACACCATGGCAGCCAAGGCGGCCATCAAGGATTGCGGCCGCGCGCTCGACATGCCCTATGGCGATGTGGACCGCATCGCCAAGCTGATTCCCGCTACAGTGGGGATGACCATCGACCAGGCCCTCCAGGACGCGCCGGAGTTGCGCAAGGTCTACGACAACGATGCGCAGATTCGCGAGCTGATCGATACCGCGAAAAAGCTTGAAGGCCTGGTGCGCGGGTCGGGCGTGCATGCCTCCGCGGTGGTCATCGCGCCGCGTCCTTTGATCGAGCTGGTGCCGGTGAACCGGACCAAGAACGACGAAATCGTCACCGCCTACGACATGAAGGCCGTCGAGAAAATGGGCCTGCTCAAGATGGACTTCCTGGGCCTGGCCACGCTCACGGTCATCACCGACTGCCTGAAACTCATCGAGCAGACCCGTGGAGAAAAACTGGATATCGAACTGGTTCCACTGGACGATCCGGAGACCTTCAAGCGGGTCTTTCACACCGCGCTCACCTCCGGCGTCTTCCAGTTTGAGTCCAGCGGGATGCGCGACATTCTGCGCCGTTACAAGCCCGATACGGTCGAGGAGCTGACGGCGCTCAATGCGCTCTACCGCCCCGGCCCGATGGCGATGATCGACGACTTCATCGAGCGCAAGTGGGAGCGGCGGAAAGTCGAGTTCCTGCTTCCCGATCTTGAGGGAATTCTGAAGGACTCGCTGGGCGTGATTGTCTACCAGGAACAGGTGATGCGGATTGCGCAGGTGCTGGCCAGCTTCAGCCTGGGAGAGGCGGACCTGCTGCGGCGCGCCATGGGAAAGAAGGATCAGAAGGCGATGGCGGAGATGCGCGATCGCTTTATGAATGGCGCGGCCAGGCACGGGCATCCCAAGGCGGCAGTGGAAGAGCTGTTTGAGCAGATGGCGAAGTTCTCGGAGTATGGGTTCAACAAGTCGCACTCGGCGGCGTATGCGCTGGTGGCCTACCAGACCGCGTATTTGAAGACCCATTATCCGGTGGAGTTCATGGCCGCGCTGCTCACTTCGGAAACTTCCAAGCCTGATAGCGTGGTCAAGTACATCGGCGAGTGCCGCGAGATGGGAATCGGCGTGGAGCCGCCCGATGTGCAGGTCTCCGGCGCGCAGTTCACACCCCACAGTACGCCCGATCGTCAAACCATTCGCTTCGGCCTGGCCGCGGTGAAAAACGTGGGAGGCAACGCGATTGAATCGATCAAAAAAGCGCGCGAGGAGGCCGGCGGCCGCTTCCAGAGCTTCTGGGAATTCTGCGAGAAGGTTGACCTGCGCGTAATGAACACGCGCGTGATTCAGTCGCTCATCAAGGCCGGCGCGCTGGACTCGCTGGGCACGCGCGGGCAGTTGTGGGCCGCGGTCGATAAAGCGATGGAGCGCGCGCAGAAAACGCAAAAAGATGCGGCGCAGGGGCAGTCCGGCCTCTTCGGGCTCTTCGATGAATCGCCTGCGCGCGGGCACAACGGCGCGCGCGGCGCTGACGAACTGCCGCGCGTCGCAGATTGGGAAGAGAGCGAGCGGCTGGCGAACGAGAAAGAAGTGCTGGGGTTCTTTGTCTCCGGGCATCCTCTCGATAAATACGCTGAAAAGCTCAGGAACCTGGCCGGCGTCATCACCGCGGCTGAAGCGCTCGAACGCAAGCCAACCGAGCGGCGCTGGGGCGGGCAATCGGATCCAGCCGACGAGATTCAGGTGGCGGGCATCCTGCACGGCCTGCGCGTGCAGAAAACCCGGCGCGAGCAGAAGCTGTATGCGCAGGCTTCGCTTGAAGACGCAACCGGAAAAATCGAGCTGGTCTGTTTTCCGCGCGATTACGAGCGGCTCGCCGAGCAGTTGAAGATCGAAGCCCCGGTGCTGGTGCGTGGCACGCTCACCGGCGATGACGAAGCTGCGCCCAAGATCGCGGTCAGTGCGGTCACGCCTCTCGAAGAAGTGCAGGTCAAGCTGCCCGCCGGCGTGCGCATCCGCATCAACCTTGAGCGCGCCACCGAGCAGATGCTCGCCGAATTGAAAAGCGCCGCCGACGCCGCGCCCGGACCCGGCAAAGTAATGCTCCATCTCGAGCGCAAGGGCGAATATGCTGTCATCCTGGAGCCGGAGGATATGAGCGTCACGGCCGACCGCGGCTGGATGGAGCGCGTGGAAGAACTGGTCGGCAAAGGCACGGTGCAGGCGGTTGGCTGAGAATCGTCGCGCGCAATGTGCATGCGGAAGAGGTTAGGTTGCGCTTGACGCCAGAGGCACGAGATGCGCTATCGCCAACTGGGCCGCGGGCCGCTCGAAGTATCGGAACTGAGCTTCGGCACCTGGCTCACGGTGGCCGGGGGCATCGCGCGCGAGCAGGCCATCCGCTGCATTCACGCTGCGCTCGACCACGGCATAACGCTCTTCGATACCGCCAATCAATATGGAGCGGGCCAGGCCGAGCGAGTGCTCGGCCTGGCGCTCAAGCCATACCCGCGCGACCGCTATCGGATCGCCACCAAGCTTTTCTTTCCGGTAGGCGACGAGCCGGATCGCGGTCTCTCGGCGGCGCAGGTCGAGAAGCAGATGAACCGCTCGCTTGAGCGGCTCTCTGTCGATTACGTCGATCTCTACCAGTGCCACCGCTATGACCATGAAACGCCGCTCGAAGAAACCATGTCCGCGCTCCACCGCGCGGTGAGAGCCGGCAAGGTGCGGGCCATCGGATTCAGCGAGTGGACCGCTCTGCAAATCGAGGCCGCGGCTGCAGTCGCCGTGAGCGCCGGGCTCACTCCCTTCTCCGCAAGCCAGCCGCAGTATTCCATGCTGTGGCGCAAGCCGGAAGCCGCGGTCTTCGCGTCTTGCGCGCGCCACGGAATTGGCAACCTGGCCTTTTCGCCGCTGGCGCATGGAACGCTTACAGGGAAATACGCGCCCGGCGAGCCCCCTCCTGCGGAAAGCCGCGCCGCCAGCGCGCGGATGAATATGTTCATGGAGACGGCCGGCCGCCGCTACCGCTCGGATTTTCTTCTCGCCGCAGTCGAGCGCCTCAAGCCCATCGCCGCGGATCTGGGCCTGACTTCGGCGCAGATGGCGCTCGCCTGGGTGCTGCGCCGTCCGGACGTGGCCTCGGCCATCATCGGCGCATCGCGGCCGGAGCAGATTGAAGAAAACGTACGCGCCGTCGGCGTTACGTTACCCGCGGAGGCATTGGATCGAATCGATCAGGCACTCGGCGCCGCCGTCGTGCGATAGCGGGGTTAAAGAATCGCATCGGGATGCCGGCATCCCCACAACCATCGGGTGCCCCAGGTCCCGCTTCTGGGACCTGGGAAAGCACAACCCTGAATTCACCGTTATTCTGAGCGACTGGGCCTTACACCGCCTGTTCAATCCCGCACAGGTGCACGGTCAGTCCCAGATCGGCCAGCATCGCGGCCTTCGTTGCCAGCGCCTTGTCGGCGGTCTCGGCAGTGGGCGCATAGGCCACGTTCACGTGGTTGGCGCGGTGCCGCGCCATCATCTGGTTCTGGCTCACGCCGTGCAGAACCGCGTGCACCATCGGCCATTGCGGCGTGGTCTCCCGCCAGCGCCGTTCTGTTTCCTCCCGCGGAAGGCTTACCGCCGTGCCCCGGCCCATATCGGCGTGCAGCTTGCCGCCCTCCACAAAAACGCGGCTCCATACAATCTCGCCCGGCTTGCCGATTCCCTTCAGCGATCCGCCCCCCAGCGGAAAGTACATCGCCGGCTGGCGTTCGCTTTTCGCACCCGCATAGCCGTTCACAAAATGATTCGCCGGCGCCGCGCCCGAAATCTGCAGCACCCACACAAACGCGTCAATTTGCTCACCGTCGGGACCGTCGCCTTTGTACTGCTCGCCCCAGCGCACGTCGTGCAACGTCGTTGAAGGATCGAGACCCAGCGCGTTCCAGCAGCGGTTCGTCACCAGCGCATCCACGCCCGCGCATTCATCCACTTCGTTGAAGTGCACCAGCGGCCCGCCCGCATACAGCTCCTCGTTTGTTCCTTCCGCGAACACCGGCGGCCGGTCGGCGTTGTTCAACATGCCCTCAGCCAGATCGGAGGCCGGCGTCATATCCTTCAAACCCTGCTGATATTGAATTCCCACCGCGTCGCAGCCGAACTCCTTGGCAATCCGCACCGCTGCGATGTACATCTTGCACTGCTCCAGCACCTGGTCCAGGGTCAGGTCCTTCGCCGGGTCGGCGCCGAAGTCGAACTTCATCCCCTTGTTCACCAGCCACTCGTAAACCGCCTTTGCCTCGCCCTCGCTCACCGTGCGCATCTTGGCCACCAGCGCCGACTGGCTCAGCCGCTCCTTGTAGATGCCTGCGGGATTCAGCAGTTCGTCGTCGATGATGGCGTTGTACATTCCCATGCAGCCTTCGTCGAACACCCCCAGGATGCCCTTGCGGCGTTTCAGCTCCGCCGCCAATTGAGCGCCCAGCTCGCCGCTTCCGGCCGGCAGCTTGCTCTTGTCCAGCGCGTGTACGTGCGACAGATCGTGCGTGATTTGTCCGTCGCGCAGCCACTCGTCCAGCGCCTTCAGAAAATAGCCGTCGGTAAAATCCTTGCTCCAGATCGAGGAGAACTTTCTGCCCGCCTTCACCAGCGAGCCGTTCAGATTCAGCAGCCCCACCAGCCCCGGCCATTGCCCTGACCAGTTGGCCACCGTCAAAATCGGGCCCTTGTGGCTGCGCAGCCCGGGAAGAACGTGATGGCTGTACTGCCACGCTGCCGTGGCAAAAACCAGCTTGGCCCGGGGATGAATCTTCAGGAACACGTCCATGCCCCGCCGCTGCGACGAGATGAAACCGTGCTTCTCTGCCTCGTTATAGGCATGGGCGCGCACTAACTTGTAACCCTTTTGCGCAAACGCCGCGGTCAGTTTTTCTTCCATCTCCCTCTGCGCCGGCCAACATGCCTGGTTGGCGGAGAGCCGAAGGTCGCCGCTGGTAATCAGCAGCACTTCGTCCGCTTTGGGCTTTGCAATCCGTTTTTCGCGCCCCGCCATCTGCTTTTCTCCTTCGTTAACGTAATCGTTTCCGTCAAACAGCCATCTTACACCTTTCGAACCCCCATCGGCATTCCCGCCCGCTGGGACTCGTCTCTTTGCTTCAATCCTTTTTGAGGATATGATCGATCTTCTCCTTCGCGTCCTCTTGTTCCCTCGCTTTCTTGTTCCCTCGTTCCCTCGTTCCCTGTTCCCTGTTCCCTTGTTCCCTCGTTCCCTGTTCCCTTGTTCCCTGTTCCCTGCTCTTCAATGCTTGCTGAACATCTCCATCACATCCTTGCGCAACGCTTCGCGGCTTTCTTCGCGCGTATAGAACATGTGCCCGCCGGGAAACTCGTGCACCGAAACGCGGGTGGGGTCGCCCATCACCGGCATCTGCTGAACGGTGAGGACCGAGCCCATGAAGGGACAGGAGAGATCGTTCCAGCCGTGCACGATCATTACGCGCAGCTTGGGATCGGCCGCAACCGCCTGGCGCAACTGAGGGACCGACCCGGCGCGCAACTCGTCGCTCTTGAAATCCCAGTCCGCGTTCACGGCGTAGGAGAGCGCGTTGTAGCGCGCGTCCACCTTCCAGCCCACGGTGCGGGTGATAAAGTCCACCATCGCAGTGGTCATGGGCGCAATCAAGCTGGCCAGGAGCGGATCGTTGGCGCGCTGCTCGGGCGCATACGGAAAGGGATCGAAGGAGGTGACGTTGGAATCGTAGACCGAGCCCAGCTTGCCCTGCTCGCGGTGTACCTCTCTCAGGTAGGCTTCGGTATCGAGCCGGCCGCCGGAGTACTTGACAAACTCCGGATCGAGCCCGGTCATCTCCGTCACGCGCGCGATCATGCGGTCAGTGGCGGCCTGATCGGCGCGGCCCTTGATGAGCGTGGCCGCGTATTCGCCCTCGGTGTAGGCGATCACGTCGGCCATGGCCTCGGGCGTGAGCTTTTTCTCGCGTTCCAGGTTAGCCGCGGTGATGGAGGGCAGCGTCATCATCCAAGGGATCGGCGATAGATCGCCGTTGTCGTCGATCGTCGGGTTCAGATAGGGCGACACCAGCACCACGCCGTTCATGGCCACGCCCAGTTGCGACTGCAGGTAGTAAGTGATGCGCGGGCCGCGAAAGCCGCCGTAGCTCTCGCCGACCAGGTATTTGCGCGACTCCATGCGGTCGTTCTTCACCAGCCAGTCGTAGACGATGCGGGAGAGATACTCGACGTCGGGCACAGTCGAGTAAAAGAGCTTCTTGGCCTCGTCGTCTGGAACTTTGGCGCGGCTGAAGCCGGTGCCGACAGGATCGATGAAGACAAGGTCCGTGAAGTCCAGCCACGTTCCCTGATTGTCCGCGAGCACGGTGGGATCGGAGGGACTGTCGCCTTCGTTGCCCGCACCCTCGAGATGCTTGGGCCCGATGGCGCCGAAGTTGAGGAAGACGCTGGAGGCGCCGGGGCCGCCGTTGAGGGCGAAGGTCACGGGCCGGTCGTTGCCGGGCATGGTATACGAGGTGACCACCACCTCGCCGGCCACCTTGCCGTCCTTGTCGCGCACCGGCAGCGCGCCCACCGTCACGGTGTAATGAAGCGTCTTGCCGTCCAGCACCATGGACTGCTCGGCGTGAGCCTCGGGCGGCAGGGGTGGCAGCTCGGTTTTGTCCGCGTCGGGCTTGGCGGCGGGGGTTTTATCGGCGCCGGATTTGTCGGCGGATTGCGACGGCTTATCCGATTGTGCACGGAGGTGCGCGGCTGGAACGGAAAGGCAACACAGGACGCAGGCGAGGAGCGCTCGGCGCCTGAGAAGGATGGGCAATGAGAAGATGCTCATGGAAATACCATACAAGAGCGATTCGGAAGTCAAAGGAATCTGTGACCAACGAACCGTGAAGGCGGATTTCCCGGTGAGCGGACCGGAATCCCGGCGCTGGCAGGCGAGGCGGCCCATGATTTACCCTCAGTTACGGCATGAAGCTCAAGACCGCCCTTTTCGTTTCCACTCTGGTTTTGGCCTGCGCGGCCATCCCGGTGTATCGCGTCCTGGCCCGGCAGTCCACTCCGCCCACGCAGCCGGCCGCGCCGGCGCAGGAGATTCCCGATGCGCCCACGGCCACCGCCGCGGCCATGATCGTACCCAACGGTCCCTTCGCGGTGATGGACACGTCCATGGGCCGGATTACCTGCCAGTTCTACCAGAAGCAGGCGCCCAAAGCGGTGGCCAATTTTATCGGCCTCGCGGAAGGCACCAAGGACTGGACCGATCCCACCACCAAGAAGATGATGCACCACAAACCGCTGTACGACGGCACCACGTTTCATCGCGTGATTCCCGAATTCATGATCCAGGGCGGCGACCCCACGGGCACGGGGATGGGCGATCCGGGCTACGCATTCGAAGACGAGTTCGATCCCAACCTGAACTTCGACCGCCCCGGCCGGCTGGCGATGGCCAACTCCGGCCCCAACACCAACGGCAGCCAGTTTTTCATCACCGAGCAGGCCTACGACTCGCTCAACCAGCACTACACGCTCTTTGGCCAGTGCGACGACGCGAGCGTCTCGGTGGTGAAGAGCATTGCGCGCGTCGAGCGCGACGCCAACGACAAGCCGCTCACGCCGGTGGTTCTCAAGAAGGTGACCATCGTGCCCGAGGGACAACCGCTGCCGCCCTTGCCCGCCGACGAACAGCCCGCGCAGCCGGCATCGCAGCAGTAATCCGCAAACCCACCCGCAAGCTGGGCGCCCCAGGTCTCGATTTTGAGATCTGGGATCGCTCGAATTCCAGGAGATCAAATGGCATTACCAGCAGGAACCTACGCCGTTTTCAATACCAACCAGGGCAAGATCATTGCACGACTGTTTGAAAGCGAAGCGCCGAAGACGGTCAAGAATTTCATTGAGCTGGCCGAGGGCGCGCGCGAGTGGACTCATCCCACTACCCGCGCCAAGTCTTCCGGCAAGCTCTACGACGGCACCATCTTTCATCGCGTGATTCCCGACTTCATGATCCAGGGCGGCGATCCGGCCGGCACCGGCATGGGCGGACCCGGCTACCGCTTTGAAGACGAGACCAAGGGCTCGCCGCACAAGTTTGACAAGCCCGGCAAGCTGGCCATGGCCAACGCCGGACCCAACACCAACGGTAGCCAGTTCTTCATCACCTTGGCGCCTACGACGTGGCTCACCGGCAAGCACACGATTTTTGGAGAAGTGGTAGAGGGTCAGGATATCGTCGTCGCCATCTCCAAAGCGCCGCGCAACGGCCAGGACCTGCCGCACAAGCAGGTGGTGCTGGAGTCGGTAACCATCGAGCGCGTGGCGTAGGCGGCGCGCTCCTGGCGCGAGGTGAGGCGGACGTCCGAGCGGATGAATAAGGGAGCGCGCAGATGCAGTCAGAGCGAGAGATCCTGACCGCGGTTTATGCGGCATTCAACCTCCGCGACATTGACGGTGCTCTCGCGTGGATGCGCCCTGATGTGGACTGGCCGAACGGGATGGAAGGTGGCGCCTGCATGGATGCGACGCGGTGCGCGCCTACTGGAGACGCCAGTGGGGCATGGTTGACCCCCATGTTGAACCGGTGAGCATGGAAGACAACGATTCCGGCGATACGGTTGTCGATGTTCACCAGGTCATTCGCGATCTCAAGGGAAACATCCTCAAAGACCAGATGGTGCAGCACGTGTATTGCTTTCGAGACGGCCTGATCCTGCGCATGGATATCCGGAAGCCGGCGACCGCGCCGGCGCACGCAAGCTCAAGCTGAGACCCGGCCGGGTCTGCCCAATCCCGCGCGCGGGTTTATCATTCCTCATCGGCGTCACTCGCAGCATCCGCACGGCCTTACGCTGCGCGCGCGCCTGCGCCTCTTTCATGCGCTGCACCATTCGATTCCGCACCGGAGCCATGCCCATGCCTTTTGAAGCGCCCCTGCGCCGTTATTCCGTTGCCCTGGCAGTGAGTTTTCTCATTGCCTTCGCGTCCTCGCAGCTCCTCGAAAGCCAGGAAACGCCACTGCATCGCGGCTACTACTCTGAGCCCGCGCTCCACGGCGACACCATCGTATTCACTTCCGAGGGCGATCTATGGTCGGTGGACATTCATGGCGGCGCCGCGCACCGGCTCACCTCCGGTGAAGGAACCGAGCACAAAGCCTCCATTTCACCGGACGGAAAGACGGTTGCCTTCAACGCCGACTACGAGGGACCCGCCGAGGTCTACACCATGCCGCTGGACGGCGGACTGCCGGAACGGCGGACCTGGGATGGCGACTCCGAACCGGAAGGCTGGGGCCCGGACGGGCGACTGCTGGTGTCGACAGGGCGCTATTCCACGCTGCCTGGCTCAGAGCTGGTCCTGATCGACGATCGCGGCGGGCGCGAGACCATTCCGCTCGCCCAGGCTGCCGAGGGCGTTTACGGCTCCGACGGCCACACCATTTTCTTTACCCGCTGGTTCAAGCAACCGAGCCAGACCAAACGCTACAAGGGCGGACTGGCTGAAAACATCTGGAGCTTCGACGGCAAAAATGAAGCCGTTCCTTTGACCGCGGATTTCGCCGGCACTTCGACCAACCCGATGTTCTGGAACGGCCGCGTCTATTTCCTCGCCGATCGCGACGGCGTGATGAACGTGTACTCCATGGACGCCGAAGGCCATGGCGTGCGCGAGGAAAGCCATCAACATTTCTTTGACGTTCAGTCCGCCTCGCTGTATGAGGGCCGCGTGGTCTACGCTTCGGGCTCCGATCTGTGGCTGCTCGATTTGAATACCGGCCACGAGGAACTCATTCCCATCACGCTTGTCTCAGACTTCGACCAGATGCGCGAGCACTGGGTGAAGAAACCGCTCGACTATATCACTGAGGTGCACATTTCGCCCGACGGCTCGCGCGCCGTTTTCACCGCGCGCGGCGAGATTTTCACTCTACCCGCGAAGACCGGACGGATTGTGAAAGTGGCCGCCGACTCCTCGGTGCGCTATCGCGAGGCCACATTCCTTCCCGACGGAAAGAGCATCGTGGCGCTTTCCACCGCCAGCGGTGAAACGGAATTCTGGAAGTTTGCCGCCGACGGCGAATCGGCTCCCGAGCAATGGACGCACAACGCGAAGGTGCTGCGCTGGGACGGCGCACCCTCGCCCGACGGCCGCTGGCTGGCCCACCACGACAAGGACCAGCAGCTCTGGATTTATGACATCAAGAACAAGCAGGACAAGCGCATCGCGCAATCGATGAACGGCAATTTCGACGTTCTGAGCTGGTCGCCCGACAGCCAATGGCTCGCCTATGGTGAAACCGCCGATAATTCGTTCGAGCAGCTCAAGGTATTGAATGTGAACTCGGGCGCCATCCAGGTACTTACATCCGACCGCTACAATAGCATCGATCCTATCTGGAGCTCCGACGGCAAGTGGCTCTACTTTTTATCGGACCGCAACTTGAAAACGACCATCCGGTCGCCGTGGGGACCGCGCCAGCCGGGGCCGCACTTCGACCGCACGGTGAAGATCTACGAGCTTGCGCTCACGGCCGGCCTGCGCTCGCCCTTCCTGCCGCCCGACGAGCTGCATCCCGACACTCCTGAAAAGAAGGACGGGGAAAAACCGGACGCGGACAAGGATGCAAATGCCGCATCCGGCGACAAGAAATCCAGCGAGGCGAATCCGGGCGCGACCGCCAAGGACGACAAAGGCGCCGCTGAAAAGAAGGGCGAGGACAAGGAAGAGAAGACCGTCGAAGTGAGGATCGACTTCACCGATCTGGCCTCGCGGCTGGACGAAGTGCCCGCGCCTCCCGGCAACTACGACAACCTGCAAGCCACGGCCAAACGCCTGTGCTGGGTGAATGCGAGCGACGAAGAGCAGAAAAAGCTAACCCTCCAGTGTCTCGACATCGCCAACAAAGGCGACGAACCGGAGACCGTTCTCCCCGACGTGAAGGGCTTTGAGATTTCTCTCGACCGCAAGAAGATGCTGGTGGCCAAGGGCGAGAGTTTTTACATTGTCGACTCCGACGTGAAAGCCGCGGCGCTTGCCGATCCCAAGGCGCTTCCCAAGGCGGCCATCGATCTGTCGCACTGGGCCATCTCCACCAATCCGCGCCAGGAGTATCGCGGCATCTTTCTCGACGCATGGCGGCTGGAGCGCGATTATTTCTACGACCGCAATATGCAGGGCGTGGATTGGACGGCCATGCGCGACCGCTATCTGCCGCTGGTGGATCGCGTGGCCAACCGCGACGAGCTGAACGCCGTGATCGCGCAGATGGTCGGCGAACTTTCCGCGCTGCACATCTTCGTGAGAGGCGGCGACGACCGCAAGCCTTCGGACCATATCGATACGGCCACGCTGGGCGCGGTGTTGCGCCGCGACGAGAAGGCCGGCGGCTACGTGGTGGAGCACATCTATGCTCACGATCCGGACCTGCCCAGCCAGGCGCCGCCGCTGGCGCGGCCTGAGTCGCGGGTGAGCGAGGGCGATGTGATTCTCAGCATCGACGGCGAGAGCCTGCTCGACGTGCCCGACGAGCGCGAACTGCTGCGCGGAAAAGCCGGCCAGCAGGTAATGCTGCGCGTGAAATCGGCCGGCGGCGAAACCCGCGACGTGCTGGTGAAGCCGATCGACGAGAATACCGACGGCAACATGCGCTACGCGGAATGGGAATACACGCGGCGGCTCAAAGTGGACGCTGCCTCCGGCGGCGCGATCGGCTACGTTCACCTGCAGGCCATGGGACCTAACGACATCGATCAGGGGGCGCGCGACTACTACCCGGTGTTCAATCGTCAGGGACTCATCATCGACGTGCGCCACAACCACGGCGGCAATATCGACTCCTGGCTGCTCAGCGATCTGCTGCGCAAGGCCTGGTTCTACTGGCAGCGGCGGATCGGCAATCCTACATGGAATATGCAGTACGCCTTTCGCGGCCACATCGTGGTTCTTTGCGATCAAGAAACGGCTTCGGACGGCGAGGCGTTTACGTAAGGCTTCAAGCGATTCCAGATGGGCAAGGTGATCGGCACGCGCACGTGGGGCGGAGAAATCTGGCTCTCGGCGAGCAACTTCGAGGCCGATAAAGGGCTGGCGACCGCGGCCGAAATGGGAGTCTACGGCCCGGAGGGAAAATGGCTCATCGAAGGCCACGGCGTCGATCCCGACATCGTAGTCGACAACCTTCCCCACGCCACTTTCGGAGGGTCGGACGCACAGCTTCAGGCGGCCATCGACCTGCTCAAGCAGCAGATCAAAGACGATCCGCGCCCCGTGCCGCCGCATCCGCCCTATCCTGACAAGTCGTTCAAGTACCAGCCGTAGACGTGCACAGGCGCAAAAGCTGCCCGCCGAATTTCTCTACCTTCGCCGGGCCGATTCCATCGACCTCCAGCAACTGGCGCGCATTGGCGGGCTGCGCCGCGGCCAGCGCATTCAAGGCGCGGTCATGGAGTACGACATAGGCCGGAACCCCCAGCCGTTTCGCCTCAGCCGCGCGCCACTCTTTGAGCCGCTGCGCGATGAGGGCCGCGATTGCCTCCTGTTCCGGCGTCATCTTCCGCGGAGCCGGCTGCGGCGTGACGGGAGCGGCTTTGGCGCTCTTGCCCCGCGCCGGCGGCAAATAGGTTGAGCTGAACGTTTCGCCAATGCCGTCGGCGATCAGCAGCGGCAACGGCGTGGCCGGGCGCACCGCCAACCCGTTCGCGGTCAGCCGCACCTTGCGAAATCGTATCGTCTCGCCGGCTTTCTCATATTCCGCTTCTTCGATCTCAATCAGCCCCGCGCGCAGCATCGCATTCAACAGCGCCTCGAAGTCATTGCGGCTCATCCGGCCAACCAGGTCGAGGCTTCGCTGCAGGGTTCCGGTAGCCTTATAGTCGACCGGACGCAACTCGTCGACGATCGATTGCGCGATGGTGCGCTCCCACGCCGTTGCCCTGCGGAACTGCTTCAGCACTGCGTCCGCCGGATTGCACACATCGCACTGCCCGCACGGACGCAGCGCGTCTTGCTCATCGCCAAAGTGCCGCACCAGCGCGGTCATGCGGCACTCGCACGACGTGGTGTAGCGCAGCATTTTTTCAAACTGTTCGGCGCGATGCTGCGCCTGGATGGAATAGGTCTTCTTCCAGCCCACGCCGCCGCGCACGACTTGCCGCGGCGAGGGGAAATCCACCCGCGCGCCGCCGTGAATCTCCAGTTTCTCCAACGCTTTGTCGAACTCTTCTTCAAGCAGTTTCGAGGCGGCGCGCAGCCCGTCCACGGGCTGCGGCTCATCGCCAAGAGCGCGAAAGATCTCGTTCAGGTTTTCAACCGGCGGATAATCGCGATTGAGAAAAAAATCGTGCGTCCGCTGGTCGGCATAGGAGTACATCAGGTAGGTCCGGCTGGGCGCTCCATCGCGGCCCGCGCGCCCGATCTCCTGGTAATAACCCTCCAGCGTTCCCGGCAGTCCGGCATGAATCACGGTGCGGATATCGGCCTTGTCGATCCCCATGCCGAACGCGATGGTGGCCACCACCACCTCCAGTTCGCCGGCCTGGAACGCTCTCTGCACCCGCTCCCGCGTGACCGCGTCGAGGCCCGCGTGATAGGCGGCCGCGCGAATTTTGCGGGAGAGATCCTCGGCGAGAGATTCAGACTGCTTGCGCGAAGCGGCGTATACGATGGCCGGCCTGCGCGCCGGATCGAGGAGAAGCTTGAAGATTGCCCCGGCGCGCTCGGGCACCGGAACTTCCACCACTTCGATGCCCAGGTTCTGACGCCGGAATCCGTGAATGAATTTCGCCGGCTTCACCAACCCCAGTTGCGCGACGATGTCGGCCTGCACTTCGGGCGTCGCGGTGGCGGTCATTGCCAGCACGGGAGCGGGCGCTGCGCCCGGATCAGCGCTTTCACCGCGCAGTCCCGGCAGATGCTGGCCCAGCATCCGGTAGTCGGGCCTGAAGTCGTGGCCCCATTGCGAGATGCAGTGGGCTTCGTCGATGGCGATGAGGGCCAGCCTCTTTTTCCTGAGCATCTCCGGGAATCCCCGCACGCGCAGCCGTTCCGGCGCAATGAACAGGAATTGGAGCCCACCCTGCAGATAATCCACGCACGCCTGCCGCATTTCGCCGCGCTCCAGGCCGGAGTGAATGCGCGCCACGCGCAGGCCGAGAGAGGAGAGCTTGGAGGCTTGATCTTCCATGAGCGCAATGAGCGGCGAGATGACCAGCGCCGTGCCGCCGCGGGCGATGGCCGGCAACTGGTAGCAGAGCGACTTCCCTGCCCCGGTGGGCATGACCAGCAGCAGGTCGCGGCCGGCGATCGCCGCACGGCACACCGCTTCCTGGTTGGCGCGGAATTGCGCAAAGCCAAAGACGCCGCGCAGCAGCTCATCCAGTGCCATGGGACCGGCCGGCGCGTTCGAATTGGAGGCAGCCGTCAAAGGAGATCCGCACAGGGCGAAAAGCACGGCCGGAAAATGCGCCGCGCTTCCTTCAACTTTACAGGAGCGGACGCGGCTCCGAGCGCCGGTGTGAGATGCTTGGAAACGGGAGATGGACGAAGCCCGCTTTTTGTGCGGCTCCGACATCGATATCGCGCTCACGCAGAGGTTTTCAGAAAGACGAGGCCGCGGCGAACCCGATGAAAATCTCTAAAATTGCGGCCCATTGCTTTGAGATTTGGTATGCAAGCCGGGTTTCCATTGCGGCCGCGGCGGCTTTTCTGGCTGCAACCTCTTCCCGCATCCTGAACGGCGGCATCGATTGGCGGGCGGTCGCCGTGGTCGCCCTTTGCGCCTTTGCCGCCTATCACAGCGACGATTTCGTCGACTTCAGCCGCGATCTTCCCCGCTCCCCGCTTTCTCTATTCGCCGGCGCTCGATTTCTCAAGCTTGTGGCGGCGATTGCGTCGGTTGCAATCGTCATCGCCATTCTGCGTGGACGGCCGGCCAGGCTCGCGGAGCTTCTGCTTTTTTCCGGACTGCTGACTTTGGCGTTTTGCTATGCATCGTCGCGCATTCGCGATGAAGTCCGGCGTTCCCAGTTGTGGTTCGGCCTCAGGACGGTCTATCTGTCGCTGGTCTGGAGCCTGGTCGCAGTTTTGACGCCGGTGCTGGACCAAAGCGGACCCTTGGACCGCCGCGTGACCGGCGCCATTCTCTTCATTTTTGCGCTGATGCTCTCGGTAAGCGCCCTCTGGACCGAGGGAGAGCATCCGGATCGCTGGGAAAGTCAGTCCACACCCAAGGCGTATGACCGGATGATACTTCTTGGCTGCGCTTACGCGAGCGGCCTGGTGATCTACGGGATTGCCAGGCGGATTTTTCCCTGGCAGAATCTCGCGCTCCTGGCGGCCTGCGCCATCAACGCGCTCTTCATCCTGTTTCGGCGCAGATTTGGCCAGGTCGATCGCCGGGTCATCAATGAAGCCCTCATCCTGATGAACATCCTGTGCTGCCTCCTGGTGCTGGGAGCTTATGCATATCCGAACGATGGATTCGGACCCAGGTCGTTGATGGATTGGTTCCAGCTAGAAGCATGTGCCCTGTTCTTTGGAAATATCGCGGTCAAGTCGGCGGCCATGAAGGTGCGGGACGATGACGGCGACTATCTGGACCTGCTGGTCGTTCTCGGGCTGGCGATCTTCGGCTTCCAGGTATTGGTGGCCTGCATGCACGTGGAGCGATGGCTCTTCCCCGCTTTGCACCGGGTTTTCTTTCACGATCGCGCGGCTTCGGCCGCCGGCGTTCTGCTCACCTCGATTGCGCTCATCCTGCAGAGCGCCGCATATATCTCGATGTCGAATTCATGGCGCCTGATGGCCAGAAGCCGGGAGCACTTTCGACTGATCACGTCCGGCCCGTTCGCGCTCACGCGCAATCCGATCTACGTTTCTTCCGAGATCTTCATGGCGGGCGCGCTGCTGATGAACGGGACGCTTGTGTTCGCGCTTTTTCTCTTGATTGCGCCGCTGGTGATCCACGCGCAGATCCGCCGCGAGGAGATGTTTCTCTCCCATCTCTATGCGGGGAGTTACAGCCAGTATCAGAGCAAGACGCCGCGCTATATCCTGTTCTGATGCAGGCTAAGGGCTTCCCCAAAAACTCCAGCTCCCGGGACCCCAACCGCGAAGCCACAAGGCCACAAACAGGAACGAGAATACGGTTCCCGCAATCAGGGCGATGGGGCCGAACCAGCGCATCTTCTTCCCAGGGATCAATCTGACGATCAGCTCCACCATCCAGCCCCCGGTGTACCACACATTGCACATGATCTGGAGCAGGGCCTGGACGAGCAACTTCATGTCGCCCTGGGAGTCATACATCTGCTGCACGGTCGTACTGGTCCTCAAGAGTCCCATCGCGTAGAGGTCGAGAAATAGGCAGAACGGAAGCGTAGACAGGAACACCAGCAGGTTGTAAAGGAGCCTTCGCTTCTCCCACCAAAGGATGACGGATTCGCCATCGGCGCGCGGCGCAATATACCAACGGAAGGGCTTGAGCAAATGGCGCAGACTTTCAGCCAGGCTCATTGATTCTTCCGTTCCGTTTTCCAAAGATCGTTCTGCGCAGCTTGCTGAAAAAAACGACGGTCTCATCGCCGAAATATCCCAGGAGGAACGACATCCCGGCGGTGGCTTCAAAGTCATCCACGCTCACGCCGAAGATTTTAAAACTCGATAGCTTGAGAAGAATCAGCACGCCGGCGACGACGGCGGTTTGCGATCCGAGAATTCCGATATATTCAGCCAGGTCGTGGGCCGGATCGGGGGTACGGTCGCTATATCGCTTCACCATGCCGGCGACTCTCCTGGCCCAGATGCCAAGAGAGCTCCACATCAGGATCTCGGCCGTCATGCTCATCGCCGTAGGGCCGCCGGTGAAGTTGGGGCCCGTGGTGGCAACGAAGTTGATTTTAGCGAGCAGAGCGATGTTTTCAGGGCTATAGAATTTACGTGGGTCGGGGAGCAGAAACTGGGCGCCGTGCCAGTGGCAATAGAGTTCGACAAAAGCCGCTTCCGCAAAACCGCTAACCAGGATATAAACGAGCGCAGCCCAGCGCGCAAAGCCGGTGCGGCCAGGGGTCGCCTGCGGCTGCGGCTCCTTCTTTATGGAAATGGGATTGGGTCCTGGGTTCAGCACCTGCATTCGCTCTCTATTCCATTTTCGTGTGCCCGATTTTCGCATACTTGATTGACTTTGTCTATTGAAAACCAGGGTTTGCCGCCAGCGTCCGCGTCCTGTACATCGACGCCCGCAGATGCCGGATTCGTCCCGGAATCACTGCCGCCGAGGCAATAAGATAGAGAGGCCGCTCAACGGGCAGGGCCAACCTGAGGTCGTCGGCGGGTCTGCGGACCAGAGTAGCCGGCGGATAGGATTGAGATGCAATCGGAACAGCGAAGGCCCGCGCATATGGCTCGATTTGCGGCGGAAGTCGCGAAATGACATTTCTTGCCTGCTGTGAAACTGAAACGAACGTTGCCCGCTTCGATCGTTCGGCTAAGAGAAAATTAAGATAGAAGTATTCGATGGTCGTGCATCTAAAGTGGAAAGCATGCACGAATTTACACTGTGAGCGCCGGCAACCACACAACACGCGCAGAAGCGGCCGGTGCGATTGCCCAAGAGTCGCACGCGCTGGCGGGCATGTCGCACGCCTGGCGCGCGCTGCGGCATCGCAACTTCCGGCTGTTCTTCGGCGGCCAGAGCATCTCGCTCATCGGCACATGGATGACGCGCATCGCCACGTGGTGGCTGGTCTACCGGCTTACGAAGTCGGCGCTGCTGCTGGGCACGGTCGGCTTCGCGGGCCAGATTCCCACGTTTCTGGTTGCGCCCTTCGCCGGCGTGTGGGTCGATCGGCTCGATCGCCGCCAGGTGCTGGTGTGGACCCAGGCGCTGTCCATGGTGCAGTCGCTGCTGCTGGCCGCGCTCACGTTCTCAGGCCGCATCACGGTGGGCTGGATCCTGGCTCTGAGCGTGATGCAGGGCCTCATCAACGGCTTCGACATGCCCGGACGCCAGGCCTTCATGGTGCAGATGGTGGGCGACCGCGCCGACCTCTCCAACGCCATCGCCATCAACTCCTCCATGGTCAACGTGGCGCGGCTCATCGGCCCGTCGCTGGCCGGCATGGTCATCGCCGCCAGCAGCGAGGCGTGGTGCTTCCTCATCGACGGCCTCAGCTACATCGCCGTCATCGCCTCGCTCCTTGCCATGCGCATCCATGCACCCGGAATCAAGCGCAAAGCCGCATCCACGCTGGCCGAATTGAAAGAAGGCTGGAGCTACGTTTCGAGGTTCTTGCCGGTCCGCACCATCCTGCTTCTGTTTGCGCTGGTCAGCCTCATGGGCATGCCGTTCGTGGTGCTCATGCCCATCTTCGCCGCCCAGGTGCTCGGCGGCGGCCCGCACACGCTGGGTTTCCTGATGGCCGCCATGGGCGTGGGCGCGCTTATCTCCGCGCTCTCGCTGGCTGCGCGCAAAAACGTGCGCGGACTCATCCGCATGATTCCTCTGGCCGCGGCCGTATTCGGGCTGGGCCTCATCGGCTTCGGACTGTCGCGCGTCTTCTGGCTCTCGATGACGATGGCGCTGATTGCGGGCATGGGGATGATGCAGGGCATGGCCGCCAGCAACACCATCATCCAGACGCTGGTGAGCGAAGACAAGCGCGGCCGCGTGATGAGCTATTACACCATGGCGTTTGTAGGCATGGCGCCGTTCGGCAGCCTGCTGGCCGGAAGCCTGGCGCACGCCATCGGCGCGCCGTGGACGGTGGTCCTCAACGGCTCGGCGGTGGTGCTGGGCGCGCTCTGGTTCCTTACGCGGCTGCCCGCGCTGCGCCGCACCGTGCGCCCCATTTATCGCGAGATGGGCATTATTCCCGCGCCGCCCGAGGAGATGGCGCCGGTCCAGGAAGCCGAGTCCTGAGGCGGAGTCCTCGCCGGTTCAGCCCTCCACGGGATGGTAAGCGGACTTGCTGGCCGCGTACGCTTCCTTGAGCGCGTGCTCCATCATGGCCGAATTGGTGAATGGGTCCACGGTGATGCCTTCAATCTGCGCCGCGCCGCTGGCGCAATCGAAGGTGGCGCCGATGGGCGCGTGATCGCCCGGATACTTGCGCAGCGTCATGGCCACCAGCGAAGCCGTCTGCCACACCGCCTTGTCCAGCGTCCACCCGCTGTCCCGCGGATGAAAGACCACGCGGTTGGTGGTGCTGTCGATCATCTCCGGCGTGAACACCCACTGGCTCATCTTCATCTCCTCGGGACGCACGTAAATCACGTAGCGCCTGTCGGGCGATGTGCAGCGAAGCTCGCGGCCCTCCGTATCGATGGGCTCGGTCTTCCGCACCCGCGGCGCGATGGGCGGCGCAGGCCTGTGCGTCTGTTCGTGCAGCGCCTCGGCGGCAAAGATCCGCTCCATCTGCGTGTGGCGCCGTTTGCGCAGAGCGGCTGGGATGCCGAACGAGACCGCGACGAAGACCACGATAGCCAGGCCGAACAGCGAGATTGTGAAGATCCTGCTCACCTGGGGCAGCAGCGCCAGCGTGGCGATCATGCCGGCGAGAAAGATGAACGCGCATACCGTGCCCAGCCACTCAAAGGCGCGCTGGTGCAGGATCGGATAGTAGTCGCTCGGCTTGAGCGAGGGCCGCAGCTCCGCGAGCAGCCGCGGAACCGACTCTCTGGGCACGCGGTGGGTGCGCACCATCTCGCTCAGCGACTCCGGCAGTCCGTCGTGCCGGGCCTTCGGCGCCGGCCGCGGAAGGCCGAGCCGCGCATTCTTGTATTCCTGCTGTCCGTAAGCTGCGGCGGCCACGGCGGCAAGGAGCCAGAAAATCTCCACCAGCCAGAACCTCACCGGGTGGCTCCAGCGCGAGACGTCGTCCGCGCGATACTTCTCCGGGACCGGCGCACTGCCGCTCCAGAGGCTGTACGCAAAGACGCCTACGCTCAACGCGCAGCCCAGAAGCGCGGGTCCGACCCTCCGCGCCAGCGATTTTGTGTGAGTGGCACTCCCCATAGTGCTTTACCGATTGCTGTCATCATAGCGCGCGGTTGGCGTAAACTCCGCGCAGACTTGCCGTTAGTCATCATTTCCGGATCACGAATGTAATGCTGCCTACGTAATAACACACTTGTGGGAATAAGCCACACTGGAAGAGGGATTCATAATTGTCCCTCGCGCGATGGCTCGTGGTCGGTGTCGAAGCCCCTATTTCCCTTGTCATCTCTCAGGTTGAGAGCTTTTTGCCCCGTATTTCGATTTCGATTGCACCTGCCGCCGCGAGGATCAGCGCGAGTGCAAAGAAAACCCCGTCGCCGATTACCTGATGGCGGTGTCGCCAGCACGACACAACGAAGTCGAATCCTGTCCAGCAAACCAGTGTTAGCATGGCGACGGCCCCGGGGATTGATTCACGAGACCTTTGTATTTCGAGTTTCATCGAAGCGTAGCCTCGCCTGGGGCGCCGATAGCGCGGCATGCGTTCCGAGCGCACGGAACGCGGCTGCCTCAATACGCCTTCAACTCCACAATCGCCTTCAGCACCGTCTCGGGCTGGGGCAGGATGGCGTCTTCGAGAACCGGCTGATAGGCGACGAATGTATCCATGGAGCCGATGCGCCGCACCGGCGCGTCGAGGTCGCCGAAGAGCTCGTCGGCGATGCGCGCGGCGATCTCCGCGCCGTAGCCCCAGCTCAGCATGTCCTCGTGGGCCACGATCACGCGGCTGGTCTTGCGCACCGATTCGGCAATCGCCTCCCAGTCGTAGGGGCTTAAGGTGCGCAGGTCTACGACTTCGACGTCGATATCGTGCTTGCGGGCGGCCTGCTCGGCGGCCTGCAAGGCGCGCGGCACCAGGGCGCCGTAGGTGACCAGCGTGATATGCGAGCCGGGACGGACGATTTTGGCCTTGCCGAAGGGGACGGCGAAATCGGGACCTGGGTACTGCGCGCGGCCGTAGGGCTCGCGGTAGAGGCGCTTGTGCTCGAGAAACAACACCGGATCGTCGCAGCGGATGGCGGTGCGGAGCAGGCCGTTAGCGTCCAGAGCATTCGAAGGCATGACTACGCGCAGGCCGGGAATGTGGGTGAAGATGCTTTCGCCGGACTGGGAGTGGTAGATGGCGCCGCCGGCGAGATAGCCGCCGATGGGCACGCGGATGACGGTCGGCGCGGCCCAGGCGCCATTCGAGCGCCAGCGCATGAGCGCGAGCTCGTTGTGAATCTGGTGCATGGCCGGCCAGATGTAATCGAAAAACTGGATTTCGACCACCGGCTTCATGCCGCGGACCGCGTAGCCGATGGCGCGCCCCACGATGTTGGCCTCGGCAAGCTGGGAGTTGAAGACGCGCTCTGAGCCGAATTCGGTTTGCAGGCCGGCGGTGAGCTTGAAGACGCCGCCTTTGCCTTTGGCCTCGCCCAGAGCGTCTTCGCGGCTGGCGTCGGCCACGTCTTCGCCGTACACCACGATGCGCGGATCGCGGCGCATCTCGTCGCGCAGGCAGGCGTTGATCAGATCGGCCATGGTGCGCGGAGCGGAAGACTTTCCGTTGTGCACGGCCGGCGATGTGGCCCGCTCGGTGGCGAAGGCCGCGTGGACGGGATCGAGATCGCGCGAATAGACGTGCTCGGAAATGCTCTCGACTTGAGGCAGCGGCGCTTCCAGCGCGCGTTCGCCGGCCGCGGCGGTTTCGCGGTCCAACTCCCTTTCGAGCTCGTCGAGCTGCGCGGCGGTAAAAATTCCTTCGTGGACCAGGCGGGCGCGCATCCTGGCGATGGGATCGCGCAGCGCGTCGGTCTCGCGCTCCGCGGCCGAGCGGTAGTTCTTGTCGTCGTCTGAAAGCGAGTGCGAATAAAGCCGCACGCAGTGGCCGTGGATGAAGGCCGGTCCCAGCCCGGCGCGGCAATAGGCTGCCGCGGCCTGAAAGGCGCGCAGACATACCACCGGGTCAGTGCCATCCACCTCGGCAAAATGAAAGTTGGGGAAATTGGCCACGATGCGCGAAATGTTTCCGCCGGGCGTGTTCACTTCAACGGGAACGCTGATGGCGTAGCCGTTGTCTTCCACCAGGAAGATGACCGGCAGCTTCTGGTTGGAGGCAGTATTCATCGCCTCCCAGAACTCGCCTTGGGAAGTGGCGCCCTCACCGAGGCAGGTGAGAGCCACTTCGTCGCCGTGAAACTCCACGTCGCGGAAGGCGCGGTAATCGTCCTCGACGCGCGCCGCGGCCTCAGGATGGCGGGTGAAGTAACGCCCGGCCTCGGCGCAGCCAACGGCGTGCAGCAACTGGGTTGCGGTGGAAGACGAGGTGCTGACAATGTGCAGCGCGCGGCTGCTCCAATGGGTGGGCATCTGGCGGCCGCCGCTGGCCGGGTCAGAGGCCGCGCCCACGGCCTGCAGCATCATGTCCAGCGGGGTTACGCCCAGCGTAAGACAAAGCGCGCGATCGCGATAATAGGGGAAAAACCAGTCGTAGCCGGGCCTGAGGGCCAGGGCGGCAGCCACCTGCAGGGCTTCATGGCCGGCTGCCGAAATCTGGAAGAATATCTTCTGCTGGCGCTTGAGCAGGATTTCACGGTCGTCGACGCAGCGGGAAAGATACATCAGCCGGTAGATTTCCGCCAGTTTGTGCGCGTCCAGTTCGTCCGCGTCCACAGCCTGCTCCGGCGCCCGAGCGCTGGAAAGTGCCGCTTCCATTCCCGTCGTTCCCTCCCGACCACCTGCCTGAGAAAATTGTAACAACTTCGCGGGCACAAGGTTGAGCCGCTGTTCAGCCGCGCCGCTTACCAAACTCCGATTCCCGGACCGGAAAAATCGTGCGCCGCCCTCATTTTGCGCGCCGGCCAGTTCACGTTCAGTGGGCGACCGAAGGGAAATAGGGCTGAGTCGCGTCCATATTATTGAATTGCGGCCCGCGCACCGACATCACCATCTTGTCCTTCACGTCGTGCGCCAGCTTTTCAATCTCCGCCACTTTGTGAAGCTGGGCCGGGGAAAGCGCGCCCGGATTGGAATGGGCGATCTCGTCGTTGAGCTCGTTGGCCAGCTTCAGCAATTTCGCGGTGTCGGCAACCAGGGACTTCTGGCGCTCGGCATTGATCATGCGCAGGCGCTTCTCGGCTTCGAGGGTGTTGTTTGGGTCGTAGAGGGGGGAGAGGTCGTTCGATGATTCCTGAGGGATTCCGCCATGCTGCGAGTTTGGAAACTGGCTGCCCATGCCCGAGGTCTGCTGCGAGAAACCGCCCAGGCAGGGGAGCGCGAGAAGCAGCCCCAGCCCGAGCGCACGGCGAACAACCCGGCCCGGCAGGACAGACGGCGCGGACCCGCGGATGCTCCGGAGCCTCCGGGGGGCGATCGCCGCATTGCCTATGCTTCTCATGGCGCACCCGCCTCAGTCCTTGCCCGCGGTGAGCCTCGGATCGGTTCTCACCTTGCGGGCAAATTGCTCGATCTCGCCTGCCTTGCGCACTACGGCGAGCGACAGCTCATCCTTGGTGGTCTTGTCCACTTCGGCTTTCAGGTCGGTGGCCATTTTGAGCAGGTTGGCGCACTGGCTGGCCACTTCCTGCTTGCGCTGGTCCTGGGGATTGCCGGCGGTCTCGGGTTTGGGTTCGGCGGCCGGAGCCGGTGCGGCAGAGGCCGGATCGGCGGACGCTGCGGGCGGCTTCTCGCTGCCGGATGCGTCGGATTGCGCGACCGGGGCCACGCCGGGCTCCTCAGTTTGCGCATAGACGTGGCGCAGGCCGGCGCCGCCCGCCGCAACCGCAGCCAGGACCGCAAAAACGCAGCACCATGCCGCAGGTGGCCGCAGTCGGCCTGCCGGGACACTTGCGCCAGTGCGCTCCCTTGTCATGGGAAATTCCAGCCTCTCGCCAGGAGCGTTTCCGGAAACAACGGCCGGAAGTTTCGGCCGCTTATGGGCACAGTCTAGTCTAAAAGGAGGGGATTTTGCATGTTTCCTTTTCGATTGACCGCAGAATTTTCGCTTGCGCTGCGTTACGGCATCTTCCGGGAAGGCCGGTTCATGGGCAGAGTGCTGGACGAATGGATCGTCGACAGCCAGGAATTTATCCACAGCAAGCTCCCGCACCTGATCGTGATTGCGGCCATCGCATTTCTCCTGAACAAGTTATTGCAGGTGGTTACGCGACGGATGGTCAACGTGGCGGAATTGCACACGGCCGCACCGGGGCGTGTGGCGGAGGTAAAGACGCTGGCCGGGGTGATCCGCGCCACCGGGCTGGCCATCATCGGGGTCATCGCGGGCATGCAGTTTCTTGACGCCATGGGCGTGAACCTGGCTCCGCTGCTGGCCTCGGCGGGCATAGCCGGCGTGGCCATCGGGCTGGCGGCGCAGAACATTGTCAAAGACATGTTCAACGGCGTCCTCATCCTGGTGGAGGGCCAGTTCAACGTGGGCGATACCGTGAGGCTGGCCGGGCTGGCCGGCACCGTGGAGTCCATGACCCTGCGCAAGACCACGGTGCGCGACGGCGACGGAACCCTTTACGTGATTCCCAATTCGCAGATCACCACGGTAGCCAACCTGAGCGTGAAATATTCGGTGGCCACCATCAACATCAGCGTGGACTTTTCGGCCAATCCCGACCAGGTGATGGCGCTGCTCAAAGAAATTGCGATGGAGGTGCGGAACAGCGAGCAATTCAAGCGCCTATTTGTGGCCGACCCGCAGATTCTCGGCGTGGATTCGATCAAGGGATCGCAACTGATTTTTCCGGTGGTTTTCAAGACGCTGCCTACGCAGCAATACGGACCGGTGCGCGAATTCCAGCGCCGGGTGCGGCTGGCGCTCGAAGAGAACCACCTGCTGCCCGGCGATCCGCTGCGGGTGTTCAGCGCGTTTGCGGGGAGCGGGAACGCGGCCGAGAGTGCCGGCGCGCGGCCGTTGGGCAATCCGCTGGAGGCCGAAGCCGCGGCCCGCGAAGCCGAGCATGCTGCGCCCGACCCGACCACGCTGAAGCCGCAGGAGACGAATCCGTTTTCAGGCGAGTAGCGATTTGGGTTCGGAAAACCCGGCTATTCGGCCGATTCCAGGGCCTGCCGCATGGTTTCGACATCGGTGATGGGCGGCAGACAGGTGCGTCCGCGGCAAACAAGCGCCCAGGCCGGAGCGGCGGGCGCGGGGACTTGAAGCAAGGTTTCCTCAAGCGCTTCCGGAACTCCGCCGGGAACCAGCCGCGCGGCCGCGATGCGCATCACCGTCTTGTTCACGGCATAGCCCGCGACCGCCGCGGATTCGAGCCGCCCGGCTTCCGAGCCGGAGCCGAAGACAATCACCTGCACCGGATCGCGGAGAAGCCGCTCCAGTGCCAGGCCATAGCTGCCCGCGTAGAGCCCAAAATGCTCCACGATTCCGGCGAAGCACGCCAGCGTGTCTTCGGCGATGCCGCGATACTCTTCTCGCCCGCTGAGCGCTTCAAGCCGCAGCAGGGCCGCGGCCGCGGTGGGATTTCCGGCCGGCGTGGGCGAATCCTGCAAGGGCTTGCGCCGCGCGGCCAGGGCGCCCAGCGGCACAGCCTCGCGGCTCGCAGCGGCGTCGAAAAACGCGCCGCCCACGGGGTCGTAGAAGGCGGCGATCATGGCGTCGGCCAGCGTGACGGCGGCGCGATAATACTTCATCTCTCCATCGGCCAGCCACGCATCGAGGCAGGCATGGAGCGTGAAGGCGTAATCGTCGAGCGTGCCTGGCGCTCTCTCTGCGGGCGCAGCTCCGCCGGGATAGGCGATGACGTGGTAAAGCGTGGACGCGCCGTCCCATGCTTCAGCAAGGAGCCGGTCGAGGGTGCGCAATGCGAACCCGCGCGCTGCCTCTGTGCGCAGCACCCGCGCAACGTCAAGATAAGCGCAGACGGCCATGGCGTTCCAGCCGGTATAAAGAGTGCGGTCGATGAACGGGGTGGGGCGCAGCGCACGCGCGGCCAGCAGCTTGCGGCGCGCGGAATCAAGCAGCGGACGCAGGGCATCCTCGGACGAGCCGCTGCGCGCGGCCAGCTCGGCCAGCGATTGCTTCACGTGCAGAACGTTCTTGGCCGGGTTGTGGTGCATGTCGCCCACTTCGCCGATGTCGTAGTACTCGCGGACGAGTTCCAGCTCCGCGGGCGTAAGAACGGCGCGGGCTTCCTCCAGGGTCCAGGTAAAGTAGTCGCCGTCGTCATCCAGTCCCACATCGGCATCCTGCGAAGCGTAAAAGCCGCCGCGCTCGCGGTCGGTCAGGGTGGAGTCGAGCCAGGCGACGATGGCGCGCGCGGTGTCCGCGAAGCCCTCGCGGACCGCTTCCCCGAGAACAGGGCTCGCAAAGCCGTGCACATAATTGCGCAGCAGCTCGGTG
Source organism: uncultured Acidobacteriaceae bacterium (assembly GCA_963770555.1). GTDB lineage: Bacteria > Acidobacteriota > Terriglobia > Terriglobales > Acidobacteriaceae > Telmatobacter. Next base: position 2,033,740 of record CAVYQC010000005.1, read on the forward strand.
TTGTCGTAGAGCATTTTTTCGAAGTGCGGCACCACCCAGCGATCGTCGACGGAGTAGCGGTGAAAGCCGCCGGCGAGCTGATCGTAGACGCCGCCGCGGGCCATCTTTTCAAGCGTGACCGCAAAGGCGGCGCGGGCCTGCTGATGATTGCGGCTCACGGCCATTTCGAGCAGCAGGTCAAGCGCGGCGGGATGAGGGAACTTGGGCTGCGACCCGAAGCCTCCGTTGCGGGGATCGAATTGGGCGAGCGCGGAGCCGGCGATTTTTTCCACCAGCGACAACGTGAGAGCCTCGTCGCGGCTGGAGCCGCGGCCGGAAAAGCTCTCATTGTGCTCGATGGCCGCCATCACGCTGGATGCGGTTTCAAGGGCTTCGTCGCGGCGCTCGCTCCACACCTGGGCCATGGCCGTCAGGATGCGGCCGAAGCCGGGGCGGCCGTAGCGGTCGTCGCGGGGAAAGTAGGTGCCGCCGAAGTAAGGCCGGCCGTCGGGAGTAAGAAATGCGGTCAGCGGCCATCCGCCCTGGCCGCTGATGGCCGAGACTGCGGCCTGGTAGCGAGCGTCCACGTCGGGGCGCTCGTCGCGATCGACCTTGACGGCGACGAAGTAGCGGTTGATGAGCGCGGCGATCTCCGGGTCCTCGTAGGATTCGCGGTCCATGACGTGGCACCAGTGGCACCACACCGCGCCGATGTCGAGAAGGATGGGCTTGTTTTCGCCGGCGGCGCTCGAGAAAGCCGCTTCGCCCCAGGCATGCCACTGCACCGGCTGATGGCGCGCCGAGCGCAGGTAGGATGAAGCTGCGTGTTCAAGCTGATTGCCGGCGCCGGCGGTTGGGGAAACGGACGCGTCCATGGGTTGAGAATACAGGTCTGAAGGCCGGCGCGGCCAGCACAACCCACTCAGGCCGCTTGCACAGAGGCGCGGTGGCCGGCAGGCGCCGGATGGGGCGCCCGATTCATCCACGTAGCGTTGAACCTGACCCGTTACTTCGCGAGTTCCCCTTCAATTGCGGCGATGAGTTCCGGCGCGTCGGGCGCGGTATCGGGCGTGAAGCGCTTGATGACTTCCCCGTTCCGGCCGACCAGAAACTTCTCGAAGTTCCACAAAATCTCCGGCTCGGGCTGCGTTTCGATGCCGTATCCCTTGAGCTTTTCGCGGAACGGAACCTCGGCCGTGCTTACGGCTTTGGGCTGCGCAGCGATGAGAGCGGCGTAGAGCGGGTGCTTCTGCGCACCCACCACCGTGATTTTGCTGAACAACGGAAAAGTGACGCCGTAGTTCAAGGTGCAGAAGGACTGGATCTCCTGGTTCGAGCCGGGCTCCTGGCTTTTGAAGTCGTTGGCTGGAAAGCCGGCAATCACAAGTCCCCGGCCGCGGTATTGCTCGTAGAGTTTTTCCAGGGCTTCGTACTGCGGCGTGAGGCCGCACTTCGAGGCCACGTTGACCACCAGGACGACTTTGCCCTGGAAGTCGGCCAGCGACGCGGGTTCTCCCGTGATTTTTTCAATGGGAATGGAGTAGAGGGGTGCGGTCATAATGATTTCTCCGTAAATCAAATCGACGATGCTTCTTTCTATCGCAGCAACTGTTTCGCCACCCGGATGTAGAGCTCGACGGCTTCGAGCAGTTCCTTTTTGGCCAGCTTCTCGTCCGGCGTATGCGCGACGTGAATGGAACCGGGGCCGAGCAGCAGCGGCTGGCCCCAGTTGGAGAGCTGCGGAATGTCGGTGGTGAACTTGGCGATCATGGTCGGCAATCCCTCCACCGCGCGCAGGCGGACGAAGGGAATTTCGAGCGTGAAGTCGACTTCGGCAAGTCCCGCACAGGCTTCGACAAGCGCCTTGCGGATGGGCGCCGCGTCGCCGACCAGGCGGACCAGCACCTGCGCTTCGGCTTTGTCGGCGATCACGTTGGGGGCGTGGCCGCCATGAATCTGGCCGATGTTCAGCGTGCTGGGGCCTACGTCTTCGAGCGCGGGCAGCGGCAGAGCCAGCACCCGGCCGAGAACCTGGACAAGCTTATGGACGGCCGACTCGCCGAGCTCGGGATAGGCGGAGTGGGCCATGGTCCCGGTGGCGCGAATGACAGCGCGCAGCGCGCCCTTCGAGGCCAGAGCCAGGCGGTTGCCGGTGGGTTCGCCGTCGATGAGGAAGCGGCTGGCTTTGGGCTTGAGATTGGCGGCCTTCGCGCCGGCGGAGTCGCGCTCCTCGCCGACCACGAACAACAGTCCGATGCGAAACCCTTCGGCGCGCAGCGCTTCCGCGGCGGCGACCTGTGCGGCGATGATGCCTTTGGCGTCGGAAACGCCGCGGCCGAACATGAACTCCGCATCCTCACGGAACAGAATGTAGGGCGGGACGGTGTCGATGTGGGTGGAAAACACCAGGTCCGGAGTCTCGCCCGGCGCGCCCGCGTAAACGTTCCAGCGCTCTCCGGCGGAGGCGCTTTCGAGCGGCTGCTCGACCGCAGTTTTTTCCACATCCCAGCCGCGGCCGGCAAGAAACCGGGCCAGAAAATCGCCCGCGGCGCCTTCATGGTAGGTGGTGGATTCGATTGCGCATAGCTGGCGGGTAAACCCGATCGGGTCAAGTGGTGCAGACGGAAGAGGACCGGTCATGATGCTGCCAGAATAGCGCAGCGGGCGTGGCCACGCGGTTTCCGCTCGATTTCGATTCCTGGGGCGGAGCGGCGAAACGGGCGTAGAATGGAGAGTGGAATGATCTCCACATCCGGCTACGCCCAAGCGCAAACAAAATCCGGCGGCCCATTGCCGGGGCCTTCGCTCGAGGTGTCTGCAGAGACGCATGCGAGAGAAGGCGCTGGACGGATCGAGTGGTCAGGCCATGCCGGGACGAACGCCGCGCGCAAAGTGCGGCAGGTTGAATTGCGAGGGCCGGCCGGCCGCATGGAAGCGCTGGCGAACCTGGGCGCACCGGACGCCGAGTTTGCCGCGCTGGTGTGCCATCCCCACCCGCTGGGCGGCGGGTCCCTGCACAACAGGGTGGTTTACCACGCCATGAAGGCGCTGAACGATCCCGATTGGGGATTGGGCTGGCCGGTGCTGCGCTTCAACTTTCGCGGCGCGGGCTTGAGCGAGGGCAAACACGACGGCGAGGCCGAGACGGGAGACGTGCTGGCTGCCCTGGACTGGCTTGAAAACGCATTCAAGCTTCCGCTGATCGCGGTTGGTTTCAGTTTTGGCGCGGCGATGGCGCTCAAGGCCTGTTCGGGCGCGCGCCGGACCCACGATGTCCGCGCGCTGGCCGCGCTGGGATTGCCGATTGCAGCCCAGGGCCACAGCTATGACTATTCTTTCCTGAAGGACTCCACTATTCCCAAGCTATTCCTGAGCGGAGACCGCGACCGGTTTGCAACCGCCGCGCAACTCCGCCAGGTGGCCGCATCCGCCGCCGGACCCAAACGGCTGATTCTCCTTCCCGGCGGCGATCACTTTTTTGACGGTCAACTCGAAGCGATGCAGCAGGCGCTCTCCGGTTGGCTGAAGGAGCAATTGTTATGACCCCGGTCAGCGACACAACTTTAGACACGCTTCACGAGACGGCCACGGAGATTTTCACCGGCGCCCTGGCGGCGTGCAACATTGCCTCGGCGTTCGACCGGCGGCTGCGCTTCGAAGGCCACGAGCTGCACCGCTTGCTGCCCGATGGCAGCGGGCCGGCAACCATCGACCTGTCCCGCTATAAGCGCGTGTTCGTCATCGCACTGGGCAAGGCGGCCGGACCCATGCTGGAAGTGCTGCTGGACCGCATGAAACGGCGCCAGGGATTGCGCGGCATCTGTTGCTCGAACCAGTTGCCCCGCTCGCGCAACTGGCGGTTCCGCTATTTTGAGGGCGGCCACCCGCTGCCCAACGAGGACACTTTCAGCGCGGCCCGAGCGGCGCTGGCCCTGTTGCGCAAGGCGCGCAAAGATACGCTGATTTTCTTTCTCATCTCCGGCGGCGGGTCGGCCATGTTCGACCTGCCACTGGACCCGCAGATCACGCTCGATGAGACCATCGCGTTCAACGAATTGCTGCTGGCTTCGGGCGCGCCCATCAACGAGATCAACATCCTGCGCAAGCACTTTTCCGCCGTGAAGGGCGGCCGGTTGGCGATGGCTGCGCCGGAAGCGGCCAAAGTGAGCCTGCTTCTGCCGGACGTGCCGCTGCGCTCGCTGGATGCGCTGTCGTCGGGGCCGACTTCGCCCGATCACTCAACAGTGGCCGACGTTCGCGAACTGCTCCAGAGGTACGATCTTGCGCCCCGGCTTCCGGCTTCGATCCGCGCCTTTTTCGAACGCGAGGATCTGCCCGAGTCGCCCGGAAACAAGGGACGCCGCCCGCCCTTCCTGCCCAAGCTGCCGTGGGCCGAGTCAGCGGCGGCGCGGCGCGTAACGTCAGCGGCCAGCATGAGCGGTGAAGATGCGGCCTTCCGCGAATCAGTTTTCGAGATCCTGCTTTCCAGCCACGACCTGGTGGAAAGCGCGCGCGCCCTGGCGCAGAAGACCGGCTACTTCACGGTTGTGGACAACAGCTGCGACGACTGGGACTACGCCGACGCTGCCCGCTACCTGCTGGAGCGATTCCATGCGCTGCGCAGCGCGCACGAGCGCGTGTGCCTGATCTCGGTGGGCGAAGTGACGGTGACCTTGAGCCGCACGCCCGGCGCGGGCGGCCGCAACCAGCAGTTCGCACTGGCCTGCGCGCTCGAGCTCCAGAAGTATCCGGGCGCGCACCTGAGCGTCCTCAGCGCCGGATCGGACGGCATCGACGGGAACACGCAATCGGCCGGAGCCATTGCCGATCCCACCACGGTGGCTCGCGCCCGCGTCTTCGGATTCAACCCCGAGCAATCGCTGGCGGCATTCAATGCCTGCCCGCTGTTCACGGCGCTGGGCGATTCGGTGGTGACCGGGCCCACCGGCCAAAACCTGCGCGACCTGCGCCTGCTGATTGCCGAGCCGTCGTAAACGAACGCCGAAAGGACACGATCCTGAAGCGGGCTGGACGGCAATCGCAATGCTTTTTCTTTCCCGTCTCGCGCATCTGGATTAGGATTGGTTCGTGCCTCGAAAAGCAACCCGCAAGAGCAGCGGCAAAATGCCCGATATCCGCACCGTTGCCGCGCTGGCCAAGGTGTCCATCGCCACTGTCTCCCGCACCATCAACGGCTCTCCGCTGGTGAGCGACCGTCTGTCCAAGCGCGTCTGGCAGGCCATCAAGCAGCTCAATTATTTTCCCAACACCCATGCGCGGACCCTGGTTTCAGGGCGCAGCCGGCTTCTGGGAATCATCGTGGAGAACATCACCAATCCGTTTTTCCCGGAACTGATCCAAAGCTTTGAAGAGATCGCCGTGAAGCACGGCTATGAGATCCTGGTGAGCTCGTCGAACAGCGATCCTGAGATTCTGACCTCCTGCGTGCGGCGCATGCTGGAACGCAAGGTGGACGGCGTGGCGGTGATGACTTTCGGCGAGGAAGAATCGGTACTGGACCAGCTGATTCATCGCAACGTGCCCATCGTGCTTGCCGAGTTCAGGCTCGACGATCCCAAGGCCAGCACCATTCTGCTGGACTATTCGACGGGAATCCGCGCGGCCGTGAACCACCTGGCCGAGCTGGGGCACCGCGGCATCGCTTTCCTGGCCGGGCCGCACAGCCTGCACTCGGCCGTGACGCGGGAGAACGACTTCCGGACGGCGATGCAGGCGGCGGGATTGCCGGTGCAGAAGAAGTGGGTAATCGAGTGCGACCATACTCTGAAAGGCGGCGTGGCCGGATTCGGGCAGTTGCAGAAGCTGCCGGCGCGGCCTACGGCCATCGTGTGCTCCAACGACATGACCGCCATCGGCGTGCTGCGCGCGGCTTACATGGAAGGGCTGCGCGTGCCTCAGGACGTGTCCGTGATCGGGCTGGACGATATCGACTTCGCGGAGTTCACGCTGCCGCCGCTGACCACCATCCGGCTGTCGCGCGGCGATCTTGCACGGGCCGCCTTCGAGGCGTTGCGCGTGCAAACCGAAGACCCCACGAATCCCAAAATGCAGCGCGAGTTTCTGGTCTCGACGAGCCTCGTGATTCGCGGATCGACGGGGGCTCCGCCAGCCGCGGGGTAAGAGCCGCACCCGCGCGCAGCGAGTAGATCCGCACTGCGCCGCAACGCGGGCCCCGCCGTTCGGACGATCTCAGTTATTCGGCAAAAGCTGCTTCAGCCGGTCAGCCGTCTTCTGGAAGGCGTCCGCGTCGGCTTCGGCGTTGTAGTGCGCGCCGTCCTTCACAAAGTCGTGGTCGGCCTTGGGATAGGTATACAGATCGAAGGGCTTGCCCGCGGCTTTGGCGGCGGCGGCAATGGCGCGCGCAGTCTCCGCCGTGCAGCAGCCGTCGCGGTAGTGGTCCTTTTCCCCTGCAAACATCAGCACCGGCATCTGCAGCCGGTCCACAAAGCCGGGCACGTTCCGGATGAACGAAGTTGCCGGATACCAGACCACTACGCCGGCCACGAGATCAGGCCATTGAGTAGCGTAGTAGAGGCTCTCGCCGCCGCCGGCCGAGAAGCCAACCAATGCCACCTTGCCGGGCAGCGCGTGCGGCATTTGCTGCGCCTGCGCGATTGCGGATTTCACCGCCTCGCCGTGGGTGTGCTCCATGGCGCTGCCGTCGAAGAGCACGACGTCATAGCCGAGGGCCGCAATCTCGCGGGAGACGGTGGTGTAGTGGGGCGGACCGGACAAACCGGAGGCCACGACGACGACACGGCCTTTGCCTTGTGGCGGCGGGAACTCCTGCTGCGCGTGGGCAACTGCGAATGCGGCCATCGAGGCCAATGCGGCAACGGCTGGGGCAATGCGAGCGGAGAAGAACATTGGCGGGTCTCCTTGAACCTGGTGGCTTCGGATCAGTGAGGGTCTGGTGGCGATTATCTTACCCGGCAGGCAGCGCGTTTGACATCAATTTATTTCGATGCTGCGTGGTTGGCGCCTGCCCAAGGCTGCGAGTGCGAAAGACGATCCCTGGCTGTCGTTCACCGGCTCGCCGCGATCATCTGCGCGGCGTGCTGCAGGCTGGTTTCGGTGACCTTTGCGCCGGACAACATGCGCGCGACTTCGTGATTGCGGGCGCGGTCGTCGAGGACGCGAATCTGGGTCTTGGTGCGGCCGTGGTCCTCGCGCTTCTCTACCGCCAGATGCTGATCGGCGAAGGCGGCGATCTGCGGCAGGTGGGTGACACACAAAACCTGTTGCGCGCGGGCGAGTGCTTTGAGTTTGTGGCCCACGGCTTCCGCGGCGCGGCCGCCGATGCCGATATCGATCTCGTCGAAGACCAGCGTGCGCGGGGTTGGTTTTTTCCTGGTCTTGGATGAGCTCTCTTCGACGGCAACCTTCAGCGCCAGCATCACGCGGCTCATCTCGCCGCCGGAGGCGATCTCGGTCAGCGGCTTGAGCGGCTCGCCGGGGTTGGTGGCGATGCGGTATTCGACTTCATCCCAGCCGGAGGAGGTCCAGTGGGCGTGCCCGGAAGAGATTCCCTCAGTGGCTGAAGCCCCTTCCGATTTTGATGAGCCGATGGGCGGGCTGAAGCCCGGATCCTTCATCGGGGAGACGGGCTTGATGTCAGGGCTAAACCCCTGACCTACCACGGCAACTTCAAAGCGCGCCTTCATGGCCAGCGAGTTGATCTGCGCTTCGGCCAGCCTGGCGAGCTTTGCCGCGGCGGCGCGGCGCTCGGCAGTAAGGTCGCCCGCTGCTTTTTGATATTCCGTTTCCGTTTGTGCGAGGGCCGCGCGCAGCGCCTTCAGAATTTCGTCGCGGTCTTCGACTTCGGCGAGCTTGCGGGCCACGTCTTCACCGAAGGCGATCACTTCGGCGACCGTCTTTCCATACTTGCGCTTGAGGCGGTCGAGCTGCGCGAGGCGATCTTCGATCTCGGCCAGCCGCTCAGGCGAAGCGTCAATGGCTTCGGCGTAGTCGCGCAGCGTGGAGCCGACGTCGCCCACGGTGGCGCGGGCCGAGGCAAGCTGCTCGGCGGCGACAGCAAAGCGCGCGTCGTAGCGGGCCAGCTCTTCCACATTGCGCAGCGCGGCGCGGAGCGCGGCCTCGGCCGATGCGCCTCCTTCGTAGAGCTGCTCGAACGCGCCCATGGCGGCGGCGTAGAGCTTTTCCGCGTTGGCCAGCACGCGCTTTTCGGTTTCGAGGTCTTCGTCTTCGCCGGCTTTGAGATGCGCAGCTTCAATCTCCTGGCGCTGATAGCTCCACAGATCGACCATGCGCAGCCGGTCCTGCTCGCCTTCGAGCAGATCGTTGAGTTTTTCGGTTGCGGCGCGCCAGCGGGCGTGGGCTTCGGCGACGGCGTCGGTCGAGATGGAGCCGAAGCGGTCAAGCAGAATGCGCTGCTGAGCCTGATCGAAGCTCGAAAGCGTCTCAGTTTGCGCGTGGACGAGCGCCAGCTCCGGCGCGAGCTGCTTGAGCACCGCAACCGTGGCCGGCTGGTTGTTGACGAAGACGCGGCCTTTGCCGGAGGCCAGGATCTCGCGGCGCAGAATGATGTCGCCGCCTTCGGCATCGACGCCGTTTTCTTCGAGGATGGTTTCGGCGCCGGGCGTGGTCTCGAAGACGCAGGCGACCACCGCCTTTTCCGCGCCGTGGCGGACCACTTCCGCCGAGCTCTTGCCGCCCATCAGCAGCGCCAGCGCGTCTACCAGGATGGACTTACCGGCGCCGGTTTCGCCGGTGAGCAGATTGAGCCCAGGGCCGAAGGAGGCGATGGCGTGATCGATGACCGCGTAGTTTTCGGCGCGCAACTCGACGAGCATGGAGGTACCGCGAATCGGTTTGTAGGTTGAGATTATCGCTTCCCGCCTCAGGCGCAAAAACAAAGACGAGCCGAAGCTGGGGCGCCCGGAGGTTGAGGTTTGCGGTTTCCCAGGTCCCAAATTCGGGACCTGGGCCACCCCAGATTTGAGGCTTCCCAACCCTTTCGCCCAAAAAACCGGCGAAAGGATGGGGCACGGAGAGCATTGGCGCGTTTTCAGCGCATCCAAATAGCTGAGAACAAAACCCGCGTGGAATCCGAGCGCAGCATAGCATGAACGGCTGGGTTCGGGAGCCGGCGGAGGCCGACGGAGCGGCCGCGGGGGCATCCAAAGGATAACTTGGGTGGAGCTACGAGGTCTGATACGTTGAATATTGAGGTGAATGCCGATTCTTACTGCTGCGTTGGCGTACATTTTGCAGGCGGATAGCGGCGCTGGCCCGGCAACGCCGGTGGGCACGCTGGGGTTGAGCGCACTGACTGAGATGATGAGCGACATCGGGCCGATCGCCATCGGCGTGCTGTTGCTGCTTCTGTTCGCCAGCCTGTACTCGTGGACGGTGATTCTGGGCAAGATGGCGACCTTGCGCAAGGCGACCCGGGAGAGCCGCCGTTTCATCCGCGCCTTCCGCAAGGCCACGCGGCTGCAGGAGATTGCGGCGCTGACCACCGCCAACCCGTCCAGCCCTCTGGCGCGGGTCTTCGAAGATGTCTACGAGACCTATAAGCGGCAGACGGGCGGCTCGGGACCGCCGCACAACCTGGCCCCGCTGGAGCGATCCGCGCAGACCGCGGCCAGCGAAGCCGTGACCAGCCTGGAGCGGCGGCTGACGTGGCTGGCGACGATCGGGAGCACAAGCCCGTTTGTGGGGCTGTTCGGCACGGTGATGGGCGTGGTGGAAGCCTTTCACGGGATTGCAACGGCCGGCGGCGGGTCGCTGAAGGCGGTGGCTCCGGGCATTGCCGAAGCGCTGATTACCACGGCGGCGGGCCTTTTTGTCGCCGTGCCGGCGGTGGTGGCATACAACCAGTTCACCGCGCGGATCCGCGTCTTTGCCTCGGCCATCGACGATTTTTGCCGCGAGCTGCTGAACTCGCTCGAAGAGATGCCCGCGCGGGGGCAGCGCCCCGGTGACCTTACGCGGGAGGCCTAGCGTGGCTTTCACAACCAGCAACGGCAATACGCGCACCTCGCTTGCGGAGATCAACATCACGCCGCTGGTGGACGTGGTGCTGGTGCTGCTGGTGATCTTCATGATCACCGAGCCGGTGCTGCAGTCGGGGATCGAAGTCAACGTTCCCAAGACGAGGACGGTGAGGCAGATCACCGAGCAACGGATGGTGGTGACGATCGATCGCGATCAGCAGATTTTCTTGAACGATCAGCCTATCAACATTCACGAACTGGCGGCCAAGCTGCACACGCCGGGCGCCGACCCGGCGCACCAGTCAATCTATTTGCGCAGCGACGAGCGGGTGCCGTTCGGCGCCTTTGCCACGGTGATGGACGCGGTGAAGCAGGCCGGGATCACGAATGTGTCCATCGTTACGCAGCCGCTCGACACCAAGGGGATTGCGGGGAACGGCGGGGGTTGAAGTCGGATGGAGCCCTGTTGGGGCTGAGGTATCCCAGGTCCCTAAATCGGGACCTGGGGCACCCAGCAGAGGGGTTTCAAAGGAAACGATTCGGTCGGGCGGATGAGCAACATACTGGAAGGCAGCGAGCAACTGGAGCGGGAGCTGACGCCGGAGCCGATGGCCGGACCGGCGGCGGGCGCGCTTTTGCTGCACGGTCTCTTGCTGGCTGCGCTGGTGTCGTATGGCCTGGTGAGCGGCCTGTTCCGGCATAACCTGTGGGGCAACCAGGGCGCCAGCGGAGCCATGCAGGTAAACCTGGTAAGCAGCGCCATCCCGCTGCCCAACACGCAGCCCATGAACAAGAACGTGCTGGCCACGGAAACGCCCAGCCCGGCGCCGGCATTGCCCAGCCCGAAGGAACAACATCAAATCGACGAGAAGGCCGTTCCGATCCTGGGCAAGCAAGCGAAGCCGAAGGAAAAGACGACGCCCAAGACCCCGCCGCACCAGCCTCAGCCCAAGCAGCAGAACCTGGCCGCATACGGGGAGCAGAACGGCACCTCGATTCCACGGGCCACGCAGCCGCAAAACTTTACCAGCGGGCAGACTTCGGTGACCGATGCCAGCTTCGGCAGCCTCTTTCCGTGGTACGTGGGGCAGATCGACCGCAAGATGGATTCGAGCGGTTACCGCTCGATGGCCGACCCGCGAACTCCGAAGGGAGCGCGGACCTATATCGAGTGGAAGATATTCCGGGACGGGTCGCATGGCGACGTGCGGCTGGACAGTTCCAGCGGCAGCCCGACGTGGGATAACGTGTGCCTGCGCGCCGCGCAGCGCGTCGATACCTTCGGCCCGCTACCCGCTCAATACCAGGGAAGCGCGCTCCAGGTCTTCTACTATTGCGAGTACTAAGGCCGGTTATGGTCGCTGCAATTGTGGCGACAGGATTCAATTTGCTGGAGTTACGAGCTTCGGGAGAGGCAACGCTGGCAGGTTCTGAGCGCATCCAAGTAGAATGGGGTCAGAGGCCGCTGCGCCCTGCCCAACCCGACCGGAGGCGGCCGGCAACGTACCGGGCCACCCGAAAAACCGAGAATGATCCGCAAGACTCCATTGAGGAAGGATCACGTACGGCATGAAGTTGATTTCCCGGATTATCTCTCCCGCAATTTTTCTTCTCGCAAGCCTGGTTTCGATTCCGTCGGGAGCTCAGGATTGGGTCACCACCGGCTCCAATCTCACCGACCACCCCATCCGGCTGGCCGTGGCGGACTTCAAGCCGGTAGGCAGCGATCCCCAGACCACCCCGCTCAAATCCGTCTTCGATTCCACCCTGTACAGCGACCTGAACAACGCCGGCATCTTCCAGATGATCTCGAAGAGCCTGGCGCCGCAGGCTATGCCCGGATCGCCGCAGGAGATGGTGCTGAGCCAGTGGTCGGCGGAGCCGGCCAACGCGGCCATGGTGGCATTTGGCGCGCTCTCGGCGAGCAACGGGCGGCTGGTGGTGTACGGATGGCTGTTTGACACCAGCAATGGCGCCAACCCGCTGGTTCTGGCCAAGCAGTACAACGAGGCCGCCAGCCAGGACATGGCGCGAACCGTTGCGCATCGCTTCGCCGACGAAATCATCGCCCGGCTGGGCGGAGGGATCAACGGCATCGCGGAAACCAAGATCTACTTTGTGAGCAACCGCACCGGAAGCAAGGAGATCTGGGTCATGGATTACGACGGCGAAAACCAGCATCCGGTCACCCATTTCGGCACCATCACGCTTTCTCCGCGCATCTCGCCGGACAACTCGCGGATCGCATTCTCCACGCTGGGCAAGTATGGCTGGGCGATCCGCATGTATTCGTTCGACCTCGGCCGCGCGGTGAGCTTTGCCGCTGGAACAGAGGGCGGGAGCAACCTGACGCCGGCCTGGTCGTCGGATGGTGCACGGATCGCGTTTTCGTCGTCGCGGTCGGGAGATTCCGAGATCTGGGTCGCCGACCAGAGCGGCGGCGGCGTGCACCGGATCACTTCGCTGAAAGGTCCTGACGTTTCGCCGGCGTGGAATCCCAAAACCAACACGCAACTGGCCTTCACCGGCGGGCGCACCGGGGAACCGCAGATTTACATCATGGACCAGGACGGCGCCAACATTCAGCGCCTGACCGACAGCGGCTACGCGGTGTCGCCCTCGTGGTCGCCCAACGGAGGGCTGTTGACGTTCAGCTGGAACCGCAAATACGGTCCCGGCGATCCCGGCGGCCAGGATATTTATGTGATGGACATCGCCAGCAAAAACTGGCTGCAGGTGACGCACGAGTCGGGCAACAACGACTGCCCTTCGTGGTCGCCGGACGGGCGGCACATCGTGTTCCAGAGAGCCATCGGCGGGCACGCCGAGATCTGGTCGATGCTGGCTGACGGGACCCAGCAGCGCCAGCTCACGCATAGCGGCGAAAACACCATGCCCAACTGGAGCTGGAAGTGAGTCCCGCGTTTACACAGTGGGTTCGCGGTGCGCGGTGCGCGCCGGACATGCGGATTTCATGTTCTATCATTTTCTCGATGCCGGAACCCGGCGGCCATTCGCACCGGAGTCCGGCAAATCGGCTTGCCGGCTGTGCAGCCTCAAGACCCTGGGGGGGCGCTGCTGGATTTGACAACAACGTCTTCCGAAACGCGATCGGCCGAAACGGTTCCCGCTCAACACCGCCGCTCGATGAGATTGGCTTTGCGGTTGACGCACGGCCGAAATCGACCGCGGCCGCGCGGGTTCATGCACGGTTCTTTGGCCCCGGAAGACTCTCTGACTCTGTGGAAGGAGCACTCTCTTGAAATCACGAACGCGCATCCTTGTTTCAGTTGCACTGCTTGCCGCCTTGACTGTGGTTGCAGGTTGCAAGAAAAAGCAGGAGCAACCCCCGGCTGAATCCACCGCTCCGCCGGCAAGCGCGGCCGCGCCCACGGCCGAGCTTTCAGCCAATCCGACGGCGATCTCGGCGGGAGACCAGGTGACCTTGACCTGGCGCACCACCGACGCCAACACGGTGTCGATCGACGGCATCGGCGACGTGCCCAGCTCCGGCGTGAAGACGGTGACGCCGACCGAGTCGACCACCTATCACCTGGTGGCGCGCGGCGACGGCGGCTCGGCGGACGCATCGGCGCGGGTCACCGTGAATCCGCCGCTGGCGGTGGTGGTGCCCAGCAACAACATGAGCCAGCAGCAGGTGTTCGCGGCCAATGTGCAGGACATCTTCTTCGACTACGACACCTACGACATACGCAGCGATGCACAGGCCACGCTGGCCAAGGACGCCAGCTACCTGGTGAGCAATCCCGACATCAAGATCGTGATCGGCGGCTACTGCGACGAGCGCGGGTCAGACGAGTACAACCTTGCGCTGGGCCAGAAGCGCGCCGACGCGGCCAAGAACGCGCTGGTGACGGCGGGCGTGGCGGCCAACCGCATTCGCGTGGTGAGCTACGGCAAGGAGAAGCCGTTCTGCACCGAATCGAACGAGCAGTGCTGGCAGTTGAACCGGCGCGCCGGGTTCTCGATGGACCAGTAACAGCCGGCCCTCGGATGCGGCAGCCCGCGTGCGTGGCGGGACTGCCGCAATTGGTAAAATGGAGCAGGCATGGAAAGAGCTCGCACATATCGCACTCGTCTTCTCGCCGCGGCAGCCTTGGTGCTGATGCTGGCTCCGGCGGGCGTGCCGGCGCACGCGGTCGCCAAGGAGATCATCGAACTCCAGACCCAGGTGCAGCAGCTCCTGGACATGGTGCAGCGGCTGCAGTCCACCATGGATCAGCGCTTCGGCGTACTACAGAGCCTTTCCCAGCAGACCGCCGACGAAGCCAACCAGATGACGGCGGCGGTCAACGACCTGGAGAAAAAACTGAACGCGCAGAACGATGCCCTGGGCGGCAAGGTGGACACCGCTTCGGGGCAGATCCAGTCGCTCAACGACTCGGTGGACGAGTTGAAATCGAGGATCGCCAAGCTGGATAAGACGGTCGGGGACATGCAGGCGCAGTTGCAGACCATGCAGAGCCCGCCACCGGGCGTGGCGCCGCCTGCGGGCGGCTCAGTACCGGGCGCCGGCGGAGCGATGCCCGCGCAGGGCGGCGACGCATCGCAGCAGCCGGCGGCGAACGGACAGCCGGGCGGATTCCCGGGCGCGCCTGTGCCCGTGGCGCCGGCCGTGTCGCAGGCTCCGCCGTTGCAGGAAACCTTCCAGGCCGGCCTGCGCGACTTCAACGCCGCGCGCTACCAACTGGCGGCCGGAGAGTTCGGCGACGTGGTGCACTACTATCCGCTTGACGACCTGGCCGGCACCGCGCAGTTCTACCTTGGCGAAATCGCCTACCAGCAGCAGGATTACAACAAGGCGATCAACGCCTACAACGCCGTGCTGGAGGGATTCAGCGGCAACGCCAAGGCTCCCGCCGCGCAACTGCATAAAGCCGAGGCGCTCTTGGCCCAGGACAAGCGCGACGCCGGCATCCGCGAGCTGCGCCTGCTGATTCAGCGCCATCCGCAAACGCCGGAAGCAGCGCGCGCGCGCAGCAAGCTGAACGGCATGGGCGTGCGCATCAACCCGAAGTAAATTCTGCGGCGCAACTGAAGAGGCGGCGGAAAAACAGCTTCGGCAGAGCACGAAGTGTCAGGGCACGACTTCAGTCGTGCCGCAAACGCTTCAAGGGAAAGCGCGGGCTTTAGCCCCTGAGGGGCGCCCCTCGCGCATTTCATCCAAAATCCGGCCCGTTTCCGCAGCCTCTGAAGTAACGTCCTCACGCTTCGTGCACCCGCAGGGAAGTCTGCGTGACGCTCGTACAATCGGGGATTCCGCAGTTTAGTGCAGCGTCTCCATGTCGCGCGCTTTGGCGATGCTCTTGTGGTGGCGCACGTCGGCTCCCTGCACCCAGAAGATCACGTCTTCGGCGATGTTGGTGGCGTGGTCGGCCACCCGCTCCAGGCTGCGGCAGATCATCAGCGCATTGAGCGCCTGCGGCGCCAGGTGGCTTTGCTCTTCCATCACCTTGGTCAGCGCCTTATAGGCGGCGCGGTTCATGGAATCGACGGCGTCGTCCATGGTGAGCACCCCGCGGGCCAGCTCGGCGTCGGCCTCGATGAAGGATTGCAGGCTCTTGCGCACCATGTCCGTGGCCAGCGACGCCATGCGGGGAATGTCCACGGGCAGATCGGCCACGCCGAGCTGCTCCATGTGGCGCACGCGATCGCTGATGCTCTTGGCGGCGTCGCCCACGCGCTCCAGATCGGCATTGATCTTGATGACCGAGAGAATGAAGCGCAGGTCGATGGCCATGGGCTGCTCCATGGCCAGCAGGTCGAGCGCGGCCTGATCGATGTCGCGCTCCATGCGGTTGATGGCGATCTCGCTGCGGCTCACCAGGTCGCAGATGGAAAGGTCGCGAACCCGGTAAGCCTCGATGGCGCGCTGGATGGCCTGCTCCGCAAGGCCGGCCATCACCAGCAGATTTTCCTTCAGATCTTCCAGGCTTTGTTGAAAGCGTATGCGTGTCATCCGAACCTGCCCGTGATGTAGTCTTCCGTTCGCTTGTCGGTGGGATTGGTGAAGATCTTGTGCGTGGAATCGAACTCGACCATGCGTCCGTTCAAAAAGAATCCGGTATTCTCCGCCACGCGCGCCGCCTGCTGCATGTTGTGGGTGACGATGACGATAGTGTACTGCGATTTCAACTGAAAGATGAGGTCTTCGATCTTCGAAGTGGAGACCGGGTCGAGGGCCGAGGCCGGCTCGTCCATCAGCAGCACCTCGGGATCGACGGCCAGGGCGCGGGCAATGCACAGGCGCTGCTGCTGGCCGCCGGAAAGGCTGGCGCCCGATTTCTTTCTGAGATCGTCCTTCACTTCGTCCCACAGCGCCGAATTTCTGAGCGAGCGCTCGACGATCTCATCCAGGGCGCGGCGGTTCGAGAAGCCGTTGAGCTTGAGGCCGGCGGCCACGTTGTCGAAGATGGACATGGTGGGAAATGGATTGGGGCGCTGGAAGACCATGCCCACGCGGCGGCGAATCTCCACCGGCTTGGCGTCCTCGTAGATATCCAGGTCGCCGATGCGCACCGTGCCGGTAACCCGGGCGATGGGATTGGTCTCGTGCATGCGGTTGAGGCAGCGCACGAAGGTGCTCTTGCCGCAACCGGAAGGTCCGATAAGCGCGGTGGCGTGGTTGGCCGGAATGTTCAGATTGATGTCCTGCAGCGTGTGATTGGTGCCGTACCACGCGTTCAGGTTGGTGACTTCGATGCCGACGCCCACTTAGCTTGCCCCCTTCAAGACGCCGCGGCTGGTGACGTAACGCACCAGCGAAACCGCGAGCACGATCAGCACAATCAGGACCAGAGCGCCCGCCCACGCCAGCCGGTGCTGGTCGTCGTAGGGCGAAATCGCGTACACGTAAATCTGCAGGGGAAGAGCTTCGATGGGCTGGTTGAGTTTGGTGCTCATGAACGAGTTGCCAAATGCCGTAAAGATGAGCGGCGCGGTTTCTCCGGCCACGCGCGCAAAGGCCAGCATGCAGCCGGTAATGATGCCCGGCGAAGCGGTGCGCACGGTGATGGAGAGCACCGAGCGCCAGTTGGGAACGCCCAGGCCGAGGGCCGCCTCGCGCACCGCGTGCGGCACCATGAGCAGCATCTCCTCTGTAGTGCGGCAGACGGTGGGGATCATCATGATTCCCAGCGCCACGCCGCCTGAAAAAGCCGAGAAGCCATGCTCAGGCACAACGATCAGCGAATAGATGGCGAGGCCCATTACGATGGAGGGTACGCCGTTGAGCACATCGGCGGTAAAGCGCACGGCGTTGGCCAGCTTGGTTCCGCGTCCGAATTCGGCCAGAAAGATGCCGCCTCCGATACCGATAGGTACGCCCAGGGCGCTGGCCAGCCCGAGCAGAATCGCGGAGCCCACGATGGCGTTGGCCATGCCGCCGCCCAATTCGCCCTCCGGCTTGGGAATCTGCGTAAAGAAGGCCAGGTTCACCGACCTGGCGCCTTTGTAAACGAGATACGCGAAGATGGCCACCAGCGGCGCAACCACGAGTACGGTAGCCAGAATGGCCAGCGCAGTGACCCCGTGATCGGTCAGAGTGCGCATGCGGGACCGGAATTTGAATGCGTCAACGCTCACCAGAACTCCTCAATGTACCTGTGCCGGCGTGCCCCTGGTTACCGCCCAGATCAACAGTTGGGCCAGGGCATTCACAACGATCGTCACAATGAAAAGCGCCAAGCCGATCTCGATGAGCGCGCTGCGATGCAAATCGCTGACCGCTTCAGAGAATTCGTTGGCAATCACGGCGGCCATCGAGGCTCCGTTCGAAAGCAGCGAGCGGTGAATCTCAGGCGTGTTGCCGATGACCATGGTCACCGCCATGGTTTCTCCCAGCGCGCGGCCCAGCCCCAGAATGACGCCGCCGACAATGCCGATGCGGGCATTGCGCAGCACGCCCATGCGGATCATCTCCCAGCGCGTAGCGCCCAGCGCCAGCACGGCTTCCCGCTGGGAGTAGGGCACGGCGGTCATCACCTCGCGGGTGAGCGAAGAGATGATGGGAAGAATCATGATGGCCAGAATGACGCCGCCGGCCAGAAAGCCCAGTCCGGTGGGATTGTCGCTGTTGAAGAAGCCGGTCCAGCCGAGGGTTTGAGTCAGAACCGGATTCACGTGTTCCCGCAGCAGCGGCACCAGCACAAAGACTGCCCAGAGCCCGTAAATGACGCTGGGAATGGCAGCCAGCAATTCGGTGAGGAAGGCCAGCGGTCCGCGCAGCGCGCCGGGGCACATCTCCGTAAGAAAAATGGCCAGGCCCACGGCAAGTGGAACTGCAATCAACAGTGCAAGAAACGAGGAGACCAATGTGCCGTAGATAAACGGCAAGGCGCTGAAGTAGCCGTTTACGGGGTCCCAGAACATGGGCCCCCCCGATTCGGGACTGGTGTAAACCTTGTAGAAAAAGCCGAACCCGAACTGGCGCCAGGTCAACTGCGAGCTGACCACCAGCCGCCAGGCGATCAACGCAACAATGGCGAAGATGCTGAGCGCGCACAGCACCATCAGCCAGTGGAATCCCCGATCCGTGATGGCCGAGTTGCCGCGCGCGAGCAGAAAGCGGCGAACCGGGGAATGCCCCTCTTTGCCCGCGTCTCCCGGGCTCTTCCCGCGTCGAGGCGGCTCTTCGGGTTGAGTTTGAGCTGGGGAAACTCGAATGTCGGGCACTTTGACTTCCACATCGATCAGGCTACCGGGCCAATATGAATATTAGGTTACAAGTCCGCGAAATCAAGCGCATACGAGCGGAAATCTCGCCCAGTTGGGCTGCGGGACGGAGGGAGTCCTGGCCGTTCCCGTGCTTTTCGCGCTCCGCGGCACACAAAAGGTGTGGGCGGCGCAGACCTTAACCTGCCCCCTTTCTGTGAATCATCTCATCCCGCCGGAGCGGGATTGTTGCCGCCGTTTCCGTTAAGCTGGAGAACTGGTAATTAGAAGGCCTGACTCCATGCGCCGAATCGCGATCTCTGTTGCCCTTGCACTCGCCCCCCTTGCCGTCCAAGCCCAAAACAACATTCAGCCCGATCCGCCGCACCGCGAATGGCATGCTTCCTGGGTGACCCACCCCGCGGCGCCTCTGCGCGAGCCTTTGGTGCTGCATTTCCGGCGCGCGCTCAACCTGGATGCAGTTCCGGCCGCCTATCCGGTGCGGGTGAGCGCCGATAACCGCTTTATTTTGTTTGTGAACGGGAAGCGCGCGGGAGACGGGCCGGCGCGCGGCGACCTGAGCCACTGGCGCTACGAGCGATTCGATCTGGCGCCGCTGCTGCACGCGGGCAAAAACCTGGTTACCGCAACGGTTTGGAACTGGGGCATCCTGGCGCCCATTGCGCAGATGAGCGACCGCACGGCGTTCCTGCTGGAAAGCGAAGCCGCGGGTGAAGACGCGATCAGCACGCCGGAGGGTTGGGAGGTAGAGATCGAGCCGGGCCATCGGCCGCTAGACCGCAGTTCAGTGACGGTGCAAGCCTATATGGCCTCCGGGCCAGGCGAGGAAATGGACGCAGCACATTATGACTGGGACTGGAACTCCCCTTCGGACGCCAGCGGTGCGTGGGTCCCGGTGGCTTCGCCCATGCGCGACAGCATCTATGGCGGCGTGAACCAGGCGCACTCCGCGGACACGACCGGCGACAATCCCTGGGGACTGGTTCCGGATTTCCTTCCGCACATGGAGTACACTCCGACGCCGGCGGGAGAGATCGTCCGTTCCCTCGTTTCATCCACTCATGCCGTGCCCGGCGAACCGGCGCAAATGGCCTATGCCGTCCAGAAGCAAACCGCCGAATTCCAGGCATTTCCGGGCCAGCCGGTCACCATCCCCGCCGGCTCTCATGTTCATCTGCTGCTGGACCGCAAGACCCTGACCACGGCCTATCCCATCCTCACCGTCTCCGGCGGTAAGGGCGCGCAAATCCGGCTCACCTATTCCGAGGCTCTTTACGACAAGCAAGGACACAAGGGCGACCGGAACGATGTGGACGATCGCACCGCGCGCGGCCTCAATGACGAGTTCCTGCCCGACGGCGGAGCGCATCGCGTCTTCGAGCCGCTGTGGTGGCGCACCTGGCGGTATCTCGATCTCGGCATCGACACCGGGAATGAGCCGCTGCAGCTCGAATCGCTGACGGCGGCCTTCACGGCCTATCCGTTCAAGGAGCTCGCCAGCTTCCAGTCGGACGACGCGGAGCTCGCGAAGATCTGGGAGATCAGTTGGCGGACGGCGCGGCTGGACGCGCATGAGACCTACATGGACACGCCCTATTACGAGCAGCTCCAGTACATTGGCGACACCCGCATCCAGGCGCTAATCTCGTACGCTGTAGCGGGCGACGACCGGCTGGCGCGGCAGGCTCTCGCGGCCTTCGACCACTCGCGCATACCGGAAGGAATCACGCGCAGCCGCTATCCAAGTTCGCTGGCGCAGACCATTCCGACCTTCTCGCTGCTTTGGGTGGACATGGTTCATGATTACTGGATGTATCGGCCCGATCCGGAGCCGGCGCAGGCGTCTCTCGCCGGAACGCGTGCGGTGCTCAACTGGTTCGCCGGCCACGAACAGCCCGACGGCCTGCTCGACAGGCTTCCCTGGTGGAGTTTCATCGACTGGGTGCCGTCCGGCGAGATTCCCACCTACGACGCGAAGGGCGAATCGTGCGTGACCACGCTCGAGTACCTGGGCGCGCTCGACGATGCGGCCGATCTCGAAAAAGGGCTCGGCGACCCGCTGTTGGCCTCGCGCTACGCGGCGCGCGGCGCGCACGTGCGCGCCGGGCTGTACGACCGTTGCTGGAGCGCGCAGCAGGGATTGCTGGCCGATACCCCGGACCGCACCGGCTTCAGCCAGCAGGCCAACATTCTGGGCGTGCTCTACGACGTGGTTCCCAAAGAGAAGCAGAAGGAAGTGCTCCAGGAGATGCTGGCCATCGAACCGGGAACCACGCCGGAGGGAATCTTGAGCGCGTCGTATTACTTCCGCTTCTACCTCGCGCGGGCGCTCGATCACGCCGGCATGGGAGACGAATACCTGCGCTCTATCGAGCCGTGGCGCAAGCTGCTGGCCCTCCACTTCAGCACCTGGCCTGAGGTTCCGGGCAACACGCGCTCTGACTCGCACGCCTGGAGCGCGCACCCCATCTACGATCTGCTCACTCTGGTTGCCGGAATCGAGCCAGCCAGCCCGGGGTTCGCCACGGTCCGCATCGAGCCGCACCTGGGCGCGCTACCCGCACTCGAGGCCGTGTATCCGCATCCGGAGGGAACGATCCGCGTTGAATACCGGCGCCAGGGAAGCGGACTGGACGCCACCGTGACGCTGCCGGGCAAGCTCACAGGAAGTTATGTGTATGCCGGAAAGACCTGGCCGCTGGCGCCCGGAATCAACCATATCGAAGCACATTAGCGGCGATCGGCGCGCGACAACGTTTTCCCGCTAGAAAATCGATCTACGGAAATTCGACCAGGCTGGAACGATAACGTTTCCGGGATTCGCCCAAACGTGTTAAAACTCCAACATGGCAAAGGGAAAGCTTGCGACTCCACCAGGGCACGTGAACCTGAGAATGCTCGCCGAGCACTTGCAGCTTTCGCAGACCACCGTTTCCCTGGTGCTGAATAATTCGCCTTCGGCCAAGTCGATTCCGCAAGAGACGCGCAACCGGGTGACCGAGGCCGCCAAACGGCTGAATTACCGGCCCAATTATTTTGCGCGATCGCTGCGGCAAAGCCGTTCGATGAGCGTAGGCGTGCTGGCTCCCGATCTGAGCGAAGGCTATTTTACCCGCGTCATGAGCGGGGTTGTAGAAGAACTGACCGCGGCCCACTATTTCTACTTCACAGCCTGCCACGACTGGAAGCGCGAACTGATCGAAAAGTATCCGCGCATGCTGGTGGAGCGGGCCGTGGATGGATTCCTGCTGCTGAACACCGCGTCGGAACACATGGCGGTGCCGGTTCCGGTGGTCGCCATTTCGGCCCACAGCGGGGCTGAGAACGTGACCAACATCATTCTCGATCACCACCTGGCCGTACAGCAGGCGCTGAGCCACCTCCACGGGCTGGGCCATCGCCGGATTGCCATCCTGCGCGGGCCGCGCGCCATTCCCGACGCCGAGTTCCGCTGGGAAAGCTGCCAGCAGGTGGCGCACGAGATCGATTTGAAGCTCGACCCCTCCCTGGTGATTCGCATCGACGCGGCCGGCTGGTCGATGAAGACCGGGCACCATCCCATGGCGCCGGAGATCGGCTACAAGCCGATGCGGGCGCTGCTCGAAAAAACCCGCGACTTCACGGCCGTCTTCTGCTTCAACGATATCGCTGCCATCGGCGCCATTCGCGCCCTGAAAGACACCGGACTGAGGGTGCCCGAAGACATTTCGGTGGTGGGATTCGACGATATTCTTTCGGCGGCTTACTCCACGCCCTCGCTCACCACGGTGCGCCAGCCGCTGATGGAAATGGGCAAGCGCGGCGCCCAGATTCTCTTGGAGCGCATCGCCGACCGCGACAAGGAGTATCCCGCCGAAGTGGTGATGAGCCCCGAGCTGGTGATCCGCGAATCGACCGGGCCGGCGCGATCCCGCCACTGATCCTGACAAGCCAACCCGCTAACTTGCCAACTCGCTAACTGCAATACGACTCCATCCAGCGGCTGATATAGACCTGGGCGTGGGCTTCGCCGCAATAGTGGCGGGCGTGGGGCGCATCGGCAGCTTCCTGAGTCCACTTGAAGATGGTCAGTTGCGCGTCACTGCAGTGGATGGCGATCCAGCGCACCGGATTGTCGCTTTCCTCGCCGCAGATTTCACATCGATAGATTCGGTCGATCACTGCCCAACCTCCGCAACTTCCCGATCTCTGGCCGCTGACCTCTGTTCCCTATTCCCTATTCCCTATTCCCTATTCCCTGCTACTCGAGCATCTGCAGATCGAGCGGCTCAACCAGCATGCAGTCCAGGACGCGAACCGTGGCAAGCGCGCGCTTGAGAGCCGAAGACTTGCACGGTTCCACGGTGACGACGAAGGGGAGCGCGTTGGCGGGGTAGCCGGGCTTCTGCACAATGGCGCGAATGTTGATCTGCTCGCCTGCCAGCGCCCCGGTGATGGCGGCCACAATGCCGGGACGGTCGGCGACCAAAAAGCGGATGTAGTGCGGGACCTCGAACTCGCCGCCCACGTGCGCGGGCGCGGACGGAATCTCGACGCGGCGCGAGCCGTGCGCCAGGGCCAGCAGATCGCTGACCACGGCGACGGCGGTGGGATGGCCGCCGGCGCCATGGCCGGAGAAGACCACGTCGCCGCCGTAGCGGCCGCTTGCGATGACCATGTTCTCAGTGCCCCGCGACCAGGCCAGCGGCGAGCGCGCCGCCACCAGCATGGGACCCACGGTGGCTGCAATTCGTCCATCGGCTTGCCGGGCGCGCGCCACCTGGCGGATGGTGCAGCCCAGATCGCGCGCGTAGCTGAAGTCGACCGCGGTGACGGTCGTGATGGGCCGCGGTACGATCTCTTCGGGGTCGACCTGCACGCGCAGCGCGAGGCGCATGAGAATGGCGAGCTTGGCGCGTGCGTCGAAGCCGCCCACATCTTCGGTTGGGTCGGCCTCGGCGTAGCCCCTGGACTGAGCCTCGGCCAGAACCGCGGCGTATTCCGCGCCTTCCTCCATTTTGCTGAGGATGAAGTTGCAGGTGCCGTTGAGAATTCCTTCGATGCGCTCGATCTGGTCGCCGGCCATGCCCTGCTCCAGACCGGGAATCACCGGGATGCCTCCGGCCACGGCTGCGCCATATTTCAAATGGCCGCCCTTTTGAGCGGCCAGGCGCTCCAGATCGACGCCGTGGTAAGCGATGAGCTTCTTGTTGGCCGTCACCACGCTCTTGCCGGCCTGGAGCGCGCGGCGCACCCAGGTTCCGGCAGGATCGAGACCGCCGGCCAGCTCCACGATTACGTCCACATTGGAGGCCAGCACGGCATCGGCGTCCTCGCTCCACACCAGGCCGGCGGGCGTCCAGTCAACCCGCTTACGGGCCACGCCGCGATTGAAAACGTGGGTGAGCTCGAGTCCCTTGGGCTTCGACTCGGCCAGAATCCGCGCCACCGAGCTGCCCACCGTGCCAAAGCCAAAGATGGCAATGCGCAAAGGACGCTGAACCCCGGATTGGCCGGTTTCGGAATACTCGATTGAAGACGCGGAACCGTGTACTTGAGACACGCGGATTTCCTTTTGCCGTGAATGCGGGAATTGAATCCAGGCAATTACGATGATACCCGACGGCGCGCGGCGAATGGGCTCGAGAGCGAGCGCTCGTGTAACATGAGTTGCAGATGCGGCGCGGATTTTCCATCTTCCTGATCCTGCTCTTCGGGCTCGGGCCGCTTTCGGCCACGCTCGAAGCCAGCGACGACGCCGGACTGCCTCCCTGCTGCCGGCGGCACGGAGCGCACCACTGCGCCATGGCCATGCAGATGGCCGCGGCGGAGGCGCAATCCGATTCCAGGCCTGCCTTTTCCGCGCCGCTCACCTGCCCTTATTACCCCGGCGCCACGGCAGCAATCCTGGCGCCCGTCCCTGCGCTGATTGCCGTGGCCGCGCGGTTGCCGGCTTTGATGGCGCAGGCATACAGGTCCGCAATTGCGCGGACGGCCGCACATTCCAATCCAAGCCGCACCCACGCCGGGCGCGGACCTCCTCGGGAAATCTGAACTTAGTAACCGGCTGAAACCGCTGGCACTCCCATTGAAGGACGCCGACGTGCGCCTGATTTCTGGGAAGCCGGTAATGATCTGTGCAGACTGCGGAAGCGCTGTCAAGGGCGATTCCCACACTTGCACGGGTTGCGTTCGCACCTCTACGGAGTGCGACCGCCGCCTGCTCGCAAGCCAGATGGCTCCGGAGGTCTTTCCATCGTGAAACGCCTATCTCTCACCGCGGCCGCGGTGCTGCTGGCCGCATCCATTCCGGCCTTCGCTACGGTCTTCGCCACCGTGCACGGCGTGGTCCACGACCCTCAGCACCGGCCCATCGCCGGAGCGGAGGTGACGCTGAAGGCATCCGGCTCAGAGTTTGTGCTGCACGCGGCCGCCAACGCCGAGGGTGCGTTCGAGCTGGCGCAGACGCCCATCGGCGTTTACACGCTCACGGTTACGGCTCCGGGCTTCGCCACCGATACCGAATCGCTGACTGTGAGTTCGGGCACGAATCCAATCCTCCATATTCCGATGAGCGTAGGCGCGGCAGCCGAGTCGGTGGTGGTGGAAGGCGCGCCCAGCGCGGCGGACACGGTTACACCAACCACGCTCATCACGCGCCAGACGATCGACGAAACGCCGGGGGCCGATCGCACCATCGGCATGGAGATGATCACCGACTACGTGCCGGGCGCGTACATGACCCACGATATGCTGCACATGCGCGGCGGCCACCAGACCAGCTGGCTGATCGACGGCGTCTCGATCCCCAACACCAAGATCGCGTCGAATGTGGGCCCGCAGATCGATCCCAAGGACATCGACTCGCTGGAGACCCAGCGCGGCAGCTACGCGGCCGATGTGGGCGATCGCACCTACGGGGTCTTCAACGTGCTTCCGCGCAACGGATTTGAGTTCAACCGCGACGGCGAACTCTTTCTCTATGGGGGCAACCTTTACACCGGCGAGGCGCAGCTCACCTTCGGGGACCATTCCGAGAAGGGCGCCTGGTACGCCAGCGCGACCGGCTCCCGCTCCAACTACGGCCTGGCCACGCCGGTCGCCGACATCTACCACGATGCAACCAACTCGCAGAGCGGATTCGTTTCGCTGATCCGCAACCAGACGCCAAAGGATCAACTGCGCCTGGATGCGCAGATGCGCGAAGACTACTTCCAGGTTCCCTACGACCCGAGCCAGACCGACTACGAATGCACCTCCGGCTACTACTGCTCCTACGGCCTTCGTGACGGCCAGACGGAGCGCGACACGTTCGTCGTCAGCAACTGGGTGCACACCGTCTCGCCCAAGGTGCAGTTCTCGCTCGCGCCTTTCTACCACTTCAACCAGGCGAACTACGATTCGCTCTCGAGCGACTACCCGGTGGCCACCACCTGGCACCAGACTTCGAACTACCTCGGCGGGCAGGGCGACTCGCGCATCGATGCCGGCCCCAACACCCTCTCGGCCGGGTTTTACTCTTTCTACCAGGCTGAGAGAGATCTCTTCGGCCTGATCGTCAACGACCAGAGCTACGTAGCCAACAGTATTCCCAACCTAACCTCCACCACCAACGCCGGGCTGGTGGAGTTCTACGTTGCCGATCACCTGCGTCTTGGCCAGTACGTCACGCTGCTGGGCGGCGAGCGCTTCTCCATCTTCCGCTCGGAATTGAACGAGTCCGCAATCTATCCACGCATCGGCGCAACCGTGCGGATTCCGCGGCTGAACTGGGTTCTGCGCGGCTTCTACGGCCACTTCTTCCAGCCGGCGCCGGTGGAGACGGTTTCGAGCGCCTTCCTGCAGTACGTCACCAGCCAGCCCAACACCAGCGAGAACGCCTTTGTCCCGCTGCCGTCGGAGCGCGATGAGGAACACCAGTTCGGCATCCAGATTCCCTACCGCGGATGGATGCTCGACATCGACACCTTCAAGAACCGCGTGAACAACTTCCTCGACCACTCGAACGTCGGCGAGTCCAACATCTACTTCCCCATTGCCGTCGACGGGGCGCTGGTGCGCGCCTGGGAGATGACGCTGCGCTCGCCGGCGCTTTGGCGCCTGGGCGCGTTTCATGTCACTTACTCGAACCAGATTGCCGAGCAGCGCGGCAATATCATCGGCGGCTTTTCCTGCTCCAACATTCAGTCCGACCCCGCATGCAACCTCGGACCCGATTACACGCCTGTCGATCACGATCAGCGCGACACGCTCAACACCGGGTTTATTGCCAACCTGCCATTGCATACCTGGTTTTCAAGCAACGTCTACTACGGCTCCGGCTTCTCGAACGGCCTTGCCGACTCCGGCGAAGGCCCCTACCAGGGAAATAACCTGCCGGTGCACACGACATTTGACGTTTCGGCCGGCCACGCCCTGGGCGAGCGATGGAGGCTGGCGGCCAACGTGATCAACGTGACCAATCACCGTGTGCTGCTCGACAATTCGGTCACCATCGGCGGATTTCACTTCAACGACCCGCGCATGATCTCAGGGGAACTACGATACCGGTTCAACTATTAGGCAGGCGCCCGGCGTGGGCGCGAATTACGGCTCGGCTACAGCGTTTTCGATTCTGCTCTGGACGGAAAGTGCGATGCTCAGTGGCTTTTTCCTCAAGTCTGTCACCGGTAGAACCGACCCTGGAGGATGAAACCGGCAGCGGTTCGGTTACAGTGGGGAGGCGCAGCGGGCACGGAGGTCGATCTTTTTCCTGGTGGATTTGAGCCCGTCCTCAAGTCGGACCCGGAACCCTTGAGCACCCTGGATTGCGCCAGCGGCCGATTCTGGCCGTGGAGCGCGTTTGTCAGATTTCTCTGTTGGGGTTCCACGCCGGCGGCGCAAGGAGGAACGATGGAAGTTCTCTATCCGCATTGTGCCGGTCTGGATGTGCATAAAGACTCGGTGGTGGCCTGTGTTCGCCATATGAGCAACGGCAAGGTGGCGATTCAGGTCAAGACCTTCAAGACAACCACGCAGGAACTGATGTCGCTTTCGGATTGGCTTTCAACCGAGTCGGCGACGCACATTGCCATGGAAGCCACAGGAGTGTACTGGAAGCCGGTCTGGCATATTCTTTCCGACGGCGAGTTCGAACTGCTGTTAGCCAACGCGGCTCATGTCAAGAACGTGCCGGGGCGCAAGACGGACGTAAACGATGCCGTCTGGCTGGCCGATCTGATGGCGCACGGACTCATTCGTGCCAGCTTTGTGCCCGACGAACCGACCCAGCAGATGCGCGATCTGCTCAGAACCCGCAAGCAGATAGTGCGCCAACGCAGCAGTCACACCCAGCGCATCCAAAAAACGCTGGAGGACGCCAACATCAAGCTGGATTCGGTGGTCACCGATATTCTGGGCCTCTCCGGCCGCCGCATCATCGATGCCTTGATCGCCGGCCAGACCGTCCCCCAGGCCCTGGCTTCGCTGGCCCATCGCAATCTCCGCGCCAGCAGCAGCGAACTGGAGGCGGCGTTACGCGGCCGGGTTACCCGGCATCATCGCTTCCTGCTCAAGCTGCACCTGGACCAGATCGATGCTCTCGATGCGGCTATCGCCCGCATCGACGAAGAGGTGCGCGCAAACGTCGAGCCCTTTCGCGCCGCCATCGAACTGCTGAGCACCATCCCGGGCATCAGCCACCTTTCGGCCCAGGTGCTGGTCTCCGAGATCGGTATCGATATGAGCCGGTTTCCCACCGCCGCCCATCTGGTCTCCTGGGCCGGACTGTGCCCGCGCAACGACGAAAGCGCCGGCAAGCGCCGTTCCACGCGCATGCGCATGGGCGCACCCTGGTTGAAGACATCCTTGATTCAGTGTGCATGGGCGGCCGCGCGCACTAAAAACAGCTATTTGCAGACACAATACCTCCGCCTGCGCTCCCGCCGCGGAGCGAAGAAAGCCATCGGCGCCGTGGCTGCTTCCATCCTCACCGCCGCCTATCACATGCTAAAAAATGGCGCCGTCTATCACGATCTCGGACCCAACCACTTCGACCGCCAAGCGCAAAACATCCAAGCCATGCGCTTGGCACATCGACTCAAAAAGCTCGGATTTGACGTTCAGCTCACTCCTGCCGCAGCATAGCTGAGGGGTTGTTTCTTATCAGAAAAAGCCACCTCGCACGATGTCGGCGATGTCAAGAAGTGAATCGAAAACGCTCTAAACAGTCCGCTGGAAGGGCTGGATTTCGGGCGAAAAACGCGAAGAGCATTCTTCCGGGACTAAAGCCCGCATCGATTTTGCCGGCTTTATGCGGGAGTTGAATCCCCCGCCTCCCTCCTGTTCGAGTTCTTCAGCAGGCTCAAGAGCCGTGCGCTCTCAAAGCGGAGCGAAATCAGGACACTACCCGATTCACGTTTTTGCAGATTTTATCGGCAAATCGGCTACCATGAGAACTCATGGCCACAGTGTTCGAGAAACTGAACCTCGGGAACCGGCAGGAGATCGTGGTTCTCGACGCGCCCGCGAGCTTTGAGCCGGAGCTTGCGCGGCTTCCGGCGGTGACCATCAATCGCCACGTGGAGCCGGTCGCGGGGGCCGGATTCTGGCTCGCTTTTGTGACCCGCAAGAGCGCAGTGGACAAGCTGGCGCCGCTGATCGCCGCACGCGCCAAGGGCGACGCGATTGTGTGGTTCGCGTACCCCAAAGGCACATCGAAGAAGTACACCTGCGACTTCAACCGCGACACGGGCTGGGACAAGATGAAGGCAGCCGGATTTGAGACCGTGCGCGCCGTGGCTATCGACGCGGACTGGACCGGACTGCGCTTCCGGCGCGTGGAATACATCAAGCCGCGGTAAATTCGAGCGAAGCCTGAGTAAGCATGCACGGGCAGAGACTGTGCGAAGCGGCTTTTCCTTAAGGAAGAGCCGCCGGGCATTGTGTTGCCTGGGTGCAGTTGCTCCGGTTTCGCTCGAGCGCGAAACCTCAATGGCAAAACTTGAATTCGAGAAAAGGAAAAGGAGGGAGACAGATGCAAACAACGCCTGGAAAATTACGGCCGGCGCTGAACGAAGTACAACGCACGGCGCACGACCAGGATCTGATCGAGGTTCCGAAGCGGGCGCGGCTGGATCGCGAGGCCGAAGGAATTGAAATTCCAACCGGCGGAGCGGAGGCTCACGGCGCGAATATCGAAGATAAGCTGTTCAACCCCGCAACCACGAGCAAATAGCATTGGCGGGGACATGGAAACTGTTTCCCAGTCCCGATGCCCGCCTCAATCTTCAACCTCAAATAACCCCGGCAGCATCGCGCCGGCCTTGCCTTCCACTACATGCGTAAACGCGGCAGCGTTGAGCGGCGCCTCCGGCCCGATGTAAACCGTGCGTGCGCCCGCGTGGCGCGCCCAATGGACGAAGTTGGCCGCCGGGTACACGGAGCCGGAGGTGCCCACGACCAGCATCAGCGTGGCTCTCGAAATCTCCCGCTGGATGCGATCCATCTCCAGCGGAATCTCTCCAAAGAAAACGCTATGCGGACGCAGGCGTCCACCGCAGGCGCAGCGGCCCACCTCGGCAAGACTCGCGTAGACGGCGCGATCCTCGACCGGCGGCGCGCCGCAATCGTTTTCGCAGCGCGAACGGGCCAGCTCGCCGTGCATGTGAACCAGGTGCACGGAGCCGGCGCGCTCGTGCAGGTCGTCGACATTCTGGGTGCAGAGAAAAAAGCGGCCGGGCAGTTGCGCTTCGAGCTCCGCGAGCGCCAAGTGAGCGGGGTTGGGTAGGGCCTTGGCCGCGGACGCGCGGCGCGCGGAATAAAAGGCCCACACAGCGGCCGGATTGCGTTCCCAGGCCTCGGGCGTGCAGACATCCTCGATCCGGTATCCCTCCCAAAGGCCGTCCGAATCGCGAAACGTCGGCAGCCCGCTCTCCGCGCTGATGCCTGCGCCGGTCAACACAAACACGCGATCGCTTGGCGAAATGGATATCGCGCCCATCCCTGTTCCCTGTTCCCTAGTCCCTTTTCCCTTCCTCCTGCCCTCACGGCACCAGCAAAATTTTCCCCGTAGTCCGGCGGCACTCCATGTCGATCTGGGCCTGGGCCGCGTCGGCCAGCGAATAGATGTGCTCGGTACGCAGCTTCAGCTCGCGGCTGGCAGCCCATCCCAGAACATCGCCGGATCGCCATTCCAGCTCCGCGCGCGTGGCGATGTAGTGCCAGAGAGTAGGCCGGGTGACGAACAGCGAACCTTTGCCGCTGAGCTGGATTAGGTCGAAGGGCGGCACCGGGCCGCTGGAGGCTCCGAAGAGCGCCAGCAGTCCGCGCGGACGCAGGCAGTTGAGGCTCTTCTCGAAGGTCGTCTTGCCCACCGAATCGTAGACCACGTCTACGCCTTTGCCGCCGGTAAGGCGCTTGATCTCCGCTTCGAAGTCCTGCTGCAAGTAGAAAATCACTTCGCTGGCGCCGGCTTCAAGCGAGAGCTCCTCCTTGAACGGCGAAGAGACAGTCGAGAAAACGCGCGCGCCCAGGCGCACCGCCATCTGGGTGAGCAGCAGGCCAACGCCGCCGGCGCCGGCGTGCACCAGCGCTGTATCCCCTGCTTTGAGCGGAAAGGTGGAATGGGTGAGGTAATGCGCCGTCATGCCCTGCAGCATGGCCGCGGCGGCCTGCTCCGGCGCCAATCCAGCGGGAACCTTGACCAGTTGCGCGGCGGGTACCAGCGCGTATTCGGCGTAGCTGCCCAGCACGCTGGTGGAGGCGACGAGGTCACCGGCGGCGAATCCGTTAACGCCCGGACCCAGCTCCTCCACCGTGCCCGCAGCTTCGCTGCCCGGCGTGAAGGGCAAGGCCGACTTGTACACTCCCTTGCGGAAGTAAATCTCAATGAAGTTGACCCCTGCGGCCTCGACTCGCATCAGCGCCTGACCGGGCCCGGGCTGGGGGATGGGTAGATCGACGACCTGAAGAACCTCGGGTCCGCCCGTCTCCTGAATCTGAATGGCTTTCATGACAGGGTTAAGCATGAACCTTGAGGGTGGGGCGGGGCAAGAGGTGGGAACAGGGAATAGGGAGTAAGGAACAGAAAACAGCGAACAGGCAAAGTAAATAGGCAACAGGGAAAAGGAATCAGGCCGGCTGCCTATTCTCGATCCCCGAGGTCGAGGACCGCGCAGCCTGCAGCTAGGACGAAGGGGTGTGTCTCACGCCGCTCTGTTCCCTATTCCCTGCTCTTCAGAAGTTTCCCTCTTGGCGCTCGGAGAGCAGGCTCTGCTCGTCGCCGGAGGCTAGCCTGACCAGGCGGTCGACGGCGTAGGAGGCGGGATGCTGCCCGGTGTAGTAGTGGCGCACCTGCAGCTCGCCCAGCAGGCCGATGGCCAGCAACTGGATGCCGGCGACGATGAGCACGGATCCGATGACGAACATCGGTTCGTGTTGGCGCATCACGTCCATGCGCGGGTTGAAGAGCTTCATCCCCAGCAGGGTTGCGGCCATGCTGCTGCCGCCCAGGATGCCCAGCGCGCCCAGTCCTCCAAAGAAATGCAGCGGCCGGCTCATATATTTGAGCAGGAAGCGGATGGTCATCAGGTCAAAGAAGACGCGGAAAGTGCGCCCCAGGCCGTAGTGGCTCTTGCCGCGTTCGCGGTTCACGTTGTGGATGGGAATCTCGCAGATGGAGGCGCCATACCAGCTTGCCAGCGCGGGAATGAAGCGGTGCATCTCGCCATAGAGCGGGATATTGTGGATGACCTCGCGGCGATAGGCCTTGAAGGTGGTGCCGAAGTCGTGAATGTCCACGCCCGAGAGCCGGGCCATCAGCCAGTTGGCGCAGCCCGATGGAATGCGGCGGAAGACGAAGTTGTCGATGCGCTCCTTGCGCCAGCCGGAGACCACGTCGTAGCCCTCATCGAGCTTTTCGATGAAAGCGGGAATATCGTTGGGATCGTGCTGCAGGTCGCCGTCCATGGCCAGGATGAATTCGCCCGAGGCGTGGTCGAAGCCGGCGGCCAGCGCCGAGGTCTGGCCGAAGTTGCGGCGCAGCTTTACCACCAGCACCCGGCTGTCGACGGCGGCAATTTCCTCCAGCAGCTTGTAGGTGCGGTCGCACGATCCGTCGTCGACCAGCACCAGCTCAAAGCTCTCAGCCACCTGCTCCATAACCTGCTTGAGGCGGGCGTAGAGGACGGTGACGTTCTCCTCTTCGTTATGGAATGGCACAACAATCGAGTATTTCGCCATAAAGTCTTAGACGCTCAATAGATGGCTGAAGACTACCCTAGGACTCGGAAATTTTCGAAGCCCGTTTTCACTCGCCCGGCCGGAGGCCCAGTTCGGTTCCGGCCCTGATTGAGCAGAGCCGCGCAAGGGGTTTTGTTACGGCGATCAGCGGCGCCGCGGAGCCTTCGGGTTGGACGGAGAGCCTGGGAACCATACCACGCTCAGCCAAAAAATCAGAGAAAACACGCGTCCCGGCGCCTACCGGTCGAGCTCGTCGAGCATGGCCTGCATCTCGCTGAGTGCGTGGCTATTACCGCTGCGCGCGGCGCAGCCGATGCCGGCCCTCAGACGTGCGATGGCCTCTGCCGTGCGCCCTGTGGCCGAAAGGGTTTGAGCGGACATGAAATAGCCGGCGGTGTAATCGGGGTCGTTCTCGAGAAGCGCGTCGAACTCAGCCAGCGCCGCCTCGGTTTCGCCGCGGCCGGCAAGCTCCATGGCGATTCCGTAACGGGCAAAGCTGTTCCTCGGATCCAGCGCCAGAATCTCTCTCAGTCGTGCGATCTTGTCCATGGTGTCCATGTGCGGGCCGCTCGTGCCGCTATGTGCTCGTTTCATTGGCGCCTGCGCCCCAGGCGCCCGCGTCCGTCTCGATCGTTTTGCTCAAGACCGGGGCGGCATGATTTGCGCAAATGACGAGGATTGCCGAAACTGAAACAGGAAGCCGGACTCGGCTGCGCCCGATCCGATTCAAGGGCCAGCTCGTCTCCCGCCAGTTCCATTGTAGCTGGCCGGACGGGAATGCGCGGCCAGGCCGGCCGGGCAAGGAACGGAGCAAACGGAGTATGCACGAGGCAGAAACGAATCCACCGGTGCGCACGGTTGCCGCTACGCAGTCTGAGATGACGGAGATCATTCTGCCCAACGACACCAACACGCTCGGCAACCTGCTGGGCGGGCGGCTGATGCACTTCATCGACTTGACCGGCGCCATGGCCGCCTACCGGCACTCGCGCACCCACGTGGTGACCGCGGCCATGGACCACATCGACTTCATCCGCCCGGTGCACCTGGGCGACCTGCTGACGCTGAAGTCGAGCGTGAACCGGGCCTTCACCAGTTCCATGGAAGTGGGCGTCAAGGTGTGGGCAGAGAACACACGCAGCGGAGAAGTGGCGCATGTGGCCAGCGCGTACCTGGTGTTTGTCGCCATCGACGACCATGGCCGGCGGGTAAAGGTTCCCGAGCTTAAACCCGAGACGCCCGACGAGGTTCGCCGCTGCATGGATGCGCTGCGCCGGCGTCAATACCGCGAGTCAGAGAGCGCGCGGCGCAAGGAAGAGAAGCTGACCACGGCGGCGCTCGAAGGGGCCAGGGCGCCGCGATCCTGAAGCGGTTGCGAGTCCAACCGAAGCAGCCGCGCGCGTCCCGATTTGAATCTATGCCCGATTCGATTCCATCGTTGTCTTACTCCGCCGGGTATCCCCGCCGCATCGTCTGCCTGACCGACGAGACCACGGAAACTCTGTACTTGCTCGGCGAGCAAGAACGGATCGTGGGAATCTCGGCCTACGCGAAACGGCCGCCGGAAGCGCGCTCGAAGCCGCGCGTTTCCGCATTTCGCGACGCCAATATTGACAAAATCCTCAACTTGAAGCCGGATCTTGTGCTCGCTTTTTCCGACGTGCAGGCCGAGATTGCGCGCCAGCTTGTGCTGCGCGGCGTGACGGTGCTGAACTTCAACCAGCGCAGCCTCGCCGAAATCCTGGACATGATCGCCGCGCTCTCGCGACTGGTCGGCAAGCAGGCCGAGGGGCTGGCGCTGATTGAAAATCTCGTGCACGGTTTGGGTGAGATTGCGGCTGCGGCAAAGGCGTTTCCGCGCCGGCCGCGGGTCTACTTCGAGGAATGGCCCGACCCGCTGGTCAGCGGTATTCAATGGGTCGAGGAGCTGATGGAGATGGCCGGCGGGGAGCCCATCTTTCCCGAGCTGCGCAAATGCGGCAAGGCGCAGGATCGCGTGGTCGACCCGGCGGAAGTGGTGAAGCGCGACCCGGAGATCATTCTGGCCTCCTGGTGCGGGATGAAGGTGAACAAGGACGCGATTCGCGCGCGGTCTGGCTGGGATTCAATCGGCGCGGTGCGCAATGGGCACATTTACGAAATCGAAGGCGACTGCATTCTGCAGCCGGGCCCCGGATCGCTGACCGAGGGAGTAAGGCAAATCCATGCAATTCTCGCGCGCGCCGTGGGTGTTGATGGATCGAGCGCGCCCGCGCCGGCGAAAGCATCCGATTGCGGCCTCCTGTAAAATTGAGGAAGGAAGAGGAAGAGGAGCGTCCGCTATGGCACATTCCCATGCCATGCCTTCGCCGGTGGCGTTGCCCGGCGTTTCGAAGATCGTGGCCATCGGTTCCGGCAAGGGCGGCGTGGGCAAAACCACGGTGGCCGTGAACCTGGCCGTGGCGCTCTCCAAGCTGGGTCAGCGCGTGGGCTTGATCGATGCCGACATCTACGGTCCCAATGTGCCGCTCATGATGGGCTCGAGCAAGCAACCGGCGATTGGCCCCGGCAATATCATCGAACCCAACCTCACCCACGGCATCAAGACCATTTCCATCGGCTACATCTCGCCGGGCGACAAGCCGCTGGTGATGCGCGGACCGATGCTGCATCAGATCATCCGCCAGTTTCTGCAGCAAGTGAACTGGGGCGAGCTCGATTACCTGGTCGTCGATCTGCCGCCGGGCACCGGCGACGTGGTCATCTCGCTGGTGCAGACCGTGCCGCTCACCGGCGCGGTTGTGGTGTCGACGCCCAGCGATGTAAGCCTGGAAGACGCGCGCAAGGCGCTCGAAATGTTTGCGCAGGTCAATGTGGAGGTGCTGGGCATTGTCGAGAACATGAGCCACTTCACCTGCCCGCACTGCCATCAGGAGATCGATATCTTCTCGCGCGGCGGAGCGGAGCGCACGGCTAAACAGTTCAACGTTCCGTTTCTCGGCTCTATCGAGCTTGTGCCTGCCATCCGCGAAGGCGGCGACCGGGGATTGCCGGTGGCGCTGGCCGGGCCCAAAAGCCCGCAGGCCGCGGAATTCTACGCCGTTGCGCAAAAGCTGATGGAGCGCGCCGAAGAAGCCGCTGCCGCGGCGAAGGATGTGATCGAGATCCGATGAACGATCTCCAAGGCAAAGAAAAAGCGGGGCTTACGCCCCGCCTTTTTGTTGGTCTCCACTTTTGAATTACCGCCAGTGGCCTTCAATGAGCACGTAGCCGCCATTGCGGTGAACCCAGTGATGAGCCACCCACCTCGCGCCCGGATGCGGCGGGTGGGCCCAGTAGCCGGGGACCCAGACGTAGTGCGCCCCGTCCCAGCGGTGATAGCCGGCGCACCACACCCAGCCGGGATGCGGGGGTGCGCCGTAGTGCTCAACGATCGGAGCCGGCGGTCCAATGCGAACCACAACCTGCGCCATGGATGCCGCAGGAGCCATGCAAGCTGCAAGCAGAAGAGTAAGAAACAGTTTTTTCACGCGAATATCCACCTCCAGGGTTTTTGTGCGATTCCGGAATCATGCGACTGTTCCGGATTGCTGATGTTATGAACTCGCTCTCACGCGGATAGTTGTCTCAAAAATGAAAAATCGCGCGGCGCAGCTTGTTGCGCACATTCGCAACCGGTATTTCGAGAAAATCAAAACAAAATGAATTGCGCGCAGGCAACGGGCCGCGCAACTTTCGCATTACTTCGGCGGAAACAGATTGCCCAGGCGCTGAATCTGCGCGCCCACGCCGCAGAGCTTTTCTTCGATGCGCTCGTAGCCGCGATCCATGTGGTAGACGCGGTCCAGGATCGACTCGCCGTCGGCGACCAGCGCGGCCAGAACCAGCGAAGCCGAGGCGCGCAGGTCAGAGCACATCACGGCGGCCGCGGAAAGCTTTGCCGGGCCGCGCACCGTTGCCGTGTTTCCATCTACCTTGACGTTCGCGCCCATGCGCACCAGTTCCTGCACGTGCATGAAGCGGTTCTCGAAGATGTTCTCCTTCACCAGGCTCACGCCCTCGGCCTGCGTGGCCAGGGCCATGTACTGCGCCTGCATGTCGGTGGGAAAGCCGGGATATTCTTCGGTAGAGATATCGGCCGCGCGCAACGTTTCGCCGCCCACTACGCGAACCGCATCGGGCGCGGCCACTTCAACGCGCGCGCCGGTTTCGCGCAACTTGGCAATCACCGCGCCCAGGTGATCGGGATTGCAGTTGGAAACCGTGAGATCGCCGCCGGTGATGGCGCCGGCCAGCAGAAATGTTCCCGCTTCAATGCGATCGGGATTGATGCGGTAGCGGGCGCCGTGAAGACTGCTTACGCCGCGCACGCGGATGGTGCTTGTGCCTGCGCCCTCGATCCGCGCGCCCATGGCGGCGAGCAGCGCGGCCAGATCGCTCACCTCAGGCTCGCGCGCGCAGTTCTCCATCAGCGTTTCGCCTTCGGCCAGAACCGCGGCCATCAAGAGATCTTCGGTGCCGGTGACGGTGATTTTGTCGAAGACCAGGTGCGCGCCGCGCAGGCGCCCGATCCGCGAATCGACGCGGGCTTCCAGGTAGCCGTGCTCCTGGGTGATGGTTGCTCCCATTTTTTCGAGACCCAGGATGTGCAGGTCGATGGGCCGGCCGCCGATGGCGCATCCCCCCGGCATGGCCACGCGCGCCATTCCGGCGCGGGCTATCAATGGACCCAGCACCAGCGAGCTGGCGCGCATGGTTTTTACAATTTCGTACTTGGCCACCGGATCGGAAAGATTGCGGCAACTGATGGTGGTTTGGTCCTGGGCCTCGCCCTCGCGCAGTTCCACCTCGGCGCCCATCGAGCTGAGCAGACGCCGCTCGGTTTCGATGTCGCGAACCTGCGGAATGTTCTCGAGCGTTACCGCATCTTCAGTGAGAATGGCGGCAGCCATGCACGGCAGCGCCGAGTTTTTGGCGCCCGACACGCGAATGACGCCGGCCAGCGGATTGCCGCCGCGAATGACGAATTTATCCATAGTTAACCGAATGTGCTCCGGGGAAATTTTAGAGAAGATGATGGCTGCGATGCGATCGCCCAGGTTCTTAGTTTAAATGGGCCGGTTGCGAACCACCGCCGGCGGGCAACTCACCCGAAGATGATGGTTGCCGCAGCAAGGAAAATGCCGATCCTTGGACTTTGCCTCTCGCGATCGAACTGCAAGTGGCTTCGCTAAGGATCACGGCGTATTCTTCAGCGGGCTTTTGCGGCTCTCGTTAGCGACAGGATTTTAGTTTTGCCAGGCGCCGCCGGGAGCGGGTGGCGCATCCTGAGAAGGCTGCGCACCGGGATCGGGTTGCGCCGCGGGATCAGGCTGCGCATTGGGAGCGGCTTGCGCTGCGGGCGTAGCAGGCGGCGTGGATAGAACCAGATTCAGCGGTTCTGTGAGCGTGAACAGGAGCGTGGTGCCGGAGTCGAGCGTGGCCTGCGGATGACTGATGAGCAGGTGCGCCGTGATGGCTCCCGCGCCGATCAGCGAGCCGGCCAGCGCGCCGGCCGGTCCGCCCAGAATGGCTCCGGTGACCGCACCCGCGCCTACCGCGCCGCCATATTCGATGCCGTCTTTCTTCAGGCGCGAGCCGGGTGTGATGGCGCCTTCCGCGCCGACGCGCGTGTTGGAGCCGGGGGTTCCGCTGGTCTGCGCATAGAGGCGGTAATGGGATCCATCGGGCAGGATGACGGTTTCAGGCCGCAGCAGCATGGAGCCGTGTCCGCCGGCGTGACCGCTCGATACCTGGACCACGGTGCCGTCGATCTCCGCTCCCGCGGGAATGAGCACTTCGTTGCCCTGAAACACGTCGGAGGCTACGCGGGTGTGAAACTTGTCGCCGCTCTGGTTTTCGGCTGTCGAAAGGCCGTCCAGCAGGCGAACGCGAATCTCCGTCCCGGCGCCGATTTCTCCCGGTGGAAGCGGAGCCGGATGGACGATGTCGCCATCGGGATCGCTCATCTCGGCGCGCTCGTTGAGAGCCGGCTGCGATCCGGCTCCGGGAACGGGTGCGGGGGCAACCTGCACAATGTCGTCGTCCGTGCCCTGCACGGGAGAACCGGCCGAGGAGTCAAATTGGGCCGGTTGCGGAGCGGGCTGCGCCGGAGCGGCCTGGCGCTGCGCGGGCGCGGCCGGTTGCGCGTACTGCGTGGCGGGCGGCTTGGGCAACTGCGGCGGAGGAGCGGGCACGCTGTTGGTAATGGTGTCGTCGGGCGGGGGATTGGAGGTTCCGGCGTAGGGATTCGGCTGCGATGTCTGCGCGGCCAGCGTGGCTGCGGCTGCGGCCAGCAAGGCGCACACCAGAATGCGGCGATTCATCATGGACTCCTTCTCTCAGAGATCCTTATGCGCGGGCGCAAATTGCCCCTCCCATTCAGACCCTGCGGCAAGCAAAATGTTGTGCCTGCGCGGCCAATTTGATGTGGGCACAGGACAATCCACCATTTTCAGGCTATCGCGGCGGCGCGATCGGCGGCAGGGCCGCTGCCGGCCGAGGTGCCCTTCGGGTTAAGAATCGAAAGAGTTAACAGGCTAAAGCGGACCCGAAACCGCCAAAGTGGTTTAGAGCCTGTGTGACTTGCGCCACAAGCTGTGGAAGTCCGGTTTGTTAGAATCCAAGCGGAAACCATCCGATTTTTCGAGTACTGGACGGAGAGGAGCTTTACCCGCGTGCAGGGGCTTCTGAACACCATTCAAAGCGCCGCCGGAGATGCACTTGCCGTGGATCGCCGTCCCAAACTGAACGACCGGCTGCTGCATCGCATCATGAGGAGCGATATGACTGAGATTGTTGCCATCCGCGCCCGCGAGGTCCTGGACTCGCGCGGCAACCCGACCGTGGAAGCGGACGTGATCCTGGAAAGCGGAGCCATGGGTCGCGCCATTGTGCCTTCGGGGGCGTCCACGGGCGAACATGAGGCCGTGGAACTGCGCGACGGCGACAAGAGCCATTACCTGGGCAAGGGCGTGCTGCAGGCGGTAGCCAACGTGGAGACGGTGATTGCGCCGGAGCTGGAGGGGATGGACGCGGCCAACCAGCGGCTCATTGACCAGACCATGATCAACTTGGACGGCTCGCCGAACAAGAGCAAGCTGGGCGCGAACGCCATCCTGGCCGTCTCCATGGCCGCGGCGCGCGCCGTGGCGCAAACGCTGGAGATTCCCCTCTATCGCTATCTGGGCGGCGTGAACGCCTGCGTGCTGCCCACGCCGATGTTGAACGTGCTGAACGGCGGCGCGCACGCCGATTCGAACGTGGATTTTCAGGAGTTCATGATCATGCCGGTGGGAGCAGAGCGCTTTTCAGAAGCGCTGCGCTGGGCGGCGGAGACATTCCATACGCTGAAGGGCGTGCTGAAGAAAAAGGGCTACAACACGGCCGTGGGCGACGAGGGCGGCTTTGCTCCTTCGCTCAAGTCCAACGCCGAAGCCATCGAACTTATCCTCGAAGCCATCGAAGCGGCCGGCTACAAGCCGGGCGAGCAGATCGCCATCGCTATCGATCCTGCGTCCAGCGAGTTTTTTGACACGGAAAAGAAGAAGTACGTCTTCAAGAAGGGCGACAAGAGCGAACTATCCAGCGAAGACATGGTCCGTTTTTACGACAACTGGATCCGCCAGTATCCGATCGTCTCTCTCGAAGACGGCCTGGCCGAAGAAGATTGGGAGGGTTGGCGCATCCTCACTGACAAGCTTGGCAGTCGCATCCAGCTGGTGGGCGACGACAACTTCTGCACCAATATCAAGCTGTTGCAGCGCGGCATTGAAGAGGGCGTGGCCAACTCCATCCTGATCAAGCTCAACCAGATCGGCTCGGTAACTGAAACGCTGGAAGCCATTGACCTGGCCCGCCGCTACGGCTATACCTCAGTTATCTCGCACCGCTCCGGCGAAACCGAGGACACCTTCATCGCCGACCTTGCGGTGGCCACCGGCGTGGGCCAGATCAAGACCGGCTCGGTAAGCCGCACCGACCGCATCTCCAAGTACAACCAGTTGCTGCGGATTGAAGAGGAGCTGGGCTCGGGCGCTGTTTACCTAGGGCTCGAGAGTTTGAACTACAACGACTGAAGCGCCTACGAACGCTTGCGCGAAACAGAGCCAGGGGTTGACCGGTCACACCGTACGCTGCTTCCTTGATTCCATTCGCGGTTTTCAAGATTTGTCATCCTGAGCATCCCTACTCGCCGCAGCGAGTAGGGATGCTCAGGATGACAGAGTTGTGCTGGAACGCACAGTTTCACCGTAGCCCCCGCAGGTTATCCTGAAGAAGAATTCCGATCCATACGAGGTATCTTCTTCGTGTCCGCTTCCAAGCATCCTCTCGTCCTCACCATCCTCGACGGATGGGGCTATCGCGCCGAAACCAAGAACAACGCCATTGCGCTGGCGCGCAAGCCGGCCTACGACAAGCTGCTGCGCGAGTTTCCCAACACGCTGATCCGCGCCAGCGAACATTTCGTCGGCCTGCCCGACGGCCAGATGGGCAACAGCGAAGTGGGCCACCTGAATATCGGCGCCGGGCGCATTGTGCAGATGGATATTACGCGCATCGACGCGCAGATCGCTTCGGGCGAGTTCCAGAAAAATCCGGCCATCGTGAAGGCCATGCTGCGCGCGCGCGAAGGCGGACGGCAACTGCATCTCTTCGGCCTGCTCTCCGACGGCGGCGTGCACTCGCACCAGGAGCATCTCTACGCGCTCTTGCGGATTGCGCGCGAGCAAGGCGTGGAGCGGGTGTTTGTGCACGCCTTCATGGACGGACGCGACACGCTGCCCACCTCAGGCGCAGGCTACATTGCGCAGCTCGAGCAGAAGATGCGCGAGTACGGCACCGGCAAGCTGGCCTCCGTGAGCGGCCGCTACTACGCCATGGACCGGGATAAACGCTGGGAGCGCGAGCGCAAGGCATTCGACGCGATGGTGAACGGCAAGGCCGAAGGCGGCGCCTACGCGAATGCCGTGGCGCGCATCAAGGAGAGCTACAACAGCGGCACGACCGACGAGTTTTTGATTCCCTTCGTTGTCACCGATGCGGCCGGCAAGCGGGAACCCTCTGGGTGCGGGCAGATTCGCGACGAGGATGTGTGCATCAACTTCAACTTCCGCGCCGACCGCGCGCGGCAGATTACGCGCGTGCTGGCGCGCGAGAGCGGATTGAATGCGCAAGGCGGGCGCAATCTCGACGCCTGGGAAGCGCTCGACGAAACCATTCCGCGCCGCGAGATTCCCAAGGGCCTGCACTACGTGTGTATGACGCAGTACGACAAGCTCTACGAATTGCCGCTGGTGATTCTGCCCGAGTCGATGGACAACATTCTGGCCAACCTGCTCGCCGGCCATCACCTGCGCAACCTGCGCGTGGCGGAGACCGAGAAGTTCGCGCACGTGACCTATTTTTTCAACGGCGGCATCGAATTACCCTTCCCCGGCGAAGACCGCACGCTGATTCCCTCGCTCAAGGTGGCCACGTACGACCTGGCGCCGGAGATGCGCGCCGAAGGCATCGGCGACACGATTGTGAAGGCGGTGAACGACACGGCGTTCGACCTTGTGGTGGCCAACTTCGCCAACGCCGACATGGTGGGCCACTCCGGCAGGCTTGAGCCCACGATCAAGGCCTGCGAGGCCGTGGACGCGCAGCTTGCGCGTATTTACAAGGCGATCAAGGAGAAGAACGGGAGCTGGCTGATCACGGCCGACCACGGCAACGCCGAGCTGATGGTGGACCCCGTGAGCGGCGGCCCGCACACCGCGCACACCACCAACCCGGTTCCGCTGATCTACGTGAGCGAAGAGGCCAGCCACTACAGGCTGCGCAACGACGGCTCGCTGCGCGACATCTCGCCCACGCTGCTCAACATCCTCAATCTCGGCCTGCCCAAGGAGATGACCGGCAGGGACCTGCGCGTGGCCCTTGCGCAGTAGAACCTTTCTCAAATCATTCTTTATGCAAGAAGGCCTCCCGCGCGGGAGGCCTTTAAGGTCTTGTCAAGCCGGATTTCGACTTACCGTGGCCGTAACGACTTAATCGCCGCCGGCAGTCGGGCCTCGATCAGCCGCGCGCGTTCCGCGGCGATGCCGCCCAGATAGGATGGCGCGGGCGTGGCGGTGAGCACTAGCGCCAGCGCAATCACCGAGAAACAGAGCCCCGCGACGCCGGCCGAAACCAGCATGTGATACATATCGAAAGTGTCCAGGCCAAGGATGTTGAGGGCCACGTGCTCCAGCGGCTTGATGTGCTTCAAAACCGCGAGGGCAAAGAGGAAGAAAAGAGCCGCCGTCGAGGTGAGCACAGCCAAAGTCACGTCCAGGCTGCGATGGAACCGCTGCCGAGCGCTGCAATGGACGCATTCGGCGAAGTGGTTTTCGTAGTCCCGG
The DNA here is from genome assembly GCA_963770555.1 of uncultured Acidobacteriaceae bacterium. Classification (GTDB taxonomy): domain Bacteria; phylum Acidobacteriota; class Terriglobia; order Terriglobales; family Acidobacteriaceae; genus Telmatobacter. The sequence continues at coordinate 2,076,998 of CAVYQC010000005.1, forward strand.
CGCATTTCGGGAGAGATTCCCGAAATGTCATACCGCCAGCTGGCCAGGATAGCGCCTACAACCGGGTCGTTGCATCGGGTTCTTGCGATAGCCATAAAGACAACTCACTTTGCAAAGGACTTGTTCGACCGCTGTGGCGTGCACGCGGTCATTGGGCTACGAAGGTCTTCAGCTTTGAAGATGCTCCATCCGCCCTATCGGATTCAGGCATCTCCCGCTATCTTCAGCCCAAGCTGACGCGCTTGGGCTATGGCAACACTCTTCCGCCAATCCTTCTGCTCAGGTGTTAGATGCCCGCTTCTTCTTATTGTAATACTTTTCCCTCAAAAACAGATTGCTGAAAGAGGTTCGTGCTGGGCGGCCAGCAGCAGGCGATTGGCGAGCAGGCTGGCGCGGCCCTCCAAGGCGCGCTCGGCCGAAACCCTGGCAAGCTCAGGAAGATTATTGCTTTCAGAGAGATGCGCCAGAATTACATAAGCGGCCTGGCCGTCGTAGGCGGTGGAAAGGAACTCGGCGGCGGCCTCGTTGGAGAGGTGGCCGACACGGGAAAGCACGCGCTGTTTCACCGACCAGGGGTAAGGGCCGTCGCGCAGCATCTCCAGATCGTGGTTCGATTCGAGCAGCAGCAGGTCGACGCCGCGAAGCTGGGCCTTGACGTTGGGCGCAATGTAGCCCAGGTCGGTAGCAAAGGCCATGCGAACTCCCTCACTCGAAAAGACAAAGCCTACAGGGTCGGCGGCGTCGTGGGGGATGGTGAAGGGGCTCAGGGCGATGTCGCCGATGCCGAACGGCCGGCCGGCCTCAAAGTATTCCACCGCGGGCAGCCAGGTGGGATCGTCCTTAAGCGCAGGCGGCTGGGCGGAGTCCGCATCCTCAGGCGGTTGCGTGTCGCCTGCCACGGCTTGCATCTCGGCCTCCGGTTCTTCGGCTTCGCCTTCTTCGGCTCCCGCTTCGCTTTCCGCCTGCCGTTCCGCGGCCTGGCGTCGGCACGCCGCCAGCCACTGCGCGTAGGTCATCTGCCGGCGCGGTGTGAGCCAGCGCATCCAGGCGCGATGGGTCGCCTCGGTAAAGTACACCGGAATGCCAAGCTTGCGGGCGGTCACCGCCAGGCCGTTGATGTGATCCTGGTGTTCGTGGGTCACCACAATCGCGTCCAGGGTGCCGGGATCTTCGCCCGCCTGCTTCATGCGCCGGAACAGTTCGCGGCAGCTCAGTCCGGCATCCACCAGGATGCGCGTGCGCCCGCCGGAGACAACCGTGCTGTTGCCTTTGGAGCCCGACGCCAGCACCGTGAAGCGCACCATTCCATGAGCATACCGCGAATCGGCTGACCTTCCGCTGGGAAACGCGATGGTGGAATCGGTCCGGATTTGCGGGCGCCGGCTTCGGCCCGTTCGCAAACTTTGGTACCAGTTGCGATGGCAGCGACCGGCTTCACTGGCCGCGGACAAGACGCCGTGGTGCGTTTCACCGCGCGGATTTTTTTCGGACTCGGCGCGAAATCAGTCCATTTTCAGTGGTCTTTTTTGACCCGCAAGCCTCTCCGGTTCTTACACAATCGCCGTTCCAGTCGCGCTTCGCGGCCTTTCGCGCCATGCCGGAAAACTCCCACAAAGATGCACGTTACCTAAGAACCAATCCGCCCGTAATTGCCTGACCCGATTGTGCAATTTCCAGTGCTCCGAGGAATTGCTACGATCAAGCGAAATAAAAAATATTGCGGGACAGATGAACGAGAAAAGCGATTCGCCCCGCATAGAGGAGTTAGAAGCAATGAAGGGAATAGTTCTTGTACTCTGCGGCATGATCGGCTACCTCTTGTCGCGTTTTCTACCAGACGGGCCCCTGGCAATCTACGTACCCATGATGATCTCCTACCATCTGCTCCTGGCGTTTCTGGTTGTGACCACCATACAGGACAAAAAGGTAAAGCTCTCCATCGGTTCGGCGGCATTTACCCACTTCGCCTTCTTCGTGCTTCTTGTGGTTTTTGCCGAGATGCAGAGCTACATCCCCTACTTCGAAATCGTTCGCTTCCTGGTCCCGTGCCTGGCGCTGGCTGAGGAAGCCCTGCTTTTCGGTGTCAAGGGAAAGAGGAAAGCGGGAGACGAGGCGGAAGAATTAACCCCTGGAACCGCCGAAGATTACGAGGAGTTTATCCACTATCTGCGGAAGAACGATCGCCCTTTCAGCAAGCCCGGAGCCACCATCAAGGACGAATACCGCTCCTGGCTGGCGTACCGCAGCAAGCACCAGCAGCCCGCTACCGATTCCTGGCAGGGGTCCGCGTAAGAACCTGAGAACATCGTGGAGGATGGGCTGGAGAGGCTGCGGGAGACTCCCGCAGCCTTTCCAGTTCCGGCCGTTTCTCCTCCCGACCCTTACGCAGATACGGGGCCGCGCGCAACTTCGCACATCAGCCCCACGGTGTTCTCGTCCGGGTCCGGGAGAAATGCCATCCACAGATCGTGGTCCGGCATCTTGGCTACGAGGTGCGGCTTTTCGAGGAAGGCCACTCCCTGAGCCTCAAGCGCCGCATGGGTCCGGTGAATATCGGCGACGCGGAAATAAACGATAGTTCCACCGCGCGGCGCCGGCTTGTCGGACGTGCCGATCATGAAGCGGATGCCGCTGCATTGATAAAAGGCCATGTTGCCGGCATCGAAGAGAAACTTCATTCCCAGCACGTTGCCATAGAAATCTTTCGATCGCGCCAGATCCGTTACGGTGACGGCAATCTGGCCGACGCTGTCGAGATGCACTGCTGCCTGTGCGACTGCCGTTGTTTCCTCCATTCGATCCTCCCTGCGCTACCCCGTTCCCGGCAGCTCCGCCGGAATTTCGATGGAAACCAGCGTGCCGCGCCCCGGATTGCTGACCACCTCAAATCGCGCCTGATTGCCGTAAAGCACCTCGAGTCGCTCCTGCACGTTTTTCATGCCGATGCCGGCGCCGGTGCGGCGCAGCGCCGTGGCCGGGCGGTTGCCCATGCCCACGCCGTCGTCGGCCACTTCAATCAGAACCCGTTCCCCGTCCAGGCGGCTGCGCAGCGTGACCGTGCCCCCGTGGATGCGCGGTTCGAGACCGTGCTTGATGCTGTTCTCGATGAGCGGCTGGAGCAGGATGCTGGGCACCAGCACATCGAGCGTGCGCGGATCGATCTGCTTTTCCACACGCAGCTTGTCGGCGCCGAAGCGCACCACCTCAATGTCGAGGTAGTCGTCGGTGAAGCTGAGTTCGTCGCGCAGCGGAACGTAGGTGTCGTGGTCCTTGAGCAGCGCGCGCAGAATGTTGGCCAGCTTCACCGTCATCTGCCGCGCCAGCTCCGGCTTTATGCGCACCAGCGACGCGATGGAATTGAGAGTGTTGAAGAGGAAGTGCGGATTGATCTGGCGCTGCAGGGCATCGAGGCGAGCTTCGAGCAGCAGGCGCTTCTGCTCTTCGAGCTTCATCTCGACGCGCAAGGCATTCCAGACCTTTAGCGCAATGCCCACCACGATGGGCGCGCTCAGCCACACCAGCAATTGCAGCCACCACTGGCTGGCAAGCAGCGCAAACAGCCGGCGCGGAAAGACGGTAGCCAGCCAATCGCGGCAAGCCTCAGCCGCGACGATCAGAAACATGATCATGAACTGGCGATCGATGCGCGGCTGGCGCAGGGTGCGGCGCACCCAGCGCCACAGGCTCAGGTCGATGAAGGGCGTGAAGGACCATATCTCTTCCATCCCCACAAAACGGCCCAGCAGACCCGCCCCCAGCCCCAGCACGGCATTAAAGGGCGGAGCCAGGAACTCGTGATGGTAGACCGCGGGCGCCGAGAGCACCGCGCCGCCCAACATGGCCCAGCCCGGTCCCAGCAGCAAGCCGAGCAGAATGACGGTCTCGAACGAGATGTCGGCGGCCAGAAAGTTGGGCACCGTGGTCCGTATCCACACTCCCAGCGTCAGCGGCACCAGAATAAACGCCAGCAAAGCCAGCGTCTGCCGGGGACTGCGCCTCTCGGCAAAGAACAGCCGCCGGAAGGTGGTCACCCGGGCCAGCACGCTGGCCACCGACGCCGCCACGCCCATCTTGACCAGCAGCGTGATCCAAATCAGATTCACCGTCACCCCATCAATGTACCGCACTGAACGGCCGGGAACAGGGACCGAATGCGCGATGGCCGAAACCGCGCACGGCAATCGGCGCACCGTAGAATAGAAAGATGGCATTTGCGAGCGTGAAGAAGATCGCCGAGGCGGATTTTCCCACCCGCTGGGGGGCCTTCCGCATCCTCGGCTTCGAGGGGCAGCGAACGGAGCCGGGCCCTTGCGGCGAAGCTGCCGCGGGCGCCGAGGGCAAAGGCGAAGTGGAGGATTTGGTGGCGCTGGTGATGGGCGATATCCACTCCGCGCCGCCGATCGTGCGCATCCACTCGCAATGCCTCACGGGCGATGTTTTTGGGTCTCTGCGCTGCGACTGCCGGCTGCAACTGGAGATGGCGCTGACCCGGATCGCCGGGGCCGGCGCGGGCATTCTGCTCTACGAGCAGCAGGAGGGCCGCGGCATTGGGCTGATGGCCAAGCTGAGGGCTTACGAGCTGCAGGACCAGGGGCGCGATACCGTGGAGGCGAACGAGGAGCTGGGCTTTGCCGCCGACTGCCGTGGATACGAGCTGCCGGCCGCGGTGCTCAAGCTGATGGGCGTTGCAGAAGTGCGGCTCATCACCAACAATCCGGAGAAAGTGGCGGCGCTCGAATCGGCCGGCATCGCGGTCACGGAGCGCATCTCCGCCGAGGTCGAGCCGCAGGAGAGCTTCGAACGCTACCTGCGGACCAAGCAGGAAAAGATGGGTCACATTCTGCAGATGGTGGTCAGCGAGGACCAGGCGGAGTAAAGCGCCGCACCCGGCAAGCTACTTGGGAGCCTCGGGAGGCCGAAAGTCAATTCCCGCGTCCTGATTCGCCTTCGCGGTTGCAGCCAGATCGAGCTGGTCTGTCGGGATGACGAATTGGCGACTATCCCAGACGTAGAGAGTGTTGTGGGTCAGAACATAGTCATGGATCTGTACCGGAGCACGGCCATCCTTGAAAACCAGCGTGACCCCCTCGTCGTTGGTGGACGACAGTGAAGCCGGATTAGGGCCAGCCGCTGCGGGCGGGTAGATACCGGGAGGCTCTGGCGGCAACGGATACTGGGGCTCCGCGTCGTAGCCTTCGGCCGGCTGGCTCGGTGCAGCGGAAGAATCGTCGTAGCCTGAGTCGTCTGGAAACCACGGATAGTAGGAATCTGCCAATCCGTAGCCGGGTGCTATATAGCCTCCGTAGCCGGGCGCTATATAACCCGCTCTACCGCCATAACCAGGCACGTAGGGCCTCCGGCGGCGGTAGCCTCCGGAATAAGGCGAACGAGCGCCGCGATAGCCTGCCGTTCCCCTCTGGAAAGCCGGAGCAAAGCCCGGAGCCAGGCGCGGAGCAAAGCCCGGAGATCTGCTTGGGGCAATAGTCCGATATCCCGAAAACCGGCTGGGAGCGGAAGCGGAGAACCCTCCACGGGATGCGGACGCGCCATGGCCCGAGAAACCACCGCGCGATCCGCCACGCTGGGCGCAGACCGGCAAAGCAATCATTGCCGCTGCCAGCGCAACTGCGGAGAGACACTTCACCCCAACATTCTACTCTCGATTGAGAAATGCGAGCCGGCAATTTTCTCCGCGTAAGCGCTTGGTCAGCTCCGCAGCGCCTGCAGCACCTTGGCCGTCGTCACCACCTGGCCCACGTGCCTCTGCGCATGATCGGCTACGTGAATCAGCGCTCCGCCAATCGAAGTGGGCAGCTGCTTGCGTCCCACCCCGCGAAAGACTTCGAAATCGGCCGTGGCCAGCACGCGGATGCGCGCGGCTGCATCGCTCAAGGAGGTTTCCACTTCAGCCAGCAGTTCAGCCAGCGTCTCCTGCCGATTCCCTACCTCGCCCGATTCAGCTTTGAACGCGGCCATTTGTTCGCCGGAAAGCTGATTGCCTTCAGCATAAGTAAGGATCCGATCGGTCGATCGGGCAATGTGGCGGAGATGGAAGGCGATGGAGTTAAGCCCAAGCGGCAGGGAGTGGATCTCGGCGCCGGTGAGCCCCGCGGTCCACTTGGTCAGATCGTCGAGCGCGAGGTCGAGCGCGTGCAGAACGGCGCGGCCGGCGGCCGGCACTTCAGCATGGGTTCCGCGCAGCCAGGGTTCGATGTATGGCGCTGAAGCAGGAGTCGTGCTCATGAAGAGATCGTCCCTTCCCGGAAATTGGTCAGCCACGATGCATCGGCCTGGAGCGAAAAACACCTCCCGTGGCCGAAGCCTTCAATGATTTTACGGCGTTTGCGGCGCGGCGCCTGATCCAGCCGGAAAGCGGTATCGATCGAACCGCCGGCCCGCCGCCGGTGGTACAAACGACCCATATATCGAACCCGATTCCTTGCGATAGACTGTTCTCCTTGGAAATTCAACGTTCGCTGCGAGCGCCACGCCGGCACCCACTGCCGGCACGCGCCCCGTGGAGAAAACATGACCGGAATGGAAACGATTTCATACTACGCCACAATGCGCCTGCTGCTGGCCGCCGCGACCCTGCTCACTGCCTCATTCGCTCCCGCACAGAATCCGGGGTCCCCGGCGGGTTCGGCCGCCGGGGGCGAGCAGCGGCCTCCGGCCGTTCCGCTCATCGCGCACAATCCCTATTTCAGCGTGTGGTCCATGGCCGACCGGCTCACCGATCAGGACACCCGCCACTGGACCGGCGCCCGCCAGCCCATCGCCGGCCTGGCGCGCATCGACGGAACAACCTGGCGCTTCATGGGCGCCGAGCCCCGCAACCTTCCCGCCATGGAGCAGACCAGCCTCGATGTGACGCCCACGCACACTGTTTACACCTTTCACGCCGCCCAGGTCACGCTCACCGTTACTTTCTTCACCCCGGCCTTCCCCAGGGATCTCGATGTACTTTCGCGGCCCGTTACCTATCTCAGCTTTACGGCTACGGGCGCAGGCGCGCAGGATGTAACGCTCTTTCTTGACGTCGATCCGGTGATCGCCGTGAATACTCCCGATGAGCCGGTGACCTGGAGCCGTACGCGCGCACAGGGGCTCACCGTACTCAATGTCGGCTCCCGCGATCAGCGCGTGCTGAACCGGCCCGGCGACGATCTGCGCATCGACTGGGGCTACTTTCATCTGGCGGTCCCCGATGCCGAAAATGCCCAGCTCGCTCTATCGCACGATGCTCTGCGCGATTTTGCTGCCACGGGAACGCTGCCGGAAGCCGATGACCTCGACATGCCGCGCATGCCGCGCGACCATGCCGCCCATTTGGCCGTAGCGCTGCCGCTCGGCAAACTCTCCGGCGAGCCGGCAACGCGGCATGTGCTGCTGGCGTACACAGAGGAATACGCGATCGAGTATCTAGGCCGCAAGCTGCGCCCCTACTGGCAGCGCAATAACGAGACCGTTCAACAGATGCTCGCCGACGCTGAATCGCAATACCCCTCACTTGAAAAACGCGGCGAGCAGTTCGACCTCGAATTGACGGCCGACTTGAATCAAGCCGGCGGACCGGCCTACGCCCAGCTCGCCATCCTTGCCTATCGCCAGACGCTGGCCGCGCATGGCTTTGCCGCCGACGTGGACGGCACGCCCATGCTGTTTCCCAAGGAGAACTTCTCCAACGGCTGCATTTCTACGGTCGATGTTCTTTATCCCTCCGCGCCGTTCTTTCTCTTCTTCAATCCCGAGCTGCTTGAAGCGCAGCTCAAGCCGGTGTTGGAGTACGCCGCGCTGCCGCGCTGGAAGTGGCCTTTTGCGCCACACGATCTGGGCACGTATCCGCTCGCCGACGGCCAGGTGTACGGCGGCGGCGAAACCTCTGAAGACGACCAGATGCCGGTGGAAGAGAGCGGGAATCTGCTTATCCTGGCCGATGCGATGAGCCGCGAAGAGTCCAACTGGGATTTCGTCCGCCAGTATTGGCCCCAGTTCACGCTGTGGGCGCAATATCTGCGCGACAAGGGACTCGACCCCGCCAACCAGCTTTCTACCGACGACTTTGCAGGCCACCTGGCCCACAACGCCAACCTCTCCATCAAGGCCATCGAGGGCCTGGCCGCCTACGCGCAGATGGCGAATGGCCTGGGCAAGCCCGATGTTGCGACGGAATACGCGCAGCTTGCCGCAGGGATGGCCTCCAAGTGGCAAACCATGGCGCTCGACGGCGACCACTACAAGCTGGCCTTCGACAAGCCCGGCACCTGGAGCCAGAAATATAACCTGGTGTGGGATCAGATTCTCGGACTGAATCTGTTCCCGGCCAAAGTCCGCCAGACGGAGATTGCCTTTTACCTGAACCACCTGAACCGGTTCGGCCTTCCCCTCGACAACCGGGCCGATTACACCAAACTTGACTGGGAAATCTGGACCGCGACCCTGGCCGGCGCGCCGCAACCGGGGAATCCCGATGCCTTTGCGGCGTTGATGGCGCCCATCGGCCGCTGGATCAACGAAGGCCCGTCGCGGGTTCCGCTCACCGACTGGTACGACACCAAGACCGGCAAGCAGATGGCCTTTCAGGCGCGCTCGGTGGTGGGAGGGGTCTATATCAAAATCCTTGCCAACCCGCAGCTCGCCGGGAGATGGCGGGCACGCACCACGCCTTGACCGATTCCATTCCACCAACTCCTTGAAATCCCCGTGAATTCACCTGTCCGTAACATTGCCCGTGGAGAATGAGACGCGGCAGGTTATCTCGAAAGGGAGCGTGAGAATGAAGAAGACATTGGTTGCTGTCGCGTTGTTTTTTGCCGTCGTTGCCGCGGCTCAGGCCCAGCATCTGACGGGGGCCGGGTCAACGTTCGATTACCCCATTTTTTCCAAATGGTTCAGTGAGTACAGCGCCGCGCATCCGGGCGTCGAAATCAATTACCAGTCGATCGGCTCGGGCGGCGGCATCAGCCAGGTAACCAAAGGCCTGGTGGACTTCGGCGCATCCGACATGCCGATGACCGACCAGCTTCTGTCGAGTTCGCCAGTTAAGCTGATCCATATTCCGGTCGTGCTCGGCGCGGTGGTACCGATCTTCAACGTCCCCGGCGTGACCGATCTCAACTTCAGCCCCGACGTTCTGGCCGACATCTACCTGAATAAGATCACCAACTGGAACGACCCGCGCATCGCCAAGGACAATCCCGGCGCGCACCTGCCCGACCAGAAGATCATCATCGTTCATCGCTCCGACGGCAGCGGCACCAGCTTTGTCTTCACCGACTACCTGAGCAAGGTGAGCCCGGAATGGGCCAACGGTCCGGGCAAAGGCACCTCGCCGAACTGGCCCGCCGGCGTTGGCGCCAAGGGCAATGAGGGCGTTGCCGGCCTGGTGCGCCAGTTGCCAGGCGCGATCGGGTACGTGGAACTGATTTACGCTTTGCAAAACCACATCGCCTTCGGTTCGATGAAGAATGCAGCCGGCAACTGGGTGAAGGCCTCCATCGAAGGCGTTACCGCGGCGGCAGCCAGCGTGAAGGATATGCCCGCCGACTACCGCGTCTCCATCACCAACGCCCCGGGAGCGGATGCTTATCCGATCTCCAGCTTTTCTTGGATGTTAATTCCGACCCATCCCTCCAACGCAGAGAATGGGAAAGTGCTCAAGGATTTGTTGAGCTGGATCGTGAAGTCGGGCGAAGGCGAAGTCTCGACGCTCTCCTATGCTCCGCTGCCGCCGGCGCTGGCGGACAAGGTTCTCCAGACCGTCTACGCCCTGCCGTAGAAGCGGGCCCGTAGAATCCACCAGGGTCCGGTGTTCGCGCCGGACCCTGCCGCCTTTCCAAGGATGACGGTTTATCCTTCGCGGTGCTCGGCAATCAGCCGGTCGACCAGCGGGATCAGCGTCTCACCAGTGCGGGGCAGCAGAAATTGCTCCATCTTCCCATCCCAATCCAGCTTGAAGCTGGTGGCCAGGGCCGATATCCAGATCTGGCGCATCGGCGTATTCGGGGTGATGACGAACTTGGCCCCCGCCGCGTAGTCGTCGAACAGAACGTTCAAAACTCCGTTCTGTTCCTCCACCTCGAAGCCGGCATCTGCGTCTTCCTCACGCTCGATGAGATGCCGCTTCAGCCCATCCAAAGCCGCCTCTGCCGCGCGCCGAAACTCCTGTTCGTCCTGCATGGCCACAGTGTAGCAAGCCGGGCGCGGCCCCTTGCCGCACCCACACCCGGCGCCAATCTGTCGCGAAACCGGACAGGCCTGAATTCTTTTCTGCGCCTGCCGATAAGGGTACGCGAGGTGCCATTATGGAGCTCAGCCCCGTCCCCGGTCTTCGCGCCTTCGCCGCGGTCAAGGCGCCGCCCGCCGATTTTCAGCTTTCCACAGTCCTGGATATTGACGCCGTGGCCCGTCCAGGGAACAGTTCCCGGTCCGGCGCGCGCCAGAAGGCTGCCGGCGCCGAAGAGTTGGAAGCCGACGACCTGACGCTCGACGGCGAAGATACGGATTCTTCGCCTGACGCAACGCAAAGCCGCTTCAGCGTCTTCGCCTGAAACAGCCCGCGCAATCAGCCACGCCTCGCGCCTAGAGCGTCCGCTTGAAGAGCGGCGCGGCGACGAGCAGCGTTCCTACGCCGAAGACCGCCAGAAACAGCAGATCGTACTGAATGGCCGCAAAGCCGCCGTCCTTCAGCAGCACTGCCTTGAAGCCGTGAATCGCGTAAGTGAACGGGTCTACGATCGCAATCGCGCGCAGCCATGGTGGAAAGGCCGCAATCGGATAGATGGCCCCCGAGGGGAAGAACAGCAGCGTGTTCAGCACCCCGAACATCGCCCGCGGCACCAGCGGATCGTCGACCCGCACCATCATCAGGAACATCATCCCGTTGAATGCAATCGACGTGACCAGAATTACGCACAGCAGCTCTAAGTCCTGCACGGGATGAAAGATCACGTCCAGGCCCGCCATCAGCGAGCCGATCACGGTCAGCGAAATCCCCGCCAGCACCGCTTTCGCGGCGCCGGCCAGGTTGAGACCCATCACCAGCTCCAGCCCCGTGATGGGGGTAACCAGGTAGCCCTCGTGTACTCCGCGCGCCTTGTCGTCGATGTACAACATGCCGCCGCCGATCATCACCGACACGTACATGGCCAGCGCGATCGATCCCGCGAGCAGATACTTCATGTACGCTACGTAGGGATAAAGCTCGACGATGTCGAGCGCGATGTTGGTGATCAGCCGCGGCTGCACCACCGGCGCGTTCAGCGCATCCACCAGCGACTGCATCTCCGACTCCAGGCTTGCCGAAGTGAACTGGTCGGAGTTGTCCACCACCAGGCCCAGCTTGGGCGCGTCCTGCGAGTAGACTCTGCGCGAGTATTCGGCTGGAATGACGACGGCCGCGTCGATCCGGCCGGTGCGCACATCTTCGCGCGCCTTCACTTCGTTGTCGTAGTCGATGGTGGTAAAGGTTTTGATGTTGGCCGCGACGGCCGCGAAGGCCTCGCGCACCTTTACCGCCTCCGGGCCGTGGTCGTAATCCACCACGCCCACCCGCGCTCCGGTAATCTTGCCGCCGAAGGCATTGCCCAGGATCACCAGTTGCACCAGCGGCAGCATCATCGACATGATCATCAGCATCGGCGAGCGGAAAAATTTCCGCATCTCCCGCTCCACAATCGCCATCATCCTGTTCATGGCTGCGCTCCCGGCCGCGGCGGCATCATGAAGACCGACTTCACCTGCTCGTCCCTGAGCTGCCGGCCCGTATAGTGGACGAATACGTCGTCCAGCGTGGTGTTCTGCACGCTCAGCGAAGTGAGCGTTTCGCCCAGCTCCGCCGCCATCTCCACCAGTTGCATGGTGGTCTTCGATCCTGACGTCGTCACCACGCGATAGAATCCCGCGCTTTCGGGCTGCACGCTGGTCACGCCCTCGAGGCCGGCCAGCCGGTCCTTCCACTCCTCGGCTTCGCGATCGAACTGCACTTCCACTACGTTGGCGCCGGCCACGCTGTTTTTCAGCTCCACCGGGGTGCCCAGCGCCACCAGGTTTCCGTGGTCCACAATCGCAATCCGGTCGCACAGCTTGTCGGCTTCTTCCATGTAGTGCGTGGTCAAGAGCATGGTGAGGTTGCGCCTGCTTTTCAGGTTGTTCAGCATCTCCCACACCGCGATGCGCGAAACCGGGTCGAGCCCGGTGGTCGGCTCGTCGAGGAAAAACATTTGCGGATCGTGGACCAGCCCGCGTGCAATTTCGAGCCGCCGCCGCATGCCGCCCGAAAGCGTCTTGGTCTGCGCGCCGCGCCACTTGGTCAAATCCACCGCCTCCAGCACATCGGCGATATTCTTTTCCCGCTGCGCCCGCGGCACGCTGTAGAGCTTTGCATAGATGCTCAGGTTCTCTTCGACAGTCAGATCCGGATCGCTGGTCAACGCCTGCGGAATCACGCCGATCAGCCTGCGCACCGCGACCGGATCGCGGGTCACGTCATAGCCGGCCACGATGGCCTTGCCGCTGGTCACCGGCATCAGCGTGGTCATCATGCGGATGAGCGTGCTCTTGCCGGCGCCGTTCGGTCCCAGGAGGCCGAAGATCTCCCCCTCGGCCACGTTGAAGCTGACACCCTTCACGGCTTCAAAGTCGCCGAAGCGCTTCACAATTTTTTCCACAGAAATCGCGTCGGGCCGCGGAGCCACGGCCCCATTCGGCGCGCTCACTGCTTCACCAGCCTGGATTTGGGGACGTACACCTCGGCCGTCATGCCGGGCACAAACCGCTCACCGGGATTGGGAATCAGAAGCTTCAACTGCACGGTCTTGATGTCGCGCTTCATGCGGTTCACGTCGCGCTGGGTGGCAAAGTCTCCTTCCGCCAGCTTGCCGATCACCTTGCCCCACACCGTCTCGCCGCTGGGCATCACCACGCGCAGGCTGTCGCCCAGCTCCACGCTGTCGGCCTCGGTCTCCGGCAGCGGCGCGTAGACCCAGGTCTGGGTCAGGTCCATGATGGTGACGATCGGCGCTCCCGCCGCTACCACCTCGCCCTGCCGCGCCGCCCACACGTCGATCTTCCCATCCAGCGGCGCAACCACCTGCGCGTAGCTCTCTTCCACGCGAGCCTCATCGGCGAGAGCCTTCGCATTGGCCGCATCGGCCCGGGTCTCGTCCACGGTGCGAGCCGATACCGCGGTCAGCAGCTCGTGGGCGCGCGCTTGTTTCAGTTGCGCCTCGGCCGCGGCAAGATTCTGCCGCGCCGCGTCCACAGCCGCCTTGTCCGCGTTCAGCGCCGTCACCTGCTCGTCGCGCGACTGCTCGCTCATGATTCCCTGTGCGGCAAGCGCCACGGTGCGGCCGGTGTCAGCCTGCTGGTGTTCATACTGCGCCTGCGCCTGGTCGAGCGACGCCTGCGCCGCCTTCACCTGCGCCTCGGCGCTCACCGCCGCGCTCGTGGTCTCGCCCCGGTTCTGCCGCTCGGTCTCTTCGCTGCCGCTCAACTTCCACTTCTCGCTGGCCGCGGCCGCTTCGGCGGCGTCAAGGGCCGCCTTCAGATCCTGGCTCTCGATCGTCGCGATCAACTGCCCGGCCTTCACATCCTCGCCTTCTTCCACGGTCAATGTCTTGATGCGGCCGGGTATCTTCGAGCTCACCACCACTTCGTTCGCGTCCACGGTCCCGATCAATTGCAGGTCGCCGCTGCGCCGCGTGGTCACCAGGAACCAGACCAGCGAACCCAGCGTCAGCAGGCCCAGAATAAGAAAAACTCGATTGCGTGCGTTCACTTGCCTTTCACCTCAAACTGTAGGAATTCCCTGCTCCTGGGTATCGGCGTCCGGGCGAGCACCCGCGCCGCCACGCGCGCTCCGTGGCTCCGGTCGCGGAAGATTGTACGTCCCAGGTACTCAACAGCCGCCTTGCGGCGAGCCTCGAGCGCCCTCCGCTCGAAGAGATTCTTCCCCTCGAGCATGCCCATCACCGGCCCGGAGAGAAAGTAAAAAACATTTGCTCCCAGCGCGGCATACATCATCTGCCACGGGTCTACGCGGATCAGTTCCCGTGTCCGCATGCCTTCCGCAAGCAGTTCCTTGAGCCGTCCCATCATGGGGCGGAAGACCCTTTCGACCAGCGGCGTCAGCGCGTTCTCCTCGCCCTGCCGCAGGCGCATCAGCTCCTGCTGCATCAGGCTCTGGAAGGCCCGCTCGGAATGGATGCGGTCAAAGTGGTTGAGCGCGAAGTGCACCATCCGCTCGCCGGCCGAGCGCTCGCTGCTCAGCGCCGCCAGTCCGCTGGCCACCACGCGCTCCGCCACGGTTTCGAGAGCCGCCGCATACAGCGCATCCTTGCCCCGGAAATAGTAGTAGAGCAGCGCTTTGTTGACTCCCGCAGCCTCGGCTATCTCCTCGGTGCGCGCGCCGGCCAGCCCGTTTTCGCTGAACTGGCCGATCGCGGCATCGAGAATTCTGGCCCGGGTCAGGTCCGCGCGCCCGGTCTGGGTTTTGTTTGCGCTGTTGCGGTTCATGAAATTAACTAACTGGTTAGTAAAATACTACATCCGCGCGTTTTCCGCAAATCCGAGTGCGAATCTTGGCGGAATTTTCCCGCAGATTGACGGCAAGCGCCGGCTTCGGGAAAGCGCGCAATCAGTTTCCGGCCCGCGCGCCGAGCTGCTCCCGGATCCAATCCCGCATTTGCGGCGGGATGCGCTCGAACGCGGCCAGGTAAAACACCGGCGGAGCGCAGGTGGGTCCAGGATTGTGTTCGGCGCGATCGAATACGGCCGGCCGCACGGTGGCACCCTTTTGCCGCTCGACTAATCCATAGGAGTGTTTCTTCACGGCATCGATGCCAGGCTCAACGGCAAGGCAAAGATCGGGACGAAGATGGCCGAGAATGCGATTGGATTCGAAGATGGCATGCGCGCCGTGGCCGAGAGTCTGCCAAAGTGCGGCGAGGTGCCGGGGAAGATCGGCCTCGCCGGCTGCGATGAGGAACGCGCGATGCGCGCCCGCGGCGAGATACCGCGCCGTGTCCGTTCCCTGCCCCGCTTCCGTTTCTTCCCACAAAGGCTCAGGCCTGCCGTGATCGTGGCTGGTGATTTTGACCGCCGTCCAGGAGAACTCAGGCAGCGCGGCGATGAGCCCGCAGACCAGCGAGGTCTTGCCCACATTGCGTGCGCTTCCGCTTACCACCAGGATCGCCACGGCCGCTCTTCCCTATTCCCTATTCCCTATTCCCTGCTTTTTCGCGAGGCGCGCAAGCACGGCCTGTTCGCGAAGCACCTGCCGGAGGGGACGCGCCGGCGTGCCGTAGAGCACCGCTCCCGGACTGAGCCCCTCGGTGGTGACCGTCTTGCCATTGAAGACGCCGGATTGGCCGCCGAGAATCACGCCCGGACCCACGTGCGCGTGATCGCCGATTCCTACCTGGCCGGCAAGAACCGCGCCGCGGCCCACGGTGGATGAACCGGAGATGCCGGTGAGCGCGACCAGGATCACGTCTTCGCCGATATCGCAGTTGTGGCCCACGTGAACGAGATTGTCGATCTTGGTGCCACGGCCAATACGGGTTCGTGTAAGGGAGCCCCGATCCACGGTCGTGTTGGCGCCGATCTCAACGTCGTCTTCAATCGTCAAGGTCGCCTTCTGAGGAAACTGAACGTAGGCGCCGGTGTCGGGGTCGCGAACATAACCGAACCCATCCGCACCCAACACCGCGCCAGCGTGGACAACAACCCTGTTTCCTAGATAGGTTCCTGAGTAGATCGTGACCCGCGGAAAAATGTGGCAGTCCTCGCCGATCAACACCCGCGGGCCGATGACCGCGCCGGCTTCGATACGAGTTCCCTTTCCGATTTTGGTGACTTCCCCGATCACTACATAGGGTCCGATGCTGACTTCCTCAGCCAACTGCACGTGAGAACCAATGACGGCAGTGGCGTGGATCCCCGTCGACGGCTGCTTCAACCGCAACAGTTTCTCCGCGCGAGCGATCCAGAGACGCGGATGGGAGACTTCAACCACACCAAAATATGGGCTCAAAGGAGCATGGGTCTGCATCATTCCTGGTTTAAGAATTGCAGCGGCTGCACCGGAATCGAGGGCGCGCGTTGCGGCGCCGGCATCATCGGCAAAGACCAGATCCATGCCGTTCGCCTCTTCGGGCGCCTGCACGCCGATCACCGCAATCTCAGGATCGCCATGTACCAGTTCGCCACCCAAAACTGAGATCAGGTCTCCAAGCGTCATGCAGTTCTCCTCCGTCTGCGATGCGGACTCAATAAAGCGGCGGCTCGCCTGCCGGCCGCGTCTTCCAGCGGCGGTGAATCCACAGCCACTGGTCAGGATAGCGCCGAATCCACGCTTCAATCACGCTGGTGCAAAGCTGTGTGCCCGCCAGGATGTCGGCGGCAACGTCGCCGGTGCGCGGGATCTCGACTTCAGGCCCGAAATGGAGAACGTATTTCCGCTCCTCGGCTTCCCACAGCATGAACCCGGGAAGCACCGCGGGGCCGGTTTTGCGGGCCACGTGGGCGAGTCCTGTAGCCGTGCAAGCCTCAATGCCGAAGAACCGAACAAAAGCGCCCTGCGGCGGCGTCATGTTCGTATCCATCAATATGCCCACCGTGCCGCCCGCGTGCATGGCCTTCAACAAGCCGCGGCCAAAGTCGTCTTTGTGCAGAACGGTATTGCCGTGCAGGCAGCGGATGCCGTTCACGAAGGCATCGAGCCGGCGGTTGTCGAGCCTGCGGATCACCATCCCCATGGGATGGCCCATGACCGAGTGGTAGAAGCTCGATAGCTCCCATGCTCCCAGATGGCCGGTGATGATCAGGACGCCTTTGCCGCGAGCCTGGGCGGCCTGAAAGTGATTGATGCCCTCAGTGCGCAGCCAGCCGCGGGTGTTTTCGGGTGTGTAGCGGGTCATGCGGCAAAACTCGACCAGTTGCCAGCCGAGATGGATGTAGACGCGGCGAAGAATTCTTTTCCTGGCTTTGGATGAGAGCTCCGGGAGAGCCATTTGGAGATTGCGGGATCCGACCCGGCGCAGACGGCCCAAGAGCCAGTGCACCAGAAAGGCAAGCACGACAGCCAGCAGGCGCGCCACTCCCCTAGGCATGCGGCCCAGGCAGCGCGCCACGGCCACGACCAGCCAGTATTCGAGCGTTTCCCGCATCACCGATGGCAAACATCAGTGTACGGCGTCAGGGCAGGCCCACTTTACGCTTTCTTCACTCATGCGGCTGCGCATGGAGCGGCCCGCCTGCGGCGTTGCTGGTGCGCGGATTGTTTTGCCGGACTCAGCGATTCCTCGCCATCACGAAGTAGTGCGCCACATCGCGAACGAAAGGTATAGCCCCCGGCGGCACGGCCACGTTGCCCTCGAGCACATTGCGAAAGTCCTGGGGCGAGCCGAAGTAGAGTTCGGTGTCGTCGCGATTCTGGCTCACGCTGGTGCCGTCGAGGTCTATGCCGGCAAAGAGGCCCTTATTGCGCGAGTAACTCAACAGCTCGGCGTTCATCTTCCAATCGGTAGAAGCCTGGCCGGAACGTCCAACCGGTCCGGCGGCAGCCGAGGCGTCGCCGCCAATCTTGAACTTGTCCTTCAACAGATCCTGCAAACCATGATCGTTGACGGCCACCAGCACCAGGTCGGTGGATTGGCCGCCGATCTGGAAGCCGAAAGACCCTCCGGCCATGCGGATGAAGACCGGCGCGCTCCAGCCGTGGCCGGTGCGGCAAGTGACCACGCCCTGGCCGTATTGGGCGCCGAAGACGAAGGCTCCCTTGACCATCCCGGGCACCACCGCAACGCAGGTGGCCGAGTGCAGGATGTTCAAGGGGATGGTGCGATCCTGGGCCCCCATAATCTGGTCGAGAACCACCTTGGCGGAGTCAATGCGATCCTGCAGGTCCTGGCGCGACGAGGCGGCAAATACGGGGGTCGCGAGCAGGACGCAGAGGCTAAAACAGATCAGGGTCTTTTTCATTGGAGAGTCCTTTCCTCTGACGGGACGTTTGGGGGCCGGGTGGGTGAGCGAAGCAATTGGAGGAGCGCATCCGCTTGTCGACGATCCGGCTCGCGAGCCTGAGAACGAAGCGCCGCTCGCCGCAGACAACGCCGCAGCCTCCTCGAACAGCCTACAACATCCACCTGAAATGGCTCCCGCCGGCCAGGCCGTGAGCCCACTCCCGGTCACGTCCGCTTGAGTTTTGATGCGTATGGCGCCACGCCGGGATGCCGGCGGAAGGCCAAGGCGGTTCGTTCCGGGCCAATGCTGTACAACAGGCGCAAGAGCGCTTTCGATTCGCCTCCTGACATCACCAACCTTGTACCAAGCGGCTTCTTTATTGAGGAAAAAGCCACTTAGCATCACACGTCGTGTTCAGAACAGAACCGAAAAACGCTGCAGCAAGTCAGCCCGCGAAGGACGCGAGGTTCATCGGCTTGAGTGGAGGTTTTGAAGCGGAGGGCCAGTTGTCTGATATGCAAGAAGATAGCCGGTAGTCAGGAAAGCAGCGGGAAAGCAAAAAAAGAGGAGTTCACAGGCGTCATGGAGACATGCTGCCTGGGAACTCCTTTCCCCAGATCTGCGTTGTTTCTGTTAAGAGAATTGTGGAAAACGCGGTCTCACACAAGAGTACTTAAGGGCAATGCCTATAAGTAACCGCAAGTATTACCGGTTGGTAATGTTCTTCCGCGGCTCGCCTGATTCGCGTCTCGGGCCCCCGGCGTTCGGCGGCAGCAGCGAACGGTTGAGCGCCGACATGGAGAGCTTGATGCGGTTGTCGGCGCCGGTCTTCCGCATCAGCCGGCCGACGTACGCCTTGACGGTGCGTTCCTCGATGCCAAGCTGGGTGGCAATTTCGCGATTGGAACGGGCCAGCAGGATGAGCTCGAGAACCTGCTGCTCGCGGGAAGTAAGCTGCGGACCGGTCGCAGCGGGGCCGGTGTCGGGAACTTTGAGCAGGCGGTCAATGAGCTTGGAGAGCAGCCGGCGCGGCGCCCAGATGGAGCCGGAGGTGACTACGTCCACGGCCTTGCGCACCACCTCAGGGCCCGCCGTGAGGTCCAGGTAGGCGCGCGCCCCGGCGACGATGGAGTTGAGAACCAGCTCTTCGTCCCCTTCCGGGCCGATCACGATCTGTCGGATATCGGGGCGAAGCTTGCGAATCGACTCCAGTGCTTCCAGGCCGCCCGGCGAAGCGTGCAGATCGATCACCAGGTACTCAAGGTCCGCCTTAGCCAGCAATTCGTCCATACTGCCGACGACCGGAATCAGCTGAGGCCGGCCCAGCTGGGCCGGCTGGTCAAAGATGCTCGCCAGGCCTGCCAGCCGGATGGGCTCGCCTTCCGCCAGACCGATGCGAATCGGGTCCGGAACCGAATTCGTGGACATATCGACGCTCCCGTCGGCAGTTTAAACCGGCTCCTTCAAACTCTATGCGCCCCGGCAGGGGCGCCGACCGAAGATGGCCCCGGCACCGGGCAGCCGCAGGGCCGACTGGTAAGCGGTAGAGCGGCACACCGGATGGCGCGAACGCGGCTCGGCCGCGCCTTCCTGGGCGTACTGCCGCCTGCCGAACCCATACTACCCCTTCGGCGGCCTTGCTACCTCAGAGTTTAGGAAGAACGATTCCCTGTTGATTTTGATATTTGCCTTTGCGATCGGCGTAGCTCGTCTCGCAGGGCTGATCGCCGTGGAAAAACAGGATCTGGCACAGGCCTTCATTGGCATAAATCTTGGCCGGCAAGGGCGTGGTATTGGAGATCTCGAGGGTCACAAAGCCCTCCCACTCCGGCTCAAATGGCGTTACGTTCACGATAATTCCGCAACGCGCGTAGGTGGACTTTCCAACGCAGATGGTCAAAACATCTCTGGGGATCCGAAAATATTCAACCGAACGGGCCAGCGCAAAGGAGTTGGGCGGAATGATGACCGACGCAGCCTGGACCGAAACGAAGGACCGCTCGTCAAAGGCCTTGGGGTCGATGAGGACGCTGTTCACGTTGGTAAAAATCTTGAATTCGTCGCTGACCCGGAGGTCGTAGCCGTAGGAGGAAAGGCCATAGGAGATGACGCCCTGAGCCACCTGCTTCTCGCTGAAGGGCTCGATCATGCGGTGCTGGAGGGCTTGCTCACGGATCCAACGGTCACTCTGAATCGACATGCATCTCCTGTGCGGCGGATGGTTTTTCTCCACCGGAAAACCCGCTTCAGTTGATCGAACTTGCTGACTCATCTTACGAAAGCGGTCCGGCAATTGACAACGGCCGGCTGCCCGCGGGGGGAAGGGGCAAAGCGGCGCGCAAGCGGGCGCGAAATGTAATTTTCCAGAAAAAATTGCCGCGCGCCGCGACCGGGGTTGTTCCATAATCGCAGCGAAATCTGTAGTATGACCGGTGTGGTTCGTAGTACATTCAATACCAGTTCGGGCCAGCGAGGATACACCATTGATTAAGCAGGACATCGTTCATCAAGTGATCGAGCGCACCGGCCTGCCGCGCACCAAGGCAGAAGCCGCCGTGGATACGGTCTTCGAAGGCCTGAAACAGGCTTTGGCGGCAGGCGAGCGGATCGAACTGCGCGGATTCGGCGTTTTCAGCGTCCGCGCGCGCAAAACCGGCATCGGCCGCAACCCACGGACCGGGACCGAGGTGAGCATTGCTCCCGGCAAAGCCGTTCGCTTCAAGCCAGGCAAGGAACTCCACTCCCTGGAAACGGGTAGCTAGGCACTTCGCCATCGGCGACCAACCTTTCCCATCCCCAGGGAGCAAGCGAGAAACGGCGGAGCAGGGCTGCCAGCCCGGCGGAACGGACTCTTCACGCTCTCGGCCGGAAAGACGGGCGCACAATACTTCAGCCGCCCGCAGAACCATGAGGGGTCAGTGCGTTCAATCTTTCGGGAGTACTGCCTGCCGGCGCTGCTGCTGGGCGCGAGCGTGGTTACCACCACTGCCAACGGCGCGCGGTTCATGCAAAACTTCAACCAGGGCATGCCGCCGGTGGTGCGCGATAGCGACCTGTGGCCCTGGGGATGGCTGGCCGGCCACCCCGCTCTGTTCGCAAGCGGCTTTGCTTTCTCCTTTACCCTGCTGGGCATTCTGCTTCTCCACGAGTTGGGCCACTACCTTGCCTGCCGCGCCCACCGCATCGACGCTACGTTGCCCTGGGTACTGCCGGCGCCCACGTTGAGCGGCACGGCCGGCGCGCTGATCCGGATTCGCTCGCGCATTCCCAGCCGGGATGCGCTCATGGACGTGGGCGTCTACGGTCCGCTGGCCGGATACGCGGCTTCAGCGGCGGCAGTTGTGGCGGGATTTTTGCTGAGCCTCGATTCCGCGCCGCAAACCCGCGCTGCCGTGGTGGTGTTCGGACCTGAGCCGCTCACCATCCGGCTGCTGCATGCTCTGCTCGCCCACTGGGATCCGCTGCTTCCCGCATTCGATCGGATTGCACCGCATCCGGTGCTGGTAGCGGGATGGATCGGGCTGTTCATAACCTCGCTGAACCTGATCCCCGGTGGACAACTGGACGGCGGTCATATTCTTTATGCTCTTTCGCCGCGGCTGCATCGCGCGCTCTCCGTCGGTCTGCCACTGGTCCTGTTCGTGGCCGGAGCGGTCTTCTGGGTGGGATGGATGCTGTGGGGAATCCTGCTCACGATCCCCGCCATGCGGCATCCGCGCGCGCCTCTGGAGGCGAAATTGAGCCGCGGCCGCGTGCTGCTGGGCCTGGCCGGCGTCGCGATTTTTCTGCTCACCTTTACGCCCACGCCCTTCGAGAACAGTTCCCTGCTGCACTTTCTGAGAATGGATCCGTTTCGGCCGATGCCGTAGGATTCCGGGAAGCGAGAATCTAGAAGGGACTCAGGTTCGCCGTCCCACCTTTGCGTCTACGCAGCCCGATTGAATGGCTCTATCTTTGGCTGTTTCCTTCGCGATGCGCGCCACATGTCGTAATCGGTCTGCAACTCATACCAGATTTCAGCGTTGGTGCCAAACGCAGCGGAAAGACGCAGCGACATATCTGGCGAGATACCTGCCCTTCCATTGAGGATGCGGGAAAGCGTCGCGCGAGAAACCTGCAAGTGCTTTGCGGCAGTTGTTACGTCCACGTCGCCCAGGAACTCCCGTAGCACTTTGCCGGGGTGTGGCGGGTTGTGCATGCGCATATCGTTTCTCCCAATGGTAATCCTGATAGTCGACGAGAATCGCATTCTCGCCTTCGAAGGTAAAGGTCAGGCGCCAGTTGCCATTCACTTTGACTGACCAATGCCCCTTGAGATCGCCGTGCAAAGGGTGCAGCGCCCACCCTGGAGCATTCATGTCGCTGGCAGTTCTGGCACGGTTCAACTGGAACAGCTGAACCGACAGTTTGGCGGCATGGGAAGGCTGAATTCCAGCTTTGCTTCCAGTAGTGAAAAACTTCTCGATTCCACTGTGCCGGAAGCTCTTGATCATGCGTATAGTGTGGCGCGTCACTTCTCACATGTCAAGAAAGACGCATTGAATGCTAGCCGCGCCGAAGGCGCCTACCCCACCGCAGGAGTTCACATCAACCGCAGCGCGTCCACATCCACCACCAGGTTGCGGCGCGGAACGCCGGCCTGTTCGGCGTGCGCCAGCATGCCGCGCAATGCGGCGTTGAGGGCTTTGCGCGACGATGCTTTCAAAATCAGGTGAAAGCGGTAGACGTTTTTGATGCGCGCGATGGGCGCGGTGCACGGCCCCAGCACGCGCACAGCTCCGCTGTCTTGGTTTTGGAGTAGATGTTTGCCTAAGATAGACGCCCACCCCGCCGCCTCCTCCAGTTTTTGCGATTGCACCAGCACGTTGGCCAGCGCGCCGAAGGGAGGGTAATGCATCCAGCGGCGGTATTTGAGCTCGCGCTCGGCGAAGGCCGCATAGTCGTGCTTCGTGGCCGCCAGAATCGCATAATGATCGGGGTAATACGTTTGCACCACCACGCGCCCCGGCAATTCGCCGCGGCCGGCGCGGCCCGAAACCTGGGAGATGAGCTGGAAGACGCGCTCAGCGGCGCGGAAGTCGGGCATGGAGAGCGCGTGGTCGCAGCCCACCACGCCCACCAGCGTGATGCCGTGAATATCGTGACCCTTGGCGATCATCTGCGTGCCCACCAGCAGGTTGATCTCCCCCGAGTGCAGCCGCGCAAGCAGCCGCTCCAGATCGTGGCGTCCACGGACGGTATCGCGGTCCATGCGGCCGATGCGCGCGTTTGGAAAAATCTCCGCCAGCCGCTCTTCGCCCTGCTGCGAGCCGGCGCCGAGATAGTAAAGATGCTCGCTGTCGCACTTGGGACAGCGCGCGGGAACGGTGCGGCGGAAACCGCAATAGTGGCATTCCAGGCGCTGCCCTGCGCGCGCCAGTCCCGCGTCGGCTTTACTCATGGCGGCCGGCTTGTGATGCGTCAGCGCGATGGCGCAGTTCTGGCACTCGAGTTTCTCGCCGCAGGCGCGGCAGATCACGGCGAACGAATACCCGCGGCGGTTGAGCAGGATGAGCGCCTGCTCGCCGCGCTCCAGCGCGAGCCTGGTCTGCTCCACGAGCGATCGGGAAAAAAGCTGCTCCTGTTTCGTCTCCTGGAACTCGCGGCGCATATCGATGAGCTCGACTTCGGGCAGCGGACGGTTCATCACCCGCTCGCGCAGCTCAATGCGCGTGTATTTGCCCTGCACGGAGTTCTGCCAGCTTTCGAGCGACGGCGTAGCGGAGCCGAGCACCACCACCGCGCCGGCCAGCTTGGCGCGCATCACGGCCACGTCGCGCGCGTTGTAGCGCGGCGTCTCTTCCTGCTTGTAGCTCTGGTCGTGTTCCTCGTCGACAAGAATAAGGCCGAGATTCGGCGCGGGTGCAAAGATGGCCGAGCGCGTTCCCACGATGATCGGCGCCTCGCCGCGGCGGATGCGGCGCCACTGCTCGCTGCGTTCTTCGGGCGTGAGCCCGGAGTGCAGCAGCGCGACACGCTGCCCGAAGGCCTGGTCGAGCAGTCCGGCGGTCTGCGGCGTGAGGCCGATCTCCGGCACCAGCAGGATGGAAGCCAGACCGCGATCGAGAGCCTGCTGCATGGCGGCGAGATAGACGGCCGTCTTGCCTGAGCCCGTCACTCCAAAAAGCAAAAAGGCATAGAATGACCCAAGCGCCGAGGTGAGCGTGTTGAGCGCCTGCGCTTGCGGCTCATTCAGATGGAAAGGCGCGGCGGAGGGCGGCAAACCGCCCAGATGAAAGGCTTGGGCGCGCTCGTCGATGCGCACCAGCCCGCGCCGGACCAGGGTTTGCAGAGTAGACGAGGGCAGATCGCGGTGGCGCAGTTCGGTGAGCGGCAGCTCGCCGCCGCACGCGGCAAGCTCGGCCAGAATCGCCTGCTGCTTCTGGGTAAGCACAGGGCCGCCGTGGCGGGCTGCCTCGGGGATGAGAACGGCAAATCGCTCCGTGCGCCGCGCATCGCGCTCGGCGGCGGCCGTCTCGCGCGCGATCCATTTCTTGCGCATCAGCGCCGCCAGAACCGGCAGCGATGCGGAGGTTGCGGTGCGGAGCGCGGAGACCTTGACCGGCCCACCGGACGCGAGACGGGCAAGCACGCGGCGCTCGAGGTCCTGCTCTTCAGCCGAAAGCCTGCCACGGCGCTTGCCGGCCACGGTTCCGTTCACCCAATCGCGGGGCGCCCCAGGTCTCGATTTTGAGACCTGGGAATTTGCGCCGTCGCCATCGAGGCCTTGCGCCAAAATGTCGCGGCCCAGATCGGTAATGCGGTAGTAAACGGTGCGGCGTATCTCGGCCATCAGCGGCAGCATGGCGCGCAGCACCTCGCCGAGCGGGGCCAGGTAGTACTGGGCAATCCATTCGCCAAGCGAGAGCAGCGGCTCGCTCAGCAGAGGCTCATCGTCGAGCACGGCTTCAAGATAACGAATCTCGAAATCGGGCTCGGCTTGCCGGTCGAGAGCCGTAACCACGCCGATGAGCTTTTCGTTGCGGAAGGGCGCAATCACGCGCGCCCCGCGCCGCGGAGACTGGCCCACGCGGATCGCATACGTGAAAGTGCGGTCGAGCGGCACGGGTAAGGCGACTTCGCAGCAGTCGGGCATGGGAAGCAAGAATCAGTGTACCGGGACCGGCTCTGACGAGTATTACCGGCGGGCGGCGTGCAACGGCGGGCCGGCGCGGTTACAATTCATTGCTGATGACTGCCAACACCACCAACCCTGCCGCTGCTCGCCCCGGCGACTCGCCGGGCGCCTTGCCCATTACTCAATCGCGCTCGCCCGTAACGCTGGCCATCGACATCGGCGGCTCGGGTCTGAAGGCCATGCTGCTGGACCCCGCCGGCAAGCCGCTGAGCGAGCGGCAGCGCGTCGAGACGCCCGCCGTTCCCACGCCCAAGGCTGTGCTGGCGGCGCTTGACGGGATGGTAAAGCTGCTGCCGAAATTCGATCGCGTCTCCGCGGGATTTCCGGGCGTAACCAAGAAGGGCATCACGTACACGGCCGTCAACCTGCACCCGGATTGGATGAATTTTCATTTGCAGGAGGAGCTGGAGAAGCGCTGGAAGAAGCCGGCCCGCGTGGCCAACGATGCCTCCGTGCAGGGCTACGGCGCCGTGAAGGGCGACGGCGTGGAGCTGATCCTCACCCTGGGCACGGGGATGGGTTCGGCGCTGTTCACAGACGGGAAACTGTGCCCTGGGCTCGAGCTCGGGCACCATCCCTGGAGGAAGAAGACCTACGAGGATTACCTGGGCCGGCGGGGCCTGGACAAGCACGGCAAGAAGGAGTGGAACAAGCTGCTGCAGGAAGCCGTTGCGCAGACCGAGAAGCTGTTTAACTGGGACCACTGCTATCTCGGCGGCGGCAACACCAAGAAGATCGAGTTCGCGATGCCAAAAAATGTAGAGATCGTGTCGAACGAGGCGGGGTTGCTGGGCGGGGTGGCGTTGTGGAGAGATCAGAAATAAGCTGAGATAATCGACCTGCGCCGGAAAGAGCGATAAAGAAAGTGGAACACGTCGACACTTGAATGGTCCCAAGGTCCAGCCGTCGTAAGCCTTGCAGACAGGCGTAGCGGGCCGTGGGCATTTTGCGATACTCGAATGCCCGTCGCGACCGTAATTGAAAATCTTCAGGCGGGTGCGAGTATCGAAGAGATCATCGAGCAGTTTCATGTGACGCGAGAGCAGATCCAGGCCGTGCTCGAATTTGCCGCTCGCAGCCTCGACGCACCGCCAGCCCCGTCGGATGCAGCCACCTTGACCAATGCGCATTCTTTTTGACCACGGAACGCTTGGCGGTATCGCGTAGCCTCGCAGAAGGATCGATAGGGTTTTGGAGTCAAGAGCCGGCAGCCGGTTACTTGGGATTGCGGACTGACAAATTGCCTAGAATAGTGCTCTTGTTTGTCGAGGTGTCGCTGATATTTTGCCCGCTGGTCTCCGGCGCTCAAATGCCGCCCGCGATCAACAATGCCGAAGGGTTGCGGCTGTTGGTTGCGACAGAGAACACCCAACCGACGCTGCGCATCGTGCTGCCGGGCCAACCAGACACGGATAGCGCCATCGAAGTGATCTTTCCGGAGCACGTCACAGCGAACGTGCATGGCGGCGCGCTTTCGCAGCATCTCTATCTATTTCAACCGGGACGGCACGGGCAGCCGCCAGATTGGCGCCAGACCGGACATTCCCTCGAATATGAAGTGGACTTTAAGCCCGGCGTCCACATGCTGGCCCGCGCCACGCTCGAAGACGATGGCGTTCTCTTTCACTACGAATTCCAGAATTGGTCCAGCGTTTCTTACGACATGATCTATGCCGTCACCGACCCGCGGCTTACCTCGATCTTTCACGACGAGCGCCTGGAACGGACCTACGTCCACGATAGGAACGGGTTCGACCTGCTGGCCTCCGACACGCCTGATCGGCTCACGATGCCTTTGAATCAATGGCTCCCGGCGCGCTATATGGCCTCCTACACATGGCCGGTGCCATCGGTACGAATGGAGCGGCGGGAAGACGGGATCACTTACTACACGAAGTCACGCAAAGTGGATGAGCCGATGATCGCGACCCTCTCCACGAATCGCAAATGGGTCGTTGCCAGTTTCACGCGCACGGTTGGCAACGTGTGGAGCAATCCGGAGCTAACCTGTCAGCACGTAGACCCGCAAACGCCGTTGATGCCCGGTCAGCGAGCAGTGCTGGAAGTGAAGATTCTGGTCTTTCAAGGATCGCTCGACGAAGCCTTGCGGAAGGTGGCCTCCCAGCGAAATTCGTTGCGATAGACAGCCGGGTGCCCCGTCCTTGGCCCGTTCTTTTGCGCAAACGGGGGGGACAGAACGAGCCCTTGCCGGTATTGCAGATAATTTCCCTCCCTTGACGCACAATCTTGGCATAGGGATCGAGCGGCACCCCCCCCGTGGAAAGGCGAAACCATGCCAAACATCACCGTATCCGTGAGCGAAAAGGCGTACCGTGCAGCGCGCCTCTGGGCGGCGCTCAACGACACCTCCGTCTCCGCCGTCGTGCAGTATTGCATCGAACGTCTGCCTAACCTTCCCGTGGCCAAACAGGCGTTACCGGCCAATAATGCGCCCCCCACCCCTCCCGATTCGTAAAAAACGCGGCTGTGAATCTGTGAATGAGATAACTAACTTTTTGATCGACAGCTTGCACGAAAAACTTCAAGAATCCACATAAATTGTGAATCTGTGAAAGCGAGAGTTTCACCCCCGCGGCGGCGGCTTCAGCCCCAGCTCGCGCATGGCGATCTGCAAATCGGCCCAGGCTTCCTTTTTCTGGCGCGGATCGCGGAGCAGATACGCGGGGTGATAGGTGACGATGAGGCTCATGCCTCGAAATGCGTGCACGCGGCCGCGCAGGCCGGCCAGCGGCTGGCGCTGGCCCAGGAGATAGGTTGCGGCGGTTGCGCCCAGCGCAACCAGAACCTGCGGCCCCACCACGTCAATCTGGCGGAAGAGGAATGGCGAGCAGGTGTTGGCTTCCTCCGGCTCGGGTGTGCGGTTGCCGGGCGGGCGGCACTTGACCACGTTGGCGATGTAGACCTCCTCGCGCTTGAGTCCCATGGCGGAGATCATGTTGTTGAGGAGCTGGCCGGCGCGGCCCACAAAGGGCAGTCCCTGCGCGTCTTCATCGGCGCCGGGGCCTTCGCCCACAAACATGAGGCGCGCGGTGGGCGAGCCGTCGGCGAAGACAATTTTGTTGCGGCCCTTGTGGAGCGCGCAGCGGGTGCAGTCGCCAATGTCTTCGCGGATGAGCTGGAGAGCCGCGGCGCGCTCAGTGGGTGCGATGGACGCGGTGATTGGCGGCGGGGCGGAGAACGTCTTTCGCGTGGGGATGGCTGGTTCCTCTCCGAAGAACTTGGGTTGGCTTGGAATGTCAACGGATGGGCATTGGTGCTCTCCCACCCTTTCCGCTGAAGAGCGCGAAATGGATGGGGCGCTCATTATCTGCGCGGAGTCGAAGGTCGATTCCTCGACCGGACGGCGGTAAAAGTCGGTCAATCCAAGATCGCGGTAGAAGCGCATGCGCTCAAGGAGAGCGTCGCGAAGAGCGGGGTCGAGCGCGCGCGGCAAGTCCGTCACTCCACGATGAGTTGCCGGCGAGCAGTCGCGGCCACGATCGTCTCTTCCAGAGCCGTCTCCTTCAGCACGCGGTCCTGACTCGATTGCCGGTTGTGGGATTGAGAGCTCTCCTGTCCGCCGAGCTCGAGGACGACGGGACGGGGACGGCGGAGGGTGAGAATCTCGTCGAGGATGCGGTCGGCGAGCTCGCGCTTAGGCATGCGGGGCAGCTCGCTGGCGGTCGTGGGGGTAAGGAAAGTGGCGGCGTTGGTGTCGGCGTCGATGCCCACGCCCTCGATTGCAACGTCGTTGACGACGATGGCGTCAGCGCCTTTGCGCAGAAGCTTGGCGCGGCCATTTTCCATCTGATTCTGGGTTTCCGCGGCAAAGCCGACGATCAACTGGCCGGGACGGCGGCGGCGAACGACCTCGGCCAGAATGTCTTCCGTAGGCGCGAGCTCGAGGGTGAGCGGACCGCCGCGCTTGAGCTTGTGCTCGGCGACGGCCACGGGGCGGTAGTCGGCCACGGCGGCGGCTTTGATGACCAGCGTGGCGTCGTTCATGCGCGCAAGAACGGAGTTCCGCATCTCGTCGGCGGTAGTGATGCGGATCAACTCGCAACGCGGCGGCGGATGAAGAGCCGTGGGCCCGCTGACGAGGATGACCTTGGCGCCGCGGCTTTGCGCGGCCTCAGCCAGAGCGTAGCCCATCTTTCCGCTGGAGCGATTGCCGAGGTAGCGGACGGGGTCAATGGCTTCGCGCGTGCCGCCGGCAGTCACCAGCACGACTTCGCCGGCCAGATCGTGACGGCGATCGAGCGCGGCCAGGACGGCGGAGGCAATGGCCTCGGGCTCGGCCATGCGGCCCGCGCCCACCATGCCGCAGGCCAGGTCGCCGGTACCGGGATCGATCACGCGGACGCCGCGCTGGCGAAGGGTTTCAAGGTTCGTCTGCGTGGCCGGATGGTTCCACATGTTCACGTTCATGGCGGGGGCCACCAGGACCGGCGCGGCGGTGGCAAGGTAGAGCGTGGAGAGAAAGTCGTCGGCGATTCCGTGGGCGAATTTGGCCAGGATATTGGCCGTGGCGGGTGCTACCACGAGGGCATCGGTCCATTGCGCCTCTGCGATGTGGTCGATGCCGTTCTGTTCCGGCGAATCTTCCTGCGGACCGGCTTCGTCCCAGAGGCTGGTGATCACTCTGTGGCCGCTCAAGGCCGCGAAGGTGAGCGGCTGCACGAATTTTTGCGCCGCGGCGGTCATGACCACGTGGACTTCGACCGATTGGCGATCGAGGGCGCGAACCAGTTCGGCTGCCTTGTAGGCCGCGATTCCGCCGGAGACGCCCACTGTGACGCGCATGGCTTGATTGTAGATCAGTGGACAGTGTTCAGTGGTCGGGGATCGGGGGTCAGGATCAGTGGGCGGAGAGCGGGCACACGAACCGCGCGCTCGCCGGCGCGGGCGTGGAAGAAGGACGCGCAGTTTCTAACTGAGCAGGATGGGAACAGCCGGGCCTTCAACCAGCGGCTTGGTGACCGCTACGTCGGCCTTCACATAAGCTATTTTGCCGGCTTCGATTTCTTCCTGGGCGATGCGGCAGGCCTTGGTGGACTGGCTGCGGATTAGAGCGTGGGAGCCGCTCTGCAACTGGCGGGCGCGTCGAGCCGCAACCAGAACCTTTCGATAGTTGGAGTCGAAGCTGGTCTCAATCGTCATCGGGGTCATCTCCAAAGGGGAGTTGCTGCTGGCTGGAGTCGCCGCCGATACCGAAGGCCTCCAGCACAGGTTTGAGCCGCTCCTGCGAGTTCGATTGCAGGCAGGCTGCGGCGACCTCCAACACCCGGCGGGAACGGTACGCGATGACTTCGCCATTGCGATAAAAACGTTCCGCCAGAACAATGGCTTCCAACTGCGCTACCGCCCGGTCGAGTATGTCGTTGACCAAAATATAGCCGTATTGGCGAAAATTCTCAATCTCCTTTCTGGCTTCACTCAACCGGCGATAAACTTCCTCCTCATCCACCACGCCTTCGGCGCGGCTCCGGTTGCGCAGCCGGGTGCGGAGAACTCTGGGGTTGGGTGGCAGAACGAAAATGCCCACCGCCTCAGGTGTTTTCGCGCGCACCTGCGCCGCGCCCTGCACGTCGATGTCGAGCAGCAGGTCGTGGCCGGCGGCGCGGGCATCTTCGAGCGAAAGGCGAGCGGTGCCGTAAAGATTGCCGAATACCTCGGCGTATTCGAGGAAAAGGCCGGCCTCGGCCATGCGCTCGAACTCCTCGCGGGTGGTGAAATGATACTCGCGCCCGTTCTCCTCGGAGCCGCGCGGAGGGCGCGTGGTCCAGGAGATGGCGAAGTCTACGCCGCTGACCTGTTTGCGCAGCTCGCTGACCAGCGTGCTCTTGCCCGAGCCGGAAGGCGCCGAAATGATGAAAAGAATTCCTGCCAAAGTTCGATGGTCCTTTTCTAACAAGTATGAAGAACCGCGGGTTCGTGCTGTCCCACCCAGGCCGTTGCAAAGTCGGTGCCGCGGTTTTGTCGTTCGCGCTGAAGTTCCGTTCGGGTCATTTTATTCGACATTTTGAATCTGTTCGCGGGCCTTCTCGATCTCCGCTTTCATGGCCAATCCCAGTTCGGTAATGCGAGTTCCCTTTCCGCTGAGGCCGCCGGTCTTCGACAACAGCGTGTTGGCTTCACGATTCATCTCTTGAAGCAGAAAGTCGAGTTTCTTGCCGGCTTCGCCTCCGGAGTCGAGCAGCTCGCGGAAATGGCCGATATGCGCGGTCATGCGGGCCAGTTCCTCAGAGACGTCGCTGCGCTCGACCAGAACGGCGACCTCTTCCAGGAGGCGCTGCTGATTGAATTCAGGGCCGGTGGCGGCGGCCAGGCGCTGGGCCAGGCGCTCCTGGTAGCGCTGTTCGATCTCGGGACACAGCACGGTTATCTCCCGGGTCGCCTCGGCGAGGCGGTCGAGAGTGCCGTGCAGGATGGTTTCCAGGGCTTCGCCTTCGCGGGCGCGCATGGACTTCAACCGCTCGAGGAGCGGAGCGATCTGCTCCAGAACGCTGGCCACGAGATCGGCCGGATCGTCGTCGCCGCGATTTTCCGATTGCAGGGCGCCAGGCAGGCGCAGCGCGGCATTCAGGTCCGGCTCACCTGCCAGACCGTACTCGCTGCGGGCCTCGGCAAAAGCGGAAAGATAGTTGGAGACCAGCTCGCGATTGTAACCGCCCCTCTGCTGCGAGGCGCGATCGATGAGCAGCGTCAATTCCACGTGCCCGCGGATGAGCGCCTCCTTCATCTTTTTGCGCAGTTCCATCTCCAGCGCGTCCAAACCGGAAGGCAGGCGGAGCTGCAGGTCGAGGAAGCGGTGATTTACGCTCTTGAGGCTGAGCGTGTAACCGAGCTGGGCATCATCGCGCGCAGGCACGCGGACCTGCACCTGCGCAAACCCGGTCATCGAATACAAGGGCATACTTGCTATTCCTCCGTTGCGGCAAAGGCCGGCGCCGCCACGGGGGCGGGCTCGATGGAATCGGGCGATTGCGCTTCGGGCATGTCAATGAACTGCAAATGATACAGCCTTTGATAGGTGGGCGACGAAAGAAGAAGCTCCTCGTGGCATCCGATGGCGGTGATGCGGCCGTCTTCAAGGACGGCGATGCGGCTGGCGCGGCGAATGGTGGAAAGGCGATGGGCGATGACCAGAACGGTGCGGTCCTGCATGAGGTTGGCGAGCGCGGCCTGCACCAGGGACTCGCTTTCCGAGTCGAGGGCCGAGGTGGCCTCGTCGAGGATGAGGATTGGCGCGTTCTTGAGGATGGCGCGGGCAATGGCCAGGCGCTGGCGCTCGCCGCCGGAGAGACGAAAGCCCTTTTCGCCGATGACCGTGTCGTAGCCCTGCGGCATGCGCAGGATGAAGTCGTGGGCCAGTGCATTGCGCGCCGCGTTCTCCACCAGGGATAATTTCACATCCGGCTGGCCGTAGGCGATGTTGTTGCGAACCGTGTCGTTGAAGAGGATGGTCTCCTGCGTGACCTGGGCCACCTGGCGGCGGAGCGAAGCCAGGGTAAGATTGCGCAAATCGCCGCCGTCGATGAGAATGCGGCCCGAAGTTACGTCGAAGAAGCGCGGAATAAGATTGACCAGCGTGGATTTGCCGGCGCCGCTGGGGCCCACCAGGGCGAGAACCTCGCCGGCGCGGACCTCGAGATCGACGTTGTGCAGGATCTCGCATTCGCCGGCTTCGGTGGAATAGGAGAATCCAACATTCTCAAAGCGGACGGATTGCCTGAAGCGCGTGAACGTGACCGCGCGATGCCGCTCTCTCACGTCGTCTTCGGCATCGAAAAAGGCGAACATGGATGACGATGCACCCATCGCCTGCTGGAAGCTGTTGTAGAAATAGGCGAATTTGCGCACCGGATCGTAGAGCTTGAAAAGCAGAATGATGAAGGCGCCAAACAGTCCCATGGTCATGCGGCCGTGAAGGATTTCATTGCGTCCGATGAACAGGAACATGGCAATGGCGATGGCGCCGATGGTATCCATCAGCGGCGAGCTGATGGACTGAATGCGCACGCTGCGCAGATTGGCGCGGAACAGGCGCCGGGCCGCGGTCTTGAAGCGCAGAATCTCCCACAGCTCGGTATTGAAAGCCTTTACGATGCGGTTGCCGGTAACGGTTTCGTGAAGGATGTTCTGGATTTCGGCGAGCTTGTCCTGGCCGGTGCGGGTGCGGGTCCTGACTTCCCCGCCTATTTTTCGCGCGGAGGTGACAACCACGGGGATAAACAACAGCAGCGCCCAACTGAGGTAGCCGCCGAGGCGAATGACGAAGACCAGTCCGAAGACGAAGGTGAAGAACTGCTGCAGGAACTCGCCGATGACGGAACTGACCGCGGTTTGTACCTTGTCCACATCGTTAATGAGCGTGGAGAGGATGGTGCCGGTGGGATGCCTGTGAAAGAAGCTGGAGGACCGGCGCAGGGTGGCTTCATAGAGATGGTTGCGCAGGTCTGTGACCAGGCCGAAGCCCGCGTAATTGACCAGGTAGGTGCCGAGATAGTCGCAGAGGCCCTTTGCCAGCGTGGAGACGACCAGTGCAAAGGCCACTACAACCCAGGCATTGTGCATGTGCAGGAAGCGGGGAACGAGCTGCCTGAGGTCGAAACGCCAATGGCTGTTGGGAATGCCAAGAACGATGGGACCTTCGGGTGCATCGGGCCGGAGGACCTGGTCGAATATAGGCTGCAGGAGGAGCACGCGGAAGGTGTCCAGCACACCCACGGCCGCCAGCAGCAACACGCCGGGAAACCACTCCAGCGAGTAGGGCAGCCCGTAGCGCAGAAGGCGCAGGAAGTTCCTCATGCGCGAATGCCCGCCGGGCGCACGCCCATGCCGAAAATGGACCAACGGCGACATAGCCTGAGATGGGTGGCGAGGTCCATCTCAACATTGTAGCCGGAAGGAGTCCGCAATGGGCCGGTTGGACCTGGCGCGTTCGCGAAGGTAGCGGCAACCAGGCCGCCTACGCATTGCAGGCGTTGCTATGATAGCGGGGTGACGGACGGCGCAGCGAGAGCGAACTGGAGCGGCGTGAGCACGGTTTTCCTTGACCGGGACGGAGTGCTGAACGAAAAAGCGCCGGAGGGCAAATACGTTTCGCGATGGCAGAACTTCCATGTGCTCGACGGTGTGGCCGAAGCGCTGGCCAGGCTGAACCGGGCAGGGTTGCGCGCGATTGTTGTGACCAACCAGCGCGGGATTGCGCTGGGACTGTACACCGCCGCCGATGTGCAGGTGCTGCACGCGCAGTTCGAGAGGCTGCTCGAGGAACGCGGCGCGCGAATTGACGCTTTTTATGTGTGTCCGCACGACTACGGTGAATGCAATTGCCGCAAGCCGCTGCCGGGGCTCTTTGGGCAGGCTGTGGCCGAGTTTCCCGATCTTTCCGCCGCTCAGAGCGTGATAATTGGGGATTCGCTTGTGGATGTGGAATTTGGGCGGCGGCTGGGAATGCGGACGATCCTGATTGAAGGCGGGGCGGAGCATCGCGGGCCGGATGCCGGGAAGGCCTCGGACCGGGCGGATTGGCGCTGCAGCTCATTGAGCGAGGCTGTAGACGTACTGCTCGCGAAGAGTTGAATCAAGTGGTGCGGCGAGGGATTTAAAAAAGAAGAGCGGGAATCACCGGGATGACTCCCGCTCTTGGCTATAAAGTCTAAGGGCAAACGCCAGCGTTGCCGGCGTTGTAGATGGACTGGACCTGCCCAGCGGTGAGTGCGGTGTTGTAGACCTGCACCTCGTCGATCAAACCGTTGAAGGGACGGTTTTCGTTCACCTCCTGCCCGATTGCGAACCAGTCGCTGCTGGGGTACGAGATTGTCCCGGTCCACGCAGCACTGGGTGTTCCCGTGGGTTGGAGAACCCCGTTGAAATAAATCTGGCCGGGGTTGTTTGCCGTGCGTGTTGCGGTCACCAGCACCCATTGGTTGAGCGGTATCTGGGAGAGTGTTTCTGTATCGTGCCAGGCTGACCCGTCGCCAATCTGGAAGTCGATGTGGCCCGGGGGTGTGCCGGTGACGTCTTCGTCGGTGCCGCCGTCCAGGAAAATGGTTGCGCCGCCGAAATTGCCGTCGCTTTGGCTTCCGACAATGAACCCATAAGCGCCGCTTCCGTTATTCACCGGTAGAGCCGGGGCATAGATCCAGGCCGACAGGGTGATGGCGCTCTGGATTTGCAGGTTGGTTGGGACTGGCTGGCCGATCAACAAGTACTGGTTGCTGCCATTCAAGCTGAAGGCGTCGTTGACTTCGCCGAGGCCGTAGCCGGCGCCGTTTTCGAGCGTGCCGTTGTAACTATTAGGCCCGGAGTCGTTGGGCGTATCGTTGCCGGTCCACCAGCCAACCAGGCCGGAGGGTTCAGCCACGCACGCGTTGACGGGAGTGATGGTAGCCGAGCAAGAGGCGTTGGTGCCGCTGTACTGGCCATTGCAGGTCCAGCTAAACGTGCCGTTGTTGGTTTGGCCGGAGACCGTGCCTACGGAGCAGAGGTTGGAAGTTGGCGGCGTGGCGAACGTGCCGCCGTTGGCCGTGCCGCAGACGCCGTTGACCGCGGCAGCCGTGCCGGTGGTGAAGGTGGCTAGGATCCCGTAGTTGGTGGTCGCATTATTTCCGGCGATATCGGTGAGCC
The DNA here is from genome assembly GCA_963770555.1 of uncultured Acidobacteriaceae bacterium. GTDB lineage: Bacteria > Acidobacteriota > Terriglobia > Terriglobales > Acidobacteriaceae > Telmatobacter. Next base: position 2,112,774 of record CAVYQC010000005.1, read on the forward strand.
ACCATGGATTGGGGTAGTAGTAGATGTCGTAGATTGTCGAATCGGCAAGCGGCGTAGTTGGGGTGAGAGTGATGGTCGTAGGTGTCCCTGGAGTGGAACTGGACGAGAAGCTGATGGTGGATGGAACCACGGTTTGCGTGTTGTGGGTGCGCAGGTAAATCTCATTGGTGTTGATGAGCACCGGGTCCAGGGCCGCGCTGAAAGTGATGGAGACCGACGTTGGCACACCGGAGAGCGGCGTAGCGCTGCTCGCGGGAACCGTGGAGGTGACGGACGTGTTGGTAAAGTCGAAGCTCGATCCGGTGGTGAAGGAGCTGGTGGCCGGAGTGATCGGATTGCCATTCAGGTCCGTGACACCGGCCACGTTGTACGTGTATGTGGTGCCGGGCGACAACGCGTACGGCAATTCGACCGACGCGATGAAGTTTCCGTCCTCGGGAACGACAGCAATCGGGATCGGACTGCCTCCCTGCGGAGTGAGCGTGATGTTGGTCAGCGACTCGGTGGCAACCGGCGCGCTGAACAACAGGTTGAGGCTGGAACTGTTCCACGGCCCTTCGCCGGTATTCACAGGCACGTTAGTCATGCCGTTGGGCGGGTTGGCTTGAACCAGCGTCGGCTCGGTAGTGACCGCGCCATTGCCGGTGAAGAAGTAGGATGCGGCGTTTTGCTGCGCGTTGCCCGTCAGGTCGATGGCATTCTCGCAGTAATAGTAGTACTCGGAATCTGCGAACAACGGCGAGATGGGCGTCATGGTGACCGACATCATGTCCGGAGCGATGTTGTAGGTGACCGGAACCGACGCGCTGGTGACGTAGCTGTAAAGATACGTACCGTTGGGCGTGATGCTGCTTGGATCCATCGCCTCCGAGTAGAGGCAGGTGAAGGATGCGTTGGTGGCAACGCCCGAGGTATTGCCGCCGAAGTCGAGCGTAGCGGTCGGCGTGGTGTAGTCGGGCTGCGCCGCGGTGGTGAAGGTCACCGTGGGTTCGCTGAACTCGTTACCGGCGTAGTCCAGGATATTCGTGACCGCGACCTGGATAACGCTCGATTGCGGCAGCGGATTGAGCGGATAGAAGTTGGCGCCCACCAGACTCGTGCTGCTGTAGTTGTAAGTGAAAGAGCCGGGGATGGGATTGCCGCCGGTGGTGACCTGGACGTTGGTAGAGTTCACCGTTGTCCGGTCAGCGGGCTTGGAGAACTGCAGGCGGATGTAGGCGTTGGTGCCAATATTCGGCGAACCGTTCGGCGGGCCCACGGTAACGGTGCCGGGGGTCGTATCCGCACCGGACGTGGTGGTGAAGTAAGTGAGGTAGCAGGCGCTCTGAGCGGCAACGCCATTGGTTCCCTTCACATTTGCGCTGGCGCAGAAGCCGTATTGCGTGGACGCGGCGTAGGGCGAGGTTGGAGTGATCCGCACCAGGGTGGGCGTGCCCAATGCTACGCTATACGCGATCGTAGGCCCGGTCTCCTGGAAGAAGTTGGCGTTTGTCACCGTTGAAGGATTCAGCGGCTGGCTGTATTGGATGTCAATCTCACCGTTGGTGGGCATGACCAGCGAGTTGCAGCATTCCGGGCTCACCGCGACGATGGTGGGTTCCGCAGTGCTGGCGTTGATGGCCGCCGCAGTGTAGAAGTAGCTGCTGTCGCTGCTGAGCGGGTTGCCGTAGACGTCGCTTGCGCCGGAGAAGAACCACTGCACGGTAGCGCCGGCCGGGAAGGCGACGGTGGGCGTGTACTGAACTTCGTAACCGCTGGCGTCGGCCTGCACGGAGCCCGCGTAGACCTGTCCGTTGACGGCGACGGTGAGGCTTCCGGGAACGGTGGAGGGATTGGCCTGACGGTTGAGATAGAGCGTCAACAGCGTGTTGGTGGGCACGCCGCTTGCGTTCGTCACCGGAGCGGTACTGCTGACTCCGCCGTTGCCGGTGGTGGGATCGGCCTCAGTGGAGAAGCTGCTGGTGAAGGTCGCGCTCAGAGTGTTGCCCGCCATGTCACTGATACCGCCGGCGGGGAAATCGATGGTGTAAGTGGTGTTGTTGTTGAGAGAGCCCACATTGAAAGTGAGCGTGCGGTTGTCGGCCGACAAACTGTAACTGCCCGCATCCTGCAAAGTCTGGCCCGAATACAACTGCGAGTTATAGCTGTTGGCGCTGCCGGAGAGGATGGAGTCGTTGAAGGTGACGGCGACAGCCTGGTCGCGGCCCACATTCACCGCGCCGTCGGCCGGGCTGACCGAGATCACCTGCAACGCAATGGGCGTTTCGGTGGCGCTGCTGACGGTGAAATAGACGATCTGATCGCTGTAGCAGGAGCCGTTCTGGAAGACGTCGCCGAGCACGTCGGTGGGACCACCGCACTCGCCGACATAGATGACTGCGCCGGCGGGATACGGGCTGTTGGGAGTAAAGGTGACCTGGGCGCCGACCACCGAATACGTGCCGGCGAGGGCCTGGTTGCTGTTCCAACTGTTCATCACCTTCAGCGTGGCGCTGTTGACCGTGGTGGGATCGAGAATCTGGCTGAAGGTGAGGATGATCGGCTGCGTGTTGGAAACGCCGGTCGAGCCGTTGGCGATGTTGGTGCTGGTTACGGTGAGGCCCAAGGTAGCCGCGGCCGTGCCGGTGGTGAAGGTGCTCACATAAGGAACGACGGGGTTTTCGTTAGCGTCAGTAAAGTTGCCCACGTGGATCGTGTAAGAGATGCCTGCCGACAGGTTCGCGGAGGGCACGAAGTTGAGCGTCTGATTGCTGGTTTGGCTCACCGTTCCGGCAACAGGGGTAGAGCCGTTCAAGAGCTGGATCGAGTTCTGGGACCAGCTGGTTGGATCCATGGGTACATCGAGAGTGGCCGTCACCTGGGCGTTCAATGGAACGCCGGTGATGCTCGGCGGCGGAGTCACGGTAACGGTGGGACCGGACGTGTCCGCGCCGCCGTTGGTATAGAAGTAGACGTTGACCCCGTTGCCGTTGTTGCCGTCCTCATCCTGGAAGCCGCAGCAGGCCTGGAAGTAGTAATAGGTGTTGGGCAGCAAGGCGATTTGCGGCGTCATGGTGACTTCAAGACCGCTGGTCGACGGAGTGACGGCGAGCGGAATGAACTGGCCGGTATCGCTCAGATACATCCTGAAGGTGCTGTTGCTGACGGTGATCGGGTTGAGCGGTTTGTTGAAGATCATCTTCAGAGTCACGTTGGTGCCGACGGTGGTGCCGCTGACTGGATCGGAGGTGGTCATCGAAGCCGCGCTGATGTCGTACGTAGCGCCGGTGGTAAAGCTGTTGTTGATGGGAGCGACCGGATTGCCGGCCGGGTCCATCACGCCGACGATGCTCATGGTGTAAGCGATGCCGGGGAGCAGCGGCACTGCCGGCACAAGCTGCAGCACGGTGTTGCCGGCGCTTAAGACCGGCGTAGTGGGTACGGTTGGGCCGCCCGCGGACAAGGTTACGCCGGAGACGGTGTTGGGATCGATGGGCGCGCTGAATTGCGCTTCAATGATCGCGTTGGTGCCTAGGCCGGTCTTTCCGCCGATGGGGTTGAAGTTGATGACCGTGGGAGGAACGGTGGCGGAGTCGAAGTCCGCGTAGAAGTAGAAGGCGTCGCCACTCATCTGATTTCCGGCCAGGTCTGTCCCGCTTTCGGCCACAAACTCGTACTCGCGGCCGGCAGACAGCAAAGAGGTGGGCGTAAGGTAGGCAGTATTCTGGCTCATGTTCCAGGACAACGTAGTCGCGATGCAAGTGCCCGCGAGCGTGTCGTAGATGTAGAAGTTGCCGCAGGCGCCGGGCTGGCCCGCGGTGAAGGTAGTCACGTCCATCGACTCGCTGAACTGCGTGGTGATCATCGAGTTGGTGGGGATGCTTCCACCGCTGCTAACGCTGCTATAGACAACTGTAGGTGCGGTGAAGTCTGGACCCGGACCGGTCATGAAGCTCGAGCTGAAGGTGATCGGATTGCCGACCCGGTCAGTGACGCCGTTGATTTTCATGGTAAGCGTGGCGCCCGGCGGCAGCGGCGCGAGAGGCACGAACTCGATGCGCGTGTCAGTGGAGTTGAAGGTGTAGCTGCCGGCCAGCGGTGTGCTGCCGTTCAGCAACTGGAAGGTATTGCCGTTGACACTGACCTGGTCAATCGGCTTGTTGAAGACCATGCCTGGCGTATCGTTGACGCCCACGTTGGTTGCGCCGTTGTAAGGTACCGCACTCTGGACCGCGGGTAGGGTGGTGTCGGGGGTTGTGCCCGTGTACTCGTACCAGTTGGTAGCCGTGGCGGGCACGCTGGTGGTGCTCTGCAAGCCGGCGGTGATGTACACGTAGATGTAATGGTTGACCGGCAGAGCGCTGGTCGGCACCATCAGAATCTCGTTCGGCTGGGGCTGCGAATAGGTCACGGCCGGGTGCAGGCCGGTGGTTGAATCGTACAGGTAGATATTGGTTGCGGTAATGGTCGACGCATTGATCGGCGTATTGAACTGCACGTCGAAAATTGAGTTGGTCGCAATCGGGTTGGTGTAGGCAGGCGGCGAAGTGGTTTGCACGGCCGGCACCAGAGTGGCGGTGCTAGCGGCGGTAGTGAAGTAGCCGGAGGCCGCATTGATGGGCGTGTTGTAGGTGGATTCGAAGAGGGTGTCGGTGGTCCACCACTGGATGAGCGCGCCGGCCGCAAACGCGGTGCTGGGCGTGAACTCGAGTGTGTAGCCGTTGTCCAGCACCTGCACCGAGCCGGGCACGAGCACGTTGTTCTGTGCAACTTGGATGCCGTTGGTGGCGCTGGACGAGTTGATGGGCAGGTTGGAGTAGAGGACGATGGGCATGGCGGAGTTGACGCCGCTGGCGCCGTTGCCCGGCCTGGTGGTGATGATGGTTCCGTTGGTATTCGAATCGTACTGGCCGGTGGTGAATTCGCTCGAGAAACTCTGCAGCGCATTGCCCTGCCAATCCTGGATGTTGTTGTTCAGGATGGCGGTCAAGTTGGAGCTGGACGGCAGCGCGTAGCACGTGAACGACAGGGTTGCGTCGTCCTGCGAGTGCGAGTAGCTGGTGCACCACGGGCTCTGGCCGTCGCCCTCAAACAGTGCGAAGTCGCTGTTGGCGGCGTTGGGGTTGATCGTACCCAGGTTCACGGAGCGGTTGAAGGTAGCCGACACGGGCGCGCGCAGGCCCACATTGGTGGCGCTCGCGGCCGGCGTGAAGGCGATGACCTGGAGCGGAGTGGATGCAGGCGTGGCCGTGGTGCCTGTGGTGAAGCTCATTAATGATGTGTAGCAGCCGCCGGCCGAGTCTCCGGCCAGATCGAGCGGTCCGTTGCAGGTGCCGACATAGATCTGCGTGCTGGTCGGGAACGGGCTGTCCGGCGTGAAGACGACCTGATTGCCGGTGACGACGTAGCTGCCGGTGATCTCCTGGTTGCTGTTGTACCCGATCATGACCGGCAGCGTGGTCGCGTTCACCGTCGCCGGATCGATCGGATTGTTGAAGTTCATGGTGATGGTGGTATTGGTGGCAACGCCGGTGGCGCCGTTGCTCGGCGTCGCGCTGGAGAGCGTGAGGCCGCCGGTGAGGCTGGCGCCGCAGGTCTCAATGACGCCTTGCAGACGGAACGCCTCGTAGGAGTTGTCGGTCGATCCCCAGGCGAGCGACAAGGTGTTGACGCCGGTTACAAGGAAGCTGGAAATGGGCAGATTCAGCGGCGTGAGGCTGCCGATGGCGCTGATGCTGCTCATGATGGCAACGCCGTTGATGCCCAGCTTTCCGTTGTCGTCCACGCCCATGGCGCCCACCAGGCAGAGGTTCGCAGGCACGCTGCCGGAGATGTTGAAGGTGGTCGAGTAGACGCCGAAGGTATTGCCGGTGGTGCTCTCCGGATAGATGTTGACCCAGTCTGAGTTCGGTCCGTTGGCCGGCCATCCACTATAGAGGCCCGTATCTCCTGAACCCACGACGAGGAGGGGCTGCGACGGACCGATGGCTGGAGGAGTCGTGGAAGCAGTGGCCGCGAACAAGCCGATCGCCTCATCGGAAGTGGGGCCGTTGGCGAGCCCGGTGGGCACAACCGTCCAGTGACCGTCGGCAGCGCCACTGGTGGTGATCAGTGAACCGCCGGCGGTGAAGCCGGTGGAGACGTTGATCTCGACGGCGGAGTTGGACGTGGTGAAGCTGCTGGTGACGGTCGAACCTGCATTCCCGACCACATCGGTGTAGCCGCTCACCTGGACCGTGTAGACGATGCCTGCCTGCAGTTGGACAGCGGGCACGAAGGTGAGGGTGACGAGATCGCTGGCCAGCGTGGTGGTTCCGGCGATCGGCGAGCCGCCCGAAGGCGTAACCGTGATCACGTTGGTGTTGGACGAGTTGATAGCCGAGCTGAAGCGAACCAGGATCTGGCTGTTCAGAGGCACGGAGGTTGCGTTGTTGGCCGGCGAGACAAGGGCCACGGTTGGCGCGGTCAGATCCTCGCCGCTGCCGGTGGTGAAGTAGGAGTTGAGGCCGTTCAGGGTGTTGCCGTCGGCATCGTAGTTCCCTCCCGCCTGGTAGACGCGATAGTAGGTGTTGGGCAGCAGCGGAATGGACGGCGCAAAGGTGGCGCTGAGTCCATTGGGAGCCACGGTGACCGTGCCGGCGACGTACTTGCCGCTGTCGGCGTTGTAGAACTGCACCGTGCCGGCATCCCAGGCAGTGTTGATGTCGATCGGGTTGACGGGCTTGGAGTAGGTGATTACGGGCGCAAAGTTGGTGCCCACGTTGGTCAGGCCGTTGAAGTTGGTGCTGGAGACGTTGGTGACCGTGTCGGGGCCGCTACCGGTCGAGAAGGTGAACGAACCCGGCGAAAGTGCGTTGCCGGCCGTGTCGGTCAGCGTCGAGCTGTAGTTGACCGTATAGGTTGTGCCGGCCGTGAGAGGCGCGCTGGGCGTGAACGTGAGGACGGTGCCCGGACCCCACGAGCAGCAGTTCGGCTCGGAGTTCCAGGTGTAGGTTCCGGCAACCGGGCCGCCGGTGGAAGACACGGTTAGTCCGGATGCGGTGTTCTGGTCCATGTCGCCGCTGAATTCGAGCTGGACGGTCACATTGGTTCCGACCGTGCTCAAGGCAGGCGGATTGGCTGCAATCACCGTAGGCGCGGCGGTTGCGGACGTGGCGTTGGTGTAGAGGTCCACGCTGTAATTGCTGAAGGCTACGCCGGTTGCGCTCTGGATGCCGCTCGTCAGTTCGAATTCATAGGTTGAGTTGGGCGCGAGCTGGCTGCCGGGCGTGAAGGTCACGACACGTCCGGTTGGGTCGACGGAGACAGTGCCCGTTACCGCGATATTGCCCTGGCCCTGGTTGCTGGTCAGGTACATCAGCACCGTGCTGGTGGTAATCGTCGTGCGGCTCATCGGCTCGCTGAAGACCGCGGTGATGAAGCTATTGAGCGCCATACCGGCGTTGGTTGTGCCGGCAGGGTAGGATACGTTCGGTCCGGGACTCAGCGAGAGCAGCGTGGGCGACGGAGGCACGGCCGGCTGAATGGTAAAGCCGCCGGGCACGTTCTCCACTTCGGCGCCGGTAGTAGTGATCACGGACACTGGTCCGAGCGCGGCGCCGGAGTTGATCACGAGGTTAGCGGTGAGAGTGGTGGCATTGGTCACGGTTACCGGTCCGGAGACGCCGTCGGCAGCGCCGCCTACGCTGATTCCGGGACCGAAGCTGGCCGTAGTGGTGCCGTTCACCCAACTGGTGTACTGGCCGTAGATGGTGACCGTCACGCTGGCGCCCGGCGTGCCGATGTTGGGATTGATCTCGGTAATGACCGGCGTTCCAGGCGTGACCGCGAAGCCGTTATTGAGGTTTTGCGTCTGTCCGCTGGTGGTGACCGAAATGGTGCGGTTGCCCACCGAGGCGTTGGACGCGACGGTGATGTTGGCCGTGAGTTGCGTGGTGCTGTTGACGGTAACCACATTCACGGTGATGCCGGAGCCGAAGCTCACCGACGAGAAGCCCTGCTGGAAGGTGGTGAATTGACCGTCGATGACCACATTCAGCGTGGTGCCGGCCTGGCCGGTGGTGGGCAATGCGGAGGTGAGCGCCGGGATGCCGGCGAGAACCGTGAAGCCACCGGTGATGCTGGCCACTTCAGCCCCGGTGGTGACAGTGACATTGCGCGAACCGAGCGCCGCCGTGCCGCTGATGGTGATGTTGGCGACCGCGCTGGTGGAATTTGAAACCGTGGTCGAGTTCACCATAATGCCCGCGCCGAAGTTGGCCACGCTGGTTCCGTTCACAAAGTTCGTGAACAGGCCGGTGAGGTTCACGTTGAGATTGACTTCGCCCTGGTTGCCGGTGGGCGGACTCACGACGGAGATTGTGGGCGTGCCGTTGGTTACCGTGAAGCCGCCCAGGATGGTGGCCACTTCGCCGCCGGTGGTGAGGGTCACGTTGTAGGCGCCCGTGGGCGTCGAGTTGGGGATAGAGATATTGACGTTGGCTGAGGTGAGGCTGAGCACAGTGATGCCAGTGACCGAGATTCCGCCTCCGAACGCAGCCGTTGTGGCGCTCGAGAAGTGAGTCTGGCTTCCGGTGACGAGCACAGTGATCGCGTGGCCTTCGTCGCCGGATGCCGGGCTGAGGCCGGAGATGGCCGCAGGCCCAGCCACTGCCTGGAACAGCGACGGGCTGGAGACCATCTGGGCGCCGGTGGTCACGGTGATGGCTTTATAGCCCAGCGTGATTGTCGGCGACACGGTGAGGTTGGCGGTGAGCGAAGTCGCGCTGTTGAAGGTGACGGAGTTGACGGTGACGCCGGTGGCAGCCGTAACCGCGCTGCTGATGCTGAAGCTGGTATCGATGCCGGTGATGGTGACGTTCTGGGTCTCGCCTTGTGGCAGGCTGGACGGGCTGATGAAGGCCAGTTCGGCCTGGGTTTGGGTGACGGTGAAGGCATTGACTTCAGTGGCGACTTCACCGAGGGTGGTCGCGGTTACCGACACTTGTCCGGGGGTCACGTTCAGGTCGACGGTGATGTTGGCGGTGATGGAAGTGGGTGAGTTCACCACGAAGCTGTTCACCAGAACGTCGGGGAAGTTGAGCGTGGTGACACCCTGCTGCCAGTGGGTGTTGATGCCGTTGATGGCCACCGAAGCCAGCGTGACTCCCTGGCCGCCGGTGTTAGGCGTAACACTGTTGATGACCGCCGGTCCGGGGCTCACGTAGACGGCGTTGTTGATGCCCAGGGTCTGCGTGCCGGTGGTGACTGTGAGGTTGCGATAGCCAACCGACGTGGTGGGCTGCACATAGCCGTCGACGGTCATCGAAGTGGGTCCGGTGACGTTGACGTTGGTGACCGTGATGCCGGCGCCGTAACTGACCACCGGCGGATTCAAGGCGGACCAGTTGGTGGCCTGGCTGAGGATGGTGAAGACCGCGGCGCCCTGCTGCTCAATGGAACCGGGGCCGGAAGACAGGAGCAGCGGAGTTCCGGCAGTGACGACGAAGGCCTGGTTGAGGCTGGCGACTTCGCCGCTGGTGCGGGCCGTGGCGCTGGTGGTGCCTTCTGGAGCGAGCGGCGGAATCGCCAGCGTGAGCGTGGCATCCGTTTCGCTGTTGACGGTTGTGCTGGTTACAACGATGCCCGCGCCGAAGGAGAACACAGTCGAGCCGTTCCAGTGCGTGTTCGAGCCCTGGACGTCGACGGTGATGGTGGTGCCCTGCGGCGAGGTATTGGGAGTGACGGACGAAATCAGTGCGAGGCTCGGGGTGACGGAGAAGCCGGCGCCGCCGACTACCTGGGCGATTGGCGGCGCATCCGGAGTGGTCGCGGTGACCGAATAGCCGCCGGTCGGGGTCTCCTGGCCGATGCTGATGCTCTGCGTGGCGATGGTGGGACCGAGAATGGTCGGCGGACCATTGACCGTAATGCCGGAGCCGGGCCCTCCGAAGCTGAACGTGGTGGTGCTGTCGAAGGCCGTGAACTGGCCGAGTATGTTGACGGTGATATTCTGCGCACCCTGCATGCCGGAGCCGGGATCGACGATGCTCAGCACCGGCTGCGAGATGACGATCCTGAAGGACGCATTGTCGACCTCAGTACCGTAGGTTGCGGTGCCGTTGGTGGTGAACGTAAGCCCCATCGTCTCGGCGGGTGCGTTCGGATTGATGGTAATGTTGGCAATCGCCTCAGTCGGGCTCACGACCTGGTACGTGTTGATCGTGATGTTGTTCGCGTCCCACCCGGTGAGCGTGGTGCCGGTGACCGGATCTATATTCCACTCGGTGTTGACGCCGTAGAAGTACACGCTGACCGTCTGGCCTGGGATGCCCGAGCTGGGAGCTTCGTACCAGACGTACGGCGTGGGCGGCGGCGGCGGCGCCACCACGTCGAAGTTGCCGGTGAGGCCCTGCGTGCCGGTTTGCACAACCACCGTGCGGTAGCCGTACTGGGCGCAGCCGACGGGAACGCCGGGGCTGGTGCAGGTTGGGCCGATGTCGATGTCGGCGCTGATGTGCGATGCGTCATCGACGCTGTAACTTTCAACCGTGATGCCGGGGCCGAAGTTGACCGTGCTCGCGTTGGCTCCGGTTCCGGTCCATTGCGTGTAGGCGTTGCCGACAATCGTGACCTGGAGCTCGGTGGTTCCGGGCTGCGCGTTATTCGGGGTCAGATAGCTGATGGCAGGCACACCTCCGGTAACGACGAAGGCGCCGCTATCGGTGAGCGACTCGCCCGCCGTGACCATGTAGATGGAGCGCGCGCCGGCATTGGCCGTCTGCGAAATGGTCATGTCGACCGTGGCGCTGGTGGCGCTGTTGATGATTACGTCGTTGACGGTGATGTCGGAACCGCCGCCGGCAATGTAGAACTGCGTGAAGTTCTGCTGCCAGTGCGTGGCCGAGCCGGTGATGTTGAAGACGATCTCCTGGCCTTCATTGCCGGTGTTGGGCGAGACGTTGGTGATGATGGCCGGGCCGGGAATGATGGAGAAGACGGTGGCGTTGACGATCTCGCTGCCGAATCCGTTGGGATTGCCGGGTGTGCAGCCGGCGTAGGTCACGTTGTTATAGGTGGTCGGGGGCTGATCGGAGCAAGGCACGCCGGGGCTGGTGACGACCACGTTGCGGCTGCCCACGTAAGACAGAGGATCGATATCGATGACCGCGTCGATCTCCGTGGGACTGATGTAAGTGGGCGTACCGACGACCGTGATGCCGGCGCCGAAGGTGGCGGTGCTGCTCGCATTGAAGTGCGAGTACTCGCCGATCAGGCGCACTTCCATATTCTGCACGCCCTGCTCGTACTCGTTCGGTATGGCTTCAACGAGCTGAGCTACACCAGGGCTCACCTGGAACGCGTCTACCTGGGTGGCAATCTGGCCGTAGGTGGTGACGGTCACGTTCTTGTAGCCGGTTGCCGACGAGGTGGTGACGGCGATCGGCACGGTCAGCGTGGTGGGACTGGTCACGTTGGCCACGCCCACGTTGATGTTGCCGTCATTGAAGCTGACCGTGGTCTGGCCGTTGAGGAAGTTGGTTTGCGAGCCGGTGATGGTCACCGTCTCAGTGGATCCCTGCACGCCGGCCGCGGGCGATACGGCGGTGATCTCTTCGGCGCCTTGCGAGACGCAGAAGTTATCGAGGATGGGCGCAGTGGAAACCTGCTCGTTGCCCGAGGTGATGGTAAGAACGTGGCCGCATGGGCTGCCGAAGTCAACATAAGCCCAGGGACTGACGGTGATGTTCAGGCTGAGGGTCTCCGAATCGATGACCGTGACCGAGTTCACCGTGATGTCCTGGTTGAAGGCCGCGTTGGGAGTGAGGCCCGGTGCGCTGGACCAGTTGGTAAAGCGTCCCAGGACCGACAAAGTAAGGGTTGCTCCCTGCTGCGCGCCGCCCGGCGAGATGGCCAGCAGTGTGGGCGAGCCCTCTTCGATGTCGATGGCCTGCTGCAGGCTGGCGGTTTCACCGTCGGTGACGGCCGTGGCGGTGGCGAAGCCCACGGGCGCGCTCGATAGAACCGTGATCTGGACAGTAGCCGTTGTGGGGCTGGTGATGGTGAGCGCATCGATGTTCACGCCGGCTCCGAAGCTGAGCGTGGTTTCTCCCTGCAGCCAGTGCGTGCCGACGCCGGTGACGTTGAGCATGGCGGTTTGGAGCTGGGCAACGACAAGAGGCGTGCCGGAGCCGCCGGAGACTCCGCAATAAGTGATAAAGTTGCCCACGCAGTTGGCGGTGGACGTAACGCCGGAGATGTAGGCCGCGCTGGGAGTCACGCTGAAGCCGGTGCCCGAGTCGTCCTCCGAACCGGTGATCATGATCACGCTGTTGCCGCCCACGGGCGCGGTCGGAGACACACTGATGGTGGCGGTCGCCGTGACCGGGCTGGTGATGGTGAGGTTGGCGACGGTGACCCCCGCGCCAAGGGTGAGCTCAGACTGGCCCGCCACCCAGTTGGTGAGCGACCCGGTGATGGTGACCGGAGTATCGGTCGAGCCCTGGGCCGCGCTGTTCGGAACCACGCTGAGAATTAAAGGCGTGGCGGGCGCGTCGACCGAGAAGCCGGTGATGAGCATTTCGGCGCCGGTGTTGATGTAAACCGCGCTCCATCCGGGCGGGGTGGGCGTGAGCGCGCCGCCGGGCGGTGTGTAGCTGGTGGTGATGTTGGCAACCAGATCGGTCGCGCTGTTGACGGTGATGCTGTTCACCGTAATCTGCGGGCCGCCGAAGATCACCTGGGTCGGGTTGGGTCCGGCCGACGTAAAGTGCGTGTTGAGGCCGACGATCTCGACATCCATCGTGGTGCTTTGCGGCCCATGGAACGGCGAGACGCTGATGATGCCGACCGGCGTGCTGGTGACATTGAAGTAGGTGGTGACGATCTCGCCGCCGGTGGTGAAGGTGACCAGACGCGCGCCGGTAGCGGCGCCGGCCGCGATGTTGATGGTGCCGGTGGCGCCGACCAGGCTGTTGACGGTGAAGTTGGTCAGGGTGACGCCCTGGCCGGAGATGACCGGTACGGTAGCCGACTGCGAGAAGTGCGTGAACTGTCCGGTGAAGCTGACGCTGAAGCTGTTGATGCCGGCCGAGGGCAACAGGCCGTTGGCGGGATTCATGGTCAGCGTGGGAGTATTGGCGTAGACGTTGATCGAGGCGCTGACAATCTGGCCTCCCGTAGCCATGTAGAAGCTGTAGGTTCCCGGCGGGGTGCTGGTGGGAACGGAGATGGCCAGTGCCGCAGAAGTAGTGCTATTGACGATGACCTCATTGACCTGCGGAACCGGAACGCCTCCGGGATAGAAGGAAGCCATCGTGGTGCCCTGGATCCAGTCGGTGTTCACGCCTGTAACGCTGAGGGTCACCTGGCCGCCCTGCGGCACGCTGTTGGGCGAAACGCTGGTGATGGCGGCCGCCGAAGGCGTAACCGTGAAGGTGAAGGGGAAGATGGTTGCCGAGCCGGCGCCGCCGCAAGTCAGGTTGGCGGGGATGCTGCCCACATTGGCGTTCTCGGCGACCGTGATGGGCACGGTAACCTGATTGGCGCTGTTCACGGTCACTGTGGGGCTGGAAATCTCGCCGGTGAAGTCGGCCGTAATGACGCCGCCGGGGCAGGCATTGAACGCAGTGTAGGCGTTGCCGGTGATCACCACACTCGTCGACTGGCCTTGCTGAGCGGATGCCGGCGACACGGAGATCAGTGCGGGCGTGGCTCCGGTAATGGTGAAGGCGTTGGTCAGCGTGGCCATTTCACCGCCGGTCGAAACCGTGGCGTTCTCCAGGCCGAGCGGTGCTCCGGCCGGCACGATGATCTGTACCGTCGCCGTGGTGGGGCTGCTCACCAGGACATCGCCCACGGTGACGCCGCCGATGGAGACAGTGGTTGCATTCTGCAGGAAGTGCGTGCCGTTGGCGGTCAGGGTGATGGGTCCTGCGAATCCCTGCGGTTCCGTATTCGGGCTCAGGCTGACCAGCGTGGCGCTGTTCGGCCCGATCTGGAAGATGGGATTGCCTTGCGGCGAGAGAACCGAGGTGGCGAATTCGCCGCCGGTGACCATGGTGATGGTGCGGTAGCCGATGGGCGTGGTGTTGCTGATGGTGATGGTCGCGGTGGCTGTGGTCAGGCTGTTAATGGTGAGCGAGTTCACCGTGATGCCGTCGCCGAAGTTTGCAAAGGTGGTGCCCTGCACGAAGTTGGTGCCCGAAGCGGTCAGGCTCACCACCAGCGTCTGGCCCTGCGAGCCGAAGGCCGGGCTCACGGCAGTGATGGTGTGCGAAAGAGAAGGATCGGCGATGATGAAGGCCGAACTCAGCTTGGCGGTTTCCGTGCCTCCGCCCGAGAGCGGGGTGGTGACAGTGATGTTGCGCGCGCCGTAAACCACGCCCGTCCCGCCGGCCAGGGTCAGGGTCGCATTGAGCTGGTTAGGCGATACGGCGGTGACGCTCGATACGGTGATGTCGGCCGCATAGCTGCTGCTGTTGGTGTCGACGAAACCGATCGTCGAAGACGAATTGAAGTGCGTCCAGCCGTTGCCGGTAATGACCACCGGAACAACTGTGCCGGCCGCTCCGGCTCCGGGCGAAACCACGGCCACGGCCGCGGCGGGATTGGTAGCTGTGGCCACGCCGGTGAGCGACAAATTAATGGGCGAACCACCCGGAGCTGAGTCGGTAATCCTCACGCTCCCGCTTTGCGTAGCAGGCGTGGTGCTGGTGGGGGAGAAGCTGACGAAGATGGTGCAGGTGGAGTTGGGAGCGATGACCCCGGTGCAGTTGCTGGAGGCAGAGAATGGGCCGGAAGGCGTAAGCGTGAAGGTCTCGGACTCTGACTCGTGGTTGGTGAGCGTAACGCTCTTGGCCGCACTCGTGGTGTTGACCAGTTGCGCGCTGAACGACAGAGAAGCCGGCGAGATCGTCAGCGGCGAGGTGCCGGTGCCGGAGAGGTTAACCACCTGTGGGCTCGTGAGGGCGCTGTCATAGATCTGCAACTGGCCGGGACGCGTGCCGCCGATGGTGGGATCGAAGCTCACGGTGACATTGCACGCGGCGCTGGGCGCGAGCGAATAGGGGGGCGCCGATCCGCAGGTGGTCGAAGTCTGCACATAGTCGCCGCTGAGCTGGAAATTGGTGATGCTGAGCGTGGTGCTCTCTTCGTTGGTGATGGTGATGGTCTTGTACGCGCTGGTGGTTCCCACGGGGGCCGAGAAGTTGGTGATCGAGCCAGGCGAAACCAGAACCGGCGCGTTACCCGAGCCGGATAGCGCCATGGTCTGCGGGCTGCCGAGCGCATCGTCGAAGACGCTCAGCGTGGCGACCCGGCCTCCCGATGCCTGGGGCGTGAAGGTAATCGAAATTGTGCAATGGGAGCTCGCGGCCAGCGAAAGCGGCACGGTTGGGCACGCGCTGGTAAAGGAGAAGTCGTTAGGATCGGCGCCGGTAATGGTAATGCCGGAGATGTTCAAAGGAACGCTCTGCTCGTTGAAGAGCGTGACTGTCTTGACCGCGCTGACTCCCACCAACTGCGCCCCGAATCCCAGTGCCACCTGGGAAAAGACAACCGGCTGCACGGCATTGGCGGTTATGTTGAAGCCGACGGCGGCAGTTGTTACGCTCCCGACCGCGTTGTAGGTCACTGTGGCCGAGCCGGACTGCGCTCCTGTCGCGGTCGCGGTAATGTTAACGGCAATGACGCAACTGGCGCCCGCGGCCAGCGTGTTCGGAGACACGGGGCAGGTGCTGTTGGTGGTGTTCTGCGAAAAGATGCCGGTGAGTCCCGAGATCGAGTCGATTACCACCGCATTCGGCTCATAATTCGTGACCGTGACGTTCTTGACCGACTGCTCGTTGACCACCACGGTGCCGAAGGCCAATGTCGCCGGACTTACGGATACGGCCGCAACCCCGGTTCCTTCGAGTTCCTCCATCTGCGGACTGTTAATGGCATCGTCATTGATACTCAGGTAAACGGGCGTGACAGCGCCGAGGGCCGAGGGTGCAAATGTAACGCTGATCGTGCAGTTGCTATTCGCCGCAAGGGGCGTCCCCGCGATGCAGGTGGTGGTGGCGGGCGCAATGGCAAAGGGCGGGGCGACGGTGATGGTCGAGAAATTCAGCTTGACGGCCTGATTGTTGGTCACGTACACGTTCTTCGACGCGCTGGTCGTGTTGACAACCACATTGCCGAAGCCCGTGGCTGTGCTCGGCGTGAGCGTGACCGCCGCAACTCCGGTTCCGGACAGAGTTGAATACACCGGTCCTGTCGGGGCAGAGTTGATGACCGTAATCTGGCCGCCGGATGAGGCTCCCGTGGCCGTCGGATCGAATAGGACTCCGATGACGCAGCTCGAGTTTCCGGCCAGCGTACCGCTGACCGTGCCGCCGGCCATGGCGCAAGTGGTGTTGGAGCTGGTGTCGAGCGCGAACGACCCGCCGAACACGGCCTCGGTAATGGTCAGCGCGGCAGCCTGATTGTTCTTGAGGGTCAGCGTCTTGGTGGCGCTGACGGTGTTCACGGCCACGGAGCCGAATGCCAGGCTCGACGGGCTGAGCGAAATCGCTGCCTCTCCCGATCCGGTCAGGGTGATCGTTTGCGGGCTGTTGATCGCACCATCGCTGATGGTCAGCGTCCCGTTAGGCTGCGCGCCCGTG
Source organism: uncultured Acidobacteriaceae bacterium (assembly GCA_963770555.1). GTDB lineage: Bacteria > Acidobacteriota > Terriglobia > Terriglobales > Acidobacteriaceae > Telmatobacter. The sequence continues at coordinate 2,129,381 of CAVYQC010000005.1, forward strand.
GCGGTGGGCGTGAACGTGAACGCGAAGGTACAACTGGCGCCGGCGGCGAGCGGAGCGCCGGTGGAGCAGGTCGACGAAGGATCGAGAGCAAACTGGGTGTCCCCGGAAATCGCCAGCGAAGAGATGGAGAGAGCGGTGGTCGGCTGAATGTTGGTAAGGGTGACGGTCTTGATGGCGCTGGTCTGGTTCAAAACCACGGTGCCAAAGGCCACGGTTGTGGCGGAGAGCGTGGTGGGGGCAATTCCCGTACCGGTGACGGCCACCAAAGACGGGCTATTCGTGGCGCCCGAATTGATCATCACCTTGCCTGCCGGCGCAAGGCCCAGGGCCGTGGGAGTGAACGTGACTCCGACGGTGCAGGTGGCGCCTGCGCCCAGCGTACCGGGATTGGCGCAGGTCGTGGATGGATCGATGGCATAGCCGCCGGCCGGCGCCGTAATCGAGGTAATGCTGAGTGTGGCCGCCTGCTCGTTGGTAAAGGTGAAGGTCTTGATCAGGCTGGTTTGACCTTCGACCTGATTTCCGAAGGCCAGAGAGGAGACCGAAGTCAAAGTCGGGCCGATTCCCGTGCCCGTGAGCGCGACGTACTGCGGGGTGTTGGTGGCGTTGGTGTTGATGGTCAGGTTTCCGGCCGGAACCGCGCCCAAAGCCGTGGGAGTCAGCGTGACGGCGATGACGCATGTGGCGCTCGGGGCAAGCGAGCCGGGATTGCCGCAAGTGGTGGAGGGATCGAGCGCATAGCCGCCGGAAGGCACGGTGATCGAGGTGATGGAAAGGGAGGTTGACTGGTTGTTTCTGAGGTCGACGACGTGGATCGCGCTAGTCTGCCCTACCACTACGTTGCCAAACCCGACGGAGGTCGTATTGAGGGACGTTGGGCCGGCTCCCGTTCCGGTGAGCGCCACCATTTGCGGGGTGTTGGTGGCGTCGTCGTTGATGGTCAACGAGCCGGCCGGTGCGTTGCCGATGGCCGTGGGGGAAAACGCGACGCTGATGGTGCAACTGGCTCCCGCGGCCAGCGTACTGGGAAACGTGGTTCCGCAGGTGGTTGCGGTGATGGAATAGGGAGGATTCGGCACCGTGATGGAGGTGATGTTGAGGGTAACCGCCTGGGTGTTCTTGAGGGAAACGGTTTTGGACGGACTGGTGGTGCCGGTCTCCTGGATGCCGAAGGCGATCGTGGTCGCCGAAACCGTGGTCTGCGCTCCCGCGCCGGCCGAAGAGAACAGGCCAAGAGCGGCGCCGAGCGAGAGAAGAACCAGGTTGTTCCGGTTGCATATCAGATTCCGTCCACGGTCACACATGGTGCGATCCTCCGTTGATTTCATATCGGGGTAGGGCTGGCGCGGCAGGCACTTAACCGGCTGCGGTTCGATTGTGGTTTCCGGCCAGTTCAAACTAAGCCTTTTGGTTTTATGGCATTACACGAAGACGCACCTGTAGCCGTCCGAAAATCGGCTCAGTTGCTCATCGTCCCAAACAATCTACATGTCGTTGAAAACAAGTGATTTGCATGTAAGAAATAGATCATTTGTGGAGAAGTCGAGTGAGCAGGACTTTAGAGAACGCGAAACCCTGAATGCAAGTGAAATTTTCTGAATTTCCTGCCTGGACAGGCGCGTCAGTAACGTTTTATTTCTTACGTAATAAAGGGGTTGTCTTTTAGTAACTAGGAAATCAGGCTGCGCAATCACTCTCGTTACTAACGCGCCCGCTTCAATTTGGCCGCCTTGGCGCACACTCCCGCCGCGGCAGGCGCCGGCTGGCCGGGGCGGAAGTGCAACGCCGGGCAGGGCAGGCCGGAGTCGAAAGCGGCATCGCGCTTCCCGAGGCCGGTTATCGCGGTCTTAGGCTCGGGAACGGAGTGCACGTAGGCCTAGACGTGAAGGGCGGGCGACACGATCTCATCCGCGTCGAGGGCGCGATCCAGCCTGCCGAGACCTTGATTCAAGGGAGAGATTGTGGACGGATTCGGCGCGTGGCCGGGCGAGGAGCGGTTCATTCGGCTATGCTCCGTGGGGATAAGAACAAGAGCGCGATGGGACAACCAGGCACGACAGGAATAGCCTATAGGCTGACGGCGGTGAAATGCTGAAGGCGGATATTCTCATTCGCAATGCAATGGTCCTGGACGGCAGCGGCGCGGCGCCGCAGCCCGCCGATGTGGCTGTGCGCGGGGACTCCATTGCGGCGATCGGAGCGCCGCTCGCGATGAACGCAAGGGAGACGGTGGACGCGCGCGGACTGGCTCTGGCTCCGGGCTTCATCGATGTTCACACGCACGACGACATCGCGGTCATTCGCGCGCCCGGCATGCTGCCCAAACTTTCGCAGGGCGTGACCACGGTGATCGTGGGCAATTGCGGCATCAGCGCCGCGCCGGTACGTCTGCGCGGCGAGCCGCCGGAGCCCATGAATCTGCTGGGCGCACGGGAGTGGTTTCGCTATCCCGCGTTTGCCGCGTACCGCGACGCCATCGGCGAAGCCGGGCCGGCGGTGAACGTGAGCGCGCTGGTGGGGCACACGGCACTGCGCAACAACCACATGGACCGCCTGGATCGCGCGGCCACTGGCAAGGAGATCGCCGCGATGCGGGAGCAGCTTGAAGAGGCCCTGGACTGCGGCGCCCTGGGGCTGAGCACTGGACTCGCGTATCTCTCGGCCCATGCGGCGACCACCAAGGAGGTGCTGGAGCTGGCCGCGCCGCTGGCCGCAGCGGGAGCGGTGTACGCCACTCACATGCGGACGGAGACCGAGAAGATTCTGGACGCGATGGAGGAAGCCTTCGAGATCGGACGGCGGAACCGTGTCCCGGTGATCGTCTCGCATTTGAAGTGCGCGGGGATCGCCAACTGGGGACGCAGCGGCGAAGTGCTGGAATCGCTGGACGCGGCGCGAAAGATGCAGCGGGCGGGATGCGATTGCTATCCGTATGCCGCCGCGTCGACGACACTGGATCTGCGCCAGGTGGATGAGCGCGTGAAGATCACCGTCACCTGGAGCACGCCGCACGAGGAGATGGCGGGACGAACGCTCGAACAGATTGCCGGAGTGTGGCAAGTGAGCCAGCTCGAAGCGGCACGCCGGCTGCAGCCCGCCGGAGCCATCTATCACAGCATTGCGGAAGAAGATATGAGGCGGATTCTGCGCCATCCGGCAACCATGATCGGGTCGGACGGATTGCCTTGCGATCCACACCCGCACCCACGGCTGTGGGGAACGTTTCCGCGCGTGCTGGGAGTGTATAGCCGCGAAGAAAAATTGCTTTCGCTGGCCGAGGCGATTCACAAGATGACCGGCATGCCGGCACAGCGGTTCGGCCTGGCGGGGCGCGGACTCATCCGCGAAGGGTATGGCGCCGACCTGGCGCTGTTCGACCCGGAGACCATCATCGATACGGCTACGTACGCCGATCCCATTCGCCCGGCGCGGGGGATTTCCTCGGTGTGGGTGAACGGTGTTCTCTCCTATACTGCCGAAGGAGCAACCGGCAAACACGGCGGGCGCTATCTGCCCCGCGGAAAGACCGGATGGATACAATAGCCCGGTCTACAACTGCTTATCCTTGCACAAACTCGGGGTGCCCAGGTCCCAATTCAGAGACCTGGGATAGCGAGAATCCTCGCATTCCATTTTTCCTGACGGGAGCGGCGCTCTTGCCATGACGGCGATCGATTCTCACAGCTTGTTTCTGCTTGCCGCGGCGCTGATTTCGGTCATCGGCCTCATTGTGCTGGTCGCTGTGGTCAAGCTGAATCCGGTGATCACGCTGCTGGTGACCGCGCTGTCACTGGCGGTGGTGACCGGCATGCCGATGCCCACCGTGATTCACTCTTTTGAGATCGGCGTGGGCGGGACGCTGGGACATATCGCCATCATTGTGGCGCTAGGCACCATGCTCGGCAAGATGATGGCCGAGTCGGGTGCGTCGGACCGGATCGCGTATACGCTGATAAGGACCTTTGGCGAAAGAAATGTTCCCTGGGCCATGGTGACCATAGCGCTCATCGTGGGGCTGCCGGCGTTCTTTGAAGTTGGCTTTGTGCTGCTGGTTCCCATTCTGTTTACGGTGGCGCGGCGCACAAACACATCGCTGGTCCTGGCCGGAATTCCGATGGTGGCCGGGCTCTCCGTGGTGCACGGGCTCGTACCTCCGCACCCGGCGGCGATGCTTGCGGTGACCATTTTCAAGGCCGACGTGGGCCGCACCATCTTCTACGCGCTGCTGGTTGGCGTTCCCACCGCGGTGATCGCGGGGCCGCTGTACGCGAAGCTGATTGCTCCGCACATCCGTCTGCCCGCCGAAAACCCGATGGCCGACCAGCTCGCCGGGCATGAGGAAGGACAGCACCTGCCGGGATTCTGGCTGAGCGTGTTCACGATCGTGCTGCCGGTGGCACTGATGCTGGTGGGCAGTTGGGCCGATGCAGTCTCGGCTCCGGGCAGCGGGCTGAATAGTGCGCTGCGCCTGGCTGGCAACGACGACATGGCGTTGCTGATTGGCGCGGTTTTCAGTTTTGTCACCCTGGGCACTATGCGCGGATTTTCGCGCGAGACCATTCTTCGCTTCAGCAACGAATGCCTGGCGCCAACCGCGGCCATCACGCTGCTGATCGGGGCGGGCGGAGGGTTCGGACGGGTGTTGCAGGACTGCGGCGTTTCGGGCGCGATCATTACCGTGGCCATGCATGGCCATGTGCCGCTGCTGCTGCTGGCGTGGCTGCTGGCCGCGCTGATGCGGCTGGCGACGGGGTCGTCAACGGTGGCGATGACCACCGCGGCCACTATTGTGGCGCCGATCGCGCTGCATACTCCGGGCGTTCATCCCGAGTTGCTGGCCATTGCCACCGGCTCGGGCGCATTGATTTTTTCGCACGTGAACGACGGCGGGTTCTGGCTGGTGAAAGAGTACTTCAATATGAGCGTTGGACAGACGATGAAGACGTGGTCGGTGTGCGAGACGATCATCGCGGTCATGGGGCTGTTTTTTACCGCGGTACTGTGGCATTTCGCGGGATGAACGGAATGGTCAGATTTGCGCCCAGGTTGAATGAGATTCTTGCTGTCGCGCCCTTGCGGCGGAAAAAACAGATTGCACGGGGCGCGGAGAGTTTGGGGAGATATTGATGAGCGAAATGTTGCGGAATTATTCGCGCAGGAGTTTCCTGAAAGATGCCGGGGCTGTGATTCTTGCGCATTCGGTGGTCAGCCGTACGATGGCCGAAGAAGCAAGCGGGGGCAAGGTGCTGGCCTACGTGGGAACCTACACCACCGCGGTAGACGGCGAAGGACACGGCGAGGGCATCTATCGGTTCGAGATGGATGCGCACAGCGGGGAGTTGTCGAACCGGAAGCTGGCGGTGAAGACTCCCAACCCCTCGTGGATTGCGATTCATCCTTCGAAGAAGTATCTCTACGCCATCAACGAAGTTGCGGATTTTGCAGGGGGAAACGGTTCCGTGACTGCGTTTGCGCTGGATGCGGCGAGCGGGGATCTGGGTTTGCTCAATACGGTATGCTCCGGCGGCGCGGGGCCGGCGCACATGAGCCTCGACGCAACGGGCAAGTTCGCATTCGTGGCCAACTACGCGGGCGGGAGCATTGCCGTGCTGCCGATTCTTGCCGATGGACGCCTGGGCGACGCCGTGGATATGCATCGCGACTCGGGCGCCGTTGGCCCCACGCAGGCCACGGGCGCGCCGCCTGGAAGCTTCGCCATCAGCGGACACGACGCGCCGCACGCGCACATGATCGCACCGGACCCGGCGAACCGATTCGTGCTGGCGACTGATCTGGGGCAGGACAGGATCTATGTTTACCGCTTCGATGCGGCGACCGGAAAGCTGATGCCAAGCGGCGATCCCATTTCCCTGCCCTCGGGCGCCGGGCCACGCCACTTCGCTTTTCATCCGAATGGCCGGTGGATGTATCTGCTTCAGGAGGAAAATTCGACGATCGTCTTTCTTCGATACGATCCTGCAGGCGGAGTTCTGACAGCGGAGCTGATCCTTTCCGCGCTGCCTCCTGGTTTTGCGGGAACGAGCTTCGGGTCGGAGATTCAGGTCTCGCCGGATGGAAGATTTCTCTATAGCGCGAACCGGCTGCACGATACAATCTCGATCTGCGCCATCGCCAGCGATGGTCGGCCCACGCTGATTGGCGAAGTACCGACGAGGGGCGACTATCCACGATACTTTGGGTTCGATCCGAGCGGGAGTTTCGTTTATGCCTGCGACCAGCGCAGCGATTGCATTACTTCGTTTCGCGTTGAGCGCGAGACGGGGATGCTCACGTTCACGGGAAAGTACGCGGCGGCAGGAAGCCCGGCGATGATTGCTTTCTTGCAGTCTTGAAGGGCGGGGTGGTGCTGTCCCAGGTCCGAAAACCCGGACCTGGGGCGCCCGGTAATTCCGATTTAAGAACGGTCGCAAAGGCGCGTGGCCCAGGCGCGAATCGATTCCGGAGTCACCGGCCGGCCCGCGGCGCCAGCGGCCAGTTGCACGGCCAGATTGCCGACCGTGGAGCTTTCGCACTCGCCGATTTCTACACTGAGCCCGGAGTACCGCTCGGTGAGCTCGACCAGAAGCCTGTTGCGGTTGGCGCCGCCAATCATGTGGATGCGCTCGAACCTGCGGCCCAGCATCTTCTCAAGGTTCGCCAGCGCCGCGGCGTAGCGCATGGCCAAGCTTTCAAAGATCACCCGCGCGAAGGCCGGCTCGTTTCCCGCCACGTCGGAGATGGGATCGAAGCCGAGCCGTGAGAGCTCGCTGTTGATGCGGCCGGGCATTCCGGTATCGAGCATCAGGGTTTCGGCATCCATGTCCAGTAGCCCCGTGGCCGCATTGCATGCAGCGGCTTCTTGAATGAGCTCCTCGATGTTCCAGGGGCGTCCGTCGGCGGCCCAGGAGTCCATGCACTGCTTGAGCACCCACATGCTGTTGATGAGGGAGTGAAACAGAAGTCCGCCTGCAGCCGCGCCGATGTTTGTGTATCCAGCGTCGAAGGCCAGGCGCGACGTGACGGGAGCGGAGATGACGGCGCCCACCAGCGACCAGGTGCCGGAACTGATGTAGGCGGTGTTGGTGAGGTCGGTAGGGATTCCGACAATGGCGGCTGCGGTATCGTGCGTCGCGGGCGCAATAATCTGCGTGTTCCAGAAGGCGTCAAGCGCGTTGAGCGGGCCTCTGAGCGGGCCGAGAATCGTTCCCGCGGGCACGATCGGCGGAGCGGCCTCGATGGGCAGGTCGAGCAGGCGGAAGAGGTCGGGGTCCCAGGCGCCGGTTTGGAGATTGACGAGGCCGGTGTGCGAGGCATTGGTGTATTCGGCCACGCGCCGGCCGCTGAGCCAGTAGAGAACATACTCGGGGAACATGACCCAGGGAGCGCGCCCGTCGATCCCGGCGGCGGGGTCGGCGAGCAACTGGTAAACGGTGTTGATGCGCAGCGGCATCGTGCCGGTGCGCCGATAAAGGTCGAAGGGCGGGATCAGGACGTCCGCCGCATCTTTGCTGGCGACAGTGCGCTCGTCGCGGTAGCAGAAGGGCTCGCGAAGCAGCGTGCCGTCGGGCGCCAGGCGCATGTAGTCTACCGACCAACTGTCGACGGCAATAGAGGCTATGCCTTCGGGCGCCGCAGCGGCTGCCTTGCGCAGGCCTTCCTCGAGGCCGGCGAGTATGGATGCGAGCGGCCAATGCAGCGAATTGCCGCGATGCGCCGGGCCGTTGGGGATGCGATGGATCAGCCCGATCGAAGGCCGCTCACCCTCCCATCGAAGCAGCGAAACGCGGCAGCTTTCAGCGCCTAGATCGATGGCAACGCGTGCAGGTTCCTGCATGATGGACGTTGAACTCCGTATTCATTATCTATCGATTAGAAGCCACGGTGGGAGGTGTGAGCGTTCGTAGTTTCCCAGGTCCCAAAATCGGGACCTGGGGTACCCAGAATTGTGCTGAATCGAATGCGGCGAGGCCGGAGTCTTGCTGTGCCACCCTTTTCGCGATGAAACCGCGAAAAGGATTGGGCACGGAGTGCATTTTTTTGAATTTGAAGGCTCAGCGCAGAAAGGCGTCGGTGAGGCCGCCGTCGACCGGAATGATGTGGCCGGTGGTGCAGCGCGCCCTGGGACTGGCCAGAAAGAGGATTGCCTCCGCGCAGTCGGCCGGTTCGATGGTTTTGAGCGTGAGCGTGCGCTCGGCGTAGAAAGCGGCCAGGCGGCTGCGGAGTTCTTCGTCGCTGAACGATTCCTGAAAAGGAATGTTATACCTGGTAAGCGAAGCGCGCAGCCGGTCGCGCGGAAACATCGCGGAACCCTTGACCACGGTGGCGGGGCTGATGGCGTTGACGCGCACATTCGGCCCCAGCGAGACCGCCAGCTCGCGGACGAGATGCGAGAGCGCGGCTTTGCTCACGTCATAAGCCTCGCTTCCGCTTTTGGGGACCACCGCGTTGGCCGAGCTGGTGAAGACGATGTTGCCGTGCAGTCCCTGCTCCTCGAAAACCTTGGCCACTTCGTCGGCAAGCAGGTAGTTCGCGGTCACGTTCACGTCGAGCGTGGCAGACCATGCACTGTCAGGGACGACGCCATCCGGATATGACATGTAGCGCGCAGCGGTGTTCACGAGAATGTCAACGCCGCCAAAGGCGGCAACCGCCGTATCGAGAGCGGCGCGAATGGATTCGCGGCTGCGAATGTCGACGGCGCTGGAGGCGGTGAACTCCGCGGAGGTGACGCTGGCGAGCCCGGCTTTGATTCGGTCCGCGCCTTCGAAGTCAAGGTCGGCGACCACTACATGGGCTCCGCGGGCCGCAGCCAGGCGAGCTACTTCGAGGCCGATGCCGTTGGCGCCGCCGATCACCAAGGCCACGCGGCGGCTGAGTTCTTTCTCCGGCGGCTGGCGGCGGATCTTGGCTTCTTCCAGGGCCCAGTATTCGATGCGGAAGGCCTCCTGCGCGGGCAGGGCCACGTAGTTGGTGAAGACCTTGAAGGTGGCAGGATCCATCCCCGGCGGGCATTGCGGGACGGGGCCGGAGATCTCCCCATCTCCGAGCAGGCTGGCGCCTTCCATCACGTGAATGGCGTTGGTGTAGAACTCGCCGACAATGCGGGCCTCGGTCTTGTTTTTGCCGTAGCTGAACATGCCCAGGCCGGGAATGAGCACCACCGCAGGGCTGGCGTCGCGCAGCGCAGGCGAGGCGGGTGTGGCGAAGGCCCGATAGTAAGCGCGGTACTGCTTGCGGTATTGGGCCAGCGAGCTATCGATCAGCAGGCGCAGAGCGTCCAGCCCTTCGTCCGCGGTCCAGGGGATGAAGAGCGGGCGGATCTTGGTGCGGATGAAGTGATCGGGACAACTGGTGCCGAGGAAGGCCAGATCTCGGGCGTAAGCCGAGTTCACAAACTCAAGCACATCGGGCGCATCGGTAAAGCTTGCGATCCAGCGCTGCTGCGCGCTGATGCGGCCGCGGAGGAAGGGCGCAATTTTGACGGCGAGCTGCCTGCGGCCGGCGCGCGCGGGTACGGCTTCGCCGCCAAAGCGGATTTTGCCTTTGCCGTGGCGCTCAATGAACTGGCCGATGCTGTCGATGACATTGAGCGTATTCAGATAGCATTCGCGCTGCGTCTGTCCCCAAGTGAACAGGCCGTGGCCGCCAAGGACGATGCCGTCGCAGCCCGGATTCTCTTCGACGGCGCGCTTCATCATCAAGGCCAGTTCAAATCCGGGGCGCTGCCAGGGCAGCCACACGAGACGATGGCCGAACTCGCGGTTGAACTCTTCCATTTTGGCTTTGCCGTTGGCCGACGCCGCCAGCGCAATGCCCCAGTCGGGATGGAGGTGGTCGACGTGCGGAAAAGGAAGGAACCCGTGCAGCGGCGTATCGATGGATGCGGCCACGGGGTTGTTGCGGAAGGCGCACAGCGGGTACATGGCCACCATGTCGTCTTCGGTCTCCACTCCCTTGTACATGCGTTCGAGGGCCAGCAGTTTTTCCTGGTAGAGGGTGGCAAAGCCGGTACGCTTGATGCTGCCCAGGTCGCCTCCGGAGCCTTTTACCCAGAGCACTTCTACGGGTTCGCCGGTAAGTGGGTCAATCTCGGCGACTTTCGAGCTGGTGTTGCCCCCGGCGAAGTTGGTAATGCGGAGATCGGAACCGAGCAGGTTGGAGCGATAGCGAAGCAACTCCGGCTCGTCCAGAGTGGCTGCGACACTGGAGTCCCAGCGATCTTCGAGGAATTTGAGTACAGGGGAAGCAACAGTTGCCAGTGTCATACGAAACCAGTCTTCGGGGAATTTGACGAGCTCAGTTACCATCATACAGCGGGAGACAATGGAAAATCCCTTTTTCAGCGGGGACCGGCGGCAGGAGCGGCATCCGACAGACGGGCCTGCGCGGTATTCTCAGACTCCAGCCCGGCGCCCAGCGTTTCCGCGGTCACGGCGCGATGATGCACATAGTTGTAGGGCGGCACGGAGTAGCCGCGCAGCAGGGCGATGCCGAGCTGAATGAGGCGCGGACCGTAGCTTTCGGCTTCATGGGAGATGGACCCGATGAGCGCGCTCGAGCCCGCGCGCATCTCTTCGAGGGCTTCGGGAATGCAATCCTGGCCGACGATGGCGAAGTTCGCCTCCTGGCCCGCGGCGCGAATTGCATCGAGGACGCCGAGGGCGCTGGAGTCAGTCGCGGCGGCCACCAGCGTGTGCTTTCCGGCCGGAAAGCCGCGCAGAAATTCGCTCATCGCGACGCGGCTGGCTTCGCGCATGCCACGGCCCTCGATGCGCAGGAATTGGCCGGTGGTCAGCTCGGCCAGCCGTTCGCGAATGCCGTCGAAAGCCCCGGCGATGCGGCTCTCGACAAAGCTGCCCGCCTCGCTGAATCCCACGCCCAGGACCTTGTCCACGATTCCCTTCCATTTACGCTGGGCGTACTGAGCCAGCAGCGAGCCTGCCTCGTAGCCGACCTCAAAGTTGTCCACGCCAAAGTAGGTGGCGTTGGGGTGGGGCACATCGATGGCCACGAGTGGAATGTCGGCTTTTTTGAAGATATGCGCCACGCGCGGGGCCACGGCTTCCTCCACCTGGAATTCGAGCACCAGATCGACGCGCTTGGCGACGAACTCTTCGGCATTGCGCACGGCTACGTCGGGATCGAAGCGATTGTCGAGGGTGAGCAGTTCGACGCCGGAGGCGGCCGCGGCGGCGGAAACACTTTGCGCCACGGCCACGGAAAAAGGCATCTCGGCGCTCTGCATCGCGAATCCGAAGTGCAAACGGCGCGGACGCGAGACCAGCCGGTACTGCCCGTTCTGGGTCTGGGCCAGGTAGCCGCGGTGAACGAGGGTCTTGAGGATGCGATAAACGCTGGTCTTCGAAATATTAGTCTTCTGGTAGACATCCTCCAGGGTCAGGGACGCGTGGTCCCGCTCCAGCAGCTCGATGACGTCGAGCGCCTTGGAGAGAATCGGAATCAGGTACAGCCGCTTGATTTTTGTCCTGGCCAACCTTTCCTCCACTCGCCTGTGCTTTCAAACCCCAAATCAATCGAGAGAAACATCATAAAGCATCCTCAGAGGGGGCCACTGATTAAGTCCGCACGCGGCTCCATTTTTCCTTGCCGGGCCAGAGCCCACGTATTCCTGCGGATTTTGCGACGCGGCACCCGACCCGGCCCAGAGGGCTCCCCGGTTCCCGACCGCGCCCTTTCAAAAATTCAAACGATCCACGGGCTATTGATCCGAAGATCCCTCGTCCAGTGGCTCTCTTTCAGGCGTAACTGCTTACCGCCGAGCTGCGGCTGCCGCGCTCGCGCCCGATGCGCTCCAGGTAGCCGCCGACGCGGAGCGCAGCCAGTGGATCGGCGGACAGGCCGCGGGCCTCGCGCCAGGCGCGTGTGAGCGGGCGGACGTCCCGCCAGAACGCGCCGCGATACAGCTCCTCGGCCGCCACCAGATCGCAGGACTGCTGCAGTGGCGCCAACTGCCCGCGATCGACCATAGCCGCCTTCAGGAACAGCTCCTGGGCTGTGACAACGGTTTGCACCATAGCTTCGATCTTGCCTTTCAAATTGTGGCTCTGGTCGATCATGAAAGCCACATCGAGCTCCAGGCCGTCGGCGGCGGCGCAGTGGATCTCGTGAAAGATGCGGAAGATCTGATAGGGATCGATGGAACCCAGGGTCAGGTCGTCGTCGGCGTAGCGGCGATCATTGAAATGGAATCCGCCGAGAAGACCGGTGTGCAGCAGCCAGGCCACGATCTGCTCGATGTTCTGCGACGTATAGTGATGGCCGGTATCGACCAGCACGCACGCCTGAGGGCCGGCCTGGCGCGCAAAATGCGAGGACATGCCCCAGTCGGCGATATCGGTATGGTAGAAGGCCGGTTCGAAGGGTTTGTATTCGATGAGCAGGCGCTGATCCGGCGCCAGGCGGCGATGCGCGGCGCAAAGGGCCTCTTCCAGCCAGCCGATGCGCTTGCGGATGCTCTGGGTGCCGGGATAGTTGGAGCCGTCGGCCATCCAAAGCGAAACGTCGCGCGAGCCCAGCGCCTTGCCGATCTCGATGGAGTCGAAGATGTGTGCCAGAGCCTGTTCGCGGATGGCTGCCGAGGGATTGCACAGGGAGCCGTATTTGTATTCCTGGTCCTGGAAGAGATTGGGATTGATGGAACCGGAGCGGATGCCGAATCGGCGCTCGAGGTCGCGGACCTCGGGCACATCGTTGAGTCCGTTGGGCAGGTCCCAGAGCACATGGAGAGCCAGAGAGGGCGTGGCGCCCGTCAGCCGATTCACTTCCGCCGCATCGGAGAACTTTTCTTCGATGGTGGTGGCGGCGGCGGCCTGCACGAATTTGCCAAAGCGCGTGCCGGTGTTGGCGAATCCCCAGGAGGGGATCTCGATTTGAAACGAGTCCAGCGCCTTGAAGGCCAGTTCGCGGATTGCAGAATCTGAAAGTGTCATTGCTTCTCTCTTGCCGGGCCGGTTGCGATTTACGGTGAGCCGACCTCATTTAATTTTCTGCTGGGCATACAGATCCTGAACCAGAATCACGTGCAGGAATCGCGGCCCATGGACGCCCTTGATGCGGGTCATTTCAATGTCGGCGGTGGCGCTGGGTCCGGAGATCCAGGTCACCAAAGCCGGGGTCCCCAGCGACAGGTCTTCGTCGCTGGGGTGGAGTGCCGGGGCCTGCTGGCAGCGGCTGAAGTACTCGGGCAGCGTTTCCACCACCTGGCTTGCGCGCAGAACGCACAAATGCCAGTCGGGCAGCAGCGAGAGCACGCGGCGGCCTTCCGTCGCGGAGTGGTGAAGCACAATGGTGCCGGAATCGGCGACTCCGCAATAACATGTTGTGACCACTCCCTCGGCCTGCTCGATCTCCGCGGTCGTCAGGCGGCCGTCAATCTTCCACTCGAAACCCGCGGCCAGCCACTCCGGCGGGAGGCCGGCAGGCGCAACAAAGGTGCACCGGCCGCTCCCGGCAAGCTGGGCGGCAATCGCGGAAGGCAGTGCCTCCGGAGGGCACTCGGCCACTTCGGCGTCGTACTCGCGGAGGCGCTTCAACATGAGTTCGACGCAGGCTGCGGGGCTCAGGGAGCCGGCCCGGATGTAGGCGCGCGGCAACGCCTTCCAGCCGCTGGCCGCCTGCCCGGCGGAGCCGGAAGCACTTCCCGTTGCGGCGCGGACGCAATCGAGAACCTGCTGCCGGCCGTGCCCGGGTTTCAACGCCGGAGTGCTCATCGCGCCTCCTTTTCCGGCGCCTTCGCGGGAGCCGGACCTATGCTCTGTCGAGCCGCCCACCAGGCATGAAAGGGCTGGCTGGGCAGACCGCGCAGATCGCGGGTCTGGGTCCATTCGGCGCCGATACCGGGAAGGGAGTGAATCCACCCGTCCTTGGCGGTAAAAAAACGCAGGCCGATGCGAGCCAGGCGCTGCGATGCGTGGAAGAGCCAGGCCCGCGAGAAGAGCAGATTCGCTACGCGCAGGCCGAGGTACAAGGGGTCGAAGAAACGGACGGTCCGGCGGCGCTCCTGGTTAACAACCTGGGAGCGCAATTCGAGCAAGACTTCGGGAATATTGATCTTGACCGGGCAAACCTCATAGCAGGCGCCGCACAACGAAGAGGCAAAGGGGAGCGATTGCGCGTGATGCATCTGCGTAAGCTGCGGGGTGAGAATGGCGCCGATGGGGCCGGGATAAACCGAGCCGTACGCGTGGCCGCCGGTCTGGCGATAGACCGGGCAGGCGTTCATGCAGGCCGCACAGCGGATGCAGCGCAGGGTCTGGCGCCCGGTCTTGTCCGCAAGGATCGAAGAGCGGCCGTTGTCGAGCAAAACCACGTGGAAGCGCTCGGGGCCGTCGCCGGGCGTGACGCCCGTCCAGAGCGAGGTGTAGGGATTCATGCGCTCGCCGGTAGCCGACCGCGCCAGCACCTGGAGCATGACCTCGAGATCCTGGTAGCGGGGCAGAACCTTTTCAATGCCCGCCAGCGTAATCATGGTGCGAGGCAGGGTGAGGCACATGCGGCCGTTGCCCTCCGACTCGACCACCACGACCGAGCCGGTTTCAGCGATGAGAAAGTTGGCGCCGCTGATGGCGGTGGGGATGGCGAGGAATTTCCGGCGAAGATAGTTGCGCGCCGCGGCGGTGAGGGCGTGAGGGTCGTCGGAAAGATTATCGAGGCCCATGCGGCGGGCAAAGATTTCGCGCACCTGGCTGCGGTTCACATGCAGCGCGGGAACGACGATGTGGGAAGGCTCATCCTCGCCGAGCTGAAGAATGATTTCGGCGAGATCCGTCTCGAAGACATTCACGCCCGCGGCCTGAAGAAAGGGGTTCAGTTGAATCTCGGCCGAGGTCATGGTTTTGATCTTGATGACCTCGGAAGTGTTCTCCTGGCGCAGCAGATCGAGAATGATACGGCGTGCATCGGCGGCGTCAGCGGCCCAGTGGACCGTGCCTCCGGCCTCGATGCAGCGGGCTTCGAACTGCTCGAGATAGGAACCGAGATTTGCAAGAACATGGGCGCGGATGGCTGCGCCCGCCGTGCGCAGCGCCTGCCAGTCGGCCTTTTCGTCGACCAGCCGGGCGCGCTTGGCCTGGATCACGTCGATGGCGTGAGCCACGTTCTTGCGCAGTTGCGGGTTGCGCAGGACCGGCAATGCGGCGGCCGGAAAGGGCGGCGCGAGCGTAGGATCGAGCACCGGATGATGCCCTGCCGCGTGAGTCGCCGCCTGGCTCATGCGAGCGCCTCCGCCGGAACGGATTCCGTGCTGGCAAGGATTTCCGCCATGTGAATGGTCTTCATGCCCGCGTATTGGCGGTGCATGGCTCCGCCCAGATGCATGAGGCAACTGTTGTCGAGAGCAGTGCAGAACTCGGCGCGCGTCGACAGCACGTCCTGGAGCTTTACGGCCAGCATGGCGGAGGAGACCTCGCCGTTCTTCACAGAGAATGTGCCTCCGAAGCCGCAACAACGGTCCAGATTAGGCAGTGCGACGAGATCGAGGCCGCGCACTTTGCCCAGCAGGCGGCCGGGCCGGTCGCCCAGGTTGAGGGCCCGCAAGCCGTGGCAACTGGCGTGGTAGGTAACGCGATGCGGGAAATAGGCGCCCACGTCTTCCGCGCAAAGCCGGTCGATGAGGAACTCGCTCAGCTCATAGACCCTGGGCAGCAGTGCTTCAAACTGCCTGCGGAGTTCCTCGTTTCCGAGTTCCTCGAACAAGCCGGGATACTGATCGCGTATCATGGCCACGCAAGATGAGGAAGGAACGACTACGTTCTCGGCGTTCTGGTAAAGCCGGACGAAGCGCCTGGCCTGGGAGTAGGCTTCGCTGCGAAAGCCGGTGTTGGCGTGCATCTGCCCGCAGCAGGTCTGTTGGGGTTGAAAGTCGAGTTCGACGCCCAATCTCTCCAATAAAGCGACCACCGCGCGGCCGGTTTCGGGAAAGAGCGTGTCGTTATAACAGGTGATGAAAAGCGAGGCGCGCATGGTCTCAGACCAGTATGAAGAAGATCATCCAGGAAGACGAATAATATACGATAAGAAATCAATTGTCTATTGCAATCGAAGACCTTTTCGAGGCTTGCGGGGCTGGGTTGTTCCGATTGCGGAGAAATTGGCGGCGGGTACGGCGAGGGATATACTGGGGTTCAAATCCAGGAACTCATCTGCGGCGTTGGCAGGCGACGTGCCTGCCTTTGCATGCAGAAGGTCAACGTTCAATCCCGGCCTTCGTCTAAGTATTCGAGACGTGCCGGCCGTCTCTTCTCAACCGATTCATCTTTCTCCGGCTCTTTCTGTTTTAGTTTTTCCTTTTTGAGTGGTGCGGGATGCGCAGTGAAAAAAGTGGCGCACCTTCTCCGGCCGATGGCACCTGTGCGCGTGCTTTCTCCGAAGATCCAGTCATCCCGATTCTACCCGTGCTGTTGGGCTCAAAGGGGTTTGCCTTCGGAGGCTGGCGAAATTCGCTTGCCAAAGGAGCATGCCTCCAATTGTCGTTGCAGGAAACACAACTATTTGCCTTTCGGGGGGTTCTCCGAAGGAAGAGGTTCAGGACTACCATCATGGCAAACCTGCGTTCGCTCCCCTTGTGCGTATTATCCGGCGTATTACTTGTTTCCACCGCTTCCGTCGCCCAGCAAGCCGCAACCGCCTCTCGAATCGTCAACCCGGTAGATGAGACCCAGTTGGTGAAGCTGGGAGGCACCGTTCACCCACTGGCCAACGCGAGAAACGATCGCGGAGCCGCGCCCGACAGCATGCAGCTTGACCGCCTGCACCTGGTCCTCAAGCGCAGCCCCAGCCAGGAGGCGGCGCTGCACGAGCTCATCGGCCAGATGCACACGCCAGGCTCAGCCAGCTATCACAAGTGGCTCACGCCGGACCAGTTTGGGGCGCAGTTTGGACCTTCCGACCAGGACATTGCCACCGTCGAAACCTGGCTCACCGGGCATGGCTTCAACGTAGCCAAGGTGAACCCAGGGAAACAGACCATCGAGTTTTCAGGCAACGTGGCCCAGCTGCGCACGGCCTTCCACACCCAGATTCACAAATACGAAGTGAATGGCGAGACGCATTACGCCAACGCCAACGATCCGCAGATTCCGGCTGCGCTGGCGCCGGTGGTGGGCGGATTCGCCTCGCTCAATAACTTCCGGGCAAAGAACAATGCGAGGGTTCTGGGCAAGGCAAGCTACGACGCCAAGACGGGCCTGGCAACGCCGCAATGGACCACGGGCCCCGGCAGCCCCGCCGAAGACGACAGTTTTGTGCTCTCGCCCGCGGACTACGCCGTGCAGTACGATCTGAATCCGCTGTATAGCGCGAACATCAAAGGGGACGGCGAGACCATCGCGGTAGTCAACGACTCCAACGTCAATATCGACCTGGTGAATCAGTTCCGCACCCTTTTCGGACTTCCCGCCAATCCGCCGCAGGTGATCATCGACGGCAACGATCCAGGCGTGGACGGCATCAACGACCCGGACGGCCCCAACTACGATTCCATCGAAGCGTATCTGGACGTGGAATGGGCGGGCGCCACTGCACCTGACGCCACCGTGGACCTGGTGGTGGGCGCCGACACCGCGCTTGAGAACGGACTGGAACTGGCTGCCGAACGCGCCGTGTACAGCAACGTCGCGCCCATTATCAGCCTGAGCTTCGGCGCCTGCGAAGCCGATCTCGGCATCTACAACCAGTATTTCAGCAGCCTGTGGGAAGAGGCCGCGGCGCAGGGGATCACGGTGCTGGTTTCCACGGGCGACGACGGCGCCTCAGGCTGCGACAGCGACGGCAACGAATTTGCGGTCGACGGGCAGGAGGTGAGCGGCTTTGCCTCCACGCCCTATAACGTCGCCGTGGGTGGAACGGATTTCTACTATAGCGATTTCGCCGGCACCCAGGCGGCGGTCGACTCGCAACTCGCCACTTACTGGACCACCACGCCGAGCAACAGCACGCCCGCCGTCTCCATCCTCAGCGTGATTCCGGAGCAGCCCTGGAACGACAGCCAGTATGGCGATAACATCTTCAGCGCGTATACGAACAGCGGCGATACGGCCACTACCATAGCTGGCGGCAGCGGCGGAGCCAGCAACGCCGCGGTGTGCAGCAACAACACATTCAGCAGCACCACCGGCCTGTGCACCGGCACGGTTTCAGGTTATGCCAAGCCGGCTTGGCAGAGTGCGGCGTCCTCGATCGGCGTGCCCGGCGACGGCGTGCGCGACATCCCCGATCTTTCGCTTTTTGCCGCCGTAGGGTACAACGACAGCTACTATCCCGAGTGCTACCAGGACGGCGACTGCCAGACGGGCGGCGGTTCGGTGCAGATTACGGGCGTGGGCGGCACCTCGGCATCGACGCCGGCGATGGCCGGCATCATGGCTCTGGTCAACCAGAAGTATGGAAGACAGGGGCAGGCGGACTTTGTTTTGTATCCGCTTAGGGCGCAGTATCCGGCCGCTTTCCATGACGTGACCCATGGCTCCAATTCCATGCCCTGTGAATACTCGCCGACGCCGTCGCCCGATTGCATCTCCGTCGCCAGCCCGATCTCCGTCACCGTTTCCGAAAATGGCGGCAGTGCGACCGTGGAAGAAGGACAGATCGGCACGGGCACAACGCCCGAATACAACGCGGTTGCGGGATACAACCTGGCCACCGGGTTAGGAACCGTCGACGCGAATGTTCTGGTGAACGACTGGAATAAGGTCACGTTCAAATCCACCAGCATGACACTTACGCCCTCCTCGACCAGCTTCGCCCACGGAACCGCGGTGACGGTCAGCGGCAGCGTGACCACCGCCAGCGGGACGCCGACCGGCAGCGTGGCGCTGATGACCGACAGCACTGAGCCGGGCGAGCAGGGCGTGGGTCTGACCTCAGTCATTAGCAACGGCAGCGCCACCGGCGCCCAGAGCACATTTGCACTGAGCGGCGGCTCCTTCAGCGGCAGCGTGAGCACACTGCCCGGCGGGACGTACGACATCTGGGGCAGCTATGGCGGCGACGGCACTTTCGGGATGACCTCTTCGACGCCGGTTCAGATCACGGTGACGCCGGAAGCGAGCACTCTCAACCTCAACATCGTGGCGCCGGAGTCGGCCAATGGATACTTTACCGCCGGCTCAGCCCCAGGAAACCAGGTGGACTACGGGACGCAAATGAACCTGAGGGCGCTGGTGGCTCCCAGCAGCAAGGCTTCGCAGGAACAAACCTGCATCACCACCGGAGGCGCCTGCCCGGTGTACACGGCTCCCACGGGAGTGGTCAAATTCGTTGACGGTTCGACGACGATCAACACCGCGGCCATCAATGCCGAGGGCGATGCGGAATACAACGCGCCCTTCGCGGTCGGCACGCACTCCATCACCGCGACCTACGCAGGAGACAATAGCTACCAGGCGTCGCCAGCCGTCACGGCCATTCCGTTTACGGTGGTGAAGGATACGCCGACTATCGAGCTGGGCGTTTCGGCCCAGGACGGCAACGGCGATACACTCGATGGCCCCAACCAACCTCTGGTGTTTTCGGTTGTGGTTTTGAACGGAATCCAATCCGACTACGGGTCGTCGAGCGGCTCCTATACCTCGCCCGTTGCCGCGCCGACAGGCACCGTTACCCAGACCGGATTTCCCACCGGCGTGCCCACCTCCTCGACGCTGAGCGCAGAGGTGGATCCCGCGTTCTTGGGCGGAACGCAGGCCGTGGCGGGCGTGGCCAACTTTATCGTTCCGGCAGGAACGACGGTAAATAGCACCTATAACGTGACCTTCTGCTACAGCGGCGATTCAAATTACACGGCGCTCACGGGATCGAATTGCTCTGGATACCAAATTCCCATCGTGAACACGAACGGGAGCGGGGTGACATCCACCACCACGGCAACCATCAGCACGAGCACCGTCTCGCCCAATGCCGGCATCTTGGTGAGCGGAACAGTGACCGGAGTGAGCGGACACGCAGCGCCTACGGGCCTAATCTACGTTTACGCGGACGGGTACTACGTCAATTCGGCCGGATTTTACTCAAGCTCGGGAATCACTTCGAGTTTCTCGTTCCAGTTGAACAGCCAGAATCTCATCCAGGGAGCGAACCAGATCACGCTGCAATACACCGGCGACAGCGTCTACAATCCGTCTGCATTTACGCTGAACTCCGGCAACCCGATCTCCAGCCCGTTGAGCGACTTCACGCTGATCCCGGATACCACCATCGTCCCGGTCAGCATCAGCTCGGGAGCGGGCAACGGGACGGACTCGATCAACGTGACTTCGGTCAACGGCTTTACCGGCACGGTGGACCTGACCTGCACAGCGACCAGTCCCTTGACCTGCACGATTTCGCCCAATCCTGCGCTGACCAACCAGAGCAGCGCTGCCTCCACGCTCACCATCAATGTCCCATCCGGAACGGCCAACGGGAACTACAACGTCCTGGTCACCGGCAAGGATGCAGCCACCAGTGAGTTCGTCCACACCCTGGCCATTACTGCGGATGTGAGCGGCGCGACTCCCGGCTTCACGCTCTCGAACAGCGGGGACATCTCCGTGGCCCAGGGCACGGGCGCTGGCGGGACTTCAACGATCAGCGCGACGCCTTCGGACGGGTTTACCGGAACCGTCAACCTGAGCTGCGCTGTGACGGGGCCGATGGGCGCGACCAGCCCGGTGACGTGCAGCATTGCACCCTCGGTGGACATCACCGGGTCAGGCGCGGTGACAGCAACTCTCACCGCAACCAGCACCGCAACCACTACGGCCGGCAACTACACGATCACGGTCACCGGCATTTCGGGCAGCATCACGGAGACGACCACGGTCAATGTCGCCGTCACCGTGCCGGGCTTCACGCTCATCAACAGCGGCAACATTTCCATGGCCCAGGGCGCCAGCGGCACTTCGATGATCACCGCGATGCCGTCGGGCGGGTTTACCGGAACCGTTAACCTGAGCTGCGCTGTGACGGGGCCGACGGGCGCGACCAGCCCGGTGACGTGTACCGTTACACCCTCGGTGAACATCACGGGGGCATCCCCGCAAACCGCGACGCTTACCGCAGCCAGCACGGCGACGACTACGACCGGAACCTACACGATCACGGTCACGGGCACTTCAGGCAACTTGACCGAGCCACCAACTCCGGTGACCGTTACCGTAACCTCAGCCGTAGCGCCCTCGTTCGCCCTGAGTAACAGTGGCAGCATATCCGTGAGCCCCGGCGCGACAAGCGGGAACACCTCGACGATCAGCGTGACGCCGTCGGGCGGGTTCACCGGAACCGTTAACCTGACCTGCGCCGTGACGGGGCCGACGGGCGCCAACGACCCTCCGACGTGCGGCTTCGCCTCGTCATCGGTGACCATCAGCGGCACAACGGCACAGATGGACGTGATGACCCTCAGCACCACGGCGGCCAGCAGCTCTATGAACAAGCCGCTCAAGCTGTTCTGGCCGTCGACGGGCGGAACGGTGCTGGCGGTGGTGTTCTTCTTCGTCCTCCCCAAGCGGCGGCGTAACTGGCTGGTCATGATCCTGCTTCTGGTTGGGTTCGTCTCCGGCGCCGCTATCGGCTGCGGCGGTGGAGGCGGCACCACCACCACCACCATCCCCGGCACCACAGCGGGCACTTACACCGTCACCGTTACTGGCACTTCAGGGAACATCACGATGACCACCCCCGTAACTCTGACCGTGAATTAAAGCGTGAGTCAGGCGCAACCGAAGGGCCCTTTCTTCGGGAAGGGCCCGTTCTTCTTATGTGCGTTGGGCAGGACCTGCCGCCGAAGAGAGGGTCGGGAATCAATCGCCATGGCAAGGCTGCGTTCGCCGCTCCTTTACTGGTTCGCTTGCGCCATCCTGTTGTCCGGCGCGGGGATCGCGCAGCAGAGCGGGCCGGCCGTCCGCATTGCCGAACCGATCGACGAGAGCCGGCTGGTGACGCTCAAAGGGACGCTGCATCCGCTGGCCAACGCAAAGAACGACCGCGGAGCGGCGCCGGACGATATGCAGCTCGACCGGCTGCAACTGGTGCTGAAGCGCAGTGCAAGCCAGGAGTCGGCGCTGCGCCGGCTGATTGGCGAGATGCACACGCCGGGCTCTCCACGCTATCACAAGTGGCTCACGCCGGAGCAGTTTGGCGCGCAGTTCGGCCCCTCGGACGAAGACATCAAAACGGTGGAGAACTGGCTCGCCGGCTACGGGTTCAGCGCGATACGCGTGAATGCCGGCAAGCAGACTCTCGAGATCGCCGGCAACGTGGCTCAGATGCGCTCGGCTTTCCATACAGAGATTCACAAATATGCCGTGGGCGGCGAAATGCATTACGCCAATGCCAACGATCCGCAGATCCCGGCGGCGCTGGCGCCGGTGGTGGGCGGATTCTTCTCGCTGAATAACTTCCGCCCCACGAGTTACAGCAAAACGCTGGGCGAGGCCGAGTACAATCCGCAAACCGGCACCGCCAAGCCGGAATGGACCATCGGCCCCGGCAGCCCCGCACTCGCAAATAACTATGTGCTGTCGCCGGCCGACTATGCGGTCGAGTACGATCTGCAAAAGCTGTATAACAACGGAATCACCGGGGCCGGCCAGACGATTGCGATCGTCAACGAATCGAACATCAATGTCGATCTGGTGAATCAGTTCCGCACCCTTTTCGGACTTCCCGTGAATCCGCCACAGGTGATCATCGACGGCAACGATCCCGGCGTTGACGGGATGAACAACTTCGACGGCCTGAACTATGCCTCCGGCGAAGCCTATCTCGATGTGGAATGGGCGGGCGCGGTAGCGCCCGATGCGACCGTCGACCTGGTGATCGCGGCCGATACGGCACTCGAAAACGGCCTCGATCTGGCTGCCGCGCACGCCGTCTACAGCAACATCGCCAACGTGATCAGCCTCAGCTTCGGCCTATGCGAGTACTATCTCGGCTCGACCAACCAGACAATCGACAGCCTGTGGGAGCAGGCGGCGGCGCAGGGTATCACGGTGGTGGTTTCGACCGGCGACAACGGTTCAGCCGCATGCGACAACGATCAGCAGGACTACGCGATTGAAGGCCAGGCAGTGAACGGCTATGCCTCCACGCCCTTCAACGTGGCAGTGGGTGGGACGGATTTTTATCTGAGCTCGTTCGACCAGGGCGACACGGCCATCGATGCGCAGCTTGCAACGTACTGGAACACCACGCCCAGCAACAACACGCCCACGGCTTCGCTGCTCCAATATATTCCCGAGCAGCCCTGGAACGACAGCCAGTATGGCGACAACCTTATCAGTTTTTTCAACGACATCGCCGGCGGCGAAGACACCATCATAACGGCCGCCGGCGGCGGGGCCAGCAATTGTTCATCGGGCTCCGGAGCCACATATTATGGCTGGACGGCCTGCACGGCAGGCTATCCCAAGCCCGCGTGGCAATCCACCGGCATTGCGGGCGTGCCGAGCGATGGGGTGCGCGACCTGCCTGACGTCTCGCTCTTCGCCGCCAACGGGCTGAACGGCAGCTACTTCCCGGAGTGCTCCGCCGACGGCGACTGCCAGCCGGTTTCGAGCGGAGGCACGGTGCAAATCACAGGAGTGGGCGGAACGTCGGCATCGGCGCCTGCATTCGCGGGCATCATGGCGCTGGTGAACCAGGCAACCGGCAGCCGCCAGGGCCAGGCGGATGCCATTCTTTACCCGCTGTGGAAGCAGTTTCCCGCCGCATTCCACGACGTCACCGTGGGAACGGTTTCGGTTCCGTGCGTGTTCGCGCCGACAGCCGGCCCCGACTGCATCGCAGTGACCGACCCCATCGTTTTGAGCAGCGGCATTACGGAAGGCGAGATCGGAAGCGGAACGACTCCCGAATATGACGCGGGGACGGGTTATGACCTTGCAACCGGGCTGGGCACCATCGACGCCTACAACCTGGTGACTGACTGGAGCCAGGTGAAGTTCGCCGCCACTGCTACCACGCTTACGCCGTCCTCGACCTCGTTTACCCACGGAACCGCCATCACCGTGACCGGCAGCGTAACCGGCGGCGCCACGCCCACCGGCAACGTGGCGCTGATGACCGACAGCGCCAGCGAGGCGCAGCAGGGACAGGCATTGTTCACACTGAACGGCGGCTCTTATACCAGCGCCGCCAACTACGCAAATGGCATCAACTTTCTGCCTGGCGGCCAATACCACATCTGGGGCCAGTACGGCGGCGACACTGGCAATGCAATGAGCAGCTCGACGCCGGTCGAGATCACGGTGAGTCCCGAGCCCAGCGCGATCGACCTGAACATGGTTGCGTATAGCGCGAGCGGAGATACGATTTACAACCCCGGCGCCGGGCCCGCGGCGAACGTCGATTATGGAATCCAGCTACTGCTGAGCGCAGCGGTCGCTCCCAGTTCGCTGGCCTCGGCGCTGCAAGACTGCCTGGTGAACGATGTCGGCTGCGGCACCCTGAGCTTTACGACCGCAACCGGCGCTGTAGTCTTTAGGGACAACTCGACGACCCTGAATACGGCGGTGCTGAACGCCGCGGGCGATGCCGAGTACGTTGCGGCGTACGCGGTTGGCGCGCACTCGGTGACCGCCAGCTATAGCGGCGATAACAGCTACACCGCCGCGGCCACTACGGCGCCCATCGCATTTACGGTGGCCAAAGACACGCCGACGGTTCTATACAGCTATTCGTCCTATGACATTTCTGCAAATCTGCTGAACGGCGCCGGTGAACCGACGGTGATCACTTTCCTGGTCGAGAACGGATATCAGTACTCTTCCCATTATCCTGTCCCGATCGCCGCACCTACAGGAACCGTCACTCTGAGCAGTTCGGTAAACGGTCTCTCCGGAACCGCGAGCCTGACTCCGATCGTCGACCGCTTCACCGATGCGGTAGCGAGCATAGCCACCTTCACCGTTCCGGCCGGAACCGTGAATGGAACCGTGGACGCCACGTTTTCCTACAGCGGCGATGCGAATTACAACGCGATCGACAACGAGGCCGGCTCCATCACCTTCCAGAACATCGGTTCCGACGGGCTCGCGCCTTCGACCACGACCGCAAGCGTGAGCGGCAGCGTCTCGCCTGATTCGACAGTTTCCGTCACGGGACAGGTCACCGGCCAGGGAACCGCGGCTCCCACCGGCGGGGTGTACATATACACCTCCGGAGAAATCCCGGTTGCGGCCGGCTTCTTGTCGAGCGCGGGGAATGTATCGAATTTCGCGGCGGTGCTCAACAGCCAGAGCCTCGTCAAGGGAACGAACTTCATCACCGTGCAGTATTCCGGCGACTCCAACTACAATGCCTCCGCGGTTGTGCTGAACACGGCCGTTCAGAACACGCTGAGCGACTTTACGATGGTGCCGGTCGATACGATCGTTGCCGTGGCTGCGGGCGGCAGCGGCTCGGCGACAATCAATCTGGGCTCGGTGAACGGATTCACCGGCTTGGTCGACTTGAGTTGTGCCGCGGCGACGGTGACTTGCAGCGTGACGCCAACGGTATCCTTGAGCAGCGGCGGCAGCGGCACCGCGACTCTTACGGTGAGTGCGGCGGCAGGCACGGCCGACGCGACTTACAACGTGCTGGTCACGGGCAAAGACGGGGTAACCGGCGAGTACATTCACACGCTGGGGTTCCAGGCGATGGTCGCCGCGGCCGCTCCGGGTTTCGCGCTCTCGAACAGCGGTGCGATCGCCGTGAGCCCCGGAGCTGCCACCGGCAACACGTCGGCGATCCGCGTTACGCCCGCGAACGGGTTTACCGGAAGCGTGAGCCTGACGTGCTCGATCGGCCCCACGGCTGCGAGCGATCCGGCGACCTGCAGCCTTTTCCCGACTTCGGTAACCATCAGCGGCGCGACGGCGCAAACCTCTACGCTGACGATCGCGACTACGGCAGCGAGCAGCGCCATGAGCAGGCCAGTGAAACTGTTCTGGCCGTCGACCGGCGACGCGGTGTTGGCGCTAGTTCTTGTCTTCCACACCTCGAAGCGCCGGCGCGGCTGGCTGGCGATGCTTGGACTTCTGGTCTTTTTCGCTGCCGCGGGCGGCATGGGCTGCGGCGGCAGCTTGAACAGCGGCGGCGGGGGTGGTAACTCCGGCACAACGGCCGGAACGTATACGGTGACCGTCACCGGCACTCCGAGTACTGGCGCCGCGCAGACGACCTCGGTGATGCTGACCGTGAATTGAAAAGGAGATTCAACTTGCCAGGTCGCGGCCACGGCGCTCCGGTCCGAGGCCGCAGATGAGGAAGAGCGCGGCGATGACGCAAACCTCGAAGGCGGCAAGCGCCCAGGCGTAACCCAAGCGGCGGCGCAGGGCAAACTCGATGCCCACCGAAGGCGACCCCAGCAACATGCCCATCTGATACACCACGCCGGGAAAAAGACCGCGCACGCTCGAAGGCGAAAGCTCGTTCAAATGCGCGGGAACGACGCCGAAGACGCCCTGCACGCCGAATTGCATCAGGCAGGATCCCGCGGCGAGGGCGAAAAGCGATGCGCCGAAGGCCCAGGCAGGCATGGCGGCGAGCGCAATGGCGAGCGCCAGCAGGATGGAATTGCGCCGGCCCAGTTTCTCAGATAGATGGCCGATGGCCAGCGCGCCGAGAATCGCAGCCAGGTTATAGAGAATGGCGAGATTCGAGACCACCGCGCTCGAGAAGCCATGCATGGTCTTGAGAAAATCGGGATAGAGGTCCTGCGTGCCGTGCGAGAGGCCAGTCATGACGGCCATAAGCAGGACTAGGTAGGCAAAATCCTTTTTGTGGTGCAGAACGACGCGCACAATATCGCCGATGCCGGCCAGCCGCGTCTTCGTCCAGGCCCGCGACTCCGGCGAAAGCATGGTGAGAATCGCAATGACTGCGGCGATGAGAAGCCCGCCAAGGAAGACCCACTGCCAGCCGTAACGCGGCGCCACCAACGGTATGGCCGCGGCCGCCAGCAGGTAACCCATCGAATATCCGGATTGCATAATGCCGGAGAACAGGCCGCGCAAGCGCGGCGGAGAGCTCTCCATGACGAGCGACGCGCCGATGCCCCAGTAGCCGCCCATCCCGATGCCGTAAAGAGCGCGCAGGATCAGAAAGAGGGAGTAATTCGGCGCGAAGGGGGTAAGCGCGGAGACCGCGGAGAAGAACAGGACGCAGGCCATCAAGGGGCGTCGACGGCCGAATCGATCGGCAAGAGAACCGAAAAACAACGCGCCCAGCGGACGCGTGGCCAGCGTGACAGTGATGGACCATACGATGGCGGCTTTGGCGACATGGAAGTTCGCGGCGAGATCGTCCACGAGAAAAATGAGAATGAAAAAGTAATAGGCATCGAGAATCCAACCCAGGATTCCCGATAAGACCGCGAACTGCCATCCGGGTTGAACGGGGAACGGGCTTCTTGCGGCGCGCGCGCGCGGTTCATCCATGAGTTCTCTCCGCTGCCCGTGGCGCCACTACAGTCTCTCCAGCGTGAGGCCGCCATCGACGACCAGAATGGCTCCGGTCGCGTAAGTGAGTTCGCCGAGTGCGAGTACGCGCACCGCGCGGCCCACGTCTTCCGGGGTTCCCCATCGTTTTTCGAGCAGCAGCCCGCCTTCGATGAGCGCATTGTATTTTTCTCGCACGCCTGAGGTCATGTCGCTCTCGACGATGCCGGGGCGCACCTCGTACACAGCGATGCCGAACTCGGCCAGGCGTGCGGCCCAGAGCCTCGTGGCCATGGCGACACCCGCCTTTGCGATGCAATAGTCGCCGCGATTGACGCTAGCCACAGTGGCGGAAACGGAGCCGATGTTGATAATGGTGCGATGAACCGAGGAGTTGCCGCCGGCACGCTGGCGGATCATCCATGCTGCAACGGCCTGGGTAAGGAAGTAAGGCCCTTTAAGATTGTTCGCGATCAGCTCGTCGAAGCTCTCTTCCCGCGCCTCAAGGATGTCGGCGCGCACGCGTGGCGCGACGCCTGCGTTATTGACCAGCACATCGAGACGGCCGAATTGTTCCTCGATGGCCAGCAGGAGATGGGCACGGTCGGCGCCGTTCGAGACGTCGGACTGCACGTAGATGGAGGCGGGTTTGCGCGATCGAATTCCATCGAGAGTCGGCTGTGCCTGTTCGCTGGAGCGCCTGCCGGAGATGGCGAGCGTGAACCCTGCCTCTGCGAGCGCAAGCGCGATTCCAAGGCCGATGCCACGGCTACCGCCGGTGACGAGCGCGATTTTATCTTCGGTCGGCATCGCAAATCCTTTCCGCCGCCGGGGCGGGAATCAAAAGAAAGTGTAGTAGCGTGCCTCTGCCATTCGGGCCACGAGCAACGAAACCTCCAACAGATGATAATCGCCCCACATGCTCGACTCGCCCGAGGGAACTTTGCCGGCCGGCGAAACAGAATCCCAGCCATTGGGGCGATGATAGACGCTGTGCAGCAGAAGCCCTTCGTGATCCGGGTCGGCTGAGAGATAGGGCTCCTGGAGCAACCGGCGAAGGACAGTCAGACCGGCTTGCAGGTAGCCGCGGCCGGATTCTCCAAGCGCATGCCCGAGCCGTATGAGCCCCTGCGCGGCGATGGCGCTGGCAGAGGAATCGACCGGCTCGAAGTTGTTGCAGGGCTCGGCCGGGTTGGCACGCCAATCGCCCAGCCGATGAAGCTGCGGCGCTCCCGTATCCCAGTAGCAAATGCCGTCCAGTGCGGTCGCCTGGCGGATGTAGAAGTCGCAGGTGGCACGGGCCGCGCGTTCCAGCATCGCTCGTGCTTCAAATTTTTGCGGAATGCCGTCGTGATCGAATTCGCTCTCCGGCAGCGATTGGATGAACTCAAGCTGTTCGGCAAAACCGAGCATGGCCCAGGCCAGTCCGCGCGTCCAGGTAGTGAACGGCGAATAACCCTGCTGCGACGAAGGGCAGCGAAACGAGCCGCTGGCCGGATTGAAGATCGCCTCATGCGCGGTCCGCCCGCAAAGCTCGGGCACATCGTAGATGTCGCGCCCCTCGCCGTAGTAAATGTTGAATTGGGCCGAGGTCGCGGCGTGCGCAAGCAGCCGGCTCAACAAGCTCACGCGCACGTCCTGCTCGGCGAGGAGCGCGTGGCCCAGAAGATGCGCGATTGCACAGACGCGCAGCGTGCGCACGGTGTCAATAAACAGCGAGTGGTTGCCGTGGAAGGAGTAAATGTAGCCGAGGTTGCCGGGAAGGCTGGTCCAGCGCGCGGCCTGCACTGCACCGCTCACCTTCAAAGCCAGTTCATAAAAGCGCAGCTCCCAGTCGTTGGTTTCAATGCGGCCTCCGCGCATGAGGCGGCGCAATTGCCCATAGGTTGAGACGTTATTGAAGCCGTGATCGTGGACGCCTAAGTGGGTCAGGTGCTGGGCCATTTCGGCCGCCACGTGACGCCGCGCAACTTCGAGCAGTTCACGATTGCCGGTGAGATCGAAACAAAGCAAGGCATTGCCGTATTGAAAACCCTGCGTCCACTGCGTCCAGCTCCGCGTTGTGTATTTGCCGGCAGCCGTGAAGACGGGCGCGCCGTCGGCTGGATTCCAGCGCCGTTCAAGCCGCAGTGTCTTTTCCGACGCCAGCTCCAGAGCGCGGTTGATGCCCGGCATCAGCCCCTGCGGCGTTAGTGTTGAGTTCAACTCCACCTGTGATCGCTCCTGCTAGACACACTTTTCAAATCGCTCGATGACCTGCGCGAGAACGGCGTCGGGATCTGCATCCCAAAGCGCGCGATTGAATATCTCCACCTCGATGGGCCCGTTATATCCGGCCTGCTCGGCGTGTTGCCGCAGCGCACGATTGTCGATCACGCCATCGCCCATCAGTCCGCGGCCCAGCAAGACATCGGGTAACGGAACCAGCCAGTCGGAGACGTGAAAGCCGAAGATTCGCCCAGTTGCCAGCGCAATCGACTCTGCGACGCGCGGATCCCACCAGATATGGAATGTGTCAAGAACCACTCCAACCTGGCGCGGATCGTAGGCCGATGCAAGCTCTTGCGCCTGCCCGACCGTATTCAACACGGAACGATCCGCAGCATACATGGGATGCAGCGGTTCGAGGCCGATGCGAACGCCGCGCTTGCGGGCATACGGAACGAGTGCCGCAACACCCTCGGCCACCATCGTCCGCGCATCTTCGAGAGCAATTCCGGCACAGCCACCGACGACCAGGACCAGACAATCCGCGTGGAGCGCAGCGGCTTCATCGGCGGCGCGGAAGTTGTCCTCGATGTTTTTCTCTCGCTCTGTCGCGGTAGGCGCGGGAAACATTCCCCCGCGGCAGACGCTGGAGACGCGCAAACCAGCTTCCTTCACCAGGCGCACGCACGCGTCCAGACCGATCTCCTGAATCTTGTGTCTCCAAAGGGCAATCGACCCGATTCCATGCCGCGCGCAGCCGTCCACAGCCTGGGCTACGCTCCAGTTGGCCGTGGTCATCTGGTTCAACGAGAGCCTTGACTTCTCTGCCATGCGGATCTGCCTTTGCGAGGGTCTCGTTGAGTTACGCTGCGGAGGGAGAGTCGAGAGAAATCTCCGGAACATCGACCCAGCGGCGCTCGTGCCACGAGGCTGTGGCCAGCTCGGCCAACTGCACGCCGCGCGCGCCGTCGATAAAGTCGTGCGGAAACGGCGCGTCCTCGGCGACGTGGCGCAGAAACATCTCCCATTGCAATTTGAATGCATTGCCGAAATCGGCGTTATCCGGCACTACGGTCCACCGATCGCGAAATTGAAATGGATTGGAAAGGTCGGGATTCCAGACCGGGCGCGGGGTGTTGACGCGATGCTGAACTTTGCATTCGTGCAAGCCGGCCACGGCACTGCCCTCGGTTCCGTCCACCTGCAAATTGAACAGCTCGTCGCGATAAACGCGCGTGACCCACGAAGAATTGATCTGCGCGAAGACGCCGCCCTTCAACTCGAACATGCCGTATGCGGCGTCTTCCGCCGTGCATGCGTAGGTGTTGCCCTGCTCGTCGACACGCTCTGGAATGTGCGTTGCTCCGGTGCACGAGACCGCCTGCACCGGCCCAAAAAGATGATCGAGAACATAGCGCCAGTGGCAGAACATGTCGAGAACGATTCCACCGTCCTGCTCCTTCCTGTAGTTCCAGGAAGGCCGCTGCGCGGGCTGCCAACCGCCCTCAAAAACCCAGTAACCGAACTCGCCGCGCACTGAGAGGATGCGCCCGAAAAAGCCCGAGTCGATTACGCGCCGCAGCTTGCGTATGCCGGGAAGAAAGAGTTTGTCCTGCACGACGCCGTGTTTTATCCCGACCTTCTTGGCCGCGCGGGCCAGCGCAAGCGCGCTCGCCAATGTAGTCGACAGCGGTTTTTCGCAGTACACATGTTTCCCTGCCCCGATCGCCCGCAACACATTTTGCTCTCGCAGGCCGGTCGAGCCGGAATCGAAGTAAACGATATCGTCGCGATTGGCAAGACAAAGCGCGATGTCAGTGCTCCAGCGCTCGATGCCGTGAGCGGCAGCGATGGCCTTTAGCTTCTCTTCATTCCTGCCCACCAGAACCGGATCAGGCATAAGCGCGCTGCCATCGTCCAAAACCACGCCGCCTTGAGCGCGAATCGCCAGAATCGACCGGATCAGATGCTGATTGAGCCCCATCCGTCCGGTGACGCCATTCATGATGATTCCGATTCTGCGCTCGCGCATTCTCACTCCAGACATCGATTGGCGTAACGACGGAATCCTATCACAACGCTCGCTTGGGTCTACAGGACAAGGAGAGTGCGGGAGAAGCGCGCCGCGGCGCTCACACAGGTGTGACCCAGAGCAGGGGCTGGCGCACGGGAAAGTTGCGGATGATCTCAGCGGTTTTGGGATCGGCAGGCAAGGTGCGCCATAGGGCGATGTACTTTGGCTCGCGATAGGCCAGACCGGCGAAAAGCAGACTCGGCTGGCGGTTGGGCAGATCGTCGAAGTACTCGACGTCGTGCGCATAGGGCCACTTGCTTTTGTCCTGAATAAAGGGAAACATGAATTCGACGGCATTCTTGTAACGGTTGCCGTTGGGCAGTGAAAACTGCCACAGGTCTCCGGTCGAATCGCCAACCTTACTCTCCGGAATCGATGCGATCTGGCAGACGATTGCCAGCACATCGAGATCGAAGAGCGAGTAGCTGTAGGGCTTGGTGCGCGCCAGCTCCAGAGGAAAGCTGCCATTGGGCGCAAGCTGATCGGGCATGAGATTGTTTTTGAAGCGCTCCCGGCAAAGCGCCATTGCGTCCTGGTTGCCAGTGAGGGCGGCGAACGCGGCCACCTGCGCCACCCAGCAGGAGGCGTGGTTGTTCCGGGCCGCTTCTTCCTCTTTGCCGTTCTTCGATGTGCGCATCCAATCGAGATATTGCGCAAACCAATCGCGCACGCCGCCGGACTCGGTCGCGGCGAGAACGCTTGCCTGTTCGAGATGCCGCACGGCGCGGCTGACTTCGATGAGATGCAGCGTGTCGATGACGCCGGTGCCGCGGCCCGGTGTGACACCCCAGATGGCCTGCGCGTAATCGAGCGAGGGGTTCATCCTGGTTGCGGGATCGAGGAACCATGCGCGCAGATGGAGCGAAGCATGCCTGGCATAGCGCCGGTCGCGCGTGACCAGCCAGGCCGCGGTGAGTGCTGGAACCTGAAGGCTCAGGCGAATAAGCGCTTCGCGATGATTGTTGAAATTGGCTGGGTCAGAGTAGCCGTCGCGGCGGATATAGGGGCCGCCGGGGTTCTTCGGGTCGGGAAACCAGTAATCGCCCTCGGAAAAATAATCGTGACGGCCGCCGTGGCTGCGCGGCGACGAGTAGGCGGTGATGGTGATGGGCGGTTGCGCGAGAAATTCGTTGGCGGCGCGAAGAATGCGCCCGCGGTCGATGTGAGCAATTTCGCCGGCCGTAATCAATGGCTGGTTTGAATCGGGCGCCGTTGGAGGAGACGATGCGGCGGTGAGTGCGCGGGCGCGAGCCGATGCGGCGTACGCGGCGGCCGAGAGACAGAAGTTGCGGCGGTTCATCTCAGATGAATCCCCACATGGCGAAAAGAAAAACTTTGAATGGCATACCCGGACGATTTTATACCGGAGCCTTCAGTCAGCACCCACGCCGCAAATGGAATTGCACCTTAATCTGTCTGAGCCTTCAATCCCGCTTGTGTACAGCTTTGTTCCGCAATCAGTTGTCTGCACTCCTCCTCCGTCCATGGCGGTGTGGCGCCGGCCCGGCTTGCAACCAGTGCTCCCAAGGCGTTGGCAAACGTTGCCGTACACTTCATCGGCCACGCAAGCTGGTATCCATGCAAAAAGGCGGCCGCGAACGCATCCCCGGCTCCAACGGTATCGACTACCTTCACGGTAAAACCAACGCTGCGAAGAAAGACGTCGTCCCTGAAGATTGCGCAGCCCTGGCCGCCCAGGGTGACGCATATCGTTTCAACCCCGTAAACCGAGGACCAGCGGCGGCAGAATTGTTCCAGCGAAAATTCTTCGTCGGGGTGCGTAAGCCAAAACAGAGTCTCAGCCTCGACCTCATTCAGCTTGACGATCGACGCCAGGCGGGAGAGCCGTTCGACCAGCGGCAGACTCCAGTGCCCTTCGCGCAGGTTCATATCGTAGAAGCAACGGACGCGCGGGAGTCTGATTCGAAAGCGGTCGAGGATCTCTTCGTTGGATCGATTGGTTTGCGCAAGAGTGCCGAAGTAAATCCAATCGGGGTGCAGCTTCTCAATTCCCTCGAGGTACGCGTCATCGACCACCATCTCGTCAAAGGCCGCGGGGCGCTGAATGAAATAGCTGGCGTTTCCCGCACCATCGGTAGTGACCTGCGCCGTGCCGGTGCCGCTCTTCGGAGGCACTTGCACAAAATCCGTACGCAATCCCAGCGTTTTCATTCTGTCGATGGCGCGGCTCCCGCGCGGGTCGTCGCCAACGGCGGTGACAAATGCAACGGAGTTGCCCAGTCTTTGCGCGGCCGCGGAAAAATTCAAAGCGGCGCCGCCCAGGAATTCGGCCCGGGCGAACACGTCCCAAAGGATTTCGCCTAACGCGAGGATTTGCACTATTCCCTTCTCCGGTTGAACTTCTCTTGCTGATCGTCACGTGATCGGGCCTTTGTTTTGAGCGGCGACCACCGCTTCAGTATTTGTCGGTTCGAACCGGTCCCTGACCGGTGGAGGATTGTGACCCGGCCAGGTCTGCCTTCGCTCCCGGTTTCGCGCCTGCATAGACGCCGTCGCCCGGATGCGCGGCCGCGGATTCAGATTCGAAGACGGCGTCGGGTTGAGTCGATTTGCGGATCACCAGCTCGAAATCGACCAGAAATTCCCGCGAGGGTGAGGACGGGTGAGCGATGCGATCGAGCATGGCTCGGTGGGCCGTCCAGCCGATCTCCAGGCAGGGCTGGCGAATGGTGGTGAGCGGGGTCTGGAGCAGGCGCGCATACTTCACATCGTCAAACCCGGCGATGCGAATCTGTGCGGGAACCTGGACTCCGATGGAGCCGAGAGTCCTCAACATTTGGGCCGCGGTGTAGTCGTTTGCGCAAATGATGGCGTCGGGCTGCGCCTGGCGTAGAAACTCCTGAACGGCAGCCGCGTCGCCGGCGTCGGTCCACTTGACGAGAGCTTGCGCGGAGGGCCCCAAATGGGCGTGCAGGGCCTCCAGATAGCCGCCCATCCTCACGTCCACGGTGTGAGCCGAGTAGGGCGAGGCCATAAAGGCAACCCGCCGCGAGCCGGAAAGCATCAGGTGTTCGGCCAGCACGAATCCCGCACGGTGATTGTCGATTCCCACGAGATCGTACTTGCTGCGCGCCGGAAAATGCACGATGTCCCGGTCCAGCAACACAATCGGAATTCCGGCTTCGTCAATCGCATTTGCAATGGAGCGGTTGATCGCGTCTCCGCCCGCGAAATGCTCGATGGGCGCGAAGAAGACGCCGGAGACCTTGCGCTCGATATAGTACCTGCACAGGTTTTCCGCCTGAACCTCCTTCGACGCTCCTTTGCTGAAGGAGGGTCCCCATAAGAGATCGTGCTGACCGCCTGCCTGCGCCTGCGCAATGCCCTGGCAGATGGGTTCGAAGATCTCCGTCGAACCAAGCTCAGGAATCAGCAAACCGAAAACATGGGATTTGTGACTGCTTCGTTGCGCAGCCACGGTGCCCGATCCCTTTCGGCGCTCGACAAAGCCCTCCGATTCCAGTTGGGCCAGGGCGCGGCGAACGGTCGGCCGGCTGGCGGAGAGTCTTTCGACCAGGTCGTTTTCGCTAGGCAGCTTGCTGCCGGGGTTGTAGGTGCCATTGAAGAGCGCCTCGCGGAGCTGGTTGTAAATGCGCTTATACTTGGGCCCTTCAGCGGAGGCCTTTGAGTTTACATCTTCCGACATGGTGTCCTCTTATTCTCGATGTGCTGGCACGCGGCAGGTTCCCGCTCAACTCGGACGCAAAAGAATTAGGCGTTTATTATCTGTCTCTTACAGTGAACGTCTCTCTGATCGATTCGTCTGTTGATGAGTCTAAGAGCGGTTCCCCAACTTGTCAACGCAGATTTGGGATGAGTTTGGCCTTCAGTGTCCTCAAATATGTCATTACAAGTTAAACCAGAGAATCTGACATTTGTCAAACTTTATTGTTGACAACTTCACTTTTTCCGGTCTACTCTTCTAGCTGTCCTTGGAAACATGCTTTGACCGGCTGTCTAGCGGACTCGAGAGTCGACACACGGAGGCGGGTTTTCACGGGCTCAATCATGTTTTTGCCACTCCTCAGCCCTCCAGGAGCATGATTTGGCCGCAGCACACTGGTGACAGCGCAACAAAAGACGATGCGCAGGTTCCACAGACGCGTACAGGCTGTCTTAACATGTTTGCGGAAACATTGCTGCTTTCGCTGCAAACCAAACACACCGGCCTTGTCAGGTTTCCCTACAAGTTTGTGGGATGACCACTCTCAATTCCCGGCGGCTATCCGGTGCAAACGTAGAACCAACTTTGTTCAGGAGTCCGAAATGGCAATCAGAATTCACAATTCGGAGATGAAAATGACAAGCACATCCTCAACAACAAGAAGCCAGCTTCGCGCAGCATCCTTGCGGCGAGCCGCGCGGTTGTGGGAACAGGCCTGCATCGTGCTGATGCCGATTGCATTGCTAGTTGGCGTGGTCTCGGGCGCGCGCGTCCAGGCGCAAACCAGCTACGGAAGCGTGGTGGGCACGGTGACCGATTCGACCGGAGCGGACGTGCTGGGCGCCAAGGTCAGCTTGAAAAACGACGGCACCAATGCCGCCGAGGAAGCCGTTACCGGCACGGGCGGAACCTACAGCTTTATCAATCTCAATCCCGGTTCCTACAGCGTAAGCATTGCGCAGGCGGGCTTCGAGTCTTATACGCAGAGCGGGATTGACGTCCAGATCGGTGGAGCGACGCGCGTGGACATCGTTCTGCAAGTCGGCAACGTTTCACAGTCGGTGACGGTGAACGGCGGGGAGGCTCAACTGCAGACCGACAGCTCCTCGCTTTCAGGAGTGATCGAGGGCCAGCAGGTTGTCGAGGCGCCGCTGAACGGACGCGACGTCAACAACCTGCTCGATTTTGTGCCAGGCGTGACTCCCGGCGGCGGAACCCAGGGCAGCACCATGGCCAACGGCGGCAGCGGCAACTTCCAGGCCGGCGGACAGACGCAGGCCATCGCCTACGGCAACTACCAGATTGGCGGCGCATTCAGCGGCCAGAGCCTGTTCTTCATCGACGGCGTGGGATCGAATATCGCGGAGAACAACGTGAATACGCTGGTTCCCACCCAGGACGCCGTCGAGGAGTTCCGCGTTTCGACCAACGACGTGAGCGCCGAATTCGGCGGCTACGGCGGGGGCGTGATTCAGATCTCCACCAAGAGCGGTACCAACGAGTTCCACGGCAATGCGTATGAGTATTTCCGCAATACCGACCTGGACGCGAACGACTGGTTCAGCAACCACGAAGGCCTGGGCCGATCGCCGCTGCACCAGAATCAATATGGCTTGAACATCGGCGGACCGGCGCTGAAGAACAAGCTGTTCTTCTTTTTCTCCTGGGAGCATGAATCGCTGATTTCGGCCAGTCCAACTTCGGCCACGGTGCCCACCACCGCGGAGCTGAACGGAGATTTCTCACTGGACCCGCAGATCATTTACGACCCCACCACGGGCCAGCCGTTTCCCGGCAACAGCATCGCGGGCAGAATCGACGCGACGGCGCTGACGATCGCAAAACTTGAAACTCCGAATGAGGCGCGCGTGACGCAAACGCCGTTTACCACCAACTTTTACGCCTCCGCACCGATCGAGGGCTATCAGGACCAGTACAACGCGCGCATTGACGCCAATCTGGGCAAGGACAATGTTTTCGCCCGCTATACGTTCTGGAATCCGCACAACGGAATCAGCGATCCATTCGGCACCAAGACCGGCGCCGGCCCCACGGGCAACTACACGCAAGAAGCAGTGCTGGGCGACAACCACGTTTTCAATGCGACCACCATTGCCGATCTGCGCCTCTCGTATCTTGAGAACTACAACTTCCAGTATCCGTTGTCGGAAGGATTCGACATGTCGACCATCAGCCCGGCTTACGGAACCATCGAGTCAGAGAGCGAGAAGAAAGAGGGATTGCTGCCCGGCCTGGGCATCCAGGGCTACGGCATCGGGGCTGAGCTTTCGCAGCTCTACTGGAACAATAACGTCTGGGCCATCAACGGCAGCGTTACCAAGATTCTGGGTAAGCACAGTATCAAGGCCGGCGGCAACTGGCGCCAGGTGCTGTGGGAGAATTACAGCAACAGCCAGGGCCTGGGCATCAACGCCTCGCCCTTCTTCACCGCTTCCTCGCCGACCGATGCCACCACCGGCAACGCCCTGGCCTCGTTCCTGCTGGGTATTCCATCAAGTACCGGCATCAGCTCAGTGGGAACGTGGCACGCGTTCCTGCATAACTACGGTCTGTTCATCGAGGACACTTATCAAGCCACGCCGAAGCTGACTGCGATCGCGGGGCTGCGCTGGGAGCAGCCGGGCGCCTACTCAGAAATAGACAATCTGGACTCAGTTCTTCAGCCGGGCGCCGCGGTATCCATCAGCGGTCTCAGCTCCATCACCAATCCCGTCACCGGCAGCACAGTGCCGCTGACCGGGCAACTGGCCTTTGTGGGTAGCTCCGCCTATGGTTCGCGCCGGGAAGAGGCTCTTCATTGGATGCTTTACTCTCCGCGCGTCGGCCTTGTTTACCGGATGGATCCCAAGACCATTGTCCGCACCGGCTACGGCATCTCCTACTTCCCTGCCGAGATGACCGCCGATTCGCCGAGCGCCAGCCCCATCAACTCGGCCGGCACCGGCATCAGCAACACGGTGGGACAGACGCTGCTGGCTACGGTGGCCAATCCGTTGCCAAACGGCATCAACCTGCCTACCGGCCGCACCCAGGCGGGCCTGGACATCACGCTTGGCCAGTGGGTCAACGGGCGCATTCCTGACAAGGCCTACGGCTACTCGCAACAGTGGAACCTGGCTGTGGAGCATGCCGTGGACAGCAAATCGACCGCTACTGTTGCGTACGCGGGCTCAAAGGGAACCCACCTGGATATCTCGCAAGGCTACACCGGCTCGACGTTAAATCTGAATCAGCTTCCCGACAGCTACGACTCCTTAGGATCTGCTCTTTTAACCCAGATCAAGAATCCCTTTTACGGAATTCTTCCCGCCGGCACAACCTTTGGCGCACCGACCATCGCGGAAGGCTACCTGCTTACGCCGCACCCGCAGTACGAAGGCATGAACCAGGTGGTGCCGCGTTACGGCGACTCTACCTACCACGCCCTTCAAGTGAGCTACGTGCGCCGCTTCGCGCATGCCGGCGTTTTGCAGGGCGCGTATACGTGGGGCAAGCTGCTGAGCAATACCGACAATACGAGCTCCTTCCAGGATGGGCAGGGCGGTATTGGAGTTGTGCAGGACAACAACAACCTGAAAGCCGAAAAGTCGGTCAGCCAGCAGGATATTGCCAACAATCTGGTGATCAACTACGGAATCGATCTGCCCTTCGGCCCTGGGCAGGCTTATCTTTCGCACCTCAATGGCGCAGCCGATGCGGTAATCGGCGGCTGGCGCATCAACGGGATTACGACGTTCCGCAGCGGAATCCCTATCGCGCTGGAAGCGGCCGGAAACGGGCTCAGCCAATTCGGCGCCAATTCCATTCGCCCCAACTTCACGGCGGGTTGCGCGAAGAGCGGACCTGGGTCTCCGCACAGCGCGATCAGGGCCGATGAGTGGTTTAACACGGCATGTTTCACTCAGCCGGGCAACTTCTCCTTTGGCAACGAGCCGCGCGTCGATCCCAAAATGAAGTCGGAGGGAGAAGACAACTTCGATACGTCGATCAACAAATCATTCGACTTGACGGAGAAAGTAAAGCTCAAGTTCAGCACCGAGATCTTCGATCTGTTCAACCACGCCCAGTTCGCAGAGCCGAATGTCGATCTGTTCTCGCCCGGCTTCGGCCAGGTGGGCCACCAGACCAATCTTCCGCGCACGGTTCAGTTCGCCATGCGTGTTAGCTTCTAAGGCGCTCGGAGCTGGACAAGAATCGCTTCATTGCTCGATCGCGAGGCTGAGGTCCATCCGGCTCAGCCTCGCGCTGCATATTGCGGCGGATGGTAGGATGCATAGGATCGGCGGAAGCCGGCCGCACCCACTGGAGCCAATCCAATGATTCTTCGTCGCGATTTTCTCGCCGGGCTCGCGGGCACGGCCGCTGCAACCACATTCGGCCGGGGCCTGCGCGCGACATCGCTTTCTGGCGTTTCGACCGCAAATGAATTGGCCAAGAGACTCGCGAACGATCCGCTGCGGCCGCAGTGTCATCTGCTTCCGGCCGCCAACTGGATGAACGATCCGAATGGACCGATCTACTGGCATGGAAACTACCACATGTTCTACCAGTACAACCCCGATGGAGCATTCTGGGGCGACATGCACTGGGGGCACGCGATAAGCCAGGACATGGTTCATTGGAAACATCTGCCGGTGGCCCTCGCACCAACGCCCGGTGGCCCCGATGCCGACGGTTGCTTCACCGGAACCGCGGCGGTCGACAACGGCCAGGTTGTGATGCTCTATACCGGCGTGCGCGCCGTTCCGGGAGATCAGGCCACCATCAAGGACGGCAATCCGCCTCTCCTTGAGACGCAGTGCATGGCCACATCGGACGTTCCCCAGTTGCGCCGATGGTCCAAGCTACCCGCCCCGGTGCTTGCTGCGCCGCCGCCGGGCATGGAAGTGAATGGCTTCCGCGATCCATCTCCGTGGCGCCAGGGCGACTGGTGGTACATGGTGGTGGCCTCCGGATTCGCCAACCAGGGCGGCGCGGTTCTTTTGTACCGCTCAAAGGATCTGCGCGGATGGGAGTTCATGCACATTCTTTCGCGCCGCAATGAGAGCGGAGCCGGCGCACCGGATCCATTCGACCCATGGGAGGTTTGGGAGTGTCCCGAATTCTTTGCTCTTGGCGATAAACATATTCTGATCTTCTCCACACTCGGCAAAGGCTACTGGCAAAGCGGCGAACTCGATCCCAAAACGATGCACTTTTACCCCCAACAAGCCGGCGTACTGGACTACGGGTCCTTCTATGCGCCCAAGACTCAGCTCGATAAGTCCGGAAACAGGATCCTATGGGGCTGGATCACGGAAACGCGCAAGCCGGAGGAATACAAGGCCGCGGGCTGGGCGGGGATGATGTCGTTACCGCGCGTCCTGTCGATGGGAAGTGACGAGCGGCTCAGGGTAAGCGTGGCCGCGGAAGTCAACCAGCTCCGCACGCGCAAACAGAGCCTGAATGTGACCGCCGATGAGGACGAGACTCGAAGGCGGATCGCTGACTTGCGCATCGAGAATTGTCTTGGAGAAATCCTGTGCACGGTGCGCCGACCTTCGGAAGCATTCGTGCTGGTTCTGTGCGGTTCTGCTGAAAGAGCGACCCCGTGGCTCACGCTGAGCTATGACCCGCTGCATCCCGGCCAGGTGTCGATCGATGACCGTCCGGTCCCCGTCGTTCTCGCGGATGGAGAGAACATTGAACTTCATCTCTACGTCGACAGCTCGGTGATTGAAGTATTTGTGAACCGGCAGGCCGCATGGACCAAGCGCTTTTATTACCATGGCGGCAGCCCGCACGATCTGCGCATGCGATGGAACGGCAAGACGGCGAATATAGAAAGCCTGAACGTCTGGCAGATTTCGCCCATCTCCGCAGACCGGCTTACGACCGCCGAACCAGACCAAAGTTAGAGCTTTCGTAGCAGGATGTCTCCGCTTTCAGCTCCCTCTACCTGCCCGGAAACCTGGATAGTTTCGGCCAAGCCGGTAATGTCGAGCAGCAACTCATCCGGTTTGCGGTCGACTTGCCTGAGGAAGCCCGGTTCGGCGACATCGTGTAGCTTGAGCACCACATTCCTGAGGCCGGTGACCGTTCCCGCGCTGGGGACAAAGCGAAGGCTATACTGCGCCGCGGCATCGATCTTTGCGGTCAGGTCGATGGAAAAGGCGTTATCGCTCCAGCGTCCGACTGCGTTCGCCGCCCAGATTTGCGGAACGGCGTTCCAGCCGGCTGGCGGAGGCGCGGCCGTGTGAAATGCCGCCAGGCTGCGAATGACGGGTGTTCCCACACTTCTCGTGGTCACGATTCGCAGCGCGTCCACGTCGACCGGCTCGACGGGTTGAATGCGCTTGTGACCGATCGCCGCGCCCTCGCCGAGCGTGCGCCATGTGCCGCCGACATGTCCTTCGATGCGGAACTGCCGCACGCGTTCGCCGCTGGCGATGTCCTCCTGCAGGATGAGAGTGTCAACGCGCGTGGGAGCAGCGAGGCTCAAGGTTACCTGAGCCCCGCGCCCGGCGGTCTGAGCCAGCGGTTTTGCGAAGCGTTTCCGAATCTCGAGGCCGAAATCGCCGGCTGACGCGCAATCCGGATCGGACAGCAAGCCGTCGCGGTTTGCGGGGATGTTGAGAAGCAACTGTGCGCCTCGCCCGACCGAGCAATAGTAGATCGAGAGCAGTTGATCCGGAGTGAGAACTTTGTTGGCGTTTTTCGTGCTCCAGAACCAGTCGGGGCGGCGAATGGAAACATCGACCTCGTTCGGCATCCAGACGTCTCCATCGGGATCGCTGTTCAGGGAGGTAGCCGTGCCGGTCAGGGCCTCCGCTTTGTCAATTCCGTTCCAGCATGGATAGGGCGCTAATCCGTCTTCGTTGCCCACCCAGCGAATGGTCGCCGAGGGCCCCTGAAAAACCATGGCATGAGGCTGATATTTCATCAGAAGATCGCTCACCGGAGTGACGGTCGATCCGTCGAACCAGACTTCGACCAGCTCGCCATAGCGGGAAAAAACCTCAGTCAGTTGCTGTCGATACATCGCGTTGTAGCGGGCTTGCAGCTGGGGCGTTTTGCAGATGCCGCCGGTCTTTGCTCCGAAGTGATCGTCGCGCGGGCTGACATAGACGCCCAGTTTCAACCCGTGCCTGCGGCAGGAGGCGGCCACGTCGGCAAGAACGTCGCCATGGCCGCCTCGCCAGGGCGTGTTGCGGATGCTGTATGCGGTCGTTTCAGTCTGCCACATGCAGAAGCCGCCCTGATGCTTGGCCACGAAGACGATGTACTTCGCCCCGAGAGCCATTGCGGTTTGCGCCCACTGATCGGTATCGAGATTCTTTGGATCGATCTCGGAAAGCGGCGTGCTGAGGTCGTCGGATTCCTTATCCTGCCAGGTATTGGGAGCGAAGTGCACGAACATTCCCATCTCGAGATCCTGCCAGGCGATCTGCCCGGCAGACGGGAGGGCGCGGGGAGTGGAGTGAGCCGGCTCGCCCGACGCCCGGCTCGCGATTCCGGCTAACGCAGCAGGCGCCGACCAATCCCAGGCAGTTACGAATCCGACCTGCGCGGACCCGAGGATCATCTGACGCCGCTTCATCGCTCACCCCTGGTATTCAGTTTGCATCCATCCGGAGAAGATCACCGCGACC
The DNA here is from genome assembly GCA_963770555.1 of uncultured Acidobacteriaceae bacterium. Lineage (GTDB taxonomy): Bacteria > Acidobacteriota > Terriglobia > Terriglobales > Acidobacteriaceae > Telmatobacter. The sequence continues at coordinate 2,172,419 of CAVYQC010000005.1, forward strand.
TGCCTCTGCGCAAGCCCGGCCGAAACCGTCGCCCCAAGTGACGAGGGACGATCATCCCGCAGGCCGCCGGCTCTTGCGGACTGCACCGCTACGGCGATATCTCACGCCGATTGCGGCGCTTCGATCAAGAAGAAACTCGGGTTGCATTCGCCTCGAGGTGCTCCTGTGGCAAGGCATATTATGGGTATCGAGGGTCGAGTCCGATGGGCAAAGCGGCCAAGCCTGATCCCGTTCGCTGCTGGCAGGAACAGGTCGTTATTCCGACTTATCCGATCCAGGACGCCGACCCCAACCCGATGTTCCTGGAGAAGCGGGTATACCAGGGCAGCAGCGGCAAGGTCTATCCCAATCCTTTCATCGACAGGGTGGCCCTCGAAAAGAGCGACAAGGCATATCGGGCGATCCTGCTCGAAAACGAATATCTTCAGTTGATGATTCTTCCCGAAATTGGCGGGCGAATTCATGCCGGCCTGGATAAGACCAATCAATACGATTTCTTCTACCGGCAGACGGTGATCAAGCCCGCACTGGTGGGATTGCTGGGACCATGGATCTCCGGCGGCGTGGAGTTCAATTGGCCGCAGCACCACCGCCCGTCAACCTTTATGCCGGTGCATGTATCGATTGAAGAACACCACGACGGCAGCCGCACGGTCTGGCTCAGTGAGCACGATCCCATGCTGCGGATGAAGGGCATGGTCGGGATTTGCCTTTCTCCCGGCAAAGCGATTGTGGAAGCCAAAGTCCGGCTATATAACCGGACGCCGCTGCCGCAGACCTTTTTGTGGTGGGCCAATGTGGCGGTACGGGTTCACGACCAGTACCAGGCATTTTTCCCACCGGACGTCACTTTCGTCGCCGATCACGCGAAGCGCGCAGTTTCTTCCTTTCCCATCGCCCGCAATGCTTATTACGGCGTCGACTATCGTCCCGGAACCGACATTTCATGGTACAAGAACATTCCGGTTCCAACTTCGTATATGGTCACCGGGTCGAAATACGACTTCTTTGGTGGCTACGACCACGCGCGGCAGGCCGGGGTGGTGCACACGTCGGACCACCACGTCGCGCCCGGCAAGAAGTTGTGGACCTGGGGGAATGCCGAGTTCGGGTATGCGTGGGATCGCAATTTAACCGACGGAGACGGCCCATATATTGAGCTGATGGCGGGAGCCTATACCGATAATCAGCCCGATTTTTCATGGCTGCAACCGTATGAGACCAAGACCTTCCGCCAGTATTGGTATCCGATTCAGAAGGTCGGGCCGGCAAAGAACGCCAACACTGAAGCGGCAATCAATCTTGAGTGTGATGCGCACTCCGCCTGCGTCGGGGTTTACGTTACGTCGCCACGCGAAGTGCGCGTATTGCTTACATGCAATGGCAACCTCATCCTTGACCGGCAGTTGAATTTGTCGCCCGAACGGCCGTTTCTTGAGACAGTCGAAACCGATGTTTCCGGACCGGAGCATTATCATCTGCAGGTCCAGGACGCCGACGGGAACGGGCTGATTGGCTACCAGCCGGAAGTGCGCGCGGATGCCGAACCGCCGAAGCCGGCCACGGAGCCGCCGGAACCGGCACGGATTGCAAGCGTAGAGGAGCTTTACCTTACAGGGCTGCATCTTGAGCAATACCGTCACGCCACGCGATCTGCCGAAAGCTACTGGACCGAGGGCCTCAAGCGCGAGCCGGATCATGCGCGCCTGAATAACGCGATGGGACTGGCGCACCTGCGAAAGGGCGAATTCGCCAGGGCAGAAGACAAATTCGCGCGCGCTGCCCGGCGCCTGACGATTCGAAATCCAAATCCGTATGACGGTGAACCCTTCTATAACCTCGGGCTTGCCTGTCTCTATCAAGGCAAGACCACGGAAGCCTGCGAGGCCTTTTCCAAGTCGGTGTGGAACCATGCGTGGCAAAGCGCAGGGTACTATGCACTCGCGTCGATCAGCGCCGGCCGCCTGGACCTGCCCGTCGCGCTCGAGCAGGTGGAGAAGAGCCTGCTGACGAACGTGGAGAATCTGAAAGCTCGTGCGCTGCGAGCGTCATTGCTGCGCCGCATGGGCCGCATCGCGGAAGCGCAGCCCGCAATCGGCGATTCACTGGCGCTCGATCGTCTCGATTTCCGCATGATGGCCGAGCGGTTTTTTCTCTCCGGCAGCAGGCAGGACCGGGACCTGTTTCTCACGGCGCTGGAGGGAGACGTGCAAACACTGCTCGATGTGAGCTTCGATCTTGCTTGGTGTGGTTCCCGTCAGGATGCCTTCCTCCTGCTGCATGCGTGTGGCACTGAAGGGGCGTTGAATCATCCGATGCTCTGGTACACGCTCTCCTGGCTGGCCGGCGAACTGAACGAGGAGGCCGCGGCCATGGAGTACCTTGCGAGGGGCGAGCAAGCTTCGCCGCGCTACTGCTTTCCCGCGCGCCTTGAAGAGATGATTGTTCTTGAAGATGCCATTCGGAGAAATCCGATGAGCGCGAAGGCGCACTACTATCTCGGAAACCTTTATTACGACAAGCGACGGCATGAAGATGCGATTCGCGTCTGGCGCCGTTCGATAGAGCTGGACGACACGTTCTCCATTCCGCTGCGAAATCTGGGAATCGCGGAGTTCAACGTGCTCCACGATTCCCGAGCCGCGGACCAGATGTACAGGCGGGCCTTTGCCGCAAACCAAAGCGATGCGCGGCTGTTATACGAGTGGGACCAGTTGCGAAAGAGAGCAGCTCTTGCCTCGCCGGAAGAACGGATTCAAGTTCTGAGTCAACATCGGGAACTGGTTGCTTACCGGGACGACCTGACTGTCGAATTTGTCACCTTGTTGAACCAGCGCGGACAGAATCAGGCAGCGCTGGAAGTACTGAGCGGTCGCCACTTCAGTCCCTGGGAGGGCGGCGAAGGGCTGGCTTCGGCGCAATGGATTCAGGCGCACAAAGCGCTGGGCAGGGCCGCTCTGGCGGCGGGAAAACCGCGTGACGCTTTGGATCACCTCGAAGCCGCGCGGCACTATCCGGAAAACCTCGGCGAGGGCAAGCATCTGCTCACGCTGGAGCGCGATCTGGATTACTACTCAGGAATGGCGGCGCGGGAGCTTGGCGACTTCACGCTGGCTCACCGCTATTGGACTGCCGCATCGGCGCCTCTGCCATCTCCCGGCGTTCACTCGTATTTTCAGGCGCGCGCGCTTGATGCGCTGGGCAACGCTGCTCGAGGAAGCGAGGTTCTTGTGGAACTCGCGCGCTTCGCGGCGGAGAAGAGACAGTCTGTTGCGAAGATCGATTATTTCGCGACTTCGCTGCCGAATCTGCTTCTCTTCGACGACGATCTGGAAACGCGCAATCGAATTGAATCGTTGCTGTTGAGCGCACTGGCAAGCTACGGCCTGGGCAATCGCGGAGAGGCCGCAAAGTTGCTGGAACAAGTGATCGCAGAGGACCCCAATCATCTTATCGCTCTCGAAACACTCAATTGGTTGCGGCAGGAAGGGAAGGCTTCATCGGAAGAGGTTGAGGTGCGCCCGGTCGCATGATGGCCACCGTTGGTATCGCCGGGCTGAGCAGAGATGACCGCAGGTCGTTCCGATCCTCCTATCTTTGGTTGGCGGCTGCGGCCGCCGCACTGGGCGGATTGTTATTTGGCTACGACTGGGTCGTGATCGGCGGAGCAAAGCCATTCTACGAGAGATATTTTCATCTCGGCTCGCCCTCCCTTGAGGGATGGGCGATGAGTTGCGCACTGATCGGATGCCTGATTGGGGCCATATCCTCAGGAGGGTTGAGCAATCGATTCGGCAGAAAGAGGCTGCTGACGCTGGCGGCGCTGGCTTTCGCAATCTCATCCGTGGGCACCGGGCTGGCCTTTCGCTTTAGCGTCTTTGTGGCGTGGAGAGTGGTGGGCGGCTTCGCCATCGGACTGGCTTCCGGCGTCTCGCCGATGTACATTGCGGAGATCTCTCCGGCACGTCTGCGCGGCCGGCTCGTCTCGCTCAATCAGGTGGCCATCGTCTTCGGAATTCTGTTGGCGCAAATCGTGAACTGGCTCATCGCCCGTCCCGTCCCTCCCGGCGCTTCGCCGCAGGAAATCCTGCTGTCGTGGAATGGCCAATGGGGATGGCGCTGGATGTTTGCGGTGACCGCGGTTCCATCCGCGCTTTTCCTGTTTGCTTCGCTGCTAGTGCCGGAGAGTCCTCGTTGGCTGGCCGCCAGAGGACGGTCTGAAGATGCGCTCCGGGTGCTTGGGCGACTTGGCGGCCAACTCTACGCACAGCAAGTGCTCGAGGACTTTGCGGCTGCGAGCGATGCCGTGCCTGAGCGCAGGGCGTTGCGCGAACTTGCTTCGCCGGCCTTGCGAAAGATCCTTTTCCTTGGTATTGCACTGGCTGTTCTGCAGCAGTGGTGCGGCATCAACGTGATCTTCAACTACGCCCAGGAGATCTTCGCCGCCGCCGGCTATCAGGTGTCGGACATTCTCTTCAACATCGTCGTCACAGGCGCCGTGAACGTGATCTTCACGTTTGTTGCTTTCTTTACGATCGACCGTTTTGGACGGCGATTCCTTCTGCTTACTGGACTTGCCGGACTGGTGTTCATCTACACAATGCTAGGCGTTTTATATCGCATGCAGTTTCAGGGCAAGCCAATGCTGGCGCTGGTTCTTGCTGCTATCGCTTGCTATGCGGTGTCGCTTGCGCCCGCCACCTGGGTGGTGATTTCGGAGATCTTTCCCAACCGCATTCGGAGCAGCGGCATGTCGATCGCTGTGACCGCGCTTTGGCTGGCTTGCTTCGTGCTCACATACACCTTTCCTTTGCTCAACGCTTCGCTCGGCGCGGCCGGAACATTCTGGACATACGCGGGCGTATGCCTGGCTGGCTTCCTGTTCGTCTCCCGGCGCCTGGCTGAGACCAAAGGAAGAACTCTTGAAGAGATCGAGACCGCTTCACGCATGGGGAAGTTCTAGGAGAAAGACGATGCCGCGTAACCCCCGGACAGGAGAGGCGAACAATCGCCGGCCCGTGACGATAACCGCCTGCTTGTGCCTTGCGATGCTGTGGGGTGTGGGCGCAAATTGCCAGAAGACGACCATCGTCCTCGATGGCGCCGGCGCAGGCAGAGTGTTTGATGGGATCGGGGCCGCGAGCGCCGGAGCCTCTTCTCGCTTGCTGATCGACTATCCCGAGCCGCAGCGCAGCCAGATCCTCGATTATCTGTTCAAGCCCGGCTATGGCGCGGCTCTCCAGCATCTCAAGGTGGAAATCGGCGCCGACGTGAACTCTACGGACGGCTCCGAGCCAAGCCACATGCGCACCGCGACGGACCGTGACTCCTCGCGCGGATACGAATGGTGGCTCATGGTGGAAGCGCACAAGAGGAATCCGCAAATCCTGCTGGAGGTTCTTCCCTGGGGCGCTCCGCGGTGGGTGAATCCCAGCCCCGGCGCGAAAGACACGCTCTACACAGCTAAGATGGCCGAATATGTCGCGGACTTCATTCGCACGGCCAAGGACGATTATGGACTGGAGATCGGCGTTGCAGGAGTGTGGAACGAGCGCGTCTACGATGTCGTTTACGTAAAGGAGCTCTACCGGCAACTGAGGAAGGAGCATCTGGATACGAAGATCATCTGCTGCGATGAATATCCCGGCGAGGGAAATGGGCAGTGGGCCATTGCGGACGCGATCCTGAAGGATCCGGAGCTGGCTGCGGACGTTGCCCTCATCGGCGTACATTACCCGCTTGTCAACGGCAAGCTCACCACCACCGATGCGGCACGGCGCACCGGCAAACCGTTGTGGTCCAGCGAAGATCAGCCGAACTCCGGAGGCGGTCCGATCCTCAGCCGCGATTGGCCTCTGGGCGGACGAATTCTTGCTCATCTGTATAACAGGAACTATCTGGAGGGAGCTTTCACGGCCACCGAGATATGGAGCCCAGTAACTGCCTACTACGATAACCTTGCCGCTCCCAACTCAGGCCTGATGTATGCCAATACGCCATGGTCCGGCCATTACGTGGTGCAGGGAGCCATATGGGCCACCGCCCACACTACGCAGTTTGCCCAACCGGGCTGGCAGTATCTTGACTCCGCGTCAGGATACCTGCCGGAGAATGGAAGTTACGTTGCGCTGCGCTCTCCTGACAAGAAGGACTGGAGCGTGGTGCTCGAAACCATCGATGCCCATGCGCCGCAGATGGTCGCGTTCCGTCTTGCCGGAGGGTTGGCCGCGAAGGATATCCATGTCTGGGAGACGAACAACTCCCGCACTTTCGAACATGTCGCGGATTTGAAGCCGGCAGACGGCAGCTTTGAATATTCATTCGATCCTGATTCGCTCTACTCGCTGACGACAACCACGGGACAAGGCAAAGGCAGCGCCCAGCCGCCGCCGTCCGAGGCATTTCCCTTCCCTTACGCGGATGATTTTGAGAAGACCTCGCCGGGGCGCGCGCCGAAATATCTTTCCGATCAGGATGGCGCTTTTGAGGTTCATGGATGCGATGGACGGCGGGGCCAATGCCTGGAGCAAGTGATTACCGAGAAGCCGATTGCCTGGGGTCCGCTTCCGGATCCGTTTACCCTTGCGGGCGGCGAGACGTGGACGGACTACAGCGTTTCCGCCGATGTGCACTTTGTTTCAAAGTCCCCTGCGGTGGTGATGGGGCGCATCGATTCTTCCGACGTGTTTGAGGGGGATAAAGCGCACTGGCCGAGCGGATATGTGCTGCGCCTGAAGCCGGATGGGAGTTGGGAGCTTCTTTCCGCTGCCTACAAGCAGCCTGTGGCGACGCTTGCCTCCGGCTCCGCGAAGCTCGACCGGCGCGAATGGCATCGCCTGGCGTTAAGCTTCCGCGGAACCCACGTCGAGGCCTCGCTCGATGGCAAGCCGCTCACATCCATCGAGAGCACAACTCATGCGCGCGGAATGTTTGCCCTGGGCACGGAGTGGGATCGCGTGCAGTTCGACAATCTGCGTGTGGAACGATAGAGCCGTTCGACTCTTGGGGGCGCGATCGTTCGACATGTCGTGATGAGGAATTGCGCCAAGCCGAACTCAAACGCACTTACCGCGGCTTTGCTTCGACTTGCCCTTTGCAAACGAAATCGAGAACCCTAAGTTCGCGCACCTTCAGTTCCGAGTCCGAGGTTTGTGCTACGGGATTTGCGCAATCGTTATCCGAGGGCCGGACTCGGGTCGATCCTGGACTCAAACTGCGCGGTTCCTCCCTTGAGGCCCGGAGAGACGGCATGAACGACGATCGTGCCGGGAACCCGGGAGGTGCGGACCAGCGCGGTAGCAATTCCTGCTTCGGCGCGTACCGGATTGGCATAGATCGTTTCATCGCCGATGATCGAGCCTTCGCCTTCCACCGTAAACGTGACCAGATCATCACTGAAAGGGTGGGTCGTGCCGCGCGCGTCGCAAATATGAGCGTACACGCGGACCCAATCCGCTCCATCCGCAACCGGATCCACTCCGCAGGCGTCGAGCCGCACGATGATCTCCGTCGGGACGCCTGGCGACTGGACGGTGTGCGAGGCCATCACCTTTCCTCCGATCAGCCCCTCCGCAAGCAGTTGGCCGACCGGCTGCACGATTCCCGACTGGGTGGTGGGATTTCCAAACAGCATGCTGCGCGTGTTGCTGAACTCGCCGACCTTGAAAGTGAAGGGCGGATGCGGTATCCGGTAGCCCGCGTCCGGCTCCTGCGTGGCGATGAGGGTTCCGTTTTGAGTCAGGCGAACCTGTTCGCAGTTGCTGAATACGATGACCGATAAGGGCGAATAGAAGGTTGCGAAATTGGCGATGAAGACCATCGGACCGCTGCCGGGCCGTTTCGCATTCGCGAACGGCGGCCGCTGGCTTTGGAACATGTAATAGTCAAACTTCGGCAGCCGGAACAAATCCAGTGGCGCACCCTGAAACGGCTGATGATGGTAGCCGCGAAAGGCGTCGATCCCGGCCCATAAATCGGCTCCCGCGGGCTTGAATTCAGACAGGCAAATCCTATCCATACTGAGCATGTGCGCCGATGCCTGAACCAGCATCGGACCCTCGCCCCACGATCGGGATACGCGCACCCGTCCCTGCTGATCGGTCCAGTTGTCCACCTGGTCGCCCCATTCGCGAACCCAGGACGGCCTGCCGGGCTTGGTGTGGGGATTACCAACGTATTCAATGTCCCAGCCGTTGAAGCCCTCGACTTTGCGACGAATCGGATCCCCGGCCGTGTAGCACTCCGGACACGGCAGCTCCTGGTGCACAATCCGGTAAAGGTCCGCCGCCACCGAGCTATTATCCGATTCGTTCAGCGCGGCCTCCCAGATGACAACCGAGGGCCGGTTACGGTCGCGGCGGATCATCTCGCGCGCATCCTGATAAGCCCGCCTCTTGAACACGTCATCTCCCACGAACTGCCATCCGGGATTGGAAACGATAGCCAGGATGCCCAACTCGTCGCATGCATCCATAAAGCTGGGGTCCTGCGGGTAATGGCTTCGAAACGACGTGAATCCCGCCTCGCGCAGTTTGTAGGCATCGCGATAATGGGCCGACGGCGGCAGCGCGCAGCCCACGTAGGGATGGTCCTGGTGCCGGTTTGCCCCCAGGGAAAAGAACGGCCGACCGTTGATGAGCAGGCCGCGATCCCTGTCGAATTGGATGGAGCGGATGCCGATGCGGGTCTTCTGATCGTCCGTGACCCTGCCCGCCGCGCTGACGGAGGTGTGCAACCAATAGAGCTGCGGATTCTCGGGGCGCCAGAGTTTCACGTTCCGCACTTGGATCTTCTGCGTGATGGCATGGACGGCGCGGGCTTCCATTGAAAGGGTCTGCGTGGCAGTCCCTGCCACATTCCCTTCCGGGCCCATCAGCACTTGCGCAAGGGTGCATTCACGGCGGACATCCGATTCGTTGGCCACCTCGGTTTGCACCTGAATCGTGGACTCATCCTCAGCGACCGCAGGATAAGTGACCAGGATTCCACCTGCGCCAACCCTATCGGCGAGAATTGGATCAGTGATGTGCAGAGGCTCAAGAATTTCGAGATGGACGCTTCGATACAAACCACCGAAGTAGCAGAAATCGAGCTCGGATTGCGGCTTGCCTGGCGGGACCTGCGGATTGTCGGAGTTATCGAGGCGGACGACCAGCAAGTTCTCCTTGTTGAATCGAATTGCCCTGGAGATATCAATCGTAAAAGGGAGATATCCGCCATAGTGGGTGATGAGGTGAACCTGGTTGAGCCAAACGTCGGCCACCTGCATGGCTCCCTGGAATTTCAGGTAGACAATGCGGCCTCTCCATTCGGTCCGCGCCGCGAACGGCCTTCGATACCAGCAGACGCCCTGATAATTTCGCCCGCCGCTCACATCGCGCGGCTCCAGCCGGACCGTGTGCGGGAGAGCAGCCGGCTTCCAATCCGCATCATTGGGAGGAAGACCGGAGTCTCCGGCGACGGAAATGGACGACGCACGCGGCCTGAAGAACTGCCAGTCCTGATTCATTCCAAGAACGATGCGGGCCTCGGGGAGGCCGATAAGATCACGGGCCAGGACCTGGTTCCCGGGCTCCGGCGCTTCACCGATTCCATTGACCCGCGATGCAAGGCCCGTGAGTAGAACTCCCGAAGCTGAAATGGCGCCCGCTTCAAGAAAGTCCCGTCGCGATAATGGCATGAACTTACCTTTCTTCGTCCTTCTTCGATTGCGCCGCTTTGGCCAGAAACATTGCAATCGCTTCTATTTCCACGAGCAGCTCGGGGCGGCACAGCTTCGCCTGTATGCCGGTCGAGGCAGGGAACGGGTCGAGACAAAGTCGCCTGTAGAACGCGGACCGTTCTTGGTTGAATGCCTCATAATCTTTATCGATGTCGCGCAAATAGCAGGTGGTGCGAACGACATCGTGCCAGGTTGCGCCCTCGGCCGCCAGAAGACAGCCGATGTTGCTGAAGGTGCGCCGCGTCTGGGCGCGTAAGTCGCCGATGTGAACGCTTTTTCCCTGCTCATCGATGCTGGCCGTACCGGAAATCAGTAAGATCGTGAGCTCTCCCAGATCGATGCGCATACCGCGAGAGAAAGAACTCGGTTTCGCGTACGCGTACGCTTCGTTGAGCACTTCAAGGTTGGTGATGCGGCGCTTTTGAATTGACTGGCAGGTGAGCGCGCCCAGGATACCCGCAATCTTCGCCGAATCGTTCATCATCTCCCTGGCTTCTTGGCCTCGTTTTCTTGAACCACGCGCGAAACGGCTTCCGGCTGCTCGACATGGTAGGCCTTGTTCTCCCGGTAGAGCCGCAGTCTAAGGCGGATTGCAATCGCCAGCGCAGATTTTCCCTGCGCAGCGGCCAGATTCAGCGCATGGGTCGCCGAATCGATGGCCTGCGAAAATTGGCCGTCCTCCGCATAGGCCGCGGCGAGCGTATCCAAGGCGCCTGCGTCGTCTGCCGGCATAAGATCGTTGGCTGCTTTGGCCCAGGAAACCGCTTGAGCCCCGCTTCGCACCGAAGCGTCAGGAGCGGTTGCCAGAACCCATGCCAGGCCAAGCACGGCGCCGGCGTCGCCCGGATCGATCGAGTGCGCATTTTGCCAATGACGAAGCGCTTCAGCGCTGCCTCCAAGCGCCTCATAAGTGCTGGCCAATCCCTCCTCGCCGGAAACGAAGTTCGGCCGAAGGGAGACAGTTTCCTCAAATTCCCGCAGCGCCTCCCGTGCGCGTCCCTGATCGAGCAGGAACTTGCCCAGAGCATAGCGGTCCTGGACAGAAAGCGGGTTGATGCGGACAGATTGGCGCAGGTGCTCCAGGCCCTCCTGCGTGTCGCCATGCACATAGAGCGAAATTCCCAGGCCGTTCTGAGCCCTTGCGTTCCCCGGCTCCATGGCCACTGCCTGCTTCCAGATCGCGAGGGCCTTGTCGTTTTCTCCGTTGTCATCGAGTTGCATGGCCTCGTCCATGAGCTTGTAGAGCTGAACTGCGGGGACCTGAATGTCTTCGATCCCATCTCCGGCCGTGTTGACGAATTCGGGCAGATTCACGGCGCGATTGGACGCGGTGGCATTGTCAATAAGAATGGCCGGACTGGAGTTGCCGTCCTGGTCGAGATGGGTCAAAAACATCTGCGTGTAGGGCGAACGGGCCTTGGACGAAAACACCAGCCAGCGCCCGTTCGGCGAGAAGCTGTGCCAGGAGTTCATCAGCGGCGTGTTGGCGCGCAAGCGCCGGGCTGCGCCTCCATTGAACGGAACGATATAAAGCTGACTGTCGGGACGCATGAGCTGCCCATTTCGGCATTCGACGAACACGATCCAGCGGCCGTCGGGCGAGACCTTGGGAAAGTTGTTGCTCATCCCGTTCTGCGAGGCGCCCGCGATGGGCTCGGGCGTGCCGCCCTGGCCGTCATTGAAAGGCACTTTGTACAGGTCGTACTGGATTTGCGTCTCGTTCGGGTCGTTGGCGCGCACCGCCCTCACTTGGCCCTTGGGATATGGATCCTTTGCTTCCGCTCGCGCAAACACGATGTACTTGCCATCGGGGCTCCAGACGCCGTCGGTCTGCACATAACGGGGATCGTCGGCGCCGGGCAGAGGCTGCCGCTTGCCGGTGGCGCGGCTGTACCACTCCAGAATGCCGCGGGTCGGATAAAAGACCTGGAGAAAGCGATAATCCTTGAAATTGGTTACGTAATAGGTATTGCTGACGTCCTCACTCGACGAGCCGGCGAAGGTGCTCACAACGTATCGCCCGTCAGGCGAAACCTGGGACATGAAGCCGACCCTGATTTTGCCGGCTTGCCCATCCGTGTTCCACTGCACCACGTCCTTGTTTTGAATGGAGATGTGGCGCTCGACGGGAACAACGGCATACAGGCCTTTGTCGTTCGCCGGCCCGTCGACATCGATGCCCATGGTTTTGCCATCGAGGGAGAAAGAATGGCAATTGGCACAGGTGGGCATGTTGGTGAGAACGGTGCGGCTTTCCGGATTGCGAATGTCTCTGAGCCGCCAGCGAATCAGATGGATCTTCGCGGGAGACAGCGGCTGCACCGTTCCGTTCGCGCCCGCGCTCGGCATCAACGGCACATCGCGGTAAAAGATGGGGGCGCCGACCGGGTCAACGGACGTGGAGAATTTGACGCGCGAAAACGAGGCCGGAGCGCCCGCTTCGTTATATCCGGTGATGGTCAAAGTGGCCGTGGACCCCGTGGAATGCGACTGAATGCTCTGCCAGGTTGCCGCATCGGGCTTCCAGGCCCAGGATGCCGCCTGCTGCGGGCTCAATGCGGGCGGTTGGTTGGTATCGCTCACGCAATCCGGATCGATGGCTCCCAGATGCATTCTCTCGCCCTTTGAAACAATGTGGATGGCGGGAACCTCGCCGCCGAAGGCGATGTCGAGGTGCCAGGATCCCGCCGCGCCGTCGCGCCAGAGAAATGTGGGCGGAGTGATTCCCGGCGGAAAGATGGAGCCGTCTTCCGGATAGTCGATCGAGATAGGCCAGAGTGCCGCATACGCCTCCGGCGCGGAGTTCCCGGCCGCCGGTTCCTGAGTCTTGCTGAGAACCTCGCTCATGAAAGGGGCGAGCGAAACAACCAAAAGCGGCACGGCCAGCACGGCGACGCCACTCAGGACAAAACGCCTGGGGCGGAGCGGAGATTGGGCTTCAGAATCGAGCATTCATTGCCTCCATGCGCCACGCTCGAGCTGTGACCAACCCCTGCCTTATGTCTTGCGGATGATCTCTATGCGCGATCCGCCGCGGAGTTTGGGAATAAGGATGACTGCACCGGCCTGGAAAAGCAAGCAGGCCCGGACGCCGAATGCCGGCGTCCGGGCCTCGTTTCGAGGTTAGAAGTCGAACTTCAGAGCGGCCTGGCCTACCCGCGAATTGTTGGACACAGAGCCAGTGCCGCCGTTGATCTGGCCAAAGGTGGAATCGGTGGGTCCGGTATCCGGATTGGCCATAATCGGGTGGTTGAAGGCGTTGAAGAACTCGAAGCGGAGCTGGACCGTGTACCTCTCGAGAATCGACCAGTTCTTGATCAGCGCCGAGTCGACGTTGAAGCCCGGAGGGCCATGAATGATGTCGCGGGCGCTATCGCCGAAAGTTCCGTCGTGACGGGTCACAAACGCCTTGGGGTTGAAGTACTGCTTTTCCCACCGCGACCGCCCGCCCTGGCGAACGTTGAGAGGCACTCCCGGAACGCGGTCGGCGCGGTCGCCGGCGCAGAATTGCAGGCAGCCTCCGCCGTATCCGGGCTCGCCATAGGCGGCCTGGCTGCTGCCGGGGCCGATACTGAACGGCGCGCCCGACTGCCATGTGGCGATCGGACTCAGCTCCCACCCTCCCAGCGCCTCGCGCAGCACAAGGCTCTGCCCCTTTAACTCCGGAGTGCGATAAATGAAGTTGGTGGTCCAGGTTAAAGGAATACTTGCGCTCGACACGCCGCGGCTCCAGGCCAGGTTACTGGGATTGTCAATCCCGTTCTGGCTGGCGGCGATGTTGGCGGCGCTGGCCACGTCCATGGTCTTCTGCCAGGTAAAGCTGGACTGCGCCTGGAGACCGTGCGACATGCGCCGCTGGAATGTGGCCTGCAGCGAGTGATAGCTGGCCGTTGCGCCGCTGTCGTATTCCAGGATGCCGGTAAAGTTGGAGTACGGAGCCACGGGTGCGGAAGCTTCCGCCGGGGCGGGGCAGTTGAGCGAGGTGTACGAGGTGCAGTAATTGTAGCCGGCAAAGTTGTCATCCTGCACGTAGCTTTGGTGGTATGACTCGCTGCCCACGTAGGCCAGGCGAATCGCCATCGCGTTGCCCAACTGCTGCTCGACCGAAACGTTCCATGCCTGTGTCATGCTGGCGTGGAAGTTGCGACCGAAGGAATCCTGCTCATAGACGGGTCCGGGAATCGCGGCGTTTGACGGCGGTTTGTAGCCGACAGAGGCGAACGGCGGAAACAGGCTGACGCCGTTGGTTCCGAACGACGAGGTGTCCCATGGTTTTTCGAAGTTCATGTAACCGGCGACCGACTGACCGCTGTTGGGCGCGCATGCGGCAGCTCCTTCGCCCGAGGAGCAGATGGGAACGGTCGACGGCGGCGGCGGCGACACTGCGGTAGCAAATGGGGCGATATCGACCGCGTGGTTGTAGTCGGCGTAAGCCACCGGGGCGCTGAACAAGCCGAACGCAGCATGAAAAGAAGTCTGGGGCAGATTCTTGGGCTGCCAGGCCACGCCGATGCGGGGTTCAACGAAGTATTTGTCGCTCGGGCGAAGCGCTGCATCCACGCCGGGATCGCCGGGGAAAACCAGGCCCGCCGGAGCAGCCGGGAAAATGATGCTTTTCTGGCCGGGCACGAAAGCCGACCCGCGGCCGCCGACAGAGACGGGCGCGAAGTCGGGATCCCAGCGCAAGCCGAGGGTCAGAGTCAGCCCGGGCCTCACGCGGAACTCGTCGTTGAGGTACGGATCGACGATCCATCCCTGGATGTCGGCCAGTTCGCCGGCGCCCTGCTCGAAGCTCGACATGTAGCCCAACAACCAGTCGGCAGTGCCGTTGTTGGTGTAGCCGCCGCCGAATCCGATGATTGCGTCAGCAGGATAGTTCACCGCGTCTTCGACCGCTCTCTGGTGGATCACGTCGACGCCCAGCGAGAGTGTGTGATTGTGGACAACCTTGATCAGTGTGTCAGAGAACCCCGACGTGCTACGGACCTCGTCCGAGGGCTCGGTCCAGCCGCCGCTGGCGCCGCCGAAGTTCGCACCTTCCATATAACAGACCGGCTCGGTGATGCTGATGTAACGCGACCAGCACATCGGTTTGCCGTTGTGGTCCACCACGGTGGCGCCGTTGTGGAAGCTCTGCTGGGTCCAAAGGACGGTGGCGGTGTTGATGGTGGACTGGTTGATCGTCCAGGTGTGCTGCAGAATCTCGTTGAAATACCAACCCTTCTCGCCGAAGGTCTCGTTCCAGGTGTTCAGGTTCAACACCGAGAGAACGTCGCCCGGCGTATCACCGGAGGGCTGGATGAACTTGTCGATGTACGAGCGCACCGTGAGACGCTGGCTTTTCGAGAGATCGTAGTCAGCCCTGGCCGTGTACTCATTTGTGGTGTCATTCCCCAGATTGGCCGATGCGTACAGCATGTTCCCGGCCAGATTCTGCGCCGTGGAGGTCGGAGCCGCTGTTCCTGAAGCCGCGGCAGTATGCCCAGGGAGCCCATCGTTGGTCACCTGCACGGCCACTGAATCCAAAGCGCCGGCGCCGCCGATGAGCTGGTTCGGCTTGCCGTTCACGACCTGAAACGGGCCGTTCAGCCAGCCACAGGAAAGAGTGTGCGGGCCGCCGTAGCCCGAACCGCAGGCGCTATTGTGAGCCTCGGCGTAATCGACCAGTCCGCTGAAATCCCCATTCAGCATCTGCTCGGTAGGGGTGGTGGTCGAATTGGTCGTCGACCCCGGACCGCCGGCGACGACGGTTCCCTGGTAGTTGAAGAAGAAGAACAATTTGTTCTTGATGGCGGGCCCGCCAACGGAGCCGCCGTATTGGTTGCGTCGGTAAGTATCCTGAAGGTGGTTTAACCAATTCCCCGCGTCCAGGTCGCCGTTGCGCATGAATTCAAACAAGGCGCCGTGCCATTCATTCGTGCCGCTCCGGGTGGCCATCGAAACCACGCCGCCAGTCGAGAATCCGTAAACCGCGCTGAAGTTGTTGGTGATCAGGCGGAACTCCTGGGTGGCGTCCGGATTGGGTGTGGGCGAGTTGGTGCCCAGGTAGGTGTCCATGTTGGAGACGCCATCGAGCATGTAGAAGGTGCTGCCGATGCGGCCGCCGTTGGCGGAGGCGGCGGATTCGCCGCCGAAAGAAAAGCCGGTCTGCGCCCAAACCACGCCGGCCTTCCCGGCATCCACCATTCCCGGTGCCAGCAGCGCCAGAGTGGAGGGATCGCGCCCGTTCAGCGGCAGATCGGCCACCGACGCCTGGTTGACCGTCATGCCCAATTCGGGAGTGGTGGTGTTGATCAATTCTGCCCCCGCCGTTACCGTGACCGTCTCACCGGTTTTGGCCACTTCCAGGTGGACATTCTGGGTCGCATACAGGTTCGCATTGATCACGACACCCTTCTGGACGTACTCGGCAAAGCCCATGGCGGTGATCGTCAGTGCATAGTTTCCCGGCTGAACCAACGTGAATACGTAGACGCCCGTGCCATCCGTTTTTGCCGTTTGCACGAAGTTGGTATCGACGTCGGTAAGCGAGACCGCTGCGCCGACTACAGCCGCACCGGTAGGATCCGTGACCTGACCCGTGAGACTGCCATTCGTGCCTTGCGCGAAAACCTGCATTCCCGCGCCAGCCAGGCCGGCGAGGAGCACGAGCAGAAGCGCCCGCGCCCAAATTCCCTTTGCCATTTGCATGACCACCCTCCTGAATAAGTACTCGAGGGATTTCAGAGAACGCTCCAATTCTCTCTGAGAACCCCGGCAAGCATTGATGAAACCGTTTTCACGATCCGCTCAATGCGCAAGACAAAGCTGCCCGCGGTCCCGGCAAACGATCCGTCGCCGTCCTACGCAATCTTCCCCTGGGCATTCTTTGAATCGGAACGAATGCTATGCCCCGAAAATATGGGTACGCATCCGTCTAAAGTCGGATTGGAAACATTTTTTTGGAAAGACCACTCCGGAGAGGGCCAGGATTCCCATCGCGCCCAACCACCCCTCCGGAACCGTATTGCAGGCGCAACAATGGTTCCAATGCGGCCGCCGGGCCGATCGAGTCAATCGGGAAATTTGTTCGACTTCAGAACAGAAATTCTTGTATTCTGCTCGTGCGCTCCCCGTGTAGAAGGTAACGATATCCCATGAATTCGCCTCTGAGCTTCAGTTGGGCAAGACCTTTTGGAGACGGCTCAGGGTTCGCTGCCGCATCCGTTCTTTTCTGGCTCGCGCTTTCAAACTTCTCGATGGCGGCATGCGTGCCTCCGCCTGACCTGAGAAACCGGCTGCAGAGCAGGCCCGGAGCACAGGTTCATGCCGACATTGGTGAATGGTTCTCCGAACGCAAGGAATTCGATTGCGCGGCCCAATCGTTCGAACTTGCATCGCGGCTTCAGCCCACCTCGGTTTCCTTCGCATATCTTTGGGGATTGAGCCTCTTCTCCGCCGGCCACGACACCGAGGCACTCGCGCCGCTCCTGCGGGCATCGAATTTGGGCCCGGATGACATTCGCCCCCATCTCTCGCTCGGGGCGGCGCTCGACCGGCTCAAGCGGACTGCCGATGCTGAAGCCGAATGGCGGAAGGCGCTGTTGATCGACGCCGATTCCTCGCTGGCGCTCGACGGTCTGTCTCAGGACCTGATGGAGCAGAAAGACTACGCCGGCGTCATTGCCTTGCTCTACAAGCCCGCTGGCGGCAGGCAGCTTTCAGCGATCGAGAGCCTGAATCTGGGTACCGCTTTGGCCGCCACGGTGAGACTGGACGATGCGGCGAGGGTTCTGCGCGAAGGCTTGAACACCAATCCCGGCTCGCTGCCCATCGCGGATGAGCTGGCCATAATTCTCATGCTTCAGGGCAGGGTGAACGAGGCCTGCGCGGTCTTCGATCTGGCGCTTGGAAAACACCCCGGCGACGAGATCACGCAAGTGCTCTACCTGCGCATCCTTGTAACAAGCCACTCGGACAAAGCGCCGGCGCTGGCGCAGGAACTCCTCGCTCAGTACCCATGCCAATGGGAAGTTCTTTATCTCAACGGAGTGCTCGCATCACAAGACGGGGACTTCCCGCGGACACGGGACCTGGCGGCGCGCTCGATTGCGATCAATCCGGATTACGCGCAATCGCAGACGCTGCTCGGCTCTGCCCTCGCCAAGATTGGAGACTTGTCGGGCGCAAAGGAGCATCTGCAGAACGCGATACGCATCGGCGACGACCAACCCGAAGTCCATTACGATCTGGCGAAGGTTCTTCAGAGTCTGGGCGACCAGGAGCATGCAGCGGACCAACTGCGCATCTATCAGCGGCTGAAAACCGAGCAGTCCGACAAGGTGCAGGCGGCGGGCAAAGCCGAAGAAGCCGACCAGCAGATGACGGCAGGCGATGCCGCCAAGGCCGTGTCGCTCTATCGCGAAGCACTTGAATCCGACCCGGATGAACCGCTCCTCTTCTACAAACTGGCCAAGGCGCTGGAAAAGACCAACGACATAGCCGGCGAAAAGTCCGCGCTGGAGCGTGCGCTTGCGTTGAATCCAAACCTGCCCGAGGCGCAAAACCAGATGGGCTATGTGGCCGCGCGCCAGGGCGACTCCGCGGAGGCTGAAGCGCATTTTCGCGCCGCCGTGCATGCATCTCCGTCCTACGTAGCCGCCTGGATCAATTTGTCGGCTACTCTGGCAAGCGAGTCGAAATGGCAGGATGCGCAGCAGGCAGTCGATCGCGCTCTCGAGATCGACCCGGATAACACGCAGGCGCGGCGCCTGAGCGAGGAGCTTGCAGCGGACCGCACCGGTCCTTGAACCGGAGAGCCGAATCCGCCGATCGCGCCGATAAACTCAAGAGACAACAGAACGCTCGGAAACGCCGGCTTTTCCTCCGCGGCAAAAAAGAGATGGCAGAGACAAATCCAGCCCCATCCAACCCCGTTGCCGCATGGTCCCGCAGGCGTCTGCTTCAGGCCGCTCCCGGCGTTGCGGCCTGCGCGGCGCTGCCGGGGAGTGCACATCCCATCGACCGCTCATCGAACGATAGTCCGCCCTTCTCGCATTTTGTCGATGTGGCGGAAGCTGCCGGCCTCACCAAGGTCATGTTCTACGGAGAAGGCACCAAGGCCACCTACCTTACCGAGATTATGGGCGGAGGCTGCGCATTCTTCGACTACGACAACGACGGATGGATGGACATCTTCATCGTCGGAGGTCGCCGCCTGGAAAGCATTCCACCGGGCGCCAGCAATCGCCTGTATCGCAATAACCGCGATGGAACCTTCACCGATGTAACGAAGGAAGCCGGCCTGCTCGATGCCGGCTGGGGCGTGGGCGTTTGCGTGGGCGACTACAACAACGACGGATTCGAGGACCTTTTTGTCACTTACTTCGGGCAGAATCGCCTCTATCGCAATAATGGCAACGGAACTTTTACCGACCAGACCGCGCAGGCGGGACTCAGCTCCACAACCACGCGGTTTGGCGCCGGTTGCACGTTCGTGGATTACAACCGCGACGGCTGGCTGGATTTATTTGTATCGAACTATGCCGATGTGGATATTGCCACGCTGCCCAAGCCGTCCCTCGACCGGCCCAACTGCAATTACGAGGGAGTGCCCGTCAACTGCGGGCCTAGCGGGCTTCCGTTGCCCACCCACGCGCTCTACCGCAATAACGGCGACGGCACTTTTACCGACGCCTCGAAGGCGTCGGGCGTAGCGGCCATGCGCGGCTCTTACGGCCTTACGGCCTGCGCCTTCGATGCCGACGAAGACGGTTGGCCCGATATCTTTGTTGCCTGCGATACCACCCCCAGCCTTCTGCTGATGAACAACCACGACGGAACGTTTCGCGACGAAGCTCTGTTGCGCGGAGTGGCCCTGAGCGACAACGGCCAGGAGATGGCCGGCATGGGCGTCGGCATAGGCGATTATGACTGCGACGGTCACCTCGATATTGTGCGCACGCATTATATGAACCAGGCGACCGGACTTTATCACAACCTAGGCAAAGGAGAATTCGAGGACGTAACGGCCCAGGCCGGGCTCATCCATGAACGCCGCTTCGTGAGTTGGGGAACGGGCCTGCTCGATCTGGACAACGACGGATTCCCCGATATCTTTATCGTCACCGGCCAGGTCTATCCCGAACTGGAGCCGATTCTCCCCAAGTATCCCCGGCGCGGCCCGCGCCTTCTCTTTCGCAATCAGGGACACGGTACGTTTGCGCAGCTCAACTCGGAAGCGGAACCTGCCCTGGACTCGCGCCACGTAAGCCGTGGTTGCGCGTTCGGCGATTTCGACAATGACGGAGATCTGGATATCGTGATCATGAACCAGAACGAGCCTCCATCGCTGTTGCGCAATGACGCGCCCGAACAAAACCACTGGATCAAGATTCGGCTGCATGGGACGAAGAGCAATCGCAGCGCTCTGGGATCGAGAGTGGTAGTTCGCAGTAGAGAAAAGCTTCAGGTGCAGGAAGCAATGAGCCAATCCAGCTATGTATCTTCCAATGACCCTCGCCTGCATTTCGGACTGGGCGCGGCTCAATCGGTTGATATCGAAGTGCGCTGGCCATTGGGCCTGATCGAAGAGCACAGGAATGTCGCAGTCAATCAGCTCATCACACTGCACGAAGGGTCCGGGCAAATTACGGCAGAGCCGTTTGGCAACTTGAACTTATCTCGATCCGCGCCGGCCGCGGACGTGAAGAAGTAGATTGTATTCACGCGCACATGTCCAAGGACAATGTAGATCTCTAAGTCAACGGCCCGATGGTGCCCGGAGGGGGACTTGAACCCCCACGGAGGGTAAGCTCCTGCGGATTTTAAGTCCGCTTTGTAGAAGTTTATCTTGATTAAAATAAACAACTTATAAATCATGCCTGTGGACCTGTGTAAGTCAGTGTGTAAGTTTTGGTTTTTGCCGTGAATTTGCGACCTTAGTCGCAATGCTCAATTAAGCTGGTGTGCAGGTCAGAAAAGCTTCTTTGCGGCGTCGCGCTCACCGTGCTCGAAGGCGTCCACGAAGGGCTCAAGCTCTTCGTCACTTATGCCGAGACTGTGTCCAGTCATGCGCCAGTTGTCCATGGCGTGCACAACTTCACTCAATATCCCCTTGGCACGCGCGCGCGTGATGCGGAAATAAGCAATCACGGACATAAGGGCGTCGATGGTCATGTCGGGTCCTGCGTCCTCGGATATCCAGGTCTTTAATTCGCGCACGCGCTCGGGTGACGGGTTGATATCGAAGGCCGGCGACAACCGCCAGAATTCCCGATCTTCATGCAAGAAGCCGTGATTGCGCAGGTGGTCGTCAACATTCGTAATCAGAATCGAAAAGGCAATACGGCGCCACAACTCTTCGATGTCGGCTTGTGCGTCGGCCCCGTGCACGCGGATTGCGTCCACAATCTCGGTGTAGGAATGTTCCTCGGGTTCCGTCGGCTCGACGCCCAGCATCGTGGCGGCGGAGACGTACATCAGGCGTTGTCCGTCGCCACGCCGGTCGAAGCGGCGGATCAGCGCAACGGGCAATCCCTGGCTCTCGACGACACGCGCCGCGGCTGCATTGATCCCGGCGTTTTTGGCGAGCGTGAGAGCGAGCACTTCTCCCTTGGTGACGGCGCGCTCGTCCGCGATGCTGGGGAACTTGCCGATGCTGAGTGCTCCGTCTTCGTCGATAACCGTGCATTTCGGGCGCATGCCGCCAAGTGACGTGCCACGCCCGCGCAAATATGCAAGATCGTCAGCCGTCTCTTTGTTCGCCTCGACAGCGCGCGACGCGCTGAGCAAATGCCCAAGTTCGACGAGCGGCGGGGCCGTCCGGCGGCCTTCTTCCTGCGCGCGCCGGAACACGCCGTCTTCGTCGCGAAAACGAAGCGCGCCGACACGGCTGGCATCATCCACGGCCAACAGATAATCGAGCGCGTTGAGCGGTTGCGCCTCTTCTTTTCCTTCACGGCGCAATTCTTGTCTGCGTTTGATGTGATCACGCATGATGACGCGCTTTGCCCACCCGTCTGGCTCGGTGTCGGCAATCGCGGCATGGAAGAAAGAACCATCTTTCGACTTGCGATGGAACTGTGGTCCCGCATGGAGGGGAAGCGTCGGCCCAAGAGCGAAACGTGCGGGGTCGCCGAGCCAGTCCGCGCTGTACTCGAAAGCAGCGTTTTCGCGACGGCCTTGCAGGTCGTAACGCAGCGTGCCGACCTGCAGCCCCTCGCCTAGCACCACGTCAATAGTCCGCTTCATGAGCGGGGCACCCGTGCTTTCTTCATGCGCACGCGCTTGGGCAGACGTTCTTCATCGAGCAGAAGGCCGGTGTCGTCGCGGCTCACGTCGATAAGTGTGCCAAGAGGACTGCCAAAGCCCAGAACGAAAAGTGCCATCGCATAAACGCCAAGGCCGACCCGAGGGTCGCCCTTTTCTGCGCGCAGATAAGTATTCTTGGCGACGCCCATGCGCTCGGCGACGGCAAGGATGGTAAGTCCACGTTTCCGCCGCGCGGTCGCAAGATCGCTGCCGAATTTGATCAGCGACCGCTTGACGGCAGGGGGCAAGACATCGGATACACTCGATCTCATCTTTAAGGCTCCATATATAAATCCTTACTACTCGATATGGTCCAATATATAGGACTTTATAAAATATGTCCAGACCGCACGCATTCAATGCAGAATCAATGTAGAAGGGCTTGCATGAGTGCAAAACAACAACGCGCGGGCAAGAGCACGGAATCTGGACGCGAACGAAATAGCGGCTGGGCGGTTTTGAGCTGGGATGATCTGACCGAATGGGCGGGATCCCGCTCAGTGGATCGCGGAAGAGCCTATCAAAAGCAGAGGCGCGTCCATGATCTCGCGATATCAGAGGATGGCTGGCTTCTGGCTATAGTGACTGGCGGCTCACGGTATGCAGTTAAGGTCTGGTGCGAATCATCGCCGAAAAGGCGAGGGGCGATTTATTCCCGCTGCACCTGTCCAGTGGGCGCGAGCAGTTGCAAACACGCTGTCGCGGTAGTGGCCGAATATCTTCAAAGATTGAGTGGCGGTGAGAAAACTCCGATAGCAAACCAGGACGATGACCGCTGGGAACTCCTTGCCGACGAGACCGGCGACGCAGACGAGGATGACGTGGACGATCTCGAACTCGACATGGATTCCGAAGATGATGAAGTCGATGAAGAATTCCATGTCCACCGTCATCGGCACCAGGCGCTTTCCGAAAAGAAAACGCGCAACGCAACAGACGAAAAAATCCGGAAGCATATCGAAGCTAAGAACCGCGAGGAACTAGTGGCGTTGGTCTGGTCACTCACTGAGCGCTTTCCTGAGTTGCGAGAGGAGTTCAGCGATCGCATTGAATTGGGCGAGGGTAATGTTGACCGCCTGGTGACCGAAACGCGGAAAGAACTCAGACTCGTCGCTTCCGAGGCCGGCTGGCGAAACAGTTGGACGGGTGAGGGCCAGACGCCGGACTACGGTCGCGTGAAACATCGTCTGGAACGGTTGCTGGAACTCGGGCATCCTGACGCCGTGGTGCGCCTGGGAACAGAAATCATGACGTTGGGCAACGAGCAGATCGGCCAATCGAACGATGAGGGCGAAACCGCGGAAGCCGTGGGGGAATGCCTGCCGGTGATCTTTGAAGCCGTAGTTGCATCAACTCTCACACCAGTGCGCAAACTGCTTTTCGCCATTGACGCGCATCTACGGGACGACTATGGCATTGTCAACGATGCCGCCGACGCGGTTTTGAAGCTGACTTGCGAAGAGTCTGCGTGGTCCGAAGTCGCCGATGTTTTGGCTCAGCGCGCGAAGTCGCCTGTGAAGGAAGATGATCCCTTCTCCCGAAAATACCAGCACGAGCGCATCGCTGACTGGTTGATCCGAGCGCTTGAGAATGCGGGCCGCAAAGACGAGATTCTTAAAGTGTGCGAACAGGAAGCCCGCGTCTCCGGCAGCTACGAACGGCTGGTCCAACGCTTGATCGAAATGAAGCGGTACGACGAAGCCCAGCGCTGGGCGGCCGAGGGAATCGAAAAGACAGTCGCAAAGCTGCCCGGCATCGCGTCGAGCCTGGAAAAGTTACTGGGCGAGATGGCGGTTCAGCGCAGGCAATGGCCAATCGCCGCGGCTCACGCGGCTTTGGGATTCTTCACTCATCCCAGCCGCGAGAGCTTTCAGCAGTTGCTCAAGGCTGCAGCCAAAGCCGGCTGCAAAAACAGCATTCGCGGCATTGCGCTCAACTTTCTCGAGACCGGCGTCTCTCCCCTGTCGTCGCCAGGTAAGGCATCGGTGAAGTGCGCAGCGAATGCAGAATGGCCGCTGTCAATGCCGGACTATCTGCTTCCGCTATTGAACAACGGATCCAAATTTAGCCGGCCTGCAAGCTCACATTTTGATGTGCTGATTGATATGGCTATTGCCGACCATCGGCACGATGACGTGCTCCGTTGGTACGACGCCATGTCTGCCGGACAACAGTATCGAGGAAGCATGACATGGTATGGCTCGGGCGGCTACGGAGATCGCGTGGCGGCCGCGGTGACAGAATCGCATCCTGAGCGGTCGCTCGCAATATATCGTCAGCGCGTGGACGATCATCTACCGCACGCTAGCGCTTCCGCTTACGAGGCGATTGCTGGTTATCTACGCAAGATGCGGCCCATCTTTCAAGCGCTTCATCGGAACAGCGAATGGGATGGATTGCTCGCAGACATACGACTGCGCTACAAAAACAGGCCCAAGTTCATGGAGATTCTCGACAAACTGGACCCAAGACCGATTGTGGAACAGACAAGAGTTCAGCGATAGGTCTTGGGAAAACGGGTTTGACGCGGGATTAAAAATGCTATGTCTGAAGGCGGGCAGATGCCTTTTCCAAAACGTGATCTCGAAGAAAAGAACAAAGCTCTTCGAGCAGAAATTGAGCGTCTGCGAAAAGTACTGGCATCGAACGGTTTGACTTCAGCTTCTGCACTTACCCATCGACACAACTCAGATCTGCCAGCAGTTCCCAAATAGCAGGACGACCTCCAAGAACGAATAGACATGAAAATGTGTAACAGATGTGCAAGTCTTGTTCGCTCTAGCATTTTGAATAAGCTAAACAGTTTCAGTGGGATAGACTTTACGCTCGCGTTTAGATCAGGCTCGAGGTCCGCCGCGTTTGTCGCGGAGTGTTGCTCGTCCGGACTCAGGGCCAGTTAACCGCTTATTTTGTGGGATTCTTGTTGGTGCCCGGAGGGGGACTTGAACCCCCACGACCAGTTAAGGTCTGCGGATTTTAAGTCCGCTGCGTCTGCCAATTTCGCCATCCGGGCCCGTCATTCAAATCACTGATTCTAAAATATATATTCCATTCTCCGCGTTTTCCGCATAAGGAGCAAATGTGAGACTGTGTAAGAAAATGTGAAAATTTCGCGGATTTTGCATGATTCTTTTCACTCCCCCGATGAGGCGCTTTGACCCCGCTCTCGAGCCAAAATACTCTCACAAGTTCCAAGAGCGCGCTATGCGAGATTTTACTATCCGTCGCACACACCGCCCTATCTCTATTACGGTCCTGCGTTGCGTCGATTGCCGTGTATTGAGGTTGTAATGGTCTGCCTAGCCTTGGTTCTGCTTCCCAAAACTCTGTATGTCACGCCAGCCAAGCTGCTGAAGACCGTCCCTCAGCCCACGCTCAAGCCTTGCGCGACTTGTATGCTTTCCGATTGCGGCTCGATTTTCTGTGCTGCCGCTGGTTCTTGCTGGATCGCGGTCGGATGCGAAACGTCACGGCTCAACTCATATCCCAGCGCCTTCGCATCGTTCGTGTACATCTGCACATCAAACTGAGCGCGTGACACTGACACATAGGCCATGCGGCTGTTGACGAGTTCGCCGGGAGCCTGTTCCGTGTCCACGTGGATCAGCACGCGGTCTGCTGTCTGGCCCTGGCTGCTGTGGCTCGTCACCGCATAACCGTAATCGAGATGCGGATGCTGCCGCGCGTTGAACTCGACCTCGCGGCCCGAGTCCGTGCGGAGTTTCAGATTGCCGTCGCCCCCGATTCGCTCAATGGTCGCCAGTTCTCGGTTAGCGAGTTTCTGTTCGTGGTACGCAGCCGTGAGTTGCACGCGGTCGCCCTGCGCGAACTTGCGCTCGCCGTCGCGGTAAACCGTTACACCCTGCAAACGGCGCGGATCGTAGCTCAGCTCTTCTCCGCCGTGGCGCTTCACCGTGAGCGTGTTGCTTTCGCGGTCCACGTGTGACACGCGCGCGTACTCTCCCGGCCCGATGCCGAGAGGCTTGCTACCTTTCGAGTAGCGCAGCACGTCGCCGCGTTCATAGTTCTGCGCGTGCTGCCGATCCGCTCCCGTCACATCTTGCCGCGCGTAGAGCACATGCACGCGCTGCTCGTTGTTGCTGACCTTGCCCTCGCTCTGCATCGTGCGATGGATGGCTTCATTGATCTCGCGGCGTGAGGCATTATCCGGCGACACAACCAATGTCCGCTCCGGCGAGCGCACGTACTCGCGGGCAATTTCGTTGATGCGTTCCTGCCTGTCGCCGATTTCATGCACGCGGCCCTGGCTGTTGAGATTGCCGACAGCCTCGCGCACTTCGCCGCGCGCAAGCTGCTCCACGGCCTCTTTCAGAGCCGGGTCTTTCTGCCGAATGATTTCATCCAGTCTGGCTGTGCGCATTCCCGCTTCCTGCAACTGCGCATAGGGCCGTCCGGCTTCGACCGCCTCATGCTGGCGCACGTCGCCGACGAAGAGAACTCGGTCATTTTCCTTTAGCCGCTCAACGAACGTGTGTAACTGCTTCGTGCTCGCCATGCTCGATTCATCGACCACGTAAAGCCGCTTCTGTCCGTCGTCTTGCTGCTCGCCCCGTGCAAGATGCTTTTGCAAAGTTCGCGTCTCGATGCCCGCTTCCGCTAGTTTCTGCGCGGCCCGCGATGTCGGCGCGAGTCCTTCGACCTGATAGCCCGCACGCGCGGCCCCTTCACGAACAGCCGCCAAGGAAGTCGTTTTTCCGCCCCCGGCTACGCCTTCAAGCGCCATCATGCGGTCGCGGCTCGTCAGCACATCCTCGACAGCGTTCCGCTGGCTCAAGCTCAAGTGCGGATGCTGCTCCATCGTCTGCTGCCGTACCTGACCGTCTGCCAATACCTCGCGCGTGCCCTGGCCCAGCTTCATCCGCTCGATTAGCTCGCGCTCGAAACCCTGCATTTCGCCGGTCGTGAACGCGCGGCCTGCGAGTCCCGGCCTGCGCTCCACTTCGATCAGTTCTTGGCGTTCTGCACGCCGCTCGAACTCGGCGCGAACCTCCGGCAACCTTGCCTCGCCCATAGTGTGCTTGAGGGCATCGCGCATCAGCGTTCTTTCATCGGCTACGGCCTCGCGCTCCATGCCGCGCTCGCGCGCATAGCTCACGCCCTCGTGCGCGGCAACTCCCGCTTGCTCCGGCTTCAGTTCCACACCGGGCCGCTGCGCCGCCTCTTTGACAACGTGCTGCGGCTGCTGGCCGTGTTCGGCTGCGAGTCGCTGATGCTGCGCTCGCACATCTTCATGCGATAACGGCTGCTTGGCGTCGCGCGTCTGATGCGCGGCGATTTGCGCGGCGCCAGCCCCGCGCACCCCTGCCTTCTCCATGTGTTCTTCGATCTGCTGCCGCCTCGGACTCGACGCCTCCAAATACTCGCGCGTGTAACCCTTAATCTCCGGCTGTCCATGCGCGCCGCGTTCGATTTCGTAACCAAGCTCCTGCAACCGCGCCGCAAGCTCCGAACGATAGACGGCCGTTGCGTACTGCTGCGTCCTATAAAGCTCCTGCGGTTGAAGCGCGCGCGTCTGGCCCTCCGCCGTCTCAGTCATATTGAAGATCACCGCGTGCGTGTGCAACTGCGGCGCGGCGTAGCCGTCCACGGGCCTGCTACTGTCATGCTCGAACTTGGCGACGGCCCACTGGCCGGTCGTCTGCGCCGGGACATTGCCGCCCATGCGCGCCTGCGCATACTTTTCCATCTCTTCAAGCGCCGTGCGCACGCTCTCTCGATGGGCGTCTCTCACGCGGTCATCGCCGCCAACTAACGCGGTCAGCGATACACTCTTCGGCGCGCTGAACGTCGCATCCCATCCGGCCCGGTGCTCCATCGTGCGTACCGTCTCACCGCTGGCATTGACGTACTCGCGTGCTGTCTGATGCCGTACCAACTGCTCGCCAGTCTCCGGGTGCTGGCCCTCGGCCAACCGCGCGAACTGCTGCTCCTGAACGTCGCCCTGCAAACCCCAACGCGCGGCAAGCTGCCCCTGCCATTCACCGCGCACACGCTCGCCTTCCGTGTAGTAGTTCTCCCTGGCGTTAGCGAACTCTTCTCGGTGGTACGCCTGCGCCTGGCCGGAACTAATGGGTTTCGACAGTGTAATCATCGCTTCACTCGAAGAAAGGCGTCTGCTCGTTCACCGCTGCGGGCCGCTGTTCCTGCTCCTGTTTCTTTTGGACGCTGCGCACAGGTTTCCGCTGCGGCGTTGTCTGCGCGATCACTTGCGCCGGTTCCGGTTCTCTCGCCGGCGTCGTCACAGGCGGAGTCACTGCCGGCGTCGTTATCTTCCGCTCGATGAATTTCTCTGCGGGTTCGTCCAGCGTCAGATACGGCATGCGCATCCGTACTACCAGGTTGCCGTGCTTCAAGTACCCGTGCAGTGGCTCAAGGCCGCCGATCTCGGACGCCATGACTAGCGGCTCCCGCGTAATTTCCCGTTGTTCGTTCTCCCGCTGCTGCGGGAACACGCCCCGCGTCCGGCTCTCCCGGAAGCGTTCCACTTCTATCTCACCGATGGATTTCGAGATCCATTCCGACGCATGAGGCTCGCTCGTTTTGAAGAAGATCTTCGTTGCGGGTTGCGACAGCATCGCCTCCGCGATATGCCCGTACAGCGTCTCCACTTGCGCCTTGCCCTGAAAGCCAAGGACCATTGGGCAGTTCGATTTCCGGCTCTCCGTGATCGCCGTCGTAAGCTGCGGCAAGCGTTGCAGCGTTGCTACCTCGTCCAGCACGAACCACGTCTTCCGTGCGCCGCTCCCGCCCTCGTTCATCAGCCGCAACACTAACAGGTCGAGCCACAGGCTCAGCAGTGGCTGCAGGCGCTCCCTCACCGTCGGCTTCGACGTAAGGAAAATCCATCCGCGCCGCTCCTGGCTCCACTCATACGCGCTCCAGCGGCGCTTTGTTTCGCGCTCCGCTGGCAGCAGCCGGAACGCATCGGCAACCATATTCAATGAACCCATCACTCCCGATCTCTGGTTCGGCGCGGTCGAGTGAATCATGGCCCACATCTCCGTACCCTGCACGCGGGCGTCGATCTCCTGCTCGTGGCACATCCAGTGCGTAAGCTGTTCCGGCGTCGGCTTCAGGTTAACAAGATGCGCGAAGATTTTCCTCGGCGCGTCCACGAAAAAGCGGTTCTCCCAGCCGCGCTCCGGGAACAGCGAGGCTGCTACCGTCAACGCCTCTGCCTCGTGCGGTGCTTCGTCGCTGGGCATCCAAAACGGGCAGCGCGCGTCAAGTG
Source organism: uncultured Acidobacteriaceae bacterium (assembly GCA_963770555.1). GTDB lineage: Bacteria > Acidobacteriota > Terriglobia > Terriglobales > Acidobacteriaceae > Telmatobacter. Next base: position 2,201,683 of record CAVYQC010000005.1, read on the forward strand.
GATTCAGGATCACATCGCCGCGCGACTCGCGGTAGAACTGCGGCAGGTATTCGAGCGCCGGGTCGTACACGATTGCCGACTCGCCACGGTCTCCGATCTGCGAGAGTACCTGCCGGATGGCCGCGCTCTTGCCGGTGCCGCTGTCTCCCACGATGAGGAAGTGCATCGCCTCGCGCTCTTTCGGGACGCAAACCCAGCGGCCACGGTCTCGTCTGAGCAGGCTGTCGTACCATGTGCGCTCAAGATTCACGAGCGCGATTCCGTCGGGGTAGTAAGTCCTCAGCCATCGCTTGCGCCCCAGCTTCTCGTTGAACTCCGCCGTCGTAACCAGCTCCGGCCCACGCAGCCGTCGCCCGAATTTCCAGACCATCCGCCGTGCCCGGTCCTTCGGCACAACGATAAACAAGAGCGCAACAAAGAATGCCGCTGTCCAGTACGTGGGCCGCTTCACGAAGTCCCACAGCGTTTGGTTCTGATAGACGTAGCTCCCCATTAGCCCATGCAGACCACGGTCGTTGTACACCGCTGTCGTCCACTGCAACCGGGTGAGTCCATCCTTCACGCCCTCGTCGGTCAACACGTACCCGTAGCGCCCGTCCGGGCCTTTCACCGCCTCGATCTCGTCGCCCGTCACAAGCAATTGCTCGCCCTTGGCCGTAATCCCTAAGAGCAGCGTGTAACGCGCCTTCGCTGCCGGGAGTTTCGACCGCGCGCCGCTCTTGAGATAGTCCGACAAGTACAGCCGCTGCGCCGCCGTCCAGTTCACTCGCCCGTCCCGCCAGACCATGAACACGAAAAACAGGCAGCTAAGGAAAAATGCTCCCCACGTCCACACATGCGTCCTACTCGGCCACGGTTTGCTGTACTGCTTCCGGCCCCACTCCGCCATATACTCAGACCTCCTCTGTCTGCGGCTCCCCCGCCTCCGATTTCTCAGCCGGAACTCCGGCCTGCTTCCTAGCCTGGCTCCGCGCCGCCTCGATCCGCTCCCGCGCCCGTTCGCCCTTTACCGCGTCGGCCCGCTCGATCAACCCCCGCATCTCGGCTTCGGTCAGCGGACCTTGCGTCTGCCGGAACTGGAGATTCAGGAACAGCGTCCGCAATGCCAGCACTTCGGCCAGCGTCACCCGTCCGGCCAGCGCCGCCTCGTCGTCGGGTAGCTCCACCCCCGGCGCGGCCAGCAACACAGCCCGCACCCATTCCGAGAGCGTCATGTCGGCCTGACGTGCGCACTCCTCCAGCGCCGCGAATTCCTCTTCGCTCACTTTCGTGCCGATGGACTTCGTGCGCAGCGGGGCCTTCATCGCTCACCGCCGTTTCGATTGTCTTGGGGATTCTGGCCGCACGCCGCCAGCGCGCCGCAACGTGCAGGGCAACGGGCCGTACCGGGCCGATTTCTTGCTAAAGGGAGGGGAGTCATCGGGTTACCCCTTCAGCAACCGCAGGTTGCTACCAGAGTAACGCGATTCTTGGAATTTTGCCTCTTTGCTTCCCAGCTTCGGCCCTGGCGTTGCGCGCTTTGCCGCCGCATCCATAATTAGTTTGCTGGCCTCCTCAGAGCGACCGAAGATCGGAGCCGTGGTCCTTGTCATGTGGAACATGAGAAGAAGACATTCTTCTCATTGCTGCCAACCAGCCGCAGCGGAGCCGTCAGTCAAAGCCGTGCGCAGCACGCCGCGCAGCGGTCGGAGCGAAGCGGAGAGCCTTTACGGACGGCGGAGCGGAGGCTACACGCGCGTGAGCGCGCCGGGATGCCGGTTCCGCCCTCTCGCTTTGTGCTTTCAACAGGTTCCCCGAGTCGAAGCCGCAGGTTACTCCCGCAGCAACCGCCAGTGGCGCACTTTGCGGTCAACCGCCGCAGTCTCAATAGGTTCCCGCCACAGGAACCTGCGGCAACTTTGCAGTACCCGCGCCGGGGTGACGTGTCAACCCTCCTGCCGATGCCGTAGGCAGCGCCGCTCTTGGGACGCTGGTCCTGACACGGAACTCCGGCCCCGATACTTCGCAACGGAGCGATACATTGCGAAGGTCATTAGCTCCAGTAACGGGTAGCGTTACAATCCCTTCAGCAGTTCCGAGAGCGTCGTCTCCAGAGCGAGGGCAATTTTGCTGAGTGTGCGCAGTCCCGGCTCGCGTGTACCGCGCTCCAAGTCTGAAATATGCACCTCGTGGACGCCGGACTGCTCGGCAAGGTCAATCTGCCGCCAGTTCCGGGCGCGGCGCAACTTTCTGATCCGCTCACCCGTCGTCGCACAGATGTCTTTTGCCATGCGTTCATGATCGGGTTAGCCTTTGCGCTATATTTAGCGCATACACTCTTTGTGGTTTGAAAGGCGACCGGTATGCAGTTGCACAGAAAGACTCCCTTCGCGTTGCTTGTCTCGATTGCCCTGTTTGTGTCCGCGTGTGGCGGAAGTTCGGGCGGTAGCGGCGGGGGCAGCACACCCAGCCCAACGCCAACGCCTACGCCCAGCAACGTAAATGAATGGACATGGATGAGCGGCAACAGCACAATTGCCGCAGGCACGGATGGCCAGCCGGGTGTCTACGGCACCTTGGGTGCATCCTCCACCAGTAATATCCCAGGCTCGCGGGCGTATGCCGTCGGTTGGACCGATAGCAACGGAAATCTCTGGCTTTTCGGCGGCCAAGGATACGATTCAACAGGTACGATGGGCGATCTCAACGACCTTTGGGAGTTCAATACCACAAGTAAGGAATGGACTTGGATAGGCGGGAGTAACACGGTAAACCAACCGGGCGTTTATGGCACGCAAGGTGTCGCTTCGCCCAGCGATGCTCCGGAAGCAAGAGACAGCGCGGTTGGTTGGACTGATAGCAGCGGCAACTTTTGGCTTTACGGCGGGTACAGTAATTCCGGTTACCGCGATAATCTCTGGGAGTTCGATCCATCCACCAAGGAATGGATTTGGGTGAGCGGAAGCAACACAGCAGGCGGGTGCCCAGACAGTGTCTACGGTTCGCTAGGCGTTGCTTCCGCAAGCAACACACCTGGAGCACGCGAAAGTGCAGTCAGCTGGACTAACAGCAGCGGCGATCTCTGGCTCTATGGCGGTTATTGCCAACCCAACGACCTCTGGCAGTACACGCCATCTACCAAGGAATGGACATGGATGAACGGCAGCAACAGCATTACCTCCGCAACAGGTGTCTATGGCACACAAGGTGTCGCCTCGGCCAGCAACACTCCTGGGTCAAGATATAGTGCGATGAGTTGGACTGACAGCAGCGGAAATTTCTGGCTCTTTAGCGGCTTCTACCAGCCCAATGACCTGTGGGAGTACAGCCCAGCTAATAAGGAATGGACCTGGGTAAGCGGTAGCAACAGCGGGGCGGACGAACCCGGCGTATACGGCACACAAGGTGTCGCCTCCGCGAACAATGTTCCTGGAGAGCGATGGGCTGCCGTCAGTTGGACTGACGGCAGCGGTAATCTCTGGCTTTACGGCGGCGAAGGTTGCGAAGATTCCACCGGAGCGTGTGCTTCCGCCTTAGACGATCTTTGGGAGTTCAATACCACAACCAAGGAATGGACATGGATGGGCGGGAGCAGCACAGTAAACCAACCGGGCGTTTTTGGCACGCAAGGCGTTACCTCTGCGAACAACATTCCTGGAGCGAGATATGGCGCAGCTAGTTGGACTGATAGCAGCGGCAATTTTTGGCTCTTCAGCGGCGAAGGCCAGCCCAATGACCTCTGGCGTTACCAGCCATAGGTAATCATCTAGGGCCGTCCTAAACGCGCCTAACCGGCTTCGTAAGACTTTTCTTGGAATGAAGACAGTACAGAGCGCCAAGCTCTCAGTACGGCGAACCTCACGACGAGCGAGGTTCAAATACGAGAATGAGAACGGGAAGCAGCTTAGCTGGACGGATTAGAGAAGGTCGCTGGCCCGGAGACTACCTACCTTTGACGAGCCCTTTGTCCTGTAAAATTTTCGGCAATAGCGATGCGTATTCCTTGCCTTCCGCGTCGCGGACAAAGGCGCGAGTCAGCGCAACTCTGGTTGGGCACTTTTCTTCCAACACTTTTTCGAGCTCGGGTAGATCGAACTTGATTTCGATTTCGTCGCCAAGGTCAAGCTTACTGGGCAAGGGCTTTCGTCCCATTTTGCTGGCTGCTTGGGTATAGAATTGCCCATCACTCATCCGTAATCCAGCCTCCATGATCGTCACGGGGCGAGCGTGTTTGTTAACAGCTTGCACGACAACGAACTCCCATATCCCTCCACCAGGAGGGTATGCCACCGCGATCTTACAGTGGACCGAGACTCGGCGAGTGCCCCCTACAAGCTTTCGTAAGCCGAGAATTATGGACAGCGCGGCAGCGAGTGCCGCGATAATGGACGTCGTAACCTCGATCGAAGTCATAGGCTCTCCCCTGGACGCAGGCCCCCGTGCCCGTTCCGCGTCAATACCTGCACGTTCAGCAATTGGTCAGTTATATGCATTCTTCTCCTCTCAATGTTGAGCTTTCTGCCAGCGTAGGCCGCGTCACACGCAAAGTCAACTGTTTGCGTGTAACATTCTAGGTGATGAAAAATAGCAAGATTCACAGTAACGACATTTACGCAATTTACAAGCTGCGCGACTTCTTAAACGAGAAAGGCCCGACCGTCCGGCAATGCGACCGGCAACGCGCGGAGATCGTCATCGAGCGCTTGCGGAATCCTGGCGGCATAACGCAAGGTGAGTTCGACAAGCTCATCTCCCCACTGAAGAACAGCCGCTGGCGCGTTCTAAAGCGGGAGGATTGCGCACTCTACATGTCACAGACGTGGACGGGAAGCGCGGATTTTGGCCTACTGTTGATTGCAAAAGTCAGCGAGACAGGCAAGCTTGAGCGGCTGCAAAAGTGCCCGGTTTGCGCTGAGTGGTTCCTTCGATACAGCGCCAAACAAAAATTCTGCACAGTGGTCTGCCAGAGCATCTCTACTACGAACCGATCAAAGACAGAAGCGGGCCGACTGCGGGCGCGTGATGCCATGCGAAAGCATCGCCAAGTTCTCAAACAGCGTGCCGCTGCTCAAAAGAATGCCATCAACTCGCGCGGCATCCTGTCGGGAGGTCTTGAGCGCCGCTCTGGATTGAAGGGATAGAATTGTCTCGCCAAAGGAGCGAACGTGACTGGCAAAAAGAAAATGGTATGGAGGCGTGGTTCCTGTCTCGATGAGGAAACCTGCGAAGCGTGCAAAAACGCTGATGGCTCTGCCATCTCTGGCGAGCATGAAAACCTCGGAAGGATTTGCACCAATCCAAACGGGTGTAGATGCCTCCCCTACTCAGACTTAGACGAGGAGCCACATGAGTGACGCAGGGAGGCGGGACGGCCGGAGAAAAGTGAGCAGGCAGCGTCCCATTGGCTGTAATGGAATCCATTACAGTGTAATATTCGGGTATGGCTACTGCTACTGCAAGGAAATCGAAGGTCTATACGATCAGCCTGCCGCCCGAACTTGCACAAAGGGCCGAGGCGCTGGCGCAGCGGGACAGCCGCACAATGAGCGAGCTATTCCGTGAAGCCTTCCGCATATATTCTGCACGGCAGGCGCGAAGGACGCTGGATGAGTTGGGCGACTATGCGGTAGGCCGCAACCCAAAAGGCTACTCCGGGACCGATGTACACCGGCTCATTAAAGAGGCACGTGCTGAAAAGCCGCGCCGCCGCAAGATACGGTCTAATAGTGACCGTGCAGCCCGACGCAAATAAAGGTTGGGATCGACTTTCGCTCGCAGCCATCGGATAATAGGCATAGGTATGAGGTTTCCATGACCATCCGTGTCGAACTCAACCCGGAGATGGAGAAGGAGCTTGCCGCAGAAGCATTAGCTCGTGGTATCGCGCTGGAGTTGTATGCACAGCGGCTCCTCCAGGAAGCAATTGCTGGAAGGAGCAGAGGGCACGCGCGCGCGAGCCAAGAAGAATTTCGCGCCTTTCTGGATGCTCTTGCGAGCAAAGCACCGAATGTCCCTCAACTGCGGACTGAGACCTTCTCACGCGAAATGATCTATGGTGAGCACGCCTGATGCCCGGCTTGTCCTACCTGGTGGACACAAACATTCTGCTCCGCCTCGTTCCCCGCAGAGAGGATTGGTCCCGAGTGGTTTTTGCCCTGGTTCCGTGCTACGCTCAGAGCTATGCAGATCACTGTGCAGCTTCCCGATGATCTCGCTCAGCGCCCCGATCCGGCGCGCGAAGCCCTGGAGGCGTTCGCCATCGAGGGGTATCGCTCCGGCGCGCTTTCCGCATATCAGACGCGTATGCTTCTAGGCTTTGAGACCCGCTATGAGTTGGATGGCTTTCTCAAGGAGCATGGAGTTTGGGAGCGGGCTTACAGCGTCGAGGACCTGGAGAAGGATGCCGAGGCATTTGAGCGGACGGCATGATCGTTGTTGCCGATACCTCCCCACTGAATTACCTGGTACTGATTGACGAAGTGGATTTGCTGCCCGCCCTTTTTGGTGAGGTCCTGATTCCGCAGGCCGTCTTTCAGGAATTGAAACACCCCAAAACCCCCACCAAAGTACAGCAGTGGATCAGCCATTTCCCGGCGTGGCTGGAAGTGCGCACAGTTGCATCCGTACCAAGCCCTGCGTTGATGAAGCTGGATGTCGGAGAACGCGAGGCCATTCAATTGGCGCTGGAGCTTGGAATCAGCACTGTGCTTCTCGATGAAACGGATGGGCGGCAGGAGGCGGAAAACCTCCATCTGGAGGTTCGCGGAACGCTGGGAATTCTGGAGCGCGGGGCCAAATTGGGCAAGATCAATTTCCGCCAGGCCCTGAGCAAGCTGGAGCAAAGCAACTTCCGAATATCCCCAGCCGTGCGGGCGGCTTTCCTAAAGCGAAATCCATAACAAATGCCCGACCAATCGCTGCGGATGCGATGCCGTCCATTTCATTCCATTCTGGAACGATATTGACAACGGCCCGGTTCCGGGCCTGAGTGGGGCCGGTTCCGGCCCAAAAACCATGCCAGGATGGTTCCATCCTGGCTCAATGGATAGCAGTGTTGACGGTGATCAGAACGCAATGCTGGTCTACCCTTCCTCAGCCAAGCGGACGACCTCGACGCGTGCGGGGCCTTTCCGGGGAGCCGTCCTTTTCTTCGACCGTGGCCTCATGATGTTGATAGCGGAAGCATCGAGTTGCGTCTTCAAATGCGCCGCATAGTATTTCTCAATCATCTCCACGCTTGTCCGGCAGTTCTTGGCAATCTGATAGATGTCGGCACCTTCAAGCAAGCGCAGGCAAATGTATGTGTGGCGCAGACTATAGGCCGTTCGCGGCCTGCCGTCACGGTCGGTTCGTAGCTTTTCTTCCTCAAGGATTGCGTTGAACAATTCGCGTGGCCATTTCGGAAACAGAAGATCGGTGGGTCCGGGCGCGTGCCACTCACCGTTGGCCATCGACGCGGTGCGACTGCCTGCTCTTCCCGGCCCTCCATCTGGACGCGGACGAGCCTTCAACCGCTGGAACGGATGCACGGCACCTGTTGTGCTCTTGCAGTAGCCCACGCCTCGCTTTCCACGTACTTCGATCTCAAGGATGGTTTGGCCGCTCCCCTCGTCTTCGGTCACCGTGACATCGCGAAACTGAAGACGCCGCGCCTCGTCGGGGCGGAGTCCAGTGTTGGCGGAGAACAGAACATAATCGTGAAGTTGTTCCGCCTCCCAACGAAAACGGGGCTGCTTTGGGTCTTGCGCGCGTTTGCGCGTTGCCTCATAAAGCTGCTTGTACTCTTCCGGTGAGAACCATGCTCGATGGGAAATCTTTCCGGACGCACGATATGGCGCTGAAAAATCCGGGAGATGATCGACCCATCCGTGCCGCAGAGCCGTTTTGAAAATCTGGCGCAGCGTCACGGTCTCCTGGTGCATGGTGCTATGCGCTGGAGGCTTGCCGCGCATCGCCTTACTTTCCTCAAGGCGATGGATGCGATATTCATTGACCTTGCCCGCCGTGATCTCGGGAAGGACCATGCTGCCGAAGAATGGAATCAGGTAGCCGTTTGTCCGCGCGTGCTGTCCGCGCGCATAGGTTGGGCTGCGCTGCCCCTGCGTCATGATGTCGAATTCGCGCAGGTACAACTTCGCTGCTTCGCGGAACAGTTTGCCGCTTTTCAACTGACCATCGCGGAGCTTACCGCGCAGCTGCAAATACCAGTCTTCCGCGAACTCCTTCGCTTTCGAGAGGCTGTCTTCTTTGGTGGTGGTGCGCCGATTCTTCCCGGCTAGATAGGTTGCGCACTGCCAACTGGAACTGTTCGCACGCTTGTAGACGTGAATTTTGCCACCGAGGATGGTGTAATGCTCTGCCATGGGGCTGCACCTCCCGCTTCCTCTATAGAAGCACAAAAGTGTGCAAGAGTTGCGCAAGGCTTGGGCAGTGGTCGGCATCGCTATAAGATATTTATTTTCAATACTCTATAGCAATATTGCGGCTTTAGATGCCGATTTTAAGTCCGCTGCGTCTGCCAATTTCGCCATCCGGGCAATGCCTTCGGCCGCCTTGGCCGAGCTATGCAGCCGTTCCTTTTCTGTCGCTCTTTTCGAGGCGCCGCTGGAGGTTGTGCGCAAGCCGTGCGCGCCTTGTTCAACCGCGCGGTTAAGAGCGGCGATTGCGGCCATCCGACATTTTCATCATAACGCCCATCGGGGGCAGCAGCGCGAGTGCCGGCAAGACCCCGATTCTCTTCGGAAGGCAAGGCCCAAATTCTTCTCGGAAGGCAGGACCCAAATCCTTCTCAGAAGTGGCGTATGGGCTCGGCCGGAGTGGGCGTTGAGGCAACGTGCACGGAAGAGTTGTGGTCGCCGGAGCGTTCGACGTGGCTTTCCAGCGAGCGGCTTACCAGTTCGCGCGAGCCGAGGCCCACAGCAAGCGCAAGCGTGAGAACGATGCCGCCGAAGAGGATTCCGAAGGCCAGTTCCACAATGCCTCCGCCGACCTCGAGGTGATCGAGCACCATGGCCGCGGTGAGAACCAGCACTAGCCACTTGACGCCGAGCGAGAGGAAGCGAGCATATTGCAATTGCGCATTGACCGCTCCGATGAGAACCGAGCGCGCCAGGTAGCGGGCGATGAGATTGCCGGCGATGAGCAGAAGCACGGCGCCGACTGCATGAGTAATGTAAGGGAGAAGCGACATGGGCAGCGTAGCGCCGGCTGCGTAGGAGGTATCGAATGCGGCGACACCAATAATGAGCCCGAGCAGAACGCAGGCCCAGAAGGAGAACCGCGCGGCGAGGCCGGTGGGCGAAGTCGAAGGCGTCCATTCGGCGTTGCCGTGGCCTCGGGCCAGGCGATCGTCGAATTTGAAGAGCGTGAGAACGCGCCGCATCAAGGCGGAGATCCCCATGCCGATGAGGCTGAATATGGCCAGCGCTACAAAAAACGCCAGTATGCCGGGGAGCACCGCGATGAGCATCGACAGAACGCGGAAGACCGATTCGTGAAGCGCCTCGGACATGTGGCCCCAGATGGAGGTGTTGTCTGTGTACCCGGGCTGCGCGACCCCGTATGGATTCGACTGGAGAATGACAGCAAGCGTGTTGAGCATGGGACTGACTCCTTAAAGCGTCTCTCTCGGCGATTGCCGGCGCGTCGGTTGCCGGCGATCCGCGAGAACCGAAGCGTGCTGTGCGGAGATGGAGCGAAGAGCGATCATGAGTTGAACCGGTCCGGCCAGCGCCATCGTGAGACCATGTAGGGCTTGTCGGTCTCGAATGCCGCGGCAACTGCCTCGATATGCACCTCCGAGCTGGTTCCGGAAGAGGTGACGTTGATGTGCCCGGCGACCCAGGCGAGATACAGCGGTATGAGTGCGCCCAGCAGGTGCCCGCGGTTGATGGTGCGGAGCCGGTAAGCAATCAAGAAATCGAAGACAATCCGCGCCCAAAGCGATTCGGGCATGCGAAATTCCTCCGCATTGGCGAGCGAAAGCCGCTTGAGCCCCACCAGCGAGTTTGGCGGCAAAACCAGCGACCAGATCTCCAGCAGGTTGGTATATGCGAATCGAAACGCCTCGACCATGCGCGGAACTTCGAGGGCTACATCGGCGTGCGGCGTTTCGCCGTTGGGATGTCGCGGCGCCGGCAGCCTGCGCGGCCGCTGCCAGATGGCCGCCTTGGCCTCGATGTCCGCAAACAACGAGCCGGTGACGAGGGAAAGGGTCGCATTGATGTCGGCGTCGGCGGGTTGCGGCAGCGCGCGCGGGCCTACTTCGAATTCCTCAACGGCGAAGCCGGCTGCAATGGCTTCGTTCACCGGCCAGATCAGCGCGTCCGCCTGGTTGTCCGCAGTACTGCGCTGCCCGGCCACAGCCAGCCGCTCTGCCATGCGCATCGAAAGGCCCAGGTCGATGGCTTGCGGGAAGCGCACCCTGGATGCAAACAAAGCGCGCGTGAGGGGGTAGAGGATGGCTGCGCTGATGAGGCCGGCGTGAGGCGGCAGCGTGTAAGAAGGCACGGCGAGATCAACCGACGAAGCAAGCACCGCGCTCGCAAGGCCGTGCAGGGCCATCGCGTTGAGCGACTCCGAGCCGGGGCCGAGCAACAGAATCGCGCGCGCATTCTCCGCTTGCGCAAGCTCAAACGCGTTGACGAAATCGGCCGCGGTCGAGGTCCATGCGGCATGGGCCGGCGCAGCCGAAACGATGCGAAGACCCGGAAACGGATTTGAAGCCAGCTCGTTTGGAGTGGCAACGAGCAGGCTGTCTGCGGGAAATGCCGCGGCCAGATTTGCAAGGACGCTCTCGAATTGCTCCGTGGGCATGGCCGCAACCACGACCAGCAGGTCGGTCGCGGGCCGCGGAGAAGCGGAAGTGGCAGCGGGAATCGAATCTGCAGTCGCCATGCTCACTCGTTGTGGCGCGAAGCGCGTCTACTCTTGCCAGACCTGGAACTCTCTCAAGCGATAGGATGCCGAAAATCGGGTTGTGGAGCCGCGCCGGGCGACGATCGCGCTCATGGAGAAGTTCAACCGGCGCCGGTTCAAGCGCGGATGTGCCGCATATCGCCGGAAAGCCGAACCTGCTCCGGGGTCGAAGAATTGTGTACCGCAGGCTCATCGGGGCCCCGCTCAGGCTTCGCCGCGGCGGGGCGCGCAGGCGGCCGCAGTTCCGTTGCGGGCGCCTGCAGCTCGAGCCAGAGGAAAGAGTACGGCGCCAGGGTCAGCGGATAGAGGGCCGCGGTAATGGTGGGGAACGGAACATAGCCGATCATCTCCACGGGCTCCATTCCCGCGAAGCCGGCCAGATCGAGCGAGACCGGCTGCGCAAAGCGGCTGAGGTTGGCCACGCAAAGCACCGTCTCACGCGTGCCGTCGCCGCAATCCAGTTCACGAAGATAGGCCAGAATCTTCCGGTTCGGCGGATTCAGGAAGGCAAGCGTGCCGCGTCCGAATACCTGAAACAGTTTGCGCAGGGCAATCATGTTGCGAGTCCAGTGCAACAGGCTCGATTGATCGCTGAGCTGCGCTTCCACGTTGATCCCCTGGTAGCCATAGATGTAATCCATCACCACCGGGAGATAGAGCCGCGCCGGATCGCACTTGGAAAAGCCGGCGTTGCGGTCCGATGTCCATTGCATCGGGGTGCGGACGCCGTTTCGGTCGCCCAGATAGATGTTGTCGCCCATGCCGATCTCATCGCCGTAATAGAGGATCGGCGTTCCGGGAAAGCTGAGAAGCAACGAGTTGAGCAGCTCGATGCGGCGGCGGTTGTTGTCGACCAGTGGCGCAAGGCGGCGCCGGATGCCGACATTGACGCGCATACGCGGATCGGTCGAGTAAGCAAAGTACATGTAGTCGCGTTCGTCGTTGGTAACCATTTCCAGCGTGAGCTCGTCGTGATTGCGCAGGAAGAGTCCCCATTGGCAGTTGTCGGGAATGGGGGGTGTCTGGGCCATGATGTCGGTGATGGGGAGGCGGTCTTCCTGGCGAAGAGCCATGTAAATGCGGGGCATGAGAGGAAAGTGGAATGCCATGTGACACTCGTCGCCATCGCCAAAGTAGGGGCGAACGTCGGAGGGCCATTGATTGGCCTCGGCCAGGATAAGGCGATTGGCGTAGCCGGCGTCAATTGCCGCGCGGATGACTTTGACCACCGAGTGCGTCTCCGGCAGGTTTTCGCATACCGTGCCGTCGCGTTCGCACAGGTAGGGAATCGCGTCCATGCGCAGCGCGTCCACGCCCAGGTCGAGCCAGAAACGCATGGCCTTGAGCACCTCTTCGATGACCAATGGATTGTCGAAGTTGAGGTCGGGCTGGTGAGAGAAAAAGCGGTGCCAATAATAGGCCTTCGCCGCCTCGTCCCAGGTCCAGTTGGATCTTTCGGTATCGGTGAAGATGACGCGCGCTTCCTTGTAGAGCCTGTCGTTCTGCGACCAGACATACATGTCGCGCTGCGGCGAGCCGGGCTCGGCCGCGCGGGCGGCTTTGAACCACGGATGCTGATCGCTGGTGTGATTGATCACCAGCTCGATCATCACCTGCATGTTGCGCCGGTGAGCGGCGTTGAGGAATGCAACGAAATCGTTCAGCGTCCCGTACGAGGGATTGACATCTGTGTAGTTCGAAATGTCGTAACCGTCATCGCGCAGCGGCGAGGGGAAAAATGGAAGAAGCCAGATGCAGGTAATGCCAAGGTCCTGCAGATAGTCGAGCCGCGAGAGCAAGCCGGGAAAATCGCCGATACCATCGCCATTCGAGTCCGCGAAGGCGCGAACGTGGAGTTCGTAGATGATGGCGTCCTTGTACCAGAGAGGATCGGTCGCGCTCGCCATTTTTTTCACGTTCTGGTTCTCCGGGCAGCCTGGACGATGGCGCTCTTCCGGTGCAATCTCCGAGGCTCAAGCCCGGAATACAGTATGGAAGACTGTGGCCGTCCGAATGCCCGGCCGCGGTGCAAGATCAATCCAGCGGTTAGGTTACACACACTTTGCTCCGGCAAGAACGGGGCGGAAACCTTGAAAACACACTACGGGCTATGGCGGCCGGCAAAAACACCGCGCGATAAAGAAAGATGCCGGAATGCAATGGGGGGTTACTTGTGGCGGAAAGAATTGGAACGCGAGCAGCGGGCCCTGCGGCGATATCTGACGAGGGGCCGATCGATTCGCTGCGGAGAGCGGACACTGGCACACTGCCCTGGTCGGGACGGGGAGAAAACTCCTGTTGTCCCGCTGCAATTTGGGGCTCGCGGTTTGAAAATGGCCCCGATCCCGGCGGAGAGTGCGTCCTGCTAATGTGTTTCTCCTTCTGCTGTATCTCGGTGCGGATGGCGCGAAGCGGCAATTTCATTAAGAAATTGCAATCCTGCACCGCGCAGCAAAGGCTAGATCCGAAGGAGAAATGCCTTAGCGCCGCTTCGTCGGCTTTGCGGCAAGCTTCTTCTGGGCTGTCTTGGAAGTCTTTGCCGGCGATGACGGCTTTCCTGACCGGGCGCCGGACGCGTGCGCAGGCTTGCCCTTGGCGTGCGCCGGTTTCGCGGACGCACCTTTCGCCTGTGGCTTGGCGGCAGCCTTCGAAGCGGCTTTCGTAGGCGGCTTGACTGCCGGTTTGCCGGCGGGCTTGGCGGGCTTGGCGGGCGGTTTGGCTGCGGGCTTTGACGGCTTGCTACTTTTCGCTGCGGGCGCCGGCGCTTCAGCCTGTTTTTTGACCTGGGGCGCTGGTTTGGCGGGCGCCGGCGCGGCTTTGGTGGCCGGAGCCGGCTGCTTTGCTGTTCCGGCGGCCAGTTTCGATCCGTTCGGAGGCTTGGACTTGGATTCGGGTTTGGATTCAGGCACGGGCCTTGCTTTTTCGGCCTTAGCGGATTCATCGGCAACCGGCGCGGCGGCGGCCGTCGCGGCCGCAGCAGGCGCGGTCTTCGGTGTCTTCTCAGGCACTTTCCCGGTGGACTTCTTCGACGCCGTTTTGGCGGCAGTGGGCACGGATTCGGGCTCCGCTTCCGGTTCTTCGTCCTCGTCCGGTTCGGCTTCTTCGATAGGCTCTCCCTCAAGATGGCTCTTGGGAATTGTCAGGCCAAGGTCGATTTCGTCTTCATCGCCGCCAATATCGTCCAGGTCTTCGTCGACGGCCAACGCTTCCTCGGACTCTTCGTCATCCTCGAAGGAGTGCTCTTTCAGCTTGGATTCAGCGCTGCGCCTGGCGCGTGGCTTCTTGATGCTCACCTGAGGCGGCGGCGCGGGTGGAGAGTGGGGTTCAAGATAAGCGCGCATCTCCTCGGGCGTGGCCAGGCGGCCGTCGATCAGTTCCAGAAAGATCGCCTGGACCAGTTCGCCGTAGCCGGGCAAATCGGGCGTGATCCGCATCTCCTGCATCAGTGCATAAGGGATGCGCTGGCGCGCCTCGGGCCAGACCTTCAGGAACTGGCTGAAGCGTTCGAGCACGGCTGGAACCTTGCTTGTAAATCCAAGCCATAGAACCGCTTCTGGATCATAGCTCGTGAATAGCTTGAAGCTTGCCGAGGGCAGGGCATTCTGTTTCGCCAGCAGCACTTTCGCGAAACCGGCGGCCAGAGTGTCGAGGCTGTTCCACTCTTCCACAAAGCCGGGCCGAAGCATCAGCTTTTTGAGCGCGGTAAGATCTTTGGGCGCCAGCTTGGCGGTCAATAGCTGCATCTGGGCCGCCGACATATCGGCATGGACTCCCTGCATCAGGAGTTCCACGGCCAGATCGTGCAGGGCTTTCAGCCTCTCCTCGTCGGCCTTGGCCGCGGTCCACGACGGACAAAGAACCTTCATCCAGCCTTCATCCTCAAGCGCGCGCAGCACCTTGAGTCCGTCTTCTTCATGGCCAATCTGCTCCAGCTCCTGGCTGCGCGCGTGGGCCGACAGAGCTTCAATCGTTCCCTCAGCCTTGGCATTGTCATAGCGCGACAGGGTTCTCGGGTCCATCTCCCAACCCAGGCGGGCGCGGTAGCGCGTGGCGCGAATCAACAGCCACGGCTCTTCCAGGAAGCCGTAATTGGAGACCAGGCGCAGGTTCCGGGCTTCAATATCGGCCGCCCCGTTGAGCGGATCCATGAGCAGCCCGAACGATCCTTCATTCAGCGAGATAGCCATCGAATTTACCGTAAAATCGCGGCGCCGCAAATCCTCCTGAATGGAAGCGGGATAGAAGACAGGCCGTCCCGGCTTTGGATACTCAACCCGGTGGGTGCTGACGAGGTCAACGCGGACGGTTCCGGGAAAACAGAGGTAAAGGCTGCGCGACGGCTCATCTTCACCCCACACTTTGCCGCCCAGCTTCTCCAATGATTTCTTTAATTTAAGGACATTTCCATGAATCGCGACTTCAAGTTCGCGGACGGCGTGCCCGCTGGTCAGGTCGCGGACCGCATCGCCGGTCAAGAAAAGGATCGTGCCGGCCTGCCGGGCGGCCTCGCGTACCTGATTCAGCGCGTGCCGCTGGTCAACCGAAAGCCGGTTCTCCAGAAGGTAGATGTAGTCGGGCATCCGTTTCCCTGCTTCCCCCGTCTCGACTTTCCGCCAAGTGTCTGATGTTGTTGCTCTTATTGTGCTATCCGGGCGGAACCGGCAAACCAGTACATTAACACAACCAACGCCGGTTGGCTAGGCCTAACACGCAGAGATTGCGACTCTTGCGCCCACAGAATCAACAGCGCTCCCATCCGGGTGTGCCGATTGGCGCTTCCACGGGCCGCATCGTTTCGCGCTCATCTTTCCTTACTGGACCGGCTCGCGGCGCAGGATAAGGGAAAACTATCGTCTTACGTGAGTCCGCAGCGCATAAAAACGGAGAACCGGGCACGCATGTCGTGCGAAAATCCAATCCGATGGCCTCTCCGCGCAAACCGGTGATCGTACGGAAGTTCTCCAGGGATTGGTTAGCAGGCTATGCGGGTCCGGGCTTTGGCCGGGATTCGGCCGAGCTGGAAATTCTGGACCTTACCGGCAAGGTGGTGCGGATGGGCTGGCAGCAGGTGAAGTGGGTCTGCTACGTGCGTGACTTCCCTTCCGCAACTGCCGACCAGGCCAACCCGGAACGGCTCCTGCGCAGGCGCTTCTCGATCCGGCCCCGGACCGCCGGCCTGTGGATGCGGTTGACGCTCTCCGACGGCGACGAGCTGGAGGGTCTTGCCGCCAACGACCTGACGCTGGTAGAGGGAGCCGGCCTGCTGCTCACTCCGCCTGACACGCGCTCCAACACGCAGCGCATCTACATTCCCCGCCAGGCAATTCAGAACCTCGAGGTATTGAGCCTGATCGGCGCACCCGGCCGCAAACGCGTGCCTGCCGCAGCACGCGAGCCCGAACTCTTTCCGGAGAACCCCGAGCTCACTTAGGAAAGTACCCGGCTGATTTCGGCAACCTGCATCAGCCCACTCGAGTAAAACGCCGAGGTGAGTCCCAATACGCGTTCCTCCGCATAGTGTTCAAGCACCCAGGCGCGTGCAGCTTCGCCCATTCGCCGGCGGCGCCCCGAATCGCCGAGCAGCGCCAGCACGGCTTCTGAGATGGCCTCCGGATACCCTGGCGGAATCAGCAATCCGGTCACCTCGGGCACCACCGAATCGCACGCGCCCGTACACAGCGTGGTCACCACGGGAATTGCGGTGGCCGCGGCTTCGAGCACCACGTTGGGAAACCCTTCCCGCCACGTGGGCAGCACCATCACATCCATGGCCCGGTAGTAAGGCGCGGTGTCGCTGACAAACCCAGTGCAGCGAATGTAGGGGTGAGCCAGGATGCGCCGGCGAACCTCATCGGCCAGCGAATCTTCCCCGTCGTCGAACCAGCCTACCAGCAGCAGGCAGGCTTCCGGTTCTGCGCGGAGAATTGCGTCGAAGGCTTCGATCAGGTCGGGCACGCCCTTGTCGCGGGTGAGACGCCCCACAAAGCCCACCACCCGAGCCTGGGGCGAAAAGCCCAGCCGTTCGCGCACGTCTGCCGGTCCGGGAGCGAACCGCGACCGATCCACCCCGCTGCTGCTTCCCGCGCCGAGGAGAAACAGCTTGGCATCGGGAGCCACGCCGAGCTTGAGCGCCCGGGCGCGAAGGCTTGGGCTATTGCAAAGCACCACGTGGGCGCAGGCCGCGGCCAGGCGCTCCGCGGCCAGCAGGATGCGCCGTTTGATTCCGGACGAAGTCTCCAGCTTGAGGCCACGCAGCATGTAAACCCGCAGCGGCACGCCGCGCACCCACGCAGCAAGTGAGCCCAACAGTCCCGCCTTCGGGGTGCTGAATTCGACGATGTCCGGTTTGCACCTTCCCAGCAGCCACCACAGCCTGACCAATGAGACCAGGTCCGCGGCCGGCGCGGCGGCGCGGCGCATGGGGATGGCGACCGATTCCACTCCCTCCATTGCCGCGGTTCGATCCAGCAACTCGCCGGGGCTGGAAACCACCGTTACCCGAAACCCGGCCTCACGCAGGGCACGAATCCGGCTGCTGAGGACCAGGCAGGTCTGCGGATGTGTGACGCCGATCAGGATCGACGGCGGTCGAATAGCGGGAACGGCAAGAGATGAAACGAGTTGGCCAGCCGCAGAGGCTGCCATCGGGAAACCGGCTCTCCCGGGGGATATTGAGAATATTAGATTAGACAAAGGAACTGTAGCACTCTGAGTCAAAAAAAACGAGCGATTTGTGGCGCAGATTAGAAAATGATCTTACATTAAGAGTCACTCCCCCTTGAAAATTTATGCCTCAGAACCTCAAGGTCCTCTTGCTGATCCCTCATTTGGGCGGGGGCGGTGCGGAGAAAGTGGCCGCTCTGCTGGCTGGGGGCTTGTCCAGAGAGAAATACGAGGTGCACCTTGGCTTGATTACGCAGAGCAGCACCGAGCCGGATGCTTTGCCGTCCTGGGTGGCAGTTCACGCTTTGGGCGCCAAAAGGATTCGCCGAGGAGCGATACGGCTTCTGATCCTGGTCCGCCGGCTCAAGCCGGACGTGATTCTGTCCGGCACGTCTCACGTGAATTTCCTGGTGCTGCTGCTGCGGCTCTTTTTTCCCCGGAAGACGCGCGTGCTCGTCCGGCAGAGCGGAACGGTTTCGACCAGTTTGGCCTTTGGAGGACTGCCGTGGTATACGCCGCTCCTATACCGGTTCCTTTACCGCCATGCCGACCGGATTATCTGCCAGTCGCAGGCTATGGCGAACGATCTTTCACGAGAGATGGGAATCCGGAAAGATCTGATCGCAGTGCTGCCCAATCCCGTGGATTTCGACGCCATCCGTGCCGCGGACGGCGCTTCCGCTCAAGACGCTTCCCAGTGGTTTGGCCCCGGACCGCACCTGCTTGCGGTAGGAAGGCTTGCTCCCGAGAAGGGCTTCGATCTGCTGATCCAGGCGTTGTTGACCGTGAGGGAGCGGTTTCCGCGAACCGATATGATCATCGCCGGCGCGGGCCCGGAGGAGTCGACGCTCAAGGCCCAGTGCCGTTCGCTCGGTCTGGATGCGGCGGTACGCCTTCCCGGCCACGTCCCGCGGCCCTACGTCTTCTATTCCGGGGCATCGCTCTTCGTGCTCTCCTCGCGGGACGAGGGCATGCCCAATGCGCTGCTGGAAGCCGCAGCCGGCGGCCTGCCGATTGTGGCCACACCGGCCTCGGGTGGCGTAGTCGATCTGCTCAACGGCCGCCCTGGCGCCTGGCTCGCACCTGAAACCTCGGCAGCCGCGCTTGCATCCACCCTGATCGCGGCACTTGAGGAGCTGAGTCCCGGGCAGCGGTTCCTGCGTTCGTTTTCGCCGGAGCAAGGTCCCTCTGTGTAAGAATTCGGTCTCCTGGCTCGGTGTTTTGCGCACCCGGATGCCGAGTTCCGTAGCTGCGACAATGAATTTTCAATCTTTTGCGCGTTAACCTCTTGACATTTTCTAACCAATGGATGTTTCCTGTCAGTACAGTTCCTGATATCTACAGCGGCAAGCCCGGTTTTCCGGGCTGCCTACTGGTTTGTCCGAGTAGAGATCGGCTCCGGCGGGAAATAGGCCCGCTCAGGGCGGATGCTCACTCGCAATTGAGCGGATTTGTTTTTACTCGCCGCAGAGCATGATCCCTCCGTGCTGTCCCGATGCCGGTTTCGGTTTGGGAGGCGATGGGTTAGTTTGTTGGAGGATTCGTGTTCAGCCTTGGCATTGGCGCCGCACTTGCGGCCTTGCTCCCTACTCCTCCCCTTAACAATCGCTACCTGACCCCCTCAGGAACGAAGTTCGCGGCACCGGCTGCTTTTGGCGAACCCCAAACGCGAGCAAGCGCCCGCTCAGCAATCGTCGGCGTCGAGCGCGCGGGGCCTGGGTTCGACGGCGAGTTCGCCTTCGAGCGGGCAATCGCCGCCTACGAGGAGCTGATCGACTCGACCTGCGAGGAGGCGCGCGGGAACCACGTTGCGCTGGTCATTCCCGCGCTTGACCGGATGGGCGGCGCCGAAAGGCAGGTGCTGCTGCTGGCGGCGGGACTGCGCCGTCGCGGCTGGCGGGTGACCGTGGTGGTCCTCTCGGGCACGGGAGGCGCCGCAGCCGCGGAACTGGCCGGCGCAGGAGTCCAGTTCCTCAGCCTGGGCATGCGCAAAGGACTTGCCGATCCACGCGGCTGGACGCGCTTTATCGGCTGGCTCTGGCGCGAAAAGCCAGATGTAGTTCACGCCCACCTGGCGCACGCCGCGTGGCTGGCCCGCTGGTGCCGTTTGTGCGCGCCCCTCCCGGTGCTGATCGACACTCTGCACAGCTCATCGACCGGACCCATAGGCCGGCACATGGGCTACCGGCTCAGCCGCTGGCTTCCCGACCGGGTGACGGCGGTCAGTGCCTCGGTGGCTGTTTCTCATCTGTCCGCCAGGGTCGTGAACCGCGAATCCCTGATCGTGCTGACCAACGGAGTGGACGTAGATGAGTGGCGGCCCGATGAAACTGTGCGACTGGCGATGCGCCGGGAGTTAGGCCTGGAGGATGAGTTTCTGTGGTTCGCGGCCGGACGGCTGGAGATGGTGAAGGACTATCCCACGCTGCTGAAGGCAATGGCCATCATGCCGCGGCGGGCCCGGCTCGTGATTGCGGGCTCCGGGCCGCTCCTGAACAATCTTGCCCATCTTTCTTCTCACCTCGGACTCGGCGGAAGGGTGAAGTTCCTCGGCTTTGAGCCGAATGTGAAGCCCTGGCTGCAGGCCGCGGATGGATTCGTGCTCTCATCGAGGTGGGAAGGCCTGCCCATGGCGCTTCTTGAGGCCGCGTCCTGCGGTGTGCCCGCCGTGGCCACGGACGTTCCCGGAAACAGCGAAGTAATTCTCGACGGCTACACCGGCACGCTGGCTCCCCCCATGGACGCCCCCGCGCTTGCCTGGGCCATGACGGCGATGATGCGAAATTCGGCCGAGGATCTCTGCGCCATTGGTGCGCGCGCGCGTCAACACGCCGTGGAACGGTACAGCCTTGCGTCGTCTTTCGATCGCTGGGAGGAACTTTACCGCGAGCTCATGAGCAGAAAATCGCGCGAAACATCGCGTCGCCGGGTGACAGCGCCTAACTCCAACTGCGCATCCGCCAGCGGCCACCGAGGCGTTTTCTAGAGCGCGCGGCCCGGACCCTCGAGAGCGCCCAAATTTCATGGGCCCGCTCCTTCAGGCTCAGTGCGCCGAGCCCGGATTCGGCCAGGACGCCATCGACCGAAGTGAACTGCCCCGCGCGGCGGCGCAGAAAGGCGCGCAGCTCAGCGATCCGCGCGTCGCCGCAGCTGTTGGGGTGAATGCAAATCGTCCACAGCCCTCCGGCCTTTTCCGCGGGACCAAAAAGCTGCTGCGGTACCCAGACCAGGCCGCCGCGCACGAACGGCACGCGTGCGAGGCCATCCGACAGGGCTCGAATTCCCTCGCTATGCAGCGCCTGCAGGGTATGGGCATCGAAACCGTGCCGCGGAGCCACCCAGATCCTGGGGTTCAATCCGCGCCCGCGCAGAATACGCAACCCTTCGCGAATCCATTCGCGCTGCGTGTCGAGGGGCACCCCGGCGAACTCCGATGCGCGATGCAGCGGCAACAGGCCGCGGCCGCGGCTTGCGCAAAGATGACGATAGCCGTGCAATCCGATCGTCGCTCCGTCCTGCTCCATGGCGCGGATTCGAGCCCAGAAGCCGGGATCGGGCGGCGACGTTTCGAGATCGGGGTCCTGGTTCGAAGGAACGAGGGCAAGAATCGGCCGGAGTTGAAACTCTTCAATCAGCGCCATGCAGCTACGCCAGCGCTCCAGGCAAACGGTCGGGCACAGATCGTCGAATCGCAGCAGATAGCGCGCCGGCCGTGGAAGCAATTCGCTCGCTTCGTTCAAGATCATGCCTTCTCCGATTCGGCTTTCACGAGCAGCTTGTTCGTCCAGTAGGCAAGAAAGAAGAACGTGCTCACGGTCCATAGCGAAGTGGCCAGCGCGATGCCCGCCACGCCGAACCGGCGCATGAGCACAAGGTTCAGAACGATATCGAGACCAAGATTGACGATCCCGCAATAGAGAACCAGGTCAGTGCGCAGCATGGCGACGAGAAAGCGGTAAAAGACGCGGCTGGTGACGAAGAATGGAATCTGAATGGCGAACATGGCCAGGACGCGCGCGACCACCGCCGTGTCGCGCGGGCCAAAGGCGCCGTGCTCAAAAGCTGCGCGAACCAGAAACGGCGCAGCGGCGATGAGCAGCCCCGCGACAGGCACTGAAACCAGCGCCGTAAGCCAGAGCCAGGTGCGCAAGGTCTGACGGCAGACGGACCAATCGCGATGGGCGATCAGGCGCGAGAAGTGAGGCGTGATTGCCGTCGAGACCGCGCCTGCCACGAGCGCAAGCACCACGCTCACAAAGCGGTTGGAGTAGACCAGCGCGGAGACGCTTCCCGCGGGCAGCATGGCGGCCATCGACTGATCCACGAGCAGGCCGCCCGAGGACACCACGCCGCTCAGCAGCACCGGACCGTACTGGCGGCCCACCTCGCGCGTCGCCGGCGTCATTCCGTACCAGCGCGGGCGCAGTCGATAGCCATGCGCGGCCATCATCCATGCCACCAGCGCCAGGTGAAGGAGCGAGCCAAGGATGGTGGAATAAACCATGGCCCAGATGCCGAAGCGGCTTCCGAACAGAAGAGCGCCGGCGACGATCGAAGCGGAGATCGCCATCGGCGCCAGTGCAGGCAGCGCGAATCGATCCACGGTGCTCAAGACCGCGGTGCAGTTGGCGGCGATTCCGGTGATGAGCACGGCGGGCAGCAGTGCATAAAAGAGCCGGATCGAAAGCTCGAGCTTGGCAGCGGGAAAGTGCGAGGCGATCAGCGGGAAGAAGCCTCGCGCGCAAAGCGCCATGGCGGCCATCGCCGCGGCCAGCAGAATGCACAACCAGAGCATGGAATTCGAGAGCAACTCCTCCGCGCGCTCGCGGCCCTGATGTTCCCTTACTCGAATCAGCGTGGGCACCAGCGCCTGGTTCATGGATTCAGAGATCAAATTCACGAGCAGGCCGGGAATGAGCGCCGCGGCCAGGAATGCATCCATTGCGTCAGAGCGTCCATAGACACCGGCGACCGCGAACTCCTTGAACGTGGCCGCAAGCTTGACCAGGAATCCGGCCGCGGTTATCGATGCGGCGGCGCGCAGGATGCTGCGATGCACTCTGGGCGCCTCGGGCGGCGGAGCGATTTTGGCAGTCGTAGACATACCGGAACAACCTGCGGCTATGAATTCGGCTGCGCAGCCAGCCGGGAAACCGGCGCCGGCGCAAAGCGCCCCGCAGGCGTGGGAAAGCAAGCGGCAAGCCGCACTGGATCCTCGACTGCAAGACGGCCGGCGAGCGCGATCAGCGCCAGCAGCAGCCAGGTCGTGCGGCTCTCTTCCACCGTTGCCACCAGAGAAGTCACGATCCACACCAGCAGCGCAGTAGCCAGTGCAACCCTGAGGGTTCCGCGCGTCTCAAGCACATCTCGCACTGCAAGCGCCACAATGCCCGCGGCCAGAAACAAGGCGCAAAGCCCGCCGCCCACGGCCAGAGAGAGCGCCGTATTGTGCGCGGTGTCCATGGGAGCAAGTCCAGCGGCGGCTACAAATGTGCCTGCTCCCGTACCCAGCAACGGCGCCTGTGCAAAGGCGTGCCACCCCGCCGACCAGATATTCAAGCGCTGATTCAGATCGCCGCCCTGAAGCTGTTCGGGGATGGTGGCCAGGCGATCGAAGATCTCTTGCGGAACGATGAGCCACAGCGCAGCGGCGACCGCGGGAATGGAAAAAACAGCGGCAACCACTGCTTTGCCGCGGACGCGCACCAGGAGAAGGCCGCATCCAGCCAGCGCGACCAGCGCGGCCAGAAACCCTCCCCGCGAAGCCGTGAGCAGAACGGCGAAGAGACCCAGCGGCAGGTAGCCGAGCGCCAGCAGCCGAGCCGGCCAGCGCGATTCGCCGGTCAGCAGCAAGGCCGCCAGCGGAAATCCCAGATCCAGAAACCGCGCTACGTCGTTGGGATCCTGTCCGTAGGCGGCGAAGCGCATCTGGCCGGCGGCGACCGCTTCCGGTGAACCGAAGTTGGCCAGCGTGAGCGCAGCCAGCACCCACGAGCCGGCCACAGACGCGCGCAGCAGATTGCGCAGGTCGCCGGGGCTCTCGGCAAACTCCCACACCAGCCAGACGACCATCATCTCCTGGAAGTAGGCGCGAGTTTTTTCGAGAGTCGCCTGCGAATCGATGGTCCAGAAGCAGGTGCAGCAGAGCCAGGCATAGCACGCCAGCACCAGCCATTGCATCGGCCCCGGAGTGCGCACGCCGCCTGCCTGCAGAATCGCAGGAATGCCGGCCAGCAGGAGCAGAATCCCGAGAATGCGCGCCACATTGCCAAGGGGCTCTCCCAGATCGAGCGAATATTCCCAGGGAATCGCAAAGGCGAAGAGCAGCAGCAGGACCCAGGCAACTCTTCTCATCGCTAATACCTCTGCGAATAAACCAGCGCGGAGTAGATGGTGACTCCGATTGTGGACTGAACCGCGGACTCCAGGGTTCGGTTCATCAGATTCTTGGCGAAGGAGTCGGGCACGAAGATGATGTCGCCATCCTGAACCGGCTGGTCGGGGTCCAGGCCGCGAAGCATCCGGGTTAGGTTGAGAGCCGTCAGCGTTCGTCCGTCTTTCTGCTCGCGAATCAGCACCGCCTTGCCGGCGGCGGCGTTCATCGTCGGCCCCCAGGCCAGCGAAACCGCCCGCACCACGGTGAGCCTTTGCACCGGATCGACTGGAAATCCTCCCGGCCGGATTACGTCGCCCACCACGTAGACCAGGCCCGCGCGGCTCACCTGCACCGTGTCTCCGGGGCTGAGTTCGGGGTTGTGGTCGGTCGTGGAATCTGCGCCGCCGGGATCGAGCACAACCGGGTGCGGCGTCGCCGGGTCGGCGCGATGGAAGATGTTCACCAGCCTGCCGGCGTCCGGTGAAAGCCCGGAGGCCGCGGAGATCAGGTCGAGCAGACGATGGTGAAACCCGAAGGGATAAACACCCGGCCGAATCACTTCGCCCAGAACGCTCACGTCTTGCCCCGCATAAGATGTCACCACGACTGACACCAGCGGATGCAGCAGCATTCCCCTGGCCACCAGCGCCGCTTCAATCGCGTGCGCAGCGGCCTGCTCGTCCATCCCGGCCAGGTTGAAGTCGCCCACCATGGGCAGCGTAACCGTGCCCGCAGCCGAAACGCGCAGCAAGGAATGAAACTCCGGGGTGTGGTACTCGCTGATGTCGAGCCAGTCGCCGGGGCCGATGGGAGCCGGCATGGGTGGCTGGCCCGCGGCCTGCGGCTGGCCGGAAGCGGGCGGAACGCCGGGCTGATTCCAGACCGCAGGAGCTTCTTTGGGATTGGGCTGGCTCCTGTTGTCCGGCGACTGCGGCAGCCTGACTATGCCGCTGGGCAGGCCCGATGTATTGGGTGTGGGCGGTTGGGCATGGAGCCCTGTGCAGGCCGCGATTGCCGCCAACAGCAGCACGGCCGCGGGTGTTCCGGACGGATGAAACGATTCGAGCATCAGAGCACCTCCCACGGCCAGCCAAAGCCCGGCAAAGAAAGTGATGGCCATATAAAGCGGCAGATCGGGCGCAACCGGCTTTACCGGCTGCCGGGCGTAATCCACTACCTCGATATCGGAGGTGTGAATGCCGGCCGCCAATCGCGCCTCTTCCACCTTTTCAAGCACCTGCATGTAAAGCTCGTGGCTGGAGTTCGCCTCCTGCCGCATCACTTCGTATTCGGTTGCGGCCTGGTCGAGCTTGAGGCCCTCGCCGGTGGCCTGTTCCAGGCTCTTGCGCACCAGTTGTTCGCGGTCCACCGCAGTTTGCCAGTCGCTGCGGAATCGTTCCACCAGTTTTTGGTCCTCGGCTTGTTTCTGGCGGTCGAGGTCCTGCAACTGTCGGCCAATCTCCGCCACGCGTGGAAAATTCGGTCCATGTTCCAGGCTGAGCTGTGCCTGCTCCTGTTCCAGGTCGCTGCGGCGGGCACGAATCTGCTCCAGAAGCGCGGTCGAGAAGCCGCCATTCTCGCTTTGCAGGCGAGGATCGGAGGCAATCACCAATTCGGGATCCCCTTGCGCGGCGGCGCGATATTCCGATTCGCGGAGAATGCGGTCGGCGGTTGCGGCCACCAATTCCCTGCCCAGTTCGTCGATCTCCAGCACCGCGGGACTGTGCTCGGTCTCGCCGGTCTGGCCGTTGGCAATCGTTTCGGGAGTGCTGACGATCTGGTGCTGGCGCTCGAATTCCGCCAGCCGCTGCTGGTCCTGGTCGACGCTCGCCTTCAGATCCTTAAGCTGGCCGGCGAGCCATCCTGAGGCCTGCGCTGTGGCCTGAATCTGCGACTCGCTATCCTGCTCGCCGTAGGCGCCGATCAACTCGTTCACCACCGCGGCCGACAGCGCCGCATCGCGGGAGCGAAATCGAATTTGAACTAGCAGCGTGCGGGGCAAGGTCTCCACGTGAAGCCGCCGCTCGAATCTCTCCAGCAGCCAGGCTTGGGCGTCGGCGGCCGGCGCGTCGGCCCGAAACGCGGTAAAGCGGTGCGCAAAGCTGCCACGAAAGCCAGGCGCCTGGTAGAGCTTCAATGCGGCGATGGTTCGCCACGCCAGTCGATCGCCGCGCAGCACGTCGGCAAGCGTCTCCATGGCTACGGGCGCCGATGCCATGGATGCCGTGGAACCCTGCTCCGGCAGGTCAAGGCTGAGCGCGGATGCCGGCGACGTGCGCAGCTCCACCCTGGCGCTGGCTTCATATTCATTGGGTGCGATCAGGCAATAGAGCAGGCACGCGAGCAGCAATCCGCCCTCTATACCCAGCACCAGCCGGCGGCGGCGCACAACCACATCCCACAACGCGCGCAGAGACGTGGTGGGGTGATGACGGCTGACGCCGGGCCCAGCGCTCAAATCGGGCTCGCGCGTCAGGTCGCGCGGATGATCGGAACCGTCCGGCAAAGCGGGTACCTCGATCCCTCGAGCCTCCAGCGACTTTTTCAGGCGCAGGCTCCAAAAAACCATGCGAGGGGAGGATTCCCGACAGTTTTACTTATAGAAGCTGGTTTCAAGTGTTATACATCACAATCGGGAAATAGGTATTGAAAAATAGAAGCGGGCGCTAGGGCCGTTACTCGCCCTGGACTCCGGCCCGGTACCACTCCACCGTACGCCGCAGGCCCTCGCGGAAATCCACCTGCGGCCGGTAACCCAGCAATTCTCCCGCCAGGCGAATGTCGGCAAGAGAGTGGCGGATATCGCCGCTGCGGGCCGGGGCGTAGGCCGGATCGCCCTTGAAGCCGGTAAGCTCGCGCAGAATCTCGAAAGTTCCATTGAGCGTAATGCGCGCGCCTGTAGCCAGATTCATCATCCGCCCGGAGGCCTTTTCAGCCGGCGCAGCAGCCGCGAGCAGGTTCCCATGGACCACGTTGTCGATATAGGTAAAGTCACGGCTCTGCTCACCGTCGCCATAAATCGTAGGTTGCTGACCGGCCAGCATCCGGCGGCAGAAGATGGCCAGAACCCCGGAATAATGCGAGGTCGGGTCCTGGTACGGGCCAAAGACGTTGAAGTAGCGAAAAACCACCGTCTCCAGCCCGTAGACGCGCGTAAACGTGCGCATGTACTGTTCACCTGCCAGCTTGGCCACGGCGTAAGGGCTCAGGGGATCGGGCAACATGCCCTCGTGCTTGGGTAAGGTGGGGGTATCGCCATACGCCGAGGACGAACCCGCATAAATAATGCGGCGCACCCCGGCGGCTCGCGCGGCCACCAGCAGGTTGAGCGTGGCGTCCACGCAGCATTCGTTGGTGGCTACCGGATCGGCCACGGAACGCGGAACCGAGGCCAGCGCCGCCTCGTGAAAGATGACTTCCGCGCCCGCGCAGGCCTCCGCACAAGCGGCCGGATCGCGCAGGTCTCTTTCCAGAAACTCCATTGCTTCAAGACCGGCAAGATTCGCCCGCTTGCCGGTAATGAAGTTGTCCATGCCGCGCACCGATTCCCCGCGCGCCAGGAGCGCCGCGGCAATCGACCTGCCGATAAATCCGGCGGCTCCGGTCACAAGATATCTGGGCAATGCAGTACTCCAAAGACTGGCACGTGCGTGGCCGAAATTCGAGTCTTTCCCGCTAGGATACTATTGCAAGCCGCCGGGCGGACGTCTCCCTTCACCGCAACTGAAACAATACTCAGTCGTTACAGGAAAATTCACCCCGATTGTGCTAAGGTTCAAGCGTGAAATCGAGCAGAAAGGAGCCGGGCGGGAGAGCTTCCGGCGAGAGAGAACCGAGGCCGCGCAGCTTGAAGGGGCTGACGGTGAAGGACGGGCTGGTGCGGCACCCCTTCGATCTGGAGTTCGGGGTGCGGACCAGCGGCCTGGTGGCGGGCCGGCACCTGATCGCCGGGCATCGGCACGACCGGCACGCCACGGCTTACTATGCGGTTCCACCCTCGGTGTTCCGGGGGATGATCGTGCGTTGGCGGCGATTGAAGCCGGTAGAGCCGATCGACGAGTTTACGTTTATCGATCTGGGCGCGGGGATGGGCCGCGCGATGCTGCTGGCCGGCGAGTATCCGTTTCGCGCGGTGCTGGGTGTCGAGCTTCACCCGCAGTTGGCGCGCATTGGCGCCGTTAATCTGGCGCGGTGGCGCGCGGCGGGGCGGGCGCGCGCACCCATGCGGATGATCCGCAGCGATGCCGCGGAGTTCGAACTGCCGCCGGGACCTTGCGTGGCCTTCCTCTTCAATCCTTTTGGACGGCCCGTGATGCGGCGTGTGCTGCGGAATTGGAGCAGGAGTCTGGCCGGACGCGCGGGACATCTGGACATTCTTTATGTAAACAACGAGCAGGAGAGCGTTTTGGAGCGACAGCCGGGGTTCAAACGGCTGTTTCAGGGACAGGTGAGGCGCTCGCAGGCCGACACGCTGGCCGATCGCAGAATTTTAACCAGTCAACCGGATGGCGAATATGCGGCCATGGCCTGGGAGGATTGCTCCATTCATCGTTGGGTGGGAAACATGGGGAACAGAGAATAAGAAATGGAAAAAGTGCGCAGCGGTGGCAGCGCACGGCAGGCGCGAAATCCGGACCGGGGAGAGGGCACGCTGCGCGAGAAAGCGTTTTCCCTATTGTCAGGACAAGCGGCTCCGAATTAGTATGGCGGGGTTATGAACAGACGAATTGCTGCTGTTGTCATTCTTGGCGTTGTGGCGTTGCCCGTGGATTTAATCGCGCAGGCGCCTTCGCTCACCATTCAGGTCGATCGTCCCATCGCCAAGGTAAGCCCCATGCTGTACGGCCTGATGACCGAAGAGATCAATTACTCCTACGACGGCGGAATCTACGCCGAACTGGTCCGCGACCGCGCCATCGGCCGCGGCTTCGGCGCGCTTTCGCATTGGGCCATGGTGGCTCGCGGTAACTCCGCGGCAAACATATCGGATGACGAGTCAACGGGACCCAGCGCGGCGCTGACGCGCAGTTTGAAGGTGACTGTAGCAGCGGCTACCGAAGCTGCGCCGGCGGGTGTGGAAAACGACGGCTACTGGGGCATCGCGGTGCGCCCGCACACTGTTTATAGCGGATCGTTCTGGGCCAAGACCGATTCAGAAGGAATTCCCGTGACCGTGAGCCTCCAGAACGATCAGAACGGCGTTGTGGCCGCGAGCGCGAAGGTGACGGGACTCACCGGCGATTGGAAGGAATACACCTATACCCTCAAGACCGGCGATCTGCCGGTCTCCACCAACTATCATCTCATCCTGACCGTTGCGCGGCCGGCAACGGTGTGGTTCAACCTGATTTCCCTTTTCCCGCCCACGTATCATGACCGCGTCCACGGCAACCGCATTGACATTATGGATAAGCTGGCGGCGATGCATCCCAAATTCCTGCGCCTTCCGGGCGGGAATTATCTTGAGGGCGATCACATTGCGGAACGGTTCGACTGGAAGAAGACGATCGGTCCGTGGGTCGATCGGCCGACGCATCCCAGTCCTTGGCATTACCGCTCGTCGGACGGCATGGGGCTGCTCGAATTCCTGGAGTGGTGCGAGGACTTGAAGATCGAACCGGTGCTGGCGGTGTATGCGGGTTACTCGCTGATGCAGGAGCATGTGGACCCTGGGCCGGCGCTGGAGCCGTATGTTCAGGATGCGCTCGACGAGATTGAATATGTGACCGGAAGCGCGGATACGAAATGGGGCGCGGAGCGTGTGAAAGACGGACACGCCGCGCCGTTCCCGTTGCATTACATCGAAGTCGGCAACGAGGATTGGTTTGACCGCTCCGGATCGTACGACGGACGCTTTGCGCAATTCTATCGCGCCATCAAGGATCGCTACCCGAACCTGCAGCTGATCGCCACTGCGCCGGTCAAAGGCACGGAGCCTGACGTTCTCGATGAGCACTTCTACATGCCGGCCGAGCAATCGTTTGCCGAAGCGCACCACTACGACGGCCACACCCGCAGCGGCCCCAAGATCTTCGTGGGCGAATGGGCGACGCGCGAGGGCGACCCGACGCCGAATCTGGAAGCCGCGCTGGGCGATGCGGCGTGGATGACCGGCCTGGAGCGCAATAGCGATCTCGTCATCATGGCCAGTTATGCACCGCTGTTCGTGAATGTGAATCCTGGCGGGATGCAGTGGGCGACGGATCTGATCGGTTACGATGCGCGGACGAGTTACGGGTCGCCGAGTTATTGGGCGCAGGCGATGTTTGCTTCTAATCTGGGCACTGAGGTGGTAGGTTCTGCGCTGGCCAATGCGGCAACGCGCGTGTACGCGTCCGTGACCCGCGATGGAGCGCGCCGCACGCTGTTCATCAAAGTGGTGAATGCGACCTCCGAGACTCAACCGCTGGCGATCGACCTGAGAGGCGCGGCCAGGGTTGCAACCCATGCGAAACTCACCACGCTGAGCGGAAGGACGCCCAACGCGACCAATAGCATTACGAATCCGCGAGCGGTAGTGCCCGTGGAGCAGGAGATTGCGATCGCCGGACCCACCTTCACCGAGAGATTCGCGCCGTATTCGATCAACGTGCTTGAGTTAGCTTATTGAGCCTCAGTCAGCGGCGTCCCGCGATCTCGCCGGCGGCAAGAACTGGCTCCCTTGGTTCGTATGAGACCCAGGCCTTCGCATTGCCATTCTTGAGGGGCTGACTTATGCTGCAGCGTTCTTACAAACTGCACTTCCCTGCTGCGCGCCTCGCTGGGACGCTTGCTCTGTTGTTCCTCTCCCCTGCGCTGCTGACGGCTCAGAACTCTGCCTCGAATGCGTCCCGGACTTCTGTCAACGATCTGCGCCACGGATTCCTGAACCCGCCGGACGATGCCAAAGCGATGATGCGCTGGTGGTGGTTCGGGCCGGCCGTCGTGCGGCCCGAGCTCGAAAAGGAGCTTGAAACCATGCGCGGCGCCGGCATGGGCGGCGTAGAGATTCAGCCTGTTTATCCGCTGATGCTCGATGACCCCTCAAAAGGGATCGTCAATCTGCGCTTCTTATCCCCGGAGTTTCTCGACGATGTGAGATTCGTGAATCGCAAAGCGCGCGAACTGGGCCTGCGCGTAAGTATTACTCTGGGCAGCGGCTGGCCGTATGGCGGACCGTCGACGACTTTGGACCTTGCAGCGGGAAGCCTCAAGGTTATCTCCATTCATGGCCATAACTCGGCGGTAACTCCGCCTAAGTTAGAGGAAGGCGATAGTTTTATTGCCGCATTCACAGTTTCCGGCGCGGGGAAATCCTTCGATCCCGCAACCGCCAAAAGCTTCGATCCATCTGCTACGCTTCCCTCGGTCTCAGCAGAACAGACCGCCCTTTACTTTATCGCCAGCCACACGCGGCAGATGGTAAAACGCACAGCCTTCGGTGCCGAGGGCTACGTGCTCGACCATTTTTCACGCGCAGCCATCGACGAGCACTTGAACGACGTGGCAACGACGCTGTTAAAGGCCTTCGGCGATCAGCCGCCTTACTCGGTTTTCTCCGACTCGCTAGAAGTGTACGATTCCGATTGGACCCCGAATCTGCCGGTGGAGTTTGCAAAGCGCCGCGGCTACGATTTGATTCCACATCTTCCCGAGCTTCTCGCCGGAGGAACGCCGGAAGCAGAGGCGGTGCGCCACGACTGGGGCGAGACGCTCTCCGACCTGATTCGAGATAACTACCTCGCGCCCATTACAAAGTTTGCCGAGGCGCACGGAACTCTATTCCGCTCGCAAACCTATGGCCAGCCCGCGGTAACTCTTGCCGACGAGGCGGTTCCCGACTTACCGGAAGGCGAAGGGCCGCAATGGCGGGCGTTTTCATTCACGCGTTGGGCCAGTTCGGCGAGCCATCTCTACGATCGCAACATCACTTCAGCGGAGACCTGGACATGGCTTCACTCGCCCGCGTTCCGCGCCACTCCGCTGGACATGAAAGCCGAAGCCGACCGCATGTTCATTTTGGGCGTCAACCAGTTTGTCGGACACGGATACCCCTATTCGCCGCCCGCAGCCGGCGAGCCGGGGTGGGCATTTTACGCGGCTGCGGTGTTCGATTCACACAATCCATGGTTTCCCGTTATGCCCGACGTGATGCGCTACCTCGAGCGCGTGAGCTGGCTGTTGCGCCAGGGCAGGCCGGCCAATGACATTGCGATTCTTCTGCCAGAAGATGATGCGCAGGCGGCTTTCTCTCCCGGCCACGTGTCGGTGACCGACGAGATGAGGAAACGGATCACACCGGAATTGATGGGAACGATTCTCGATGCCGGTTATAACATCGATTACATCGATGCAGCCACGATCGATAAGTTGGGAGTAATTCCCTATTCGGTCTTGGTTATCCCTGCTACGGATCGAATTCCGCTCCCGACGTATAGGAAAATTGATGCTTATGCGTCCACGGGCAACGTAATTGCCGTTGAAAAGCTTCCGTCGCATGCGCCTGGGCTGTTGCAGCAGGGAGACTCGCCGGAAATCGCGGCGCTCTCTGCAAAGCTTTTCCGGGATAGCGGACACAAGGGAGTCTTTGTCGAATCCGTTGGCCAGCTCGCCAGCGCACTCCATCGGGCGTTGCCTCCCGATCTGGATGCATCGGGCCAGACCGAGGGGCTTGGCTTTATTCACCGCAAGCGGGCTCCCGGCGATATTTATTTTCTGGCCAACACAGGCAATAAGACCATCGATGGAGCGGTGAGATTCCGGTCCGATCTTCCTTTTGTCGAAGCGTGGGACCCGGATTCAGGCCGCGTATTGCTGGCCGGGCCGAACCGCGGCGCTCGAATGCCGCTGACGCTTGCGCCCTACGAGTCCCGCATCTTTGTTCTTACAGACCGTGCAGAGAGCGCCGAGGAATATGCGAATCAGCCCGCGCATACCAGCGAACAAGTGTTGGAGGACCTGAACAGCGGCTGGCGGATTCGCTTTGCGGATGCGTCATCCAGCCAACCTTTATCCTCCCTCGGTTCGTGGACTGGGCTGCCGGGCAGGCAATACTATTCCGGAGAAGCCGACTACACGCGCAGCGTCACAATTCCTCTTGCATCCGCGCAGAGCGGACGCATCATCTTGGACTTCGGCGCGGGAACGCCCATTGTCGATAACCGGCCAACCTATGCGAACGGGATGCACGCACTGCTCGATCCGCCGATCCGTGAAGCGGCGATGATTGATGTCAACGGGCGGCACGCCGGTTCGT
Organism: uncultured Acidobacteriaceae bacterium; assembly: GCA_963770555.1. Classification (GTDB taxonomy): domain Bacteria; phylum Acidobacteriota; class Terriglobia; order Terriglobales; family Acidobacteriaceae; genus Telmatobacter. Next base: position 2,234,853 of record CAVYQC010000005.1, read on the forward strand.
TATGGCATCCGCCTTACCGCATCGACATTTCGCGCCTCGTTCACAGCGGAGAAAACCAGCTCGAGGTGCGCGTTTACAACACCGCAATCAATTTGCTCGCCGGCCGGCCGCCGCACGACTACAGCGCGCTTTACGCAAAGTATGGCGAGCGCTTCGAGCCGCAGGATATGAAGAATCTGCAGGCGATCCCTTCAGGACTCTTCGGCCCGATCCGCCTGTTGCACGAGTCGCCGCAGTGATTCAGGGCTCCATGCTGCAAGCATCGTCGACCGTCACACAGATTCGGATAACCGCTCGTTCCTCGAGGCCTTTCATGGCCGAAAGCAGCATATTGCCTGCTCGGCATCAAAGCCCTTCCATTCGAGCGCTCGGCATCGCCTTTGTCCAGCTCGAAGACGCCCCGCGCTTCCAACCGGGCCGGCCATTCAGTTAGAGTGAAGGCATCGTGATTATCGATTTTGCCAGGCGCGCGCACGACCACAATTGGGAACTGGATCCCATTACGCGCTCCTTGCTGGACACCGATTTCTATAAGTTGCTCATGCTCCAGTTCATCTGGAAGCATTTTCCCCGGACGCACGCGACCTTCAAGCTCATCAATCGCTCCTCTTCGGTGCGTCTAGGCGACGTGGTCGCGATAGAACAGTTGCGCGAGCAATTGGAGCACACCCGAAAGCTGCGCTTCCGCAAGTCGGAGCTGATCTGGCTGGCCGGCAATTCGTTTTATGGGCGGCGAGGCATCTTCGAGCCGGCCTTCCTGGAGTGGCTGGAAAATGGCTTCAGACTGTCCGATTACGAATTGTCAGTTCAGGATGGACAACTGCATCTTCTCTTCCATGGCTTGTGGTCGGCAACCTCGATGTGGGAGATCTTCGCCCTTTCCGAGATTGGCGAACTGAAGACGCGCGCCAGCCTGAAGCAACTGGGAGAGCTCGAACTCGACATTCTCTACGCGCGGGCCAAGGCGCGGCTCTGGGAAAAAATGGAGCGGCTGCGGGGCGTTCCCGAGCTGAACGTGACCGATTTCGGCACGCGGCGGCGGCATAGCTTCCTGTGGCACGAGTACGTGGTGAACGCCATGCGCGATACTCTGGGCGCAACCTTTGCCGGAACTTCGAACGCGTACCTGGCCTACAAGCACGACCTGGAGGCGATCGGCACCAATGGACACGAATTGCCCATGGCCATGGCGGCGCTGGCCCGCGACGATGAGGAGTTGCGAACTGCGCAATTCCGGCTCCTCGAGCTATGGCAGCAAAGCTATCAGGGCGAGCTGCTGATCCTGCTGCCGGATACTTTTGGTACCACGCAGTTCCTGCGCGATGCGCCCGCCTGGGTGGCAAACTGGACCGGGCAGCGCATCGACAGCAAGGACGCCTACGTGGCAGGCGACGAGTATATCGCGTGGCTGGAGCGGCTGGGGCGCGATCCGCGCCAGAAGCGGCTGATTGCCTCCGATGCGCTGGACGTGGAGCAAATCCTCGGACTGCACGCCTATTTTGGCGGAACCTTGCGCAACGGCGCCTCGGCTGACGATTTTCACTCCGCAAGCGACTTTCTGGACGCCGGCCGCTGGATTCCCGCTCGCCGTATACGCTTCAGCGCCGGCTGGGGCACACTGCTGACCAACGATTTCCGCAATTGCAATCCGCAGGGCGGCGATGGATTCAATCCGGTGAGCCTGGTGTGCAAGTTGAGCGACGCGCAAGGCAAGCCTGCAGTCAAGCTGTCTGACAATTATTCGAAGGCGCTGGGCGATCCAGCCGAAGCCGAGCGATACCGGCGGGTATTTGGCGTGGCAGGAGTGGCAGACGTGCCGGTTCTTACCTGAGCGCGGTCCAAATTCGCAATGCACCTCGTAGCTTAACCAACCAGGAGTAAAGGCTGCCCGGTATGACCGCGCTCTCAAGCTTTTATGCGAGCCAGTTGAGGCAGGAATTGGGGCTGCGCAACCGGCTCTATGCGCGCGGCCGGCCGCATGTGGAAAGCTATGGAAATCCGACCGTAATTGTGTACGCGCCGGAAAATGGCCGGCATGGGAACTTCTTCGATCCTGCGTATGCGGCCATTGCTCGGAATCCCGATTGGATGCGGCGTTTCGACAAGGTTCACGCGCAGGCGGCGCGAACCTTGCCGAAAGCAGAGCGGCGCTGGCGCGAACTCGACTCATCGATGAGCTCCGATGCATTGCTGATGAACGTGTTCTGCACGCCGGGAGTTGCAGAGTCGGCTCCGGTGCGGAATGCTCTTGGAGTCGAGGACGATGCGGCGCCGGTTTTCGGATGGAAGGCGCGCGTGCCGCTCGTCCGCCAGGCATCCAGCCCCGCCCGGCTCAATAGCGGACGATTCGACCGCACCGAAGTGGATATGCGCTTCGGCTCATTGCTGGTGGAAGCCAAGCTGACGGAAAGCGATTTCCAGACGCGCGCTGCGCAGATCGTGGAGGCCTATCGCGACTTCGATCGTGTGTTCGAGCGCGATCTACTGCCGCGCGTCGATCTGCCCACGGCAAGACCGCGCCGGGCGAGCGAGTTTCCTGAGAACCTTTCGCAGGAATTCGAGAGCTTGACCGGAGACCCCGATTCTTTCTCCGCGATGGACTTCGTCGTCAGCGCGCCGGGCGAGGCCGGCTATGCAGGTTATCAACTTATCCGCAACGTATTGGCTGCCTACGCGGCGGAATGCAGCTTTTGCGTGGTGCACGATGCGCGCAGGCCGGATCTGCGCGAGCAATGGTTTCAAGTAATGGCCGCAGTGAAAAGTGCGGAGCTGCGAGTAAGATTAATGGTTCTTACCTGGCAGGAGTTAGCGGCAATCTTACCCCACGAGTTACAACTGTTTCTCGACTTGAAGTATGGAATTGTAACTCCGGGAAGAATTCCTTCGCCGATCGGAGAATTCGAGGACTCCGATTCGCACTGAATCGAAGTTCCACGGCTCCGCAGACGGCGTCCTGTCCAGGGAAGAGTTACTGACTCCAATCCTTACAGACCGAGAATTTTGCGGTTTCGTTCCGTATCCGCCGCGCCGCCGGCAAAATCGTCGAAGGCGCGGTCGGTGACGCGAATGATGTGGTCGCGAACAAACACCGCACCCTCGGCCGCGCCGGCCTCCGGGTGCTTGATGCAGCATTCCCACTCCACAACAGCCCAGCCCGGATAGTCATATTGCGCCATCTTGCTGAACACCTGGCGGAAGTCGATCTGGCCGTCGCCGAGCGAACGGAAGCGTCCCGGCCGCTCGATCCAGTCCTGGTATCCGCCGTAGACGCCGGCGCGACCGCTTGAATGGAATTCGGCGTCTTTCACGTGGAAGGCGCGAACGCGGTCGTGATAGATGTCGAGGAAGGCCAGGTAGTCCATCTGCTGCAGGACCATGTGGCTTGGATCGTAGAGAATGTTGGCGCGGGGATGATCGCCCACCGAGGAGAGAAAGCGCTCGAAGGTGGCGCCATCGTGCAGGTCCTCGCCGGGATGCAGCTCGTAGCAGAGGTCCACGCCGGCCGCATCGAAAGTGTCGAGAATCGGCAGCCAGAGCCGGCTTAACTCCTTGAACGCCTCGTCGATCAGCCCGGCCGGGCGCTGCGGCCAGGGATAAAAGAAAGGCCATGCGAGCGCGCCCGAAAAGGTTGCGTGCGCGTTCAAGCCAAGGTTGCGGCTCGCCGTCGCCGCCCACCCCAACTGCTGCACGGCCCACGCCTGGCGGGCCTTCGCGTTTCCCGACAATTCGGCCGGCGCAAAAGCGTCGAGAAGCGTGTCGAAGGCAGGATGGCTGGCCACCAATTGACCCTGCAAGTGAGTGGAAAGCTCGGTGATGGAAAGGCCGGCGCGCGCAGCCACGCCGAGAATTTCGCTGCAATATTCCTTGCTCTCGGCAGCTCTCTTCAGGTCGAAGAGGCGCCCATCCCAGCTTGGAATCTGGATGCCCTTGTATCCCAGGCCGGCGGCCCAGCCGGCCATGCCTTCCAGCGTGTTGAATGGGGCTTGATCGCCGGCGAATTGAGCAAGAAAGAGAGCGGGGCCTTGGATGGTCTTCATGATTTTTCTCCTCGACAATGCTGACGGCGATCAAAAGTCGACCCAGCTTTCGGTGCGGTTGCTCTCGATGACGCGTTCAATGAAGCGCATGCCGCGCACCCCGGCGACGATGCCCGGAAGTGTTTCCGGCAGCGGTTTCGCAGCGCCTTTCTTCCGTGCGACCAGCGCATCGGCAAATTCGCGGTAGAGAATGGCGAATGCTTCAAGGTAGCCCTCGGGATGGCCCGAGGGGACGCGGGCGACGGCAAGCGCATCGCGGCTGAGATAATTTGCCGCGGCGTGGTGAACCTCTTCCGGGCCATCGAGCCACTTGACGATCAGCCGATTCGGATCCTGCTGGCGCCACTCGATGGAGCCGGTTTCTCCATAGATGCGCATGCGCATTTCGTTCAGCTCGCCGGCGGCAATCTGCGAGCAGGCCAGCGTGCCGGCAGCGCCGTTGTTCATGCGCAGAAACGCGTTGCAATCGTCGTCGAGCTTGCGGCCAGGCACCACGGTTCGCAGCGTGGCGTTGATTGCCGTCACCTGCAGGCCGCTGATGTATTCGAGCAGATGAAAGGCGTGCGTGCCGATATCGCCGATGGCGCCTCCGGGGCCGCTGCGCGCCGGATCGGACCGCCATGCCGCCTGCTTGTGGCCGGTGGTTTCAAGCGGGCGGCTCAGCCAGCCCTGCAAGTACTCCACTGCGACCTTGCGAATGGCGCCGAATTTGCCGGCGGCAAACATAGCGCGCGCTTCGCGGACCATGGCGTAGCCCGCATAGGTGTGGGTGAGACCGTAGGGCAGACCGGATTTCCCCACCGCGGCTTCGAGTTCCAGAGCTTCTCCATAAGTCGCCGTGGCCGGCTTGTCGCTCATCACAGGAATGCCCGCGTCGAGCGCGGCGAGGGCGATGGGGAGATGCAGATGATTGGGCGTAGTGATGACGACGAAGTCGATGCCGTCCGGCCGCTTGCGTTCGGTCTCGATCATCTGGCGGTAATCCGCGTAGGCGCGCGCCGGATCGATGCCGAAGCCGGCGCCGGCCTCGCGCGAGCGCTCCGCGGTCTGCGAAAATGCGCCGGCAACCAGCTCAATCCTGCCGTCCAGCTCCGCCGCGATGCGATGGACCGGTCCAATAAATGCGCCCGGCCCACCGCCCACCATACCCATGCGCAACTTGCGCGACTCCGCCATCGTGATTCCTCTCAGGTGTGAATTTCATCGATTCTGTTGCGGCGCAGCCCAGGCGCCGACGCCCACAAAAGTTTACCCCGCCGGCCCGTTCCCAGGCACGAACTGCCGAATTGGCCTGTCCGCGGCGCGATGCCGTCACAGACTGTTGACGGCGGGATGCGATAGATTATTGGATGACCATGAACACGATCTCGGTTCCCGGTTCCGCTTGCCGATGGGATTGCCTGAGCCTGGGCGAAGTAATGCTCCGACTGGATCCCGGCGAGGGCCGCATCCATACTACACGCCAGTTTCAGGTGTGGGAGGGCGGCGGCGAATACAACGTAGCCCGCGGCTTGCGCCGCTGTTTCGGCCTGCGCTCGGCGATTGCCACGGTGCTTGCCGAGAATCCGGTGGGCCGGCTGGTGGAAGACTTCATCCTGCAGGGCGGTGTTGACACCTCGCTGCTGAAATGGGTGCCCTACGACGGCGTGGGCCGCACGGTGCGCAACGGGTTGAACTTTACCGAGCGCGGTTTCGGCGTGCGTGCGGCCGCCGGCTGCTCGGACCGCGGACATACGGCGATCAGCCAGGTGAAGACGGGCGATTTCGATTGGGAAGCGATCTTCGGCGCGTCGCACGGGTCGCGCTGGTTCCATACCGGCGGAATCTTTGCCGCGCTTTCGGCGTCCACGGCCGAGGTGGCAGCGGACGCCATGGACGCGGCGAACAGGCATGGAACGCCGATCTCTTACGATCTGAACTTCCGCGATTCGCTGTGGAAGTCGATCGGCGGCAAAGCCAAGGCGCAGGAAGTGAACCGCGCGATGGTGCGCAAGGTGGACCTGCTGCTGGGCAACGAAGAGGATTTTTCCGCCATGCTCGGCGTGAAAATCAAAGGCGTGAACGAGGATTTTGCCGAGCTGCCCATTGAAGGCTACGAGGAGATGCTGCGCGAAGTTGCCTCGGCATATCCGAATTTGAAGCTCATCGCCAGCACGCTGCGCACCGCAAGCACGGCCAGCCGCAATGCGTGGGGCGCGATTGCACTTTATGAGGACCGGATTGTGCATGTGCCGCAGCGCGAGATCGACATATTCGACCGCGTAGGCGGCGGCGACAGCTTTGCGTCCGGGCTGATCTACGGGATGCTGGCCGCAAAAGGAATCGATTGGGCGGTGCGCTGCGGGGTGGCGCACGGTGCGCTGGCCATGACCACGCCCGGCGACACCAGCATGGCCACGCTTGCCGAGGTCGAGCGCATCATGGGGGGCGGATCGGCGCGGATCGCGCGCTAATCCACAATTCATCAGAAGAGGAAAAATGCCGGAATCGACGCAGGAAATCATCGAGCGCGTGGGATTGATTCCCGTTCTGCGCGCCAAGAGTGTGGCCCAGGGCCGCGCCGTGGTCAAAGCCATGGTGGAGGGCGGAGTGACGGTGGTCGAAGTCACCATGACCGTGCCCGGCGCCATCGACCTGTTGAAGGAGCTCAAACAGGAGTACGGAGCGAAGCTCCTGCTCGGCTCAGGCACTGTAACCACAGCCGCGCAGGCCGAAGCTACGATCGAGGCCGGCGCGGAGTTTGTGGTAAGCCCCAGCCTGCATCCTGAAGTGATACGCGCGACCAAGGCCAACCAGAAAATCTCGTGCCCCGGCGCGCTCACGCCCACCGAAGCCATCACGGCATGGGAATCCGGGGCGGATTACGTGAAGATTTTTCCCTGCTCGGCAGTCGGAGGAGCGAGCTACCTGAAGGCGCTGCTGGCGCCGTTTCCGCATCTCAAGCTGATTCCTACCGGCGGCGTGACGCTTGAAACGGCGGCAAGCTTTATCAAGGCCGGAGCGCGCGCGCTGGGAGTGGGCAGCGACCTAGTCAATCTGGCCGCGGTGGATGCCGGCCAACCTGAGAGCATTACTGAAACCGCGCGCGCATACTTGAAGGTATTGGCAGAGGTGCGGAACGGCTAAGAGCGGCAGGGCGAGCACCGTGCTTTCCCACCCTTTTCGCAAAGAACGCGAAAAGGATGGGGCACGCGGCGTCCCTCAGGGGACAAAGCCATCGCCGATTTGATCCCGTATACGGCACGCGACCCGGAGGCTGTCCCGGTCGTGCCCTTTCAAAACCAGTTTCCGGTAATCGGTTCCTGCCACAGTTTCATCGAGTGTTCTTCCATGACTGGATCGCCGCCATCCGCTTCTGCATCTCCCGCGAGCGAGCCGTTTCGGCTCGATGGCCGGCACGCGCTGGTGACGGGCGGCGCCAGCGGCATCGGCGAAGCCACGGTGAAGGAACTCGCCCGTGCCGGCGCATTCGTATGGATTGCCGACATCAATCTTGCCGCCGCCGAGGCGCTCGCTGCTTCCATCGGCTCGGCCAAAGTGATGCACCTGGATGTGACCAGCGTGGAGTCGATTGCCGCAGCCGCCGCGCAGGTCTCCCGGCTGGATATTCTGGTGAACAACGCGGGCGTCGGTCATGTGGGTTCAATTGAAGCCACGGAGCCGGAAGACTTCGACCGGCTGATGAACGTGAATGTGCGCTCGGTGTACCTGGTGACACGCGCCTTTCTGCCATTGCTCCTGGCCGCGGGCAAACGGCGCGAAGCGGTTGGCACGATCGTGAACATCGCCTCGGTCTCCGGGCTGGTGGGCATCAAGCAGCGCTTTGCCTATTGCACCACCAAGGGCGCGGTGATCGCGATGACGCGCCAGTTGGCCGTCGAGTACCCCAAGACGCTGCGGGTGAACGCGGTTTGCCCCGGTACCGTGCAGACGCCCTTTGTGGAGGGATACCTGGAGAAGTTTCACAAGCAGAACAAGGAAGAGATGCGCGCCGAACTGCGTGCGCGACAGCCTGTCGGACGGCTGGGCCGGCCGGAAGAAGTTGCCTCGGCGGTGCGCTATCTGGCTTCGGACGAGGCCGCGTTCGTGAGCGGCACATTGCTTACGATTGACGGCGGCTGGACGGCTGCGTAAGGCTCTAAGTGTTTGGTTTTTCGCGGTGCTTTTGAGTGCTGTAGTATCCCAGGTCCCAAAATCGGGATCTCCGCCCCACGGACGAAGACCTGTCCGTGGGGACCCCGGGGGACCTGGGGCACCCCAGGTTCGTACGACAACCAACAGTCAAAGACCTAAGCCCGCTCTTTGCACTTTTCGCTTCTCTACTGGAGGATTCGCATGAAGCTGGTTTCGTTTTCAACGGCGGACGGCAAGATTCGGCCCGGCGCGCTGCTCGAAGAGGGCGGCCTGGTTGTGGACCTCACGGCCGCGGGTTGCGCCGATGCTCTTGCCGCCATCTGCGCGGGTATTACCGCGGTCGACAAGCCGGGCGCCTATCCCGGCTACAAGCTGGGCGAAGTGCGCCTGCACGCGCCGCTCGCCAATCCTCCGCGCCTGTTTGCCATCGGACTGAATTACCGCCAGCACGCCATCGAAGCCAAGATGGCCTTCCCCGAGTTTCCGGTGGTTTTCTTCAAGCTGCAAACAGCCATTGTGGGTCCCGGCGACGCGATTGTGCTGCCGAAGAATTCGGGCGAGCCCGACTACGAGGCGGAGCTGGCGTTCGTCATCGGCAAGGGCGGCTTCCGCATTCCCGCTTCCGCCTGGCGCGAGCACGTTTACGGCTACACCATCGTGAACGACGTGAGCGCGCGCGATATTCAGCGGTCCACCTCGCAGTGGTCGATGGCCAAGAGCTTTCCTACCTTTTGCCCCATGGGCCCGGCCATCGTGACCGCCGACGAGATTGCCGACCCGCATCAACTCGCCATCGGCCTGAGCATCGATGGCGAGATTTTGCAGAATTCGAGCACCAGCGAGCTGATCTTCAAGATCCCCGACCTGATCGAATACCTGTCGTCGATTACGCCGCTGCTGCCGGGTGACATGGTCTCTACCGGCACGCCTTCGGGAGTGGGCATGGGCCGCACGCCGAAACGCTGGCTCAAGGCCGGTGAAACGGTCACGGTCACGGTGGAGGGATTGGGATCGCTGACCAATCCGGTTGTTGCCGAGCCGGTGGCGGCGGAATAGAAGCAAGACAGAGCCAGACGGTGAGAATCTCCGGCAATCGAACCTGGTGGCGCGTCTGACTTTAGATGCGAGGTTTCGAGACAATTCCCGGCCTGAAACGGGGCTTTTCGTTCAAAACTGCGCCCAAACCTTCCAAAAGCGACCCCATCTGTTGATCACTTTGCAACTATGCACTTTTTTCAAGTTGCTGATTGTTAATTAGTTAAGAAGGCCGTCGCCTCATAATCGGTGCAAGTTTTTGGGGGAGGGGGTGGGGTCAGGGGAGTTTTTGGGGCCCGAGAGACTTTCCCATTGTCAAAAACGGCCGGCGAAGTGGAGTAGCGCATGGAATGATTGTGCGCCAACGGGCCGTAATTCCCGGCAAGAGAATCTTTGCATTTTCTCCCAACTCCGCACAGGACGACAGCGCTCGGGTTTCGATCGGTTACCCCGTCGCTTCGCCGGGCTTGGCCTCGGCGCCCAGCCAGCCGTAGAGAGCCACGCCGGCAAAGCACGCCACCGGCACCAAATAGGCCACCTGATTCCCTGCCCGATCGGAAAGAATGCCCATTAGCTTGGTGAGCACGGCGCCGCCCAGGATGGCCATCACCAGCAGCGATCCGGCAGTCTTGGTCTTTTCGCCCATGCCCTTGAGGCCCAGCGCGAAAATAGTAGGGAACATGATGGACATGAACAGGCTGGTGGTGAGCAAGCAGATTACGCCCAGCCAACCGGGTCGGAGGACGGCCACCATGCCCAGCGCGACATTGACGACCGAGTAGACCACCAGCATGAGGCGCGCATGGAAATGGCGCATGAGCCATGCCGAGCTGAAGCGGCCCACGGCAAAGGCCGCCAGCGTAGCGGTGAGCATGTAGCCGGCGGCCTTGTCGCCGACTCCTGTAGCCGACTCGACATAGGGAATGAAGTAGCTCCACGTGCCCACCTGCGCGCCGACGTAGAGGAATTGCGCGATGACGGCGAAGACGAAGTGCGGCTGAAACAGGCGTACATGCTCCTGCGGCGCGCCCGCCTGCGGCGAAGACTCCTCGCCACCCAGGACGGGGAATTTGGTGAAAAAAATCAGGATCGCCCAGAAGAAGGCGATGGCGCCGAGAACCAGATACGGCGCAACCACGCGCAAAGTCTCTGAATGGAGATAGGCCTGGTAGGTTCCGGCGGCCTGCTGGGCCGCGACCTGCGCATCGGTGAGCCGGACGCCGGAAAAGATGAAGATGGTGCCGATGAGGCCGGCGGTGATGGAGCCCAGCGGATTGAAGGCTTGCGAGAGGTTGAGGCGGCGCTCGCTTGAGCCGGCGGGGCCGAGTTGGGCGATGAAGGAGTTGGAGCCGGTCTCAAGAAACGAGAGGCCGCTGGCGATGACGAACTGCGCGATCAGGAAAAATGTGTACAGGCCGGCCTGCGCGGCCGGATAGAACAGCCAGCATCCGCTGCCAAGCAGGCAGAGGCCGGTAACGATGCCCATCTTGTAGCCGAAGCGGCGCATCAGTTGCGCGGCCGGGAAGGCCAGCGTGAAGTATCCGAGGTAGAACCAGATCTGCACCCCGGCGGCGCTGGAGCGATTGATGTTGAACGACTTCATGAACTGCCGGATGAGAATGTCGTTGAGGTTGTTGGGGATGGCCCAAAGAAAGAAGAGCACGGTGACGGCGAGGAAGGGCAGCATGCGCCCGGCGGGAATCAGCGGAGCCTGAATGTCTTCATTGTTCGGGGAAGTGGGGGCCGCTTTTCCGATCGGCCCGGCAGAGATGCTCAAGGTGGACTTTCCTCCCTTAGGCGCGCCGGCTGCAGACGTGTGCGTTTCCGGCAGCGTTTTCAAGATCGTCTGCAGGCCGCGCAAATGCTCCACCCTTTCTATCCAATTGGAGTGGCTGATGGCAAATCGAGGGCGGACGAGGTAGTTTCCCGATTTCAGCACGCGCACTCCCCGGCGGCGAGAGAGGCTTCTCAATAAGGCCGGATCTCAGGCATAGACTCGCACAGCGGGCCGCAGGGGCTAAACAGGATGCGGAAAAATGAAGAACAGCAAGCGAATCGCGTGTGCAAGCGGCCAGCAGGGGCTAAAGCCCGCGTTCATATTGCTCGGCTTGCGGCACGACTAAAGTCGTGCCCTGACACTTCGTGCCCCGCTGAGGCTGCTTTTCCCAGCCTGTGAGGCCGTGCACTTTCAAAGCGGGGCGAAGTTAGGACGCTGCCCGCGGCGGATGTAAGCGCCGCGATCCGCTTCAGGATTTGGTTTCGAACGGAAGGGACTGCATTACAGCACGCGCGCGAGCCATTTTCCGGTGTGGGAGAGGAGATTGGCGGCAATCTCTTCGGGCGGGCCTTCGGCTACGATTTTGCCGCCGCCGTCGCCGCCTTCGGGGCCCAGATCGATGACCCAGTCGGCGCTTTTGATTACGTCCAGATTGTGCTCGATGACGACGAGCGAGCCGCCGCCGTCAATGAGCTTGCGGAAGGCGGTGAGGAGCTTCGATACGTCGTCGAAGTGGAGGCCGGTGGTGGGCTCGTCGAGAATGTAAAGGACGCGGCTGGCCTGCGAGGGCTTGGCGGCAGCATTGGCGGCGCGCACCGAGGCCAGATGCGCGGCCAGCTTGACGCGCTGCGCTTCGCCGCCGGAGAGCGTGGTGGCCGACTGGCCGAGGCGCAAATAGCCCAGGCCGATTTCGTCGAGCACCGCGAGTTTTTCGAGCAGGCGGGTTTGGCCGGCAAAGAAGCGCAGCGCTTCCTTCACCGTCATCTGCAGCACCTCGTGAATATTCTTGCCCTTGTACTGGACTTCGAGAATCCTGGCCTGGTAGCGGGTGCCGTTGCAGTCTTCGCAGGGCAGCTCGACGTCGGCCAGGAACTGCATTTCGACGGTCACGGTGCCGTCGCCTTCGCAGGTGTTGCAGCGTCCGCCGGGCACGTTGAAGGAGAAATGTCCGGGCGTGAGCGAAAGGCGCTTGGCCTCAGGCTGGGCGGCGAAGAGCTCGCGCACCAGATCGAAGCCTTTGATATAGGTAATGGGATTGGAGCGCGGGGTGCGGCCGATGGGGGTCTGGTCGACCAGCACAACGTCATTGAGGCGTTCGACGCCGGTGAGCGATGCGAATGCGCCGGAGGGATCGCTGCCGTCAGATTGGCCGAGCGCGCGGGCGACGGCACGATAGAGCACCTGGTGCACCAGCGTGGATTTACCGGAGCCGGAGACGCCGGTGACGGCCACCAGCAGACCGAGCGGAATATCAACGTCCAGGCCGCGCAGGTTGTTGGCGCGCGCGCCGCGTAGCGCCAGCCGTTCGCGGCCGGGCGCGCGGCGGCGCGTGGGCACGGGGATGGATATTTTGCCGGAGAGATAACGGCCGGTGAGGGAGTTGGGATTGGCCTCGATCTCCGCCAGCACGCCCTGCGCCAGCAGCTTGCCGCCGAATTCACCGGCGCCGGGGCCGAGATCGAGGAGATGATCGGCGGAGCGCAGCACGTCGGCATCGTGCTCGACCACAAGAATGGTGTTGCCCAGATCGCGCAGCTCTTCGAGGATGCGAATCAGGCGCGAAGTATCGCGCGTGTGCAGGCCGATGGAGGGCTCGTCGAGCACGTAGAGCGCGCCCACCAGCCGCGAGCCGAGCGAGGTGGCAAGCTGGATGCGCTGCGCCTCGCCGCCGGAGAGAGTGGAGGCGAGCCGGTCGAGGGTGAGGTATTCGAGACCCACCGCGTCAAGAAACTGGAGCCGCTGGCGGACCTCGTGGAGGATGGGGCCGGCAATCTCCTCCTGCATGGGCGAGAGAGCGAGGGCATCGAAGAATGCCTTGGCCTGGGCGATGGTGAGCGCGGAGGCCTGGCAGATGTTTTTGCCGCCATCGCTTCCGCTCCCGATGCGCACGGAGCGCGCCTCGGCGCGCAGGCGCTGGCCGCGGCAATCGGGGCACTCCGCGTAACCGCGATACTTGCTCAGCATCACGCGCACGTGGAGCTTGTATTTCTTGCGGTCCATCTGGGCAAAGAATGCAAAAACCCCTTCGAAGCCGGCTTTGCCGCGCAGCACGATCTCCTGTACCGGCTCGGGAAGGTCGCGCCAGGGAACGTCGAGAGGAATGCCGAGCTCCGGCGCGCGCTTGCGCAATTCGCTGAACCAGGAACGGTATTTGGGGCGGTTCCAGGGATCGATGGCTCCGTCGTTGAGCGTGAGGCTTTTGTCGGGAATGATGAGGCTCAGATCGTAGTCGACGGTATTGCCGAATCCCTGGCAGCGCGGGCAGGCGCCGAAGGGGTTGTTGAAGCTGAACAGGCGCGGCTCCGGCTCGCGGCCGGGACGGTGGCAGCTTGCGCACTCGAAGGCGCCGCTGAAACGCAGCCGGCGGCGCTCGGCCGATTCATCGCGCGGGGCTTCTTCAAAGATGGCTTCGCCGCCTTCGCGATAGGCGGTTTCCACAGCATCCACGATGCGCGCGCGATTCTCGCGGCTAACGACGATGCGGTCCAAGAGGACGAAAAGCGGAGCGGTAAAGTCGAGATCGAGCAACGACTCCGGGGTGGAGAACTCGAAGATCTTCCCCTGCTGCCACAAGCGGTTGAAGCCGCCGGCACGCAGTTCGGCGAGCCGAGATTTGAGGGTTTCGGTGTGCGGAGAATCGCCTCCGTTGGCAGGCGGCCTGGCCTTGGGGCCGGTTTTCGCGGAGCGGGCAAAGCCCTTAGCCGGGTTCGGCGATTTTGCCGCGGCGCCGGCGTCCGGGGTCGCGGTGACGACCGGGAAGAGAGCGTTCAAGCGCGTTCCTTCGCCGAGCGCGAGAATCGCTTCCGCGGCCTCGTCGACGGAATCGCGCTTGACCAGTCCGTCGCAGTAAACGCAGTGCACCGTGCCGCAACGGGCATAGAGCAGGCGCAAGTAGTCGTAGATTTCAGTCGCCGTGGCCACGGTGGAGCGCGGATTGCGGGTGGAGTTTTTCTGCTTGATGGCGATGGCCGGAGCAAGGCCGTCGATTTCATCCACATCGGGCTTTTCGATGCGCTCCAGAAACTGCCGCGCGTAGGCCGAAAGCGACTCGACATAGCGCCGCTGCCCCTCGGCGTAGATGGTGTCGAAGGCCAGCGAACTCTTGCCCGACCCCGACACGCCGCTGACCACGGTCAGCTTGTCATGTGGAATCTCACAAGAAATGTTCTTCAGGTTATGTGTCCGCGCGCCGCGGATGATGATGGCGTCGTTCAAAGGAGGAGCACCGGGCCGAATGCGTCCGGAAGCGTCCCTGCGGCCTCAGTGAGGCTCAGGGCGCAACCGGCCATTCTTTATTATAGGGCGCGTGGAATGCGCAACCCGGTCCGGAGCGTGGAACGGTGGCAGATTTAACGGCACGTTGAAGAAGCTCCGCAGCTTAAAGCCGCGGGCCGGCGCCGGCGGTCGAACGTCCGGCGCGGCGTGTCCTCAAGAAGCAAGACAGTTACAGCGAAAATTGCCGTCTTCAATGAGTTGCAGGGTACTCTTGAATTTTACAAATACTTGCGACCCCAGGGCGATGCGCGTATTTCAGCAATCGTACTTACTTATGCGGCCATCGCCGGAACGCGGGCAAAGCCAAACTGCGCCCGGTCGTCGGTTTCGCGATTCAGCACCCCGGCCAGGCCGATCAGGGCTTCGGATGCGCAGGCCGGGCACTGCCTGGCGCAATTGCCGATGCAATTGCAGTCCTGGCAAAGGTACGCGTGAGTCAAGGGCATGTGTTGCATGGCTACGAATGTCATTTGTTTTCTCCCCAAATTCCCGCCGGGCGCCGAGAACGCCGATAAACTTCATCCGTCTCAAAGCGATGGGACCCCCAAACCAGGCCGTCAGGCCGGTTGGATGCAGCAGGATTTATCGATGTGTTTTTCTACTCTCAATGCTTCCATTCATATCATCCGATGAATTGTGCGCGATGGAGGTTGAGCGTTTCACGGCAATCCCCAGTAACCGGATCACAGTCCGTGAATCCGCGTAAACTGGTTACTGAGGATTCCCCGTGTTGCGCGCTGCAATTTGCGTCCTGTGTTTTGTTGGCTTTGTGAGCGCCGGCGCCGGCATTGGCCAGGAATCGTCTTCTGCCGCGAGTCCAGCTTCAGCCTCGCCGCAGTCAGGAGCGGCGGCAGAAGCGCCGCCGGCGTCTCAGGTTCCGGAACAGGTGGCCAGGGCGGAGGCGGCGATTGCGAAATCCGACTGGAAGACCGCCGAATCCGAACTGGACGCATGGCTGGCGGCGAATCCGCCGGACGCGCGGGCGCTGTTCGACGCGGGCTACGTGGCCGATGCACAGGGCCGGCTGGACGATGCGGCCGGCATGTACCGCCGGGCAATCGAGGCCGATCCCAAGTCTTTTGAGGCACATCTCTCCCTGGGACTGCTGTTGGCCCGCCAAGGCAAGCCGGACGAAGCGCGGCCGGAACTGGCCGCGGCCACAGGGCTCGATCCGGGCGAGGCCGGACCGGCGCTGAAGGCGCGCGCCTGGCGCGCTCTGGCACAGATCGACCGCCCCAAGCCGGGAGGCGACAGCGATCCGTCGGCGGCCTCCAACGACTTGATCGAGGCCCTTAAGATCTCGCCCGAGACCGAGGACGATACGCTGCTGGCCGCCAGCTTGGCCGAGGACGCGGGCCAGTACGACGCGGCCGAAGCCGCCTACCGGCGGGTGCTGGCCGAGGACCCGAAATCGCAGCCGGCTACCACCGGCCTGGCCCACCTGCTGATCGCGCGCAAACAATACGCCGAGGCTGAACCCATGCTCCGCGCGGCGCTGACGCAGTTTCCCGACGACCCCGCGCTGACCGCCCAACTGGCCACCGTTCTGGCCGCACAGGATAAGGCCGAAGCCCTTCCGCTGCTTGAAAAGCTGCACCAGGCACACCCCGCCGACGCGGCCATTACCCGCATGCTGGCCGCGGTGACGGCCGACGCCGGAGACTACGCCGGCTCCGACAAGCTCTATGCCGATCTGCTGGCGGCGAATCCGCAGGACCCCGAATTGCTGGTGGCGCACGGCCAGAATCTGGTTCATCAACTGCGGTATGTGGAGGCGTACAACGCCTTCGCAGCGGCTACCAAGATCGATCCGGCCAATGTGGACGGGTGGAGCGGATTGGCTTTTGCCGCCTCGCGCACGGAGCGGCCCGACCAGACCCTGTACGCGCTGGACATGCGCTCACGCTACGTGCCCGAAAATGCTTCCACCTATTTCCTGCGCGCCATCTCCTACGACAAACTGAACCGGAAACAAGACGCGGTGACGTATTATCAGCATTTTCTCGACGCGGCTCAAGGCAAATTTCCCAATGAGGAGTGGCAGGCCCGGCAGCGCATGCAGATTCTGAACAAGTAGCTCATCGCCGGAGAGGGTCTCAGCCGCGGCCCGGCGCCCGAATTCAAATTTACGTAACCGCGGTAATCACATCTTCCAAATCCTGCATCTTATCTCTTGCAGATTGGCGCAAGTTGGGCCTACTATTAGTCACGCCTTGAGATTGAACCGCGTCAGGGGTAGTCCATTATGCGGACTGTGGTTCTGATGGCCGTGTTTGTAGTGTTAGGCTTGACCGAAACGCCGGTGCGCGCATCCTCCGCGGACAGCAAGGTTCCCGATCAGCAAAGCATCGATGCGCTGGAGGCACGCGCCGGCCAGGCGCAGCCGCGCGAGCAGTGCTTTCTCTACGCGGAACTGGTGCAGCAGATGACCGAGCTGAGCGTACGGCAGTACGCGGCCGGCAATGTGGATCAAGCCAACGGCCTGCTCAAAAAGATCCAACTGATGGCAAAGAAAATTCATCTCTCGCTGGCGCTCAATGACAAACGCCTGAAGAATGCGGAGATCCTGCTCAACCACACTGCGTTCCGGCTGAACGAGATGCTCCACGCCAGCAACTACGAAGACCGGCCGCTGGTGGAGCAGACGCTCTCGCAGGTGAACGAGGCGCAGAGTGAAGCCATGATGCAGGTGTTCCACCAGTGAGCCTTGCGCCGTCCTGCTGCTATGTCTCAAATTCATTTTCAGCAATGGTTTAAGCACGGCCGAAGCGGGTGGACCGGGAGGCTGCGCGTTTCTGCCGCAATGCTGCTGCCGCTGCTCTTGACGGCGCCCGCGTGCGGACAAAAAACCAAGCCCGAGCCACTGACGGACGCACAGCAGGAGCAGATTGCCGAAGCCGGAATCGATCCGGTGGCGCGCGTCGACCTGTACGTCAAGTTTCTGAACGAGCGTGCCGACAGCATCAAGGGCCTGATCCCGCGAGCGCACTCGGCCAACCGCAGCGCGCGCATTGACAGCGAGCTCCAGGACTTCACCGCGCTGATGGACGAGCTGGGCGACAATCTCGATGTCTACTCCGACCGCAAAGCCGACATCCGCAAGAGCCTGAAGCCGCTGAACGAATCCATCCAGCGATGGCAGAGCCTTCTCAACGGCCTGCCCAGCGAATCAGGATTCGAGCTCTCGCGCCGCGACGCCATCGAGAGCAGCAACGACCTGGCGGACCAGGCCAAGCAGCTTACCGCCGACCAGACGGCGTATTTTGCGCTTCATAAAGACGAGAAGGGCCAGGACCGGGCAGAGCCGAAGTAGCCAGAGGTCAGGGATCAGGTTTCAGGGGTCAGAAATCATCACGTCAGACCGGCGTCTAAGCGTCTCCTTGAGAATCGAACGAGGATTGTCTCCGCAAGACCAACAAGGATGTTGTTCGCCGTTCCCTGTGCGTTCCCTGAAACCTGATCCCCGGAGCGTGGGTGATGTCCTATTGGCGCGTTGCTGGTGCCGGCGGAATTTCGAGGGCGACAGATACGTTGGCAAATCTCATTGCAGGCAGAAACTCACGCCTCAATTTGAATCAGTTCTTTAAGGTCACCTGCGCACCAGTACCATAAGGGTTGAAGATCATCGGTGCGACACCCACAATGGCCCCGCAACGAGAACAATAGATCAGGGACAACTTCAGTGGTAAGGAGTCGGATCGCGTAAAGTGCTTCTTCGAACATTTGGGACAGCATGGACTTGCCATTTGGGTAAGCCTCCTTCCGGGAGTCGCAGGTTTTCGAGGAACGGTAGGGGATATTAGACGTTCATGCGATCTGATTCGTCAAGGTAATTGCTAAATCCGTGCCAATCCCGGCGCAAACAGAAAACCCCGTCTGCCAGGGCGGGGACTACGATCTTGTGGACACACAAATCATACGATGGAAAAGGGTGCTGTGCATTGTCACAAGCAAAAACTCGGACCGGGCATTCGTTGACTGGAGCGAAACCAGAGTTGGCGTGGCCTGTTCGACCTCGTGCAAGGTTTCGGGATAGAGTCACCCTGGTATCGCCGTAGCCAGTCTGGACGAACGACCGCAAGCAGCGTCTAAATAAGCCGTCGGGCTGCAATGGAAATCCGGCAGCGCAGTCGCAGGACGGTACCGAGACCTGACCCCTGAACCCTGTTTTTTGCTATTCTCCACATGGTGATCGCCGATTTCGTATCCGTATTCGAGCAAGAGTACCGTGCGCTGCGGCCGCGTGCGCCGATGCCTCCCATCGATGTCCGGTTCCGCCGCTTTACCTCGCTGAATACGACGATCCGTCTGAGGGAAGGACGAATCCTGGTAAGTCTTTCCGATCTGCTGGAGGGCGCACCGGAGGCGGTGGTTCGCGCGATCGCGCACATTCTGCTGGCCAAGCTCTACAAGAAGCCGATCGACGCCGCCAAGAACCTGCGCTACAAACGCTTTGCGTCGAGCGCCGCCGTAACCCGGCAAACCGAGCTGATCCGCCGGGCTCGCGGAAGCAAGCGCTATTTTGGCCCGCAAGGCCGCTATTTCGACCTCGAAGAAGTCTTTGACTCGCTGAACATTCGCTTCTTCGGAGGCTTGCTGGGCCGTCCCGAGCTTACCTGGAGCGAGCACCTGGCCAAGCATTCGCTGGGTCACTACGACGCGGCGCACAACACGATCGTGGTGAGCCGCGTCTTCGACCGGCCTGCCAGTCCGAGGTATGCGCTGGAGTACCTGCTGTACCACGAAATGCTGCACCTGAAGCACCCGGTGCGGATGCGCGGACTGCGCCGCTGCGTCCATTCCGGGGAGTTCAAGGCCGAGGAGGCGCGGTTTCCGCAATTGGCTGAGGCGCTGGCGTTTATCCGGCATCTCTAAGGCATGGATGGGCCGCCGTTCCACAGAGATTCGCTTTCGGACTGCCCGCTCAACGTGAGAAACTCCTAATCGAAGCCACTACACGTTCTTTGTCTCGAGTCTTGATCAAGAGGCGATTTCCACCCCAGATTCCATTTCCTTTTTCATTGCGGCATTTTCCTGGTCTTGCGAGGTTTTTTGGCGTGACAGCAAGAGGACCCGCCGCGACGAACCGCGGCGATGGCCGCTGGGGGCCGGTCCTTGGGCTTTAGAGCGCTCAAATACTGCCGACGCGAACAGGAGAACATGAACTTCAAGCTGCAACTTCTGGGCCCGCTGGCACTGCTGCTGTTCTTTTTGCTTTTCGGGCGGCAGGCTGGGGCACAGACGGGCGCGCTGCGCGGCGCGGTCATCGATCCAAGCGGCGCCGTGGTGCCCGGCGCCCAGATTGCGCTCGCCGGGGCGGGCGGAACGGTGCAGACAAAATCCGGCGCGGACGGACGCTATGCGTTTCGCGGCCTGGCTTCCGGCTCGTACACCCTATCGGTCGCCGCAACGGGATTTGCTCCGCTTACCCTGCAAAATATTCGCGTCGACCCTGGCCAGGTGCAGGAATTGAATCTGCCCCTGGTCATCGCTACCGAGCGGCAGGAGGTGACGGTAGCCGGGCAGAACCGGGAAGTGGGCATCAATCCCGAACAAAACTTGAGCGCCATGGTATTGAGCGGCAGCGCATTGGGCGCGCTCTCCGACGATCCCGACGAGCTGAGGAACGAGCTGCAGGCGCTGGCCGGGCCGGCGGCGGGACCGAACGGCGGCCAGATTTACATCGATGGATTTGCGGGCGGCCAGCTTCCGCCCAAATCTTCAATCCTGGAGGTGCGCGTCAACCAGAACCCATTCTCGGCGGAGTTCGATCGGCTGGGCTACGGGCGCGTGGAGATCATCACCAAGCCCGGAGCGCAGAAATTTCAGGGCTCGCTGGCCGCCCGAGGCACGACTTCCGCGCTCAACACCGCCAACCCGCTGGTCGCAGAGCAGCCCAGCTATTACCAGTACGCCATCTCGGGCAATATCGGCGGGCCAATCGGGAAAAACGCTTCCTGCCTGTTGAGCGGATTTTATATGACACGGAAGAACCAGGCGATCGTGGACGCGCTGAATCCGCAAGACACGAACAGCAGCATTCTGGAGGCGTTCCCCACCCCGATCGACTACGTATCCATCAACCCTCGCTTCGATTTTCAGTTGGGCCAGAGGCAAACGGTCAGCATCCGGGATTCGTTTTACCGCACCTACCAGACAGGGAGCGGGGTGGGCACGCTCGACCTGACCTCGCAGGCCAGCAACGTGCTGAGCGAGGAGAACGCGCTGCAGCTTGGCTACACGATCCTGGTCAATTCCCGGTTCGTTAACGAGACCCACTTCCAATGGAGCCACATTTACAACGACCAGGTGGCGGCGAATCCGGCCCCCACGGTGACCGTGCAGGGCGCATTCACGGCTGGGGGCAGCAATGCCGGCATCGCGCGCGACAGGCAGGACAACTTTGAGCTGCAGAACTATTCGACCGCTGCCTGGGGCGCGCACACGCTTCGTTTCGGCACGCGACTGAGGCTCTACGACGACTCGAGTTTCTCGACCGACGGCGCCAACGGAGCTTATACCTTCGACTCCATCCCGGCGTATCTGGCGGGAACTCCAAGCCAGTATTCGGCCGCGGTCATCAGCAACCCGCTGGCCAGCGTGCTGCTGTTCGACGGCTCGCTGTTCTTCCAGGACGACTGGCGCGCAAAGCCAAACTTCTTTGTGAGCGCGGGCCTGCGCTTCGAAGGCCAGAACCGGATTCACGATCACGCCGATTGGGCGCCGCGGCTGGCAATCGCCTGGAGTCCGAAAGGAAATGGAAACGCGCCGGCCAAGACGGTGATCCGGGCGGGCTACGGATGGTTCTACAACCGCTTTACGGTGCCGAATTTTTTCAGCGCCAATTCGGGTACGCCTTACGTCCTCGAGGCCCTTCACGACAACCGCATCAACCAGCAGAGCTACGTGATCGACAACCCCGATTTTTACGATCCCACCGCCGCGGCGACGCTGTCCGTACTCTCCGCGGCCGGAGCCATCCCCTCCTATCACACCGTCGATGCGCATTTTCGCGCGGCGCTCGATATGCAGGCGGGGATCGGCGTCGATCGTCAACTGAGCAGCAAAATCACGGCTAACGTGACCTATCTTTACACCCAGGGCGTTCACCAGTATCTGACCAACAACGTGAGCGCGCCGGCCTTCGACGCCTCCACTTACACGGTTACCGGCCCCACACCGGGAATCTACAACTATCAGTTCCAGGCGGGCGGCATTTACCGGCAGAATCAGCTTATTTTCACCGCCAGCGTTCAGACCAAGCACGTGGTTCTGAACGGCGTGTACACCCTCAATGAAGCCAAGAGCGATACGCAGGGCGTCACCTACACACCATCCGTGGCGCAGGATCCGGAGCTGGATTACGGACGCGCCAGCTTCGGGTACCGGCATCTTTTGTTGTTCTACAACAGCTACACCGGTCCCTACGGAATCGTCTTCGCTTCCGAGCTGTTTGCCCAGTCGGGAACGCCATACAACCTGACCGTGGGCGACGATCTGACGGCCAACAACCAGTTCAACGCCCGGCCCACGTACGGGGTATGCGGCGCAGCCGGTGTGATCGCCACGCGGTACGGGTGCCTGGACAGCAATCCGGCGGGCAAGAGCGAAAGGATGGTTCCTTACGGGGTCGGCACCGGTCCGGCCAGCGCCGTGTACCACGTGCGCCTCAGCAAGGTGATTGGCGTGGGTCCGAGAGTGGGGAGCGCGGGCGAAGGGACAACCTACCAGCAAAGCGGAATCAATGTGCGCACGCGCGGGTTGGGCGGCGGGAGCGCGCCCATCCAGATCGCCGCGGCCACTCCGCGCCGGTATAGTCTGACGCTGGTGGTCAACGCGGCCAATCTGTTCAATATGGTCAACCTGGGCACGCCGAACGGGGTGCTGCTTTCGCCGCTGTTCAACAAGACGCAGTCGCTGGCGCCGGGCGCATTCGGGAGCACGACCCCCGGCAACCGCTCCATTTCGTTTCAAGCCAGCTTCTCGTTTTAGGGCGGGTTGCATCGATGGTTTGGGGAGTTACGGAACGTCCCTCAGGGGCTAAACAGCCCACGGAAAAATGAAGAACAGCAAGCGAATCGCGCGTGCAAGCGGCCCGCAGGGGCTAAAGCCCACATTCCTATTGCTCGACTTGCGGCACGACTGAAGTCGTGCCCTGACACTTCGTGCCCTTTCCGGGGAGTTTTTCCGCAGCCTGTAAAGCCCACATTCCTATTGCGACCTTTGCGGCCCGACTAAAGTCGTGCCCTTTTACAAGGCCCTTGCGAATCGCCATTAAGGCGAGTTTTTTCCGCAGCCCGTAAAGCCCCGCCATTTATGGGCCTTTAACGGCACGGCTGAAGCCGTGCCCTTTCAAGACCGTATTTATGCAACCAGTTCCCGGGCGGGACGGTCGGGCGGTTCTAAGCCGGCTTCTCGACCACCGCGGCGACGGCTTGCGGCGCTTCAGCGGGGCGCCTGGCGGCCCACCAGACGATGGCGATGCCGGCGAGCGCGGCTCCGGCGCTGGCCAGTTGCGCATTCGACATTCCCCACAGAACCTTTGGATTGCGGCGAATGAACTCCACCAGAAAACGGGCTATGCCGCTCAGGGCCAGGTATTGGCCCAGGATGGCGCCGTTGGAATGCGGCTTGCCGCCGCGCCGCCACAGCCACCAGCCAATGAGCAGCCCGGCCGCCATCTCGTACAGCGGAGTGGGATGAACGCGCACCAGGGTGGGTTCGATGCCGTTGGGAAAGCTCATGCCCCAGGGGAGTTTGGTGGGAATTCCATAGCAGCCGTCGCCGGAGAGAAAGCAGCCGATGCGCCCCAGCCCGTAGCCGATGGCCGCGGCCGGAGCGGCCAGATCGAGAGTGCGGAGAGCGCCGATTTTGGCCCACCAGCCCTGAACCACGAGTGCGGAAATGCCGAAGATCAACCCGCCATACCAGGCAAAGCCGGCCGAATCGTAGAGCACGCGCCAGCCCAGCTCGCGAAAATCGGCTGGCGTGTCCACAACGTGCCACAGCTTGGCGCCCACGATGCCGGCCACCACGGTGATGGCGACGATGCCTATTGCATCGGCGTCAATGTGCGCGCGCCGGAATCCGCGCTCGACCACCAGGGCCGCCGCCACAGCGGCCAGCCAGAGCATGAGCCCGAAGGTGGGAAGGTTAAAGTGTCCGATGTGTATGAATGGGTACATCTCTCTATTAGTATAGACGGGCGGCGGCTCGTTTGGGTTGGCGCCACTCCCGGTGGCGCGGCGCCAATGCAGCCCCGATTTACACAGGCGCATTGGCGCGGAAATCGCGCGATACTGGGTGCATGAGCACGGTGACCTACCAGGGACTCGAAGTTCTCTATTCCCGCCAGCAGATTGCCGAGCGCGTGGCCGAGATGGGCGCGCAGATTACCCGCGACCTGAACGGCGAACGGCTGGTGATGATCGGCGTGCTCAAGGGAGCGGCGCCCTTTCTAGCCGACCTGTCCCGGGCCATCAAGGCCGACGCCACCTTCGACTTTGTGGCCGTCTCCAGCTACGGCAGCGGGCAGCGCTCCTCCGGGGCGGTCAAGCTGATCAAGGACCTGGACCAGCCCATCGAAGGCAAGAACGTCCTGGTGGTGGAGGATATTCTCGATACCGGACTCACCCTCGCCTACCTGCGCAAAATCTTCCTCCAGCAGCACCCCAAAACGCTGCGCATCGCCACGCTGCTCGACAAGCCCTCGCGGCGCATCGAGAAGATCGACGCCGATTACGTGGGCTTTTCCATTCCCAACCTGTTCGTGATCGGCTACGGGATGGACTACGCGGAACGCTACCGCAATTTGCCCGACATCTGCATCATGGCACCGGGCCAGACTGAATAGCCGGTCAAAATTCCGCGGCGGGCCGGCCATCCTGCCGCCGTATCCTTTCCAATTGCATCTATTCAGTTGGCTCGGGAGCCGGGGTGAACTATACTCAATTTCCCGGAGACTGCCCGAAGAGCCGCCGCAGGCATTTTGAGAGTATCGGCAAGCGTGCAATGCCCAAGAAGAACGGCGTCCGCCAGGCAAGGAGCTTGATCCATGAGAGCAATTACCCCGATCCAGGATTCCGACCTTGAGTTTGACCATGGCACCTTCGACGCAGCCGCATTTACCGCCCAGACGCTCGCCAACTGGCAGGCGCTGGCTTCGGTCATCGACCACACGCTGCTGAAGCCGGAAGCGACCCGCGACCAAGTGGAAAGCCTTTGCGAGGAGGCGGCACGCTATGGCTTCGCCTGCGCCATGGTGAACCCGGTGTGGGCCTCGACGGCCGTTCATCTTCTCTCCGGCTCGGGCGTTCCTGTGGGCGTGGTGGTCGGCTCTCCATTGGGTGCATCGCTGGTTTCCACGCTGCGCCACGAAGCCGCCGCGCTCACCCGGCTGGGCGCCAGGGAGCTGGACATGGTGATTCCCATCGGTCTGCTCAAGAGCGGCAACTACCACGCCGTCCAGCACACGGTCCACGCCGTGGCCGGCGTAACCCATCACCACGGCGCACGGCTGAAGGTGATTCTGGAAACCGCCCTGCTCAACACCGAAGAGAAGCTGCGCGCCTCGGAGATCGCCATCCAGGCCGGCGCGGACTTCATCAAGACTTCCACCGGATTCTCCTCTGCCGGCGCAACGGCTGCCGATGTGGCGCTGATGCGCGGCATCGCCGGGGCGCGCTGCGGCGTGAAAGCCTCCGGGGGCATCCGCACGCTGGACGATGTGAGAGCCATGCTTGAAGCGGGAGCGAACCGCATCGGCACGTCGGCGTCAGTGGGGATTGTGCGGGAGCTGGGGGCGGAGTAGAGACAGGCGTCAGGGATCAGGGATCAGGGGTCAGTTAAAGGCAGCGGGTTTCTACCCCCATCGCTGGTTTCCAGCTTTCCCGTTCCGGGCTCAATTCACAATCCGACAACATCGCGCCAAATTCACTTCTGACTACTGGGCACCGATCTGATCCCTAATCCCTAATCCGATCCCTGATCTCTGAACCCTGTTCCCTGCCTTTGCGTTATCATTCCCTTCTACACATGACCCGCACTCCTCCATCGCCGCCCGAGACGCACGAGCTTGAGGGCGACTACCGCCCGGCGGCCGCATCGGCGCTCGATCCCGTGAATGCGCGCGTGGAGCCGGTGGATGCGGCTTACCTGATGAAGCTCACCGACGCGCTGAACACCACGCTCGACCTGCAGACGCTGCTCAACCGCACTTCCGAACTGGTGCGCGCGGTCATCAACTATCGCATCTTCGCCATTTTCCTGTTCAACGACCGTACCCACGACCTGCGCATGCGATTCCAGATCGGCCACACGCCCGCGGTGGAGCGCACCCGCGTTCCCATGGGC
This sequence comes from uncultured Acidobacteriaceae bacterium, assembly GCA_963770555.1. Classification (GTDB taxonomy): domain Bacteria; phylum Acidobacteriota; class Terriglobia; order Terriglobales; family Acidobacteriaceae; genus Telmatobacter. The sequence goes on from CAVYQC010000005.1 coordinate 2,260,683, forward strand.
AAAGGCGTGGTGGGCCAAGTGGCGCTCACGCGGCAGCCGATGCTCCTGAACGATGCTCCTTCGTCGGAGCACTACATCTCCGCCAACCCGCAGGTCCAATCCGAGCTGGCGGTGCCGTTGATCGCCAAGAACCGCCTCATCGGAGTAATGGATATCGAAAGCGAAGAGGCCGGCTATTTCCGTCCCGAACACCTCCGCCTGCTCACCGTGACCGCGTCGCGCATTGCGCAGGCCATTGAGAACGCGCGGCTCTACGCGCGCGTGTCGCGCCAGGCGCAGGCCCTGCAGGTTCTGAACGAGATCGCAGTAGAACTGGCTTCGATTTTGGATCTCAATCCGCTGCTGGAGCGGGTCGGCCAGCTTCTGCGCCGGCTCATCGACTACCAGATGTTCACCATCATGCTGCTCGACGAGAAAGGCGAGATGCTGGTTACGCGCTACGCGTGGCGATTCGGCTACGCGCACGCGCCCACGCGCCGCATTCCCATCAACAGCGGCCTGGTGGGGGCGGCGGTGCGCGAATGGCGGGCGATCAATGTGTCCGACGTGCGCAAGGACCAGCGCTACCTGGAAATGAACTCCGAGACCCGCTCCGAGCTGATAGTGCCGCTGTTCTACAAGGGCCGGGTGATCGGCGTGCTGGACCTCGAACACACGCGCACCGGTTTCTTCAACGAAGAGCACGAGCGCATGCTGACCACGCTCGGCTCGCAGATCGCCATCGCGATCGAAAACGCGCGGCTCTACCAGGCCGTGCGCCGCCAGGAGATGCAACTGGAGCGCGACATCGCCATGGCGCGCGAGGTGCAGCTAAGGCTGCTGCCGAACGAGGCACCCTCGCATCCGCACGCGGATATGGCGGTGCGCTTTCTTCCCGCGCGCTCCATCGGCGGCGATCTCTACGACTTTGTGGACTACGGCCCCAATCGCACCGCCATCGTTCTTGGCGACGTGAGCGGCAAAGCGGCCCCCGCGGCCCTTTTTGCCGCGCTGGTGAGCGGCATTATGCGCTCGGCGGCACAACAACAGCCGGGACCGGCGGAGATGCTGGCCCATCTCAACGACGCGCTGCAGGAGCGCAAGCTCGACTCGCAATACGTTACCCTGCTGTTCGCGCTCTGGAACGATGAAAATCAGACGCTGCAGGTGGCCAATTCGGGCGCCGTGCAGCCCCTTTTCTGCCGCTCCGGCCAATCGCTCACGGTCAAGGCGGAGGGATTTCCGCTGGGGCTGTTTCCCAATGTCACTTATGAAGAGTTCAACGTGGCCACGCAGCCTGGAGATGCGATTGTCTTTGTCTCGGATGGAATTCTGGACGCGGAAAACGAGAACGAAGAGATGTACGGACAGGAGCGGCTGGCCGGCCTGCTCTGCGCCAGCCGCGAATTGCCCGCCCAAGAAATCGCCGACGCCATCCTTGCCGATGTGGGCCGGTTTCAGGGCGGCAAGGAGCGTTTCGACGACGAGACCATCATCGTGCTAAGGGTTCGTTAGAGCGAATCCAGAAGGCGCGCGCCGCATCTGCGCGATGCAGACTGGCGCTTGCGCCGAGCGTGGTTGCCCGCGAGGATAAAGGAATTCGACCATCGATAGCGGCGAGACTCGACGGAGGCTACTCGCCGGCCTGGGCCGCCAACGCTTTCACGACCGCGAGGCTGGGCAGCAATGCCTGGGGAACGCCGTGCCGCTCCAGCAGATACTCCGGACTGTTCGAGGAGATCCAGACCTTCCCGGCGCCGTCTTCCCAGATGAGGATCTTGAGCGGGAGGTCGATCGCGATGCCGGGAGCAGCGAGCATGATGGGAGTGCCGGCTTTCGGGCTCCCGAAGATCAGCAGCTTGGTCGGCGGCATTTTCATCCCTGCCTTTTCCGCCTCTCCGCTGTGGTCGACCAGAGCAAAAAGGGTAATCCCCTTTGCCTCCAGAATCGTTTTGAGCTTTGCCAACGTCTGCTCTACCGAATGATTGCTGGGGATGTCGACAATCCCGTTTCCGCCGCTCCATGTCATGGATGCCTCCTTGCCGTTCGCGGACTGCGAATGAGCTGAACTGCGAATGGAAACCAGATAAATGGCCATCGCGAGCCCTACCAGCGCGAGAAAGAAAGCGATCGCGACAGCCTGCCGGGAAGGATGGGAATGAGAGGTTGTGCCGCGATCCAGATCCCGCACCAGCCGGAGATGATGCCACCCGGCAAAAAGGTTCACGGCAACACCGGCCGCGATGAGAGCGGTGCCGAACCACAGCGAGAATCCAAAAGACTGCGTGGCCGGCGTGCGCTGCAGGTACTGGAGTTGCTCAAGAAAAAGCCCGAAACGCGCCACGACAAACCCGAACCCCATCAAAGCCAGGCCGGTCCGAATCCATGCAAGAAGAGTGCGCTCCGCAGCCAGATAATCGCTGAGGCTTGCTCTTGCTGAGGGAATCGCCGGGCTCTCCATGTTCACCTCGTGCTTGCTTCCATTGCGTGACGCGGGCCAATACGCACGGATCGATATTCGCCGGCGGCCTGGCTGGTGTCAGTGTAAGTCCTCGCCCGGAGCGCCGTCTCGATGAGCCGTGCGCACCGCGCAGCAGGGGCCATCATTTTTGCGCGGGCTCAAGCCAGCAGCCGGGCGTGGAGCGGGAAATCTCCAGCTCCTCCGCGGTCATGTCGACTGAAACGCCGGCGAAGAGCGGAGTGCTCAGATAGCGCTCTCCCGTGTCCGGCAACATGCACAGGATGGTCGATCCCTTTGGAGCCTCCGCGGCCACGCGCAGCGCCGCCGCGAAGGTGGCGCCCGAAGTGATGCCGACGAAAATTCCCTCCCCGCGCGCAAGTTCCTGACTGCAGCGCATGGCTTCTGCGCCCTGGATTCGCAGGACCTGGCTGATAACCTTCATATCGACCGCGTCGCCCGCGAGCTTGGCAATGAAGTCCGGGCTCCAGCCCTGCATGGGGTGAGGGCGCCACGCGGGGTGTCCCGCGGCCGGCGATCCGTCCTGGTTGCGCTGCTGCTCGATTCCGCTGGAGAGCATGGGCGCGTCGTCAGGCTCGCTCACTACGATCCTGGTCTCGGGCCGCTCTTTGGCCAGCACCCCCGCTACGCCCTTCAGCGTGCCGCCGGTTCCGAATCCCGTAACCCAATAGTCGAGCCGCTCGTCTTTGAAGTCTTCGAGGATCTCTCTGGCCGTGGTCCGCGAGTGCATGTCGGCGTTGGCTTCATTCTCGAACTGGCGGGTATAGAACCAACCGTGGGCTTCAGCCAGTTCGACGGTCTTGGCCAGCATGCCGACGGCCCGGGCCGACGCCGGCGTGAGCACCACCTTCGCTCCCAGGAAGCGCATCAGCTTGCGCCGCTCGATGCTGAATGTCTCCGCCATGGTGACCACCAGCGGATACCCCTTTTGCGCACACACCATGGCCAGCCCGATTCCCGTATTGCCGCTGGTTGCCTCGATCACCGTTTGCCCCGGCTTGAGGCGTCCGGTTCTCTCCGCATCTTCGATCACGCCCAGGGCCAGCCGGTCCTTGACGGAGCCGAGCGGATTGAAGGCTTCCATTTTGACGTAAAGATTCACTTCGGCCGGAGCGAGTTTGTTGATTTTGATGACCGGCGTGTTGCCGACCGTTTCAAGAATATTGGCGTATCTGCGTCCCATTCAGAGCTCCCTCGGTTGCACGGAATTGTACCGTCCGCTCGCGAAGATGCGACAGCAAAAAGCGCCCATCGCCGGGAAAGAGGAATGTTCTGCCGCCCTCGATGCAGAGATCAGTTCGCGCTGCGCGCCGTCAGCGATTAGTATTTCAGCGAGGCTCGCCATGCACAACGAAGAAAACGCCGGCAAACGGGTTTCGCCGCTCGAAATGGGCTCAAAGGAATTTCGAGAGCGGGGCTACCGGCTGATCGATCGCATCGCCGGCTTTCTGGACTCGCTTCCTGAAGGCAAGGTAACGCCCGGCGAATCGCCCGCGGATGTGCGGCAGGCTCTGGGGGCCGATCGCCCGCTGCCGCTGCACGGAACCGACGCGGGCCAGTTGCTGGACCAGGCCGCCGACCTTTTGTTTGCGCACTCGCTGTTCAATGGGCATCCCCGGTTTTGGGGATACGTTACCTCCTCCGCGGCGCCGATCGGCGCACTGGGAGAGCTGCTGGCCGCCTCCGTGAACCCGAACGTGGGCGCCTGGCTGCTTTCGCCGATGGCCAGCGAAATCGAGGCCCAGACCATTCGCTGGGTTGCCGAGATGCTGGGATACCCGGTGGATTGCGCGGGCTTGTTTGTGAGCGGCGGGAACATGGCCAACATGGTTTGCTTCCTGGCCGCGCGGCAGGCAAAGGCGGGGTGCAATGTGCGCACCGAGGGCTTGAGCGGAGCGCGGCTGCGCGCCTACTGCTCAAAGGAAACGCACACCTGGATTCAAAAGGCCGCGGACATCGCAGGGCTGGGCACGGATGCGATCCGCTGGATTCCCGCGGACAGCGAGTTGCGGATAGAAACTCAAGCGCTGAGAGAAGCGATTTCAGAAGACACAAGAGCCGGAGACAGGCCGTTCCTGGTGGTGGGCAATGCCGGTTCAGTCAGCACCGGCGCAATCGACCCATTGCCGGAGCTGGCCGCGATTTGCCGTGAGTTCGACCTGTGGTTTCACGTGGATGGAGCCTATGGCGGGCTGGCCGCGGTATTGCCCGATGCCCCGGCGGCGCTCACGGGATTGCGCGAGGCAGACTCGATTGCCGTGGACCCGCACAAATGGCTATACGCGCCACTGGAAGCCGGTTGCGCATTGGTGCGCAATGCGGACAAGCTGCGCGACGCCTTCGCCTATCATCCGCCCTATTACCATTTCGGCGTCGAGGCCATCAATTACTTCGATCTCGGGCCGCAGAATTCGCGAGGGTTCCGCGCGCTGAAGGTGTGGCTTGCGCTGCAGCAGGCCGGACGCGAGGGTTACATGCAGATGATTTCCGACGACATCGGCCTGGCGCGCGCGATGTTTGAACGGATGGCGCACTATCCGTCCATCGAAGCCCTGACTCAATCCCTGAGCATCACCACCTTCCGCTACGTACCTCCCGATCTGCGGAACGGAGATGAAAAAGGAGAGCAATACCTGGAGACGTTGAATCGGGAGCTGCTCACCCGCTTGCAGAACAGCGGCGAGGCCTACCTGTCGAACGCGGTGATTCATGGTAAGTTTGCGTTGCGCGCCTGCATTGTGAACTTTCGCACCTCGCTCGAGGATGTAGAAGCCTTGCTGCCGCTGGCCGTGGAAATGGGTGCGGAGCTGGACGCGGCGCTTCGGCGACGGGAGTTCGCCAGCCCGGCGTGACGGAGAAGCGCTCCGGGCTATCGAGGGATGCAGATGAGACATCCTGTTTTTTTGCGCGGCCGGCGTCTCGAGCCGCGGGTGCTTGGACTCGGCTCAGGATGAGAGCGTGTTTTTACGCGCCTGCGGGACGGGTTGGGGACATTCTCGATGCAGTCGTTTCTAGGGCGCCGTCCGATCCCTGCGCATCCGCGCGCGATTGCGCCCGGATTCTACGCGGGAACTGCGCCGGTGTTCACCGCGTTCCGCCATTGAGGAAATTCGTCGAGGCCGGGCATGGCTGAGGCGTCACTCAGCGCTTTTCCAAGGGCCGTCAGAAGCTGGAAGTTTGTCTCGCCCAACCGGAGGCGCAGATGATCGATCATCGGTTGGACGATCCAGTCCATATGGGGATCGGGCTCGCGCAGGGCAGCATCGATTTGCGCAACCAAGCTGGTTATATCCAGGCCATCGAACATGGCGAAAACACATTGGAAGAACAGAATGCGCGGCACGACATAGTGGGATGCCTGGCCGCGAATGGCCCAGGCCTGGCTGATATGCTCGCGAGCTTCCGGCTCCCGGTCGGTCATGAGCAGAACCCGGGCCAGGTGACAGCGCGTACTGGGCAACATGAAGCTTTCTTCGAGCAATCTGCGCAGCAGAGTTTCAGCCCCGGCGAAATCGCCGCTGAGGATTCGATCCGCCGCATCCTGTCTTCGCGCGTACGGGCTCTCCCCTTCGGCATACCCTGGTCCTGCTTCAAGGTTGAAGAGCTGGCCGAGCCTGCGGGACATTCGTTTATCGGTTGCATCCCCGGGATGCAACGGGCTCCATAATTCTTCCTGAGCAAAAGGGTCGGACAGGTCGAGCACTTGCCGTTGGCTGTAATTGACGATGCACTGCCATTCGCATTGCACGCTTTCGACGTCTGCCAGGCGCTGAACCACCCGCCCCCGGATGCGCGCGCGGCCGGTTGGCGGCGGTTCAGTCTCCGCCTGGTCCGTGTTGTCGATGCCGGCGACCCGATGATTCAATACGCCGGCGCGATCGAGCGTTTCAAATATGCCTTTGGGACCAAGCTGCCCGAAGCGTGTGTCGATTTCGAGGAATTTCCCGCGGCTGCCGCGGAGATTTCGAAGATCCTGCCAACCGAGTCCCCGCAATTGCAATACCGGCTCAAACTCCGCAATCTCCCTGGGGATGGCCTGACCCGGCGCGAAGGCGCGTTCGAGTCCTGAAGCCGTCCCCGTCTCCTTATCGGCACCGAGCACGGCGGCCGCCTGGACGATGACCTGGTTCAAGAGCGGCAGTTCCTCCCACCGGACGCCCAGGGCGCGCGCACGATTGGCATAGAGCGCCAGCTTGATCGCCCAGTCCAGCGTGTGTTCCACCGAGCCGAGGCCGTCTTCCAGATCATTGAGGATCGCGCGCCACTGGCGGCAAACCTCCGGGGCCCAGTCGGGCATGAAACCCGCGCCCAGGTGGCTTTCCGCCTGTTCCAGGTAGCGGCGCTGAATTTCGATAGCGGAAAGGCTGCGCCCGTCGGCCATCCTGAGTTTCCGCTTGCAGCTCACGTCCGCGGCGACACTGTGCAGAGCCGCAAGCGGATCGGCGAGCTGCACAGCCGTTCCCGGTGAGAGCCCCGCATCCGCCATGGCGACGATGAGGGCCGTCGCGCCCAGTTTCAAATAAGCCGCAGTATTTGAGCAGAGGCTTTCGCCGCACAGCACGTGCAGGCGGCTGAAATCCGCGCTGAGCGGGTCTGACTTTTCATGCCATATTCCCCGCTCCGAGGTCGAGTTCTCAGTGACTACGCGGTGGAAATGAGCCATCCGCGGCGAAAGCATGAACTCCAGTCCGGGCGAGAGTGGATTGAAACCTCCCGCACCCGTATAGATGAGCCGCGACACAAGGTGTGGAACGATCTGCGGTTGCAACTCGTCTTGAGAGATGCGGTGCAGGTACGATTCATGGCATCCCCACGTGGATTGGCTGCCGCTGTAATCGACGTTGCATCGGAAGCACAGGATCTCAGTTCCCGGCCCGCCTGCCGATTCCACCGCGGATGCCAGGCTGCCGAGAATTCTGTGCCCTGCCTCGATGTAGCGAACGGCATCCCGCGGGCTGGTGCACTCCGGAGTGCACATCTCAGGATGTAGACCGCAGTCCACGTAAAACCGCGAGCCGTTTTGAAGATAGAGACCTCCCGCGGTGCACATGTCGGGCAAATGGACCAACTGCCGGCCGGCCACTTCCATCAGGCTCGAAAGAATCTCATCGCGTCCGACAGTCCCTTGTGCGGACAGGCCGGTGATGGCGTATTCGGTTTCCACTCCAAACAGCAGCTCAGCCATTTTGAGAACCCAGCCTCGGACCTCATGTTTTCACGGACGCCGCCGCGCCGTTCAATCACCTGATGGTGCGCTGGCCTGGACGAAGCATAAGGCCTGAAAGGAAAGAGATAAGCGACCGCGACATCAATCGCGAACACCGCCAATCACCATGCCGGCCGGCTCTCCGCTGCCGGCGCCTCTTCGCTGGCGAGCGATCGGCCGCGGGCCGGGCATGTGACCGGAAGTGTGCGGAATTGGCGATCTTCCCGGAAATCCCTCGTATTCTCAACCTCTTGAATGGACCGAACCAGGGGCGCATGAAGTGATTATTGGTTGCAGCCGCACTTGGTAAAGAATGGGTCGGAGGCAGGGAATCCCAAGTGGCTCATCTCTGGATTCAGGGCGAAGGCGGATGGAGCGCGCAGAAGCTGGACGGCGCGGAGCTCGATCACGCGTTTGCGTTACGGGCGGCAAAAGCCGATGAGCCAGGAGCGACGCCCGGAGAAGTCATCCGGTTCGTCCGGGCAGAGGCCCTGGGAACGGGAGTGTGGGCGCTGATCGCCAGGCCGGACTCCGATGTGCGCGTGAACAGCCGCGCTGTGCCAGCCGGTTTGTGCGTTCTGACCGACCGCGACGAGATTCGAGTTGGCGGCGAGGTGCAATACTTCTCGACCGAGACGCTGGCGGCCGTAGAGGCCTTCCCAGGCTCGGAGCGGGCGATGTTCTGCGGCCGATGCCGCCAGCAGATCGAGGCCGGCTCGCAGGCCGTGCATTGCCCGAACTGCGGCGTCTGGTACAACCAGTCCGGCGACCTTCCCTGCTGGACGTATTCCGACAAATGCACGTTCTGCGGCCATCCCACCGCTCTCGACGCGGGCTTCGCGTGGACGCCGGAGGAGGACTAATGGAGGCTCGTTCCATTGTCGTGGCCGGAGCCGGAGGCAACACGGGCTCTCATTTGCTGCCCCATCTGGCGCGCATGTCCGGGATGGGGCGATTGACGCTGATCGATCCTGAGTTCTATGAGGCGGGAAACGTAGCGGTCCAGAACATCGACCAGCTTGACGTGGGCCGCCCCAAGGCTCTGGCACAGGCTGAAAAGCTGCGCCGCGTCAGGCCGGGTTTCCTGCATGCAGGCCTGGAGGTGATTGCCCTGGAGCAGCGGATCGAAGATGTCCCGCGTGGCCTGCTCAAGTGCGACCTGATGGTGAGCTGCCTCGACAGCAAGGCTTCGCGTCAACATGTGAACGAGATCGCGTGGCGGCTCAATACGCCGTGGATCGATTGCGGCGTGCTGGGCAGCCAAAGCCTTGTGCGCGTGAATGCATACGTTCCCGGGCAGGACGCACCCTGCCTGGAGTGCTCGTGGGGCCATGACGAGTATTCCCTGCTTGAACAGGAGTATCTGTGCGGCGCGGGCCGTGGCGCCGCTCGCCCTACGATGGCGCCGTCGGCGCTGGGCGCGCTGGCGGCTTCGCTGATGGCGATCGAAATCAAGAAGATCCTGGAGGGGGATCTTGCGGAATCGGTTGCCGGGAGGCAGTTGATCGTGGACGCGAAACACCACACCATGCAGGTGACAGCCGGCCGGCGCAATCCCTGGTGCCGCTTCGACCATCGCAGCTGGGTGATTGAGCCATGGAGATGCAGGCCGGACGCCACGACGGTCGAGTCGGCCTTGAGCACTCTCGGGAGCCTGAAGGTGGAGGGGCACCACTTTACCGCCGAGCTGACCTGCCCCGGCTGCGGACATCGGGAGGAGTCGCTGCGCCTGAACAGGCCTCTGGCGCGGTGCCCGGCATGTGATCGCCGGATGGTTTCTTCCGGCTTTGGCGCGCTGGAGCGTCTCGATGCCGCGCTGGCTGGAGAGTACTCGGGCCTTACGCTGGCGCAGATCGGGCTGCGCGCCGGAGACATCGTAAGCGGCGCAGACCGGCATCGCCGCATTCTGGAGGCGGCATGAGCGGGCAACAGTTTTCGAACGGCGATCCCATCTACGAGCTGTTCTTGCGGCGCCAAATGGAGGAAGGCATGGAGCTGGCGCGTTCAAGCGACCTTTTGCGCCTGCATGTTCCTTCCATGGCCCCGCCGCACTTCGTAGCGGAGTTTTTGTGCACCGGCCTGGTCCGCGAAAAGGAGGGTGAGATCAAGGAGGCCAGCAAGTTCCAGGTGGGTATCTGGTTTCCGCCCGACTACCTGCGCAGGGCGGATCCGTTCGAGATGTTGCGCCTGTTTACGCCCGGCGTGTGGCACCCCAATGTGAGCCGCGAACAACCGCTGATCTGCATCGGGCGGCTAACTCCGGGCACGACACTGGTGGACATTCTCTACCAGCTCTTCGACATCCTGACTTTCCAGAAGTACAACCCCAGGGAGAACGATTCGCTGAACAAGACTGCCTGCGCGTGGGCGCGCGAAAACCAGAACCGGTTTCCCATCGACAGGCGTCCGCTGAAGCGCCAGCCGCTGCATCTGGAGGTGCAGTCCATATGAGGCTTGCCAACGAGAACGCCGCGACCGCGTTTCGCGTGCTGAACAAATGCTGCGAAGAGTTGAAGCCGGAAGGGCCCTGGCGCTGGCGTTGCGCGGCGCAGAACGGCACGCGCCTGCCGATCGCCGCTTCACTCGAAGAAGGGTTTCTTCATCTTGCGTGCCGCGCCGAGGGATTTCGCAAGCCGGCATGCACGCTGGAACACATTGTGTTGGGAAACAGCATGCTGGCGGGAGGCGCGAAGCTGGCTCTGAGCGGCAGGAGTTGCCGTCTCCACCTGACCGCCGACATCGCGATGCTTGAAGAGGAGCAAGTGCTGAACCGGTTGCGGCTGGCGCTCGATGGTTTCCATGACGGCCATCGGCTGTTGAAGTCTCCGGCTTCCTGCCTCAGCCGCGCGGCCAGGCAAACAACCGAACCCGGAGCCGGTTTGGGTGAGCTGTTGCGTGAGACCGCGTGGACCTTCACAGAGCGCGGCGCAAACGACTTTTCGGCGGAACTGGACGCGCACTCCGCGCCTCCGGCCAGAATCCGGATAAGTGACGGCGTTGTCCTGAGCCTGGAGCTGGTTCGCTCGATGGCAACCTCAGAAACGAGCCGGCGTGCGCTGGCTCTGTTTCTGCTTACCGCTACCGGCGCGCTGCGCCTTGCGCGCGCGTATGCCGAGGAAGTGGAGAGCGGATTGGCCTTTGGGATCGAGGTCCATCTGCCGACCGCACCGGCCGTCGAAGAGATCGACCATGCGCTGGCGGCGCTCTCCATCGCCCGCCGCGTGTGCGCGCGGGAGACCAATGTGCTTCTCAACGAGGCGGCGGCCCGGCGTTATCTGGCTGCGCGCAACCTCTCAAACACCAACGCACCCCAATCGGAAAAGGAGAATTGACCATGGGAAAGCCCGAAACCACACTGGAAATTCCACTGGAGATCAGCGATGTCTCCGGTCAGAAAGTGTTCTCTGTGGCCAATGCGCCCACCGGCAACACGGTAGGCGAACTGGTGCACGAAATGATCGGAAAGATGAACCTTCCCCGCAACGACTCGAGCGGCGCCCCACTCGCTTACCAGGCCAGGTCGGAGAGAGAGGGCCGTCATCTCAACGCTTCAGAGCGCATCGGAGACGCGCTGCAGCGCGGAGACCGTCTCACCTTGCAACCAAACATCGATGCGGGGTTAAGGTAGCAACGGCGCCCGCGACCAGGACACCCTCATGACCCTGTCATTTCCATATCGCTTTGCGGTCGTCCTCTACGGCGAGGACGGGAACAACCTGGGTACCGTGCCCGCAAAGCGCGACTGGGAACCGGAGTACGAATGGACGCGCTTCTATTTTCAGCGCAGAGGCCAGCTCGGTCTCGACGGCAATGGAGGCGCGTCCGCGGTGATTCCGCTTTGGGAGCGCACCCTGGGAGAGCCCTATTGCCGCGGCTACCGCGTTCAGATCGAGGCGCCCGGCGGGCAGCCGCTTGGTTCGGATTTTCCCAACACCCGCTTTCGCGATTTCGCGTCCGCTGCCGCTTCGCGTTTCGTGGAGCAGAAAAAGCTGCGCGAGGGCGAGCTCTACACGTACACGGTAGTTGCTCACCCGGCGCCGCCGGAGCCGCGGAATGCCGGCGGCCTCTCGGTCGCCAACACTTCGCCGAGCGTGCCGGCACAAAGCGCTTCCCTCGCGAGCCTTCTGGGGCGGGCAACGCCAAGCGGCGTCATCGATATTGACGATATGCCGGTGTTCGTCTCCCGACGAGTTCTTGAAGAAGCGGCAGAGCGGACCCACGCAGAAGAAGGAACGGAGACGGGTGGAATCCTGATTGGCGTGCTGGGCCGCGACCCAATCGCCGCGGAAATTTTCGCCGAGGTCACGGCGCAGATCCCGGCGGAGCACACCAGCGGCAGCAATGTGAAGCTGACATTCACACCCCAGACGTGGGCCGCGGCGGATGCCGCCCTGCGTTTGCGCAGGCGAGGAGAGATCTATCTCGGCTATTGGCACTCGCATCCGGTGCGTACGTGGTGCAAAGGCAAGGCGTGCACCCTGGAAGCGCAGAAGAAGTGCCGCCTGGCGAAGGACTTCTTCTCCGCCGACGACGAAGCCGTGATGCGGGCCGCGTTTCCGCGGGCTTACAGCATCGCCATCGTGGCCAACGACACGGCCTATACCGATTTGACGTTCAGCCTGTTCGGCAATCGGGAAGGCATTACCCAGCCGCGAGGATTTTATGTTCTGGAGGAAACAGCCCATGGCGCGTAAAGCAACAGAGCAGACCAGCGCTGCGAGCAGAATGCTGGAAGACATCACCAAGGCCGGGGAGGATTCGCTGCCTCTCGATGAGCGGCTGGCCGTGCTGGCGCGGGTGCGCGAAACCGGCGCGGAGAGCGGGGCCGCGATTGACCGCTTCTTGATGGAGCGAATCGCGGGCCTGCGCGAAGCGCTTTCAACCGTGCAGGAACAGCACGGCGAGCTGCGCACGCTGATCAAGAGCCTGACCGCGCCGCCGTATTTCCCGGCCGTATACCTGACCGCCGCAAACACGCCCGAAGTGCAGGGCGCGCTGGTACTGACCGACAATGAACGCCGCGTTGTGCAAGTGGCAGAAGGAGTCGCAGCGGAGCAACTGGCCCCCGGCGACGAAGTCTTTCTCAGCCGCGAGCGCAACTTCGTGGTTGCCAGGTCATCGAGCCCCAGCTTTCTAACCGGCGAGGTGGCCGCCTACAGCCGCAGCACCGAAGACGGACGGATGGTGCTGCGATCCCGCGACGAGGAGGTTGTGGTGCTGCCCAAGGCCGCGCTGCGCGGCGCCGGCCTGAAAGCCGGGGATGGCGTGCGCTTCAGCCGTTCCGCGGGCCTGGCCTTCGAAAAGATCGAGGCCTCGAAGGGCGAGGAGTTTTTCATGGAGGCAACACCCAGCGATACGTTTCTTGAGATTGGCGGATTGGATCGAGAGATCGAATCGCTGAAGCGGCTGATCACCCTGCATACCTTTCACCCGGCCACTGCCCGCAGATACAAGCTTTCACGCAAGAGGTCGGTGCTCATGGAGGGGCCGCCCGGCAACGGCAAAACGAAGGTGGCTCGCGCTACCTGCAACTGGCTCGCAGGCATGTCGCGGAGCGGCCGTTCCCAATTCATCAACGTGAAGCCGGGCGGGCTCAACTCGATGTGGTATGGGGCTACCGAAGAACGCTATCGCACTATTTTTCGCATCGCGCGCGAGGCGGCGGCCGCGGACCCCGATGTGCCCGTGGTGATGTTCTGGGATGAAGTGGACGCCATCGGGGGGAGCCGGGGCGAGTCAGTCCACAGGATCGACGACCGCATGTTGAACGCATTCATGGCCGAGCTGAACGGCCTGGAGGATCGCGGCAACATCGTCATTCTGGCCGCGACCAATCGCCTCGACTCTCTCGATCCGGCACTGTTGAGGCCCGGACGGCTGGGCGACCTGGTGTTGCACTTCCCGCAGCCGCGAGGCAAGGCCGCGCGCGCCATTCTGGGCCGCTACCTGCCGGCCGATATTCCGTGCGCCGCCGATGGCGCAGACCGGGCCGCGGCGCGCGAAGCGCTGCTCGATCAGGCGGTAGCGCAGTTGTTCGCGCAGAGCAGCGACACCGAATTGGCGGATCTTACGCTGCGCGACGGCAAGCACCGCACGGTGAGGGCCGCCGACCTGGTGAGCGGCGCGCAACTGGAATCGATTGCCCAGGCCGCGCTGGAACGCGCCTGTGTTCGCGAGGCGGAGGGCGGGCCAGCGGGCGTGTGCAGCGCGGACATGAGCGCCGCTATCTCAGACTTCTTCATCACCGCGCCGCGCGCGCTCACGCCGCGCAATGCGCGGAATTACCTGCGCGATCTGCCGCAGGATGTCGACGTAGTCCGCGTCGACCTGGCCGTGCGCAAAGTCAGTCATCCTCATCGTTACCGCGTGGAGGCGGCGTAATCATGGGCAAACATGCATCGCCAGACGCGGCTGTCGACGCCCTTCCCAAGCTGTGCGGCGCGGATATCGAGCTGGGCAACTTCATCGCCGGAATCAATCAGTTCGGCGGCACCGGCTTCGAGGCCTCCCATGCGTTGCTGGCCGAGATCGAGGGCCTTCCTGCCCGACGCAACGGCTACGTCGAAAGCTGGTGGCCGGCAGCCGCTCCGGCTGCCGACGCCAAGTCCGGTAGCCTTGCCGGCGCCTGCGCTCCCGCGAGCGATTGGGCCTATAACCCGCAGGATGTGAGTCGACGCTTTCTCGCAAGCAACGGAGGGTCCGCTTATATTGACCTTTGCCACGCCGAGCTTTGTCTGCCGGAAGTCAGGAGCGCGTTCGATCACGTTGCCGCATGGCACGGAATGCTTCGCATCGTGCGCGGCGCTCTCGACCGCGCCAATGAAGGCCGCCCTAGAGATCGCCGCATCCAGGTGCTGGTGAACAACAGCGACGGCCAGGGCAACTCCTACGGAAGCCACCTCAACTTTCTGATCAGCCGGCAAACCTTCGACAATATCTTCTGGCGCAAAGCGCATTACCTTCAATTCCTGGCTTCATTTCAGGTTTCCAGTATTCTCCTCACCGGGCAAGGGAAGGTCGGATCGGAGAATGGGCGGCCTTCGACTCCGTTCCAGCTTAGCCAGCGCGCGGATTTCTTCGAGACCCTGCAAGGTATACAGACCACGTTCAATAGACCCATTGTCAATGCCAGAGAGGAATCGCTCTGCGGACGGCAGGGCGCATACGATCCGACGGCGCCGGCGCGCCTGCACGTCATTTTTTTTGACAACGCGCTGGCACACGGTTCCTGCCTGTTCAGAGTGGGTCCAATGCAGCTGATCCTGGCGCTGCTCGAAATGGGCCTGATCAATCCTCGCCTGATTCTCGACGACCCGCTCGCGGCGCTGCATGGATTCAGCAACGACCCAACGCTCGGGGCGCGCGCCGAACTCATCGGCGGAGAGCGTCTGACCGCCCTAGAGTTGCAATGCGCATACCTCGATGACGTGAAACGCCACGCCGCCCGCGGCGTTTTTGAGAAAGCCGTGCCTCGATGGGAAGACATCCTTGCCTTATGGGAGGATACGCTGAACAAGTTTATCCGGCGGGACTTGACGGCTCTCGCGCCGCGCCTCGACTGGATCATGAAGCTGATGGCCATTGAGCGCGCCATGGAGCAGCGCCCCGAACTCGATTGGGATTCTCCCGAAGTCAAGGTCATCGATCATCTTTACTCCAGCCTCGACGGCGACGGTTTGTACCGGGCCTACGACGCATGCGGCTTCAGCGAGCAACTCGTTGGCCCGGAGCGCATCGCGCATTTCTCCACTCAACCGCCTGAAGACACACGCGCCTGGACCAGGGCCATGCTGCTCAGGCGCGCATCGCGAGACGCTGTGGGGGTGGAAAGCGTGGATTGGGATCGAATGACGTTCAAGATGCGCGGCCAGTATTCCTGGCCGTCTTACCGAACGCTCGAGATGGCCGATCCGCTGGGCTTCACCCAGGAATTGGCCCAGCCTGTCTTTGACAGCAGCCTGGAGTTCGCCGACCTGCTTGACGGACTGGAGTCACTGTCAGCTCTCAAGGCAATGCCGTTGAATGCACTGGCAGTCAACTGACAACCCCACGCAATTTCATTCAAGGAGAATCACGATGCGCTTTCTTCATCGATTGAACGATCAACCCCAGGGCAGCGGAAGCGGCGACGACGATGCCGGCGTAGAGGAACGGCTGCAGCAGGCGCGCGCGCAAGGAGATCACCTGCTCGCGGCCGGCGACGAGGCCATTCAGCGAGCTCTGGCAGGAAGCAACTCGGAGGCATTCCTGCGCGCCGGCAGGCAGCAAGGCGGCCAGTAGACATGCCGGACCGCCTTCTGGGCGTGGAGACCGAGTACGCCATCAGCGGAATGCAGGGCGTTGAGGCTGCCGATCACCGCGCGATCCTTCGACACCTGATGGATCTGGCGCACACAACGCTGCGCAATCTGCGGGACGGGAACTCGTCGGGATTGTTCATGGAAAACGCGGCCAGACTTTACCTCGACAGTGGAATGCACGTGGAGTTTTCCACGCCCGAATGCGCCAACCCCTGGGACGCGGTGCGCTACGTTGAGGCCGGGCACCGCACCCTGTTGAGCCTGATTGAGAAGATGACCGAGGAACGCACCCCGGCGGTCGAAACCGGCTGCTATCGCGTGAACGTCGATTACTCAGGCAGCGGGGCCACATGGGGTTGCCATGAATCGTACCAGCACCAGATGGAGCCGGCCGCGGCGCCGCAGGATCTGATTCCTCACCTCGTCACGCGCACGATTTACGCGGGCGCCGGAGGATTCGATCCATTCTCCGCGGGCCTGAAGTTCACCTTGAGCCCGAGGGCCGCGCATATTGAGCGAGCGGTGTCATCGGACTCGACGAGCGAACGCGGCATTTATCACACCAAGAACGAGACCCTGTGCGCCGGCCACAACCGACTCCACGTCCTGTGCGGGGAGAGCCTCTGTTCTCATCTCGCCATGTTCGTCAAATTCGGCGCCACCTGCCTGGTGGTCGCCATGGCGGAGGCAGGACTTGCTCCCGGAAACGCGGTGCAGTTGGATTCGCCCGCGGCGGCCTTACGCGCCGTGGCCGACGATCCGACTCTAACCAAACCCCTGAAAGTGAAAGACCCATCGCGGAGAATGACAGCTCTCGAAATTCAACGGCATTATCTCGGGATCGCTGAAGCCCATGCTCGCGACTCCTTCATGCCGCCGTGGGCGCCCGAGGTTTGCAAGCAGTGGCGGGGCGTTCTCGATCTGCTGGAAGCCGGCGCGGGGGCGCAGACGCTGGATTGGCAAATCAAGCTGGCGCTCTACTCTAGCCACGCCGAGCACTGCGGTTTCAATTGGTCCCGCCTGGCCTTCTGGAATGCGATCGTGGAGCGCATGCGGCAGGAGATGGGATTGGCCGCGGATGGCGCACCGTTTCCACTGGAGCTGGCGATATCAGCCGAGACACCCATCCCCGGAACGGTTTACCGCATCGAGAAATTGCTGCGCAGGAACGGCCTCGCCTGGGACGAACTGCGCAGGATTCTGACCTTGCGCGCCCGGTTCTTTGAGATCGACACGCGCTTCGGGCAAATCGGCTCGCGCGGCATCTTCTCCATGCTGGATGAAGACGGTGCGCTCGATCACCGCATGCACGGCGTTGACAACATAGAGCACGCCGTGCGGTGCGCACCCGACAAAGGGCGAGCGAAGATTCGCGGAGCGGTGGTAAGGCGGCTTGCAGGAGATCTCAAAGGGAATTGGTACTGTTGCTGG
Source organism: uncultured Acidobacteriaceae bacterium (assembly GCA_963770555.1). Lineage (GTDB taxonomy): Bacteria > Acidobacteriota > Terriglobia > Terriglobales > Acidobacteriaceae > Telmatobacter. The sequence goes on from CAVYQC010000005.1 coordinate 2,278,078, forward strand.
GACCGAATTTTCAGCAACGTGCACTGCAGGGCTCTGGATTTGTCCGACCCGTTCGCCGAGGCGGAATCGTGGCATGACGCGCCGGCGTGTGAAAACGAAAGGTCCGAATTGCATTTTTAAGGTGAGCAACCGCGGCCGGACCGGTTTGCGGCGCGAATGCATCAAGACAGGAATTGCGATGACCGGTGAATGCAGAATCGAACCAGCTCTTGAAGCCAAGCTCAAGAGCATGCGCCTGCGGGTGGAGTTGCCGGACCAGGATACCCTGACCGTGAAGCGCGTACCCGCGGATCGGAGCTTCTTCAGCAAGGCCAGGACTAACCTGTTGATCAAGCGTTCGACCGAGGGGATGCCGTGCGTGGTATGCGTGGACGAGGATCTGGAATATATGGGCGCGGACCCATCGCTGACCAAAGCCTTCGCGGCCGGACCCACGCAGCAGGGCTGGCGCATCCTCACCTTTGCGGGCTCTCTGAACGGGGATTTATCCGCTGCGCTGGACTATGCGCTCGCCATACTGGGCGCCGGCGAAGAGAACAGCGCCGAGTTTGGAAAGCAGGTCCCGGCGGGCAAGAGATTGCTGACGGCCTGGGCAGAGAGTCTCACCGATGCGGCCGCGGCCGGGCGAGCGAACGCTACGCTGTTCCGGGATGAAGCGATCGAACAGGTTGCCGCATGCACGCTGAGCTGGCAGGGCCGATTGCCTCTGATCCTCGGCGCAGCGGGCACGGGCAAAACCAATCTCCTGCATGGAGTGTCGAGCCTGCTGGCGCGCAGGAAGATGAACGTCCTGGCCGTGAACGCCGGCACGATGATGGCGGCCACGCTCTTCGAAAGCGAACGTGAAGCGCTGCTTGCCGCTCTGCTGCGCGAGGCGCGAGATTCCGGGGCTGTGCTGGCGATCGAGCAGGCCGAGTGGGCGCTGATGGGCGCGCCGCGCAGCCCCGTATTGTTGCGTGAAGCCTTGGACCATGGAGTTCGTTTGATCGCCACTTCCGCGGCGGAACATGAACAGCGCTTCCTTGCGCATCCTCTAGGCTCCAAACTGGAGATCGTGCGGCTCAACGAGCTGTGCGCCAGCGATTCGCGCCGCGTGCTCGAAGTCCTGCGGCCATTTCTCGCGGCCCATCACGGCGTGGAGATCGACAGCGAGGTTGAGCATGCCGTGGTTGAGCGCTCCCTCTCAATGGAAGGCTCTCTACCGGGCAAGGCCGTGAAGTTGCTCGATGGCGCCGCCGCGCGGGCCGGTCTCACGGAAGGCGCCACGGTCACCCTGCTGGATGTGTACGTCACCGCCTCCAGGATGCTGGGGCCGGAATGTGCGTGACGCGGAATGAGCCGGCCGAGGCCGGACGCAGCAGCGCCTGGCTGTGGCGGCCTGGCCGACGCCGGTCCGCAGATCAGCGGGAGGCGGACGCCGTCGCTGCCGCCGCGGAGTAGAGCGATTCGGGCAGCGTCGCTTCTCCGCTGAGCAGCGGGGGCGTGTAGCCCTCCGGCAAGAGGAAAGCGGTGATTGCGGTTGCCTCCTGATCGTCTCCTCCGGTGGTGATGTCCGTAGAGAAGGTTCCATCGCAATCGATTGAAGTCTGAGGGCTATCGAAATACGGCTTGGTCCACCATCCGTCCACGTAGATATAAACGGCAACGTAGTATCCGGCAGGAGCAACGTGAAGGACCCGGCCCTTTAAATTGTTTGTCGACCCGAGCGAGGGCACGCTGGTGAAGGAAATCGACGCAGTGCCGGGGCCGCCTGAAACGGCATTGCAGGAAGGGGGGGCCGCGCACCCACTCGCGAGACATACGAGAAAGAACAGGACGACGAACGAGCAGAACAGACGTTTCATGACATTCCTCCTTTGGCGCGCCGGCAGCGATTCGAGGCGAGGCGAGCGGAGTGGAAGACCCCGGCCGGCTGTGGCCACGGGCGCCGCCGTGTTACCCGTGGCTCCCCGCTCGCTATACACCGAACGAGGCCTCTGGCAGGGCGCGGGCGCCGCGCTTGAACGCGAACCGCACGCCCTTTTGGCGATGACACTGGATCAGGTTGAAGTCGTATCCGGCTTTGCGCAGAGCGCATTTAAGACGATGAACGAGGTTGTTGATGTAGCGGGGCTGAAAACCCTTATCGTAGGCTTCGGCGAGAAAGTCGAGAATCTCGGTTCGCGTCCGCCAGCCGACCAGTGGGTCTTTCCCGCTTGGGTCCTTGCCGCCGGATGCGATGAACTGAAAGAACTCCGCCAGTTGCCGCGCCAGAATGAATTTGCGGCCCCCGTCGATGGCAACAACAGCAGAGCCGTCGGCGCGCTGCTCGATCTCGAGGTTGTGCGCCACCTGCCCTGGGCCGAAGATCAGATCGGATTGAGCGCCATCGCGACGGCTACAAAGCAAGGCGGCCAGCTCCCGCTCCAGGCGATCGAGCCGCTCAATTTGCGCTTCAAGGCAGTTGCGCACCAGCCTCAGCTCGTGCAACGCATCGCGGACGGTCGCATCGACGTTGAATCGCGGCATAACTCCCCCGGCGACCGTCCGGCTCCCGCGCTCAAACAGCCGGCCGCCGCCGCCATGGAAGATGCAATCCGCCCGCCGATGCAGCGATGCCCGCGAATGAATAAGATACGGACGGCCGTTTTTTTTCGGGTTGAGTTATTGAGTTGAGTTATCGAAACAGGTTGACTTATCGCGGCAAGAGGAGCGCGGCGACGACCTCTTATCCGGAAGCCGGGAGGAATTCCGACAGCGGTGCGAGGCCGCACAGCCGGTCCTCAGCGATAGGGATTGAATGGCGAGCAGAATCAAGCTTCGGGGGTTACCGCGATTGGACGCCGCAATGCCGGCCGGTACGATCGAGACGTTGCGGCGCTACGTGCCGGATCTCCCCGTTCAGGCGCCCAATCATGGAATGGCTCGCTCGGATTTAGAGCCGCTGGCCAGTTTTGGACAAGACCGACTTCCAGAAGATCCCGTTGGTGGGTACCCGCTTGCGCCCCAGCACCACCAATGGAAGAGGAACCAGCACAAATTCGGTCAACCATTGACTGACCATGAAGTCCGTGTACCCTGCCATCGCATTGTCAACGGCCAAGGCTCCCAGCCGTTCTCCGAAAATTACGTCGGTCACGCTGGGAGGAATGGAGCGGATCAGGTGCCTTGGCTCGTTGGTGATGACGCGGAAGTCCCTCCAATACTCGCGAGGCTCGAGCTCCTGTTGAATGCGATCCTGCAGAACTCTGGACACGATCTTCAGTCCGGCGGTGCGCAACTCGTCCGGCGTTTGTCCGCGAACTCGCCGGCCGTTGTCGAGAAAGCTCTTCAAGGCCTCTTTTTCTCCTCTTTTGCCCTCGGAAAGGCCCACGCGCGGGTCGTCGATATATTTCCTTGCATCCGCCGGCAGTGCGGTTTCTGCCATTACGACGAGCGCGTAGGGGCCCGCGATGTCTTGCCCGTTTCCAAATCTATCCGTCAGCCTTTCACTGATGTGAGTGACAATGTCGTCCATGGTCATGGGGTCCTCGGGAATCAGCACCAGGTCGCAGGCCGTGCTGTACCCTGCATGGCTGGCGATGAATCCCGAGTCCGAGCCGAATAACTGAACGATGCCCACGCGCGGGTTCGAGGAAACCTCGGTATGCATGTGCAGAATCGCCTGCCGGGCTTCTTCTACGGCCGAGAGAAAACCGAAGGACTGCCACACCCATAGAATGTCGTTGTCCATGGCCTTGGGGATACCTACCACCGACAGTTCGTAGCCTTTGCGCCGCGCATAATGCCACAGCGCGTGGGCGCAGCTCATGCTCCCGTCGCCTCCGATAACGTACAAGATATGAACTCCATCGTTTTGCAATCGCCCAATCGCGGCCTCGAGTTTAGCGTTCCGGTTCGGTCCGGTTCCCGGAAGGAGTTCATCGGCGCGCGATGTACCAAGATAGGAGCCGCCAATTTCAACCACCCCTCGTATGGCGGCGGAATTGAGTCTTTGCGGATGCACCCCAGGGCGCAAGAGCCCCTTGAAACCTTCACGATAGCCCAGGATCTCAATCGAATGCCGTCTGCCTCTCGCGCACTGCCGCGCGTGGTAGAGGGAATGGCGCAGGACGATACCATCGATCACCGCATTGATTCCGGGAGCGATGCCGCCGGAGACCAGGATTCCGATTCCCAGCATGGCCCCCGGCTGGAGCGGGTAACGCAAGTGCGTGCGCGGCCGGGCCTCCGGCAAGGACAGATCGACGGCGCCATCGGCCTCGGCGCGCCCGCGCGCGTCCAGCATCACTCTGGGGCTGTCATCGGAGAGAGTGCCGATGCTCTTGTCGGTGATGGGATTCTCTAAAGCGGCCTCTTTTTTCTCGATCGAAGGCCAGCGCGTCCAGCCGCACCTGGTGCGCAGCGTGGTCAGCAACGCTTCGTCGTTCCTGCGGAATCTGTCAAGAAACTCCTTCTCGTTATCCACGACGTAACAGTTCGGCAGTCCATCTTCCGGAACCCACTGCAGTCCCAGCATGCGGGCGATCTTCCCGGCTAATTCCCCCGCGAATTCATAGCTGTGCTCAAGAGCGTCAGCCGTGACGGAAGCCAGGTTATGAACGATGGAACGCGCCTCGTGGGGCAGGTTCTTGACCAGCAGCACAGGCACAAAGGGCCGCCCGTTCTGGCGGCTGAGAAAATGCTCGATCTCCCGCGCCTGCATTCCACCCCACACTTCGCCGAAAAGAGCCACCATCCCATCGCATTCGTTGATGGAGGCCGCCAGTTCCTGATTCAGATCGCCGGCCCGGCCGTGCAAGGGCCAGTAGAAAGGATCGAGCCCCTGCTTGGAGAGCATGAAATAGACCCAGTCGACGAACCTCTGGTCAGCAAACTCGCGCTGCTCGTCAACGAATTTGTAGGACAAGAACGGCTTCTTAGCCGGCATTCTCCGCCTCCAACCATGATTTCAAGGGAAGCATCACTTTTGCAGGACTTCCGGTTGTCAGCATGAATTCTGACGGATTATACCGCTGCGATGTCCGACTGGAAAGCAGGCGACCGCGAACGAAACAGGTCTCGCGCCTCATTGTAGGGAGGTTTCGGTGCGGCTGTTTGGCGGGAGCCCGCCACACTCCCCGTCTGGAGACGGCTCAGAGTAGGGTTATTTATAGCCAATTCCGCAGACGCGCGGCGAAGGGCTTCTATGTCCGCAGTCTCTGAACCTCAGCAAATAACCGGGCAACCGCCTGTTGAATGACCGGCGCGAGCGTGTTCCGCCAGAAGCGGTCGAGGGCTCGCGCATCGCCCCGCGGCATCCCCAGCAACTGGCCGAGATTTTCCTCCACCCGCTCCACGGACTGATAGGTCTCCTGGCTCCCGAAGTACAGCCGGTTCCGTATCAGGGCCTGCATCTCCACCCGCAGGCGCAGCAGCGAGTCGCGGGCTGCGGCTGCGAGCGGCAGCCCATCCGCCAGAGGCTTCAATTCCCGTTCGCAAGCATGGATCGCATCGTCGGCGCGGCGGATTTTCTTGAGGCACTCCACCTGCAATACCGCGGAGTCATCCGGCTCCACATCGCGCAACCCATAACCCGCCACCAGCCCGAAATGCTGGAACACCGCGTTGAGATGCTCGCGCTTCAGATCGCTTGTCCCGAAGAAATTCTTGAGCGAGCCCAGCACCGAGCGCAGCTCGCGCACGTTGCCCGGCCAGCGGTGACGGCACAAATCCTCGAGGATTTCATCGGGCAGCCTGGAGGTCGTCCTGGTGATCTCCCGCCACACCTCCTGGGCAATCAACTCCAGATTGCGGGGATCGTCCCGCAGGTCAGGCGTGGGGATGAGAAACTGGCGCAAGCGGTAATAAAGATCCTCGCGGAACTCGCCGCTTTCGACCATGCTGCGCAGATTGCGATTGGTGGCGGCAATCACCCTGGCAAAGACGCTCAAGGTTGTTTCCGCGCCCAGGCGCCTGATCTTGGGGACCTGCAAGGTGTGCAGAATCTTGGCCTGGTGATCGAGTCTGAGGTCGCCGATTTCATCCAAAAAGAGCGTGCCGTCCCGCGCAACTTCCCACAGGCCCTTCTTCCCTGCTTTGAGAGCGCCGGTAAATGCGCCCGGCACATAGCCGAACAACTCCGACTCGAACAACTCGCTCGGGATCGCTGCGCAGTTCACCTCCACAAAGGGCTTGTCCCGGCGCCCCAGGTCATGAATGGCCCTCGCCGCCACGCCTTTGCCTGTGCCCGTCTCGCCCAGGATCAGCACCGGATCGTCGATCGACGCCGCCCGCAGGATCAGTTGCCGCACCAGGTGGTAATCTTCCGAGTCGCCCCAGAAGGTTCTGCTGAGCTGAGCCTCGCCGGGCAGCGGCGTTAACAGTTGCAAGAGCGGCTGTTCGGAGGCGACAGGCTGCCTGGACTCATCTTCCGGGACGGCGCTCCGCCACGCGTCTTTAAACACCTCTTCATTCACCCCGATCACATAGATGCCGAACTCCCCTGCCTCTTTGGCGTTTTCAAGCAGCTTATCGACCGACTGCCGCAAGCGCCCATCGGCTGTGAAATCGGCGAATATGAACGGAATCCGCTCGCCCTGGCCAAGCAACAACGTTGACAGGCCCTTATGCTCATTCTTCTGGTCTCTGTCCTTGAAGAGATGCGGGCATTCTTCAAACAGCAGCAGGTCCACCGCCCGCACCACCACCGCCGCCGGAAGCCTGGCTATACCCACAGACTCGCGAAGCGCTGACGGGCTGTCGATCGTGATCCGAAGCGGCGACTCCGCACGGTAAAACAACGCGCATTCAATCTGCATGCAGCTTTGTCCTCGCGTGGATGCGATGTCGAACAGCTTATCAGTCCGCGGCGCAAGGGGAAGGATTCGGCGGCCGAACCGAACCATCCGGATCACACTGTGGCTTCCCTGGTCTGGACGGGGGCCGAACGGCAGGGCTGAATCGCGCTTTGCGGGCTTTCGGGCTAATTGGGAGGAAACAGCGGCCGTGTGGAAGACAATGCAAACGGCCAGCGACCGATAGCTCGCTCCTGCATCGGTTCACTGGCCGCGCCCGGCTCAGAAGTTACTGCCGAGATGCGTTTTTCTTTCCTCTACCTCCCCACTGGAAGAAGATCGATCCAGAACCCATGACCACGTTTGTATCGGCGATCAGGCCCGCAAAAGTGACCTCCTGGCGCTCCCAGCGGAATTCAGGCCGGATCCCCCAGTTCTTGCCGCAATAAATGCCGGCTCCGCCGCCTACGGCAACGTAGGAGCCATTGGCGCTGACGCTGGCGCCGCTCTCGCTCCCATTGAGCCGGTCGAAGCCGAAACCCACCAGCGCGTAAGGTACCACCCGCTTGGAGTTGCCGAAGTTGAGGCGGGACGCGACGCCGAAGAGTTGCGTGTTAAAGGCCACCCCGGTCAAGGAGCCCATCGGCATGTAGGTGTACTCGCCAAGAAGCGTGACTCTGGGCGACAGGTTGACGCCGCCGGAGCCGCCGAAGTTGATGTGATTTTTGCCATCGGCTCCCGTGAGGTTGCTGTAGCCGACGTTTCCCGAGACGTCTGCCGAGCCGCCGGCGATGGCTCCGCCGGCGTCAGTCTGGGCCCCAACCGAGGCCGTGACGGCCGCGAGCAGAACAGCGCCGAAAAGGCCGCGAACCAAGGTTTTGTTGAGCGATCGGTGTGTCATGGTCTTCTGATCCTTTCGAGTGATGTGAATTTCTCAGTTGTCCAATCGAAGGCCAACTGTACTTCTTCCGCGTCCGCGCGACGCATCCGCTGCGGCCCGCGACTACTTCCCTTTCCTGGGCAGCTTGGGGATGGTGCTCAACAGATTGGCTACAGCGGTTTCGATAGCCGCCTCCGACATGGCGCCCTTCATCGCCATTCCCAGCAATCCGCCCTGGCCGGCCTGGCCGATTCCGGTTCCTTTCCAAAGAGTGCTTCCGTCCTGCTTGTCGAAAAGGAAGCCTACGACTTCCGCGTTGCCGGTGCTGCCGAAACTCAACTTGCTATGAACGTCGTTCAGACCGAGGACCATGACCCAACGCGCATCCGGAGGTCCGAGACGCCTGACCCACTCAGGCTTTGCGTCGTTGAGATCCTCCTCGGCGATTTCGCCGGTTACGCCCTGGCTGCCGGACTGAGTGGCCGAATAGTTTTTCCGCTTCAAGATTCCCTCGGCCGTCTTTTCCAGCTTTTCAAGATTGACATTGTCCTTCTTGCCGGCTCTCAGGTCGACGGTGGGAATGATGGCGATGCGGTCAATGGCAAGGAATTTCGGGTCCGGCGGCAGATCATGACGCTTCCCAAGACAATTGACCGGAAGGGCGGCCAGCGCCAGCGCGCAGAGCGTGAGTTTGATTGCGAACGATTTCATTGGTTTGCCCCTTGAGCTACGAGAGTTGAGTAGAGAAGATCGACGGACTTAGCGAACCTGGGACTGTTGGCGGAGAATTCACTGCGCTCCAGCACTTCGTTTTTCCACATCACCTGGCCCGTGCGGGTGGAGATCAGCGCGGCCTGCAGGAGCGTGCTGGACATCCCCGAAGCGATGGCCCCGGAGTACGGATTCCATGATCCGCCCGGGCCTTGTTTGACCCGCATGAACTGCACGAGCAAGAGGTAGTTATCGGGAAGAGTTTCGAACTGGCTGAGAATGTTCTGTGCATCGTCGTTGATCGCACCGCGCGCCAGGCGGCTGGCGAGCGGCTGCAACTGTTTCAACCAGTCGGCCGCGCCGGGGCTGCGCAAGCCCTCCGGCGCGGCCAACGCGTACTTTCGCGCGCCCAGATTGGCGCTCGCTGCGCTCACCAGAGCGGATTCAAAGGATGCACTGTCGAAATTGCGAGACCGGGCATTGGCCGATAACTGCTCGAAGACCACCTGGGGCGGCAGAACGATTACCCTGGCGGCTGACTGTGGCGGGATGGCCAAGCCCGGCCCCTGCTGGCTGACACCCGCCGGCGCAAGGGCCAGAATCAATGCCAAAGTGAAGATGGTCTTGCTCATTGCAGTTGTCTCCGATGTCAGCACATCGAAGACATCGTGCCTCAACCGGATAGGCTAGGAGCAATCACTCCGCCATCGCGCGGTAATATACTGCGAAGCGACTGAAAATGCGCACGATAAGAAGGGATGCAGTCAATACGGGACAGCTTGGATCACACAGCGGGAGTTCCGGCGAAGAACGCAACTCGGATCGCAGGATCGGGCCGGACGCAGCCGCGGCTCAAACCCGAAGCCAAAATGAGCGTGGATCCGCTGCCCGGCCGAGTTGTCCCCCTGCGCCGTTATCGCGTTGGTAGAGAATGGAACCACGGGTACACGTATGGCAGACATTGAAGCGATTCCGTATCGCATCCGCATCGGGGCCATCGGCCATCGGAGGCTCAAAGATCCGGCGAGTGTGCAGACACTTGTGAAGAGGGCGATGGACAGCGTGGTCGAAAGCCTGTTTCCCGATGAGTCAAGGCGGAACATTGAACGTGTGCGCCGCGCGGGAACGACTCCGATCGCATTCAGCGTTTTGAGCCCGCTGGCGGAAGGAGCGGACCGGGTGGTGGCGCGAGCCGTACTCGAATACAGCGGCGCGCGCCTGGATGCGGTTCTTCCGCTGGCGCTTGAAGACTACCTTGAAGACTTTGCAACCGAGGAGTCCCGAAAAGAATTTGAGGAGTTGCTCAGCCGATGCCGGAAACCGCTTTTTTTACGAACGCGGCGGATCCGGGACGACCGGCACGACAAGCGCGACCAGGCGGAACTGCGCCGCGATGCATACGCCCAGGTGGGCCGGTACGTGGTAGATCACTGCGATGTACTGATTGCCGTATGGGATGGCGAGGCTGCGCGCGGCCGCGGAGGTACGGCTGAGATTGTCCGCTACGCGCAAGAGCAGATGCGCCCCATTGTTCGCGTTTGGGGAGAAGCGTGCGCGGTGCTGAACCCGGGCAGCAATAACGGTCTCGATGCCTCTGCCCTGGACGGAATAGACCGGTTCAACCGGCAGCCGATCGCGTCCGCCGAGAGGGCGCATTATGCGGCCAGCCTGGACCGCGATCATTTCGAAAAACCCGCGGCGGCTGGAAAGATTCCTGCCGGCGTGCGGGAGTTAGTGAACGCCCGCCTCTTTCCGTATTATGCGCAGGCTTCAATCGTAGCCAAGCAAAGCCGGGATCGGTTTCACCGGGCAGGCAGAGACATCTATGGTCTTTCTGCGGCGGCAGTGGGATGCGCGGCGCTGGGCGTTCTGCTTCCGGCGTTTGCCTGGAGCGGGTATGGCGCCGAACTGGCACTTTTGATCGTAATCTCGGTGACCTTGTGGCAGGCGCGCAGCAAGCACTCTCACCTGGCCTGGATTGAAAACCGGTTTCTCGCGGAGCGAATCCGCAGTGGGGTTTTCATGGCCATCTGCGGCGTGGAGCCAAGACCGATCGAAGTGCTTCCGTACATGGGCCACTCGCAGACGGTGAACGACTGGCCGGTGCGCGTATTCGATGAGATTTGGGACCGCCTTCCCTCGCTCAGCGGCTGCGATGAAGGAGAATGCCCGATGCTGAACTCGTATATCCGCGAAGTTTGGATCGGCGACCAGGTGAAGTTCCACAAAGACAAGAGAGCGCGTGAAGGGAAGGCCCGCAAGCGCCTTGCCACGGCGGGAAAGATTGTGCTGCCGGTAACCATTGCGGCAGCGGCGCTGCACCTGATGCTGCTCCTTTGGCGGCCATCGACGAACGCGCCGGAGCCTGTGCACATGCTGCACCACGGCCTGCATCTGAGCCTGGCGTTCATCGCTCTTCTGTTTCCGGCAATCGCCGCATCGCTGGCAGGCATGGAGGCGCATCGCGAGCACCTGCGGCTGGAAAAGCGCAGCGCCAACATGGTGCCTCAACTGGAGCGATTAGGCCGCCAGATGGCCTCGGCAACCGATCCGGAACGATTTGAGAACTTGCTGCAGCAGGTGGATGAGATCATGCTGCGGGAGACGCAGGACTGGCTGATGCTGATGCGCTACGTGGAGATCAAGGCGAGCTGAGGATGAGGCCGGCCGAGTTCCAGTTTTTAGTCCATCGCGGAGTCCAATGCCGCGACAAAATCATGTCCCTCCTCGGGCACAGCTAGCCGGCATCGACCGGATGACTCTATTTGATTTGCCCGGCGCGAAAAGGCGCTGCCGACGAAGACTCAACAGTCTACGACGGTGGGGGCTTCCGATCACCTCTCTACCACTTTGATAACGTCGGGAAGATTCCGGAAATCGATGGCTCCCGAAAAGTAGACCCGGATTACGCGCTCATCCGGCGCGTCCCCCGTTTCGCTTCGCGCGCACCGAAACACGCCGTCTTTGAAAAGCCGCACATACTGTGCAAAGTACTCGACATTCTCCGAAATCTTGAATGCGGGCGCGTGCGGCGTTGCATGCTCGACTGGCCCCGCGTGTTCCTTCTTTTCGGCTACGCTCGGCCCGGCCGCAACCTGCACAGCGGCTCCTTTGTCAGGCAGGAGCGGAACCACGCTGCGCAATACAACCTTGGCTGTCGTGTCACCGCAATTCACAAATTTGCGGAGCTTTTCGCTCTTGATGACCTGTTGGCTTTTTTTCAGCCACGTTGCGAGGATCTCAGCACTGTATATCTTTCGTATTTCAGCGAAATGTTCTCCCCCATTGACCTCTTCCTTGAGCCTGGGAAGAACAATCTTCCTAAATAAATCCAACGTAAAGTCGGTGCCGCTCGTGTCACAGCCTGTCCCGTTCCCATGACACTTTGCTACCAGATCCTCCTCGCACACAACCTCCAGATCGCTGGCTACGAGGAACGCGAAAGTAGCGTTGGGAGGAAACGAGGCTGTCAGACCCGTCATAAGCTTGTCTCTGCTCCTCGTTCCCGAGTAGACATCAGCCTTGCTTGCGCGCACCCACACTTTTTGAAATGAGCGAAAAGGCAGTTTGCTGGTCCCGAATAAACGGCGCGCCTCCGCATAGACCGCGTTCCAATATTCCCGCCCTATCGGAGAGTCGGGGTGCATGAAAGACGCGGTAAGTCGTTTGAGCATGCAATCCTGCGAAAGGAGATTCTTTCCCATCGAAGTGCCGGAAAGCTCAGGCGGAAGCATCCGGTCAGACTCATAAGCCGAAAGATTCACCCACTGGAGTTCATTCTTGAGAACCAGACTGGTGTAGAAGTATTCGGAGAGCGTCTGGTCCTCAGCCCGCCGGGCATCGTCACCTTTGGAGGCCGTGTTTCCGAGGTCAGTCACAAAACTCAGGTTCGCTTCTTCCTGTTCGGCCTCAGGCAGAAGTAGTCCCACCAATTTTGCCGTCTCGACCTTGCGCCCGGGCCGCAATACCAGGTCCTCATCTTCGATATTTGGAATGTCAACCGCGCCGCCGACCGTGGACGAGCCTTGCACTGTCGCCCCTAATATTGCATAGAAAGAAACGATGCCGTTGTCCACCTCCTCGACAAGATGGCCCTTATCCTGCGCCGCACTGATCTTGGAAAATGCCTCTGGCGTTCCGGTGAGAATCAGCATGAGTCCCATGGCGATTTTCTCGCCGTCGGCAATCTGAGTCGACGCCGTCGCCAGCAGATTGATTGTGAAATCCTCGGTGAACTCCCTGAGACGTGCAACCACCTGGCGCGCGTGGGTCTCACGATCGACACCGGGACGGCTTCGCAGCTTCATGACCCATTGGCCGTGGTGCCCTTCATTCTTCACGCTCGGCAATCTGGGATAGATCAGATTAACCATCATGGCGCGAAGTTCTTCGGACTCGCGGGCAAATCCGGTATCGGGCCACTCCACCAGCGGACGACAGTTCTTGGGCAACGCCTGCAGTTTTGCAAATGGCTCGGAGGTCCAAACGCAAGGTTTCAGAATGATCGGAATAACGATGGCCTCGCGCTTCTCGTAGCGCTCCATGGCGCGGCGCATTTCAATGTCGCGACAATACTCCGAAGCCAGGAAATTCTGACTTACGAGAAAAAGGATGACTTCCGCCGTGTTGAGGCTTTCATTGATAACGTGGTCCCACTCGTTTCCAGGCGAAATCTTCCGGTCATGCCACGTCGAAATGAAGCCCTCTCGCTTCAAAAGTTTCAAGTGTGTATCAAGCTCATCGCGCAAGTCCTCATCCTTGTGGGAGTAGGAGTAGAAGACACTGCGTGGCTTCGGCTTGGCGTATTGAGTTTCAAGTTGAATCAGCATCGTACCTACCGCCTTCCAGCGATTTCGGCCTGGCCATGGCTGCGTCAGCGGCTGATTGCAGCCATCAGCCGTCTATCCCCCATTGCAGGCCACATAGGCGCGATCGTCAGTGGCTTGCTTCTTGCTGTGCTTGGCTCACGAAATCATACGCCTTCCAGTGAATTCCAGCCCCCGCGCCGCTCACTTCTGCGCAACTGCCCTGGCTCTCCCCGCTTCAGTGCTCGCCGGCACAATGGTGTATCCGGCGGCCTTCAGTATCGCAGGGATCTCTCGCACCGCTGTCCGGTCTTTTTCCTTCTCCCCTTCGGGAAGATCCTTGTCTCCCAGCCGATCGGCAAAGTCCGCATAGTGGAGCAGGTCACCTTTTTTCCAAGGCAACATGCAGGGGTGCTCCTGCTTGCCTTCGTCCCAGGGATCTCCATAGCGCCAACCGCTCCTTGCTTTTTGGCGCATCCAGCGCGTGTGCTCCCTTGAAGCCAACTCCTCAAGCACGTCCGCGGGGAAATTGAATTCCTCCTCGTTTTCAACTTCCGGAACCATATAGCATCCGGCGAAGGCCAACTTGACGGGGATATCGCGTACCTGTCCGCGGTTCTGTTCCTTTTCTTCCTCGGGAAGCAGAGCGAAGTCCGTAAGGTATGGATGCTCTTTTGTCTCGTTGTTCTTTTTCGGCCCGTATTTCCAATCGCTTTTCACAAGCGCCGCGCAAAAGACCTGGTGCGCGGCCTGGGCAAGCTTCTCTATTACTGCGCCCTCCAACCGGAGTTCCTGAACCAAAGCCTGGAAGTCGCGCCCGTCAACGTGCAGATCCAACTGCGCGCGAGTGGGCAGGCTGGAACGCTCAAAGCGCGTCCTGCCATCAAGCTGGCTCATGGCGATCAGAGACTCCATCGACCGCGCTCCGTGTTTGAATCGCCAGGTATTCAACATGGCCCGCAGCACGCCAGAGTCAATCTGCACCTGCTTGTTGCGCACCAACTTCTTGGCGTCCCTCAGGAGCATGGACCGCAACAGTATCGCGCGGCGCAAGACAAAATAGGGATCGGGTCTATCTTCCTGCGGATTCGGGCCAAGGACATTCAGATATCCCTTCAGGCGGCTTACAAAATCCGGAAGTTTGGCTGCTCGCGCCTCCCTCTCGTCCTTGGCATTGCCGCCGAAGTTGTCCAGCGTCCAACTGGTCCCGCCGGCAAACACGAAGATGGCTTTGCCGACGGGATGCGCAAGGCCGCCTTGCAGGAAATTGCCATCCTGCATGGGGGCAAGAAAGTAGCGCAGCCAGCCATAGGTCATGCGCTCGAAATCGCTGTCGAATTCGTCCCAGAAGACGAGGGGGATCTTGCCGCCGAGCCCGATATCCCTGATCTGATGAAAAGCCGACAACAACTCATTGGTGGAGCGGAACTGGGAGAGATTGAATTCCCTGACCTCAATTTCGCCGGGGCGAAGCGCGAATGCAAGCTGCGTAATCCCGAAGGATTTTCCCGAGCCGGGAGGGCCGAAGACAGCAATCGACACAGGCCGCTTGGGGCGCGGCTGGGCCAGATACTCGCCCACCAAGGCCCGGATGGCGCGCAAGCTTTCAATCTCATGCCGATCCACGGTGAGTAAAGCGCCGAAGCGTCCAAGGGGCACTCCCTTGAGCTCTTTCTCCGGCCCGTTCAAGACCACCCTGGCCGCAAGCTCGTCAAGATCGTTCGAGTAGCGGTCGCCGAGGATCGTCCAGTACTTGTTGCCCGCGCGCATGGGCACGTCTACTTCCTCAAACGGATCGTTTACCGCCGAAAGCGCCGAGACAATGGCGCTTACCGGGAAATCGAGCTTGACATCGGCTGAAGAAGCGCCACGTTGGCCATAGCCTTCGCGATGCAGGCAACGGAGCGCCGAAAGCCCTGACCGGATGCCCTTGCGAATATCCGGCTTCACCGGCGCAACCATGAATTCCTTCGCAATGCCCGCAGCCAGGCAGGATGAATAACCCACCATCCGCCCTGGATAGTTCTGCTCCCACACCCCCTCAACCACCTGTGGATCGAAGATGAGCCGGCAAGGCAGGCCGTCTCCGTTATCCCGTGAATAGAGGAAGGCGCCTGCGGCGTTGAACGAGACCACAACGTGGGCGCAGGTGACCAGGCTGGGCAGATTGCGGTTGTAGATGACCTCCCAAACCAGGTCCTGGGCCGTGCGCTCCCAGGAAAGCCCGTGACTGACCTGCACTTCGGTGAGCCGCAGATCGTTCACCGTCATCAGGGCGATGAGTTTGCCGGCATGGCGCCGGCAGAGGTGGTCCCAGAGTTTCCCCTGGGCAACCGGGCGGCTCATCTTGACCAGCACCCAGGGATCGCTGCCCGGCGTTGTCAGGCTGACCGGCCAGCATTCGGGATTGTCGCGGAAGCCAAGGTCAGCATCGTCCAGAACCACCAGGTGCGGATCGGGGCAATCGTTCACGACCGCAGCCCAGCCATTGGACGAGCTTGTATCCGTGCAGCGGCGCGCGCCCAGAAACTCGTCGACCCTCCACGCCGGCTTCTCGTTCTCATTGCCTTTTGCGGCCTCAGATCCCTTGACGGCATAATCGAACGGTTTCCAGGAGGCAAACGAGTGGTGGTAGCGCGGGTCCTCTGCATCGATGGGAGGGCCATTTCCGTTTGCGCTGCGCCGCGGCGCCTGAGCCTGGCATATTTGGCAGTCGGCCTGAGAGCGGGTTGCGCCGGCAACACCCTGGACCAGGTCGGCAAGCAGCCCTGCCCCGCCCCGCTGCCACCGGAGTTGGGTACAAACGCCCGCCTCCCAGAGTCCCCCCTGCGATTCCGTCGCAGGGTCACGCGCCAAGTTCCAATCCAGAGTAAAGTCGCCGGTAACAACGACGGTCTTCGCGTTCGTGTGCTCGTTCATTGACTGCGTCCTCAGTTTCGGGAAGTTGGCCTGGTGGGAAGCGAGGCAATTCTACACTTGAACTCCGGGAAAAGAAAAAGCGGATCGCCGAAGGCGGCTTTAACCTCTCAGACCCCCGTCACTTCGGCCGGATGAGACCGCGGCAGGTCAAGCAACAGCCGCGACTGCATTCCATGGCCGAGCCAGCGTGAATAGATTTTGGCGAGAATCACCGGCATCCGATCGCGGATCGGTTCAACCACCTCGTTTGCACCGGTGAACAGACCGCCGGAACGCGCACAGCTCAATTTGCAAAAAATTGCAGACGTGCGGTCTTCCACTCTGGCGATCGAGGCGGCGATGGCACGATCGCACTGTGGGCGCAAACCAAGGCCGGAAAGAGTCCAGCCGAAGGAGAACCTCGGGACCCCTGCTACTCCGGATATCGCAAATGTTGGCGGAGAAATTGAAATGTTCCTACGCCATGAATCGTATGCGGTCCGTTAAAGAACTCAATCTCCGTCCTGTCGCCAATGCCCATCTTGTCAAAGAACTCGCGCACACCGGCGTATTCAAATGAAACCCACTCGTCCACTCCCACGGGGTCATCGTGGCCCCGCTCCACCATGAACGGCCGTGGCGCCATCAAATTAGCCAGATCGGCGTAATTGACCCTGTTGGCGAAATTGAATTCGTACATGTCGTACTCTTTGGTCAGGAGATAGCTTTGCGGCGCGAGAACGGTAGTGGTCTTCCAAACCCACTCGTTAAAATCCCCTGAGCAAATTGAGAGAGCGTAGCCATCGAGAAGCGGTGGTACGCGCACAGCCGTTTTTCCGCCGTACGACAGACCGTAGAATCCGATACGAGCCGGATCCACAAACGGCTGCGTGGATAGCCAATTCAGCATCTGCTCGTGCTGCCCTAGTATGAACGAGAACAAGGCGAGCTTGAGGGGATGGCCCATGCGCTGGATGATCCGAAAATTGTCGTCGCCAATGTAAGGATTCTGCGGAGCGAATGTTACAAACCCTTCCCCTGCCAGAGTGGCGCCAAAGTGATGGTAAAAGTGGTCGTCGATTTTTGGATCCGATACATCCGCCGGCCGGCCTTCCAAGCCGTGCTGGCAGACGACAACCGGCCGGCGTTCGCCGGATTTCAGGCCATTCGGAACGAGCAGGATTCCGTAGGCGAATACATCCGGCCACACATCGAGCATCACTTCGTACCCTTTGAAACCGGGTTCATCCAAGATCATCCGGGTGCGCGGATTCGCAGGCAAGCTGGGCGGCGGCAGCCGCCCGATCAATTCATCCCAGATGGTATCGCGGTAGTATCTGGTTGAATCTTTCCAACTCTGAATAGAGGAAGCATCCGCCTTCTTCCAGAATTCCCTTCGGACGTCCGGCGACTTGCGGATCAGCGCCTGCGTGAAGTCCACGAGTTGATTGAACTGGCGCTCTAACCTGGGAACCGGATCGTAGCTCACGGTTCCTTCGGCGGGCTGACCGCCCATGGGCAGCAGACGGCCGTTTGACCCGAGCGCGAGAAGAAATGCACGCATCGCGTCTTCCGAGCCTGGAAGCCCTCGCCCTCCGGCGCTGGCGATGAATTGCAGCTTGCCGGCCGCGCCCAGTCCCGCGAAGAAAGGGAGCGCCCGGTCAAATTCCTTTCTTACAAGCTCCTGAGAAGGCGTCGTCAATCTTCCGTTGGGGCACGCGAACGGCTTATGTTCATCCGAATCCGGCGGCGGGCCGGCGATTTCCGGTCCCTGACTCGCTTCCACGATGAGAGTTCGCGGAGCAATCAGACCGGCTAGTTCCGCATCGCCGAATTCCCGAATCAACCCCCACACGTCCCGATAGATGGGCTCCTTCCAGACCTCTTCGCGCGCCTGGAAATAGCCACTGACTACGGTTGCATCGATCCTGGCATCGATGGCTGCGCTATAGAGGGCCAGCATCCCGCCTTCACCATGGCCTATCACTCCGACCGGCAATTGCAGTTTTGCATTCTCGCTCTGAAACCAGTCAACCGCCGCCAGCACCTTCTGCACTTCGTACCCGATTATGTGGCGGCCCACTTCAAAGGCCATGCGGTAAATCCATTCGCGATGAGGCATGTTGGTCATGCCGATGCCGGGAATGCCCGAAAACGTGTCATCGCGATTGATAAGCAGGGGCACTACGACCTGAACGCCGTTTTCTGCCAGCCGGCGCGCAAATTGTGCATTCGCAGGTGTTCCGGGCGCGAGCCCCGTCAACATCTCCGGCGTCGAGTCCGCGTCCGGAATCGCCACCACACGGGCTACCGGGGGCCCTTGCGGCTGCAGCAGCAATCCCTCTGCCTCCATTCCATCCGAATCGGCCGTTACCGGTGCGAAGACACGCCAGCGTACCGCATATACGGTGTAACCCGGACCTTGAGCAACCTGAGTTTGCACTGGAAAGCCGGCAACGAGTTCCGGCGCCTGGCCGCGAACCCGTGCGTCGACGGCCCCGATTATCTCTTGAAAGCGCAGCCGATTCGGCTCGATGGAAATCTCATAACGTTCGGGTGAGGCATAGTCGCGGCTCCACAACCGCGCCCGCTCGGTTATCTGCCTCTGGGTTTGCTTCAGCAGATAACGGTGAATCCCTTCCACCATCCGCGCGGCCAGATCGCCCTCCGCGGTCAATGGCGACGTGCCCGGCAAAGCGGGACCCGCGCTCTGCGAATGGGGTTCCGCTGACGTCTCACTCTCTGAGCCCATGCTCTCCGCCAGACTTGAGCCGATCTCCAGATGTTTTCCGAGACCGGCGCCAAGCGCCATCCATGCCGACCGACCTATGAAGTCCCGCCGCTTCAATCCGCATCCTCTCGTGAGTGCAACACCTCACGTCTCCGCAGTTGCACCGCGTCTTGAAGCGACGGGCTAAGCCGATGGACGGGCATTCTTCGATACAGTGCGAGCTTCCGCGGCGCAACGCATTCCCGGTGCAATAAATTGCGCCTGGCTCGCTTTACCAATATACCTTGAGTGCAAATTGGATCTGCCGTGCGATGTCTGCATAGACGATCGACCCGACGCTCGCGGTGCCGGGCGTTGTATTCGTCGGCGGCCCGAGATTGACATGGTTGAACGCGTTGAAGAACTCCGCGCGAAATTGCATGCGCACTGAATCGCTCAGGTTTGTCCATTTCGAAAGAGAGATGTCCGAGTCGTAATAGTGAGGCCTGCGAAGGTTTGAGAAATACCGCGGCGCGTTGCCGAAGACGCCGGCAGGCGCCGCCTCAAACGCGCAGGGATTGTACCAATGAGTGATGTTCCGGAGCGTGCTGGGCGCGTTGCAGTTCGGGTTCGCCGCGACAGGACCCGGGACCGTGGGATTGCCGACGACCATTGCATGCTGCCCGCCGCCGTACACACTCCCCGAATTCAGGTTTGCGCTGATTCCCATTGGCATCCCTTCGTCAAAAGTGGTGTCTCCGGCAACCTGCCATCCGCCCAAGGCCTCGTCTGTCTTCTTACCCCAGTTTTGTCCGATCAACTTCCCTCTGCCCACCGGAAGCGAATAGATGTAGCTGACCACCGCGGCATTTGGAGTATCGGCGTAAGCCACAGATTTTTCCTGGGCAAGGTTGTAGTTATTGCGAACGATCTCAGAGTAGAACACTTCAAACGAGGAGCCGCCGACGGTATCGTCCAACGCTTTTCCGCGGGTGTAGGTGCCCAATATCGTGAGGTCATTGCTCAGACGATGCTGGTACTTCACATCGAGCGCGTCGTAGAACGAAAAGGCGGTATTATCCTTTGCGTTTGTCACGTTGTCGCAGTATTCCGGCATCGGCAGCATGAGCTGGTAGGCGGGAACCGTTGCGCCGGCCAAACCGCAGCTGCTTCCCGTAACCGGGCTCAAGCCGGCGAATGGGTTGGTAGCGGCAGCGGTAAGCGCGCTGCTTCCGAGCGCAAGATCTGCGGGAGGAAGCTGATTGAGGTTCAACCCGCTAATCACGAATTTGAGAGCATGGCTTCCCACATAGTCAGCTTCGATCACGTCCCGCGGCGTGAGGGAGTATTCCAAGCCGAACATCCACTGTTCGACGTAAGACGAAGGCCTCTTGAAAACGCTCGTGCTCAGGTTTTGTCCCACGTCCGTCAGGCCGCCTTGTGTATTTCCAATAACCGGAAGAATCCCTTGCGGGAACGGATTGCTCAGGGTCGACGAAGGATTCAGCCCTCCGTTCAACGAAGATACAAGGTTCGTTGTTTGCGCGTACCCCGGCTCGGTGGGGTCACCTGCCCACTCGTCCGGGAAGAAGAGCGCGAAGCCTCCGCGCGCCACAAGTTTCCTGGCCGCCATGTACGAGAATCCAAGGCGCGGCGAGAAATTGGTATAGGAGTTTTGATAGAAGTACCTGTTGCCCGGAGTGTTGTAAACGAGCTGCCCATAATAAGGGCCGCCGCCGGCAAACGAGCTGATCGGATTCACCTGGTTCGGCAAGAAGTACGCCTGCCGGTTGTGCCTCTCGGTGGGAGCGAGCTGGATGTCGTAGCGCATGCCAAGATTAAGCGTCAGATTCTTCGTCGCCTTCCAGTCATCCTGCAAGTACCATCCGAAGTAGTGTTTGCTGAGCGCGGGGTATTGGGCAACCCCTGTCGACGAGCTGCTCGGCGCCCCGCCCGAGGGCGCTACCGCGCCCATCAGGAATGAGCCGAAGGCATTTCCTGTCCCCGGCGTCGGATTCGACGGATTCGGGCCAGCTGAAAATGCCGAGGTGAAGTTAAACGTGGTATGGACCGGAGCGCCGCCGAGAACCATGCTCAGTATGCCCATATATCCGAACGAGAATGTATGGTTCCCCTTCACCTTGACGACATCTGCGCTGATGGTTCCCTCGTCGAGCGCAGTCGCCTCAGTTGTCGCATTGCCTAATTCGGCGAACCCCGAGATATTCACGATTGGGAAGAAGGGCGAGGCCGTGGTGAGCGATCCGGGCAATCCGAGCTTCGTCAAGTCAAATCCAGCCCCCTGGCCGACATTGCCCTCGACGAAGCGATTGTATCCAAAGTTCAAACTCAAAGTGAGCGTGGGGCTAAGTACCTGGCTGTAGCCCGACGCCACATTGTACCGATTGTTCGGGTTTGTCTGTCCAGGGCCGGCAGGATTCGAGGCCCCAAAAAGAGGCGCCGATTGCACCTTCGCTTCCCACTTTCTAGAGTATCGGGCATAGAAACGCGAATTGTCCGTCAGGATCTGGTCGATGCGAACATTCATCTCGTTCGAGGTGGTTGGAACGCTGGCATCGGCAAAGAAATTATTTCCCTGGGCGGGGGTCTTTGAATTCGTTGGGCCCGGGAAGTAGGTCACAATATCCTTGGCAGCCGGGTCCTCCAGGCCGGACACGCCGGCAATGTTGTTGTTCGGAACCGGATCGCGAATCTCGACCGTTTGGCCTACTGTGTTATTCGCGGTGGCGCAAGTTGCAACGACGGATCGGGTGCTGAACGGATTGTAGATTTGTCCCGTATAAATTGGACGGCAAAGTGCATCCAGGTTGGGTAGCAGCGCACCCAGATACTCCGACAAGTTTCCAGCTACCATTCCCGAATCCGGTACCGTAGAGGTCAACTGCGAAACAGCGCCCAGGCGGAGCCCTTCATATCCGCCGAAGAAAAACGTCTTATGCGTCCTGTGCATCAGGCCCGGAATATACAGCGGGCCACCCTCGGTCGCACCGAACTGGTTCATCCTTGTCGGCGTCCTCGCCACCCCGGCGATTTTGTTGAAAATAAAATTGGAGTCCAGAGCATAGTTCCGCAAAAACTCGTAAAGGTCGCCGTGAAATTGTTCTGTGCCGCCCTTGGTGACCACGCTGATGACGTTGCCCTCACTCATCGCATATTGCGCGGAAAAGGTGTTGGTCGACATTTTGAATTCCTGCACCGTATCGATCGACGGCACATACATGACGCCGTTATAGGCCATCATGCCATTCCACGAACCATCCAGCAGGAAGGAGTTGGCCGCGAATAACTGCCCGCCGACCGCCATCAGCGAATAATCCTGGTCAGCGGTGTCGACCGTATTGCCAAGAGCGCCCTGATCGAACCATCTGTTCTGAGAGTCGAGGAAAACCAGGGCCAGTGAACTGCGGAAGTTCAAAGGCATCTCAAGCATCTGCTTCCCCGAAACTTCATCTCCGACATCCGGAGTATCCGTTGTCAGCAACGGCGCCTCTCCCGAGACCACCACCTGCTGCGACGTGTTGCCTACAGTGAGCGTCGGGTTCAGCTCCGCTGCCTGGCCGACCGCAAGAACGATGCCATCCTGCTCAAATGGGGTGAATCCGCTGACCACAATCTTCAGCGTGTAGGTGGCCGGCGGCAGCAGGCTGAACGCATATGTCCCCGTCGAGGTTGTCGTGAACTGACGCGTAATGGCTTGGTCCTGGCTGGAGAGCGTTAGCGAGGCCCCGGCTACGCGTGCGCCTTGAGGATCAGTCACGATACCGGATACAGACGCGGTTGAGGCCAGGTTCTGGCCGGCGAGTGGGGAAAGACCATAAGCGACGAACAACGCGGCTACACCAAGAAAGAGTGGGAAACGGCCTGTAAACGGGGAACGAATGAGTCTGCGCACCATACGCCTCCTAAAGCGAAAAAAATCGCACAATCCTTGAATTGACCTCACAACTGACATGTCAGTTTGTGGGAGGATAGCCTAGGAAATGACTGGAAGTCAAGCATTTTCTCGTGGCCGCGTGTTTTGGGAGTAAGATACTGATTCAACACATATTAGACATACAATTGAGGTCCGGTCGATGATTTCCGGACCTTCAATTTGCCTTGGCTTCAACTAAAATTTATGCGTTGTTCATGGTTCGCGGAGCCGAACGTCGAAAGTGGATATTGACATTGCAATTAAAACGGGATTGAATGCATACGATGGCGACTGCTAAAACCAACAGACCCAAGGTGGGATTTTCTCCCTCTCTTTGGAATCAAGCGTATTTTCGGATTCGCGAGCGCATTCTTCGCGGCGAGCTGAGCCCGGGTGAAGCGTTGTCAGCGCGCCGACTCGCCGAGGAGTTTGGCATGAGCCTGCTTCCGGTATCGCAAGCGTTCCGGCAATTGGAGAACGACAAGCTTCTTGAAAGCCGGCCGCGGGCGGGAACGCGTGTGCGCATACCCCAACCGGAAGAAGTGCGGGGGCGATGCATTGTTCGAGAGGCCCTTGAGGCGCAATCCGCCCGTCTTTGCGCGGTACACGCAACCATGAAAGAGCGCGTGGAGTTGCATCGGCTGGCCGAGCAACTGGACATGTTGTACGATCGCTTCGGACAGGGCGGCGACTCAGATATGCAGTACGCCGTTCATACTCTCCATTTTGAATTGCACATGCGCATTGCTGAGTGCGCCCGCTGCCAGGAACTGAAAGAAGCTATCGAGATGAACCAGGTTTTGATTTATAACTGGTTTTTCGATATCGCCGCAAACCGCCGGGCGCTGCCGCCGGGCTTTCATGTTCAACTGCTTCAGGCCGTGACCGGACCCGATCCGATTGCCGCGGATGAAGCAATGCGCGCCCATGTGCAGTATGGAGTGGTCGAATCGCTGCAGCAAACGGTACCTCCGACTTCGAACGACTGGAGGCTGAGAAGACCAACGGCCGGCGCACAGAAAAACGGGAGCGCCTGACAGCCGGAATTGAGCATGGTCCGGAACCGGGGCCGTCCGCCGGATCAACCGTTGCAGTGTGCCGCGGCGAGAAGCGAAATTTGTTACGCTGCCCTTTGGAAGACAATTGCGGCGACTTCAAAGGGCGCCAGATATCTCGATCCATGGAGTACGCTTCCCTGCCGAATTGCACTTCCCTCTTCGCTGCTTCCACTGGATGAGATGACCGAATACTCCGCTGTCTTAATTCCGTAGCGGGAAACATCGAGATCGAAAGTGAAAGCCGATGCCACCTCATTGAGGTTCGCAGCCATGATTGCGACCTCCCGGCTGGTTTGATAGAGCTTCGCGAAGGCTCCCGAAACTTGCAGCCCAATATCGTCCTGAAAGGATCCGCCCACCCAGAATCGTTCTGTGTTGTTGTGAAAGCCCGCCAGACGCTTGACGTGCCCGGCAAACTCCGGGAAGTCGCTCAGCTTCTTTCCGTTTTCCAGCCCTCCGGCAACGATCGCCAGTTGAAGTCCAAGGACAAAATACCGGTTGGCCAGTCCGGCATCGACCTCCACGGCCGATGTGTTGACGACCCATGGAAGCGTGTACCGCAACACTTCGGGATTGGGAGGAACCCGCCATACCCATCCTGAGTCCAGATGTTGACTGGAGAGGACCTCCCAGCCTTCCCCGATCAATACGGCGTCAGGGTTATCGGCTTTCATCCCTTTCTTGAGCAATTCAACGAACGCCGGGGTGGCCATGGAGGGAGCACTTACGTCCGCATGATCGTGCCTTGAGCTGAAGCAGAGATTGCCTTCCACCACCTGGTCGTAAAACATCATGGAGTATCCGGCTCGTTTCAACACCCCGCGCACATTGCGAATGGCAAAATCCCTGTACTCGTTCACCGCGCTGCACATGATGTAATCCAAATGCCCGAACGACTGCTGCCAGCCGCTCCATTGAGCCGCGCCGAGATGCTGGTGATCCCAGGATTCTGAGATGGGATCGCCGGATTCCCTGCGAATCACCCAATCTTCCGCCATTTTCCGAAGCTCCGGCGTGAGGGTGTCTTTGTTCCACAGGCGCTGCGAGAAGATGATGCCTGTGCTCACACCCAACTCCCGGGCTCGTTGATTGGCGGCTTGCAATTTCGGCAAGCCACCCCATTGCGGTGTAAACTCGCCCAGCCGCGGCGGATCGACCGAAAGATCGTCCGGCTGCATCACCTCAGGGTAATAATCGCCAAAGTTCCACATCACCAGGTGACGCAAATCGTATTTGAGAATATCCTCCGCCAGTTCGGCGATCTGCATGAAGTCGAGCTCGGTGAAAAAGCTATTGAAGGAGGCGAACGATCTCTTGAAATCCGGTTGTGTATCGGGTTTGCGATACCAGCCACTCAAACTGGAGCGGTATTTATCGGCCGCCGCATGCCAATCGCCGTCGTGGAGGCTCAGAACCAATTCCGGAGAGCGCCACGTTTTCCCTGGGGCAATATACGATGGAAAGGCCCAGGCAAAAGCCAGAACCGGGTGCTTGACCCGGCCGTAATCCTGAACCATGAGCATGTGGTGAATGCCCGTTCTGGCGTTGCTGGCCAGGTAGATGCCCTCTGACTTCCCTCCATAGTTCATCCATGGCATGGACAAGCTGTACCCGTCCGGCCAGGTGGGAATATCCAACAAATATGGATACTCCTCCCAATTCGCATCGGCATCGAAATGCCTGCGAAGCTCGGTTCCCAAATGGATCATGTTCGGTGCGGCAAACGTGTCCGAAGCCACGTCTTCAACTTCCTGCACTCCTGAGATCCACGGAAAGAAAACCTCTTTGACCTGATAGGGCGAACGATTCTCGATCTCCAGCCGCAACGTCGCCTCATCGGAGTCATTCGGCAGATGAATGCTATAGGCAACCCCGATTGGAAACGTCCCGGCCGCGGATTCCACTTTGGAATAGCGTACCCAGACGGTTTGGCCTTCTTCGCTGCGCTCCTGAGCGATTGTGCAGCTCTTCTGCATCCAGGAATCGAATGCGTTCGCGGAGTAATCGGCGTTGAATCCAGTCACCCGCCCCGGAAGGGGAACATTCAACCGGAAAGCCTTCGCCCACTCCCTGGCGGCGATGTACTCCCGGCCGCTGCGCTTGTTACAGAGCCCGACGATATCCCCGCTGTTCGGATCCAGCTCGATCCGCATCCTTTCGTTTTCGACGATGGATTTTTCGTCCCGAGCGCCGCTGACCGTCCCGCCTTTTGCGGGACGAATGGCTTGCTCTCCTTGCGAACCCGCGGCCGCAAGAACCTCTCCGGAAGCGAGCAAAGATGCTCCTCCCAGCGCCGAGTTCCTGATGAACGTCCGACGCGTCATCTCCGGAATCATGGCCATGAAGCTACTCCTCATTTTCTGCCGCAGGCATGTGCCTGCCTGTCCCGCGGCGGCGTACACATTCGACTCCCGATGACCGGACGCGAGCGGGCTGGAATTAATGCTGAAACAGCAGGGGCGCAAAGCTTGCCAGGTTGCGCCGCCACACCATCCACGTGTGCTGGCCGGGCGTCTCGACATCGGTGTGGGCGACGCCTTGTGAATTGAGCCAATTGTTCAACTCGCGATTGATGGCGAACAACCCGTCGTCCACGCCACACGCCACCCAAAGAAGGTGCAGCCTCGTATTTGAGGAAGCATTCAATTGCGGAAACTCCTGGCTGAAGTCATTCCTGATGCCGCCTGCGCTGAAGGAGCCGATCCAGGAAAACTCGTCGAGATGATTCAGTCCAGTCAGTAAAGATTCGGCTCCGCCCATGGAGAGCCCGACGATGGCCCGGTCCTCGCGATCTTTTTTCACGCGATACTCGGCTTCCACCTGCGGAATCACTTCGGTCAACAGGGCGTTGGTGAACCTGTCGAAGTTCTTATAGCGCAGAGCATCGTTCCAAAACACCTTGCCTCCACCGGCGAGAATATCTTCACCGCCGTAAGCGATGGGCATGACCACGATCATCGGTCTGGCCTTGCCTTCATCGATCAGGTTGTCGAGGATGACGTTTGCAAGCCCAATCTCCGTCCAGCTTTTGGATTTCTGGCCAAACCCGTGGAGAAGATATAGGACGGGATATTCGGTTTCGGCGCGCGGATCGTATCCGGGAGGCGTGTACACGTAAAAATCGCGCGGTTCGCCAATGATGGCGGATTTGTAGAAGTGACGATGCAGAACCCCGTGCGGCCCCTCGTTCAACTCCCATGGCAGCGAGCTGGGGCCGGGTACATGCACCATGTTTTCCGTTTGCAGCAAATTGGGCCAAAGCAGAGGATTGGATGGGTCAATTACGGGAACGCCGGTATCGCGAAAGAGATAGCCGTAATAGTCCGGCTGCAATGGCTTGGTGGTAATGCTCCAGACCCCCAGATCATCCTTCTGCATAATGACCGGCTTGGCGCCTACCAACTCAAGAAATTCCTCCTGCGAGTGCGGGTTGAGCGCGCGGAAGGTGACGCTGCCGTCAGGATGCACATCAGGCGAAACCAAAGGCGGCGGAACTGCGGGGAGGGCTTCACTATCGGCATTCTGAATCGTGGCGAACCATTTGCCGGAAGGGTTGTGGTTATTCCAATGGCCGGGCCACGACCATGTTCCGATGCCGGCGATGCGATCGCCCCGCATGGTTCCGGTGTAGATCGCGGTCAGGCCATGCGAAGAGCTATCCGGCGGGCCGGTTCGGCGAATGACAACGCCGTCCGTATCGAACTTTTGAATTTCGAGCTTTGCAACGGCCCCATTGTTGCACCGCGATTCGCCGTCGGTTCCATGGAATGTCCAGAGACATCCCCCCTCGCGGCCGGGAGCGCATTGGTCCGCCTCACATTCAATCAGCGAGGGTGGGATCTTGATGGCTTGAGCCGGAGGAGGCTGCGGTTTTGCCTTTTGTAAGATCGCCGACCACTGGCCGTTCGGGTGCTCGTCATTCCAGTGCCCGTTCCACGACCACACCACGGAGCCGTCCATGCGATCGCCATGCAACGTTCCCGTATAGACCGCAGTCAGACCGTACGAAGAACTGCCGGGTAGGTCGATTCGCCGTATCTCAATGCCTGTTTCGTCAAAGCGTTCAATCACGAGCCTGGCCTCAGCGCCATTGCTCCACTGCGCGTTGCCCAGTATTCCGCTGAATTCCCACGTCCCGTTGATCCTGGCATCGGGGATGCACTGGCCGCCCATGCATTCCATTTCCTCGATCGCCGATGGGAGCGCAATGGTGGTGGAATCCGGCCGTTCAGCAATCTGTCCCTGCGCGGCGCCATCGGCGAGGGAAATGGATGCGATCAAGATGATGGCAAATTTCACGGCTGCTCCTTTTTGACCGTCGCGCTTGTCTCGAATCCAGGGCTTTCTATTCCCTGCCAACAGACCACTGACGTCACCGCTGCCGCGTTGGCCGGCAGGGGCAATTTCCACGCGTCACACGTTCCTTGGCCGGAAACCGGGGCCCTCCATCCTCTCTTGTCATCCAGTCGAACAGTGACGATAAGCATGAACCCTCCGGCATACGAGCCGAAGCACGGATTCGAGATCCACTGATGCGGCCTTGAACGATTCGGCATCGATTGTGAGCGGAGCCCCAAGGACAACGAGAGGCGCGCCGAATTCGGGGGTGCGGATCGCCTGCTCAATCGAGAGACCTCCAACAGCCTGTACGGGCACGCGAACAGCCGCGACCACCGCCTGCAATTGATCGAGGGGGCTTGGGCATGGCATTCCTGCCGCCGCAAGTCCTCGACGTTCGTCGTAGCCGACATGATGGATGACGAAATCGCAGCCTAAATCTTCCAGTCTTTTGGCGGCAGCCACCTTGTCCGGAGCCGCGAGGTTGTCGCCCATGACCTTCACGCCAAAATCTTTTCCTGCCTGCACGACCATCTTGATCGTCTCCGGATGCGCACGCTCCATCACCACCACGTGCGTAGCCCCGGCCTTTGCCATCAACTCGGCCTCAAGCCAGCCACCGTCCATCGTCTTCAGGTCCGCGACGATGGGCGCCTGGGGAAATTCGGACCGCAAGGCGCGAACCCCGTTCATCCCCTCCGCAATGATGAGGGGAGTGCCTGCTTCCAGCCAGTCGATCCCTGCGCGGATGGCGAGGCGCGCGGTCTCGAGGGCTTCAGGGATGGAAGTAAGGTCCAGCGAGATTTGAACAATGGTGTTCACTGTGAATCTTCCTCGCGACAGCTCTGGCCCGGGAAGTGGCGATCGATTTTGGCCTTGAGAAAATGGACCGATTCCCGCAGGTCGTCCATGCCGCCCATTCCATCTTCGATGGAAATCCAGGAGTTGAAACCGGCGGAATGAAGCACCGAAAAAATCCTGTCGTAGTCGTTCATCCCCTTCCCAATGACGCCGTGGGCGAGACGGCTCGCGTAGCCCGCTGAATCCTCTTCCTTGCGCAAATCCTCGATGGCGCCGGATTTGAGATAGCGGTCGCTTGCGTGCATCGAAACGACGCGATGCTTCACGCATTCGAGCAGCACCAGCGGGTCTTCGCCCGCGAGAATGGCGTTCGAGGGATCGAAGTTGACTCCGAACCAGGGCGAATCAATCTGCTCCACGATTTCGACGAAGACATCCATCTTCTGAGCGAATTCAGGATACTGCCAGTAGTTGTCCTTGTAGTGATTCTCCATGGTCAGGACAACGCCGCATTTTTCGGCAAACGGCAACAGCCCCTTCAGCACGCGGACCACCTGGGCAACGCCGTTTTCTCGCGTGAGTTCCGGCCGGCGTTGACCGGAGAGGACGCGGCAATACCGGCCGCCAAGAAACGCAGCGATCTGAATCATCTGCTTTTCGCGCTTGATCTCTTCTTCGAGCCGGCGGGGATCGGGCTGAGTGAAATCGGGAGAGCAGCAGAGCATCGGCATGGCAAGGCTGTGCGTTTCGAGGGCTGCCTTGACATGGTTAAGAAATGTCTCGTTCTCCTCGAGAAAACCGGAGTAAAACTCGAGTCCATCGACGCCGAGCGTTGCGGCAAGCTCGATCCACTCGAAAACCGACATGGTTCGATGGACACAGAGCTGGTCCAGATAGCATTTCGGAAATACGGCCAGCTTCGGTTTCAAGACAGCGTTCAAGAGACTTCCTTGGTTGGATTCCGCCCAATGAGGGGGTATTGCTCCACGTCGAGAATTGCGCCGTTGATGAGAGCCGCCTCAGCGGAAAGGAAATAAACCGCGGCCCGGGCGATGTCGTCCGGAGCGAGAAGCCGGCCGGAAGGAGCGAGAGTCTTCGGCAGTCTGGAGGGCCAGTCCTCAGGCAAGCCCTCTTTCATCTTCAAGGCCCATTCATTCGGCGTCAGCGTCCAGCCGACGTTGAGCAGATTCACCCGGATGCCTTCCGTGCCGTGTGCGTCCGCAAGGTTCCGCGTCAAGGTCATGAGGCCGCCTTTGCAGATGGAATAGGCCAACATGGTGCGTTCCCCGCAATAGCCATTGATGGAGCCGATGTTCAGCACGCGCCCCGCTCCCTGTTTTCGAAAGTGAGGCATGGCGGCTTGGATGAGGAGAAATGGCGCCTTCAAATCGACGGCAACGGTGCGGTCAAACGATACCGAGTCCGTATCCTCGATGCCGCCGCGGGTCATCAAAGCTGCATTATTGACGAGGCCGTCGATTTTTCCAAAGTGCGCGATCGTTTTCGCGATAAGTTTCGCGGGAACCCGGGGATCTTCCAGATCTCCAAGGACGAATGACGATTGCTTCCCGATTTCGGCGGCCAGTTTTTGCGCCGCGGCTCTCCGTCTACCGTGGATCATGACCTTGGCGCCTTCCCGTGCAAAGAGGCGCACCATGGCCTCGCCAATGCCGGTGGTTGAGCCGGTCACGAGGATTACTTTTCCGTTCAGACGTCTGCCCGCGAGCCTGGGTGTTTGGGTCACGGCGTGAGCACCCCTTTGACGATCGCGCCGGAATGCATCTGCTCAAATGTTTCGCGCCATTGGTCGAGCGGTGCGATCCGGTTGAGCAGTGGATTCAAATCGATCTTGCCCGCAGCCAAAAGGGAAAGAACCTTTTCCCAAATCGGCCAGTTATGGGAATAGCTGCCTTGAAGAGTGACAGCCTTCTGAACCAATTGATCGAGTGAAAAGTCGAGCGGCTGAGGACCCCAACCCACTTTGGTGATTTGCCCCGCGGGGCGAACGATATCGAGAGCGAGCTTGAGCGACGCAGACACACCCGCGGCGTCGATCACGAGATCGAATCCATAGCCATCGCCGAAGTTCCTGACCCACTCGCCCATGTCTTCGCCTTGGGCGCCAAGCGTCGCGTCTGCGCCGATCCGCTGGGCAATTGCGAGCCGCCTGGCATCGGCAGGAATGCCAATCACCGCCAGATGTCCGGCTCCGGAAAGCTTCGCGAGAACCACGCACAGCAGGCCGATGGGGCCGGGGCCAATCACGGCCACCGTGTCACCGGGACGAACGCGCGAATTGACGCAGACGGCATTGTAGGCCACGCAGCACGGCTCTGTTAACGCGGCGTTTTCCAAGGTTACAGAAGCGGGAATAGAATGAAGGCAGCGCGCCGGAACTTTCACAAAAGTCGCCATCGCTCCGTCCACTCCATATCCGAAACCAAGCCGCTTGGGCTCCAAGTTGTAAAGCCCCCGGCGAATGAGCGCGGAATCCCTGGGCAGCACGGCCGCGGTTTCGCTAACCACGCGATCACCTTCTTTGAAGCCGTTCACACGGTTGCCAAGCCTGGCAATCAATCCTGCGAACTCATGACCGAGAACCACCGGATAATTCACCGGCCAGCTTTGCCTGCCTTTGTACTGATGCAGGTCGCTCCCGCAAATGCCGGCGGCTCTTACTCTCAACAAAACATCTTCTTCGCCAATTTCAGGAATGGGAAGTTCGCGAAGCTCTACGGAATGGGGCTCCCTGGCGTAGTTCACTAATCCGATCATTTGCTCTGCTGGCAACGTCCCTCCGATGGGGCTCGATGACTTCGCCGCATCCTGCAACGCCACTTGATCGTTCAGAATAAGCCTGAAAGAACGTAAGAGAATAGTGAAATCTCGCGATTTTTTCTTGAAAGCCTATGTGCGCATTTCAAACGCGGCATCCTGCAATCCGCCGGGACGCTTCCCATGGAGATCCGTTGAAGAAGGCTTTACCGAGTTGGTCCGGCGCCGAAGGTCAACTCAAGATGTTTGCCGGAGTATTCCACATTGGCATCGGGGTTTGAAGAAACGGCCTCACCTACCCCATGCCCCTTGCCCACCAGGACAATGTGAAACTCCCGACGTTCGACCATCCCTGCAAATCTCCCCATCCGGTCTCCGATACTCAGCGTCCCGGCCGCCTCATTCCAATGAATTGGAATCACCGCGTACGCGCCGTGCTCATACCGATAGCTGTCTCCTTCGTCTTCATAAAGATCGAATTCGCCGTCCGCGCCGCGATAGATTCGTATCTCGACTGGAGCGCCCAGTTTTTGACCGGTGTATTCAATCTCCGGCCCCAGCGGCACAATCGACCCGGCGCGCATGAACAGAGGCAGCTTTTCAATCGGGGCATCGACCTCCAGCTCCTGCCCGCCCGCAACTCGCTCTCCGGACCAGAAGTCGTACCAAGCGGCAGCCTGAGGCAAATACACTTCGCGCTTCTGAGCCCCTTGTTTCCAAACCGGGCTCACCAGGAATGCAGGCCCGAACATATATTCGTCCCCAATATTCCAGACATTGGGATCTGCCCGCCAATCCATGACCAGCGGCCTTTGTAACGTGTAATCGTCGTGCGTCACCCTCCAGGCCAGAGAATAGATATACGGAATCATCCGATAGCGCAGCCGATCATAGGTCTCCAAAACCGGCTCAACTTTGCCGTAGGTCCAGATCTCGTTGTTTTCCCGGTGTCCATGTGTCCGAAACATCGGACAGAAAGCACCGAATTGGAACCAGCGCGCATACAAATCCTGATACTCGGGCGTAGTCATGGACGCGCCCGGATACAGCGGCCAATACCCGGCGACATCCGTTGTCCAATAGGGCATTCCGCTGAGCGCGAAGTTCAGACCCGCCGCAATCTGGTGCTGGAAGGCCCAGCTGGTTGGATAGACATCGCCGCTCCACACCACCGTTCCATTGCGCTGCTCGCCCAGGAACGCAGAACGCGTGAGCAACAAGACCCTCTTATCCTGCGAAGCCTGCCGCCAATGCTCCGCAATGCCGCTCGTGTGGAGCAGAGGAAAGACGTTTGTATACATGGCGCCGCTGCCGATGGCTACATTCTTTTCCCGCAGCAACACGTCGCCCTCGTGCGGACCCGAATCCGGCTCCGATGCGTCCAGCCAGAAGGAGTCCCACCCTTGAGCGAGCAGAGGTCCGGGAAGGCTCGTCCAGAAGAAGTCCCGTGCGGCCGGGTTGGTCGCGTCGTATTCCCGCGTTCCCGGAACGAGCCAGCCGCTGGCCTTCAACTGCTGGAAGTTCGCTGAATCGTCATGATAGCCGCCCCACACCGAGATCATGGCGTGAACGTGCTCGCCGTGCAGCTCCTTCAACTCTCCGGCTACATCGGGGTAAGCCGGTCTGAAAGGCAAATCGCCCATCGACTTCCACCAGCCGCCGTCCTGTACGATGCAGTCCAGTGGAATGTGCTCCGTCCGATAACGCCCGGCAATCTCCAATACCTCGGCCTGCGTCCGGTATGAGTCTTTCGACTGGAAGAATCCGTAAGCCCACTCTGGAAGCAGCGAGACGTGCCCCGTCATCTGGCGGTAACTGTGGATGACTTCGTCCAGTTCGGGGCCATAGATGAAGTAGTAATCGATTGCGCGGGCGGCCATCGAACTCAGACTGAACACTTGCGGATAGCGGTTGTCGAAGTAAGTAAGCGACGCCGTGTTCCACAGCAGTCCGTAGCCTCGAGTGGAAACCAGCAACGGCACTGCCACATCAGTATTGTCTTGTCCGAGCTCCACCGTCGCGCCGCGATAGTTAAACATGCCGTTTTGATGCTGTCCCAGCCCATACAACGCTTCTGTCATTCCGGGCGAGAACCGGTCTTCCGTTTGGAATGCGTTCACGCCATTGAACGCCACCGGCTCATAGGTACGAGGCGCCTTTGGGCCTTCCCGCAAGAGTTCGTCCCCCTCGATGGTGGAGAAGACGAAAGTTCCCGCATTCTTGTCGATTGTAACGACCACCTTGGCCGTGCTGAGGGATGCGCTCTTCGCGCCCTGTGTGAAATTGAAGAGTGCGCCGGGACACGCAGTCGCATCGCTTAACATCCAGGGCTGTGCCGGCGAGGCGCCCGGCGCCGGCACATCGCCCGGAGACGCCACTATATGCAGGACCGAGCCGCTGCATACCGTCACCTGCACGGTTTCGTGATTCAGCTCGGCCACAAAGCCCGTCGCGGTCTGCTGCACTATCGCGTTGGGAAGAGATGAAATGTCCTCACCTGACGTAGAGCCGGCAGCGATTGCAGCGGCGCAAAGGACAACCAAGTTGAGAACCCCAAATGGAAGATGAATCCGTAATGAGCGCATCGATCTGCTCTTTCTCGAGGAATTTCCATGCTCGTCCGCTGCGAGCGGCCAATGAGTCCAACTTGCCGATCGAGTCACCCGCGGTGTTGCCGCGCGCAAACAAGGCACTCATATTTCCGTTGCGTGGAATTTCAGTGTCCAGGCGTATTCGCACGGCCGGTTGCCGGCTTGTTGCAGATTCTCCGGAAATGTAATCGTCGTTCCCGTATCCGGTTCGAATCGCCATTGCAGCGAAGCATTCGATCCCAACAGCGACACCGTGGAGTTCAGCTTGGGCCGCACGGACTTCAGAGTCATCTGCGAGCCCGGCCATGCGGTCAGGATCGCGTAGACAAACCGCCGGTCCTTCGATCGCGTGTAACGAACCTCGTCGCCTTCCGACCAGCGTGTTCCATCGCGCGGCCGCGTAGCATAGATGGCTTCGCCGTTAACCTTGAGCCATGCGCCGGCGGCTTTCATTTGCCGTACCGCTTCGATGTGAAACTCGCCGTGAGAGTCGGGCCCGACGCCAATCATCAGGCCTCCTCCCTTGGCAACCGTGTCCGCCAAATTCCGGATGATCCATACCGTCCCCTTGTACTTCGCGGCGTCCGGCTCGTACGAGAAGTCGGTGCCAAGCGGATCGATGGAGAACCAGGGCTTGTCAGACACTTCTTTCGATTGCGGGACAGCGCGCTCCGGGGTGTAATAGTCTCCATAGTTTCCGATGCCGCGGTTGCGCAGCATGACATTCGGCTGCAACCTGCGCATTTCCAAAATCGTTTTGCGGAGCTCGGGCCAGACCTTTGGCCCAAGCCACATGTCCAGGCAAATCATGTCGATCTTTCCATAATTGGTAAGCAGTTCGACGAGTTGCTCGCGATGCCTTTTCATCATTCGCGCCACTTCCATATCGGAGGGATCCGGAACGATCACCGGACTGCTGCCGTAGGTCCGGCGCGTTCTCTCGAGGTCGCGCGCGGTAAGCAGTTTTGCCGAGGACGGCACTTGGAGAGGATGCACCACATAGGGCCGAAAGTCCGCATCGTACCAGTCGGGATGCGAAAAATAGAGATCTATCTTGATGTTTCGCTTGTGCGCGGCATCGCAAAGCTCCCTGACTACATCCCGGCGAAATGGAGTTTCCATGATCGAGTAGGCGAGGTCGCACGATTCGATCTCCGGTCCGCCACCGGCTGTCCAGTTGGCGCGGTTTTTCACTCTTGTGCGGGTGTCGAACATGGAGAAACCCTCGTGATGTTTAGTCGTGAAGGCGAACATTTTCATGCCGCTCTCTTTGAAAATATCCATCCACGCGCCGGCATCAAATCCGGAGGGGTTCCATGTTCTATACAGGTCGTTGTATTCTTTCCGCTCGTCGAACGACATTTCCAGAAAGGGCCATGATTCCGCACCTTTGTTCCATATCGAATAGATCCCCCAGTGGATTCGAATTCCAAATTTCAGGTCCTCGAATTCTTCATATGCGCTCGCCGACGCCCAATGGTAACTGGCAACGGGCGGATTCTCGATGTAAGGGTCGTCTTTTATGTATTCTTCCGGGAAGCCGCGGACCGGCTCCGGCGATTCCGCCAAGCCCGAACGAGAACCGGCCATTGCCAACGCTGCAGCGCTCGACGCTAGAAATTCTCTTCGATTCATTGGAACTGACTCTTCTCAATCGGCAACCGCTTCTTGGACGAACCCAGGTTCAGCCGCAGGCCGATGGTTGCTTCATGACTCGAAATAATATGTCAGATTTACGCATTCGCTGGCAAGTATTTTGATAAATGCAGCTATTTCTGCTGATTCTTGCATTCGGGTGTATTTTCTGCTATGTCAGTAATGGAAACGTTTGATTCCCGACGGGGGACAATGGATCTACAGGGCAAGGTTTGTCTGGTCACCGGTGGCACGAGCGGCATTGGCGCTTGCACCGGCCTTCAATTGGCAGGCAAAGGCGCTCGCATCGTATCGGCGTCGAGACGCGGCGTTCCTCGAGAGCCGGAGCGTTTCTCAGGCGAAGCGAATGGTTCGATCTTCCGGTTCCTGAAAGCCGATGTCGCCGACCCCAAGGCGTGCCGAAACTGCGTGGACCAGGTTATTGAGGAGTTCGGCCGGCTCGACGTTCTTGTTCATTCGGCCGGAGGACCCGAGTCCGGCGGGCTCCATAGCGTGACGGACGAAAGCTGGATGAATGCTTTTGCTGTTCATGTCCACGCCGCTTTTCATCTTTCCCGGGCTGCTGCACCGCATATGGCAAAGCGAGGCGAAGGCGCCATTATCCTGCTTGGTTCCGCGGCCGGCCTTCGCGGCTGCCTGGGCGCCCTTGCATACGGCGTGGTAAAGGGCGCGCTGCCGCAGTTCGCACGAAGCCTTGCCCGTGAACTTGCCGACGAGAACATTCGCGTCAATTGTGTCTCTCCGGGCATCATCCGTACGCCTTTTCAGGCCCATCTGTCGCATGAGCAGGCCATCAACAATATCCAGAATCGCGTTCCATTGCACAGGGAAGGCCGGCCGGAAGAAGTCGCGAAATTGATCGTCTCGTTAATCGAGAATGATTTCATCACTGGACAGAATTTCGTGATTGATGGCGGAATGACCATGCGCATTGTCTAACGCCGTTCGAACCGCCGCTTCTTCAGCCCGCCCTCTTCCGGGACTGGAAACCGCACCCTGCACGGCTCCTTGCAGACCGCGGAGATCAAGCAAGGCTCGGAGTTTTTCGAGATTGATTCGTCGAATTCTTATAGTCACCCGCTGCTTCTTATGGAAGCATGGTCCTACTGTGCTTGTAGCCCGTTGCAGATGCAGCGCTCTTTCACGAACACCCTTGAAACGCCGTTCAAGTCACACCCGTCGGGGCTGA
The DNA here is from genome assembly GCA_963770555.1 of uncultured Acidobacteriaceae bacterium. Lineage (GTDB taxonomy): Bacteria > Acidobacteriota > Terriglobia > Terriglobales > Acidobacteriaceae > Telmatobacter. Next base: position 2,315,179 of record CAVYQC010000005.1, read on the forward strand.
ATCCGATTCTTGCTCGAACCGCACTTCCGATCGGCGCACCCGTCGTTCACGCTCCGGCGTTACGGATGAACCGGCGATTGCCGGCCGTCACAATCGCATGAACATCAGCAATGCGCGGTTCTTAATCGAGATGAAGTAAGCCGCTTAGGACCCAGGAGAGGTTGACGAGATGAACGGAGACGCAATTCGGACTGTGAATCGTCTCCAGTTGCGAAGTCCAGTGTGGGAGTGCAGGCCTTGGTGGCTCCTGGCGCTCTTGTTGCTGTTGCGGGCAAGTAGCGTGACGGGGGAGCCAACCGAGGCTCGCGCGGAGCAGAGCGCCGATGTGGTTATTGTGGGCGCTGGAACGGGCGGAGTCTCTGCCGCTCTTCAGGCCGCGCGGCTGGGAGCGCAGGTGGCGCTCCTGGAAGAGACCGATTGGATCGGCGGTCAAATGGCCACCGCCGCCGACAGCACGATGAACGAAGGCGGCGCCACCACGCTCGAGTCGGGTTTGTATGCGGAATTTCTTGAGCACATGCGCGCCTATTACCAGGCCCGCGGAAAATCGGTTGGCACGTGCTACTGGAAGGATTCAAATCACTGCTACGAGCCGTCCGCCATCCAGAAAGTCCTTTTTGAAATGATCGATGAAGTCAATCGCGAAGGGAAAGGCCATGTAAGCCTTTTTCTAAGGGAAAGAGTCGACAAGGTCCTAGGGACGGAACAAACGGTCACCGGCGTGGTTACGGAAAAGAATCACATTTTTCACAGCAAGGTTGTGATCGATGCGACAGAACTGGGCGACGTGCTGCCGCTCACGGCGGCAGCGTACCGAATAGGACGCTTCACAAGCGCAGAACCCGGAAAATCGTGCACACAGGATATGACGTATGAAGCGGTCATCAAGAAATATCCGAAGGGCGTGCCACCCGAATTGCTGATGCAGCATGCGCCTCCCGGCTACGACTCCGCGTTTGTGACCTCGATGCGCCGATTTCTGCGCAGTGATGGAAACGCGACGACCAAGGATATTCCAGTCAACTTCACGATGCACAATGAATGCAGAGCCCTCCCCGATTCCTCCAACCCGGAGAACTATACCGCCTCGACGCCGGGGAAGATCACCAGGACCTTGTTGAATTTCTTCAATGACTCACTGGCAGACACCGACTTGTTCGATCGATCGAAGCGCAAGGAAATTATTTGCGCCGCAAAGCTGCGGACACTGGACCTTCTCTACTATATCCAGCACGATCTGGGGGAAACTTCGTGGTCGGTCGCGAACGACGAAGGATACGACACACCCTACAATCGCGAGGAGAATTCCTGTCCGAATATTCCGCGGGAATTCAAGGCGCTTGAAGTGGACTTTCCGTTGTTGCCCTATGTTCGCGAGAGCCGCCGTCTCATCGGCGCCTACACATTGGTCGGCGGGGACATCCGCCGGGAGCAGCCGTGGCCCGATGCCATCAACAGGTCCGACATCGATCCGGCTCCTGTCTTCAAGGACGCAATCGCCGTGGGCGACTATACGGAATACCTGCACGACTGCAACACGGAAGAGGATTACGAACATGATCTGGAGCACGCAACCGACATGCCGCGCGAATTCCGGAATGGTCCATTTCAGATTCCAATGGAAACTCTGATACCGGAAAAGGTAGATGGATTGCTCGCCGCGGAAAAGAACATCTCCCAGTCGCGGATGGCGAACAGTGCGACACGGCTGCAACCGACTACCATGCTTACCGGCCAGGCGGCCGGGGCCCTGGCCGCGATTGCCGTTGCAGAAAATGTACAGCCGCGCCAGGTTGATCCCGGGGTGGTGCAGCGCGCCCTGTTGGAATTCAACAGCGGACTGGCAAAACAAGAGCTCAGCGATCTGCCGCGGAGTGGGAGTGAGTGGCCGGCGGCAGAGTATGCGCTTGTTCATGGCTGGGTGAGTGCAGTTCCGGAGGGGTTTGCGCCACTGCAGGTCTTGACCCGCGCTCAGGCTGCGGATACGTTGGTTGCTGCCTTTGAATTGCTTCCGGCAGCAACCGCTCTCGACCGCAGATGGGGCTACCAGCTCGCTTCAGAGGCCACCTTCCGAGACGTGCCGCTCTACTCCAAGCAATCGCCAAGCGTTGAAGCGCTGGCCGCGGCCCACGCGGTGCGGCCCTGCGCAAAGGATGCCGATCTCTACTGCCCGGAAGAGATTGAAACAATAGCGGATTTTATCTCCTCATTGGCCGTATTGGAACACCGAGCCGACGCGCAGACCACAAGCGCAGCGGGCCATGCGGCGCCTGATGAATCCAGCACGTCCATTGAAGATGAAGCTGCAGGCGACCGGAACGGGGCGCCGCTGACCAGGATCGACGCTGCTGAAATTCTCTACCGCTTTCTGGATCCTGCGCGTCAGACCGCCCGGAAGTGAGGGCCGGGGCGGATGGGAGAGGCCGCTCAGGCAACGAAGGGGAGCATTCCTTTCCGCCGCGAATCAAATGACCCTTGCGCGGCCCTCGCGCCGCTACCGCCAAGGCAATGAGGCAGCCGATTCGAACGAGCTACCATAGCCATGCATAGAGTGCAACTGTGGCGAGCGCCAGAATCGCGCAATGCAGCCTCCAGTCTGAGATGCCCGTAAACGGCTCGAAAGAAGCCGTCCAATCCACCGTGAGGCGATGCATCCTGGCTTGGTCCGGCGGCGGCGTCACGTGCGATACCGCGAACAGAACCGCCGTTGTGGCGAAGGTTCCCCACAATCCCCTGTAGGTGTAGTTAAACGTCAACTTCCAGTGCAACCAGGGAAAAAGATGCGTTCCTGCAGGTCCGAAGATCTGGTCGGCAACGAAGAGAGCTGCGATCGCGCTCCCGGCCAGCACTGAAGCAACCGCTCCCTGGAATGTCACCCGCTTGCTCAATATTCCGAAGAAAATTGCCGGTGTAATGGGCATCACCAGGTAGAGAGAGATTGCCTGGAGATATCTGTACAAACCATCGGGCGTGGCATAGATGAGGTACGCACCGCAAATGGCGAGCGGTGTAGTTACAGCGATGGCTGCTCTGCCCATCATCACTTGCTTCCTTTCCGAAACCCTCCTGCCGATATGCAGCAAAAAATCCCGGACGACGAGAGTGGCCACGGAATTCATAACGGACAATGACGAGCCAATCAAAGCGGAAAGGAGGGCCGCGAGAACCAATCCGCGCACTCCAACAGGTATCAAGTCATTTAATAAGGTGATGAACGTTAACTTCGGGTCGCGGCCCGGATAGAGCGTGGATGCGATTACGCCCGGCAGCGCAAAGATGAAGATAGGGCTCAGCTTGAGGAGCGTGGCAAACATTGCCCCGCTGCGCGCCTGCTTTAGGTCTCTCGCCCCGAGCACCCTTTGCACATTTACCTGATCCATTCCCCAATAGAAAGTGCCGGCGTATGCCGAGCTCAATACGATTCCCCAGAAAGGATAATTCGGGTCGTCATAGGCTCTTCCGATGTGCATCGCGCCCGGCATTAAAGAAACGAGAGAGTGCCACCCGCCCACGCGATGCAGCCCGATGAAGAGTACCAGGCGGCACCCCGCAATCATGATTGCGGTCTGGATCGAGTCAGTGTAGGCGACCGCGGTGAAACCGCCGGCAATGGCGATCAGCGCCACCATGCCTCCCATGAATCCTACCGTCGGCATCACGCTCCAGCCCAGCAGGCCGTGCAGAACCAGGGCGCCGGCATACAGGTGAAAGGCCAGCTTGGTCAGGATGCAGATGACCAGCATCAGTCCGGAGAAGAAGACGCGAGCCGCACGGTTGTAGCGCAGTTCGAGGAATTCAGGGATGGTATAGACCTTCGAGCGCAAGTAGTAAGGAAAGAGCACCGCGCACGCGATTCCAAGACAGATGCAGGTCGTCAGTTCCACTGTGCCGGCGCAAAGACCGTACCGATATGCGTCGCCGGAAAGCCCAACCAGATGCTCCGCGCCAATGTTGGTGGCAAACAGCGAAGCTCCCACCAAAGGCCACCCCAGCCTGCGCCCGGCCAGGAAAAACTGCGAACTCGTCTCGCTCGCACCTTTTCGAGCTGCGATCCATAGCCCCGACACGATACTGGCCGTAACCGCGATGCAGCAGATGAGGATATCGAGGGGTGTCAATGATATCGACAAGCGTATCGCTTCCTCTATTGCAGGCGGCGACCATAAGAAAGGCCGCGCGAGTTCCCCCTTGATTCCAGCTTGGTTACTCGGGAGCTCCGGAAGCATCCAACACGAGCGCCCAGTCGCTGTCTCCGGCGTGATTGTTCCCCGGCGGAGCGAATTGCCGGGATCCACGATTCGCGAATGGTCCGCCGTGAACGATTGTGTACGCTCCATTCGTTGGATCGAACCATTTGGCTTTTGCAGGAGATTTCAAACTCGCCATATTGACGGTAATCGCTCGCGCCGTCGGCATATATGCAACGATGAATGCACCGTCGGGTGTTCTTGCGGCCGTAGCATAATCGCTCTGGCTCACGCGGGGTTTCATTTTGGCAGTCAAGTCATTCCGATCGAACTCGACCTCCGCGCTTCCAAAGGTTCCATAGCCGGCTCTAAGCACCATATGTTCCTGGTCGGGAACCAGGTCCTGCCAGGGCAAGGATAAAAAGAAACCCTTCCAGATGGTGAGCTGTGTAACTCCCAGCGTATCTATATATGACACCCAGCCAGGCGTGAGACTCCACGTGTAGCGATTGCCATAAAACTGGCCGACGCCGCCGCTCAACATGGTCCAATATTCTTGGCGCCGCAGAACATCCGGTGTCCCATAATCCGTCGGCACGCCCACTTGTTCTAAGTCGTAATGTGCCTCCAGCAGATAAGCGGGCATTACTGGCGTTTGATTGTAACTGTGCAACATCTGGATGTAGGTTGCCGAGTAAGTATAAGTGCCATTAAGAGAGATTATGGACGCCCAGCTTTGATCGTCGAGCGAAGAGCTTGTAAATACGTTGATTTCGACGGATTGAAGCTGATCCGGGTCAACTGACTGAATCCCTTTCGCGACTGCCAGTGCCAGTGCATCGTCGCTGGGGACCCTCCAATTGTTGAAGTCATTGCCGCTGATCCAGGCGACATTGTTAAAGTTCTTATAGCGGCGGCCAAGATATTGTCCATAGGCGTACGAGGCGGCCAGACCGTTATTGCGAAGGGTTGGCAGCCATCCAATGGTCTCCATCGGATCAATGAACACCAAAATGCTGTGCTTCGCCGCCAGCTCGACAACGTGGTCCAGGCGGACGAAGTAAGTCTCGTTGGGTTTGGAAAGATCGTAATGCGTGTAATCTGTTCCTCCGGAGACGAAGCCAGTAAATGGAAGAATGCCGTCAGGAGTGCTGCCGGTCTTATTGTCCGGAAAATCTCTGCCGGCGCAAGCCACATCGATCCACCCGGCAGTATTAAAACCGTGCGCCTGCCGGTCAGCGAAGTACGCGTCAGCTTCAGTCTCACTTAGCCTTCCAATTAGCCCTTGAGGAGAATCGCCTACTATCAGAAATGGCTTATCGTTCCGGTCGACCAGATAGCGCCGGTTAGGGCTGAGCTTGAGCGGATAGGCAGCCACCTGCGCCACGGAAGGCTGAGCGGCTGCCGCACTTTCCTGGCCTTGTGCCGCGATGCATTTTTGGCAAAGGAACGATAAGAGCGCAGCAACCGTCATCATAAATGAACAATTACGGAAGATTCCGAGTCTCACTTCAACCCTTCTTTGATGCAATCGTTGATTTGCGGTCCATCTTATAATTAGGCCGAATCAGAATTCTCGTCAAATTGTTACTCGCACTCAAGCAATGTGCGGCAATGAGATGGCCGACGCAAGGAATCGGACTCTGCGTCCGGTGTGCGCTCGAGAGGGAGGGTTCAAGCACAGACTGGAACAGAGCCCGAAGCACGAATCGCAACCACACTACCAGTAAATCTTCAGAGCAACTTGGATCTGCCTGGAGACATCGGCATAGCCGATGAATCCGAAGGTACTGGAGCCTAGACTGGGATACGGTTCACCCAGAATCGGGTGGTTGAATGCGTTGAACATTTCCGTTCTGAATTGCGCGCGAGCAAATTCACGAATGCCGAACCATTTCTCGATCGCCAAATCCGTAAAGTCATATCCGGGAGCGCGAAGATTCGACATATAGCGCGGCGCATTGCCAAACGAACCTGCGGGCGCAGCCGTAAACGCGCACTCATTGAACCAGTTCTGCACCGTATGCACCTTGCTGGGGCCTACGCATCCGGGATTGCCCGCTATATTGCCGGCCACATTCGGATTGCCAACCACATTCGGATGCTGGGAGCCGCCATACAGGCTGGCTGAATTCAGATTGGCTTGAATCGCGAGGGGCGAACCCTGCTTGAATGTGTTGATGGAGGAAAACTGCCAGCCGCCCAACACAGTATTCTCAAACTTGTTGAAATCCGAGCCGAACATTTTTCCTTTTCCGAACGGAAGCTCCCAGATAAAGCTGACAACCGCGGCATTTGGAATATCCCACAGGTCGACTGACTTTTCCTGTTTCAGGTCATAGTTGTTGCGCACGATCGAGGTCATGAAGATTTCTTCCCAATTCGCGTTGCTTTCGGCGTTGTCAAGCCACTTGGAATAGACGTAGCTGGCCATCACGGTGAGATTGTTGGCGCGGTGCGTGTACTTGAAATCGGCCGCGTTGTACAGCGAAAATCCCGCCGTGGGAATGTAACTCTGCACACTGTCGCAAAATTGCGGCATCGGCAGCATAAGCTGAAACTTCGGAACAGTTTCTTGATCGAGACCGCAACTGCTGCCGGCAACCGCCGGGTTGCCGTAGAACGGATTGGATACGGGCGCAGTAAGCGCCACCTGGCCCATCGCCAGATCCTGGGGCGGAAGCTCATTCAAATTGAGATTGTTCCCCACCATGACATGGAGAGCGTGATTGCCAACATACGTGGCCTCAATGCCATCTTTGGGAGTAGGAGAGTATTGGAAACCAAAACTCCACTGCTGCGTGTAAGGGCTTGCCCTGTTGGGTACGATCGTGGCGCCAATAGATTGTCCTACGTCGGTCAGTCCGCCTTCGGAATTTCCAATGGCAGGAAGAATCCCGCTCGGGAAGGGGTTACTCAGATGAGATGCAGGATCCAGGCCCCCGTTCAGAGAAGCAACGTAGCTGGTTCCCTGTGAGTACCCCGGGTTGGCGGTACTGCCGAAAAAGTTCCAGGGATAGAAGATAGCGTAACCACCGCGGGCGACAAGATTCTTGAGTGTCTGGTAGGCAAACCCGAACCGGGGTGAGAAGTTATTGTAATGGACCTGGAAATTTCCACGGTTACTTGCGGTGTTATAAACCAGAGCTCCCTTGTAGTCACCGATCGGATTGGGGGCATTGGGATCGAAATAGGCCTGGCGGTTATGCCGCTCCGTCGGCGCAAACTGGATATCGTAACGCAAGCCGAGATTAAGGGTCAGTTTTCTCGTCGCTTTCCAATCGTCCTCGCCGTACCAGCCTTGGTTGATCTTGGTCTGCGCTGGACTGACGACAATTCCAGTTCCTCCGGACGTGGCGGTTCCCAGCAGGAACGACGCGAAGGAATCGCCGGTTCCGCCGGTCGGGTTAGTCGGATCGGGACCGCTGGTAAAAGTCTGCGTGAAGGCGAAGGCCGTCTTGCTGTACGACACGGTGTTGAGTTGCTGCATTGTGCCCATCCACCCGAACGACAGCGTTTGACGGCCAATTACCTTGGTGATATCCGTGCTTAGGGTACCGATATTCGTTGAGGTGTCCCCCTCGCTCGAGGATCCCAGCGGCGTATAGGCAGAGGTCAGTGCGGCGTTCAGCAGGCTCGCGTCTGCAGAAAAGTTGACTGCCGGAAACTCCGGGGAAATCGCATCCAATTCCGAGGGTAATCCGAGCGTGGAAGGCTTAAATGGATAGCCCTGGCCGGCGCTGGGTGCAACCCACCGCTGAAATCCGAAATTTACGTTCGCCGTCAGTGTCGGATTGAACACCTTGCTGAAACCCAGAGCCGTACTGTGGCGATTGTTTGGACTATTTTGTCCAGGGCCTCCTGGGTCATTCGATCCATAAAGGTTTCCGACCGATACCTGGGTCTGGTGTTTGATGGAAACTCTGCCGTAAAGGCGGGTCGACTCCGTAAGGTTATGGTCAATGCGAATGGTATATTCGTCAGAAGTTATCGGGACGCCTTGCACTGCGTAGAAGTTGTTAAACTGATTGGAATTGGTTGGGTTCGGGAAGTATTGCATCAGATTCTTGGCAACCGGGTCAATCATGTTAGCCAGGTTGTTGCCCTGAATGGGATCGCGGATTTCGACCATCTGGCCGGCATTTGGACCCGAGGTGGCGAGAGCCTGATAGGCGCTCGGATTGTAGATTTGTCCGGCCAGGATCGGACGCCCCAGTGCATCGGTACCAAGCGAAGAACCTAGCAGCGCCGACATATCGCCAGACTTAAATGCCGTGGTAGGCGCCGTAAGTGCGTTAGCCGAGGTACCGGAGGAACGGTAGCCTTCATAGAGTCCGAAGAAAAACGTGCGATCCTTTCTCTTGAGAAGCCCCGGAATATAAACCGGGCCGCCCTCGCTTGCTCCGAACTGGCTTAAATGGAGGTTTGTCTTGGGAAGTCCGTTGTAGTTGTTGAAATAGTAGTTAGCATCCAGCGCGGAATTGCGCAAGAATTCAAACACATCGCCATGAAACTGACTGGTCCCGCTCTTGGTAACAAAGCTGACAGCATTTCCCGTACTTAGTCCGTACTGCGCGGTGAATCCATAGGTCTGGACTTTGAATTCCTGAATGTCATCGACGGAGGGCACGTAGGAAATCAGTCCTACGCCGGGGTCCGTGTCCCAGGCTCCATCCAGGACGAACGCGGTTGACCCGAGGAATTCTCCGCCAGTCGTCTGGAATGCGCTGGCCTGATCGTTGTTATCCAGTCCAGCGCCCATGTAGCCTTCATCGATGTTTTTGACCGCGGCGTCTAGGAAGACCAAGAACACGGGGTTGCGCATGTTCAGCGGCAAATCAACCACTTGCTTTCCCGTAATCTCAGTTGCAATTGTGGCATTCTCGGTGCTGAGCAATGGCGCTTCGCTGGTAACTTCCACCGTTTCCTGGTTGCTTCCAACCGTGAGCGTGACATTCAGAATAGCGGCCTGGCCAACTTCAAGAGTAACCCGGTCCTGATTAAACTTCTTGAAGCCCGGGGCTTCCACCTTCAGGCTGTAAACGGCCGGCGGCAAAAGGGTGAATGAGTAAGTCCCCGACGAATCGGTCTTGAACGATCGGGTAAAGTCCTGCCCTGTGTTGAATACTGTCACGGTCGCGCCGGCGACCTGGGCGCCTTGCGAGTCGACGACGGTGCCTGACAGGGAGGCGGCCGTTGTCGAGTTCTGCCCGTGCACGGGGGCGGGACCGTGAGCGAGGAGGAGCGCTGCAAGACTGAAAAGCAGTGCTGCCCGCCCGGCGGAGGAGAATGTAAACAATCTGCCCATGGTGCTGCCTCCTAATTCGTTTTGAGTCTCAACCGGATCGCTCTGCAACAGGACACTTTTCCCGGCAGAAGATAGAAAGGAAGATAGAACTCCCCTTCTAAAACTGGCCCAAGGTTTGCATGCGACTTACCACTGCGCGGCTACTTTTGCGCTGAACTGAAATTACAGTTGGTCGAAGCCTAGCCCGGAGAATTCTTGTGGTCAAGAGCAATTCATGGTGAAATCCCATGGTTTTTTCTTAAGAATCTACGAGGGCCTCGTGCTATGTTGGATTCTGGAGTTTCGTTGTTGAATTGCTACTCATTGCTTTGCCGGGCATGAGTACACAATCGCTCTTCAACCGCACTTAGACGGCAGTTAGTCCGCCGTCGCAGGCGTAAATGCCCCCAGTACAGTAAGCGGATTCCTCTGAAGCAAGAAAGACAGCGAGACCCTCAATATCTTTCGGCGTTCCCAGCCTTCCCAAAGGAATTGCTTCCCGATACTTTTCGCGCAACCCGTCGTTGCTGAAGAGATAGTCGTTCATGGGTGTATCCATGGTCCCTGGAACAATTGAGTTCACGCGTATGTTGTGGCGGGCGTGAGCCGCGGCCATAACTCGCGTGAGGCCGATAACACCCGCCTTGCTGGTGCTGTATGCGGTGAGGTTCGGCGCACAGCCATTCAAGCCCGTGGGAGATCCGACGTTGATGATCGAGCCGCCTCCCTGCTTCATCATGGGCGGAACCGCATGTTTCGAACACAGGAAGGGTCCGCGCAGATTGGTTCCCATGATGTAATCCCACGTCTCCACGCTGAGGTCCTGGACTTGAGAATCGAGTTCGTAGGACAGAACGGCTGCATTGTTGTACAGGATGTCGACCCGCGCATGGCGAGCCAGCGTGGCATCGAAGAGATTCCTGACGGAAGCTTCAGTCGAGATATCGGTACGAATGAAGTCGCCCTCGCAACCAAGCTCACTGAAGTTCCGATTGAGTGACTCTCCTTCGGTCTCATTCGTGTCCGCCGCGACTACGAATGCGCCTTCACGCGCAAACCGGAGGGCCACGGCACGCCCCAGACCGCTGGCGGCTCCCGTAACTATCGCTATCTTTCCAGACAGTTCCATCGGTCTCCTCGATTGATCGGTTCTTTCGAAGCTATGGTTCCCGCTGCCGCAAGCCCTAGAGACAGGCTAGCCTGAAGTCAGGATCATACCCGGGTTCGACAGCGTTCAGTCTCTGAGAATTATGGAAACTTTTGTTGAAGCAATACGATTCGCAAGTTTGAACGAAGGTTCGGAGTTTTTCAAGATTCATTCGTAGTTTTCTTATAGTCACTCGTTAATATGCGTGGAACTATGGTGCAACTGCCTTTTGTGAGCCCTTACTCCCAGGTCCGAGTTGGAGATTTTTCCGGCGCTACACTCATTACGGGAATCTTGTTGCGGGCAAATTGAAATTAGACGACGGAGATTCGAATGTTATGGGGAAGTCAGCGGTCTTCGCCGGAGATCTTCGCGCTCCAGAGGGTCCAGTGGCCTTGCCTGACGGCACCTGGCTGATTGTCGAGGGTGGAGCAGACCGAGGCTGTGTTTCCCAGTTGAGCGCGGATGGCCAAACCAGATCGGTGATCAGGAAGACCGGACGGCCGAATGGCCTGGCCGTCGATCGAAGCGGAGCCATCTGGGTTGCCGAGTCGAAGGTCCCTTCGCTGCTGCGGCTCTCGATGGAAGGCGGCTGCGAAGTGGTCGCAACCGAATGCGGCGGCGAATCGTTCCTCTTTCCGAACGACCTTTGTTTCGGCCCCGATGGCGCCCTCTATCTCACCGACTCCGGAGTGAAGATCGAAAGCTTTGCTCCAAACAATCGGATTCGCCCGGATTACATGACCGTGGAGATTGACGGGAGAGTATATCGCGTCGATCCCCGCACAGGTTCGGTGAAAAAGATCGATAGCGGCCTGCTGTTCACCAACGGCATCGCCTTCGGGTTGGATGGCCTGCTCTATGTGACCGAAACCGTTACCGGAAACGTCTACCGCTATGGCTGGCGGAAAGGCGAGATCTCGGGGCCTCGGGAGTTGTTTGGAAATGTGATCCGCGCGGATGGACCGCCGGGATGGAAGGGGCCCGACGGAATGGCGTTTGACGAAAACGGGCTTCTCTACGTTGCCGTCTTTGGACAGGGCGATGTCACGGTTCTGGATGTGAACGGTGAAGTCGCGCAACGCATTTGCACCCGCGGGATGATGCCGACCAACGTTGCATTCGCCCTTCCTCATCAACATCGCATTCATGTGACAGAGTATGAACACGGGCAGATGGAGATGTTCTCTGTGAGCTCGAATGGTTTGCGCCTTTGGGACGGCAGCACGCAATGCGAAAGAGATGGAGCCGCATGAGCGATTCCGCAACCCCAGTTTCCGCGCAAAGCGCTGGGCCCAGGCTACGAAGGGTTCTATCGCTCTGGGACCTGATTTTCTATGGAATTGTGGCGGTCACGCCGAGCGCCCCCGCGACGGTATTTGGATTGGCGGAAGTGAAGTCGGGTGGATACGTGGTCGTGACCATCCTGGCCGCTATGGTCGCCATGGTTTTGACCGCGATCAGCTATGGAAGAATGGCTGCTCTCTATCCCTCGGCAGGGTCGGCTTACGCCTACGTGAGCCGCGGCATCCATCCACTTCTCGGGTTTTTCGCCGGCTGGGCGATGCTGCTCGATTACCTCTTCATTCCGCTCTTCTGCGTCATCTACGGAACGCTCTCTCTCCAGCGGTTTTTGCCTTCGCTGCCTTTCGCTGCAGGCGCTCTGCTTTTCGCCGGCGGCATCACGCTGCTCAATCTGAAAGGGATTCGCTCCACGGCCCACGCGAATGAGGCCCTGCTGCTCTTCATGTTCTTTGTGCTGGGCTGCTTTATTGTGCTGGCTGTTCGATACCTGGTGGTTCGCCACGGCATCACCGGGCTGTTCTCCATAGCGCCTTTTTACCGTCCCGGCACTTTCAAAGTGCGCGCAATCGCTTCGGCAACATCGTTCGCAGCGCTTACTTATCTTGGCTTCGACGCCGTGACAACGCTTGCCGAGGACGTGAAGAACCCGCGCAGAAACGTGTTGCTGGCCGCTGTTTTTGTGTGCGTCTTTACCGGGCTCTTTGGAGGCCTGCTGGTTTACCTTGCTCACCTGGTCTGGCCCGATTATGGCACGTATGCGAATATTGAGACCGCCTTCATCGATGTGACCGGACGCGTCGGCGGCATCGTGATGCTCAAGGCCATGGCCTTCCTGCTGGTTGTGGCCAACATCGGAGCGGGGCTGACCGCTCAGGTGGGCGCAGCCAGGCTGATGTTTGGGATGGGCCGCGAAGACGTGATTCCCAAGCGCATTTTTGCTTATCTCCACCCCGTTCGCAATACCCCGGACGTCAATATCATCCTGCTCGGTGTTCTGGCCTTTGCGGGCGCTCAATTCATGAGTTATGAGTTAACGGCGGAGCTTCTCAACTTCGGCGCTTTTCTAGGCTTTATGGGAGTGAATGCAGCCGTCATCTGGAACCTCTGGGTTCGCTCCCCGGACCGGCACACCCGAAGCTTCCTGCTTGATCTGGTGCTGCCGGCGCTCGGATTCCTGTTTTGCACCGTGATCTGGGCAGGACTTGGCAGCCCCGCAAAGATAGCGGGATCGCTGTGGCTGGCTGTCGGCTTCTTCGTTTTGGCCGCGCATACGCGATGGTTCCGTGTGCCGATGATCATGTCGGACCCCTCCATCTACGAGTACGGGGAGAGCGCGGCATGCGAATGAAGAAATTCATCAACGATCCTGAGCACCTGGTCGGCGAGCTTCTGGAAGGTCTGTCGCTGGTTTTTCCCGACAGGGTCCGGCTTGCCGGCAACAACATTGTTGCGCGCAGGGTTGTGAAGAGCGCCAAGAAAGTGCGCCTCGTAACTTTGGGCGGCAGCGGACACGAGCCCGGTTTGAGCGGATATGTGGGCGAAGGGATGTTGGACTATAGCGTGGCGGGCGGAATTTTTGCGGCTCCCGGTGCTCCAAAGTGCATTGAGGCGATTCGCCAGGCATGCGCCGGCGGTGAGAGTGCGCTGCTGATCGTCTTGAGTCATGCCGGCGATGTGCTCTCGGCAAATATCGCCATGGAGATGGCGATTCGCGAGGGCTTGAAGGTCGAGATGATGCTGATCCACGAAGATATTTCCGGCGGGCCGAATGTTGAAGACCGCCGCGGACTGGTCGGCTTCCTGCCCGTCTACAAAGTCGCGGGAGCTGCCGCGGAACAAGGGGCTTCGCTCGATGAGTGCATCGAGATCGCCCGGCACATGGAGAGAAACACGCGCACCCTGGCTGTGGCCGTGCGGACAGCGACTCATCCATCGACCGGATCCGCAATCTTTGAGTTGGGAGAGGAGGAGATGGAAATCGGCATGGGGCAGCATGGAGAGGCGGGAACCGGCCGCATGCCGCTGCAGTCTGCCGACGAAACAGCCGAAATCATGCTCAACATGCTTCTTCAGGACCTCGGCGTCGCTCCAGGCGAAGAACTTCTCGTTTTAGTGAATGGCGCCGGAGCAACCACGCTGATGGAACTGCTGATTGTGTTCAGGCGAGTTGCGCAACTCTTGGAGTCAAGAAAGATCGGGCTTGTGCGCAGCGCGATTGGCGAATTCATTACCACGCAAGAACAGGCCGGCTTTCAGTTGATGATTGCCCGCATGGATAGAGAACTCATCAGTCTTTGGGATGCACCGGCAAATGCTCCCTTTTTTGTCAGGCAATGAGACAGCGAATTGGAAAGGCGGAATTTGCCGGGATGTTCACCGGGGCAGCCCAGCGCATACGCGAACAGCATGTGCTGCTCTCGGAACTGGATTCCATTGCTGGAGACGGGGATCACGGAGCCACAATGCTGCGTGTTGCCGAACAATTGGAAACCGCCATTGACCCGGCGAGCCAACAGAGCTTGAGGATGCTTCTCAAAGAGGCCGGGTGGCATGTGTTGAACGTGGATGGCGGCGCCTCCAGCGCGATTCTAGGAACCTTCTTTGGCGGCTTGGGAGATGCCGAATTCGGGGAGGAGATCGACTGCGAGGAGCTGGCGAGGATTTTCGAGGCGGGCCTGCATGCGGTGTCGAAACAAACCAAAGCCGAGCCCGGCGACAAGACGATGATGGACGCACTGGTCCCGGCAGTTGGCGCAATTCGCTTTTCCGCCTCCTCGGGCAGAGCGATTGATTCGGCGCTCAAGGAAGCGGAAATGGCGGCCCGTTCGGGAGCCGAGTCGACCACGGCATTGATAGCCAAACACGGGCGGGCGAGGTTTTTGGGCGAGAAAACCCGTGGCTCTATGGACGCCGGCGCATTTTCTGTCGCACTACTCTTCGCGGGATTCAGCGCGGCCTTGACGAATGGAAGGAACGGTTGATTATGGCTGACTACGATTCTGCTCACGAGAGCAAGAATTTTTATCTTGACACGGTGCAGGAATGCCCGGTCTTTCGCCTCAAGGGCAGCAACTCTCTTGACTGGGGGATGAAGAGTCGCCTGGCGCGGATTTTTTGTCCGGAAGATGGCCGGACGGTAATGCTGGCCATTGACCACGGCTATTTTCAAGGGCCGACAACCGGCCTGGAGCGCATCGACGTAACCATCAGGCCGCTGATTCCAATGGCAGATGCACTCATGGTCACCCGGGGCGCGTTGCGGAGCCTGATTCCGCCGGAGATGTCGAAACCGGTAGTGCTGCGATCAAGCGGAGGTCAGAGCATTCTCAAGGAACTCTCCCATGAGCGGGTGGCCGTCGATATCGAAGATGCTTTGCGCCTCAACGCTTCAGCGCTCGCCGTGCAGGTTTATGTCGGCGGAGTTCACGAACACGAGTCGATCGGCAACCTGGTGCAGTGCGTTGACAGCGGCAATCGTTATGGAGTGCCCACAATGGCGGTCACAGGAGTGGGCAGAGAACTTACGCGGGATGCGAAATATCTCGGCCTCGCCACTCGAATCTGCGCAGAAATGGGAGCGCATTTTGTAAAAACCTATTATTGCGAGAAGGACTTTGCCCAGGTTGCCGCGGGTTGTCCGGTTCCACTAGTAATTGCCGGCGGCAAAAAGGTATCGGAACCGGAGGCCCTCCAAATGGCCTATCAGGCAGTCAATGAGGGCGCAGCCGGCGTGGACATGGGCCGTAATATTTTTCAATGCGAGGCGCCTGAAGCCATGATCCAGGCGGTCCGGGCGGTGGTCCATGGAAACGAAACCCCGGAGTCGGCCTACGATCTCTACCTGTCGCAGAAAACTGTTGCGGAGAGAGGCGAATATGCATAAGAATGATGCAACCCAGGTAGTTTGTATCGCGGAATTCAGGGCGCTGGACGGCAGGACGGTGGAACTGGTTGACTCTCTCCACTCCTTGATGGAGCCAACGCACAGGGAGCCCGGCTGTCTCCGCTACGAGCTGAACCAGCGCGCCGACGACACCCATTGGGTAACCTTCATTGAAAAATGGAAGGACCGGGAGTCTTTCGATCGACATTGCGCAATGCCTTACATCAAGCACTTTTTTGACGAGGTTCGTCCGCTGCTGGTTGAGCAATACGATGTGAAACTTTACGAGGAGATTGTTCCCTAGGTCTCTGACCGCGTGATTTCTTTCCTCCCGGTGAGGCTCTTGCTGCTTCAGGTCAGGCGCAAGAACAGTGACGCGCCGAACCTGGGGCACCCAGGTTGAGGTTCGTGCTTTCCCAGGTCCCAGAAGCGGGACCTGGGGCACCCAAAACTGGTACAAGATTACGCGGTCAGAAACCTAGCGAGCATTTGAGGATTCCAGTTTGGGACAGGAGCTTGCATTGAACGTGGAGCAGATCACGACGCCGGCATTGCTTGTCGATCTCGACGCCATGGAGTTCAATCTGCAGAAAATGGCGGGATTTTTTGCGGGCAAGCGTTGCAGGCTGCGCCCGCACTTTAAGAACCACAAGGTACCCCTGTTGGCCTGGAAGCAACTGCGGGCCGGTGCAATCGGCATTACCTGCGCAACCCTGCGGGAAGCAGAGATACTTGTCCATCATGGCGTGGACAGCATCCTGATCGCCAACGAAATGGCGGGAGAGGCAAAGGCCGAACGGCTGGCCGAGCTTTCGAAATTTGCTTCGGTCATCGTGGCCATTGACAATTGCAGCAGTGTGCGGGATCTGGCCAGGGCGCAACGGAATTGCAAGTCGCAGATCGAGGTGGTTGTGGATATCGACATCGGCTTGGGAAGATGTGGCGTGACGCCGGGTGAGGCGGCGCTCGGTCTGGCCAAGTGCGCTGCTGCCGAAGGTCTCAAATTGCGCGGCCTCATGGGATACGACGGCCACCACCAGGAGATGCGTCCGAGCCCGGAACGCGACGAATCGGTTCGACTGGGGAGCAGTTCCTTGGTCGAATCGGCGGCTCTCATTGAAGGGGCCGGAATGCCGGTTTCGATTGTTTCCACCGGAGGCACAGGCACTCATGCCGTATCCGGGGAGTATCCCGGAATTACGGAAATCCAGGCCGGGTCTTACCTGCTTATGGATACGATCTACGTGAATCGGGGAGCTTCCTTCCGCCGCTCGCTTACAGTTCTTGCCACGGTCATCAGCGTGAAAAGCCCGGGTCAAGCCGTGATCGACTGCGGGGTAAAGGCAATCAGCGGTGAGCGGGGGCTTTCCACGGTAAAGGATATGCCCGGAGTGAGTCTGCGTGCACTCCATGCCGAGCACGGCCTGCTCGAACTTCAGCCCGACTCGCAGGCTGCGGCTGAAGTCGGCCAGAAGCTCGAATTGTGGGTGCACTATAGCGATGCGACAATCAACCTGCATTCATCACTGTATGGAGTTCGTCATGGCAAAGTCGAAGAAGTCTTCCGAATCGAGCATTGATGGCCGGCAACCGGATGCCTTCACCGGCGCGCAAGCTTTCCGTTCCAGGGCAAAGCCCAGCCGCGCCCAACTTTCCAAAATGCCCTGCAGAGACCACTTCAGCCTTGTAGAACCTCAGATCAACGCTGAGGGAATCCATCAATGGCCCTTCGATGAGGCTTGCCCCGTAGATGTCCTGTTCCTGACTGGATATGGAGGGCAGGATGTGCGCATGAACCGTCACGGGTACTTCGAGGTGCTGTACCTGTGTTCAGGATCGGCCGAGTGCCGCATACAGGACAGGCTTCTGCCGGTGAACGAAGGCGACCTGGTGGTGATCGGAAGTACGTTATACCACCGCATTGAGTGCCGTTCTTCATCACCTGCCACCATCGCGGCGCTGTTCTTTGAGCCCGACCTGATTCGTTGCGACGGCGGCAGCGATAGCGCGGAATATCTGACGCCTTTCCTTCTCCAGGATTCGGAGTTCCCCCATATCGTGCCCGGCGAAACCGGCATTCCCCGACAGGTTCTGGACATGATGCTGCGCATTCGCTCGGAGCTGCCGGCTTCTACCACCAGGGCTCGGCTTGCGGTGAGAACCTATTTGAAGATGCTCCTGATCCATCTGGTAAGCCAGTACGAGCCTTACGCCGGAACCGTGGAGACTTTTCAGCGCCAGCAGCGCGCCCTCGATCGGTTGAGGCCGCTCTTCCGTTATCTGGGAGAAAATTGCGAGGATTCCATGCAGGTGCGAAAAGCGGCTCGCATTTGCGCCATGAGTGAGTCTCACTTTATGAGCTTTTTCAAGCAAGTCACCGGCCTATCGTTCATGAAATATCTCAATCACTACCGGGTTGCGCGAGCTCAATCGTTGCTTACCAGCTCAGACGAGTCGCTGGCGAGCATCAGCCAGAAGGTTGGTTTCTGCGACCAAAGCTACTTTGGAATCGTCTTTCGCAAAGTCGTCGGAACGACCCCGGCAATCTATCGCCGGCGCTTTCGGAACGAGAACCTCAGCAATCCCGAACAGATGCATCACGGCCATCCGGTAGTGAATGGCAGATTCTTAATGCCCGCGTCTCCGCGGCAAAGCGCGAAGCTGGTGGTGCAAGCCCAGCAACTTGCCGTCCAGGTTTAGCCGCGTTTGCCGGCGCGCTTCCGTCGCCCTTTGCGGCTCATCTACCGCGCTTGAAGGAGCAGCGCCCAGTCGTTTCGATCGGGACTGGGCGGTGAAGTCCATGAGGTACCCGCCAACGCGGGAAGATCAATCTTTTCGCCGGTCATGGCGCTGAACCAATAAGCCTCATAGCGGCCGGGCTGAAGCTGGACCGTGACCTCGCCGCCGCGCGGCAGATAGATGGCGTAAATATGACCGGGATCGGCAAGGCAATAGTTTCCGTTGTTCACAAGTTCGTCATGTGGATTGGTCTTCCACCAATCGAAGCTGGTGAAGAAGTCCACCATGTGACCGTAGCCGAGAAACATGGTCATGGTGTCGTCTCCGCGGCCATTCATCCAGCCGCCGCCCGTGTCCGGCCAGATATTGGTGCCGCGGCGCGCGGATTCGCCGGCGGTTTGATATCCGCCCGCCATCACAATATCCCATGCGGTCCGGCGCAAGGTGTCTGCGGATTCAGAGCCGGCAATTGCCCAAGGCGGGTAGTGATCTTCGTAACCATATTCCTCGTTTGTCTGCGGAATGATGCGTCCCGCGCTCTCCTGCAGCTTCCGGGACTCGAGCATGAGATGATGCTGATCTCTGGACCACTCCTGATATGAAGTGAATCCAAACCAACTGGATCCCCTGTCCTGATGAATGATTTTCGTGGGATGGCTGGTTTCGAGATGCTTGTACGGATCCCACTCCTGGATCAGCATTCCGGTATCGCGGGTCCATTTCTCGTCGCGATAAAGATCGAGGTCATCACCCAAATCCCAGGTGATGTTGGAAAACGCACCGAAGCGGGCCACGGCATAGCGAATAAACCGGCGCTCGTCGTCACTGCCCGCCGCGGGGTGAATCTTACTGTCGTTCATATCCAGCACCAGGGAGATTACAACGTCTCGCGCTCGTGCAAACCCCAGCATTCGCTCGTATTTCTGCCAGTACTCCACGTTGAAACGAGAATAATCGAAACCGGGGTGCGTGAAATCGTCTGTTTTCTCAGCCGGCCACGGGGTCAGAAAGACCGTCCAGTCAGGCTCGATCATGACCGGTTCGCCATAAAAGATATTGGTTCGCCCGGCAACTGCCACGCGAATCCGGCTGACCTGCAACCGGTGAAGCCGCTCGATACTGTATCGGATGGTCCGCTCGTCTCTCCAACCCATGAGCCAGAAGGCGGTCGTGCCATTGAAGAAGTAGTGTTCTCCAGTTCCCTCCCAGATGAAATGCCAGGGATAGCGAGGATCGACGCGCAGAACCCCTCGCCTGTTCGCATCAATCGCCTGGAAAGTCCCGGTCGTTGTCTTCTGGAATCCGCCTTGCCGATAAGTCACGGAGTATCTAAACCTCCCTGGGCGCGGAGCCATGAATCGGATGCGAAAAACGCTTCCATCGGCTGAATCGCAAAACCCGTCCACGTTCAAGTGGAGGTTGCCGTCCTCTGTCTCGAGAGTTCCCGTCAGAGCGGCGTCTTCAAAGGGGTCCTGCGCGTCGGGCGAAATCACGGTCGCCGTTATCTCCGCATAGTCGTAAGCGGCAATCTGGAACGGAGGGATCGAGTAAGACACATCTTTGGGAGCGGCAAAGGAGATCGCCGGCAGCATCACCGGGATAGAAACAAGAAATACAAGGATAACTTGTGCACTAATCTGGCGGCTCCTAAGTAAGACGCGATCCTTCATTGTCATCTCCTGAAACAGAGTAATTCTTCTGCATAACCGTCACTTACTGTTGGAGCAAGCGCACCGTAAGTGTGAGGGCTTCCGGGATATCCCGGAGCTTTGCCGCCTGACTAGACTTGAGCGGTTTGTCCACCATCGACATACAGCATTGTGCCGGTGACAAAGGAAGCACCGTCAGAGACGAGGAACAAAGCGGCCTGGGCAATCTCCTCCGGCCGTCCGAGGCGGCCCATGGGGAATGTTTTTTCAAATGCATCTAACTCCGTAGGTGTCATTGCCTTGCGCAACATGGGAGTGTCCGTCGGACCGGGGCAGATTGCATTCACCCGAATGCCCTGCTTGGCATGGTCAATTGCTATGGCACGAGTGAGAAGTGTTACCCCACCCTTTGAGCTGACGTAAGCTACAGCTCGCGCGCAGGCATCGTGGGATCCCGTGGTAGAGGCAACGTTGACGATAGATCCCCTGCCCTGCTCAATCATGTGTGGAAGGACAGCCCGGCAACAAAGGTAAGTCCCCGTGAGATTGACGGAGATCATGCGGTTCCAGGCATCCTCCGCAGTTTCTAACACCGTGCCGTAAGCGAGGATTCCCGCACCGTTGAACAGGATATCGACCCGCCCGTACTCCTCGAGGGTTGCCCTGACTAAGCGGTTGACCTGTTCTTGCCGGGATACGTCGACCTCGATGAAGGTCGCATGGCCGCCGTCGGCATGAATCTGCTCAACGGTTTCAATTCCGCCTGAGACGTTCCCGTCTGCCGCCACCACGGCCGCACCCTGGCGGGCGAAGAGCTGCGCCGTGGCCCGAGAAATTCCCGATGAAGCACCGGTTACGATTGCTACTCGATCTTTCAGTTCCATGGATAAGCTTCCTTTCCGCGGCGGGTCAGTGGGCCGGCTGCTTCGAGTACGCCACGGGTTGCGGATTGCGCTCGGCAAAGAGCAACTGGTGCCAGTATGGGTAGGCCAGCGTACGCTGGCTGGCGCGGTCCAGCTTTTCGACCTGCTCGGGGACCAGGCTCCAGTCTGCGGCAAGCAGATTTTGCCGCAATTGTTCTTCATTACGCGCGCCCAGGATGACGGAGGAAACCGTGGGCCGCTGCAGAAGCCAGTTGAGTGCAACCTGCGGTACGCTCTTGCCGGTTTCCTTGGCCACCTCGTCGAGCGCATCGACCACCGTGTAGAGAAACTCTTCGGGCACGGGCGGCCCGGCGTCCGCGGTGGCGGGCAGGCGGCTGACTTCCGGCTTAGGCTGTCCGCGGCGAAGCTTGCCTGTCAAGCGCCCCCAGCCAAGAGGACTCCAGATAAGAGCGCCGACTTTTTGATCGAGCGCAAGCGGCATCAGTTCCCATTCATAATCGCGGGCCACGAGCGAGTAGCAGACCTGATGCGCAACATAGCGCGGCCACCCCTGTCGATCGGAAATTCCCAGCGATTTCATCAATTGCCAGCCGGAGAAGTTGGAGCAGGCAATGTAGCGGACCTTACCTTCCTGCACCAACGCATTCAGGGTATAAAGCACTTCCTCAACCGGCGTCAGCGCGTCGAAGCCATGCAGATGGAAAATGTCGACATAGTCGGTGCCCAGGCGGCGCAGGCTGCCTTCGATCGAGCGCCTCAGATGATGACGCGACGAGCCTACATCGTTTGCCGCGGAACCCAGACGAAAGACAGCCTTGGTAGAAATCAGCAATTGAGCGCGCTTGCCCTCAATCGCCTTGCCGAGTATTTCTTCCGAGCGTCCACTGGAGTAGACGTCGGCGGTATCGAAGAGATTGACGCCTGCATCGAGGCACATGTCGATCATCCGGCGCGCTTCTTGCACTTCCGTGGAGCCCCAGGCCTTGAACAGCTCGCCGATGCCGCCAAAGGTGGACGTACCGAAGCTGAGTGCGGGAACCTTGAGGCCGGAGCCTCCCAATTGCCGATATTCCATGCATCGATAGTCCCGGCGAAAGGACGAAAGTGGCTATAAGAAAACTACGAATGAATCTTGAGATTGCCCGGTTCGCGCCGAACTCCTGCTAGTACCGTGTCCATCAGGTTTCGTGCTATCCCAGGTCCCAAAAACGGGACCTGGGGCACCCAGATTCATTCGGTCCGTTACGAAATCACGAAAACACGGTACTAGCGGAAGAGCAACGGCGCAAAGCTTGCCAGGTTTCGCCGCCACACCATCCAGGTGTGCGCGCCCGGCGTCTCAACACCGGTGTGTGCAACGCCCTTTGAGTGGAGCCATTTGTTGAAATCCCGGTTCAGGTCGGTCCACACGTCATGGTCGCCACATGCTATCCAAAGGAGGTGCAGCTTTGCATTGGCCGAAGCATCCAGTGCGGGAAACTCTTCATTGAAATTCTGCATGATGCCGCCGGAACTGAACCCGCCGATCCAGGAAAACTCATCCAGATGGTTCAGCCCGGTGTGCAGCGCTTCAGCTCCGCCCATGGAGAGCCCGGCAATGGCGCGCGCGTTGCGGTCTTTCTTTACGCGATAGTCGCGTTCCACTTGCGGAATCACCTCCGTCAGCAACGAGTCTGTGAACCGATCGAAGTTTCTTTCCCTGAGCGGCTCGTTCCGAAATGCCTTGTCCCCTCCGGCAAGGAGTTCCGGTCCCCCATAGGCCACGGGCATCACCAGGATCATGGATTCAGTCTTGCCCTCCGCGATCAGATTGTCGAGGATGACGTTGGCGAAAGCAACCTCAGTCCAACTGCTGGACATCTGGCCGTATCCGTGAAGAAGATACAGAACGGGATACCGGGTCCGGGCGCGCGGATCGTATCCAGGTGGCGTGTAAACATAGAAATCGCGCCGATCGCCGATAACTCCCGACTTGAAGAAGTGATGGTGCACGACACCGTGAGGTACATCGTTTACTTCCCATGGCAATGAAGCTGGGCCCGGCACGTGCACCATGCTTTCCGTCTGCAGCAGGTTTGGCAAGAGGAGAGAGTTGCGCGGGTCAATGACCGGAACTCCATCGGCCCGAATCAAATATCCGTAATAGTCAGGCGGCAAAGGCGCCGTGGTGAAATTCCAGACCCCCTGTTCGTCCTTCTGCATGGGCGCAGGCTTGCCGCCTTCCAGCTCAACCAGTACTTCCTTGGCATTGGGGTCGAGATAGCGGAACGTCACACTGCCGTCCGTATGCACGTCAGGCGAGACGAGCGGCGTTTGAGGCAAGCTCTGTGCCTGCCCGAACGCAGAAAGCAGAAAGAGAGACGCAATCAACGCGGGAACAGATTTCATACGCATTCCTTGCCAGAAAAGTCTCGTTGCTTGAATCCTAAAACGTGGTTTCTCTCGTGCCTTTGAGTGACGGGACGAAACTGTTTAAACGGCGTTCAGAGTACATCCCCAGCCCTGCGGCGGAATGAACGCAAAGCCACGCCACACGGATCATCGTAGAATAGACATCTTGAAAACGTATCGTGGATTCCAACGATTCCTTCTCGAAAACCTACTGTGTCCTGCGGAATTTCGAACCGGCCGCGATTGAAGGTCGATTCGCCGGCAGCCAACGGTTTTCTCCGGCTTTGGTCTGGCCATACAGAACGCCCTTGAAGGTGAAGACAGGACCACAAACGAAGCCACGCACTTTGCCACGCTGCACATTCGCAACTGCCGTGCGCGGCGAGGAACACAATGTGGGTTCCTGCTGATGAACTCCGGTTTTGATGCTGTCGGAGGCGAGGGCAGGCTACGGCTACATGAATTCGACGGAAGGATTGCCGGCCATCAGTCCGCCGTGGTCCTCGCTCACCGCATACGACCTGAACATCGGAGCGACCAAGTGGCACATACCATTTGGCGGAGTGTCGAGCCTGGAAGAGAAAGGGATCACCGACACGGGAAGCTTCTGGCCAAGAGGCGAAGTCGTGGTTACGGCCGGCGGGCTTATTTTCGGCGGATCGATATCGGACAACACCATGCGTGCTTACGACAAAGACACCGGGAAGGTGCCGTGAGAGATGAAGCTTCCGGCGGGTCCTGAGGGCATTCCGGCCGTTTACGAAGTGGCCGGAAAAGAATATGTGGTGATGAGCGCGCGCCCCTCTACGCGCACAACCACGGCGGCTGGCGGCGCCACTCCGCAGGAGATGGCTGAGGGCCCGCCGGCAGCTCCGGGCGCTGCGGCAAGCCAGGCCACGACCCCGGTGAACTCACAGGGCTACTACGTGTTGGCTCTGCCGGATACACACTAAAGAAGCACCCGATCGCGGATTGCCTGGGCACAAATGAGAAGCCCCGGACCTCGGTATGAGGCCAGGGGCTTTTCTGTTCCGGGCAGTGCGTTCAATCGTCGATAGTGAGGTTTATTTGCCGACCCAGCCACCGTCCACATAGAAGGACTGGCCCGTAACGTAGCGCGCTTCATCCGACGCAAGGAATGCGGCCACTGAGCCAATCTCGCATGGCTGCCCCGGCCGCCCCAGAGAAATCTGCTCAAGGACCGCCTTGAGCAAATCCGGACGCTTCATCACCCAATCGATCATGGGAGTTTCGATGAGGCCCGGGTGAATGCAATTCACGCGAATGCCCATTGGCGCCATCTCGGCAGACACGTTGCGCGTGAGAGCTTCTATGGCAAGTTTGCTGGGAGCGTAATGGGTTCTGCCGGGCAGGACGCGCGCGGCTTGAATGGAACCGATGTTGACGATCGCGCCTGGCAGCCCGGCTGCAATCGCATGACGGCAAAAGATCTGCGAACAGAGCCAGCCGCTCTTGAGATTCACCTTTGTCACATCCTCCCATTGCTCGTCAGTCATTTCGAGAAACGGAACGATTGTCTCGATGCCCGCGTTGTTGACCAGGACGTCAACGCGTCCCATTGTCTCCCAGGCGAGCGCAAACATGGCTTCCACCTGCTCCCGGCAGGACACGTCCGCGCGAATGACAATCGCCCGGCGTCCAAAACCACGGGCCCATTCCGCGACGGCGTCAACTTTTTCCGGAGAGTTGATGTCATTGATTACGAGATCGGCGCCCTCCTTGGCAAACGTCTCAGCGATGCCTTTCCCAATCCCCTGGGCTGATCCGGTTACCAGCGCAACTCTATTTGCGAGTTTCATTTCTCACCGTTAATTTCGAACATGCAGTCCCGCATTACTCGCGAGTGCGGGCTCGCTCAATGAATCGTCCAGCCGCCATCTACCATCAGCACATGGCCCACAACCATATCCGCCATATCGCTAGCTAGAAACAAAACCGATCCGACCAGATCCTGCGGCTGGTTCCAGCGACCACGCGGGATCATCTCACCGGTCGCCCACTCCTTGTACCCAGGACGCTCCAGGATGTTTTTCCGCGATTCGGTCTCGGTGATGCAAGGCGCGACCACGTTGACCACGACGCCGTCGTGCGCCCACTCGAGCGAAAGCGCGCGAGAGAGATGATGAACTCCGGCCTTCGCGGCTGCGTACACGGAACGCTTTTTGAAACCAACCAATCCAAAATTCGAACCGATGTTAATGATTCTGCCCCCGCCCTGGGGAAGCATGATTCTGGCTGCCGCCTGGCACGCGAAAAAGACGCTCTTTAACGAGGCAGCCATGGTTTTGTCGTACTCTTCTTCCGTTACATCAATGGCAGACGTAGTGCCCGTCCAACCAGCATTATTCACTAGAATATCGATGCGTCCGAATTTGGCCATGGCGGCTTCCATCAAAGCCGTCAACTGGGCTGGTTGCGCAACATCCGTCTTTACGATGATGACCTGACGCCCCAGTTCTTCAATTTCCGACCGTACTTTTTCGATCGGCTCCATGTTGCCTACGGGGTGTTTTGCAAGGACGAGGTGAGCTCCAGCCTCGGCCAAACCTAAGGCGATTGCACGTCCTATTCCCTGAGATGCTCCGGTTACGACGGCAATCCGGTCTTGCAATCCAAAGCTCGAGTAATCCACGCTTCGCACTCCGATTTAGAGACTCCCAGCCAGCCCGCGGGCTCAAACTTACAGCCCGGAGTCCGACACTCTATCAATTTGACGATTGCACCCTCAGCTACGCATCGTGCGTATCGTGCACAAGTGCAATAATCATCCACGATCCAACTGGCGGCGTCAAGCATTCTGAGCGATTCCATCTCTCTCTTGCCGCGGCCCGGAACCGATTCGGAATTGCGTGAGAACCGCCAGCCCAAACAGCGTAGACTGCAGGATTTGAAATGCCGGAACAGGCCAGAGGATAAATGCCAGGGCAAGTCAAGCTCGGCAGCAATGGAATGACTGCCATCGGCTGAAAAGCACAGTGGACGATCCATGTGGCCATTCTCCAAACCGACACTTGGACAGTTGCCAATCCGGCTGGAATTCCAGACGGAAAAACATTCCCTGGATTCAGAAACCGACTCCCGCAGACAGGCAGATCCCGCTGGAAGTGGAAGCCGTGACGGAATCCTGAGAAAAGCCGGGCAACCGGCGTTCTGCTACTTGACAGCCGCCCATGTGCAAATGCAGAGTTATTGCGTAGGGCGCATTGGCGATTGCACACAGAGACACAGCGATCGATTGACGATTGCATCCGTAGCGTGCACTTTGACTTGGGCGGGGTGCGCCGCGATTCCCGAGCGCGGCTATGCCACCGACGAGTCCGAATACACTGCCGAGATGCGCTGTGTCGCGTCCCCCACTTGCCTCGGCAACGATATTGTGGGTTCAATTGGCATCTCGGCGCCGACCTCCCGCTTTGCGAAAAGCCTCTACGACGACTACGGATCAAAAAACCGCAATGTCGCCACGCGGATCGGCGATGCGTTCAGCCAGAGCAATCACAAGGACTGACCCGCGACAAAATATTGCTCCACACCACGGAGCGCGCCCCTGTTTTTGCCTCAGGAGCCACCGAATGAGGCACTTGAATTCCGCAGGGGACGTGCTATTCTTGCAACTGCGATTGCATGATATGCAATTGCCATTGCAGATCTTATGCCTGCTTCGATTCTCGATTTTGAAATTGACCGGGCCGCCTTGCGTTATGCAGGCGCCGGATTGCAGAGACCGGAATGCATCCTCGCCGAGCCCAACGGCTCGCTCTGGATCGCCGACGCGCGGGGCGGCGTGGTTGAGCTACAACCCGATGGCCGGCAGCGAATTATCACGCAACGCCATTCGGAACACTTTGCCGGCGTGGATAGCGAAGCATCAAGGTACTTGCAGGGAACTTTGCCGAATGGACTGGCATTTGCCGAAAACGGCGATATCCTGATCGCGAATTTCGGGACCGACCGGCTTGAAGCGATGACACGCGACGGAAAGTCACGGGTTCTTGCGGATCACATCGACGGACACCCGATCGGCAAAGTGAATTTCGTTTTGCGCGATTCAAAAAACCGCATCTGGATCACCGTCTCCACGCGCATCAAGAACTGGATGCATGCGCTGCGTCCCGACCTTCCCGACGGTTACATCGCGCGCTATATCGGCGGCACATTCCGCATCGTGGCGGAAGGATTTCATTTCACCAATGAAATCCGGATGGACGCGCGCGAAGAGTATATGTATGTTGCCGAAACGACCGGCGGCTGCATCAGCCGCCTGCGTGTCAACCGGGACGGCTCACTCGGCAAGCGCGAAGTGTTCGGGCCTTCCAGCCTGGGCGAGGGAGCGTGGCCCGATGGAATCGCCTTTGATAGCGGGGGGAATCTTTGGGGCACGATGGTCTACTCGGACAAGCTTTTCGTGCTTAGCCCTCAAGGCGATTTGAAAGTTCTGCTGGACGAGGGCGACCCCAGGAAAGTAGCCGCGCTCGAGAAGGCTTTCTTCAAGAATGAGGTCAACGAGGAAGTTCTCTTCGCGACGGGACGGGGTATTGCGCCGTGGATGGCGAGCGTGACATTTGGCGGCCCGGATTTGCAAACGCTTTACATTGGATCGCTGCGCGCCAGCCGCATTCCATTCTTCCGCGCACCGCTGCCCGGGCTGCCCATGGTCCATTGGAAGAGCCGGAGCCCGGCCTAGCACCACCTCATAGATCGTCCGGAGGCGGCCCGGAAGGGTGTTTATTCGTTGCAAGTGTTGTTGCGCGTGACGCAGACATTTAGGCGTAATATGCAACGGTAGCATTTGTGCTTTCCACCGAGAACTTCTATTGCGGGCCACTATTACCAGGCGCGCATAAGTTGCCTGCTAAGAATTCATGGCGGCGAGTGACTCCTTGATCGTGGGGGTCGCTCCGGCGGCAACATCGCGCCGTCGCAATTGATGAAACGCCGCGAGCACGGAATTGGCCCGAGCGAGCGCAGCGATGCGTTCCACATAAGCGGAGAGCTTTGCTCCAGGCAAGGCAAAGAGGGCGACGTCGTTTGTGAAGATATCGAGGTACGCCCGAGCCCCGCAGCAGCCGAGACTGAGTGCCGCACGGCCTGTGTTCATGACTTGCGGAATGACGGCACAAGCGGGACGCCCCATGGCGGGAGCATTTTGCCGCTCGACCTGTTGAACTGCTTCGCTGAGGATGAGGGTCTGGCTGGCATCAACGACCAATAGGACGACATCCGGACTGAGAGGCGATTGCGCGAGCGGAGCGTAGATGACGTGCTTGGGTTGCGTGGCCAGAACAGGAATCAGAGGAAGGTCCTGTGGGGTGACGTAACCGAGATCGCTGAAGACCCTGAGGGCGTCCTCAAGATCGATTCGCTGCACTGAAGCAAGGTCAAGATTATGGGTATAGATCCCAATTGCGCAGAGCGCGTGGTCGACTGCTGAAGTCGCGAAGGTGCTGGTGGCAGCATCCTGCCAGAAGCGGCATCCTGCTGGAACCTTGCCTAAATGCCGGGGAACAGATGCGGGAACTGAGTCAGCAAAACAGACGGCCACCGGGGGCTGTGCAAGATTCAGGCTGGCGGTTAGACTTTCAGCTAACTGGGAAAAGTGGTTTTGCATACGACTTGACCTCACTTTGAACATATTTGCAGTAGAGATTCACTACTGAGGAGATGACTCCCGGCGCGAGCCCTCCCGCTAAAGCTGTTAACAGGCCGTACGCCGATACCAGCCAATCGAGGCAACGTCGAAACGGGATCAGCTCACCGGCTCTTCTGCCGTGAAGCCCAGTTCGGAAATATAGGATCGCAGCGCGGTTTTGCCGACCATACGAGGATGGAACCGGATTGTGACCGAAGCGGAAGGATAACTGGCGTGAGCCGAAACAACGCCCCTCTGCTGTCGGAGCATGGTTTCGAGTCCGACCGCGCACGTGAGGCAGGTGAATCCCTTGACGCGCCAAGCGACGCTTTCCGTATCGCTCGCGTCGGGTTTGCCGTCCATCTGATGCTTCTGGAGAGCTTCCAGCCCGCCAAGGGACGCGACAGTGGTAGCTCCGGTAAGCGCTGCAATCTGCAGGAATTTTCGGCGAATCATGATTTCCTCTCTTGAACGCAATATCTGAGGCTACTTGGCTATTGCATCGCCAGGTTCGTATTTCCAGGAAGTCTCAATGGTGGCGTGATCGGCGAAGCGAAGGTCAGTGTAAGCGCTGAAGGGAATCTTCTCCTTCAGTACGCCCGTCTTGATCATCATGTCGCGCACCTCATCGAAGTCGCCTTTCTCCGGTTCCAGGAGGTTGTAACGGATGCGGGCCATAGGCTTGGTGAGCGCCCAGCGGAGCAATTCGGGTTTCTGGTGGTAGTAGTAGCGGCCAACAAAGTCGGCCGCGTCCACGCGGTGCGGCCTGCTCTGGTCAAGCCAGAGACCGGAGCGAGCGATGCCGTCAACCAGCACCTGTACCACTTCGGGGCGATCGTCGATGAGGTCGCTGCGGACGACCAGGATGCAGGACATGTAGTTTGGCCAGTATTTATCGGCGTAAAACAGGATGCTCCCATAGCCACCCATTTCGGCCTGCGACGGAAAGGGTTCGCCCATGACGAAGGCGTCAATGGCTCCTGCCTCGAGCGCACCGGAGACGTCCGGTGGCGCCATCTCGACCATCTTGATTGAATCAGGCGCCATTCCATACGCCTGCATGGCGCGAAAGAGCAGGAGTCGCTCGTCGGAAAACCTGCTGGGTATGGCGATAGTTTTGCCCCGCAACTGGCCGAAGTTCTTAACGGGGCCATCTTTGCGCACCACAACCGCGCTCCCGTTACGGTGGCCGAGATAAACCACCTTGATCGGTACGCCCTGTGCCGCGAGCGCAATGGCCATGGGAGCCACGATGAAGGCGGCCTGAATCTTGTTGGAGATGAGCGCCTCCTTCAGTTCAGGAAAGCCCTGAAACATGCGCGGCAGATACATCTCGCCACTCTCAGAATATTTCGAGATGTAGTCGGTTACGGGGCAGGTCAACTGGCAGGTGACGGGGATGTAACCGACGACGATTTTGCGCTGGGCGGGAGGGAGGTAATCGTTGAAAACGGAAATCCAATTGACGTTGAGCCAACCATGCAGTCCTGATATGAGAACAAGCCAGACGAGAGAGGAAGAGACGATTTTAGCCTTCAGGCTCCACGCATCGATGCGCACAATGTTCTTAAGTCTCATTGCGGAACCCCCAGCGAACGGGCTTCATAGTTTCAATACGGCGAAATATCAGATCGAGCATCAGGCCGATGACGCCGATGAGGAGCATGGCTCCAACGACGAGGTCGTACCGCATGCCGGAGTTACGGGAATCGATAATGAGGAACCCAAGGCCCGAATTCACAGCGATCATTTCTCCTGCAACGACAACAAGCCAGCCGATGCCGAGTGCGATCCGGAGGCCCACAAGGATTTGGGGCAGCGCAGCGGGGAAGACAACGCGGGCCAAAAGCTGCGGAGGCGTGAACCCGAAGTTGCTACCGGCGCGTCGGTAGATAAGCGGGACGTTTCCAACCGAGTCAACGCAAGTGACCAGTATGGGAAAGAATGCGCCAAGAAAGACGAGGAAAACGGCCGCGTGGTCGCCGACGCCGAAGAAAATGATGGCGACAGGGATCCAGGCGATCGGGCTAATGGGCCGAAGAATCTGTACGAGCGGATTGACGACTTGGTTGACCGCCGGATACCAGCCCAAGAATAGTCCGAGCGGGATGCCGAGAAAGACTGCGGCACAGTAGCCGATTGCGACCCTTCGCAGAGAGTCGACGATATCGCGGTAGAGTACCCCTTCGTGAATAAGCTCGGCGAGGCCTCTCTCCACCTCCCGCGGCGAAGGGAAGATTTTTGTCCCAGACCAGCGGACGGCAAAATACCAGAGGGCGAGGAAGAGCGCAGTGGCCAATATCGGCCAGACGTAGCGTTCCCAGTTATCGGGTTGGCCCTGTGCCCTCATAGATTGTGCGCCAGTCCGATCTGGCTAAGAATGCCGTCTCGAAGCTCGAGATAGCGAGGTGAGCTTATGTCGCGCGGATGCGGAATGTCTATCTGGACGATCTGCTGGATTCGGCCGGGACGCGCGCTCATAACAACGACCCGATCGGCCAGCTGGACTGCCTCATCGATGTCATGGGTAACGAAGAGTATGGTCTTGCGCTCTGCCTGCCAGATGCGCAGCAGTTCACCCCGCATTACCATGCGGGTAATGGAATCCAGCGCGCCGAAGGGTTCGTCGAGGAACAGAACGTCGGGATTGACGGCGAGAGCGCGGGCGACTTCGACCCGCTGCTTCATGCCGCCGGAGAGCTCGTGCGGGTAGGACTTCTCAAAGCCCTCCAATCCGACCATCTTGATATAGTGACGGACGCGCTGGATGCGCTCGGTGCGCGAAAGTCTGGCGAGACCGAACCCGATGTTACCTTCGACGGTAAGCCAAGGAAAGACGCCGCGCTCTTGGAAGACGAAGATGCGACGCGGATCGGGGCCGCGCACGGCTTCGCCGTCAATACGGATTTCGCCCCCAGTGGGCATGAGAAAACCCGCGATCGCACTGAGGAGCGTGGATTTGCCGCAACCCGATGGACCCAGCAGGCAGACGAATTCACCGTCGCCGAACTCGAGGCTGATGTTTTCGAGCACGGACATGCTCTCCCCGTCCCGGGCGAAAACCATGCTGACATTCTCGGTCCGTAACTTGGTTGGGAGGCGAGGCACGGCTGTTTCACTTTCGATCATCGGATTCGTGGACATTAGTCCTTCTCCACATATCCCCAGCGAAGCGGCCGGGCCCGTTCGAGAGAGCGCATGCCGTTATCGAGCAGAAGGCCCACGACCCCGATAACGACCATGCCCGCGAGGACAAGATCATAGCGATTGCCGGCATTGCGCGCATCGACAATGAGGAAGCCGAGCCCGGAGTTGACGGCGATCATTTCAGCTGCAACAACCACCAGCCATGCGACCCCGAGGGTGATGCGCAGACCCGTCATCAGGCGGGGGACAATGGCCGGATAAAGAATCTTCCTCATCAGCGCGACAGGTCCGAGACCGAAGTTGCGCCCGGCGTTGACGTAGACTGCGGGTACGCTCTGCACGGCGTTGATGACGGCGATCAGCAGGGGCAAAAAGCAGCCAACAAAAATGAGAAAGACCGCGGCGAGGTCACCTACGCCGAACCAAAGAATGGCGATCGGAATCCAGGCTAAGGGTGAGATCGGGCGAACGATTTGGAGAATCGGGTTGAGCGCCATTTCTGCGCGGCGATACCAGCCAATAATGAGGCCCAGAGGAATTGCGATAACAACAGCGAGGAAGAATCCCCAAGTGACTCGAAAAAGGGAAGCTACGGTATACTTGACGATCAGGCCGTGCGCTACCAGATCTGCAATGCCCTGGCCGGTTTTCCACGGACCAGGCAGGAGCTGATCAGGGTGCAGGAAGACGGCAAACTGCCATGCTCCCAGCAGCACGAGAATAAAGAGAACCGGCCGCAGCCACAAATGTTGCTTCATTCGCAAATGCCCGTTCTTCTTAGAATCATGCCCGCCTCATTCAAATGTTACGCGAATGTGTGATCTTGATCACGGCAATTTTAGACGCGACATACTTACGGTCGCGTCCACCAAAAGTTGGAGTCCCCTCTCCAACTTGGGACTTCTTTCTTTACGCCCTACTTGCTTTTCCCCGCTCCCGGCTGGTTGGAGCGCCAGTGGTAGACGAACTCGACGTACCCGAACTGCATGTTGCGGTTGGAAGGATAGATCGCCGCCACCACTGTCTTTCCCTGGGCATAGCCGTAGTAGAAGTTGAGGTCGATGTTCTTTGTTGTCTGCCAATCGGCACTGATGTCGGGCACTGACGCGAAAGATGTCGCACCATTCGCCGGCCGTCCCACGAAACCGAAGACCTTGTTGTCGAAAGCTCCGCCGCCCAGGTACCATAGATCGTGGCCGGAGGTAAGTTGCAGCCAATGCAGGTCCGAGCGAAGCACAAGGCGTTTCACCGGATTGTCCATCAATTGCACAAACTCGTCCGTGTTGTTCATCAGGTTATAGAAGGGGAGGCGCGCGTAAAGGCGCGGCGTGGGAAGCAACTGAAAGAATGTGTTATGTGTACTGTCCGTCGAGTTGTTGTCGCCCGTTGATCGAAACCATCCTCCGCGCAGCCACGGTGCGGCAGCCTGCTTTCCCATGCGATAACCGGCTTCCACGGCGGCTGCTCCCGCGCTGTGGCCCTGGGAGCCCCAACGCCCGTTCTGTACGGCGCCCCAGAAAAGAAAGTCGAACTGTCCGGGACCTGCTGGAATGTCCGCAATCAGATCGCCGCCGTAAGTCCCAATACGAATGTTCGTGTGATCGGCTGAGCGCACCGCCAAGGCACGGTTATCCGTCTTCGTCACGCCAGTCCGGCCATCGTGGAAACCGGCGGCAAAAACGCGCCAGAGCACGTGCTGCCCGGCTTGCGGGCGCGTCAGCGCCAGATACTGAATGTCGACATTTAACTCGGGATTGCCATTCATGTTGAAGACACCCTGATCAGAGCGCGCCGCCATCGCCGTAAGATTCCAGGCGCCAAATTGCCACTGCCCATCAACTCCGTCCAAACTGCGCTGGGCATTGGTGAAGCCGAAGTTGCTGATCAGTCGGCTTGCCACTCGGTTGGCCTGCAGCCAGTTCAGAGCGGGATTCTTGGGCCGCGTCTCCATCCCGTCCATGAACTCGAAACGGCCTACGCGCAGATTCTTGTCCTCGCCGTCAAACCTCACAAAGCCTTGTTTGAGAAAGGCGGCCGCGGGATACGAACTGTTGTTGGCTGCATAGTATGTTCCGCCGAGTCCCAACTGGCCTTGCGCACTGACCGGAGAAACGGCGTTAACTGGCACGTCGAAGATGGCCGGCTGCGACAGTTCCAGCTCCCAATCCCAGCGGTGGAGACGCTGCACCATGCCGATCCGCTGCAAAGACTGCACATAGCCATAGCTGTTGGAGGTTGGCGGCGCGGCAAACCATTGCCAAGTATCCATGCGGGTACGGTCGTAGACAAAGACATTGATGGGCGCCTTGTTTGACGACGAAGACTGCGCGGTCGCAGACGGTAGACCTAGCGTCAA
The DNA here is from genome assembly GCA_963770555.1 of uncultured Acidobacteriaceae bacterium. Taxonomy (GTDB): domain Bacteria; phylum Acidobacteriota; class Terriglobia; order Terriglobales; family Acidobacteriaceae; genus Telmatobacter. The sequence goes on from CAVYQC010000005.1 coordinate 2,349,804, forward strand.
AGAGGCGGCCAGAGGAAGACACGCGAACAGCGGTAAGGATAGGTTCGCGCGAACCGCGACCCTCCGAAAAGGATTCATCAACAGTCTTGACCTCCGAGAATTTTGTACCTGTCGTGCGGGGAATGGGCCAACATCCGGTGCGGCGTCTCGTCCGCTGAACTCGCGGGCGACGTGCTTATCCGCGTCCTGCCTATGCGACGGCGTTCTCAACTGTAGAGAGAAGGATGTACGATTTGCATGAGAGATTCGGTGGAGATTTGGCTCCAACTGAGGGTGGAGACGAGATTCAGGAAGCCAGAAACGAGATCTCCGATGACTCAAACGGCGGAGCCGTGCATTGCGCCGCGGGATACACTCAGAAGACGGAACATTGGAGAAGCGAGCGATGGATCACTATGTAGAGCGGGTGGTTGACCTTACCGAGCCTGAAGACAACCAGATATTCAACCTCACTGTCGAAGAAGCGCGCGCGCGGGTGCTTACGGGCAAGGCGGACACCGTGCGTGAGATTCATGGATCGTTTGCGCTGGTTGCAGGCGAAGGCAAGACGGTGAGAATGGCCCGGTCGCTCGATCGCCCCATGCGGTACTTCCTGGCAAAGCGGCAGGAGGGGCCGGTGCTGATTGTGGCGCCGCGGATCGACGCCATTTACAACTGGCTCAGAAGCGAGGGACTCGAAGGACAGTTTCATCCCAGCTACTCGCGCATGGTTCCGGCGCACTACATTGTGGAAATTCAATTGGTCGGATGTCCCGACCCTGATCCAGCATATACCCGATTTTTCACACCCGTACCCGCGTCGCTGCCCACCAATCTAGATGAGATCGGAAAGGCGTACATCGGCGTGCTGGCGGAAGAAATCTCGCAATGGCTGCAGCGCACGCCGGGACAGGAGCCGATCGGAGTTTGCTTTTCTGGCGGCATCGATAGCGGCAGCGTGTTTCTTGCGACGTACTATTTGATGCAGCGATTCGGTATGAGTCCCAGCCGGCTGAAGGCCTTTGTTCTTGACCTGGGCCGGGGTCCGGACGTCGAGCAGGCACGCGAATTCTTGGATGCTATGGGGCTGGGGTTGTTTTTGGAGTCGATCAAGGTCGATCCAACGGCGTTGGATACGGACGAGACGATCCGGATCGTGGAGGACTACAAGTCGCTGGATGTGGAATCGGCAACGATGGCGGTAGCCTTGTGCCGCGGCATCCGCGAGCGGTATAGCGACTGGAAGTTTCTGCTGGATGGGGACGGCGGCGACGAGAATTTGAAGGACTATCCGATCGAGGAGAATCCCGAACTGACCGTACGCAGCGTGGTGAACAACCCCATGCTCTACCAGGAAGGCTGGGGCGTGGGAAAGATAAAGCACTCGCTGACCTACAGCGGCGGTTTGAGCCGTTCGTATACGAGGACCTATGCCCCGGCACACCACTTTGGCTTTTCGGGTTTCAGTCCTTATACACGGCCGGATGTCATTGCGATGGCGGAAGCGATTCCATTTATCAAACTGACGGACTACAGCGTGGAGCGATTATACGCGCTCAAGGGCGAGATTGTGTCACGCGGTATCGCGGCGGTCACGGGGATGAAGATGCCGGTATTTCCAAAACGGCGCTTTCAGCACGGGGCCATCTCAAAAGACGCGCTGAGAAGCAGGTTACCATGGCGCGAGCCGGAGTACCGGAAGAAGTTCCTGTCGCTCTATTTGTGAGGACGAAGTGGCGTTGCCGTTTCCAGAGAGCGCGACGGAGCGGGATCAGTGGATTCTGACGCAGCGGCCGCAGCGGGCGGCGGTCAGTGCCCACGAACCATATGCTTATTTCGTAGAAGAGGAGTGCGGGGCATCGGGCCAGGCTGAACCGGTAGCCACAATTTTCTTGACCAATCGCGAGTGTCCGTTCCGATGCACGATGTGCGATCTGTGGCGCAACACCTTGACCGAATCGGTGCCTGCAGGAGCAATTCCGGACCAGATCGATTTCGCCTTGCGGCGAATGGAGCCGGCGCGGTCGGTGAAGCTCTATAACAGCGGAAGCTTCTTTGACCCACGCGCAATTCCGCCGAAGGACTATTCGGCCATTGCCGCGCGTCTGCGCGATTTCGAGCGCGTGATTGTGGAATGCCATCCGGCCTTTGTGGACGATCGTTGTGCCGCATTCCGCGATTTGCTGGAAGGACGGCTGGAGGTGGCGATGGGCCTGGAAACGGCGCACCCGGAGGTTCTGGAGAAGCTGAACAAGCGCATGACGCTGAACCAGTTTGCCGCTGCAGCACGGCATTTGCGCAACCATGAAATCGACATCCGGGTCTTTATCCTTGTGCAGCCACCATTCATGAAGGCTGAAGATGCGCTTCCCTGGGCGCAGCGGTCGATGGATTTTGCGTTTGAATGTGGCGCAGCCGCCGCGACGTTGATTCCGACACGAGGAGGACACGGCGCCATGGAGGCGCTGGCTGCGGCAGGCGACTTTGTTCCCCCCGATCTGAGCATGATCGAGGATGCAGCGGCATATGGGTTGCGGCTGGGGCGTGCGCGGGTGTTCACGGATTTGTGGGATGTGGTACGGCGCCGTGAGTGCCCGCGCTGCTTTGAGGCGCGCGTGCAGCGGTTGCGGGAGATGAACTTGCGGCAGTTCCTCGCCGATGCCGTGATTTGCGAGGCCTGCGGAAACCAATCCGGGAGGCGAGTTGAAGGAACGCTTTGACATTGCGGTGATTGGGGCCGGCTTCGCGGGATCGCTTCTGGCCATGATCGCGCAGCGGCTTGGGCTGCGCGTGATTCTGCTGGAACGGGGCCATCATCCTCGATTCGCAATCGGTGAGTCTTCAACGCCGCTGTCGAATCTGCTGCTGGAGGAACTGGCGGTACATTATGACCTCCCGAATATCCGGCCGCTGAGCAAATGGGGAAGCTGGCGAGCGAGCCACCCTGAACTGGCCTGCGGGCTAAAGCGAGGGTTCAGCTTCTTTCATCATGCGCCGGGCAGTACCGGCGGAGTGAATCGGAAAGATCAGCTGTTGGTGGCAGCCAGCCCTCATGACAGGATTGCCGACACGCACTGGTATCGCGCGGACTTCGACGCCTATTTGGCAAACGAAACGCAGCGGCTGGGAGTTTCCTATCTGGATGAAGTGGAACTGCGCAAGTTTACCGATGAGGAGCACCAGACGCGGCTGCAGTGCGTACGCAATGGATGCGAGGTTGAGATTGTGGCGCGGTTTGTCGTCGATGCGACCGGGCCGCGCGGGTTTCTGCATCGCGCTCTGGGACTGGGCGAACGCGAGCTGCCGGGTACTTTTGGAACCGCGGCGCTGTACAGCCATTTCTCCGGGGTCCGACGGCTTGAGGAGACGGGCAGCATAGCGCTTCAGGGTAAGCCGCCCTATCCGGTAGATGATGCGGCGGTGCATCATGTCTTCGATGGTGGATGGATTTGGGTTTTGCACTTCTGCAATGGCCTTACCAGCGCGGGAATTGCAGCAACTGATGCACTCGCGGAAGATTTGCGGCTGTCTGAGGGGGCAGCAGCGTGGGAACGGGTTTTGCTGCGCATCCCGGTTTTGCGAGAGCAGTTTGAAGATGCGAAGGCCGTGCAGCCTTTCCGGGGTATTCCGCGGCTAAGCTTTCGCAGCGCAAGGGTAACAGGCAAGAACTGGGCGTTGCTGCCTTCCGCGGCGGGCTTTGTCGATCCGCTGTTATCGACGGGGTTTCCGCTGACCTTGCTCGGCGTATCACGATTGGCAGAGATGCTTGAGTCCGACTGGGAAAAGGAGAGTTTTGCAGTTCGCCTTGAAGAATATGCGACGAAGACTGATGCGGAGCTACTGGCCGCGGCGCGCCTGATTGGCGCACTGTATGCGAATTTCGGGAATTTTCCGGTGTTTTCGGCAGTGTCACTGCTCTATTTTGCAGCTGCAAGTTATGCGGAGACTGCACGGCGGCTTGAGCGCCCACAACTCGCATCTTCTTTCCTCCTCCACGATCACCCCCAGTTTGGAGCGGATTGCGTTCGAGTACTGGAACGCACGCGCTGCGTGCGAAGTGATGGAGACTCCGAAGCGGTAATCGAAGAGATCTTGCGAATAATTGAACCCTTCGACGTGGCCGGTTTGGGCAATCGCGCTCGGCGCGGCTGGTACCCGGTGGAAGCGGATGACCTGCTGCGCGCGGCACGCAAGGTGGGTGCGACCCGCGAAGAAGTATTGCAGATGCTGGTGCGCTGCGGGTTCAACGCGCCTGTTACTTCGCAGGCTTGACCTCGAACCGAATGGGCTGTGCCGAGACAACGCCTTCTCCTTCCTTCACCGTGATGAATTGATCGGGGTGAATCCCGGAGATGGTGTCCTTATGGCCGCTGGGCCAGTGGATTTCGAGTGTGATCCGCTTGCCAGGGTCGGGCTTGCCGAGCCCGAAGGTGAGCGGCAGTTCGCTCTGCGAGAGATAGCTGGATCCGCTCTTAACCATCTCGCTCATGCGCTGGCCTGTGGACGTAGTGAGCAGAACCCTGGCTCCTATCCCGTCGCGATTGGAGCGCGTGCCAACGGTCTTGATACGCAGCATGTCGTTCTGGTTGCCGCCGTCGTTGCGCAACAGGCGTGCCGGGCCATTGCTGGTCGTAAGCACCAGGTCGAGGTCGCCGTCGTTGTCGATATCGGCGTAAGCAGCCCCGCGACCGACAACCGCCCGGCGGAGCGCAGGTCCAACTTTATTTGAGACATCCTCGAAGTTTCCGCGGCCCATGTTGCGGAATAGAAGCGGCGGTTCGGCGTAAGAGAACGAGGGCTGCAAGACGGAGATGTCGTCGGCCACGTGACCGTTAAGGGCAAAGATATCGGGCAGCCCGTCGAGGTTGTAATCGAAGAAAAAAGCTGCAAATGTGAGCGATTTAGCAGATGGAAGCGCGATGCCCGCGCTCAACGCGGAATTGGTGAATAGGCCATCGCCGTCGTTGTGATAGAGAGCAATGCTTTCATTGGTAAAGTCGCCGATGAGGAGGCTCTGACGGCCGGACTCATCGTAGTCGCCGGCATCAGTGCCCATGCCGGCTCGTGCCTTGCCTTCGTCGCTGTAGGCAACTCCAGCGGCGGAGCCGGCTTCGGTAAAGGTCCCATTGCGATTGTTGTGGTATAGCTTGTTGGGCTGCGTGTCGTTGGTGATAAAGAGGTCCAGCCAACCGTCGTTGTCGTAATCGACGAGAGAAATGCCGAGGGCCTTGTCTGTAGGATCGTAGAGCCCGGCAGCCTTGGTTACGTCTTTGAATCGGCCGTGGCCCAGGTTGCGGTACAGGGTGATGCTCTCACCTTTGTACAGTTCAGGCGTGCAATAGGATTTGTGGACTTCATCGAGCGAGCAGTATTTGTCCGTTGCCGGGGACCAATCGACATAGTGATCGACAACGAGGTCTAGTTTTCCGTCGTTGTCGTAATCCAACCAGGCTGCGCCAGTCGAAAACCCTGACGAACCGACACCGGCTTGCGCGGTCACGTCCTTGAACTTGCCATTGCCTAAGTTGCGGAACAGATAGTTGTGGCCGAGGGCAGCGATGTAGAGATCGTCGTTGCCGTCGTTGTCGTAGTCGCCGACAGCGCAGCCCATACCGTACATTTCAACGTCGAGGCCGGCCTCTTTCGTGACGTCGGTGAATGATCCGTCGTGGTTGTTGCGATAAAGCACCGGGTAGGACTTGCGCTGCGTGTGGCCGGGCCAATCCATCGAGTTGACAAAGAAGATGTCTTGCCAGCCGTCGTTGTTGTAGTCGATGAAGCAGACGCCGCTGCCCATTGTTTCTGGAAGGTACTTTTTGCCGAAAGCGCCGCTGTTGCGTGCGAAATGGATTCCTGCTTCCGCGGTGATGTCGGTGAATTGAATGGGACCCGAGGGGCGAAATGAGACAGCCGGAGCGGATGCCGCGGCGTGGGGCGTGGCGGATTGCCTGACAGCGGAAGATTTCTCCGTGACCGGGGGCTTCGACTTGCAGGCGCTGATGAGCGCCAGGGCCGCGAACAGCAGGCAGTAAGCAATGTTTTGAAATCGAAAAGTCAAGCACAGTCCCTTAGAGAAGTGATTGAGGCGCATTTCCGGATGCAGCTTCGACCGCAGGGGTTCCGACCGGCGCACACTTCGCGTGGCGAGTATCGAGCCACATTTCGACGAGCATGGCGATCGGTCCGATCCAGAATAGGGCATACAACTGAGCGTAGACGCTTTGATCGAGACGGAAAAACATTTCGAGCAGGGCAACGAGAAAAGCAACGATGCACTGGCCCTTTCTGGATCGCACCGTGGTTTTAGGATCGGTAATCATGAAAAAGATGAAGAGCTGGTACTCGGGTCCGGTGATGGGAGAGACCTCTGAGAGCCATGGCTCGTGGATGATCCAGGAGCGGATGACAGCCAGGAGGAGAAACGAGATCACATATGTTGCGCTGATATGGAAGCGCCGGAGCCGCCAGATGATCACCGATCCAAGCAGCCAGATAACCCCCATCGACCAGATGTTGTTGCCCCATTGAATGCTGAGCATGGCGACGCTCGCCGGCAACAGAAAGAGCAGGACGCTGATGCCGAAGTTGGACGGGTTCCAAAGATGGCGACCTCTGAAACGCAGCACATACTTTGAAGTGATCGCAAGCGCCGCACCTACCGCGTAAGGCCAGAAAGCGGGAGAGCGCAGAAGGATTCCAACGCTGATGCCGGTGATGTACGCGCTGGCCATGTTCAGCCACTTGCCGAGGTAAATGCGTCCGAGAATCAACTCCATTGCAATGGCTGTTGCGATGGCGAGCAGCGTCCTCTCGTAGCTCTCCAGGATTCCGTAGGACAGTTGTCCGGCAAGCAGGATCAGGGTGATGAAGGCGGGCGGCACGTAGCGGTTGTCGAGCGAAAGCCACCGCTTCCATTGCGGCCTAGGCGGCTTGGCCACGGACACGGCGATGGTAGGTTCGCTCATTGCGGCTCCTTGATTTGGTAGAGCTGATTGGGCGTGAGATGGGTCAGGGTCTGAATGGTTCCTGACGGCCAGTGGATCATTGCCTTCTCGATCCGCGGTTCCTTGCCTAGCCCGAAGTGTAACCGGAGATCATTTTGCGCGGCAAACCCTGACCCGCCGGAAACCTCCTGGAGCTGCTTCTCTCCGTTCCAGTAAAGAGTGACCTCTGCCCCGATGGCGTCGCGGTTGCTCCTCGTGCCTTCGAGTTGGAACTCGATCCATTTCTCCGCGGGGTCTACAAGGTTTTTGTAAATGAGCAACGGGCCGTTTTGATTAGCGACAACGACATCGAGCGCTCCGTTGTTCCACAGATCACCGACCGCGACAGCGCGCCCGTCGTGGGTGTCGGTCACGCCGACGGCTCGGGCAACGTCTTCAAATTGTCCGGCCCCGTCGTTGAGCCAGACTCGTTTTTGCTGGTAGCCGGAAAGACTGCGTCCGTCGAAAGCCGGCCAGTTTTTGGCGTCTCCGATGATCGTGCTGTTGCCCGCCGCGACTTTGGCGAAGTCATACCAGTAACTTCGATTGCGGTCCAGAGATACGTAGCCGTTGGTGAGGAAGAGATCGAGGTTGCCGTCGTTATTCAGGTCTCCGAACTGCGCGCCAAAGCTCCAGCCTCCCAGCTCTACTCCGAGCGCATTGGCCATGTTGGCATACAGCAGCGAATTGCCGGTCGTTCCATCTTTGGGCACCCAGAGATTGTTGCCCTGGATCAAAATACCCGCTTCTGAGATGTTCGAAACGTAGATATCGAAGGTGTTCTGGTTAAAGATGTCGCCGAAGGCAACGTTCATTCCGCTCTTGGGTGAATAGCCGACTCCCGCTTGTTTGCCCTCTTCGTGAAAGCGCTTGCCGTCATTGATGTATAGCTCGGAGACGCCGTAGTCGTTGGCGACGAAAAGATCCGGGTGGCCGCTCCTCGATAGGCCAGCCGCTCCGGAAGCGAGTGCCCAGCGACGGCTCGTGATGCCGACCTTTGCGCTGACTTCTTCGAACTTCCCGTTGCCCAGATTATGGAAGAGATACTTGCGGCCTCCATTTTCGGCGTACTCGAAGCTGTCGGGCATGATCTTCGTTGTTTTCAAATGCCAAAGGTCAATGTCTTCGTTGTAGTATCCGCCGACAAACAGATCAAGCTTGCCATCGCCGTCGTAGTCAAACCACAGGGCGGTGTTTGCATTCATCCACTGGGGCAGCCCCGCTTGCTTTGAAACATCAGTGAAACCGCGGCCTTGATCGTTATGGAGGAGCATGGGCTTGCCCCACTTGATGAGGAACAGATCCGGGTATCCGTCGTTGTCGTAGTCACCCCACACGGCGCCCATTGACACTCCGGTGCCGGGCCGGTTGACGTCGGCGATGCCCAGTTCGGGGGCAACGTCAGTGAATGTTCCGTCGTGATTGTTGCGATAGAGGGCGTTCATGCTACCCTCGCGACTGTTGGTGACGTAGAGATCGGGCCATCCATCGCGGTTGTAGTCAACAATGGAAACGGCCGCGCCCATCGAGGCGACCTCAGGCATGATGGCGGCGAGCTTGGGGTCAAGTACGGGAGCCTGATGGATAAAGTGGACCCCTGCTTGGCGCGAATCTTCCGTGAGATAAAAACCGTAGCGGGCGAGCGCAGTTCGAGTGTCGAGTTGCCTCGCAGCGGCCTGGCGCTTCGCGGAGGTCCGGGTAAGGATGACGGGGACTGCAATCAATCCGGCAAAGAACAGATAGAGAACGATTCGTGCGATGGGGGCGCGCTTCATCGGTTGGATGAACTCCGCAGAGCATTCTCAAAGTCATCGGGCGTCACGTAGCGCGTCTGATACGTCTGCCAGTCCTCGCGATGGTGGCGATAGACCCACTCGTCTTCCAGCGGTTTGGGTGGTGTGTCGTAGTTCCGGCGGGCGTGGTAAGGGAGCGGGCGAACGGTTGCGGAGTTGACCGAGTTGTAGTCGCCGTCCTTGACCCAGCCATCGCCGGCGACGATATAGTCGCGCACCCAGCCCGAAGGCGGCGGCGCAAGGGCGGTGAAGCGCAGCGAAAGCTCATCTCCAGCGTTCATGATCACGTAGCGGTCATCGATCTTGCTCAGCAGCGGGCGGACGTCCCCATACCGCGTGTAGTAACCGCTGAGGTCGCGCCAGATTTGTGTGCTTGCCATGAGGTGGTTGTACTCGGGAATCTCCGGCGACGACACGTTGGCCTTATCGATGATCGAGTAGCCGCGATAGTGCAGGTCGGCGAACGACGGCGCCCGTTGCGTAATCTTCAACGGCGTGTCGGGCAGACCCTGCGCCCACTGAATTTCGTCCCAGTAGATTTCCAGATTGGTGCTCAGGCGGATGCGATGCGGCTCGCCGGAGTGGAAAATGCCAGTCAGGTCAATGAGACATGTCTTGTTGCGCCCTGCGGGAAAGCCAAGGTTCGATCTGACGACATGCCAGGCGCCGTGAGCATCCTGAACGGAAAGACTGAGTGGCTTCGGCGGCTCATGATGTCCTTGCCCAATGGCGACATTGATCGTCGAGTCAGATGGGTGCAGCCAGCCTTTGGCGATGAGATACAGAGGGCCGGAGGTGGGGATGCCGGGGCCGAGATCCAGCTCAACGTAGTGGTCGCGCGCGATTCCCTGATACTGGCCGAGACCGAAGTTGTCGACGTACTTTCCGTCAAGCGAGCGCAGGGTTTCTGTTACATCATTGCCGTTGTCATCGACAGCGCGAGCAATGGAATGGGGAGCGCCGGTGGCTGTAACGGCCAGCTTGACAGGAGGGACAACATAGCGCTCATCGGTGAAAACAGAAGTCCCCTGCGGATGATCGACGACCATGAGCGAGAGGTAATCGTAGTAATAGGTCTCCCACAACTCGCCGGTGATGCGCAGGTCATAGTGGCCGTTCCGCGGGGCCAGTTCGTCGCCGGGTATCTTGTACCACTCCGTCGTGGCGGCGATGGCGGCGGTACCGATGGCGTTGATGCGAATGCCGATGGCCGAGCCCCAGGGCACGGTGTCCATCACGAAGTTCATCTCTTTGCCGTTCCACGCAAACAGAAGTGGACAGGAACCTTTGAGCCGCTGTTCGGTGAGCACCTCCTGATCGCCCTTGAGCGCGAATTCGGCGCTCACTGTTCCGTTAGGCCAGACGATGCGGACTACATCCGTTTGCGAATGGGTGCCCAGGCCAAAATGCAGTTGCGGGCCGGTGATCGATACCTTTTGCGTGAGCAGTGCCGACCGGATTTCCACTTCGCCGCCGATGCCGAAGGAATTGACGCGCTGATCTCCGGTCGCCTGTCGGGCACGCGGCCGGATCGTCTGCCAGTGGTAGTTCTTTGTGCCTTGGTTCAAGTCTACCTGAGGCTGACCGTCCGAAGTGAGGCCAAGAAGCGCGAGGCGGCCATCATCGCGGACGTCGGCGAGGCTGAAGACTTGGGACGGGCCGACGGGCTGGTTGAGGAGGTTGAACTTTCCTGATGGGTTGGCGAGCCAGACAAGTGCGCCTGCTGCCCGGCTTCCGGACGGCGAGACCTGCCCGAGCACGAGATCGATGGCCCCGTTGTTGTCGACATCAGAGGCGTGGAGACGGACATCTCCCGCCAGATTCACTGAAGCGTTCGGAATCGCGACCAGAGGTGAAGAACTCCAGCCCTGCCCGCTGCCGGTGAAGGTAAGGCGCTCGATGACCCCGTCGGGTAGAACAACGATGAGGTTCATCCGGCCGTCGCGATTCACATCCGCAGCGGTGATGGCTTTGGCCGACGCAAACTCGGCAGGCACAGCCGTTTCAGTAAATTTCCCGGCGCGCTGATTGAGAAACACGTGCAGATGTCCTGCGTTGTCCAGAAGTGCTGCATCGGGGTTGCCGTCTTCGTTGAAGTCGGCCCACACAAGTTCGTGGATGCCCGCGGTCTCCGCAAAGGGATGAATGGCGGTGAACGTACCGTCCCCGTTATTGCGCAAAACGACAGGAAGGCCTGAGGCCCGCCCGAGGACAATGTCGAGATCGCCATCGGCTTCGATATCTACAGCCCATGCTCCGATATAGGCAGCATTGAGGACCGATTTGGGTAGCCCGGTCTTTGCGCTGACGTCGGTAAAGGCCGTAGGGCTGTCCTGACGCATGAGGTGAACACCGCCCGTCCCGGCAAGCACAAGATCGGTTTTGAAGTCGTAGTTGAAGTCCATGGGCAGGATGCCTTCCGGCGTGGGCGCGATCGCCCCGCGACCGCCCGGGAACGGCATGGTTGCTCCGCTCGAAAGCCGCACTCGATGCGCATTGGCTACCACGACCGTGGGTGCGCCTTCCCCGTTTAGAGACATCGAACCAATCCAGTTCCAACGCTCGCTTCCCTTCTCGCTGTCGATCGCAGGAACGGGTTGCGGGTTAAAAGTGATAGCCGTGTCGGCGGGCGCGGGCGTCGAGGGGGGCGACGGCAGGCGCAGAAACTGCATGAATGGCTGCGCTTCATCGCCGGGAGGCAGCCGGATTTCGGACAAACTGGCACGAAAGGCAGGGACCTGCATAAGCACATTGCGCAGAAAGACACTGCGCAGCGCGGCTGCACTTGGATCGGCGCTCGACGCCGCCGTCCCTAGCACCGCGAGTTCCTTCTTCACGTCGGGTGGCCAGTCCGCACTTTGCGCGACGATGCGCTGAACGGCGGAGCGCAAGGTGGCGGAGTCTCCACGCTTGGCGGAGATCCGGCTTAGCTCAACGAGGGCCGCGAGATTGTCGGGCCGTACGGCGAGTATCTGATCTATAAGCTTCTGAAACTCGGCTTCGCTGCCTGCACCGCCCTGGCGCTCGATAGCAAGCGCAAGAGCATAGATGGCTCGAGGATCTTTGGCGTCGAGGCTGACCGCCTTCCGGTAGTTGTCGATAGCCGCTTGGGAGTCGCCGCTTGCGCTATTGAGCAGACCAAGCAGGAAATACATTCTGCTGTTCTGCGGGACCAGCTTCAAGGCGCGGTTGAATCGCTCTGCCGCCGGATCGAAGTTGCGCTCGCGCAAAGCCAGGATTCCCCAGTCAGCCCATGCGGCAGGCTCTCCAGGAGCGATCTGCGTGGCTTGCTGCAGGCTGCTTTCCGCCAGGACGTCGTTGCCAACCTGGAGAGCGGACAGGCCGACATAAAAGGCTGAAACGAGTTGTTCATAGGGTTTCGAGGATGGGTCCGGGAGACCGCTATGCGAATGGCATGAGGTGAGAAGCAGCCCCAGTACAGCGGCAAGACAAGTGGCCGCCGTTGCGGCCCGATGCTTCGGACTGCGTGAACGATCCTTCATAACCTGCCGGCCGGTACGCTGATATCGCAGAAACATGAAGTGTTCCGGCGCGGTCGGCCAAGCATGCTGGAAATGAGATCCGGCCGAATTTCGAAGATCGCTGTCTATGCTCACGCCCGGGGAAGATGTCCTTAAGTCCTGAGTGCTGCGAAAGATTAGTTTAGCGCTATAAGTGAGACTCTACGCAGCGGTACTATTTGTCGTCCTGCTTCTTAGGGTGGAGAAATAGGTCAAACTTTGAATTGACCCCGGTGATCGCTGCCATCCTATCCGCTTGCGCAGAATCGTTCCTGACCCCGTGATCCGTGGAGAACGCTCCCGGGAATTCGCCGTCGCTGTGTCAGTGTCCCATCGGGAACGATCCGTCCCTTAGCAAGCCGGTCTCTGAACAGAAGAAGGAGTGCGACGGGCTCTCTGGGAGCGAAACATCGATCGCGACGGGGCGACGGGCCTGATTCGCGTGGAACTGCCGCGCAAAGCCGCCTGACGATTCGCCGTCACATCGCGGCTGTCTGGGCAATCGCCGCTGCCGCACGTTGCTCGTTCATTCCAGCCGATTGAGCAATCGAACTCCTCGAAAAAGAGCACTGCACTGGGAACTCGCGCCCACGAGCAGGAGGGTGCATCGCAACGAGGTTCTCGCCAGGGCGGGTATGCTCTCTCGTTCCCGATATCTGCAAACGAGTGCGCTTGCCTCGGCGGCGTGTCGCAGCGCTGCAGTCACTCCGTTGTCTGTGATTGGGTCGGACTGAGAAGCCGCTTCGCCGATAATGATCCAGTTTGGACCGCAGGCGCCCTTATAAGTCCGGCACAGAAACGAGGTGGCCGTCACTCGCTTGGGAGGACGGTCTTTCACCAGCGAACCCATCCGCGAGAACTTCTGCATCTGCGCCGAAAGCATGTCGGCGTTCGTACGTCCCTGCGCCCGTTGCATCTTGACCTTCGAGCCGTTTTCAACGTAACCAATGCTGCTGACGACGGGCCGGATGGGTATTTCCCACATCCACTCCATGTATTCACCGGAAGGGCTAAACATATAAAGCGTCGTTCCTTCTGCCCAGTCTTCAATGCAGAAGTGTGCTCACACCGCGACCTTGCGCGGCCCGTAGGCCACCGACGGCAGGCTAGATTCCCGGCCGAGCATGCTGGCCGCAGTTCCGGACGTATCGACAATCCAGGAGGCCTTGACGCAACGGCCTTCCGAGGTCTTGACAGCCTGAATGCGGCGACTCCGAATCTCAAATCCAACCACGCGCTCGCTCAGAGTCAGAATTCCGTGACCTGCATCTGATCGTCGACAATTACGCCACCCACAAGCACCCCGACGTGAAGGCGTGGCTGGGAAAGCACCCGCGCTTCCACTTGCACTTCACGCCCACTTCGGCCTCCTGGATGAACCTTGTGGAACGGTTCTTCCGCGACCTGACCGAGGACGGGGTGCGCGAGGGTAGCTTCCGGCACGTGAAGCAGCTATGCGATCAGATCCTGGCCTATCTGGCGGAACGCAACGCCAACCCCATGCGCTACACGTGGAATGCCAAAGGAGAAGACATCCTGCGCAATATCCAACGCGCAAAACAGGCATTGCCGGTATAGTCATTTCGGAGACGCCACACTAGAATTCGCGCGCAGGAAAGAGAAATCCTAAATACGGTGGGCACAAAAATGGGCACAGTGGGCACATTCTTAAACTCTAAATATTCTTTAAGTTGTTGATTTTATTGGCTCCTCAGGTAGGACTCGAACCTACAACCCTTCGGTTAACAGCCGAATGCTCTGCCATTTTCCTGGTCAAGATCGCCTGATGGAGAACGCTTTGAGGTGCCCTCTTAGCTAACCTTTTCATAGCAAAGACAGTTAAATCGGTCAATTAACCGCTGGAAAATGAAGGACTTTCGGCATCGCCCGCGGTCTGCACGGTTGCTGTTCCCTCTCCACCTCCCACTCGCGGATTGCTATCGGTACATCCCCGATTATGACCGATTTTGAAATGGGCTGACGACAAAATTGACTACATTTTTGGCGGCGGATAATTAGCCTCAAAACGTGCGGATCATGGGTCCCTTCCCATACCATAAATCCGATTATTCGATGGACAAACAACCAAACACGCCCGCAGAGACAAGCTGCAATTGGCACATTTGCCTTGTGCCGAAGTCACCTGCTTAAGATGGTGCTTTTCAGGCTTAAAGTGCTTCGCTCAGATTGCTCCCCCCGTATGCCGTCGAAGAAAGGTGTGCTCTGGCGCAGCACACACTCAGCGGCATATAAGTACATTGCGGCCGACCACGTTTGCCAATCCCGGCCGCTTGGTTTGCCGGTTTGGGCATGAATCCATTCGTTGAACCCCCACTCCGCTGCGTTTTCATGCCACGGCTTGACGAGTTCTGTCAGCGCCAAGAGTTTTCGCTCTGCGAGGTCCATCTCGCCTGCTGCCACGCACGCTGAGACGTAGAAGCCACAAATGAACGGCCAAACTCCGCCGTTGTGATAGTCGCCCGGCCGGTTATAGCGCTCGTATCGTGGCAGCCAATCCACATGATGGGGCAGAATGTACGGAAACAGACAGGGTGGCAAATCCACGGCAAGTTCCCCGTGTCCTCGCATGGCCTCGCACTCAGCTTCTACCCAAGTCAGCAGCTTTGTAGACCATTGAGGTGAAGCAATTCCGGTCAGGATTGCCAGACTGTTGCCAAGTAGATCGAACCGGTCGCTGCTCATAATCTTGTACGAATAAAGGCCGTAGTAGGGCGCGGTCGGCTCCACAAGAGCCTCTTGCTCATAGCTTTTCTTTCGCTCCCCACTAACTTCCAGGCGGCTCATCAACCCGCGCAACTGCTCGGCGGACTCATGTTCACCATACAGGCGAAGATACGCATAGACGACCATATTGACGTAAAGCCCGTACCCCATCACGTACTGCTCATCGCGCCAGTCACTAGTGGGCAACTGTGCGACCATCACCCTGTCATCTGGGCTCTGGTACTGCATCCACTTCTTGGCCTTCTCCGCTGCCTCAAAGAGGAACTCCGGTTGGTTCCTCGAGATTCTGTAGAGAGCTAGCCCAAAGAGGAAAAGAGGCGTCGAATCACTGGAACCCCGGTTCGCTGGATCGTGCGCGAGGGATGAAATGTGGCCGTGCAATGTCTGATTATTGGCGAGCGCCACCAGCGTGCGCTCCAGAGCATCCGCAAGTTGCTCGTTGCCAGTGGCCAGAAAGCCGAGAGCTGAAATCATCAGGTCCCGAGTGTAGGGTTCTGGGTATCCCCAACCGGCGGTTCGAGGTAATCCTTCAAATGGTCCCTGTGCGTTATGCAGCAGGATTTGTAGGGCGGCCTCTTTAGCCAGCTCAATGGAGGCTAGCGAATTCTCGTCGAATGACATAGATTCCTCGATGGCGTGTTGGATTGGAAGGGCGACCGTCGCCGCCTCGTTGCCTTTTACTGGATGCCCAACCGGTCGGATACGATCTCCACAAATTGCCTTGCAACCTGGCGATAGTCGAACAACTCGACCACGCGCTTGCGCCCTGCTTCTCCCATGCGCTGCCGTAGCGCGCTGTCCTTCATGAGTAAAAGAAGGTACTTGGCGATGTCGGGAACACTGGCTCGATATTCAGCAGTGCGCGGATTTGGAAACACGATTCGATGAGTCTTCTCGTAGTCGTGCCCTTCGCCGTACAGCGCCTCGGTAATCTTTCTTTCCTCTGCGATTTTCGCCAGGAATGCCGTCTCGCCATGCACCATCGTGTCACGAAATGCCATGGCATCGATTGCGATCACGGGCTTTTCGCAGGCATTCGCCTCAACCTGAATCATGCCAAAGCCCTCGAGTCGTGAAGGGGCAGCGTAGATGTCGCAGGCAGACAACAAGTAAGGCATAAAGTTTTGCGAGACAACATTGGTGGAGTAAATGACCTTTTCGCTGATTCCCAGATCCGCCGCCAGTTTGAGATCGATCAGGTTCTGTTGCTCAGTACGTGTTTGAGGCCAAACCTTGCAGACGTATCTCCAGTCGGGGACCTCGCCATCGATCAGCGCCAACGCCTGCATGACCTCCTGAGCCCCCTTGGATGCGCCGTCGCCACCAGCGGTCAGAATCATCAACTGATCCTTCGATATTCCAAACTCCTCGCGGATCGATTGCACCTTTACGTCGCCCTGGCTATGCGGCTTGTATCGATCCGTGCCGCAACCCACCGGCAACACCACGATATTGTCTCCGCAGATGCCATCTCTGACGTACACCTCCTTCACCCAATTGGAGGTGACCAGGATCAGGGGCAGAGCATTGAGTACGTCACGATGTTCTGCAATATAGCCATCGGCCACGAGCCACGGCACGGCCTTCATCCCAAATCGCTGGGGATGCAGAACCAGGTTTGGGATATGGCCCCAGAACCCCACGCCGACTACGACATCTGGCTTAAACCAGCGATAGTACCACTCCTTTTCCAAATCCGATTCCAGGTGTACCGGATGAACATCCACGCCCATCTCGGAAAGGCCTTTGCATAACAACTCACCTTGGAGGGCCAAGCCAGCCGCCGGCGCCGGATATTCGCTCAATACGAGTACCTTCACGATTGTTGCTCCCTAATTGCTGTGCGCTTTGCCGCCGCCTGTGCTGAGTCAAAGCACCAGAATCCTTCTTCGCGAGGAACGGTCCTCGCTTCCCAGCTGTCGACGCCATACCCGTAAACGTCCGTAATCAGCCGGCGCTTTTCGAGCCAGACGTTCTCTGCCAACACGTCACGTTGATCTGCATCGTTGCGAACCCGAGGCAAGTACGCGTGCCCTCCATCTTCGTAAGCAAATAGCGATAGGCGGTTTGTGGCGATGTTACCCGATCGCCAAAGGTCAACGACGCTTCGGCAGCACTCCTCATGCCGACGATGACGTGTGTACTCGCCACGCGGACCATGTGTGAGGATCAAGCTGTAACTGTTTCCAGCCAATAATCTGGTTATCGTTGCCTGAATCTGTTCGATTGGCAGCGGCACTTGGTCCGGCCCATCATCCAGATCCGCCATCTCGCCCACCGCGCCCAATTGCTCCAGAACCTTGCGGAACTTTGGTGCACGGTCTGGATCGGATGCCCTGCAAAGAGTCACAACGCGCCAATCAAATTCCGGATGGGCGAGTATGTACCCGCCGCACCAGAGCGTCTCGTCGTCCGGGTGGGCGACTACAACTGCGGCCCGCAAGCGCGAACCGGATATCACCTCATCGAACTGGACCGGGGGCATTGTTCTCCAGGGATACTGTTAGAGACGCCTAGGTGTGAACCGATTCAGCATCAGAATTGTAAAATCTCTTCTGACGTCGGCTCGCGCAAATAGTCCCAGCTAAAACCCTTTCATAGCGGCTGTGGACATATCTGGTCATTAAGGATCAGGGCGGCAAACTCCCTTCGCCCAAGCCCGTGTCGGACGACCAGGTTTCGTCGGGGATTCATATCTTTGTCGTCCGCAATCTCAGCGCATTTGCAATCACCGAGACCGAGCTGAAACTCATGGCGGCCGCCGCAATCATTGGATTGAGAAGCAAGCCGAATGCAGGGAAGAGTACGCCGGCGGCAAGCGGCACCCCAACTACGTTGTAGACGAACGCGAAGAACAGGTTCTCGCGAATATTGCGCATTGTGGATTTGCTCAGGTGACGAGCGCGGAGAATGCCGCGTAGGTCGCCCTTCAACAACGTGATGCCGCCAGCTTCCATCGCCACGTCGGTCCCGGTCCCCATGGCAATGCCTATGTCAGCCTGCGCGAGCGCGGGCGCATCGTTCACGCCGTCGCCGGCCATCGCGACCACGGAGCCTTTTTGCTGACGTTCCTTGACGACCTCCGCCTTCTTTTGCGGAAGTACATCGGCCTCAAACTCGATGCCGAGCTTTTCCGCGACAGCTTTGGCTGTGGTCGCGTTGTCTCCAGTGACCATGATGACTGTCAGACCGGCTGCCTTGAGCTCTCGAATCGCATCCGGTGTGGAATCCTTGATTGGATCGGCGACGCCCACGATGCCGGCGGCTTTGCCATCCACGGCAATCAGCATCACCGTCTGGCCCTCCTTGCGCAGATCTTCAGCCCTATCAAGCAAAGGGCTCGGATCGACGGACAGGTCGTGGAACAACTCCGCATTTCCGACTGCAACCTGCTTGCCAGAGACGGTTCCCTTTACACCTTTGCCGGTAGTGGAGTTAAATCCGGCGACATCGGACAGGGATAGCTTCTTTGCCACGGCCCCCTTGACGATGGCTGCCGCCAAAGGATGTTCGCTGGAGCGCTCAAGGCTGGCGACGAGCTGGAGCAGGTCGTTTTCACTGATTCCAGGCTGGGGAATGACGGCGCTCAGCGACGGCTTGCCTTCGGTCAGGGTTCCCGTCTTGTCGATGATGAGTGTGTCAACCTTGCCGAATATCTCCAGCGCCTCCGCATTACGGATGAGGATCCCTGCGCGAGCTCCGCGACCAGTGCCCACCATAATGGCCATGGGGGTGGCTAGCCCAAGAGCGCAGGGGCAGGCGACGATCAGAACGGCCACGGCATTTACGAGCGCATGCGCGAAGCGCGGCTGCGGCCCAACAAAGTACCAAACGATGAAGGTTATAACGGCCGAAACAATGACGGCCGGAACAAAGTACGAGGAGACGCGGTCTGCCAGCCTCTGAATCGGCGCCCGTGACCGCTGCGCTTCGCTGACCATCTTTACGATTTGCGCCAACAGCGTGTCGGCGCCGATACGTTCCGCGCGCATCACGAATCCGCCGGTTCCATTCACGGTTCCCGCCGTGACTTTCGCGTCCTTGTCCTTTTCAACGGGGATCGGTTCTCCGCTGATCATCGATTCATCGACGGAACTGTGACCTTCAAGCACGGTGCCATCCACCGGCACTTTTTCTCCGGGCCGTACGCGAAGCCGGTCACCAACTTGCACTTGTTCGAGCGGTACGTCCGCTTCGTCGCCCTCGTCGTCAAGCCGCATTGCCGTCTTGGGAGCCAGGCCGAGAAGCGCGCGAATTGCACCGCTGGTTTGGCTGCGGGCACGCAGTTCCAACACTTGGCCTAGCAGAACCAGTGCAACGATAACTGCGGCCGGCTCAAAATACACATCGATCTGCCCTCCGGCTCCACGAAGCGACGCCGGAAAAATCTGAGGAATAACGGTAGCAAAAACGCTGTAAATGTAGGCCGTTCCGGTACCCAAGGCAACCAGCGTAAACATGTTTAGGCTGCGATGCACCAGGGATTGCCAACCCCGGACAAAGAACGGCAACCCACACCAGAGGACCACCGGAGTTGCCAGCGCAAACTCGATCCAGGCCCAGACTCTTGCCGAGAACATGTGTTGCATAGGCATTGAAGGTAGAAATCCGGAGACCATCAGCGCGAGCATCGGCACGGCGAGCGCGACGCTGATCCAAAACCGCCTCGTCATATTGATCAGTTCCGGATTGGTTTCTTCGGCAGCGACCTCCCGAGGTTCGAGCGCCATTCCACAGATTGGGCACGACCCAGGTGTATCGCGCACGATCTGCGGGTGCATTGGGCAGGTATATTCGCGTCGCTTGGATGGTGCGGTGACTGTCACCTGTTCCAGCGCCATGCCACACTTCGGGCAGCTGCCCGGGCCCGCTTGTTTGATCTCCGGATGCATTGGACATGTGTATTCGCTTTGCGGCGCGGTCTTCGAATTCATCGGAGAGGGAGATGAATTCGGATTGCTCCGAGCGTAATTTTCTGGTGCTGCCCGGAACTTTGCGGCGCAGCCCTGGCTGCAGAAGTAGAAAGTGGCGCCCTGATATGCAACCCTCGCCGCGGCTTTCGATGGATCTACCTCCATCCCGCAAACAGGATCGTGGTCTTGACCTTGCGACACTGGGTGATTGTGGCCGGGTTCACTCATCCAACTACACCTCGATCGTGAAACCCTGCTTTTGTGCCACAGCCTTGATCAATCGGGAAAACG
>CAVYQC010000006.1:0-748763 GCA_963770555.1 uncultured Acidobacteriaceae bacterium
ATTGGCACGGAGTCCGCGTGCCCGCGGATATGGACGGCGTGCCGGGCTCAGCTTTGCCGGGATTGCCCCCGGCCAAACCTTCCTTTATCGCTTTCCCGTAAAGCAGAATCGGAACCTACTGGTATCACAGTCACAGCGGATTTCAGGAACAGACGGGACTGATCGGGGCTCTGATTATTGACCCGCGCGATCGCGCCCCCATTGAATTCGACAGAGAATATGTGGTGCTCCTGTCGGATTGGACGGATGCTAATCCAGAAACCATTTTGAGCAACCTGAAGGGACACAGCGACTACTACAACTACCATCGGCGCACGTTCCCAACTTCCTCACCACGGCGGCAAAAGATGGATTTGGCCGAACCGTCTCGGAGCGGCTGGCGTGGGCGGGCATGAATATGACTCCCACGGATTTCGCCGATGTAACCGGCGCAACTTATACGTACCTGTTCAACGGAAATTCCCCAGAGCGAACTGGACGGACCTGTTCATCCAGGGGAACAAGTTCGCCTGCGCTTAATCAACGGATCGTCGATGACATTTTTCGATGTCCGCATTCCCGGCCTGCCGATGACTGTGGTGCCGGCGGACGGAAACGATGTTGAACCGGTCGCTGTCGATGAATTCCGAATGGGCGTTGCGGAGACCTATGACGTGATCGTCCAGCCGAAGGACAATACCGCATATACGATTTTCGCTCAATCGAAGGATCGCAGCGGATATGCACGCGGCACGCTAGCTCCTCGGAAGGAATGACCGCTCCAGTTCCTCCCATAGACCCGCTTTCCACGCGGACGATGGCCGATATGGGCATGGGCAAAATGAAGGGAATGAAGATGGGAAACATGGCAGGAATGGACATGTCTGGTATGTCCGGAATGCCAGGGATGGGGACGCCTGGTTCGCACGCGGCTACCGCTGGTAACCAGGGCATGACCGGCATGAACTTGGAGCCGGCGAGACGGCAAGCATGGAGATGGGCGGCGACACCGGAAAAACTCCGTTGCCTCAACCGGGACCGAACACAACGCCAATCGCGCCGATGGGCGAAATCGCAAGTGCCGAAGTGCGGTTGGCGCCATCGAATCCCGTGCATCTGCACATTGGCCCGGAGGTGGAAACCGTAGCGATGCAGGTGAACGAGCGGCTGAACGATCCCGGCGATGGATTAAACGGCAATGGCCGGCGCGTGCTGACGTACGCCGATCTTCGTGCCCGCTACCGCGGCGTGGATGGGAGACCGCCGACGCAGGAGATCGAACTCCACCTGACGGGGAATATGGAGCGTTACATATGGGGATTCAACGGCCATCGGTTCTCAGACGCAGAACCTATCGTGCTGAAACTCGGAGAGCGGCTGCGGTTCGTACTGGTCAACGACACGATGATGGAGCACCCGATTCATCTGCACGGCCTTTGGAGTGAGCTGGAAAACGGGCACGGAGCGTTCAATCCCTACAAGCACACGGTGATTGTGAAACCGGCCGAGCGCCTGAGCTATCTGGTGAGCGCGGACACGCCGGGCCGCTGGGCCTATCACTGTCATCTGCTCTATCACATGGAAGCTGGCATGTTCCGTACCGTGGTGGTGCAGCCATGAATGCCCACAGAAAGCCCTCGCGGGTCTTGTGTCATGCGGTGATCTCGATACTGGCCTTCTTTGGTTGTGCACAGTCCAATGCGCAAATGTCAGCGCCAGGCATGGAGCGACCAGACATGGGCAACCAGGTCTTCGCTCACGTATTGCTCGACCAGTTTGAAGGCCGCACCAATGGCTCGGACAATGAGCTGCGCTGGGACGGCGAGGGTTGGATAGGCACAGACATGAACAAGCTCTGGCTCAAATCGGAAGGCTTCAGCGATAACACCACAGTCAGCGATGGCGATCATGAAGCGCTGTACGACCGCCCGATCCCTCGAATGCGATATTTCGATGCGCAGGCAGGCGTGCGGGCTGATCTTGATTCGGGTCCACGCCGTGCCTGGGCGGCCTTGGGTATCGAGGGTCTGGCACCGTATTTCTTTGATTTTGCGCCAACGCTCTATATCCGGGACGGAGGCAACGTAGCCGGCCGTATTACGGGCTCCTACGACCTGCTGCTTACCCAGCGATGGATCGCGCAGCCCGAGGCAGAGTTGAACTTCTACAACAAGGACGATCCGGGACGCAAAATTGGATCGGGCTTCTCGGACCTGGATGCAGGCTTGCGGCTGCGCTACGAAATCAGCCGCAAATTCGCCCCTTACGTCGGCTTTGCTTACAACGGCAAATACGGCGATACGGCCAGCTATTCGCGCAGTGCAGGTGAGGCAACCAGCGATGCCAGGTTCGTATTCGGAATTCGGATCTGGTACTGACGGTTCACTCTGGCTCAAGTTGTTTTTGTTCAAAATCACGCGAAGGAGAACCACCGTGCTCAAGTTTCTTCTTGGATTCGCAGCCGCTGTTGTTGTGGTCCTTGCGTTCGGCTTCTGGTATGTGCGCTTTGGATTCGTCGATCCGCGCGCGGACATACCCGTTGGCTGGCTCGAAAGCAAAATTGCGATGCCTGCCCTCGATGCCGCCGTCGACCGGCGCGCGCCGGAAGCCCACAACCCGCTTCAGCCGACGGACAAGACCCTCATCGCCGGAATGAAGACGTACCAAGCGAATTGCGCAAGCTGCCACGGCGATATTCAGCACCCTCATGCACAGCTTGCCGAAGCCCTGTATCCACGCGCACCTCAATTCGTCGAGGACGCGCCGGACATGCCCGAGAATCAGAACTTCTACATCATCCAGCACGGCGTACGCCTGAGCGGAATGCCCGCATGGAAACAAGTCCTGAGTGAGCAGGAGACGTGGCAGGTGACCACATTCCTGAGCCACATGGATAAGCTTCCCGTGCCAGTCTCAGAGGCATGGAAGGCCGCAGCAGCCGGCACTCAGGGTGTGAATCTCTCGCCCGAAGCATCGAAACTGGAAAAGAATGACAAGAAGAGCATGCGCATGCCCATGCATTGATCGTTTCCGGGAGCGCCGCATTGGAGCGTTCAACGACCAACTTCCCCGATTTGCGACCAATTTAGTCCTATATTTATAATCGAGGCCGTGCCTGTAAACGTGGAAATGACATCCCGGCACTTTTCCCCGAGCAGACTGCTGGTGCGCGCGGCGCTGGGTGTTGCTGCCGTCCTTGTCGTTATCGTATTGATTTGGCAGGGAATCGCGGCTGCTGGAAATCCCAACCCGACGGCCGATCATCCCGGTTCTCTGGCCGGAATCCTCGACATCGCAGTCCTCGTTTTTCGGGAAGGTCTGGAGTGCGTACTGGTTCTTTCCGCTATCACGGCGAGCATGATCAAATCCGGTCAACCCTATCAGCGTCCGGTGGCCATTGGGGTCGCGGGAGCGATGGCGGCGACCTTGGCGACATGGTTCGTCGCCGTTGGCATCGTCGATGACCTGACGAAGAGCATGAATGCGCTCTATGTCCAGGCGGGCACGGGTCTGCTTGCGATCTTCGTCCTCCTGGTGGTGATGAACTGGTTCTTCCACAAGATCTATTGGACCGGCTGGATTTCGCACCACAACAAGCGGAAGCACGAACTTCTGGAAGGTGCCGAAAGCGGCGCCACATCCCAACGGCGCGTCCTTTTGGGAATGGCCCTTCTCGGCTTCACCTCGTTCTACCGCGAAGGAGTGGAGGTGGTTCTGTTTCTGCAAAGCTACCGCCTGAAGTTAGGCGGGAAGCCGGTCCTCTACGGAGTCCTGCTTGGCCTTCTGTTCACCGGAACCGTCGCTATTCTGACTTTTCTCGCGCACCGAAAATTGCCGTACCGGAGAATGCTCGTGCTGACGGGCGCGATGCTGGGTGCAGTCCTGCTGGTGATGGTGGGCGAGCAGGCACAGGAGATGCAGTTGGCGCACTGGCTGCCTACAACAGTGATCCCGCCCCTCGCGCAGCGAATCCCCGCATGGATGGGGTTGTGGTTCTCGGTATTTCCCACCGTCGAGACGCTGACTGCGCAGGCCGTTGCGGCTCTGGTCGTGCTCGGGTCTTATCTTGTTGCCCGCAGATAGATCAGCAGCAGCCGCAGCTCTCGCCCCGCATAGCTCGGCGCCCTTCGACGAGAAGAATCGGAAGCGCGGCAAGTGCCGCCGCTGAATCGACCCAATGGATGTGAAAGATGGCGTTCAGGCCGACACCCGCTAGAGTGATCGCAGCCAGATAAGCGCACGTCGCAGATTGCACCGCGTCCGCAGCGAGCGCACGGTTGCCGGTAGCGTTTGCCGTCCTTCGCTTGAACCAAGCCAGCAATGGCATGACAATCAGCGCGGCAATCGTGATGCCAATGCCCGCCCAGCTTGTTTCCGGCTTGGTTCCCCGCGAAAGAGCCATGATTGCAGCGGCTGCAACCACTGCGGCCAGGACAAAGAGGAGAATTCCAGCCCAGCGGGCGGCTCGCTCTCTGGTGAGCGAGAACGATGGAAGGAAAGAAAGCAGAGCAACAAACGCGGAGAGCAACTCTACAAAGCTGTCCGCGCCGAACGCCAGCAGGGCCGCACTGTGCGCGGTCATCGCAGAGTAGAGCGATACACCGCACTCAATTGCCATCCAAACCAGCGTGATGCCCTGAAGCCAGAGAACAGTCTGAGGCAACCTCGATGACATGGTGTTAGAGGACTCCGCACATCGGCCGGTAATCGGAACGGATCGCTCCATGAATGTCATTCTCTCAAAGCACTACATCGCGTGTCCGTGGTGATGCGCCGTGTGATCGTGACCATCGGAAGGATTTGCATTCATCATCCTCAGCATTGCGGGGCCGCCGGTGCGGAGAAAGCGAATGACCAGCACGGCTGCGAGCGTCAGAAAGACAAGGTTGAGAACGGTTGTGTAGTTCCAGCGAATCGCCGCTTCAACAATCTCCGCATGTCTCTGCTCCGGAATCAGGTGGAGGGCGCCAAAGACGAACTCCACGGCAAGCGCCGACAGAGACATGGAAGCGTAGAAAATGGCCAGGAGGAAAGCGCTGATCTTTAGTCCGTAGTACTTGCGGTAAATGTTGAGGATCGGGAGAATGATGAGGTCTGCGAAGAGGAATGCTACAACGCCGCCAAAACTGATGCCACCATTCCAGAGCACGGCCGCCAATGGGACATTGCCGACGGAACAGACAAAGGAAAGGATCGCAACCATTGGGCCAACGGCCGGTCCCCACAACTTGGCCAGGAAGGGATGACCGCGGAGAAAAAATGCCTGCCAAAAATGCTGTGGCACCCAGGCGGCCAATGCGCCGGCAATCAACAGTCCGCCACCGATGTCGAGCCACAGGGAAGCCCAATCCATCACGAAAAAATGGCTGATGGCGGTGCGCCCTTTGCTTGAGCCGATCCGCTGCCAGATGGTTCCTTCATGCATGGACATATCCATGGAGGCATGGCCCTCCATGCGGCCTTGCAGACCTTTTTCAGCTTGACGGCGTGCTGCCTCTACCAACTTCGGAGTGAGAAATACCTTGAACAGGAACACGAGAATGACGATCATCAGCGGGCCGCCGATGAACTCCGCCAGTGTGAATTGCCAACCCATCAGAACGGCAAGCAAGATCCCCAGCTCAAGCACCAGATTCGTGGACGCAAACTGAAATGCCATGGCCGCCGTAAAGTTCGCGCCTTTGCGAAACATGGACCTCGCCAGCGCCACCGCAGCATACGAGCAGGACGAGGATGCCGCACCCAGTCCGCTGGCAATCGCAATCGTTCTTGGTGAATCATCCGGCAACAGCCGGCTCATCTCTTCCTTGGAGACGACTGCCTGAACCACAGCAGAGAGCGAGAAGCCCAGAATGAGAGCCCAGAGAATCTCCCAGGCCATCGAGCACGACATCAGTAGAGCGTCTCGTATCGCTGCCATTCGGACCTCCTTTTGATCATCTGAAATTCTAAAAGAGGCGGGGCCATGCAAGCACTTCGACAGACAAGTGCCACGGCCAGAAAGGAATTGTCCTGGCAGACTTCGATTCCGCTGTTGTGATTCACTGCGAATCCGGAATCCTAGAGTGTCAATCGGTGCCAACAGTGAGGTAACCGGCAGATATTCTGAGTCGCGCCAGTCTCATTTGGCTGCTCGATTCCGCGTTCGACCGCGTTAATGCGGCCACGCGAAGGAGAGGCGGCAATGGCCACAGGGCGTGAACTTTGGCTTGAGTTCGTTTTTCAGAACAGCGCCCTCTCTCGCGGTGCGTCCACTCCAATCGTTCAGGGTCGCCGCATAACGTTCTGCCCTCGACGCATGACCGTTTACTAGCCATTTGCGAGCGGTGGCTAGTAAACGGCAGCTGCCATTTCCTTCAGTGGTGACCTGTGACGTTCCATTGTCGGCTTTGAGCAAAAATAGCACTGATTCTTACTCGCCATTTTTACTAGCCACATGCTCAAAATCACAAAAAAGTGGGCAAATCTG
Source organism: uncultured Acidobacteriaceae bacterium (assembly GCA_963770555.1). Taxonomy (GTDB): domain Bacteria; phylum Acidobacteriota; class Terriglobia; order Terriglobales; family Acidobacteriaceae; genus Telmatobacter. The sequence goes on from CAVYQC010000006.1 coordinate 6,449, forward strand.
GCTACGCCTGCGCACTCCTGACAACCGCCTCGTTGAGGCATGTATGTTCATGGTTTTTATTGGTTTACTTCGATTTGAAGGGGGTTAGCCGAGTGGATGCTGGGAAAATCAAGGGCGAAGCTGACGTTCTACCACTGAACTACTCCCGCCCGTTTGAATCATACGCTTACGCGATCAATCTGCGGTGCTTATTCCATTTCCACTTTGTAGTCCGGACACCGTTCAAGCTGATTCAGCCGAGGCTCCTGCGCAGTATAAGCGAATGGATGCCCAGCGCTAAAAGCTAATATCAGGACAATATCGGCGTGCTCCTGTCGGCGTGCTCCTGTCCGGCTGCGGGTCTGGCAGTGAACGAGAGGCGTCGATCCTTGCACGCCGACGACGGTGCGGAGCCCCAAAACGGCTCGGCCGCTCAGCGGCTGAACGCCAGCACTCCTCCCTTGAGATCGACTGAGACTCTGGAGATGCCGAGCGCTGCCGGGCTCATCAGGCCGTCGAAATCGAGCTGCGATTGTTTGGGGTTGCGGACCAGGATTGCCGGTCTCTGATGAAACTCCTCATCGCCCAGCCGGACGGTACCTAGCCGCACGGCTTTGCGGGCGAAGTCGCCGATGTTGTCCGGCTCCTGGATGGCGTCGACTTTTGCGCTGGAGCCGGACTGCGCGGCGGTGACGAAAAGCACGAGAGAAGCGGTTCCGGTGTCGAAGACAAGATGAACGGGCGCATGATCGATCTCGGCGTCGAAGGAGGCCAGGCCGCGATCCAGGCGCAGGGGAATGGAGACGGGCAGCGCCGGCAGGGCGCCGAATCGAATGACCCGGGCAGAGTAGTCGATGACGAAGGCTTTCTCGCCCAGCACATCCAGGCCCACAATGGCGTCGATGCGAACCGGAAGGATCTTTCGGAAGAACGAAAGGTCGGCGGTTACGACCTGAAGATTGGACAGCTCGACCGGGCCGAACCCGAGCGAAGGCAACATTGCCTCTTCGCCCGGCGCCCTGCCGCCCAGAATCACGATGCTGGCAGAGGCCTGGTTCTGAAGATGAAGTTTCCTGGCTATTCTCGAGTCGAGGATGGGAAGGCTGGTTCCGGTATCCACAAAGAAGTTCAGGCCTTTCAACGGTCCTGCCGATCCATGGGCCACGATCAGATAGTCCTGATACAGTTCGAACCGGACGGTCGCATTGGCCGTATCTTCGATTGCCGGGGTTGGCTGAGGATGGTTGAAGCCGGCGGCGGGCGCCTGACATGCCACCGACACGCAGGCCAGGATGCACAGGAACAAGTAAGGGCGACTGTTCATGGACCTTTTCCTCTCACTCCGAGGCGATCTTCGGTGAGAGGGCCAGGTACCTCAATTCACTGGACCTAGATTGCAAGTCATGCGTCGGTTGCAGGCCGGGAGTCAAGCTGGAGAGGCGCAGGAGAGGAATATCTCCTGAAAAAGAGTTGAAGAAAGCAACCGGTTATGGCATCAAGAGAGAGGCAGGGACAACGATGCTCGAGCTTCCCCAGAACGAAGAGCTACCGTCGCGCAATGGAATCCACACCGTGCGGTTCGGGGAGTTCGAGGCCGACTTGCAATCCGGCGAGATACGGAAATCGGGTCACCGCGTCAAGCTCCAGGAGCAGCCGTTCAAGATTCTTCAGATTCTGTTGGAAAACCCCGGCGGCGTGGTGCCACGGGAAGAGTTGCAATCGCGCATCTGGCCCGATGTGAGCTATGGGGACTTTGACCACGCCGTCAATGTCGCCGTAGGGAAGCTGCGCACTGCGCTGGGCGATTCGGCCGAGAGCTCTTCGTTTATCGAGACCGTACCGCGGCGCGGCTATCGCTTTGTTGCGCCCGTGGAATGCCCGCCGACGCCGAACCACGCAGGCCGGCCTTCCGCAGAGGACGCCGCGGCCGGCGGGAGCCGCACAGGGAAGACCCGCGGGGTCCGCCGAGTGCTTTTGGTCTGTCTGGGTGTGGCGGCGTGCGCGGCGCTGCTGGCGGTGGGCGTGTGGCTTGGCCGCCGTAGCGCGCGGCCACAGCAACTTTATATTCAACGTCTTACAATGAACCACGGAACCGTCTACTCGGCCAGGTTCGCGCCCGACGGCCGGACTGTGACCTATGCAGCTTCGTGGGAGCGCGCACCCGTGGAGCTGTTCTCGACCGACCTGAAGTTTTCCGGCACGCGGTCCCTGGGGCTCACAGACACCGATCTGCTTGCCATCTCCTCCTCGGGCGAAATGGCCGTGCTGCAATCGGCCGATCCGCTCTTTATGACCGGAATGAGCGGTACCCTCGGGCAGGCGCCACTCACGGGCGGTGCTCCGCGGCAGATTGCGGAGGGGGTCGAATGGGCAGACTGGTCGCCGGACGGCAAGACGCTGGCCGTAGTCCGCAATGCGGGGGGTAAACTGCGGCTTGAGTTTCCGCTCGGTCATCTGCTGTACGAGACTTCGGGATGGATCAGCAACCCGCGGGTTTCGCCCGACGGGCGGGAGATTGCGTTTCTTGACCACCCCACCTACGACGACGACGACGGAACGGTCTCGGTTGTCGATCTCGCAGGTAGAAGGACCGTTCTTTCCTCGGGATGGGAGAGCGAGGAAGGACTTGCCTGGTCAGCAAACGGCAAGGAAGTCTGGTTCTCAGCCGCCCGGACGGGCTTGCAGCGCCAGATCTACGCCGTGGACCTGTCCGGCCGGTTGCGCCTGGCCTTTCACGCACTGGGCGGGGTAACGCTCCAGGACATCGCCTCAGACGGCAGGGTCTTGGTGACGCGCGACGAACTCCGCGCCGGCATCATGGGAGAGACGCCGGGAGCAACCAGAGTGCGAGATCTCTCCTGGCGGGACTGGTCGCTTCCCCAGGACATCTCGCGCGACGGCAAAACGCTGCTCTTTGACGAGCAGGGAGAACAGAGCGGGCCAAACTATACCGTGGCCATGCGCGATATGAACGGTTCGCCGCCGGTGGCGCTGGGTGAAGGAATGGCGGGCGACCTGTCGCCCGACGGAAAGTGGGCGGTGGCAACTGTTTCTTACCAGCAAATGCTCCTGCTGCCGACCGGAGCCGGAACCGTAAGGCGGATCGAGCGGGGCGACATCGAGCACTATGGACCCATGATCCATTGGCTGCCCGGCGGCAGGCAGATTCTGTTCTCGGCGAATGAGGCTGGACATGCGGCCCGGTGCTTTCTTGAAAACATCGATGGCGGCGGACCGCACCCCGTCACGCCCGAAGGAGTGAGTTTCTGCGCGGTCTCGCCCGATGGAAAGCTGATTGCCGCAAGCACCAGCATGAAGGGGGGCGACGCGCAACTCTACGGGATCGATGGCGGAGCGCCGCACCCGATCCCAGGGCTGTTGCCGGGAGAGAGCTTGGCATGGACGTCCGACCCGCACGTTCTCTATGTCTTTGAGGCCCGGGAGTCGCCGATAAAAGTCTTCCGGTTGAATATTGTTTCCGGCCAAAGGCAGTTTTTCAAAGCGATCCCGCTGCCGGATGGAGCGGGAATCTGCGGAATGACCCATTTGCTCTTCAGTCCCGATGGCCGCGCCTATGTCTACGGCTATGTCCAGTTGCTTTCGGATCTATATCTGGTGCAGGGCTTGAAATAGGAACTCCTTCCATCCCTGCAAGGCCGCAATCGTCGGCACAGACTTTGGGTCTTCCTGCAAACTCCATCGCGATTGCCCATTGGGATCGACGGGCGAATCCCTTCTTCCGACCAGAAGCCGGCGCCCTTCAACCTGAAGCCTTTAAAGTGACCCGAGCGGCGGTCATTCGCGTCTGTTTCTTACCAGGTCGGCCAGGATGGGGCTCGAGTCGATGTCTTCGGCCGGATATCCGGATGCAATGAGTTTCCTGGCCACAGCCAGCGCAGCCCGGCGATCGCCCACGAGCGCGTCAGTCTGGGCGGCGTTGAACTGCACGTGGGTGTCGTCCGGCGCCAGCGCGAGCGCGCGCTTGATGGTCGCCTGAGCCTCCTCGCGCCCATCGGGCCCGGCGGCCAGAATCACGGCCAGATCCGACAGCACGGCGGGATCGTTGGGATGGGTATTCAGCGCATCGCGGCACAACCGGGCGGCGTGCACTACCGCGTCCCTGGCCTTGTCCTTCTGGCCGGGAGTGCGGGCGTACGCAAGAGCCAGGCTGGTCCAGAGGCGGTAGTCGGAGCTGTTGAACTCCAGCGCCTTGCCGTAGTCCTCGGCCGCGGCGGGAAAGTGGCGCTGCTTCAGCTCGAGATCGCCCAGGTTGTTCCAGGCGGAGTAGGACGGGGCCACGCGGATGGATTGTTCGAGCGCGCTGCGGCTTTCCTCTAGCGATCCGGCGTGCGAGAGCGCCGCGCCCAGGTCGCTCAGAATTGCAGGGTTGCCGGGCGCGAGGTTGAGCGCGGAGCGAAAATTCGCCACGGCGGCGGCGTAATTGCCGCGATTCAACTCGAATTTTCCCAGTTGATTGTAGGGATCGAAGGAATTGGGGTGAAAGGCGATATCGCTGCGCCAGGACTCGACGGCTTTGTCGGTAAGGCCCATGGCGGCATAGGCCTGAGCCAGCCCGTGGTAGGCGTCCTCGCTTTGCGGGTCGATGGCCAGAACCTGCTCGAATTCGTTGACCGCTTCGGGATACCGCTCCTCGAGAAGGCGGACGCGGCCGAGCGCCAGCGGAACTTCAGGCGGCGTGGTGGGCTGGCGGAAGTGAAACCAGGCGGCGAATCCGGCGACAACCAGCAGGGCAGCGGCGATGGCGGTGAACACCAGCCTGCGCCCTGATCCCGGCTCGGCCGGCGGCGGCATTTGCACCTGGTCCAAGTCCTGGTCGCCGGCTCTCAGCCCGGCTGCCGTTTCCGCCTCGTGGGACGCGGCGAGCTGCCGATGGCTCTGCACCATCTCGAGATCGCGAGTCATTTCTTCGGCGGACTGGTAGCGCCGGTCAGGATCCTTGTCGAGCGCCCGCTTGACGATCTTATCGAGGCCCGGCGGAAGGCCGAAGAGCGGAACCGGCTCGGGGGAGAGGATGGCGGCCAGGTCCGCGCGCGGGTCAGTGCCGGGGTAAAGGCTCCGGCGGGTGATCATCTCATACAGTACGACGGCGGCGGACCACAGATCGGAACGATAACTGGCCGGAGCGCCGGCCGCGCACTCAGGAGAAAGATAGTCAAGCGAGCCGGGAGTCGAACCGGGGGACACGAGGTTAAGGTCGGAGCGGAGCTTGGCCAGGCCGAAATCGAGAATCTTGAGCACGTCGAGAGAGTTGAAGATGAGTTTTGCCGGCTTGACGTCGCCGTGAACCATTCCCCGCTCGTTGGCCCCGGCGAGCCCGTTCAGCAGTTGCATCTCGATGGCGATGGCTTCGTCCACGGGGATCGAATTGCGCTCCAGGCGCGCGGCCAGCGTAGAGCCCTCGTAATAGGCCATGACCAGAAACAATTTTCCGTCGCCGGTTACCTCGACGGCGTGCAGGGCCCCGATGTTGGGGTGTTCGAGGGCCGCGTAGGCGCTCATTTCGCTCAGGAAACGCTGTCTGGCTTCAAGGCCGGCGGTGAGCGACGGGGGAAGGAATTTGAGCACAACACTGCGTTTGAGCTTGAGGTCGATGGCGCGGCAGACCAAGCCCAGGCTTCCCGCACCAATACGCTCAACCACCTGATAGTGCAGGAGTGTCTGACCAACGAGATCGGATTTTCTTGGAGCGTCCAATGCCCTCGCCAGCCTTCCAGGAACGTTCGAACCGCGACAACCGCGCTCCTCCCCGGCAGCCGCGCTCAGTTTATCGCAGGGTGCTGAATCCGGGTAAGTTTAAAATTCCTTTTCCCTGCACAAGAGGCGCTTAGAGCGGTTCCGCAGTTGTTGTAGCCGTTTCCAGCCTCGGTGCAGGGTGGATTTTTCTTAGAGCCTGTATAAAAACTCACGGCTTTGAAAGGGCACGGCTTCAGCCGTGCCGAGGAAGCGGCAAATGAGACCCGGCTTTAGCCGCTGAGGGAATGTAAAGGATTGAAAATACCCTCCCTCGGGGGCTAAAGCCCAAAACTCAACTTGTCATCGAGCGGCACGGCTAAAGCCGTGCCCTTTCAACGCACGTGAATCCAACACGTGGCCGAGTTTTTATACAGGCTCTTAAGAAAAAATCCACTTGGCGTCAATGGCTTCAGGACACAGTAACTGCGGAACCGCTGTAGTGGTTCCACATGCAGAATGGGCGGGAAACGAGAAAAGAAGTCCTTCGGAGCCGGTGTGCGATTACCGTTTCCGCAGACGAAGCGATTCCCAGCTTCCGTCGGCGGTCCAGCCACCGTCCACGGCAAGCGAATGGCCGTTGATGAAGGCGCTTTCCTCTTCCTCGGCCAGAAAGGCGATGGCGCGCGCAACGTCGTCGGGGGTGGCGAAGCGGGCCATCGGCACCCGGCCCTCGATATCCGCGTCGGTATAGCTTCCTCCCGCCTGGTCGGCCTGGTCCATTTCGGTCTTGACCCAGCCGGGGCAGACGGCGTTGACGCGCACCCCGCGGCCACCCCATTCGGCAGCCAGCGTGCGGGTAAGGCCGATCAAGCCGTGCTTCGACGCATTGTAAGCGGCTCGATCCGCGATGCCGACCAGACCGGCCACCGAGGCGACGTTGACGATGGAGCCGCTGCGGGCTTCGAGCATTTTGATTCCAAAGGTCTTCGACAAGAGAAAGGGAGCAACGAGATTGACTTCAAGCACGCGGCGGAAGTCCGGAGCGGCGGTGGACTCGGCGGGCGCGATGAGGCTGATCCCGGCATTGTTCACCAGCACGTCGGCGCGGCCGAAGCGGCGGAACACCTGGAGAGCGAAATGCTCGACAACGGATTCTTCGGCTGCGTTGCCCGCGTAACCGAACACCTGGCCGCCTTTGGCTTCGATGGCCTGCACGGTGGCGGACGGAATTGTGAGATCGAGGATGGCGATCGCGTAGCCGCGCCCGGCAAGCAACTGCGCCGTGCGGCGGCCAATGCCCTGCGCTGCTCCGGTGACGACGGCGACGCGCCGATTTTCACTCATGGGGCTGTCTCCATTCTTATCTTCGCAAATGAATGCGGCCGCTACGGTTCCCAGAGGTCGCGGCGACGCGGGAGAACTGCGCCGGCGCGCCGCGGCCGGCGCCTGGCGTAGAATGGCACCGTCTCCGGAGAGCGCGATTTTTTGGCCGCTGGAAACGGCATTGCGCGGGGCCGATTTCGGAGAGCGAAGCGATTGAACCGAAAGGGAATGACAGAGATGAAGCGTAGCGTTTTGAGTTTTGCCCTGGCGGCGACGATGGCTGCATGGCTGGTCCCGGCCAGCGGGGCGCGGGCTGGGACCGAGATCGGCGGCGAGAAAATCGTTACCCTCAGCCGCGCCGCCGTGAGCACCGACAGGCCGGAGTTCACCGGGGTGACCATCCTGCCGGGCCGGGGGATGGAGATTCTCTATGTGACGGCCAACTTTCCCGGCAAAGGCAATGTGGACGTGATTGCTTCGCCGGACGTGGGCACGGCGGAGAACATGCTCGATCAACAAGACACCGCCAACGGCGACTTGAGCTACCGGCTGGGAGCGGCATTTCTGGCTCCGTATCCGAACCGCATTCGCGGCAAGCTTTCCGCCGACGGCAAGACCCTGACCACCGAATGGGAGGGTCACGTTCTTACGCTGCCGGCCAACAACATCGGCAAACTGCCAGGCGCGGAACGGCACGCCATGCACGGTTTGATCCTGAAGGCGAAGACCGACGACGTGCGGGTGAGCAAAATGCCGGGCGGAGAGCAGGTCACAGGCGTGATCCACGCCGGAGACTTCGGCGGGCACTGGCTTTCGAAGACCGACCTGGTGGTGACGATCACGCTCACGGCCGAGGCCGTGGACGCCACCATTGTGGCGCACAACGTGGGCGGCCAGGCCGAGCCGATCGCGCTTGGCTGGCATCCGTACTTCAATCTGCCGTCAGGAGACCGCTCCCAGGTGCGCGTACACATCCCGGGGTCGACCGTGGCCCAGGTGGACAATTACGATAACGTCTTTCCCACCGGCAAGCTGCTGCCCGTGGAAGGCACGCGCTTCGATTTGCGCGCCGCCGGAGGCGTACCTTTGGGCAGCAATTTCTTCGACGATAACTGGAATCATCTGGAATGGAAGAACGGCGCGGTTACCGTGCAGGTGATCGATCCGGCCGCACATTACGGAATCGACATCGAAGGCCTGTCGCCGGAGATCCGGTCCATCCAGATGTATGCGCCGCCCGATAAGAGCTATGTGGCCATCGAGCACCAGTTCAACCTGGCCGACCCCTTCGGCAAGGAGTGGGGCTCGACCGAAACCGGGATGGTGCGGCTGCAGCCGGGCGAGAGCACGAAGTGGCACGTGCGGCTGCACGTGTTTGTGCCGTAGGTTTCCGGCCCTTCGATCTTGCGCGTTGCCGATGAGAGCGGAGGTATCCCAGGTCCCAGAAGCGGGACCTGGGGCACCCGGCAGTGGGATCCTTCGGCAGGCTCAGGGAGGGCTCCGGGGCACCCGGCAACTACTGACTTTGATCGCGTTTCCGTTTGGCCAGCCGATGCCAGGCTCGCCAGGCAGCATTGTGCAGCAGGCGCGTCTGCTCGGCTTTGAGGGCCTGGTAGGAGCGCTCGACATAGACGTCGAACTCGGGAGGCCAGCCGATCATGGAGCGCCGTTCAGTGTAATCGCCCTCGGCCCACTTGGAGAGCAGCGCCTTGTAACCCACCACGTGAGTGACAAAGTCGAGCAGGCACTGGGGCATTTGCTCCTCGACGATCAGGTGGGCGTTCTCGATGATGATTTTCTCGTGCACGTCGTTCAAGGGCATAAAGATGGTGATCATCCAGAGCTTCCACTCCTTCATCTCTTCGTCGCGGATGGGATGGCACTGGATCTTGCCCTGCTTGGAGAGCAAGGAGCGGTAGGCGATGTTGCCGGCGACCGTGGCCACATAGAGCGGGCCGTAGAATTCGTTGAGCCGCTGGTTGACCAGACGCAAGCGGTCGGCGCGTCGCGCCATCATGCGCGTGCCCAAAAAAGTGACCAGGTAGCCGGCAAAGGCGAGAACGATGGTGAGTATGGCCGCATTTTGCAGGGAATTGGGAACGAAGATCGACGATGCATCCATGGCGCGGCCTGCCCTCTCCAATATGGCTCCCAAATATGGCTCCCAAATATGGTTCAAGGAGAGGCGATTGCCCGCAAGTATACGCGGGCCCGCCGTGCGTGCGGAGTGATGTGCGGCACGTTATCGGACCCGCGGTTCCGGATTGCTAGCGTGAGCCCGTGGCGGGAACGGGCGTCGCCGGCTGCGGAATCACTTCGATCTCGAACAGGGAAGGCCACAGCTTCCCGGTTACGAAGAGGCGGCCGTGCACCGGGTCAAAGGCGATGCCGTTGAGCACGGCCTCGGGATCGGAGACCTGGCCGGCGGGCAAGAGGCCGGTGAGGTCGATCCAGCCCAGCACTTTCCCTGTTGCGGGCGAGATGCGGGCGATGCGGTCCGAGTGCCAGACGTTGGCGTAGATCTGGCCGCGGACGTACTCCAGCTCATTCAGCTCGGTGACGGGAGCGCCCCGATCTTTCACCTCCACGCTGCGCTCCACGCGGAAGGTGGCCGGATCGAGGAAACGGAGGGTTGCGGTGCCGTCGCTCAGAATCATATTCCGGCCGTCCTGGGTCAGGCCCCAGCCTTCGCCGCCGTAATGGAGGGTGCGGAGCAGCCGGAAGCTGAAACGGTCATAGACAAACGCAACATGCGATTGCCAGGTGAGCTGTACCAGCGTGCTGCCCCAGGAGGCGAGTCCTTCAGCGAAGTACCGGCTGGGCACGGGCGCCGACTGCAGAACGTGTCCGGTTTCGAGATCGACCATGCGCAGCGAGGAGCGGCCATTGAGACCGGTGCTCTCGTAGAGATGGCCGTCTTCGTAGATCAGTCCCTGGGTGTAGGCCTGCGGGTCGTGGGGGTAAGTGTGGATGACGCGGTACGTGTCTGCCGCCAGGGCGAGGGCAGACGCCGCGGCCAGTGCGGCGAGGATGACGACGGTCCGGAGAAACGATGAGAAGCGCATCCTGTACCTTTGACGTTCCAGATCTATCGCAGTTCGGACGAGTGCGTTCCGATTGAGTCCTGCGCTCTCCCAGGTCCCAAAATCGGGACCTGGGGCACCCCGCATTCACGCGACAGCCGGCTGACGGAGTTCTAGCTGGTTCCAAGGTAGATGAAACGGGCCAGGAAGAGCGCGGCGAGCAGGTAAAGCAGCCAGTCCTGGCGGCGGAATTTGCCCGCGGCCAGGTGAAGCACCGCCCAGGCGATGATGCCGAAGCCGAGGCCATTGGCGATCGAATAGGTAAACGGGATGAGCACCAGGGTGAGGAATGCGGGGACGGCGACCAGCGGATCGTGCCAGTGAATTTCAGTAATCGCGGCCAGCATGAGCGAACCGACCAGGATGAGCGCCGGCGCGGTGGCCGCGGCGGGCACAATGCCGATGAAGGGCGCGGCCCCGATGGCTCCCAGAAACAAGAGGCCGGTGACGATGGCGGTGACGCCGGATCGGCCGCCGGCCATAACGCCGGCCGTGGACTCAACGTAGCTGGTGACGGTGGAAGTTCCGATCAACGAGCCGAAGACGGTGGCGGTTGCGTCGGCGAAGAGAATCCGGTTGAGGCGCGGGATGGAGTGGTCGGCGGCGATGAGTCCCGCGCGTTTGGTGACGGCTACCAGCGTGCCTAAGTTGTCGAACAGATCGACGAAGAAAAAGACGAAGATGATTTCGAGCAGGCCTTTGTTGAGGGCGCCGCGAATGTTGAGCTTGAAAGCGGTGCCGGTGAGCGCGCTGAAGCCGACCGTAGAGTGCGTCCAGTGCACCAGGCCAAGCGGCCAGGCAACAGCAGTGATGGCGAGCACGCCGATGAGAATGGAGCCGCGCACTTTCTTCACTTCAAGGGCGACCATGAGGATGAGGCCGAAGAGCGCCAGGTAGGTGGTGGGGTTGCGGATGTTGCCCATGCCCACCAGGGTGTTGGGGTCGCGGACGACGAGTCCCGCGTGCTGAAAACCGATGAAGGCGATGAACAGGCCGATGCCGCCGGCCACAGCGGCGTAGAGCTGGTGTGGAATGGCGTGCAGAATCATCTGCCGGATGCCGGCCGCGGTGAGCGCGAGAAAGATGACGCCGGAGAGAAACACGGCGCCCAGCGCCGTCTGCCACGGGATGTGCATTTTGATGCAGACGGTGTAAGTGAAGTACGCATTCAGGCCCATGCCCGGCGCCAGCGCGATGGGATAGCGCGCGATGATTCCCATCAAAATGGAGCCGAAGGCTGCCGACAGGCAGGTGGCCGCGGTGACCGCGGGCAGCGGCACGCCGGCGTCGGCCAGGATGGCCGGGTTCACCAGCACGATGTAGGCCATGGTCAGAAACGTGGTGACCCCGGCCAGCACCTCGGTGCGCCAGTTGGTGCCCAGGTGGGCGAATTCAAAATAAGCTTCGAGTCGCTTCAACATAGGCGGGTTCTAGTAGAAAAACACACAGCCCGTAAGAATCAAAGAGAGATTTGGCCGCGCCCATCCTTTTTCATTGACGGCGCCGCGCCGGCGTGTAACGCTTTGCAACATCCCCGATTTCCGGAAACAACCTAAATAGAACAGCGAGGAAGCGAGATCAATCGCTGAATCGACGAGGAGGAAGACCGTGCATCGTCGAAAAGGTATCATCTGCCTGGCCGCACTCGGCCCGCTCATTGTCTGTGGAGGGATTTCAATCTCCGGCTGCACCAGCGGCCAGATAGTAGCCTCCGCTGTGGGTGCAGTAGGTATTGTGGCTGTCACCACCACGGTGATAATTGTGTCAGTGGATAATGCGCATCGTACGCTCAAAGGCTGTGTATCCGGCGGCCCGGGCGGTTATGAATTAGCCACTCTGGGCGACGGCAAAGTTTACGCTCTTTCAGGCGCCACGGGAGAGCTGAAGGTGGGCGACATCCTCAAGGTGCACGGAGCCAAGCACAAGGCCGGGAAGGGCGCCTCGGGAACGCGGGATTTCGTAGTCGAGAAGATCAATCGCGACTACGGGCCGTGCAGCGCCACCCCTGCCACGCGCGCGCCGTAGCTATCGGCCCGGTTGCCGGCTGGTTCGCCGGCGCGGCTTGCGGCGTTGCCTCCCCAGAGAACCAACAAGCTCGCCTGCGTGTTTCTGTTGATTCCCATTTGCGGCTCGGTTAGTCTTGATCGGATTCTGGTTCAATCGCAAGAAGGAGGACCCGTCGCCGTGGCATCGAATATGCTTCCCGATGAAATGAAAGCTCTGGTTCGGCGAAGGTTTGAGGCGCTCGACAAGGGAAACTTCGCCATCCTCGAGGAAATATTCCAGCCGTCGGACCAACTGAATGTGCCCGGAATACCCGGCCCGCTGTCACTGGATGCGACCAAACGCCTGTACCAGACGATGTATGCGGGATTTCCCGATCTGAAGCACAACATCGTCGAGCAGGTGGCTGCGGACGACAAAGTGGTGACGCGGTGGGTGGCCTCGGGCACGCATAGCGGGAATTTTATGGGCGTGGCTCCTACCGGCAAACGCGTGGAATTTACAGGCATCAACATTTACACCATCGAACACCGCAAGTTTTCCCAGAGCCAGGTCAACTGGGATTTGCTCTCGCTCTTCCGCCAGATCGGCGCCGCAAATCTCAGCGCCGACCTTGGCATGGACGCGGCTCCGGCGGCAGGCTGACGGAGTTTTCAGCACTTTTGCCGAAGGAACGAGGGCATTATGCCAGCAATCCAGCCGCGTCTTTGGCGAAATAAGTGACGATGAAATCGGCGCCGGCGCGGCGAATGCCGACCAGCGATTCGAGCATGGCGCGGCCGCGGTCGAGCCAGCCTTTTTCGAATGCGGCCTGGAGCATGGAGAACTCGCCGGAGACCTGGTAGGCGCCGATGGGCACTCCGAAGCGCTCGCGGGCCGCGCGGACCACGTCGAGATAGGGCATGGCGGGCTTCATCAGGATCATGTCCGCGCCCTCTTCGAGGTCCAGATCGATCTCGCGCATGGCTTCGCGCAGGTTGGCGCCATCCATTTGATAGCTGCGGCGGTCGCCGAACTGCGGAGCCGAGCCGGCGGCTTCGCGGAACGGGCCGTAAAAAGCCGAGGCGAACTTCGAGGCATAGCTCAAGATCGGCGTCTGCCAAAGAGATTCGCGGTCGAGAGCGGAGCGGATGGCGGCTACGCGGCCGTCCATCATGTCGCTGGGCGCAACCACGTCCGCGCCGGCTTTGGCCAGGCTGACGGCGGTGCGCGCAAGGAACGTGAGCGAGGGGTCGTTGTCCACCTCGAAGCCCTCGCCGCATTTCACCACGACGCCGCAGTGGCCGTGGCTGGTGTATTCGCACAGGCAGACGTCGGCGATGAGGACCAGCTTGCCGGCGGCGCTCGAGGCCTTGAGCGCGCGCAGGCCCTGCTGCACGATGCCGTTCTCATTCCAGGCGCCGGTGGCGGTTTCGTCTTTGCTTTCAGGAAGGCCGAAGAGCAGCAGGCCTCCGAGTCCCAGCTGCGCGGCTTCTTCCGCCTCGCGCACCGCCTCATCGACGGAGAGATTGAAGACGCCGGGCATGGAGCCTACGGCGTGGCGCACGCCTTCGCCGGGGCAGAGAAAGAGCGGATAAATCAGGTCGCCGGGCTCGAGCGCGGTCTCGCGCACCAGCGCACGCAGCGGCTCGCTGCGCCTGAGCCGCCGCAGCCGGGTTTCAGGGAAACTCATGGCTTCGATTGTAGACGAACAGCTTCTAGCTTCTAGCCTCTAGCTCCTAGCTTTACGGCGCCAACAGACGCGGGGATTGGAGATGCTGCGCATTATCCGTCCCCGGTCCATGCCTAATTCAGCCGCGGTCCTGCCCGCATCCTTTGCAAGTGGAGCTCGTTTGCAGTACGTTCTCCCGCCCTTCAGCTAGCGGCTAGAAGCTAGGAGCTAAGAGCTGCTCCTACAGCTGCTCGTAGAGCGTGGAATTGCGGTAGCCGAGGAGCATGACCAGGGTCCAGATGCCGAGCGCGGTGCCGAAGGGAAACTTGATCAGGCTCAGAATGGCGGCAACAATGGCCACAATCCTCCCCCATTGCGTACGCTCCATCAGTCCCCAGCCGGCGGCGAAGGCGATTGCGGCGCGAACGAGCGTTGCGGCCCAAATGAGGTGCATAAGGGCAGGACCGAGGAAATTCGGCGGAAAAGGTCCATTCATCCAGGGAGCGTTCATCCAGGGCCCGTGCATCCAGGGTGCGCCGTTCAGGAATGCGTGCGCGAAGGCCAGCCCGGCAATCCCCACCAGCAGCAACAGGGCGGCGTAGATGAACCAGAAAATGCTGAGCGTTCTCACTTTGCCCGCGTAGTTCTCGAGTTGAAACTGGAGTCCGGGAACGGGCGGGATGATGCCCGCCGAGGGCCGGCCGCACTGGGCGCAGAAGGCCTGCCCCGGCGCCAAAGCTTGACCACATCCGCTGCAAAACATGTTTCCCTCCGCGAAAAACCAACCATCCACAAGGACTACGCAAACCGAAGGCTCCGTGTTCCGGCCATCCCGGCTCTCCCTTAACGGCGCAGCGCGAGGGCCGGCCTGCTGCCGGCGGGAACCTGCTTCTCCCAGCGCTCCTCGTGGCGGTCGTCGTGGAAAATCAGCGCCGTGACCCGGCCATGCGCGTCGCGTTCAATGAGCAGGCGGAGCAGGCTTGAGCCATTGGGGAAAAAGAGGGCCGAGGGCGACTCCGCGGCCAGCTCGATAACGGTCCCGTACTGATCCTTCTCGTATAACACATCTCCCTGATGGGAGATGGTCATCACGGAGCGGCCGTTGGGCTCGCGATACTCCCCGGCCAGACTGTCGAGCTCGGCCATGGACAGCTTGATGGCCGGAGGGTGGCGGGGAATGACGATGCGCTCGGCAAAGGCCGGCGGCATGTCGGGCCTGGCGAGGAGGCGATGGGAGAGCAGCCAGCGAGGCAACTCCGGCTCGTTGTAGGCACGGGTCCAGCAGTCGTGGCCCAGCCCCTGGTAAACCCACAGCCGGATGTGGCCCCCGGCAGCCTTGACGGCCTCATACAAAAGCTCGCTCTGGCGCGGCGAAACCACGGTGTCTTCGCTGCCGTGAAAGAGCCAGACGGGAGTGCGGCCGATTGCCTGGGCGTATTCCTCGGGCAAAGTCGAGGATTCCTGCCAGCGCTCGGGGTCGTAGCTCCAGAAGATGCCGCCGGCTGCTATGGCCACCGCTGCCCAGCGGTGCGGATGAAGCCGCGCCAGCTCCCAGGCGCCATAACCGCCCATCGACAGCCCGGTCAGGTAGGTGCGCTCGGGATCGCCGTGAAACTCCGCCGACTCCTGGTCGAGAGCGGCCAGGGCCATCTCCAGCATCTTCGGGTCAGTCCAGTGACCGGGCAGGGGGCACTGCGGCATGACGATGACAAAGGGCCATCGCTCGGGATGGTCGCGCACCTCGGCGGGCAGTCCGATCTGCGTTTGCCACATGCCCTCGGAACCCCGCTCGCCGCGGCCGTGGAGGAACAGGATGATGGGCCACGGGCGGTCGTCGTCCCGCCGCCAGTCTTCAGGCAGGTAGACCTGGAAGCGGTAAGAGACCCCTTCGAGCTCGATTCTGCGGTTGAGAAAACCGGTCTCCTGCCCAGGCTCGCGCCGGGACTCACGCGCGCCGCTTGCGGCGCCGGCCAAGGCCGGAAGCAGCGAGAGAACCGCGCAGACCGCAAAAAATCGAATCAATCGGAACATTTCGGAATTCAATCGCAACCAGGCCCGCGGGCGATGTTCCGGCGGGCGCGCCCGCGGCCGCAAGATTTTCCCCCGCCACCGGGCCGTCTCGTTGAGCAGACGCCGGTGGGCCGTTGCCGGCCTGATTCAATCCTACCGACTTCTATTCGAATTCCTTGCGTTTTTCTTACGATTCGCATGACAGAATCAAATTTGTTATGCAATGTGTAGTAATGACCACGCTCGAAGCCGGAGATACGCTGGACCACTACCGCCTGGAGGCGACGGTTGGCCGCGGCGGCATGTCGACGCTGTATCGTGCCACCGATCTACGCAACGGCAGGCAGGTGGCGCTTAAAGTTCCGCACCCGGAGATGGAAGCCGACCCCATCCTGGTGGAGCGTTTCCAGCGTGAGCAGCAGATCGGCCAGGAGCTGGATCACCCCGGCATCGTGAAAACCTACGACGGCGAGGACCGCAGCCGGCTCTACATGGTGATCGAATGGGTGGACGGCAGGCTGCTCAGGTCGATCTTGAACGAGGCGCTGAACGAAGAGCGCGGGCTCCCCATCGAGCGCGCCGTTTCGATCACCCTCGGCATCTGCGACGCCCTGGACTACATGCACAAGAACGGGGTGGTCCACCGCGATCTGAAGCCGGAAAACATCATGGTCGGCGAGGACGGCAGCATCAAACTCATCGACTTCGGCATCGCCATGAAAGAGGAGATGCGGCGGCTGACGTTTACCGGCCTCTCGCCCACGCTGGGCACTCCGGACTATATTTCGCCCGAGCAGGTGAAGGGACAGCGCGGCGACCAGCGCAGCGACATCTACGCGCTGGGCGTGATGCTCTACGAGATGCTGGCCGGCCAGCCGCCATTCACCGGACCCAACCCGCTGGCGGTGATGAACGAGCGGCTACTGGCCGATCCCAGGCCGGTGCGCGACTTCAACCCCGAAGTCTCGCCGCAGTTGCAGGAGATCCTTTACCGGGCCCTGGAACGCGATCCGCGCCACCGTTACGCAACCGCCAACGAAATGGCCTGGGAACTGGAGCACGAGGAGCAGGTGGGCGTGGAGGACGGATTGCGGCGCCCGGCCCTGCGCCGCAGCCGCCTGCCCGGCGGACGCAAGCTGCTGCTCTACGCGGGCCTGGCGCTGATGCCGGTCGCGCTCTTCGTAATTATGCTGCTGCTGGCGCGCCGCTAGAGGCGGTTCTGAAGTGTGCATCCGAGCAGGCACTCTTCAAGGAGTAGTTGTCTGTGGAGCATTGAGGCGTGAGCGGAGCCAGGGGCAGGCGGGGATATACTTCTTCACAACCCCATCGTGAAGCGCCACGTCCTCATTTTCGGTCTCGTCGGCGCTGCCATTCTGCGCCGCAAAGCCCCTCAAGAACCCGCCGCAGCTCCCGCAGTCTTGACCCCATAAATCAAACGGTTCTCATACGAGGCTGCGGAAAAAGACATGGCGTCGAACCGGATTGGCAGGAAGCATTCCTCGGAGCCTAAAGGCCGCGAGGATTCTGCGGCATTTTTGGCCCGGGTCAACTCGTGCCCTGGTTACAAGATTGCCGGCCGGCGAGTTTTTCCGCAGCCTGGTAAGCCCCGGCCTTCAGTATTCTGAACTGTCAAACGTTTCTCACAGGAGGCTGTATGGCTTCAATCACTGGCTTTGGCGGAATATTTTTGCGAGCGGACGATCCAAAGGCTCTGTATCAATGGTACGAGCGGCATCTCGGCCTGGCGAAGTCCGAGGGATCGTTTTCGTTTCCCGCCCCTACGCAACACGCGCAGGTCGTCTTCGCTCTTTTCAAACCAGACAACGCATACTTTCCTCCGGCGCAGAAAGCCATGATCAATCTCCAGGTGGACGATCTGGACGGAGTGCTGGACCGTCTGATCGGCGAGGGTGTCACCGTCGATCCAAAACGCGATAGCTACGACTTCGGAAAGTTTGGCTGGATCACCGATCCGGAGGGAAATCGCGTCGAGCTTTGGCAGCCTGCCGGAACTGAGTGATGCCGAGACCGCTCCAGCTCCGCTGTGTCTTCACATCGGCTGCCGCGGCGCGGTTCGGACTGCACAATTTTCCTCGCGCGCGCGCCAGTCGCAACCCGCCCGGAGTACTCTGATCTTGTTCGCCGCCCCGACGCGGCGTTCCGGATCCGCACAACGCTCGAGGTACCGGTATGAAGCCCAACAAGCCGATGGTCCTGCTTCTGATGGTGCTTCCGGCATGCGTTCTTTTGCGTGCCAAGGACAAGAAGCAACCCAGCGTTCCGGCGGCGTTCAATCAGGCGCACACCGCGTACGTGGAAGCGGTTGACGGACAGCAGTTCGACCGCGACCTGGATCCGGAAGACCGCGAGGCCATTGCGGATGTGCAGGATCTGTTGCAGGCATGGAGGCGCTACAAGCTGGTTACCCAGCGCGAGGACGCGGACATTGTGTTTGTGGTGCGCAAGGGACGCGCGGCGGGCAGGGATGGGGGCCTGGGTCCGGAGAGTGGCGGGCCCATCGGCGGGAGCGGTCCGAATGGCGGGATGGGCCCGAATGGCGAGCCGGGCGGCAATGGCGGGATGGGTCCGAACGGCGGGTTGGGTGCGAACGGCGCGCCGTTTCCCGGACAGCCGCGCTCGAGCGGGCCCGCGATCGCTCCTGGGATGGATAACGGCGCCTCCCAGGACCTGTTTGAAGTTTGCCAGGTGAACGCGAATGGAAAGCTGACCCGCCCGCTGTGGGTGCGTACGCTGGAAGGCGGGCTGAATGGGCCGCAGGTGCTGCTGTTCCGGCAGTTCAAGGATGCGGTCGAAAAGGCGTATCCGAGCCAATTGCCGGACCAGCTCTCGAAGCCGTAGCGGCTGCCGGGCCGAGGCGACGCCCCGGATGAATTCCACTACAAGCTGGCAGTCAGATTGAATTCCTTGGCCACGGGCTCGACAATCTTGCACCTGCCGTGTCCGGGATTGGTACGGTAGCTGGTGCGCAGCAATCCCGCCCTTTCCAGGCGTCCCACGTCGCGGCTGACGGCGCGCACATCCCGCTTGAGGCTGGAAGCCAGAGCCGAGATGGGAAGAGCCCCCGACTTGGCCCGCCGAAGCAGGCGCACACGCTCGGAAGTGAGCACCCCGAGCATCTCGAGCGGATCTTCAAACGTAATCGTGATCCCATGGTGAAGGCTTTCGCCACGGTCGAGTTTTGCGGCGTGGCTTAGCACGCGGCCGAAGAATTCGTCCGCGCCGGCGGTTCCGATAGTAACTTTATTCTTCCTCATCTTCGAGCCTCCAGAGTTCGTGGACCTCCGCCAGGAAACGCTCGGCCAGAGCTGTGTAGGTGGAAAACGGCATCGCCTCGACCTGTCCCATAAAATGCCGATGGTGATATTCGTGGCTGTTGTCGTACCCAAGAACGCGGCCGTTATCGGCCGCGCATCGCTTCAGGTTGATATAGGCCAGGCTATAAGCATCGACCTTTCCATTCTCGAACCAGACCTGCTCCCTAAGCAGCGCGCCATTCCTTTTGCCCTTGAGCCGATACTCCTCAAGCTTCATCGTCCGAACAGGCGTCTTCTTCCGGCTCACGAATCGATCTTAACACAGATAGGACCTTAGGAATCCTCTCTGGAGGCCAATTCTCGCCGCCGCCTCGATCGAAGGGCCTTGCTACCGGTACGATTCGTCGCGATGGATCACGAACTCGGGATAAGCGCCGCCGCCGAGTTCGTGCAGGTCCATGCCGATGCGCTCGCCGTCAGGATCGACGCGGAAGGGAACGATGCGGTTGAGCAGCGCAAACAGCAGGTAAACCACCGGCAGCACCAGGCCGAGCAGGGCGGCGATACCGACCAGTTGCGCCAAAAGCTGGCCGGGCTGGGGCGCGAACAGCCCCACGGCCACGAGTCCCCACAACCCGGCTACGGCGTGAACCGTGATGGCTCCCGAAGGATCGTCGATGGAGAGAGCCAGCTCCAGCACTTCGACCAGAAGCGGCGTTGCAACCCCGGCCACCAATCCCACAAAGAGCGACTCGCCCGGGGTAACGATTCCGGAACAGGCGCTCGACGCCACCAGCCCGGCCAGCCATCCGTTGGCGCACAAGCTGGCGTCGGGCTTGCCGAACCGGAAGCGGGTGACGGCCAAGGTGGCCATGAGGGCCGCGGCGGCAGAAAGAAGCGTATTGACCGCGTTCAGCGGGAGCGCGGCGAGCGGCGCATGCAGCCAGAGAATGGCTCCGGCCGCATTCCAGGCCAGCCAGCCCACCAGGCTCACCAGGCATCCGAACAGTACATAGGCGGCGTTGTGGCCGGGCATGGCGGTGGAAAGGCCCTCCTTGGGAAACTTGCCTTTGCGCGGCCCGGCGATCCACACCACGGCGAGGGCGCTCAAGCCGCCGCAGACGTGAACGGCAGCCGCGCCGCCGCCATCAAGAAAGCCCGCGCCCAGGCCGAAATTCGCGCCCAGTTGCGCCAGCCATCCGCCGCCCCAGATCCAATGCGCCGCGATTGGAACGACAACCCCCGCCAGAATTGCGGCAGAGGCGCAGCCGGCGGTGAGACGCCAGCGGTCCGCGCCCGAGCCCCACGGAATGAGGGCGGCCAGCGCAACGGCCAGGAACTCAAACAGGAGCGCGAGCTGGGACTGGCCAGGAGCCGCATTGAAGCCATGGAGCAGCAGCGGCCCGGAGCCGATCCAGCCCCACGACTTACCGGCCAGGCGAAACAGGCGCCCGGCGCCGGACGGATCTCCTGCCAGGGCAGCGCCCAGCACGGCAAACAGAATCGCGGCAACGGCCACAATGGCGAGGTTGCCGAGAAGCGCCTGAGCGGCGGAGCGAGAGCGGCCCAGTCCGGTATTGATCAGCGCCACGCCGGCAATGGCCAGTGGCGCGACCAGCAGCAGCGCCAGTGCGAGCGCAAAAGCGGCCTCGGAGAGTGGAGGAATCTGCGCGGGAGCGGCAGGGAGCATGGGATTCATTGCCGGTTCTCTCCACGCGCGAGCATGTGCCCGCGTCCCGCGACCGCCAGCCCCAGGCCCTCCACCGCCAGCCCGCAAAACACGAAGAGGGCCCGTTCGAGCGGCGAGGGAAACAGCACCAGCGCGGCGATGGAAAGGAACAATCCGGCTGGCATCAGCAGCAATCCAACGTATTTCATGGCCTTCTCTTTCAGGTATGCGCTGCTATGGAGGGCCGCCTCCCGGACACTCTTTCGCATCTAAAGAGGTCCGCAAGGCGGGATGTCTTGTGACTGAGAGCTGCCGGCCGCAAGGCCTTTACGAATTCTATACGATTCAGTCCGCAAGATCGGAGCGGCCGGACGCGATTGCCCTTCCTCCGCCGGCCCGCATTGCGGGAGCGCCGCGCAAGGCCCTTACGTTTTCCTTTCGAAGGACAGCCAATAATGGGCTATGCTTTTGCGCCTTGACCGGGCCCACAGGATATTCCCACTCATTCTCGGCGTCGTCGCGCTGACCAGCGCCGGAATGCTGTTCATCGGGGATGGCTTTCCGGGGCTGCTACCTGCCGGAAGCCACGATTTGCTGGCGGCCGCTTCACTGGCCGCGACCGCATTCGCGTACCTGGTCTACCAGATCATGCGCCGCAACCTGCACCGCACAGGGGGCATGGATCTGGCCAAGTCGGCGATGCTGGGTGCGGCCTTTCTCTTCTGGGCGGCCAACCAATTGTGGTCGAATCTGCGCCTGGGTGCGCTCTTCAACGACCTCGCGATCGCCTTCTTCGTTCTCGATATTTTTCTGGTGATTGCCGGGTGGCCGCGGACTGCGCCGGACGCCTCGTTCGCCCAGACCTATGCGGATTTCCGGAACGAAGAGCATTCCTAGGCGGGAAAGCGCGTTGCTGCGCAGGCTGTTTTGGGAATCCCGCGCCGCGGCTCATCACGGGCCCGATCAAGCAATGGCGAACCGCACGCGCGGCATGATACTTTGGCTCTCGATAATCCCAGCTTCTGATACGCGTGCGGGCAGGAGTGCGTGGGGTTGTGGCCATCCTCGTTGCCAATCACAATTTTTTTCTTATCATTGAGTTGGGGGCGGGTTTTTCACACCGTATTTTTTCCCTTTTGACGGCGCGGCCCTTGCGCGCGCGCGCCGGGCTGTTATAGTAAATTTTCGGACTTCTCCGGCTCGTTGCTCTTGTATGTCCAAGAGCGATCTTTGTACATAACCTGTGTGACCGCCGGCACAGCGGCCGCATCCAGACACGAAAATCGAGCAGGGTACAATTCATGCCGCAAATCTTCGACCGCAGCTCCAATGCACTGGCTCGCATGAGTCTGGTGTTGACGGGGCTGATCGTGATCGCCCTGGGAGTCACGCTGAATCAACTGCAACGCTCGCCATGGGTCACGCGGCAAGGCCAGCGTCCGGATCAGCCGGTGCCATTCAGCCACAAACACCACGTGCAGGGCCTGGGCCTGCAATGCCAGTACTGCCACACGACGGTGGAGAAATCGAGCTACGCCGGCATTCCCCCCACGCGCACCTGCATGAACTGCCATGCGCAGATCTGGACCAACGCGCAACTGCTTGCGCCGGTGCGCAACAGCTGGTACACCGGCCAATCGATTGCGTGGACCAAGGTGCACGACCTTCCCGACTTCGTTTACTTCAACCATGAGATCCACGTGAATAAAGGAATCGGCTGCGAAACCTGCCACGGACGCGTAGACCAGATGCCGCTGATGTACGCGCAGAACACGCTGCAGATGGAGTGGTGCCTGAACTGCCATCGCAATCCGGCCAAGAATCTTCGCCCCACGGCCGAGATTTACAACATGGCGTGGGAGGAACCGTCCGACGACAGTCCGGTGTGGTGCGCGGCGGCGCCGGACGTGCCCGGCGTACCGACGGCGCAGAGCGTGAACTGCGTAAAGCAAGATCCAGCGGGCAGCCCGGAGGCGCTGAGCGCGCTCACCTCTCCGGCGCTGCTGCATACGGCGTCATTTTCCAGTACCGGCGATCCGGGAATGGCGACGCTGAACGCGACCGGCACGGCCATGAACGTGAATGTTCAAAAGTTCACCAGCCAGGATGGACTGGGCCACTTCCTGCTCGATCACTACAAGATTCGCACCCCGAAAGACCTGACCAGCTGCGAGGTGTGCCACCGATGAGCGCGCCTTTGAATGAGAGCGAGATGAATGCGGTGATGAAGCGAGCGGTTGACAAAGGTCCCGCAGGGGCTAAAGCCCCCGGTTATTCCGAGGCTGTTTCGGCAGTCGGGGCTGAAGCCCCGACCTACCAAACCGGGCCTGCCGCTGAATCGGCGCCCATGGCGCTCGATGCGGTGCGCCGGGATCTCAAAGGCGTAAAGGGCAAGAAATTCTGGCGGTCGCTCGACGAGCTGGCGGATACGGCGGAGTTTCAGGCGGCGGTGGAGCGGGAGTTTCCCGCGTCGGCGCAGGAGTGGGTGGATCCGGTCTCGCGGCGCGGCTTCCTGAAGCTGATGGGCGCATCCATGGCGCTGGCCGGGCTGGCCGGCTGCACCAAGCAGCCCGACGAGCCGATCTACCCGTACGTCAAGGCGCCGGAAGACCTGATACTGGGCAAGCCGATGTACTTTGCCACCGCCCACCCGTTCACGACCGGCGCAGTGCCGCTGCTGGTGAAGAGCAGCGAGTTCCGGCCCATCAAGGTGGACGGCAATCCGGAACACGCGTACAACCACGGCGGCTCCGATCCATATTCGCAGGGGACGCTGCTCGACCTTTACGACCCCGACCGCTCGCAGCACGTGACCTATCGCGGCGAGGGGCGGGGATGGGAAGAGTTCGCCGAAGCCTTCCGGGAAAAAGTGGCTTCGACCAAAGACGGGACCGGCATCTACTTTCTGAGCGCGGCCATCACTTCGCCCACGCTGGCGCGGCAGTGGAGCGAAGTCCAGAAGGCCTATCCCAAGGCCAAGCTGGTGCAGTACGATCCGGCGCTGGCCGGGACTTTTCTGGCCAGCGGCCTGAGCGTTCAGTACGATTTGAGCGCGGCCGACGTGATTGTCTCGCTGGATGCGGATTTTCTCTCCGGCGCATCGTATCCCGGCTTTCATCAGCTGGTGCGCGATTACGCGGAACGGCGCAAGAAGCCGGAAAACGGCATGAACCGGCTGTACGCGATCGAGAGCTCGCCGACGACGACCGGCATGAAGGCCGAGCACCGGCTGGGATTGCGGGCGAGCGAGATTCCGGCCTTTGCCGCCGTGCTGGCTGAGCTGGTCGGCGTGGCCGGCGTGAACACTCCCGACTACGAGTTTACCGGCGAGCAGAAGAAAATCGGGGCCGCTCTGGCCAAGGATTTGAAGGCCAATGCGGGCAAGAGCGCGGTGATTCCGGGGCTCTACCAGGATCCTTCGGTTGGCGCGCTGGCGATGGCCATCAATGTGGCGTTGGGCAACGTGGGCAAGACGGTGTTCCTGGCGCCCGATCCACCCAATCCGATTCCGTCCGACCAATTCGGCGACTTCAAGGCGCTGGTTGCCGATTTGAATGCGGGCAAGGTGGACTGGCTGGTAATTCTGAATGCCAACCCCATCTACGACGCGCCCGCCGATCTCGATTTCGCGTCAGCTTTCGACAAGGCCAATATTGTTGCCCACCTGGGCTCGCACCTGAATGAGACCGGGCAGATTTCGCACTGGCACATTCCCGCCGCGCATTACCTGGAGTATTGGTCGGACGCGCGCGCCTACGACGGGACGATTTCGATTGTGCAGCCGCTCATCGATCCGCTCTACGGCGGCCGGACTGCTCACGATTTCTTCCAGACGCTGCTCGACGATTATATGGTGAGCGCCTATGACGCGGTGCGCGCGACCTGGAAGCCCACGATCAAAGGCGATTTCGAGACCGGCTGGCGCAAGGCGCTGCACGATGGCTGGATCGCGGATACGGTCCTCGACAGATCGAAGAATACGGTGGTCCACGACGACGTGCATCGGCTGAATATTCCCAGGCCCACGCCGAAGGATTCGATCGAGATCATCTTCCGCCCCGATCCCAATGTTTATGACGGCCGCTGGTCGAACGTGGGCTGGCTGCAGGAACTGCCCAAGCCGGTAACCAGCCTGAGCTGGGACAACGCGGCCATCGTCTCCGGCGCCACGCTGACCAGGCTGGGTCTCGAAGAAGACGACATGATCGAAATCAGCGTGGGAAACGGACGAGTGAAGGCTCCGGTGATTGTGGCGCCCGGCCATCCCGACAATTCGGTGACGGTGTACATGGGCTACGGGCGCGAGTTTGCCGGACGCGTGGGCTCGGGAGCGGGATTCAACGCCTATCTGATCCGCAACACCTGGGCGCCGTTCTACGCCACCGGCGGAATCCGCAAGGTGGAGGGCAAATGGGGCATTGCGATTACCAAGAGCCACTACCAGGATCACCGCGGAAAGAACCTGACCGAGCACGGCAATCAGAACTGGTCGCTCGAAGCGGATGAGGCGCTGGGACCGCGCGGCATTATCCGCTACGCCACGCTGGAGGAGTTCAAGGCCAACCCCGGATTCGCCCACCAGGGCGAAGGCCGCGAAACGCCCAGCCTGGACACCTCGCTGTTTCCCAACTGGCCCTATAACGAAGCCAATGCCTGGGGCATGTCGATCGACATGAACAGCTGCACGGGCTGCAATGCCTGCATCGTGAGCTGTTATGCGGAGAACAACATCGCGGTGGTGGGCAAGCAGCAGGTGCGCATCGGCCGCAATATGCAGTGGCTGCGCATCGACACGTACTACGAGGGCGATCTGTCGGCGCCGCGCGCGCACTTCCAGCCCATGGCTTGCCAGCAATGCGAAAACGCTCCCTGCGAGCAGGTTTGCCCGGTAGGCGCCACTGTGCACACGCCCGAAGGCCTCAACATGATGGTGTACAACCGCTGCGTGGGTACGCGCTACTGCTCGAACAACTGTCCCTACAAGGTGCGCCGCTTCAATTTCCTGCTGTACTCCGACTACGAGACGGAGAGCTTGAAGCTGATGCGCAATCCCGACGTGACGGTGCGCTCGCGCGGCGTGATGGAGAAGTGCAGTTACTGCGTGCAGCGCATCCAGGAGGCCAAGATCGAGGCCGACAAGGAAAACCGCACCGTTCGCGACGGCGAAATCGTGACCGCCTGCCAGCAGGCCTGCCCGGCTTCCGCGATCACCTTCGGTAACATCAACGACCGGCAGAGCCGGGTTGCCAAACTGCGCGCGATGGAGCGCAGCTACCAGGTCATCGCCGATATCAATACGCGTCCCCGGACCACCTACGTGGCCGAGGTTCTGAACCTGAACCAGGAACTTGAGGAAGCGCCGGACGAGCACCTACCGGCAAAGGGTTGAAGCAACGATGGCAACCAGCGAACTGAGGACCAAGGACCCTGGCGTCGATCCGGCAACCGGAGAGTTCCGGGTTATCGGGCAGGGGCAGACCTTCCGGTCGATCACCGAGAAGATCTCGCGCATCGTGCTCACGCCGCACACGCCGCTGGGGTGGTTTGCGCTGTTTACCGTGGCCGGCGGCGGAGCAACCATGCTGCTGGTGGCCGTCACCTGGCTGTTCCTCAAAGGCACGGGCATCTGGGCGATTTCGCAGCCGGTGGCGTGGGGATTCGCGATCATCAACTTTGTCTGGTGGATCGGCATCGGCCACGCCGGAACGCTGATCTCCGCCATCCTGCTCCTGTTCAAGCAAGGGTGGCGCAACTCGATCAGCCGCTTTGCCGAGGCCATGACCATCTTTGCCGTGGTCTGCGCCGGCATGTTCCCGCTCATCCACACCGGCCGCCCGTGGCTGGCTTACTGGATGCTGCCGCTTCCCTACACCATGAACGTGTGGCCGCAGTTCCGCTCGCCGCTGATGTGGGACGTTTTCGCGGTCTCGACCTACGCCACCATTTCCGTGGTGTTCTGGTACGTGGGCATGATTCCCGATCTGGCCACTCTGCGCGACCGCGCGGAGTCGAAGATCGCGCAGTACTTCTACGGCATGCTGTGCGTGGGATGGCGCGGCTCGGTGCGCCACTGGATGCGCTATGAGACGGCTTCGCTGCTGCTTGCCGGCCTGGCCACGCCGCTGGTGCTCTCGGTGCACACGGTCATCAGCTTCGATTTTGCGGTTGCGGTGCTTCCCGGCTGGCACACCACCATCTTTCCGCCCTACTTCGTGGCCGGGGCCATCTACTCCGGCTTCGCGATGGTGCTCACGCTGGCCATTCCGCTGCGCAAGTTCTACGGGCTTGAGGCGCTGGTCACCGAGCGGCACATCGACAACATGGGCAAGGTGATGCTGGCCACCGGCTTCATTGTGGCTTACGGCTACGGCATGGAAGCCTTCATGTCCTGGTACTCGGCGGACCACTGGGAAGCATTCATGTTCTGGAACCGCGTCTTCGGGCCGATGGGCTGGTCCTACTGGGTGCTGGTCTCCTGCAATCTGGCGTTTCCGCTGACCACGCTGTGGGTGCGCAAGCTGCGCACCTCGATCGCCTTTATGTTCTTCCTTTCGATCGTGGTGAACACCGGCATGTGGTTCGAACGCTTCGTGATCGTTGTGACCAGCCTGTACCGCGACTTTCTGCCCTCTTCGTGGGGCACCTACCGCGCCACCAAATGGGATTACATGACCTACGTGGGAACGCTGGGCCTGTTCACGTTCCTGTTCCTGCTGTTCGTGCGCCTGCTGCCCATGATTCCCATGAACGAAATCCGCATGCTGCTGCCCCAGGCCAAGATCAAGCCCAAGGTAGCGGCAGAGGCTGGTGACTGATGCCCGCACGCGAAGGGACCTACGGCCTTCTGGCCGAATTCGACACCCCGGGCGACCTGGTTCGCGCCGCGCGGCAGGCGCGCCAGGACGGCTGGCGGCGGCTGGACTGCTATACGCCCTACCCGGTGGAAGAGGCGGCCGAAGCCATCGGCTTCCACCGCAACAAGGTTCCGCTGGTGACGCTGGTGGGCGGCCTGATGGGCGGAGCGGCCATGTTCGCGCTGGAGACCTGGGTCTCGGTGCTGGCCTACCCCCTGAATATCGCCGGACGGCCCACTTATTCCTGGCCGGCGTTCATGGTGCCCGCCTACGAGTGGACCATTCTCTGGGCCGGACTCTCGGCGGCCTTCGGCATGCTGGCGCTGAACGGTCTGCCGGCTCTCTATCATCCGCTCTTCAATGCGCCCAACTTCCGCGACGGCGCCACCACCGACAAGTTCTTCCTGTGCCTGGAAGCGCTCGATCCGAAGTTCAACCTGGTGGAATCCAAGGCGTATCTGGAATCGTTCCAGCCGGTCTCAGTGGTGGAGGTGGAGTACTGATGAACCTCCTCGAGAGCAGGGAACAAGGGAACAAGGGAACGAGGGAACCGAGACCGGCGGCCAGGGATCAGGGGTCAGGGGTCAGGGGTCAGTTCGTCAGGCTTGCGCGCCGGGTGCCCCAGGTCTCGATTTTGAGACCTGGGAAAGCATATTCACGGGCGCCACGTCCTTTCGCGGCACTATCGCGAATCGGTGGGATGCCGCTTTCGCTTGCCGCATTGGCCTGCCTGTTACTCGTGGCCGGATGCCGCCAGGACATGCAGAACGAGCCGAAGATGATCCCGCAGCGCGGCACGGATTTTTTTGCGGACCATCGCAGCGCGCGCCCACAGGTGACCGATACGGTGGCCCGCGGCCAGTTGCGCGAAGACAGCTACTTTTATACCGGCGTGATTCAGGGCGCCAACGGCTATCGCGAAGAGCAGAACCTGATGCCTTTCCCGGTGACCATGGAAGTGCTCAAGCGGGGCCAGGAGCGCTTCAACATCTACTGCACGCCCTGCCACTCGCGGGTTGGGAACGGGCTGGGCGAGATTGTCGACCGGGGCTACAAGCCGGCCGCGAATCTGCATGACCAGGTACGGATGTCGCAGCCCATTTCGCACTATTTCTATGTGATGACCCACGGTTACGGGGCCATGCCCGACTACTCGGCGCAGCTTGCTCCGGTGGACCGCTGGGCGGTAGCGGCTTACATCCGGGTACTGCAGCTCAGCCAGGCAGCCACGGCGGCGGATGTGCCGGCCGGGGTCGAGGTGAGGAGCCTGAAGAGCATCGCCGAAGATGAGGGACATCCGGAATACGCGCAGCCCTGGGAACTGCCCTCGACCGCGATCCAGGCCTACAAGCCCATCGCCAGCGAGGGAACTCCGGCCATGGCTCCGGCTTACCCGGCCGATCCCGAGATTTCGATTCCCGCAAGCAAACCGGCCGCAGCGGCCGCGAAGTAAGGACTCTACGGAATGGCTCACGCATCGCACAGCAAATCGCTCCCAGCGGATCTCAGCGCGCCGGCCTTTGTGGACGGCTGGAAGAGCCGCGCGTTGATGGTGGGAGCGATCTTCCTGGTCATCGCCGTGATTCTTGGGTACGTTGCCCAGTCGCAGGATCCTGAGCATCTGGGCTGGGATCACTTTCTGCGCGCCTGGGTGCTGGGCCTGATGGTGACGTTCGGCTTTGCCGTCGGCGGACTCGCCCTGCTCATGGTGCAGTATTGCTCCGGCGGCAAATACGGCCTTCTTCTGCGCCGGCCGCTCGAAGCCATGAGCCGCACGCTGCCGCTGGTTTTTCTTTATTGGTGCGTGATCGCGATTCCGCTATGCATGAGGAAGCTGTATCTCTGGGCCGCGATCAGCGATCCGCGCGCCGCGCTCCAGCAGGGCCTGATCACTGAAATTCAGGCGCACTGCATCGAGTTCAAGCGGCCCATGCTCAATCCTGCCACGTTTATCTGGGCCGGGCTGGTCTGCTTCGCCATCTGGGCCTTCTACAGCTGGAAGCTGAACTCGATGGCGCGGCGCCGCGATGCGGATTCGCCGGCCAACGTGCCTTACTGGATCAAGAAGTTCGAGAACATCAGCGGCCCCGGCATCGTGGTCTATGCCGTCACCATTTCGGCCGCCTCGATTTACTGGGTGATGTCGATGGACGTGACCTGGTTCTCGACCGTTTACGGGCTGCTGTTCCTGGTAGAGCAGGGCTTCCAGGTGCTGGCGTTTTCGATCATCGTGACCATTGCGCTCTCGAAGGCCGAGCCGATCAAGAGCGTCCTGCGCCAGACCGAACAGCACGACCTGGGCAAGCTGACGTTTGCCTTCGTGATGCTCAATATCTATCTCAACTTCGGGCAGTTCCTCATCATCTGGTCAGGCAACCTGCCCAACGAGATCAACTGGTACCTGGACCGTATCCGCGGGAACTGGGGCATCATCATCACGCTGGACTTCATCTTCCACTGGCTGATTCCGTTCACCATGCTGCTCTCGCGGGACATCAAGCGCAACAAGAAACGGCTTACGCGGGTGTGCCAGTTCATGATTTTCGCCGTGGCCTTCAACCAGTTCTGGCTGATCGAGCCGAACTTCAAGGATGCGGCGCGCAATCTCCACTTCAGCTGGGGAATTCTCGAATACGTTGCGGTGCCGGTTGCGATGACGGCCTTCTGGGTCGCGTATTTCTGCGTGCAGCTCAAATCGCGGCCGCTGGTGCAAGTGAACGATCCGCATCTGGCGGAGATTCTGGAGCCTGAGCATGCCCACGCCTGACGACCACGCGCCGCACGGCCACAAGAACGATGAGGTCGACGCTTCGCTCGGCTATGAGCGGAGCGACGTCAAAGTCACGGGTATCCTCGTGTTCCTGGTGGCAATGGGCATCTTCGTGGTGGTGACCGCGGTGACCTGCTACGGCATCGGCAAGATTATCAACGCGCGCATGGACCGCGAGGACGGGCCCAACAGCAAGTGGACCAAGACCGTGGACATCCGCCAGCTTGGAAACCTGCCTTCCAGCCCCGAGCTGCAGAACAAGATGGCCGAGATTACGCAGAGCTTCCCCACGCCGCGGTTGCAGCTTGACGACGGCAACCAGGACGTAGCCGACCTGCACGCGCGGGAAAATATTCTGCTCGACAACTACAGCTGGATCGACCAGTCGAAAGGAACGGTACGCATCCCCATCGAGCGGGCCATGGAGATTATTGCCCAGCAGGGATTGCCGGTGGCGCCGGCCGTCCAGACCGAGCCGCTGATGACCGGCGACAGCAGGCCGGTGGTGACTGCGCCGCTGACCGATGGGTTTGCGCCCACGGCTTACGAACAAAACGAAGCGGCGGAGCAGGCCAGGACGGCGGCCAGCGGCGGGCCGGAGCGCGCGGCGGAAAAGCAATGAACCCGGTGGCGCGGGGAGTGAAGACCGGCGCGTTGCGGTGAGCCGCAAGGCGCGGAAGGGAGCAGAGAGATGAGAAGCACAGGCACAAGCAGGCGAAGCCGGCCCGGCGTACCTATTTCCGTGGGAGCGATCGCGGGCGGCACGATAGCCCTGTGCCTTGCCCTGGCCGCTCCGCCCGGGATGACCCAGGTTTCGAGCTATGGCGACAAAGCGCAGGGTCCAACGAACGACCGGCCGCCCACCCTTCTCAATCATGTGGGCATCGATCAGAAACTGAATACGCAGCTGCCGCTGAACCTGACTTTCACCGACGACACCGGCAAACAGGTTGCGCTGGCCAGCTACTTCGGCAAGCGGCCCGCCATTCTGGCGCTGGTTTATTACCAATGCCCGATGCTTTGCTCAGAGGAATTGAACGGCCTCACCAGTGCGTTGCAGATGGTGAACTTCGTTCCCGGCAAAGACTTCAACATTCTTGTGGTGAGCATCGACCCCACAGAGGGCACCGACCTGGCGGCGGCCAAGAAGCGCACCTACCTCAAGCGATACGGACGCCCGGAGACCGCCGGCGGCTGGCACTTCATGACCGGCACGCAGGCCAACATCGATGCGCTCACCCAGGCGGTGGGTTTCCGCTACGTGAAGATTCCCGGCCCCGATGGCAAGCTGACGCAATTTGCGCATGCCAGCTCGATCCAGATCGTGACGCCGGAGGGCAAGCTGGCCCAGTACTACATGGGCGTCGAGTATTCGCCCAAGGATCTGCTGCTGGGGCTGGATGAGGCGTCATCGAACCGCATCGGCTCGCCGGTGGATAACATCCTCACCTATTGCTACCACTACGATCCGCAAACCAACACGCATTCGCTGGTTGTGGCGCGCGTGGTGCAACTGGGCGGGTTGCTGACGATGGTGCTGCTGGGTGGATTTATGACAGTGATGTTCCGCCGCGATTACAAACAGGATAACCCTGGGGGAATGGAAACGCATGGGACAGGGAAAAGGTGAACGGATAACGGAATGAACCACATCAGTCCAGTACTCTGGCAGTTCCTCGTCAAGTGGTTGACGAATTTCTCGCTGTTTCCGCCCGAGGCGTCGAAGATCGCGCCGCAGGCGGACGCGTTGTATTTCTTCATGGTCCTGGTGAGCCTGGTCGGTTTGACGATCGTGGTATTGCTGGTGGTCAGCTTTTCCATCCTGTACAGCAAGAAGCGCCATCCTCATGCGGTGCAGATCGAGGGATCGACGCTGCTCGAAGCCACCTGGACGATTATCCCGCTGGGCCTGTTTCTGATCATGTTCGTGTGGGGCGCATTGCTTTACTTCCGCATCTATACGCCCCCTGCCAACGCCATGAACATCTACGTGGTGGGCAAGCAGTGGATGTGGAAGGTCGAACATCCGGGCGGCCAGCATGAGATCGATTCGCTGCACGTTCCCACCGGCCGCGCGGTGCAATTGACCCTTATTTCGCAGGACGTGTTTCACAGCTTTTCGATTCCCGCCTTCCGTGTGAAGCGCGAGGCGATACCGGGCCGTTACACGACCGTCTGGTTCGAGGCCACCGTGCCCGGCACCTATCACTTGTTCTGCACGCAGTATTGCGGCACCAACCACTCACAGATGATCGGCGAAGTGGTGGTGATGACGCCGGACGACTTCAGGAAGTGGCTGCAGGGATCGACCAGCGGCAACTCGCTGGCCCAGGACGGGGAGCGGCTTTTCGCCAGCCTGAGCTGCAACGCGTGCCACAACCCCCGGCCCGATGCCCGCGGCCCCAACCTGGTGAACGTATACGGCTCGCGGCTCACGCTTTCAAACGGACAGGCGATTACCGTAGACGACGCCTATCTGCGCCAGGCGATCCTGAATCCATCGCAGAACATTACCGAAGGCTACGCGCCCATCATGCCAACCTACCAGGGCCAGATCAGCGAAGAAGGCGTGTTCGCACTGGTTGAATATCTCAAGAATCTCGATTCGGATTATCGTATCCAGCAAACCCTGAACACCACCGCGCTGCTGCCTGAAAGCGAAGGCAGAGCGGCGTCCGCGGGCAAAGCTCCCAGCGGACAAGGGGAGGTTAAACCATGAGCGCTGCGACCATCGTCAGTCTTCCCGACCAGTCCACGGCCAGAATCCCGAAGATGAACTTCATCACCAAAGAGAACGGCCTGCTGAGCTGGCTGCTGACCGGCGATCACAAGCGGATCGCGACCTTATATTTGATCTCGATCACCTTCTTTTTCTTCATCGGCGGCGCATTGGCCGGCCTCATCCGGCTGGAGCTGCTGACGCCGCAGAGCGACCTGGTGGCGGCCGATACCTATAACAAGCTGTTCACCATGCACGGCGTCATCATGGTCTTCTTCTTCCTGGTGCCGTCGGTTCCGGCCACCATCGGCAACTTCGTGATTCCCATCATGGTCGGGGCCAAGGACCTGGCCCTGCCCAAAATCAACCTGCTGAGCTGGTACCTCTATGTGATCGCCGGCATCATGGCCATCTACACCATGGCCGCCGGCGGAGTGGATACGGGCTGGACCTTCACGACGCCTCTTTCCACGCATTACCTGAACACCAACGTCATCTCCACCGGCCTGGCCGTGTTTGTGGCCGGATTCAGCTCCATCTTCACCGGCCTGAACTTCATTGTGACCATCCACAAGATGCGCGCGCCGGGCATGACCTGGTTCCGGCTGCCGCTGTTCGTGTGGTCGAATTACGCGGCTTCGATCCTGATGGTGCTGGGCACGCCGGTGCTGGCCATCACGCTGGTGCTGATCGTTCTGGAGCGCACCGTGGGCATCGGCGTCTTCGATCCGGCCAAAGGCGGCGATCCGCTGCTGTTCCAGCATTTGTTCTGGTTCTACTCCCACCCCGCGGTGTACATCATGATTCTGCCCGGCATGGGAGTCATCTCAGAGGTGATCTCGACCTTCAGCAGAAAGCGGGTCTTCGGTTACACGGCGGTCGCTTTCTCCTCGGTGGCCATCGCGGTCTTCGGCTTCTTTGTGTGGGCCCACCACATGTTCATCATGGGCATTTCGAACTACGCCGCGCTGGTGTTTTCGCTGCTCACCATGCTGGTGGCGGTGCCCTCGGCGATCAAGATCTTCAACTGGGCGTTCACGCTGTACAAGGGCTCGGTCACCTTCGAAACGCCCATGCTCTATGCCTTCGGCTTCATGGGACTGTTCACGATCGGAGGCATGACCGGCGTCTTCCTGGGCGCGACCGGAACCGACATTCATTTGACCGAGACCTACTTCATCGTGGCCCACTTCCACTTTGTGATGGTAGGCGGCATGTTGATGGCCTTCCTTTCGGGCATCCATTTCTGGTGGCCGAAATGGACGGGGCGCATGTATCCGGAAAAGATATCGCAGCTCGCGGCGCTGATTACGTTCATCGGCTTCAACTTCACGTTCTTCCCGCAATTCATTCTGGGCACGCTGGGCATGCCGCGGCGCTACGCAGCCTATCCGCCCGAGTTCCAGGTTCTGAATGTGTTCTCGACGGCCGGCGCCAGCATCCTGGGCGTGGGCTACCTGCTGCCGATTCTCTACCTCACATGGTCGCTCAAGTACGGCGCCATCGCGGGCAACAATCCCTGGCAGGCGACCGGTTTGGAGTGGCAGATTCAATCTCCGCCGCTGACCGAGAATTTTCCCGAGACTCCCATCATGGATCACGAAGCCTACGACTACGAGTGGCTGGAACGCCAGCAGCGGAAAGAGGTAGCCAGTGTCGGATAGCCCCGCCATCGCTCACGGCGCCGTGGCGGAGGCTCATCACGAGCACCCGCCGTATCAGCGCCACCACTTCGAGTCCGTCGAGCAGCAGTTCGACACCACGAACTTCGCCA
This sequence comes from uncultured Acidobacteriaceae bacterium, assembly GCA_963770555.1. Taxonomy (GTDB): domain Bacteria; phylum Acidobacteriota; class Terriglobia; order Terriglobales; family Acidobacteriaceae; genus Telmatobacter. The sequence goes on from CAVYQC010000006.1 coordinate 41,254, forward strand.
TGTGGCTGTTCCTGCTGACGGAAATCATGTTCTTCGGCGGACTGTTCATGTCGTATCTGCTGATGCGCAACTGGTATTACCCGGCCTTCGTGGAGGGCTCGCACCAGTTGAACGTCGGGTGGGGCACGGCCAACACGGCGGTGCTGATTATTTCGAGCTTCACCATGGCCATGGGGGTGTGGTCCGCGGAGATGCGGCGCAAGGGACTGCTGCTGCTCTTCCTTACGCTCACCTTCGTGCTGGGACTCGCCTTCCTGGGCATCAAGACCATCGAATACCACGAGAAGTGGGTGAAGCATCATGTCCCCGGACTGCACTGGAGCGAGGCGTCGTTCCTCAACCCCGCATCGGACCCCGAAGTGTACAAGGAGTATCACGACCCGCCTCTACCGCCCGACATGGCCGCCAAAACGGAGATGTACTTCTTTCTCTACTTCGCCATGACCGGCATGCACGCGCTGCACATGATCATCGGCATCTCGATTCTGGGCTTCATGCTGGTGCGGGCCAAGGCGGGGGCGTACACGACCGGCCATGTGACGTATGTGGAGAACTTCGGCTTGTACTGGCACTTCGTCGACATTATCTGGATCTTCCTGTTCCCGCTGCTGTACCTGATCAGCAGATTTCCCAATAGTTGAGCAGGGTTTTTTGAGGAGAAACGCCGCCATGAGCGAAGAGCATGCGCAAACCGAACAGCACGCGCAAACCGATCACGAGCACCACATCGTCAGCCCGGTCATCTACTTGACGATTCTGCTGTGCCTGCTGTTCTTCACCGGCCTTACCGTATTGGCCTCGTTCAAAGACCTGGGCGAGTGGCACATTGCCGGAAATTTGACCCTGTTCTGGAATCCCGTAGTCGCGCTGGCCATCGCCTGCACCAAGATGACCCTGGTGGTGCTGTTCTTCATGCACGTGAAGTACAGCACCAAGCTGACCAAGCTGACGGTGATCTCAGGATTTTTCATCTTCCTGGGATTGATCAGCATGACGCTCTCCGACTACGTGAGCCGTGCCTGGGGACGGTGGTAAAGGCAGGGGTCAGGTTTCAGGGATCAGGGAGGGCCGCCCGCGGGCGGCCCTTTTTGCGGTTCAAGGGGTTCGAAGCCGCAGTGGAGATGGGCGGCGTAACGATCGCCTTGGAGGTCGGGCATCGAGCCAAGGCCACCATAAAGCAACGGTGCACCGATGACGGGCAAGGCCAAAGCCCGGAAGTTCGACGGGGAAGCTTCGATTCGGCGGCACAAAGATTGAGGCAAACTCATAATTCTCGCAGCCGCGTCCTATTTTTATGTGAGAATTCAGATTTCGCCGGCGATTGGGCTGTCCTATAATGGGTCACAATTTCAATTCTGGAAACTGCGCGCATCATTCAGCGGAATCTGCTGGATTCTGAGTTCCTCCCCATTGGAAGCTTCTTACGAAAGGGGCCGGGGCCGGAATGCGGATGCGCGCCAAAATCGGAACCATTGGGCGGGATTTTAGCCAGCCAGCCCGGCTGGCTGGAGCGGAAAGGCGCGTTGCAAAGACTGCATGGTCCGCCTCGGCGCTGGGCCTGTGGGCACTTGCGCTCGCCGCCGCGTGCGGGTCGAGTTGGGCTCTGGCTCAGGCGGATATTTCGAGGGCTTCATCCAAACCGGCTCGGGAGCACGCCAACCTGCCGCCGCGCGTTGCCGCGGCGCAGCGCTTTCTGGCCGAGCGAGGATGGGCGCGCGGCCGCAGCCTGGCTGCGCGACGGGCCGGTTTGCGCGCGAGGATTGCGGCGACGCAGGCACAGGCCGCGGCGGCCTCACCGGCGACCTGGCAACCCCTGGGCCCCACAGCGGTAACGACGGCCAGCTTTGGACTCGTCACCGGGCGCGTCTCGGCGCTGGCGCTCGATCCTTCCGACTCGACCGGCAACCGGCTTTACCTGGGAACGACGGGCGGGGGCGTGTGGGCGGCCAGCAACGCGGACGCTTCCAATGCATCTTCCATCGTCTTCACGCCACTTACAGACGCGGTGAACGCGCTGGGCGGCGCTGCGGACGCCTCGATCAGCATTGGCGCGGTGACCGTGCAGCCGGGAGGAACCGGCGTGATCCTGGCCGGCACCGGCGATCCCAACGACGTGCTTGACTCCTACTATGGCGCCGGCATTCTGCGCTCCGCCGACGGCGGCGCCACCTGGACCCTGATCCAGACAACCCAGGACGTGGAGGACGGGCTCAGCGGACAGGATTTCAGCTTCGCCGGCGAGGGATTCGCGGGCTTTGCCTGGAGCACGGCCAATCCGCAACTGGTGGTAGCGGCGGTTTCGCAGGCGTATGAAGGCACGCTGGTAGATGCGGACCGGAGCAACCTGAGTTATGAGGGACTTTACTATTCCCCTGACAGCGGCGCCACGTGGCATCTGGCCACCATCACCGACGGCAGCGGCGGCGACGTTCAGGGGCCGCTCGACGCCTTTGCCGAGCCGGACGGCAACGCGGCCACCGCGGTGGCGTGGAATCCGGTGCGGCAGTTGTTCGTGGCCGCGGTGCGCTATCACGGCTACTACGAGTCGGCCGACGGCGTTACCTGGACGCGCATGGCCGCGCAGCCCGGCTCCGGGCTCAGCACGCTGTTCTGTCCCAACAACCTCGGCAGCACGGGTTCCATTGCGTGTCCCATTTTTCGCGGCGCTCTGGCCGTTAATCCGGTGAGCGGCGACACCTTTGCCTGGACCGTGGATTTGAACAACCAGGACCAGGGGCTTTGGCAGGACCAGTGCGAGTTGAGCGGCAGCGCCTGCGGAAACGGGGCCATTGCCTTTACCAAACAATGGAACACCAGCGGGCTCGAATCCAGCACCAGCGAAGGTGCGGCGACCATACCCGACGGCAATTACAACCTGGTGCTGGCGGCGCTTCCCTCAGAGCAGGACACGTTGATGCTGGCCGGCGACAACGACCTGTGGAAGTGCAGCCTGGCCGGGGGCTGCGCGTGGCGCAACACCACCAACTCGACCACCTGCATGAGCGCGCAGGTGGGCGAGTTTGAGCACGCGCTGGCCTGGAACGCGTCGAATCCGCTGGAAGTGTTTGCCGGCAACGACAGCGGCCTGTGGCGCTCGACTGACGCGATCGGCGAAACCGGGCAGCCGTGCGCGCAGTCCGACGCCGCGCATTTCCAGAATCTCAACAGCAGCCTCGGCTCGCTGGCCGAAGTGGAAAGCCTCTCTGCGGTTCTCACCACGCCTTACACCCTGATGGCCGGATTGGGCGTGAACGGAACTGCAGGCGTGAAAAGCACCACCGCAACCACGGACTGGCCGCAGATTCTTTCCGGCTACGGTGGGCCGGTCGCGATCGACCCGAGAAACAGCGCCAACTGGTATGTGAACAGCCAGCCGGGCGTCTCCATTTATCTGTGCTCGCAGTTGGAGCCGTGCACGCCGTCGGATTTTGGCGCCAGTCCGGTAGTGACGGATATGGACGTGAACCTTGCGCCCGGCGCCATGCCCACGCCTGCGCCATTCCTCGTCGATCCTCTCGACCCCACGCAGTTGCTGATCGGGACCTGCCAGTTATGGCGCGGCCCGGCCGACGGCCTGGGCTGGAGCCTGAGCAATGCCGTCACGCCGATCCTCGACAGCGGCGCGACCAATGCCATGTGCGACGGCGACGCGCTGATTCGCTCCATGAGCGCACTCGCGCTTCCCTCCGGCGGCGAGATCGTCTATCTGGGCATGTACGGGTCCGCCAACGGCGGCGCCAATCTTCCCGGCCATGTTCTGAGCGTGAGCATCAATCCATCCTCCGGCGCTCCTCCCATGGTTTCCGATCTCACGCTGGATCCGGTGGTCAACGAGGCGCACACGCTCAACTTCTATGGGCTCGACGTCTCCAGCGTATTCGCGGACCCGCACGATACGACCGGAAATACCGTATACGTAACGGTTGCGGGAATCGAGAGCCCGATGGAAGAGGTGCAGACGGTTTATCGCTCCACCGATGGCGGCGCGCACTGGACGGATCTCACCGCCAATCTTCCCGCCGCGCCGGCCAACAGCCTGGTCGTCGATCCGGAAAATGCCAACACCCTTTACCTTGCCACCGATCAGGGAGTTTACTTTACGACCCAGGTTGCGAACTGTGTGCAGGCCCCGTTCGACTGCTGGTCGGTGTTCGGAACCGGGTTGCCGGATGCGCCGGCCGTGGCGCTCAGCGCGGCTCCGGCAACGGCATCCGCGCCGGTGCTGGTGGCTGCCACCTACGGCCGCGGCATCTGGCAAACTCCGCTCTGGAGCGCGGGTACGGGCTTGACCACGGCGGCGGCGATGCCCGCATCGCTTGCGTTCGCAAGCCAGCCTGCCGGGACGGCCAGCGCCGCCCAGACCGTGACGCTTGAAAATACGGGCAGCCTTCGACTGACGCCGACCTCCATTACCATGAGCGGAGCTTTTACCGAGATTGACGGCTGCGTGAATACCACCGTGCCCGTGGGAGGAAGCTGCACGATTCAAGTGGCTTTCGCGCCCGCAATGCAGGGTGAGCAAACGGGGCAGATGGCCATCGGCGCCAATATTTACGGCGGACAACTTGCCGTCGACCTGAGCGGAACCGCAACCCAGGCGGAGGCCGTGAGCCTGACCCCCGACGTGGTGAATTTTTCTCCCGTGGCCGTGGGGTCGACGTCGGCGCCGCTCCCGCTCGAGGCCGGCAATAGCAGTTCGGCCGCGGTTCCCATCGCCGGCATTGCCGTTACCGCTCCATTTGCCATTGCCAGCAACTCCTGCGGGACGGTCTCGCTGGGGGCGGACTCCGATTGCCAGATCGAGGTTGAATTCGCGCCCACTCAGCCCGGGCCGGCGACCGGCACGCTCACCCTCACCGATGGCGCCGGAACCCAATCGGTGGAGCTGACCGGGGTCGGACTTTCAGCGCCGACTGACGCGCTCAGCCCGCCGTCGCTCGCATTTCCCGCAACCGCAACCGGCCAAACTTCGGCGGCGCAAAACGTCACGCTCACCAACTCGGGCGGCCAGCCGCTTACGTCGATCGCCATCTCGGCGAGCGGCGCATTCGAATTCACCAACGGCTGCGGAACACAGCTTGCCGCGAATTCAGCCTGCACCATCGCGGTGCAATTCGCACCCACGCAACTGGGCAATGCGAGCGGCCAGCTTACCGTGACGGACGCTCTGCGCATGCAAGCCATTTCGCTCTCCGGAGACGGCGTCGCGCCCGCGGCCATCAGCGTGAATCCGCCCAGTCTCACGTTCACCAACCAGCAGCCGGGCGTTCCCAGCCTGCCGCAAACGGTGACGGTGACCGACAGCGGCGGAGCGCCGATGGCGAACGTCGGTTTCGCGATCACGGGTCCGGCCGCGGCCTGCTACTCCATCGGCGCGACGACCTGCGGCGCGGTGCTGAACAATGGCAGCAGTTGCACGGTGCAGGTGATTTTCACGCCGGCGGCGACGGGTCCCATTGCGGCCACGCTGGATGTTTCCTCTTCGACCGCGGGCGTTGCGGCTGCCTCCGTTTCGCTCAACGGCTCGGGCCAGCTTGCAAGCGCACTGGGAACCAATCCGTCGCAATTGCTCTTCGCGACGGTGATCGGAGTGGGCGAGTCCAGCGCGGCGCAAATGGTCACCGTCACGAATTCAAGCAACTACTCGATTGCCTCCGTCACGCTTGCGGTCACCGCGCCGTTCACGCTCTCGCAGAACACCTGCACAACGAGCCTGGGCGCGGGAGCAAGCTGCGATGCCGCGGTGGTCTTTCAGCCCACCGCTGCCGGGGCAGCCGCGGGCGAGTTGACCATCTCTTCGACGGCCGTGTCGACCCCCGCCACGGTTTCTCTCTCTGGAACCGGCTTCGATTTTACGGTGGCCGTCTCCGGTCCCGGCAGCCTGACGGTGGCCAGCGGCCAGACAGCGAGCTTCCCGCTGGTGATTACGCCCGACGGAACGCAAAGCATGTTCAGCTTTGCCTGCGGCACGCTGCCTGCTAACGCGGTCTGTACTTTCAACCCCAGCTCGGAAACCCTCAATTCCGGCGTTCAGGGAAATGTAACCGCCGAAATCCTCACCGGCCAGTCCAGCGCCGCGGCACGCGCCGAGGCTCCGGCGGGCTGGCGCGCTTTGCCGCTCGTTTGCGGGTTGCTGCTGTTGCCGCTGGCGTTGGCCCGCCGGCGCAAAGTGCTTTGGCTGGCCGTGCTGACGGCCGTTCTGATGGCCGGCGCTTCAAGCTGCACCAGCTCGAGCGGCGGCACAGGAGGCAACCCGCCCGGTGGCAACGGCACTCCGCCGGGCACTTATACGATTCCGATCACCGTAACCTCCACCGGCGTCTCTCACGCGGTGAACGTGGTTCTGACCGTGGATTGAGGACCACGGATGGAGCGCCGGAAGCGCGAACGCGCAGCGGCTATACTTGTCTTCGGGAATGAACCGGACGATGCGGCAGGGAGACTGCGACTGTGCCGGGACCGGGGGACGAAGGAATGAGTGCGAGGGTAACCCTGGAAGACGTGGGGCGCGTGGCCGAACTGGCCCGGCTGGAGCTCAAACCGGAGGAGACCGTGCGCATGCTCACCGACCTGAACGCTATCCTCGATTACGTGGCCGAACTGAACGAGCTGGATACGGCCGGCGTTGCGCCGCTTGCGCAGGTGAGCGAGCTGGGGAGTTTCTCGAGCGAGCCGCGGCCCGACCGGCTGGCGCCGTCGCTCGATCGCGCTGCAGTCATGCCCCAGGCCCCCGAGTCGAACGGAGTGTTTTTCAAGGTGCCCAAGGTGATTGAGCGGTGAACTGCACTCTCACCCATTCTGCTCAACCTCCTCACGGACGAAAACCTTTCCGTGGGGGCCCTTTGCAGCGGAAAGTATGGGGCGTCCGGATTCGGCGCCCCGTTTCACTGTTTTAATGGCGGATCAGAACGACAGACCATAAAAGAGGAAAGCCCGATTGCCCAGCGAAACCAAAGCGACGGAAAACTGCGTTGAGAAACCGCGCACCCTAGCGGCGTTGCGCGCCGATGTGGCCGCAGGCCGCACAAAAGCAGTGGATCTTGCCGCCCGCTATTACCGGCGGATCGAAGAGGTCAATCCGCACCTCAACGTTTACCTCAGCCTTACCAAAGAGCGTGCCTTTGCGCAGGCCGAGCGCATCGATGCGCTGGCGGCCGGGGGCAACCCGCTGCCGGCACTGGCCGGAGTTCCGGTGGGCATCAAGGACGTGCTGGTAATGAAAGGCGCGCCGGCCACGGCCGGCTCGAAGATTCTTCAAAATTACCGGCCTCCTTATGACGCTACGGTCGTGGCAAAGCTCGAGGCTGCCGGCGCGGTGCTGCTGGGCAAACTGAACTGCGACGAGTTCGCGATGGGCTCGTCGAATGAAAACTCGGCCTACGGACCGGTGCGCAATCCGGTGGATACGGAGCGCGTTCCCGGAGGGTCGAGCGGGGGCTCGGCCGCGGCCGTGGCAGCCAACCTGGCCGCGGCTGCTTTGGGAAGCGACACCGGCGGCTCGGTTCGCCAGCCGGCCAGCTTCTGCGGGGTGGTGGGCGTGCTGCCCACCTACGGACGCGTCTCGCGCTATGGTCTCATCGCATTTGCCTCTTCGCTCGACCGCATCGGCCCATTTGCCGCGAATGTGCGCGATGCCGCCACGCTGCTGGGCGTCATCGCCGGCCAGGATTCGAACGACGCGACCAGTTCCCCGGCTCCGGTGGAGGACTACGCTGCGGAAAGCGACAAACCGGTTCATGGTCTGCGCATCGGCGTGCCGGCGGAGTATTTCGCCGAGGGCCTGGACGCGGAGGTGCGCGCGGCCATCGAGAAGGGAATTGCCGCTCTCCAAGCCGCCGGCTGCGCGATTAAGCCGGTGCTGCTGCCGCACACCAAATACGCGGTGCCCACGTATTACCTGATCGCCACGGCCGAGGCCAGCGCGAACCTGGCGCGCTTTGACGGCGTGCGCTACGGCTATCGGTCGGCGGCATCGGACACGCTCTCCGAAATGTACTCGCACTCCCGCGACGAGGGGTTCGGGGCGGAGGTGAAGCGCCGCATTCTGCTGGGAACCTACGCGCTCTCAGCCGGCTACTACGAAGCCTATTACCGCAAGGCGCAGCAGGTGCGCCGGCTTCTGGCCGAGGAGTTCCTGCGCGCCTTTGCTGAAGTGGATGCGATCGTCACGCCCACTTCGCCCGTGCCGGCGTTTAAGCTTGGCGAAAAAACCGGCGATCCGCTGGCCATGTATCTGGCCGACATTTACACCGTGACGGCGAGCCTGGCCGGGATCTGCGGGGTGACGGTGCCGTGCGGCGCAACCAAGGCCGGCCTGCCGGTGGGCATGCAGGTGCTGGCCAGCTATTTCAAGGAAGCTACGGCTTTCCGGGTGGCGCGGGTTGTCGAAGCCGCAAACATCTGAGGGTAGACGCGCGGCCTGTCTCCTGAACGGCTGAGGCACGTACGGGGCACGGCTGCCTTGCAGGTCTTCCGCGTTCAAGCGGCTATTTTTCCTGAGGGGGTGCGTTCTGCGGCGGTTCGTTGCGCTCGAATTCCACGGCGTGGCCGGCGATGGCAAGAATGCGATCCCGTACAGTGTCATAGCTCGGCTCGCCGTCGTAGAACTGAATGAGGGCGTGTTGTTGATCGCTCGTGACGCCGGGCATGGCTTTGTCCAAGACGGCATCGAGGGAGTACTCGCGATCGCCTTTGGCTGCGAGATCGGGATGGGTCTGCCTGAAGTACACCTGGTCGCCATCGTCGCTGTCGAGCTCGACGTGCAGCATCAGGCTGCCGGAGGCGTCAAAAATCTGCGCAAGGAGATGTGTATTGTGAGGAGGCGCGGGCCGCAGAAAGTATGCGATGGTGAGCGCCCCGCCGCCCTTGAGGCCGTGTTGCTCGAGCAGGAAGGCGTCGAGTTTCCCGGCAGGCGATTCGGGAGCCTGCTTGTGAAGTCCATTTAGTCATCATGGAGTGACCGGTTCCAGTGCGCTGGTCGTGGGTTAGGCTGTGAGTCGAAGAGGAACACAGTCCAGAGCCACAAGCGGAGAGGAACCGGTCATGAAGGAGAAGGTACGATTTTTGGGATTGGATGTCCATGCCGAGACGATCGCGGTAGCGGTCGCCGAGCAGGACGGGGAAGTACGCAACCTGGGTATCATCGCCAACCGCGCCGAGTCGGTGCGCAAGCTGATCAAGAAGCTGGGCGGGGCGGAGCAGTTACGGGCCTGCTACGAGGCGGGTCCCACGGGCTACGTGCTGTATTGGCAGTTGACGGAGTTGGGAGTGGAGTGTGCGGTGGTGGCGCCGACGCTGGTTCCGGTCAAGGCCGGCGACCGGGTCAAGACGGATCGGCGGGATGCGGCGAAGCTGGCGCGCTGCCATCGCGCGGGCGATCTGACGGCGGTGTGGGTTCCGGATGCCGGTGCGGAGGCCTTACGGGATCTGGTGCGAACACGGGAGGCGGCCAAGCAGGATCAGTTGCGGGCCCGGCATCGGCTGAGCAAGTTTCTGCTGCGCACGGGGCGGCGTCCGGTTGCTGGGATAAAGGCATGGAGCCAGCCTTATATAGCCTGGGTGCGGCAACTGCGCTACGAGCAGGCGGCGCAGGAGTGGACGCGGCTGGATTTGCTGCACGAGGTTGAGCACATGGCGGAGCGAGTGAAGCGGTTGGAGGAGGCGATCCGTGAAGCGGTGAAGCTGGCTCCGGCGGGGATGCAGGAAGTGATCCGTGGTTTGCAGGCCTTGCGTGGCATTGCCGAGATTTCGGCGGTGACGGTGGTGGCCGAGCTGGGGCAGCTCTCGCGATTCGAGGGCGCGCGGCAGTTGATGGGCTACAGCGGCGCGGTGCCCAGCGAAGAGTCCAGCGGCAGGCGGCAACAACGCGGCTCGATCACCAAGACCGGCAACGCGCATCTGCGGCGCATCGCCATCGAAGCCGCCTGGAGCTATCGTCTCAAGCCGGCCGTGGGGCCGGGATTGCGCAAGCGGCAGGAAGGCGTGCCGGAAGAGATCAAAGAGATGGCCTGGAAGGCGCAGCTGCGCTTGCACAGGCGCTACGCCAGGCTGGCCGCGGCAGGCAAGGACCAGCGCAAGATCGTTACCGCCGTGGGGCGCGAACTGCTGGGCTTCATCTGGGCCATCGGCGTGAAGACGGAAACTGCCGCCAGCCAGGCGACGGCGGCATGACCGGCAAAGAGCAACAGCAACAGCAACAGCAAGAACAAAAGCCAAAACCTTCCTAAGAAGGAAAAGACAAAAACCTCGAAACCCGATGAGCATCATCAACCATTTCGAAGACAGCGCCAGCCGCAGCCGGAGCAAGCACGAAGGAGAATCCTCGACCGCTCTATGCGACAGGCTCAGCCGGACTCGCGACTTTAGTCCGAGGCAGCTCCCGACGGATCATGACCATGCGGTTCCGACCCGCGAATATCAGACTGATCAATCGTCGCCCAATCTGCCCCGGCTGCTGCTGGCCCTGTCCTCGAAAAAACAAAAACCACCACACGGCCGTGCAGGGATTGACAGGTCACTCCATATCAGAGCGGTTCCACAGTTGTCATAGCCGTTTCAAGCCTCGGAGTTAGGTGGATTTTTCTTGAGGAAAAGTCCACTCGGCGACCGTGGCTTCGGGACACAGTAACTGCGGAACCGCTGTAGGGTGCGGGTTTTCCGCAAACGGCGGTGAGGAGGGAATCCAAGCCTCCGCCACGAACAACTTGAGGAAGACAGACATCGCGGTCTCGAAAATGCGGCAACGGATCGGGTTGTGAGGAAGGGATCTCCACATTGCCGCTGAGGTCGAAACAACCTGTGCGCTGTTTGCCGGAGCTACCGCAGTGAAAAAGACATCGCGAACGACGAACTTGTAAAGCATAGGGAGCGAGCCGTTCGAACCATAGAAAGAACAGAGGACCATTGAGTGCGTCAATCAGAAGGTCCGGATCCGTCATGCGCTTCAGCTGGCCGGAGGCGATCGCCCCGCCCCATGAAGGGCGACAATTAACGGTTGAAATTCCATCCAAGCGCCTCTATTCCTTCAGCACCTGGTGCACGAATGAGATCGCAATCGAGCCCTCCCCGACTGCAGAGGCAACTCGTTTCACGTTTCCAGCCCGTACGTCACCCGCAGCAAAAACCCCCGGCAAACTGGTTTCCAGCAGGTACGGCCGGCGGGTGAGAGGCCAGCGCGCCTCAATGAGTTCTTCCTGAGAAAGTTCGGGCCCCGTCTTGATGAAGCCATTGCCGTCGAGCACGACGCAGCTGTTTAACCATGCAGTATTCGGCTCGGCTCCTGTCATCACAAATACGTGAGCAATGCTCTTTGTCTCCTCGTCGCCAGATTGATTGTTCCGCCACTTCACCCGTTCGAGGTGGTTGCTGCCTTCCAGACCTACAAGTTCCGTATTGTTCAGCAGGGTGATATTGGGAGTCTGCTCAATGCGGCGGATGAGATACCTCGACATCGAGTCAGCGAGGCCAGAGCCTCTCACGAGCAGGTATAGGTGTTTTGTGTTCCGAGCCAAAAACACTGCGGCCTGGCCAGCTGAGTTTCCGCCCCCCACCACAATCACCTCCTCGCCGCTACACAGTTGCGCCTCAACGAACGTTGCACCGTAGTAAACGCCGGCACCTTCAAAGCGCGATAGATCGTGAATCGGCAACCGGCGGTAGTTGGCTCCGGTAGCGATCACAATTGTCTTGCTTCCGATCGATGCGCCATCTTCGAGGCCGATCGCGCAGCGCTTGCCGTCGCACATCAGCGCGCTTACCTTTGCCAGGAGCATCTGCACCCCGAATTTTTGGGCCTGCGTATATGCCCGGCCAGCTAGCTCGTTTCCGGAGATTCCGGTGGGAAATCCGAGATAGTTCTCAATTCTCGAACTGGATCCCGCCTGGCCACCTGGGGAGTACGTCTCCAGCAGCAATACGTCAAGACCCTCCGACGCACCATACACAGCAGCTGCCAGACCGGCAGGTCCGGCGCCCACGATCAGCAGATCGCGCACGCGAGTCTCATCGATCTCCTCGTTAAATCCGAGACAGGCAGCGATCTCAAGGTTGGCGGGATTACGCAAAACGGTTTCGCCGCGGCAAATCACGACCGGGGTCTCCGCCATGGTGATATGGAAGTGATCCAGGAAGTTTTGAACTGCTGGATCGTGTTCCACGTTGATGTATGTATACGGGTGGCCGTTACGCGTCAAGAATTCCTTGATGCGAAGCGTATCGGCAGAGTAACTGGAGCCGACGAGAGTCGCATCACCGATTCCTTGCTGCAGCAACTCCGCACGGCGCAGGATAAACGCACGCATCAGGATTTCGCTCAACTCCGCGTCGGCTTGCACGAGTGCAAGGACATTGTCGCGAGCGATTTCGACAACGTCTCCATCTTGCCGCGCACGAATCCCTGCGATCGCAAGGCGTCCCGAAAGGGTGCTGAGTTCACCTGTGAATTGCCCTGGCCCCAGGATCCTTATCAGCGTTTCCTGGCCAAATGACGGGCGCACAGCCTCCAACTCGCCTGAGATGACAACGAAAATGGGTATTTCACGGTCTCCCATCTCGACGAGCACATCTCCAGCATGTACGGATCGAGTATGTCCGTGTGCCACAAGACGTTGAATCTGAGTTGAGCTCAGAATTGGAAATATCTGCTCGGCGAGCGAAGCAGTGAGCGGAATGGACGTGGGTTCGGCCATAACAACCATTCTGACGCACCTGGCCTCATTCCCGGCAAGCGCGTTCGCGAAGCCTCCCTGGACGGCCGCGCTGAAAACCATCACCACAGAAAAAGCCACCGCTGGTTTCATCGTTGCGGCTATCCAGGTACAGCAACTCAGTAACCGCTTTAGAAGTGCGCCGCGTTGGAATCTCCGGTTGCGAGAGTCTCCTCGATGGGCAGGCTTCGGTTACCAGAAGTACGTGGCCTCAATTTTGGGTGAGCCGGGTTCGCCATCGATGATCTGCGTGCTGAGAACCACTTCGAGATTCTTCTTGTCGCCAGCGGCGTGGGCAAGGCGCATCAACTGCGTCAAATCGGAATTGTCGGTAAGGAACTCGCCCGCCACGCGCGTGCCCCCTCGTCCGACTCCCGCGACAACAATTGCCACTTTGCCTGTGTTGACGTCAGTAAACCGCGCCAGGATGGCATAGTCGCGGTAATTGTTCGTGGCCAACTGAACTCCACGGTCGACGGTCCAGTTCGAGCGGCCCGGCGAAGCGCTGTCCATAATCCAAAGGTGGGAAATATCGGCATCGTTGGCGAAGTGATAGCGGAGGGGGTTGGTCAGGCGCAGGGTCCAGGCGTTATCAAAAGCTCCCACAAAGACTGTGGGGCCGCGGCGGAGGTCGTCAAGCGTCGTGGCCTCCTCGCCTTTGAGCGAGTACTGCTTGCCGATCGATTGCAGGATACCGGCGACTTTCACGGTGGCGCTTAGATCGTCGATGACGACTGCGGTGAGGTTATCCTTCAGAACAAACTGGTGGGCCGGCTGGGCAGCGTCACGAAGAGCGATCACCGAATACTCGGTCTGATCGGCAATACAGAGCAAGACCGGATCGCTCGAGGAGAGGATCGGCTGCCAGAACTGATCGAAGCCGGACTGATGGCTACGGTTCCAGAAAAAGATTGCGCCGAATGAGATGGCGGCCACGGCAGTCAGGACCAGCGCCATGGTCAGTGGCCAGTGACGTGCGACGCGCGCTGGGGGCGGAGAGGTCTTTTCTGCCGGTGCGGTCGGGGGAGTCTCCGCTTCCGGCAGACCGAAGCCGTTGCTCCCTTTGGGCCGGTGGAACCCCGGTATATAGGATCCCGGCGGGAGCGTGATGCGCAGCTCGTCATCGTGCGCAGCCTCCTGGTAATACTGTGCCATTCGCTTGCGAAGCTCTGCGGCAGTTACGCGCACAATCGGGTCCGAAGCCGTGTCGTAGTCGGGGTCGCGGCCAAAGATTTCGATCCCCAGCGTCCGTTCTTTGAGGTTTTCCGCGTTGCCTGCCAGGGTATGCTCGACCACAAAGCGCAAAAAGTTCGGAAGCCGCTTGCTGTGGCTGAAGTAGGGGCTGGCCACCATGCGATCCAACTGCTCGCCGATTGCGCTTTTAGCGGCTTTGCTCAGGCCGTTGTGGATTTGACCTGTCGAAGCGTCCATCAGAGCCTCTCCGGCTGGAAGATGCGATTATACCCCAAGGCAACCGTGAGTCTTATCCCCCTTCATCTCAGATTGCAAGTGTTTGATGCGGGGCGGCTTAAAAATTTACCGGATAAGAATTTCGCCTTATCCGTAAGGACCCTCCCTACCAGTACCGTAAGGAGCTTGGAAGTTTCTCAATCGAAATGCCTACAATGGTTTCCGCTTTTCGGTTAGCACTGAGGCGGGGTCGAACGGCACATTGCAAACGCTGCTGCGGGCTTCAGCCAAGCGGGAACAGCGACAGGAGGCTTCAATTGAGGATGGGACGGAATCGGATACTACGATCTCTATGGTTCTGGGGTGGACTCGCTCTTCTGCTAGGGCTATTGGCGAGTGCTGCTCCGTGGGGTAACGCGCAAATCGCAACAACCACGGCAACCCTTTCGGGCCTGGTAACCGACGCGTCGGGAGCCGTCGTACCGGGGGCAACGGTCACGCTGACGAGCGTGGAAAACGGCATCACGCGGGAGTTCAAGACCGATGCCGCTGGCCGCTACGCGTTCATTCAGCTTCCGCCGTCTCAGTACATTTTGACGGTGAAGATGACTGGATTCGAAGCCTACAAGCAGAGCGGTATCGTTCTGAATGCCGCCCAGACCGCCACGCAAAATGTGAGTCTGACGGTGGGCTCGGAAATGCAATCGGTGACGGTGACGGCGAATGCATCCTTGCTGAATACGGATAACTCCAACGTCGCGGCCGATCTCGAAGCCAATCAGATTACCGAATTGCCGCTGAACACGCGAAACGTTTTCGGTCTCCTGACTCTGAACTCTTCGGTAAACAACACGTCGGAAGGCCAGATGCTTCTGGGCGGCGGCACAAATACCACCGACGATGCGGACCAGGACATCTCATTCATGAACTTCGCGGGCGGATTTTTCGGGACTACGGGCTTCCTGATCGATGGTTCGTGGGATACCGACACCGAGTGGGGCGGGGTAATATTTGTTCCCTCGGTTGACGCGGTTCAGGAAATGAAAGTTCAGAACAACTCCTTTACCGCGCAATATGGATGGAGCACGGGCAATGTTGTGAACGTGGTGACCAAATCCGGGACCAACACGTTCCATGGAGACGCGTGGGACTTCTACCAGAACGAAAAGTTGAATGCCGTCCCATACTTCTCGACATCCAATCAATCGCTGTTTCGCGAAGAAGTGGGCGGTTCAGCAGGCGGCCCGCTCTACATTCCGGGGATCTACAAGCAGCGGGAGAAGACGTTCATCTTCGGCTTGTACGAGTACCTGACGATCTCGACGCCGACCGTGGACACGTACACCGTGCCCACATCGGAATTCCTGAACGGCAACTTCTCGGCAATCCTGGGCAGCTCTTCGGTGGGCAATGACGGATTGGGGCGGCCGATCTATGTCGGCCAGATCTATGACCCGCACAGCGGCCACGCTATCACCTCCGGCCAGGTCGATTCCAAGACTGCCACCAATCCTTACGGAACGGGCCTGATGGCCACGCAGAGCGGCTACATCCGCAATCCGATTCCAGGCAACATCCTCAGCAACATCGCTGCGCCCTCGACCTACACACCCGATACGATCGGCGCCAAGCTGCTGAGTTACTATCCCGCGGCTAAGGGTTCGGGGCTCACCAACAACCTCGTCGTCTCCGGAACCGCGCCGGCTCATTCGAACGAGTACAACGTGCGCGTGGACCACAATTTCAACGACAATACGCGGGGATATTACCGCTATTCCTACAAGGAAGAGTTCAAGACCGGCGCCGCGGCGGACTGGGGAAGCGATCCGGCAGGCCCCGGCAATGCCCGGCCTAACAACCGCTGGGGTATGTGGGCGGGATTCACGCGCGTATTCAGCCCCACCTTCACCGTGAATTTGACCTCGGGCCTCCAGATCTGGCATGAGACCTCGAACAACCAGTCGTTGGGATTCGACCCGACCACGCTCGGACTTCCGGCTTATCTCAAGGAGAACGATCCGTTGTTCCCGATGGTGAATGTGGGAGGCGAGTCTCCGTTGGGCCCGGGGAGCAACGATCAGCAGGCAGTCACCAACCACGGCCCAATTGGGACGGTCGCGGCCGAGTTCATCAAATTGCGCGGCAAGAACACGCTGAACTTCGGATGGACTGGCGTGGAGCAGATCTTCGGACAGCACCCGTACTATCAGGATCAGCTCGACTTCACGGGTCAGTTCACGGCCGGTCCCAACCCTTTGAGCGGATCGGGAGTCGCCAGCGGCAACGGCATTGCCGAGATGCTGCTGGGCGTTGTGGATTCAGGAACGACGGCCGGCTATACCGACAGTCCGTACGAATCGAATCATCTCTTCGGTCAATACTTTCAGGACGACTGGAGACCGACACGCAATTTGACGCTGAATCTGGGCCTCCGTTATGAGATTCAGACTCCGTACACCTATCGCCACAATGCCGCCTCCATCTTCAATCCCAATGCTCTCAACCCCATCAGCTTTGCGGTGGGCCAGCCGGTTAACGGCGCACTGCAGTTCCTCGGACCGGGTAATCGCTACGTCTACAACCCGAACTGGAACAACTGGGCGCCGCGCGTCGGCTTCTCGTATCAGCCGGTCGAGCGAGGCGTGATTCACGGCGGCTACGGCATCTTTTACCCGGAATCGGTGACGAGCTCGGGCGCAGGAGACCAGGATGGTTTCTCCACCGCGACTTACACCGACGCCAGCCTGAATGGCGGCGTGACGCCGAATCCGAATATCAGCACGGCCAATCCCTGGGGCGGCGTTTACGCGCAGATCACCGGCAACACAAATGGGGAATATCAGCAGCTCGGCAACGGGCTGGGCGGAGTCTTCAGAAGCCGTCCTTCGCCCTACGTGGAGCAGTGGATGTTCGGAGTGCAGTACGCGATTACCCGTAGCGACCAGATCGACGTGGATTACATCGGGAACCGCGGCGTGCGGCTGGTCGGCGGCTTCGGATCGAACCAGCTTAATCCAAGTTACCTGTCAATGGGAGCGAACTACCTTTCCGCCGCGGCAGCGAGCAATCCTTTTGCCACTCCGCTAAAGCAGTTGGAGGCCGGAGGAAAGGTGGCCGCCAGTTCGTGCAACCTGGATAACGCAAGCGCGACCAATGCTCAACTGCTCTCGCCGTATCCGCAGTACTGCAACGCCGGCGTGAGCCAGACGAACGCGCCGGTGGGCCAATCGCTGTATAACGCGTTGCAGGTGACGTTCAACCATCGCGTCAGCAAAGGGTTGACCGCGCTGGTGTCGTATACCTACTCCAAATTCCTCGATAACGTGGAGGGAAACAACGGCTGGTCGTACAACGGACCCACCAACTGGGGTGTTACGCCGGCCAACAACTACGACCTGGCAGCCGATAAGAGCGTCGACGCGGGTGACATTCCGCAGGCGCTGGTGGTGAGCTACGCCTATCAACTGCCCATTGGGCGAGGAAAAGCAGTCGGTTCGAACATGGGCCGGGCTGCCGATGCGGTGATTGGCGGCTGGGAGATCTCGGGAACCGCAACCTTCAAGGGCGGAATTCCACTAGGCATCTTCGGCAACGACCAGCCCACCTGGGGCGGCAATCCCAGGCCTCTCGTGACCGGAAATGTGCATGTTTCCAACCCGAACTACCATGAGTGGTTCAACACGGGAGCATTCGCCTATGCGCCGTACGGCAGTTTCGGCGACGCCCCACGCTTCTTCTCGAATCTTCGCGGCCCGCACTTTCAGGACTGGGACACGATTATGGAGAAGAACTTCCCCTTCGGGGAGAGGATGAGATTCCAGTTCCGCTTTGAAACCTACAACACCTTCAACCATCCGAACTTCTATGCGCCGGAAGCCGGGGCGACCGCTTACTCCGGTTGCGATCCGAACGGAGGGTCAGGTTGCGCGAGCAGCCTGGGAACCATTACACAAACCTTCGCACCAAGAAACATCCAGTGGGCAGGGAAGTTCTACTGGTAAGTGCCTCATGGCGAGAATGCTCAAACCGCTGGCAGGCGTCCTGCTGGGCGGATCCATCATCGGATTTGCTCAGCAGCGGCCCGCCACGCTCGAGTCACTCTTCTCTGCTGCTCAACAGGCGCAGGTTGCGGGAGACTACGCGACCGCTGCGAACGATTATCAACAGGCTGCGAAGATGCGACCCGACATGCCGGAAATCTGGGCCAATCTCGGACTGATGCAGCAGGAAACGGGAAACATTCCTGCCGCGATCGAAGCTTTTCAAAAAGCGAATCGCCTCAACCCATCCCTCTATGTTCCGAACCTTTTCCTTGGAATTGACTACGCGCATACCGGCAAGCCGGCGGAAGCAATTCCACTCCTCAGCAAGGCGGAGAAAAGCAATCCGGCCGATCCGCAGGCGCCGCTTGCCTTAGGCCGTGCTTACATCTCCGCCCGTAACTACAGCGCGGCGATTCCCAAGCTCGACCGCGCTCTCACTCTCAACCCCAAACTCGGCACCGCCTGGTTCGATCTGGGCATCGCCCAGCTCGACCAGGTTGAGTCCGACGCGCGCACCATCTCCGAAGAGAACAAGCAGTCTCCGTTTGCCGGGGCGCTTTACGCCGAATCCCTCATGAAGCAGGCAAGATACGGCGAAGCGGCAAGCCTCTACAAATCGCTGCTCGATGCTGAGCCGCAGCCGCCCTGCATCCGCTCCGAGCTCGGCTTCGCGCTTATCCGGGAACACGACGAAGCCGGCGCAGCCTCTACTTTTGCTGACGAGCGCACTCGTCATCCCGAGTGCGGTCTGGCGCTTCTCGGCCAGGCGCGCATCGCGCTGGATCGCGGCGACAATCAGCAGGCAATCAATTCGATCAAGGAATTGTGGAACCGCGACCGCGGCTTCTTCGCGTGCAACGCGGCTTCCATTCTCCAAGGGCTGCGGGCCGATGAGGAATCCGCGTTGGTTACAAATTTGACCGGAGAAGCCGGCGGAACTCTACCCGCCGGTCTCCGCCGCGTGCTCCTCGCGGCGATCAACTCGCCCGATGAGTGCGCGATTCAGCCAGGAATCGACAAGCTTTCTTCAACCCCACATCGCAGCGCCGAGGATTACTTCGCCGCTGGCGAGTTCGGAGCGTGCGCCCGGGCCTTGGAGTCGAATCCCGCTCCGACCACTGCTGCCAAACTCCGCTTGTTGGCGGCCTGCTCGTTTTTTTCCTGCGACAACGAGAATGCAGCGCGTGCCGCATCCGCGCTCCGCACCCTCGATCCACATTCACTTGAAGCGCTCTATTGGTCCATCGAGGCGAATGAACGTCTCGCGTTCCAGTCGCTGGCGCGCTTCCAGCAACTCGATCCCGACTCTGCGCGGAGTCACGTGCTCCTCGGCGACATCTACCAGCAGCTGGAGCGATTTGACGATGCGCAGGCCGAATACCAGAAGGCTCTTTCACTTGCTCCATCCGATCCCGCTGCGATGCTCGGTCTCGCATCGGCTTATCTCAGCAATTACAACTCTAAAGGCGCCATGACCCTCGCACAGAACGCATTATCCCGCACGCCCGACGATCCCGAACTGAACCTCATCATGGGCCAGGCACTGCTCAACCAACGCGAGTACGCTGAGGCCGAACCGTATCTCAAAAAGAGTCTCAATGCCAAGCCACAGATGCTTCCTCGCATTCATGCGTTGATTGGCAAGGTGTATGCCGAGACCGGCAGAACGAAGGAAGCAATCGGAGAAGTGGAGCTCGGTGCGTCAAGCGACGAGGACGGCTCGGTGCATTATCTGCTGGCACGCCTTTACCGGAAGCTTGGCGACACCAAGGATGCACAGATCGCGCTCCAGCGAATGGAGACGATAAAGAAGCAGCGAGAAGCGCGAGGCGTCAAGCGCGTCGAGGACCCCGATCTAACCCCGCTTGAGCGATCCTCCGCCCAGGCTTCCGCACCGTAAATCGCGAATCGCGCTTGCAGTTCCCAGAAACTTCATTTGTAAACGGTTAATCTCCGGGAGTCATGATGCGCGCCAGCCATTTTTATCTCGCAATTATCCTAAGTTTCCTGCCCGCAATACCTTGGGCACAGGCGCCGCAAGAGGCGGCCGCCCAAAACTCCACTGTGAAGGCGTTGCCGAATGGCATCATCGCAAGCTCCGCGACGCTCCACGAGGAGATTACGGCGTTGCGCGACGACGTTCTCCGCATTCGTGTCTGGCGCGGAAACGATTCCCCCGAAGATGCGTCCTGGGCAGTGCTGCCGGATGCGCGCCACGCCTCCGTACCCGCCACAACATCCAACTCCGGTGATCGATTCGAGATTCACACGAAGTCCCTGATCGTCGATGTCAACAAAGCATCGCTCGAAATCGCGATCCGCGACCTTGCCGGAAATATTCTTCAGCAGGACGCACGCCCCATCCGTTTTGACAGTGACGGCTTCCGTATTTACAAGATGATGCCGATTGACGAACATTACTTCGGTCTCGGCGACAAGACCGGGCCGCTCGATCGCCGCAACGAAGCATTCGCGCTGTGGAACACCGACGCCTACCGCTTCCAGGAGTCCACTGACCCTCTCTATAAGAGCATTCCGTATTTCATGGCCTATCGCGCCGGCCGCGCGATCGGCGTGCTGCTCGATAACACCTGGCGTTCGAGCTTCGACTTCGGCAAAGAGTCGCCCGGCGCATATTCATTCGGCGCTGTCGCGGGGCCGGTGGATTATTACTTTTTCTATGGGCCGGATGCAAAGCAAGTTGTGAAGACATATGCATGGCTGACTGGGAAACCGCCGCTGCCGCCGCTATGGTCATTTGGGTTTCAACAATCACGCTACAGTTACACGCCCCAATCGCGCGTGCTTGAAGTCGCCAATCATCTGCGCGCAGACCGGATTCCATCCGACGCCATTTATCTCGATATTGATTATCAAGAAAAGAATCGCCCATTCACCGTGGATCGATCGGCCTTTCCCGATCTTCCGCGCATGATCGCGCAGCTGAAGGCAGAAAACTTTCACCTGGTGATGATTACGGACTTGCATATTGCCAATTGGCCTGAGCCCAGCTACCCGCCGTACGACACGGGAATTGCAGGCGATAACTTTGTCAAGAATGCCGACGGATCGATCTATAACGGAATTGCGTGGCCAGGGCGAAGCATATTTCCCGATTTCACGCGCCAGCAGACGCGCGCATGGTGGGGAACGCTTTACCGCGGATTTGTCCACGATGGCGCAGACGGCTTCTGGAACGATATGAATGAGCCGTCGATCTTCGATACATCCACGCTCACCATGCCTTTGGGCGTGGTGCACCGCATCGACGAGCCGGGCTTCGCTCCGCGCGACGCGACACACGCCGAGATTCACAACGTTTATGGGATGGAGAACTCGCGAGCAACGTATGAGGGCCTGCGCGCGCTCAATCCTGACCGCCGTCCATTCGTTCTTACGCGGGCAACCTATGCGGGCGGACAGCGGTATGCCGTCACCTGGACGGGCGACAACAGCAGCAGCTGGAACCATCTGCGCATGACAACGCCCATGCTTGAAAACCTTGGGCTCAGCGGCTTTGCATTCAGCGGCGCGGATGTTGGCGGATTCGCCGGGACTCCTTCGCCGGGGTTGCTCACCCGATGGATCGAAGTGGGCGCCTTCCAGCCGATTGATCGCGACCACACCGAGAAAGGCACCGGCGATCAGGAGCCATGGGTCGGCGGCGCGGAGCAGGAGAACATCCGCCGGCATTTCATCGAGACCCGCTACAGATTAATTCCGTATATCTACACACTTGCCGAAGAGGCATCACGCACCGGGCTGCCGCTGGTGCGCCCGCTCTTCCTGGAATTCCCGGATGCCGCGGCCGATCGGCATCCGATGGACCTCGACTCGGGAGCCGGAGCTGAGTTTCTCCTCGGTCCCGATCTGCTGATTGCGCCGCAGCCTTTTCCCGAGGAGCTGGACGATTACCAGGTTGAGCTCCCCACCTCCGGCTGGTACGACTTTTGGACCGGAGAGCGCGTTCGGGCAAATCCCTTGCCGCAACCGGTAACGGTTGCCCTCGACCCCGATTCGCCGAAGAACTCAAGGCAGCCCTTCGCCATCCGCGTCACGCCGCATCTAGATAGGCTTCCGGTGTACGTGCGCGCAGGTTCCATCCTTCCTATGGCGCCCCTTGTCGAAAGCACGAACGAGATTCCGCACGGCCCGCTCACTCTGCGCGTCTATGCCGGAGATTCGTGTACGGGAACTCTTTACCAGGACGATGGCAAAAGCTTTGCCTATGAAGAGGGATCTTATCTAAGAATGAAGTTCAGCTGCCAGCTCACGCAAGCGGGGTTGCAACTGAAAACCAGCCCGCACGAAGGCTCCTATCCGGCGTGGTGGAAGGAAATACGGGTTGAAGTCTACGGCTGGACGCCGAAAGACGGCGTGGTCACAATCGATTCGACGAAAGCTTCCCTGAAATTAGATCGAGGAACGAGTTGCGCCCATTTCTTGATCCCTGACGATGGAAAAGGCACGGAGGTTGAGATTCACTAGCCCTAATTCAAGTTGATGCTGTCCCTCGCCAAAATTCAATCCGGAAGAGAATTGCGGCTGCTCGCTCAAAAGACTCCCGGTTTCCCCATATCCAGCTTGCTCTGGCTCTGGCGATCAATGCCGGAATGCGCGATATGGAGATCAAGGCTCTCAAGTGGACTCAGATCTATCTCGACAAGAGTTTCGTGCAGGTTTCGGATGCCGAGTTCGCGGCCCAAGGAATTTCGAGACGATCTGATTCGCTACCGGTTCCCAGCCCTCTTGTGGACGCCGCCTGCCTGCGTTGACCAGCGCCAGTCCTCCCTCATCTGCTATAAGGATCGCGAGTTTTTGAAGCACTTGGTCACGATCCATCCAGTGAAAGGACTGCCCGATTGTGGTGACTCGAAACGGCCCCGCTCTGGGCGAAATGTCCTCAGCCCTGGACTGCAGCCATTGGATGTTCTGTCGGCCCTTGAATGCGGCCAAATGCCGACCCTGGGCGATCATGTCAGCATCAGGGTCGACAGCAACGACCTCGGCGACAGCATAGGAAAGCGGGATTGCGATGGTGCCTGGCCCGCATCCTAAATCCAGAGCACGCACATCCTTGCTGAGATCGTAGGTCTCGATGATGAAATCGAATGCCGCCTGCGCGTATGGCGCACGGAAACGATCATAGTGCCGTGCCGTACCGGCGAACGGCGACCCGTCGAATGAAGCTGGCATCCGTTGATTGGATCACGATTTTCTCGTCGGAACAAGGTGCACGAACGCGCATGGCGGACTTCGGCTTTCCACCGTGAACATTCGTTACCAGGGGAGCCGGTAACGGTCTAGTCGCGTTGGGGTATGGCCCCAGCCGCTTCAGAGCCAAGGTTGCTGAAGGGAAGGCGGTCGAGATCACAGAAGAGACCGATTATCCTTTCTCTGACCGCGTGCGCGTCACGGTTCATTGCAGTGAGCCGCTCAGTTTTCCGCTTCACTTCAGGGTTCCTTCGTGGTCGAATCAGGCGGAGGTCACCGTCGCGGGCGACCCCGCTCCCAACCATCCTCAGAGTGGAGCTTTGTTCAAGCTAGAGCGCGTGTGGAAAGACGGGGATGCAGTTACGCTGAATTTCAATTTCAAAGTCCGCACCGAGACCCGTCAGAATCATGCGGTGGCCATGGCCTGGGGTCCGCTCTATTTTGTCCTGCGAATCGGCGAAGCCTTCGAGAAGATTCCCGAGCTTATCACGAGCCGGCGTGGCTAGCCGGAAGTGGCGCCTGCCGGATGCGTTAACTGGCGCAACGCGCCCGTCACCGATTGGAACTACGCGCTCTCAATCGATCGGGATAACCCACAAGGTGAAATGACCTTCAACAAGATCAGCTCGATGCCGTTTGCCCAGAGGGGAGAGCTCGTGCGGGCAGCCGGCTCAACCGAATATCTTCCCTGGCAGGAAAACGTTCCGATGATCCTTCGAGTGAAGGCCAAGGTCATTCCGCAATGGGGCATGAACGGAGGCAATGCCACGCCTGTGCCGGTCAGCCCGGTCAGCACTAACCAACCGGAGACGGTGGTGGAGCTGATCCCATACGGCTGCACGAGGCTGCGTATCGCGGAGTTTCCAACCGTCTGAGGAGATAGGCCGAGTACTTGCCGACAAAGCAGAGGGAGGCGCAAAAGGCTAGAATTGCGGCGATCGACGAGACCAGCGCGGCAAGACATATTGCCAGGACCCAAACCGGCATGGGGCCTCGACGGCGCGGGTGACCGCGTGAGCGATATCATGGACGCGGCGCGGCGCAAGAACCCGGAGGTCAAGATTCATTGCCATGGCGGCCCGATCTCGACTCTCGAAGACGCCACTTATGCCTTCAAGTGCTTCTCCGCCATCGATGGCTTCCACGGCGCGACCTTGATGGAGGGACTGGAGGCGGAGACGGCCATCATCGATCGTGTGGAAGGGTTTCCAACGGACGTTCTCCCTGTAGAGGGCCAAGAAACGATGTTCGCCGATCTAATCCGGAAGTTACCTGCCCTGTTCTCCATGCTGAGGCGACGGCATTGGGCCGTACCGGCCATGCGCCGGGTCACCGTAATGGCCGCGCTTATTGTGGGTCAAGTCGTCGCGGCCGCTACCCCGCCGCCCCGGCTCACAATCGTCCTGATCGGGGGTGACAAACAGGGTTATCCTCAGTACGAGCATGACTATCCTGATGGAATCCTGGCGATCGAGCGGCTGATCAAGGGCTCGCCCCAGTTGCAGGCCTTCGATCCGGTCATCAAGGCATTCCCGGCGGGCTTTCCGCCGGATCTGTCACAGATTGCCGACGCCGACGTTGTGGTTCTGTATTTCGGGGCGGATTATCGCCCGCCACGGATGACCAATCCGTTAGAGAATCCCGCCCGCCTGGCTGCGATGGAGCAGTTGATGGCCAAAGGGGCAGGACTCATCGCACTGCATCAAGCGTGCACGGTTGCTGATCAGACGAGCCCAGTCCCGTTCGCCGATTGGCTCGGCGCCATCCGCTTCGGCATGGCTGACCGCACGACCGAGATTGCTCCGATAGAAGTCTCTGAAGGAACAAACCCCTTGGCGAGCGGGCTGAAGGCCTTTGATTATCTCGATGAATTCTACCCGGCCATGACCTTCTCCAAAACCACCAAGGTCACGCCAATCCTCACCGCGAGGGTCCATATCCAAACTCGAAACAACAAACCGGTCTTCGAGGAGCCCGCCGCGGACCATGTTGTTGCGTGGGCCCCTGAACGGCCCAATGGCGGAAGGTCGTTCGGCTTTACGGGCGTCCACTATCTGGCCACTTTGGATCAGCCTGAGATACGAAAAATCCTCCTGAATGCCGTTCTGTGGACGGCCAAGCGCGACGTACCGCCCGGGGGAGCGACGACGGACGCCGTCACCATGCGCCACTACGGCCGCGGGGCAGGCCCCGCGGCGGCCGCACAACAGCGCTTGTTTCTGCCGCGGAAGGAGGCACTGGTGGAGCCCCAGCCCTGGGGCAAGCTCGAATGGTTCGCTTCGCGGTCGCTTGGAAACTCCAGCTCAATGACGGTGGGCATAGCCACGATCAACGTCGGAAACGAAAACCCGCTGCACCGCCACCCCAACTGCGACGAGATCCTGCACGTTATCCAGGGGCACATCATGAACCGCGTAGGCGACAAGGAATACGAGATGCAGGCGGGCGATACCGTGACGATCCCTGAAGGCACGTGGCACAACGCGCGCAACATCGGCACAGAGAACGCGGTGCTGTCGATCTCATACTCTTCGCCTGACCGCATCTCGGTCGGAGAACAATGACGATGCTTGCCATCAAGGAGCGCGGGCGAGACGGAGTGGGGCGTGTGTCGCATTCATTGGAATGGCGGGATTGTCCGTTGGCGTCCCATCGGAATCGGCTTGGCATGGGTGGCGGGCGTTCTCTTGAATTATGCGATCCTGCCCAAGGGGTATCTGCTGATGCTGTTCAGCGGCATGGCGCCGTTCATTCGTTCATTCCAGTCATCCGGAGTGGCGCTCATCACTACGAGCTCCCTTGGTGAAAACAATATCGCGGTAGTGCCGGGCGCGAATCATGGCCTCGAACCGGCGCTATTAGAAAAAGCGGCTCCACTGCTGGAGCGCGCAGGAATGCTTCTCACGCAGTTCGAGATTCCGTTCAATTCAGCGGATCACTTATGCGGTCCGAAACTGTGCGGAATTCGCCTCGACAGCGGCCGCAATTTCGGTGACGCGCGCTGGAGGCCAACCAACGATGCCCAGCATGAGCGAGGGGGAAGATTTCATGGAGAAGCGGCGACTCAGAAGGCGACTCAGAATTCGAGGACAGTGCGAAGTTTCCATTTAACCCAATCGGAAAGGCTCGCGTCTTTTCCCGCTGGTCTCTACACAGCTGATCTACCGGAAAGGAACTACGATATGAGAATTGAATTCGGAGCGATGCGGTCCAAGGCGGGCCTCCTGCTTCTCGTTGCGATTTTCGCCGCGTACGCTTATGCACAAGTGGAAGCACCGGTGCGTATCGGCGAAGGACCGCAAATCCCTCCGCCACCGTGCCTAACGCCCAGGGGCGCGTGGATCGGCGGATCTCCATCCTGCACACCGGCCACGCATCGCGAGTGGCTGGACCAGATTACGCAATGGCGTGATCAGCGCCGGATTTATATCGGGTACGATCCAAGCCGCTACGGTCTGCCGCAACTCAAGTGGGCGGAACACAGCTTTATCCAGCCGCAAATGATGGTGCACGACCGCTATTTCTACGATCCGGTTGCGGGCAAATACACAGTCGACCGGTACCTCGATGACCTTGAGAAGCGTTATGGCGGCATCGATGCGGTCCTTATTTGGGCGGTTTATCCAAACGCAGGCATCGACGATCGCAATCAGCTCGATATGGTGCGGTCGATGCCGGGGGGCGTCGAAGGCGTGCACAGGATGGTGGAGGACTTCCATCGCCGCGGGGTGCGCGTGTTGTTCCCGATGATGATGTGGGACCAGGGAACGCGCGATCCCGGCAAACCATGGCCCGATGCCATTGCGGAGCTGATGAAAGAGATCGATGCGGACGGCATCAACGGCGATACCCAAGACGGCGTGCCGCTTGCGTTCTCATTGGCCGCCGAAAAAATCAATCATCCCTTGGCATTTGAGCCGGAGGGCGGTCCCAGCGACGAGGCGCTTGCCTGGAATGTGCTCACCTGGGGCCAGTACCAATACCAGTTCGTTCCCACGGTGGACAAATATCGCTGGCTCGAACCGCGTCACCAGGTCAATATACAGGGCCGCTGGGACCGCGACAAAACGGACGCATTGCAATATGCCTTCTTCAACGGGGAAGGTTGGGAAAGCTGGGAAAACGTCTGGGGAATCTGGAACGGTGTGACTCCACGCGACGGAGAGGCAACGCGCCGTGTGGCAACCATCGAGCGCGCCGTGGCTCCATTCTTCGCGAGCCAAGGGTGGGAACCGCTCTACCCCATGTCGCGATACGGTGTATTTGCAAGCCGCTGGCCGTTGGGCGACCGGACCGTGTGGACAATCGTCAATCGCAATGAATATGACGTAGACGGCGTGCAGATGTCCGTGCCGCACCGCGATGGCACGCGCTACTTCGATCTGTATCACGGTGTTGAATTGAAGCCGTTGACGGAGGTCAATCAGGACCTGCTGCGGTTTGCCATGGAGGCTCACGGTTACGGCGCGGTGTATGCGGCTCCCGACCAACCCGATGCGAAGATAAAGAACCTGATGGCAAAGATGGCGCAGATGACGGCGAAGCCGCTCTCTGACTACTCACACGAGTGGACCGCTCTGCCGCAGAAGCTGGTGGACATTGCTCCGACGCAGCCGGCCACTTCCGCTCCGGAAGGAATGATTCGCATTGAAGGCGGCGACTACGATTTCAAGGTTGAGGGCGTGGAAATCGAGGGCTCGGACGACGCCGGCGTGGATGTGCAGTATCCGTGGGAAGACAGCGCGCGACGGTATCACGAACATCGGATGCAGATCAAACCTTTCTACATTGACAAGTACCCGGTGACCAATGCGGAGTTCAAGAAGTTCCTTAACGCATCGCACTATCATCCGAAAGACGATTTGAACTTCTTGAAGGACCGGAGGAACGGAACCTACCCCCAAGGCGCGGCCAATGAGCCGGTGACGTGGGTGTCACTGGAAGATGCCCGCGAATATGCGAAGTGGGCCGGCAAGCGGCTCCCGCATGAGTGGGAGTGGCAATACGCCGCGCAAGGGAACGACGGCCGCATGTATCCGTGGGGCAACTGCGACTGGCAGCCGGCTCCCGATCGACTTGCGAGTACTGCCGAGCAGGCACCCGCCACGCAGCCGGCCACACCTCCCCGACCCGATTCATCCGGAAGCCTGGTTCCGGTATCGACATCGCGGCTGCCGCCCTGCCACTGGGGAACGGATCCGAAAGATGCCCCTGTTCCGATCTCAGACCGTGGCCGTGTGATGGGCCCGGCGAGCGATGTGGATGCGCACTCCAATGGAGCGAGCCCATTTGGCGTGATGGATATGGTGGGGAATGTGTGGCAATGGACAGACGAATATGTGGACGAGCACACCCGGGCGGCAATCCTGCGCGGCGGCAGCCACTATCGCCCATCCGGTTCGATCTGGTACTTTCCCGAGGCATACAGGAATGATCAGCACGGCAAGCTGTTGTTGATGGCTCCCAGCTACGATCGCTCCGCAGGCGTGGGATTCCGCTGTGTCAAAGACGCACAATAGCCTGCTCAATGGACCTATGACAGAGCGATTGAAGTGCAAGCTCGATGGTGCGAGCGAGTTCTATGATCTGCAGGAAGCGATCGTGGCACACACTCTAGTAGCGAAAGGGTGGGCGGCGCCTTGCGCGGTTCCGCGCAAGCCCGGTATTCCGCGCCCGGGCGTATCGAGTTGACTCAAGTCCTCTGTTTCGAGGCGCACGCTCCGCGGCTTGCTTCAGTCCTCGTCTCCACTCTCCGGCATGTTTTCCGGCTGGCGGTCCAGGTCGATGGCAGGAAGATGGGCATCGCGCAACTTCAAGTCGAGCGCCGGGAGTTGCTGCTGCTTGAATTGTTCCCAGCCAGGCAGCGCCACTTTGCCTTCCGACTCCACTTGCGCTGAAGCGGCAAGCAGCGCTCGAGTGGGCGCGGCATCGGCCTGCTGCAGCTCTCCGTAGAGTTGCGCCGCATTCGAGGCCGCTTCGTCGAGGCCCGGCGGCCGGCCAGCCGCGTCCGGTCCGGCTCCGTCGAGCAAAGTCTTCAACGCGGCAGTGAAAGGGGCAAGCTCTGCGGCGAGAGCGGCTTTCTGCGGCGCGGCAAGCTGCTCGGTTACGGAGTGCGCGGCAAGATCGGCCTTCGACAGTGCATCCAGCGTGGCGGCCATGGCCACCTGCGCCGTATGCAGCGTTTCGAGATCCGCAGCAGAAACGTGCATGCGGGGATCCATTTTGACCACCAGTGGCGCCGACTCGCTGCGGCCTTCCGCGGTGAGCCGCACGGTGTATGTACCGGGCAATACCAAAGGTCCTTGCGGTTCGAGCGGGGTCCTGCCGGGCACCGCGGAGATGGGATATTCGTAATGCGTGGCCGCAGGCGCGGCGGCGCGAAGATCCCATACCCAGCGATGCATGCCTGCGGTTGCGGGAAGCGGTCCGTCGATCCGCGGCCACTCCGGAGGGATCAGGTTGGTGCGCAGTTGCTGCGGCGTGGGTGCGACTGGATCTTCGCTGCTAAAGCGGCGCAGCAGGTTGCCCTCCGCATCGAGCACTTCAAGAACCACCGGGCCACGCGCATCGCGGGCAAGGTCGTAGTCGAGGATGGCGCCGTCGGGCGGATTCTCGCCGGCAGGCTCATCCGCCGGCAACGGCGTATCGGTGTTGTTGTCGCGCCGCACGCGCCAGGCCGGGGCGGGCGCAAACAGCATCGGCGCGTCCTTTCCTGCTCCGGCGGCGAGCTGCCGCAATGGGCTCACGTCGTCGAGCACCCAGAAGGAGCGGCCATGGGTAGCGACGATCAGGTCGCCGTCTTTCACCAGCAGATCGCGCATGGAGGTGTGCGGCAGGTTGTATTCGAGAGGCCGCCAGTGCGCCCCATCGTCGAAGGAGGTCCATACCGCACGTTCCGTGGCCGCGTACAAAAGGCCGGGCTGCGCGGGGTCAGCGCGGACGGCGTTCACAGGCGCATCCTCAGGAAGGCCGGCGGCGATCGCGTCCCAGGTTTTTCCACCGTCATGGGTGCGATACACGTAGGGGTGCAGGTCATCGACGCGCAGCCGGTTCACGGCTACATACGCGGTGTCATCGTCAAAGCGCGAAGCGTCGATCTGCGCGATCTTGCTCCACGGGGTGACGCCCGGCGGCGTGATGTTGGTCCAGTGGTCGCCGCCGTCGCGAGTGATCCAGACCAGCCCGTCGTCGGTCCCTGCCCAGATGGTTTGCGTGGTTTTGTAGGAAGCCGCCAGGGCATAGATCGCGCCACGGCGCTCGGCAAGCTGCTTGGGTGTGAGCGGGGGCAGGGACGGCAGTTGAACGGCTGTTTCCCGGCTCAGGTCGGGGCTGATGGTAGCCCAGGTCTCGCCGCCGTCGGTGGTCTTGAAGAGGCGGTTGGCCGCGTAGTAGAGCGTGTGCGGATCCACGGGAGAAAACAGTATCGGCTCGGTGCGGTCGCCGCGGTAGCCGGTTTTGTGCATGGGCAGCGGGGTCACGTTCTCAACCTGGCCCGTGACCCGGTCGTAGCGCGATACTTCGGTGCGGCCGGCCCCGTAAACGATCTCGGGATGGAGCGGATCGGGTGCAACATAGCCGTACTCGATCACTCCCGCCGGATGCCACTCGCGGAAGGTGATCTCTCCGTCGTTTCCGCGCGTGGAAGTGCACACCGAGCCGCTTTCCTGCTGGCCTGCGCACACCTGATAGGGGAAGCTGTAGGTTGCAGAGACGTGATAGAGCTGCGCGGTGGGCTGGTTGTACCAGGAGCTCCAGCTTTCACCGCCATTCACGCTCACCAGCGCTCCCTGATCGCTGACCAGGAGCAGAATTTTGGGGTTGTGCGGATTGATCCACAGGTTCTGGTAGTCGTCGCCGCCCGGGGCGCCGCGCAGGCTGATCCAGGTTTTGCCGCCGTCATCGGAGCGGCAAGTGACGATGCTCGTGCTGTAGACAACATCGGGATTCTGCGGGTCCACGACCGGCACGGGCAGATCGCCGCCGCCGATTTTCATGGCCGGGCGCGGGTCATCGGTGATCCTTCGCCAGCTCATTCCGGCATCGTCTGACCGGTACACGCCAAGGCCTTTTCCGGAAGCGTAGGCGCCCTCCTCAGTGGTCGAGACCGTGGCATACAAGCGCTTGGGGTCGCTGGCGGCAATGGCCACATCGATCTGCACCAGGTTGGATGGAAGGCCAACCACAAGCTGCGTCCAGGTAGCGCCGCCATCGGTCGATTTGAAGAGCCCGCCATGCGTGCCTGCGTAGTCGTTGCCGTCTTCCCAGGGTCCCAGCGTTTCTTCCCACAGCGAGGCGTACACGACCTGCGGATTCGCGGGGTCGATCACCACATCGGAGCCGCCGATTCGATCGCCCTTGTACAGCACTTTCTTCCACGTCCTGCCGCCATCTTCTGAGCGGAAGATGCCGCGCTCGGCATTCGGCCCGTAGGGATGGCCGAGGACCGCGGCGAAGAGGCGGTCGGGATTCGCCGGGTCCACGGCCAGCGCGGGTATCTGCTGGCTGTCGCGCAGTCCCAGGTGCGTCCATGTTTTGCCCGCATCGGCCGAGCGGTAGATGCCGTCGCCGACGGAAAGATCGGGGCGGTGCAGACCTTCGCCGCTAGCCACGTAAACGATGCTGGCGTTCGACGGAGCAACCGCAATCGCTCCAATCGACTGGGTGTCCTGCCCATCGAAGATCGGATTCCAAGTGCGCCCGTAGTCGTTCGATTTCCAGACGCCGCCGTCGCCCTGTCCCACATAGAAGACATTGGGCTCGCCGGGGACGCCGGTTGCAGCGCGGGTGCGGCCTCCACGAAACGGCCCGATCATGCGCCAATGCAGATCGGGCATGGGGATGGAATGTTCCTGAGCGAGGCCGGCGGCATCCGGCAGAAGCGCCGCACCGGCCAGGGCTGCGAGCAGCAGGAGGTTTAAAGAAGAGCGCATTCTCGTCATTGTCTGGTTGTCCTTCGGCTCGTGCGCGTTGAATGTTTTTGGTTCCCTAGAATTCTATCCGGGCGGAGAAGGTGAATTCGCGCGCCGGCAACTTGCTGGCGACGCCGGCCGGCGGAGCGCCAACCCCTGCGGCGGAAGGCGCACCTCATCCCTCAAGCATCGCCGGTTTTGCATCCGCGCGCCAGAGACGGCGCGCATCCTGCACTTAAATTCCTTGCTCATCGGGCGCCTGGGATTCACAATTGAATCTGCGATGACCCCTTTCTACCGCGTTCTTCCCAGCCGATTGCGTTTTTCTTCCTTTTCGATCTTGCTCCTGCTCTGCGCTGGCGTGACGATAGCGGCAAGCGCACAGGAGCTGTCGCCGCAGTTTTTCAACGGACTGCGCTGGCGGCTGGCCGGCCCGTTTCGCGCCGGGCGCGTGGTTGCCGTGAGCGGCGTGCCGGGCAGCGACGGGAGCTTTTATTTTGGCGGCGTGGACGGCGGCGTTTGGAAGACAACCGACGCCGGCACGGTGTGGCAGCCGATGTTCGATGGCGAATCCGTGGCTTCTATCGGCGCGCTGGCCGTGGCGCCTTCCGACTCCAAGGTGATCTACGTGGGAACGGGCGAGTCCGATATTCGCTCCGACCTGGCCTCGGGAGACGGCGTGTATCGCAGCGGCGACGGAGGGGCGACGTGGAAGCACATCGGCCTCGACGACTCGCGGCAGATCAGCCGCATCCTGGTCGATCCATCCGATGCGAACACGGTGTACGTGGGCGTGCTGGGGCACGCGTACGGGCCGAGCGATGAGCGTGGCGTTTACAAATCCACCGACGGCGGAGACCACTGGCAGCGCATTCTCGACAAGGGGCCGGAGGTGGGCATTGCCGATATGGCGATGGCCGCAAACAAACCGCGTGTGTTGTTCGCCGCCACGTGGAATGCGCATCGCCCGCCGTGGAGCACCTATGCGCCACTCGAAGGCCCTGGGAACGGGTTGTATCGCTCGACCGATGGAGGCGCGCACTGGACGGCTGTGGCAGGTCACGGACTGCCCGAGGCTGCGTGGGGACGCACCGGCATCGCGGTTGGCGCCAACGGGAGGCGCGTCTACGCGACCATCGACTGCACTGGCCATTCGGGGCTCTACCGTTCCGACGACGGGGGCGACACCTGGACGCTGGCCAACGCCGATCCGCGCCTGACCAGCCGCGCCTGGTACTTCAGCTCCCTGGCCATCGATCCAAACGACGACGACGTTCTTTACATTCCCAACGTCGCGCTCTACCGGACCGAAGACGGCGGCAAGACCATTGGCATTATGCGCGGGGCGCCGGGCGGCGACGATTATCACCAGGTGTGGGTGGACCCTAAAAATCCATCCCATCTTGCGCTGGGCGTCGATCAGGGAGCGACCATCAGTCTCGACCGTGGCAAGACCTGGACGACCTGGTACAACCAGCCAACCGCGCAGCTCTATCACGTGACCACCGACCACAGCTTTCCTTACAGGATCTACGGAGCGCAGCAGGATAGCGGCTCCATCGCGGTGCACAGCCGCAGCGATCACGGGCACGTTGACGCGCGCGACTGGTTTTTGCCCGGCGGCAGCGAGAGCGGCTACATCGCCATCGATCCCAACGACGAAAACCTGGTCTATCTTTCCGATACTTACGGCGCGGTGATGCGCTTCGATCGGCGCACCTCGTTCAGCCAGGACATTACGCCCTGGCCCTTAGGCGGCTTTGAACAGCCGGTCAACAAGCGCCGGTATCGCGACCCCTGGACGCCGGTGCTGGTCTTTTCGCCGGCCGATAAGAGCTCGCTTTATCTGGGCACGCAGTACGTGATGAAGACCAGCGACGGCGGCCTGCATTGGCAGCAGATCAGCGCGGACCTGACCGGCGCAGTGTCCGCAAGCGGCGCAGCGCCAGCCGGCGGGAACGGGCCCCCAACCGTTGAAGAGGCCGAGAAGGGCGGTTACGGTGTGATTTATACGATTGCGCCGTCGCCACTGAATGCAGCCGAGATATGGGCGGGATCGGATACCGGACGCATTCACCTCACCACCGACGGCGGCAAGACCTGGCGCGATGTCACGCCGCCCGGGCTCTCCGCATGGAGCAAGATTTCCCTTATTGAGGCTTCGCACTTCGATCCCGGTGCGGCGTATGCGGCCGTCGACCGGCACCGGCTCGACGACCGGAAGCCTTACCTTTACATTACGCGCGACTACGGCAGGAGCTGGAAGCTTTCAGTTGACGGCATCGCGCCGAGTCACTTTGTGCGCGCGGTTCGCGAGGACACCGAACAACGCAACCTTCTGTTTGCAGGCACCGAGTTTGGCGTTTATGTCTCGTTTGACGCCGGCGGCGACTGGCAGCCGATCAACCTCAACATGCCGGTGAGCTCAGTCCGCGATTTGACCTTGAACGGCAGCGACCTGATTGTGGCCACGCATGGCCGCTCTTTCTGGGTGCTTGACGATATTGCGCCCCTTCGCCAGGCTGCGTCGGTCGACAAGGCGCGTGCGTATCTCTACGCTCCGCCCGCGGCGGTGCGCGTGGATAACGACGGCTTCCTCGGTTCGCCCATGCCGCCGGAGGAACCGCAGGCTGACAACCCGCCGAACGGAGCCGTAATCGACTATTACCTTCCGGCAGCGGCGGCAAAGACTACTCTCGAAATCCTCGACGCACAGGGTCGCGTGCTGCGCCACTTTGCGAGCGACGACAAAACCGCCGTGGAACGGCCACTGTTGCCGATCGCGGAGCGCTGGTTTCCCAAGCCGCAGGTTCTGGAAGCGAGCGCAGGAGAGCATCGCTTCGTTTGGGACCTCGCGGCCGGGGGCGCGGGCTTGGGACCGGTGGACGATGACGATCCTTCCGCAGTACCGCCGGGCCCGCGTGTGCCTCCGGGCATTTACACGCTGCGGCTCACCGCGGACGGGGTGCAATTGAGCCGGGCGCTGCGGGTGACGATGGATCCGCGCGTCGAAGCGACGCCTCAAATGCTGGCCCGACAGTTCACCCTGGCCGCTTCCATCTATGCGCAAATGCTGGTCACCCGCAAAGCCATGGCGGAACTGGAGAGCGTGGAGAGCCAGCTGAAGAAAATGGATGCCAAGGCCGGCGGCAATCCGCCCGACCTGGAACATGCGATCCAGAGCGCTCTCGCCAAGCTGCGCCAGATCAAAGCCGGCCAAGACGCGGAACAGGAGAAGAGCGGCGAAAGCGACACCGGGCTTGCCGATGCAAACGAGGGGCTGGGAACGGCCCTGCGCGTGGTGGAGAGCGGCCATCGAGCGGCGCCGGAGCAGGCGCTTGTGATTTTCGACGACATGAGCAAGGCGGCTCGCGAGAAGACCGCGGCCTGGCAGCGATTCAAAACCGGGGAGCTGAGCGAGGTAAATGCGGCGCTCGCTCGCGCGAACCGCGAGCCATTGAAAATCGCTTCAATCGAGGAGCAGGTTCACTACGCCATGACGCGCTAGAGCCGCCTGCATTCTTAATTCTCAAGCTTCGAATAAGTCGAGCACGATCTCCGGCCCCGAGGGATCGAAATTCCCTTATTTGGCTCCGCTCATGGCAGGTTTCGCAGCGCGTGGATTGGATGCGGCTCGATGCGCTCGCACGCCCGGCTCAATTCATGTTGACGAAAGTGGTCAGTCCACTATACCGTTAACAGTCGAGATAGCGCGGGAAGCATTCGCGTCAAAACCACGGCACGGAAGAGCTCGGTCGCCCGCACCAGGTATTTGCAACACGCTACGCCACAGCATCGTCGGCTGCGGGTCGCCGGCCTCGTCGCGCTCCAAAGCACAGGCATTAGGCGCGGCTGCAGATTCGCCCTGCGATGATGGCGAGTCGTCGACGGGCAGCAAAGTTACCGGCCGCGGAGTTGGGCCAGGCTACGCTCGAATAGTGCATAATCTAGGTGTCACTTTTCCCAGTTTGCAGTATGTCTAAAGTTGGCGGCATAGCCTTACCGAGGAGCGTTGCAAGATGAAGCGTGTGCTTAAACCGGTCACTCCCGTAGCACGTACAAAGCTGACCGCTTCCGTATTCGAGCAACTTTTATCGTACGTGGTGAGCGGGAGCTGGAAAGCCGGCGATCGGATTCCGCCCGAGCGCGAGCTTTGCCAGCAGCTGGGAATTGCACGCACTTCGCTTCGCGAGTCGCTCAAAGCAATGGAACTGGTCGGCATGCTGGACAGCCGGGTTGGGGATGGAACGTTTGTGTGTCCCCGCTCGGAATTCCTGAGCCGCCCGTTGCTCTGGGCTTTCACCGGCACCGATCATGAGGAACTGCAGGAGATCATGGAGGCGCGCACGATCATCGAGGAGAATCTGGCCGGACTGGCCGCGATACGGGCGTCGGCGGAGCAGATCGAGGAAATTGGCCGTGCCGTGCAACTCATGCGAGACAGCATAGCCAGAGGAGATTCCACGCTGGAAGCCGACATGGCTTTCCATTTGGCCGTCTCCGCCGCGGCGCAAAATGGGGTGTTGCGGAATGCAGTCCATCTACTGCGTAATTTGATGCGGCAATGGATCCACTACAAACTACTGATCCCCGATGTTCCCGAGATTGTGCTGAAGCGCCACGTGGCGATCTATCGGGCCATTGCGACGCGCAAACCGAATGCGGCACGCAACGCCATGCGCCTGCATCTGGAAGAAACCATCAAACTGGTTACCAGCGTTGTCGAACGGCGCCGAGCGGCAAAATAAATCAGCCCCTGACAATCACCGGCCGACGATCGTCCAACCTTCAGTTTTCTTCATAATCTGCCGTCAGGAATTTTGACCGGAAACGCGTGCCGCTCATCCAGAACGGTTCTGAATGAGGCGGCGCGCGCGAATTTCCGATTTCCGCCATCTGGCCATTCGCTCCGCGACGGGCCTCAAAAAAAGTTTATAAATTCTTCTTGACGCCAATGGTCGGACCGGTGTACCTTCGCTGTTTAGCAAAAGCGAGTGGTCAAAATCGACCGCCCTCGTGAGATGGGATACGGTCCCTTGAGGCTGGATGGAACCTGCTCCATCGGAACCTGGATTCAACACGCTCCCCGCCGGAGGTTCGCCATGTCACTGGTGTCTAAAGCCGCGCGTCTTGTGCTGTTCGTCGTTCTTGCCCTGGGCGTAGCCAGCGCGCAAATCGAGACCGGAACGATTATTGGGGTCGTCCAGGATACCACTGGCGGCGTTGTGCCGAGCGCCGCAGTGACACTTACTGAGGTCGCGACCGGGGTGGCGCGCCAGGCTCACACCGACGCTCAGGGAGCGTTCAATGCGCAGTTTATGCCGCTGGGCACGTATTCCATTACCGTGACTGCACAGGGGTTCCAGACAAAAACGCTCACCGGAATCACCTTGCAGGTTGACCAGACGGTGAATCTGACCATCACGCTTGCCGTCGGGTCGATCAGTCAATCGGTGGAAGTTACCGGCGCAGCGCCGCTCATCGATACCACCACATCTTCTCTGGGGCAGGTAATCGACAATCATGAAGTCCTGAGCATGCCACTCAACGGCCGGAATGCTTTCGCTCTTGGGCTGCTGGTTGGAAATACGGCTCCCGTGTACGGGATGGGAACCAACCTTCCCTTTGTTGGCGGAAGCGGCCGCTTCAGCAGCGGCGACGTCTCTCTGGACGGCATTGACGACAACACCTTTGCGACTGCCGGGTCCATCGGGCGTCAAGGCTACGCCCTTGTGCCTTCAGTCGACGCCGTAGAGGAGTTCAAGGTGATGACGAACAATTTTGCCGCCGAATACGGTCATGCCGCCGGCACAATCGTCTCCGCGACCCTCAAATCCGGCACCAACCAATATCACGGCGTGGTCTTCGAGTTCGTGCGTAACGACGATTTCGACGCCAACAACTTTTTCACCAATCGTGCGGGATTGCCCCGGTCGCCCTTCCATCAGAACCAGTTCGGCGGCACCACGGGCGGTCCCATCCTCCGCAATCGCCTGTTTTTCTTTGCCGATTACCAGGAAACGCGGCAGACCACCAAGTCCGGCAGTTCCATTGAGAGCGTTCCTCCGACGGCCTGGCGGACGGGCGATTTTACTTCGAGTTCTACGATCATCTATGACCCAACCACGCGCCACATTGGACCGACTGGAACGGTAGTTGCGACTTCCTTCCTGGCTGAGACCGGGTATAACAAGATCCCCGCTAACCTCATCAACTCAACGGCCACCGCAATTCTCAGCATGATTCCCCAACCCAATTACGGCCCCGCGGGCGCCGACTCAGAAAACTACTTCTATGCACCCGGGTCGTTCTCAAATACGGACCAGGCCGATCTCCGGATCGATGCAACCGTCACACAGAAAAACCATCTGTTTGGCAGCTACTCCTTGAGCAACCAGAATCAGCCGGCCATCGGTTCCTTCCCAGGCTGGATTGGAGGCAGTTCCCCATCCCTGGATGACAACGACCAGATCACCGTATCCGATGTCCACATCTTCGCGCCAACGCTGGTCAACGAATTGAGGGCTGGCTACCTTTACAACAACGGCACCCAATCGGGCAGCGGACAGGCAGGGGCGAATTTTGGCGCACAAGCTGGACTTGCTCTTTTCCCTTCAAGCCCCTTAGGGTTTCCCGCTATTACCTTCTACTATTCCGGTGCGGCGGCAAATGGAAGTACAGAGTTTACCGGGTTCGGCGGCGGCGATCTGAACCTGAACACGTTGCAAACGCGCCAACTGGCCGACAACATGAGTTGGACGCACGGACACCACTCCGTGAAGTGGGGTGCGGATATTCGCGAGTCGCTCTTCGACGTGAAGAAGGGTGACCCGTTCTTTGGGTCGTCTGTCTTTGGCGCCATTTTCTCTTCCAGTTCCGACGCGCCGGGTTCCGGACTCCCGCTGGCCGATTTCCTGATGGGCTTTCCCAGCACCCAGAATGGCTCCCCTATGATCGACAAGGGACGCCAGCGCAATGCCTACTTCGGCGGCTATATCCAGGACGATTGGAAGTTCTCATCGAAATTGACGCTCAATGCAGGCCTGCGCTACGAACTCTACACGCAGCCCATCGATCAAAATAACCTTGGTTCTCTGTTCGATGTAACAACGGGTCAGTTTGCCATTCCCGGTGTAACGCCCTACAGCCGCGCAATGGTTCTGGGAGACCACAACGACTGGGGGCCGCGGCTTGGCTTCGCCTATCAGGCATTTCACAAGTTGGTGGTACGTGGCGGATACGGAGTGTTCTATGCCATGCGCGACCAGAACCAGTCCTCCAGCCAGTTCTCAGGAAACACTCCCAATGTTCCCACGATCGTGTTGCCGTCAATTACTGCCGCTTATACCGTAACCCCGCCCTACACCATGAACACGCCGATCCATACGGTCCCCGCAACCGACTCGCTGGCGGGCTTTACGGCAGCGGAACCGTATGGCGTCGAAATCAAGACTCAAAGTTTACAAAACGCGCTGATGCCCAGATTAATGCAATACAACTTCAATCTGGAGTACCAACAGAACCCCACACTTCTCTTCGCGATCTCCTATAGCGGCGCCCGTGGATCCCGCTTTGCTTCATTCTTCATCGACGAAAACCAGGAACCGTTTGCGGATGCGTTGAACGGGACAAACACCCAGGCAAACCGCCCGTTCCCCTACATGGGTTCGCAGGTCCTGGCTGTTTTCTCTACTTCCAGGCAAAATTACAATGCGCTCGGCCTGAAGGCGCAACAGCAGTTAGCGCATGGCCTGCAGTTCCTGGCGAATTATACCTGGCAAAAGAACATGGAGACGGATGGCGACGGACCCGACTCCTATAACCAGACCTCGACGTCAGTGAACCTGGACACCTACGACCTGTCGAGAGAGAAAGGCGTTGCTCCTCTTAATATTGCTCAAACCGCGAGCGCCAGTGTGCTCTATAACCTGCCCTTTGGCGCCGGAAGACAATTTGTCAATACGACTGGAGCGGCCAACTATGTAATCGGCGGGTGGGTAGTCAATGGCATCCTCACGATGCGAACCGGTTTTCCGTCGGATGTGGGTACAAATGTAATTCCGCCCACGTTTGCGAGCTATAACGTTGCGAGTTGCGTAGCCGGAGTGCCCAAGCGACTCCCCAACACGAGCGTAAACGGCTACTATAATCCCGCCGCCTTCACCGTGCCGGCCTACGCGGCCACCACGACCGGAGGCTCGGTGCCGGAGATTGGCAACTGCGGACATTTCCCGATTACCGGACCCTCGGTAAAAAACCTCGATTCGTCCCTGTTCAAGAATTTTTACTTTGGAGAGTCGCAGCGAATTTATCTGCAGTTCCGGGTGGAGGCGTTCAATACGACCAATACCCCGGCGTTCGAGCTTCCAGGGGCGAATGACGCTACCCTGACCTGCAAAGGCCCTCCCGGGGCGGCCTGCAATGCCGCAAATGCAAACTTTGGCAAATTAGTGGATGGCTCCGCGACCGGCAGGCAAGTTCAATTCGCAGCAAAGCTCTATTTCTAAAACTCTAGGGTTCTCCGTGCATGGCCGCCGTTTAGGCCATGCGCAGAGAACGGCCTCCTTGAACCCGACGCAGGCGCGCGTCCTCATCAGGCTCCTGACAAGCTGGACCTGTGAAAGAAGGATGCCCTTTGCCGGCCAGATTCAGTAGGCTGATTCCGTGACTTGTTTCGGCAGGAGCCGTAAATGGAGAGTTCGAGAAGATCATTCCTCAAACAGACCGCTGTCCTTTCCGCAACATGCCTTGTAGGATTCGAAGGCCAGCAGAGTGCGGGCGCTGCGCCCGCGCCAGCTGCAGCAGAAGACTCCGGCGCCAAGCCGGCGGGCTGGTACGACCGGCCGATGCGCTGGGCCCAGTTAAGCTTTGTGGAGAACGACCCCGGGAATTACGACCTTGCTTTCTGGTTGGATTACTTTAAAAGAATTCATGCGGATGCCACCATTCTGAACGCGGGCGGATGCGTGGCATTCTATCCCACCGAGATTCCCTTCCATTATCGAAGCAAGTGGCTGGGGAACATGGATGCTTTTGGAGACATTCTCAAGGGCTGCCGCGCGCTGGGCATGAACGTGGTGGCGCGTACCGACCCGCACGCCTGTCATGAGGATGTCTGCAAGGCACATCCGGACTGGCTGGCGGTGGACGAGAGCGGAAACAAGCGTCGGCACGCGTCGGATCCCGACTATTGGCTGACGTGCGCGCTGGGGCCTTACAACTTTGAATTCATGACCTCGGTCCATCAGGAGATCATGACGAAATATATGCCGGACGGCATCTTTACCAACCGATGGGCGGGCAACGGCATGTGCTACTGCGAACACTGCCAAAGCAACTTTCATGCTTTTTCAGGTCTGGATCTTCCCCGGACCAGCGATCCCCAGAACCCGGCGCGGCGCGAATACATTGTGTGGCATCAAAAGCGGCTGTTTGAATTGTGGCACGTTTGGAATAACAAGATTCAGGAGATCAATCCGAATGCTGGATTCCTCGCCAATGGCGGGGGCGGTGCGCTGAGCGACCTGGACATGAAAACGTTCGGAGAGTTGGCGCCAACCGCTTGCGCAGATCGGCAGGGCAGAGCCGGCCTGATGGCTCCGTGGGCGGCTGGAAAAAGCGCCAAAGAGTTTCGCTCCACGATGGGGCGGAAAGCAATTGCGGGGATTACCAGCGTGGGCCTCGAAGATAAGTACCGCTGGAAGGATTCGGTTCAAAGCCCGGACGAGCTGCGCCTCTGGATCGCCGATGGAATTGCCCAGGACTTTCGTCCGACCTTCACAAAATTTAACGCCAAACTCTTCGACAGGCGCTGGCTGCCGGTGATAGAAGAGGTTTTCGATTGGCACCATGCGAACCAGGATTACTTCCGGAACGAGCGATCGTTCGCGCGTGTAGGCCTGGTGTACTCCCAGCAAACGGCCTCTTTCTACGGCGGCCCGGACGCCGAGGCCAAGGTCAATGAGCCGGGACTCGGCTTCTACCAGGCATTGATCGAAGCGAGAATTCCATTCGAGATGGTCCACGATGGATTGCTGGATCGAGAGCACGTAGAACCTTACCGCACGCTGATTCTCCCGAACATCGCCGCCCTTTCCACCGGGCAGTGCAGCCAGATCCGGGAGTTTGTCGAGCGCGGTGGAAGTGTGATTGCGACCTACGAAACCTCTCTTTACGACGAGTGGGGCGTGCGGCGGAAGGATTTTGGACTTGCCTCGCTCTTTGGTGCGTCTTATGCCGGCAGCCAGGAAGGCCCGATGCTCAATTCGTATCTGGAGCTCAAGAAAGATCCCGCGACCGGGCAATATCATCCGCTGCTGGCCGGATTTGAAGATGCGAACCGGATCATCAACGGTATTCACCGAGTTCATGTGGTTCCGACAAATGAGAATGAATATTCGCCGTTGCAGGTGATTCCGACTTATCCTGACCTGCCCATGGAAGAGTGTTTTCCGCCGCCCCAGACCACGCATGAGGCCGGAGTTTTTGTCCGGCAGGCAGGGCAAGGCCGCTTAGTCTACTTTCCCTGGGATATCGACCGCACATTTTGGGACGTGCTGAATGTCGATCATGCAAAGCTATTGCGCAACGCGGTGGTTTGGGCCACCGATGAGCCCAGCCCATTGTTTGTGGAGGGCAGGGGTGTCCTGGACGTTTCTATTTGGGGACAGAAAAACTCGATGACCGTGCATCTGGTGAATTTGACCAATCCAATGATGATGAAGGGGCCGGTGCGCGAAGTGATCCCGCTGTCCAGTCAGCAGGTCCGAATTCGCATTCCCGGCGGCCGCCGGGTGAATAAGGCGCGGCTGCTCGTGGCAGGCGACGAGATTCGCTTTCGCGAGGAACGCGGCGCGATTGCGGTTGAAGTGCCGACGATCAATGTGCACGAAGTGATCGCGATCGATTTCGCAGTGTAACTAAGACCGTATGTTTCCTTGACCGGAAGGGATCTGCACAAGGTAGATTCGAAGCGCCTCATCGCCGGCTTCTACAGAAGATGGGAGAGAAAAAACCGATGACCGACATTCCCGGAATTACGCGCAGAGACTTCATTCAAACCTCGGCGCTTATGACAGCATCCGCGGCTCTTGCGCACGCAGGGAAGATCTCCCAGGAGGCGGGTTCCCAGGAACCGGGCGGCGGATATTCGAGTGCGGTCGGGCCTGTGTTTCCGTATGGAGCTGTGTACTTTCGCAAATCGAATCCACCGGAAGAAGACTGGGCCCGGGATCACCAGACTGCCGCGAAGATCGGGATGAATATCTTCCGGCACTGGTTTATGTGGTCGGCAATCGAGGTCGCTCCGGGGAAGTACGATTGGTCAGACTATGACCGGATGATGGACCTGGCGGCAAAGAATGGAATCAAGGTCGTCCTCGCGGAGTTGGATACCTGCGCGCCGGAATGGGTGTTCCGCAAGTATGCCCACGCCCGCTTTCTATCGAGCGACGGCGTGCTCGTCAACAGCAGCGTCTCGGAGAGCAGCGCGACGGGCGGCTTTCCCGGACTATGCCTGGACAATGCAGACGTGCGCACTCTGGCTGAGAATTTTCTTACTGCCCTTATCGAGCACTATCGGAATCATCCCGCCTTGTTCGCCTATGACCTGTGGAACGAGAACACATCGTTCGGCGGGAGTCCAGCCCGGATGTTCTGCTATTGCGACGCGACGAAGCAAAAACTGAGAGACTGGCTTCGCACCCGCTACGGAACACTGGAGAAGGCCGGTAAAACCTGGCACCGTTACAGCTTCGCGAGCTGGGACGATGTGGAACCTCCGCGATCGTTCTCTGGATACCCGGACAGCCTGGACTGGCTCGAGTTTCGCATCGACAACGCCTACAACCTGTACGATTGGCGGCTCAAGCTGTTTCGCAAATTGGATCCGAATCATAAGATCACAGCGCATGGCGTCGCGGGCACGCTCGACGATATGCCGTCTTCCTCGCACAACGAGTGGCGCTCCGCCGAGAGGGTCGATATTTATGGACTGACCTGGATCGCAGCCAGAAAAGGGAACGAGCCCTGGAAGCAGTTTCATGCCATGGACCTGGTTCGCGGCGGGGCGCGAGGCAAGCCGTTCTGGCACGCCGAAGCGCAAGGCGGGCCGCTGTGGATGCAGCCCCAGGTGATCGGGCGCCGAGAGGAAGATGGCCGCATACCCGACGCGGAGGACGTGCGCATCTGGAATCTGATCTCCTGCGCGGGCGGTGCCAAGGGGATCTTGTACTGCCGCTGGCGCCCGCTCCTGGATGGTCCTCTTTTCGGGGCGTTTGGCCCGTTCGCCATGGACGGCTCGACGACACCGCAATCTGAAATGGCAGGACGCGTCGCGCGCTGGACGAACGACCATGCAAACGTATGGAAATCGAACCCGGTCAAGGGCGACGTCGGGCTGGTCTTCGTTCCGGAGTCGGAGCTTTTCAACTATGTGCAGCAACAGGCCACCGTGTTCTACTCGCAGTCCATTTGCGGAGCCTACCAGGCGTTTTTCGATTCCAACATTCAACCCGACTTTGTCGCGATCGATGACATAGGAGAATACAAGATCATCTACCTGCCCTACCCGGTGATGTTGAAGACCGAGACGGCGGCGAAGC
This sequence comes from uncultured Acidobacteriaceae bacterium, assembly GCA_963770555.1. Lineage (GTDB taxonomy): Bacteria > Acidobacteriota > Terriglobia > Terriglobales > Acidobacteriaceae > Telmatobacter. Next base: position 86,136 of record CAVYQC010000006.1, read on the forward strand.
TTCGCAAGTACGTTGAGCAGGGCGGCACGCTGGTGAGCGAAGGATTGCCGGGATACTTTGGCGATCACGGCCACGTGGGAACCGTGCAACCGAACTACGGTCTCGACGAGGCATTTGGCGCGCGCGAGAGCTATGTCGAGTTTTTGCCCGACATTTCGGACGAGCTGATGCTTCAAGTGAAGGACGCCAAAATCTACGGCCGCTACTTTCGCCAAGAGTACGACTTGCAGGGCGGCGCCGCGGCCGGGCAGTACGCCAACGGAAAAATTGCCGCGGTGGAACACAAATTCGGAAAGGGGCGCACGCTGCTGATCGGCTCCTTTCCGGGCGCCGGCTACTACCTGCACCATGGCCCCGCCACAAAGGATCTTTTCGCGAGCCTATTGGAGCCGGCTGGAGTAACCCCCACGGCAGCGGTCAGCGACGCCGGCGTCCAGGCCAGGCTTCATCAGGGCGCAGGGGGCACTTATTTGTGGGTCACCAACCCGACGCGCGACAAGCGCACGGTCACAATCGGGCTTGCGCCGGCGGCGGGGAGTTTCACTTCCGGGGAAGATATCTGGGGCCATCAAAATGTTGCGCTCAGTGGCCGGCAGATCACGGTGAGCGTTGCGGGGCGCGACGCGGCGATCATCGCTCTGGGTTAGAGCCCGTTGCCGCGATTGCGATGAGGGATGAGTGCGATTCCTGAGGGAAATGACTCTACCCCGCGATTCGAGTCGCGGCAAATTTGTTTCCGAAGATCGAAGCATGGCCCCGCCTGCAGTGTGGTATTTTTGCAGGTAGCTTGATCAAGCGACGCGCGCAACCGGGGACGGCAAGTGGTTTGACAGCAGTGGTCATACCAATGTACCATAAGCTTCACTTATTTGACTTGAAGTAGTCCAGGATGAATGAGACGGCACTGGACGCATTCCCTCTTCGAACAAGGATTGGGCATTTCGACGCCGTTTGCCGCCCAACCGGTCTTCACATTCGCCCTGCGTCTCCAGCGCTATGTCAGCGATATCTGCATACGGAGCGAGAGATGCTGCTTTTTTGCTGAAATCATCTTGCACCGCTCGCGCGGCCCCTTTTTGAAGCTGCGACCACCAGGAACCGGCCCGTTAGCGACCTTGAGACTGAAAGGAGGGTGAGTTGAATGCCTAAATTTGCGGCGAATCTTTCCATGCTGTTCACAGAGGTCCCTTTCCTGGACCGCTTTGCGGCCGCGTCGGATGCCGGATTCCCGGCGGTGGAATTCTTGTTTCCATATGATCATTTGCCTGAAACGGTGGAGAGCAAGGCCAACGCTGCCGGCGTCCAGGTGGTTTTGTTCAACATGCCGGCCGGCGACTGGAGTGCAGGCGAGCGCGGCATTGCGTGCATTCCGGGGCGGGAAGCGGAATTTCGGGAAAGCGTGAAGCAGGCCCTGACCTACGCCATGATTATGGGCACGGGCCGCCTGCATGCCATGGCCGGCATTGTTCCGCAGGGCGCCGATCCCATGGCCTGCCGCGCAACGTTGATCGAGAATCTCAAATACGCGGCGGAAGAACTCGCGAAACACGAAATCACGGTGCTGCTCGAAGCGATCAACACCAGGGACATGCCCGGCTTTGCCGTATCCACGCAGAGGGAGTCGTTCTCCATCTGCGAGGCCGTGAACGCTCCGAATGTCAAGATGCAAATGGATCTCTATCACATGCAAGTGATGGAGGGAGACCTGGCCACCAAGCTGAAGCATTATGCAGCCCACTGCGGCCACATTCAAATCGCGGGGTGTCCGGAGCGGAACGAGCCCAATACCGGCGAAGTCCGCTACGAATATCTGTTCCGGCTGCTGGACGAGCTCGGCTACCAGGGATGGTTGGGATGCGAGTATCGGCCGGCCGGCAAAACCACTGACGGATTGGGGTGGATGCAGGCATTCACCCCGGCAAGAGCAGTCTGACGTGCCGGAACAGGCCGATTTATTGCAATACGACTGTGGAGCAATCCTCCGTAAGCGGCCAACTGGTGCGCCCCGGGTTTTCATCGACCACACTCACCGGCGGATCGCTCGATCCGCGCTTGTAACTCAGCGGATAATTCCGCCCGTCCGCTTCGGTGGCTCCGTTCGAGGCAAGAGTCTGCACGATGATGCCCTCGTATTCGCCGGTCGAGAGCTGGTAGTCCTGGCCGGCATCGATCGTCGCCGTGGTTGCCGCGAATGGCCCGAAGATCGCCGACATGTCCACCGGCGAATCCAGCGCCGACGGGCTGGTTTGCTGCACGTAGAAGTTGCCGGGATCGAAGTTGAAGGTTGAGCTTCCCCCGGAGTTGTCGATGCTGTCGATGCGATAGATGACGTAGGCCTGATTCGGGCCTGCGCTGGTGATGCCGTAACTGGTCGTATAACCGTTGCAGGCGCCCACCTGATGGTAGTTAATCTGCACCGGCAACCCCGCACATCCAGGTCCGATGCAGGTAGACGACGTGTACAGCCCGATGGCCGGGAGACACTTGTTGGCTTGGCACCGCCCGTTGGCGCCGGTGGCGGAGCAGCAGGCAGGCAGGCTGCCGCTGCAGGCGCCTCCATTCGGGGTGCAGGCGGGCGAAGACGATGCGGCGCAAACGCCTCCCGACAACTGGCCGGAGCAGCACTTCGACGCGCTCGACGACGAAACTCCGTTGAGCAGGCAGCCGCCGCCGGTGGGAGCGGTGGACGAAGCCCAGGCCATGTACAGTACGCCCTGCGAGCACGCCGCGCCATTGTAGTCGCCAAATTTCGGAGAGCCGCCGCCGCTGGGCTGGCAGGTCTCGCCCGCGGTTGCGCACGGCGTGGCAGCGCGGAAATCGCACGCCGCCTGCGATCCGCAGGGACCCGTCTGACCTGTCGCGCAGGTGGCCTGGCATGTACCACCCTGGATGAAACCGGAGGGCAGGTTTTTGCATCCGGCTTCCTCGATCGCGCCGCTGGTGCCGGACGGGAATCCCGAAGCGCATTCCGGATCGTCGACGCCTGAGACGTTCTTCTCCGTGCCGACGCCGACCGTGGTGGCGGTGCCATTGTCGAAGATGCTGGAGCGATAGTATGCGGTCAGATCGGTCTTGGCCGAGGTGCTGTCGCGACGGTCGTACCAGGTGACAAATTGCTTGCCGACGCTGGAGCACAACCAGGGCAAGTAGCGGCGGCCCTGGCTGCTGGTGCTCACAATCGAATCGCGATTCCATGTCTGGCCGCCGTCCACCGACTCCGCGCCGTGAATGTCGTCGTTCCCGGTGCTTGCCTCGTTGGAATAAACGCCAAACACCCGCTGCCCGGAGCCGTCGGAGCTGTCGAAGGCGAGCGAATAGTTGCCGTCGGTAACGCGGTCCAGACCCGGCATGTCGCTGACGTCGGTAATGGTTGCCAGCGTGCCAAGAACGCCGGGCGCAAAGCCGCTGGCGCAGGATGACCACTGCTGCACCTTGAGCGTGGAAGTAGGGCTGCCGAATAATTCAAAAACGACCAGCAGCGAACCGTTCGGGCCGACCACTGGACGGCCAAAATCCCCGCCGGTTGCGTTCAGCGTCGTCAGGTCAGTTTGCCAGGTCTTTCCGCCGTCTTTCGAGCACGCAACGCCGATTTCCCGGCTGCCGTTGTTGGGCGCGGGAAAATTGCGCCAGGTTATATAAAGCTGGTCGGCCGTTCCTCCGGATGTGACTGCGCGGTTCAAACGGTCAGCCACCAACTGCTCCTGATCGGGAACCAGGCAGCCGGCCGAGCTAAGGCCGCAATTCACGGGAAAGCTAAGGTTGTTGAACGTCTGGCCGTTGTCGGTGCTGCGATAGAGACCGGTGGCGATGGTCGGCAACGCGCCTGTTGACGCCGGCGGAGACACGGTTTCCTCCTGCACAAAATAGAAATCCTGGTTCGTGGTTCCGTAGATTGCGCCCAGAGTCACCGTGGGATCTCCGCGCGCATTGGTCACCGAGGCAGAAGGAGGGTTGATGTAGTTGTAGGTAGCGGGACTGATGGTCTGGCCACCGTTGGTAGAGACGAAGGGAGCGTTCTGCGTGCCATAAACCACCGCATTGGCAACGTCCGAGGCGCCCACCTGAAGCTCGCCGAAGTCTCCGGGGTCCATATTACCGGGCAGCAGGATGCCGGTGACCGGGGGCGCCGGCGCCGGCGGAGAGTGAACGGTGGGGGTGGTTGCAGGCGGCGGCCCGTGCAGCTCATTCAAGGAGTCAGGGTTGAAGTTGCGGCCTAGCTGGACAAACAGCGCGATGGTCGCCGCGTCGGAGTTCGCGGAGATCTGGCTCTCGAAGCGGACCACCGTGCTGCCGGCGGCAATGGCCGTGGTGATGGCGAGAAATGGCTGGGCGGAGTTTCCGGTGTTGCCTTCGAGATCGGGATCCAGCCCAGGCAGCTTGACGACGGCCTGGCGCTCGATGGCCGGATAGCCGGCAATGGTCAAAGATTGCGACGGAGTGGAGGGCCGCTCGTTGACGATCTCCTTCAGACGCGCGAGAGCATCTGCGGCGCTCGCGCGCTGCTCAACGCGAACGTAAGTGGTGCCCAGGATCGTACTGCCCTGCCGGATGGTGAACACCGAGCCGGTGGGATTGGCGTTGGTCGCCGCAACGGACTGGCACCCGGCTCCCCCCACAAAATCGTGGACAACATTGGCGTGCAAATCGCCCTCGGCGTGGTCGGGATGGAACTGGCACGCGCCCGAAACATGCAAACCGTAGGGCCGGGGATCGGAATGGAAGCTGTAGCTGCCGGTGAAATCGGAGAAGCGCACCGCTCTCAGGCGATGGTGATGCCATTCTCCTTCGAACAACTCCACGCGCCCGCCTGCGATGGGGTTGCCCGCGGTGTCGCGCAGATGCCCGCTGATGGTCCAGGGTCCGGTCGCGCCTCCGGCATTCACGGCCAGCTCGCCGCCGCAATTCAATCCGAAGCCGGCGAAGCCCTCGGCGGCATTCGCGTGCAGGTCGTGGAGATCGCTGCGCCGCGGCAGAAAGCGGCAATCGTCCAGCCAGGGCGTAAGCAGATAAGATGCGTCGGCAAGATTGGCGAAGGTGAATTTCCCGCTGGCGTCGCTGGTGTCCGTCACGTATTCCAGGTCCCGCAGGAGCCGCAGATGACTGTTCGGGAGCGGGTCGCCTTTGGCGTTCACCACCTGCCCTGAAATGACCAGCGGCCCGGCGGGCAGATGCGCGACCTTGTGGACGCAGGACGTGCACAGGCCGCATACAACGGCGCAGACGAGAAGGTTGAGCAGAAAACGGAGGCGCTTCATCATGGGACTCCTTTCGCCCAGTGAGCGATGAACCATCGATTGTTCCAAGCGCGGGCGCCGGGAAGGAATAGGCGCAGATCGTTCCGATTGCGCTCGAGGCCGCCGACGATCGGCTGGTTGCAGAGCCGCAGGCGGCGGGAAGTGGGCCCGCCAATCGGAGTAACTGTATCACGAACCACTCAGGCCTGTATCGAGAGCAGGAGCGGGATGCGTTCAGGCCAATCCTTTCGAATCAAGGCGGCCCCAGGACGCACGGACCGGTTCACCGGTTGACGGGTCCGACCTCGAGGGCGTCTCGGTCCCAATGGGCGCAAACGGCGGCGGCCTCATAGGAACTCTGGAGAAATTCGAGCAGGGCGGCATCCGGATCGGCCGACTGGCGCATGTCTTCATACGGCAGGATGAATTCGCCAAAGCCCGCACTATAGGATGCCTGGGCCGGCGCGATGGAGCAGGCCGCGTAACCGTGCGGCTCAGGGTATGCGTAGCTGTAAAAGAACGGCTCGATGCCGGGCGCGCCGGGCCAGAAGCCGCAACTGCTGACTTCGTGCGAATAGGCGTCGCGGGTTACGCGATCGGGCAGACCAGGCATGCTGGGGTGTTCCGGCGCGGTGCGGCCTGAAAAGCGCGTGCAGGCCAGATCGAGCGCTCCCCAAAAAAGATGGACAGGGCTCACCTTACCCCTGAAGCGCGACCGAAAGAGATGGAAAATCCGCGAAGCCTGAAGTAGGACACGCCAGAATCGCTGCGCGAATTCGGCGTCATACGATTGATGCAGTCGATCCTCATCGAAGCGGATGGGCGCCGCAACTTCGACCGGCATTGGCCAGATGCTGACCGGAGCCCCAAGGCTGTCGAGCGCGTCCATAAGCTGCCGATAAAATGCCGCCACCGTCATCGGCTGGAGAGCGATAGTTCTGTGGCCGCCTTCGCCGGTCGACACCAGCAGCACGTGCTCGAGAAAGTCGAAATCGATCTGCAGAATGCGGGCGCCACAGGGCATGGGCAGAGTGGTGAGGCCGCGGACGGTAAGGTAGAGAGTCACGTTCCAGGAATGGTTGACGGGCGGCATGAGTGCGAGCCGGACCTTGCCAACGATTTGCGTCCACAACTGCAGAGTGGCGCACGTGTCGCTCCACCCGGACTGGGGCAGGGCAGGCCAAACCTGCGTGGAAGGGGTTGGCGCGTCACGTCCAGCGGGCATGATAAGTTCTCGCAGCACCATCATAGCCCCAATCCGACGAGGGACCTGCGGCAGTTCTCCAGTTGGTGGTGAGCGCAGCCACAACTCCGGAGCGGCTTTTTCATGAAGAAAAAGCGAATTTGCACGATAAAGAGAATATACGGTCACTGGAGAGCCGCGGTAGGCACGGCAAGGGGGCCATTTTCCGGTTCCGGGTCCGATTCCGCGAACGCGCAGTTTGCAACCGAGGCTTGTCGATGGAGGGTTGAACTTCGCTGCCGACCGGGAAGTGCGCTGGAGCCAGTGCGATGGCGGCAAACCTGGATTGAGTCGTGAACCCGGCTGCACGGGGGGCGCTCGGCATTTTTGATCGATTTCCATCGATTAAGACGAATCTGAGACTCTGCAGCCGACTCCGACACGGGTCGAAGCCGCGCCACGGGCCGCCACGGTGCATGTTTCCTGCTTTGCGCTGTTTTCAGCCGGTTTCCATACGCGCTGGTCACTTTTTAGGGGGCAAAAAGGTCGCCGTTATTCCGGGAATTCGTACTGAAAGGGGAGATTGACGAAAACTTTGGTAATGCTTTATTATGATTATCAAAGTTCCAAACTCGTCTCAAAACAGGGCCAAATCAAGTATCATCAGTTTTTTCCAGAGATTATTGGCGCGCTCAGGCGGGAGCCGGTGTCTCTCATTTTTATTAGTGAAACCTGCAGGCGGGCATTTCATGTCTTTCTCGATTTGACATCCATTCCGGATTTGCGTGGCCACTGCGCCTTCGACCGTTGAAGGGTGGAAGAATCCGTCGAGATTGACTCCCAGACGACCCGTCACAGGGAGGGCGACAAGAAGCCTTGGAGTCGAGAGGAGGAGGTGCTGCGATGAATTCAGGCCTATCACCGAATATCGATACGAAGTATCCCGACTCCGCGGAGACCGAAGTCTTGTCGATTGCCTTAATCGGCCCGGACGAGGAGCAGCGCAAAACCGTGGCCGGCGCTCTTGCCGAGGGCCGGGAAGTGGAAATCCGGGAGTTTACTTCGTATCCTCCGGCGCTGGACGATGTACCGAGGCTGTTGGAGCAGTATTACGACGTCATACTGATTGAACTGGACAGCAACCCGGAATACGCCCTCCAACTGGTGGAGAGCATCTGCGCCAAGGATTCGGCGACGGTGATGGTCTACTCGACCATGACCAATCGGGACCTGGTGTTCCGTTGCATGCGCGCTGGGGTTCGCGAGTACCTGACTCCGCCTTTCGACCAAAGCACCATGACCGAGGCTCTGGACCGGGCCGCGTCCGTGCTCCGCCCGAGAACTCGCCCCACGAAAAAGACACGCGGAAAATTGCTGGTATTCCTCGGCGCCAAGGGCGGCTCCGGAGTTACAACCATCGCCTGCAATTTTGCCATCGCGCTGGCCCAGGAATCCGGCCAGAGCACCTTGCTGATCGATCTGGCGCTGCCCATGGGAGACGCCGCGCTGAACCTTGGAATTGCCGCGGAGTTCTCGACGGACAATGCCCTCCAGGATGCCGAGCGGCTGGATGCAAACTTCCTCAACCGGCTGCTGGCCAAGCATCAATCGGGAGTATCGCTGCTCGCGGCGCCCAGCAAGGTTCCCGAAGTGGAGGCTTCGAAAGCGGCCATCGACAAGCTGACCGCGGTCGCGCGGCAGGAATTCGACAACGTGATTGTCGATGCGGGATCGAGAATCGATTTGATGGGCACGGCTCTTTTCCGAGAAGCCTATACGATTTATCTGGTCACCCAGGCGGGCATCTCCGAGCTGCGCAACGCCAATCGGCTGATCTCGCGGTTTTTCAACGAGGGCGGACCGAAGCTGGAAGTGGTCATCAACCGGTTCGAGCCCAGCTTCCTGGGGGTCACCGAGGAACTGATCACCAAGGCTCTCAGCAGGCCGGTGCGGTGGAAGATTCCGGACGATTACGATGCAGCGCGCCAGATGCAGAACAGCGCGACTCCGCTCACGGTTGCGGATTCACCCATTTCCCGGCTGATCATGGAGATGACCAGCTCCGTTACCGGGCATCCGGTATCGCAGGAAAAGAAGAAGGGATTCAGCTTCAAGGGCCTGGGCAGAAGCATTACGGAGAAAATCTCTACCGCCGATAAGCCGCCCACCCTTGTTGCTCCAGCGCAGTCCCAGGCCGGTGCGACGCCCACCGCTACAGGCGCGCCGCCGACCGTTGCATGGGCAACTCCCGAACCGATCACCTGCGGCACCGCACTCACTGCCACGCAGCTCAATGCCACGGCATCGGCGCCGGGAACATTTGTCTACACTCCCGGCCCGGGCTACGTGCTGCCGGTGGGAACGCATACGCTCTGGGTAACCTTTACCCAGGCGGACGCCCCGGACCTCTCTCCGGTGCAAGCGGCCGTTTCGATCAGCGTTTCCAAGGCAACGCCGGTCCTCCGGTGGCAGGCGCCAAGCGCTCTATCCTGTGGCACGGCGCTCAGCTCGGCGCAGCTCAATGCCTCCACACCGGTTCCCGGAACATACGAATACAAACCTGCCGCGGGCGAGGTGCTGGAGGCGGGAACGCACACGCTCTCGGTAACCTTCACTCCGACCAACGCCGCGAGCTACACGACGGCGCAAGCCAGCGTATCGGTTACCGTGGCCAAAGTGGCGCCAACCATCACCTGGCCGACGCCCGAGTCGATCACCTGCGGAATGCCGCTCAGCGCCGCCCAGCTTAACGCCACGGCATCGGTACCGGGAACATTCGAATACCGTCCTGCCGCGGGCGAGATGCTGGCCGCGGGAACGCATACGCTGACGCTAACGTTCACTCCGAGCGACGTGACGCAGCACACGACGGCGGAGGCCACGGTGTCCATTGCCGTGTCCAGGGCAACGCCGACCATCGCCTGGTTGCCGCCCGATCCGCTGGCCTACGGCGACTTGCTCAGCGCCGCTCAACTCAACGCCACGGCCTCAGTGCCGGGAACATTCGAATACACCCCTGGCGAAGGCTCCTTGCTTGCGGCCGGAGAACATACTCCCACGGTCTTCTTCACGCCGGCGGATCTTTCCGATTACACCCCGGCGCAGGCCGCCGTAAGGCTGGTTGTCGCCAAGGCTACGCCGACGATCGCATGGCAGGCGCCCGATCCGATACCCTCAGGGACCGCGCTCAGCGCCACGCAACTGAATGCCACCACTTCGGTGCCGGGTACATTCGCCTACACTCCCGCGGCGGGCGAAAAGCTTGCAAAGGGAGAGCACACGCTGTCAGCTACCTTCACTCCTATGGACACAATAAATTACACAACGGCGGAGGCCACTGTGCCGCTGACGGTCACCGAACTGTCGCCGGTCCGGATCACCTGGCTTGGCCCCGCGGTTATTTCTTACGGCACCCCGCTCAGCGCTCTTGAGTTGAATGCCAGCGCATCGGTACTGGGAACGTTCGTCTACGCTCCCGGCGCGGGCGACGTGCTTCCGGCCGGGAGGCATACGCTCACGGCAACCTTCACTCCTGCCGATATTGAGAAATATGCGACCGCTCAAGCCACGGTGGCTCTTGTAGTGGAAGGGCCGAATGAAATCGATGTGCTGCTTTCGGCAGCCACGCAGACGCCGTTCGCGCAGAGCGACGCCGCAGACTCGACCGGCCGCGCAGGCGGGGAACGGGAGGCAGATCCAAGCGGTGACGGTTCCACCGGAAAAGTGAAACGTGAAACGCGCACTTATAAAGGTGCTATCTATGAAAAAGGAGACGATGGCCAATGGCATCTCCAGCAGAATTAGCTCGAGCATTACCCGACACGCTACCCGACGATTTCGCCGAATGGGATAGCGGAGCTTCGGCGCCGACTCCGCCCGCCGACACTGGCGGCGCAGAGGCGACGCCAGGTTTTGGCGCTGTTCCCGAACCACCCGCGCAGTCCGCAACGGCGCAGGTTGCCGCGGCGCCGGCGGGAGATTTGTTGCGTGACGCGCATGCGTCCACAGCGGTGAAGGCTCAGTCTGGCGATCAGGACTTTTACGAGCAGCTCAAGACGATCAGCGCCGCGAAGGATAGATTGTCCGGTGCAGCTTCGTACACGCAAACGACGTACCGCGCGGTCAAGGAACCGCCGGCGCCGGCGATCCGATCAAACGGGGCAGCGACGAATGGGGTGCATCACGCACCTGCACAAGCCGCGCCCGCTATCGACGCAGCAGCGATCCGCGAGGCGGACGAAGTTCTGTTCGGGTCGTTTCGATCCAATAGCGCCAATCAGGAAGCGCCGAAGCGCCCGAGCAGGAAATGGATGATCGTTGCGGCCGCGGCGGTCGCTTCAGTTGTGCTTCTGCTCGCCATCGCGATTCCGCTCTTCAATCGCGCCAGAACGTCGAGGACGAATCCGTCGGTTGAACCGCAGCCCGTGGCCACCGACACGCAGGAAACGGCGGACGCTCTCAAGCCGTCGCCTTCGACACAGCTGACTGGCGGCAAACAGACGATCGCGACCGCCGCGCAGCCCGCAACGGCTGCGCAGCCGGGCACGGAGGCTCAGCCGGACGCGAACGACGAGAACGCGACGCCTCCTCCGGTGCAATCGCAGATGATGAACGATCAACTGGCTGCGCCAACCAAGATTCCGCAGGACATTAAGAAAGAGTCCGCGACGGATGCACCGCCCCCATCCGGCTTTGGCGCGGCCAGCCTGGCTGGCTTGAGCGGGAATGCGGCCGGCGTTTTGAATGCGCCGGCAAGGCTCAAGGTGAACGTTGAGCCTCCCAAGGTGGTGACCATCTCGGCCGGCGTTGCGATTGGCCTGCTGGTTCAAAGGACTGCGCCGGTTTATCCTCCCATCGCCAAGTCAGCCCGCGTCTCCGGGACGGTCGTGCTCGAAGCCAGCATTACGAAGGCTGGGACGATTGCGAATTTGCACGTAGTCAGCGGACCAGTCATGTTGCGGCAAGCTGCAGTCGACGCCGTGCGGACCTGGCGCTATAGACCATACCGGCTCAATAACCAGCCCGTGGAAGTTGAGACAACGGTCAATGTGATCTTCTCTCTGACCTGAGCGGATCGCGATCTTCCGTCTCCTTCCCATCCTTCAAGGCACATTTCAGGAATGCTGTATCCGCTCCGGCATCGCCGCGGGCCGCACATCCTTGGGGCCGCGCCGGCTTGAAAGCCTCGAAATCGAAATCCCTTTTCGAAGAATGCCGTGGAGCGGCGCCACAATTCACATGCGTTTTCTGCGTTGTATCCGGCGGGTTCCACCTTCACACCCGCGACGAAGTACTTCGGCCGTGGGAGCCCAGGATTCGAAAGTCCTCTACGGGGTAGGGACGGGAATCCTAGTGAATGATCACGACGTTCATGCTCCACGGGTCGAGGTTAAGCGTTAGCGGAAGGCTTTGAGCGCCGAGACTGGTGGTAGTGGGCGGAGCCCAGACGCCGCTCTGCGACTGGTCGTAGATCGCCTTGCTGTAAGTCTCCACGGTGACCGTGGTCGCGCTGCTCTGGGCCGAAAGTGTAACCGTAACCGGCTCGCTCAGGATCTCATTCAGGTTGAACAACACCAGCGCCGTCCCGCCGTTGTTGGTGGCCGAATAGGCACGCACGTCGGTGATATCGCCGGCTACCGTTGCGGTGAGCACGCTTTCGCCGTTGACCGCCACGCTGCTGAAGAGCTGAAACGCGCGCGCGGTGGGAGACATGGTGCCGATGGGGCCGCCGTAGTTACAAGGCGAGTTGTCGGTCCCGCCTGTATCGCCAGGCCCATCGGCGAAGACATTGTAGGCGCCGAAGTTTTGCCATCCGTAGAGCGACGAACTGTCGTTTCCGTTGTCGCCGTTGCAATTGCCGAAACCAATCCACCAGGTGAGGCGCGAGACGCCATCGTTCATCATTTCGCCCAATACCTGACCGGCGTACAAGCCCTGGGTGATCGACCAGCTCTGCTTTCCCGGATTGCTGTAGGGCCCGCCGATCTCGCCTACATAGATGGGAGTATTCGGATCTCCCCACTTGGCAAGTTCCGACTTGATGGTGTTGATGTTTGTGGTCAGCTCCTGCGCCGCCTTCTGCACCAGGAAGGTATCGCTTTCCTCGCCCGGTGTTTCCGGATAGTAGTGATATTCCACGAAATCGTAGGGAGCGCCGGAAAGAACATCCTGATCCCACGGAGCATAATCGGGTTCCACGGAAACGCCTACCAGCGTGCTCGGGCTGGCAGCCTTGACCAATGCAAAGTATCCGCTGGTTCCCGCTACCGCCGCGGCATAGGTTGCTCCGCTGTGTTGAACGGTGTGATTGTCTGTCTCCCAGGTTCCATACTCCTCGTTGCCCACCGTCATGTGGCTCACGGTGACGCCGAGGTTCAGCGCCTCAGTGGCCCAGGCAGCGGCCTCTGTAGGATCGCCCGGCCCGGTGCAGTTCTTGCCGGTGCCGTAATCTGCCGTAAGGGCCAGATCGACTTTTGCTGGAATGACGAAGTCGTTGACGAAAGTCGTGAAATTGGAATTCGGAGTGGAATAGCCGCCACATTCGGTATTGTCTTCCCAGTTATAAAGATCAGAATTCGATCCGCCCGGCCAGCGTACCGCCGTAACGCCAGCCGACGCGAATGCGGTCTGAATTGCAGGTGTGGTCGGGTCGTACCACATTGCCAGGTTCATGCCGATAAGCTGGTCGGTCACGGCTGGGCCAAAGCTCGACTGGTCCACGGTGACCGAAGTGGTAACGGTAACCGTAACCGATTGGGTGATCGCCGTGCCCACGGGAGGAGTCACGGTAAGAGTGTAAGTAGTAGTCGCGGTGGGGCTCACGCTCAACGGCGTTCCGCTGGTGACGGCCAGACTGCCGGGAGTAATGTCGCCCATGCCATTGGCGAAGACGGCGGTGAGACTGGTGCTTGCTCCCGCGGCAATCATGGTAGGATTCGCCGTAAAACTGGTGATGGTGGGCGCGGGATCGACGGTGACCGTGACCGTCTGCGTGATTGCCGTGCCGCTGGCGGGAGTGACGGTGAGGGTGTAGATTGTGGTGGCTGCGGGGCTGACGCTCACCGATTTACCGCTGGTGACGGCGATATTGCCGGGCGTGACGACGCCTGTACCGCCGGCGAAGACGGCCGTAAGGCTGGAGCTGCCGCCCGCACCGATCGTGGCTGGATTGGCCACAAAACTGGAGATCGTGGGGCCAGGATTCACGGTGACAGTCACCGTCTGGGTTATTGCCGTTCCCAGGGGAGGAGTGACGGTGAGTGTGTAGGTTGTGGTCGTGGTGGGGCTCACACTCACTGCCGTTCCACTGGTGACGGCGATATTGCCGGGCGTGATAACGCCCGCGCCACCGGCAAACACGGCCGTCAGACTGGAGCTTCCACCAGCGCCAATTGTCGGCGGAGTCGCCACAAAACTGGTGATGGTCGGCGCGGGATCGACGGTGACTGTGACCGTTTGAGTGATGGCTGCGCCTGTGGCGGGAGTGACGGTGAGGGTGTAAGTGATGGTCATGGTGGGGCTCACACTCACTGCCGTTCCACTGGTGACGGCGATATTGCCGGGCGTGATGACGCCGGTGCCACCTGCAAACACGGCCGTAAGGCTGGAGCTTCCACCAGCGCCAATTGTCGGCGGAGTCGCCACAAAACTGGTGATGGTGGGCGCGGGGTTCACGGTGACGGTGACGGTCTGAGTAACCGCTGTTCCCGAGGCAGGAGTGACGGTGAGGGTGTAAGTGGTGGTCGAAGTGGGGCTGACGCTGACCGCCGTACCACTGGTAGCGGCGAGATTGCCGGGCGTGATGACGCCCGTGCCGTTCACGAAAACCGCCGTCAGGCTGGAGCTTCCTCCCGCCGTAATGGTTGCGGGACTCGCCGTAAAGCTGGTGATCGAAGCTGCGGGCGGGATGGGCGTAATGCTCGATCCGCCGCAGCCCGCCAAGCCTCCCAGACCCAGGCTCAGAGCCAGGGCACACCCTGCTTGAACAAGAAGTCGCTTAACCATAATTCCTGTGATTTCCTGTGACCCGTTATTCTCTAGCCTTTATCTGTGTCTACATCATAGTGCCTTCCCAGCAGAATTTGTCATTTGAATGTCATTTGGCGAGCCATCCCCAGAAGAATTCCGGCCGGTCAGCCGGTTACGCGCCGGAAAACGGAACACCCGCGTTGGCCGGAGCGCCTGTCCTCAGCGCAGGCGAAGCGCCGCGCCGCTCGATTCAAGACAGGTTAGAGCCGCCGACGGCTCCGGATGGCCACCGGGCGCGCGCCGAATCTCACCGGGCTTCAGGGCGTAACTTCTTTGCCGGCGACAAATACGCGCGGCCGCAAAGGGGCGGCGATAAAGTAGGCAAGTTCGCGGTAGTCGCTGAACTCATGGATCAGGAAATCGGCTTCCTTGCCGGCTTCGAGCGACCCCACGAGATTTCCCAGGCCGAGGCTCCAGGCCGCGTTCAGGGTCGCGGCCGTCAGCGCCTCGGCGGGGGTAAGGCGCATCTCCAAGCACGCCAGCGACAGGATGAACGGCATCGACGCCACCGGCGACGAACCTGGGTTGAAATCGGTGGCCAGCACGATGGCCAGACCCAGCTCGACCATCTTCCGCGCAGCCGGATACTGCCGGCGGCCCAGAGCGAAGACCGAGCCCGGCAACAGCACCGGCTGCACGCCGGCCCCGCACAGCAAGACCAGGGTCTCGGTGGTTGCGGCCTCCAGATGGTCGGCCGTTGCCGCGCCCAGCTCCGCGGCCAGAGCGGCTCCCGTGCCAGAACGGAACTGCTCGGCGTGGACGCGCAGACCGAGTCCGTGACGGAGGGCCGCGGCGAGAACAAGGCGCGCTTCGACCACCGTCAATGCATGGTCGTCGCAGAAGGCGTCGCAGTAGTCGGCCAGCTTTTGCGCGGCAACTTCGGGAATCAACTCATCGGCAACCCAGCGCACATACTCTTCGCGGCGAAGGGCAAACTCCGGCGGAATCATGTGCGCGGCCAGCAAGGTAGGAACGATGCGCGCCGGACCCTCCGCGTTGAGCCAGGCCATCACCTGCAACATGCGCATCTCCGTTGCGCGCTCCAGGCCGTAGCCGGATTTCGCTTCAATCGTCGTAGTCCCACAGCGCAGCATCCAGTCGCGATGACGCCGCGCCGCTGCGAGCAATTCTTCTTCACCGGCCGCGCGGGTGAGCGCAACGGTGCGCTGAATGCCGCCGCCCGCCGCGGCGATCTGCTGATAGGTGGCTCCGGCGATGCGCTGCTCGAACTCCGCGGCGCGATTGCCGGCGAAGACGAGGTGCGTGTGGGCGTCGACGAAGCCGGGGGTAATGCAGCGGCCGTCCGCGTCAATGATCACTGCGTGCGGCGGGATTTTGGTCTTCAGCTCAGAGTACGCGCCGGCGGCGGCGATGCGGCCATCTTCGACGATGACTGCGGCATCTTCGACAATGCCCAACTCGCGCAGTTCGGCGCCCACACGCGGGCGCGCGGGTCCGGCGAGCGTGACGAGCTGGCCGATGTTGACAATGGCGAGCAATTCGGCCACGCCTATTTCTCCGCCATCGGAATCCGGATGCCTTTTTCCCGCGCGGTTTGCCGCGCCAGCTCGTAGCCCGCGTCGGCGTGGCGCGCGACGCCCAGGCCAGGATCGTTGTTCAGCACACGCTGAATCTTGCGCGACGCCATCGCCGTGCCATCGGCAACCGTCACCTGGCCGGCATGCAGCGAATAGCCCATCCCCACGCCGCCGCCGTGGTGGAAGCTGACCCAGGTTGCGCCGCTCGCGGTGTTGAGCAGCGCGTTCAGAATCGGCCAGTCGGCGACGGCATCCGATCCGTCCAGCATCTTCTCGGTCTCGCGATAGGGGCTGGCCACCGAGCCGGTGTCGAGGTGATCGCGGCCCATGGCAATGGGCGCCGAAAGCTCACCCTTGCGGGCCAGCTCATTGATCGCTTCGCCCATGCGCGCGCGCTCGCCGTAGCCAAGCCAGCAAATGCGCGCCGGCAGCCCCTGAAATGCGAAGCGGCCACGCGCCAGCTTGAGCCAGCGGGTGAGGATCTCGTTTTCGGGAAAGAGTTCGAGCGCCAGCTCGTCGGTGCGGTCGATATCGCGCGGATCGCCGGAGAGCGCTACCCAGCGGAACGGCCCCTGCCCCGTGCAAAAGAGCGGACGAATGTACTCGGGCACAAAGCCGGGAATCAGAAACGCGTCCGCGCAGCCGGCATCGAAGGCGAAGCGGCGAATGTTATTGCCGTAATCGAAGGTGACCGCGCCGGCGCGCTGCAAGGCCAGCATCGCGTTCACGTGAACAACCATGGTCGCCGTGGAGCGGCGCACATATTCTTCCGGGTCGCGCTGCCGGAGCTCCGCTGCTTCACTCAACGAGAGTCCCTGTGGGATATAGCCATTCAGCGGATCGTGCGCGCTGGTCTGATCGGTGACCACGTCCACCTCGGCGCCGCGGCGAACGATTTCAGGAAGCACGTCGCCGCAGTTGCCCACCAGGCCCACGCTCAGCGCACGACCCTCGCGCCGCGCCTCTTCGCACAGGCGCAGAGCTTCATCCAGGTCCGCGGCGATGCGGTCGCAATAGCGCGTGGCTACGCGGCGCTCGATGCGGCTCGGGTCCACATCGATGACCAGCGCCACTCCGTCGTTCAGCGTGACGGACAAGGGTTGAGCTCCGCCCATGCCCCCCATGCCGCCGGTGACTACCAGTTTGCCCTTCAGTGACCCGGTTCCGCCCGACCTGGCAAAGTGCCGCTCGGCCAGCGCAGCAAAGGTCTGAAAGGTTCCCTGCAAAATTCCCTGCGTGCCGATATAAATCCAACTGCCCGCGGTCATCTGGCCGTACATCATCAGGCCCTTGCGGTCGAGCTCGTTGAAGTGCTCCCAGGTGGCCCACTTGCCCACCAGGTTGGAGTTGGCAATGAGCACGCGCGGCGCCATCTCGTGAGTGGGAAAGACGGCCACCGGCTTGCCGCTCTGCACCAGCAGCGTGTCTTCGTCGCCCAGACGCTCCAGCTCGCGGACGATAGCGTGATAGCACTCCCAATTGCGCGCGGCCTTGCCGATGCCGCCGTACACCACTAGGTCCGCGGGCCGCTCGCCCACTTCGGGATCGAGGTTGTTCATCAGGCAGCGCAGAGCCGCCTCCTGCTGCCAGCCTTTGCAGCGCAATTCTGTGCCGCGCGGCGCGCGAATCACCGGAGCCGCTGTCGTTGTCATGCCTTCTCCGTACCTCAAGACCGCGCGCCCCGCAAAAGGAGCCGCTTGCCCGCAGTCCACCAAAACTGATCCACAGGATACTACCGGCGCGTGCGCCTATGCTTGCGCCACAATCACGGCCGTTTGCCGGATCGCGCCGCCGGTCGCTATCCTTTTGCTCATGCCCGGCACGATTGTCGAATGCGTTCCCAATTTTTCCGAAGGCCGCGACGCGGCGAAGGTCGACGCCATCGTCGATGCCATGAAGATTCCCGGCGTCTTCTTGCTCGACCGGGAGATGGACGCTGACCACAACCGCTGCGTGATCACGCTGGCCGGTGAGCGGGAAACCATTCAGGAGGCTGCGATTCGCGGCGTAGGCAAGGCCGCGGAGCTGATCGACCTGACCCGGCACCAGGGCGCGCACCCACGCATGGGCGCGGCCGACGTGGTTCCCTTTATCCCCATCGACGGCGTCACGCTGGATGACTGCGTGGCTATGGCCCGGCACGTGGGCGCGGAGATCTGGAAGCGTTTTGAGATCCCGGTGTATCTTTACGAAGCCGCGGCGGCCACGCCCGAACGGCAGAATCTTGAAAACATCCGGCGCGGCCAGTTCGAGGGAATTCGCGACGAGATTGGCACGAACCCGGCGCGCAGGCCGGATTTCGGCGAGCCGCGCGTGCATCCGACGGCTGGCGCGACCGTGGTGGGCGCGCGCAAGTTTTTGATTGCCTATAACGTCTTCCTGAACACGCCGGATGTGGACGTTGCAAAAAGGATCGCCAAAGCGGTGCGCTTTTCCACGGGCGGACTGCGTTATGTAAAGGCCGCGGGGTTTCTGGTGCGCGGCATGGCCCAGGTCTCGATGAACCTGACCGACTTCGAGCAGACTCCGATCCACCGCGTCTTCGAATTTGTCAAGAGAGAAGCCGCGCGCTACGGCGTTCTGCCGGTTTCCAGCGAGATCGTCGGGCTGATTCCCAAGCTGGCTTTGGAACAGGCCGCGGAGTGGTTCCTGCAGGTGGAGAACTTCGATTCCTCGCTGATCCTGGAAAATCGGCTGGCCGCGGTGATGAGCGGCAGGACGGCAATTGGGGGCCCGCGCGCGGGAATCGAACCGTTCATCGAGCAACTGGCCGCTCCCACAGCGACCCCCGGAGGAGGCAGCGCCGCGGCCGCGAGCGGCGCCATGGCAGCCGGCTTGGCCGCGATGGTTGCGTCGATGTCGCGGGGCAAGAAAGCGTATTTGCAGTACGAGAACGAACTCAGCCAAGCCATCGCGCGGCTTACCGAACTGCGCGAGGAGCTGAAGTCCGCGATCGACGCCGACGCCGAGTCCTACAACGCGGTGATGAAGGCTTACAAGTCGGCGAAGGAATCTTCCGATGGCGGCGGGGCCATCGCCGCCGCACTTCAACAGTCGACCCGCGTGCCGCTGGGCGTGGCCGAGGCGGCCGTCGAAGTGGAGCGGATCGCCGAACGGCTGAAGCCGATCACCAACCCGAAGATGAGCTCCGATCTGGCCACTGCGATTGCCCTGGCGAAGGCCGCTCGCGAAGGAGCCCTGGCAAACATTGAGGTCAATCTTGAGTCAATGAAGCTGGACGCGCCCGGAGACGGAACCTTCCTGATCGAAGCGCAGGAACGCGCTGCGGCGTTGCGTGCGCGGTTGTAATCGGTTCCCGTCAAGTAAGAGCGGTTCGCCGATTTCTTTCCGGATGGCGAGCGACGGATCGCAAAAAGTTGTACCGTCTCTTCGGCTCGATGTGAGCGCGTGAACCGCGCAAAGCAATCAAGGCAGCTTCTGCAATTCTTCTAAACTGCGGATTTCTTTGGCTCAATCTTCGGTCTCTCGGGAACCTGGGCCCGCAACTCCTGCATGCGATTCCACAGGCGCTGCTGCAGGGCGGCATAACGCGGATCGCCATAAAGATTCTTGGTCTCTCCGGGGTCCGCGGCCAGGTCGTACATTTCGAATTCCTGCGGCTCCAAGTGGTAATGGATCAGCTTCGACTGTTCGGTGCGGATGCCGCGATGGGGACGCACGCCTTCCGGATTGGGCCATTCGTAATACTCGTAATACCATTCCCTGCGGAAGGACGGATCGGCGGCCTGCGCCAGCGGAAGAATGCTTTTGCCCTCCATCTGCGCCGGGATGGGCACTCCGGCCAGATCGAGAAAAGTGGGCGCCAGATCGATATCGAGTATGGCCTCGTCGCGGACCGTGCCCGCGGAGATGCGTTTAGGGTAGCGCACCAGCAGCGGCACGCGGATCGAGGGCTCATGCATCAGCCGTTTGTCGAACAAGCGCCACTCGCCCAGGAAAAATCCGTGATCGGAGCTGTGCACAATCGCGGTGTCGTCGAGAATGTTTTTCTTTTCGAGATAATCGACGATGCGGCCGATGTTCTCGTCCACGGCGACCAGGCCGGCGTAGTAGTCCTTTGCCACGCCTTCGAGCGAGCCGGTGGCCGGATGTTCCGGCGAGGTGCCGAGTTTATTCTTGGCATCGACAAAGGCCGCGGGCTTTCCCGGATAGCCCTTGAGGTCGTCGTCGAAGGTAGCGGGCTTGGGGATGACCGTTCCGCGATACAGGTCGAAATGGCGGCGGGCGCGGAAGAACGGCTCGTGTGGGGCAACGAACCAGACCAGCAGGCAAAAGGGCTTGCCGCTTTGGCGCGTCTCCAGCCAGCTTAGCGCGCGATCCACGGCCAGATCGTCGGGATAGAAGTCTTCATATTGGCGCTCCTCGCCCACCTTGCCGTCGCGGCCTTCTTTGAACAGCGGATTCACATAGTTGTTGCTGGGACTGTTGTGGCCGAAATAATAATCCCAGTTGCGCTCTTCCACGCCATTGTGCAGGTGCACCTTGCCCACGATGGCGATCTCATAGCCGGCCTTCCGAAGCAGGTCAGTAAAGAGCGGAATATCGGCGGGCAATGGAAGGTCGAGATGCTCGTTGGAAAGCGCGCCGGTTGAGCGCGAATACATTCCGGTGAGCAGAGCGGCGCGTGCGGGCGCGCACAGCGCATTGGTGCAGAAGGCATTGCGAAACATCATGCCTTCGCGGGCGATGCGGTCGTGATGCGGCGTCTTCAGAATGGGATGGCCGGCGATCGAGAGCGCGTCGAAGCGCTGCCCCTCGCCGAGAAAGAAGACCAGGTTGGGCTGCTTCGGACTCGATTGAGCCGAAGCGAATGAGGCGCCGGCCAGCAGCGAGCCGGCAACGGCCACCGATCCCTGTAAAAACTCGCGCCGGGTTGTTTCTTTGCCGGCCTGATCCGCGGTCAGAGGCGCGTCTGCGTTGGCTCGAGGTTCCATCTCATGCGACATTTTTCAGCTCTCCCTGTGTTTGGCCCGATCCGTGCGGCATCGATCCGCGCGTGGTCTCCAGTTGCAATGCGGCACGGCGCAAACCCGCTTCGCTATTTCACGAAGATCTCAGGCGCGCGGCCCTTTTCTTCGCGCGCCCTGAACATGCCCAGAGTATTCGAGCTCCAGACCGGGTCTCCGCGCGGCGCGAGCACGATTACCCCGCCTTCGCCGCCTTTGAGCGCCGGCAGCTCCACGTGAATCATCTGGTCTGCCGCCTGCTGCGGGGTTCGGCCCTCCTCAACCAGCGTGCAGACCTCTCTGGCCAGCGTGAGGCGGATGAAGTATTCGCCAACGCCGGTTCCGGAGACCGCGCAGGAGCGGTCGCTTGCGTACGTGCCGGCGCCGATCAGCGGCGAATCGCCCACGCGGCCGGGGAGCTTGCCTTGCATGCCGCCGGTGGACGTGGCAGCAGCAAGATGGCCGTCGCTGTCGCGGGCCACCGCGCCTACAGTTCCGAAACGGTGGGCGAAGAAGTGAGATGCCGACGCAGCCGCTCCCGGCGGATTGCCCTGGGGCGGCGCGCCTTGCGGGCGCGGAGGAATGTGGCGGCGGCTGGCATTCATGATCGAAACAAACTCCTGCCAGCGCATCTCGGTGAAGAAAAAGGAAGGCGGCTGTTGCTCGATGCCTTGGGAGCGCGCGAAAGCGTCAGCGCCATCGCCGACCATCATCACGTACGGCGTACGATCCATGACCGCGCGCGCCAGCGCGATGGGATGCCGCGTGAAATGCACATCCGCAACCGAGCCAGCGGCCAGCGTGTCGCCATCCATCAGCGCCGCGTCCATCTCGTTGGCGCCGTCGGCGGCGAAGGCCGAGCCGCGCCCGGCGTTGAAGAGCGGATCGTCCTCGAGCACCTCGACCGCTGCCTCGACTGCATCCAAAGCCTTGCCGTTGCGTTCAAGCACTGCCGACCCGGCGGCCAGCGCCGTGGCGAGGGAATCGTGATACGCCGCGGCGGTGGCCGCGTCCATGTGTTCCCACTCGTCTTCGCCGGCGCCGCCGTGGATGGCAATAGCCCATCCGCGGGACGCATTGGCCGCATCGGCAGAATGCGCGCCGGCGGCCGGCGCGGCAAACGACGGAACAGTCCTCAAGATGAGCGGCGCGGCAAGCAGGCAGGCGAGAGCCAAGAATCTCCGGCGAGCCCTGTCGATGCCGGCTCTTCTCTGCGCGCGGACCGATGGCTGGCGATGGATAAAATGACTCCACGCACAGTGTCGGAGGGACGGCTTCATATCCCTGCAATCTTAACCCAGGGGCATGAGGCTTTCCGCTAGGCCTGCGAATGAGGAGAGAGATAATAGAAGTCGATGACGGCCGACAGCGCGCAATCCGAAGGCAAGCAGCACGGAGAGGCTCAAGTTTCCCCTCCGGCGAAAGCGTGTTGCACTCCCCATGCGGCGCGCGCTCAAGATTCGGTCCGCCGCGGCGCCGGCGAATTCCACGGCGAAGGTGCGTCTCCGCATGCTGCGGCTGGCGGCCTTGCCGCGGAGGCAAAGCGGCCCGTGGTCCCGCTGCCCGGCGGCACGTTCCTGATGGGAACCGACTACGCAGACGGATTCCCGGCAGATGGCGAGGGTCCGGTGCGGCCTGTGATTCTGTCACCCTTCGCCATCGATGCCTTTCCGGTTACGAATCAGGATTTCAGCGCCTTTGTGCGGGCCACGGGCTACCGGACGGACGCGGAAAAATTCGGCTGGTCGTTTGTGTTCTGGGCGCACATTCCGAAGCAGCGGTTTCGGAAAATGGTGGAGGACACGGTGGCCGCTGCGCCGTGGTGGTGCAAGGTATCCGGCGCCTGCTGGAGACACCCGGAAGGACAGGGCTCCAGCGTCGACGGCCGGCAGAAGCATCCGGCAGTGCATATTTCGTGGAACGACGCCGCCAATTACGCGCAATGGGCCGGTAAGAGCCTGCCTACCGAGGCGCAATGGGAGTATGCGGCGCGGGGCGGACTGGAGCAAAAGCTCTACCCCTGGGGCGACGAGCTGACGCCAGGCGGCAAACACCTCTGCAACATCTGGCAGGGCCGGTTTCCGGAGCGCGATACGGGGGAAGACGGCTACACGGGGCCGAATCCGGTGGACGCATATCCGCCCAACGGATTCGGGCTCTATTCGATCACCGGAAACGTGTGGGAGTGGTGCGCCGACTGGTTCAAGACCCGGTTCGCGGCCGCGCCCGCGCTGCGCGATCCATCCGGGCCGCGCACGGGTGAGGGAAAAGTGATGAAGGGCGGCTCGTTTCTCTGTCACGCGTCCTATTGCAATCGCTATCGCGTGGGCGCGCGGACGCAAAATACGCCGGACAGCTCTACGTCCAACCTCGGATTTCGCTGCGCCAGGCCGGCGCCTGCATAGTGTGCGCGCGGCACCAGGAAATGCTGGATAGCTTTCAGATGAACTGCAGGCTCGTCTTCGCCGGTGCATTATGGCGTCTTCGAGCCTGCCAAAAAGGGTCTGGACGGAGGGTTACGTAAACGTTATAGTTAACGTGCAATCTGCACCGCCGTTCGCCGCGTTTCCGGTGTTCCGGAGGCGGTTTGAATGTCGAGCGATAGAAAGAGGAACAAGATGAATTTGACACGACGGCAGGCGCTGCGCCTGATGGGCAGCGTGGCGCCCGCGATGGCCATACAATGCGGCCTGAGCCGGTCGATGGCGCAAGGATCCGCGAACTCGATCGAATTGACCCCAGGCAAATTCACCGGCTCCTGGCCGTCGTTGAAGGCCTATACAATTCCCGACTGGTTTGCGGATGCGAAGTTCGGCATCTGGTCCCACTGGGGACCGCAGTCCGCCGTGGGCGATGGCGACTGGTATGCACGCAATATGTACATGCAGGGATCGGAGCAGAATCTCTATCACGTGCAGCGATTCGGTCCGCCCTCGAAGGTAGGTTATAAGGACCTGATCCCGTTGTTTACCGCCGACCGCTGGGACCCGGAAGGCCTGATGGACCTGTATGTGAAAGCCGGCGCCAAATACTTCTTCAGCATGGGCGTGCACCACGACAACTTCGACATGTGGAACTCGAAATACCAGCGGCGCTGGAATGCGGTCAACGCGGGCCCGCACCGGGACATCGTCGGGACGTGGTGTGCGGCGGCGCGGAAGCGCGGGCTGCGCTTCGGCGTGAGCGAGCATCTTTCCAACAGCTTCGACTGGCTTGCGCCCGCGCACCTGAGCGACTCGACCGGGCCGCTGGCCGGCGTTCCGTACGACGGCTCCGATCCGGCTTACGCCGATCTTTACCACGACTACACGGGCGAACCCGCCGACTTTGCCAAGACCGCCAAAGCCATGGGCCGCGTGGCGCCGGACCGCTGGAAGCTCGAGTACTTCAACCGCATCAAGGACCTGGTGGACACCTACCAGCCCGACCTGCTCTACACCGACGGCGGCATTCCCTTCGAGGAGTACGGGCTGTCGTGCGTGGCCGAGCTCTACAACGCGGGTCCGGTGGATCAACGCGGCCAGACCGAAGCCGTGTACACGAGCAAGGTGATGAGCGATTGCGCGGAAGGCGTCTGCGTGCTGGATCGCGAGCGCGGCGTGGCCGGGAACATATGGCCGGCGCCGTGGCAGACCGATACCTGCATCGGGCAGTGGCATTACAAGGAGGGCCAGGTTTACAAGACGCCCAAGAAGGTGATCGATCTTCTGGTGGACATCGTGAGCAAGAACGGCAATCTGCTTTTGAATTTTCCGCTGCCGGCCTCGGGCGAGCTGGACCTTGAGGAGATGCGCGTGCTCGAAGGGATCACGGCCTGGATGAACGTCAACGACGAGGGGATCTTCCATACGCGGCCGTGGAAGATCAACGGCGAGGGTCCATCGATGGCGGTAAAAGTCGCGGAGACGGGCTTCAACGAGGGCAAGCAGCCCGACCTGGGCGCCGAGGACATCCGCTTCACCACCAAGGGCAAGACGATGTACGCCTTTGTCCAGGGCTGGCCGCAACAACAGGTGACCATCCAGTCGCTGGCCGCCGGCGGCCCGCAGCAGCCGGAAAAAGCAGTGGACGTGCGCATGCTCGGCCGCAACGAAGCGCTCCAGTTCACACAGGACGGGACGGGTTTGCACGCGAGACTTCCCGGCGAAAAGCCGGCCACCGCGGATCTGGGTATCACTTTAAAGATCAATTTCGTTTGAGCGCGATGCTCGCCGCGCGCGTGCCCGCTTCAATCGCGCTTCAAGCTTGCATCGCCTTGCGCAGCCGGCCTTCGGCTTCCGCGTTCCAATAGCCGCAGTCGAGTTCAAGGAAGACCGAGGTATAGGGAAGCGTCAAATCCGTTTTGATGACCAGGACCCGGAACATCTGCGCACATCGATCGAGCCGGGCAATGATCTGCTCATGCGGAAGCTGCTTGAAGGATGCGCCGTTCAGGAGCCCATGAAGCTGGCGCCGGTATGCGGCGATGCCCGGCGCGTCGCGCTCCTCGACCAGATCGAGTTCGAGGTCAGTATAGATGCTGGCGCGGAGGCGTCCGCCGGCCGCAATGCGTTCCAGAACCGTGCGAAGCACGCGCACATGATCCATTTCGGCCGCAATTGTTTCGATTCCGGGGTTCGATTGCGCGGGATAGGCCGCATCGGCCACGACAATCCAATTGCGATGCCCAAAAACCGGCAATCTGCGATTCAATTCGAGCTCCCACTCCGGTGGAGCGGGCAACATCTCGGACTGCTCGATGGTGGTTGACGAAGCCATCCTCTACTCCTCTCCCGGACAGACGGCCACTTTTCCGCAACGGCCGGAGGCCATCAAGGCATAGGCTTCGCCCGCCTGTTCCAGTGCGAACCTGTGGGTGATGATCTCCTCCGGGTGCAACTGCCAGCGAACCAGGCGCTCGACGAGTTCTTCCATCTTCCACGTGGAGGTGACCCACGATCCATAAATGGTCTTCTGATCGTGGATGATGTCGGGCGATGGATTGAAGGTGACGGCGCCGCCTTCACCGATCATCACCATCTTGCCCCATTTGCGCGTGGCGCGAATCGCCGTGGCGCGCGCTTCAGCGTTGGCCGAGCAATCCACGGCGCGCTCCACGCCGTGACCCGAGGTCAGATCCCGCACCTCGGCCTCGTTGCCGGGGCCGGAGGCGAGCACAACATCGCAGAGTCCGAGTTGCAGGGCCAGGTCAAGGCGCTCTTTGGAAATATCGATGCCGATGATCTTCTGCGCGCCGAGCTTGCGGCAGAGCGCGCCGGCGGCAAGGCCCACCGGTCCCAGCCCGGTGATCAGCACCGCGTCGTTGCCGCTGATTCCAATTTTTTCCAGGCCCTCGTAGACGGTGCCGAATCCACACGCCACCTGCGCGCCATCGGCATAGGATAAGACGCCGGGAAGAGGAATGAGATCCTTCTCTTCCGCGATCATAAACTCGGCCATTCCGCCGTCGCGCTGCCATCCGTAGGCGCGGCGATAAACCGGGCTGGTGCAGGAGATCATGAATCCACGCCGGCAATCGGTGCACACCCCGCAGCCCGAGATGTGGTAGACGATCACGCGCTCGCCGGTCTTGAACCGGCGGCAGCCGGGACCGGTCTCCACAATCAGGCCGGCAGGCTCGTGGCCGGCAATTACGCCCTGATACCCCTCCGGACCTTTGCCCAGGTGCTGGTGATAAATGCAACGAATGTCGGAGCCGCAGATCGTGGAAGCCATTACCTTGAGCAGAACCTCGCCGTGACCCGGCGCCGGCACCGGCACTTCTCTCATTTCCACGGTGCTGTTGCCAGGCAGGTATGCGGCTCTCATCGTTTCGCTCATTGGTCGGTCTCCGTTGCGATTCACGCCTCGAAAGCGCTTGGCGGCCCAGGCGATCATGGGGGTGTGATCTCACCATGAGGATCCCAAAGATCCTCCCACGATTGGTTCTCCTTCCAGAGAAACACCTGCCCCTTGATCAGACGGCAATTGCGGTCGATCCCCCGGATGGCTTTCATATCATCCGCGGTCAGCGGCTCGCTCACAACGGCACGCAGGTTGGGGAGGAGGTTGCGCGGATTGACGGAAAACGGGATGGGCGTCTGCCCGCGCTCGACCGCCCACTTGATGCACACCACCGCGGGGTGAACGCCGAGCCGCTCGGCAATCCTAAGAATCACCGGGTCCTCGGTTGGCGAGGAGTCATGCGGAGTGCGGTCGCGTGCCGGCCTGGCCGGAGAGCCGATGGGCGAGTAGGCGATGGGCTCGATTCCACGTTCCCGTAGGTAGGCGAAGAACTCCGGCTGCTGAAAGTGGGGATGAAGCTCCATTTCGTTGGCCGCCGGCCGGATGCGCGCATCTCTCAATACCAGCTTCATTTTCGGGATGGTCATGTTCGAGGTCCCGATGTGGCGGACCAGGCCGCGGTCCACGAGCTCTTCCATCTTTCTCCACGTCCGCATGTAGTTTTCGTGAATATACGGCACTGCATGGGGATTGCGCGCGTTCACATCGCATTGCGGCGGATGATGATTGGGAAAGGGCCAGTGCACCAGATAAAGGTCGAGGTAGCCGAGGCGAAGATCGGCCAGCGATTTCTCACACGCGGCAATCACATCCTGCTCGCCGTGCTTGTCGTTCCACACTTTCGAAGTGATCCAGAGGTCCTTGCGATCCAGGCCGCTGCGGAACAACTCTTCAAAGGAGAGGCCGATACGATCTTCATTGCCGTAGACCGAGGCGCAATCGAAATGGCGGTAGCCCAGCGCGGCGGCGGATAGGACCGCTTCCGCGACAACCCCATGGGGCACGTGGTCGGAGCCGAAGGTGCCCATTCCGATGGCCGGAACGACCGCACCCGTAGCCAGACGCCGCCCTGGCACACGGGCTGGATCGACGGCATCGGCCGCCGGTTGCCAGCGGCCTGTAACTTGAGGCATAGAGACATCCTGGAGAAAGAGTAATCGATAACTGTAACGGCATAAGACTATGCGGGCAATTGTACTGTGTCAAGTGCGTTTCCAGCGTCACCTTCAGGGAAGGGCCTTCATTCTAGGGCACCGAGCCATGCATCCTGGCGCGGCGACGGAAGGTGCCAGGAATCCTGGAAATGCCGAAGCTCGTATAATTCCCGGCGTGCCGCGGGACGGAAGAAATTCGGAAGATGAAGGCGGAGGTTCCATGCGGAAAAGAGTTGTGCTTCTCCTCGCAGCTTTCCTGGCTGCGGCGCCGGCGTGTTTCGCGCAGGACAATCCTCTGGCGGGCGTGATCGACATTCACGTTCACTGCGCCCCGGACAGCGTGCCCAGGTCGATCGACGCCATCGACCTGGCGCGCATGGCAAAGAGCCTGGGTATGCGCGGCCTGGTGCTCAAAAACCATTATGAGCCGACCGCGTCGCTGGCCTACGTGGTGAGGAAAGAGGTGCCGGGGATCGAGGTGTTCGGCGGAATCGATCTCAACCTCACCGTGGGAGGAATGAACCCATCGGCGGTGGAGCACATGGCGGCGATCACCGGAGGGTACGGGCGGTTTGTATGGATGTCGACCTTCGATTCCGAGGCGCAGGTGCGGTATTCGAAAGAGAACCGGCCCTTTGTCAGAGTCTCGCGCGACGGGCAGTTGCTGCCGGAGACCAAGCAGGTAATCGCGGCGATTGCCAGGCGCCATCTGATTATGGCCACCGGGCACAACAGCGCGGAAGACGGCCTGCTCTTGATTCGCGAATCGCGCGCCCAGGGCGTGGAGCACATGGTGGTGACCCACGCCATGGTCGCGCCCATCCACATGTCGATAGCGCAGATGGAGGAAGCCGCAAAGATGGGCGCTTATATCGAGTTTGTTTACAACGGGCTCATCGGCAAAGGCAAGGAGTTCGATTTCGCGGACTATGCGAAAGCGATTCGCGCTGTCGGCGTGGAGCACTGCATTCTTTCGAGCGATATGGGGCAACCGGGGAATCCTCTGCACCCCGACGCACTGGTGGCGTTTTTCAAAGGCTTAAAAGAACAGGGGTTCACCCAGTCCGAGATCGATCGCATGGCGAAGGAGAATCCTGCCCGGTTGCTTGGCCTCGAATAGCCGCGCCGGGGATTCGCGCCGGGCTGCCGCTCAAGACCGAATGGGTGCATCCAATCCCGGACCCGGCCCGGTGTGGCAACCTAGAAGCTTGGGGGAATTCGTCCTTATGTCCGCAGAGACTGTTTTCGCTGCCGCGAACCACGATCTTCACGCCTGGGATGCGGGAGGCGCGGATTCGGCCGATGCGCTTGCTGCCTGGGTGGGCGCCCGGCTGGCGCAGCACCAGGCCGCGCTTACCCGGCTGCTGGCGGTGGAGGGCCCGCGATCGCTGGAAAACACGCTGAGCCTGTACGACGCGGCCATCGAGCAACTGAATCTGGCAGGTGCGCAGGCCGGCGTATTGAATTCCGTTGCGCCGGACAAGGGCGTCCGCGACCAGGCTCAGCTCGAAGCCCAGCGCGTGGCCGTGGCAGGCAGCGCACTGAGTCTTAACAGAGAAGTTTATGAAGCGCTGGTTGCCATCGAACTGGAAGGAGCGAGCCCGGCTACAAGACACTTTGTCGAGCGCACGCTGCTCAGCTATCGCCTGGCCGGCGTGGACAAAGACCAGGCGACGCGCGATCGTCTGCAGGCGCTGCAGGAGAAGGCCACGCGGCTCTCGCTCGAATTCAGCCGCAACATCCAGGAGGGCGGAAAGACGATACAAGCCGCGGTAGACGAACTGGACG
Source organism: uncultured Acidobacteriaceae bacterium (assembly GCA_963770555.1). GTDB lineage: Bacteria > Acidobacteriota > Terriglobia > Terriglobales > Acidobacteriaceae > Telmatobacter. The sequence continues at coordinate 115,812 of CAVYQC010000006.1, forward strand.
GCCTCCCCGCGGACTACCTGGCACGCCATCCGCTCGACGCAGAGGGAAAGGTGACGATTTCAACCGACCCTCCGGACATGCAGCCTGTGATGACCTTCGCTGCAAGCGCGGCACTGCGCGAGCGGATGTTTCTGGCCTACAATACGCGGGCTTACCCGGTGAACCGGCAGATTCTGCTCGACCTGCTGGCCACGCGGCAGGAACTCGCCAGCGTGCTTGGCTTTCGCAGTTGGGCCGACCTGGCCACGGCCGACCAGATGATGGGCTCGGCGGCAAATGCGCGCGGTTTCCTGGCCAGGTTGGACGAGGCCAGCCGCGCAGGCGCGCTGCACGAGCACAAACTGGTCCTGGAGTTTGCGCGCGAGCGGCAGCCGCAGTTCCAGGCCATCGACATTACCAGCCGCGGCTACTGGTACGAGCAGTTCCGGCGCTCGGCATTCGACTTCGACTCGCAATCCGTGCGGCCGTACTTTCCTTATGAGCAAGTCGAGGCGGGCGTGCTGGAGACGGCGGCACGGCTTTTCCAGGTCGAGTTCCGTCCTTCGCTCGCATCTGCGTGGCACCGCTCGGTTTCGGTCTTCGACGTCTTCGATGAAGGTGCGCACATGGGCCGGTTTTACCTGGACATGCACCCGCGCGAGGGCAAGGACAAATGGTTTTCCGCGGCTCCGGTGGTCACCGGCGTGCGCGGGCGCGCGCTGCCCGAGGCTGCGCTGATCTGCAATTTTCCCGGCGGAGAGGCGGATGACCCCGGGCTCCTGCAATATTCCGACGTGGTTACGTACTTCCACGAGTTCGGCCATCTGATGCACGCGATTCTGGGCGGCCGGACGGAGTGGGCCGGGCTCTCAGGATTTGCGACCGAGGGCGACTTCATTGAAGTTCCCTCGCAAATGCTCGAAGAGTTCTTCCGCGACGAAAAGCTTCTTCAATCCTTCGCAAGGCACTACGAGACCGGCGAGACGCTTCCCAGCGAGCTCATCCAAAACTTGAAAAGAGCGAGCTCCTTTGGGCGCGCGGACTGGGTCCGGTCGCAGCTCTACTACACCACGCTCTCGCTCGACCTGCACGACCAGGACCCGTCGGGAATCGACCTGGATGCGATCACCAGGCGGCTCTACGAGTCCATGCAGCCGTGGACCTGGCTCGAAGGCAACCGCATGTATGCGAGCTTCGGTCACCTTACGGGTTACTCGTCGAACTATTACACCTACGCATTCGACAAAGTGATTGCGCTCGATTTCTTCGGACAGTTCGATCCCGGGGATCTGCTGGGATGCGAAGCAGGCGCGCGCTACCGCAAGGCGGTGCTGGAGCAGGGGGGCTCCAAGCCGGGGCGGCAGATGGTGCGCGATTTTCTCGGCCGCGACGAGGAGTTTGCCGCATTCACGAAATGGCTGAACGAGGAATTCGATGGCGCCCCGATCGGAGCCGCGAAATGAAGGCTGCCGATTTTCGCCGCATTGCTTTGAGCCTTGAAGGCGCGGAAGAGGGCTCGCACATGGGCGCGGTGGATTTCCGAGTCGGCGGACGCATCTTTGCTACGCTGGCCTCGGTGAAGGAGGGCTACGGCAACCTGATGATCACGCCCGAATTGCAGGCCGCGTTCATTGCCGACCGTCCCGATTTGTTTCTGCCTATTCATGGCGGCTGGGGCCGCATGGGCATGACGCACATCCGCCTCGCCGTGGCGGACGAAGATTCAGTGCGCGGCGCGCTGCACACCGCCTGGAAGCTGCGCGTCGAGAAGAACAGGAATCCAAGTAAAAAGAGCGACATGAAGCCCGAAAAGAAGGGAGTCTCGAAGTCGAAATAGAGACGATCTCGCCGATCTGCTATACTTGTATAGCAACCTCAATGGGAGCTCCGCTATGTTGGCCATCCGCCTTCCCGAAGAGATAGAAAAACGTCTGGACGCCTTGGCCAAGGCCAGCGGGCGCACCAAGACCTTCTACGCCCGCGAGGCTATCCTTGCGTACCTGGACGATCTTGAAGACTATTACATCGCCAAAGAACGACTAGCCGACATTCGCGCGGGACGCAGCACCACGGTCTCTCTTGAGGAAGTGATGAAGCGCCATGGCATGGTCGATTAAGTTTGACCGCAAGGCGGAACGAGAATTGGAAGATCTCGATCCCCAGATTGCCCGCAGAATCTCGCGTTTCCTCTTCGAGCGCATCGCTCCGCTCGAAAATCCACGCAGTATCGGTGAAGCGCTCAAAGGCGACGAACTCGGCGAGTTCTGGAAATACCGCGTCGGAGATTACCGTATTATCGTCAGAATCGAAGATGAGCTCATCGAAATCCTGGTGATCCGCATTGGCAATCGCCGGGAGATCTATCGCTAGCCCACTCCGCGCGCCGGGCTCCAAACCCAAGGAAGCGAGACGGGGTAAGCGAAATTTTAATTGAACTCTTTTCGCTTCCGGTGAATCACTTTCCAACTAGGAGGTTGGAATGAAGATCGGAGTTCTCGGGTCGGGTGTTGTGGCGCAGACATTGGCGGGCGGTTTAGCGAAACACGGGCATAACGTGAAAATCGGCAGCCGGTCGCCGGAGAAGCTTGCGGAGTGGGCGGCGCAGAATCCAGGGGCGTCCACGGGCACGTTTGTCGAGTCGGCAGAGTTCGGCGAATTGTTGCTTCTCGCGGTGAAGGGCGACGCCGCATCGGAAGTGCTTCGCCTGGCTGGAGCGAAAAATCTGTCCGGAAAAGCCATTGCGGATGCGTGCAATCCGATTGCCGATGCGCCGCCGGTGAGTGGCGTGTTGTCCTTCTTTACGGGGCCGAACGATTCGCTGATGGAGCGGTTGCAGCGTGAGTTTCCCGATGCCCATCTGGTGAAAGCGTTCAACTCGGTGGGCAGCCCGCTGATGATCGATCCCCGGTTTGAAGCGGGCAAGCCCACCATGTTCATCTGCGGCAACGATGCCGGCGCCAAAGCTACGGTAAGCGGCATCCTTGAAGAGCTGGGTTGGGAAACGGCGGATATGGGCAGCGTTGAAGCGGCGCGGGCCATCGAGCCTCTCTGCATCTTATGGTGCATTCCGGGGTTTCTGCACAACGAATGGATGCACGCGTTCAAGCTGTTGAAGCAATGATGCGCAGCCTTAAGCCGTGCTGCTCGCCGTCCCCTATCATCCATACGTTAAGATGGTCCCGCAATGGCTGACACACAAGATTTCCGCGGCAGATGGGCGCTGGTGACGGGGGCGAGCGCGGGGATCGGCGCCGCGCTGGCGCGCGAGCTCTCCGCGCGCGGGGCGAAACTGGTTCTCACCGCGCGGCGCCGCGAGCGGCTTGAGACGCTGGCCGCGGAGCTGGGCGCGAGAGGAACCGAGACGCGCATCGTGGTTGCCGACTTGAACGATCCCGCAGCGCCAGGGCAGATTTTCGACGTGACCGAGGGCGCGGGCGTTGCAGTCGACATTCTTGTCAACAACGCGGGACTGGGCCAATACGGCAGCTTCTACTCGAACGCAGAGGAGCAGGAGCTGAGCCAGGTGCGCGTCAACTGCGAGGCGGTGGTGCGGCTTTCGCGGCTCTTCGTTGCGCGCATGGTGGAGCGGCGGCAGGGATGGGTTCTGGTTGTGGCTTCGACGGCGAGCTTTCAACCCATTCCGTATATGACCACATACGCGGCGACCAAGGTTTTCGACCGGTTTTTCGCGCTCGGGCTGGCCGCCGAAGTGGCGCGATTCGGGGTGAAAGTGACCGCGCTCTGCCCCGGGCCGACGGAGAGCGAGTTCTTCGATGTGGCCGGCGCGGGCCTGTTCAAGAACCGCGGCGTGCAGCCGACCCCGGAGGTGGCGCGGATCGCGATCGACGCATTGGCGCGCGGCCGGCGCACCATCATCCCGAACTTCAGCGGCAGGATCACGGCCTTCCTGGTGCGGTTCTTCCCCGTGAGCCTGATTACGCGGGTCATTGAAAAGGCGGCTCGCCCGAGTCCTTCCGCCAGCCGGAAATAATCGGGGCCACGCCGGCCCGGCGGCCCTCACCGTGTAAGAATGGCGTGGGAAGGATTCTATCCAATGAAATCGGTCATTCATCGATCTTTGCAACTGCTCGCCATGGCGAGCTTCGTCTCTGTTACCGCATCGCTCTTCGCGCAGCAGCCGGCGCAGCCCAAGCCTGAAGATACGGAAGTCTGGCAGCCGGTGCCCAAAATCGTAACCCCGGGGGCGAAAGATGCAGACCCTCCTTCCGATGCGATCGTCCTGTTCGACGGCAAGAACGAAGACGAGTGGGTTTCGGCCCAGGACCACACGCCGGCGCAATGGATCGTGCACCACGGGATCCTTACGGTGCGCAAAGCGCCGGGTGTCGGCAACATCGAAACCAAGCGGAGGTTCAAGAACTACCAGCTTCACATCGAGTGGAGAATCCCTGAAGACATCACCGGCAGCGGGCAGGCCCGCGGAAACAGCGGCGTTTTTCTCGCTTCCACCGGACCCGGTGACGCCGGGTATGAATTGCAGGTACTCGATTCCTATAACAACACCACCTACGTGAACGGCCAGGCGGGCAGCATCTATAAAGAAAGCCCTCCGCTGGTCAACCCGAACCGCAAGCCGGGCCAATGGCAGAGCTACGACGTAGTGTGGACCGCGCCCACATTCAACGACGACGGTTCGCTCAAAACTCCGGCTTATGTCACGGTCTTCTTCAGCGGCGTGCTGGTGCAGAATCACTTTCAATTGACGGGGCAGACGCTGTATATCGGCCGGCCCTTTTACAAGAAATACGACACCGCGCCCATCAAGCTGCAGGCGCACGGCGACAAGAGCGAGCCAATCAGCTTCAGGAACATCTGGGTGAGGGAGCTGAACTAGGGGATGGGCCTCGGCAGCTTCTGCGATGGGCCGATTTTGTTGTATGCTCAAGTGGAAATCCGGGCGCAAATCGAGCCGGCCTGTATATCACCATGAGCGAAGGCGATCCCCACATGGAAGAAGGCGCGTCCGGCGCCGACGGCGGTGACGGTTCCCGGCAAGCCAGCGCCGAGCTGGTGAAGATCGACGGCGTGACAAAGTCATTCGGTACGAAAGTGGCCGTCAAGAACGTCTCGTTCGCTGTTCCATCCGGACAGATCTGCGGACTGCTCGGCCCCAATGGCGCCGGGAAAACGACGCTATTCCGCCTGCTGATGGGAATCCTCAAAGCGACAGAAGGAAGCCTGCTGGTCGACGGCCGCGACGCGTTCGAGGACCGCGTGGAGGTCAAACGCCTGATCGGATTCCTGCCCGACGAGCCTATCTTTTATTCCTACCTGTCGGGGCGGGAGCTGCTGGAGTTGAGCGCGGCCATGCACGGACTGGACGTGCGTGCGACCATGGCGCGAATCACGCCGGTGATTGCCAGACTGCGGCTGGCCGAGGACATCGACAATTACGCCGAGGACTACTCGCGCGGCATGAAGAAGAAGCTCGGGCTTCTGCTGGCCATGTTGCACGAGCCCAAGCTGCTGGTGCTCGACGAGCCTACCAACGGGCTGGATGTGGAATCGACGCGTCTGTTCTACGATCTGATTTTTGAAACGGCGCGGCAGGGAACCACGGTCCTGTTTTCGACGCACCTGATGGATCACGTAACCCGGCTCTGTTCCCACGCCGTCATCATCAATGAAGGAACGCTGGTTGCGAACGGATCTCTGAGCGAACTGTGCGCCACGTTCGGCGAAACCAGCCTGGAAGAGATCTTTCTGAAATTGACAGCCAGGCCGCCACAGGAATGAAAAGCGATTCCAAGGGTGCAACCGGTTTCTGGAGAGTGGTTCGGCTGCTTCTTGGCGCGGCGCGAAAACGCTCTTCAGGGCGGCGAAGACGGCAACAGGAGCTGCTTCGCAATCGCAGCGGCGGCAAATCCGCCGATTGGAGCAGATTCGGCTTCGGGTTCGCCATTCTCTTCATGATCGTTCTCAACGTCCTTGCGGCATTTGCCGTGCGTGTGGCCGTCAGTTCCGGTCAACGGATTGAAGCCGAGCGTGAGGGGAAGATCGTTGTCAGCGCCTCGTTCCTGAGAGCGGTAGGAGGCACGCAAACACCGCCGGAGAGCCCATTCGACTTGGGCGACACGCCGGTTGAGCCCGACTACTCAATGGAGGCGAGACGCATCGCCAACGAGTATGGGGGCGCGCGGGGGGCCATTGAGCAGAGGCTGCGCGACGCGGTGCATCTCGACGGCGCCCGCAATTTGATTTCCGTCCGTGAAGCATCTCCCGGAATCGCCGCCCTGGGCAGAACCGGTCCAATTCCGGCGATGCTCGGCTCGGTGTTTCTTTTCTGGTGGGCAGTGATGCTGGTTTTTCAGGGTGAGGGCCTGGAGCTCGATCTGCAGCGGCGCAGGCACCCCATGTGGGAATGGTTGTTCAGCCATCCAGTCCCGTCCGGCGCGATTTTCCTGGCGGAGATGCTTTCACCCATCGCCGCGAATCCCATTTACTGGGGCGGCCCGTTATTTGCGGGCATTTTGTATGGCTCTGTTTACGGCCCGGGCCTCGGCCTGCTGGCGGTGATGCTGATCGGCGTACCAGCCACCATCGCTGCCGCGTGCCTGGGGAAGGCGCTGGAAATCGGCGTTATCCTGCGCTTTTCGCCGCGCACGCGGGGAGCCATGATCGGGCTGATGAGCTGGCTGGGCTATGCCTCGATGATGCTGCTCTTCATAGGCCTGTTCGTTATTCCCAAGCTGGTCGGCTCGGCCAGCCGAATCCTGCCCGTTTTTGCGTGGCTGCCATGGCCTTGGCTGCAATGGTTCCTGGGCGGACGAACGGACGGCAGTTTCCTGTTTCCGTCAGGCTTGCTCGCCTGCTGGATCGCTGCCGGCATAACGATCGCCGGCGCGGTGAGGTTCAGTGTGTGGGGCGCGCAACAGGGACTGAGCGGGAACCTTGCTTCAACCAGCCCGGGACCCTCCGCATCGAGAAAGGGAGCGGCACGATTCGGCAAAGAACCGCTCTATCGCAAGGAGTTTCTCTGGTTCGCGCGCGACCGCAGCGCCATCGTTCAGACCATCCTGATTCCGCTTACGGTGGCCGGGGTTCAGGTGTTCAATCTGCGCGGAGTGCTGAGCCATGCCGAGGGCGCCTGGAATTATCTTTGCGGCGCGGGCATCTTCTTCGGAACGTATTTTCTTTGGATCCTGGGGCCGAAATCGCTTACGTCGGAAGGTTCGGCGCTGTGGATCGCGCTGACCTGGCCCAGGGGATTGGAGAGCCTGCTCAAGGCCAAAGCGTGGCTGTGGTCGCTTCTCTCATCGGGCCTGGTGGCCCTGGTGCTCGGATACGCATGTTTTCTGTTTCCGGCCGACATCTGGAAGATTGCGCTGGTGGGGGTGGGGTGGTTTTTCTTTTCCCGAAGCATGGCCGAAAAATCGGTGACCCTGGTTACGGTGACTTCGTCGAGCGGCGAAGCGGAAAAGATCCCCTGGGGACGGCGCTGGGCGGCGCAGCTCGGCATGCTCACTTTCTCGATCGGTGTGCTGACCAACCAGTGGCATATCGCCTTCATGGGGATTGTATATTCCTTCGTCACGGCGGCTGCGATGTGGGAGAACTTCCGCGCCCGGCTGCCTTACCTTTACGATCCATGGTCGGAAAAAGTGCCGCCGCCGCCCACGCTGATGCACGCCATGATTGCGATCAGCATTCTGGTCGAGGGCGGGGCGGTGTTGACCGGCCTGGCATTGCTGGCCGTGGGACGCGAAAACCTGGCCATGGCGCAGGCTTTGAGTTATGGCGTGTGCGCTGTCGCCGTCTCCATCGGAACAGCGCATTTCCTCAAGAAACGCGAAGTCTCTCTCTCAGCCGTCTGGCGCTGGCGAGCGGATGCGCAACCCCAGAACCCGGAACGCCAGGATGCGGAGCGATGGTGGCGCGGATTCGGATTGGGAGGGAGCGCGATGGTTCCGGCGCTCTTAGCGGGCGCGTGCGGCGGGCTGGCGCTGGGTTTGCTCGCACATGGCTACCTCGCCCTTTTAGGTCATATTCCCGCTGCCGCGGAGCTGATCCGCAAGTCGCAGGAGCAGATGGCAAACATTCCGGATTTGCGTATCTGGTACGCGGTAATGGCGGTGGGCTTCGCTCCATTTGCCGAAGAGTACCTGTTTCGCGGATTGCTCTTCAGGGCCTTGGATCGCGAGTGGGGCGGATGGAAGGCGGTGGCCGGCAGCGCGGCCTTCTTTGCCATTTACCATCCTCCGCTTGCATGGGCGCCGGTGGCGCTGCTGGGCGCAACCAACGCGCTGCTGTTCAAAAAGACCGGCCGTCTGCTGCCGGCAGTGATTCTGCACATGGTGTACAACATCGTGGTCTTATCGTGAGCGCGCGGAACGAGCCGTCGATGAGGCTAAGCCTAGGCGTAGACGTTCACACTCGCGCCGCTGCCGGCGTTCCCGGCGCTCGCTGAGACGCTTGACGATGAGTTCGAAGCGGCGCTGGCGGCCGTGCTTCCGGTTGCGGAAGAGCTGCCCGAGGCAACGTCGCCGTATTGGCTCTCAAGCAGCGCGAGGTCGGGATCGGTTGCGTTGGAGGAGGTGCTCAATCCATAGGCGCTGTCGAGAATCGAAGTGGCGGGATCGACGGGCTCAGAAGACGAGCCGCTCGAACCGGAGAAATTCAGCAACTCGTCGACCCAGCCCACGGTCTGCGCCACGGCGCTCTCCGCGCTTTGAACGGCCTGCGAGGGCGTGTTCTTCAGATCGTTCTGGACGGTTGTGAAGGCCTGTTGCGCCGATGTCACGTCGCCCGAGCCGATGGCTGTTCCGAGCGCGGTCATATCGGCGGCAAGCTGCGTGCTTGAATTCGAACTGCTGCCGGACCCGGTAAGGTTCTGGCTGAGTTGCTGGTAGGTGTTGAAGGCAGTCTGCGCGGCGGTCAGGTTGCCCGAGGCGATGTTCTGCTGGAGCGATTGCCACGCCTGCTGCGATGCGCCCACATTGCTGGTAAGCGCAACATACTGCGAAAATCCCGCCGTCGATAGAGCTGCAATCGACATTTTCACGCCAATCCGGGAGCCGGAGCTTCGCTCCCTTATCTCTTGCGTCATCGGCACTCAGGGAGATTCCGCGAGCCAATTGCATCGTTTGCCAAGGCACCAAAGTAAGCGGCCATCGGCTGGCGGGCTAACGCACCATTCGCTCGATCGGAACCCATTCCCCGCTGCGTCAGGCGGCAAGTGTGCGTGTTTTTCATACACCCCCCGAGATTTGTTTGATATCGTTATCTTCACCTTAAAGTTCCAACCCAATTGGAATCCGTGTGCAGTGGGGGAAGCAAGAAGATGCGTAGACTTCCGATGTCATCCAGCCGGCCGCGCGTTCACAGGTATGCCGCCTGCATTCTTTCCGCAATGGCAGTATCGGCGCTGGTCTTTTTCGCTCCAGGCGCCGGGGCGCAGGGATCGGCTCAGCCGGCGGCCGGGCAGCAGGACTCCAGGCCCGGCTCCGGCCTGGACGCCCGCGATGCGCAGGGCCTGACGCCGCTGATCGTTGCCGCATCCGCGGGCCAGGCCGCAACCATCAAGTCGCTGCTGGCGCGGGGAGCAGGCGTGGATGCCACCGCGGCAGACGGCCGGACCGCGCTGATTGCCGCGGCCCAGAGCGGCAAGATCGAGGCGGTCGAGGCTCTCATCGCGGCGGGGGCCGATTTGAACCGGGCCGCGCGCGGAACGGGGACGGCGCTCAATGTTGCGGAAAACACAGGCCAGACGCAGATGGCGGCGCTGCTGCTCGCGTCCGGCGCGCACTCCACGGGCAAATCAGTGGGGGATACGGTGTGCGTTCGCCCCTGGGGCGGCGACGGATTTTGCGGAACGGTGAAATCGTTCAGCGTGCGCTCGGTGCAGATCGCGGTAACCAGGATCGTGGGATGCGCGGGCGGATGCCAGGCCAGAGAGGAATGCTCCGCGGCAAAGACAGTGGGCGGCGATAACGGCATTCAGAGCGGAGATCAGATTGCGGTTCCGAGCTGGTGCCTGACGCACACCGGGGTGACGCCATGAAGCCTGCCCACGCTGCCTGGCGCGGCATTGCCTGCGTCTTTCCTGCCCTGTCCATCGCGGCCGGGCTTGCCATTGCCTTAGCCGCGTCCACTGCGCTCGGACAGAGCAAGTCCGGATTCACTTACAACGGAATGGATTATATTTCGTACTCGCAGAACGAGTACCTTGAAAATCCGCAAGGGCCCGATTCGGCTGCGGCGCTGCGGGCAACCGGCGCCAATTACACCGCGGTGATGGCCACCTGGTATGTGCAGACCTATACCTCAACCTCGATTGCGCCGGCCTCTTATTCGCCCAGCGATGACGCGGTGATTGCGGCCATCCAGAATTTGCAGGCGCAGGGAATCACGGTAACTCTCAAGCCCCACGTGGACTCGATGGACGGAATCTGGAGGGGCGACTTTACCTGGCCGAGCAGTGATACGACCACCGCCGAGCAGCAGGCCTGGCTCACGGCCTGGTTTACCAGCTACGAGTCGTTCATTCTCCACTTCGCCGAGATCGCTTCGGAGAACAACGTCGGAACCATGGTTATCGGCACCGAGTTCGCCAAGCTCACGGGAAACACCTGCGCGGGAAGCTGCGAGTCCTACTGGCTGCAATATGTGATCAACCCGATTCACGCGGCGTATCCCAACCTGACGCTTGCCTACGGCGCCAACGCCACCAGCGCCGGCGACGAATTCACGACGGTTTCGTTCTGGAACGATATCGACATCATCGGAGTGGACGGATACTTTCCACTCACCGGCCAGGAGGATCCGTCGATCCAGCAGTTGGTCAACGCATGGACCGTCGCGGGCGACAACGTAAACGGCTTCGCGCCATTCTTGGCCCTCGAAAACCTGCACAGCGCGTACCCGGCCAAGCCTTTTATTTTTACGGAGATTGGATACGAGAGCACGCCGGGCGCCAACGAGCAACCGTACAACTCCGACCTTTCCGACGGCGTCGACGATTCCGAGCAGGCCAATTGCTACGAGGCTTTTTTTCAGGTGTTCAGCGGCCAGCCGTGGATGAACGGCGTCTTCTGGTGGGATTGGACGGTTTCGGCTCCCGACGTCAGTACAGACACCGGATACTCGCCGGAAGGCAAATATGCGGGGACGACTATTCTTCCGGAGTGGTACGAGTCGACAACGGAGAGCTTTACGCTGGCTCCCGCGAATTCGACATTGATCATGGGTCAGGGTCTCAGCACCAGCACGACCATCTCGATTACTCCGCTGGACGGATTTACCGGAACGGTCACGCTGGCGGCGTCCGGGCTGCCCAGCGGGGTAACCGCTAGCTTCAGTCCCGGCGCAGTCGGCGACACACAGATACTTACGCTCACGGCCAGCAGCACGGCCACCATTGGCGGTCCAGGGACGATCACGATCACGGGAACCTCCAATACGCTGACCGCAACCACCACCATTGCCCTCACGGTCGAGCCTGCTATCGTGCAGACCATCACCTTTGCCAATCCCGGCGACCAGCAGGTGGGAACGCAACTTGCTCTCATGGCGACGGCCAGCTCCGGCCTGCCGGTGAGCTATATGTCGTCGACGACGGGCGTCTGCACCATTTCGGGCTCGACGGCCTCGCTGAGCAACACCGGCACCTGCACCATCACCGCATCGCAAGCCGGCAATGGCCTTTTCCAGGCAGCCGCGAGCGTTCCGCGGACCTTCCAGGTGACGACCTACGTTCCGGTGCAGATTCCGGCCGACGCCCAGGTTATTTTGACCCAGGTCGAATGGCTCAACACATTCACCGGCTATGTGCAGACCAGTAATAATCCTACCGGAGGCAGTTTTGCGGTGAACGCGTTGGGCGAAATCGCCGAGGCCGACACCAACAATCTTTACTTGATCAATGCCCAAACCGGCGCTGAAACGACGCTGGGCGTGTGGTCCGGCGCCAGCGCGGTGGCCATCGACGGTAACAACAATATCTACGTTGGCAGCCTGTATGGCGCGCCCGAGACGGTCGTCAAGCTTCCTTACGTGGGCGGAACGTCGAACGGCGGCTATGCGGCGTTCACTACGCCTACCACCGGCCTGGCCGCATGCACGGCATTGAGCACCACGGAGTGCGCTGTCTCTCACGTGGGCACCATCTATCCGGACGCGATGGCGTTTGACGCCAAGGGCGATCTGTTCTGGATTACCGGGGGGGATGGAAACACATCCGGATACACGGCGAACGGCATCTACGAGTGCGCCGCGGCCTGCCTGGGCGGCACGGGTAGTCCGGTCGAGCTTTACCAGGAGCCACTGGCATCCACCGCTCCTGAACCTGTTCCCACCCCTCCGGCCACGACGCCTGCAGGTTCAGGCCAACTGATTGCCGGCAGCCTGGCCATCGATTCGGCGGGAAACCTGTTCTTCACGGATTCCTCCACTTACGTGGCGCTTGCGCCCTCTTACGCTTACACGAACTACTATTCCAATCTCAACGAACTGCCGGTGAGCACGGGCGCGGGCTACGGCGGGAAGATGACCGGCTACTCTGCCTCGCCGGAGATTCTGTACACCCTGACGCCGGCCACCATCGGCCCCTACGACAACGAACTGGACGCCGTGGCCGTATTGAGAACCGCGAACGACGGCGACACGGTGTATTTTGCCGACCAGAGCGACGGCGTCTTCGGCTTCCCTGACACTCCCACCGGGATTCCCCTTGCCGCCGGCCAGCCCACGGCTCTCTACCAGGTTTCGCCACAGGGCGCAAAGGTGATGACCCTCGACGGCGTGGGCAATGTCTATCTGGCAGCGTCTTCGACCGCGATCAACTCGAGCGGCGCCGACACCGTTGCCGAGGTCAAGATCAACAATCTGGCTATGCCCGCGACCGTGGTGGGAACGCCTGCAGACACGCCGATCTACAATCCGGCGACTGGCATTACATCCGGACAGATCTTCGCCGTGGTCAATGACGGCATTCCCAACCCTGCTCTTGTCTTCACCACCGTTGACGAATTTGGAAAGAATGGAGGCGAGTTCGGCCCTCAGGCTTCTGGCGCCGGCAGCACCAACTCGTTGAATGCCGGCGTGGCTTTCCCGGTGGTCTCCGTCTTTAATCCCGCAGACGTAGGTGAGCGTAGCGCGGTGGTGACCGGGGCGGATTCGGCGTCCGGAGGCGGCAGCGGAACCTCAACCTTCAGCGGCGTGGGACAGGGGCCGCTGCTCGATGTCGATCCAGGCATCTGGACCGCGTACCCGGCCGCGCCCGGCATCGGATTCGGCGCTGGAAATACCATCAGAGCGGATGCGGCCGGCGACATCTTCGTGGGCGACGGGTCAGCATTGTTTGAGATCCCGGCGGGCTCGCCCTCCTCAGCCACGCCCACTGAGATTGCCTCGGGGTTTTCCTCGATCTCCGACATGGTTTTCGACGCCGGCGGAGATCTGTACATCGCCGACAGCACGCAACAAGAGGTCTTTGAAATTCCCGGCGTGGGCGGATCTCTGGTTCCCGCCAACCAAAGCACGGTAGTCTCCCGGTCAACCACTTTTGGCGGAGCGCCGGTAAACACGCCCGGAGCATTGGCCATCGGCCCGGATGGAGTCCTGTACATCGCGGATTCCGGTACGGGCAACGTGGACACCTACAACCCCAGTAATGGAGCCACGAGTGTACGGATTGTGGGATTGGCCGACATGGAAGGGATTGCCGTGGACGGCGCGGACAAGCTTTACGTCACAACCTCCGGCGCGGCGAATAGCGGCGCTTTGCTGATCTATTCTCCCGGAGGGGCCGTTGCATCCGTTTCGCTGGGCAGCATAGCCCCCAAAAACGTCGCCGTCGATCCATCCGGCAGCGTGTTCATTCCGGACCAGACCAGCGGCGATATCGTGCGCATTCCCACCGTGAGCGGAACGCTGACCTTCGCCGATGCGACGACCGTCGAGCAACTCACCGGGGAGGCGGGATCCATTGCTTTGGATGAAGATGGCAACCTCTACGCCAACGACGTGGGCAACGATACGGTCTACGCGATTCAGCGGACCGAGGCGGAGCTGACCTTTGCCACGCCCATCGCCGACGGCTCAGTCAGTTCACCGCTCGACCTCTCCGTGGAGAACGCGGGTAACCTTACGCTGAACGTGCTGACGACTACGACTCCGACCGGCCCGTTTATGCTCACGGCCGGGACACCCGCATGCACAGCCGTGATTGCGGCCGGAGCGGATTGCGCGGACGCTTTTGAGTTTGCTCCCACCGGAACCGAGTCTGGCGCCCAAACCGGCGCTGCGACTATTGGCGAATCTGAGGGTGACTACATTCTTCCAGTCGTCGACGTAACGCTCACCGGCACCGCCGCTATCCCGAGCTTTACGCTTTCGTCTTCATCGCCCACCCTGTCCGTGGCGCAAGGCAGCAGCAGCGTCGACACCATCGACATTACCGACGTGGGTGGATTCACCGGCAACGTGACGCTTGCAGCATCCGGCCTGCCGAGCGGCGTCACTGCGTCGTTCGCTGCCGGGTTCACCGGCTCGCAGGTCATGACGCTGACCGCCAGCGCCACGGCCACCCTCGGAGGCCCGGTCACCGTCACCGTTACCGGAACCTCCGGCACGCTGACGGAGACTACGACCATCCAGCTCACGGTGACGCCGCCCGAAAGCTTCACCCTTTCCGCGCAGTCCGGCAGCGTGACGGTCGTGCAGGGCAGCACCGCGACGGACACCATCACGGTGACGCCGGCGAACGGGTTCAGAGGCAGCGTAACTTTGTCCGCATCGGGCTTGCCCAGCGGAGTGAGCGCATCCTTCGCCGCGGGAACGGTCAGCGGCACGCAGGTGATGACGCTGACGGCCACGAGCACGGCCACCACCGGCGGACCGATGACGGTGACCATCACCGGAACCTCCGGCAGCATGACCGAAACCACCACCATCTCGCTTACAGTCGTCGTGCCGCCCGGCTTTGCGCTTGCCGCGGCGCCGGCCAGTGTGACCGTGATCCAGGGCGGAAGCGGAACCAGCACTATCACTGTCACGGAATCAGGCGGATTCATCGGAGCGGTCACGCTTGCCGCCTCCGGCCTGCCCAGCGGCGTGACGGCCAGCTTTGCCGCCGGAACCGTTGCCGGAACACAAGTGATGACGCTTGCCGCCAGCAGTACCGCAGCCACCGGCACGGCTACGGTGACGATTACCGGGACCGGCGCCTCAGGCGCTCAAACGCTGACTGCAACCACCAGCGTGTCCCTCACCGTGAACGTGCCGCCGGGCTTCTCGCTTTCGGCGTCGCCGGGGAGCGTGACGGTGGACCAGGGCGGCAGCGTTACCAGCACGATTACGGTGACGGACGCAGGCGGTTTCACCGGAGCGGTCACGCTTGCCGCATCCGGCTTGCCTGGCGGCGTGACTGCCGGCTTCGCGGCCGGCACGGTTGCCGGCACGCAGGTTGTAACTCTGACCGCCGGCAGCAGTGCGGCCCTTGGACAAGCTACGGTCGCCATTACGGGAACCGGCACTTCGGGCGCTCAAACTCTAGCCGCGGCCACAACAGTCATGCTCACAGTCGTGGTGCCGCCGAGCTTCAGCCTCTCGGCCTCGCCCGGCTCCGTGACCGTGGCCCAGGGCGGCAGCACTACCACCATCGTTACCGTGACCGACGTAGGAGGATTCAACGGAGCCGTCAGCTTTACAGCAACCGGATTCCCAAGCGGGGTAACGCATAGCTTTGCTCCCGGAACCATCAGCGGGACAGAAGTACTGACCATGACTGCCACCAGCTCGGCGACGGTCGAAGGGCCGGTGACTGTGACGATTACGGGAATGTCCGGCAATTTGTTCGAGGAGACTTCAATCGAGCTCACCGTGACTGCGCCTCCGGGCTTTACCATCAGCGGCAATGGCGCATCGATCAGCATTCAACCCGGCGCGACCACCGGGAATACCGCATCCATCTCCGTAACCGGATCCAACGGGTTTACGGGAAGCGTCAACCTGACCTGCTCCACCAGTCCCACCGCAACCAGCGATCCACCCACCTGCAGCCTATCGCCAAATCCGCTGAGCGTTACCGGGAACGCGGCGGTCATTGCGACACTGACGGTGACCACTACTGCACCCACCAACGCCCAAAGCCTGAGAAAGCAATTGTTCTGGCCCTCGGCGGGCGGCGCGGCGCTGGCCCTGATGCTGTTCTTCGGAATTCCGCGCCGACGGCG
Source organism: uncultured Acidobacteriaceae bacterium (assembly GCA_963770555.1). GTDB lineage: Bacteria > Acidobacteriota > Terriglobia > Terriglobales > Acidobacteriaceae > Telmatobacter. The sequence goes on from CAVYQC010000006.1 coordinate 131,984, forward strand.
CAACTGGCTCGCGTTGCTGGCGCTCCTGGCGCTTTTTGCTTCTATCGGCGCAACTGGCTGTGGCGGACACAGCAGCAACGTGAGTGGCGGCGGGAACGCAGGTACGACGCCAGGCACTTACACAATCACGGTAAACGGAACATCCGGCAACATAAGCGGGACCGTGGGCACGGTGACTCTGACGGTTCAATAGCCGGCGCGCGGAGTGGCAGTCTCTCAATCCCGCGCCGTTTCGACGGCCACGGAGCCGGGCGTCTGCCTTCGTTCCGCCGCTGGAAGCTGCCGGTTAGTCATCATGGAGTGACCGGTTCCAGTGCGCTGGTCGTGGGTTAGGCTGTGAGTCGAAGAGGAACACAGTCCAGAGCCACAAGCGGAGAGGAACCGGTCATGAAGGAGAAGGTACGATTTTTGGGATTGGATGTCCATGCCGAGACGATCGCGGTAGCGGTCGCCGAGCAGGACGGGGAAGTACGCAACCTGGGTATCATCGCCAACCGCGCCGAGTCGGTGCGCAAGCTGATCAAGAAGCTGGGCGGGGCGGAGCAGTTACGGGCCTGCTACGAGGCGGGTCCCACGGGCTACGTGCTGTATTGGCAGTTGACGGAGTTGGGAGTGGAGTGTGCGGTGGTGGCGCCGACGCTGGTTCCGGTCAAGGCCGGCGACCGGGTCAAGACGGATCGGCGGGATGCGGCGAAGCTGGCGCGCTGCCATCGCGCGGGCGATCTGACGGCGGTGTGGGTTCCGGATGCCGGTGCGGAGGCCTTACGGGATCTGGTGCGAACACGGGAGGCGGCCAAGCAGGATCAGTTGCGGGCCCGGCATCGGCTGAGCAAGTTTCTGCTGCGCACGGGGCGGCGTCCGGTTGCTGGGATAAAGGCATGGAGCCAGCCTTATATAGCCTGGGTGCGGCAACTGCGCTACGAGCAGGCGGCGCAGGAGTGGACGCGGCTGGATTTGCTGCACGAGGTTGAGCACATGGCGGAGCGAGTGAAGCGGTTGGAGGAGGCGATCCGTGAAGCGGTGAAGCTGGCTCCGGCGGGGATGCAGGAAGTGATCCGTGGTTTGCAGGCCTTGCGTGGCATTGCCGAGATTTCGGCGGTGACGGTGGTGGCCGAGCTGGGGCAGCTCTCGCGATTCGAGGGCGCGCGGCAGTTGATGGGCTACAGCGGCGCGGTGCCCAGCGAAGAGTCCAGCGGCAGGCGGCAACAACGCGGCTCGATCACCAAGACCGGCAACGCGCATCTGCGGCGCATCGCCATCGAAGCCGCCTGGAGCTATCGTCTCAAGCCGGCCGTGGGGCCGGGATTGCGCAAGCGGCAGGAAGGCGTGCCGGAAGAGATCAAAGAGATGGCCTGGAAGGCGCAGCTGCGCTTGCACAGGCGCTACGCCAGGCTGGCCGCGGCAGGCAAGGACCAGCGCAAGATCGTTACCGCCGTGGGGCGCGAACTGCTGGGCTTCATCTGGGCCATCGGCGTGAAGACGGAAACTGCCGCCAGCCAGGCGACGGCGGCATGACCGGCAAAGAGCAACAGCAACAGCAACAGCAACAGCAAGAACAAAAGCCAAAACCTTCCTAAGAAGGAAAAGACAAAAACCTCGAAACCCGATGAGCATCATCAACCATTTCGAAGACAGCGCCAGCCGCAGCCGGAGCAAGCACGAAGGAGAATCCTCGACCGCTCTATGCGACAGGCTCAGCCGGACTCGCGACTTTAGTCCGAGGCAGCTCCCGACGGATCATGACCATGCGGTTCCGACCCGCGAATATCAGACTGATCAATCGTCGCCCAATCTGCCCCGGCTGCTGCTGGCCCTGTCCTCGAAAAAACAAAAACCACCACACGGCCGTGCAGGGATTGACAGGTCACTCCATATCAGAGCGGTTCCGCAGTTGTTTTAGCCGTTTCCAGCCTCGGTGCAGGGTGGATTTTTCTTGAGGAAAAATCCACTCGGCGACCGTGGCTTCGGGACACAGCAACTGTGGAACCGCTGTAGCGGGAAATTCGCGGAAATGCCGCAAAGAGTGGAAAATCGGCGTACTGCTATCGGGGGATTGCGGTCTCCAGGTGATCTGTGGAAAAGTTTTAAGTCGTGTGGCTATCGAAAGAGCAACCTTTTTCTGCGCCCAGCATCTCATTGATTAACTAGCAGAGGCTTCCCCAAGATGTCCTACCAAAGAAAGGTTACTACTCCTTTTTGAGGGTCCATTCGTGGACCTCTTCCCAAAACCCCCCCTGGATTCCCTCCCTTAATTGCCTCTCGAAAGGGCCTACCGGAAGGTAGGCCCATTTTCGTTTTTCAGGCTTTTGGTTCGTCCGAGCCCAGGGTTGCCTGCGGAATCGGTCCTTTGCCGGAGAGAACCGCCGGTGAGCCGCCGCCGGTAAAATCGGACTTGAGATGCCGTCCTCGTCCAGCTCGAACCCCGCCCCCGGCCTTAAAACCACTGACCTACAGGGGATTGACACGCTGTTTGCCGAAGCGGGCCTGGCGCGCAGCCGGCGCGGGAAATCCAGCGGCTCAATGCGCGCGGAACGGCTGGATCGCGCCGCCCCGGAGGAGTTCGCCCGCCCGGCGCCAAGGCCGCGCATTGCCGCCAACGGAGTCCGGTGGCTCCCGGTTCCGGGCTGGGGATTTGCATGGCTTTGGAGCGGATTCAGCACCCGGCTGGCGGGCAGGACACGGGCGTATTGCGCCGACGATGCTCCAGGCGAATTGAATCTTGGTTTTACGGCCGAAGACAGCAGGGAAACAGTAGCCGGCAATCGCCAGTTGCTGGCTGAGGCCGCGACCGGTACGGCTTCAACTCCTCTGGTCACGCTGCGCCAGTTCCATTCGAATCTGGTAGTGCGGGTGTCGGCGGCTGACGCCGGCCGGAAGATGCCGCGCAGAGGCGACGGATTGATCACCGATCAGCCCGGAATGCTGCTTGCGGTGCAGACCGCCGATTGCATTCCGGTGCTGGTGGCAGACCGCAAGTCCCGCGTCGTGGGCGCATTCCACGCCGGCTGGCGGGGCACGGTAAAGAGGATTGTCGAGGCCGGCGTTGGGCGCATGAGGCTTGAGTTCGATTCCCGGCCCGGGGATTTGATCGCGGCAATCGGCCCCGGAATCGGGCCGTGCTGTTACGCCGTGGGCGACGAAGTACTCTCGGAGTTCGAGTCTCAGTTCAGCTACGCGCGCGAGCTGTTTTGCGAGGTTTCCGACGCGGACGCGGTGCGGATGAAGTATCCGATGCTGTTTCTGACCCAGCGCGCGCCGGGTCACGCCTCCGCCGGCCCCGGTCTGCATGTCGATTTGATCGAAGCCAACCGGCGCCAATTGCTGGCCTGCGGGATTGCGGCAAAATCGATTCAGGTGGTGGGGAGCTGCACGCAATGCCATCCCGGCCTGTTCTTTTCGCATCGCGGCTCGCGCGGGCGCGCCGGGAGAATGATGGCGGTGATCGGCATTCGGAAGCCTGCATGGAACCAGCCCGCTTCAGGGCGCCGGATCGGGCTCGAGAAACGGAAATCAATGGTGCTCGAGGATTGAGTCGAGCGCATTTCTCCTGCCGGCAGATCGCGCAGCCCGAGCGGAAAAGTGGCATTCGGCGCGGCCAATGCCACTCCGCAGGATGCGATTAAAGCTTGATCTGAAGGAAAAATACCTTAAGACGCGCTGGAAGCCTGGCCTGGATTCACCAGGTCACGCAGTTCCTTCGATGGTTTGAAATAGGGAACCTTTTTGGCGGGAACCTCCACGCGCTCACCGGTCTTCGGGTTACGCCCGATGCGGGGATTGCGCTGGCGAATCCGAAACGATCCGAATCCGCGAATCTCGATTTTGTCACCACTCTGCAAAGCCCCGATGACGGAGCCAAAAATGGTTTCAACGATCACCTCGCCGTCGCGGCGGGTCAGGTCGCCCAGGCTGGTTACCTTCTCCACCAGGTCTGCCTTTGTCATGACTGTGAGACCTCCGCTCTCAGCATAAAGGGATTCTGCCTATGAAGGGGTGAAAAAGCAAGCCCCTTGGCTAAATTAGCCTTTGCGGATCAGCGATTTGGCCAGACTTTCCAGGGACCTCAGCCGGGCGCCGCGCGCTTCCGGCGGGTGCGGTATCATGTCCTGAGACTTTGCGGACAAGAATCGCTCTGGACGGAAGTGTTATGGCCCGAACTCAGGGCCGGATGAAATTCTTAACGTTATGTCCTCTCCGCGCTACAGCATCGTGATTCCGGCCTTCAATGAGAGCGCGCGCATTCCCGCGACGCTTCACACCGTGACCGAGTGCGTACGGAGCCGGGGCTGGTCGGCGGAGATCATTGTGGTCGACGACGGCTCGCGCGACTCGACCGCCGAGGTGGTTCGCGCCTTCGCCGCCGGAGCACCGGAGGTGCGTCTCCTCAAGAATCCCGGCAATCGGGGCAAGGGCTACAGCGTCCGCCATGGGCTGCTTGCGGCGTTGGGCGAAATCGTGATGTTTACGGACGCGGATCTTTCCGCCCCCATCGAGGAAGCCGACGGCCTGTTTGCGGCAATCGCCGGCGGCGCCGACATCGCCATCGGCTCGCGCTGGCTGGAGCGCACCCGCCAGACCATTCGCCAGCCGCTTTACCGGCAGATTTTCGGCCGCTGTTTCAACGCCGTGACCCGCGCCGTCATGGGATTGCCGTTCGCCGACACGCAGTGCGGATTTAAGGCTTTTACGCGCGCCGCCGCTCAGACCGTTTTCCAGCTCCAGACCATCGATCGCTGGGGATTCGATCCCGAGATCCTGTTTATCGCGCTCAAGCGCGGGCTCCGCATCGACGAGGTCCCGGTAAGCTGGGCCCACGACGAGCGCAGCCGCATCAGCTACCTCAAAGACGGCATCAGAATGCTCGAAGACATCGCCATCGTGCGCTGGAATGCACTGCTTGGCCGCTACACCAGGGACGTTAACCCCATTCATCGAGTCACGGTGGCGAAATAGCGTTCACCGGCGCAAAAATAATCTCCCGGCTCCATCTCAATCCCTGAGACTTCTCTCCGCATTCGTCCGTCCCTCTCCACAGGTTCCGGGATTCCCCCGCATTGCTACCCGGAGCCGCTTCGCTGGTTGAGAGGAAATTCGCATGATCCGCAAACTTGGGCTCGCAGTCCTGTTTTTCGCGCTCGGCTCCGTGGCCGCAATGGCCGCGGACTTCAACGGCAAGTGGTCCGGAGAGGTTCAAGGGCGAATGGGCACGCAAACCATCACCTTCGACTTCCACGTCGACGGTACCACCCTTACCGGAAAAGTCACCACGCCGCGCGGCGAAACCGACATTACCGACGGCAAGGTGGATGGGGACAACATCTCGTTCACGCAGAAGCTGAGCTTCAACGGCAACGACTTTACGATTACCTATACGGGCAAGGCGGACGGGGACACCATCAAATTCACGCGCCAGATGGGCGACCGTCCCGCCACGGAGTTCGTGGCCAAGAGGGGCGACGCGGCCGCTCCGCCTCCCGCCGCCCCGCCGCAATAGCGAATTTCCTCTAGGACCAGCGGCAGACAGGGTGATAGGGTGGACTGAAATCGCGTGGAGGTTTCATCCGCCCTATGGCTTGCCGCATTTCGCTGTGCCTGTCCTGGCGCGTGCATACTGTTGTTCTTCTCCTAATCCTGAGTTCCTGGCTGGCTCCGCGATCCCTCCGCGCGCAGACCTTCGATGCCACCAACCTGCGCTCACCCATCGATCCGCAGGTCCCCTGGCTGCTCCACGCGGGTGACAGTCCCGATTACGCTCGTCCGGATTTCGACGACTCGCAATGGACGCGCTTCGACCCGACAACCTCGCTGAAAGCCGTTTTTCCAAACAGGCATCCGGAGATCGTCTGGTACCGGCTGCATGTGAAGGTTGCGCCCGATGAGACCGGGCTGGCGCTTTCGGAGTGGAACATCTCGAGCGCATTCGAGATCTATGTAAACGGGCAGAAGATCGTCCAGACCGGGCAGGTCGCGCCGTTCGTTCCCTACACGTTCGACGGCCGGCTGCTGAAGCGCATTCCCGATGCGGAGATCGCCACCGGCTCGCTGGTCTTCGCCATGCGGGTGCACATCTCGCCGCTGGACTGGACCGGGGCATTTCCCGGCTATTACTACACCAACTTCACCCTCGGCCAGCAGGAAGCGCTCAGCGATCACCTTTGGATGCATGTGATCGGCGAGAACGCATTTGCATGGTTTTACATGCTGGTCGGGCTCGGATTGGGAGTTGTCGCGCTGGCTCTGTTTGTGGCCCAGCCGCGGCAGCGCGAATATCTCTGGATATTCCTGCTATTTTTCAGTGGAGCGCTGGGCATGCCTTCCACGTTTTACCGGCTGTTTCACAACGTTCCCGCCGCGTGGGAGTACGTTCGCCAGTCCCTGCAAATCGCAAACCTGATTTTTATGATCCTGATGTACTTCGCGTTTCTGCGCATCCGGTTCGGCAGGTGGATTCAAATCCTCCTGGCCGTCGCGACCGCTGGAATGCTCATTTCAATGGTCGGGACAGCGCATGGGGTCGGATCCTGGCTCAGCGCCGTCGTGGAACTGACGCCTTTGCTGGCTATTGTTGCAGGAGTCATACCTGTACTGCTTGTCATCCACCTGCGCCGCGGCAACCGCGAGGCGGGCATCCTGCTGGTTCCCTCGATTCTTTCCAGTCTCAGCTTCTATCTGTACTTCGGGCTCTTTCTTCTGCAACGGGTTCCGGCGTTGACGGCCCCCACGGTCCGCTTCGAGCTCTGGCTTCAGGCTCTGAAGCTGGGGCCGCTGGTGCTGAATACCAGCGATCTCGGCGCTTGTCTCTTCGTGCTTTCGCTGGCCGTCATCCTGGTTTTGCGCTCCACACGCCTCAGCCACCAGCAAGCTCTGATGGAGGGCGAACTGGCCGCGGCGCGCGAAGTGCAGCAGGTAATTTTGCCCGAGCAGATCGAAATCGTCCCCGGCTTTCAGATTGAAAGCATCTACCAGCCGGCGCAGCAGGTGGGCGGCGACTTCTTTCAGATTCTGCCTGCGCCCGAGGGCGCCCTGCTGCTGGTGATCGGCGACGTAACCGGCAAGGGATTGCCCGCGGCCATGCTGGTCTCGGTACTGGTTGGAGCGATTCGCGGCGTGGCCGAATACACATCCGATCCGGCCGAACTGCTCGCGAATCTGAACCAAAGGCTCATCGGCCGCACCAGTGGCGGCTTTTCAACCGCGCTGGTGGCGCGCATTGCCGCCAACGGGCAGGTGGTCCTTGCCAACGCCGGTCATCTTTCGCCTTATCTCGATGGCAGGGAAGTGGAATTGCCCGGCGCGCTGCCCTTGGGAGTCAAGCCGGAGGTGCGCTACGAAACCATCCGCTTCTCACTGCCCGCAGGCAGCCGCCTCACCTTCTACTCCGATGGAATTGTCGAGGCGCAAAACACCCTCGGCGAGCTCTTCGGCTTCGAGCGGGGACGGGCGCTTTCCACCCAGCCCGTTACCGCCATCGTCGAAGCCGCAAAGCACTTCGGCCAGCAGGACGACATGACCGTCATTGCTATTACCCGCGATGCGGCCGTGGCCACCGCGGCGTGAGAGCTATGCGGTACGTAGGGAGATTTCAGCGCGGCATTAGGCAAAACGGCCCGAACTTTGATAAACTTGAGGTTCTTAAGTTCAATCGCAGGAAGCCACAATGTCAATCCATCCCGTAATGCAGCGCCTGGCTGAAAAGCTGAAGCGCACCGATCTGCCGGCCTTTGTGCCCGGCGACCAGATTCGCGTCCAGGTGAAGATCAAAGAAGGCGACAAGGAACGCTTGCAGGCCTTCGAGGGCCTGGTGATCGCCATCAACAGGGGACCGCAGGGAACCTTTACCGTGCGCAAAATGAGCTTCGGCCAGGGCGTCGAGCGCATCTTCCCCTTTAATTCCAAGGTCATCGACAAGATCGAGAAGATCCGCAGCTACAAGGTGCGGCGCGCCAAGCTGTTTTACATCCGCGGACTGCGCGGCAAGGCCGCCCGCCTGAAAGAAATCGACCGCGAAACCGGCAAGGTGCGCGCCTAAGCTGCCGCCTCAAAGCCTCTTTTTCAACAGAACCCTCAGTTTGAACAACTGAGGGTTTCTTGCGTGGGGGCTGGCGGTTCTTATACTGAGTGCATGGCCAAATCTCAGCCATGCGAACCCGTATGCGGCTGGAAGCTGGAGCGTGCGGCGCGCCGCATCGGCGCCCTGCGCGTTGCCGGCCTGGACGAGGTGGGCCGCGGGCCGATGTTCGGACCGGTCGTGGCTGCCGCGGTCATTCTTTCCAAAGGCTGCTCCCTGCAGGGGTTGACGGACTCGAAAAAATTATCCGAAAAGGCGCGCAACGAGTTCGACCGCGCAATCAGGGCGAACGCCGTGGCCTGGGCCGTGGCGGCGGTGGATGTGGAGACCATCGACCGCATCAACATCCGCCGGGCTTCGCTGCTGGCCATGCGCCTGGCCGTGGAGCAACTGGCGTTGAGCCCGGACTACCTGCTGATCGACGGCGTGGATACGATTGACTGGCCGTGCCCGCAGCAGGCGGTGGTGCAGGGCGATGCAACCAGCCTTTCGATTGCCGCCGCGAGCGTACTGGCCAAGGTGCATCGCGACTGCTTGCTCGTCGAACTCGACCGCCAGTACCCCGGCTACGGCCTGGCGCGCCACAAAGGCTACTGCTCGGCCGAGCACTTGGAGGCGCTTAAGCGGCTTGGACCCACGCCGCTGCACAGGAAGAGTTTTTCTCCGGTGGCGCAGACAGTGCTGCGCTTCGACTGAGTCGGTGTGCCCCAGGTCCCGATTTTGGGACCTGGGAAAGCACGAGCCTCAACCCACGCCTGCTCGATAGGGACTACGCCGCAACCGCGCGTACCTTCCTGCGTTGCACCCATTCGAGCACCGGCCGCGCCAGCAAAAGCACCAGCAGCACAAGCGTGAACGGCGCAGGCGAAAGCACCCCGGTTTTCACCTTCCACCAGTAATGAATCGTGGCGCAGAGCGCGGCCGGATAGATGAGCATGTGCAGCCGGTTCCAGTTCTTCCCGCCGAGTTTGCGGATGGCCCAATTCGTCGAAGTAAGCGCCAGCGGCAGAAGCAGCAGCCAGGTGGTCGCCCCCATGATGATGAAGCGGCGCTTGGTGATGTCGGTCTTCATGACATTGAGATCGAATCCCGCATAGAGTGCGACATAGGTGAGTAAATGAAGCGTGGCGTAAAAGAACACGAACAGGCCCATCAAACGCCGGAACCGGATGAGCCAGGCCAGCCGCGGGGAGAGCTTGCGCACCGGCGAGATGGTCAGCGTAATGGCCAGCATCCACAGTGCGGAAAGGCCGGTGGTGTTGGCGATCTCCGCCGTCGGGTCGGGACCAAGGCTGTTGTTCACTGCGCCCCAGAGGATATCGGCGAGCGGACAAAGGCAGGCAAGCCACACCAGCGTCTTGAGAGCGATGAGAGTGGAACGTTTCATGAGTGCTCAGAAAGCGGAGTTAGCGGAATTAGCAAAAGCCGCTCCGGCGAGTTACGAACACCGCTAACACGCGCGGAGCGCGGCTAACACCGCTAGCTCCGCTTCAGAAGTACTTCTTCAGGTTCATTCCCGCATACATCGACGCAACCTGGTCGCCGTAGCCGTTGAACATGAGCGTGGTGCGGCGCTGCTCATAAAACGGCAGGCCGATACGGCGCTCGGTCTTCTGACTCCAGCGCGGATGGTCCACATTGGGATTCACGTTCGAATAGAAACCGTATTCCTCGGGCGCCTGATCGTTCCATGTGGTGGGCGGCATCTTGTCGACGAATCTTACCGTGACGATGGATTTGGCGGACTTGAAACCGTACTTCCACGGAACCACCACGCGCACCGGAGCGCCGTCCTGGTTGGGCAGCACTTCGCCATACAAGCCGAAAGTGAGCAGGGTGAGCGGATTCATGGCCTCGTCCATGCGCAGTCCTTCGGAGTAAGGCCAGTAGATGGTGGCGTCTTCGCTGGCCCATTTTTCCACGTGGCGGTCGTAATAGGAGAGGAACTGCACGAATTTCGCCGAGGGGAGCGGATCGCATTGCTTGATGAATTCGGAAAGCGAATAGCCCACCCAGGGAATGACCATGCTCCACGCCTCCACGCAGCGATGGCGGTAGACGCGGTCTTCGAGGGGGCGCAGCTTGAGCAGCGCGTCGATATCGAAAGTGAGCGGCTTGGCCACCTTGCCTTCTACCTTTACGGTCCATGGCCGCGTGGGCAGGCCGCCGGCATTCTTTGCAGGTGCGCCCTTGTCCACGCCGAACTCGTAGAAGTTGTTGTAGTGGGTGATATCGTCGAAGCTCGTCAACTGCTCGCCGGTGGTGGTGAGCGGGCTTGGCACGGTCTGCAGCTTGGTGTCGGCGAAAGCCGCCGTGCGCGGCTCGAAAACCTGGACAAGACGATCGGCGCCGAGCGCCGCGGCGCCCGCAGCCGCCGCTCCGCGCAAAAAGCGGCGGCGGTTCATGTACTGGCGATATGCGTCCTTTGACGTAATCTCCGATGACGGAATGCCGGTTGGTTGGCCGATAATCATGGGCGACCTCGCAAGGGGAAGCTCGCGCCTGCATTTATTAGACACCCTTCCGGCCCGATGCGTTACAGGATGAGCGCGGAAAGGATGAAGCCGGTTCCGGGAAATCAAAGCGGCTGGCGCTCAAAGGCCTGCCGCGAAGGGCCATTGGCGGAGCCGGCGGGCGCGGACCAGGTAGATCGCCGTTCCAGAGATGGCGATGCACGCGGCCACTTGCAGGCCAAGCAGAGCGTTGCCGCCCTTCTGTTGCGTTCGCCGGGGATCGAAGAGCATAAACATCAAGCCCGCCATGGCGACCAGCGGCGGCAGCGGGTAAAGCGGCATCTTGAAGGGCCGCTCCAGCTCCGGGCGCTGCACCCGCAGCAGCATGACGCCGGCCTGTTGAAGGAAAAACTGCAGCAGGATGCGGGTGATGACCAGCATGGTAATCACCTGCGCCAGCGGGAAGAAGCAAAAGCACGAGGCCACCAGGCCCAGCGCCACAAGCGACCGGTGCGGGATTCCGTGCCTGGGATGGAGGGCAGCCAGAAACCGGAAGTAGTTGCCGTCGCGCGCCGCGGCATAGGGAACCCGCGAGTAGCCGAGCAGCAACGAAAAGACCGACGCGAAGGCCGTCCAGACAATCAGAGCGGCGATCAGGTAGCCGGCCCAGAGGCCGAAGGCGGAACGCGCCAAATCGGCCACCAGTTGCACGCGCAGCGCGGCGCTCTGTGCGGCGTGGGTTGCGGCATCGCGCAGAGAGGGCAGCGCGGCCAGGTTCATGGCCACATAAAACGCGGCGACGATGAGGACGGAGAGCAGAATGGCGCGGGGGATGGTGCGCTCCGGGCGGCGCACCTCGCCGCCCAGGAAGCAAACGTTGTAGTAGCCCCAATAACAATAAGTGGCGAGCAGCGTGGCCTGCGCAAGGCCGCCCAGCGCACCGGCCAATTCCAGCCCTGTGGGCGCCCGCGGAATTTGCCAGCCGCCGGCGGCCGCGGCGCGCGCAAAGCCGGAGACGATCACTCCCGCGATGGCTGCCAGCACGCCCGCGAAGAGCACCCACGCCAACCGCGTGATCGAACTCAGATTGCGATAGAGCAGCGCGGTCACCAGCAGGCAGGCCGCGGCGGCGGCTAAGCTGGAATAGTGGAGCGCGGGCAGTGCCGCAAACGGCGCTGAATCGAGGCTGGGCCAGAAGACGGCGAGAAATCCCGAAAGGCCGATGCAGCCCGAAGCGATGGAAAGCGGCGCGGTGAAACCAACCTGCCATACATAGAGGAAGCTGATCCAGTTGCCCGCGCCCGCCGGGCCGTAGATTTCGCGCAAGAATGCATACGAGCCGCCTGCCCGCGGAAACGCCGCGCCCAGTTCAGCCCACACCAGCCCGTCGGCCACGGCGATGGCCGCGCCCAGCACCCAAGCCCATATGGAAAGCCGGTAGCCGGCGGCAGCAATCACCAGCGGCAGCGTGATGAACGGCCCCACGCCGATCATTTCCAGCATGTTGAACAGCACCGCCGAGCGCAGTCCGATGCGGCGCTGGAGGTGATCGCTGCTCGCGGAGGTGGGCGAATGGAGAGACATGGAGCTAATGTGCTCAACGGATTGTACACTGACGATGACTATGTTCCGTGCCGAGAGACTTTATCCAGTTGTTGCCAGCGTGGCCCTTGCTGGGCTGATCTGCGCCGGCGCCGGGCAATCCGCGCCACGGGCGCAGGAGGCGGCGCAGGACTCCGCCGAGAGCGAGCTTGCCGCGGTGCCGCTGCCCGAGCCCACGGCCAACGCACTGCCTTTGCCGGAGGACCGCGGCGAGGCCGACCTGGAGCAGACTCTGAAGCGCCTGAACACCACGGCCAGCGTGCTGATGATCGTCGCCCATCCCGACGACGAGGACGGATCGCTGCTGACCTACTTGTCGCGCGGGCTGGGCGTGCGCGCCACACTGTTGACGCTGACGCGCGGCGAAGGCGGGCAGAATGCGATGTCGGCCGAGAGCTACGACGCACTGGGCCTCATCCGCACACAGGAGCTGCTGAAAGCCGATGAGTATTACGGCGCACGGCAACTGTGGGGAACGGAGGCGGACTTCGGCTTTTCGAAGACCCAGGAGGAATCGTTTGCCAAGTGGGGCCACGAGCGCGTGCTCTACGATGCGGTGCTGGCGGTGCGGATGGTACGGCCGCAGGTGATCGTTTCCACGTTTGCGGGCGCCGTGAGCGACGGCCACGGGCAACACCAGGTTTCGGGCGAGATTGCGCAGGAGGCATTCAAGGCGGCCGGCGACCGCACGGTATTTCCTCAGCAATTGAAGAATGGATTAGAGCCATGGCAGCCGCTGGCAGTCTATTCGCGTGCGCCGTTTGCACCCATCACGAACGGACAGATGTTCGACTACGCGACGGGAAAGTGGGCTCCGGCGAAATTCCACAACTATGCGACCGGCGCATGGATCACGGGCTCCTTGACCGCCGACGTCACGCTGCCCACGGGAACGTGGGATGCGGCGTTGGGGCGAACTTACGTGCAGATTGCGCGCCAAGGGTGGGGCGAGCAGAAGTCGCAGTATGGAGGCGCGAATCCGGCGCTGGCTGAGCCGGACTTCACGGGCTATCACTTATGGGCGGCGGCTCGTGGAGCGCAGCCCGAACCCGATGGCGCGATACCGGCAAACGACGATCTTTTTCGGAATTCCAAGGTGCAGGTTGACACCAGCCTCGAGGGCCTGGCGCGGCTGGCAACTGGCGAGCCGCCGGCGTGGCTGCACGACGGCCTTCAGGAGATTCAGTCGGGCCTGAATTCGTTCGAGAAGAATTGCGAAGGCGAACGCGGGGCGCAAGGCGCGCAACACCTGGCACCGGTTTATCGCGCCACGCTCGACCTGTATGCCCGCGTTCAGGCGAGCGATCTGGACGCGCAGGCGAAGGCCGGGTTGGAGCTGGAGTTGGGTGAGAAGATCGCGCAGTTCCAGACCGCGCTGAAAGATCTGCTTGGTCTGGACATGATTGCGTTCAAGACCGGAAGCGTGGGCGGTCAAGGCTACGGCGGAAGGGGCGGAACGGCGGATGAAACGGCGCGAAGTGTTTCGCCTGGCGAGGAGTTCGGGGTTCGCGTTCATACCTTCAGCGCCACCGGCGACGCGCATCTCGTGAAGACCTGGTTTGAGACCGGGAATGGGGAGCCGTGGATGAAGGGCGAGCCGGCCGCAGCGCCGGGAGGGGAGGAGTCGACCAACGCGATCTATCGCCTGCACGTGCCGGAGGATGCGCAGCCGACGAAGCCCTTCTTCACGCGGCCCACCACCGAGCAGCCGACCTACGACATTGCGAACGAAGCCTGGCGCGAGCGGTCGTTTGAACCCTATCCATTGACCGCGTGGACGGAGTTTACATTCGACGGCGTTCCCATTCGCATCGGGCAGGTGGTGCAAACGCTGGCGCACGTGAGCGGAGTGGGCGGGGTGTACGAGCCACTGGTGATCACGCCGGAGATTGGCGTCGAGGTCGAGCCGGAGGCGCGCATTCTGCCGCTGGACGGCTCGCCGCTTCCGGTGAGCGTGACGGTTCATGCGCGGCGCGCTCTAGAGGGAACAGTGGATTTGAAGCTGCCCGAGGGCTGGCGCTCCGATCCGGCGCAAAGAGAATTTCAGCTGAAGAGCGCCGGCGACACGGAACCGCTCACATTTTCCGTCGTGCCCTCCGGCGACGTAGAGACGCGCGCATACATGATCGAGGCAGTGGCCCATTCCGGCGCAAAGTCCTACACCATCGGCTGGCGGAATGTGGCTTACCCCGGCCTGCGCTCGACCGATCAATACACGCCGGCCGAGCTGCGCACGCGCAAGATCGATTTGAAGGTGGCGCCGGGATTGCGCGTGGCTTACGTGATGGGAACCGGCGACCTGGTTCCCGAAGCGATCAGGGAGCTGGGCATCGAGCCGCACATTCTTACCGCGGCAGAGCTGGCCACAGCCGACCTCTCGCAGTGGAATGTGCTGGTGATCGGCATTCGCGCGTACTCGGCGTCGCCGGAGCTGGCGGCCGCGCAGCCCCGCATCGAAGACTTTGCCGAGCGCGGAGGAACCGTCATCGTTCAGTATCAGAGCGAGACGTTTGCGGCTCCCGAGCCGATCGAGCTGGGGCGCATGCCGGAGCGCGTCGTGGATGAGCGGTCCGAAGTGAAGCTGCTGGACCCCGCCAACCCGCTGCTCAACTGGCCCAACAAGATTACCGCTGCCGATTTCGAAGGCTGGCTGGAAGAGCGCGGCCATGGCTTTCCCGATCGTTGGGACCCTGGCTACACGGCGCTCACCGAGACTGCCGATCCCGGCCAGGACCCGCAACGTGGCGGGTTGCTCGTAACCCATCCCGGCAAGGGAACCTATATTTACGTCGCCTTTGCGTTGTATCGCCAGTTTCCGGAGTTGGTTCCGGGGTCGTACCGGCTGCTGGCCAACCTATTGAGCGCGGGGAAGGGCGGGGAAAAGGGAACAGGGAATAGGGAGTAGGGAACAGGCGGGCAGGTCGGAGAGATATCAGCGTAAGCTTGCGGCTTGACGTAGAGAAGGCAAATTTATTGTTAAAGAGAGATTAACTTCGATTCCCTAAGTTCGTGTCCCGATAGGGACGGATTGCTTTGTAAAAAATATGTGAATTCGTCAAATATTCATCTGATTCTGCGAGTCTTGGATTCGGAGGCGGTAAGGCAAATCTCAGCTTTACGAAGCTTCTCCACGGCTTTCATGGCGACGTTACGCCGCGCCTAAGGGACACAGTACAAATTCATAGTCAAGGTTTTCTCGATGAGAGAATGTAGCGCGTTCAATCGGCCGGTGAATACTGCACCGATCCAACCCGATCCGAGAGGAAAAAGAGAGGCCCAATGAAATTCCAACTCAGTGTGGCTGCCGCGGCAATGCTGGCAGCCAGTCTCGTTGTTTCCAATGCCCACGCCAGCGATCCGGCAGCGCCGGCGAAAAAGCACGCCGCCAGCAAGACACCTCCCCCGCCATCAGTGGAAGACCAGATCGAAGGGCTGCGCCGGGAGCTTCAGGGTCAGATCGATAGCCTGAAAAGCGACCTGGCCGACAAGGATGCGCAACTGAAACAGGCGCAGCAGCAGGCGGCCGACGCGCAGGCGGCGGCAGCCAAGGCTGAAGCAGACGCCACCGCGCAGCAACAGGCGTTCACTGAGAACGCAGCAGCGGTCTCAACCCTGCAAAGCACAGTGACTGACATGAAGGCAGCGAACGCAGCGGTCGTCTCCTCGTTGACTGACCAAACGACTGCCATCAAGAAGGAGATCTTGAGCCCAGACGTCCTTCATTTCAAAGGAATCACCCTTTCGCCCACCGGCAGCTTCCTGGCGGCTGAAACCGTTTGGCGTCAGGGGGCTACGGGCGGCGATATCAATACTCCCTTTACCGGCGTCCCGCTGGCCAACTCCGATGCGGCGCAGTTGAGCGAGTTCCAGGGTTCAGGCCGTCAGTCCCGCCTCGCGCTCAAAGCCGTGGGCAAGCTGCCCAGTTTCACCATGACCGGCTACTACGAGATGGACTGGCTGAGCGCCGGCGTCACCTCCAACAACAACCAGTCGAACAGCTACACGTTGCGGCAGCGCCAGTTGTGGGCCGACGCCAAGACGACCGGCGGCTGGGACTTCTCCGGCGGCCAGGGATGGTCGCTGGCGACGGAAACGACGTCCGGCCTGACGCGCGGGACTGAGATTCTGCCGGCCACCATCGACGCACAGTACGAAGCCGGCTTTGTCTGGTCGCGGCAATACAGCTTCCGCGTCTCCAAGGACATCGGCAAGGTCGCCGCCATCGGCGCCTCCATTGAAAACGCCGAAATGCTGAACCCCTCCGGCCAGGGCCTGCCGACCAATGAACTGTTTGGTTCTACGGGGACCGGCGGCGGCCTCTACAACTCCACTGCCAACTACTCCTTCAACTACACGCCGGACTTTGTGGTCAAAATTGCTTTGCAGCCGGGCTGGGGCCATTGGGAGGTGTTCGGGATCGACCGCAACTTCCGTGACCGCATCTACCCCACTACGGGCAGCCCCTACAACAGCACGGCCACAGGCGCCGGCATCGGCGGCGGCTTCCGCGCCCCGCTCGCAGGCAAGCTTGTAACCATCGGCCTCAAGGGCCTGTGGGGCCAGGGCGTGGGCCGCTACGGCTCTTCGACCATCGCCGACGCCACGCTGCGCCCGAATGCGACCATCTCACCCATTCACGGCTTCTCCGCCCTCAGCACGCTGGAACTGAATCCCAGCCCCAATTTCAATCTGTACACCAACTACGGCGGCGATTATCTCGACCGCGATTATGTGCTCAACGGGACAACCCAGGTCGGCTACGGCACCCGGTCTACGAACATGTCGGGCTGCTTGACCGAGACTCTCAACGGTACCGCAGCCGCCGGAGGCGCAGCGCCCGTGGCCCCAGCCAACTGCGGCGGCAGCAACAAGGACGTGCAGGAGTTCACGGTTGGCTACTGGTGGAACATCCACAACAGCGCGCAGGGACGTCTGCGCCAGGGCATCCAGTACAGCTGGTTTGATCGCACCCTGTGGTCAGGCGCGGGCGGCACGGCCAATCCCGGCAACGGCGCCCATGGCGATGACAACATGCTCTTCACGTCGTTGCGCTACTACCTGCCGTAAGCCATCTGTCTTGGCCCCAAAACAGTAGGGGCAGCTCGCGATGCGGGCTGCCCCTTTTTCTTCATGTGAAGCGGGAGTTACTCCGCGGCGGAATCCACGGGCTTGGTCTGGGCCACGGTCCAGTCGGGCGCGCCCACCTTGAAGCGCGCGAAGCGGCGCACGGTGATGTTCTCGCCCAGCTTGGCCACCTTCTGCGCGATCAGCTCCTTGATGCTTACGGCCTGATCTTTGATGAAGGGCTGCTCCAGCAGGCAGACCTCCTCGTAGAACTTGGCCATCTTGCCGTCCACAATCTGCGCAATCACCTTCTCCGGCTTGCCGGTGGCCGCGGCCTGCGCGCGATAGATCTCTCTTTCGCGATCGAGGTCGGCCGGCGTCACGTCCTCCGGCTTCACGTAGCGCGGGTCGCTGGCGGCGATGTGCATCGCGATCTCCTTGAGCAGCTCCTGGAAGTCGTCGGTGCGGGCCACAAAGTCGGTTTCGCAGTTGAGCTCGACCAGTACGCCCAGCTTGCCTCCGGCATGGATGTAAGCACCCACGGCGCCGTCCTTGGTTGCGCGGGCGACCTTCTTCTGCGCAGAAGCAATGCCGCGCTTACGCAGCACCACAAAAGCTTCCTCGAGGTCTCCCTTGGCTTCCTGCAAAGCCTTCAGGCATTCGCCCATGGGCGCGCCGGACTTCTCGCGAAGCTCTTTCACCAATTTGGCATCAATTTTTTCACTCACTGGAGTCTTCTCTCATTTCCCTGGCTGTTGCCAGCCTCATGCACAAGGTTCTTGAATCAAAGGTTGCTGGATCAAGGTTTCAGGCCGGACGGTTTTCCCGTTTCCATGGCGGCGGCAAACATCGGCCGGCGATGGCTGCGGAGCAAAAGAAAAGCGTGGCAAACGCCCCGGCCGCCACGCTTGTCCTGAAGGGTACGAGCTTCACCCCGTACGTGAGCCAGGCATCGTCGCCGCGGGCTCAAACCCATGGGAGAATGCCGGCCAACCAGCCCGAAGTCTCAAAGGAATTCCTAAAGCGCGCTCTCGGCGGGTTCGTCTTCGTCGAGAGCCGCAACGGCCGCGGGCGCTTTGCGCACGCCTCCGCCCAGCGCCGCTTCAAAGCCCTCGTCGTCGGGGGATGCCGCTTCACCGGCCAGCGACTCCACAACGGTCTCCACCGGCACGGGCGTCTCCTCCTGGAAGGCCTTGTCACCCACCAGATTCACGCCCTCGGCTGCCGAGTCGGCAATCTTCGAGGTAAACAGCCGGATGGCCCGCAGCGCGTCGTCGTTGCCGGGGATCACGTAGTCGACCACCGTCGGATCGCAGTTGGTGTCCACCACCGCAACCACGGGAATGCCCAGCTTGCGCGCTTCCTTCACCGCAATCGCCTCGTTGTTCGAGTCCACGATGAACAGCGCGTCCGGAAGCCGCTTCATGCTCTTGATGCCGGCCAAATTTGCCTGGAGGTGCTTGCGCTCCCGCTCAAGCTTGATCACTTCCTTCTTGGTCAGCAGCTCGTAACGGCCGTCCACGGCCATCTCATCCAGCTCCTGAAGGCGCTTCACCGACTTCTGCACCGTCACCCAGTTGGTCAAAAGGCCGCCCAGCCAGCGCTGGTTGATGTAGGGCATGCCCGCGCGCGTAGCTTCTTCGGCGATCGCGTCCTGAGCCTGGCGCTTGGTGCCGACAAACAGAATCGTCCGTCCCTGCGAACAGAGATCGGTGACGAATTTCGACGCGTCCTTGAACAGCTTGAGCGTCTTCTGCAGGTCGATGATGTAAATCCCGTTGCGCTCCCCGAAGATGTATTCCTTCATCCGCGGGTTCCAGCGCTTGGTCTGATGCCCGAAGTGAACACCCGCTTCGAGCAGCTCCTTCATGGTGATGGTGGCCAATGGTCCTCCTTCGTGGATTGCATTCCGGCCGGGCCGGAATTGATGCCCCTTGCGGGGAGATTTGAAAAACCAGGGGTCAGGGGTCGGAGATCAGGGGTCAGAAAAGCAAGAGGCCAACTGATCCCTGATTCCTGAAACCCGATCTCTTGAAGCGCTTTAGCGCTTCGAGAACTGGAACCGTTTGCGGGCGCCTTTCTGCCCGTACTTCTTCCGCTCTTTGACGCGTGCATCGCGGGTGAACAGGCCCTCGGCCTTCAGAGCCTTGCGCAGCTCCGGGTTGAACTCAATCAGCGCGCGGGCAATGCCCATCTTCACGGCGTCGGCCTGCGCGGCTACACCGCCGCCGCTAACCGTGGTAAGCACATCGAAGCTCGAAGCCAGCTCGGCCACAACCAGCGTCCGCTTGGCCGAGACGCGCTGCTGCTCGGTGACGAAGTACTCGTCGAATCCCTTGCCGTTTACCTTCCACTCGCCGGTGCCGGGACGCAGGAAAACCCGCGCGATCGCCGACTTGCGCCGCCCCGTCCCGTAATACTGAACCAGATCTGCCATTCTTCGTTAGCTCCTAGCTGCTAGCTTTTAGCCATTAGCCCGTTCTTGCTTCGAATTCGCTCTGTGCCTTCGCCTCAGCCTTCAGTTCCAGCAGTGAAAAGCTAGAAGCTAAAAGCTAAGAGCTGATAGCTGCTTTACTTCAATTCCACCGGCTTCTGCGCCTGGTGGGGGTGTTTGTCGCCGCGATAGACCTTCAACTTGGAACCCATCGCGCGCCCCATCTTGGTCTTCGGCAACATGCCCTTGATGGCTTCTTCCAGAATTTTCTCGGGCTTGCGGTTGAGCAGCCGGGTGAACGATTCCTCGCGCAGGCCGCCGGGAAATCCGGTATAGCGCCGGTAAACCTTTTTCTGGCTCTTCAGCCCCGTCAGCCGCACTTTCTCTGCGTTGATCACGATCACGTGGTCGCCCACGTCGATATACGGCACATATTGGGGATTCAGCTTGCCGCTCAGCACGCTGGCAGCTTTGGTGGCTAGCCGGCCCAGCGTCTGGCCGCTGGCGTCCACCACAAACCATTTGCGGTCAATGTCCTTGCCGCTCGGAACGAAGGTCGACATCTCTCTCTGCCCTCTAAAAGCCCGGCCCACCCACCCAAAAACAGCCGGAAGACCGGAAAAGATCGCGCGCAGGGCGCGTGTGCCCACGCAAAACGCACGGGCCTTAACTCTACCCACTGCCAAACAAAGCTGTTCGGGTGAGGATTGCGGGGGCTAGCCCTCTTCGAGCTCTGGCTCTGCCGGACAAACTCCCAAGTACGGCAGCCGGTGGCCTGTTGCGAGCGGATCCCCATTTCCGGGGCGTCCACGAGCCGGGTCCGGGTGAAGACACACAAACCCCAGGCGCAACACCGCGCAAGGTCTTCAGAATACTTCAAATCGGGGGTGGAGTCAATGAAAAGCCGGAGCATAACCGGCCAGCCTAGGCTCTCTCTTTCCACGCAGCGAAAGTCGGCGGTGAGGCCTGTCGCCGCTCCCCGGCCACATGCCGGGAAATTCCGCTGGGTACCTTTGTGAGGGGTCTCTAGCACTTGCCGCTCACACGGTGCGGTGAAAGTGGAATTCAAATCGCGGGCGATCCGGAGGAACATGGATTTGCCGACTATTTATCTTAGAGCGGCTCGGGGAGCCGCATAGGAGTATAGAAAATGTCAGTTCAAGCCGCAATTGCAACTGCTTACAAACGTCGCGCTTCGGTGCACTCCATTACCGACATTCCCGCCTTCGCCGAACGTCTCGCAGAGACATACGAATCCATGGGGGAAGGGGCCAGGTGCTCCAGAGGCGCGTTGATGGCCATCGCCCTGGAGGCTGTGGCGGTTCTCGGCGGGATGATGATCTGGCAGTTCTGGCACATTCTTCGCTAGCCGCGGCTTGCACCGGCAGATTTCTCCCGGCGCCGCCTTGGCTGCTGAAAGCGGGTCAGGCATGAGCCGGAACTCGCGCCCGCATTGCCCTCAGCGTGAAGCCGGCGGCTGAAGTCCGGGCAGCCACGACCTCGAAGTCATCGGACCATGTGCGGCAAGTCCGCGCATGGTCCGATTCATTTTCACGCCGCCCGCGAGCTTACCGACCTGACCCGGAAGCGCTTCATCTGGATGGACAGCGTGCGCTCGATCTTGCGCAGCTCGCCGCGCTCCGCAGGAGCGGCAAAGGTCGACGCTACGCCGCGCGCCGACATCCGCCCGGTGCGTCCTATGCGGTGCACAAAATCCTCGGCCACTTTGGGCAGATCGAAGTTGACCACATGGGCTATGTGGGCCACGTCGATGCCGCGGGCAGCTACGTCGGTTGCCACCAGCACCCGGTACCGGCCCTCGGAAAAGCTGCGCAGGGCGGAGTTGCGCTGCGATTGGGTGCGGTCGCCGTGAATCTGCGTGGCCGAGTGTCCGTTGCGAGCAAGCCGGCGCGCTACGCGGTCCGCGCCGTGCTTGGTGCGGACAAAAACCAGGAAGCTGCCTTTTTCCGAGCCAAGCAGATGCTCGAGCAGCTCCTGCTTCTTGTCCGGCGCAACCTCGAAGGTGCGCAGCTCCACATTTTCGGCCGGCTTGAGAATCGAGCCGATCTCGATCCGGGCCGGGTTGTTCAGGTACTTGCGCGCCACCTCCTGTACCGCGCCTTCCAGCGTGGCCGAGTAGCAGAGGGTCTGCCGCACTAGCGGCAGCGTAGCGGCAATCCTCGCAATAGCCGGCTGAAAACCCATATCGAGCATGCGGTCTACTTCGTCCAGGACCAGGATCTTCACCTGATCGAGCCGCACCAGCCTGCGCTTGAGAAAGTCCTCGAGCCGGCCGGGGGTGGCTACGATGAGCTTTGCGCCGCGGCGAATGGCGTCGAGCTGCGGGCCTTCCGCCATGCCGCCGACCACTAGAGCTACGCTTTGGCCGGAGTCGGTCCGGACGTCGCGAAAGGCCGCTTCCACCTGCATGGCCAATTCGCGCGTGGGCAGCAGAATAAGCGCGTGCGCCGCCGGACCGCGGGCCTGGCGCATCTGCAGGAGTTCCACGAGGGGAACGAGAAAGCTAAGAGTCTTGCCGGTTCCGGTCTGCGCCGTGGCCAGCACATCGCGGCCTTCGAGAGCCGGGGGAATGGCGCCGGCTTGCACCGGGGTGGGGGTTTCAAACTTGTTGGCGTTGAGCCGCGCCATAAGAGCGGGCGAAATGGAAAACTGCGAAAACTGAGTGATCAAAATATCTTTCCTGAAGATCTTTCCTGGATTCCGGGAGCTCCTTTTCCTGGAGCCTGAGTTCGGAACCGGACTTTAGGCGCGCACACGAGCATGACTCAGGCGCGGGCCTGCTTATCGATATGCGTAAGGGAGAACCGAAAGTCGAATCAAAGACCAGCCGGCGGGGATTCAGGAAGGAATGCCCGGGGGCCCGGAGCTGCCGCACGCTACTTCAATGCCGGAAGGCACATTGCCGGCCGGCGCCACGCTCCCTCGCATTCCCGGCCTCGGCGCGCCCATCCAATCAAGGAGGCTGAAGCGCTTCAGGCTTGCCGGACCTTACCACAGTCCACGGCAAAATCTCCGGGTGGGAGACCAAGTGGCTACGCTCGATGGGCTTTTGGGGAAATCTGTGCAAGGCAGAGATGCCTTCTGAAGGGCAAACCGGCCGCTCACGGCCAAAACACTGAGCGCAAAGACAGTATAGCACGGGTTGCAACCCGGACCCTTTCGCGAAGCTCGATCCCATGCCCATGTCCAGATTCATTCCTACATCGGGAATCGTCATGGATTACGCGACGGCGCACAAGAACGCGTGGCAAACCCTCAATTCGACTCCGGCGGCCTGGCATGCTCGAACCGCTGGCGGCGCCGATCCCACTCTTCGGAGGCAAAGAAATGAGGGCCGACCTCGATGAGGCGCGGGATCATCTTGAACACCGCCACGCGGCTCCAGGGCCGGCCGTCGCGCATGCGAAACCCCTTCTCGTTCAGGCTGCTCACAATGATCGAGTAGGAGAAATCCTGCGCCAGCATCTCCATCATCTCCATCAGCACCCGGTGTTCGGTTGGGTGGGGTTCCAGTCGCGCGCAGTCGTCTGAGATGCGCAGGCCATAGGGAATCTCCTCGTCGAATGCGCCCTCGGCAGGCGCCTCGCCGTCAGGCAGCTCGCGCCGCCATTCGATGGAGACCATCTGCCAACCTGCCGCCGTCCGCTGACGGATGACTTCCGGGCTGAAAGGACCGGAGATCATATCGCGAATCCGTTCAAAATACGCCATTCTGAGCCTCCACGCAGTTTGCCTTTGCTCGTAGGGGGCAATTGGCCTGCCAGTGCCGCAGCCGGACGCCTGGCCTTCAACTTGCTTAGAGGAAAGGCTCTATCTGCGCCGCTCCGCTCAAACTGAAATCGCGCTTTGTCCGGTTTCGCAAACCGCCGTCCACTTCCGGACAGAAGGCGCAAGACACCTGGCGCAGCGCGGCCTCCCGACCGGAACAGGAGCACCACGGAGATTGGACTCCGTCCGCACCAAGGTAACGCGCAACACAACCCGACGTGATATTTCAATAGCATGAAGGAGGGAGATAAGATCGGATGGAGTCTACATATCGACTAAGGATGCTTCCCTAAGGAATGATGGATTATTATGAGTTCCTACAAATTAGTCCCAACGCCGATTCAGACACGATCCACCGCGTTTATCGATTCCTCGCGACTCGCCTTCACCCGGATAACCCGGAGTCGGGCGATGCCGAGATGTTTCACCTGCTGAAGACGGCCTACGACGTTTTATCCCATCCAGACCGCCGCGCCGATTACGATGCGACGCGCAGGCGGCAGCCTTGCCAGCCGATTCCTCTTTCCACGTCGATCGATTTCATGGACTCTCTGGACGGGGAGTTGAACCGGCGCCTGGCGGTGCTGGCCGTGCTCTATTACCGCCGCCGCTCGAATCCGCAAATGCCGGAGGTCCCACTTGCGGAGATTGAACTGCGCATGGGATTTCCCCGCGATTATCTTGATTTCACCACCTGGTACCTCGTAAAGAAGGGGTACGTGCTGCGCGCAGATAACGCGGAATACACGCTGACCGCCGAGGGCGTCGATTTTGTGGAGACGCAACGCGCGAATCTGCCGATCCTGAACAAAATGCTGACCAACGGCTCCGTGACTCCTGCCGCAACGACGGTCCGGCCGGCGCGGCATTCGGGCGCTGCCCCGGAGCCGATCGTTTTGCCTTTGCCGATGGGAATCGAGCGGCGCGCAGGCATGAGCAACGGACACGCGCGTGCACCGGAACTTCGCGCCGAGGCGGCGGAAACTTTGGTCGACACGATCGATCGCAGAGCGAGTTCCGGCGACCGGCGGGCCAGCTTGCCGGGCCGGCGCTCAAACGACTGAGCGTCGAAGATGGGCAGGACTGAAGCGAGAATGACAAAGTTATAGTAGATTTCTGGATGGTGGCGTTTCTCACCCGCTGAGGGGCACAACATGAACATGAAGTCTTTCAGGCTCATGTTTGCAGGATTCAAACGGCCGGCTGCGGCCTGCGCGCTTCTGGTGCTGCTCGTCTCGCCGCTTGGCGGCCAGGAGGAGCGGAGCTCGGCAGCCAAAGGCATCAACACTCTTGCCGCGCCCGTGCCCACCCCGCTGCTGAACGGCAAAAAGGCATTTATCTCCTACGAGCTTGGGGACGTGACCGCATTTCCGTCAAGCTACAGCGGCGGCCCGGAACGCGCGTACAACGAGTTCTTTGCCGGGATGAAGGCGTGGGGCAGATTCGAGCTGGTGATGGACCCCAAGGATGCCGACGTAGTGTTCGGCATCCGTTTCGTCGACTCGCCGGGACTGGCGGCGCCGCAGATCAGGGTGGGAATCGCGGATGCGCAAACGCAGGTGGCCCTGTGGGGATTCGTCGAGCAAGTCGATCCCGCGTTGCTCAAGAAGCATCGCGACGCGGCCTTCTCGGCAGCCGTGCAATTGCTTATCACCGATGTGCAGAACCTGCTTACGCCAGGCGCGGCCGCGGCGAAAGCACCGGGGAAAACCCGCCTTTCCGACGAGGCCCGCTGAACTCAGGGACCGCCTACTCGCGCACGGAGATGCCCAGCGCCTTCATCTTGCGGTAGAGATGGCTGCGCTCCAGGCCCAGCAATTCGGCGGCGTGGCTGATGTTATTGCGGGCTTCCTCGATTTTCTTCTGGATGTATTCGCGCTCGTAGGCGTCGCGCGCCTGCTGCAGCGTGGAGAATTCTTCAGTGGAACGCGAGCCGGATTTGTGGGTGAGCGGCGGCAAGTGTTTGCGCTCAATGCGCAGCGCGCGGGGATTGAGGATGAGAACCCGCTCGATCACGTTTTTGAGCTCGCGCACGTTTCCCGGCCAGTGGTACTGGGCGAGCGCGGCCAGCGCTTCCTCGCCGATTTCCATGCGCGGGCGACCGTACTGGCGGCCGAACTCGGCCAGGAATTCGCGCACCAGCGGCGGAATGTCCTGTTTGCGCTCGCGCAGCGGCGGAACAAAGAAAGGGACCACGTTGAGCCGGTAAAAGAGATCTTCGCGGAAGTTGCCCTTGGCGATCTCCTCTTCGAGGTCCTTGTTGGTCGAAGCGATCAGCCGCACGTCGACGCGCAAAGGCTGCGTACCGCCGACGGGGGTAAAGAGCTGTTCGTCGAGGGCGCTCAGAACCTTGGCTTGCGTTTTGAGGCTCATGTCGCCCACTTCGTCCAGAAACAGCGTACCGGAGTCGGCGCGTTCGAGCGTTCCGCGCTGCTCCGTGGGCCCGCCGGGCTGCGCGCCGTGGCGATAGCCGAAGAGTTCGGCTTCAATGTGCGCCTCGGGAATCGCGGCGCAGTTCAGCTCCACAAAGACGCGGTCGCGGCGCAGGCTCTCGGCATGAATGGAGCGGGCGATGAGCTCCTTGCCGGTGCCTGACTCGCCGTAGATGAGCACGCGGCCGTTGGTGGGCGCCATCAGCCTGATCTGCTGGCGCAGGGCCTTTACGGGCACGCTTTCGCCGGTAAGCACCGAGCCCACGCCGAACTGGCGCTTGAACTCATGATTTTCACTGCGCAGGCGGCGCGCTTCCACGGCATTCTTGATGACGATGAGCGTGCGCTCGAGCGAGAGCGGCTTTTCGAGGAAATCGTATGCGCCCAGCTTGGTGGCCTTCACCGCGGCCTCAATGGTGCCGTGGCCACTGATGATGACAACCTCCGGCCTGGCTTCGACGGCCAACTGGCGGAGATCGGAGAGCACGTCGAGGCCGTCGCGGTCGGGAAGCCAGATGTCGAGCAGAACCACGTCGTAGGGCGCGTCCTGCAGCAGAACCGCGGCCTCCTGCGCGCTGGCCGCGCTGGCCACGCCGTAGCCCTCCTCGCGCAGAATCTCCTCGAGCGAGGTGCGTATCTCCGCTTCGTCGTCGACCACCAGGATGTGATCCATCAGGCCAGACCCTTCACCACGGTCCTGGTGCTGCCCGCGACGGCGGGCAGACTCTCCACGGTGTGCGCCGGCTCAAGCGCCGCTTGCATTCCGGATTCCATCAGCGGCAAGCGCAACAGAAAGCGCGCGCCTTTGGGGCTGTTGCCTTCGGCACGGATGGAGCCGCCGTGCTCCTGCACGATCTTGGCCGCGATCGAAAGGCCCAGGCCCGTGCCGCGATGCTTGGTGGAATAAAAAGGAAGGAACAGCCGCTCCCGAATCTCGTCCGTGAGTCCATGGCCGGTGTCGGAGACGGCAAGCTCAACGGCAGCTCCATCTTCGCTGAGCGAACTGTGAATGCCAAGCACGCGCAACAGGCTGCCCTGCATGGCCTCAGCGGCATTGTCGATGAGATTGGCCAGCGCGCGCCGGATGGCCTCCGGATCGGCTACCACCGCGGGCAACCCCGGCTCCAGGTCGCGCTGCACCGTGATGCCCTGCAGCCTGCCGGCAAACAGCGCCAGCGCCTCTTCGGCCACCTGGTTCAAATCGCAGGCCCGCGGCTGCGGCGAGGGAAACTGCGCCAGCGCGGAGAACTGATCCACCAGGGTGCGCAGCGTGCCCACGCAGCCGAGAATCACCTCGCTGCACTTGCGGATGACGTTGGGCGAATCGGTTTGGCCGCGGTCGAGATGGCGGGCAATGCGCTCGGCTGAAAGCGCGATCGGGGTGAGCGGATTCTTGATCTCGTGCGCCACGCGCTGCGCCACTTCCTTCCACGCCAACTGCCGCTGCGCACGCAACAGCTCGGTGGTGTCCTCGACAACCAGAACGCTGCCCGCATGGCCGTTGGCCAGCTCAAGCCGCGCGCTGGTAATGGCCAGATGGCTGGTGCGGCCGCGGGCATGGAATTCAGTTTCGATGGATGCGGCGCCCATGCGGTGCCCGCGCCGGATCACGCCGGCCAGATCGTCCACGCACTCGGCCGGCATCAGCGCTTCGATTTTCTCTCCGGTGAAATCCGCGTCCTCGCGAAGGCCCATCAGCACGGCGAAGGCGCGATTCGACTGCAGCACGATGCCGAAGCCATCCAGCGTAACCACGCCCGAAGGAATGGTCTCGACAATCGTCTCCAGTTCGCGGCGCCGTTCTTCGATGGCCTGATTGGCCTCAGTCAACTGCGCCGACGAACTTTCCGCCAGCTTGCGGCTGGCCTCGAGATCGGAGGCCATGTGGTTGAACGAGAGCACCAGGTCGCCCATTTCTCCGCTGGCGATGGCCCCCACGCGCTGCTCGTATTTGCCCGCGGCGATCTCGTCCATGGCGTCCGCGAGCGCCTCCACCGGGCGCGTGATCTGCTTGGACAGAAACAGCGCCAGCCAGACGCTCGAAAAGAACACGAACACCGTGATCAGCAGCAGCATGAGGAAATACGTGGTCCTCAGCCGATTGCGGGTGCGGAACAGTTGCCAGTACTCAGCGGCGCTGGAACGGATGTGAGTGGCCGTCTGGCTCAAACCCTGCGGCATGGGCAGCGCCACTACCACTGCTTTGCCCGATCCGGTAACGGCCGAACCCAATGCATATTCCTGGCCAGCGACCTGGATGACCGGCTCATCGTTGCGCTGCGCCGCTTCGAGCAGAGCGCCGGAAAGCGGCCCGCGCAGTGGAGCGGGCGCACCGTGGTCGCTTTCGTCGAGCCAGGGCATGAGGTTGGCCGGGCTCGATTCCGCTGGCGCCTGAAAACTGGCCAGCAGGCGCGAATCCTTGCCGAAAACCAAGGCAAAACCGCCGGCCAGCGTGATGCGGTGCGAGACCAGCACGTCCTCAAGCACCGGCAAATCCTGGTCCGGCGCGCCGGATGCCGCAATCGACTCTGCCTCTACCCGTGCGTTGCCGGTGACATATTGCGCCAACTGCTGCACCACCCGCGTTGAGTCGTCGCGCAGTTCCGAGGTGTTAGGCGAGAACCAGCGGTCGATAGATCGGTTCATGAGCTGAAAGCTGAACAGGAACATGAAAACGGCGGGCGTGAGGGCGATCAGGCCGGCGCCTGCAACCATGCGCGTCCGCAGCCGCGCTCCCAGCGCGCTGCTGCTCTGGTCCGCATACAGTTTGAGGATGTTCCTGAGCAGCAGCATCAGCAACAGCAACAGCAGCAGGAAGACAAGGAAGGTGAGCGCAGTGAAGGCCAGCGTCTCGCCCGAGGTTTCGGGATTCAGGAAGCGGATGCTGGAGGTGTTGAAGGCTTGCAGCGCGCCCAGCAGGCCGAGAAACAGAAGGACTCCCGCGGCCAGGAAGGCCACGGAACGGCGCCGCGGTTCGCTCAGGAAGCGCATGGGGCGATTATAGTGCCGACATTGAGCAGTGGACAGTGGTTAGTGGACAGTTGCCGGGGGGCGCCGACCTTCATCTCCAAACCACAAATTTCAGCCAGCCCTCCCAGAGATCGGTTGTCTTTACGAATTCGGGCCGAATTTGATTCCCGGCCCAAGCACCCCGACAAAGATGGCCAGAATGGCAACCGCAGCCAGAATCCATCCCACACTCCGAGAGATGGTTCCCGCCGGGAGAGACGAAACGCTCACACGGGCCTCCGAAAAATGATCCATTTGCGTAAGCCCGAACGCGGCTGCGGCTCCCGGCAGCGCGGCGGTAAAGACGATGGTCCATCCTGCAGGATTCAACGCTCCGGCAAGGCTCGCGGCCCCGAGTGCGGCGACAAACGGAATCCGCGTGATCCGCCGAAGGCGCGTAAGCGCTTCCGGCGCATTCGAGCCGCAAAACGGACGCATCTCGACCGCCAGCAGCCGGAGCGAAAGGTAGTAGCAAATCACGCTTAATGCAACGAGCAGAGCTCGCCACAGCCATGCCGGAGAAAGCCCCGAAATCACCGCGGTCCAGTCCCCAAATGCCGCTATGCCGGAGTAAGCGGGATAGGCAGCGGCAAACAGCAGGTTGAAGGCGAGGACAAGCGTGAAGAAGTAGCGAATATGCGGGCCGGCCGTTCGCAAAAGGCGCAAAGCCAAAACCGACAGCAAGCCAGCTACCACGTTGGCTATGCCCCCTGCGGCTGGAATCCAGCGGCTCAAGCTCCCGCTCGAACTGAAATAGCACGTCGTCAGCATCACCGGTTTCCCGCCCACCGCCAAAGTCGCCAGCCCATGCCCCAATCCTTCATGAGTCACGATCGCAATCACAAAAGCAACTATGCCCAACGAAGCCAGCGTCAGAGTGTCCTCCGTCGATTTGTCTGCCACGGCCAACGATCTCTCATTCGCCTGCATGTTTCTTCGCTTTCTTTGTCACGGAATTACTCCGCAGTTTCTTGGCGATCTTGCGCAACTCCGCCAATGTCTCTTCGCACCAGCGCAGGTGAGCTTCCAACTCCAATTGTCCGAAGCGTGCCGCCATCTTCCAGTAGGGCGCATCTGGATATTGTCGGTTCTTGCCGATCTCCTCTCGCTCGATCCGCCTGAACTCGCGAAGAAACGCGCCTTCGTTTTCTGCCATTCGCTCCACGTGTTGTATTGAAACCTCCGGGGAGACCTGCGCGCCAAAGAACAGCTTCAACAGCAGTTCGTTGCGCGGAATCTCCGGCTGCGGCTCGACGGCGAGCCACTCGGCCAGCTGCTCCCGGCCCTTTTTCGTAATGGAGTAAATATGCCTGTCCGGCTTGCCCTTTTGCCGCTCCGCCTTCGAGCCGACCAGCCCCTCGGCCGCCAGCCTTTTCAGGTTGGGATAGATCTGTCCGTAGCTCTCGTTCCAGAAATGACCGACCGAGCCGCGGATGGTTTGTCCTAGGTCATATCCGGACATGGGTTCGATGGTCAGCAGACCAAGAAGGGCTTCCCCGCTTGAACTCGATCGTTTCGCCATATAACTACTAGATATATATCTAATAGATAGCTTTGTAAAGAAAAATCTTCACACACCGACTACGCCTGAATGCCTTGCGCTTTCGTGTGCTATCGAACGCCTTTAGATTTGCGAGCAGTCCAGCGGGCTCAGCATCAGGTTGCTGATGTTGGAAACAATGGGATCGAAGGCGAAGCGCGGGTCGGCCGACAGCTTTTTCCACGCCGGATCGCCGCGGAACGCGATCCACTTCGACTCGAGCTCGGCCGTATCCGCGAAGCAGAGCATATAGGTGAGGCTCGGCAGCCGCGAGCCGATCAGCGTGTCGCCGAAGAAGACCGGATGGAAGCCGGCATTGAGAAATATCTGGAACTCGCCGGAGTGGAACATCTCCACCTTGCGCAGGTGTTCGCCGTTCGAGGGGCTTTCGTAGGTGCGCAGTTGAAACATGCGTTTGCCCTTGGCGGCAGACGCGGCCGGCGGCGTCAGCCTGGGCCAGCCCGCGAAGGCTTCGAGCAGCGCAATCTCAACGCGCTCGAAGGCGGGCGCAGCCGCCGTGGCGTTCCAGAAGGGCGCTGCCGCTTCCAGGAAATTCCGGTCTTCGGCGAGCTGCAGATCCAGCGTGGCGAGCGAATCGACGGCAGGGCCGGGAACGATCAGATAGTAAGATGGCGTCTCCGGCCCGATATCCAGCCTGAGCGCGCCCACCGGCCCCAGGCCCATGCGCGCCAGCGCCGGAATGAGCGCATTGGAGAAATAATTCTCGGTCAATTTGAGCTGCGGCCCGCTCATCAGGCTATAGCGGCGAAGCTGATAAAACTCGCGCGCGCGGGCTGGAGTCGTTTGCGCCGAAGCTTCGCCGGCAAGAGCCACGGCTGAAGTTGCAAGCGATGCGGCAAGAAACTGGCGGCGTTCCATGGTCCCTCCGAGTTGAAGGACCATTGTAAGATACGCGGCGAGCGAGCCTCGCCGGCCGCCGATCGTCTTTACCCAAGCACGATCGCCGCGGCTGTCCAGGCGCGTTGCTGACTTTCCGCCACGCCGCGATAAGTCAGCGCTCCCATCCAGGTGTTCAGGCCTTCGGCCAGCCCCGGGTCCTGCCGCAGCGCCGCGCGCGCGCCCAGATTCGCAAGGCGCAGAACATAGGGAAAGGTGGAGTTGGTGAGCGCCAGCGTGGAAGTGTGCGGCACGGCGCCGGGCATGTTGGTGACGCAATAATGTACGACTCCATCGACCGTGTAGCTGGGGTTGGAGTGCGAAGTGGGCCGCGCGGTCTCCACGCATCCTCCCTGGTCGATGGCCACATCCACAACCACCGCGCCCTTCTTCATCGCCGCGACCATCTCGCGGGTCACCAGCCGGGGCGCGGTGGCTCCCGGAATCAGCACGCCGCCGATCACAAGATCCGCCTCGCGCGTGGCCTGCGCAATGTTGTAGCTGTTCGAGGCCAGCGTATAGAGGCGCCCGCCGAAGATATCTTCGAGCTCGCGGAGGCGGTTCAGGTTCATGTCGATGAGCGTGGTCTTGGCGCCGAAGCCAAGCGCAATGCGGGCCGCGTTGGTGCCCACAATGCCGCCGCCCAGGATGGCGACGTGAGCCGGCGGGACGCCCGGCACGCCGCCCAGCAGGATGCCGCGCCCTCCGCGCTCCTTTTCAAGGTAGGTCGCGCCTACCTGCACGCTCATCCGGCCCGCCACTTCGCTCATCGGCATCAACAGCGGCAGATTGCCGCGGCGGTCGCGGACGGTTTCATAGGCAATTCCAATCACCTTCGACTCGAGCAGCTGGTCGGTAAGCGCAGGCAGCGGCGCCAGGTGAAGATAGGTGAACAGGACAAGTCCCTCGCGGAAAAACACGTATTCGCTCTCGGTGGGTTCCTTCACCTTGACCACTATCTCGGACTTGCCCCAGACGTAGCCCGCGTCGCCCACCATCTCCGCGCCGGCGTTCTGGTACTCCTCGTCGGGAAAGCCGGATTGCGCGCCGGCCTGTGTCTCCACCAGCACGGCGTGGCCCGCCTCGCTGAGCGCCTTCACGCCTGCGGGCGTTATGCCCACGCGCGCCTCGTTGTCCTTGATCTCTTTGGGAACCCCGATAATCATCGTCAGCTCCAGTCCGGGCCCGCCTGCCCATTTCCTTGTCCACCACTTTTGGATGCCTGCGGGAGCGAGTTGCGTCCGCGGAAGCCGGACGCGCTGCGGTTTATCTGCCGTGGACTCAGTCCGAGCGCTTCGATTCCCGGATGAGGGTTACGAGGAATCGTACGGCGCAATCTGCTTCCAATGTGTGCAAATTTCATGATATGAGTACTGAATGGGAACGAAACGTGAGGAAACTCGCCAATCTGTGCAAGAATCGGTCGCAAGCGTGGCTGAAGACGCAAGAGGGAGCCCAAACGGCGCGCTCGACGAGCTCGATGCGGCGATTCTGCGCCATCTGGATCGCCACGGAAGGGCCACGAATTATGAGGTCGGCGAAGCAGTGGGCCTCTCCGCCTCGGCGGCATCGCGGCGCATCCTGGCGCTGGAATCGGCCGGCGCAATCCGCGGCTATCGCGCCGTCATCGACGACCGATTTTTCGGCAGGCGCATGACGGTCTATATCCGCGTCACGCTGGAAAAGCAATCGGCGGCTGTGCTCGGGGCCTTTGAGACCGCCGTCCGGCGCTGCCGCGGCATTGTGGGCTGCCACCTGATGGCCGGGCAGTACGATTACATGCTGGTGGCGCGCGTGGCGGGCATCGACGATTACGGACGCCTGCACCAGGCAGAGTTATCGCGCCTGCCGGGCGTTACGCGGCTGGAGACCAGCTTCGCACTGAGAGATGTGCTGGCGGGAAAGAGCGCTTAAAGCGGCGCCTGTTGCTTGTTCCCTTGTTCCCTCGGTCCCTGCCTTCACGCCATCTGCTCGCGCGCGCCTCTCCACAAATCGATCCCGCTCTCCTGCGCGTGGCGATCGATCTCAGTCAGTTCCGCTTGAGAAAACTCAAGCTTGCTGAGCGCATCGAGCGAGTTATCGAGCTGCTCCACGTTGCGCGCGCCGATGAGCGCCGAGGTGACGCGGCGGTCGCGCAGAACCCAGGCGATAGCCATTTGCGCCAGCGATTGGCCGCGCGCCTGCGCGATCTGGTTGAGCGCCCGCACGCGCTGCAGATTTTCTTCGTTCAGAAATTCTTTGAGCAGCGACGAGTTTTGCGCCGCGCCGCGCGAGTTCTCCGGCAAGCCTTTCAGGTACTTGCCGCTCAGCAATCCCTGGGCCAGCGGCGAGAATGCGATGCAGCCGGCTCCGAGGTCGTCGAGCGTGGCCAGCAATTCCTTTTCGACCCAGCGGTTGAGCATGGAGTACGAAGGCTGATGAATCAGCAGCGGCACGCCCATGCCCTTGAGAATCTGCGCTGCCTCGCGGGTGCGCTCCGGGCTGTACGACGAGATGCCGACATAGAGCGCCTTGCCCTGCTGCACGGCGGATACAAGCGCGCCCATGGTCTCTTCGAGCGGGCAATTGTCCCAGGGACGGTGCGCGTAAAAGATATCGACGTACTCGAGGCGCATGCGCTTGAGGCTGTCGTCGAGCGAGGCCAGCAGATACTTGCGCGAGCCGCCGATGCCGTACGGCCCCGGCCACATATCCCAGCCGGCTTTGGTGGAGATGACGAGCTCATTGCGCAGGCCGCCGAAATCCTTGCGCAGAATCGCGCCGAAATTTTCCTCGGCCGAGCCGTAAGGCGGACCATAGTTATTGGCAAGATCGAAGTGGGTAACGCCGCGGTCGAAGGCCCGGCGGATGGTAGCGCGGCCGGTCTCGAAAACGTCCGCCCCGCCGAAGTTCTGCCAAAGACCCAGCGAGATAGGCGGCAGCACGAGGCCGGAACGGCCGCAGCGGCGGAAGGTGGGGTTGTCATAGCGGTCGGGATTGGGAACGTAGCTCGTTTCCATTGTGCTCCTCAGTTAGAGACGCATAGCCCAATAGCCGGGGCGGCGCTTTGCGTGGGCAATGGCGACAATTTGAATGTCGTGAAGGCGCTCCCGGAAAACAACAGAGAAAGGATAACGCTTGAGAACCACGCGGCGAGTCGAATGCAGATACAGAGGGCAAATCTGGGGGTGGACGCGTAGCGTCAGAAAGGCGTCACGAAGTTCCTCATCAAATCCGAAAGCGGCGACCGGATTCCTGGTCCAGTAATGCTCAAACGCTGCGTCGGCTTCCGCCTCCGCTTCAGGATGAAACGTATAGGGCTTCATCTCCCCCGCGCGAGCTGCTCCCGTTTTTCCTTAATGCGGGCATCCATGCGCTCGAGAACTTCGTCACCCGGGATCATCTTGACGGCTCCGGAGTCGATCTCAGCGAGGCGGCGCTCGATCTCCGTGTCCCAGGCGGATTCCACTTCAGCGGCAGAGATGCTCTCATCGTCGATCAGGAGACATTCCGCCAGCCACTCTCTTTCGTCTGGTGAGAGCTGCCGTGCTTCATCGAGGAGCCTTTGCGCGTTGGGACTCATAGAAGAATTGTAGCGCGATTCCGGTCTTGCCTTGCACGGCGAATCATCTGTTGGAACTCTTCCATCGCCTGCTCGTGGGGAGCGCCGGGCGAGGTATCGGCGAGAGCCTCTTCGACGCCGGCACGGAACCATTCTTCATACCCCGGCTCAGGCTCGCCCGCTTCCTTCTGCCAGGCGGCGAAGGCCGCATCCGGCATTGCACTTTCCTCGCCAAGGAGGTTCTCAATCACCCAGTCCCGCTCGGCGGGAGGCAATTTGCGGATGTCTTCGAGAATTTCGGCTGCGGTGCGAGGCATGTGGAAATTGTAGCGCGGAATCGGACGCGGAACCACATTCTCAGGCTCCGAAGGCGTGAATCCGGCACCTAGCGCCCGGTTGGCCTAGCTAAGTAGGGAACTTGGTGGGACGTAGTTTCCGGGTCCCTCAAGTGCGACAATGCGATTTGTCAATGCTATTCTTGCTTGAATCAGATCGTCATACAAAATGTGGTTAAACTGCCTGGTGTCGAAGTGCAGATGATCCTTATCCGAGTGATTGCACATCCAAACTACGTTCCGTCCGAGGCCTAACGCCATTCCGGCCTCAAAATATACGCCATTCTTTTGTCCAGTAAAGTCTGCAACGAGGAAGCGACAGCGTCTAACCCCTGCAATTATTTCATCGTCGATCCGTCGATTATGCTCATTCTGGTCAACCCGAAATGGCCGATAACCGGCGTCCTCGATCCCCGGCTTGATGGCCTGCAACCACACCGGGATTTGCTCGGATGAGAAAGACATCGCTACGAATTCAACTTCTGAGCTGCGTCCCGACGACTGAATCTGCTGAAGCCTTTCATACGCTTTCCATGTTGGTTTAGGGGGAATCGGAGCGGAATCCTTCGGGTCGTAGAGGTAACCAGCATTTGCCAGTTCTCGAACGATGAAGAGAGCGGTATCGGCAGACTGTGCTGTTAAGAGAGGCCAATCTGATTGATAGTCGAATCTCGAAGGCAGTCCGACAACCGGGCACATCTCACATATCTTCTGCAAGGCCAGATCGAATTGGTCAACGACGTTGAGCTCGGGTATGGAGGAAGTTAGCTTTTCAAGGTCTTC
The DNA here is from genome assembly GCA_963770555.1 of uncultured Acidobacteriaceae bacterium. Lineage (GTDB taxonomy): Bacteria > Acidobacteriota > Terriglobia > Terriglobales > Acidobacteriaceae > Telmatobacter. Next base: position 167,931 of record CAVYQC010000006.1, read on the forward strand.
CAGAACGATGGGATTAAACTCGTCATTCGGAGGGAGCCTCCGAAGATATGCGGAGAGCAAATGGCCCTTCCTCCGCTGCCTCACTTCGTTGGCCGCGGAAGTGGCAATGAAAACATTGCTGCAAGCCGGGCACCAGCCCCGCAGTAATTGCGATGCACCGGGTCCGTGAGTTTCGAACGGCCTGTCGAAAGCAAAATCCGCATTTGGCGTGCCGCATATCGGGCAATTCGGACTTGGCGAACGCGTTAAGCCCGGAGCGTCACATCGAAAAAGACGGCGCTTGTTGCTTGACATGGCCACTCTCCTTGCTTCAGCCGAACAGTCTAAATGCCCCAGACAGGCTCACAGCGCGCTCCAAGGGGCTCACTCCGCATTATCGATCTGCGCCCGTTGCAGCTTATCCGAGTAATCCACGTACACTGCCTTCCATGTGGTAAAGAAGTCTAGGGCTCCGTTGCCTTCGCGATGGCCGTTGCCGGTGTGCTTCACGCCGCCGAAGGGCAGGTGCACCTCGGCGCCGATGGTGGGCGCGTTGATGTAGGTGATTCCCGCCTCCAGGTCGCGGATGGCCGCGAAGGCGCGGTTTACGTTTTTGGTGTAGAGCGAAGTCGAAAGGCCGTAGTCAGTGGAGTTGGCAATCTCGATGGCCTGCTCGAAGGAGTCAAATTCGAGCAGCGCGACGACCGGGCCGAAGACCTCCTCGCGGGCGACGCGCATGGCGGGAGTGACTGCCCCGATCACCGTCGGCTCGAAGAAAGTGCCGTGAGCATAACAACCTTCCGTCAGCGTGTGGCCGCCGGTGAGGAGCTGCGCTCCTTCTCCCAATGCGATTTGCACGTACTTTTGAGAAGTTTCAATTTGATTCGCATTGACCTGCGGACCGACTTCAACGAGTTCGTCGAGGCCGTTGCCGACCTTCAGATTCCTCGCGCGTGCGACCAGCTTCTCCGTAAACTCCTTCGCAATTCCGCGCTGCAGCAGAATGCGGCTGGTGGCCGTGCAGCGTTGGCCAGTCGTCCCGAAGGCTCCCCACAGCGCGCCGTCGAGAGCCAGATCGAGGTTGGCGTCGTCGAGCACGATCTGCGCGTTTTTGCCGCCCATTTCAAGCGAAACCTGCTTGAACGTGGCGGCTGCGCGCTGGGCAACTTGCGAGCCTACGGCGCTCGATCCGGTGAAGCTGATGGCGCGCACGTCGGGGTGCTCGACCAGCGCCGCGCCCGCGCCGGAGCCCGTGCCGCAGACGATGTTGACCACTCCCGGCGGCAGGCCCGCATCCACGAGCGCCTGGACGAGGTTATAGGTGGAGAGCGGCGTATCGGTCGCGGGCTTGATGACGCAGGTGTTGCCCGCGACCAGCGCCGGGAAAAGCTTCCAGCTTGGAATGGCCATGGGGAAGTTCCAGGGCGTAATCAGGCCCACCACACCCACGGGCATGCGCACGCTCATGGCGAATTTGTTCTGCAACTCGCTGGGCGTGGTCTGGCCGAACAGGCGGCGGCCTTCGCCGGCCACATAAAACGCCTCGTCAATTGCCTCCTGCACGTCACCGCGCGTCTCGGCCAGCACCTTGCCCATCTCGCGGGTCATTTCGCGTGCACATTTTTCCTTGTTCTGGATGAGATTGTTGCCGGCTCGGAGCAGAATCTCGGCGCGCTTGGGCGCGGGAACCAGGCGCCAGCCTGCGAAGGCCTTTTTGGCGGCGGCAACGGCAAGCGCCACGTCCTCGGCGTGGGAGGAGGGAAAGGCGCCGATGACGTCGGAGTGGTCGGCAGGATTGAGATTCAGGATGGTTTTGCCGCTCGCGGCCGGCAGCCACTCGCCGCCGATCAGGTTGTGGTAGGTGGGTATTGTCATAGAAACCTCGTCTTGCGCCGTTGAACATGGTAACCCGGATTGGCGGCATGGGGACAAACGCGTCTCTGGCTTCCCAGGTCCCGGAAGCGGGACCTGGGGCACCCGGCGGCTCGTGCCGTCCCAGCCATTCCATCGCAAACTGGGAACGGATTGGGCACGGAGTTAGCCAGCCGGTTGCAGCTTTTTCCGGCTTGCGGCTCGGCTTGGGGCAGTTGGCCGTACAATAGGCTTTGAGGTAGAAAGCTCGCTTGCAATGTCTTTGAACGGATATCCCTCCCGCTCCTCACGTTCGCATGGCCTACGCTCGCTCTTCAGCATGTTTTCGAGCGACCTGGCCATCGATCTCGGCACTGCCAACACCCTGGTCTACGCGGCAGGCAAGGGCATTGTTGTCAACGAGCCCTCCATCGTGGCCATCAACAAGAATACCGGCGAAGTGGAGGCCGTGGGCAAAGAAGCCAAGGAGATGCTGGGCCGCACGCCGGGCAACATCGTGGCCATCAAGCCGATGAAGGACGGAGTCATCGCCGACTTCAAAGTCACCGAGAAGATGCTCAACTACTTCATCCAGAAGGCGCACAACCGCAAGATGCTGGTGCATCCGCGGATCGTGATCGGCGTGCCTTCGGAGATCACGCAGGTGGAAAAGCGCGCCGTCGAGGACTCCGCGTACCGGGCCAAGGCCAGCGAGGTCTACCTCGTCGAGCAGGCCATGGTGGCCGCCATCGGCGCCGGCCTTCCCATTACTGAGCCTTCCGGCAACATGGTTGTGGATATCGGCGGCGGGACCACGGATATTGCCGTCATCTCGCTCAGCGGCATCGTCTATTCCCGCTCCGTGCGCATGGCCGGCAACCAGATGGACGAGGCCATCACCAACTACCTGAAGCGCAAATACAACCTGCTCATCGGCGAGCGCACCGCCGAGCAGATCAAGATCGAGATCGGGTCCGCTTACCCGCTGGACAAGCCGCTCACCCTGGAGATCAAGGGCCGCAACCTGATCGAGGGCGTGCCCAAGACTATCACCATTGACGACAGCGAGATCCGCGAGTCGCTGGGCGAGAGCATCGCCGTGATTATGAACGCCATCAGGGTGGCTCTGGAGCGCACGCCGCCGGAACTCTCGGCCGACATTTCCGACCGCGGCATCGTGCTCACCGGCGGCGGTGCGCTGATCAAGAACCTCGACAAACGCATCCGAGAGGAAACCGGGCTTCCGGTCTCAGTGGCCGACGATCCGCTGGCTTCGGTGGTGCTCGGCACCGGAAAAATGCTCTCCGACTTCCGCCTGCTGCGCAAGATCAAGATCGACTAAAGACGGTGGGACCAGGGACTAGGGACTAGGGACTAGGGACTAGGGACTAGGGACTAGGGACTAACGGATACCCCGCAGCGGAGGCTCACGTTCTAAACGTCACAGAGAATCCAAGTTTCGCCCACCGCGATGGAATGTGGCAAATACGACGAAGCAGATCCACACACCGCCAATAAACGGCCGAAGACCCCGTTCCAGTCCCCAGTCCCTTAGCCCCTAGTCCCTGATATCAATCTCCATGGAATCCTTCTTTACCCGCTATCGGAATCTGCTGGTGCTGCTGGTCATCCTGTTGGCACAAATCGTGGGACTGGCCGTGCAGGTGCGCCGCGTGAATGCGGGGCGGAGCAGCCTGGATGCGCGCGACGGGTCCGGCGTGCGGCTGATCCGTCTGTGGGCCGAATCGCTGGTTTCACCTCCGGAGCGCGCCATCCACGATTCGAAATTGGCCATGGAGTACGTGTGGACGAACTATTTCGACCTTCGCAACGTGCGCCGGCAAAACCAGGACCTCGCAAAGACCATTGACCGCCTGCGCCTGGAGCAGGCGGCGCTGCTTGAAGACGCTCGCCAGGGCCAGCGCCTGCAGGCTCTGCTCGGCTTCCAGGAAAAGTATATTTACGCCACGCTGGCGGCGCAGGCCATCGGCACCAGCGGCAGCGAGCAATCGCGGGTTTTTTACATCGACAAGGGCGCCGACTACCATCTGAAGCCGGATATGGCGGTGATCACCGGCGAGGGCATCGTGGGAAAAGTGCGCGATGTGTTTCCGCGCACCGCGCAGGTGCTGGCCATCAACGACCAGACCAGCGGCGCAGGCGTGATCCTTGAAACCACGCGCATTCGCGGCATTTTGCGCGGCAACGCGGACGGCCAGCTCATGATCGTGGGCATATTGGCCGACGAGCGCATCCAGCCCGGCGAAGTGGTGCTCACGGCGGGAGGCGACCTGGTTTTTCCGCGGGGGCTTCCGGTGGGCGTGGTCGAAAAGGTGGTCCGCGACCCGGATCGCGACGCTTTCATCGACGTGATGGTCAAGCCCGCGGCTCATCTTGACCGGCTCGACGAGGTGCTGGTGATTACTTCCACGCAGCCGCGCTTCTCACCCCAGGAGCAGCAGGACATCGCAGCCAGCGAAGCGGTGAAGGGCGCCGAGGCCGAGGCGATCAAAGAGCAGTTGAAGGCCTCGCAGATCATGGCCGAGCGGCTTCCCGGGCTTACTGACCCGAATGCGCCCGCCGCGAACCAGCCCGCGGCCGCGGGCCCAGCCGGGCAGGGCCAGGCGCAGGCGAATCCCGCCGCCGGGCCGCCTGCGCCCAAGCTTCTGCCCACGCTCCACCCTGACCGCTTCTCGCCCGGAGCCGCACCGCAGCTCGGATCGGACGGCAACGCGGATACTTCTGCCGCCGGACCCGGAGGCAAGCCGAGCTCCCAGCCGGAATCGAAGCCCGCAACCAAACCCGACGCGCAATCCGCACCGCGGAGGAATCCTTAAGCCATGCCCCTGCTCGGCGCCAACTTCCGGCGCGATATGGAGATTCACCGCTATCCGTTTCTGGTGTACGGGCTGGTTCCACTCGCGGCGCTGGTGTTGCAGGCCTGGCTGCCGCGCGTGCTCGGCCGCTACACCTGGTTCGATCTGCCGCTGGTGGTCACGGTCTACTTCGCTTTAGGGCGCCGCAGCCCGATCCAGGGCACCTTGATGGGCGCGGCCATGGGAATCTTCGAAGACGCGCTCTCCCACTACGCCATCGGCGTCAACGGCATTGCCAAAACCGTTGTGGGATTTCTGGCCGCCTCGGTGGGGATCCGCATCGACGTCGAGAATCACACCATCCGGCTGCTCCTCAATTTTCTGCTCTCCTTGCTTTCGAGCGCCATTTATCTCTTCGTCTGCCGCGTGCTGCTGGGTCTCGAGCTGGAGTGGCGATGGCTTACCCAACTCTTCATCGCCATCGGCAACTCGGTGATCGCCCTGGTGCTGTTTCCGCTGCTGGACCGGTTCCAGCTCCGGGACTGAGGCGTCGGGCTCGCTCCCTGCAAACGGGTCCGGCGCGGATGGCAGGCGAGCGCGGCAAGTATTTCCGCATTGGCTCCGCGCCTGCTGCCCAAAACAGCCTGTATCGGCGAAAATACTATGCGATGGTGAATCGATGGATCAGAGCCGGTCTGGGAGCAAGCGCCGGCTTGTGGCTGGCGGCCGCTTGCGGGTTTATGCTTTCAGCCCCGCTTGCGCGGGCGCAGCAGGGAAGCGAGCCAAGCCGGCCGCGGCCCATTCGGGAACGGCTGATCCCGGATCATTTTCCTTTCCAGCCGTCCCTAGCGCCGTCATGGTCGATTCCCGTCGACCCGTTGGGCTTTTCGCCGCCCGGCCCAATTTATCTGGGTTCGCGCAATGCGCTGGCTTCGATGGACTTCATTGGTGAGGACAAGCTGCTGTTCAGCTTCAGGGTTCCGGGCCTGCTTCACCGCGACGCCGCCAATGGAACCGCCAGCGACGAGCGCCAAATCCGCGCCGTCTTGTTGTCGCTGCCGCAGGGAACGGTTGAGGCCGAGACGGTGTGGACGCTCCACGGCCGCATGCGCTACCTGTGGATGCTCAAGGATGGCCGCTTTCTGCTGCGCGACGGCAATAACCTGCTGGTGGGAGATGCAAGCCTCAGCGTGAAGCCGTTCCTCCAGTTTCCGGGACCGCTGCTTTGGCTGGAACTCGATCCCAGCCAGCAGTTTCTGGTTACCGACTCGGACGAGCCGGTGAAGACGGACATCAAGCCGGGCCAGGTTCCTGCCCCGGCAACGGCCGCGGCCAGCATGGACACGAGCGAATCCGATTCCGATGCCGATAGCTCTCCCGATACCGTGGTGCGCATCCTGCGCCGCGACTCGGGCAAGGTGATGCTGGTGAGCCGGGTGCGTTCCACGGTGCATCTTCCCATCAACTCCGATGGCTACATCGAGGATCTGCGCGGCCAGCGCTGGCAGTGGATGCTCAACCTGAGCTATTTCGACGGGGGAAGCAGGATGCTGGGCAGTGTCGACTCCAACTGCGATCCTACCGACGATTTTGTTTCCGAGCAGGAGATCCTGGTGACTACCTGCACACCCGACGGCAGCGACAAGCTGGTGGCCATGACCACCGCGGGGCGGAACCTGTGGATCGACCAGACCCCGTCGGTAGCGGTCTGGCCTGAAATTGCCGTGGCCGCGGATGGCCTGCGCATCGCACGGGAGACGCTGGGAGTTTCGCATCCGGTCAATTCCTATGCGCCCATTGACTCGGACGACATCAAGGGCCAGTGGGTGACGGTGTACGACGCCGCTACCGGCGATCTGGCCCTGGAAGCGCCGGTTAGCCCGGCGCTCGACTCCGGTGGAAATGTGGCCATTTCGCCCTCCGGCCGGCGCGTAGCGGTGCTGAATGCAGGCGTCATTCAGGTCTTCGAACTGCCCGCGCCCCCGTCGCTTCCCTTGAGCGCCGGCCAACCGGGGCGATAAGGCGGCCGTCGACGCCCGGATCGTGCGAAACCTGTGTAAACTGGGCAATGGGTGATTTAGGCGGGGGATTTTCTTGGCCACGGCTTGATCGCATTTTCGGAAATGAACCAAACAGACAGCACGATTCCAAAGTCGACGCGACCAGCAGGATCGGGGTCCCCAACGACAGGTCTTCGTCGTTGGGGTGAAGCGAGCGGTGACCCAGAGATATGCAAAGAGGACGCATGATTTCCGAAAATGCCGCAGGCCACTACACGGCTGCGGCAGTTAGCGACCTCGGCCGCAAGCGCTCTTCCAACGAGGACGCATTTGGATATTCGGTCGAGCACGGTGTTTATGTAGTCTGCGACGGCATGGGCGGAGCGGCCGCCGGGGAAATCGCCAGTTCGCTGGCTGTGGATGAGATCATGCGGCTGCTTGCGGGCGGCTCCGCGGCCGGCACTCCGAGGGCCAACGCCGAGCGGGCCGTCGCCGCCGCCAACCATGCCATCTACTCCAGGGCGCAACGCAACCACAAACTGAGCGGCATGGGCACCACCATGGTGATGCTGATTGCCGAGGAGCGCCGCGTGTCGATCCTGAACATCGGCGACAGCCGCGGTTACCGCCTGCGCGATTGCCGGCTGGAGCAGATCACGCTCGATCACGCCCTGGTGGAGGAACAGGTGCGCCTGGGGCGCATGAGCCGGGCCGAGGCGCTGCGCTCGCCGCTCAAGAATGTGATTACCCGCGCGCTGGGCACGCAGAGCCAGGTTACGCCCGACGCTTTCGAACTCGAAGCCGAGCCCGGCGATCTCTTTCTGCTCTGTTCCGACGGTCTCACGCGCGAACTCTCCGACTCGCTGATCCAATCTCTGCTGTGCATCGATCTTCCCCTCGACGAACTGTGCGCGCGGCTGGTGGGCGCGGCCAACAAAGCCGGCGGCCACGATAACATCACCGGCCTGCTGGTGCGCGCCGGCTGATCGCGAAACAGAGTTCCGGATGGGCGCCCGCGCCCCGTTATTGCGCCTTTTATCCGGCGGAGGGTTGGGAGGGCAGAAACCCCGTCCCCGGTCAACCCAATCAGAAACCTTCCAAGACATCGGCCACAAGCTGCCGCGCAAACTCGCGCGAGAGCCGCTCGACGGCCGCCGGGTCCTCCTGCAGAAATGTGGGCAGGTCGGTGGTGGACTGGTACTGCTGACGGAAGGTGTAATTTGCATTCTGGTAGAGAACGCGTCCGTCGCGTGCGTTGAGGGTTACCGAAACGATGACGGTAATGAGAAAGCTGGAAGACTGCTGGGTTGCGGAGTTGTAGGTGAGCGGGGAAACAACCTCTTTGAGGATGGTGCCGTGCAGCACGGCGTCGGCGTCTTCGCTGGTGGAGGGGGTTACACGGAAGCGGGTGCGGGCGGAGAATTCGCGGATGACGGCGTCGGTCATCACCGCCTCGGTGCCGTAAACTTCAGTACGTGTGGCGAAAACAGGCACCGAGAGCGTCCTCACATCGGGAGGCAGATGGGTAGCCGCGCCGAGGGTGTGATAGCCGCATCCAGCCAGGCCGAACAGAACGCAAAGGACAGATACAGCAACGAAAAGGCGAGGAACGGGCGGCCGCATAAAGCCATCTTAACGCCCGGTCATACCCATGCACTCGCCATCCGGCCCAATCCCGGCGAAGGAAGCTTGAGGCCATCGGCGCGGGCTGCGAAGTAGAGCTGATTGAGCTCACCGGAGCCGTGCTGCACGAAGCGATGAAATCCGGCGCGGCGGAATTCGGTCTCGAGTTCGTCGGGCGTAAAAAAAAGCCGGAAGGGTTCGCCGGCCGCGGCCACACGCGCGGCCAGCGCGTCAAGCGCCATGCGCCTGAGCGGGCTGAGCAGGCTGCGCGAGACGCCGTAGTCGAAGCTGACGCCGCTGCCTTGGGGGAGCCGGGCAATGGTTTCGAGCGTGGCGCGAAAGGCCTCGGCCGTGAGATAAGGGACGACCCCGAGCCAGCCGAAAAAAGCCGGGCGTTCGGAGTCGAAGCCGGCACCTGCGAGCCCATCGGAAAGTGTGTGGCGCTCGAAGTCGAGAGGAACGAAGGTGAGGCTGGAGGGCGCGGCGATACCGGACTCGGCGAGAAGGGCGCGCTTCCAGGCCTGCGTGGCCGGAAAATCCACTTCGAAGACGCGCAACCGAGGAAACGGATTGCGATAGGCGAATGTGTCGAGTCCGGCCCCGAGAAGGACATACTGCGCCACTCCCGCAGCCACAGCCTCGGCGAGCCGGTCTTCGGCATAGCGGCTGCGCGCCGCCATGAAGGCGCGAAAGGCCCGCGCAACCGGGGTCATCTCGCGGAAGCGGTCGAAGGCGAAACGGGAGCCGAGCAGCGGCACCGCGATGGGATCGGCGAGGACCGGAGGACGGTCGAGAACCTGGTGGACGGCGCGCCGCAGGGCCACGCGGAAGGCGGTTTTGCTGGGCGTGCCGGTCTCCATTTCTGGAGTGTATCAATGCGAATTCGTTGCGCGAAATCGTCGCGCGGAAAGAAGCGAATCGGCTCCGCGGAACCAACAAAAGCCCGGCGCGAAACGGCTCGGCGCGTAGCATGATTTCCATGAGCTGGATCGGATGGGCATTGCTTTCCGCCGTTTTTGCCGCGGCTACCGCCTTGCTGGCCAAGGTGGGCGTGGCGCACGTGGACTCGAACCTGGCGACGGCGCTGCGCACCAGCGTGGTGGTAGTGTTTGCGTGGGGCATTGCGCTGGCGCTCGGCAAACACGGGGAGATTCGCGCGCTGGACCGGCGCACCGTGCTTTTTCTCACGCTCTCGGGGTTGGCGACGGGGCTCTCCTGGCTGTGCTATTTTCGCGCTCTGCAACTGGGTCCGGCCTCGCGCGTGGCGCCGCTGGACAAGCTCTCGGTGCCGCTGGTGATGGTGTTTGCGTGGCTGCTGCTGGGCGAAAAGCTCAACCCGCCGGCGCTGATCGGCGGCGCGCTGATTACCGTGGGCGCCGTGGTGATGGTGCTGGGCTGAGAGTTCCCTATACTGGAACGAGTGACCGCCGAGACTGAAAATCAGCACGCCGTATTGCCCCGCCGCATCGTTCTCACCGGCTTCATGGGCTCGGGCAAGAGCACCGTGGGACCGCTGGTTGCGCAACGGCTGGGCTGGACTTTCGTCGACGCGGACGATGTGATCGAGGCCGAAGCCGGCGCAAAGATCGCCGTGCTTTTTGCGCGCCATGGCGAGAGCGGGTTCCGGGAGCGCGAATACGCCACCATCGCGCGGCTGGCCGCGGGCGAGCGGCTGGTGCTGGCGCTGGGCGGCGGAGCCATTGAGCGGGAGGAAACGCGCCAGTTGCTGCTCACCGCGCCCGGCACACTGCTGGTGCACATGGAAGTTGAACTCGAAACCACTCTCAAACGGTGCAGCGGCACGGAGCATGAGCGGCCGATCCTTGCCGACCGGGCGAATCTTGCCAGCCGCTATGCGCGCCGCCTGCCGCTCTACCGAACCGCGCATGTCTCGATCGCCGTGGATACGCTGACCCCCGAGCAGGCGGCCGAGGCGATTGTCCGGGCAGCGGGAGCGGTGCAAATCTAGGCCTCTGACCGTTTGATTTTGTGCGTCGAGATCGAGTCCGTACGCGCTTGCTATCATCAAAGCAGAAGTAGTGCGAGCCAGCCGCTGCCCAAAAGGACTTCCCGCCCCAATGACTCCCGCTTCGCAGGCCGCTCATTCCGCAGATCTCGCCGCGCTGGCGATGGAACCTGCCGCGCACGCGTCCGTCGCGTTGCACGCCCCCAGCCCCGGCGCGACGGCCACGCTGATCCACGACCTGCGCGAGCTGTTCAAGGTGAAAGTGGTGGGACTGGTGCTGGTGACCGGATGGGGCGGATATTATCTGGGATCGCTGGCGTCGGGAATATCGAGCATGCAACGGGGGCTGCTCGATACGCTGCTGGGGATCGGGCTGGTCTCCGCCGGGGCGGGCGCGCTGAACCAGGCTTTGGAACGCACCACCGACGCGCGCATGAAGCGCACCGCCGACCGGCCGCTGGCTTCCGGGCGCATCTCGCTGGGCGCGGGTCTTGCGGCCGGCATGGGCGCGCTTGCCGCCGGCGCCTGCTGGCTGCTGATGCACACCAATCTGCTCACCGCGGCCCTGGCCCTGCTTACTGCGTTTACCTACGTCGCCATCTACACCCCGCTCAAGCGCGTCACCAGCCTGGCCACCTTCATCGGCGCGTTTCCCGGCGCCATGGGGCCGATGCTGGGCTGGACGGCCGCGCGGCCGCAGATCGAGTGGCCGGCCGTGTCGCTGTTCGCGATTCTGTTTGTGTGGCAGTTTCCACATTTTATGTCGATCGCGTGGCTTTATCGCCAGGACTATGCGCGCGCGGGAATTCGCATGTTGCCCGTGGTGCAGCCGGACGGATGGTCCACGGTGGTGGAAGCGCTGTTTTATGCGGTGCTGATGATTCCCGTAAGCCTGGCTCCGTGGTGGCTGGGAATGACGGGGATTGTCTACGCCGTTCTTGCCGTGTTGCTGGGGCTGGTTTACCTGGCCTATACCTTCCGTTTTGCGGGCATCCTGCGCGCCAAGTCGGAGTCCGAGAGCCGCATGCTGGCGCGGGACCTGCTCAAGGTAAGCGTGCTCTATCTGCCGCTCTTGTTTACGGCGCTGATGTTGTGCGCCCACGGGAAGCACTAGGGAATCCATGACGACTGCTGCTCCTGCCTCTCAAGCGCGGCCGGGCACGAGTCCGGCCATTGCCGCCATCCTGGCCATCAGCGCCGCGGCAACGATATTCCTGTTCTGGCTGATTTACATTCATCCGGCGGCGGCGCCGAGCACGCGATATGCCTTTCTGCCCGCGCTCGATGCCATCCTGAACGGCCTTGCCGCCACGGCGCTGCTCATTGGCTATACGTTCATACGCGCGCACAGGATCAAGCAGCACCGGGCTGCGATGATTACGGCATTCGTGTTCTCCAGCCTGTTCCTGGTCAGCTATATTCTCCACCACGCGCTGCACGGCGACGTGCGCTATCCGGTGCATGCTGCCTGGCGCAGCGTTTACCTGCCTCTGCTCGCCAGCCACATCGTTCTGGCCGTGGTGGCGCTGCCGCTGGTGCTGGTCACGTTTTTCTTCTCGCTTTCCGGCCGCATCCCGCAGCACCGCAAGGTGGCGCGTTGGACCTTTCCCCTGTGGCTCTACGTCTCCGTCACCGGAGTCGTCACATACGTGATGCTGCGGCTGGCACTGGGATAGACTTGGGCCATGGCATTTGTTGGAAGAGTCCTCGAAGTCCTCGGGATCGTTCTGCTCTTCCTTGCCGGATACTTTCTTTTGGCTGCATTGATGCCACAGGAAGCATGGGACTTTCTTAGGCCAGCTTATTTGCCGGCGGCGGAGTTTCTGGGCGTGGCCGGAGGGTTGTCACTGCTTGCAGGGATCCACTATGTGCGCAAAGACCGCGAATCGCGCGAATTCAACGAGGCAATGGCCAGGAACAGCCGGTCGCTTCGGGGAACGGTTTCCGACCCGAACGGTTTGCCAGCCCCGAAAGCAAGCGTCGACATTTTCATCAAGGGAATGCCGGAAAACGAACAGCCGGTGACATTGCGAACCGACGCCGAGGGCCGGTTCTCCGCGGATTTGCCTGAAGGGCAATATGTGCTGGAGGTGGGAGTTCCGGAGATCGGCGAATGCGTCGCGGAGGTCGCGATATCTAAGTCAGGCGTCAACCCGGAACTGCAGATCAAGCTCGGTTCTCCTCCTGAGGCACCGCCAGGGTGAGCTGTGGCCGCTATCCCCGGCGCGATTTATGCTCAAAGGATGAGAGCCAACCCAATCGAATGCCCGCAAACCGCCCACCCTCGCACAGCCCCAACGACGGCACGCGCCAATTTCTGATTTCCGGCGGATCGATTGTAGGCGCGGGCGTGGTGGCCGGCGTGCTGCTGGAGACGCTGCTGGGCGGCTATTCGCGAACCGGCGCGCACACCAATTCCGGCTGGTTTGCGCTGATCGTGGTGCTGGCCTGCATTCCCTTTGGCAGCATGCTGCTCACGCTCGGCATAGCCAAGTGGCTCAGGAACCGGCGCATCGCGCGCAGGGGTTGAAGGGCTGCGCGGCGCCTGCATGGCAGGGCGAGAACGGGTTCCGGATGGGTTGACAGCTCTGTCCAATTTCGAACAGGGATGTTCGATTCTGGATAGGCGGCGCGTCCCAGCGCTTGTTTCCGCAAGTGTATTCTCCTTTGAATCAATCACCTGGATTTGCGATGCTTTGGCAGGGAACCTGCTTTCTGCACAGTGTGCCTATCCGCGTGAGGAGGCAACCGTGGGGAAACTGCTACAGGATCTTCGCTTCACTTTTCGTCAGCTCAGGAAAGCGCCGAGCTTTACCGGCGCCGCGGTGTTGACTTTGGCCCTCGGCATCGGCGCCAACACGGCCATCTTCAGCCTTGTGAATTCGCTTTTGCTCAAACCGCTGCCGGTGGCAAATCCACAGCAACTCGCCGCCCTGGGCCAGCGCCAAAACCGCGGACCTTTGCTGCCGGCTTTCTCGTGGCCGGAATTCAAGGAGATCCGCGCCCACAGCAGAGGCTCCTTCAGCGCTGTCTTTGCGCACGGCCTGGGCCTGGATGGCTTTGCCGTTGAAGGGCAGCAGCCGCAACGCATCCTCACCGCCTACGTCAGCGGCAACTTCTTCGGAGCCCTGGGACTGCAACCGGCCGCGGGACGTCTCCTTTTGCCCAGCGAAGGCGAGGTATTCGGCCGCGACACGGTCGTGGTTCTCGGTTACGACTTCTGGAAGGGAAAATTCAACGGCGATCCGGGTGTGGTGGGACGCCAGGCTACGATCGACGGGCACCCCTTCACGATCGTGGGCGTGGCGCCGGAGGGTTTCCAGGGAGTGCAGAGCTTTGTAAAGGTAGCGGCCTATATGCCGTTGTCAGCGGTGACCATCGAAGGCACTCCCGTGGCCACCTTGGATAGCTGGCAGAACCGGGAATTCACGGTGTACGCGCGCCTGGGTCCCGGCGTCACTTACAAGCAGGCAAACGCCGAACTGGGCGTGGTTGCGCAGGACATGACGCGCCAGCATCCGGACGACGAGAAGAACCTCGGCATCGAGGCCCTTCCCGAGCCCAGCCTCCGCATCCCGACCGGGAACCCGGACACGATGGTGATCATGGCGGCGCTTTTTCTCTCTCTTGCCTGCATGGTGCTGCTGCTGGCCTGCGTGAATGTCGCCAATCTGGTTCTGGTGCGCGCCACCGTGCGCGAGCGCGAAATGGCGCTGCGCACGGCGCTCGGAGCCCGGCGCTCGCGCCTTGTGGGCCAGATGATTACCGAGAGCGTCACGCTGGCTCTGATGGGCGGAGTGATGGGCGTGGTGCTGGGCATGTGGGCCAGCACCGCTCTCGGTCACATCGACCCGCACGCCGATCTTCCCCTTGACTTATCGTTCCAATTCGATTGGCGTATCTTTGTCTATTCATTTGCCGTCGCCCTGCTCGCCGGAGTTGTTGTGGCAATTGTGCCGGCCATGCGGGCTGCGAAACTGAATGTGAATGCAGTTCTGCGCGAAGGCGGCCGCGGGATTACCGCCGGACGCCATTGGCTCCGCGATGGCCTGGTTGCCCTGCAGATCGCCGGCTCGCTGGTGCTGCTGATTGTGACCGGCCTGTTCATTCGCAGTCTTTCGGCCATGCAGACGATGGACTTCGGGTTCAATCCGGAGCATGTGCTCAATCTCGCCGTCGATGCCAACGAGATAGGGATGAACGACGCGCAAACGCAGCAGTTGGCCGACAACATCCTGGCGCGTCTCCATCAAATCCCCGGGGTAAGCTCGGTGAGCCACGCCAACAATGTTCCCATGGGCTATTTCGGCAACGGCGGCGATACGATGATCATCGATGGCGCACCGGCTCCAACCGATCCCGCAGCGTTCGGCACTGGCGAAAATATCGTCTCGCCGGAATATTTCCGCGTCATGGGCATCGATTTTCTGCGCGGCCGCAGTTTCATGCAGTCAGACGACGGGCACGCCGGCGATGTAGCGATCGTCAGCGAAAGTACGGCCAAAAAGTACTGGCCCAATCAGGATCCCATTGGCCGCACCTTTCGCTTGTCCAGCGAGCCGAATCGAAAACTCCAGGTGGTTGGAATCGCGCGCGATGCTGAATTTCAGCTCTTCGGAGGCGGCAAGACGCGGCCTTTCCTTTACCTGCCCTATGCGCAGCATGTTGCCGGCAACAGCCTGATGGTCTTCCAGATGAAAACGGAAGGCGATCCGTCCGGCTTTGCGTCGACCGCCGTCAAGATCATCCATGAGCTTGCTCCCCAGCTTCCGGTGTTTCAAGTGCAGTCCATGCGCCAGGGACTCTATACGCTGAATGGAATCCTGCTCTTTCAGATCGGGGCCGCGCTTGCCGCTATCATGGGCGGTCTTGGATTGACGCTGGCGGTGATTGGCCTTTATGGCGTGATCTCTTACGCGGTCAGCCAGCGGGTGCATGAGATCGGGCTGCGCATGGCGCTTGGGGCCAGCCGCGGCTCTGTTTTTGGAATGATTTACCGCCAATCGATGCGCATCGTCGCAGCCGGTCTCGGAATTGGCCTGGCGGTGGCGTTATTGGTTGCGCGCGCGGTCGGCAGCTTCGTGATCGTCAGCGTGTGGGACCCGGCAACCTACCTCCTGGTGGTATTTGCCCTGGGGTTTGCCGCACTCGCGGCCTGCTATCTTCCGGCTCGCCGCGCCACGGTGGTGGATCCCATGGTGGCGCTCCGCCAGGACTGAGCCGCTGCGGCAATCTTCGAACGGCCGTGCGGGGATGCGCGAACGCCGTTCGATACGCCTCGGGCGCCGGGCTTGAAACATCGAGGGCCGCTGCAGATGAGTCGAATGCAGCGGCCCTCGTCTTTGCTCCGCAACGCGGCGAGTTTCAGCCAAGGTTCTGGTCGGGGTGCACGACGCGGTAGCTGGCGCCGCCGTTGGACCACACCAGGAGCAGGATGTCCTTACCGGATGGGGCGGAGTGAATGGCGTTGACGAAGCTGTCGGCGTTTTCAACCGGCTTCCGGTTGACTTCCAGGATCACGTCACCGGGAGCCAAACCCGCATCTTCCGCGGCGCTTCCAGGTCGCACGTTCTCAATGGCCGCGCCCTGCACGTGGTCGGGAATGTTGAACTGCTGGCGGACATCGGGGGTGATATTGTCGACGGCCAGGCCGAGTTTTCCGCCGTTTGTCTGCCCCGAGCCGGAGTTCTCAGCCTCTTCGCTGCCCTTGGCGTGGAATTCGCCCACTGTTACATGGATGGATACCGGCTTGCCGTTGCGGAGTATGCCGAGTTCTATCGAATTGCCGGGGGTCATTTCGCTCACCGCCACTTGCAGAGCGCTGCCGTTGGGGATCTTCCTGCCGTCGAGTTCGCGGATCACGTCGCCGCTCTGGAGGCCGGCATGGCCGGCGGGCGAGTCTGGCGTTACCTGGCTGATGATGGCGCCCGAGGCGTCAGGCAGGTTGAAGAAGCTGGCGTTGTCCGGGGTCACGTCATTCATGCTGATGCCGAGATAACCGTGGCGCACCGAACCGGTCTTGATGATCTGCTCGGCCGAGGCCCTGGCGATCTGCGAGGGGATGGCGAAGCCGGCGCCGGCAAAGGAGCCGCTGTTGGAAATGATGAAGGTGTCGATGCCGATCAGCTCGCCGTGCGCATCCACCAGCGGGCCGCCGGAGTTGCCGGGGTTGATGGCCGCGTCAGTCTGAATAAAGTCGCCGGGCTTGCGCGCATCGTCGGAATAAGGATTGGGCCGGTTGAGAGCACTGACAATTCCGCGCGTTACCGTGAACGGGAAGTTGCCGAAGGGATTGCCGAAGGCCAGCACGGTCTGTCCGGGATGGAGACTGGCCGAGTTGCCCCAGGGAATGCTGGGCAGGCCGCTCGCGTCGATTTTGATGACGGCCAGGTCGTCGAGCTTGTCCACGCCGATGAGTTTCGCGGAGAAGATGCGCCGGTCGTCGAGCGTGACGCGAATCTGGGTTGCGCCGTCCACGACGTGATCGTTGGTTACGATATAGCCGTCAGGCGAGATGATGACGCCGCTGCCGATGCCGTGTTCGAATTGCGGCTGCGGTTTCATGCCTTGCCCGCCGAAGCCGAACTGCTGCCCGCCAGGGCCGAAGAAGAACTGGCGGAATCCGGGTGGAAGATCCTGCGGCGAGATGCCGCCATTCTGGCCGCTGCCGTCGTCCGAGGTTTCATCGGCGGAGACGCGCGAGGTGACCGCGACGTTGACCACCGCCGGCGTGACGCGGGCCGCGACTGCTTCTACCGCGTTATCGAGGGCCACCAGAGACGAAACGCTGGCGTCGTCCAAGGGCCCTGCCGCAGCCGCGGCGGCATGAGCGGAGTTGTGACCGGACAGAAATGCGAAGGTCAGGATCAGCACGGCGGCGGCAGCCAGCGGCGCCGCGACTTTTTTCGCGTTCACTACTAATGAATTAGTTGTTGCGGACATGGTTAACTCTCCATTGGGGTTGAGGTTGATGCTTAAAGTTGGAACAACAGCCAGCCGCTGTCGAAAGGCAGTGTGGCGGGCCGGCTGAGGATGGGAATGGAACCTGGATTTGGCCGTGGAGCCGGGCGTTTTTCCCGGTTCTGTGCGAACCCGGAGGACGGGTTCGCTGGATAAACCGTGAGGATCAAACGGGTGACGACGATTCGGCCTGCGGATTTGGCGGAGCGATCGCTGCCCGTTTCGCCGGCTGCCGCATTCGCACCGGCGCCGTAATCCGCCGTTTCTTCCGCTCCCGGCGCGGAAGTCTGCACCTGCCAGGCGGTGAGCACAACCCATTCCTGTGGTTCAGGCTGCGGCTTTTGCGCCGAGCTTGCCGGGGAGCTGGGGATTTCGGCCTTCAACAACTGCTGCCGTAGCGCCGCAGAGGCAATCTCCGCGGAATTCCCGCGCAGAACGCGCGAGATTGCAGGGCTTTCAACCGCGCGTTGCCCGAGGGTGACGACCGGCGCCGGGTGATGCGAATTGGAGGGCAGAATCGCCTCCACGCTGGTGGCGCGGAATGCCGAAGTGCCGCGCAGCAAGGCCGGCCTGAGCACGGGAAGATCGGATGCCGGGAGCGGCTGCGGCAACTCAGCCTGCACTTGCGCGGACTCGGCGGCGAGCGCCGCGGCGGCGGGCTGCGCGGGGACGAAGGCCACCATCTGCGGGCAGCGCGCCAGCTCTACCGATCCGAAGAGCAGGCCGCAGCCGAGGGCTCCGAGCAGAGAGCGCGCGCCGAGCGGGCTCAAAACGCTTTTGCGCAACAGAATGCTGTGGACGCGATGGACCAGCTCGGGGCGGCGCTCGAATGCGCCCAGAGAAAGCAATTCGGCCCGGCGCTGGATGCGGCGTTCGGCAAGGCTGGCGAGGCAGGCGGCATAGGCGCGCGGCGCACGCGTGACGCGAACCACGCCTTCGTCGCAGGCCATCTCCCGCTCGCGGCAGAGGCGGCGCTCGATCCACCAGAGCGCGGGGTTAAGAGGGAAGAGAACCAGGCAAAGTTTCTGCAGGAGATTGGTCCAGTCGTCGCGGCGGCGCAGGTGCTCGGCCTCGTGCAGGATGACCTGCTCGAGTTCTTCCGCCGTGAGGCGCGCATAGAGCCAATCGGGAATGAGGATGCGCGGCGCGAAGAAGCCGATCACGCTGGGACGGTCGAGCTCGGGCGTGGTGCAGACCAGCACCGGACGGCGATGCGGCGGCGTTGCGAACAGGGAGAAGAGCCGGTCCTCGATGGGCGTTGCGGATTTCCACAATTTGCGCAGACGAAGCGAGTGCAGAGCCAGGTCGGCAGCGCGCAGCAAGGAGAACGCAATCCACAAAGCGGCCAGTCCCAGGCCCCAGCGAGCGTCCAACGGAAACCAGGCTCGTACCGAAGGAGCAGCGGAAGCGGAGGCGGTTCCTGAAGCAGCTCCCTGGGTCAAGTATGCGAAAACGGGATCAAGCTGCAAGCCAACCAGCACGGCGCAAGCCGCGGCCCAGGCGAGGAAGCGGTGCGCCGCGGAGATGCGCGGCGCAAGGCGAAGTCCGAGGGCAAGGCCGGCGGCAACGGCGGCTCCCTGCCAGAGAGCGGCGACAGCGAGCGGCGCGGCGGCCTGCGCAAAGGTGCGGAATGCGGCTGAAAACTGGCTGGCGGGCCCGTTCAGGATTGAAAAATGGATCGACGACGGGATCGATGAAAGGATCCAGGAAAAAGTACCGAAAAGGAGAGAGAAATTCATGGGCTAGACTTCTTCTCCCTTCACTGGCCGAGCAGCTAGCGCTCGATTCATCGCTGGGTTTCCGCTGCCAGTTCCGGCGGGGTCCAGCCCTTCCGCGTCGGGCGCGGCGTTGCGGATGGCGTCTTTCAGCCGTTCGAGCTCATCGGCGGAGATTTCTCCATCGCCGAGCAGCGAGAGAAGCAGCCGTTCGCGCGAGTTGCCGAAGAAGCGATTCAGAATGTGGCGCACCTCAGACTGGCCGGCCTCCTGCTCCGCGACGCAGGGGCGATACACGAAGGCGCGGCCCTCCTGCCGGTGCTCGACGTAACCCTTCTGCTCCAGGATTCGAATTGTGGTGAGTACGGAGTTGTAGGCCAGCGCTTCGCCTTCAGGCAGGTCGGCTACCAGATCGGTGACAGCGGACTCTCCGCGCCGCCAGAGAATCTTCATGAGTCTCAGCTCGGCTTCAGTCAGCGTGTTGGACTTCTTCGGAGGCATATTGTTGATTCTGCTAGGGGAAAGCCGATTTCGGCCTTCGCCTTAACACCATTATAGACGGTCAACTAAAGGATTAGTTAGCCAGAGAGCAAGAGAATTCGACGAAACCCGCTGTCGGTATAACCAATCTGCTTTGGGCAAAGTGAGAGTCCACTTATCCACTTGGCGGTCTGCTATTCTTTCTCCTTATTAGGGAGCATGAAAAATGGCCAAGAGCGTGAACAAAGTCATTCTTTTAGGGAATGTGGGCAAGGATCCGGAGATTCGATCGACGGGCGGCGGCACCATGGTGGCCAACCTTACCCTGGCCACCAGCGACCGGTACCAGGATCAGCAGGGCAACTGGCAGGAGCGCACCGAGTGGCATAACCTGGTGGCGTTCAAGCGCACCGCCGAAATCATCCGCGATTACGTGAAGAAGGGATCGAAGCTCTACATCGAGGGCAAGATTCAGACGCGCAGTTGGGACGACAAAGAAACCGGCGCCAAGCGCTACCGGACGGAGATCATCGTGAACGACCTGTCACTGCTCTCCGGGCGCGAAGAAGGCTCGGGCGGTTACAGCCGTCCGGCGGCCCAGACCGCCGCGTCAGCCAACTACGACCAGCGCCCTGCCGCGGGGCAGGACGACGTGGCGCAATCGGCCGAGATTTCCGACGACGATATTCCGTTCTGACGGCCCAAGCCCGGCCGAACGCTGTATTCGGCCCAGGAGCCCTCTCGCGGGAGGGCTCTTGCGCGTTACGGACGAATAACCAGCCAATGCATGAGGACCGCGCCCAGGAGCGAGAAACCTAAAGCCACCGGCATGGCGACGGCGCCGGACTTGAAAAAGGTCCAATAGCTGACGTGGAGTTTCTCTCTTCTGAGTGCAATGAGCCACAGAATGGTTGCCAGCGAGCCGCTGACCGAGAGGTTCGGCCCCAGGTCGACGCCGATGAGCACGGCGGAGGCTGCGAGCGGCGTGGCGTGGGCTCCTTTTAGAGCCCCTGCCGCGATCAGTCCGAGGGGGAGATTATTGACGAGGTTGTTTGCAACGCCAACCACGAAACCGATGATGAGCGCGCCGCGAACGGCGGCCATCCGCCCTGCCCCTTCGAGAGCCGATTGCGCGAATTGAAGTGCGCCGATGTTCCCGACCGCATCGACCAGGATGAACAGGCCGGCCACCAGTGCGATGGTGCTCCAACTGATTTCTTTCGCCAGGTTCAAGGGGTTGCTGCGCGCCTTGATGGAGATGAGGGCAGTGACGCCCAGCGCCGCCAGACAGGTGGGCAGCCCGAGTTCCCGGTTCATGGCCGAAGCCGCGAGCAGGATGGCCACCGTGAGGGCAAGGCCGGCGAGGACCAGCTTTCCGTCGACGGTGAGCGGTGCGTCGGCGTGATCTTCGGTCTGGCCGGAGAGCTGGCTGCGGAAAAGCAATCGCAGGACGGCATAGGTGGACACGATGGCGAGGATCGACGGAACGCCGAACCATGCAAGCCAGCGCCCCAGCGGAGGCATGCCGAGCCGAAAGACCACAAGATTGGCGGGGTTGGCGATGGGCAATGCGAAGGATGCGGCATTGGCGATGAAGGCGCAGGCAAAGAGGTAGGGCAGCGGCGGCACTTTCGCTTTGCGGACCGCGGCGAGAATGGCGGGAGTCAACACCACCGCGGTCGCGTCGTTGGAGAGAAAGACGGTCACCAGCGTTCCCAGGGCGTAGACCAGCGTGAAGAGATGCATGCAGGAGCCGCGCGCCCGCTTGATGGCGGCCGAAGAGAGCCAGTCAAAGACGCCGCACTCGCGAGCCAGCTCGGATAGAAGCATCATGCCGGCGAGAAAGAGATAGACATCCGAACCTTCGCGCACGGCCTTGCCCGCGAGCCGCGGGGGGAAGAGACGGAAAACAAGCAGCAGGACTACGCCGCCGCCGATCCAGTAGACTTCCGCAATGCCGCGCGGACGAATCAGCATGAGAACAATGCTGGCGGCGACGATGAGAAGCAGCGCGAGGTGGGGAATCGGGACAGGCATCAGCCAGAATCAGAATATAGTCTGAGATCGAGGTACAGGACCGTGCGCGCACCCCACAAGAGCGTCGAGCTGACACAGGTAACGGAATGGCAAGACGGCAAGCCGAGGCTTGTGGAAGATTGCCTGGCCGCCGAAGAGCCGCTCGAGATTCGCGTCGGCGGCCGGCCGCTGACGGTCACCATGCGAACGCCGGGACACGACCGGGAGTTGGCGGCGGGATTTTTGTGGACCGAAGGGTTGGTGGAGGCGCGCGAGCAGATCGTGGCGATTCGCCAGGCCGGCGCCGGGACAGGCGCACAGAGCAACGTGGTTGAAGTGGAGCTTGAGGACGGCGTGTTCGCGCACCAAGATCTGCAGCGGAATTTCTTCACGGCGTCGAGCTGCGGAATCTGCGGGAAGGCGTCGATCGAGGCGGTGCGCGTGCGCGGACTGCGCGCCCCGAATCGCGATTTCAAAGTTGATCCGGAGATGCTGTGCGAGCTTCCCAAGCGGCTGCGCGCGCGGCAGGAGGTTTTTGGGCGCACGGGGGGCTTGCACGCGGCGGCGCTGTTTGACGCAGCCGGCAAACTGCTGGAAGCGCGCGAGGACATCGGACGCCACAACGCCATGGATAAAATTGTGGGGTGGGCGCTGCTCGAGGGATTGCTTCCGCTCTCGAATCACGTGCTGATGGTGAGCGGACGGGGTGGGTTCGAGATTGTGCAGAAGGCGCTGGCGGCCGGCATTCCGGTGGTGGCATCGGTGTCAGCGCCTTCGAGCCTTGCCGTGAAACTGGCCCGGGAGCTGAACCTTACGCTGGTGGGCTTTGTGCGCGGCCGGCGGTTTGTTGTGTATGCCGGAGAGGAGCGTTGCCTTCCCGCGGCGCGTTGATGCCGCAGCGCGCATTTTCAAATTCCCTTCCGCGGGGCGCAAGAGTATGCTTGTCATCCACGCACGGGCCTGTTGCCGTGCAGGCCTTCAGCGAGGCTCCGACTCACGAAAAGGAGAAAAGAGAATGGCTCGGCCGATTGCAATGGACGCACCTTCGCGCGATTTCGGCAGGGAGCGGGAAGCGCGGCTTGAAAGCGCACCGCTCGATCATGCGGAGGCGTTGCTCGATGCCTATGAGTTGCTCGAGCAACTGCACAGGAGCGGCGCGCTCGCGGTGCTGCGCGGCGTGCTCGGCGCCAGGGATGAGCTGACCGAGAAACTGGCCGGCGCGGCCGATACGCCGCAGGCGATGAACGCGCTGCGCAATGTGGTCCTGCTCGGCAAAATGCTGGGATCGATCGATCCGGAGGTGATGGAGAGCTACGTGGCGGCGGCGATCGGAGCCGCCGGAGACAAGCCCGATCCAGCCAGCGAGCCGCCCGGATTGCTGGCCGTGCTCAAGCAACTGCGGCGCCGCGAAGTCCGGCGCAGCCTTGTGTTCATCAACAGATTTCTTGAGATCCTTGGAAGCGGGCTGGGCCGGAAGCGCGGCGCAGCGAAGGAATCGTAGGCGAGCCAACCGGCGCTGCGCCGGGACCATCCGGCCGGCTCTCCAGGCGAGGCACAAAAACTCTATGGCAATTGCGAAGCGGCTTCTCAACACGCCTTTGGATCAAAGCGCGGACGCCGCCATCACGCTCGATGGCGCCACCGTTCCAGCGGTGGCCGGGGAATTGCTGGTGGAGGCCATCCATCGCGCGTTGCCGCAGCGCCGCCTGGCGCAGGTCTGTTATCACCCGCAGCTTGGACCTCTGGAGACATGCGACACGTGCATGGTGGAAGCGGACGGCAAGCTGGTGCGCGCATGCGCCACGCAGGTTCAGGCGGGAATGAAGGTGCTCACAGCGAGCCGGCGCGCGGAGAGCGCGCAGCGCCAGGCGTTCGACCGGATTCTCACGAATCACGATCTCTATTGCACGGTCTGCGACAACAACAACGGCAACTGCACGGTTCACAACACCACCGAGCATCTGCACGTCGACCACCAGTCCGAACCCTTTACGCCCAAGCCCTATCCGCAGGATCATTCGAATCCCTTCTATCGCTACGATCCGAGCCAGTGCATTCTCTGCGGCCGGTGCGTGGAGGCCTGCCAGAACGTGCAGGTGAACGAGACACTGACCATCGACTGGGAGTGCGATCATCCGCGCGTGCTGTGGGACGGCGGCGAGGAGATTGCCGGCTCGTCGTGCGTATCGTGCGGGCACTGCGTGACCGTGTGCCCGTGCAATGCGCTGATGGAAAAATCGATGCTGGGCCAGGCGGGCTTTTTCACCGGCCTGCCGCGCAACGCGCTGGACAAGATGATCGAGGTGGTGAAGGGCATTGAGCCGGAAACCGGATTCGGCCCCATTCTGGCGCTTTCGAACGCCGAATCCGAAATGCGCGCGAGCCGGACGAAGAAAACCAAGACCGTGTGCACCTATTGCGGAGTGGGCTGCTCGTTCGATGTGTGGACGCGCGAACGGTACATCCTCAAGATCGAGCCCGGCGAGGGTCCGGCGAATGGAATCTCCACCTGCGTGAAGGGAAAATTCGCCTGGGATTATGTAAACGCTCCGGATCGGCTCACGCATCCGCTGATCCGGATGCGAGGCCAGGATGGCGAAGATCGATTTCGCGAGGCATCATGGGATGAGGCATTGACGCTGATCGCCGAGCGCTTTACGCAGATCAGGCGCGACCACGGCGCGGACGCGCTGGCGTTCATCGCGTCGTCGAAATGCACGAATGAGGAAAGCTATCTGATGCAGAAGCTGGCGCGTGCCGTGATCGGCACCAATAACGTGGATAACTGTTCGCGTTATTGCCAGACGCCGGCGACGATGGGGCTGAGCCGGACGGTGGGGTACGGCGGCGATACCGGCTCCATCCGGGATATCGAGAGAGCCGGACTGGTGATCATGATCGGCTCGAATACGGCGGAAAGCCACCCGGTGCTGGCCACGCGCATCAAGCGCTCGCACAAGTTTCGCAGGCAGCGCATGATCGTGGCCGACCTGCGCAGGCACGAGATGGCCGAGCGCGCCGATCTCTTTATCCGGCCCAAGCCGTCCACCGACGCGGTGTGGATCAACGCGGTGGCCAGATACATTCTCGACCAGGGCTGGCACCAGCAGGAATTCATCGATACGTGGGTGAACCAGTTCGGCGAGTACAAGAGATCTCTGGAGCCGTACACATTGGAGTTCGCGGAGAAACGCACCGGCATCCCGGCGGAGACGCTCAAGGAGATTGCGCGCGAGATCGTAAAGGCAGATGGGGTATGCGTGCTGTGGGCTATGGGCGTGACGCAGCATTGCGGAGGGTCGGACACTTCGACATCGATCTCCAACCTGCTGCTGCTCACCGGCAATTACATGCGGCCGGGAGCCGGCGCGTATCCCATGCGCGGCCATAACAACGTGCAGGGGACGAGCGATTTCGGGTCCATGCCCCACGTCTACCCCGGATATCAGAAGGTTGAAGATCCCGAGGTGCGGGCGAAATTCGAGAAGGCATGGAAGGCGACGTTGCCGCCGGAAAAGGGACTCGACAATCACGAGATGATTCGCGCCGTGCACGAGGGCAAGCTGAAGTGCATTTACCTCAAAGGCGAGGACACGATTACCTCGGACGCGAACGCCAACGACGTGGGCCGGGCGCTTTCCGATCTCGAGTTTCTGGTGGTGCAGGACGTGAGCTTCTCGGCCACCGCGCGCTATGCCGACGTGGTGCTTCCGGCTTCGCCGTCGCTTGAAAAAGAGGGCACGTTTACCAACACCGAGCGGCGCATCCAGCGCCTGTACAGGGTTTTTGAGCCGCTGGGCGAATCGAAGCCGGATTGGGAGATCATTCAATCGATCGCCAACCGCCTGGGCGCGGGCTGGAGTTACAGCCATCCTTCCGAAGTGATGGAGGAGGCGGCGTCGCTGACTCCAATCTTCGCGGGAGTTACGTATGAGCGGCTGGAGGGTTACAAGTCGCTGCAATGGCCGGTGGCCAAAGGCGGGACTGACTCGCCGGTGCTGTTCCTGGAGAAGTTTCCGTTCCCCGACGGCAAGGCGAAGTTTTATCCGGTGGAATGGATCGAGCCGTGCGAGGAGACCAGCGGGGAGTTTTCGCTGCATCTGAATAACGGGCGTTTGCTCGAGCATTTCGAGCAGGGCGCGATGACCTACAAGTCGGACGGCATCCGGCAGATGACGCCGACCAGCTTTGTTGAGGTTTCTCCCGAGCTGGCGCGGGAACGGAATCTCGACAACGGCAGCGTGGTGCGCCTCAAGAGCCGGCATGGCGAGGTGACCGTGCCGGTGGTGGTGACCGACCGTGTGGAGGGTAGCCAGATTTATATGCCGATGAACTCGACCGAGCAGCCTGTGAACCGGCTGACCGGCTCGGAGGCGGATCGGGCTACGCATACGCCGGCGTTTAAGGAGGTTTCAGTGGAGATGACGGCGCTCGCGGAGAAGCGGCCGAATCCGCTGCCGCCCGGCAATTTCCGCCACGGCCACCGGACGCCGCAAACAGGCGTGGAGGTGGAACGGAAGTGGAAGCGTGCGGACTATCGCCAGCCGGGGGATGAGCTGGTTCAGATAGAAACGCGGTAGATTCCTGTTTCAGAAGGATTTAGCGAATATTCTCCGGCATGTTCGCAGGCTGGCTTTGACAAAAGCAAGGGAATGGAGCGAATCTATAGGCGAATAAAAAGAGAAAACTGGATCTTCCATGCCTTCCGCCGCTGCCCTTCGCCTTACCATCGAACACTGCCTGGAACGCCGTTTTCCGGCGGCGCTGACGCCTGCGCCGCGCACCGTGCGGGAGGTTGCCGAAACAGGGATTGCGGAGGTGGACGCGCACCTGGACGGCGGGTTGCCGGTGGGCGCCATCAGCGAACTGGCCGGGCCTGCATCGTCGGGCCGGACGAGCCTGGCGCTGGCATTCGTTGCGCGGCGGACCGCGGAGGGCCGGGCCTGCGCCTGGGTGGATGTGGGCGACGCCTTCGATCCGGAGTCGGCGGCGGCAAACGGCGTGGTCTTGCCGCAGTTGCTCTGGGTGCGGTGCCGGGATCGTGCGGGTGCGCCGGGGAAGGCTTTGGGCGGGAAAGCCGGAACCTGGACGCGGCTCGAGCACGCCTTGCGCGCCACCGATCTGCTGCTGCATGCAGGGGGATTTGCGGCCATCGTGCTGGACCTGGGCGATACGGCGCGCGAGCAGGCAAGCCGCATTCCGCTGGCGACGTGGTTCCGCTTCCGGCAGGCCGCGGATCGCACGCGGTGCAGCCTGGTGGTGCTGGGCAGGTCGGCCTACGCGCAGTCGGCCGCCGCGGTGGCGCTGGAATGCAGGCCGCTCGACGCAGTGACTGCGGGCGAGACCGTACTGCGCGGACTCCGGTTTGCATTGCGGCGCGGCAGAGAGCGGTTTGCACCAATTGCCATCACGGGTGAGCCTGGCAGAAAACCGCCAGCCTCCGCATGGGCTGCGGGCGCAGCCTGGGACATTGACCGCGAGCAGGAGAGGCGCGCATGAGCCGCGAGCTGTATGCATGTGCCTATGCCGCGGAGTTTCCCGCCCAGGCATTGCTGCGCCTGCGGCCCGATCTCAAATCGAAGCCGGTGGTGGTGCTGGAGGGCCAGGAGCCCGAGGAGACGGTGTGCGCGCTGAACCGGCTGGCGCGCGCGCGGGGCGCGGCTGTGGGCATGACGCGGCTTGAAGCGGAGAGCCTCGCAGCAAAGAGTATGGACGGGTTGACGCTGCTCAAGCGCTCGACCGAAGGCGAGGCGGCGGCGCGGGCGGTGTTGCTGGAGTGCGCCGCGCAGTTTTCGCCGCGCATCGAGGAGGCGAGCCGGGGGACGGCGTGCGCGTTTGTCCTGGATATCGCAGGCACGGAGCGGCTCTTCGGGCCTGCGGAGCGATTCGCCGGGCGGCTGCGCGCGGCGCTTGCGGCAGCAGGATTTCGAGCCTCGATCGCGGTGAGCGCAAATTACGATGCGGCGCGGATGAAAGCGTCAAGTTGCCGGGGAATCGCGGTGATTCCCGAAGGCGGCGAAGCCAGCGCGCTCGAGAAGCTGCCGATTGCGGCTCTCGCACTGGCCGGGGAACACGAGCAAACCTTTGCGCTGTGGGGCATGCGCACGCTGGGCGAACTCGGGCGCGCGCCGGAGACGGAACTGGTAACGCGTCTGGGCGCGGCGGCGCGGGAGTGGAGATTGCGGGCGCGCGGCGAGGCAGCGCATGCGTTTCAGCCCATCGAGCCCGCGCTCTCGCTCGAAGAGTTTTGCGAGTTCGAGACGCCGGTGGAGCAGATGGACTCGCTGCTCTTTATCGGCGCGCGGATGATCGACTGCCTGGTTGCGCGCGCGGAAGGTCATGCGCTCTCGCTGGCGGTACTGACCGTGGCGATGAAGCTCGAAGGCAAGCGCATACACCGGCGCATCCTGCGTCCGGCCGTGCCCTCCACGGACCGCAAATTTCTGCTCAAGCTGCTGCAACTGGAGATGGGCGCGCATCCGCCGGAGGCAGCGGTGGTTGCTCTCACGATTGGGGCTGAAGCAGGCCAATCGAGCAAGGTGCAACTGGGGCTGTTCGCGCCGCAGATGCCCGAGCCCTCGCGCCTGGATGTAACGCTGGCGCGGTTGAAGGCGATGGTGGGCGAAGAGTGCGTGGGCTCGCCGGTGCTCGAAGACACGCACCGGCGGGGAAGTTTTCGCCTGGAGGGTTTTGCGGTTTTCGGTGAAACGTCGGCGCAGGTTCGTGCTGTCCCAGGTCCCAAAATCGGGACCTGGGGCACCCAGGGCACACAGCTGGAAACTATGCCGGCGCGGATGGCGCTGCGCCGTGTGCGGCCGCCATCGCCGGTTTGGATTGTGCAGCGTGCGATGAAGCCCGCTGCCTTTTGCGATCGAGAAGATCGTTTTGAGATCGCGGCCGCATACGGGCCGTGGCGCAGCAGCGGTTGCTGGTGGTCCGGCGATGGCTGGGACGACGAAGAGTGGGACGTGCTGGCCGCGAAGAGCGACGGTACGCTGGTCGCCTGCCTGCTGGTATGCAACCGGGCCCGGAATGCATGGCGGCTGGAGGCGTATTACGACTGAACCAGAGTACATCGAGCTGCACGCGGCCAGCGCCTTCAGCTTTCTTGACGGAGCCTCGCAGCCGGAGGCGCTGGTCGGGCGCGCCGTGGAACTGGAAATGCCGGCGCTGGCGCTGGCCGATCGGAACGGCCTTTACGGCGCGGCCCGCTTTCACACCGCGGCGCAGCGGCATGGAATCAAGGCGCACATCGGCGCGGAGATTGCCGTGTCTCGATTCGGCAGCCGGACGACGCCGCCCGCGTGGCTGCCGCATCAATATACAGAAGAGCCGCCGCGCGTGCTGCTGCTCACCGCATCGCAGGGCGGATATCAGAATCTTTCGCAGCTCATTACGCGCTTCAAGATGCGCGAGACAAGCAAGGCCGAAGGCGCGGCCACGCTCGAGGATCTCGAAGAATTTTCCGCGGGATTGATCTGCATGACCGGCGGCGGCGAGGGGCCGCTGGCCGCGGCGCTCGAGCGCGGAGGCGAGCGCGAGGCGCGCAAGGCGGCTGAGCGGCTGGCTGCCGTCTATGGCCGCGGCAATCTGTATATCGAACTCCAGCGCCACCAGCAACGCGAGCAGGAGTGCAGGAACCAGGCGCTGCTGGGCATTGCATCCGGACTCGGTTTGCCGGTGATTGCGTCCAATGGCGTTCGCTATGCGGCAGAGAAGGATCGCGAACTGCTCGACGTGTTCACCAGCATCCGCCATCACACCACGCTCGACCGCGCGGGCCGCCTGCTTACTTGCAACAGCTCCCGCATGCTGCGCCGCGCGCGGCACATGGCCGCGCTGTTTTGCGATATTCCCGAGGCCGTAGCCAACACGCGCATCGTGAGCGAGCGGCTGGAATTCACGCTCAACAACCTGGGCTACGAGTTTCCGCATTATCCCGTTCCCGATGGCGAAACGATGGACAGCTTTCTTGAAAAGCGCGTCGAGGAGGGCGTGATCAGGCGCTACGGCGCGCCGGCCAAGCGCGCGCTGCTCGACAAGGCGCGGGCGCAGGTTCGGCATGAGCTGGCGCTGATCGCCAAGCTCGGCTTTGCGGGCTACTTCCTGATTGTGTGGGACGTGATCCGCTTCTGCCAGCGGCAGGGTTTTCTGGTGCAGGGGCGCGGCTCGGCGGCCAATTCCGCGGTTTGTTATGCACTGGAAATTACCGCGGTCGATCCGGTGGGCATGGAACTGCTCTTCGAGCGATTCCTGAGCGAGAACCGCGGCGAGTGGCCGGACATCGATCTCGACCTTCCCTCGGGAGATCAACGCGAGCAGGTCATTCAATACATCTACGAGCGTTACGGCTCGCTGGGCGCGGCCATGACCGCCAACGTGATTACTTACAGGGGGCGCTCGGCGGCGCGCGAGGTGGGCAAGGCGCTGGGCTTCGAGGAGAATCAGCTGGCGCGGCTGGCCGGCCTGGTGGGCCACTGGGAGTGGCGCGGCGCAAACGACACCATGGCAAAGTATTTTGAGCAGGCGGGCTTCGATGCGCGCCATCCGCGCATCGCGCATTATCTTGACCTGTGCCTGCGCATGCAGGATCTGCCGCGCCATCTGGGGCAGCACTCCGGCGGCATGGTGATCTGCGCCGGATTGCTCAATCGCGTGGTGCCGATCGAGCGGGCGTCGATGCCGGGACGCACCGTGGTGCAGTGGGACAAGGAGGACTGCGCCGATCTCGGCCTGGTGAAAGTGGATCTGCTGGGGCTGGGCATGATGGCGGTGCTCAAGGATTCGATCGAGCTGATCCCGCGCCATTACGGCGATGAAGTCAATCTCGCCGTGCTGCCTGAGGATCCGCTGGTCTACGAGACGCTGTGCAAGGCCGACACCGTGGGCATGTTCCAGGTGGAGAGCCGCGCGCAGATGGCTTCGATTCCCCACAACGCGCCCACCCGCTTCTACGATCTGGTGGTGCAGGTGGCCATCATACGGCCCGGCCCCATCGTGGGCAAGATGATGCACCCGTATATGCGGCGCCGGCAGCATAAGGAAGAGGTAACCTATCCGCATCCTTTGCTGGAGCCGGTGCTGAAGCGGACTCTGGGTGTGCCGCTGTTTCAGGAGCAGCTGCTGCGCATGGCCATGACGGTCGCGGATTTTTCCGGAGCCGAAGCCGAGGAGCTGCGCCGCGCGGTGGGCATGCGGCGTTCCATGCAGAGGATGAAGGATCTCGAAGGCCGCTTGCGCGCGGGCATGACGCGCAACGGCATCGGCGCTGAAGCGCAGGACAATATCGTGCAGGGCATTTCTTCCTTTGCCATGTACGGCTTTCCGGAGTCGCACGCGGCGAGCTTTGCGCTCATCGCCTATGCGTCCGCGTATCTGAAAGTGCACTATCTCGCCGCTTTTACCTGCGCCATGCTCAACAACCAGCCCATGGGCTTCTACACGCCGGCGGTGCTGGTGAAAGACGCGCAGCGCCACGGGTTGCGCGTGCGCCCCATCGATGTACAGCGATCGGAATGGCTGTGCGCGCTCGAACCGGAAGCGGATGGCTCGCTCGCGCTGCGCATCGGATTGAACTACGCGAAGGGATTGCGGCAGTCGGCGGCCGAAGCGCTGCTGGCGGCGCGCCACGCGGGCGGAGATTTTGCTTCCATCGACGATCTTGCCTTGCGCGCGCCGGAACTGAACCGCAGGGAGCTCGTCGCGCTTGCCTCGATCGGGGCGCTGAACCCGCTTGCGGCCGTGGAGCATCGCCGCGATGCGCTGTGGCAGGTGGAAGAGGCCGGCCGGCCGGTTGGCCCGCTGCTGCGCGGCGCGGGAAGAGCGCCGGCTCAAGCGAATGCGCCGATGCCGCTTAAGAAGATGACCACCGACGAGCGGCTGGCGGCCGATTACGCGGGAACCGGCCTCACCACCGGCCCTCATCCGATGGCCTATTGCCGTGACGCGCTGCGCAGGGAAGGTATTTTATCGGCCGATGAATTAGTGCACCGCTCCAGCAACCAGCAGGTACGCGTGGCCGGATGCGTGATTGCGCGCCAGCGCCCCGGAACCGCCAAGGGTTTTGTCTTTCTCTCGCTCGAAGACGAAACCGGAATCGCGAATATCATCCTTACCCCGGATGTTTTTGAGCGCCAGCGCATGGCCGTCACGCGCAGCCGCTTTTTGCTCATTGAAGGACCGCTGCAGAACCAGGGCGGCGTGATTCACGTGAAGGCCAACCGCATCGAGCCGCTGGCCATCACCAGCGCCCAGGTCCGCTCGCACGATTTTTGTTAGGCCGCTGACCGCGCGAACCCGACTGTCGCGATTGAGGTTCGTACTATCCCAGGTTAGGCGCAAAATGCCACCCCGCGGACGCGCCGAACCTGGGGCACCCCAGGTTGATGTGACAACATGCGGTCAGCGGCCTAGGCCGAGCGAAGCGTGAGCAGAGAGATCTCGGGCGGGCAATCGAAGCGGAACGGAACACCCACCGCCCCGATGCCGCGATTGACGTGAAGTTGCATGCTTCCCAGCCGGAACCAGCCCTCCACGTACTTCTTGCCCAGCGGAGGAAGCAGCGTGGCGCCTATGAACGGCAGGCGAACCTGGCCTCCATGGGTGTGTCCGCTTAACATCAGCGCCACGGCCTTGCCGGCCGGATAGGTCAGCAGGTCGTCCGCATAGTCCGGAGCGTGGCACAGCAGGATGACGGGCTGATCCGGAATACTCCGGATCGAGGCAGGGATTGCCAGATCGGGGTCGGGATTGCCCTCGACCGGATCGTCGAGACCGGCGAGCCAGAACCGGGAACCGGAGCGCTCGATGGGCTCATGGGAGTTGACGAGCACGGTCATGCCGTTATCGGCGAGCGCCGAAACGACCACGTCCGAGCCGACCTTGACATCGTGGTTGCCGAGTATGGCGTAGCGCGCGGGACACTTGAGCCCGGTGAGGATGTTGGCGCATTGCCAGGCCGCGCCCTGGGCGAACCGCTGCGTGGATATACCCCAGGTGACAAAATCTCCGGTCAGGAACACCGCATCGGGATTCAGCCGGTTGACGCGATCGACCGCGTCACGGAGGAAAAACGGCTCGGAAAATTCGTCCATGTGAAGGTCGCTGAGTTGCGCGATGCGCATGCCGTCAAAGACGGCAGCAAGGCCGGGAATGCGCACGTCCTGCCGCGAGACCTGGATGAAATGGCGCTCAATTTCACCCGCGTACAGCGCCAATCCCGCCGCACCGCAGAGGGTGGCCTTGAGGAATCGGCGCCGGGTAATTTGGGAATCGGGGGAAGAAAGGAGAAAGGCCATTCTTCCTATGGTATCGAATCCCAGCCGCCTGGTTCTTGCGTAAAGGCGGGGCCGCAGGATGTTCGGATGCGAGAAACTCGGAAAGAACTCTAACCTTCCGGAGCATCCACGGATTCCGTGCCGCTCTCCGGATTTTCTTCGAGCACTCCGAGAGGATCGTTGTCGCGGTCGGTGACTTCGGCCAGTGCGGCCAGGCGTGCGGCAAGCTCCGGAGTGAAGCATTTCTCCGGGGCGCGCCAGCCCCAGTTGCCGGCGGAAACGGCGGGGGTGTTCATGCGCGACTCCGTGCCGAGCTCAAGCAGGTCCTGCGCGGGAACGACCGCGATTTGCGCCACGCTGGCTTCCACAGCGCCAATCAGCCGCCACACCGGACTTGCATTGGAGAGCGGCCCAACGTAGGCTTCCACGGCAGCGCGCTCGATTTTGTTCGCGGAATTCCACCAGCCCAGCGTGGTGTCGTTGTCGTGCGTGCCGGTGTAAGCCACGGTGGAGGCAGCGAAGCGATGGGGGAGATGATCGTGAGCGCCTTTGCCATCGAAGCCGAATTGGACCACTTTCATGCCCGGCATGCCCATCTCGAGACGCATGGCTTCGACTTCGGGCGTGATGAGCCCCAGGTCTTCGGCCACCAGCGGCAGCGGCCCCAGCGCGGCTTCCAGGGCGCGGAAGAGCTCGATGCCCGGCGCCTTGATCCACTCGCCTTTCACCGCCGTTTCTTCTTCGGCTGGAATGGCCCAGTAGGCCTCGAAGCCGCGGAAGTGGTCGAGCCGGACAACATCGTAAAGCTGGACAGCGCGGCGGATGCGGTCGATCCACCAGTCGTAGTCGCGCACGTCGAGCACGTCCCAACGATAGAGCGGGTTGCCCCAGCGCTGCCCGGTCGCCGAAAAGTAGTCGGGAGGAACGCCGGCCACGCGCACCGGCATGAATTTCTCGTCAAGCTCGAAGAGGCCGGGATGGACCCAAACGTCGGCCGAATCCATGTTCACGAAGATGGCTACGTCGCCGAGGATGCGAATCGCGCGCTGCGCGGCAGCGGCACGGAGATTCTCCCATTGCCGCGTGAAGGCGAATTGCAGCGCCTGTTCCTGGGCCAGCGCGCGGCCGCTGTGGTCGTAGACATCGGCCAGAGCTTGCGGATCGCGGCTGCGCAGCGGCTCAGGCCACTGGTTCCACGCGCCCGTCTGGAAGCGGCGGCGCAGTTCGGCATAAAGTGCATAATCATTGAGCCAGAAGGCCTGATCGACGCAGAATGCCTGGAATTGTTTCCATTGCTCCGCGAGCGAGGGTTGGCCTGGACCGCGGTCAAGAAAGTTGCCGGCGGCTTCGTAGAGCAAAGGAAGCTTGCGCTCCTCCACTTCCTCAAAATTCACTGTGCCGGAGCGGCCGGCGAGTCCCGCAATGCGTCCGCCGTCGATCCAACCCCAGTCGGCGAGGAACTCAAGGCTGATGAGCAGTGGATTTCCGGCAAATGCCGAGGAGCCCGCATAGGGCGAGTTGCCGTATCCGGTGGGGCACAGCGGCAGGACTTGCCAAACGTGCTGCCTGGCCGAGGCCAGAAACGCCACAAATTCATGCGCCGCGGGGCCCAGATCGCCGATGCCCCCGTAAGACGCCAGCGAGCTTACGTGAAGAAGAACTCCGGATGAACGCTCGAATTCCATCTTGTCCTTACCGAAAGTGCAAAGCCGCGATGCACTTGCCCCTCCAGCAACTATAATCCCTGTGTCCGGCTCGCGAGGCCGCGAAATCCTTTGAAGAAAGTCCAGGTGCGCGCCATTGAAGATTGATTCCGGGCGTTGTTTTGTCTTTGCGCTGGTAACGGTATCAGCATTTGTGTCCGCGGGGCCTGCGTTGGCCGCGCCGAGCGCGGCTCTTCCGCCGCCTTTGGTGCTTGCGTCCGGATGGCAGTTGCAGGATGCCGCCAAGGTCTCCGAACCGGGCGCGCAGGTTTCGTCGGCCGCATTCAACCCCGGCGGATGGTACGCGGCCACGGTGCCGGGCACGGTACTTACCACGCTGGTCGACAATCATATTTACCCGGAGCCGCTTTATGGCGAGAACAACCGGCCCGAAACGATTCCCGAAAGCCTGGTGCACACTTCTTACTGGTATCGAACCACGGTAATGGTGCCGAAAACGTATGGCCGTCGCGAGGTTTGGCTCAACTTCGACGGCATCAACTACTCGGCGGTGGTGTGGGTGAACGGCGCACAGGTAGGAACGATGCGCGGCGCGTTCATCCGCGGCGTCTTCGACATTACAGCAGTTGTTCAGCCGGGCAGGAATGCCGTGATCGCGGTGCTGGTCTCGCCGCAGCCGCATCCCGGAGTTCCGCACGAACACACGCTGCGCGCCGGCATTGGTCCGAACGGCGGCGAAAGCGCCATCGACGGCCCCACATTTCTGTGCACGCTCGGATGGGACTGGATACCGGCCATTCGCGACCGCGACACCGGAATCTGGCAAAAAGTGTTTCTGTCCTCATCCGGGCCGGTGCTGGTGAAAGACCCGCTGGTGACCACCGATCTTCCGCTGCCGAAGACGGATTCGTCGGACGTTGCGGTCGAGACGACGGTCGAAAATGTGAGCGGCGAGCCGGAGAAGGGCGTGCTGGAAGGGGCGATTGAGAACATCGCCTTCGAGCAGCCGGTGGAGCTTGCGCCGCACAGCAAACAGCAGGTGCGATTCGACTCAAAAAACACGCCCGCGCTGCACGTCGAAAATCCGCGCCTGTGGTGGCCGAATGGATACGGCGCGCAGAATCTCTATCATCTTCATCTCGATTTCATGGCGGAGCGCAGGGTCTCGGACGCGCAGGATCTGGACTTCGGCATCCGCAAGATCACGTATGAGGTTCCGGGAACGGACACACTGACCATTTCGGTGAACGGCGTTCCGGTGTTCATTCGCGGCGGCGACTGGGGACTCGATGAAGCGCTGAAGCGGGTTCCGCGCCAGCGGCTCGAAGCCGAGATACGCATGCACCAACTGGCGAACCTGAACATGATCCGGAACTGGGTGGGACAGAGCACCAGCGAGGATTTCTACGAGCTGTGCGACAAGTACGGGATCATGGTGTGGGACGAATTCTTCCAGCCCAATCCTCTCGATGGTCCCGATCCCACGGACATTGAGACCTATGTCGCCAACGTCCGCGACAAGGTTTTGCGCTTCCGCAACCATCCTTCGATCGTGCTTTGGTGCGCGCGCAACGAAGGCTATCCGCCGCCGCAGATCGACGCCGCGCTGCGCAAAGTGCTGGCCGAGCTCGAACCCACGCGGCGCTACCAGCCCAGTTCTACCGACGGGGCAGGGGTGCGCTCGCACGGGCCGTATTCCTGGCGCGTGCCGCGGGAGTTCTACAGGGTGACGGACGATTACTTCAAAACCGAGACCGGCAGCGTGTCAGTGCCCACGCTCGAATCCATCCACGGCATGATGCCGAAGAAGGATTGGGAGACGATCGGCGACGATTGGGCCGAGCACGATTTTGCGCGCGGCAACTCCGGCTCGCAGGACTATCGAGAGGAGATTGCCGCCCGCTACGGCGAGATCCGCAACCTGGCCGACTTTGTGCGCAAAGCGCAAATGGCGAATTACGAAGCGTTCCGGGCGATGTACGAGGGGCGCAATGCGCTGCTCTTCCATCCCACCACCGCCATCCTCACCTGGATGAGCAACCCGGCGCAGCCGAGCTTCGTGTGGCAGATTTATCACTACGATCTCGAGCCCATGTCTTCGTTTTTCGGCGTCATGCACGCCTCCGAGCTGGTGCATATCCAATTCAACCAAGCCGATGAGCACGTGCAGGTGATCAACAACTTCCCCGATCCGCTGACAAACGCGATGGCGACTGTTTCTGTTTACAACCTGGACGGCACGCTTGCCTACCAGCACGACCGGATCCTGACGGCTGCGCCCGATGTGGCCACCGATCTCGGCCCCATCGCGTTTCCGGCGAATCTATCGGCGGTGCATTTCATCAAGCTGGAGTTGCGCGACGCATCCGGCAAGCCGATCTCGAGCAACCTCTATTGGCGCGCAGTGCCGTGGAACCCTGACGACTACACAGCTCTCAACAAGCTGCCGATGGTCGCGCTCACAGCACAGGTGCAGAGCAAGGATGCGGACGGCCAGCGAGTGCTGACGGTTACACTGCACAACCCGACCGCCAACATCGCCCTTATGGCGCATTTGCAACTGCGGCGAAAATCGGGCGAACGCGTGCTGCCCGTCTTCTACAGCGACAACTACGTCTCGCTGGTTCCTAATGAGACCAGGACCGTCACGATCGAAGCCGCGCTGAGCGATTTCCAGGGCGAAGACGCGCTTGTGGTTTTCGATGGATGGAATGTGACCGTCGAGCCCGCAACGTTCTCCGGTGCAGCCGTTGCGCCCAATCTCGACGCCGAGCCGGATCACTGGCCCGCAACCGGGCTGCCCTTCCAGACCGTCGGACTGCGATAGGGCGCTCTCCTTTCGGAACATTCAGCGAACCCCACCCTAGAGCATTTTCGATCCACTTGTTGACATTTCGGCGGCATTGAAGGTGGCATTTTCTTGAGGAAAATGCCACTTTGCCGCGTGGTTCCTGTTAGGGGCAGGATCGAAAATGCTGTAGCCGCAAGAACAAAAAGCGGTGCCCAGAGGGCGCCCAGGTGGGGCACCCGCAAAACACAGGCCCGCAACCGAAGTGACTGCGGGCCTTCTTACGATTCAAGCGCGGTGCGGCTTACATGCCCGGCACCTGCGGTCCCGCGGCCTTGGCGTTCAACTGGATGCGGTTGTGCTTCTTGTAATCGTCCATTATGCCGCTCAAAAAGATATTGAACGCGTCCTGTCGGCGCTGGTCCAGGATCTGGTCGCGGGTCTGGTCGAGATTCTTTTGGATCTCGTCGGCGCCGGGCTCCTGCTTGTCGACGATCTTGGCCACTACGCCATTCCGCTCGGCGCTGATGGGGCCGCTGACGGCGCCCACGCTCAAATCGAAGAGCTGCGGCGCCACCTGGCCCACCTGGCCCAGATTTGGCACCTGGCCGGTTGAGCTCACCAGGTCGCTGGTCTTCACCGTCGCGCCTTCTTCCTTGGCGGCTTTGGCCAGATCGTTCTCAGCCTTCGCCTTCTCCGCCAGTTCCCTGGTCTTCTGGCTTACCAGGGCCGGAAGCTGCTCATTGCGGTAGTCGTCAAGCACATGCGACTTCCAATCGGCAAACGCAGGCGCGTGTGCCGGCACGATTCCGGTCACCTGAAAGACGGCGTAGCCCTCGCCGGTGGGCGCGTACTGCGGCGGATCGCCCTGCTTGGAGTCGAATGCCTTGGAAAGAAGCTGCGTGCTGCTGGGCAATGCCGCGATTACGCCACTGCGCTCGACCGGCTGCGTGGTGACGACTTCAAAATGGTGGGTTGCCGCCGTCTTTTCAAGGCCGCTCTTGATGGCCTCTGAGGTAAGGTTGCGCGCGTAGTTTTCCTGGTCCTGGGCTGAGGCATCGCGGACCAACGTCGCCTGGATGGTGGGCAGAACCTCGCTGAGCGGCTGGGTATGCGCGGTCTGGCGCTCCTCCACCTGCACAATGTGATAGCCGAACTGGCTTTTCACAATCTCGATGTCGCCGATCTTCTGGGTGAAGATGGCGTTGTCGAACTCCGGCACCATGCGGCCGCGCTGCGCAAAGCCGAGTTCGCCGCCGCTGTCTTTGCTTCCCGGATCGTCGGAGTACTTCTTGGCCAGATCGGTCCAGTCGCCGCCGGCCTTGAGCTGCTTCAGCACATCTTCCGCCTTGGCCTTGGCGGCGGCGTCGGTCTTGG
The DNA here is from genome assembly GCA_963770555.1 of uncultured Acidobacteriaceae bacterium. GTDB lineage: Bacteria > Acidobacteriota > Terriglobia > Terriglobales > Acidobacteriaceae > Telmatobacter. The sequence goes on from CAVYQC010000006.1 coordinate 206,442, forward strand.
CGTCGGCGCCAGGAGCCACCTTGATGAGGATGTGGCGCGACTTGGCCTGCTCGGGAACCGAATACTCCGACAGGTGATCGTTGTAGTACTGCTGAATCTGCTGCTGCGAAGGCTGCGGAACACCGCCCGGAACATCGTTGGGCGTGAACGCAAAGTAGGTGATTTTGCGCTCTTCCGGTACAGCGGCGGCATAACGCGCGGCATTCTTCTTGAAGAATGCCTCCAGGTCGCTGTCGGAGGGATTGATGGTCTTGAGCAGGTCGTCGGACGAGATCACCGCGTAGTCGAACTTGATCTTGATGTTCTGCTTGCGGTAGGTGTCGCGGACTTCCTGGTCGCTGACGGTGACGCCGGCGGTAATCAGCGACTGCAGCCGGCGAATGATGATATCGCGCTTGATGTTGTCCTCAAAGTCCGGCACTGACATGTTCAGCCGTTCTGAGATCAGGTTGGCATAAGCATCCTGGCCGATGAATTTGCCGTTGGGGAAGAGCACCTGGCCGGTGGGTCCGGTTTGCAGGTACTGGCGCACATCGTCGTTGCCGGCGCGGATGCCGAGCTTCTTGGCCACTTCGAGCAGGACTTCCTGCTGCACCAGTTGCTGCCCCACCTGGCTTTCGAAGAACTTGAGAACCGTTGGGTTGTCGGCGTACTGCGGATTGCGCTGCATCAACTGCTGGCGGGTAAGCTGCTCCACGCGCGCCTGGCTCACCGGGTCGCCCGAGGACAGGAAGCGGCTGTACCAATGCGGATAAACCACTGCGTATGTGTCGGGAGAATTTGCGGCGCCCCCGGTGAGGCCGGGAATCAGGTACACCACCATCGAAACCGACGCGGCGCCGATGATGACGACCAGGAGCGCCTTGGTGAAGCGATTGTCTGTCTGCAGGAAACGGATCATGGATGGGCTCGAACCTTCAACTCTCTACGCGCCGGCAGGATGACACCCTCTTTGGCGGCACAGGATGGCCTGCCGAAGACGCCGTCCGCGGGGCGCAATTCTTTCTCGATGCGACTCTGCCATTATAGACGAGGGAGAACCTGGTGGGCCGGCGCACCCTGCGGCCCGGCGAAGGGTTGAGTCATGTTCGAGCGCTACACGGAAAATGCGAGCCGCTCCATCCACTTCGCCCGGTACGAAGCCAGCCAGCTCGGCTCGCGGGCAATTGAAGCCCAGCACCTGCTGCTGGGAATTCTGCGCGTGATGCCGGATGAGCTCTACCGCTTTCTTGCATCCGGAACTTCCATCGAGGCCATCCGCAAGAAGATCAAGACCCACTCGGCGGCCAGCGAAAAGGTTCCCACCGGCGTGGAGATACCGCAAGCGGACGAGTTAAAACGCGTGCTGGCCAATGCGGGGCGAGAGGCCGAAAGGCTGAATCAGCCGCGCGTCGGACTGGAGCACCTGCTGCTGGGGCTGCTCAGGGAAGAAGACTGCTATGCGGCCCAGATTCTGCGCGAGCGCGGAGCGGATGCCGACCGCATCCGCAAGGCACTCGAAGACAGTTCGACTTCGACGCCCGGCGGCGACTTTGGCGATTACACCTGAGGGATGACGGCTTTTCGAGGTCTGGAACGTTTCGCCAGGAAACAGAAAGGGCGCCCAAGCTGAGGGCGCCCGATGCTGTTCGCGATCCGGGGACGTTTTATCGCCAGTAGTAAACCCCGCCCACCATGTAGTAAGGCCGGTAGTAGACCGGCGGATAGCCGTACGGATAATAGGGACCGGCCATGTAGGGCGACCCGTAAGGGCCGTAACCGTAGTAGCCGCGCCGGTAGAGGGTTGGACCGCCGGGGTAAAGGCCCTGCGCCAGCCGCGCGGCCTCCTGGGCGCTAACCGGGGCCACGGTGATGGGGGCCTGAAGGTGGAACGTGACCAAGGCTTCTGCCGGGATCCAAACGTTGGGTCCGGGCGTGGCCGCGGTGGCTGCCGTGCCGGCTGCCGCGCCCGCTCCCGCGCCGATGGCCGCGCCGGGTCCGCGACCCACGGCTCCGCCGATGATGGCGCCCAGAATCGCGCCGCCGAAGGCATTGCCCACGGTGCGCTCGGCCTTATTGGGGCCCTTCACCTTGAACTGGTCTGAAGTCAGCGGATAGTCTTGCCCGCCGAGGTCAAGAGAGGTAAGGGCGAGCGCCAGCTCCGGGCTGCCGGCCAGTTCGCCTGACTTTTTGGTCTCTGTCACCACGCCGTGCACGGTGGCGCCGCGCGGGATCGCCAGCACGCCGCCCACAGTCACATCCCGGATCACGGTGAACTGCACCGGCGTTCCGGCGGCGGCTCTCTTGTTGTCCACGGTTTCGGCGGTGCGCACCTGCAGCAGAGTTCCCGCGGGCAGGGTTACAGGGCCCTTTGCGGTTTCATACGCAGGCGCCGGAGGCGGCTGCGGTTGACCGTAGCCGTACCCATACTGCGGCTGGCCCGGTGGAGGCGGATAGTTCGGATAGGGCGCCCGCGCCGGTGGCGGATAGGGCGCCTGCTGCTGCGGATAGGGCGACTGGGCCGGCGGATAAGCAGGTTGACCCTGATCGGGCGCTGGCGCCTGCTGGGTCTGATTGGCCGGCGGCGCAGGCGCGCCGGGCTGGCTGTTGTCAGCCATCGCTTCGGTGTCTGCGTCGGGCGCCGGAGCTTGCGCGTCCTGGGCGTCCTGCGGGTTGCCGACCTTCAGGTTGTTGTTTACCTTGGTCACGCCGTTTACGTGGCCGGCGATCGATTCGGCGAGTTGTTTCGATGCCTCGCTCGATACCGTGCCGGAGAGCGTGACCTCGCTCTGAATGGTCGCGGCGGTGATCATATCGTCCTTCAGGGCCTGCGAAGCGTCCAGAGCCTGCACCACATCCATTTCAATTTGCCCGTCGGTACGCTGTCCCGATGGCGCCGCGGCCGAGCCGCTATCCTGAGCGAGCGCGACTACGGCGCACAGCACGGCCACCCCGGCCCACGCCATAATCCGCGGGAAAACTCTCTTCAGCAATGGACGGTTCATTTTTCCGTATCTCCTCTGCCCACCATTTCATTCCCCGTCTGCGCCAGGAGGCGCTGGAGAAATGAACTTTTACAAACTGGTTCCGGCTCACCTGTTAGACGCCCGAAACCCTTCATGGTTGCAAACCCGGCCCAGGCGAGAAAGTTCCGTTTCGCCGGCCTTAACCGGGGTCTTGAGAAGCGCCGGATGGAGCCACTGCCGCACTGGATCAGCGAAAGGCAGCCTGGTTGAAGTGGTAGGAGACACCTACGGTAAAGCCTTGTGGGTTCAACTTCCCAGGGGAGGGCGCTTTCATCTCGAAGAAATCGGGCCACCACTGGTACTCGTAATCGGCACGCGCCCAGATGCGGTGAAATGCCTGGACCTCAAACCCACCCCCGGCGGAGGTGACGGTACGGCTGTCATGATGGCGCACGCCGTTGCTCCCCTCATAGTCGGTGTTGCCGTATCCCATAAGGAATTTCCCATAGGGGCGAAACGGATAGAAGCGGTTCCAGCTGTAAATTCCACCGCCTGACGCGACGTCCTCGCGCAGGTTGGCAGACTGGTCGGAGGAGCGATTCAAGCTGAGATCCCGGGCCTCGGCTTCCAGCCCGATTCCGTGCAGCTTTGCCGGCAACCATTCCGGGTTGTAGTCGATCCAGAGTGTGCTGCCCAGAAGGCGCCCGGCTCTCATATCGGGCTCAAAGCTGGAAAGCCCCACACCGAGGGTAAAAGGGAGGGTTTTTACCACGCCTGCCGCCGAGACCTGCGAAAAAGAGGGGTAAGCGGAGAAGACAAGAAGCACAGCCAAGCTCATTGGGGGGAATAGCTTCAAACGCATTCTGCGTCTCCTTAACAGTTGCAGGACATCCATCCAGGTGGGGTATGCCCGGATGGCGTGTGGGGCTGCAATAATGTTGCAAGGCAAAGATTCTGCTCTGTTTCCAGCCTGGAGCGTCCAATGTAAGACTGGCGCTTTGAGGCCGGAGCAGATTCTGAAAGAGATGATCACCCGCCTCAGATTCGATGGCGGAAATCAATCTGTTAAGCACTTTAACCCGCTCCACCGCCAGGAGTTTTGCACTCGTTAGACGTAACTCCCGCGGAAATCACTGGGCCGCATGCCCCAGATCCGGCATTACGGAGATCAGCGTCGAACTTAATCAGTCGCGGCCGACATTGGCCGGCCCGAGCAGGGGGCCCATGGTTACGAATGGCTCCAGTATATCGGCATTGTGGAGGAGAATCCCTTCAACTTCTGTGGGATGCCGTGGTGCAGGAAGGTCCGGGCGGACTCGACGGCAGTCTCCGGTTTGCGGGCCGGAAAACCCGTTCCTGTGGATTGCTTAGATGAGGTCGGAGACGGTGCGGATGGCCGGGCGGATCCGCAGCAGGGGTTTAGTAGGAATTGGTCCCCGCAGCGGCGCCGCCGGTTTGCCTCGCTCATTCAGCCTCGCGCGGCCAGTTGGGCGTAATGCGGATCAGGTCCAGGTCCTGACCCGGGCCGCCGAGGTCTTGGAGCACAAACTCCGGCGAGGCGGCCGGGACCCCGACGATGCCGCGCGTGGGTAGATCGACAGGGTCGAACCCCGGACCGGTGAGCCTTCCGGCGCCGGAAGCGGCAAACAGCCACGCCAGACCGCGCGCGCCGCCCGTGCCGCGGAGGCTTTCGCTGGTCCGGCTCCCATCCACCGGGACCTTTTCCAGGCGAAAATACTCGACATCGATCAGGACGGTCCGGTCCGCAAGCTGCTTTGGAGACACTTTGCCGGCTCGGGTGACGAGCTTGGTTGCCTCGAGCGATTTAGCGATATGCAGCTCGCGGGGACGGCCGTAGTCGAACATGCGGTAGGTGAGATCGCAGTTCTGCTGGGTCTCCAGCAGGATGGCGCCCGGCCAGATGGCGTGGACGGTTCCGGCATCGACGAAGATCACGTCGCCGGCTTCCACTGGCAGCAGCCTGAGGCTGGATTCGAGCGTGCCGGCGTGGAACTCTTCCTCCACCTGGGCCAGCGTGACGCCGGGTTTCAGTCCCAGCGCCACTGTCGCCTCCGGCTCGGCCGCCAGCGCGTACCAGCATTCCGTTTTACCGCGCGGGTCGCCGTATTTCTGAGCCATTTTGTCGTCGGGATGCACCTGCACGCTGAGCTTCTCTTTGGCGAACAGCACCTTGATGAGCAGAGGCGACTCGGGCGAAGGAGCGCCGGGGCCGAGCAATGCTTCATGGGCCTCGCGAAAAAGCGCGTCAAGGCGCTTGCCGGCGTGAAGCCCGGTGGCCACCAGGGAATCGTCGCCGGTGAGCCAGACTTCGCCGATCGGATCGCCCTCGGCTACCTTGTTGAACCAGGGACGCAGGTCGCGGTATCCCCACACGCGCACATCGTAGCGCGGCTCCATGCGAAACGGAGCCAGCCAGGGAGTTGGCGATTGCCGTGGAGATGCCATGCGATCGGTCGCGATCCTGCAGGAGTTCGATGCTTATGAGCGCTTTGGAGTGCGAAAGACCCGGCTGCGTTGCGCCGGGCCTGGTCCGCAATCCCACTCTACCAGAGCGAAGCTCGCGGCCCGCGCGCTATCCTCTTTGCCATGACCCACTCGCTTCTGTACGAACACATGTTTCAGTTGCCGCTTCCCATCGCGGAAAAGCTGCTTCGTCCGGTGATTGTTTACCTGGTGCTGGTGGCGCTGCTGCGGCTGTTCGGCAAGCGCGAGCTGGCGCAGCTCAACCCTTTCGACCTGGTGGTGCTGCTCTCGCTCTCGAATACCGTGCAGAACGCCATCATCGGCGACGACAACTCGGTGACCGGCGGCGTGATCGGAGCGTTCAGCCTGCTGGCCATCAACTGGCTGGTGGTGCGGGCGCTCTACCGGTCGCCTCGGCTGACCCGCGCCCTGGAGGGCCGCTCGACGATCCTGGTGCGCGACGGACAGATCAACCTCAAGGAGCTGGAACGCGAATCGCTGAGCCGGGAAGAGCTGCTGGAGGTGATCCATCGGCAGGGATTCGAGGACTTCGACCAGGTGCGCCGGTGCCAACTGGAGCCGAACGGCACGTTTTATGTGGAGGCGTTCGAGCCGTCGATGGCGGACAAACAGCACACGGAACTGCTGGCGCGCCTGGAAGCGATGAGCCGCGAGATTGCCGCGCTGCGCGCAGCGCCGACCGGCGGATAAACGGACTCAAAGCCGATTCAGCTCAAGCGGTCACGAAGGGCGCCGCGGGCGCGCCCAGTGATCGGCCTGCCGGATCCTGGCCGGTTCTTACTCCCACTCGATGGTTCCGGGCGGCTTGGAGGTGATGTCGTAGACCACCCGGTTGATGCCGCGCACTTCGTTGACGATGCGGTTGGAGATGCGCTTGAGGAGTTCGGGGGGAAGCTCGGCCCAGTCGGCGGTCATGCCGTCTTCAGAGTGCACGGCGCGGACGCCGGCGGTGTAGGCGTAGGTGCGCTGATCGCCCATGACGCCGACGCTCATCACCGGCAGCAGGACGGCGAAGCTTTGCCAGATCTTGGAGTAGAGGCCGGCGGCTTTGATCTCCGCGACTACGATTTCGTCGGCCTCCTGGAGCAGGGCCACGCGCTCCGGCGTCACTTCGCCGAGGATGCGCACGGCCAGGCCGGGGCCGGGAAACGGCTGGCGGCCGAGAATCTCCTCCGGCATGCCGAGGTCGCGGCCGATGCGGCGGACTTCGTCTTTGAAGAGGTCGCGCAGCGGCTCGATGAGCTTGAGCTTCATGCGCTCGGGCAGGCCGCCGACGTTGTGATGGCTCTTGATGGTCTGGCTGGGGCCTTTGACGCTGGAGGATTCGATGACGTCGGGATAGAGGGTGCCCTGCACCAGCCAGTCGACTCCGCCGGTTTCGCGGGCGATGCGGCTGGCCTCATCGTCGAAGACGGCAATGAACTCGGCGCCGATGCGTTTGCGCTTGGTTTCGGGGTCAGTGACCCCGGCCAGCTTTTCCAGAAACCGCGCGCTCGCGTCGACGGCGACGATGTTGAGTCCCAGCTTGCCGCGCAGATTCTTCTGCACATTTTCAAATTCATTCTTGCGCAGCACGCCGTTGTTCACGAAGATGCAGGTGAGCTGGCTGCCGATGGCTTTGTGAACCAGCATGGCGGCGACCGAGGAATCGACGCCGCCGGAGAGGCCGCAGATGACGTGGCCGGTGCCAACCTTTTCGCGGATTTGGGCCACGGTAGACTCGATGAAGTGCGCCGGCGTCCAGTCGCCGCGCGCCCCGCAGATTTCGAAGGCGAAGTTCTTGAGCAGTCGCGGCCCGAGCGGAGTGTGGTGAACTTCGGGATGGAATTGCACCGCCCAGATGCCTCGCTGCTCGTTGGCGATGCCGGCCAGGGCGTTGGAGGTGACGGCCGTGCGGCGGAAGCCTGCGGGAAGTTCGAGGGCCTCGTCGCCGTGGCTCATCCACACCTGGAGCGTGGGGGGCAGGCCGGCGAACAAGGGCGTCCCGCTGTCTTCGAGGGTGACCACCGCGTGACCGTATTCGCGCTTGGGCGCCGGCCGCACTTTGCCGCCAAGGTGGTGAATGATGTAGTGGAGGCCGTAGCAGATGCCGAGCACCGGCACGCCCAGTTCGAGGAATCGGGGATCGGCCGCGGGAGCGTCGGCGTCATAGACCGACGACGGACCGCCCGAAAGAACGATGCCGACGGGATGGAGCGCCTGAATTTCACCGAGCGGAACGGTGCAGGGAAGCACGACCGAGAAGACATTCAGCTCGCGAATGCGGCGGGCAATGAGCTGGGTATATTGCGATCCGAAGTCGAGGATTACTACGGTCTGGGTGTCCACCTTCCAGTGTGGCAGGGGCAGGGCGGGATGTAAAGACGATTGATGCCTTCAATCGACCGCGATCGTTCCGCGGAACGAGCACAAGACTTCAGCGAGCATAGCCACTACTCGTAGTGATACCGCGCCTGCAGGAAATCGACACGGCTGCCTGAGACGCGATAGACCAGCCGGTGTTCCTGCGTAACTCTTCGGCTCCAGCAACCGGCCAACTCATGGCGTAGAGGCTCGGGCTTGCCGATGCCGCCAAACGGGTCGGCGATGACTGCTTCGACGAGCTCCAGCGTTCGCAATGCGATCTTACGATCGGTTTTTATCCAGTAAGTGAGGTCTTCACGGAACTTGGGGAGGAAGTCCGCACTTCGAACGATTTTCGCGCTCATTCCCCAGCCTCTGGTTAGAGTCCAAGTGATTTTTTGAGTTCCGCAATGGCCTCTGCCGCAGGCTTCCCTGGCGCAGTTTTCTTGTCGTTCGCGCGGGATTCTGCGAGCGACTCCAGCAGCCGCTTGGCGTTTGCCGGCGAGCGCAGGAGATACGCGGTTTCCATCAGGCCGGCGAGTTCGTCGGCAGCTATGATCGCCACGTCGGGCGCACCGCGTCGCTTCACGATGATGGTCTCGCGGTCGCCGGTCGCTTGATCGAGGTAGGAGGCCAGGTTCTCGCGCAGCGCTGTGTAGGTTGTTTCAGTCGGCATAGCAGCAACCTCGCTATAAGCGTACAGATTTTCTGTACATGTTGTCAAGAACCCGCGCTATGGCAGCTTGGCCGCTTCGTCTTCCGGGTTCCAGCGATCTTTCCCGGCCAGGAACACCTTGGGCATGAACTGTGCCGCCTGCTTCGCAGTGAGCTGATGCGACCACGGCACGCGTGCGGCGGGGTTCGCGCCCGGGCCCGTGTCGCGATACTCCGCGTAATACGCGGGCGGCGTGCCCGGCGTCTTGCCCCACGCATTCCATCCCCCCGGAATCACGTCGGCGGGAAGCTCCGTGTCGATGTAGATGACGCGCGAATAGGGCCGCCACGGCCTGCCGAGGCTGATCGAGTCTTTTCGCGGTGCTTCCGGACCTGTTGCGGCCGCGGAATCCGATGCCGCGGCCTGCTCCATGCCGCTGGTGACTTTGCTGTTGACGATCACGTAGCCGGTGGTCTGCTCGGGCGCGGTACGCGACTGCGCGGTCAGGAAGCCGGGGCCGTTCGAGTGAATCTCCGAGCGGTCAAAGACGGCCGTGGCGTTGCCGAAGATGAAGTCGACGCCGCCCTCGATGTAGGAGTCCACATAATATTGACGCCCATAATCCGCGAAGAGCGTGTCCTGGTGGCCGAGGAAGCGGCAGTGCTTGAAGATGGAGCGGTCGGCGCGATCGGCCACAGCGACCGCCTGGCCGGTGTTGCCGGCCGCGTTCTCAAAGGTGATGTTGTCGGCTTCGAATCCCGCGCCGTTGATCTCGACCGTTTCGGTGAAAAACGTTCCGCCGGCCTGTTTGGCGTTCAGGCTGTTGGTGATGACCACGTCGGACGGAGATTTTCCCATGCCCAGCAGCGTGATGTTGGTGTGATTCTGGGTCACGATGACGCGCTCGTGGTAGACGCCCGGCGCAATCTCAATGAACACGCGGCCCGGCTTGCCGTCTGCCCCGATGCCGGCAAAGGGATGATGGTCCACGGCCATCTGGATGGTAGGAAATTCGGTGGTGCCCTCGATACCGGTCTTCACGTCGGGAGAGACACGCACATGCACGTCCTGCGCGCGGGCGAATGCGGACAGGCTCAAGGCGGCCAGAACGATTGCGGACACCGGCAAGTATTTGGGCATTCAGGTCTCCTGAAGGGATCGGCGGCCGGCCGGTCCATCGCAGTCCGTGCGGTTGAATCTAAAGTGCTCCCTGGGTCAGGCCGAAGATCAGGACGATCAGCACAACCGAGCTCACGGCGACGTAAAGAAGGTCGCGCTGGCGGGCAAACCCGACCACGCAGAAGACCACGCGCGCTACCGGGGTTGCAATCAGCAGGACCAGGCCAAGCTGAATGAGACTTCGCGGTTGCAGGTGAATTGCTCCGCCAACGATGCCCGTAACCGTGCAAAGCGGCGTTACGGCGGCGTGAAGGTGCGAGTAAGCGGGAATCTTCACCCAGGGATGCTGGAGATAAAGCAGGCCGCCTGCGAAGACAACCAGCGCGGAAAGGGTAACGCCGAAGCGGAGCATGGCGGCGACGGAGATATCGAGTTCCTGGTCGGTTGGCTTGTGCATCAGATTCTCCCCGTAATACCGTTCAGGATCATCTCGCAACCGAGCACCGTGATGACCAGCGCGAACAGGATTTTCAGCGTTGCCACGCGGGCCTTGACCAGAACGCGCGTGCCCATGAGCGAGCCTGCAAGAACTCCCAGCATCACCGGCATGGAGATGCCCGGGTCGATGTATCCGCGAGAGAGGTAAATGCCTGCGCTGGCCGCGGCGGTTACGCCGATCATGAAGTTGCTGGTGGTTGTGGAGACCTTGAAAGGCAGTTTCATGGCCTGGTCCATCGCCAGCACCTTGACCGCACCGGAGCCGATGCCGAGCAGACCGGAAAGTGTGCCGGCTCCGAGCATCAAGCCGAAGCCGAGCGGAATGTGTTGCGCACTGTAAGGCGCGGGACCGTCCGGCCCGGCGTAAGAACCGACCAATTCGAGCTTCGCGGCCAATGGGCTGGGGGTGGCGGCCGAAGCGTGTTCGGGTTTCTTGCGGAAAGTTGAGGTGGCTGAGTAGAGCAGCACCAGGCCGAAGACGATGGCGATCCAGTGGCTGGAGATTTTGGTTGTGAGGTAAGCGCCAACGATTGCGCCCAGCGTGGTGGCCACTTCAAGGAACATGCCGATGCGGATGTTGGAGAGCCCTTCGCGCACGTATGCCACCGCAGCGCCCGAGGAAGTAGCGATAACGGAAACAAGCGATGCGCCCATGGCCAAACGGATATCGACCGAGAAGAGCAAGGCCAACACTGGAACGATCACCACGCCTCCGCCCAACCCGGTGAGGGCCCCGAGAAATCCGGCCAGGATCGAGGTGACAAAGAGCAGCGAGGTGAAGAGGATGATGCTCATCAGGCTTGGTCCCCTTTGCTTGTTTCAGAATTCTGAACGGCAGCTTGCCGGGAGCATCGCTCCGGAAAAATTTTCATCGAATGTGCGTGCCGGGGACGCTGAGGCTGAGCACGAAATATAGAATACGCCGGAGCCATCAGACTTCAGGTTAGCTCTCGGGTCGCGTCCGCGCGCCGATGGCCCGCCGCACAGGACCGCATGCGGCAACCATCGCGTGATAGGCTGCTACCAAACGCAGTCTGCGTGGATTGGCTGACGGGGATTCTGTTCCGGCCTGCGCTCCAGCGGTGCCTCAAGCGTGGATGAACCCGGCCTGTTGACACCGATACCTAGAGGATTGCCGATGAAATTTTTCCATTTCGTTCCAATTCTGATTCTGTCGGCTGGAACCGCCGTGGCGCAGACCACCACCGCTTCGCAGGCTGACAACTCGCAGCCGAAAGAGCCGCCGGCTATCAAGAGCTTCGACGTTTCAGCGATGGATACGAGCGCCGACCCGTGCACCGATTTCTACCAGTACGCATGCGGAAACTGGATGAAGGACAATCCGGTTCCGCCGGACCAGGTGCGCTGGCTGCGGTCGTTCTCCGAAGTCAACGAGCGCAACCGTTATCTGCTGTGGCGGGAGCTGGAGGCGGCGGCCAAAGCGCCGAAGACTCCTCTGCAGAAGCAGTACGGCGACTTCTATGCGGCCTGCGTGGACACGGCTACGGTAGAAAAGAAGGGGCTGTCGCCCATCCAGCCATCCTGGGCGGAGATCGCGCGCCTTGAAGATGCCGGGGGAATTCCGGCGCTGCTGGGCGAGCTTGAGAACCAGGGCACGCCGGACGGTTTTTTCGAACTCTACGTAGGCCAGGACGAGAAGGATTCTTCGAAGCAGATCGCGCAGCTCTTCCAGGGCGGTTTATCGCTTCCCGACCGCGACTACTACATCGTCGACAGCAAGCATTTCACCGACATTCGCGCCCAGTACATCGAGCACATGAAGAAGATGTTCGCGCTCGCCGGGGATACGCCCGGCGCAGCCGCCAGGGAAGCCGCGGCGGTGATGGAGATCGAGACGGCGATGGCCAAGGCCTCCATGAGTCGCACCGAGATGCGCGATCCGGAAAAGCGTTATCACATCTATACGCTTGCCGACTTCGAGAAGCTCACCCCTGGATTCGACTGGAACACCTATTTCAAGACCATCGGCATCGGACGCTTCGATACGCTCAACGTGGCCACTCCGGACTTCTTCAAGGCGCTGGACGGAATGCTGCAGAGCGAACCGCTCGACTCATGGAAGAGCTATCTGCGCTGGCACGTGCTGCACGGACAGGCACGGGATTTGTCCAAGGCGTTTTTCGACGAGAACTTCGAGTTCTTCGGCCGGAGTCTGGCCGGGCAGCAGGAGCCTGAAGCGCGCTGGAAGCAGTGCTCGAGCATGACCGACGATGCGCTGGGCGAGGCGGTAGGCCAGGACTGGGTAAAGCAGAACTTTCCGCCGGCCGCCAAGCAGAGCATGGACAAGCTGGTGGCCGCGCTCGAAAAATCCCTGGGCGACGACATCAAGACGCTGCCGTGGATGAGCGACTCGACCAAGCAGGCTGCCGAAGAAAAGCTGGCGATGATCCGCAACAAGATCGGCTATCCGGAGAAGTGGCGCGACTACTCGAGCGTGAAGGTGAGCCGCACGGACCTGATCGGCAACCTGCATCACTCCGCCGTCTATGAGCGCAACTACAACTACGCCAAGCTGGGCAAGCCGGTGGACGAAAAGGAGTGGGGAATGACGCCGCCGACGGTGGACGCCTATTACAACTGGGCTTTCAACGACATCAACTTCCCGGCCGGCATTCTGCAGCCGCCGTTCTTCGATTTCAAGGTCGACCCGGCGGTGAACTTCGGCGGCATCGGGACGGTGATCGGTCACGAAATGACGCACGGCTTCGACGACCAGGGCTCAAAGTTCGATGGCAACGGTAACTTGCGCGAGTGGCAGACGCCGGAGGACCGCAAGGCGTTTACGGAAAGGACCGATTGCGTGGCCAAAGAGTACAGCGGCTTTGAGGCCGCTCCGGCGCACGGCGATACGCCCGCGCAAGACTTGAACGGCCGCCTGACGCTGGGCGAGAACACCGCGGACAACGGCGGATTGCGTATTGCGTACATGGCGCTGCTCGACACGCTGGCCGAGGAGGGCAGGTCGATCGATGACCGGATCGGCGGCTTTACCGAGGCGCAGAGATACTTCATTGGTTTTGCGCAGGTGTGGTGCCAGAACCAGACCGAGCAGGTGGCGCGGCAGTTGGCGCTCACCGATCCTCACTCCCCCGGCAAGTGGAGGGTTAACGGATCTGTCGAGAACTTCGAAGCATTCGGGAAGGCCTTCGGGTGCAAGCGGGGGCAGCCGATGGTTCCGGTGAACGCGTGCAGGGTGTGGTGAGCGGCCGCCGCTCAGGGTCCAGGTGTTTCCGTGACCGTACAATCGGAGCTGGGCGCACTGCTCCATGGACATACGGGTTTCCCTGCGAAAATGGATGATTTTAGACTCGGGCGGGTTGACGTTTGCCGGCGCTCGCGCGTCCAAATCGCGATTGAACCCCTTGAATCCGATCGACAGGCATCAGTAGAACCGGTGGGGCTGCTCCCTTGGGCAAGGTCGGGCGAGGGCGCGGATTAGCCCGATCTCAACCGTAAACTAGGCACAACCTGCCCTGGGCTTTTACAATGCAGCAGGGACACGTCCCAACCCAGCGCTGCTCGGGAACGACGAACCTGGCGGCATACGCCTGACCAGGATGAAGGAATCGCATGAAGTTTACGAAATTCGGCAAGGTACTTCTGATGGGCGCACTTTCGGCAGGTGTCGTCTTCGGGGTAACGTCTTGTGTACAAAGTTATACAGTTGGCTTCTTGTATGTAACGGGCACAGTGACCGCCGCAACCGGTGACATCGGCATCATCAGCGGGTACAAGATCGATCACAATACCGGCAAGTTGGCTCCTATTAACGGCCTTCCCGTGGCCTCGGGCGGGGCCAATCCGGTGCGTGCCGTCCTGGTCACCGGCAGCCGCTTTCTCTATGTTCTGAATCGGGGCGCAAACGCGGAGGGCAACGGCGACTGCACTCTGGCCGACCCCTGCCTGAAGCCCAACATCACCCAGTTCGCGGTGGGCGGCAACGGCATCCTGACGGTCCAGAATACCTTTTTTACGCAGGGCGTTAACCCGTTCAGGATGATCGGCGACAGCACCGGAAATTACCTCCTGGTGCTGGATCACGACTCGCCGGACAACAGCAATCCTTCCAGCAGCGACGGCTGCGCAAGGGCTTTGAGCGGCGCCCTGACCTGCGGCGATATCACGATCTTCCAGATCAACCAGACCACCGGCCGCCTGACGCTGGTATTGAATGCCCAGGTGACGGCAGTCAGCGGCGCGCCGCTTACCTATTTCCCGGTTCCGGCCAATCCGGTGGATTTCCTGTTGACCTCTCAATATGTCCTCACTTTGAGCGGAACGGCGGCGCAGACTTCCTTTCCCTATACGGGAGGAAGCTCGGTGTGGCCCTATCAATACAATTCGACGAACGGACAGTTGACCGTGAGCTCGAACAGCTCGCAACCGCTGGGCATTGCCCAGGGGAATGCGATCGTGATTGGCAACAGTGTGATCTACGTGCTCGATAACGAGCCGATCACGATTGGGTCAGGCTCAACCTTCCCCCCGGCAGCCTATTCCAGCCAGATCCTTCCCTTTACCTTAGGCTCCGGCGGCGCATTGCAGGCGGATACGGGCGGGATTATTCCTGATGCCCAGATTCTCGCCAACCCGATCGCCCTCCTGGTCGATTCCAAAAACAAATACGTGTACGTGGCCAACCAGGGGAACAACGTTACCGGGGGGACTTATCCGGGGAGCGGCATTGCCGGCTACGTTATTGAAAACTCAAACGCGTTCCAGTTGGAATTCGTGGGCAACGCCAGCAACCCCGACGGGTATTTCGGTTCCGGATCCGGTCCGCAGTGCATTGTCGAAGACCCTTCAGACCAGTTCATCTATGAAGCCAACGAGTACGACTCGACCATCTCCGGCCGTGTGCTCGACCCGATCTCCGGCCTGCTCGACGACATGCGCGTAACCGAGAGCTACCCGCTGCAGGGCCCGCCCACGTGGTGCCTGATGGACGGACGAACCGGATAAAGGGACGCGCACCGAGGCGTCGCGGCCTCTGCCGGAGCGTCGAAATTGCCGGCTTGGCGCCGGCCAGTTGGCCGGATTGATGGCAGGCCGGGAGAAAACCTGGAGCCTGCGAATACAGGAGCCGGATGGCCGGTGCGGCTTGGCCTATGCTTTTCCGGGATTCGATTTCAAACCGATTCTTGAGGGGCCGCTTGATCCGGCCGGTGGACGAAAGATACGCATGAAGTACAACAAATCGAGCCAGCTTGCATTGATTTCCGTGGCCAGCCTGCTGGCGGCAACGCTGGTGAGTGCCTGCTCCCAGCTTACAGAAACGCTAACCGTGGATTTTGTCTACGTTGCCAGTTCCAAGGCCGCCGGCCCCAATAACGACGGCGAGATCAACGTCTTCGAGATCAATTCGGAGTCTGGCCGCATGCGCCAGATTCCTTCTTCGCCTTTTCCGTCGGAAGGACGCGACCCGGTGTCGGAAACCGTCTCGGCCGACTACGGCAGCCTGTTTGTCACCAATCAGGACGACAACACCATCGTCCAGTTTGTGATTGGCACGGACGGCAAGCTGTACCCATTTAATACCGTGAACACGCCGGGAATCTTTCCGCTGGCGATCACGGCAAACAAAGCGAACCTGTTTGTGGTAGACACTTACCAGCCGCTGCCCATCTGCTCGACGGCCGAACCTTGCTCCGGCTCGATAGGCGTTTACCCGCTCAGCGCTGCTACCAGCTCCGCGCCGGCAGCCATTGGACCGCCCGCAGCCAACACGGCGGTCAGCGGGAATTACTGGCCGCTGGGTCTGCCCGGCCAACCCGATGTGATCGAGCCCACCGGGATCGACGTGCTCAAATCGGGCGCCTACGTTTATGTGGCCACTTACGATTCGACCGCGGACGCCAACTATATTTTCGGATTTTCGATTGGCTCAGGCGGCGCGCTGACTCCGCTCAACGGCGGTGCGCCTCTGGGTGGCGGAGCCTTTGCAACCGGGACCTGTACTGGCGCATTTCTCAACGCCCCCTATGTCGTGGGAACCTGCACCGCCGCAATCGCCAGCGATCCGACCAGCAGCTACGTGTATGTCACGGACGAAATCAACGGCGAAGTCCACGGATTTTCGATTGCTTCCAACACCGGCTTGCTGACCCCGCTCAGCGGTAGCCCGTTTTCGGCCGGCAACCAGCCTTCCGCGATCGTGGTCGATCCGTCCTACCCGTATGTTTATGTGGCCAACTCTCTTGACGCAACGGTCACGGCCTTTTCGGCGAGCGGCGGCGCGCTGACCAGCCTGGGCACCTACACCACCGGCGAGCAGCCGGTGGCGATCGGCATCGATCCCTCGACCAGTCATTTCGTCTTTACCGCCAACTTCCTGGGCAACAACGTCTCCGGTTTTGAGCTGAGCACCACTGCCGGAACGCTTCTGGATTCGCAGTACTCTCCCTTCCAGTCAGACGATTGGCCGACGGCGGTGGCAGCCATTCCGCACAACGGCACAGGCGCCGGAGTGCAACCGTGAGGGGCCGCCGGCCGTAGCAACATCCCGTGGCCGGCTTTTACAATGGCTACGGGCAACCAAAAACCGAGTTTTTCCGGGGCTTCGAGCAGACGGCCCGCAACGAAGGAAGCGCATGAAGTTGAGCAAATTGAGCCAGCTTTTTCTGGTCTCTATAATCGGCCTGATGTTGGCCACCTATCTGACTGCCTGCGAGCTGGTCACCATCGACTGGGTCTTCGTAGCCGCGTCGGCGGACAACACGGCCGGCAGCGCCGGGCAGATTTATACTTATGCGGCCGATGCCGAGTCCGGCGCGCTGCGCACGGGGCCGCCCCCGGTTTCCTCGGGCGGAACTCTTCCCGTAGCCATGGCCGTCTCTCCCGACGATGGGAGCCTTTACGTCGCCAACCAGGGAAACAATTCGGTGGTTCATTTTGCGGTGGCTTACCACGGCGAGCTGACGCAAAAAGATACGATTACCACCGACGCGACCCCGGTAGCGCTGTTTGTCAACCCCTCCGGCGACTACCTTTATGTGCTCACCGGAACCACCTCCGCGACGCTCACCGAATATTCCCTGAGTTCCGGCGCGATCGGCAATGCGGTTGCCGTGGAGGCGCTCAAGGTGCCGGGCTATGCCGGGGATACGATCGTTCCCACGGCGGTTAACGCTACCGCCGACGGCAATTCGGTTTTCGCCACGGCCTACGATCAGTCGGCCTACAATCCCGGCGGCAGCGCAACCAGCAACGCCAATCCGGGCTGGGTCTTTGCCTTTGCGGTGGGTTCGGGCGGCGCATTGACCCCCGCCACGGGAAGTCCGTACCAAGCCGGCGTGAAGCCCACGGCACTGACCAGCGATCCGACCAACCGGTTTCTGTACGCGACCGACTTCGCTTCGAATGAGCTGATCGGTTACACGATCCACGGCGGGGGTGTCCTGTATTTCATAGTGAACGGGCCGTTCAAGACGGGCAACGAGCCGAGCAGCGTGGTGATCGACCCGCGCGGCATTTACCTCTATGTCTCGAACTCGCTGGACTCTTCGGTCTCGGCCTATAACATCGCGCTGCCCACCGGCGCGCCAGCGGCGGTGGTGAATACCAGCGGCAGCCTGCTCTACGCCACCGATACGCAGCCGGTCTCGATCACGATCGAACCTTCGCTTGGACGCTACGTCTATACGGCCAATCACCTTGGCGACTCGATCTCCGGCTTCCGGCTGAGTCCGAATACCGGCGCGCTGAAGACGACGCAGGCTACGCCATATCCGACGGGCGCGAACCCCACCGCGGTGATTGCAATTCCGCACGGCAACCACGCCAGCCAGACGGTGACGCCGTAACGGACGCAAGGACGCGATGCACGAAAGCCCAGCCGAAAGGCTGGGCTTTCGTGCGTCTGAGAACACTGCAGCACGCGTGCGCGGAGCGGCAGGAACCGGTTTGCTCATGGAGTGCGAACTGCCGAGTCCGCCTGCGCGAATATACTGGCTCCGCATAGAGCACGGCGAACTGCGGCGCCTGGCGCACTGTGGAAACGGCCAGGCGCGCCATTCAAAAGGAGAAGGAGCCTGACGATGCGAACTCGATTGCTAATCCCGGTCCTTTTTGTCCTGTCCGGCCTGCGGCTCGGCGCAGCCGAGGCCCCTTCCCACGATCGGTTTCGGGTTGCCGTCTACATCCCTGTTTTCACTGTAGAACGCATGAAAGACCCCGTTTACCTTCAGCAAACCTGGGATGAGCTCAGCGGCCAGGTGCGCGTCGACAAAGTGTATATCGAGAGCTACCGCAGCGGCACTCTGGCCGACGACGCGCTGCTGGAGACGGTGAAAGCCTTCTTCAAAGCGCAGGGTGTCGAGGTGGCGGGAGGGATCGCCTTTGCCGCCGGCGGGGACATGGCCGGCTCGGAGTCGGGGGTGGGTGGTGGTCAGTTCGTCTCGTTCACATACACCGATCCCAGGCAACGCGCCTACGTGAAGCACATTTCCGAAGTCACCGCGCGCCACTTCGACGAGATCATGCTGGACGACTTTTTCTTCAACAACACCAAGCGCGACTCTGACATCGCGGCCAAGGGCAATGCGAGCTGGACCGACTTTCGCCTGAAGCTGATGGATGAGGTTTCCCGCGACCTTGTACTCGGCCCAGCGCGGGCCGTCAATCCCCAGGTGAAAGTGATCATCAAGTTCCCCAACTGGTATGAGCACTTTCAGGCAAACGGCTACGACCTGGACCAGGAGCCCAGGATGTTCGAGGGCATCTACACCGGCACCGAGACCCGCGATCCGGTGACCACCGACCAGCATCTGCAGCAATACGAGAGCTACCAGATCGTCCGCTATTTCGACAATGTCGCTGCGGGCCGTAACGGCGGCGGCTGGGTGGATACCTACGACTGCCGCTACCTGGATCGCTACGCCGAGCAGTTGTGGGATACCATGCTGGCCAAGGCGCCGCAGATCGTGCTCTTCCAATACAGCGATCTGCTTCGCCCTGCCGAGATCGGCGATCGCCAGGCCTGGAGCGACATGGACACCAGCTTCAAGGCCGCCGAAATGGAAAAGTGGCACGCCGATTCCGGATCATCGGCGCCCGTCAGCTATGCGACGGCGGCCGGCTATGCGCTCTCCGCAGTGAATGCCGTGGTGGGCAAGCTGGGCAATCCTATCGGCATTGCCAGCTACAAGCCCTATCAATCCTCGGGCGAGGATTTTCTCCACAATTATCTGGGCATGATCGGAATTCCCATCGATCTCTATCCGGAGTTCCCCACCCAGGCCAAGACTGTGCTGCTGACCGAATCCGCGAAGTACGATCCGCAGATCGTGGCCAAGATCAAGGCCCATCTGGAGCAGGGCGGGAACGTAGTCATTACCTCAGGGCTGTTGAAGGCTCTTGAAGGCAAGGGCATCGAGCAGATTGCCGAGATCGAGGCCACGGGCAACGTGCTGCATGTCCAGAATTATTGGGGCGGGCCGGGAGCGGGAGCCGGCGCGGACCTGGGCTCGACCGCGGAGGTAGCGGTGCCCGAGATCGGCTTCATGACCAACGATGCCTGGCCGGTGGTGCGCGGCACGGCCAACGGGCGCGGCGCTCCGCTGCTGCTCATGGACCGCTACTCGAAGGGCATCTTCTACGTGCTCACGATTCCCGAAAACGCCAACGATCTGTACTCGCTGCCGCAGGCGGTGCTCACGCAGATCAAGCGCTACCTGATGGACGGCTTTCCGGTCGAGATCGACGCGCCCGGCAAGGTGAGCCTGTTTGCCTATGACAACCACACGTTTGTGGTGGAGTCTTATCTCGACCAGCCGGTAAAGGTGACGGTGCTTCTGCCGGGGACGGCCGCGCGGCTGCGGAATCTCGCCAGCGGCGAGCTGGTCGAGGGCACGCCGGCGCCGGCCAATCCCAGGGCTCGCCGGGCGCAGGCTCCGGCTCAGACCGGGTTCCAGATCGATGTGCAGCCGCATAGCTTTGTGGCGTTTGGCGAGGAGCCGTAGCGGCTTTTCTTCCCCGTAGCCAGTGGGATGGCCGCGGTCACTTCCACACGCTCATCCATCTGCGCAGTTGCCGCTGCGCGGGCTTCTCCACAAAGTGCAGCGCCAGCAGGGCCATCCCGATCAGCAGCAGGTAGCTGATCCAGGGGTCGAAGCGGCTCAGTCCAAAGCGGTTGAGGATGTGGGAGTCGTGGATCAGGTTCCACAGGTTGAAGTGCAGCAGGTAGAGGCAGTAGCTGGCCTCGCCCACAAAGACCAGCGGACGCCAGCCGAACCCGTAGGCAAGCCAGTTGTTGCCGGCCAGTCCCAGGATCATGCAGCCGAAAAACGGCATGAGCAGGCCGTCGTGGAGAATGGCGTACGGAACGTATGCCGCGAGCGACAGGATGGTGAAGGTGGCCACGAAGCCGAAGACGCCGAGCAAGATGCGCAGCCGGCTGGTACGGCCGATGAGTTCGTCTAGGCTGGCAAGAAGCACGCCGAAGACAAAGCTGGCCAGGTGCGGCAGCGGAGTGTATTTGAGCGCCTGCAGCCAGGGTCCCCAGCTCCAGCGGTCGGGATGCGGGATGCCGTCGGGGTTGAATAAGATGTAGAGAGCGCCGGGAATGAGGCCGACCATCCAGACGCCCAGCATCTTGGCCAGATGAGGCGCGAGCCGCGCGGGGCGTTTCCAGCGCGCCATCCAGGGAAACAGGACGTAATAGAAGGATTCGGCGGACATGGTCCAAGCAGGGGTGTTCAGGAAGGTCGCCAGCGGAGGCACCCAGCCCTGCAGCAGCAGCGGGGTGAGGACCATGCCCCACCAGAACATTTCATGGGTGTGGACCGCATATTCGATCGGCGCCACTTTCCAGCTCAATACCAGGCTGAGGAAGTAGATGGGATAAAGCCGCGTGAACCGCGCCTCCCAGAAGCGCACCTTTTCGAGTTCGCCCGCGCGCGCCTTCCCCGCATAGTTATAGGCGAGCACGAAACCCGAAAGCAGAATGAAAAAGCTGACCGAGGCGTATCCGGCATTGACGATCGGAGCCAGAATCCCGAACCACTGCGGATTGGAAAAATGGAAAAAGACGATGTTAACGGCCGCGAAACAACGCAAGCCCGTCAATGCATCCAACCGTGCTGGCTTGCGCATCTCCACGAACTATTGGACGTCTCCGCGCATCCGCTTCGCGATTCCGGGGCAACTTTTAATGAAACAAAGGGCCGGCTCGGGATTGTGTTGTCCCACTTTATCGCGGACAAAACCGGCGAAAGCGTGGGGCAGGGAATGACTTTTCGTTGACTCCTGACCCCTGACCCCTGTCTTAAGCGGTTACCAGCGATCCGACCTTTTCGCCGAGCACCACGCGGCGGATATTTCCCGGCTGGTTCATATTGAAGATGATCATGGGCAGGTTATTGTCCTTGCACAGGCTCACCGCGGTCAGGTCCATCACCGTCAGGCCTTGGCGCAGAATTTCCATATAAGTGATCTCGTCGTATTTGACGGCATCTTTCACCAGCACAGGGTCAGCGTTGAAGACGCCTTCGACCTTGGTGCCTTTCAGCAGCACATCGGCCTTGATCTCCATGGCGCGCAGGCTGGCGGCTGTGTCGGTGGAGAAAAACGGGTTGCCGATGCCCGCCGCAAAGATGACGACACGCCCTTTTTCAAGGTGCCTCACCGCGCGGCGGCGAATGTAGGGCTCGGCCACCTGGTTCATGAAGACCGCGGTCATGACGCGGCACTGCACGCCGCGCTGTTCGAGCGAATCCTGCAGGGCGATGGCGTTGATGACCGTCGAGAGCATGCCCATGTTGTCGGCGCTCACGCGGTCCATCTCTTTTGCCTGCTCGGCCACGCCGCGAAAGAAGTTTCCGCCGCCCACCACCACGCCCACCTCGACGCCGAGTGCGTGGATTTCGGCCAGTTCGCCGGTAATCTCGGCCACTTTTTCGGCGTCCAGGCCAAAGCCGCGTTCGCCGGCCAGCGCCTCTCCCGATAATTTGAGAACAATCCGTTTATACATGCCGCTTCTGAGTATCGCATAAACGCTGAGGGTGGCAGTGTTTGTGCATTTTTCCGGCCGAAAAGCTCGCCTTTCCCCCGATCCGCACCCGATCGGTAGCGAGCTTGGCGCGGAGCCGGCAGGGAAGAATCGCAGTTTTCCCAAATCGACCCTTGCCCGGCTGCGAATCATTTCAGGAAATGGTGGAAGCCTTTTCAACCACGTTGACCCGCATTTCCACGGTGGCTCAGTAGGCTTGTTCTACACGGGAAAATCTGGCGGTGCGCATGTTGGTCAGGACGCAATCCAAGGGGCGCGAATTCACGGGCGTGGAAGTAGGCGCCAGCAACGTCCGGCGCTATTTTCCCAGGCAAATTCAGACCGTCGATCTGGAAATCGATCATCTGCAGATTCAATGTGGGCTCAAGCCCGGGTTCTGGAGCGGGCATCCTGAAATCTCCGATCCCCGGCTTTGCGCGTGGTTGGAGGCAAAGAATTTCCACGGCAAACCGGGTGAGAGGCCGATCCCGCTGGCCATGATTCCGTCAGGTAAAAACCGTTTCCGGCTGCAGACCGTCGAAATGGGCTCTCATGCAAGAAACAAGCCGGTATCCGGGCCGGCCATTCCAGCCTGACGCGGCGCAAACGCAGACAATTGCGCGATCGGCCTGCGCACGGCCGGATCGGCTTCAGCCTGGATCCGTTCCAGTCCGAATCTGCGCCTGGGCCGCGACGCGAATTCCGGGGCGAATTCCGAATCTATGACCGCTGCTTGGCAAGTTGATAGACTCGGAATGCAATGACAATCAGCCAGCTCGAAGAGACCATCGAGAGGTACTTTGCTGCCGGGCCGGCAGCGATCGGCTATCCGCAGGCCATGACGGCCTTTCTTGCGCTGCGCGCCTCGCTTGAGAGCGGTGAAGTGCGCGCCGCTTCGCCCGACTCCGGCGCGGGGACAGGCTGGCGGGTGAATGTCTGGGTCAAGCGGGGAATTCTGCTCGGATTCCGTCTGGGCGCGCTGCAGGAGTTGCCGGCCGGCGGACTTTCCTTTGTCGACAAGCATACGTATCCGGTGCGGCACTTCGGCGCGGGTGACGGGGTGCGCGTGGTGCCCGGCGGCTCGTCCATCCGGGCGGGGAGTTACGTGGCGCGCGGTGTGGTCTGCATGCCGCCCATGTACATCAACGCCGGCGCGTACGTGGACGAGGGCACCATGGTCGATTCCCACGCGCTGGTCGGCTCCTGCGCGCAGATCGGCAAGCGCGTGCACCTGAGCGCCGCGGCGCAGATTGGCGGGGTGCTGGAGCCGGTGAATGCAAGCCCGGTGGTGATCGAAGACGATGTCCTTGTCGGCGGCAACTGCGGCGTGTATGAGGGAACCATCGTGCGCAAGGGCGCGGTGCTGGCGGCCGGAACCATTCTCACTCGCGGAACGCCGCTGTTCGACCTGACGAGCGGAGAAGTGTTGCGCGCCTCGGACGCGATGCCGCTCGTGGTCCCGGAAAATGCGGTCGTCGTTCCCGGCGCGCGCGCGGTGAACAAGGGCAAAGGGCAGGAGTGGGGACTGAGCCTGTACGCCGCGGCGATCGTCAAGTATCGCGACGAGAAAACCGACCTGAGCGCAACGCTTGAAGAGCTGTTGCGATAACGAGCTGGAGTCTCCGCGCGGGCCGACCGGACATCTGACTTGCTGTACACATGCGCGCAACATTGCGTGCGCGGATTGCCAATCATTGCGCGAAAAATGAATGCGCGCAACTTACTCGGCAAGTTTTGGCGGGAGGAGCGGCTCTGAGTTGGCCATGCAGGATATGGGTGACCGGGTGGCAGGAGCAGAGAGTTATGTGTGACCGCGGTCGATTAACGCTAGTGTGACGGTGGCGCGCGCGCCTTCGCCGTCTTCGCGGTTCACAAGCTGAACTTCGCCGCCGTGTGCGCGGGCAACCTGTTGCGCCAGCGCCAGGCCCACGCCGCTGCCCGCCGGCTTGGTGGTGTAAAAAGGCACAAACAGATTGTCGGTGTTGGCAATGCCCAGGCCGCGGTCCTCGATCGTCACGATCAGGCTGGAATCGTTGAGGCACCAACTTGCGCGGACAGGCGCCGCGCCGTTGGCGAGCGAAGCATCGACGGCATTGGCAAGCAGGTTGATGAACATTTGCTCGAGTTGATCGGGATCGGCATAAAGCTCTGCCGCGGGCCCGGGATCAAGTTGGATGGCGAGCCGCTGCTCCAGAAGCACCACGCGCTCCAGCAGCGGTCCGATGGACACGGCCTTGAGCTTGGGCGGCGGCAACTGGGCCAATAGCCGGTACGACTGGACAAACCGGTGCAGCGAATCGGCCCGGCTCTCCACCACGCCCAGGCCGCGGCGAAAATCGCGCAGCGTCTCCACGTCGGCTTCTATGCTGTCTACGCGCGCCAGCAAGCTGCCGGCGATGGATTTGATGGGCGCGAGCGAGTTGGAAAGCTCGTGGCCCAGCACGCGGATGAGCCGCTTCCAGGCGATTTGCTCCTCTTCCCGGAGCGGCTGGCTCACATCGGCCAGCAACAGCAGCGTGTGCGGCACGCCATCCTGGCGGAAGACAGCTCTCCGCAACAGCCAGCGCGTAGGGCTGGGAGGGAACGAATAAATCGTCTGGTCGGGAATCGCGAGCAGTTCATCCAGTCCCAGCTCGCGCGCGGAGCGGCCAAAGCAGCGGGCATACGGCAAACCCAGCAGCTTGAGGCCGGCATTGTTCACCAGTTGGAGAAGATTTTCGCGGTCGAATGCGAACAAGGGCGAATGCATCACCTCAAGGATGCGCGCCAGCAACGCGGTGGCCTCAAGCGAGCGCACGCGCTGCTTCTGCAGCAGGTCAGCCAGCGCGTTGACTTCGGCGGCCAGTTCGCCGAGCGCGTCCGGCGTGCCGGCTCCACGCGCGCGAAAGGAGTAGTCGGCCTCGCGCAGCGACGAGACAACGTTGGACAGCGTCTGCAGCGGGCGAACCAGGCCGTCGACCAGCGCGGAGGCGGTGAGCGCAAGGTAAATCATCAGGCAGGCAGCGAGCAGGAGGGCGGGGGTGAGGCCAATCCGGCGCTCAAGAAAGAAGACGCCGGTTAAAACCAGCGCGGGCAGCGAGAGCAGCAGCGAAAAAAGCCACACCCGGCCGATCGCCGAGTGCCGGCGCCGGCGCGCACTCCTCTCATAAGCCATATTTTTCGATCCGCCGGTAGAGCGCGGCGCGGCTCAGGCCGAGGGCCTCGGCGGCCTGAGAGATATTGCCGTCGCAGCGGCGAAGGACCTTGCGAATGAGCAGGGCTTCCACTTCGTCGATACTCATATTTTCGAATGAGGGAGAAGAATTTCGCGCCGCGGCGATGGCGAGATTCGCCGGCTCGACTTCCTCGCCGCGGCAGAGCAGCACGGCGCGCTCGACGGTATGCTCGAGCTCGCGCACGTTGCCGGGCCAGGGATACTGCATCATCTGCTGTAGGGCCGCGGGCGCAAAGCCGTTCACCTGTTTGCGATAGCGGGTGCGATTGCGCGCCAGAAAGTGCTGCGCCAGCAGCGGAATGTCTTCGCGGCGGTCGCGCAGCGCGGGAAGATGGATTTCGACAGTGTTGATGCGGAAGAGGAGATCTTCGCGGAAGTTGCCCGCCGCGGCTTCCTCGTGCAGCAGCGCGTTGGTGGCGGAGAGAATGCGGACATCCACGTGGCGCGTCTGCGACGAGCCCACGCGCTCCAGCTCGCCGGACTCCAGTACGCGCAACAGCTTGGCCTGCTGGCGCAGAGGCACGTTGGCGATTTCGTCGAGAAACAGCGTGCCGCCGTTGGCCAGCTCGAAGCGTCCCACGCGATCGGTGCGCGCGTCGGTGAATGCGCCCTTGACGTGGCCGAAGATCTCGCTCTCGAAGGTGCCTTCAGGCAGCCCGCCGGCATTCACGGCCACCAGCGGCATGCGCGCCCGCGGCGAGGCGGTGTGCAGCAGCCGGGCGACGATCTCCTTGCCGGTGCCGTGCTCGCCGGTGATAAGCACGTTGGCGTCGGAGGGCCCGACCTGCGCAATGAGCTCGAGCACCGGCTGCATGGACGGCGCGCCGGCTACGAATTCCGGCATGCCTTCGGCGCGCAGCAGGCGGTTTTCGAGTTCGAGCTGGCGGGCGCGGCGCAGCGCCTGGTGCAGCTCCGCGTGGACGCGGATGAGCGAGAGCAGGCGCTCGTTTTCCCAAGGCTTCTGGATGAAGTCGCGCGCGCCGCGCTTGATGCTTTCAACCGCCAGATCGATGTTGCCCCACGCGGTCATCACGATCACCGGCAGGCGCGGATCGAGCTCGTGAATCCGCGCCAGCAAATCGAGTCCCTCCTGGCCGGAGGTTGTATCGCGGGTGTAGTTGAGGTCGATGAGCAGCACGTCGTAATCGCTCTGGCCGAGAGCTTCCATGAGTAACTGCGGCGAGCGCACGCAGTCCACGGCGATTCCCTGGGGGACGAGCAGGAGTTCTACCGCCTCGAGGATGGAGGGTTGATCGTCGGCCACGAGTACGCGAATTTGCGCCTGCTTACTGGGAATGACTTGCCTCCACCACGTCAGATTGTGCATCGGCGATTGCGCCGGCTTTGGCAGCAGCAGCCGCGGGCCCCGCATGCAGCGCCATCGAGACCCATGCGCTTCCTTTGATTCTACGGCGCATGCGCCACCACGCCCGATTTCGCGTCGTCGATGGAGACCCCGGTCCGCTCCAGCGTCGCGCCGATGGCGCGGTCGATATCCACCTTCGCCTTCTCGTACGCTGTTTGTGCAGCGTCCAAAGCGGATTCGGCCATGGCGAGTTCGTTTTCGGCGGCCAGCGTATCGGCGCTGGATTTCGCACCGAGCTGCTGTTCCTGTTTGGTGATGTCGAAGGTCCGCTGAGCAAGGTCGCGCGCTTTCTGTGCCGCGTCAACATGAGCCTGAGCCTGCTCAAGCGCAAACTTCGAATTGCGCACGTCGAAGCGAATGCCTTTCTGCTGCTGCTCTGAGGAGATCTGGCTCTGGCGGTACTGCAACACGGCGCGGAATTGATCGGCCTTGGCCTGGCGGTTGCGCAAGTTGATAGAAAGCGTCATCCCGACCTGGTATTCAGGGGACGAGTAATTGAAGGTGTTCTCGAACATGCTCGGGAAGCCCGTGGGCAGATCGGAGACGCATTCGGTTCCAAGGGAGCAGTTCGGGTTCGCAGGGCCCGCGGTGCCCGCGCCGGCGTAGTAGCCATACATGTTGAGAGTCGGCAGGAGCTCGCTGTTGATGTCCTTGAGGGCCTGCTTCTGCACTTCGGCCTGCATCTGGTAGATGGCCACCTCGGGCCGCTTCTTCTCGGCCTCGGCGATGAGCTCGTCGATGGATTTGTCGGCATTCGGGTCGGGCTCTGCCTGCAAATCGAGGGGAATGACGGGCATGTCGTCGATGGTGGGATCGTCGACCTTGGTGAGCGCGTTCTTGATCAGCAGCTCGTTCAGTCGAAGGCTGGCGCGGGCCACCGTGAGGTTGCCTTCGGCGGTGGCCACGGCAGATTGATCCGTCATGACCTGCAGTGCGGGGATGGCCTGGAGCTCAAGCTGCTTCTGATCGTCGGAGAGAGTTTTGTTGGCGAAGCCCAGAGAGCGCTCGCTGATCTGCTCGTTCTCGTAGGCGTTGACCAGGTCCCAGTAGATATTCTCCACCTGAGTCACGGTGGCGATGACCTGGGCTTTGAAAGCCAGGTCGGTAATCTGGAGGTTGCGCTTGGCAATGCGGATATAGCGCTCGTTGGTGGCCAGCCCGAAGCCGGCCAGAAGGGGCTGGGAAATTGTCACCGCGAAATTGGAGTAGAGCGTGGGATTGATGCCGTTGTAAGGCGAGTTGCTGGCGACTCGCTGGCCGAGATAGTTGAGGTTAAGATTGGTGCCGATGGGGAACGACTGGGAGAAATCTGACTGTACCTCAATCGTGTTGGTCCTGAGAACCGGCACGCCGTTCAGGAACTCGTTGGCCTCCTGGATGACGGTGTGATCGACGTAGCCCCTGAAGGTGAGGTAGGGATCGAAGGACGAAACGGCGGTACCGGCGCCCAGGGTCGAGGTGACGATGCCGCCATTGCCAGCGGAGAATCCGGATCCGGACGAGCCACCGCCGGTGGAAGCCGCAAAACCGCCCTGTGTGGACTGGAGGATGGCGGTGTTGACGCCGTTGGCAGGGCTGCCTGCTTTGGTGCGCAGGATATCGGTCTGCGCGATGGGGAAGTTATAGCGGAAGTAGGCCAGATCGAGGTTGTTCTCGATGGCCACTGCGATCGCGTCACGCAATGAAATATAGATCTTTCCATCGCGGATAAGGCTCTGCAGGCGCGGAGAATTGCTGAGGTCCAGGTCAGGCGCGGTGCTGGGCCGATAGGGTGCAAGCGGGTTGCGCGAGTGGGGCATCGGTACCCGAAACGGTTGTGGCGGAGCAAACAACGGCTGCTGCGCCTGCTGCATCTCTTGCGCCAGCGAAGGAGGCGCCGGAGGGCTGTTGGCCGGCGTTGGCGCTTCCGGCGACTGCTGAGATGCTTGGGAATTTGCGGGCGCGGATTGCGAAGACGCCGGTTCAACGGCAAGCGCCATATTGACCTGGATAAGCAGGATGGCGGCAGCGGAAGTAACGCGTATGCGCAAGGACCGGGCCCGTATCTTCATCGAATTCTTCCGGGAAAAGTTCACTGGGCGCCAACCTCCGTGGATCTTGGCTGGAGCCTTTCGTCGCGCGTAAGCCAGCCATCGCGGAGCTCGACGATGCGCTTGCTGTAACGCGCGTTTTCCTCCGAGTGCGTGACCTGCACAATGGTCGTGCCCTGGCGGTTCAGCTCGCAGAAGAGCTCCATGATCTCGCGCGCCTGCGTGGAGTGCAGATTGCCCGTGGGCTCGTCGGCCAGCAGCAGCGCCGGTGCGTGGACCACGGCGCGCGCGATGCCCACAAGTTGCTGCTGCCCGCCGGAGAGCTGGCTCGGATAGAGATCTTTCTTGGCCACGATTTGAAATCGGTCGAGAATGTCGGCCACCATGCCCTGGCGTTCTTTCGCGGGCAGGTTCTTGTAGGAAAGCGGCAGGTCGATGTTCTCGGCTACGGTGAGATCGTCGAGCAAGTGATAGCTCTGGAAGACCATGCCGATGCGCTGGCGGGCCAAATCGGCGCGCTGCTTGCGGTTGAGCGCGTGGGCAGCCGTTTCCCCGAACCAATATTCGCCGGCCCAGCCGTCGTCGAGCAGCGCCAGCACGTTCAGGAGCGACGATTTTCCCGCGCCCGAGGGGCCCATCACGGTAAGAAATTCGCCTTCCTTGATGGTGAGCCCGATGCGGCGCAATACCCAGGTTTCAGTGTGGCCGGTCTTATAACTGCGTTCGACGTTTTTGAGTTCGATCATGATGCGCGACTCCGTTCGAAAGGGCCGATCGTATTGATTGAGCTATTCGGTTCTCAGCGCCTGCATGGGTTCAATCGATGCGGCTCGCCGCGCCGGGATGAAGGCCGCCACGGCCGCGAAGATTACCAGCATCAGCGGCGCCCCTAACAGCGCAGCCGGGTCGTAGCTGTCCACGTGGTAAAGCATCACCTTCATCAGGTGGCCGACATAGAGCGATGCGGGAACTCCCAGCGCAAGGCCGATGAGGATTTGCCAGAGCGCGCCGCGCATCACCATATTCATCACGCTCGGCCGCGTTGCGCCCAGCGCCATGCGAATGCCGATCTCGCTGGTGCGCCGCGCCACAAAATACGACATCACACCATAAAGGCCGACCGAGGCGAGCGCCAGAGCCAGCAATCCGAAGAGGCCTGACAAGCGGGCCCCCAGCCGCTGCCCGCTAAAGTTGCCGGCTAACTGGTTGTCGAAAGAACGCAGATCCGTCACCGTCAGATTGGGATTGATGCCGGCAAGGGTGCTGCGAACCAGCGCGTCCACGTTGGGCGGCGCCGAGTGGAAGTCCAGGATCATCGCGTTCACAAACATGGAGCGCGTTTCGGCCCGGATGAGCCCCGCATCCTTGTAGCCTGTGAATTGCTGGGTGAGCGGGCGCAGAAAAACGGGATGAACGTGTTCCTTGGAATATTGAAGGTTCATTTTGAAATTGCGGAAGACGCCCACGATCTCAAAGCTGCTTGATAATTCCGGCAGATCCTGGCCAAAATGCCGGCCGATCGGGTCCTGACCGGGGAAGAACTTCTTCACGAAGGCCTCGTTGACAACCGCAACCCGCGGCGAAGTAGCCGAGTCCTGCTCGGTGAATCCGCGGCCCCGCAGGATCGGCACGCCAATGGAATCGAGAAAGCGGGTGTCCGCGCGGTCCCATGTCGAATCGCAGTCGTCGCCACGCCGCGGC
The DNA here is from genome assembly GCA_963770555.1 of uncultured Acidobacteriaceae bacterium. Taxonomy (GTDB): domain Bacteria; phylum Acidobacteriota; class Terriglobia; order Terriglobales; family Acidobacteriaceae; genus Telmatobacter. The sequence goes on from CAVYQC010000006.1 coordinate 236,825, forward strand.
GAAGGATGACCCTGGGGGATCACGCAGTCGCTCCAGTTATCGCCTTCGAGCGGGCTGTAAAGCACGAGGCTTGCGTTGGCCATGCCCGGCAATGCAGAGAAGCGGTCCTGGATCTCCCGGTAGAGCGCGGGCAAGGTGTCGATCGTGTAGCCGGCTCCTTGTGGATCGAAGTGCTGCACGTAGCGGTTTTCCGTGACGACGCCGAAATTCTGGCTCTGCAGATTGGTGAGGGTCTTGGTCATCAGGATCGCGCCCGCAAGCAGCACCACCGAGAGCGCCGCCTGAACGACTACCAGAGCCTTTTGCGGCAGCGAGGAGCGGTCGCGCGTGGTGCGGCTCACTCCGCGCAGCGCCTCGGCCGGCTGAGCGTGAAACGAGAGCCATGCCGGCGCCGCGCCGAAGAGAATGCCGGTGGCAAAAGACACCAGCAGCGCAAAGCCCAGCACCGCAAGCGAAGGGCTGGGGCTGAGGGGCATATTGCTGGCATCGGGAAACACCAAAGCCAGAATGGCGCGGACGCCGAGGTAAGCCACAATCAGGCCCGCCAGGCCGCCGAAGCAGCTCAAGACGACGCTCTCGGTGAGAATCTCGCGCAGGATGCGGCGCCTCCCTGCGCCCAACGCCGTCCGCAATGCAATCTCGGCACGGCGCGTCGTGGTGCGCGCCAGCATCAGGTTGGCGATGTTGGCGCAGGCGATGAGCAGCACCAGGGTAGAGAGACCCATGAGCATCTTCAGCCCCTGGCCCGCCTGGTTCTGCAAACGCTGGATGCCGCCTCCGCCGGGGGTAAGAACAACGTGCATTCTGGGGACAAGCGCCGCTCCACCATGGGCCATCAGGTCCGTACGCGACAGCAGCCACTGCCGCAGCGCAACATTCAGCTTGCTTTGCAGTGCGGGGATGTTCGCGCCCTCATGAACCCGGCCCAGCAAATAGAGCCAGTGCGACTCGGCTTCGTTGAGAACCGCGTCTCCGGCTTCTACGTAAGGCTCGGTGTGGATCGGCATCCAGAAGGCGGGAGGCGTGTCGGCAACGCGGTCGCCAAAAAAGCCGGGAGGAGCGATGCCGATCACGGAGAACGGCTTTGCCTGGACGTAGATGGTTGACCCGATAATCGACGGGTCTCCGGAAAACTCGCCCTGCCACGTCGCGTAGCTCAGAACGACAGCCGGAGGGGCGGAGAAGGAGTCGTCGTTGCCGGAGAAGAGCCGGCCCGCATAGGCGCTCAGGCCAAGCGTCGAGAAAAAGTTGCCGGAGACAAACTGGCCGTGCAGCGATTTCGCCAGTTCGTTGCCGCGGCGCACGCTCCATGACCATTCACCGGCTTGCGTGGCGGCAAGCTGCTCAAACTCAGGAGCGGATTGTTTGAGGTGTTGATACAAGTCGTAGGAGAAAATAGAGAAGTCGCCGGTTTGCGAGGCGTCTTCAGGAAATCCGCCATCGACACAGCACTGGTTGTTGTCGCCGATGCGGTAGAGTCGCGAAGGATTGGCTACCGGAAGCGAGCGCAGCAGAATGCCATGGACCAGCGTGAAGATGGCCGTATTGGCGCCGATGCCCAGAGCCAGGGTGACCACCACCGTAAGCGTGAAGCCCGGCGACTTGCGCAACTGGCGCAATGCGTAACGGATGTCGAACGGCAGGTTTTTCATCGCGTTTCCTTTCGGCCGCCTCGTTTGCCCGCGTTATTCGTTTCTCAGTGCCTGCATGGGCTCAATGGAAGCGGCGCGCGCGGCTGGGACGAAGGCCGCAACCAGGCCGGCGGCCACCATGACCGAAGCCAGGAGCAAAAGGCCCCCTGCCTCTTTTTGCGCGTCGAAATAAATGACCATGCCGATCACCTTGCGCACGCCAACTGTGAGCGCCAGGCCGGCTAACGCGCCCGCGCCCATCATCCACGCCACGCGGCGCAACACCATGACCAGAATGCGGGGCCGCGATGCGCCCAGCGCCATGCGCACGCCGATGTCGCGCGCCGACTGCTCCACTTCATGACTGATGAGTCCGTAAAGGCCGACCAAGGCCAGCGCCAGCGCGAGCCCGGCAAAGATGGCGAAGAGCCAGCTCTCCATGCGCTCGAAGACGAGCGTCTCGGAGACTACTTCAGTCATAGTCTCGGGCTCATCAAGAGGAACGGTGGGGTCGAGATCGTGAACGATAGAACGGACGGCGGGAATAACCTGCCTGGGATCGCCGGCGGTCCGAACGAGCAGGAACATCCTGGAGATTCCGCTCGCGCGCACTTTCGGATCCATTTCATCCATCAGGAAATCGCGCTCCGCGAGCGGCGGCTCATAGATGTCCTGGCGTACGTTGCCGGTGACGCCTACGATCCGCGTCCATTTCTCCTGCTGGTCGTTGTCGTCGATGCGCTGCGTGGTTGGATCGAGGCCGGCGGGAATGAACTTGCGCACAAAAGCGTCGTTGACCACCACGGCCGGGGCAGTGTTTTCAGGGCGATCGAGGGCGGAAGAGAGAGCGCGCCCGCCACGCAGGGGAATGCCCATGACGCGAAAGTATCCCGTGCTGACGACGCGGTTTTCCGCCAGCATCTCCTGGTTGGGCGGATAAGGCGGCTGACCTGCGATGTGGATGTCGGAGTTGTTGCCGTTTTCCTCGATCGGCAGGAGACTGATCAGACCCGCGGCCTGCACTCCGGGGAGACGGCTCACCCGCTCCTCGAGCGGCTGGTAGAAGGCGGCCAGCATGTCGCGGCCCTGATACCGGTCTGGTGACAGATTGAGTTGGACGGCGAGGATGTGGGCCGGATCGAAGCCAAGATCGGCGTGGCGATAACGCGTCACTACGCGAATGAGCATTCCCGCCACCACCAGCAGCACCAGGGTGAGCGCTACCTGGGCGACCACGAAGCTGGAGCGAAGACGGTGCTGTCCGCGGCCCTCGCCCGCGCTGCCGCCCGCTTTGAGTGCGCGGTTGGGATCGATGCCGGAGAGCCGCAACGCCGGATAAAGCGACGCGCCCAGGCTGGCGGCTACGGCGGCCGCAAGGGCGGCGGCCAGCACTGTCCAATCGAGATGGATGTCCGCGCCCCGCGCCAGGGCGTGGATGAGAAAAGTTCGCATCAGGTTGAGCATGAGCCACGCCGCCAGCACGCCGCCCGCCGCGCCCAGCACCGCCAGCAAAAAGCCCTCGGTAAGCACCTGGCCGAGGAGCCGGCCGCGGCCCGCGCCGATGGCTACGCGCATGGCCATCTCGCGCTCGCGCCTGACGCCGCGCGCCAGCAGCAGCCCGGCGATATTCACGCAGCCGATAGCCAGCACTGCCAATACCGCGCCCAGCAATGTCCACAGCGGGCCTTTGCTCTTGTCGTTGACGCTGTCAGCCAACCGTTGGAGACGAACCGTGCGCCCCTGGTCCGTTTCAGGATAGGCGCGGCCCAGATTGCTGAAAACATGCGCGAGATCGGCCTGAGCCTGTTCCAAGGTCACACCGCTTTTGAGGCGGCCTACCGTCTGCAGCCAATGATTACCGCGGCCGTTCATCCACCACTTGTCGAGGTGTAGCGGGGTATAGACCGCGTTGCGCGTGCTGAGCGGAAAGCGGAAGCCGGCAGGCATAACACCGATGACCGTGTAGGCGCGGCCGTCCAGCTTGACGGGCTGGTTTACGATATTGCGGTCGCCGCCAAAATTGCTCTGCCACACCTCATAACTCAGCACAACGACGTCGTTCTTGCCTTCCTGTTCTTCTCCGGGCAGGAAGGTGCGCCCCAGAACCGGCTGCACGCCGAAGACGCGGAAGAAGTTGTCTGTGGCGCTGATACTGTTGAGCGACACCGGGCCATTGGCGGCTGTCTCCATATTGGTTTTGAAGTATGAGATGTAGCCGGCCAGAGCGTCGAAGGTGCGCGCCTGCGCGCGTTCATCGTTGAAGCCGGGCCACGATGCAGGCTGCGTGTAACCGCTGCGGCTCCGGCCCACGACGTCAACGATTTTCTCCGGATGCGTGTACGGAAGCGAGCGCAGGATCACGGCATCGATGACGCAAAAGACGGCCGTGGCCACGCCCACGCTGAGCGCGAGTGTGAGAATCACGGTTCCGCTGAAGCCCGGCGCGCGGCGAAGCTGCCGCAACGCATAGCTCAGGTCTTGAAGCGAGTTCCGGAGCAGCATCTCTAAGCCTCCGCTTCTTCTTCGAGCTTCTTCTGCTCCTGCTCGCTGACCACCTTTCCATCGAATAAGTGCACTTCGCGCTGGGCATGGCGGGCGAAACGCGGATCGTGCGTGACCATGCAGATGGTAGAGCCCTCGCGGTGCAGATCGGCCAGCAGATGCATCACCGCCTCGCCGTTTTTCGAATCCAGGTTGCCGGTGGGCTCGTCGGCCAGCAGGATGGATGGCGATCCGGCCAGCGCCCGGGCTACCGCGACACGCTGCTGCTGGCCGCCGGAGAGCTGGGCGGGATAATGCCGCATCCGATGCGCCATGTTCACGCGCTCCAGCGCCTCTTTCACGCGGCGCTTGCGTTCCGCGGAAGGCATCCCGGCACGATAAGTGAGCGGCAGCTCCACATTCTCCTCCACCGTCAGGTCTCCGATCAGGTTGAAGCTCTGGAAGATGAAGCCGATCTCCTGGTTGCGAATACGCGAACGGTCGCCGAAGCTCAGGTTCTCAACCGGATTGCCATTGAGCAGGTAGCGGCCGCCGGTGGGCGTGTCCAGCAGGCCCAGTATGGAGAGCAGCGTGGATTTGCCGCATCCCGATGGGCCGGACATGGCCAGATACTCGCCTCGCGAGATGGTGAGGTGAATGCCGGATAGCGCATGCGTCTCGACTTCGTCGGTATAGAAAACCTTGGTCAGGTCTTCAATCTCAATCAGTGTTCCGTTCGATGCCATTGCAATCCCCCTTGTCGGTGGTCAGTGAACAGTGAACAGTGGTCAGGAGTCGGAGTCAGCGATCAGCCGCCGGTCTGCGCTCTCGTTGATCTCCATTCCCTATTCCCTAATCCCTTAGTCCCTGGTCCCTTAGTCCCTAGTCCCTGCGCCCCTGTCCCTACTCCAGCCTTATGCGGTCCACGCTGTCCCAGCGCGACATATCGGAGAGAATTACGGTGTCTCCCTCGCTTAGGCCTTCGAGCACCTGGATATCGTTGACCGAAGCGCGGCCCACCTTGACCGGCACGCGCGTGGCTCCCTTGCCGTCGGGATCGATCTTGAACAGGCTCAACGTGGAGTTCTCGTTGCCGAGAGCCGGCCTGCCCACGTAAAGCACATCGCTCATGCGCTCCAGATCGATGGTGCCGTCGACGCTCAACTGCGGAACCGCCCCCGCAGGCAGCGGTCCATCTAAAGCTACGTCAACGGTGCGCGTTCCGTTCACTACCGAGGGATCGATGCGCGTGACGTGACCGGGAATGATGCCGTTGTGCGTGTCGATGGAGGCGGGTTGGCCGATCTGGATGTCGCGGGCCTGCGTCTCGGCGATCTGGAGGGCGGCTTTCAGCTTGTCGTTCTGGATCACTTCGGCTACCGACGTTCCCGCCGTCACGTGCTCGCCCACCTGCACCGGCATGGCCAGCGGCGCCAGCGTTCCCGTGATGGTGGACCGCACCTCAAGCGCCTGGGACTGTTTCTCATAGAGATCGAGCAGCGCCTGGGCCTGGTCGATTTTGGTTTTTTGCGAAGCAAGCTGCACTGCGATGGCCTTCTGGTTCACGTCGAGCTGCTGCATGCTGAGCTGGTGCTGCGTGGTCAACTGGTCGGCGGTGCTCTTTGACTTGCTGTAAGTGAGGCCGGAGATGACGCCCAGATCGAAGAGCGCCTTGTCGGTTTGGGCCTGCAACTGGTCCTGGGTGTAGTCGGCGTCCACTTGTGCGGCCGCGGTCTTCTTGTCCATCAACGTGCTTTCGAGCGTCGCCTGCAGGCTCTTGTAGTCCGCCTGCGCGGCTTTCAGCCCCAACTGCGCGTTGAGCAGTTCCTGCTCGAGCTGCGGATCGTTCAAGTCCATAATGACGGTATTCGGCGTTACCTGGGCGCCCGGCAGCACGCGGATTCTCACCACCGTTGCTTCGGTCTCGGCCGGGATCAGCTCGATCGAGTCCTCGCGCGGGACAAGGCTGCCGGTGGACGAACGCACCTGGCGGATGAGCGGGCCGCGCTTGACGGTGTCGGTCCAGATGGTCGAGCGATCCACGGTGGGCGCGGCGGGCTTGAGCCGCGAAACCGCGAACGCGAGCGCCGACACTCCCACGATTCCCAGGGCAGCCCACACCACCAGCCGGCGTTTTTTCTTCCGCTTGATGTCTGGCCGGGCGATATCCATTGCACCCTCTCTATTGCATCTGGCTTGCCAAGGCTCAAGGATCGGCATGGTTTTGAAAACAAACTGCTTGACAGAAACCGCTGTGACCAGGGCCACACTTCGAGTGACCGTTTCCGTGGCCGGGGTGTTCGGAATCGGACAGTGCGGCGCTCATCGCAGCGCCGAACACGGAGTGGGGGCAACCACGCAGTCAAGGCGCAGAATTCAGAATTGAGGAAACAAGAAGGTGCAGCCCGGCGTCCAGGCTGGTAAGCCCGATCGCAACCCATTTGCGCATCGAGCAGGACGCCGGGCTTGAAGATTTCTTGAAACCGCGATCTTCCTTTTCAGGCTATGTAGTATTCTTGATACGCACCGAAATCGGCCCTGCAAAGAAGATTCGCAGGAGCTTCGGCGTGTGAGCGTCTTGGCGAGGCACGCGGGTATCGGGTCGGGAACAAATCCTGGGGAACCGGCGAACAATTTGCCGCGTAATTCGTCTTATCGTTGTATCCTTCTCAAGATTTGTGGAATCGGGTCGGGGTTGCGTCGCGGAATCGAATTGAGGCCGCAGCAGAAGGGGATGTTTCAAATGATTTCTGAAGTTGCAGTTTCCAGATTGAACTTTGCCAGGAGAGCCGCACTCGGACTTGCCTGTATTGCCGCCGGATTGACGCTGGCGATATGCACCGCCCCAGCTGTCCCTCGCGTGAGCGCGCAGGCCCAGGCGCAAAGCCCCGCGCCCGCTGCCAGCCCCGCACCGACTCAAACCCCGAACGCCGCGCCGAACCCAAAGGACATTGCCGATACCTGGCAGGGCACGCTTCATGCCGGAAGAGATCTGCGCCTGGTTGTGAAAATCACCAAAGACGATAAGGGCGCCTACAAGGCTGCGTTCTACAGCATCGATCAGGGCGGTCAGTCCATCCCAGCGGACACCGTCACGCAAGATGGCTCCGCCGTGAAGATGGAGATCAAAATGATCGGCGGCTCATTTGAGGGCAAGCTGAGCGGAGACGGAAAGACCATCGACGGAAGCTGGAGCCAGGGGCCAAACCCGCTGCCGCTCACTCTGACGCGCGCCACGCCGGAGACCGAGTGGACCATTCCTACGCCGCCGCCGCCGGTTCCACCCATGGCCGCGGACGCCGATCCGAGCCTTGAAGTGGCCACCATCAAGCCCAGCGATCCAAGCCGGCAGGGCAAGGGGTTTACCTTCCGGGGCACGCATTTCATGACCTTCAATACCAATCTGAACGATCTCATCGCTCTGGCGTATGGAGTTCATTCCAAGCAGATCGTCGGTGCGCCGGATTGGTTCGCCACCCAGCTTTACGATATCGACGGCGTGCCCGATGCCGCGGGCCGGCCCAATATCAAGCAGATGGGCATCATGGTGCAGAAGCTGCTGGCGGACCGCTGCGCGCTCAAGTTCCATCACGAAACCAAAGAGCTTTCGGTTTACGCCGTTACGGTGGCGACCGGCGGTCCCAAGATGGATGTAACGAAATCGGGTCCGAACGACCAGCAGGGCTTCGGATTTCGAGGGCTCGGCGATCTGATCGTGCGCAACATGGACATGAAGGATTTCGCCACCTGGATGCAATCGGGGGTGATGGACAAGCCGGTGGTGGATCAAACCGGGCTCAAGGACCGCTACGACTTCACGTTGAAGTGGACGCCCGACGACTCGCAGTTCGCGCAGTTCCGCGGCGCGGTGCCGATGACTCCGCCCAAGACCGACGATCCAAACGCGCCGCCCAGCCTGTACACAGCCATTCAGGAGCAACTGGGGCTGAAGATCGAAGCCACCAAGGCGCCCGACGATGTGATCGTAATCGACCACGTGGAGAAGCCGTCGGCTAACTAGACTGCATCGGCTGAAGGTGCGTAAAAAGCTGCGCGCTGCGCGCAAACGGAAACCATGCCGGAAACGTCTTACGTCTGAATACCATCCGGACAGAAACACGGCCGGCTTCCCCTCCGGCGCCATGCGGAAACGATCTCGAATTGAGGTTTGGCTCGGATGATCGAAGGTGTTGTGCGCAGGCGTAATTGCGGCTGGACGCCGTGTGTGCTTACGGTTGCATGGGCAGCCGTCGCCGCGCTTGCTTTGTCCGCGCAGACGGCGCTCGATGCGGGAAAGACCGCCGCGCAGCAACAGATTGCCGCGGCTCCGTTGCCCGCCTTCGAAGTTGTCTCAATCAAGCCGAACAAGAGCGGCAGCATGATGAGCCGCATTATGATGACGCCCGACGGCATCTCGGTCACCGGCGTGCCGCCGCAGATGCTGCTGCGGGAGGCCTTCGGCGTTTCCATCGACCGGCTTGTGGGAGGACCCGGATGGATGACCTCCGACCGCTTCGACATCGACGCCAAGGTTGCGCCCGAAGACGCGCCAAAGCTCAAGGCGCTCTCCGGACCGCAACGATGGGCCATGTTTATTCCTGTCTTCGAGGACCGCTTTGGCTTGAAGTTCCATCACGAATCCCGCAATCTCACGCAATATGTCCTGGTTGTCTCCAAATCCGGGCTGAAGATGAAGGAGGCCACGCCAGGCAACAGCTATCCTGACGGCGTTCACCCGCCCAGCGGAGGCGGCGGCGCCGGCCTCATGCGGATGCAGCCCGGCGAGCTAACCGGTCAGGCCGTTCCCATTGGAATCCTCGTGCGGCAGTTGTCCTTCACGCTGGGGAGCACGGTAGTGGACCAGACCGGCGTCACCGGCAAATACGATCTTGACCTCAAGTGGACGCCGGACGTCGGATCGGGTTCCATGCCCGCTGCGCCCGACGGAGGCCAGCCGGGCGCCGCCACCCCGCCTGTACCGGACGGCTCCGGACCGTCGCTCTTCACCGCATTGGAAGAACAGCTTGGTTTGAAGCTCGAAGCCAGGAAAGTGCCGGCGGACGTGATCGTGATCGACCACATCGATCAGCCCTCGCCGAATTGATTATGCCTTGGAAGCGACGAATGCCGCTGCGGCGCATCGCAAAACTATCGCTGCTCTGCGCGCTGGTATGGCTCTGCGCCATGGCCGGCGCGGCGGCGCGCGAGTATCACGGCATGGTGACCTTCGGCGGGCTGCCGTTGCCGGGCGCCACCGTCACGGCCACGCAGGGCGCGAAGAAGTTTACCGCGATCTCCGATCAGGGAGGGCTTTATCACTTCGATGATCTTCCCGATGGCCAGTGGACCATCGAAGTGGAGATGCAGTGCTTTCAAACCCTGCATGCAGAGGTAACCATCGCGCCGGACACGCAGGCGGGAAAATGGGAGCTGGCGCTGCTGCCGGCCGATCAGCTGATGGCGCGCACCAAGGTGGTGCAGAATCCGATTCTCCCGCAGCCTGTTCTGGTGGCTGCGGCGACGGCGAACGCCGCGGCCGAGATGCCGAAGGCCCCTGAGACTTCCAACGACCAGAGCGCGGACGGCTACCTGGTGCAGGGAAGCGTGAACAACGCGGCCACCTCGCGTTACTCCACCAACGCGGCCTTCGGCAATTCGCGTTCCGGCAGCAGAGCGCTTTACACCGGGGGATTTGCGACGATCCTCGACAACTCCGCCACCGATGCGCGGCCGTATGCGATCAGCGGGCTCGAAGCGCGGAAGAGCGCCTACGACCTGATTACCAACAACGCGTATATCGGCGGGCCGATGAAGATTCCGCACCTGCTGCCGCGCGGGCCGAACTTTTACGTCAACTACACATGGACGCGCGACAACAACGCCGCCATCGTGACCGGCCTGGTTCCCACGCTCGACGAACGGACCGGCAATCTGGCGGCGCTGCTCAACGCCGAGGGGCAGCCCGTGACCATCTACAATCCTGCCACCGGCGCGCCGTACCTGAACAACCAGGTTCCGGAGAGCCCCCAGGCGGCCGCGCTGCTGGCGCTCTATCCGTCGCCCAATCCGAACATCCCCAGCGCCTCCGGCTACAACTTCCAGGCGCCGGTGCTCAACAGCGTGCACCAGGACGGCTTGCAATCGCGGCTCAATAAACAACTGGGGCGCAGAGACCAGCTTTACGGAGGATTCAACTTTGAGAGTACGCGCGCGGCGAACGTGAGCCTGTTCGATTTTGTGGATGCAACGGGCACGCTGGGCATGAACGCGAATATCCACTGGACGCACCGTCTCAGCCCCCATCTTTTTGTGTTTAGCAGCTACACCTTCAGCCGGCTCAGAACCGAAGTGACGCCGAACTTTGCCGACCGCGTGAATGTTTCAGGCCCGAACGACGCCAACATCGGCGGCAACGATGATCAGGATCCGGCCGACTGGGGCCCTCCGGCGCTCAGCTTCTCGAGCGGCATCTATCCGCTCACTGACGGGAACAGCGAGTTCAACCGCGCGCGCACCGACGGCATTTCGGAATCGGTGGGCATCTATCGCGGCCGTCACAATATCTCCGCCGGCGGCGATTTCCGCAAGCAGGGGTATAACGATAATTTTCAGCTCGATCCGCGCGGCGCGTTTGCCTTTACCGGCGCGGCCACCGCAAACGCGGCGGAAAGCGCGACCTCCGGCAGCGATCTTGCCGATTTTCTCATTGGGATACCGGACACCAGCGCGATCGCATTCGGAAATGCGGACAAATATTTTCGCGAGCCGGTTTACGATCTCTACTTCACGGACGACTGGCGAATCCTGCCGGTGCTCACCATCAACGCCGGCATGCGGTGGGACTACGGCGCGCCCATAACGGAGCTGCATGGCCGGCTGGTGAACCTCGATCTCAACTCCGGATTCACGACGGGCGATCCTGTTCTGGGCACCGATCCGGTAGGGTCCGTAACCGGCGACCACTATCCCGCCTCGCTCATCCGGCCGGACCGGCGCGGCTTCGAGCCGCGCATCGGCATTTCGTGGCGTCCCATTCCAGCTTCCACGGTGGTTGTGCGCGCAGGCTACGGAATTTACGACGACACGTCGGTGTATCAGGATCTTGTGCTTCAGATGGCGCAGCAGGCGCCTTTCTCGAAGAGCCTGAGCGTCCAAAACAGCGCATCGTGCCCGCTTACGCTCTTGAGCGGCTTCAACAATTGCGCCTCCGTCACTGCCGACACGTTTGCCATCGATCCCAATTACCGCATCGGCTACGTGCAGACCTGGCAGGTGGCAGTCCAGCGCGATCTGCCCCTGGCGCTGCAGATGGTGGCCACTTACTCCGGCGCGAAAGGCACGCACGGCGCACAGCAGTTTTATCCCAACACCAATCCGATCGGCGCTGCCGATGTTTGCCCTGCTTGCCCGGCCGGGTTTTTGTATCGCACGTCGGGAGGCAACTCCACGCGCGAGTCCGGGCAGATCCAGCTTCGCCGCAGGCTGAAAAACGGATTCACCGCGTCGCTTGAATATACTTATTCGAAGTCCATCGACGACGATGCCGTGCTGGGCGGACAGGGCTATGTGACCGCGAGCGCGCAGAGCCAGAATGCGGCGGCCGGTTCCGCTTCCAGCCCCACCGCGGCAGTTGCGCAGAACTGGCGCGCTCCGGGTGCCGAGCGCGCTCTTTCCACGTTCGACCAGCGTCACCTGCTCAACCTGACGGCGCAATACACCAGCGGCGAAGGCATTGGCGGCGGAACGCTGATGAGCGGCTGGCGCGGCAGGATGTTGAAGGAGTGGACCCTGCTGGGAACGCTGAGCGCGGGCACCGGCCTGCCGGAGACGCCGATCTATCCGCTCGCCGTTCCCGGCACAGGAAGCAATTCGGTCATCCGCCCCAGCCTGACCGGCGCTTCAATCTACGGCTCGACCACCGGAACGCACTTGAATGCCCTCGCTTACCAGGAGCCCGCTGCGGGACAATGGGGCACCGCGGGCCGGGATTCGATTACCGGGCCGAATCAAATCATGCTGAACAGCTCGCTGGCGCGCACCTTTCGGCCGCATGGAAAAACCTATCTCGATCTAACGGTGAATGCGACCAATCTGCTGAACCATCCCGAATTTACGAGTTGGGACACGCTGTGGAACGACGCCAGCCTGACCAACGCGCAACAATTCGGACGGCCGGCGAGCACAAATTCCATGCGCATGCTCGAAACCACACTAAGGCTGAGGTTCTAACCATGCGAAGCCTGCCCGTCCTTCTTCTCACCGCCGCCGCGCTCGCGAGTGCGCAGCAGATCGGCCAGAACAAACCGGCAGATGCGCAACCGGGCTTTACCCTTACCGTTCAATCGCAACTGGTGGTTGAGGCGGTCGTTGCGAAGGACAAACAGGGAAAGTTCATTCACGGGCTTACGGCCAAGGATTTCGCGGTGACTGAGGACGGAGCTCCGCAGACGGTGCGCTTCTGCGAGCACCAGGATCTGACCCGCAACGCGTCGCCTCTGCCCGCATCCACGCGCAGCACCGAGGACGTGAGGATTTACAACCGGCTGGCGCGCACCCAGATCGCGCCCGAGACGATGGAAAACGAGAGGTACAGGAATCGCCGGCTGCTGGCGCTTTACTTCGACATGGTGGGAATGCGCCTGGACGATCAGATGCGCGCGCTCAGCGCCGCCCAGCAGTTCATTCGCACGCAGATGACCTCGGTCGACCTGGTCGCGATCCTTCGCTATGAGGGCGGTTCGGTGGACATTCTCCAGGACTTTACCGCCGACCGCAACCGGCTGCTGAGCATTCTGGAAACCATGGTTGTGGGCGAGGGCCAGGGAATGGCGGATACCGTGGACGACGCCAGCAGCGCCGACACCGGAGCGGCCTTCGGGCAGGACGACGGCGAGTTCAATGTCTTCAACACCGACCGCCAGCTTTCGGCACTGCAGACCGCAGCGCATCTGCTGGGGAACGTGAGCGAGAAGAAATCGCTGATTTACTTTGCCGGCGGCATGCGCCTCAACGGCATCGACAACCAGGCGCAGCTTCATGCCACGGTGGACGAGGCCATCAAGGCGGGCGTCACATTCTGGACGGTCGATGCGCGCGGCCTGGTCGCGCAGGCTCCGCTGGGCGATGCGTCGCATGGCTCGCCGGGCAACGCCGGCATGTATACCGGCGCCGCGGCAATGGCAGTGACCAACAACTTCCAGCAGTCGCAGGACACGCTCTACGCGCTGGCCAGCGATACCGGGGGCAAGGCCTTTCTCGACAACAACGATCTCGATCGGGGAATCGTCCAGGCCCAGCAGGCGATCTCAGACTATTACGTGCTTGGCTACTATGCGACCAATACCGTGAAGAACGGCAGGTTCCGGCGCATCAAAATCTCTCTGGCGCAGAATCCGGAGGCGGCCCTCAACTATCGCGAGGGGTACTATGCCGACAAGGAATTCAACCGGTTTACCGCGGTGGACAAGGAGCGCCAACTGGAAGACGCGCTGATGCTGGAAGACCCGATCACCGATTTGACTATCGCCATGGAGATCGATTACTTCCAACTCAACCGCGCCGAATACTTTGTTCCCATCATCGTAAAGATTCCGGGCCGCGAGCTGGCGCTTGCCAAGCGCGGCGGCTATGAGCACACGCTCATCGACTTCGTGGGCGAGATCAAGGATATGGTGGGCGGCACCACGGTTTCCAACGTGCGCGACAACGTGAACATCAAGCTCTCCGACGCAACGGCCGCCGAGCTCGCCAAGCGGCCCATCGAATACGATACCGGCTTCACGCTGCTGCCGGGCCGGTACATGATCAAGTTCCTCGCCCGCGACGACGAGACCGGCCGGATCGGCACCTATCAAACCACGTTTGTCATTCCCAACCTCAACAAGGAAGAGAAGCGCATTCCCATCAGCGCCGTGGTGCTGGGCAGCCAGCGCGTCGAACTCAACGAGGCGCTCTACGATGCAGCCAAGGCGAAGGAGCGAATCAAGGACGATGCGGTCAACCCTCTGGTGCAGAATGGCAGGAAGCTGATCCCGAGCGTGACGCGAGTCTTCAGCACCACGCGCGAAATCTATGTCTACTTCCAGGCCTACAAACAGGCGCCGTCGCCCGGCAATCCGCCGCTGTTCGCATTCGTCAGCTTATATCGCGCCGGCGCGAAGGTCTTCGAAACATCGCCCACGGCGATTGCGCCCAGCACCGCGAGCCGGCTTGGAACCATGCCGCTCAGCTTCAGTCTGGGAGTGAACGGCCTCACGCCCGGCGAGTACGAATGCCAGGTGACCGTCCTCGATCCGGCAACGCAGAAGGCCAGCTTCTGGCGCGCTCCAATCGTATTGGTTCAGTAGGGTGTCTCGCGCGGTGAGAGCGCGGGTGCAAACAAAGAGCCCGGACTGTAACGGTCCGGGCTCTTCACTTTAGCCGGCGGGTGCTCCAGGTCGCGATTCTGGGACCTGGTACGGCACCAACCTCAATCGTCCAGTTGGCGAACGCGTTGCGTTACCGCCTCACGGAAAACGTGAGGGTTGTGGAGTGGGTAATGGTTCCGCTCGTGCCCGTGATGGTGATCGGGTACGTCCCGGTCGGAGCGGTTCTCGAAACAGTCAGCGTAAAGTGTGAAGTGCCGGAGCCGGTAATCGATGTGGGACTGAAGCTCGAAGTCACGCCGGACGGCACCCCGGTTGCAGAGAGCGCGACCGCAGAATCAAAGCCGCCGGTAGCAGTTACGGTCACCACGGCGTATCCGCTCTGCCCCTGATCCAAATATCCCGAAGTGGGCGAAACGGAGATGGTGAAGTTGCCGGATACCGGAGCGGTTATGGTGAGTGAAACGGTTGTCGTTTCGGTTGTGCTGCCCGAGGTTCCGGTTACGGTGATGGGGTAAGTGCCGGCAGCGGCAGTTGAAGCAACGGTGATGGACATCGACGAGCTGCCCGTCCCGGTGATGGAACCGGGGCTGAAGCCGATGGTCACGCCGGTTGGTTGACCTGAAGCCGACAACGTGACCGCGGAGTCGAATCCGCCGCTCACCGTGCTGGTAATCGTGGAGGAACTCGAGCCACCCTGCACGATGGACACTGAGCCGGGCGAAGCGGAAAGGCTGAAGCCGGGAGTCGAGGTCGAAGAACCGGTAAGCGCGCTGATCAATGCGCTTCCATTGGGGCTGCCCCAGCCGGTGGCAAGATCGTAGCCGGTGGTAGCCGAATAGCCGTTACTGCCGCTGGTCACGTCGTGGAAATCGGTGTCGTAGCTCGACCCTTCGCCGAGAGAATAGAGGGTTGGATTGATGAAGCCCAGCGTCTTGCCGGTATTGGCCACCGACTGCTGATTGGCCAGGGCCAGATATCCGGCCCACATGGGAGTCGCAAAGCTGGTCCCTCCGTAATCGTTCGCGGTGCAGGTGGTTTGATCGGCGCAAACGTAAAAGGTGAAATTCGCGTTGGCGGAGACGTCAGGGCCGTTGCGATAGGTCTTGGAACAACTGGAGCAACCGGCCGCGGCGGTCGTCTGCCAGGAGGGAATCGCATACTTGTCCGGCGAAATTCCGCCGCCGCCATCCACCCATGCAGACTCCGAGGCCCAGGGTCCCGCGGCGGAACTGGTCGTAAGGTCCGTACCGCCAACCGACGTCACATATACGTCATCCGCCGGGTAGATCTCCGAAGCTGTCCCCGACGTGGCCCACTTTCCACTGTCGCCCGCCGCCTGAAACAGATTTTGTCCCTGCACCGCGAACTCTTCGAAGTAAGGGTTGTCGGTGTTCGGGTCCGCGGGGCTCCAGGTCCACGATGAGCTCAACTGCGCATTCAGCGGGCTGTGCGTGGCCATGGCGTTGAAGATGGCTGAATCGGTCGAGCCCACATACATCACCAGGCTCGACAATCCCGGCGCCATTCCCAGCGCCTGCGTCATGTCGAGGGTCTGCTCGGTGTCGTCGCAGTCGCCGCCGGCCCTCGAATCCACGCAACTGGTGCTGGTTCCATCGGTAGAGAGCAGCGTGATGGGAACATTGTTGGTCTGGCCGGCATTGGCGAAATACGTATTCAGGTCGGCCAGATCGGTTCCGTAATACTCCAGCAGGCCCAGCGACTGTCCGCTGCCGGTCAGAGCCGTTCCGCCATAGTATGCCGCGCGCATGTCGCTGCCCAGGAACGAAGCCGAGGGGCCCGATCCGACGGTCGCGCCCGATTTTTTCGCCCCCGTATTCCGGCTCAACCCGGCCGGATGCGGAATGGAGTAGTTGTCCAGTCCGGCAACGTGCCATAGCTGGAACGGAAGGTCGACGGTGGGCTCGCGGTCGGGAGCGAAGAAGGTGCGGTTCTCTGTCGGGTGCTGATACACGCCCATCGACACGTGAAAAGCCTGCTCGATGCTCGCCACTGAGCCAATCACATCGAGGTTCACGCGATTACTGGACGTGCCAGCGATAGTGAAACCGTTCTCCCTGGCGAAGGCGATCGCAGTGTCGTAGTCCTCCTGGGTGGGGCCGAACCTTGCCGTGAATTCATCCACGGTGAGGAACTTGTGATAGGAGGGGCTGAAAGGATTGTAGAGGTCCTGCAACAGGTTATCGAGTTCGTCCTGATTGCGGAGCGGCAGAACCAGGACCAGCCGCATGGTCTGGCTTGCGGGAAGCCGGCCGAGCAATGGCGCCTGGCCGTTGAGAGCCGCTGGGCGGACGTGGCTGGTGAGCAGGGTCTGCCGTTGGGCATGGCCGGCGGCGGCCGCGGCCAGCAGCAGCGCCGCGGTGGCGAGCGAGGAAGTGCTGAGTTTTCGGATCATACATTCTCCTTGAGGGGCAGATCGGGAATGTTTGGGTAAAGGTATTTTGGGGCCAATTGTGGATGAATTCTGAGGCAAAACCGGTACGCGTGTCCACAAAAATCCGCAGAGGGGCTCAACTTCCGTTTCACCCGTCCCAGGGATGGAAACACTTCTCCGGTTCGCCGTCACTTGCCGGCGCGAAAGGAGCATGCAAGAGCCCATCTCGAGGCGCTTGCCCTAAGCCGCCGCTGCGCATGAGCTGCAAGTTCACGTTGACGATTGCCGCCTCGGCCCGCTGAGGATTCAACCTGCGCCCGCTGGTGATAGCATCGAAGATGACTGATGCACACAAAAAAACTGCAAATCATCCCTCTGGGCGGCCTGGGCGAGTTCGGCATGAATTGCCTGGCGCTGCGATGGGGAGACGACATCATCGTGATCGACGCCGGCCTCATGTTTCCCGAGACGGAGTTGCTGGGCGTGGACATCGTCGTCCCCGACATTTCTTACCTGATTGAAAACAAGCAGCATGTCCGCGCCATCCTGCTCACGCACGGCCACGAGGATCACATCGGCGGCCTGCCCTGGATCCTGAGTGAGCTGAAAGTCCCGGTCTACGCCACCGAGTTCACGCTGGCTTATGTGGAGGGAAAACTCGAAGAGCATCAGATGCTCGACGAAACCGAGCTGATCGAGATTACGCCCAAAGAAAAATTCACCATCGGCCCGTTTACCATCGAGCCGATCCGCGTGACCCACTCGCTGGTGGACTGCGTGGCGCTGGCCGTCGACACGCCGGCCGGGGTGATCATTCACACCGGCGACTTCAAGATCGATCTCACGCCGCTCGACGACAAGGCCTTTGACATGCACACCTTTGCCGAGTACGGCAAGCGCGGCGTGCTGGCCTTGCTGCAGGACTCGACCAATGTGGAGCGGCCCGGCTATACGCCCAGCGAGCGCGCCGTGATCCCGCGCCTCGACGAGGTCTTCGCGCGCACCAAGAAGAAGCTGTTCTTCAGTTGCTTTTCTTCGTCGATCTACCGCATCCGCATCGCGCTCGAACTGGCGCGGGCGCACGGGCGCAAGGTGGCCATTGTGGGCCGATCGATGATGGAGAGCACCGAGATTGCGCAGGACCTGGGCTACATCGAGATTCCGCCGGGGCTGGTGATCAATCCCGGCCAATTGCGCGATTACCCTCCCGAGCAGTTGATGATCCTGATCAGCGGCACGCAGGGCGAGCCGATGAGCGCGCTGAGCAGGGCCGCGGTGGATAACCACAAGCATGCCCGCATCGACGCCGGCGACACCGTGGTGCTCAGCTCCAGAATCATTCCCGGCAACGAGAAGAGCATCTTCAGGGTCATCGACCACCTGAGCCGCCGCGAAGCCAACGTGATCTGCGACGACGGCGCGAGCGGCCTGGTTCACGTAAGCGGCCACGGCAGCCAGGACGAGTTGCGCCTGCTCATCAACCTGGTGCGCCCCAAGTTCTTCATTCCCGTTCACGGCGACTATCGTTTTCTGCGCAAGCATGCCCAGATCGCCATGGAAACCGGCGCCGTGGAACATGCCATCGTGATCGAAGACGGCGACGTGCTGGAGCTGGACAAGGACGATGCGCGCAAGCGCGACAAAGTGACGGCTGGACGAATTCTGATCGACTCCGGGTCGACGATCGACGTGGTCGAAGATCTTGTGATCCGCGACCGGCGCATCCTGTCGGAAGACGGCGTGGTGCTGGCCGTGCTGGCCATCAATAAACGCTCGGGCAAGGTGGAGCGGCCGCCGGAAGTCATCATGCGCGGATTCGGCGGCGCGGACATAACCGACCAGGCGCGCGAAACCGTTCTCAAGACCCTCGACGGCCTGAGCTCCGAGCAAAAAAGCGACTACGGCATGGTGAACGAGAAGGTGCGTGTGGAGTTGAAGCGGTTGATTCAGAAGTCCACCGGCCGAAGGCCGATGATCATGCCGGTGATCCTGGAAATCTGAACCGGCGAGCGATTCGCGGGCCGATGCGGATGCGTTCCAGACCGGATTAGGAATTCACGTAAGGAAATCAGCAGCGTGCGGGGCAAGTTCTCTTGAGGAAAACGGCACTTGAGAGCATCGACTCTCCCTACACCGATTCCTAATCCGGTATAGGCAGGTTTCTTCAGGCCTGGACGGGGTGCAGGCTGGAGCGAATGCCGGAGGGTGCTGGAATATTCTCCGCAACGCTTTGCCCCGCGGGCCACGCGGAGCGCTGCGGGCTTCGATGCGGGAGCGTGCGCTTGACGATAAATACTTCCCCCAGCGCGATCCGCGCGTTGCCCTCGAGATCGACGTATCCTGTCTGGTTTTCCTTGCACCACGCCTGCGCCTCCGGCGAAAAGTAGGGCGCGATGATCACCGGCGTCGCGTCTCCGGGAAGCCAGGCTGCGCCGCTCTGCAACTCCGCGAGCGCGTTGCGCAGATGCCCCGGCTGGCCGTCGGACTGGACCTCGCAGGCCAGCGTATGGTGGTGCCCGAAGATGTCGACGAATGCCATCAGGCCACGATCGCGGCCTGCATCCGGCGATTGGCGCCGGATTTCCCGCACTTTGATCGACGACACCTCGGCTAGCACCGCCTTCAGCGCTGCTGCTGCACGGAGTTCCAAATCCTGTCTCGCATTGCTCGCTTTCATAACCAACTCCTTTTCCGTCATCCTGACGGGGCCGTGAAGAAAGATTGCTGCTCTCTGGCTAAGGCCCGCCGGTCAGCCCGGCAGCGCCGAACCCGCCAGCGGGTGCTTGGTCTGGCCTGCGCCCACAGCGGGCGAAGCGCTGGTCTTGCGCTCGCGCGCATGTCCGTTCAATGCAGCCGGGCCCAGAATGAAAGAGTTTTCGCCGGACGGGATCATCGACAGGGGCATCGAACTCCGGCACCCCGGGACTTGCAACTGTTTCAACTCCAGCCAGTCGCACAGCCTGGGATCGTGTATCTCCGGTTGGCCGTTCCAGAAGCGTGGCGTAAGCCCGCACTGAATCCGCAAATGATCCAGTTGCAAATCGATTGCCGCGATGTGCCGGGGAAAATAGCGCCGCACATTATTCGCACCAACATAGAGCCCCGTAATGCGGCGTCCGCTGCACTGCGACTTGACCACCATAACTTACCTCCATGAAGGCGCCGGGTGAGATCGATCGGCGAAACCGGACCGAAGCGGAATACCCGTGGCTCAAGACCGCTTTCCGGTCCTTCAAGCGCCTTCGGCGTCAGGCAAGGTGGGTTTTTCCTTTTGAAAAATCCACATTCAAAGCTGCGTCCCTGTGCAACGAACCCGACGGAACGTAGGGCGAAAGAGCGCAGGCCGGCAATTTTCAGCGTCGATGAAAAAACCAGCGCGCTTGAATTCAAGCCAACAGAGTGGAGAAACACGTCCCTCCCCGCGGTATGGGCGGGTACACGTAACTCACAAAGATTCGGTTGTCTGTTCGCTTAACCGGGTGGTCTGACCTATCCGAATTCAGGCAATGTTTCTCAAAACCAGGAACGATTGCCAGCGAAGAAGAGATGCGTTGAGATCCTAAAACCGGAAGGCCGTGCCCTGAACAACTGAAGCGCGTTGCCGTTGATTTTGAGATGCCTCGCACCTGTGGAATTGATCGAAATCCCAGTCAAGTGGCTTATCTGGTTGCCGGTCAGATGGGGACTGAAGTAAGGCCAGGATATCCTTCACGAGCGCTCGTCCTGGTCGCGCGCTACTCCCCTGCTACTGCCCCGATATTGAGCCTCTTCGAGTAACTTGTCAAGCCGCCGATGGTAAATCCTCGCTTAATTTACGTTAGGAGGTAGCGCATTTCACGGTTAATCGATTAAGCGACGTCCGAAATGCCGAGGTCCCGATTTGCCAAGGGTAGAGGGCGGGCCGGACAATCAAGCCAGGACGTATTCCTTATGCATCGAAGAGAGTTTGTCAGTCTGGCATCGGCAGCCGTTCTGGCTGCGGGCCTGCCTTCCAACAAGGCTCAGGCCGAACCCGCTCCTGCACTGCTGAAGCCCATGGATTTGGGCCTTCTAATAAGTCCATTCGGAGCTCCGGAAGAGCGGATCGGCAGGGTGCGCGACCTTGGTTTCGATAACTGCTTTCTATCGCTCGATGGGTATCTAAATCATTTCACGCCCGAGTTAGCCGGCCAGTTACAAGCGCTACTTAATAAGTTCGAGCTTGTTGCAACAACCGTAGAAGTAGTGGGGCCGCCGCCACTGGTGTGGGACTTTCTGCATGGGCCGTCCACCATCGGCTTAATTCCTCCCGCAACCCGCGCGGCGCGCATCGACGCGCTTCGCCAGGTTTCTGACTTCGCCAGGCTAATGGGTATTCCCCAGGTCCAGACCCATTGCGGATTCATTCCGGAAGATCCCGCCGATCCGCTTTATCCGGGAGCCGTGGAAGCCATTCGCACCGTCGCTCAACATTGCCGCGACAACGGACAATATTTCCTGATGGAAACCGGCCAGGAGACTCCCACGACCATGTCGCGCATGATTCGCGACGTGGACCTGCCCAATCTGGCGGTGGGCCTGGACACGGCCAACCTGATTCTTTACGGAAAGGCGAATCCTGTGGATGCCGTCGACATTCTCGGGCCGCACATCCGCAGCATCCACGCCAAGGACGGCCGCTGGCCCACCGATCCCGACAAGCTCGGCCAGGAGGTGCTCATAGGAACCGGACTGGTCGACTTCAAACAGGTCTTCGCCAAGCTGCACCGGCTGGGCTACACCGGCGCGGTGACCATCGAACGCGAAACCTCCGGCCCGCAGCAGATCGAGGACGTCCGCCAGGAGAAGATTTATCTTGAACGCGTTCTCGGCGAGGTTCTCGGTTGAGGACGGGCAATGATTTTCAGTCCGCGCACTGTTTCTCTATTCATATCGACAACCAGCCTCCAGGAGGAATGCCCGCAATGAACCGCAGAGACTTTATGCATGCCGCCACCGGAGCCGCGTCTGGACTGCTGATCCTGAAGCCGGCCGCGGCCTTTGCCTACCAGGCCAACTCCGCCGTGCGCCTGGGGTTGCTGGGCTGCGGATCGCGCGGCACGCACGTGGCCACTTCCTTTTCCCAAAACACAAGTGCGCAGGTTGTCGCGCTTGCTGACATCTTTCCCGATCAACTCGAGGCCGGCCGCGCTCATTTCGATGCGCTGAATACGAGTCTCGGCCGCCCGGTCATCGATGGCAGTCTTCTGTTTCACGGCTCCCAGGCCTATGAGCAACTGGCCGGCGCGGCGGGTGTGGACCTGATTCAAATCTCCACGCCGCCGTTCTTCCACGTCCAGCATCTGGAGGCTGCGGTATCCGCGGGCAAGCATGTCTATTGCGAGAAGCCGGTGGGCATCGACGTGGCGCAGGCGCGCCATGCGCTCGAGATTGCCGGGCGCGTCAAGCCCACGCAGAGCGTCGATGTCGGCTTCCAGTGCCGCAGCGCGCCGCCCATTGCCGCCATTGCGGAAAAAATCCGAGGCGGCGCTCTGGGCAAGATCGCTTCCATCAGCGCGTATTACTTTGCGCCTGCCTCCCTCGAAAAAGTTGTGCCCGGCGCATCAGCCGACGAGCACCGGCTGCGCAACTGGCTCTGGGACCGCGCTCTCTCCGGCGACATTCTCGTCGAACAGAACATTCACATCGTCGATTTGTGCAACTGGCTGCTCGGCGCCCATCCGTTGAAGGCCACGGCCACCGGAGGCCGCAACATTCTTACCCATGTCGGCGACTGCTGGGATAACTACCAGGTGGATTTCGCCTATCCCAACGATGTGCGCGTTTCGTTTTCATCCACGCAGTTCGGCAGCTATGGGCTCTTCGACGCGGGCTTGCGGCTGTTCGGCGCCGAGGGTGCGGCGACGGTTCCGTATGCCGGCCCGGTCCAGATCGTGGGCGCGCAGCCGTGGGCCTGGCAGGACTCGATAAACACTTCTGCGAGTCAAGGGAAGTTCGCGGCCAACGGCAGCTTCGAAGACAACCTGGCCTTCGCCGACCGCGACAAGGAACGCACGTTTATCGCGAGCATTGTCTCCGGTCCCGCGCACAACCAGATCGCCGCCGGCGTGGAGACCGCGTTGAGCTGCATGATGGGACGCATGGCCGGCTTGCGCAACCGTGAAGTGACCTGGGAGAACCTGCTGGCTCACGGCGAAACCTACAAGCTGGGGATGAATCTGGCCCAATTCGGCTGAGAGCGGCCGAAGCCGGAACTGAGAATGCCGGGCTATCTGCGGAATCGCTTGGAGGGCTCGTCGGAAAAGATCTGGCCGTCGCGAATGTGGACCACGCGATGCGCAAATTCCGCAATGTCGGGCTCGTGCGTGACCAGCACAATGGTGTTGCCGCGCGCGTGGAGCTGGTCAAAGAGCGCCATGATTTCGAGTCCGGTCTTCGAGTCCAGGTTTCCGGTTGGCTCGTCGGCCAGGATGATGGAGGGACTGTTGACCAGGGCGCGGGCAATCGCCACCCGCTGGCGCTGGCCGCCGGAGAGTTCGTTGGGCTTGTGCGACATGCGCGATTCCAGCCCTACGCTGGCCAGCGATTCCTTGGCGCGCTCGATGCGCTGGGCGGCGGGCGTGCCGTTGTAGATCAGCGGCAGCTCCACATTGTGCAGCGACGTGGCCCGGGCCAGCAGGTTGAAGGTCTGAAAAACGAATCCGATCTCCTTGTTGCGGATGCGCGCCAACTGGTCGTCGTCCAGATCGCTCACCAGTTGGCCGTTGAGCCAGTAGCGGCCCTTCGAGGGCGTATCCAGGCAGCCGATCAGATTCATCAGCGTCGACTTGCCCGATCCCGACGGACCCATGATGGCCACGTACTCGTTTTGGCAGATACGCAGCGAGACGCCGCGCAACGCCTGCACCTGCTGCTCGGAACCCATGTCGTAGGTGCGCCATAGATCCTCGACCACGATCATGTCGCCCGCTGGACACGTGGCAACCTGCACGGAGTTTTCGGTCATTATGCTGTTCAGAGCCATCCGAATCTCATCCTTATCCCAATCTGTCATCCTCAAGCGAAGCCGAAGCGGACCTGACTTTGCATCGCCGCAGGGATTCGACGAAGCTTGACGCTAAGAGCTGCCGCCCAGGGAGACCGAAACCGGCTTGGCCGTATCCCGCTTCAGCAGCGAGCCGCCTTTCAGGGTGCGCAAGGTCTTGTACGGCCCGGTCACGATCTCTTGCCCGTCTTGAAGGCCATGCAACACTTCGATGTCGGTCGAGCCCGTGATCCCGGTGGTGACGGGAACGAACTTTGCGCGCAGCTTGCCCCTGGCGTCCTTATCCACTACGAACACGCCCTGCACCTCGTTGGACTTGGCGCCATTGCCCGAGGTCACGGCCGGGGTGGTGACGGATGCCGCCTGAACGCCGCCGCTGCTTTTCGCCAGATCGCTGGCCGGATCGTGCATCGTCAACGCCTGAATCGGCAACGAAAGTACATTTGTCTTGTGCGCCGTGGTGATCTTGGCAATGCAGGAAAGCCCCGGGCGCAGCTCGCTCGAGGGCGCGTTCAGCGTCACCACGACTTTGAAGTCCTTTGCCTCTTCGGTGCCGGTGGTCGATTGCGAAGTGGCAATGCCGGTGGAGCGCAACAGCGCCTGGTCGCCCACCAGCGTAACGGTACCCTTGAAGGTTTGGCCGGGGAGCGCATCCACGGTCACGTCGGCCGGCTGGCCGATCTGGATGTTCACGATGTCGGTCTCATCCACTTTTACCTCCGCGGTGACCACGCTCATATCCGCCAGGGTCATCAGCGTGGAGCCCTCGGTATTCTGGATGCCTTCAACCACGGTCTCGCCTTCGCGCACCGGTTCATTGGTCACGATGCCGTCAAAGGGAGCAATGGCGATGGTGCGGTTCAGCATGTCCTGGTTGGCTTGCAGGGTCGCAATCTGGGTTTGCAGACGGCCGCGCGCGGAATCCGTATTGGCCTTGGCCTGGTTGAGCCCGGCGATCGCCTGGTCCAGCGAAGCCACGTCGGTGTCGTAGGCGGCCTTCTTGGCGTCAAAATCCTGTTTGGCGAGAATGCCGTCTTTGTAGAGCGCCTGGGCCCGCTGCCAGTCCAGCTCTTTCTGTTCCAGATCGGCCTTGGCGTGCTCCACGTTGGCTTCGGCCGTCTTTTCCGCGGCAATGTACGACAAAATGTCAGTCTTGGCGGAGGCAATGGCGGCTTCCTGCCCGTTGACGGTCGCTTCCTGCTGCACATTTTCGATGGTGGCCACGGTCTCGCCCCGGGTCACCCGCTCGCCCTCTTTTACGTACAGGTGGGTCACGCGGCCCATCGCCGTCGCGCCCACATTCACGTACGTCTTAGGTTTGATTTGCCCGGTGCCGCTCACGATGGTGGACAATTCTTCGCGCACCACCTTCGCGGTCATGACTTTGGTGTAGCCGGACTGTTGCTTGACGACCATGAAGGTCACCAGGCCGGCGGCCACCAGCACGGCAAGAATAATAAGAAGGATCTTTTTCATGTCGGCTTCTTGAATCGGTTTGTCTCAATCCAGTGTACGCAATCGATCCCGGAGCGGTTCCAGATCGGATCGAGCGCGCATCGGGATCGCTGCCAGCGCATCCGCCGGCGCCAGCGCGCGAATGCCCTCATTCCGGCAGACCGGAGGAAATGAGGCTCTGCGCTTTAGACGGCCAACTGGGTGACGGTCGGCAAATCCCCCGAGTTTGCTTCCCCAAGGACGATTTTACCGTTTCTCCCGCTGTTCCGCCGGTTACATTGGAGAGCGTGGCGCGTCAAAAGACACATACAAGCGCGTTTGGAGCCTTGCCCGGCCGTTTCAGGACCCGTAGAATAAGGGACTGCAGGAGTTTCCAAGGCCATGATGCTCAATCGTTACCGTTTTATCGTCTCCGTCCTGGGTTGCGGCCTGATTGCGATGCCCGCTGCCGGTCTTCTCGCCCAGCAGCCCCCCGCTCCAGCCCAGCAGCAAGCCCAGCCGGCCTCGGCTCAGGACCCGGATCAGGACCAGGAACAGGATCCGCTCAAGCGCCAGCGCTCCGATAAAGAGCGCTACAAGGAACAGAAGGAACTCCGCCAGGAGTTGAGCACCACCTACAAGACGTGGCTGAACGAGGAAGTTCCCTACATCATCACCGACGAAGAACGCAAGGCCTTCATGAGCCTGAGCAACGACGAAGAGCGCGACGCCTTTATTGAAGCATTCTGGCAGCGCCGCAATCCCAACCCCGATTCCCCTGAGAACGAGTTCCGCGAAGAGCATTACCGGCGCATCGCCTACGCCAACGAGCATTTTGCAGCCGGCAAGCCCGGTTGGAAGACCGACCGGGGACACATCTATATTGCCTTCGGCCCTCCTGACGACATCGACTCCCATCCCTCCGGCGGCCTGTATGAGCGGCCCCCCGAAGAGGGTGGCGGCAGCACCAGCACTTTCCCGTTCGAGGTTTGGCACTACCGTTACCTGGAAGGCATCGGCGAAAACATCGACATCGAGTTTGTGGATACCTGCCAGTGCGGCGACTATCACTTCACCATCGATCGCAGCGAGAAGGATGCACTCCTCCACGTTCCCGGCGCCGGCCTTACCGACTACGAAGAGATGAACCACAAGGACAAGACCGACCGCTTCAAAGGCAACGGCATTGAGAGTCTGGGCGCCGGCCCCATGGGCGATGCCGAGCAGGGCAAGGAGTTCGACCGGATCGAGCTGGCCGCCAAGCTTTTTGCGCCGCCGCCGGTCAAATTCACTGACCTCGATGCCGATCTCGATGCTTACAACTCCACACACAAAATCCTCAGCGGCCCGCCTTTTCCGTTCGATGTGCGCACCGATTTCGTGAAGGTGACCGACAGCATGGACCTGGTTCCCATTACGCTCCAGATCCGGAACCGCGACATCACTTTCGTGACCAAGGACGGCGTTTCAAAGGGCGTTGTGAACATCCTGGGCAAAGTCACCACGATCATGCACAAGACCGTACAGACCTTTGAGGAAACGGTCGAGATCGATCAGCCTTCCGAATTGCTGGAGCAATCCCTTGACCGCAAGTCTGTCTACTGGAAGGCTCTCCCGCTGCAGCCTGGGCTCTACCGGCTGGACATCGCCATCAAGGATGTGAACAACCCAGATCACATCGGGATCTATGGACGGGGCATCGAGGTTCCGGCTTTCGAGGACGAAAAGCTCGGCACCTCGTCGCTGATTCTGGCTGACGAAATGCACACCGTCTCGTCGCGCGACATCGGGGAGGGCAGCTTTATCATCAGTAACACCTTTATCCGCCCGCGGGTGAGTTCGAACGCGGCCACGCCGGTGAGTTTCCACCGCGGCCAGGACCTGAACTTCTGGATGCAGGTCTATAACCTGGGCATCGACGAAGCCACCAAGAGTAATTCGGCGGTGGTGACCTATGAGATCACGGATGCCGCGACCGGAACCGTGATGCTGCAGAAGGAGTTAGAATCAAAGGACTTAGGTGCGCACAGCGACCAGTTGACGGTGGAGAAATCGCTCCCCATCGCCGGCCTGCAGCCAGGCAGGTACAAGGTGACGGTGAAAATAAATGACGCAATTTCAAAACAAGAGATTGCACAATCGGCGCCTTTTGTCGTCGAATAGTAGACACACCGCGCAGAAGTCAACCGGGCATTCGATTCGGTGAACCGTGCGGACGAAATTTTGAGAGTTCTGCCAGGGGACGCGGCGGGTCACAGATCTGTAGATGATGCGTAGTTCCCATCTCGCCGGTTTCGCCGTGCTGATCGCTTTAGGAGTTGCTCCGGTCCATGGAGCGGCGTCAGGCTCGGTGTATGGAGTGGTGCGCGATTCAGCGGGTGTGCCGCAGATCGGCGCCGAAGTCGAACTGCTGCGTCCCGACTTGAGCGTAGTCGCCAGCGTCTATACCGACGGGAAGGGGCAGTTTGTCATCGCATCGCTGCTGCCCGGCCGCTACTCTCTGAAAGCGATGGGGCCGTCATTTCTGCCTTCGCTGCGCGAGAATATCCGCGTCCGCCGCGCCACCATCGTCAACCTCACGCTCAACACGCTGTACGAAGTGATGCAGTGGCTGCCGGCGGCGCCACGCTCCGCCAATGCCCAAAAAGACGATTGGGCCTGGACTTTGCGTTCGGCTGCCAATCGCCCGTTGCTGCGCTGGCTTGAGGATGGGCCGCTGGTGGTGGTGACGGATGGCTCCGGATCGACCCCCAAACTTAAGGCCCGCCTGATGGCCACCGGGCAGGAAGGAACCTTCGGCGAGAGCGGCGAGCGCTTCACCTCCTTGGTGGAAGATACGCCGAACGACAGCCGCGAATTGCTGGCGCGCGTGGACTTTGCCCCGGATTCCGACGCCGGCATGGAGTCGATGCTGGGTTTCCGTCAGGATCTCGGCTTCGCGGGTTCGGTGCAATCGGTGGCTGCAGTGGCCATTCACCCCGATGAGAGCGACGGTTCCGGTGACGAAGGGCTGAACGAGGCCGCGATTCGCTCTTCAGAGACTATGCGCCTTGGCGATGCGATTGACGCGGAAGCAGGCGCGGCGGAAGTGGTGGGCCGGATTGCCGGACAATCTTCCGACGTTCTCACCGCCGGCCTGCCGTTCGCCGCCGTAGAGTGGCACGACGGCAACAACTCGGCCCACTATCGGATGGCCACCATGGTCCAGGATCCGACTGCGAACGACGAGACCGAAGCCGCGGCCTGGCTGCCGGAGTTCAGTGAGCGAGGCGGCGATCTGGTGATCGAGCGCGGACTGCACCAGGAGATCGGCTGGGAGCGGCAGACCAGCGGCTCGAGCGTATCGGTGCTGGTCTACTCCGATCGGATTGACGACCCCATCCTCCAGGCCATGACCCGTTTTGGCGCGGGAGATTCCGCACCGGCGCCCACTGCCGGCGCCGCGCTTCTTGACCCCGCAAGCGGTTTGCTCCGTGCTGTCGGTCCACGGCTTCGAACCGCCGGAGTGCAAGCGGCTGTCGAGCGCAGGCTGCCGGGACACAATCTTCTCAGCCTCAGTTACGCGAACGGCGGCGCTTTGGTGATGCATGCCCTGCCCGCTCCCGCGGCCTTTGCGCAGGTGCTGGCTGCGGCGCATGCGCACCGCGCCCAGTCGTACTCCATCTCGCTCTCCGGCACTCTCGAGGGAACCGGAACCCGCTGGCGTGCCAGTTATCGATGGCAGTCCGACGATACCGCAACTGAAGTTGCCCCTTACGCGCTCGATGCCGCGGAACCGTATCTCAGCATCCACATCCGCCAGCCGATTCATCTCGCCCGCGATGGTTCGGGAGGCGTGGAGGCGCTGCTCGACGTTCGGAATCTCCTCGCCGAGGGTTACAGCCCCTACATCCTCAGCGACGGCTCCCTGCTGATCTTTGCCCAGCAACAGCGCGGCATTCGCGGCGGCCTCGCCTTCACTTTCTAAATCCCTGGGCGCTCTCAGCCAGTTGCACACCACCTCCAGCTTTCTGCAATCCCTGGCTCCCAACAGGCGGGTATTCGTCGGCAGCGTGCGTTGGGAATCGTGGGAGCACGCCACGCTGCGTGAATCGAGTGGAAGCGCGTATGATTCCACCTTGTGGATAAGGGGAGAAAGATGGGCTTGGCAAAATTGACTCGCCGCTCGGCGCTGAAGTCCGGCCTCGCCGCATCGGCGCTGAAGTCCGGCCTCGCCGCATCGGCGCTGAAGTCCGGCCTCGCCGCATCGGCGCTGGCGCCTTGGACCGGGATTCTGAAAGGGGAGGAGGGCGTGATCGCAAGGAAAGACCGAATTCACCAATCCGTTTGCCGCTGGTGCTACAAGCAGATTGCTCTCGACCAGCTCTGCGCGTTCGCGGCCCAGACTGGCCTGAAAGGCGTCGATCTGCTCGGACCCGATGAGTACGAAATCCCGCGCCGCTTCGGGCTCATCTGCACCATGGCCTACGCCGGCGGCGGCGAAATTCCCGATGCGCTCAACCGTCCGGAGAATCACGCGGCCATCGAAGCCGGCTTCCGCACCAACATCCCGCTGGCAGCCAAGGCCGGCATTCCCAATGTCATCACCTTCTCGGGAAACCGCCGCGGCATGGCCGACGACGAAGGCGCCCGCAACACGATTGCCGGCTTGAACCGGGTGAAGAAAATCGCCGAGGATAACGGCGTAACCGTCTGCCTCGAGCTGCTCAACAGCAAGGTCAATCACCCCGACTACATGGCCGACCACACGGCGTGGGGCGTCGAGGTGATGCAGGCGGTGAACTCGCCCAGCGTGAAATTGCTCTACGACATCTACCACATGCAGATCATGGAGGGTGACCTGATCGCGACCATCCGCGATAACATCGTCTGGATCGGCCACTTTCATACCGGCGGCGTTCCCGGCCGCCATGAGCTCGACGATACCCAGGAGGTACAATGGGACGGAGTTATGCGGGCCATTGCGGACGCGGGTTTCAAGGGCTATGTTGCGCACGAGTTTCTTCCACTGCGCGATCCGTTCACCAGCCTGCGCGCTGCCGCGGACCTTTGCGACGTATAAGTCAATTTCGCCGGGCCGCGGTTGTCGGCTCACTCCGTTAAAGGATGTTAGAGAGTCATGAAGTCCTTGCTTCTTTCCGAATACAGCCATCTTGAGATAGCCGAATTGCCTTTGCCTGCGGTAGACCCCGGCGAGGTTCTGGTGCGCGTGGAGGCATGCGGCATTTGCGGCAGCGACGTTCACGGCTACGATGGATCGTCGGGCCGGCGCATTCCGCCCATCGTCATGGGCCATGAAGCCGCAGGCACTGTGGCCGCGATCGGCGCCGACGTGCGCGGCTATGCCGTCGGCGATCGCGTCACCTTCGACTCGACCGTCTACTGCGGCAATTGCGCTTATTGCGCCAGCGGCGACGTCAACCTCTGCGACAATCGCCAGGTCATCGGCGTCTCCTGCGGCGATTACCGCCGCCACGGCGCCTTTGCGGAGTTTGTCGTGGTGCCGCAGCGCATCCTCTACCCCTTGCCTGCCACAATTTCATTTGCTGAGGCGGCCATGCTGGAGGCGGTTTCCGTGGCTCTCCACGCGGTGCGCGTTTCAGAAGCGGCCGGCGGCGAAACCGCGCTGGTCATCGGCGCCGGGATGATCGGCCTGCTCACGCTGCAGGCCGCGCGGGCCGCGGGTTGCGCGCGAGTCTTCATCTCCGACGTGGATGCGACCCGTCTGGGTCTCGCCGGCCAGGCCGGAGCAGACGCGATCCTGCACTGCTCCGGCGCGGACCTGCTTGCCGAGGTGCGCAAGCTTACGGGCGGCCGCGGCGTCGATCTTGTCTATGAGGCCGTCGGGCGCAATGAAACCGTCTCCTCGGCAATCGACTGCACGCGCAAGGGCGGCACGGTAACTCTGGTGGGCAACATTGCGCCTGAAGTTACACTGCCACTGCAAAAAGTAGTTACCCGGCAATTACGGCTGCAAGGCTCCTGCGCGTCGGCCGGCGAATATCCGCAAGCCATCGAACTTATCGCCAACGGAAAAATTCAGGTAAAGCCGCTCATCACCGCGGTCGCATCTCTCGAAGAAGGGCCGCGCTGGTTCGAGCGC
Source organism: uncultured Acidobacteriaceae bacterium (assembly GCA_963770555.1). Taxonomy (GTDB): domain Bacteria; phylum Acidobacteriota; class Terriglobia; order Terriglobales; family Acidobacteriaceae; genus Telmatobacter. The sequence goes on from CAVYQC010000006.1 coordinate 268,257, forward strand.
CTGCACGCGCGCGAGCCGAACCTGATGAAAATCATTCTCACGCCGAGGCCGCAATGAGCGATTCGATCTTCGACCTCACCGGCCAGGTCGCCATCGTCACCGGCGCCAGCCGCGGCCTGGGGCAGTATTTTGCCATGGCGCTTGCCAAGGCCGGCGCGGATCTGGTTCTAACCAGCCGCAAGCGCGAAGCTGTGGCCGGATTTGAAGCCGAGATCAAAGCGATTGGCCGGCGGGCAATCTCGCTTGACCTCGATGTGCGCAACCAGGAAAGCATTGAGAGAATGGCGGCCGATGCCGAGGCAGCCTTCGGCCAGATCCACATCCTCGTCAACAACGCCGGATGCAACATCCGCAAGCCCGCGCTCGAAGTCACCTGGTCCGACTGGAACCAGGTTCTCGACACCAATCTGCGCGGGACATTCTTTGTGGCGCAGGCCGTGGCGCGGGGCATGATCGCGAATGGCTATGGACGCATCGTCAATATCGGTTCGGTGACCAGCGTCTTCGGATACGCGGGGCTCGCGCCCTATGGCGCCAGCCGCGGCGGCGTGCGCCAGTTGACCATGAGCCTCGCGGACGATTGGGGCAAGCACGGAGTGACCGTGAATTGCCTTGCGCCCGGCTGGTTTTCGACCGAACAGAACAAGGTGCTTTACGAGGATAAGGCCTGGGTCGAATACCTGGTCGAGCGCATTCCCGTCAAACGTCCCGGAGAGCCGCATGACCTGGACGGTGCAATCGTCTTTCTGGCCTCGGAAGCCAGCCGCTATGTCACCGGCCAGACGCTGCTCGTCGACGGCGGCATCAGCACCGGCTCCACGCGCGCCACGGTGGCTCCGAAGACATAGGCATAAGAGGACTCAGGGTCGGCCGTTCCGGATCAATAAATCGGAGTAAGTCAGGATCAATTCCAATGATAAGTCACCGAGTAAGCATAACTTCCATTGTCTTTCTCGCATTGGTTGCGAGTTATAGCCTACCCGCGCAGGCGCCGCCGGCATTATCCCAGCCCGGCGACCAGTTGATGCGCGCCTTTCTCGACCCGCCGAACGGCGCGCGGCCGCGGGTCTGGTGGCACTGGATGAACGGCAACATTTCCGCAGAGGGCATCAAGCTCGATCTCGAATGGATGCGCCGCGTAGGACTTGGGGGCGTGACGATTTTTGAAGGCGCCATCAAGACGCCGCAGGTTGTGCCGCAGCGGCTCATTTACATGACCCCGGAGTGGAGGCAGGCCTTCAAGTATGCTGTAACCACGGCGCGCCGAATGGGAATGGAAGTGGCCATTGCCAGCTCGCCGGGTTGGAGCGAAACCGGCGGCCCTTGGGTTCCGGCAGCGCAGGGCATGAAGAAAATGGTGTGGTCCGCGACGCGCATTGCAGGCGGCCGGCCATTTGCGGGCGCGCTGCCTCATCCGCCTGAGGTCGATGGAACTTTTCAAAACTTCAGCGTTGCCGGCCGGCGCGGTCCGGATGGCAAGATTACGGTTCCTCCGCAGTTCTACGCCGATGCCGCCGTAATTGCTTACAAGATTCCCGACGGCGACAAGTCACAGGCAGAGTTAGATCCTCACATAACATCGAGCGCCGGGGCCGTAAGCGCAGCCGCTCTCTCCGACGGGGATGTGAGCACGGTGGCGCTCGAACTGCCCGCCGAAGCGCCAGGCGCCGAACCCTGGGTGCAATTCGATTACGGCCATCCGCAAACCATCCAGGCGGTCACGCTGGCGAGCCTGGACGATATGATCAGCGTCTTCGATCACTCGAGCGATGCGATTCCGCCGCGCCTGGATGCGAGCGACGACGGCGAACACTTCCGCCCGATCGCCGACGTTCCCTTCAGCAGCGTGGTCGAAAGTACCGCGTCCTTCAGTGCAGTTACCGCGCGCTATTTCCGCCTCGTCTTTCCCGCGCAGCCATCCGGCATCGGCTTGCACGGCCACAGAATTACCGAATTGGTGCTTGCAAGCGGCGCGCGCGTGAATGAGTTCGAAAAGCGCGCCGGTTACGCGAACGCGCGCGATTTCTACGCAATCTCCGATCCTCAAGTAGCGCCGGCATTCATCGTTTCTAGAAGCAATGTGATCGACTTGACCGCCAGGATGAAGCCCGGCGGCACGCTCGATTGGACTCCTCCCGCGGGCAACTGGATGGTGCTGCGCATCGGTTACTCGCTCACCGGTCACGAAAACGGGCCGGCTCCCGCAGAGGCGACCGGTCTCGAAGTCGACAAGCTCAACCGCGACTACGTAAAGAATTACGTTGACGGCTATCTGAAGATGTATTCCGATACGGTTGGCCCCGAGAACATGGGTAAGTCGGGTATCTCGTTCATGCTGACGGACTCGATCGAAGTGGGCCCTCAGAACTGGACTGATAACATCCTCAACGACTTTGCGCAGTTGCGCGGATACGATCCCCGTCCCTGGCTGCCTTCGCTGACCGGCGCGATCATCTCGAGTACCGCGGACACGGACCGCTTTCTTTGGGATTTCCGGCGCACGATCGGCCAGTTGCTTGCCGAAAATCATTACGGCGAGATATCGGATGACTTACACAGTCACGGGTTGAGTTACTACGGAGAAGCATTGGAATTTCATCGTCCGTCTTTAGGCGATGACATGGAGATGCGCAGCAAGACCGATGTTCCCATGGGCGCGATGTGGACGTATGCGGGCAGCCCTGGGCCAGAGGTGGATTACCTGGCCGATCTGCGCGGCGCTGCCTCCGTGGCGCATATTTATGGGCAGAATCTGGTCGGGGCGGAATCGATGACTTCGCGGGGTCCGGCGTGGTCGTTTTCGCCGAGCACGCTCAAGAAGGTTGCCGACCTGGAGTTCGCGCTGGGTGTGAATCGCTTTGAGATTCACGAATCCACGCATCAGCCGGTGGCCGATATGGCGCCCGGGCTCACGCTCGGCCCTTTCGGCCTGTGGTTCAACCGCAATCAAACCTGGGCCGAGGAGGCGAAGCCGTGGGTCACTTATCTGGCGCGCTGCTCGTATCTCCTGCAGCAGGGACATTTCTATGCCGACGTGGCGTATTTCTACGGCGAGGAGGGTCCGCTGACCGCGGTGTTCGGCTGGAAAGCCATGGAGGATGCCCCCGAGGGTTATGGATTCGATTTTGTGAACAGCGATGCCGTGTTGCATCACTTATCGTTCGAAGATGGCCGCCTGCTAACTCCGGGTGGAACGAGTTATCGCATTGTTTATCTGGGTGGGCGCAGCCAGCGCATGACTCTTCCCGTACTACTGAAGCTTAAAGATCTGGTAACTCAGGGCGCGGTGATCGCGGGCAGAAAGCCCATCGATTCACCCAGCCTCTCCGACGACGAGAAGCAGTTGCGCCTCGTCGCCGACCAGCTATGGGGAAAAGGCGCGGCGCAGAACCGTTTTGTTCGCAGAGTCGGGAAGGGAAGAGTGTACTCGGGCATGAGCGCGAACGAGGTTCTCACCGATCTGAATCTTCCGCGGGACTTCGAGTACACGAAGCCGGAGACCGACACTACGCTCATGTTCCTGCATCGCAAGCTTGCCGACGGAGACATCTATTTTGTCAATAACCGCAACGACCGCGACGAGAGCGTGAGCGCAACGTTTCGCGTGGACGGCAAGACGCCGGAGTTATGGGACGCCGCAACCGGGGCCTCGCAGCCGCTGTCCTATCGGATCGCCGGCGGACGCACCACGATTCCTCTTCACCTCGATTCTTACGGCAGTGTCTTTGTGATGTTCCGCAAAGCGGCCACGGCAACGTCGCAGGAGATCCCGGAAGAGGTCGAGACGCCAATCACCGACGCCGATGAGACGCTCAATCGGGATTGGCGCGCAAATTTCGCCGGCTATCTGCATCATCCTCGTCTGGTCACATTCGACCGGCTCGAGTCCTGGAGCGATAACTCCGATGTGAATGTAAAGTATTATTCGGGAACGGCGACTTATTTGAAGACAATTGAAATTCCGGCCAGTGCTTTCCGGCCCGGCGTGCATCTCTGGCTCAATCTGGGCGATGTAAAGGAGTTAGCCAAAGTTATTGTCAATGGCCACGATCTCGGAATCTTGTGGAAGGCTCCCTATAAGGTCGATCTCACAAGTGGTTTGAGACCGGGACCGAATCAGCTGATCATCGAAGTAACCAACTTATGGGTGAACCGTATGATCGGCGATCAGCAGCCGTGGGCTCTGAAGAAATACACGTTTACCGACTTCGAGCCGTATAAAGCAGATTCGCCCTTGCTGCCGTCAGGATTGCTGGGGCCTTTGCGTCTTACGGCGGTTACTTCCAAGTAAGATTGTGGAGCTCCGATCGGCGCAGTTCGCTTCACTTCGATGCGTGCACGGCTTATTGAATCGACAGAGTTACGGTTCCCGTGGCCGTGGTCGATCCTGAAGTTCCGGTGACCGTGACGGTGTAGCTTCCTGCCGTGGTTCCCGAAGACACTGTGCCGGTGCAAGTGGAGCCTTGGGCGGAACCGCCGCAGGCCAGCAGGCCGCCGGCAAGAACGGCGCTGAGCACCACCAGTCCCAGCATAGTGAGCCAGCGCCGGCGCCGCCGCGCGGGGATGGCAAAGAGAATTACGCAGGCCAGGGCCGCGCCGCCTCCGGCTGGCCAGGGAAGTCCCCGCTGCGCTGGATTGGCCGACTCGCAGGGCGGCGAGCTGCCTGCCGTGGTTGAAATAGTCAACGTGGCATTCTGCGCCAGGGGGTTGCTGAGGTCTACAGGGCTGGTAGAGCCGAAGTTGAGGGTTGGTGCGTCCGTGGCGCCGGACGGGCTGGAGGTGACCTGCGCGGTCAGGGTTACGTTGCCGGTAAATCCTCCGGAAGGCGTTACCGTAACGGTTGATGTGTTTCCGCTGGTGGCGCCCGCTGCGAAGGAGACGCTTGTACCGGAAAGGGTGAAGCCGGGAGCCGACGATGACGTGACTGTCACCTGGCTCGATCCCGACGCGCTTGAATAAATGGGCGAACTGGTCAGGTCAGGTGTATAGGTGGCGGTCAGGGTATCGGTTCCGACGGCAAGCGCTCCGGCGGAGACGACGATGGTGGCTGCGCCGCCGGACAGCGCGGCCGCAGCCGACGTATAGCTGCCGCTGGTCAGGACGATCGACCCGGTCGGCGTTGGATTGCCGGTGGTTGCGGCCACGGCGACGGTCACTGTCAACGTCTGCGCCGTGGTGATTTGCGATGCGGAAGGAGTCACGGTAGCGGTCGGGGTCGCCGTGGCAGAAGAGGTCACTGTGATGGTGTGCGTACCGGTTGCGGTGTTGTAAATGGGCGAGCTGGTCGAATCGGGCGTGTAGGCGGCCGTGAGCGTATCGGTTCCGGTTGCGAGCGATCCGGCCGGAACGGTGATCGAGGCGCTTCCGCTTGTGAGCGTAGTGGCCGCGGAAGTGTAAGTGCCGCTGGTCAGCTTCACTGAGCCAGTGGGTGTGGCATAGCCACTGCTGGCGGCCAATGTGACCGTAACTGTGGTGGTCTGCGCGGTGGTGATGCTGGCGGGCGCGGGCGAAACGGTCACTGTGGGTGTTTCCTTGTTCGTGACTGTGACCGTGTTCGATCCCGAGGCGCTCAAGTAAACAGGCGAACTGGCCGAGTCAGGCGTATAAGAGGCGGTCAGGGCATCGGTTCCGACCGCGAGCGCCCCGGCGGCGACGGTTATGGTGGCGTTGCCGCCCGAAAGCGTGGTTGCCGCCGAGGTATAGCTGCCGCTGGTCACCGTGACCGACCCGGTCGGGGTAGGATTGCCGGTGGTGGCGGCGACGGTGACCGTCAACGTCAGCGCCTCCGCCGTAGTGATCTCCGATGCGGAAGGAGTTACGGAGACGATAGGAATTGTCTCGGTCGAGGCGGTCACGGTGATCGTGTGCGTACCCGATGCGGTGTTGTAAATGGGCGAGCTGGTCGAGTCGGGCGTGTACGTGGCCGTCAGCGTATCTGTTCCGGTTGCGAGCGAGCCGGCGGGGACGGTGATCGACGCGCTGCCGCTGGCCAGCGTAGTCGCCGCCGAGGTGTAAGTGCCGCTGGTCAGGGTCACTGAGCCGGTCGGCGTGCCATAGCCACCGCTGCCGGTCAGCGTGACCGTCACCGCGGCGGTCTGCGCGGTGGTGATGCTTGTGGGCGAGGGCAAGACCGTGACTGTCGGTGTCACCTTGGCCGTGACCGTGACCGTTGCCGTGCCGGTGGCAGAGTTATAGATCGGTGTGCTGGTCGAATCGGGTGTGTAAGTGGCCGTCAAGGTGTCGGTTCCGGTGGCCAGCGCTCCGGCGGCGACCGTGATTTTGGCGCTGCCGCTCGCCAGCGTAGTTGCTGCTGAAGTGTAAGTTCCGCTGGTCAGCGTCACCGAGCCGGTTGGCGTGGGATTGCCGGTGGTGGGTGCGAGAGTCACGGTCACCGTGAACCCCTCGGCCGTGGTGATCTGCGAGGCCGAAGGAGCCACGGTGACAGTCGGTGTCGTCTTGGCCGCGGTAACGGTAATGGTATGCGTTCCGGTTGCGGTGTTGTAGATGGGCGAGCTGGTGGAATCGGGCGTATAAGTGGCCGTCAGCGTATCGGTTCCGACCGCGAGTGAACTGGCAGGGACGGTAACGCTGGCGCTGCCACTGGCGAGCGTAGTCGCCGCAGACGAATAGGTCCCGCTGGTCAGCGTCACAGAGCCAGTGGGTGTGGCATAGCCGTCGCCGCCGGCTACCGTGACCGTTACCGTGGTGGTCTGAGCGGTGGTGATGCTTGTGGGCGAGGGCAAGACCGTGACTGTCGGTGTCACCTTGGCCGTGACCGTGACCGTTGCCGTGCCGGTGGCAGAGTTATAGATCGGTGTGCTGGTCGAATCGGGTGTGTAAGTGGCCGTCAAGGTGTCGGTTCCGGTGGCCAGCGCTCCGGCGGCGACCGTGATTTTGGCGCTGCCGCTCGCCAGCGTAGTTGCTGCTGAAGTGTAAGTTCCGCTGGTCAGCGTCACCGATCCGGTCGGCGTTGGGTTGCCGGTGGTCGGTGCGAGGGTCACGGTGACCGTGAGCGCCTCCGCTGTGGTGATTTGCGAGGCCGAAGGAGCCACGGTGACAGTCGGTGTCGTCTTGGCCGCGGTAACGGTAATGGTATGCGTTCCGGTTGCGGTGTTGTAGATGGGCGAGCTGGTGGAATCGGGCGTATAAGTGGCCGTCAGCGTATCGGTTCCGACCGCGAGTGAACTGGCAGGGACGGTAACGCTGGCGCTGCCACTGGCGAGCGTAGTCGCCGCAGACGAATAGGTCCCGCTGGTCAGCGTCACAGAGCCAGTGGGTGTGGCATAGCCGTCGCCGCCGGCTACCGTGACCGTTACCGTGGTGGTCTGCGCGGTTGTGATGCTGGAGGGCGAGGGCGAGACCGTGACTGTTGGGGTCACCTTGGCGGTGACCGTGACGGCTGCCGTGCCGGTGGCAGAGTTGTATATGGATGAGCTGGTCGAATCGGGCGTGTAGGTGGCCGTGAGCGTATCGGTTCCTGTGGCCAGTGCTCCGGCGGCCACAGTGATGTTGGCGCTGCCGCTGGCGAGCGTGGTTACAGCCGAGGTGTAGGTTCCGCTGGTCAGCGTCACCGAGCCGGTTGGCGTGGGATTGCCGGTGGTGGGTGCGAGAGTCACGGTCACCGTGAACCCCTCGGCCGTGGTGATCTGTGAGGCCGAAGGAGCCACGGTAACGGTCGGCGTTGCCTTTGCGCTGACGGTAATGGAGTGCGTACCGGTTGCTGAGTTGTAGATGGGCAAGCTGGTCGAATCGGGCGTGTAGGTCGCTGTCAGCGTATCGGTTCCAGTTGCGAGCGAGCCGGCTGGAACGGTGATCGACGCGCTGCCGCTGGCCAGCGTAGTCGCCGCCGAGGCGTAAGTGCCGCTGGTCAGCTTCACTGAACCAGTGGGTGTGGCATAGCCGTCGCCGCCGGCTACCGTGACCGTTACCGTGGTGGCCTGCGCGGTGGTAATGGTGGCGGGCGAGGGCGAGACCGTGACTGTTGGGGTCACCTTGGCGGTGACCGTGACGGCTGCCGTGCCAGTGGCGGAGTTATAGATCGGCGAGCTGGTTGAATCGGGCGTGTAGGTAGCGGTGAGCGTATCGGTTCCGACTGCCAGCGCTCCGGCGGCCACAGTGATCTTGGCGCTGCCGCTCGCCAGCGTGGTTGCCGCTGAGGTGTAGGTTCCGCTGGTCAGCGTCACTGATCCGGTTGGTGTGGGATTGCCGGTGGTGGGTGCGAGGGTGACGGTCACCGTGAGCGCTTCGGCGGTAGTGATCTGCGAGGCCGAAGGAGCCACGGTCACGGTTGGGGTCGACGTGGAGGCGGCGGTCACGGTAATGGTGTGCGTACCGGTCGCGGTGTTGTAGATGGGCGAGCTGGTCGAATCGGGCGTGTATGTGGCCGTCAGCGTATCGGTTCCGGTTGCGAGTGAACCGGCAGGGACGGTGATGCTGGCGCTGCCGCTGGCCAGCGTGGTCGCCGCCGAGGCGTAAGTGCCGCTGGTCAGCTTCACTGAGCCAGTGGGTGTGGCATAGCCGCCGCCGCCGGCTATCGTGACCGTCACCGTGGTGGTCTGCGCGGTGGTAATGCTGGAGGGCGAGGGCGAGACCGTGACTGTTGGGGTCACCTTGGCGGTGACCATCACGGCTGCCGTGCCGGTGGCAGAGTTGTATATGGATGAGCTGGTCGAATCGGGGGTGTAGGTTGCCGTGAGCGTATCGGTTCCTGTGGCCAGCGCTCCGGCGGCCACAGTGATGTTGGCGCTGCCGCTCGAGAGCGTGGTTGCAGCCGAGGTGTAGGTTCCGCTGGTCAGCGTCACCGATCCGGTCGGGGTAGGATTGCCGGTGGTGGGCGCAAGAGTCACGGTCACCGTGAGCCCCTCGGCCGTGGTGATCTGCGAGGCCGAAGGAGTTACGGTGACGGTTGGCGTTGTCTTGGCTACCGGATTCACGGTGACGGAATGAGTGCCCGAAGCGCCGGCATATGTAGTTGAGCTCGGCCCATCCGGCGAGTAGCTGGCTGTTAACGTATCGGTTCCCACCGCCAGCGATCCGGCCGGAACGGTGATCGAGGCGCTTCCACTGGTGAGCGTGGTGGCCGCCGAGGCGTAAGTGCCGCTGGTCAGCGTCACCGAACCGGTCGGCGTGGGATTGCCGGTGCCTCCGCTGACGGAGACGGTCACCGTGACGGACTGCGCCGTGGTGATGGTTGTGGGAGACGGAGTGACCGTGACCGTGGGAACAATCTTGGCCGTGAGGTTGTCGAGGAATTGCTGCACATCGAGCGACCCCAGGCCGGTGACTTCGTCGTATCCCGCGGTGACCAGATAACCAGCCTGACCGCCCGTCAGGCTAGACGGTCCCGGAATGCTGTTGTTGCACATGCTCGGCGTACTCACGCTGCACGAGGTCACGCCGCTGGAGGTCACCGTAACGTCGTGGAAGGCCGCGGGCGTGGCCGCGTCCTCCTGGTAAAGCTGCTTATTCAGGTTGCCTTGCGCCACGCCCAGCTTTTGATTGAGCAATGCGGATACGCCTGCCATGCCGGGCGCTGCGGCCGATGTTCCGCAAAAAACCACAAAAGGGTAGCTGCCGTTCGAACCCGCAACGCAATTACCTCCGGCCGCAGCCAGGCAGCCGAAATAACCGTCGTGACAGGAGGCGGAGAATGCGACGTCGGGTGTATAGCGCCCGGCCCGAGCCGCGGGTACGCCGGTTCCGGTTTGCCAGCTTGGCGTGGCGATGTACGCGCTCACGCCGCCTCCTGACGAGGCCACATCTGTGTCGCCGGAGGTTCCCGGCTCGTTCCATCCGCCCTCGGGGATGTAGCCGAGGGCCGACAACAGGCCTACGCCATCCGCGGAATTCCAGTATTCCGAAGGATCGGTGGCGTCGTTAAACTCCGTGCCGCCCACGCAGGTTGCATAGCTCGAGGAGCAGATGGAGTTGGGGCTGTTCGCGGCGGGGCTGGCGGGCGGCGGATTAAACGCCATGTCGCAACCGGAGGCGCCCGAGTCGCCCGAGGAGACGAAGACCGAGATACCCTCCGAGGCCGCCTGCTGAAAAAGCGTATCCCAGAACGAAACTCCCGAGGATCCCGCCGACGATTCGCACTCGCCGAAGCTGATGCTTATTACGTTTGCCGGAACCGGCGTGGATTCGACCAGGTACTGCGCATCCGTTCCCACGCCGCCGCTGGCTTCGGTTGCCGCCACCAGCAGGAGGCTTGCGGCCGGGGCCACGCTGCCCGACCGAAGCACGTCCAGCGTCGCCTCGCCCTGGTCGTCGATGGAAGCTCCCCCCGAAGGCGGAGACGTGTAGGCCGGGCCGGGATCGACGCCTCCATACGCGGTCGGAATCACTTCGGTTGGATTCGAGAAGGTGGCGCCGGTCTGGGTTCGAAAACCGCTGAAGTCGACAAAATCGGTTCGCGACTGCGCAACAATGCCGATGGTCTCGCCGGCCCCGGTCAGGCTGGTGGGCACATCGTAGATGGTGTCGAAGTCAGCCGGGGCGATGAAATAGGAAGTGCCGCTTGAGCCGGTCACCGTCATCTGCGGCGCGCTCGATTGCGGCGCTTTCAAGTGATGGAGAGGCCGTTCGTCGCTGGCATAAAGGCCGCGAATCGCCTTGATCGCCGGCGCCAGCGATTGCGGGATCATTGGATCGGACGCGACGGAGATGCGCTTTGCGCCGTTCACGCTGTAGGTATGGAGCTCGGTGCCAAAAGCGGCTCCCAGGTCCGCGGCGGTTCCGCTGAAGCCGATGAAGATCCGGCTCGGCGAGACCCAGTTCACCCGCAGCCCCTGCGCCTGGAGCCAGCCGGTGATGACCGCAATATCGGGGTCGGAAAGTCCGAATCGCTCGCCGACTTCCGCGGGTGTGAGCCAGCGATGAAACTCCGGTGAGGCCGGATTTTGCTGATCGGCAATCAGTTTCTCAAGGGCCAGTTCCTGCTGGGGCGAACGCTCCAGCACCAGGGTCAACTGGCCCATATCCTGATTCGCAGGCACGGGTCCCAGGTCGTTGGCCGGGTTGGCCCAGAGCGGGTGATGATTGGGCAGGACCTGCAATCGCCCGGGATCCACTTCCTGCGTAATGCGATTGGGAGCCTGCGCGTGCAGCCACGCTCCCGCCAAAAGACTGATTCCCAGCAGGATACACACGATGGGGAAAGTCATCCACCGCTTTTTCGCGCCGCAGTGAGCGCCCTTGCTGGACACAAAAGTGAGACAAAGGCGGCGAACGAGCTGACGCATCGGGGGTAACTTCCTTTTTGGCCCGGTAGATTAACTGGATTATAGGGGATACTTTAGGAATGTTTAATGATACCAATGGGTAATCGACTTATAGTTACTTCGGTGCATATGCGAGCCGCCGAAGAATATAACTTGCAATTTGCAAGACAGATCGGGAAAAATCACTGAGCGGTGTTTTTCTTGAAATTCCGCGCCGTGGATGCGGCGCCGCGAGACAACGCTTCAGGGAGCGATTTATGAGCGGTGTGCGAGTGCTGGTGGGAACGCGCAAGGGTGCTTTTGTCCTCACTTCAGACGGCAAGCGGCGCGACTGGGAGGTGAGCGGTCCGTTTTTTGCCGGGTGGGAAATCTACCACATGAAAGGCTCGTCGGTTGACCCCGACCGTATCTATGCATCGCAAGCCAGCGGCTGGTTCGGCCAGCTGATCCAGTCCTCAAAGGACGGCGGCAAGACCTGGTTCCAGCCCGGCGCGCCGGCCGGAGAAGCAGCGCCGAGGTGGCCGGCGAAAGCCAGCAACAAGTTTGTCTACGACGCGTCCGCGGAAACCGGCAAGCCGCTGACCACACACCAGTGGTACGACGGCACGCAGCATCCCTGGGAGTTCAAGCGCGTGTGGCACCTGGAGCCCTCGCTCAGCGACGCCGACACGGTGTACGCGGGCGTAGAAGACGCGGCGCTGTTCCGGTCTACCGACGGCGGCGAAAGCTGGCAGGAGCTCCCCGGCCTGCGCGGCCACGGCACCGGCCCCGGCTGGCAGCCGGGAGCGGGCGGCATGTGCCTGCACACCATCCTTCTCGATCCCGGTAATCCGGAACGGATGTACATTGCCATCTCCGCGGCGGGCGCTTTTCGCACCGACGACGGCGGCCACAGCTGGAAGCCGATCAACAAGGGCCTGGTTTCGAACTTCATTCCCGACCCTACGGCCGAAGTGGGCCACTGCGTGCACCATGTGGCCTTGCACCCCGCGCGGCCCGACGTGCTCTTCATGCAGAAGCACTGGGACGTGATGCGCAGCGACGATGCGGGTGACAACTGGACCGAGGTGAGCGGCAACCTTCCCACCGACTTCGGCTTCGTGATCGACGTCCATGCCCACGACCCCGAAACGGTATACGTGGTCCCCATCAAGAGCGACTCCGAGCATTTTCCGCTCGACGGTCAACTGCGCGTCTACCGCAGCCGGACGGGCGGGAACGAGTGGGAACCTCTGGCCAGGGGACTGCCCGAAAAGGATTGCTACGTGAACGTGCTGCGCGACGCCATGGCGGTAGACAAGCTGGACGATTGCGGCGTCTACTTCGGCACCACCGGCGGCCAGGTGTACGCGTCGGCCGACTCCGGCGACACCTGGACGCCGATTGTGCGCGACCTGCCGGCGGTGCTCTCCGTCGAGGTGCAGACGCTGCAATGACGGGTGAAAACAGCGCAAAGGCGCCGCCGGTTCGCGTAGCTCTGCCCTACCACCTGCGCAACCTGGCGCAGGTGGGGACCGAAGTGCAGCTCGAAGTTCCCGCGCCCGCGACGCTGCGCGCCGTGCTCGACGCACTCGAAGCCCGCTATCCCATGCTGCGCGGAACGATTCGCGAGCATGACACCGGCAAGCGCAGACCCTTTTTGCGCTTCTTCGCCTGCGGGGAGGATTTGTCGCACCAGCCGATGGACGCGCCGCTGCCGGAAGCGGTGGCGCAGGGCCGCGAGCCGCTGTTGATCATTGGGGCGATTGCAGGGGGATAAAGACAATCGGTTGAGGAGATTTGGAGCTGGAGTATCATGAGGGCATGGGAACAGTTCGCATCTCCGAGGCCGAGGCCGCAAGCGACTTTGCCGGCCTGATGGCCCGCGTCCGCGCCGGGACGGAGGTCGTGATCGAGTCCGGGGAGCGCGCCGTGGCCGTTGTGCGTCCCGCTGGGGATGGATTCCACCCCCGCCTGCTCTCCGAATCCATCTCCATGGCAAAAAAAGACGCGCAGGAGCTGGGCCTTGAGTCCACGATGGACACCGGCTTCGCCGCCGACCTCGAAAACATCGTCGCCCATCGCAAGCCATGGAATCCGCCCGCATGGGAGTAATCCTCGACTCCAGCGTCTTGATTGCGGGCGAGCGTCGCGGCAAAACTGTGTGGGAGTTGTTGGAGAGTGTCGAGGCCGTGTGAGGGGCGACCGAAGCAGCGCTTTCGGCTGTGACCGCTGTTGAACTGACACACGGCATCTACCGTGCCGTAACGGGCGCCGACCGGCTGCGCCGCCAACACTTCGTTGAAATGCATAGCCTCCCCCCTGCCCGAAAAGGGGCTGTCAGTCCGGAGAACCTAACCTACGGCAACTAAACAGGGGCTAATATTGACAGCGGCCCGTCCGAGATTCCATCCATCGTTTCAGGCCGTTGACGTCTTCGACATCGGTCGGGCCAAAGAAGTATCCGTTCAAAGGAAAATTCGAGGCGATCGATAATAAGAAAGCTTAATCGCAGAGCGCTCTCAGTAGTTGTACTTTACATATCCACTCACTGCATATTCTGGCCGGTCTAAATCACCACCGAAATCTCCTTCAAGATACTTCCGGGGAACTGTCAAGATTATAGGCTCTGATATGGTGACATAATTTACTCCTATGCTGCATCCGTAGTCGGCAGGGCAATCATTCACACGTAATGGCTGCGCCCTCAGGGCAAAAGAGATGGTTTCATCTACATCTCCGTCGAGAATTAGAAGCAGTACCCCGTCGCCAAAGGCCGATGCCTTTACTCCTTTCAACCTGGCACCGGAGATGCACTTATCTCCACCAATCGATATCGAGAATACCGAAGGATTATTCAGAATGAACGATAAAAAGGTGGCCACAAACAGTGGGCGTTCGGGCACAAAACGAATCAATTGCGCGAAGCCATTTGACGACTTGATCTTGATATGGCTCGTCGACTCCCACCAAGAAATGCCAGTATCGCCGATAAGGGCGAACTTCTCGTGAATCGTATTGCCGTCTGCGTTGTCCGGCGTCGGAATTGGCGTCGGAACAACAGGATCTTGATAGTGGTCGACGACGAAGGACGTATTAGTGTCAACGGCCAAATTCTCCGTAACATCAAGTACACTCGCCGCGCAGTCTGGTTGGAATAGTCCGAAAAGAAGTGCAGTCCTAACATCTCTTACTCTGTACTCCCCCACGTCAAACATCGGCAGCGTTAGCCAAATCTCGGTCACTTGTCTTTTGGAACTCGACAGGGTCGTAATCAGATTTGATGTGTTTTGTTTACCTAAGTCAGCCCTCGCGGACCTTAGGTCGTCCTGAACGCTCCCTAAAGTTGTTTGGGTCTTGTTCAGGTCGCCTCGCACAGTTTGCAGTTGATCTTTAGCGCCATTTAAATCCTTTTGGGATTCAGTTAGCTGCGCCTTTAGAAATTGCCTATCCTTATCGGCGATGATCTTGTCGCTTACAGCATCTTTGTCCTTTTCGGCATCTTGCCTTTCGGATTCGATTTCTTTCATCACACCAAAAACGAGCGTGAGTAATAGACAAAACAGCGAAATCCAGCCCCTCGTATTGATCCGTTTAAGAAAGGGCTCGCGTTTCTTACTCTTTTCCCAGGTGTCTCCACCGAACGCAGCAAGGGTTGCGGCCGAGGCAACAATCACCAAAGCAATATTGAGAAACGTGATCATCGGGCAAGTGATGACTATTCTACCTTGGAGTCAACCAAGAGAACGCGAAAAGATTCTCATCCGGATCCTCCCTTTCGTCACCGGTTCCCCAAAATCACACAGTTCATATGGCAAATTGCAAGGCCAAAAGAAAGCATGCCTCGAAGGGGCCGGCGTTTCGGAAGAGAAGCCGAGCGATCCGGGAACGACTTAACAATGGAACAAGGGGCTAGGGGCTTGTGGCCAGGAACTTCTGGAGCGGGGTCCAGTAGTGATTGTGCCAGCCCCAGTCGAGGTGATCGTACTCGCCGGCTGGAAAGCCGGTGTGATCGAAGGCCAGGGCTGCGCCGGTTCCATGCGCGCTGAATTCAAAGTGGACGATCGAGTAGACCCCGGGGTCCCAATGGGTAGGACGCCAGGCCTGGACGATGCGCTGGTTCTCGATCAGCTCCACGTTGCGGCCCACAATGAGCCCTCCAAACAGGGAGAAGGCCCCGCCCGGAGTTGGGTCGATGGTGGCCGGCAGCCCGGTGAAGGCGGCGAACTGCTTCTGGTCCAGCAGGGCGACGTAGACGCGCTGTGGGGCGGCCTGGAATTCGAGATCGTAGTGAATGGAGGTGCGCGCCTGGTTGGCGGATGTGGAGGGTTTCTGCTCCATCGCGGGCTGCTGGGCGCGCGCCCGCTGACCCATGAGAGCGCTGCCGCCGGCAATGACGATGGCGGCGGCTGCCTGGCGGCGGGTGATCGGTGTAGTTTGGCTCATTGTTTCCTCGCGATGCGGTTGAAGCCCGCAGGGGGCTAAGGCCTAATGCCATTTCCAGCCGTTTTTCGGCACGGCTCAACAGTCCGCTGCGAGAAGCTTGATTCCGGCAGAGTCCCCAACAGACATCCCTCCGGGGCTAAAGCCCTGTGCTGATTGTGCCGGCTTTCTGCGGGGGTTGAAACCCCCGCCTCCCTCCGGATCGAGTGATTCGGCAGGCTGTAAAGCCGTGCCCGAATCGAAAGCGGATCGGAAGCGCGCTCCTGCTGTACCGTCGATCTCATCGGAACACGCAGGGAAAGTATGTTCAAGAACATATTTTGGTCGACAGGCGATGCTCGATCCGGCGATACTCGGCTGCAAAGGAAGAAACCATGCCTTATCCCGACGGTCATCGCTCTGAGGTGAAGAAGAAGATTGTCGCGAGCGCGCGCAGGCTGTTTAACCGGCACGGCTTCGAGGGCGTGTCACTGGACGCGATCATGGCCGGCGCGGGACTCACGCGCGGCGGCTTCTACAGCTACTTCGAGAGCAAAAGCGAGTTGTACGCCGAGGTGCTGGGCTGCTTCTTCACCGATCCCGAGTGGCAGAGCTGCTGGGAGGGGGTCGAGGTGGATCTCGCCTCTTCCGACGTCGGCCCGCAGGTGGTGCGCGCCTACCTTTCGCGCCAGCACTTTGAAGATGTAGAAAACTCCTGCCCCATGGTGGCGCTGCCCGCCGATGTTTCCCGCAGCGATGAGCGCGCGCAACGCGCCTTCGAGACGGTCTTCGCGGCCATGGTGAGCGTGCTTCAGCGCAGCATGCGCTCGAACGGGCGCAATCGCCACGCGGCGGCGCAGGCTGTTGCGGCGCTGTGCGTGGGCGGCATGGTGGTGGCGCGCGCCATGGAGAATCGCGGCTCCGCCGATGCGCTGCGCGACGCCTGCATGGAGGTGGCGCTGGGGATTGGCGGGTGGGCGAGGCAGGGAACGAGGGCACAAGGGAACATAGGGAACAAGGAGGCGCGCGCTGCGGGGAAGGTTTTGACGCGCGCGTCGCGGCGGCCTTCAGGGAAGGCGCTGGCCGGCGCCTGCCCTCGCGGACCCGGACTTTCGTAATCCGGCCCGGAATTTACCGCGCGTTCCGAATCAGGTTATAGTGTTGGGCGTATCCTCCCCCACGCCTGAACGGCGCTTTCGACAGCGGCAATTAAATTTCTCGAGGAGTCGGATTCCCATGCCCAAGACACGCGCTGAAAAGTATGAGATCTACGAGGAGGTCAGCATCAAGGGATCTACTTCGTTCTCCCCGGTCAAGACCCTGGCTCCCAATACGGAGATCGATCTCATCTCTGAAGACGCAAGTTTCTTCAAACAGTCCTATCACTATGTCGAAGTCAAGGACGGTCCCCATACCAACACATTCGGGTATTTGCCCGCTTTCTCACTGCTGGACTGCGACGTGCTGCAGTCGAAGGTTGGCCTCAACACCGTGTCCACCACCGGCGTAAAGTATGGCGGCGGCGGAAGCCCCAAAGGCGATACCGTCAGCACCGGCTTCACCGCCCACGGCCATGACCTGAACTTTGATCTTCCGTTCAATGGCAAGGAGGGCTGCCCGTACTGCGGAAGCACCCTGGACTGCCACACCATGGAGGAATCGGAAGAGGCCAAGCGGCTTGCCCAGCAGGTTCACGGGGCCATCGCCGGCCTGCCTGCCCCTCCCCCTGGAAATTCCACCCCCCAAGCCTCCAAATTTATGATCGGGGTGCTGATTACGGCGGGCAGCAAGAAAGGGTCCAAGCTCCTCGCGGTGTCCAACGGCTTTCCGAAAGCCAGTGAGGGCGCGCTGGAAACTGCGGCCGGCCGTCTCGGCCTGAACCTCATCACCCGTTCCGAGGTGGATGACTGGGAAAATCTGCGCGACTTTACCGGCAAGCCGATCAAAAGTATTGGCGACAAAAAGGTAGAAATCAAGAACATGAAGGCCGACTTTCTGCGTTTATGTGGTGCACCACATAAGCGCAGATATGTTGCGATGTCAGTTATGTTGTCATGACTCACGAAAACCCTCGCTTGAATTGGTTTGCTTGGATTGCATCGCAACATAAAAAGCAGGGGACGCCGCATTGGATCGTCCCCTGAGGAAGTCGCCACGATTCAGAAAGAAAGTGGCTCAGAGCTTGTGCAAGAACTCCATTACGCTGGGGTCATCTCGCCACCTTTTCTTGGTCCTGCGATTGCCTCCTCCGGGATCGCACGCGGCGAGGGCCTTCGCTTTCATGGCTAGATCCGTTTCCGCATAAATATTGGTTGTGTCAAGCGAAACGTGGCCCAGCCATGCTCTGATTGTGTTGAGGTCAACGCCAGCGCGAAGCAGGTGCGTGGCGGTTGTATGATGGCTATGTCTCCGGGCACATAGCCGCCACTATCTACCCTTCCTGACTATGTCTTGTAACTCGGCGACAACCGCTCTTTTTCTAGCAAAACCTTGACATCAGATAGACATAGTCTAAGCTCCTCCTGCTAGCCCGCACGTCCGGGGAGGAGTCCACCATGAAGTGCATCATCGGTAATCAAGTGGTTCTATCGCGACCGCCGGAGGGTCCGCTCGCGGCACAAATCGGCTCGTTTGCAAAATCGGTGAGTGAGCAGGGATACAGTCTGGCATCGATTCATCGACAGGTTTTTCTCGCTGCATGTTTTAGCCGATGGCTTAAGCAGAAGGGGGTCCGACTGCCCAGCATCTGCTCCGATCATCTGGTTCTGTATCTACGATATCGCGCTCGACACCGACGGCCTTGCGAGGGAGATGCTGCGGCCCTCAGACATCTCATCGACTTTTTGCGCCGGGAGGGCATGGTCCCCGGCGAAAAGAGACCAACACGCCAACAGACTCCGGCTGAGCGTTGTGCCGAGGCATTCGGGCAGTACTTGCTGGAGGAGCGTGCGCTGGCGCATACGACGATTATCAACTACGTTCCGTTCATCCGCAGTTTCCTCGAAGGCCGTTTTGGTCCCGGACGAGTCGCGCTCTCGCGTCTCTGTGCAAGCGATGTTGTGAGATTTGTACAGCGTCAAGCACCACGACTGCACATGAAGCGAGCGAAGCTCATGACCACTGCACTGCGGTCCTTCCTGAACTATGGGCGATATCTCGGGGAGGTTTCGCTTGATCTGGCCGCCGCCGTTCCGATCGTTGCCAACTGGTCGATGACTTCGATTCCACGGGCGATTTCCGCCGAGCATGTCCGTCAACTCTTGGCCAGCATCGACAGGCGCACTGCGGTCGGGCGCCGAGACTACGCTATCTTGCTCTTGCTGGCGCGATTGGGATTGCGTTCCGGCGAAGTGGCATTTCTCGAACTGGATGACATTGATTGGAATGCGGGACAAGTGAGCGTGCGCAGCAAGGGTGGCCGGCGCACCACCATGCCTTTACCTATAGAGGTCGGCAAAGCGATCGCCGCGTACCTTCGGAGGGGACGACCTACTACCGACAGCCGCCGCGTATTTTTGCGCGCTAAAGCCCCGACCTGCGCCTTTCGCGGTGCGAGTGGGGTTGGCTCCCTGGTTCGGCATTCGCTCGAACGTGCCGGCATCCATGCCGCTACCAAAGGGACACACCAGTTTCGCCATGGATTAGCTACCGAGATGTTGCGTCAAGGCGCTTCGTTGGGCGAGATTGGAGAGTTGCTGGGGCATCGCCATCCACAGACTACGAAAATCTACACCAAGGTCGACATAAAGGCATTGCGCACACTGGCTTTGCCGTGGCCAGGAGGTGTGCGATGAACACACTTCGACAGGCCGTCCAGGATTACCTGAGTCTCCGCCGCAGTTTGGGGTTCAAGCTGCTGGAAGCAGGTAAGGGATTGCTCGACTTCGTCACGTTTATGGAGCGCCACCGCGCCTCTTACATTACCAATTCATTGGCGCTTGCTTGGGCTCAACAACCTGTAAACGTTCAACCGGCGCACTGGGCGCAACGACTGACTTTCGTACGCGGATTTGCGCGCCATCATAGTGCGACCGATCCGCGAACCCAGATTCCTCCCCTTGGCCTGTTGCCATTTCGACCGAAGCGAGCACGACCGTACCTATACTCGGACGATGAAATTCGAAGCCTACTGCGCGCTGCTCTCGATATGCCCTGCCGTTATGAATTCGGCAGACTGCGACCTTGGACTTACTATTGTCTCTTCGGACTACTGAGTGTCTCCGGCCTACGTCTTGGCGAAGCGCGCAGTCTCGAGCTGCAGGACGTGGATCTTAAGATGGCGCTGTTGACGATCCGCGACAGCAAATTTGGCAAGTCTCGCCTCGTGCCTTTGCATGCATCGACTTGCAAAGTGCTTGCCAACTACATCGCTCGGCGAAAACGTCATTGGGAGGGTAGGCCGGTCTCCAGTTATTTATTCGTTTCCAGCCAGGGAAATCGTCTGGATGGTGGAGAAATTCATCGAACTTTTTACGCGGTGTCTCGGCAGATCGGTCTACGCGGCATATCCGATAGTCATGGTCCACGTCTGCACGACATGAGACACCGATTCGCAACGAACACGCTGGTAACGTGGTATCGGTCTAACCAGGATCCGGAATGCCTCCTCCCGATCTTGTCCGCCTACCTCGGTCATGTCCATGTCGCGGACACGCAGTGGTACCTTAGCAGTTCTCCGGAACTGATGCGAGAAGCCATGGGGCGGCTCGAGCATCGCTGGGAGGATCAGTCATGATCACCCCAACCAGCTTAGCTCCGCTTTTGCAGTGTTTCTTTACACAACGCCTAATGCAACAGCGTCAGGTCAGCCCGCATACCATCAGTTCCTATCGCGACACCTTCCGTCAGTTCCTGAAGTTCATTGAACAACGGCTGCGCAAACCGCCTTCTCGCCTGACATTCGAGGAAGTCGACGCTCCTTTGATCGTCGCTTTCTTGGACGAGTTGGAGAAGCGCCAAGGTGTAAGCGTTCGCAGTCGTAATCTGCGCCTCACGGCAATTCACTCTTTCTTTCGATACGCGGCTTTCGAGGCGCCCGCCCATTCCGCACAGATCCAGCGCGTGCTCGCCATCCCCAGCAAACGCTTCACCCGCACCTTGGTCCAGTTCCTCACTCGTCCGGAAGTCGATGCCTTGCTTGCCGCTCCGGATCAGCTCACCTGGTCAGGTCGGCGCGACCATGCATTTCTGCTCGTGGCGGTGCAGACGGGTCTACGCTTATCTGAAATGACCGGCCTCAAGCGCAAGGACCTCATCGTCGGGTCTGGCGCTCACCTGCGCTTGATCGGCAAGGGCCGCAAAGAACGTTGCACACCTCTCGCCAAATCCACACTTGCCGTGCTAAAAGCCTGGCTTCGAGAACCGCAACGCGGTGACGGAGATGTGCTCTTTCCCAGCGCCAAGGGCGACCGTCTCAGCGTCCACGGCGTGCAGTACCTGTTGACCAAGCATCGAATGAAGGCATCTAAAGTTTGCACCTCGTTGAAGGAAAAACGGGTTACCGTTCACCGCTTGAGGCACACGATGGCGATGGACCTTCTTCAGGCGGGTGTGGATCGTTCTGTGATTGCATTGTGGCTCGGACACGAGTCGGTGGAGACCACGCAGATCTATCTCGAAGCAACTCTCGCAATGAAGGAGCGGGCCCTTGCGAAAGCACAACCGCCGAGCGGCAAGCCAGGGCGATATCAACCAGGAGACCAACTGCTTGGTTTCCTCAACAGTCTGTAGAGCGTTAGGAACGGAGGAAAACTATGTCGGGTGATTGATCGACTCGATCGGCCCTGCGCCCCGCATTATCGAACGATTGCAAGGACTCCGCAAAATCACTCGACATAGTCAGGAAGGGTAGATAGTGGCGGATCGTATGCGGGCTAACCCGTTTGGTTTTCAGCGAAGGGACCTGTGTCGCCGCGCTTTCCGCATGACGCGCTACAAGCGTGTGAATTCCAAACCGTGTTATGGGATCGCCATATCGATTTAGGAACAGGGGATTGGATGCATCCCGTCCTCGGATAAGCGGCCGGAGCTCAACCATCGTCTTTTTCCAGAGTGGGCAGAACCGAACCTTGCGGCCTTTTCCACGGATTTTCACCGATCCAGTGCCGGCTGCGTCCCAAGTCAGATCCTCGATCAAAATTCCCGCGGCCTCGGTTGCGCGTGCGCCCGAGTTGTAGAGAAACAAAAGCAACGCGTAGTCTCTCTGGCCGTGCTCAATCGCGCGATTCGGTGCACGAAGAAGTTCGTCGATCTCATCCTTTTCCATATACGGAACCGGATTCGTCCATGTTCGCTTAAAGGGAACTCGACGGATCTGTGCGCACCATTCCACGTGCTCTGGGCTGCTTTCACCTGTGAACCGGGCGAAGGAGTGGAGGGTTGCAAGCCTCTGATTCCTCGTCGCGACCGAGCAACTTCGAGTCTGTTCCAGGTGCGCTAGAAATTCCGAAACGATGCCGGGCGAGAGATCGTCGATTATGAGCTTGTCCACCGCTGATTTGAGCCGGGCGGCGGCAAACGGTAGGAATAAACGGAACGTGTCGCGATAGCTCTGTTGCGTATTTCGTGACACCCCGCGTTCATGGATCAGATGATCCGATAGAAAGCGGCGGACCCAGAAGCCAACAGCGGCGTTATCAGGCATGGTCCACCTCCGCGAACACGTAGCGTTCAAAGCGGCTATTGGCTTCCTGAAGCAGCTCCCGTGTCATCTGGAGGTACACAGATGTCTCGTCAATTCCGCAGTGGCCGAGGTACGTGGACAGGAGAGGGAGCATCCTCTGAACATCTTTCCCTTCGCGATACCAGGTCACGAGACGAGTCACGGCAAAAGTGTGCCGAAAATCATGCAGGCGAGGCTGATAACGGGCGGTATCGAATCGCAGTACGCCGGCCTCTTTCCTCATCCACTGAAACTGATGATCGGCGTGATCGTTTCCGATCATCATTCCTATTTTTGTGGTCAGAACTGTCGGGGGACGCTCGTACCCGAAGCGCGGCCGATGTCGCATTCGGTAGAGTCTTAAGATGCTGACAAGATCTCTTCCAATTGGAACCAGTCGGGACTTGCCGAACTTCGTTTCCCGGATGGTCAGCATCGCCCTTCTGAAATCCACGTCCTCATGCTTCAGGCGAGCGGCTTCACCCAGGCGCAGTCCTGTACCGTAGAGCACGAGGAGCAGCGTGCGCATGGTGTCCGGCGACAATGGGCATGTCGGCGAGTAGTGTGAATCAGGAACTCCCAGCAACCGCCGCATATCTTCAGTCGAATAAATATAGGGAACGAAGCGCGGCGGTTTCTCCGGGATTGAACTCGGCAGCATTCTGTGCTGGATGTATCCACGGCTAGTCGAGAACCGAAAGAAGCAGCCGAGCACCGAATACCGGTGAAACCAAGCGCTCGTAACCCTGCCACCATGGCCTAACAGGAACGCATCGACGTCGTGCGCGCTGAGTTCATCGAAATCGACATCCCCGGTTTGTCTAAGAAATGCTTTCAGGGCGCGGGCCGGCGTCGTATAGGAGTTCCCCAGTGCCTGCTTGTATCGGATGAACTCTTCAATAGCGGGAGCAAGTTTCATTGGAGGCCTCCTAACCCGAAGTTGGAAACCTCGCGAAGGGACCTCAGTTGCTCCTTTGCCCAGTCTGCCGTAATTGGCGGCGTTTGCGTTCGCAAGTACTCCGTCAAAGTCGATAGTCGAACATCGGAAACTTGCTCCAGTTTCGTGCGTTCGACCTTTGCGTAGATTGTTGTCGACCGGGTTGAACGGTGACCGAGGTGATCACCAATCTCCTTGAGCGAGAAACCTTCGTCCAGCAGGTGCGTAGCGCAGGCGTGACGCAAAACGTGAGGGCCATAGTGCGGCAGATGGCAACCCAGAGTTCGAACTCGAAGAGAGATAGAGCAGGAAGCATGACGCGGCTTCATTGGCCGATGAGGTCCGCGCAGCAGGAGAAAAACGAAACGAGAGGAGCATTGTGGGCGCACCATCTGCAGATACTTGAGGATGGCGTTTCCCACCTCTGCGGTAAGCGGGAAGTCCTGAATCTTCTTATTCTTCGGACGCCGCACGCGGATCTTTTCATTGATCCAGTCCAGATCGTCCAATGTCAGAGCACAAACCTCTCCGATGCGCAAACCGTATACCGCCAAAAGCAGAATGATGGCACGGTCGCGAATATGGCCCGGGCGATCCGAGTTAAGGCTCGCAATCAAACTTCGCACCTGCTCCCAACTTGGACTTTCCGGAAGTCCGCTCATTGAATAGATGCGAGGGCTCTCGATTGTTTTCGCCAATCCTGGGGCGCACCAATTGTGCTGTTCTGCATAGCGAAAAAAGACACGGAGTGACTGCGCATACACTTTGATCGTTGCCTTCTTCCAGCCTCGGGTTTTGTTCTCAAGAAAATACGCCGTAAGAGTCTGGGGTGAAACTTCCTTTAGAGGGATGCTCTGCTTCCCAAGCCATTCGAAGAAAAGTGTCAGTGCGCATTCGCGCGTCGAAAGAGTTTGATTTGTATATCCTCGTTCGTCCCGTAGCTCTTTCAGGAAACTGTCGAGCTCAGCCCTGAACTGAGGATTTCGTTCCGGATCACGCCACTTGCCAAGAAATCGAAGCCAATTCTTGGCGATGTAGACAAACCGTTTCGCTGCGGCCTCGCGTGTTTCGGCTTTGGAATGCGGCGCGCATGACTTCGCAGCCCAACTCCCTGCTGCTCGGACGATCTGTACTTCCGAGACCTGGATTGATTGCCGCACGTTCACTCGCTCCGCGACTGCAAGCAAGATCCTGTTGACGTTCCGGAGCGTCTGCATACTATGCCCCTGCTCGTTCAGGTCACAAAGAAAGGCACGCCGCTCCTCTGCAAAACGGCCCATCTTGTAAATCCATACCCAATTGCTGCGTTTCATTACCTGGTCAAACACTTGGCTGACTCCTCAGAGTGAATTTGAAATCAGCCAAAGTATGCAAGTTATGTGGCCATCGACGCACGCGCCGGCCGTATGGAGAGGTGTTTTCGTGGATCATGACAACATAACTGACATCGCAACATATCTGGTGTTATGTGGTGCACCACATAAGCGCAGGTAATCGAATGTGGATTCCAAGCGGATACCTCACAAGGAAACACTGCGGGGGGGGAACTCAGTCGATACTTTGGAAAGGGGATGGGAGATGCCGGTGAAAACGCGGGAACGGGAGACAAGTTGCCGACGATTCGACGAGACACCAGGAACACGGAAACGCAGAGCGACAGATCTCTTCAATGAGCGTCACGCTCTTTCGGCACACTTCTGCTCAGAATTTCTTACGAGAAGCCGACATGAACGAAGCCGCTGCGGCGGCGGACGCTTCCGCGTGCGGTTGAACCAGCTTTTTCGGCTATCGGGGTAGTTTGGTTCGCAGAGAAGGAGGATTCTCTGTGAACCAACTACGTCAGCTCATGATTGAGGAGTTGCATCGCCGCAACTTCGCCGCTACCACCATCCGCACTTACCTGCACGGTGTTGAGCACTTCAGCCGATACTTTCATCGCCGGCCCGATCAGCTTGGTCCGGAGGAGATACGCAAGTATCAGGCAGCCCTGTTCACCCAGTTCAAGTTCAGCCCCAACACGGTCATCCTGCGGCTGGCGTCGCTGCGCTTCTTCTACATTCACGTGTTGAAGCGCAACTGGAGCATCGCCGAGACGCCCTATCCGAAGAAGATGCGGCACCTTCCCGGTGTGCTCAGTCAGGAAGAGGTCGCGCGGCTGATCGAAGCTGCGGATACACCCTTTCACCGCATCCTGCTGATGACGCTCTATGCCACCGGAGCCCGCCGCGCAGAAGCGGCCCGCCTGAAGATCAGCGACATCGACAGCCAGCGGATGGTGGTTCACATCCACGAGGGCAAGGGCGGCAAGGACCGCGACGTTATGCTCAGTCCGAAGCTGCTCGAAGAGCTGCGCGTCTACTGGCGCGGACTGCGGCGCAAGCCGAAGGAGTGGCTCTTTCCCGGCAACCGCTGGCACACGGCAAGTTACCCTGTGACAACCAAGGTCCTCTGGTCTGCCTGCCAGATCGCTGCCGAGCGCGCCGGCCTCGACAACAGGCGCATTCATCCCCACACTTTGCGCCATTGTTTCGCGACCCATCTTCTTGAAGCCGGCGCCGACCTGCGCACCATCCAGATCCTGCTCGGCCACCGAGACCTCGAAGTAACGACCATCTATCTGCATCTGTCCCAGCGGCACTTGAGCGCAACCGCCAGCCCGCTCGATGCTCTGTCGTTCCCATCGCAAGGAGCACACAAGCACAGTTGAAAAACCGGCCTCTCGTGGAGATGGCCGACATTGTTCGCTGTGCCGGACAGGCATTTATCGAACACAGCCGCAGGTGGATCAACTGGCAACACCGGAAGGTGCTGCTGGCCATCGTGCGCTGCCGCACGGCCGCGCTGGGCGGGCATCGCGACCGCTGCTCCGGCTGCGGACATACGACCACCATCTCCTACAACTCGTGCCGCAACAGGCATTGCCCACGCTGCCAGGGCAACGCGCGCCGACGCTGGCTCCAGGCGCGCGAACGGGAGCTGCTGCCTACTCGATATGTCCACGCCGTCTTTACTCTGCCGCGGGAACTGGCTCCGCTCGCACTGCAGAACAAAAGGCTGATCTACAACCTGCTCTTTCACTCCAGCGCCGAGACCCTGCTTGAAGTCGCTCGCGATCCACGGCATCTTGGCGCCGAGATCGGCTTCTTCAGCGTGCTCCATAGCTGGAATCAGCGCCTGCAGTTTCATCCGCATATCCACTGCGTCATTGCTGGCGGCGGTCTGGCACCGGACCATTCAAGTTGGATCTCCGCCCGACGCTCCTTCTTCCTTCCCATCGGCGTGCTCAGCCGGGTCTTCCGCGGCAAGTTCGTCGCTGGACTTCGCGACGCATTCCATCGCGGTGAGCTCCAGTTCCACGGCAGCCTGCTGCCACTCGCCGAGCCGCGCGCTTTCGCTCGATGGCTGCGGGTACTGTTCCGACACGACTGGGTCGTCTATTCCAAGAGGCCGTTCGGCGGACCGGAACACGTGCTGCGCTATCTCGGCGCATACACCCATCGCGTCGCCATCTCCAACTCCAGGCTGGTCGCTCTCGCCGATGGCAACGTCGCCTTCCGCTGGCGCGATTCCGCGCACGGCAACAAAAAACGGCTCATGACTCTCACTGTCGCTGAGTTCCTGCGCCGCTTCCTGCTACACGTACTGCCGCCAGGTTTCGTCCGCATCCGTAACTTCGGTTTCCTCGCCAACCGCAACCGCGCTTCGCTCCTGCCGCTGTGTTTCCAACTGCTCGGCGGCTCAGAAAAGATGCCTGCTTCGGTGGCATCACCGTCCACCGATCAGACCCGCTCACTCTGGAACTGCCCAGTCTGCGGCGCAACCATGCGCGTCGTCGAACGGCTCTCCGCCGCGCAACTGATGCTTCGCTCGCCACCTCAACCAGACCGGTGCGCCGCTTGAACATCTGTTCCCACCCTCGGCTTCTACCCGTGCTTCGGCGCGCTCGCGGACTCCTTGTCTCATCCGCGCAAAACCCCTTGGATGCCAGCCTCTCCAGGCTCCAGTTCACCCCTCCGCAAGCCACCATCCTGCTCCATCCGCCCTTCAGGCCTTCAGACTGCACCCAACTCAGTCTGTTCCCAATCCCTCTGCACCCACGCAGACCGATGCAAAGTACATAGGCTTCCGTGAGGGCGGCTTCCTTCAAGTCGCTGTATCCGAAGCGCCCCGCCAAACTGCGTGCAACTGCGCACCGTTGCGTCGCGGGGCGCTCCAGATACAGCACTAAGACAACACAGACACAACCCCATCGGGTAGCCCTTTAGGGATTTCCGGGACGTACCTTTCATTCGGTTATCCGCATCGTGTTCACGTTTGCCCCAGCTGCCCGAAACACTATGAAGCACGCGTCAAGAACGCGGAGCGGCAGGAGGCAGACCACAAGGGAGCGTCTGCGGGGGAGCGCGCGAGTAACTCCAAGGATGCGGACGATTTTTCATTGCTTACTTGCAGCGCCGCATGGTATACAAGCCAAAATATTCCCCTCTCCGATGAGGTTTCTCGTTCTGCCTCATTCTTCTTGCCTCATCGGGCCTTAAGTCGCAGTCAGTTTTGAAAAGACAAATTGAAACGGAGCTTCCGCGATGCGAATTGTAAGTCTCCTCAGCCTGGCGTCCTGTTCACTTCTCCTTGCCGGATGCTCGGGTACGCCGGTAATGACGACAACCTCAACCCAACCGGACCAGGTGCAGGGCACGGCGCTGCATGGCAGGGTCCGCGGCGGTCAGAATCCGATTTCGGGCGCCAGCGTGTATCTCTACGCGGTTGGGACGGGCGGCTATGGCGGAAACGGCATCGTCGCATCGAGCAGCAATGCTTCGACGTCGCTGCTGAACTCCAACGTGCTCAGCCAAACCCCGGCAGGCGGCATAGATAGCAGCAACAACTATTACGTGACGACGGACGGAAGCGGCAATTTCTCGATCACAAGTGACTACACATGCCCGAGCGCGAGTGCACAGGTCTACCTTTACGCCGTGGGCGGTAATCCCGGAGCGGGGTCGAACTCGGCGGCAGGGCTGCTGGCAGGGTTGGGATCCTGCGGCTCACTGAATTCGTCAACGTACATCGTGGTGAATGAGGTATCGACGATCGCGACCGCGTACTCCATCGCCGGCTACGCCACAGACGCGACGCACATTTCGAGTTCCGGCACGGCGCTCGCCGCCACCGATGTCGCCAATGCCTTTGCGACAATCGCCAATCTCGAAACGTTGAGTACCGGCGTAGCGCTGGCCACGACTCCGACCAGTGGCGGCTCTGTGCCGCAAGCCAAGATCAGTACGCTGGCCAACATCCTCGCCGCCTGCATCAACTCCACGGGTCCAAGTTCCACGGGCTGCACGACCTTGCTCTCCGGCGCACTTTCCGGCGGGACGACAGGGACGGCGCCGACCGACACGGCCACAGCGGCGATCAACATCGCGCACCACCCAGTCGCCAATATGGCCAACCTGTTTGCCCTGCAGACAGCGAATTCGCCTTTCATGCCCGACTTGAGCGCCGTGCCGAATGACTTCACAATCTCCATCGTCGTTTCCGGAGGCGAGGGCAGCGAGTTTGGCTATCCCGAGTACGTCGCAGTCGACGCCTCCGGCAATATTTGGGTGACCAACGGCCAGGCATATTGCTGTGTTCATGGCGAAGTCTCCAAATTCAGCAATACCGGAGTGAATATCAACAACACTGGCTACTTTGGCTTCGGGATGAGCTACCCCATGGGGATTGCCATCGACGCCACGGGAAATGTTTGGACGGCCAACCTTGGGGACCACGCCGTTGGCGACAGCTTTTCGGGGACGATCAGTAAGCTCAGTTCCACGGGCGCGATCCTCAACCCCTACGGCCTCAGCGGCTCGGGCTATACGGCCGGCGGTTTCAGTAACGGCTTCGGCATCGCCATCGACGCCACCGGTAACGTCTGGGCGGGTAACGCGGGTGGTGGCTCTGTCAACAGCCCCTACGACAACGGGCACGGCACCGCCCTCGTCGAGCTCGATTCTTCTGGCAACGTGCTGTCGGGCGCCAGCGGATTCACAGGCGGCGGGATCAACGGGCCGCTCGGGGTCGCCATCGACAACTCCGGTAATGTCTGGACGGCGAACTCCGGCAACTGGACCATCAGCGAGTTCGGTTCTACGGGCACGCCAATCTCCCCTTCCGGAGGCTATACCGGTGGAGGCCTCAATGACCCTTATGGCATCGCCGTCGGCCCCGGCCCCTTTATCTGGGCGGCGAATGAGAACAACAGCACCTGGACCGCATTCACTGATACCGGCACGTCGCTTTTTGGCGGCTCCGCCAGCGGCGACAATGTGACCAATCCTTTCTCCCTGGCATTGGACGGCGCTGGCAATATCTGGATCCCCAGCGGTAATGGCACCCTTGAAGAATTCGCTTCCAGTGGCGCCCTCTCCGGTACCACTGGATTCAGCGATGGCTATACCAACGCATACGTAGGCATCGCCATCGATGGCTCCGGAAACGTCTGGGTAGTGCGGCCAAATGGCATCAACAGCCTGTCGGTAGGCAGCCTCACCGAATTCGTTGGTGCGGCCGTCCCCGTGGTCACGCCCATCGTCGCCAACCTCCGGTCCCCCTATGGCTCCCAGCCCGTCAACGAACCGTGAAGAGCCAGGGATTAGGAAACAGTTACGGTGTGCCCCATCCGAGCGTGGCTTGGGTGGGGTCGAAGATGACAAACAAGAATTCGAGGTCGCAATGAACATGAAAAAGACAGCTCTCGCATTTGGCTTTGCCCTCGTGCTTGTCGCGGCTCTTCCGCTCCGCGCGCAGACCGGCTGTGACGACTCGCCCGAAGACCCCACCATTGTGCTCGCTCTCGTCGGCTGCGCTGGCGCTCTCGCTGCTCGCGTCCGGAGAGCCCGCCGAGGGAAGGCGGCATCTTAAAGCTCGTGATTGATCTGCTGGAGATAGAAGAAGAAGAGGGCGGCCGAGCTGGCTTTACCTATTCAGGGATCTGAGCGCACCGCGCCATGTCTGCGCCCGATTCTTCGGGTTCTCCGTCAGAGCTGCACAATCGAGTCAATGATGCTGCCCACCGTGCTGAAATCCGCAAATTCTTACATTCCTGTCGAGTCACCGGCTATCCGGGAACTGGCCCACTGCCCAGAATTTGCGCTGGCGCCGCCGGTTATCGATATATTCTGGCGGGGACATGGAAAAAGTAAACTGGGTGGTTGCCGGGGTGGGCGACATTGCGCGGAGACGCGTGATTCCGGCGATTCTGGCCGAGCCGCGCAGCGCGCTCTACGGGCTGGTGACGCGGGACAAGGCGAAGGCCGAGGCATATTTCGGCGCGCGGGCGTGGCCCAGCGCCGAGGAGGCTCTGGAAGACGGCGCGGTGGATGCCGTGTACATTGCGTTGCCGGTGGTCTTGCACGCCGAGGTGGCCATGGCGGCGTTGCGCGCGGGCAAGCACGTGCTGTGCGAGAAGCCGATGGCCATGAACGATGCCCAGGCGGAGCGCATGGTGGCAGAGGGCCGCGCCAGCGGGCGCCTGTTGGGCGTCTCCTACTATCGCCGGCTTTATCCCAAGTTGATCCGGGCGAAGCAGCTTGTCGCCGAGGGTGCGATCGGCCAGCCGCTGCTGGCCGAGGCCAACTGCCATAGCTGGGCGCCGGCGGAAGCACGCGGCTGGCTGCGCGATCCGGTCATGTCGGGAGGGGGTCCGCTTTACGACATCGCCTCGCATCGCATTGATGCCATGAATTTTCTGTTCGGGAAGGCGGAGCAGGCTTGCGGCGTCTTGTCCAACGCGGTCCATCGCATGGATGTCGAGGACTCGGCGACCGTGGTGATGAAGTTTTCGGGCGGGGTACACGGGGTTGTCGACGCCCGATGGAATTCGCGCGTGGAGCGGGACCAGTTTCGCGTCATCGGCGTGGAAGGCGAGATCGGGCTCGATCCGTTGAATGGACCGGAGTTACGCGTCGCCGGCCGCGTGGAGATGCTGCCTCCGCACGCCAACCTGCACTATCCGCTGGTGGAGAATTTTGTGGATGCGGTGCTCGTGAACTCGGGCGACAAATTGGCCTGCCCCGCTGAGCAGGCCCGATGGGTGGATTGGACGATCGAGCAGGTGGTGCGCCGGCAAAGGGCTCAGGACTGACGAGGGCCGGTCGAGCCGCCCCGCCGGAAGCATTTGCAACGATTCTCGCGCCGGATCATCCCATAACATGTGGGTATCCGATTCCGCTCCCGCGGCGAGCGGGGACGGTAGTCCGACTTCCCAGCCAATACACGGGGCGCACCATGGAATTACCAATCCACATTCTGCTGCTGTACGGATATGTGCTGCTGTTCGCCTGGGTCCTGGTGGAGCAGTTGGGCATTCCGCTGCCGGCCACGCCGGTGCTGCTGGCCGCAGGAGCGCTCTCGGCCGAGGGGCAGATCAGTTTTCCGCTAGCCCTGCTGGCGGGCGCGGCGGCGGCGGTCACTTCCGATACCACCTGGTTCTTTTTCGGCCGCCGCTACGGGCATCATGTGCTGCGCGTCCTGTGCAAGCTGTCGCTGGAGCCAACCACCTGCGTGCGCCGCACCCAGGAGTCGTTTGGCCGCCGCGGCGGCGTGATGCTGCTGTTCGCCAAGTTCGTGCCCGGCCTGGGCTTACTCGCCCCACCGGTCTCCGGCCAGAACGGCATGAGCTTCGCTCCGTTTCTGCTCTACGACGGCATCGGCGCCACGCTGTGGGTGGGGACGCTGCTGGCTGCGGGCCGCTTTTTCGGCGACCTGCTCAAGCGCGATGCCAGCGTGCTGCATTGGGTGGGCCGGTTTTCCGGCGCCCTGCTCGCGCTCGGCATCCTGGGCTTCTTTCTCGGCCGCTTGTATCGCCGCAGCGTGGTGTTGAAGAAGCTGGCGGCTGCGCGGCTGGAGCCGGAGGAGTTGAAGCGCCAGCTCGACGCGGGCGAAAAGGTCTACATCGTTGACCTGCGCCATCCGCTGGAGCTGTTGCCCGACCCTTTCATGCTGCCCGGCGCGCTTCACTTTTCGCCGGACACGCTGGCCGCGCGGCACAGCGAAATTCCACGCGACCGCGACATTGTGCTTTACTGCACCTGCCCCAGCGAGGCCACCGCCGCCAAGACGGCCCTGACTTTGCATAAGCTGGGCATCGATCGCGTGCGGCCGCTGCGCGGCGGCTTCGACGAGTGGAAGCGGCTGGGATTTCCGCTGGACCCGATCGCGCCGGTTCTGACCACGATTCTACCTGCGCAGTGACCCGGCTCAGGCGGCGGTGACAAACAGCGCCGCGATGCTGGTTCCGATGGGCGAGCCGATGCCGCTGCACGGATCGGGACCCACGGCGGCGCTGTAGAATCCGTTGCTCCCCACGGTGATGTCGTTGAAGGCTTTCTGGTTCAGCCACAGCGTGGGGGTCACGAAGCCGAGCTTGGTTCCGAAAGCCGCGAACAGGCCGGCGTAGAGCGGCGCAACCGCGCTGGTTCCACCCACCACCGTAGCCGACCCGTGCACAAAGATGTTGTACCCGGTGTTGGGGTCGGCGTCGCCGGCGACGTCGGGCACCATGCGCCCCGAGCCGTACTTCGCGTTGGCGGGCGCCGGCGGCGCGCCGATCTGGAAGCTCTGCACCGGGAAGAGAGTGGAGTAGCCGCCGCCGGTGCCTTCGCCGTCGGTCTCGCCGGGGTTGTCGTTCCACACCGTTTCCTGGGTGGTTGTCTTGTAGGTCCCTCCGCAGCCGATCACGTGCGGGCAGGAGGAGGGGCAATCCACGTTTGCGGGAGTCGAGCCGCCGTCGCTGGAGTCGTTATCGCCGGCAGCGCCGAAGACGATCATGCCTCCCGTGACGGCTGCCTGCGCGGCAGAGTCCATCTGCCCGGCTGCCGTGGCGCCCCATTCCGCTTCGTCGGCGCCCCAGGAGATGGAGCACACGTCGCAGCCGTCGGAAGCAGCTTTCTGAACCGCGGAAGCAATGTCCTGCGACCAGTAGACGCGAACCGTGGCGGTTTTGCCCGTGGCCACATAGTAAGCGGCCGCGGACACCTGGATGTCGAGGGCAACCTCGTAGTCGGCTTCGCCCGCCGAGCCGCTTTGGTTGGGAGTATTTTGCGTGCCGTCGACCGAGACGTCGGTGATGGACGGAACCGGCTGGTTGACGGACTGGAAGAAGGAGGCCATGTCCGACGCGACCCATCCGCCGCCCAACTCGACAATGGCGATGACGCCGCCTCCGGCCAAGCCGCTGGGCCAGTTGTAGGCAGCGCACAGGGAGGGCACGTTCCACGGCTCGCCGCTAACGGCCTCGGGAGCAATCCGGGCGCGCTTCCGCAATTTGAAGTAGGGGTGGCAACCGTAGCTAGGGGTCTTGCTCATTTCAGCCTCCTCGATCGAGTTTCATTTTATGGATGCGAATCGCAGGACCGTTGCGCACGGACAGAGAAGAAAAGCCGCGGGCCGCAAGGACGGGAATGAAAGAATTCTCGATCCCAACGCGAGCATCGCACAATTGTGCGCCAAATGGCAAAGCCGTTTCATGCCCGTCTATTTCAGCCGAATGAAAAGACGTAGTATGGGTGAGGAACGGTAACCACCGCACGGAGCGCCTGCATTGGCCTACCACGATTTACGCGACTGGATGGGGACTCTCGAGAACCACGGCGAGCTGAAGAGAATCCGCGAAGAGGTCTCGCCGGAACTGGAAATCACCGAGATCACTGACCGCGTCTCGAAATCCGGAGGCCCAGCGCTGCTGTTTGAAAATATCAAAGGCCATCCCGGCCACAGAGTCTTCATCAACCAGTTCGGCAGCGAGCGGAGCATGGCGCTGGCGCTGGGCGTGGAGCGGCTGGACGAGATCGCGGAGCGGATTCACGGGCTGATCAACCTGAAGGCGCCCGAGGGGCTGTTCGACAAGCTCAAGATGCTTCCCCAACTGGGCGCGCTGACCAGCGCATTCCCCAAGACGGTAAGCGCCAAAGACGCAGCCGCGAAGGAAGTGATTCTGCGCGACAACTTCGATCTGAATGCGTTTCCGATTCTGAAATGCTGGCCGCAGGACGGCGGCCGATTCATCACTCTGCCCTGCGTGCACACGCGCGATCCCCGTACCGGCAAACGCAATATCGGCATGTACCGGATGCAGGTTTACGACGGCCGGACCACCGGCATGCACTGGCAGCGGCAGAAGGTGGCCGCAGAGCACTATCGCGAAGCCCTGCGCCGGGCTGCTGCAATGGACTCAACGGAAAATCCGCGCACCGCAGGTGTCGCAATGATGGCGGAATCGGCGGGCGGCGCGACGGCGATTCCGGAAGGCCCCATCGGCGGCTTGCCGCAAGTGGCGCTGGGCAATCTGAAAGGCTCGCGGCTTGAAGTCGCCGTGGCCATCGGCACCGACCCGGCTACGACTTTTTCAGCCATCGTGCCGGCGCCGCCCGAGGTGGAGGAGTTCCTGATCGCCGGTTTTTTGCGCGGCAAGCCGGTGGAGATCGTAAAGTGCGAGACGGTGGATCTCGAAGTCCCGGCGCAGGCCGAGATCGTGCTCGAAGGCTTCGTGGAGCTGGGCGAGCTGCGCGGCGAAGGGCCGTTCGGCGACCACACCGGGTTTTACACATTGACTGACGACTACCCGGTCTTTCATCTCACCTGCATCACCCATCGCAAAAATCCGATTTACGCGGCGACCATCGTGGGCAAGCCGCCCATGGAAGACGCATGGATGGGCAAAGCGGTGGAGCGCATTTTTCTGCCGGCGATGAGGATGACGATTCCCGAGCTGGTCGACATTCATCTGCCGATTGAAGCCGTCTTCCACAACCTGATGATCGTCTCCATCCGCAAGAGCTATCCCGGCCAGGCGCGCAAGGTGATGCACGCCATCTGGTCGCTGGGCCAGGCCATGTTTACCAAGTGCATTGTTGTGGTAGACGAGGATTGCGACGTGCAGAACATTCCGGAAGTGGTGCTGCGCGTGGCCAACAACATCGATCCGGAGCGGGACATTCAGTTCACGCTGGGACCGATTGATTCGCTCGATCACTCCGCGCGACTCGCCAACTACGGATCGAAGATGGGCATCGACGCCACGCGCAAGTGGAAGGCCGAAGGCTTCGAGCGGCCGTGGCCGGCCATGATCGAGATGGACCGCGCGACCAAGGCTAAGGTGGATGCGATGTGGGCCAGGCTGGGGCTGTGAACGACTCATGTTGCGCCGGTTCCGAAACTCCGCGTAAAGCGTTTTGCGCGAGGCTCATTCGGTCCGGCTGAATTCGATACCGCGAGCCGCGGATGCAAATACGCTCAGTCCGGAAACCTTGCCCTGTCCGTCCCGGTGGAAGACGATTGCAAGATTGCCGTCCGCAACGAATTCGTCACTCGCGATCGGGCTCAGTTTGACCGGTGGGTTGTCGCCATTCTTGAGGATCAGACCCCCGTCCCGAAGCGACAATTGGATTGCGCTGTTCAGTTCCGGACTGCGGTAATCGCCCGCATAGGCCTCTAGTGCCAACTCGTTTCGATGAAGCTCGCTCACTCTCCTGCCGGCAAAATACATCTCGCCGTTCATGTCGAGCGCGACTTTCGTCGAGCCTTCGGATGCTTCGAACGCGATCACGTCTCCAAAAAGATCGTAGAACTCGCTGGCATTCCTGCGTCTGAGGACTGAGCCCCATCCCAGCAGATTTCCGTCAGCGGCGGTGAAGGAATAGATGGTGTGAGTGCGCGGATCGATGTACTGGCCGGCGAACGCAGCGGGATCGGGGAGGTGTTTTTCGGAGGCCGAGCCTGAAATCGGGCCGGATTGCATGTCGTCTTTCAAATATAGATCCGCAACCTTGCGAGCTCGGCCCTCGGGATCGGCATTCGAAAGATTGCACAGGCACGCTACCGTGAATTTCTGATCGGGGAAGCGCAACAGGTCCGCGCGGTACCCAAAAAGTGCGCCGTTGTGCTCAACGGTCGGAAGGCCGCGATAGTTTCCCTGGATCAGGCCCATGGCGTATGTGGTCCGTTTGCCATCGCTTAAAATGCCCGGGGACTCCAATTCTTTCACGAGCGTTCCCTTGCCCAGCCGGTTTGAATAAAAGTTGCTGTCCCACTTGAGCAGATCGTCGACGGTGGTCATCAGGCCACCGCCCCCGACAAGGGCATAGGTCGTGGACCAATCGACGATGAAATTGCCGTACTTGCCTGGATGGTAGGCAGCCACACGTTCAGGCACGACCACCGACGCATCGTCGTAGAAACGGGTGTGCATCATCTCCAGCGGCCGAAAGATGTTGTCGGCGGCGAATTCGGCGAGTGTCTTTTGGGTTGCCCGCTCCAGAACGATCCCGAGCAGAAAGTAGTTCGTGTTGCTATAGATCCACTCGTTTCCGGGCACATTGTTGAGCCCTTTTGACGCTCAATCAGTTCCAGGATTTCTGCGGGCGAATTGTACTCGGACACATCGCGGCCCGAAAGATAGAGAAGGTCGAAGAAGTCTCGAAAGCCGCTTGTCTGATGAAGCATCTCCCGGAGAGTGATGGTGTGGCCGTAGCCGGGTAACTCCGGGATATATTTCCTGACGTCGTCATCCAGGGAAAGATAACCCTGCTCCGCCGCGAGCACGACGCTGGCTGCTGTAAATTGCTTGGAGACGGACGCGACGTAAAATACAGACCGCGACGAAAGTGGAACCCCGAGCTCGAGGCTTGCCTCGCCATACGATTTGCGATAGACGAACCGTCCGTCGCGTATCACTCCCAGCGAGCATCCGGGGGAGTTCGCCCGGTCGAATGCCGAGAAGATTCGATCCACTTGCTGCGAAAGGTCGATCTCACTGGAAAAAATGGCGTGGGCAAAGGCTCCGAAAGCGAGAACGGCGATAGCAGCAGACCGCATCAGTGAACGAGTATATCAAGCGCGCTTTGCCGTCCGATTGCACCGGCCCGCGGCGCCGATCGACTCTGTTCCGGCAATATCGCGAGCTGCCTGGAAACAATGCCGTTCCATCCATTGCAGGCCTGGCGCAGGAATCCCGTTCTTCTTCTCCCTCTGCTATATCTAGAATCATGTGTAGCTTCATTGCCCGGCGCGGTTTGTGCTGGATCGCGGCGGTGCTGGCCTTTGCAATTCCCCTCCACGCGCAGCAGCCGCCGGATACCTTCCGCTGGATGGATTTTCACTCGCAGAAAGACCAGAGCACCATTATCTGGGTGACGCGCGCTCTCCAGGTAGATGACTGGACCGCCATTCGTGAGATCGGCGTGAAGTACGATGCGGCGCTGGTGATTACCAGCAATCGCGCCACGCCGCAGTCGCTGCCTAAAGACGACACATTCAATGTTTGGAGCGTATCGCTCACAAGCCACGTCGTGGCGCCGCTCCTATCCGGCGTGAATCTGCGCATCTTCGATTGGGAGCGCTTTGCCGACGGCGCGCAGGAAGAGCTGACGGCGCTCTATGACAACTGCCGCAACTGCGCCGCCGACACCTACTTTACGGCGTTCTATTACGACGCTTCGCGTCACATGTGGGGCGCGCGCTGGATCAGTGGCGGGCAGGGCGCGCCGGTGTGGAACGCCAATCCGTCCTCTGACGTGTCGTGGACCCAGGTTTACGCGCTTCTTGCGGAGGGCGACGGGCACGTGGCGCTTTACACATGGAATCACTTCGATTACGGCAAGCAGAAGCCGCCGACGGATGTTCTTTATCGCTACGACCGCGATCCCTTCAGCGGCCTGGACCGCACGGCAGTCGTCAGCGGCGACCAGGCCGACACCCTGAAGCTGCGCCTGTGCCGCGGCCAGGATACGGTCGAGGGCCTGGCGCGCGGACAGGACTCGCCGCTCTGCCGGGCATTGGTCAATCCGCACCCGGAGCGCCGTCCGGTGACCACGCCGCCGGCCAACAACCGGGGACGGTCCCAACCGTCCGCCGTTCCGCATTGACGGCGCCGCTCTCCCGCGCGCCGATTCGCCTTTTCCATCCGGCGGGGCTAGACTTAGGGACCTCGGACAATATCCGAAGAATTGGAGTGTGCTATGATCCGTCTTCCTCGGATTGCGCCGTGGATCGCGCTGGCCTTTGCGGCCGCCCTCGGCGCGGCAGTCTGTCACCGGCGTCTCGTCCTCGCCGTTCCCACCGTCAGCGCCGCCGTCACTGCTGCGCAGGCTCCGGACGCGCAGGCTCCGGACGCACAAGACCAGGGCCCTGACCCGGCTGCCGTGAATCAGGCGCCGGCTGGGCCGTCCTACACTACCGAAGCTCCGCCGCCTCCCGACCAGTCTGCGGCTCCGGGCCAGCCTCCCGACGATTCGGATTACGGTGAGCAGCCCACGCAAACGGCAACCGAGGCTCCGCCGCCGCTGCCCGACTACGATCAGCCTCCGC
Organism: uncultured Acidobacteriaceae bacterium; assembly: GCA_963770555.1. Taxonomy (GTDB): domain Bacteria; phylum Acidobacteriota; class Terriglobia; order Terriglobales; family Acidobacteriaceae; genus Telmatobacter. The sequence continues at coordinate 306,826 of CAVYQC010000006.1, forward strand.
CGCCCAGCGACGGTTACATCTGGACTCCCGGCTACTGGGCCTGGGGCCCGGCCGGCTACTACTGGGTGCCGGGCGCCTGGGTCGAGCCGCCCTACATGGGTGCGCTGTGGACGCCGGGCTATTGGGGGTTCTACGGCGGCCGCTATCTGTTCTATCCCGGCCGCTGGGGACTGCACATCGGCTTCTACGGCGGCATCAACTACGGCTTCGGCTACATCGGCCTGGGCTACGAGGGCGGTTATTGGAACGGCGGCCACTTCTTCTATAACCGCGTCTATAACCGACTGGGCGCACGCGTGGTGCACGCGTACAGCTATAACGCGGGCAACCGCATCGTCAACGGCGCCCGCTATAGTTTCCATGGCGGAGCCGGCGTCCAGGTTCGGCCTCGGCCATCGGAAGCCGCGGCGTGGCACGAGCCGTATGCTCCGCGCATGAGCACGCAGGTGCAGCACGCACAGAGCTACGCTCAAGTTCGCGGACAGTTTGCGGCCCAGAATCACGGCAAGCCTGCTACCCCTGCCATCAGCCGGCCCATTCGCGCAGATCGCAACGTGAGGCCCACAATGCCGAATCAGAGTCACGGAGGGCAACGGCACTAAGGCCGCGCCGCGCGCGTGTAGGGCTTGGGGACGGCGATCCGGCCGGAGCCGGTGCGCCCTCACTCGGCCGTAAGCACGCGCACGGCCACCAGGTTGCGCACCCAGCGCGCCGGGCGCTTTTCGCGCGTGGCAATCAACTTGAGCGGCCCGTCGGCGGCGATGGGCTTGCCGTCTTCGCTGTCGGCCACCAGAACCGTGGCGTCGTGCACGTCCGGCGCGATCTCGCCGAGCGAATACACCACTTCATAGCCATCGGAGCCGGCGGCCACCAGGTAGAGCCGGAACTGCTTGCCGCGCGGCTTGTCGGGCACGCCCAGCTTGGTCAGCAGATCGATGAGCGGCACGCCGGAGTAGGTCTCGCTGGCTTTCGCATGCTCGTTGTAGACGGTCACGGTGGTGTGCGGAAGCGCGGCCAGCGTGGCCGGCGTCCATTCGGCGGATTGGTCCGCGAAGGTGATCTTGAGCGGGCCGGCGGGCGCCGAGGGAGCGTGCGCCGTATCCATCGGCATCTCCGGGGGCTGGCTTTGCGCCGGCGCGCTCGCCGTTCCCGCGATGAAACCCAACAGAACCACTGCCGTCCAGATCGCACCACGCATCGTGAAACCCTCCCGCCCTTCATCGTATACTGGGTGCATGTCGATTGTGCGCAACGTCGCCGGCATCGCCAAGGGCATGAGCATCACGTTTCGCGAGATGCTGGAGCCCACGCAGGTGGAGAACTATCCTGACGGCGACGGCCCGTTGCGCGGCGCGGTCTTCGAGCAGCGCTTTCGCGGCGCGCACGTGTTGCAGCGCGACGAAAACGGCCTGGAGAAGTGCGTGGCCTGTTTCCTGTGCGCGGCCGCGTGCCCCTCGAATTGCATTTATATCGAAGCCGCCGAGAACACCGCCGAGCAGCGCATCTCTTCCTCCGAGCGCTACGCCAAGGTCTACAACATCGATTACAACCGCTGCATCTTCTGCGGCTACTGCGTAGAGGCCTGCCCCACCGACGCCATCACGCACGGCCACGGCTTTGAGCTGGCCACGCTGAACGCCACCAACCTGGTGATGCGCAAAGAAGATATGCTGGTGCCGGTGACGGCGCTGACAGCGGGGAAGTGAGCTGACTCGGCTAATTGGCCGAGCGCAGCTTGGCGAGAAGGTCCGCCGGGTGAACCGGCTTCGCCAGTATTTCGAAATCGTACCCCTTAGCCCTGGCTTTCTCCATGAGGTCTGCAGTGGCAGCTTGTCCCGAAAAAAGCAGTATTCTGCAATCGGGCAGAATTTCGCGGATTCGGATGGCAGCATCGATTCCATTGAGGCCGCCCATGATGACATCGCTGATAAAGAAGGATGGCTTCTGATGCGCAGCAACCTCAACGCTTTCTTCGCCATCGAGGGCGCCAAATGCGCGAAATCCGGATTGATTCAGAATCATGGTTAAAGTGTCTGAAATGATCTGCTCGTCATCTGCCAAAAGAATCCTTATGCTCCTGTGGCCGTCGATTTTACTTCCAGTGACTCCGAAGTTTTTCACGACATCGCGAATGCTCTTGGCGATCTCGTAGAGGGCCGACTCCTGATTGCGCCACAGGACTACAGGTACGGCATTCAACGGAAGAACGCTTAGATCGGCAAGAGGGGTGTGCTCCCATTCGCTAGGACGCAGGAGCACGGGTATAACGCGGGCTGCTCCCGATTCGTGGCGTTCCATTGCAAACTTCATCTCGACGTCGAAGCAATAATCAGAGGCTAGAAAATCGGCTGTCACGAGAAGAAGGATGATCTGGGCTGTGCGGAGATGGCTGCTTATCTGCTCTGCCCATTCCGCCCCCGCGCCGATCTTTCGATCATGCCACTCTGAGATCACACCCTCCCGTTTCAGGAGAGCTAGATGCGTTTCAAGGCGCATGCGTAGTTTTTCATCCTTATGCGAGTAAGAATAAAAGAGGAGCATCTTCTGTCCTGACATAGAGAGGCTGAAATCCGAAGCGCTGGTCAAGTGCACCAATTTTACCATCCAAGAAGCCTCAGATCTGAATCGTCCAAGCGCCGTCGCACCTCGACACGGAGATCCGCCGTTGCGGCACAGACTAAACGCTACCCCGCTCCAGTCAGCAATCCGCGATTGCGCAGCTCCGTCACCACCCGCTCCACCTTCCAGTCCAGCGCGCCGCTGCCGTCCACAATCAGGTCTGCATTTGCCGCCGAGGGGCGCACGTAGGCTATGCCGGCCGGACGCACCGTGGCTTCGTACTGCCTGCGCACCGATTCCGCGGTGCGGCCGCGCTGCTCGATATCGCGCTTCAGGCGCCGCTCGAAGCACAGCGCATCGGGCGTGTCGATGTACACGCGCAGTTGATAGAGCGGCAGCAGCTGCGGATAGTAGAGCGCGAACAACCCTTCGACGATGAGGAACGGCGCGGCTTCAACTCGCTCGGTGCGGCCCTGCATGCGCGTGTGCGTGGAGAAGTCGTAGAGCGGGCGCTCGATGGCCTGGCCGCGCGCCAGCGCCGCGACGTGGCGGGCGAGCAGCGGGCTCTCGATGAGCGCCGGGTCGTCGAAGTTCTGGCGGAGGCGCTCCGCGAGCGGCAGATGGCCCAGGTCGAGGTAGTAATTGTCGAGATGAAAATGAATGCCGCCCAGCGCGCGGGCCAGCTCCGCGGCCAGCGTGGTTTTGCCGGAGCCCGAACAACCGGCTACGCCGAGCACGAGCGGTGGAAACGGGAGCCGCGGCGCGTCCTCGCCGGAGTTCATGTCCTGTGCGCTCGCGCTCACGCTTGGCCATCCACCTTTGCAGCGATGCGCGGCACGAGGCGCGTGAGCAGCGCGGCCAGCCGGGCCTCGACCCGGCGGCCGGTCTCGTAGACCTCTTCATGGCTGAGCGGCGTGCTGCCCAGCCCGGCGGCCAGATTGGTGACGCAGGAGATGCCGAGCACTTCGATGCCCATGTGCCGGGCAACAATGGTTTCAGGAACGGTAGACATGCCCACCAGCGTGGCGCCCAGCGCGCGAAAAGCGCGAATCTCGGCCGGAGTTTCGAAGCTTGGGCCGGGCGTGGCCAGATAAACGCCTTCTTCCAGCGGAAAGCCTTCTTCGCGCGCGGCTTCCTTTGCCAGGGACCGCAGCGGATTGCTGTAGGCCTCGGTCATGTCGAAGAAGCGCAGCCCCGCACCCGGCTTGACGGCGAAGCGCGGCTCATTCGGCCCGGTGAGAGGATTCCAGCCCATGAGATTGATGTGATCGGCGAGCGCCACAAGCTGGCCCACGCGATAGCCTTCGGCAATGCCGCCGGCTGCGTTCGTGAGCACCACCGCGCGGATGCCGAGCGCGCCGAGCACGCGCATGGGAAACGTGACCTGCGCGGGCGAATAGCCCTCGTAAAAATGCACGCGGCCCTGCATGATGGCGACCGGCGCGCTACCCACGCACCCCAGCGACGAAGACCTGTCGCCGGGGACCCCGCCCACGCACCCCAGCGACGAAGACCTGTCGCCGGGGACCCCGCCCACGCACCCCAGCGACGAAGACCTGTCGCCGGGGACCCCGCCGAGGATTCCGGCTACGATGCGTCCCGAGTGGCCCTCCACCGTGGATTGGGGGAAATGCGGAATCTCGCCATAGGGCACGGCGACCGGATTCAAGACCGCATCGGCGGCCGCACCCAGCCCCGAGCCCAGCACCACGCCCACCCGTGGCGCGAGCGGGCCGATTCTTGCCTTCAGAAAGGCGGCAGCCTCGGCGACCTGGTCGTAGCAGCTCATGGCGATTCCGGTGCGGCGTTCTCGACATTCTACAGGGCCAATCCGCGCAAGATGGGAACGGATTACTGAGCCTCGGAGGGATCGGGCGAATCAGCCATGTCGAGATCGACAAAGAGCCTGGTTCGGTGGGGAAGGTCGGGCGCGTAGCAGTTGCCGTCCGGCGCGGCGTTGGCGGGACACTCGGCGCTGAACTGCCTGCGGCGCGGCGACTGCGCGTACTGCCAGGCCGCGATGAACGCGGGCCCTTCAGGCTGCAACCCGATTTTTCCAGGCAGCGAAAAAGTGCAGCCCGGCGACGGCGGACACTGGTCGATTGCGATCCAAAGCGGCAGCCGAAGCTCCGCTCCCCTCTCTTTGGATGGATTCGCCGCGCGGTCGATTTCCAGCACGGCGATGTGTTGCGCCGTGCTGATGGTGCCGCTCTCGTCATTCACTTCGATTCCCGAGCAATACACGCCGGCCCGCGCTCCCGCCGCGTGCACCGTGTCGACCCAGGCGAAGAGATAGACGCTCTGCTCAGGCAGCAGACGGCCGCCCTCCTCCTGATCGAGAAAGATGAGCACATTGCGCGCGAAGCCTTCGCGCAGCGCGGCGGCAACGGCGGCCTTTCCATCGGCCGCGCCCAGAGCCGCGGCATCCCGGCCCTTCAACTGCGCATCGAGCCTGCCGTTGAAGAGCAGCAGAAAGCCGAAGCCATTTTTCTTCAGGATGGCGCGCTTGCCGGTCCAACTGTCAGCCGATTCTCCCGGCGGATTATTGAGCCAGAACGATACGTAGTGGAAGTTCTTATGCAGAGCCCGCAGCAACGCGTCGCCCGGATAATCGTTTCTGTCGAAGCCGAGGTAGGACTGCTGCGCCATGCACGCGGGCGCCAGGGCGCATAGCACCAGAAGAACAATTAGACGCATTGCTTTGCTTCTCGTCATTGGGCATTGCCGATTCTACATGCCAGCGATACATTGATGAAACGGGGAATTGCGCCGGGGCGAATTTTCAGGCGAGGAGGGAGCAGCCGATGTGCCGCAATATCAAGATGCTTTTCAATTTCGATCCCCCGGTGACCGCGGATGAAGTGCGCGCCGCGGCCTTGCAGTACGTGCGCAAGGTGAGCGGGTTCAACAAGCCGTCCAAGGCCAACGAGGTTGCGTTTGCCGCGGCCGTGGAGGAGATTGCGGAAGCCTCGATGCGCCTGCTCAGCCGGCTTGAGACCGTGGCTGCGCCGCGCAACCGCGAAGAAGAGGCGGCCAAGGCCAGGGCGCGCGGCGCGGCCCGGTTCGGCGATTGAGCGGAGGCGGGTTGCTCGTTCCGCCTTATCCCCTGATCCTTGATCCCTGACCCCTGATCCCTGACCCCTGATCCCTGACCCCTGATCTCTGGCCGCCGTTCTCTGAGAGAATCTAGGCATGAGGCAACTGGTTGCCGTGATCTTCGGAGTGGGCCTGCTGGGCAACGCGCTCTTGTTTGTACCGCAGGCAATTGCCGTATGGCGCAAAAAGACCGATGAAGGCATATCGCTGCTCACCTTCGGCGGGTTCTGCGTGCTGCAGATTCTGGGCGTGATTCACGGATTGTATGAGCACGACAATTCGCTGATCGTGGGGTTGGGCGCGAGCTTTCTTACCTGCGGGACGGTGACGGCGCTGACCATTTTTTATCGCGTGCGGCGGTTGCGGGCATAAATCCTTCGTGCCCTGATTTTGCCGTTTGTTTCACGGTCAGATTGGGTGGGGCACCCATTGGGCGTTTCTGTTTCAAGTCGTCACGAGAGCGGGTCGCCCAGTTCTGCCGTCATTCGCACTAAAATGCGAACACTCACCCCAGGAAAATTCCCGCGATGGACGCGGAGATCAGGTTGGCCATGGTACCGGCGAGCATGGCGCGGACGCCCAGCTTCGCTAAATCGTTGCGGCGCTCGGGAACCAGCGCGCCGATGCCGCCGATCTGCATGCCGATGGAGCCGAGGTTGGCGAAACCGCAGAGAGCGAAGGTCGCGATGGTGAAGGAGCGCGGCGCGAGCGCGGCCTTCTGCGCGCCGAGTGCGATGTAGGCGACCACTTCATTGAGCGCCATGCGCGTGCCCAGCAGATTGCCGATGGCCTGGGCGTCGTGCCAGGGCACGCCGATGAGCCAGGCGACCGGTGCGCCGGCATAGCCCAGTATCTGGCCGAGGCTCGACGGGAACCACGGCACGCCGCCGTGCACCCAGGCGAGCAGCATGTCGAGCAGGGCCACCAGGGCGAGAAAGCTGATGAGCATGATGGCCACGTTCATGGCCAGCTTGCCGCCGTCGATGGTGCCGCGGGCAATGGCTCCAATCAGATTTTCGTCCTTGTGCAGCTCGTCCTTGGGGATGACGACTTTGCCCTCGGTAGCCGGCGTTTCGGTCTCAGGCACCAGCATCTTGGCCATGAGAATGGTGCCCGGCGAGGTCATGATGACGGCCGAGAGCAGATGGCGCGCCTCAACACCCTGGGCGATGTACATGGCCATGATGCCGCCGGAGACATGGGCCATGCCGCTGGTCATGATGGTCATCAATTCACTGCGCGTGGCGCGGGAGAGAAACGGGCGGATGGTGAGCGGCGCCTCAGTCTGCCCCATGAAGATGCTGGCCGCCACATTCATGCTTTCGGCGCCGGAGATGCGCATGGTCTTGAGCATCACCCAGGCCATGGCGCGAATGACGATCTGCATCACGCCGATGTGATAAAGCACGGCAAAAAACGCGGAGATGAAGATGATGGTGGGCAGCACCTGGAAGGCGAAGATGGCGCCCTTGTTGGCTCCCAGCATGCTGCCGAAGGCGCCGGAGTTGGGAAGCCCGAGCTGGCCGAACAGGACCTGCGTTCCCGCGAAGGTGGCCGAGAGCATGTTGGTCACCACGGCGCCCGCGTAATTCATCACCTGCTGACCGAAGCTGAAGCGCAGCACCAGAAATGCAAAGGTGAACTGCAGGCCGAGGCCCCAGGCAATGGTGCGCCAGCGAATCCGCTTGCGGTCGGTCGAGCCCAGCCATGCAGCGGCCAGCACCGCCAGAATCCCCAAAACCCCCGTGAATCGCGCCAATGCGGTTGCCCTCCTGGAGAGCAGCTTCTAGCCGTTAGCTTTTAGCCGCTAGCTCTTGCTCTCAGATCCAATGTGCTGTTCCGCGGCACGCCGTCGCCGGCGCGGCGATACCGGGCTAAAAGCTAGAAGCTAAGAGCTAGAAGCTGCATTTTTTACCTTACAGCATCGCGCAGGTATTGCTGAGCGGATTCGCCGGTAAAAATGCGTCTGACCAGCGGCACGGCCGCGCCGGGAGGGGTTTTGGAGATGGTGATGGCGCGTCTCAGGATCGCCTCCGGCTCGGCAAGCTGCGCAGGGGTGGTTGCATAGAGGGTGGCGATGGGCCGGCCCGGTTCGACGCGCGCGCCGCGCCGCGCATGGAAGATAATGCCGGCGTGCGGATCGACCGGGGCGCCGGCCTGTTCGCGTCCCGCGCCCAGCCGTTGCACCGCCCATCCGAGCGCCGTTGTGTCCATTGCAGAGACGAAGCCGCTCTCCCATGCATCCAGCACCCGGGTGGCGCCGGGGGTGTGGAATTTTTGCGGATCGTTGAAGACGCTCACGTCGCCGCCCTGCGCCTCAATCATGGCGAAGAAGACGCGCAGCGCGGAGCCGTCAGAGAGTGCGGTTGCAGCGCGCGCGTAGCCCGCCTGCGGCGTTTCGGCCTGGCCGCCGAGGTGAATCATCCATCCGGCCAGTAGCAGCGAGAGCTCGCGCAGGTCGAAATTGCTTTCGGAATTTTCCGCCGGCCGCTGGCCGCGCAGCAGCTCCACCGACTCGACCAGCTCGATCCAGTTGCCGGCCGCGTGGCCCAGCGGCTGGCCCATGTCGGTGAGCAGGGCCACGGTGCGGGTGCCGGCGGCCTCGGCTGTGGCCACCATGAGCGCGGCCAGGAATTGGCTCTGCTTCAAGTCGCGCAGGAATGCGCCCGAGCCGGTCTTCACGTCCAGCACCAGCCCATTCAACCCCGCGGCCAGCTTCTTGCTCAGGATCGAGGCGCAGATGAGGCCGGGGTTTTCGACCGTTCCGGTGCGGTCGCGCAAGGCGTAGAGCACGCGGTCGGCAGGCACCAGGGAAGGCGTCTGGCTCACGATGGACGCGCCGCATTTTTTGAGCACGGCCTCGAATTCGTCGAGGGTGAGCGCGGTGCGGTAGCCGGGAATCGATTCCAGCTTGTCGAGCGTGCCGCCGGTGTGGCCCAGGGCGCGCCCGCTGATCATGGGCACAGCCACGCCGCAGGCCGCGGCCAGCGGGGCCACCAGGAAACTGGTTTTGTCGCCCACTCCGCCGGTGGAGTGCTTGTCAACCGCCATTTTGCCCAGCCGCGCGGGCGAAAATTTCTCGCCCGAGTCGCGCATGGCCAGCGTAAGAGCGCGCGTCTCGTCAAGCGAAAGGCCATTGAGCCAGGCGGCCATCAGCCACGCCGCGAGCTGCTCGAGAAGAATCTCGCCGGATGCGGCGCCGGAGACGACGAAGCCGATTTCGCGCGCGTCCAGAACGCCGCCGTCGCGTTTCTTGCGGATGAGGTCGATCATGTGCAGCGGAGCAAAGGGGGCCCCGCCATACTGCTCCGAGATTTGAGTCATAAGAATTTGCGCCTACTTCAGTTTCATCTCGAAGGCCAGCGGCAGCAGCTCGCTGAAGGTCATGGTGCGCACGCCGTCCGCGGCGGGAAACACGACCGGCGCATCGGGCAGGACGAACTCCGCGAGCATCTGCCGGCAGGCGCCGCAGGGAGGGCTGGGGGCGCCGTTCAAATTGGCAACGGCAACGGCGGCGATGCGAATCTCAGGCCCGAATTGGGAGACGGCCCGAACCAGAGCCGCGCGCTCGGCGCAGATGGTGAGCCCGTAGCTCACGTTTTCCACGTTGGTTCCGGTCACGATCTCGCCGCCGGAGATCTGGAGCGCCGCGCCCACGCGGAATTGCGAGTAGGGCGAATAGGAGTGGCGAGCGGCCTGCCGCGCGGCGTCAAGCAACTTTTCGAGCGCCGCCGGAGGCGCGTTGGTTGGAGTCATGAGGCTGCTGTTCCTCGAAAGACTGCAGTTAGAGGCTAATGCATTCGCGACCCGGATGTACACCCGGACCCTTCTGGTTGTCCTGGTACGGCTCACAAAACAGGGCCAATCCGCCGGTCTCCGTCCGAACTGCTCAAGTCACGCCTTTTCTTTCCGATAAAGCTCTTGAGTGCTCGCCGCACGAGGAGCGCGATCCCGCCGGCTGGATGAATGGACGCAGATGGATGAATTGACGAGGGAGTTCCTGATTGAGAGCCAGGAAGGCCTGGACCGCATGGAGCGGTGCCTGACCGACCTGGAAAAGCGCCCTGAAGACACCGGGCTGCTGGCCGAAATCTTTCGCTCCGTGCACACCATTAAAGGCACGACGGGATTTCTCGGCTTCAAGCGGCTGGAGAAGCTGGCCCATGCCGGCGAGAACCTGCTGGGACTGCTGCGCGACGGAAAGCTGGCTGCAACGCGGCCCGTGATTACCGGACTTCTGCAACTGCTGGACGGCCTGCGCGCCATCCTCAAGATCATCGAGTCGGAAGGCAGCGAAGGCGCGGGCGAAGACAGTGCGCTCATTGAGCAGCTTGAAGAATTGCAGGCCCCGGCTCAGGCAACGGCCAAGCGCGCGGCGCGTGCCAAGGCAACGGTGAACGCGGGGCGCACGCTGCCCGATGCGCCGGAGCCGGCTCAACTAACCGCGCCGTCCGCTGCGCAGCGCGCGACCGCCGCGCCGTCCCCCGGACCGGACGAATCCGCGCCCACTCCCGCAACCGCAACGCCCGCGGCCGCCGAGGCCGACGCGGCGCGGCCGCGCGCCCAGGCTGGAAGCGCGGCCGAAAGCACGCTGCGCGTAGACGTTACGCTGCTCAATCGCATGATGAACCTGGTGGGCGAACTGGTGCTCACCCGCAACCAGGTGCTGCAGGCCACGGCCGCCGATCCCAACATGACCATGCTCTCGCGCCGCCTGGACATGGTGACGGCGGACCTGCGCGAGAGTGTGATGAAAGCGCGCATGCAGCCGGTTTCCAACATCTTTTCGAAGATGCCGCGCATCGTGCGCGACGTTTCGCAGTCGCTGGGCCGGCGCGTGCGCCTGGTGATGGAAGGCCAGGAAACGGAGCTGGACAAGAGCCTGCTCGAAGCCATCAAAGACCCGCTGACGCACGCGGTGCGCAACTCGCTGGATCACGGCATCGAGCCGCCCGAGGAGCGCGAAGCCGCGGGCAAGGACCCCGAAGGCACGCTCAAGCTGCGCGCCGTTCAAGAGGGCAGCCACGTGGTGATCGAAGTCTTGGACGACGGCGCCGGCATCGCCGTCGAGAAGGTTCGCGCCAAGGCTATCGAGCGCGGGGTTATCACGCCCGAGCGCGCCGCCGCGCTCACCGAGCGCGAGCTGCTGCAACTGATTTTCCTGCCCGGCTTCTCCACGGCGGCGAAGGTGACCAACGTGAGCGGGCGGGGCGTAGGGATGGACGTGGTCCGCACCAACGTAGAGCGGATCGGGGGCAAAGTGGAAATCGACTCGCGCGCCGGCAAAGGCACCACGCTCAGGCTGCGCATTCCGCTTACGCTGGCCATCATTCCCGCGCTCATCGTGCGCAGCCTGGAGCAGAGCTTCGCGCTGCCGCAGGGCGCGCTCTCGGAGCTGGTTCACATTCCCGCGGAACGGGCGGCGACGGCCATCGAGTGGATTCAGAATGCGCCCCTCTACCGGCTGCGCGGCAGGCTGCTGCCGCTGGTCTTCCTGGACGGACTGCTGATGCCGGGCCGGGAGTGCAAACTGGCCACGGACCGCGACAACTTCATCGCCGTGCTGGACGCCGAAGGCCGGCGTTTCGGCCTGGTGGTGGACGGCCTGGCCGATCCGGAAGAGATCGTGGTCAAGCCGCTTTCCACGGTGCTCAAAGACATCGGCTTTTACTCCGGCGCAACCGTGCTGGGCAATGCCGACCTGGCGCTGATTCTCGATCCCGGAACCATCGCCACCAAGGCCGGAGTCGCCCTGAGCGCGGAAGAAGAAGCGGCGCACGCGGTCGAGGAAGACAAGGACGCGTCGAGGATCGAATATCTGCTGGTGGAAGCGGGCGGACATCAGGCCGCGGTGCCGCTGGCCGACGTATTGCGCATCGAACAGCTTCCGCTGTCGCGCATCGAGTACATCGGCTACCGGCCGGTGCTCAACTTCGAGGGCCAGTTGCTGCCGGTGGAGGACTCGGCCGGAATTCTGGCCGCGGCCGCCGGCAACACCGCTGCGCAGAGCGAAGACGAGGCCCAGATCATCGTGGTGGTGTGCCGGGAAGGCAATCGGCATGTGGGCATTGCGGTCTCTCATGTTCTGGACGTGGCCGCGGGCGGCGATCTGTTCGAGGCCGGCACGGGCGAGCAAACCGGCGGCGTCACCCTGCTCAAGGATCGCGTGACCGGGGTGGTGAACCTGGGCGGCGTGTCGGCGCTGGCGGCCGGCGAAGAACCGCGCGGGGAATGGAATCAGGTTGCGGAGGCGCTCGGGTGAGCGAGCCGGGAACGGGAGTGGGAATGGGATCGAATCGCAAGGATAAAGCGGCGGCGCTGGTGGAGGTTTGCTCAGTGCGCGTGGGCGACACGCTGTTCGGCGCGCCGATCCGGCACATTGTGGAGATTGTGGGCTCCACGCGTCCGCAGCCGGTGCCGCTGGCTCCGGGCTATGTGGGCGGGCTGGTTCACTATCGCGGCGACGTGCTGACCACGGTGAGCCTGCGCCACCTGCTCGGCCTGCCGGCCAGGGACGGCTTGCAGGACATTCTGGTGATGGAGGGCGCGGGCGGATGCTTCGGGCTGCTGGTGGACTCAGTGGGCGAGGTGCTTACCGTGTCTTCGGCCGACTACGAGTCCAACCCGTCGATTCTCGATGAGCGGCGCAGGGCGCTTTTCGCCGGCGCTTACAAGCTCAAGGACAGCCTGCTGGTGATGCTCGATTCGGAGCGGCTGGATCCGCTGCGCCTGGGCGCGGCGCAAGCTGCCTAGCCTTGGCTCATTCACTCAGGAGGGGAACATGCGAGCTCTGATTGTCGACGACTCCCGCTTCGTGCGCGGCTATTTGCGCGGACTGCTCGAAGAGCGGGGCATCGAGTGCGAGGAAGCTGCCGATGGGCAGGCAGGCCTCAAAATCCTCCACGGCGGCCTCAGCTTTGACCTTGCGCTGGTCGACTGGAACATGCCGGTGATGAGCGGAATCGAGATGCTGAAGCAGATGCGCGCGGAGGGATTCGCGGACGTGAAGGTGATGATGGTGACCACGGAAGCCGAGAACGACTACATCCTGCGCGCCCTGGATGCGGGCGCCGACGAATTCCTGATGAAACCTTTCGACGACCAGGCGCTCAGCGAGAAGCTGGCCATGATCGGCGTGCAGGAGTGTTGAGCGTGGCGGTTGTACGCCGAACCCGGATCCTGATCGTGGACGACTCGGCCGTGATGCGCGGCCTGCTGCGCTCGGTGGTCTCATCCGACGGACGCCTGGAAGTGGCCGGAACCGCGGCCGATGGCGCGTCGGCCCTGGGCTGCCTTGAGACGGCTCGCCCCGACCTGATCCTGCTCGATGTCGAGATGCCGGTGATGGACGGCCTGGTGACGCTCAGGCAGTTGCGGTCGCGCGGATACAAGATGCCGGTGATCATGTGCAGCTCGCTCACCCAGAGCGGCGCGCAGGTGACCCTTGAGGCGCTGGCCGTGGGCGCTTCAGACTACGTAGCCAAGCCGCAGGGGCAATCCAGCCGCGAAGACGCCAAGCGCGCGCTGGCCGAAGACCTGATTCCCAAGATTCATGCGCTCACCAGCCAGGCTTACCCGCTGCCGCAACCGGCAGCTCAGGAAGGCGCGCGCAGGGGAGTGCTGTTTCCGTTTACGGGGCCGGCCGCGCCGCCGGCCAGGCCGCAGCAGAACAATGCCATCCCTTCGCTGCTGACCATTGGCGTCTCCACCGGCGGCCCCGCGGCGCTGGACGCGATTTTGCCGCTGTTCCCGGCCAATTTTCCGCTTCCGATTCTGGTGGTGCAGCACATGCCGGAACTCTTCACCCGGCTTCTTGCCGAGCGCTTGAACGGCCGCTGCCCATTGCGCGTGCGCGAGGCCGCGGAGGGCGTTCCCGTTTCCGCGGGATCGATCCACATCGCCCGCGGCAACTGGCACATGGAGGTCTTGCCCGCGGCCAGCGCCGCCGCGCGGCCCACGCTGCACCTGAGCCAGGGTCCGCAGGAAAACCATTGCCGGCCCGCGGCCGATGTGCTGTTCCGCTCCGCTGCCAGGGTTTACGGTTCCGGCGTAGTGGCCGTGGTGCTCACCGGCATGGGTTCGGATGGATTGAACGGCTGCCGCATCATTCGCGAGCAGGGAGGCAGTGTGCTGGCCCAGGATCGAGCCACCAGCACGGTGTGGGGAATGCCGGGCGCGGTGGCCAATGCAGGCCTGGCGCACAAGGTTCTCCCGCTCGGCGCCATCGTTCCTGAAGTGCTGAGGATCGCCGGCCGGGCGCCGCTGGCGGCCGAAGCCCGCAGGATGGTGGTGTAGCCATGGAAGCAGCCAGCAGCGCCGAATACGGCTACCTCCGCCAACTGGTCTTCGGACTTTCGCAGAACGTCCTCGACCCGTCGCGCGACTATCTCTTCGAGACCCGGCTCTCCAAGCTGCTGCGCAACCAGGGCATGACGCGCCTGGAGGAACTGGTCAACCACCTGCGCTCGGCGAAAAACCCGGGGCTTGAACGGGCCATCGCCGAGGCCATGACGATCAACGAAACCAGCTTTTTCCGCGATTGCCGGCCCTTCGATCTGCTGCGCACCGACCTGCTGCCCAAATTGATTGAAGCCCGCCGCTTTAACCGCAGCCTGCGCATCTGGAGCGCGGCCTGCTCCACCGGCCAGGAAGCCTATAGCATGGCCATGCTCCTCCTCGAACACTTTCCCATGCTGGTGGGCTGGAACATCCGCATCGAGGGCACCGATATCTGCGCCGAAGTGGTGGAGCGCGCCAAGGCCGGCTCGTACCACCGCATCGAGATCAACCGCGGCCTGCCGGCCCGGCATATCGTCCGCTACTTCGATCACTCCAGCGAAGACTGGACTGTGAAGCCGGAGGTGCGCAAGCTGTGCAATTTCCGCCAGGCCAACCTGTGCGGCCCCACGCTGCCTTTCAATCGCGCCGGCGACCAGTTCGACATTATCTTTCTGCGCAACGTCATGCTTTATTTTTCCCAGGAGACGCGGCGCACGCTGCTGGCGGGCATTCATCGCCTGCTGCCGCACGACGGCGTGCTCTTTCTCGGCTCCAGCGAGCAGCCGGCCGATCCGTCGCTCTGGACGCCGGTGCTGGCCGGCGGGACCTGCCACTTTCAGCCCAGGCAGCCGAGCTGAAAGACAGCTCTCAGCTTTCAGCTCATAGCTCTTAGCCAGGCCTCCACTATCCGGGCAACTTCTCGCGATTTTGCGTCTGGATAACGGGAGCTCCTCTACGCTGTCTCATTCAATTCCGGAAGGCACGCGAACTCGTCAAGGTGATCCTGAAGAAGTTCCATTTTCCCACGCGAAGAGCTGAGAGCTGAAAGCTGAAAGCTAGCAGCTAGAAGCTGCCTTCCAGCAGCCGTTCCACTTCGTCGTGCAGGCGCGCGGTGATGGCGGCTTCCATCTCCTCGGGCCGGAAGAGGATCGGTTCGCCGACCCGGACCTCGATGGCGCCGGAGCGGAACCATCCGCGCCGTCGCGCTTTCAGATCGCCCAGTCCGCGGATGGCAATGGGCAGAACGGGCACGCCGCTTTCCCGCGCCAGCAAGCCGATGCCGGGCCGGAACCGCGCCAGCTTGCCCTCCGCCGAGCGCGTCCCCTCAGGAAACACGAGCACGCTGTATCCCCGGTCCATGGCCTTGCCGGCATGGGCGAAGCTGGTCTGGAAATCGCGCTGGCGGGGCAGCGGAAAGACATTAAAGAGCGCCGTGGCCAGAAAATAGGCGACCGGCCCGAGCAGATAAAATCGGTTCGTTCCCGGCGCGCGCTCGGGATTGCGCCAGTGCCGGTAATCCTCGAGCATCTCGCCCAGCATGGCGGCGGCAATGTGCCGCCGTACCCGGCCGGCGAGCGCGTACTCGACCAGCGGCCCGTCATAGGCGGTCACGTGGTTGGCCACAATCAGCATGGGCCCGCCGGGCAGCGGCGTTTGCGGCGAAACTACGCTGGGGGCCGCGAGCAGAGCCACCAGCGGCCGCAGGACCGCCTCAAGGAAGACGATCCTGATCCACTCGACGGGCTTCCACCAGGGCCACTCGGGGTAGAGGAAACGCGGGCGCGGAGACTCGGTTTGCGGCGGAGGTCCACGGCGCGGGGCGGCGTCCGCAGGCTCCCTGCCTGCCGCCGGTGCGGCGCCGTCCGCGGTCTTTTCAACGGCCGGCACTCCAACGGGCGTTTCGGCGGTCTCGCCGCCGGCCACCAGCTTGCGCAAATCGCCCAGCGTCTGCACCTCTTCGAGCAGTCCGCCCGCTGAAACGATGCCCAGGCGCTGCTCGATGGCCGCGGCCAGTTGCACGCGCCCCAGGCTGTCGAGGTGCAGGTCCTCGGTCAGCCGCAGCTCGTTGCCCGCGCCGGCGTGGATTTCCCCGGTAATCTGCGCGATGAGCGCGAGCAGCCAGTCGGAGAAAACGGCACGGGCTTCGCGGCCGGCGCCTTCCGCCGCAACCGGTCCGGTTCCGTTGGCGGCATGGGTCCGCGCCAGCCAGTCGGCAACCGCCTTGCGTCTCACCTTGCCGGTGGAGGTGCGGGGCAGATCGGGTTCCGGCCACAACACCCAGCGCCGGATCCATTGAAACTCGGCCAGGTGCGCGTTGGCGCCTTCGATCGCCGCGGCCGCCTGGGCGCTGCCGCCGCGGACGGCCAGCACCGCGCACGGCTCCGGCCCGGCCGCGGTCTCCATGGCCACCACTGCGCAGGCGGCCACGCCCGGTTGTTCTTCCACCGCGGCTTCCATGTCCTCGGGGTGCAGGTTCACCCCGGCGGCGGTCACAATCACCTCGCTCTTGCGGCCCATGAACCGCAGCTCGCCGGATTCCTGCCGCTCGGCCAGGTCGCCGGTCGCCAGCCACTCTTCCTCGCGCTGCTGCAGCCGGCCGCCGTGCCAACTGGCGGCGGAGATCATGGGTCCGCGCACCAGCACTTCGCCGTCCGGCCCCAGCTTGACGTCGCGCCCGGCGAGCGGCTTGCCGATCGTCCCCTTGGCCACGTGGAAGGGATGATTGAGGGTGATGAGCGCGGTGGTCTCGGTCATGCCGTAGCCCTGGACCAGCACAAAGCCCAGCGCGTTCCAGAACTGTTCCAGAGGCCCGGCCAGCGCCCCGCCGCCCGAGACAAACGCCCAGAATTTGAGCCCGAAGGCGCGGTGCACGGCGCGGAACCGCCACCATTTCCCCAGCGATCCGATTTTTCTCGACTTTTCGATGCGTTCCGCGAGCCCGGCGACATTGGTCTCCAGGTGCACCTTCAAGAGCGCCAGCACCCTGGGAACGGCGGCCAGCACGGAGATGCGCTCCTCCCTGATGATTTGAATCAGCCTGGGCGCGGCCGGCCGGCTCTCAAAGTGCAGCTCGGCCTTGAAGATGGGTGGAACCCACAGTCCCATGGTCTGGCCGAAGACATGGCTGAGGGGGAGCGTGTGCAGAATGCGCAGCGGATGGACCAGCCACTCGTAGCGCAAATAGGGCCGCGCGCCGTCCTCGATGGGACCCACGCTGGCCAGCACGTTTCCGTGGGTGAGCACAATCCCCTTGGGATCGCCGGTGGTTCCCGATGTGAACAGAATCTGCAGCGGGGTCTGGGACGAGAGGCCTTCCACCGGCCCGGCCTCCGCGGACGGCAGCTCGGCGAGCCAGTCCTCAAAGGCCAACCGCGGAAAGTCGGTTCCGGACTCCTGCGAATCTGGCTGCAAATCTGGCTCGGAATCCGGGTGCCCCACCCTCGCCGCGTCTTTGTTCTTGCGGCTAGGGTGGGAGGACAACTGCCCCAGCAGCAGCGCGTCGCCCACGGCCAGTTTGGGCCGCACGTCGGCAGCCACGCGCAAGGCAAAATCCGCAGTCCCGTTGGCGTCCAGTGGAACGGCCAGAACCCCGCGCAGCAGGCACCCGTGGAAGACCGCGATCCATTCCGCGCTGTTTTCGGCCCATAGCAGGACCCGATCGCCCAGTCCGATGCCGCGCCGCTCGAGCAGCGCGGCAAATCGCGCAGCGAGCCGGGCCAGCTCACCGTAGGTCGTCGACCGGCGACGGTTACCCTGATACCGGACCACCGCAATTTCGGTCCCGTAGCAGCGGAAGTCGTCGACCAATGTAGCCAGATGATCGCGCATAGGCCCCCGGCAGCTTCATGGTAGCAGTGGCAAGCTATTCACCCTGAAAAGGTTTTCCCCCTGAAGATGGGATGCGGCAGCGGTGCGTTCGATGTATTCATCGTTGCGGGCGCGGATTTCTTCGCTTCCTCTTCGCCGCCTAAAGCGGTATCCTCTTGAGCAGCATGTCCACGCGCCGGCCCACCCCCGAGTCCGTTCCAACCCCGGCCGCGCCGGCAGACCCCCTGGCCTGTTTCCATCCTGTTACAGCAGCCTGGTTTCGCGCGGTTTTCGAGGCGCCCACCGCGCCGCAGCGGCTGGGCTGGCCGGTGATCGCGCGCGGAGAAAGTGCGCTCATCCTGGCCCCGACGGGCACCGGCAAAACGCTCGCGGCTTTTCTATGGTGCCTGGACCGGCTGATGCTGGAAGACAGGGAACAGGGATCAGGGATCAGGGATCAGGAAAAGCGCGCGCCCGCCGCGGACAACCGCAAAAATCCCCTTGGTTGCAGGATCGTTTACGTCTCGCCGCTCAAGGCCCTGGCCGTCGATGTGGAGCGCAATCTCCGCTCGCCGCTCATCGGCATGGCCAACATGGCCCGCCGCATGGACGCGCCGTTTCACGAGCCCTCCATCAGCGTGCGCACAGGAGACACGCCGCAGCGCGAGCGCGCCCGTTTCGTGCGCCATCCGGCGGAGATCCTGATTACCACGCCCGAGTCGCTTTACCTGCTGCTGACCTCGCGGGCGTCCGAGGCTCTGCGCAGCGTGGAAACGGTCATCGTGGACGAGATTCACTCCCTGGTTCCAACCAAGCGCGGCGCGCACCTGGCTCTCTCGCTCGAGCGCCTCCAGGCTCTGGTGAAAAAACCCATGCAGCGCATCGGGCTGTCGGCTACGCAGAGACCGCTCGAAGAAGTGGCGCGGTTTCTGGGCGGAGTGGAAGTGCAGGGAACAAGGATCAGGGATCAGGGAACAGGGAACAGGGAACGAGAATACACGGAACAGGGCACGGGCGATGAGCTCGCGCCAGCCCGGGACAGAAAAATGAGTGGGGTAGTTTCCGATTGGGTCGGCGATGGAAGCGTCACGAACGCCGGTTCTCCATTGATCCCTGATCCCTGTTCCCTGTTCCCTGGCTCGGCACCGGCCGAGCCGCTCCGCTACCGGCCCGTCACCATCGTGAATGCCTCCGCGCCCAAGCAGCTCAGGCTGCGCATCGAGGTTCCGGTAGAAGACATGGCGCGGCTGGGCGAGATGGAGGAGATTCCTTCGGGTCCGGCAGCGCAAATGCCGCGCCGGGTCTCGATCTGGAATGCGATTCACCCCCGGCTGCTGGAGATCGTTCGCCAGCGCAACTCGACGATCCTGTTCGTCAACAGCCGGCAGGTTGCCGAACGCCTGGCCGGCGCGCTGAACGAACTTGCCGGCGAGTCCATTGCGCGCGCCCACCACGGTTCGCTGGCCGCGGCCCAGCGCGCGGTGATTGAAGAGCAGTTGAAGGCCGGAAAGATTCGCGCGCTGTGCGCAACCTCGACGCTCGAGCTCGGCATCGACATGGGCGCGGTCGATCTGGTCATTCAGATCGA
Source organism: uncultured Acidobacteriaceae bacterium (assembly GCA_963770555.1). Classification (GTDB taxonomy): domain Bacteria; phylum Acidobacteriota; class Terriglobia; order Terriglobales; family Acidobacteriaceae; genus Telmatobacter. The sequence goes on from CAVYQC010000006.1 coordinate 326,156, forward strand.
ATCGCCGCCCTCGGTGGCCAGCGGCATGCAGCGCATCGGACGCGCCGGCCACCACGTGGATGCGGTCTCGGAGGGAATCCTGTTTCCCAAGTACCGCGCCGACCTGGTGGCCTGCGCCGCGGTGACGCGCGCCATGCACGAGGGCCACATCGAGTCCACGCGCTTCCCGCGCAATCCGCTGGACGTGCTGGCCCAGCAACTGGTGGCGATTGCGGCGCACCCGCCGTATCCAGAGATCAGAGATCAGGGATCAGGGATCGGAAAAGCAGGGAACAGGGAACAGGGAACAGGGATCGGAAAAACAGGGAACAAGGGAACAAGGGAACAAGCGGGCAGACGGAAACGGCGACCCCTGAATGACAACGAACTCGATTTGTTCACTGAGGAGGGACCGGCCTCTGAATCCCCAGTCCCTAGCCCCTTAGTCCCTAGCCCCTTAGTCCCTAGCCCCTTAGTCCCTCAGTCCCTCGCCCCCGAAGTCACGGTCGATTTCCTCTTCGACCTCGTCCGCCGCGCCGCACCCTTCGGTGCGCTCACCCGTTCCGCCTTCGAAGGAGTGCTCGATCTGATCAGCGGCCGTTATCCCTCCGACGAGTTCGCGGAGCTGCGCCCGCGTCTGAACTGGGACCGCATCCGCAACGTGGTCACCGCGCGCGACGGCGCTGCGCGCCTCGCCATCCTCAATGCGGGAACCATCCCCGACCGCGGCCTCTACGGCGTTTTTCTCGCTTACTCAGAAGGCAAGCCGGTGCGCGTGGGCGAGCTGGACGAAGAGATGGTCTTCGAGTCGCACACCAACGAGACCTTTATCCTGGGCGCCTCGACGTGGCGCATCGTGGACATTACGCACGACCGCGTGCTGGTGACGCCCGCTCCCGGCGAGCCGGGCAAGATGCCCTTCTGGAAAGGCGACGGGCCGGGAAGGCCGCTTGAATTCGGACGCCGCATCGGGGCCATGGTACGCGAGCTGCGCGCCCTGCCCAAGCCTGCGGCGCTCGCGCGCCTGGTGAAAGAGCACGATCTCGATGCCGGCGCGGCGGAAAACCTGATGCAGTTTCTCGCCGATCAGGAGGCCGCGACCGGACAGGTGCCCGACGACCGCACCGTGGTGATCGAGCGCTGCCGCGACGAGCTGGGCGACTGGAGGGTCTGCGTGCTGACGCCCTTCGGCAGCCGCATTCATATTCCCTGGGCGATGGCGGTGAGCGCGCGCATCCGCGCCGCCGGCGGACGGGAGGTGGAAACCCTGTGGGGCGACGACGGCTTCGTGCTCCGCTTTCCCGATACCGACGAGCCGCCGGATTCTGATTGGTTCCTGGTCGAGTCTGCTGAAGCCATGCAATTGGTGCTGCGCCAGCTTGGATCCAGCGCATTGTTCGCCGGACGTTTTCGCGAGGCCGCCGGACGCGCGCTGCTGCTGCCGCGCCGCCGCGCCGATGCGCGCTCGCCGCTGTGGCAGTTGCGCAAGCGGTCTTACGACCTGCTCAGCGTGGCTTCGCGCTACCCTTCGTTTCCGCTGCTGCTGGAAGCCTATCGCGAGTGCCTGCGCGACGTCTTCGACATGTCATCCTTGATAGAAATCCTCAAGGAAATCGAGCAACGGAAGCTGCGCGTGCACGTAGTGGAGACGCGCAAGCCGTCGCCCTTCGCTTCGTCGCTCTTGTTCAGCTATGTGGCCAACTTCCTCTACGACGGCGATGCGCCGCTGGCCGAGCGCCGCGCGCAGGCGCTCACCATCGACCAGGACCAGTTGCGCGAGCTGCTGGGCGAGGCCGACCTGCGAGAGCTGCTCGATGCCGACGCCATTGCCGAGGTGGAAGAAACGGCGCAATGCCTCAGCGAATCCTGGCGCGCGCGCTCGGCCGATGGAATTCACGACCTGTGCCTGCGGCTGGGCGATCTCTCGCGGGCCGAACTTTCGCTTCGCGTTGCCGACCCGCTTCTGCTCGAATCGTTGCCCCGGCTCATCCGCGCGCGACGCCTGCTCGAACTCAACATTGCCGGCGAGCGCCGTTTGATCGCCGCCGAAGACGCGGCCCGCTACCGCGACGGACTCGGCATTCCGTTGCCGCCGGGCCTGGCCGCGGCGCTGCTCGAGCCGGTCGCTCATCCGGTTCTCGAACTGATTCGCCGCTACGCCCGCACCCATGGCCCGTTCATGCTGCGCGAAGCCGCCGACCGCTTTGCGCTCGACACCGCGGCGGTCGAAAATGCGCTGCGTCTGCTGGCCGCAGAAGGGCGCGTGCTGGAAGGCGGTTTTCGCCCCGGCGGGCTTCATCGCGAGTGGTGCGACGCGGAGATTCTGCGCATCATCCGGCGCAAGTCGCTGGCCAGGCTGCGCCGCGAAGTGGAGCCGGTGGAACAGCACACGCTGGCGCGGTTCCTCACCCACTGGCAGGGATTGATTGCGCCGCGCCGCGGCCCGAATCTCGACGCGCTGCTCGACGCCATCGAAAGCCTGCAGGGCGCGCCGCTGCCCGCCTCGCTGGTCGAATCCTCCATTCTGCCCGCGCGCCTTGCCGACTACACGCCGGCCGGGCTAGACACGCTGATTGCCGCGGGCGAGGTGGCCTGGGCGGGCGTGGAGCCTATCGGCGAGCGCAACGGCCGCATCGCTCTTTTTCTCGCCGACAAGCTGCCGCTGCTGGCGCAGTCCCGGCCTCTCACCGAGCCGCTGAGCGAGATTGAAACCAAGCTGCTCTCGATTCTTGAATCCGCGGGCGCCAGTTTCTTTGATCCACTGCACCAGTCGGCCGGAGGCGGCTATCCCGGCGAAACCATTGACGCGCTCTGGAGCCTGGTGTGGCGCGGGCTCATCACCAACGATTCGTTTCACGCGCTGCGCGCCTATATCGCCCGGCCCGACAGCGTGCGCGCTCCGCGGCGGCTGCAAACCGGCTCCGTCTTTCGCTCTCGCCGCACCACGCCGCCGGTGGCGCAGGGGCGCTGGTCCGTTTTGCCTTTCCAAAGTACCGGACTTCAGCCCGCCGGTTCACGCTCGGCCATGGGTGCCCCAGGTCCGGAATCTCGGACCTGGGACAGCACGAACGCGCCCCAGCCCAAAACCGCACCTACCGCAACCGAAGCCAGCCACGCGCTCGCACTGCAACTGTTGAATCGCTACGGCGTGCTGCTGCGCGAGTCGGTGGCAGCGGAAAATGTTCCCGGCGGCTTCAGCGCGGTCTACGACGTGCTCAAAGCCCTCGAAGAGAGCGGACGCATTCGCCGCGGCTACTTTGTTGCGGGACTGGGCGCCACGCAATTCGCTTTGCCGGCCGCCGTGGACCTGCTGCGCCAGTTGCGCAGCGAGCCTCCGGCCGAGAAGCCTGAGTTTGTGCTGATGGCCGCGGCCGATCCTGCGAATCCTTACGGTTCCGCGCTGCGCTGGCCCGATCTGCCGGTCGCCGATGAGGATTCGCAAACGGCTCCTAGGATTCTCACTCGCGCCGCCTACGCCGAGGTGATCTTGCGTAACGGGCAATTGGTGGCGTGGATGCGGCGCGGCAATCCCAACCTGCTCGTCTTTCTGCCCGCAGAGGAGCCCGAGCGCGCGCAGGCCGCTTCAGGCCTTGCCCATTTCTTAAGCGCGCGCGGCCAGGCGCAGCTTCACGGAGGCAGCCATCACGGCGCGCTCATCACCACCATCAACGGCCAGCCTGTGGCCGCGCATCCCATGGCGCGATTCCTCATGGACGCAGGCTTTCATCCCGGGCCGCTGGGCATGCACCTGCGCCGCATTCCGCTGCCCGTGGGCCAGATCCCTCACCAGCCGCGCGCCGGCGAGGTGCAATAGAAAATGCCCGAGGGCGACACTATTTTCCGCACTGCGCGCTCGCTCGGCCGCGCGCTGGCCGGCAAGCCGATCACCGTCTTCCGTTCCACTTATCCTAAGCTCACGCGCTTCAACGACGACACGCCACTGGCCGGCCAGTCGATCGATCGCGTGGAATCGCGCGGCAAGTGGCTGCTGATCCATTTTTCAGGCGGCGCCACGCTGGCCACGCACATGCTGATGAGCGGAAGCTGGCACATCTACCGGCACGGCGAGCGCTGGCAGAAGCCGCACTTCGATATGCGCATCGTCCTCGAAAATACGGAGTACATTGCCGTCGGTTTCAAAGTGCCGGTGGCCGAGATGCACAGCGCGCAATCGCTGGCTCGCGACCGGCGCATTCCTGGCTCAGCCATCGACGTGCTCAGCGCGGAGTTCGATGCGCGGGAAGTGGAGCGCCGCATGCTGGCACATGGAAGCGAAGAAGCCGGCGACGTGCTGCTCCATCAGGAAGTGATGGCCGGAGTGGGCAACGTCTTCAAATCGGAGATCTGCTTCGTCACTGGCATCCATCCATTTTCGAAAGTTGGTGCACTTGGGCCGGGGCAGGTGAAAGCTCTCGTCGCCGCTGCGCGCAGGCTGGTGGCGGCCAATGTACTTGAGGACTCCGGCGGCACAATCGTTACTTATGGAGGACAGCGGCGCCGCACCACGCACGCATCCGATCCTGCGGCGAGCCTGTGGGTGTATGGGCGCGCGGGCGAGCCATGCCGGCGCTGCGCGCAGCCGGTCCGGCGGCGCCTGCAGGGAGCCGATGCGCGCGTCACCTTCTGGTGCGCGGCCTGCCAGCCCATGCCGGACGGCAGCGATGTGGATGGATGAGCAAAGGCGCGTAAGTTTACTTGCTCCCGACGTGTTGAGCGTGTGTAAGTTCAATTTTGGTTCGTGCGATCCCAGGTCCCAGTATCGGGACCTGGGGCACCCCAGGTCGGTGCGGCCCGCGATCGGAGCGTTAGGTTGCGAAGGGGCCGAATTTCTTCTCCACGATTCCACGCTCGTCGCGCGCGTTGACCACATACACTGTGAACGAATCTCCGTCGAGCGGCACACGCACCACGACATGCCCATCGCTGCTCATCAGCCTGCTCGAGAACCGGTCCGTAGTCATCAGCGCTTCCGGCGTCATGTTGACGGCGAAGACTGAGCGGTCGCCGGCGTAGAGATCGGTGCTGAACAGATTGGCCAGAACATTCATGGCCGGATGCGACGCGTGCCAGGTCGGAATCACCCAGACCCTGGGGCGCAAAGCGCGCACGGCCGCGGGTCCGCAGGCGTCGAAGTAGCCGTGATGATCGGCTACCGCGACCGACACCGGGCCGGCCGCCTGGGCGACCGGAGTTTCGATGTCGTGCCACGGAAAGCGCCCATAGGCGGTGTCGCAGGTGAGGTCGCCGCCGGTGAAATAGCGGAATTTTCCGAACTGGAGCCGGAATGCGATGCAGCACATGTTTTCGCTGGGCAAAGCTTCGCCGGACAGGCCGGCGAGCGGTGGAAACAGCGGCCTGGCCGCGTCGCCGGCGCCGGTCCACACATTCCCGTTCACCGCCAGGACCCGCGCCTGAAACTGCGGGTAGAGGCCGGGGCGGAAGCGCAGCGCAAGCTGGCTTGCCGATCCGGCCTGGGCGCGCTGGACGCGGGTTCCGAGCTGGGCCTGCGATCTGGCCAGGGCAATGTAGTTCAGCGCGGTTGCATCCCGCGGGGGCGCGGGATAGCTGTAATCGGGCCAGCCGCGATCGATCATCTCGCGCACGTCCACCAATTCCGCCACATCGGCTGCACCGGTGAGGCGGTAGCTGCCGCGCTGCGATGGCGGGCTTGAGGCGGCCACCTCGCCCACGTGGTCCCCGTGCAGATGGGTAAGAAGCATCACGCTCAAGCTGCTCTGGCCGATGCGCTGCAACTGGCGTTCGACGTAGCGCCCGATCCATTGGCCGGCTCTCATGCTCGCGTCGGGCCGGGCCGGCGCCATCAGCCGCTCGTCGCCGTGCGCCTCGCCGGCATCGATCAGCAGCGTGGTGCCGTCCGGCGCCAGGACCAGCGCGGAGTTCCCGCGGCCCGTATCGATGTGGTGAATCTCCAGGATGCCCGGCTCCCAGCCGGGCAGAGTTCCGCCTTGCTCCTCTGCGAAAGCAGTTGCGCGCGCCGCGCACCAGGCGCCGGGCAGCGCAGCTTCCGCCAGAACCGCGATCGTGGATGCGATGAACTCTCGCCGCCGGGGCATGGGTGCAACCTTTCGCGCGGGTCTTATCAATGATAGCGGGCTTGGGATAGCGGTCTCGGAACAGCGCTCTCAGGGATAGTTATCTCTAGTTTCCGCTTTTGCCCAATCCGAAGATCTTCTGCAGGATGTTGCGGTGGTCGGCTGGGTGGTCGCAGGTGTCTGTGGGTTGCGTGCCATCGAGAAATGCGGCGCTATAGCTGTTGGGGCAGGCGTTGTCGCTGAGCAGGTTGGTCACATCATCGAGTTGCTCCAACTGGACGCCGTCGGGCGGAGTAAATTCGTGCGTGTCGGAGTATTGCGGCAGCTCCACGGCCTTCTTCATGAAGTCCGCCCAGACGGGCGCAGCCGCCTGCGCACCTTCGAGCCCCAGAACGGTGTAATCGTCGTTGCCCACCCAGACTACGCAAATCAGGTTGCTGGTGAAGCCGGCGAACCAGGCGTCGTGATCGGTGCCGGTTTTGCCGGCGGCCGGCGCCTCGAATCCCATGTTGCGCACACCCGCGCCGGTTCCGCAGAAATCCCGGTCTCCAATCCGGCAGCCAGCGCTGCCGTTGCCTTGCAGAACAGCTTCCATCATGTTTGTGGTCAGGTAAGCCACGCGCGGATCGAGGACCTGCCTGGAGGTGGGCGTGTAGTCCGTCATCACATCGCCGGTGGGCGTGCGCACGCTGGCCAGCAGCCACGGATCGAGATGCAGGCCGCTATTCGCAAACACGGTATACGCCCCCGCGATATCGAGCGGCGTGGCATCGTAGGAGCCAATGGCGACCGAAGGCGTTCCGCGCGCGCTCTTGATGCCCGCATCGCGCGCCAACTCCGCCACCCGGTCGAAGCCCACCATGCTGGCCAGGCTGATGGTCGCATTGTTGTCCGAGCGCATCAGCGCGTAGCGCGCCGTCACGTCGCCGTAGTATTCGCCGTGATAGTTGCGCGGCGTGTAGATTTGATTGCCCACGTCATAGGTGGTCTGGGCATCGCTGATCATGGTTACCGGCGAGAAGAGCTTTGTCTGCCCCGGCAGCATGGTGCCCTCGACGGCGGTCTGGAAAGCAGCCGCATAGACAAAGGGCTTGAATGTGGAACCGGTGGGCCTCATCGCTACCGCATGATTCAACTGCGATGCGCCATAGCTGCGCCCGCCCACCAGCGCCAGCACCTGCCCTGTGTGCGGATTGATCGCCACCAGCGCCATCTGTGGATAGATGTACGGCTTGCCCAGCTTTCGGTCGCGCGCATGGATGCGGTCCACCAGCTTATCGATCTGAGGCGCGGTTGTTTCGACCGCCTCCGTGGCCAACCGCTGCAGGTCAGGATCGAGCGTGGTGTAAATGCGCAGCCCTTCGCGATTGAAGTCGCTGTCGCCCAGCTTCTGCAGCAATTGCTCGTGCACCAGATCCACGAAATACGGCGCTTCGCTGGCATCCACGCTGGATTCGGTCAGGTGCAGCGGCTCGGCCTTGGCAGCCTCGGCCTGGTCCTTGGTGATGGCGCCGGTCTCCACCATCGAATCCAGCACCAGGTTGCGCCGCTCGATGGCCCGGTCGGGATGGCGGAAGGGGCTCAGCCGGTTGGGGCTCTGAATCATGCCGGCCAGCAGCGCGCACTCCGCCAGGTTGAGCTGCCGCACATCCTTGCCGAAGTAGGCTTCCGCCGCTTCGCCGAATCCGTCGATGGAAAAGCTGCCCCGCTGCCCGAGGTTGATCTCGTTGGCGTACATCTGAAAGATCTGCTGCTTGGTGAAGCGGTGTTCGAGCTGGAAAGTGATGACGATCTCGATGAACTTGCGCTTGAGACGGCGCTCCGGAGAGAGGAAGAATCCGCGCGCCAGTTGCATGGTGAGCGTGGAGCCGCCCTCCACGTAGCGATGGCCGGGCGTGAGGTCGTTGCGCAGCGCGCCCAACAGGCGGAGATAGTCCACGCCGCCGTGGTCGAAGAAGCGCCGATCCTCGATGGCCACCACCGCATTCACCAGATTGAGCGGAATCTCGTCGTAGGTAATCAGCCGGCGCTTGGTGCGATTGGCGTCCTCGCTCAGGCCGGTGATGAGCAGCGGCTCGAGTTCGTAACTCACCAGGGGCACGCCATGCTCGTCGGTGATGGAGTCCACTTCGCCTTCGCTCACGTGGATGGTGGCGCTGTCCGGCGCGTGATACGATTCCGGGCCGGGCTGCACGGTGATCTGCTGCGCGCCCGCCGTGTAGCTGCCCAGCGGCGAGACCGGCGTGGCGCCGCCGGTGGAATAACCGGCCTCGCGCAACTCCTTGGCGATGAGCCGGACAGTGAGCTTCTGCCCAGGACGCACCTCGCGCGGCGTAGCGTAGATTTTGGCGGTATCGGCGAACATCGGCTGCTTGAGCCGCTCTTCCACGATGCCCCGGTACTTGAAATAGTAAAAGCCGAAGACCGAGCAGCCGGCCAGCGCGAGGACCGCAAACGCCACTGCTGCCGCGGGCAGAAGCAGCCGTGCCACGGGACGCCTTCCCGTGGGCCGTGCGAATCGGATCTTCAACGCCATTGCTGCTCCCTAAGACCAGCTCTTAGCCGTCAGCTTTCAGCTACTAGCCGTCCTGTGCTTGATTTTCCTCTGTGCTTTCAACGTACTTTCCTCGCATAAAAGAGGCCAACTGCTTAAAGCCAAAAACTGAGAGCCAGAAGCTAAAAGCTAGAAGCTAGAAGCTAGAAGCTAGAAGCTAGAAGCTAAGAGCTACTCCTCCTGAACGCGCTCCTTCAACACCGCCAGCACATCGGTCAACGCCACATCCACGCTGGCCGACCGGGCGCGCGCGAACAATTCCACCTGGCCGCTTGCTGCCTTCCTGCCTACATTGATGCGGTATGGAATGCCGATGAGGTCCGCGTCTTTGAATTTGACGCCGGCGCGCTCGTCGCGGTCATCCAGCAGCACGTCGAGGCCCGCGGCTTCGAGCTCCGCGGCCAGCCTTACGCCGGTCTCGCGCAGCGCTGCGTCGGCCACGTTGGTAATGGTCACGACCACCGTAAACGGCGCGATGGAGGCCGGCAGCCAGAAGCCGTTGGCATCGTTCGACTGCTCGATGGCCGCAGTGAGAATGCGCTCGATGCCGATGCCGTAGCTGCCCATGATGGGCGTCACTTCCTTGCCGTTGGGGTCGAGCACGCGCGCGCCCATGGACTCAGAATACTTGTAGCCGAGCTTGAAGATGTGGCCAATCTCGATGGCTTTGCCTACCACCAGCCTGCCTTCGCAGTGGTCCCCATTCTTGTCGATTTCGGGGCAGGATTCGCCTTCGTTGACGCTGCGTATATCGGCCATCAGAGTCCAGCCGAAATCGCGGCCCGGGGTCACGTTGCGCAGGTGGTAGTCCTGCCTGTTGGCGCCGCAGACCATGTTGCTGCGGCCTTCAAGCGATGTGTCGACAACAACCGTGAGGCCGTCTTCGAGCGGTTTGGCATCGGGCTTGAGTCCGACAGGTCCCAGGTAGCCGGCCGGCCCACCGAAGTATTGCGCCAGCTCTTCAGCCTGCATGGTGCGCAGTTCCGCGGCTCCGATCGCTCCCAGCAATTTGGTTTCGTTCACCTGGTGATCGCCGCGCAGGAACACCGCCACGCCGCGCCACGCGTCCGGCTTGCTTCCGTCTCTGGTGGCCGCCCCGCGCTTCAGCGCCATATAGGCCACGCATTTGATGTCCGACGCCGGCGAGATCTTGAAGAACGCGGCTACGTCGGCGATGGCTGCGCAGCCAGGCGTCGAGACCAGCTCCGGCATGCCGTCGCCGGTCGGCTCCATCTCGACAACGGGATCGAGGCGCGAAGTCGCTTTCTCCAGATTCGCCGCGTAGCCGCACGCCGGGGACCCCAGCGACAGGTCTTTGTCGCTGGAGTGGGAGGCCGGGCAGCTTGCGATCAGATCCTCGCCCGCATCGGAATACACCATGAACTCCTGCGACTGCGAGCCGCCCATCGCGCCGGAGTCGGCCTCGACGGCGACGAACTTCAGCCCGCAGCGCGTGAAGATGGCGCGATACGCGGCGTCGTGCAAGTCGAAGCTCTTGTCCAGTCCGGCCGCATCGATGTCGAAGGAGTAGCTGTCTTTCATGATGAACTGCCGCACGCGCAGCAGGCCCGATTTAGGCCGCGGTTCATCGCGGAACTTGGTTTGAATCTGGTACCAGATCTGCGGCAACTGTTTGTAACTGCGCAATTCGCCGCGCGCGATGGTGGTCATGATCTCTTCGTGGGTGAAGCCGAGACACATATCCGCGCCCTTGCGGTCCTTGAGGCGAAACATGTTGTCGCCAATCACGCTCCAGCGCCCGCTTTCGGCCCACGGCTCTTTGGGCAGGATGCCGGGCAGGTAAAACTCCTGGCCGATCTTGTCCATCTCCTCGCGCACGATGGCGACGATCTTGTTCAGCGAGCGCTGGCCGAGAAAGAGATAGTTGTAGATGCCGGCGCCGAGCTGGCGAATGTAGCCGGCGCGAATGAGAAGCCTGTGGCTGGCCACTTCGGCGTCCGCCGGGGCCTCGCGCAGAGTGGGAATAAAAAGCTTCGACCAACGATGCATAAAAAGAATGAGTAAACTTTCCCGTCCGCTCAAGTGTTGCGTCTCTGAAGTTCGCAATACCCGCCTCTGTCATCCTGAGAGCAGTCCGCTTCAGCGGACGGAGTCGAAGGATCTGCGGTTGCTTTTCGGCGAACTTCGGATACGCCCCACCGGCGGACGCAAGAACAAATAACAACAGCTTTCATTCTAAATGTTAGGAGGAGCCCGAAGCCTGCCGGAGTTTTTGGCCCAGCTTGAGCCAATGTTCGTTCGGTAAGTGGCGTGTATTGGGATGAACGGTGTAGAGGAAAATCGTGGGCCCAATTTTCAAAGGCTTGTCTCGCACTATCGCAGGATCGGCTATTTGTTGCCAGCTCAAACGTTCACTTTCACCGTACATGACTACAAGCGTAGGTCGATATGTCCGAATGCGCTCGCGAATGATCTCTATTCTCTCCTTGCGAAATTGCTCGCGATCTACTTGGACGCTTAGGTTGTGAGCCGGCAAGCCCGAGAGTTCAATCACGCAGGTTTCGCCATTGCCAGCGCCCCACAGATTGCACTGATACTCCCGTCTTTGTTCGTTATCGATGGCGGGCCGGTCTGTGGGCTTTTGAAGATAAGTCAGAAGTAACAAAATCAGCGATTTCTATGTTCGCTGCAAGCGAGTCGGGTTCCCATGCTATCTGTACTCATGGATAAATTCATGAAAGGTTTGGCAATCGCATAGCTCTGCTCCACCAAAATTAAGCCATGCGCCAACTCGGGACATTAGATCGTCATGCGTGTCTTGAGATTGTCCCTGTTCAGGACCAATGAACCAATACGGAGCGTCCCAGCGTCCATATCCGTAACACCGACGGGCCATCTCGCTTACTGCGTCATCCATTTGCATGTGTCCCTGCCCGGATTTTCTATCAGCTCCACGCCCCATAGATCGTGCAGATGGAGTATGCCCTCGGCTAATCTTGCTCTTGACTAAAAAGAATCCGGCCAACTGTGCCGCCCGTGCAAAACGGCGGTGATCCGCACTTCTTCCGCTTCAATTGTGTAGGCAGCAATATAGGAGGTTCCAGGGATGACCAGTTCGCGCGTTTCCGTGACACGCCCCGCTCTGCCGGATAACGGAAAACTTGAAAGGCGATCAATGGCTTCCTTGATTCTCTTCGCCACTCGGGTTGCCGCTGCGGGGCTGTCCTTGGCGATGTAATCTCGAATCGACTTCAGGTCGGAGACAGCCGTCGGAGACCAACGAATCTTCATTCTGGCGCGGGCAACTCGTTCTCCGTGCCCCAGCTATCCAGCCATTGCATCACCCGGTCGTTCGAAACGCCCTCGCCCGCTTCAAGCTCCGCCAGTCCGGCGCGAATGTGTTTATGTTCCCAACTATCGGGCGCAAGATAGGTGGCGATGACCTCAGCCGCCACATCGGAGACGGGCTGCTGGCGGGCATCCGCTAGGGCTGCCAGCCGGGCCTGTACTGCTGGGTCCAGTTGGACGACAATCGATGTGTGAGCCATGACAACTCCTCTTTTGTAATTATGCGCCCAATTCGTCTGACTTAAGCCGAAAAGCGTCCACAGAGAGCGCCCTCAGATCAGCTCCACGCCCCACAGATCGTGCAGATGCACCACGCCTTCGACGTGATCCTCAACGTCCACCACAATCAACGACGTGATTTTGCGTTCTTCCAGGATGGCCAGTGCTTTCGCAGCCAGCTCGCTCGATGCAATCGTACGCGGATGCGCGTTCATGGTGTCGCCGGCGGTCTTGCTCAGCGCTGCGCCGCCTTCTCGCTCGAGCAACCGGCGCAGGTCGCCATCGCTGATGACCCCGCGCAGCCGGCCCTGTTCCTGCACCGTGGTCATACCCAGCTTCTTCGACGACATCTCGTAGATGACATCGGTCATGGGCGTCGATGGCGCAACCACGGGCACCGCATCGCCGGCATGCATCAGGTCGCGGACCTTGGCCAGGCGCTTGCCCAGCTTGCCGCCGGGATGGAGCTCGGCGAAATCCTCGGCGCGAAAGCCCTTGCGCAGGCTCACCGCAATGGCCAGCGCATCGCCCAGCGCCAGCATGGCGGTTGTGGATGCCGTGGGCGCGAGATTGAGCCCGCAGGCCTCGCGCTCCACGCCGCAATCGAGAACAACGTCGCTGGCCTGGGCGAGCGTGGAACCGAGATTGCAGCAGAAGCTCACCAGCGCGTCGCCTTTGCGCTTGACCGTGGCCAGCAGGCGCAGAATCTCCTCGGTCTCGCCGCTGGCCGAAAGCGCGATGACTACGTCGCCGGGCATGAGCACACCCACATCGCCATGCACCGCTTCGGCGGGGTGAAGAAACAGCGCCGGAGAGCCCGTGGAGCTGAGGGTGGCCGCGATCTTCTGCGCGATGATGCCGCTCTTGCCCATGCCGGTGACCACCACGCGGCCATTGCCGGCGCCGCAGCGCAGGATGAGCTCGACGGCGCGGCCGAAAGGTTCGGCCATGGCGCCGTCAAGGCGCGCGGCCAGGGCTTCCAGTGCGGCTGCCTCAGTGCGGACCAGCGCTGCAGGCTGGAACGGGTTGTCTTCGTGCGCGGGGTGCATCGGCTTTTGATGGTAACAGTTCAGATACAGGGAATAGGGAATAGGGAACGAGGGAACAAGGGAACAAGGGAACGAGAAACCGATCTCTGACCACTGATCCCTCGCCCCCGGACCCCTGATCCCTGGCCCCTGATCCCTGACCGCTGACCCCTGATCCCTGGCCACAGACCACTGCCTTCCCTCGTACAATAGAGGCATGAGGTCTTTTCCCGTGCGCCGCAACACCGTGGTTCTGTTCGTTGTTCTTTTCACTCTGGCCGCTTTTGGCTGGGCGGGGTGGGCCAACTGGGAGTATCGCCAGCAGGCCGCCGCGCGGCTGCTGGCTACGGAAGCGAAGGCCGATCTGGTACCCGTTCCCGCGGGCGGAGGGGACGTTTTTGTCTCGCCGCTCAAGGGCAAAATGGCGCCGGAGTTTGAGCTCGATGACCTGAGCGGCCGGAAAGTCTCGCTGGAGAGCTACCGCGGAAAGGCCCTGCTGGTGAATTTCTGGGCCACCTGGTGCGCTCCCTGCAAAATCGAAACGCCCTGGCTGGTGGAGCTGCGCAACAAGTACGCCTCGCAGGGATTCGAGATTCTGGGTGTCGATTCCGAGGGCGACGACCTGCAGGCGGACGACAAGGCTGGATGGGCGAAGGACAAGGCCGAGGTCGGCAAATTTGTCGAGCAGATGAAGGTGCCCTATCCGGTGCTGATTGACGGCGACAGCATCAGCACTCCGTATGGAGGTCTGGATGAGCTGCCCATGTCGTTTTTTGTCGATCGCCACGGCACCATAGTGGCCACGCAGACGGGATTGACTTCGGAGAGCGACATCGAGGCGAACATCAGAAAAGCGCTGGGGGAGTGAGGCAACGTTGTTAGCGTTGTTAGCGTTGTTGGCGAGTTAGCGAGTCAGCAAGTCAGCGAGTCAGCGAGTCGGCAAATTGGCGAGTTAGCGGGTTGGCGGGTGAATTGTAAGGTTTGGGGTCGATGCCAGGAATGAACAAACCATTCTGCTTCGCGGCTGCGGCCTTGGCGCTCGGAGCTCTGGCCGCTCAGGGGCAGATCGTTCCGGCAGGCGCGCAGAGCCACGTTGCGGACGGGCCTGATGCGGTCGCCTATCTTTTCCCCGAGCAGGTGACCGTTGCTGCCGGCAGGCCCAGCCCGGTGGCGCTGCACTTTCGCATCGCGCCGGGGCTGCACATCAACTCGCACACGCCCAGCGACAATACCCTGATTCCGGCTACGCTCAACATTCCCGTGAGTTCGGGTGTGCGCCTGGATGCGGCCAGTTATCCGGCCGGCACGGAGATGAGTTTTCCCATCGATCCCAAGACCAAGCTCAGCGTGTACACCGGCGCTTTCGTCATTCAGGCGCGCATTGTGGCCGCGCCGGGCGACCACCTGGTCAAGGGCAGGCTGCGCTACCAGGCCTGCGACCGCAGCGAGTGCATGCCGCCCAAGTCGATTACGGTGGCGATTGACGTGATCGGGAAGTGACGGAGGAGAGGGAACAGACGGCAAAATTCTCAAAGCATGCAATGTGAGGTAAGATTGTCTTACTATGCGTACCAAGGTTTCGACCAAAGGCCAGATCGTTCTTCCCGGACCGCTTCGTCACCGGCTTGGCATTCGAGCAGGCGATATCCTTGACATTGCCATCGAGAAGGACCGGATTGTGATGACGGCTCCCAAAAGGAGGATGCGCTCCAAGGCCAGAATCATCAAGGACCCGATCACGGGTTTTCCGGTGATTGACGCGGGGCCCGATGCACCCGTTCTCACCAGCAAGATGGTCCGTGAGCTGCTCGTCGACTTTCCATGAGATACCTTCTGGACGTCAACGCACTGATCGCCTATGGGTTCAGGCGGCATGATTTCCATGATCGGGTGGGCGCCTGGATTCGATCCCGAAAGGGTGATCGCTTTCTGACGTGTTCCATCACTGAGCTTGGATTCGTTCGAGTGCTGGGAAATGTCCGGGCCTATGGCATGGACGTGGCGCACGCAAAATCCCTGTTGCAGGAACTAAAGGCGTGGAAAGAGTTGCCGCTCGGATTCATCAGCGACGGGAATGATATTTCATCCCTACCGAAGTGGGCAAAGAGCCCGGCGCAGACCACGGACGGGCATCTGCTGCAACTGGCGAACGCGAATGGAGCGGCTCTGGCAACGTTCGATGAAGGAATTCCGGGAGCCTTTCCGATTCCGTAGAGCAGTGCCGCCGGAATCCCAGGCCCCAGACCACCCCAGCGACGATGACCTGCCGCTGCCGCCCCAAGAAGCCGGGATCGCTTCTTGAGGGCCCCGGTCGCTGGGGACTCCGGGAATCGGGACCTGGGGCGCCTGCTCAAATTGCTGACGGGCGAGAGTCCAACACCGGGGCCGCCTGCCGGGAGGAACGGGCAATGGGGAATAACATCCAGTTGGATCATTCTCATCATCGAGCTGCGCCTGTCGAGTTCAGGCTATGTTATCTGGCGGACGATGTGGATATTCCGATGAATGTGGGAAGCCTGTTCAGAATCGCGGATGCGCTGGGCGTTGAGAAGATCTATCTGACCGGCTCTTCTTGCGTTCCGCCCAACCCGAAGATCAGGAAGACATCCCGGTCTACGGAGAAATTTGTGGATTACTCCTATACGGACAACGTGGACGCCCTGGTGGCGCAATTGAAGGCGGACGGGTATAAGATTGTGAGTCTTGAAATCACTTCGAAAAGCATCTCTCTTGAAGACTTCAAGGCAACTCCGGGCGAGAAGATCTGCCTGGTGCTGGGATCTGAAGTCAAAGGTGTCAGTCAAAGGCTTTTGGATGCGTCCGATGAGACCATTCACGTGCCCATGCGGGGAACGAATTCATCGATGAATGTAGCCTCCGCATGTGCCATCGCCACCTATCAAATCGCAAGGATGCTATGCCATGAATGAAAGACCGAAAATCGAGGAGACGTACAAGAGTGGGCAGGACGTGATTAACTTCGTCGTCTACAAACGCACTGACGGCGCCGGCGATGACGAAGTATTGCAGCATAAATTGCTCGGAACCACGGAAACCGCCCATGTCACGCTTCACCCGGATGGCACGGTCAATTTGCGCGTGGCGAAGAATAAGGAGCTTCTAGTCAATGCGATTCGCACCGATCTTGCCGGCTATCGTCCCAGTGCTTCTCTTCGGGTGAAGCAGTTCATTGCCAAGGTGAAACCCAAAATCGCCAACGCCTGAAGCGGCTGAGCATCTGCGGGTGGACGCCGATGTTCTAACGCCTGGAATGGCCCCGCTTCACACCCCGCCCTTCTTCTCGATCTTGGCCCACGAATCCTTGAGTGGCAGCGTCCGGTTGAACACCAGCTTCTCCGCGCTCGAATCCGGGTCGAGGCAGAAGTAGCCGACACGCTCGAACTGGAAGCGGTCTTCGAGTTTGGCATTGGCGAGGGACGGCTCAAGTTTGGCGCCGATGAGAATCTCCAGCGAGTTGGGATTGAGATTGCTGAGAACGTCGTGACCCGGATGACCATCGGGGCCTTCTGCGATGTCGTAGGGATCGGCCTTGGTGAAGAGCTTGTCGTAGAGGCGAATTTCTGCCGGAATGGCGTGGGCGGCCGAGACCCAGTGCATGGTGGACTTGACCTTGCGGCCGTCGGGCGAGTTGCCGCCGCGGCTGGCCGGATCGTAGGTGCAGTGCACCTCCGCGACACTTCCGTCAGCGGACTTTTGGACGGACTTTGCGGTGACGAAATAGGCGTTGCGCAGGCGCACCTCCTTGCCCGGCGAAAGCCGGTAGTACTTGGGCGGAGGAACCTCGCGGAAATCGTCCTGCTCAATATAAAGCTCGCGCGAGAAGGGCACCTGGCGCGTGCCGGCCGATGCGTCTTCCGGGTTGTTCGCGACTTCGACCAGTTCGCCTGGACCTTCGGGGTAATTGTCGATGACCAGCTTGAGCGGATGCAGGACGGCCATGGCGCGGCGGGCGCGGCGGTTCAGGTCGTCGCGCTGGAAGTGCTCCAGCATTTCAATGTCGGTTGTGCCGTTAGTGCGCGAGACTCCGGCGGCGGCGACGAAGGCGCGGATGGCTTCCGGGGTGAATCCGCGGCGGCGGATGGCGGAGAGAGTGGGCATGCGGGGATCGTCCCACCCGTTCACGCGCTTTTCCTGCACCAGCTGCAACAGCTTGCGTTTGGAGAGCAGCGTGTAAGTGAGGTTGAGCCGGTCGAATTCAATCTGCTGCGAGGGAAAGATGCCGAGCTGCTCGATATACCAGCGGTAGAGGGGCTGGTGGTCGGCGAACTCGAGCGTGCACATGGAGTGGGTGACGCGCTCGATCGAGTCCGACTGGCCGTGGGCGTAGTCGTACATGGGGTAGATGCACCACGCGTCGCCGGTGCGGTGGTGCGCGGCGTGGAGGATGCGGTACATGACCGGATCGCGCATATTGAGGTTGGGCGAGGCCATGTCGATTTTGGCGCGCAGCACGCGGCTGCCGTCGGGGAACTCGCCGGACTTCATTTTCTGAAAGAGGTCGAGATTTTCCTCGACGCTGCGGTTGCGATACGGGCTGTCCTTGCCGGGCTCGGTCAGCGTGCCTCGATACTGGCGAATCTCATCCGCGGTGAGGTCATCGACGTAAGCTTTTCCAGTTTTGATGAGCTTTAACGCCCACTCGTAGAGCTGCGGGAAGTAGTCGGAGGCGTAGCAGAGCCGCTCCCAGTCGTAGCCAAGCCAGCGGACGTCTTTCTGGATGGATTCGACGTATTCCGTTTCTTCCTTCTCGGGATTGGTGTCGTCGAAGCGCAGGTTGGTTTTGCCGCCGAACTCATCCGCGAGGCCAAAATCGAGAAGAATGGCTTTGGCGTGGCCGATGTGGAGGTAGCCGTTGGGCTCGGGTGGAAAACGGGTCTGCACCACGGCGTCGCCGTACTTTTTGGTGCGCACATCTTCGGCGATGATGTCGCGGAGGAAGTTGGAGATGGTGCGAAAGTCGTTACTCAGAGTGCCGGGGCTTTCCATGTTTGGGCTGCTCATGGCTTTCATTCATTATTCCACGGGACGGCTGTGCCTCCCAGGTCCTCCGCCGCGGCGGAGGGACCCTTCGACAGGCTCAGGGCAGGCTCTGAGGCACCCAAATTCTTCCTTCAATGGATCTGCGCCACCCGCCGAACAGAATCGAAATGTTAGAAAATACCCGGGATCAAGTGCCAATGCACCTTGGCGCAGTATTCCGTGTAGCCGGGCAGATCTTGAGCGAGGAAGTTTTCTTCGTCGAAGAGCCGCCAGACGAGGGCGAGGACCGTGAGGATAGCGGCGATTAGCCCCCAGTAGGAACCGAGCGCCAGAGATGTCCCAATCAGGTACACTGCCGCACTCGCATACATCGGATTCCGCACGATGGCGTATGGACCGGTAGAAATCACTTTTTGATCATTGGCGATCTCGACGGTTGCGGAGCCGAACGAGTTCGCTTTGAACACGCGGGATACCATCCACATACCGACCAGTATTAAAAGATCGCCCGCTGCAGAAAGCCAAGAGGGCACGTTTGACCAGCCGAAACGGCGGTCAAGCGCGGGGACAATGTACGTGGCGATGGCCGGGATCCCCGCACATATCAAGATGATCTTTTGGATGGTCCGTTTCTCTGCCGCCGGCCCAAACCTGCTCCTGTTTTCAAGAAGCGTCGGGTTTCTTGTTATGCAGAGCGTGAGAAGGCCGTTTGATACGGCGACTGCCCCGAGAAAAATCCATGTCTGCCAATAATTGAAAGTCCCCGCCGTAAGGAATAGCACGAACCCAATAAGAACAAAAGTTACGACAGTTTTGAGCCACAATCTTGCCGTGGGACTCTTCATGATTGAATCATAGGGCTTCGGAGGAGATAAGAGCAGATGCGCCCATCTACTTCTTTTTTATCGTCCTTCCCTGGCAGAACGATCACTGCCAGGGCCAACCGAGCAATTGCAGGCTTTCCTCGGCCTTCTTGATGCGTTCGAGGCACACGTCGCGGCCGAGGACAATCAAAGTTTCAAACAGCGGCGGCGCGTTTTTGCGTCCGCAGACGGCGACCCGGATGGGCTGAAACATGGGCCCGGCCTTCAAACCAAGTTGCGAGGCGGCGCCGCGCAGAGCCTGATCCAGCGAATCGTGGTCGAAGTGGGCGGTGGCGAGGATCGGCTGCGCGGTCTGGAGCACCTTGAGGGCCAGCGCGGCATCGCTCTTTTGCGGGATCAGCTCCGCAGGATCGTACGGCGCGAGCTGATCGACGAAGAAAAAGTCGGCGGCGGAGACCGCATCGCGGAGCAGCTTGATGCGCTCGCGGATGAGCGGTGTCACACCAAGGACCTTTTGCGGCATGGCGTCGAAGCCGGCCCGCTCGAAGAAGGGCTGCAAGTCGCGGGCCAGCTCCTCCACGGGCAGCGCCCGAATGTGCTCGGCGTTGAGCCAGACGGCTTTTTCATCGAACGGAAGCTCTTCCGTGAAATTGATGACGGCATTGGCGCGGTTCACTCCTTCGAGCGTGAACAGCCCGGTCAACTCGTCGAGCGTGAGAAACTCGCGGTCGTTTTTGGGCGACCAGCCCAGGAGGCAGAGGAAGTTGATGAAAGCCTGGGGCAGAAAGCCCGCGTCGCGATAGGTGGTGACGCTGACGACGGGGCCGTGCTTGCGCTTGGAGAGCTTGGCGCCATCGGGCGCGACCAGCAGCGGCAGATGCGCGAATTGCGGCGCGTCGGCTCCCAGAGCCTCAAAGATCAGCAGGTGCTTGAATGTATTCGTCAGGTGATCCTGGCCGCGGATGATGTGGGTGATGCGCAGATCGGCGTCGTCAACGCACGACGCCAGGTGATACGTCGGCATCCCGTCCCACAACCCCAACGACGAAGACCTGTCGTTGGGGACCCCAGCCGAACGAAGCAGCGCGAAGTCTTCCACCTCGTCGGCGAGCTTTGACTGCTCACCGTAGACGCCATCCACAAATCGCAAAGTCCGGGCAATGCCGTGTTCCGGGCCGCGCGGCACACGATAGCGCAGCGCGAACGGCTCGCCACTGGCCGCGCGGCGGTCACTGTCTTCGCGCGAAAGTTCGCGCATGCCAGGATTCGAAAGCCATGCGCCCTGCGAGGAGGGCTGATTGTCGTCGCCCGCGTGGGCAGGCGTGAAGTCGCGATAGGCAAGGCCCTTCAAGAAGATCGCTTCGGCCTGGCGGCGGTGCAGCGCAAGGCGCTCGGATTGCCTGTACTCTTCGTCCCAGTCCAGGCCCAGCCAGCGCAGCCCCTCGAAGATGGATTGCACGCTGGCCTCGGTGTTGCGCTCAACGTCAGTGTCGTCCAGGCGCAACACCATAGTTCCGTGATTGTGGCGGGCATAAAGCCAATTGAAGATAAAAGTGCGCGCGCTGCCGACGTGAAGGAAGCCGGTGGGCGAAGGTGCGAATCGGACACGGGGAGCCATGACGGCGGAGGAATCGGAGTGCGGCATCTCTCACGATGCTACCGCACCGGCTCCCGATCGAGGGCTGCGACAGGGGTCAGGCCGAGGGTGTGACGGGCGGATAAAACGTCTGCACCGGCTTGACCTTCCACTCGGCGAAGGCGAGCACGTAAAGCAGGATCAGCGTGCCGAGCGACGGAATAATGCAGACCAGCGAAAGCCAGGGAGAAAAGCCGGCCTTCTTGAGGATGAACCAACAGGGCACCATGACCAGTGCGATCGCCACCAGAATGATGATCGGAATCACCGTCATCACGCCCATGAGGATGTGCCGAACCAGGACGGGGTCGGGCTGATTTTGCGCGAGAAGTGTCAGAAAATGCATTGAGAACGCTCCTGAGTGGGATGGAGACTCGGAGCCAAGGTAGCGCCAATCGCGCCAATCTGCAATGAAAAACTTAGGTCAAGTCCCCTGCATCGACTAGGTGATGTCCTCGGTGTCGTAGACCGGCGTTTCCGTGCGCTTCTTCTGCACGCCGTGGACGGAGGCGAGCAGGTCGTCGACCACATCCTCAAGCTGGCGCTGGCTCTCGATCACATCGCTCATGCTTTTCAGACCTTCGGGCTCCTGCACGCGCTCCACCAGGGCCACGGCATGGCACTGTGCAATGTGATCCAGGCCCAGGCCCTCGGGAGTCTTGGCCTTGATGCTGACCTGGTCAATGGCGATGCCCAGCAGGTCGGCGACGCGGGCGCGCATTTCGCCGGCGACGGGCACGATCTTGGGCGCGGCGAGCACCAGCGTGGTATCCACGTTCACGATCCGGAAGCCGGCGTGCTGCAGCTCCTCGAGCGCCAGGTTGAGGAAGATGGCGGAGTCGGCGTCTTTCCAGCGCGGATCGCCGGGCGGAAAGAAGCTGCCGATGTCGCCGGCAGCCACGGCGCCCAGCAGGGCGTCGGTAATGGCGTGCAGCAGTACGTCGCCGTCCGAGTGGCCGGCCAGGCCCTCGGGGTGATCCAGCGTCATGCCGCCGATGCGCAGCGGCACACCCGGCTTGAAAGCGTGCGAATCCCAGCCAAATCCGATGCGTGTTTCCATGGTTACCGTGCCTGTTCCCTGACGTTCCCGCCTGCGATCCGAATCGACGCTCCAGATCTGTTCTCAGCCGGCTTCTTCACTCCGCGGACAAAAGAACTATCCGTGAGGACGCCTCATCTGGCGCAGGTAGAACTCGGCGAGTTCCAGGTCGCCCGGCTGGGTTATCTTCAGATTAACCTGAGAACCGTGCACTACGGCTACCGGGTGACCGGCCCGCTCCACCACGGAGGCTTCGTCGGTGCCCACAAAGCCGTCCTGCATGGCCTCGGCAAAGGCCTGGCGCAGCAGGCCGAAGCGAAAGCCCTGCGGGGTCTGGGCCAGCACCACGAACTCGCGCGGGATTGTGGAGGTGATGAGCGCTCCGTGCGCGGTGCGCTCCACCTGCTTGATCGTGTCCACGGCCGGCAGCCCCACGATGGCCGCTCCATTTTGGGCAACCGCGTCGATGGTGCGCTCGATGGTGGCCGCGTCGATGAGCGGCCGCACGGCGTCGTGCACCAGCACAATGTCGTCGTCGCCGGCGGGCAAAGCGGCCAGCGCGTTGGCCACCGACTCCTGGCGGTTGTCGCCGCCTTCCACCACCTGAACCCGTCCGGCAAATCCGTACTCGCCAATCTGGGCCTGCACCCGCTCCACCTCCGGCCGGCGCACGGCCACATAAATGGCGGTCACACGCGTCACGGCGGCGAAGGCGCGCAGCGAATGAATAAGGATGGGAATGCCGTCGAGCGCCAGGAATTGCTTAGGCTGCGGCCCCGCCATTCGCGTGCCCAGCCCGGCGGCGGGCAGAATTGCAAACACCTGCATAACTCGGCGAGTATAGCACCGCACGCAGCAGAGTCTTGGTGAGCGCCGATGCGGGCTAATTTCCTTCTTCTCGAGACTCGGCGAAGAGCATCTCGTTGGTGGGGTGAAAACCGAATCCTTCATAGATGGGCCGGCCCGCATCGGAGCTGTGCAGGGTCACGACGCGGATGCGCCGCCGCCTCGCCTCCGCGAGACACAGGCGAACGAGTTCACGCGCCAGGCCGCGCCTGCGGTAATCCGGCTCGACAAAAACATTCAACAGGTAACCGCGCTGCTCGCCCGTGGGGTCGAGCGGGTGCGGCGGCCAATCCAGGATCAGCAGCCCGGCAGACGCCGCCGGCCTGTTGCTGTCGATCGTGATCCAGCCGGCGTATTTGCCTTCGAGAATCATGCGCTTCACCCAGGGTTCCGAGTTGCGCCGCATGATTTCAAGCACTGCTTCTCCGGCCGCTCCCATGGCGGCAAACATCGCCTTGCGATGGGAGGCCATCAGCGCCGCATCGGCGAGGGTGGCTGCACGAGTCTCCAGCATGATGTCCAGTATAGGAGTTTGCGCGCGGCGATCGTGAGCAGTGCGCGCAGCTCTTGATTCGGAATGCACGGCTTGGACGCCGTATCATCCTCTCGTGCACAGAACTTTACCAGCGACGCTCTCGCTCGACACCAGGCTGCTCAGGCCTGGCCTGCGGCTGGCCGTCGCCGTCTCCGGCGGAGCGGACTCGGTGGCCCTGCTGCGCGCGCTTTGCGAGCGGAGCGGGGAACTGGGACTGGTGCTCCATGCGGCCCATCTGCACCACGGCTTGCGCGGCGCGGAGGCTGACGCCGATCTTGAATTCTGCCGCGAACTAGCGGCGAGCCTGGGACTGCCGTTCCATGAGGCGCGCGTCGATACCGCAGCCGAAGCGCTGGCCGATCCCAAGTCCGGCAAAGGCGCCGAAACCATCGAGGAGGCCGCGCGGCGGTTGCGTTATGCATGGTTTCGACAGCTCTTGTCCAAAGAGTTGCTCCACGCAGTGGCCACCGCGCACACCCTCGACGACCAGGCGGAGACGGTGCTGGCCAAGTTCCTGCGCGGCGCGTGGACTGAAGGCCTGGCAGGAATTGCCCCAAAACTCGACACCCCGGAGGGGGCGATTTTGCGGCCGCTGCTTGGGACCACGCGGGCGGAGGTGGAGGCATACCTAAACGCGATCGGCCAGGGCTGGCGCGAAGACTCGTCGAACCGGAACGTGAGCTTTACGCGCAACCGCATCCGGCATGAATTGCTGCCGCTGCTCGAAAGCTGGAACCCGCAACTGCGCAGCCACTTGGCGCAGATGGCTACCCTGGCGCGCGACGAAGAGGCATGGTGGCAGGCGGAGCTGGCCCGCGTGGCGCCGCAGCTTATTCTGCCCGGCCGGCCGGTGCGCGGCGGAGGCCGCGCGGCCGGCGACGGGCTGGCGATGGAGTGCGCGCGGCTGGCGGCGCTCCAACCCGCCTTGCAGCGGCGGCTGCTGCGCCACGCTGCCGGGCAACTGGGCGCGGAGCCCGATTTTGCCGCAACCGAGGCGCTGCGCGCGTTGGCGTTGGACGGGCAGGCGGGGCAGAAGATGGACCTGGCGCACGACCTGAGGGCCGAGCGGACGCCGCGCGAGCTGCGTCTGACTGTGGCGCCGGCGCCCGCGCCGGGAAGGGGAGCGGCTCAAAAAAGATCGGCGGAAGCCGGCCCCGTATACTCCGTGGTAACTCCCGGCGAAATTGTGGCTCCGGCGTTCGGACTACGGCTGCGGATTGAGCTTTCCTTGCCGTTGGCCGCGGATGGCGGCGAAGGCCAGGGTCCGGTGGCCACATTGCGCAATTGGAGGCCCGGCGACCGGGTGAGGCTGCGCTACTCGAGCGGCCCGCGCAAAGTGAAGGAAGTCCTTGAACGTATTAGAGTTACTGGGTCTTCGCGGTCTCTTTGGCCGGTGCTGGAGATGGAGGGACGGATCGCCTGGATGCGGGGAGTGGAGGTGGAACCGGCGCCGGGTATTTCAATTGCGGCCGACCTGCTGGCGCCCGCGGAAGGGTCTCTTCCCCGCACATAACACCGAAGTTACCGCCGGCCGCCAAAAGTTCGGTCCTTTCCGGCGCGCACATTGCTGCAAGATGAACTGCCTTGGGAGTACAATTTCGTTACTGCTTATCCAGGCGGGAAGTCTTCGTGTCTGCCGCTCAAAGATATGCACTTTCTGCCACTTTGAGAAGGGCATTCACGTCTAACGGATGGGGCGGTCGGTGAAGGGACGATAGGTTCAAGACGGTCTCTCGCCGGAAAAGAGGAGTTCTGGTGAATTCGAGCGTTAAGACAATCATGTTCTGGGTCTTTATTCTCATCTGCCTCGTGCTGCTCTGGGGCGTGGTGTCGAGAAGCACCACCATGAGTAAGGATCCGGAGATTCCCTACTCCGACCTGTTCGACAAGGTCCAGAGCGGGCAGGTGCAGGATGCGATCATCCAGGGCAACGAACTGCACGGGCACCTGAAGGTCTCGCCCAAAGACCAGTTCCACAGCACGATTCCCGCCGACTACGAGGATCTTGAGAAGGCGCTTCTGGCCGCCAAGGTGAACTTCTCCATCAAGGAGCCGCAGAGCAACATCCTGCTGCCGCTGTTGTTCAACGTGGGTCCGTTCGTGCTGCTGGGCGCCATCTGGTTTTTCATGCTGCGGCAGATGCAATCGGGCGGCAACAAGGCGCTTTCCTTCGGCAAGAGCCGCGCGCGCCTGCTCTCGATGCAGCAGAAGAAGGTGACGTTCAAAGACGTGGCCGGGGTGGACGAAGCCAAGGAAGAGCTGAAGGAGATCATCGAGTATCTGCGCGAGCCGCAGAAGTTCCAGAAGCTGGGCGGGCGCATTCCCAAGGGCGTGCTGCTGGTAGGCCCTCCGGGAACCGGCAAAACGCTGCTGGCCCGCGCGGTAGCCGGCGAAGCCAACGTGCCTTTCTTTTCCATATCCGGCTCCGACTTTGTGGAGATGTTCGTGGGTGTGGGCGCAAGCCGGGTGCGCGACTTGTTCGAGCAGGGCAAGAAGAATGCGCCCTGCATCATCTTCATCGACGAGATCGACGCGGTGGGGCGCCATCGCGGCGCCGGACTGGGCGGCGGACACGACGAGCGCGAGCAGACGCTGAACCAGTTGCTGGTGGAAATGGATGGTTTCGAGTCGAACGACGGCGTGATCCTGGTGGCGGCCACCAACCGGCCCGACGTGCTCGACCCGGCGCTGCTCAGGCCGGGACGATTCGACCGCCGCGTGGTGGTGGGACTGCCGGATATCCGCGGGCGCGAGGAAGTGCTGCGCGTCCACGTGAAGAAGGTTCCGGTCTCCGACGACACCAACCTGAACGTGCTGGCTCGCGGAACGCCCGGCTTCTCCGGCGCCGACCTGGCCAACATGGTGAATGAGGCCGCGCTCAACGCCGCGCGCATGAACCGCAAGCAGGTCACCATGTACGACTTCGAGCTGGCCAAGGACAAGGTCCTGATGGGCGCGGAGCGCAAGTCGATGCTGCTGACCGACGAGGAGAAGAAGGTCACCGCGTATCATGAGGCCGGCCACGCGCTGGTTTCCATCATGCGCGATCACTCCGACCCGATCCACAAGGTGACCATCATTCCGCGCGGCATGGCGCTGGGCGTGACGGTCTACCTGCCCGACGACCGCCACAATTACACCCGCGAGTACCTGGAAACGCGTCTGGCTACGGCCTACGGCGGACGCGTAGCCGAAGAAATCTTCCTCAAGCAGATGTCCACCGGCGCGGGCAGCGACATTGAAACCGCAACCGACCTGGCCCGGCGCATGGTCTGCGAGTATGGGATGAGCCGCCTGGGCCCGCTGACCTTTGGCAAAAAGGAGGAGCAGATCTTCCTGGGACGCGAGATTGCCCAGCACCGGGACTTCAGCGAGGAGACGGCGCGGCAGATCGACCTCGAAGTGCGGCGGCTGATCGACGAAGCCTATCAGTCCGCGCATACCATCATCGAGTCCAACCAGGATCCGATGCACCGCATTGCGGCCGCGCTGCTGGAGCGCGAGACCATCGACGCCGAAGAGGTGAAGATGCTGATCGAAGGCAAGCAACTGCCGCCGATGCGTTCGGTGCTGGCCTCGCCCAGCGACACCGATGGCTCGCCGCAGCAGGTGCTCAAGCCGGAGAGCCGCGGCGGGCCGGGCTTCCCGGAGGGTTCGCCTTCGCCGGCCTGAAAACAGGGTTCAGGGATCAGGTTTCAGGGATCAGGAAAGGGCTGCTCTTCGGAGCGGCCCTTTTTGTGCGTGGGTGCAATGTTCTCCATCGTTGCGCCGGCCGTTCCCAATTTCTGCGCGTCCGCGCCGCGGGTGGAGTGAGCTAAATCACCGACTCAAGCCGTGGACTTGTATAATCCTGTTCGCAGACGGAATGCCGCTCGATTGTGAATCCAAAGCAGAGATGCGCGTCCACGGTTGTTCCGACGCACAACATTGAGGAGCATTCCCCCATGCATCCAGGGCCGCGCCGTTTTCCTGCCCGTTGTAGGCAAGTTCTTCTTCTGCTCGCCGCTCTTGCAGCTCCGGCCTATGCCGCGCCGGTGCTGATGATTTCGATCGACGGCCTCAAGCCCGAATACGTCACCCAGGCCGATGCGCACGGCATGAAGGTCCCCTACCTGCGCACGCTGATGGCCAATGGAACCTATGCCGACGGCGTGGTGGGCGTTTGGCCCACCTTGACCTACCCCAGCCACACCACCCTCATTACCGGTGCGTGGCCCGCCGAGCACGGCATTTATAGCAATCTCGAATTCGATCCCGAGCAGCAATACGGAGGAGCGTGGAACTGGTATGACGCGCAGATCACGGCTCCCACGCTGTGGAAGGCCGCGCATGCCATGGGTCTTCACACGGCAAGCGTGGGCTGGCCGGTGAGCGTGGGATCGCGGGACGTCGACTGGCTGATTCCCGAGTTCTGGCGCACCGAAGGTCCATCGAGCGTCTCGAATCCATCCGACCGTTACCTGATTGCGGCGCTGGCGCGCCCGCGCACGCTGTTCGCCGACCTGGAGCCGGGGGCCGGCCTGTACATGATGGGCAACGACACCAGCTTGGGCGGCGACAAAATAAAAACCCGCTATGCGCTGGAAATCCTTCGCAAGTACAAGCCCGCGCTCCTGACTCTGCACCTGAGCTCTCTCGACGACGCACAGCACGCGCACGCTCCCTTCAGCGCGGAGGCCGACCGCACCCTGGAATCGATCGATGGCATGGTGGCGCAACTCGCCCAGCAGGAGTTCGCCAACGATCCCACGGCCGTGCTGGTGGTGGTGAGCGATCACGGCTTCATGAAGATCTCGCATCTTGTGAATCTCGAGATTCCGTTTATCAAGGCGGGATTGATCCAGACCACGGTAAATCCGGCCACGGGGGCTCCGGGAATCAGCTCCTGGAAAGCCGAACCGTGGATGGCGGGCGGAATGGCGGCCATCGTGCTGCACGACTTGAACGACCATCAGTCCGCGCAGCAGGTGCGCGCGATGCTCCAGCAACTGGCCGCGGACCCAGCCAACGGCATCGCGCAGATTCTGGATCGCGACGCCATCCGCAAGCGTGGAGCCTTCCCGAATGCAACGTTTTTGGTGGTGTTCAAGCCCGGCTACTACACCGGCACGGCAACCGGGGGCAGACTGGTGACGGCGATTGGCGGCTCCCACGGTTCGCACGGATTCTCACCCGACTATCCCGAGATGCGCTCTTCCTTCTTTGCGCTGGGAGCGGGAATCGCGCATCATCGCGATCTGGGCGTAGTGGACATGCGCCAGATCGCGCCCACCGTGGCCAGGATTCTGGGCGTGCCCATGCAAACCGCGAAGGCCGCGCCACTGCACGTGCAGCCGTAGGGGCACGCGAGCGTCGAGGCTCTTTTTCCTGGGATCTCCTGGGATGCGGGCTTTTGGTGCTTACGCGTTGCTGGGCTCTGCCGGAGCAGATCGCCGGCAACAGAACCAGACTTTGAACGATCCCCGGCCGCGAGCAATTCCTGTATATGATGATTGAAAGGATCAGAACCGAACCTAATGCGAGAAGAACGCCCGTTCGAAGTTGCGAAGACAAGAACTCCCAAGGGCGCCGCGCGGGCTCGCGAGAAAATTATAATGGCGAAGATGGCTGAACTTCTGAAAGAGAGTACTGAAGCATCGTTCAAGGAAAAGCTAGAAAATTCCTTCGGTATTAAGCCCGGCTCCCCGCAGTTCGACGCCGCTTTGAAGGCGTGGCGCTCTGCCTCTTCCTCTCGCTGATCTCTTTATCCACGAGTGAAGCAAACAACTTTACCTTGGTGTTTTTCTCTTTTTCGCTCAGACCCTCGTCCGTCATGTGCTTCTCAATAATGGCGGCGATCTCCCGCAACGCGCTATCCTTTGAAGGTTTTGCTTTCAGCTTGAGCGCGCGGTTGGCCCGAATACGCGGCTGGGTTGCACTTGCCATACTGTAACTCTCCAAGTCCCTGCGCTTAACTTGCTTGACGAAGGCCCACTTTGTACGATGGCCTCAATTCAGGACCATGCAGGCAGATTAACAAACTCTGCGACCCCTGACAAACCGAGTCTGCTCCGCAGCTAAAATTACTGAGCAGCTAAATTTAGCCGCTACAAACGGCAGAACCACAATCTGCGCATTTCCATATCTGTGTAATTTGGAGTCACGTTTTCCTGAGGCGCTCTAAAAGATTTTGTAGCTGATGCCGGCGCTCGCGCCATAGGGCCAAAGCGTCGGCGTCACGTGCCATTGCTGGTATTCGAAGTCGAAGGGGCGCAATGTGATCTTGCGCGTCAAACGGTAATCCACGCCGCCGCCGTATGCGATGTTGCCCGCGCGCCCGGTGAGAAAGGCGCCGCTGCCCCAGCCGAAGAGCACCTTGCCGTACGGGGTCCATCCGTGGAAGTCGTGAATGGGGATGCGCGGGCCGATCAAATAGCTGTTCTCGCCGTTGCCCGTCGGTGGATCGCCAAAATAGTACTGGTTGAAATGCAGCCAGCGCCCTTCGGCTTCAATCTGCACCCAGCGATTGAACCGCGCGTCCACGTAAGCGCCGATGCCGAAAAGCCGGTTGGGACTGGTCTCAGCAACGCCATTGCCGGCATAATCGGGCTGGAAAGCGGAGAATTCTCCGCCGGCGGTAACAGAGAGCCCGCTCCGCTGGGCCGCGGGAGCAACCTGCGCGCTGGCTGAATGGGCGGCGGAAGCGAGAAGAATGCAAAAGACAGCCAGGATCGATTGTTTCATCAACACTGAACACATCCAGTTCCGGGGGAAATCCGAGTTCCGCTTTTGAAGCGTGAGCTTGGATTCAGCTTTACGGCAGTTCCAGAGCCGGTCCGCCTCTTTTCGGAATCGCTGCTCCCGCCGCTGCCCGAGGGCCGCGCCGAGTGGAGAGTGCCGATTCCACGCAAACCGACTCTTAGATTGCATTAAGACCGCTCACCCGCACAAGTGGGTGCGCAGTGAGCGGTCCATCGGCTTCTTGCGAGCCTAAATCATTGCGGATTTTGCGCCGCGGTGGCAGGCTGCTGGTCGCCCTGCGGCGGCTGAGGCGCAGTTCCGTTGGCGGGCTGGCCCGGCGGGGCAGCCGCAGGCGCGGCGGGCTGGTCGCCGGCCGCCGGCGGCGCGGCGGGTCCGGCATCTGCCGGCGCAGCGGCGGGAGGGGCGCCCGCGGGAGCTGCGGGCGAGGCCGGAGGTTCGGCGTTGGCCAGTTCGTAGCGCTGCAGCTTGTAGAAGACCGGGGTCACTTCAAACGGCATCTTGTCGCGGGCATTCATGGGCGCATACCGTTTGGCGCTCAGCATGTGCACCTTGTCGTCCCACGGATCGGTCTTGAGCCAGCTTCCCAGCGGCAGCGCGGCGGTCTGGTTCAGGTCGTCCCAGTTCAACTGCGGAGCCATGTGCTCCAGGTCCGCCATCCACGGCGTACCGTCGGGCTTGAGCAGCGAATCGCCCAGCTTGGGGGTGTTGAGCGCCTTCAGAACTTTGCCCCGCTCCATCAACTCCGCGTAGTAAAGGCCGGCGGTCGGCAGCTGATCCTTGTACATCGAGGCCTGAAGGTACTCCATCGCCTTTTTGGCGGCGGTGGCGTTGTCCACGTCGGAGTGGTACATGTCGATGCGCTGGAAGGTGGATTCGTCGGGGAAGAGCAGCCGGTCGTTGAACGCGTAGCGGGTGTCGATGTGGTGACCGAGGGCGATGTGGGCCAATTCCATGGCCATCACCGAGGCAATGGCCGGCTCGCTGGGCAGCGAATCGATGAGCCCTTTGCTCACCAGGATGGTGTTGCCCACCGTGGTGGCTTCCACGGTATCGGTGAGCAGAACGCGGCAATGGATCTGGTCAGTGAA
The DNA here is from genome assembly GCA_963770555.1 of uncultured Acidobacteriaceae bacterium. Classification (GTDB taxonomy): domain Bacteria; phylum Acidobacteriota; class Terriglobia; order Terriglobales; family Acidobacteriaceae; genus Telmatobacter. Next base: position 357,008 of record CAVYQC010000006.1, read on the forward strand.
GGCCAGGTTATTGGGTACGATCAGATTGATCACGATCTGCCCCAGGACCTTGTCTTCGTAGCCGCCCGGAGTGAGCGGCGCCACCAAGCCGGCCTCGACCAGCCGGTCGATGACGTTGTTTTCGGCCTGGGTGATCCACATGCGCGAGGCCTGCAGCGGACCCACGTCCTGCGAATCGTCGCTCTGGTCCACGGCATCGTCCACCTTCACGCTCACGTTTTCGCTATCGCGGGTAGGCAGCTTGAGAGAGTAGCCCCAGAAGTGCGTCTGGGCCTTGAGTCCCGTGGTCTTCGAGCCTTCACGCTGGGACTCTTCCACGTAGATGGCCACCGGCAGCCAGACGCCGGGCTGCACGTTCATGCGCCAACTGTCGAAGTGGAAGTAGTACTTGGACGAGTCTTCAGAGGTGGGACCGGTGTAGGTTCCGTTGAAGCGGACCACGTTGCCGTCCTGGTCTTCGATCCAGATGCGGCCATAGAAGCGGCCCATGCCCGCCACCTTGGGATGCACGTCGAAGACCCAGGTGCGGACCGAGCCCAGAAACTCGCGGCGCACATAGCTGAAGACGTAGTGCTGCTGGTCGAATCCCGATGGATCGACGAACATCATCTGCATGAAGCCGGTGGGCGAGTAGGTGAATTTCTCCAGGCCCAGCGCCTTGGTAAGTCCGGTGATGGATCCAAACGAGCCCTTGAACCAGCCGTGCTTGCCCTCGCTGCGCGGGGAGTAGCTCTTGTCGAAAAAGCCCTTGCCGAAGTCGACGCGGCTGAGCATGTACTGGTCGTCCACGGGGACTTCATAGAGCTTCACGTCGGGGCGGGTGTCCTGGATGTAGGTCTCCACCAGCGGGGTGCGCTGCTGGATGCTCTTGATCAGCACCTTTTCGCGTGCGACGGCTCTATCCACCAGGGCGGCTTGCTCGGGGGTAAGTTGGTGTGCCTGCTGAAACTTCGGCTGCTTCTTCGCATACGCGCAGGACACACCCAGAGTGAGGACAAGGAAGGTTAGGGGGATCTTCCGAAACGTCATTTCAAGCTCCTAGGTGGGTTCGTGCCAGTCTACCTCGGGCCGCTTGGGCTATCCCGGCATGGCTGCTGAGCGTAGACCTGCAATCTCGCTGCAAAATCGATGCTACGCCAATTGGAAAGTTATGACGATGTTGGTCGTCAAATCCACCGGGCGTCCATCGCGGGTGGCCGGACGGAAGCGTATCTGCTGCGCCACCCGGCGAGCCTCCTCGTCCAGTCCGTGGCCCAATCCGTGAATGACTCCTTCCACGACTACCTGGCCGGTTGCCAGGAAGGTAACTCGCAGCACCACATCTCCCTGGACGCGCAACTGCCGCGCTTCGCTCGTGTACTGAACCGGCGGCTTGGAGAGCACTTCGAGGGTGGTTGCGACCGGCTCCGTAATTGCTTTCGGAACCGCTGCGGCAACGGTGGTAACGGGAATGCCCGCGGAAGCTACCTTGCCGTAGCTTCCCGAGGTCCTGGTTCCCGTGGCTCCGGGAATGCCCGCGGAGGCGACTCTGCCCACCACGCCGGCATTGGAACCGAATTTGGTGCCGTTTCCGATGCCCGCCGAACCCACCACGCCATGCGGCGCAACGGCCGGGCCCTGCATTCCGCCATAAGGATTGCCGATGGCGGCTATGGTGGCCGGGCGGCTGGCATTGGGATTGGGCGTGACGCCAAACGTCTGGCCCAGATGCACGGGCGCCGTGGAGGGATGAATCTGGGGCGTCTGCGCCGGCATCGCGGCCGTAAGCGCCGCCTTGGGCTGGGGCGCCAGGATGATGGCCGGCTTGTTCTGCTTTACCACGGGCATGGCCAGCTTGGCTTCCATCTGGATGGGCTTGGGCTCCGGCTTCGGCTTGGGCATCTCGATCCGCTTCTCATCCAACTGGATCTTGGGCGGCTCCGGCGGAGGCGGCAACTTGGGCAATACGGGCGGCTTTACCTTGATGGGCGGCGGCGGCTGGCTGGGCACGATCAGCTCGGTCATCTCGTACTGGTGCTGAATCAGCACATGCCTGGCCATGGTTCCCACGATCAGGACGATGGCCAAAATCGTCATGTTAATAAAGACGCTGGTGATGAATGAGGCAGACCTTCCCTCTGGCTCGGGCAGCAAACCGAAGTTGGTCCGTATAGGGGAGTACGTCATCGGCATGATTTCAGTCCTCACTTCCGGCCGCAGGAGCGGCACAGGATTGTTCAAAAAAAAGAATGGCCGGAGAAAGCTGGCCGCGAAACCAAAAACGCCTCGCGATCCGCAATCTTCTTCCCGTCATCCAACCATGGCGGAATCCGTTTGAAACTATCTTTGCCCGGCCGCTCTCTGCGTCCGGTCAATACGCCCGGTCGAAATAGTTCATACATGCAGTCGATGGGGGAAAACCTCATTCTGGTCTTCGTGGCGATTGCGAATGGCCGGAGAGATCTTGCGCCTGGACCGCTGTCCCGTGTACCTGGATCTTGCGCCCCATGCGGATTTTCAGTTTGACAGGCCCCGGACATCGCGGCTTTCCCTCTTGGCGTCCAAGGCAATCGGCAAAACGAACTCTCTCCCTCGAATCCCGAAGGGATATCTCCAACTCGCGTTCGAGTGCGGCGAATCAGACATGCTCGACACTCAACGGCCCCAGGACGTATCGTCTTTTGGGACTGCGCCGTGAGCCGCAAACTCGGAAGCCCATAAAGCAAGGGACTCCAGCCAGTCTGAACGCACACCACTGTAATAGACTCAAGGTTACCTAAACTGGTGGCGAAAGGACAGTTTTTTTTGTGAAGATTCTGATTACCGGCGGTGCAGGGTACATAGGTGGTACAGTTGCCGGATTGCTTGCAGGGCAAGGGCATGAAGCGGTGATTTTCGACAACCTGGGCCATGGCCAGCGCGATTTGCTCCCCGCCGGCGTGCCGTTTATCGAGGGGGAACTGGCGGACGGTCGGCTGCTGAGCGAGATCTTCACCGCCGCCGCCGACCAGAAACAGCCGTTTGACGGCGTGCTCCATTTTGCCGCCCTGATCGAGGCCGGCGAATCCATGGCGCGGCCGGAACTCTATTTCCGCAACAACACCGCCTCTACGCTCTCGCTGCTCGAAGCCATGCTGGCCTGCGCAGTGCGCCGGCTGGTTTTTTCCTCCACGGCAGCCGTCTATGGCGAGCCAGAATCTGTGCCGATTCAGGAAGATGCTAGACTTCTGCCGACCAACGCCTACGGCGAATCGAAGCTCCTGGTGGAGAAGATGCTCACCTGGTTCAACCGCATCCACGGACTGCGCTACGCCTCGCTGCGCTATTTCAACGTGGCCGGAGCGCCCGAGGGGCCGTCCGGTATTACCCGTGGCGAAGCGCATCAACCCGAAACCCATCTCATTCCGCTGGTGCTCGATGTGGCCCTGGGACGGCGCAGTGCGATCCGCATCTATGGCGACGACTACCCCACTCCCGACGGCACCTGCATCCGCGATTACATTCACGTTTCGGACCTCGCCGACGCTCACCTGCTGGCTTTGCAGGCTCTTGGAGCCGGTCCCGAAACCCGGCTGATCTTCAACCTGGGCAACGGGCAGGGATTCAGCGTCCGCGAAGTGATTGAGTCGGCCCGCCGCGTGACCGGCCATCCGATTCCGGCTGAAATCCATCCCCGCCGCTCGGGCGACCCGGCCGTCCTGGTGGCAGGCTCCGGCAAAATAATGAGTGAGCTTGGCTGGAAACCACGCTACACGCGGCTCGACGAGATGATCAGCACGGCCTGGATATGGCACCGGAAGCGCTTCCAGGCGTGAATCCCGCTTCCGGCAAGGATGCGGAAAGGCAGCGGTATTCATGCTGACAATAAAAGGTTTAGAGCGCGCCAACGGTTCTCCGCCTTTCCCAGAGTGGGAAGAGGAGGCCGAGGGGTGTTCCCACGGCCTCAAGTAATCCGCCCTGTATTCCTTAAGTAAGATTGTGCAACCACTAACCCTCGTTGCATCTCCAACAAACGTGGTAGTCGATTTTGCACCTTGAGGGTACTTCCCACCATGGAAAACACGAAACCGGGAGGCATGTTCCGCGCTTTTCTTGATTTCTTCGTCCTTTTCAGCGGAATTTCCACCGCTTCGAACCTGGCGCGCACCCAGGGGAGACGACTGCTCAACCGCGGCATCTTCTTGATTCGGCCCAAGTGAGATGCCGTCGGGCTCCACTTCCCGGTCCATTTGCCTTCTCTGATGTGGATGGCACGAATTGAAAACCAGTTGCATCGAAAATCCCTGCATCCCGCCAACCGGCGAGTTGTTAGAATCGAGCCATGCCGATCACGCGCCAACAGGCTCTCGATTACTTCCACTCCCCCGACTTGATCGGACTGGGGTTTGAGGCCGACGCAGTGCGGCGGCGTATGCATCCTGAAGGGGTCGTTACCTACATCATCGACCGCAATATCAATTACACGAATTTCTGCACCGAATATTGCACCTTCTGCGCCTTCTATCGGCCGCTCAAAGGCGCGCGTTCAGACGAAGGCTACATTCTGGATGTGGAAAAGATTTACGAGAAGATCGCCGAGACCGAAGAGATGGGCGGCACCGGCGTGCTGATGCAGGGCGGACTTCATCCCGATCTGAAGATCGACTGGTTCGAGCGTTTGTTCAGCGGCATCAAGCAGCGCTTTCCCAAGATCTGGCTGCACTGCCTATCCGCCTCGGAAGTTCTGGCCATCGCCGAGTACTCTTCTCTGAGCCTGCGCGACACCATCGCCCGTTTGCGCGATGCCGGCCTCGACTCCATCCCCGGCGGAGGCGCGGAGATTCTCGACGACGATGTGCGCTTCCGCATCGCGCGCCTCAAATGCCGCACCGAAGAGTGGGTGAGCGTGCACCGCACCGCGCACCAGCTGGGCATGCGCACCACGGCCACCATGATGTTCGGCGTGGGCGAGAGCTTCGATCAGCGCGTGAATCACTTTGAAGTGGTGCGCCGCCTGCAGGAAGAGACCGGCGGATTCACGGCGTTCATCCCCTGGAGCTTTCAGCCCAAACACACCGCCCTCGGCGGCCGCGGCTGGGACGAGGCGACGTCTGTTGAATATCTAAAGGTGCTGGCCATCGCGCGCCTCTATCTCGACAACATCGAAAATGTGCAGGCCAGCTGGGTGACGCAGGGATTGAAGGTGCTGGAGCTGGGCCTCCATTTCGGCGGCAACGACGTAGGCTCGGTGATGCTTGAAGAAAATGTAGTGCGGGCCGCGGGCACTTCGAACTGTACAACGGAAGAAGAGCTGCGGCGCATCATCCGCGACGCAGGCTTCAAACCGGTGCAGCGGGACACGCTGTATCGCACGATGTTCTTGAACTGAACCCCGCAACCCCCGAATCCCACTCCCAGTCGGCCCATCAATCCAACGGCACACAGAAGGCCGCAACCCGGCCGGCGGTTCCATAGCGCCTTGCCTCGATACATGCGTTCGGTCCGGCTCCACCTTGCCTGTGCTACGCTTTCACCATCTGTGGCCAATTTCGAAAAAGCACCGGCAGAGGTTCAGGAGATCCTATCCAAGCCAATCCAGCAGCTCGGCTTGCGGCTGGAAGGCTCTCCCCTTGAACGCTTCGTTCTGCAACTCTACAAAGAGCTGGATGCCAAGAGGCTCAAGAGTTTCCGCCCCAAGTGCTACCTCACCGACGAGTGGGGCTGCCCCAGTATGGAGCCGGTTATCGGAATCCCGTTCTATCTGGCCGACCCGAATCTGCAGCGCCTGGAATCGGAGATGAACGACATTGAAGACGCGCGGCAGATCATGATGTACCTGCGCCACGAGGCCGGCCACGCTTTCAATTACGCCTATGCTCTCTACAAAACGGAGGAGTGGCGCAGCCTCTTTGGACCCTACCGGCGGCCTTACCGGGACAGCTACAAACCGGTTCCGTTCTCGCGCCAGTTCGTGCGCCACATGGAAGGCTGGTACGCGCAAAAGCATCCCGATGAAGACTTCGCCGAGACCTTCGCGGTGTGGCTGACGCCTCGCTCCAACTGGCGCAAGCGGTACCAGGGCTGGGGCGCGATGAACAAGCTGCTCTACATGAATCGTATCGGCCGCAAGCTGGGCGGCGCCGACCCTGTCGTCGCGCACGGCGATACCGATATTACCGTCGACGAAATGGATGTGACGGTCGGCGAGTTCTATCAGCGGGCGCTCGATCAGCAGCTCACTCCCGGCGAGCTTCCGCTCGACGCCGATCTGCACGATATCTTCAACGTATCGAAGCGCCGCCGCAACCATGTTCGCCCGGCGGTGGATCTTCTGCGGGAGAATCGCAAGGTGCTGGTCGACAAGGTGAATTATTGGACGGGCGTTCAACGTCCGCTGGTGAAGAAGCTGGTGGAAGCCCTTGAAGCAAAAGTCAGCGACCTCGGCCTGCGTGCGGACATAAAATGTGAAAGGGACTATTTGACCGAGGTCGCCGTTTACGCGACCGCGCTGGCGATGAACTACATCACTCGGGGCAAGTTTATTCTGCCCTGATTCCTGATGGGCGCTTCACATCGGCGGCAGATGTGAGTCAAGCCGAAAAGGCGCAGAGGCACGATGGCAAACCTGAAAGTAACGATATTGCACGATGTCTGGGAGGAAGGCCCGCCCGAGCCTGAGCCGGAGCCGGTGAAGGCGCCGCGCGGCAAGAGCGGCAAGCGTGCAAAGAAGAAAAAAGATCCGCTGCACGACCGCGAAGAGATCTTCCAGGCGTTGACCAAGCTGGGGCACGAACCTTCCTATCACGTCCTCGACGGCAAGAATCAATCTCTGCTTGCGCTGGCAAGGTGCGGCGCCGACCTGGTCTTCAACCTCACCGAGTCTTACGCCGGCGACGACACCATGGACAAGAACATCGCCGCCTATCTGGAGCTGCTGCACATTCCCTATACCGGCAGCGGCCCGCAGGCTCTCTATCTTGCCCAGGACAAGTCGATCGCCAAAAAGATTTTCGACTTTCACAAGATCAATACCCCTGACTTCGCAACCAGCTACAGAGGCCGCACCGAGCACTCGCACGATATCAAGTTTCCGCTCATCGTCAAGCCGGTCTCCGAAGACGGATCGATCGGCATCGACAACGGCTCGGTGGTAGAGAGCGTGAAAGAGCTGATGGAGCGCATCGACTACATCCACGACCAGTTCGACAGTCCAGCGCTGATTGAGGAGTATATTGAAGGCCGCGAAATCTACGCCTCCATTCTGGGCAACGAGAACGCCGAGGTGCTGCCGCTGATTGAACTCGATCTTTCCAAGCTTCCCAAGGGAACCCCGCGCATCGCCGGCCAGGACGTGAAATTCGATTACGAGACCGAGGCCTACAAGGTGACAAAATCGGCGCCGGTTGAAGACCTGGACGACGAGATCGAGCAAAAACTTCAGGACACCGCGCTGGCCGCCTACCGCGCCCTCAAGCTGCGCGACTATAGCCGCATCGATATGCGGTTGAACAAGGAAGGCGAGGTTTACGTCATCGAAGCGAATCCCAACCCATGGCTCGCCAGCGCCGCCGAATTCACCATGGCCGCCAAGAAGGCCGGCTACTCGTACACCGACATGATCGATAAGATCGTGGAGCTGGCCCGCGCGCGCTCCATGTAGTTCAAAGAGAAACCATGCGCCGCAGCGCGCGTTTGCCCCGCGCCGTTCGCGTCACCGCTGCCTGTCCCTGGCTCCTCCGCTGTCACATCCCAAAGTCCCGCCGCGGTGATATTCTGGCGCGTCGGCTTTTTGAACGAGAGGAGGACGATGTGAGAAAAGCCATCCTGCTGGCGATGGGCGCTGCGCTGTTCCTGGCCGGGTGCGGCCCTCAGGCAAAAGAGGCTCCCGGCATTCCTGTAACTCCCAAATGGAAAGGCCTTCCCTACCGGCTTGCGTTCGACGCCAAGGCGCCCAAACCCAATCCGGCAGGAGTGACCCTTCCGGGCATCCACTTCACAGCCAACCCGGATGCGCTCGAGAAGAGAGCCACCCTCGTCGTCCGCTATGACTCTTCCGGGGTGAAGTCAGACAACCTGGTCGTCAACCAGGTCATCCTGGCCCCGTTCGATATCTCCGGAGCCGACGGCGCCCTTTCCGCCGACACCATGGACATTGCCGACCAGGGGCTGGCGCATCTGTTTACCACCTACTGCGTCAAGGGAAAGGTGAAGGTGTCTGTGCTGCTGGCCCGCTCGTCGATCAATCCACAAGCGGGGGATGGCGAAATCGTTGACAAAAGCCTGTCGGACTGGTTGGTCACCGACGTCGCGTTCAAGAACCCGCATCCAGGCTGCAAACCCTGAGAAACCTCTGAACAACCGCATTCAGACCACGCAGGACCATTATTCTGAAGACGTGACGCAAGCGCCGGACACACGCGCCAGAACACCGCTGCGAAAGCGTCCACTCCGATCCGTTCTTCTTTGGCTTGGGCTCGGCGTGGTGCTGCTCTGGTCACTGGCCGCGCTGATGCTTTTGGCCGCTCGGTGGATCGACCCTCCCACGACCGCTGTACACTTCGAGCGCCGCGTGCAGGCCTGGATTCACGGCAGGCCGTATCGCGAGCGATACACATTCATTCCGCTCAGCCAGATCTCGCCCGATCTGCAGCACGCCGTGATTGCCGCCGAGGACGCGCGCTTCTACCAGCACCATGGCTTCGACTGGCACCAGATTCAGATCGACGCCGAAGGCGATATGGAGGGCGGCCGCACGCGCGGAGCTTCCACCCTTACGCAGCAACTGGTAAAGAACCTGTTTTTTGGAACCGGCCGATCCATCCTTCGCAAGGGCGCGGAGTTCACGCTGGTGCCGGTGGCCGAACTGGTGCTCGGCAAGCGGCGCATCCTGGAGCTCTACCTGAACGAAGTCGAGTGGGGCCCTGGTATCTATGGGGCAGATGCAGCATGCGCTTACTACTTCAAAACCTCGGCCCGGAATGTCGGCCGGGAACAGTCCGCGCAGCTCGCCGCGATTCTGCCGGCTCCCTTGAAGCGGCGCCCCGAGCGCATGACCCACTACAGCGCGCTCATTGAGGAGCGCATGCGCCAAATGAACTGGTAGTCGCAGGCAGCTTTTTGGGGGCGCAGCGTGCGTCACGATTCTTGGTTGCGCAGAATTTCCTGCCGCAAGCGCATACTCAAACCGGGCTCCCTCTGGCTCAGGCATGCGCCCGGTCTAAAGTGTCAGCCATCTGCCCGGTCCGTACCCCCTACCCCCCACCCCGCGCAAAGCGCCCCATTTTTGGTGCAGCGATAGGAGTAACCGCAATTATATGAGCAACTTGAATGATGAACCTAGTTAACCAACCAGTTAATAGAAGCCCCCATTTTCCTGCCGTTTTGCCCCTTTTTTCGCTGCAAATCCTGCCTTTTTCAAGCCGCGGCGGGCACTTCAGCCCGCAGCGCACCCGCTACAATGGCCGCAAGCTGTACTGAGGTCCAACGCATGCGGCCATCCTTCTCACTGGGCATTGAAGAGGAATACCAGACCGTCGATCCGGTCACGCGCGATCTTCGCTCGCACATCCAAACGGAGATGCTGGCGGTGGGCAAACTGCGCTTGCAGGAGCGCGTGAAGGCGGAGATGCACACCTCGGTGGTGGAGGTGGGCACGCGCGTGTGCCGCAACATCGACGAGGCCCGCGACGACATCTACGATTTGCGCCGCGAGATGATCAAGCTGGCCAGGGAGCATGGACTGGAGCTGGTGGCCGGCGCCACGCACCCGTTCGCGGACTGGCGCACCCAGGATATTTATCCCGACCCGCGCTATCACCAGGTGGTGAAGGACCTGCAGCTTGTGGCCCGCGCCAACCTCATCTTCGGCCTGCACGTACACGTGGGCATCGAGGACCGCGAGGCGGCCATCCGCATCATGAATTCGATGCGCTATTTTCTGCCCCACATCATGGCGCTGGCCACCAATTCTCCCTTCTGGCTGGGTCTGAACACCGGCTACAAGGGCTACCGCGCCAAGGTGTTCGAAAACTTTCCGCGCACCGGCATTCCCGATGCGTTTTCTTCCTACTCGGAATTTGAAAATTATGTGAGCCTGCTGGTGCGCACCAACTGCATCGACAACGCGAAGAAGATCTGGTGGGACATCCGGCCGCATCCGTTCTTCAACACCGTGGAGGTGCGCGCCTGCGACATTCCACTGCGCGCCGAGGAGACGGTGGCCATCGCCGCGCTCATCCAGGCCACGGCGGCTTATCTCTACAAGCTGCACGCGGCCAACCAGGATTTTCGCCAGTACACGCGCTCGCTGATTGCCGAAAACAAATTCCGCGCCGTGCGCTACGGGCTCGACGGCAAGCTGATCGACTTCGGCAAGCAGCAGGAGATTCCGCTGCGCGATTTGATCGAGGAGTTTCTGGTGCTGATCGATCCGGCGGTGGATGAACTGGGAAGCCGCGAAGCCATCGAAGGCGTGCGCACGATCCTGAAGACCGGCACCGGCGCCGACCGGCAGCTCAAGGTCTTCGAAGAAACCAAGGGCGATTTGAAGGCGGTGGTGGATTACATGGCGAAGGAGACGGCGGCGGGGCTGTAAGGAGTTCGCGTGCCTGTCATTCGAGTTCCGTGGGCCATTGGCGGGATCCGTGAAGGATCGCCAGCAGGGCTACGCGATCTTCTTCAACTTTGTATGCGATGAGGAAGGGAGTGCCAGTGAGAACGACCTCCCGCGTGCCTTCAATTCGGCCCAGGCGTCCGGACAGCGGAAAAGAAGAGATCCGTTCACAGGCGGATTCCAAGCTACCGGCAATACGATCGCCCAGGGAAGGCTTTTACCTCACGAATTCCCGCAAATCCAGTAAGTCGTGCCGAGCCCGATGCGACCAAACCAGTTTCACGCGCGGTTCCGCAGCGTTTCGATCAGCGGAATTATCTCTTCGTGTGGAGTGACACGCCCGGCGGCGACATCTGCCATTCCTTCGCGAATGGCGTCAAGGTTGTGTTGCTCGAGGGCCAGCAATTCTTCGACCGCCTGGGCGACCAGCTCTTCGCGCCGCTTGCCCGAATGAACTGCAAGCGCGTCAAGCGCCACGATCTTCGCCGGTCCGAGCTCGATTTGGAGTTGCTCTGCCATTGGTTCTATCTTCCCCTTCTTCGAGTAAATCCGCAAGGGGTTGCGTTCTAGGCGCTCCTCGGTTTCATTTGCATGCGTTTTCTATTAACCTCAAGAGATGCCCCGCAACTCGCGGGATCATCCTGTAGGACGCATGAACCAGGCCGCCGCGCATCTTCTGTCGATCGACTACCCCTCAGACTTTATCCAGGGCGCGCGCTCTGCTGTGCTGACGTGTCTGCGCATCGATCCGGCAGAAAAGGTCACACTCATCGCCGACCGCGTGACCGAGCCCATCGCTGCCGCACTTGCCGGGCAGTTGGCCGAGCGCGGCTGCACTTGGAATGCGTTTCTGCTCGAAGATCTCGCGCCGCGCCCCCTCGGCGATATGCCCGCTGCTGTGCTGGCCGATATGGAGACTTCGCAGGTCTCGATCTTTGCGGTGCAGGTGCAGCCCAACGAATTGCACTCGCGCATGCAAATGACCGACGTGGTGAACCGCCGCCACATGCGCCACGCGCACATGGTCAACATCACGCCGGAGATCATGTGCCAGGGCATGCGCGCGGACTTCGACCTGGTGGACCGGCTCTCGCAAAAAGTGCTCGACCGCGTGCGCAAGGCCACGCGCATTCGCGCTACGACCGCGGCGGGAACCGACATCACGGCGGAGATGAATCCCGGCTACAAGTGGTTCAAGACTTCGGGCATCATTTCGCCGGAGAAATGGGGCAACCTGCCGGGCGGCGAGTGCTTTACCTCGCCCGGCGAAGTGAACGGTACGTTTGTTGTGGATGGCGTGGTGGGCGACTGGCTTTGCGCGCGCTACGGGCTGCTCAAGGGCATGCCGCTCACCATCGAGATCGCGGGCAACCGCATCGTCCGCTGCGCCAGCGCGAACAAGCAACTGGAGGCCGATTTCTGGGCCTACACGCATACAGATGAAAACTCCGACCGGGTGGGCGAGTTTGCCATCGGCACCAACCTGGGAATCGAGCGGGTGATCGGCAACATTCTCCAGGACGAGAAGTTTCCCGGCATCCATATCGCCTTCGGCAATCCTTACGGCGAGCACACCGGCGCGCCGTGGCGCTCCGGCACGCACATTGACGTGGTTGGCCTGGGCTTCAACATCTGGCTGGAGACTGGGACCGGCGCGGAACGGGTGACGGAGCAGATCATGCGCGAGGGCCGGTTCCTGATCGCTGCCTGAGCGCTCCAGCGCGAGAGGCTCCTCATTCCCGCATCCTCGACGCGCCGGCGTCATCTATGCTTGTGAAATGAAGACTGCGCCTACCGCGAAACTCCGCACTCTGGGCAACTCCGACCTTCAACTTACGCCCATCGGCTTCGGCGCCTGGGCCATCGGCGGCGGCGACTGGCAATACGCCTGGGGACCGCAGGACGACCAAGAATCGGTGGCCGCCATCCATCGCGCGCTGGAGCTGGGCGTGAACTGGATCGATACGGCCGCTGTGTACGGGCTGGGCCACTCCGAAGAGGTGGTCGCGCGGGCCGTGAAGTCCTCCGGCCGCAAGCCGTACATCTTTACCAAGTGCTCGCGGCCCTGGAATTCCGACGGGTCCATCTACAGCTCGCTCAAGCCCGCTTCGCTGGCCGAGGAGCTGGAGGGTTCATTACGGCGCCTCGGTCTTGAAACGATCGATCTCTACCAGATTCACTGGCCGAGTCCCGAGGATGAGATCGAAGCAGCCTGGGAGGCATTGACGCGGTTCCGCGAGCAGGGCAAGATCCGCTGGATCGGCGTCTCCAATTTTTCCGCCGAGCAGATGAAGCGCCTCAAGAAGATCGCGCCCATTACCAGCCTGCAGCCGCCTTACTCCATGCTGCGGCGCGCAATCGAAGAGCAGGTTTTGCCCTTTGTGCAGGCCCACGGAATCGGAGTCATCAATTATTCGCCCATGCTCTCAGGCATGCTTACCGGCAAAATGACCGCGGAGCGCATAGCGGCCATGCCTGCGAACGATTGGCGCCGGAACAATGTGGAGTTCAAAGAGCCGCGTCTCAGCCGCAATCTGCGCCTGGTGGAACTGCTGCGCGAGATCGGCGGCGGCTACGGAGTGACTCCGGGGGTGGTGGCGGTGGCCTGGACGCTGCATCATCCGGCCATCACAGCGGCCATTGTAGGCGGCCGCAGCGCCATGCAGGTTGAGGAGCTGGCAGCCGCGCTGGACTTCAGGCTTGGTGAAGAGGAGTTCGCAAGGATCAACGGATTCCTGGCGGAGAACCCGGATTGAAGCGGATCCAAGCGGCGGGACGGCGCCGGTCGGCATGCGGTGCGGGATGCGGCGCGGCAATGGCCGGAAACAGACAACAAAAAACCCTGGCGTTTGAGCCAGGGTTTTTTGCCGGAGAGGAGATCGCGTTACATAGCTGCTACGAAGTTGGGAACCATCACGGCCGCATGGTCCTGCATCAACTGGGTCATCCGGGCAGCCATTCCGGTATACATTGACGCGGCGCGGAAGGCATTGATGCGAACGCCTTCGCTGGCCTGGGTGAAGGCATACTGACCCAGGGCCATCAGCACGCATACGCGAATCTGCATCGCGTCGCTGTGCAGGGTTTCAATCAGAAGGCGGTCAACGCCCTCGCAGTTCCTGGCGGCGAAGTTCGCCATTTCGAGCAGGACCTGCGCATTCTGGTACATCACCCACAGACCCTTCGGGCCTTCCATCCGCTTCCAGGCATCCTCAGGGGTTGCGCTGAGACCTTCTTTCCACAGGAAATGATCGCTGAGCTCGCGGGCGCTCCAATCGGGCCGAAGGCGAGCAAGCAAATCCTCCCAGGTTTGTGAATTCCTGCGGCGTACACGCATACGCCAACGACCAAGGTAAATCGCAGTAGCGACAATTGCCGCAATTTGTAGCAACGGTAGAATCATGTGCGATCCTTTTTACCGCGTACTGGTGACCAAATGTCGGTCACCGGGGCCCGGCCAGCATTTCGGTTACCTATTACTATTACCAGAATTCCGCTCGCATCACCACAAAAATCTTTCAGATTTCCAACTCTTTTGTGTTAGTTCAGGGCACTCGATGGGACAATGCACTAAAGTAACCAATGGGGTAGCAAACCAGTTACCGGGCTTCTCCAAATTGCTCCTCATGGCCCCCCTCCCTTCCGGGATTGAGCCGACGGGGAATCCGCTAACGCGATCCTGGTGCTGCGCGCGGCTCCGGCCACAGCCAGCAGCACGCTCTGCATTTGCGGGCTGAATTCGCGCCGCTCCGCCTCTTTCTGCGCGAAGCTGTATACCCAATAAAGCAAAGAGCAGACATAGGTTGCGGCCAACAGGCGCTCCAGGGCCACGTACTGCTGACGGCTGGTCTGGTGGGAATGCCACACGGTGACCGACAAAGAGACCAGGGAATAAAACCCAAGCCCGGTGGCTACCTGCAGCTCCCGGTCTTTCCAGCCGATGGAAAGCAGCTGACTGCATCCGGCCAGAACCAGGAAAAGGAGAACTCTGAGGATGGAGACATTCTGCTGGAGATGTACCAGGAAGTGTCCCTGGGCGGTGATGTTGAGCGAGGCCGCGGAGTCGGCAAAAGGCCAAATCGCCGCTCCAACGGCTGCAATCAAAAATCCCAGCACCCAGACCGTGGCGGAAGGGAGAGACTTGCGGTAGGGGCGGAAGACCGACCAAGCCACTTCAACGAGCACACAGAACTGCAACGCGAAGTCCAGAATGTTCTCATAGAAATAGAAGTTGAACAGGGTCGTGGCGGAACAGGTGCGCTGCACAGTGTAGTAAGCGACACTGGTGAGCAGGCATTCGAGGCTGTAAATGCAGAAGAACGGCAAGGTTCGCCACGCGCGCCTGTAGGTGAGCAGCGCGACAATGGCCGCCTCAGCCACAATGCTGGCGAAGAATGCACCAGTCTGCAGGCTCACTTCAGCCCCTCACCCGAACCCATAGACGCAATCATACTCTCGATTATCCGCGAATCGGCTGGGAGCGCCCTACAACAATCCGGGGAGACTTCCAAAACTATGCAACGACACCGCCAGGACCCGGAGGCAGTGAAGGCATCGGATCGGCGGGCGAAGCCAGCGCGACGATACCGCCAGGGCCTGGAGGTAGTGAAGGCATTGGGTCAGCAGGCGAGACCAGCGCTACGACACCGCCAGGGCCTGGAGGCAGAGACGGCATGGGGTCGGCGGGCGAGGCCAGCGCGACGATACCGCCAGGGCCTGGAGGCAGAGACGGCATGGGGTCGGCGGGCGAGGCCAGCGCGACGATACCGCCAGGGCCTGGAGGCAGAGACGGCATGGGATCAGCAGGCGAAGCCAAAGCTACTATGCCACCAGGGCCCGGCGGCAGTGAAGGCATCGGATCGGCGGGAGAGGCCGCCAACCGGGATGCACCGAAAATAGCCAAAGTCAAACCAAAAACCAGAAGGTGAATCTTTTTCGTACTGGACAACATTGCTGTGGCTCCTTATGTGGAAATACTCTGCATGGAAAGAGTACCCCAATTAGGGTATTGCATCTACCACAAAAGTAACTTTTTGTACAAATTTGAGAGCTAATGGCGCATTTAAGGGCTTTAATGGGTGTTGGAGAGAGCAAAAACGAGACAGATTTGCCTTTATTTCGCCAATATGCGGCTCGATCCCGATTCTTCCGAGCAGCGGCGTGTTCTCGCCGGGCAGGGCTAGAATGGGTCAGCGCCCGGTGCGCGGCCCCAAAAACCGGTTGCGCAGGGTGCGGCGAAATCCACGGAGAGCCATCGATCCAAAGGACATACCTGTGATTCCCGAGATTCGCGCTCGATTCAACCAGCGATTCGATCCGGAGTCCTACGCCTTGCTTCTGGCGCTGCTGGAGCAACGTTGCGGAGGGAGGGTGGAATTCCGGATTGCGGAATCTCCGATCTTTGTGCCGCTGCCGCTGCTGAACGGCATGGCCCAGGAGGGCGCGGAATTGGCTCAGGATCTCCTGCGAAACCCTCTCTGCCTTGCCGCGGCCCGCAACGCAATTCCATCAGGTTATTGCCTGACGGGCGAGACAGCTCACCCCAACTTTCTTACCGCCGATTTTTCGCTGATTCGCGACCCGGCCGGCGGGTTGGCTCCAAGACTGGTGGAACTGCAGGCATTTCCGTCGGTGTACGGCTATCAGGCCGAGCTATGCTCCGCGTATCGCGAAGCGTTCCGGCTGGACGACGGTTTGGGCGTTTTTCTGAGCGGGTTGGACGAGGCGGAATATTGGGATATGCTCCGGAGAACGATCGTCGGCAACCACGATCCGGAAAACGTGGTCCTGTCGGAGCTCGACCCGCTGCACCAGAAGACGCGGCCCGATTTCGACATTACCGCGCGCCGGCTGGGCATTGCGGTGGTAGATATCCGGAGCATCGAAGGAGTTGGAAACAAGCTGCACCACCGCGATGCTTCTGGCCGGCTGGTGCCGATCGAGCGCATCTACAACCGGGCCATCGCCGACGAGCTGATCGCGCGTAACGTGAGGCTGCAATTCGACTTGACGCGGGCGTGGGATGTGGAATGGGCAGGCCATCCGAACTGGTATTTCCTCATCAGCAAGTTCTCGATTCCATGGCTCTCGCGTCCGCCCGGCAGCCATCCCGTGGTTCCGCCGGCGGTGTTTCTTAGCGACTTTCTCGAGGGAGCGGGCCGCGCCGAGCTCAAGAGTGCGGGGGTGGCGCTGCCGGACGATGCCGGGCCCGGCACGGTTTACAGCGAACTGCTGCTCAAGCCGCTGTTCTCGTTTGCGGGCAAGGGGATTCAGTTCGACCCCACGGAGGCGCAACTGGAGGCAATTCCGCCCGCCCGCCGGGCTGAGTTTCTGCTCCAGCAGCGCATGAGTTTCGAGCCCACCATCGAGACTCCGCACGGGCTCACACAGGCAGAGATCCGCATCCTGTATCTTTGGCCGGATGGCGGCAGCCTGACGCCCGCACTGTCGCTGGTACGCCTGGGCCGCGGGCGGATGATGGGTGTGGACCACAACAAGAATCAACAATGGGTAGGCGCCTCGGCCGCCTTCTTTCCAGTCTGATTCGACGCCTGGCGGGAGACCTGAAAAAATATAAAAAAAATTAAGCTGGCGATTCCGCGTTGTGAGTGGTTACCGTTCTGAAAACTTTGGTGCCCTTTCTCACCGCGTGAATCTTCACTAGAGTTGCTCAAATGCCTGATACTAGGTTCGAGATGCCACCCATGAAGTTTTTGAATTCGGGTTTTTCCCCGCGCGTTGGGAGCTCGGAATCCGCACCTATGCGCCAGGAGGTGCGATGCGCGGTTCGATTTCCGCTCACGCTGCCGGTGGTGGTGGCGACCGATGGCGAGGAAGTGCCCGCCTTGACCAAGAACGTGTCCGCGAATGGGGTCCTTTTTGAGCTGGACCGGGATTTGGAGGTCGGCCTGGACATCAATTTTGACCTGAGGATGCCCGGTACAGTCCTAGGTACCCCCCACGATGTGCTGGTTCATTGCACGGGACGTGTGGTACGCTGCTCCATAAGCCAAAATTTGCATCTTGCTGCCGCCACGATTGATGAATACCGATTTGCGGAGCAGTGAGAGGGGCGATCTTTTGGCGGCAGCCAACTATGGATTTCCTGGACGACGCTCCTGACGGCGAATCACTTGACACGACAGTCAAGCCGGGGACGATCCGCATCATCCTTGCGGATTCCCAGGCGATTTACCGTGTCGGCATTCGCAAGGTTTTTGCCTTGGAAGACGATCTACGCGTGGTGGCCCAGGCCGACTCACTGGACAGCCTTCGCTCCGCCATCGAGCGCTACCCGACCGACGTGGTGCTGCTCGAGGGCGGTCTGCTGGCCGGCACCGCCAATGTGATTCCCGAACTTTTGCGGCTGGCTCCGGATGTGAAGCTCATTGTGCAGGCCGTGGCGGCCGACGAGAGCCACACGGTGGAGCTTTACCGGCGCGGAGTCCGCGGGATTGTCAACCGCTCCATCTCGCCCGACCTGCTGGTCCGCTGCGTGCGCCGGATCGCCGCCGGCGAAACCTGGATCGACAACCAGTCAGTGAACTGGGTGATCGAGGCCTACCGCGCCCAGGCCGCGGCCATGGTGAGTCCGCGCAGCCAGCCGCGGCTCTCGCCCAAGGAACTGGCGATCATCACCTGCATCACCCAGGGAAAGCGCAACAAGGAGATTGCCTTCCAGTTGGGCACCACCGAGCAGGTGATCAAGAACTATCTGCGCAAGATCTACGACAAGCTGGGCGTCTCAGACCGCCTGGAACTGGCTCTCTACTGCCTGCACAACAAGATTATTCAGACGGATATGGACGAAGAAGTGGTGGCGCAGAAGATCGTAACCGCGTAGCCGGCGGCGCCATGCCGCGATGCTTCACTCACTCCAGCTTTTTTCCATCGCAGTCGCACTCCACGGCTTGCGCGTCCCCGCCGGGTTTGCGCGCCAGCTCGAGGAGCCGGATCAATTCAGCCAATTCCGCTTCGTTCAGGTGCCCCAGCAGTTGGCGGGGCATCTCCAGAATGACGGGGTCCATGGCGCGGAGCAGCTCCAGGCCGGCCTCGGAGATCTGCGTCCAGACCGCGCGGCGGTCATGCCGGTCGCGCCGCTGCCGGATGAGCCTGAGCCCCTTCAGCCGATTCAGCAGCCGGGTTATGTCGGGCTCGGCCGTGATCATGCGGGCGCCGATGGCGGCGCAGGTAAGCCCATCCGGCTCCGAGCCGCGCAGAATCCGCAGCACGTTGTATTGCGTCGAGGTGATGCCCCAGCTCCGGGTCCTGCGCTGAAACGCCCGCTGAAGCGAGTCCGCGGTGCGCATCAGGTTGAGAACAGCCTCCTCTTCCACGCTCGAAAAAGGCCGCTCCTGCGCAATTTCCTGTTTCAGACTCGCCATCGGCGTTCTCCTTCGTCGGGACCAGGCCGGGGCTTGGCCGGGACGCCTCAAGACAGGCAGGCGGGCGCAAGGCGCGACCGCGCGCCTGTCTCCGCTCGGAGCTTCTCCTCCAGTCTAGGATGTCGCAAGGACGGTACTCGTTACAACAATCATCTCCCCGGTGGCAGAAATCAGGCGCGCCTTGGCCGATGGGCGAATCGCACCGATTCTGTACGACTTCGATCGATTCAGGATGTATCCGTATCCATCTTCCGGGAATCCGGCGAGAGATGGATCCGCAAAGGGAGCGCGCATTTTCCGCTTTCGCGAAGAATCGGGAAGCAAGAGACGGCGCCTCCCGTCCCGGATGAAAGGACGGCTGCGCCTTCATTTACGGAGACTCGGAAAATTTCCTGCCTTTGGCTTGGAGTTCTTCCGGTTGGAGGCTTCACATCCGGGCGGACCGGGTCTAAACTATCCGGAGCATCGGGTTCTCGACTGCTCGCGCGGCGAATTCTCACGGCAGCGCGGCGAAACATCCCCCAGAAAGTCCTTGAAGTCTGAGAAGCGGCAATCGGAGAAGCGGCTATGTCGGATTTGGAAGATCTGAAGAGCAGCGATAGTCCATCGAAGGCGATCACCAGGCGCAGATTCATCCTGGGTGTGATTGCGGGCGGAGCGGCGGTGGGAGCGGCGAGTTACCGGTTCCTGGCGCCGCACGGCCGCACCTCTTCCGGCGCGGGCGAGAGGCTGATCACCCTTATGGTCAACGGCAAGCCGCGGCGCGCGGAAGTGATGAAGCAGGAGACCCTGGCATGGACGCTGCGTTACAAGCTAGGACTGACCGGAACCAAGCTGGGCTGCGACCGCGCGGAGTGCGGAAGCTGTACGGTTCTAATCGACGATGTGCCGTACTATAGCTGTTCGGTGCTGACGAATACGGTGCGCGGACGCAAGGTGGTCACCATCGAGGGCCTGGCAGCGGACGATGGCTCGCTGCACCCGGTGCAGAGGGCGGTAGTGGACGAGCAGGGCTTCCAGTGCGCGTTTTGCATGCCGGGGTTCATCATGTCGGCGGTGGGATTCCTCAAGACCAATCCCAATCCCACGCGCGAAGAGATGGCCCAAGGGCTGTCAGGCAATCTGTGCCGGTGCCAGGACTACAGCAAGATCCTGGACTCGATGATGCGCGGCGCGGAATACACAAGGACCGGGGCCCCCGCGGACAGGTCTTCGTCTGCAGGGTCGGCGAGGAGGGCGTGAGCGATGGCGGATATAGCGCTGGTTGAGGCAACGAAGGCAGAGAACGAAAAGCCGCGCCCGTTCGGGACGGGGTACAAGCTGATTGGCAAGGATTACTCGACCAACGATCTGGTGGCGAAGGTAACGGGCCAAGCGAAATATGCTGAGGATTTTCGCGCCGAGGGGATGCTGTTTTGCCGGCTGGTGCTGAGCCCAATGCCGCACGCGCGCGTCAAGCGCATCAACGCCGAAAAGGCGCTGGCGATGCCTGGAGTGAGAGGCATTCTCACGCCGGACGAGGTTCCCGGCCACGCGGATTACCTCACCGATAACGGAACCAGGATCAAGGCGGACAAGTGGGGCGAACTGGCGCTGGCCGACGAGCCGATGTACCAGGGCGAGCCGATTCTGGCCGTGGCCGCCGTGGATGAGTTGACCGCCGCGGAAGCGATTGAGCAGATCGAGATCGAAATGGAGCCGCTTCCGTTCGCCACCGACCCGTTGGAGAGCCTGCGCCCGGGCAGTTCGGATGCACGCGAGGACGGCAATGTTTGGGTGAGACCGGAGTCGGGCCGCGGACCGGACCAACTGACCGTACTGAAGTGGACCGACGAGGACTTCGCCGCGGAAAAGGAGGGCCGCATGCCCACGGGTCATGCGCCCGACGAGTGGACCTATGGCGATGTTGACGCGGGCTTCAAAAATGCCGCGCTCGTTCTCGATGAGACGTTTCTGACGCCGGACGTGAGCCATCAGTGCCTGGAGCCGCGCACCACCATGGCCTACTGGCAGAACGGCAAACTTTTCCTTTATACGGGCACGCAGAGCACCTTCCAGACGGTTGCCGCCATCGCACGCTGGATGCACATGGACGAGGACAAGATCGTCTTCGTGAGCGAATATACGGGGGGTGGATTTGGCAGCAAAATCACCGGTGCGCTGACGCTGGTGATTCCCGCGCTGCTCTCCAAGAAGCTCAATGCTCCGGTGATGATGCGTGTGAGCCGCGAGGAGGAGCATTTTATTGGGCGCGCGCGGCCCGGCATCCGGTCGCGCACGAAGGTGGGATTTGCCAAGGACGGCCGCATCACCGCGGTCGACATGTTCCTGGTCTCCGACGCCGGCTCTTATGGTTCGAACGGAGACGGCGGCTCGTGCGGGGGCATCGCTTCACTGCTGTATCAGCCGCCCGCCATGCGGTGGCGCAATGTGACGGTGGCGACTAACACCCCGCCGCGCAGCGCACAGAGCGCGCCAGGGGGGATGCAGGCCATCGCAATCATGGAACCCATCCTGTCGAAGGCCGCGCGAAAGCTCGGCCTCGATCAAGTCGCGTTGCGCCGTGCGAATTGCCCGGAGGGTAAGGCGGAGTATGGACCCCCGAATCCTGAGGGTAAGCGTGCGTACGTCACCAGCTGCTTCCTGAAGCAGGCACTGGACCTGGGCGCCGAGCAGTTCAAGTGGAACGAGCGGGTGGCGCGCCAGCCCAAGCAGATGGGCACCAAGGTGCGCGGACTGGGCGTATCCATGACGACTTTCCACGGCGGCAGCACCGGCTTCGACGGGCTGATCGTCATCACTCCTCAAGGCCGCGTCCAAATCCAATCCGGCATCGGCAACCTTGGAACCGAAGCGTTGATCGACGTGCATCGAGCAGCAGCCGAGATCCTCAACGTGCCCTGGGAGGCCTGCGACATCGTCTGGGGCGACACGTCGAAGCATTTTCCGTACACTTGCGCCTCCGGCGGCAGCCAGACGGTGCACGCCATGACGCGGGCGGCGTACGCAGTCGGCCTTGAATGTGTGCAGCGACTCAAGGAGGTCGCGGCCAAATCCCTGGGCGGGCAGCCGGACGATTATGAGGTGGCCAACCTGCGCGTCTTCCGCAAGGGCGGCGGCGCGGGGATGAGCTTTGCGCAGGCGGCGCAGAAGGCGGTTGAACTGGGCGGCATCTACGATGGCCACGACGTGAATCCCGACGTACACAAAGCCACCAGACAATCGGTGGCGGCCTTGGCCGGCCAGGGCCTGGTAGCTTCGGCGAAGGACAAGTATCCCCACGACGGCGATTCGTTTTCCTTCCTCGCCTGCTTCGCCGAGGTGGAAGCCGATGTGGAGACCGGCAAGTACAACATCGTCGATTATCTGGCCTATGCCGACGTGGGCACGGTGCTCCATCCGGCGGCGCTGGGCGGCCAGATCCTGGGCCGCTCCACGCTGGGCATTGGCCACGCCATCGGCCAGAAGTGGGTGATCGATCCCGAGTACGGCGCTACGGTGGCCAAGCGCTTTTACCAGAACCGGCCGCCAACGATTCTCGACGTGCCGGTAAACATGAAATGGAATGCGCTGAACATTCCCGATCCGGAGACGCCGGTGGGCGCCCGCGGTTGCGGGGAGCCGCCCGTCGGCGGCGGGTGCGCGGTGATACTGAACGCGCTTTCCGATGCGCTCGGCGACGACATCTTCCAGCGTGCGCCGGTCAACGCGGACACGATTCTGACGTCCTATGAAGCCGGGCGTCCGATGCAGAATCCTTTGCTGGCCCACATCTGAGAAGGATGGGAACGGAGAGAGCTCATGGCAGTCATACGCGACGTAATGCCCGCCTTCGACCTGCTTCAGCCCGGCTCGATCGCCGATGCGCAGAAGCTGCTGGAGCAGAATGGCAGCGATGCCTGGGTGATGGCCGGCGGGCTGGACAGCTTCGACTGGCTCAAGGACCGCATCAAGAAGCCCAAGGTGCTGGTGGACCTGAGCGGGATCGACGAACTCAAGGGGATTCGCTCGACCAGCGACGGCATCGAGATCGGCGCGATGACCACGCTGACCGAAATCGCGAATCACCCCGAGATCAGGAAAAACTATGGCGTGCTGGCAGAGGCCGCGGGACTGGTGGCGTCGCCGCAGATTCGCAACCAGGGCACGCTGGGCGGCAACGTTTCGCAGGACGCGCGCTGCTGGTATTACCGCGACGGCTGGCCCTGCTATCGCGCCGGCGGCAACATTTGCTATGCCGACACGCCGGTGGGACGCAACCGCGAGCACGCCATCTTCGGCGCCGACCGCTGCGTGGCCGTGCATCCTTCCGACTCGGCGCCGGCGCTGATCGCGCTCGATGCAAAGTTTGTGATCCAGACGCCGAAGGGCGAGCGGACAGTGGATGCGGAAGACTATTTTGTGGGACCGGAGATCGACATCACGCGGCTCAACATCCTGGGGCCCAGCGATCTGCTGACCGCCATTCGTATCCCCTCCACGTGGGCCGGCGCGAAGTTCTACTTCGAGAAGGTCCGCGATCGCAACGTGTGGGATTTTCCCTTGATGAATGTGGCTTCCGCGATGGTGCTCTCCGGAGGAAACATTGCGCGCATGCGCATCGCGGTGAACGCCGCGGCTCCGCGCCCCTTGCGGCTGAAGATGGTGGAAGATGCTGTGGTGGGCAAGCCGGCCGATGCGTCCACGGGCGAAATGGCGGGCAAACTCGCGGTCCAGGGCGCCGTGCCTCTGCAATTTAACGCGTACAAGATTCCGCTGATGCGCAATCTGGTGAAGCGCGCTGTGGGCGGCGTTTCACCCCAGCAAGCAAACAGCGTGCTCGCTGGGGACCCCGGCGTTCAGGAGGCAACATGGAGTTCATAACCTGGGCGACGAGCCCGTGGGGAAGAACGGTCCCGATCCACGCGGCGTGGGACCTGATCTGGCTTGCCGTCATCGCCGGGTTGCTCTTCATGATCGTGCACGCGCTTTATGTGGCGATCGTGGCCGGCCCGAGAGCGTTTGCGAAGAACGAAGCGCCGGCCGCCGCGGCCGCGGTGCCGGAGCGGGTTCCGCGCCACTCGCTGGCCTCGCGCGCATTCCACTGGATCATGGCCGCGTCCATGCTTACGCTGCTCTTTACAGCATTCCTGCCCAAGGCCGGCGTCCAGTTCAACTGGGTCCTCTATCATTGGATCGCCGGAGTGGTTCTCACTGCGTCCATTCTGTTTCACGTCATCCACGCCACCTTTTTCCAGGACTTCTGGTCCATCTGGCCCGACAGGATCGACATGCGCGACGCCGTGCGCAGGACGCTTCGCTTCCTGGGCAAGCCGGCGCAGGCGCCGGCCCGGTTCGCCAAGTATCCGCTTGAAAACAAGTTCTACCACCTGGTGATCGTGCTTGCCGGCCTGGCGGTGATCGGCACCGGGTTGTTCATGATGAAGCGGATCCAGACGGTGTTCTTCGTGCGCAATCCGTACCTGTTCAGCGACATGACCTGGGGATTGATGTACGTGCTGCACGGACTGGCCGGCATCGGCCTCATCGCGCTGGTGATGGTTCACGTTTACATGGGGGTCCGGCCGGAAAAACTGCCCATCACCAAGTCGATGATCTTCGGCTGGATGAGCCGCGATTTCTATCTTGAGGAGCACGATCCGGAACGGTGGGTTGTGGATGAGTCCTCATCTCAAAAGAAACGGGGCTATGCAGCCAGCGATGCCGACTGAGATTGAGGAATATTGCGAAACGATAGAAGATTGCTACGAGTTCACGCTTTCTTATGCCGCAAAGGGGTTTTCTTCCGACGAAGGCAGCGATTCCGGCCGGCTGCTGCGCGAAAAGCTGACCCGGGCCGTGGAAGCGATGCGCGGCCTGGAGGACGGTTGCGCAGCGGCGCTCAAGGACCGGCAGCTCACACCCGCCGAAAAATACCAGGCGTTCATCGCGGTGCTTGCGCTCGACGCCAGGAATTCAGTGGCGGCGGTTGAAATGGTCCTGGCTCAGCCGGCGATCAGCTCGCAGTTGATCGACAACCTGAACGCATCCATCCATCTGCGCGCCCTGCTTACCGATTTGTTCCTGATTACCGAGATTCTTGCGGCGAGGCAGGCGCAGGCAAAGATTGCGGCGCCGCAATGAGCTTTACCGGTTGCACGTGCGCGATAGGCGGGCCGGATGTACTCCCGTGAGGTTCTCGATCATTTTGAGCACCCGCGCAATGCCGGGGCCGTCGCCCAGCCGGACGCGTCCGTTCAGATCGAGAATCCGGCCTGTGGCGACATTCTCAAGCTGACTCTCAGGATCTCCGGCGAGCGCATCGAAGAGATTCGCTTTCAGGCCAAGGGCTGCGTGGCCTCCATGGCCTGCGGCTCGGCGCTCACCGATCTCGTGCGCGGCAAATCAATCGAGCAGGCGAGGGCGCTGGCGGAAGAAGAGCTGCTGGACGCCGTGGGGGGATTGCCGGCCGCATCGAGGCACGCGGTCCATCTTGCGCTCGATGCTTTGGGGGCGGCTCTCCATCAACTCGACGGAAGAGAGGAGCGCGGCGGCGGTTGAGCCTTCGCCGAAAGCGCGGCATACTCTTCCGGCGTGTTCACATCCGCGGCCAGGTAAGCGTCGGGCACCGAAACATACTCGAAGAACTGCGCGTGCGCGCGTTTGACCTGGCGCGCATTGCCGGTAGGCGGGGCGTTGAGGAACGCGTCAATCAGTGGGCGGCCGGCCAGCAGCGGATGCCCGTGCCGGCCGTTGCTCTCCGGCACGACCGCCCATCGGCCGCGCGCAAGGGCGCAATCAAACTCCGCGCACAGCAGCTCCAGCGAGGCCGCGCTCAAGGGAGGATTATCGACCGGCGTGATCATTGCGGCGTCGCACCGGCGCGCCAGAACCTCGCGCAATCCAATCTGCAGGGAACTGAATTGGCCGCGCTCGGGAGCGGGATTGCGAACCACGGAGGCGCCGCACGCGGCAGCGATGGGAGCAAGCCGGGCGGAGTTTTCTCCGGCTACCACAACCACCGCACTCGTGAACGGCCGGAGCGCGAGAATGGCCGCGGAGAGCAGCGTCGATCCCTCGGTCCCGGCAGGAGGCCACGGGAGCAGCGCCTTGTCGGCGCCCATGCGGGAGGATGCTCCTGCGGCAAGAATCAACCCGCACCGAGTCGGCATGGCCCAGTCAGCGCTCCGATTTAACAACGGCGGGTTCGGCGCCGGCGGTGTCTTCGCATGAAGCGCTCAATGTACCGGGCCGCTCGCCATGGAGCCAGCTCATGTGCGGCAGAGCGCGCTCCGCGTGGCGGCGAACGCCGATCAGCTCGGCAACGATGGAGACGGCGATTTCCTCCGGCGTGACGGCGCCAATATCGAGCCCCACCGGAGAATGCACCCGATCGAACAGGTCCGGCTTCAAGCCTTCCGCGATGAGTTCGCGCACCACGGTGATGGCCTTGCGCCGCGAGCCGATCATGCCGATGTAGCGGGCTCGAGTCTGCACCGCCCAGCGTAAAATACGCATGTCGTCGCGGTGCCCGCGCGTGGCGATCACAATATACGAGGACTCGTTGGGAGCCAATCCGGCGAGAATCTCGTCAAAATCCCTGGCAATCACCTGCCGGGCCCCCGGAAACCGCTCCGCATTGGCGTAGGCGTCGCGGTCGTCGGCGACGATCGCGTCGAACCCCGCGTTTTTGGCGGCCTTGAAGAGTTCCAAAGCCACATGGCCTGCGCCAAAGAGGTAAAGCAGCGGCGGCGGCAGCACCGGCTCGATGAAGATTTCCAGCGTCCCCCCGCACACCAGGCCGGTATCGTATTTGGGATCCTGGTTCAGATCGAAGGTGAGCGAGCAGGGCTTCTCATTGGCGATTACGTCACGCGCGGCCTGCCAGACCTCGGCCTCGACGCAGCCGCCGCCAATGGTGCCGGCGATGGAGCCATCGTCGCGCACCAGCATTTTCGCGCTCTTGAACGAAGGAATCGAGCCGCGCACATTCACGATGGTGGCCACGGCTCCCTTGCGGCCCTCCCGCTGCAATGCGACGATCTGCTCGTAGATATCCATGCTGCTTCGATTATTGGATCAGCCGCATTCGAAGTCAAACCGGAGCTTTTTCGGCCATTTGGGCCCTAACCCCATTGCCCTGCGCGCGCTTTTCAATTAACTTCAAAGACTCACAGCTTTTTCTTCATGGAGGCGTCGCTTCATGTCCCGTGTGGTTCGGTGTTCCATTATTCAGGCTTCCAACGCAGTGCCCGCCACGGAGCCGCTGGCGGTTCAAAAGCAGGCCATGGTCGAGAAGCATGTGGGCCTGATCCGCCAGGCGGCCGGCGCGGGAGCGCAGATCGTCTGCCTGCAGGAGATCTTCAACGGCCCGTATTTCTGCGCCGAGCAGTCCGTGAAGTGGTATGAGACCACCGAACCGGTTCCCGGCGGACCGACCGTCGCGCTCATGCAGTCGCTGGCGAAGGAACTGCGCATCGCCATGGTGGTGCCGGTCTACGAGGTCGAGCAGGAGGGTATCTTCTATAACACGGCCGCGGTGATTCACAACGACGGCGCCTATCTGGGCAAGTATCGCAAGACGCACATTCCGCACGTGGCGCCCGGCTTCTGGGAGAAATTTTATTTCCGGCCCGGCAATCTGGGCTATCCCGTGTTCGATCTGGGATTCGTCAAAATAGGCGTGTATATCTGCTACGACCGGCATTTTCCCGAAGGCGCGCGCTGCTTGGGATTGAATGGCGCGGAGATCGTCTTCAACCCCTCAGCCACGGTGGCGGGGTTGAGCGAGTATTTGTGGAAGCTGGAGCAGCCCGCACACGCGGCGGCCAACGGCTACTTTATCGCCGCCATCAATCGCGTGGGCACTGAGCCGCCGTGGAACATCGGCGAGTTTTACGGCTCGAGCTACTTCGCCAACCCGCGCGGGCAAATTGTGGCCCAGGCCTCGCGCGACCGGGACGAAGTGCTGACCGCCGACCTGAATCTGGACGAAATTGCCGAGGTGCGCCGAACCTGGCAGTTCTACCGCGACCGGCGTCCCGACCTTTACGGGCCGCTGGTTGCCTCTTAGTTGCGCAAGTCTCACGAGGATTGCATGAGCACCGCGACTCTACCTGACGATCCGCGACTGCGCGAGCGCTTCAACGAGCTCAAGCCGCCGCTTGCCGCGCAGGCGGCCGTGATTGAGGCCGACCGCTGCCTCAACTGTTTTGACGCGCCCTGCACCGGGGCGTGCCCTACGCACATCGACGTGCCCGGCTTTATCAAGCGCATCGCTTCCGGCAATCTACGCGGCTCCGCGATGCGCATTCTGGATGCCAACATTCTCGGCTCCAGTTGCGCACGTGTGTGCCCGGTGGACGTGCTGTGCGAGGGTGCGTGCGTGATGCACCGCCACAATCGGCCGCCGATTCAGATCGCACTTTTACAGCGCCACGCCATGGACGCATTTCATGCCTCCGGCGAGAATATGCCGAGCCGGGCAACGGCTGCGCTGAATGTGCGCGTGGCCTGCATCGGCGGCGGTCCCGCGTCGCTGGCCTGTGCCGCGGAGTTGCAGCGGTGCGGCGCTCAGGCCACCGTGTTTGAGCGGCGCGCGCTTCCCGGCGGATTGAACACCTACGGCGTGGCCGAATACAAATTGCGCGCGGCCGACAGCGTGCGCGAAGTGGAGATGATCCGGCGCATGGGCGTTGAATTTCGATTCGGGATCAGCATCGACTCCGCGGCCGCTCTGGAAAAACTCGAGTCGGAGTTCGATTTTGTGTTTCTCGGCGTGGGCCTCGGCGCCATGCAACGGCTGGGCATTCCCGGCGAAGACGCGGCAGGAGTGATGAACGCGCTCGAACTCATCTCGGCTTACAAGACCGGTCATCTGAGCGAGCTGCACGGAACCGTAGTGGTTGTAGGCGCGGGTAACACCGCCATTGACGCCGCCAACGCCGCGCGCCGTCTTGGCGCGGAGACCGTCTATCTGCTCTACCGGCGCAGCGAGAGCGACATTTCCGCATTCGATTTCGAATACGAGCACGCCAAACAGGAAGGCGTGCAGTTTCTCTGGCGCAGGCAGCCGCTCGCCGTCCGGCCCGACGCGCACGGCCGTTTGCTGCTGGATACGGTGCAAGTGCGCCAGGTGGACAAGACGCTGCTTCCGATTCCCGATTCCCAATACACGATGGCCTGCGATCTGCTGGTTCCGGCCATTGGCCAGTCGCCGCTCGCCCAGCTTGTGCAGGAGTTGCGCGGCGTGGAGGTGCGCGAGGGGCGGATCGTCGCCGAACCGTTCACCGGCCGGACCGCCAATCTCCGCTACTATGCCGGCGGCGATTGCGTGAACGGCGGGCGCGAAGTGGTGGACGCAGTGGCCGGCGGCAAGCGCGCCGCGCTCGCGATTCTCAATGCTGCGGAGGCCGCACATGCCTGATATTCGCGTTCGCAATTTTGCAGGCCGCATCGATTCGTCGAATCCCTTCTGGCTGGCATCCGCGCCGCCCACCAACTGCGGCGAGCAGATCATGCGCGCGTTCGATGCCGGCTGGGGCGGCGCGGTGTGGAAGACCATCGGCGAACCGGTGACCAATGTCAGCTCGCGCTATTCGGCCGCAGACTGGAACGGCCAGCGCATGATGGGCTTCAACAACATCGAGCTCATCAGCGACCGCAGCATTGAAGAAAATCTGCGCGAAATGACGGAAGTGAAGAAGCGCTATCCGCGGAATGCGGTGATTGCCTCGCTCATGGTGGCGTCGAATCGCGAGGCGTGGCATGAGATTGTGGCTCGCTCTGAGGATGCCGGCGCCGACGGCCTGGAGCTCAACTTCGGCTGCCCGCACGGGATGAGCGAGCGGGGCATGGGCTCGGCCGTGGGGCAGGTGCCGGAGTACGCGGAGATGATTACGTCGTGGGTGAAGGAGAAGGCGCGCACGCCGGTGCTGGTGAAGCTCACGCCCAACATCTCCGACATCCGCACCGTGGCGCGCGCAGCCAAGCGGGGAGGCGCCGATGGACTCTCCGCCATCAACACCATCAACTCGATTACGGGCATCGATCTCGATACCTTTGTGCCGCGCCCCAACGTGGATGGCAAGAGCTCGCATGGCGGCTATTGCGGGCCGGCGGTGCGGCCCATCGCGCTCAACATGGTGCAGCAGATCATGGCCGATGATTCCGCGGCCCTCCCTCTTTCGGGCATCGGCGGCATCGGCACCTGGCGCGACGCGGCGGAGTTCATCCTGCTCGGCTGCGGAACCGTGCAGGTGTGCACCGCGGTGATGCACTTCGGCTATCGCATTGTGGAAGACATGGCCGAGGGACTGGAAAACTGGATGCGGTCGAAAGGCTTCGAAACGATCGAGGACTTTCGCGGCCTCTCGATCGGCCGCGTCACCGAGTGGAAGCACCTCAATCTCAACTACAAGATTGTTGCCCGCATCGACGAACAGAAGTGCATCGGCTGCGATCTATGCCACATTGCATGCTGGGACGGCGCGCACCAGTGCATTCATCTCGACCGTGTCTCCGGCCCGGTAAACGGCCACGTTGAGCTGCATCCAACTCCGGCGGAGAAAGAAGCCGAGACCCGCGCGTCGCTCGCTTTCACGCCGGTTACGCGCAGGGAGCGCGCCACGGATCCGGCTGCGCACGGGCCGTATCCCACGCCGTTCGAGCGCATCCCGCGCGTGGACGAGACCGAATGTGTGGGCTGCAATCTGTGTTCGCTGGTCTGCCCGGTCGATCAGTGCATCACCATGGTGCGCGTCGATTCCGGACTCGCGCCGGAGACGTGGGAGGAGCGCACGCGCGGCGCGGCGTGCGCCGCTCAACCGCTGCAGTCGTAATCTAAGAAGCATACGCACCCCGCTCGTCCGCCTTCCGTCTAGCGAGAAAGAGTGAGGGAAGCGGGGCCAGAGCAAGAGGAATTTGCATAGGGTTCTCGGATATGCCGTCAATACTCATTCAAAACGGAACCGTCGTGAACGCCGACTCGACCTTGCGGGCCGATATTCTGATCGACGGCGCAGTCATCAAAGAGATTCGCGCCGGCATTCCTGCGAATTCGGCGGATACGGTCGTCGACGCGCGCGGTCTTTTGCTGCTTCCCGGCGGCATCGATGCGCACACCCATCTCGACATGCCCTTCGGCGGTTCTAAATCCGCCGACGATTTCGAGAGCGGGACGAGGGCCGCGGCCATTGGCGGAACGACAACGATTGTGGACTTCGCGATTCAGGCGCGCGGAACAAGGATGCGCACCGCTCTCGATACATGGTGGAAGAAGGCCGAGGGCAGGGCGTGCATCGACTACGGCCTGCACATGATCGTGACCGAACTGCCCGACGCCGGACTCGAAGATATGGACGACCTGGTGCGCGAGGGCGTGGCCAGCTTCAAGCTCTTCATGGCGTATCCGAATGTGCTGATGGTGGACGACGCCACCATCTTCAAGGCGCTGCGCCAGACGGCCAAGAACGGCGCGCTGATCTGCATGCATGCCGAGAACGGTTCGGTGATCGATGTGATCGTGCAGCAGGCGCTGGCCGAAGGTAAGACCGCGCCCATCTATCACGCTCTCACGCGTCCCACGCAAGCCGAAGCCGAGGCCGTTCATCGCGCCATTGCCATGGCGGAGATTGCCGGCGTGCCGGTTTACATCGTGCATCTGTCGAGCGAGGATGCGCTGAACCAGGTTCGCGAGGCGCGCGACCGCGGGCTGCCGGCGTTTGCCGAGACCTGCCCGCAGTATCTGCTGCTCTCGCTTGAAGACGTTGCGGACAAAGGCTGGGAGGGCGCGAAGTACGTGTTTACGCCGCCGTTACGCGAGCGCAGAAATCAGCCCAAGCTCTGGGACGGTCTGAGGGACGATCACCTGCAAGTGGTCTCGACCGACCACTGCCCGTTCTGCTTTGCCGACCAGAAGGCGCTGGGCAAGGACGACTTCACCAAGATTCCCAACGGCGGCCCCGGTATCGAGAATCGCCTGCAGTTGCTGCATCATCATGGTGTGGGACAGGGCAACTTTTCGCTCAATCGCTTTGTGGAACTTGTTTCCACCGCGCCGGCGCGCATCTTCGGCATGTATCCGAAGAAGGGCGTGCTGGCCGCGGGCAGCGACGCCGACATCGTCCTCTGGGACCGGGGCGCCGAGTATACCATCAGCGCCGCCACTCATCACATGCGCGTGGATTACTCCATGTTCGAGGGGTTCCATGTGCGCGGCAACGCGCGCGACGTGTACTCTCGCGGCGAGTTGATCGTGTCGAAGGGCGAGTTCATTGGCAAGCCGGGCCGCGGCAACTACCTGCGCAGGGAAGCGCGCGGCGGCGCATGGAAGTGATCTGAGCGCGGGCCGGAAATTCGAAACTGACTCTACAGTTCGCACCACGGTGGAGGTTCCGTGAGCACAATCGATCCGTCTCTTTCGAATCGCGACCTCAGGCCCACCATGCCGGCGCAGCGCACCTGGGGCTTCTATAACTACACCGCGCTCTGGTTCTCGATGTGCATGGAGATCACAACCTATCAGCTTGCCTCCTCGCTCATCGCCAAGGGCATGGATTGGAAGCAGGCAGTCGGCACGGTATTGCTCGGCAATCTCATCGTGCTGGTCCCGATGCTGCTCAATGCCCATGCAGGCGCCAAATACGGCATTCCGTTTCCGGTTTTCATTCGCGCGCCGTTTGGGGTGCGCGGCGCGAACCTGGCCGCAATTCTGCGCGCGGTTGTGGCCTGCGGGTGGTTCGGCATCCAATCCTGGATCGGAGGAACCGCAATCCACGCGATGCTCGCGGTGATCTGGCCCGCTGCGGCGGCGCGCGAAGGCGTTTTGTGGACCTGCTTTCTCGGTTTCTGGCTGCTGAACATGGTGGTGGTCTGGCGTGGTGTCGAGTCCATCCGCCACTTGCAGGCATTCGGCGCACCCTTCATGTTCGTGATGGCCGCGGCGCTGCTCATCTGGGTGCGCATCAAGGCCGGCAGCTTTGGCACCATGCTTTCTACGCCCAGCCAGTTCCACTCTACGGGCGAGTTTCTGCGCGTCTTTTTCCCTTCGCTCACCGCGATGGTGGGTTATTGGGCCACGCTGGCGCTGAATATTCCCGATTTCACACGTTATTCGAAATCGCAGAGTGCGCAATCGTGGGGCCAGGCGTTTGGGCTTCCCGTCGCCATGGTGCTTTACACGTTCGTCGGCATTGCCGTTACTTCGGCGTCCGCGGTTCTGTTCGGTCGCGCCATCTGGAATCCAATTCAGTTGATTGGCGCGTTTCACCAGCCGGTGGTGGCCTTCATCGCGCTCGTCGCGATTCTAGTCGCCACGCTCAACGTCAACATCGGCGCCAACGTGGTTTCTCCATCGAACGATTTCTCCAATCTCTATCCGCGTCTCATCAGCTTCCGCACTGGCGGCCTGATTACCGGCTTTCTCGGCCTGGCCATGTGCCCGTGGAAACTGCTGGCCACGCCGGACGCATACATCTTCGGCTGGCTGGTGGGCTACTCCGGGCTGCTGGGGCCGGTCGCGGGCATCATGGTCGCGGATTATTTTCTGATCCGGAAGACAGAGCTGGACGTGAACTCGCTCTATCATAGCGAGGGCGCGTACCACTACACGAAGGGCGTCAATCCGCGTGCCATTGCGGCGCTGGTGCTGGGCGTGGCGATTGCGCTCATCGGCCTGGCCGTCAAGCCGCTTCATTTTCTTTACGACTATGCGTGGTTCGTGGGTTTTTTCACGGCGGGGATCGTTTATCTGGCGCTGATGAAGCTGGCCGCGCCAGCCGTCTATGCCGAACGGGCAGGAGAACTCGCGTAAGATTGGGAGCGGCAAAAAGAGTATGAGATTTCGGTTCGAATGTCGGATCGGAATCCGTGCAATCCCAGGTCAGGCGCAAAAACAAAGACGCGCCGAACCTGGGGCACCCGGCTGTGGTTCTTCGTGCCGTCTTTTCTTACTCCACCTGCGCATCCGCGGTCGCGAGATGCTCATCGAGCGCGGCAATGCCCAGGTCCAGTTCTTCTTTGGTTACGATCAGCGGGGGCGCGATGACGAAGTGGCTCATCCAGGATTGGATCGCAACTCCCTGCGCCATCATCTTGACCGCAATCTGATCGACGAGCAGCGGCTTGCCTTCCACCTTGTCGCGCATGGTGTTGAAGGGCTGCCTGGTGGTGCGATTCTTCACCAGTTCCACGGCGAAGAACAGTCCCAGCCCGCGCACGTCGCCCACGGAGGGATGCTTTGCCTTCAGCGCTTCGAGCTTCTCGCGCAAATAGGGTTCGAGATCCGCTGCGCGTTCGACAAGCTTCAGCCGCTGCATCTCTTCGATGGTGGCAACCGCCGGTCCCAGCGTGAGCGGATGCGCCTCGTAGGTGTGCCCATGCGAAAAATAATGCTCCTCGAAGTGGTTGGCGATCCTGGTTGTGGTTGCGCAAAGGCCCAGCGGCACGTAGGCCGACGTGATGCCCTTGGCCGTGACCAGAATGTCGGGTAGAACGCCCCAGTGATCCACGGCAAACCACCTGCCGGTGCGGCCCCAGCCGGCCATCACTTCGTCGGCGATCATCAATACGCCGTGGCGGTCGCAGATTGCGCGCAGCCGCGGGAGATACTCGGGCGGCGGAACGAGCACGCCGTTGGTACCGACAACGGGCTCTACGATCACAGCGGCCACATCGCTTTCGTTGCGGATCATGTGCTCGATGTAGTCGGCGCAGGCGATGTTGCATCCGGGGTACGTGTGCTTGATGGGGCAGTCGTAGCAGTTGGTCTCCGGCGCGAAGATAAATCCGCCACCCTTGCCGCCCGGCTCCATGGCCCATCGCCGCGGATCGCCGGTGGCCGCAATTGAGCCCATCGTGGATCCGTGATACGAGCGGTAGCGGGAGACGATTTTGGTCTTGCCCGTAAACATACGGGCGATTTTGAAGGCCGCTTCATTGGCCTCAGTGCCGCTGGTAGCGAAGAAGAACTTGTTCAGACCGTCCGGCAAAACCTCAAGCAGCTTCGTGCTCAGCCGCGCGCGCGCCGTGGTAGCAAATCCGGGAGCCGCGTAGGCCAACTCGCGCGCTTGCTCCGCGATTGCTGCAATCACGCGCGGATTCTTGTGGCCGAGGTTGACGCACATCAGTTGCGAGCTGAAGTCGAGATAGCGGCGTCCCGCGCCGTCAGTGAACCAGCAGCCTTCAGCGTCAGCAATGTGCAGAGGCTTCCAGCTCTTCTGGAATCGCCAGGTGCCGTAGTTGGTCTGGCGCGTAATGTCCGAAATCTGCTCCGAGGTGAGCACTTCTGAAGGGGAACTTTCAATCATGGATGGCGGCCTCCCATAAGCATCCATGGTATCAGTTACCGGTGTTTCACTTTTTGTGCGCGGCTCTCGCCTGGCGCGCGCCAAAGCGGGGAATTCCCGAGGAAACTTCCGCTGAATCCATGCGGCGGGTGCGAACGGAGAATCGTTACGCCGCCGCGAAGTTCTCCTCCTTGAGCACGCGCCGATAGGCGGGCAGGGTAAGAAACTCGACAAACTGCGGAGCCTGGACCAGTTCGCGCATCAGATCCGCGGCCTTTTCGTAAGCCGCGAAGCGTGCGGCGTCCACCGCGGACTTTTGCCTGGCGAGTTCATCGACGATAAGGCTCTCCACCAATGGAACGTCTACCACTCGCCCATCGCTGAGCATCGCTTTCTGATGGACCCATTGCCAAATCTGGGCGCGGCTGATCTCGGCCGTGGCCGCGTCTTCCATCAAGTTGAAGAGCGGAACGCAGCCGATGCCGCGCAGCCAGGCCTCAACGTATCCCAGCCCCACAGCGACATTCTGCTTGAGCCCGGCCTCGGTGATCGATCCGTCGGGAACCTGGAGCAAATCTTCCGCGGTGGCGGAGTAATCGGGCAACTGCTTCGCAATCTGGTTGGGCTGCGGCATCAGACGATTGAAAATTTCGAGCGCAACGGGCACCAGACCGGGATGGGCGACCCAGGTTCCGTCGTGGCCGTCGCTGGCCTCGCGTTCCTTATCGGCCGTCACCTGCGCGATGGCGCGGTCATTGGCTACCGGATCGGTCTTGGCAGGAATGTAGGCCGACATGCCGCCCATGGCGTGTACGTTGCGCCGGTGGCAGGTCTTGATGGCCAGCTTCGAATAGCTGCGCATGAAGTGGGTGGTCATGGTGACCTGTGCGCGGTCGGGCAGCACGGCGTGCGGGTCGCTTGAGAATTTCTTGATGAAGCTGAAGATGTAATCCCAGCGGCCGCAATTGAGGCCCGCGGAGTGCTCGCGCAGCTCGTAGAGAATCTCGTCCATTTCGAAGCTGGCCAGAATGGTTTCGATAAGCACGGTGGCCTTGATGGTACCCTGTGGCAGTCCGATGGCTTTTTGCGCGCGAAGGAAGACATCATTCCACAACCGCGCCTCCAGGTGGCTCTCCAACTTGGGCAGATAGAAATACGGGCCGCTCGCCCTGGCCAGAAGCTCTTTCGCGTTGTGGAAGAAATAGAGGCCGAAATCGAAAAGGGAGCCGGACATCGGTTCGCCGTCGACGAGCACGTGCCTCTCTTCAAGGTGCCAGCCGCGCGCACGTACAAACAGCACGGCAGGCTTTTCAATCAGCTTGTACTGCTTGCCGGTGGCCGGATCGGCGAACGAGATGGCGCGCCGGATTGCATCGTACAAATTGATCTGCCCTTCGATCAGGTTGTTCCACAGCGGCGTGCTCGAGTCCTCGAAGTCGGCCATGAAGACCTTGGCGCCGGAGTTCAGCGCGTTGATGATCATCTTGCGGTCGACGGGGCCGGTGATCTCCACGCGCCGGTCGAGGATGTCGCCAGGCAGCGGCGCTACGCTCCATGCGGAGTCGCGAATCTCCCGGGTCTCGGCAAGAAAGCCGGGCTTCTCTCCGGCATCCAGCCGCTTCTGGCGCTCATGGCGCGCGGCGAGCAGAGTCTTGCGGCGCTCATTGAATGCTCGCTGCAGGTCCACGATGAACGCAATCGCTTCCGGAGTGAGGATTCGAGCGTAGCTTTCGCTGACGGGCGCGAAAAATTCAACCCCCGGCTGACTGATGGAAAGGGACATGGAGATCGGCCTCCTTGATGGAAGAATCGCCGTCAAAAGGATAATTGCGCGGCGTTCGAACCTGTCACACAATATGAAATCGGGCCCGCAGTTTCAGGCAAAACGCAGGGATACGCTGCCCGCCGCGGAGAAACGCACATCCACCGCGGAGCCCGCCGGGACATAGGCATTTCCCGTCCAGCTTCCGGTGGTGATCCAGCTTCCGCGATGCAAGCCGCCGGTGCGCGCGGCGCCCTCATTCGCCAGATAAAGCAGCAGGCGCAGCAG
The DNA here is from genome assembly GCA_963770555.1 of uncultured Acidobacteriaceae bacterium. Lineage (GTDB taxonomy): Bacteria > Acidobacteriota > Terriglobia > Terriglobales > Acidobacteriaceae > Telmatobacter. The sequence goes on from CAVYQC010000006.1 coordinate 394,277, forward strand.
GTCAGTGCCGGCGGTATTGGAGGCCACGCGCTCCACACGCACAACGCCGTCGACGGCAAGCGAGACCGATTCTTTCGCGAATTCGATGTGCTGCCAGTCAGTCACGGTGGGGCCGGGAACGAAGCCGCCGTGCGATTGGAGGTCGGCGATCGAAGAAAAACGGCCGGCCTCGGACGGCACGGTGAGGCCCGATTCGAGTTCTTCGATTGCGGGATGACAGCTCGCGATCGCGGCCACGATCTCCTGGCGCGAGTAGGGCTGAGGGCGCGGCGGCAAATCTTTGCCGAGCAGAAAGGAAATTTCGGCCTCTACGCCGCGCAGCCTGTGCCGCGGTTCGGCCAGCGCAACGGCGCCGTCCACAATCCACGCGGAGATCATGGGCGCGAAGAGCGGCGTGGCATCCGGCGCGGGCGCTCCGATCTTCCATGCGCGGGGGCCGGCAGGCTCGAGAGCGCGAGCCAAGGCGTCCTGCACAACATAGGCTTCTTCGAGCGATGTGGGACGCAGCGCGGCGGGCAAATCGTCAATGGGAGCGGCGGTGCGTCGAGCTTCCAGCAGAAGCCCGGCGGCGGAAACGAGATCGGACTCACGGCTTGGTGAGATCATGCTCTTCAGTTTGCCTCAGCGCTCGGTGTCTTGTCTCCGCGCAGCAATTCCGCGGCGGAGACTCCGCGGATGGAAGCGTCGAGCAGTTCGACCATGTGAAATGCGGGCATGGCTTTCAGTCCCCGCCGGCGCAGCCCGCTCATCAACTGCAGCAGGCATCCGGGGTTGGCGGAGAGCACGGCCTGTGCCTCCGTGGCGAGCAGATGCTCCACTTTGCGGTCGCCAAGCTGGCTGGCCGTTTCCGGTTCGAGCAGGTTGTAAACGCCGGCCGAGCCGCAGCACAGCGAACCTTCGGGGATTTCGGCCACCGCGAGTGAGGGAATTCCGGCCAGCAACTTGCGCGGCTGATCGCGGACCCCTTGCGCGTGCTGGAGATGGCACGCATCGTGATAGGCGATCCGCAGTTCAAGCGGATGCCGATTCGCGCGCGGCTCCAAATCGCAGAGAATTTCGGAAATGTCCTTGCATTTTGCCGAAAAGGCCTGGGCGCGCGCGGCAAAGGCGGGATCGTCGCGCAGCAGGTAGCCGTATTCCTTCATCGTCGATCCGCAACCGGCGGAGTTGATGACGACGGCATCGACATCCGCGCCTTCAAAGGCGGCGATCATCCTCTTCGCGAGCTCGGCAGCGTCGGCTTCCAGTCCGGAGTGAAGCATCAGCGCGCCGCAGCACGGCTGGGAACGGGGAATCACGACCTCGCAACCCTCGGCGGCCAGCACGCGCACAGTGGCGGCGTTGACGTGCGGAAAGAAGACCCGCTGCACGCAGCCGCTCAACATGCCTACGCGCCTGCGTGGGGCGGATTGAGGCCGGATGGTCACGGGAACTCTCTTGAAGACGCCCGATGGAACTTCGGGCAGCAGGGCTTCCATTGCGGCAAGGCGTTTTGGAAACAGCCTGGGGATTTTGAGCGCGCGCAGGAGTGAGCGCAAGCCGGCCCTCTGATAAACGAGCAGCGGAAGGGCGAGCAGGCGCAAACGCGCGGGATGGGGGAAGGTGGCGAAGATCAGTTTGCGGAACAGCCTCTGGCCGGCGCCGCGGGGCAGATTGCGCTCGATCTGCGCGCGCGCAGGTTCGATGAGCTTGTTGTACTCCACGCCGGAAGGACAAGCCGTCATGCACGCCATGCAGCCCAGGCAGCGGTCCATGTGCAGGCGGAACCGGTTGTCGAGCGGAGCTTCACCCTGGGAAGCTTTCTTGATCATGTAAATGCGACCGCGCGGCGAGTCCATCTCCTCGCCCCAGAGCACATAGGTTGGGCAGGCGGGCAGGCAAAAGCCGCAGTGCACACAATCGTCGATGTACTGCTTCTCCGGTGCGTGGTGCGCGTCGAAGCTGGAGGGGCGCGGCTGTTCCGGGGCGATGGTGTGCGGCATAGAATTCAGATGCTTCCTACGAAGCGGCCGGGGTTGAGAATGCGATGGGGATCGAAGCGATGCTTGATTTCGCGCATCAGCGGCAGCGCGCTTGACTCGCAGCCCCACACATCGAGACGGCCGCGCATCGCGTCCGGCAGGTGCAGCGCGACCACACTGCCGCCGGAGGCGCGCAGCCGTTTGCGAAGGCGATCGACAAACGCAATGACGGCATCGGTTACGGCGCCGAGGGCCACGGTTACGAGGCCGCTGGCCTGGGCTACTACGGAAATCTCCACATCGCCGGCGGCGGCCCACCTCTGCATCTCCGCGGTTACGGCGCAGATTTCGCCGGGCAGCAGCGCGACTTTCAGAATCACTGCGCCGGCGCGGTCGAACAGATTCTGCCGTGCCTGCCAAACCGCGTGGCTCGATTCGCCGAGAGGAATTCCGTCAAAAATCCTTTCAAGATCGAGAGCATGCTGATCCAGGCACTCCGGCACGGCGGCAATACGAATATCGACGACGCACTCCCGGTTGCTCGTGCGCATCTGCACGCAGGATGGAACAATCTGCGAGTCAAGCAGGGCGTTCAACGGGGCTTCGAGTCGAGCCGCGTCCGCCGCCTGCGCGCTCCAGGTCCGCGCGTGTTCTTCGACCGGGTGCAGCCGGAAGTTCACGTCCGCGATCACGGCCAGAGTGCCGAAGCTGCCGATCATCAGCTTGTGGAGATCGTAGCCCGCCACATTCTTCACCACCTTGCCGCCGGACTTTGCCACGGTTCCATCAGCCAGGACGATCGTCATGCCGATAATGAGGTCGCGCAACGGGCCGTACCTCAGCCGCATGGCCCCGCCGTCATTCGTTGCCACAACGCCGCCGACCGTGGCCCGCTCCGGCCACAGCGGATCGAGCGCCACCATCTGCCCGTGGCGCGCCAATCCGGCTTGCATCGCTGCCCACGAGCAGCCCGCCTCCACCGTGCAGGTCATGTCCTGCCAAGAGTGCTCGCGCAGGGAACTCATGCGCCCGGTGCTCAAAAGGATCCGGGGAGCTACGGGATTTCCCCAGCTCATTTTGGCGCCGCCGCCGGTGGGCGTCACGACGAGGCCGTTCGCGTTGGCAAAGCGCAGAACCTCCGCGATCTGCTGCGTGCCTGCCGGGGCCACGAAGATCGCGTCCTGGAGCAGATGGGTGTGTTCCGGCCCCGCGACCGCGGCGAGATGAGCCATCGCCTCTTCAAGCGTCACGGCAGCCGTCACGCTCATCAGAAGATCTCCGCAATGCCGGCCGTCTCGAGCGGGTGCGGCGTGTAGGGTCCGGGCTTTTCCGCGCACAGCCGCGGGCGCGGAAACACCTTGTCGGGGTTGGCAATGTTCTGCGGATCGAAGGCGCAGCGCACCAACTGCATCGAGGCCAGGTCGGGCTCGGAAAACATGTATCCGAGCGCCTCCTGCTTTTCCTTGCCCACGCCGTGCTCGCCGGTGATGGAGCCGCCGTTGTCGACGCACAAGTGCAGAATGCGATAGGAGAGATCGAGCGCGACCTCCTCCTGCCCTTCCATCGCGCGATCGTAAAGCACCAGCGGATGCAGGTTGCCGTCGCCGGCATGAAAGACATTGGCTACGCGCAAGTTTACGGCCGCGGCCATGCGCTCAATCTCGGCCAGCACGCGCGGCAACGCGGTGCGCGGAATCACGCCGTCCTGCACGATGTAATTGGGGGAGATGCGGCCCATGGCGGCAAAGGCCGCTTTGCGTCCCTTCCACACCAGAGCCCGTTCCTGGTCCGATTGCGCGACGCGAATCTCGGTTGCGCCATTTTCTTGAGAGATCGCGCGCACCTCGCGCATCAGCGATTCCACGTGGCTCGACGGCCCGTCCAACTCTACCAGCAGCAGCCCGCCGCACATGGGATAGTGTGCGTGGACGGCTGCCTCGGCGGCTTCGATGGCGAGCGTGTCCATGATTTCCAGCGCGGACGGCAGCATTCCGGCGGCAATGATGTCGCTCACCGTCTGGCCCGCGGCCTGGGGAGAATCGAAGGCGGCCAGCAGCGTTTGCACGACCTGGGGGCGTTTCACGATGCGCAGCGTGATTTTTGTGGCAACGCCGAGCGTGCCCTCGGAGCCCACAAACACGCCGGCTAAGTCGTAGCCTGGGGAGTCCGGCGCGGGTGAGCCGAACGTAACCAGTTCGCCGCTCGGCAGCACCACTTCCAGGGCCAGCGTATGGGTGACGGTGAAGCCGTACTTCAGGCAATGCGCGCCGCCGGAGTTTTCCGCCACGTTGCCGCCGATGGTGCACACCGACTGAGAAGAGGGATCGGGCGCATAGAAGTAGCCGTTTGCCGCGACGCGCTGCGTAACATGAGAATTGATGACGCCCGGCTCAACGACCACGTAGCGGTTGGCGATGTTCACTTCAAGGATGCGATTCATGCGCGCCAGGCTGATGACAACACCGCCCGCGGCCGGCAGCGCGCCTCCGCTGAGGCCGGTGCCCGCGCCGCGGCTGACAAAAGGAATCCCATGCCGCGCGCAGACGCGCACCACGGCTTGAACTTCCGGGGTGCTGCGCGGCAGCACTACCGCGCCGGGAAGCACGCGGAAATTCGTCAGGCCGTCGCATTCATAGGTCTGCAGTTGGCTTTGCCCGGTAATCAGGCCGTCCGCTCCGACGGCGGCCTCGAGTTCGGCAATGTGGGTGACCGAGAGCATCGTCGCAATCAGCTTACTCGATGAAAGGGGCTGCTGGCTCCCACGTTCTGGGAAATTGGTCATACCTTCATACATTTGCGCGTGAGAATCGCCCACCGAGCGGCCGCCGGAGGCATCAGGATTTCCTGCCTCCGGGGCCCTCGCGCAGCAGAAAGTCAAAATCACACCCTTGATCGGCTTGCAGCACGCAATCTTCGAAGAGCTTTGCGTAGCCGCGAGCAGCCGGCGCCCGGTGCGGCGGCTGGCTTCTCCACTCCTCCATGCGCCGCGCGAGCTCCGCATCTTCGATGAGCAAATCGATGCGGCGCGCTTCTACATCCAGCCGAATCCGATCGCCGGTCCGGACGGCAGCCAGCGGACCGCCAACCGCGGCCTCGGGAGAGATGTGCAGCACGATGGTTCCGAAGGCCGTGCCGCTCATGCGCGCATCGGAGATGCGGACCATATCCTTCACGCCGTCGCGCGCCAGCTTCACGGGAATAGGCAGGTACCCGGCCTCCGGCATGCCTGGCGCGCCTTTCGGACCCGCATTGCGCAGCACCAGCACGTCGCCGGCTTTCACGTCGAGGTCCGGCAGATCGATGCGCGCGATCATGTCTTCGACCGAATTGAAGACGACCGCGCGTCCGGTGTGGCGCATCAGCTCCGGCGAGGCCGCAGACTGTTTGACGACCGCGCCCCTTGGGGCAAGATTGCCATGCAGCACGGCCATTGCGCCTTCGTTTTTGAGCGGTGCGGCCAGGCTGCGGATCACATCCTGCCCCGGCACATCCTCGGCCCGGGCAATTGCGTCGCCGATTGTGCCGCCATCAACGCTCGGCGCATCGAGACGTAGGACGGCTTTCAATTCCCGCAACAGAGCGGGCAGGCCTCCGGCGTGATGGAAGTGCTCCATATAATGGGCGCCTGACGGCTTCAGATTCACGAGCACCGGAATCTCGCGGCCCAGCCGGTCGAAGGCGTCGAGATCGACGGCCACACCGGCGCGGCCCGCGATGGCGATCAAGTGAATCAGGCCGTTGGTCGATCCGCCGATGGCCTGCAGTACCACCATCGCGTTGTACACGGAGTCCGCGGTGATCAACTCGCCGGGCTTCGGCCCTCCCCGGATCGCCATCTCCGTTGCGCGCTTGCCGCTGGCTTCGGCGATGCGCCTGCGGTCCGCGTGCACGGCGGGCGCAGTGGCGCTCATGGGCAGCGCCAGTCCCATCGCTTCCACGAGGCAGGCCATGGTGCTGGCGGTTCCCATCACCATGCATGTGCCGACGGAGGGCGCGAGCCGGCCACTGATCCGGCCGATTTCTTCTTCGCCGATTTTGCCGGCGCGAAACTGGCTCCAGAGCCGGCGGCAATCCGTACAGGCTCCCAGCACTTCGCCGCGATGATAACCGACCACCATCGGCCCGGTGGGCAATACCACCGTGGGCAGGCCGGCGCTGGCCGCGGCCATGGCCTGCGCGGGCAGCGTTTTGTCGCAACCGCCGATCACCACGACCGCGTCCATCGGCTGCGCCCGGATCATCTCTTCGGTGTCCATCGCCATCAGGTTGCGCAGGAACATCGAAGTGGGATGCGCGAAGCTTTCGTGGATGGAGATGGTGGGAAACACCATCGGCAGTCCGCCGGCCAGCAACACGCCGCGCTTCACGCTCTCGATGAGTTCCGGCACGTTGCCGTGGCAGGGACTGTAGTCGCTGGCGGTGTTGGCGATGCCGACGATCGGCCGGTCGAGCGCATCGTCGGAGTAGCCCATAGCCTTGATGAAGACCTTGCGGTGAAACAGAGAGAAGGCGTCGTCGCCGTAGCTGGCCAGTCCCTTGCGCAGACCCTTGCTCATCGTGCGCCCCTCTCGGACGGTTTCGCGCTGCAAGACACCACTCCTTGCCTTCACTGCTGCCGAGATCCATAGCCGCTTTGGCTGCAGACATCATAGCAGCGCACTTGGCGCGCTCGCTCCTTCCGCAGCTCGACGTAAAGTGGAGCGTGCGGCAGCTCGATCAGGGATGCGAAGCGGGCACGGGATTTCCTAAAATGCCGTAAGATGAGTCCGCCGCTCCACGGGAGGGCGATGGAATGCCGAAACTGGCAACCCTGGTGCTGTTGGCGGGAATCGCCGCGCCGGCCCTCGCGGAAGGGCGCGCGATCACGCAGCGGGTCACGGTGGAGCAGTTGGAGCAGGCGATTGCGCATGCGCATCGCGGGCGGGATGGGCCGCTGGCGAAACGCATCTCCAACCTGAAATTGAGTGAGCGCTTGAGCGCGGCCAGGCTCCTGCGCCTGGAGAATGAATTGCCCGGCGCGCAGTCCCGCGGAGCGCTGAGCGCGTTGGCCGATGAGTCGGCATTTCTGGATCTTCCCGCCGCGGAGATTCCATCCCGGCCCGCACCCGACCCCGCGGCACAAGCCATTTTGCTGGGCCTGAGCGTCGATTATGTGAAAACGGCGATTGCCAGGTGGCCGAATTTCATCGCCACCCGCAAGACTACGCGCTTTGAGGGCACGGCCACGGTGATTGCGGCCGACCTGCAGGATGAACTCTTCTCCTTCGAGCTCTGGCGCGCGCCTTCCGCGGTGAACTGGGATTGTCCGGGGCAGCCGAAAGTGGGTTACCGGCGCCTGAGCGTCATCGATCGAAGCAGCGTTACGGTCGTTTATCGCAACGGGCACGAGCTCCATGCGCTGGACGAAAAGGGAGGGGAATTCGAATGCCCCGTGAATGCGGTGAGCACGACGGAGGAGTTCGGCGAGGTCCTGGCCTGGGTGCCGAAAGTCGTGACTCAGGGCAAAGTGGCATGGAGCCATTGGGAACAGGGCCCCGCGGGACTGCTGGCGGTGTTCCGGTATTCGGCGCTGGTTTCATTCAAGATGCCGCTGGAGGTAGAAGCGGACGGCGAAATTGCCCTCAATCCCGCGGACGGATCGATACGGCGCCTGACCGAAATCCGGCGCTGGACCGAGCATGAACCCGGTCCGGGTCCCAAGGGCGGATATGACGCAAACGTGGAATACGATACGGCAGTGGAGTATGGCCCCGTAAACATAGGTGGAACCATCTGCATCTGCCCGGTCAAGCGCGTGGCCATCTATCTTGCGCCGATGCTGTGGCCGCGCGGCTGGAACGATCTGGACGACCAGGCCTATCGGAGGTTCGGCATTTCCGAGTCGCCGCTTCAGGAGTATTTGAACGACGTGACCTTCACGCAGTATCGGCTCTACGGGTCATCCGAATGAATGGGCTTTGCGCTCGCGAGATCGCCGCCGCGATGCGGCGGGCAATTTCTTGAAAGAACTACGCGTGCCGCGCGATCTTTCCCGGCCCTGGCTGCGTTCTGCCGCTTCGAACGTTTCAGCTTCTCCTTGTGCCGCAGTCAGGGAATGTGGACGCCGGCTTGCCTGGCCTTGTCCCTGGCGATGAACAATGCGCGCCGTGCATCGATGTTTCCCGGATCGTTTTCGAGGACTTCATTCAACTCGGCAATCCCCTGTTGCCATCGGCCGAGCCGGCACAAGGCCAATGCGTAGTTGTAGCGGAATCGGTTCTCCTGTGGGTTGATTTCAAGCGCGGCTTTGTATTTCTCCTGGGCTTTGGCAACGTCGCCTTGCTGCTCCAGCATGACGCCGTCGTGGTCCAGCGCTTCGGCTTCCTGAAAGCGGCGATTGGCTTCCGTATCCTGTGCGAGCAGTGTTTGCGCCTGCGCGCGCACTTGCTGCGCCTGTTGCAGGTCGCCGGTTTTCCTGAGCGCTCTGTCGAGCTTGTAGAGCAGCGCGAGCGTCGGCTTGGGCATAAGCTTGCGCGCCAGTTCCAGATGAACGGCAGCCTGGCGCGCATCGCCTTCGATGAGATATTCCGAGCCCAACTGATATTGAGATTCGGCGTCGCGGGGATTGCATCCGGCGGCGCGCTGGAACGCAGCCAGCGCGCCGGCTTCGTCTCCCGACTCGCTCTTCAGGCTTCCCAATTCGAGCCAGGTCTGCTCATCCTGCGGATCGATCTTCGATGCGGCTTCCAGTTCGTTCAGAGCGCGGCCGTTCTCCTGATCTTCATAGATTTTTGCCAGCAGATAGTGCGCTCTTGCCGCGGAAGGCGAATTTGGCTGCAGTTGAATGGCCGCGGTTAACTGGCCGGCGGCGCCTTGCAGGTCTCCCGACTCGGCCAGCGACATGGCGAAATTGATATGGGCCTCGACCAGGGTGGGGTCGAGAGCGACGGCCTGTTCGAATGCCTTGCGCGCCGCATCGAACTCGGCAAAGCGGTCCAGAGCTGTTCCCAGCATGTTGTACGCGACGGCTGAGCCGGGCCGCAGCTCAATGGTTCGACTCAGCTCCTGGATGGCTTCCGCACGGCGGCCCTGAAGCGCATACACCTGGCCCAGCAACAGATGGGCGTCAGCGTCCTGCGGATGAGCCTTGAGTTGCTTCTCGAGCAATCCGGATGCGCGATCGTAGGAGCCGGCGGCAAACAGGCGTCTCGCTTCATCGAGAGAGTTGCTTTGCGTGGCGGCCCGCGGCGCAGCCAACAGGATGGGCAGCAGGGCAAGAAGAATGCCGGTGCGCAACCCGGCCTTCGCAGGCATTAAGCACGCAAGGACGGGGTGCGGATTTCGATCGGGCACAACGCCGATTCCAGTGGATGAACGGGTGAGGGAATGCTGCATGGTTACGCCCAGCCGCTTCCCGATCGAAGCCGGCTGCAAAGATTATCCAGGAATTCAGACGCAAAGAAAACAGCGAGCCACCCGATGCGTGCTCTGCGCCTGCCGCGCGGGAGATGCGCAGCAGGCGCCAGGGGGAGGGCCCCGCACTCGAAGAGCCGGTTAGAAATTGAGCGCCAGTGTGAACTGCAGTTGGCGGGGTGGATTCCCGGTTATGAGCGAAGACACGGTGCCGAAGCCAGCCGCGTTCGCGGTGTTGGCCGGGGCTGCGTAATTGATGATGTTGAAAATGTTGAAGGCCTCGGCGCGAAACTCGAGGTATGGGCCTTCCTTGGCGATCGGAATGCGCTTGAAGGCTGACATATCGAATTGCGTCACGTGATCGCTCAGCAAGCTGTTTCGCGGTGAATTGCCGAAGCTGTAGGACGGTACCGAATAGGCCGCGGTGTTGAACCATTCCGATTTCGTCGGATGCCCAACATGCGGATTGCCGGTCAGGTTGGCGCGGGCGTAGCCGATGCCAAAAACAGTGCTGCCCACATTGGCCACATCGCCGTTAACAAGGATGCTGAAGGGTTGACCCGAGCGGATGCTGAAGATGGAGTTTGCCTGCCAGCCGCCCAACAGCCAGGATGCCGGGCCCGATTGCATATATTTGCGGCCCGGCCCGATCGGAACCTGGTAGATCATGCTCGACGAGAGGAACTGCGGCACTTCGAATGCCGACGGGCCCTCGTTGCTGTTCGGATGATAATAGTCCTGAATTCCCGCACCGCCTCCGCCCGGTCCGTTTTCAGAGGCAAAGAACCCGCTCGCTCCGTTGTCGCTGGCCTTTGAATAGGTGTAGGCAAGCAGAAACTGCAGACCGCCGGTCATGCGCTGGTTGGCGCTGATCTGCAGCGAATTGTATTTGGCGGTGCCGATGCTGCGGCCAAAGTACACATTTCCCTGGCCGGGCCAGGGTCTCAAGGCGTCAACCTGGGCTGCGGTCCCAGTGCTCGGGGCCACCGCCTGGTTGCCGGCGCCGGTGTAGTCCATGTGATGGCTTGAGCTGCCAACGTACCCGGCAGAGACGGTCAGCGTCCTGCTCACCTCTCTTTGGATCTCGATGTTCCACTGGTTGGAGAGGGGAGTCTGCTTCTTGGGGTCCGCGTTCCAGAAGAGCGTGCCCCAGGGAGCAGCCGTGGGTAAGGGAGCCGCGCTGAGCGTTTGCAGGCTCCCGATATAGGTGAGCGGCTGACCCAGCGTCCCATTCAGCGATTGAAATACGGTTTGGGCGGCCGGCCAGTTGCCCACGTGGTTGGCCATGTCCTGAATGAACCCGGCAAACTCGTCATAAACCAGTCCGTATCCGCCGCGGATGACAGTCTTCGCATTGTAGGAGTATGCCATTCCGATATGCGGTCCGAAGTTGTAGTCGAGCGGGCAGCGGAACGATGCGCAGGGGGCAAGCCCGATGTGGTTGCCGAACGGAATCGAGGTCAGAGCTCCGGGCAGACAGGGCGCCGCTTTGGCGGTTGCACACTGCGCAGGCAGTGCGGTGCCGCTGATATCGTAAAAGCCGGAGTTAACGTCAAATCCGCCGAAGATTGTGCCGCTCAGGTTGCCGATCGGCGACAGCTTGTCGTAGCGCAGGCCGACGTTGACGGTCAACTTCGGCGTTACTTTCCATTGGTCCTGGAAAAAGCCGCCGAATTCGTTGAAGGATTCGGCCCAGTTCTGGCCGATGTAGGTTTGTCCGAGCGGAACGCCCAGCAACGCAGAGGCCAGTGAAGCACCGGTTGTTCCCACGTTGTTTGGATCTTCGGTGGTGGCGTTGTTGAAGGCGTAGAACTGCTGGTTGTAGGCGGGAGTGGCATAGTATTGGTGAATCCATTGAAAACCACCCGTGAGCAGATGCTTGCCCTTCAACCAGGAGAGCGTGGCGGCGGTTTGATACACATGGTCCTGCTGATTGATCGCGGCCCCGCCTACTCCGCCCTGGTTCTGTGACCCGCCGGGATTTGACCAGGGCGTCTGCAGTTCCAGAGCCGGGACGCCATAGGTCGATATTCCGGCGAACCCCTCCGAAGTTGCCGCGCTCGCTCCGGTCGAAAATACCGTGCTCTCAAGATAGGGCGTGCGCGAAAAGCCGAACTTCGCGTCCAGCACAATGGACTGCGAGAAGGTATGAATCCAGTCTCCGCCCATGTTGACCCTGGGGCGGTCTACCTGGGTGCCCAGAATCTTGGTGATCGGGTTGGTGTCGAGGTCGTGGAAATGAGTGAAGCGGCCGGAGAGGGTATCTTTGCCGCCAATCGTCTCATCGATCTTGATCTGGTAGGTATTGCTGTTGTCGGTGAGCGGCTCGTTGTTCTGCGCGTTGTATTGCGGCAGCGACGGATTCGAGTAGTTGGGGCGGTCCCAGTAGCTGTTGAAAAACGCTGAAGTCATCTGGTTGACGCGCGTGGGCGGAATCACGTTGGCGACGCCGTTATAGGAGAACTGCTGCACCGTGTAGCCGCTGGGCGCGGTATCGCTGGGCTCGAGCGTAGTGGGGTCATAGATGTTCTGGCCCACGATCGAATGGGAAAAGTCTCCTGACAGCTCCGCGGTCGTGGGTACGTAGTAAAAGTTCTGTTGCGGCTTGCTGTAGCGCCAGCCTTCATACGCGAAATAGAAGAAGGTCCTCTTTCTGCCGTCGTAAATCTTGGGAATGAAGACCGGACCGCCGATGCCCGCGCCGAACTCGTTCTGGTGGTACGGAGCCGGGCCGGTATTAAACTCGTCGGCGAAAGGATCCCGGGCATCGAAGAAATTGTTTCTCACATCCTCCCAGGCCTGGCCATGGAGGTTGGAGGTTCCGCTCTTCGAGACCAGATTGATGGTTCCGCCCATCGATCCGCCATATTCGGCGTCGTCGTTGTGCGATTCCACCTTGAATTCCTGCACCGACTCGATGATCGGCGTGATGGCGTAGCCGCTGGCCACGATCGTGGAGTTCCAGATGCCGTCCAGGTAATAGAGGTTGGAACGGTTCCACTGGCCGTTGACGTTGGGCCTGAAAGTGGGGGTGCCGGGGATGGTTACGTCCTGCTGGTAGCTGGAGCCGGCGTTGGCGCCCTGCTCATTCTGCACCGGGGTTACGCCGGGCGTGAGCGTGAGAAGCTGGGTAAAATTGTGCCCGTTCAGCGGCAGGTCGTTGGCGGCAAGCGTGTCGATGACCGTTCCCAGGCTCGAACTCGAGGTCTGCAGCGTCTCGGCTTCCGACTGCACTTCCACTTTCTCTTCCACGTTGCCGACAGTAAGCTTGTAGTCCAGGGCCACGATCTGGTTGACCTGCACCACGATACCATCCTGCTCGATGTTCCTGAATCCCGGCGCCGCGACAACGATCGAGTAAGTTCCCGAGGTGGACACGTTGGGGAAGTTGAAGCGCCCGTCCTGGTTCGTCACCGTCTCGCGCTTAACCCCGGTGGCGCCGTTGGTCAGCGTCACGCTGGCGTGCGCAATGTACGCGCCCCCCTGGTCGGTGACGCTTCCGTTCACCTCGCCGGTTGAGGTTTGCGCCAATGCCCACGCGGCTCCGAACAGCAGAACCGCAATCCCAATCAGGACCGGTTTCCAAGTGGTTCCGGTATTCATCGTGCAGCCTCCTCATGAGTGATTCGTTCCCTGGCCGGCTTGCCCGCACCACCAGGATCTCTGCCGTCAAATGGCCCGCAATGCACACAGACAGCCCAAGCGTCCCAGCGTTTCGTCGTTCAAAAAGTCACGCATGCAATAGGATCGAGTAGATTGCGGTATGTAAGAGTTGCCAGTGAAACCAGATTGCGGCTCAAGCCCGCGATTGCCTTTTCACTCCTCAACGAGGCCGGGAAAGTTGCCACGCCGGAAGCCGTGGGTGCGTGCGGCACACTGCACCCAACCCGGCACACAGTGTTTCCCATGGCAAAAACGATCGCCAATACAAAAATATGCGATTAGATATAAATTCTTGCTATTCGTGGTCGATGTTGTTGCTGCGAGTGTAAGGTAGACCGGTGCCTGACTGGATTACGATAGCCTGAAGGCGGTGCGCGGAGAGGCTTATGAACATCAAGGCGAAACTGCCCTTCGATCCTCGAGCGGTCAAGTTCGAAGAGGAAACGAAATCCTTTGAGGAAGCAATCTTCCACTTTCTTTCTCTTGAAGACCGCAAGCGGTGGATGCAGACCGATCTTTTCGCCGACCTCACGGTCTTCCAGGTGGGCTATTTCAAGAAAGCTCGCGGGCATGCGGTCGAGCGCAAGAGCCTCGATGAAGGCATCCTCATCTACTGCGTCGCCGGCAGGGGAGAGTATTCGCAAAAGAACACTTCAGGGACTGTCTTGCCGGGAGATCTGCTGTATTGTTTTCCTAAAACACATCACATCTATAAATCGGATGAGAATAATCCCTGGACCATCCACTGGATGCACGTATCCGGGCCGCGCATGGCGTTCTACCAGAAGCTGCTTGGATTTTCGCCGACTGCTCCAATCGCGAAGCTCGGCATTCACATCGATATCATTGAATTGTTCCGCTCGCTCTACAGCCTGTACACCCCGATCAACGATGAAACCCATCTTGCGGCGATCTATACGTGCGCGCAACACATCATCTCCACGATGGCGCTGGCGCAGCGGCCGTCCGGCGCCAGCCCGCAGTGGGAACGGGAAATCCAGAGCGTCATCGGATTCATGGAGAAATCGGTCGACAGGAAGATGCGCCTCGAAGATTTTTCTGAGTATCTCGGACTTTCGCGATTTCACTTCTCGCGGCGATTCAGGTCCATTACCGGAATGCCGCCGATGAAATACTTCATGCACCTGAAGATCAAGAAGGCGTGTTTTCTTCTGCAATCGTCTTCGCTCAAAGTGAAAGCGATCTCCCGCGACCTGGGCTTTGAAAACGAGTATTATTTCTCGCGCTGCTTCAAGACCTGCGTAGGCTGTTCGCCGCAAAACTACTGCAAAGTTCCATAGTGCTGAATTCGCGCAGGCGTGTTTCGGAATCGATGAATAAAGCCTGGGAGACGGAGCGCGCGGCGCACGGTTTGCCTTTCGATGGGCGGCAAAGGCGCTGGAGTTGTGCCGCGCATCGCTGTGGAGACCTTCTGCCTGGTGGACTGCAGGCAGAGTCCATCGAGGCTTTTTGTTAAAGAATTGCTCTCTGCGCATAAAATCTTGCTCACACTTTCGTTGCCGGCCGCCTTCGCGGAAAATCGCTCCAAGCCTCATCTGGAACGCCGCGCCCGGAGCGCAAGGAACGCGTCGAATGGGCTTCATCGGGAGACTCTTGACGGAGGGGGCGATTGAAGATGAGCAGTGCGGGAGGCGAAATCAGGCGCGGAAAGAGGTCAGGTTGCTGTTGACGCCGAAAAGGGGCACCCCTATAGTAGCCAATTGTGTAATCGGTCCGATCGCTTTGTCGCGTGGCGGCAATTGTGCAATGGATAAAGATGCCCGTGCGGCTGAACAAGGGCATGGAAAAAGCAGCGGCGATCCGCAGCCGGCATCGCTGCGGCCCAGGCGAGACGCCGATTGCCGATCGATTCGCAGGGAGGCAGGACAGCTTTGACGAAAATCTCGATCGCGACCGGTTGCGTTCTGGCCGGCGCCGTTCTTCTTGCCCGCGGCGCCGGCCTTGCCGCGGCCCAAGACGATTCGATCCACATCACGCATCAGTACGCGGACCTGGACGCGCGCAGCATGATCGGCTTGCCCATGGGCAGCCACAAGACCATCGTGACCCAGGACGGCCAGCTTGAGTGGTCGCAATGGAGCCTGGCGCGCAAGGGCCGCGCGGTTCTGTTCGGATTCAGCGAGCAGCTTGACGGCGCGCTCGGTATGCGCATAAGCGAGATGGATGGAGGCCAGGCCAAGCCGCTCTCAGCCGCAGGCCAGCACCTGGATCAAATGCGCTTTCCCTTCGTGGTCACGGAGTGGAAGGGCGACAAGCTCAGCGCCGAGGAGACCGCTTTTTCGAGTGCGGCGGGCGCGTCCGCTTCAGCGCAAGCCGGCCTCGACGTGGTGCTGCTGACAGTAAGCAACAGCGACAGCCAGCCGCGCACCCTCGAACTGCGCCTGAGCGGCAAACAACGCAACCTGCCCGCGCTTGCCAGCGGTTCGCGACTCGCGACCCGCGACGGCAACATCCTGGCAGTGGTTGAGCCCGCAAGCGGCGTCGCGCAGCAGTCGACCGCGGATGGCGGCCTTACGCTGGTGGAGCAGCGCACGGTTCCGGCGCAGGGCTCGGCGACCTTCTGGATCAAGCTTCCATATGAGCTTGCGGACTCAGAAGAACAAACTGTGCCCGCGGCCGATGGACCCGCACTGCTTGCCGACGCGCGCCAGGCATGGCAGACGCTTTGGAGCCAGGGCGCGCAGATCGAACTGCCCGCGCGCGAGCGCGAGCTTTCCGATTTCTACCAGGCTTCGGTAGCTTATATTCTGATGCTCACCGAGCGCGACGAGAACGGGGAACTCTGGACTCTGGATGGGCCGGCGGAATATCGCGAATTCTGGGGCCGCGGCGAATACTTTCAGGCCCGCTCCATCGAATTTGCCGGCTACCTGCCCATCGCGCTCGATACCGTGGAGCACACCTTCGGACTGCAAAAGGACGATGGCGAATGGGATTGGCCCGTGACCAGCGGCTGGCCCGCGTGGGACAACATCGGCGGCAATGCCGCTACCGTGTGGGACTACTACCGGCTCACGCGCGACCGGGAATGGCTGCGCAGCGCATATCCGCATCTGGCCGCGGCGGCGGACTGGATCAATCTTCATCGCCAGGAGAGCATGACGCCCGACGATGCACCCGAGGCCGCCAGGCCCATCCACCGCCAGATTCCGTGGAGCTGCACACCGGAGACTTCCCCGCCGCTTAAGCCCGGTGAAAAGCCCTACTGGTACGGTCTGCTTCCCTGGAGCTACGGAGACAGCGGACTGCCGGAGGGCCATCCGTTCCCGCACAATACCTGGGGGCTTTACGCGATCAAGATCGCCGAGATGGGGGCGAAGGAACTGGGCAAGGCAGAGGATGAAGCGCGCTTCGCCGCCGAGTATGCCGATTACAAGCAGGCTTACTTCACCGCCATGGAGCGCTCGATCGGCCTTGAAAAAGAAGACGCACCGTATCTGCCCGCCATGCCCACCGATCCAGGCGCGGGCGTGTCGCAGAGCCTGATTGCGGTTTACCCCAGCGGCCTGCTCAGCCCCGACAACCTGTGGGTGACAAATCTGCTGAAGCGGATGCGCCGCGATGAACTTCAGGGACTTCCCACGCACATGGCGTGGATGGGCGCGGGAGGTGTGTGGCCGAGCGAGTCGCTGAACGTGGCTGAGACTTATCTGCGCCGCGGCGATATCGTCAAGACCGTGAGCCTGCTGATCGCCACGCTCAACCACACGTACACCACCGACGCATTCCGCGAAGAGATCAAGGTGGACAAGAGCAAACCGCTGGCCTGCTCTTCAGGCCAGTCAAAGGACGTGGAGAACGGCTACGGAACCGGCGACATGCCGGAGGCGTGGGGACCGGCCAATCTCATTCTTCTGCTCCGCGACATGCTGTTTTACGAAGACGGCGATTCGCTGCGTGTGCTGGCCGGCATACCGGCGGAATGGATCAGGCCGGGCGAGCGCATCGCGATCACTTCCGCGCCCACGACGCTGGGCGGCAGGGTGTCATTGCGGCTCGATTACACGCAGGCCGGGAAAATGCATTTGAGCTTCGATTCCACGGTCGCCGCGCCGCAGGCGATTGTCCGCTTCCCGCTCGCGGCCGGGACAAAGTTGCGTTCTGTGAGTGTGAATGGAAGTCCGGTGACCGGCTTCGACGGCGACTCGGTGACGCTGAAGAATTTCACCGGGCACGCGGAAATCGAGGTGGAGTTTTGAGGCGCTGCGCGTCGAGTGAAATCACAAGATGGAAGGCAACGCGTGCAACCGCGCAAGGAGCGATTGATTCCATGCGGAACATTGCAAGCGGATTCAGCGGCTGGTAAAGCTAGACCGAGCGATATTGAAGAGCCGGTGTTGGGTTGCTGTATTGTCACCGCGCGTGGCCAGGAGCGGATCGTGAGCGCATTCAGTTTTACCGGAAATGGGGCTGGAGAGAATCCGATCCTTGGTGCGGCCGCCGGTACTTGCTGTGGGAACTTTGCCGATTCGTTGACCTGAAAGGTTGTCCAATCGAACTTCAAGCAAACCATGGGGCAACGCGGTGTTTTACCGGCAGAGGTCCGCGAAATGGTTGACTCGGGCGCAAGCTGACTCATGCGCCGGGCGATCATTGGCCCTCCACGATCGTCGAGAAAAACTGGGCCTCCGCCCCACGGCCGGACGCCCCTCGCGGGCGGCCACCTTGCGCAATCGAGCGCACGTTGAGCGTGCCGAGTTTTTCGGGACGCTACAGCGGCACTCTTGACAAGCAGGGCCGCACTCTGCTGTGATCTTGGGCGATCCGGGACTCGACACAAGCAGACCTTTGTAACAATCGTTTGTCTTCGACGAAGGAGAAAGAACCAGATTGGATTCGCAGGCGGGCCAGACCCCGTTGCGCGGAGGTATTCATGAATTGGAGAACGGTTCAGGCTTCATTTTACGCAGCCCTCGTTTGTCTCCCCGTCGCTCTGCAGGCCCAAAGCACGCCGGAGGCCCAGCTTTGGCTCACCACCGTCGATCGTTCCGCGCTCTTCGCTCCTCAGCAGCCTCCGCTCCCTTTCTTCGAATCCGGTGGGGCGTTACCCACCATCACCGTCAACGACATGCAAAAGTTTCAGCCCATCGAGGGGTTCGGTTTCGCACTGACAGGGGGGAGCGCGCAGTTGCTGATGCACATGTCGGCAGACCGGAGAGCGAAGTTGCTGAAGCAGGTATTTTCAGTGGACGGCGATGGCATCGGAGTGAGTTATCTGCGGGTGAGTATCGGATCCTCCGACATGAACGACCACGTGTACTCCTACGACGATATGCCGCCGGGCGGGGCGGACCCCTTTCTCGAAAAATTCAACCTGGCGCCGGATCGGGCAGACGTGATTCCGGTGCTCAAAGAGATACTGGCCATCGATCCGCGCATCAGGATCCTTGGCTCTCCGTGGTCGGCGCCGGCTTGGATGAAGACCAATGATCAAGTGAAAGGCGGCGAGCTGAAGCCCGAATACTACGGCGCCTATGCGCAGTATCTCGTCAAGTACATCCAGGGCATGAAGGACGAAGGCATTTCCATCACCGCCATTACAATGGAAAACGAGCCGCTGAATCCCAAGAACACGCCCAGCATGGTGGTGTTTGCGCCGGAAGAAGATGCATTTATCGGGAAGTATCTGGGGCCGGCGTTTGCAGAAGCGGGAATCAAGACGGAGATCCAGCTCTACGACCACAATCCGGATGTGCCGTCGTATCCGCTGTCGATTCTCGCCGATCCCGCGGCCGGCAAGTATGCGATTGGCACGGCGTTTCACCTGTATGGCGGCGACAGCAGCACGTTGACGAACGTGCACAACGAGTATCCCAACAAGAACCTCTACCTGACCGAGCAGTCGGTCACCGATTGGCCGGGTTCGGCGACCATCGGCATCGCGGAGCCGGTCAGCCGCGTACTGATCGGCGCGACGCGGAACTGGAGCCGCAATGTGCTGCTGTGGAATCTGGCGGCCGATCCACAGGCCGGGCCGCACACCAGCGACGGCGGCTGCAGCATGTGCTTTGGCGCCATCACGCTCGACGGCGACAAGACAACGCTCAACGTGGCGTACTATGCGGCTGCGCATTTTTCGAAATTTGTGCGACCCGGTTCGGTGCGGATCGGATCGAGCGAACTCGAACAGCTCTCGACCGTGGCCTTCCTCACGCCCACTGGAAAGGTGGTGCTGATAGTCGCGAATACGGGTAACTTTCCAAAGGATTTTGAGATCGAGTATCACGGCAGATTCATCAGGACGGCCATGCCGTCAGAGTCGGTGGGAACGTATGTGTGGTGAACACCTGAGGAAAATCGTATGTCTGCTTGAAAACGCAGGCGGATCCGGGACCATGGCCGCGACCGTATGGGCTGGAATGGCGATCGGGTTGCTCACGTTTACGGCCAGTCTGACCTGCTCCGCGGCCGCACCCGTAGTTGCGCCGTCGTCGAAGCCGGAGCTGGGGCCGAATGTGCTCGTCTTCGGTCCCTCGATGCCGGAGGCGGAGATCCAGAAGAAGATCGATGCGGTGTACGCGGTTGAGCAGCACAGCGAGTTCGGTTTGGCGCGTTACGCCTTGTTGTTTTTGCCGGGCAAGTACAACGTAGATGTGCCGGTGGGGTTCTATACCCAGGTGGTGGGCTTGGGAGCGTCGCCGGACGCGGTGGAGATCGACGGCAATGTGCATGCCGACGCCAGCCTGCCCAACAACAACGCGACCTGCACATTCTGGCGAGCGGCGGAGGGTTTTACGGTGCAGCCCGCTGGAGGCACTATGCAGTGGGCGGTCTCGCAGGCGGCTCCGTTTCGCCGCATGCACGTGCGCGGCAACCTGGTGCTGCACCAGAACCGCGGCTGGGCCAGCGGCGGATGGATGTCGGACACGCTGGTGGACGGCAACGTGGATTCGGGCACGCAGCAGCAGTGGATCTCGCGCAACAGCGAGTGGGGCAGTTGGACCGGCTCCAATTGGAACATGGTGTTCGTGGGCGTGCCGAATCCGCCCGCAGGCGAGTGGCCGGCGCCGCCCTTCACCAAGGTAGATCGAACGCCGGTGGTGCGGGAGAAGCCGTTTCTCGAAGTCGACGGGCAAGGGAACTGGAGCGTGCTTGTGCCCGCGTTGCGGACCGACAGCAAGGGAATCACGTGGCATTCGGGCGCGACGCCCGGGCGGTCGATTCCGCTGAGCGCGTTTTACATTGCGCGCCCCGAGGTAGACACCGCCGAGAGCCTCAATGCGCAGTTAGCGAGGGGCAAAAATCTGCTGTTCACGCCGGGCATTTACGAGCTCGACCAAGCGATTCGCGTGACGCGGGCCAATACGGTTGCGATGGGGCTGGGTTTCGCGACCCTCAAGCCTGTGCGAGGCACGGCGGCGATGATCGCCGCGGACAGGGACGGGATCGAGATCGCCGGACTGCTGTTCGACGCCGGTCCAATCGCGTCTCCGGTGCTGCTGGAAGTGGGACCGGAGGGCAGCAAAGCCCGCCACGCCGAAGACCCGATCTGCCTGCACGATGTCTTCTTTCGCGTGGGCGGCGCCGGCGTGGGCCGAACGCGGGTGAATCTACGCATCAACAGCGCCGACACGATCGTCGACCACACGTGGATATGGCGCGCGGATCATGGCGCGGGCGTGGGATGGAACAGCAATACGAGCGCCAACGGCCTGGTGGTGAATGGCGATTCGGTGACCGCGTACGGGCTGTTTGTGGAGCATCATCAGCAATTCCAGGTGTTGTGGAACGGCAACGGCGGGCGGACTTATTTCTATCAGTCGGAGATACCCTACGACCCTCCGGACCAGGCGAGCTTTAGCAGCGCGAAGGGCGTGGATGGATGGGCTTCCTATAAGGTGGCCGACGCGGTGAGCAGCCATGAGGCATGGGGGCTGGGAATTTACAGCGTGTTTCGGCGCCCTGCGGTGACGTTAAGCCGGGCAATCGAGGTTCCCCGGAGGCCCGGCGTGCGGTTCCACCACATGATTACCGCGGCGCTGGGCGATAAGGGAGAGATATCAAACGTGATCGACGACCGGGGAGGGCCGACGTCGATCCAGCCGTTCGTGACGCCGAAGGTGGCCGAGTTTCCGTGAAGCAATCTCGCTTTTCGACGCACAGTCGTTCCGGCTAGGTTGCCATGGAGTGCAACGCTGTCCCAGGTCCCAAAATCGGGATCTCCACCCCACGGACGAGGACCTGTCCGTGGGGACCCCGGGGCCTGGGGAACCCTCTTCTGCTTTGACAGCACGCGCCCCGAAACCTAACTCCACAGCAGGGTGACGACGGAGTTGCGCGGCAGCTTGAGTGGCAGGGACTTGTTCTCAAAAATGCATTTCACGTCGCGGTCTTCACCGGGATTGACGAGCACCGCAACGTGGCTGTCGCCGGGATTGGCGAAGGCGACGTGTTCAATGCAGGATCGATCTGCAGTGGTCGCGATCACGCTCGCGCCGCGGCGCACCGCCTTGGAATAGTGGGCGAAGGCCCAGTACTGGCCGCTTCGCGTAAGCTTTTGCGTACCCGAATCGAGTGTGACCACACCGCCGCACTTGAAGGGGCTGATGTTTGGGCCGCCGTTCTCATCGAGAACAAGATTCCAAGCCAGGATGCAGCGCGCCGAGTTTTTGAGTATTTGAGCGTAGTTGCCCGCCCATTTTGCCCAACTGGTGGCGTAATCCGCATCGGTAATGAACGGTCCGCCTTCGGTCCAATAGGCGTTCTTGCTTGGGAACGCGTTACGCACTCTGGTCATGGCATCGGGCTGGCCGCCGTAGCCGTGCCATGCAACGCCATCCACAAACCGGGAGACGCCCGGATCCTCAGTTCGTCGAGGACGCGCCCCCACAGATCGTAGTTGTGATCGAGCAGCCAGATTTTCGTTTCGAGCGAGGCGTCGCGAAGCGCCGGGCCGAGATAATCCTTGATGAACTCGATCTCATATTCCTGGCCCCAACGGCATGCGGGCATTCTGCCGTCCTGATCGGTGTCCACTTCGTTCTGGCAGGTCACGGCTCCCACGCTTACGCCTTCGGCTTTGTAGGCTTCGAGGAATTTCACGAAGTATTGCGGATAAGAGTGGAAATACTCTTTCCGCATGGAGCCGCCCAGCAGTCAGCCGCCGGCCTTCATCCATCCGGGCGGGCTCCAGGGCGTGGCGCAGAAAAACAAGCCGGGATTCACTTCAAGCGCATCGCGGAGCACCGGCAGGATGTATTTCCGGTCGTGCTCGATGCTGAATTCCTTCAGCTCGGGATCGGGCGACGGGGATTCATCCAAGCTGGATGCGCTGCACGAATAGTCGCTGGAACCGATACAGGCGCGGCCCAGGGAGAGCCGAAGACCGCTGGGGCCGAAGAGTTCCTCCGAGAGCCGGGTGCGCTGGCCGGGCTCCATCCGGCCCAACAGGTAGCAGGAAGAGTCAGTAAAGGCTCCGCCGAACCCGAGAATGGTTTGAAAGCGCCGGGAGGCGTCGATTTCAACCGCGAGAGCCGTGCCGGACGAGGATACCCAGCCTGGGACGGCAATTTCCTTGTATCTTTCTTCTTCTGTAGTCACCCAAGCGCGAGGCGGCGCGGGAGAGCCGGCCGATCGCCCCTAAACCGGTAAAACGTTTGCATTAGCTATTTTTGCGCAAATTACTGATGTAGCAGCGGTTGCGGCCTGCTGCATGAAAACGCACCGGGAAGGATAATTCATGGATTGATTCCACTCTTTCGTCTGGGCACTGGTAGCCCCCGGTCCGAGCAAGCGTTTGCCCCAGCCGGCTTTTGCCCCATCTTCGGCCGCGGAAACGGCGCGGGGTGGGCAAAGAGAGCGGGCCTTCAGGACGGCTTAAGGGCGAACGATAGCATTCATCCAATCGTTTGTCTACGGTCAAAGAAATGGCTTGACAGTCATTCTTTAGTAGTGCTTTAATTCCTCCCGCGCATGAAACCCAACGTATAATTTTACGAACACAACCGTTTGTCTTAAAGTGGTGCGTGGCTTTCTGCCGATTTTGCATGCGCGTCCGGCACGGCGCCGGGTGAGCTTTCAAGCCGCTGGAGCCGAACCAGCGGCAAATGGAGATTTCAGGAGGCAATTCATGAGAAATGGAATGCGGTGGATTCTGCCCCGCCTTCTGGTCTGTGCGGTGCTAACAGGCGGAAGTGGGGTATGTTTTGCACAGAACACCAACTCAGGTGACTTGCGCGGTACCGCGACCGATGCGACGGGAGCCGTCGTTCCCGGCGTGACGGTGAACGTGACGGACACCGACAGGGGCGTGACGCGCACGTACGTAACAGATGACGTGGGGCTTTATGATACAGGCGCAATCCCCGAGTCTCACTATCGGCTGACATTCACGAAGGACGGATTCGAGACCTACATCCGCGGGCCGATCACGCTGACCCTCGGCATTGAGACGGTCAACGCCACGATGCGGGTTGGTGCGGTTTCGCAGCAGGTGACGGTAACGAGCGACGTTCCCATGCTCAACACCGAGAGCGGCGCGCTAGAACCGACCCTTGAGGCGGATACGATGGACGAGCTGCCGCAGGTGGGTAGCGGCAACGGCGGCGGCGCCGACTGGGAGAACTTTATCCAGTTGATGCCGGGCGCGGTGGGAACGCCGGAGAATCAAAACGGCGAGGCCCCCGGACAGGGCAACAACGTTGGAACCAGCGCCTCCATCAACGGCAATGAGCCCTATCAGTCCTACCTTCAGGACGGAGCCACGACCACTCTGCCCATGAGCCAGAACTCCGACGTCACCATCTTCGAGACCACGGCGGAAGTAAAGGTCAGCGCCACCGCTTTCTCCGCGCAATATGGCCTCGGCGACATCGTCTACAACCAGATCACCAAGAGCGGAACCGACAAGTTCCACGGCGCGGCCTACGAATACAACCAGAATAACTACTTCAATGCCGCGAGCTATGGCTTCGGCTCGGGAAGCATTCCCCGTCTCCGCTTCAACAACTTCGGGGGCGCCGTTGGCGGACCGGTCTTGCCGAAGTCGGTCTTCCGCCACTCCTTCTTCTATTTCGACTACGACCACACCATCAATAACGGAACAGGGAACGTGCAGACCGTCACATTGCCCAGCACCGCCGAGTTGGGGGGCAATTTCACGCAGGCCGGCCTGCCTACCCTCTACGACCCCACCACGCAGACGGTCACGACCACGGGCACCGGTTGCAGCGTAGCCGCACCCTGCGTCACGCGGAAGACCTTTGCTTCGGAGTACGGCAGCAACATGATTCCTTCAGGCATGATGGACCCGGCGGCCAAGGACATCGTCGCCTACGTGCTGACCACGAAGGGGTATCCAGCCAACGTAGCCTCTTACGGACCCAACAACTTCCAGATTCTCGGACCCGCGAGCTCGTCTCCGGAAACCAAGTTCTTTGGCCGCTGGGACACCGATCTGTCTTCGAACAATCGGCTTACTCTCACAGAGACGGAGAGCGATGCCCCCGGACAGGCTCCAGCCATATTCTACCCGCTCCAGGGCCAGGCACAGGACGTGAGCCGCGACAACGCCGCGATCTCGGACGTGTGGACTGTCAGCTCGCACGTCGTCAACGAGGCGCGCCTGGGCTTTACCGATCAGTTGAACTTCTTTACGCCCTACAGCTCGAATGACCACTATTCCTCAGTGCTGACCATGCCTTCTTTGCAAGATGACGTCTTTCCGAGCATCAACGTTAACAATTATTGGAGCGGTAAAGTGGGGAGCAGTTCGCACTCCGTTTACAAGGAGATGGTGTTCGACCCGTCCGATGTGGTCACCCTCATCAAGGGACGCCACATTCTGCACTTCGGCGGCGAATTCCTGATCAACCGTGCCGACTCCACGGCGTGGGGCAACGAACAATCCGGCAACTTCAACTATTCCGGCAATTACACGTCGCAATCCGGAAGCTCTACCGCGGCCATCAGCGGTGACGCCTTCGCAGACTTCCTGCTCGGCGATGTCAGCAGCTGGAATGCCAACAATACCCCCGAGTTCGCCGGACGCTGGAAGAGCCCGCAGATGTTCGTCCAGGACGACTACAAAGTGCGGCCCAACCTCACCGTGAACCTGGGTGTGCGGTGGGAGATCGAGACCGGCTGGAGAGACGCCAAGGGCAACCAGACAACCTTCGATCCCGCGGTTCAGAACTTCAACGTTACGAGCACTGGTGCGCCGGGCGCCGCGATTGGCACTCCCGGAACGCAGGGCTACATCGCTCCCGGTGCACCCGTTCAGGGCGGCATGTGGTACGAGCTCCAGGGACAAAATGGCCGCACCACGCTGCAGGCGCCCAAGTACGATATCGTTCTGCCGCGCGTTGGCTTCAGTTTGCAGATCCGGCCCCAGACCGTCATCCGCGGCGGCATTGGGATGTTCGCCTCCACGTGGAGCGAAGACACCTACGGGGGCGGCGAGGGCAACGCCTTTGGCAGCAGCGGCGGCTACGGAGACAACACGAAGGGAATTTGCCCTGTAATGCAGACAAGCTCCCCGCTGTCCGCGGTGGACACAGCGGATGGCGGCTGCGGGACGGCCGGCTACAACCAAAACCCCGCAGAAAGCACCACTTACTTAACCGCTCCGACCACAGTGTACGCAAAGAACGGCTCGGGCGCGTCGGCAAACGAGTACCATACGCCGGTGCCTTACAACTTCCAATACGACTTGACGTTGGAAGAGCAGTTCCTGAAGGATTGGACAGGATCGCTCGGCTACGTCGGCAATAAAGGCATCAACATGATCTTCCCGAACGACATCAACCAGGTCCCGGAGAGCGAGCTCAGCGCGAACGATACGGCGTTCATGCCCTATCCGCTCTACCAGGGGATCGCCGGCAACACCAACAACGCCTCATCCAACTACAACGCTTTGGATGCGGTGCTGACCAAGCAGATGAGCTATGGCCTAAACCTCAGCGTCAACTACGGATGGTCCCACTTCTTGAACGACTCGGACGGCTCAGGCTGGGCGAACCGAGATGGCAATTTGGCAGTCCAAAATTCGTATGTGCCAAAGCAAAACTACGGCAACTCGAACTTCGACGTCCGTCAGGCGTTTCGAGGGTATGCTGTGTACCAGTTGCCGTTCGGCAAGGGCAAGATGTTCCTGAACGACAATGTCGTAGCTGACGAAGTGCTGGGCGGCTGGGAGGCGTCATCCACTTTTATCGCGGAGAGCGGCAATCCGGTCTTGATCGTGGTGGACGGCCAAGCCAGTAACGACAATGCAAACAGCGAGCCTAGAGGGGTTGTCGGAGGATTGACTGACAGCGGCAATCAAGTCCTATATCCCAATCTGACCGGCAACTACAAAGACCAGAGCGGCATAGCACACTGGTACGACCTCAGCGCTTTCAGCGTTCCGGCTCCCTACACCTTCGGTACCTTCCGCAGGAACGCCTTACGGGGTCCGGATATGACCAATGTCGACTTCGCGCTCGGTAAGAGCTTCGACCTGTGGCCGGAGCGTGGCGTGAAGTTCCAGATTCGCGCCAGCGCGAACAACGTCCTCAACCACCCGAGCTTCGGGCAACCCGGCAGAAACGTCGGATACAGTGCGGATAGTTCCGCAATCACCAGCACGACGATTAACGGTAGAGCCATGGAGTTCTACGGACGCCTGTCGTTCTAAGAACAGCACAATTCAACCCCGAAAGGACGGCAGCTTCTCGCCGTCCTTTTCGTTTCTCCTCTCGCCTCGCTTCGGTATCATAAGGTTGTCATGTCCGCCAAAGCTGTAGCGTTCATCGTGCTTCTGCTCCCGTGCGTCTCCATCTCTTCCATCTGTCAGGAATCGCAAAGCAAACAGGATCAGATCGACTTGCAT
The DNA here is from genome assembly GCA_963770555.1 of uncultured Acidobacteriaceae bacterium. Taxonomy (GTDB): domain Bacteria; phylum Acidobacteriota; class Terriglobia; order Terriglobales; family Acidobacteriaceae; genus Telmatobacter. The sequence continues at coordinate 421,124 of CAVYQC010000006.1, forward strand.
GCGCGGCTGGCACAGCAGTACCTGAGCGAGCGAAAGCCGGAATTGGCGATACCGGAGCTCGAGAAGGTAGTTACTCTCGATACCGGCAACGTGGATGCGCGCGCAAATCTAGGCGTCCTGCTCTTCTTTCACCGCAATTACAAGGGCGCGCTGCCGCACTTGCAGGCTGCCGTGACGCTCCATCCGGGGTTATGGAAGATTCAGGCGTTGTTAGGGCTCGCCGAAGAACATACATCCGATCTTTCCGGCGCGCGCAAGAACCTTGAAGCTTCCTTTCCGATGATTCAGGATGACAAAGTCAAGATAGAAGTGGGGCTGGATCTTGTAGGCCTCTACAGCGCAAACAGCGACCTTGACGGCGCTGCCGGCGTCATAACTCAGCTGCGGAAGCTTTATCCTGAAAATCCCGAAGTGCTGTATGCCGCCTACCGCACTTATGCCGATCTATCCGGCGAATCCATGCTGGAGCTCTCCCTCGTCGCGCCCGGCTCGGCGCAGATGCATCAATTGCTGGCTCACGAGGAGGCGCGGGAAGGCAAGACCAACGGAGCGATTGCCCAGTATCGCCAGGCAATTGCCATCGATCCGCATCTGCCCGGTGTGCATTTTGAGCTAGCCGAGCTGCTTCACACTTCTGAAGATCCGGCCATAAAAGAAGAAGCGGAACAAGAGTATCGCGCTGCCGTGGCCGACAATCCGCAGGATGTGAAGGCAATCTGCAAGCTAGCGGAGATCGCCGCGCAAAAAGGAAACTTGAAGCAGACTTATAACGAATATTCGCAGGCGGTCGCCCTGCGGCCGTCGGACGCGGACGCCAAGCTGGGACTGGCCAAAGCGCTGATCGAGATGGATGAGCCGGATAAGGCGCTGCCGCTGCTCGAGGCCTCAGTGCAACTGGAACCCACCAATTCCACCGCGCACTATCGCCTCGCCACACTGTACAAGAAAATGGGCCGCACCGATGACGCGCGGAAACAGGTGGATCTCTATAAGAAATACAAAGACATGAAAGGGAAGCTGCGGGCGCTCTACAAGGATATGCTGATACAGCCGGAAGAGATTCGCGATGACGATTCCAATGAAAAGTAGCCTTGGGGTGCGAATCGCCGCCTGCGAATGGATAAGCGTGCGGACCGCATTGCTGAAAGCTTATGTTGTGCTCGCATTCGTATGCCAGGCTGCCGCGGTCATGGGGCAAATGGGCACGCCGACTCCTCTTTCCCCGGCGGAGCGCCGGAAAGCCGAGGCCGAGAGAGCAGCCAGCGGGCCGGTTCCAAACTATCCGCAGTTGGTGGATATTACTAAGTTGACGGGTATTCAGTTCGACCATAAGTCCAGTCCGGAAGCACGCTTCATTGCGGAATCGATGAGCGGCGGAGTTGCGCTGATCGATTACGATGGCGATGGCTGGCCGGATATTTACTTTACCAATGCGCCCAGCGTAGATATGGCCCTGCATGGCATCAAGGCGCAGAGCGCCCTCTATCATAATAATCACGACGGAACCTTCACCGATGTTACCGATAAGGCCGGCGTCGGTTATCCCTGTTGGGCCATGGGCGCCGCGGTGGGCGACTATAACAACGATGGACGGCCCGACCTGCTGGTCACTTGCCTGAATGGCGTGGTTCTCTATCGCAATAACGGCGACGGGACATTTACCGACGTAACCAGGGCGAGCGGGCTCGATGCCGATTCGGGTTGGGCCGCGGGCGCAGCCTTCGGCGACTACGACGCCGATGGATGGGCCGATCTGTTTGTATCGCATTATGTGGACTTCAGGCTGGACCATCTGCCGGTGTTCGGTTCCGGCCAAGGGTGCAAGTATTTGGGAATCGATGTGCAATGCGGCCCGCGCGGGCTGAAGGGATTGCCCGACAATCTCTATCACAATAACGGCGACGGGACATTTACGGACGTATCGAAGAAGGCCGGCGTAGACGATGCCGAGGGGCGCTACGGGCTAACTTCGATATGGTCGGATTTCAACAACGATGGCAGGCTCGACCTGTTTGTTACGAACGACGGCGAGGCGAACTATCTTTACCAGGGAGATGGTAAAGGGAAATTTGAGGATGTGGGGCTGCTGGCAGGGGTCGCCGCAAATGAAGACGGCGTGGAACAGGCTAATATGGGCGTGGCCTATGGAGACTATCTGCACACAGGGCGCATGTCGCTGGCAATCTCACATTTCGACGTTGAATATACTGCTCTTTACTCGAATGACGGAGGTATGAGCTTCACCGATAACTCGATCGCATCCGGGATTGCAAGGGGCACGCAAGGTTACGTAGGCTGGGGCGCCGCTTTTGTCGATTTTGCGAATGATGGCTGGCAGGACTTTTTCCTCGTGAATGGACATGTGTATCCGCAGGTAGATAGCACGGAAACCCGAACCCGCTATCTTGAACCGAAATTGCTCTTCCTGAATCGACACGACGGCACGTTTCAGAATGTCAGTCTTCGGGTGGGGCCCGCACTGCAGATTCCGCAAGTGAGCCGCGGCCTTGCAGTGGGCGACCTGTTCAATGACGGGAAGATGGAAGCCGTAGTGGAGAATCTGGTGGGTGAACCGATGATTTTGCGGCCCGCGGGGGGTCCGCGCAATCACTGGATCAGTTTTCAACTGGAAGGAGTAACATGCAACCGCCTGGCCTTGAACGCGCGAGTACGAGCCAGGGTGGGCGACCTGGTGCAACTCGGCGAAGTGATAAGCAGCGGCAGTTATTTATCACAGAACGACCTTCGCATTCATTTCGGATTGGGTAACTACGGACATCTCGACCGCGCCGAAATCTTATGGCCTGACGGAAAGAAAGAGAGCCTGGCAAATCTTGCCGCCGATCGCTACTATGTGGTGCGTGAAGGTCAAGGTGTTATCTCCGTAAGGCAGCCGGAATCCCAGGCTAACTTCCACTGAAGCGGAACAGAAAGTCTTAATTCCGCGCCATCCGCCGCCTGCCAGAGCGGCTTTGGAGGCTGCCATGGGCATTCACTCAACGTTAGAATACAGCGGCAAGCAGATAGGGACTTAGAATGGCCGATGGTATATCAGCGGCGCGACGAATGCCACCCCAACGGCGCGGGTCAATTCTGGTATTAAGTGCCGGCTTTAGCCTTACCGGAGCCGGCACAGTGATGCTGGGCGTACTACTGCCCGTGCTCTCGCAGAGGTGGGCACTGCGAGACGATATGGCCGGATTGCTGCTGTTTCTTCAGTTTTTCGGTTCGGCGCTTGGCGCAGTCTTCACGGGCCTCAATCGCATTCGCTCGCTCATGGGCGGCTGCGCGCTACTGGCTGCGTCTTCCTGCGCGCTGGCCATTGCCGGCTTGCACACGCCGTTTGTTGCCTTTTTTTTCTTCGGTCTCGGCCTGGGCATGACCATGACCTCGACGAGTCTGCTATTTTCAGACCGGTGGGGCGACGAACGAGCCGCAAAGCTGGAATGGCTGAACTTCGCGTGGTCGATTGGGGCGACGACGGGGCCTATGCTGTACTTGCCGTTTCTGCATGGGTCCGATGTGCGCGCGCTTTTCCTGATTTGGGTGGGGCTGTCTCTTTTGCTTCTTGCCTGGGTGGGCTTCCGCGAGCGCCGCGAGCCCCGCCATCTTCCGGAGCTTCCGCCCCGGCCCGCGATGACCGTGTCGCTCGCATTCTTCCTGCCACTGATCATCCTGGCCATGTGCGCGGTGGGCGTTGAAGCCGCGCTGAGCGGGTGGCTGACAACCTATTCCCACCGCGCGGGCCTGCGCAGCCTGGCGGGGTCAGCGTTTGCCACTTCGCTCTTTTTTCTGGGAGGTTTGCTCAGCCGGCTGGCATTTTCTACACGTTTGCTGGCCAGAATCGGCCGGAACACAACACTTCTCGGAGCTGTATGGGGTGTTTTGGCTTCAGTCACGGTGCTGGTCGCCGCGCCTTACCCAGCAGTTATCCTGGCGGTTGCGGGAGTGGCCGGTTTGTGCATTGGCCCTGTTTATCCGCTGCTGCTCTCCTATCTGCTGGAGCGCTCGGCGCGTGGATGTATCTTCGCTGTGGGCGGATTGGGCGCGGCATTCTTCCCCTGGCTCACCGGGCTGCTCTCCGCGCATCTCAATTCGCTTCGCCTCGGACTGATCGCGCCCTGCGGGGCAGCGCTGCTCATGGTCGTATTGCGAACCGTGGCTGCGCGCACGCCGGACGCCTCGGGAATTGCCGCTCCGGCCCATTCGTGGACCGGGAAGCTGGATGCGCCGGCGCGGCGCCTTCATCCGTAAGGCCTGGACGATCTCTTTGAGACAAAGGTTTGTCTTAATGGATAATTCCGGCGAACGCCGATCAGGATTTGACCGGGCCGGTCGATTCGCGCACTACCAACTCCGGTTCCACCGTAATTTCATCGCGAGGCTGGGTTGTGTTATGGATGCGGTTGAGCAGGCTCTGGGTGGCAATTCTCCCGATCTCTTCCAGCGGCTGGTTGATGGTGGTGAGACGGGGCAGGGTGAATGCGGCTGCCTTGATGTCGTCGAAGCCGATCACCGATATGTCGTCGGGCACGTGCAGGTTGACGTCCTGCAGCGCGCGAATGGCTCCAATCGCCGATATGTCGTTGAAGGCTACCAGCGCGGTGAATGGCTGTTTGGCGGCGAGCAGTTGCTGCACAACCGGGTATCCCAGCTCCGGCGAAGACATATCCTTCTCCAGGCTGACAACGAGTTCCGGCTTGATCTCAAGCCGCAGTTGACCGGCCACTGCAACCAGGCTTTTCCAGCGTTCATCGGAGTCGGAGCTGAAGGGCTGACCGCGCATGAAGGCGATGTTGCGATGTCCCAGAGAGTAGAGGTGATTCAGGGCAAGCTCCGCGGCGCGGACGTGGTCGAGCAGGACGTTGGTCACGCCCTCGATGTGGCGATGACCGGCTACGGCCACCACCGGGATGCCGATGGGGTGTTCCAGAAGCGTATCGATGGCGATGATACCTTGCGCACCGCGCCCAATCAGCATTCTGGTATATTCCTCGATCAAATTGCGCTTGTGCCTGTGGTGCGCGGTGAAGTAGAAGTATCCGGCCTTAATCAGATGATCGCCGATGCCGCTCATGACCTGGGTGTGATAGCCGTCACCCAGTTCCGGCACCAGGATGCCGATGGTCAAAGTCCGCCGGCTGCGCAGCGAACGGGCGAGCAGGTTGGGCTGGTAGTTCAGCTGTTTGGCAGCGGCCTTGATGCGGTCACGCGTGGCCTGCGGAATCGACCGTCCCGGAACATCGTTCAGGACGACCGAAACCGTGGCGGGATTCAACCCGAGATGCGCGGCCAACTGTTTCAGGCTCGTGGTGTGATGAGCCGGCGGCTTCGGGTTGTCTTTCAATTTCTTGTCGCTTGCAGGGTTTTTCATCGATGTGCCGGGTCTCAGCAGTCTGGATGTAAAGGTCTACACAATCGATTTTACATGGACAAATCGCCGATTTGACAGGACCATGGGATGAGAATCGCAGTGTTTTCGCGTCTTTTGTTTATCTTCCCGGCACGTTTGTCCCAATTTCCTTCGCCCCGCGGAACACCGCCGGCCTCTTGCCACGAAAGCGCCCCGAATCTCTGTACCAATCGAGAGCGGAGATTTTGGCGAGGCGCAAGTCTGGACTATGCCCTGGGAAAGAAGCATAATGTCGTGATCGAGAAGGCCGGCGTCTTGACCCTCGTTGAAATCCCCGTCCTTGAGATGGCGGACGATCGGAAGCAATCCTACGCCGAGGATAATGGGGCAAGATGGGGAGGCTGACCGCGGCCGAAGACTCGTTGGGGAGTGCGCCCGGGCTCAGATACTAGATTGCGCGACGGGAAAAAGCTGCATGGTTCGCGAAATTCAAAAACTCTGGGGAATCATGGGCGCGGAGGGGAAAGGCCATGGAATTTAAGGTTAAGCGCATTTCACCGGCCGGGATCGCCGAGGCCATCGCGAAGGCGGAGCTTTATCGCTCGCTCAACGAACCGGAAGAGGCGGAATCGATCTGTCACGATATCCTGGCTATCGAACCGCGGCATCAGCTCGCGTTGCGTATGCTCGGGCTCGCCCTCACAGACCAGTTCAACGGCCACGGGTCCGATCGTTACCGGGAAATCGAAGAGATCTTCGGGCGGCTCGATGATCCGTACGAGCGGTTCTATTACACCGGGATCCTCCATGAGCGGCGCGCGAAAGCGCAGCTCAGCGCCGGACAACCGCCGCGTTCCCTGTTTGCGCTTTTCGAACAGGCTCTCCACTCGTTCGCAGAGGCTGAGAAGATCCGTCCGGCGGGAAACGACGACGCCATCCTGCGCTGGAATCGGTGCGTGCGGCTGCTGCAGAATCCCGCTTATGAATGGGATGGATTGGAACAGGAATTCGTTACCTTCGAGGCCCAGGACGCTCCGCCCAGATAGCAAATCTCCAAGGTGCCGGAAGAATCGAGATTCACTCAGAGGATGCGGAACAGCCGCTTGAGAGGATCGAAGTAACGGTCCACCACGCGTTCTTTGAGCGGGATAATCGCGTTTTCAGTGATGGTAATCGACTCAGGACACACCTGCCGGCAACAGGTGGTGATGTTGCAGTAGCCAATGTTGTGGGTGTGCCGCAGATCGCTGACCCGGTCTTCGGTATCGAGCGGATGCATTTCGAGCGCAGCGGCATAGACGAGCAGACGCGGACCGATAAACTCGTCGTGCTTGTGGTGTTCCCGAAGGACGTGGCACACGTCCTGGCAGAGAAAACATTCGATGCACTTGCGAAACTCCTGCACGCGTTCAACGTCGGCCTGCTGCACGCGCCAGGTGCCATCGGCCGCATCGGGCGGGCGGGGCTTGAATTGCCTGATGGTCTTCTTGGCGCGGAAATTCCAGGAAACGTCGGTCACCAGATCGCGTATGGCCGGAAATGCGCGCATCGGCTCAAGGATCACCGGCGCATCCAGGTTGATTGCGCTGAGCCGGGTCATGCACATGAGCTTGGGAACGCCGTTGATTTCGGCGGAGCACGATCCGCATTTGCCGGCTTTGCAGTTCCATCTCACCGCCAGGTCGGGCGCCTGTTGCGCCTGGATGCGGTGCACGGCGTCCAGAACCACCATTCCCTCTTCGACGGGCGTGGTGTAATCCTGGAACGTGCCGCCGGCAGGATCTCCGCGCCAAATGCGAAATGTCGCCGATGTGGCCATTTCTCTACTCTCCTGGCTATTTCATCTCCCAGCTACTTCATTTCCTCGATTACCGCCTTCAACTCATCCGGCATCGGCGCGACTGCGCGCCTCTCCACCTGGATTGCACCGTCCGCACCACGCCCGACGACGATGTTGTACTTTCCCCACTCCGTGTCCTTCGTGGGGAAGTCTTCTCGAAACTGCGCGCCACGACTCTCTTTTCGCAACAGCGCCGCACGGGTAATGGCCTCAGACACGACCAGCATGTTTCCCACATCAATCGTGGTGTGCCAGCCATTGTTGTACTCGCGGTTACCGGCTACACCTGCCTGCTCCGCGCGCGCCCGCAGGCGTCCGATCGCGTCGAGCGCCTGCTGCATTTCATTCTCGAGTCGCACGATCCCCACCAGGTCCTGCATGGTCTCCTGCAGATCGTATTGAATCTGATACGGGTTTTCACCGGCAGGTCCGCGGTCGAAGGGAGCCAGGGCCGCTTTCGCCGCAGCTTGAAGCTCCGCGTCGTCGATGGTTACCGGGCCGTTGACGTTGGCGAATTCTGCTGCAAAGCGCCCAGCGCGCCGACCGAATACGACCAGATCGGACAGGGAATTTCCGCCCAGCCGATTGGCGCCATGCAATCCTGCCGCCACTTCTCCGGCAGCGAAAAGCCCAGGGACCGTCGACATTTGCGAATCGCCGTCGACGCGGATTCCACCCATCATGTAGTGCGTCGTGGGACCAACCTCCATTGGCTCCTTCGTAATGTCCAGATCGGCAAGTTGCTTGAATTGGTGATACATGCTGGGGAGCTTGCGTTTAATGTGCTCGGCCGCTTTCGGAATGCGCTCCTGGATCCAGGAAATATCGAGAAAGACGCCCCCGTGCGGCGAACCGCGGCCGGCCTTCACTTCGCGGTTGATGCAGCGCGCAACATGATCCCTGGTGAGCAGTTCGGGCGGACGCCGCGCATTCTTGTCGCCCTGCGTATACCGCCAGCCCTCTTCTTCAGAGTCCGCGGTCTGCTCTTTGTAGAGGTCGGGAATGTCGTCGAACATGAAGCGGCGGCCTTGGCTGTTGCGCAGCACGCCGCCCTCGCCGCGCACGCCCTCGGTTACCAATATGCCACGCACACTAATCGGCCACACCATGCCGGTGGGGTGAAACTGAACGAATTCCATGTCCTGGAGTTCAGCTCCGGCGCGATAGGCCAAGGCAAGGCCGTCGCCGGTATATTCCCAACTGTTGCTGGTCACTTTGAAGGCGCGCCCGATTCCGCCGGTGGCCAACACCACAGCCTTCGCCTGCCACAGTTGGAACCGGCCCTTCTCGCGGTCATATCCGCAAGCCCCGGCAATCCGGTCTCCATCGAGGAGCAGGCTGAGCACCGTGCACTCCATGTGGACTTCCATCCCGGTGTGAATGCCGTGATCCTGGAGCGTGCGAATCATCTCCAGCCCGGTGCGGTCGCCGACGTGGGCCAGCCGCGGGTAACGGTGGCCGCCGAAGTTTCGCTGAAGAATCCTGCCGTCCGCGGTGCGGTCGAAGAGAGCGCCCCATGCCTCGAGTTCGCGCACGCAATCCGGGGCTTCCTTGGCGTGCAGTTCGGCCATGCGCCAGTTGTTGAGATACTGGCCGCCGCGCATGGTATCGGAAAAATGGACGCGCCAGTTGTCGCGATCGTCAACATTGGCCAGCGCCGCCGCAATGCCTCCCTCGGCCATCACCGTGTGCGCTTTGCCGAGCAGCGATTTGCAGACCACTCCCACTTTCGCGCCGCCGGCTCCGGCTTCAATGGCGGCGCGCAGGCCTGCTCCGCCTGCCCCAATCACCAGTACGTCGTATGAGAACCGCTGGAATTCAGGCATCTAGAGAATTCTCCAGTCATGCCAGATGCCCATGGAACAGAGCCGGACATAGATATCGGCAAACGCCACCCAAAGCAGGCTCGCCCAGGCCCACTTCTTGTGCGCCGCGTTCAGGCAGCTCACGCAGTCGTAGAGTTTGTGCCGCACAGGGTGATGCGAGATGCGGTCGAATACGCCTCCAATCAGGTGCCGGAACGCATGGCACCCGAATATATATCCGCCCAGAAGCACGACGTTGACGACCAGAACGAGGCTGCCAATCCCGATCCCGAATCCATCCGGAAAAAAGAACGATCGAATCGCGTCGTAGACCAGAAAGCCCCAGATGATGTACGAGAGCCTTAGAAAGTAACGATGAAAATTCTGCAGAACGAGCGGAAAGCTCCGTTCTCCCAGATAGCTTTTGCGGGGCTCGCTCACCGCGCACGCAGGAGGATCGGCCCAGAACGATTTGTAATACGCGCCGCGGTAGTAGTAGCAGGTCACGCGGAACAGGCCCGGAATCCAGAGAATGAACAGAGCCGGAGAAAAGGGCAGAAAGCTCGGATACCAGCTCGGCTTGGGGCCGAACAAGGCGTGCGGGGAGCTGCCGAAAAGCTCAGGTGAATAAAACGGTGAGATATAAGGGCCAAAAGTGTAATGGCTGTTCTGGAACGCCGCCCAGTTGGCATAGACCAGAAATGCGCTCAGGCCGAGGAAGACTGCCGTGGGAGAAAGCCACCAGGCGTCGCGCCGCGAGGTTCGGCCAAATTTGCCGTTTTTCCAGACTACGTCGGGAGCTGACACAAGTCCCTCCATGGCGGAGGGATGCGCAGATTGTGCCCTCACCGCCCAATGGGATTGGATTGTATAGCAAAGGCTCCGCCTCCATCTACCGGGCGATTGAGTCCTCATCTCAAAGCGGATGGGGCGGTTGCGAACCTCGCACCAAATGCCGCGCCGATCGGCTAATCCCTGGTCTTGGCGGGATCAGCCGGGCCCGCTGGAGGTTGGATCGGGTCAGGGATCGGATGAACGGCCAAATTGCCCGGCAATGGCGGCACAGGATTCGGCAGGGGACCGGGGAAGGGGAAGACGGCCTCGGTCACGGAAAAGAAGAACGGATCGATGGAAATGTTCACCGATGTCTGGTTATCGACACCGAGCAGAACTTTTTTCGTAAAATCGGCATTCCGCTGGTAGGTGACGCCAAATGGGAAATTCGCCTTGTCGGGCGTGTTGTTGGCGCAGAAGACGCCGTAAAACGTAGTTCCCACCGCAGTGAGATAAATGTAGTCGCCGAGATAGGGAAGGAAGGAAAACACGGGGGTGGTGGAAGGAACGGTAGCCAGCGTGCAATTCGAAGGAGCAGTTGCGAACGCATTCTGAGAGATCTCGATGTGCGTCTCCCAGTTTGCGCCGTTATTCGTGAGCGTCTGGTAGAGAAAGCCGACGTGGCCTTGAGAGTTGATGGCAATGGCAGGATTGATGCCATTGGCGACGGAGCGGAGATCGGCGGACCAGGTTACGCCTCCGTCGGTCGAATTACGAAGGTGGATGGTGTAGGGAGCTTTGCCGCCTGGAAAGTCAGCCCAAGCGATGTAGACGACATTGCTGTTGGTTGGATCGACGGCAATGGAAAGATGCGAACCGATGCGCTCCTGGCCGAGGAAGGCACTGTTTTCAAAAGGTATGGTGGTGCTGGCAACGGTTACGCCCTTGCCTCCGGCGCCTATCGCCTTATAGGGCGATCCTCCCTGGCCCCAGTTATCGTCGCGCCGGACGACAATATTCACGCTATGGAGCGTCGCCTTGCTGGTCCAGCTTATATATCCGATGTAGATGGTGCCGTTGGGATGGATCGTGGGGCGCACCGAAGGGGCATCCTGGCCGCCTGCGGGGCTGGTGGTCTCAAGCGTAATGGGTCCGAATCCAGAGGGCGCCGAGCCGGAGGCCGCATTCAGCGACTGATCCACAGTGGCTGTATTGGGCGAAGTGTTGAAATCGTTGTTGCCGATGTACACGCGGTCGGTAGCTGGCGCACTGGCGAAGCCCACCACGTCTGCCTGGCCCGCCGTGCGGTCATAGAGCAGCAACTGCTGCAAGCCGTTGCCGATGAAGCTGCCCACGACGATCAGGTCCCAACTGGTGCGCCAACCGGTGGCCGTCTGGTCCAGATCGGAATTGCCGGAGGCGGCGAAGGCGACTATGTCCGCCTGGCCGGCAGCGCGGTCATAAAGAACAATCTGCTGCGGAGTGCCGTTGAAAAAATTGCCCGCAACGATCGGATTCCAACTGGTGCGCCAGCCACTGTTGGTGGTGTCGATCACCTCATTGCCCGTGCTGTTGAAGCCCACCACGTCAGCCTGGCCGGCCGCATGGTCATAAAGAAGTATCTGCTCGAGGCCGTTGCCGAGGAACGATCCCACGACGATCTGATCCCAAGTGGTGCGCCAGCCGCTGTTGGTGGTGTCAAGGTTCGCCTTTCCGGTGGAATCGAAGCCGACGACGTCAGCCTGGCCGGCCGCGCGGTCATAGAGCAGCACCTGCTGCCGGCCATTGCCAATGAAATTTCCCACGACGATCAGATCCCAACTGGTGCGCCAGCCGCTGTTGGTGGTATCTAGATTCGCCTTTCCCGTGGAATCGAAGCCGACGACATCGGCCTGGCCGGCCGCGCGGTCATAGAGCAGCACCTGCTGACGGCCGTTGCCGATGAAATCTCCCGCAACGATGACATCCCAACTGGTGCGCCAGCCGCTGTTGGTGGTGTCGAGGTTCGCTTTTCCGGTGGAATCGAAGCCGACAACATCGGCCTGGCCGGCGTTCTGGTCATAGAGCAGAATCTGCTGCTGGCCGTTGGCGAAGAAATTGCCGGTGACGATCAAATCCCAACTGGTGCGCCAGCCGCTGTTGGTGGTATCGAGGTTCGCTTTTCCGGTGGAATCGAAGCCGACAACATCGGCCTGGCCGGCGTTGCGGTCATAAAGCAGAATCTGCTGCCGGCCGTTGCCGAGGAAACTGCCGGAGACGATCAAATCCCAGCTGGTGCGCCAACCGCTGTTGGTCGTATCGAGATTGACGGGGTGGGCCGGAACGGTTGTCGCCTGGACCCAGGGCTGATCCTCGCTTGCCCGGTTCACGAGCAGTGTCATGGGGCTGCTGGAGGTGAAATTGGAGGTGCGGAGGATGTTGAGATTTGTGTTGGTACCACTGAGAATTCCGGCGTAGAGAACATTCGATGTCCCACCGAATTTGGCGGTGATGTCCCTGGTGGGAGAACCCGTGGAGGCGCCCGGCACGATTGCATTCAGCGCCCACGTTGCTCCGCCGTCGCTGGAGATGTAGACCGGGGCGAGCGAACCGCCGCTAGGATTCGGCGTGAAGGCCGTGGCCACCATTTGCGATGGATTATCCGGATTGACGGCCAGATTCGGTTCGCTATCCTGATTGGTCTCATCGCTCAGGCTTTTGGGAATCATGTTGACGACGGTGATAGCCATCGCGGTAACTCCTTCACCTGCGGGTTATGCGGTCATCCTAGGGGGGAACGCTCTTGAACAAGTCAGGATGCGAGAGCGCAGAGCCTGGTGCTAAGCCCCGAGGAGGGTGCGGACATTTTCCAGTTCAGTGGCCGGCTGAAAGTCGAGAGGGTGGACAATCGCCAGATCGGGCACCGATTTACCGCTCGGATCGCGGCGATGCAAAAGCCAGACTCCGCGATCGCCCGCCTTGACTTTCGGGGCGCGATACCAGACGATATCCATGCTTCGGGCAAAGAGGATATCTTTGGTCGGCTCGCCATGAGAGCCCTTTTCCACGGATTCAACCGCAATGGTGGATGTGCCCCAGTCGGGATCGTGTTCCGAGACCGGTTGCGGCTGGCCGGCCGCATAAGCGGTGGGCTCCGACGCGACGCCGGATATGACCAGCTCAGCCTGCGCAAGTCTCTGGGTCAGTTGATCTCTGTGAGCGGCCGCAGCCGCGTTCTGAATCTGCGCACCCATGGTAGAGTCTCCGGCAGCAGCACGGCCGATCTCGGCGACTACCAGGCTTTCGCCGTAGTGCATTCCATGCGTGAAGAATACCGCCCGATCGCCGGGGGCAATGTTTCCGGATGGATTGAGCTGTACGGTGATGGTGTGGCCGACAAAGTTAGCCAGCGCTGGAGGGCTCCTTAGAATGCTCGTAACCCGGACCACTGCCGACTCTTTCGTGGCGGTAAATCCGCGCGCGCTGGATGCTCCCAGCTGCTCCACTTCGGCTTCGAATACAAACCCCGATTGGTCTGTCAACTCCCGGATAGTGGCCATTTGGACACCTCGTTCTACCGGGCCCATTTTTTCGATTCTCTCCTTCTACAACAGCGCGATGCCAAAGTCAAGCAACTCTAAAATTGACTTTTGACATTGTTTGGGAATCATGTTTATTGTTTTGAGAGTTCTCATCGGGAGCGATATGAAGGAGGGTAACGTCCATGGACGAGATGATGCCTATTCTCCTTGCTTTCATTTTCGGCGCCGCGATTATGCGAACATCGACCGGAATGGCCCGCGTTCTGTTTAGCGTGTCGGCCATACTGGTTGCGGGTTTGGCAGCCACCGCGCTCAGCGGCGAATTCTTGAAGAGCTGGACATACCTCATTGTCGACGTGGCCGAGGCGTGCGCCGGGTTTGCCTGCGCTGTTGCCGCGTCGCGACTGTTGCGGTGGGCCAAGAACGCAACCACTCCGGCGCGCTTCTGAAGACGCTACCGGTTATTTCGGCAACAAAACGGGCGCCGTGGAGTGAATTGCTGATCGTGTGCGTGCCGAAACCTGTTGAACCTTGCAGCTCCAGGATGCTTTGAGGGGCACAATATCGACCGCAGCGATTTATTAGCCCAGGTTCCAATGATCGAGATAACCCCGGTCTCTGGCCGCGCGATTTCGTTCCTTCCGATGAGAATTGTGCCGTCCCAGGCCAGGCGCAAAAACAAGGACGCGCCGAGCCTGGGGCACCCAAACTCGGCACAAGATTGTCCGGTCAGAGACCCAGAAACACATCAATCCCCGTATGCCTGCTCCGCTCCAAATAGGGCAAAGGACTCACCTGTACAGGACCTCTTCAAGCTGAAAACAAGGGCAATATCATGCAAAAAGGAGATTGGGCGCGGCATGGCGGGCCTTCGCTGACCTGCATCTTCAGATTCTGCTATTCTTGCCTCGCAATGCCGGCCGAGCCTATAAGCGTAGCGCTTGCTTTACCGTGGCGGCGACTTGCATTCCAGCGGGCGTTCGCATCCGGCGCGCTGGGCTGCTGCCTGCTGGGCGCCTGGGGATGCACCGGGTCCGAGGCCTGCGCCCAGGACCGCTCTCCCCGAACTCTCGCCAAGGACGCCGACGCGGCGTATTCGCGCGGAGATGTGCAAGAGGCGATCCGCCTTTATGAAGAACTGATCGAGGCACAGCCCGATTCAGTGGAAGCAAGGACAAATCTGGGAGTAGCCCTGGCGGGCGCGGGCCGCTACAACGATGCGATTGCCCAATACGACGAAGCGTTGCAAAGGGCCCCGGACAATCCGAGCATACTTCTCGACCTTGCCCTGGCCTGGTACAAGCAGGCTGCCTTCGATAAAGCTGTCGTGAAACTGGAACGCCTTCGCGCGAAGCACCCGGAGAACCGGCAGTCGCTGTATCTGCTTGCCGATTGCTACCTGCGCCTGGGCCGAAACACGGATGCCGTGGCACTGCTTCAGCCTGTTTACGATGCCGATCCAGACGATCGCGCGGTGAATTTCGCGCTAGGCACTGCGCTGATTCGCGCCGGGCAGATCAAACAGGGAGAAGCCGTTATCGAACAGGTGGCGAAGACGGGCAATCAGAATGAAGTGGACCTGCTGACCGGAGCAGCTCAACTTGCCGACCATGACAGCAAAACAGCGGCAGGCACTCTTCACAAGGTTCTGGAAAGCGCCCCCGATATGCCTGGCGCCTGGTTGCTGTATGCGCGGGCGCTGCTCGACAGTGGAGACCACGAGGGCGCAAGATTTGCGTTTCAAAGAGCACTCGATGCCGATCCCAACGATTTCGAAGCCAACCTCTTTCTTGGAGGAATGCTGCGATACGACGGCAATATCGCGGATGCAGCTCCATACCTTGAAAAAGCGCAGATGCTGAGGCCCGCTTCCGTGGAGGCGCAATTCCAGATGGGCTTGCTGAATCTTGCCAGGGGGCGTTTGCAGGACGCCCTGTCCAATTTGCAGCAGGTGGAGCACGAGTCTCCCGATTTCAAAGAAGTCCATGTTCAACTGGCCGCTTTGTATGCTCGCCTGCAGCGCCGGGAAGACAGCGAGCATGAACGCGATGCGGTGGTCCAACTTGACGAGAAGGCGCGCGAGCAGCTTTCCAGCCATACCCATCCATAAGCGATCATTGGGGCTCTGTAACCGGCAGAATCCGGTCTGCCTTGACATTCCTGAGCACCTGCACCGTTCCCGACGGCCACCGGATTTCAATCTCGTCCACGGTGCTCGCCGCACCCAGCCCGAAGTGCACAGGGCCGGCGCTCGAGGATGCGTATCCGGACGCAGTGGACTTCGAGATGAACTGAGTCTGCCCGCCGGCCGCGATCCGAATCCGCGCACCGATTCCGTCGCGGTTGCTCCTGGTGCCGCGCAGAGCAAGCTCCAGCCAATGATTGCGGTTCGCACTGTCATTCATCCAGATCTCCGCGGGCGCGCTCAGCGCGGTGACCACAATGTCGAGTTTCCCGTCGCGATTGAAGTCGCCAACCGCGGCGCCACGGTGGCGGCGCGGGGGAAGCGCCTCAAAACCGGCCTCCGCCGTCAATGCGGACCAGTGGCCTCCAGGCCCGTTCCGGAAAACCGTGTTGGGCTGATCGATCTGGACAATCGAGGCCATGGCCGGCGATTGCACGTCGCCCCGCGCGACAAAAATATCCTTCCAGCCATCGTTGTCGAAATCGGCGATATTCAGGCTGTAGCCCGACATGGGACTGCTGAGAGCAGTCATTCCGCCGCGTGCCGTAATCTCAGTGAATTCACCTTTGCCGTTGTTTTGGAAGATAGGGAATGTCTCGTTGACCAGCGCGGTGAATGCGATGTCGGGAAACCCGTCGTTGTTGAGATCCTGAGCATCTACGCCCATCCCGGAGATAAGGTTGCCGTGTTCGGGCAGCGCCACTCCGGCCCCAAAGGCATCTTCGTCGAAATGAAGGCTGCCTCGATTGCGAAACAGAGAACTAAAAAGCTTGTCATTGGTCACGAAAAGATCCGGCAGCCCGTTGCCGTAGAAATCTCCCACCGCGACTCCCATTCCCTTGCCGATATGCGCGCGGATTCCGGATTTTTCCGATACATCCGTGAAGGTGCCATCGCCGTTATTCAGGAAGAGCTGATTGGGAAGCCCCTCAAAAAATTTCGGATGACAATAATCCGCTTTGCCGTTGACCTTGCAGACTGGTTCGTTCGACCGGTCCCAGCGCAGATAATTCACTACGAAGAGGTCCAGCAGGCCGTCGTTGTTTACATCCACCCAGGCGGCGCCGGCGGACCAGAGAGGCCCGAACTGCTTATCGAGTTTCGAGAGTCCGGCTTTTTCCGTAACATCGGTAAAGGTCCCGTCGCCGTTATTGTGATAGAGCGTGTTGCGATAGACGCCGCCGACAAAGATGTCCTCATAGCCGTCATTGTCGTAGTCCCCGATGGCAACCGCTGTATCGTAACCGGTCCCGGCGAGTCCGGCTTTTTCTGTCACGTCGGTGAATGTTCCATCGCCATTGTTTCGGAACAGCCGGTTCCAGTATTTGGGCGAATTTTTTTTCAGGCTCCCGATATCGGCGCCGTTGGTGAAGAAAATGTCCAGGTTCCCGTCATTGTTGTAGTCGAAAACGGCGACACCCCCGGCCATCGTCTCCGGGACGTGACGCTCCGGGGTTTCGCAACTGTCGAGCGAAAAGGGAATCGGACGGGGCGTGAAATGGATGGGCGATTCGGCCGGTTCCGCGGTTGGAGCCGGTTGTTGCGGAAAGAGCGAGGCGGCGCAGGACAACAGCAGCGCCGCGGCCGCGATGGAGCGCGGGCGGCAGCCCGCCAGCTTGCTGCCGGATTCAATGCGCCGCATCTTGTTTGCTGAGCCTTTCAATCTCACTCTTCTCCCGGGCGGCGTCTTCCGGGCGCTCGGCGGCGGTGTAGGCGCGAAACAGATCCCAGCGAATGCGTACTTCATCGGGCAATGAGCTCTGGGCAATCTCCAACTCTCGAATCCCGGCGGCAGAATCGGCTTTCGCAACCAGCCCTTCGCCCAGCACCATATGAGCCAGCCCATTTCCGGGCTCGAGTTTCAACGCCTCCTGAGCGTACGTTATACCCTGATTCACGTCCTGCCGCTTGATGTATTCTTCCGCCAGCCTGATCCGCGCGGGCACATGCGACGGCGAGATTTCAATCTCGCGCTTCAGCTCCTCGATTCCCTCGTCGGGACGCGCACGCAGCAGGTAGGCGCCCACGAGGAAGTGAACCCCGGGTTGGCTGGGATACTCGGATTCCAGTGCATTGAAGAGCTTGTCGGCCTCCTCATAATGCTGCGCTTCCACGGCGAGCGCGCCGTCTCCGGCGATGCGAACCATTTCCCGGCGATCGGCGGGAATCTCGGCGGGCAGCAACGGCAGGCGCAAGGCAGCCAGGCCAAGAGGCTCAACCAGCGGCGACGCGTTTTCGCCCGACGCCACTTGCGTGAAAAGCAGGGCCATGCTTTCATCAAACTTCTCTGACCGCGTAAGCAGAATGGCGGTGACGTAGGAGACAGTGGAGGTCATCTTCCGGTTACCGCCCAGTCCAAGCACCAGGCTTTGTTGCAGATGATCCAGGGCCCGCGTGTATTCGTGCGTCTCAAACTCGCTCAATCCCAACAGCGCCCATCCATAGCCGTCTTCCGGATTGCGGGCGAGAAAGCTGCGCAGAGCCGTACAGGCCGGGAAGTAATTGCCCTTCTCATAGAGCAGCGTGCCCAGATACCACAGTCCTTCGTCCCACTCCGGCTTGAGCGCCAGGGCCTGGCGATAGCTGTCGATTGCGTCGTCGTCACGGTTCTCGTCGCGCGCGCGCTTTGCGGCCTGGGCGAGTTGCTCAAAGCCGGATGCGCCCTGGACGGCAGCGGCGCTTTGGGGCGGGCTTGCTGCGGCCTGGACGGGGAGACCGGCAGCCAGCAAAACCAGGACGGGGACCAGAATTGCGATCACTGCGGCGGCTCCAGGAGATGTTCCTCGTCTTGTCCTGCGGCCACGCCATCCAGATCCCCTTCCTGCTTCTTGATGGAAAGGTAAGCGGCCATCTCTTGCCGGGCATTCTCTGTGCGCCCCAACTCCCGGTAAGCCGCGGCCAGATGAAAGTGAATGGCTGAATTGCCGGGCGCCAGACTTTTCGCCAACTCCAGTTGCTGCACGCTTTCCTTCGGCTGGCCGCCGGCAAGCAGGGCGCGGCCCAGAATGTGATGCGTATCGGGATTGGTTGGCTCAATCTCTACGGCATGCCGGGCCAGTGACAACGCCTCGGTCAGGTTGCTGTTGTCAATGTCGAATTGCGCCAGTTCCAGCATCGCTGGAACATGGTGCGGAGATATCTCCAGTTCCTTGCGGAACTCCTGTGCAGCCGCGGAAGGCTGTAACTGAAACTTGAGCAGCGTTCCCTGGAAATAGTGCACTTCCGGTTGTTGGCCGTACTCAGCCAGCAATCGATGAGAATAGTCCTGACCGCGGGCAAAGTCGTGCAGCGACACGTAAAATGCGGCCTTTCCGGCCAGCCAGACGCGCTCACGGAACTCTGGCGGGTAATCCTCCGGCAGACTCGGCATGCGCAGCGAAGCCAGTCCCATGGCTTCCACCAGTAACGGGCTTTCCCCTCCTCGTCGCGCTCGATCTGCCAGCACATAGAGCGCCTCGGCAAAACGGCGCTGGCGCGTCAGCAGCAAAGCCCAGTGAAAGGCCGCAACTTCTGTCAGGTCGCGGCTTCCGTGAAAATCGGCGTGCACCCATGTCTGCAGATCCTGGCCGGCCTGATCGAAGTCGCGCATCTCGAATTCGCACAGCCCCTTCATAGCCCAGGCTGGACCCGGTTTTGGCGCCAGGGCGACGAAGTGAGCGAAAGAGGCCTGCGCCTCGGGAAAGCGATCCTGATCGTAAAGAAGGCTGCCCAGCCACAACCATCCTTCGCTCCAGGAGGGCCGCAGACCGGTTCCTTCGCGGTACAGGTCAATTGCTTGGGTCATCCTGGCTGCGTTGCGCGCGCTGTCTGCCTGTCTTGCGATCTCGTCAAAGCTCTTTTGCGAGGGCGATGCAGCAGCCGAAACGCCTGAAGACAACAGGGCCGCAAGAGAAAGCACCAGGAACATTTTTGAACCATAGCACAGGCGATCCACAGGAAACCACCATTGGAAACGAAGCGGGCGGCCGCGTGGCCGCCCGCTCAAATTGATCCCGGCATAAGTTAGAAGGTATACTTCACGCCCAGTTCCACGATGCGTTGGCCATATCTCCACTTGGCTACGCCGAAGTTAGTGTTGTTGTTCACTTGCTGACCATTGACATAGGAAAAGTTGTTCAGGTCGAGATTGGGATCGCCCCCTTCAAAGGACGTCAGCGCGTGATTGAGGAAGTTGAAACCGGCAATCCTGAATTGCAGGTTCTGGCGCTCCCCGACTTTGAAGTTCTTGATGGCCGTAAGGTCGCTCTTCCAGTATTTCGGGCCCGGTATATAGGGCATTTTGGTGGTGCCGTTTGCCCCATTGCCCGCCGGCAGGCTGAAGCAGCTTGCGTTGATAAACGTGCCCTTGGGGTTTCCCTTGCTGGGATTGCAGGTGAGCAGCGGCATCAGGGTGATGTCCGGCGTGCCCAGGAGCGACGTGCTGTTTTCCGGTTGCGATGTGGAAGCCGCGGCGGGAGTGTAACCGAAGCTCCAGCCGTCCGGACCCGAGGTCAGGTTTGCGCCGCTTTCAATCTGCGTGATGCCAGAGATTTCCCAGCCATTGACAGTGCCTCTGAGAAGCGAATTGCCGCCGTGCGTGCCCGGCACGCGGACGACATACGCAGTGCTCAGAACATTGGGGCGGTCGATCGGCGATACGCCATAGAACTCGTTCACGCCGTAGTCCGCGTAGCCGCTGGTGTTGTCTGAACCCAGGTAGCCGTCGCTCAACGCCTTGGAGTATGTGTAGTTGATCATCAATGTCAGGAAACCGGAGGTGCGCTGCAAACTCGCCTCCAGAGAGTCGAACCGCGCCTTTCCCGCGGTGGTTTCGGACAGGATGTCCTGGTAATTCTGGTAAGGCCGATACTGCTGCTCGCAGCCAACGGAGACCGTGGAGCCCGCGGCGCAGCTCGAATTCAGCATGGCCCCGAGCGGAACCGCGTTGACGTTGATCTCCGGTTGAAAGTACAGGGACGAATTGCCCACGTAGGAAGCCTCGACATTCATCTTCCAGGGCAGCCTCTGATCGACGGTGACGCTGTAAGTGGTCACCAGAGGCTGCTCATGGTCGTTCGGGTTCACGGTGTCGATGGTATTCGGAGAGGCAAGAGTGCCTGCCGGAATGCCCTGGCCAAAGACGGCCGGGCCCTGCGCATGGGTGTCGATGTCTTCATAGCTGGGACACAACGGATCGTTCCAGCCGCAGCTCCAGGCCACCGAACCGATGGCCGTTTGCGCGGCGGCGGTATAGCTGTTGCTTTGCACTGAGTCGTAGGCGCGGTACTTGCCATAGCCGCCGCGGACGATGGTCTTGCCGTCGCCGAAAACATCAAAGGCGGCGCCGAGGCGAGGCGAGTAGTACAGGAAGGCGTCAGTGGTGCCCGCAAGCGGGACCGCGGAATTCATTTTGTGCCAGGACACGCCCGTATTCTGCCCCACCGCGGAGGGCGCGTTGTTATAGGTTGCCGGATTGAACTGGGCCAGGCCGAACGGCGGCGAATAGGGCTTGCCGTAGTGCTCGAAGCGAAGGCCGTACTGCACCGTCAGGCGGCGGTTCACCTTCCAGTCGTCCTGGGCATAGAAAGAGAGGATCTTGTCAGCCATCTCCTGCGGCGGAGGCGCTGCCTGTTCGATGTAGCCGGTGTGGCCAACTCCCATCAGGGTGTCGGCGTACATGTTGCCGGAAACAGGCGGCGCCCAGGTTCCTTCTTCCAGGTCGCCCCACTGCCCCCAGTTGTTCTGGACATTATTGACGAACTCCCAGTAGACGCCTGCCTTGGCGGTGTGCGTTCCGATGACTTTGGTCAGATCCTCGCCGGCCGCCGGGATCTTCTTGTAGCAGGTGAGGGGGAATTGATAGCCCACATCCCCGAGGTCGGGGAAACCCGAGCCCCAGGTGGCATACATGGGCGCCGTGGGCTGGCCGTAGATGCCCTTCAAAGTGAAGTTGGGGATATCGGAGCGCTGCAGTTTGGCTGGATCTTGCGCAACCGCGGGATAATCCTCATAGGTAAAGGTGAACCTGGTCTCGCTGGTCATAGTGGGCGAGATGACGTGCATGAAATTAGCGCTTACGAAGTCGGAGAGGTCCCCGCCCAGCAGAGGCGTGGGCGCGGGAATCGCGTTCGCGGAGGCCGTGTTTGCCCACATGCCAACCGCCCATGTTGCGGTCTGGTGCTGGCGGTTGTAGGTGACATACAGCTTGGTCCTGTCGCTGTAATCGAAGTCCACCCTGGCCATGTTCTGGGTCATATTCATGGGCTGGGTGATGTCTTCAACGTAGTTGTTGCCGTTGGAGTCCGGTGCTCCGTTGGGGGTGGTGGGCTTGGGCATGTAGGCAGTCATCAGCGCCACACCGTTGGGATCGAGACAGGCGGAGGAAAGAACGCCGCCGCTGACGGTGCAGCCGGACAAGCGCGCCTGGGACACCGACATTCCGGGCGTCAGCGCCAGGAAACCGTCGTACGGATCCGGAGTTGGCGGAACATACCCAGGCTGCCCCGGTGTTCCGCTCGCCGGAGCGATGTAATTGGGGCCCGGTGGGGTGGCGACAGGTGCAGTCAGCAGGGATCCTCCGGTCACGTTCGCGCCATAGCTGGGCGCTGTGCTGAAGTCTCCGCTGAGCATCTGCGGGGTCATCACGAAAGCGGACTCGATGCCCGCGTCGTTGAGCTGCTTGTAGAATTCGTAGCCGTCGAAGAAGAAGAGCTTATTGCGGTTCTTGTTGAACCTGGTTCCCGGAATGATCACCGGCCCGCCGATGGTGGCGCCGGGATAATAGTAGGATTCGTTCGGCTTGGTCGTGATCCCGTTTTCCTTTTCATCCGACTCGAGCGAATTCAGCACATGATTGCGGGCGTTGAAGTGGAAGTCCCCATGGAAACTCCCACCTCCGGATTTCGAGACGACGTTGACCACGACCGGTCCCTTGGGGTTGTCGGCCGTGAAGTTCGAGGTGAGAATCTTGACTTCGGAGATCATGTCCTGGTTGGCAGTGACCGGGACCGAATTGCCGTACGCGCCGGGATCGAACGTATGCCCCCCATCCATGGTCACGTCGACCGCTTGACCGTTGACGTTCTCGTTTCCCAGCGGACCGTTCAGGTTCAAGCCGACGGTCTGCCCGTTAAATGACTTTTCGTTCACGCCCCCGTTGGCGGTCATGACGGCTCCGGGCATGATATTCACGATCTCGGTGGCGTCGCGGCTGACAAGGGTGAGTTGCTGCAGGTCGGCGGCAGAGATGGTATAGGATTTCTCGCCGGAATCCGTTTGTGCCAACTCGGTGCCGGAGGAAGTCACTTCCACCGTTACATTGGCCGACCCGACTTTGAGTGGGACGCTCACGGTGCGGTCGTCGCCACCGGTGAGGGCGATGCCGGTCCCATGAAATTTCTCAAATCCCTTGGCGTCAACCAAGATCTCGTAGTTCGCCGCCGGCAATCCCGTGAGGGAGAAATACCCGTCCTGGTTGGTGATTGTTACCCGGGTCTCGCTGGAAGCCGAGTTCTTGACGGTAACGGCCGCCCCGGCGACCGCAGCGCCCTGGCTGTCCAGCACGGTTCCGCTGAGGTGGGCGAACATCGATTGTGCCCACGCCGCCGGTGCGGCGAGAGCCAAGAACAAAAGCGCTGTCAACAGGGATTTGGCGGGCATCATCTTGTTGTCCTCCTGAAGCGTTGCGGGTGCACCTTACGTACAAGGTTCCGGCCGATGCACTGACCTGGAATCGATTTCTCGTTCGAAAGCAACCTGACACTCGGTACCGTTGGCCCAACATCTAGGTGCATCCATTGGTGAATGTCAAGGCCGCACCCGCTACGCAACAGTTACAAGCAAATAAGCTGTCTGATTGCCGCAAATTACCGCGTTACGTTACTTGGCTGTAACGGATGTTTCCTGCTTGCGGGCCGGCTCTTTTGTCTGCTAACATGCGACCCGTCCCGGAGGTGCTGGTTATTTCGGCTCAAACACAGACCAAGGACGAGAGCGAAGAGATCGAGGCTGTGCTTTCGTCGGAAGCCTTTTCCGGCTCTCCGAGCCTGAGCAGACTCCTAAGGTATCTGTGCAACAACCATTTCAGCGAGGATCGAGGCGCCCTCAACGAGTACAGAATTGGCGTGGAAGCCCTTGGCCGTCCTCTGGACTTTGACCCAGCAAAAAACTCCAGCATTCGCGTGGAAGTGCATCGGCTTCGCGCCAAGCTGCGTGGGTATTACGAAACCGAGGGAGCGAACCACCCTATTCGAATCACTCTGGAAGAGGGCCATTACCGGCTTCAGTTTGTCCGGCGCGGCGAAGTCCGCGACTCCTCCGGCGAGACGCGGAGGTACAGGAGCCCCGCTGAAGGACAAGGCGACAAGCTAACCCGGCATAACTTGCTGCCGGCCGCGGAGAAGTCTGACGAGAAGACGAACCGAATCCGTCGCCGGCTATTCTCAGCGAAAGGTGCGGCGATTCTCGCTGCGGCCGTCGTCCTGGCCTTCATTGGAGTCTGGGTAATGATCGGTCCACGGTTGCGCGGAAATATGATCCGCGCCTCCTTCGCGCCCCCCGCAGCTGCGCTGGTTGCGCCAACCGCCGCAACAACCGGGACTGGCCCCGTCCTGATCCTGGCCGGCTATCAAAAGGAGAAGTATATTGACCGCGATGGAAACGTCTGGGAAGGCGATCGCTACTTTACGGGCGGAGAGGCTGTTGAGCTGAAGCTTCCCTATATACAGGGGGCGGCCAATATGACGATGTACCGCACTGCTCGAAGCGGGGATTTCAGTTACGACATTCCTGTAAAGCCGGGCAACTACGAACTGCGGCTTCATTTCGTCGAGACCATCTTCGGACCGGGCACGCTGGCTGCAAGGGGAGAGAGCAGCAGGGTCTTCTCCGTGGCCCTGAATGGACGGCCTTTATTGACCGATTTCGATGTGTTGAGCGATGCGGGGGGCGCCTATCGGGCCTTGACGCGGGTGTTCAAGGATGTTTCACCGGGAAGCGATGGGAAGGTTCATCTCAAGTTCATTCGCGGCTTCGATCAGCCCCTTGTCAATGCCATTGAGTTGGCGCCCGAAACCGGGGGCAGGATGAATCCGGTTCGGATCGTCATGCAGGCAAATTCCTTTGTCGATCACGCCGGGCGCTTTTGGGGGTCAGACCAGTATGCCATCGGTGGGGTTCTCGATACGCACGTGAAAGCGCCCGCGAATACGAGCGACCCGCATCTGTTCGATGGTGAGCGGTTCGGCCACTTCAATTATCAGATTCCTGTGGCTCCCGGCCGCTATACGGTAACTTTGCAATTTACCGAGGCGTTTTTCGGCAGTGTTGCGGCGACGTCCGTCCCCGGCCCAAGCCGTGTTTTCGACGTGTACGCAAACGGTGTGGCGTTGTTGCGCAATTTTGATATTTATGGGCGAGGAGGGGGACCCAACAGGGCGGTGACGGAGACCTTTCGAGGGGTCGAGCCCAACGCGGCCGGCCTGATCGATCTGAGTTTGGTCCCGGTCAAAAATTACGCTTGCGTGAGCGCCATCGAAGTGACGGACGAGACTCCGTAAAGCAATTTCCCATCCCGACTAAGCCTGTAACATCAATCCATGCCGCGGCTTCAATCCGCATACCATGCCGAGGACACTGTCTTCCACGACAAGAACGACGGGGTAATCGATTGCGCAGTGAAACGCTGCCCATCTGCCGCAGCCGATCGCGGTCCTGCGATATATCCATGCAAGTCATGGTTGCTTTGTAACCAACGAAGAGCTGCTCATAGGCGTTTGGGGCATGATCAACAAGGATGCAAACCTTTCCCGGCAGCACATTGCAAAGCTTCATCGGCTGCCACCGGAGTTGGAGTTCTATGCGCACAGGATGAAGATTCGCGGATAACGGCTTGCACGAGTTGGGAAAGATGCGCGGGAGCAGAAACTGCACAAAGTATCCGGAGTTTCCGGCTTCTTTTGTCCCGGTGAAGATGAGGCTGACTGCAACGACGATCCAAATCGCCAACAGCCTGAGCCGAGTATAGCTTTACCCGACAGCCATACCGCGCATCGATCTCTCATTCGCAGGAGCAATACCGGCGACATCCATAAGAATCGCATGGGCTGCTCGTCCAGGCCAGGCAGCTCGGATTTCACCTCGTCTCCATGAATTCTGATCCTTGAGTGAGCCGGGGGCTTTAATGAGCGAAGGGAGTGGATTCGGCCGCCGTTGGGAGGGGGGCGGAAACAATTGCAGCCATCGGCAATTCGAGAGCGAAGAGCGATGCGTTCCCCTGTTCGGCGTGGACCCAGATGCCGCGAAAGGCGTTTTGCAGCTCGGGATGCAGCTCGAGCAGAGCCGACATGATGGAGACGGCCTGTTGCCTGGCCGCCTGCGGATCGCGCAACTGCAGTGTCTCGGTGGAGTTGGGCGTGTATTGGACATCGAGGTCAAGCCATTTGAGCAGGGTTGACGTGCCAATCGAGGTGACTGCGAAGTTTTCGCTGTTCACGGTGAGTGTCATGGGCTGCGCTCCGGGAAGATTCGCGGGGCGCGCCTGGTTGGCTTCCTGCTGCAGTCGTTCAAGATTGGGGCTGGACAGGAAGCTCACCGGATCGAGGAGATCGGACGCAACGCGATAGTAAAGCCAGGCGTCCCATTTGTCGTTGGTTTGCGCGTACCTGCGCGCCGAGTTCCAATACCAGAGGCCATCGTGGCCGGCTGCGATCATGGGTTTGCCATTAAAACCGGCGAGCATCCAGCGATTTTCGGACGCCTGAGCAAGAACGAGAGAGACTTGCTGCGGGTTGGGAACGCCGGTGGCGTGAAGGAGGGCCAACGCGTAGTCTCCTGGCGGCAGGTTGGTGAAGTGAAAGGCCACCACGGGCGATCCGCAGTAAAAATCGGTTGCCGGGGCGGCAGGTGCGCCGGCGTTGTCGAGTGAGTAGACGTCGTTGACGGTGATAGTGGCCGGCTGAACTATGGGCTTCAGGTAATCAACAAAACTGACGATGCCACTAAAATTGGCCGCCACAGCAGGAAGCGTGTTTGCCCGTAAATCCCCGAGGTCGCCGCTTTGCACGTCGGTGAGGATGGAGCGCGCGGCATTGACGACGGTGTCGCGCTGCGCTGCTGTCATTTGCGACTGCGTTGTGCAGGTGGCCGCATGCGCGGCCGGAAGGCTCGCAATCATGGGTGCAAGGAGGGCAAGCAGTAAGGAATCTAGCCGGGTTACGAGCTTTCGGACCATTGTCGAGACTTCTTTTCAGATGATCGGCTTGCGAACGCAGCCATGCGCTACGCCGTCATAAATGGGTATGATGCAGGCAAACGGGCGCACGCATATCCGAGGTAGCAAGGCTTTTTCTCGATTTCGCGCATTTTTTGAAGTAGGGGATTCACCCGAGTGGCGGAAATGTGTATGATAACTTCAGTTCTTATCTCGATGCTGTTTATCTTTGATCAGTTGCCTGTTCCGGCTAAAGTCGGAGCCGTAAGGATGATTTAAGCGGGTGGTTCCTCTAGTGCAATTCCTCTTCTAGATAGCCGCAGAATCAGCTGGCCCTGCGCTCATCGGCCTTAGCCGGAATTCGGTCCGGCAGTATCGTGCAAAAACTCTGCCGCCGGCTAAGTTAGGCGAGTTTCAAGAGGTTGCTGAGCAGTCCTTTTCACGTTTTGCGCGTGTCGCTCAGAACGGCCCACTCACATTGGAGAACGTACCTGACTCCCACCTTCAGGAAGGGCACGGGGGAGCCTTGCGCACACGGACCAAACAAGCGGGGGCATTCGCTGCCCCTGAGGTTGCTTAATGAGAATTCGCATCTTTCCTCTCCTCTTGTTTCTGTACGCATCCGCAACCGCATTGGCGGCCGTGACGGTCACCACTCCGGAAAACAACGGCTATGTAAGTTACCTTGCCGAATACACCGCGACAGCCACAACCACCTGTTCGAAAGGCGTGGCATCGATGGGTGTTTATGTCAACAATCAGCTTGTTTACGTCGCGAACGGCGCTTCTTTACGCACTCTTGTGACCCTATCTTCAGGCAGACAGCAGACGGTAGTGGAAGAGTGGGACTATTGCGGCGGGGCATCCTACACACCGATCGGCGTAACCGTCTTAGGCACAACCTTGTGGAACCTGCAAGGCAGCGGCGGATGGAATGGGTGGGGAGAATTGGCCCCAAGCTACGCCATCTGCTCAAGCTGTACCGGGGTCTTATGGTCGCTCTGGCAACACCAAAGCTCGCCTTCCTTAACCGGAAACGCCAACCGGTACAATCTCGAAGGGTTGGTACCCTACTCCGATGCCCTCTGGTCCCTGCCGGTACTCGGGCAGAACTCGACACAAAACATTCCTGACGCCAGTCATACTCTGCTGCCCGGGCTGCACAATTTCACCTACGACGCTTACTTCTATGTGACCAACGCAGACGTGACGCAGGCAATCGAATTTGACATCAGCATGTACATGAACGGTGCGGGAATGATATGGGGCCAACAATGTGACAATCTTGGCGGGGGAACCTGGGAAATATGGGACAACGTCAATGCAAAGTGGATCTCGACCGGTGCTCCCTGCGATTTTGTAAATAACGCCTGGAACCACGTTACGATCCAGGTACAGCGGGAATCGAACAATACGCTCCTCTATCAGTCGATCACATTGAACGGAGTGACTTACGAACTCAATTGGGCTTATGCGCCCTTCTCAGTTCCAGCGGGCTGGTGGGGAGTTACACTGAACTACCAGATGGACGGAAACTACTATCAGGCATCGAACGTGACTTACCTCGACAAGTTTAACTTCACTTATTGGTAAAATGCTGCGGCCTGCGAATAACTCTGCCGGTGCGACCTAGCAGAGCGTACGTTAGAAGGCGTCCGGGCGGGATCGCTCCCCGCCCGGCAATATTCCACCGATGAATCTTTTGCAAGCCGGGACTCCGGGATGAGCGGAGCTGTCTCGAAGTGATAGCTCCTTGTAGATATGCCCGAAAACCCACTGCGCTGTCTCCTCGGTCGGCATTGGCTCGATAACCGTCAGTCCGCCTATCAGGCCGCCGAGGACCAGATACGCCTGCCGGCTCCAATAAAGAAAGTCGATGGGGTACTCCGGTTTCCGTGCGCGCGCCTGAATCGGATCCGCGTCCAGCAGATAACTGATGTGAGGTCTGGAGGCTACATTTGCGGCCAGCCGCACATACGCCCGCATGATCGGATTCCGCAAATTCAGGTTGGCGAGCTCATCATGAATGAAGCGGTCGAAGACGACGACATCTGCGCCGGAGCGCAACGCCCTCTTAACCGCGGTCCGGGCTGAAACCGCATCGAGAGTGTAGAGAAAAAGCCGCACAACCGTCATGAGCCATGATCGCACGTTTTTATCGCGCCGATTGATGGGCGCGAATGGGGCGCCGATCCCCTGGTCGCCCTTGAACAGGGCGTGTGCCGCTGCTTGCCGAAAACGAGTCAACATTGCAACCTCGTCCCAGAAGGCGACAACGCGAACCCTCAGGCTTGCTCCCCGTAAGCGGGCGCAAAGGGCCGCAATTTGCGTCGTCTTGCCCGCGCCGTCGATTCCGGAGAAGCTTATTATTCGCGCAGAGCTGCTGATTCGACGCGCATGCATCGGAATACCTCAGTGGGAGCGTAGACGCGGTGGTCATCTGTCATTGCGGATGGCTCGGGCTCGCATGGGTGAGCGCCAGGACAGTGCCGATGGCGACACCGGCCCCAACGACGATAGCAACCCTGACAAAGACGGTGTGGGTTCGCCGCTGCTTTGCCGGCGCAATCACTGCTCCGGCCGGTCGGGTAGCCGCGACGCCCGAGGATTCCTCAGACGGGGCCGCAGCCGTCCCCACCGGCTTGGCAGCACCCTGTTGCTGCTGTCCAGCACTGGATTGCAATGATTCCGCGGGCGTGCTCTGTCTGCCTGTTTGTGACAGCGCAGCGCTGGCCGAATCCGGGTGCTGCCCCGCGGGCTGGCTTGCCTGTGCGGCAGCACTCGCAGTGCCGGGGCTTGGCGGCTGACCTTGATAGGAAGCAGCGTCTTGGGGCACGGGCGTTTTGGGGTCTTGCTGCTGCGGAGCGGAAGACGCATTTGCAAAGGGCACGGCCATAAGCATGACAAGGATGACCGCCAACGGCTTGTTTAAAAGCCAGATTGAGTTTTTCATCGACATCTCCAAACCCGCGTGAACATTGCGTCCGGAAGTCATGATTGCCGGGAGCCCCAGAGGAGCGCCGAGAATGCGTCGCTCAAACCGTATTCACGCACTAGCGCAACTCCACATTCAGCGAAACGCGGTGAAAGCTTCGAATCGCATCTGCATTCGAGTCAAATGTTCTGAAAAGGCGATTGGCGCCTATGGATTCGAGCATCGCTTTAACTTCCGGCGTTGCTCCTGCAAGCCTGACATCGCCGTTGCGCTTCAGAGCCTCCTCGAGACATCGCAGCAGCAAATGAACTGCACGCTTGTCGATTTGGCTGAACCTGGAGCAATCGAGAACGAGGCAAGGGCGAACGGCATTCATGCATGCATCGAGATCCAGCCAAAACGATCGCTCCTGACTGGCGCTGAGCGTCTCGGGAACCTGTTTTACTATCACCGAACGCGTTCTGCATGTCATATTGCTGCTCCACCTTGATTGCAATTCTTGTCAATCCATCTTGGGCGAACCTGGGCGGCTTTATCGCGCACAGGCGTATCACTTCCGTAGCGATTGCCAACGGCGTCGATCATCCTGCGTCCTCCAAGACACGCGCGAGCTCTACTTCAGGGTTGCGGATGGCGCGGATCAGCACGTTTTTTCCGTAGCGACAAAGAGTGGCTAAATTCGTGTTGTACCAACAGCACTCCGACATACGCGGTGACAGCCCGCACATAAACCGAAGCTTCGGGATTCCGCAAGGCGTTGCGAGCATCGCCGCCACCAGCCGATGATTCCCATCTAGAACGGTCAAAGGCTCGTTCTCCTTCACGCCTATGAGAATTACGGTTCCAAAGCCGCTGTTCTGCTCGATCAGCCGTTTACCAATCGTGCCGATCTTCAATAGAAATGCCTCGTGCGGCTTATGCCGGCGTGAGAGCACTCCTCGAGCGACTGCGGTAATCGAATAGTTTCCACGCGCCAGTTTCCGCCACTGGGCCCTGGGGAATACCCTCACTTGACGAAGATCCAGCTCGTTCAACTGAACCTCATACCACTCGGTTGCGGCAGGTATCTCGTCCCACAATGAGAGGTGCCGCTTAAACAGCAATGCGCGGCGCTTCGCATTTTCCGCCGCATCGTCGAAGTTAGGCGTGGTCACGATCTTTTGAAAAGCATCCCGATAATCCTGGAATTCAGCGCACTGCAGGTCATTCTTCAAG
Organism: uncultured Acidobacteriaceae bacterium; assembly: GCA_963770555.1. Taxonomy (GTDB): domain Bacteria; phylum Acidobacteriota; class Terriglobia; order Terriglobales; family Acidobacteriaceae; genus Telmatobacter. The sequence continues at coordinate 451,940 of CAVYQC010000006.1, forward strand.
AACTCCCCTATCACTTCATCTTCGGTCACGCGGCGTATCAGCCGGATGGGTCTGCAACTCGCCGCCTGCAACATGTCCTTCGAATCCGACAAAGCTTCGATTAGAAACGGTATGGCTACGAATACAAACAGTCCGATCATCAATGCCAACTGCACTAGGATGACTTCACGTAAAGAGGCATGGAATCGAAAGATAGCTCCGATCAGCATGCCGCTAAAGAGCATCTGTATCCAGTTTGTATTGGCGATTTTGTAAGACATCTCATAAGTAATAACGACGAAGCTGAGCGAATACACAACCGTCTTGAGGGCATAGAGCGCCTGAAGATAGGATAGGTTGTATCTGCCCGCTATCTGGAATCCGGAACCGAATAGCGCGGTCCAGGCTCCTGTGGGAGTAAAGCAAAGCACCAGAGCCATGAGCGATCCGATACCTAACACCAGCAAGAGCGACGTAGCGATGACCTTGAGATCCTTTCTCTCCTCTTCGCGTGTTCCCGCAACAAGCGGAAATGTAGTATTGACTACAGCAGATGAAAAAGAAAGAATTACGCGGCCCACCATGGCTACGGCGGCGTAAAGCCCGGCTTCATCTGCGGAAAAGAAGTGCTTCACCAGCACGATGTCGCAGTTGTTGATAAGCACTTGCCCGGAGAAGAAAAAGAGAGCCTGCGTTGTTTCGCCGAAGGCCTGCCGGAACCCAAGCGGATTTGGAACCTGCTCCTCGAGTTTCGGCGCCATGGCAAGATAAGCTGCCGCAATGGCCGCCGCGTTGGCCGCGATCACGCCGCGCACGCCGAAGCCGAGAACCAGGAGAAAGTATGATCCGCCCAACCGAACGGCTCCCTCCAGAATGAGGTTGACTGCGAGCCGCCGGAACCCGTACGTGCCTTGAATAAAGCCCCGCCGGGTCCCCAACGGAATGTAAAAAGCCGTTCCGATCGCCAGGAGGGCGATAAGGACAGCATCGGGGAGATTTAGGTAGACCGCGATCTCTGCCCGAAACAGAAACAGGACCAGCGCAACCAGTAGCCCGCACATCCATGCGCTGCGAAGAAGCGCCCGATAGACCGCCGCCTTCCGCTGCGGATTGCCTTCCTGCGCGACCACCTTTGCGGAAACAATTTGATAGGAGAGCGTGAGCGCGGAGAGTAGGGTGAGAAGCGTATAAACGGCTGTAGCATGACCGAAGCTCATCGGTCCGAGATAGCGGGCGATTACGATGTTGTATGCAAGGTTAATTGCTGTCGTGAAGCCGGAGCCAGATAGCAGCACAGCGCTTCCCAGGACGATGCGCGCCTGGATGGTCTTTGTCTTTTGAGGAGGGCTATTTACCAATCTGATGGCGCTCCGGTCTACCACGTTCAAAGTGGTCTTAATATGGAGCTAAATGGCTCCGTTGCCGACAATCAATGCGATGCCGAAATTCGCATTCTGGCTGCTCGGCGGACGGCGCTGGTATCGGTGCCGCGGCTCCTGCAACCCCAGGCGCCGCCTTGCGCTTCTAACTAATCGGAGTCATGCTCAATCGCGCAAGCCCTGTTTTGTTGTTGTGTCTTCTCCTGCTCCACGGATCGTCGGCCTCCAAGCCGGAGAGGCCGCACTTGCGCTTTGCGGCCAACGGTGACGCGCCCAAAATCATTGCTCTCTACGAAGCGTGGTTCGGGCTGTCCAAACACATCGAGGTTGGCTATTCTTCGCACGATCCGGCGGTGATTAAAAAGCAGATCCAGCATGCGAAGGCGTTGGGAATTTCCGCGTTCGTGGTGGACTGGTATGGGGACAGAGAGCCGTATATCGACAGCAGCTATGCTTTAATGCAGAAGTTAGCGGCAAAAACCAAGTTTCAAGTGGCGATGATGTACGACGAGACAGATGCACAGGTTGGAGCGACCGACGAAGCCATCGCCGATTTTACGATGTTTCACGACGCCTACCTTTCCCCGAAATCGCCAGGTCAGAAGGCCTATCTGACTTACGAGGGCAGGCCACTGATCTTTATCTTTCCCAAAGGAGAGCATACAGACTGGAATAAGGTGCGCGCGCTGGTAGACACATGGAATCCTGAACCACTCCTCATTTATGAGAATCTGCCCGGCGCAAATGCCGGCGCATTTGACGGATTCTACGCCTGGATCAACCCAGGCAGCACAGGGTGGTCGGCTGACGGAAGCAATTGGGGAGAGCGATACCTGAGTAATTTTTATGAAACAATGCGGGACAGATTTTCCGACAAGATGATCGTGGGTGGCGCGTGGGCCGAATTTGACGACAGCAAAGCGTCATGGAGCCTTAACCGTCATATGGCAGCGCGCTGCGGCCAGACCTTCGCCGATACTTTCAATCTTTGGCGAAGGGAGTTTCCCGCGGACGAGCCGATCCCCTTCATCATGGTTGAAACCTGGAACGACTACGAAGAGGGTAGTGCAATCGAGCGCGGCATTCCTACGTGCGCCGGTTCTGAGGCGGAGCTCCCGCTTTCAACCTATACTTCAGCAACATTGCCCGCGACAGTCAAGTGACCCCCGACAAATTGCAATTGTCGCGCGGCCGGTCATCGGAAGTTATCCGAGTGAATGCCATCAGACGCACTTTCGCTCTTGGTATTCAGCGGGCAGATGCGAGAGCGGACATCCGCAATGTTAGGCGGCTCTAGTGGCTCCTTTGCCTGGGTTAGTGTCAGAGTGAAATGCATAGGTTCCGTTTGGAACCGCTATCATGTCGGATTGAGCCGCCAACTGCGCTTGAGGCCGGTGCACGTGACTGATGAGTGAAAGCGGGCGATTGCGGACTTCGTCATAAACCCGTCCGACATATTCACCCAACACGCCGAGAGAGAGGAACAGAAAACCCCCTACCAGAAACACCGCAGCTGCAACACCGAGAGCCGCGCTTGCAATCACGCTTGTTGACAGCAACATGGATAGCGCCAAAAGAACAGCGATGCAACTGGAAAGCGCAAAGAAGAAGAAGCTAAAACGCAAAGGCTTGTAACTAAAACCGGTAATCGCGTCCATTGCATACTTGATCCTGCTAAGAAAGGAGAGCTTACCGTCGCCGCCGGCCCGATCCTGTCTGTCGTAATAGACAACGGAACTTCGATAGCCTACCCATGCCCGCATGCCAGGGAGGTATCGGCTCTTCTCCTGCATGGCAAGAATGGACTCAACAGCTTTTCGATCCATCAAGCTGAAGATTCCGGCATTGAGAGGAATCGGATAGTCGGACAGGGCTCCGAGGACGCGATAAAAAAGAGGAAAGAGCCTGGCCAGAATCTTTCGCCGCTCCTGGCGGCTCCTTCTGACTCCGACTACAACCTCGGCTCCGTCGCGCCAGGCCTCGATCAGTCGCGGTAGGACTTCAGGTGGATCCTGGAAATCTCCATCCATCAGGATGACCGCGCGCCCCCTGGCCGTGTGAAGGCCGGCCGATATTGCTCCCATGTGACCCCAATTGCGGGACAGTTCCACCACCACAATATGTGAATCCAGGGCCTGGAGGCCTTTCAAGAGGTGAAGGGAGGAATCCGTGGAGCCATCGTCTACATAAACAACTTCCCACTCTTCGACGACGCCGTTCATGGAGCCGGCTACGGCCTCATGAAATTGCACGACGATTTCCTCTTCGTTATAAATGGGAACCACAACTGAAACCATTGTCGACTCCTGATCGTAGCCTTCTTTCGTAGTTCGTTGTTTCATTGCCGTCTCTTCTCAGCGTCCGTTGTGTATGTTGCAGTATTCTCGCTTCCCGAACCCGCCACGAATGAGTCATTCGGGAACCGCCTCAAAAACGCGCACTCTCCATCGCACTTCAGAAGGTGTCAGGATCGCGATGTAGCGGGCGTGTACCTGTTGTGTCGCGATCGGTCTCTCATGGTCGAGAACCTGCACATCGTATGAGACCGTGTCAGTCAGCTCTATGGATAGCCCCTCCGGCGAGTAGTAGACGATGCGCAGATCGTGAGCGAGATCCTGATAAGGCGTGCGAATTCCCAAGGCCGCCTGCTCATGTATTGTGCCGGCGAGTTTCTCTCTGGCGATGCCTGCAAAATCCTCGTCCAACAGTTCGGCCTGGTTATGAGCAAAGGCGGCCTTGAGACTTTGCCATGACTCCAGATAGTCGCGGATCGCGGCCGTTCGGGTCTGTTCGGCGAGAGTCCTCGGGCCCTCGAGTTGAGCAGGCTCCACACGCACCACCACTTGAGCGGGCACAACAGCCGTAGCTACTGCAAGAGTCACGCAAAGAATCAGAACTGATCCAAACACGTTTACTCCTCCCAGTGGATCTGATTCCCCATAACGACCCCGCTTGCGACGGAGAGCGTAGCTCCGTCATGTGCAGGCATAGCGGTCTTCGCAACGCCGTGCTTGAGAGGTACGTCTGCTGTTGACTGGCCTCCATCGTACATTTCCGTAAACGTAACAATCGTCCCATCGGCGACTTCGTTGCCGCTGCAGTCGCGTACGGGGTTCGTCTGCAACTGAAGCTGGCGGCCCGACGGCTGAACGCTCATCGTCAATCCGCAAGGGTCGCCGGGAACTTGCCTGATGACGCGTGCGATGGCTACATTGCCAGCTCGCGCCACAAACTTGTCGTTCCCGCTTTCGGACGTCGAGTCCATCGCTGTCCACGCCGCGCCGTCATGAGTTTCTTCCGTACGGGTTTGCACCGCTCCAGCCGGGGACGTAAGCTCAAAGGTCACAGGCGTAGGCCTCTCGATCAGATTGCGATCAGCGTCAAAGACGTACGCGGCGCCGGTTATGCCATCATGCGCCGCAACCGGAAGCCGGGAAGGCTTGGCCAGGAAGCTGATGCTTGCAGGCACACTTTCCGGTAAGACACTGAATGAGGCGGTCTCCGTTGCCAGTGTTCCCGCAAGAATCACCGTGTAGCAACCCGCATTGCTTAACGATCCGGCGGGGAAAAGAGCGATTCCACCGCGCTGCACGTTGCGCTTCAAGACCTGTTCGGGCCCTACGATGTACAAAGTCGCCGACCCGCTCCCGCCGATTTGAATTGAGAATGCATTTCCGGCCTCGATGGTCTTCGGCACAACGATGCTTCCCTCCTGTGCAGACGCCAACCGCATTGCTGCAATAGCCAGGCCGATTAGCAGAGAAGGGAATCGAGCCCTCACTCAGAACCTCCAAAACTAAACGAAGCGACGACCGTGCGCTGACTGCTGACATTCCTGGCTAGATCTTCCGGAATAGCAATGTCGAAGGGAACGGGAGTCTGCGGCAGAAGCGCACGGTCCATGTACTGGTCTACCACCCAGACCACCTGGCCGCCCTTGTCATACAAAGTTCCGAGTATATGCGCGACGTTTACAGCCTTGCCGCTTTGATTGATCAGTTGTCCGGTGAGCGAGGCTCCAGGCGCCGGGTTAAGATGCTCAGCGTCGATTTCGATCTCCGGGCCTGCAGAAGCGGAAACGAGGGAGGACAGCGGCGACATGCGTATGCTGCCAACCTCGGCGAGCGACTGATCGGGAAAATCGATGAGAAACGGCGTAACCTGTTTTGGCAAAAGGAAGTGGGAAATCATGTCGAAGGCGCCTTCGGTAGCGATGGGCGCCCCGTTTTTCGCCTGCAGCGTCGCGGTGACCGATACGAATGCGGGCACGACATCTTCGTTCAGAAGTTCACCCATGACGACCACGCCTTCGGCGCGTTGGACAGGGTGCATGTCCACAATGGTCACATGAGGCGCGTCCACGTCCTGTGTGGCCCAATCGTCTCCGGGGCCGCGGAAGATCGCATCCCAGCGCAGATAATCCTCCGAGATAACTTGAGGCGGCACAACCGGCTCTGTGACGATGGGCCAATCGACTTTCCATTGGTCTCCGGTTTTTACAACGTGCAAGTCGCGGGTGCTTACCCAGGTTCCGACGACCGAGGACCAGTACAACTTGAGCTTGAACTCCGCGTCGTCCGCCGAGGCATGAAGCGGTCGTACGTCGAAGCTTTCCAGGTTCGCATAAGTGCGAAGGCTGGGGTAATAACCCGTCAAGTCCTGCATAAACTGCGATTGGCTGAATTGGTCTCTGTTGGCAAGACTGGAATACGCTTGGCCCCAGTCGCGCAATCGGATTTGGTCGCCAAGATTCGCAACTGCCGCTTCCGGAGTTGAAGAGGACAGCAACAGGTTGCGACCGCCGGCATAGGCTAGAGCAGTGGGCACCGGCCGCAGAGTTCCCACGACCACGAGTGCCGCAGTCGCAGCGACCAGAAGCAAAGCAAGCAGGCGGCCACCGCTCACGAGACCAACCTCCCTTGTGCAAGGGCTTCGTCGCCGGCGAAGGAACGCACCACGTGCGCATCGCGGCGGCGTCTTTCCGGAATGAGAACGACCAAGATCGACACAACGCTGCTACCGAAGGGGAGGATTCCCCACATGAGCCCCTGCCAGCGTGGCGGCATCTGGGACGAGTTCACCGGCGTTGCGGGTGGCACCCCATCCTTGCTCCACACGGCGATGGTGTTGTCGTCAAGGCTGTCCACAGCGCGCCATCCGGCAAAGTACAAAAGCGGATCGTAAGAGTGATCGTGCACAAAGACCCATTTGAGTCCATACCGGTCAGCGTGTTTCATCATGGCGCGGAGCGCGTCTAGACCGTGCTCGCCGAAGTATTTTGAACTGGTCAGCGAGCCTCCGCCGTAGCGCGTCAACTCCGGCAACCTTCGTCCTGAATTCCATTCCCCATCGACGCTGCCGGCATCCGTCAGCATTGCCAGCCGCGAAATCTTGTCGCCGAATCCGAGCGTGAAGTACCTATACCGGTCGTGGCCATCGCGGTTGAGCCATGCGGCCACAGAGCTTACTTTGAAGTCTTCGGCGTCCGCGGGCCGGTAGGTCGACCACGCGACTGCCAGAGCGCAACTGAGGGCTGCCGATGTCATCAGCCCCACGGCGGCCCAGGATCGATATCGAGCCACTAACTCCGCGGCCAGCAAACCCACAAAGGGAAGCGCAAGCAGCGTTGCCCAATAACTGAAGCGCTCCATGGTCAGCACTTCGAATGCCCGTCCAAGCAGGATATGGCCGACAGGCGTGGTCCCACCCAGCCCAATCAGAGATGCTACCCAAAAGCCGAGCAGCAAGGGGCGCAGCCGAGATTCCGTCGCGCCGCGCCAGAAGATGAACGGCAGAACGAGAATCAGCGCTCCATAAGGAACGATGAAGTAGTTGAGCCCCCATTGCGGGCTCAGTATGTAATTTGCCCGGCTCGGATGCGGAATGGGGGTCTGCGTGACGGGATAGTGGATCAAGGCGATCCAGAATGGAAGAAGCACGATGGCGATCGCCGCGCCAACTGTCAGCAACATGATGCCGGTGCGGAGCGCAAAGGTCCTGACTGGGACGCGCCCGCCATCTGCACGATCGAGAAGGGCCAGCAACAGAACAGGCAAGGCGAAGAAAAACGACCCGAATAAAAGCGTAGCGTGGTGCGCGGCAGCGGCAGCCGTGAAAAGAGAGCAGGCCTTGATAAAAGGCCGCCAGCCGCCGCGCCGGAGCCATTTGAAGAGATAGGGAAGTGCGTTCAAATAAATGGGAGCAGCGCAAGTGGTGGCCAACTGGCCCGCGGAATAGACGAGAAAGCTTTCCGATCCAAGAAATATGCCGGCAAGGGCAGCCATCGAAGCGGCGAACGGGCTAACCCAGAGCAAGGAGAATCGATAGACGCCCACTACAAGAAGCAAGATGGCGGCTAACTGGACTTCCATGTAGCCAAGGTCAAGGCCGAACGCTCGAGAGACGACGGCCACCCACTGTTGCGGGAGAGGCGGATATGTGGTCTGCGAAAATCCCGCATACCACTTGGAGTTCCATGGATTGAACCAATGATGAAGGTAATGAGACGCAAAAAAGATGTGGAAGTTGGCGTCGTAGGACTTTAACGGGAGTTCCGTCAACAGAAGCGGCAAGTGAACCGCGAGAGCCACCATAAGGAGGAGGCTAAGCGGTATCGGGCGCGCCGGCAGTTCAATCGGCTCAGATTTCTCCACGATTGCCTCTCAAGCAAGTATTGAAGGTGTACGCCCGAGAGAAGATAACGACTCGGTACGCACTACTTCACAGGCATCGCAACCACGGGCAAAAGAACTGCAAGGTTCAAGACTTGCGCAGGATTTATCGGACAAGAGTAGTCGTTCTGCATATTTGATTTGCAAAAGCCCGCTGAGGGTTGCCTTTAAGCGACCGGCTGGGCGGTGAAGGCAGTCAATGCGCCAAACGCAAAGAGAGGTTCATGCAGCCAACATCGATTCCATTTCAAGCATCGAATACTTTCAACTTGGCTTGGATGTCGGTGATTCGCTTTGATGATTGCCCGTCTTCGATCCATGAAGGTTGCATCCGTATGCGCGTTCGTAGTCTTTGCCTGCGCAGCAAGCGCGCAAGTGTACCAGATGGCGCCTGGAAGTACAGAGAATACCCGACCCAAGAAAGAAGGATCCTTGACCCCGAGCCAGTCGCTGGGATGGGGATCGAATATTCAGAATGCGCGCCTTGCGCGTGCCGCGCAATTAGCGCTGCAGCGCGGAGACCATGCCTTGGCTCTCAATTATGCGCAACGCGCCGCGCAGGCGGCGCCGAACGATCCGCAGTTATGGTTCTTGTTTGGCTATGCGGCGCGCTTATCCGGCGACTACCGGGAATCAGTTGACGCCTATACACACGGCCTGCGGATCAGCCCATCTGCGCCGGATGGCCTCTCTGGCCTCGCGCAGGATTACAGCCTCATGGGACGGACCGAGGATGCGGAGCGACTGCTCAAGCAAGTGCTGTCTTCGGCGCCAAAGGACAGAGGCGATCTGCTGTTACTGGGAGAGCTTTACATGAGGTCGAGAGATTACGCCGACGCACTTGCGGTATTGAACGGCGCGGAAAAACTTCAGCCGGAAGCGCGATCGGAGATGCTGTTGGCGCTCTGTTATCAACAACTGAAGCAGCTGGATCTAACCAGCCGCTATCTGGCGATGGCCGAGCAACGCGCTCCGGACAACCCCGACGTTGAACGGTCGCTGGCGGGGTATTACCGCGACCTTGGAGAATACGCTGAAGCGATTGCCGCGCTCAAGACGATCCTCAAACCCAAGCCGGAAGTTACGGCTGAGCTCGCCTATACTTATCAGCTTGACGGTAAGATGGACGATTCCGCCAAGTTCTATGCGCAGGCAGCGGATGCGGAGCCAAGAAATTTGGATATGCAGCTTGCTGCGGCTCAGGCGCAGGTTGCCGCCGGTTTCATGGGCGCGGCCGACTCATTCTTGAAACGCGCAGCCACGCTGAGCGGCCATGATTATCGGCTGCACGCGATCATGGGAGAAATTGCGCAATCGGAGGAACGCGACCAGGACGCCGTTGTCCAATATAACGCGGCTTTGGCAGCCCTTCCCGGAAATCCAGTGGAAGGGCCTCTCTACGGCATCCAACTACGCATGGATTTGGTCTCGCTTTATCAGAGCCTGGCAGACCCGGGAGCCGCCCACCGTGAGCTCCAAATTGCCCAGTCCGCAATCAAGACTATCGATGATTCCGGTCCCAATCCGGGAGGGTATCTGCGTTTGCGGGCGTCGATCGAATTGAACACCGGCGACTTCGATGACGCGCTCGCAGACGTGAGTGGCGCGCTTGCGGCCGACCATCTCAATCGCGACGATCTGCAGCTCGACGGGGACGTGCTGATGAAACTGGGCCGCACTGACGAAGCAATTGCCGTCTACAAGCAGATTCTTTCCGGCGATTCTCGGAACCGCGCGGCGCTGGTTTCCCTTGGATATGCTTCGCGGGCGGCGGGCCGCGAAAAGGATGCAGAATCGACCTTTCGCAAGCTGGCGCAGAACGATGCTTCGTGGTACGTTCCGTATCTCGCTCTGGGAGACCTTTACACAGCTGGCAGCGAATACCAGCAGGCCCAGGCTTCTTACAGCAAGGCATATAAGCTGGCTCCGCGCAACGCGCTGATTGTGGCCGGAGGCATGAATGCAGGCATAGAATCGCACGACCTGAACCTGGCCCGGCAATGGATGACTCGGGTTTCAGACAGTATGAAGCACGAACCGCATGTTCTGCGCGAAGAGGAGAGATACCTGAGTTTTGAAGGCAGGTATCGGGAGTCGGCCGAATATGGCGAGGAGGCGATGAAGGAACTTCCCCGCGACAGGGATGTGGTGGTGTATCTCGGTTACGATTTGCTTCATCTCGGCGAATATGACAAGCTTCTGAGCTTAACAAACAAGTATCTCATCGTGCTTCCCAAAGAGCCCGACATTCCGCTGCTGGAGGGCTATGTGCACAAGCACGAAGGACTGAACAGGGAGGCGTTCGCGGATTTCACCGAAGCTCTGCAGCGAGATCCGAGCGTGGTTACCGCCTATGTGAACCTCGGCTATGTTCTGAACGACCTACATCAGTCCGGCGAAGCTGCTGCAGACTTCGAGTCGGCGCTGAAGCGCGAGCCCGGCAATGGGGAGGCGCATTTGGGACTCGCCTATGCCGACCTCGAATTGCACAAACCCGAAGCGGCAGTGCGGCAGACCGAATTGGCCGAGCAGACAGAAGGCGACATCAGAGATATTCATGTGATCCGCGCAACTGCTTACGGCCGCGAAGACAGGCTGGCCAAGGCAGCCGTGGAATATGAGGCAGCTTTGAAATTTACACCCGATGACGGCGCCCTTCATCTGGGCCTGGGGACCGCGCTCTTTTCAGAGCAGCGCTATCGCGACGCAATAGATGAACTGCAAGCAGCCCAACGGTTGTCGCCGCGAAATGCCGAGGCCGATGCCATGCTGGCGCGCGCCTATGCGAATCTTCATGAACGAGATCAAGCGTTGCGCTGCGTACAACTCGCGGAAGAGCATGCGGGGCAGAGTGCATCGGCGGCGATCTCTGCGTCAGAGCTAAGCGGAATACTCGTGTCCACCGGAGAGGCACTGAGCACGCTTGGAGACCAGCACGCCGCCATGGATCGGTTTCGCAAAGCGCTTGTCGATTCGAACAGCGATCGCGTAGGCGTGCGGCTGGCGATCGCGCAGGTAATGGTGCAGCAAGGCCATTCGCAAGACGCAGAAAGACAGATCGCGTTGGCGTGGATGGAGGCGGAGGCGGGAGATACGGCACCACCCACCGGCGCCCAGTATATCGCTGCTGCGGATATCTTCCGCTCGCTCCACGGCTACGAGGTATCGCAGTCCTACCTTGGGCGGGCGAAGTCCGCCGGTGCGCCGGATAAACAGATACGGATTGGTCTCGCGGAGAACGACCTCGCATTGGGGGAAACTGCAAAAGCTCATGCCGAGCTGGCCGCGATAGGTCCGGCGGATAACGCACCGGATTACCAGTACCTGGTGACAGAGGCCAACGTATTTCGCCAGGAACACCAGGACGCGAAGGCGCTGACTGCCTTTGCCCAGGCCGCCAATGCCGCCGGTGACGACCAATCGGCCGAGCAAAACATGTTGCTAACCGGAGCGAACGTAGGATTGAGAGTTACTCCCGACATGAGCGTCCTGTCCGACTTTACCTTAGGGTCTATCTTTGAAGATACAGCCGTTTATGTTTTGGATTCAAAGCTGGATGGGCCGTCGCCGGTGGCGAGTTCCGACATCGCACTTCTGCCGCCTCCTCGTTCATCCGTCCAGACGCAATGGACCGACGCGTTTCACCTTCAACTCGGCCATCTACCCACCGCCAGCGGATTCTTCCAGCTGCGGAATGCGCGGGGCCTGATTTCGGTACCCAGCACAAGCTCTATCGTCAACCGTAATACAACCGACAGCACATTCAACATCGGACTGAATCCCACGATCCATCTTGGGGACAACACATTTACCTTCGACAGCGGAGTCCAGGGCACGCTGCGCCGGGACTCCATAGATCCCGTCGATATGAACCAGAATCTTCTTCGTCTGTTCACTTACATGACGACGAGTTCGTTCTTCAACGCTGTTTCGGCCAGCGGATATGTCTTGCGAGAAACCGGGCCGTTTACGGAGAACGGCCAGCACTCGCGCGCGCTCGCGGGCGCGATCGACTTTCGCGTCGGAGCTCCGTGGGGAAAAACTGCGCTGCTGACGGGATGGGCAGCCGAAGATCAGAAGTTTACCCCGGCGCACATCGAGGATTACTACACCTCATCCTATATCGGATTGGAACACAGGTTTTCGCCTCGGTTGAATGCCACAGCCTTAGTTGAATACCTGCGCGCATTGCGAGTGTTTCAGACACGAGCGGGAATTGCGCAGGACTTGCGCCCGGCGGGCGGCATCGATTTCATGCCAAAGCCCAACTGGGACGTGCAATTCTCGACCGCTTACTTCAACAACAGGGGATTTCACACGTACGACGCCGTTCAGAACAGCTTTTCAGTCTCCTATTCGAGGCCGTTTCAGCGCAAGTTCAACGACGGTTCCGGTGCAGTTCCAGTAAAGTATCCGATTCGATTTTCGGCGGGATGGCAACAGGAAAGCTTCTTTAACTTCTCCGGTTCTCAAAGTGAGCAGTACCGGCCCTATGTGGAGATCAGCCTCTTTTGAAGGAGACCGCAATGAAGATATGCCTTGTGTGCACGTTTCCTCCAAGTGGACGCCAATTGAACGAGTATGCGTTTCACATCGCGCGCGAGTTGCAACGCCATCCGGACGTGGAATTAACCATTCTCGCCGACGAATTGACGGAATACGACTTTGCGACCGACGCGAATGGCCGCCCGCTGAAGGCTTGCCGGCAGCCGGAGTTACCGGGGTTCAACGTAATTCGCTGCTGGAGGTTCGGTAGCCTGACCAATCCCGTGCGTCTCTTGACTGCGATCCGGAGGTTGAAGCCGGATGTCGTGTGGTACAACCTCGTCTTCTCCAGCTTTGCAACGGCAGACATGCCGGTAGCGGCATTCGCCGGGCTTTCTATTCCGGCGCTGACTCGCGCAGCCGGATTTTATACGCATATTACTCTCCACCATATTCTCGAACACGTGGATTTCGCAGCCGCCGGGGTGCGGCGGGAAAAGATATTTCGCATGGGCACCAAACTGGCCACGCAAGCGCTGCTGAAAGCAAATTCGGTATCGGTTTTGCTTCCTGGCTACTTTCGGACGTTGACCACCAAGTATTCCGCTCAAAATGTCCTGCTGGGCACGCACGGGACCTTCGCATCCGTTCCCACGCCTCCGGATTTCAGTAAACGCGGGAATCCGGACCGGCGCATCCTGGCCATCGGACATTGGGGAACTTATAAGCGGCTTGAGACGCTGATGAGGGCATTTCCGACGGTACTGAACAAAGTTCCGGATGCGAGGCTGGTTATCGCCGGGGCCAATCATCACACCAGGCCGGGATATTGGGAATCAGTAAGGGCCGCGCAGCCCCCGGATCTGCCCATCGAGTTTCGAGGCTACGTTCCGGAAGAAGCCATTCCAGAACTCTTTCAGTCCGCATCCATTGTGGTGGTGCCCTATGATTCGGCCACCGGATCGAGCGGGCCGGCGCATCAGGCCTGCGAGTACGGAGTTCCAATCGTCTGCGTGGATATTCCCGATTTCAGGGAGATGGCGGTCCAGGAGGACATGGCTGTCCGTTTTTATGACAGAGGAAATGCGGTCGATTTGGCGGACCAGATGCTGGCTATTTTGAGGTCGCCCCAGTTAGAGCGCCGGATGGCGGCAGACAATTTTGCGGCGGGGGTTGAGATGACCATGACCAACGTTGTGAGCAACAATCTCCGCTGGTTTGAACTGAATCGATGCAAGAGAGCCCTGCTGGGCCGCAGAGAATCGAATGGACGCCAGTTTGCCCCGGCCCGATTTCCCACCCGCGAAATGGACTTTACCGGCACTGCTCAGGGCATCCAGGCGTGGGCTAACAGTCATCAAATACCACGTGGAGTTGAATAGCGCACGCAGTCACTTCGATGCGGCAGCAGGAAGAAGTCATCTCCATGTCAAGAAGCCGTCTTGTTTCGCATCGGGCTCTGGCTACAGGATTCGGTCGCCCGCGCCCCCAGGATACACCTGCTTACTTTTGACGCATCTGCTCTCCCGACTTATCGGGTCAAGGATGCACAAACTAGCGAAATGCAGGAGGACGCTGTGCGAAAAGCGCGCCTACCCGGAAGTCTTCGCCAGATACTGTTTTTTGCCAGCCCGGGCATTCTGTTGTCATTCGGTCTCGCCGGCTGTAACATTTACGCCTCTCATCCCGCCGGAACCTCATCCTCCTCGCCGGCTGTAACTATCTCCGCGTCCCCTGCCACCATTGCATCTGGGAACTCAGCTACTCTTACGGTAACTGCTACGAGCGCGACGCAGGTAACCGTTACGGGCACGGATAGCAGTTCTTATAACCTGCAACCGGACGGCGGGACGCAGGCAGTTACTCCGACGAAGACTACAACGTATACGGCGACCGCGACTGGAATAGAAGGAAAAACAACAGCGAGCGCGACCGTGACGGTAGTCGCGCCAGGGACATTTGACTCTATCGACCATGTAATTTTCATGATGCAGGAGAACCATACTTTCGATAACTATTTCGGGATGCTGAATCCCTACCGAAAGTCAAACGGATGGAGCGTAGGGGACGACGGCCAGGAATACGACGTGGACGGGATCGACGATAAGCTAAACACGATCAGCAACCAGGACGACGAAGGGACATCGTACAATCTATTCAAATTCACGAGCACCTGCGTTGACGATATGAGCTCCGACTGGCTGGCTGGCTACGGCGACGTGAACCGCTATGACTTTCTTGCATCGCGGCCGATCAACATGGACGGTTTCGTTCACGATGCCGAAGGCTACGCAAAGAGCTGCGCCACCTCCGGAGGCGGTACATGCGCCGGCAGTTTTACCGATTCCACCGGTCAGAGGGCAATGGGCTATTACGACCAGGGATTCCTGAATTATTACTACTACATGGCGTCGCAGTTTGCACTGGATGACCGTTGGTTTTCGCCGGTCGCAAGCTACAGCGCCGACAATCGGATCGCGGCATTCACCGGCGGCACCACGCAAGGGTTGGTTTATAGCCCGGGCAGCGACGGCTTGCCGCAACTGGATATCTCGAATATCTTCGAGGAGCTCGATCAGGCGAAGGTATCGTGGAAGATTTACTACACCGTAACCCAGGGTTTTTGCCTGGAAGAGGACGACTGTCCAGGTTCAGCGAATGCGGAGTATCCCGCGACGGACTTTTCAACGCTGACATACTCGTACCAGTATCTTTACGAGAATCCGTCGGGTTCTCCCTGTACGCCACCCACGGAGCCATCGAGCGAAGTCGGCGACTCATCGAACTCGTTCTGTATCGACGCGAACCACATTGCGCCGCTATCTCAGTTTTTTACTGACCTGACCAACGACACTCTTCCTAGCTTTGCCTTCATTGAAGCCGGATATGGAAATAACGATGAGCATCCGGGATCCGGACAATCGATTCTCGCGGGCCAGGCGCAGGTGGCGGAGATCGTCAACTCACTTATGTCGAGTTCGTCATGGCTGGATTCGGTATTCTTCCTGGCCTACGACGAGGGCGGGGGGCCGTACGATCATGTCCCGCCCGTACCGGGACACTCGAACGACGACACGGATTCGTCTTTGGGAACCATCCCGGACATTTCCACGATTGCGGTAAATCCCGACAGTTATAAGCCGTGCGTGCCTGCAGACGGAACGCCCACGCTACATTGTGACCTGGGGCCAAGCGACCCCGGCGCAAATCCGGGAGATGCCGCGGCCGAACAAGGCTTTGCCGCGCAACTCGGCTTCCGTGTGCCCAATATCATCATTTCACCTTTTGTTCGTCGTCATTATGTTTCTCACGTTCCTATGGATCACACGGCGGTGATCAAATTCGTCGAGAATCGCTTTATAGGTTCTTCGGCACACCTGACTGCGCGCGACGCCGCGCAGCCGAACCTATTGGACGTTTTCGATTTCACAGGTATCCCATGGGCCACGCCGCCGATACCGCCGACGCCTGCGTCAGCTCAGTCGCTGGGATACAATTCCTGCACGCCCTCGAACTTCGCGCCATCGTCAGGCCAGTCCCATAAGGCGATGTAAGGATGCGCAGCTCGCGGACGCGACACGAAGGCGGCGGGGCGCGGTGCAATCAACTCGCCCGCAACGGGAGTCAGCTTCTTATCAGACGACCTCGAAGGGACGCATCATATCGTTGTCTTCGTGTTCCGCTACGTGGCAGTGGAAGACGTAGCGGCCGGCGCCGCCCGTAAAGGGGACGAGGATGGTGAGCACGTCGCGCGGATTGACGATGGCCGTATCTTTCCATCCAGCTTCGTTGGCAGCGGGCGGGCGGGGCTTTCCCACAAATTCGAGATTGCCCTGAAGAAATGAACCATAGTCGAACCCTTGCCGCTCCAGAATCTGAAACTGCACCAGGTGTACATGCATGGGATGCGCGTCGTCAGTCATATTGATGAATCGCCATTTCTCCATAGTTCCTGATTTAGGGAATTCGGTGGTGGGGTCGGAGTATCCCTTATGGTCGATGAGCATTCCCAACGATCGCCCCTGTGCGTCCATCCGCTCGGTGAGAACAAAGTCGCGCGTAGCGACGGATTGGGCGGGGTTTAAGCGCGGGAGCGGTATGGGAGCGGCCATACTGAAGGATCTCCGCACTGCCGTGAAAGGCAGGATTACACGAAACTGCATGAGTTCGTTCAAGGGCGGATAGATGGCGCGGAGGAGATTCCATCCCGGGTAGGGCGCCATAGCGCTGTTCATGAGGGTGATGGTTCTACCGGCGAGGCGCGAAAAGTCTACGATGAGGTCGGCGCGCTCGGCAGGGGCAAGGAGCAGTCTCTCAAGTGGGACCGGACGTTCAAGCAGTCCGCCATCGCCGCCGATCTGTTGAAAGGTCAGGAGCGAAGGAATGTCGGTGGAGCTTTTGGCCAGGTTAAGGTAAAGGTTGAAGAAACGCGCATTGGACGCATTCAGCAGGCGGAAACGATACATGCGCGGCTCGACATTGAAGTAGGGATAGATAGCGCCGTTGACAACAGGAAGATTGCCAAAGAGTTGCGGCCCCCAGACGCCCTGGGGCAGAGCCACTCCACCCTCCTGTGTGGGAGCGTAGACGAGCTGCCCATGGTCGTCGAGCGTGCGGTCCTGAAGCGAAAGCGGAATCTCGTAATCGCCGGAAGGCAGGTTCATGGCCAGTTCCTGTTCGTCGCGCAATAGATAGAAGCCCGAGAGTCCGGCATAGACGTTGAGGCGTGTAATGCCAAGGGCGTGATCGTGGTACCACAGCGTCGCTGCGCGCTGATCGTTGGGATAGGAGAATCGCACACTCTGGCCTGGCACAAACCACTTCTCGGGCAGGCCGTCACTGAAAGAGGAAGTGCGCGCACCGTGGAGATGAGGCACAGTGCGGACGTCCGGTGCGGGCGGCATGGCTCCATGAATGTGCGCGTCAACAGGAAAGATGTGCTGCAAAGGCAGGCGATTTTCCCATTCCACCTGGACTGGGCGGCCGCGCATTGCTTCAAAGGCCGGGCCGGGATAGCGCCCTTCGTAGCCCCAAAATTTTGTGGGCGGGAGCTGCGAGTGCATCTGGCGGCTGGACTCCAACATGCGGACGCGGTATAGGTCGCCGGTCTTGCGCGCCTTCAGCGGATTCAACCGCTCCGGTACGGGCAACGGATCGATGTAGCGGTCCAAACGATCGAGTGTGCGATAGGAGCGCGGAGTCTGTACGCTACCTTCCCCGTCTTGAGCACTCGCGTTCCTGCCGAAGACCAGGGCCGATACAGAAGCAACTGCCAGTCTTAGAAAATCTCGCCTGCTCTTTGAGTCCATTCCTCCCTCGGAGCGGCCATTCATGGGCCTCCTTTGAAGATAGCTCTGCGGATGCCCTTTGTGCTTCGATTTCGCAACTGTCGCGCAGCCGGGAAGAGCGGATGGATGGCGCCGGGGACGGCTGAGCGTTCAGTTCAACGTAATCGCGCTTGCTACGTAGCGTGTGCCGTCGTAACTTGCAATCACTCTGACATTGTCATAAATGTGAAGATTGGCGCTGACAGCGAAGCGGGCTGGATTGAAGGAGATTTGATAGCTCTTGCCGTCTCGCGGATCGACCAGAACCAACAAGCCGGCGTGCAGGTCGAGGTAGGAAATGTTCCCGCCGAATACGAAGGAAGAACCGGGAACGGCCAGAATCGCGATCCGGTTGGCTTCGTCCCAGCCCGCCTGGCCCGGCGCAAAATTGACCGACACGAAAGCTCCTCTTACAAGGTCCACCGTCCCGGAAGGCGCGGACGTGAATCTGTGTTCGCCCACGCGCGCGATGGGAGTGCCCGGCGACACAAAGAAATGGACCGGCTGGGCGGAGAGAGTGGAGTTAACGGTCAGCTCGCCTGAACCGGGGTTGTAGCTCTCCACCATCCCCTCGCAATCGCCTTCAGGCGCCTGCGTGAGGACGCGAATGCTGATCGCAAATACTTTGCTTCCATCGAGCACCGTCTGCACCGAAGCATGGCTGTCATTGCCCAGCTCGCTCAAAGGAATGCGAATGCCGTTGCGATAGACCTGCGTACGTGGGTCAAAAACAATCTCCATCGGGCGCTGGCCATAGATATGCAGCGAGAATTGGTCCAGGACCGGGTCAACATCCTGTATCTCGCCTCCTAAGATGGTGCTTACTCCCTGAGGCACGGGGGGCAACGCCGGCAGATCGCCGGCAGAATCGTCAGTCCCGGAATTGGCCTGCGAGTGCGCGGGAGATTGCGAGTGTGGGCTTGCAAATGACAGTTGCGCAAGCGTCATACCGCCAAGCATCACCATCGCAGGAAGAAATTTCACGCCCGAACTCCCATAGGTTTCGCAACTGGTGAGACAACCTTTTAGATGAGGGCAAAGTCTTTCCGGTGGCCTGTAGCATTCGTGCACCATGGGCAACGAGGGCGTGGCCGCCGCATCTAAATGAAATATGCGGTATGCAAGTGAGAAAAGTTTATCGGCGCGTTCAGTTGTTCCTGGCACCGGAGCTTGGAAGCAAACACGATGCATAACACATTCATCAAACTGTTGGCGGTCGGGGTGGTAACCGCGGGCCTGGGGTTTTCCCAGGCTCGCGCTCAGGCTACTTTCGCCATTAAGCTTCCGGCGCACAGCAGGCTGACGCCGGTGCAGCGGCTCAACCGGGAAGGGGTTGAAGCTATAAATAAACACGACTATTCGGCAGCGGCAGCGCTTTTTTACAAGGCATATCTTTACGATCCCGCCGATCCATTTACATTGAATAACCTCGGTTACATCTCCGAGTTACAGGGGCAACCGGAGCGCGCCGACGCGTTTTATAAGTTAGCTTCGGAACAAGGCAGCAACGCGGACATCGAATTGAGCAACGTGCAAGGCCTGGAAGGGAAACCGATGAAGGCCGCAATCGAGGACCTTCACGACGCCGCCATGAAAGTGAATGACATCAACCTGGAGGCGAACCGGCTGCTTGCAGAGGGCAGGAGTTTTGAGGCCGCAGGCCTGCTCGAGCAGGCGCTGGCCATGAGCCCACAGAACGCCTTCACGCTGAACAATCTAGGGGTGGCCGATGAAGCGATCGGAGATCGTCCCGGAGCTTTAAAGTACTTCAACCAGGCTGCGGAGTCGCGCTCTTCAGAGAAGGTTGTGGCCACCGAGAATCGGCCCTGGAGTGGAAAACCGGTGAGCGACGTGGCGGCCGCAAACGCCGCACGGCTGGAAACCCTGATGCAGCAAACGGGCGCAAAGGTGGCGCAGGCCGACCTCTACAACCTGCGCGGAGTCTACGCAGAGAATGAAAACGATCCGTCCGCAGCCAAGCAGGACTTTCTTTTCGCCTATTCGCTCGATCCAGGGAACGCATTTTCGCTGAATAACCGCGGCTATGTTGCAGAGATGGAAGGCGATCTTGAGTCGGCGCAGTTTTTTTACGAGAAGGCGCAACATGCAGGCGGCTCCAACCTGCTTGTGGGGTTGGCGACCGAGAGCGCAGCTCGGGGCCAGCCGCTATTTCGCGTGGCCACGGAAAGCGGCCAAAAGGTCGATGGCGCATTGAGCTGGTATAGCGAGGAACGCCGGCAGCAGCAAGGCCCGATCGAGTTGACGCCGCGCGGCGGCGCCACGCTGTGGAATTCGCCTGCGGCTCCCAAGCAGTCTTCGTCACCGCAAACGCCGCACCCCTCCACGCCAACGCCGCCGCTCCACTGAGAGGCCCCGCTGAGGATTGATCTCATCCATGCGCAAACCGGACTCCGATTTCCGCTCGCACCAATCGCTTGTGCTCCTCTCGCGCCTGCTGCTGTTGCGGGATTGCGCGATGTCCTCGAAGCCGGCGATAGCAAGTCTTCAATGCGAGCCGGGAGCCCTCGACCGCGGCACATTTGAAGATTTGCTCATGCTGGCTCAATCGAACCACGTGCTTATGCGTGGACTGAAAGCGTTGCTGGGATCGATGCGGGAACAGCGTAGCACTCCGGTGAAGGAATGGGCGGAGGCCGCACTCTCCGCTGAGCGTACGCGCATCGCCACCGCTCTTCATTTTCTCCACGAGATTTGCGCAGCATTCGAGGACTTGGGCTATGACGTCACGGTGATCAAATCGCTCGATCACTGGCCCGATCTGGGCAGCGATTTGGATCTCTACACGAACGCGGACCCGGAAGACATTTCCAGGCTGATGAGGGACCGTTTTGACGGGCAGATTGCGCCGCGAAGCTGGGGAGATCGCCTGGCGCGCAAATGGAACTTCTTGGTGCCAGGATTGCCCGAGGAAGTCGAGGTGCATGTGGGACGCTTAGGGCAAGCCGGTGAGCAGGTCGAGTTCGCCTCGTCTCTGGCAAAATCGAGCGTTCCGGTTCTACTCGACGGGTACCGCTTCCGTGTTCCGTCTTCTTCGGATCGGCTGATGATCTCGACTCTGCAGCGGATGTATCGCCATTTCTACATTCGCGTGTGCGACGTGGTGGATACCGTTTCGCTGGCTGACGCCGGCGGCATCGACTATGAGGAGTTACACTCCCTGGCCCGGGCAGCCGGCATCTGGGAGGGAGTGGCGACTTATCTCAGGATCGTTTCAGATTACGCCAGGAGTTATCGCGGATCGGCGCTCAACTTACCGGCATTCGTGCAGGCTGCTGCGCAATTTGGCGGCGATGCGGTTTATTTTGCGCGCGGCTTCCTGCGCGTGCCCATTCTTCCACAATCGGCGCGGCTTTACGGCGCGCAGCTTGCGGGCGCCCTGCGGCGAGGCCAGTTGCATCATAGCGCCCGGCTTAGCCTCTTGCCCTGGCTTGCGACTGCAGCTGTAGTCGGGCAAAAACTTACCGGAAGCGATAAAGGCATCTGGTAGGGTGAAACACCCTTTTGCCGACTGCTGGAAATGGAGAAGATCATGGTTTTGTCTTCACCAGAGCCGAATCGCCGGTCAAGCAAGAAAGGGGCACCGGAAGATTTTCTCTCAAGGAATAATTCTATGGATAATTCTGATTCGCGGGATCCCAAGCTGGTTTTACGCGACCGGCAATCGGCGCAATCCTCCGGCGGCAGCTTGAGTGAGGCGGAGTTCTACAACGAGACGTCGCTTGCCGTAGAATATGACGGCGCGTCTTCTCCGCGACGCTCGCGCCCGCCCCGATTATTCACCTTCAACCGCGGTTCGATGGATGGCGTACCTGACTCGCCCATCTGGAGGGGACTCGATCCGCTGGCGAGCGAATGGGGCCGAGGTTCGCGGTTCGTTTCATTCATTCTTCATTTCCTGGTCATTGCCGCTTTGCTGCGCTGGGGAATGTCAGCTCACTATCGCATCGTGCAGCAGGCTGCGGCAGTAACGCCGCTCGATTTCAAGCTCTTCGACCCCCCTATCCGACCGATCGCGCCCGTGCCGAAACCTATGCGGGGGGGAGGCGGTGGGGGCGAGCATCGTTTGATTGAGCCTTCCAGGGGGCGTCTGCCCAAAGTTGTGAGGATCAGGCAGGCCCCGGTCGTTCCGCCGCAAATCGTCACAGTGGTGCATCCGCAGATCCCGGTCGAGCCGTCGATTCAGGTGCGACTGCCTGAGAGCCATAAGCTGCCCAATCTCGGCATGCCGCAGGCACCGCAAGTCACAGTGGCTTCGCAGGGAAGCGGCAGCGGAAGCGGATTCGGATTCGGCATGGGTGGAGGCATGGGCGCGGGCCAGGGCAGCGGAGTGGGCCCAGGGAGCGGCGGCGGCTACGGCGGCGGTGTGATGAACGTGGGAGGCGGCGTGAGCGCGCCCCAGGTTCTCTATTCCGTTGATCCTCAGTTCACGGACCAAGCCCGCCAGGCGAATTACCAGGGTACGGTTGCCATTCAGCTGATTGTCGACGCCGAGGGGAGTCCGCAAGACATCCAGGTGGTCCACCATCTCGGCATGGGGTTGGATCAGAAGGCCGAAGAGGCCGTGAGGCAGTACAAGTTCCGGCCGGCGATGTATCGGGGACATCCCGTGGCTGTGCAGATGATCATCGAGGTTGGCTTTCATCTGCATTGAACGCGCGCAGCGAGACGGCCGGTGGAGTGTCTGTAAGCCAGTTCTCCGGCCGCGCGATTTCGTTCCTTCCGATGAGGATGGCGCTGTCCCAGGCTAGGCGCAAGAACGAAGACGCACCGAACCTGGGGCACCCAGATTTGGTAGAAGACTATGCGGTCGGAGACCTGGCTGGTAAGGGTCCGGCTTTTCTCAGTACGAGGATTGGCTGGCTTCCTGCACGCCTTGCGTCTGTTTCTCCGGCTGAGCATAATAGCCGTAAATCGTTCTCACAAACAGTTTGCCGTGATGCGGCGCAGCGGCTTCCACATGCACCATCCGGAAGCCCCCGAGGCTGAACGGGCGGGACGAGTGGTAGTCGATGACGTACTGCTCGCGAATATTGCGGGCAACCTCCGCGGCAATGCTGTTCACATCCTGCAGGGAATGGGGAAAGTAGGCGATGCCGCCAGTCTTATCGGACAAGGCCTCCAGCGCACTTCTTGCCTGGGCGGCTTCATCCCTGGGAGTGTCGTAGATCAATCCGATGGAATAGACAACCGGTCCACCCATGTTCTGCACGCGACGGATCGCTTCCTGAAGGGGCAGATGCGATGCGTTGTCCGCCCCGTCGGTCACGATTAACAGCGCCTGGCTGCGGTGCCTGCCTTGCTTGGATAGCTCGTCCGCCGAAGCGGCCACGGCGTCGTACAGTGCCGTCGTTCCGCGAGAATCGAAGCGCGAGAGCCCGCGATTGAGCGCAGTGAGGTCGGATGTAAACCCCTGGTCGAGATAGGCGCGATCGGAAAAATTCACGACAAACGTCTCGTCTCGCGGATTGGATTCATTGAGGAAGTTGTATGCAGCCGCATTGACGACTGATCGCTTGTCGCGCATGGAGCCCGAATTGTCGATGAGAATGCCCATCGATACAGGGAGGTCCTGATGCTCGACGGAGTTGATGTGCTCGGGAGCGCCGTCTTCCCAAACGCGGAAATCGCCTGGCGTCAGATCGGTGACAATTTGGCCCTTTTCATCCACGACCAGGCAGTTCAGTAACACCTCGTCCACGTTGGTGCGGTAGATGTACATGCCGTTCTGGTTTTTTTGGAGCGGAGCGGCTCCACTGGGCGTGGGCGGCGGAGTGGTAACTACCGCGTTGGAGACTGAATCGGGCGAGGGAATCGGGTCGCGGTCCGTATCCAGAGGCGGCTGCATCTCAGGACGCGTCGGATCCTGATCCGTGACCGGGATCGCCGGTTGCAGAGAGGACTGGGTCTGGGAGAAAAACGGCGGCGGTCCGAAGCAGAGCAGGGTGGCTAAGGGAACGGACCGCAGGAGGCGCGAATTCAAGTGCATCGTGGGGTGCATATGCGTTGGCGAGGAGCTTCGCTATTTCAATATGGTTTGATGCAAGTAAGAACGCTGGGGCAGCGGGTGGATCACAACGTCGCGCAGAGGCCGTTCCGGAGGGTTGGCCCAGGTCGGCCTGATTGTATCCGGCTCAAAAAGCCTATGGCCGCAGAGGGTTAGCGTGAGCGGGTAGTCGCCGGGCTGCAAATCCCTGCGCGCGCCAGGATGCAACCGGCCCCGAGATCGTCCGAGGTTCCCGAACGCAGCCAGGGTTGCTCTTTCCCCTCGGGCTTCCATAGCCAGCAAGACACCTGAGCCATCCCAGGCGGCTTCTGGCTCGCGTATGCCATGCTGCTCCACCCGCCCTGAATTGTTCGTGCTTTCCCAAGCCATTTTGAGAGCTGTGATGTGCGTCATACCTGCTTACAACTTTCGCAGCATTCTCATTGACTCCTCTTGCGATCTGACATACGCTAAAAAGCAAATCGTCCAGAGTTGCGGATCGAGGAGATCGGAAGAGAGGCTTTCCGGGCTTTCCGTTCGTTGTGTACCCTCTTGCCCTCCAGCAAGCGAGATCTTGTCAGCCGAATGTGCGCGCTTGGAAGAATGGTTAGGTTGATTCCGCAAATGAAAAGCCACCCCCGTATTGCTGTTGCGCTGGTCGTGTGTGCCGCATCTGCATTAGCCGTTGCCCAAACCAGCGTTACGGTTGCCAGCCCCCTCAACAATTCCACCGTAGGTATACCCTTTGTTCTCGTCGCCGCTGCCAGTCCCTGTTCGTCGCAATCGATCTCCGCGATGGGCTTTTCGATCGATACCGGCAGCACCACCATCGTGTACGCAACGTCCATCAACACGCAGGTCACCGCATCGGCCGGCTCACACGTCGTTCACGTCAAATCCTGGGGAAACCAGGGCGCAGGCTGCGACACCGACGTTTCCGTCACGGTGTCCTCGTCGGCTGCCGCCGGCCTGTTTACCGATCTAGCGGTCAGCCGGCCCAGCACGGGCGCTGAGCTGGTTTCACCGTTTGCCCTCGTCGCATCGGAAACCTTGTGCCAATCACAACCGATCGCGGCCATGGGCTACTCGATCGATGACAGCAGCAACACCACAATTGTGTTCAGCAGCCCGGTGAATGCCCAGGTCTCTTCGACTACCGGTACGCATACGCTGCACGTCAAGTCTTGGGGCAATCACGGCTCTGCCTGCGACACCGACGTCGACGTCAAGGTGGTTCCATCCCCCACGTCAACCCTTCCGTCAACTACTATCGCCGTTAACTCGATTCAGAATCTTACCAACTGGATAGCCGAGAGCGACTCTGCCACGGGCACTGACAATGGGACCTCCGTTTCCGGAACCACCAATCTAGCCAATTCCCCCTCGCTCAGCGGATCGAGCCGCCAATTTATCACCAGCTATGCCGATTACGAGGGAGAACGCTTCTTCACCTCCTTTGGCGCCGACCCTTCGGCCACGAACTTCCTCTATGATGGCTGGTTCTATCTGCCCAGTCCTTCCACAAACATCTCCAATCTGGAATTCGATTTGAATCAGGTGATGGCGAATGGCGAGACCGTCATCTTCGGATTTCAATGCGACTATTGGTCGAAGACATGGGACTACACGGCCAACGCCGGAACCCCTCAGCAACCTGATGATGTTTGGTTGCATTCGACAGCAGCTTGCGACGTCCAGAACTGGGCCACCAATACGTGGCACCATGTACAGATTGCCTACGCACGCGATGCAGCAGGCAACGCCACTTACCAGTCCGTCTGGCTCGACAACGTCGAGCAGGATCTCAATGTCACTGTGCCATCTGCCTTCGCCCTCGGCTGGAGCCCCACGCTGCTGACCAATTTCCAGGTCGACGGTATGACCTCAACCCCGGCAACGGTATCCGTATACATGGACAACCTCACTCTCTACTGCTGGTAATCCAGACTTGCCTCTCGCCAAAGTGTGCCACGACGGAAAAAGCAAGCGCACGCGCTGCCTGGGATTCGCATGCGGACCGTTAGCGGTGCCGCACAAAGGAATTCCAATGCGTATTTCTCCTGAAGAACTTGAAATATCAATCTTTTCGAATGGTCGGGAAGAGAGGATTTGAACCTCCGGCCCCCTGGTCCCGAACCATATTGAACGAGTTGTTGAAACGCGTTGAAATCGAGTCAAGATTACTGCTTTTGAATGAAAGCGTCGCGGCCGCCTTATTGAAAGTCGTGGTTCCGAATGGTTCCAGAGCGCTTTGACCGCTACGATTTCGACTATACCTGGTTCCCGATTTGTGGGGTCAGTCCAGTGGTTGTGAACAATCGCCGATCCTCGTCCAACCAGAGACCGCTTTGCGATGGCATCGAGTAGGGTTAAAGCTGTTGTGGACACGGCTGTTGCGGCATCGGACTCGTTCGGGGCGAGAGTTTGCCGGCAGAGAATCGCGCGATCTCATTTTCTGCATGGTCATTGAAAATCCGCGGTGAGGCGTACCGTGCGTACATAAAGAATTGAAGATGTTTGGGTTCGACTTCGCGGAGCGAACTGTGCTGCAGTGGATGCGGAAGGAAAACCCCAGCCCGTTAGAAACCCGCTAAACATCCGTCGAGCTTGGATGTCATGTCGAGTTTGTTCCCGGACGGGATTCTGGCGAGCCGTGACGGCAAAGGATGCAACAAATGTTGATATATCCAAGACGACAGCATGTTGAACATTCTCGCAGTGCTTTGTGGAAAATGCGATGTTTTCTATTGACCGCGCTACAGAGAGATGCTAAAGTTATCGAACTATCGTGCCGAGTTGTCAACAGAGGTTGCAATCGGCAAGGCCACCGATTCTCCGCGGTCCTGCCTTTGGCAAGCTGAAAAGATTGCCTGCTCATGTGTTGGGATCGGCCCATTCGCGAAATGCCGTCGTGACAATTGGAGATAGCCACCAACCATTGAGGTATCCAAAGAAACATGAGCAGTGACACTGGAACGTGTTTGCCTCGGCGCGGCAGCTTTCTCGGCACCGTGCATTTCTGCGCTGTCTTTGTGGCGGTGGTCCTGAGCGCATTCTCTGCGCCGGCCCAGGACCAGTTTGACGGTGTCCGCGCTTCGATCCGCAAACGAATCACCGACCAGTCGGTGCCTTCCGTTGCCGTCGCCGTTGCTCAGCACGGCAAGATCATCTGGGAAGAGGGGTTTGGCTGGGCGGATCGCGAGAACGGAATTCCAGCCACCGAAAACACCATGTACTCGCTGGCGTCAATCTCAAAGCCCATTACTGCCACCGCGTTGATGACGCTGGTGCAGGCCGGAAAGATCGATCTCGACAAGCCGATCAACGACTATCTGGGAGACGCAAAGCTGAAGGCTCGCATTGGAGATGCCAACGATGCCACCGTGCGCCGCGTCGCAAACCACTCTTCGGGCCTGCCGCTGCACTATCAATTCTTTCTCAGCAATGAGCCTTATCAAAAGCCATCCTACGACGAGACGATTCTTCGCTACGGAAACCTGGTTACGATTCCGGGAGAGCATTACCAGTATTCCAATCTGGGTTTTGGAATTGTCGGGTATGTTCTTTCGCGGGTCTCCGGAGAAGGCTACGCCGACTTTATGCGCGACGCGGTGTTCCTGAAGCTTGGAATGACGCATACATCCGTCGGTGTTGGTCCCGGACTGGAGAAGTTTCAGGCGATTCGATATGACCAGAAAGGATCCCCCATTCCTTTCTACGATTTCGATCATCCGGGAGCCTCTGCGATCTATTCGAGCGCGCATGACCTGGTTCGCTTCGGCATGTTCCATCTCAAGGATCACCTTCCGGATCAAAGCCAGATCCTCTCCGATGCTTCCATCGACACGATGCATCAAGCCACGATGAAAGTCTCCGACCACGCGGGCTATGGGATCGGTTGGGTCTCAGAAGATAGAGCGGATGGCTACCACGTGGTTACCCACAATGGGGGCATGCCGGGGGTTTCAACCTTGTTGATGCTCGTTCCTTCTGAAGATATCGCTGTGGTGGTTCTCATGAATGGGGAAGACTATGCCTCCCCGATCCCGAACGAGATTATGAAGGTCCTCTTGCCTAAATGGCAGATGCCGGTTGAAAAACCCGAAGAGCCCACTGCTCCGTTCATCCCCGACGCAGCTTTGCTTGGCGTCTGGAAGGGTACGCTGCATACGTATCAGAAAGACCTTCCGGTTATCATCAGGTTCCTGCCTTCGGGCGACGTTCATATACAGATAGCGGACGAGTTGGAGTCGCTGCTGAACAAAGTTCAATTCAAGGATGGATGGCTCTCAGGTGAGGCTTGGGGAGATGTGAAGACGGATGATGCCGAGCGCCATCGGGCGAACACTCTTCTGTTCAGTCTCAAGCTTAGGGGAAATGTCTTGAATGGCGCTGTTTCGGCAACGGAGGATGGACCGATTCCGGTTGCTTTGACTCAATGGCTGGAGGTAGAAAAGCAGCAATAGCGGGCAACCTTCGATCGTGCAGGAAGTAGACTGCTGCTTTCCTCCAAGCAGAGTTAGAAGTCACACCTTTCCGTGGCCCTCTATTCCATCTGGCGACATCCGCACATTAAATCTGTTTCCAAACTACTTTCCCTCGAAGCCGAAGCTGCTGGGCTGGTATCTCCTCAAAGAAAGCCCCACCTGGGACCACGCCATAACCGGCGCGTGAACTCCGAAAGGGCTCCGGCTACACCGGTAACATCATGGCTGCAAGCAATGCTGCACGAGGAGCCAGATGCTCCGCCAGGACGTGCTCGTGTGCGGCGTGTGCTCCGCCGCCGACTGCGCCCGTACCATCGAGTGTTGGAATGCCCTGAGCGGATGTGAAATTTCCGTCCGAGCCGCCTCCCGTACTCGCTTCCTCGAGCGGAATACCAAGCACCGAGGCGAGCTGCTGAGCGCGCCTGAAGAGCGCGGCGGTGCCGTTGGTCCTCTCCATCGGTGGGCGGTTGATTCCGCCGCAAACGTGGAGCTTGCATCCCGCATCGAATGCCCGAAGCCTATGGAAGGCGCGCTCTATGCGGGCTGAGTCTCGGATCCTTGGCATTCGCACATCGAATTCAGTCCACGCATTTGCGGCTACCACGTTGGCTCGAGTCCCTCCGCCCACAACTCCGGGATTGACGGTGATTCCGGATTTCAAATCGGTGAAGCCGCTGATCCGCTCAATTTGCCGCGCAAGCTCCGCAATTGCGCTGTGCCCGGAGGAGAAATCTACTCCGCTATGCGCCGCGACTCCGGTTATCTCCAGGCGATATTTCGCGACGCCTTTGCGCGCGGTTTTGTATGCGCCCTGCTTTCCCTGCGCCGGCTCAAGTACATAAACGGCCTCGCATTGGCGCGCTACGCGCTCTGTCACCTTGCGCGAGACCGGGCTGCCAATCTCTTCTTCGCTGTGCAGCAGCAGTCTGATCGGCCGACTGAGAGCGTCATGCTCGTTCAGAATTTGCATCGCCGTGAGAGCCATGACCACGCCGGCCTTCATGTCCAGCACGCCGGGGCCATAAATGCGGTTTCCATCCCTGTGCCAAGGCATGCTCTGAATCGTGCCGATCTCCCAGACGGTATCCAGATGACCGAGCAACAGCAGAGGTGCACGCGCGGAGCGGCGAGAGCCAAAAGTCGCTTCCAGCAAGTCGCCGAATTCGTGCTGTCGATGAAGCCGGACTCGCCCTTGCTCCGATTCACACCAGCCGGCAACCAATTCTACCGCGCGATCCACAGCCGCCTTATCCTCGCTCGGTGACTCAACCTTGACAAGCTCCGAGGTTCTTTGGATCATTTGCGCCTGGCGGTCCGCCGCCGAAGCGAGCAGCTGCCTCAAAAGGGCCTCCTGGGGCTCTTTACCGTTTGTTTGACTTGTTCCCAGCTTTCTCCTCAAAATGATCGTCTTCATTGCGTTTCCAGAGCGGCTTTGTCGATGGGCAGGCGCCACGCAGCGGCGGCAATGGCTCCCAGCGCCTGGCCTGCAACTTGGTCGATTGCCTGGGGATCGTGCGGTAGAGAAACGTGATTTGCGTAAAGCGCGAAGGCCAGCTTTTGTCCGGAAGAGGTCGTCATATATCCCGCCAAGCCTTTGCCAACAAGCATGAATCGATTGTTCAATAGATCGATTGCTTCGAAGGTTCCGGTCTTGGCAAACACGTGGCCTGCCGCTGGATCTCCAGCCTGAATCTTCACCAAGGTTCCGTCGCGGCCCAGAACCGGCAATGCACGATGAAAGACAGCAAAGGTCGGTTGCTGCGCCATGAAGTCGAGAAAGTGGACCATGAAGTCCGGCGTGAAGAAGGCCGATTCCGCGCCGCCGGCACCATCTCCCTGCGCGGCTCCCGACAAATCCAACCCCGCCTTTTCGAGCAGGTCGTGCTCAAGCTCCAAA
Organism: uncultured Acidobacteriaceae bacterium; assembly: GCA_963770555.1. Taxonomy (GTDB): domain Bacteria; phylum Acidobacteriota; class Terriglobia; order Terriglobales; family Acidobacteriaceae; genus Telmatobacter. The sequence continues at coordinate 482,169 of CAVYQC010000006.1, forward strand.
CCCTTTGCATCGGCATTCTCCGCGGCGTGCCCAAGAATCGCGCCAAGGATGTAGGGCATCATGCTGGCGTGCAGATTCTGACTCACTTTCAGGGTGACTTTCGCTTCTTCGCTCAGCGGTGGAGAGACATGCTCCGCGACGCTGTTTTGCAAGGTGTAGTATTTTTTCATCGCCGCGAAATCAACGTCGGCATTATTTTGCTGAGCCTCGAGAACAATTCCTTTGTCGGAAAGCGCTCTGGAGAGAAGCGATTCTGCAAACCGCACGGGGTCCGGAACCGCATATGGCACAAGAAAAGGCTTGTTGCCGATCGGGATGGACCCCGTCAGGTTGACCGTCACGATCTCGTCCCCGTACCTGCCCCGCGCGGAACGATCGTTGACCTCGGGATTCGTACCCAGCGCTCCCGTAGTGATCTTGTTATCGAAGCTCAGCCACGGAACGGCGGGAGAGACCGACACCCATGCCGCGGCCCCAACCGCCTGACCTGGAGTGACCGTGAGATCGACCACGTTGTCATTCACGGAGACTGGAGAAATAATGACGCCGGTACCCAACTCCCGGACTCCGGCCCGAAAGAGGGTCGTATCCACCAGCACCCGGCCTTCAACCTTTCGGATTCCGTGCGCGAAGATCTGATTAGCGAACTCCCGCAAAACAACGAGCGGGTCTCCAGGCACGACTTCGGCATCCAGTCCGCCATAGGAGTGATCCTCATTCTCAAAAGCCAGTGTGTCATCCGCTTGCACGCGACTGGATAGATTCGGGTCGCCGCTGGCTACCAGAATCAAATCCCCTTGAAGAGTCCCCTGCGCATCCACGTCGCCGGTGCGATAGACCGAGGTGTGAAAGCGATAGTCCGGACCGAGAAGCTGCAGAGCCGTTCCCTCCGTGAGCAGCTTGGTAGTGGAACCGGGCGTAAAAAGCTTCTCCGCATTCAGCGAAAAAACTGGCGTTTGGGTGTCCAGCGAATAAAGCTCCACTCCAAAATTGGCGTGCTGAAACACAGGTTCCGCGAGGATAGCCTGCAAGGCCTGGGAGAATGTTTGAGGTTTAGCTGTCTGCGCGATGCAGGCAGAAGAAATCGAAAGTGCGGCAGCCACCATCCATTTACAGAAATTCACTCACCTGCCTCCTCTCTCAAAGCACTGCTAAGCTGTGCATTGGGACGATGTTGAAGTGAAAAAACAAAATAGACCGGAATTCCCAGCATCATCAGTAGAATTCCGGCGATGGCGTTTCTGGGCTGACTGACAATTGTACTGACGACTACGGCCGCAGAGGCCAGCATAAAAAGTAGAGGGATCAAAGGGTAACCAGGGGCGCGGAAAGGCCGGGCCAGATGGGGGAATCTGACCCGGAGAACGATCACTCCACCCACTGCAAGCCCGTAGAATATCCAGGCAGTAAAGATAACGTGGGTATACAACTGCTGAAAGCTGCCCAGCAGAATGAGGGCCGCGGCCCAGATACCCTGTACGATGATGGCCAGCGCCGGCGCATGGAATCGTGAATCGAGTCTGCCAAGCATCGGCAAGAAATCTCCTTCAAGAGCCATTGCGTAGTAAACGCGCGGCCCCGTCAGGACCATGCCGTTCATGGCGCCGAGAATCGAGATAAGAATCAATATCGACACGAAATGAGTCGCATCTGCTCCGTACGCGAACGCGACCGCGGACGCGGCGGCACTGCCGGTTCCGCGTATCTGCGCCGGGCCGAGGACAGCGTAATAGGCAAGGTTCATCACAACATAGATTGCACCGACGACCGCGGTGCCAAAAATCAAGCTTTTCGGAAGATCGCGTCCGGGATTCAGAAATTCGCCCGCCGTGAACGACACCACGTGCCAACCCTCGTAGGCCCAAAGCACCGCGATGAGCGCGACACCGAAAGGAAGCGGTTGCCTCAACTCCGGAAGGATCCGCCAGCTTTCGCCAAGGGTCGTGACATGGCCGCGCCAGAACAGCAGCAACCCCAAGAGCACCAAACCGGCGATCTTGGCCACGGTACTCGCATTCTGCAGATGTTTCGCCGTGTGTACCCCAAGAAGATTGATTCCGGTAAGAGCCACAATACTGGCCGCCCCCACGACTTTCCGCTCCACGGGAGAAAATCCGATGACACGCGAAAGGTAGAGCGCGAAGCCCGCGCCCAGAGTGGCAATGGTGCCCGTTTGGATCATCGTCAGCAGGCCCCATCCATACAGGAACGCAACAGGCCGGCCATAGGAACGCCGAAGATAGATATACAGGCCGCCGGCGCCTGGGAACATCGACCCCATCTCTGCCAAAGAAACTGCGCCAAACACACTGAGCAGCGCGCCGCAAAACCACACAAGCAGCACGGCGCGCAGCGAGGCAAGTTGCATTGCAATAAACCCCGGAACAAGAAAAATCCCCGAGCCGATCACGGATCCGACCACGATCGTGAAGCCGTCTTTGGCGGTGAGCGCACGGGTGAGCGCAACTTGCTTCCGCGTGCCGGCGCCCTTGAGAATTCTCACAGCGTCGCCCCGGACATATGGGAGAGACTGCGGCCGGAGCGATCGACGGGGGTAGGGAAGAGAAATCTCATTTTTCCGTATACGCAGTTTGTCCGGGATGAGATAATTTGTCAACAACAAAGTTCGCTTGTGTCATCATTTGTTGAAATTCATCAGAGAGAAGCAATCGTCCAGTACCCTTTTGACGAATGCGAGAAATCGCCGTAAAGTCAAGACACAAATGCGCCGGCTTCTGGCATCAGAACGGAACATTTGTTGCAATCAGTGGAAGACAAATGACGTGTTCCAACATGCCCACCTCGATTAGGATTCAACCGCTTGCAGAGCTTGAACGCCTGGATGAAGCAGTCGCACTGCAACGAACGATCTGGGGGTACAGCGACCTGGACGTTGAGTCGCGCGCCTTGCTCGTCATCGCCAGCCGATTTGCCGGCCAGCTTATCGGCGCCTTCGATGAGAAGAATCTGATTGGGATTGCTCTCGCGTTCTGCGCGATCCCACGCGGCGAAGTGCGGCTGCATTCTCATCGCGTCGGGGTATTGCCGGAATACCAGAATCGCGGCATCGGCCGAATGCTAAAGCTCGCGCAACGCGAGGATGCCCTGGCGCGCGGAATCAAAGTCATTCAGTGGACATTCGATCCACTCCAGCAACGGAATGCATATTTCAACATCGAAAAACTCGGTGGAGTCGCGCGTGAGTACATCTCGAATCTGTACGGAATCACGAGCAGCCCGCTTCACGGGGGGCTGCCTACGGATCGCCTTCTCATTGAATGGGAGCTCGAGAGCCCTCGCGTTCTCAGCGTTCTCAATGGCGAGAAGCCAGCCCGTTCAGGCGAGATCATCCGCATTGCCGTTCCGGACTTCACCACTCACAAGGATGCCGGGTTGCAGCGGCAGCTTCGGGAGCAATTGACTGAGATGCTGGGCATGGGTTTCGCCGTTACGGGATTCGAGAAAACGACGGGGCGCGCTTTCTATCTGCTGGAGAAACGATGAAGATCGAGAAGATCACGCTGCGGGAAATCTCCATGCGGCTGAAGCAACCGTTTGAGACCAGCTTCGGCGTCACCCACGATCGGCGGATTGTGCTGGTTGAAATGGAAGCGGGCGGAGCTAGGGGATGGGGCGAAGTGACCGCCGGCGAGGGCCCCTTCTATAACTCGGAGACGACGGATACTGCGTGGCTGATGATCCGCGATTTTCTGGCGCCGGCCATCGTTGGCAAGAGTTTCGCGAGCCCGGAAACGCTGGCCGATGAGATGGGGAGAGTGCGCGGACACGAGATGGCAAAGGCAGCGCTGGAGTGCGCCGCATGGGATGCGAAGGCCCGGTCTAGCGGCCTTCAGCTGAGCGCGCTCCTTGGCGGAGTCCTGGATAACCTGCCCAGCGGCGTCTCGCTGGGAATTTACAAAGACACCGGCATGCTGCTAGACAGGATCGCGCTCGAACTCGACGCTGGTTACCGGAGAATCAAACTCAAGATCAAACCGGGTTGGGATGTTGCTATAGTGGAGGCAGTAAGAAAGGCCTACCCGGACATTGCATTGACCGTAGACGCCAATTCCGCGTATACCCTCGCGGATGTACAGACGTTCAAGCAACTGGACGAATTTGGACTGGCGTACATCGAGCAGCCGCTTGAGTGGAACGAAATCTATCAGCATGCGCAGTTACAAGGGGAACTGAAGACGCCCATCTGTCTTGACGAATGCATCCACAGTCTGCGCGACGCCCGCGCCGGCATCGAGCTCGGCGCATGCCGCGTGATCAACATCAAGCTCGGACGCGTCTCCGGCCATACCGAGGCGAAAAAGATACAGGAATACTGCCATTGCAACGGCATCCCCGTGTGGTGCGGAGGCATGCTCGAAGCCGGAGTTGGACGCGCCCACAATATTGCCATGTCCACCCTGCCCGGCTTCGTAATGCCTGGAGACGTGTCGGCAAGCAAGCGTTATTGGGATGAGGACATTATCGAGCCGGAAATTACGGTATCTACGCGCGGAACAATCTCCGTTCCGTGCGCTCCCGGCTTGGGCTTTGAGGTGAAGCGCGACCTCATTCACAAGCTGACTGTGAGAACGCAGGAATTTCTACCCGCTTAGATTGCCCGAGTTTGTTCCTGATCTCCTGCGACGGTCGGCGGCGCAAATAGTCTGGCGTTCAAGCGCTTTTGGATTTACTGCAGACTGAAATCACGATCCCAAGCGGCCCCTGTCTTAAGAGAAGCCACGTTGCACGCATTCAATAAGAGCACGCAAATTCCGACAATGCTCTAATTGCCAGCCTGCTGTTTTTGCTTGTCTAACTGCTCAAAGGTCAGATTCAAGATCGGATAGCTGCGCCAGTCCCGATAGTCGAAATGCCACCACTCGTACGGATAGACATTAAATCCTTCGGCTTCCATAGCGTGACGCAGCAGATCGCGATGCCAGCGCTGAAGCGATGTTCCGCCGGGATAGAACGGGTAGGAACGCTCCGACATCTCGTCATATCCTCCGGTCATCAGAATCGGCTGCCCGGTCTTGAGGTCGTAGAGAGTCAGATCAACGGCGCAGCCCCGATTATGGCGCGACCCCTCGGATGGGTTGGCCACAAATATTTTCTTGTCGTCAGGCGTGCCGTCCCAGAACATCTTGGTCACATACCAGGGCCTGTATGCATCGTGAATCAGAAGGCCATAGCCCATGGCGTGTAGGCTGCGCGAGGCCCGAGCCACAGCTTCAGCCGCGGGTCTCTGCATAAAGGCGCGCGCCTGCAGATAGACCGGACTTCCGAGGAAATTGCGAGTCGTTGCGTAACGGATGTCCAGCTTGATCGTGGGATCCAGTGAGGTGAGCTCAACCAGATCCGGCCTGCGGAAATCGCCCTTCTCCTGAGGAGGAGCGCTCGCCAACGCCTCTCGTCGAAGTTCGGCGACAGGTCTTAACGGCGTGATCTGGAAGACTGCGCCCACAGGGCTTTCAGGCAGGCGAGGAAAGGTGACGCCGCCAAGCTGCAATCCCGTAACTTTGTCGTCCGCGCTGCGCAAAACCCGGAGTGTCTCGGACACGTACAGCCCATGATCCGGCAGCCGGTACACATCGTTCTTCACAGGTTCGAGCGGTTCAAATTCGAACCACTCCACGAGAATGTAAAGCTTGCCTCCCATCTCAAGAACATAAAGTTTGTCGTAGTCCCAACCGTATTCACCAACAACATCCGCCCATTGTGCGGGCGCAGGCTCCGGCGTTGCAGCTTGCAGGCGCCGGTATTCCGTAGTCCCGATGTCAAGGGAGATCGGATCCCCTGAAGAGTCGAGGTGCGGACGCAGAGGCTCCGGCGAGAAGGCCACACGGCTATCCTCGATCAGCTCATCCTGACCTGTGCTTTTAAGCCTTATCAGCGGCCCGCCATTGAGATGCAGCAGATACAGCGCGCCGTTCTGTTCCTCGAGATGAACGCGGTCGTCCCCCGCGAGATAATCTCCCGCGAGCTTGCGGGACAAATCCGCGGGCACCTCCATCGCCAGCGACGGCAAGGTGAGAACAGTATGCCGTTGCTTTGCCAGCATCAGCCGGAGCGCGTCATCCGCGATCCGGGCCGTCACCGCATTGGCTCCATCCATGGCGGCAGTTACCACAACTCCAAGCTTCGCATCGGGCAGCATCGCAAGCTGCGTGGCAAAACCGTAGATTGCGCCGCCGTGCCCCGCCTCTCGCTCACCGTCCAGCGTGCTAAGGCGGAATCCGATTCCAAAAGAGCCGCCACCGTCGGCATCGGCGTACTGCGGAGTCCACATCTGTTGGAGAGATTCGGGCCGGATCACGTTTCCGCCCGAAAACAATGCGCTTTCGAATTTCCCAAGATCGGTGACGGTGGTATACATCGCGCCCGCCGGACCTTCGCCTAATTGAAACGTGGGGGCTGGAAACATCAAGCCGTCATAACTCCACATGAATGCGTTGGCCAGATGTTGCATCAGGATTGGCTCAGGGACAAACGAACTCTCGCGCATCCCCAGCGGCTCCAACAGAGCAGATTGCAAGTATTCGGGGTATGGCCGGTTCACGAACCGCTGCAGGGCGTAGCCGACGGTGGCGACGCCGGCATTCGAATACTTCGTGTGTGTGCCCGGAGCAAAAACGAGAGAAGTCCGGTTGAGGCTTTCGATCGTCGTTTGCAAACTCGGCGCGGAAGCATCGAAGTAATTGCCCACGGGCGGTTCGCGCACCAGGCCGGCACGATGGGACATCAGCTCGCGCAATGTGATGGCGCCGCCGAAAGGATTGTGCGGCGCAAAATCGGGAACGTAGCGCGTAATCGGAGCATCCAGATCGAGTTGGCCGCGTTCCACCAGTTGCATCACAGCCATGTCCGTAAAAAGCTTCGACACTGAGCCCACACGATAAACCGTATGCGCCGTAGCCGGCACTTTCTTTTTGCTGTTTTCAAATCCGAAACCCTGGGCCCATACAATGGACCGATCGTCTACCAGCGCGATGGAAAGCGCCGGCAGCTTCTCTTCGTCCATTTCCTGCTGGATGCGGGCCGTGAGTTGACTCACAATCCGGGCGTACTCCGGAGCAGGAGCGATGTTCTGCGCCGGCGCTTGTGCTCTTGCAAGCCACAGCAGCACCGCACCCAGGAGGATCAGCCGGCGCTTGAAAGCAAATCTCATCGGCTCGCTTTCTGCCGCATGAATGCTGTGTGAGAGAGCACTTCTCCGGCCAATTCCCCGGTGCTCTTTCCGTGATCGACGGCGACAGTCCCGTTGACCAGCACGGTATCGATTCCCGTCGGGTAGACCGCGGGCTTGGCGTAGGTCGCCGTGTCCTGGATCTTATCGGGGTCGAAGATTACCAAATCGGCGGCCATGCCCGGAGCGATGCGTCCGCGATCGTAAAGACCAAGCAGGTCGGCAGGCAGAGAAGTCATCTTGCGAACGGCATCCTCGATCGTCAGCACATGCTCCTGGCGGACGTAGGTCGCAAAGATTCGCGGAAATGTCCCGTAGGTTCGGGGGTGAACGTGAGCATCTTTTGCGGGATCCGATGGACTCGCGTCGCTGCTGATGCTGACCCACGGCGCCCGATAGATGGCTTTCTTCTGATCCTCGTTCATGCTCTTGGGGTCGACCGACGGATTGCCATGCTGCACGAGGTCGAAAAAGGCAGTCCAGTCATCCTGATTGCGCAAGACGGCGACCTGGTGGACTGAGAGTCCCTCATAACGAGGATCCATGCCCTGGGGCGCCTTCGCAATCAGTACATTATTCCAGTCGGATCCGATGTGCTGATACCAGTTTTCCCAATCGGTGCGCGTCTTGATCTCCGCCTCCAGCTTTTCGCGAACCTTTGGATCTGCAAGCGACTGAAAGAGCGCTGCATGTCCGGCCGAATAGGCATCCGGTGGAATAAACGAGCCCAGGTCGAGACCGTTATAGAGATACGGATAGGCATCGGCGGTTACGTCGATACCCCTGTCTCGCGCAGCTTGAATCCGTTGAAGCGCCTCATCGATGAGATGCCAGTTTTCGGCTCCCGCAGCTTTGAGGTGGTAAATATGAACAGGAATTCCGGCCTGCTCTCCGATTGAAATCGCTTCGTCGATGGCGCCGAGCAAATCGCCGCTCTCATTGCGGATGTGAGACAGATAAATGCCGCCATACTGCGCGGCTACCTTCGCCAGTGCAACCAGTTCCTGCGTGCTCGCATAGCTTCCCGGAGGATAGATGAGGGCGCTGGACAAGCCGACTGCGCCCTGCTGCATCGCCTCGGCCACGAGCGACTTCATCTTCTCCAGTTCTTGGGGCGTTGGCGGCCGGTTCGTATCCCCGATAACCATTTCGCGAACCTGCGCGGCCCCCACGTTATGGATCACGTTCATGCCAATGCCGTGCTTGGTCAGCAAGGCGGAGTACTCCGCAAAGTTATGCCAGGTGACCTTCGCATCCGGATCATCGCGTTCATACATCTTTGCGGTGAAGTCGTTCTGGGGGGCTTCTGAGTCGCCTTCGCCAACGAACAAGGTTGTACAACCCTGCTGGAGTTTGCTCTCCGCGCTGACCGGGTCCTCAACCAGAACATAGCTGTCCCCACCCATCATCTCGATAAACCCGGGAGCGACGATGTGGTCGCCTGCCTCAATGGCCTGGCGGGCGGTCGCGTGGGATAAATCGCCGATGGCGGCGATCCGCCCGTCGCGAACTCCCAGATCGGCGCGATACCAGGGATTTCCACTGCCATCTACGATTCGGCCGTGACGAATAATGATGTCGAACTGCTGGTTCTGGGCAGGGATGCAATGGGCCGCGGCCAGCAGGATGATGGTCATTTGGGCGCCGAGGCGCGAGGAAAGCCGCCTCTGGAAGCACGAGCGAAATCTACAACTCATACATATCTCCGGCAGATTATGATTGACAGGCGGCTGGATGGGTTGTTCCCACCGAACCATCGCGCGGTTCGGGCTATGGTTCCGGATGCGTAGGGGGATAGGCCGGGTCTGAAGCGGCCGTTCCGGCGGCGGCGTTCGTCCGCAGTACGCCGGACCAGGAAAGCTTCCGGCAGATCGCAGGCATCGCTGAATGCAACCTTTGTTGACAATCGAACACTTCAGTTGAGTAACCGTAGCATCTCTTTATGGCACAGTCAATAAGAAATGTAACGGTTTCTTGAACAATATCGCTGAAAAATCGGGTATCGTCGTTCCATTGCGTGTCGTCAACGTGTGTTGCACATATCTCGAAGAATCGGGAAGGGTAAATCGGCTTTTGATCTCCGAGTTGGCGCGGTGAAACGAAAGGCGCGCATATCAGCGCCTGGAGGCCGATCTGATATTGTCTTAAGGGGCCGGATTGGAAAGGCGTGACCCAAGGATTTCCAAGCCTCTGAGACCAATTCACGTGACTTACAAGCCGGTGCACGATGTGGATCGAAATGACGCGCGCTGGCTTGTCGATACCGGCCTGACGAAGCTTTTCCGCAATCTGCCGAAATTCGCTGTTTATGCAACTCAGACGCCCTCGCTCAATGCATAATAAGGTGACGGGAAGTGTGCTTTTGGAGGAGCGTCGGCCCTAATGGTTAAGAAACCCGATGAATCGGTTCCTCCGGTAGCCATTCAGACGCGAATCAACGACCTCAGTTCCGGCCGCCGCGAGACCCTGCGCCAGGTTCTCGAGAATCCCCGGGAATTTGTGCTGCTGAGTGTGCGCGCGGCCGCGGCCCGCCTGAATACGGATCCCGCCACTCTGGTTCGAATCGTCCAGCGGCTCGGCTTTACGGGCTATCGCGCCTTTCAGAATTACCTGCACGATCTTTCGATTGCCAACGCGACGTCTCTGGACGGCATGCAGCATAACGGCCGCGGAGACTCGAAAGACGCCGACCCACTTCAGGTGACGTTAGAGCAGGATGTTAAGAACCTCAATGAAATCTGCAATAGCGTGGACATGAAGAGGTTCCACGCGCTCGCCCGCAGAATTCATACAGCTCGGCGGATTCTGATTCTGGGCGGCGATCTTGCGGAAAATCTGGTTCACTACATCGAACACCATTTGACGCTGATCGGGCTTCCCGCGCTTGCCGCCACTACGGTGGGCCGCAGCATCCACATCTCGCGCAGTTTTGGCAAAGGCGATCTGGTGATCGCCATCAGCTTCCGCAAAGGTCTGCGGCAGACGGTGGAAAGCTTGCAGCGCGCGCGCGCGAACGGAGCTTATTGCGTTGGAATCACCGGCACCTATATTTCTCCCATTGCGCGTTTCACCGATGAATTCTTCGTAGCTTCGGTTGAAAGCCGGTCTTTTATCGATTCCTACGTCGCGCCGATTGCGCTGGTCAATCTGATGCTCGTGGCTTGCGGCAACTACAAGCGGGAAGCCACCCTTCGTTTGCTTGCGGAAGCCGCCAAGGAACAGCGTCACGGCTTCCGCTGGTACGACGCTGAGTAGACGCAGCGGCTTGCCGCAATCGCATTGAGCTGCTGCAGGTCAACGTTGAGAGCGGTTCTACAGTCTTTGCGCCAGTGTTGGAGTTGAGGAGGGCGGCACTTTCCAGAGCCGGAATCCGCCTCACGGCCGCGGCTTCGTGGATGGCAATCATGGAACCGCTCAAGCGGCTCGTTAAGCGAGGCTTGTCCAGTCCAGCACGACTTTACCCGTCTGACCTGAAATCATGGCGTCGAAGCCCTTCTGGAAATCGCTGTATGCAAACCGATGCGTGATGACGGGCGAGATATCGACCCCCGATTCAAGCATTACAGACATTTTGTACCACGTCTCATACATCTCGCGACCGTAGATGCCCTTGATGGTCAGCAAGTTGAAGATCACCAGCCGCCAGTCAATCTTCGTTTCCCTGGCTGGGATACCCAGCATGGCGATCTTTCCTCCGTGGCTCATGCTGGCGATCATTTCGTCCAGCGCCTGAGCGTTGCCGGACATTTCCAAACCCACGTCGAAGCCCTCATGCATCCTCAGGTTCTTCTGCACCTCTATCAATGGTGTCTCATTCGTGTTTATGGCCAGGGTTGCACCCATCTTCCGGGCCAGGTCGAGCCGAAACGGGTTCAAGTCAGTGATCACGATGTGCCGCGCTCCCGCGTGTCTGACCACCGGGATAGCCATAATGCCAATGGGCCCGGCGCCGGTGATAAGAACATCTTCGCCGAGTACCGGGAACGACAGTGCCGTATGCACGGCGTTACCGAAAGGATCGAAAATTGCTGCGACTTCCCGGTTGATCTTCGGATCGTGCCGCCAGATATTGGACATGGGCAGGACAATCAATTCCGCGAATGCTCCCGGGCGATTCACTCCCACTCCCTGCGTGTTCGCACATAGATGCCGCCGGCCCGCCAGGCAATTCCGGCAGCGCCCGCAAACTACGTGGCCTTCGCCGCTGACAATATCGCCTGGATAGAAATCATTCACATTCGAGCCGACCTCGACAATCTCACCCACAAATTCATGTCCGATCGTCATCGGTACCGAAATGGTCTTCTGCGCCCAATCGTCCCACAGGTAAATATGAACGTCCGTGCCGCAGATTCCGGTAAAAAGGACTCGAATCAAAATGTCGTTGATACCGGGCCTGGGCTCAGCTATATCTTCCAGCCAGAGCCCGCGCTCGGCGCGCCTCTTAACCAACGCCTTCATTTCCAGCTCTCCCGTTTTGCGGCTATGCTTCCATTTCAGCGAACAAATGCATTCTATCCCTAGAGCGATTGCGGGAAAGCGCACGGAGTAAGTCCGCCCGGAATCAGACGCAGGAGCGAAGATTTCCTAACGTTGATCCGGAGGGGCGATCTTTCGAAACCGGAAGTTTGTGATTCTTCCCGAATCCCAAAGAAATCCAACCACGCGCCCCTTCGCGTCCCGTTGAAAATGGATATTCACCCCTTCCTTGCCTTCAAAAGAGTCCTTGATCGTCGGATGGAACTCCTGCGGCTCGTGCTTTAAACGCTCCAATGTAAGCTCATTGTTGCGGACGAGGATCTGGAACCGGGGATCGATTTCATCACTCGCATAGAGGCCCGCGTAGTCGGTCAGCATATCCGGCGAGGGACTGAACGCATCCGCGATTCGATACTCGAAAGTCTTGCTTTTCGGCCCATCGTACTGAATAGCCAATTGCCACCTGTCGCTGCCGTTCGCTCGGTGGAATGTGTAGGTGCTCGTGCCGCTCTTGTTTCTGAACTGCGTCGCGCTCGTCGGGGTCAAGTCATCGTTGTCCCCATCTGGAGATGCCACGGCGAGCTGGTCCCCATGCATCGCCAGGTGAATGGGCCGCCGGCTCTCGGAGTCCCAATACAAGCCGGCATATTGTGCCAGTTGCGGCCCGGGAATGTTGAAAGCGGCGGCTTGATCCGGTTTCCCGGTGGGTTCGGTGAACTCATCGGCGAGGAAAATGTCGGCCACTTCGCGCGCCTTCCGGCTCGGCTCGGCGTCGGCTCGATTGCACAGGCAGGCAACGGAAAAATGCCGATCGGGAAACCGGATAAGGTCGGCGCGATAGCCGGCATCGGCGCCGGCATGCTCCACGGTGCGCAATCCTCTGTATGCGCCTAGCGCAAGCCCGGAGGCGTAGATCGAGGAACCGGACAAGACGGGCTCCCCGTTATTGAGCACGCTCGCTGCAAGCATCATCTTGAGAAACTGCGGGCCGCCGACGCGCGGGTTATAGAAATTCTCATCCCATTTCGCGAGGTCCTCTACGGTCGTCAGCAAGCCGGTCGCACCCACCGTGTCGAAGTTCGTGATACTCAGCTTGTAGACGTCGGGTTGCTCCGCCGGCGCGTACCCGTAGGCATCGTGCTTTACCACCTCAGCGTGATCATCGCGAAAATGAGTGCTGTTCATTCCCAGCGGCGCAAAGATGCGGGCCGTGGTGAATTCGCGAAGCGACTGGTGGCTCACTTTCTGGACGATCTGCCCCAGGAGCGTGTATCCGGAATTGTTATAAAGAAAGCGCTCGCCCGGCTTGAAGTTCAGTTCCTTCTCGCGATAGAGCAAACCCAGAACATCCTGGTTAGTGATGAGGTCGAGCGAGTATCGCCAGCCCGCGAGGTCGAGAAGCTCCCATTGGTCGCGAATCCCGCTGGTATGGTGAATCAAGTGCTGAATCGTGATCGTCGAGCCAAAGTCCGGCAGCTCCGGCAGGTACTTGTGCACGTCGTCATCGAGCGAGAGCTTTCCATCCAGCGCGAGCAGGATGATGGCCGCCGCGGTGAACTGCTTCGACATGGAAGCAACGTGGAATACGCTCTCCGGCGTGATGGGCACATTGTGGTCCAGGTCAGCCATTCCATATCCGCGTTCGTAGACGATTCTGCCGTCGCGCATTACGGACAGCGCGCAACCCGGCGACACGGTTGTATCCCATTTGCTGAAGACGAGATCGGTTTGCTCGAATTGCCTGGCCCGAACTGCATCCTGATTTCCGGCTGGCGGGCTCGCGTTCTGGCCGCCGGCCCGCAAAACAGCCAACAGACAGACGGCGCAAAGAACCGTGGAAGCTCTCAACACGTGCTTGTCCTCGGGAGGAATAGACGGGCTCGACAACTGCATTCTCCCTTATACCAGCCGATCCCAGTTCCTGCGCTTCCAAGGGCACTTGAAGATGCCCCCGGAAGCGCCTTGGTGAGGGAGGGAGTCAAAACTCGATGCGCACGCTCGCCTGCAACCGGCGAGGCGTCCAATAGTCGCCGTCGGCCGGATCTCCCGGCTGGCTGTTGATGACGCCGAAGCCCGGGGGATCGAGATAATTGGTCTCGGGGTCGTTAAACAGCGGATGGTTGAAGACGTTGAAAAAGTCGAAGCCGAGCCGCATCTTTCCTTCGTGGTAAATGCCGATGGCTTTGCTCACCGACATGTCCCAGGTGAACAGTGGAAGGCCGCGGATAAAGCCGGCCGACCCTGTGGTGTCCTGGCTGATCAGGAATGGACGGAAGTCGGCATATACCGCGGCAGGATTCTTGAAGAGATTCTGGCCCGAGCCGCAGCAATCTCCAATCCCGTTCGATCCCCCGACTCCCTGATGAATGCCCTTGCTGAAGTTCCTGCCCACTGTATTCGGAATGCTTTCATTGTAGCTACTTGAGCCGAACGGCTGGCCGCCCATGCTCATATACAGCGGCAGGCCGGTGGAATAGTTCACAATGTTGGACCAAGACCAGTTGTTGACCACATGACGAAGCGGTCCTCCACTCAACTCGTGGCCGTTACCGAAAGGCAGATTGTAAATTCCGTATGCATTGATCACCTGGCGGCGATCGCCGAGAGCATCGCCGTAGCCGTAGCGCGGGTTGTAGGAATTTACCGGTGAGGTGCCGCCGGAATCGGTGCTGTTTTCACCGGTGGTGAGCCAATGGGAGAAGGTGTAATTGATGGTGAAGGTCAGGCCCATCGAGGTTCGCTTGTTGAGAGTGATAAAACCACCGTTGTAATTGCTCCATCCCACCGGCGAGATGTCCAGTGTCGAAACGACCTGCTGGTTTTCGACAGGCCCGGAAGTGATCGCGCTGTTGATGTGCTGTTGCCAGAGAGTCTGAACGTACGCATCGATAAAGTCGCTAGCGGCACTGCTGGCAAGATTGACGGTTGCGCCGGTGCCGATGTTGTTTTCAAACCAGGGCTGAGGAGTGACGTTCGCAGGGGCTGTTCCAGTGCGAAGCTGGGTGGCCACCTGGTCGAAGGCCTGGGCGAAATTCTGCGAGGACTTGTGCGTCATGTCGTTGATGAAGAAAGGAACGGCGTTCAAATCCAGATCGGCCTCGAGATTGCGGCCGAAACGCCCCAAATAGCCAACCTCCACCAGCATGTTTCCCGGAAGGTCGCGTTGAATGGTGATGTCGGCGCTATTCTCGGTGCCCTGTTTGTAGTTCGGGTCGAAGGCAATGATCGTGCCTGCGCCGTAGTTCGAAGGAGGCACGAAAGGAACGGCCACTTGCTGGGTCACAATGGGCAAGGGCACAGCGCCGTCTGGCCCTACCCGGTATGGTTGACCGGCGCCGTTCAGTGGCGCTACGCGATTGCTAGTCTGCGCCAGCAGCTGGTCGCTTTGCTCTGCGAACTGAACCTCGCCGACTCCGAGAATCCGGTAGTAGCCCATGGAAAAGCCGCCTCGGATAACCGTCTTGTTGGCTCCGAACATGTGGCCCATCAAGCCATCGTGGAAGGAAGGACTCCAAGCGGCTGCCAGGCGCGGCCCGAGATGGTTTTGAATTGGAAAATATCCGCGTCCTCGAAAATCGCCGATCGGGGCCCAGGCAAAGCCCGGATTGAAGATCTGGCCCACGCGGGCCATTTCAGCCCGCTGCTGAAGGTATTGCACCGAATCGATCGGCTGGCCGGTTTGGCCGTTCACGATGAAGCTTTGCCGCTGCTTGTCGTCGTTGAACGGAGTTTCGACCACGCCCATGAGTCCCAGACTGAGGGTGAGGGAGTTCGTCAGGCGCCAGGTATCGCCGACATGGTACTCGAAATGTCTCCAGGAACCGGCGCTGACCAGGTCCGTATCCGGAGGGTTGGCGACTCCCTGCGGGTTGCGCGTGGTGATTTCGTTTACGCTGTCGACAATGCCCAGGGTCGCGCCGTAGAGCGAGTTCCAGAGGCCGATGTTAGCCGGAAGCAAACAATTGGCTTGCCCCGTTGATCCGCAGGTCGGCGGCTCTTCCGCGTTGGTTACCGCGACAAACTGTCCCGTTCCGATGTTGGCGAAGGGGTAGACGTTGTACTGGCTCGCTCCCTGGCGGGTTTCTGAAAAGTATTGGTGCTCGTAATGTCCGCCGAACTGCAATTCGTGTTTGCCGTGCACCTTCGTCATGTTGTCGGTAAGCTGCCAGTTTCTTGAAACGCCGACCTGTCCGCGCGCGCCGAAGATCTGAATGGGATCCTGAATGACGGGCAGGTGGAGGGCGACACCGGCATCGGGGATGAGGGACTCAGGATGCGGCTGCTGGAATTCGAGGGTCGACTGAAACAACCCGCCACCGAATTGGTTGCTCAGCGTGGGGCTGATCTGGCCGGTAAGGGCGCCGCCGTACATGCGCGGGTGATTCTCTTCCCTGGCCGTGGTCAATATGTGGCTCGCGCCACCTTCCCAATTGATTCCAGGGTCGTTGTTTGGATTGTAGATCTGGTTGGTTGCCCAGGACCAGATCCCGTTGACGTGCCAGTTTTGGGAGAGGGCATAATCGAGGCGGCCCACAGCATTGTCGTTATTCTGCGCGGAATTTGCGGGGCCGCTGATGCCGGTGGTATTCAGTTGATCGCCGAGGTTCGCATCGTTTCCGGTGGGCAATAGGGCGAACTGTTGCGAGATGACCGAGCTGAGACCAATGCCGCGCGGATCGCACTGAGTGGTCCCGGAAGGGCCACAAAGAGTCGAAGTCTTGAGATTGTAAGTAACGGCATTTCCACTGCCATCGAGGAAAGTGAGAATGCCCTGGCGAAGAGATGGCAAGGGAACCAGGCCGCTGACCTGGGTGGTGTTGGGGAACCTGCGAATTTCAAGGTTGAGAAAAAAATTGAGCTTGCTTTTCAGGTAAGGCCCGAAGAGCGGCCCGCCGACGCGGAAGCCAATGCGGTTGTCGAGAAACTCGGGTTTGGGCTGGCCCAGGTTGTCGGCCACCCAGGTGCTGGCGTCCAGGTGGTTGTCAACGTGGTACCAATAGGCTGCTCCGTGGTAGGTTGGCGTGCCGCTTCGCACTGTGAACGAAAAGGTGCCTCCAGGCGAGCGGCCAAAGCTGGCATTCTGGTTGGTTGTGGCTGAGTTGAACTCCTCGACGGACTCGACCGGCAGCGGGATACCGGTACCGATGTTTCCGCAACACTCGCCACCGACCTGGGCGTCGGAGATATTGAGACCGTCGAGGGTAAAGTCGTTCTGGTCACCCGCGACCCCAGCGATGGTGCCGCTCGATCCGTTGTAGGCCCCGCCGGTCCACGGCTGAGCGCCGACCTGGAGAAAAGTCAACTCAACGGCACGGCGGGTCACGGTGGGGAGCTCTTCGACCTCGTCTGTTCCAATCACTGTACCGACGGCTGAATCGGTAGTTTGAAGTTCGGCTTGCGCGCCCGAGCTGACGACGACTGTCTGGGAGTTCGATCCTACTGACAGGACAACGTTGACCAGGGTCGATTTCGCCACTTGCACCGTCACCCCGGCAACGACGCTGGTCTGGAATCCTTTTGCGGTGCCGGAGAGGGTGTAAGTTCCTGGGGCGACCGCGGGGAACGAGTATTGGCCGGAGGCGTTGGCCGTAGTGGAGATGATTGCTCCGCTGGTTCCCGATTGCAAAGAAAGCTTCGCGCTGGCTACCACGGCGCCGGAAGGATCGGCCACCACACCGACGATTGCCCCGGTCGTGCTTGTCTGGGCGTGCACCAACCCGGTACAGACCAGAATCGCAAAGGCATAGGCCAGACTCGATTGGAGCCGAGTGCTCCTACAGAATCTCCTCATCTGCATTGAAGACCTCCTTGGTTTCTGACTGTGAAAAGAAAACGGGAAGCAAAATCTGCGCTGTCTTTTGGGTTCGGGCGAGATTTTCGACAACGTGCAACGTGCGTTGCGCAGGGCGTTGGTTCTTGAAGTATGCGTAAATTAGTGAATTCCGTCAACAAAAAAATTAATGGCGCTATCTTTTTCTTGAGATGCAACATATGTTGCACCAACATTGCCTCAAGTCTCCATCCCCACCCAGAGCCCGCCTCCGCTTCGCCGGCCAGGCTCAGAATGCGCTAAAGTGGTCCTGCCGATCGGGATTTTCGCAGCGAACGGCAAACCGGGTCCTAACCGTTTGTGCGAGCCGAGGGGGCGACTCCAGACTGTTGCTCAAAATGAATATTGCGTAAGATTGTCACATCCCCGGAGTCATATTCCCTCCTGGGTGGCTTAGCCTCTCTGCGCTTCTATCCTGTTGCCCGATGCTTTCACACGCTTCCCCTATAAGTTCTCAGGCGTCGGTTACGAAACTCGATCTTGCTTGAGTGCTCATTCTCCGGCGTCACAGTATCCCGAGTTGTTTTTTCGCGTTTTTGCCTTCCACGCGGGCCTCTGCTGCTTCCACATCCCATACTGGCTTGAGCCAATGGATCGGCATTTATAATCGCCGTCAAATCTGTTTGAGGAGCGTGAGGTGCGGTCTAAGGAATCTGTTGCTGTGTGGCTGGGCGTGACAGTGTGGGTTGTGCTGATACCCGGACTGATTCAACAAGTACTTTTTGCACAGGCGGCCTCCTCGACGCGCGACGGGGTGTACACCGCAGAGCAGGCTCAGCAGGGTAAGGCGTTGTATCAGAAGCAATGTGCGACGTGCCATGGGAATGCACTCGAAGGCATGGGAAAGAATGTTCCGCTGACCGGCAACGTGTTTCTGGACAAATGGACGGATCAGACGCTGGCCGATCTTTTTATGAAGACCAATACGACGATGCCCGCATCGGCTCCTGGAACGATGACGCCCGATGAAACTTCCCAGGTTCTGGCCTACATTCTGAGCATGAATAAGTTTCAGCCTGGCAGGAATCCGCTGCCGACCGATCCTGACGGGCTGGGAGCGATTCGTATCACCAAGCCTTAAATTCAATCGCGTTAGCTACTGCGCGTGCGAATCAATTCGGCAGCGCGCCCAGTGCTTTTCGATGGTAAAGAACGTCTTTGAAAAGAAAAATCCCGTCAGAGGTGCTCACGTTTACATTGGGAGGCGTAATATTTCTGTCAGCCCATGAATCGTCGCCAACTGCTTCGTGATTCGTTCTTGACTATCGGCGCGGCCGCCACCGCAAACATTCCAGTCGAAGCCCTGGTATTTGCCTCAGGAGACAATGCGTGGCGCGAATTGGCGCGACCCGGCTGGAATCCTGTTTTCTTGAACGCGCAGCAAAATGAAACTCTCATTGCCCTGGGTGAGGCGATCATCCCTTCCACGGATACTCCTGGGGCAAAAGCGGCTTTAGTAAATCGATTCCTCGATCTTGTTTTGCAGGCTCTGCCGCCGCAAATCCAGCATGAGTTTCTGGATTCGCTGACGTGGTTCGACAGGGGCGCCATGGAACGCTACAAAGCGACGTTCGTAAGCCTGTCTGACGAAGAGAAGCAGGATCTTCTGAACCTGGTGGCATGGCCGCATACACACGTGCAATGGGGTGAAAGAGAGAGCAATTTCGATGGCCACCAGCACTTTGACAGGATGAAGCGATGGATCGCCAGTGCCTATTACAGCTCTCCGGTTGGCCTGAAGGAACTGGGCTGGGACGGATGGCCCGCACGGGGAATGTTCAAAGGCTGCGAGCATCAACCCGGCGAACACCAGGACGCCAAATAAGGGAGACCGTTAAAAGCGATGGTTGATGATCCACTGACGCGCAGCTATGACGCAATCGTGGTGGGCTCGGGAGCGACAGGGGGCTGGGCTGCGAAGCGGCTTTCCGAAGCCGGTCTCGAAGTGGCCGTGCTGGAAGCAGGGCGCGATGTGTCTCCCAAGGAATTTACCGAGCACAAACCGGCATTCGAGCTCAAGTACCGGGATATGGCCGGGGCCGGTGCATGGCGCAAGACGCGGCCTGTGCAGACCCAGTGCTATGCGTGCACGGAATACAACTACGACTGGTTTGTAAACGATCTTGAAAACCCTTACAGCACTCCTGCCGGCAAGCCATTCAGTTGGCAACGGCTGCGCATCGTGGGCGGAAGAACACTGTGCTGGGGAAGGCAGAGCTATCGTCTGAGCAATCTCGATCTGAAAGCGGCGAGCCACGACGGCTACGGGCAGGACTGGCCCGTCTCCTACCAGGATCTCGACCCTTTCTACAATATCGTCGAAGAATATGTGGGCATCAGCGGAGCGGCGGAGGGTAACGATGCGCTGCCCGATGGGCATTTTCTTCCACCCATGAAGATGACCTGCGGCGAGGTCCACTTCCGCGCATCGATGGCCAGGAGCTTTGGGAGAACGGTGACCATTGGCCGCTCCGCAATCATTACGCAGGTTCACAATGGCCGGGCAGCCTGCCACTATTGCGGCGCCTGCGAGCGCGGCTGTGTCTCTTACTCCTACTTCAGCAGTCCATTCACAACCGTGAAGGATGCTCTCGACACGGGCAAGTGCACGCTGTTGACCAATGCCGTTGCGGCCAATGTCGAGATGAACCCGTCTGCCAACCTGGCGACGGGCGTGACCTATGTGGACGGCGCGACCCGGCAGACAAAGACCATCCGCGCAAAGGCTGTAATCCTGTGCGCCCAGGCGCTCGAATCGACCCGCATCCTTCTGAACTCTTCCACTGGCCACCATAGGGCCGGCCTCGGCAATTCAAGCGGGTTGCTCGGACGCGGGCTGATGGATCACTCCACCGGCGCGGGCGCGAGCGGAGAGTTGCCGCAGTTCCAGGACGCTCCCGATCCCTATAGTGGACCGCACCGCGCCAACGGCATCTATGTGATCCGTTACCGCAATACTTCGAAGAGCACGAAGCAGCCTAACTTCATTCGCGGCTACGGATTTCAGGGTTCAGCCGGCGCTGAATTCAACCAGGGAGCCGAGGGGTTTGGAGCTGCCTTCAAAAAGGCCGTGAAGACCGGGACGTACCGGATTTCTTTAGGCGCTTTCGGCGAATCGCTCGCCCGCGATGACAACTTCGTCTCCATCGACCCCAAGCTGAAAGATGCTTGGGGAATTCCTGCGCTGCACATCTCCATGACTCATGGAGAGAATGAAAAGGCAATGCATGAAGATGCCGCAGCGTCTGCCGCGGAGATGCTCGAGGCAGCCGGCGCAACGAACATCGATATTCGATCCACGGTTGCAGAGCCGGGCATGGCCATCCATGAACTGGGCACGGCGAGAATGGGAGACGATCCCAAGGCCTCTGTCACCGACTCGTTTTGCCAGTTGCACGATGTGAAGAACGTGTTCGCCATGGACGGGGCGTGTTTTGTTTCGTCCGGATGCCAAAACCCCACGCTCACCATGATGGCTATCACCGTGCGCGCCTGCGATCGTTTAATCGACCGGTTCAAAAAGCACGAAATTTGAACCTGACTTGTCCGATGAGATGTTGTCCGGTGAGATCATGAGCGTATCGCGCAAACGCTGTACCTGGTCTGAGGGAGATCCGCTGCTGCGTGCCTATCACGATGAGGAGTGGGGCATACCCGAATACGACAGCCGCAGCTTATGGGAGGGCCTCATGCTGGAAGGCTTCCAGGCCGGGCTGGCATGGATCGTGGTGTTGCGGAAGCGGGATACTTTTCGAGCAGCGTTCAAGCAGTTCGATCCGGCCAAGGTTGCCCGCTTTGATGAACGTGAGGTCGCCAGGCTGGTTGAGAATCCGGGGATCATCCGTTCACGAGCAAAGATTAAAGCAACTATAGGCGGAGCCCGCGCTTTTCTCGATATGCAGCAAGCCGGGATCGATTTCTCGGATTGGATCTGGGAGATGGCCTCAGGCAAGCCGATTCAAAATAGCGGACCGGTCCCGGCCAGTTCCCCACTCTCCATGAAGATTTCTAAAGAACTCAAGCGCCGCGGGTTCAAGTTTGTGGGTCCGGTGATCGTGTACGCGTGGATGCAGGCCTGCGGCATAGTCAACGATCATGCTTTCGATTGCTTTCGGCGCGGCGTCTGCGCCCGAAAGAAGAAGCGATGAGTGCAAATCCAAATTGTCGTTGAAACGTCTCACGCCCAACGTTGAGTTACGAGGTTGAATCATGACGCTCACACCGAGAAGCCGCAGAGTTGCAAGCTACGCGATCGTTCCTCTTTCCCTTGCCGTGTGGATGATGGGCGCAACCATCCACGTGGGTCGCTTTGTCCACGCGGATCAAACTTCGTCGCCCGGGACGCGGAGCATCAAGCTGGGCACGGCGCGCGCCGGTTCACTTTACTCGCTCACGCTCGGCGTGAAGGACCCGGCTCAGCTTCAGGGGAACGACTCGGTTCACGTCACCGTAAACGATGCAAATGGGGAGATCGAATCGAAGTGGCTTCACTCGGCTGACCTCGATTTCTATCTAACTGTGCGGCCGCGTGCGGCGGGCCCAGTCACCGTAGACCTCTCCTCGTCTTCCAAGACCGAAGTCCCGGAGATCAGTGCAACGCTGAGAAAGATACTCCAGCCCGCAGCCGGTAATGCGGGTAAATCTGCGGACCTCAAGCGCGGCGTGATCTCGGCCGCGCCGAACGGTACGTGGCAGGATGCCCAATCGTTCGAGCTCGGGCAGACGATTTTTGGCGGCGATGACGAAAGGCCCTACGCTCCATCCAAGAGCGAAGACGGCTATGCGGCGATGCTAAAAGGTTTCCAGTGGTTCCGGTTCACGTTCCGAGAGAAACAGCCCAAGCTGGTCTATTTTGTTCTGAATGTGACGGATCGCGACGTGCCGCTCGATGTTGACATCTTTCAGATGGGCAAAGATGCCTCAGGACAGCCTGATGTGGTCCCCTTCACGACAGGAGAGTTTGTTTACCAGGTAGAGGCAACGCAGAATTATCCGGGACTGTACAAGTTCCGTACCCGCATTCTTAAGCCAGGCCAGGAATACTATGTGCGCGTGGCAGCCGACCATCCCGCGTATCAGCTGCACACCTATGAGTACAGCGTGCCGCCGAGTAAAGACCCGCATGAAGCGGTGCGATCCGGCATGGACTTCCTCATCAACATGGGGGATACGTGGCTCTCGAATACCCCACGGCGGGGAGCGGTTGCGCTGCGTACGGTGATGCAGCACTCCGAGACCCAGCTGTGCATTGCCTGCCATCCATCCCAATTCACCACCCGCGGATATTTGCGGGCGGTGCAGAATGGCTACGCTCCGACACAGCGCTCGGCGCTCGAGTTTATCACCGATCGCATCTACAACAACGCCAGGCCGCTCTATGGGGAGCCCGGCGTCAACTGGGTACGAATCATTTATACCGCCCGCACCGAGGCCAGCCGTCTACCGCTGATTGCGCATGCCTTTGAGCAGAATGTCACCCACGATCCTCCACGAAAGAACTTCGATCTGCCCTATGCAAAGTTTCTCAAGATTCACTACAGGGGCGTGACGGTGATGCCGGGAAACGAGACCGATGGCTGTGAACCGGATGTGAGCCCATTCGAGATCGCATTGCAAAGCTGGCAGACGTTCGACCTGGCTTACAACGAGACTCATGAACAGGATTGGATCACCGAGCGCGATCACGTCGAGGCCCTGGCTCTGCCTTATGAGCCGCAGAACATGGTCGATTTGAGTTGGAAGATCATGTTGTTGTCGGAGGTCAATCGCGGCAACTACGCCGCGCAGATCAATACGCTGATCGACAAGCTCTATGAGTATGAAACTCCTGCAGGCGGATGGCCGTACCCGTTCGACAAGAGCGCGAAGCCCGCGGACTTTATCTCGTACAACGCGGTGCTGGCCTTAGCCGAGGCTGGCCGCCGGCCTGAGAAGGATGAGCATTTGGGGCGGGCCGTGAAAGCGATGCTGGCAGCACAGCGGCCTGAAGGCAGTTGGGAGGGCGATCCTGTGTATCAGGGCTTCAACACGCCGTTCCGGGCCACGCAGTTTGCGGTAATGGCTCTGTCTACGCTTTATCCGGGCACGACCAAGGCCAAGAACTGGGATGCAGCCTATGCTGCGCCTGCAACGGTCCTCGCCAGGAACGATCTGCCGCTTCTGCTCGAACAACTGGATCAATTCTGGGACCTGGCTCCGGAGCCGGTATTGCGCCAGATTCGGAATGTGCTTCGAACCAGCGATCAACCGCTTGCGCGCGAAGCAGCAGCTCGAGCTCTGGGTCATATGGCGGACCCGGGCGCTCTGCCGGTGCTGATCAAAGGATTGGGCGATCCTGCGAAGATGGTGCAAATCAGCTCTGCCTATGCGCTTCGCATGGTTCTGTCGCGGCGGCAGAAGGTTGCGGCTGATGGACGCAAGATGTTGGCCACGGCGCTGGCATCGCCGGACGCGCGCACGCGCTGGGGAGCAGCACGCGTGTTCAATCAGCACTTCCGCGATTTGACGGACGATCCAAATCTATTGGCGGCCCTGGAGCGCGCTCTGAACGATCCCGTGCCCTATGTCCGATTTGAAGCGGCGGGGGGAGTGTGGCGCTGGTACTACTGGCAGGTCGATCGTCCCGAGGTGCGCCGCAGCGCGCTCGAGGCTCTCGCTACCCGCCTCAACACGGAGACGGACGCGATGGTCCGCAGAGGGTTGCAGGAGAGCATCTACGATCTTCTGGATGAAAACACCGGATATCTTTCGGCATGGGTGCGAACCAGCGCTCAGGACGAGGACAAGAATCGCATCAATGCCGGCTATGAAGCAGTGGTGCACGACCAGGCGCAAGTGCTCGCCAAGGTGCTGCGCGAAGGAACACCTCTGGGCCGCGAAGGGATATTGACCGCGCTGTGGGATTTTCACATTCGCCACTACGCGCTGCCCGAACTTAAATCGACTACCGTCTCGATCGGCTTACCGGCGGTTCTTACGAAATATGTGGCCGGTGTGCCCGATCTGCAACGTCCCGGCTATGAGTATTCGCCGTATCGGGAAGCTGTCGACTTCAAATACGACGTGCACAATAGTTTTTTCCAGACCCGCATCGGCAATGACAGCGACCTGATTCATTTCTTCAAGAGCTCCGGGCCGGAGTTGGAGGATGCTTTGCTGGATTGCTTGAAGGGCGCCGATGAGTTCATGAAGATCAACGTACTGAAGGCGGGCAGTACGCTGAGCGAGTCCGGCGGTCCTCGCTTCGCACTGGTGGTTTTGAACCTGTCTGAAGACTCAAACGCCGATGTGCGGCAGGCTGTCCGCTAC
This sequence comes from uncultured Acidobacteriaceae bacterium, assembly GCA_963770555.1. Classification (GTDB taxonomy): domain Bacteria; phylum Acidobacteriota; class Terriglobia; order Terriglobales; family Acidobacteriaceae; genus Telmatobacter. Next base: position 506,972 of record CAVYQC010000006.1, read on the forward strand.
GTGTACGAGGACGGACAACGGGGAATTTTGAACCTCGATAAGCAGGGCGCACCCGATCCGGATCTTGTCTCGAAGGTCGTAGAGATACTGAAACACGGGAATCCGGACAGCCAGGCTGTGGTGCTTCCTCTGCTTGCGGCCCTGCCGCAAAATTCTGCGTGGAATCGGCAGACGGAGGTTGAGGATGCACTGCGGTCAATGCTCGAACGAACACCCAGGCCTGCGAATTACGGCCGGGTGTTGGACGCGGCCTCTTCGTTCGATGCTCTTATGCGAGATCCGAAGATCCAGGAGCAGGTATTTGCAGGACTGCGCTCCTACACGCCCGCAGTTGAACGCGCGGCTGTGCAGATTTGCCTAGAACACTTTCTGAACGATCCACAAACTGCACAGCTTGTGAAAACAGCCTTTGCGAAGCTAGACAACTCTACACTCAACATTCTGTTGGAGGAAGCGGGCAATCCGCAGTTTCTGAAGAAGCGTTTCGGGATAGCGGGAGGCGCGGTCTCACAGGATCAGGATTATCTGAACAGGCATGCAGCGGAGTTGAAGATCAAGGAACCGCTGGAGTATCCCATTGTTGTCGATACCGTTGTCGCGGGTCTGCTGAATGAGGACGCCAATACGAGCGCGGCGGCGCTGGACACGCTGCGCAATGTGAAAGGCGTGGAGCAACGGACGGACTTCAGATCGGCAATGAACCAGTTGCGGGATTCGAGCAATCCCCGACTCAAGCTCATCGCCAACAGCGTGCTGCAAGGGAAAAACCTGAGTGATGCATTGCGCGACGTGCAACCCGGCTCAGTGCTGGATTTCCGTTTTTTCGTCACCAGGATCGAACCCATCCTGGCAAAGCCGGGACCGGATGGCAAAGCATGCGTGTTCTGCCATGCTAGCCATGTGATCTTCAAGCTGAACCCGCCGAACGCGCAGGGCGTTTTCTCCGATCAGGACAGCGAAGAAAACTACAAATATGCGATGCGCGTGGTGGACATTACCGATCCGAACAAGAGTCTAATTCTGATTAAACCGACCCGACCGACGGACAGCGCAGGCAATGTCGGCGACTATACCGCTACGCACAACGGCGGCCAACGGTGGCACGGCAATGAATCGAGCGATGAATATCGAACCATCCTGGAATGGATTCGAGGAGCGAAAGCGGAAACCGCGAGCCTGCAGAAATAGCTCCCACGGCTTGCGATACGGCTCGGCGAATCTGAGGACAATAGAAGTGAGCTCGCCTGCGGCCGCTCGACTCGGTCTCGCTGGCCTGATTGCCGGTTGGGCCGCTCTGGCAAGCGTAGCCGGCCGGCTGCGAGCTGAGGCCGCTGATGCGGTTCAGCGTGTCACGGGTGAACGTAGACCATCCGCCCGTGGGGCAGGTGACCGTGGACCCCTTGTTGGACGCGTCGCAGGTATGCGTCGTGGTGTCCGAGTCGATCAGGTTATTGCCGGTGACGGTGCCGCGGCGTGCGAGCTTTGGATCGAAAAGAGCCAAGTTTATTCCGTCGCTCAGATCAGCTGCGCCATGACGCCGGTCCGAGAGGGCGAGCTTCGGCACGGGTTTGGGAACCGAACTGAGCGGACGCCTGGCAATTGATTGGCTGATTGCGAAAGCCGGATTCGCGCCGATGCACTCCTTGCTGTTGCGGGCGAAACAGGCGACATTCGGCATCGCCAAATCCGCGACATACACGTCCTTGAGCGAATGCATTGATCTTTAAGTCTCGATTGGAATGCAAGAACAAATGTATGATAGGGAACACCATTCAATTGTGGAGCGATTATGGAAAGCCCTCTGAACATTTTGGAGATCGGGGACCAAATCGACGCATATCGCATCGAGGCTCCGGTTTCTCGAAGTCGAATATCGACCGTATATCGAGCCACGGACTTGAGGGACGACCGGATAGTTGCCTTGAAGGTCCCGGACCCGGAGATGGAAACGGATCCCTTCCTGCTCGAACGTTTTCGACGGGCCGCAGAGATTGGAGAAAAGTTTGGACATCATGGCGTGATGCGCGTGTTCAGCGAGGTTGAGCGGTCGCGCGTTTACATGGTGATGGAGTGGTGCGAAGGAGTGCCGTTGCGGCAAATCATGAACGCGGGCATGTTCGCGCAGGAGCGCGCAATCCGCGTCACCAGTGCCGTATTGGGGGCGCTGCAATATCTCCACGACAATGGCGTTGTGCACCGGGCATTGACGCCGGAAAGCATCATGGTCGACGAACACGACAAGATAAAGCTGATCGATTTCGGCATGGCGTCCGATGCCACTTCCCGGCGGCTGACGTATACCAATCTGGCGGACGAACTCGGAACGGCCGATTACATCGCTCCTGAACAAGTATCCGGAAAGCGCGGCGATAGCCGCTGTGACATTTATGCGATGGGCGTGATTCTTTACGAGATGCTCACGGGCAAGCTGCCATTTACAGGCTCCTCACCGGCGGAAGTCATGAAAGCGCGGCTCCAGAACTCTCCAATTCCGCCAAGTATTGCCTTACCGTCGATTTCTCCGCATCTTCAGGAAGTGCTGTATCGTGCACTGGAAAAAGACCCGAAGAAAAGATATGCGCGGGCGCACGAGTTTGCGCACGATTTGCAACATCTCAGTCAAGTCGGAGTCGAAGTTCGTCCAGAGTTGCATAGTTGGCAAAGTGAAAAAGCCCATCTGCCGCGCACCATTCTGCTTTATCTACTGTTGCTGTTTGTTCCCGTGGCGATTCTGATTGTGATGGCGCTGTTGCCTCGCAGCAAATGAATCCAGCTGAAAATCGCTTCGATGCTCTTGTAACTTCATCCTCCTCAGAAAGACGGCGATGCGCGTATGACCACCTCCACCGCAGAACGGATGCCAGCATGGGTCATAGAGAATGCTCTGCGGCCGGTCGCGTTCGCGATCATATTCGTTCTCGTGGCGCTTCTCTGGACGTTCCCGCTCCAACACGTGATTGCGTATCCGTTTGTGTTCCTCTTCTTCGGCGCGGTCATGGGAAGCGCATGGTTTGGCGGCATGGTTGCGGGATTCGTCGCGGTCGCTCTGTCGTCGCTGCTGGTTGGATATTTCTTTATTCCACCGCTCTATTCGATGACGATTGCAAAGGGATCCCAGAGCTTCTTCACCGCATTTATTCTCTGTGCAATTGCCATTACCGTCGTGAGCTCGGCGAGAAAACGGGCCGAAACCGTCGTTCGTACGGCCCGCGACGAGCTTGAGGAGAGAGTGAAGGAGCGAACCGCGGAGCTGGAGCAATCGAACCGGGAGATCCAGGAGAGCGAGCGGCAATTGCGCCAACTCACTGAGGCGATCCCGCAACAGATTTGGCGTGCGGATGCGTCAGGCAACGTGGAATATCTCAATGGACACTTGCTTGCGTACCTGGGCCTCCGTGCGGAGCTTCTGCAAGGTGAGTCCTTCTTTCACGTGTTTCACGCAGACGATGAGCCGCTCATTCGCCAGGCGTGGCGCACAGCGCTACAGTCGAAAAACACCTTTGAAGCCGAGGCGCGGGTTGGCAGCTCCCAAGGGAGCTACAGGTGGTTTCTGGTCCGCGCTGTCCCGCAAATGGATGGCGATGGCGCCGTGGCTCGATGGTATGGGATTCATATTGACATTGAAGAGCAGCGTCAAGCTCAGCAAAGCCTTGCCGACGCACAAGAAGAACAATCGCGGATTTCGCACCTGCTGAGCCTGGCGGAAATGGCGGCCTCGATTGCTCACGAACTGAATCAGCCGCTTACCGCAGTGGTGACACACGCCTATGCCTGCCGCGAATGGTTACGTGAGGACGGCTTGAATATCGTGAAGGCATCGGCAACAGCGGATAAGATCGTGCAGGAAAGCACACGAGCGAGCGCGGTTGTCAGCCGGGTCCGCGCTCTGTTCCGCAAGGAAGCCCAGACGCGCGAATCGACCGACATGAATGGGCTCATCCGTGGTGCGGTGCGCCTGCTGCGCGATGAAACAATCAGGCGCAACGTTTCCATCCGACTGGTGCTGGCGGACCAGATGCCGAGGCTCAAAGTTGATCCCATTCAAATTCAGCAGGTGCTCCTGAATCTGGCTATGAATGCGATGGATGCGATGGCCGGGATTTCGGGGCCGCGAGAATTGACCATCCGCTCGTGCCCAAAAAACCCGGACGAAGCAATGATATCGATTGAGGATCATGGGCCGGGCATTGCGGAAGATATTTCAAAGCGTATCTTTGAACCATTCTTTACGACCAAACCAAACGGAACAGGCATGGGGCTGGCAATTTGCCGTAGCATTATCGAAATGCACGATGGACGGCTTTGGGTGGAGAGCGTTCCTGATGGAGGGGCGGCTTTCCAATTTACGGTTCGAGCGCAAGCATGAGCGAAGCAGCCAACCCGGGAGCGATAGCACGGCAGATCGTCTTTATCGTCGATGACGATCCGTCGATCTGCGAGGGGCTTGCAAACCTGCTCGAATCCATCGGGATTCCGACGCAATCCCACCAGTCCGCAGAAGCCTTCAGAGACAGCTGGAATCGAGAGCACAGAGGCTGCTTACTGTTAGATGCGCGGTTGCCGGGGATGAGCGGTGTTGCATTCCAGGACCAGATGCGCGCGACCGATATCGATCTGCCCATCATCTTCATGACGGCGCACGGCGATATTCCGATGGTCCGGAAGGTCATGAAAGCGGGCGCAGTTGAGTTTCTCACCAAGCCGTTTCAGAAGGAAGAATTGCTGCAGGCCGTTCAAGAAGCCTTTGCGCTGGATCGCGAAAAGCGAGAGGAGGAGCTGGGTTTGCGCCGGATCCGTAGCCGCATCGACTCACTAAGCCCGCGAGAGCGGGAGGTAATGGCCATGGTGACCGCCGGAATGCTGAACAAGCAAATTGCCGCCGAGTTGAATCTCAGCGAGATTATGGTGAAGATCCACCGCCGCGGAGTGATGGAAAAGATGCAGGCGGATTCGCTCGCTGAATTGGTAAAGTTCTGCGAGAAGGCTCAAGAGCCTGCATCGAGAGGCCGCCGGAACTAAATCAATCGGCGGAACCGGAGCCCTCTGCTAAATCTTTATGAGTTCCTTATTTCCGAGGAAAATGTATACCAAAGTATAGATTGTTCTCAAATCAGATCTGTCCCATCCTGCTTATAGACCGCCGGCTCTGATCGATCCTCGAAGTGGCGGCAGCTCTGGAACAAGCTCAAAGCATTATCAAGCTCCACTTCGCCGGTCAGCACTGCTAGATACCTTCACAAAGAGTCCACACTGCCGCTGCACGTCAGTCGCGGGGATGAATTCCCTTACCCCGAAGGAGGTTCGCGTGAGTACACAGGCATTGCTCGCAGAAGTTCTGCTGTCCGGTTTCTTTGCCGTGGCTTGCTTGCGCGCACGGCCCGAATCGCCGAGTCTGGGCGGTCTCGCTCCAGGCAGACTCTTCGTGCTCACGGGAAGATTGGAACGTCTGCGTCAATCACGATGGCAATGGTTCTGCATAGTGCTGCTTCTAATCCTTATTCGAATGCAGGTGGGGGCTCCGCTTGTCGCAGAGTTGACAGTCGCGGCCCAATTCATGGTGTTCCTTGCATTGCCTTCGGCCAAACAACCGGCAGGAGTTCCTCGCACATGAGGGTGCTGACCGAGGTCGCCAAGTTCCTGCGCCGAGCGCGAAGGCAAATGAGATCCGGCGAGTTGTCGCGCGAGCCCCTGCAGTTGCTGCGGGTTGAGTGGAAGGGCGATTTGCTGGAGTGCGACTGGCTCATGCGGCCTGTAGATCCGTGGGACAAGTACCTGCCGCCGGAATTGGCGACGGAGAACCAGACATTGCAGGCATTGCGAGACGCCCTGACACTGCGCGCGACCATTTTCCGATCTTTTCCCGCAGTTAGTCTTGCTCACCTGCGAATGTTTCGCGCCGCCAAGAACCATCAACTGGAACTGATGATGACAGGGAGCGTGAACCGGTGGGATGAAGAGTTTCACCGTGTTCCATCGGTGACGATGCGCGCTAAGATGTGCGGTTTTCGTTTCACGGTAGCGGAGGGAGCGATACACGGGTTGGTTCCCATTTCCTTGTGATGCACTCAAGGGAAAGGGAAACGGCAGCGTGCACCTGAATTCAACATTTTGTGAATCTCTCAAGGAGGGGAGATTATGGCGGCGACCAAATCGCAAGGCACAAATTTCACGCTATTCATGGCCGGGCTGACCGCAGTTTGCGCCGGAATCGCATTTTTCTCATCAGGTACGGCCAAAGTGGCGCTTGTACTCGGTCTGATTGCCGTCGTCGTCGCTTGCCTGGGGTTCTTGAAGATCAAGCCCTTGGAAGGCAAGACCGGAGGTGGCCCGCAACCCGCCGTCATGAAGCTGATTGGCGTGGCGGTGGTGGTGGGAGGCTGGCTGTTCGTCCTCTTCGGATTGCACCTCACATCCAGCGTGGGCGCGCGGTTGACGACCTCGATCGTGGGCTTTGGCATTGAATTGATCGGGGTCTGCTACGTGCTGGTGCCCGCGGTGAACAAGAACGCTATCTGGAAAGCCTAGCGCGGTTCCCCAGGTCTTGCGCCCTTTCCGGCGTCGTGCCAGGGGAGCTCTTTTCAGAAAAAACCCACCCGGCAGTTGCGGCTTTTGGGGTACGGCAATTGTGGAACCGCTCAAATCGCTCTTCCCCCGAACTTCACCGGCGATGATCAACCCAATCGATGGTCAACCCTACCATGGAGCTCAATCGATGAGAATTGCTCGCTTCACCACCTGGACTTGCGCTCTGACCATGCTACTCATGACGGGCGCGGCGATTGTGGCTCGGGCTGACGCTGCACCCTCTGCGTCGGCTGCCGAGCTGAAGAGCGCGCTGGCAGCGGCGCCCAGCACCGGTACCCTTGCCAACGGCGATCCCGGCGGCACAATCACCGGCACCGTCAACGACGTGCCCGTGGCCGATCCCAAGGCCGGCATCACCATCGGCGACGTGGCCAACCAGGTGGGCCAGAACAAGATCGCGGTCAACTTCGTGTGGACGCTGGTCACCGGCTTCCTGGTCATGTTCATGCAGGCCGGCTTTGCCATGGTGGAGTCCGGTCTCTGCCGCGTCAAGAATGCGAATCACACGTACATGATGAATTTCTTCGTCTACACGTGTGGGTTGTTCGCCTACTGGATCATCGGCTTCGCCATACAGATGGGCGGCGCCGCCGGCAATGGAAATCTCGGCGGATTGCAGTCGCTGAACACGGAGCATCTGATCACCCTGTTCGGCACTCATTGGGGCATCTTCGGTGAATGCGGCATGTTCCTCGCCAGGAGCACCTACGACGTAGGCGTGATGGTCATCTTCCTGTTTGAGATGGTGTTCATGGACACGGCGCTCACCATCGTCACCGGCGCATGCGCCGAACGCTGGAAGTTCCTGGCCTTCGCGGTCTCTTCGGTACTGATGGGCGCCTTCACCTATCCGCTCTACGGCAACTGGGCCTGGGGCGGCGGCTGGCTCTCGCAGATGGGCGTCAATCTCGGACTCGGGAAGGGCTATTGCGACTTTGCAGGATCGGGAGTGGTCCACACGGTCGGCGGAGTCACGGCGCTGGCTGTGGCCATGATTATCGGCCCACGCATCGGCAAGTTCAACCGCGATGGCTCGCCAAACGCGATCATTGGTCACGACATCTCCGCAGTGTTGATCGGCTGCTTCATTCTGGCCTTCGGGTGGTTCGGCTTCAATCCGGGCAGCACCCTTGGCGCCTCCGCCGCCGGCAACCTGCGCATCGGCTCGATCGCCGTGAATACCATGCTGGCCGGTTGCACCGCTACTTTCGGCGCATTGCTCTATATGTGGGTCGTCAAAGGCAAGCCCGACGCCTCGATGAGCGGCAACGGCATCCTGGCGGGTCTCGTCGCCATCACCGCGCCCAGCGGTTTCGTCAGCACCATGGGCGCCGCAATCATCGGCTTTGTGGCCGGCGTGCTGGTCTGTCTCAGTTGCTCCTTTGTTGAAAACCATCTCAAGGTCGACGATCCCGTTGGTGCTGTCTCGGTGCACGGAACCTGCGGACTGTGGGGTGTGCTGTCCATCGGCTTCTTTGCCGACGGCACCAGCAACTATGGCGGGTCCTGGAACGGCGTGAATGGTTCCGTTACCGGCCTGTTTTATGGAGACGCAAGCCAGTTAGTGGCGCAAATCGTCGGATGCGCGACGCTGGTGGGTTTCGTGTTCACCTTCAGTTTCGTCCTCAACTGGATTCTCGACATCATCCTGGGGCAGCGCGTTTCCATCGAAACCGAAGTGGCCGGGCTCGATCTTCCTGAGATGGGACAACTCGGGTATCCGGAATTCGTCTTCCATCCGGAGCCGGACTTCATGCAGACTGCCGAAAGGGCGGCGGTCGCGTAGCTCGGGGCTGGCGCAATTGGCCATCGCGAGGTCCGCTCCTTGAGTGGCCTCGCGATTTCCACGAATCGCTCGGTTTGGCCCTCTGGGCATTCTCCTGAAGCAGCAAGGCTATATATGCCAGGCCTTGCTGCTCCTTTTTACCATCTGCGATGTGGAGCCTGGAAAATGAAGGAAATCTCAGTCGATTCAAATTCGGTTGCATTCCACGCGGTCTCCTTTGCCTCGCCAATGCCCGCGCAGCTCGCGTGGCCCGCGGTTTTGGATCGAGAAGCCTCCGGTCTCCTATCGCGCATGTTCCGCGATCCTCGCGTGCTGGAACCCGAAGAGCGCCGCGCACTGGTTGCGCAGCTCCGCGGCGCGGTCGAGCTCGAGCCGCGCGTTCCTGAGATTCGCGTGCTGCTGGGCATGGCGCTCAGCGTCGATCTGCAGATTCAGGAAGCGCTCGAGCAGTTGCGCAAATCGGCTCGTCAGGCGCCCGACTGCTTCATTGCGCGGCTCAAGTTCGGCGAGTTGCTGATGCGCCTGCGCATCTGCCGCCAGGCTGAGGAGGAGACGCTGAAAGCGGCGCAACTCGCCACCAACGATCTGCAGGCAGAGCTGGCGCGAAAACAGGCGGCTGCCATCCGCACCATGCTTCGCGAGGGCATCGAACGCGGCGGTTACACCGGTTTATTCTCGCGGCTGCTTCCGTTTCGCCGCCGGTTCAACAAGCCAGAAGCCGCGCCTGTGCCCGGTGGATCCCGGTAGAAGACTATGCCCGCTGATTTGCAATTGGCGCTGCTGATCGCCATCCTGCTGCCAGCAGGAAAGATCCTCGCCTCTCTCACCAAGCGATTCGGAATCCCCGCGATTCTCAGCGAACTACTCGTCGGGGTGGCCGCCGGTCCCGGCCTTTTGAACATTCTGCATCGGCCCCTCTTCAGCGGCACATCCGCCGGCGACGCTTTTCTGCTCCTGGCGCAAATCGGCGGACTGGTGCTGATGTTTATCGCCGGTCTGGAGACGGATATCGAGCGCATGCGCGAGGCGGGTCCAACCGCGTTTTTCGTGGCGCTCCTGGGCGTGATATGGCCGTTCTTTCTCGGTGCGGGGGTCGCGCATCTTCTTGGAATCGGTTGGAACAGTGCCTGGTTTCTGGGCGGGGCGCTTACGGCGACCAGCGTCTCGATTTCGGCTCGCACGCTGATGGACGCCAGCAAAATGACTTCGCCCGAAGCATCTGTAATTCTCGGCGCGGCGGTTATCGACGACGTAATGGGATTGTTCGTCTTGGCTTTCCTCGCCGCTGCTTGTAATGCCAGAAACACGGGTGCATTTGCGGTTGCACCGCAGCTCACGCTCTGGTTCGAGCAAAACATCCCTTGGGCTGGACGGCATCCCCTGGTCATCCAGATGAGTCTGATTGCGGTTTGCGTGGCGTTCTACTTCGCGGTCGGGTACGGCGCCGCGAAAAAGTGGATCGACCCGATCATAAGGCTATTCCGAAAGATAGATGCGAATGAGGCTGTAACAAGCTGTGTTCTGGCTCTCGTGCTCTTGTACGCAGTGAGTGCAGAGTGGCTGGGGAGCATTGCGGGAATCACCGGCGCGTACTTGCTTGGCTATGTTTGCGCTGAAGCGAAATTGAAGAGTCTTTTCGAGCGCACATTTTCCGCCATTGGTCATGGACTGCTGATCCCGTTGTTCTTCGTTTCCATTGGGCTGTCCAGTAACTTTCGCGCGCTGGGCGGGCACTGGCTCTTACTGGCCGCCATCTTCGCCGTCGCTGTGGTTAGTAAACTGCTCGGCTGCGGAATGGCGGCCTTGGGTATGGGCATGGGGCTGGTGCGAAGTTTTCGAGTTGGTTGCGGAATGATCTCCAGGGGCGAAGTCGGTTTGATCGTCACCGCAATGGGCGCCAGTACAGGGATTTTCAATGAAGCTGAAGTCGCGGTGATGGTTGCGGTTGTTCTGCTGACCACGCTAATCACGCCGCTCATTATGCGCGGCGCATTTGCGATCCATTGTTCGCTGGATTTGGAGGAGCCTGACTCGAGCGAAGACTCTGAGGAGCCCGTCGACGCGAGCGGGTATTCAATGATCGAAGTGCAGGCGGAAACCTGAACCCCATTGACTGCGCGGCTTGAAACTGTTCGTTCGCCGGAAGTGAACCATGCTTGTTCACGTTGGTGTCTGGGCGATACGCGTTCTCATTGTGGCCTTTTTGCGGGACTTATCGGTTGTGCATTTGTGGTTATCTTCAGTTGGAACTCGATTCTCAAGGATGGGTTCTCAAAAAAAAGATTGAACTGTTTGATCGATGGTGTTCGCGTTCCGGAAGGCCTGTCGGTGAGTTCCTGGTCGGTAGGCTGCTGAACGCGGTTGTCCCGAATTGCCTGAACCGCACGCCATGATCAGGTAAGCAACGGCTGCGTTCATCCCAAGAGTTGTCACCTTTCACGCTGGTACTGGGAATGTCTCGTTCTGCGTCCAATACGGCTCTATCTCATTTATCGATTCGGATCACACCGAGGCAACGCCAATGCCGGTATTCGTGCAACAGAAGGGAACTGGGGGTTGGAACACTTTGTTGACGGGCCGGACGTTGGAAGTGCATTGCGTCTTGAAACGCTCGGGCGCGGACACTCTCTGCATTATCCATTCCAAATCAACGCGCACGGGACCGTTCGACTCGTACTCGATTACTGGCTCGTTTCCAAGGACCATCATTGCGGAGACAGCAAAGGTAAAAGAAGAGTATTTTCACGCCAATTCCGAATCGAATAGTCGCCGCGGTCCGCAGCTTGTGAATATTGCGGTGAGTGGACTATGCTGGACCCTCGATGCCACATGGATTCGATGCGTTCCGAATTTTCATCTCGGCTCCGGGCGATCTGGAGCGGGACCGGGAGACTTGTCACGAAGCAATCGCGCAGGTCAATGAAGGCACGGCCATGCCGGCAAAGGTGCTGCTGGTCTCGGTTGGATTGCGAGACAACGAACAAATATCGGGCAACCGCGGCATAACTTCGGACAACGTTCGTTGGAGCGCATTTTTCATCCAGATCTTTCAGGACGACTGGGGACCGCGCGACCTGTTCCGCAAGCTGTTTCTGCTGGCGCTGGAATGCCGCGACGATGCAGCGATGCCGATGCGGGAGGTGCTGGTGTGCCTGAAGGACGCTCCGCAGGAAACCGACCGGGAGATTCTGGCATTTCGCAAAGAGTTGGAAGATCGCCAAGAGCTTCGCATCTTGCGGTATAGCGGCTTGGAGGATTTGAAGGCACAATTCAAGGATGTCTGCCAGGGATGGGCACGAGAGCTGGTCGACTCGAAGATCGGGCCGGCGGCGGGTGGGGCGTAATTTTATGCCGCGGATAATTTTCCAGCCGGCCGCCTGGATGGGTCTTTCCGCAACCCCGAAAAGCCGCTAGTTTGATGCGCATTCTACGGCTCAATTGAAGCCGGCCCGTTCACAGCGCGATGGATGCAGAAATTCTTAGAGGAGGGGGACGGAGCGCCATTCCATATAGAAGTGCATTTGGTCTTCACGGACGACAGCGAAGCCGAGGCGGCGGTGGAACCGGAATGAACCGGGATTGAAGCGGAAGACGGTACAGCGGATGGGGAGGCGGGCCTTGGTGGCCTCTTCTTGGAGCCGCTTGATTAGAACGGTTCCTATGCCCTTGCCCTGGAAGCTGGGGTGCACGGCGATATCGACCAGATGCAACTCATCGTCGCCGGGCGCTACCCACAAGCGGCCCACTGGCTTACTGTCGAGAAGAACAACGTGGTAGCAGGAGTTCGGAAACATCGCCGTATACGACGACAACTGTGCACGAAACTGCATACGGATGAGGCTTTCTCTCTGCGAGGGAGTGATGGGGGCAAGAGCGAACTCCGGCGCGCGAACCGCCGAGTAGAGCTCGTACAGGAAGATTTCGTCCTGTGGCAGTGCGGGGCGAACGGCGAGAGTGGACATGGCTCAAGGGAATGGGGACCGGTCTTTCAACCAGTCCGCGTTGAGAAAGTGTACTACCCTCGCGATGGAAAGACACCGGTCATCGCGATGATCCAGTACATGCCGAGATAGGGCATCATGTTGTTGTGCGGCTGGCTGCCACCGTTGAATGGCGAGATAGCGGCCGGCGCCATCGGCGTAAGAGGCGTAGCGGTGCTGGTGTAAAGGTTGCCGACCTTGTTGTCTGCTAATGTGTTGCCAACAGGCGTCGTTGCATCGGAAAGAGTGGACTTTACCATGCATGTGTGGTTATGGTTGGGGGTTTCCGATGCTAACAGTGTCACAGTCGACGAGCCGCCCGTCTCACCCACGGTGTACGGGCTGAGGCCGGCGCCCTGGCCGGCACCCACCGGGACATTGCCCTGCAAATTCGGCAAAGCGAAGTTACTCGTGCCGTTTCCACCGTATTGAGTTCCCAGCAGCGAAAATAGCGCAGCATATTGCGAAATTGGTAGCACCTGGCCCTGGGCAAGTTGCCACCCGACAGGGGCGAAGTTGAAACCTACCAGCGCCAATTGACCTAGAAATGGATCTGCCATGCTTCGTTTCTCCTTCAGATGCGAGGTCTAGCTGCGGGATGGGAAGATGCCCGACAGAGCGATGCACCAGTTCATCACCAGATAAGGCTGCCGGTTCTCGTGGGGCTGGCTTCCGCCTGCAGAGGAGACGGTCGCCGCGTTCATTGCCCCAAGACTGCTCGGCCCCACGTAGTCGCTTGCGCCCTGGCCGGCCAGCATGACTCCAGCCACGGGTTTTGGTAGGGAAGCCCCCGCGCCCGATGCGTTGAGCTGGTGGGTGTGCGGCGGCACCTGAGTCGACAGCACCGTTACCGATTCAACGCCGCCTATCTCTCCGTAATTAATTCCATTGCCCACGCCGACCGAAGTCCGGCCCTGCAGGTTGGGCAACCCGAAATTTTGTATTCCATTCCCGCCGAAGGTCGTTCCGACAAGCGAAAAAAGCGCCTGATTCTGGTTAATCGCCAACAATTGCCCGTTGGCCAGTGCCCAACCCTTGGGTGCGAAGTTAAAGGATGCCAGCATCAGCTGGGCCACAAAAGGTGTTCCCATTCTTCTTCTCCTTCGGTTGCTGGTTATCGACTGTTCCCGTCACGACTGGCTTGGATAGACACCAAACAACGAGATAACCCAATTCAGCACCAGGAAGGGCTGCAGGTTGCCGTGCGGCTGGTTCCCCCCGCCGCTGAAACCGATCGCGGCGTTATTCATCGCGATTTCCGGCGCCGTGGTGGTGTAGGCGGACACGCCGTTGCCCAGCGTATTATTGGTCGGAATGTTTGACGAGGCGGCGGTCCCGGAACCCAGCAGTTGGTGGGTGTGGGCCGGGTACTGATTCAGGCTGATGGTTACTGTTTCAACGCCTCCGGTTGCTCCAATCACGTAGTTGCTGACTCCGTTCGAGCCTTGGTGGATCGGAATGCGGCCTTGCAAATCTGGAAGGTTGTACGTTGTCTGACCATTCCCCCCGTAAGTGGTGCCGATCAGGTTGAACAGCGTGGGGTTTTCGGAAATCGATTGCTGTGCACCGTTACAGACCGCCCAGCCGACTGGCGCGAAGTTGAAACCGACCAGACGTACTTCGCCTACAAAGGCCGTGCTCATTCTGGATTCCTCCTTGAGTTTCTTGCGGATGCTTCGGGAGCGCGAGGAAATAGCTTCACACTTTTACCACCTGCGTATTCCGACGCGCAACAAATTTCTCTTAAATTAAAATTGAGCCGCATCATTTTACGTGCTAATGGTGCCAAGGCAATTCGCTGGAGCACCCGGCAGGTCTGCGTGCACAAGACCTTCAAACTCATGGCACTGGCTGAAAGCAAATAAGTTGCGTCTACGCGGCGGCAGATCTATAGCACGAAAGTGAGGGGGGGATGGATGGAGATATTCGTTGACATGGGTAACTTCAGCGCGATACACCTACCGACACTGAGATTTGATGTTCGCAGCCTCTTCCATTTTTACCTCGCGGCCTGAAAGGGCGCGAAGGTGAGGCTTGTCAGGTTTGTTTTCCCCGCCTTCGACGGCGACGAGATTCGTGTCTCGCGACCGGTAAGCGATTCACTTTTCCCCGAAACGCGCCATTGTCCCCGCAGTGCGAGGTCCCTAGCATGTCGTTCTCTGCTCTTTCCGAGTTGCCGAAGCGGTTTGCCCGCCTGAAGTTCAGCCTTGTTGTTCCTGCCCTGGTTACCCTGCTGCTTCCCGCCGCTGTCAGCGCCCAGCAGACGTTTACCGGCGGCGGAGCCGTTTCGCTTTCCGGGACGCAGCTTACCGCTTCCAGTTCCACCCTTACCATCTCCGGCGCCACGGGCTCTTCGATCGCAACCCTCGAGATCATTCTCAATGGTGTGACATCGAACGGAGCTACAGGTTTCAGTTTGCAGCCGACGACGTTTTTGCTGCAGGCGCCAAACAGCGGACCGTCGCTGGTCTTGCTCGGCGCGACAGGCGACGGCACAGACGGCGATGACCTGGGGGACTCCGGCTCCGGCCTCGACGACGTCGACATTACGGTGAAGGACGGCGCGGCCGCGGCGCCCAACGGAAGCCCCGGTGTCTGGCAGCATACGGGCTCGGTCACGGTAAAGCCCAGTTCCTACTGGATCGCGAACATCGGTATCGACCCGCCACTGGGCACCGCGACAGACTGGCCGCAAACGGACGGCAGCGCCACCCTGGACGGGAGGTTTGCGGGAACATCCATTAACGATGGCGACGAGTGGACGCTGACGATGATCAACGGCGACGGATTTGCCACGGCCGTCTCCGTCACCTCGTGGGAAATGGTGGTCACGTATGCCACCACCTTGCCCTCCGAGACCGCGGTCACCTCCAGTCTGAATCCGGCGTTGACCACCAGCACCGTCACCCTCACAGCTACGGTTACGGGTTCCGGCACGCCGACGGGGACGGTTGCCTTTTCCAATAACGGCACGGCCATCGCCGGTTGCGGCGCGTCTGTGGTGAGCGGCGACGTGGCAACCTGCGAAACGACCATGACCGAGGGCTACCACGTCATCGACGCGGTCTATTCGGGCGGCGGAGGCTTTGGCCCCAGCAGCGGCAGTCTCACCCAGTTGATCGAAGTCCAGGCCACCCAGTCCGGAAACACGTGGTGCAATAACACCTCGTTCTCGGCCGCCCTCGACAGCACGCCGATCGCCTATCCCGCGATCATTGGAGTTTCCGGCTATCCCGCCGGGACTACCGTGGGCGACGTGACCTTGGAATTGGAAGGCGTAACGCAGGGTGCGGCGGGTACGGGAATCGATGCGGAATTCCTGCTGGTTGGACCGGGCGGCTCGAACAACCTGGACTTTCTGGATACGGCATTCAATACAGAAGGCTCAGACGTAAACCTGTTTATTTCCGACTCCGCCACGCTGTCACCGGATTACGGAACACCTATAAGTAACGACAACTATCTGCCCTTCGACGGCAATATTCAGACGATCGACACATTCCCGGCCTCCAACTCGCCGATCGTGGACTCGAAAATTCCTTTGGTCCCCGGAACCATCAACTACGCAGCGCCGCACGGCAAAACAAACTCTTTTACATTGCAGCAGGCGTTCAGCGGAGCACCCGCAAATGGCGACTGGGCGTTGTATGCCACTGCATCCAACGGAACCGATGCCCTCACCGTGGGCGGCTGGTGCATCTCCCTGGACGTTAATACGGGAACCGCGACCACTACCACCCTCAGTTCCAGCCAGCAGGACGCATTTACCGGGGCAAACGTCACTCTCTCCGCAACGGTGGTGGTCAATGGATCATCCACTCCCGTTACCACGGGTACGGTCGAATTCAAGGACGAAACCACCGGAACCGTCCTGGCGGCTGCGGCGACCCTGAACGCCGGCGGTGTGGCATCGGTCACCACCAGCTCGCTGGCCGAGGGCGACCACAAAATCATCGCCACTTACAGTGGAAACAGTACGTACGACACAAGCTTCGCCAGCAAGTACCAGCGCATTGACGATGCTTCCGCGGTCACTGCGGTAAACAGCAACACATGGCAATTCTGCAATACCGGGGCCATCACGATTCCGATGGGGACCAGCGGCGCAGAAACCCCGAACCCATCGAATATCTTCGTGACGAATCTTCCCGGCACACTGAACACCGCGACCCTCACTCTCACCAATTTCTCCATTCTCGTCGGCGATCAACTGGACAATACCGAGTCGCTCGTAGTGGGCCCAACGGGCGCGGCACTTGACTTCTTCTCCAATACGGCCGATGGCACCATCGGGGATGAAGCGACTGCCGGAAACTATACCTTCGCCGACAGTGCCGGCAGCCTGATGTCGAGTGGAAGCGGGAATATCAGTCCCGGCACCTACAAGCCCACGAGCTATGTGGGCACTGACAACGCCAACGATGTCTTTACCGCCGATCCTGGCGGCTTCGATACCCTGCCGGGATCATTCGGTTACTCCGCGACCCGCGGCGCTTCCACTTTCGATAGCGAGTTCGGCAGCACCAATGCGAACGGCACCTGGAGCCTCTACTTCAACTCACCCAACGCGAACGCCAACGGTACCGGCGCAGCCAAGGGCTGGTGCCTGAATCTCACTGAGAATCTGCCGGCCGTGTCAGTTGGGTTGTCGAGCGCCAGCGAATTCACGCAGGGCGGTTCGGGCGCATACACGGTGATGGTTGAGAACAATGGAACCGGAGGTCCAACGGGCGATCCGACGGGCACCAACCCAATGACCGTCACCGATACGCTGAACTCAGCATTCACATTCGCGAGCGGATCCGGTACAGGCTGGTCCTGTTCGGCGGTGGGACAAACGGTGACCTGCACGAATGACTCCGCGGTTGCCGATAATGGCGGCGCCTATCCGGATTTGACGATCAACGTAACCGTGTCCGGGACGGCAAGTGGAGTGATTGGCAACCAGGTCTCTGCGGGCGGCGCTGGAGCCAGCTCTACAAACTCAAACACCGACAGCGTGACCATCGAGGTGCCTCTGGCCATCACTAGCGCCAGCAGCACGACCTTCACGGTCGGAACCGCGGGTTCCTTCACCGTGACCGCAACCGGCAATCCCGCCCCAACGTTTAGCGAGACCGGCGCTCTGCCTAGCGGCGTCACCTTGAGCAGCGCGGGCCTTCTCAGCGGAACGCCGGCTGCCGGCACTGGCGGCACCTACCCGATCACCATCACGGCGAGCAACGGCGTCAGCCCCGACGCCACGCAAAGCTTCACGCTGACTGTGGATCAGTCCCCGGCCATCACCAGCGCCAACAGCGCCACCTTCACCGCCGGAACCGCGGGCTCCTTCACCGCAACCGCCACCGGCTTCCCCAGCCCGACATTTAGCGAAACCGGCGTTTTGCCGACCGGTGTCACGATGTCCAGCTCCGGCGTTCTGAGCGGCACACCCAGCGGGGCTCCCGGCACGTATCCGCTCACAATCACGGCGAGCAACGGCGTCAGCCCCAACGCCACGCAGAGCTTCACGCTGACGGTGGATCAGGCCCCCGCGATCACCAGCGCCGGCAGCACCACTTTCACGGTCGGCAACGCAGGCAGCTTCACCGTTACCGGCAGCGGCTATCCCTCGCTGTCCTATTCTGAGACCGGAGCTCTGCCCTCCGGCGTCACCTTTACCAGCTCGGGCGTTCTCAGCGGCACGCCGGCTGCCGGCACGGGCGGCGTCTACACGATCACCTTCACGGCGAGCAACGGCATCGGGTCAAATGCCACACAGACCTTCACGCTGACTGTGGATCAGCCCCCATCCATCACCAACGCCTCCAGCGCCACCTTCACTACCGGCGTAGCGGGCAGCTTCACCGCGACCGCTTCCGGTTACCCCAGCCCGACATTTAGCGAAACCGGCGTTTTGCCGACCGGTGTCACGATGTCCAGCTCTGGTGTTCTGAGCGGCACACCCAGCGGGGCTCCCGGCACGTATCCGCTCACAATCACGGCGAGCAACGGCGTCAGCCCCATCGCCACGCAGAGCTTCACCCTCACTGTGGACCAGTCCCCGGCCATCACCAGCGCCAGCAGGACCACCTTCACCACCGGCGCCGCGGGCAGCTTTACCGTCACCGCTTCCGGTTACCCCAGCCCGACATTTAGTGAAACCGGAGCTCTACCCTCCGGCGTCACCTTTACCAGCTCGGGCGTTCTCAGCGGCACGCCGGCTGCCGGCACGGGCGGCGTCTACACGATCACCTTCACGACGAGCAACGGCATCGGGTCAAATGCCACACAGACCTTCACGCTGACTGTGGATCAGCCCCCATCCATCACCAACGCCAGCATCGCCACTTTCACCATTGGCGTCGCTGGCTCCTTCACCGTCACCGCTTCCGGTTACCCGTCCCCGACGTTTAGTGAAACCGGCGTTTTGCCGACCGGTGTCATCTTTACCAGCTCTGGTCTTCTCAGCGGCACGCCGTCCGGCGCCTCCGGCACTTACCCGCTTACGATTACCGCCAGCAATGGCGTCGGGTCGATCGCTACGCAGAGCTTTACTCTCACCGTCAATCCGGGACCTGCAACGCATCTCGTGATTCCCGGCGGACCCGAGCCCTTCTACACGGCGTTCAGCTTCAACATTTACGCCTATGATGCTTCCGGGAACCTGGCAACCTCTTATAACGGAACAGTAGCCTTCACCAGCTCCGATCCCGGATTCGTCAATCTGGGTCCGGTCACTCTGGTCAACGGGGTAGGCTCTCAGACCGCCGTACTTAAAACCGCCGGGACAGACTCGATTACGGCCACGGACACGACCAATCCTTCGATTACGGGCACGGGCTTCTTTACCATCCAGCCAGGTGTGGCGACACACATCGGGCTGGCCGCGCCGGCGTCGACTTATGCCGGCTCGCCGATCAGTTTCACCGTAACCGCCTATGATCTTTACGGCAATGTGGCCACAAGCTACGGCGGCACGGTCGTCTTCACCAGCACCGATCCCAACGCCATTCTCCCCGGCAGCAGCGCAATCACCAACGGAACCGGCACTTTCTCCGCAACCATGGAGACGGCCGGCACGCAAACCATCACGGCAACCGATTCGGTGAACAGCCTGGTCGGGACCAGCGGAAATATCAGCGTAACGATCCCCGCTCTCGTTGTGACGACGGCAGCCGACGATGCAGGCGTCGCCTCGAATTGCACCATTCAGACCGCGCCCGGAACCGGTACAGACGCTTCGTGCAGCCTGCGCGATGCGTTGCTCCAGGCCGGCAGCATCGGCTCCGGCAGCATCACCTTCGACTCGACTGCCTTTGCGGCCACGAATACGGCGGCGGCTAACACAATCACCCTGACAAACGGCACGCTGACCATTCCATCGAATACCACCATCATTGGACCAACCACCGGCACAGGGGCGGCACTGGCGAACCTGGTAACGGTGAATGGAGCGGCCGCCTCTACGGACTTCACCGTCAATTCCGCCGTGACAGGCGCGGCTGTTGCCAACCTGTTCGTCACCAACGGATCGACTGGCGCCTCGGGTGGCGGCATATCGAACAGCGGTACGTTGACGATCAACAACAGCACCATCATCGGCAATTCGGCGAACGGCGGGTTCGGGGGCGGCATCGCGAACCTCGGCACGCTTACGGTGACCGGCAGCACCATCTCCGGCAATTCGGCGAGCACTGGCCAAGGCAGTGGCATCTTCAACGCCGGTACGCTGACCGTGACAAACAGCACCGTCGCTGGCAACGTTGCTTCCGGCGGCGTCGGCGGCGGCATCATGAATGTCAGCGGAACGTTGACAGTGACCGACAGCACAATCTCCGGCAATTCAGCGACTGGCGGTGGCGGCATTTACGGTGTCGGAACCACAGTCAACCTGGCAAACTCGATCGTGTCTGGAAATTCAGGGGATGCCGATATCGATGGAGGCTTCACTGACAACGGCGGCAACCAGGTCGGCGTCGGCGGCATCAACCTGGCTCCGCTCGGCAACTACGGCGGTCCCGCGCAGACCATGCCCGCTTTACCGGGCAGTCCGGCCATTTGCGACATCAACCCATCGGCTGCCACCGGGACGGACCAGCGCGGCCTTCCACGCACCACCACCTACAACGCCGTCACATGCCAGGACTCGGGCGCGGTGCAATCCAACTATTCAATGACCTTCAGCACCGAGCCGCCAACCACCGTACCCGCGCTGACCAGCTTCGGCGCCGGAGTCACGCTCAATGAAAGCGGCAACCCGTTTGTCGTAACGGCCACGCCGCTGCCCACTGTGACCATCCCGCTCTCCTTGAACGGAACCGGAGCCCTCACCGGCGGCTCAGTAGCCATCAGTGACGCAACGGGAATAGCCACATACTCCGCTCTTCAGGTAAGCCTGGTGGGCACCAACGATTCGCTCACCGCCAACCTGACATTGAATTCCGCCGTCACCCCCACGCCACTGGTCATCTCGGCCACCAGCAGCCAATTCGATGTGGAACTGACTTCCACCACCACTACAGCGGCGGGCGCGACTGCAAACTACAGTGAAGGCGCGCAGAACGTGACGCTTTCGGCGACCGTGACGACTACTTCGGGAACCGTGAATGCGGGCACGGTAACTTTTGCAGTGTTCCAGGGCGCCACACAGATCGGCGTCTCCGTGACCAGCGGCACGGTCACCGGCGGCGCGGCCAGTGCGAGCTTTGTTCTGCCCGCGGGCACCCCAGCGGGCACCTATACCATCCAGGCCGCATACGGCGGGACCACTACCTTCGCCGTCAGCAGCGACAACTCGCACACGCTCGTGGTCAGCCCGGCGATTACAACCACCGCCGCGGTCAACGTCTCGACGCCATACAACACCAGCGCACAATCGGTAACGCTGACAGCGGCGGTGACGAGCCCTGCGGGAGCGGTCAATGCCGGCACTGTGACCTTCTCCGTGCTCCAGGGCGCCACGCTAATTGGCACCGCAGTTACCAGCGCCACGGTTGCCAATGGCGCGGCCACCGTCAGCTATGTGCTGCCGGCTGGAACTTCGGCGGGAACCTATACCATTCAGGCTGCTTATAGCGGGACCGTGTCCCTTTCCGCCAGCAGTGACAGCACTCATACCATTACTGTCAGCTCGGCAGGTACCACCACCTCTGCGGCGAGCGCTGTGGCGACATACAGCATTGCCGCCCAGAATGTGACGCTGACGGCGACCGTGACGAGCCCTTCGGGACTGGTGAACGCCGGCACTGTGACATTTACCGTGCTTCAAGGCGCCACGCCTGTTGGCACCCCAGTTACCAGCACCACGGTCCTCAATGACGCGGCCAGCGTTAGTTACGTGCTGCCGGCTGGAACTGCGGTGGGAACCTACGCCATTCAAGCTGCCTATAGCGGGACCGTGTCCTTTTCCGCCAGCAGCGACAACACCCACACCCTTGCCGTAGGCAAGGCCACCGCGACCGTGACGCTGGGCAGCCTGACGCAGACTTATACAGGCTCGCCACTCTCG
Source organism: uncultured Acidobacteriaceae bacterium (assembly GCA_963770555.1). Classification (GTDB taxonomy): domain Bacteria; phylum Acidobacteriota; class Terriglobia; order Terriglobales; family Acidobacteriaceae; genus Telmatobacter. The sequence goes on from CAVYQC010000006.1 coordinate 528,813, forward strand.
GCCACCGCGAGCACGACGCCCGCCGGACTGACCGTCAACTTTACTTACAACGGCAATCCCACGCCACCGACGACCGTCGGCAGTTACACGGTAATCGGCACCATCAGCAACGCCAACTACCAGGGATCGGCGACGGGCACGCTGAATATCAACCAGGCAACGCCTGCCATCACCTGGGCAGCGCCCGCAGCCATTACCTACGGCACCGCGCTCGGCGCAACCCAGCTCGATGCCAGCTCGACGGTCGCCGGCACGTTTGTTTACAACCCCGCGGCCGGAACGGTTCTGACCGCAGGCTCGCACATGCTCTCAGTGACCTTGACGCCGACCGATACTACTGACTACACCACCGCCACGGCCAGTGTCACGATCGCCGTCAATCAGGCCGCACCCGCAATCGTCTGGCCAACGCCCGCAGCCATCACTTACGGAACAGCCTTAAGCGCAACCCAGCTCGATGCCAGTTCGACGGTCGCGGGCGGGTTCATTTACAACCCGGCGGCCGGAACAATCCTGACTGCTGGACCGCATACGCTCTCTGTCACCTTCACGCCTACCGATACCACCGACTACACGACCGCGACGGCCAGCGTAACGATCACCGTCAACCAGGCAACGCCTGCCATCGCCTGGGCCAACCCGGCAGCCATTACCTACGGAACGGCGCTCAGCGCAACGCAGCTCGACGCTAGCTCGACGGTCGCCGGCGCATTTGCTTATAACCCGACAGCCGGTACAGTCCTGACCGCAGGCACGCACACGCTCTCAGTGACCTTGACGCCAACCGATACCGCTGACTACACCACCGCGACTGCTACCGTCTCGTTAACCGTCAACCAGGCAACGCCCGCCATCGCCTGGGCCAACCCGGCAGCCATTACCTACGGAACGGCGCTCAGCCCAACGCAGCTCGACGCTACGTCGACGGTCGCCGGCGCGTTTGTTTACAACCCGGCAGCCGGCACCGTCCTGACCGCAGGCACGCACACGCTCTCGGTGACCTTGACGCCAACTGATACCGCCGACTACACCACCGCGACTGCCACCGTCTCGTTAACCGTCAACCAGGCAACGCCTGCCTTCACCTGGGCAGCGCCCGCAGCCATTACCTACGGCACCGCGCTCGGCGCAACCCAGCTCGATGCCAGCTCGACGGTCGCCGGCACGTTTGTTTACAACCCCGCGGCCGGAACGGTTCTGACCGCAGGCTCGCACATGCTCTCAGTGACCTTGACGCCGACCGATACTACTGACTACACCACCGCCACGGCCAGTGTCACGATCGCCGTCAATCAGGCCGCACCCGCAATCGTCTGGCCAACGCCCGCAGCCATCACTTACGGAACAGCCTTAAGCGCAACCCAGCTCGATGCCAGTTCGACGGTCGCGGGCGGGTTCATTTACAACCCGGCGGCCGGAACAATCCTGACTGCCGGGCCGCATACGCTCTCTGTCACCTTCACGCCAACCGATACCACCGACTACACGACCGCGACGGCGAGCGTAACGATCACCGTCAACGTGGCCGTGCCGCCAATCGTCTGGGCTACCCCGGCTGCCATCACCTACGGAACGGCGCTCAGCGCAACGCAGCTCGATGCTAGCTCGACGGTCGCCGGCGCATTTGTTTACAACCCAGTTGCCGGCACCCTCCTGGCTGCGGGTTCGCAAATTCTCTCGGTCACTTTCACTCCGACTGATACAGCCGACTACACCACTGCGATGGCCAGCGTAACGCTGCTGGTCAACGAAGAGCCGCAAACTATCACTCTCTCCGCCGGCACTCTCGCGGATGCAGCCGGGGTGACGTTCGGAGTCGCCCCGCTCACGCTCAGTGCGACCGCGACCTCCGGGCTGCCTGTAGTCTTCACCCTCGTCTCCGGCCCGGCTACGCTCAACGGCAACTCGCTGGCCATCAACGGCGCAGGCACAGTCATCATCGCCGCCAACCAGTCCGGCAACAGCAACTACGCAGCCGCGCCGCAGGTCGCTGAAAGCATTCCGGTCAACAAGGCGATGTCCGCAGCCACCATTGTCAGCAGCGTGAATCCGGTTCTGGCCGAGAACGGAATCACATTCACGGCGACCGTCACTTCGGGCGCGGGCACGCCAACCGGAACCGTAACCTTCCTGGATGGAGCCACGCCTCTGGGCACGGGCACCCTCTCCGGCGGAGTGGCCACGTTCACCACTTCCAGCCTGTCCGCGGGCTCGCACTCCATCACGGCAGACTACGGCGGCGACACGAACTTCCTTGCCGCTACCAGCAGCCCGTTGACGCAGCAGGTGGAGGACTTCGGCTTCACTATCTCGTCTAAGACGGTGACGGTGCTGCCCGGCGGCTCCGCAGTGTTTACCTTCACAGTGAGCCCGATTGACGGGACCACCTTCCCGGCAGCAATCGCATTCACGGCTGGCGGATTGCCGGCAGGCGCAACTTATACCTTCTCGCCTGCCTCGGTCGCGACGGGTGAGGGTTCTACAACGGTCACCCTGACGATCGATCTATCGCAAACGCAAGCCGGCATCAACCCCGTCAACCTGCATCCAAGCATCCAGCGCGCAATGAACAACGCAGGCGGCAGTGCCGGTTCGCGCGGCAAACCGAATCACAGTGTCGCGAGCGGCCTGGCGTCCTTCGCGCTGGCGTTGATGCTGCTTCCATTCGCCGGCAGACTGCGGCGAGCCGGCAAGCGGCTGAGCCGCACGCTGTCTATGCTGTTGTTGCTCGTTGCCGGCATGGCAGTGGTAGCCGGAATCAGTGGCTGCGGATCCACCAGCGGTTTCTTTGCTCAGCAACAGCAGAGTTATACAGTGACTGTAACCGGAACCTCAGGTGCCCTGACGCACTCTGCCACAGTTACCCTCACGGTTGAGTAGCAAGGAGATGGACGAAGATGCATGGGATGAGATTCTCAATTCGGGGCGCTGTGTTCCTTGCAGGCGCGTGCCTGCTGACCGCCGTGACTGGCTGGGCACAGCATTCACCCAGTGCTCCAAAACAATCGAACGTCTCCACCGATCTGGGGATCACCTACGACGCGGAGCGGGCAAAACTTGCACCCAGTAACTGCGGCTGTTTCTGGCTGCAGGGCGGCGGCGTAGATGGAGCCGTGACTTTCTGGAAGGGTTTCGGCATCGCTGCCACTTTTACCGGCGACCATGCCTCGAACGTCACGCCGGGAGTGGACATCAACAAGATTTCATTCATGGCCGGCCCACGCTACACCTACACATCCTGGGACACCTCAGGGGAAAAGCCCCGCTTCCAGATCTACGGCCAGGGGCTGTTCGGCGGCGTGCATGCATTCGACGGCGTCTTCCCCGCCACAGGCGGGACCGTGCCCACCGCCGACTCGCTCGCCATTCAGGCAGGCGGCGGCTTCAACATATACCTCACCCGGCACATCGGCGTGCGCGTGGCGGAAGCAAGCTACGTAAGAACCAGGTTGCCCAACAACGGCAACGACACCCAGAACGATCTGCGCCTGGGTGCAGGCCTGGTCTATCACTTCGGCGCCAATACGCCGCCTCCGCCTGTAACCCTGGCTTGCTCGGCCAACCCATCGTCCATCTTCCCCGGCGACCCAATTGCGGTAACCGCAACGGTCGGCAATGTGGAACCGAAGTTCAACGCGGTGTATTCCTGGTCGGGCGTGCCCGGACTGAAGGGCGCCGGAACGTCGGCATCGTTGGACTCGGGCTCAACCGGATCGCTGTCGGCAGGAGCCTACACGGTGAAGGTTGAAGTAAAAGAGGGCAAGCCTGGCAAAGAGGGGCTGAAGCCCGGCCAGACTGCCGATTGTTCGGCCACTTTCACCGTCAAGGCATACGAGCCGCCAACCGTCAGCTGCTCGGCCAGCCCCAGCACAATCAAGCCGGGCGACAAGAGCACGATCACCGCTTCCGCAGTGAGCCCGCAGAACCGTCCGCTGACTTACAATTATTCGGCCGTGTCCGGCGCCATCAGCGGTACCGGCGCCTCGGCTACTTTCGATTCGACTGGCTCTCCCACCGGCGCTGTCGCCATCACTTGCAATGTGTCTGATGACAAAGGCCAGAGCGCGACCTCCGGCACCACGGTGACCATTACAGCGCCGTATGTTCCCCCAGCTCCGCGCACCCAGGCGCTTTGCTCCATCTCCTTCGAGAAAGACCCGAAGCGTCCCACCCGCGTCGACAACGAAGCCAAGGCCTGCCTTGACCAGGTCGCCCTCGATCTCGTAAGCCACGCGGACGCCAAGGTCGTTGTGGTAGGCGAAGCAACCGCGGCGGAAAGGACCCCGAAGAAGGGCAGGCACGCCAAGGCTGAAGACTTCGCTGCACTGCGCGCCGTAAACGCCAAAGAATACCTCGTGACGGATAAGGGCATCGATGCCTCGCGCATCAGCGTCACAACCGGCAGCACTGACGGCCAGACGGCGGAAGATTATCTGGTGCCCGCCGGTGCAACATTCACGAATGACGTGCAAGGCACCACCCCGGTGGACGAGACCGCGGTGAAACCCGAAACACGGAAGCCTCTCAGTGAGAGGCACCCGCATCACAAGAAAGCCACAGTGGCGCCGGCGCCATAGATCAGGGTAGCCTTCCCGATCATTTGTACCTCTGAAGCGTACATGCAGCGCGGGGAGAGATTGAGATATCAGGTTGTTCTGACTCGCCGCAATGCCGTTCGTGCGCATCGTGCACGATGAGGGTGGATAATCGCCCCGGGCGGAATGCTCGAGGATTCGCCTCGTAGCTGCCGCGATCTGGATTAAGGCTTGCCACGGAAAGAACCAGGTCGCTTTCCCCCGAATGGCAATTTGGCCAGGCACAGTTTCTCGATGACAAAACGCACGCACGACCTATTGAAGAATGAGCCGCGTGCCTTTGGAGTCTGAATCAGTTCACAGTGAGCTTCACGGTTACTGTGGGCGCTGGAGTGATGCCAGGGTTGCCCGTGCCGGTAACGGTGAAGGTGTAATTCCCGGCCGTGGTACCGGGGTTGCCACCTCCGCCACCACCACCACCACCACCTCCGCCTCCGCCGCAGGCGCCTAGAGTGCTGAGGACGACTATGACAACGAGTAGACCGAGCAGGCTGCGCCAACTGCGCCGGCGCGCGGGAACGCCGAGGAAGACAAGCAAGGCGAGGACCATTCCTCCGCCCGCACTGCTCCAGCCCGGCAGGCCGCGACCGTCAAGGCTCGACGCGGTCGCCGCCGTTGTCGTAATGGAGGCCGTTGTGCTGCCGCTGGGCACGCCGTTTGTGATGGTTAACGGCGAGCCAGAAGTGATCGCGCACGTGGGCAGATCCTCGGCTCCGGTTGGGCTTGAGGCCAGGGCGCATGTGAGGGTGACGGTTCCCGAGTAGCTCGGATCTGCGGTAAGCGTAATCGTGGCTGTTGCGTTGCTGCCCGGATTGATCGCCGACGGAGTAGTTGCCGCAAGCGAGTACGGCGCGTCCACGGTGACGCTTCCCGTGCCTGATCCAGGGGCGTAGACGGCATCGCCGCTGTAGTTTGCGGTGAGCGTGATGCTTCCGGCGGTGGTGAACTGGTAGGACGGGATAGTGATTGCAGCTATGCCGGAGCTGAGGGCCGTGGACTGCGAGGTGTATCCGCCGCCCGAGAGCGTAACGGTTCCGGTTGCCGCCGGCCCGGCGCCAACAACGGTCACCGTGACCGATTCAGATTGCGACGAGTCGAACGTCCCGTTGTTGGCAGGCGTGACCGTGACGGAAGCGGTGGACAAAGTCACGGTAACGCTGCCTGTACCCGTAGTCCCGGAGTAGAGCGAGTCGCCGCTGTAGGTAACGGATAGGGTGTCTGTGCCCGTAGCCAGCGATCCTGCGGGGATCGTGATCATGGCCGCGCCGCTGCTCAGTGTTGTATTGGATGAGCTGTACTTGCCACTGGTCAGCGTCACCGTGCCCGTGGGTGTCGGGTCGCCTTCTCCGCCGCTCACCGTAATCGTCACCTGGAGCGACTGCGTCGTCGTAATACTCGTCGAGCTCGGCATCGCTGTCACGGTCGGCGTCGCCTTGCTCACCATAACCGAACCCGAGTTGCCCGTCGCGCTCACATAGTTCGAAGAACCGCTTGCGTCCGGCGTGTAAGTGGCTGTTAACGTGTCGCTGCCCGCGGAGAGCGACCCGGCGGGAACCGTAATCGTCGCCGAGCCGCCGCTCAACGTCGTGGCTGCCGAGTTGTACTCGCCGCTCGCTAATGTCACCGAGCCTGTTGGCGTGGGGTTGCCCGTTCCGCCATTCACAGTCACTGTCACTTGAAGCGGCTGGAGAGTCGTGATACTCGATGAGCCCGGCGTCACCGATACCGTCGGCGCCGCTTTCACGGTGGTGCAGGTCACCTGAATGTTTGTGATGTTGGCACTCGCCATTCCATTGCCATTGGTCACTAAACAGGTCTGCGCCGGGCTGGAAGGCTGGGTCAAAACTGTGACGTTATAAGCCCCGCTGCTGGTAACGGCTGTGGTAAATGTGAAGACCCCATTCGTGCCGACCAAAAGATTGTTGCCGCCATTGTTCTCGAGCACAAGCCCGCTGCCCGTGAGGCCGGAAACTGTCCCCCCAACTGTGTAGGTTGGAACAAAAGCAGCCTGCGAAACCGGGATCTCAGTTCCGTCGACCAGCAGCGCGGACTGGCGGGCGGCGCCCACGTTGGGTGCAATCGTATATGTGACGGTTCCGTTTCCGGAAGATGCCGACTGGGTTGCGGTAATCCAGTCCGATTCTCCGCCGGCCAGCCATTCGCAATTGGCTGCAGTGGTAACCGACACCATGCCAGTAGCTCCGCCGGCAGGCGCATTGATCGGCGCATTCCCTCCCAAGCTTGCATTGCAACTCACTCCCGCGCCCGAAGCACTGAACAACAGTTCGGCCCAGGAAATTAAATCGTTACCGTTGGGGTTGAAGACCTGGGAACCTGGGATCAATTCCACAAGCACCGTCCGTCCGCTCCACTGGGACAGATCGACGGCGCCATATTGCCAGGCAGCCGGGACCGCCTCGCTCTCCTGCCATAGCACCGTCCCATTAACGCGGACCGACATGAGATAGTCAGGGCCCGGAACATTGCCATCCCAAGACCCGGCGCTGAACGACAGCGATAAGGCGGGCGACGCTGGTAGTTGCAGGAGCCACGAAAAGATCGTTTGTCCGTTCTTTGTAACCTGCGCATACAAAGTGCTCGGTTTCGTGATGCCGCCCGAGGTGGTAGAGCCGATATCGCCGGTGCCGGCGTATGCCGTCACCGGCGGTCCCGCCACCAGGTCATTTGATCCTTGAGACAGCGTAAACGGAATGCTCAGGAGGGTCTGGCCGGCCGACACCGTAACTGGCGAGCCGGGAAACACCAGTACTGTGCCGCCGGAAGGCAGACCATTGACTGTCATCGTGCCACCGTTGACGCTGGCGCTACCGCCAGAAAGCGCGATCTGCGCGGAGGTAACCGACGGTGGCACCGCTAACGAAATGCCATTCAAAGTGTCATTCGCGACTGCAATTTGCATCGCGCTCCAGCCACCCGAACCGAAACTCGGATTGCCGGAGGGACCCGGATCGGTGACGAAGCGAATGGTGACTGTCTCACCCGCGTAGGACTCCAGGTCAACTGAGCCCGCCTGCCAGGCGCCCGTTGCAACGTCCTGCTGCCAGGCTACGGCGCCATTTACCTCGACCGTGAACGTCATCGGGCCCGACCGTTGACCAATTGCCGAGTCGTCGATACCCGCGGCAAAAGAAAGCACCACGCCGCTGCCAACCGGGACCGGAACCGAGTACTGGAAGAAGACGTCGCCACCGCTCTGAGCTCCGAACGGCGGTTGCGTAAGGATAGCTTCACGCGTCACACCGCCCACAGTCATCTGGGTCCAGGCGTCAAACGCGCCGTTCTCTAGCGGATAATCGGTGCCGTTATAAGAGACGCCCTCGCTCGCCTGCCACAAGTTCGATATGAAATCAAAGGACTCGTTCGAGGGCGGCAGCAGCTGGAAGTAAGCGAAACTCGGCGTCACTAAGGTTCCCGTGCCTAATCCAATTCGAGCGCCCGCGGGCAACCCGGTGACGTGAGCCAGAGCCGCATTGTTGGGCGTGCTATCGAGCCAATACTGTAGGGAAGGGTCAAGCCCCAGTGCTAGCGTGCCGTTGTAGGCAGGCCAATTTTCGACCGCGAGGGCAGAATCAAGCTGATTGACCCCGTAAACGCGCTGGTAAAGGTTCGTGGAAGTGCCGGCGTTTTGAAGCGCAAATTGTATGGTCGGCGCAGTATTCGTAAGCGTGGCAGTGACACCGCCGGTGCCCTGGTATTTCACGATGGCCCCGTTCCAGTTTGTGTCCCATGCAGGTTGAAGATTGTAGGTCTGAAAGGCGTTTGCGACGCCGAGGAAGCGGGCCATGTCGGTCTGCGTGAAGCTGGGAACGCTACCTTGCCCCCCGTTGTTGTGAAACGTGGGGATCACTGCCTGACCCTCGTATTGCTCCAGGTTGGTTATAAAGCCTGGATCAGGCGGATTCGTGACACCCAGGTGCCAGTAGCGCGTGACATTCGGCATGGAGTAGGCGGCGATTGGGACTGGAGGCGTCACTTCCGAGCTGAGGTTTGAGCCGTAGGACCAGTAGAACGGCTCGGCGAAGCTCGCCTGAGCAGCAACGGAATCGTAGACCTGTTCTACTCCCAGCACCAGGTTCGGGAAAGTGGTGAGCAGATCTGTCTCGAGTTGCGACCATCCCTGCTGGAAGTTTTTCCCGTCAATCAGGCCATTTCCGTCATTGATGGGAATTGTGGAATCCAGATGGATTGCGTCCGGATTGAGCGTCTGAATTGCAGGAGAGATGCGGGTAATAAAGAGTGACCGAGCCGCGGAAGCCGCTGGATCGATAACGGCAAACCCGAACGAAACTTCCGGCTGTAAAGTGAGCGGGTCCTTGACTTGATATTGCTCGACGGACGCGTAGTCGGGGCTCGTCATATCAACGCTCATGGGAAGCGTGTACAGCATCACGCGAAAACCAAGGCTGTGCGCGTACGCGATAAAGGGAGGCACCGTCGAAAGCCATGAATAGTCCGGATAGCCGCAGCAGTTTCCGTCCGACCGCCAATTTGGAATATAAACGAGAGTTTGGGAAGGGTTCAGTACGCTCGCAAACAAATCAAGATCCGAAGTTGGAAATGTCCGAGTGTCTTCTTCTATGACTGTAGTGATGTTACTGGCCCATGCTCTGGCCCCGGTCAAAGGAACGGGAGGAGCAATGGAAGTGTGCCAGTCGCGATAAATTCTGGCGCCGCTCTGCCAGTCGCCGCTATAGGCCGCTAGTCGCCATTCAATCGGACCGGCCTGGGTGGCGGTATTCCACGGCGCTTGCGCTTCCACGTCGAAGGTTTCGTTTGCCGTTTGCAATTGGTTGCCGGAGATCTGCAGGTCCTTAGAAAGAGATTGCGTATCTGTGGAATAGATCGCCGTCCCGCCCAAGTTCCCCTGGAACAAGGACAGCGGCGCAGCCCAACCGTTGCCGAAATAATATCCAGCACTTTGCGCTGCCAGGCTATTGGCGTCAATGGATATGCCTTCCTGCGCAGGCACGACGAATTTTCCGGCGGACATATCCCAGCCGGTGGTACCCCAAATCAACTGCTCCACCCCTCCCTGACTGGCCGTACCGTTCAGGTCGACTACTACTTCCTGTGTCGAGGAATCGACACTCACCGTCACCGACACCACTCGATTTGAATCGGTAAAGCTTAGAGTGGCCGTCGATCCGCTGACCACCCACCCTCCGGAAGCAGCCAGGTTCTGGGTGGGGGGCGTAACAAGGGTTAGATTCAACTGCATGTTGGAAGATGGGTTGCGCAGGTAGCTCTCGGATGTCAGGAGATTCGTGATTCCGACCACGTCGGCTCCGCTGAATGAAACCTGAATGTTGCTGGAAGCCACAGTCAAATTGGTTCCATTCGCAGTAAAGGTCGCGCCGTTCACTTGTAATGGGAGCAGCAGGAGAAAGAGGAAATACCCGGCGAGTGAACGGACCCGCGATCTCAAACCCGCTTTCATCAGATATTGGAAACGATCTTCAATCTCCATCTTCTTCATCCTCTGACCTGCCACGATCGGCGCGCGAGCAATTCCCCACGAACTGGTAGCCCATCTCTCCAACCTTGAAGGCTATCGGAGCACAATGGCGAACGGGATGAGCATGGCCCATTGTCGCGCGCACTGCGCTGGGCGTTGCCTGCGGGCCAATCTGGGATTGACCCCCAACACAGGAGGTTTTGGACCGAGCGGACGCTGCGGAAAGCCCCAATCTGACTGGAGCATTTCCCCAAGCTGGTATGTACCCTCCACCATTTCAGTGAGCATGATGTTCTCTGCCACATAGCGATGTCGACGCAGGGTTTCCGGGTGATCTGAATTTGATGGGGGAGGAATCAGGGGCCGAATGTAGAAAGAGTCTAATCGAAGTCGTTCATGCGTGCAAGGGGTGAACGAAGTGCGTGGGCCGACTGACTGAGATTTCATTCAATGTTTAGGCACGTGAAAATCATGAAAAGAGCATCGTAGTTAAACCGCGCAGGGATTCGGACCGGAAAACGTCGATTGCGACACGAATGGGAGCTGAATTCGGGCTGCTCGTGCGATTTGCGCTTGCGAAGTTTCATCCGGGTGGAGCGGTCTCCACAGCACCCTCGGCGCGAAGATTCGTTCGATCTGTTTACTACCTTGCTAACAACACACCTCAACAGGTTTCCATATGTTTCAACACCTCTGCTCCCAAAACAGATCTGGCAGCTTATTGAAGCTCGCTGAATTTGAGTGATCATAAGTGGACTTGATTGATATGCCTTGCGCACACCTCCCGATCCTTGTTGAACCTTGAGGCTTTTGGGTGCTTTGACCGGCACAAGATCGACTGCAGCGAAGAACATGTCCGCGGTCTGAATCGGGATTCCTTACGGAATGAATCAGGTCGTGTTTCTCGCTGGAGGACATTTTGGAGAGGCATAGCCCTAGACACGTCAGCCAATTTCCGCGGAAGTGATTTCTCGGTAATTTTGAACCAAAAACGAAACGTTCGGTCGCTAAAACTCACGAGTAGGCACGTAGCAAAGACTATGAAGAGTCCTCGAATCCAAGTGGACACCCATAGGCGGTTCAAGTCCGAGGGCTGCAGGAGCCTGTCATTCGCGTTTTCGAAAGTTGTTGATTGAGCGTTACTCGAAACCCGCTGGGCCGCTGCACCGAGCTGCGCCCAGTGGCTTAACACCCCCAAAGAAAGAGGACTCCTATGTCTACCCCCACAACGCCAGTCTTAAGTCCAACCGACGGAACCACCTCAGACACTATCCTCAAACCCTAGCCGAGTGGTTGTCAAAGCGAATCGGGAACAGAGAGTGCAGAAATCAAGAACACGACAAATCGACTCCGATCGGAATTTCAGATTAAGCGTGTGAGTCTCCCCTCTTGGCAGCGAGGATGCCTCCTAGCTCGCAGTGTCCACTTGTTTTTGAGTGGACACCTGATTGAGAGTCGCTAAGCGGCCTGAGAGTCGGTCTGGAGTGAGTCGGCGATGTTCCAGGGCAGGAGTTTCCCGATGCGATTGGTAGGGCGCTCGGAGAGCCGGGCCAGGGCGGTGCGAAGATAGAACTCGGGATCGAGTCCGTTCAATTTCGCAGTGGCGAGCGTTGGTAAACAGTGGCTGGCGACCGGTGAACAGCACCTGGCCTCTGGTCACTCATTACTTACGACTGTTTCCTGGCTAACTTGGTCACGCGCCCAGTGTGATTCCAGTCCGAGACATAGATATTGGCTTGCTGGTCGATATGGCATCCGTGCGCGGCGCTGAAATACGCGGGCGCAATGTCGCCAGGCTGGAGTTGATAGTTGGCCCACTGCTGCTTTTGCGGATTATCGCCAAGGAAGGCCACTGGAGCGTTATCGCGGTCGAGAATCGTGACGCGGCCTTCGAGTTCAGAGACGACGGCACAATCTCCATGAAAGCTTATCTGACATGGGCGCCGCAGATGCTGCGTGATGGAGCTGACGAACTTGCCGTCAAAATCGAAATGGCACAGGCGGCGGTTCTCGCGATCGCAGACCAGCATCAGCGGCTGGTCGTAGCGCGTGTCCACTGAGATTCCATGGCAGCAATCGAACAGGCCGTCCGCCTTTCCTTTGCCCGCATAGTCGGCAAGATAGTTGCCGTTTTTGTCGAAGCGGAAGAGGCGCGAGTCCCCATATCCATTGGCGATAAAGATGCCCCCATCCGGCGCAGGGACGGCCGCTGTCAGCCGCCATTCATTGGGCGCTTTGAAGCCGGCCTCGGGCGGCGCGGTGATCTTCTGCACCACCGTGCCGTCGGTCTTCATTTTCACGAAAAGCCAGTTCTCTTTGGGAGTTCCGGTCTGCACCGTCGTATAAAAATACTCTTCACCGTTTTCTTCGGCGAAGACCATGGAGTGCACTTCAGGGTATTGATTCGCAATCGTCCTCAACAGCGTTCCATCGGGACTGTATACAAGGATCCCTGTCGCACTCTGCGTGCTCACGTACACGTGCCCGGCCTTGTCGCTTGCGATGCCTCCATGCGTGCCGCCAAAGACGGTTCCCGCCGGCAATTGCCCCCAGCCCGCGGAGACCCTGTAGGTCCATTCGCCGTTGCCCGTGATGAGTTCCGGCTGCGCGGAGCCGCCTTCATCAATGGCCGGCTCTGCGCCTGTAAATTGCGGCGTTAGGGCTGCCAGTGCCGTCGCTCCCGCGGCGGCGCAGAAGGTTCGTCTGTCAACGATGACGTTTGCAGGTCGATGTTCTTTTTTCATTGTGCACTCTTCTCCTTCGGCTGCGCCGCTCCAATCGCGGCGAGCGCGGGCTGCGCCGGCGTGTTGTACAGATACACGTGGCGCAGGCTCTTGATTGCACTCAACGACGCAGCGGACGCGGGTGTGACTTCGGTCCCGCTCAGATTCAGATAACTCAAATGCGAAAGCGACGCCAGTTTCGGCAAGCCGGCGCCTGTAATCTTCGTCTCTTCAAGGTGCAGCGCGCGCAAATGAGTGAACTGCTTCAGCGTGTCGAAGCTCGCATCGGTCACCGCGGTGCGGCCCAGTTCAGCCTCCACAATATAGGGCGCGAACTTTTGAAACTGCGCCAACTGTGCGTCGTCAAAATTGCCGGCCGCATCCACGGTAAAGAGTATCAGACCATCCGATGGCTTGGCCGATACCTGCTTGAGCTTGGCGCCCTGCCCCTGGTCCATTTTCTGGATCTCCGGCATCAGCGCGCCGTAATCACCCACGGGCTCAATAGGCGCTTCAGGTAACTCATCGCGAATCGTAACCCCGTCAAGCTTTGCGAGCGTTGGGGATGCGCCCTGATCGATCCACGCCTTGATCCATGCAATCTCTTCGGGCTGAAGCGGCGGCCTTCCCTCAGCGGGCATGAAATGCTTATGATCCGGCGGAAGCGTGATTCGCTGAAAGAGCACGCTCTTCGCTGCGCTGCCTACGACAATCACCGGACCATCCTGACCACCCTTTAACAGCAAGTCATACGAGTCCATGCGCAAACCGCCCTTTGCCTGTCCATCGCCATGACAGTTCGCGCAGTTCGCATCCAGAATGGGATGAATATGCTTTGCATAGAATGAGGCCGAGGACGGCGCGGCTCCGAGAGCGAGCACGCGCTTCATCCCCGCGGGCATATATTGCGTAAGGTAGTTGCTGCCATGCGTGAGTGCTCCCCCCTGGTCCGCCGTCCAAACCAGCGCAATCAGCATGCAGGCCAGCAACGTGGGATACGCATATCCCGCCCCCTGCGCATACCATTGCGGCCTGGCCAGCAGGCACATGAGCACAATAATGGTTAGCACCACCCCGCCCCACAGGTGGCGCGAAACACCCGTGCCTGCGTCGCCGCTGCCGTAGGCGAGAAGAAATCCCAGTGAGAGCGCAACCAGGCAACCCACGAATGCAAGAGCCAGCACAAAGCCGGCTGCTTCGCGCAGCCCGGGACGCTGTGCGCCGGTCACTTCCAACAGCGGAACAAGAACCAGCAGTCCGATGGGAAGATGCACCGCCAGAGGATGAAAGCGGCCGAGAAACTGCTGCCAGTCAGCATGCGGATGCCCATCGAGCCTGACCAGCCACGGCAGCGACAAAAGCAAAAGACTCAGACCGAGCGATGCTCCCCACGCGATGCGCGTGGACTGCTTTGAGGGGAGCAATTGCAGTGCGCGTTCCGAAATCGTGCGCAGTTTTGTCACGCCAGCAAACCTGAAACAACACTGGCGGGCACGGGGCCAGTGAGCTTTTGATCGAGCCCCTGAAACTTGTAGGTCAGCTTGTTGTGGTCGATGCCCAGGCAGTGAAGAATGGTTGCGTTGAAATCCCGCACCGTGACCGGGTCCTTCACCACGTTGTAACTGTAGTCATCGGTCTCGCCATAGGTGATGCCGGGGCGCACGCCGCCCCCTGCCATCCAGGTTGTATAGCAGCGAGGGTGATGATCGCGGCCGTAGTTATCCTGCGTCAAGCCGCCCTGGCTGTAAACAGTGCGCCCGAACTCGCCGGCCCAGATCACCAGCGTGTCGTCCAGCATTCCCCGTTGCTTCAAGTCCGTGATCAGAGCGTAGCAGCCGCGGTCTGTCTCCTGGCAGATGATGGGCAGAATCTTCGTCACATTGTCGTGCATGTCCCATCCGCGCTTGTAGACCTGCGTGAACCGCACGCCGCGCTCCGCCAGGCGGCGCGCCATCAGACAGTTGTAGGCAAAGGTTCCTGGCTCCTTCGCATCGGGACCATACAAATCCCACGTCGACTTCGGCTCCTTACTCAGATCGGCGAGCTCCGGCACCGACGATTGCATTCGATAGGCCATTTCGTACTGCGCGATGCGCGAGTTCGTCTCAGGGTCGCCGAGCTCTTCATACGTCTGCCGATTGATCTCGTTAACCGCGTCGAGCATCTTGCGGCGCACTTCGCGATCCACTCCATTCGGATCAGTGAGGTAGAGCACCGGATCGCCCGACGAGCGCAACCCCACGCCCGCATACTCCGACGAGAGAAACCCGCTGCTCCACAACCGCGAAGAAACCGGCTGATTGTTCTCAGTAGTATTGAGCTTGGTTTGCAGCACCATGAATGTGGGCAGATTGTCGTTCATGCTGCCCAGTCCATACGCCAGCCATGAGCCCAGACAGGGCTTGCCCGCATTCATATTGCCGGTGTTCATCAGCATGATGGCCGGCTCGTGATTGATGGCTTCAGTATTGGTCGATTTGATGATGGTCAAATCATCGACAATCCGCCCGCCGTTCGGCATCAGGTCGCTCACCCACGTGCCGCTCTGCCCGTAGCGCTTGAACCCCCAATGCGAGGGCGCAACGGGAAATCGAGCCTGCCCGGTCGTCATGCCGGTCAACTGTTGCGTGCCGCGCACCGAGTCAGGCAAATCCTTGTCAAATTGCGCGGCAAGGTTCGGCTTGTAATCCCACAGGTCCACCTGGGAAGGCCCGCCGGACATAAAAAGATAGATGGCGCGCTTGGCTTTGGGCGCAAAGTTCGGAAACTTCAGCGAGTCGCCGCCCTGGGCGCCGGCTGCCAGGTAGTTATCGCCGCGCAGCGCACGATCGTCCAGCAGGCTCGCCGCCGCGGCCCATCCCAGCACCTTGCCTGCGCGGCCAAGAAAGTGCCTGCGCGTCTGCAACTCGGCCCACTCCCGCTTGATTCGCACGGGGATTGCGAGATCGAGCACATTCGTCACTTGCTCGCTATCGGTACACAAGGGATGTTGTTTCATCCGACCTCCTTCAACTACTTTGTTACCGTCTCATCCAGGTTGAGCATCTCCGATGCCACCATTGTCCACGAGGCCAAATCCGGCCCGGGAATCGAGGTGTCGCTCTTCTTCTCGCCGACTTGAAGCAAATCGTGCGCAGCCTTGGGATTGGCCGTGTAGTGCTTTTCCATCTGTGCCAGCGAGTCTTCAAGAACGGCAGCCATGCTTGGCGGCGGATCCCGTGAAAGCAGAATCTCTCCCATCCGGTTGATGCGCTGTTCGGGTAGCTTTCCGCCCTCATGAATCACGCGCTGCGCCAACGCGCGCGCCGCCTCGACCCACTGCACATCGTTCATGGTCACCAGCGCCTGCAGGGGGGTGTCGGTTCGCTGCCGGCGCGTACATACCACGTCGCGCATGGGCGCATCAAAGGCATCCATGTCCGGCATCGGCGCCATGCGCTTCCAATACGTGTATATGCTGCGCCTGTAAAGCGCATCGCCGTGCTGCTGCTCATACACCAGCGTATCGCTGCCGCCAATGCCGATCTGCTCCCATATATTTGCGGGCTGATAGGGCTTCACGCTCGGCCCGCCTACCTTATCGATAAGCAGGCCGCCGGATTCAAGCGCCACGTCGCGCAACATCTCTGCATCCATGCGAAACCGCGGTCCATGCGACAGCAGCAGATTCTTCGGGTCTTTTGCAATTTGCTCGGGCGTCGACTTCGCGCTTTGCCGATAGGCCGCAGACATCACCATCAGCTTGTACATGTGCTTGACGTTCCACCCGCTCTCGCGAAACTCGACGGCCAGCCAGTCAAGCAGTTCGGGATTCGATGGCCGCTGCCCCATGATGCCGAAATCTTCAGTGCTCTCGACGAGTCCCGTCCCGAAGATCTCGTTCCACATGCGATTCACGGTTACCCGCGCCGTCAGCGGATTATCCGGGCTCACCGTCCACTTTGCGAGCGCCAGGCGATCGTGCGGCACACCTGCAGGCAAGGGCGGCAGAAAGTGCGGCGTATTGGCCTCAACCCTCTCAGTGCGCGCGGTGTAAACGCCGCGCGTGAGCACATTGGCATACGCGATCGAGGGCTTCTCCCACGAAACCATGGTCAAATCGCCGCCGTCAGATAGCTTGACCAACTGCGCATTCAACTGCTCGATCTGCGACATCATTTCTCTAAACGATTTGTCGACACTATTGAAGTAAAACTCGGACGCGACGTGCCACTCATCCGGAGTCCACGCACTGGTCGGCTTGTGAGCAACCTCCGCAACATAATCTTCAAACGGCAGGCGCTTCACCTCGTCGGCAGTCAGCGCGCGCCCATACAAGCGAATATCCTGGCAGCGCGCCTCGCGCGCGGGATCGGCCTCGGGAAAGCGCATGCCGAGTTGCATCGGCGCCTGAGTGCGGATGGTCGACTGCGCCAGCGAGTCGTACACAATCTTGGTCGCAACCGGCTTTCCATCAACATAGATGTGAATTCCTGAGGCCTTGCCCGATCCATCGTAGGTGAAAAAGATATGGCGCCATCGGCCATCGACGGGCAGCGGTTCAACCGTAGTCACCCTAGCCGCGACAAAGGGAGTTTTGTCTTCAGGCTCGTTAGGCGCATCGGTCTTCTTCTTTTTCGGCTCTTCCTTTTTCTTCGGTTCTTTTTTCTCTTTCGGCTTGTTCGGTGCAAGATCCTTTTTGGTCAGATCGGAAGGCGTCGGATATTGAAACACCTCCTTGATCTCAACAGGCTTCTGCTTGGCCGGCGGTTTGGGATCGGGCAAGTCCTTCGGTCCCTGGTTCACGAGGTTGACGACGACGTTGCCTCTCTCGAGCGAGAGGTCCCATCCGCGATTGTGCCGGGTGGTATCCATCTTCGCCAGCAGCGCGCCCGTCGCATTGTCGAGGCTGTAGTTGGGCGCGGAGCGGACCATGAACCATCCACCCGACGAGAATGACTGAGTCCACTCGTAATCCCCCGCCTGGCCCAGCACAATGTGCGTGCTCGTTTCCATGCGCATGTCGGGCCACAGCCAGGTTGTCTCGCCCCATTGCGGCTTCAGTTTGCCGATCGGGAAACTCGCAGTCTGCGCATGCGGCGCGCTGTTCTTCAACACCTCGCCCCCGCCCTCATCCAGGCGCAGCCGCATTTCAAGCTTGTCAGTCGAAACCGGTTTGGGGGCATTCTGTCGCGATCTTATCCACTGCTCCACCAGCGCGCGTTCCTGCAAACGCAAGGCCCGCACGCGCGCCGCCAACTCTGACCGCTTCGCAAATACGCGGTTATAGGCCTCCTGGTTCTGCGGCTTCGGAACACGCGTCATCGGTTCCCACACCGGACGATCGTTGTTGAAAGGCTTCTCTTCAAGATTGTTGAAGAAGGCGCTCAGCGCGTAAAAGTCTTTCTGCGTGGTCGGGTCATACTTGTGATCGTGGCAGACCGCGCATCCAACCGTGAGTCCCATGAATGTGGCGCCATACGCCTCTGTTCGCTCACGCGCGATGTTCACGCGCAGCTCTTCAGGAATCGTTCCACCCTCGTTGCTGCTCACTCCCAGCCGCACATAGCCGCTGGCAATCAATGGATCGAGATTCTTGGCGGGCAGCATGTCGCCGGCAATCTGTTCCATCGCAAATTGGTCGAAGGGCTTGTTCGAATTGAAGGAGCGAATCACGTAGTCGCGATAGGGCCAGATGTCGCGGCTGTTGTCGTAGTGCAACCCATACGTATCGGCGTAGCGCGCGTAGTCCATCCAGTAGCGCGCCCGCGCTTCGCCATATGCCGGCCTCGCCAGCAAACCGTCTACGAGATGTTCGTAGGCCTGCGGCGAGGTGTCTTTTTCAAATGCCTTCACTTCGGCGGGCGTCGGCAGCAGCCCGGTCAAATCGAGCGTCACACGGCGGATCAGCGTGCCCTTGTCGGCCTCGGGCGAGGAATGCAGGCCCTCCTTCATCATGCGCGCGAGGATGAACGCATCGATCGGAGTTTTGGCCCACACATTCTGTTGTGCAACTGCCGGCAGTGCGGGCCGCGCCGGCTTCTCAAAGGCCCAATGCGGTCGATAAACCGCGCCCTCCCTGATCCATTCGCGCAGCACTGCAACGTCGGCGGCCTTCATCGGCTTGGCCTCGCCCTGCGACGATTGAGGCATGAGGCGATGCGGATCCTTTGATTCGATGCGCTTGATCAATTCGCTCTGCTCGGGATGTCCCGGAACGATCGCGTCGGGATGGCCGGGCCGTTTGCGAAATGCGGATTCCTCAAGATCGAGCCGCAGTCCCGCTTTGCGCATCTCCGGGTCGGGGCCGTGGCAACTGAAACAGTTAGCTGCCAGGATCGGCTGCACATCCTGGTTGAAATCGAGATGCTGTGGGCCGTGCAAGGCCGCACTGGTCGACGGTCCGGTATGGCACCCCACTGCCGCGCAAAGCAGTAGAAGCGTCGAAAGCAACCCACTTGCGTACAGAGGCTTAGCCCGCTTGCGTACCACTATCCTATTTGATTTCAGCCGCTTAGGATAGGGTTTTGGCACTCGCGGAGGCTCCTTATTCTGGTTGCGAAAAGTATAACGCAGGGTTTAAACACTTGGCATCTCCCCGGTCTTCAAACATGCAAATGCCGCCCGCTTTGTACCTGTTCGTCGCCAAAACCCCGAACTTCATGCGTCGCATCTCGGCTTCACTCACAGAACGGCCCGGCGGGCGTCGAGCCGGGCCGCGCTCAGCGCAACCTACCTGGCGGATGACGCGCCCCATGGCAAGCGCTGGATCTTTTCGGGATGTCCACTCTGGCGGCGCCGCCGCAATTGCTGGCATTGAACCCGGGAACATCCTGCTTTGCGTCGATGGCCGTGAGATCGTTCCTCCTGAACATCCGGTCTTTCCAATGGGAACCGGCGCTTACCATACGTGGAAGGGCCTTATTCTCGAAGGGTCCCCTGTTGAACCGGATCTGGCTGTGGAGTTTGATTGGCGAACTCGGCGGGGCGGCGGGGATCTGCAGCTCGAGTAACCGATGGTTCGCTAACTACCTTCCTGCGTCATTCGGAATTTCTGCTTCCGGGCAGGGTTGGAATGCCCGTCTTCGACCAGGACGAAGGATTCTGCGCGGATACCAAGCGTCAGATTCTATCCACTAGTGTACCGTCCCGGCTAATTCTTTACAGCGGCGAACCTTGTCGAAGATAACGTCTGCGGTAGCCTTCCAGACGAATGCCTTGGGCGTGTCGTTCCAGGTCGTAAGCCATGCATAGATGGCGCGTTCCAGTTCCTCCACGGAATGGAAGGTGCCGCGCCGGATCATTTTGTCAGTGATGAGTCCGAACCACCTTTCCACTTGATTGAGCCATGAGCTGCTGGTGGGCGTGAAGTGGAAGTGGAAGCGGCGGCGTTTTTGGGGCTTGAGCCAACGCTGGACTTCGGCGCCCTTGTGGGTGCTGTAGTTGTCGAGAATGAGGTGGATGTCGAGCTCCGCAGGGACTTCATTTTCCAGTTGATTCAGGAAGCGGATGAATTCCTTGCCGCGATGGCGAGGCAGGCAACTGCCGATGACCTTGCCATTGAGGATATTGAAGGCGGCAAACAAGGTCGTGGTCCCGTGCCGTATGTAGTCATGTGTCTGGCGTTCCGGCAGTCCCGGCCGCAAAGGCAGGATCGGAGCGGTTCGGTCCAGGGCCTGAATCTGGCTCTTTTCATCGACGCAAAGCACCAGAGCGCGATCCGGCGGGTCGAGATAAAGGCCGACAACGTCCCGCACCTTGTCTTCAAACTTCGGGTCATTGGAGATTTTGAACTTCTCCAGGCGGTGCGGCTGCACGTCGTAGCGTTGCCAGACACGCTGCACCATCATGCGGGAAACGCCCAACTTGGCGCCCAGCACGCGGGCGCTCCAGTGGGTGGCCCCAGTTGGCCTGGTCTTCAGGGTGGTATCCAGAATCCTCTGCTCCAGTTCCGGAGTCAGGATGCGGCGTGACCGCTGGCGCTTCTGAGGCGCGCAAATACCAGCCGTGCCGCACTTGGCAAATGCAGCCCGCGTGGCCAGCACGGTCGGTCGCGACAAACCAGTTTGCTGAGCAATCGCATGATTCGCCACGCCTTGGCTGGCCAACAAGATGACCTGACACCTGCGAACAATCTTCTGCGGCGTAGCCCCGGTCCGCAGCAGGGATTCCAACTGATGTCTCTGCCCTTGGTCGATGGTCAAAGCGGCGGCAGCAACAAACATGCCTCCCATTGAATCACGAATTGACGATATTGTCAATAATTATATGGGACGGGACACTAGAGCATCGGTTCCGGCCTGTCGATTGACGAGTCTAACCCTCTGCAGCTTCAACGATAACCTTTGCAGCTAGCTCCGTGCCGATTCTCTCTGCGGCCTCAAAAACTGCCTTTGCAACTTTCGACTGAGCTCTCATTAACCCATGGCCATCGCCTCACTTGGCATCCGTTTCCGCCTGAGCTACAAGAGCAAGTTGCGCGTAATCGTTGGGAGCGATTGCGGCCTTTGCTGGCTCGGATCGTAGCGTTCCCAATTCCTCTGCCAGCTCTGATGAATTTCTTTTACTGTTCCAACATCATTTCGCCCGATGCTCCACTCACAACTGATCGATGGCGGTCTACGGGATAGACTTCATAGACGAGAGGGAACGGTGTAGAATCTATCTAAGCTGTTGACTTCAGAAAGGATACGTCTTAAGAGGTTCAGTTCCAATAAGTTGATATTGGTCGGGGCGACTGGATTCGAACCAGCGACCCTCTGCTCCCAAAGCAGATGCGCTACCAGACTGCGCTACGCCCCGACGCTCGACTGCTCGATGCTGCTCCGATTGTAACGCGAACCGGATTTCGGTTGTCGCAGCACAGCGGGGCCGGGCCGCGGAACCCTCTGCTAATGCTACAATCAACCGGGTAGACGGCGGCTATAGTTCAGCGGCAGAACGCCTGACTGTGGCTCAGGATGTCGTGGGTTCGATCCCCACTAGCCGCCCCAATAGAAACAAAAGACTTAAAAGCAATTCCTTCTTGTAGCGTGCAATAGCGTGCAATGTTGCGCCAGTTTGCATGTTGATCTAGGAAGGAATGCATGGCGCTCAGGCTCTACAGCCGGCATCGCAAAGAGTGCGAGGCCGGACATCCCGAAGACTTCAAGAGCGGTGAGTTCGAAGAAGGCCGATGCGGCTGGAAATGGGGTGGTTGCCAGATCCGCGCTCCTGCGACGATTCGAGGCAAGTTCAAGAGACAATCCACTGGCCAGTGGGAATGGGACGCGGCCAGAGCTATCGCCGCCCAATGAAAGCACGGAGACGTGGTGCGTCTGCCCGGCGACGCACTGCTTGTTGACATCGATAAATCCACAATCCTCAAGTACCAGACCGATCGGCTGAAAGAGTCGGCCGCGCCGAAGTCGATCAATGAAGAGGTCCGTCTTCTTTTGACCCTCATCGGCGAGGCAGGCGACGTGATCCGGGTCCGGCTACGCAAGAAAAAGAAACTCAAATTCCCCAGCCGCCGCAACATCGGGAAGGCCTATGAGCCTGAAGGGACCCAACTCCCGATCGATAGCCAGCACCTTGTCGGCGTGGTACTCTATATCGAAAGTCAGTACTGCCAGCATCGACGCCAACATGCATATCCAGATAGTCGCGACGAGTTCGTCCACCCTGCCGCTGCTGGCGATGCAGAAGCCGGGTACGATGCCCGAATAGCAGGCGGCGCTCCGCGAGCGGGCGGCAGCTTTGCCCGAAGCCGCCATCCGTCAGGCAGAGTGTTCCAGCCGGGTGCCGGAGATCGTGATCCGCTCTGAGAGGTTTTTGGATGGATTCGAGTTGGGAATTGGAAACCCCGCCGGCAGAAGAGACGGAACTGCTTTCGCCGGCTACCGGGCACGCACTGCCGGAAGAGAATTTGAGTCGGCGCGTCAAGCCGCCGCTTTTGTTCTGGTGCGGGATCGCTGCTCTTACCGCTGTCGGTTGCCTGGGCATCTATCGTGAAATTGTCATTCTTTGGTCATTTTGGACCGGCGATCCGCTGCGTTCAATTGGAATTCTGATCCCGCCGGCCAGCATCGTGCTGTTCCTCCGTGTGTGGCGGCAGACTGACTGGGAAACGCGTGGAACATGGTGGGGCTTGCTGGTGATTGGCCTTTCCTACTTGCTCAGTATTCTCAAAGCATATTCCATGCTCTACGCAGTTTTCGGAGTAGGGACGGTTTACCTCATCCCAGTATCGTTGCCTGTCTATGTTTACGGCAGCGGAATCGTCCTGCTGTTCGCCGGGACGCGGGTGTGGCGCAAGGCATGGTTTCCTCTGGCTTTGTTGCTCCTTTGCCAGCCCGTTCCTCTCCTGTCCAACGGGCTGATCGATATCCCTCTGCAATCTATCTCCGCCCGGGTAGCGCGCTCTTTCGCAACCATGATCGGTTTTGCGCCGACGACTCCGCAATTGCGTCTGATGTTTTCGCCTGATTTTGGAATGTTTATCGCGCCCGGATGCGACGGAATTCGCGGCGCGGTCACCATGGGGTATGTCGCGCTTATCCTCGGCTATCTGAAGCGTGTTTCGTTTCTCCGCTGGGCGGCTTATGTTTCCGGCGCGGTCTTGCTGGGATACCTCTTCAATTTCACGCGCCTCTGCGTTCTCGTTCTCTATTACAGGGCCGCCCTCGGTCATCCCGCGCTGGAGAGCCTCGCCAAGCAGGCGGATTACGCCATCGGCTCCTGCTTATTTCTGGTGGCGACATTTCTTTTTCTGTGGATCTTGCGCCGCGGCGGAGAAGGCTCGGCTTCAGCCACCACAGCGCCTTTGCCTGCAGAGTTCCCACCGGACAACCGCAAGCTGTGGTTGAAATGTGCGGCCTTTGCCGCGGTCGTGCTTTTAGTTGTCTGTTTGCCGACCTTCGCGCTTACCGATGTCCGCAACGGCAGTGCCACTCCCGCGTCTCTCGCGGCCCGCATGCCGAAACAGATTGGCGAATTCGTTTTGACCCGCACCTGGTATGAGCAGCAAAACGGTACGCCGCTTGTGGAGAGCGGAAGCTACTCCGCGCCGGGGTCTGATGAGACTACTCTCGGCGTGTGGGTTGCCCCGCTTTTCAAGATCCACGACATTACCACCTGCTGGCTGGCGCGTGGCCTGCACCCCGAGATCCTGGTCAACCGGCAGTACGTCACCGCGCACAGAAATTCCATTCCGCTCAAGACCGAGTTCTATAGTGACGGAATCACCGACACTGTCGTGCTGAATGCCTTCTGCACTCCTGCCTCATGCTCCCAATTTCAGCCGCTTGCATCTCGAGGCCAGATTGGAATTCTTCTTCTGAAACCGCAGATAAGCGAAATTGCGGAGCGAGGGACTCATCCCGTTTCCATCATGATTCGGATCGACAAGCTGCACCAGAATGTACCCAAGGCTGCCACTTACGATCTGCTTTCCACCGAGGCGCAGAGATTCCTTTCCGGCCTTGATTTGAACAGCCTGAGCTCGGCGTTTCAATAGGTTTTCCGCAGTACTGACACGAAGGCCCATGCCGTGAGGCATGGGCCTTCGCAAAACGACGGCCGGAGCGGTCGATAGCGACGCGTTCAGCCGAACTTTTCCAAATCTGAATCTGTTGCCGCTCAGCTTCAGTTCATCGCAATTTCCGAAACCCACTGACCAGCGAGCGGTTATTCCTTTGCTGTCCTCGCCCCATCAGCCTGCGCCAGCCATGACGGATCGGAATCGCAGGTAGCCTTGTTACTTAGCTCTGGCAGGCTGCAATTCCTGAAAAGGCGGGACGACCGCGCACTTCAGAACTTCGACGTCGCCGATCTCAAGCTCCAGCGAGAAAAACTGCCGGATCGCAGCGAGGGCGACGACAACCTTGCACTGACGGCGCATTTCCGTCACCACGCCCTCGACTCCCTCAAAAACCCCGCAGCGCACGCGCACGCGCGTTCCCAGGGAAACACCACGATGTGGCCGCAGCAAAGATCCGCTTGCCAAACCTTCGCGGATCCTGTTGATTTCAGCGGCGCTCACCATGTCGCGCTCGTCACTGCCCAGTAGTCGAAGCACGCCGGGAGTGCTGACTACCGAGAGCCGGGCTTGAAGCGAAAAACGGACGAACACATACCCCGTGAAGAGCGGTCGTTCCAGAGGGACGACACGGTCGGACCATCGCGAGCGTTCGCTATAGAGCGGCAGGTAATGTTCAAGCGAACGAGCGGCCAGGTGCTGTGCTACCTTCTTTTCGCAGTTCGTATTCACTTGCAGAACTTGCCATGCGTGTTCGTACACAGTGTGCTCCCAGCGAGCTGACTTGCATAATACTTGAGTCTCTCAATGGCGTGCAGGCCCAATCACGAGAGTTATTTCGTACGCTTCGCTCACATCTTTTATAACAGTTCAACACCCGGAATACGCTGTGTTTGCCCTCAACCTCGCCCGGCAACGGCCTGAAACCTATTTACGAAAAAGCGACGTCACTATGATGCCATCCCTCATACTCGATATAGCCGGCTTCGCGCTACTCTCAGCGGTTCGCCGCTTCGCGCCGCGCGGGCCTCAGTCCGCACTCGTCAGTAGAGCGAGGCCGCGCATGATATGCCACACAGTTGAATAGAACCGCCACCAGGAACCTGCGTACGCCCGAAGACGACACGCCGACCGGCCCGGGACGAAGAATGGAGTCACTTCCCAGGCGTTTGTGTAGTGTCAGCACATTCGAACCAACCTGTCCACGATGGTTGCAACGGTCGCTGTACTAGCCGGCGCCGCGCCCTCAATATGCATTTTTGTCCATAAATCCTCCGAACAGGGTCATCAGAATGATCCTTATGTCGAACAACAGGCTCCAATGCTGCAGATAGTAAAGGTCGTATCGCACACGCCGCCGGATCGACGTATCTCCTCGTAGTCCATTCACTTGGGCCCACCCGGTGATTCCAACGTTTAGATGATGCCGCGTCTGATAGAAGGCAATATCGGTGCGAAACTTTCTTACGAAGTGCAGGCGCTCCGGCCGCGGACCAACGACACTCATCTCGCCCTTCAGGACATTGAAAAACTGCGGTAGCTCGTCAAGGCTTGCCGCTCTCAAAAATGCTCCTAACGGGGTGCGGCGCGGATCGCTTTCGGCAGTCCAGCGCGTATCGCCCTCGACGGTGGAGCTCACCCGCATCGTCCGAAATTTATACATAGTAAAGAGCTTGCCAAACTTTCCAACCCGCTGCTGCTTGAAGAGGACCGGTCCGCGCGAGGTCAATTTGATGGCCATTGCGATGATCAGCATGGGGACCGCAAACAGGGCTAGAGCAGAGACTGTGAAAACGAGATCGAACGCGCGCTTTACCAGGAAGTACCCAACTGACGAAGTAGGGCCTGGATCCAGGTCGAGCATCTGAAGCTGGCCGAGCTCAAACACCCGGCTCCGAACCTTCATGCCGTTGCCCGAATTCACGATAATACGAATTGGCCTGCCCAGAACTTCAAGTTTGGCGATGCAGCGCCGCAGATCGCTATATCGATCCGGCGAAACCGCGATGAGAATGTCTTCGGCGTTCAGCTTCTCAATAGCCTCCAGATCTGTTAGTTCCAGAACCGGGGCATTGGAAACGCGGACCTCCTCGCCGGGCATCCGGACATAGCCCAGGATTTGGCAACGGACAAATTCGTCGCGTTGAAGCCTCACCGCGGCTCTCGCAGCAAAACGGCTCACCCCCACAATGATTACTTTGACCGATGGCAGTCGTCCGGCAAGTTGCCGAATCATGATCCAGAACAACGTACGCACGGACACGGCTAGGCACAAAAGAATCAACGCGCTGAGGATAAGGAAGAGGCGGGAATAGAAAGGTTCATGAACGAAAAAGAGCGTGACGATTTCTATAATGTTCGTAATCCCCCAGGCGCTAAAGGATGCGCGGAGCCCGGTATCTTCCACGCTCACTTTGGTAATGCTGGTTACTTCCTGCCACTCGGCCACGATCGCCCACACCATGGTCGTAAACAACCCCAGATAGAGATAGTTCGGCGAAGAAAACCCAGGTTTGTGCCCGATCCAGTGAACCAGGATATAGCCCGCCAGGTAGAATGAAACGACGGGCAACGTGATGATGATAATGCGTAGAACGAGCCTGTAACGGCGCAGGTGAGCTATCATGGTGCGGCCTCGATTACGTAAACCGGGAAATGCTACTCATGGTGGTTCGGGAAGTTTTCCGTTGTTGCAATTCCAAGCGAATCTCTTCCCTCATAAGCTTCAGCTATCGAGAAAGTCAGCTTGCAGAGTGGACATGAATGAGCAAGCTTCAGTTCGATACTGAGACTTGAAATGTTTTGGGCCGGACTGCGGATGCACCCGCAGCGCAGAAATGCGGTGTAACGCGAACCAACCGGGCCCTGAAGATTCCGGACCCAATGCCGAAGAATTGCGATCAGGAACACGCGGCGAGAAGCAGCGGGGAAATGGCACACACCACACTGCCGGGAATGGTTCGCAGAGAACAAAGCAATCATTCCGCCAGGGAGGACTAAGCTGAGGCCCCCAATGCAAGGGCATACACATGCGCTGTCTCTTCCGCTGCACGCCGCCATGAAAAGCGCTTGACATTTGCGTATCCTCTCTGGCGCAGTTCTGCACGGCAACTCTCGTCCATCATCGCGCGTTGCAGGGCGGCAGCAAAATCATCAGGGTTAGAGGCATCGGCAAAAAGGGCGGCCTCCCCCGCAACCTCAGGCAATGACGTCACCGGGTTACAGACCACAGGCGTACCGCAGCTCATAGCCTCAAGGATAGTGAAGCCAAATCCCTCATACATGGATGGACATCCGTAAACTCGGGCACCGGAGTAAAGCGCAGGCATCTCCTCATCAGGGACAAAACCAAGGAGCCGCACACGGTCAGCTATGCCTAACTCCTTTCCGAGCTGCTCAAATTTTGCTTTGCCCTCAGCGAGTGGCCCCGCAATCACCAGATCGCCTGAAACACCAGCCTGAACAAGTTTTGCAAATGCGCGCAGCAATCCAGCATGATTCTTTCGCTCTTTATAAATGCCTGTATACAGAATATATTCGCGGTCGATCCCGTACTTGCGACGAACGATAGCGATCTCATTGGGATTCTCGACACGACGGAGCCTTTCGTCGATTCCAGAGTAAATCACATGCACCTTGCTGGCATCGATGTCGTAATGTCGGAGAATGTCGTGCTTAGAAAACTCCGAAACAGTTATGATATGGTCCGATAACCGAACGGCAGCGTGGACCATACCGCGAGCATATAGGCGACCTCCTAGCGACGGAAGATCCTGTGGGTATACAAGATGGATCACGTCATGTATCGTGACCACTTGAGGGCAGGTGCGCCACAGCGGCACCAGGAAGTGCGGAGAATGGAAGAGATCCACCTTTTCTCGGCGCAGCAACCGTGGCAAGAGTATTTGCTCACTGATAGAGTAGTACTTGAGTTGTGAAACTACCTTGCGACTGTGCCCATTAGAGGAAATTGCATCTTGATGTGCCGGTGGAACGATTAAACAATACTCAAACTGCGGTGCGTCTGCGATCAATGCTTCAACCAGGCACTTCATGTACCGCCCGATACCCGGATTTCCTATACGCCTCAAATCAACCGCGACTTTCAATTCTCCCTCCAAAGGATTCAGCGTGCCATGCGCTTTTTGGCCCACGGGGCGAGAGAGCAACCCCATTACTGCCCGGCAAAGATCGGCTCCTGCTGAAGTCCGTCAGTCTCAAAGAGGGGAATCGCCATAACAGAATCGGGGGCACCCATTTCTCACGCCGCCTCACCGGTTAGCGCGATCGCTTGGGGCCCATATCCTGAGCTTTCATGTGCGGCAACCCTTGGCATCGAGGGCCGTGTCGTGGTCCGCGCACAGGAGTCGCCGGTATATTGCCTCGTGGAGTTCCGCGGACCGCTCCCACGTGAGAAGAAAGTCGGCGGCGTTTCTGGCCAACCTGGCCCTTTCGGGAGGGTTCTGGAGTAGAGAATGGATCGCGCCCAGGGCTTCCCGCGGAGTTTCAGCGAACTTTTGGAAAGTCTTCATGGCCTCCGTAGTGTGCGCCCCGGATGTTGTGACCACTGCAACTCCGTTCGCAAGGGCAGCCTTGAAACTGCTCCGGCGCTCCGAGGCCCCATCAGGGAATGGGAAGTAAGCTACCGCGGAGCTCGCCAATCTTTCGGCAACCTCCTCCTCGGAACGATTCACGTCCCAAATGACCGGCAGCGCCGCGGTCTCAGCCTTCAGTTTCTGAAAATACTCCATACGCTCAGGAGCCAACCCTCCGATAATCCGCACCTTCCACGCTAGTCCATCCGACTGAATCAGCCGGCTGAGCTCGATAACATCTTCCAGTCCCTTATGCGGCGCAATCAGGCCAAAATGAACGACTTCATTGGCAACGCGTGGCCGCTCGCCGGGAAACGCCCGGATATTAGTGGGAGCCGGAATCAGGGAACTCCTCGCCGCAATCCATGGCGCCTTCCTAGTTACATACTGCATCTCAAACTCGCTGTTGAAAATGACATGCTTCGGGCGAACCAGGAACGGGAGTAGAGACAGTTTTCGCAAAATGCGACGCTGGCTCGCCTCTTGAATCGAGATCACGCAGCCTTGCAGCAGCGAGAGCACCTGCGGCCCCAATTTATAACCAAATCCGAGCGTCGGATACACAATGTGCACGACATCGAAAGTGCGCAGCGATTCACGTACTTTCCAGGCGCCACGGACGCGCCAATCCTCGGATTCAATCAGATGGGCGTCTACTCCGCGGGCGCGCAGCGCATCACTCAAGAGCGCAGTATAATCGCCTGTCCCACATACACCACGTGGACAGCGGCCGATCACAAGAGCCAGCTTCAAGATTTGCGGTCCCCCGGTTCACCAGCATTCGCGCCGATCTTCTCGAAATCCGGTGGCAAGGCAATGAAGTTTTCCACGTAGCGGGAATCATCGCGCCGCAGATTGACTTCCCGGTCGAAGGCATAACCATAGTCTTGCAAGAGATTGACCGAGGCTTGCGAGGAGGCCAGATACTGCGTGCTCAATTCAATATAAATAATGGGCTTGAACCGTGTCAGGAGTCCTACCGCGCCCAACAAAACCTCGTCTTCAAAACCTTCCGTGTCAATCTTAATGAAATTCAACCGCGCCAGTTGCGGCCCCAGAAAATCATCGAGCTTGGTGATTTGTACGGTTTGATGTGGTTGGGTTGAGCGATCGACTCTTGCGTCCGGCCGCAACGAGGCATTACCCGAGTTGCGGTGGCGATAGAGCGACAGCGATTGCTCTTGACTGCCGCACCCCAAATTGTAGGGCGAGACGTTTGAAAGATGATTAGCTTTTATTACTTCTGATAACTTGGCATAAACCACGGGAGACGGCTCAAAGCTGTAGACTCGCCCTTCCGGTCCAGTCAGCTTGCTAAAGAGTGCGGACATAAGGCCGAGGTTCGCGCCCACGTCGATTACCACATCCCCCGGCGCCAGATAAGGGGATAGGACGTGAAGCTCGTCTTTCCACCACCGTTTGCCAAGGACGTGATAGTAGAGTTCCTGAAAATCTCCGTCTCCATGAAATGGCAGCTTGATATCGCCGAAATCGACCCAAATAGTATCGCCGCTGAGCTGCCGCCTAACAGACAATGAGGCAAGCTTCGCAGCCCCTCTAACTCGCCGGCTCAGGTAGGTTACCGACCTGTGGAAGTTCAGATTGCCAAACATGATTATGGTGAGTTCTCCCCTTTTGGATGCGGTTGAACCCAGTCAGCTTTTCCATCACAAAGTAGCCAGTACGCCGGCGGCAGTGCTCCTCCAGGAAAATTGCTTGCTGCGCAATTTCCCCTTCAAGCCCAGACGGTCCGCCATTTCAGGCGACGCCAGAAGCTCTTGTATCTTCCATCCCAGCTCTTCCTGGTTCGCGGTATTGCACAAGATACCGGCATTCCCCAGTACCTCAGGCAGCGATGAATTGTTTCCCGCGATCACTGGCACACCGTGGGCCATCGCCTCCAGAACCGGCAAACCAAAGCCCTCGTAGAGCGAGGGATAGATAAAGGCGTATGCGGCGGCATAAAGCTGATCAAGTTCAGATTCGCTGATCTTTCCGGTGATTCGGTAAGGGATCGTCGCCTCGCCCAGCGCGGCTTTCAGCTCATCCCAGCCGAAACCCGGTTTGTTGCCCACCAGGACGAGTTCAAATTGCTCCCTTACTTCCGACGGAAGCGCAGAACAGGCTCGAATGAGGCCTGCGATATTCTTCCGTGGCTCAAAGCTCGATACACAAAGCAGAAGCCGCTTTCCCGAGTTGGTGAACCGCTTGCTGGGTTGCTCCCTCTCTTGCGACTCTACCGGGGGGTTAACACCCGGTGGAACCACGCGGATTCGATCCTCGGCAATATGCAGATACTCGATCAGGTCGCGTTTCGTGGCATTCGATACGGCAATGATGCTGTTTGCGCGATGAAAAGACCACTCCGCGGTTTCCCTGAACCAAATCCTGTTGCGGAAAGAGAACCAGCGGGGATTCACTCGCCAGGTGAGATCGTGGGCTATTACTGTCTGCCGAATCCGCCTGGGAAGACCGGGGGCGAGCATGGTCGGCCCCAGACACGCGTCACAGCCATATCGCCGAGCTGCAAATCCAGCATGCGCCATCCATCCCAAGGTTGCGTTTTGCCGGCCGAGTTCTCCGCTGCCGATCAGCCTCCAATGGCTGGGCGCGGGGAACGGCCATTTGGCGCCGGGCGGCGCAAGGAATATACCTTCGGGAGCCTCCGGCATTTCGCTCATTGCCCGAAAGATTTCGTGCACCACTCTTCCGATGCCGTCGATTGGTCTGGACAAACTCCTGGCATCCACGAGCATTTTGTCGATCATCTTCCCGCAGTGTCCCCGGTGCGCAAGTTTTGTTCATATTCCTTCAGGTTGGGGGTGCCTGGTTCATTGGGTGCCAAAGCGGGCCGCTCGGATTGATCGTCTGCGCTGCACACGGAAGCGCCCCTCTTTCTTACCACGCCCCTCCGGCGCCCTGACACATGACTGTCCATGTTGATGCGCCGCTGGTCGCATAGGTCACCGCGATGGCGGTGCTTGAGAGTGTGCTGATGTACCATGTCCCTACATTAGTCGATCCTGAAAAACCTATTAACTACATGTATAATCAATAACATATATCGCGCATTCGTGTTATAATTATCGCAGAAAGAGCCTCAATTCTCCCAATAGCTAGGGGAAAACGCATGCGCCCGAAGAGAAAGCCGGAGCAGCCACAGCGTGAGTTGTTCCAAGTGGAATTGGAACAGTTGATCGATCTCGATCACCCATTGGTTCGTCTGGGGATGTGCATCGATTGGGAATCGTTCGAACAAGCGTTGGGAGCGACGTATCATCCCACCCAGGGTGCGCCGGGCATCTCCACGCGGCTGATGGTGGCGCTTCACTATCTCAAATACCAGCACGATCTGAGCGACGAGAACGTGGTGGCGCATTGGGTGGAGAATCCCTACTGGCAGCATTTCAGCGGCGAGCGTTATTTTCAGCATCGCGCGCCGATTGACGGCTCCAGCATGACGCGCTGGCGTCAGCGGCTGGGCGAGGCCGGCGCCGAGCAGATGCTGCGCGCCACCATCGAGACGGGGATCAAGATGGGGGCCATCCGTCCGGCGCAACTGAAGCGCATCAACGTGGATACGACTGTGCAGACCAAGGCAATTCGTTTTCCCACCGATGCGCGTCTCTACAACCGCTGCCGCCAGCGGCTGGTGAAAGCGGCGCGCCGGGAAGGCCTGGTGATTAAGCAGAGTTATGAGCATGTCGGCCGCCGCCTGCTGATGCAATCGAGCCGCTACGCCCATGCGCGGCAGATGAAGCGGGCGCGGGCCTGTACGCGCAAGCTGCGCACGCAGTTAGGACGAGTGATGCGCGAGATAGAACGGCAAGTTACACAGCCGACGGAGAAGTTAGCCAGGCTGCTGGAGACGGCACATCGAATCCACGCGCAACAAAGGCACGATAAGAACAAGGTCTACAGCGTGCATGAACCCGAGGTCGAGTGCATCGCCAAGGGCAAGGCGGGCAAGCAATACGAGTTCGGCAACAAGGTCAGCGTCGCGGTGAGCAGCCGGGGCGGATGGTTGCTCGGCGCCAAGAGTTTTACGGGAAACCCGTATGACGGCCACACGCTGGGGGCGCAGTTAAAGCAGGTTGATAACTTGATAGGCGGCCGAGTTAGCGAGGTCCACGTGGACATGGGCTATCGCGGCCACGATTACACCGGCCAAGCAACGGTGCATGTGGACAAACGAAGAAGAGGCCGCACGTCGCGAGCACTCTGGCGATGGATGAAGCGTCGCGCCGCCGTCGAACCCAGCATCGGACATCTCAAGACCGAACACCGCTTGGAGCGCAATCGGCTCAAAGGTGTTGCCGGCGATGCGCTCAATGCCATCCTGAGTGCTGCGGCGATGAATTTCCATAAGCTCCTGGGGGCTTTTTGGCGCAATTTCCTGCGCCGCCTCATACGCATCTGGAGCTGGGTTCCGGCCCTACAAGAGCAACTCCCCTTCCAAACGCAGCCCGCAGACGCCTGAAAGCAACTTTTTCAGGATCGACTACATTAGTTTCAGGTGCGGGCCAGCAGTTCGGTGTCGCGGTGAAGGCCGTGCCAAAGGTGTGGCTCGCTGTGGTCGTTGTGCCCGTCATCGTGCCAGACGTAACCTTCGCACTTGGCGTGCCAAAACAAGTCCACGTCGTTCCATCGGAGATCGCTATAGCGGCGTTGCTGCTCCCGCCTACACAGGTTTGACCCTCCGAAGCGATTGCGGTCGAATCGGTCACCTGATAGGGCCCGGCTCCTTGAACGTAAGACGGCAAACCGCCGACCGTCGTCTGCGCGCCGATTTGCAGATAGCCATTTAAAGCAGGAAAATACTGCGTCTGAGTCGTGTTTGATGGTGCTTCTGAGAAGAAATTAATGCCGCTCGAATTGAGCGGATTGCCAAACGAAAGCTGCGTCCCCACCAAGTCCAGCTGCAGATTGGTGATCCCGGAAGGAATGACATTCGGAAAAATCGACAGGCGGGTATATGTCTGCGTGCCTGAAGCGTTCGTGCTCCCTTGCATGAGCCAAAAATAGTCAGTCGAAGCGCTACCATTCCATCCATTGGCCCCAACTGCCACCCCTGGGGTCGAATAACTGGCTCCGCTCGTAGCGGCTTGGGGATTATATAAATCCAAGCCACCAAACTGTGTATTGTCATAGCGAACTTCGCCATTGCTATAGGTCATTTGAAATGTGCTCCCAGCAGCCAAAGATTCATAAGACGATCCGTCATCGCTATATTGTCCTGACCCTGTGAAGGTGCTTGTGCTGTCCATAGAAAGTTCCGTACCGCCGTTGGGAGCTTCGATGTGAACGGCATAAGTGTTCCAAGCCAAGGCGCCGTCGTTCTCTATTTCGAGACCAGTTCCCCCAGACTGCACCTGGTTGATGGTTAGGTGCAGCATCGAATTGGCGAGCCCTGGGTGATCCGAGAAGCCTCCGCCGTTCACCAGAACGCCGGTCTGCCCAGAGAACACCACCGCCTTTACGTCAAACACGCCATACCCAAAGGAAGCGAGGTCCTGCGCCGCAAGCAGCTCCCAGCCGACCTTATTATTTGATAAAGAAATATCCACATGGAACTTTTCGCACCAATCGCTTACGTTAGTATCGAGCCAACCGACCGAACCCGCACCCGTAAAGTTCGTGATCGAGAGTCTAGCGGCGTTGAATCCGCCGATGTCGTAGGTCTCAAGGCCAAAAGTCCCTGCGCTACCCCCTTTCCCGTCAATTGCTACGTCGAACAATCCTCCAGTGCTCGTGGCGTCAAAGTTGTATGGACTCGCGGTGAAAGAAAAGGCGGCGCCGCTCGACCCCGTCCATTCGACAGTAGTTGCAGACGGGGAATCGCCCTGTATCTTCACAAAGGGCGACGTAACGGAGACCCCAGAGGTGAAGGCGTAAGTATGCGCCCCGCCGATGATCGTGCCGCAATGCGAGTAGTTGAGGGGGGGCGTATAGGAGAAGGTGATAGGGCTGTAGAAATTCGAAATCGAGCAGGACGGAAGGGCGGCAATCGCATTATTAAAGCAACTCTGATCGTAGGTCCCAGCGGTGGTGCAATACTGATCGGCATAGAGAACCGTATTGACCTTGGCAGTGGCCAGGCCTGTCGTCACCTGTCCCCAGCCGCTTAATGCAAAAGCTCCACCACATACCAGCAAAGCTACTGAATAGAGCATTGTCCTTTGAATAGACATACAGACAGTCTCCTTTCGCAGTTGAAACATAAATTGTCCCCAGCTCGACTTCATCTGCAGGATAGTGCCTGAACACTGCGTTCTCTGAACCGATCAGCCGGAACGTCATAACCCTGGTTGCTCAGGTTGAAGTCGCAAATGTTGGGCAGCCGCGGATTCGCGACTGCTGACCACCAGCAAGGCCAGCATCGTCCAGAAGAGCGTGCCGTATTGCGGGGTATTTTGAAACATAAAATCGACCAACCCGTGCACCAATATGGAAAGCAGTGCTCCCTTCACTCCGAACGCCAATGCCCGATCGATAAAGTCCTCTGAACGCCGCCACTGACGTTGAGCCTGCCGCCAGGACTGAACGGCCAGATAGAAAAAAGCCAGGAATCCGGCCAGACCTGTCTCCGCGAGCAATTGCAGATAGAGATTGTGGGCTGCGTCCTTGTCCGGCACAAAGTAGACATCCCCCAAATCGTAGACTGCGGTGAAGTTCCCCCATCCGATACCCAGCACGGGCGAATGCGCGAAGAGATTCCAGGCGATTGCCCAAACCCAAATGCGAGTGGCTGTATCAAACTCCACGAAGCCGTTTGTGTGAACGGGATTGACAATATGCCTGAACAGATACAACAGACACGTCGATATGCACAAGCACCCGAGAAGCGCCAGTCTTCTCCGCGCAGTCCGGACGAAGGAGAAAACCCCTAAGGCGAGAACGGCCACGAGCCCGAAGATTCCGCCCAAACTTTGGGTAGTAAACAGCGCTATTGATCCCAGGCCGAGGGTCCATTTGCCCAATTTCTTCCATCTGCCCTCGCCCACCACATAACACGCCAGCGCGAAGGGAAGAATGAGGCCAAGGTAACCTGCAAGACTGTTAGCGCCCGGCAGCAGCGACGCTGCTCTCCCTCCCCAGCTGGGGTCGCGATCACCGGGCGGATATAGTGCGAACCACAAAGAGCCAAAGCCGCCGATTGCTACCTGATAAACGGCAAACAACGCGGTAAAGACTGTAGAGAGCAGAAGTGCGCTTAGAACCTTGTGCAGCCGCTCGCGCGAATTCACCCAGGCGAGAATCAGGAAATAGAAACCAAGGTACGCGGCCAGATCAAGGTCCGATCGCAGCGAGTAGTGGCTCAGTTTTTGCTTGTCCAGGATTGTCGGTAGAACCGCGACACACAAAAACAACAGCGAAGCGCGCGAAATCGCGGGACGAAACAGGCTCCGCACGTCCACTCCCCGCCGCAGCAGGCGTCCGGCAAAAAAGCCGGCGACGACAAGGCCATGAAAGACAACATGCATATCCCGCACTGGGGCGTCTCCTGCCAGCTCCCACCCAACCGGCATGAGAAAGATCACGAATAACAGAAACGCTTCGTTTTCGAGCGCGGAAAGCGCGAAGACTCCGACAGCGGCCAGAAACGCGAAGGGCCTCGGAACAGTGAAAAAAAGCCACGTCAGCCAAACTCCAAGCAAGCCAAAAACCAGGGGGAGGGCCCACTGCTTTGCGCGCTCCAGCATCGCGCCCGGAAGCTGAAAGGGCTGATTCGGATATGAGGAACTCTCGGCTCTTTGCAAGAAAGTGCAGGCCTCTTATTTGTGCTGGGTCTTTCCGGATCTGCGATTCTAACCATCTGGCAACCGAGAGAGAACCACTTGAGCAAAGTTCAGGGCTGGCCGGGGCAAGAGGCTTGAGGGCCAAGCTTCCGGAAGACCGCTGATCCCCATTGATCGGGGATCTCCACAAGAAGTTCCGGTTTGTCCCTCAAAAACTCGGTGGCTGCCCTCGAAACTGCGTGGTTGGACTCCGGGTTATTGTAGTCGTGCAGGAAGAAGTATCCTCCCGGCGCCAGGCGCGGATAAAAAAATGTGAAAGCGTCAAGCGACGATTGGTACAGATCGAAATCCATCATAACAAGCGCAAATTTCTGATCCTCCAATCCTACCGCCGTCAATGGAAAGTACCCGACCCGAAACTCGACGTTCTCTAGGTTGCCAAGCAGCTGCGACACTGCATCTACAGACGTGTCTCGGAACCTTCGGTCTTCGGGTACTTCAAGGGCAGCGTCGGGGAAACCTTCAAAGGTATCGAATAGGTAGAGCATCCGATGAGGAGACTGAAGATGGATAAACCTGCTCGTGATCCCCTGGTGGACGCCGAGTTCCGCAATCGCCCCTTCGATACGCTGCCGATCGAGACGAGAGAGCGCTAACGCTAACGCCGCATAGCGTGTGTCGTCGCTTAGGCGCGCAATGCAACCGCCGACCGAGGCTCGATAGGTCGGGAAGCGCATTGGCCGGTGAACAACTTTGGTGAACATTCGAGCGCTCGCCCGTATCCAGCCCTTTGCCTCCGAGATCGCCGATCGCATTCCAGCCCTCTTCAAAACTCCCATATCTTTCCGGCCTGTCTTCGAGCCTGTGAACGCCTGCGTTCATCCTGTTTCTGTGTAGATTATCTTGAAAAACACTCCAATTCCGGCACCCGGCATTCGCCATTGTTTCCAGTTCAGATTAGGTCGGTGAGTTTCGACTTAGGCCGATTCGGCTGTTGGAGAAATAGCCAAATCCAGTAGCAAGGCAAGAACGTTCACAGCTATTGGTCATGGCTCGCGGGTGCGCCGACGGTGGCATTGGAAAGCGAGGCAGGTAACTCCCCGTAGCCGTTGAGAATGTCGATTGCCTCCTGGCGGTATAGTGCTTCGATTCCCTCCTGGTTACCGACAACACTCAATTCTTGCAATTTCGCGGCGGCAACAATCCAGTAGAAGGTGTAGAAAAGTGAAATATAGAATCCGCGCCAGCCGTCCTGAAAGCCCCTCCCGTAGATATAGCGTGCCGCGAATTCCCTGGCTGCTTTTGCAAGTGCGCCCAGAGGTGTAGAGCGCTCGCCTCGCTCAAGGGCCTGCGTGGCCTCGATACTCGTGTATCGGTCGAGCTTCTCCATGAAATCCTGGCAGTCTAAGTAAGCAAAGTGAATCATCGCAATTCCAGGCCCGTAATCAAGTTTCAAGAGGCGGCTGCCGGGGACAAGTTGAAGGCCCTTATGGATTGCGGGAGAGGCCCTCATTTGGCCCTTCCTGAAGAATCGGATTTTCGCCCCCTTAATTGGTCCGCAGTTGGTGTGCATTACAGGACTACCAAAGAAATAATGCAACATTGGCATGCCCACGGCATCCACATTTCCGCTCCGCGTCACCTCCAACAGCACCTTGCTCAAAGGAAACGGAATCATTTCATCCGCATCGAGCAAAAGAATCCAGTCGCCCGTAGCCCGTTCGAGAGCCAACGCCCTGGCGGGCTCGACAAAGCCAACCCGCTCGTGAAAAAAAACCTTGGCCCCAAAGCCGCGAGCAATTTCCACAGTCCTATCGTCACTGTGCATATCGACGACGACAATCTCGTCAACCCACGTCCGAACCGACCCCAGCGCAAAGGGAAGGTTCTTCTCTTCGTTGAAAGTATTGATAACGACAGAGATGGTCGGAGCCGTATGCGTCTCGCTCAACCTAATCAACTCTTTTCCTGGGTTTCAAGCTTTATGCCTGACTGCAAATGAGCGCCCAGACCTTGTATATGTCTGACCGATGGCGTGTGAACACAACCAGCGCGTATATGGTCAACCCCAATGCTCCGTAGCCCACGAGCTGAGGCAACCCTGCCGGAGGATAAAATCGGAGCAATAAATAGATTGGAAGTCCCACAGCCAGCGCGATAGACCAAGCAGGCAAAACCATCGGTAGTACTCTGAAACTTACATGCGACTGCGCGATGCGAT
Organism: uncultured Acidobacteriaceae bacterium; assembly: GCA_963770555.1. Lineage (GTDB taxonomy): Bacteria > Acidobacteriota > Terriglobia > Terriglobales > Acidobacteriaceae > Telmatobacter. The sequence continues at coordinate 567,659 of CAVYQC010000006.1, forward strand.
AGAGAACCATGTTCATTACGTTCACGCAAAGGCACGCTATCCCAAAACCGATCATGCCGAACGCCAGGATCAAGGGAACGCCAAGGGCCCAGGTTCCGAGCATAACCGCCAGCATGAATTTGAACGTCGTCCGGGAGCGCCCTAAGGCGTTCAGCAGCGCAAACACCGGAGTCGCGGTGGGGACGAAAATGTTCGTTCCCCATAGCAGATAAAACAGAGGTATCGCGGGCAGCCATTTCGGGCCGAAAACAAACCTCGTGAGCGGCTCAATCATGACAAATGTCAGTACAGCGACAGGGGCTGCAACCGTGTTGGCAGCACGGATGACCTGTTCCACGAATTGTTTTAGCGACTCTTTTTGCAGTTGCAGCCGCGCGAATGCCGGCAGATACACCCGCTGCAACATCATCAGCCCAATGACCGCGTAACCCGAGACCATCTGCGCCCAGTTGATGTAACCAACAGCCGCAGTCCCGAGCAGGAGGCCGATAAAGAACGGAGTAAAACCGGAAGTTACGAGCGCGATGAGTTGAATTCCCTGATAGAAAATCCCAAACTTCAGGTGAGCGCGAGCACGCTCCCAGTCCCACCGCCACCTTAGCCGCCAGGGGCTGATGCAGTTAATGAGGATGGCCCCGGTCATAGCCCTGGCGAGGATGGCAATCGCAAAGCTAAGCGCCCCCAGCCCCCTCCATGCAAGCACCACGGCAGTGCTATAGAAGACAAACGACATCGCGACCTCAACGATCGCGAGCTTTTCAAAGAGCAAAGCACGCTCGAGCCGGGCCGACGGAATCACCTGAAAGGAGGTACAAAACAAAGAAAGTGCCAGAAGGCGGAACACCCAGCGATCGCGCCCCGGCAAATGGTAGATAGTCGCGATCCACGGGGCGGCTATCCAAAACAAGATAATGACGCAGAGCACCAGAACTTGCTGGATAGTAAAGATAGCTCTATAGTCTTCCTCGACCGGCTCCTCCGGCTGCCTCACCAGACTTGCAGCTAAGCCGACGTCTCCGAAAGCTATTAGAAAGGTGACAAGAAAAGTGACGATAGCAAAGATGCCAAATTCCGACGGAGACAAGAGCCTGGCCAGCAGAATGCCGCCGACGAAAGCCATGCCCTGGTTGAAAACCTGACGGATTCCAAGGGCTACCACGCTGCGCACTGCCTGCCGGGCGACTGAACCGGGCGAAACAGGCAGTTGATCCGAAGGGATTTCAATAATCTCCAAGTTCACGCTCTCGGTGTTTGCCGCCGGCGACAACGATTAAAGCTGGCTTATAGCTGTTTTCTAAGTGCGGACAGGCTCGGCATGGTTGAGAACATCGGTCACACTGAAACCTCCGCTCCTGTCTTGGACCGCTGTTGGATGCTCTTGATCATCCTTTTCAGCGGATGGCCGCTCTCTGTCTCTCCCCAAAGATAGGATCCGACTACCCAGACTGTACCCAATAACCAAGCCAGGAATGTTCCTAATAGAACAATCAGCGTTCGCGGCGGAAACGACTTTCTTTCCGGGTAGTCGGGAGGATCGAGAACCTTGACGGCAGGAATCTCCTCAGCTTCTTCAACCTTGGCGAGTTCGTATTGCTTGCTGAGGGCCTCGAAAACTGCTTCCTCTATTTTGGCGCGTTGATACAGTTGCGAGTAGGTCGCCCCCAAAAGCGGAAGTTCATGGAGTGAGGGATAAGGCTGGCTGGGATCCAGATCGATCGAGCTGCCTTTACCGCTTCCAGCCATTGCTTGCAATTGCTGCCGCAGGCTTGCAACCTGTGCGCGGGCCTCCCGTACCCGCGAGTTATCGTCGGCGTAGATCGCCTGCAAGCCATCCAGTTCGCTCTCCGCTGCGATCAGTTCGCCCTGCAGCCTCGCGGTTGCGTTCAGGGTCACTGCTGCTTGCCCCTGCATATCCATGGTGGCGTTGCGGCTGGAAAACTGGCTTAGCTGCGAAGTGGCCGCATCCATGTCCTGTTTGATGTCCTTTAGCCGCGATTCGAGGAATACCCGTTCCTGATGAGCTGACGAGGTATCCATATTTACCACAAGCTTGTTCAGCTCTTCAACATAGGCTGCGGCCAAATCGTGCGCCTGAGTTGGAGAATTGCCGGTCACGGTCAGGGTTAATAAGTCCGTCTTCCGGTCGTCGTCGATGACGGTATTATGGCTCAGCGTTTTTCGCGCGTCGATGTAGAGCTTGGCATGGTATACGCGCCGCAGATCGAACCGGTTGATCAAATCGTCTTGCGCTGTTCTGCTCCCCAGGATTGACAGGAACCTCGTGTTCGGCGATCGCGAACCGGTCAGCGCCGCCAGGCCTCCACCGGCAATACTGGCCGGAGCGCCGCCCAGCGCCACCGCCAGCATATTTGTCCCTCCGGTGGATCGCGCGTCAGGTGGCATGATACGAACGGTCGATTGGTAGCTTACTGGGAGCAGAAGTGCAAGAGCGATCGATGATACAGCTCCAATGATGGTCGAACGCACCACAATCCGGCGCTTTGCCCAAAGAAGCGGCAGCGCCCATTCAAGCCACGAAGCCGAAATTTCGTCTTGAGACATGTTCACCTTGTGGATTGCGCCGGTTTGCTATCAGAACGCTCCCGCAACGGCCGCAGTCAGGGCCACCGACGACATGATCTGCGCACTGCCGATGAGATTGCGCCAGATCTGCGAGCCGCCGATCACCTTTTCTGGAACGATAATGGAGTCGCCTGGAAGCATGCGGGTGCTGAGGATGCCTCCTTCGAAAACCGTGGCTGTTACATTCCCGACCACCGAACCGTCGGCGTGGAGAATGAAAATCTGCTTCTTATCCCCGTAGCGCGTCGCGCCCCCAGCCTGGCGCAGGTACCAGCCTGCGTCTTTGCCGGGGCGATAGGTGATGCCTGTAGCGTTGTAGACCTGGCCGGTGACGAGGACAAAGTCGGGGCGCTTGGGCACGCTGAGCGTGTCCCCGGCGCGGACTACGATGTCCGCGGGCGTGTTCTCCCATTTACTTATGTCCCCGGAAATCTCGATCACCAGGCGGCCTGCGGAGGGATGATTGCGCAGCGCCGCCAGGACCTGCTGCTGTTGCTGCTGCATAGCCTGGAGCTGGCTCAATTGATCCTGCGGGGTGCCGTTGACTCCCTGGGACACGTTGGGCACGGTCGATTCCACGCGGCGAATCATCTCCTGGCGATTGTTTTCCTCAAGTTCTCGGACTTGCACGCGCTCTAAGACCGCGCCCTGCGGATAAGCATCCGAGCGAAAGCCGCCCGCCCGTTTCAACACCGAGCTCAGCCGCTCGCCGTCTTCAACCCCGTAAGTTCCGGCATACGTCACTTCACCGCGAATGGTGATTGAAGCTCCTATGTCATTCCATCCCGACAGTTGCCGAATCCCGACAACGTCGCCCGGCTGGAGTGCAACATCGGCGGACTTGTCGCCATCGAGGGCTTTGCCGATGGCAACCACACTGTGCTGGATCAAGACCTTTTGCCCATTCTGGATTTCATAACTGGAAAGGTCCGCCTCTTCCCGGTAGGCGCTGCGGCGGAAACCGCCAGCCATGCGCACAAGGTCGGCCACGGTCATCCCCTGCGGCATGGGGTATTCTCCTGGTTGAAGCACCGGTCCTTCGATGGATACCTTCGGCGCATCGATCTCGTATCGGCCAGATATGCGGACAGTATCGAATGGCTGGAGAGCGATTGGATCGTTGCCCACCAGGATGTCCGGCAGGTCAAAGGGAATCGTCACCGGATGAAGGTCCGGGGGTACCAGGCGAATGATCTCAGCATGGACAGCCGGCTCGGGCATTACGTCCTGGTAGGAGCGAAGAAGATCGTTGACCGTCATTCCTTCCCGCCAGGCGCGTTGGCCGGGCTCGAAGACATGCCCCTCAAGATAAACAACCTGGTCATTGTACGGAAGTATGGGAGAGACTTCAATAAAATCGCCGTCTTGCACTTCGAAGGGCGGCAAGTCTTTCGATCCGTTGGAAATCTGAACGCGAAGCATGGTGCGCCTCTCGTGCGCTATGACCCGGTCGACTCTGATCGCAGTAAGATCGGCGGAAACCAGAACGCCGCCGGCAAGATTCAGAACGTCATTCAGATCCGCCTTCCCTTTCAATTCGTAAATCGCCGGCCGGCGGACCATTCCCGCCACAGAAACCTGCGCACCAACTGGAGGAACCTGGATGGTGTCACCCGGTAACAGCCGGTCAATATTGGAGCGAACCCCATGTAAAAGGAAGTCGTAGAGATCGATGTCACGGACCACCTGGTTGCCCCGGAGCTGCTTTAACGTGCGCAGCGAACCGCGGCTGGTCGGACCCCCCGCGGCATAGAGCGCGTTGAGCGGCGTCGAAAGCGAGCTGACATCGTAGGCTCCTGGCCGTTGCACGTCGCCCACAACGTAGACTCGCACCGTGCGCACCCGGCCCAGGGAGATTTCTACATGCTCCTCTTGGAACTGCTTGCCAAGGGATTGCTGGATTGCGCTTTGGGCCTGGGTGATCGTAAGCCCGGAAATCGTAATCGTGCCCGCCTCAGGCAGTTCGATTTGACCTTGCCGATCGATCGTTCGGCTAAGCCGCGCCGATTGACCGCCCCACATGTTGACGACAAGGTTGTCTCCTGGCCCGAGAACATAGTCAGGGCCGACTGGCAGGTCTATGGGCAGTTGATTTACATTTCCGGTTCCAAAGAGAAAAGCGTCGCTTCCGAAGCGTCTTAGTCTTTCGTTGGCCGGAATCTCCTGAGAATAAAGATCGCGCAGAGACGGCAGATTAGGATACGGAACTGGAGTAAGTCGACGTACCTCGTTGGGCTGCTCAGCCGGCCGCGGTTGTAGAGGCTGGTACGGGCGTCCAGAATATGGATACAGATACGGATATTTTGGAACGGCTCCACTGTTTGCTGGAATTGCTCCTTCGGCCGGCGCACCACTGCCCGTCGCCGGTTGTGGGTTCGCAAGGTAACCCTCGTTGATGAGCCCCGTGGCTACCTGGCTGCGGAAGTTTGGATTTTGCCGGATGCAGTTGTAGATTTCGTCATCTGAGATGGCCGAGGGATCGACTCCAAATTGTTGACCCGCCAGAGCTTTAAAGGTTGCCAAACCGTCGGAAGCCTGCTGGAGAATGGCGATTATCTGCTCAGCCGGCATGCTCGATTGGCCCGGCCCCTGGCCCATTTCCTGTTGATCTGTCGGGTATTGCGGCTGCGGCTGACCTGAGGAATCGTATGGTTCTCCCTGCTGAGCATAATCTCCTTGTTGGTAAGAATAGCCCTGCTGGGAATAATCACCCTGCTGAGAGTAGGCGCCAGTGGGTTCCTCTACCTCCGAGCCATAATTTGCCCCAACGGGCATTTGCGAATTGTACCCGTCTGCGCCTGGCGTCTGATCGGCTCCGCCGAAGTAGCAAGCTCCTTGAGCAAGGGGTGGACTCACGGATAACGGTTGCTGCTGCTCACCTACACCACTCGTAGTCTGGCCAACTGCGTGTGCGGCGCACCACACAAAGAGAAAAGCGAGAAACGAGACAATCAGGGTGTGACTGCATCTGATGCAACGGTTCGGTACATTGCGAAATCGAAACTCTCTGTTTTTTGTCGTTTTCACTACATCTCTCGAAAGAATCAGCACCAGGGCCTGGCGCTTTTGCCCGTCGGAATCGACGTTTTCTGCCGTGTCAGGAATCGTCTCAGAAGCTAATAGTTCGCCCCGGAAACCACGTCAGCTGGATTGTCGTGGCGGTCACCGTCTGCAGGCCGGGAAGATAAATGGGCGCCTTCCAGCGTTCGAGGTCGAAGATGCCATTAACCTCGAAGTCCTTGCCGACACGGTTGACCGCCTGGAAATTGATATCGTTCAGACTTCTGATTCCGCCAGCCGGATTTGCGGTCGGCCCTTCCCCCGCTTCCGCGATGGCGTCGCCAGTACTTTCCAGCATGTTGCTCAAACCGGCTCGCGTCCACGGGCGTAAACCCAAACAGGCATGGCCAACACAAACGCAAATGCCCAGCAATGCATCAGTGGCGGTCCCACATGCGCACTCAGGCTCTCGACCTTTACGCCATCATCATTTGGTTTTCTTGTCCGCCGGATGCTCGACTTCCGAATAAGCCGGCGCACAGTCCTCAGTCTGGGGCTAATCTTCTGGCGCCTCGACGCCGTCGGACACTTTGTTGCTTTCATAGGTCCGGTCTATCGTGCGCGGCGTATCGCCGGCCTTGAGCAGGGCAAGTTCCGCGGCAAGTGCTGCAACCCTTCGTTCCAGATTCTTCACGTGAATCGAGTACTCGTCCAAGCTCGAGGCCGAGGCTTTTTTCTCCTTTGTGCCGGTCACCAGACCGTGCATGGTGGTGCGCACAAGCTCTGAAATACTGCGCGCGCCGCTTTTGGCGCAGAACCGCTCGATCGCTTGGAACTCGCGCTCAGAGAGCCGCACGTTGATCGACCGTACGCGTGGGATCAGGATTGCCATAGGAGATTCGGATGGACGGAGATTGCGCACCAGGAGTTGGTCGGAAATAGTTTTCTAATCCTTACAATCAACAATTCTCAAATTCTACAATTCTACGTAAATTACTGAATATAAACTAAATGAAGTTTCCTAAATTCCTTATCTCCGACAAGGGTGCGGCAAAATGGATAGGACGAATAGGACACCTTAGGAGTGTGCTCAGGGTAGGCTTCGCCCCCGTCGGTCCCATTTTGTGGGAACGGTATCTGATCACGGTCCCAACGCCTCCGCAAGTTGGAGAGGCGTTCTGGAAAGGCCAAATCGCAGTTCGCGGTGATTCTCGCCCGTTTCGGAGGATCGAAATCCTGCTTCACCGCACACGGTCTTTTTGAAGTCGAAGGCAGAATATCACGAAGGGGAAAACAGAGGGAAAAAAAGTGCGACCAATGTGAAGCATTTGTGAATTTCTTGCGCGCCAAATTCTCTTTGTGCCATAGGACGGCCGCTGCAACCGCGTCCTTGCGTTACACAATCGTCATCGGTCAAAAAACCAAGCTCCCATACGAATCGGAGCTCGGCCTCAAGGGTCACGTCGTTCAGAGCGCAGGCTTCACCGGAGCTGGACTAATACGGTCGGCCGCTCGTATTCGTTTGCAGGGCCTTGGGGATGTAGGAAGCCTGGGGCCAGGTTGGAGCGCCAGGGCCAAGCACCTGAATCACATACTTGCCATCGAGGACGGTCGATTGCGGATTGCCGGTGACAGTAGCCCAGATGGCTCCGGAAGCATCGACCGCCGATACGCGCGTCCCCGTGCAAGCCGCGCCAGTCGCGACGTAGCACGGATTCAGATAGACGTCCGCGCCTCCTTCGCCGGCGCCTCCGTTGCCATCGGACGGTGCTTCGGGATAGTACACGCTCAATCCCGGACTGCTGAGGGTGTCAATGACGATTTTGCCGTCTCCATCCATGGCCGAATAAATCTCCGAACTGCCCTCCCAAATGTCATCAACGTTGGTGGTGCCGTAGATCGTGGTGAGTGTGGTGGCATAGTTCTTGGCCCCGCTGGTCTCGGGGCCTGAGCTAACCGCCTCATTCAGCTCGAACTCGGAGCCAACCCACATGTTTCCGCTGCTGTCAATCATGGGGGTGTCTATTCTAGGGCCGATTGAAAAGAAGGGGCCGTTTCCGTAAAGGGAGTCTTCGAAAATGGGTAAGGGATTCTGGGAAGATGTGTAGTCAAAGGACGGCGAGGTCAAGTTGTTGTTGGAGCTGATCATAAGACGCACGCCGACGGCGGAGCTGGCAGAAATATCCGACGTACACCACAGGTTGCCCGCGGAGTCGAAAACGGGGTCATCAAGTTCAGCATCACTCTCAGCCGCACCACCCACATCGACGTCTGCGAATGTGGTTGTGCCCGCGGGGAGTTCTTCAAGGGCGCTGTTGCCGGGGGCATTGATATAGGCCGCAGTCCAAACGTTGTTGCCCAAGTCTACAGTCAGGTTGCCCAAAGTATTGCCGGCGTCCGCGTAGTACCACCTGCCCAGCACACCCGTGGTGCTGAACTGATGAAGACCGATTGCGTCCGCCACCCATACATTGCCAAGGGTGTCGGTAGCCACGCCGCATCGGCTGGGATAGACGACATAGGCGGTACCGCTGTCTTGGGGGCAGCCGTTGGAAGAGTCGTATTCGGAATAGAGTTGGGTGGACCAACTCTCTATCCCATTGGAAGTGAGTCCACCGATTGTACTATATTGGCCAAAGAGTGGGTTTGAGCCTTCGACCCAATACCCATAAAAATATAAACGTTGTCGTCAATGTCCGTTGCGATCCCCCACGGAGACATTACGACGCCATCATTCGACCACAAGACGTAGGCGATGGCGATGGTAAAGTCAAGCGGCGCGCTGGTGAGCGCGGGCGAATAGTAGGCGTTGCTGTTTGCAACATTAAACAGCGCCGTTGTGGCTGCCGAGGGGGCCACATCGACGGCCTGCGACGGGTACTGGGCCAGGTCCAGCAGGGCCTGCAAGGTGTTGGCGGGCGCCGTGGGCGAAGCGACTTCGGCGGTGGGCGTGGTGTCGGTCATCAGCGTGGTGCAAGGCGCGGTCGGCATGGTGGCGTCTCCGTTGGAGTTGATGCAGGCTTCAACCGAGTTGGCCAGCGTGTTGATGAGCGCCTGTGGCACAGTGGCCATGAATGTGGAGGTGTTGGCCAACGTGGAATTGGCCACTCCTGTGGTCGAATTGACCAGATTCGCCGCATTCAGAAAGGCGTGCGCCAGGCCGGCGGCAACGCAACCTGTTGTTACGCCGCCGCTTGTCGTGCAGGCTCCTGCGGCGCCACTGCTTGCCGTTGTTCCGTTGTTGTTCGCCGGGGCGCTGATGTTGACCTGGGCCGTGGCGCCGGTGCCGCTGATACTCATGAATTGACCAATCGCGTAGGCCGCGGCAATCGTGGTCGGCTCATCGATAATCACCTGGGTGGTGTCCGAAATCCCACCGCAGGGACCGAGCGCGGCCATCAGCAGGGCTGCCGAATTCTGCGAGGAGAAGGAACCGGTATATCCACCGGCAGCGACGATATAGGCCTGCTGGCCGTCAGGGCAGTTTACGGCGTCGCCGGTAAACGAAAAGGCGCCATTGCTGTCCGTGGTGGTCGAACCGAGCACCTGTCCAGCCACGCCATAGCCGTAATGATTGGCAGACGAGGGAGATGCGATTGTCTCCGTTGCATAGAGGGTAACGGTCGCGCCAATAACCGGGTTTGGCCCCCCATGCACTCTTCCACTTAGGCCCTTCACAGCGGTGTCTGGGCCAAGGTCCTGGGTAAAGTTGGCAGTAGCGCCGCAACCGGTCAGGCTCGCAACGCAAAATGCCGACGCCAACACCCAGACTGAAGCCTGCACGCGTAGCCAAGAGGATCGATTCCTCATATGCTCACCTGCTTGCCTTTTTCCTGCCCAAATCACCACGCCCAAGCCAGGCCTTACCGGCGTCCTGAACTGACCCCGGTCAGGGGGCTGCGGATGGACCAATCTGGGGGGTTCTTACCGGCGCGGCCAGTCCGATAAACTGTGTAAGAGTATTGCTGCCTTTATTGCTGACCCAAAGATTGCCGCTGGCGTCGATGGCAAGGGAGTAGGCTTCGAGCAGGCCGGCATCTGAACCCAGACCACCCGCCGGGGAAAGGACCGTTCCAGGGACAGAAGCGGTCGAGCCAGCCAGTTCGGTTAGAGAAGGGCCCCGGTAATTCGAGATCCAGACCGTTCCCCCTCCGTCGATGGCGATGTCATCCGGGTCGTCGAGGCTGGCGCTGGTAAATCCGCCGCTGGAAAGCACTGTACCCGCGCCGGAAATCTCGCTGATGCTGTTGTCGTCGTAATTGGGCACCCAGACATTGCCGCTTTGATCGATGGCCAACCCCTCCGGGTCATCGCAACAGTCATAGCTGGTGAACTGGCTTCCATCCTGCGAGACCCGGGTGACCGTCGCGCCGCCCACATTGCTGACCCAGACGTTGTGACTTGCATCAAGCGCAACCGCAAAGGGATCGATCAACTGCCCTGACGAGTAGGGGGAGCCGGAAAGTTCCTGGCCCGAACTGGACAGATGTGTCAGTTCCGAATCGCCCCAGTCCGCCACCCAGGCAGATCCATCGGTATCGATAGCCACGGCGTTTGGATATGTGTCCGTGCCGGTCGAGTAACCGCTGCTTCCGGCCACGGAAGCGCCAGTGTTATTGAAGACGCTGATCGTGTTTCCCGCCACCGGGGGATTGGAATTGGGATTGGGCCAATTGGTGATCCACGCATTGTTCTTTGCGTCCACAGCCAGGCCGAAAGAAATGCTAAGCCCCGAACCGGTGATACCCTGCGCCAACAAGGGCGCGCCCAGCGGTGAAAACAGGGACGCGGCGCCGCCGAGTTGGCTGGCAACCCAGACATTGCCCGCGCTATCCACCCCCAGCGATGTAGGGCTGTTCATGCCGCCCCCGGTGTAGTTGATAAAGAGCGTCCAGTCGGAAGGCTGCTTAGCTAATGCCGGGGTAAACGCGGAACTGGACGAAGCCAGGGCATAGAGCGCAGCGACATTTTGGGCGGGGTTGCGCACCAGATTGAGTGCGGCGTCCAGGGTATTTTCCGGCGTTTCGCCCGGTGTGGCAGTTGCCGAGAACAACCCGCTGCACGCGCTTCCGCCGTCAGTAGAAGAGGTACAGGCGTTCAGCAGATTTGCCAGTGTGTCGATTTTCGCCGCGGGAGAGCTGCCGTTGGCGGCAAATGCCGGCCCTGGACTGCTTCCCGTGGAGATGTTGGCCAGCGCCTGGGCGGTAGCAACGGCGTTCTTCAGTCCAACTGTATTGGTGGAAGTTGCGCCTAGATTGCCTCCGGCCGATAGAAACTGCGCCAATGCGTATACGGCGGCCGCGGTGGTGGCTTCGTTGATCGTCACCGGGCTGCTTGAAGCCACCTCATTGCAAGCTCCGAGCACGGTGAGCAGGGTAATGAGGTCATGGTCCGCGGCAGCCGCCGACCCCGGCTGTCCGCCGCGCGCCACCAGGTAAAGCTGGGAATCGGCCGAGGGGCAGTCGTAACCGGCCGTTACAGAAAATGCTCCCGAACTGTCCGTGGTCAATGCATTGGGGAGAAGCGCGACGCCGTTTGAGCCGTTGCCGCTGGCGCCCATCGCATACAGGTTGACCGAAGCTCCAATCAAAGGCTTCTGACCAACGAGCGCCTTACCAGCGAAGCCGAGTCCTTGATAGCCGGTGGTCGTACAGCAGGATGAGCCGGTTGCGGCCCCGCCACAACCGGTCAGAGCGATCGTCAACGCTCCGGCCGCCAATACCGCCAGAACGGCGCGAAACGATACGCTGAAAAGTTGAGGCTTCATGAAAGATAATCTCTAAGAATGATCCGTTCAAAGATGTCTGTGCAAGGCAACAGGCACGTAAAGAGTACTCTTCGGTCGCCCCCGGCTATCTGAAGAATCCCAGCTCAGCATCTTTGTGGTGAAATCCCAAATGAGCTGGAAACGTCGCTCCGGGCCGATAAAACCCCGCTATTTCTATTGCCCGCACCCGCCCTTCAAGACCGGCTGACAGCAAGAAAAAACGGTGAAGACAGGATCCTGTCTTCACCGCTGTTCAGGCCTCTGCATCATCCAGGCACCGTACGTTACATTACGAATTCGCTTGCGCAGTTCCCCAGGGACTGCGCAGAGTCGCGCGCGGCAACTGCCGCGCCATTTGCCGCCCGCAATTGCCGCGCGCGATTCGGCCTGGCGGTTCTATTTGCCAGAGTTTCTCCGCGCTTTGAGGCGAGTGCGCGCCGCGGCAACCAGAGCGCCGGCGGAGGCGACCAGCGCCAGCACGAGAGTCGGATCTTCCGGAGAATCGTCGCAACCCACCTGCGCACGGACTAAAGCCGGAATGCCCAACACGGCAATTGCCACTATCAGCGCCCAAAACTTATTCTTCATCACGTAATCCTTTCGCTGTGAGGACTCGCGATCCTCGTTTTGACCGAAAACCCTTCGGCAATTCAGTCTGTTAGCTTTTTGCCGTGCTGCGAAACCATCGTAGAGGGTTTCGCAGCGCGCCGCAAACTCAGGCTATGGATTCCGCCCGGCGGGATGCTTTCTGCCAGGCGCAATCCGGGGGTTGGACTAAAACGGGCGCAAGCTCGTCGAATTCCCCAGCAAATTAGGCGCCAAGGCCAAGGGGATGTAGGATTTCTGACCCCAGGTTGGTGCGCCGGGGCCAAGCACCTGCAGCACGTAGCCGGCACTTTGGAAAGCAGACCAGATGGCTCCGGAGGCATCGATCGTCGTTGAGCGCGGATTATTCACTATAGTGGATTCGCCACCTGTTTGGGCTGCGCAAGTCGTCGTGGCGCTCGCGACGTAGCACGGATTCAGATAGACGTCCGCGCCGGACGCTTCGCTGTCGGTTACGGCGAGGCTGTCGGGTGGTGCATTGGGATAGAAAACACTCAGATATCCCGAGCCGGTGCTGGTGGCATCGATGATGACTTTGCCGTCTCCATCCATGGCCCCATTGCGCTCCACGCCAGCCTCATAAATGGGGCCGTAGACCGCGGTGAGTGAGCCGTAGTTTTGGCCGCCTCCGGACTCGGCGCCGCCGCTCGGGATCTCAAGCAGGTCGTCCTGGGCGCTGAACCAGAAGTTTCCGCTGGGGTCAATCATGGGATCGTTGCCGGGTGTGGCGTCTCCACCAGGGAAGTAAACGGGATTGCCGTTGCCGCTCCCGGCGTTCGTAAAGGCCGGCGAGGTCAAGCTGGTGGCGCCGCCATCGTTGAGCATCAGAATCGCCCCAGGTCCAGCGCTGCCGCCGGTATTATCCGATTCAGCCCACAGGTTGCCCGCGCTGTCGAAGATGGGCTGCTTAATAGCATAGGGTTCCGGCGAGCCACCCACATTGACATCGACAATTGCGGATCCGCCCTGCGGGAATTCCTCAAGGCCGCTGGCGCCGGCTGTTGTCCCGATACTCTCGGCTGCCAACCAGACATTGTTGCCCACATCCACACTCCCGCTCTCCAAGGTGTCGCCGGTAGGGCTGGTGTAGGGGGTGGCGGTCGTAAGCACGCCTGCAGTAGTGAGCTCGTACAGACCTGCACTGTCCACCGCCCACAGATTGCCAAGGGTGTCAGCAGCCACGCTGCATCGGTAGCTAAAGCTGCCGCAACCGCCGCCCGCGCTGAGTGCGGTGGACCAGCCCGCTACGCCATCGGAACTGAGAGAAAAGATTGCAGCAGGGGTCGTGTTGTCAAACACATAAATGTTGTCGTTAATGTCCGCTGCACTCCCCCACAGAGCGCCGGTCTCGGGGTAGGCGACGGCGATGGTAAAGTCAAGCGGCACGGCGGTGAGCGCGGGCGCATAGTAGGCGTTGCTGTTTGCAATGTTAAACAGGGCCGTCGTGGCGGCCGAGGCGACCGTACCGCCTACCGTTGCGTTGGCAGTGGGGGCGCCTGAGCCGGTTCCGGGGGCGCACAGAGTGGTAGGCGCCGTCGGGCAGCCAGTCGCCTCCGACGGGTACTGGGCCAGATCCAGCAGGGCCTGCAAGGTGTTGGTGGGCGCCGTGGGCGAAACCACTTCGGCGGTGGGCGTGGTGTTGGCCATCAGGATGGTGCAGGGCGCGGTCGGTGTCGAGGTGTCTCCATTGGAGTTGACGCAGGCTTCAACCGAGTTGGCCAGCGTGTTGATGAGCATTTGCGGCACAATCGCAGTGGCGTTGGTCGGCGGGGCGGAATTGACCACTCCCGTGGTCGTGTTGACCAGATTCGCCGCATTCAGAAAGGCGTGGGCCAAGCCGGCGGCCGCGCAGGCAGTCGTTGCGTTGCTGACTACCGTGCAGCTTCCTGTGACCTTGTTGTTGTTCGCCGGCGCGCTGATGTTCACCGTGGTCCCGCTCACGGTCATGAAGCCGCTGAGCGCATAGGCCGCGGCAATCGTGGTCGGCTCATCGATAATTACCTGGGTGCTGTCCGAAATCCCCGAGCAGGGACCGAGTGCGGCCATAAGCAGGGCTGCCGAATTTTGCGAAGAGAAGGAACCGGTATATCCGCCGGAAGCGACGATATAGGCCTGCTGTCCGGGACCGCAGTTTGCGGCGTCGCCGGTAAACGAAAAGTGGCCAGTGCTGTCCGTGGTCGTGGTACCGAGCACAGTCCCAGCATCGCCATAGCCGTAATTGTTGCCAGCCGTGGGCGCTACCGTTGCCGTTGCATAGAGGGTAACGGTGGCATTCGTAACCGGGTTTGGACCGCCATGCACTCTTCCGCTTAGACCCGTCACAGCGGCGTCTGCGCCAAGGCTCGGGGTAAAGTTGTTAGTGGCGCCACAACCGGTCAGGCTCATAACGCAAAATGCCGACGCCAACACCCAGACTGAAGTCTGGACGCATAGCCGAGAAGCTCGAATCCTCATATGCTCACCTGATTTCGCAGATTGCTGCTACGAGCGAACCTAGTTCACTTCCAGAACGAATAGAATCGTCGGGTGCAGCGCGAGGAAATAATATACACGCAAATCGATTTTGTACAGAGAAAATTTCCACAATTTCGGGCAACGGCCTCCGGGGGTCTATCGGGTCCCCTGCAGCCGGCGGCTGGTCAGTTGCCGGGGTCACCGGGAATCCCGCCCGGGGTTCGATGAGGCTCAGGAGGGGCCTCCATTGAAATTCGAGGTTTATAGCCTGCACGCCGCCGGCGCTCAAGTAAAACACAAACGCGATTGCACTGCCGTTTATCCTGAAGGAGCTAACCCGCATATCTCACACGCACCGCTTTGAGGCGGTGTTGAGTCGGTCGCAGGGAGAGCGGCGTTGATTTGTTGTCGGCTGGATGGGGCAGATGAGCTTTTGGGGGTGGGCCTGCGGCTTGCTCTTATCTCCAGCACAGCTTTTGCGCGCAGCTCCGCCGGCCGATGACCGCGGCGAAGATAGAAGATGGGGTTTTCGGAGCGATGCGGCGGAGGTCAGCAGCGCATGGCGTCGAAGGCTCTTGCGTAGATTTGTTTCCACGGATAGGAGGAGCTGAGTTCCAGCCATACGCGTCGGGCGCTGATGCGTACCAGGGCGCCGATTTTGAACAGCTTCAGCCGGATCGTATCCACCTGCGCCTCGGCCCACTCGGTGCCCTTCAGCGCCAGCCGCCGCAGCGCTTCGACCAGCGTATAAGCCAGCGCCGACAGGTACAGCCGCAGCTGATTGCCCTTCATTTCTTCCGTCGAGAGGCGATAGGCGAACAGGCACATCTGCTCCTTGATGCGGTTCTCCATCTCGCCGCGCTGGCAGTAGAACTTCTCGTACAACTCGCGCGCCCCCCACTTACCTGGAGTTATCGATGTAACCACGAAGCGCGGGTTCTCGCCCTTGTCCAGATACTCGGCCTTGGCAACTACGCGCCGCGCCCGCGCCCAGCTCGTGTGCGTTTGATAGTCGAACTCGGTAAACACACGCGCCGCCTTGCCGGTCTCGGCGTGCTCCAGCTTGGCCTCGTGCATCTGCTTGCCGATGATCTTCTGCAGCCGGCTGTTGCGTGCCAGTCCGAACAGGAAGTCCACGTGGTTCTCTTCGGCCTCGCACCAGGCCATCAGTTCCTCGCGGCAGAAGCCCGAGTCACCGCGCAACACGATGCGCACCTGAGGCCACCTGGAGCGCAGCTGGGCCACGATGCGCTTAACTTCATCGAGCGCACCGGCGGCTCCGTCGATGTTAGCCGGCCTGAGCCGCGCACACAGCAGTTGATCGCCCGCGAAGATGTATAGCGGCAGATAGCAATAGCTGTCGTAGTAGCCATGAAAGAACCGCTCCGGTTGATGACCGTGGAGCGGGATGTCGGTCGCATCCAGGTCGAGCACGATCTGCTCGGGCGACTCGGCGTGCGACTCGATGAACAGATCGCACAACAGCGCGTCGATCTTCTCCGGCGCGTAATCGATCTTGTGATAGCGCTTGCTGCCGCCCGGAAGCTCCAGCCGGTTGAGAGTACTTTTGCCGGCCAGGGGAGCGTCCAACTTGCGGCGGCCCGCCAGCACGGCCATCAGCGGATCGTGGCGCAACTGCTCATGATCGCAAAGGTCCTCATAGCCCAGCGCCAGCCCGTAGATGCGCTGCGAGAGCATCTCAACAAGCTGGTGCTCGACCAAAAGCGGCGAACGCCGGTCGGTGAAACAAGACGCCACCCGCTTCAGCAAACCGATCTTGCCGTCAGCCTGACGCAACAACAGCGCTCCGCCATCGGTCGACACCTGACCCGCTGTGAAACTGGCCTCCACGCGGCGCGAAAAATGTGATGCAAACGAGAAGACTTCTTGATTACACTCTGTCATAAGAAAGGCCGCCCTTTCCGCAGCCGTAACCACGCTTCGACAACGTAGTTATGACACAGAAAAGACGGCCTTTCCAGCTATTTCCTGCTTCTCGACTCACACCAATCGACAATCGGCGTGTGAGATATGCGGGCTAAATTCACGGAATCTTCACGGTCATCTCCGGGCCGGCGGTACGCCGTAGTGAAAGGCCGGCGCAGGGATTGGGATGATCTAATGAGTAAATAGCGCCCTCAACCCCAGCAGTTTCTGGTAGTTTTGCCGCGCTTGCGGCGATCCGAAGGACAGGGCGCTCACCCCAAACACCAAAGTAATTGGACAACCGCCGTCAGGCGCCGAAGCGATCGGAAGATCTCGGAGATACCGCGGCCTGTCCCGAAGGAGAGGCCGCGGCAGGTCCGGACACAATTCACCGATTACGGATTCACGGTGACCTGAAGCGTGATGGTTTGGGTGACGTTGCCGCTGGCCGCGGTGACGACCACATTGGAAGTGGTGGCCTTTGCGCCGCTGTTGCCGCCGCAGCCGGTAAGCTGCGTAACTCCGATTCCGCCAGCGATCAGCACCAGGGCCAGGAAAAGTGCGCGCCGCTTCTTCCATCCCAGGAGGCAGAAAGCGATCGCGAACGTGGCTCCCCCGGGAAGGAACGGATTGGAGCGGTGTTGGAGAGCGGCGCTGCCGCCCTCGGTTAACGTCAGAGCGGTGGACGCGCTCTGGCCGTTCGTGGGCGTAACCGTTGCCGGGTTGAAGCTGCAAGTGAGGTTCGTTGGCACGGTCGAGCAAGTGAACGTGGTGACGGAGCTAAACCCGTACTGAGGCGTTACGGTAATGTCGACGATGCCGGGTGAGCCTGGCGAGACAGTTACAGTTGTCGGGGCGGCGCCAGCGGTGAAGTTCGCGGCCGCGGCAGACACTGTATAGGTTGCGGTTGCAACCGAGCTGAGCCCATACCCGGGCGCAATAGCGATCGCGTTGATGGTTGCAGTGCCGGGAGCCGTCAAGGTAAAGGGCGCCATGTAGGGAGTCGACGACAAGGTCGGAGTGCTGCCGTCGGCTGTGTAGTAGATGGCCGCGCCGGCTAGAGCGTCCGTGATGGTTACGACGTTCAGGTTGCCGCTGAGGTACATGGTGGCGCCGTTCCCCGGGCTGATCACCGGGGTGGTGGCCGCGCTGACCGGAACGACGGTGAGGAACGCCTGGACCTGGGCCGCCTGCGCGTAGTTGGGAAGAGCGGGGGCAGTGGCGGCCGTGGCGGCCTGGTTGGCGTCGATCACGAGCGTACCAAGCGCGGTTGCGGTCAGCACGCCGCTGGTGCTGATCGTTCCGGCGCCGGTGCTCGTCGAGTCAATGGTGAAGGTGACCGGATTGCCCGAAGCGCCGCCGGTTGCAGCCAGAGCCAGCGAGGCGCCGTAGACGATGGTTGCGGGAGCGGTTGCCAACGTGCCGGATGGCGTGGTGAAGACGATGTTTTGAGGGGCCGATTTGACCGCGACTGACGGAGTCGATGAGGCTGCCGCGTAGCAGGCGCTTGCGGCCTGGCTCAATGTCATAAGGATCGTACCGGTGCCGGTAATCGTCAAAGCCTGGGGCGGAAAACATGCTGGACCGGTGGCGCCGCCTGCACCGCTGACAGTGCCGGGACCGGCCAAAAGAGTGAAGCAAACCGGCGCGGCGCCGGGGGTTGTGTTGGAGCTGGCTGCAAGGAGCGGAATCGGTGTTGTCGTGTAAATCGTCGAGGACGGCGTCAGGTTGGTGAGTCTTTGCGTCGCCGCACTGACCGTGAAGGTAATCACCTTCTGCGGCGCAGGCGCGTAGAGGGCGTTGCCCGCCTGGTTAGCGTCGATGGTGCAGGTGCCGTTGTCGATGAAGGTGACTATCCCTGTGTTCAACCCGGTGCACACGTTGGGTGTGGTCGTGGTGAAGACGACCGGCAGCCCCGAGGACGCAGTCGCGGCCAGGGCGACTGGCGGAACGCCACAGGCGACTTTCGTCGCAGCCGCTGAGGGCGAGGTGACGGTGATGGTCTGTGCGATCGCGGCGACGCCGGATACCGGGAAAGTTCCGGTGTCGCCATCGGCGGCGTTGGTCGCGGTCATGGTGGTGTTATAGGGACCCGCCTCCGAGGCGCTGGGCTTAAAGGTGATGGTCACCGGGAAGCTGGAGCCGCTTCCAAAGGGCAAAGCGCTGCAGCTTGAGCCCGCGGTTTCGGCGCCGCTGAAGCCATAATCGGTCGAGTTCTCGACGAAACTCAGATTGGACTGCGCGGAGCAGGGGTCGCCGGCGTCGACCGCCGAAACATTGCTAACCGACCCCGGGCCTGTAGACCAGGCCTGGGCAGTGTCCACAACCGAGCCGATCGCCAGGAAGCCAGCTGTGTCATTTTGGGTTGTGGGGTTGGTGTTCACAAAGTAGAAGTTGCCCTTGCCATCCGGGACAAGGGTCTTTACGCCCTCTCCGGAGAAGGGGATGACGGGAGGATTGCCTGCCAGTGCGCTCCCGTTGTTCGCGATTTCGAACACACCGTCGATTTCGGTGCCAAAGTAGACGTTGCCCGTCGCATCGGTGGCAACGGTTGTGATCGCATCGTTGCACGGAGTGCCGGTGGAGGGGGTCGCGCACGCCGGCGTCAGCGTCGCCAGCAGCGTCGGGGTCGCGGCCCAGGTGTGGCTCGAGGAGTTGTACGGCACCTGGTACAAGTCGGAATAGGTGCTGTAACCGGCTGTCGCCCCTGAACTCGAGATGAACGAATCGGTGAAGTACACGTTGTCGTTTTGATCGACGGCAATGGCGCCGGTGTAGAGCTGGCCGCCGGAACCGGCGGGTTCAACGTAGATAAGGACCGGAGCAGGCGTCGCGCCCCCCGTTGGATAGAGGCAGGCCGTGTTGCACTCGAAAACCGAGTACGGAGCGCTGGGGGTGCCGGAACCGGCATTTCCGTCGGTGGTGAAAAACAAGTTGTGATTACTGTCGACCGCAAGACCGGCAATGTTGAAGCCGTAATTCCCGTTGCCGAGGTTGATCTGGCAGATTCCCGCATTGTCAGGCAACTGGCCGATGCCTGCGCAGGCCGGTGGAGGCGTGCCCGTCGAGCCAGAGCCGCCGACTACAAATACACAATTGCTGGCGCTATTCGGACAGTACTCATCGATCGGCCCGTAGGTTCCCACCCCGTAGGCCCCATTGGCCGTGGTGTTCACGGGAATCTTATAGATGACGTTGCTGGACTCGCCGGAAATGTAGAGGTTGTTGTTTCTATCGATGGCCATGCCGCCGGGGCCGATGTTGCTTTGGCCAACGACTGTCATCACCGTGCTTTGATTTGTAAATTGCTCTACGAAGCCCCCGAAAGAGGGGTCGACTACGCCGACAACGAACGTGCCGTAGGTATTAACGGCTGCGGAATGGCCGCCGGGAGAGGCCGGGCCCCAGGCGCTGCCGCTCGTGGGGATCGTGCTGTTGGTCTCGTTCGCTCCCCAGGTTTGCTGGCTGACGACGATGGGGGTTTGTGCAACCGCGATCGCAGACGCGAACAGCAGGATAGCCAGCATCGACAGCAGGGCAACGCAGGTTTCCCGCGCCGAGTACCCCTTGAGTCTGTCTAATTTCGTAAGCATTACAATTCCTCCCGGCATAAACCGTTAGTGATTGGAGCGGCCCATGCGTTCAACGCCGTATTTTGAAACCTCGCGGACAACTCCGCCATCTCCGGTCAAGCGATTCTACTGCAAGCATCGATGATTTGAGCGCCCCATTTACGCTCGCGCTGAGTGCCCTGCTAAAGCGTCATGTATGAACTGTCGTTTGCTGCGCGCTCCGGCCCAGCCCCCCTGCGCTGGCGGGGATGGCTCAGAATGCGAGAGCCAAGCAGGCAAAACGGACTACGACGCCGCGCGTTCCCGTACACCTGCACGCAGGCTGCCGCAACCACCGCGGCCGCCGGTGAACCGATGCGGAAGCACGCTAAATCCCCAGCCAAAGCCATCTCCGGTATCGTCTTTATTGCGCCTGCCCGAAGCACAATTCGATTCCGAAATGCCTCGGATTCCCCTTGCGAGAAGATGTGCTGAAAGAAGCAGGATTATTCTCGTTCCACTAGTTATGGTTGTCAAGGAGATTTATGACGGGTTCGAATTAGCGGGAAGCAGCGAGTAAATCGCTTAGTTTGACGAACCGTAACGGCCGGAAACAAAGCAGGATAGACCGGCGCGGTACTCCGCGGGGGGCGGCGGAGGGGATGAGCTTGGGTTCTTCCGGACCCCAATCCGGTACCTCCGCCCCGGTCGGCTGGGCGCTCTGATGAAGCGCGCCGCCAGGGCATCATCGAACGATCGCCTTAAGTCGAATCCAGACAGGTCTATCGCCGGGCGCAGCCATACCGCCGCAGAAGACTGTCTGCCCGGCCCAAACCCACGGAGAGAGGACCGTATTCCACGACACGATCAGCCCGCGGGGCGATGTTGGGCCATTTGGCCCGCGGAAAACGGCTGCATCTTCATAAATCAATTTACTCGGGTGTTGCAACCGGTTTTTCGTTTTGATGCTTATTTGAAAAATCGCTTGACCTTGATTGCTCGCAGGCCACATAATTTCAGACCGAATTAACTCATCGATTTTCGGGGCACTGTATCGTTCGCAACGGCGTAGTGCGATCGTTCGTGGACGGTGCAATCGATCATCTATCTTATTCCGAATCTCGCAAGGCAGGGCAGCTGAGGGGGGAGTGTTACGATGACGCGTTTTCCTGGATTCAGGCCGGCGTCCGCATGTTTGGGGTTACTGATCGCGGCCCAGCTGTTATGGCAACCGCCCGCTTTGGCGCAAGAAACCACAGGCACTGTGTCCGGCGTGGTGCAGGACCAGACGGGCGCAGTGATCCCCGGTGCCTCGGTCCTGGTGACGAACTTGGACAATAACTCCAAGCGCAAGACGGTGAGCAACGCCACCGGTGAGTTTTCCTTGCCCGGGATCACGGCGGGCCTCAGGTACCAGGTGCGGGTGGAAGTGCCGGACTTTTCGACCTGGCAGTCGCAGCCGTTCCCGTTGCGGCCCGGGGACCGGATTGGCTTCACCGATATCCGCATGCAGCCCGAGACGGCCACTGCCTCGGTGACCGTGGAAGCCTCCGACAACCAGACGATCAAGCCTCTGGATACGCCGGAGCGCAGCGATGTGATTACGGCCAAGGATCTGGATACGCTGGCCCTCGTGGGCCGCGACGCGACGGAACTGATCGAAATGCTGCCGGGATTCGCCCTGGTCAGCAACCAGGTCAACAACCAGGGAGCGAACACCGCGGTGGTGGGCATGAGCGGTCCCACCGGCTCCTATTCCGCCAATGGGGCCGGCCCTACCGGGCTGGCCACCATTCTGGACGGCGTCTCCATCCAGGATATCGCTAACAATTCCGGCACCGTGCAAATGGTGAATCAGGAAATGATTCAGGATATCAAGGCCACCACGTCGACCTTCAGCGCCGAATACGCGAAGGGGCCCGCGGTGCTGACCGCCAATACCAAGGCCGGCGGCACCTCGTATCACGGCGACGCATACATGTATTACCGCAACACCGTGCTGAACGCCAACGACTGGTACAACAATTATCTTCAGCAGTCACGTCCCCCCGGAACCTATTATTATCCCGGTGGGCAGTTTGGCGGTCCACTGTGGATTCCGGGGACCCACTTCGGACCGCACAATAAACAGCTCTTCTTCTTTGCGGGTTTCGAGTACTACAACCAGAATTACTCACCGGAGACCCTTGGCTCGTGGGTTCCAACCATGTCCGAGCGCCAGGGCGACTTCAGCCAGCAGTCGCTGAACACGGAGCTCTGCGGCGCGCGTCCCGACGGTAAACAGAATCTGAATGCAGTCCAGCCCTTGTGTTATACGGAGAACTACCTGCCGAACGGCCCTGCCGTCGCGAACGGCAACGTAGCTCAATATGTCAATGCTTCTGGCGCGGCGCTGGTCAACTGGCTGCCGCTGCCCAATGCGGATCCTTTTGTCAACCAGGAGGGTTACAACTACGTCCAGCCGGTCGTCCAGACGCAAAATGGGTCGGTACTTCATGCCCGGGTCGATTTCAACCTGAACGACTACAACAAGTTTTATGCCACCTACGGCCGTCAGTCGCAAATCACCGATGAGCCTGTCGCCTGGAATTATGTTCCCTTCTGGGCCATGCAATATCCAGGGGGCGTCACGTCGGGCGACATTTCGAACATCTTCTCCCTGCACTATACGCGGATCTTCGGCGCCAGCATCATCAACGTGGCCAGCGCTTCCATGTCCTTCATCAGCAACCCCGGCAATATGGGCAATCCCCAGGCGGCGAGCCGGTTCTACATGAATAACTACAACTGCTCGAATGCGGCCCTGCGCGCCACGGCATCATGCGGCAGTTCCGGCAACGGCAACTTCAACTACTTAGGGGAATACAAGAGCAACGGGGACTATTCGGTGCCCGCTCTCACGGACTACGGCGACCTGGGCTATCCCAACCTGGCCATGGCGGGCGGCTTCTACAACAATCAGGTCAGGATGAAGAAGGTGGTGCCGACGTTCGCCGATACGGTGAACTGGGTCAAGGGACAGCATAGCTTTGCATTTGGCGTTTATGCCGAACGGGGCATGTTGAACGGGGATGCGGATTATGCCTCGGCATTCCCCCAGGGCCAGTACGATTTCAACCCGGGCAATGGCTACTATGAGTTCAACGGCACTCCGGGGCAGCCAAACGCTAACGCCCAGAACATAAGCTGCGAGAGCCCCGATCCACAGGGCACCAGCCGCCTCTCGGGCGCCGCCGACTTCGGAGCCTGCATCAACCCTGTGGCCATGATGTACATGGGCTACGCGGACAGCTTTTCGCAGACCAACTTCTCGCCCGTCGTCGACATGCAGTACACCACGCTGGCCGGGTTCGTCAACGATTCAATGAAGCTGCATCGGTTGACGCTGGTGCTCGGCGCACGCATCGAGCACCTCGGGCCATGGTTCGACCGCCACGGCAATGGCCTGGCCACGTTCTCACCCACGCTTTACAACAACGAATGCTCAAGCGACGACGTAAGCCCAACCGGCCCCCCTGTTCTGCGCAACTGCCCCAGCAGCTCGGCCATGCCGGGAATCACATGGCACTCTGCGAACTCATCCATCGCCAATTCGGTGAGTAACCCGCCCACGATTTACTTCACGCCGCGAGTCGGCGCTTCCATGGACCTTTTTGGATCGGGCAGGACGGTGCTGCGCGGAGGGTGGGGCATCTATCGCAACGAAGAGGAATTTAACCCTTATGCTCTGGCGGCCGCCACCGCGCAGGGTTACAGGACGAGCAACAGCGTGGGACAGGAGAACTTTGCTTTGATCGATAACCAGACGCCGATCAACCCTCCCGATATCGACGTGGAAACGCTCAGTCCCTCGGATAATGTGCGGCCAATCTATTACCAGTTCAACCTGACCTTCGACCAGAAGTTGATGTGGAATTCGTTATTGGAGGTTGCCTTTGTCGGAGGCGAAAGCAGGAACCTGCCTACTTACAATGCGGGCGGCCTCACCGAAGGGTCCGCCCCAGGGGTCACCAATGCGGGGGTCAATGGCTATAACGGCGCTTCGGATCTGAATGTGATTCCCTTGGGCACGTTTTTCGGCCCCACGTTCGCGACTGGCGAAATGCCCGCGAGTCTCTCTATTGGATGCAACTCCGCGACCCCCACTCTCGGCGGTCTGTGCACCCCAGAGACGGACTTCTTCCGGAAATATCCCTTTTACCAGCACATCTATTCGCTAGGTCACGACTTTTACGCGAACTACAACAGCCTGCAGGTATCTTGGAACAAGTCGGCGGGGATGGTGAGCTGGGGCGCCAATTACACCTTCTCCAAGGATCTGGCGACGGCCGCGTCTTTCAGCAACGCGCTCGCCGATCCCATCAATCTGCGCAACGATTACAATCCGGCCACATTCGATCGATCGCAGGTCTTCAACATCCACGCCCTTGTCAATTTAGGGAAGCGCTATAAGGGCGGCAATCACCTGCTGTCCTCGGTCGCCAACGGCTGGCAGATTTCCGCTATTATCACCGTGCAGAGCGGTCCCGACCTGCCCTCGGAGCAGGGCGAAAACTTTGGGTTTGGGTCCGGGACAATTCAAATCACTCCGGTCTCGCTGCAAGAGCAGAGCGGGCCGACGGCTAGTACGTGCGAGAACACCTATGGCATCGCGCCGCCGGGCTATTGCGTGACGAACATCAACTCGGTCGTTTGGATGGGCAGTCCCGATTACGAGCTGATGCCGACCGTGAACGGCAACCCGAAGGCACACCTCGCGAAGAATCAGTTCATCAATCCAACGGCGTTCGGAGTTCCGCTGCCCGGAGGCTCCTCGACGGGCCAGAATCCCTCAAAAAACCCCAGCGGACAGGGGCAATATCGCCTTCCGTATATTCACGGTCCGGCATTCTCGCAAGAGAATCTGTCGCTGTTTAAGGACTTCCCGGCGGGAGAAGGCAAGACTCTGGAATTCAGGGCTTCCGCCTTCAATTTCCTCAATCATCCTCTGGTCTCTTTCAACAACGGCGACCCCTCGAATCTGGAGTTGGGCAATCTGCTGGACGCAGTTCCGGGACAATCCCTTACAGATTCGGAACTGGGATACAAGAACTTCGGGATCGCGAATATTAAGTATGGATCGCGCCTGATGGAGCTGAGTGGGAAGTTTACGTTTTAACCAGTCGCCCCGCCGGACTGGCGTGCTCAATGCCGGGTGGCCGTGGAAGGCATGCATCGGCGGCAGAAAATCTGCCGGCCAGGCGGGGAAAGCGCGAGGGCGGCCGCTGCGGCTGGCCTCAAAATGCGAGCAGGCGATAACGCCTCTCGCGAAGGATTATGCGATGAAATTGCGGGGGAGGGTTGTCATGGCCATCGGGATTGTGGTGGACTTTCGCAGGCTGACGCGCGCCGGGGTTTGCTTGCTCGCAGGAATGCTGACATTTTGCACATCCGCAGTGGGGCAGGCTCCGCTGGTGAGCGTGGGTTCGGTGGTTCCCATTCCTTACAACTCCAACATGAACCAGATTTACAAGATCCTCTTTTACAAGGGGAATGTCCTGGCGCTCGACGCCGGAGCCGACGTGCTCTATCAGTTGCAGCCCGGCGCAACATCATGGCAAAACATAAGCGGACCAGCACGAAACTCGGGTTGCCTCGGGGGCGGCTACAACTCCCAAAGCATGGCTATCGATGCCGTGGGCAACCTGTACATTTCCGTTACGAATCACCCCACCGCTTACCCGTCCGCCCTCTTATGGCGGTTTCCTTACGATCCGCAAAAGAATACGTGGGATGCTTCGTGCACCACCGCCTACGCCTGGGGCGGCAACATCGTCGACCCGAGCAGCCCAGCCAACACCCTTGTGTCTGAGACGGGGCAGGGCACGGTGGACGTTCAGTTTGAAAACAGCCCCGCGATGGACGGCAGCGGAACGTTGTACTTTGGGGCCACTCAGAATCAGATCTACTCAGTTACGGTAGATGCAAAAGGCAATGCGGACCTTCCGACCGTCACCGCGACGTCCATTATCAACACAACGTCAGGAGGCGGGGTACATATGGCGGTCGATGCGGTGGGCAACATCTACTTCGTCGAAGGCCACGCCATTAACGCCACGAACGGGGTTCGCCCCGCCGGCACCACCGGCATCTGGTTCGTCCCCGCGGGCGTGACCGGCATCACGGGATCGAACGGTTCGGCGGAGGCGCAACTGCAAGCGAACGGCTGGAGGGTCGACAATCTTCAGGAGAGCAGTACAAGTCCTGTTGTGTATGCCGGAGTGACACTCGACGCCGCCGGCAACCTCTATATGACCTCTGAAGTGAACAGCGGCTACGCCGAAACCTTTGCCGGGGTATGGGAGATTCCGAATGTTTGCGGCCCGTCCAAGGTGACGGCGGCGAATGTCAACACCTGCATGGAAGATAGCGACATTGAGCTGCTGGCTCCAATTAGCGCCAACCAACCGTTGGCGATCGATTCGCGAGGCTACTTCTGGATCCCTACGTATCAACAGTATGCTCCGCCAGGGGAGGCGAACCAAATTGGCGTGTATTCAATTGTTGTGTTTGCTCCGGGCGTCCTTAATCTGAACTACTCGACCCCGCCCCTCGGAGGCGCCTCGCCGACGGGGACAGCATCGCCGGCAGGGAATCTGTACGTGAGTTTCAACGGGACGTATCAGCCGAGCGCTTTTCAGTTTTCTTCCGCTTCGGGCAGCGCGCCGGAGTTCGCATTGACACTGACGAATCCGCTTCCAAATCCTTCGGCCTCCACTCCCACCGTTCCGTGCAACAGTACAACGGGGAATGTAGGCGGAGTATTCAACACCTATTCGCTGACGAATTCCTGCCTGTTATGGGTCACGGTGGACCCAACCGTCCCCGGCCCCGTCTCCGGCGAGCTCACGATGTACTCGACAGGCAACCCCCCCGTCAACGTCTATGTGAACGGAACCGGGCAAGGGGCGGGGGTTGCAATGCTCGACTCGCCTCAGTTGAATACGCTGGCCGCTCCCACCGCACTCAACACTCCCGGGCAGGTGGCCTCCGACCCGGTCGGCGACACCTGGATCGCCGATCCCGGTAAAAAGCAGATCCTTTATTTCCCCGCGGGATCCTCCAGCGCATCGGGGCAGTCGATCGGGACCGGACTCTCGGATCCCACCGGCGTTGCCGTGGACGGAACGGGCGATATCTATTTCGCCGACTACAATTCGAGCCTGAAGCTGGGCACTGTGTACGAGATTCCCTGGGTTCCCAACACGACGTCCAAGGCAGGCGGCGCCTACGGTACACAGATTGCCCTGAGCACCAAGGCCATGGGTCTCGGCAGCAACCTCAATCTGGCAGTCGACGGCACCGGCGATGTGTATGTCGCGGATCCCGATCATGCCCGCGTGGTAAAGATTCCCACTCCTGCTGAGGCCTCCCTGGTCGTCAACCCCGAAGTTGCCGGCGACACTACCACCCAAGCCACCGTCACCGTCGGCTCCGGATTCACCGCGCCTTCCGCGGTCGCGGTTGACTCTTCGGGCGACGTGTTCGTTGGCGATGGCACCAGCTTGTATGAAATCTCAGCGTTTCCGTTCAATGCGCAGACCGACATCACGGACTCCCTGCCTGCTCCCGTTACTGGCTTGGCGACCGATACCTCTGGGTCGGTGATTGCGGCGCTCAACAACGAAGGTCTGTATCGCATCCCTAACATCATCGCCGAAGGTGTCGGCACCCTGAGCGTGAACAGCGCCAGTCTAATTGACACCTCCGTCAGTGTGCCTGGCAGCTCGGCCGGCACCCCTCCCTTAAGCTCCTACAACGTCTATACCACCAACATCACAAATCCCAATGGCGTGGCCTTGGATCAGCAGGGAAATATTTATGTCACCGATATCGACCCGACGAACGGCCCGAACCTCTACCAGTTGAACGTCGTCAACGGATTCCTAAACTACGGTGTTGGCCTTGCTCCTCAGGTCGCCGACGAGCAGGACCTCGATCTGTTCAATGTCGGCAACGAGCCTTTGAACCTGACGGCCAATTCATATTCGTTTAGCGGGCCGGACCTCACCGATTACTCCCTGACTGCGCCGAGCGGAGGCACGGAGTGCGATACCACGGGCGTCGCAACCGTGGCTCCCAGCGGTTCCTGCTCATTGGGGCCGACTTTCACGCCGCCGGCGTTGGCGAAAACCGACCTCACTCCCACTCTCTATGAAGGCGATAGCCTGTCGGTTCCAACCAACGCGAGCAACATCGGGGGCGGCGGTAAGGCCACCGCGAGTTTGCAGGCTGCTTCAGTCAACGGCCTTGAGAACACAACAACGACAGTTCAAGTTAACCTTACTGCCGCGACCTATCCGGGGAGCGCAACGGTAACGGTAAACATGGCTCCGGACGCAGCTACCTCCGGCAGCAACGTCTACTCCCTCCCCTATGCGCCCGCAGGGACGGTCGTACTGACCCTGAGTTGCGCGACGCAGGGCTGCACGCAGGCTTCGATCGTGGAGACAGGGACGGCGACGCTGAGCAGCTGTACCGGTCAAGACTGTTCCGTCACGTTTAGCAACCTGCCGACCCTCGACGGCGGAGCCTACAATGTGATGGCCGCATACCAAGGAAGCGTCCTCAACCTGATGGCAAAGTCCACGGGCACTGCGACCTTTACAGTCAATACGGCAACGCCGGTCATCACCCTTTCCCAGCCCGTGAACGTTAGCCCGAATGCTACCAACGGGGTGTACTACCTGCAGTTGGGCATACCAAACACGCTCGTGGCCAACGTGTCCTCGGCGGTCGGGATCCCCACCGGCACCGTCACCATAATCGATGCAACGCAGGGGAACCTGGGTCCCGCGATCTACAGCTCGGACCAGAATTGGACATTTACTACAGGCAACCTGACTACGGCCTCCTACAGCGTCATCGCCTCATATGCCGGGGATGAAAACTTTTCCCCGATTTCCACTACGGTGCCAGTGACTTTCCAGGTCATACCTCCGAGCGTGCTGATCACGGCCAGTCCGGCTTCGGTGTCAAGCGCGGCCGGGACGCCGGTCGCGACCACCATTAGCCTCCAGTCGCTGGTCGGGTTCTCGGCGCCCGCCGGTGCCAACATCACCTGCGAGGTCACTCCGACGGATACGGTCCCGTATTATTCGGAATGCACGTTCAACAACCCACAGCCCACTATCTGTGCGCCGACCGCCACCAATAATACCTGCACACCGGCGACGACCGTGCTCACGCTCAGCACCAATATCCCCGTCAACCTTCCTCCAAACACTGCGCGCAATGTTCCGCCGGGGCAGTCGCATTCATCTCCATTCGCTCTGGCGGGCGTTTTCGGCCTGGGGCTGTTGGGATTGGCTCTGCGCAGGAGAGCCATCTTCAATCGCTACCTGCTTAACCTCGTCTGCTTGGCGTTGTTCTTTGCCGGGACGGTGATGGGCATAACGAGTTGTACCAACTCTGGCTACACTCATACGCCGCCGGTCCCTCACTACGTCACTAAAAGCGGCCCCTACAAAATCAGCGTTCAGGTCACGAATACTGCGACGGGCGCGGTGGAATCGCTGCCCTTCACGCTGGGGGTCACCATTCAGTAATCCGGGGTTGTTCCGGAGCAGCCGGTTTCCTTCAGGGTGGGCAGTTGGCCTCAAGAAACCGCAGAATTCAGGTTCATTTATGCCGCGGGTTCAATCATCGGGCAAGGTGGGTATGAGTTTTCCAGGGAGACATATCATGTTCAACAAGTCATCCGTGTCGCTGTGCCGGTTCTCCGGATTTACGCTGACGGCCGTGCTCCTGGCCGCATGCCTCTGCGCGGGAGCCCGAGCGCAGACGGCGCCGGCCGCTATCGCCAGTTTCGCCGCCGGGGTGAACCATGCTACTGCCGCCAACTCGAGCTGCACGTCATCGTGCACCATCGGGAATCTGGGCACCATTGCGAATCTCGCTACCGATAGCTTTGGGGACGTGCTCGCCGTGGACGCTAAGAACGGGGCGCTGTATGAGTTTCCTGCCGGCGGTGGAGAGGCAATAGTACGCGTTGCGGCAGGTGGACTGGCCGGTACTCCCGTCAACGTCACAGTCTCCAGCGCGATTGTCACTCCTGGAATCGCCATCGACCCCGCGAACAATCTATACATCGAAGGCGGCTCCTGCGTCCTGATGTACCCCTACGATTCGACGACCAATACTTGGGATGCATTGTCCGCGCTCAATTCGGGCTCCACTTCTGCGGCCGTTTGCGGCCCAACCGGCGTAGCGCCCACCTTCTACAATTTCGGAACCACAACCGAGCCCTGGGGAATTGCCATTAACATAAGCACAAGCTCTCCGAGCCTTGTGATCGGGACCAGCCCGGCCGGCGCCTCCGCCGGCAGCAGCATTGTCAGCATCCCGGTCACTGGCGCCTGGACTGCCCCGGTTGCGGGGACGCCAACTACGATCGTTTCGGGCATGGCGGGAGCGCCGATTTCGGTTACTCAAGACCCATCTGGCAACACCTATTTCGTCGAGGACGGTTCAGGCGCCCTATCGGGCGCTTACGAGATACCCGCCGGGCAAAGCGGGTTGACGACGGATTCCGGACTTGCCCGAATCGATCCTTCACTGGCTCAAGTAACGGGAGTGGCCGCTGATGAACAGGGCAACATCTACATTGGCGACGACACACTGGGCGTTTTTGTGCTTCCCCAAGGGGCAAAATCTTCCAGCTCGGCCTTTCTGCTCACAACTGTGACTGCGCAGGGCGGAGTCGCATTCTCCGGCAACACGGGCCTGGTTGTTCCAACCACCCAAACGCAATCGAACGGCTACGGGGACGTAGCTGAAGTCTCATTCAACGCAGCCCAATTCGGCGCGGTAGGGGTAGGGGCAGCCGCAGCCTCGGAACAGGTGACGTTCACCTTCAACGCCAGCACAACCCCGGTGAAGATTGAAGTGCTCGAGGCCGGCAAGAGCACTCCCGACTTCACGGTCAACGCCGGCGCCAAGAGTACCTGCTTGTCGACCCAATTGCTGCCTCCATACGCAGCCCAGAGCGGTTGCCCGGTTTCTATAAGCTTCGCCCCGCTGGCGGCGGGCAATGTCTCCGCCACGCTGGTCATGCTGGGCGCGAATAACGCGCTGCTGGCTTCCATCCCCCTGGATGGGAGCGGGACAGGCGCGGCGGTGCAGGCTCTGCCCGCTGCGCAGTCGACCATCGGCGCCAGCGGCAGTCTCGTGAGTCCCAGCCAGATCGCCGTGGACGCAGCAGGCAACCTCTATGTTGCCGACTCCGGGCTCAAAGCGGTGGAAATGTACCCCTCGGGTTCTGGATCGAGTACGGCAGGAACTTCCGTGGGCACAGGCCTGAAAGCTCCCACCGGCGTGGCAGTCGACGGAGCCGGCGATGTTTTCATTGCCGATAGCGGAAGCGTGTACGAAGTGCCGGAATCGCAAACCGGCGCCGGGTTGAACGCCAAGGGCCAGCTGACGCTCCAGACCGGCCTCGGTTCCCAAGTCCAGTTGGCTGCCGACGGCCTAGGCGATCTCTATGTTGCGGACATAAGCAAGCAGAAAGTGTATGAGCTGGAGAATTTCAGCACCGGCTTGAATACCAGCCTCCCCGGCGTCTTGGCCACTCAAACCGTCACGCTCTCGGGCGCCGCGGTCAGCGCGCCCTCTGCGATTGCGGTTGATGCCTACAACGATCTGTTCGTGGCCGATGGCGGAAGTGCGTACGAGATCACGCCGACCGGAACCCAGACGCAAGTGCTTAGCGGTCTAAGTGGCATCAATGGCGTGGCCGCCGATCCATCGGGTTCCGTCTTGGTCACCGCAACCGGCGGCGCGGTTCGTATTCCTTACGTGAGCGGCGCCCTGAACCCCGCGAACGAGACAACAGTGGCCGCCGGCGTCACCAGCCCCACCGCCGTGACCCTGGATTCCCTTGGCAATATCTACGTGGCAGACGGCTCTGTGCTCGATGTGAACTTCAACAGCGCAAGCGCGGGTCTCAATTTCGGAACATTAACCGCAGAACCGCCGGCCGCGGGATCGTCGTCGACGCAAACCGCGACCCTGCTGAACTATGGCAACGCGCCGCTGAAGGTGACCGGCTACGACAGCGTGCTCAGCTATTTTCTGCCCACCGGCGCAGCAGCCGGCTATTCAGAAACCGATTTCACCGAGACCGCGGATACTTGCTCCGGAAACACGATTGCCATCGACTCGACCTGCACAGCAACCATTACCTTCAGCCCCGTTCCCGGCGACGGAGGCAATCTGACAGATCAAGTTTTGGTTGAGGGCAACGTGTCCAATGCTCCTGTGGGAGTAGACGCCACCGGCGTGGCTCCAACGTTGGCCAGTGTCACGGTGACTTCGCCGACCAGCACCACCGGCACCATCGAGAATGTTCCAGTTTCAGTGACCGTAACGCCCACTGTTTCCGGTAGTCCCACGCCCGCGGGAACCGTCACCCTGACGGTGGTCTACGGCAAGAATGTGCCTCTCACCTACCCAGCCCTGCCAACCAAGTACCAGCTCACGGTGCCGCTCCAAAATGGCGTGGCGACGTTTAATTCGGCGATTGCGACAGCACAAGGGATGCCATTCGGGGGGTTGCCCATCGCAAACTACACATTTACGGCCCGCTACAATGGAGACACCGCGTATACCTACGCGAATTCGAGCGCTTCAGCTGCGGTTTCAGTCGCCGACGCGGTACCGACGGTGGTCAACGAGCCCACGATCACCGCCTCCCCGCTCAACACGGCTCCCACGATCCCGATTGTAGCTGGCACTCCCCAAGAATTGGAGCCTTATACGCTCCCCTGCACGTCGGGCCCTCCGGGCAACTGCACCACCAGCTACAACTGGGGACAGCCTGCAAGCAACCCCCCGGGTTACCTTGTTGTTGCGGCCAATGGTTGCCTCGGCTGCGTCGGCTCGTGGGGGAGTGACGGCACCGTCCCGCTATGGTCTTACAACTATCCTTTGACTGTGGCGTCGGCCAGCGGCGATCTCATGGTTGGCACGGCCGCCTTCGAAGGCCAAGCGACTCCGGTCGGTGCGAACTTAGGCTCGGTGAACTACGCCGGGCCGAACGGGTCCATCTGCGGCAGCGGAGCGGGCAGTCCGTCCATCATTAATGTGGGCCAAGTGAACGGCATCGACATGGCGCAGTTTCCGGTTCAATGCGCCCCCATCGTCGGCATCAACGGAGCGGTGGTTCCGGTATTCATGGCCTTTTTCACCTTCACTCCGCAGTATTCCGGGGAGTATAGCGATCTGATCACGAGCGATAGCAATCCGAACTACAAGAGCTCGACGGCAGCGCCCGTCAACATCTGGGGGGTAGCGCATCCCGTGGTGCAGATCAGCTCCAGCCCGGCAGCGCTCGTTGTGGCCCCAGGATCGTCGGTAACGGCCACGCTCACCCTCAGTTCGGTCCTGGGATATGGGTTTATTGACCGCGACAACGGACCAACCCAGATTCCAAATTATGCCATGCCGCTCGCCTTGCAGTGCCAGGGCCTGCCCGCGTACGCCTCGTGCTCGTTCACCTATCCGACTCCCAATCCGTTGGACCGGCAAGCGACCGCCTATCCGGCGGGGGCCCTTGCAGCACCCTACAATACCGTGGCCTTTCCGGCCTTCGGTGGTTTGCTGTGCCAAAACAGCACTGCGGCAGCACCGCTATATTGCGCCCTCGATATCGGCCCTCCTCCTGGGTTTGTGAATGGGCTCGGGGTAAATCATAATGGCGCTACACCACCCTGTGACGCAAACGATGGATGCCTGGGGCCGGGTCAGGTCGTGATGACCATTAACACCAATGTGCCGTTGGGCACCTCGTCGAGCCTCAAAACATACCAGGGCGGCATCGCTGTCGCAAGCATTTTCGGGCTGGGCTTGCTTGGCCTGACTTTCCGTAGAAAAGTCACTCGGTTTCGAAACCTATTGATGGTCGCTTGCGCACTGCTCTGGGGCGGCGCTCTTCTTGGAATAACTGCCTGCAGTACCACGACCCTCGGCACAGCAAAGACCGGGGCTACGCCGGCCGGGAGCTACTGGGTTACGGTCACCGCGAGCCAGGCAGGGACTATGGTGATCCCGCCATTGATCTACAACAACTATACTGCGAGTCTCATTCCCGGGAACGGAGACCAGATGTCTCTGCCGTATACGATCAACGTGACGGTCACCAGCAAATAGACCAGAGTGCGGCGGCGGGAGCGCCGTCGAATGTTTGCAAGGAGAAGATGATCATGCGATTTCGTGGGGCGTGGTGGCTCATAGCTTTAGCTTTGGTAGTTGCAGGATGCGGCGGCAACAATACTTCGACAACGCCCCCAGCGGCCCTGGCTGTTAGTTCGGTCACGCCTGCCACCGGGAGCACCGGCGTCGCCGTCACTACGCCCGTCACGGCCACATTCAACGAAGTAATGAATGCGACGACCTTCAACTCTTCGACCTTCACGCTCACGGCGGCGGGCGGGACCGCTGTAACTGGAAACGTCAGCTATAGCGCGGGCAGCTCTACGGCCGTTTTCACCCCGGCATCGCCGCTCGCCTATAACACCGTCTACACCGCCACCATCACGACGGGCGTGCAGAACCCTGCGGGAGCCGCGCTTGGGGCGAGCGATACCTGGTCCTTCACCACGGCGACCGGTCCGGCGCCGACGGTCACCGCAGTCACGCCCGGCAACGGCAGCGCGGGTGTGGCTGCGGACACAACGGTCACGGCCACCTTCAGCGAGGCGATGAATGCGTCGACCATCACCGCTTCAACCTTTACGCTAACGCCGCAAGGCGGCGCTCCCGTGAGCGCAACAGTCAGCTATGACGCGACCACCTTCACCGCGACGCTCACGCCGAACGCACCACTCGCCGCTAGCACGACGTACACGGCAGCGGTCGCCACAGGAGTTGTGGGTGCGACGGGAAGCGCCATGGCCAATGTCAATTCATGGTCGTTCACCACGGCGGAAGGTCCGGTGCCGACAGTTACTGCGGTGATGCCCACCAGCGGGACCACCGGCGTCGCCATCGCTTCCACCGTCACGGCCACCTTCAGCGAGGCGATGGATCCGTTAACCGTCACCGGCTCGACCTTTACGCTGACGGGAGGCGGCGCATCCGTGACGGGGACTGTCACCGCCGATCCCACCAACACGATCTTCACCTTTACTCCGTCGGCGCCTCTCGCCTACAACACAACCTACGCGGCGCTCATCACCACCGGAGTTCAGGCCGCCTCGCAGGTTCCGGAGGTTCCGCTGGCGGCTGACTACACTTGGTCGTTCACCACCGCACCACCTCCGCCGGCGACGGTCAGTGCAGTCACGCCCGCCAGCGGGAGCACGGGCGTCCCCATCACCGGTACAACTGTCACGGCCACATTTGGCGCGGCGATGACCGCGTCCACGATCAACCCTTCGACATTTTCGCTGACCGGGCCCAGCGGCGCCGTGCCGGGGGCTGTCACCTTCAATACGACCACCTTTACTGCCACCTTCACTCCGTCTGTCAGTTTCGCTTACGGCGCCACATACACCGCGACAATCGGCACCGGCGTCACCAGCTCCCTGGGAGGCCCGCTGCCCGCGCCTTACACGTGGAGCTTCACCACCGTAGAGGCCACTGTGCCGACCGTCACCTCAGTCACGCCCGCTAGCGGCGCCACCAATGTGAGCGCGGCGAATGCGGTTACGGCGACCTTCAGCGAGCCGATGAACGCCGCGACCCTCACTACTTCCACCTTCACGCTGACCCCCGCCGCTGCGGGAACAGTCACCTACAACACCGGCACGCAAACGGCGACGTTCACGCCTTCGGCAGCCTTGGCTCCCAGCACTGCCTACACCGCAACCATCACCACGGGAGCGCAGGGCTCCACGGGCGCCGCATTGGCCTCCAACTACGCGTGGACCTTCACAACCGGCGCCAGTCCGAGCGCGGTGGCAGTGAGTTTCGGAACCACCTATCAGACCATCAGCGGCTTTGGCGGCTCGACTGCATGGCTTGGTTCATTAACCTCCGCGCAGGCCACGGCCCTATTCAGCCAAACCAACGGCCTTGGCCTCAGCATCCTGCGCATGCGCATCGATCCCGAAGGGTTGGCCTCGGGTGGCGGCGCCTATGGGTATCCATTTGAAACCGGCGAGTGGGACCAAGAGCTGAGCAACGCAAACGAAGCGTTCGCCGCCAACCCCAATGCGATTGTCTTCGCCTCGCCGTGGACGCCGCCGGCGATTTGGAAGCTTGCCGGCAGCAGCAGCATTTCCGACGATGGCCAAACCTATGACGAGGCATACGCCAGTTGCGGCAGCGAAGGCACCGGCTTCTGTGGCGGATATCTCGATCCGAACCACTACGGAGATTACGCCAATTATCTTGAGGACTTCGTCAATTTCTTCGACAACAAAAGCACAACAAAACTCTACGCAATCTCGATGCAGAACGAGCCGGAGGAAAACGTAACTTACGAATCCTGTGTTTGGACGCCCGAGCAGATGGACAGCTTTGTGGCCTCGTTGAGCACGCTCAACGGTGGTACCGAGAGCCCAACCATCCTGGGGGCGCGGCTCATGATGCCGGAAGCAGACAGCTTTCAATCGGTCCAAGCCCAGGCTACGCTGAACGACCCCAACGCAGTCGGCAATGTCGGGATCGTGGGCGGGCATCTCTACGGCACATCGCTCTCGAGTTTCTACCAAAGCCTCGCCGAAACCCTCCACGAACCCGTCTGGATGACGGAGCACTACATCGCGCTTCCGACTGGTGAAACCGCTTCGACGATGGGCGACGCGTTGAACATGGCCGAAGAGATTCACAACGCGATGACCGTTGGCCAGTACGATGCATACGTTTGGTGGTGGATTTGGAACGACACCTGCGACAGCAGCGGGCATTACGGGCTGATCGACAACGGCGGCGGACAAGCCGCCAACGGCTGCTACACCAGCGCGAATCCGCAGCCCACTTACTACGGTGATGCCATCGGCCAGTGGTCGAAGTTCATCCAACCCGGCTATGTGCGCGTCTCGGCTACCGCGAATCCCGTAGCCGGTGTGTACGTTTCGGCTTACTCCAATGGCTCGCCGTCGCACTACGTGATCGTGGCCATCAATGCCAACGCGACTGTGCAGAACATTAACTTCACCATAAGCGACGCCCCTACAAAGATATCCTCGATGACGCCATACGCGACCACGTCTGCTGGTGGGCTGATGCCGCAAACCGCGGTCACGGTCACGGGCGGGCAGTTCTACTACACAATGCCCGCACAGAGCATCGTCACGTTTGTCCAGTAGGGCGCTGAGGAGCGGCGCGGTTTTATGGCGGTTGCAGGGTCGCTGTACCCAAGACTTCGTACAACGATCCCGGCTGCCATCCTGAGCGGCGGAGTGGACCGAAATGTGCAAACGGGCCGCCGCCCCGATCTTGGATTTCTCGTCTCGCGGGGCAGTCTTTGAGACTCGCACCGGAGGCTGATTAAACATCGTTGATTCAGCGGTTTTCGGCGAAACTCCGGTCGCCAAAGCCAGAGAACGACCTTGGTCCAGCAGCCACCGGGGATTCTCGCTTGCAATGTGCGCAGTTCTCTAACTAGGCGGTGGGCCGGATTTCATCCTCAGGTCAGATTCATCGTGTATCGGGCGTTTCTGCGTTTGCCTGTAGGGATGAGCGCGCCCTTCTCTACCAAGTCGGCCAAACCACGGGTTGTGGTGGCCGGTGATGCATCTGTCATCGTGCTGTAGTTGCTGGCGCTCAGACCGCCCTTGTTTTCAAGTTGCAATGCAATCTGATTCCCATGTGCTGATTCACTCAATGCATGGATGCAAAGCTCTTCGTTGGTGCGCCCTGAGGCGCCGGGCAGTCGAGATCCCATTGCTTCCCTGACTCGACCTTGGGCTTGGTTTGCCTTAGCAAGTCTTATCGTCGATGAGTCGGGCCCCAGGGGAATTTCGTCAGCAGTGATCTCTACTCCAGCGTGCAATCGCGTGCCATGGTGAAAGGGGATGCCGGGTCTGGACCGGAGTCTTTCGTCCGGCCTCTACTCCTAATTGATGTTTCGTAATCAATTGTTTTATTGTGTTTCATTTGTATTTCAGCATCAATATACGTCCTCTGAATTGGTTGTCGTTTCTGAATCAAGAGGCGCTGCGGATTGAGACGATCAAGAAGGGGTTCGAAGATGCAAAGGGGAAGGGCCAGGCAGCCAAGCACTGCATAATCAACTATCTACAGGAAACCCACAGATTTCTTTGTTTTATGCATTTTGTTGTTTGTTTTTGGTCCGCATAATGTGTTATTGTTTCCCATCATCTCTCAATGCATGAGGGACGGGTGCCCCAGAGAAACAGAAGGGTGTCCAATTCGCAGTCGAGCGTTGGGCGTTTAAACGCAGAAACGAGAGGATTGGGAAAATGGGAAACATTCAATTGAGGCGGACGAAATGGCGCATGCTGGGCGTTACCTTCTTCGTACTAAGCCTTTGCGTTCTTTTGCCGGGACGCATGGCAACGGCCCAGGTCGATCAGGGAGCCATCAATGGTGTTGTAAAAGATCCCTCCGGCGCACTCATCCCGGGCGCCCAGGTAACCCTGACCAATACCGACACGAATTTTGTATTGCAGGGCAAGACGGACGCAAAAGGAGAATACAGTTTCTCCCCAATCAAGATCGGTAATTACACGGTGAGCGCGACAGCGCCTGGGTTTGAAACCACGACCCAGGAAAATGTGCGCGTGAACATCCAGGACCGTCTGAATATCGATATCGCTCTGAAACCGGGTGGCGTACAGGAGACGGTGATGGTTACCGGCGCTCCACCGATGCTGCAATCGGAGACGGCTTCGGTGGGCCAGGTCATGGACACGGATACCATCAATAACACGGCGCTCAACGGGCGCAACTGGATCTACATTGCGCAATTGGCGGCGGGCGTCGATCCGGCCATCAACAACCTGGGCCGTGGCGCCGGCACGGGCGACTTTGCGGCCAACGGCCAGCGCACCACTCAGAACAACTTTATCCTCGACGGCGTGGACAACAACGTGGATGCCGACGATCTGATGAACGGTGCCAGCTACAATGTGCGGCCTCCACCGGACGCCCTGGCTGAATTCAAGATCGACACTTCCAACTACAGCGCCGAGTTCGGGCACGCGGCTGGAGCCGTGCTCGACGCCAGCATCAAGTCCGGCTCCAATCAGATCCACGGAGATCTTTGGGAATACCTACGCAATACCAAGTTTGACGCGGCGGACTGGGACAACGGTGGCGAAGTTCCCGCCTACCACGAGAACCAGTTTGGAGCCACACTGGGCGGGCCGATATGGAAAAACAAGCTCTTCTACTTTGGAGATGCCGAGGCAAATCGCATCACCTTTGGTTTCCCCGACACGGGTCTTACCGTTCCTACCCCTCTCATGAGGGTAGGTAACTTTACCGAGTTGTTTAACCCTGCTCTCAATAGCTCAGGCAATAGCATTGCGGTCTTTGGAACGAATCCGGCCAACGGCGCGGGCTCTGCCGGTTACTACCCCTTGACCAACACCAGCAGTGCCGCCGGAATAAATGTATCGGCCGGTCAAATTGCCGCCACTCCCCCGGCTGGCATCGGCATTGCCGGTAATGGCCAGCAAACCACCAATATTCTTTCCCCCGGCGAACCTCTGGCGGGGGGCGGGAGTGCTGCCGGACAGATGGATAAAGTGACATCTGAGCTGATGAACGACTTTCCCATGCCCAATGCCAACGGCTGGAATGCGCAAACTCTCGCCGCGGGCGAAGGCGGGGCAACCTATGCCAACTTTCAAACGAATTTGCCGGTCAGGGAAGATGTCTGGCAGTGGGACCAGCGACTGGACTGGAACATCAGCCCGAAGGATCAGACCTACGCGCGTTTCAGCTACTCCCATCAGCAAACCACCGAAACTCCTGCGCTGGGGCCGGTTCTCGACGGCGGTTCAGAGGGGCCCGGATTTAATGGCGGAGAAGTCTCATTCAACATGGGCCAGAGCCTGATGTACAGCGAAACCCACATTTTCAATCCCAATTTGATTAATGAGTTTCGTTATGGCTATAACTGGGGCAATTTCCAGGCCCTTCAGTTCAACCCCAATGTGTCGGCGGCCTCACTCGTCCCCGGCCTCTATAGCTTGCCCATTACCGGCGGCAATGGCGGTCTGCCGTTTTTCAATACGTCGGATCTCTCTACATTCGGCGGGCGCAGGGACCTTCCTTCCATCGAGCGTCAAAACGTGTACCAGATTCTCGACAACGTGACCAAGGTGTGGGGGAGGCACTCCCTCAAATTCGGCGTGCAATTTGAAGCTATTCGCGCCTCCATCAGCCAGCCCTATGCCCCGCGCGGCATCGATCATTTCGCCACCACCTACAGCAGCCAGCCGAACGCCTATGGCTACAACCCCACCAGCAATCAAACCGGCTGGGGCGTGGCAGACATGTTCACCGACAATATGGCGAACACGCAGGTCTCTCCGAATTGGAATACCGAATACTATCGTTGGTACCGCGCCGGATATGCGCAGGATGACTGGAGATTCAACTCCAGGTTGACCGTCAACCTTGGG
Source organism: uncultured Acidobacteriaceae bacterium (assembly GCA_963770555.1). Classification (GTDB taxonomy): domain Bacteria; phylum Acidobacteriota; class Terriglobia; order Terriglobales; family Acidobacteriaceae; genus Telmatobacter. The sequence goes on from CAVYQC010000006.1 coordinate 608,125, forward strand.
GTGAGATATGACAACTTCCAGCCAATCAGCAACAAGAATGGCGATATTGCCAATATCGTGATTCATTCAGCCGGAATTGGCACCGGATCGGCGACTTATGTCGAGCCCGCCAAGGTCAAGGGTAACCTCAGCCCATCCTTCATCAATGAGCTCACTACGAACAACGTCAGCGTGCAATATGTCAACAGCAGTTCCCTGGTTACCTCGCAAAAGCTGAACTTTGCTCCACGCATCGGTCTCGCCTATCTGCTTGATCCGAAAACCGTGTTGCGCTCCGGCTTCGGGTTGTTCTACGGCGGCATTGAAGTCCCTGGCGCCTCGGAATTGACGGACAACTATCCATTTGGCGAGTTTTATGCGGTTGTATACAACAGTACGAACTGCGAACCTCCCGTCTCAGCTCCCGGATACGAGGGAGCGCCGCCTGACATCGGTACCTGCAATTCCACGGCTGAAGTGAATAACAACCCGAACTATCTTCCCAGTCTCCCCTATACCACGTCGCTCGAGACGGGCATGGGAAACTTTATCAGCGCGGCAAATGGCGACATCGCCAACCTGGTCAATGGGACGAGTTTCAATATGGAGGATACAACGGTCCACACTCCGTACACGATGAGCTACAACGTGACGTTCGAACGTGAATTGTCAACCAACCTGGTGGCGTCTGTGGGGTATGTAGGCAATATGGCCCGGCACTTGTACAACGCCATCGACTCCGACGGAGCCTATGCTCTAACGAATCCGAACATCAATTTCTCATTGACTTTCCCGTTCCCGAGCCTGGGCATGCTCCAGTCGTCCTTCAACGGCGTGAGCATGTATAACTCGCTGCAGACGAAAATTCAAAAGCGTTATGCGGGCGGGTTAAGTTATCTGGCCACGTATACCTGGGCGCACGCCACAGACAATTCCTCCAACCCCGGAATCGGAGTGGGTCCTGGGCTTCGCAGCCCGCTCATCATTCCCATCAACGACGACGTCACCAACTCCAGCTACGATGTCCGCCATCGCGTCACCGTGAATGGCCTATACGAGTTGCCGTTCGGGAAGGGAAAGAAATGGGCGCACCAGGGTGGTGTGTTGGACTACCTGGTGGGCGGATGGCAAAGCAGCCTGACCTGGCAGGCGCAAACGGGCACACCCTTTACGATTACTTCAATCAATGAGTGGGACAATGGTACTGCTCCGAACGGCGGCAATGTGTATGCGTATAGGATCCGCGATCCGTTTGCCGGGGGAGGCACTCCGGATGCCACGCAACTTGCGGCCGGTGTAACATCCTGCCCAGCCAGCGTGCACAACAAGACACACTGGTATAACCCTTGCGCATTCGCCAACCCGTGGAATGCCGCTACGGGCCCTCACGCGATCCCGTTCCCTACCGTCCCTGGACAACCATCCGTTTCCGATGGCAGCGCAGTGGTTGGCGTCCAGAATGCAATGAACTACCTCGGCGGAAAGTCGAATCAAGTGTATGGACCTGGATTTGAACGGGTAAACATGTCCGCATTCAAAACTTTCAAGGTCTGGCGCGAGGAGTACATCCAGTTCCGCGCCGATGCCTTCAACTTGCTGAATCACCCGTCCTGGGGCAACCCGAGCGACGATACAAGCAACGACTCCGGAGGCGGTGACATCCTCGGTGTGCAGTCGTTCCAGAACCTTACACCGGACGCGCGGTTCTTCCAAGTTGCCGCAAAGTACGTGTTTTAGAAGGGCAGATAGCCTGCAGGCATCATTGAGCCTGCAGTTTGGACGGCAAGTCTCCCGCGGGCGCTCAGGCGTCTGCGGGAGATTTGGTTTTGGCAGCGCCCGCGGGATAGTATCTGTTACGAAAGGAATCCCGCGCCGGGCGCCGACTGCAGATTCCCGGTAAGCCGTGGTGAGCAATGGATGCCTCTCGTCGCGATGTATTGAAAGCGGCCGCAGTTCTGTTGGTGGATCATTGGGCGATTTCGCGCCGATTCGCCTTTGCGGACGAGACCCCGAGAGGGCCGGCAAAGGACGAGCGAAAAGTCATTGTTGTGGCCTGCGGCGGAATACGCCGAGCCGAGACCTTTCACAATACCGGGCTGGGCAACATTCCTCATCTATACCGCGATCTGCTTCCGCGGAGCGTGTTTTATCCGTTCATTCGTAATACGGGCGCCACTTCACACTACAACACCATCTCCAGCATCATTACCGGGAACTGGCAACGGCTGGACGACTGGGGCTTGACAGCGCCGGCCAGCCCGACGCTGTTTGAGTATCTGCGCAAGCGCATGGGACTCACCCAGGACAACGCATGGCTGGTGTCGAGCAATAAAGCGCTGACCAACCGGATAGGCGCCAGTTCGATGCGCGACTTCGGTCCCCGCTACGGCGCCAATGTGATTTTTCCCAAGCAACTGCTTATCGACGCGGTGATTCAAGCGGCGTCCCAAGGGCATCCTGAGCACAGCGCGGACCGGGCCGCGATGCAGCTCGAACTGGAATCCATACTGAATCGTGCCGACGACTATGAGGGGCTTGGGTGGTCGGTTTCAGGAAATGAATCGGCTCTTGACCTTTCCATGCAGAAGTCGATGCAGCAGGCTATCGAGGACCTGGTGCGCGCGAATGCGCCGGTGACCGGGGATGAATTCACTTTCCTGGTCAGCACGGAAGTGATGCGGCGCTTTGCGCCCTCGTTGCTGGTGATCACGTTCTCCGATGTGGAGGTTGCGCATTTCGGCTCATATTCCATGCACCTGGCGGGCATACAAACCATGGATCGCCTGGTTTACGAACTCTGGGACATGGTGCAGACGCATCCCTCTTACAGCGGCCGGACAACTCTGTTTGTACTTCCCGAATTTGGGCGCGATTTCGACGGCTCGAGCACCAACGGTTTTTTCAATCACCGCGCGCTCGACGATTCCACCAACCTGACCTGGCTGATGTGCCTGGGGGAAGCGGCGCGGTCGCCGGACGTGGTGGAACGCCCGGTGCAGCACATCGACATTTGCCCCACGATTGCCAGCCTCTTCGGGATCAAGGATCTGGATCTTCCGGGAACGCCATTGCCCGGACTGTGAGTCAGGGATGGGAAGCGCGATGAATGACAGGCCCGTCAAATCGCAGCAGGGAGCGCCTCTTCCGGAGACGTATCGCCCGCTGATCGCGCGATTGCCGATCACCATGCGGCCTGCGCTGAATCAACAATTGAGCCAGTGGGGGACGCTCTTCCCGTTCGAGCAGCAGCGGGTGACGGAGTTCATGAGAGGCGTCCAGGCATTCAGCCCTTCCGGCTGGAATGAGCTTACCGGTCCGCTGCAGGCGCTGGAAACGAAGATGGGCGTCAGGCACTGGGATTTCTCAGTGACCTCCGACACGATCGAGAACGCCAGTCAACTGGCGCGGTCAGAATACTACGCTGCGTGGCGCCAGGAGGTCGAAAGGGTCTTTGAGGCAATCGACGCCGCGGGACGCGATTCGACGCCGGTGCAAGCGGAATCCACGCGATTGATACTTCTTATTCTTCCTGACAGCCTGCCTGTCGATGCGCAGTCAGCCTGGAAGCTTTGGGATGCGCGCGGGCGCGCGATCAAAATCGCGGGCGATTCGGAAAGGCTGTACGAACTGGCGATGCAGGGCCAGCCGGGGCTTGAAGGGATTGCAACATTGACGGCGCGGAACGGCGCCGGCAGCAGCGATCTGTGGCTCATCGACGCAGAGGGGAAACTCAGCAGCTCGCTTTCTCCACGGTCTGCGATGGCTGCTTCCTGCTTGAGCTATTCGGCCCTCAAGCCGTTTCGCGATCGATTTCTCGCCGAGTTGAACAAAATTCCGAAAGACATTCGAGCCACCGATGAAATTGTCTCCAACCTCAGGCTTGAGTCTTGGGACGGCTGGGGTCTTTGGCCGGCGGAAGTAGCCGGCCAGCCAAGGCTGCGGAGATTTGTGATCGACCTCTTCTTCAGTGGAAACGGCGCTTTCATCTTTCCCAGCGCATTTGTCGAATGGACGGCTTCAGAGGCGCTTCGCCGCGCGCGGCCGCGGACCATGGTTGCCCGCTTTGGCGTGCGCAGCAAACCAAAGCTGTTCACCAGCATTGCCGTTTTCGAGAATCAGCAGAGGATCAGCTCGCTTCCCGATGTGGACGATCCGGTGAACAGCGCGATCGACGCTGTGATACTGGCGCGCTATGTCTGGCTTTCTGCCTCAAGGTATCCGGAGCAGAGCCAGACTATCTGCCTGTGCGTCTCAGAGCATCTGCATTCAGCGTATGTGATTCCGCCGGCCGGAAAGAGCCTGGCATGGAGCGAGGAAAGCGCCATGACTCCGGAAGATATTTACCACTGGATCGCAGCCCAGATGGCGACTTAAACGATCGAAGATACTGCCAGACAGCCCCCGGGACAAACATCATGAATAAACTTGGAGATCCTGTGATGACTCTTGCGCACCTGCCGATCAGGAAGAGCGCGATCACCAATCACGACCTGCTGAACGAGGCATTTGCGTATGCCAGGCCGAGTTCGTTCTCACGGGGGATGCGGATCGATTTGAACGGCCTGGCGATCCTGCTGATTTCGGGCACGGCGTCCATCAACGAGCGCGGCGAAAGCGTGCACATCGGCGACTTCCAGGCCCAGTTGCGGCGCACGTTCGAGAACATCACCGGCTTGCTTAAGAGCGAGGGAAGCACGTGGCACGACGTGGTGCGGACGACCTGCTACCTGCGCGATATCGAGCGCGACTACGAAGCATTCAACCAAGAGCGCACGGCGTTTTTCAAGGAGCAGGGACTCGATCCGCTGCCCGCGTCTACCGGCATCCAGGCCCGTCTCTGCCGTCCGGAATTGCTGGTGGAGATCGAGGCCATCGCGATGTTCCGAACCTGATTTGCGGGACCGGTTCTAATTTGGCGCGCGATACCGTTGTTTCGCGGCTGGGTTATAAGAGGTGGGCACCGCGCCGGAGACAGAAATCCCGAGCGTGTGTTGCAGGGTGCGCCGATTGAGCCCGGTGGCAGTGACGGTCACCGCATATGGGCCGGCCTGGGTATATGCGTGCGAGACATCGGCGCCGTCGGCGCTCACGCCGTCACCAAACTCCCAGTGGTACTGGAGCACCGGCTCATCGGCGCTCTCTTCAGCGCCATGGAACTGAACCATGTCGCCGGCCTGGCTGTTTGCCGGCGCATGCGCCACAAATGCAGGGTCCCGCTCAGGCACAGATGCATCGATCAGCTTGAGCATGCAAACGGAATGCGGCGGGAGGATGAGGGCCAGCGCGCCGCCTTCAACGGGCACTGCGCCGCCCCGCAGCACGTCGGTTGCCGTGTAAGAGCCTTTGGCATTCAGACCGAGAGTGTCGAGCGAAAGCGCGTGACTGAGTGTTTGTTCGGTCCAGTTAAAGATGGTGAGAATCTGTTGCCGCCGGTTTTCCTTCAAGAGAAGAATGCTTGGCTGCTTGTCCTCCGGCCGGTAGGTCATAAGATCGAGAGGCACGGAGGCGCGGCCCAGGCGAATCATGTCAAGCAGGTCGGAATTCTTCACCAACGCGACACGGTCGGCGGAAGCGCCCAGGGCGGGTAGGTCATCGCCAATTTCGAACATGCCGCCGGTGATGGCGGCGAGCGCAATTGAATCCTCCGCTTCATTGAGGGTCAGCGGATTCCTGTTGCCATGCCAAATCCGGTCGCCGATCACCTGCCTGGAGACGGTGAAGGCATCCGGATCGGAGATGTAGAAGTTGCGATTCATGTAGTAGCGCGCCGCCACGCCGGTCGCGGCATCGTGCGTAGAGCCGAAGGTGTGGCCGGTGTCCTGCGCGATGCGGCCGGTGTTCACAATTCCCACCGGGGTGAGCATGAAGCTGCCATCCTTATCGAGTATCACGTCATCTCCCACCGTCGAGCGAATCACTTCAAGGCCGATGCGCAGCGCCTCGAGCGCGGTGGTGTTGGGACGAAAGTAGACGCCCTCGACGGCGGAGTTGTCCATAAAGTCCATCTTGATGAAGCGCACGCCCCAGTCGTTCACCAGGGTGCGATAGGTCGAGCGTAGATAGTCCTGGGCTCCCGGATTGGTGGGGTCCAGCGCATACAGTTCATCGAATTTACCGCCGACCCTGCCGATGTGAATCGGTTCCCCATCCAGGTTGTGCACCAGCCAGTCTTTATGGTGCTCGTACACCCACGAACGCTCCGACACCTGAAAGGGCGCAACCCACAGTCCAAAGGTGAGGCCTTGATCTTCCGCCTTGTGAGTCACGAAGGCCATGCCTTTGGGAAACGTATTTCCGTCGGGAGTGGCGTATTCTCCGCGGGCGAACTGATAACCCTCATCCACAAAGCAGAATCGATAGCCAAAGGACTTTAGATTCTGCTTGAGCCACGCGGCATTGGTGAGCACAACATTCTGCGTGATGCCGTAGTAGTAGGCTGTCCAGCTCCACCAGCCCATGATGGGAGCCGCAATGGAAACCGGCGGCTTGTGGAGAATGCGAATCGCGCGTCCGTAGTTCTCGAGCTGGGCATGATAGTCAGACCCGACGGCAAACATGAGGCACTCGGAGTCGATGCTTTTTCCAGCAGGGACCTGGAGGCGCAGAGGAACCTGATTTGCGGGCGGATAATCCTTGAACTGGTCTTGCAATGCCTCGTTGGTTCCCTCATCCGTAACATCGTAGGAGAGCACGTTCGCGTCGGGTCCCACGGTGCTGAGCAAGTGGAAGCCGGTAAGGAACCGGTCAGCGGAGAGCGCGCCCAGGAAGACACTCTGGCCGCTTTTCCGGTTGTAGATAAGCTGGCTTCCAAAGGCCAGGTGGAGGCCATCGGCGGGCTGGCCAAGATCCATCAACTGCACAGGGCTTTCAGTGAAGTTGTCGGAGAGCACACGGTCGGCCGAAGCCGGGCCATTTAATTCCAGGAGATTGCCGGCGCTGCTCTTCACGATGTGGATGGAACGCACCGCAATGGTTGCCGCGGTGGAATTTATTACGCTGACCTGTATTTCTCCCCAAGGTTGGTCCTGGTACACGCGAAACTCGCAGACGAGGTCGGGCATAGCGGGCAACCCGGTGTGGGTGACGGTGAGCGAGCTTCCCGATCCCAACTCATCCTGGAAGGGTGCGACGGTTCCAGTATGGCGGGGATAAAGCGAGGATCGAAGCGTTCCCGCGGCGGTATCGACCACCACCTCGGAACGCAGGACATCTCCGGGAATCGCCGATGACCGCAAGGCATAAGAGCCGTCGTCGAATGCTTCAACCGTGAGATTGCCGCCGCGGACCACGTAAGACTGCGCATGCACTGTGCTTGCGATGATGGCGGGCAGCGAAGAGAGCATGAGCAGCAAACCAAAGGTGAAGCGCGTCCATTTCATTCGAGATGCCCCTTATCAAGACCAATTGGGCGCAGGCCGCGATGACAACCTGCGGGTTTAAGTGCCTGGAATCTCCACACGATTCCTCTTGCTCCTCCGCATGGCCCAGGCGACGAGAACTCCCACAGCGATCCAAGCCACGCCGAGGATTTTGGCATTCATGCTCAGATTCCACCAGATGAAAACGCAAACCGCGGCTCCCAGCGCGGGAATCAAAAAAGGAAAGGCAACTTTTTCCTTGGAGCGGAACTTGTAGTGCACCAGGGCGGCGATGTTTACGCCGATAAAAGCAATGAAGGCCCCAAAGTTCAGCAATTCCGCACCCTGCTCATAAGTCAGCAGAAGAGCTCCGCCGAGGGCAATCGCGCCAACGATGAGGACGTTGTTTCGCGGAACCTGATGGCGCGGGTCGATGGCTGCGAAGATTTTGGCGGGCAGAGAGTTGCTTCTTCCCATGCCGTACATCAGCCGGGATGCGCCGAACTGCGCGGCAATGGCGGATCCCATGTTGGCGACAAGGAGAGTGGCGTTCAGGAGTCGAAACAGGAACTTACCGCCGACCCGCGACGCAACGAATACGAAAGCTGTATCCACCATATTGGGCGGAAACGGCTGGCGGGCAGGCCAGGCCAGCTGAGCCACATAAACTTCAGCCATGGAGAGCACGCCGATGATGAGGCAAGTGAGAACGGTAGCGATAAGGATGTTTCTGCGTGGATTTTCAACTTCCTCCGCCATGGTCGAGATGCCGTCGAAGCCGATGTAGGTGAGGACGGCGACCGAAGTGCCGTGGAAGAGCGCGGACGGAGCAAAGGTGGATGGATTATAAAAGGGATGGAGCCAGTCAGCGCCACCGGGATGAACCGTAGTCAGGATATAGCGAACACCCTCGCCGAGAAAGAGCACCACCACCAGGCTCATGACGATGGAGAGGATTGCATTGACGCGGCTGGAAGTCTGAATGCCGCGGGTGTTGAGGAAAGTGGAGAGGAAGGCGAACGCTACGACCCAGAACAAATAGGGGATGCTGGGCTCGAAATTGCGGGCGGCCTCGCTGCACCAGATGACACAGATGATGGGATTGAGGATGTAGTCCATGAGCATGGCCCAGCCGACGATGTAGCCGAGCCTGGGATTCAGTTCCTCGGATACATAACTGAAGGCAGACCCGGCGCGAGGATAGACGCGGGCCATGCGTCCATAACTGACCGCGGTGAGCAACATGGCGAACATGGCGATGAGGACGGCGGTGGCCACATGCCCGTGGGCAATATTGCTGACCACGCCGTAAATCCCCATCGGAGCGGTGGGCTGGACGATGATGATCCCGTAGATCACCAGGTGCCAGAGCTTTAAAGAGCGCCGCAGGTGCGGGACATCAGGAGGGTTCAATCGGGACTCTCCCACATCTGTTCAGATGCATTCTATTCTACGCTGTTATTTCCTTTTCATACGGAAAGCTGCGAAAGTGAAAGATCCGTTCTGGCGGTCAATGAGTGCAGGCATGCTGCGACGAAGAGGCCCGGATGGGCGGCCAAACGGAAGGTGGGGGCGCTCCCCGCTTCTAAAGGAAGACCTTTCCCGCACAGGGACCGGCTTGCGCGGCAGATGAGAGCACGAGGCGCAATGAAGTGGAAACAGCTTCGGGAACAATCTTAATCTTGCGCTCACTTTATGTTGCGATGAATTTCGAATTATATGCTATTATTTCATTTTGGCCGCGGTGTTGAGCCTTGCGTGGTTGCGGAAGGATACAAAGCTCGTGAGTATAACGATATTCTCTGTGCCCGCCCAGGAACAACGCTAACCCAATGGAGACCAGCAAGATGGAAAGCGGAGCATCAACACTACGCGAAATCCACAGCCAGCCCGAAGTTTGGGGCCAGTGCCTGAACACCTTAGACAAACTCAATTTGGAGCTTCTGGTCGGCGACAAAGACCCACGTACTCATGAGTGGCTCTTCGTCGGCTGCGGCACCAGCTACTATCTGGCGCAAGCCGCGGCGGCCACATTCACGATCCTGGGGGGCGTGCCCGCGCGGGCTGTGCCGGCTTCTGAAATACTCCTGTTTCCCAAGCTGGTGTTTCCGATCGAGGAGGCCGCTGTCTTCCCGGTTTTGATCTCCCGTTCGGGGCATACCTCCGAAGTCTTGCAGGTAGCTGAACTCCTCAGGCAGCGCGGCGTCGAATTCCTGGCAGTCACCTGCGACGGCAACGAGCTGACCCACCTGAGCACCCGGACGCTCAAATTGCCGGTGATGGAGGAGAGCACAGTGATGACTTCTTCGTTCACCTCCATGCTGATGGCGCTGCAATATATCGCGGCGCGCTTCGCCAAGCAGGATGAGTTTGTGGAAGCGCTGCACTCGCTGCCCGCGGCCCTCAAAGGTCTGCTCTCCGTATACGGTCCAAGGATTGAAGAATTTGCGCAACGATCGTTTGACGACGTGGCATTTCTGGGTCAGGGCGCGCTGTACCCCATTGCGTCAGAATCGGCTCTTAAAGTCATGGAGTCTTCGTCGTGTTATGCTCAGTTCTTTCACACCCTTGAATTTCGTCATGGACCTATGTCCATTGTGTCGGAGAGGGTTCTGGTGGGGGCGTTGCTCTCCGGGACGGGTTACGCGGAAGAGAGCGCGGTCTTGCTGGAGATGAAGGGTCTCGGGGGATGCACCGTGGCCATTGCAAATCAGCTCTCGCCCGAAGTCCTTCGCTCGGCCGATCTGGCCATTGAACTCGCCCTGGCCGGGCCTGAGCTTGCCCGCCTCGTCGTCTATGTCGTGTGGGGGCAGTTGCTCGGTAGCCGTCTTGGATTGCGAAAGGGTCTCGATCCCGACTCTCCGCGTCATCTTAGCCGCGTGGTCACGCTCGTAGATTAGAGCGATATGCAGAAACGTTTCGATGTAACGATTGCAGGTGAGATCAACCTCGACCTCATTCTCTATGGGCTCCCTGAAGTCATGCCACTGGAACGCGAGTTGCTCGCCAAGGGTTTTCGGCTGACTCTGGGCAGTTCCTCGGCAATTCTCGCGCACAACCTCGCAGCGCTTGGTATCTCAGTCGGTTTCATTACCCGGCTTGGGGATGACGCACTCGGCAGCATAGCCTTGGAACGGCTGGCGGAGAAAGGGGTCGACCTCACTCGCATCAAGCGCATCTCCGGCGGCACATCCACGGGCGTCACGATCCTTCTCAACCATGAAGGCAAGCGTCATATTCTCACTTATCCTGGAACCATGTTCGAGATGGCGGCAACGGACCTCGATATGCCTTACCTTGCCTCGGGCCGGCACTTTCATCTCTCCTCGCTCTTTCTCCACAAGGCGCTTCAGCCGGACTTTCCCTGGATGTTCAGACAACTGAAGAGCGAGGGTCTTACGCTCTCGCTCGATACCAACGACGATCCCGACGATCGCTGGAACGGCGCGCTCGACCAACTGTTGGACATCGTCGATATCTTTCTTCCCAATGAGGACGAGGCCTGCCGCATCAGCGGCAAGAGCGATGCCGAGAGCGCCATCGAAGCTCTGGCAAAGCGCGTGCCGCTTGTGGCCGTCAAGTGCGGCAAGCGCGGCGCACTGGTACAGGCAGCAAACAAGCGCTGGCTCGTTCCTCCCGAATGTGTCACTCCCCTGGATACAATCGGCGCCGGTGACAGCTTCAATGCCGGGTTCCTGGCCGCATACCTGCGGGGCGAAGCGCCGGATGCGTGCGCGGCCTTCGGAAATCGCACCGCGGCTCTCTCTACCCTGCGCCCAGGAGGCACGGAGTCTTTCCGCGATCCTGGATTGGTGCGAGAGTTTCTCGCCCGCGCCACCTGAGTGCCGGGCCAGGAATCCAGTTGGCCGCGGATGCTGAACCCATTCAGGAGATGGCTCCGGCGCTCTCGATTTCTCACCCTGGCGCGCGCAAACGGGTATGATAGGGAACGATTATGAGAGTTTAAGATACGGGATATGAAAGCCAACACAAAAAGCGGAACCGATATGCTCATCGACGAGCGTCGTAACCATTTGCTCGCCCTGGTACAGCGCGATGGCCGGGTTCTGGTATCGGAACTGTCCGATGCGCTGGGCATCTCCCGCATTACGATCCGCAAGGATCTCGATCATCTGGAGTCGAAGGGGCTGGTGCAGCGTACCCATGGTGGAGCGCTCTCTCCGCAGGGCAGCATGCTTCTAGACCCCTCATTGCAGGAGAAGGAGCAGAAGCAACTGAAGGAGAAGCAGCGCATCGCGAAGGCGGCCGCATCCCTGGTGGAAGAAGGCCAGTGCGTGCTGCTCGATTCCGGCACGACTACCACGGCGGTGGCTCGGGAACTGCGCCGTTTTTCGCATCTTACGGTGATTACGAATTCCGTAAACATTGCCACCGAACTGGCGGGGACGGACTTTGAAGTGATTCTGACCGGGGGAACGCTGCGCAAGAACTCATTTTCGCTGGTGGGGCCGCTGGCCGAGGACGCGCTGAGCGAAATGCACGCCGACATTCTCTTTCTGGGCGTAGATGGCTTTGACGTGAAGGCCGGGCTTATGACGCCGAACCTCGCGGAGTCGCGAGTGAATCGCGCCATGGTGAACGCCGCCACGCGGGTGGTCGCGGTGTGCGATTCCACAAAATTCATACGCCGCAGCCTGGCGCTCATCGTTCCGCCCAAGGCCATCCACACAGTCATTACCGACGACCAGCTTGGAGATGAGGATGCAGAAAGGCTGAAGGCGGCCGGTGTCGAAGTGATTCGCGTGTAGTGCAATCGCACCCGAGCGGCGGAAATCCGTTTACACAAAATGGTTGCCAAAGACTTCGCCCGGCGGCGTGGTTCAATCAGGCTTCTTGCGCGATGCAAGCGCTCGCGTAGACCCTGAGCACCGTGCCGATGCGATGAAGGATGATGGAATGCGCGTCAGGCCGCAGTGTGCCGGCGCGAACCGCACGATACTGTTCGGGCAGGTAGGCGCTGAGCATGGTTTCAGGAATGGCTTTCTGTTGCAGGTTCGACATCAGCGTCTCCACTGCCTGCTTCACTCGCGGATGGTTCCAGTAGTAACGCACGCGGTCGCTGTAACTGTAGCGCCGAAGCAGACGCATGGCGTGTTCGTCGCCGGTGTAGTGATGTTCCCAGTGGCGGCGGTCCTCAAGCATGACACGGTCCAGCACATCCATCAGCTGAGCAGATTGCCCATGGGCCGCTAGTTCGGTCTCAATCGACGACAGAGCGGCCAGCGCTTCCCGCATCGCAAAAGTGAGCGCCGGACCGACCTTCAGGATGGCGAATCCATCGCGCACCAGGTTGCGATAGGCTTCGGGCTGCTGGTAGTCCGTGGAGTGCGCCTCATAGACCAGTCCCTGTTCGCTGTTCAACAGATCGGTGAGATGCACGGCACGCGCCGGGTCATAATCGACGACGCTGTCATGGTTAAATTCAACTCCCGGCTGCACCACCAGAGCAATGACCCGCGGCCATACGTGGGCAAGTCCCTCCTCATTGAAGATTCGCCGGTGTGTGGCCACAGTTTCGGCTGCCGCATCGCGGCTGGTGACCGCAAGCTGCTTCAGGCTTTCGGTAGCTCCCCCGGGAACGGGCACTTCGGTGCCAATCACATAGACCGGCTTCTGCCCGCTACTCGCCTGCTCCGCGGCGGCACAAAGGATTGCAGCCCTGGTGGCAACAACTTCGCCTTCAAGAGGACTGCGATCATCCGCGCAAGCCATGCTGGCATCGAGGTGGATCTTCTGAAACCCCGCGCGCGCATAGGCTTCTACGGTGCGCTCCGCTTCGCGCATCGCGTCCATCGCCGGTTGCCTCTGCCATGGATTCGGCCCCAGATGATCTCCGCCGAGAATCAACCGGGACTGGTCGAATCTTTTGCGGGCGGCAATATCGATGACCAGCCGGCGGAATTCCCCAGGCAGCATGCCGGTGTAGCCTCCAAGGTGATTCACCTGGTTGGAGGTGGACTCAATCAAGAGGTCCGACTCATCTTCGAGCGCCTGATCAATGGCTGCTTCGAGAACCCATGGGTGTGCGGAGCAGACGGAGTAAATGCCTTTCGGCCGTCCCCGGCGGCGCGACTCGGCCAACTGCTCCAATGCGTTTGACACAGCATTTCTCCAGTTCGGAGGCGCTGGAATCCGGGCCGGCGCGGGGAGTTCCTCGGGGGAGGGCCTTTGAATGATCCCAGTATACATCTAAACGAAATGAAACGAAACTTTTTATATGCATAAGAAACCACGCGGGCTATACTCGATTCCGTCGAAGGATACGGGCGGAGCGCAAGGAGGGGCGAGCTTGAGTGCCGAAGATGGAATCTGCGAAGACAAGTTTGTAGCCATGGTGAGCGCCAAAGCTGAAGTGGGTCTACGCCTGAGCGAATACGCTCCGCGCACACAGCTAAAGGTTCCGGCTCATGCAATCGAGCAGCCACGATTTCCGGTGATCGACTATCACAACCATCTCGATGCGCAATCGCCACGAGAGGTGCTGAGCGTCATGGATGCATGCGGCGTGGAGAAGATCGTGAACATCACCATGAGGACGGGACAGGCGGCGATTGATTCCATCGACAGATTTCATGGTGCAGCCCGGGATCGCTTTTCCACCATCGGGTGGATGGATTGGAACGGCGTGGAGCGCAGCGACTTTACGCAACTGAGCCTGGTCCGGCTGGAGCGGCTGGTGGAACACGGCGTATGCGGAATCAAGTTCTGGAAGGACCTGGGCCTGACCGTCCGTGATGGCGGCGGCGCATTGCTGCGCGTGGACGATGAGAGATTGGCGCCGATATTCGACAAGGCCGCGGAGCTGGAGATTCCGGTGATGTTTCATACCGCCGATCCGGATGCATTTTTCACCCCGATCGACCGGTTCAACGAGCGCTATGAGGAGCTGGCGGCTCATCCGGACTGGAGCTTTTACGGCTCGCCCGTCTCCAAGGCCTCGCTGCTGGAACAACGCGACCGCGTGATTGCGCGGCACCCCGGGACGACGTTCGTCTGTGCGCATCTTGCCGAGAGCAGTGAAGATCTGGCTTATGTGGCAAGGCTGCTGGACCGCAATCCCAACCTGTACGTGGATATCAGCGCGCGAACTGCCGAACTGGGCCGCCAGCCTTATACGGCGCGCGAATTCATGGTGAAGTATGCAGACAGAATCCTGTTTGGCACCGACCTGCTGCCGGATATCAATATGTATCGTCTCTACTATCGCTTTCTGGAGACGGCCGACCAGTACTTCGAGTATCCTTCGCACGCGTCGCGCCAGGGACGCTGGAATATCTACGGAATTTTTCTGCCTGAGGATGTGCTGCGCAAGGTGTACCGCGAGAATGCGCTGAAGCTGCTGGGCGGCCAAGCGCACTGAGGGCTGGGTCAAGAGCCGCCCGGCCGCATCCTAACCACGCTAAGCGCCACCAGAATGACCGCGTTGGAGGCGATGACCGGTCCCCAATCGTTGTTGAAGCCGTCGGAACCGCCGCGGAAGCCGGTGGTGCCTTTGAGCCGGATTTCGTGAACGACCTTGCCCAGCCGGGGATTGATCCACTCGTAGGCGAAAAATGAGATGCTGTTGGGGGCCTGGCCTGAAACCGCAACGGCGTCCGCGCCGTAGCAATAGTCATTCGCGGAGACGCGCTGGTCCCAGTCCCACTCGAGTATATTGACGCCGTAGCGAATGGGAATGGTGGTGACGAAGCCGTCTTCATAGACAACTTCATACCATCCCAGGAGGTCGGCCGTGTCGGGCTGGTCCCAGATCAACCGATAGCTCTCGCGGTTCTTTGCGCGCCGGGCAGAGGCGTGGAGAAAGACCAGGCTGGTGGGAGATTCTCCTACCGGAATGCCGGTAACCGCAGCGGGCAAGCCGGCAGCTTGCTTGCCTCCGGTGGCGACGAAGATGGCGCGCATTCCATTGGCGCTTTGCAGATGGAAAGGAACACGGTTGGCCTCGACGGATCCGGCCAACATGCCTTCGAGGTTCACGCCCAGCACCGGCACGGTGTCACCCATATTGAAGCTGCGCGAAACATCTACGGGCGCAATCGAGGTTTCTGTGCGGCTCGGAGGAGTGATTCCGCTGAGCCTCAAGCGAATGCCGGGAAGCATGGATTGCACGCGCGCCGACAGGGCTTTGCTATCGGTGACTTGACCGGTCCAGAGTATATTGCTGCAACCAAGGAAAGCCGCCATCCGGTCCTTGCCAAAACCGACTTCGTTGGTGGCAAACCAGGCCGACGGCGCGCCGCCAAGCATAGTGGTGCGCTTCTTGCGCGTCTCATAATTCTGGATGTCCGGTTCAAAGTTACCGAAAACCTGCTGGAAGCCCATTTGGTCGAGGGTTGCTTCGTTGCGTTCCGCGGAGCCTTGTTGACCGGGCTCATCGCTCCAGAACCAGTTATAGATGAGGCAGTCTTTGGGAATCAGCCTGTCAACCTGTTCCGGGGTCAGGCCGCCGGGAGAGTTGTAAGTCCATCCATCCGGCGCTTTTTTCTTTTCCATCCCGCTGCCTCTTACCGACTGCAGCAGCATGTCGCCCCAAAGCTGAGTCCTGATGCCCCGGGATGCAAGATAATTGTGGATTTTGTTCACGTCCTCTCCGAACAGCTCGCCAATATCCTTGTCGCTGCATTGGGGAGAAACATCGACGGGAAGAAACAGCTCATCGTGCCCGATGTGGACGCTGCGAGGTTTCAGAACTTCGATGAACTCGTCGTAGACCTCAAAAGTTAGAGCGTAGGACTTTGGATTGACCGGGCAATAAATATCGGGCCACTTGTCCTGAGGCACAGCGGCTAAATCTCTGTGCTCGGTCAACAGGTGATAACTATGGGTGAAAGAAGGGAGCACGGGAACCAGTTCGATGTGGTGTTTCGCGACCCAGCGGGCCAGATCGGCTACCTCCTCTTTTTCGAGGAAACCGCCGTCGGCCACATCCTGATGCGAGGAGTTCTGCTCCATGCCGTGGAAGGGCAGGCGGGGATAATTGCGGCCGCTGTAATTCACGTCTCTTGCGAACTCGACCCATCCATGATTCAGTTCTGGATGGCTGTCAAGCCTCATGCAAGCGTTCATTTCGATCATGAGGGTGTTGTATTTGTAGAACGCCATGAAGTCGCGGACGAAGCGCTTGAAGAACGGGATATTGTCGCGTCCGGGAAGAAAGAGGTAGATCCCTCGAAACGGCTTGTCGGGCCAATCGAGAATGTTCACGCCGCGAAATCGCGGCTGGCCGTCTTCGCTGGCGAGCAATTGGCGGAGAGACTGCAGCCCGTAGAAGGCACCGCGATCGTCGATGCCAGCGACGAGAACGATGTTGCTGCCGGTGCGCAGGAGATAGCTTTCCGGCCCATGGCTTTCGACGTCCGGTGTCAGCTGCATCTCCTTGCAGTACTCTCCGACCAGTGGATTCTCAATCGATCCCATCAGAATTGCGCACCGGCTGGGGTTCAGAGCGGTTGCGGATTCGATCTTTAAATACAGGCCGAAGCGGTCGCTCAACTCGTTCTTGAGCGATTGGGCCAGGAATAAATCTTCATTCGATGCATTCGCGGGCACGAGAACCGGCACTTGGCTGTCGAGCGCAAAGTCGCTGTTTGAAGCGGAGATCTCCCGCGGTTGGGGAAAGACAAGAGACTCAAGCGGCAGGCATGGCTCATCGCAATTCTGGCGGGTTGCCGCGGGTAATGCCGGCAGCGGTTGGCTATAAAGCAACGCGTCATGGCCGGCAACTGTGCCGCCGAACGCGGCTCCCGTCACTGCATGCAAGAATTCCCGGCGCGTCAGATCCATCATCGAGGAAGCTCCTTTCAGGCGCCGGGGAAAAAAGAGGGGATGGAATGTTCAGCGAGCCACAGCGATGGGAACGCGGGATTGGTCGGCTTCGGGCGGGTTTGCGGAGCCTGTGGCGGGTCCGTGCCACACTCCGCCTCCGTACGTGGTGATGTAGATCATGCTGGGGTCGTTGGGGTCGAGGATGACGCGATGGCCCCACTTGAAGTCGTAGCCCTCGATGCGTTGCCAATCCGCGCCGCGGTCGGTGGAGCGGTAGGCAGCGGCGTCAAAGCCGCAGATGTAGAGGGTGTCGGGATGGCGGGGATCGATGGTCAGGTCGTAGACATGCTGCGATTGCGTGAAGAGCGTTCGCCATGTCGTGCCGCCGTCGTCAGAGGCAAAGACGCCGCCATTCTGGTCGGCAATTTCGCCTTCCTGACCCCATGCGGTGAGGTAGAGGCGCTGGGGATCGCGCGGGTCGATCTCCAGGCCCGTGGGACCGGTGACGCCCGCCGGCAGATCGATGCGCTGCCAGTGTTCCGCCTTGTCCCTAGAGCGATAAAGGGCTCCGTCGCCGGAGGGAGAATGGTTGAAACCTTCATTGCGGCGAGAGACAACCAGGTACAGAGAGCCATCCTGAGAGGCCGTGATACGCCACGCGAATGGTTCGGCGCCATCGATGCCATTGTTCTTTTGCGTCCAACTCCGGCCATTGTCGGTGGACTTGTAGACGCCGCGGCCAAAGGCGCAGGCGTAGAGGGTGCGGTTGCCGGCGGGGCTGGAGGGATCGAGGAGGATGTGCGTGATGGAGTCCACAGGAAGGCCGGAGCTGCTCGGGGTCCAGTGCAGGCCGCCATCGGTGGACACGGCCACGCCGCCTGTAAAGGTGAAGGGGCTGGTGGTTCGCCAATCCTTGGGCCGGGGCAGATCGTGCTTGCCGCTGAAGGCTCCCCAGATGAGGCCGCGCCGGGCGGGGTCAAAAGCCAGCCAGTAGGTGGTGTTGCGCCAGCTATCGGGAACGCCATCGGAGGTGCTCCGCCAGGACCGGCCGCCGTCGGTGCTCTGAACCAGGCCGATATCGGTGTAGTCGATGAAAATATGCCGGGAGTCGAAGGGATCGAACTGCACGCCGTAGTCGGTCGTCACATCCAGGCCACGGGAGGTCCAGGCGCCGTTACTGAGTTCCCTTGAGTTCATCTCCTGCCAGGTTACGCCGCCATCCAGGGTGCGATAGGTGCGGAAGAGATCGGTCGCGTAGGCTACGTCCGGATTGTTGGGCGCGACACCGAGGCTGTAAGGCGAGTCGAACCAGATGTCGTCGCTGTCCTGCCGGGCGCGCTGCTCGAGCCAGCTTGGGGTCAGGTTGGCGGCAGGCTGGGTCGATTCCTTGAAAACAATCTTCCAGGTCTGGCCGGCGTCGGTTGTCTTGGCAATGCCGTTGAACAGGTTGTCATTGCCCTCGCCGAGTTGGAGGCCCCTGAATCCGACATAGGCAAACTCCGGGTGCCGCTCGCTGGCGGCGATGGCTTCGAAGCGGCCGGAAGTCTGCTGGAGCTGCGGCGTGACCGGTCTCCAGTTCAGACCTGAATCCTGGGAGAGATAGACCTTTCCGTCCTGGCCGGTCGCGTAGATCCAGACCGAGTGGCCGGACCGCGCCGCGGTGGCTGCACGAATAGGAGATGGGATGACGCCCAGTTGGGTAGCGCCGCCATCGGGGGCGATGCGCCAGGCCGAGGAGCCGGACACGGCGACCAGGCCGGAGCTTTGCGCCGCGAGCAGCAGGACTCGCCCGGGGAGCGTGGCGAGGCGACTCCAGGAGATGCCGCCATCTGCAGAGAAGACGATGACGGAGGGTTTGCCTCGCTGGGCAAAGGAAAGATAAAGATGCTCGTGGCTTTCCTGCCCGGCTTCGCCGATGTTTTGTGGAGCGATGGCGATCGCGGTGATATCGCCGCCGGGAAGGGCGGGATCGTCCGAAGTAAGGCTATAGTCGGAGTGGTCGCCGAGCTGATGCTCCACGGTGTTGCGGGCGGGACTGGGGAAGATCATCTTCCAGGTGCGGCCTGAGTCGCTCGTGCGCCAGAGGGCGGCATTGCCGGCATAGATGACGGAGGGGACGGCAGGATCGAAAGCGAAAACATTGATGCCACCGCGGAGATTGAACATGCGCCAGGACTGGCCATTGTCGTGCGTCACGTAGCCGCCGGTCATGTCGCAGTGCTCGACCACCAGCCGGGAATCGTGAGGGCTGATGGTTGGGGCAATCATGGTGCCGCCACCGCCGGGGCCGATCACTTTCCAACCATCGTGACCGGCCCCCTGCGCGAAACCAGCCAGCACGGCGAAGAGCAACAAGGTTACAAGGCTGGCAGGCTGCAGGAGAACTCCGCGGAAGCGGCACGAAGTGTCAGGGCACGACTTCAGTCGTGCCGCGAGCGGTTGAAAAATGAGCGCGGGCTTTAGCCCCTGAGGGACATTTTTCGGAGGCTCCGCACAAAATCCAGCCTTTTTCCGCAGCCTGCAAAGCGCCGGACTTCTTTGATCATTCGGCTTCATCCGCACCCTTCTCCATTTTCCGGCATTTGGACTTGCATTCAGGCCTGGATGGCCGCATATTCGCCTGCTTGATGGGTCAAAAGAATTATAAACGAACAATAAAGCTCATGTATGATAAGAAAAAGAAATTTCGCTCGGCAATGCCCGGCAATTCTGTGGCAGGGCTCCACGGTTGCGGGGCAAACCCGTAGGCGGCGAGGCGGAGGGCGACCATGGTGAGCAAAAGCTCTTTTTATGCGCTGTTGCTGGCAGGAATTTTCGCCGCGATTTGCGGTCCCGATCGAGCCCAGGTTCCCGCCGCAGCCAAAGTCCCCGCCGCAGCCCGGGTCAAGGTCTGGCAAGGCACGTTTGCGCTGCCAACCTATCAAGAGGGCCCGCCGGATCCGAACCCGCCGTTCGATGCCTACCAGACCACCCGCTTCAATTATCCCTACACGCTGAGAACGAATCTTACCGGCGAGAAAGCGGATCACGCGTGGCGCGCGATTTTTCTGGAGAACGAGTATTTGAAGTGCACGGTGCTGCCGGATATTGGCGGGCACCTTTATACCTGCATCGACAAGGTCAGCGGGCAGTCGATGTTCTATGCCAACCCTTCCATCAAGAAGGCGCAGATTGGATATCGCGGGGCGTGGGCCGCATTCGGGGTGGAATTCAATTTTCCGGTGTCGCATAACTGGGTCTCGATGTCGCCGGTGGACTTTGCCTATGCGTCCCACGAGGATGGGAGCGCTTTAGTATGGGTGGGCAATATCGATCGGGCCTACGGAATGCAATGGGGGGTGGAGCTGGTATTGAAACCCGGCTCAACCCTGCTGGAAGAGCGAGTGACCTTGCATAACCGCAGCGATGTGCGGCACCGTTACTATTGGTGGAACAACGCGGGAGTGCAGGTGTGGGACGATTCGCGAATCGACTACCCGATGCGGTTTATCGCTTCGCATGGGTACACCGACGTATATCGCTGGCCGATCGATGCGGAGGGCAAAGACCTGAGCATCATCAAGAACCAGACCGATGGGCCGGTGTCGTACTTTGTGCATGGAAGCCATGAACCGTTCATGGGCATCTGGAACCCGCATACGCAGACCGGGGTCGCTCATTTCGCCGAATACCGGGAGCTGCCGGCGAAAAAAATCTGGACCTGGGGCGTGGATGCGGCGGGTCTGGCCTGGCGCACGGCGCTATCCGACAACCACAGCGCGTACGCCGAAGTGCAAGCCGGGCTGTTCCGCAACCAGGAGACGTATGCGTTTCTGGAACCAGGGCAGACCATCCGGTTCAGCGAGTACTGGATGCCGGTTCGCGGAACGGGCGGAATTTCGCGTGCGAACCTGGCTGGAGTCGTTCATTTCGAAGCGCAGGGCGGCGAAGTATCGGTTGCATTGAATGTGAATGAGCGCGTGCAGGGCGCGCAAATCGCGCTGACGCAGAATGATGCTGCTCTTTGGAGTGAAACCGCCGATCTTGCGCCGGAGAAAACATGGTCGCATTCCGTCACGCCCAAGGAAGGCGCCGGAAAGGTGACCTTCGAGCTGAAAGATGCGGCGGGCCGCTCGCTGCTGAAGCAGACGGAGGGCGAGTACGATTGGGATCCGGAGTCTACGATCAAGACGGGCCATCAGCAAGCGGAGCGCATTCCAGAGCCGGCGAACCGATCGGAAGACGACTGGCTGCAGGTCGGCCGGGACCAGGAGTTGAACGGCGAAGTTGTACTCGCAGCCGCGACGTACGAGAGTGCGCTCGGGAAATTTCCGCAGAGCCAGTCGCTCCTGATCGCGGCTGGAAGGCTCGAGGCTTCTTTGCAGCGGTATGAGGATGCGGCACGCTTCCTCAAGCCGGCGCAAAAGCGCGACACGCCCAATTCCGAGATTGCCTATTACCTGGGAATTGCCGAAGAAGGCCTGGGACACACGCGCGCGGCGGAGACGTCGTATGAGATCGCATACCGTCAAGCCAGCCTGCGTGGCGCAGCCGCGATCAGGCTCGGAGAGTTGCGGGCGCGGGAAAAAAATCTGAATGCCGCGGCCTCATTTCTAAGCGATGCCGTGGCCGCGGAGCCGGCCAACTTTCGGGCGCAGGAGGAGTTGGAGGCGGTGCTGCGGGCGTCGGGCGAGCGCCAGGAAGCAGACCGGATGGCGAATCTGGGGCTGGACGCGGACCCGATGAGCGACTTTCTGAAGGAAGATACAGGAAAACCCGACCTCGAGCACCTGGCAGCGGATCCCTATCGAGTGCTGCGCGTGGCGGCCGAGTACATGCGGCTGGCGTTTTATCAAAAGGCTTTGGACGTGCTTGATCGCACCTATCCGCCGGTAAATGCGGATGAAAGCGAACCTGGCTCGGTGCTTCCGCAGAAGCATCCGTTAGTGCTTTATTACGCCGCTTACTGCAAACAGAAGCTGGGCGCCGATACACAAGAGAACTGGCAAGCCGGCTCAGAGCTTTCCCCGAGCCTCGTCTTTCCTTCATCGGAGACCGACAGGGTGGTGCTGGAGGCCGCGCTTTCGGCGAACGGGAAGGATGCCACCGCTCATTACCTCCTGGGTTCACAGCTTTTTTCAAAAGGGCTGATCGATGCCGGAATGGCGCACTGGGCCCAAGCGAAGCAACTTTCTCCAAAGCTGAAGGTGGTGGATGCCGATATGGGAGACGCGTGGCTCAAGTTGAAAGGCGATCCGCAACGCGCGCTGGTGTCTTATCGCGAAGGCCTGCGGACCGATCCGGACAACGCGGATGTGTACGCGGGCCTGGATGCCGCAATGAGTCTGACCGGGGCATCGGCTTCAGACCGCGCCAGCGCCCTGTCGCAATATCCCTCCGCCGATGCTCCTGACTCGAAGATGCCCGCGGACCTCGTTTATCAACTTGCATTGACGCGCGCTGAAGCCATGCAGTTTGAGCCGGCGCTGGCGCTCTTCAAGAATCGATTTTTTCCCAGCGAAGAGGGAGGAATCACATCTGGCCAGGTGCTGTTCGAGATCAAGCTGATGCGGGCCGATGCGTGGGCCAAGGCAGGAAACTGCAAAGACGCCGACGATTTTCTCACCGATGAGCAGGCGGAGATAAAGCTGAATGGAGATTCGGCGCGAGATTCCGTGAAACTGGGCGGAATTGCACAAAGCTGCGGGAGGGCGAAGGAGGCCGGGGAGTTCTTCGATAAGGCCGCGGCCGATGCAGATCCAACCAGCCTGCCCTGGGCGATCCAGTCGCGGAAATCCCTTGGCACTTACGATGCCGAGAAGGCGGAGCCAACGCTTGCAGCATCCCTGGCGGCGGCGCTCAGCCACTCTGAGACGGGCGCCAACTCAGGGTTATGGTGGTATAACGTCGGTCTGTTGCAGGCTGCGCTTGAGCGGAGCAACGAGGCAAGAGAATCGTTCAAAAAGGCGTTGATCCTGCCGGATACACGCATGTCGCACCATTTGGCCAGGGAAGCTCTGGGCGAGCTTTCGACCGGCACGTAGCGAGTCGAATACGAGGAGGACTGAAGAATGAATCGCCGCCAATTGTTGTACGCAACGGGCATGGGTCTGGTATCAGGCGTCGCGGCGCGCGCGGGGGTGAAGGCATCCCCAGGCAACGAGGAACAACCGAAGCCCGCCACGCTGAATCTTCCCGACTATCAGCCCACCAGCATGTTGCACACGCGCGAGACGAGAGTTGAGAGAGCGCGCTTCCCGATCGTAGACGTCCACACCCACATTACCGAGTCGAGCAAGTCGATCAACGGTGTCGACCTGGGCGCGGAAAGAGATTTCCACGCCACACCTGGCGAGCTGATCGAGGTGATGGATCGCAAGAACATTCGCTCCATGGTGAACCTCACGGGAGGATTCGATTCTGGCCTGACGGAAACCATTCGAAGGTACGATCGCAGTTATCGCGATCGTTTTTACACCTTCACCGAGCCAAACTACGCGCGGCTCCTGGAGCCCGATTATCCCCGGATACAGGCCGAGGCAATCGAGCAATCGCGCCGCGACGGGGCGCATGGGCTCAAGATTCTCAAGACGCTCGGCCTTTACCTGCGGGATAACATCACCACCGGAAAGCTGGTAAAAATCGACGATCCGAGATTCGATCCCATGTGGGACGCGTGCGGACAATTGGACATGCCGGTCGCAATCCATATCTCCGACCCCATTGCGTTTTTTACGCCCACTGACCGGTTCAACGAGCGATTCGAAGAGTTGAACAATCATCCGGACTGGTCCTTCTTTGGGCGGGACTTTCCCAGCAATGCGGAGTTGATCGAGGCGAGAAACCGGGTGATCGCACGTCATCCCAAGACGCGCTTCATCGTGCTCCACGTGGGCAATTTTGCTGAGAACCTGGACAATGTCTCCCAGAACCTGGACCGTTTTCCCAACATGAAGGTCGACATCGCGGCGCGGATCGGCGAATTGGGACGGCAACCGCGAGCGGCCCGCGCTTTTTTTGAGAAATATCAAGACAGGATTCTTTTTGGGACGGATGCCACGCCGCATGCCGAGAATTATCCGCAGCAATTGTTCGGCGATGAGCTCTATGAAATCTATTACCGATTTCTTGAGACGGACGACGAGTATTTCAATTATGCTCCGGCCAGAGTGCCGCCGCAGGGCCGTTGGCGCATCTACGGAATCAACCTGCCGGAGGACATTCTGCGCAAGGTATACAACGGAAATGCCGCGCGCGAACTTCGGCTCTCAATTTGAGAAGAGAAAGCTGCCGTAGCAGTTGAAAGTACGAAAGTCCGTGATGAATGCGCTAGACGCTGGAGTATTTCTTGCAGAGCGCCTGGATTTTATCAACCAGTTTGGGCACGCCGGCAGCGGGAGGCAGGCTGTCAGAAGAGCTGGATTCATACTCGGCCGAGACATAACCCTGGTGGCCGGCCTGCGCGAAGATCCGCCAGACGCGGTCCATATCCACTGGAGTGCGATCGTAAAAGCGGTCGCGGATGTGGATATTGGTGGCGTAGGGGATACATGCCGCAATCTGGGAGTAGGCGTCCTGAGCCGGAGTGGTGATGAAATTTGTGATATCGAGGTTGATGCCGGCGTAGGGTGAATTCACGCGCTGCATGATTTCAACGCATATGTCCGCGTTCTGGGTCACGCCTTCGTGGTCTTCAACGCCAAGCGTGATGCCTTTCCGGCCGGAATAGTCACAAGCGGCCTTCATCGCTTCCACCACCCAGGTTATGGCGTCATTCAGGGCGGCGCCTTCAGGTAACTTGCCGGCGAAGATTCTCAGATGAGAAGCTCCAAGTTGTTCTGTAACATCGACCCATTTCTCGATCTCGCTCACGCTGTCCGCGCGCTTTGCGGCATCGGGCTGGACCATGCTGACGCCGCATGCCGCTCCCGAGAAAGCCAGAGCATGTTTGTAGGCCAAATGGCGAAGACCATGGAGATAGTCCGGATCAGTCGACTTCAGGTAGTAGGCCGTCATGTCGACGCCGACCAGGCGCAGTTCCACCGCCTTGAGGATGAAATCTTCCATGGTCATGGGGCCGTGCCTGAGGTCTTTATCGTACGAGTATGCGCAGCATCCAGGAAGCAGCCTTGCCAACTTGGGGTTGTCTGTTTTGATATCCAGCTGAGTTTCGGCGGCTGCCTGCGCTCCAGCTACTTTCACGCCTATGCCTGCCAAAGCTCCCAGGCCAACGGATGTTACAAACTGCCGACGACTTACTATGGAGCGCATTTGTATCTCCTGGCGAGTATCTGCCTCTCAACACGCCGCTCACGCCAATGGCGACTTATGCCCATCAAACAGATCAAGCTAGCACCCGGACCTGCTGCCGTCAAGAGAGAAGTCAACGAACACAAATTGCAGAGTGGTCTATTTCGATGGTGCTGGAAGTGTGGCTCCCGAAGGCAAAAGAAACGCAATAGGCCACTGCTCCCGTCCTTGGGCCACCAGCACGGACCAATTCAGAGTGGACGCGGATTCGGGCGCCAGTATTCTTACCTGCGGATCGATTTCCCTGAATCGAATTGCTACGGTGTACGCTTCGCCCGTTGCGGCTAGCGTCAGAGGTTCACGCGATGCGCCCGGATTCCGGCTACGGACGAAGAGTTCGGCTATATTGAGATCGTCCATCATCTGGAAAAAATAGGGCCGGCCCGTGAGCAACGAGTTATAAACATAATCAGCGAACACGCCTCCCAGGGGATTGACGTACGCATCGTCGAAGTTTTCCTTCGCCGGCTTTGAGTTATCCGAGGCGTCGACGCGATAGTTCATGCGGGTTTCGCCCAGTCCGCGAAAGTCGAAAGAGAAGACTTCATAGCCGTCACTTATCAACCTGGAAATCCGGGGCCAGTCTTTTTGCGAAGCTTTGCCATCGAGGCTGAACCAAAGGATGGCGCCCCTGGGATGGTTGCCGTCGTTGTGAAAGTGGAGAAGAGGCATTTCAAGATAAGTGCTGTGATAAAGCACGTAGCGATCGATCCGGACTGCGCCGGCCGTGCTGCTGCCGACGGCCTCCCAGCCCAGTTCCCTGGTGGAGGAAAAGCCCGCATGGCGATTGACTGTCCAGGAGGCGATATCGGGATCCAGCTCGCTCCTGTACAGTTCGGCCAATGTTTTCCCATTGCGAAGCGAAGCCTTCGCGGAATAGGCGGCTATGAAGTGCAAAAGCGATTGAGCCTCCGGAAAGTCGACCGATACCTGTCCGCTCTTTGTTACTTGCAGGTCGGCATCACTGAATTCGGTCACCGGAGGAAGGCCGTGGCGTATCGGCATGTTATTGAAGCGATCGAGAAAGTTCAACGCCGCTTCCTGATTTTCGAGAGAATACTCATGCCGGTTGTAGCTTTCGACGAAATCGATTCGATCGGCGTGTCCAAACCGCTGGTAGAATGCACTAACTTCGGAGTAGGACTTATGAGCGCCGGCGACGGGGAAGAAATCGAGTGCGGTGGTTGCTATCATGACCGCGCGCGGGTACATCATCAATAACATGCCCGCGTCATCCACTTGATTCGATATAAGCCCGAAGAGGTCCTGTTCCGGATCGCTGTTGGGATCGGCAAAGATGCGGTTTTCGACGCGCATGGGAAGCGCCGTGATGTAGCAGGATGGAATGATAACCTTGATACGCTCATCCAGCGCGCCCAGCAGCGCAGTCTGGGAGCCTCCGCCGCTGGTTCCCGTGATGCCGATCCTCTCACCGTCAACGTCTGGGCGGGTGAGCAGATAATCTACAGCGCGCATACCATCCCAAATTTCCCACCGGGCCAGATTTGCTCCGGCAAGGTAGGCCAGGTTGCCCAGGACGGCGTGTTCGCCGCAGATCAGGTTGTAACGGCTTTTCTTTGCCGTTGCATCCCAGAACTGGCTTCGTTCGCCCTGCCCGACCGGATCCCAGCTGATGACGAGATAGCCGCGCAAAGCCAACCTCTGACAGAGAGCCTGGTAGTGATTTTTCCCGTTTGGCGAATGCCCCGCGGGGACCAGGACGGCTGGATGCACCGTGTCGCCGTTCTCAGGCACGTAGACGAGCGCCGTCACATAAAAACCGGGAAGGCTCTGATAGATGAGTTTTTCAATATGAAAACCGGCGGCTGAAACTGTGCCCGTAATGGTCGCGTGCAGGTCTGTCTTCTCCGTAGGCAGGCCGCCAATCATCTCCAGAACCGACTTTCTCAATTCCGCGCGCAATTGCAGAAGATCGTTCTGGCTTCTTACCTGCGACCAACGGTTGCGGCGAAGTTCGTCTTCGTTCCATGCGAGCGCAGTTTGATAGAGGAGATAAGGGGTAATCTGCGGGCCTTGCGCGCAGGCCGGAGGCAAGACGCGGAAGGCTTCAGCGGGAGGCGCGTTGTAACTCACCGCATCCGGCGGGCGCGAACCGGACGCCATTGATTTGTCAGTTACCGGCAGATTCTGTCCTGCAGCCGTCGCAGCGCACATTACGGCGATCGCGATGCCGCGCGCCAGTTGCACTCCCACTGAATCGCTCACTCGCACCCCCTGAAGTGCAGCCCAACGCCGCGCATGGCCGGATCTTACTTATCCTTCACCAACGTCAGCAGCCCGAATCTTTCTGGAGTATGAAAGCTCTCGCTCATTGGGGCCATCCAGGCGATCGATTTGCGTCGGTCCGGCGGCCCTTGGCTGCGAAACAAGTTAGCGCGAAAGGTCCTGCCGCGAACCGGGGGCCGAGACTCGAGAGCCGCGAAGGGAATACGCATGGCGCCATACCATACTTTGTTTTTGCGATCGATGCGTGCGGCGACCTGAAATCCGGAGTTCCAGGTCCATCCCACCGTATGATCGGGGAGATCGAGATTGATATCAAGGTCGATCCACTCCCGCTGGGGCGACACCTCAAACTCCTTATATCTGCGAATGTTGTGAAAGTCGGAACCTATGAACAACTCAGCAACATCCCAATTCCAAAGTCCATAGGTCTCTTTCACTGCATCCGGCGAGGGCTTCAGATAAAGCTCCTCGTAGGGACACTCGAACAGGAGATAGAGATTGTTTCTGGTCCACCGGGAACTTATCCTGGTTCGATACGCGGGGACAACGTGACCCCAGTTGTCAGCTTCAGCGTAGACCCAGGTAGCTCCGCGCCAGAAAGCCGATTGCGTATCCGTGTCCAGCACAACGTCCTGAGCCGCGTATTCACTCCTGAACGTACCGCTGTCAGCGGCGCCTGCATGAATTGAGCAGCCCAGCACCAGCAGGCACAAGGCAATCATTCCTTTCACGGTAAGTATCCTCGGCGAAACACGCTGACGCTCAAAGGTGGGGCGCCCAGCCGTTTTCGTATTCGCGCGTCCACATTTTCATTGCCTGTGGATCGCTCTGAACTTTCCCATCCCGCGGGTCAAGCTGCAATTCGCGACTTAACTCCCAGGAGATGTTGGAGAGTTGAAGCATGGTAACTACGATGTTACCCTGGGAGATTGGAGCGTGGAGTTTCTCGCCCTTGGCGATGGCCGCGATGAAGTTAGCGAAATGCGCGTCGGTTGGGACATCGCCATCGAATTTGTCATAAAACGACGTTGCGTCGTCCTTGAATTCCCCGGTCTTGTTTCCCTTGAGGTCATAGACTTCATATCCGGCGCCGCCGTCGCCATAAATAAATACCGTCCCATCGGTTCCCGCTACGGTCAAGCCCGCATCGTGGTTGTAGTATTTCATCCCGTTGCAGGATCTGCTTTCCCAGGAGATCATCTTATCGCCGTAGTCGAAGCTGGTCACGAGGGTGTCGTAAAACTGCCAATCGTCCTTGAACTGGTATCTTCCGCCCAAAGAGGTTACGCGGTTCGGATAGTCGCCCCCGAGCGCCCAGCGGCAGATATCGACGCTATGCGTGCCGTTGTTGAGAGCCTCGCCGGTGCCCCAGTGTTTGAACCAGTGCCAGTTATAAGGATGAATATTATCCTTGTACGGCCTGCGCGGCGCGGGCCCCTGCCAGAGATCCCAATCGAGTTGCGGCGGCACAGGCACTTCCTGGCCGGTTCCGATCGATTTTCTCACGTTGCTGTACCAGGCTTTGGCGAAGTAGGGTGTGCCGATCAGGCCGTTGTGTATCTTGTCGACGGCTTCGATAGTGCGCAGACAGGATCGCTGCTGGGTGCCCTGCTGCACGAGCTTTTGATATTTCTGTTGCGCCTGCACCAGCAGCGCGCCCTCGGCAGGATTGTGGCTGCAGGGTTTTTCAACATAAACGTGCTTGCCAGCCTGCAGGGCGGCAATGGCCAGCGGGGTGTGCCAGTGGTCGGGAGTGGCGATGGTGATGGCGTCAACGTCTTTCTGCTGAAGCACGGAACGAAAGTCCTTGTCACTAACGGGAGCGTAGCCTAACTCGTGTTCCACAATGCCCGCAAACTTTGCCCGGATGTTGTCATCCACATCGCAGATATGCGAGATACGGGCAGTGCCCTTATTTGCCATTAACGCTGAAAGGTGAGCATAGCCGCGCCAGCGCAGGCCCATGACTGCAAAATTGAGGCGATCGTTGGAGCCGAGTATCTGGCTGTAACTCTTCGCGGTAGAACTAATCGCCAAACCTGTTGCGCCGGCGGCAAGCGTGTCGAGAAATTCACGTCGACTAACCATATGTCTCTCCATTCAACTTACAAAGTCCGTACTGCCCGATTCAGGCTGAGACGAATTCGCCGGTTTAAGGCAGTCGTCCTCGCCCGGATGTCCGCGTTCCCGGATTCTTCCGCCCTTGCTCACGGTAAAACGGGAAATCTCACGCGGCGTCAAGTATACACAAGTGAAACTCGATGGGCTGGCCGCAAAGCATGAAGATGTCAGGTGTCCGGCGTAGGCGGGCGGGCCTTTGTCTACGTCTTGACGCTCCCCTCGCCCAGGTGCAAGCATCTATTCTGATTTGAAGGCGGCAGATCAAATGGATGCAGCATCGGCCGGTCATTATGGTCGTTCTTGCATTAGGGACATGACGAACTGCGCGATGCAGCAATCAAGAAGGGAAAACGGTGAATCATGGCGGATGAGTCGACCACCGGGACCGATCGCAGAGCCTTTATGAAACAAGCAGCGGGCGCCATGCTGGCGGCGGGAATGGAAGCACGATCCTATGCGCGGGTCATGGGCGCGAACGATCGCATCAGGTTGGCTCAATTGGGATGCGGAGCGCGCAGTCACGGTCATGTGCACATGGTTCAGATGGCCTCCCGGCAGATCCCGGTAGAGACAGTTGCCGTTTGCGATATATGGAGTCTGGCCCGGGAACAGCGCGCAGCCCAGGTAAAGGAAGCCTTCAATCTGGCCCCGCAATCCCACAAGTACTCGGAAGAACTGCTGGCCGCCAAGGATATCGACGGGGTCATGATTGCCACCGGCGACTTTCAGCATGCCAAGCTGTGCACGGAAGTGGTGCGCGCGGGCAAGGACTGTTACGTTGAGAAGCCGTTCGCCAATGTTCTTTCCGAAGCCAAAGAGGCCCGCGATGCGGTGAAGGCATCCAGGCAAGTGGTCCAGATGGGTTCGCAGCATCGCAGCGAGCCCTACCAGTTAGCAGTTCGCGACATCGTCCGGTCGGGCCGCATCGGCCCTATTGTTCACATCGAGCAGGAGTGGAATGTGAACGAGGAGCGCTGGCGCTTTGTGAACATGGATACCGGCAATTCGGCGGCGATGGAACAGGACAGGAACATGGAATGGAAGAAGTGGCTGTTCGAGCGCCCATCCAAGCTTCGCGAAGAGGATACGGACTGGGAGCGATGGCTGGCAGGCAAGCCGCACCGTCCGTTCGATCCGCACGTCTATCTTGAATTCCGTCTCTATAAGGAGTATTCCTCGGGAATCTTCGATCAGTGGATGAGTCATGGCAGCGACCTGGTGCATCTCTGGACCGACGAAACCTATCCCGAGAGCGTGGTGGCCAGCGGCGGGATTTATGCGTGGAAGGACGGACGCGAGAATCCCGATACGTGCGTGGCAGCGGTCACTTATCCGAAGGGTTTTCTTTATACCTATAAGAGCGTGTTTGGGAACAGCTTTCGAAGCTTTTCGAGGATTCAAGGCCGCGATGGCACGATTGCGAATTATGGCGGCGAAGGGGCATCGCTTTTTACAGTCAGCAAAGAAGGTGGCAGGGATGAATGGTCAGGATCCGCGGATTCGAAGAGCGTGCCCGTGGTGGGTCCCGCCATAGACAGCGAAGAAATGGTGAGAGTTCCCGGCGCAGAACCGCCCGACTCGAATGGACCAGATGATGACAGCGTGGTCCATATTATGAACTGGCTCAAGGCCATGCAGGCGCGAACCCAGCCGAATGCCAACGTGGATCACGGATTTTCGCATTCCATCGTGACCATCATGGCAGCGCAATCTTACTGGAGCGGCAGGAGACTTTACTGGAATCCCGAGACGGAAGAAATTGTGGATCATCCGGTTGTCCCGCCCAGTTAGGCACAATACCGAACGAGTGAAGTTGGTTCGGGATCAATGGGAATGAGATCAATCGAGTGAATCTCATCGAGCAAGCCGGGAATGCGCCCAAACCTCGCAGCGCAGGACGCGTGCGTTGGTGGATCGTTTGGACGCTATTTTTTTCGACGGTTATCAATTACATCAGCCGCCAGACATTCTCTCTTTTGGTTCCTGTGATTTCAGCGCAATTTCATCTGACGAACACGGACCTGGGTAAGATATTTGCGGCGTTTCAAGTTTCGTATGCGGTGACATGGCTGCTCGGCGGCATGTTTCTTGACGCCGTAGGCACGCGGCTTGGACTGGCGCTGGCCGTAGTTTTCTGGTCCGTGGTCAACATCCTCACCGTTTTCGCCAGCTCCGTCTTTGCCTTCGCATCCTTTCGATTTCTACTGGGGATTGGAGAAGGCTTTAACTGGCCCGGAGCCAGCAAGACGGTTGCAGAGTGGTTTCCCAGCCAGGAACGCAGCCTCGCGGTGGCGGTCTTCGATAGCGGTTCCAGTGTGGGAGGCGCAGTGGCAGCGCTGTCGATTCCTTTGATCGCGCTTGCGTTCGGATGGCGATCGGCCTTTGTTTTTTCAGGTGCGATTGGATTTGTCTGGCTGATGATGTGGCTGCGCGTCTACCATCTGCCGGACAGCCATCCACGGGTTACGCCGGAGGAGGTTTCTTTGATCCGCGCGGGACAGGAGGCGCCTGCTATTTCCGCGCAGCGCGGCGTGGGGCGCTGGCTCAACCTTGCGGGGAATCGAAATGTCTGGGGCATCGTACTAGGCCGCGCTCTTACCGATCCGATCTGGTGGTTCTACATTGCCTGGCTGCCCAAGTACCTGAGCGATGCGCGTGGATTCAGCCTGCAGCGAATCGCTCTCTTTGCCTGGATGCCATTTGTCGCCGCCGATCTCGGGAATTTTACCGGCGGCCTGATTTCCGGCTATTGCATCCGTCGAGGCATGCGAGTGGTTCGCGCCCGCGTGTGGGTATGCGTCTTCAGTTGCCTGCCGATTCTTGCCGGAATTCCTGCCGCGGGCGCGCACAGTGTCTACGTGGCGTTAGGGTTGATCTGTGTTGCCTTATGGGGTTACGCGAGTTGGTCCACAATGGGCCTCACTCTGCCCTCCGACCTGTTTCCACAGGATGTCGTGGCCACGGTTACCGGTCTGAGCGGATTGGCAGCAGGACTGGTGGGCGCGGTCTTCACCCTTTCCGTAGGCTTTCTGGTCGATCGCTTTTCTTTCGCACCCGCATTTATGGTGGCGGGATTGCTGCCCCTCTTCGCAACCGCGTGCCTGTTATTATTGGTCCGCGCGCCCGGCAACGCGCGGGCTTCATAGCCTCGAGAGGCTCGCCTGCTCGGTCTCATCCAGTTCCGCCGCAGAGTCGGGGTCGAGATAAACGGTTGCGTCCGGATGGGTGCGAAGAACGGTTGCCGGACATTCGGTTGAAATGGGCTCGGTGAAAGCGCGCTTGACGATTTGCATCTTGCGTCTTCCGGGCACGGACAGAATCAGCCTGGGCACGCGCAACAGCGCGGGGATGGTCAGCGTGATCGCGTTTGCCGGCACTTCCTCGACGCTTGCAAACCAGCCTTCGGCGAACTGTTGCCGGCGGCAGGCTGAATCCAGGGTCACGATCTTCACGTCGGCTGGATCGTGAAAATCTGCTTCCGCCGGATCGTTGAAGGCCAGGTGTCCATTTTCTCCAATTCCAAGCAGGCACAACTGTGGATTGGCGGCGCGGAGCCTGCGGGCATAATTCCTTATTACCGAATCATGATCGGGGGTACTGCCATTGATTTCGAAGAATTCGCGCATACCGACGCGGGAGGTCAGGTTTTCCCGAAGATAACGGCGAAATGAGGCTGGGTGGTGCTCATCGATGCCGACATATTCATCCATATGAAAACCACTTATCTTGTCCCAGGGAATGCCAGGTAGCGCAACCAGGGCGCGCAGCGTGTCAAGCTGCGATGCGCCTGTAGCAAAGATGACGCCGATGCTCTCCTGCGCGGAACCCAATTCGCGCAGGCACTCCGTCGCGGCCTGTGCGGCGGCTCTTCCAGCCAATTCCCGGTCAGGGTGAACCTCAACCTTCAAGCGGTCAATTTGAAAACGAATCATGTCCATTGGGATGCGGGCCAAGTCCTTTGCTGCCGAGCATCATTATGCACCTCGGAGTGGACCGTGCCTAATTTTGTGTCCGCGCTCCTTCAAAGGGGCATAATTTGGGCTATACCGATAGCAATCCACGAGTTTCACCTGACATGGAAACGTCTCAAGTATCATGCTTTAAGCAATTGGCAGCAGCAGGAGGTTGGGCGAAACGGGTCGCTGTTCAGCGAAGGGCCGAGGCAACTGGTTTTTATTCCCTTAGGCGACGG
Organism: uncultured Acidobacteriaceae bacterium; assembly: GCA_963770555.1. Classification (GTDB taxonomy): domain Bacteria; phylum Acidobacteriota; class Terriglobia; order Terriglobales; family Acidobacteriaceae; genus Telmatobacter. The sequence goes on from CAVYQC010000006.1 coordinate 642,097, forward strand.
GCTCAAGTGAAAAGAAATTGATTTATGGAAATGGAACCGGCGAACGGCGAATGCGCCAAATTCAGTTTTGTCTCGATGGAGGGGTTCACCCCATGCCCGCTGAACGGCAGAATGCCACGGAACGCAACATCCCCTTGGAGAGCGCGCGCGTCAACCTCACGTTCTCGCGTGCCGCGTCAGATCTTGTTGTGGAGGCAATCCACGTTCCGGAAGGGATGCGCCTGACTTCTGCTGCGGCCGGGGCGCGCAGAGGCAAGCGCCTTGCATATTCCTCTGCCCGATCTGGAGGTGGCCATCGACAGCCAACTTCCTGAGCCCAGCGCCGAAACACGGCCATTGAACGTGCTCGACCAGAGGGTTTCAGCGCACAGCTATACTCTAACCTTGGCTGGTGTCAGCTGCGGGACCTACGATTAGGAGCTTCGCGAAAGTGTTTCGAACCTGGATGTGCGTGCGAATGGAGCGACACTGGGAAGGCTGGACCAGGGACTTCGCGCGGCCTCGGTTCCATTTCCGCAGGCGACAGGATATGCAACCAGGACGGTGGGTTTCTCCTGGTAGCCGATGTTCGTCTGGTGTGCCGAGTTCAGGATTCATGTCATGCCGATAGCTCAATGGCCAACGCGCGCCGGCAAGGCGAATGTAGTTTTGGCGGCAGTTGCCGGCTTGTTGTGGTGCGCGCATTACGGTTTTGCGCAAGAGAGCCCACGGGATGAATCAGCGGGCGCTCAATACGATGGCCGCCTCGCACTCGATACGGAAGCGGTGGCGCCTGAGCGCTTTATTGCCGTCCATGGCCGGCGCGCGCTGGTGGACGGATATGCCTCGGAAGGGCTCGAGGCCTGGGCTTACCCATTTCAGATCCTCAACGGATACCGGGTGGCGTTTCGCCCGGAAGGCGCCACAACGGCGACCAATGGAGCGGATATTCTCCGCCGCGTTATCTATGAGCCGGATTCGGTTACGCGCATTTATCTTGGAGCCGATTTTGTGGTTCGAGAGAAGATATTCGTACCGCTGAATGAGCCCGGCGCGATTTTTACCTATTCCGTAGAGAGCGGCAAACCGGTCGATATCGATGTTTACGCAACACCGGTTCTGAACCTGATGTGGCCAGCCGCCGTAGGCGGGCAAAGCGCCGCTTGGAATGCATCTCTCTCGGCCTACGTTCTATCCGAGCCGGCGGACGGTTTTACTGCCGTGGTAGGCTCGCCGAATATCGTGGCCCACGATACTCCGGACAATCGCACCGCGCACGGTGCTGCCGGGACCGGCTTGGGCTTTACTCTGCGCCCTGACGCTTCCGGCGCGGCCAGAGTCTTCATGGCTCTCAACCCGGCTCACGCCGCCGATGAAGGCGTACTGTTCGAAAAGTTGATCCAGGACAGGGACTCCCTGCAGGCGGAAGCCGCGACCCATGATCGCGAGGCCGAAAACAGCCTGTTGAGGGTGGTTACGCCCGACGATCGAGTGAATCAGGCGATTGCATGGGCGGAGACCGCACTCGATCAGGCCTGGGTTTGCAATCCCGATCTTGGCTGCGGGTACGTTGCCGGTTTCGGCCCCAGCCGCGGCGCGCGCCGCCCGCAATACGATTGGTTTTTCGCGGGGGACGGCCTGATTGCCGCGGATGCGGCCGCGGCCGCAGGAGATCGCATCCATGCGCTCGACGAATTGAAGTTCATTCTCCGTTATCAGGACAAGAAGACGGGAATGATCTGGCATGAACTTTCGCAGAGCGCGGGCTTCCTTGATTGGGCTGCGAAATATCCCTACATGTATGCGCATGTGGATATCACGTTTCAGTTTCTCGGCGCCGTGGGCCGCTACGTTGCCGCCACCGGAGACACTGCTTTCGCCGGCGAGAACTGGCCGGCGATTGAAGCCGCGTACCGGTACTGCCTCACTCTCATCGACCCGGATACCGGACTGCCGCGCATTCCGGCCGGCAAGGAAGGCGGCGACGAACAGGACCGGATGTCGGACGACCTCGGCCTGTCGGCCAGTTGGGTTGACGCCGCAGCCTCGTTCTCTCATCTTGCCGCGCTTGCAGGCCGCTCCGCTTTGGCCGATGAGGCGTCGCACGCGGCCCTGCGGGCACGCGCGTCAATCCCCGCTCGCTACTGGAATGATGGCGAATCGTTCTGGATCAGCGGGCACACCGAGTCCGGAAAGCCGATGGCCGAGCGGCGCAGCGGCCCCAGTGAAGCGCTGACCCTGCATCTGTTCGACGCGCGGCAGAATGAGCTGCTGCTCGATCAGCTCGCTTCATCCGCATTTCAAACCGATTGGGGCACGCGCGGAGTTGGCGCCGGGTCGGCGGCGTTTGATCCCGAGTCCTACGCGAAGGGCAGTGTGTGGCCTGTGGAAACCGCGGCGCTGGCAGAGGCATTTTGGCTGCAGCGTCGCCCGGTGACGGCCCTTCAATTGTGGAGCACCCTGCTTCCATTGTCCCGGCTCGATTCATTAGGCCACATGCCTGAAGTGCTGGCAGGAGATTTCTACCGGCCGCAGATGGAATCCGTGCCGGAGCAGACCTGGTCCTCGGCTGGCTTTCTTGAATCCACCATTCATGGCCTGCTCGGTTTGAACGTAGACTCGACCGCCAATCGGGTTGTCTTTGCGCCTCGCCTGCCGGCTGCATGGAACCATGTCTCGCTATCGCATATCGAGCTCTCCGGCGCAACGGTGTCACTCGAGCTGCATCGCAATGACAATACAGTCAAGCTTAAGATCGGCAATTCCGGCGCGTCTTTCAATTTTGAGTTCACCCCGGATCTTCCACTGGGCGCGAGCCTGAACGGCGCGTCCTTCAACCAACGCCCCGTTTCCGGCACGGTTGAAAATCATCCGCAACAGACAAATGCCAGAATCGTGGTGACCGTGCCGCATGGAGAGAGCGAATTGCAAATCGATCTACAGGGCGGGGTATCGGTAATTCCCGACGTGGCTGAACCCCGGCTGGGCGACTCCAGCTCGGGCGTGCGCGTCATCGGCGCTCAACTGGCGGCACACACTTTGACCCTTGTCGCGGATGTGCCGGCAAACTGTGTTTCCCGGGTGCGCATTAAGAGTGCGTGGAAAGTTCAAAGCGCAACCGGCGCGACGTTGAGGCAAGTTGAAGGCGGATTTACTGAGCTCGACTTTGCTGCCATGCAGAATGCTGCGGCTCCTTATCGCCGCGCCCAGGCAATTGTGGAGTTCAAACCATGACCGGGAAACGTTCAATCGGCCTTCACTCGAAGGATTGCACCGGTTTGGAATCGCCTGCGCATTCCGGAATCGGGCGCCGGGTATTCGCAGGCGCGGGGGTATTTCTTGCGCTTGCATGCACAGCGCACGGACAATTGCGCCGCGATCCTCAAGTCTTGCTCAAGACCTTCGATGCGCGCATTGAAGTAAGAGCCGGCAGCCAGGCGCCGTATCTGATCCGGCTGACGGGACGCGACGGCTCCGTCTGGCGCAATCGGGAGCACGAGACGCTACCGGCAGCCGTAGAGGTAAACGGCCGCTCGGTGTCGGTGAACTGGCATTCGATGCCCGAGCTGGGCAGTGCCGATGCGCACCGCGTGGTGTACGTGTACGAGTGCGCGCAGCCGCATTTACGGCTGCTCTGGCAATGGGAGGCGCGCGCCGGCTTTGGTTCCATGGAACATCGCATTACCATCGAGAATTTGAGCGGGCGGCAGATCCGGCTGCCCATGGTGGACTCGTTGAGCCTGGATTGGCGCACGGCGCCGGACGCCGCATTGCGCCAGCTCTACATCGAGAAGGGTGCGGACACGCCTTCGGCGCAGGGAACGCACCTGGAGAACGTCAGCGAAGGCTATCGATGGATTGGCAAGTCGTCCACTTACGCGCATCCGGCGCGGGGTGAGGCGCGCGAGATCATCCCCGCCGAGTTTGTCTTCGGCGCGGATGGCGGGCAGAGCGGCTGGTTTGCCGGCATCGAGTTCAGCGGCAGGACGCGCATTACGCTGGAACGTTCGGGTATGAGCGTCACGTCCGTGCTGGGCCTCGATCCCGAGCCGGGGCCGTTTCGCACGCGCCTCGAGCCAGGCGGCAGCTTCGAGACGCCGACGGTTTTTCTGGGAGCCTTTACCGCCGGGCCCGATGGCGCGGGAAATCAGCTGCGGCCGTGGGTGCGTGCGGTGCTCGGCAACCCGATCACCTGGAAGGATTCGCACTATCCGCTTACGGTGAACAACAGTTGGGGCAACGGCATGAAGGTGGACGAGTCCCTCGCGCTGCGCATGATCGGCCAGTCAAAGGAAATGGGCCTGGAGATGTTTCATCTCGATGCGGGCTGGTTCCGCGGAGTCGGGGACTGGTACCCGAACGTGCAGAAGTTCCCTCACGGCCTGGCGTTTATTGCCGATGCAGCGCACCGGCAGGGCCTGCGCTTTGGCCTTTGGGTGGATTGGTCCCAGGCCGCGCTCGACACCGGACCCGGCGCACTGAATGCGCGCGATCTCGAAGTCCGCGATTGGCTGGTATCCGATTTGGGTCCGGATTGGAAGCCTGAGGAGTTCAAGGGGCAGACCATCGACCTGGGCGATCCCGCGGCGCACGACTATGCGGCCAAGGAAGTGAAGCGCATTGTCGAAGACTATCGCCTGGACATGCTGGAGCATGACGGTTACCTGGTAGCGCAGGGATGCATCCGTGACGATCACCCCCACGCGCCGCCCGACCGCAGCACCATGCGGATCATCCATGACTGGGGCTCGGATTTTGTGCTCGCCTCCAACTCCACCGATGTGAGCTACCACGCGGTTCGGGCCTACTACGATATCTATGAGAGGCTGCGGCGCGAGCATCCCGGACTGCTCTTCGAGATTTGCGACGACGGTGGCCGCATGGTGGATTTCGGATCGGCCGCGCACGGCGACTACTTCTCCATAACCGATACTTACGATCCGCTGTCAAACCGCCGCGCGTTCTACGACGCAAGCCATGTACTGCCGCCGGCGATGTTGGAGAGCTATGTGGAGAAGTGGCCTGCGCCGCGGCCGGAGAATTTTCTCTACATGCTGCGCAGCGGGATGATGGGCTGGGTGACCATCATGCAGGATACGACCGCATGGACTGCCGACGAGCACGATGCGGCGCGAAAAGCGATCGCGCTGTACAAGCTGAAGCTGCGGCCGCTGATCCGCGATGGCCAGCTCTATCATGTATCCGAGCGGCCCGACGGGGTGCACTGGGATGGAATCGAATATTTTGACCCGGCGCGTGGCAACGGTGTGGTCTTTGCGTTTCGAGGCACAATTGCCGGCGAGACGGAGCACCGCCTGGTTCTCGCCGGGCTAGACGCTTCGAGACGCTACAGATTGCACTTCGAGGATGGCAGCGCGCCCGATCGAGAGGCGCTGGGCAGTGAATTGATGCGCGCGGGTCTGGATGTCCGTCTCGAAGAACCGCTGAGCTCCGAACTGGTATTCATTGAAGACGTAACCAGACTGCAGAACGCGCGCTGAATGCCGTGGAATGGCGGAGGTAGTTACGGCAAAAAATGCCGTCAGTCGTTGCTGTGCTCGCCGTACAGTTTCTTGCTGAGCGCGAATTCGGCGCGAGCCTGATCCAGATCGCCCGCATTGCGATAGGCGTGTCCCAGCTCAAAATGAATCTTGGGGTTTTTCGGATCGAGCCTGGCTGCGGCTTGCAGCTCGTTGATCCCGTCATTCGCTTTTCCGGTGGCCACAAGGGCGCGGCCCAGCTCCTCGTGAGTCGCGGCCGAGCCAGGCGCGATGAGCGCGGCTTTGCTCAAAAATGGCAACGCTTCGGCTTCACGGCCCTGGTCGAGTAGGAAGTTTCCAAGATCGAGAAACGGCCACTCATCTTGGAGCGAAAGCTGTCCGGCCCACGCTGCCGCGGTGCGCAGCGCCTTTTCGGCGGCTTGGGGCTGATTCTGCGCGTCGTAGGTCAGGCCAAGATTCTCTTCGGCCTTGAGGTGCTCCGGCTGGAGTTGCAACACCCGCGTGAAGGCTTCCTCCGCCTGGGGAAAACTGCTTTGCGTATAAAAGCAGCGGCCCAGGCTGTAGAGCACATCCACATTGTCCGGGTCGAACGACAACGCGATTCGGAGCCAGTGAATTGCATCGCTATAGTCGTTCAGGAGCACATAATCGAGGGCCACGGATCGGAGTTGATCGGCGTTGGGCTTCTGCAGCCGAGCGGCGCGGGTATAGACCTCGAGCGAGTCTCGCGGCTTGTCTTCCTGTCGGAGCACCAGACCCAGTTGATAAAGATCCGCCTGCGCTTCGGGATCCCGTTCAAGCGCCTTTCTCAGCTTCGTTTCCTCCCCGGCGAGGGAAGGATCTGCTTGCGGCTCCTCATGAGCGATCGGGGGAGTTGGACGATTGTCCGGGTCCGAAGGAGATCTCTGCTGTGGAAGCGCCACGCCGACGCAGCACGCGAGTACCGCGCCGAATCCGGCAGAAAGGAGCAAGCGGCGTCGATTCATTCTCAGTTACCCGGCCAGCTTCCGCGTTTCGAGCCAAGTTTACCGCTTTTTGGCCGAACTGTGCGCTGGATTGCCTCGAGTCGCTACTTCGCATCCGGCGCGCCGGCGGCTACTGCACCGAAGGCCAGCCGTCCGAATCGAAGACCAGCCGGTTGATTCCCAGCGTGGGCGTGCCGTTGTTATTGCCGTCATAGTAATGATAAACGAACGTGGGCAGCGACTCGCCGCCGTTCGGGCCCGTATCGGTGAAGACGCTGCCGCCTCCGGGACCGAAGATGTTGCCGTGCGAGCTGAGCAGGATGGTTCCTCCGCCCTGGGTCAGAGCAAGGCCGCCGCGGTCATAGTAAGGTCCGGTTACAGACGTCGAGCGGCCGACGATTGTCCGATAGGTGCTGCTGGTTCCCTGGCAGCAGACATTGATGGGCGCGAAATAGTAGTAGTACTGCGTCCCGTTAAAAACATAAGGATAGATGAAGGGACCCTCTTCTCCAGCGGCGCGGGTTGCGATGCTGTACATCGTGGCGCCTGAGCGCGATCCGGTTGACGGATCGAGCGGAATCAGATGCGTGCCGTCTTGCCATGAGCCGAAGACCAGCCACCAGTTTCCGTCGGCATCGGTGAATGGAGCCGGATCGATGGCGTTCCACGTCGTGGTGGATAGAAAGCCCCACGGATTGTTCGCGGGCGGATTGGTGGTGGCGTCTGTCCACGACGTGACCACGTAGCCCTGGTCGGTCCACGACCCATAAGGTGTGTTGCTGGTTGCCAGGCCGATGACTGCTTCGGCGCCCGTAGAAGGCTCGTACGGAATTGCATAGTACTGGAAGTACTCGCCATTGGAATACAACAGGCTCGGAGCCCACACATCGGTATCGGCTCCATTGTTATAGGACTTGGGCGTCTGCAGGCCGGTCCAGGATGCAAAGTCCGGCCCGATGATCGGACAATGATTCTCATCCGTGAGCCACGCCGTGCCTTGCGCCGTGGTGCAGGCTCCCTGCGTGGAGTTGGTGGTGGTATAGGTGAATGTCGACAAGTCTGTGGAATAGGCCAGTGTCTGGTGCGTGCCATAAAGCCAGTAGACGTGGTTCTGATCCTGCAGCATGAATGGATCGTGCACGTAGATTCCCGTGCCCTGCACCGCGAGAGGCGCGGGATACGCGGCGGTCCCCGTAGAGGTCAGCGTCCACTCCTGGCATGCGCAGCCGGAGCCGCTGGTGGCGCGCGCTCCCTGGTCGATCGTGGCCGCTGAAGTGGCGCCTGAGTTGGCGTCTTCGAGGAACAGGCTGCTGTTGACGTTCTTGACGAGATAGTTCCCGTCGGTGAGCAGATAGAACTCCCACAAGTGATCGCTGGTTCCGTTATCGGCCCATTGGAGCGCCTGCGCGCCGGAGGCAGTCGAGGCATTCGAAATGCCGATTACCTGGTGGGTGAGCAGGTTCTCCACGTTGAACTGATTGTTGCCCATGGGCATAAAGTGCCAAAGGGCATCGGTTGAACCGGTGTCCGTCTCCTGCGCCAGGCCTGTGCCTGCGGTCTGGCTTTGTCCCGCGATGCCGAGCACCATTCCGCTGGCGGCGTTCTTCAGCTTAAATTGCGTGCTGTCGCTGACAGAGGCGAGTGTGCCCATATCGGGCATCGTTCCACCTCCGTTTCCAGAACCGCCCCCCGTACCGCTTCCGGAATTGTTTCCAGCTCCGCTGCCGCAACCGGCGATCGACGCCGCGGCGGCCAGAAGCGCGAGCATGCCTGCGTGAATCTTCACCGGACTCCCTCGTGAGAAGCTGAATGGCGGCTGTCGCGGCTGAATCCGCCAATGCAGCCACGGGTCTCGCGTGGAGAAAGTATATGCGGCAATCTGCCTGCCCTGTCAACCGGTAAACATTTACTCAAATTCTCGTTACGGCCGGCCGGCGCCTGCAGCGGAATCTCCGCCGGCGGCGGTTCGGCAGCGATGAATCACGCAGGACGGCTCGATAGTGTAAGTGGTTCAAGGTGTAAGAGAGCAGGGATCATAGAGATATAGCGAGCGCTTTAGACGCCGGCCGAGCTGAAGCAATTGTTGCAGGAGCAGGATGCGCAGGTGTACCATTCCGCACGGGAAACGTTTGCCAAACATCACCCCTTTCTCGTTTCAACGGCTGGCCGGATTGGAGACCTCTTCGATGCGTGGTACTCGCTTGATTTCAATTGCGATCGCTGTCGTTCTTGCTCCGGCGCTCCGCTGCCAGCAACCGCAAGCCCTGGCGCTGAGCGGCGATTACCCCATGACCCACGATCCCTCCATTGCCAGAGAAGGAAATACCTATTACGTGTTTGCGACCGGTTTTGCTCCCGGTGGCGGCCAGTTTGCGATTCGCTGCTCGCACGATCTGACGGAGTGGAAACTCTGCGGGCAGGTATTCGATGGGATCCCCGCGTGGATACGGGAGGCGAGCCCGCGCACGCGCGAATTGTGGGCTCCCGACGTTTCTTACTTCCAAGGCAAGTTTCATCTCTATTACGCCTATTCGGTGTTCGGCTTGAATACCTCGGGGATTGCTCTGGCCACCAACGAGACTCTGGACCCCAAGAATCCCAAATACCACTGGAAGGATGAAGGCCTGGTCTTGAAGTCGACCGAGTCGGATGACTTCAACGCCATCGATCCAAACATTGTGCTCGATGACAAGGGGCAGCCCTGGCTCAGCTTCGGGAGCTTCTGGAGCGGCATCAAGATGCGGCGCATCGACCCGGTTACGGGGAAGCCGTCCACAGACGATCCAGCTCTTTATTCTCTCGCGTCGCGCGTGAAGCCGCCGCATCCCGAGCCGGCAAAGCCAGGCCTGCCTGGGGACTGGGAGGCGATCGAAGCGCCATTTGTCGTTCGCCACGGCAGGTTTTACTACTTGTTCGTCTCGTTCGATCTCTGCTGCCGCGGCATCCACAGCAACTACCGGACCATGGTGGGCCGTTCGCGCAAGGTGACGGGCCCCTACGCGGATGCGGAGGGCAGGCCGATGCTGCGCGGCGGCGGAACAGAATTGCTCACCGGCAATAGCCGCTGGATCGGGCCCGGCGGCGAGTCTATTCTTGAGCGGCCGGAGGGAGACATCATTGTGTTCCACGCCTATGATGCAATCACCGGCAAACCGGCCCTGCAAATTTCCACGCTTACCTGGCAGAAAGGCTGGCCGCACGCGGCGCTGGGAACGGCCGGAGAGTCAAGGTGAGACGCAGCGCGCCAACAATCCGATCTTCCGTGTTACTGGACGACCGGAAAAGAAAAGGAGCGGCATTGCCTTCGACAATGCCGCCCCAAGAAATTCAGGAGTCGTAACAAATATAGGACCGCATGTTTTAGTTGTCTTCGCCCTCGCGATGTAAGATGTTCTCCACCTTTCAGCCGAGATCGGTCCTTCCGGGGAAGGGAAGTCGATCGCCTCTCAAAGTGTGGCCCGAATCTATCTGGGGTGTAAAATCGCAGCATCGCCGCAGACACCGGAGCACGATCGCAGGAGCAGCGCAACGGCAGTGATACCCAACCGACCGCCGGCATTCTGGATCGCGGCCATCCTGTCCATCGCGCTCTTTGCAGTTCAACCTTCCGCATTGGCGGGGCCGCGGAGCGCGCAGGCAAAGGCGGTCACTCCCACTTCCATTGTGCCGGCGAAGTTTGTCGACATCGCCGCTTCGGCAGGCATTCATTTTCAGCACCAGGCCCCGCATACTTCGCGCAAATATCTCATCGAGACGATGGGCTCGGGCGTGGCGCTGTTCGACTGCGACAACGACGGACGGCTCGACCTGTTCCTGGTCAATGGCGCGCCCTACAGCGATCCCACGCCGCCGGGCACGATTCCGCAGAAGACCGGCCCGGAATACTGGAACCGGATGTACCACCAGAAGAGCGACGGCACCTTTGAAGACATAACGGAAGAAGCAGGGCTTGAAGGAGTCGGCTACGGAATGGGCGTTGCGGTGGGCGATTACGACAACGATGGATACGAAGATCTGTACGTAACCGGCTACGGCGGCAATCGTCTCTATCACAATAACGGCAACTGCACATTCACCGACGTAACCGACAAGGCGGGAGTGGGCGGCGGTGGATGGTCGACAAGCGCGGCGTGGGTTGACCTGGATAACGACGGCCGCCTGGATCTGGTCGTCGATCGCTACGTTACGTGGGACTGGGACGACAAGTGGTGCGGCCCGCAGGACAACCGGGGCTATTGTCACCCCGACGTCTTTCCGCCCATTACGATGCTGGTTTACCACAACGACGGCAACGGCCATTTCACCGAGGAGTCTCACAAGCTCGGCCTCGATAAGCCGGCCAAGGCGCTGGGCATTGCGATCGGCGATTACGATCGCGACGGCCGGATTGATCTCTTTGTCGCCAACGACTCGATGCCGGAGTTTCTCTTTCACCAGAAAGCAGACCGGACCTTTGAGGAGGTCGGGCTGGAGTCCGGAGTTGCCGTGGATGGGGATGGCCGTACCTACGCCGGCATGGGCGTGGATTTTGCCGACTACGACAACGACGGCTTTCCCGATCTGGTGGTGACCACGCTCGCCAACCAGAAATACGCTCTCTACCACAACGATCGCGACGGCACTTTTGACTACGTCAGTTACCTGACGGGCGTGGCCGGCATCACGTTGCTGCACTCAGGCTGGAGCCTGCGTTTTCTCGACTACGACAACGACGGCTGGAAGGATCTGCTGATTGCGCAGGGGCACGATCTCGATACCGTGGAGAAGAGCTACCCGCAACTCCGCTATCGCGAGCCGATGATGCTGCTGCGCAACATGGGGACGCATTTTGTCGACGTTTCCTCGCAGTCCGGCCCGATTTTCCACGAAGCATGGGTAGGCCGCGGCATGGCCATCGGCGACATCGACAACGACGGCAGAATCGATGCCGTAGTGACCACCAACGGCGGCCAGGTTCACCTGCTGCACAATGAAACGCCCACCGGCAACCACTGGCTCACCCTCAAGCTCATTGGCCACAAAAGCAATCGCGACGGCATTGGCGCGGTGGTGGAGGTGACGACTTCGCAGGGGCCGCAGTGGGTCACCGTTACCACCTGCGGCGGCTATTTGTCGGCGAGCGATCCGCGGCCTCATTTCGGGCTGGGCGGGGACACGTCGGCAAAAAGCGTTACGATTCGCTGGCCGAGCGGGATCGTGCAGACCTTGCATGACGTGGCCGCGGATCGCATCGTTCAGATGGATGAGCCTGCCGGCAATCCATAGAGCGGGCGAATGGAGCGGCGAAGCCGCCGTTACTGCACGGGCGCGGCCGGCGCTCCGCCGGCTGGCGCTGCCGCCTTCAGCCGCTTGAACTCGTCGAGAGCGTGTTGCGAGTCCGCGGCCCGATGCAGCCGCTGGTACACGCGGATCAATTCATACCAGGCACTCTGTTCGATGGCCACAGAGGGATGCGCGGTCAGGCTTTTCTCCAGCCAGTTCGCGGCCTCCTGGTAGTGCTCGGTCTTTGCCAGCCCCGCGCCGAGATAGTAGTCGGCGGACGCAGCGGCCGCGTGGGCCTGGATGGCCTGCCGCAGATACTCGATTCCCGCCGTGGGATCTCCGCTCTCCACCTGCATCTTGCCCAGGTTGTAAAGCGCGGTCGGGCTGTGTGGATTCAGGTTAAGTTCCTGTTGATAGGCGTGGGCGGCGTCGGCCTTGAGCCCGGCGAGTTGATCCTCGTCGCCGAGAGCCTCGTATAAATCCGGGTCGCCGGGCTGTTCCACCAGCGCCGCTTTATATTCCGCAATCGCTTCCTCGGGCCGCCGGGCTGAAGCCAGCATCTCGGCAAGCGCGCGGTGCACTCGCCACGATCCGGGGTCGAGATTGTAGAGGTCGCGAAAGCACTCCTGCGCCACCTGAGTGTGCGCCCTGGCGCGATAGTCGAGGATGTTCGGGTCCTTCGGCTTCAGGATTGCCGCGCGGTCGAGGGGAGCGGTAGCCTGATCGGGATGCCCGGCGGCAAGTTGGGCCATGCCCAGCCAGGTGAGCGCCTCGGCATTGTCCGGCTGTATGAGAGTTTCCTCATCGAGGGATGCAATGGCCGCGTCCAGCTTGTTCATCTGAAACTGGGCGATGCCCAGAAACATATGCGCTCCCGGCGTGCGCGGGTCGATCTCGACTGCCCTGGTCAGCGATTGCTCGGCGGCATCGGGGTTGCCCTCGCGCATCTCGGCCATGCCCAGTCCCAGATAGCCGTCCGGAAGCTGCGGCGCCGCGGATATGGCCTGCTTGAATATCTCCTCGGCCTGGGCCGGTTTGCCCGCGCGCATGGCTTGCGCTCCCTGTTCGAGCAACTCCATGACTGGCGCGGACGACTGCACTTCCGGGGCCTGCGGCTGCGCGAAAGCCCGCGGCAAGGAAGCGAGAGCCAGGCTGAGGCTGAGAATCATGGACGCTGCTCTCTGGCAATGCCTCATAGTTCCTTGCTCCTTCTTCTCTCTGGCGCGGCGTTCCAGCCATCATAGTTGCGGACCGCGCGGGCGGCAACACGCGGCGCGGGCCGACTTTCGCCGCGGCCGGCGCCCGGCGGCGTTTGCATTCGCACATGAAAGACAACGTTTTCCATCCCGCCCGGCAAGCCGGCGATCCGCGTCCAGCTTTTTTCTCTTGACAGGCTTTTTAGACGGCGGATATCATTCGTTCGAACTGCGGGGCGGGGCTTGCGAATACCGAGAAAACGATTTCTCGAATCCCCGCTTTCCTGCCCGGGCGCTTCCCCCGCGAACGGTCGGTCTTAGTAATCGATTACTGGAAAAATTGTGTGCGCAACACCGCTGGTCCACTTAAGAATTCAGGAGAGGCAACCATGAGACAGCAGCTTCAAAGAGGCCGTTGGATTCTCATTTTCCTTGCGGCCATGTTGGCGGCCCCGCTGGGGGTCAAAGCTCAAACGACCAGGGGCGAACTGGCAGGCAACATCACCGATAGCAGCGGAGCCGTGATTCCGGGCGCGCAGATTGTCGCCACCGAGATTGACACCGGCGCGCGGAACGTGACCGCATCCACCTCGTCGGGATCGTACCGCTTCGCCGAGCTCGCCATCGGCCGGTATAACGTTTCCGTGACCGCGCCGGGATTCGCCACGGAAAGCAGCACGGGCGTCCTCGTCACCATCAACTCGGTTACCGCTCTCAACGTGGTGCTCAAGGCCGGCGCAACCACCGAGACGGTTACAGTGGATGCGAGCGCGCCCGGGATTCAATCGGAATCCTCCGACATCGGCGGCACCATTTCGGTGAAGCAGATGGACGATTTGCCGCTGGCCGTCGACGCCGGCGTCGGCGGACTTCGTTCTCCCGAGTCCTTTGAGTTCCTGGTGCCCGGTACCACCGGGCCCGGCACCGGCGGCGGGCAATCCGTAGGCGGACTGAACAACAACGGCGTTTTCTTTGCCAAGATTGCCGGCGGACAAAGCTACGGCGCGGAAACGATGCTGGACGGGGCGAGCATCATCCGCAGCGAGAACGGCTCGTCATTCGACGAAACCTCGCCTTCGGTCGAGGCGTTGCAGGAGTTTAAGGTGACCACCGCGGCGCCGTCCGCGGAGTTTGGCCGTTCCACTGCGGGCTTCGAGAGCTTTACCACCAAGTCCGGCACCAATGTTTTTCACGGCACCGGATTCACCATCATCAAGAATGCAGCGCTCGATGCCAACCAGTGGTTCAACAACGGCGACTGGAAGTTCTACGGCTGCACCGGAACGCGCCTTACCACTACCCCTAACTGCGTTGGCTACCTGCGAGGGCAGGACAGCAAGTTCGATTACGGCGGCACCTTCGGCGGTCCGGTGCGGATTCCGAATCCCTTCAAGAGAGACAAGGAGCTTTACAACGGCAAGGACAAGACCTTCTTCTTCTTCGCCTGGGAACAATACAAACTGCGTCTGGGCGGAGTGTCGGAAGCGACAGTGCCGACCACGACCGGCGGAACGAGCGGCAAGGGCGAGCAAGGCGGCGACTTCTCCGCCATCCTGGGCCCGCAGACCACCCAGCCCACGCTCAACGTCAATCCTTGCGATGGCACGCCGGTGCTGCAGGATCAAATCTTCGATCCGACCACCCAGAACACGAATATCACTCCCACCAATCCCACCGGTATCCCCTGCGCCTTTGCCTATCCGGGAAACATCGTTCCCAGCGGCGATTTCAGCAACGGAGCCAAAGCTCTGATGGCGGGACTGCCGGCCCCCAACCAGCAGCCGATCTCGAATCCGCCCTGGGGCTTCTACAACAACTATGCGCAGTCCGCGGTCGCGCCCACCTACAACACCACCTACACGGTGCGCATCGACGAGTCGCTCGCCGCCAACCACAAGATCTACGGTTCCTATAGCTCGCGCGACAACTTCAGCGTGCACGGACTTGCAAATCTCCCTCAGCCCTTCAACAACTCAGCGTACCCTCAGGACTTTGAGACGCACTACACGCGCGTGGGCTACGACTACACAATCACCCCCAGCATTCTGAACCACTTGAATGTGGGCTACAACCGCACCAACAGCAAGAATTTTGCCTCTTCGATCGGAGCCGGCCGGACTTTGACCGCGGCCGGAGTTCCTAATTTCTACTCCACGGCATTTCCGATCGTTAACTTTGACGGGTTCGATAGTTTTTCGCCGTGGATGATTGGCCAGGGCGGAGACAACATCGACAACGGCTTGCGCGTCAACGAGAGCGTCAACTGGGAGAAGGGACGCAACAGTTTCAAATTCGGCATCGACTGGCGTCACCAGCAGTATTCCGTTATCGATGTCAATATCCCCAATCTCACATTCTATCGAGGCGAGACGTCGGTGGCGGCGGTGGGCGGAAACTTCCTTGCCAGCGGCAACAGCTTCGCCAGCTTCCTGGTGGGCGTTCCTGCCGTGGCCAGCCAGGAGGTCTTCAATCACAACCCCCGCTGGAACTCGCATTATTACGGGTTCTTCGTGCAGGACGATTTGAAGATCAATTCCAGCCTGACCCTGAATCTCGGAGTCCGTTACGACGTGGATGTTCCGCGCCACGAGGCCGGGAACGATACCTCCAACTTGAGCTTCTCCACTCCGGACGCAGCGGCAGGCGGATTGCCGGGCGCCTTGCTCTTCGGCACCAACTGCAAATGCAACAGCGCCTGGGCAGACACCTGGTATAAGGACCTGGCTCCCCGCATCGGTTTCGCCTATGTGCTTCCGGGAAGCAGCGGCAAGATGGTGCTGCGCGGAGGCGGAGGCATTATCTACGGTCCGCTGCAGTATGACGACTTTGGCGCCAGCATGAATGCGGGCTACAACCAGAGCCGCAATGTCGGATCGCCGAACAACTTCACCGCTGCCTTCCCGCTGGATAGCGGCGTGAGCCAGTGGACCCAATCCTTCTTCGCTCCCAACACCGATCCGACGCAGCTCACCACCATCAACGGCCCGGGCACCTTTGAAGATGTGGGCGGGCAATTGATCCTCAAGAAATCCGGCCGGCCCTCCATGACTACCGAGTGGAGTCTTCAGCTTCAGCAGGAATTGGCGCAGGACCTCATCTTCACGCTGGGGTACGAGGGAGAGAGCGCCCAGAATCTTCACAGCGAAGATATCTCCAACGTTAACAACATTCCGATATCCGACTTCGCCTATGGCGATAACCTGAACAATCCGGCCGAAACCATTCCTCAGGGAGGGACAACAACCTTTACCGCCGAGAATGGTCAGACTGTTACCGTCAAGGCTCCTTATTCAACGTTTACCGGGGTGGTGGAACAGGCGCTCCGTCCCTATCCGCAGTATGGATACATCGCGGACGATTGCTGCCTGGAGAATTACGGTCACTCTTCTTACGATGCGATGGTCGCCTCCCTCAATCGCCGCTTCCGGCAGGGAGTCAATCTCCAGGTTTCGTATACCTGGTCGAAGATTCTCACCGATGCGGACACTGAAATCGCCCAGTACGATCGAGGCGCGCAGAGCCAGAACTCTTCTGACTTCAAGGGAGAGAAGGCCATCAGCAATCAGAACATACCGCAGACTCTCTCCATCAGCTACCTCTACCAGTTCCCGTTTGGAAAGGGAAAAATGTTCCTTAACCGAAGCGGGGCGCTCGATCGAATCGTCGGCGGCTGGGAACTGGGCGGCATTCAGCGTTACGAAAGCGGCCAGCCGCTCTCGTTCGGATGCGCCACCGGAATCAACGCCCTCGGCAACTACACGGGAGTTGGCGGCTATGACAACTGCTTCCGATTTACGCGAAATCCGTCGGTATCTCTTTCGAGCGCTGCGTACAGAAGAAACAAGAACGGACCCAATTTCTTCAACGGAGAATCGTGGTTCAATCCGGCGTTCCGGGCGCCCGGAACAAATGGCCCGACGGATCCGGGCGTTCCGCTTGGCCAGGGTTCTCTTGTCGACCAAAATCGAGAGGGACCGGGATGGCTGCGTCCCTTCTCGGCCGGATGCAATGGGTGCTCCTTTGCCCCCTATTACTTCAGCGGCGGCTCTCCCAATGTTCCTGGGGGCATCGGTCTTCCGCGCGTCACCGGCGAGGTGACCGGGCCGCTCTGGAAGTCAGAGGATTTCAGCCTGCTGAAGAATATCGCGATCAACGAAAGGTCGAGCTTCCAATTCAAACTGGAAGCGATCAACGCCTTCAACCGTCACCGCTTTGCGATTCCGGATTTAAGTCCGGGAGATTCATCTCAGGCGACCGGGTTTGGAATCCCTACCGGGTCGGATTTGCTGGCGCGCACGTATCAACTCACGGGACGCTTCAACTTCTAAGCGCCGATTTTCCAGGTATTGATTCGGCCGGCCGCCTGGGTTTGCTGCCCAGCCGGCCGGCTTTTTCATTCTCTCTGCGAATGGCTTCGCGGCGCGGGCAGGAATTTCTGTTCCGCTGCGCTCGAAGCGCGCAGACCATGCCGCGAATGCCGGCGCGACGCGGCGGTGGCGCGCGATTTTAGCGCGCGCGTCGGCCCCGACTTCCGGTTGCAGTGCGGCCCTTCGAATCGGCGTGTCGATTGATAAAATAAATCACATTCTTCCGGCCCGGTTGGAAGCGCACCCTCCCATTATGTCGAGCTTCGCGGTCATCTTCACGCTGATCCTTACTCTCGTTATTCCATCTGCCGGAGGCGCGGCGCAATCCCCATCCGGCGCGGCGGACGGAGATTTGCTCCTGCAAGCGGGAAAATATCGCGAGGCCCGCGACGCCTTTGAAGCGGTGCTCGGCAGCGATCCGCACAATGCGCCCGCGCAGGCCGGTGACGTGGAAGCCAGCGAGCGCCTGGCGCTCCAGGCCCGCGCCGCCGGGCGCATGGACGATGCGCTGCAGGCCCTGCTTCGCGCGCGGGACATCATTCCCCACAATGCGCGCCTGCTCTTCGATCTGGGCATTCTCGAGGATCAGATGGGCCTTTTTGAGGACGCCGACAAGTCTCTTGCCGCCGCGGATGCGTTGAATCCCGGCGATCCCGAAACTTTGTACGGTGTGGCGCGGGTCAAGATGGACCTGGGACAGCTTGCCGCCGCCCAGGAAAAGATGGAAGCGTATCTTCGCTTGCGGCCCGACGATGCCAGCGCCCATTTCGGCCTGGGACGCATCTTTCAGATCGGACTGCAATTTGACAAAGCGCGCGCGGAGTTCATGCGCTCCATCGCTCTCAAGCCCGTGCAGACCGAATCGTACTTCGAGTTGGGCGATCTTGCGCTGAAACAGGGAAACTTCGAGGAAGCGCTGGCGCAGTTCAACACGACGTTAGCGCGCGATCCCAGGCATGGCGGAGCCCTCGAAGGTTCCGGCGAAGCCCTTTTCAAGGAAAAGAAATTTGAGCAGGCCCGCGACATTCTCGAACGGGCAATCGCGGCGGCTCCCGATTATCCGCCTTCCCACTACTACCTTGGCCTGACCTATGCTCGACTAGGCCGCAAAGACGACTCCGAGCGCGAACTGACGTTGGCGTCAAAATTGGCCGACAAGCAGAACCATTCGTCCGCCGGGCGGATCGAGCTGATGAATCCGGCTCCCAACCCATGATCATTCCACCGGAGATGGTCGAGACACCGCGTAACCCTTCGAAGAGCATAAACGCCGCCATGTTCGCCAGCACATCTCCGCATCCGTTTCGCGACCCGCCGGTACGGGCGCTTTTTTTCCTGGTGTGCGCCTGCTTGCTCTTTCGCGCCGCCCTCGCCTCGGCTCAGGACAGCTCGACGCAAGAGCCGGGCATGGCGTCCGGCGCCGCGAAGAATGGCGAATTCGACGCTCAGCATCGCCCCATTACCGCCGGCGGCTTCGTAAAGACCGGCCCCATGGTCTTTGAGAACATTGCCCCGCAGGCCGGGTTGACCAAGTGGCGCAACGTAACCGGCACTCCCGAAAAGCGCGTCATCGTCGAGGCAAAAGGCTCGGGGGTTTGCCTGCTTGATTTCGACCACGACGGCTGGCTCGATATCTACCTTGTCAACGGCTCGACCTTCGATGCGCTCTCTCATAAGGCCGCTTCGCCACACGCCGCCCTGTTCCGCAACAATCGCGACGGCACATTTACCGATGTCTCGCTGCAGGCAGGGGTGACGAACGATCGCTGGGGTCTCGGCTGCGCAGTCGGGGACTATGACAACGATGGCTGGCCCGACCTTTACGTGACCAACCTTGGCAAAAACCGGCTTTACCACAATAATCGCGACGGTACCTTTACCGATGTGGCGGACAAGGCAGGCGTGGCCCTGGACGAAGGCTCGGCGCTCGCGGCTGTCGATCATACTGGGGCCACATTTGGGGACTACGACGGCGACGGCCGGCTCGATCTTTTCGTGGCCGGCTATATTCGGTACAACTTCGATGACCCTCCCGTCGCGGGAGCAAAATCGGTGCATTCCACTACCTGCCGGTATCGCGGCGTGAATGTAATGTGCGGTCCGCGCGGGATTCAGGGAGCGGGCGATCACTTGTTTCACAACAATGGAGATGGGACTTTTACGGATGTGAGCCAAAAGGCGGGCGTCAGCGATCCCAACGGCTTCTACGGATTGGGAGCCCTCTTTGTCGATGTGAACGGCGACGGCAAACCGGATCTCGCCGTAGCCAACGACTCGACCCCCAACTATCTTTACATTAACAACGGCGATGGCACGTTCGACGACGCCAGTTACATGAGCGGCTATGCATTTAACGGGACCGGCCGCGAGGTGGCGAACATGGGCATCGCCGCCGGAGACTATGAGAACAACGGCCACATGGACCTGGTGAACACCGATTTTTCCGACGATTACGATATCGTTTTTCACAACGACGGAAAAGGAGACTTTGAAGACTTCAGCTATCGGACCGGAGTGGCTGAGCGCACGCTGCCGTTTGTCGGATTCGGCGACGGATTTCTGGATTACGACAACGATGGCTGGAAGGATCTGCTGATTGCAAATGGCCACGTCTATCCAGGCGTAGACCGGCAACCCGGCTGGGGCATGAGTTACCGGCAACGGCCGCTGTTGTTCCGCAACCTTCACAACGGAACCTTCGACTTGGTGCCCGCAGTTGAAGGCTCGGGACTGGCCGACGTTTGCGCCGGCCGCGGGGCCGCTTTCGGCGATCTGTTCAACGACGGCAAAATCGATGTGGTCATCAACTGCCTCGACGGCGCCCCGATGCTGCTGCGCAACGTCAGCGCAGACGGCAATCGTTGGGTCGATTTTAAGCTCATCGGCGGTCCGGGTAGCCCCCGCGATGCGGTCGGAGCCACGGTCTACCTTACGGCTGCGGGCGTCCGGCAGCGCGGAGACGTACTGAGCGGGGGAAGCTACCTCTCTTCGAACGACATGCGCGTTCATTTTGGCCTAGGGAGCGTAGCCAATATCGACGATGTCGAGATTCATTGGCCGAGCGGTAAGGTCGAAAACGTGCATCCGGCTGCGGTCGATCGCATCCTCACCATCGAGGAAGGAAAGGGGATCGTCGGCGAGCCCTGCATGCAGTGCGGCGTGGAAGGGAAGTGATTGCGCGGCAACCCGGCATTGTTGGCGGCGGCAACGTGTATCCTGTAACCTGATGAGGTGGAAGCGCTCGAACCGCGCCAGCCGCCCCGATTGCCACTGGCTGCACGGCTCCCGATTCATCCCCGAATCCCTGTGATTTCAGAAATCAATGAAGTTGAGGATTTCGACCGTAACCCGGCCCGGATTCCGGAGTGGCTCACCTCTTTCGAACCGCACCGCTGGCTCTCGAACGGACACCTGCAGACCATCGTGGGCAACTTCCTGCCGCGTCCCGCCTTTCGCCTTGCCGCCGATGCCCAAGCCGTAGAGGTGGACCCCCTGGATGGCAGCCGCGTCTTGTGCCATTGCCATTGGCAGCCTGAGCCGGTGCGCGCCGCGCGGCTGACGGCGGTGCTGGTGCACGGACTCGAGGGCTCGTCTGAGTCCCGCTACATGCGCGGCATCGCGGCCCGCGCCTGGGCCGCCGGCATGAACGTGGTCCGCATGAACATGCGCAATTGCGGCGGCTCCGACGCGCTCACCCCCACGCTCTATCACTCCGGACTTTCCGCGGACGTGGGCGCCGTAGTGGATCACTTTGCCCGGAAATTCGGCTTGGAACGCGTGGTTCTGGTGGGCTATTCCATGGGCGGCAACCTGGTGCTCAAGCTTGCCGGCGAATGGGGAAGCCGTGCGCCGCTCCTGGCCGTGGCCACGGTCTGCCCGGCCATCGACCTGGCCGCGGGGTCTGACGCGCTCCACGAGCCGGCCAACCGTCTCTATGAAGCGCATTTCCTGCGCAATCTCAAGCGGCGCTTTCGCCGCAAAGCGGCGCTCTTTCCCGCCATCTACCAGCCCTCGGGCATCGGCCCGGTGCGGACCGTCCGCGAGTTCGACGACAAAATCGTGGCCCGCTGTTGCGGCTTCCGCGACGCCGACGATTACTACTACCGCGCCGCCAGCGCCCGCGTCGTCGATCGCATCCAGGTTCCCACCCTCATCCTCTGCGCACAGGACGATCCGTTCATCCGCCTATTTCCTGAAACCCGCGCGCGCCTGCTCTCGAACCCGCACATCGCCTTTGTCGAGACCCGCCACGGAGGCCACTGCGCCTTCCTCTCGCGCGACGCCGGCAACGACATTCACTGGGCGGAGGCCGTCGTCGTCCGTTATCTTCTTGAGGTCCGCACCGGCGCCTTGCCTCGCCAATCCCCGCCCGCATCGGCCGTTCCAAAGTTACAATGAAAATGGCGGCTAAAATAAATACCGTGGCGCGCAGGAATACCGTGGGCGAGTAGCTCAACTGGACAGAGCACCGGCCTTCTAAGCCGGGGGTTGCGGGTTCGAGCCCCGCCTTGCCTACCATCCTTAAAAATCAATGATTTACGCGGTTTTCCTCCGTGACGAAAATAGAACAAGCCGGCAGGATTTCAATGCAACGATTCCCGGGACGTAAATCGCATAGCTCTCGTGACCCAAACCAAGAGCGATCACGGTAACGATTTGAACGCCCGAACCACGGCGTCGATCCGCGCCCAGCGGAGCCGGAGTGGTGAGATCGGTCGCGAAAGGATCGAAAGCGTCGCATCAACGCGCGGAGTGTCTTGAAAATGTGCGCTGCTGAAATTGTGCGTTGACTGTTCGGTTTTGACCAACGCAGTGATTCCCGTCAGGAGCATTGGTGAGGATAGGACAAAATAACTACGCTTCGCCCTGCCGTCTTGGAGAAGAAGGCAGGGCCTTTTTTTTGCGGCAATAATAGGCTCGACAACATCGTAAATTCATCAAGAATAGGACCAGATAGTAGAGGGTCGAAAACGGAAAAAAGCGGCCGGATTGAACTCCTAAGCCGGAAACTGCCGGTCCGAGCCGCGCCTTGCCTGCCATTCAGAATCGGCGGCAACGCCGAAGCGCAATCGGGCTTGTCCTCCGATGCCGGTTCACACCTCGCAGCTACGTGTCCGGAAAGGTTTCGCTGCCGTTCGGCTCGTAATGCTGCACGCCGTTCATCGACTGGCGGTATTTTGAAAGCTCGCTGTACATGCGCAACCGGGCGCGGCTCTGGTTGCCCAGTGGCCGATGCTCGGCGATGGTGTGCCACGGATTATAGGAGAGCACTTTGGCAAAGGCCAGTTGCTCGGGCGAGTCGAATTTCTGCCGCGGAATGCGCACTATGGCCGCGGGAATGCGCGGCGAGAGCCGCGGCGGCCAGTAGACAGCATTATTCTCGATGGGCATTTTGAACGGATCGGTTTGCGCTTGCAGCAGAATGTCGAACTCCACATCCTGTTTGGCCAGCGTGGCCACCATGGCGTCGCGCAGATAGTTGTCCGGCGGACGCAGCGGCAGCCGAGGCACCGGCGTTCGCGTAGTGAGCCGCGAGCGCATCGAATACTGCATCGCCTGCCCCTCGCCCAGCAGATACGGAACGCAACTGAAGAACTGGCTTTCCAGCGGACTCGACTGCGTCTTGATCCACAGCGACTGCATGATCAGGTCGAGCACATGGTGATTTTTGAACTTGAGGAAGTGAAAGATCGATGCGTTCTTGAGGCTCCAGTGCTGCAGGTCGGCGTTGGACTTCGTATCGGCGGTCACAAAGGTGGGCGTGGAAACCCCGAACATGTCCAGCGTGAACTTCTCGTCGTCCATGAGCTTGGGCCCGGGCACATCCATGATCTTGATGCTCATGCTCATGAAGCCCACATCGTCGATGTCGGCCGTGATGTAAGGCCCGGGGCCGGAGAAGCGCACCCATGCCGGAAAGGTGCGCGGAGTGGCGTAAATGCCGCGCCTCATGTTTTCGGGAAGATCGTCGCGGACGATGAATTCGGCGCGCACAATTCCGTGCGTCTTGGTGTTTCCTCCGCGCTGAAAGCCGCCCGGCTTCCACAGGCCTTGCATCTGCTTGCCCATGGTTGCGATGATGTCTTCGAGATACGCGGCTTCATCCGGTTCGGGGCGTTCTTCGGCGATCTTCAATCCGTCGTTGGTGCGGCCCAGATTGATAAGAGCCGTGGCCGCCCAGGTGAACAGGTCGCGGAAGAGCGCATCGAACAAGGGCCGGAAAAACGGGTCGAAGCGGCGTTCCAGGTGCACGAAGGCGATCGAGGCATTCGAGATCCGGTCGAGCAGCCAATTGCCGGTATTGGCAGGCGGCAGGCCGTAGCCTGGTGCCTTGGATTGCGCAGAAGTTGCCACAGCATCCTCCCATCGGCAACGCAGCGGGAATGCTTCCCCAGCTTTGAAAAAAAAAGCGGAAGAATCCCGCGCCTTGAGAATGAAGTTGGGACCCGTAATTCAACCAGATGCGGACTATTCCGGGTGTCTGAAGATATCACAACACGCCCGGCGCTGTATGCGGGTATTTTTTCCGCGTGCCGGTGCGGCATGGACAGGTAAAATCGGAGCACCGTCCTCTCGAAATTGAATTTCCGGCCGGGAGGGACGATGCGGAGGCCTGACGGCGGAATGAATCCGGAACGCTCGGAGTACGAATACATTGTTGTCGGTTCAGGCGCCGGCGGCGGCACTGTGGCAGCGCGTCTGGCCGAGGCCGGACGCTCCGTGCTGCTGCTCGAGGCCGGCGGCGATCCGCGGCAGTTATCCGGCGGCGACCCCGTTCAACCCCGCGCCAACCGGCTGCCGTACGACTACGACGTACCCGCGTTTCACGCCTTCGCGTCGGAAAACGAGGCCATGAAGTGGGACTTTTTTGTGCGCCACTATGAGGACTTGAACGAGCAGAAGCTGGATTGGAAATACGTGGAAGAGTGGGACGGCAAGAAAGTGGACGGCGTCCTCTATCCACGCGCCGGAACCCTGGGCGGATGCACCGCGCACAACGCCCATGTCTTTATCTACCCCGATAGCTCCGACTGGAAATACATTGAGGAGCTCACCGGAGACGAGAGCTGGCGGCCCGAGCGCATGCGCGGTTATTTTGAGCGCGTAGAGAATTGCCATCACCGGCCCATTCAACGCCTGCTTTCGAAGCTCGGCATCAATCCCACTCGCCATGGCTGGAACGGATGGCTGCAGACGGAGAAAGCCATTCCCAAGGCGGCCGTTCAGGAAGGAAATCTCTTTGACACCATCGCGCGCAGCGCTGAAGCGGCATTGAACCTATCGGGCAATGTCGTCCGCAGCACGGAAGGGCTGCTGCAAAGCTGGGCCGATCCCAACGACTGGCGCCCCGAAACCGAGCATCTCTCCAGCATCTGCTACACGCCGCTGACCACGCGGAAGCACGCGCGCGCCGGGGCCAGGGAAAGAGTTCTCGACGCAGTCGAGAACTTTCCAAATCTGAAACTGCAGCTCAACGCACTAGCCTCAAAGGTGCTGTTCGACGAAGGCAACCACGCCATCGGGGTGGAGTTTCTGCGGGGCGAGAGGCTTTATCGCGCCACGCCCGGAGCCCAAGCCGAACCGGGAGAGATTTACCGGGCCTTTGCATCGAAGGAGGTGATCCTTGCCGGCGGAGCGTTCAACACGCCGCAGTTGCTGATGCTTTCCGGCATCGGCCCGCGCGCGGTGCTGGAGCGGTTCGGCATCGACGTGCGCGTCGACCTTCCCGGCGTGGGGCGCAATCTGCAGGACCGCTATGAAATCGGCGTCGTCAATCGCATGGAATTTCCTGAGTGGGAGATTTACAAGGCGGCACGCTTCGCGCCCGGCGATCCGCAGTTCGAGCAATGGCAGCGCTGCCGCACCGGAGTCTATACCAGCAACGGAGCCGTGCTCTCGGTCTTCAAGCGGTCCCCGGTGGCCGATGGCCCGCC
Source organism: uncultured Acidobacteriaceae bacterium (assembly GCA_963770555.1). GTDB lineage: Bacteria > Acidobacteriota > Terriglobia > Terriglobales > Acidobacteriaceae > Telmatobacter. Next base: position 667,301 of record CAVYQC010000006.1, read on the forward strand.
TGATCTGTTTTGCATGGCCCTGCTCACGGATTTCCAGGGATACTATCCCAGCTATTCCAAGGTCTTGGTTGAAAAGCTCAACTATCTTACCTGGGTGGTGTTGAAGGCCCACACCAGAAACCGCTCCGGGGCAGTAACGCTGCGCTCGGCCGACCCTCGCGACACGCCTCATATCGATTTTCGCTATTTTGAGGAAGGCGGCGAAGAGGACCTGAAGGCGGTGATCGATGGAATCCGTTTTGTGCGCAAGCTTACGGCGAGTTTGCGCAAGAGCAACAGCATGGTCGAAGAAGTTCCCGGAGACGGCGTCGACAGCGATGAGGAGTTGAGGGCCTTCGTCCGCAACAATGCATGGGGACACCACGCGTCGTGCAGTTGCGCCATCGGGTCCAGAGAAGGGAACGGCGTGCTGGGAAGCGACTTCCGCGTTCACGGCGCCCGCGGCCTGCGCGTGGTGGATGCATCGGTGTTTCCGCGCATCCCGGGAACCTTCATCGTGAGCGCCGTCTTCATGATCGCCGAGAAGGCCGCCGACGCCATTCTTTCCCAGGCGTGAGCCCGCAAGCCGGCAATTCTGCCGGGCCTCAAAAAAATTCCTTGACACACCTATACTTCTAGGGCTACGCTCTCAATACCAAGACGCATAGGGGTGCGGCGATGGCGAGGAACGACCTTCAGGGGAGCCTGGACTTGCTGGTTCTCAAAACTCTTTCGCAAAGAGGCAGGCTGCACGGCTACGGAATTGTACTGCACATCCAGCAGGCTTCCGACGAGCTACTCCAGGTGGAGGAAGGCTCGCTCTACCCGGCGCTTCACCGCATGGAGCAGACGGGCTGGATCAGTTCCGAATGGGCGCTGACGGAGACCAACCGGAGCGCGAAGTATTACAAACTGACGGCCGCCGGGCGCAGGCAGTTGCAGCGGGCCGAAGACAGCTTCGAACAGCTGGTGAAAGGCGTCCGCGCCATGCTTCGATACGCGTGAGGTGGTCCAATGTCGGTAGCCGGCCGTTTCGGCAATCTCTTTCACCGCTCGCGCATGGACCGCGAGATTCAGGCCGAGTTGCAGTCGCACATCGAGCTGCGCATCGAGGACAATCTCGCCGCCGGCATGTCTGAGGCCGAAGCGCGGCGCGACGCGCTGCTGCGGTTCGGGAACCCTGCAGCGACGCGGGAGCGCGTGGCCGCGGCCGAAGCGGCGCTGGGGCTGGACAGCTTCTGGTTCGACCTGCGCCATGCGGCGCGTCAACTGCGCAAATCGCCCGGCTTCGCGCTTACCGCGGTGCTCACTTTAGCCGTGGCCATCGGCGCCAACGCGGTGGTCTTCAGCGTGCTGAATGCGCTGGTGCTGCGCCCGCTCAACCTGCCCGGCGCAGAGAGGCTCTATACCATCGAGTATCGCGGCGATCCGATGAACTCCTATCCCGATTTCCGCGATCTGCGCGACCGCAACCGCGCCTTTGACGGCATCGCACTGTACAACTTTGAATCGGTGGGGCTGGATACCGGGAGCGATCCGCGGCTGGCCTGGATTTACGAGGCCAGCGGCAACTACTTCGAGGTGCTGGGCGTCAAGCCTTATCTGGGCCGGTTCTTTCAAGCCAGCGACGAGCACGGGGCAGACAGCAGCCCGTATATCGTGCTCAGTTATGCCTACTGGCGCGACCGATTTCACGGCGACCGGGCCGCGGTGGGGCGAATGGTGGAGTTGAACCGGCACGCCTTCACCATTCTCGGCGTAGCACCGCCGGGTTTTCGCGGCGCGGAGCTGATCTATCATCCGGATTTTTGGGTGCCGATGGTGGACCAGGCGCAGATCGAGGGTGCGAGCAGCCTTGAGGACCGGAGCTCGCGAGGCCATTGGCTGATTGGCCGTTTGAAGCCGGGGCTCACCGTTGCGCAGGGAGAGAGCGATCTGAATACGATTGGCGCTTACCTGAAAAAGACGTATCCGGTTGATGACGATGGGCTGCGTTTTTCTCTCACGCGTCCGGGACTGGTGGGCGATATGCTGGGCGGGCCGGTGCGCGCGTTTGTAGCCGGGCTCATGCTTCTCGCCGGGCTCATTCTGCTGGCCGCATGCGCCAACCTGGGCAGTTTGTTTGCCGCGCGGGCCGCGGATCGCTCGCGCGAGATCGCACTGCGCGTGGCCCTCGGTTCCACGCGCGGTCGCATTCTGCGCCAGCTCTTTACTGAAGCTCTGCTGATCGCATTGGCCGGTGGCGCCGCCGGCATTGCCGGCAGCGTGTTTTTGCTGCGCGCGCTCAGCGCCTGGCAACCGCTTCCCGCATTTCCCATCAATGTGCCCGTGAATCCAGATCTGCGCACCTACGCGGTAGCCGTAGGCCTGGCCCTGGTCAGCGGGCTGCTTTGCGGGCTGGCGCCGGTTCGGCAGGTTTTTGGCGCGGCTCCTTGGGAGGTGGTAAGAACCGGTGCGGCGGCGACGCGCGGGAAAAGGCGATTTCCGGCACGCGATGTGCTCCTCGTGATTCAAGTCGCGGTGTGCGCCGTGCTGATGAGTTCGTCGCTGGTTGCGGTGCGCGGATTGGCGCGCTCGCTGCAGAGCAATTTCGGCTTTCAGCCGCGGAACGTGCTGCTCGTCAGCTCCGACCTCACCATGGCCGGTTATCATGGCGATCGCACCGCGGCCATGCAAAGTCGCATGCTTGCTTCCGTTTCCGCGCTGCCGGGAGTAACGTCCGCGGGAATGATCGACAACATCCCGCTGGGCCTGGGCTGGAACGAAACCGAAATCTATACCAACCAGACCACCGACTTCCGGCCCTCGAACGGGGTTGCGGAGGCCATGCAGTATGCCATTTCGCCGGGCTATTTGCAGTCGGCGGGCACCACGCTGCTGGCCGGCCGCGACATCACCTGGCGCGACGACAAAAACGCGCCTGAGGTGGCCGTGGTTAACCGCCAACTCGCGCGCAAGGTATTCGGATCGGTGGCCAATGCCATCGGCGGCCATTTTCGCCAGAATGCCAAAGACAGCTTCGAGGTAGTGGGCGTGGTGGAGGACGGAAAATACGTCACGCTGACTGAAGACCCTCGCCCCGCATTCTTTCAGCCCATGCTGCAATCGCCGGGCAGCGAGACCTGGCTCGTGGCGCGCACGGGCGGCGATCCGCAACGCATTGCCGCGGCGGTTCATGAGACCATTCACGGGCTGGACGGGGGCTTGCCCTTCACGCTTCTCACCTGGGAACGTGAGTTGGACAGCGCTCTGTTTGCTGCCCGCGCGGCCACCGTATCGCTGGGCGTGCTGGGCATGCTGGGCGCCATGCTGGCCATCACCGGCATCTTCGGCATGGCCAGCTATTCGGTGGGAAAACGGCTTAAGGAGATGGGCATTCGCATTGCTCTGGGCGCGGGGCATGGCAAAGTTCTCGGCGCCGCTCTGGGAAGAGCGTTTCGATTGCTTGCCGTGGGCTCGGTGGCCGGGCTGCTGGTGGGCATGGCGGCTACGCGCGTGCTCTCGTTCATCGTGTACCAGGCGACTCCGCGCGACCCGGTCGTTCTTGCCGGAACGGTTGTGGCCATGCTGCTGCTGGGGCTGGCTGCCACCTGGGCGCCGGCGCAGCGCGCGCTGGGCGTCAACCCTTCGAAGCTGATGCGGGAAGAATGAGGCGTCAGCCGCTGCGGCGCAACTCAGCCTGCGTTCGTCCGTGCCGCTGCGATTTGCAGAAGCGATCTTCCGAATCGCGTTCGAAATCGCGTCAGGGATGCCGGAGCCCGCACAACTGCCGCGCGATCTGCCACAAGAAAGCCGGATTGTTGCGCAAGTAGCGCCGCCAAAGGCGCCTGGGATCCTGCATCAAGCGGTGCAGCCACTGCAGGCCGGCGCGCTTCACCCACGCGGAACAATCGCGAATCTGCCCGGTGTGAAAATCGAAGGCCGCCCCCACTCCCACCAGCAGCGGCGCCTGAAAGCGATCGACAAATTGCGCCATGAATCGCTCCTGTTTGGGCGTGCTCAATCCTACCCACACAATGTGCGGCCGGGTCGCGAGCACGCGCTCGCAAATCTCCCGCTCCTCGCCTAAAGTCAGGCATCCGAACGGTGGAGTGTAGGTCCCCACCACCTGCAGTCCGGGGAATCTGCGCTCGAGCGTTGCACGCAAAAGTTGCGCCACGCCGGGTTTGCCGCCATACAAAAAAGTCCGATAACCGCGTTCGACGGAGAGTCGGCACATGGCCAGCATGAAATCGGGCCCGAAGACCCTGTCCATCTTCTTGAAGCCCTGAAGCCACCCGACCCAGGACATCGGCATCCCGTCCGGCGCGTTGAGCACAGCGTGGTTCAGAATGCGGCGAAGCTCGTCATCGGATTGCGCCTCCATCACTCCATGGACGCCGGTCACGCAGATATACCCTCGACTGCCGGCCTCGATCCATTGTCCTGCCAATTTCACCGCCTGTTCCGGATCGATGGCCGATATCTTCACGCCCAGCACGTCGGCATGCGGGTGCGCATACTCGGAATCAGGCGTCCAAGCACCCACGCGGCCATTGCCGGCCGAGGCTTCGGCTTCAACTTCTCCTGGTGAGGAGAAAACTCGGGGACGGCTCAATTCACACTCCGTGCATCGCGAAGAACAACGTATGAATCAGGATGGCGACATCCATAAAGAACGTGCGGTTGCGAATGTAATAGAGGTCGTACTCGATGTTCTGGTGGATCTGGAAGTCCCGGTCCGCGCTCAGTTGCCACAAGCCGGTGATTCCGGGCATCGCCACAAGCCTCTGCCGGTGCCGCGGAGTATAGAGCTCCACAATAAAGGGCATCTCCGGCCTCGGCCCCACCAGCGACATGTCACCCAGCAGAACATTCATCAACTGGGGCAGCTCGTCCAGGCTGGTTCGCCGCAGGAATCTTCCGATTCGAGTAATCCTGCGGTCGTCCGGCGTGGCCGGAGACAATTCATATCGGGGCACATCGATATGCATCGAGCGAAACTTGTAGATATCGAAGAGCCGGCCTCTGAGTCCCACTCGTTTCTGCACGAAGAGCGCCGGTCCGGGCGAATCCATGCGGATGAGCAGGGAAATCACAACCATCAGGGGTGCGAGCAGCACGAGCAGGAAGAAAGACAATGCCAGGTCCACCGTTCGTTTGGCGGCCGCATAGTGCCAGGGCGCGACCGGATCGACGACCGAGGTTAGCATCAGGCCGTCGACTTCGATCGACTTCGCCATCTGCCACTCGTGCGCGTTTGAATTGGAGAGATACGCCACTCGCATTCCAGACTGCTTCGCGGCTTGCGCCGCTGCAGCCAGCCGTTCCGGCGCCAGGCCCGGAGTTGCGATGGCCAGCGTGTCGCACTCGAGAGATTTCAGCAGCAAGACGGTTGCCGGTCCGTGCCGCACTGGAATGGAGCAGGGACGCCGGTATCCCAGTTCGAACATGCGGCCCACCGGCTGAACCGGACCGTCTTCAACCACTGCAACCGGGCGCATTCCCAGCCGCGGCGAGTTGAGCAGCGCTGAAACGATGCGCCTGCCTGTGTTTCCCGCTCCGTACACGGCTACGCGATCCACCCCGTGCCCTCTGGCCTGCAACGCCCGGACGATCGCGGCAAACATCTGCTTCTCGATGATGAGCAGCAGCGGAATCAGGATGAAAGCCATCAGAAATGCCGCGCCGGGAAAATTCAGGTGGAGCAGGAAATTGAATGGGAGCAGGATGAGCAGCGCCTGTGCGGGAATCCGCATGGCGCGCTCCGTCTCGCGAATCTGGAGCAGGCCGCCGCCTTCAAGATATGCGCGATCGCCTTTGAGCAGAAGCACGACGAACAGGCCGGCAAGAATGCTTACCGCGGTTATCGCCGGCATGGAATCCTGAATCGGCCCGCGGGCGCCGAGCGCCACGCCAAAAAGGCCGGCCGCAAACCCTCCGGCAGCGGCAGTGAGAAAGTCCGCAACCGCAGCCACGAGAGCCATGCCACTCCGGAACCGCTCATGTGCGATCGAGGGCCGTTCATTGACGGCCGCTCGAAACACCTCGCAGTTCAGGCTCGACGCATGCGCTTCGGTCGCGGCAAGATCCGCCGTTTCTTGATCGAACGCCAGTCGCTGGTCGGCAGCACTCATAGAGTGTGTCCTTCCCAGGAGGCCGCGCGCATCGAGGCCGAACGCCCTGCGTTCCGGGATGCCGCATACGACGCCATGAGCCCGCGATAGAGGCCAATATACAGCCCCGCAAGAACGGGCGAAGAGAATTGGGGCAGCGAGACTGGCGGCTTCTTCGGCTCCTTGAGCGCCGCCGATATGGCGTCGGCCAGCGCCTCCTCGGGATTCTTATCGAGAGTTACATACCGGCAGAGCTCGCCGCCTACCTCGCGAAAAGCGGGTATATCCGAGCAGACGACCCGGCCGCCGGCGAGCAGCGCTTCCGCCACCGGCAGGCCAAAGCCCTCGGTGATGGAAGGAGCCACCAGCGCTTCGCACCGCTTGTAGCACCATGCAAGCTCGGAATCCGAAAGCCCCTCCAGCAGATGAATCCTGCGGCTGAGGCCGCGGCTCGAAATGAACCGGCGAATGTGCCCTGACTCGGGCCCTGCGATGCCGACAACCACCAGCATCGAGCCCGAATCCATCCGGCCGCTGCGCAACAGGCGGGCAAACGCTGCGATCATAAGAGGAATGTTCTTATTGCGCCGGTGTTGCGCCACGCAGAGCAGGAAGGACTGGCCTTGCCAGCCGCGGATCGGCGATTGAATCGCGCACAGTGGCGCCGGTTCCACGCAGTTATAAATCCGAATCGATTTCCGCCAGGCAATCATCGGTGCATACTGCCGCAATCTTCGGCTGGTGGCTTCTGAAACGCAGGCGATCGCATCCGCGTTACGAAGGCATTGCCGCAAAGTGACGCGGTTGAAGATGAATTTTGGAAAGCCGAAGTTGAGTGGAATTTCGTAGGGGTACATATCGTGCAGCGTGACCACTGTCGGGCAGCAGAACCGAGCGGCGTGCACAGGCATTGGAAAAGTCAGGTGCACCAGGTCGGCTCCCAGCGCAGCCGCGAGAGCGGGCAGCCGCCGGTAGTGCCACAGATTGCGGCTGAGCGAAGAGTGGTTCATTTCCGCAATGTGTGTCGATAGGCGGTCGCGGGCAACCAGGCCCGCCGCCGGCAGGAAATCCGCCTGCCAGGGCGAGACGACCAGATGCAAGGCGGAAATTTCCGGCCTCTCCAGAAGGCAACGCGCCAAATTAAGACCGTGGCGCTGCAGTCCCGAAATGCTCGAGGGGAACGATGCGGCAGAGATGAGAATCTTCATGGCTTTGATCCCTCCTGAAGCGCAAGCGGAATTGCCGGAGACCAAACGGGATGCGTTGCGCGCGAGCCTGCGGCCAGAAATCGCCAGAGAGGCAGGTAGACGAGCAACGCGACAGAACCAAGACAAACACGGGATATCGCCAATCCCTGAAGGCCCTTTTGGTGAAGCAGGTAGATCAAGAGCGGCAGCAGTGCGGCTCGGCTGCCCAGAGTAATGAAGGCCAGCTTCCTGAACAGGCCGAGCGCCTGCAGAGCGTAGACGCCCGTGACGCTGATTCCAATCAACGCCGAACCGAGAACGATGGATGGAAATATCTTTGCCGCGCTCTGGGCCACCGCGGCTCCCGCCCAAATCCGCATCAGCCGGTCTCCCGCCAGCAGCAGCACGGCCGCGCCACAGGCAACCACCGCCAGGTTGCAGGCGAAAGCCTTTAGCAACGTTCGCCGCAAGGCGTCATTGGACATGGTTCCCGCGCGCTTGGACAGGTAAGGAAAGAGAAAATTCAGGCCGGAGGCCGTGAGACCGGCGAGGGGTTGCGCGAACTGCACGCACAGCGAATAAGGAGCCACGGCCAATGCGCCCATCGAAATCCCCAGCAGGATGCGATCGAACTGCGCGAAGATCAGTCCGCCCAGCGTCTGCAACCAGACAAAGGCGCCAAACCGGAGCAATGCTCTCGTTGCTTCGGGCTCGAAAGCCGGCCACAGCCGGGCTGTACCCAGCAGGCGCCGCAACTGGCGGAACTGCATGAATGTGCCTAGAACCAGAAAGACTCCGGTGGCCGCGAGAATGCTTACCGTGCGTCTTCCGGAGAGCGCCAGCACCGCCGCTGCGGCGAGCGTAAGCAGCCTCACCGCCGTACTGATCTGAACCGTAGTGCGGTAGTGTTCGAAGGCGCGCTGGGTGCTCACGCCCACGGTCTCGACCGCGCGTACCAGAATCAGCGCGCCGGCGATGCGCAGCGAAGCAAGGCACTCCGCAAGCGGCACCGCGCATGAAGCCGCAATGTGGCCGGCTGCATACGGAGCCGCGGCCCATGAAAAAACCGCAAGCGCCAAGCCTAGCACAAGGTTAATGCCCAGGATGCCGCGAACCGTATGGACCATGGCTTCCATTTCGCCCGCGCCGCGCAGCCGCGCAACGCGCTGGATGTTGGCGTCGCAAAATCCCGATGCAATGATGCCGCCGGCGCTGACCACGGCCGTCGCGACCATCCACAGTCCGTACTCGGATGCGCCCAGCCGGTGCAGCACAATCGGCGCCACCAGCAGCATTCCGAATGGAAAGGAGGCATAGTCGAGCACGCCGTAGGCCGCGTTTGTCAGGTGTTTTCTCATGCGCCGCCTCGCCGCCGGGGAAAGACTGATCGAATCCGCCTGCGGAAGACCGGGAGAACTTCTTCAGCGAGCGACTTGCGTGGATCGCCGGGATCGATCTTCGACCAGTGCTCGCGCATCAGAATCAGCGCCGCCGCCGTAGTGAACGAAACAAAAGTGAGCAGGGCAGCGAGCAGTAAGCGCGGCGGGAAGGACTTTTTTTCCGGTATGCTGGGCAAATCGATCACGCTCACGGCCGGAACGTCTCTCGCTTCCTCGATGCGGGCCAGCTCGTCCTGCTGGGTGAGCAGCTCGAAGGCCGCTTCCTCGGTCTTCACGCGGCGATAGAGATCGGCGTAGGGAACGGCAAGGCGCGGAATCTGCCGCAGCGGAGGATACAGTTCGCCTGTGTCTTCACCTGTGCCGGCCACCGCCCCGCTATCGCCCGCAGGGTCCGCCGCGGGAGGCGCCGAAGAGCCGGCCATCTTCTCGAGTCCGCGTTCGAGTACCGCGATGCGCGCCTCCGACTCGCGTACGCGCACGTTTTCATCTCCGTACATCTGGCGCAGCGACTCCAGCCCGGACTGCTCGACGAGCAGTTCCGCCTGCACGCGCGCGCCGGCATCCACCATCGCCCGGGTCTGGTCGCCGATATCGACGGTGCTGCTCTTGCTCGAGAATTCGCTTAATTCAAGTTGAGCCCGCTCGAGATCGGCCTGCACCCCATGCAGCCGTTGCTCGATGAATACGCGTTCCCGGTGCGCGGACGAGGTGTTGGTCTGGATCACGAGCTTGTTCAGTTCATCCAGATATCCCTGGGCCAGGTCGCGGGCGCGCACCGGGCTCGAATCCTCCACTTCGATGGTGATGACCCCGCTCTTCTTGTCGTCGGTAATCCTGGTGCAACCCGCCAGGTGCTTGGCCGTATCCACTCGATACCTTTTGCGGTAAACACGCTGCAGATCGAAGCGGTCGATAAGATGGCCGCTGACCGTACCGCTGCGCAGAAGGTCGATGAAGAGCGCCGTGCTGGAGTGCCCGCCCAGCAGTCCGCTTGCGAAGCTGCCCACCGATCCCAGATTCATGGAGTGCGAAGCCAGCGCGGCCAGCATCAAGGCGCTCGAATTCTGCTGGTCGGGGGGCATGATGCTGGCCGAGGACTTGTAGCGTTTCGGAATCGCAAAAGCCGCCACCAGACTCAGCAGCAGTGCGATCGCCGTTACGCGCGCGAGTGCGCGGCGATGGTTCCAAAGCAGTCTTGCCCGAATGGCCCAATGCGCCTGCTCGAAATGGGGGACCGTTTCACGCCCTTGCAGCGGTTCGAGGACCGAGTCTGAAATCATGGCGCCCTCCTCGCTCGAGGCAATCGGGAAATGGAAGCGGCGCGCGCCTTCGTTCGCCGCCGGGTGCGGCGTTTAGCAGAGAAGCCGGCGATGGCGATCGTTCCAGTAACCATGGTCAAACCGGAATAAACTGAAAAGCTTCCACACCTCGGAACCGCGATTACAATGTCGCTGCGGCTACCCCGGCGGTGATTGCAAACGAAGCGGCGAGCTGGCCTGTCGTCAACAGGTTTCTCCAGAACAAGGACGCGCCGATAATTTTTTGCGGCACCACCACCACATCTCCCGGATTGAGCCGTGTGGAAAGAACATCGCCCTCGAGCCATGCACCCGAACGGCGGCCAACCACCGAGCCGTTGGCGCGAATGATGAAAATCTCCTTCCGATCCGCAGTTGTATTTGCGCCTCCCGCCTGACCCAGGTACCAGCCCGCTGTTTTATCCGGCGTGTAGGCCAGCGCGGTGGCGTTGTAAACCTGGCCCGTCACCAGAACAAAACCGGGGCGCTTCGGCATGGTCACCACGTCGCCCCGTCGCAACTCCACATCGGCAGGCGTATTGGCCCAGCTATCGATGTCGGCGGTAATCTGAATGACCATGCGGCCGGTCGGAGGATGATTCCGCAATTCGGCAATCACTTCGTCCTGCTGGGTCTTGATGGTCTGCAACGAGGCGCCGGAATTTGCTCCTGCAAGAGTGGGCGAGAGCCGCGCGGCCGCCGAATTGGTCTCGATCTGCCGGATCAGCGCGTCGCGGCTCTTCTGCTCAAGGTCCCTCACCTGCTCTCTCACCAGCACCGCACCCATGGGATACGCAGCGGGCAAAAACCCACCGGCGCGCCGCAGTACCGAGCTAAGGCGTTCGCCCTCTTGAAGTCCATAGCTGCCCGGAAACTTGACCTGGCCCTCTATGCTCACCGACTGGCCGATCTCGTTCCATCCGGTGATCTGGTGAATCATCAGAATGTCGCCAGGCTTCAGCCGCACGTCCGCCTGCGCATCCGCTCCCGAGACCGCGGCCCCGATGCGCACGGTGGCCAGATTTCCGGCAATTCCATCGCCATTTACCACGTCGTAGCTGGTCAGGTCGGCGCTTTCCTCGAGCGCGTCCCGCTTGAATCCCCCCGCCATGCGAACCAGTTGTGCGGCCGTCATGCCCGTCGACATGGGGTAGACGCCGGGGCGCAGCACTTCGCCCAGGATGGTCACTTTCGGCGGGTCCGCCTCATACCGGCCGAAGACCCGGATGGTATCGAACGGCTGCAAATCGAGATCGGCATTTCCGATGAGCACGTCGGGCACATTGAATGCGATCGTCTCGGCGTGGAGGTCGGGCGCGACCAGGCGAACGATCTCTCCGTGCGGGGCGGGCTCGGGCAGCATGTCGCGATAGCTGTGCAACGCGTTGCTCAGGCGCATCCCGTCGCTGTAGGGAAGGCGGCCGGGACGCACCACGTGCCCTTCGAGATAGACCACGCGCGCGCTGTAGGGCAGGATCGGCTCAACACGAATGCGGTCTCCGTCTCTTACCTGAAAAGCCGTCATCGCGGTGCGGCTGGCCTCGGGACCTTCGTTCCCAAGGTTCACTGAAACCGTCTCGCGCTCATGGTTGGCGCCGATGCGCTCGATTTTCACGTGTCCCGGCGAAGCTGCCGAGGTAAGGCCCGCGGCGTCGTCGATGACCGAGGCCAGAGTTGAATCTGCTGTTTTCAACTCATAAATCGCAGGACGCTTCACCGCGCCGGAGACGGCCACCTGTGCGCCGGCCGGAGGCACCAGCAATGTATCTCCGCTTTCAAAGCGGGCGCTGCCGTTTCGAATTCCGTGCAGCAGAAAATCGTAGAGGTCCACATCTTCGACCAGTTGCTTGCCGCGATAGTGAAGCAGCGTGCGCAGAGATCCGGCCGACGTAGGACCGCCCGCGGCGTAGAGTGCGCTCAACGGGGTGGCCAGGGAGCTGATGTCGTAGCCGCCGGGCCGCTGCACATCCCCCACCACGTATACGCGGACTGAACGCAGGTGCGAGACCGTAACCGCAACCTGCGCATTCCGGTATTGCTGCTTCAGCACAGCTTCGATCGCGCTCTGGGCGCGCTCCAGAGGAAGCCCGGCAACCTCAACGGGAGCCGACTCCGGCAGGAAGATGCGGCCATCCCGGTCAATCACGCGCGTGAAACTCTCCGTCGCGCTGCCCCAAAGATCGATAGTGAGCGAATCGCCCGGGCCGAGGACATAATCCGGCCCGAGAGGCACATCCAGAGGAGTGTCGCGAACCGAGGTTCCTCGCGCGGCCGCGCCCGCTTCGCGATCTTGAAAGACCTCGCAGCCGAATCGCTTCAGGCGCTCGGTCGAGCCGGGAATCTGCGTATAAAGGTCGCGCATCGATTGCAGGTTGTAAGGCGCGGGCTGGCGAAGCACCTTGGGCGCGTCGGTGGATAAGTTCGTCACTTCAGGCCGCGGCTCGTATTGCGGCGTGACCGGGCGCGCGCGCGCGTAGTTCATGGGCTGGGCGGCAGACGATTGCAGCGCTTCGCCATCGATGGAGAACTGTCCCGGCTCCAAGCCGGCGCCTGCCGCAAATTCGTAGCCGCTCGGTCCATCGGCCAGCGAGGGAGTGCGTTGCGCTGCGGAAATTCCATTTCTCGCGTATTCACTTGCCTGCTCCGGCTCCGCTGCCTGGATGTCGTCCTCGGACACATAGCCGCGGGCGCGAAGAAACGCTGTGATGCCTGTACGCAGATCGAGGCTGGCGGCGATCCGGTCATAAAGCATCTCGTCCGAGATTTCGTATGCGTTCATCTGTACGCCTTGTTCCTGCAGACGGTCAGCCATCAGCGACTTGAGCTCCACAATCAGGTCGGGGTCCTGCTGCAGGATCTCGATAATCCGGCTTGAGGAGAGCGCAATACCGGCCGCCGAGCTGCCGAGCCCGTCCGAATTGTCGCGTTCGCGCGCGGATTCGGCGCTCTCATCGGAGGTCATTGCCGCGCCGCTTTGCCCTTCCGCCGCGGTTTGATCCGCGCCCGGACTCGCCGCGGGATCCGCCGGCCTTTGGCCCTTCGCGGCCGCGCCGGAAGCGAAAAGAATCACGAGAGCGGAGACTGCCGTCAGGAGCAAGCGGAGATTGAAAGCGCGGCCATCGCACCCGCCCGAGCGGCGGCTTGTGAGCGGGCCTGTTACGCAAGAGTGAGTGGGGAACTGGAGCATGAAATTTCTGTTCTTCGCATTCGACAGTAAGGAACTCGATGCGGGGGGGTGTCATGTGGTCGTCAGTGAATTGTCATTTCTTTGTTGTGGTCGTCGCGATCGAAACCGAGCTCAAGCGCGAAGAATCGAAGAAACGCGCGCTCATCCCGCGCGTTCGCTCGTCTGTTGCCGCCAGCGTCTCGCTTCGCGCGCATAACGCAATCCTTCAACGACGTGAAATCGCAGCCGGAGGAAGAGAAAGCGAAGCTGCGCACTCGCGCGGCGCATCCGTGCCGGCAGCGATTCGTGCTCCGCGGCAACCGTGATGAGGGGTGGCAGTCTGAGCGGCAACAACTGCTCCCGCAGCGAGCGCTTCGCCTCGACGCCTGCCTTTTCGAGCTCCTCTTGCAGGAACAGATAAAACTTATTGCCTGGAAAATTGCCAAGCACCGAGCCGTGTCCGTGCCTGTCCACCCACAGGCGCACCCCCTCGGGCAACCGGTCGACGCTCCAGCATCGCAGTTCCTGCGGCGCAAAGCGCCCCATCATGCGCTCGATCAGCCGCGTGACTACGCCCAGCGCCAGGTACATCCGCGGAGAATCCCCGGCCGTCGATTCGAGCTTCCGCCAGAACCCCGCGTCGTCGCTGCGCGACATCACGTGGCGGCGAAATTCCAGCAGATGCGACGCGCGCGCATGGTCATAGCACAAATGCTTGAACAGATGCATCCCCTGCCACAGAAGCACATCCGCGGCCGGAAGCACCGGCATTGCGATGCCGTGGAACGCCCGCGTCTCCCTGCGCACCAGCAGCGAACGCCCGCCGTCGCCGTTCATCTCGAGATGCAGCTCCACGCTCCGCGGCGCATTCGCCTTGTACAAATCCGCCAGCGATCGCGCCGGCCGGTCGCCGGTCTTGAACTCCCAGGTTCGCCCGCTGATGGCGCGCAGATGGTAGCCTCTCGCTTCCAGGGCGCGCCGCGCCTCGTCCGCATCTCTCTCCGCAACCAGGTAATCCTGGTCGGACTGCCGACGCAGCTCGAGCTTCGCCACCGAGCTCGGCCACAGCGAAAACCCCTTCAGCACCGCATAGGAAACTCCGCACCGCTGAAACTCGCTCTGGATCGCATTCGACTCGGCAATCAGCCCGCGCGTGCGCTCCATGTTGTCGTCGAGATTCCGTTTCAGCCGCGCAAACACTTCCGCCGGAAGCCAATGGCTCATCTCGAGCTGGTTCAGCCGGTCGAAGAGATAAAGCGCAAGACCGCTGATATCGAGCCAGTGCGACAGCCCTTCCCACTCCTGTCCGGAGAGAACCTGAAGGCACGCACACTGCGCCGGCCTCGGATTGCAGAAACACTTGAGCACCGCCGCGCGCGCGGCCAAATCCCCGCCAAGCCGCGTCGACGCCGCTGCGCTGGATACGGTGGAAATTGCTGCCGTCCCGGCAAGTTCATCGTGTCCGCACATACGGCATCCCTCCTCCGCGCAAAGACACGCGGATTAGTGCTGAGTGTAATCGTCTCCGCACTCGGGTTGTCACGATGTTGTCAAGCGATTGTCACCTTTCTGCAGGCGCCCATTTCAATCCCGATCCTCCGCGTGCCGGTCGGCACACGTGGACAGAATCCTCCGTGAGGCTCGAACGCCGGTGACAATCATCTGACAATAGGTTGACGATCCAGGGACACTCCGGCTTGCGCAAACCGCTATCTTGCCTTCTATGGTTGCTCCACTCTCCAATCATCTCGGCAAGAGGTTCATCGTCCTCGTCGTGGCGCTGCTGGTCTTTCCATCGCTGCGCGTCGCCGCGCAGGATACGCCGCTCCTCTCCGGCGGCGCCGCGTTCCTCACCGCCACGCGCGGCGGCAGCACCACCTATCTACCCATCATCGAGCCGCTGCTGGCTGTTCCCATCGGCAGCCGTCTTCTCGTCGAGTCCCGCGCGGCGCTCCTCGAGGACTTCTTTCCCAACGGCGGCGGCCAGCTCGGCTACAACCATTCCCATTCCGTCGCTCTCACCTATCTTCAGGGAGACTTCCTCGCGTCGCCGCACGCCACCCTGGTCGCGGGCAGTTTTCTGCTTCCGTTCAACACCTACAATGAGCGTCTCTCGCCTGTTTGGATTGGCAACTTTCAGGATGGGCCTACCGTCGCCAGCCTCGGCCTTCTCTCCACCGGCAGCGGGGTCGGCGCTGAGCTGCGCGGCTCCGCCGTCTCCACCAGCGATTACTCCATCGACTACGCTGCCTGGTTCTCCGCGCGCAGCTCCAATCATCAGTTCAAATCCGAGCGCTCCTCGGGCGGCCGCATCGCGCTCTATCTGCCCCGAAGCCGTTTCGAAGCCGGCGTTTCCTACGATCGCTCGCTTCAGGACACTGAGGAGAGTTTCTTCGGCGCGCATCTCTGGTGGGCCACCAAAGGCTCCGCCTTTCGTCTTCGCTCGGAATTCGGAGTAAGCCGCAACGATGCGGGGTATTGGCTCGAGGCCGATCTGCGTACCCTCAAGTACGGCGACACCTGGCGCGGCCGCTTTGAGCCGGTCTTTCGCATGAATCAGACGGTCCGCCGAGATACTCTTGTCGGCGACGCCGACCTCCCGCTCGTCAACACCCAGCGCGCCGACTTCGGCCTCGATTACAACCTGCCGCACAATACGCGCATCCTCACCAGCTACTCGCGCCAGTTCTCTCCGTCCGGCAACGAGAACATCTGGGAAACCGGAATCGTCTATCGCATTCTTTTTCCGGCCTGGAAGGGGAAGTCGCAGTAAGGCCCGCTCTCACCCGCGCGGCCGGCCTCAGGAAAACGCGGTGGACCTGCGAACTCTGCTCAGGCGCGTACCGTTTCCATTGAAGCTCGCTTGCCTCCGCGCGGTACCAGAAACCGAAACACCAGCGAAACGCCCAGCGACATGGCCGCAAGGCCCAGCATCACCGGCGGATAGCCAAAGCGCGTGAACAGAACGCCGGCTATCGCAGTCGCGGCGGATCCGGCTGCCGCGTTGGAAAACAGCGTCATCGCCGCGGCAGAGCTTCTCTCGGCATCCGGCGTCTCGTTCATAAGCAGGTTGTAGAGACCGGGAGAGCTCACCCATTGAGCCGCGGAAAATGTCATGTAAAGCGTCACGGCCAGCCACTCGTTCCGAGCACCGGCCAGCGAGCCCAATACCAGAGCGGCGGCGATCTGGGTTGCCACAATGCCATTTCTCAATCCGAGTGCGCGGAAGAGAAAGGGGGCCACCAGTCCCATGGAAAACTGCAGAAGCTGCACGGCCGTGAAGATCAGCCCGATCCTGGTCATCGAAATGTGCAGGTCGCGCACCAGGTAGATGTTCGCAAAGGGCGTAAATGCGGCCAGCACCGCGGACCACAATGCCATGGCAGGCAAGAATCGCTTGAGGAATGCGGAAGGCTTCCAGGCGAACCAGCCGTTGCTGCGCTGTGGAAGCGGATCGCTCTCGTCTTCCCCTGAGGATGAGGGTACGCGCAGGCGCAGTGCGGGGATAAGCCCCGCCATGGCGACACCGCAGGATGCCAGCAGGATCAGGCGCTTCACATCCGCGGGTTGCATGGCGACGCCGGCTCGCGCGAGCCACTGGCGAAGATAACCGCACACCACCCCGCCCAGCATGCTTGTGCCCACGCTCACTGAGAAGATCAGGCTGAACCCCGCGGTGCGGTTGTCGCGGTTCGTGAGCCGAGCCACCGCGGGAAGAAAACACACGCCCCAGCCGCACATCGCCAGGCCGGCGAGAAATGCGAGCCCGATTTGAGCGGGCTCCCAAACCCATATCGCGCGCACGGCGCTCAAGGCCGGCGCGCTGATGAAGAGCGCGATCAGCAGCGGTCGCAAGCCCAGCCTCCGCCCCAGCGCGCCCGCCGGCAGGAACCCGGCAAGCGAGCCCAGCGTGAATGCGCCGCCGATCCATCCCATGGCCCGCTCGTTGAAGCCGCGGTCCAGCAGATAAAGATTGAAGAGGAAAAAATAGATGGAGAACCCTGCGTCGTAAAAGAACGCGGTCTCAAAGAAGACCCAGTAGCCGCGCCCCAGGTTCTTCTCTCTCATCCATCCCCGCGGATCGCGCCACAGCCGGGCAGCCGTCTCTTCCTGCGCCGTTGGCCGCGCCAGTGGCGGCTCGATCACCGTCCGTTCTCCACCAGTGTTCGCAGCCGCTCCACTGCCCATTCCAGGCTGGTATAACGCAGCTCCAGGACTCCCAGCGTCAGCAGTTGCTCGATCGCCGCGTACTGCGCGGCCCGCGCAACGGCTGAACCCATCAGCGTCTGGCGTATGAACATCCGCGCCACTTCCTTGCGGTACGGAACCAGCTCCTGCGTCCCGCCCGCTCTCCGATTCAGGAATACGACGTGATCCACGCGCACCGTCTGCGCGCGCGCGATCGGATGCCCGTTCAGCGGCAATTCAATTGACGGCTTGCCCGTCGCGCGCGGCGTAATCTCCAGCCCCTTCAGCTCCGGGAAAATCGCCCGCGCCGCCGGCCGGAAGCGCACCTTGTGGCAGTCGCCCGTCACCATCCGCTCCGTCCCGCCATTCAGCAGCAAGCTCGCGTCGTCGGTCACAAACGTCCAGCCGCTGCGCGCGCACGCATACGAGAGCGTCGACTTGCCGGCGCCCGAATCGCCGCACAGCAGCACGCCGCGCCCCTGCAGGGCCACGCATCCGGAGTGCACAACCGTCGCGTAGTTCGTTGAAATGCAGTGCCCCGGGGACCCCAGCAGGAAGCACCGCACGTAAAGCGGATGCGCCATCGCAGCCTGCGAAATCTTGATGGATGCCGTGCAGCGGTCCAGGTCCACAACGCTGAAGTTGTCTTTGTCCGCAACCGTCACCATCAGCGGCAGCATCAGCAGGTAGCTCGGTTCCGGCGGACACTCGGTTGAGTCGCTCGGCGCCAGGTACACATCCACGGCAATCGGGTCCGTGTCGCGCAGCTTGGCGAATTTACCCCACATTTCTCTGTACTGTTCCAGCACCGCGCCGGAGTTCGATCGCACCGTGACCGGAAATCCATGAGGATAAAACGTCTCCTCGAAGGAGAAATCCGGCAGGTCCAGCACGTGGCTGGGAACTTCATGCGGTCGCCCCGAGCTGCACACAGATTCAATTTCCTCGATCTTCAACATGGTCTGCCTCCGCTGGGTAGATCTTCAATTTCCGTTGCCGTCGTGCGTTTCCGGCGGTTGTCCAGTTGCCGTAAGGCGAAACCTCAACTGCCAAAGGGCCTTCTCCTCAGGAAAAAGACAACTTGCACTGCACCGGAAATGCCGCAGACTAACTGGAGAACCGCCCTAGAACACGTATTTCGCCGCGAACTGGATGATGCGCGGATTCGCGACCGTGTTCGTAACCTTTCCAAAGGATGAGCTCGCCGTCGGATTTACAAGAGTCGGATCGGTGTATCCGAGATACTGATTCGGATTCCCGAACTGCGGCGTGTTGGTCAGGTTGAAGAACTCGGTGCGGAACCGGAAGCTGCCCGCCTCGCGCACCGGAAACGCCCGTTCTACCGCGATATCGAAATTGTGCTGCCCCGGCCCGCGCACGAACCCCACGCCGCTGTTGCCGAAATCCTGGTCGGCCAGGCTGGTCCCGTTGGGCGCCTCCGGCGCGCGCGTGAACGCATTCGGATCGAGATACCCGTTCAGCACCCGCGAATACATCGACCCGTGTGTCTGCGGATTGCTGCCCAACCGCTGCGCGCGCACCTCGCCCGGGATCAGCCCGTACACGCTCCCCGCGTTGTAGTCGAAGATGCTGAACGGAATGCCCGATTGCACCACCGCGACACCCGACACCTCCCAGTCCGCAAGCACGCGCCGCGGCAGCGCGGGCATCGCGCCCAGCTTCGGAGACGCCCAGGTGAAATTCACCACCGCGCGCTGGTCGCGGTCGGTCCCTGCCGGCCCGTAGGACGAGTGCCGCAGACCGAGTTGATTGTTTGTCGGCAGTTGCAGCTCGAAAATGTCGGTCCCCACCTCGCCATTCACTTCATCCAGGTTCTTGGCCCACGTATAGCCCGCCTGCAGCTCGAAGTTGTGCATCATGCGCCGCGTCACGCTCGTCTGCAGCGCGTTGTAATTCGCAACGAATACGGAGTCCGTCAGCAGCGATCCCTCGCTGATGCCCTCCACCGGCATGCGCAGCGGCACATTGTCGATCGAGTTCGAGGTCTGCCCGTACACCGGGTTCTGCGGGCTCGCCAGCAGCGCCTGGTCGAACTCCACTTGTCCCGACCGGTTCCACGATTGCGTGCCCACATAACCCACTTCGAGCAGGTAGCCACGCCCCAGCGCGTACTCGATGTTCAGGTTGTATTCCTCCGTTGTCCCGTCCTTCATGCTCGGGTTGGTTGCTTCAATGAACGGAGACGAATTGGGCGTGAGCGGCATGAATAGCGGATAGCTCGAATACGGAAGCACCGTAGGCACGAAGGGGCTCTGAAGGGTCGCCGCGGAGTTGGGACCGCCGCCGATGATCTGCAGAGTGGCGAACGGCGCCTGCGATACGGTCTGCTCAGCCAGGTTGCCGGAGTGCCGGTCGTAATACAGTCCATACCCTCCGCGCACCACCAGTGTTGGCTGGCCCTTCATCTGCCACGCAAATCCAAGCCGGGGAGAGACATCGCCAAACGGAGTCTTATAGAGACCTGGGAACGATGTCTTGACTATGCCCGAGGGCAGCGTGCCGGCGTAGTTCGAGGGCAGAGTATAACCGCTGTATGTTCCCGCTGCCGGAACCGGACCCATGGTGGCGAGGGCGGGATCAAAGTTGGAGAATCTTCCGTCGGTCTCGATCGGGGCCCCAAAGATCTCGTACCGCACACCGGCGTTCAGCGTCAGCCGCGCGGTTATCTTCATGTCGTCCTGCGCGAACGAGGCAAAATCCGTACTCCGTTCGTTCCTGCGAAAAATGCCGCCGCCCGCCATGCTCGTCGTTACATTGCTCAAGCCGAGCGGACTCCTGTTCTGGCCCGTCAGGTTGCCGGCGCTCTCGCCCAGCAGAAAATCGTCGAAGGTGGCAATCTCGAGTAGCCCATCCGTCTCAAAAGGTTCGTTCACGTCCACTTCGTGCCGCTTCGCCTCGCTGCCCAAGCGCAGGTTGTGCCGTCCGTGCGTCAGCGCCAGCGTGTCCTGCCAGATAAAAGAGTTCGTCACCTGCCACAGGGAGGGTGTGCCCGCGTCGCCGATAGTCAGTCCGCCCACCGTAAGCCCGGGAGCGTTCGACGCAGGCGATACCATTCCCGTCGGCGTGCCCTCGCCAATGTCGGCCGCGGAGAGGGGATTCGCCACGATCGAGTAGCCATCGAAACGCATGTAGCCGAAGCGGGCAATGTTCACCATGTTCGGATTCAGCACGTGCGTATCCGCGAGCACCAGCATCGTATTCCGGTTCAATTGGTTGGTTCCCCATCCCGGAACATTGGCCGCGTTAGGTGAAAACGGCTCCATTGTCGGCGCGCGCGAATAAAAAAACCGCTCGGAAAGTGTGTTCTTCGCCGTCAGCGCCTGGTCCAGGTTCACGCTGAACTGGTCTTCGCGATAATGCGCGGGAATCGCATAAGTCGACTGGCCCAGCGGCAACTGGTCGGACGCATCCGGTCCCGTCGCCGGCAGCGCCAACTGAGGGCTCGGCACCGCGAAGTTCCCATCCGGCAGCTTCGCATTCAGAATCGCCACCGCCACCGGATTGATGTTCGAGCCGTCGCAAGCCACCTGCGTCCCGCCCGCCTGCGTCAGGTATCCGGTCGCCGGTTGCCCTTCGCTGTCCAGGTGTCCGGCCGGGCAAAACTGCGCGCCCAGCGTGGCCGCCGACCGGTCTGAGGTGAGCAGCGGCAGAGTGGGATTTTGCTCGTCGCCCAATCCATTTACTTCGGTCAGTCCCTGATACGCGCCGAAGAAAAACAGTTTGTCGCGCAGCAGGGGTCCGCCCACCGCTCCGCCAAACTGATTCTGCTTCAAATCGGGCCGCGGCTGGCCGTCGAGCTTGGAGAAAAAATCGTTTGCGTTGAGCAGATTGTTGCGCACAAATTCCCACGCGCTGCCGTGAAATGCGTTGGTCCCGGCTTTGCTGACCAGGTCCACATTCGCGCCCGACCCGCGCCCGTACGCGGCGTCGTAATTCGCCCTCTGCACGCGAAACTCCTGGATCGTATCCGGCGCGGGAATCGCCGTGCCGGCGTCATTCTCCGCGTTGGCCGCCGAGTTCTCCGCCAGGTTGTTTGCGTCGATTCCGTTGAATTGAATGTTATTCGACAACGGGGTCGCGCCGTCCGACGCCACGTTTTCCGTGCCGCTCCCAAGCGCCGTCGCGTTGGGCAGGTCGACCACAACGCCCGGAGACAGTCCCAGGATCTGCGTATAATTCCGGTTCGACAGTGGCAGGGACCGGATCGCCGTCCCGTCCACCAGTCCGCCCAGCGTCGAGCTCTCCAGGTCCGCGTCTTCCGCGCTTGCTTTCACTTGCACGCTCTGCGCCACCGAGGCCACAATCAGGGTTACGTTCAGCGAGGTGGTTTCGCTTGCCGTTACCTGAATCGGATTCGAAACGCTTTCGGCAAATCCCTCCGCCTTCACTTTGAGAACGTAGCTCCCCGGCAACAGCAGCGGGATCCGAAAAGCTCCCTCCGCGTTGAAGGTCGCCGCGCGCGCGATCTGCGTGGTCTCGCTCACCGCGACAACTTCTGCGTTCGACACTACCTTGTTCGCGGGGTCATAGAGGGTTCCCGAGATCGCACCTGTGCCCGGAGTCTGACCGATGGCCGCAATCGATAGCAGCACAAGTGCGCTAAACGTGAATTGAGAGCAGGTTCGCGACGTGGCAGTCTTCATGCGTTCTCCCCGGCGAATTCTTGTTGCGCCATGTGCAGAGTATGAAGACGGGCCGCTCGCAAGTTGTTACCGATTTGTCATTCCATTGTCTCGATTGTCTTCGCTTTCCTGGGTTCGTCGGCCCCGCCACGATCGCCATCTTGCAGCCCGCATCGCGTCTCCGGTGGAGAGACAATCCAGTGACAAACTTCAGACGCCTCCGTGACACTCAACGGCGCTTTCGGCGTTAGCTTGTGGTTTGTGCGGCGTCGCTCGTTCAGCCGCCATGCGCTCTTTCCCTGGAATCGCAAACTCCTCATCCAGGTCCCAGGCAAAGAGCCCAGGCAAAAGTGGTGATCGATTGCGTAGCACCCATGCACGGGAAAGGGAACCGATGAAACACCGGATCATTCTGGCGGCGGGCATATTATCCGTCGCTTTTCTTCCGCTCCTGGCGCAGGCCGGCCGCGACCCGCGGCAAAATGGCCGCCCGCAGCCTCCCAAGGCGGCGCGCGCAATCAATCCCGATCGCGGCCAGCAGATCTTTGAACAGAACTGCTCCCGCTGCCACAATCCGCCGGAAGGCTTTTCACCGCGCATCTCGGGAACCATCGCGATGCACATGCGCGTGCGCGCCAATCTCGGCGACGCCGATTCGAAAGCGCTGCTGCACTTCCTGAACCCTTAGCAACTGCAAGTTGATGTCCGTTGCGATCTCACCAAATTTACTCTCGGAGAAAAGATGAAGAAGAGAATCATGTCCGCGGTTCTGCTTGCCGGAACCTTGGTTGCCGCTGCATTTTCCGGCGCTATGGCGCGCGCCAGCGACGCGCCGCGCAGAATCGAGATTACGGCAAAGCGGTTTGCGTTCGATCCCGGCGAAATCACGTTGAAGAAGGGTGAACCGGTGCTGCTGGTGCTGAAAAGCGCGGACGTGGCGCACGGACTGCGCTTTCGCGACCTGAACGTCAACATGAAAGTAAGCGCCGGCGGCACGGCGGAGGTTGAGTTCACGCCGCAGAAGACAGGCGACTTTGTCGGCCACTGCTCGGTGTTCTGCGGCTCCGGCCATGGCTCCATGACGCTGAAGCTGCATGTGGTGGACTAGCGATGCGCTGCCTTGCTGTGGCGGCCATCGCCGTCGTCGTCGCCGGCCTCGCCGGTTGCAAGGCCAATCCTCCGGGAAAACTGGAGATGCACGTCATGAACTTCGCCAAGCATCGCTGGTTCATCGGCAACCGGAAACAGATCAACCCGTTTCCCGATACCGCGGATACGCGGGCCGACGGCAAGGAAGCCTTTTCGCACTACTGCGTGGCCTGCCACGGCATGGATGGCCAGAACACCGGCGTGCCGTTCGTCGATCGTATTTCGCCGCCCATTCCTTCGCTCGCGTCCGCCGACGTGCAGCGATACACGGATGGGCAATTGAAATGGATTTTGGACTACGGGATCTGGCCCTCGGGAATGCCCGGCTCCAAGGGGACGCTGAGCGACGATGAGCTCTGGTCCATCGTGGTCTACCTCCGGCATCTGCCACCTGCGGGCAGCCAGGGTGTTCCGGAGATGTATACGCACTGAGGCTTCGGGCGTCGCGGCAAAGTCCACCGGCCGCGCCGTCCGAATGACAGGGTAAGAATCACCGCCAGCCCCACTCGGCGAAACGCCATTGTGCTTTACCGCGAGGCCAGCATGACTCCAGGCCGCCACGAACGGGAGATCGTTCCCGACCCATCGACGATCGGAATGCCGTTTGCTGTCGGATTTTATTTTGCGTTTCGCGTCTCCATCGTGCTCCTCTCGGTTCGCGTTTTGGGAACCATTCCGCAGACCGGAGCCGCCATCAACCTTGGCCTGAATTTCCTCTTCCTGGCATTGGCTGCCTTCGTCGCGCTCGGAAACGCGTGCATTCCATTTGCGTCGATGATGAAGCTGCCGGCTGTGCGATGGGCCTTCGCCTTCCTTGGCTTCTCCGGCTGCAGTCTCTTATGGACCAGCGCCGCATCCTTGCCCGCGGCTGTCGCCTATTGGTGTGCGATGGCCGCCGACGTGGCCATCGTCGTCCTGCTGCTTCGCGCCGGTCCGCTCCCCGACGCCGCCGAATCGCTGATGAAGGGCTACGTATGGGGCGCGTGTACGTTTGCAATCTTCGCCTGGCTCTTGCCCGCGCAGTCCGATCTCCGCCTCGGCGACGAAGAGCTTCTGGGGCCCAATCAAATCGGTTATCTTTGCGCATTCGCCTTCTTCTTCGCGCAATATCTCATGCGCCAAAGGCGAGGGGGATGGGGTATCGCGGCGTTTGTCCTTGGCGTTACGCTCCTTCGCAGCCTTAGCAAGACCTCGATTGTCGCGTTCCTTGTGAGCGAGTCGTACCTGCTCATTCGTGACAGGTCGATGAGCCGAAGGGCAAGAGTCTCGCTCGCGCTCGGCGCCGCGATCGTGATTGCGGCTTTTGGGGGTCTGTTGGCAACCTACTTCGATATCTATGCCAATGCCGGCAGCCAGCCCGAGACGTTGACGGGCCGGATTGGCATCTGGGCCTACATGCTGGCCGAAGCAATCCAGCAGCCGTGGTTCGGGCACGGCTTCCATTCCGTCTGGATGGTGATTCCACCCTTTGGCCCCGATCAATTTGAGGCGCGCCACGCCCATAATGAACTGCTGCAGCAGTTTTACTCGTACGGGGCGGCAGGGGTTGTTTTGTTTCTGGGAATCTATGCCGGCCTTTTTCGGCATTTTCGACGGCTTGCTTCCGCTCGCATGAAGACGTTTCTTTTGGCCTTCCTGCTCTTTGTCCTGGTGCGCGGATTGGCCGATACCGAGCCGTTCGACCTCTCGCTCCCCATGTGGTCCATTCTTCTTTTGAGCCTGCTCGCGGAACAGGAAAGCGGTGCAGAGGCGTTCCCGGTCCCACGCACCGGGAAAATCCATCGCAAAAACCTGCGTGACCTCAGTGCGGGGATGGAGACGGCCGGTACGCCCTTCCGGGCATAGAATTGTCATACCATTGTAATTTCATCGGGGCCGATCGACAGAAACAGCGTCATTCCATTGAGAATGGAAGAGAAAGGTCCTCAAATCATGGTCCATGTGATGGAACCAATTTCTGAAGCACGCGTCGTCCCTCCGCCCGCGATCAATCTCGGCACCATCCTCATTGTCGAAGACGATCCGCGCATGCAGAAGGTCCTGCGCAGAATCTTTACCGAGGAACATTATGCGGCGGTGGTGGCCGGCGACGGCCAGACCGGCCTGGACCTGTTCCGCAGCGAGCGGCCCCTGGCGGTGGTTCTCGATCTGATCCTGCCGCAAATCTCCGGGCGCGAGCTGTGCCAGACTTTCAAGAACCTTTCCAGCGAAGTTCCGATCGTGGTGCTCAGCGCCATCACTGAGGTCGCGGATAAAGTACTGCTGATCGAATTGGGCGCCGACGATTATGTCACCAAGCCTTTCAGTCCGCGCGAGCTCACGGCCCGCGTGCAGGCGGCGATCCGCAGGCAGCGCAAGCCGTCGGCGCAAGCCACTTATCGATTCGCGGATTGCGAGGTCGACTTCAGAAAGATGACCGTGCGGCGCAATGGGAACCCCGTCATCCTTACCGCTCACGAGTTCAAGCTGCTGAAGTTCTTCACCGAAAACGCTGAGCGTGTGCTTACGCGCGACGTTCTGCTCAACGAGGTTTGGGGTTATAACTTCTATCCGACTACACGGACGGTAGATAATCAGATCTTGAAGCTACGCCAGAAGCTGGAACCCGATCCGGCGAATCCGAAGCATTTGCTTACGATTTACGGAGCAGGATATAAATTTGTCCCGTGATTCTATCGCGGTTTTCCGGTTTTAGAGAGTGGCGAAGCCACGGCGGCTGAGCGGTGCGCCGCTTTGCATGAGGCTTGAAGTGGCAAACACACCGGAAGATCGCCGTGAATCCGGACACCCGGAGAACCAACCAGCCTTGGGAACAGACCGCATGCGCCGGAAGCAGGGCATTCGAACCTATGCTCTGCTCATTTTCGCTACGGCCGCGGTGATCGTGATGGTTACCAGCCTCAGCCTGTTGCTCATCCGGCATCGGTTGCGCGCGCAGGTAGCCGACGATCTGTCCCAGGATCTCGATCGATCGGTGATTACCTTCAGGAACCTGCAAGCCGAGCAGCTGAGAGCCCTGGAGCGGGAAAACGCGCTTCTGGCCGAGCTTCCCACCCTCAAGGCGCTGATGACCAGCGGCGACGATCGCACCATCCAGGACGGCGCGGTCGAATACTGGCAGATCAGCAGCAGCGATCTGTTCGCGCTTGCCAATCCCGGCGGGCGCATTGTGGCGGCCTACGCAAAAGGCGCCTCGTCCGGCAGCCTTCGCCAGGGATTGCAATCCCTGCTGGCTTCTCCCGGCAAGCACTATCTCATCGATGGAGGGTCTCTCTACTCCTGCTCGGTGCGTCCTCTGTTTTTCGGCAGCGAAGAAACAGGGACGCTGCTGGGATACGTGGTGAGCGGCGTCTCCATCGAACGAACGGTGCGCGAGATCACCCAGCCCACCGGCGCCGAGGCCATGTTCCTGAGCGATGGCCAGATCGTTGCGGGCACGCTCGATCCTTCGTTCCAGGCCAACCTGGCAACCCAGCCGGTGCTGCTTTCCGGAACTCCGCGTGCCCCCTCCACGGTGAAGTTCGGCAACGCGCGGTTTCTCTCCGCTGCTGAAGATCTCAGCGCCGCATCCACTTCTCCGCTGCAGTTGGTCGTTCTCAAATCCCTGGAGCCGGCAGAGCGCTCCATCAACCGCATTGACCGCATGATTCTCAGCGTGGGCCTTCTCGCGCTCCTGTCCGGCGCGGCGCTGATGACGATTCTCTCCCGCCTGGTGACGCGGCCGCTCGAAGAGCTCTCGAAAAGCGTCCGCGCCTTCGGCATGGGCGACAGTGAATACCGCGTGCCGCGGTACGGCACACAGGAAGTGCGGCAACTCAGCACGGCGTTCGCTGCCATGCGCAGAAAAATCCAGGAAACCAACCGGGCGCTGCTCGAAGCCGAGCGGCTGGCGACCATCGGCAGCATGGCCAATTCCGTGTCGCACGATCTTCGCCATTATCTGGCCGCGATCTATGCCAACTCCGAGTTTCTTGCCTCCGATCGGCTTTCCTCCAAGGAGCGCGCCGAAATCTTTGCCGATATCCGGGCAGCGGTGCTGGGCACAACCGACATGATCGAGTCGCTGCTCATCTTCAGCCGCACCGGCTCCAACGCCAGTCGTTCGCCCGAGTTGATGGCAACGCTTCTGGAACGGGCGGCGGCGCTGGTTCGAGCGCATCCTGACGCAGACGGGGTCGCGGTCTTCACACACTACGGCGATCCCATGGAGACTGCCGTGGGGGTCGACGGCAAGCAAATCGAGCGGGCGATTTTCAACCTGCTTCTCAATGCCTGCCAGGCCGTTCGCTCCGGTGGGGAACCGCACCAGGTGAAGGCTTCGCTCGAGACCGGGGAGCAGTTCATGATCCTGAATGTGGTCGACAACGGCGCGGGCGTCCCGGACAAGATTCGCAACAGTCTCTTCGAACCGTTTGTCAGCGAAGGAAAGCAAAAGGGCACCGGGCTTGGTCTCACGCTTGCTCACTGCATCGCAGTGGAGCACGGCGGAGAAGTGATTCTTCTCAACAGCAGTCCCGGTGAGACGGTCTTCCAGATGAAAGTAGCACGGGCTCCCGGCATACGGGATTCGCTGCAGGCATCGGAGGCCGAACGTCATGATCGGGTGATCGAACATGAGAATGCACGGATACGGAAGTAGACGAATGCGGAATTCTCGTGGCGGCATTCGCGCTCTGTGGCGAATCTTGCCGCTTTTGCTGGTTGCTCCCGGATTTCAGGCGCACCTGCTCAAAGCTCAGTCCGGCAGCCAGAACATTGTTTCCGAGCAAATCCAGAAGCTCACCGACGCAATTGCGCGCACCCAGGCGCAACTGGACGAGTCGCAACGCCAGCTCGACGAAATGCGCCGGGAATTGGCCGAGATGCAGATTCAGATGGCGCGCAGCGGCGCCAATGCAGCCGCTGCGGCGCCGCCGGTTCCCGCACCGGCTTCCTCTTCGTCCGCCTCTTCGCCTGCGCCGGAATCGGCCACCGCGGCCATCGACGACATTCGCGAGCGCCAGGCATTCGAGGAGTCCCAAATCGCGACTCACGAGCAGGAAAAGGTGGAAAGCGAATCGAAGTATCCGGTAAAGATCACCGGCCTGCTGCTGCTGAACGGCTTCGTCAACACCTCTGCGGTGGATTTGGCGTCCACGCCCACCGTGGCCATTCCGGGCTCGGGCAGCACGGGCGCGTCGGTGCGGCAAACCGTGCTGGGCATCGATGCGCGCGGCCCGCATCTGTTCGGCGCCCGCAGTTGGGCCGATCTGCGCGTGGACTTCGACGGGAATCCGCAATCCGGCTCCTCCGTCTCCGGCTATTACGGCGCCAACGCAACGCTGCTGCGGCTCCGCACCGCTCATGCCGCTTTGCAATGGAACCGCACGGAGGCCTTTTTCGCGCTGGATCGTCCGCTCATCAGCCCCAACATCCCCACCTCGCTTACCGCCGTAGCGGAGCCGGCGCTGGCGTGGTCGGGAAACCTCTGGAACTGGAACCCGCAGGCCGGCCTGCGGCAGGATCTGGGCTTTGCCGGTTCGCGCGACGTGCGTCTGGAGGCCGCGTTGACCGACGTCGCCGACGCACCTCTCACTCCGCTGGCCAACGTCACCGCGGGCGTCACTCCGGCACTCGCGAATGGCAACGAGGAGAGCCGCTGGCCGGGCGTCGAGGCGCGCGTGTCTCTGCTGGGCGCGGGATCGAACGACGATCGCAATGGCATCGGCTTCGGCGGCTATTTCGCGCCTCACCGCAGTTCGCTTGGTTACAACTTCGATTCCTGGGCCGGCACACTCGATGCGCGCCTGCTTCTGCCCGCCCATTTGCAACTGACGGGCAGCTTCTATCGCGGCCTCGCGCTGGGCGGCCTGGGTGGCGGCGCCTACAAGGATTTTGCGTATCAGGAAGTTCCTGCTACCGGCAAATACTATTTCAAGTCGCTGGACGATGTGGGCGGATGGGCGCAATTGAAGGAAAAATTCAGCGAGCGGCTGGAGCTCAACGCCGCCTTTGGAATGGATAACGTTTTCGCGGGCGAACTCCAGCGTTACGCGTTTCCGGGTGGGAATTTCTACCAGAACCTGGCCAGAAATCGCACCTTCACTGGAAATGCGATCTTCAGCCCCAGCGCCTATCTGCTGTTTTCACTCGAGTACAGGCACCTTGAGAGTTCGCCCGTTGCCGGTGTGCCGGCGGGGAGCAATATCATCGGAGTGGGGGCGGGATACAAGTTCTGATGAAAAACGAGCGATTCGGTACATGGCTGCTGTGCGTTCTCGCGCTGGCGACCGGTGCGGTCCGCGCGCAGGAAACACCTTCGCCGGGCCCGGCGGCCGAGTTGCGCCTGCGCGTGGTTCCTTCTCAGCCTGGAAAGGCTCGCGCCATGCCCGCCGTCCTCTGGCTCGAACCGCTGCCGGGCACCGCCGCTTTGCCGTTCCTGCCTCACGGGCGCTACACATTGCTGCAAAAGAATCGCACGTTCCTGCCCCATGTGCAGGTGGTTCCAGTGGGCAGCGTGGTTCAGTTTCCGAACGTCGATCCGTTCTTCCACAACGTCTTCTCGCTCTTTGACGGCAAGCGGTTCGACCTGGGTCTCTACGAAGCGGGATCGAGCCAATCCGTCACCTTTTCGCGCCAGGGCGTTTCCTATATTTTCTGCGACATTCATCCCGAAATGAGCGCCGTGATTCTCACTCTTTCCACTCCGCTCTACTCGATCGCCGACGCCTCTGACGCGTTCGTGGTCCGCGATGTTCCACCCGGCGACTACAAGTTGCGCTTCTGGATCGAAGGCGTGCCGCAGTCGGTTCTCTCGGGACTCGATCGCCGCGTGCACCTTCCTCCGCGCGCCGTCGACCTGGGCCCGATCGAAGTTCCCATACCCAGAGTCGGCAACGACGCTCACAAAAACAAATTCAGTGAAGCCTATCCTCCCGACGCCCAATCCACATACTGAATCGCGGCGCCGCTCTGAACAAGCGTCTGCGTCCGGCCGAATTTCGAATGTGCGCTACTTCGATCCGAGCGTCTCCTCGGCCTGCGCCTGCAGCAGCAGAGTCTCCGCGTGCGGCGCCTTCTCGAACTTCTCGGCGTCCTTCAAATATTCGCGATCGCGATAATTCAGCGCCGCCAATAGCAGCGGCTCGGTCAGGCTGTCCGGGTCTACGCCGTTCAGCGCCTCGTGCGTCCACTTTTTTTCTCCCTCCGCATAAGGCAGCAGGTAATCGAGCGCGGCGCGAATGGAAGCTCCGTTTTGTGCGCGATAGCTCCACAAATCCACGCCCGTCAACCGGTCCTCTTCCGCCAGCCGCTCCAGAGCGTCCAGGTTGAAGACCGAATAAGAGAACGACTTGGTGCGCGCCAGTTCCAGCGGCTCGCTCCCGTCGGGCTCAATCTGAAGTGCAATGCGCTTTGTCTCCGCGGTCTCGGCGATCTTGCGCGCCAGGTCCTTCTCTCCGAGAAACAACGCAATGCCGGTGATCTGCTGGTCGTACCAGCTTCCGTGATTGTTCTTCGCGCCGGCCTCGTCGCGCCCGTTGGCGCTCGTCTCCAGCCAGTCCAGGTAGTGCGAAAACCATGTGCGCAGACCCTCGAGGTCTTGTTGCGTTAGCGCTGCCGAGCCTTCGAGCAGCGTGATTCCATCCAGAATGCGCGGAATGCCGCGCACGTCGATCAGGCCTGTCCCGCGTCCGGCGTTCACGCCCAGCACCGCCTGCGCGTAGTTCAGGTTGGGATTCATGCGCGTCGCCGCATCCAGAAACCAGGTGCGCAGCAGCAGCACCGCGCGCTCCGCGTACTGTTCCTTTCCCGTGCAGTAATAACCGAGTCCCAGCGCATGCACTGCGTTCTGGACCTTGTTGAAGTTCGCGTCGTCGGGCACTTTGTATCGTTCCGGATTGGTCTCGCCGTCGCGGCGGATATACGGCAGCCCGTCCTTGGTCGCCGGATTCGGCCACCAATAGGGCGCTAGGCTCATGTAGTCGTGTTTGTCGCCGCTGGGCGGCGTGTCTGTCTTGTCCATCACGGAGAACGGCCCCTCGTTCATAGCCTTGTCGGCCTCGGATCGCACCGCTTCCAGAACGGCGGGAGTTGGATGTGCCTTCACTTTGGCGAGGAACGCGCCGTCGATGGCAAGCGTCGCGGGCGGCGCTTGCTGCGCAATGGCCGAAACGGCAAACAGGAAAGCGAGAACAGCGAAACGCATGGGTTACCTCACGAAGGCCGACCTGTCGCGTGGTTTATTTTACGCGCTCAAGTAGCAAGTAACAACAAAATCGCGATCTCCTCGTAATGCCAGCCGTAACGCCGCGGGTGTATGATTCTCCCGCTGCGCTCCCTTCGCGGGTTTTCCATCGTTCCCGCAAGTTTTTCGCCACTGCCGCAGGGCGCCATTCTCAAGCGAGCCTCCTCCGCCGTGGCAGCCAGGCAATCCCGATGGAAGATCCGTTCTTGAGCAGCGCAGTGCAAGCGGAACACCCAAGGAGATAGGAATCATGGCGACTTTGACCGCAACCCATCCGGGCAAGCTCAGCGACCGCGTGAGCTTTCGTCCCCGCTACGGCAATTACATTGGCGGCAAGTGGGTGGAACCCGCTTCCGGCCAGTATTTTGAAAACATCACACCGATTACGGGAAAGACCTTCTGCGAGATTCCGCGCTCCAATGCGCAGGACATCGAGCGGGCGCTCGACGCGGCCCATGCGGCGCGCGAGTCTTGGGGCCGCACCAGCCCAACGCACCGCGCCAACCTTCTCAACCAGATTGCGCAGCGGATGGAAGACAACCTTGACATCCTGGCGCTGGCCGAGACCTGGGACAACGGCAAGCCCATTCGCGAGACCACGGCGGCCGATCTGCCGCTGGCCGTCGATCACTGGCGCTATTTTGCCGGCTGCATCCGCGCCCAGGAAGGGACGATTTCCGAGATTGACCACGACACCGTCGCCTATCACTTCCACGAGCCGCTCGGCGTCGTGGGCCAGATCATTCCCTGGAACTTCCCCATTTTGATGGCCACCTGGAAACTGGCGCCGGCGCTGGCCGCGGGCAACTGCGTGGTTCTCAAGCCGGCCGAGCAGACCCCTGCCAGCATTCTGGTGTGGGCCGAGCTGGTCGGCGACCTGCTGCCGCCCGGCGTGCTGAACATCGTGAACGGCTTCGGCCTGGAAGCCGGCAAGCCGCTCGCCTCCAGCTCCCGCGTGGCCAAAATCGCCTTTACCGGCGAAACCACCACCGGCCGGCTCATCATGCAGTACGCCAGCCAGAACCTGATTCCCGTCACCCTCGAGCTGGGCGGCAAGTCGCCCAACATCTTCTTTGCCGACGTGCTCCAGGAGGACGACGATTTCTTCGACAAAGCCATCGAAGGCTTCGTGATGTTCGCGCTCAATCAGGGCGAGGTGTGCACCTGCCCCAGCCGCGCCCTCATCCAGGAAAGCATCTACGACCAATTCATGGAGCGCGCGCTGGGGCGTGTGGCGGCCATCAAGCAGGCCAACCCGCTTGAACCCTCCACCATGCTCGGCGCGCAGGTTTCCAGCGAGCAGCTCGAAAAAATCCTCAGCTACATCGACATCGGCAAAAAGGAAGGCGCCGAGCTGCTGGCCGGCGGCGCCCGCGCCCACCTGGGCGGCGAGCTCGAGGAAGGCTACTACGTGCAACCCACGGTCTTCCGCGGCCACAACCGCATGCGCATCTTCCAGGAGGAAATCTTCGGCCCCGTGGTTTCCGTCACCACGTTCAAGAACGAAGAAGACGCGCTGGCCATCGCCAACGACACGCTCTACGGCTTGGGCGCAGGCCTGTGGACGCGCGACGTCAACCGCTGCCACCGTCTCGGCCGCGGCATTCAGGCCGGGCGCGTGTGGATCAACTGCTACCATGCCTATCCGGCGCACGCGGCCTTCGGTGGATACAAACAGTCCGGCATCGGCCGCGAGACGCACAGCATGATGCTCGACCACTATCAGCAGACCAAGAACCTGCTGGTGAGCTACAGCCCCAAGAAGCTCGGCTTCTTCTAAAGACAGTGAACCGTGGTCAGTGAACAGTGATGAGTGATCAGTGGTCAGTGATTTGTAGTCAGTGGTCAGTGATTAGTGGTCAGTGATCAGACCGGGTGCCCCATCCTTTTCGCAGTTTTACC
Source organism: uncultured Acidobacteriaceae bacterium (assembly GCA_963770555.1). Taxonomy (GTDB): domain Bacteria; phylum Acidobacteriota; class Terriglobia; order Terriglobales; family Acidobacteriaceae; genus Telmatobacter. Next base: position 700,532 of record CAVYQC010000006.1, read on the forward strand.
GCAAAAAGGGTGGGACAGCACAAACGCAAACGCGCCGCAACTCACCGCCACCACAATGAACGGGTGCCCCAGGTCCCGATTTTTGGACCTGGGACAGCACGAACCCCAACCACCCGAGGCCGCCATGTCCGAAGTCCCTCAACAGGTCCTCGCCACCGATCTCGCCATTCACCTCATCCGCGTCCTGCGCCAGAAGCACGGCCCCCTTATGTTCCACCAGTCGGGGGGCTGCTGCGACGGCAGCTCCCCGATGTGCTATCCGCGCGGCGAGTTCCTCACCGGTGACTCCGATGTGCAGTTGGGCGAGGTCGACGGCGAGCCGTTCTACATCAGCCGCAGTCAGTTCGAATACTGGAAGCACACGCAGCTGACTCTCGACGTGGTGCCGGGCCGCGGCGGCATGTTCTCGCTCGACGGACCCGAAGGCCTGCGCTTTCTCATCCGCTCCCGCGTTTTTGACGACGCGGAGATCGGCGAGCTGCGCGCCGCCGGCCGCATTTAGAATCCCTCCCGCGTCCGTCAAGGAACCAACAAAGGTAACTCAAGCGACCCCGAGCCAATGTACCGTCCTTGTGAATCAGCTCGTGAAAAGGACTGAATTGGAACTGCGGTGGCACTGCCAGGCCGTCGCAGATTCGTTCCAGGCTACGAATAAACTCCGCAATTCGAGGATTCGCGACCATCCTTTGAAATTTGAATTACCCAAGTTACCGGCAAACTAGGTAATACAGTAACCATCGAGTAGACACGTTGGATAGTTACCTTGCTTTCAATCACTTACAGTGCTGTTTCTTGGACCGCAATCGCAATTCCCGTGCTAGAGTGTGAGAATCCCCCGCCAAGCCCGACGTGTGATTTTCGTCGAGGGGCCAGTAGCAAGAGCCCTATCGCAGTCGACGGTGGTGGAGAAACCGGCCCCTTCGGATAGTGATTACGCAGTCAAGACGAATCCATAGATAGAGCAAAGTTCGATATGAGCGTGATGTCCATTTCGGAAGCGGTCACGATCAGCTTCGCCGGCCAGTGCGATCGCGGTAAAGTGCGCGAAGAAAATCAGGACACAATCCTCCAGACCACGGTTCCACTCGGCGACCTGCTGATGGTTGCCGATGGCATCGGCGGATACGAAGGCGGAGGCGTGGCTTCGCGCATGGCAGTAGAAGCGATTTCTTCCAGCCTCGCCGACATGCCCACATTTTTCCCGCCCGGCATTGCCCTTCAGGAAGCCGCGAGCCGCGCCAACGCTGAAATCGCGGCCGCGGCCGCCGAGCCGGACACTCCCAATAGCCACATGGGCACCACGGTAGTTCTGGCTTTGCTCCAGCCCGACCCAGGAACTCCCGAGGCGGTGCAAGCCTGGATCGGACACGCCGGCGACAGCCGCGCCTATCACCTCCACCATGGCCGGCTATCTCGCGTCACCCGCGACCATTCCGCCGTCCAGTTGTTGCTCGACCATAATTTCATCGCGCCCGAGGAGGCTCGCAACCATCCCGACGCGTCCGTGCTAACGCGCTGCCTCGGCCACGAACCCAACGTCGAGCTCGAAATGGACTCGGTTCAGCTCGAGCCCGGCGATAGTCTGCTCCTGTGCAGCGATGGCTTGTGGGGCTACGTCGAGGAGGAACAGATCGGGCGTATCCTGGCCGATCCCGCTCTCGATACGGAAGCGGCATCGCGGGCTCTCCTCGATCTGGCGCTCGATGCCGGCGGCCACGACAATGTCGGCATCCAACTGGCACGCCTCGGCACGTCAGGCACGGCGTCACCGCAGCCTGCGTCCCGATTCAAATTTGAATTCGCGCTGGCGTCCCAACCGGAACTGGAAATCGAGCCCGAACCCGAGCCCGAAATCGAGGCCGAGCCGGAAACCGCACTCTCTTCCGCTTCCGCTCTCATGATGGCGGCTGCTCTCGAGGCTGCGCCCCAACGCGAGCCCATCGCCGAGGCAGTACCCAAATTCGCTCCCGCGTCCCCGCCCCCGCCCGCGCCCAAAATCAACCCCGCTTCTCAGGTCGCGCTCACAATTTTCTCCGCTCCGGAGTTGCCTGCCGCTCCTGAAGCGCATCCCGAGCTTGCGCCGCCGGCCGCAGCCGAAGCCGAATTCGAACCTCCGCCGGCACTCACGTTCCAATCCCCGCTGGAGTCCGAAACCGAGCCGGTTCCTGCGCGGAAATCTGCTTTCGTCCTCGGATCGGATCGCCTGGAATCCCGCATCTCCGCGTTCTTTGAGAATCTGGCCGGCCTTCTGGTGTCGTTTGCGTTTCCGCTGCAGCATAACTCCCCGTTCGCGCGGGCGCGAAAATCCAATTTCGCGTCCCGGCCCGAACGACCTGAATCCCGGATCGTGATCCTGGTCAAGGCCCTGGCCAGTCTCATGGTGGTGTTCGCCTCGCCGCTCGAACGCGACCTTGAGTACGACTCGGCACAGGAAGCCGATTTCGCACCCGAATTCGTAGACTTCGATGCCCAGGTTTCTTTGTTTATCAGGCTGATGGGAATTCTGCTGGTAGCCTTCGGGACTTCGTGCGGGCTGGTCTATGTCGCGCTGCTGCAGAACTGGTTCGGCGTCGTCGATATTCTGCGCTGAGCCGGAATCGGAGCGCGGGCAGAAGCCGAATCCGCGGGCCTCGAAGCGCGCCTGCGGCCGCGTCAAATCTCCTTTGCGATTACGCAATTCCGCCCGTTGCTCTTGGCCTCGTAGAGAGCGTTGTCGGCGGCCTGAATCAGCGGTTCGGATTCGGAAGGAAATCCCGAGGCCACGCCGAAGCTCGCCGTCATCTGGATGGGCCGTCCTCCGTCGGCAATCCGCGCGGATTCGACCGTCATGCGCAGTTGCTCGGCCCGGATGCGCGCGCTCGAGAAATTCGAGCCCGGCAGAATGAGCAGAAACTCTTCGCCGCCGTAGCGCCCCACCCAATCGTAGGAGCGCACCGAGCGCAGAAAAATGGCTCCCAACTCCTTCAGGGCCAGATCCCCCGCCGGGTGACCGAAGGTGTCGTTGATCTGCTTGAAGTGATCCAGATCCACCAGAATCACGCTCAACGGAATACCTTCGCGCCGGGAACGCTGCACCTCGATGCGCAGCCGATCGACGATGATGCGATGGTTCCAAAGCCCGGTCAGATCGTCGTGCTCGGCATAATGGCGCATCTGTTCGCGCGCATGCAGCAACTCCGCTTTCTCGCGTTCCAGGTCCTCGGTGCGGCGCCGGACCGCAATCTCGAGCTGCTGCTTTTGACGCACCAGCCTGCGAATGCGCCAGCGCCAGGCCTGTATCAGTCCGATTGCCGCAAGCACCGCCATTGCCAGGAACAGCCACCGGTTCTGCCACCAGCGAGGCGCAATCCGAAAGTCCACTTCGGCAATCTTTGAAATCGCGCCTCCGCTGCCGTCGATCGTTTCGGCCTGAAAGCGGTAGCTGCCCGGGTCCAGGCGTGCGTAGCGAAGCGTCTCTTCATTGGTCTCGACCCATTCCGATTCCAATCCCAGCAGCCGGTAGCGGAACAGGAGACGATCCGCATCGATGAAACTCAGCGCGGCCAGCGAAACGGTGAGCGGGTCGGCGTTCCAGCGAACTTGCGCCCCGTTGGCGATCGCCTCCGGACCGAAAGAAATCTGTGAGATGGCCGGCGGCCGCGGCGTGATGGCCGGCATATCTTCGGGCTTGATCAGGTGCGCGACTCCGCCCGACGTGCCGATCCACATGCTGCCATCGCCATCCTCGGCGAGGGCGTAACTGTCGGTGTCGTTCCAGATCAGCCCGTCGCTCTCGGTAAAGCTCTTCCAGGTTCGCCCGTCGAAGACCGTGAGCCCCGCATCCTGGCCCGCCCACAGCCATCCGCGGCTGTCCACGGCCAGCGATACCACCTGATCCGACAACAGGTGCGGCTGCAGCACATGCTGCAACTCCACCACCTGGTCGCCCGCGATGCGCAATCGCAGAATTCCCTGAAACGCACCGGTAGCCCACAGCGTTCCATCTCTGCCCACGGCAACTTCCATGGGATTCACGCCGGAGAGCCCAGGGTCGATCCGCTTCCATCCCGTCGCATCTTTGCGGAACAATCCCTCATCGGAAGCGGCCCACAGCCGGCTTGCGCCGTCCGAACCCGAAGGATCGAGAGATAAATCCGTGAAGCGCGTTTGCGGTAGAGCGTGAGCCGGGTCCTCAGCCAGGTGCGGCGCTTCGTCACCCGCAGACTTGTCCACCAGGTAAAGCCCGCCTCCGGTCGCTACCCATAACCTTTGATCGCCGTCGTTCAAAACCCGGTACACTTCCGGAACTTTCCATTGCCGCCCGGCCAGCGTCTTCCCGTCGATCTTTACCAGGCTGCCCGCGGCGCTGCCCATCCAGATGCTTCCATCCCCGCTCTCTGCCAATGAAGCCGCACGAACCGTGGAAATGCCCGCGCCTTGCCACGCGCGGGCGGTGTTGCCACCGGCTGGAATCCAGTCCAGCCCCGACTCGGTCCCGATCCACAGCCGCCCGCTCTTGTCGCGCAGCGTGGACCACACAATGTCGTCGCTCAAGCCTTCCGCGGCCGTATACGCCTCCCAGCGATCCTCGCCCGCCCAGCGCATCAGCCCGTGGCCCAGCACCGCGATCCACATCGATCCCTCGCGATCGACAAACAGCGACGAGATGTCATGGTGCGAGAGACCGTTGCGATCGGTCGCCATGCGCCAGGCCCCGTTCTCCCACAATCCGAAATCCGGCCCCTGCGAAGCCGCGATGTGCCCTTGCGCGTCCTCCGACAGCGCAACGTATGGAGCCCCATTCGAGACCGCGGGAAGATCGTGCTCTTCATATTTGTTCTCGGCCGGAGATACCTCGCCCAGATGCTGCCAGCCGCGAATCCAAAGATGCCCATCCCGCGCAAACTCGAGATGCAGCCAGTTGTCGGCGGGAAGATGAAGCACGGCTCCCATGTGCAAGGTCTTGCCGCCGTTCATCCTGCACAGATCGGATTCGCACCCGTACCACAGCGCCCCGTCCGGCCCGTAGAGCACGCTCCATATCTTTCCACTCTCCAGATTCATGGGATCCGCGGCCCATTCCTCGGTCCCGATGCGGTGCAGCAGAAAGGCTCCGCTGCGTTCCGAGGCCACCACCTGGTCCGGCGCAACGGCGGTGAACACCGTCCCAATTCTTTGCGAAAATTCGTTCACAGGCGCCGGCGGATAGATTTCGGCAAGGTTCCCGTTGCTGCGCTGAAAGTAAAGTCCGGTCGTGGTTCCCACAAACAGGGTTCCGTCCAGCCCCACGAACAGGCTCTGAATGGTGCGCCCGTGCAACCCATCCGCCACGCCAAACTTGCGGAAGCGGTTCCCGTCGTAGCGGTAGAGGCCGTTCTCCGTTCCCACCCAGAGATAGCCGGAACGGTCCTGCGCAATGCAGTTCACATTCAGGTTGTCCATACCGCCGGTGACCGCGATGAAGCTCAGCCGCTGAGCCTGACACCGCGGCGCGATGAGGCACACCGCCGCCATGCTGCAAAGCCACATCGTCAAGACACCGCTCAGCTTCTGCGCATGGCTAAGCAAGGACTAACCTTCTTCCGGGAGATGAATTCACTATATACCCGGCTAGGAAGGCGGATTCACGCTGCAGGGCGCGGCGAACCTGTTCCATCGGGCCCACGAGGAATTCGTTCTTAGTCGCAGATCAGCGCGGCTTCAGGAAACGGCTGGGTCTGGTCCTCAGGCTCCGCGCAGGCTTCCGCCACAAGGCCGCGGGAGGCCTCGAGCCGCGGAGCGAAGAAGCGCTCGACTTCCTCGAGCACCGCCTCTCCGGTGCGCGCCTGGTAGACGGCCGCGCGCAGCTTTGCGCCGTTGGGCACGCCGTGCGTGAACCAGGTGGCAAACTGCTTCATCTTTCCGGCCGTGTCGCCCATCCGCGCGTCGCGCGGCAGAGCCTGGCTGGCCTCCGCCTCCGCAAGCAGCATTACGAAAAAGGCCCGGATCATCCGGTAGCGGTCCTCGACCCCCGGAGCGTCATAGCGTCCCGTGGCCGTGTACTGCGCAATCTGCCGGAAGATCCACGGATTGGCGGGCGCCGCCCGCCCGATCATCACCGCGTCGCAGCCGGTTGCGGCCACCATCGCCGCCGCGTCCTCGGGCGTGCGGATGTCTCCGTTCCCGATCACCGGAATCTTCACCGCTTCCTTGACTCGCGCAATCCAGTCCCACGCGGCCTGCCCGCTGTAGCCCTGTTCGCGAGTGCGCGCGTGCAGCGCCACGGCGTTCAGGCCCTCGCTCTCGGCCATGCGCGCCAGCTCCACGCATACAATCTGCTTCTCGTTCCAGCCCATGCGAAACTTCACGGTGAAGGGAATTGAGACCGCCCCGCGCACCGCGCGAAAAATCTCGCCGATCTTGGGAAGATCCCTCAGCAGCCCCGACCCTCCGTTGCAGCCCACCACGCGTTTGGCCGGGCAGCCTAGGTTCAAATCCACCGTGTCGAAGCCCGTCTCCTCCACGATGCGCGCCGCCTCGGCCAGCGTTTCGGCATTCGACCCGAAGAGCTGCGCGCCGATCGGGTGCTCGTCGTCGTAGAAGGTCAGATAGCGGCGCCGCTTCGACTCCCGCATCCGCGCCAGCCCATCCGCCGAAGTAAATTCGGTCATCAGCAGCCCGCACCCCGACTGGGAGTTCGTAATTGCCGCTTCGATCTGGGACTCTTCAACAAAGTCGGGTGCCCCAGTTCCCGCACTTGGGACCTGGGAAAGCAAAGTCCTGTCTGGGTGCCCCACCCTCGCGGCGTCTTTATCTTTGCCGCTAGGGTGGGTTTCTGCGATTGCCGCAGCCGTAAACAAGCTCGCATGGCGAATGAACCGCCGGAACACCGTATCCGTGACCCCAGCCATAGGCGCCAGCACCGTCGCCGGGGCCACAGTCACCGAGCCGATGCGCACCTCAGCCGGAACCCGCGTCCCCGCAGGCATAGCATGCTCCACCGGATTGTCCCAGTTCTTCTTCATGGTGAAATTCCTGCCAGCCATCGAATGCATCTCCTAGCTGCTAACCCCTAGCCCCCAGCCGGGTGCCCCATCCTTGCGGCGTTTTTCTGCCGCAAGGGCTGGACAGCAGAAGCCCCACCTGGGTGCCCCACCCTCGCGGCGTCTTTGTCTTTGCCGCTAGGGTGGGAATCAGCCAACTCAAACCCGGGAATACACCTCCGAACGAACGTGGGCCTCCGCCGCGGCGGAGGCCCAATCGTTCAAACCGTTGCCTCGAATGCGCCGCTACTTGGCCGCCGCTTCGCCGGCCTTGGCGTATTTGCGCCGGAACCGCTCCACGCGTCCCGCCGTATCCACCAGCCGTTGTTTGCCGGTGAAGAACGGGTGGCACACCGAGCAGATTTCCACGTGAATGTCGCCCTTGTGGGTCGAGCGCGTCTCAAAATTGTTTCCGCAGGCGCAAACTACGCGCACCGCAGCGTAATGGGGATGAATCTTTTCCTTGGGCATCGCTTCAGAGACAGACCTTTCCTCTGTTTCTCTCTCTTCCATTGTAGGGATATTGGCCTCGATTCGCAATCAGCCTGCGCCGGAACAGGGTGGCGGAACGGCTTCGCGGAGCAGGCGGCCGTTACATTTCGCCGTTCTTTTTCCTGGGAGCTCGATCGGCATCTTTCCTGGGCTTTCGATCGTCGTCGATCACCTGCCACATCAGGTAGAACCATACCATTCCGACCATCGCGGTGCCCGTCAGCCAAAAATGGACGCGCGACGCCGCCAGTTGTACATCGGAGTGCGGATAAACCTCCATCCAGCACCAATAGACGAGGCGGTAGCCGCATTCCATCAGGGCTATGGTAAAGACCATAAGGCCAAATCCTTTCCAAAAAGAAGGCGTTCCCACCATTCCCATCCTCCCCGCCGATGCCGGTGTTCCTGGGTCCCAAACCTCCAGTGTGAACGGCCAATCGGCCTCAGTCCATAGCCCCTTAGTCCCGTGTCGCTAGTCCCTTAGTTTTCGAGTTCCGCCCTTCAACGCCTGCTCGATCCCGGCCTCCACGAGCGGGGTCATGATCGCGTATCCAGCCGGGAGCGGATGCACGCCGTCCCTGCTCAGCGCCGGGGGCAGACCCCCGCGAGCGTCCTTCATGGCCGAATAAAAGTCCACGTACACGTAGCCCTTCGCGGCCGCGTATCCCCTGATCCCTGCGTTCAGCACCGCAATCTTCGGCGCCGGCTCCTGGCCCGGATTCCACCAGAAATCGACCGACGGAAGCACCGAGCAGAGCACCACGCGAATCCCGTTGGCCGTCGCCAGGTCCGCCATCGAGGCTAAATTGCTCTCCGACTGCTCCAGCGTCATCGGCCCGGTGTTCCCGGCAATGTCGTTCGTTCCGGCCAGAATCACCACCGCCTTCGGCTTCAGGTCGATCACATCCTGCCGGAACCGCACCAGCATCTGCGGCGACGTTTGCCCGCTGATGCCGCGATTGATGTACGCTTTGCCCGGAAACATTCCCGCAGGCCCTTCGATCTTCCATCCCTGGGTAATCGAGTCGCCCATGAATACCACCCGGTCTTCGTCCGCGGCCGGTAGGCCGAGCGCCGCATCCGCATCCTTGAAATGCGCCAGATCGCCAAAGTCCACCAGAAGCTGGTGGTCGTGCTTCACCCAGTAATCTCCCGTGTGCGGAGCAGGGGAAGTAACGGCCGGCGTAGCGGGCGCGGTGGCCGGCGCAGCCTGCGTAGCGGCTGGCGCCTTGGTCTCCGGCAGGCTTGCGCCATTCTCCTGGGCCGCGATGCAGATCGGCGCGAGCAGCCCCGCCAGCACAACCGCCGCCGGCAACACCGCGCGCGGATTCAATCGATTCACAGAAAATCTCCCTTCAACGGCAGACGGGAACCGGCATTCCTTCAAGAACATTCCCTGATTCTGCATCCGATTGTAGGCAATCCGGTCCCGTTCCGTCACCGCAAAACACTTCAGCGGGTATCTCATCCGTCCTCCCTGCTCCCGGAAGCTACCCGGTCGTTTGAGACGCTTTTCCACATTTCGACGCCTTCTACGCACCGGCGCACCCGACCGTCCGATAGGCTAGGCTTGATATCGAGATGACCGTCTGCCCCATCTGCGAAGGAGTGGGTCTGGTCCGGGTGGTCGACGGCGCCGGAAAATGGGTCTCCCGGCCCTGCGATTGCCAGGAAATGGAGCGCGAAGAGCGCCGCATTGCCGCCGCGCGCATCCCCCAGCGCTACCGCGATTGCACCCTCGACGCTTACGAGATCTATCACGAAGCCGATCGCTCGCTGGCCGAAGCTCTCCTCACGGCGCGCCGGTTTGTCGAGGAATACCCCGCCGGAACGGCCGGCAAAGGGCTTCTCTTTACCGGCTCCATCGGCGTGGGCAAAACCCATCTGGCCGTCGGCGTCCTGCAGCGCCTGGTTCGCGAGCGCGGGGTCAAGGGGCTCTTCTGCGATTATCGCGAGCTGCTCAAGAACATCCAGAACAGTTACAACCCACAGGTGAACACCACCGAGCTCGAACTCCTTAAGCCGGTCTTCGCCGCCGAAGTCCTGGTCCTCGACGATCTAGGCGCGCAGAAGCCCAACGACTGGGTCTGGGACACCGTCGCGCTGGTCCTGAACACGCGCTACAACGATCGCCAGACCACCATCGTCACCACCAATTATTTGGACCTGCCGGCCGCGGCGGGCGCGCTTTCCGATGCCGAGCGCGCAGCCCGCGAGCCAAGCCTGGGCGACCGCATCGGCGACCGCATGCTGTCGCGCCTTGCCGAGATGTGCATCCGGGTGAGAATGAATGGTAAGGACTGCCGCCAGACCGGCGTCAAACGCGCCCGATTCGGCTGAATTCTTAGGTGATCTTTATTCCGGACGGCGCAATACTGGAATGACTGGAGCTTCGGCTTCTTCCGGTTTTCATGCCTGCATCGTAAGTACCATGGTCGACCCTGTCCTTCTTCGCTACAATCCATGAGATACGTCTTATGCGCAAAGCTCTTGAAATTGTAAGTCTGTTCGCGCTTGCCGCTCTTCTTGCCGTCACCGTCAGCGCCTTCTACGGCCCCGCGCGCCTGCCCGACCGCATTCCCACTCACTTCAACGCCGCAGGCCGGGCCAATGCCTGGGGCTCTCCTTACATGCTGCTTGTCATTCCGCTTATTGCCGCCACCGTCTATGTGCTGATGACCCTGGTCTCGCGCTATCCCACGGCGTTCAACTATCCCGTCCGCGTGACCCCGCAAAACCAGCAGCGGCTAGAAGACCTGGCCCTCGGCATGACCGTCTGGCTCAAGACTGAGGTGGTCAGCTTCTTGGCCTGGATGCAATGGAACGTCATCCGCCTGGCCCATCATCCCGGCCCGGGACTATCGCCCTACCTGATGCCCCTACTCCTGGTGGCTGTCTTCGCCACCATCCTCTTCCATCTCTCCTTCATGCTCAGGGCAGGACGCAGACTCTCGCAGCGCTAGCGGACTCGCGCGGCGCCGCGGACAGCCGCTTTAGAACACCCAGAGGCTGACCAGCAGCAGCAGCATCGCGGCAACGGTCAGGCCCTGGTACACGCGGTCCGCTATCCGGCTCGACTCCTCGAGGCCGCCCGCGGAATTCTCATCGGAATTCGATCTGATTTGAGGGGAGGTTTGCATCGTTGGCCCGCCTTCTCATGCCTCACAAGAAAGAACAACCAAGCCCGCGCACGTGCGCTTGCCGTGCTTTCCATTCTCATGCCTTCTTAGACGCCTGGAGGCTCGCGAAGATGCGGCAATTCAAGATCGTTTCCAGATTTTCATCTCTGCCGTTTCGCTCGCTCTGCTCGAGTGCTGAGGCGCGCGCCCGCTGGGCTTCTCCGGCTTCGCAACTTCATTCGGCAGCGGGTGTACAATTCCGCTCGTGAGCACAGGTCCGCAACTCGTTCGTTCGCCCGAGCCGGCCGAGCGCAACTGGCTCGCGCTGGCCATCGCTGCCGCCATTGTTATGGCCGTTGCGGGCGGGCTGGTGTTCTTCCTCCAGCACGGCAAGAGCGCGCCCCAGGTTACGCCAATCTCCGCCCACGCCGATCCCTATGCAGCCAATCTGCCCATCACCAATCTGGCCATGAGCGAGTCTTCCAATTTGGCCGGCGGCAAGGTGACCTACCTCGACGGCCACATCGCCAACCAGGGCAGCCGCACCGTCACCGGCATCACCGTCCAGGTGCTCTATCGCGACTATGCCCATGAGGTGGCGTGGAACGAAACCCAGCCGCTCAAGCTTATCCGCACCCGCGACCCGTACGTCGATCTCGAGCCGGTCTCCGCCGCCCCGCTCAATCCTGGCGGCGGGCAGGACTTCCGGCTTATCTTCGACACGGTGCCCGACAGTTGGAACGGCGAGTACCCTGAAATCCGCATTATCCATGTAGATACGTCCGACGCAAAATAAGGCCGAAAACAGATCCGCTCTTCCCCATTTACAAGGTAGAAACTACTCAACCGCGCAAAAATTACACGGTTGGCAGGTTCCATAGCCTCGCCGGAAGCCCGAATGGCTCTCCAGTGAGTCGATTTAAGTGACACATTATAAATATCTTACAGGTAAAACCCGAGGCCAGGTCGGGTTTGGCAGACGCATTGCTTTATCAAGAACGCGTAGCAAGAAGGCTCGTGCCGCGGATGGCTGGTTTGCATTCGCGATCCAACAGGGGGCAATGATCCCATGAAACTAAATCACACACTCTCTAGTTCCTTCCCGCGCCAGTGTGCCGTGCTTGTACTGGCTTCTGCAATCGGTTTCCCTGTCTGGGCGCAGCAGGCGCAGTCAACAGGGGATCCCCAGAACACTCCTCCTTCGGCAGCTCAGCAGCAGCCCTCCCCCGAGGTTCAGTCATCGCTGAGTCAGCCCAAGGAGGGGTTCTGGGGTCGGGTGAATCCGTTCGCCCGCAAGAAGTGGGTCAAGAAGCAGATTGATCCCATCAACGACCGGCTCAGTGAGCTCGACCAGGTGAATGCCAAGAACGCCAGCGACATCAAGGACGTCGATAGCCGCGCGCAGGCCGGCATCCATCAGGCGCAAACCACCGCCGATTCAGCCAACCAGGCGGCGCTTGCGGCCGGCAACGAGGCCCAGACCGCGGGCAACACCGCGCAACAGGCATCGGGCCACGTCGATCAGTTGAACTCCACGGTGAACGGGCTCGACCAGTACCACCAGATCACCGATCTCAGCGTCGCCTTTCACCCCGGAACCTCGATGCTCACCGAGGACTCCCGCCAGAAGCTCGATCAACTGGCAGCCGGACTTGCTGGCCGCAATGGTTACATCCTGGAGATGGAAGCCCACTCCCCGGCGTCGGGCAGCGTAGGCATCCAAAGCTCCGAGCGCCTGGCCGAAGCGGTCAAGCGTTATCTCGTCACCGAACACCAGATTCCCGTCTACCGTCTGCACTCTGTCGCTCTCGGCAACGCCCAGGAGGCTTCGACCTCCGGCGATGACAGCTCCACGCCGGCGCGGATTAGAACCAGCAGCGTGCACATTCGGTTGATGGAAAACAGCTTGGCGGCCCAGGCTTCAGCGCCACCCCAAAGCGCTCAAGCTTCGACCGGCGCGGAACGGCCGTAGTTTCGCGGCCATCCTCCCCCGAGGCTCCGTACCGCGCCGACGGCCACCCCGCCGTTCGGCCGCCAACCAAGCTCTCGCAACGCGAGAGAACCAAGGCAACTTGGCCCCCGTTCAATACGGGGGCCGTTTTTTATAAGACTTGAACTTCTGCTCAATGTTGTGACCCGGATCACAGGACGAATTTGGAACTTGTGCCATGCTGACCGTGAAATGCCGCGCAGTTCAAGCTCCCGCAAACCTGAGGGGCAGCCTTGATCGAACGCGCGAGCACAACAAGTCGCCGCTCCCTGTTCTCCTTCTTTCCCGATTTGCGCTCAGCACAAAAACAAGCAATCGAAAATCGGCGCCGAATTTAGAGTCGCTTTAGGAAAAACTGCCGATAGGTGAAGAAGGCAACAAGGAGCAGGCCGGCTCAGGGTTTACCGGCCGAGGTTAGTCAAGTGGCAGCGTCGCATTCTTATCTCCGCTATGTAGATTCGGGCCCGCGAACCCGGGAGCCTCAGCGCCAGCCGGCTCATGCTGAGAGCGTCCGTCTTGTCCTCGGCTTCCGCCGCATCCTCATCCGGCTGGCCTGTCCCTTCCACGAGTGGAACTGGCCGCGGCCGATTCCGGGCGAAAGGCCAGAGGGGTTTGACGCCCATCAGACCTGCTTCAAGTGCATGACGGAACGCTTCTAAGACACCCGCATGCTGCAAGCCGGTCCGCTCTATCGCAGCCTGGTGCCCGGTACCGCCGATAGCCCGTTTCGCGGCCTCGTCGCTCTGCTCGGCTTCAGGCGTCCCAAGCCCGCCCGTTAGACCTCTGACCGCCTAATGTTGTACCAATTTTGGGTGCCCCAGGTCCCGCTTTTGGGACCTGGGACAGCACAAACCTCATCGGCAGGAACGAAATCGCGCGGTCAGAGACCGAGAGCCGCCGACACACCCGTCCCGCGCTACAATGCTTCCATCGCATCCATGGAGGCTCCATGCGCAGAATTCTTCTCGCCGCCTTATCTCTCGTCTTCGCCGCCTCGCTTCCCGCGCCTCTCAGTGCGCAGGGTGCCCCGCCGCAGGGCGGAGCCGGCCAGCCCTACACCGTCGAGTACTACTACAAGTGCCAGTGGGGCCATCAGCAGGAGTTCCTCGATCTCTTCCTCAAGAACCACTACCCGCTGCTCAAGAAGATTCAATCCACCGGCCGCATTCTATCGCTCAAAATCGAGTCCCCGGCCTACCACACCACCGAAGACGGCCGCTGGGATTATCGCGTCACCATCGTTTACAAGGATTCAACCGTGGCCACCACCACCAATCCCGACGAAGAAGCCTTCATCCAGCAGCTATGGCCCGATCAGGCGACCTACAAAAAAGAAGAGCAGCGCCGCTTCGAGATTCTTCTCGGCCACTGGGATCTCCCGGTAACCGACATCACGCCGGCACGGTAACTGTCACTGACCACTGAGCACTCACCACTCAGTCGTCCCGTTCCCGCCACTGCCTTACCAGATCCTCCGCCGCCTCCCGCCACTCGGGAAACTCGAACTCGAATCCCGCCCGAAGCAGCCTGCCCGGCACCACGCGCCGGCTTTTCAGTACCAGTTCCGGCTCGGTGCGCAGAAAAAACGCGCCGATCGCAACCAGCGGCGTCGGCGCGGGCAACCCGTTCGGCATATTCCACGCCTCGCGCAGCGCGGCCATAAATGCGCGGTTGGGCAGCGGTTCGGGCGCGGCCAGGTTCACCGGCCCTTCCATCTCCTCGTGCTCCATCAAAAATTCCACCGCGCGCGCAAAATCCGCCTCGTGCATCCAGGAAACATATTGCCGGCCGTTGCCCTGCGTGCCGCCCAGCCCGAAGCGCACCAGGTTCGAAAGCACCATGAAGATGTTTCCCCGCGTGGGGCTGAAAACCAGCGAGGTACGCAGCGCTACCTTGCGCGTGCGCGGTGTCTCCGTCTCAAAAAACGCGGACTCCCAGTCTTTGACCAATTGAACAGTCCAGTTCCATTTCTCCGGCGCGCGCCGCCGCGCGGAGATCCTCTCGTTTCCGCCAATCTCGCCCGTAGCCTCGTCCATGGGCCTGTCGAGCGCATGGCGGTAAATGGTCGCCGTCGACGCATTCAGCCACACCTGTGGCGGATTGGCCATTCCCGCGATCACCTCGTTCAACAGCCGCGTGGGTCCGATGCGCGACTCGTACAGCGCGCGCAGGTTGCGCTCCGTCGCCCGGCAGTTCACGCTGCGCCCGGAAAGATGAATGCACACATCCGCGCCTTCGAGCGTCTCCACCCACTCGCCCGCGTGTTTCCCATCCCAGTGCACGGTTTGCCAGGGCGCGGTGTACGGGCCGCGCGTCAGCACCGTCACGTGGTGGCCGCGCTCCTGAAAAAACCGCGCCAACATGCGCCCCACCTGCCCGCTGCCTCCGGGCATCACAATGCGCAGCGCCCGCCCATTCATGGTCACGCCTCCCCGTAGATGGCCTTCAGCAGCTCGCCCGCCGGCCGCATCAGCGGCTTGATGAGCGGCTTGACCAGCGGAAGCTCGGCCAGATTGATCGCGAGCAGCATCATCCTGAGCGTTTTCTCAAACAGCATCTCGGTGCGCGCCTGCCTGGGCGAGCGATCGTAGACCCAGTAGAGCAGCAGTCCCATCTGGTAAAGCCACAGCAGCCGCGGCAGATAGGGCAGAATCGCGGCCGGCAGCCGGGGCTTCGATTCTGTCACCGCGCGCGCGAAGAAAGCAATGTCGCGGTCGCGAATGGGCGCGGTGGCCGCGCTGAAGGGCGAAAGCGGATGCTCGGGGTCAATGTGCGCGGTCAGCGCGCTTACCAGCGCGCGATTGGACGCGAAGTATGTGAGCTTCTGCCCCACGATCCCGCGCAGCCGCTGCTCCAGCGTCCCGCTCTCCTCGAGAATTCTGTAGAGTTCCGGCGCCATCTCCTCCTGCGCCCGCTCGTAGAAGGCCATCGCCAGCGCGTCCTTGGAATCGAAGTAGTAGTAAGCCGCACCCACCGCCACGCTTGCAGCGGCGGCAATCTCGCGCATGGTAGCGGCCTGGAATCCGCGCTCGCGAAACACCTGGAGCGCAGCAGAAAGAATGCGGCTGCGGGTTTCTTCCGATTTGCGCGTCAAACGGGCTTCGGCCGCCGTCATGCCGCCGTCCCGCTCTGCGCCGCGCCGCGCCGCCTGAAGATGGCCAGCAGCAGCAGATTGAAAAGGTGCGCAATTCCCAGCAGCAGCAGAAACCCTCCCAGCTTCTCGCTCGCAACTTTGATGACCATTTCGCGGCCGTTGAGTTGTAACTGCTGCCAGTCGGGCTGATAGGAAAGTCCCACATAACCGAGGCTCACCAGGTAGAAACCGATATCGAGCAGGCGCGCGACGGCTTGCGTCAGTACGGCATTGCTCCCAAATGCGTCGCTCAAGAATACGGACCCGGCCCGATGCAAAGTCCGTCCGAGCCATAAGATCATAGCTGCGCACAATCCCAGGTAGGTCAGGTAATAAATCTCCAGATACATGGCCAGCCTCCAATCTGGAATGACGATTTGAACACGTTCAAATCAAATATAGTCCCAATCCAGCAGCAGGTCAAGAGAAAATTGAACAGGTTCAAACTTTTGTTTGAGAAAAATCGGCGCCCCGCTGATTCAGCGCGAAAAGGCAATTCGGATTTTCAAAAAAGGAAGAGGCTCCCGGCCAATCGACGCCTCTGGCGCCACGCCGTCCCGCGAACCAAGGGTGGGGTAACACGAACCAAGGGTGCCCGAGGCCCCGTCTTTGGGACCTGGGAAAGCAGCAGTCTGGATCGCAAGTCACGACTTCGCGCGATCACGTTCTACTGGCTGGGCGGGAACGGATAGCCTCCCGCCATCATCTGCCGGCGCCGGTGCGCGCGGAACTCGTGCACCACCAGCACCACCACCACAAAGAGGATGAGCAGCGGAAGGGAGAGAACCACCCCCGGGATTCCCACGCGGTTCCCGTTCACGCGGACCGAGGACGGCGCGTGCACCGATCCGAAGAAACACACCATGTCTTTGCCCACGGTGACGTCCTCGCCCAGCCGGATGCCGCCGAAGAAGCTCACCATGTCACCGCCAATCGAGGAGCCGTCCGCGGCTGTGATGTTGCCGAAGAAATTTACCACGTCGTGGTCGGCCTCGCCGTTTAGCCGGACGTTCCCGAAAAAAACCACCGTGTCGCCCATCACTTTGCCGTCCACATGGATGCTGCAGAAAAAGCAAACGGCATCGTGAACCGGCGTGTCCGGCGTCACGTTGATGTTGTGGAAAAACTGCACCGCATCCTGGTCGGCGCGGGCCGGCGCAGCGGCGGCCGCAAGGACGGCTCCCAGCAAGGGAAGGGCAAGGATGGGTCGAAATCCGCGCATCAAAACTACTATACGCGCACACCCCGCTCACGGTTCCCGGAGATTCTTTACTCTTTTTTCTAGAACTGGAACCGCATCGCCAGCTGAATCCGCCGCGGCGGCGCAACCGACGTCACCTCGCCGAAATCCGGCGACGTTTCCACCGTGTCGATTCCCTGGCCGTTCACATGGTTCAGCACGTTGAACGAGCTGGCCGAAAAGCCCAGCCGCGGCGCCTCATCAGCCTTGTTGGCGGTAATCGCAAAGTCGTGTCCCCAGCGCAAATCCAGGTCCACATAGCTGGGCCCGGTCTCGGAGTTGCGTCCCACGCCCTCCGGCCGGGTGTTGAACAGCCCGTCTCCGTAGAAATCCGTGCCCGTCAGCTCGGTCCACGGCGAGCCGGAGTTGGCAAACACGCCCGCCGCAAGATTCAGCAGGCTCTTCGGCTGGAAGATCGCGTACATGCCCAACCGCTGCGCCCGGTCATAGCCGGAGTTCGACCACTCGTCTTCCGGATCGAGCTGGTTCTGCGGAAACCAGCTTATGCCTCCGGTACTCGATTCGTAGTGCGACCATGTATACCGCCCGAAGCCCGTGAAGTACTTGTTCCACAACCCCCGGTAGGCAATGTCGAGCCCGTTGCCGGTATAAAAAGCCGCGGGCTGCATCTGCCGAATCCGCCCGTAGGCCGGATCGGGTCGCAGCGTGTACCCCGATTGCGGAGTCGGAGCGTTGACGTCCACCGACCGGAACATGTCGATGCCCCGCATCTCGTACACGCTCACCGACCCCGTCGCGCGCTCGCCCAGTTGCCGCTCGATGGAGAGGCCGTAGTGCATCTGGTAGGGAATCTTGGCGTCCGGTTCCAGCTCTGCCAGCGCCGGCGGCAGTGCGTTCAGCGCCACGCACTCCGTCATCGGCACGCAACCCGTCTGCGGCAGCGTGGCCGGATTCAGCGACAGAATCACGGACCGGCGCCGCGCATTCTCATAGCGCGCCAGATCCAGCGGCGGCCCGCCGCCGAAGCGGTCGTAGTAGATGCCGCCGCCGCCGCGCACAATCGTCTTCGACTGCGGGTCCAGCACCCACGCGAAGGAAACACGCGGCGCAAATCCCAGTCGCCGGTTGGCGAGAAAATTCTGCCAGTCGTAGCGCAGCCCCGGCGTAATCGCAAAGCGTCCGTTCACCTTCAACTGGTCCTGGATGAACGCGCCCAGCTCCTGTTGGTGATAGATGAAGTGCGTGTCGCCGCTGTTCTCTGAAAACCCTGAGGGCAAACCGTTCGCGTAGTTCTGGAACGCGGTTTCGAGCACCGTCGTTCCACCGGCGGCCAGCGTCGGCCCGAAGGTGTATGTGCCCAGTTCGTCGGTCTCGTCGTCGAAGGCCCGCCGGCTCATGTGCGGTATATTGATGCCGAATTTCACCAGGTTGCGCCCGTGCGCCCAGGTCACAATCTCTGAGAGGCGCGCGTTATATTCCGTGGTCAGGAAGTCGTCCTGCGCCGATCCTCCCAGGAAATCGCCGGGCAGGCTGATCTGCGGGCCTTCCACCGCATTCTGGTTCCGGCTCGACCAATGTTCCCCCACCAGCGAAATCTGGTTCAGCGTGTCCGCCGAAAGCGTGGAGTCGGCGTGCGCCACCAGGTCGTCCTCGTGATAATGATTGTTGTAGCCTGCCGCGGCCAGCGCCTGTCCGCCCACTCCCTGGTTCTGCGCCGTCCAGTCCTGGAAGCTGTACTGCACGTACGCGGAGTGCTTCTGGCCGAACTGGCGCGCCGCCCTTACGCTGAACTCCGTGTCCCGCGTCGGCGCGGGCACGTTGGCCTGAAATGCGCCTGTGGGATCGGCCGTAGTCGGCGCCAGCGTCGCGTTCACCACCGCGTCCAGGTCCTGCTCCGCGCGGTTGAACGAAACCAGGAAGCTCGAGTTCCCGGCGTGCGGAATGGGTCCCGTCGCGCTGCCCTCGTAGATGCGCCGCTGCTCGAATGGCTTCGAGGGCGCCAATGCGTTTTGCGCGTTCAGCGCCGAGTCGCGGAAGTAAAAATTCAGTTGCCCGTGAAAATCCTGCGCGGCCGATTTGGTGATGATCTCCATCTGCCCGCGGCCCGGATAATAGTACCGCGCCGAATAGGGATCCTGGTTGATCAGCACTTCCTGCACCGCCGAAGGCGACACCGTGACGCGGTTCGCCTCCACGCCGTCTACCATCAGCCCGCTGCCGCCCGTTGCCTCCACGTCCGAATCCAGGAACGATCCCATCGCCGAGACAAAATCGTTGTCGAAGATGGGCAGCGATTTCAGGTCTTGCGCGGTCATCACCGAGGAGTCGTGATTTTCGTCCGTCGAGGTCAGGTCCTGATTCGACTCCGCGCTGACCACCACGTTGGTCGCGGTTGGAGCAATCGGAAGCACGATGCGCAAGGCCGGAGACAGCTTCACGGCCGCCAGGCTGGTGAGGGCGGAAGTGGCCGGAGCCGCAATCGAAATCTGCGACCGGACGGTCTTGAAGCCGGTTGCCGAGACAACCAGCGTGTAGGCGCCGGGAAGCGGAGCAACCACCTGAAAGCTTCCATCCGGTCCAGACTGGAACTTGCCCTGGGCCGCGCCGCTCGCGTCCACCAGGTCGATTTCGGCATTGGGAATGATTGCTCCGGTCGAATCCGTTACCGTGCCGCGCAGCGTGGGGCCCGCCGGCGGCGGTGGGACCGAAGTATGGCAGGCCAGCGTTGCGACGGGAGCAACCAGAAAGAAAGTCAGGCAAAGAGCAAAGGCACGCATGAAAAAACCTCAGCAGCAAAAAGATGAAAAAGGAAGCATCACAGGCCATGCCACTGAATGTGCTCTTCATCGAGCAGAAGCCTGCCCCCATCGGCTGGACCGGCGCTCTTAATTGCCATCGGCCCGCCATCGACAAAGGGGGCGCCGCTGTCTTTGCGATCGAAGACAGCCTTAACTCTCTATCCCAATTTTCGCAGGACCAAGCGCCTCCGTCCAGTCCGCCGCGGTATCCACCAGCACATCGGGCGGCGTATCCATCAGCGTCTGCGGTCCGAAGCCGAAGGCGCACCCGATCGACCACGCGCCCGCGTTGCGCGCGGTCATCACGTCCACCTGGCTGTCGCCGATCATGGCAGTTTCATCCGCACCCGCTCCGGACTCTTCCATCAGCGCCCGCAGCCCTGCCGGATCGGGCTTCTTCACGGCAAAGCTGTCGCCTCCATAGATGTGCAGAAAATAGCCTGCCAGGCCCAGCCCTTCGCAGATTCCGCGCGCCGGCCGCACCGGCTTGTTGGTCAGCACCGCCATGGTTCTTTTCATTCCGCCTGGCGATTCGTGGAGCTCATGCAGAGCCTTCAGCGCATCCATCACGCCTTCGTACGCGTAAGTGAAGTCCAGCTTATGCTCGCGATAATACTGCAGGAAAAACGCATACGCTTTGGCCAGCAGGTCCGCATCCACGGCCTCCGGACTCAGATTGCTCGCCAGCGCCAGCGACCGCCGCATCAGCATCGGCGCGCCATTGCCCACAAAGCTTGCAATCGCCGGATCGGGCAGCGGCTCGTGACCGAACTCCTTCAGCGTCTCATTCACGCTGTTGCACAAATCCTGCGCCGAGTCGATCAGCGTGCCGTCCAGGTCAAAAACCAGCAGCTTCAACCGCTCCACGGGGATGGGCCGAAAGACGCGAACCATGCTTTCAGTGTAACGGGGCCGGCGGGATGATTCCGTGCAGCGCTCGCCCGCCGGCCCATCAATTAAACTTGGCACAATCCTTATGAAGGAGTCCCACATTTTGAAGAAGCATCTGGCCATCGTCGTGTCGGTTCTGGTTTGCGCGTCCTGCTCGTTTCGCCTCCCCGCTCAGCAGCCGTCCCACCCCGTCCCCGGCCCGGCCTTCAGTGTCGATGAGCCGGCCGAGCGCATCCCGAACCTCGGTCTGCTGGTGACCGAACTCAAGCAGTATCACGACTGCACCTGCAAATGCGGCTGCTACGCGCACGACCTCGACCTGCAGGCCGATCGCGCCGTCGCCTTCCTGCGCCGCCGCGCCGCCCAGCGCGCCGCCAACGAGAGGCTGGCGCTGGTGCTCGACATCGACGAGACCTCGCTCTCGAATTATCAGGAGATGCTGCGCGCCGGTTTCGCCTTCGACGCCAAGGCTTTCGACGCGTGGGTCAACTCAGCCGCCGCGCCCGCCATCCCCGGCAGCTTGCGCATCGACAAGGAAGCCCAGCGGCTCAACGTGGACGTATTCTTCATCACTGGCCGGCCCGACTCCGAGCGCAATGCCACCGAACAAAATCTCCGCACCCAGGGCTTCGCGTGGAAGCAGTTGACGCTCCGTCCGGCTTCCGCGCAATCGGAATCGGTCGGCGCCTACAAATCCGCCGCCCGCGCCGCGATTGCCGCCCAGGGCTACAAGATCGTCTTGAATGTCGGCGACCAGTGGAGCGACCTCAAAGGCGCGCCCGAAGCCGAATACTCTGTGAAATACCCCGACCCGTATTACTTCATCCCATAGAGCGTTCCGTGATTTTTTGCATCCCCAACCCGCCACAACTCCTGGGTGCCCCACCGGGGTGCCCTCTGGGTCCCGCGTTTTTATTTTTGCGGCCAAGGTGGGATATTTATATCTAAAGTCTTTACTGTTTCTTATAACCGAGTGGCCCAGGTTCCGATTTCAGACCTGGGAAAGCGCGGACGCCAACGCCCCGTCGTTCCTTCCGGCAAAAGTGTCAGCGTTCAATGAATCCGAATCGATCCCGACCCGGTTTCGACGTGCACCATCGGGCCGCCGCCGTTGATCTTGCCGATCATATGGTGGCGATCGAACGTTCCCTGGGTCGAAATCTCGCGGTCGCTTTGGACGCTTCCCGACCCGGTGGAGGCATCCAGCGTCAGTGCCGCGCCGCCGGTCCATAGCTCCACGCTTCCCGATCCCGTTTGCAGCCGCCACGGTCCCGCCGGCGTTCCACCGGCTTTGATGCTGCCCGAGCCGGTCTCAGCCTTCAGCGCCCCGTGCAGATTGCGCAGCTCGATCGATCCCGATCCCGTCTCCGCCTTCACGTCACCGTCGCCCGTCTGCTCGGCGTAGATGTTGCCCGATCCGGTATCGGCTTCGAACCCTCCCTCGAGCCCGGTGGCGTGAATCCCGCCCGAGCCCGTGCTCAGCTTGGCGTTGGCGCCCACCCCGTCGTCGATCACGCTGCCCGACCCCGTGGCCGCGTTCAAAAAGGCGTTGGCCGGCGCCTCAATTTCGTAATCGATGCTGATGTTGTGCAGGTTTTCGTGCCGGGCTCCTATCTGCACAATGTTGCCGGTCTGCTCCACCGGCGGGTGGTCCGCAATCTCCCTCACTTTCTCGTCGTTCCCGCCCCAGTTCGAGCGCACCCGTCCGAAAACGTGTACGTGCGTCCCCGATCCCTCTGTCAGATGAATCGTCCCCGATCCCGTGGCCACGGTCAGCTCCACCCGGCCGTTGACCGCAAGGTCGCGCTCGAACGTGGCTTCCTCGCCCCGCACCGGAATCGCCGCCAACACGATTGCGGCCATCCCGGCCGCCATGCCAATCAGAAGCTGCCTCATTTCGTTCCCCCCAAAGAATTACGTTCACCGCCTTCCAAAGGTTCCACAGCGAGCAAAACCCCATCCGTTTCCTCGTTCCCTCATTCCCCGTTCCCTCGTTCCCTGATTTCTGACCCCTGATCTCTGAAAATGCTATCCTCTCCCCCAGATGCACGGCCTTCCGCTGTTCAAATTGGTCGCCGCGGCCATGCTTATCCTGGCCAATGCCTTTTTTGTGGCTGCCGAGTTCGCGCTCGTCTCCATTCGCGACACCCGCATCGAGCAGCTTTTGGCCGCCAAAGTGCCGGGAGCCCGCGCCGTTCGCCGCCTTCAGCACGCCCTCGACGACCTTCTTCCCGCCGTCCAGCTCGGTGTTACCCTCTGCTCGCTGGCCCTCGGCTGGCTCGGCGAACCCCTCGCGGCCTCCATCCTTCAGCCCTGGTTCAGCGCTCTTCCGCACTCGCGTGTATGGGCGCACGTCGCGGCCATCACCTTGGGCCTGGCCATCATCACCTATTTTGACGTGGTGATCGGCGAGCTGGTTCCCAAGTCCCTGGCCCTGCGCCGCGCTGAAGCGCTTGCCGTGGCAGTGGCGCCTACCATGCTCGTCTTCATGGCCCTGGTCCGTCCGGCAGTCCGCCTTCTGCGCAGCTCGGCCGCCGTCGTTTTGCGTGGTTTTGACGTTCCCATGACCGAGCGCGCCGCCGTCCACTCTGCTGAAGAGCTCAAACTCATCGCCACGGCTGCGCGGCGTCTCGGCATCCTGCCCCAGTTTCAGGAAACCCTCATTCACCGCGCCCTTGAGCTCGATGACGTTCCCGTCCGCGAGATCATGACCCCGCGCCAGAAGATCTTTTCCCTGCCTTCCAACATGACCCTCGAGGAAGCCTGCGCCCGCGTGATTGCCCGCCACCACTCGCGCATCCCCGTCTATGACGAAGCGCGCGGCCCGGAGCACATCGTCGGCGTAGTCTATTCCCGCGATCTCGCGCGGCTGCTTTACTTCCGCACCCAGAATCCGTTGATCCGGAGCGAGCCCGCTGCGGCAGGCGGGCTGAAGGTCCGCTCCGAGCCTGCCGACTGGGACGCAAACCTGCCACCAACCCCGGCTGCCCCAGGTCCCGATTCCGGGACCTGGGATACCTCGAAATCTCGCCCTGCCACTCCATCGGGTGGCCCAGGCCTCGCTTCGGAGACCTGGGATCCCTCAAAACCCCGCCCCACCACCCCCCAACCCGAACTCCGCCTGGCGCAGATCATGCGCGAAGTCCTGGTCGTGCCTGAAACCAAATCCGTCCTCGATCTCATTCGCGAATTCCAGCAGCGCCGCCGTCACCTGGCGGTGGCTGTGGACGAGTACGGCTCCATCGTCGGCCTGGTCACGGCCGAAGACGCCATCGAGCAGCTCGCCGGCGAATTCGAAGACGAGTTCGACTCACCGTCCCGTCCCATCCTCGCCACCGCGGGCGGAACGGTGGTGATGGACGGCGGCGTCAACCTCCGCGACCTCGAAACCCAGATGGAATGGAACCTGCCCCGCGACGGCGGCGTGGAAACCCTGGCCGGCTTTGTGCTCTATCGCCTCGGCCACATTCCGCAGACCGGGGAATCGGTCGTCTTCGAAGGCCGCAAGCTCACAGTAGTCGAGATGGACGCGCGGCGCATCGCCAAGATTCGCGTCGAGCCGGTCATCCCCGAATCTTCGCCCGCGAATTAGACGGGCCGGGTTCAGCGTGTCTTGACAAGTGTTGTCAAATATGACTACATAATCAAGACGCCTCAGCGTGAGGTCGAACTGATCGGGGACCGGCTCAGACGATGGATGGAGCTACTGGGATGAACCGGGAAAAAGTGGAATTGGTGCGCGGCAGCGGCAACGTCTTCCGCGACTTCGGCCGCGCCAGCCCTGATGTGGAACAGCTCAAGTCCATTTTGGCGGCCGAAATCATCAAGATGCTCGACCACCAGAACCTCACCGTACGCGGCGCCCACGCGCGAACTGGCATCGCGGCCGCGGATTTCTCGCGCATTCGCAATGCCGATCTCGAGCGCTTCACCCTGGATCGCCTGATCTCGATCGTCAACCGCCTCGGCTCGCGAGTCGAGGTTCGCGTCAAGTTCCGTTCGAACCCTCGTGCCCGTCAATTCGCTGCATAGGGGAGAGCGAGCCTTCGCGGCGCTTTTCCTCTGGAATACGCGTTCCGGGAAAGTGTTGCACCCATGCGCACGGCGTATACTGGCGCGGGCGAGAGTGATGCGGAAAAGCGGGAACGCAGCCATTGCAATCCCGGAATGACCCGATCCCCGATTCGCCGCACAGGGATCGGTTACCGTCGGGAGGAAGACCGATGACGGGCAAATCGAAAAAGAATCGACGCCACGGTGAGGGGAAGGGAATTCAACCCCAGGTCCAGGCTCCGGCTGCGGCAACCGCGATCCAACTCGGCAAAGACTGCAACTACGAACGCGAGCTTCGCCGCCTGCAGATCGAACTGGTCAAACTCCAGGAGTGGATTCGCCACAACGGCCTGCGCGTGGTGGTGCTCTTTGAAGGCCGCGACGCCGCCGGCAAGGGCGGAGCCATCAAGCGCATTACCGAGTCGCTCAATCCCCGCATCTGCCGCGTGGTTGCGCTGGGCACGCCCACTGAGCGCGAGAAGACGCAGTGGTACTTCCAGCGCTACGTGGCGCATTTGCCCGCGGCCGGTGAAATGGTCCTCTTCGACCGCAGTTGGTACAACCGCGCAGGCGTCGAGCGCGTCATGGGCTTCTGCACCGAGCAGCAATATCAGGAGTTTATGCAGAGCTGTCCGGAGTTCGAGCGCATGTTGATCCGCTCCGGCATTCACCTTATCAAGTACTGGTTCTCGGTCAGCGACGCCGAGCAGGAGCGCCGCTTTCAGGACCGCATGGACAAGCCCACCAAACGCTGGAAGATCAGCCCCATGGATCTCGAATCGCGCAAGCACTGGGCCGACTACTCCCGCGCCAAGGACGAAATGTTCGCCGTCACTGACACCAAGCAGGCGCCCTGGTTCGTGGTCAACGCGGAAAACAAGGAAAGCGCCCGGCTCAACGTCATTCGCCACTTGCTTTCCATGATTCCCTACAGCGACCTCACTCCCGAGCCGCTGAAGCTGCCGCCGCTCGGCAAATCGAAATACGTCCGTCCGCCCATCCAGGAACAGAACTTCATCCCCGAGGTCTACAAGTAGGGCTCACTGCCCCGACCCCCGACCTCCGACCCCTGACCCCTGATCCCTGACCCCTGTTCTCTGATCCCTGACGTCTGCCTTGATTGATCCATGATTGACCCCTGCGCCCCTCATCGTTGATTCTTGATCTCTGATCTCTGATCTCTGACCACTGACCACTGATCACTGTCCTCTGACCACTGTCTTTCCATGAAGCTGACCCTCACCCGTCTTGTCCTCACCCTTCCCGTCGTCTGGCTCGTGGTCTCGCTCGTCTTCCTGCTCATTCATCTGGTTCCCGGCGATCCCATTCTGCAGATGCTCGGCGAAGGCGCAACTCCGGCCGACATCACGGCTCTGCGCCATCAGTACGGCCTCGATCTGCCGCTCGGTACGCAATACATCCGTTACTGGGCCGGCGTTCTGCATGGCGACCTGGGCAGTTCCATCCGGCTGCACGACTCGGTCACTCGACTTATTCTCGAGCGCTATCCGTACACGCTGGCTCTCACGCTGGCGGCCCTGGCCCTGGCGCTCTCGCTTGCGCTCCCGGCCGGCATCGTCGCCGCCCTCCGCCGCGGCCGCGCGCTGGACCAGACCCTCTCCGTGGTCAGCCTCTTCGGCCTTTCCGTTCCCGGCATCGCTCTCGGCCCCATCCTCATCCTGGTATTTTCGATCGGTCTCGGCTGGACTCCGGTCTCCGGCGCGAATGCCGGCGGCGCCTCATCAGCCGCCGGGGCAGTGTCTATCGACTGGCGTTATCTCATCCTGCCCGCCATCACCATGGGCGCGTCCCTGGCCGCCATTCTCACCCGTATGATCCGCACTGCCATGCTCGAAGAACTGGGCCAGGACTACATCCGCACCGCTCGCGCCAAAGGCCTCTCGGAAACCGCCGTCGTCTGCCGCCACGCCCTGCCCAACGCTTTGGTTCCCATCGTCACCGTCGTCGGCCTGCAATTCGGCGCGCTGCTGGCCGGCGCCATCGTGACAGAGAAGATTTTCAGCTGGCCGGGATTGGGCCGCCTGGTCGTCGACGCCATCTCCAACCGCGACTACGCCCTCGTCCAAGGCTGCCTGCTGGCGATTGGCCTCACCTACGTGCTGGTGAACTTCTTCACGGACGTGGTCTTTCGCTGGATCAATCCGCGCATGCGGGAATAGCTGCGGCCGGGTAACTTCCGGATTGCCACAATCCATCCCGAACACGAGTCGAACGCCGATTAGTTTGCTTTCAACCCGATCTCAACTTTCGCGTAGCCCGATCCCCCAACAGAGTTAAATGCACCCTCCCTGATTTCGGATAACATCGTGGCGAGGGAAGGCACGATGCTCGAAACGCTCGCCGGAAGACTGAAGTGGGAACGTACAGAGGATGGCATTAGCATAGAAATCCCCGCGCATCTCAGCACGAAGAGCTGGATGCGCTCGCTGCTGCTCGGCCTCGTCTGGCTATACGTGTTGGGAATAGACGTTGTTCGATGGATTATGAACGCCCGGCACGTGAGCCCGTCCCGCTGGTACCTCGCGACAACACTCGGTCTCGCGCTCTTGATCCTCTGCGGGTTTCTCTGGACCATTCTGACATACACACGGCTCGTACTCAGCGCCGATCTCCTGGCAATTGAGTACGGCGTCCTCGGAATCCGCTGGCTATCGCGTCGGTGCCCGACCTGCCTGCTGCATAATCCGCGCTTCAGCCGGAAGAAATCCGGGATTCCATCTTTCTTCAGTGGCCCGCCAGAACTGCAGATTGACCGGGACTACCGGACCGTGGTCCTTGCGGTCGGCGTAAACCAAGTGGAGGGCGAGGCTCTCATTGCCAAAATGATGGAAGTCTATCCGTTTTCAAAGTACCTGCCGAACGAATCCGCCGCCGGAGCGAAGCCGGCTCGCGGGACGCATCTCGTGTAGAATCCGAGTGGATCACCGCTATCCGGAAGTTACCCCAGACCAATCCAGGCGTAGCGTCACAATCTCCGGCTTCAGCTCCCCTTCCGCGCTCACTTCCAGCAACCCCACCGTCACCGGCAACTCAAACCGCCGCGGCCCGCAGGAGCCGGGATTGAAGTACAGCACGCCCTTTTTTGTGTAGAAATTCGGCACATGCGTGTGCCCGTGCAGCACAGCCGCAAATTTTCCTGCCGCCGGGTCGAGATGCAGCGTCTTCAGGTCGTGCAGCATGTAGATGTAGCGGCCCTCAACAAGCACCACATCCGTCTCCGGCAGCTTGCCGCACGCGCCTTCCCGGTCCACATTGCCACGGATCGCCGTTACCGGCGCAATCTTTCCCAGCTCTTCAAGAATCGAAGGCCGGCCCACGTCGCCCAGGTGCAGAATGCGCTCCACACCCTTGAGCACCGGCGCGACCTCAGGCCGCAGCAGTCCGTGGGTATCGCTCACCACGCCGATCCTCATCCAGATGACGCTCCAAATCGATCAAATCTCCGACTGACCGCCCTCGTTTCCTATTCCCTACTCTCTATTCCGTATTCCCTAGTCCCTCAGTCCCTAGTCCCTCAGTCCCCGTCTCTTTCACAGCCCCAATTCCAGCCGCGTACGCGGATCGAGCTCGTCGCGCAGCGCATCGCCCAGGAAGTTGAATCCCAGCACCGCACCCGCAACTGCCGCGGCCGGAAACAGCACCAAGTGCGGCGAGTCGAACAGATGCAGCCGCGCGTCGTTCAGCATCGCGCCCCAGCTTGGCGTGGGCGCGGGAATGCCCAGCCCCAGAAAGGAGAGCGTAGCCTCGGCCAGAATCACCCCCGCCATGCCGATGGCTGCCTGCACCACCACCGGCTGCACAATGTTAGGCAGAATGTGGCGGAAGAAGATGCGCAGCCCGCCTGCGCCCAGCGCACGCGCCGCATCCACATATTCGCGCTCGCGCACCGCCATCACCTGTGCACGCACCAGCCGCGCGTAGCCGGCCCATCCGCCAATGGTAAGCGCCAGCACCAGGTTGGCGAATCCAGGCCCCAGAAACGCCGCAAAGGCGATGGCCAGCAGGATTCCCGGCAGCGCCTGAAAGGTGTTCATGGCAAAAGTGGTCAGCGCCGTATCCACCCATCCGCCCAGGTAGCCGGCCAATCCGCCCACGGCCAGTCCCACAGACAGCGAAACCGCGACCACGGTAACTGAAACCGCCAGCGAAAGCCGTGCCCCCCACAACAGGCGCGCCAGGGTGTCCCGGCCCAACTCGTCGGTTCCCGCCCAGTGCGCGGCCGAAGGCCCTTCGAGCCGGTGCAGCAGGTCGATGGCAGTGGGGCTGGAGTGCGCGAGCCACGGCGCGGCCAACCCGCACACAACGAATCCAGCCAGCAGCACCACTCCGGCCGCGGCCAACGGCTGCCGCCGCATGCGCCGGCTCGCCTGCCGCCACAGGTTGGAATCGCGAAAAACCATCTGCCTCCCAAGAATACAGCGACTCGCGCGCCGAGCTGGGGTCTAATGGAACATGAGCGTTTTAGCGCGCACATTGGTTTTTTCGGTCGCACTCACTGCGCCTCTGCTCGCATCTGCCCAGCGGCAGGCATACCCTGTGCCCAACGCGGGCCTGCCCGACCTGCGCTCTGAGGCTGAGCAAATCTTCGCGCTGGCCAATCAGGCCCGCGTCCAGGCAGGCGTCGGGCGTCTGGAGTGGGATCCGGCCCTGGCCATCGCCGCGCTGGATCACTGCCGGCGCATGGCCTACGAAGGTCCCATCGCTCACCAATACCAGGGCGAGCCGGACCTGACCGCGCGCGCCGCCAATGCCGGCGCGCATTTCGGCCTCATTGAGGAGAACGTGGCCATTGGCCCATCCGGCGCGGAGATTCACAACGAGTGGATGAACTCACCCGGCCATCGCTACAACCTGCTCAGTCCCGATGTCGATCGCGTCGGCGTGGCGGTGGTTTCGAGCCGCGGCGTGCTGTACGCCGTGGCCGACTACGCGCACGGCGTGCCCATGCTCTCTGCGCCGCAGGTTGAGGCGCGCGTGGCCGGCCTCATCCGCGTCAGCGGCGTCGCCATTCTGCCGTATCCCACGCTGGCGCGCGTCGCCTGCCCTTTCGATTCCGGTTTGCCCGGCAGGCCCAACGGCGCACCGCAAGCCCGCTTCATCATGCGCTGGCAGGACTCCGACCTCAGCCGGTTGCCTCAGGCTTTGGTCGATCGCCTCAGCTCCGGCAATTACCGCCAGGCCGCCATCGGAAGCTGTCCCGCCCAGGGCCTCCAGGGCTCATTTACCGCGTACCGCGTCGCCGTTCTGCTCTACTGATTTTTTTGGACCATCGAATCAGGGTTGTGCGTAGTAGCCGGTGCGGGTACGGGCCTTCAGCCCCGGCTTGTCGATCTTGACGTCAATCTGGTGGTACTCATTCGGCTTCTCCGTGGGCGGCTCCGGGAAGTCGATCTCGTACCAGGTCTTGGCATCCGCAACGCATTGCTGGAGCATCTGCGCGATGTCGCTGCTGCCCAAAAGCACCAGCCCCCCGCTCTGCGCGGCGAGCACCTGAAGACCGAGATCGCCGAGGTCTGTCTGTTCGGGATCCTTGATGCCTTTCAGAAACGACTGATAATAGTCGGCGTTCAGGAGCGATTCTCCAGGGCCAATCGGATTAATGTTGTAGAGGGTAACGTTGGCTTCCCGCAACAGGCCTGAGAAGTCTACGATGCTGCCAAAGATTCGCCGGGATTCCGTTGTATCCAGATCCATCCGGGGTCCCGAGAGCAAAGGCCATCCCGGCGAGATCCACAAAACGAGCTTGCGCCCGGGAAGCGACGAGGCAACCGAGGCAAGCTGGTGTATGGCGTTCAGTGAAATCTGGAGCCGCTCGTCCGCGCCCCAGAAGCCGGCGGTGCGGTTGATCTCTCTCAGGCCTGACGTGTGGTTGTTAAGCGAAGCGCTCAGGGCGTTCCCATCGGTCGAGAAGCTGCTGTCCGCCTGCAGGCCCTTGTCGGTCAGAAACGCGAGCGCCGTCGGCTGCGCCAGTTTTCCTCCGTTTGCGGTCAGGAACTTCTGCACCTCCGCCTGCGCATAGGTAACGGTGCTAAAGCGCGCGTTCACCGCGTCGAGAAGCACAATCGTCTCCATCGGCTCCTGGCCCGCGCTGGCCGCCTTGAACGATGTGATGGGGCGGGGGGCCTTGTTATCCAACAGCGTGAAATCCTGCTGCGTGAGGCCGGATACAGGCGACCCCGATTTCCCCGCGACTACAACATTGAGGTGAATGGTTTTGTCGTCCGTCCCGCTCGGCGAAGGAACCTGCTGAGCAAGAGCCGCAACACAGCCCGGCAACCAGGCTGCGAACAGGATTGCGATTGTTCTGTGCATCGGCACCGAAATCGTCTCCCTGGCGTCACGTCCGGTCTGCAGCCAAACCGGCGCCGGCCAAACACGGCCGCGACTGGCGAACCCAGGATCGCTGCGCTCCTGAGGCCGCTGCCTCAAAATTGCCGCGGCCCTCGCTGAGCGTCGATCTGGCGCAAGCTCAGGTGGTCACGTCGACTCTGGAATTGGCGTGGACTGCCCTGCCTTGTCAGATGCAAAACCGGTCTGCAAGGTGGGCAGCCAACAACTTTTTTGATCGCCTTTTCCTCTGCCGCTTCACCCGAAGTCCCGATGTTTTCTCCAGATCTCGGGCCAGGGATCGCGCGGAGGGCCGCAGACAAAGATATCGGGATGGTACTGGCTCTCTTCGTTCTTGATGCCTTCAGAGTTGCCGTCGTGGCCGGCCCATCGGCAGCCGGTGAAGATGGCATTCGCCTGCCGCTCGTCGAGGCCGATAACGATGACCGTGGTCGGCTGGGGCGTTGGATAGCCGCGGAACCATTCCGAGTTGGTGGTGCCGATCGGTTTCGGGAGTCCATAGGCTGGGCCGAGCATTTCGATGGCTCCGTACTCACCGTAGTTACCGGTGGTAATGCCAAGGTTCGCCCGCTGGACCGGCGGCAGCGAATCGCGAATCTGGGCGACGGTCTTCACCAGCTCGTTCCAGCCGATCTCTTCGCGGAGCGCCTCGTTCTGGGCCAACGCGTAACTGCGCAGCGGGCCGTTGGCTTCGAGAGGCACGATGATTGCAATCGCGTAGGCGCCCGCTCCCAGAAGCGCGACGAATAAGACGGCCGTGAGCGCCACTGCCCAGCCGCGCCTGAGATGGGAACGCCAGGACTCGAAACCAACGGCGCCCATGGCAATCAACATGGGATAGGCGGGTGCGAGATAGTAGAAGA
Source organism: uncultured Acidobacteriaceae bacterium (assembly GCA_963770555.1). Classification (GTDB taxonomy): domain Bacteria; phylum Acidobacteriota; class Terriglobia; order Terriglobales; family Acidobacteriaceae; genus Telmatobacter. The sequence goes on from CAVYQC010000006.1 coordinate 732,442, forward strand.
CCGCGTGCGTGAAGGTGAAAAAGGCAGCGGGCAACAGGTACATCCAGGCCATGGGGCGAAAACGCGGGCTGCGCAGATAGAGCCAGATGCCGGCAATCCAGAGCGGCGTGGAATAGGTGTTCGCGCAGAGAACGAGTTGCCTCAACCAGAAGCAATCGCCGCGGCCCCATCGAACGTCGCGCGCATGAATGAACTCGAGGAAGTGGAGAGAAATGAAGTCATGCCGGATCTGCCAAACCAGGTTTGGGAGAAAAATTGCGACGGCCAGAGCGACTCCCATGGCAAACCACCGGCTCAAGAGCAAACGCCGCGACGGCGAAAGCAGGACTCCAATCACGAGGCTCAAGGCGAGGAAGCAGACCGTGTACTTGGTCTCAAGGCCCACGCCGATTAGGGCGCCGATGGCCAGCCACCACCGCGGATCCTGGGACTTGAGGAGCCGGATGGAGAAGTAAGCGATGAGCACCCACCAGACGAAGTCGAAGGAGGTGTACTGGAACTCGGTGCCGTTGAAGAGAGGCAGCGGCGAAAGAGCTACGGCCGCCGCCGTGGTGACCTGTGCGAGACGTCCGCCGCCCAGCTCTCTCGCCATGAGCCCCGCGACGACGATGGCCAAAGCCTGGCCCAAAACAGAGAATAGCCGCAGGCCCAACATCGAAAGCCCGAACAAAGCCAGCCCGATCCGCTCCAGGAACGGCGTGAGTGGCGGATAAGCCACGAAGCCCCAGTCCAGGTGCCGCGCATCGCTCAGGAATTGGAGTTCGTCGCGATGAAAGCCGTAGCGATTGTTGGTGAGCAGATGGAGAAGCGCGATGGCCGCCGCAATCCCGAGCAGCGCCGCGTTGTCGCCCCTCCGGCTCTCGTGCCCGGAGCTCTCATCGATTTCGAATGGGGGCAGCTCACTGCTCCGATTCATCCAGCCTCCGCTGTTCTCTGCTTACGTTTCGCCCCCGGCCGCGGTTCCTTCGCGCCGTTCCAGCGCCGACGGCACCCGCGCCGACGCCATGCCGGCTGCCGTGGCCGCCTCGATGCCCAGCGCGGTGTCTTCAAATACCAGGCAGTCCTGCGGCGCCACGCCAAGCCGCGCGGCCGCCACCAGAAATGCGTCCGGTGCCGGCTTGCTGTGCGCATAATCTTCCGCGCCCACGATGGTGTCGAAGCGGTCGAGCAGGCCGAGGGTGGTCAGTGAGTTCAGCACCGATTCGCGGCTGCTGCCTGAAACCACGGCCATCGGAATCAGGCCGTAGTGCTCCTCGATCTGTTCCAGCACTTCCGGAACTGCCTTCAAGTTCGGGAGCTGCTCAAAATAAAGCGACTCCTTGCGCTCGGCCACCTGCGTCACCGGCATTTCGAGGCCGCACATCTGGTTCAGCGTGGAGATGATTTCGTGCACCGGTTTTCCGCCCCACCGGTAGAACAACTCTTCTTCAAAGGCGCATCCCCACTCGCCCAGCGCTTTCTTCCAGGCGACGTAGTGAAGCGGCATCGAATCGGCAATCGTGCCGTCGCAGTCGAACAGGTAGGCGCGGAATGCACCTTCGGGTATCTTCAACTTCATGCCTGCTGGTGGCCCCTTCCGGCCGGACTTCGTGAGGGGGATCGCGAGTGCATCAACCGCGAGCAATGCACCGCCAGTGCTCGTTAAGGAGCGGCCGAAATCAGCTTGGAAGAGAGTCCGCCGCGCGCCGCGTCTTGATCGCCACGGCAGTGCGCACGTTATCTCACTGCAAGGTTGCGGTCTGGGAAAGCCTCGGCCCGGCCGCTTCAGCCGGCGCCGCGCATCCGCCCTCGCCCGGCCGGGTCGGCGCCATCTTCAGCGCGTTGTTGAAACGGTTAAAGTAGTTGAACAGGCCGATCGCGCACATCAGCTCCACGATCTCGCCCTCCGAGTAGAATCCGCGCAACTCGGCAAACTGCTCGTCCGATACGGCGTTCGCATCGCGGGTCATGGTCTCCGCCAACCGCAGCGCGGCTTTTTCGGCCGGGGTAAAGTCCGCGCGCTCCGGCCACTCCGCAAGGTGCGCCAATTGATCGTCGCTCCAACCCAGGTTTCTGGCCAATTTCGTATGGCTCGCCAGGCAATACGGCGTCTGGTTCATCTGGCTGGTTCGCACGATGATCAGCTCCTTCAGCCTGGTTGAAACCGTGCCTGAATTCAGCACCGCTCCAAAGTGCGCCTGCATGGTGGCGAAAATTTCCGGCCGGTGCGCCATCACCCGGAACATATTCGGCACGTTGCCGCGCTGGGCGAACACCTTATCGTAGAGCGCCGCTGTCTCCGCGCTCACTTCACTGCGATCGAGCCTGGAAATTCGGGACATCTCGCCTCTCCCTCCATCCACCATATCCTACCGCTGCCGCCGCATGCCGCGCTGTCCGGTGATATGGCTCGGGTCCGTCCACTGCTCCAGCTCATGAGGCCGAAACGCCGCTGCTCCGGCGTGCGCATCGCGTCCGGAATGCCCCGGGGCCATTTTTTTGACGCGCCGCGCTCTCTTTGCTACCTTGATAGAGGACAAATCAGCGCCATCCACTCCTCAGTAGCTCAATGGCAGAGCATTCGGCTGTTAACCGAAGGGTTGTAGGTTCGAGTCCTACCTGAGGAGCCAATAAAATCAACAACTTAGAGCATTAGAAAGCAGCAGAAAGACACAAAATTGAGCCGATTGTAGTCAATTTTGTCGTCACTCACTTTCAAAACCGGTGCTAACCCATAGCAACCGATCTTAGTTGTGGTTCCCCTCGATAGATCGACTCCAAACCTCCAGCCTCACGGCCTGAACCACGCCTTCGCGTGGCATCGGGACTCTCTGAAATTTGATCGAATTTTGCCTTCGCCTGAACCTTCAGTCGCGCGCCCACGCAGGCGCGCTCACCGACAGGACAGGAGTCCCGAATGGCAACTTATCAGAGAGGAAAGTATTGGTGGTACCGGTTTCGCTTCGCCGGCGAGCGAATCGATGAACCGACAAAATCGACATCGCGAACCGTCGCGAAAGACGCTGAGCGGCAACACCGGAAAACACTCGAAGCTGGCTACAACAACTTTAAAGAGGTTCGGCAGAACCGTGTCCGGATTCTTGAGGAGATTATCGACGAATATCTCACGGGCTATCGGCTCCGCTACCGGTCGGCCACTTTTGCCGAGTATGCGCTTGGACACGTCAGCCGTCTTCTCGGCACGAAGATCGTCGCCGACATCACCGAGATTTCGGTTCTTCGTTACCAGGAGGACCGGCTGCGTGAGAAGGCAGCGCCAAAGTCGATCAATGAAGAGGTCCGGTTTCTTCTGAAGATGCTGAGCGACCCCGGCGAGGTGATCCGAGCGCACCTGAAGAAGACCAGGCAGCTCAAGCTGGCCGTTCACAAAAGCATCGGCAAAGCCTTCGACAACGAAGAAACGGAGAGTCTCGCAGCCAAAGCAAAGAGCTCACACAGCCCCCATATGTACCCGGCGTTCATGCTGGCCCGCAACGGAGGTCTGCGAGATACCGAGATCAAGACGCTCACCTGGGGCCAGATCAACCTCGTCGCGAAAACTGTCCAGGTAGGTAGAGCAAAGAGCGAAGCCGGAGAAGGGCGAATCGTTCCTATGAACTCCGAGGTCTACCAGGCGCTCACCGACCATCGCGCATGGTATTGCAAGCGGTTTGGCGAGATCAGCGACGAGTGGTACGTCTTCCCCTGGGGTAAACCCAGGCCCTCGGATCCGGCGCGGCACATTACCTCATTCAAAACGGCCTGGAAGACCACCCGCAACAACGCAAAAGTGAAAGGCCGATGGCACGATAACCGGCACACGCTCATCACAGAACTGGCCGAAAGTGGCGCCGGCGACGAAACCATCATGGAGATCGCCGGGCACGTCGATCGTCAGATGCTTCGTCATTACAGCCATATCCGGATGAAGGCGAAGCGGGAGGCGGTGGAGTCCGTAATCGCCTCTCGAAAGGGAAACTCCCCATTGGGCTCTGCCTCGAAGGCGAGATCCTCCGAATAGCAAAGCGGGGTGTACGGGTCGAATTGACCGAGATCAGACCTCGGGTTACCTTCTCGGTCAGTTCGACCACCTCTCAGTCAGTTCGATCAAAGGATGCAACACAAGGAGAACAAAATGGAATCATTCCTGAATGAAATCCAGGTTTCAGAAAAGATCCAAGTCAGCTTGGCATGTTTAAGAAGGTGGCGCCTCCGCGGAGAAGGACCGCAGTACGTGAAAGTGGGACCGCTTGTGCGTTACCGCCCGGAAGCGATTGAGCAATGGGTGGATGCCTTGCCGACTGGCGGCAACGGCCGGAGACCAGGGTCAGTCCGCATATCGCGCAATCGACTTGCTCAAACAGCTTAGTCGCTGGCGCAGTTGGAATCGTGCACCGAACACAGCGCGGTCAATCCATACCCGCAGATGGAGATTTGACCGAGTTTTGATACTGCCTCATGCTGTCTCCGCATTGGAGGAGGCCCACGTGAAGTGGCAGGTAACCTATCTGATCATGGCGGTATTGCTAACGGTTCTCGAAGGAATCGTGACGGTCTACTTCGGCAAGGCGATCTCGATTGCGTGGACGGGCGATCTCCCGGCGCGCGGGCTCCTAGTCTTCCTTGTCGCATTGGAAGCCACTTCGCTAGCGCATGTATGGGTTCAATGCGGCTCCGGCCTGCACGTCTGGTCGCAGAGCGCGAATGCCAGATTAATGCAGAACGTGACGCCCACTGGGGCTGAGGAGCGAGGACAAAGCGATGTTTGATTCAATCGACGATCTCGGGTTCAAACTCGCTGCCACCGGCTACTTCATCGATCCGGTAATGACTCAGGTGGTCTTTCTCGCTGCGAAGTTGCAAAAGCCGCTGCTTCTCGAAGGGCCCGCAGGGTCAGGCAAAACGCAATTGGCCGTTTCTGTTGCCGCCGCAGCCGGCACGCACATCGAGCGGCTGCAGTGTTACCGCGGCGTGACCGAGGACAAGGCAATCGGCCGTTTCGACGAGGGCCTGCAGCGTCTCTACATGGAGTTCTCGAAAGGTCAGCACGAGAACTGGCAGGCGGTTCAGGCGAACCTCAAGGGGCGGGATTTCTTCCGTCCGGGTCCGCTAATGCGCGCGCTCGAATGCGACAGGCCCTGTGTGCTGCTCATCGACGAGTTGGATAAAGTCGACGATGGTTTTGAAGCCATGCTTTTAGAAATTCTATCGGCCTGGCAGCTCTCGATTCCAGAGTTCGGCACAGTTGTGGCAAAGACCATACCGTTTGTCGTGCTCACCAGCAACGAAGAACGAAGACTGGGCGACCCAATCAGAAGGCGTAGCCTCTACGTGCGGGTCGAGCATCCGACGCCGGAGCGCGAAGCCGAAATCATTGCCAGCCGCACCCCGAAGGCCGATGAGAGCTTCCATCGCGAGATGGCCGGAATAGCGCTCTCCTTCCGCAACTACTCACTGGAAAAGCCGCCATCGGTCTCGGAGATGATCGACTTCGCCAATGCACTGCAACTCCTCGGGACCGACCACGTAACAGCGGAGCATCGTGACGTCCTGCTTCCTTTTTTGGCGAAGACCGAGAAGGACCGTCGACATCTCCTGTTGCGGGAAGGGTTCAAGAGCCTGCTCGACGACGGAGCCAGGTTCGCGCAGAGTCTCGCGCTCCGAGGAGGATCAGCATCATGATTCGGTGCGTACTCATACTGCTGCTATTTCCCAGTCTCGTCGTTGGCCAAACGGATCCTTTACCGGCGGCGCGGATCGTAAAGCAGTATGCGGTGCACTATCGCGTGCCGCCGGAGTTGATCGCCGCATTCATCGACGTCGAATCGCGTTGGAACCCGCGAGCGGTCTCCGCAAAGGGGGCGATGGGAATAATGCAGCTCATGCCCGCTACGGCAAAGCGATTTGGCGCTTTCGAGCCTTTTGATGTGGAACAAAACATTGCCGCGGGCACCCGCTACGTGACGACGTTGATGTGGGAGTTCCACGGGGATCTGCGCCTTGTCGCCGCGGCCTACTACGCCGGCGACCGCAATATTGCACGGAAGCAACTCGATTATCGCAACCCGGACGTCGTTGCCTACGTGCAAGCGGTACGAAGGCAGTACATGCTTCGCAAGTATCCGGCCGTTCGGCCGTTAAGGAGGTCAACCCCATGAAACTTCGCTGGCTCATCCCTGTCGCAGTCCTGCTTCCGCTTCGTCTCAGCGCGAGTGACACAGCAGTTGGAGCACGTGTCGCCACTGTCACGATCAATCCGAGAGATGTCACGATCCTTCATCTCAGGCCAGAGTTTGAATCGACCATCCGCATGCCAGAGGAGATCACATCCGTAATCCTCGGCAGCCCAGGGGAGTTCAAGGCAGAACATAACGAAGGCGAGCCGGAGTATGTCTACGTCAAACCGATCGTAAAAGATGCTGCGCAGTCGAACCTTCTCATCGCAACGAAATCAGGCCAGCATGTGACGCTGGAACTGGTCAGCGAAGGCTCAAGTGCCACGAATCCAACGCAGCCGGTGGATTTTCTGATCGAATACAGAGCGACGCGGAGCTTCCTCATTTCCGGCGATCCTGAATCGCTGGCGATCCGAAGCGCGCCGACTAATGAACTCGCGCGGGGCGTGAGTGGCGGGACCTCTGGTTTGCGTTCGGCGCCGCTGTCGAGCCTCGACGAGGTATTCAAGCTGCAAGAGGCCATTGCCACCCGGTGGATCCAGACAGCCAAAGGCGTCCTGCTCCTGCAGATGGTGCCCGACAACAGCGAATCAGGAGCAATCTACGTCTTCGATCGACAGCGCGAGCAATGGTACATGCTCTCGTTCGAAGGTTGCGAAGACCAGTTCACCTCAGAGAAGTTCGACCGCGCGTTCTCCGAGTACGACCTGTTCCGCCTGGTTGAACAGCCCGGTCTGTTGCTCACTGAGTTCCAGCCGGCCAACGCCTAGTCCCCTCGCCACGCCCCAATCAAGTAAAGCCATCCCTTTCCAACGGAGGAACCGTCATGCGTCTGTCCGCAAGTCGTATCCGCTCGATCAATCGTGCGATCGCCAGGGTTCAGTCGTCCGCCTGGTGCGCGTCCGGAAGAACTCACGGTCATTCGGCCCCCAACCCGGCGCCAGTTTTCCCCATGAACGCTTCCAAGTTCGTCAAGATCGTCGCGGTCCCAAGGAGCAAAGCCGCGTAGGGCCTCCAATCGGAACAGGCGAGGAGACATGCTGGGCTCGCGTGTCCTGCTCGCCCGTTCCGCAAATTTGACCGAGTTTTGGACCCGGGATACAACCACACAACGGATGAAGGAGGCAGGACGCCATGTATGCCAAGTTCTGTGTAAACCGGGAAACGGCAAGCAGTTTCATTCGGCTCTTCGTAAACCGACGTGCCTATGCAATCCAGGGAGATCGACCTTTGCCGAACGGTTCCGTCCCCTATTACCCAGCGCGGGATTGGAAGACCAAGGAACCAAAACCTCTCGATGACGGCGTGGTGCGGATGCACCTCAATGGCGACATCACTATCAGTCTCTACGCAATCAATCCCGAGACGCAGCGCTCGAAGTGGGTGGCAATTGACGCCGATTTCGATGGAGCGTTGGATTCCTTGTTTCGGCTGCAATGGGAACTCAAACAGGATGGAGTGGACGCCGCCCTGGAGCAGTCCCGCCGCGGTGGTCATCTCTGGATCTTCGGCGCCGAGCCGCTGCTGGCATCCGAGTGCCGAATCTATGTCTATAACCTCGCGCTCCGGCTCGGCGTTCCGGTCAAAGGCGGGGGTCTGAAGGAAGGCATAGAAGTTTTCCCGCGCCAGGACAAGCTCGATCACGGCGAGTACGGCAACGCGATCCGTGCTCCGCTCGGCGTACACCGGAAGACGAATCGGCGTTACTGGTTCTATGAAGCTGAAGCCACTCCCGAAGGTCAACTCGCGTATGTCGAGCGATTGACGAAACTGACTGAGGCAGAGCTGAGGACATTCATTGAAGGGATGAGTCTGCCCGAAGCGTACAGGCCGGTGCCCTTGGCCCCGTATACTCCACCCGTTTCATCTTCCCGCTACCCGGAGTTCCGGATTCTCGACTATGTGCGGACGACGCGCAGGGACAGCCGAAACTGGTGGGCCCGGTGTCCCTCCTGCGCAGCTTCCGGCCACGACCGTTCGGGAGACAACCTCGCCATTCAGGTCAAGGATCCCCGGTTCTACAAATGCTGGGCCGGCTGCACAAAAGAGGAAATTCGCGCCGCGCTTGGTCAGCCGATCCAAAAGCGTGCGGTGGTGTAGGAGCGAAGCGATGCATATTTCCGAAAGACATCGACCCGGAACCGCGTCTCCTCGCCATGCCCTTTACGGATTGGCGTTGCCGTCAAGCGTACTTAAGGCGCTCCAGAAGAGAGGAATCTATTGCACGCCTGGAGTCTCGCTCGAACGCCAGCACCTGGCAAGGCGCTACGTGCTGCGCGGGGTGGAATCCGGAGGCGCAGTCTCGGACATGGGACGGGCCTGTGCTTTCGTGGCGGAGGACGGATCGCCATTGCCGTGGCTACAACCCATCCACTCGATCACCGTGAATGGCCGTCACGCCATCTTGCTGGCGGAAAGCATGGTGCGCATTGAGATGCTTCGCAGCGAGCGGACCTGGGAGCTGGCGATCACGCTCCATACGATATCGCGTGCTTCAGATCGGGAGCGTCCACAGATAGTCTCGAAGCCGCTCTTTCGTGGCAGAGATGGAGTTCTTTCCGTGGATCTCTGGAAGGAAGAGAATCGTTTGCTCCGGGGAAAGCTGGCCCCCGTTTTCTATAGCCGTGCTGGCGAGGTGCTGCCTCTCCCACTGCCGTTTGAAGAGGCGATCAGAAAAACAACCGCAGCCGTTTGCTGCCTCGGCTGCAAACACACGCATGTCGGGGTGCCGCCGGCGGTGGTGGTTGTCAATAAGGTCGCCGAGAAAGAACAACCAGCATGACAGACCCCAAGCAAGTAGCGATTACCGTCGGCGAGCCTAACTGGGCTCCACTGAAGCTGGTACTTCCGGCCTGCGAGCTTGAGGACTTCATGTACATGGGCCGTGCCGGGGAGATCGAGTTGTATAAGCACTGGCTCACGCGCCGCTATCTCAATATCAGTGCGGACGGCCAGCGGTTCTACCGCTATTCCGACGGAACGTATGTCGAGATCACCAAAGCTGTGGCTCTCGACCATGTATGCAACCGAGACCACTAGGAAAGGAACAACCACCATGGCAAAGAGCGTCAACAGGACATTTCTGCTCGGGCACGTTGGCAAGAATCCCGAGGTCGGAACTACACCGGGCGGCACGCTCGCCGTCAACTTTTCTCTCGCGACTACCGACCGGGAGAAGGACCGTCAGGGCAACTGGTCCGACAGGACCGAGTGGCACAACCTGGTCGCTTACGGCCGGACCGCGGAGATCGTGCGGGATTATGTGAGCAAGGGCACGCAACTCTTCATCCAGGGCAAGATTCAAACACGCTCCTGGGATGACAAGGAATCCGGGCAGAAGCGGTACTGGACGGAGATATTCGTCCATGATCTGACGCTGCTGGGCGGAAGCCGTGGGGAGAATGGCGGATCTACTCACAGCAATAGTCGGGACAACTCTCGAAGGACTGCTGGTGAATCGAGCTACCAGCGGCAGGGGATGGAAGGGCAGTACGCCGACGAAGAACTGAACCCTGATGAGATCCCGTTCTAGAACAATGTGTCTTCATCAACGTGAACCAGGGCGCTCTTCGGGGCGCCTTAGTTTTTTGAGGAGCAAATGCGATGGCAACCAATGAAGCAAAGACTGGTCCGGATACCGAGGCTCTTTTCACGCAGTTGGCGGAACCGTTTGGCCCTTCGGAGATTAAGTGGCGCGTGACTCACACGAGCCACGATGGCACCCGCGGCGCGGTGATCGCATTTGCGGACCCGCGAGCTTACACAGACCGCCTCAACCAACTCTTCACCCCGAGCGGCTGGACCAGGAACTACGACGTCACCACGGTATCGGCCGTGAGCCGGCAGAAGCGGGACAAGATCATTCAAACCGGTAAAGTCTTGGTTACATGCACTCTGACGATCGCACGGCTTGGGACGCACTCGGGAAGCGGGGAGCAGTGGGCAGATGAACAGAATGCGATGACGGGAGCGGAAGCACAGGCATTCAAACGCGCCAGCAGCTGTTTTGGTCTGGGCCGTTATCTTTACAACCTGCCGGAGAACTGGGTCGATCTCGATGGGCATGGTAAGCCGACCAGGCTTCCCGCACTTCCAAATTGGGCGCTTCCGAAGGCAAATTCGGCGACGGGAAAGACCAACCCAGCTTGTGGTCCACGGCCTCCGGAAGTGCAACGTGGCCCCATCGACCAGAAGACCACGGCGAGGATTGAGGGGTTCCGGCGTATCTTGGGCGACCTGATCTACCGGGAAATTCTCTGGCGCGTCGCGCGAGCGCGCCAAGCGAACGCCATTCCAAACGCGCAGCTTCAGGCGACCGCTGCGGAGGCGATGGAACGCGCATCACGCGGAATCCGTAAAGTGCAGTCGCTGGCCGAGTCGATCGGAGATACGCAATTCGTCTCCGTGCTCGACCGCTTGCACATCGGGTCAATGACAACAATCGGCAATCTCGAAGCACTCAGGCATCTGGTTTCGGAACTCGAAAGGCTGGCCGGGCAACCTGCCGCCTGAGCGGAGGGCATCACGCAGCGTGGCCCATCCGTGAAAGGAGCGTTCTGAGATAGGTGCTGGCGATTCGTCGCGTTCCGAAACTTTCCTCTCCCCTACTCGTGGGTTGCATTCCTCGACAACTTCAATTGCATTCGCTCCACCGCCACCGAATTCCGGATGAGGCGCTGCGCCAAAGGAGCTTTGAATGGGAGCCGAAGAAGAGCGTCCTAAGACATTTGTTGAATGGGTCCTGGCTTTGCTGGAAGAACGCTTTCCATGGCTGGGATCGGGACAGGATGAACCAGTCGGCGGGGCGGATACGGTCGATGAACTCGCCGACCTGTACAAGTCGTTGATTGAGCAACGCGACAAGGCACCCCGCGAAACCGGCGACCCGCAAGCCAAATAGGCATCGGTCGATACCTGGAGGATCTATGTGCAATGTACGGATGATTCGAACGGAGCCCGGCCTTGTATCGATTCCATTGGAGAAAGCCGTCTATTGTGAGAACTGCTTGATGATCTCGTCTTCGACTCGGCAGCGTTGCGGTCTCTGCGGTTCGGGGAGGATTATCCGAATGGCTCCGTTGATCCCAGAGCCGTGGGACCCGGATCCGGTTCCTGCGCTCGCCTTGGCCGCGTAGCGAGCAGACCGCAGCGAGCCTCGATTCGACACGCATCGATTCAGCGTGAATCCAGAATTCCTCCCGGCTACATGGGCGTTTTTCAGGAGTAATCAGCATACCGATGCCGAACCTGTGTTCGATAAGTGCATTTGCCTTGCACGCATCAATAGATTCAAGGCAGCGATTCCGTTTCAGAGGAGTCATTTTTTCGGTTGTTTGCAAACCTCTTCGAGCCGAGCCGCCTGCGTCATCAGGTAATTTTGTTCCGGCAGACTTGTCGTCTTGGTCGCTGCGGCCCGATAGTGTTGTACCGCTTTATCGAGGTCTCCGAGTTTTTCGAACAGGTGCCCGCGCACGGCGTCCAGCCGATAATGCCCAGCCAGTCGTTCGTCGCTTTCCAGCGCCTTCAGACGTTCCAGCCCGTGTGCCGGTCCATGTACCATTGCAACCGCGATGGCGTGGTTCAATGTCACCATGGGACTGGGCGACACGCGCTGCAACAGTTCGTAAAGCGCGAGGATCTGTGGCCAGTCTGTATCTTCCGCACGCGTCGCCTCGTCATGAACCGCGGCGATCGCGGCCTGAAGCTGATAAAGCCCCACAGCTCCTTGCGACAGGGCAAGCGTCAGCAGATTCGTGCCTTCAGCGATCTCGGCCCGATCCCACAGACTCCGGTCCTGTTTATCGAGTGGGACCAATTCTTCATTCGGCGCCGTCCGGGCGTTCCGACGCGCGTTGGTCAGCAGCATCAGCGCCAGCAGACCGGCGATCTCTGCATCCTCCGGCAGCAGAGCCCTTGCGCTCCGGGTCAGCCGGATTGCTTCACGCGCCAAATCCAGTCGCTGCAAGTGCGCACCGATGCTGCTTACATAACCTTCGCTGAAGATCAGGTACAGCACATGGAGAACGGCGGGCAGCCGTTCCCTGCGCTCCTGCGGATTCGGCAGGCAAAAGGGAACCTTGGATGCCTTGATGCTCTGCTTTGCACGGCTGATCCGCTGCGCCATCGTCGTCTCGGGAACCATGAATGCATTGGCAATCTCCGCTGTGGTCAGCCCGCCCACCGCTCGCAGCGTAAGTGCAATTGCCGACGGCATGCTGAGCGCGGGATGACAGCACATGAAAAGCAGAACGAGCGTATCTTCGGGATCCATGTCCGTCTCCATTTTTGCCGGCTCAATCATCGGCTCCGCCTCCGGTGTCATCGCGGTTTCCCGCTCGCGCCGCGCTATCTCGCTGCGCACCGTATCTGTCATCCGTCTCAATGCAACCCGAATCAACCATCCACGCGGATTCTCGGGAACTCCCTCTAGTGGCCATTGCTTGAAAGCGGCCAGCATCGCTTCCTGCACAGCGTCTTCGGCCGAGGAAAAGTCGCCAAAGCGCCGGGCCACGACGCCGAGCACCTGCGGCGCCAGTTCGCGCAGCAGGCCCTCCGACGCTTCGTCCCAGCCATTTGCAGTTGCCGGCTCCGTCACAGCATCTCCGGCGGCGGTGCGCTCATGACCGGACGTACCTCGATCAGCATATTGAGAGGCTTTCCTCCCGGCCCTGGCGCCGCCGACACTCTGGCCGCAATGGCATACGCTCGCTCCGGTGTATCCACATCGACGATCCAGAAACCGGCGAGAAACTCCTTCGACTCAGGAAAGACGCCATCGGTGTCCGGAGCGCCATCCCTTCCCGCTCGCACCAGCCGCGCCTGATCCGGGAAGGAAAGGCCTTCAGCTGAGACCAACTCGCCGGACTCCCTAAGATCGCGGTTTAAGCCCTGCATAAAAGCGATGTGCGCCTGCAGATCGGCGCGGGGCCAGGTTGGGACTCCCGCCCCCGTCCGCATGGTGTTCATCATCAGAATGTATTTCATCTTCCGCTCCTCTGAACCTCTTGCAAGAGAACTCCAGTGCTTAGATCGATCCCCATGACGGCCGGGTCACTTCGGGGTCGTTCTGGATTCCAGGAACTGCCGTACCTCGATCGGCATATTCGTCGGAATGCCTCCCGGCCCTGGAGCAGCCGAAATCTGGGCAGCGATGGCGCAAGCGCGCTCGGGTGTGGCCACATCGACGATCCAGTAGCCCAGCAGAAACTCCTTGGATTCGGGGAAGATGCCATCCGTCACCGGCAGCCCGTTCTTCTCGCCGCGGACGAATTTGGCATCCTTCGGTTCGGCCAAGGGCTGTGTGGCAACGAACTCGCCCGTTTCGACCAAGCCCTTCACCACGGCGCCCAAGGCTTGCATGTGCGTGTCGCGGTCGCTCTGCGACCAGGTTTGATACCGGGCAACGCTTGTTTGGGTGCCCGACATCATCAGAATGTATTTCATGACCTTTGTCTCCTTTGATGGTTTCATTCGTGAGTTGAAATACGTTCGACAAGCGCCCCTAATTGGAGTGAAACATCCATCTGACACCGAATTTGTCGTTGAGTGCGCCATACGTACCGAAGAACATCGCCGTCAGCGGGTCAGTCACCTCTCCTCCATCTGCAAGGCGTGCAAAGAGAGCGTTCAGTTCCTGGAACGTTTCGGCGTGCAGATAAAGGCAAACGGTATTGCCCGGCACTCGGGTACGGTCGAGCCGCAGCCAGTCCGATGCCGAAAGGTCGACGGTCTCGCTCTTCAGCCGTGCGTTGAGTATCTTCTCGTGCTGAAACGCGGGCATGAAGTCCTTCGCGGGAGAGTCCTTTACCAGGATCTCCGTCAGTTCCCCGCCGAGGCAGGATTTGTAGAACTCCATGGCTTGTTTGCAGTTTCCGTCAAACAAAAGGTAAGGGGTTAAGGTCGTCATTGCATGTCCTCCTTTGCTTTCCTGTGAGTTCCGCATTCGAGTGGCCGATCTCGCCCCTCGGTGGGCCGGCCTGCCAGGCTCGGTCTGCGCTTTCATCTGGTAGTCGGAGCCGACATGCCCGTTCTCGACATCCCCGCAAAAAAATTCTCTCAAAAAAACCAAGGCCTCTTCATGTCGATATTGTGCAGCCAGAACCGACATACGTTTGGAGGTTGGATTATGACGACGGATGATCTAGTGGTGGATGTCAGCCAGGACTGGTTTCAAGCCTGTTCCGTGCAGCAGCGATTCATGCGGGGTTCGGCCGGGGACCATTGCAACGTGGACTATAGTGCGAGCTGCCGCCAGTTGCGGGCTCTCGGCGGCGACTGCTATGACTTTTCGTCATTCTCGGACGGACGGCTTGCCATGCTCGTCGGCGATGCCTCCGGAAAGGGCGTTGCAGCGGCCCTGTTGATGGCCAACATTCAGGCATCTCTGCGCACTGCGTCCGTATTCACAGGCGACGACTTGTCCGCGCTGCTACGGATCGTAAACCTGCAGGTCTGCTACTCCTCGCTCGACAGCCGCTATGCCACCTTGTTCTGCGGCGTACTGGACCGTGGGGCACGCACGCTTCGGTATGTGAATGCCGGCCACAATTCTCCCGTAATCCTTCACCGAGATGGTTCTCTGGACTGGCTCGAGCCGACTGGAGCCCCGGTGGGACTGTTTCCCGACGCAACCTGGCACGAGGGGATCATCCACCTCCATCCCGGCGATCTGATCCTTGTATACACCGACGGCGTAACTGAAGCATCGAGCCCTTCGGGTGAAGAGTGGGGAACTGACGGTCTGCTTCAAGCTGCGAAAACCTGCACGGCCCGGTCCGCGGATGAACTCGTTCGGTCGATCCTTGAATCGATGGATAGGTTTTCCCAAGGCGTCCAAACAGACGATGCCACAGTGGCAGCCTTGCGAGCCCTCTGAGAAAGAGAAGGAATTACGAGAACGATCCAATGTATTTCTCAGGTGCTGCCGCGTCACTGTGAACTCTTTCCGTCCGGTCTGGATTCTTTATCCGGTCTTCGCCCGCCGACGATTAGTAAATCGCCAATGCGCTCATTGAGGGCGGATAAGTCCGGAAAAGTCGGCCAGTGTTCGCTGATCTGCCCCGGCATGATCCTGGGTTGACGGGAAGCGCCCAACGCGCGTGTCCATCCTTGAAGCTGGAAGCTCCTAAATGGCTCATTTTATGAGAAATTCCACGAAGTGAGGTGTATTCATGCGGAATGTTGCGCGCCTGAAGATGGGTTACTACCCATTGCCTGAGGCCGAGGGAGTGAAAATGCGCTCTCTGCTTTCCTTTGCCGGGCCGGCTTCCGTGATCGATCCTTGCGTCGGGCAAGGCACCGCGTTGCAGCTCGTGACCAGCGAAGCTCCCGTACGGCGCTATGGGGTCGAACTCGACGCCGAACGTGCGCGGATTGCCAGCACAAATGGCATTGAGACCATCCAGGGCAATGCCTTCGATGCCATTGCGCGTCCCGAATCCTTCTCGCTGCTGTACCTGAATCCGCCCTATGACTCCGAGATAGGCTCCATCGCGAATCGCCGCATGGAGGCAGTGTTCCTGGAACATACCTACCGCTGGCTGGCAATGGAAGGCGTTCTCATCCTGGTGATTCCGTACGAACGATTGCACGACTGTTCTGGCATCCTGAGTTCTCATTTCGCAAGTCTGAACGTCTTTCGTATGACCGATCCCGATTCGGTCCAGTACCGGCAAATCGCGGTGCTGGGCCAGCGGCGCGATGTTAGAGGAGCGGCCGTTGAGCAAAACAAGCGACAACTGCAAAGCGTTGGCCTCTATAGCAGTTTCCAGGCACTGCCTGAGTTGCAGCCCGGCGCCTGTCCACCGTATTCGGTTCCTCCATCTGCCGAAGTGGAGCTGAATTATCGCGGCCTGCCATACGATCTGTTGGAAGACCTGTTGCCGCAATCGGGCGCATGGAAGCAGGCGGCGCCGCTGCTAATGCCGCATGAGGATGTTGCCACCGGCCGGCCCATCACGCCGCTGCATGGTGGCCATGTCGGGCTTCTGTGCACCGCAGGCCTCTTGAACGGCGTGTTCGGCCAGGGCGACGACCGGCACATAGCCCGCTGGCGCTCGGTCAAGCATGTGACGACGTTTGTGGAACAGGACGGAGACACCGAGATCATTCATCATCGAGAGCGGTGGGCCAATGAGTTGTACTTGGTCTACGCCGATGGGAGGACGC